>CAVWSB010000001.1:0-195343 GCA_963757565.1 uncultured Alphaproteobacteria bacterium
CTCTTGCATACACGAAACGCCTCGGCCATGCGCCGGGGCGTTTCGCGTTTCTATGCCTCCCTTCGCCTCCCTCCCCGTTTGCCACCATTCCCAACGGACCGTCGAGCCAGAAACTTGCGTCGATCATCGTCATGAATCAGCGCCTCGCGCTCCTCGCTGGAATTTCCGCTGGCGGCGTCTACGCGTACGCCAGCCGTAAGTACAGGCGCTCGGTCGAACGAATTGCGGCCGCGGCGCTCGAAACGCTGCTCAACGCGATCGAAGCGAACGACCAAGACACCGGGCTTGCACGTCCGGCGGGTGGCGGCGTGTTCGCTCATCATCGCCGAGGCCGCGGGCCTGAACGAGCGCAAAAGCGAGCCGTCGAACGGGTCGCGCTGTTCCACGACATCGGCAAGATCCACGAAGCGCTGTTCGACATCGTACACGACCACACGTCGGCTCACCCCGGCCGAGCGTCGAGAGATCGCCACGCATCCGCGTCGAGGCGCGGAAGTACTCGAGCCACTCGCCGCGTTCTACCCGGAGCTGACCAAAGGCGTCTTGTCTCACCATGAACGGTGGGACGGGCGGCTATCCGCGCGGCCTCAAAGGTCTGCGATTTCGCTCGCGGCGCGAATCGCGGCCTCGCCGACACGTTCGATGCGGTGACACACAGTCGCCGGTACCGCCAGGGCAGGGGATCGAGACGCGCGGTACAGGTACTGTCCGAGGGCCGCGGAACACAGTTCGACCCCGCGTTCGTTGACCTCGCCTTGTTTCCGCCGCTCTCGGAGATGTCTAAAGTGCACATCGTCGACCGCGCACGCATCGCGGAACGCCGCAGGAGCACGGCCGCATGAACGTCTCCCGACGTCAGCTTCCGGTGGCGCTCCGAGTCACTTGGATCGCGCCGAGTCCCGTCGCCGGCCGCGCCGAGTGAGTCCCACGCCCGGCGCGCCCGGCTTTCGCCGGTTCGTGCCGCTTTGAGGTCCCCGCTGAATTCGTGGTGGCCGTCGGGATACGCAACGAAGTACAGTACGGCACGTTCGCCGGATAGAGCGCCGCTTCGATGCTCGCCCTGCCGGGTGAGGCGATCGGCCCCGGCGGCAGCCCCGCGTGCTTGTACGTGTTGTACGGCGATTCGACTTCCAGATCCTTGTAAAAAACCCGCGTCACGTGCTTGCCCAGCGCGTACTGCACTGTTGGATCGGCCTGAAGAAGCATCTCCTTCTTCAGGCGATTGAGGTAGACCGCGGCGATGACGGGCCGCTCCTCGGGAACTTTCGCTTCCTTCTCGACGATCGATGCGAGCGCCATTACCTGGTTGCGCGAAAGGTGCAACGTGTCGAGGCGCGCCGTCCATTCGGGCTTCCACTGATTGCTCGAATCGCTGCACCATCGTCTCGACAGCGGTGCGCGCCGTGGTTCCATCCTGAAAAGTGTACGTGTCGGGAAAGAGATAGCCCTCGAGTGTCGGCGTAGGGACGTCGAGCTGATGCAGGATCGCAGTGTCGTGCGCGGCCACCTCGACCGAATCGGCCGGTTGCACGAGCTTGGTCGACACGACTGTGGCGATCTGATTAAGCGAGCATCCTTCCGGAATCGTTACGACGTGGACAATCCTTTGCCGCTCTTAGCGCGTCGAGCACGTATTTCCAGCCCGCGCCCTTCTGAAGCGCGTACGTGCCGGCTTTGATCCCTCGATCGCGACGCCGCGAGGGACGCGTAAGCGCGGAAAGCGCTCGGAAAGTTGATGACTCCGGCTCTCGCCAGCGAGTCGGCGGCGACGCGCATGGTCGCGCGGGCGGAATCGTGACTTTGACGGCCGCGCCGCTTCCGCTTCCGCTGCACGCCGACAGTGCCGCATGGCCGCGAGACGCGAAGCGCGGAGCACGCGGAATAAGACACATGCGCGCGAGCCCACGTCATTGCCGGTCGGCAGTTTCAGCGCGTGTTGCAGCAACACGGTGGCGGCGAGCGCGTCGACGTCGCCCTTTCGATCGCGCGTCGAGCCGCCCATTTCGCGAATCGCGCGAAGTGCGACGGCGGTCGTGTAGCGTTCGTCGACGAGCTCGACCTGCATACCAGTGCGTTTGGTGAGCTCCACTGAAATCGCGCGCGCCTCGCAGCGAGCGAGGCGTATCGTCACCGTTTCCGTCGAGCGGCAAGCCCATGACAAACCCTCGTGCTTCCAGCGCCTCGGCCCGCCGAATGATCTCGGCGATGGGCGGACGCTTGCCGGGTCGTCGCACGATGACGCCGGCGGGAGACGCGATGGTGCCGGTCGGATCACTGACTGCGAGGCCGATGCGTTTCTCGCCGTAGTCGATTGCCAACAGCCGCCCGCGCTCCAGGGACATGTGATCGGTTGCGTTAGCCCTGCACCATCTGCTGGAAGAACTCACGATTGTTCTTCGAGCGCGACATCTGCTTGAGCAGAAATTCCATCGCGTCGACTTCTGGCATGTCGGCGAGAAAATTCCGGAGCAGATAGACGCGATTCAGCTCTTCCTGCGTGAACAGCAATTCTTCCTTTCACCATCGAAATCGAACAGGACGCTTTTCACTTGAGAAAGTGGCATATCGTGTAGGCTCCTCTTCGAGAGACCTCTCATTGTGTCCCGGCCGTCTGACCCAAGGTTTTTAGCATAAGTCGGGCGTCAAATCTTGCCGTATTTACCCCGAAGGGGTTACACAGCGCAGCCAGGGGTAAGCTGCGCAACAGCGCCACCCTGGATACCGACACGCACGCCACCCCTGGCATGGAATAAGTGCAACGCCACCCCTGGTGGGTCTTGTGTTAAGACCTTTGGTTTTCCGACCGTGACACAACTCATGGACTCATGATCGGTACGGCGGCTCCGGACGCTCACGCCTGGGAATGCTCCCGTCGCTTCAGTAGAAAACCGCTCGCGTGTGTGCCAATGCTAGTCGCCGGGCGTGCGCGGGATGAAGCCGTGCCCGTCTTCCGTGGGCCGAGGTCGTCCATGGTCGCCGTTTGACGATGGGAACGCCTGCGTTTTCCTGTGGCCGTTGCCCTCGTTTCGTGACGGAGGCCGTGTCGCTTGTGGACGCGACGCGGCATTCAATTCGCCGTTTGGTGACGGTGCGGCGTCAAGTCGCTTGCCCACTGGCAACTCCTCATCGTCTTCCATTGCCGCATCGTCCTCGTCATCTTCGTCCGGGTCGTCTTCGGCGGCCATCGCTTCGTCAAATTCGTCCCATGGCGTCTTGGCTGGCGGCGGTGCTGCGGGCGGACCGTTGCGCACCGCGTCGGCCATCTTCGAGGCTTGACCCTGGCCGACGGCCGGTAACAGGGCGCGGAATAATTCACAGGCAAACTCCGCCGGCATTCGTCCCTGGATCAGTTCGGTCAGCGCCGCGTGGTCGGGCGCACGCGGAACAAGTCCATTTCTTGCACATCCAGCGTATCGGGATCGACGGCCTCGCTCGGTTTGCCCAGCGTGTACTGCAACACCAGCTTGATCGCGGCCAGGTCGCCCAGCTTCGCCATTACCATGAGTTGACCGACGACGATGCGCAGCTCTTCATCGGTCACGACATCGAGGAAGACCTGGCGCAGCGCCGCCAGACGCCGCGCGAATGGATTGCCGGGGCCGCCGGCATTGCCCTTGCGAAACCGTCCACTCGCACCGCGTCCGGCATTCGCGTCCGCGCTTGGGTTGCCCGCTGCGGGACGTTCCGCTTCGTGATGCGTCGGAGCGTCAGGGACATGGTGTGTCTGGTTCATAGGGGCCTCTGGAGAGGGTAGGGGGTAAGGATCGCCTGCGCACGCCGGAACGGGTGCGCACACGGCGCAGCGGCTCTTCCATTAGAACAAGAAAAGACTGTTTATAAGAGAGAAGTTCAGTCGCAATTTGCGGGCGTATGAGCGTGTTTCAGTGTCATTTTGTGAATCCCAACCTATTGTCTACCCCGAAGGGGTTGCACAACACAGCCCGCAGGGTCGCTCGCTCGCGACGTACCCTGGGTTGAGTCGCACCCTGGGTTGAGGTCGCACCCTGGGTTGAGGTCGCACCCTGGGAAACGGTGGATTCCCCGTTTTTGTGCCACCCTTTCAGGGTGGCAACGGACTTGGCCCTTGCCGTGTCCCAGGGTGGCGGCTTGGCCTGGCGAGCGACCCTGGCTATGCTGTGTAACCCCTGCGGGGTAAAGAAGGGGTGTCGCTCTTTTAGGAATTTTTGCAACGACTGGCTGTGGTTAGAGTTTGTTCCATTTACGGAACAAACTCTCAGTCGTTGCGGATGCAGGTCCAGCGAGCGCGCGCCGAGGCGGGCCAGGAAACGCACCTTCTGCTCCGTCGTCAGTTCCTTCGTGAAGCGGTCCTTCGTCGCGCTTCAGCCAGCGCAACGGCCGTTGGCCGTAGTCCGTCACCACGCGCATCAGCACCGGGCCATTGTGCTCCAGCGCCCCGCGAATGCCGCGCTTCCAACTGCCTGCGGTCCGAAGATTTCCAGATAGCCGACGCCGAAGCCCTTGGCCAGCGCCGCGTAGTCCAGCCGCGCCAGCACCGTCGCCGTCGTCCGCTTGTAGGCCTGCTTCTGCAACGCCTGCATGTAGTGATACGCCTGATCGTCCAGGACGAAGAACTTCACCGGCAGACACTCGCGCGCCGCCGTCGAGATTTCCATCGCCGTCATCAGGAAACAGCCGTCGCCGGTCAGCGTCACCACCTGCCGGCCCGGATGGACGCGCTGCGCCCCGAGCGCCGCCGGGATCGACCAGCCCATCGCCTGATTGTCGGTCGGGTTGAAATAGGTGCGCGGCTGCAGACGCGTGAACGCCTCCGCCGCCCAGTGTTCCGTCGCCGATCACGTCCACGAACATCAGGGCGTCCGGGCACAGTCGCCTTGCGCAGCGCCAGGATGAACGCCATCGGATCGACGCCGCAGCGGTCGTAGCACTTCGGCGTTCTCTTCGCGTTCGTCGCACTTCCACTGGCGGATGTCGGCGACCAGGTGCCGCGTTGGCGCGGCCGGCAGATCGCGGTCGGCCTGTTCGAGCAGCTTGGTCAGGAAGACGCCGGCGTCGGCGTGGACGCAGACCTCGGTCTTGACGATGCGGCCGAGGTTGTTGGCGTTGGCGTCGACGTGGATGACGTGCGATGCGGCGGGATCGCGTAAAACGCCGTGGAGACCTCGCTGTAGCGCACGCCGATGGCCAGCACCAGATCGACGTGCTTGAACGCCTGCTCGGCGGTGCGCGTGCCCTGCGGACCGTAGCCCCAGCCGACCGCCAGCGGATGACATTCGCTGATGCACGCCCTTGCCCGACACGCTCGTGGCCACCGGCGCTTGCAGCATCTCCGCGACGTTCGACCAGCGCGTCGCCGTAATCCATGCAGCCCAGGCCGGCGTAGATGCCGACGCGCAGCTTGCGATTGCTCAGCAGCTGCACGGCGCAGTTGAAGGCCGCTTCGTCGAACGGCACGTCGCGCGGCCCGAGCGGCGGGCTGTTGAACTTGTGCGTCTCGATCAGCAGGTTGTACGGCACGACGACGGCGACCGGCCCCGGTTCGCCGCACATGGCCAGGCGAAACGCCTGGCGCACGGCGTCGGGAATCTCGGCGACGTTGGCCACCTCGAAGACGCCCTTGGTCACCTGTTGCAGCAGGCCGGCCTGCGGCAGTTCGTGGACCTGGAACGGCTTGTACTTGTCGCCGCGGGCCACGTCGCCGACGATGCAGACGAGCGGGACGCTGTCGAGCAGCGCTTCGCCGATGCCGGTCAGCGCGTTGGTGACGCCCGGCCCGGGCACGACGCAGATGACGCCGGGCCGGCCGGTGCTGCGGCGTACGCCGTCGGCCATGCACGCGGCGGAGAACTCATGCGTGACGAGCAGGTAGCGGCAGGTCGCGGCTCTTCATCTCGTCCCAGAGTTCGTTCTCCTGCGCGCCGGGGATGCCGAAGACGCATTGCGTGCCCTCGGCGATGCAGGGTTTCGACCAGGGCGCGGTGCCGGTCAGATGGCCAACGACCCAACCCGCCGGCGTGTTGCGCGCGTCGGCCTCTCCGGGCAGCAGCACCGGCAACGTCGCGGCGACGCAGCCGGCGGCCATCGACTTGAGTACAGCGCGGCGTGAAAGGGGGAGAGCCATGGAAACATCCTCGTTTTTCGCAAGCGGCACAGACAACCTGTCTTCTCCAAGCAGCCGTGGTTGACGCGGGGCGCGGTCGGGTGCGCACGGCCGGATTGGGGCTAGCTCTAAGATCGGCTGTTTAGTCGGTAGGGCTTGTGGGGATTCTTGGCTGTTCGGCGTTCAGTCGAAGGCAGTTCGTTCCACGGTGTCCACTCGGCGAACCGGCTGCGTACCAGTTGTTTCAAAAACCCCACAAAAATAGAGGAATACAACTTATTTACCCCGAAGGGGTTACACAGCGCAGCCCAGGGTCGCTCTGCGCGTAGCCAGCTTGGCACCCTGGGACACAGTCAGGGAACCATCCGTTTCCACCCTGAAAGGGTGGCACGCAACCCAGGGTGCGGCCACAACCCAGGGTGCGCTCGCTGCGCGAGCGACCCTGGGCTGCACTGTGTAACCCCTTCGGGGTAAATGGATAGGGTTTAGGGCCGTTGCCGTTTGCCAGTTTGAAACTACGGTGCCGCAGCCGGTCCGCCAGTCTTTAGAACTCTTGCACGCCCGGCCAACAAGCAAACCCAGAGCTAAACGCGAGGGCCATCAAAAAAATGATGCCGATGGTCAGCAGAGTCGCCAAGCCATTCGAGAGGACGATTCCTGTCGGTGCGGTGGGCGGCAATAGCGAGGCTCCAAGTCCACGCGGTTCGCGGCCGGGATGGCGGGCCGCGACGGCATGGCGATGGGCTGGGCATTCAGGTCGGCTTCCAGGTATTCATCGAAATCACTGCGCTCAAACACCTGATGCAGCCGCTCCCGGAACCGGTGCGGTGCGCTTCGTCGCTGTCCTGGAAGGGGACGCGCAAGACGCCGTTGCAGGTCGGACAGGTGACATCCGTGCCCGCCTTGCGGCGCGCGATGCCCATTAGCTGATTGCAGTGCTGACAACGAAATTTGATCGGCATGACCGACGCCTCTTCCGCTTGGGCATGGGGCTGGACCTTCCTCATTCTCACGTTTTCCGCGCCGCGATTCAACTGTTACTTGACGCCGGGTACTCCAACCGAGAGAATACAAGACATGGGGTGAGGTTTGTGCTCGTGTACGCATCGGACTGAAATGCGTAGAGGATTTTTCACCAGCGACGGGGTCGCGCCGCGAGTGGTGCGTCCCTGCTTCGTTCAAGGGAGTTGTTTCATGCACACGCCATCCCCTCGCCGCCGGACCTTGCTCTCTCTATCGGTCTTGACTCTGGGATTGTTGGCCCTCGTCGCCATCCCAAACGCGCGTGCACGCCCAGAAACAGGCCGAGCATTACGGCCTCATCTTCATGAAGGATGGCTTCGTCCTGCAAGGGCAGGTCAACCGCGAAGGAGCGTCACCGAAGTCGATCCCTCACCGGCGCACTCGTTCTTCATCCCCAAAGGGCTTCTTCCTGATCGACGACGGCCCGCGGCGCATCATTTTCAGCCCGCAGCAGGTGCGCCTCGTCACCAAGATGGACCCGCCGGCTCGACGACCGCTTCGACAACCCCGTCACGGCGGTATTCGGCCCGAAGATGCTGGCCGTCCCGGAAGTCCTCAGCGTCGGCGAGTTTAACGACAAGTTTGAACGCGAGTTCAGTTTCCGCACCTCGACCGGCAAAGAGGCCAAACTGCGTCAGAAAATCGGCACCGTGACGCCCTACTTCGTCCGCCTGGATTCCATCGAGAAGGTGGCCTGGGCCAGCGTCTACCTGACGCGCGAGATGCAAGCCCGAAGTCATTCAGTAGATGTTGACAGTCATCCCGGCGTGCAAGAAAAGGACGGCATGGAGCCGCCGATGCGCGGCCCGGCGTTTCCGCTACGCCGACTTCTTCACCCGCTCCGGCTGGTACGACACGCCGAGCGAGGCGCTCAGAACAGCTGAAGACCTGCCCGACCAGAAGGAGCGCGTCAGCGAACGGCAGGCGGCCATCGGCGGCTGCGGGCGCGCGAAAATTTCGAGCAGATGAAGCGCCTGCACAACGCCGGCCAGCATCAGAGCCGTCCTCGAACGCCGCTCGCCAAATTCCCCGATGAAAACGTCCCGGAAGACACCCTGGCGTCGTATCGTGAACTGAAGGCCGAGTACGACGGCGTGGACGACGAGGCCAAGCGGCCGATCCGCTATGTTGAAGATCTGGCGCCGAGGTGGATGTGAAGTACCGCGCCAGCTGTTCACCGAGGCGGCGCAAGGCCATCCGGGCGGAGCTGGCTTACGACAGCCTGGCGCGGTTGGAAACGTTTCTGAGCCAGGCGAAACAGGCCGACAAACAGCGTCAGGCGCAAAAAGAAGCCGGACCTGAACGCGACGCGAATTGGTGTGGCTGGCCGTGACCGGCTGGCTCCTGGGCAACGGGGCGGCGGAGGCGACGCCGGAGATGGCCGTCAGCTGTGGCGCACCCGGCGAAATGCTGATCGAGCTATTTGCACACCCCGATGCGATCGCCCGCCGCAGAAGCTGCTTGCCGAACTACCTTGCCAAGCGCAACGACTCGACGGCGCTGGACGATTTCATGCGCATCGATTCCGATCGCTGCCGCCCGTGGAGCCGACACAGACATCCCGACCAAGACCGTCAGCGTGAAACTGGGCGCTCGGAAGAACGCCGCGACCTATCTGCTGCAAGCTGCCGCCGGAGTATCGCCACGGCCGGCCGTACCCGGTGCTGATCGTGCTGCACAACTCCGGCGAAGAAGCCGGCGACGATGCTCGACAAGTGGGCCGAGCTGGCGGCCGACAACGGCTACATCCTGGCCGCCCCGGAGTGGGAGAGCAAGGCGTGAGCGGCGGCTACACCTACGGCGACGAGGCGAGCACGAGATCGTGCTGGAGACGCTCCGCGACCTGCGGCGGCGCTTCCAGGTCGATTCCGACCGCGTCTTCCTGTTCGGCCTGGGCCAGGGCGCGAACATGGCCTACGACGTGGGCCTGTCGCACCCCGACCTGTTCGCCGGCGTCGTGCCGATGGGCGGCGGACCCGCGTATCATGCCCGCGCGCTACTGGCGCAACGCCCAGTACCTGCCGTTCTACGTCGTCACCGGCACCAATTCGGGCGAGAGCGAGGCGCACGTTCACGACCTGTTCAAGAACTGGGTGCGGCCGCAATTATCCGACGTTGTGGGTGGAGTACAAGGGCCGCGGCATCGAGTGGTTCGGCGGCGAGGTGCCGAACATCTTCGACTGGATGCGCAACAAGCAGCGGGCGTTCCCGCTGCACCAGCTGGGCACGGACGGCATCGGCGAGGCGTTCGGCAACGAGTTCTGCACGATGCGGCCGACCGACAACCGCTTTTACTGGCTGACGACCGACGATGCTGGACCAGCCGCTTGAACCTCAACGCCCAGACCTGGCGACAAGGGCGTGACGCGCCGCGCATGACCGCGCAGATCGATCCGACGCAGAACGAGATCCGGGTGGCGAGCGCGGGCGTGAAGCAGATCACGGTCTGGCTGGGCCGCAACGCCAAGGGCGAGAACATGATCGACTTCGACAAGCCGGTGACGGTGTATCCGAATCTGAACAATAGGCCGGTGACCATAAAAATCACGCCAAGCGCGGCGGTGTTGTTGGAAGACCTGTACCTACGCAGCGACCGCCAGCGCTTGTTCATGGGCAAGATTGACATGAACATTCAGTGACGTGCGTTCTTTCCGCAACGGTCTCTCGACCATAGGTGTTAACACAAGTCGGGCGTGAACGGTTGCCATATTTACCCCGAAGGGGTAACACAACAAAGCCAGGGGTAAGCTGCGCAGCACACGCCACCCCTGGATACGGGAGCGCAACGCACGCCCGTATTTACCCCGAAGGGGTTACACATCTCAGCCAGGGGTCAGCCGCGCAGCGGCGCCACCCCTGGAACGGAGACACGACGCCCTTGGTATTTACCCCGCAGACCCACCAGGGGTGGCGCTGCTGCGCAGCTTACCCCTGGCTGAGATGTGTAACCCCTTCGGGGTAAAAAAAAAGGGTGTCGTTCGCGCCTCTTGGGTTAATTTCTTGTTAAGGGATGAACTATGTCTTCATTAGCACCGTTGATCGAAGCCTATCTCGAAGGTCCAAAGCGGTTGCGAAACGCCGTCGCGGGCATGAATCGAGAGCAATTGCTGGCCCGTCCCCAGGCGGGCAAGTGGAGCACCCTGGAAGTCGTCTGCCACCTCGCGGACTTCGACCCGATCCTGGCCGACCGCATGAAACGCATCATCGCGGAGGATAAGCCGCAGATGCTCGGCGGCGACCCGAACCTCTTCGCGGCCGCTCTCGCCTACCATGAACGCGACATCGAAGAGGAAATGACCATCATCCAAGACCACGCTCGTCAGATGGCGCCGCATCCTGCCGCACCCTGCCCGACGAGGCGCTGAACCGCGTCGGCGTCCACAACGAACGCGGTCCCATCACGCTGGAACGAATGCTCACGATCACAACCGGCCACTTGCCGCATCACATCAAGTTCATCCAGGAAAAGCGCAGGCGACTCGGCTTGTCGGCGTGAGACTAAAATGAAAGCACTGGTCAAGAGCAAAGCCGAACCCGGCCTGTGGCTGGAAGACGTGCCGGTGCCGGAGATCGGCATCAACGACGTGCTGATCCAGGTCGACCGCACCGGCATCTGCGGCACCGACGTGCACATCTACAAGTGGGACGACTGGGCGCAGAAGACCATTCCCGGTGCCGATGGTCGTCGGCCACGAGTTCGTCGGCGAGATCGTCGAGGTCGGCTCCAACGTCGACGGACTTCCATCCCGGCGAGATCGTCAGCGGCGAGGGGCACGTCGTCTGCGGCCGCTGCCGCAATTGCCTGGCCGGCCGCCGCCATCTGTGCAAGGACACCAAGGGCATCGGCGTCAACCGTCCCGGCGCCTTCGCCGAGTACATCGCGCTGCCGATGACCAACGTCTGGCACCACGACCCGGGCATCGACCGCGACGTGGCCGCCATCTTCGACCCGTTCGGCAACGCCGTCCACACGGCCCTGTCGTTCCCGGTGCTGGGCGAGGACGTGCTGATCACCGGGGCCGGGCCCATCGGCATCATGGCGGCCGCGGTGGTGCGCCACGCCGGAGCGCGCCACGTCGTCATCACCGACGTGAACCCCTATCGGCTGGACCTGGCGCAAGAAGATGGGCGCGACGCTGGCCCTGGACGTGCGCGAGGAGACCATCGCCGACGCGCAGAAGAAACTCGGCATGAAGGAAGGCTTCGACGTCGGCCTGGAGATGTCCGGCAACCCGGCCGCCTTCCGCGACATGCTGGCGCAACATGTGCCACGGCGGCAAGATCGCCATGCTCGGCATCCCCGAAAAGGAGATGGCCATCGACTGGAACCTGGTCGTCTTCAACATGCTGACCATCAAGGGCATCTACGGCCGCGAGATGTACGAGACGTGGTACAAGATGACGGTGATGCTGCAAAGCGGCCTGGACATCCGGCCCGTCATCACGCATCGCTTTCCCTACACCGAGTTTGAAAAGGGCTTCGCGCAGATGCTGTCGGGCCAGTCGGGCAAGGTGATTCTGAACTGGTCGGCGGCATAGCGAAGCACCCAGCGCATTACCATTTCCGCACAGGGAATGGCCGGAACCGTGCGCCTGAATCGGTTGTCCTAGCTATGCACTGGATAGCCGCCCATTCGCCTTTCGCCGAAGAAATCGCGGTCAACAAGCGGCGGAGCGTCCGTCAAGGTCTGGCAAGGTTGGCATGAAGCCGTAAAATGCAAGGCTGGCACTCGATTTGCGAATGGACGCAACAACGACGCGCGATCAGGCAGACGGCTGGTCTGAACCATGACGACATCACTTCAGGCGGACACCTGGATTTTGCCCAAGGCGAGGCTTGACGATCTCATTCACCTTCTGCTGCAAGAAGGCTTCGAAGTGGTCGGGCCGCGGATCGAACAGCAGGCTATCGTCTATGGTCCGGTCCAGTCCGCCAAGGATTTGCCCATCGGCTGGACGGATCGTCAGACTCCTGGATCGTACCGGCTGGAAAAACGTCAAGACGAGGCCTACTTCGGCTACGCGGTGGGGCCGCATTCCTGGAAGAAATACCTGTTCCCGCCGACGCTGCGACTCTGGCAGGCACGGCGTACCGGCGCGGGGTTCGAGGTCCAGAACGCCATGCCGGAACCACCGCGCCGCGCTCTCCTGGGCGTGCGCGCCTGTGAACTTCACGCCATCGCTGTGCAAGATAAGGTCTTTCTCGACCGCGCCGGTCAGTTCACCGATCCCTACTATGCACGGCGCGCACACAGCTGTTTCTCGTGCGCCGTGGAGTGCGAGCATCCGGGCGGGACGTGCTTCTGCGCCTCAATGGGTACAGGACCGGAGATAAGTAACGAGCAGCGAGTGGCGCGTGACACAGAAGACTGCGGTGACAAGGATAGTTCCTCTTCATCCGCTCGTCTGTCTTTGCCTCTGACGCCTCAAGCCTCGGCGACTGCCTCTCTTTTTTCGACCTGGCGCTCACGGAACTGGACGAGGGCTTCGTCATTCGCTCAGGCAGCGCGGCCGGTCAAGGCGTGCTGGATCGGTTGGGATTGACGGCGGCTATCCCGGAACAACAGGCCGAAGCGCGCCGGCGCGTGGATTCAGGCGCGCGGGCGATGGGCCGGTCTCTGGACGTGACGGACATTCGCGACCTCCTGCACCGCAACCAGGAGCATCCCGCGCTGGGACGATGTCGCCGACCGCTGCCTGTCTTGCACTAACTGCACGCTCGTCTGTCCGACTTGCTTTTGCTCCAGCGTGGAAGACGTCACCGACTTGACCCTGGAAAACGCCGAGCGCGTCCGCCATTGGGATAGCTGCTTCAACCCCGATTCGCCCGGGTACACGGCGGCAACTTCCGGCCCAGCATTCGGGGCCGCTACCGCCAGTGGCTCACGCACAAGTTCGCCTCCTGGTTCGACCAGTTCGACGTCTCGGGCTGCGTCGGCTGCGGGCGCTGCATCACCTGGTGCCCGGTCGGCATCGACGTGACCGAGGAAATCACCGCCATCCGCGCAACGGACGGCCAACCTAAGGGGAATAGTCAATGAGCGAACAAGGACTGGCGGGCGCGTTCGACAGTCACGCCTTCCTGAGCGGCTTGAGCGAACGACACCGGATGTTGCTGGCATCGGGCGTACGGCCCTTCAAGGCCGCACCCGGCGAATTGCTCGCCAGGGAAGGGGACACTGCGACAGCCTTCTTCCTGATTCAGGCGGGCCAGGTGGCGCTCGATCTGCACACCCCCGAAGCGCGGCGTCGTTGCCATCCAAACCGTGGGACCGGGCGAAATCGTCGGCTGGTCGTGGCTGGTGCCGCCGCACCGCTGGCAGTTCGACTGCCGAGCGGTGGACGCGGTCCAGGGGTTGGCCTTCGACGCGCGAATGGCTGCGCGAGCAATGCGAGCAGGACCATGAGCTGGGCTATCACCTGCTCAAGCAACTCCTGACGGTGATAGCGAACCGTCTGGCCGGCACCCGGCTGCAACTGCTGGACATTTACAAGTGAGCGCCAAGGATTCCCCAGGAGAAGGATCGGAACGTGGCACTGCCGCTAGACCAACTAGAGACCCTTCGTCGCCGATGCTGCCCACGGTCGTCCGCGTCCAGACTTCCAGGCGGAGACGCACGATACGTTCACGCTCGGCCTGGAATCACCGACCGCTCTGGGAACACCTTACTCGTACCTGCCTGGGCAGTTCAACATGCTGTACGGATTTGGTCTCGGTGAGGTGCCAATCTCCATGAGCGGCGATGCGGCGGAGACCGGATCGGTGCTCCACACCATCCGCGCCGTCGGCTCGGTCACACGGGCTTGCCAAACTCCGACCGGGCAACGCCATCGGCATCCGTGGTCCATTCGGCAGCAGTTGGCCGCTGGAAGCGGCCCGGGGCGGCGACGTGGTTCTGGTTTGCGGCGGCATCGGCCTGGCCCCTTTGCGTCCGGTACTCTACCATCTCCTGCGGCACCGCGACGAGTACGGCCGCGTGGTCTTGCTGCTACGGTGCGCGCACGCCCGGCGACTTGCTCTTTCGCGGAGGAGTTGCAAGCCTGGCAAAGCAGCGGCGTCTTCCAGGTGCTGCTCACCGTAGACCAGGCGGACCCGTCCTGGCGCGAGTCGATTGGCCTGGTCACGGCACTGTTCCCGCAAGCCGAGTTCGACCCGCAACGCACCGTCGGCATGATGTGCGGCCCGGAGGTGATGATGCGCTTCACCCTGCGACGAATTCGAGAAGCGCGGCGTGACGGCGGACCGCCTGTACCTGTCGCTGGAGCGGAACATGCAGTGCGCCGTCGGCTTTTGCGGCCACTGCCAGTTCGGGCCGAACTTCGTCTGCATGGACGGTCCGGTGTTCCAGCACGACCGGATCAAGACTTTTTTCGATGTCCGCGAGGCGTGAGGGGTACGAGCATGGACACGCAGTGCAGAGCAAGCCTCGCCTGGGCGTTTTCAAGTTCGCCTCGTGCGATGGCTGCCAACTCAGCCTGCTGGATTGCGAAGATGAGTTGCTGGCCGTGGCCGGCGCGGTCGAAATCGCCTACTTCCTGGAAGCGACGCGGCGGCCGCTGGAAGGCGAGTTTGACCTTGCTCTGGTGGAGGGTTCCATCAGCTCGCCCGAGCAGTTGGAGCAGATCGCGGACGTCCGGAAGCGCAGCCGGTTCCTGGTGACGATCGGCGCCTGTGCCACCGCCGGCGGCATCCAGGCCTTGCGCAACTGGGGCCATGTGAAGGAATACCTCCAGATCGTGTACGCCCGGCCGGAGTACATCCAGACCCTCGCCACCTCGACACCTATCTCCGAGCATGTGCCGGTGGACTTCGAGCTGCGCGGCTGCCCGATCAACAAGCAGCAACTGGTAGAGGTGATCTCCGCATTTTTAGCCCGACGCCGGCCCAACGTGCCCAATCATGCCGTCTGCGTCGAGTGCAAGCAGCTCCGGCATCGTCTGCGTCATGGTGGCCCAGGGCATACCGTGCCTCGGTCCCATCACGCACGCCGGCTGCGGAGCCTTGTGTCCGAGTTATGATCGCGGCTGCTACGGTTGCTTCGGACCTTCAAAAGGACCCAATGTTCTGTCTTTGGGCCACCAACTCCAGGACATGGGAGTCAAGAAGGAAACGCTCGATCAAATGTTGCACACGTTCAACGCCTGGGCGCCGGAATGGCGTGAGGGCGGGACCAAGCCGGCGACTAGCTGACCGAGTATCAGACCGCCGGCGGGGCCAGCGTCATTTGACGTAATCGCTGATCGACCTCGAAGACGTGGCGGCTTGCTGGCGGTTTTGTGAAGGGATAGAATTTCAATCAGGGGAGTGGTTTGTTCACGAGGAGTTCATGACGCCGAAGCCCTTTGCCATCGGCCTGTTGCTTTGTGACCGCGTTATCGCTGACAAGGACACCAACAGTCCGTCTGCAATTGGCATCTTTACCGGCTTGGCGGTCGAGCACTTTCCTTCAGATTCGCAGCGATTCTCCGTTCTTTCAGTCCTTACGGACGCTCAAGGCGATGGGCGGAGCAAGTTGGCGGTGTACCTTCTGAATCAGCACTAGCTCAGGCAGGAGGAAATCTATGCAACCGAACACACGATTCGATTCCCGGATCGATTCGCGGTGGTGAACTTCAACTTGCGGGTGCGCACCATTCGTTTTCCGACGTCCGGATCGTACGAGTTTGTCCTGTTCGTTGACGCCGACGAGGTTGCCCACCGACGGGTGCGAGTCTATCAGGCGCCCCTGGAACCTTCGTTTGAAAAGGATAACCCATGAGAAATTCGCAAGTCTTTGATTACGATCAACCAACCCGTGACTCTCTCGCCGGCCTTTACGTCGAGGCGAGCGATGAAGCGTTGGAACAAGCAGGCCGTGTCGATACGGCGTCTGCCGGCCAGTTAGCGCCGCAGCCGGCAGCACTTTTCGGCCTGACCCTGTCTGCGGATGACAGCGCAAACGCCAAGCAATCCAAGGCACAGCCGGCCAGTCGCGGGTCGGTGTCTCCAGGTTGAAGGCGGAAAATGATGAAGTAACCGATGTCGCTGAGTTTAGTAAGCGATCGCACCGCCAGTTGTTTCAAAGTGAGTTCCATGACTGAACCAACAGCGAAAACCACCCGCACGATCACCGTTCAGGCCCTCGCCCGCGTCGAGGGCGAGGGGGCGCTCACCATCCGCTTTCGTGACGGCCAGGTGGAAGGGGTGGAGCTGCGCATCTACGAACCACCGCGCTTTTACGAAGCGTTCCTACGCGGCCGGGCGGCGGCGGAGGTCCCGGACATCACCGCGCATCTGCGGCATTTGCCCGGTCGCCTACCAAATGTCCAGCGTCCACGCACTGGAGAAAATTCCGGGGCTGATCCTGTCCCCGGAGTTGCGCGCCCTGCGGCGATTGCTTTACTGCGGCGAGTGGATCGAGAGCCATACACTGCACATTTACATGTTGCACACCCCCGACTTCCTCGGCTTCGAGAGCGCGATCGCCATGGCCCAGGCCGGCCCGCCTTACGCCGACATTGTCCGTCGCGGGCTGCGCATCAAGAAGGCGGGGAACTCCATCGTGAACCTGGTCGGAGGCCGGGAAGTTCACCCGATCAACGTGCGCCTCGGCGGTTTCTACCGCGCGCCGCGCGTCGACGAGATGGCGGTGCTCGTGGAGGAGTTGAAGTGGGCGCGCGACGCTGCCCTGGAGACGGTGCGCTGGTCCGCCACGTTACCCTTTCCCGATTTCGAGGACGATTACGAATTCGTGGCGCTGCGCCACCCGAACGAATACCCGATGAACGAGGGGCGGCTCGTTTCCAGTCGCGGACTGGACATTGCCGCGGAGGAGTTTCCGGACCATTTCGAGGAGTACCAGGTTCCCCACTCTAATGCTCTACAATCCAGGCGGCGCACCCCACCGGCGCGGATGGCGGCGCCTACTTCGTGGGGCCGCTGGCGCGCTGGAACCTGAACGCCGACCATGCTCCGGCGCTGGTGCGAGAAGCCGCGACGGCCACGGGCATCCCCTTTCCTAACCGCAACCCGTACACGAGCATTGTGGCGCGTTCTCTCGAAGTATTGCTGGCCTTGGAAGAGGCCCTGCGGCTCATCCGCGAGTACCAGCCGCCGTCGCGCCCGGCAGCCGATTACCTGCCGCGCGACGGCGTCGGCCAGGCAATCACCGAGGCCCCGCGCGGCATCCTGTACCAACGCTACGAGACCGATGCGACCGGCATCCTCCGCAGCGGAAACATCGTCCCACCCACCAGTCAGAACCAGCTGCAGATGGAGCGCGATTTGATGCGGCTCGCACCCAAACTGATAGAGTTGCCGGACGAGGAAGCGGCTCTGAAGGCCGAGCATGTCATTCGCAACTATGACCCGTGCATCAGCTGTTCGACGCACTTTCTCAAGCTGAAAATGGTAGGGCGATGAGTTGGCCGCATCCCATTCGCCTCGTCGGCGTCGGCAGCCCGCAAGGCGATGACGCCCTGGCATGGGAGGTAGTCCGGAACTTGTGTGCGCGACCGGAAATCGAGGTGTACCTTGTCGAGGGAGGCCAGCGTATTTTCGACCTTTTGGATGGATGCGGCACGCTCGTGCTGGTGGATGCAATAACGGCAGGTACAAGGCCAGGCACGATTCACCGCTTCGAATGGCCGGACAACCGCGTCGAAACCTTACGGCCCGGATCGACCCATGACTTGCGGCCAGGCGAAGCCCTTCGGCTCGCTGCGGTCCTTGGCATCGCGCCGCCGCGCGTCGTGGTTTTCGGGATGGAGGTCGAAAGCCTCACGGCGCGGACGGGCCTCAGTCCGGCCGTGACGGCCGCCCTACCGCGGTTGGTAGGGTGTCTCGTTGCAGAGCTGGAAAGAATGATCGGAGCTACATAGCAAATCATTCTGAGAGGAAGCCGTAGGAGAAACAAAGGGTCCTGGCATCTTTTCTTCTGTGTCTGGCAGAGGAACTAACCACCGAGTCACAGAGAACACAGAGAAAAAACAGAAGCATGAGCTGGTTTTCTGATGCCGATTGGTCTTCCTCTGTGTTCTCTGTGACTCTGTGGTTAGAGTATCTTCCATTAGGCAACAGACTTTAAGACACCCCTAACCTCCTGCCTCGCACCAATCTTCTCGGAGCCATTTGGAGACTTTGCCATGGACCACGCCTCGACCGCGAACGTACCCCACCGCTCGGAATCGGACAGCATGGGCCCCATCGACGTGCCCGCGGATCGGTACTACGGCGCTCAGACGGCCCGCTCACTGATTCATTTTCGCATCGGCGACGACCGCATGCCGACTGGAGCTAATTCACGCCTTCGGGGTGCTGAAAAAGGCGGCGGCGCTGGTGAACCGCGACCTCGGCCTGCTGCCGGCGGATAAGGCCGACCTGATTGTCCGGGCGGCGGACGAAGTGCTGGCCGGCAAGCTGGACGAGCATTTCCCGTTGCGCGTCTGGCAGACCGGCAGCGGTACGCAGACCAACATGAACGCCAACGAAGTCATCGCCAACCGCGCCATCGAGCTGGCGGGCGGCAAGCTGGGCAGCAAGAAGCCCATTCATCCGAACGATCACGTCAACATGTCGCAATCGTCCAACGATACGTTCCCGACGGCCATGTCCATCGCGGCGGCGACCGAGGCTGCGCGACCGCCTGATGCCCGCCGTCGCGAAATTGCGCGACGCGCTCGACGCCAAGGCGCAGGAGTTCGCGGACGTGGTCAAGATCGGCCGCACGCACCTGCATGGACGCGACGCCGCTGACGGTCGGCCAGGAAATGTCGGGCTGGGTGAACCTGCGTCGCAGCGCGACCTGGAACGGCTGCGGCTGGTGCTGCCGGGGTTGTACGAACTGGCCATCGGCGGCACCGCGGTCGGCACCGGCCTTAACACGCACCCGGAATTCGCCGAGCGCGCCGCCGCGAAAATCGCCGAGCTGACCGGCCTGCCGTTCGTCACGCACCCCAACAAGTTCGCGGCCCTGTCGGCGCACGACGAGTTCGTCTTCGCCAGCGGCGCGCTCAAGACGCTGGCCGGTTCGCTGATGAAGATCGCCAACGATGTGCGCTGGTTGGCTTCCGGCCCGCGCTGCGGACTGGGCGAACTGACGCTGCCGGAGAACGAACCCGGCTCGTCGATCATGCCGGGCAAGGTCAACCCGACGCAGTGCGAAGCGGTGACGATGGTGGCGGTGCAGGTCTTCGGCAACGACGCCGCCATCGCGTTCGCCGGCAGTCAGGGCAATTTCGAGCTGAACGTCTTCAAGCCGGTGATGATCTTCAACTTCCTCCATTCGGTACGCTTGTTGTCCGATGTGTGCCGTGAGTTTCGTCGAGTTCTGCGTCGAAGGCATCGAGTTGAACCGTCGGCGCATCGCCAGTACCGTCGAGCAATCGCTCATGCTGGTGACGGCGCTGAGTCCGCACATCGGATACGACAAGGCGGCCCACCTGGCGCACATCGCGTTTGAGGAAGACATCTCGTTGCGCGAAGCGAACCGGAAGTTGGGGTATTTGGCGGAGGCGGAGTTTGAGCGTCTCGTGCGCCCGGAAGCGATGACGCAGCCGTCAAAGGACTGAGCACTTGTAGACAAAACCTTTCATTCCGAGCCGGAAGCGTAAGAGTAGGTTCAAAAATCCTCAAAAGAGAGAGGAACACAACTTCTTTACCCCGAAGGGGTTATACAACACAGCCCAGGGTCGCTGGCGCAGCGAGCGCACCCTGGGGCGGGGCCGCACCCTGGGGACGCTAATTTACCCCGAAGGGGACACAGCCCAGGGTCGCTCGCGTAGCGAGCGCACCCTGGGTTGAGGCCGCACCCTGGGAACTGTGTGCCACCCTTTCAGGGTGGAAAACGGACAAGGCCCTATGCCTCCGCCCCAGGGTGCGCTCGCTGCGCGAGCGACCCTGGGCTGTGTTGTATAACCCCTTCGGGTAAATCTCGTTGGCTGTGTGCGGGTTTGAAACTACTGTTACGCTTCCGGCTCGGATGGTTTTGTCCGGTTCGTTAGGCGATCAGTTCCTTGACCACCTTGCCATGCACGTCGGTCAGGCGGAAATCGCGGCCGGCGTAGCGGTAGGTCAGCCTTTCGTGGTCGAAGCCGAGCAGGTGCAGGATCGTCGCGTGCAGGTCGTGGACGTGGACCTTGTTCTCGACCGCCTGCGAAGCCGAACTCGTCGGTCGCGCCGTAGACCTGGCCGCCCTTGACGCCGCCGCCGGCCAGCCACATCGATGAAGCCGTAATGGTTGTGGTCGCGGCCGTTGACCTTGCCGGCGTTGGCGCCCGGCGTCGGCAGCTCCACCGTCGGCGTCCGGCCGAACTCGCCGCCCCAGATGACCAGCGTGTCGTCGAGCATGCCGCGCTGCTTCAGGTCCGTCAGCAGGGCGCCGATGGCCTGGTCGCACTCCTTGGCCAGCCGGCGGTGGTTGACCTCGATGTCGTCGTGGTTGTCCCACGGCTGGCCCTCGCCGTGCCAGACCTGCACGAAGCGCACGCCGCGTCTCGAGCAGCCGGCGGGCGATGAGGATCTGCCGGGCCTGCGTGCCGGGGCCGTACATGTCGCGGATCGTGCTGCGGCTCCCGGCTGACGTCGAAGGCGTCGCTGGCGTCCATCTGCATGCGGTAGGCCAGCTCGAACGACTGGATGCGCGCTTCGAGCTGCGGCGTCCTGCTGCGCGGCGCTGCTGGTGGCGTTCGTTGAGCTGCCGCAGCAGGTCGAGCTGGCGGCGCTGCTCGTGCAGCGACAGCGTAGTTGTTGCTGATGTTCTCGATCAGCTTTTCGATGTCGGTGTGCTGCGTGTCGATGTAGGTGCCCTGGTAGACGCCGGGCAGGAAGGCCGGACTGCCAGTTCTGCGTCTCCTGGATCGGGTAGCCGCCGGGGCACATGGCGATGAAGCCGGGCAGGTTCTGGTTCTCGCTGCCCAGGCCGTAGGTCACCCACGAGCCCATGCTCGGCCGGATCAGCCGGGCCTCGCCGCAGTTCATCAGCAGCAGCGACGGCTCGTGGTTCGGCACGTCGGCGTGCATCGAGCGGATGACGGCGATGTCGTCGATGCACTCGGCGACGTGCGGGAAGATCTCGCTGACCTCGATGCCGCTCTGGCCGTACTTCTGGAACTTGAACGGCGACGGGAAGGCGGCGCCGGTCTTGCGCTCGGTGCGGCAGGTTCGCGCGCGGCAGCGGCTTGCCGGCGTACTTGTCCAGCATCGGCTTGGGATCGAAGGTATCGACGTGCGACGGGCCGCCGTTCATGAACAGGTGGATGACGCGCTTGGCCTTGCCGGGGAAGTGCGGCGCCTTCGGGCGCCAGCGGGTTGAGGCCGGCTTCAGCGGGCGGCGCGGCCAGCAGGCCGTCGGACGCCATCAGGCCGGCCAGGCCGAGCGAGGCGAAGCCCATGCCGGAGCGGCAGAGCATGTCGCGGCGCGTGACGAGCAGGTGATCGAGACCGGATTGTTCACGGTTCATGGGAATATTCCTTGAAAACTAGGCGGTTGCTCGATCATACGGGTGTAAATCAAAATCATCCATTCTCTGCTTGCCCATCCGCCGACGTCGGCCACCAAAAACAAGTCGGATGCAGAGCGCGAGCCAAACCACAATGGCTATGGCGAGCAGGAACAGGATCACAACTCCATAGACGATCCATCCCAGCACGTTGAGATCGCCCATAATGCCCTCGGCAGCTGATCGTTCAGGTTTCCGGGATAAACCCACCTCGCGTCAGACGAACAACTCCGCCACGCGGCACGTGAACCCCGGCAATACGTCTTCCCCTTGAAGTAGAGCGTCCTGCGCCTAACTCATGTCCGTCATGCGGTTGCCGATAAGTCGTTACCGTTCGCGCCGGCATCGACGACCCAGACCAAGCTGCACGCCGCGCGCAGATATTCGCGGACCTTGGCGTCCATCCCCGCTGTCGTGTTGCTGGGCGACAAGACTTCCACGCACAAATCCGCCGCCACCTCGGGATAACCCTCCGGTATCTGATCGAGCGGCAGACGTTCCTTGCTCCAGAAGGCTACGTCCGGACCGCGCACCGTGTCGGGGTCGAACTCGGTCTGCAAACCGCTTTCAACGGTTGTTCGGCCCAAGCCGTTCGCCAGGACGAAATGATATAACCGCGCGGCGACGGCCAATTGAACATTGCCGTGGCGAAATCTAGGAGGCGGCATGGTAATGACCTTTCCGCACCAGTTCCTGCTTTGACCCGTCAGCGGGCTGCGGTAACTCCGCGAATTCCTTGGCAGTCAGTAAGGGAGAGGCAACGATCGACATCGCGGTATCCTCGTCAATCCACGAACGCGAACTCATTCGCCATGAGCATCACCTGGCGTACTGCTCCCACGCCGTCAACTTCACAGTCTTGCCGTCCGCCTTCGCTTCCTGCGTAGAAGCCGCCGCGACGAACTTGAGGCCCAGTTCGATCTCGTCCGGCTCGGCGGCGCGGCCGAACACCAGCCGATGCAAACGGTCAATCTTCTCTTCCGCCTTCGGCAAACCGCCCACGTCGGGACGTGCGGCCAGGTGTTTGGCCTGCTCGATGACAAAGGGGCTGTTCAGCAAAAAGAGTGCCTGTTGCGGCACCGTCGTATTGAAGCGCTGCGCCGTCGTCGCGTCCGGGCTGGCAAAGTCGAACGTGCGAAACAGGCCCGGCAAGTTCTGGCGGTCGATGAAACCGTAGACCGTGCGCCGCGTCGTGAACGGCGTCTTCGTCAAGTCCACCGACGCCCCGCCCGCCGTCCCGTCAAGCCGGCCCGCCACCGACAGCAAACCATCGCGCATTTCCTCGAAATCGAGGCGCTGGCGATTCATGCGTCCGATCGGCTGCCTGCGAGCTTGCGGCACATCTGCGAATGACTGAGTTGACGCCGGAATTGATCGAATTGGAAGTTACCGAGGATATTGTCCTCGCCGATGTGTCAAGTGCCACGACGATGTTTCATGAGATTCTGAGATCTTGGGGTGCGAGTTGTTTTCGACGGCTTCGGCACCGGGTACGCGAGCTTGAAGCATCTAAGTTGTTCCGTCAACGGCCTTAAGATCGACCGTTCCTTCGTGATGCATTCGCAATGCAGGAAGTGGGGATACGCCATCGTTTCATCCACTGATTCGACCTTGCGCACAAGCTAGGCCTTGAGGTCATCGCCGAGGAAATTGAAGACGCCTCAACCGCCGCTCGCCTTGCACGCATGGGATGCCGAGAGGGGCAGGGCTATTACTTCGGAAGGCCCGTACCCCTCCAGGAATTCGAAGACAATACATCTAGCCGAACATCGACGTTATCGGCCTAACATCCTCAGACGCGGTCCGCCCTCCAAGCCTGTCGTGGTCGATTTGAAGGTGGGACGATTGACTGCGTCGACGTAACGCTGGCCGCGTTAATCTGCATGGTTTCCGATGAACTTCGAACGGGGCATGCGCTGGAAACGGTTTATCGTGAAGATTATAATCGCTCGGGCGCGATGATCTGATGCCTCGCAGGCGAAGCGAGGTCGGTGGGTCATCATTCGGCGGTCGTTAGGAATAGTCGCGACGATCCGCGTGCCGTGGATATATTCGGTATCAGCTTGCGGCAACGGCTTACCAGGAACGGGGAAAGGTCATGGACAGGAAACGAAATTAGCGATCGCTGCATGCGTTGCAGCTGCGTTCCTTGTTGTCGTCGGAAAGCTCGCGATTGCGCAGGTGGCCAATGGGCCTGCCGAAACCAGGTTTGATGTGCCGGTGGTTCGGCGCTTTTGTTCCACCAGCCGTTGTCAATGACGTTCCCCAAGCGACGGTGCAAAAGAAAACTGGATGGCTCCGTTCGTAACTGTGCCGATGATGGACGTGAAAGGGCCGGATGGAACGACTGTGTCAGGGGCCACGTCCCGCCGCAAAGTGGTCGGACAGCGCCACAGAAGTAAAAAATGCTTTGCTAAGCTGTCGGGAGAGCTTTCGCCGTCGTGGGAGGCACTGATCCTGAGCGACGATTACCCTTTGATGCTCACGGTGGTGAACGGGCTTGGCCATCGTGATCCGAATGGCATTGCTTGCGTGCTGTACGTCGTGACCAGTCGCTTAGCGAGCACCCAATAGTAAAACACCGCTAACGCCCCCGCCGCTAAAACGATCATTTGCAAGGCGCGGCCTTGCCAGGTACGGGGTCGGATCAATGTCACTGGCGATATCTGCCTCCGGTATCGGACCTACTGTTCGTCTGGGACAAGGCTTTTCGGAGCTGAGGCCTTTCCACCCATCACAGAGACTAATTTGTCGGAGTGATCTAACGCCACGTCCCCGCCGGTGAGGTCGTCGAGGCATCAGCCCGCGAGGCCAGCTGGACGCTAACCTGGCTCCCAAGCCGGCCTCGTCCAATGGAACTCGGTCGGGAGCCCCAGGATCGTCTCGCATGGTATCAGACGAGCACCTCATCGGATCGCGCGGCATCTAACGATATGCGAGGTTGGAGGGCCTGAGCGACCGCCCGCCGGTCAGAGGTCTCCTGGTGACGCGTACCGTGATCGTCCCGATCGATCTCGATCGTAATCGTGAGCCCACTGATGTCGGGGCGCGATCACGCGATGATGGATTGTCTGCGCAAGGGTCGGGGGCCTGGGCAGCCGTCGTGGCCGAAAGGCTGACAGGATGCCTTTTGCAATTCAGCCGATGCCGGTGCAACGCGCGCATGTCATCGGTTAGGCGATGCGCCGTCGCACGGAGTTCCGAACAGCATTCCGCTGACGAAGCCTTCTGCGCCGGCACAGCTTTTGATCGCATATTTCAACTTCCATAAATTACGGGGTCGGCGTCCGCGTAGGACTGGTTCACGTTCATCGTCTGTTCATCGGGCAGCCGCGAAATAGTTGTTGGGGCGCGGGCGCGCAGGGAGCGATCATGATTGCCAAACCTGAGGTGAGCGTGTCGTCCGGTGAGCCGCAATCCGACCCCCTTGGTCAGTTTTGGAGTCCCGCGAAAGTCACGATGAGGTGGCCAGCCGCGGGCCGAGTTCCGGGGCCGTCAGTCCAGGTCTCGGTGATCGCGGCCATCCGTGGGCAGATGACCGTGGATGAATTACGCAAAGCGCACGTGCAAGCCGCGCACGACGTTCTCACCGCTGCGCTCCTCAGCCTTGAAGAGCTGCCGAAGAAAAACGTGAGAATCAAAAATCGCGTCAGCGATGGCGGACATCCCGCCTAAAGATCGTCGGATGCTTCGCCGCTTTTTCTGGGGCGGTCTCCGAGGCGGCGATGTCTGGGCTGAATGCAGCTTGTAGTGCCCGTATACTGCGTTCGACAAGTCGCCAGCAGTTATCTGTCGGCTTGCGGGGTATAATACGTCGTAATGTGGCCATCCGGCATGCTCAGGCTTTTTCCCGTGCGGCGCCGGCGATGATGTCCGCAACGCGCTTCTGCACATTTGGATCAAAGAACGGGTCGTCCAGATCGTGAGGGCGCGAGGCCACGGGATCGTGAAGGAGTGCCTTGGGCGGCGGCGGTGAGGTAAACCTCGCGATGAAAGTCCTCCACAGATGACGAACCTCCGCGACTCCGACGGGAAAGGATTTTCCTTGCTCCAGCAGCGGCCGAGCACTCAGTCGCAAAATCCCGACCCGCGTGGGCGCATCAGGCCTTCACGGTTAGGGCGTTAAGCGGTACATCGAGTGTATAGACAAACCCCGTCGGCAGATATTCAAGCTCGACTTTGCCGTTTAGCTGTTGCCCTAGCGAATCCATCATGCGGGTTCCGAAGCTCCGCCGGGTCGGCGCCTCCACGACAGGGCCGCCGCTTTCTGTCCACGTCAGTCTCAGGCGCTGTGTTGTGGCATCAATCGTCCATGCGATGTCGACGCGGCCGGCCGGTTGCGACAACGCCCCGAATTTTGTCGTGTTCGTGCACAGTTCATTCATTGTCATCGCGAGCGCGATCACGGCTCCCGAGGTAATGCTAACATCGGCTCCATCGATCGAAATGCGTCCTGCGCCGTGACTGTCGTAGGGCTCGATTGCTCCTCTGATGGTGGCTGTAAGACTGGTGTTTGCCCAGCTAACCTGCATCAACAGGTCGTGCGCACGTCCCAGTGCGGCCAACCGCCCTTCAATGGCCTGCTGGCCGTGTTTGATGCTGGTCGCGGTTCGCAAACTCTGCGTCGCGATGGCGCCTACCGTTGCGAGGGTGTTTTTTATGCGGTGATGAAGTTCATCGAGAATGAGTTTCTGCAGCTTGTCAGCTGCTTCCCGCTCCTTGGCGTCAATTCCGGCCTGTGCCAGCAGGGCATTGGCGTCAATTGTCGCTTGTTCGAGTAACAGACGAAGGCTGTCGTTTTCTGCTGTGAGAACCTCCTGAGCTGCAGAGCGAACGTGCGTACCGGCGGGTCGTTCCCACGCGATTGAACAACGCGCGGTATCGCGGCTTCCGGAATGATCTTGAGAGCACCGGCCCCGACCATCTCCTGCAGTTCAGTGATCATCTGCTTCATTTCGAGCGGCTTGCCAAAGAAACGGCTATCCGCCGGCTTGTCGGTATCGCGACACACGTACCTGCCCAGACACCAGAATAATCTTGATGGATGGCCAGCGATCATGAACCGCGTGCGCAAGCTTCAACCCGTCCATGCTGCCGGGCATCTGAATGTCGGAAAACAGCAATGAGATGTCTGAGCGCGAATTTGAGAATGGTGAGGGCTTCGTCAGCGTTGACGGCTTGCACAGCGGTGAAACCCGCATCCTCAACGATATCGACCGCGCGCATCCGCAAGACCATCTCGTCTTCGACCACGAGAACGTTCGTGGTGGATGCAGGCGGGGCGGACGTGATTGACCCTGAGGACATGGCTTGGTGACTTTCTTTTCCAGGTGCCGATGAGGCGCTGGCACCTGCTCTGGTCGATAAAGCAGACGACACTGCGGTGCCGGGCCGCTTCCTATCTTTGTGCGATCACTTTTTGCTTGAAACGACGCGCCTCATGGCCTTGCCATGTTCACAATCCGAACGAGGCGGATGTCGTCTGCTGAGCGCCGCAGATCGAACTGACAAGCCTGGTCATAATTCGGCCAGGACGCCGACGAGCATGCGCGGCCGGTAATGAGGTGCGGGAGACGGTCTCCTTTGACGAAGCCAGCCTCCGGGGCTGCTTTACTTTGGGTTTCCGCTCTCGCCTGGGGAGCAACCGGCGTCAAAAATGCTGCGAGGCGCCAACCAGCGCGGCCGCAGCCAGCGCTGAGATCGATTGAGCCGACAGAATCTTGAACATGTGAAGCCTCCCCACGGTACGCTGATAACCTTTTCAAGAGGTTCCCGTTCCGTTGCTATGTAGTATTTTGAAATATTTTCCCTCTCGCCGAAACTGAAAGTCGGCGCCGTGGTTCGAACATGCAGATCTGGCGCGCTTTCAGATGAATTGACCCAACAATTATCGAACGAATACCAAAGTTTGAGAACTTTCGTCTTTCGCAATACTTTCCATTGCAAGATAGGGGGAGCAATGAATATCCACGTGGCTGCTAGGTCGGTGGAATGCTCCTTGCGGCCCTATCTGTCGGAACGGCAGGCGCCGCCCTCTCCACTCGCTACTTCATTGTCATTGACCGAACGTCCAATGTTCGCCGCAGTGGCTCTTGGAATTCTCCCCGAACAGAGCGAGCCTGACACAGCCATGCTGGGAAGGCTGCAGCGGCAGGTTGTCAGTTACCAGACCCAAGCTGCGGCAGGCACGATCGTCATCGCGGGGCAAACCTTCCTCTACTTCGTGTTGGGCGATGGCACTGCGATCCGCTACGGCATCGGTGTCGGACGGGACGGCTTTTCCTGGGCAGGCACCGAAGTTGTCACGCGAAAAGCCGAATGGCCGGATTGGACGCCGCCGCAAGAGATGATCGCGCGTCAGCCCTACCTCCCGCGTTGGATGGCAGGCGGCGAAGGCAATCCGCTGGGAGCCCGCGCTATTTACTTCGGCACACAGTCTATCGTATTCACGGCACCAACTTGCCGGAAACGATTGGTCACAAAGTATCGAGCGGCTGCATCCGCATGCTCAACGCTGACGTGATCGATCTCTGCAGCCGCGTCAACGTCGGGACGCAAATCCTGGTGCTCCCGGAGTTCACGGAAACATGGCAGCGGCTATCAGGCGCTAACGCCCGATATCACTCTCTGCGAAATCGCAACACAAACGTAAAACAATAACGAGGGACGACGTTATGAACTCACATACATCTCGGTTCGCTTATGCAATTCTGCTGACGCTTGGTTTGGGCGCGAGTGGCGCGCAAGCATTCGTCGCCAATCCCCTCTCGACCATTCAGACAGGCTTATCTTCAGTCACTCCAGTCGCAATGTGCGGCCGGTCGTGCCGGAACGGCGGTCGGTACATCCAGGGGCCGCCCTCTGTTTGCGAGCAGTATGACCTCAATTACTGCGGATCTTCCCGCCGGGGACCCGAGCCGGGGGTTGGAATCGTGGTGCCTGGAACTGGGATTGGGATCGGTGTTGGTCCGGGCGGCGCGGGTGTCTTTGGAGCGCCAAGGAGCAATTGCCGGACCGTCACCATCCAGCGCGATGACGGCAGTGTGCTCCGAATTCGGCGTTGCGACTAAGCTCAGGCCGCGCATTGACCGACGTTTTTGGCGCGGATGAGTGCGCATCGCCTTGCGGCGCCCCATCGGTTAAGTGCTACCCAGCTTAAGGCCGGGCCCGTTCTGCACTGCGGCTTCCACATTAATATCGGGAAAGTCTTAAAATGCGTCTCACAGCTGAAAGCCTCATTATCATCCTGCTGATCGGCGCCGTCGCAGGCTGGCTCGCAGGCTTGATCGTGCAGGGAACCGGTTTTGGTTTAATCGGCGACATCGTGATCGGAATTGTCGGTGCCTTGCTCGCCGGCCTGTTATTCCCCGCACTGGGAATTCATTTGGGGTCGGGTATCATTGCTCAGATCATCGCCGCCACAGTGGGCGCCGTGATTCTTTTGATCGTCGCCAGGTTGGTCAAAGGAGGCCGCCGGTAGGAACGATGGTGTGACGCTGAGTTATGCCGCCTTTGTAAAATTCCTCACGGATGAGATGAGAAGTGGGGCAGGATCGCCATGAAGGTGAATGTCAGGATTAACTAAACGCATATCCTCCAGGGATGAAACCTGCATAGGAATGCACCGTCACGCCGAAGACGAACGACCCTGAACCTCAGATGACCGAAGACCGGGACGGCTTGCCCGCCACCCTCGTGACGATTCTTACGCCGGTCGTTATCGTCCGCACGGGCTTCTACAAAACGAACCCAATCCTCGCGCTGCCGACCCTCAAGGAGTTCAAGGATGGGGTTATCGTCGCAACCACGCTCAACGTCCTGGTCCGAAACGGGCGATCGCGAATGCCAGAGACACCGCAATGACGTCCGCGATGGGTTCACAAGCCCTCCTATGACCGCGCGTGCCCGCGCCTCTCAGCACTGAAATGCAGCCGGCTTTAGGTTGAGCAGCATTGGAACCGGCAGCCCGAGAACGAAGTTCGTCCTCCATTCCAATCGTTGAGATGGAGGCTCATTTGCACCGCGCCGCAATCTTCGACCTCGATGGCACGCTGTTGGACTCGGTCGACCTTCACGCGCTCGCGTGGCACGAAGCCATGGTAAAATTCGGCCACGACGTCAGCTTCGAACAGGCTGGATCAAATCGGCAAAGGCGGAGACCAGCTCATGCCGGTCTTTCTGTCGGACGAGGAGCAGCGGAATCATGGGAGGGATCTCGAATTATGGCGCAGCGAGCATTTCAAAGCGAAATATTTGCCCCTGGTCCGCCCCTTCTCTGCGGTGCCCGACCTGCTCAGGCGGGCTCGCGACATTGGACTTCGGATCGCGATCGGCACGTCGGCCAAGAACGACGAACTCAAAAGTACCTCGACATCGCTGGTATCGCGAACCTGATCGATGCAACGACCTCCTCCGACGACGTCGAGGAATCAAAACCGGCGCCCGACATATTTGATGACGTCCTGAAGAAGCTGTCGATCGACGGCGCGGATGCGGTCGCAATCGGCGACTCGCCGTACGACGCAGAGGCAGCCGGCAGGGCAAAGGTCCGCACCATCGGCGTGCTCTGCGGTGGATTCACGGAGCTCCGGCTCCGCCAGGCCGGATGCGTCGAGGTCTATCCCGGGCCGGCTGCGTTGTTCGCCAGCTTCGAGCAGACCCTGCTAGGTCGTGACTCGTCAACACTCTGACATTTCCGCTTTCGGGAAGCAGCCGACATAGCCGGACCTGCTATCGGCCTCGTCCCAGTAGCGAATGACCCGAAGCGGTCATCGGGACCCTTCCGGCCGAATTCTGTTCGACCAAGCGGGTGTACAAATAAATCCCTTTCGCCTGGCGTCGCGAACATGGGATCGTCAAAGAGGGTGCGGTGGAAGACGCGGCTCATGGGGAACACCTTAGAGCGGCGCATTCTTCGCAAAGTGCCCTCCCGGTCTGCCTCGACCCGCTACATCGGACCAAGATGGAACAGGCAATCGCCTCGCTCGCAGCGCGCAGGCTGGCGTTTACACAGAACGAGCCCGGCACGGGCGAACTTCAGCAGGACAGTTTCGCGCCAAGGGACATCGAAAAGATGGATGCGTGCGGCAGGCTGATTGGGCTCAACCTCCTCGCCCGGCTCGACGAGCGGTTCATAGACACCAGGATCGGACGCATACACATAATAGTCATCGCCACCGAGTTCGGTCAGCCTCGTCTTGCGCGGTGGGGGTACGGCAACGCTGTTCTGTAACAATCCGATATGAGAGAGGGCGCGCAACAAACCAGACCGTGCCACCTCCAGGGTAGTTTGGCTGAGCGAACCCGCGCCGCCGAGTTCGGTGCCGATGACTGCGACGCCGTTGCGGCGGCATGCCGAACTGAACGTCCGTCCGCCGCCCTGCGGTGCGCCCGCGATATAACTGGTGGGCGCACCAAATGCCTCCAAAAGGCCGAGGCAACGTCTGAAATAGGCCTCGTCGCCGTCGCGCGTCACGAGGGCGCTTGGCGTGTACATGAGCGAGCTGCCGCCGGAATGCAGATCGATCGCGTAGTCATTGCCGGGCAGGAGGACGTGTTCGATCCAGAAAGCGATCTGGTGCGTGATGTCGCCGTTCTCCTCACCCGGATAGGCGCGATTCATGTTGCTCCCATCGATGGGTGAGGTGCGCGTTGCCGCCATGGCGGCGGGGAAGTTCGCTGACGGCAGTATGATAAGCCGGCCCTTGATCTGCGGCGAGTCGAGCTTGCGGATCAGTTCGCCTAGCCCGAGCTGACCCTCCCATTCGTCGCCGTGATTGCCCGCAACCAGAATTACGCGCGGCCCTTCCCCATTGCGAAGCCGCACAATCGGGATCGGAATTCATCCGTAGGCGGAGCGATGCACCGAATGCGGCACACGCAGGAAACCGCAGGCCTTTCCCTCCCCGTCGAGATCGATGTCGGCATAGAGTCGGCTGACGGCAGAAAAATCTGTTCGTGCTGGCGTGGTGGCCATCTCGTTCACAGCAGCTAGTTCCTGACCGAACCCGTGGCAGGATTGCGCTCCGACACTCTCACGTCGCGTAGTCCGGCTCTTCCCAATCGAGAATTCGCTTGTAGGCGGCAAACTCGAGGTGTGTACCCCAGCGATCGGATAGTGCCGCTTGCGCAGCTGGTTCAGCCATCCGCTTAAGCTCGCCGCTCGAGCAACCGTATCCATGGTGGGTTGGTCCGACAATTTAGCGGCCGTCAGCTCTGGTGTGGAGACAACTCACATCGCCGAGAGTTCGCCCATGTCCTCGCCGAGCCATTTGCGATGCAGCCGCTGCAACTCGCCATTGGCGCGGATCAGGAAGACGTAGGTGTCGAGCCAGCGCAGCAGCGCGAAATCGCCCTGGCGCATCGCCATGTGCGCGGGCGAATTGCGCAGCTTGAATTTCAGCTCGATCTGCTGGTCGGGGTTCTTCTTGGCGATCGACGCGGCGATCGTGTTCAGCGTCGCCCAGAGGTCGACCTGGCCCGACAGGAACGCGGTGTTGGACGTCGTATCATCCTCGAATCGGACGATGTTGGCCTTCGGCGCCATGGCGGTCAGGGTCAGGTCCTGGGTGGTGCCTTTGGTTGCCGCAGATGCGCAGAGTGCCAAGCTGATCGGGGCCGGAGACCGCTGTGGCCTTGTGGCCGTAGACGCCAAGATAAAGCGCCGCATAGGGCGAGGTGAACATCACCTGCACGGCGCGTTCGGGCGTTGCGCCCATTCCGGAAATCACGAGATCGATCTTGTTCGTCAGGAGGAACGGAATTCTGTTGGCGCCGATGATCTGCTCGAGCTGCACTTTCACGCCGAGCGCCTTGCCGATCATCTCCCCGAGCTCGACGTCGAAGCCGGCCGGCTTGCCGTTTCGTCGAGATAGCCGAAGGGCGGATTGTCCATCTGCGTGCCGATGCGGATGACGCCCTGGTCAATGATGTCCTTCATATCGGCCCTTGCCGTGTGAGGCCGGCCCGCGAGCAACAAGGCGGCAAGGACAGAGGATGAGTTTGCGCATGATCGCCGCATGTCTGCCTGCAGGGGCCTCATCCAACGGGTTCCCCTTGTCGATCGTCAAGCAACGCTCAGCGGCCATGGGCGGCGCGCCTTTCGAGCTGCCGGCTGAGCGACGTCAAGGGGAAAGCACAGAGCGAAATAAAGGAGCGAGGTGCACAAATAGACAGCGAACGGCGCGAAGGTCGCTCCGTTGACGAGCTGCGCCTCGCGGCTGAGCTCGACCAGGCCGATGACGGAGGCGAGCGAGGTGTTCTTGATGAGCTGCACCAGAAAGCCGACGGTGGGCGGGATAGCGATCGTCAACGCTTGCGGCAGGACGACGAGGCGCAGCTCGTGATAGCCGTTGCAGGCCCGAGCGCGCGGACGCTTCCCACTGCCCTTTCGGGATGGCCTCCACGGCGCCGCGCCAGATCTCCGCCAGGAAAGCGCTGCCATAGATCGACAGCGCGAGGGTCGCGGCGAGCCATCGCGGCACGTCGATCCCGAACAAGGCAAGCCCGAAGAAGACCACGAAGAGATGTCCGAGCAGCGGGGTGCCCTGGATGAGCTGGATCCAGGCCTCGGCCAGCCCACCGGACGGGCTCGGCGCCGGTCCGCAGCAGCAGGATGGCAAGCCCGAGCACGCCGCTGCCGACGAATGCCAGTGCGGTCAGCCCGACGGTCCATCTCAGGCCCTGGCCAGCAGCAGAAACTCGTTCGGGCCGAAGCTGCGGAACATCAGGGCGTGGCGACCGTCGCAGGCACTCGACTGGCGCGTGCTCGGAGAACAGCAGCCAATAGAGCAGTGCGAAGAACGCCGGAAGCGAGGGCCAGCGCGAGGTAGAAGCCGCAGGTCACCAGCGTAGACCTCGAAGCTGCGGTAGGTCGCGCTGTCGATCAGGCTGGCCATGTGGAACAGGTCCTCGACGCCGATCTGGCTGAGGATGGAGGTCGCCAGCATGAGAAGCGTGAACTGGCTGGCAAGCGCCGGGAACATGATCTTCAGCGCCGGCTTGAGCACGACCAGGAAGAAGACTTGCAGCGCGCGGAGGCCAAGCGCGAGGCCGGCATCGGTCTGCCCGCGCGGCACGGCGTCGAGGCCGCCGCGGACGATCTCAGTGGTGTAGGCGCCGAGATTGACGACGAGCGCGATCAGCGCGGCCGGGATCGCATCGAGCCGCAGGCCCAGCCCGGGCAGGCCGAAATAGATGAAGAACAATTGCGCCAGCAGCGGCGTGTTGCGGATCGCCTCGACATAGGCGGTCAGCGGCAGCGCGCAGCCAGCGCCAGCGCGAGCGCAGCGCGATCGCGCCGGCGACGCCGAAAAGGAAGCCGAGCACGATCGCCGCACCGCTGACCCAGAAGGTCGTGAGCAGCCCGGATAGAGCTGGTCGAGCCGGTTGATGACAGGGGCGAAACGGAAGCTATAGTTCATCGCGCCACTGTTCCCGGGAAGCGCTATCATGCAACCGCTCGCCTTTGCCGACTTCACCGCCCCGGCGCTCAGCAATGGCCGAGCAGGATGCGATCATCATCGTGCCGGTGGGCGCCACCGAGCAGCACGGGCCGCATCTTCCCGTCATGGTCGATTTCCCGGCTGGTGACCGAGGCGGCGATGCGCGCTGCGGAGAAGCTGGGCGCGGGCATCCCGTGCTGGTCATGCCGACGGTATGGACCGGCTTGTCCGAGCATCACATGGAGCTCGGCGGCACGATCACCATCGACTTCGCCACCTTCCATGGGCTGGTGCGTGGGATCGTGCGCTCCCTGGTGCGGCAGGGCTTCCGGCGCATCTGCCTCCTCAACGGCCATGGCGGCAATATCGCTCCGCTGCATGTGGTGGTCAGCGAGCTGACGGTGGAGCTGCGATTGCCGCTGGTGACGCTCACTATTTCGAGATGGCGCCGGAGGCGATGGCGAGATCCTCGAGCATCAGGTGTCGACGCTGCACGCCTGCGAGTCGGAGACCTCGACGATGCTGGCCACGGAGCCGGGCCTGGTCGATCGAGACTGGATGGCGGAGGCGCGCGGACCGGATCCCGATCGGCCGAGATCGAGGCGCTCTGGCAAGGGGGTGTTTCGCTGGCAGGCGCTGAATGCCCGCGCTCGCGGCGGCGTGATCGGGGCCGGCGCGGCGGCTACGGCCGAAAAGGGCGAGCGCCTGCTGGAGGCGCAAAGCGCGGCTGTCGCCGCTGCGCTCGGCAACGTGGCTTTATGGACGACGCCGGCGTCCGACCATTGGACGACATGACGCGCTCGACGTCGCGAGGTGAGAGATCTTTAGGTTCATCTCAAGGTCTGAGTTTGGCCCATCGCGTCATTTCACGGCGACGCGGCATTTCGGTCGCTTTCGGTGTACAGCGGACTTGCCGAAGCCCCGTCTGATTTATGGGTTCACGGCTTAGCCAAATAGCATCTGCGGCTGCATCGCGAGCCCGCCCGGATTTCGACGGGCTTCGGCTCCCAGACTTACCACCGGATAGATCCTAAAGCTGCATAGGCCGCGCTCAGCACTTCCACCTGCTGCAGAACGCCGCAACAATGCGGCTGGTCACAGCATTCGACAAAATCAAGGATGCGCGCGCCCGACAGATGCTTATCGACATGTCCGAACGGCTGGGGCGCGTCTGAGCTGCGTGTTGCCGCGGTCGAGCTTGTCCCCCCGTTGAAAGGGAGCCCCCGCATCCAAACGGCCAAGCTCGGGTCGGCTTGCATGCTGCAAGTCGTTTTCGCTAGACTAATCGCTTCACACCGGCCGCGACTACCCCCTACCCAAAACCCAACCGGCCGCGTGAGATGAAAGGCCCCGCGCCCTGACCCAGCGCGCGGGGCCTTTTGCTGACCGGTTCATATGGCGACGTGTGAAGACGCCGGCTCTTTAGATAATCGGTATTGTTCAGCCCTCTGCCCGGACGGAAAAGTGGGTCACCTGATCAGGAGCCGCGACCTCACGATGTCGACCTGCCTCAAGGCATAAGGTGCGGGATGGGACATCTCCCGCAGTCGATGTGCCCCTGATAGGACGCGCCGAAGACGAACGGCCCCTAAAACCTGATGACCGAAGACCGGGACGGCTTGCCCGCCACCCTCGTGACGAGTCCTACGCCGGTCGTTATCGTCCGCACGGGCTTTGCAAAACGAACCCAATCCTCGCGCTGCCGACCCTCAAGGAGGTCAAGGATGGGGTTATTGTCGCAACCACGCTCAACGTCATGGTCCGAAACCGGCTATCGCGAATGCCAGAGACACCGCAGTGATGTCCGCGATGGGTTCACAAGCCCTCCTATGACCGCGCGTGCCCGCGCCTCTGAGCACTGAAATGCAGCCGGCTTCGAAGTCGAGCAGCATTGGAACCGGCAGCCCGAGACCGAAGTTCGTCCTCCATTCCAATCGTTGAGATGGGCAGGACTCATTTGCACCGCGCCGCGATCTTCGACCTCGATGGCCCGCTCTTGGATTTGGTCGACCTTCACGCGCTCGCGTGGCACGAAGCCATGGTAAAATTCGGCCACGACGTCAGCTTCGAACAGGCTCGAAGTCAAATCGGCAAAGGGCGGAGACAAGCTCATTCCGGTCTTTCTGTCCGACGAGGCGCAGCGCAACCATGGGAAGGATCTCGAATATGGCGCAGCGAACATTTCAAAGCCAAATATTTGCCACTGATCCGGCCCTTCTTGCGGTGCCCGACCTGCTAAGGCGGGCTCGCGACATTGGACTTCGGATCGCGATCGCATCGTCGGCCAAGAACGACGAACTCGAAAAGTACTCGACATCGCTGGTATCGCGAAACTGATAGACGCGACGACCTCATCCGACGACGTCGAGGAATCAAAACCGGAGCCCGAATATTTGATGAGGTCCTGAAGAAGCTGTCGATCGACGGCGAGGATGCGGTCGCAATCGGCGACTCGCCGTACGACGCAGAGGCAGCCGGCAGGGCAAAGGTCCGCACCATCGGGTGCTCTGCGGTGGATTCACCGAGGACCGGCTCCGCCAGGCCGGATGCGTCGAGGTCTATCCGGGCCGGCTGCGTTGTTCGCCAGCTTCGAGCAGACCCTGCTAGGTCGTGACTGTTAACATATTCCATTTCCGCTTTCGGGGAGCAGCCGAATAGCCGGACCTGCTATCGGCCTCGTGCCGGTAGCGAATGACCCAAGGTGGACATCGCCATCGCAGGCGAGCAGCCGACCATAACCGAGCGCCCGGCTATCTTGCGATAGCCGTTAAGGTCGTATTGCCGCGCTAAAGCGATGAGAGGTCGGCGGTCAGACATCCTGCGTAGGGGCGCCAACCTGATGGCCATACAAAGCGCCAAAGTCGGCATTGATTTCAAGGCGATCATGGAGTGCAGTAGGCATACGAACAGGAGGAAACAATGACCAGCGGTTCCAAAAGCGCGCCGGCGGCTGCCCCGGTGCTCGGCCTGCACCACAACGCCTATCGTTGCCGCGACGCCGAGGAGACACGGCATTTCTACGAAGACATGCTCGGCCTGCCGCTCGTCCATGTCGTCAAGGCGGAAGCGTTGTTCCGAGCACCGGCGAGAAACCCGTTCGTGCATCTGTTCTTCGAGCTGAAGGATGGCTCGTGCATCGCTTCTTCGACCTCGGCGACAACGTGAAGCCCGAGCCCTCGCCGAATACGCCCGCATGGGTCACGCATATCGCGTTCAAGGTGCCGTCCGTGAAAGACGTCGAGACCATGAAGGCGCGACTCGAGGCGAACGGCATCAAGGTGCTCGGCGTCACCGACCACGGCTTCGTCAAGTCGATCTACTTCTTCGATCCGAACGGCGTCCGGCTCGAATTCACCGCCGAGACGGTCGAGCGCCGAGGAGATGAAGGGCTATGCGCGGCAACGCGCGTGCGGCGCTCGACGCGTGGACCAAGGAAAAGGCCGCCCACGTGGGCGCCAGGGCCTAGGCGAAGGCGCCGGAGCGCAGAACGCGTTCCGACGCGCAGCATCATGACCAGTTCAACGCCGCGTGGGATCGCGTTCCCGTCGTCATGAGCTTTGCGGAACAAAGCAGATGGTTGAGACCTACGGCTTCGCCGGCAGCCAGGGCATGACGGTGCTCGAAGGGCAGCGGCTGGTGCCGCGCGACCGGCCGGCGACACCGTCTATCTCTTCATGCATCCGGCAACGACGCTGCAACTGCTGCCGATGCCGACCGCGCTGGCCGACGCCGGCCTGCATGTGCTGTGCGCCGGCAGCCGCTACGCCAAGAACGACAGCGCGCTGATCATGGAGAAGGTCGCCTACGACCTCGGGCATGTACATCCGTCATGCGCGCGAGGAGCTCGGCTATACGAAGGTCGTGCTGGTCGGCTGGTCCGGCGGCGGCTCGCTGTCGCTGTTCTATCAGGCGCAGGCCGAGCAGCCGACGATCACCCACACGCCGGCCGGCGATCCCGTACGATCTGACGCAGGCGAAGCTGCATGCCGGCGGACGGCATCATTTTCATCGCGGCCCATCTGAGCCGCGCCGAGACGCTGACCGAGCTGGCTCGATCCGTCGGTGATGGACGAAATCGATCCGGACGAGCGCGAGCTCGCGCTCGACATCTACGATCCGAGCTGCCCGAACAAGCCGCCGTTCGGCGCGGACTTCGTCGCGGCATTCCGCGCCGCGCAGATCGCGCGCAACCGCAGGATCACCGACTGGGCGCTCGATCTCGCTCGAACACTCAAGCATCGCAACACGCGGCGAGATGGAGCGCGGCTTTCGTCGTTCATCGCACCGATGTGCGATGTGCGCTGGATCGATGCCACGATCGATCCGAACGGACGCAAGCCGAACTGGTGCTATCCTCGGCGATCCGCGCATCGCCAATTCGGCGCCGGCCGGCCTTGCGCGCTACTCGTCGTTGCGTTCGTGGCTGTCGCAATGGTCCTACGACAAGTCGAGCGCCAAGGGGCCAGTGAACGCCGCGCTCGTGCAGCAAAACGCCGGTGCTGCAGATCGTCAATCAGGCCGACGATGCCGTGCCGGCGACGCATAATCCCGACGATCCGCGCGGCGCTCGGCGACGAAGGACAAGGAGTACGTCGAGATCGACGGGTGCGACGCACTACTACTCGAGCCAGCCCGAGCAGCTCGCCGAATGCATCGCGGCGGTCACCGACTGGAGCCGCCGGCAAGGGATTGCTCGCGTGACGGACGTGATCCGCCTCGACGGCCGCATCGCGCTCGTGACCGGCGCAGGACGCGGTCTCGGGCGCGCCTATGCGATCGAGCTGGCGCGGCGTGGGGCCGCCGTCGTCGTAAACGATCCGGGCGTCAATCCGCGCGGTGACGATGCGGGCGATCGCACCGCGGCGGATGAGGTTGTCGGAACGATCGTGGCGGCGGGGGGCCGCGCGGTCGCGGATTACGGCAACGTCGCGGACCCACAGGCCGCGGGCGCAATGGTGGCGCGTGCGGCGGGCGCGTTCGGTGGGCTCGACATCGTCGTCAACAACGCCGGCAACAATCGGCGTAATACCTTCGCCGACATGACGCTCGCCGATTTTCGCAATGTCCTCGATGTGCACCTGATCGGCACGTTCCTAGTGACGCAGGCGGCGTGGCCTTTGCTCGCGGCGCGGCGCGCCGGACGCATCGTGTTCACGACGAGCCAGGTCGGGTTCTATGGCAAGGTGGACAGCGTCGCGTATGGCGCCGCCAAGATGGGACTCGTCGGGCTGATGCACGGCCTGCGCCTGTCGGCCGAGCCGTTCGGCATTAAGGTGAACTGCATCTCGCCATTCGCGCTAACGCGGCTCGGCGATATTTTTCCGAAGGACATCGCGGAATACATCGATCCGGCGCAGGCCGCGATAGCGGTGGCGCTGTTGTGCAGCGAGCAGTGCCCGGTCTCGGGCGAGATCGTGATCGCGGGCGGTGGACATTTCGCAACGGCGCGCACGCTGGAAAGCCGCGGCATCGATATCGACAATCCGTCCGATGTGAGCGCCGAGGCGATCGCGGCGCGGTGGCAGGAGATCGCCGACATGCGCGACCCGCCGCTATATCCCGATGCGCTTGCCGCCGTCGGCGCGACGTTCGCCCGCGTGAAGACGCTCGCCGCGAAAGGCTAGCCGCCCAGATAGGCGGCGCGGATTTCGGGATTGCCGATCAGGTCCGCGGACGGCCCATGCAGTCGGATTTCGCCGTTCTCCAGCACGTAGCCGTATTCGCTCGCGGACAGCGCGACGCGCGCGTTTTGCTCGACGAGCAGGATCGACACGCCATCGGCATGGATGCGCGACACGATTGCGAACACCTGTTCGATCAGCACCGGTGACAGCCCGAGGCTCGGCTCGTCGAGCAGCAGCAACTTGGGCGCGCCATCAGCGCGCGGCCGATCATCAGCATCTGCTGCTCGCCGCCGGAGAGCGTGCCGGCATGTTGCTGCGCGCGCTCCTTCAGGCGCGGGAAGTAGTCGTAAACCCGCTCGAACAGATCGCCCGCAGGCTTCCGGCGATGCAGCCAGGTGCCGAGCGTGAGGTTCTCGGCGACGGTCAGTTCGGGAAAAATCTCGCGGCCTTCCGGCACCTGCACGACACCGCGCGCGACGATCCTGTCGATCGACAGCCCGGTGATGTCTTCGCCCTCGAAGGTGATGCGGCCGGCAGAGACCGGCACGACGCCGGAGATGCAGTTCAGCGTCGTGGTCTTGCCCGCACCATTCGCGCCGAGTAGGCACACGATCGTTCCGGCGCCGACGCTGAGCGACACGCGGTCCAGCGCGCGGATCGCGCCGTAGCTCGCCGAGATTTGCGCGAGCTCAAGCATGGGTGCCCTTGCCAAGATAGGCTTCGATCACTTGCGTGTCGTTGCGGATGTCGGCCGGCAAGCCTTCGGCGATCTTCTGACCGAAGTTGAGCACGGTGATCCTATCAGCCACCGCCATGACGAGCTGCATCACGTGCTCGACCAGCACGATGGTGATGCCCTGACGGCGCGCAAGATCGACGAGGAGCGCATCGAGCGCCGCGATCTCGCGATTGCGCAGGCCCGCGGCGGGTTCGTCGAGCAGCAGTAGCTTGGGCTTTGCGGCGAGCGCGCGGGCGAGGTCGAGCATCTTCTGATGGCCGAAGTCGAGCGCCTCGGCTGGCGTATCGCGCAGATGCGCAAGGCCGGTGCGTTCGAGCAGCGCATCGGCTTCGGCGAGCGCTGCGCTCTCGGCATCGCGACGCGCGCGCGACGGAGCGAAAGGAAAGTACCCACGAATGCCGCGGCGACATGCCGACGAGCACGTTATCCAGCACCGTGAGGCGACGGCACAACTCGATGTTCTGGAACGTGCGCGCGATGCCGCGCGCCGCGACGCCATGCGCAGGCACGCGTAGCAGCGATTGCCCTTCGAACAGGATGTCGCCTTCGGTCGGGCTGATAGAACCGCGACACACAATTGAACACAGTCGACTTGCCGGCGCCGTTCGGGCCGATCAAGGCGTGGATCGTGCCCTGTTCGACCTCCATCGAGAACCGATCGAGCGCGCGAAGGCCGCCGAACCGCACCCCTACGTCGCGCAAGGCAAAGAGCGTCATCGGGATCGCTCCCGGCGCGACGCGATCATGCCCCAGATGCCGCGCGGCATGAACATGACGACAAGGATGAGGACGAGGCCATAGGCGAACTCCTGCCAGATCAGTAGCCCGCGCATGGTCGTGCGCATGATCTCCGGCAACAGGCCGAGCAGCGCGACGCCGATCAGCGCCCCCGGGATCGTACCAAGGCCCGCCGACCACCACCATCGAAAGCAGAAGAACGATCTGCCCGAATCCGAAGACATCCGGGTTCACGAAGGACTGAAACAGCGTGAACATCCCGCCGGCGACGCCGGCATAAACCGCCGAGATCGCAAAGGCCCAGACCTTGGTGCCCCGCACATCGATGCCGGACGCCGCGGCGACATGTTCGCTGTCGCGCACCGCACACATCGCGCGCCCGAGTTTCGAGGTCGTGAGATACATGGTGGCGGCGATCGTCAGCGCGAGGATCGTGGCCATCACGGGAAGGCCGTCGGGTCGGTGCCGGTCGCGTAGCCGAACACGGACGGTGCGCTGATGCGCAGACCGTCCGGTCCGCCGGTGACCTTGTCCCAGGCGTTGAAGACCCATTGCGCTGCCTCGGCGAATGCGAATGTCGCGAGCGCGAGGTAGACGGTGCGCAGCCGCGTCGCGGGAAATCCGATCAGCAGGCCGATCAGTCCGGCGAGCGCGGCGGCGAGCGGCATGCCGATGACGAAGGGGATGCCGAAGCGCGCGTGCAGCAGCGCGGTTGCGTAGGTGCCGATGCCGAAGAAACGCCACATGCGCAAAGGCGAACTGTCCGGCCCAGCCGAGCAGGATGTCGAGCCCGAGCGCCAGCACGGCATTCATCATCAGGATGTTGCCAAGGAAGAGAAAATACTGCGGCAACAGATACGGCAGGGCGAAGCCGGCGACCAGCAGCAGGACAAGCGGTGCAAGACGGGTGAGGGAAGGGGAGCCGAACACGTCAGACCTTCTTCGCCGTCACCTTGCCGGCGAACAGGCCCTGCGGCCGCAGCACCAGCACGATCATGATGACCAGGAACGGCGCAACCGAGATCGCGCGCGAGGAGACGAACAGCCCGATCATATTTTGCACGACGCCAAGCAGGATGCCGCCCGCGACACAGCCCGGAAGGCTGGTGAAGCCGCCGATGATGGCGGCCGCGAGTGCGAGGATCACGATCACGCCGCTGTCCGGGGTGAGCAGCAGCTTTGGCGCGAGCAGTATGCCGGCGACCCCCGCGAGCGCGGCGGCAAGGCCCCACGCCGTCATACTCATCAACCGCACCGGGATGCCGACAAGCGAGGCGGCGCGTGGGTTCTGGCTGGTCGCGCGCAACGCCTTGCCGGTCAGGGTGAGGCTGAAGAAAGCCCAGAGCGCCGCCATGATGACGATCGCGGCGAGCACGATGGCGACATCCTGATGCTGCAGCACGACCGGCCCGAGAAAGATAGGTTGTCCTGTGCTGATTGGCGCAAGGCGGCGCACCTCCTCCGTGTAGGGCACGACGCGAACCGCGCCCTTGATGACGTAAGACAACCCGACCGTGCCGATCACCATCGCGACCAGCACACTCTGTCCTGGCACCGCGCGCCCGAGCGTGCGTGTGAGCACGATGCGGTCGAACAGCGCACCGATGACGAAAATGATGACGGCGGCAAACGGAAAGATCGCCCAATAGGGCAGGCCGAGGCCCAGCAGCCCGAACATGCCGAAGTAGCCGCCCAGCATCACCATTTCGCCGCCGGCGAAATTGATGACTTCGCTCGCCTTGTAGACGATGACGAGCGAGATCGCGATCAGCGCGTAGATGCAGCCGGTAACGATGCCGCTGGCGATCCCTTGCAGAACGAGCGGCGACATCGGCAGCTACGTCGCGGTCACATGCCGTCCTTGCCGTCCCAGGTGTAGACGCCCGGCATCAGCTTGTGGCCATTCTTGCCGTCGTACTTCACGAAGATCGAGGCGCGATTTGCATCGCGACGGTCCTTGGCAAACGCGATCGGGCCAGCGATGACCTCGCTGTCGAAATCGACGGTCTCGAGCGCATCGATGAACGACTCGCGGGTCACGTTTCGGCCGGCCTTCTCGAACGCGCGCGTGATGGCCATCGCGGATGGTAACCCGTAGGTCATGAACGCGCTCGGGGTGCGATCCGGATAGTGCTGCTTGTATAGTGCGAGCCACTTCTGCTGCTTCGGTCCGTCGGTTAGATCGTTGAGCGGCGAGCCATAGTAGAAGTTCTCGAACGCCGCATCGTTGCCGACATTCTTGGCAAAGCCAGCTGGGACCGGAATCCCTTGGATCGCTTGCGCGAACGGAACCTTGGTCATGCCGAACTCGGCATATTTCTGCGCGACCATCACGGCAGGACCCGGATAGCAGGTCGAGATGATTACGTCGGGATTTGCCGCACGAATGTTAAGCATTGGCGCAGTGACGTCGGTGATGCGCGGCGAAATGGATTCGACCGCCACGACCTCGACGCCGAGCCGCTTCGCGACCGCCTTCACGGTTGAGGCATTGGCAACGCCGTAGTCGTCGTCATGCGCAACGAGCGCGATGCGCTTGCCCTTGAGTTCCTTGATGGCGAACTCGGCCAGCGTTGCGCCGACCGTCCGCTGCGTGCCGCCGAAAGCGCCGAATACGTAACGTGTGGGCGGTATGACGGCGCTGTCGCCGGATGCATTGAGCATCACGTGCGGCACTTTTTCGCGCGTGACGAACTCCTGTGCCGCGACTGCGGCTGCGGTGCACGATCCGCCGTGTACCATGAACGTCTTGTCGACGGTGATGAACTTCTTGACGACCGCGACCACGTCGTTCGGGTTGCACTTGTCGTCTTCGGTCAGGACCTTGATCTTGCGACCGTGAATGCCACCTTTCTTGTTCGCTTCCTCGTACCACATCTTCGCGGCTTGAAGGGCATCGAGGCCGAACGCGGTAAGGGGGCCCGACATCGGGGCGAACAAGCCGATGGTGATCTCGTCGTCGGTGATCCCAGGGTCCGCAGCCTGCGCGCTCGCAACGAGTGCGGCGGACAGCACGATAGCGGCGACCAGCCTCTTCATGATTCCCTCCCAGGCCATTCTTTTGTTAGTGATCAACCGACCAGATTGGCTTTAAAGCGTCAAGCGGCGCGGCCGTCGCAGCGCGTGAAATGCGGCCGCCGCAAGTTGTATCGGCCACGCGAGGCCACATCGTGGCAATACGGCTGCCGCTCGAACCGGTGTACAAGCAGGCCCTGCCGGGTCAAAATTCGCACATGTCTCGCGTTGCTCTCATTACAGGCGCGGCCAGCGGCATCGGAGCGGCGTGCGCCCGGTCGTTGACTGGCGATGGCCTCGTGGTTGCTGCGACCGATCGCCAATCCGCGCCGTTTCAGATGGATGTAACAGACGAGGCAGCCGTCGAGCGTGCATTCGACGAGGTCGAACGCAAGCTCGGCAAGGTGAGCGTGCTCGTCACCTCCGCCGGGACGATGATCGCACCGACCCTGGGCCGGCCCTCGCTAACGCAAATCACGGCAGACGCCTGGGACGAGACGTTCCGCGTGAATGCACGTGGGACGTTCTTCACGATCCGTGCACTGCTGCGCCGGAGACTGAATGACCTGGTCCCGCACGGGCGCATCGTGACGATCTCCTCGGCCGCCGGCCAGACCGGCGGTTTGCGCGGTGGCGCTGACTACGCGGCCTCCAAGGCCGCCGTGCTCGCCTTGACGAAACTTGCGGCTCGTGAGGCAGCGCCAACCGGCATGACGGTCAATTCGATCGCGCCGGGCCCGATCGAGACGCCGCTGTTCCGCAGTGTCAATCCGCCGGCGAACGACCGCAGCATGATCGCGAACGTACCGCTCGGGCGTATCGGAACGCCCGAGGAGATCGCGGCGGCCGTGTCCTTTTTGGTGAGCAAAGCCGCGGGTTACATCACCGGAAGCGTCATTGACGTAAACGGCGGCTCTCGCATGCAATAGCCGGCAACGAAAAGGGACGAAGGGATGGAAGCGCCTTATGCCTACGTGGTGAAATTCTGGATCAGTCCGGAAGGTGCTGAGACAATTTTGCATTGGCTCGACAGCAAGCACACCGCAGAAGTCGTGTCGCAGCCGGGGTTTAAGTCGGTGCGGCGGGTCAAGCTCGAGGAAAAAGCGGCCGACGGCTGGCAAGCCTACATGATGATCTACGGCCTTGAGTCGCGCGCAGCGCTGATGCGCTATTTTGAGAGCGATGCGCCGAAGCAGTATGCCGAGGAGCGCAAGCCGTTCGAGCAGCATCTGCGGACCGAGCGCGGCTGGGGCGAAATCGATTTCAGGATCGGCGAGCGATGACGGTCCTTAACTTCGTCGCGCTGTCGGGCAGTCCGCGAAAGAAGTCCTACAACACCGCACTACTGCGCGAGGTCGCGCCGGACTGACAGTTGCTCGGATCGATCCGCACGCAGATTATCAGCCTGCGTTTGGCGGATTGGCACTCGCTAGGTATTCGTACTTTCCTAACGAGTGCCGGCAGCTTTGACCACGCGTGGCAGCGACTTAGTAGCTATCATGCAAAGCTAGAGAGTCGGTCGTTGCGGCGGTTGCTTCTAACGCGCGAGATGTCTCCTCGCGAACGTGGAGCGGACGTGGCCCGAGAATGTCGCCGCTTCGGCTTTTGGCCCATCGCGTCATTTCGCGGCGACGCGGCATTTCGGTCGCTTTCGGTGTACAGCGGACTCGCCGAAGCCCCGTCTGATTTATGGGTTCACGGCCTAGCGAAATAGCATCTGCGGCTGCATCGCGAGCCCGCCCGGATTTCGATGGGCTTCGGCTCCCGGACTCACCACCGGATAGATCCCAAAGCTGCATAGGCCGCGCTCAGCAGAGCCGGCGGCATTCCAAAATTTCCTTCTTCTCGCGCCTCGTCGACAATAGACCTAAGTTCGCTGCGTTCCACGGTGCGATGGATTGTCTCCGCGGCGAGGGCGCGGATCATATTGGCGTAGTGACGCGACCGATTTGCAGCCGCCAGCTGTTCGTCAGCGGTTGGGTATTTGCCAAGACCCCAATTGCCGACGCTGGCAGACTGCGAGATATAATCCGCAAGTCGCGTCAGCGCTTCGGCCGCTCTAGTGTCCTCGTCCAGCACTTTCATTGGCGAGTAAGCCCTGCGGCGCGTTTCTTGCCGCGCGCAGCGTCGCCCTAGCAGGGTCCGCATGACCGCGCAAACCCGTGCTCGCGGTTCAGTTAATTCCTTCAGCCGGGGCACATGCAGGGGCCCCCGATTTATCGCCCTTGGGGCTGTGTTGTGGCTTTCCCCGCGCCGCGCTGATAAAGGGCGCTGCGCCGTCGCCCAAGGACGAGATCGATGGCGCAAATCTTGAGTGCGGACCCTCATTTCCGATGAGTGTCTGAGCTTGTGCGATGTCGGCGTACCCGTCGTTGGCAGTAGCAGCGTTCCGTTTCTTTCAATCGCAAATGAATAGAGTTATCGTGAATAACAATGGCGGCCGAGATCCGGTTTCGCTTTTCACCCGTTACCTGAGCTGGCGCCCGCGATTGACATTCCTCTCGCACAACCGTGAAATTTGGTGGCGCCGTGCCGAGGCCTTCTCGGATGGCAAGACCGGCTGTGGCTGCTGGCGCTAATCGCATTCGCCGACAGCTCTGTCCTCCCCGTTCTGCCCGATTTGCTGCTCGTCCCAATGCTACTCTTGCGGCCCGAGCGCATCCGGTTGTTGACCACAGTCTGCGTCATCGCATCCTCGGCGGGCGCTCTCGCAGGCTACGCTATCGGCTACCTGACGTGGACGACCTTCGGTCAGTCCCTTGTCGCCGCATACGGCCAGGCGAATAATTTTAGAAGTTACCAAAAACTGGTCGAGGACTGGGGAGTTTGGATCATCATAGCCAAAAGTTTCACGCCGATTCCGTTCAAATTCATCGCGATCGCTGCCGGCGTCGCGTCGATGAATTTCGTGACCTTCACGATCGCGGCTCTAATCGGCCGCGCGCTGCATTTCGTCATGGTGGCCGCTCTCGTGGCGTTGTGGGGGCAGCAATTCCTGCGACTCGCTGAAAAGTATCAGCGTTGGCTGATCGGGCTCGGCATTCTCACCACCGTCGGCGTTGGCATCGCATATGCCGTGCGTTAGGAAGCGGCTACCGTCCTTGCGTTCCGACTTGTCGAATACGGTCACATGCGGCTCGATGCCATGTTCGTACACAAGCCAACCCAGCATCTCGGCCGAACCGTAAGCACTGTCGCCCAGGAGCCTGGCCGGACAAAGATCGAAGCGGGCCAATTGCGCCGATGCAGGTTTCAAACAGCAGGCCGCCGACATCGCCGTTCCATAGGTTCGTGAGCGCGCCGCCGCGGGTGATGATGCGTGGCTTGCCGCGGTCACGCCATTGCGGATCGCATGGACGAGCCGGTGATCAGATCCGGGACGGTCAGCGGTCTGCGATGCGCTCGTGCGCAATGCGTTCGTATTCTGTCCGGACGAGAGTCTTGCCGTACAGTCGTTCGAGCCGCCGCACCGTGAAATGACCGCGAGCCACTTCCTGAAAATGCGCTATAAATACGTAATTGACGGCAGCTCCGCCCAACGCACCGATGAGGGGAAGAGCTTGAGCTGCAACCTTTTGCGTCACGACCAATCCAAAACGCGACGCCACTTGCGTGATGAAGCGTAGAAGCACTGGGCTGCCTTCCTTAACAGCGGTGCGCTCCGCGATGAAGCGCACGGCCTCCGAGACACTCTTTGCGAGCATTCCGCGCACGGCAAAGTACCCGCTTTCGGACGCATCGCCGGAGCCAGGCATTCCCCCCAACGCAAAGACCTGCATACATGACAGTGCTGCCTCCGGATCAGAAAGATCTTCGCCCTGCTCTCGCGCAATGTCGGCAATGGATCGCAGCATGATGATCGTCGAAACAGGAAGTTCGAGGGGGAGCGTCGCCAAACCGAAGGCACCGCCGGCCGCGCCAGACGCAGTGGCCAAGGCTTTGTGCAGGGTCTGCGATCCAGCGTTCGGAGTACGTTGCATAGTTCGCAGGGCGACCTTCAGTGCCATTTCAAGAGCCTTGGAAGTGGCTGTCGCGATGGCGCGCGAGGCAGTCTCCGGAAGTACGTGTCCGATGAGCTCGACGGGCTTACCCACCATATTCGTGAGACGCGCAGCAAGGTCCGGATGTTCAAGCGCCTGAACGGCACTTCGCAGCACTTGCAAGTCTTCCGCTGTCATTGGCAGGTCCAATCGCCAAACATATCGAGGCAGGAAACAATTGGAGGCGCGAATTTACAAGGTAAAGCCCGCATGCGACGAACTCAAAAAGTTCAGAAAATCTGTATAGCCAGAATTAATATCAGGGCCCACAGCGCAACCACCGCGCCTATGACAATGTTGCCGCAATTGCGGGAACAGCAATCTCGCCAGACCCCCAAACTTGCGTATGGGGAACCCCTTCTCCACCACAAAGTTTCCGCCATGGAGGCAGATCATGGCTATCGAATTTCGCTCGTTTTTCGTCGGCATGGGCACGGTGCTAGGGATCTTGGTCGTCGGCTTCGGCGCCGGTTCGCGTCGACCGGGAACGCGACCCCGCGGCGGTCTCGCAAGATTCCCAGGAGGACGTTGAAGCAGAGGCACCGCAGGAGGACCGGGCGGGCCGCACTGCCCTGCTCGGCGGCTCGGAAATTTTGACTAATGGGCTGGCGATCACGTTAACGTCTCTCCGGGAACGCGAGGCTGCTTCGCCTGCCACGCGAAAATCCAGCAGCAAACTCCTACATGAGATGGGCGCTCGGCACCAGAGCGTCGCCGAGGAACTTTGGTCTCCTGGTTCCGTTGGGCTTTCGCCCGCATGATCCCCGCAGGAACCACCGAGATGCTCAAGCTAGCAACCTACGTTGTCTTCGCTTGCATTGCTGCCTCCTCAGTACATGCGACTGAGATCAGCTCTGATCAGATCAACGGCGCTGTGTGGCATGGCTTGGCGAATGAGGAGGCTCTGGTCATCAAATCCGAAGTGCTTCTCGACCGCGCGGGTTTTTCACCCGGGGAAGTGGATGGACAAATTGGCGACAATTACAAAAAAGCCATCGCCGCCTTCGCCCATGAACGTGGCATCGAGAATGACGGTAAATTAACCGAGGCGGTGTGGCTCGCGCTCTCGACGACGTCACGCGATCCTGTGATCGTCAAATACAAGCTCACCAGAAAAGACGTCGATGGGCCGTTCTTAGACGAGGTCCCCACCAAGCTCGACAAAATGCGCGGCATCAAGTCAATGGCTTATGGAAGTGCGCGCGAAGCCCTCGCCGAACGATTTCATATGAGCGAAAGTCTCCTCTCCAAGATGAACCCCGGGCAACACTTTGAACACGCGGGGGAGGAGATTGACGTTGCGGGGGTCACTGATCGGGCACCGCGATCAAAGGCGGCTCGGCTTGAGGTTGACAAAACGGCACAGACGCTACGCGCATTCGACAGAGACAATAAGTTGATCGGCTTCTTTCCCATCACCGCCGGCAGCGAGGAGACCCCTTCGCCCAGCGGGGAGCTCAAGATTCGAAGCGTCGCCCGAAACCCGACCTACCGGTACAATCCTGATTATGGCTTCAAGGGTGTCCGCGCGAAGCACTCATTCAAGATATCGCCAGGGCCGAATAACCCGGTTGGGCGCGTCTGGATCGGCCTCCCTGGCGAGGGATACGGTATCCATGGCACGCCAGAACCTGCGAAAATCGGCAAAACGGAATCGCACGGCTGCATCCGCATGACGAATTGGGACGCACTTGAGCTTGCCGCCCTGGTATCCAAAGGGACGCCAGTCAGCTTCATCGGAAGTGAAAAAACTGAGAGGCCACGATCCAAGCGCCTGCGCCGCGTGGGATCGCGCGCGTAAGCTGCGACGCCGACCGGCTGTATCGACTGCGAGCCATTTCGCTCGATGGATGACAGTGGTCCAAATTCGCTTCTTTAAGTTCGAAGGAAACCTCAGCCGCTCGCTCTTGTGAAACGACCGTGCCGACGGGCAGCCTGGAGATCGGGTCAGCCAAACACCTCGAATTATCCGGATATGTGGTCGACGTGACAGGCTGAGGTTCGGGAAGCGGACTGGCCGAAATTTCGGTGGCGCTTTCTTTTGGTTGCTTTCGAGTCGATGATCCGGCCTCTATGCGAGAGTGAGCGGGAGAGAAATCGAAGAGGAAGCGGGAGAGGGATCGAAATGACCGAACCCAAAGTCGAGGTGGAAATTTTGCAGGCGGCATCACCCAGCAAGGAAACCCTCCTCGTCAAAGTCAGAGTTATTTTCGACGGACCATTTGAAACCTTGGAAATGACCGTTTGCGTCCCGAACAGAGGGACGGACGAGGAGAAGAAATCGCATGCATTAGGTCGAGGTCAGACGCTAGCGCGGAGTTTCGGAAACCGAAGTTAGCCGCACCCGATGACGGCTTGAACTGGATTCAGAAAGGCGGGGGCTATGACAGCGAATCCAACGGGCATTGAAAGCCTGAATGGCGGGCGCAGTTTCGCGGGAAAGCTTGAACCTCTACTGCGCGATCGTTCGCGCAAAATGTCCATATGACCGATCGAGGAAAAATGAAATATTTTGTGCGCCTCTGGCTAACGTCTGCGCTCGCAGCGCTCGTTGCAATATTTGTGGTGTTCGCAGTGTGGCTCTTGATCCACCTTGGGTTCGATGATGAATTTGTCAGCTTGATGCTGAGCTACATTACTAACTTTCGGCTGATCATCATGGCGGTAGTGGCAAGCGTGCTGATAGGTCTCCTAGAAGCAGCGATAATGACATCCTGGCGGCGTCGAAAGGTCAAAGCGCCCTAGGTCGATACAATTGATGAGCCTGACGGCGTCGCTGGCATAAGCTGGTGATTGGTCGGACGGAGACTAAGGCGGCTCTAAAGTCGGCTGGGTTCGAACAGCGCCAGTCCCCGGGGGAGGCCCCCGGGGGCTCTGTCGTTTCTTGGTCGCGTAGCGATCAGTAGCGCGCGACCACCGGGCCACCCCAGTTGAAGTGATAGTTGATGCCGCCACGCACCATGTTCACCTTGCGCTCGGTCACGCCGACCGCCAACGGTGCGTTGTAGGTAACCGCCGAGCCGTTGCCAAAATCGGCGTAGAGGTACTCGACCTTGGCCGACCAACCCGGTGCGAACAGTGCCTCGAGACCGCCGCCGACCGTCCAACCGGTACGCCATTGCTCGACACCGGCGATGCCGGTCTGACCCGCGTTGATGTCAGCAAATGCCGCACCACCGGTCACGTAGGGCATCCAGTTTCCAAATGCATAGCCAAGGCGACCGCGCGCGGTGCCGAAGGCCTGCATGTTGGTGAAGCAGTTCGCGCCACCGCAAAGCACACTGCCATTGATACGCGCCCAGTCGAGGTCACCCTCAACGCCGAGCACGACTGGACCGGGCTGCCAGTTGTAACCGACAGTGCCACCGATCAGGCCGCCTCTCTGATCAAAGTCGCCGGAGGTCACACCGGTGATGTCGGTGTGGTTGCTGCGGGCCCACCCGAAGCCGCCGTTCACACCGACGTAGAAGCCGGTCCAATTCCACATTGGCTCAGCCATGACCGGGGCCTTGGCCGGCATCGGGCGCCCAAGGTCCGCCGCGGAGGCCGAAGTTGCCGCCAAGCTGATCAGACCAATGGTGATAAGAAGCGCGCGCTTCATCGGTTTCTCCTAAATCCATTCCGGTCACGCGACATGAATCCTAATGGCTGATTCCCGCAAGTGTAAATTCGCCACAGGAAGCACATCTTGATCGGTGGAAATTGACTGACGGTCGCTGGGCCTGGACCCATTCCCTGTTGTGGTAATCGCAATAGGTCTGCGGGGAAATGGCTTTTCCAGCGCGCAATTGGCCTTGAAACCTTCGCCGCATTGCCTCTTCGGGAGCCAGCGAGGAAGAACCGAAACCAGCGAGAGGGCGGCCCGTTAAGCGGTCGCGCGCCGCGATGCAGCATGAATCAATTGCCTAGTGTGTCGGCCGACATCAGGGTTCGCTAACTGACTCGCGAAGGAACAAGAGGCGAGAGTGCCCGTTATCGCAATAATCCAACAGAGAGGGAAACCCATGAAGAACACGACCATTTCATTAATCGCCGCCGTTGCGTTCGTTGCATTTACGCCGCTTGCTTCGGTCGCGCAGGGCATCGCGGTAGACACTCCAGTCGGCGGCGTGCGAATCGGCGGTCCGGGCTACGATCATCACTACCGCGACTATGACGGCCCGGTCGTCCGCGAACGCCACTTCTATCGTGAGCGAGAGGTGGGCCTCCGGGGAGGATGTCGGACCGTCACCATTCGCAACGATGATGGTTTCACAAAGCGGATCCGCCGGTGCGACTAGGCGATCTTTGACTCTGAGATAGAACTGTTGGCCTCGGGACACTCGTTCCCGGGGCCTCGTTCACCCGGGCAGCGTGGAGCAAGGACGATTGCTACGTGAAGGGTTTGAAAACAGGGCTATTAGGTATCGAAGTAACTGCGTCGGCATCGTTCAACGGATGACACCGCGCTGACGGCGTGTCGGCGGTCGATGCGACGATCTTTTGAGAGACGTCGACACCGAAGGCACTTAGCTCCGCTTCGGATCCCAATTAAAATTGTGCGCTTTCGTGCAAAGCCCGACCCGCTTGCGCGAGCCGGGCCACGTAGCAGCCGCCGCCTGATTGCTAGGTTCCGCTCTTTCTGATCGACAAGCGTCCTTTAGTAACAAACGCGCACCGGCCGGACGATTGGATCACCCCAATACGTGTGGCCGACGATACGACGCTCCAGCAGGCAGTCGCCATACAAACCCACCGGTCTGCCGTACCAGTAGGGCGCTGTGGCCAACGCGCCAAAGGCCAAACCACCCGCCAATGCTGGTCCGTATCCGAAACCACGATACCCCCAGCCGGGACCGCCATGAGCATAGCCGCCATGGAATCCAAAGGGACGCGCGTTAGCGGAACTGGACGTCACTAGCGGCGCCATCGCGAGAGTGAGCGCCGCTGCCGCGGCGATACCAATTTTCTTGAGATGCGAACGCATGATAAACTCCTGACTGTAAAGGGGTCGCCCTCTAAGCCAACAACGAAAACTTGGGCGGGGTGTTCCGCTAAGCCCTTATAATTTCAGCTGAACATTCATTCAGAACACCCATTAAAGAGTGGGACGGGCACTTGCGGGCCGTTGTACGCAAGGCAAATTGATCCGAAAATAAGCTCCATTCGATTCTGTCCAGGGGTCGCGTAAGCTAGCTTTTTGAAGAGGGGAGTTGTGATGCGCTCGCGAGGATTTCCCCTTTTAGCCTTGGTGTGCGGAACACTTATCAGCAACGGTTCGAGCACACCTGGGCTTGCGGCCGAAAGATCCGGAGCAGCAGCGCTCGATGCCGCGATGTCCGCGCCGAGCATGCCTGCGGCCAAACCAGGGTCACAACAGGATAATGCCGAGGTGTCACCGGCCCCTGAGGCCGGAAGCATGCCCGGCTTGGCGAGCCCCGTACCGGACTCCCGTGAAATGCTGCCTGCCGCGCCGCCGGTATCGCTTATCGGGTTTCCGCCCGCGGGGGAGAACGTCAAGCCGGGCAGGGGATTCGAAATCCCCAACGACTGCCTCGCAGTCGACATCAGCATCGACGATTATCTCTGGTGGCTCTACGAGCGGACGCCCAAAGTGGACACGAATAAGGTCGTGAAGCACATCAGGGTGACGTTCAAGAAAAGGGGCAAAAGACGACGGTCACCACGACAATCGCGAGGCACATCGTGGACGACTTCACTTGGAAAGATCCGATCGCGGCGCAAAGGGCCGGCATTTCGGTCCAAGATTACGTTATCGGTGGCTTGGATCCTGCGTTCAAGCTGAAGCTCTACCATGCGCTTCGGGCGATGGAGGACGCTGGAACTCGATGCCCGGGATAACCAGCGCATTCCGCGACGATTACCGCCAGTCGATCGCGAGCGGCAGGAAGGCTGCGAGCGATAGCTCTTACCATGGCGGCAGCCGCCGCGGCGGCTACGGCCATGGGATTGCGGCCGATCTTGTGAGCGTCAAAGGCGGAGACTCGCCAGCAGCGCTACGCCTCGAGCGTACAGCTGTGGAAATGGATTGATGCGCACGAAAAGGAGCTTGGGGTCGGGCGGCCCTATCTTGATCGAGACCTTCCGCATGTCGGGCCTATCGATGGGGAGGAGTATGCGGTTAAGCGCGGTGGCGCCACAGCGAATCTCGGGGGACCAACAGCGACGGGCATGCAGGCCGCAGACGTGCTCCCGAAACGGTAAGCGGTAATCTACGCAACAAGAATGGCGCTACGGCTCGATCATAATATCGGCAACGCGGGTGGGCACGATGCATTAGCGCCATGCTGCGAGACGCTTGAGAGCGGACGGCGACCGTGTGCTCCCGCTAGTCATCCGGAACAAAAGCCGCACGGTTTTGTTGCGGATTTATGGACATCGTCATCGCTTTGATCCGATACGCGGGTGCGGTGGGTCTCGTGAGCCTGGGTCTGGTCGTCGGCGGGGCATGGCTGCTGCGATCAGAGCCTTCAGCCGTCACAGCCGCGGCGCGGACGCCGATCGTCCCGCAAAAGATTCTGGACAGCATCGAACGAAAGAAACCCATTCTCGTCGATGTGGTGGTTCCGCCCGCGGTCCGCCCCGCCCTGCCGTTGTTCCAGAGCGCTACCGTGGCACTCAGCCAACCGGCCCCCCCGCAAGTGGTCAGGGAATTACCAGGGGCGAAAAAGAAGACCCACAAAATCAGGCGAGAGCAGGAAGTCGTTGAAGCGCCGGGGTTAGAGACCAGAGTGCCCCGTAGTCCGTCGACGCACAACGCCACTTCACGCAGCGACTTTCCCTATTAAAGCGTCCAATCGGCCGGGTCGGTTACCAGCCTGGCCCCCGTCTGCATACTAGGACGAGCCCGTCCATACCCAGGCAGCATCATTTCGTGGATACGATCGCGGGCGCTGATCGGCGGCCTCGACAGCGCGAGCTACATGGAACTTTAGTTCCAAGAAATGCCAAACATTCTAAGCGGTTATCCCTGCTTTTAACGAAGCATTAACCATGATCCTCAACCATGCCGGACCAGGCTACAGCAACAGGACGCGTGGCATGGGAACGCTGATATTCACCTGTCCAAACAGCAAGCGTGTGATCGACTCGGGTATCGAAACCGACAGAGCGACCTACGATCAAATCAGCTCAGAACCGCTCGCGATCCATCGCTGTTTGCACTGCTCAGGCGCCCATCACTTCAGAGTTGGTGACGGCCTTCTTTTCGAGATGAAGCCGCGACGTAAGTCGGTTCATTCGCCCGCAATCATGTGTGACGAAATCGACGTCGGACATTTCATCCACCGATTCGTCGGGCCAAAACCGCACGCAAAAGCGCGAACGAGGAGCATCCGTGAGAACTGAACTTCAGAAAGTCCATGACGACCTCGCTGGTATTCGAGATCTGCTTCGCGCAGGGACGCGTGCGGTTTGGGACATTGTCGGTCATCTGACGGACGAGGACCGGATCGACCTTGCGGCATCGTGTTGGCGACGCGTGCATTTTCACGAGGTCGGACTCGCCATCGCAGCACTCTGCGACAAAGACGCCATGACCCATCGGCTCGGTGCCGTGGTTGGCTCAACGCTGTATGAACAATCGCGTCAGCTTCCCGCGCCTGAAACACGGCCCGTTTACCCGCGTAAAGTCAGCCTTCCAACTTTAGCGCCCGGTACTCCTGGTATGGGGGCTTTGGAGCTGCGAGGCGGCTGAGACCCTGTGTATCCGGCAGGCGATTTCGCATGCCCGCCACAGCAGCCTCAACATATCGGTAACCACCGATTTCCGCCCCTGTTAAAAGCGCTATTGGCCGGACGTCGGACAATGCCTTCCTCGCCGTCGCGCAACAAAGTCGCCCTAGCAGATTGGCTTAGCCGATGAGGCGGCGGAGCTAGGGGCGGAGCGGCTCGCGTAGGCGCCCGTCGACCACCGGCGTCGAGTGTAATAGCGACCCTGGTGCCGATCTTCCTTTGAGTCGGCTCAGCCTGCAAAAACTACACGGCAGTGATCCTGTCGACTCGCGGGTGATGTTTCGTCGTAAGGCGGTGATCAGGTTTTTTCCCGTGCGGCGCCGGCTATGATCTCCGCAACGCGCTTCTGCACATTCGGATCGAAGAATGGGTCATCCAGATCGTGAGGGCGCGAGGCCGCGGGATCGTGAAGGAGTGCCTTGGGCGGCAGCGGTGAGATAAACCTCGCGATGAAAGTGCCCCACAGATGACGAACAATCCGCGACTTCGACGGGAAAGGATTTCGCATCATCGGGTTCCTTGCTCCAGCAGCGGCCTAGCATCGGTCGCAAAATCCCGACCCGCGTGGGCGCATCAGGCCTTCACGGTTAGGGCGTTGAGCGGCACATCGAGGGTATAGACGAACCCCGTCGGCAGATATTCAAGCTCGACTTTGCCGTTTAGCTGGTGCCCCAGTGAATCGATCATGCGGGTGCCGAAGCTCCGCCGGGTCGGCGCCTCAACGACAGGGCCGCCGCTTTCTGTCCAAGTCAGTCTCAGGCGCTGTGTTGTGGCATCAATCGTCCATGCGATGTCGACGCGGCCGGCTGGTTGCGACAACGCCCCGAATTTTGTCGTGTTCGTGCATAGTTCATTCATTGTCATCGCGAGCGCGATCACGGCTCCCGAGGTAATGCTAACATCGGGTCCATCGATCGAAACGCGTCCCGCCCCATGACTATCGTACGGTTCGATTGCCCCTCTGATGGTCGCTGTCAGACTGGTATTTGCCCAGCTAACCTGCATCAACAGGTCGTGCGCACGTCCAAGTGCGGCCAACCGCCCTTCAATAGCGTGCTGGCCATGTTTGATGCTCGTCGCGGTTCGCAAACTCTGCGTCGCGATGGCGCCTACCGTTGCGAGGGTGTTTTTTATGCGGTGATGAAGCTCATCGAGAATGAGTTTCTGCAGCTTGTCAGCCGCTTCCCGTTCCTTGGCGTCAATTCCGGCCTGTGCGAGCAAGGCATTGGCATCGATTGTCGCTTGTTCGAGTAACACACGAAGGCTGTCGTTTTCCGCTGTTAGAACATCCTGAGCTGCAGATCGAAGGTATCCGTTCGCAGGAGCGGCCCCGCGCGATTGAACCACGCGCGGTATCGCGGCTTCCGGAATGATTTTCAGAGCACCGGCCCCGACCATCTCCTGCAGTTCAGTGATCATCTGCTTCATTTCGAGCGGCTTGCCAAAGAACCGGCTATCCGCCGGCTTGTCGGTATCGGTCACGCGTACCTGCCCGGACACCAGAATAATCTTGATGGATGGCCAGCGGTCGTGAACCGCATGCGCAAGCTTCAAGCCGTCCATGCTGCCGGGCATTTGAATGTCGGAAAACAGCAGTGAGATGTCTGAGCGAGATTCTGAGAATGGCGAGGGCTTCATCAGCGTTGACAGCTTGGACAGCGGTGAAACCCGCATCTTCAACGATATCGACCGCGCGCATCCGCAAGACCATCTCGTCTTCGACCACGAGAACGTTCGTGGTGGATGCAGGCGGGGTGGACGTGATTGACCCTGAGGACATGGCTTGGTGACTTTCTTTTCTAGGTGCCGATGAGGCGCTGTCACCTGCTCTGGTCGATAAAGCAGACGACGCCACGCTGCCGGGCCGTTCCTATCTTTGTGCGACGCCGCGCCTCAGGGCTTTGCCATGCTCACAATCCGAACGACGCGAATGTCATCTGCCGAGCGCCGCAGATCGAACTGACAGGCCTGGTCGTAATTCGGCCAGGACGCCGCCGAGCATGCGCGGCCGGTAACGAGGTGCGGGAGACGGTCTCCTTTGACGAAGACAGCGGCCGCGGGGGCTGCTTTACTTTGGGTGTCCGCTCTCGCCTGGGGAGCAACCGGCGTCAAAAACGCTGCGAGGCAGCCAACCAGCGCAGCCGCGGCCAGCGCTGAGATCGATTGAGCCGACAAAATCTTGAACATGTGAAGCCTCCCCACGGTACACTGACAACCTTTTCAAGAGGTTCCCGTTCCGTTGCTATGTAGTATTTCTTAAATATTTTCCGCCTCCACAAAAATGAAAATCAAAGACGTGGTCTCAAAATACCTCGATTGGCTCGATTCAGCTGAATTGCTCAAATAGTTGTCGAAGGAATACCAGGGTCTGGGAACTTTCGTCTGTCGAAATACTTTCCATTGCAACGGTAGGGGGAGTAATGAACATCCACGTGGTTGCTGGGTCGGTCGGAGCGCTTCTTGCGGTCCTATCTGTCGGTACGGTAGGCGCCACTCCACTCGCGCCGTCATTGACCGAGCGTTCAATGTTGGCCGCAGTGGCTCTTGGAAGCTCTTCCCCACAAAGCGAGCTTGACACACCCGCGCTGGGAAGGCTGCAGCGGCAGGTTGTCAGTTACCAGACCCAAGCTGCGGCAGGCACGATCGTCATCGATGCGGGGCAAACCTTCCTCTACTTCGTGTTGGGCGATGGCACTGCGATCCGCTACGGCATCGGTGTCGGACGGGACGGCTTTTCCTGTGCAGGCACCGAGGTTGTCACGCGAAAAGCCGAATGGCCGGATTGGACGCCGCCGCAAGAGATGATCGCGCGCCAGCCCTACCTCCCGCGCTGGATGGCAGGCGGCGAAGGCAATCCGCTGGGAGCCCGCGCCATTTACCTCGGCAGCACAGTTAACCGTATTCACGGCACCAACATGCCGGAAACGATTGGTCACAAAGTATCGAGCGGATGCATCCGCATGCTCAACGCTGACGTGATCGACCTCAACAACCGCGTCAACGTCGGGACGCAAATCCTGGTGCTCCCGAGTCATGGAAACATTGCAGCGGCGATCCGGCGCTGACGCCCGATCTCACTCTTTGCGAAATCGCAACGCAAACCTCAAGACAACAACAAGGGACGACTATTATGAACTCACATACATCTCGGTTCGCCTATGCGGTTCTGCTGACGCTTGGTTTGGGCGCGAGTAGCGCGCAAGCATTCGTCGCCGATCCCCTCTCGATAATTACGACAGGCTTATCTTCAGTCACCCCCGTCGCAATGTGCGGCCGGTCGTGCCGGAACGGCGGCCGGTACATCCAGGGGCCGCCCTCTGTTTGCGAGCAGTATGACCTCAATTACTGCGGATCTTCCCGCCGGGGACCCGAGCCGGGTGTTGGAATCGTGGTGCCGGGAACTGGGATTGGGATCGGTGTTGGTCCGGGCGGCGCGGGTGTCTTTGGAGCGCCAAGGAGCAATTGCCGGACCGTCACCATCCAGCGCGATGACGGCAGTGTGCGCCGGATTCGGCGTTGCGACTAAACTCAGGCCACGCATTGACCGGCGTTTTTTCGGGGATGAGTGCGCATCGCCTTGCGGCGCCCCCGTCGTTCATCTGCCAGCTTAAGGCCGGGCCCGTTCTAAACTGCGGCTTCCACATTAACATCGGGAGAGCCCTAAAATGCGTCTCACAGCTGAAAGCCTAATTATCATCCTGCTGATCGGCGCCGTCGCCGGCTGGCTCGCAGGCTTGATCGTGCAGGGAACCGGTTTTGGATTGATCGGCGACATCGTGATCGGAATCGTCGGTGCCTTGCTCGCCGGCCTGTTATTTCCCGCACTCGGAATTCATTTGGGGTCGGGTATCATTGCTCAGATAATCGCCGCCACAGTGGGCGCCGTGATTCTTTTGATCGTCGCCAGGTTGGTCAAAAGAGGAGGACGCTGGTAGGGAACGATGGTGTGACGCTGATTTATGCCGCCTTTGCAAAATTCCTCACGGATGAGATGAGAAGTGGGCAGGATTGCCATGAAGGCGAATGTCAGGATTACTAAGCGCGTATCCTCCAGGGAGGAGACCTGCGCAGGGGATGCACCGTCACGCCGAAGACGAACGACCCTAAACCTCAGATGACCGAAGACCGGGACGGCTTGCCCGCCACCCTCGTGACGAGTTCCTAATGCCGGTTTGTTATCGTCCGCGCCGGCTTCTGCACAACGAACCCAATTCATTTAGACTTTCCGTGGGGCGTGCGACCGCGCAAGTCCCAAAAGGCTGAAGAAATAGACCAGACCGTCGCTGCACGGCGAAGCTCTGCCACAGCGCAGAGGCAAGTCGATCGCTGAGCTGTTTTCCACAGGGGCTGAGGCGATTGTGACGAGATCGCTTCCAGAGCGTTAACATCGGCGACAGTTAAGCCTGGACCTCTAGAACACGCACTTGAATCTGGATCTCACCACCATGCGGAGGACGCGCGCAACCCGATTGGAGCTTCTTTCTATTTCCGGAGCCGCAATGTGCGCGCTGCTGGTGGGGATGGCGTTCGTCCCCCCGCCGCACCAACAATCGAAACAATTTTTAGCTCGGGATTTCGGCAGCTCCCAGGTCTGCCGAGCATTCCAAACCATCCGGCCCGCGGAACGATACCACGGACAGGACCGTGCTTGGGGCCGCGGTGAAAGTCGTCGAGGCACTGAGCAGGAATACCTCGCGCATTGCATCAACGGAGCGCCCGCACGACGGTTCTGGCCTCGATGCGGCGCGCAACGGTCCGACCGGTGGCTCGGTCACTGCGGGCGGCGCCGCCCGTGGATCGTCGATTGAACCGCGGCGTGAGGGGATAGGGGCTAATAAGTCAGGCGATCGATGGGGCGCGCTCGTTATTCCCCGTCCTGCGCCGCCCACTGAGCAACCCCTCAGCCAGCACAACGCCCTCCTGGATAATCCGATCGCCACGTTGAGAGGCTCAATCCGGGTGGCGCCCCAAAGCGAAAATGACGGCGAGCAAGTTAGGAATCTGAGCGAACAGGCACGACCTGCCGAAAAGGCTGCGGCTGGTGACGTACGCTCTGGAAGCCACGCAGATATCAAGATCATCGATGTCGAGGCGCAGGAAAGTGGCAAGCTCTCCGTGCTGGGCCAAGCAAAGCCTGGCGCGACGGTCGGGCTTTATCTCAATGACGCCTATATTGCGTCCGCCATCGCGTCCCCATCCGGCCGGGTCGCGTTTTCGATCGGCAGGGGCGTCGTTGCGGGCGACTTCCGCGTTCGCCTCGATCTGATCGACGGAGCCGCGCACATGCGTTCGGACGCCGAGCATTCGTTTACCGCACCCGCGGCCAAGAAAATCGTTTCTGTTGCGGCAGAAATGCCGCAGCAAGTCGCGGCGGAGCTGCCTAAAGAGTTCGTTTCTCCGGAGGCTGTTTCGACGGCGGTGCAGTCGGAGTCAGCCCGCTCCGCCAGCGGAAAAACCGCAGAACGAAGCGGGCCGGTTCAATCGCCGGCAACTTCTGGAGCCGGGCCGACGAGCTCTATCCCATCTATCGAAACCAAAAGCTCGAGCTTGCCATCGAAAAGCACCGGCCCAACATCGACATCGACATCGACAACGAAAGCAACGCAAGCGAGGAAATCCGCACCCCGCGCGCCGACCGGACAACGCGAAGTGAGAGGTCTAACCCGGTTGCCAGGAGACGGGACCATCGACGTCCGGCCCGGCGATAATCTGTGGAACATCAGCCGTTCAGCTTACGGCGAGGGCGTGCAATATCCAAGAATCTATAACGCAAACCGGAATAAAATTCGGGAACCCGATCTTATATTTCCAGGACAAACATTTGTGCTGCCCGCGGCTGAGTGATTCAGGTGGTGCTATTGCTTGTGGTGACGGTGCGGTCGGTCGCGTTGAGCGCGGCGGGGTAGCAGGCTTTGGCAGGTGTGTTGGCCATAGCCAGAATCCCAAATCGTCTCTGTGCCGTGCGGTCGTAAAGACGAGAAATAGTCGAGCGTGACACGGATGCTTTAGGAAGCATTAACCATGGGAATAACTCGACGCTTAGTGCAGCATAGCGATCCATAACCTTTACCGATTCCCGCTAAGTTTAAATACTCATATTGCAAGAGCAAGTTTCCACGCGAGCGCGAGGATTCTTAGCCATTTCGGGAACCGGTCCTGACAACACGCCTGGGCTAGGGTGGAGCTATGGCGAGCGTTCATCAAGCGCCCAAGATCGGCACGGTCCAACGAGTCGACGCTTGATAGCTGCGCGCACCCAGCCGGTGCACAGGGCGAACGAGCCGAGGGTCCGCCCGCCTTACGCGACATGCACAAGGCTCTGGGCGATGCCTTCGGGCAACAGGCCGGATCTTCTTTCGCACTTGATGCCCCTCCTCAAGATGAGCCCAAGGCCCCCCGCTTCTGGTCTTTCCTCGTCAACCGTCCGTTCAAAATTCTCATAGCGCTTTTGCTGATCGCGACCTTCGGCGCCTGGCCGCTGCAAACGTTGCTTCAGGCCGCGAGTGTTGATGCGGTCGTCAATTCTCGCGTCGTAACAATTCGAGCGCCGATTGACGGCGAGATCGTCGCAGCGCCGACCGGCTTCATCGCCTGGTCAGCCGTGAAGGGCTCGCCCGCACTGCGGATCGTTGACACGAACGCAAATCGTGCTCGCCTCGACGAGGCGCGACAGGCCCTCGGCCGACTTGAGGATGACCGACTGGGGCTGACCCAACGTATCAAGCAGACGGAGGAGCAACTCGGCCTCCTCGAGGACCAGACGAAGCAATTCCAAGTCGGACGTATCCGCCAACTCGAGGCACGTGTTGCCGCTCTCAACGGTGATCTCGCGGGTGCTCGTGCGCGTGCCGACGAGGCGCGGCTCACCGAACAGCGCACCGCGGCCTTAGCACAGAGTGGCATCGTTTCCAGGAGCCGAAGTCGCGCGGATCAATCGCAACAAACTGGTGGCGGATGCCGCCGAGATTGCCGCGCGCCAACGTGTCGAGGAAGCAACCGTTGAGCTGACGGCCGCGCATACCGGTTCCTTTCTGGGCGATAGCTACAATGACAGACCAAGCTCAGCCCAACGCGCCGACGACGCGCACCAGCGTATCGACGACCTGACCGCGGAGCTTGGCAAACTTGACGCGCAGATCGCTCGCGCCCGCCTCAACGTGACCGATCAGGCCACGCAGTTCCAAAGTCTATCGGACATTGAGGTGGCATTGCCGGCGAGCGGCCGAATCTGGGAGATTATGACGGCTCCGGGCGAGCATGTGCGGCGAGGCCAGGATCTGATCCGATTGCTAGATTGTTCGACCGCGGTCGTTACGGCGACGGTTGGGGAATCGGTCTATAATAAGCTGCGTATCGGCGGAGCCGCCAAATTCCGTCCATCCGATGAGCGCGACGACTATGACGGCATCATCGTCAATTTAACCGGTCTGTCCGCCGCGCCGGCAAATTTCGCGATCCAGCCCAAGTCGCTCGTCGCAAACTCCTATCATGTCACGGTTGCCCTTCCGAAACGCGCGACACAGGGTGAGTGCGCCATCGGCCGCACCGGCCGCGTGGTGTTCGGCAAATCCGCGCCCGCTACTTCGGCGGAGGCTTTGGATTTCGGATTGCGGCGGTGATCCGCACCAGCCTTCCGGAAATCCTTTCGGCGCTGGCGCCCGGGTTGGCGACGGTCGGCCTTTGCTTGTTGATGACGACGACGCTTCGGCGGCAATGGCCGGCTGTGCGTATCGGCGTGATGATCGTCGGCGCCGCTCTGCTTGCGCGCTACTTCCTTTGGCGGCTCACTTCCACACTCCCACCGTTCAGCGATTTGGTGGATTTTACTGTCGGCACGATTTTCTTGGTAGCAGAAGGCTTGACGGTTATCGCGTCGATCATCTCACTCCTCTTCATGACGCGTACGCGCGACCGAACTCCCGACGTGGAGGCTCAGCTTCCATGGTTCGACGCGCTGGCCGAGAAACCATTGATTGATATATTGATCTGTACCTATAACGAGGAAGAGTCGATCGTCGAACGCACTATCATAGGTGCAACCGGCCTGGATTATCCAAACTATCGCGTATGGGTCTTGGACGACGGCAACCGATCCTGGCTTGAAAAGCTCTCCGTCGAGCTCGGCTGCGGCTACATCACCCGTCCTGACAATCGACACGCAAAGGCCGGCAATATCAACCATGCCTTGGCGTGTTTGGCCGAACTACCGGAAGTGCCAGAATTCGTGTCCATCCTGGACGCCGACTTCGTTCCCCGTCCTAGCTTTTTGCGCCGCGCCATGACTCTTTTTCGCGACCCGGGCATCGGCATTGTGCAGACACCACAACACTTCGTAAATCCCGACCCGATCCAGACCAATCTTCTCGCCGCACAAGCGTGGCCCGATGATCAGCGTTTTTTCTTCGACGTCGTAATGCCGGCACGCGACGCCTGGGGTGCGGCATTTTGCTGTGGTACCTCGTCGATCATTCGGTTCAAGCCATTGCTTGCCATGAATGGTTTCCCGACCAATTCGGTAACCGAGGATTATCTACTGACACTGCGGCTCAAGGAGAGGGGTTACATCACCGCCTATCTGAATGAACCGCTGACGCTTGGCCTCGCCCCCGAGGGCATCAAGGAGTACATCACCCAACGCAACCGCTGGTGCCTCGGCTTCATGCAAATCGTGCGCGGTCGCAGTGGACCGTTCTCGTTTCGAACGACCCTCAATCTTATCGACCGGCTCTCGCTTATCGATAGCTTTCTCAACTGGGCCGCTGTCTATCCGGCGCGCATGATGGGACTTATCGTACCCATCCTCTATCTGCTCTTCGGAGTGAACGCCGTCCACGCCGAACTTCATGAAGTTGCGGAATACTTCCTGCCTTACTTTCTGTGGACGATCATATCGATGTCGTGGGTGACTCGCGGCCGCGTTATGCCAGTCATGTCAGACGTCTGCCATTTCGTCGCTGCGCCAGCCATCATCAAGGCGGTCGTCATGGGGTTGACGAAGCCGCAAGGCCACAAGTTCAAAGTAACCGCGAAGGGCGGAGACCGCAGCCGTGGCTTTATTGAATGGCCTCTATTGCGCATCTACGGCTCACTGCTGGCCCTCACCGTTCTTTCAATCGCGGTTTCGTTCGGTACCGATGCCCGCGGCGATCGCGCCTCCTTCGGCACCCTCGCTTTGGCCTGGAGCTGGTACAACATGATTGTCTTGGCAATCGTCTGCTTTGTCTGCATCGAGCAGCCGCGTCGGCGCAAGTCCGAGCGTTTCGCAACAAGCGAAGCCATAACGCTCATGGTCGGGGACACCGCACATCAGTGCCGGCTCGCCGATATTTCGATCACCGGCGCAGCCTTTCGTGGCGAAGCACCTGCCGCGAATCAGACAGATATTATGTGCCGCCTCAATGGTCGTGACGTACCAGCTGTCATCGTGCGCAATGGCACCGGTGGATTCGCAGTACGTTTTGATGCTTCGCTTTCAACGCGAGTAGCGGTCGTGCGTCATTTTTATTCTCAGAATTATGTCCGCGCCTTCGAGGAAGTCTTCGTGTCTGGCGTAGGAAAGGCAGTTATTAAGCGGATGCTTGGATAGGCATTTGCCGTCAGGCGAATTCCAAATGAATTAATCGAACTGCGAACCAACTTGACGCATCACCTCGCGGTGGATGTCGCGATGCGCCCCAACGCGGCCTCAGCCTGATGCCGCGCTGGACCGCGGGGAGCAAGATGACGGGCGTTAGGTTTTATCGCGATTGAGATTTGAGCCAGACAAGTCCGGCATAGAGATGCTCGGCGTTCACCACCAGGAACGCGATGAGAAGGAACCCAATCAGCCAAGCAAGAACGTTGATCGCTGAATGGATCTTTGCCGAACGCGCATTCAAGGCGCGCAGATGCGCAACCATTTCCTTGACACGATGGTCGAGATCAACCTGTTCCATATAGCCGCCATGCTGTTCCGGTTTCCGATCGTCGGACCATTCCTAGAGCTGACGGTCTGGCAGACACCTCTCTACTCGCCAAAGGAACTTTCAGAGAAGCGACAATCAGCCACACAATAAAGCCAGAGGCTGATGCACGGCTAAATTTGGCGCGCGGGCAGCTTCCTGCACGCCGAACCGGCAAGGTTTTCTGGCCACGCCTTCGGTTGTCCTTGTCGAGCGTAACGTACGCCAAGGACTGGAACCGGGTCCCTCTTGTCTACGTTTGTGATTGGGGAGGCAAACAGAAATGGAAAAAGAGGCACTCATTCTCAGGGCGCGGGCTGAGCTTGCGAAGCTCGACGCCTTGTATGCTGAGGATGACGAGCAGCGCTTACTGCACATCGGTCGGGCCCGCGCTTTGGAAGCACAGGCGCTCGAGCTGGAAGACTCCTTGGACGGCTGGCGTCGGTAGTGCGTCGCCGGATATAATCGCCCTGCGGCGAAGCTCAGGAGTTGTGCATGTCAGCGCGGTCCACGGCGTTTCGCGTCAAGTCTGAGGAAGTTCGTCGAAAGATCGGGAAGAGCGACCCGCGCCTCAATCCCGTGTGGGACAACATTGCACGCTCGTTTGAGCTGCTGGCCGAAACGATCGAGCAATGCGAACGGCCGATCTCGTTTGTTTTCGACTACGACTAGGCCACCACCCGCGAGCGTGATCGCTAGATGGCGTCTCGAGTGTCGAGGCTGGAGATCGCCGAGCGATCTGGACTCGGTCAAAGAGCGAGCGCGGCATGCTTCGACGAATGGCCAATCCTCGCCGTATTGGAGGACACACGCCATCAGACGCTCGTTAGGCCGCTCGCTTCAGCATTCCACTTCGGGGCTTGCATACCGCAAGTGATCTGAACGGCCATTCAGATTGCGGCTAATTCCAGGCTTTTATTTGCAGTATGCCGGAACGGCTGAGTTCCGCTCGGATTGTAGCTCCGACGCAAGATGCGTTTACAGAGGAACAACCCCATGAAGAAACTGATTTTGGCTGCAGCGATCGTCGCCGCCAGCTGCACGCTCGCGATGGCTCAGGCAGGCGGCGGTGGCGGTGCTGGTGGTGGCGCAGGTGGAGACGTTGCGACCCCGGGTAAGAGCGCTCCGCGTGTCGGCACCGAGAAGCGTGACGACGCGCCGCGCAAGGGCACGACTACGGCGATGGGAATGAAGAAGCACGCGCGCCATCATCGCAAACACAAGAAGATGATGTAAGCCTCAGTGTCCGCTTAGGCTTGAGAAGGGAGCCCCGTCGCCGGGGCTTTCTTTTTGCGGGGTACACGTTGGGAGGTCACTCGGGTACGCGAACCGTCCGGCGGGTATGGATCGGTAGAGGCTGACTACAAAGGCCTGATGCCCACACGGCGTACTGGGGTGCGAATGCGCGACGGTAACACGGCGTCGCTGATTGCCTTACCGATGCGGGCTTTGGATGCCTCGTTGAACGACAAAGCCGGTTCACTGTCGAACGCGCCCCTGAGATTTTTGGCGTCTTTGGCATCGCCGCCTACAGATAAGTTCCTGTCCGGAGTATTCGGAGCGTGCGCCATATAGAGGGTGCCCTTCGTTCAGTTGGGAGTTAGTTGAGCTTGGTCTTGATGTTGGTGAAGGTACTGGCGAGCTTGGTGCCAAGGCCCTGCACGACAGTGATGATCGCGACAGAAATTCCAGCGGCAATCAGCCCGTATTCGATGGCAGTAGCGCCAGACTCATCGGCGCCGAAACGCTTCAATAGCTCCGTTGACTGATGCATGCTCATTCCATTATTGCGCACCGCATTATGGGAACCGTCGGCTTGCTCTGGAGGCGTTGCGCGGCGGGGCAATCAGCGGCCCGATATGACTCAAAATCTCCAGACCTCGCTTCCGAGCGAGATCTGCCGCCTCGCGCTGGACCTCAACCGGTTCATCGAGCAGTGGCGCGACGTCCGGTGACATCCGCAACATGGCGTCCTCGAAGGACTGCAGCGCCTCCTTGATCGGCACGCGGCTTTCGCTGAACAGATGAGCGATGATGCTCCGCGTGATCAGGCGCTGGGCCAGCAACTCGATCCGCAATTTGTCGATAGCCTCAGCTGAATGATCCATTGCGAACCTGCCCCTTTCGTAGCTCCAGTCGACCAACGCGCTGGTTAGCTCACTCGCACCGGGCGATGTGTTGACATGCTTTATGCTTTCCTAAATTCGAGCGGTGCATGCCACCATGTTGAATGTGGCAAGGAGTCATCCGAAAGGGTCATATGCGAAGTGGCGCCGGCGGCTCCGCAGACCACGTCTTCTTGGATTTCGACACGCCTGAAAAAAGTTGGGTAACGCGCGGCCGACCTATCAACCAGATCAATCTGAGCGTTCAGCTTCGAACCCCCGGGGCTAACGCGGCGGATTGGAAGCTTGCTCGACCTCAACCTACGGCGCAGAGTGCAGAAGTTCCGCTCACGGAACGGGGGAGGTAGTTTCATGAAGTCCAGGAATTTAGCGATCGTAGCGGCTGTGGCGTTCGCCGGTTCAATTGTCGCGGCACAAGCACAGACCGCCGAGCCGACCTACAAAGGGGATCCGACGGTCTATAAGGTTATCTTCGAGGATGCGCATTTTCGGGTCGTTGAATCCCTCCGCAAACCGGGCGTCCACGACAAGGCGCATTCGCATCCGGCCTCGGTTCGATATTCGGTGAATGGTTGCAAAACAAAACTTCACATGCCAGACGGTACAACCCGTGAGTCCGTCAGCGAGGCTGGCAAGGCCTACGCAGTGCCGGAAATTTCGTCCCATTCGGCCGAGAACATCGGCACAGACGACTGCAAGGAAATTTTCGTCGAAACAAAATAGCCGACCAGCCCGTACCGGCTGATACGTCTCGTCCCGAGCCTATGCGAGAGCCTTCCTTTTTGGCCGCTGGTTGGCGGCTCCCACTTGAGGGCCGAAGCGCGAGCCGATCAGCAACTGGTCGACACCGTCAGTTGCGACGACCGCCTTCAGGCCGTCGCGCCCCCTCATTTGACGATCATCGGGCCCGGCTCACAAAAGTGTCCGCCCAACTCCTGACATTGCCGGTAACGCTCGATGCCGAGCGCGCCGAACAATATGAGGAACACGATCGCAGTCGCGATGAGAAATTGCTGAACCGTCATCGTCATTCTCTAGGCGAACAAACCGCTAGCCCGGGGATCTAGATCACTTGATGGCCCACCACGCGACGAGACCGCAAACGACCATGATCGTGATGACAACGGCCGTCACCGTGGTCGCAAAGATGCGTCATGCGCTCCCCGTAAAGAAGAACCCCGGCCGCTGTGTCGCCGGCCGGGCTACCTCGTTACGCTCGGACGCCGGAGGAAGGTTAATCTTCCGGCCAAGAAAGCTATCGCGAGTGTGATTGAGGAACCGCTAACGGCAGCCGGGCCGCGCACGGCGCTTCTCAAGGCCACCCCTGATGCACGCCGCGTCGACACGTTGCCGCGCCGTCAATGCGAGCCGGCACGACCTTGAGAGCGAGCATCCCTGTTGGAGCTTGTTCCCGCACCTAACGCTAGGGCAGGCTATCGAAGTTGCACTTGAGGAACTTCGGGAGGACTGCAAATGCGACGTGTGATTGGAACTTGCCAGCGTATTGCTGGCGCTCGCGCTGCCGCACATCGCGCTCGCGCAAAATCTGAAGGAAAAGTTGGTCGGCGCTTACACCCTCGTCGAGGGCAGAGAGGTATTGCCCGACGGCAAGAAAGTGGTTCCGCGGTCTCACGGCGCACTGCATTTGAGCCCGACGGGACGCATCGCCTTCTTCGTTCTTGCCAAGGACCGACCGAAGACGGGCAGCCCGAGAAAGCCTGCTGAGCCTATGGTCGCATGGTACGGCAGCTACACTGTTGATGAGGCCGCCGGCACCTATACGGCAACGATTGAGGGTGCGAGTGCGCCCGATTTTGAAGGGGGGAAACGAGGCCAAAAGATCCCACGTTCGAGGGGGACACAATGACCACCACGGGCAACAAGGTCAAAACGCCTGAGGGTGAGATCACGCCCGTGAACGTGTGGAAAAAAGTTCAGGCTAAGAACTGCCATCGGCAATCAAATGAGGCTAGGAGGCCGCCCTAACTGGCGGCCTCGTCATTCCTCGTTTTCTGTTTCGGCCGCTGTCTTGATAAGGCTCGGCCCCACAGGCCGCTTCCTTGGCGCTTCACACGTCTTCAAGCGCTTCGCGCATGGGCGAACGAAAGCCGGTCCAAGAGCGTAAATCTCATCTTCGTGTTCGTTGGCTTCTTCAAAACGAACCCAATTTCCGTTCCGCCTTCCCGTGGTTCCCAGCGGTGGATGTCGGCGCCGACCGCCCACAGCCGCGGTTGCGTGAAAAGTGGCTGCGGCAACGAAACGCGTATTCGAAGGCTGTATAACTTTCATTGGGCGAGATTTTGCCCGTTGACTCGCTGCCCGAATTGCAGACCTCCTCCTCCGCAGAGGGGAGCTGGTTAACCCACCAGGTGGGTACATGAGAGGATAGTTTGTGATGCGTTCAAGCCCTTCACGGAAAAAGCAATGGCCGGCGCTCAAACATGGCGCATATACAACGACGGAAGTCCTTCCCGGCGAGGATCCCGCCGCATACGCCAAGCTGCAGAAGGACCTCATCGCTGAATTCGCACCCAATGGCGCGTTCGAAAAAGGAATTGTGGCGGATCTGACGCGGTTGATCTGGCGAAAGAGAAACCTGGCGACGTTTCGAATAGCCGAACTTGCACGGGAACGCGCCGAACAAATCAAACGCATTAAGGTACCCCAGCCGGTTTATGTAGACCCTACCTTTATGGAAACTACACAAACCTGGAAAATTGCTAATGGTGATATCATCGTTGAGGCACACGAGGCGGCCGAAACGCAAGCGCGCGCCGAGCTCGGGCAAACGTATGCGTTGGTCGAATTGGGCGACCTTCTGACGCTCGATCGCCAATCGCAGGAACTTCAAGTTGAAGAACGACTGGATGCCATGATCGATAAATGCCTCAAGCGCCTGTTATATGTCCGAGGGTTGAAATCGATGGCGATTTCGCCGGAACGGAAGACGTGAGTTGTCGGAGGATTGAGCGCGAGCGCATGATGCCTGCCAGTGTGATCCTCGTGCGGACAGCGCGACGCGCCGGTCAGTACAGATCAATGAGATAAATCATCGGAAGGTCTTCGTGCTGGTGGTGCTTTAGTTCTCTCTGGTACTTGTTGCGCTCGGCAGCGCTCGCATTACCGACTGTCAGCTGCTGCTTTCCGTCCCAAAGCGGAGCCTCACTGGATTTCAACTCGCGTAGATCATCTAGCAGCCATCGTTCTTTCAACACGCTCTGCGCTTCGGCGTGATTACCCGCACCAAAGACCACAATCGGCCTCTCGCCGATGTATAACGTATAGATTCGATCAACCGTTTTTTGCATCTGAAGTTTGAACGTTAGTCGCCGCGCTACACTTTGACCAGGTCTGCTGTCCTGCGGCGATGCGCGCCTCTGGCTCGCCCTCAACGCGTGCTTTCGCCCGTGCCCCTCAATACCTGCGTGCCGGTCCCGCAACACGCCTGGGATAGATCGGTACCCCGTGACAGCGGGTTGAAACGCTGCCACGCCACCGGCGGCGTAACGAGGTTCGCAATCGACGACTTCCGTAAAAGGCTCACCCAATTGGGGGATGACAAGGCCGAGCTCATCGTCAATCTATGGGTCGCGGAGGGGGCGACGCTTGCCAAAAGATCAATTTAGCAATGACTGCGACACGACGGACCTTGTCGAGCTTTCCGCTCGAGCGCGGATGATTGTCGACGCGATGGCGCTTGTCTTGTCTGCGATGCTCCTTTTTCACTTTTGTCGGAATAATTCCGTTGAAATCATATCAAACGACCATCAACCACCGCACCTGATGCATTCTGCGAGCCCAATGGTGGAATCCGAACAGGAGATCGCACGCAGTTTGTTTTGCATAGACCCGACCAATGGCAAGGGCGATTGCGGCTCCTTTAAATCGCTAGTGGCCCTTCATGCACAGTCCCGCGGTGACTGAAAAAGGCGCGCACCTTATGGATACAAGAAGCAAACCAGCAGCGCGATGGGTCCATCGCAGGCCAACGTCCTCCACCTGGCTGATGAGCCTTCTCATTCTCATCGTCGGGGCCGGCGCCGCAAAGCTGATCGATACCAAATTCGGAGAACCAGCGATGCGGGTTGCAACCCCCTCCACGGATTGTGAATCTTGGGATCGCGCCGCGAGTGCGCATGTTGCGACGCTGGTGAGTGAAGTCGGTGGTGCCGCCGAACTTCGCCTCGAAGAGGCGATCGCACAATTGCGCCGCGCCAGAAAGCACTGTCGTGCAGGATCAGGTGGGGTTGCGCGTGCAGATTATCTTGCGCTCGAACAATTCTCGAGGACTTATCACGCGCAAAAGCCAAATCTGTGATTTCGGCGAATAACGTCGAAATCCGATCAACGTCAATCGATCTTCCGATCCGGTCGGAGCCGTCATGGGGCTGATACCACCAGGCGCCAATGAGATCCTTGTGCTCGCAGTGATCGCGAGCTTGGTGATTGCTGGCTTTACCAAGGGTGCCATCGGCGTCGGCATGCCCATTATCGCGATGCCGCTTTTGACTTTGTTGATAGGACTTCAGGATGCCGTGATCCTGCTTACGCTTCCATTGATATTGAGCAATATCCCACAGTCGCTTGAGGGAGGTAGAACGCTTGCTGCAACGTGGAGGTTGTGGCCGGTCGTCGCGGGTATGATCCCTGGAATCTTGCTGGGCGTATACCTTCTGGTTCATACCAGCATGCCCTTTGCTACCCTGTGCGCGGCGGTCGCGTTGATCGCAGTCGGATCGGTTATGCTGGCGAGCGCGCGCGTCGTGATACCGTCGGAGTACCATCGAAGCGCGGGAATCGCTTCCGGGTTTTGTGGCGGTGTACTGGGCGGACTAGCCGCCCTCCCCGGTCCGGTTGTGTTTATCTATATGATTGGAAAAGGGCTGCATGGCAAAGCCTTTACCAAGGAAGCCTCGCTCTTTCTTGTCATCTCTTCGGGACTGCTCGCGCTTGCATTGAGCGGCACCGGCGTTTTCAGCCTGAATGACTGGTCGCTTTCATTCGCCGCGCTCGCGCCGGTCTTGTTCGGGATGTATCTTGGTCGACATCTTCGCGATCGTCTCAACGCTGAATCGTTCCGACGCATAATCCTTGTCGTCGTCATCGCGTCCGGCTTCGGGCTCGCGGAAAGGAGCCTTGCACGGATGTACGATTCAGCTCGCGTTGATCGGTCTGTGGCATTGTCACAGCCAGACGAACGATGACTTGGTTTCCTGTCATGTTCTACGGACTCGTATTGGGCGCGATTGCGTTGGTTTCAATCAGGGCTATAACAGCAAAGAGCGAAGAGTAGCGTAAAGAATGACTTGTTAGATCTCAAAGCGCTATTCCGGCGCCTACTATTGTCCATGTGAGTGCGCGCGTTCGCCGCGCGAGGGATCGAAAGAAATCAATGGCTACCGTTTTCGGCGGGATCATCGAGCAGGCGCACTGCTAAGCGGAGGCCCTTGGCATACTCCGGCTGGTGCCGTTCCGAATTATTGGCTCGCAATAACAGCTTTTCCGAAGAGAGATAGGGCGCAGCGTTTTGCAGCTCTTGGAGATATCGGCGCGACTGGTCGAGATGGTCTGCCGCCGCGTGAGCCGCCGCCAGTCCGCGAAGGGTCAGGGGATGCCGAGAGTTTAGCTGGTAGGATTGTTCGAGCGCCGACAGTGACCTGTCGCGTTCGCCGAGCTCAAGAAACGCCTCTCCGAGGAAACGATACCAATTGGCCCGATGTGGGTCGTGGGGGCTCAAACGAAGCGCGTAGTCGATGTGATCCAACGCCTCGCGAGCTTGGCCGTTGAATACGAGAACATGACCGGTATGCGCATAGGCGAGGGCGTTGCTTGGATTGAGCTCGATCGAGCGTTCATAGAGGCGCAGTGCTTCATCAATATGCCGCCGGCCCTCATCGATCAGTCCAAGAAAGAAATAAGTGGTGCTGGAATTTGGATCTTCCTGAAGGGTTGCGCGCAGAATGGTGGCCGCTTGTTGCAGATGCGACTGCGTGTCCGGCGTCAACAATTGTACGCCAACCAGGGCATGAAAGATGCCGAGGCCACGTTTGGCGTGCAGGCTGTTTGGATCGATTTTTAGCGCCTCATGAAAGAGTGCCTCGGCTTCGTTCAGGCGTTCAATTCCCACATTTGATGCTGAGATGAGCGCAGCATAGCCGCGGTGGTTCAATGCAGCGACTGTCGGATGAGATGTGATTTCTTTGCTTTTGGAAAAATAGACCTCAAGCTGAAGTTCGCGGGCGATCCGACCCACGATCTCATCCTGAACCGCTTGCTGATTACCGTCGTCGCGCTCGATCCGGGAAGTCCAGAGCGTGTGGCGTGCGGTCGGTTCGATGAGAGCAACGTTGACACGAATCTTTTTCTCCCCAAGGAGACGGACGCTGCCTTCGAGAATAAATTGAACATCCAGCTCCCGACCAATCGCGGCCGCGTCGGTCGCTGTTCCCCGATACGCTTGCGAGGTCCGATGGGAAATCACACGCAGTAACGAAATCTTCGACAGATTATTGATCAGATCATCGGTCATCATGTCGGCGATTAGCTCAACTCGAGTGGCGGAATCGCCGTAGGCGGTGAAAGGGAGAACCGCAATTGGAATAATCGTTTCGGCTGGTGCCGCTGATACCGTCCGTGCGAACCGTTGTGGCGGCTGCCACGTGGTAGAGTGGACCAGAGGTGCCGACCCACGGGTCCGGGCTGCGTCGCTCAGCTTGGCCAGTAAGGTGGTATTGAACGAGACGGCGAGCACCGAAATTGCGAGCAACACGAGTCCCAAAATCGCGACTGCTCGATAGCGACCTAATTTCTGAATTGGCGTCCCGCGGGCAATCGCAATGGTATCCGACGATGCCGCTGCGATGGGTGACAATGCCGCAGCGGACTCTGCCATCGTGATTTGACCCGATCGGATCGCCGCGAGCAAAGCCTTGGTCTCGGGCTCGGGGTCGACGTCTAACTCCTGCCGCAGTCGTTCGAGGAAGAGGCGCGACTGTGCGAGGGCATCATTTTTCCCCCGATGGCGCGCATAGAGGCGCAGCGCGAGACGCTGCCAATCCTCTCTGAAGGGATCGATGGCGAGCAACCGTTCCGCCGCGGCAAGGGCCGCGCTCGCCTCGCCCAATTGATCGCTTTGCGTCGCCAGGGCTACGAGGGCCGTAGTGGTTGCCTTTTCAAATCGAAGCCGCTGCTCGCGCACCCAGTCCTGCGCGGGTTCTTCCTCGGGATGCAGGCCGTCAAGAAAGGCGCCGCGCGCAAGCTCAAGGGCGTCCTTGAGCCGCGCGATCTCGCAGGGCGTCGGCAGTCCTTCAAGTTCCAAAGCGTCCACCCAAACGCCGCCTGGCCGGAGCCAGACCCTGTCGACATCGGCTTGGATGAGATCGAAATCGCCAATCTCTCGACGCAACTCATGGAGCGCTTGCCTGAGACTTTGGCGGGCCTGTTGATCGGACGAGCTCGCCCATAGCAGTGTCGCCAATTCCTCGCGTGAGGCAGATTGACGGGGATTTACTGCCAAAAAAGCGAGCAGGCTGTACGTTTTTCGGCCGGAGATCCGCAGCGGACGCGTAAAACCAATGTCCGGCGCGGCCGCGAATGGGCCCAGCACCCGAATGTAAAGCCGCCTGAGGTCACTCGACCCTTGAATGTCGTCCACGCGCTACCGTCACCTAGGCGAGTTTGGGCGCAACGAGTGTATGCAGGTGCAACCCTTCCGCAAGGAAATTTCGCCGCAACCTTCAGAACCTCCGACCGCATTGACAGCTTTCTGACGCCGCCCTGACGCCCATGCCTCCAACGTTGCAGTCAACGATTCACGTGGAGCGCGAGAATGGACGGCGATCGCAAGTTCCCTCCGGTTGGGACGACTATCCCCAATGCGACCTATCTTTATCGAAGCCAGAGTGATGATCGCATCAAGCAGTTGGCCTCGGCTTCCTTCCCATCCGATCCGGGGCGACGGCCGTTCAGCGGGACGCCCCACTCAAGCCGCTCCGCCGAGACGGATTGGCAGTGTCGGCTGGGCCGCCAGTTCCATCTGACCGCGTCGGAAACGCGCTTAGCGATTTGCTTGGCTTCCGGCCAGAGTTTGCGGGAGGCAGCGCGCCATATCGGCGTGAGCTACGAGACCGTTCGCACCCAGCTCAAAGCGATCTTCGCGAAGACGAATACCCGACGACAGGTGGAACTCGTGCTCCTCCTCAACAAGTTTCGAAGTTCGTAGTTCTGAGTGTGTCGATGCCCAGGGCGGGAACTCCGAATAAGGCCGGGCGAAAATTCGTACCAAGCCATCACTCATCACTCTGTGCAGGATGATGTGATGAGTCGCGGCACGGCATATGAGCGAATGGCGCCGCCTCTCCGCGCGCCCTCGCCAGTCGGCAATAACTGCGGAAGATTGGACCTGTTCCCCTTGGCTGGAACCGGGCGTCCAGCAGGCCGTTCCATGTCGGTTGAGGCGACCGCAAACGATGATCAAAGACCTTTGGTACAAGAATTCGATTGTCTACTGCCTTTCCGTCGGCACCTACATGGACGCCAGCGGCGATGGCGTCGGCGACTTCCAAGGATTGATGCGGCGCCTCGACTACCTCCACGGGCTGGGCATCACGACGATATGGCTCATGCCGTTTCAGACCTCGCCGGGCAAGGATGACGGCTATGATGTTTCAGACTACTACGGTGTCAACCCAGCCTACGGGACGTTAGGCGATTTCGTCGAATTCATGCATGCAGCGAAGCAGCGCGGAATTCGCGTCCTCATCGACCTTGTGATCAATCACACATCGATCGAGCATCGCTGGTTTCAGGAAGCGCGGCGCGATCCGAAATCAAAATATCGAGACTGGTACGTTTGGTCAAAAAAGCGTCCCGCGCACGCCGACAAAGGAATGGTTTTTCCCGGCGTGCAAAAAAGCACCTGGACAAGAGATCCGATCGCGAAGGATTGGTATTTCCATCGCTTCTACGATTTCCAGCCAGACCTCAACACGTCGAATCCGGCCGTACAGTCGGAAATTCTAAAGATCATGGGCTTCTGGATCCAGCTTGGCGTGTCCGGCTTTCGCATGGACGCAGCGCCGTTCGTCATCAGCACGAAGGGGCCTGATGTCGAGAAACCCGTCGAGCAGTACGACATGCTCAGGTCCTTTCGCGAGTTTCTGCAGTGGCGGGTTGGCGACTCGATCATCCTTGCCGAAGCGAACGTGCTGCCCCGCACCGACATGCAGTATTTCGGTGACGACGGCGATCGCATGCAGATGATGTTCAACTTCCAGGTCAATCAGTATCTGTTCTATGCGCTTGCCTCGTCCGATACGCGGCCGCTCGTAAAGGCGATAGCAAAGACGGAGACGCGACCCGAGACAGCGCAGTGGGGAATCTTTCTGCGCAATCACGATGAGCTCGATCTTGGCCGCCTGTCCGAAAAGCAGCGCCAAGCCGTCTTCGCGGCGTTCGGCCCGAAAAAAGAGGATCAGCTCTACGATCGAGGCATCCGTAGGCGGCTTGCGCCCATGCTTGGCGGCGATCGCAGACGCATCGAGTTGGCTTACAGCTTGATGTTCACGCTGCCGGGCACACCCGTGCTTCGCTATGGAGACGAGCTCGGGATGGGCGACGATTTGCGCCTCCCTGAGCGGGTATGCTGCAGAACGCCGATGCAATGGTCGACGGAGCCGCAGGGAGGATTTACCAAGAGCGACAAGCCGGTTGTGCCGGTCATCAGCGACGGCCCCTACGGCTTCCAGCACATCAATGCGGCTGAGCAGCGACGGGACTCAAACTCCATGCTGAATTGGATGGAGCGGATGATCCGCATGCGCAAGGAAGTACCCGAGGTTGGTTGGGGAAATTTCAAGGCGCTCAAGACCAATGATAATTCGGTCCTGGCGCTGCGATATGATTGGCGGAGCAACTCCGTGCTTTTTTTGCACAATTTCGCCGACGAGCCGCGCGAAGTCGCGTTCTCGAGCGGCGTCAAAGGCAACGACGACCTAATAAACTTACTCACGTCCGAGCACAGCAAGTCGCAAAAAGGCAAACATCGGATTTGTCTCGAAGCTTATGGATATCGTTGGTATCGCGTGGGCGGTCTGGACTACCTGCTCAAACGCAGCGAATTCTAGCGCCGCTTGAAAACGAGGCCCTCGTTCGGACGCAGAATCCGGTCGCGGACCGTTGCATGATCCATATGAGTGGATAGCACGATGTCATGCGCCGCCAACTCGGTGAGTTCCTGACTCTCCTGTCCAAAGTTGAGCGCGACAAGAAACGTCTCGCTGGCGTACGAACGCTCGAACACCAGCACATTATCGCGGATATCAACAATGCTCTGATCGCCGATGCTCAGCGCGTCGTTCTCATGTCTGAGCGAAATGAGTGCACGATTCAAGGCGAGCGTAGACTTGGGGTCTTTGGTCTGGTCGGCAACGTTACGATCCTTGAATTCCTTTTCGAGTGGCAACCACGGCTCGCCGCTGGTGAACCCCGCGTTCGGCGTCATGATCCCACTGCATGGGCGTGCGCGATGGGTCGCGGCTCAGGCCAAGGCCCGGTTCGCGCCTTTCCCACGGGTCTTGCGCCTCCTCGGGAGGAACCTCGACCCGCGGTATGCCGATCTCATCGCCGTAGTACATCGTTGGTGTGCCGCGAAGGGTCAGCAGGAGCATTGTGGCCACCCGCGCCTGAGCACTACCGATGCGTGCCGCGATGCGCGGTTGATCGTGATTTCCGAGAACCCAGTTCGGCCAACCGCCGGGCGGAAGCGAAGCTTCATATTCTTTGATCAATGTTCCGATGGTGACGGCATCCCACCGCGCATTAATGAGCGCGAAGTTGAACGGAAGGTGGGCGCCGCGCAGGTTCTCGCCGTAATACGCGGCAAGTCGTTCAAACGGCAGATAGATCTCGCCGATCAACAACCTCTCTCCATAACTGTCGAGAACGGCACGCATCTGGGCGACGAGTTCATGGATTTCCGGCTGGTCGCCATTGTGCAGAGAGAGCGTGCGATTGATCGCTGCCTGAGTCGGCAGATACGCCGGATTCGGCGGGTTGTCGCGCAGCGCCGCATCCTTGATCAGCAGCCAGAGCACGTCTACCCGAAAGCCGTCGACGCCTCGAGAAAGCCAGAAGCGCAGCACGTTGAACATCGCGCTTCGAACCGCATCATTGCGCCAGTTCAGATCGGGTTGCTGCGGCAGAAAGCTATGCAGATAGTACTGCCCGGTTCTTTCATCGAACGCCCAGGCCGGCCCTCCAAATTGCGAGAGCCAGTTGTTGGGCGGCTCTCCATTAGCCTTCCCGTCGCGCCAGATGTACCAATCCCGTTTCCCGCTGGCGCGTGCCGCGCGGCTTTCGACAAACCAGGGGTGCCGATCGGAGGTGTGGTTCGGAACGTAATCCAGAATGACCTTCAATCCGCTTGCGTGCGCATCGCGGACGAGCAGATCAAACTCCGCCATCGAACCAAACACGGGATCGATCGCGCAATAGTCGGAAATGTCGTAGCCGAAGTCCGCCATTGGCGAGACAAAGATCGGCGAGATCCAGATCGCGCCGACCCCAAGCCCCGCCAGGTAATCAAGACGGTGACGAATGCCGGCCAGATCGCCGATACCGTCACCGTTCGAATCCTGAAACGAGCGAGGATAGACTTGATAGATGATGGTGCGCTTCCACCACGGAACCGAGGCCATGCGCGGTCAACGCTTCGCAGACGCGGGGGTTTCGCGGGCGGACGACGCACGTTGGTCTCGCCGAGTACTTCGAGCCGATATTAAGTCCGAAAGCCTCGGGGGGCTGTTGCGAATCTTCGGCCACACAATGAAATCAGAACCTGTTGCGAGGACCCGCTTCGCGGTCGTCCAACGCGCTTCCACGACTACAGCTCTGGGACCTCGTTCCCCGATAGAACCGGCATCAGCCTGCGGGCGACCGTGCTTGGTGGGAAGCGGTAGGCGTGTTCGCTCGGCGCCCGCGACACGTGAGGCGGCCGGCATTCATCGATGAGAATGGAGGCTTTCATCGCGACCGAAGGGCGCCAAGCCCCAGGAAACCTAGGCAGCTCGCTGCAAGAACGATCGCCTCGACGCCGTCTAAAACATGCCGGCCCATGCGGAATGTCGAAGTTAAGGTCAATCATTTCTACACACTATTAGTGTGTTTTTCTGTGATACTCGACAAAGTTGTCATTTTACGAAATGATCTGACGTTTCTTGTTACATTTCAGATAGTTAAGACATCTGGACCACTTTTTGTCATGTGCTACGACGCCCTGCCAAGCTCACGCTTGAGCTTCGCTCGGAAAATTGGGCTCGACACACCGGTTCCATTTGTGCTGACGTTGGGGCAGGGCAACGGGAAAATACGGGATGAGAAGGCCGACCTACCTGAGCGCACAGCTCCGGGAATCCGCGACCTACCTGAAGGGCGGCGGATGGCGGCAAACCGCCGAGCTCGCTGTTGCGGCAGCGGACGAAATCGAGCGCCTTGAACAACGGCTCCGGGAGTTTGAAACCTTGGGCGCGACAGCGCGACTGGACCGGACTGCTTCGTGAAACGCGCCGGCAGAGAACCCGCGCGCCGGGCCGATCAGCGCGATGGCGAAGTCGGACATCGCATCCGGGCGCGGCGCCTCGAGCGGCGGCTCTCGCAGACGGAGCTTGCAACCCGCATCGGCGTGACCTTCCAGCAGGTGCAAAAATACGAGAAAGGGACCAATCGCCTCGGCGCAAGCAGGCTCTCGCGGGTGGCTGAAGCCCTCGATGTGCCCGTTTCCTTCTTCTTCCAGGAAGGAGCCTCAACCCGCGGGAGAGCCACTTCCACCTGCTGCAGAACGCCGCAACAATGCGGCTTGTTACAGCACTCGACAAAATCAAGGACGCGCGCACGCGGCAGATGCTGATCGACATGGCCGAACGGCTGGCGCGCGACTGAGCTGCCGCAGTCGATGGGCCCCCGATAGGAGACGCCGAGGACGAGCGGCCCCTAAACCCTGATGACCGAAGACCGGAACGGCTTGCCCGCCACCTCGCGTGACGAGTCCTACTCCTCACCGCGACCCGTGTGGTCCGCGCGCCTTTAATAGTCTCGCGTCGCGCCGGCTCTTCGAAAGCATCGGCTGGCGCAGGAGGTACAATAGAGCGTCGCCACGGACCAGCTAGAAGAACCACAATACGACAGCGATCACGCCCCATCCCAAGGCGATCGCCCAGGCGAGGGTCAGCAGGACGCCAGCGCCAATCACCAGCACCGGCCAACGGGGTTGAGGTTGCGCGGCCGCGGCTTCGATTGCGACTTGGTCGTCCTGAAGGGCTGCGCCGATTGGTTGCGACCCATTCATCGGTCGGTCCTGATTGTAAAGAGGTCCCGGGCTCTAATGCGATCGCTTCGCGCTAGTGCGCGGCGTAGTGCTGTTCGGGCAAGTTCTGCGCTTGCTGCGTCAGGTCGACGATATCGATGGCCGGTGACATCGCCTGATGTTGCGGCTGCTGTGAGTTCGGCATACGGCGCGACCGCAACGATGACAGCCAGAATCAGCGCCGCCAGGGCGAGGAGGGCGTAGTCGGATTTGCGCATGTCGAAAGCTCCCGCGTGTTTGCGCCGGGCGAGATCGCCGGGCGTTGTGGGGAGATAGCCGCGGACCTCGCCGGTCCGGTGTGAATGACCTCACACAGCATGCGCGGGGCGGTCTCATTTTCTTTGGCGCACCTCGATCCAGCCGCGCTCTCGCCAAGGATCGAACCGCTCAAGCCGGAGAAATTCGCAGCGCGTGAGTTGCCTCACATGGGTTTTGCGCGGGGCGAACCATGGTCGCCGCTGTGGGGCTATCGGCAGCGGGCGGTCAGACCGGCCGCGCGAGCGCCCTGAGAAATCAGCGCCGAGCAGCGTGTGTGCGCTGAGCCCGCAGAGGGCTTGATAGCCCGGGGAGATGAGCGATGCAGATTCGCGCGAACGGCCGCGTTCTTCGAACGCTCCTTGCTACGTTGGTCTTCGGATCCTGTCTGCTTGCGGCAGGCTCCGCCCCGGCCGCATCACCGGATCGATCGTCGGTGTCCGGCCAGCCGGGTGAGCTCATCAATCAACCGGACCGTGAATGCGGCTGCCCCGATCGGCCGTGCGATCATCAGGGCGTTTAGCCGGGCACTCATCTCATTCCGCGCCTTTGAGCCCTCGAACAGAGACCCCATACAAGAACGGGTGATTTGAGGGTACGCTGTCTTCGGTCCAGGCGGATCTGGGTGGGAGACACGGGGATGCCATCTGGCGCAGCGGCGGGCTTCGATAAGCTTGCGATCCTGAAGAACCACGCGATGTTCGGGCAGTTGCAGCCCGAGGTCATCAAACGCCTTGCCTCCTATTCGCACGTGAAGGCCGTCCGCGCCGGCGCCACGATCTTTCAGCGCGGCGATCCAGGCGATAGCCTGTTTGCGGTCTTCACCGGCACGGTCAAAATCAGCAATCGCGCGCAGGACGGCAAAGACGCCGTCTTCAACATCATCTCACCGGGGCAGATCTTCGGCGAGATCGCGCTGCTCGACGGGCAACCGCGCACCGCCGACGCGGCGGCCGTGACGGATTGTCACCTCATGGTGGTCGATCGCAGGGACTTCATCCCATTGCTATCGGACCATCCGGATACGGCGTTAAAGATCATCGAGCTACTCTGCTCTCGGCTGCGTCATACAAGCGAGCAGGTCGAAGATACCATGTTCCTCGACTTGCCCGGCCGCCTCGCCAAGACCTTGCTCTGGCTTTCGCGCGGGTCTTCGTCAGCAAAGTCCCGGAAGGTATCCATCACCCAGCGCGAGATGGGCCAAATGATCGGCATGTCGCGCGAGAGCACCAACAAGCAGCTGCGAGACTGGGAAGAGCGCAACTGGGTACGGCTTGAACGAGGCGGCGTTGTTCTTCTCGACCCGGGCCCGCTTGAAGAGATCGTGCGTCGCGCCGTCGAGGATCGCGAATAGACGGATCGACGTGCGCGCGAGACCCATCGCGGGATGTTTGTTTTGCGAACGCTCACGCGTGCGACGTTCGATAGCTTTGTGACCTGCGAATTTAAGACATTTTTGCGCGCAGAGTCCCACGCTGTCGATCGCTTAGGCAGGCCTCGCGCGGGCGATAGTGAAAAAACTGTTCTGCGTGAACGCGCTCACATTCGCCTGCATGGCGTTGAGCGATAGTCCGTCTTGCAAGTGGCACGGATTGGCCGGGCCGCACCCCAACGGAGACAGACCATGTTCACCAAAAGCCTTCTCGCAGCGCTCATCATCGCCACCGCATCGATCGCGGCGACCGCGAACGCCGCGCCCAACAAGCCCGTCGATCACCAGTCGCAGGCCGAGCAATCCTGGATGGACCGCGCCTCGCAGGTCACGGACGGCGGCAGTCAGTGAGGTCTCATCGAGGAGGCGGTTGTTTCCTCCCAACCGCTTCCTCGATCCCGTCATTCCCGCGACCAGAATGGATTTTAGAACCGCTAGCAAACCTGCCTCTCTATTGCCTTGAGGTTTGACCACAGACCTTGCACCATTGAGCGACCGAAACGGTGTCTCGAGGCGTTGACGGGGACGCAGAACAGTCATGTACCGCTGGCCATTCGACATCGAGAAATCGCGCCGGCCTCGGCGACATGCAACACGCCAATCTTCGTCACTCGCCGCCGCGCTCCCGGCTCAACTCGCGCAACTCCTGCAAGCAAGCTTGGGGCAGGATTTGATCCTTCCCGCAGATGCACGCTACGAGGGCGAGCGCGGCGTCTTTAACAAAGCCTTCGACCCATTCCCGGCCGCCATCGCCATCTGTCGCTCGCACCAGCAGGTGGCGTTGTGTCTAAGCGGCGCGCAGCAGTTTGCCACGGCGTTCTGCATTCGTGGATCCGGCCATTCATTCGCCGGATATTCCTCTGCCGATAACGCGCTGGTGATCGATCTGCGTAACCTCAACGGCATATCGATTGATGCCGCAGGTACGGCAACGGTCGATGCCGGCTGCCGCCATGATGCTTTGAACCAGGCATTGACAGCGAAAAAGCTCCAACTCCCGCTTGGCTATGACGCGTTGACGGTCGGTGGCTTTATGCAGGGCGGGGGCTTTAGCCTCGTTTCGCGGACGCTCGGGATGAATTGCGACAACGTCATCGAAGTCCGCGTGATGCTTGCTGACGGCCGTATTGTCACCGCCAACGAAGGCACCAATCATGACCTGTGGTGGGCCATCAGAGGCGGCACCGGCGGCAATCTCGGTGTGCTGCTTTCTGTGACGTATCAAACGAGCCCGCTGCAGGATCTCGTCGGCCGGGACTTGCAGTGGGTCTTGTCGGACGCGGCTGGCCGGATCGTTGCGGCGCAGGCGATCACGGCCGTGCAAGATATTCTCAAAACCGCGCCGCCTGAATTGTCGCTCCAGGTTGATATTCGCTACGCGTCAGGTGGATCAGCAGGGGCCGCTCGAATTCCCGTGATGCACGTCTACGCGAATTACTTCGGCAGCGATTCAGAGCTGAGCACGTTGCTTGCGCCGCTGACCGGCATTCACCGCAAAACGAAGCGGCTGAAGGAATTCAAATTGTCCTCCTCCACCGTGTACGCATTCGAGCGTCGTTCGCGCTTTACCTCGTCCGAGCTACAAACTCAGGATTGGCGCGCGCTGCTTGAGAATTTCATCGCCGATTCAAACAAGACATCCTCGCTCACGATCGATGCCATGGGGGGTGCGATCAATGCCTATCCCCTTGAAAAAAGTGCCTACCTGCATCGCGATTGCCTATTCAACGTGTTTGTCACCGGGGTTTGGAAGAAGGGAGACGGCAACGATCAGCGCGCGGTGGAGACCTATCTCCAAAGTTGGAGCGATCTGATGGCGCCGTTCTGGAACGACAGGATCTTCCAAAATTTTCCTTACCCCGCGCCACCCGATTTTCATCAAAATTATTGGGGAGACGCCTTTCCGGCTTTGTGTGCCGTAAAACGCAAATACGACCCGGATCGGGCATTCGTATTCGCGCAGGCGATCGATACCGGTGTCTCGGCTCCAACGGCGCCGCACTGGCCGCCGAAGGTGGTTGAATGGCTCGGGAAACCGATTGTTGCCTAAGACCTGAGGTATCTCGACCGGAGGGCGCCTCAGCGTGGTTTTGCACGCACATGCGGTGGCATGATAATGTCAGGTTGTCCGGTGCGAGGAGCCGACCTTGATCTCGTGTCGTCATTGCCAGACCGAGAATGTGACCGGCAGCCGCTATTGTGAAGGTTGCGGCCATTCGTTGGATCGCCTGTGCGACGCATGTGGCATGTCGAACCGGCTTGCTGCGCGATTCTGCCGCCAATGCGGGGCTGCGCTCGAACGTGCTCCTGGGCCGCCCGTCGCGCCGGTCCTGCAGCTCAGCGAAGAAGGCGAACGCAAGCACGTCACGGTGCTGTTTGCCGATGTTCGGGGCTCGACCCAGCTCATCGCTGCGCTTGATCCCGAGCACGCAATTCAGCAGCTCGATCCCGCGGTCCAATGCATGATTGATGCGGTCTCGCGCTTCGGCGGCGTGGTCAACCGCGTGCAGGGCGATGGAATCATGGCTTTGTTCGGCGCACCGCTCGCCTGCGAGGACCATGCGGTTCGGGCGTGCCTCGCGGCGCGGGGAATGATCGACGCTGTGTCGGAGCTTGGTGACCTCGGGGTCAAAATCCGGGTCGGATTGGACAGTGGCGAGGTGATCATTCGGCCGACCGGACGCGATGCCACCGACTATGATGCGACCGGGGTCATCGCTCATATCGCCAGCCGGGTTGAACAGCATGCAAGCCCGGGCACGGCTGTGATCACCACACGCACCGCCGCCTTTGCCCGCGGCTATATCGATATGGCACCGCTCGGCCGCCTTGCCTTAAAGGGGCTCGCGCAACCGCTCGAGGCTTTTCAGCTGTTATCGGCGGTCGATCGCCCCTCGTGGGAGGTGCGCTATGCGGCGCAAACGCTCAATCGACTGGTGGGGCGCGATCCCGAACTCGCGCAGCTTGCGACCATGTTGGCCATCGCCGGCCGTGGTCGCGGGCAGGTCGTTACCATCGTCGCGGATGCGGGCTTTGGTAAATCGCGTCTGACGCATGAATTTCTGCGCAAGCAACCTGCGGGCAGCTGGACGGTCCTTCGGGTCGCGGCTGTCTCCCACACAACCATGGCGCCGTACCACCTGGCCGCGGAACTGCTGCGCTCGTGGCTTCGGGTCGACGCCGGCGACGACCGCGGTGAGGTCGATCGCAAACTCAAACAGGCGCTGGCGCTGATCGACCCCTCCGGGACCGTCGATCCAGCGCCGCTGCAGTCGTTGCTCGACGTCGAGGTCGATGCCCGATCCTGGAATCAGCTCGCGCCGTCGATCCGCCGCCAGGTCACGACGGCGGCCCTGCGCGCGGTCGTGCTGCGAGAGGCCGAACTCCGCCCGCTGATCGTGCTGGTCGAGGACTTCCATTGGGCCGACCCGCCCAGCGCTGAGATTCTCGAAGCCATCGTCGATGGCATCGATTCCGCCAAATTGCTGATGTTGGTGACGATGCGGCCGGACCGCCGCGTGCCGTGGGCGGGAAAGACCTATGGTGTTGAGTTGCATCTTCCGCCGCTGCCGGACGATAGCGCCGAGATGCTGCTTGATGAGTTACTCGGACCGGACGATCGTGCGCGCGGCGTCCGCGATCAGATCATCGATAAGGCCGGCGGTGTCCCGCTGTTCATCGAGGAGATGGTGCGCTCGCTCAGCGAAAGCGACAACCTTTTGGATGTCCAGATCCCCGCATCGGTCCAGGCCATTATCGCGACCCGCATCGATCGTCTGCCGCCGGCGCGCAGGCGCTTGCTCCAGATCGCCTCGGTGATCGGCAAAGACGTCCCACTGGCGGTCCTTCAGTTTGTCGCGGACTCCTCGCAAGCCGAATTTTCCGCCGAAATCGCCGCACTTGAGTCCTCGGAATTCTTGTATGAGCTCAATTCCACCGAGACCGAACTGACGTTCCGACACGCATTGCTGCAGGCCGTCACTTACGAGGGAATGCTGCGCAAACATCGCCGCGATCTGCACGCCCGCGTGATGGTGGCGATCGAGACGCTCTTTGCCGACCGGCTCGATGAATTCACCGAACGTCTTGCCGATCACGCGTTGCGCGGCGAGGTCTGGGACCACGCGATCACCTACGCGTTTAAGGCGGGTGACCGCGCGATCGGGCGGTGGGCCTGGCGCCAAGCCATCATTTTTTATGACAGTGCCATCGAATGCCTGACTCACCTTCCCGAGAGCGAGCACACGGTCAGACTTGCAATCGAATCCAGGCTCCGTCTTCGCGTCGCGCTCCCCGGTGTTGCGGATCTCCCCCGCATCGCCAGGTGTCTGGAGCAGGCGAAGGACTTTGCCGAGACACTCGGCGACCGGGCAACGCTCGCCGAAATCGAGACGAGCCAATGCCTGACCTTGACCAAAATGGGTCTGTTGGACCAGGCCATCGAAGCGGGACGTCACGGCTGCCGGCGCTCAGAAGAATTGGGAAAAAGAGCCGCGATTTTGAATGCAAACTTCGCGCTGGCACAGGCCTGCTGGTACGAAGGCGACTTGCGTGAATCGGAACGATTGCTCACCGCCTGTCTTCCCGACATTGAGGGTGAGCTAAAACTTCGGCAAACCGGCACCACCGGGACTGCATCGCTGCTCGCCCTTGTCTGTCTTGCCAAGACACAAGCCATCACGGGAAACAGCGCGGCTGCCTTCGAGACGATCGGGAAGGCCGGGGAGGTTGCGGCCACAACGCGCAAACCCTTCGATCAAAGCTATGGAAAGGTCGGGCGGGGTTTCTGCCTCTTGATGCACAATGAGCCATGGGCTGCGGTCAAGGAGCTCGAAGAGGCGCTCAAGCTGGCGCGCTCGGCCGACATCGCTCTCTTGATCCCTTCCTCACAACGCTATCTGGGACGCGCCTATGCGTTGACCGGTCGTTTGCAGGAAGCCGAGTTGCTGTTGCGCGATGCGCTCGAGCGAACGACCGCTGCGGGATTGTTGGGGATGCGCCTCTGGTCGAGCGCGGCTCTCGGTCTGACTGAGGTCGCCTTGAAGAAGAGTTCAGCGCTTGCCACGCTCATGGCGACCCTTGAGGGCGCGCGACGCTACAGCTTCCGGCCGTTGCAGGCGCACGTCATGCGCTTGATCGGAAGCTTCCACGCCACGACCGACAATCCAACCGAAGCCGAGGCTTGGTATGGGCGTGCAATCCGGTTGGCGGAAGAGCTCGGGACGGTCCCGGAATCAATGTCGGCGCGACGGGAGCTGGGCGAGTTGAACATCGATGCCCCCTCGCTGTTGACCGGCACTTAGCCGGTTATGTGAAGTAGCTCACGTTCCCGGGCCCGTTCGAGATCTATGATTTTTAGCCTTTCAAGTTTCGGCAATTTTGGTCTAACGTAACGTCACCTTCAACCAGGGAGAGCGGCATGGCGGGCAATCGGTTTGTTGTCGATTTGGGGAAACTCAAGATCAAGGAGGACGATCAGAAGGGCATTGCGGCGGCCATCCAAGGGGCCGTGCTCACCTTCCTCGCCGCAAAATACGCTCTCCCGACGGAGGTCAAAACGATGGACCGCACCGGTGTACAGGGCATGTTCGTCGGTGACGACGATAACGGCAAGACGAAGAAATGAAAGCACGACGCGACGCCCTGTGCCCGAGCGCGCCTGCCGCGCCGGGTGCAGAGTTGGTTGGCGTCATTGAGCCGGGCGGGCGGGTCGTCAATCTGCCGACACCGCTCGCAATCGACGAGAATTTCGTCGAAAGCGCGAGAGGGGCGGCGCCGCTCGAGGCACGCTTCCGCTTCTCATCCGCCTGCGCCGAGGGTCGTTGCGGATATTGGGCCGGCACGCAGTGCGGTCTTATCGATAGGCTCACGCAGTCCATCGCGGCAGAAGCCGCTGAGGGTCTCCCGGCCTGTGCGATCCGAAGCCGGTGCAGATGGTGGCAGCAACGCGGTCGCGACGCCTGTGCGATATGTTCCTATGTGGTGACGGGTACGCCAGCGATGTCCGGCGGACAGATCAACCGGGTTGCGCCGACCCCGATTCACGGCGACTGACCCCACCCGCCTTTCTCTCCCGTTAAATCTGAAAGGATTGTCCTCAATTGGGGACGATCGGGTTCGTGCTTGAGATGGTGCGGCACAAGCGTGTTGTGTGAATTACCTCACACAGGGTTCGTGCGCCTCCGTTCAGGATTGCTCTTTGCGAGGAGCGCCGGAGCGCAGTGATGAATGAGGCGGATGTCTGTGACTTCTGCAAAAGGGGCCAGGTTGATTGGAAAACGACTGAGATGAAGTTTCGCCAATGGAGTGACAAGGGCTACGTGCATTGCAGCGTCGAAATTCCGGTTGGCACATGCAACGTGTGCGAGGCGACATCCTTCGCAATGGATGCGGACCAGATCTTCGACGAGGCCTTTCAGCGCGAGTATCGCAAGCTGCCATGATGCGGTGCGAAAGGCGAGTCAGGTTGCCCGTTCCGCAGCGTTACCGGGCTTGGTCGCGCGCCTCCAAAGCCGCCAGGCATTGACCGGGATCAGTACGCAATGCAGCGCCAGCACCGGGCCGAGATGGAGTTGGATCGCGTAGGCGATGAAAGCAATGTTGCTGCAGAGTGCTGCAATGCGCAGCGGAACCATGTCCCTCATATAGAACGCCAACAAAACCAACCCCGAGGCGATATAACCAATCGTATCGGTCGACATCTCACGCTCCACTTTTGCCTGAACGCGAGATAGCAATCACCGCGCTCAGTCTGTGTGAGGCAGGTCACCGTCGGCTCACCCGGTCCCATTCCCTTCGATTAGGGGGTGACGTCTAGGCTCGCGTTCTGCCACTGGTCTGATAACTTCCGCGCCGGCATGAGATAACTCCTCGGAAAGGCACTTGTCAGCAGCGTGCTCATCGCGTCGCGGTCGCCGGTCCGTTAGGCGGCCGCAGGCTTGCGCGGTCTACGGCCTCTTCAACTTGCCAAGCCGCGTGGCTTCGTTCCCTATCGACGCGGACCGCGCTAACACGGCAATCTGCGTCCGTTCTGTCGAACTGAAGCCCGCGACCAACCATGCTCGATCTCGTTCTGCGCAACGCGCGCATCGCCGGCCGCGATGGCGTGTTCGACATTGGCGTCGCGAATGGCCGGATTGCCGAGATCGCGGCGCGGATCGCGACCGATGCCGGCGCGATCGATGCCGGCGGACGCCTCGTCACGCCAGGCTTCGTGGAGACGCACATCCACCTCGACAAGTCCTGCATCCTCGATCGCTGCATCGCACGCGAAGGAACGTTGCAGGAGGCGATCGCACAGGTTGCGGCCGCCAAGCGTGCCTTCACCGAGGACGATGTTTACGCGCGCGGCCGCCGCACGCTGGAAAAGGCAATCGCGCATGGCACGACACGCATGCGCACACATGTGGAGATAGATCCCCGCATCGGCCTGACGGGATTTCACGCGGTTCGGCGTTTGCAGCGCGACTACGCCTGGGCGATCGACCTCGAGATCTGCGTGTTTCCGCAGGAGGGCCTGCTCAACGATCCCGGCACGGAGGAGCTTCTGATCGCTGCCTGCGAGCAGGGCGCCGACCTGATCGGCGGCTGTCCCTACACCGACACCGATCCGCATGGGCAGATCGCGCGCATCTTTGCGCTGGCGCAGCGCTTCGATCTCGACATCGATTTCCATCTCGACTTCGACCTGGACGCATCGTGGATGCATCTCGACGAGGTCTGCCGCCAGACCGGGGCCGCGCGCTACGGCGGGCGTGTCGCGGTCGGGCACGTCACCAAGCTCTCGGCGCTGCCGCCGGCGCAGCTTCTTGCAGTCGCGCACAGGCTCGCGGACGCGGGCGTCGCCGTGACAGTGCTGCCCGCGACCGACCTGTTCCTGATGGGACGCGCGCACGATCACAATGTGCCGCGCGGCGTGACGCCCGCGCATCGCCTCGCCGCGCACGGCGTGACCTGTTCGCTCGCGACCAACAACGTGCTCAACCCGTTCACGCCGTTCGGCGATTGCTCGCTCGTCCGCATCGCGAATCTCTATGCGAACATCGCACAGGCGAGCCCCGCCGAGCTTGGCGCCTGTTTCGACCTGATCACCGCGCAGCCCGCGCGGCTGATGAACCTCGCCGACTACGGCATCGCGATCGGCAATCCGGCGGATCTCATTGTGTTGGATTGCGAGGCACCCGCGATGGCGATTGCCGAGCTTGCGCCACCGCTCTTCGGCTTCAAGCGTGGACGCCGAAGTTTCACGCGCGATGCGCCCGTGCTGCACCCGCCCGCGCGCGGCTGACGAGCCTTTCGCCGGCGCGCGCTTCAGGCTTCATTAACGCTTGCGCAAGTTGGGCGGCCGATCGGTTCCCACCGATGCTACCATCCCCGCATGGTCGATCTGGTCATGGTCGCGTCAATTCTGCGCGCGCAGCCGAGCGTCGCACCCACGCCCTTCGTTTGACGCGAAGGACGCGGCGCAGACCGATTACTGGACATCGCGTCTCAAGGTCACACATGACGAATTCTTCGCCGCGATCGACCGGGTCGGTCCGTCGATCGCCGCGATCCGGCGTCATCTGGGGAAATAACCGGTAGCCGTTGCCGCACCCGTGGCGTAGCGGCGTTCCGTCATGCGCGGCCTGCGCTTATATCTCCTTTATATCCGGCTGAGATTCTTCGCATCGCTTCTTTATGGGCGGGCGCCTATTTCGTGATCGCTTCCGCATGACAGGAGCGGTCCCATGTTCGACGTTTCTCTTTTGCTGCTCGGCATCGCCTTCTTCGCGCTGACCATCGGCTACGCGTTCGCGTGCGAACGGCTGTGAGGGCGCACCGATGACCCTCGACTATTCCCTCGCCGCCATGGTGATCGCAGGACTGCTCATCTACCTCACCTACGCGCTGTTGCGCCCCGAACGGTTCTGAAAGCACGCGCCATGACATTCGTCGGTTGGCTGCAAATCGTGATGTTCTGCGCAATCATCGTCGCACTTACGCCGTTGCTCGGTGGTTACATGTGCCGTGTGTTCGCGGGCGAGCGCACGGTCTTGTCGCCGGTTCTGCGGCCAGTGGAAGCAGCGCTCTATCGGATCAGCGGCGTCGATGCGACCCGCGAACAGCATTGGCTCACCTACACGGTCGCCATGCTGCTGTTTCACGTCGGCGGCATCATCGTTCTCTATGCGCTGATGCGGTTGCAGGCGGTCCTGCCGCTCAATCCGGCCGACCAGTCCGCGGTCACACCCGACCTCGCGTTCAACACAGCGATCAGCTTCGTCACCAATACCAACTGGCAGAACTATGGCGGCGAGAGCACCATGTCGTATCTGGTGCAAATGCTTGGGCTGACGCACCAGAATTTTCTGTCGGCCGCGACCGGCGTTGTGCTTGCCGTCGCGATGATCCGCGGCTTTGCGCGCGCGCAGGTCAAGACGGTCGGCAATTTCTGGGTCGATATCACGCGCTGCACGCTCTATGTGCTGCTGCCGATCTGCATTCCCTACGCGCTATTCCTGGTGTGGCAGGGCGTTCCGCAGACGCTCGGCCCTTACATCGATGCGACGACGCTGGAAGGCGCAAAGCAGACCATCGCGGTCGGCCCGGTCGCCTCGCAGGTCGCGATCAAGATGCTCGGAACCAACGGCGGCGGTTTCTTCAATGCAAACGCCGCGCACCCGTTCGAGAATCCGAATGCCGTGTCGAATTTCGTGCAGATGCTTTCGATCTTTGCGCTCGGCGCCGCGTTGACCAACGTATTCGGCCGCATGGTCGGCAACACACGCCAGGGCTGGGCGCTGCTTGCCGCGATGGGCGTGCTGTTCATCGCCGGCGTCGCGGTGACCTACTGGGCCGAGGCCAACGGCACCCAAACGCTTGCCGCGCTCGGGCTTTCCGGCGGCAACATGGAAGGCAAGGAGGTGCGTTTCGGCATCGCGGCCTCCGCGTTGTTCGCCGTGATCACCACGGCGGCCTCGTGCGGCGCGGTGAATGCCATGCACGACTCGTTCACCGCGCTCGGCGGCATGATTCCGCTGATCAACATGCAACTCGGGGAGATCATCGTTGGCGGCGTCGGCGCCGGCCTCTACGGCATGCTCCTGTTCGTCATTCTGACGGTATTCATCGCGGGGCTGATGGTCGGACGCACGCCCGAATATGTCGGCAAGAAGATCGAGGCGCGTGAGGTGAAGATGGCGATGCTCGCTATCCTGATCCTGCCGCTGATGTATCTCGGATGGACCGCCGTCGCTGTGGTCTATCCGCCCGCCGTCGCCTCGATGGCGAACGCCGGTCCGCACGGATTCACCGAGGTGCTCTACGCCTACACGTCACAAACCGCGAACAATGGGTCGGCGTTCGCGGGCCTCACCGGCAACACGCCCTTCTACAACGTGACCGGCGCGGTGTCGATGTTCGTCGGCCGCTTCTGGATGATCGTTCCCGCGATGGCCATTGCGGGAGCGCTGGCGCACAAAAAGTTGCTCGCACCGTCGGCCGGTACGTTTCCGACCACCAGCCCGCTGTTTGTCGGCTTGCTCGTCGGCGTGATCCTGATCGTCGGCGGCCTGACATTTTTCCCCGCGCTCGCCCTTGGGCCGATTGTCGAGCATCTCGCGATGCTCGCCGGCGCCACGTTCTAAGCTGACCCTTCGGAGTAGCGACAGATGGAAACCTCCAAGTTGCGCAAGCGCACGCCGACAAACACACTGCTCGACCCGGCCATTGTGCTCCCGGCGATCGGCCAGGCCTTCGTGAAGCTTGACCCGCGTTCGCTCGCAAAAAACCCGGTGATGTTCGTGCTGGAGATGGTCACGATCCTGACCAGCGTGCTGCTGGTCCGTGATTATCTGACCGGCGGCCCGAACCTGGGCTTCGAAGTGCAGATCGTGATCTGGCTCTGGTTCACCGTGCTGTTTGCGAACTTGGCCGAGGCGGTCGCCGAAGGGCGCGGCAAGGCGCAAGCGGACTCGCTGCGCAAAACTCGCACGCAGACGCGTGCCAAGCGCGTGCTGACGTCCGACAACACCGAACTCTACGAGGGGGTATCGGCGGAGGAACTGGAAGCCGGTGACGTCGTCCTCTGCGAGGCGGGAGACATCATTCCCGGCGACGGCGAGGTGATCGAGGGCATCGCGTCCGTGAACGAGGCCGCGGTCACGGGCGAATCTGCGCCGGTCATCCGCGAGTCCGGCGGCGATCGGTCCGCCGTCACGGGCGGCACAACTGTCATTTCCGATCGGATCGTGATCCGCATCACGTCCTCGCCCGGGTCGTCTTTCCTCGACCGCATGATCAAGCTGGTGGAGGGCGCGGAGCGGCAGAAAACTCCGAACGAGATCGCGCTGAACATCCTGCTGGTCGGCCTCACGATCATCTTCGTTTTCGCAACCGCGACCATTCCGAGCTATGCGCTCTACGCGAGCGGGACGATCACCGTCATCGTGCTCGTCGCGCTGTTCGTCACGCTGATCCCGACCACCATCGGTGCACTCCTCTCGGCCATCGGGATTGCCGGGATGGACCGTCTCGTGCGTTTCAACGTGCTGGCGATGTCGGGTCGCGCCGTCGAGGCGGCTGGCGATGTCGACACGCTGCTGCTCGACAAGACCGGCACCATCACTTTCGGCAATCGGCTCGCGACCGAGATCATCCTGGTGCCGGGCGTGACAGAGCGCGAGGCGGCCGAGGCGGCCTTGCTGGCGAGCGAAGCCGACGAGACGCCCGAGGGGCGATCCATCGTCGCGCTGATGCAGGAAAAATACGGGGTCACGCGTCAACCCGCCCCGGACAGCGCCAGGTTCATCGAATTCTCGGCAACGACGCGCCTGTCCGGGGTCGATGTCTCTGCGCAGCGCAAATTGCGCAAGGGCGCGATCGACTCCATCCTCAAGTTTGCCCGGGAGCAGAACGGCAGTGTCAATGAGCCGCCCGCATTCCGCGCCGCGGTGGACAAGATCGCGCGCTCTGGCGGCACGCCCCTGGGCCTCGCAGATGGCGGCCGTCTCCTGGGCGTCATCCATCTCAAGGATGTCGTGAAGCCTGACGTGAAGGACCGTTTCGCGGCTCTGCGCCGTATGGGCATCAAAACCGTGATGATCACCGGCGACAATCCGGTGACCGCCGCAGCAATCGCGTCGGAGGCCGGGGTGGACGATTTCATTGCCGAAGCGACGCCCGAACAGAAGCTCACCTACATTCGCGGCGAGCAAACGCAAGGCCGGCTCATCGCGATGTGCGGCGACGGCACGAATGACGCGCCCGCACTGGCGCAAGCGGATGTCGGGGTGGCGATGCAAAGCGGCACGCAGGCAGCGCGCGAGGCTGGCAACATGGTCGATCTCGATTCCGATCCAACCAAACTGATCGAGGTGGTCGAAATCGGCAAGCAGCTGCTGATGACCCGCGGTGCGCTCACGACATTCTCGATCGCCAACGACGTTGCGAAATATTTCGCCATCATCCCGGCGATGTTCGTGGCGTTCTACCCGCAGCTCGGCGTTCTCAACGTCATGGGACTCGCGACGCCGCAGAGCGCGATCCTGTCCGCAATCATCTTCAATGCACTCATCATCATCGCGCTCATCCCGCTCGCGCTGAAGGGTGTGAAGTACCGGCCGATCGGCGCCGCGCCGCTGCTGCGCCGCAACCTGCTGATTTACGGCCTCGGCGGCATCGTGCTGCCGTTCATCGGCATCAAGGCGATCGACATGGTGGTCGCCGCGCTGCATCTCGCCTGAGGAGAGAGTTATGCTGAAGGAAATCCGCCCCGCGATCGTCCTGCTGCTGGCCTTGACCGTCATCACGGGCCTCGCTTACCCGCTGGCCATCACCGGTATCGCGCAGCTGGCTTTCCCCGCGCAGGCGAACGGAAGCCTCATCACACAGGATGGCGCGGTGGTCGGCTCCTCCCTGATCGGGCAGGCGTTCGCCGACGACAAGTATTTCCATGGCCGGCCTTCGGCGACGACGGCGCCCGACCCGAGCGACGCCACGAAGACCGTGCCGGCGCCTTACAACGCCGCGAACTCCGGGGGCTCCAACCTCGGCCCGACCAGCAGGGCGCTGGCCGACCGGCTGAAGGAGGATACCGAGAAGCTCAATGCCGAGAATCCGGCGGCCGCAGTGCCCGCCGATCTTGTGACCACATCGGCAAGCGGGCTCGACCCGGACATCTCGCCGGAGGCCGCGCTGTTTCAGGTGCCGCGTGTCGCGAAGGCCCGCGGACTTGCCGAGGGGAGCGTCCGCGAGCTGGTGCAGGGCCAGGTGCGGGGCCCGTTGCTCGGCCTGCTGGGCGAGCATCGCGTGAACGTGCTCGATCTGAACATCGCGCTTGACCGACTTCGGTCGTAAAATAGGCGGATGGCCGCCCCCGAAGCGCAACGCGCCTCACCCGACGCACTGCTTGCGCTCTCGCGCCGGGAGGGGCGCGGCCGCCTGAAGATTTTCCTCGGTGCGGCGCCTGGCGTCGGCAAGACCTTCGCGATGCTGACCGCCGCGCGCGGCGAGAAGGCGGAGGGGCGCGACGTCGCGGTCGGGCTCGCGGAAACGCACGGCCGCCGCGAGACCGAGCAACTGGTCGAAGGCTTCGAGGTCCTGCCGCGCAAGCCGATCGCCTACCGCAACCAGATCATGCAGGAGTTCGATCTGGATGCCGCCCTCGCGCGCCGCTCCGGCCTGCTGCTGGTCGACGAGTATGCGCACACCAACGTGCCCGGCAGCCGCCATCCGAAGCGATGGCAGGACATCGACGAATTGCTTGTCGCCGGCATCGATGTCTGGACTACGCTGAACATTCAGCACCTCGAAAGCCTGAACGACGTGATCCTCAAGATCACCAAGGTGCGCGTGCGCGAAACCGTTCCCGATACCGTCTTCGAAAAAGCCGATGAGGTGGTGCTGGTCGATTTTCCGCCCGACGAACTGCTCAAGCGACTCGCCGAGGGCAAAGTCTATGTGCAGGACACAGCCGCGCGTGCCGCGGAGCATTTCTTCCGGCCGCAGAATCTTACTGCGCTGCGCGAGTTGGCGCTGCGCCGGGTCGCGGAACGCGTCGACGCCGCGCTTGTCGAGCGGATGCAGGCGCAGGCGATCGAGGGCCCCTGGGCTGCGGGCGAACGCATCCTGGCCTGCGTCGGGCCCGATTCTGTTTCGCCAACCGTCGTGCGCACCGCAAAGCGGCTTGCCGATCTTATGGATGCCCCGTGGCTCACCGTCACGGTCGAGCGGCCGGGGGCGGCGCTCGACGACGCCGCGCGCGCGCGTCTCGACGACGTGTTGAAGCTTGCCGAAAGCCTTGGCGCCGAGACGGTCACGCTCACAAGCAACGACCTTCCGGCCGAGTTATTACGCTATGCCAAGTTCGAGAACGTCACGCAGATCGTGGTCGGCCGTTCGCGCGGCGGATTCTTCAGCGAGCTACTGCGGCGTTCCCTGCCGCACGAACTGGTCCGGCGCACGCAGGACATCGCCATTCATCTCGTGACGCGCGAGAGTGAGATTGCCGCGCCACGACGCAGCCCGGCGGCGCGCTGGGCCGAACAGCCGACGCATTTTATCTACGCGACGATTGCGGTCGCGGCAGCGCTCGGCGTCGGCAAGGGGCTGACATGGCTCACGCCGATCCCCAATCTCTCGATGGTGTTCATGCTCGCGGTGCTGTTTACCGCAATCGGATCTGGCATCGGCCCGGCGATCTACGCATCAGTCCTGTCGTTTTTTGTCTACAACTTCTTTTTCATCCAGCCGATCTACACATTTACGATCGCGGAGCCCTATGAACTGCTGGCGCTGCTGATCTTTCTCGTCGTTGCGGTGATCTCGGCCACGATGGCGGGCCGCGTCCGGCAGCAGGCGCGATTATCGGCGAGCCGCATGCGCGCGACGCGCCGGCTTTACGACTTTACACGCCGGCTCTCGGGCCTTGCGACGCCCGATGCCGTTGCCGAAGGCGCCGCGAGCGAGATCAATACATCGCTCGCGCGCCCGGTGGTGTTGCTGCTGTCCAACGGCGACGATCTTGAACTCGTCGCCGCATGGCCCCCGGAGGATGCGCTCGATCCGGCCGCGATCACGGCCGCCCGGTGGGCCTACACGCACACTGAACCGGCAGGGGCGAACACCGGAACCTTGCCCATTATTCCGTGGTATTTCGTTCCCCTACGGATCGGCGAAAAGACGCTGGGCGTGATCGGGCTTGGGCGAAATCCCGATGGCGCTCCGCTCGATTCTGAGGGCCGCGCGTTGCTCGAAACATTATCGGAGCAGACGGCGGCCGCGCTCGATCGCGCGCTGCTTGGTCGCGAAATGATCACCGCGAAGACGGCGACCGAAACCGAGCGGATGCGCAACACGCTGCTCGCATCGATCTCGCATGATTTCCGCACGCCGCTTTCGTCGATCCTTGGCTCGGCCACCAGCCTGATCGACTATGGCGACAAGCTCGATACGCCCACCAAGGCGAACCTGCTCGGCCAGATCAAGCTGGAGGCCGAGGGACTTGACGAGATGGTGCGCAACCTGCTCGCTATCGCCCGGATCGATGCAGGCGCATTGGAGGTGCGTCGCGACTGGATCGACCTGCGCGAGATCGTGCAGCGCGTTGTCGGCGCGGCAAAGCGGCGGAGCGCGCAGCAGCATTTTGAAATCGCGCTGCCGCAGGAGCTTCCGCTGGTTCGCGCGGACGCAACACTCGCCGAGCAAGCGATCGGAAATATTGTGGCGAACGCCGTGTCGCATACGCCGCCCGAAGCGCGGGTCTCGATCGGGGCCACAGCATCCGCAGACTGCGTGACCCTGGCGATCGCCGACGACGGGCCGGGCATTCCACCTGATGCGCTGCCGACGGTTTTCGACAAGTTCGTCAGGCTGGATCAGTCCGCCGCGATGGCGGACGGCGGGCAGGGCACCGGCCTCGGGCTTGCGATTGCAAAGGGCATCATGGATGCGCATGGCGGATCGCTGGGCGTCGAAAGTCCCGCTGCAGGGGGGCGCGGGGCGCGTTTCACGCTAACATTTCCGCGCGACGCCACGCCATGAGCAAGAGCCGCGTGCTGGTTGTCGATGACGAACCGTCGATCCTGCGCTTCCTCAAGCCGGCGCTTGAGGCGAACGACTACGACCTGACGACATCCGGCACGGTTGCCGACGCTCTCAAGCGCATCGCAGCAAGTGCCCCGGACATCGTGCTGCTCGATCTCGGTCTGCCCGACGGGGACGGCAAGGAGGTGATCCGGCGGGCGCGGGAATGGTCGGACGTGCCGATCATCGTTTTGTCCGCACGTGAGCGCGAAGCCGAGAAGATCGAAGCGCTCGATCTCGGCGCGGACGATTACGTCAACAAACCGTTCAACGTCGGGGAACTGATGGCGCGGATGCGCACCGCCTTACGGCATCGCATGCAACGCAAGGCGGAAATTCCGGTGCTGCGCATTGGCGATCTGGAGATCGATTCGGTCAGTCATCGTGCCACCCGCGCCGGCGCCGAAGTGAAGCTCACGCCCAAGGAGTTCGAGCTTCTCTCCTTTCTCGCGCGCCATGCCGGCCGTGTACTGACCCATCGTCAGATCCTCGTCGCCGTGTGGGGTCCTGCGCATGCGGAGGATACGCAATATCTGCGCGTCTATATCGGCCAGCTGCGGCAGAAGATCGAAAATCGCGCCGAGGAGCCTGTGGTCATTCTGACCGAGCCGGGAATAGGCTATCGGATTGCGTCCCCGGAACAGACATGACGCGCCTGAGAGAGCGTTGCCTGCGCGCCGCAGTACACCGAAGCCAGCGCCGCAGTGGCACACGCCAGGGAAGCGCTGGTGAACCGATCGATTCTGCATCGAGGGTTTCGATCCGGGGACTCCGTCGGCGCCGACCAAACCCTACGCCGTTGCCGCGTCGACGCACTTGCGTTACAGGAGACCGCAACGCGCCCGTAGCTCAGCTGGATAGAGCGCTGCCCTCCGAAGGCAGAGGTCAGGGGTTCGAATCCCTTCGGGCGCGCCAACCTCATGCAGTCATGCCGCTCAGCGCATCATTCAACCGATTGCCTAAAAATTGCGTCCGAAGGTGCGGCCGAGCCGAGGTTGGCCAGCGAGCCAGATAGTTCGCAGCCGTCATGCGAAGCAGATCGCCCCCACAACGCATGTTTTGATCGTTGATGTGCCGCAGCATCCTGATGCCGATAAAAATCGCGCGGCTTCTGTCTGCGCGAAGCAGTGGTAAATCAAATATCGCCCGCTAGATATTAACGCGTACGATATTAGTACGTATGCGAAAATCGCGCGACAAGAAGGATGCGATTAAGCCCCGTTCATTAGAGTCGGCGCAGGATCGTTGCGGTCCCCGAGAGCCAATCGGAATGAACAAAGAAATCTTTGTGACCGACGACGACTGCTCCGTGCTCGGGTCGTTGCAGGTCATCCTCGCGCACGCGGGATTTCATGCCACGCCCTTCACCGATGGACCTGGGTTGCTGGAGAAGGTCCGGGCGAGCCGCCCGGCCTGCATCCTGCTCGATGTCTGTATGCCCGAAATGTCAGGGCTGGGAGTTCTCGCCGAACTGGCTGCCAGAAAGTTCCGCGCGCCCGTGATCATGATGTCCGGCGCAGCGACTATTCCGATTGCCGTACAGGCGATCCGACGTGGGGCATTCGACATGATCAGGAAACCGTTCGATCCGGACGGCATCTTGACGGTGGTCAATGCAGCCATTGCGGCCTCGGCGAGCCAGACGCCGCAGCCGGGACATTCCGACCCGCGATCGGGGCTGTTTGCCGATACCCTCACCCCCCGCGAGCATGAGGTGTTGGAAGCCATCACCGAGGGGTTGTCGAACAAGGAGACGGCGAAACGGCTGCAGATCAGCCCGCGCACGGTCGAAATTCATCGCGCGCGCATCAATGCGAAACTGGGCGCCCGCAACGGTGCGGACCTCGCGCGCATCGTCCTGAATGCGCAAAGCGCATTGTGACCTGAAGAACCGACGCGCGGTCCGGCGGCTACCACGCGTTCGGCTTTGCCATCGGGTCATGTCCGCTGCCTGCCTGCTGAGCGTGGTGCGTGATTCAGGGTCAGAGGCGCAGTCGTTTGCTCGTGTTCGACAAGAGAGTTCCAAGTGCAGCTGGATCAGTTCGAACTTCAGATCGCCAAGGTGAGGGATCGCTTTACCGCGACGCTTGAACAAAAGATCAGGGATGCAATTTCATCCGCGCCGCAGTTGACCGGCGAGGGCGCAGCCGTCGTCGAACGTGTGGCCCAATCGTATCGGATGCTGCATGGGATCAGCGGCATCGGTTCAACCATCGGCTTTCCGAGCACGGGCCGGCTGGCGCGCACAGCCGAATCCGCATTGACGCAGGCCTACCGGGAAAAACGTGCGCTCAGCGAGGGCGAAGTGTCATGCCTGGCGCAGGCGCTCGAGACATTGCATGGCGCAGTGCTGGCCGAACTTCAGGCGGCGCGCAGCGGCTCGTAACATTCTGGTGCCGCATGCTGCCGGTCACGCGTCTTGCCGATCCGTGACGCAACTCCGTCAATTGCGAGCGCGTGCGGTGAACTCTCCTAAATAGTCCCCCATTAGAATGGCAAGTCACGTCATGCGTACAAATACGGAGACCGGAATGCGGATGCTGGTGGTCGATGACTCGGACGACGCGCGCGAGCTTACCGCGGCCACGCTTCTCGCGGCCGGCTTCAAGGATGTGGTGACGGCGGACTCGGCGTGGAGCGCGTTTCGGCTTCTGGATCTGGGCCAGACCAAGAGCGAACGTCCCGGCGCGGATATCATCCTGCTCGACATCGTGATGCCGGATCTCGATGGTATCGAGGCGTGTGCCCGCATCAGGAGTGATCCTCGCTATGTCGATACGCCGATCATCATGGTGACCTCGCTCGACGACATGGACAGCCTGACCAACGCATTCGCGGCCGGGGCAAATGACTATGTGAGCAAGCCGGTGCATCGGATGGAACTCACCGCGCGGGTTCGCTCCGCGCTCAAACTGAAGGATGAGCTTGAACAGCGCCGCGATCGCGAACGTCAGCTTCTCGCCTTCTTGACCAATTGGGGTGATCGTCGCGCCGCGGTCTCGACGGACGCGATAACCGGATTGTTTGCCGGTGAGGTTATCGAAGCCTATCTCAGCGGCGTCGATCTCGATGCGTTGGGTCAAGGCGTCTCGATCGTTGCGCTGAAGGTGGACCGCTTCGACGCGCTTCGCGCGCATCACGGAGAGGAAGCCGCGCGAAGTATCCAGGTTCAGGTTGCGCGGGTGCTGCGGGGCACGCCGTCCACGGTGGGCACCGTTGCAGCGACCTATCACGATGGACTGTTTCTCGTGGTGGCGCCCGATGTAACAGCGGCAGTTGCGCGCCAGCTTGGCGAAGCTTTGTGCCAGGCTGTGGCGCGGATCAGGGTGTTCGACGGCGAGGCGGATGCCGCCATTACGGTCACGGCAAGCGTGTCTGTTGTTTCCGGGCGATGTTGCCGTGGGGCCGATAGCGGGCGGATGCTGACGCAAGCCATTTCGGCCGCGCAGGAGACGGCCTCCTTCGGCGGGAATCGGGTCACCGCGGTGGCGGCCTGACGTCGACCCGGTGTGCCTGAGAGCGCCCGCCCTGCGAGCATTGATCCGGTTCGATTCCCGCCGGTACGCTGATGAGACTGACAGCTCGTTCGGTACGCCCTCTGGCTCGCTTGGGAGCCCTTAAAAGCCCGCGGGCGAAAGCGCCGAGGGTCGCGCTTCCATGGCGCTGACGCCCGCTTGCTCGAGCAGAGTTGCGAGGCGCGGTATTTTAACCGGCTTGGTCAGCCAGCCGAGAATATCGAGCGCGGCCGAGCGCGGATCGTTGACGCCGTCCCTGGGGTCTCCCGAAATGACGACGATCGGGGTTCTGCGGTTTTGCGGCTGGCTGCGCAGTTGTTGGATCAGGCTGATGCCGTCACAGTCCGGCAACCGCAAATCGACCAGGATTGCCGCATAGCGCTTCACCGAAGCCTTGCTGACGACCTCTGCGCCGCTGATCGCGGTCTCGCAGGTGTATCCGGCTCGCGTGCGCTTGTGAGCCAGCATCTCGGCCATGCCGGGGAAATCGTCGCAAATCAGAATGCAGCGCGCCAGTTCGCTGTCCCGCGCGCTTTCAAGAATATATCCAAACTCTGGCAGATCGACCTGGAACACGGTCCCGCCGCCGGGTGCGTCGTCGAAGACAACTCGTCCGCCGAGGCGCCCGACGATCTGCTTGACGATGCTCAGCCCGAGGCCCGTCCCGCCCTTCTGTCGCGTATCGGTACCGTCAGCCTGGGCGAATTTTTCGAAAACGCGGTGCTTGAAGGAAGGCGGAATGCCCGGCCCGCGGTCCCTGACGCTGATACGAACCGTGTTGTTCGCCCGCATGGCGCTGACGTCGACGTCGGCGCCGGGAGGCGAAAACTTGATCGCATTCGACAGGAGGTTGGTCACGACCTGGTTCAAGCGGTCTGAAGTCGGCGTTGACATAGATCTCGGCCGGTGGGTCGATGAACGCGAGCCCGACCTGCTTGCTTTCGGCAAGGCCGCGGTTTGCCTCGATCGTCTGTTCGAGCAGTGCGCTGACCGCGACGCGCCTCATGTCAAATATGATTTCGCCGGACTCCATCTTCTCGATGTCGAGGATGTCGTTGATCAGGCGCACGAGCCGCTGGCTGTTGGAATGCGCAATCGAGATCAGCCGCAGCGCGCTTGTCGGGAGGGCGATCGCGGTGTTGCCGGTCAGCAGGCCCAGGGATGCGGCGATCGACGTCAAAGGCGTGCGCAATTCGTGGCTCACGGTCGAGACAAACTCGTCCTTCAATCCCTCGACCCGCTTGCGCTCGGTGATGTCGATCAGGACGCAAAGCACCAGAAACTGATCTTCCATCTGAATGGGGTTCAAACGGACCTCGACTGGAAACTCGCTTCCATCCTTGCGGCGCGCGACGGCGTCGCGTGTGACGACGGCCTTGCGCAGCTCCGGCCAGTGTCCGAAGCCGGCGGAGTGGTCCGCGCCGCGGACGCGAAGCCCGGCAGGCACCAGCAGGCTGCTTGGCTGGTCGATCAGTTCCTCGCGACCATAGCCGAACAAGCCTTCGATCTCGGCATTAACGATGACGATCCGCCCGCTGGAATCGATCAGTACGATCCCGCTCGGACTCGCATCGACCAGCAGACGGAATTTCTCCTCGGCGCGCTTTCGCTTCGTGATGTCGATGACCACGCCCAGAATAAGCACGCCCGCATGCGTGTCGATCGGATTCAAGCCAACCTCGACCTGAAATTCCGACCCGTCCTTGCGGCGCGCGAACAGGTCTCGTCCCGAACCCATTCGCCGTGTTTCCGGGTTGCGGGTGAAGTTTTCGCGATGCACCGCATGTGACGAATGCGCTCGTGCCGGGAGCAGCAATTCCACCGGGCGCCCGATCAGTTCCTCGCGTGCGTAACCGAACATTCGCTCGATTTCGCTGTTGATCAGAACGATCGTTCCCCGGTCGTCCACCATCATCATGCCGCTCGGACAGGCATCGACGGCGAGTCTGAACTTTTCCTCCGACAGGATCTGCTCGGAAATGTCCCGGTAAATGCCGGATGCGCCAATCAGCTGGCCGCCGGCATTGCGGATCGGCGCAACGGAAAGCGACACATGCAGGAGCCTGCCGTCACGGTTCAGCCGGGTTGTCTTCTGGTCTGCGACCAGACCACCGTCCCGAACACGCCCGATGTTTGCGTGAGGTTCGGCGCGCCGGTCTGCGGGTACGATGATGGATATGTCGGCCCCGAGAACGTCGGCTTCGGTGTGTCCGAAGAGATCCCGCGCGCCGCGGCTCCAGGAGGTGATGGTTCCGGCTAGATCGGTCGTGACGAACGCGAGATCGGAGGATTCGATGGCCGCAATATAAAGTTCGTCGCGCAGCGCGTTGCGCATGGCGCCGCTGGTTTCGTCAACCTGGACTATTGAACTCGCGTTCCGCAATGCTTCATTCTCTCTCACGGGAAAGCGCGTGCGCTATATTGCGAATAATATAGTTGTAGGTAAGGGATATAGTGATCCAAATCGCATTAATAGTCAGTATTGTCGGCGTGACTACTCATCACCCTGATACCCCGAGCGGGCCTTATCTTACCTATTGGAGGTAATACCTATACGCTGGAGAACGAAACCGCGGCGCAAGCGGATGCTGCGACGGGGTATCTGAAGGCGCCGCCGCCTGAAAATGTCGAAGTTCGAAATCGATAGCGGCTGCCGCACGTGACGATTTGCGAAGCAAATGTCAGCGGCTTGAGCGCGCTTCCCAGCCGGAGCGCGAGCGGCGAGCTAACTCAGCGCCGCTGCTGCAGACTCTCCGCCGCGCCAGCTCAGGGAACAGTGCTCCTGAAGGGCTGCGATCAACGCGCTCATGTCGGATGATTTTTGAAATAGCTGGGCGGCGCCAGCGTGGCCGCAGACCTCCCGGCGCAAATCGGCCTGCGCGGAGGTATCGAACGGCCGCGCGCTGACAATGAAAACAGGAATGTTCTGTGTTGCGGGATTTGCCCGCAATTTCCATAGCAGGTAGCGGATGTCGCCCTCCGGCATGATGACGTCGGAGATAATGACACTCGGCATCTCGCGTTGCGCGATGCGGTATCCTTGCACGCCATTTGGCGCCGACAGCACGTCCAGCCCGATTTTTCGAAGCCGGCTGCCGAAATACTGTGCGACGTCGGGATCGTCGTCGACGATCAGGACGCGCGGCCGGTCCGGAACCGCAGTGATGGGCCGGGCTTGCACTGCAGCGTCGATGTCGAGATCCGCGTCCGGGAATGTCTCCACGACGGCGGTCTGGATGACGTTCCACAGGTCGGGTCCCTTGCGCCCGTACACCGCGCCATAGCTCTCGCACCGCTCCTTGATCTCCGGGTCCGGGTTTCCGGTGATGACGATGACTTCAATTCGCTTCGTCTCCTGGCTGAGAACACGGAAGCAAACCGATAATCCGTCCAATGCCGGCATGTTCACGTCGATGATGAGAACATCGGGTGAGGTTCGGCGCGCCATCATCAGCGCGTTGATACCGTTGCCCGTCGTTTGCACATCGAGGCCCATTTTGGCGCAGCGCGCGGCGAGCAGCTTCAACACGCCCGGATCGTCGTCGGCGATGAGCACCTTCAGCGCTGTATTGCCCGCAGTTTGCGCCATTTCACACTCCGGACCGACTGACAATTGGGACTAGGCGCTGGCGAGGCATTCGATCAACACGTCAGTGTCATCTTCCACGGCGCCCTTCGAGCCGCCGGATGAGCGACGCTCGACCACGGATTCTTCGAGCACGGAGGCCGCCCAACTGACTTTGTCGGCTCCGAAGATTCCAGCCGCGCCGGCGAGCTTGTGTGCGCAGGTCTGAAGCTCCTCCAGCACCTGAGGCGAGTTTTCAGCATGTTCCAAGGCCGACCGGCATTTGGCGAGGACAATCGAGTCGGTGCGCAGGCGCTGCCTGAATTCCTGGTGTACGGCCGCCATTTTCGCCGACCACAAATGCTTTCGCACCTCGACGGCAAGGATCATGGGATCGAAGGGCTTTGCCATGACTCCGCTGGCGCCGAGCGATTTGAACCGCTCGAGTTCCCGGGCCTGCTGACGCGCCGTCATGAAAATAACCGGAATATCGGAGGTCTCCGGCTTCTCGCGCAGGTGCGCGAGGGTCGTGGGTCCGTCCATCACTGGCATCATGACGTCGCACAGAATGAGGTCGGGCGACCATTTGGTAGCCTCGACGATGGCCTCTTCGCCGGATGAGCAGCTTTTCGTCGTGAATTGAGGATCGAGGCTCAGCGAAAGTGCGACGACCTCGCGAATATCCATCTCATCGTCGACGTGCAGAATGCGAAATTGCGTCATCGGCTTATCCTTCCCAAACAAGATCCATGGGGCCGCATCCACGCTTGTCCTTGAGGATCCAGCTGGATCCCGTCTCGCTGCGTGGTTCACCGAAGCTCGACTCGTACCCGAGCGTTGCACTGCGCACTAAATGGGTTCCTAACGATTCGGTGAATCCGTATACGTACCAATTCATAAGCAAAATCACGTTTGTCCGCGCAATTACCATGCGAGGATCATCGGTCGCGCAGCTGCGGCCGGCGCGTTCGCATTCCTTTCCGATCGGGAACCAGCGGCCTGCATCGGCCGTTGGATCACCGGCGAAGGAGCACATGATGAGCGTCATTCACGCACGGGCGTCGGACTGGCGGCCAAACAATCCTCACATCAGCGTCGGCGGCTGGATCGGCGCGATCGTTGTCGTTGCGGCGGTTTATGTGCTGGTGGCGGCTGCGATTGGGCATTTGATCGTGGGAAACGGGTCTCCGTTTCTGAGCTGACTGCGCCTGCGAGGGTTGCGTCGATGGTAGATTGACCCGCCCGCGTCGGGCGGCAATCCTGCACGGATGGCGGACCTTTTCCGAAAATACGACGTGCTGGTGGCCGGCGGCGGCAATGCGGCGCTGTGCGCGGCCATCGCGGCTCGGCGCGGCGGCGCGAGCGTGCTGGTGTGCGAACTGGCGACCAAGTTCTGGCGCGGCGGCAACACGCGCCACACCCGCAACATCCGCTGTGCGCATGACGCCGCGACCGACACGCTGAGCGGGCCATATCTGGAAGACGAGTTCTTCAAGGACTTGCTCGCCGTCACGCAGGGCAACACCGACGAGGCGCTGGCGCGCCACATGATCCATGAATCGAAGGAGGTACTCGACTGGTTGCCGCAGCAGGGCGTGCGCTTCCAGCCCTCGCTCGGCGGCACCTTGAGCCTCGGGCGCACCAACTCCTTCTTCCTCGGCGGCGGGCGCTCGATGCTCAATGCGCTCTACCTCACCGCCGAAAGCCTCGGCGTTGAGATCGCCTACGAGGCGGAGGTGGTCGATCTCGAGATCGACAACGGCATGTTCCTCTCCGCGACCGTACAACAGGGCGGAACGCGACACAGCGTGCGCGCCGCGACGTTCGTCGCCGCCTGCGGCGGATTTGAATCCAATATCGAGTGGCTCAAGCAATACTGGGGCGCGGCGGCGGACAATTTCCTCATCCGCGGCACGCCGAACAATCGCGGCACGGTGCTCAAGCTGCTGATCGATCACGGCGTCGAGCAGATCGGCGATCCGACGCAATGCCACGCAGTCGCGATCGACGCGCGCGCGCCGAAATACGACGGCGGCATCATCACCCGCCACGACAGCGTGATCTTCGGGATCGTGGTGAACAAGCATGCCCAGCGTTTCTACGACGAGGGCGAAGACATCTGGCCGAAGCGTTACGCGATCTGGGGCCGGCTGGTCGCCGCGCAGCCCGACCAGATCGCCTACATCCTGTTCGACTCTTCAGTCGTGCGGATGTTCATGCCGACGTTGTATCCGCCGATCGGCGCGCCGAGCATCCGCGAGCTGGCCGGCAAGCTGATGCTCGATCCGGACGCGCTGGAGGCGACGGTCGCCGGCTTCAACGCCGCGGTGCAGCCTGGCACCTTCGACGACACGATCCTCGACGATTGCCGCACGCAAGGGCTGACGCCGGAGAAGACCCACTGGGCGCGGCGTATCGAGGCCGCACCTTACTATGCGTATCCGGTGCGGCCGGGCATCACCTTCACGTATCTGGCGACGCGCGTGAACAAGGAGGCGCGCATGCTGATGAAGGACGGCAAGCCATCGGCGAACATGTTCTCGGCTGGCGAGGTGATGTCCGGCAATGTGCTCGGGCGCGGCTATGCGGCCGGCATGGGCATGACCATCGGCAGCGTGTTCGGCCGCATCGCGGGCAGGGAGGCGGCGAAAAATGCTCGCAACTGACATGCCGGAGCCGGAAAAAGCCGGGCGCGCGGCCGGGCAATCACGCGACCGCGCTGCTCGCCGAAGCCGACCGGCTGATGACGGTGTGCAACTCCTGCCGCTATTGCGAGGGGCTGTGCGCGGTGTTTCCCGCGATGGAGATGCGCCGCGCATTTCCGGACGGCGACCTGAATTATCTGGCGAACCTCTGCCACGCCTGCGGCGCCTGTTACGTGGATTGCCAGTTCTCGCCGCCGCACGCGTTCGACGTGAACGTGCCGCGCGTGCTCGCGCAGGTGCGCAATGATTCTTACGCGCAGTACGCATGGCCGCGCGCGCTCGCGCCCCTGTTCGATCGCAATGGGCTGGCGATCGCGATCGTGGCGGCGCTCAGCGTGGCGGCGTTCATCGTCGGGATTCGTCGCGTGGCACGACGCTTCGGTGATTTTCGGCACGCACACCGGCCCGGGCGCGTTCTATCGGCTGATGCCGCACAACGCGATGGCGGGGCTGTTCGGCCTCGCGTTCCTCTATGCGATCGTCGCGCTGGCTTTAAGCCTGCGTGCGTTCTGGCGCGACATCGGCGATCCGCCGGTGGCGCAGGGCGGGCTGTGGCAGGCCATGCGCGATGCCGGCACGCTGCGCTATCTCGATGGCGGCGGCATCGGCTGCTACAATCACGACGATCGCCCGAACGACCGGCGCGCGTTCTATCATCACCTCACGTTCTACGGCTTCGCGCTCTGCTTCGCCTCGACCTGCGTGGCAACGCTCTGGCATTACCTGCTGGCGCGTGAGGCGCCATATCCCTGGTGGGATCTGCCCGTGGTGCTCGGCACGCTCGGCGGCATCGGGCTGATTTTCGGCCCGCTCGGCCTGCTGATCGCGAAGCTGCGCCGCGATCCCGATCATGATGGATGCCGCGCGCTTCGGCATGGAGACGGCGTTCATCGCGATGCTGTTCGCCACCAGCCTGACCGGCCTCGCGCTGCTCTGTGCTGCGCGCCACGTCCGCGATGCCGCTGCTGCTCGCGCTGCATCTCGGCGTCGTGTTCGCGCTGTTCATCACCCTGCCATACGGCAAGTTCGTGCACGGCCTCTATCGCTTCGCGGCGCTGGTGCGCTACGCGCGGGAGCATCGGGCGTTTGTCAGGCAAGTAAGGACTAGCGCATGCCATCCACCGTCCTCGACAGCCACATCTTCAAGGACATGTTCGGCACGCCCGAGATGCGCGGCGGTGTTCTCCGACGACAATCTCCTGAAGTGCTACATCGAGGCCGAGGTTGCGCTCGCGGTCGCGCAGGGCAGGGTGGGCGTCATTCCGCAGGAAGCTGCCGACGCGATCGCGCGGCTTGCGCCGAACGTCGTGCTCGATCGTGACGCGCTCAAGCGCGAGGCCGAGAATGTCGGCTACCCGATCCTCGGTCTGGTGCGGCAGTTGTCCGCGCGGCTCGGCGATGCCGGGCGCTTCGTGCACTGGGGCGCGACCACGCAGGACATCATGGACACCGCGCACGGTGCTGCAGATCCGCGCCGGCCTCGCGCACGATCGAACGCGACCTGAGCGCCGTGTCGGCGGCACTCGTCGTGCTGGCGCAGCGCTACCGCGAAACGGCAATGCCCGGCCGCACGCATCTGCAACAGGCGCTGCCGATTACCTTCGGCTATAAATGCGCGGTGTGGCTCTCGATGCTCGACCGCCATGCCGTGCGGCTGCGCGAGCTCAAGCCCCGCGTGCTGGTCGCGCAGCTCGGCGGCGCCGCCGGCACGCTCGCCTCGCTCGGCGACAAGGGGCTCGACGTGCGGCGCGAGTTTGCTGCCGAACTCAAGCTCGGCGATCCGCCGATCACCTGGCACGTCGCGCGCGACGCGCTCGCCGAGACCGTGAACCTGCTGGCGCTGATCACCGGCTCGCTCGGCAAGATCGGCCTCGACGTGATGTTGTTGATGGCGACCGAGATCGCCGAAGTGTTCGAGCCGTTCGCGGCGCATCGCGGCGCGTCCAGCACGATGCCGCAGAAGCGCAATCCGATCTCGTCGGAAATCCTGCTCGCTAACGCCAAGGCGGTGCGTCAGCACGCGGGCCTGATGGTCGATGCCATGATCCAGGATTTCGAGCGCGCCACCGGCCCGTGGCATGCCGAGTGGATCGCGGTTCCGGAAAGCTTCATCCTCACCGCAGGCTCGCTCGCGCAGGCCAAGTTCATGCTTGAGGGGCTTGTGGTCGACGAAAGTCGTATGCGGCAGAACCTCGAACTGACCCAGGGACTGATTGTCGCAGAGGCGGTCATGATGGGGCTTGCGCCGCATCTCGGCCGCCAGCAGGCCCATGACCTTGTCTATCAGGCCTGCCGCGACGCGCTGGCGCAAAAGCGCGCATTGTTCCTTGTCCTGATGGAGAATCCCGCCGTGTCGGATGTGATGTCGGCGCAACGCGTACGCGCCCTGTGCGAGCCGGCTTCTTATCTCGGAACAGCACCCGCGATGGTCGATCAAGTTGTGCGGACCGGGCGCACCCCTTAGAATAGCCGCAACATTAGTCGCGCGGGTGGGGGCCTTGCGCGGCGATGAGGGAGGATCACGTCACCGCCAATTCACCGGCGGTGCGTCCAAAAGGAGCAAAGCCCCATGAAACTATCCCGCCGCCAATTCGGAACCGCGCTCTCGGGCGCCGCGATCGCCGCCGCTTACGGCCGCCCCGGCTGGGCGCAGGCGCCGATCGTCATCAAGTACAGCCACGTCGTCGCGAACGACACGCCGAAGGGCAAAGGCTCGCTCAAGTTCAAGGAACTCGCCGAGAAATACACCGGCGGCAAGGCCAAGGTCGAAATCTATCCGAACTCCTCGCTCTACAAGGACAAGGAGGAGATCGAGGCGCTGCAGCTCGGCTCGGTGCAACTGCTCGGGCCGTCGACCGCGAAATTCGCGCCGCTCGGCGTGAAGGAGTTCGAGGCGCTCGATCTGCCGTGGCTGTTCAAGGACGACAAGGTCTACGACAGCGCGATGAAGGGCGAGGTCGGCAAATACCTGTTCAAGAAGCTCGAGGCCAAGGGCATCACCGGTCTCGGCTACTGGGATAACGGCTTCCACATGGTCTCGGCCAGCCGTCCGTTGCTCAACACGCCGGACTTCCAGGGCCTCAAGGTGCGCATCTCCGGCTCGAAGGTCGCCGATCGCTATTTCCGCGATCTCGGCTCGATCCCGCAGATCCTGGCGTTCTCGGAAGTGTACCAGGCGCTGCAGACCGGCGTGGTCGACGGTTGCGAGAACACGCCGTCGAACTATGTGACGCAGAAATTCCACGAAGTGCAAAAGCACATCACGGTTTCGTATCACGCGCACCTGCAATACGCCGTCATCACCAACTCGAAGTTCTGGAGCGGCCTGCCGCCCGACATTCGCGCGCCGCTCGAAAAGGCGATGAACGAGGCGACCGACTACACCAACTCGATCGCGCAGAAGGAAAACGCCGACGCGCTCGAGGAGATCAAGAAGTCGGGCAAGACCGAGCTGCACTATCTCGACGACGCGCAGAAAGAGGCCTGGAAAAAGGCGATGGCGCCGACCTACACCTGGGCAAAGGGCCGCGTCGGACAGGAAGTGCTCGACGTCGTGGCGAAGGAACTCGGCATCAAGATGACCGGCTGAGGCCGCTCTTGTTGCGCTGATGAAGAACCGCGGCCGGGGGTGAGGGGCCCCCGGCCGCTCCACATTGGGGGGATGCGTGTTCCTGCGCGTGCTTGATCGTCTCGAGGAGTGGATCATCGCCACCCTCATCGCCGCCGCGACCGGCCTCATTTTCCTTGCCGTTTTGCATCGCTACGGCACCGGCCTGTCGATCGATCTGGCGAAATGGGGGGACGCGCGCGGCATCCCGGTGATCCCCGCCATTGCGCGCGACATCTACACCTGGCTCGCCTCGCTCGATGTCTCGTGGGCGCAGGAACTCTGCATCTACATGTTCATCTGGATGGCGAAGTTCGGCGCCGCCTATGGCGTGCGCACCGGCATCCACGTCGGCGTCGATGTGCTGGTCAACCTGCTGCCGCCGCAGAAGCGCAAGGGCGTGATCCTGTTCGCGATCCTGTGCGGCGTATTCTTCACCGCCGTTGTCGCGATCTTCGGCGCGATCTTCGTTTCCCAGATGTGGAGCACAGGTCAGCAGTCGAACGATCTCGAAGCGCCGATGTGGATCGTCTATCTGGCGATCCCGCTCGGCTCGTCGCTGATGTGCTTCCGCTTCCTCCAGGTCGCGTGGTGGTACTACTGGACCGGAGAACTGCCGCATCACAACGAGGCGGAGGTCGAGGGAGTCAAGGGAACCGAAGAGCTGCATCCTGCGACCGATCTGCACGGCACCGTGCCGTCGCGCTGGTCCACGCCGCTGCAGTGGATCCTGATCCTTCTCCCCGTTCTGATCCTCACGATCTGCCTTGCGCACAAGACCGGCATCATCGAGATGCCGCAGCCGGTGCGTGCGATCATGCTGTTCGTATTGCTGATCGCCTTCATGATCACCGGCATGCCGATCTCGATCGCGCTCGGCCTCACCGTGCTCACCTTCATGTTCGTGCTCACCGACGTTTCGATTCAGTCGGTGTCGATGAAGCTGTTCACCGGTCTCGAAAGCTTCGAGATCATGGCGATCCCGTTCTTCATCCTGGCGGGCGGTTTCCTGACACACGGCGGCGTCGCGCGCCGCATGATCGATTTCGCCGTCTCGCTGATGGGCCACTGGCATGGCGGCCTCGGCCTCGCCGGCATCGTCGCCTGCGCGATGTTCGCGCTGGTCTGCGGTTCGAGCGTTGCGACGGTTGCGGCGATCGGCGGCATCGTGCTGCCCGAAATGGTGCGGCACGGCTACCCGATGCGCTTCGGCGCCGGCATCATCACGGTCGCGGGCTCGCTCGGCATCCTGATGCTGCCCTCGATTCCGAAGATCGTGTACGCGGTTTCGACCAACACCTCGATCGGCGCGCTGTTCGTCGCGGGCCTGCTGCCGGGCATCCTGCTCACCACGATGCTGTGCATCGTCACATGGTACATCGCCAAGAAGCGCAACTATCCGCGCATGGCGCGCGCAAGCTGGGGCGACACCTGGCATGCCTTCCGCGAGAGCATCTGGGGCCTGCTGCTGGTCGTCATCATCATCGGCGGCATTTACTCCGGCCTGTTCACCGCGACCGAAGCCGCCGCGATGGCGGCGATCTATTCGTTCTTCATCGCGGTCTTCGTCTACCGGGCGATCGGCCTGAAGGACGTGCCGCGTGTGCTGTTACGCGCCGCCAACACCTCGGCGATGCTGCTCTACATCATCACCAACGCGGTGCTGTTCTCCTTCATCCTCACCAACGAGAACATTCCCTCCGCGCTCGCCGACTGGATCCTGGCGCAGAATCTCGGCTGGTTCGGCTTCCTGCTCCTGGTCAACGTGCTGCTGCTGATGGCCGGCAACTTCATGGAGCCGAACTCCATCATCCTGATCATGGCGCCCATCCTCACGCCGGCGGCGCGCAAGCTCGGCATCGATCCGGTGCATTTCGGCATCGTGATCGACGTCAACATGGAGGTCGGCCTCTGCCACCCGCCTGTCGGGCTGAACCTCTACGTCGCCTCGATGATCGCCGGAATGCGCATCACGGAGCTGGCGGTCGCGGTCTGGCCGTGGCTCGTCACCATGCTGATCTTCCTGGTGATCGTGACCTACTGGCCGGCGCTCACGCTGTTCCTGCCACGGCTGCTCGGCATGTGACGCATGCGTGGGCCGCGACCCACGCACGTCCCGCCATTGACTTCGCGCCGTCGCGGCGCGATCTGAACTCCCGTCACAACAGGGCAGGGCAATGAGCGATCTCGTCGGTATTCCGGTTATTTTCATGCGCGGCGGCACCTCGCGCGGGCCGTATTTCAAGGCCGCCGACCTGCCGCAGGACACGGCGGCGCGCGACCGCGTGCTGCTCGCCGCGATGGGATCGCCCGACCCGCGCCAGATCGACGGGCTCGGAGGCGCCGACACACTGACCAGCAAGGTCGCGATCGTGTCGAAGTCGACGCGTCCGGGCGTCGACGTCGATTATCTCTTCGCGCAGGTCGACATCGGCAAGCCGGTCGTCGACACGGCGCCCTCCTGCGGCAACATGCTGGCGGGCGTCGCGCCGTTCGCGATCGAGACCGGGATCATTCCGGCGAAGGACGGCGAAACCCACGTGATGATCTTCAACGTGAACACCGAGGCGCGCATCGAGGCGGTGGTGCAGACCCCTGGCCGCGAGGTGATCTACACCGGCGACGCGCGCATCGACGGTGTACCCGGCACCGCGGCGCCGATCATCCTCAATTTCATGGATGTCGTCGGTTCGGTGTCCGGCAAGATGCTGCCGACCGGAAACTTGATCGATGTCATCGACGGCATTGAAGTCACCTGCATCGATGTCGCGATGCCGATGATCCTGATGCGCGCGAAGGATTTCGGCATCACCGGCTACGAGGACCGCGCGGCGTTCGCCGCCAACAAGGCACTGTTCGCCCGCGTCGAGCCGATCCGCCGCAAGGCGGGCGAGATGATGGGCTTCGGCGATGTGACGGATAAGGTGATCCCCAAGGTGGGCCTGCTGTCCCCGCCGCGCGAGAAGAACGGCACCATCACGTCGCGCTACCTCACGCCGCACGCGCTGCATGCCGCGCACGCAGTGACCGGCGCAGTGTGCGTCTCGACCGCCTGTGCGCTCGAAGGAACGATTGCGCAGGAGCTGGCGCGGCCGGACGACGCGAACCCGCGCACCATCTGGATCGAGCATCCATCCGGCATGGTCGACGTGTTGCTGTCGACCAAGGGCAAGGGCGTCGACATGGAGGTCGTTGCCGGCACGCTGCGCACCGCGCGCCCGATCATGAAGGGCGAAGTGCTGGTGCCGCGGAAGGTGTTTGGCTAGAGCGCGCGCTCAAGGCGCGGAGCGAGGTCGCGTTACCGCGCCACTCAGGCGGATGGCGCTGCGTCGCGATCCTGTGCGGCCTGCAAGTCAGCCGGATCGATGCTGAGCATTTCAAGCGACGCCTGGTTCTGTCCCGGAGCGAAGATCATCGTGGCAACGCGCCGGTACGCCGGAAACGACAGGCCCTCGATCATCTCCTCGTCGGTCGCGACGCGATAGCTGCCGGGCGGAAGCTCGCGGCCGACACCCTTGAGCCGGAAGGGCTTCCTGAAGGTCCATGTCTTTTCGCGCGTGCGTGTCGCCATGGGTTACAGATCTGCGGCGCCGAGTTCGTAGGAGCCTTTACGTCCGCGGGCGTAAAGCCTTATCGCCGCCGCGCAGATTTGTTCGCGGTGGAAATCGAACACGTCGAGCATGGCATTCTCGCTCTCGGCGATCGCGGGTCGCAGGAATTTCAAGGCCTCGGCCGTGACGAAAAATGACCATTCCATCGCACGGTCGTAACCCCAGAAACGCACCGCGCGCCGTGTCGCATCGTAACTCCGGCTGGAGTTCGGAAAGTTCAAGGCCATATCATTCGCTCGCGAAACATCGCGCTACGCGTTTCACGCAATCAGTGAAGCAGCGCGGCGCAGGTCATTTGAGATTGCTGAGCATCTCGCCGCAGGCGCGCGCGACAGCCGAATTGGCGTTGTCGCTGCCGGGCAATGTCGCCCAGCCGCCCTTCTCGATGAACGAGCCCTGCTGATACGAGCTTACTTTGCGCAGTTCGGCCATGTTCACTGTGGCTTCGGCGCTGTGCTGGAATTTGTCCACGCAGATCGGCGAAAGCGCCGATACGACCGCGCTGGTGCTGCTGCGGTCGACCATCTCCTTCGCAGTGCCGCCGGTGACCCAGCCGCCCCAGTTGAAACCGACGATCATGGTGACGACGGCGCCGGCGGCGGCGCCTTGCAGCAGGCGCGTCAACGAATCTCCCTGAAGGATCTTTGGCATGTCCATAAGCTTTTCCCTTCTCGCCCGACTTGATTCGGAGCGAGTGCAAACGGACGCCCGAATGGGCTCCGGTCGAATTCGGCGAAGTTGGGAGGGAAGGCCCGGCCGCTTTGAGCTGGCGTTTCGGTCAAGCGCACCATGCGCCTGCCGGAGTGTAAAGTCGATGACCTGCAAGGAAAAGATATAAGCGGGCTTCTGTCTTGTACTTAGCGGCTGCGCGCCCATCTAGGTCACCTACCTAGAAAATACTTTTAGGTTTTCCATGAAGGGATTTACCCAATGAGCAACGAAGTCCAGAAGCCCGTCGCGCCCGGCTCCACCAAGGTTGAGCCCGCGCCTGCGCAGGCCACGCCCCAGCAGAACCAGGGCGATGCAAAGCCGGGCACCGAGAAGCCGGCCGGCCAGCAGAAGTAAATTCTGCCCTCTTTGTGATGGAAAGCCCGGCGCTTGCGCCGGGCTTTTTTGTAAATCGATCTCACACCGTGACAGGAGCCGTACCGATGCCTGAGCGCCGATCCAGTATCGTTGACATCAGGATTCAGTTGCCGCGGACATTGCTGACGCAGGTTGACAACTGGGCCGCGGCTCAAGGAACGACGCTGCGCTCAAGCGCGATCCAGCGTCTCTTGAGAGCCGGCCTCGGGTCGAAACAGACGATCGCCAAGGGGCGGGCTTCGACCAAGAACACCGAGCAGGCCGCGGGCATGGCTGGCAAGATGATCGATTACCTTGGCGATCAGCTTGCGTCAGCCGAGGACCGCGAGCACCGCAAATCCCGGCTGCTCAAGGGACCCAGCGAGTTTCGCAAGATGCGGGCAAGTCATTCGGCGAAGAAAAAAAGGTCCTGACAAGCCGGTTTGCCGCAGGGCGCGGACGCGATCGGGCGATAGACAAGCGCCGTCGTGACGTGCACCCTTGGGCCACGTTCCGCAACGACGGAATAGCCGCAGGGGAGCAGGACAATGACATTTGTGACTCGTCGCGACGTGCTGGCGCTTGGCGCCAGCCTCGGCGCAATCGGCCTTGCCGGGCTGCCGGCTTATGCGCAGCAACGCTTCTTCCGCATCGGTACCGGCGGCACCGGAGGTACCTACTACCCGGTCGGCGGCATGATCGCGAACGCGGTTTCGACCGACAAGATCAACGTCAGCGCGGTCGCCACCAACGGCGCGGTCGCCAACGTCAACGGCATTGTCGGCGGCTCGATGGAGTCGGGCTTCAGCCAGGCCGACGTCAATTCCTGGGCCTATACCGGGACCGGCATCTACGAGGGCAAACCCAAGATCGAGGAACTGCGTGTCATCGCGAACCTTTATCCGGAAAGCGTGCATATTGTCGTCAAGAAGGGCGCAGGGATGAAGTCGCTCGCCGACCTGAAGGGCAAGCGGGTCTCGATCGACGAGCCGGGCTCGGGTACGATCGTCAATGCACGCGCGCTGCTCGCCGCCTACGGCGTGACCGAAAAAGACATCAAGCCGGAATATTTGAAGCAGGTGCAGTCGGCGGAGAAGTTCAAGGACGGCTCCCTCGACGCTTATTTCCAGACCACGGGCTATCCGCAGGGCACGCTATCCGAACTCGCCGCCACCAACGGCTTCGAGCTTCTCCCGATTGAAGGGGAGGCGCGCGACAAGCTGATGGCGCAGTTCAAGTTCTTCGCCAAGGACAAGATCCCGGACGGAACCTACAAGGACGTAAAGGGCGTGGAGACGGTCGCGGTCGGTGCGCAATGGACTACGTCCTCCAAGCAGCCCGACGACCTGATCTACGAGATCACCAAGGCGCTGTGGAGCGACAAGACGCGCGCCGCGATGGATGCCGGCCACGCCAAGGGCAAGGAGATCAGGAAGGAAACCGCGCTGCTCGGCGTCGGGATTCCGCTGCATCCTGGTGCGGAGAAATACTACAAGGAAGCCGGAATTCTGAAGTAACGCGCCGCGCGGCTTTCATGAGCGACAGATTGCCCGTCGCGCGGCCCGCGGAGTCCGCATGACGACGATCGCGGCGGAGCCCAACGACGCCCGGATCCAGCAGCTTGAGGCCGAGCTCGATCCCGAAATGCGCTTCCGGCCGCTGCTGCCGGTGGCCGGCTGGATCGTGGCGGTCGCGCTGTTCGGGCTCTCCTGCTTCCACTACTACACGGCCGGGTTCGGCCTGCTGCAGGAGACGCTCCACCGCGGCATTCACATCTCGTGCGTGCTCGGGTCTGATCTTCCTCGTCTTCTCCTGGAACAAGAGCCGCAATTCCCTGCCGCCGAAAGTCGGGCGTGCTGACGCCGCTCGGCATCAGCCTGATCGACTGGGCTTGCTGCATCGCCGCCGTCGTCACCAGCCTCTACGTGCCCTACGTCTTCCAGGATCTTCAGTTCCGCGTCGGCAACCCCGACCCGCTCGACTGGATCATGGGCACGGTCATGATCGTGGTGCTGCTGGAGGCAACGCGCCGCAGCGTTGGCTGGCCGCTGCCAATCATCGCGGTCGTGCTGATCGTCTACGCGCTCTACGGCCGCGCGCTGCCGGGTATCCTGGCGCATCCCGGCAACAGCTGGAAAAGCGTGGTCAACCACCTTTACCTGACGAGCCAGGGTATCTACGGCATCGCACTCGGCGTCGTTGCGACCTACGTGTTCCACTACGTGCTGTTCGGCGTGCTCGCGACGCGTGTCGGCCTCGGCCGCTTCTTCATCGATCTCGCGACCGCACTGACCGGCCGATTCTCCGGTGGTCCCGCGAAGGTCTCGATCTTCGGCTCGGCGCTGTTCGGGATGATCTCGGGCTCGTCCATCGCCAACACCGTCACGGTCGGCTCGCTCACCATCCCGGCGATGATCCGCATCGGCTATGCGCGCCATTTCGCCGGCGCCGTGGAGGCGGCGGCCGCGACCGGCGGCCAGATCACGCCGCCGATCATGGGCGCGGCAGCGTTCCTGATGGTCGAGTATCTCGCCGTCCCGTACCAGACCATCATCCTCGCCGCGATCGTGCCCGGCGTTCATGCATTTCTTCGGCGTGTTCTGCCAGATTCACTTCGAGGCGAAGAAGCACGGCCTGCGCGGCCTGCCGCGCTCCGAACTGCCGGTCGCGCGCGACGTCATCCGCCGCGACTGGCCGACCGCGATGCCGCTCGCCGTGCTGCTGATCGTGCTGTTCTCCGATTTCACGCCCTATCTGGCGGCGTTCTGGGGAATCACCGGCTGCATCGTGCTCGGCCTCACCAATCGCAATCGCGTCGTTGCGGTCGGCTTTCGCCGTCGCTCTCGCGGTCTGCATCCGCCTCCAGATCCTGACCGAGTGGACGGGCTCGGCGCAATCATCGGCGCGTCGATTGCGGCCTGTCGGCCTGGTACGTGCTGAAAGATGACGCCGGCCGGGCGCGCTTCCTCGATATCCTCGATGCGTTCGTGGTCGGCGCCAAATATGCGATCAGCGTCGGCGCCGCCGCCGCCACCGTCGGCATCATCATCGGCATCGTCACGCTGACCGGCGTCGGGTTCAAGCTCTCGACCATCATCACCGGGACCGCGGGTGATGTTCGCCGCCTGTCTCTCGACAGCATGGCCCCGGCGAGCCTGTTCGACATGCAAGGCGATGACGCTGTTCTTCACCCTCGTGATGTCGGCCATCGTGTGCATCCTGCTCGGATGCGGCATTCCGACAACGGCGAATTACCTCATCATGGTGACGATTGCGGCGCCCGCGCTTGCGATGCTCGGCGTGCCGCAACTCGTGTCGCACTTCTTCGTCTTCTATTACGGCGTGCTCGCCGACATCACGCCGCCGGTCGCGCTTGCCGCCTACGCGGGCGCGAGCATGGCCGGCGCCGACCCGTTCAAGACCGGCAATACGGCGTTTCGCCTTGGTCTCGCCAAAGCGCTGGTGCCGTTCGTGTTTGTCTACTCGCCTTCGATGCTGCTGGTGACCAAGGGCTTCACCTGGGCGGAATTCTTCGAAACCACGATCGGCTGCGCCATCGGCGTCGTCATGCTGGCCGTCAGCGCTCACCGGTTACGGACTTGCACGCCTGCCGAACTGGGAACGGCTCTGGCTCGGCGTGGCGTCGGTGCTGGTGATCTCGCCGAGCCGCACCGCAACGCTCATCGGCCTTGCGATGGGCGTGCCGGTGCTGTGGCGCCAGCTCGCGCTGTGGCGGGCGGCGCAACTGCATCCGCAACCAGGCTGACGCCTACGGGTTCGCGCCGATCTTGCGCAGTAGTTCGAGGGTCGGGTGCCCGTCCGGCACCATGCCGTGCTTCACCTGCTCCAGCCTGATCTCGTCGCGCAGATCGAAGTCGATGCGGCCTTCGAAATCGCTGACCGGGTGTCCGAGCTGCTTCATACGCTTTTGCAGCGCGATGCGCTCGTCGCGCGCGAGCTGGCGGTCGTCCGCCGGCCACGCCGCATGGATCGCGCCGCGCGCCTGCGCGCGCTCGGCGATCTGCGTCACGGCGAGCGCGAACACATCGGAATTGTTGTAGCGCTTGATCGCCTCGAAATTCTCGCCCACGAGAAATGCCGGGCCCGCCGCTCCGCTCGGGAAGAACAGGATCGCGCGGCCCTCCGGCATCGGCTCGCCGTCGGCGCGCTTGAGGCCGAGCGCGGTCCATTCCGCGTAGGTTGCGCGGCTGCGCGTATAGTCGAAGCCCTGCGGCACGATCGCCTCGCAGCCCCACGCGGCGCCCGGCTTCCAGCCCCAATGCTTGAGATAATTCGCGATCGAGGCGAGCACATCCGGCACGTTGCCCCAGATGTCCTTGCGGCCGTCGCCGTCGAAATCGGCGGCGAGTTCGAGGAAATTCGACGGCATGAACTGCGGCTGGCCCATCGCGCCCGCATAGGAGCCGGTCATCTTCCCGCGCGCGACGTGGCCCTGCTGCAAGACGATCAGCGCATTGAGCAGTTCGTCGCGGAAATAATCCGGCCGGTAGCCGACCGAGATCAGCGTGGCGAGCGAACGGATCACGTCGAAGCCGCCGGTGTTCGTGCCGAACGAGGTCTCGACGCCCCACAGCGCCAAAAGGGTCCAGCGGTCAACGCCATACTGCTGCTCGATGGCGTCGAGCGTGTGTTTCCATTCGCGCTCCTTGCGCGCCGCGCCGTCGATGCGCGCCGCCGACGCGATGCGGGCGATATAGGTGCCGGCCGGCGTGCCGTATTCGGGCTGGCGGCGGGTGAGCGCGGCAACGCGCGGGTCGGGGGTGAGCCCGGCGAATGCAAGATCGAAGGTCCTGCGCGAAACGCCGCGCTTCTGCGCCTCGGGCCATAGGGTGCGCATCAGCGGCGCAAACCCCGGCGCCTTCGGCGGTTCCTGCGCCTGAGCGGGGGCGCACAGCGCGGCGAACACGGCGAGCCGCACGAGGACGCGAATCGCTTGAGGCACCATTGCGCCACGTCTAGTCTCCGCCGCGCCGGAGGGTCAAATGGGCATTTCAACGCGACTGACAGGATTGCTGCGTGTCGAGCATCCGATCCTGCTTGCCCCGATGGATGTGGTGGCGGATGGCAAGCTCGCCGCGACGGTGAGCCGCGCGGGCGGTTTCGGCATCATCGGCGGCGGCTATGGCAACGAGGCCTGGCTGACGCGCGAACTCGATGCGGCGGGCAATGCGCGCGTCGGGGTCGGCTTCATCACCTGGAGCATGGCGAAGAACACGCGCCTGCTCGATCTCGCGCTGGAGCGAAAGCCCGCCGCCATCATGCTCTCGTTCGGCGACGTGCGACCTCATGCGGACAGGATCAAGAAGGCCGGCGCGCTGATGATCTGCCAGGTGCAGACCGTCGCGCAGGCGAAGGATGCGGCGGCGAACGGCGCGGATGTGCTGGTGGCGCAAGGTGGGGAGGCGGGTGGCCACGGCATGTCGCGCGGCACCTTCGCGCTGGTTCCGGCGATCGTCGATGTGGCGCGCGGCACGCCGGTCGCTGCGGCGGGCGGGGTTGCCGACGGGCGCGGGCTTGCGGCCGCACTGATGCTCGGCGCCGACGGCGTGCTGGTCGGCACGCGCTTCTATGCCACGCTGGAGGCGATGGGGCCGCGCACCGCGAAGGAACGCATCGTCGCGGCGAGCGGCGACAAGACCGTCCGCAGCATCCTGTTCGACATCGCGCGCCGCAATGTGTGGCCCGCGCCTTATACGGGACGCGTGCTGCGCAACGAATTCTCCGAACGCTGGCGCGGCCGCGAGGCCGAACTGATGCAGCATCAGGCCGAGGAGGCGGCGCGCTACGACAAGGCGCGCAGCGAAAGCGACTTCGATACCGCGGCGGTGATCGCCGGCGAGGCGGTCGACATGATCTCGGATATTCCGCCCGCCGCCGATGTGGTCGGGCGCATCGTCAAGGAAGCCGCCGCGCTGCTCGCCGGCTCGAACCGCTTTCGCGTGGCCTGATGCCCGCGCAGAAAATCACCACCGCGCTGGGGATGACCTTCGACGTGCTGGTCGATGGCCCGGCGGATGGCGCGCCGGTCCTGCTGCTGCACGGCTTTGCCGAATCCCTCCACACCTGGGACGCGCAGATCGCCGCGCTTGCGCAGGCGGGCTATCGTGCGATCGCGCCGAGCCAGCGCGGCTATTCGGCGGGCGCGCGGCCCGATCCGGCGAACACTGACAATTACGTGTTCGACAGGCTGGTCGATGACCCGATGCGGCTTGCCGACAAGCTGGGCCTCTCGCGATTCCATCTCGTCGGTCACGACTGGGGCGGCAGCATCGCGTGGGGCATCGCCAAGGACCATCCGGACCGGCTCGCTTCGCTCACCATTCTGTCGCGCCCGCACCCGAACGCCTTCAATCGCGCGCTCGCGCTGCCCGACGGCGAACAGAAGCATCGCTCGCGCCATCATCGCGCGTTCCTCGAACCGGACGCGGCGTCGGTGGTACTGGCGAACGATTGCGAATGGCTGCGCGTGCGCTGGGATGCGGCCGGCATGCCGAAGGACGCGCAGGAGAAACACCTCGCGGTGCTGGGCAATCCGGCGGCAATGGAAGCGGCGCTTGCGTGGTATCGGGCGCGCGGCGCGATCCGTTCGCCGCTCGGCGTCATACACGTGCCGACACTTTATATATGGGGCGATGCCGACGACACGGTCGGCCGTCCCGCCGCCGAGGGCACGCACGAGTTCGTCTCAGGGCCGTACCAGTTCGCCGAATTGCCCGGCGGCTCGCATTTCACCGCCGACCAGATGCCGGATGCGGTGAACGCGCTGCTGCTGGCGCATCTGCGGCGGAATCCGGTCTAAGGAAAATCCGCTCGTCCCCGCGAAAGCGGGGACCCAGAGCCAAGCAAAGAAAGAACTGGATTCCGCTTTCGCGGGAATGAGCGGAAGCGTGCGAAAACTTACTTCTCCGCCAGCGCGGCCTTGATCTTCTCCGGATCGACCGCGACCGAAATGCCGGCGCGCTCCTGTTGCAGCAACATGACGGAGCGCGAATCGCGTCCCTCCCAGCCGCGGTTCATCGCCTCGGTCATCTCCGCGAGCGTGAGATTGCAGATGCGCATCGGCAGGCCGAGCTCGCGTCCGAGCTGATTGGCCAACGAGACGTCCTTGTGCGCGAGCTTGAGCGCGAAGGCGGGCGGATCGTAATTGTTCGGCAGGAACTGATCGATCACCACATCGAACGTCTGGCGCCGCCCGGCCGCGCCCTGGCGCACCGCGTTCCACAGCGCGAGCGGCTCGACACCAGCCTTGATGCCGAGCGCGAAGGTCTCGGCGATCGCGCAGGTGACCGCATAGCTCGACATGTTGTGCACCAGCTTCGCGATCGTGGCGGCGCCGATCGGCCCGATGTAGGCGGCCTTGTCGCCCATCGCGTCGAGCACCTTCTTGTATTTGTCGAACGCGGCGCGCTCGCCGCCGACCCAGATCGCGAGCTTGCCGGAGCCCGCGCCCGCAGGCCCGCCGCTCACCGGCGCGTCTAGCATGTGCGCGCCCTTTTCGGCGAACGTGGCGCTGAGCTTCTTCACCACGTTGGGCGAATTGGTCGAGAGATCGAACCACGCCGCACCCTTGCGGATGCCGGCAAGGAGGCCGTCCTCGCGCGTCGCGACCGCCTCGACGTCGGTCGGCTCGGGCAGCGAAGTGAACATCACATCGCACTGCTCGGCGAGCTTGCGCGGGCTCTCGGCCCAGATCGCCCCGGCGTTCAGATGATGGCTCGCGGCCTGCCGGTGCAGGTCGTGCACCACCAGCTTGAACCCGGCCTTTTGCAGGTTGGCGGCCATCTTGCCGCCCATGGTGCCGAGCCCGATGAACCCGACCAGCATTTCGTCTTTTGCCATCGCTTCCTCACTCGCCCTTTTTGCCTTCGACCAGCACCGTGTAGGCGAGTTGCGCCGCCGACATTGCCGCCGGCCAGCCCGCGTAGAACGCCATATGCGTGATGATCTCGGTGATTTCTTCCTGTGTGACGCCGTTGTTGATCGCGCGCGTCAAATGCGACTCCAACTGCTCCGGCCGGTAGGTCGCGACCAGCGCCGCCACGGTGATCAGGCTGCGGTCGCGCTTGGAGAGGCCCTTGCGCTCCCACAGGTCGCCGTAAACCACGTCATTGGTGTAATCGACCAGCGCGGGTACGAACGCCTTGATGCGGTCGCGCTTGGCGGAAGGCGGTGCCTTGGCCATGTCTTGCTCCCTAGTTTGAAAAACTAGCGCCCTTTGAAGTTCGGCTTGCGCTTCTCGTTGAACGCCTTGACGCCTTCGAGCCGGTCCTGCGTCGAGACCATCTTGTTGTAGACATCGATCTCGAAGAACAGCGCCGAGCGAATGTCCATCTGCATGCCGTAATGCATCGAGCGCTTCGCCTGCCGCGTCGCGATCGGCGCATTGTTGGCGATCGCCTGCGCGGTCGCGATCGTTTCTTCCATCAGCGTCTCGGGCGCACACAGCTTGTTCACCACGCCCCATTCGAGCGCCTGTTCGGCGGTAAACGGCTTGCCGGTCAGCACCATTTCCTTGGCGCGGCGCGAGCCCGCGACGCGCGGCAGGAACTGCGTGCCGCCCGCGCCCGGCATGATGCCGAGCGTGATCTCTGGCAGGCCGAAGCGCGCGGTGGTGCTCGCATAGGCGAAGTCGCAGGTGAGGATCAGTTCGCAGCCGCCGCCGAACGCCGCGCCATTCACCGCACCGATCACCGGGATCGGGCAATCGAGCAGCGAGAGCGTCATGCGCTCGAACAGCGCATGCTGCTTCATCCATTGCGCATCGGTCATGCCGTTGCGCTCTTTCAGGTCGCCGCCAGCGCAGAACGCCTTGTCGCCGGTGCCGGTCAGGACCACGCAGCGATAGTCTCGGCTGTCGTTGATCAGCCGCGTGAACACGTCGTGCAGGTCATGGCCGACCTGCGTCGAGATCGCGTTGCGCACCTCGGGCCGGTTGATCCGCACGACGAGCAGATGCTCGCCCGGCTCCTCCAGCGCGAGGGTTTCGTATTTCAAATCCTTCATGAGGCAGCCTTCTTGGGCGCGGGTTCGGACAACAGCCCGTTGTGCTCGCCGAGCGCCGGTGCGGAGCGGCGATAGGGCGGACGCTTGCCGTCGAACTCCAGCGGCAGTCCGGTCAACGTCATGCCGGTTTGCGGATCCTTCTGCAGAATGCCGAGCGCCTCGGTCTGCTTCGAGGAGACGACCTGCGCGACGTTTTCGATCGGTGCTGCCGGCACGCCGGCGGCATCGAGTTTCGCCTGCCAGTCGGCACTCGGCTTCTGGCGGAACACATCCTCCAGCATCGGAATGAGGATGCGGCGGTTCTCGACACGCTTCGAGTTGGAGACGAACCGCTCCTCCTCGACGTAGTCGCGTTCGATCGCGCCGCACAGCGCACGGAACAAATTGTCATTGCCGGCCGCCACCATGATGAAGCCATCGGCGGTCGGGAACGCCTGATGCGGCACGATTTCTGTGACGCCGGAGCCGAGCGGACGACGCATCGCTCCGCCGGAGAGATAGCCGCCGATGTGCGGCGCCATCCAGCCGATCGCGGTTTCGAACAGCGAGCACGACACGTGTGAACCCTCGCCGGTGGTGTGGCGCTTGTTCAACGCCGCGAGAATTCCCATTGCGGCCCACATGCCGGCGCCCTGATCGACAATCGACACGCCGACGCGCACCGGTTCGCCACCGTCGACGCCGGTCACGCTCATGATGCCGCCATGCGCCTGCATCAGCGGGTCGTAGCCGGGCTTCTCCTTGAGCGGGCCGGTGCTGCCGTAAGCGCCGAGATCGCAATAGATCAGTGCGGGCTTCTCGGCGCGCAGCGCGGCGGCGCCGAGCCCCAGCTTGCCGATTGCGCCGGGGCGCATGTTCTGCAGCACCACATCGGCATGCTGCAGGATGAACTCCTTCAGCCGCGCGAGCGTGACCGTCTCGCGCAGGTCGAGCGCCATGCCACGTTTGTTGTGATTGAGCACATGGAACAGTGTCGAGGTGCCGTGCGCGAAGGGCGGCCCCCAGTCGCGCGCGTAATCGCCCTTGCCCGGGCTCTCGACCTTGATCACGTCCGCGCCCAGATCGGCGAGGATCGAGCCCGCGTAGGGCCCGGCGACGCTGTGGCAGAATTCGATCACGGTGATGCCGTCGAGCGGTAGCCCGTGTGTGGCGTTCTCTCCCATGTGCGTCACGCTAGCGAACCGCATCCACAGCGTCAAAGATCGCGGATCTTCGCGCCGTTGAGTTCGGCGATGAGCCCCGGCAGCACCGGAAGGAAGCGGTCGCCGTGGCCGCGCGTGTTGAACAGATGCAGCGTCTGGTTCACCGCCTGCGCGATGAAGGCCGCGGCCGGCGCCTGTTCGGCGAGCTTCGCGTAGAAGCGCATGTCCTTGCCGGCGATGCGCAGCGGACCCTTCAGGTGGCTGTCGTCGCCTTCCAGCACCCACGGCATCACCATCTGGAACATCTTCGAGTTCGCGCCGCCGGCCGAGATCACCTCGTAGAATTTCTGCATGTCGACGCCGACCTTGGCGGCGGTGGCGGCGGCTTCCGAGATCACCGCGCAGGTGCCGATCGAGATGAAATTGTTGATGAGCTTGAGCGTGTGGCCCATGCCGAGCGGGCCCACATGAATGACGGTGTCCGCATAGGTGTCGAACACTGGCTTCACGCCTGCGAACGTGTCGTCGTCGCCGCCGACATAGGTCGAGAGCTTGCCTTCCTCCGCTTCCTTCGGGGTGCGGCCAAGCGGCGCGTCGAGCATGCGCGTGCCTTTGGCCTTCAGGTCGGCCGCGATGCGGCGCGTCGAATTCGGATCGGCGGTGGTGGAGTCCACCACAATCAGCCCGGCGTGCGCGCCTTCCAGCACGCCGCCCGCGCCATAGACCGTCGCCTCGACCTCGACCGAGGAGGGGAGGCACAGGAACAGGATGTCGCTTGCGCGCGCCGCTTCGGCGGCGCTCTTCACTTCGGTCGCGCCGCGCTTGACCAGATCGTCAACCGGCGCGCGATTGCGATTGCCCATAATGGTGAGCGGATGGCCCTTCTCGAGAATATTCTTCGCGGCGCCGTGGCCCATCAGCCCGACGCCGATGTAGCCGATTTTTTGCTTGCTCACTTTTTGCTCCTTTTATTTGCGGCGACCCATCACGTTCTCGACGCGGAAACGCTTCTCCAGATGCGCCGCCCAGATCGAAAGCGGCCAGCACAGCGCAAAATAAAGGCACGCGACGATCGGATAGACCACCATCGGCTGGAATGTTGCGTTGGTCATCAGTTGCCCGGCGCGCGTCAGTTCGACGAAGCCGATGATCGAGGCGACAGCGGTCGCCTTCACGAGCTGCACCAGGAAGCCGACCGTCGGCGGGATCGCGATACGAATCGCCTGCGGCATGATGACGAGAAAGAGCTGATGCAGGTAGCCGAGCGCGAGCGCGCGCGAGGCCTCCCATTGCTCCTTCGGGATCGCCTGGATGCAGCCGCGCCAGATGTCGCCGAGGAATGCCGCCGCATAGACCGTGTAGGCGATGGTGACGGCGGTCCAGGCGTCGAGCCGGAAGCCGAACAGGCTCAAGCCGTAGTAGATGAGGAAGAGCTGCATCAAGAGCGGCGTGCCCTGGAACAGCTGCACGTAGCCGGCCGCGGCGAGCCGCACCGGCGCGAACTTCGAGATGCGCAGGATCGCAATCACGACGCCGAGCAGGCCGCCGAGCACAAAGGCCACCAGCGACAGCGCGATGGTCCAGCGCGCCGCCGCAAGGATGAACAGGAAGTCGTTGAAGGAAAATGTGCGCATCTACCGGCCCCGCCCGCGCACGAACACGAACCAGTAGACGGCGGCGAAAAATCCGCGGAACGCCATCGCAATCGCGAGGTACATCACCGTGACGATGATGTAGACCTCGAAGGCGCGGAACGTCGTCGATTGCAGTGTGTTGGCAATCGCCGTGAGTTCATTCGCCGAGATCGCCGAGACAACCGACGAGCCGAGCAGCAGCAGAACGAACTGGCTCGCCAGCGCGGGAAACACCGCCTTGATCGCCGGATAGATGATGATGAAGCGATAGATCTGCAGCTTGCGCAGGCCGAGCGCCATGCCGACCTCGATCTGCCCCACCGGCACGGACTGAATGCCGGCGCGGATGATCTCGGTCGCGTAGGCGCCGAAGTTGACCACCATCGCGACGACGGCGGCCGTGTTGGCGTCGAAGCGGATGCCGATCGCCGGCAGCGAGAAGAAAATGATGTAGAGCTGCACCAGGAACGGCGTGTTGCGGATGCTCTCCACATACGTGCCGGTGAGCCAGCGCAGCGGCTTTGGCCCCGAGGTGCGCAGATAGGCGCAGGTCACCGCGACGATCAGCCCGAACAGCAAGGCCAGCACCGCCAGGCGAACGGTCAGCAACGCGCCTTCGAGCAGCTCCGGGAAGCGGTCGAGGACGATGCCGAACTGGAAAACGTAGGTCACAAGGGACTCACTCTATACCACCGGTACTCGCTGCGCTTTCCCCTCTCCCGCTTGCGGGAGAGGGTCGCCGCGAAGCGGCGGGAGAGGGGCGCGTCTTGCTTCTGCACGGCCCTCTCCCGCCTCGCATTCGCTCGCCACCCTCTCCCGCTTTGCGGGGCAAGGGGAAAGGGGCATCAGCGACCTTCACTACAACGGCGGCAGATCCACCAGATCGACGCCGGTGTTCTCCTTGTAGATCTTCGCCAGCACGCCGTTCTGCTTGTTCACGAACACCCAGGTGTTGACCCATTGCAGCAGGTCGTAATTCCCCGGCTTCACGGCGATGCCGTAGAACGCCGTCATCACGGTAAACTTGGTCTCGATGCCCTTGTCGGGATTGCGCTTGGCCATCTCGTTGATCAGGAACGCGGCGCCGCCGATCGCGTCGACCTGACCGGAGAGCAGCGCCTGCTGCGTCGCCGAGTGCTCGTCGAAGAACACGATGTTGGTTCCGGGCGGGGCGACCTTCGGCACCACCTGCTCCTCCAGCGTGGCGCGCGTCATGCCGATCTTCTTTCCGGCGAGGTCGGCGGCGCTCTTGATATTCATGTCCTTGAACGCGCCGATCACGATGCTCAGTGCGCCGTGCGGGCTGGAAAACATCACCGTCTTTGCGCGGTCCGTGGTGATCGAGAGGGACGAGATCGCAAGGTCCGCGCGGTCCGACAGCAGCGCCGGAATGCGCTGCGGGCCGGTGACCTGCACCAGCTCCAGCTCGACACCGAGATCCTTGGCGAGTTGGCGTGCGGTCTCGATCTCCGAGCCGGTCGGCTTGTTGTCCTTGTCCAGAATGCCGAACGGCGGCGAGGTCACTTCCGCGGTGATGCGGATTTTCTTGTCTTTCAGGATGCGGTCGAGCGCCTGCGCGTTGGCACCCTGTGCGCCGATGGCGAGCGCGAACAGTGCCGCGCACGCGGCCGCGAGCAATCGAAAGCCTGTCATTGAAAGTCCTCCCGATGTTTTTTGTAACTTGATCCTAGTGCGCCTTGGCGCTGTCCCGTAGCGCCTACAGGTTGCCGGCGCGGCTTCCGTCAGCCTTTGCGCAGCCCGTCGATCCCGGCCTTGAGCGCGCCCTGGAACACGCCGGTGTCGGTGCCGTAGCAGAGGATGCGGAAGCCGGCCTTGAGATAGTGCTGCCCGGTCTTCACGTCGCCGGCGAGAAAGCCTGCTGCCTTCTTGTTGCGCTCGCAGGCTTTGACCAGCGCTTTCATCGCGGCCTTGTAGCGCGGGTGCTCGAACTCTCCGTCGATGCCGAGCGAATTGGTCAGATCGAAATGCCCAAGCCAGCCGACATCGATGCCCGGCGTCGCCATGATGGCCTCGACATTCTCGATCCCCGCCGCGGTCTCGATCAGCGCGATCACTAGCGTGTGTTCGTTCGCAGCCTTCATCGCCTTGATGTGGTCGCCGCCGGCGTAATCGTCATGCGCCATGCCGAATGCGAGCCCGCGCACGCCCTGCGGGCGGTAGCGGCACCACTTGGCAATGTCGGCTGCCTGTTCGGCGGTCTCGACCATCGGCACCATGATGCCCTGCGCGCCCGCATCGAGCACCGGCGCGATCAGGTGATAGTGCGAGCCCGGCACGCGCACCATCGGCACAAGGCCCGTGCCGCGCGCGTAGGAAACCTGCTGCTTGATGGTCTCGATCCCGGCCCCAGAATGCTCGGTGTCGAAGATGCAGAACTCGCAGCCTGCGTTGGCCATGATTTGCGAGAGGCCCGGCGTGAAAAACTCGAACGCCATGTGGCCGAGCGCGACGCCGCCCTTGCGCAATTTGGCGCGAACCGGATTTTGCATGTCTCCCCCCGTTTGCGCGCACGTTCGCCCACCCGCCGCCCTGAATCAATGGCGCGGGCGCGGAGCCGCCATGCGCGAAGGCCCTCGTGCTTTGCGGCGCGGTTTGCGACAATCGGGCAAACACGGGGAGGACGCGGATGGCGGTCATTCTGGGGACAGGCGAACATCGCTATCGGGTGGTGGAAAATTGGGCAAAGTTGCCCGACGGCTGGAATCTGACCGACGTTGCGGCGGTCGGTGTCGATTCGAAGGACCTCATCTATCTGTTCAATCGCAGCGAGCACCCGATGGTGGTGCTCAATCGCGACGGCTCGTTCATCAAAAGCTGGGGCGAGGGGCTGTTCAGCCGCGCGCACGGGCTGCACATCGACAGTGACGACAACCTCTATTGCACTGACGATGGCGATCACACGGTGCGCAAGTGCACACCCGACGGCAGGGTGCTGCTCACCATCGGCATCCCGAACAAGCCCGCGCCGTTCATGAGCAACGAGCCGTTTCATCGCTGCACCCACACGGCGCTCTCGCCCAAGGGCGAAATCTATGTGTCGGACGGTTACGGCAATGCTTGCGTGCACAAGTTCACGCCGGACGGAAAGCTGATCAAGACGTGGGGCGAGCCGGGCACCGACGAGGGCCAGTTCAACCTGGTGCACAACATCGTCACCGACGAGGACGGCTGGGTTTACGTGGCGGATCGCGAGAACCACCGTGTGCAGGTGTTCGACGGCAACGGCAAATACGAGACGCAGTGGAATAACCTGCACCGGCCCTGCGCGCTGTGCTGCTGCGGCGGCAAGAAGCCGAACTTCATCGTCGGCGAACTCGGCTCAGGCCAGCCGGTGAACCGGCTCTACAAGAACATCGGGCCGCGTCTCACGATCGTGGATTCGCAGGGCAAGAAGATCGGCCGGTTGGGTGGCGAGGACGGCCCCGGCCTCGATGTCGGGAAATTCCTCGCGCCGCACGGCCTCGCGCTCGATTCCAAGGGCGACATCTATCTGGGCGAAGTCGGCGTGACCAACTGGAAGACCAGCTTCCCGGATACGCCGATGCCGAAGGTGGTCCGCTGCATCCAGAAGCTGGAGCGGGTGATCAACTAGCTCCGCTCATGCCCGCGAAGGCGGGCATCCAGTTCTTGGCCCTGGGTCCCCGCTTTCGCGGGGACGAGCGGCCTGGCATCTACACCAGCAGCTTCTCCAGCCGGATCGGCAGTTCGCGCACGCGCACGCCGGTCGCATGATAGACCGCGTTCGCGACCGCCGCGGCGGTGCCGACATTGCCAAGTTCACCGATGCCCTTGACGCCGACCGGGTTCACCTCGTGGTCTTCCTCGGGCACGAGAATGACATCGAGCTGCTGGATGTCGGCATTCACCGGAATGAGATAGTCGGCAAGATTGTCGTTGACGTAGCGCGCATTGCGCATGTCGATCTCGGTCGCCTCGTGCAGCGCGGACGACACGCCCCAGATCATCGCACCCATGTACTGGCTGTGGGCGGTGCGGGTGTTCATGATGCGCCCGGCCGCGAACGCGCCGACCATGCGTGGCACGCGGATTTCGCGGGTTTGGGCGTGTACGCGCACTTCGACGAATTCAGCGCCGACCGCGTACATGTTCTTCTTGCCCTGGGAGCCGCCGACCAGCGTCGGCACGCCGGCATAGAGCTTCTTGATCGGATTGGTGAACAGCTCGGTCACTGGGTTGGGCTTTGCGTCGTCCGGAATGAACTCGGCGTACTCTTCCAAGGTTGAGACGCCGAGCTTGTCGAACTTGGCCTCGATGCTGTTGCCCTCGGCGGCGTTGAGCTTGCCCATCAGCGCGTCGCAGGCCTTCGCCACCACCGAGCAGCAGCTTGCGGTCTGGTTCGAGCCGCCGGCGACGGGCGAGGGCGGCAGATTACTGTCGCCGACCTCGACCTGCACCTGATCGAATGGGATGCCGAGATGCTCGGCGGCGATCTGCGCCACGACGGTCATCACGCCGGTGCCGATCTCGTGAGCGGCGATCTGCACATGCGCCCGCCCATCGGAATTCAGCCGCACGCGTCCCGTAGAGGCGCCAATGTGGGTCGGATAGACCGCGCTGGCGCAGCCCCAGCCGATCAGCCAGTCGCCCTCACGCATGGAGCTGGGCTGCGCACTTCGCTTGTCCCAGCCGAACGCAGCCGCCGCTTCGTCGTAGCACTTCATCAGCGAGCGGCTCGACCATTCCTTGCCGGTCGCGTCCTTCATCGCATCGTTGACGCGGCGCAGTTCGACCGGGTCCATGCCCAGCTTCACGGCGAGTTCGTCGATCGCGCTTTCCAGCGCGTAGATGTACGGCACGACGGGTGGCGAACGCATGAAGCCTGGCGTGTTGCGATCCGCATGCACCAGCGTGACGCCGGTCTTCACCGCGCCGTAGCCATAGAGGCGCGCACTGTCCTCGACGCCCGCGACCGAATAGTCGTCCGGTCGCGACGTCACCTCCCAACCTTCGTGCGTAAAGCTCGTGATCTTGCCGTTGCGCTGTGCGCCGATCCTGATGGTATGACGCGTCTCGGCCCGATAGGTCGCGATGGTGAAGCCCTGATCGCGTGTCGCGACCAGCTTGACCGGACGGCCGAGCCTCCTCGCCGCAAGGGCGACCAACCCGGTCCGCGGCGTGAGTTGCGCCTTGGAGCCGAAAGCTCCGCCCACGAATGGGCTCATCACGTGAACCTGATCTTCCTTGATGCCCATCTTGGCGGCGGTGTTTGCCCTCGCGCCGTACATGAACTGGGAGGGCTCGTAGAGCGTCAGTTCATCGTTGTTCCAGAATGCCGTGGTGGTGAACAACTCGATCGCATTGTGGTGCTGCGGCGGCGTGCCGTAGCTCTGTTCGAGTTTAACCTCTGCTTCGCCGAACGCCTTGTCGGCGTCGCCGGCATTCGGCGTTTTCTTCTTCAGCGTTGCTTCGGACAGACCGTCGGCGCCAAAGCCAGCGCTCGGGCGCTCGACCTCGTAGTTGATCCGCACCTTGTAGGCTGCCTCGCGTGCGGCCTCGAACGTGTTCGCCACCACCATCGCGACGATCTGGCCGTCGTGGTGGATTTCCGGACCAAGGTCCTGCATCGAGGTGGTCGCGCCGCCGCCGGTCGAGGAATACGCTACGTTCTTAAGGTCGCCGGTGTTCGCATAGGTGAATACTTCGAGCACGCCGCGCACGCCCTTCGCCTCGCCCGGATCGATGCCGGTGATCTTTCCGCGCGCGATCGGGCTGGTGACCAGATAAGCAAAGGCCGGATTATTCACCGGGAGGTCGGACGCATATCGCGCCTGGCCGGTCACTTTCAGGCGGCTTTCGATCCGCGGTTCGGGCTTGCCCTGGTTCTGTTTCGGTTCCGGTGCGGCGGCACTCATGCGGGAATCTCCAGTGCGGCAACCTCGCGCAACGCGCGGATCAGCGTGCGCTTGCCAAGCTCGACCTTGTAGGAATTGTGCTGGCGCGGCATCGCCGTCGCGAAGGCGGCTTCCGCCGCGGCCTTTGCCGTCGCGTCGTCAATGCTCTTTCCGGCGAGCGCTGCCTCGGCATCCCTGGCACGCCACGGAACGGTCGCAACACCGCCGAGCGCGATGCGCGCCTGCTTCACGGCTCCGCCGTCAAGCTCGAGTGCGACGGCCGCGGAGGCAAGCGCGAACTCATAGGATTCGCGATCGCGCACCTTGAGATACAATGATCGCTTCGTCCATGCGCCGGCCGGAATGTTGAATGCGGTGATCAACTCGCCCGGCGAGAGTGTCGTCTCGCGATGCGGCTTGTCGTCCGGCACGCTGTGCAGGGTGGCGAACGGAATGGTACGGGTACCCTCCGGTCCGCCGATCTCGACGGTGGCGTCGAGCGCGATCAGGGCCTGGGCGAAATCGCCTGGGTAGGCCGCAATGCAGTTCGGGCTGGTGCCAAGAATTGCGTGCTGCCGGTTGAAGCCTTCCAGTGCGGCGCAGCCCGAACCGGGGATACGCTTGTTGCAGTTCTGATACGATACGTCGCGGAAGTAAGTACATCGCGTGCGCTGGAGAACATTGCCGCCGAGACTGGCCATGTTGCGCAACTGCGCGCTCGCCGCGAGGTCGAGCGATTGGGCGATCGCCGGGTAATCGCGCCGGATGTCGTCATGACCGGCTGCATCTGCCATGCGCACCAGCGCACCCAGACGCAGACCCTTGTCGGTGACTTCGATCTGGCCGGCGTGCTCGCGCCCGAGCGCGTTGATGTCCACGACGTGCGCGGGCCGCATGACGTCAAGCTTCATCAGGTCGAGCAGGGTTGTGCCGCCGGCGAGGAACTGGGTCGCGGTCTCGCCTGTCGCCTCGTCGGGATTCATCGCGCGGATCGCGTCCGGTACGGTTGCGGCGCGCTGATAGATAAAGGGACGCATGGCTCTAGGCCTTCATGGCAGCGGCGGCCTGCTTCACGGCCGCGACGATGTTGGGATAGGCGGCGCAACGGCACAGGTTGCCGCTCATGTATTCGCGGATCTCCGCGTCGTTCGTGGCATGGCCCTCGTTCACGCACGCGACCGCCGACATGATCTGTCCCGGCGTGCAATAGCCGCACTGGAACGCGTCGTGGTCGATGAAGGCTTGCTGCATCGGGTGCAGGTCACCGTTCGGGGCGAGGCCCTCGATGGTAGTGATTTTCTGTCCCTCGACGCTGGCCGCCAGCGTCAGGCAGGACAGCACGCGCCGGCCATCCAAAAGCACGGTACAGGCGCCGCACTGGCCGTGGTCGCAGCCTTTCTTGCTGCCGGTCAGCCCGAGCGTTTCGCGCGCCGCATCGAGCAGTGTGGTGCGCGCATCCAGGCTGAGGCGGTGGTCCTGCCCGTTGATGGTGAGGGTCAGGTCGAGCGGCGCACGCGGATCCTGCGCGGACGTCATCGGTTGCGACTGCGCGCTGGGTGCCAACATTGTTGCTGCTGCTGCTGTTGATGCACCGGTGGTCAGAAATCGCCGGCGATCGACGGACGGAAGGGATGGGCTTTCGTGAGGCGGACGCATGGTCTCTCCGCGCTGGCCACCCCATTCCACAACCAAGCGCGCGAGAATCCGTTCCGAGCGATTCCAAACAATCGCGTGCAGTGCGGGATGCTGTGGAACTGGCGTGAGAAATAGCCGCGACCCCCAGCGCCGGTATGAACATCGGCAGCGTGTTTAATCGGCCCTCATGCTGCACGGGCAGGGGTGAGCCATGCTCGGGAGCCGCCTTGACGGGATCGGCGGCGGGGCGCAGTTTTCGGCTACGGCTAAATTTCGAAAAAGGGCAGGGGAGGTTACGTCATGTCACGGTTTGCGGCGCCCGTTATGGGCGCTTTTGCGTTGGCGTTTGCGGCGATGTGCGGAGCTTCCGCCCAGGAGGTGAAGCAGGATACCGGAACGAAGACGGTCAAGCCGGCGAACGCGACGCCGGTCAGCCAGGCGATGCTCGACAAGGCAGCCGGCGACGGCGCCAACTTCCTGCACACCAACGGCGACTACAACCAGCAGCGCTTCCACAGCGCCAAGCAGATCAACACCGGCAACGTCAAGAAGCTGCACGTCGCCTGGGTGTTCCAGACCGATGTGCGCGAGTCGATGGAAACCTCGCCGATCGTCGTGAACGGCGTGATGTACATCACCACCTCGTTCAGCCACGTCTACGCGCTCGATGCGAAGACCGGCGAACAGTTCTGGCACTACAAGCACGCGATGGGTCCGATCACGACCTATTGCTGCGGGCCGAACAACCGCGGCGTGGCGGTCTACGAGGACAAGGTCTATCTCGCGACGCTCGACTCCAAGCTGGTCGCGCTCGACGCCAAGACCGGCAACAAGGTGTGGCAGACCGACGTCGCCGATCCCGAACTCGGATACTCCGAGACGATGGCGCCGACCGTCGTGAAGGGCAAAGTCCTGGTCGGCACCAACGGCGGCGAATACGGCATCCGCGGCTTCGTCAAGGCGTATGACGCCAAGGACGGCAAGCTGTTGTGGACCTTCGACACCACGCCGGAGAATTCTGTCGGCGTGTGGGCCAAGAACGATGCCACCGGCCGCGATATGCATCGCGACATCGACGCCGAGAAGAAGAAACTCGCCGAAATCGGCGACCCCTACAAGACGCTCGGTGGCGGCGTGTGGCAGAACCCTTCAGTGGATCTGAAGACCAACCGCATCTATTTCGTGGTCGGCAATCCTTCGCCCGACCTCGACGGGTCGCTGCGCCCAGGCGACAATCTCTACACCAACTCGCTGGTTTCGGTTGATCTCGATACTGGCAAGTATGCCTGCCATTTCCAGTACATCGCGCATGACGTGTGGGACCTCGACGCGGTGAGCCCCACCGTGCTGGTCGATGTGAAAGGCAAGGACGGCAAGGTCATTCCCGGCGTGATGCACGCCGGCAAGACCGGGCATGTGTACGTGCACGACCGCAAGGACTGCAGCCTGATCCGCTTCTCCGAGGCGATGGTGCCGCAGCAGAATATGTGGGTGCTTCCGACGCCGGAGGGCGCGCGCATGCTGCCCGGCGCGAACGGCGGCGTCGAGTGGTCGCCAATGGCGACCAACCCCGGCCTTGGCCTGACCTACGCGATCAACCTGCACCAGCCGATGACCTATCATGTGCAGAGCACGCCCTATCCGCAGGGCAAACTCTGGCTCGGCGGCGCCTTCAAGGTGATCCCCGGCGAAGAGCAGTTCGGCAACATCACGGCGGTCGACTACAACACCGGCAAGATCAAGTGGCAGCACAAGACCCCGCAGCCGATGATCGGCGGAATCCTGTCGACGGCCGGAGGGCTGGTTTTCAGCGGCGAGGGTGATGGCTGGTTCCGCGCGTACGATTCCAAGACCGGCAAGGAGCTCTGGCAGTTCCAGGCCGGCGCCGGCGTGAACGCGCCGCCCTCGTCCTACATGGTGGGCGGCAAGCAGTACATCGCGGTCGCGGCGGGCGGAAACGTCCAGCTCGACTACAAGCGCGGCAACAGTGTCTTCGCCTTCACGCTTGACTAGGGCCGGCAACCGCACCTGACTTCGAATGTTAAGAGAACGGGACCCTCTGCGGTCCCGTTCTTTTTTGGGAGATTGAGTTGAAGCAGATGATGATGCGGACCCTTGCGACATTGTTTGCGGCGGCATGGCTCGGCGCGCCGACTGCGGTACGCGCCGACACGATCGAGGAAAAGGCCGCGATGTGCGGCGGCTGCCATGGCGAGGACGGCGTGCCGCAGGAAAAGACAACGCCGATTATCTGGGGCCAGTACCAGGGCTATCTCTATCTGCAACTGCGCGACTATAAGCGTGGCGACCGCAAGAACGAGGTCATGCAATCGGTTGTCGATGTTCTGCAGCGCGACGACCTGCTCGCGATTGCGAAGTATTTCTCCGAAAAGAAATGGCCCTATGTCGCGCAGCCTGCGGCACCCGGCGACGTTGCCGCCAAGGCGTCGCGCGTCAACGGCTCGATCGGCTGCACCGGCTGTCACCAGGCGAGTTATCTCGGCGAAGGCACGCAGCCGCGCCTTGCCGGACAGCTGAAGGAGTACATGTTGCAGACCATGCTGGATTTCCGCAGCCAGGCGCGCGGCAACAATCCCGGCATGTCGGACCTGATGAAAGCCGCCTCCGAGGACGATTTGCGCGCGATGGCGGATTATCTGTCGCGGGCTTCGTTAATTCGCCGCCGAAAGCTTCTCGCGGATCGCCGTCAACCTCGCCAGATCGGCGGCACTCTTGCCCTCTTTGTCCCTCAGCGTGCGGTTGGCGCCGCGCCGCAGCAGCAGATCGACCATCCCGGCGTGATCGTCCTCGGCTGCGATCATCAGTGCGGTGCGACCGCGATTGTCCCGTGCATCGACTTCGGCGCCGTGGTCGATGAGCAAGCTCACCACCGCCTCGGCATCAGCCGAGCCGGCGCCATCGGAATATCCCGCGGCCCACATCAATGCGGTCAGGTCGTTGCCGTAGCGTGCATTGACCGACACGCCGGCATCGATCAGCCGCCGCACCACCGGCGTGAAGCCGAGCCCCGCCGCGTAGACGATCGGGGTCTTGCCAGTCTTGTCGAGCACGTTGGGATCGACGCCATGGGCGAGCAGCGCCTCGACCACGCGGTCGTTGCCCTTGAAGGCGGCGGCGGCGAGCGGCGTCACATCGCTGCGACCGGCAAGCTTCGGATCGGCACCCTTGTCGAGAAGCCGCCGCACCACCGGCAGGCGGTCGTTCTCCGCCGCCACATAGAGTGCCGTCGAGCCCGCAAGATTGCGCGCGTCGATCGCGGCGCCTTTTTCAAGCAGCAGATCGACCAGTGGAAGATGGCCCGAGCGCGCCGCGGAGGTAAGCGGCATGGCGCCGAGCCGATCGCGAGCCTCCACGGAAGCTCCCGTGGCCAACAGCGCGCGGGCGAGCACCTCGCATCCTTTGTCCGCCGCCTGAAACAGGACCGAATTGAGCTGAACCGTCGTGATTTCAGCCCGCAAAAGTTCGTAACGCCGCTCGACCTCGCGGCATGCGTTGTCGGCGGCAAGGGCTGGGGAACGGCCGATACCGGCTGTGAGTATCGCCGCAATCAACGCGACGGGAAGCGACAATGAGATTCGCATGGGCGGTTCATTCATACGCAATCGCTTAATCAAGCGGGAGACTTAGCAGCGTGTGTTTGATGCTTGCTAATGGCTCGTGGCGAAATAGGCGCTTTCCAGCCGCTGCGGAAGATCCGACTCACCGGTCGCGGATTCCAGGACGATGGAGCCTCGTGCCAGCGCATAGACCCGGTCAGACAGCGCCAACGCCTTCTCGATCAATTGTTCGACCAGCAGCACCGCGGTTCCACCCGCGCGCAGCCGGCTGACCACATCGAACACGCGATCGACCAGCACGGGCGAAAGCCCCGCGGATGGCTCGTCGAGCATCAGCAGCTTCGGCCGTCGCACCAGCCCTTGCGCCACAGCCAGCATCTGCTGCTGGCCACCGGAAAGCTGATTGGCGCGCTCGTGGCGCTTCGCGGCGATTTCGGGGAAATAACCGAGCGCTTCCTCGACCCGTGCGGACCGCTCGCCGCGCGGCATGTCGTAGGCAGCGAGCAGCAGGTTGTCGGTGACGCTCTGGTTGTTGAACACTCTATGACCCTCGATTACGTGCACGAGGCCCGCCTGAACGGTGTCGCGCGGGTTCGCGCCGGCCAGATTGCGGCCCGCGAATTGCACGCCGCCCGACCAGGGCAGCAGACCCGAAATTGCGCGCAGCAGCGTGGTCTTGCCGGCGCCGTTCGGGCCGAGCAGGGCGATCACCTCGCCGGCCGCTATTTCGATCGCGACGCCGTGCAGGACGCCGATCTTGCCGTAGCCGCTCGCCAGATCGGTGACGCGCAGGAGTGGTTCAGCCGCCGAGGTAGGCATTGACCACCTCCCGGTGTGAACGGATTTCAGCGGGCGTTCCGGCCGCAAGCGTCTTGCCAAGATTGAGCACGGTGACGTGGTGACAGATATCGAAGATCAGGTCGGCGTGATGCTCGACCAGCAGCACGCCGGTCCCGTTCTTGGAGATTTCGACGACGAGCGCGCCGAGCCGACGGATCTCCTCCGCCGAGAGACCGGCCGCTGGCTCGTCGAGCAGTAGAAACGCGGGGCGCAGCATCAGGGCGCGCGCGATCTCCACGAAACGAAGTTCGCTGTGCTGCAGGCGGTCGGCGCGGACCTGCGCAAGCTGATCGAGCCCGACCGCCGCTAGCGCGACCATCGCGGTCTCGCGCAATTTCCGCTCGTCTTTCCAGTGCCGCGGCAGCGCAAGCAGGGACTCGACGAACGTCCCCGTGCCGTCGATGGTGCCGCCGATCATCACGTTTTCCAGCACCGAGGATTCGCCGACAATGCGCGGTGTCTGGAACGTGCGCGCGATGCGCAAATGTGCGCGCCGGTGATTGGCAAGCTGGGTCAGTACGGCGCCTCTCAGCACCGCCCTGCCGCGCTGAGGAATGTAGTAGCCTGAGATAACGTTGAGCGTCGTGGTCTTTCCGCTGCCATTCGGGCCGATCAGGCCGTGGACTTGGCCGGGCAGGATCGTGAGGTCGAGGCCATCGATCGCGCGCACGCCGCCGAAGCGAAGCTCCACCTGTTCGAGCGACAGCGCGCCCGGCTCCTCATCCTGCGTGAGCAGGCGCTTCAGCAATTCGGGCCGCGGCACGATCGCGCGGTTGGTCTGCAGTGGGCGACGATTCTTGAAGTCGATCAGCTCCGCGATGCCGCCGGGTATCGCGAGCACAATGACAAGGAGTAGCACCGCATAGAGGAAGGTTGACCACGCGACCAATGGCGCTGCGAATTCGGGCAGCACGGTAAGCAGGATGGTGCCGAGCAGGGGGCCGATGATCGAGCCGCGCCCGCCGATCAGCACGCCGATGAAGAACAGCACCGACAGTTCTGTCGTGAAGGCATCCGGCGTGATGTAGGACTGGAGGGAGGCGAACAGGCCGCCCGCGACGGCCGCGGCCGCGCCGCTGAAAAGAAACACCAGCAGCAGCAGCTTCGATTTCGCGATGCCGCTCGCCTCGGCGGCGACCTCGGCGTCGCGCAGGGCGGTGAGCGCACGGCCGAAGCGGCTCGCCGCGATATTCGCGGTCATCCAGGTGCAAGCCGCAGCGAAGATGAGACAGAGGTAATAGAAACCCCACTGCGAATCGAACGGTGGCGGAAAGATAGGTCCCGCGACGCCGACGCCGCCGCCCGTGACGCTCGACCAGGCGAGCACGATCTGCCGCACGATGGTGGCGAACCCGAGCGTGGTGATGGCGAAGTAGAAGGTGCGCAGCCGCAGCGCCGGCAGGCCGACGATCACGCCGAAGACCGCGCCGCATACGCCCGCAATTGCGAGCCCCAGGAACGGGTCGAATGCCGGCATAACGGTGCCTGCCGTGAACACGCTGGTGACGTATGCGCCGACCGTCAGCAGCGCGACCCAGCCGATGGCGAGCTGTCCGGCAAAGCCGACCAGCAGGTTCAGCCCCGCGACCAGCACCCAGTAAACGCAGGCGCGTGTCGCGATCACGCCCCAGTAGCCGCCCGCGTAAAGCGGCAGCGTCACCGCAATGACGGTGAGGATCAACCACGGCAGCGCGCTGCTGCCCGTCAGTGAACTCAGCACCGAGGCTCGCGCGGGACGGGTCTCGGTGGCCGACATGTCCATCAGACGCGGCGACCGAGTGCGACATTGGCGAGGCCTTCGGGGCGCGCCAGCAGGACGAGAATGAAAGCCGCAAACACAGCCACCGAGGCGAAAATGCCGCCAACCATAAAGTTGGCGGCCTGCTGGAACAGGCCCAGCACAAGGCCGGCAATCACCGCGCCACGGTTGTTGCCCATACCGCCGAGTGCGACCGGCACGAAGCCGTAAAACGTCAGTTGCGTCGCATTATCGAAGAAGGCGAGCAGCATCTGCCCGCCAGCGAAGCCCGCCAGCGCGCCGACCACTCCGGCGATCGCATAGCTCGCCATGCGTAGATTGCGCTCCGGCAGGCCGAGCGCACGCGCCGCGTAATTGTCCTCGGCGATCGCGAGGAACGCATGACCGAGCAGGGTGCGGCGATAAAGGATTTCCAGCCCCACGATCGTGGCCGCGCAGGCGAGCATCGGCAGCCAGTACTGCTGGTCGAACGAACTGCGTTCGAGATTGAAGATGCGCGGGAACGGCTGGGCGTCGGTTCCCCACTCGATCGCGGCGAATTGCTGCACCATCAGAGCGAGCGCCAGCGTTGAGAGCACGTAGAGATGCTGGTCGAGGCTTTTCAGCACCGGCCGCACCGCAAGGATCTCGGTGACGACGCCGAGAATGGCGCCGCCCGCGAGCGCAAGAAGAAAGCCTGCCCAGAGGGGCAGGCCCATTTTCAGGATGAACAGCGAGCCGAGGATGCCGCCCGCCATCCCGAGCGTGCCAGCCGTGAAGCTGAACACCCTCGAGGCGGAATACATCACATTATAGGCGATGCCGATCAGCGCGTAGATGCTGCCGATGGCAAGGCCGGACAGGACGATCGACAGGACCATCCGTCAGGCGGCGCCATAGCCGGGAGCGAGGTTGAACGCGCCCTCCTTCAGCGAGTTGGCTTCGCACATGATCACTTCGTTATCCGGGTAGCCGTCGCGGCTGTCCGCCGAGAAGCCGACCGTGCCGTAGACGCCCGGATAGGCCGGAGCCTTGTTCCAGTAATCGGCCATCTGTTTCGGCTCGATACCGCCATGCTTCACCGCGTCAGCGATCATGAAGGGCGCGTCGTAACCGACCCCGATCCACCACAGCAGCGTGTCGTTCATCTCGATCTTGTTCGCCTTCAGCCGCCCGACGAACTCCGCGGCGCGCGGCGGGAGCTTTCCGTTCGCGTCGTAGCAGACCGGCCGGAAGTTGTTCGGATAGACCTTGGCCCAGTATTCGGGCTTCTCAAGCAGATCCTTGGTCTGGCCGGAGCCAAGCGTGGTTTGCCCGACGATCGGCACATCCCAGGCGAGCTGGCCACGTACGTTGATGATGCGCGACAGGAAGCCTGCGTTCACGCTCCACGGCATGATGACATCGGCGCCCGCCGCCTGCATGCGCAGGATTTCCGGCTTCATGTCAGGGTTCGCGGCGTCGACGCTCGACTGATAAACGATCTCGGCGCCGAGCGTCTTGATCATCGGCACGTAGGTGTTGAGCGAGGAGGTGCCGTACCCGGTCGTATCGCTGATGATGGCGACTTTCTTCTTCTTCAGCGTCTCGACCGCGTAGCGGTTGGCGGCGCCGCCGATCTGCTGGTTGGTCGGCGCATTGCGATAGCAGAGCGGATATTTCTTCACGTCGGTCAGCGCGTCCACCCAGCAGGACTGCAGCTGAATCATGTTCTGGCGCGCAAGGATCGGCACGACCGCGAGCGCTTCGCCTGAGTTCAGCGGTCCCCAGATGATATTGACCTTGTGGCTGCGGGTGAGTTCGGCGGTCGCGTTCACCGCCTTGGTCGGGTCGGACTGCGTGTCGCGCTGGATCAGCTCGAGCATGCGCCCGTCGACGCCGCCGGCCTTGTTGATCTCGTCCACGGCAAGCTGTGTGCCGCGCGTAATCCCGATGCCGGTCGAGGACGACGGGCCGGTTACGGCCGGCAGATAACCGATGAGGATCGGGTCTTTCGCCGCAATGGCGGGTTTTGCAATTGCGCCGACCGCAACCGCGGCCGCGCCAGACTTCAAGGCTTGACGACGAGTGAGTGCCATTGTGTTTCCTCCCGTGACGAATAACCGATGGCCTCTGCGGGCCCGTTGATGTCCAACTATAGCGCCGCGCCACCCTTCGGCAAGGTGCGCCGGGAGCAAGGTGCCGCGACACAGTGGGCACGCGCCCTCCCGAAAGCACGCAGACCGAGCGCGAACGCAACGGCGGTTGCGATTGATTGGTGCCCGATCGGGCGCGCTTTCGGTCCGGGAGGCGATGCGCCGGTGTCGCCCGCCCCCTCGAAGCGGCGCGGCGTGCGTCTGCACAGCAATGAGGCACCTGCGTGAACGTGCGCAGAGGTGCCTTTGACGGGGCGTGGCGATGACAAGGTGAGAGGTTCGTCCCCGCGGCGCTATCCTTACGCCGCGTTCTGCCTGCGCCAGTCCTCAAGCTGCGCGAGTACGGTCGCGAGATCGGAGACATCGACATAACGGCGGCCGATGTCGCGCAGATTGTCGTGATGCGGACCTTCCTCGATGTCGCCGACGCAGTCCTCCGGAACGATGGTGCGGTAACGATAGCTGAAGCTGTCCACCGCGGTCGCGCGGATGCAGCCCGAGGTGTTGCAGCCGGTGACGATGACGGTGTCGACGCGCTCCTTGGTGAAATAGTCAGCGACGCCGGTGTTGAAGAAGATCGATGGGCCCTTCTTGCAGACGGTGAGGTCATACGCGGGGTCGTGAACACGCGGATCGATCGGGGCGCTGGGGTGATCGTGCAGGAAGGTGTCGCGCACCGCGCTGATCTTCCAGTAGGGCATCTCGCGCGCGTTCATGTAGGCGGTGTTGCAGGAAGCGACCGGCACATTGTAGCGGCGCGCGACCTCCAGCAGCTTCACGGTGTTCTCGAATGCGCGCAGCACCAGCGGCGCGCCGCCGAGCGGATATTTCGGATCGGTGAAAGCCACCATGAAGTCGACAACCACAATGCCGGGCTTCGCGCCGAAGCCGACCGGAGTGTCGCCGTAACTGCGCCGTCGGTAATCGTCAGACATCGCGAGACCCTCGTGCTGCTTGGGTCAGCGTAGTCCAGATCGCGGCTGCGTGGCACCCGTGCGCCAACGCTTTCGACATCGTGAGAGGCGCGCGACGGGATTTTTCTTGCGCGGCGACGCGTGGCGCGGGATTTTGGCGGTGTGCGCAGCCGTTGAGAAGAGCTATGGCGAAGGCCGTCCATTCAATGATTCGCGTGCTCGAAGAGCAACGCTCGCTTGCGTTCTACAAGACAGCGCTCGGCATCGAGCTGGCAGATCGTATCGACTTCGACAGCTTCACGCTCATCTACCTGCGCAATCCGGAGAGCGACTTCGAGCTTGAACTCACCGTCAACAAGGGGCGTACGGAGCCGTACAATCTCGGCGACGGATATGGGCACATCGCGGTGGTCGTCGATGCGCTTGAGCCGGAGCACAAGCGAATGGAAGCCGCCGGATTGTTGCCCGGGCCGATGCGGCAAATCGAACTCAAGGGGAAACCGGCGAAGTTCTTCTTTCTCAAGGATCCGGACGGCTATCAGATTGAAGTCATCGAACGCGGAGGCCGGTTTCGCTGAGCTGGTCGTGCGATTGAGGCGCGCCGTCGTCGCAGAGGATTTCGCGCAACTGCGCGAGTCCATTATTGGATCCGCGGCAATTGCCGCGCGTGCATTGCGCGGCGCGGATCGCGTCGAAGATGGCGACGATCTGCTTCACTCGTACTCCTCATTTCACCTTGCGCGCGCCGAGCAGCCCCGTTGCGTTCAACCCGACCGCGCTCACCACAAGACCAAGCACCAGCACAAAGCCGGCCGACAGATAGGGCAGCTTTTCGGCAAAGCGCTCGAAGCCGGACCAGCGCGCGGTGAGCTTTCCTGAGCCCCATGCAACGCTGACGCCGATCGCCACCAGCGTGGCGGCGAGCCCGACGCTGAACGCCGCCACCATCGCGACGCCAAGCGCGAAGGCCTTGATCTGGAGACAGACCAGCAGCACCGCGATCGCCGAGGGGCAGGGCATCAGCCCGCCGGTAAAGCCGAACCAGACAATCTGGCCGGTCGTCACGCCACGCGGCAACGGGGTCCCGGGCGCGTGGTCATGATGATGGCCGTCGTGCGAATGGCCGTGATCGTGGTCATGGGAATGGCCGTGTGCATGGGTGTGGCCAGTCCGGCGCAGCATCCACAGCATGCGCCCGGCCAGAAGCACGATCAGCACGCCGGACAGGAGTGTAAGCCACGGTTCCGCCCGCTCGACGATGTATTTCTCGCCTAGTGCGAGGCCCGCGATCGCCAGCGCCCACACCACGATGGTGTGGCCGACGGCGGCCGACAGCCCGAGCGTCGCGGCCTGCCGGGCGTTGCCGCGGATCGCCACGATATAGGCCGCCATCAGCGATTTGGCGTGGCCGGGCTCGAGCGCATGCAGCGCGCCCAGAAGGGCCGCAAGGGGCAGGTAAAGCCACGCATGGGCGGCGCTCGATTGGATCAGAGCGGTGATGTCAGGCATGGGGCCAATGTGGCGGGCAAGGCGCTGTAATACAATCACGGTGGCGGCGAATTGAGCGGTCGTACTAAGCGCCCGTTTACCCATTTGGCTTAGTTCAGGCGGGACAGGAACCCGCGATGGACGGCATCCTTTATTTTCCGCACAAGCTTGCGCGCGTGCTGCTCTCGCAAGGCGCGGGCTTCTCGCTGACCTCGCTCGGCGCGGCGCTGTTGATCGCGGCCGCCGTGATCGCGTGGCGGCGCTTGCGCCGCAATCGGCCGCTGCGCGCCGGCACGCTGTGGCGCGCACTGTTCCCGGCCTGGCTGGTGCGCCACGCCTCGCTGCACGCCGACATCGCGTATTTCGGGTTCAACGTGTTCGTCTACGGCCTGATCTTCGGCTGGGCGGTGGTGTCATACAAGTTTCTCTCCGGCGTGGTCGCCGATGGACTCGCCGCCGGGTTCGGCACGCTTGCACCGACCACGCACGAGGTGGCGGCGCGCGCCGCGATCACGCTTGCGCTCTTTCTCGCCTACGAATTCGGCTATTGGGCCGATCACTATCTCAAGCACAAGGTCCCGGCGCTGTGGGAACTGCACAAGGTGCATCACTCGGCGAATGTGCTCACGCCGCTCACCGTGTTCCGCATCCATCCGCTCGACAGCGTGATCTTCGCCAACATCGTGGCGGTCAGCCTCGGTGTGACGAATGGCGTTGCGAACTATCTGTTCGGCAAGTCCGTAACCCTCTTCTCCATCGACGACGCGAACATCATCCTGGTGCTGTTCGTGCACATCTACGTTCATCTCCAGCACACGCATTTGTGGATCGCCTTCACCGGCCTTGCGGGCCGCGTGTTTCTCTCGCCCGCGCATCACCAGATCCATCACTCGAACAATCCGGTGCACTTCGACAAGAATCTCGGAAGCTGTCTCGCGATCTATGACTGGCTCTTCGGAACCCTCTACGTGCCGGCAAAGGAGCCGGAGCCGATTGTGTTCGGCGTCAAGGTCGGCGAGGCCGACATGCACTCCCTGAACGAGCTTTACGTGGCGCCGGTGCAGCGCGCCGCCGCGCATCTGATGCCCTCGCGCGAGGGCGCCTCGCTCGCCGAAAGCTCGCGCGTCAGCCCTTGAAGCCGCCGCCGTCGAGGAATGCCTGCTCCTCCGGCGTGGTCGTGCGGCCGAGCATCGCGTTGCGGTGGGGGAAGCGGCCGAAGCGGCGAATGATATCGCGATGCGCTTCCGCGTATTTCAGGTTCTCGTTACCTGCCGCGCGATAAAGCTCCACGCTGCGCTGCTGATCGATCAGATCTTCGGAGTGCATGAATGGCAGGAAGAAGAAGCCGCGCATCTCGGCGGGTATATCCTGCTCGTAACCGCGCTTGAGCGCGCGATTGGCGACCGCGCGAGCCTTGTCGTCGGCCGCGAACGTGCGGGCGTCATCGCGGAACATGTTGCGTGAAAACTGATCGAGCACGATCACCAGTGCGAGCGCACCTTCGGCGGTCGCCTCCCAGTCGGAGAGCTTGCCTGCGGCGGCGGCCTCATGCGTGGCGAGATAACGCTCCCGGATGAGCGCATCGAAGGATTTGTCCTTGATGAACCAGCGGTCCGGGCCAGCTTCGCGCCAGAAGAACAGGATGTCGTCGGGGCTCGCGAGCGCGGATGTATCGGGTTCGGCCATCGTTTCCACAACGGCCAGCATGAGACAAGGTTGCAGGCTTGTCGAGCGAGGCCGCTATTTGCGGCCCCAGATCATTCTGTCGAGGCTCCAGGCCCCGCCGCCCGCGAACGCGAGATAGAGGAAGAGGAAGCAGTACAGGATCGCGGCGTCGCCGCCATTGACGACCGGGTAGATGGCGCGCGGCGCGTGGCTCATCCAGTAGGCGAAGGCCATCTCGCCGGACAGGATGAACGCGACCGGTCGCGTGAACAGCCCGAACGCCAGCAGGATGCCGCCGGCAATCTCAAGCGAGCCCGCGAGGCCGTAGAGCGAGAACAGGTCCGGCCCTGGCGCATTGTTGGCGCGCATGGGGAAGTTCAGGAGCTTCTGCGTGCCGTGTTCCATGAACATCAGCCCGGCCACGAAGCGCATGATCGAGAGGACGCGCGGCGCCCACACGAATTCCAGTTGTTCAAGCATGCTGGTCCCCCATGGTGTCATGGTCGATTTAGCAAAGCCCGGTCGCGGCGCAAACTCACGATTAATTCAGCAAGGCCGGGAATAGCCGGCGGCTGGGAGCCCGGTTCCGCCTGCCAATGGGCCGCCCGTGAGAATGGCGGTCAACGCAGGTGATCCGCACCGCCGAAGGGAACCAACGGGTTGTCGGTCAGCGCGGCACGGTCGGGCTGGTCCGCGCGCGCGAGCCCGAGGAAGGCGTTGAACAGGTCCTCGATCGCCCGCGCCGGAATACCGTTCACGATGAAAACCAGCCGCGTGCGGTGGTCCGCGTCGGGCCATGCGGCAAGCGTCGCCGGCGGATGGAAGACATGCTGCACGCCGTGGATCACCACCGGTCGATCAGGCGATTCGGCAAGCTTCACGATGCCTTTCACGCGCAGCAAATCCGGCCCGTGCATCGAGCGTAGCAGGTCGAGGAACATCTCGAAGGCAGAGAACGGGATCGCGCGCTCGCTCGCCAGCGTGAAGGCGCGGATCTTCTCGTCGTGGCGATTCACGTCGTGATGATGATCATGCGACGGCGTGTAGGCCTCCTCGGCAAGCCAGCGCTTCACGTCGGGAATTTTGCGCTCCGCGTCATAGAGGCCGCAATCAATCAGTTGCGGCACGCTTGCGCCCGCAGCGTCGATCACGGGCGCGGCTGGATTGAGCGCGGCGAGGCGCGCACGCAAGGTCGCCAGCGCGTTGCGCCGCGCGGGTGAATCGAGGAGATCGGTCTTGGTGAGCACGATGCGGTCTGCGACCGCCACTTGCTTCACGGCCTCTATGTGCGCCTGAAGCGTCGCCGCGCCATTCACCGCATCAACCACCGTGACGACGCCATCGAGCCGGAAGCGCATCACGAAATAGGGATGCACCATCGCGGTGTGCAGCACGGGCGCGGGATCGGCGAGGCCTGTCGTTTCGATGACGACGCGATTGAAATCCATGCGACCGTTGTCGAGCCCGCGCAGCAGTTTCTCCAGCGTGTTCACCAAATCGCCGCGCATTGTGCAGCACAGACACCCGGTCGAGAGCAGCATCACGCCATCCTCGACGTGCTCGACCAGCAGATGGTCGAGACCGATCTCGCCGAACTCGTTGATGATGACGGCCGCGCGTGCGAGCGCTTCGTCTTTCAGCAGCCGATTGAGAAGCGTGCTCTTGCCGGCGCCGAGGAAGCCGGTCAGGACGGTGAGCGGGATCGGCGCGGGCGGCATCCGCCGCGACGCGGCGTCGGTCATTGCTTGGTGGCCGAGGTGTCCGGCTTCGCTGCGGTCTTCTTCGCGGCCGGCTTCGGCTTGGTATCGGCCTTGGCGGATGCTTTTGGATCGGCCTTTGCGGCGGACGGGTCGGGCTTCAACTCGGGCTTCGCCGCAGCAGTCTTGCGCTTGGCGGCGGGCTTCGCGGGCTCGGCAGCCTTCGGCGCTGCCACCGGCTTCTCTTCCGACGAGGCGGGCGAGAAAATTCCAAGGCTCGGCAGCTTGAGCGAGGGCGTCAGGCTAAATCCGCTCGAAGCCTCCGTGGCGGTCGAGGGCTTCTCTTCCGTCTTGGGCTCCGCCGCGTGCGCGACGGCGGCCGTCGCGGGCGTCAGCTTTTTCTTCGCCGGTTTGGCCGGCGGCTTCGCGGCGAGTTGCGTCGCGGCAGCATCAGGCATTGCGCGCGCCGGGCCGATATAAACCGGTACCGGGACGAACGCCGCCATCGGTCCAAGCAGCGGACCGCTCGCTGGCTTGCCACGGAAGTTTTGCAACGTCACCGCAAAGGCCGAGCTGGGATCGGATCCGTTGCTCGCCTGAACATTGTCGTCCTCTTCCTCCTCGGCGGCGGGACGTTTGCGGTGCTTGCCGCACATCTCGTCGCGCAAGTTGGGCGGCGAGGCCGCGATCGGCTGGAGCGCATCGACCGTGCCGAGCGAGGGCATCAGCCAGGAAAGCCCGCCTGAGGCGAACCCCTTCTCGAACAGTTGCGCGGCCTTCTCGGAGCGCGCCATGCCGGAATGCGAACCGAACACCACCACGATCAGCTTGCGGCCACCCCGCGACGCGGTTGCAACGACATTGAAGCCGGAGGCGCAAATGAAGCCGGTCTTCATGCCGTCCGCGTCGGCATAGCGGCCGATGAGCCCGTTGGTGTTGTGCATCACGCGGCGGCCAAACTTGATCGCCGGGATATGCCAGTACATTTCGTATTCGGGCAGCTCTTTCAGGATCGCGCGTGCCAGGATCGCCATGTCGCGCGCCGAGGTGAATTGCTCGTCAGCCGGCAGGCCGTTCGGATTGACCCAACTCGACTGCGTCATGCCGAGGCGCCGCGAGGCCGCGTTCATCTCGTCGGCGAACTTCTCGATCGAGCCACCCACGCCTTCGGCGAGCACGACCGCGATGTCGTTTGCCGATTTCACCATCATCATCTTGAGCGCGTTGTCGACGGTGAGTTGCGTGCCGACGGCAAAGCCCATTTTGGACGGCGCCTGCGCGGACGCGTTCGGAGACACGGCCACCATCGAATCCATCGAGAGACGACCTTCCTTCACGGCCTTGAGCGTGAGGTACATCGTCATCAGCTTGGAGGTGGAGGCCGGATACCAGGGATAGGTCGGATTGTCGGCGAACAGCACCTTACCGGTCTCGGCTTCGACCACCAGCGTGGACTCGGCGCGGGCGAACTGGACGAAGGCCGCCAGAATGGCGACGCCGATGGCCAGACTGCGGAAGATCAGGGTCGGCATAAGTCGCACTGGCGCGGTCCGGAATTGTTTCGACGGGCCTCGGGAACAGCCGGTTCCTGGCAGGTGGCGGTCCGGCTATCTAAGCCGATCGGGGGGGCGAACGCAAAGCATGTTGTCCACATGCCGCCTGCGCCATATTTATGCTAGCGAATGACTAGATCGTCGATGAAAGCGACGAAATTTCGGCGGAGGAGGCTCGCATGACCGGCTGCATCGTGGGGTGGGCGCATACGCCCTTCGGACGCCTCGATACCGAGTTGGTCGAGAGCCTGATCGTGCGGGTCGCAACCGACGCGCTCGCCGACGCTGGCGTGGCTCCGTCCGACGTCGACGAGATCGTGCTCGGCCACTTCAATGCGGGCTTCTCACAGCAGGATTTCACCGCCTCGCTGGTGCTTCAGGCCTCGCCCGACCTGCGTTTCAAGCGCGCAACGCGCGTCGAGAATGCGTGCGCGACGGGTTCCGCCGCGGTCCATCAAGGGCTGCGAGCGCTGGAAGCGAAGGCCGCGCGCATCGTGCTTGTGGTCGGTGTGGAACAAATGACGACCACGCCGGGTCCGCAAATCGGGCAGAACCTGCTCAGGGCCTCCTACGTGAAGGACGAGGCCAACATCGAGGGCGGCTTTGCCGGCATTTTCGGGAAAATTGCCGGGGCCTATTTCCAGAAATACGGCGATCAGTCCGACGCGCTCGCCATGATCGCGGCGAAGAACCACAAGAATGGGGTTTCGAATCCGTACGCGCAATTGCGCAAGGACCTCGGCTTCGATTTCTGCCGTACCGAAAGCGAGAAGAATCCATTCGTCGCCGGCCCCTTGAAGCGCACCGACTGCTCGCTCGTCTCCGACGGCGCGGCGGCGATCGTGCTCGCCGATGTCGAGACGGCGCTGCAGATGAAAAAGGCGATCGCGTTCCGCGCCGCGCAATCCGTCTCGGATTTCCTTCCGATGGCCAAGCGCGACATTCTCAAGTTCGAAGGCTGCACGCAGGCGTGGCAGCGCGCGCTGGCGCAGGCCGGCCTCGCGCTCACCGACCTCTCGTTCGTCGAGACGCACGATTGCTTCACCATCGCGGAGTTGATCGAATACGAGGCAATGGGTCTTGCGCCCGAGGGTCAGGGCGCGCGCGTGATGGCCGAGGGCATCACCCAGAAAGACGGCAAGCTCCCGGTCAATCCGTCCGGCGGGCTGAAGGCCAAGGGTCATCCAATCGGCGCGACCGGAGTTTCGATGCACGCCCTGTCGGCGATGCAACTCACCGGTACGGCGGGCGGCATCCAGGTGCCGGACGCGACACTCGCCGGGATATTCAACATGGGCGGCGCCGCGGTCGCGAACTACGTGAGCGTGCTGGAACGGATCAAGTAGCGCGGCGCCGCGCAGGTATCGTTCCGCGCGCACCATTTCGGGCGTTCATGCTTTTCAACAGCTACGCATTCCTGCTCGTCTTTTTGCCTGCCGCGATCGTTTTCTACCGCTTCGTCGACCCGTTTCCGTCCCTGCGGATGCCGGCCCTTATCCTGCTGTCGCTTGTCTTTTACGGCTATTGGGACGTGCGGTTCCTGCCAATCCTGATCGCTTCGATCCTGATCAACTGGCTTGCGGCGCGGTACTACATCGCGACCCGGCAGGCCTACGTCATCACCGCGACGATTGCGGCAAATCTCGCCGCACTCGGCATTTTTAAATACACCAATTTTTTTGCCGGTACGCTCTCTTCACTGTTTGGAATAGTTTTCGGCCCGTTCTCGATTGTCCTGCCGCTCGGCATTTCGTTCTTCACCTTCCATCACATCATGTACCTCGTCGATCTGCGAAAGGGGAAAGCGCCCGCATACGCGCTCGACCGCTATGCGCTCTACATTGCGTTTTTCCCGCAGGCGATTGCGGGCCCGCTCGCGCGCTGGTCGCAGGTGATGCAGCAGTTCGGCAGACAGGTCTATGCGCCGGGTTGGCAGCGTCAGTTCGCGCTCGGCGTGACCTTCATCGTGGCAGGTCTGATCGAAAAGGTGGTCCTCGGCGACCCGCTTGGACGGATCATGGACCCGATCTACGAGCAGGCGAAAACCGGCCCGATTCTCGACGGAAGTGCCTGGCTTGCGCTTGGCTTCATGTTCCAGATTCTGTTCGACTTTGCGGGCTATTCGGATATCGCGATTGGCGCGGGTCTGCTATTCGGCGTTCAGTTGCCGTTCAATTTCGATGCGCCGATGCGCTCGACCAGCATCCAGGATTTCTGGCAGCGCTGGCACATGACCCTGATGCTGTTCCTGCGCGATTACCTGTTTCATCCGCTCGCGGACGCACACGCCGTGCACCGGCGCTTTCGCCTCTACCAGAATTTCGGCGCGATGCTGTTGACCCTGACCTTGTGCGGTCTCTGGCACGGCGCGAGCTGGACCTTCGTACTGTGGGGGGCGCTGCACGGGGGTGCGCTGGTGTTCGTTTCACTCTGGCGACGGTATGGCGCGCCCTTGCCGTCGCTGCTTGGGTGGGCGCTGACGCTCGCGTTCGTTCTGCTTACCGGCGTGATTTTCCGCACCGCTTCGCTGGAAGCGGCTGTACGAATCTATGAAGGGCTCGCAATTATGCCCGACATCAAGACGTTGACGCGTGCGCTTCCGATCCTTGCGGTCGCACTGTGTGCGGTCCTGCTTCCGGCGAGCCAGACCATCGTCGCCTGGCTGACCGAGCGGCCCAAGATCGTGATCGCGGCTGCGCTCGGACTGATCGCATGCGCCATCCTGGTCGAACTCGGAGATCGCGACGCCTATGAGTTCGCCTATTTCCAGTTCTGATGCGGCGCCCGGATGGGGACGCTGGCTCGGCGCGTTTTTGCTCGCGCTGATCGCCGGCGTGCTGTTGGTCTATGCGATTGTGTTGATCGTCGACCCTTATGACAGCGGCCGGTTTGGCCTGTTGGGGTTCAAGGGCGTGACCGAGGTGAGCCCGCGCTTCGCGCATGCGAGCCACGCGAGCGACCCGGATTTCGATTCCGCCGTGATCGGAAATTCCACCGGACAGATTCTCAATCCCGAGACGCTGTCACGCCTGACCGGACTGCGTTTCGTCCAGCTCACAGTTTTCCTCACGGGCCCGGGAGAGCAGCTTGCCCTCCTGGATTTTTTCGCTCGAAACCATCCGCGTATTGGCGCGCTGGTCCTCGTCGCCGATCAGACCTGGTGCACGCATGATCCGGCATTGCCGGAGAAGGCGCCATTCCCGTATTGGCTCTATTCGAGAAGCTTCTTGCCATATCTCGGGCGGCTGTTTTCCTCGCGCGCGCTCGGCAACGCCTGGCAGCGCGTACTGCTCCGGTTCGGCTTGCGCCACCGCGGCCCCAAGGATGGCTACCTGAGTTACGAAGCGTTTCTCAACCGCCCCTTCGAGCCGGATCATGCGCTGCAGGACACATCGCCGGACGCCGCACGCGGCAAGATCAATCGCGCGTTCCCCGGCGTCGCGCGGCTCACGGCGTCAGTCGCGCGCTTGCCGGAAGAAACCGCGCTGGTGATCGTCGCGCCGCCGGCGTTCTACACCAAGGTTCCGCGGCCGGGCAGTATCGAGGCGGCCGAGACCCGGGCCTGTCATGCGGCGCTGCGGGAGGTGATCGGCGGCCGTCCGCACAGCGATTTCATCGATTATCTGCGCGACAATGCAACGACGCGCGATGCAGCGAACTTCCACGATTACGTCCACTATGGCGCGACGATTGCCCGGCAGATTGAGAACGACATCGCCCAGTCGATCCGGCCCGGCGACAAGCCCGCCATCGGGTTTTGACAGGCGTCCTGCGGGCCGGAGTTCTAAAGCTCGAATTCGTCCCGTGTGTGCGGCTCACACGACCTCAACCGTCATGTCGTCGAGTTTGCGCTCTTGCCACAGACGACGGGTCAGGCTGCGCTGGATCTTGCCACTGGTGGTCTTCGGCAGGGAATTCGGCCGGAGCAGCACGATATGGCGCGCGAACAATTCGTGTTCGGCGGTAACGCGCTCGCGAATGAGGCCTACGATCTCGTCGCGGTCTATCTTATGGCGTGACGTGCGCTCGATCTCCTGCGCGATGACGAGTTGCTCCTCACCGTCGTCGGCGACTGAAAACGCCGCACCACCGTTCTGGCGCAGCGCCGAATGTACGCTTTGCGCGGTGCGCTCGATGTCCTGCGGATAGTGATTGATGCCGCGAATGATGATCAGCTCCTTGATGCGGCCGGTGATGTACAACTCGCCCGAGCCGTCCATGAAACCGAGATCGCCGGTCCGCAACCAGTGCAGGCCCGGCTCGCCATCGATTTGGGCCCTGAAGGTCGAGATGGTCGCCGCTTCATTGCGCCAATAGCCCTGCGCCACGTGCGGGCCGCCGACCCATATTTCGCCGACCCGATCTGTTCCGAGACGCCGGCACGCTGCCGGATCGATAATGGCGATCCGCTCCCCGGCCAGCGCCCGGCCGCACCCGGCCACGCGCTGATCATCGTCATCGCCGCGCGGTGGAGCGACGCGATGGTTGCCAAGCGCGGTGCGGCTGACGTTCTTGACGATGTGGCCCGCACCGCGCTCGTTTCCCGAGATCAGGACGGTCGCTTCCGCCATTCCATACATCGGACACATCGATTGCGCGTCGAAGCCGTATGGCGCGAACACGGACACGAACCGCTCAAGCGTGTCCGCATGCACCGGTTCCGAGGCGTTGACGGCGACTTTCCATGACGACAAATCGAGGTCATGCGAAGCTTCGGCCGTGAATCGGTTGACGCACAAATCGAAAGCAAAATTCGGCAGGCATGCGATTTCGCCGCGATACTCCTGAATCGCCTTGAGCCAGACGAGCGGGCGCTGCACGAACGCCGCCGGCGCCATCAGGACGCATCGTGACCCCACATAGAACGCCTGCAGCGCGGTCAGGATCAGGCCCATGTCATGATAGAGCGGAATCCAGCTCACGAACGTGGAGCGTTTCGTAGCTCCGAAAGCAAGCCGGATCATTTCCAGATTCTCGAGCAGATTGTCGTGGGTGGCGACAACGCCTTTCGGATCGGAGGTGGAGCCGGACGTGTATTGCAGGAACGCAATCGTCTCGCGGTCGACGGAAGGCAGCGCGTCCGAGCGCTGCGCCGGCTCCGTTGCCGCATCGACCGCGATCCATTGGAACGCGCCGTCTGCGAACCGCTCTGCCACGTCCTTGCGAGGTCCAGACAGGAACGGCGTGCTGGTCATGATGAAGCGCGGAGCGCAATCGGCCACGATGTTCGCGCTCGAATCGCGTGTGCTCTGACGGCGCGGGACCATCATCGGAACCGCGATCACGCCTGCCAGCAGGCAGCCGAAGAACGCCACGATGAAGTCGAGTCCTTGAGGATAGATCAGCAGCGCCCGGTCGCCGGGTACTCCCGATTGCAGCAGGCGGGATGCGACGCCGCGCGCCCGATCGTGCAGCTGAGCAAAGGTGATGGCCGATTCCCGTGCGCCCCGATCCGAGAGGAACACGAAAGCTTCGTCGCCCGGCTGCGAGGTGGCTCGGTATTCCAGAAGCGTAACCAGCGACGAAAAGCGTTGCATCGGCGATCAGTTCTTGCCGCGCACGGCAAGCGTTTCGGCGAGGCGGCCGGATAACGCTTCGACCGTGGGATAGTCGTAGAAGAGGTCCTGGTTCAGTTCGAGATCGAGAGCGTCCTCCAGATCCATTTGCAGATACACGATCATGGCGGAGTCCAGTCCAAGCCGGTTAAACTTCGCTTCGGTTCGGATCGTTTCTCTTGGAATCCGCAGGATTTCCGCGAGCCTGTCGACGCAAAACGCGGAAATCTGATCCTTCGTCATTATTATTTCCTTGAAGCGCCGGGACCATAGGTTCGCGCGACCGATTGTCAATCGGCAGGGGCTTCAGCGACGGCATGCTGGCTGCTGCGGGTCAGCAGCGTCGTGGAGCGATCAGCGACGAGAAACTGCGCCCGAGCCAGTTCGGCGAAATTGCCGTCCCGCGCGATCAGTTCGTCGAAGGTGCCCGACTCGATGATGCGGCCGTGGTCGAACACGATAATCCGCGTGGCGTTGCGGATGGTCGCGAGCCTGTGTGCAATGACGAAGGTTGTGCGCCCCTTCATCACCTCGTCGAGCGCCGCCTGCACCTTGCGCTCAGTCGTGGCGTCGAGCGCGGAAGTTGCCTCGTCGAGAATCAGGATCGGCGGATCCTTCAGGAGCGCGCGCGCAATCGAGACACGCTGGCGTTCGCCGCCAGACAGCGAACGGCCACGCTCACCGACGAGGCCGTTCAGACCGTCGGGATGATTCTGGATCAGCTCCGTCGCCTGGGCGCGCGCGGCGGCCTCGTGCAATTGCGCGTCGGTTGCGTTCGGATCGCCGACGCGCAGGTTCTCGGCGATCGAACGGTTGAACAGCATTGCCTCCTGGTAGACCACGCCGATGTTGTGGCGCAGCGCTGCGAGCTTGATGCTGCGGATATCCATGCCGTCGATCTTGATGACGCCGGATTGCGGATCGAACGCGCGGTGCAGCAGCGCGAGCGCGGTGGACTTGCCCGCCCCCGTCGAGCCGACCATCGCGATGGTCTCGCCCGGCAGGGCGGTGAAGGACAGGTCGGCGACCGCTGAGCGTTTGCCATCGTAGGAGAACGATACGTCGTTGAATTCGATCAGTCCGCGTACCCGGCCGGGATCGATCGCCCCGGGGCTGTCGCGCACGGCCGGCACGGTGTCGAGCACGCCGAAAAATTCGCGCAGGCGCGGTGCGTCCAGCAAGACACGGTTGGAAAACCCGACCACCTGCTCAAGCCGGACGATCAGCAAGCCGGCAAAATTCATGAACATGACGATCTCGCCGATGCTCGCGAGCTTCTGCGCATTGAGGTAGATGCCGACCAGGAAGATCGACAGCATCGTGAGCGTGGTGGCCGAGCGCGTCAGCACCGCAATGATCGCCCACCACGACAGCACCGGCATCTGTGCGGCGAGCAGGCGGCCGACCTCGCCGCGCAGGCTCATGACCTCGGCCTCGACTCGCGCGAAGCCCTGCACCAGCGCGACATTGCTCAGCGCATCCGAGGCGCGCTCGGCAACCGTGGTGAAATGGCCCTCGACCTTGCTCTGCAGCTTTTCTGTCCGGCTGATCACCAGGGCGGTCAACGCCGTGAATACGACGCACAGGATCACCAGCAGCGAAGCAAGCCGCCAGTTGATCACACAGCGACAGCGGCAACAGCACGAACAGCGCGATGAAGGCTGCGAAATGCTCGCGGAAGAAGGAGAGCCAAAGCCCCCACAGCGCATCGACGCCCGTCAGCATCACCTTCATGAGGCGGCCCGAATGGGTGCTGCCGTGGAAGGAGAGCGGGAGCTGGAGGATGTGTTCGAAATAGTCGGTCAGCACCGCCTGGCGGCGGCGGTGCGCGAGCCGGTCCGAGTGCAATGCGACCAGCACGCTGCACGCGATGATGAACAGTCCGAAGGCGACCCAGGCGGAGAGCAGTGGAGTGAGAACCGCGAGGTTCGGCGGTTCTGCCGTGGATTGGGTGCTCACCAGCGCGTCGATGATCCGGCCGAACAGGACCGGTTCGGCAAACTGCGCGGCTGCAAGAGCCACGTTGGCGACGGCGAGAATCCAGCCGAGCCGCGCCTCGGGGCCGAGCAAGCGGAGAACGCGGGTGTAAAGCTTGAGGAAATTCATTGGGAGGATCGCGTTGGGCGGCGCACTCTAACGAAAGTGCGGGTCCCGCGCAACCGCGCCAGCCGAGCTGCGATGGCGGATCGGGACCAAGGTTCCGCTTAATGCGCCGCTGGCCGAACTTCTTGTTCTCCCGGCCGAGGCCACCTTAGAATGGATAAAATCTGTTGTCGGAGTACCATCCGTCCTGTAGCAATTCGCGTGATGAACGTGTGAATAATGTACAATTATGATTGTATGTCATCATTAGACAACTCAAAGTTTATCATGACTAGAAGAGGCGGGCGTGCCACTCAGAAATATTCCAACCGACCTGTTGCGCACCCTGATCGCGCTGGTCGACCTGCGCAGCTTTACCCGGGCGGCCCAATCACTGGGGGTCACACAGCCTGCCGTCAGCGCACAGATCAAGCGGCTGCAGGTCCTGATCGGCGCTGAGATTCTCGACAAGAGCGCGCCGGGCGTCACGCTCACCGACAAGGGCGAGATGGTCGTCAAATACGCGCGGCGCATGCTATCGCTCAACGATCAGATGCTCGACGTGACGGCACGCCGTCAGGCGACGCCGAAGCTTCGCATTGGCCTGCCGGTCGACTACTTCGAGGGGCCGATCCTGCGGACCTTGGGGCGCTTCCGCGCCGCGCATGTCGGCAGCGGCATGCAAATCAGCACCGACCCGTCCGAGGCGCTGATCCGCGACTTCCGCCGCGGCGAGTACGATCTCATTCTGGCGGCCTCTGAGGGGCAGCCGGACGCCGACCAATCCCGCTTCTGGCTGGAACGCTCCGCGTGGGCGGCGGCCTCGCCATCCGTGGTGCCGGCAAAGGGGCCGGTCCCGCTGCTGGTGCTGCGGGAAACGAGCCTGTCGCGGCGCTTAAGCGTCGCGGCGCTCGAAAGCGCGGGGATCGAGTACGAGATTATTTATGTCGGGGGCAGTTTTGCCGGGCTGGTGCAGGCGGTCTCGGCAGGGCTCGGAGTTGCCTGCTGGGCGAAGCATTGCCTCGCCGATGCCGGGCTCACCACCATCGACAGCGCTGCGCGCCTGCCGAGGGTGAGGGACGTGTGGGCTGGTGTCCATCTCCGCGATGGCGCCGATCCGATGCTGGAGAAACTTGCGGACGATATCGCCGCGTCGGTTCGTGCGGTGACCGGCGAGCCGCCGCAGAGCGTGCGGCAAGCTGCGGTCTGCTGACGGCGTCACCCCTGCGCGAAGCCAGAGCGCTGCGCCCATCCGGTCATGCGCGCCTCAAGCAGCGCCATCAGCGCGTACATCACGATGCCTTCGACCGCGAGCGCAATCAGTCCGGCGAAGATCAGCGGCACCTGAAACTGCGCCTGCGCCTGCAACATCAGATTGCCGATGCCGGTATTGGAGGCGACGCTCTCGGAAATCACCGAGCCCACGAAGGCGAGCGTGATCGCGATTTTCAGTGAGCCGAAGAAGTAGGGCAGCGCGCGCGGGATTCCCACCTTGCGCATGATGTCGAGCTTTGAGGCGCCGAGCGCTTTCAGCACGTCCTCCAGCTCGGGCTCGATGGTGGCAAGGCCGGTCGCGACATTCACCACGATGGGAAAGAACGAGATCAAAAACGCGGTGAGCACCGCCGGGATGAAGCCGATGCCGAACCACAGCACCAGGATCGGCACCACGGCCACCTTGGGGATCGCGTTGAAGCCGATCATCAACGGATAGACGCCGGCATAGATCGCGCGCGACCAGCCGACCGCGAGGCCGAGCAGCAGCCCGAAGCCGACCGCCAGGCCGAACCCGATCAGCGTGGTCGAGAGCGTGAACAGCGAGTTGCGGTAGATCGCGGGCCAGAAATCGTAGAACGATTTTGCGCACCAGCGACGGCGGCGGCAGGAAGAACGTCGGGATGTTGAACGCGCGCACCGCCGCTTCCCACACGGCGAACAGCGCGATCGTGGCGATCCAGGGTGCGAGACGGACCGCGAGCGAGCCCTTCATTGGCGCGCCCTCACGATGTGCTCGCGCAATTCGTGCACGATCGCGCCGAATTCCGGCGAGAAGGTCACTTCGAGATCGCGCGGGCGCGCAATATCCACCACGCGCTCGGCGAGCACGCGGCCCGGCCGTGCCGACATCACGAAGATGCGGTCGGCAAGGAAGGTCGCCTCGCGCAAGTCATGCGTGACCAGCACGACGGTGATCTTGCGCGCCGCGTGCAGGTCGCGGATCACGCACCACAGTTCCTCGCGTGTGAAGGCGTCGAGCGCGCCGAACGGCTCGTCGAGCATCAGCAGGTCCGGCTCGTGGATCAGCGCGCGGCACAGCGAGGTGCGCTGCTGCATGCCGCCCGAAAGCTGCCAGGGGAATTTGTCGCCCTGTCCCTCAAGGCCGACCGAGGCGAGCAGAGCTTCGGCGCGCGCGACGTATTCGGCCTTGTGGCGGCGGATGCGGCTGCGATGCGGCTCGACGATTTCGAGCGGCAGCAGCAGATTGTCCAGCGTGGTGCGCCAGGGCAGCAGCGTGGGCGCCTGAAACGCCATGCCGGCGATCTTCACCGGCTTGTCCACGACCGCGCCCGCGACCTGTACGCTGCCCTTGAAGGGAAATTGCAGTCCGGTCGCGAGCTTCATCAGGGTCGACTTGCCGCAACCGGAGGGGCCGACGACGGCGGCGAATTCGCCGCGGTTCACGCGGATCGAGAGGCCATCCACCGCGAGCGTGCCGCCCACGCCGCCATAGACGTGGCTGACGTCATCGAGCGCGACGAAGGCGGTCACGCTCCGGCCTCCGCCGCTCATTCCCGCGAAAGCGGGAATCCAGACCTTGGCCTTAAGCACTGGGTCCCCGATTTCGCGGGGACGAGCGGGAAAGAGAGCATCGCAAGTCGGTGAATCCTACTCCGCCTTGCGGGCGGCGGCGTCCGGCAGGAACGAGTCGTCGAAAACGTCCGCGCCCTTCGGCTTGGCGTTCTTGAACTGGTAGGTCAGCGCGATCTGGTCGACCGACTTGTCGAGCCGATCCATATCCACTGCGCCGAAGCCGTCCTTCTTCACTTCCGGCGTCAGCACGTTTTCCTTCAGCGCGATCTGCAGGCGCTCGAGCTCGACCTCCTTCTTGGCGACGTCGTTGCGCTTGATCACGGAATCGACCGCGGTCATCGGGTTCTTCACGGTCTCTTTCAGCCCCTTGGTGAAGGCGCGCAGGAACGCCTTCACGGCTTCGGGCTTCTCGGCGGCGAATTTCGGGATTCACCATGATGGCGTTGCCGTAGAGGTTGACACCATAGTCCGCCATCAGCAGCACCGTGATGTCGTCGGCCGGTACGCCGCGGTCCTTCAGGTTGATGTAGGAGGAGAACGAAAAGCCCGTGATGGCGTCGACCTCTCCGCTCGCGAGCATCGGCTCGCGCACCGGAAAGCCGACCGACACGATGCTGACCTTGGAGGCATCGATGCTGTTCGCCTGTACGAAGATCGGCCATTGCGCGTAGGCGCCGTCCGGCGGCGGCGCGCCGAGCTTCTTGCCTTCCAGATCCTTCGGCACCGTCACGCCGCGGCTCTTGCGCCCGACGATGGCGAACGGCGGCTTGTTGTAGACCATGTACACGGCCTTGATCGGCGTGCCCGGATTGGCGTCGCGAAACTTGATCAGTGAGTTGATGTCGCCAAAGCCCATGTCGTAGGTGCCCGAGGCGACGCGGTTGATCGGTTCGAGCGAGCCGCCCGCGGTATCGATGGTGACGTCGAGCCCTTCGGCCTTGAAGTAGCCCTTGTCGATCGCCACCACGAACGGCGCTGAGGGGCCCTCGAACTTGAAGTCGAGCGAGAACTTGATCGGGGTCTGCGCGGCGGCTGCGGTTGCGGCCAGCGCCGATGCGGCAACGATGGCGATCCGGCCGAGCCGGACCAAGGCGGGGGCGATCATCCAAGTCCCTTTCTTCTTGACGACGCCAGCGGGGACCTGTCCGCATACCAGGACCGTCTGCGGCGCTGCGATTGGGATTTAGCAAAGAACATGCCGCCTTAAAGTGCAAGCGCTGCACCGTCGCATCACGCCGATGTGCCTAACGACGCGGCAGCGTGCCGCATCGGCGTGCCGGACGATCCTGCCGATTTAGCGCAGGTCGCAGCTGTTACGTAGAATGACATGATGAGTCGCCCCGGAGCACCGAACATGAGTCCGATTGCGCGGCAGGCGAAACGAGCGGAGGACCTCCCGGCGTTTGCCGCGCGCTATGCGGCGCCGGATGAGGAACTCGCGGCCGCGCTGCTCGCCCAGGCGCCGCGCGAAGCTGCCGCCGAGGCGCGCATCGACACCCGCGCGACGCGCCTGGTCGAGGCGATCCGGGCAAAATCCGGCGGGCTTGGCGGCATCGAGGATTTTCTGCGCGAGTATTCGCTCTCGACCCGCGAGGGCCTCGCCCTGATGGTGCTGGCGGAAGCACTGCTGCGCGTACCGGATTCAGCGACCGCCGACCGGTTGATCGAAGACAAGCTCTCCTCCGGCGATTGGACGCATCACGAGGTGAAGTCGACCGCGCTGCTCGTCTCCGCCTCGGCTTGGGCGCTCGGCATTTCGGCGCGAATCATCAATCCGGGCGAGACGCCGGAAAACATTCTCGAAAGTCTGGGCAAGCGGCTGGGACTTCCGGCGGTGCGCACCGCCACGCGGCAGGCGATGCGGCTCCTCGGCTCGCATTTCGTGCTCGGGCAGGACATCGAGGAGGCGCTCGGCCGCGCCGGGCGGCAACGCGAATTCCGCTATTCCTACGACATGCTCGGCGAAGGCGCGCGCACCGCCGATGACGCCGCGCGCTATTTCGAGAGTTACGCGAACGCGATTCGCGGCAATTGGCCGCACCGCCGGCAATGCGCGCCTGCCGGACCGGCCGGGCATCTCGGTCAAGCTCTCGGCGCTGCATCCGCGCTACGAGGCGATCTCGCGCGAACGGGTGCTGCGCGAGCTAACGCCGCGTGTGCTCGAGCTGGCGCAGAAGGCGAAGGTGCTCGATCTCAACTTCACCGTCGATGCAGAGGAGGCGGACCGGCTCGAACTGTCGCTCGAAGTGATCGGCGCGGTGCTGGCCGATCCTTCGCTCGCCGGTTGGGATGGCTTCGGTCTCGCCATTCAAGCCTATCAGAAGCGCGCCGGAGCGGTGATCGACTGGGCGCGCGATGCCGCGATTGCGCTCAACCGCCGCCTGATGGTGCGGCTCGTCAAAGGCGCCTACTGGGACACCGAGGTGAAGCGCACGCAGGAGCGGGGGCTCCCGGACTATCCTGTGTTCACCCGCAAGGCGATGACCGATCTGAACTATACGGATTGCGTCGCTCGCCTGCTCGCGGCGCGGCCGCATCTCTATCCGCAGTTCGCCACGCACAACGCGCTGACCGTCGCGGGCGTGATCGAGCAGGCCGGCGGTGTCGAGGGCTACGAGTTTCAGCGTCTGCACGGCATGGGTGAGGCGCTTTATGAGGCGCTGATCGCCGACACCGGCGTTGCTTGCCGCGTCTATGCGCCGGTCGGCGGGCATCGCGACCTGCTCGCCTATCTGGTGCGGCGCTTGCTGGAGAACGGCGCGAATTCATCCTTCGTGTCGGTCGCGGCCGATCCGTCGGTGCCGATCGGTGAAATCCTGAAGCGGCCGCAGGACTGGATTGCGGACGGAGCCCACGCCCGCCATCCGCGCATTCCGCTGCCGCGCGATTTGTATGGCGCGCGCAAGAATTCGATGGGCGTGGAGTTTGGCGATCGCGTGAGTCTGGACGCGCTGCTGGCGGGCGTGAGGAACGCCGCGCCGCTCGCCGGAGGCGAAGGGCGAGACCGTCGCGGGCGCGCTGAGCGGCGCCGCCGTGGGATTTCGCCTCTGGAGCGAGACGCCGGTTGCGGATCGCGCCGCCGCACTCGAGCGCGTCGCCGATCTTTACGAGCAGAACCGCGATGCGCTCATCGCGCTGATGCAGGTCGAAGGCGGAAAAACATTGGACGATGCACTCGCCGAGGTGCGCGAGGCCGCCGACTTCTGCCGCTACTACGCCGCACAGGCGCGCGTTTCGCTCGTGCCCGAGCGGATGCCGGGGCCGACCGGCGAGACCAACGAACTGCATCACCGCGGACGTGGTGTGTTCGTCTGCATCAGCCCGTGGAATTTCCCGCTCGCGATCTTCTCCGGGCAGGTCGTCGCCGCGCTGGTGGCTGGCAATGCGGTGGTCGCCAAGCCCGCCGAGCAGACGCCGCGTGTTGCGAGCCGCGGCCGTGCGGCTGATGCATGCGGCGGGCGTTCCGCCGTCCGCGCTGCATCTGGTGATCGGCGATGGCAAAGCGGGGGCCGCGCTTGTCGCCGATTCGCGCGCTGCTGGTGTGGCGTTCACCGGTTCGACCGAGGTCGCGTGGGCGATCAACCGCGCGCTTGCCGCCAAGAACGGACCGATTGTTCCTCTCATCGCGGAAACAGGCGGCATCAACGCGATGATCGTGGACGCGACCGCGCTGCCCGAGCAGGTGACCGACGATGTGGTGGCGTCGGCGTTTCGGTCTGCCGGGCAGCGCTGCTCGGCGCTGCGGCTCCTGTGCGTGCAGGAGGATGTGGCCGACCGCATCGTCGAGATGATCGAGGGGGCGGCGCGCGCGCTTGTGGTCGGCGATCCGCGCGACATCGCGACGCATGTCGGGCCGGTGATCGATCAGGAGGCAAAGGACAAACTCGATGCGTGGATCGCCGCGCACAAAAGCCAGGTCATTTTCAGCCACTCGGCGACGCCGCCATCGGGCACGTATCGTGGCGCCGACCATCATCGCACTCGATCGCGCGCGCGACCTGACCGAGGAGGTGTTCGGCCCGGTGCTGCATGTGGTGCGCTGGCGCGCCAGCGAGCTGGACCGCCTGCTCGATGACATCGCGGCGAACGGCTACGGCCTCACCCTGGGCATTCACAGCCGCATCGACGACACCGCCGAGCACATCGTGCGGCGGCTCGCGAACGGGAATGTTTATGTAAATCGCAACATGATCGGTGCGGTGGTCGGTACGCAGCCGTTCGGCGGCACCGGCCTTTCCGGCACCGGCCCGAAGGCCGGCGGCCCGAGCTATCTGCGGCGCTTCGCCACCGAGCAGACGGTTACGGTGAACACCGCAGCGGCCGGCGGCAATGCAAGTCTGCTGGCAGACGGCGAATAGCTCTGCCGGCTGTCTCTCATTTCAAACGCAGGCCTGAAACCCGTTGATTGCGGAGCACGTTGGAGGGACAGCGAATTCTCCGTCTACGGTATTTCCCGATGGTCGCCGGTTAAGGCTGCGCCCAGATATTGCGTCAAAATATCACCCGTTAACAACTAATAGACCGACTTGCGTTATGTTGCGCGCATGGGTGATTCGGTCGAGCGCCTCTATGAAGGGGTGATCCGGGCACGGCAGGGCGATCCGACGAAGTCGCGCACGGCGCGGCTTCTGCGTTCCGGCCGCGCCAAGATGGCCAAGAAACTCGCCGAGGAAGCCGTCGAGGTCGTGATTGACGCGATGAACGGCAGCCGCGACGCGGTCGTGAAGGAAAGCGCCGACCTCATCTACAATCTCGTGGTGCTCTGGGTGTCTTCCGGCGTGCAGCCGAAGGACGTCTGGAAGGAGATGGAGCGGCGCGAACGTCTGTTCGGGATCGCCGAAAAGCTCCTGAAAGAACCGGCCGACGCCGATCCGCGCCGCAAGGTCGTAACCCTGGAAAGCCGCCGCCTGCGCAAGCGGCGTTAGCTGCCGCGCGTTGGACTTTCAGGGCATGCGCCGCTAAGCAGCCGCCCCATGCTCAAGCGCCTTTACGACTGGACCCTGTCGCTCGCTGCGCGCAAGAGCGCCGAGTGGTGGCTGTTCGCGATCGCCTTCGTGGAAAGCTCGGTGTTCGTGATCCCGGCCGAAGTGCTGTTCGTGCCGATGGGAATCGCGCGGCCGGAGCGCGTGTGGCGCTATGCCGTGATCGCGACCGTCGGCTCGGTCCTCGGCGGAATCTTCGGCTGGTTCCTCGGCCACTACGCGTATGAATACATCGCGCGGCCGATGCTGGAATTTTACGGCAACCTCGACACCTTCGAACGGCTGCGCAACTCCGACAGCCGCGATGCCGTGCTGCTGATGCTGATCACGTCGGGGCTGGCGCACCTGCCGCCGATGAAGGTCGTTTCGATCGTGTCGGGCGCGGTCGGCGTGAACATCTGGCTGTTCATCGCATCCTGCATTGTCGCGCGCGGCCTGCGCTTCGCGGTGTTTGCGTGGTTGCTGCAGCGCTACGGCGAGCCGATCCGCGAATTTATCGAGAAGCGGCTCGGGTTGCTGGCCGCGGCTGCTGCGGCTATCGTTATCGTGCTGTTTTTCGTGGTGAAATACCTCAAGTCCTGAAGACTGCAGCAACGCTGCTGCCGCTTCCTCATTTTCGCCACGGCCGGCGCGCAGGGCTTGATCCATATCGGGGCCTGGGCCATTGGCTTGGCGACATGGCAGGCATGTACCGGACCATCCATTTCGCGTGCGACTGCCGCGGCGCTCTCGCGGCCGCAGCGCTGCTTGCCTGCGCGAGCCTCGCGCAGGCCGAGGATTCCGCGCCGCCGCCGAGCGTGACACCCGACACGGAACAGCAGGCGCCGCCCGCACCGGCTCCCGCCCTGCCGACCCCGCCCGAGGTGATGGGCGCGATCGGCCGTTTCATCGACCAGTCGATTTCCACCGTTGGTGGCGGTGTCAGTGCCGGCGTTAAGGGCGCTGGCGAGACGCTCGGCGCCACGACCAACGCGGCGGGCGACCTTGCCAAGGGCGTGACCGATGCGGCCGGGTCGGTCACGAGGCTTCCCACCGGGATGGTCGAGGGCAAGCAACGCTGCGTGACCGCCGCCAATGGTGCGCCAGACTGCGAGGCGGCGAGCGCCTTCTTGTGTCGGGCGAAGGGCTTTGCGCAGGGCCGCAGCGTCGACATCACGACGTCGCGCAGATGTCCGTCCGCGGTTTGGCTGCAGAACCGCACGCCGACCGACTTCGAGTGCCCGAACGAATCCTTCGTCGTGAAGGCGGCTTGCCAATAGGCATTGTGATCGCGGCGCGATCTGTCATCTTTCCGCAAAATGATGGAGGACGCGCCTCGTGAATCTGCACGCGCTGCTGCTTGAGCGAAAGGCCGCGGGCCGCCCTGTGACGGTCGGGCTGATCGGCGCCGGCAAGTTCGGCACGATGTTCCTATCGCAGGCGCGGCTCACCGAAGGGATGCAGATTGTCGGCGTCGCCGATCTGAACGTGGCCCGCGCGAAGGAGCAGCTCAAGACCGCCGGATGGCCGGCGGAGCAATACGCGGCGCGCTCGCTCGATGACGCGCTCAAGCAAGGCGGCACGCTCGTCACGGCCGATGCGGATGCGCTGATCGCGCACGACGGCATCGAGGTGATCGTCGAGGCGACCGGCGTACCGGGCGCCGGCATCCGCCACGCGCTTGCGGCGATCGCGCACGGCAAGCACATCGTGATGGTCAATGTGGAGGCCGACGCGCTCGCGGGTCCGCTGCTCGCCCGCAAGGCGAAGGAGGCGGGCGTGGTCTATTCGCTCGCCTGGGGCGATCAGCCGGCGCTGATCTGCGAGCATGTCGACTGGGCGCGCGCTGCCGGCTTCAAGGTGATCGCTGCCGGCAAGGGCACGCGCTACGAGCCGCACTACCACCAGTCCAATCCCGGACAATGTGTGGGACATTCTCGACAAGTATCTCAAGATCGAAGACCGCAATTCGATCAATCCGAAAATGTTCAACTCGTTCGTCGACGGCACCAAGTCCGGCATCGAGATGACGGCGGTGTGCAACGCGACGGGCCTCGTGCCGCAGAGCGACGGCCTGGCGTTCCCGCCTGCGACACGCTTCGAACTCTCCGATGTGTGCAAGCCGAAAGCCGCGGGCGGCACGCTGGAGAAGGAAGGCGTCACCGAAGTCACCTCGTCGGTCTATCGAGACGGGCGCGACGTGCCGCATCATCTGGCGCTCGGCACCTACGTGGTGATCGAGGGCGAGACCGAGTACGCGCGCCGCTGCTTCAAGGAATACGCGATGCTGCCGGACACGAGCGGGAGGTACGCGGCGCTCTACCGGCCGATCCACATGATCGGGTTGGAGCTCGGCATTTCGGTCGCGTCGGCCGCGCTGCGCAAGGAAGCCAACCGGCGCGCCGACCGGCTTCCGCTCGGATGTGGTGGCGACTGCGAAGAAGAACATGAAGAGCCGGCGAGGTGCTCGACGGCGAGGGCGGCTTCTGCGTGTGGGGCAAGCAGACGCCGGCCGAACGTTCGCTCGATGACGGGCTGCTGCCGCTCGGGCTTGCGCACAACGTCAAGCTCAAGTGCGATATCGCCGAAGGCGCGGCGATCAAGTGGGCGGATGTCGATTACGATCCGAACGACGCCGCGGTGAAAATTCGCCGCGAGATGGAAGCGGCGTTCGGACGGCGGAATGTTTAGCCGCGCTCGATGTTAGCGGAAACAAAGAAAAGATCGGGAGAGCAGGATGCACGCAACTTTGAAGACATTGATGCTCGGCGCCGCACTGGCGCTGTCGTTGACCGTCGCTCGGGCCGAAGACACCAAGCTTGCCGTCATCGTGTTCCCCGGCGTGCAGAACCTGCCGCATGTTCGCCGCGCAGGCGAAGGGCTTCTTCGCCAGGCGCGGCCTCGCGGTCGGACCTGAAGTTCACCCCGAACTCCGACGAACTGCGCAACGGACTCGCCGAAGGGCGTTACCAGATCGCGCATTCGGCGATCGACAATGCATTCGCGCTCAAGGACAAGGCGAACGTCGACATCGTGGTGGTGCTCGGCGGCGACGACAGCTTCAATCACCTGATCGTACAGCCGGAGATCAAGTCGCTCGCTGACATCAAAGGCAAGACGGTCGTCGGTCGATGCCGTGAATACCGCTTACGCCTTTCAACTTTACGAAATTCTGCGCCAGAAGGGCCTCAGCAAAGGCGATTACGAGGTGAAGTCGGTCGGCGGAACGGGCGCGCGGCTTGACGCGATGACGAAGGACAAGACCTTTGCGGCAGCGATCATGAACCCGCCGTTCTCGATCCGCGCCGAGAAGGCGGGCCTGAACGACATCGGCACCGTCGCGGATACACTTGGCGCCTATCAGGGTTCGAGCGCCTTCGTGCTGCGCAGCTTTGCGACCGCAAACGCCGACACTGTGGTGAAATACGTGCAGGGTTACATCGAGGGCATGCGCTGGATGCTCGATCCGAAGAACAAGGCCGAGGCTGTCACGCTACTGGCCGAGCGGCTGAAACTGCCTGAAGACGTCGCCACGCAGGCGCTCGCTGCGACGCTGAAGGGCTTTCAGGTCGACGGTGCGCTCGACATGACTGGCGTCAGGAACGTGCTCAAGCTGCGTGCCGACTACGAGGGCGGCGCGCCGGCCGCGCCGGAGAAATACATCGACACAAGCTATTTCGAGAAGGCGAAGGCGGGGCTGTAACTCGCTGCTGCTTTCGCGCTGTCATCATCCTCCGAGACGCGTTGCTTCGCAACGCTCGTCAGGAGGAGGTCGGTGTCTCTCGGTGCCTCACGAGACCCGAGTGAGCACCCGCTCTGCTTCCGCCACGCACAGGAACAGGTGGTACAGCACGCGCGCCGGCGTGACCGGCGCGAGCGGGGAGCCGTCGCGTGCAAGCTGGTTGTGCCAGTTCGCCGTCGGGCCGCATGAAGTTCTGCGCGATCAGCCCGAGGTGCCGGCCGATGTTGGCGCGCGCGCCGTCGTCGCTGAACCATTCGGCGCGCGCGGCGCACGCCTTGATGTATTCGGTCTGCGGCCAGAGCAGCTTGGTGTCGTTCGATCAGCGCGCCGTCCGCGCAGACGCCGTCGAACACTGCATGGTCGGTGGAGTCCAAACCAAATCTGGAGCCGAACGCGAACAGCCGCTCCGCGTAAGGTTTGACGCTGTCATCGCCGGACGCACGGCAGTATTCCGAGAGCAGCCATACCCATTCGAATTGATGGCCGGGCTCGCGCAGCCGCCCATCCTCGCCCGCGACGCGACCAGTCTGCGCCAAAGAACTCGATCACCGCGCCAGTGTCGGGATCGACGAAACGTTGCTTGAACAGGTCGACCAGCGCGCGCGCGCGGCGCAGCCAGTTTTTCTCGGCGGTCGCGGCATGCAGCGCCAGCACAGCCTCAAGCAAATGCATGTGCGGGTTCTGGCGGCGCGGCAGCCGCATGGCGGCGATGCCGGGCGTGAATTCTTCGACAAAGCCGCCATGCTGTGGGTCGGCGAGGCGATGTTGCATGAACTCCCAGGTGGCATCCGCCAGCTGGATCACATCGCGATCGCCGGTCGCTCGGCAATACCAGGCGAGCGCGAACAGCACGAAGGCGTGATCGTAGGCGTCGCGCGTGTTGTCGAGCGTCGCGCCGTCGACGGAAACCGCGCGAAACCAGCCGCCGTCCGGCGCGCGCGCGGCGCGCATCAGAAAGGCAAGTCCGTGCCCCGCCGCCGCCCGATAGGCCGGATCGCCGCTCAAGAGGTAAGCGTGGCTGAACACGTAGGTCAGGCGCGCCTGCACCATCGTGGCGCGCCGCTGGTTGGCGACTCCCTGACCCAGCGCGTCGATGCTTTCGAAGAACCCGCCGGCCGGATCGTGCAGCCGCGCAAGCCAGAAGCGACAGACATGATCGATCAGCCAGGGCCGCAGCGTTGCCGGGTCGCCTGGATCGAATGTCTGCATCTGCGCCCCAACCCGGTTCGTCGCACGCCGATTCGCAACCCGCGAAACCGTGTTAGCATGAGCGGATGAAGCCGCCGGGCGCAATCGTCATGCTTGCGTTGCTCGCAGTCATGTGCGCGCCGGCTCAGGCCGATGACGACGACAAGCCCGGCGCACCGCAAAACCCGTTAAAGGTCGATACCGAGCATATTTTCGGTTTCACCGAAGGTGGTGACATCGGAGAGGTCGGCGACAAGGAGATCGAAAAGGAGACCAGCGCGCGCTTCGGCAAGCGCATGGGCCTTTACGCCGCTTCGTCCTCGCTGTTCGGCTTCAAATATGTGCCGACCGCCGGTGTGCTGACCTCACCGGGTGTGCTCCTGTCGTATCACGGCATCTCCGGCATGCCGGGGCAGGAGGATCGCCAGCAGATCGCGTTGCAGGGCTTGCTGTTCGAGCTGAAATACCTGCTGCTCGACCGCGAGCGCGCGCCGTTCGGCATGACGCTGTTCGCCCAACCGCGCTGGACGCGCATCGACGAGGCGAGCGGGGAGCGTGTCAGCCAGTTCGGCTCCGAGTTCACGGTCGCGTTCGACAAGGAGATCGTGACCGACCGCGTGTTCGGGGCGCTGAACATTTTCTACGAGCCGGAAGTCTCGCGTTCGCTGGAGAGCGGAGAGCACGAGAGAGAATCGACCCTCGGCGCCAGCGCGGCGATTTCAGCGCAATTCGCCGCAGGATTTCTGATCGGCGCTGAGGCGCGCTATTTGCGCAGCCACGAAGGACTGGTGCCCCATGCGCTCAAGGGCGAGGCGTTGTTTCTCGGACCAACGCTCTACACGCGGCTCTCCGCCAGCACGTTCATGTCGATCGCCTGGAACGCACAGGTCGCAGGGCATGCGGCGGGCGAGGGCGGCCGGCTCGATCTCACCAACTTCGAGCGCCATCAGGTTCGCTTGCGGCTCGGGCTGGAATTCTAGTCTTCGGACTTCGGCTGCGGCGCGGTCTTGCGTAGCGAGCCCATGGTGGCGCGCAGGCGCACGACCATGTTCCACAGCGGCTCGGTTTTCTTGATCGCGCGCTTGATCCGCCGCCACGCGAGCGCGAGTGCGGCCGCGGGCCAGCCGCGCCAGGTTGCGGCGGCCGAATAGTCGAACAACTGCTGTTCGGTGTCGCACCAGTCGCGCTTGTAGGGCTCGTCGCCGATGGTGAAGTCGAACCGCTTGAGGCCGCGCGAAATCGCATAGCGCAGCAGTTCGCGCAAATGCGCAGCGCCGGGACCGAAGCGCGACACCTCGCCGTCGTCGTAGCTTGCGAGAATGTGGAAGTAGCAGTCGCGGAAGGTGAGCCCGAGGTTGAGCGCCGCCCAGGTGGGTCCAACGTCGAGGCGGCTCAGATGCACCAGCGGGCGCATGCGCGGCGACGTCGCCAGTTCGCGATAGAACGCCACATAGCCGGGGCGGGCAAACAGGTTCGGCACGCCCATGCGGGCAAAAGCCTTGCTCTTCTGCTGGATCAGCAGGTCGAGCGTCAGCGCGAGTTCGGCGCTTCCGTCCGGATTGACGAACTTGACCGGGCCCATCTCGTTGAGACGCTTGAGCTTGGTGCGGTCGCGACGGCGTGTCGATGACGAGCGTTTGGTCGTATAGAACTGCTCCCAGTCCGCGCCGAGCGGGGTCTCATAGGCGCCGCTCGCGTTGAGATGCACGTCGAGGCAGAGCAGGGGGTTTTTCTGCGCGCCGATCGTTGCGGGCATCTTCTCGAAAATGACGGTGTCGTGGCGCAGCGCGGGCGTCGCCTGCAGCAGGCTCGCAATGTCACGCCACACCGGCGCGAAGCCGTCGGGGACAAGCGCGGCAAAATCCGGCGCCAGCAGCGGCGCATTGTAGTCGCACAGGTCTCCGCCGAGGAACGTCAGCCGGCGCGTGAGGCCGGGCTGCACGGCAAGCGGCAGGATGAACGCGATTGTTTCGCCGCGTCGCGCGATCACGATCGCGGGCGTCGCGCCGGTCAGCACACCCACATGGCGCTGCCAGGCCGAGAGCCAGTCGAAGGTCTGGAACGGCGTGCATTCGGCGGTCTCTTCGAACCGTCGCCATTCCTGTTCGATCGGTGCGAGGTCGGCATGGACCGCGAGCGTGATGGCGGCGACCGCCGTCGCCGCGTATTCGAAACCACGGGCGCATCGGCGCGCGTACTTACGATGCGATTCTGCCGCCTGTCCCACGATTGGCCATTTAGTTGGATGATTGTTTGCGGCAGTCTCGCCTGATATCCCTCAACAATCCGTTGTGGCCGATCCGGAGTCGGGTGTGGTCAGGCTTCGCGCAAGTGTCGCAAGGCGTTGAAATTAATGTATTAATTGGTTTGCTTAAAATTTCTTGCTGGACCGGTGCATCACAGCCTACGACTCGCCTGCAACCACTGTTTCGGGTGTGCGCGATGAAGTTCCGATCTGCGTTGGTGGCAGCAGCGATGCTGGCGGCGCTTTCCTGCGCTCAGGCCGCGCCCCTCGATGGGGCGTATCGCACCGGGGACTATCCCCGTGCAATCAAGCGCATCGGTCCGGCGGCCGAGCGCGGCAGTGCCAAGGCGCAGGCCTATCTCGGCTTCATGTATCAGTATGGGCGGGGCGTGGCGCAAAACTACGCGCTTGCCGTTTACTGGTACCGGCGCAGCGCCGAGCAGGGCAATCCGACCGGGCAGCACCTGCTCGGACTGATGTTCGACAAGGGCATGGGCGTGCTGACGGATCACGTGACGGCGTATGTGTGGCTGAGCCTTGCGGCCTCGCGCACCAGCGGCGCCGAGCACGAGGACAATGTGCGGCTGCGCGATGCGGTCGCCGCGAAGATGAGCCTCGGCCAGCTCTACGACGCGCAGTATCTCGCGCAGACCTGGGCGCCCAAGCCGGAATTGCGCTGAACCGTCAGAGCTGATCTTCCAGCGGCCGTGGGTCGCCCGGTGTGGGAACGCGTGGCGCGCCGATCGAGTGTGGGCTGTTGCCGGGCTGCGATGGGGACGCGGGGCGCGGCAGTGCGGCAGGACCCGGGGCCACCACCGGCACGCTCACCGGGATGGCTTGCGCTTCGCCAGGCACGGGGAGCGCGAGCGTGATGCTCCGGTTGTCCTTTTCCAGCGTCGCCTCGCGTCCCTTAACAGATGAGAGAACCCAGCCGGAGAAGTCCTGCCCGGTCCTCAGCCGCACCACGTCGTTCGTGGCCTGGTCGATGAAGATCGCGATGCCGCCCGAGTCGCTCACGATCGCTCCGACCAGCGTGAGCTGCGGGCGCTCGGGTTCGGCGGGGCGGCGGTGGCGGCGGCCGCCGCGGTGCGGCGGGGCCGCGACCGCGGACGGCGCGGGCGGGCGCCGCGAGGGCGTGAACAGCGGGCGGTCGCGCGTCGCCGTCAGCGACGAGAGCGGGATCGCCCACAGCGGATTTCCGCTCGGTTCGCGCGGGCGTCGCGGCGCGCTCGGCTGCGCCGGCGCGGTCTGCAGCATGTCGACCGGCGGCGGCATCACGCCGCGTCGGCGGGAGGTCGAGCGCATTCGGCGGGTTCGCGCGCGAACGCCGGCGCCGGCCAGCCGCGACGGCGGCCGCGACCAGACATGTGACGCGGTTCGTCATTTCGCTCGTCCCGCCATTGACCCGCGACCGACAGCACGATGCGCATCCGCGTCACGTTCGACGCGGCCGCGGCCTGCGGCGCCTGCGCGACGAGTCTGCTCGACGAACAGAAACGGCATGCCGGACTTCCAGATCGTAGAGCAGGCGCTGCAGCGCGGCCTGCTCGACCTCGCAGCTTGCGATCAGGCTGACGAAGCCGTCCTTCGATCTTGTACCCTGCAGGTCGACCTGTGAGGAGAGCACGTTGCCGCCGACGCGGTGACCGCTTCGGCCACGCGCTGCAGCAGCGCGGCGCCCGCGACCGTGACGGTCTGGCCTTCGAGGAACGGCGAACCGGTCGGAACCGTGCCCGTGCGGCGCTGCCGGGCCGCCGAGGGTCGGATGGCGCCGCCCTTCGAGCTGCGCCAGCAGGTCCTCGGACGCCGCGAGCGCCTGCTGGCGTGCGAAGATATCCGCGACGCCCGTCCATGCGGTCGAAGAGAAGCGCCGCGACCACCAGCGGCGTATAGCGGCCGCCGCGACGCCCGGGCGGCCGGTCAGATAGCGGTCGAGCGAGGGGCTGCTCATGACGGCGGCGAACATCGGCTCGATCTGCGCCTCGATGTGGAACCGCTCGCCCGGATCGTTCGGCGAGCGCGTGGTCGGCGCGAAGAACGTCGCGCGCGAGAATATCGGCGATCTGCTCGATCAGGCGGATCAGGTTCGGCGCATCGCGCGTGATGCCGATGACGCGCAACTGGTCGGCCTCGATGCGCAACTCGGTCACATAGGTGTGGTCGGGCAGGAGCTGCGACAGCGCCTCGAGCACGAGCACGGTCGACGGGCTCTGGTACTTGCGCCGCTCGAGCGTGCGCTGCGGCGTGGACGCGAGGTCGGCGCGTTCGCGGCCGGTGCGGATCGCGGCGCGGCGTTCCGCGATGCGGCGCGCGAGCTCGTCCTGGCGCGCGCCGAGGTTCGTCTGGCGAGCGCCGTCGACGCGGCGAGCGAAACGCCCGCGCCGAGCGCCGGCGAGCAGCAGCACGGCGATCGACGCACGGCGCACGCGCGCGACATCGAGCGCGCGGCCGATCGATGCTCGAACACGCGGATCGGCGCGGCGCCCGGACCGGGGACAAGCGTCGAGACGGTGACGGCCTGCGCGCCGAGGGCGGTCGAGCGCCTGCACGTAGCGGCTGCACCAGCGCGCGCGCGGTCGCCGCGACCGTCACGGCGATGCGGTCCGCGCCCGCCGCTGCGCGGCTTCTGCCAGCCGAACGCCGCGTCCTGCGCGCTCCACGGCGTCAGGCGGTCGATCTGCGCGCGCACGACGCCGTCGAGGAACTCGCCGGCGCGTCTGCGGCAGTTCCAGCGGCCGCAGCAGGAAGCGATCCGGCCGCAGCACGACGTTCGGCGCGCCGCCGCGCAGCATCTGCGCGACGCTGTCCGCGTGCGCGCCGGTCACGCTGCCGTCCGCGATCTGCACGCGCTCGAACGGCCGTCCGACGGCGCGGCGCCGGCCTTCTGCACGACGAAAGAGCCGTCGTCCTCCTCGATCAGCTCGACGGATGTTCGCGCGCTGAAGCGACGGAGAGCGCGCTCACGACTACCGGCCGCCACGCGTCCATCCAGCGCGCAAACAGCGCGAAGAGCTCGCGCAAGCCGTCATCGGGCCGCCTCGGTCGCTCGTCGGCATCGTCCGACGTAGTCGCGCCACGAGAGCACGCGGTACGGCTCGGTGCCGTTGTCGAGCAGGAAGATCACGATCTCCGTTCTCATGCGTTGCCCGTTGTCGAATGCGATGCGGGCGGTCACCCGCACCGCCTTGCTGCCTTGCGCGGTCGCCAGCGGCTGGGCGGGGCCGAGCATCGCCAGCCAGCTTCTGCGCATCTTGCACATTCTGCGGCGCGCTGCGGCGCCAAGCACGGCATGGAGAAGCTGCGGGTCCATGCCGGGCAGCGCCGCGAGCACTTGCGGTGCGGCGGTCCAGGATGTTGATCTGCGGCTGGCCGCTGTAGACCGTGACGAACGGCAGCGCGCGGTCGACCAGGGATCCGGGAGTCCGGGAACCAGCGCCAGTTCCCCGGTGTGCGGAAACGGCGCGCCGCGCGGCGGATAGGGGATGCCGGCGGCACGGTAGTTCGCGCCTCGTCGCGGAATTGGTCCTGCGGTCGGCGGACGTGCGCCACGCCGATGATGTGGTCGGCGTAGAGTCCGCCGCGCGCGGGGGCGGCGCCGAGCGCCGGCGAAGAGGCCGGCGAGCAATTCCTTCGGCGCCGCGTTGAGGTCGATGCGCGAGGATTCTCGGCGCGGAAATCGGCATTCACCGCCGCATTGCCGATGCGGAACAGCGAACGTTCCGCACGGCGGCTCGTCATTGACGCGTCAGCTGAGAGACGCTCAGCTCGACGGCTGCGCGCGTGAACAGCCTTCGGCCTGCAGCCGCTCGTCATGCATCGTGAACGCGATGGCCGCATTCATCGACGTAGATCGCGAAAATCGTCGCGAGCGTCGCGAGCGCGGCGAGGATCCACAGCACCGCGACGATGATGAAGCCGTCCTGGCCGCGCGCGCAGCCTTCGCAGCTGTGCGCAATGGCGCGCTGTTCATCGCGACAGCGTCTTCTGCGGCTGCGGTTGGGTTCGTGCGCTGGCGATTGAGGCAGTCGGCGAGCACCTCGGCGAGGACGCAGTCGGCCGGCATGTCGGCATGCACCAGCGTCGCGGTCGAAACCGAAAGCGAGCGGTCGGTCGCTGCGTCGCGCACCTGGATGCGGATCGCCGTCGGCAGCTCGCCCTCGCCGCGCCAGGTGTTGCTGCCACACGCGGTCCGGTCCCGCATAGGCGAACGTGACGCGAAAGGGCGCGCGCACCAGCACGACCGGGATCGGCGGAGCGCGGCTGACCTCGACGCCGTCGCGATCGTCACCGGACATGAAGCGTGCGCGGCTGCGCACCAGTATCGGACCGCGATCGCTGCCGGTCTCGCTGATGCGGATCGAGCTCGAGCCCCGCGCGCGTGTTCGGTCCGAGCGCCGAGCGCAGGAAGGTCATGGACAGCTCGGTGCCGTCGAACACCGGCTGGCGGAATTGGCGGCCGGCCGGGATGAATTCGGCCGCCGCGACGTCGGCGACGATGCGCTCGAGGCCGGCCGCGAGGTTCTCGGTGCGCTGCACGCGGCCAAAGCCGCGGTTCCAGTTCGGCAGCCATTGCGCCGTCACGGTCGCGAGCGCGGCGAGGATCGCACCCATCAGCGCGGTGGCGAGCAGCGCCTCGATCAGCGTGAAGCCCGCGATGCGCTGCGCGTGCGGCGCTTGCTCATTGCGCTCGGCCTCCGCGCAGGAGCCGCACGGTGTTGATCTGCAGCGATCTGGCCGGTCGGCGACTGCACGCGCACGACGACCGTCTGCGGCATCCAGGGTTCGGCTGCGCCGGGTCGATGAAGTCGGCGTAGAACGGCATCACGTCGACCCGCCAGCGATGGCCGGCGGGCTCGCCGGAGAAATTGCCCGGCACGAGCTGGTCACGGTCGGGCAGGCCGGTGATCGATCGCGCGCGCGGTCTCGACCAGCGTGAGGTGCGCCGACCGCGCGCGCGCCGCGCGACCGTGACGGCGATCAGCGAGCCGATCGCCGCGAGCGAGACCGCGACGACCGCCAGCGCGACCAGCACCTCGATCAGCGTGAAGCCGGCGGTCGCGTGCTCTAGAGCCGTTCGGACGGAACAATCTCGATCGCCTCCGGTGAGCCAGTTGACGCGGATCTCGTAGCCGACGCCGAGCCGCGTCAGCGCGATGGCGCCGCCGCACGACATGCCGGACGCGAAGAATCGGATGGTCGCGCCGGCCGGGCGCTGATTGCAGCGCGCTGCGAGCGCCGCGTCGAACGCGACATCGTCCGGCATGCGGATGACGCGGCCGGTCGCGCCGGAACGGACCGAGCGCGTCGGCGCGATCGACTTCGCGTCGCGACCTGCACGCGGCTGCGGATCGCGGCGTTACGGTCGGCCTTGAGCATCGCGGCGGTCTCGACCGCGTAGGATTCAAGGCGCGAGCGCGACGTGCCGCGCGGCAGGCCCGGCAGCACGATCGCGGCCAGGATCGCCACGATGGCGAGCACGCAGACGATCTCGAGCAGCGTGAAGCCGCCGCCGCCGATCGTCAGCGTTGCCAGCTCGTGATGTCCTGCGCAGCGCCGGTTCCTCCTTCCGTGCCGTCGGAGCCGTATGAGAGATGATGTCGTAGGTGCCGTGCTGGCCGGGTGAGCGATAGACGTAGGCGTTGCCCCACGGATCGGCCGGCACCAGGCCGCCCTTCAGATAAGGCCCGTTCCAGGACGTGATGTTGCCGGGGCGCTGCACCAGCGCGGCAAGCCCCTCGGAGCCGTTCGGATAGCGGCCGGTATCGAGGAAGAACAGGTCGAGCGCGCTCGAAAAGCTTTCGATCTGGATCTTGGCGGCCTTCGCCTTCGATTCGGTGAGGTAGTTGAGCACGCGCGGGCCGACGATGCCCATGATCAGCCCGATGATCGTGATGACGACCAGGAGTTCGACCAGCGTGAAGCCGCGCTGAGCTGACGCGCAGCGCGCGACCTGCTCCTGCCCGATACGTGCGATTGCCGGATGCACGTCGTCTCACCCGACGACCTGACTGACCGACAACAGCGACGTCATCACCGACACGATCAGGCCGCCGACGACGACGCTGATGAAGATGATCGCGGCCGGCCCCGCGATCCCGACGACGCGGTCGAGACTGCGCTGGAGCTTGGCCTCGTAGAACTCCGCGACGCGCCCGGCGAGCATCGGCAACTGCCCCGTCTCCTCGCCCAGCCGTAACATCCGCACCGCCATGACGGGAAGCGCGGCGGTGTCGGCGAGCGCGTCCGAAAGCTTGCCGCCGTGGCGTACGCGCTCCACCATCCTGGTCCAGATCTGCGGATCGCTGGTCGTCGCCATCATGTCGACCAGGATGCGCAGCGTCGTGGTCAGCGGCACCGCGCTGCCGAGCAGGACGCCGAGATTGCGGCAGAACAAGGCCGTGCGGTGATAGGTCAGCATCGGCTTGATCAGCGGCAGGCGCGACAGAACGCCGACATCACGGCGATCGCGCGACGTCCGGGCGGCGCAACAGCAGCCACAGCGCCGGCGATCGACGAGTCGCAAGGCCGACGCCGAGCACCGGCCCTGTTGGCGCGCAGGAATTCGGACAAGCGCAATGAAGGTCGCGACGATCGGATCGAGCTTGGCGTTGAAGTCGCGCAGCACCGGCGGCGAATTGCGGCAGCACGAACAGCAGGAAGAACATCAGCACCGCAGGTCGCCGCGAACAGCACGAAGGCCGGATAGCGCAGCGCATCGCGCGAGCTTGCGCCGCAACGCCTCGGCGCGTGCGCGCTCGGCGGCGAGCACTTCGAGGATCTCATCGAGCGTGCCGGAGGCTTCGCCGACGCGCACCAGCGCGACATACATCGGCGGAAACAGCGTGCGGGTGGTGCGCCAGCGCCTCGCCGAAACTCTCGCCCGACAGGATCGCTGGCGCGGATCTTCGCGACGGTCGCGGCGCAGGCGGCCGATGTCGATGTCGCTCGACAGCAGTTCGAGCCCGTCGTCGAGCCGCGCGCCGGCCTTCAGCAGCAGCGCGAGGTCGAGCGTGAACACCGTGACATCCTCCGCCTTGCGCGCGCTGCCGTCAGCGTGAAGAAACTGGCCGCGCCCTCGGGGCGTCTCCTCGGTGACGGTATCGACCGGAACGAGGCCGAGATATTCGATGCGGCGCGCGACCTCCGCTGCGGTCGGCGCCGAGATCGAGCCGCTGACGATCTCGCCCGCCTGGGTCAGCGCCTTGTAGCGGAAATTTGGCACCTAGTTATTTCCCATGCGCATGATCTTGTCCGAAAACCGGTTCCCACTTTTCGGGATCATGCGCTACCGCACCGTCGTCACGCGCAGCACTTCGGCCGCCGAGGTGACGCCCGCGCGGCACTTGGCGACCGCATCGTCGATCATGGTGCGTCATGCCGGCCTGCACGGCGGCTTCCTCGATCGACGCCGGAATCGGTGTTCGGAGCCGATCAGCTCGCGCACCGGCTCGGTCATTTCGAGGCACTCGAAGACGCCGGAGCGGCCGCGATAGCCGGTGCCGCCGCAGCGCTCGCAGCCGGCCGGCTCGCACACCGTGTCCCCGACTGTGAAGCCGAGCATGCCGTAGCGCGGATCGGCCGCGAGATCGGCGGCGGTCGAGGCGTGCTCTGCGCACGGCACCGATCGCACAGGATGCGCACCAGGCGCTGCGCGATCACGGCGCGCAGCGTCGACTTCAGCAGAAAGCTCTCGACGCCGAGATCGAGCAGGCGCGGCACGGCGGCGGCGGCGGTCTCGGTGTGCAGCGTGGTGAGCACCAGATGGCCGGTGAGCGCCGCGTGGATTGCGATGATGCGCGGTCTCGGCGTCGCGCACCTCGCCGACCATGATGACGTCCGGGTCCTGGCGCACGAAGGCGCGCAGCGCATTGGAGAAGGTCAGCCCGATCGAGCGGCCTGACCTGCGACTGGTTGACGCCGTGGATCTCGTATTCGACCGGATCCTCGATGGTGAGGATCTTGCGCGTGGTCTCGTTCAGGATCGACAGGCATGGTCGCAAGCGTCGTGGTCTTGCCGACTGCCGGTCGGGCCGGTGACGACGATCATGCCGTGCGGCAGCGTCGAGCAGCCGGCTGCATGATCGCGCTTCGTCGTGGCTGCGAGCAGGCCGAGCTTGCCGATCTCGAGGAGGCCGCGGTCGCGCGGCAGCAGGCGGATCACGGCGGATTCGCCGTGCTGCGTCGGCATGGTGGCGACGCGGACGTCGATACTCGGTGCGCGCGACGCGCACGCGCGCCGCGCCGTCCTGCGGCAGGCGGCGCTCCGCGATGTTGAGGCCGGCGAGGATCTTGATGCGCGAGATCAGCGCCTGCGGCAGCGCGCCGGCCGGCGTCGGCACCGCGCGCAGCAGGCCGTCGACGCGCATGCGCACGACAAGCCCGGAGCGGAACGGCTCGATATGGATGTCGGTCGCGCGCAGCTCCATCGCGCTTTTCGAGCAGGTCGTTGACGGCGCGCACGACCGGCGCGCCGCTCGCCAGATCGCGCAGGCTCTCGACGTCGTCGTCGGCGCGCGCGAGAGCGGCCTCGCTGCCGTCGCCTCGGGCGCTGCCTCGTCGTCCTCGCCGAGGCGCTTCGTCAGGATCGGTCGCGATGTCCTCGTAGGAGGCGATCTCGATCTCGACCGCGACCGCCGAGCACGATCTCGGCGGCGCGCGCGGCCGCGATCGTCGTTCGGGTCGGCGAGCGCCAGCGCGGCAGCTTCCGCCCTCGGCCTCGAACGGGAAGACCAGGGTCTCGCGCAGGAAGCGGCGCGAGAATTTCCCGGCCAGCGAGCGGCGCGGCGAGCAGTTGCGGGAGCGTGCACGCGCGGCAGGCGATAGAAGCGCGCGACCTCGATCGGCAAAGTCGTTCGCCGAAAGATCGCTCGCTTCCCACAGGTCTCGCAGGGTCTTGTCGCACTTCGGCGTCCGGCGGAGGTCAAGTTGCGACAACAAGTCCTGCAGTATTCAGGCTCCTGACCCGCCAAGTATCTTGCGAATTCGTCGGTAATAATTTGCAGCCATCGACGCATTCGCCGGGCCTGAATAGTCCAGGGTTCACGTGCAGTGTCTGAAAAGAATTCATGCTTCGACTTCGGCATTTTTACTAAACACAAAAAAAGTAGTTATGTCAATTTGCTCAGCCGTCGACTCTGCGTGTGCATGGTCTAGCGCGACACGTGTAGCTTTTGTTGGGTGAGGCACGTGCGTCCATGCAGTTGGCCGTCAGCGGTCGCTTGCGAGTCCTGCGCGGACGGTTCGATCCGCCGTCTGCGTTTGCCTGCTCGCCGCCGTCACGGTGCCGCCTGCAATCTGCTGTACGGGCGAAGATGGCCAGCGCCGCGAGCCCGACGTGTTCGACAAGGTGCGCTCGATCGATCTGTCTGCCGCGCTTCCCGCAGCCAGACCGGCACGACCACGACCGGCACCGACCGAGGTGCGGCCGCCCGGCTCACTCGGCGAGGGCAGCGAGCGGCGCGACGTGTCCAGACCCGGGACGCCGCAGCCCGACGGCGAACGGCGAGGGTACGAGCTCAATTTCGAGAACACGCCGGTCACCACCGTCGCCAAGGTCGATCCTCGGCGACATCCTGCAGACTCGGCTACACCGATCGATCCGCGCGTGCAGGGCACCGTCAGCGCTCGCGTCCGGGCGGCCGGTGCCGAAGGGCGACCTCCTGTTCGTGCTTGAGAGCGCGCTGCGCATGAGCAACGTCGTGCTGGTGCGCGACGGGCGCGGCTACAAGATCGCGCCCGGCCGGCGATGCCGTCGGTAGCGGCAGCGGTCGATGTCGTCGGCGCGCACCGAGGCCGGCTTCGGCATCACGGTGGTGCCGCTGCAGCTACGTGTCGGCGACCGACGCTCGGCAAGCTGCTCGACAGTTTCGCGCGAAGCCGGGCAGCGTGCGCATCGATGCAGCAGCCGCAATCTGGTTGCTGATCCAGGGCAGCGGCGCCGAGCGGCGCAGCGCGGCCGAAACCGTGATGAGCTTCGATGCCGACTGGATGCGCGGCCAATCGGTCGGCATCTATCCGGTGCGCAACTCGACGCCCGAGCCGATCATCAGCGAGCTCGAGCGCATCATGGATTCCGGCGAGGGCGGGCTGAGCCAGAGCCTCGTCAAGCTGCAGCCGATCGCGCGCCTGAACGCCATCATGGTGGTGACCAGCAAGCCGAACGCTGCTCAAGACCGCGCGACCTGGATCGCGCGGCTCGACAAGTCCGACACCGCCTCGACCGGCGTGCAGCGTCTATCGGGTGCGTTATGGCGACGCCAAGCAGATGGCGGTCGCTGCTCAACGATATGTTCGGCGGCGGTGGCGGGCGCAGCCGGCCTCGACAGCCGACCAACCAGATCGCGCCCGGCGCCGGCGTCGTCGACCAGCTCTCGAGCGGCGACCGCAAGGCGGCGGCCTGCAGCATCGTCGGGCGCGTGAACATTCCGAGCGCGCGCGTGCAGCCCGGCGGACTCGCGGCTCAGCGGCACTGCCAATTCGGTCGTGCCGGGACGTCGGGCGGAGGCGGTGGCGACCGGCGCCGAACGACATCGGTCGACCGCCGCAGCCGGACCGTGCGGCCGGGCGCCACCACCGGCACCGACAGCGCGTTCGGCGGCGGTGGCGCGACACAACAATCGGGCGCCATCCTGCCGGGCGTGCGCATCACGGCGGATGCCGTCAACAACACGCTGCTGATCTACGCCAACCAGGAGAGCTACAGCATCATCGAGCAGACGCTGCGCCAGCTCGACCGGCCGCAGCTTCAGGTCTCGATCGACGCGACCATCGCCGAGATCACGCTCAACGACAACCTGAGCTACGGCGTGCAGTTCTTCCTGCAAGAGCCGCGACATCGGCGCACGACGCCGACAAGGGCTCCGGGCTGATTACGGCACTGGCGCCAACGCCAGATTCTGGCGCGGACCCTGCCGGGCTTCAATTTCCTGCTCGGCTCGGAAAGCTCGAGCCGCGACCTGATTCTCGATGCGCTGCACACCGTCTCCGACGTGAAGGTGCTGTCGACGCCCTCGGTCGTCGTGATCGACAACCAGGTCGCGACGCTGCAGGTCGGCGACCAGGTGCCGGTCGCGACCGCGAGCGCGACCGTGCTCAGCGGCACCGGCGCGCCGGTCGTCAACACCATCGACTATCGCAACACCGGCGTGATCTTGCGCGTCGTGCCGCGCATCAACGCGAACGGCAACGTGCTGCTCGACATCGAGCAGGAGATCAGCAACGTTGTCCGCCGGCACCGCGCCGGTTCAGCCTGACGCCGACGGTGTCGCAGCGCAAGGTGAAAAGCTCGATTGCGGTCGCGAGCGGCCAGACCGTGCTGCTCGCCGGCCTGATCAGCGAGCGCACGGACAATCAACCGCTCCGGACATGCCGCTGGTCGATCAGCTCGGCGACCTCGGCAAGCTGATCGGCAGCAACAGCAAGGGTCAGCACGCGCACCGAGCTGATCATCTTCATCCGGCCGCAGATCATTCGCGACGGCGTCGACGCGATGCGCGTCGCCGAGGAGTTGCGCACCAAGCTGCAGGGGCGGATCGGCTCGACCGACCCGCGCTTCCTCCAGAAATAATCCGATGTTTCGCCTCTCGCTGGCAGACCGTCTTGCGGGCTGGCGGGGCGGCCGCTATTGGCGTGCGCGATTGGGCTTGTTGCGCTCGCGGCTTGCGCGGCAAGCCTGATCGCGGTTCCGGGGTTGGCGGGATTGCTTGGCGCCGGTCTCGCGCTGATCGCGATCGCGATCGCGATCGTCGATGCACGCCATTTTATCATTCCGAACGAATTGTCCGCCGCGGGTCTGGTGCTCGGGCTCGTCTATGCGGGTATCACCGCATTCGCGCCTTGGGAGGCTGTGGGCTTCGCGCTGCTGCGCGCCCTCGTGCTTTTGTTGTTGTTTCTGGCCTTGCGCGAAGGGTACCGCCGCTTGCGGGCACGCGAGGGTATCGGCCTCGGCGACGTCAAGCTCGCGGGCGTTGCCGGCGCATGGCTCGGCTGGACAGCGATGCCGATTGCCATCGAGATCGCGGCGCTTTCGGCAATCGCGGTGTTCGTTGTGCGGCACTATGCGGCCGGGCGTCCGCTCGACGCCGCGCTCAGGTTTCCGTTCGGGCTGTTCCTCGCGCCAAGCATCTGGCTCGGCTGGCTCATCGAGGCGACGCTGTTGTCATTTCCGAACTGAGCTGCTCACGCGGAGCGCGATTGCGGCAAGCGCAACGCCGATGCAGGCCGCGGCCGCGTCGACCGCGAAATCGATCAGTCGCGCGTGCCGACCCGGCGCGAACAGTTGCGCGATTTCGACCGCGCCGGCGAACGCAACCACGATCGCCATGCGCATTGCGATGCGGCCCGGATAGCCCAGCCCGAGCCCAAGGCCCATGATGAGGAAGATGCCCGCGTGTTCGAGATCGTGCGGCAGCCGCGTCACCGGACGCAGGGAGGGGCTGACCAGCGAGAGCGTCACGATGGCGAGCAGGCAGAGCCAGCCGATGATCTGAAAGGCGCGGCGCATTGTGCCTGCCTTATAGGCTGAGTTGCGGCTGCGCGACTACGCGGCTTCGCGTTGCTTGCGCTCCTGACTGATGAGCTCGCGGATCGCGCCGCTCGGGCAGGGGGCGCCGAACAGATAGCCCTGCACGTGGGTGCAGCCCTGAGCGCGGACCTGTTCGAACTGATCGAGCGTCTCGACGCCTTCGGCGATCGTCGCGATCCCGAGACCCCGGCCGATGTTGGCCACGGCCTTGACGATGGTCGAGCAATCGAGGTCGATCGAAAGCTCGTTCACGAACGACCGGTCGATCTTGATCTTGTCGAATGGGAAGGCGCGCAAGTAGCCAAGCGAGGAATATCCGGTCCCGAAGTCGTCCATGCTGATCCGGATTCCGGCATCGCGCAGGTCATAGAGCACGGCGGTGGTGAAATCGTCATCGAGCAGCAACACGGATTCGGTGATCTCCAGTTCAAGCCGGTTCGCCGCCAATCCGGCGTCCGCAAGCGCCGACATCACCTGGGCGAACAGGTCCCGGTTCTCTGAACTGAACCGGCGGACAGGTTCACCGCGACCCTGATGTCGGCCGGCCAGGCCGCGGCCTCCACGCAGGCCTGGCGGAGAACCCACTCGCCAATGGGCTCGATCAAGCCGGTCTCTTCGGCGAGCGGGATGAAATCGGCAGGCGAAATCAGGCCGTCCTTCGGATGGTTCCAGCGCAGCAACGCTTCGCAGCACACGATGCTCTTGGTGTTCACGTCGACCAGAGGCTGATAGTAGACCTCCAGCTCGTTGCGCTCGACGGACTTGCGAAGGTCGGCCTCCATCCTTTGGCGCGTGCGCTGGTCTTCGTCCATGGCGGACTCGAAGAAGCAGAAGGTGCCGCGGCCTTCGTTCTTGGCACGATAGAGCGCCATGTCGGCGCTGCGCATGAGCCTCTCGAACCCGATTCCGTCCTTCGGCGCGATCGCGATGCCGCTGCTGATGCCGATCACGACCTGGTGTCCGTTCAGATCGTAAGGCTGGCTGATCGAGTTCGATGATCCGCGTTGCCAGCGCGGCGATGTCTTCGGTGCGGCCGATTCCTTCCTGCAGGATGACGAACTCGTCGCCGCCGAGCCGCGCCAGCGAGTTCGGTCTCGCGCAGTTCGCTTGAAAGACGGCGGCTGACTTCCTGCAACAGCAGGTCGCCTATTGAATGACCCAGCGTGTCGTTGACGACCTTGAACCGATCGAGGTCGAGGCAATGGATGGCGAGCGGAATGCCGCGCCGCGCGCGGGGGATTGCGTCTTCGACCCGCTTGCGGAATGCGATCCGGTTGAACAGTCCGGTCAGGCCGTCGTGATGCGCCATGTGCTCGATCTTGGCCTCGGCGACCTGGCGCTCGGTGACGTCTTCGTGCGTCGCGACCCAGCCGCCGCCCTGCATGCGCTCGACGGCCAGCGAAATCGTCCGCCCGTCGGGCAGCTTGATCGACCGCGCAGTCTTCGTCGCGTTCAGCAGCAGGTCCGCGACGAACCGATCCGGATCGCCGCTGAAGGTTCCGGATTCCGCCCGCATCTGAAGCAGGCGTTGCGCTGCTGTGCCCGCCTCGAGCGCGTCCGGCGCAAGACCGTACATTTCCGCATACTGCCGGTTCGAGACGATCAGCCTGTTGTCCGCGTCGAACATCAGCAGGCCCTGACGCATGTTGTTGATCGCGGTGTGAAGTTGAACGCCTTGTTCGCGCATCTGCCGGTCGGCGGCGATGTTTGCCACATCGAGCCGGCGCATCTCGAGCGTATTCCGGCGGAAGATCTCGAGCGCTTCCGCCATTCGGCCGATCTCGTCACGGCGGTTCTTTTCGCTGACTTCGACCGTGAGATCGCCCGCGGCGAGTACGCGCATCGTCGTGTCAAGCCGCGAGAGAGGCCGCGTGATCGCAAGGCTCGAGATGATCGCGAGCCCGAGCCCCGCGGCCACGCTCGCCACGATCAACGCGATGCTCATCGCGGTCGAATTTGCGACCGATGACTTGACGCTTGCGCTGACTTCGGCTGCATCCAGCAAGGCAAGTGTCACCATATGCTCAAGCCCGCTGCGGATACGGGTCTCGATCCTCGCCAGCACGTGCGGCGATGGAATGGTGGTGGACGGCGTGGCGGCAAGCAGCACGCGCGCCTTCTCCTCCCACAGCGAGACGCTTGCCCTGACATCGGTCAGGCTTTGCGCCGCAGCGGCCGAGCTTGTCGCCTCCGCCAGGTGGCTGAGGTGATCGTCGAGCTTCGTCGTCCGCGCGTCGAATTCAGTCGTGATCGATTTCGCGCCTCGAATGCTCACCAGTTCGAGCGCGTCGGCAAGAAAGAGCTGCGCATCCCGATAAGCCGTCCAGGCGGCGCGCGCGCGATCGACGCTGGCGATCGGCTTGGTCGCGACGAAGTTGGCTCGTTCGCCCAGAGCAGCGAGATTGTGCATCATCAACAGGCCTTGGCCGATGCCGATGAAAATGACGATCGCAAATGCAACGATCAGGCGCTGCAACATGGACATGGCGCAGCAGCCTTTCAGTTCGGGAGGACAGGCAGGGCAATTACGCGGCTGTTTCCGGAAAGCGATCCGAGAAAGGCCAGCAGGTCGTCGACATCCTGCGCCGCCAGCGGGCCGGCGCGCAGCCGCGGCGAAACGGTCGGTCGTTTCGCTCCGTCTGCCGTGTAGTGAGCGATCACGTCGCGCAGCGTCGCGAGCGAGCCGTCATGCATGTAGGGCGCCCGGCGCGCGATCTCGCGCAGGCTCGGCGTCTTGAACGCATTCATCGCGTTCAGGTCGAACTTGCCGCGCCCGATGTCGTCGTCGGGCAGACCCGTATCGTGAAAGGCGTTGTCGGTGAAATTCCAGCCGCTGTGGCAAGCGGCGCAGTTTGCCTTGCCGTTGAACAGCGCAAATCCGCGTTTGGCGCTGTCTGAAATCGCCGCTTCGTCACCCTGGATCCAGTCATCGAAGGGTGCGAAGCCGGACACGACCGTGCGCTCGAACGTGGCGAGCGCTTTCGCAATTGTGTCGCCGCCGATTCCCTCGCCGGGGAAAATCGTATCGAACCACTTCTGATAGTCAGGGATATTCTTCAGCCGCTCCACCAGCTGGTCGAGCGGCATGTTCATTTCGTTTTCAGCCTCGATCGGGCCCTTCGCCTGTTCCTCGAGCGAAGCTGCTCGGCCATCCCAGAAATAGTATCGGCCGCCCCACGCGTGATTGAGAATTGTGGGTGCATTGCGCGCCAGAACCGCGTTCTTTGCACCGATCGCGCGTTTCAGCGGCACCTGCCAACCGAACGATGGGTTGTGGCAGCTCGCACAATTCATGTTCTGCGCGGCGCTCACGCGCGGATCGAAGAAGAGCGCCTTGCCGAGTGCGGCTTTCTCAACCGTGTAAGGGTTGGAGTCGGGAAACGGAATTTCTGCTGGCCGCGCGTATTGCGCCTTGAGCTCCACCACTACGGGATCGGCCGCGGCTGAGGTAGCCGCGCAACAGATAAGCACGGCGAAAAGGGCGGGGAATGACGCGGTTCGCATGGTGACTACCGTCAGGACCAACTGTCCGTGTGTAGCCGATCATGTTTAAGACTCCGCCGTACGCAATGTTACGGACGCCGGATACGGCGGCCGTCGCGTCGATTAGAAATCCGAGGCATAGATTAAAGATTCCGGGGAACGCTGGATCGGAGTGCCACAAGGCGAAGAAAGTCCGGCGGCGCACCTCAACAAGGTTTATCGATTGGAGGATGGTGCCCCTGGCCGGACTCGAACCAGCACGACCTTGCGGCCACCTGATTTTGAGTCAGGCGCGTCTACCAATTCCGCCACAGGGGCCAACCCGCGCGGATCATAGCGGCGGAAGGCTGCGGGTCAACGATTGTTGAAGCGGCGTTTGACGGAAATCATCGACAGGCCGTCCGTCGGGCGGTAAGTCAGCGCCATGCTGGCACCTTCCGCCGATCATCTCGCATCGTCCGGCTCGTCGCGCTTTCGCGCGAACCCCGCCGTGACGGCGGCGCGGATTGTGGCGCTCGCCGGCGCGGGAACAATAGCGGGCGCCTGGTTCTTCAACTGGTCATCGGGCTCAAGCCGTGCCCGATGTGCCTCGAGCAGCGCTGGCCGTATTACATCGGCATTCCGCTTGCGTTGATCGTGGCATTCGCGGCCTCGCGCAAGGCGCCGCGCGGCATTGTGGCTGCCGGGCTGCTGGCGCTCGCGGCGCTGATGATCTGGAGCGCTTACATGGGCGCGTTCCATTCCGGCGTTGAATGGAAGCTTTGGGCGGGGCCGGCCGAATGCACTGGCACGCCGGAGTTCGGCGGCCCGGCGGGCTCATGAACCGGCTGCAGAACGTGAACATCACGCGCTGCGATGAAGCGGCGTGGCGTTTCCTCGGCCTCTCGCTTGCCGGCTACAACGCACTGATCTCGGCGGCGCTTGCCATCGTCGCGCTGGTCGGCGTGAAGTCCGCTGCAAAACGAAGCGGCGCGTCGCGCGGGCTAAGGCTCCAGCTCGGTGTCCCAATAGAGATAGTCGAGCCAGCTATCGTGCAGATAGTTCGGTGGAAACAGGCGGCCGTTGCGGTGCAGGTGCTGCACGCTCGGCGCAAATGGCGTCTGCGAGGGCCACATGCCGGCCTCGTCCGGCGTCATGCTGCCCTTCTTCAGATTACAGGGCGAGCAGGCCGCGACGACGTTGTCCCACATTGTCAGCCCGCCGCGCGAGCGCGGCAGCAGATGATCGAAGGTCAGATCGTCGCGCGAGCCGCAGAACTGGCAGGAGAACTTGTCGCGCAGGAAAACATTGAAGCGTGTGAAGGCCGGATGGGTCGAGGGCTTCACGTAGGTCTTGAGCGACACCACGCTCGGCAGCTTCATCTCCAGGCTCGGCGAGTGAACGAGCTTGTCATACTGCGCGACAATATTCACCCGTTCGAGGAAGACCGCCTTGATGGCGTCCTGCCATGACCAGAGCGAAAGGGGATAATAGCTGAGCGGCCGAAAGTCCGCGTTGAGCACCAGCGCGGGCCACCCGCTGTTCGGCACATGCGCGTTCAAGGCAGTCGTGTCCTCCGTCATGCCGCGGTGCGGCGAGGCGGATAGTCTACAGGCAGCGTGACGGGATTGTGAAGCAGGGCAGGGCGGTTAGGCTGTCATCTGCGTGACGCGCGGAACCTGCGGGCGAGGAAGTCGCCGCCCTGGCGAAGACCCTCCGGGTCGATCTCATGACTGAAGCCCGCCGAAATATGCCATTCGACCGGGACTTCCAGCGTCGCCAGCGCCTGTGTGGAATGCATCAGCGCCTGCACCGGAATGAGATCGTCGCGGTCGCCATGCAACAGCAGGATCGGCGGGCGTGAGCGGATCAGTGGCGCGTAGCCCTCGACATCGGTATCGCCTTCGAGGATCAGCATACCCGAGTAGCCGACGATCGCGGCCGGCGGTACTGCCCGGCGCAATCCGACGTGCAGCGACATCATGGTGCCTTGGCTAAAGCCAACCAACGCCAGCGCGGAGGGTGGCAGGCGTAGCGCGCCAGTTCGGCGTCGAGAAACGCGTCGAGGCCGGGCCCCGCCATGTTCACGCCGTCCCAGCGCTCGGTCGGATTGCGGAAGGTGAGCGGAAACCACTCGCGGCCCATCGGCGCTTGTCCGCACGGCGCGCGGTGCATGCGGCGACACGAACGCGGCGTGGGGCAGCAGCGGCTGCCACGCGCGGCCGATTTCGATCAGGTCGTTGCCGTCCGCGCCATAGCCGTGCACGAACACGACAAGCTGGCGCGCCGGGCCGCCGCTCACGGAGCGAGGCGCGGGCCGTCGAGGTCATGCGGGCATGTTTCGTCCGTTTCTTTTTCGCAGCGCGGCTGCGGCCACCGGCTGATTGAGCAAGCCTTCGCGGTTTTTCATGGCGCGATAGTAGGACCACAGCAGCCGCGCCGCCACGGCGCGATATGGCCGCCAGCGGTTGGCGAGCGGCCCCATCTCCTTTGTGGTCGGGCGTGTGCGCAGACCGAAGGCGAGCTTGGCCGCCTCCTGCAAGGCGATGTCGCCGGCCGGCCATGCGTCGGCGTGACCGAGGCACGACAGCAGATAGACGTCCGCGGTCCACGGACCGATGCCGTGCAACTTCACCAGCGTGGCGTGCGCCTCGTCGGCCGGAACGTCGGCCAGCGCATCGAGGTCGATGTGCTTCGCCGCGATCGCCCTGGCGATTTCCTTCAGCGTCTTCACCTTGGCGTTCGACAGGCCGACCCGCAGCAGCTTGTCCTTGCGGGCGCGCAGCACGCTCAGGTGATCGAATGGATCGGCGATCGCCACGAGCCGGCCGTGGATCGCGGCGGCGCTCGCAACCGACACCTGCTGCGACACGATGATTTGTGCGAGCCCGGCAAAACCGCCGGGCGCGGCGGCGCAGCGGCGGTCGCCCGGCGCGCTCGGCGACCGCCTTCCAGCGCGGGTCGAGCGCGATCAGCGCCGCAAGGCCGCGGTCGAGATCGGCTTCGGTGTGGATGTGGGTGATCATCGTGCCGCGAACCGGGTGAGGGTCTCTTACACCGTGAGATATCAGAAGTTACCCCTCACCCGGCCGATCCTCACGTCGTTCGGATCGTCCACCCTCTCCCACAAGGGGAAGGTCACACCCAGCATGCCGCAACCATGAAGCAACCCGTTTTCCGCTTCGCGCCGTCGCCGAACGGCTACCTCCACCTCGGCCACGCGCTGTCCGCGCTGATCGACTTCGAGATGGCGCGTGCGCTCGGCGGACGTTTCCTTCTGCGCATCGAGGACATCGACGCGACGCGCTGTCGCCCGGAATTCGAACAGGCGATCTACGAAGACCTCGAATGGCTCGGCATCCGATGGGAAGAGCCGGTGCGGCGGCAGTCGGATCATCTCGATGCTTACGCGCCGCGCTGGAAAACTTCGCGCGCAAGGCCTCGTCTATCCGAGCTTCGAGAGCCGCGCCGAGATCGCGCGGCATATCGCCGAGCGCGAGCGGGGACGCGCCATGGCCGCGCGATCCGGACGGTGCGCCGCTCTATCCCGGGCCGTGCGCAAGACTCTCGCCGGACGCGCCGCGCGCATCGATGCGCGGCGAGCCCTATGCCCTGCGCCTCGACATGAGCGCCGCGTTGAGAGGACCGGCGCGCTGACATGGGTCGAGACGGTGACGACCCGAGAGAGGCACGGACACGCCTCATGGCCAACCCGAGCACTGGGGGGACGTCGTGCTGGCGCGCAAGGAAACGCCGACCAGCTATCACCTCGCCGTCGTGGCTGACGACGCCCTCCAGGGCGTCACGCATGTGGTGCGCGGCAGGACCTCAGCCGGCCACGAGCGTGCACCGGCTATTGCAGGCGCTGCTCGGATGCCCGCGCCGATCTATCGTCATCATCGCCTCGTCCTCGATATGGAGGCAACAAGCTCTCCAAGTCGACGGCTCGACGGCGCTGCGCGCGCTGCGCCGGCAGGGCGCCACAACGGCGGAAATCCGCCGCAAATCGGGCTGGAGTAACGCCTCTACCGCGACACCCCTCGCTGAGGAGAACCACAACAAAATCACGCCGCGCCGATTGGCCGTGCAGGGCTGCCAGTGGCATCCTGCCGGCGGGTTGGGACGTGCCATGCGTCGCGTGAAGAGTTCGAAGACCGCCGCCAAGCGGCGGCGCAAGGCTGACGTCGGCCGCGCCTGCGCGTCCTGCTCGTCGAGTTCGCGCTGGCCATGCTGGGGGCACGAGATCCGCACGCCGCTCAACGGCATTTTGGCGCTCGAGCGAACTCATCGCGGCGGCCGATCTGCCGGATCGGGAGCGGCTAATGGGCAGGCCTCGTCAAGGGCGCCGCGGAGCATTTGGCCGCACTCGCAACGCTTGATCGTCGATGGCGCGCGCGCTGGCAAAAGCGATCTGGTGCTTCGCGAGGAGCCATTCCGGCTGCGCGCGCTGGCCGACGAACTCGGCGCGACGCTGGGTGCTCGCGCCGGGGCGAAGGGGCTCGCAACCGAGATTTCGATTGCCGTTGATCTGCCCGAGCTTGTTACAGGCGATCGCGTACGGCTGCGTGCCGCGCTGGAAAACCTGATCGACAACGCGGTCAAATTCACCGAGCGCTGGCGGGTCGGCTTTCTGGTGGGCGCAACACGCGGGACGCGGGGCCGCTGTCGCGTCACATTTACGGTGACGGACAGCGGAAT
>CAVWSB010000002.1:0-368175 GCA_963757565.1 uncultured Alphaproteobacteria bacterium
GCACGCACCGTATCACCGGCTCTCGGAAGCCATTCTGACCGCCCACCGCGCACTCGCCTCGCCGCCAAACGAGGCGCAGCACGTCTTGGCCGCGGCGCATGCCGATTATGTGGTGACGTGCGGCGCTCGCCTGTACCGGACTGACCGGGCTGGCTTGGACGGCCAGCCTTTGGGGGCGCCTGAGCGTGGGCCAGGTGCCGGACTGGCTTGAGCCCATCCCGCTCGCGGGTCCCTTTGCGGTCTATCGGGTGAAGGGTTGATGTCTGAGCGGTCCAACCTGCGTTAACGTGCGCGACCGGAACCCAAATTCGCGATTCCCGCCTTGCGGCGAGAACGCCCTCTCCTATATGAGCGAGTGAACGCCGCCGGGGGGCGGCGCAGTCAGTTAATGGGGATCGACCGGGGGCGGTCTTGCGGGTTCTGAGGCCTCGTTCGACCACTTCCATCGGGCGCTAAAATCTAGGCCCGGCCGATCTGCCGGAAAGAGAGGACAAACATGGCTAAGGTCATCGGCATCGACCTCGGCACGACCAACTCCTGCGTCGCCGTCATGGAGGGCGCAACTCCCAAAGTCATTGAGAACGCCGAGGGTGCACGCACCACACCCTCGATCGTTGCGTTTACCGACGATGGCGAGCGTCTCGTCGGCCAGCCGGCAAAACGCCAGGCGGTCACCAATCCGGAAAAAACCATCTTCGCGGTCAAGCGCCTTGTCGGACGGCGCTACGACGACCCGATGGTCGAGAAGGACAAGAAGCTCGTTCCCTACAAGATCGTGAAAGCCGGTAACGGCGACGCCTGGGTCGAGGCCGACGGCAAGCCCTATTCGCCCTCGCAGATCTCCGCCTTCACGCTGCAGAAGATGAAGGAGACCGCCGAGGCCTATCTCGGCCAGAAGGTCGAGCAGGCCGTCATCACGGTGCCTGCCTACTTCAACGATGCCCAGCGCCAGGCCACCAAGGACGCCGGCAAGATCGCCGGCCTCGAAGTGCTGCGCATCATCAACGAGCCGACCGCGGCCGCGCTCGCCTACGGTCTCGACAAGCAGAAGACCGGCACCATCGCGGTGTACGACCTCGGCGGCGGCACGTTCGACATTTCGATTCTCGAGATCGGCGATGGCGTGTTCGAGGTGAAGTCGACCAACGGCGACACCTTCCTCGGCGGCGAGGACTTCGACATGCGTCTGGTCAGTTATCTGGCCGACGAATTCCAGAAGGAGCAGGGCATCGACCTGCGCCGCGACAAGCTCGCGCTGCAGCGGCTGAAGGAAGCCGCCGAGAAGGCGAAGATCGAGCTCTCGTCCACGACGCAGACCGAGATCAACCTGCCGTTCATCACGGCGGATGCGTCCGGTCCGAAGCATCTGACCCTGAAGCTCACCCGCGCCAAGTTCGAGGCACTGGTCGACGATCTGATCCAGAAGACCGTCGAGCCGTGCCGCAAGGCGCTCAAGGACGCGGGGCTTTCGGCCGCCGAGATCAACGAGGTCGTTCTGGTCGGCGGCATGACGCGCATGCCGAAGGTGCAGGACGTCGTGAAGCAGTTCTTCGGCAAGGAGCCGCACAAGGGCGTCAATCCGGACGAGGTCGTGGCGATCGGCGCGGCGATTCAGGCCGGCGTGCTCCAGGGCGACGTCAAGGACGTGCTGCTCCTCGACGTGACTCCGCTCTCGCTCGGCATCGAGACGCTGGGCGGCGTGTTCACGCGGCTGATCGACCGCAACACGACGATCCCGACCAAGAAGGGCCAGGTCTTCTCGACCGCCGAGGACAACCAGACCGCTGTGACGATCCGCGTGTTCCAGGGCGAGCGCGAGATGGCGGCCGACAACAAGATGCTCGGCCAGTTCGATCTCGTCGGTCTGCCGCCGGCGCCGCGCGGCGTGCCGCAGGTCGAGGTCACGTTCGACATCGACGCCAACGGCATCGTCAACGTGTCGGCCAAGGACAAGGGCACCGGCAAGGAGCAGCAGATCCGCATCCAGGCTTCGGGTGGTCTGTCCGACAACGACATCGAGAAGATGGTGAAGGACGCCGAGGCGCACGCCGAGGACGACAAGAAGCGCAAGGCTCAGGTCGAGGCGAAGAACCACGCGCGAGGCGCTGATCCACTCGACCGAGCAGCTCGCTCGCCGAGCATGGCGCGAAGGTTGGTGAGCCTGAGCGCCGCGCGATCGAGGACGCGACTCGCGGCCGCGAAGGAAGCCGTCAAGGGCGACAACGCGGACGAGATCAAGGCCAAGACCGACGCGCTGGCGCAGGCCTCGATGAAACTGGGCGAGGCGATGTATGCCGACGCGCAGAAGGACGCCGGCCCGGGCGGCCCGGGCGACCGGATGGCGCTGCCAGCGGTGCGCCGAAGGAGGATGTCGTCGACGCGGAGTTCACCGAAGTCGACGACGACAAGAAGGAAGTCGGCCTGAGCTACGTAAGGCGACCCATGGCTGGTGACCACGACAATCCGCACCCCCGGTCCATCCGGGGGTGTATTTTTGTCGGACGCTTTCCATCGGACGGCGAACTGAATGTCCAAACGCGACTACTACGAAATTCTTGGAGTTCAGCGCACCGCGACCGACGCGGAGATCAAGGTCTCCTATCGCAAGCTTGCGATGAAATGGCACCCCGATCGCAATCCCGGTGACAAGGAATGCGAGTCGCATTTCAAGGAAATCAACGAGGCGTACGACGTCCTGAAGGACGAGCAGAAGCGCGCCGCCTATGACCGTTTCGGCCATGCGGCATTCGAGCAGGGCGGCGGTCGGGAGCCACGGCTTCAATACGGATTTCGGCGCAACCTTTTCCGACATCTTCGAAGGGATCTTCGGGATGGGCGGTGGTGGCGGCGGCGGGCGCTCGGGGCGGAGGTCGCGAGCGCGGCGCGGATCTGCGTTACAACATGGAGATTACGCTCGAGGACGCCTACCTCGGCAAGACCGCACAGGTGCGCATCCCGACGTCTGTGACCTGTGAGGCATGCTCGGGTTCTGGTGCGAAGGCCGGCTCCAAGCCGAAGACCTGCGCGACCTGCGGCGGCGCCGGCAAGGTGCGTCACACTCAGGGGTTCTTCACGCTGGAGCGCACCTGTGTCGCCTGTCAGGGCCGCGGTCAGGTGATCGAAAATCCATGCCCGAACTGTTCCGGCTCGGGCCGCGTCACGCGCGAGCGCACGCTGTCCGTCAATGTCCCGGCCGGTGTCGAGGACGGCACCCGCATCCGCCTCGCGGGCGAGGGCGAAGCCGGCGTGCGCGGAGGGGGGCAGGGCGACCTCTACATTTTCCTGTCGCTGCTGCCGCATCCATTCTTCCAGCGCGACGGCGCCGACCTGCATTGCCGCGTGCCGATCTCGATGGTGACGGCCGCGCTCGGCGGCGGTTTCGACGTGCCGACCATCGACGGGAGCAAGACGCGGGTGAAGGTGCCGGACGGCACGCAGTCCGGCCGCCGCTTCCGGCTCAGCGGCAAAGGCATGCCGGTTTTGCGTGCGCGCGAGACCGGCGACATGTATGTGCAGGTTTTGGTCGAAACTCCGCAGAAATTGAACAAGCGGCAGAAAGAATTGCTTCAGGAATTCGAACAGCAATCGTCGCGCGAAACCCAGCCGGAAACCGCCGGTTTCTTTTCCAAGGTGAAGGAATTTCTTGACGGACTTGGCAATCGGCAGGGTTCTGCCTGAGACCGTGCCTTAACCGTTGCGAGGTATCTTGACCCTCGCCCGTCGTCCCATTACGCCTAGTCGTTACAAAATTGCAATAAAACCCGGTTGCGTTCCCCGATGCCCATGCAGGCGCTCGAGCAGTTCGAAAAGCGGATCAAGCTGTTCGAACAGATGATCGGGAAGAACATCGAGAAGCGCGTCAGGCTTTTCGAGGAAAAGTTCGAGCAGAAGGTGGAACTGCCGTTCCGCCGCATCGAACAGAAAATCGGCCGCAACATCGAGACGCGCATCCGGCGCTTCGAGCAGAAGAACGGCGTTCGCCTCGACGACGAAGTCCGCTTCATCGGGTCCTGGATCAAGAAGCCGCTTGCGGTCGGCGCCGTCACGCCGTCCGGCAAGGTGCTCGCGCGCAGCATGGCGCGCTATGTCGACCCAAATTCCACTGGGCCGGTGGTCGAACTCGGCCCCGGGACCGGGCCGGTCACCGAGGCGCTGGTCGAGCATGGTGTGGCGCCGTCGCGGCTCGTGCTGGTCGAATTCAATCCGACGTTCTGCCAGTTACTGCGCCAGCGCTTTCCCGAGGCGACCGTGATCCAGGCCGATGCCTATCGGCTGCGCGACTCGCTCGCCCACTACACCCGGCATGAAGCCTCGGCCGTCGTATCCGGCCTCCCACTGATGACGAAACCGCTGCGTATTACGACTGCGGCTGCTGCGTGAAGCCCTCGCACTGCTGCAGCCACAGGCGCCGTTCGTCCAGTTCACCTACGCGGTGGTGCCACCGATCCCGAAGCTTGCCGGCGTCAAGGTCGAGGCATCGGAGCGCATCTGGCGCAACATGCCCCCCGCCCGCGTGTGGGTGTACCGGCACGGTTGACACCTACCTGCCGTTTACGGCATCGCGCTATCCCAGCAAGCGGCGTCAGGAAAGTGGATTCCGGTTTTCTGTCCGGCGCCGCGCCCACAAGGTTTGGATCGCATGCCGCTCACGCCCGGTGACCGCCTGATCGTTGCGCTCGATTTGCCGGCCGTGCGCGACGCCGAAGCGATGGTCGAACGGCTGGGCGACAGCGTCTCGTTCTACAAGATCGGCTATCAGCTCGCCTTCGCGGGCGGACTCGCGTTCGCCGACACGCTCGCGCGCGCCGGCAAGCGCGTGTTCCTCGACATGAAGCTGCACGACATCGAGAACACCGTGGCCAAGGGCGTCGAGAGCGTCGCGCGGCTCGGTGTGCAGTTTCTCACCGTGCACGCCTACCCACAAACCATGAAGGCGGCCGTCGAGGCGCGGCGCGGCTCGCAGCTGAAGATTCTCGCCGTCACGGTGCTGACCTCCTACGACGACATCGACCTCGCCGAGTCGGGCTATGCGCAGAGCGTCGACGCACTCGTCGCGAGGCGTGCCCAGCAGGCCCACGATCTCGGCGTTGATGGTCTCGTCTGTTCGCCCGAGGAAGCCTCGCCGCTGCGACTTGCGGTCGGCAACGAGATGCTGTTCGTCACGCCCGGTATCCGCCCGCACGGGACGGCGCATGGCGACCAGAAACGTGTGATGACACCGGGCCAGGCGATCGCGGCGAGCGCGGATTATCTTGTGGTCGGCCGGCCGATCACTGGCGCTGCCGACCCGAGGGTCGCCGCGCAGGCTGTCGTCGACGAGATCGTGGCAGCCACCAAGCAGGGGAAGTGACATGGCGAAGGGTTACTGGATCGGGCGCGTCGAGGTGCACAACGACGAGGGCTACAAGCCCTACGCCGCGGCGAATCCCGGCATCTTCAAGAAATTCGGCGGGCGCTTCGTGGTGCGCGGCGGCACGTATGAAAATCCGGAAGGCTCCGCCCGGACCCGCAACGTCGTGATCGAGTTCCCGGACTACGCCGCCGCGCTCGCCTGCTACCGGTCTCCCGAATATCAGGCCAACATCAAGGTGCGCGAGCCGCATTCAGTGGCGGATATCGTCATCATAGAGGGCTATGACGGCCCTCAGCCCTGATCGGTCCCGAGGCTGACATCCTGCGCCGGCGCCGTTATACCGGCGCCGCAAAGCGGAGACTGCAATGACCGATATGCGGCTGATCGTGGCCGGCGCGGGCGGGCGCATGGGACGTACGCTGGTCAAGGCGATCGGCGAAACGCCGGGCCTGACGCTCGCGGGCGCGACCGAGGGCGACGGCTCGCCGTTCCTCGGTCAGGACTCCGGCGTGCTTGCCGGCCTGCCGCCGAACCGCGTTGTCGTCACCAGCGAGGTGCGGCCGCTCACGCTCGCGGCCGATGGCATTGTGGACTTCACCATTCCGGCTGCGACGGTGAAGCTTGCGGCGCTCGCGGCCGAGACGAAGCTCGCGCACATCATCGGCACCACCGGCATGTCGGCGGCGGATGATGCGATCGTCGCCGAGGCCGCGAAGAAAACTGCGGTCATGAAGTCCGGCAACATGAGCCTTGGCGTCAATCTGCTCGCGATGCTCACGAGGAAGGTTGCGCAGGCACTCGACGAAGAGTTCGACATCGAAATTGTCGAGATGCACCACAACAAGAAAATCGACGCGCCGTCGGGCACCGCGCTCTTGCTGGGCGAAGCGGCGGCCGCTGGCCGCAAGATCGATTTGAAGACGCACTCCGAACGCGGCCGTGACGGCCACACCGGCGCGCGGAAAGCCGGCAGCATCGGTTTCGCATCCCTGCGCGGCGGCAATGTCGCGGGCGATCACAGTGTTATTTTCGCGGGCGGCGACGAGCGGATCGAGCTGACGCACAAGGCAACCGATCGCATGATCTTCGCGCGCGGCGCGCTCAAGGCCGCGCACTGGACGCGCGGCAAGCCGCCGGGTCTCTACTCCATGCTGGATGTGCTGGGATTGAAGGACTGAACGATGTCTGACCGTCTTCTTGTGCTCGTGCGCCACGGCCAGAGCGAATGGAACCTGAAGAACCTGTTCACAGGCTGGAAGGACGTGGACCTGACCGAGCAGGGCGTTGGCGAGGCGCGCGCCGCGGGCAGGAAGCTCAAGGCGCAGGGGCTGACGTTTGATTGCGCCTACACTTCGTCGCTCAAGCGTGCGCAGCGCACGCTCGACCTCATTCTTGAGGAGATGGGCCAGAAAGTGCCGATCGTGCGCGATCAGGCGCTCAACGAGCGCGACTACGGCGATCTTGTCGGCCTGAACAAGGACGATGCACGCAAGAAGTGGGGCGAAGAGCAGGTGCTGATCTGGCGCCGCAGCTATGACGTACCGCCTCCCGGTGGCGAGAGCCTGAAAGACACGGTGGCACGCGCTCTGCCGTATTTCGTGCAGGAGATTCTGCCGCGCGTGCTGCGCGGCGAGCGCACGCTGATCTCGGCGCACGGCAATTCGCTGCGCGCACTCATCATGGTGCTGGAGCGCCTGACGCCCGAGCAGATCCTGAAGCGCGAGCTCGGCACGGGCGTGCCGATCGTCTATCGGCTCAATGCGGATTCGACGGTCGCCTCGCAGCTTGATCTGGCGGCGTAACTCGGTGTCATCCCGGAAGCCGCGAAGCGGCTATCCGGGACCCATCCTTCACATGCACGCGTGAACTGTTGCACGATGGATCCCGGCTCGCTCCCTCGGCCGGGATGACAGTTCATGAGTATTGAAATTACCGTCCTCGATCCCGTCGCCGCCACCGCGGCGATCGGAGAACTCTCCGATGTCCTCGTCGACTGCGTTGCGGGCGGCGCCAGCGTCAGTTTCATGCTGCCGTTCGGCCGCGCGAACGCGGCGGCGTTCTTCGGCAAGGTGATCGCCTCGGTCGCGCGCGGCGAAACCGTGCTGGTTGCTGCCAGGCTTGATGGCCGCATCGTCGGCACCGTGCAGCTTGGTCTCGACATGCCGCCGAACCAGCCGCACCGCGCCGACATCAGGAAGCTGCTGGTGCATCGTTCGGCGCGCAATCTCGGGCTTGGCGCAAAGCTGATGGAGCATGCCGAACAGGAGGCAAAGGGCCGCGGCCGCACGCTGCTGGTGCTCGACACCGCCGGCGCGGAGGCCGAGCGGCTTTATCTGCGCACCGGCTGGCAGCGCGCGGGCGTCGTGCCGGATTACGCGATGTGGCCCGGCGGCGGCTTTTGCGATACGACGTTTTTCTGGAAGAAGATTTGATTGTCATCCCGGAAGCCGCGCAGCGGCTATCCGGATCCATTTTCTCACCTTCGCGAATGCTGCTCGATGGATCCCGGCTCGCGCTTCGCTTGGCCGGCATGACGACCTCGCTACGCCGCGCTCACCTGTCCGGCTTCCCAGCCAAGCATCGCACGCTTGCGCGTCAGGCCCCAGTGATAGCCCGTGATGTCGCCGGAGCGGCCGAGCACCCGGTGGCACGGCACAACAAACGACATCGGGTTCTTGCCGACTGCTGCACCCACGGCGCGTGAAGCCTTCGGCCTGCCGATCTTGTTGGCGATGTCCGAGTAGGTCGAACACTTGCCCATCGGGAATGCCGAGCAGGGTTTCCCACACCCGTACCTCGAAGTCGGTGCCGATCATCACGATGCGCAGCGGCCGATCTGGACGCCACAGCCGATTATCGAAGATGCGCGCGGCGAGCGGCGTGGTGATCGACTTGTCTTCCACATAGGTCGCCTTCACCCAGCGGCGGCGCATGTCGTCGAGCATCGCTTTCTCCTCGCCCGGATCGCCGAACGCGAGGCCCGCGAGTCCGCGCGGCGTCGCCATCACGAGTGCGATGCCGAATGTCGAGGGATGGAAGCCGTAGGAGATCGTCAGGCCCTCGCCGCCGGACTTCCACTCACCCGGCGACATCGCCTCGTGGGTGACGAACAGGTCATGCAGCCGCCCGGGGCCGGAGAGGCCGACCTCGTAGGTCGCATCGAGGATGCTTGCCGAATCGCGCAACAGCTTGCGGGCATTGTCGAGCGTGATCGCCTGCAGAAAGGCCTTCGGGGTCAGGTGCGCCCAGCGGCGAAACAGGTGGTGAAGCTCGTCCGGCGTGACGCCGACCGCATGCGCGATCTGCTCGACCTCGGGCTGCTGCTTCCAGCGCTCCGAGATGTAGGCGATGGCGCGGCGCACCACCGCATAGTCGTCATTGGCGGCCTCGAGCGGCGTCAGGTCGATGCGGTCGGGGGACAACATGGCGGTCTCCGGTCGTTTGATCATGTTGCCTGCTACTTAGGTCTGTACCGTACGGCGAACCACCCGATTTCCGGGCTCAGCTCGTCCGCGTCGGGCCGCGCTTTGCCTCACCGATCGCGGCGGAAAGCGCGGCGGCGAACGTGTCCTTTTCGGCCGGCCCGAGAAAGCCCGCAACCGCGAGCTTGCGGCCGTGCGAGACCAGAAACAGCCGCAGCAGGCCGATATTCGGGATGCGTTTCGCGCTCGATCCGCACCCAGACCGGGTTGAGCGACCATTCGGCGACTTCGCCGCGATGGCTGACTTTCTTCACCCGCAGTTCGGAGGGCGTGACGGTGACCTCCTCGTAGGCTGCGGCGGCGAGGTAATTCGCCCGGAAGGCCCAGTAGACCAGCACCACATCAAGGCCGAAGAAGCCGATCACCGGCCATGCGCCAACGATCAAGAACACCACGCCGCCGACAAAGCTGGCTCCGGCCACCACCGCCATCAGTGCGACGAAGCCAGCCGCCGCCGAGCGAGCGGTGCGGCGTCAGCAGCGCAGAAAACAGCGTCGGCTCGGCCGGCTCGGCGACCTGATCGATGCCCTGGGCGTTGCTCTCGCTCATCGCGGCTTCATTATACCGGGCTCATGGCACGCAAGACGACCCCGAAATCCGGCAAAGAAGGCCGCGCCAAAACCGGCCAAGCGGAAGGGCGCGAAGCCGAAACCGTGGTCGGCGGCGGAAGTCGAGGAAGCATTCCGCCGCTTCAAAAAGGCGAAGCCCGAGCCAAAGACCGAGCTTGAGCACCTCAACCCATACACGCTGCTTGTCGCGGTGGTGCTCTCTGCGCAGGCGACCGATGCTGGCGTCAACAAGGCCACCCCCGCGCTGTTTGCCACCGCCGATACGCCGGAGAAGATGGTCGCGCTCGGCGAAGACAAGGTGCGCGATCTCATCAAGACGATCGGTCTTTATCGCAACAAGGCGAAGAACGTCGTCGAGCTGTCGCGCCGCCTCGTCGCCGACTACGGCGGGCAGGTGCCGCGCGAGCGCGAGGCGCTTGAAGCGCTGCCCGGTGTCGGCCGCAAGACCGCAAACGTCGTGCTCAACGTGGCGTTCGGCGAGCCGACCATCGCGGTCGACACGCATATCTTCCGCGTCGGCAACCGCACCAACATGGCGCCGGGCAAGGACCCGTTATGAGGTCGAGATGAATCTCGATCGCGTCGTGCCCGATAAATACAAGCTGCACGCGCATCACTGGCTGATCCTGCATGGCCGCTACACCTGCATCGCGCGCAAGCCGCTGTGCGAAAAATGCATCATCAACGATCTCTGCCGCTGGCCGGAGAAGACGGTGGCTTAGAGCCGCGTCGGCAGGCTAAGACTCCGTTCGGGAGAGAAACGCATGCAGATTGCGACCGACGCGGTTGCGTCATGGAGCGCGGCGCGCCCGGACGTTTCCGGTGAGTTCCACCGCGACGCGGACACGCATTCGGCGTTCTGGCTCAAGGGCTATGATCTGATCGCCGCACTACCGCAAAAACCGAAGCGCAATCCCGAGCAGGCGCGCTCGGCCGAGATGATTTTGCGCGCCGGGCGGGAATCCCGCGAAGCCTTCATGTTGCGCCATGCCGAGGCGGTCTATCGCGCGCTCACCAAGAACCTGACGGCGTTCGTGCGCGCGGATGTACTGGCCTATGCGGCTGCCGATCTCATGCCCGGTCTCGTGCCGACGCGCGCGCAGGTCTATGCGCAGGGCGACCGGATGCAGAGCCAGAAGGACGGCATCGAGGTCGATCAGGGCATCTTCCTCGCGCACATCCTCGCGCGTCCCGACACCGGCACGCACTTCTGTCACGCGATGTTGCTGCCGCGCGCCGAGTCATTGCAGCGGCGCGATGAATTCGCCGCGCGCGGCGCGGTCGATCTCGGCACGGCGTCGGTCATGCGTGAGCGCAAGGCCGCGACCGTCACGATGCACAATCCGCGCTATCTCAATGCCGAGGACGAAACCACGCTGCAGCAGACCGAGATTGCGGTCGATCTCGCGATTCTCGATCCGAAGTCGGAGATTTGCGTGCTGCGCGGCGGCACCGTCGACAATCCGAAATACGAAAACCAGCGCGTGTTCTGCACTGGCATCAATCTGACCCACATCTACAACGGCAGGATCTCGTACCTCTGGTACATCACGCGCGAGATGGGCTTCGTGAACAAGATGTTCCGCGGCCTCGCACGGCCCGATGTCAGTCCCGACGAAATCTATGGCGGCACAGCCGAGAAGCCGTGGATCGCCGCCGTGGAGAAGTTCGCGATCGGCGGCGGCTGCCAGTATCTGCTCACGATGGATCACGTCGTGGCGGCGAGCGATGCCTACATGACGCTCCCCGCCCGCAAGGAGGGCATCATTCCGGGCGCCGCCAACATGCGGCTGTGGCGCTTCACCGGCGACCGCATCGCGCGGCAGGCGATCCTGTCGGGCCGCAGGCTCGATTGCGATACGCCCGAGGGGCGCATGATCTGCGACGAGATCGTGGCCCCGTCCGAGATGGACACCGCGCTCGACCGCGCGGTCGCAAGCTTTACCGATTCAGGCGTCGTCAGCGCCGCCGGAAACCGGCGCGCGTTTCGCGTCGCGGAGGAGCCGCTCGATCAGTTCCGCCGCTATATGGCGGTCTATGCGCGCGAGCAGGCCTACTGCCACTTCTCGCCGGCGCTGATCGCCAATCTCGAAAAGCACTGGAACGCACAGAACAGGAAGATGTAGCGCGTGATCCCGAAAAGTGGGTACCGGTTTTCGGACCACGATCACGCGCAAGGAATAACATGAGCAAACGCGCCGCGGATTTTTCACCGAGCAAGACAGATCTGAACCCGATTGAAGTCGCGTCGCGCGATGAAATCGCGGCGCTGCAATTGCGCCGCATGAAGTGGTCGCTCAAGCACGCCTACGAAAACGTGTCGCACTACAAGAAATCCTTCGACGCGGCGGGCGTGCATCCGGACGACTTGAAGGAGCTTTCCGACCTGCGGCGTTTTCCGCTCACAGCCAAGGACGATCTGCGCGCCAATTATCCCTACGGCATGTTCGCCGTGCCGATGGACAAGATCGTGCGCATCCATGCCTCGTCCGGCACCACCGGAAAGCCGACCGTTGTCGGCTACACCAAACTCGATATCCGCACCTGGGCCGACGTCTGCGCGCGCTCCATTGTCGCGAGCGGCGGCCGGGCCGGCATGAAGATCCACAACGCTTACGGCTATGGCCTGTTTACCGGGGGGCTCGGCGTGCACTACGGCGCCGAGAAGCTCGGCTGCGTCACGATCCCCGTGTCCGGCGGCATGACCGAGCGCCAGGTCAAGCTGATCGTCGATTTTCAACCCGACATCATCACGGTGACGCCGAGCTACATGCTGGCGATCCTCGACGAATTCCGTCAGCAGGGTGTCGATCCGCGCACATGCTCGCTCAAGATCGGCATTTTCGGCGCCGAGCCGTGGACCAATGCGATGCGGTCCGAGATCGAGGACGCCTTCGACATGCATGCGGTCGATATCTACGGCCTCTCCGAGGTGATGGGACCGGGCGTCGCCAACGAGTGCGTCGAGACGAAGGACGGCCTGCATATCTGGGAGGATCATTTCTATCCGGAAGTGATCGATCCGGTGACCGGTGCGCCGCTGCCGGACGGCGAGGTGGGCGAACTCGTGTTCACCTCCCTCACCAAGGAGGCGATGCCGGTCATCCGCTATCGCACGCGCGACCTGACGCGGCTCTTGCCCGGCACAGCGCGCTCGATGCGCCGGATGGAGAAGATCACCGGCCGCTCCGACGACATGATGATCGTGCGCGGCGTGAACGTGTTTCCGACTCAGATCGAGGAGCTGATCCTGCGCGACGAGCGGCTTAGCGCCCATTTCGTCATCGAGCTGCGCCGCGCCGACCGGCTTGATGAGATGACCGTTCGGGTCGAGGCACGACCCGGCGTGGACGACGTCGGCCGCGCGGCGTGCAGCAAGGATCTTGCCCACATCATCAAGGCGCTGATCGGCGTGACCGCGACGGTTGAGACCACGCCACCCGGTGCGGGTGGAGCGCTCGCTCGGCAAGGCCAAGCGGATTATCGATTTGAGGCCGAAATCGTAGGGTGGGTTAGCGAGCGGCGGCGAGCGTAACCATCGCAAAGCTGGCGCCCATTCAGGTGGGTTACGCGCTTTGCGCTAACCCACCCTACGTATGCTCGATCAACTCCCGCCGCGGCCCAGCGATGCGCTTGTGCACATGCGTCATGAACGCCATGCCGAACAGCGGCGTCGCGAGGTTCAGGATCGGGATCGACACGAACGCCGCGATGAACAGCCGCCAGCGAACATCACGCTACCGTGATGGCATCCGGCGCAGCGCGCTTGGCCTCCTCGACCGAATGGAAGCGCATCGCGGCGAGCAGGAAATATTCGCGGCCGAGCAGGTACGCGTTCGCGACGAACAGCGATCAGGAACCCTATGCCGGCGAACAGCAAGAACGGCACGGGCAATGAGATAGACGATCAGCGCCAGCAGCGCCGGTCTTGATGCCCTCGATCCCGGCAGTCGCGGAGCGGCACGGCAACGCCCGGCGGATCGGCCGGGTAATGCGTGTGCTCGACCTCGGCGGCGATCTCGTCGGAGAAGAAGCTCGCGACGAACGCCGTGATGGCCGGCATGATGAAGACCGCGCCGGCAACAAGCCCGAATCCGGCAGCGATCGCGAGCACCCAGATCAGCGCATGCAGCGGCGTCTGCCATGCCCGGCCCGGTGACGCCTTCGAGATAGCCCGCGCCTTCAGCCGCGAGCCAGGCGAACAGCCGATGCAGTCCGATGCCGAACAGGATCAGCAGCAGGATCGCGAGCCCGATCGATTTGAGCAGCACCGCGCGGAACGGCGGCGTGAACATCTGCGCGAGGGCTTTTGCGGCGGCGCCGAACATGGCCGCAGAGGTAGTCTGCCGGGTGTGAGCATCAGCGACAAGCCGGTCGCGACGGTCACGCCGGGCTTCGCGAGCGCAGCCGTGGTGCCGCCTGCGTCGGTCAGGATCCGCCGCCGCGGTAGCGCCGCCGGCGGCGTCGCGCGCGGACCGGCGTCGAGTCGGCCGGCGGCGCCTCGTCGGGATGCGCGCCTCGAGCGGCAGCGGCAGATCGGCCCAATGCAGCTTCTTGTAGTCGAAAGCCGTTCTCGATGGTCGGCTTCACCACCGCGAAATAGGGCGAGATGTCGAAATCGCGCGGCGCGTAGAGCGAGTGATGGCGGATCTCGAGCAGCTCGCGCCGCGCCACGCGGCTCTCGATGCGCGTGACCTTCGGCAGGATCGGATAGCGCACCGACTCGAAGGCCTGCGCGATCAGCGCCGAGCAGATGATGCGCGTCGGATCGCCCGAGCCGAGCGCGAGCGCGCGGCGGCGCCAGCGCTGCGGTACCGGCAGCGGCATCAGGTAGCGCATCAGGTCGGTGATGTTCTTGAGATCGTATGCGAGCCCGATGCGCTCGACCGCATAGGCGCAGACCTGCTCGCAGTCGTCCTCGGTCAGCCCGACCGGGCGGCACACGCGGGTGTGGAAGCGCGGATATTTCGACAGCGGCGCGGAGTCGACGCCGATACCGAGCTCGGCCTCGATCAGCGTGTGCGGCTCGTCGCCTTCGGTCGCGCGGCCGTCGAGCGGGCCGACGTAAAGCGCTGCATGCGACCAGGTCGATTGCGTGAGATACTTGATGACGCCGGAGATCTGGTTGTTGCCTTCGACCAGCAGCACGTCGCCGGGCTTGAGCGAAGCCGCGAGCGCGTTCGGATCGCTCGGCGTGAACGGCTCGTAGCCCGAAACGGGCTTCTCCAGATAGCGGGCGAGCATCTGCCCGAAGCTGATCGATCACGCGACCCACGGCGTTCCCCCAAGGGACGCGCGCGCGAGGTTGTCCCTCGTCTGCGACTGTTGGTGCATGACAATTTAGACAGAGACTGCGTTTCGGTTCACGCGTTGCGGTGAACGAATGCTGCACTACGCGCAGATCAGCGTTTGCGAGCGCCGTGCGCGTTGCGGGCAAGGTGCGCGCTCGGCAACGATCCGGAAACCATGTCGCAGTCAATCGGCGCAGTTTCATCGCAGGGCTCGCCGGCGCTCGCCTCGGCGCCGGCGCTCGGCGCGGTCGCGGCCTCGGGCGAGACCGACGTGGCGATCATCGGTGCGGGCGCGGCCGGAATTGCTGCGGCGCGCAAGGTCGCGGCGGCGGGCAAGCGCTTCGCGCTGATCGAGGCGGGCGACCATGATCGGCGGGCGCTGCGTCACCGACACACGCACCTTCGGCGTGCCGTTCGATCGCGGCGCGCACTGGGTCCACATGCCGGACATCAATCCGGTCGCGAAGCTCGCGCTCGCGCGCGGCTCGAAATCTACCCGGCGCCGCCCGGACAGAAGCTGCGCATCGGCAAGCGCAACGCGCGCGAAGGCGAGATGGAGGACTATCTCGCGGCCATCGTGAAGCGCGAAGCCGCGCGATCCAGGACGCGGCGCGCGGCAAGGCCGACGTCGCCTGCGCGCAGGCGCTTGCCGAAGGATCTCGGCGACTGGCGTGCCGGCGGTCGAATTCGTGCTCGGCCCGTTCGGCTGCGGCAAGACGCTGGACGAGCATTTCGGCGGTGGATTTCGCGCAGCTCGCTCGAGCGCGACGTCGATGCGTTCTGCCGGCAGGGCTTCGGCGCGCTGCTGGCCAAGCTCGGCGGCTGATCTGCCGGTGCAGCTCGACACGCCGGTGACGCGCATCGCAGTCGGCGCGCAAGCGGTCGAGGTCGAGACGGCGCGCGGCACGCATCTACGGCGCGCGCCGCTGATCGTCACGGCGTCGACCGGCGTGCTTGCGGCCGAGCAAGATCAAGTTCGCGCCCGACATGCCGAAGCGCCAGCTCGACGCGATCGCGAAGCTTTCGCTCGGCTCGCTACGATCACGTCGCGCTCGAGCTGAAGGGCAATCCGCTGCGATTGCAGAACGACGATCTGGTGTTCGAGAAGGCGACGGGGCCGCGCACCGCCGCGCTGCTCGCCAATGTCGTCGGGCACGCCGCTGTGCCTGGTCGAGGTCGCCGGCAAGTTCGGGCGCGAGCTGTCGGCGCAGGGCGAAGCCGCGATGGTGGACTTCGCGACTGGCTGGCTCGCCGATCTTTTCGGCGCCGACGTGAAGAAGGCGGTCGGCAAGACGCATGCGACGCGCTGGAACGCGCGAACCGCTGGGCGCTCGGCGCGTTCTCGTCCGCGGCTGCGCCGGCGGGCAGGGCGGCCGCAAGGTGCTGATGGAGCCGCGTGCGCGACCGCTTGTTCTTTGCCGGCGAGGCCGTGCACGAAACGCTGTGGGGCACGGTCGGCGGCGCCTGGGAGTCCGGCGAGCGCGCGGCCGATGCGGCGCTGAAGCTGTGGGGCAGTGCCCCAGACCGCGCGCCGCCGATGACGAGGCCGAGAGCTCGATGACGAGGCCGAAAGCTCTCATCGCGTGGTCGAGCGGCAAGGACTCCGCCTGGGCCCTGCACGAGGTGCGGCGCGCGGGCGAGGTCGAGGTCGTCGGCGCGCTTACCACCGTGACCGACACCTTCAAGCGCGTCAGCATGCATGGCGTGCGCGAGGAGATCTTGTTCGCGCAGCATGCGGCGGCAGGGCTGGCTTCCGTGATCGTGCCGATCCCTTATCCGTGCCCGAACGAGATCTATGAAGCGCGCATGGCGGCGGCACTGGACGATGCGAAGCGCGATGGCGTCACCCATATGATCTTCGGCGATCTGTTTCTCGAGGATGTGCGCAACTACCGCATCGAGAAACTCGCCGGCACAGGCATCACGCCGCTGTTTCCCTTGTGGCAGCGCCCGACCGATGCGCTCGCGCGCGAGATGATCGCGGCGGGCGTCGAGACGTATCTGGTGTGTGTCGACATCAACAATTGCCAAAGTCGTTCGCCGGCCGCCGCTTCGATGCCGCACTGTTGGCGGAGCTGCCCGCAAGCGCCGACCCGTGCGGTGAGAAGGGCGAGTTTCACACCTGCGTGGTCGCGGGACCGATGTTCGACCGGCGCATCGATGTGGCCGTCGGTGAAACGATCGAGCGCGATGGCCGATTTGCTTACACGGACCTCGTCCCTCCTCGCGTAGCGGGGAGAGTGGACGCCGCGTAGCGGCCCTCGAAGGGTGGATGCAAGAGCCGGTCGCCCCTCGAGGCTCACAAGCGCTTGCACCTCACTGTGACGGCTATCCTCGCAATACCCCGCCGGTGCGCTTGCCGACCTCGGCGACGATCTTTGCCGCGACCGCATCGATCTCCTGGTCGGTCATGGTCTTCTCGCGCGGCTGCAGCGTGACGGCGATCGCGAGCGACTTCTTGCCCGGCTCGATGCTCGTGCCCTCGTAGACGTCGAACACCGTCACGCCGGTGATCAGCTTGCGGTCGACGTTCTGCGCGGCGCGCACGAGGTCGCCCGCCTTCACCTTGGCGTCGACCACGAACGCGAAGTCGCGCGTCACCGGCTGGAACGCGGAGAGATCGAGCTGCGGCTTGGCGCGCGTCGGCCTCGCCTTCGGCGGCGGGAATGCGCTCGAGGATGACCTCGAACGCCATCAGCGGGCCTTCGGCGTCGAGCGCCTCGAGCGCGCGGGGATGCAGTTCGCCGAAATAGCCGAGCACGTTCTGCGGGCCGATCTGGATCGTGCCGCGAGCGTCCCGGATGCAGCCAGTCCGGCCCGCCCGGCACGACCTGCAATGCCTGCGGCGGTGCGCCGGCCGCGACCAGCACGGCGAGCGCGTCGGCCTTCACGTCGAACACATCGGCCGCGCCATTGCCGCTCCAGTGGCGGCCCGCGCCCGCCGGCTTCGCGAGCGCGCGGCGCACGCCGGACGCCGCGGTGAGCTGATCCTCCGGCTGGTCGCCCTTGAAGATCTGCCCGACCTCGAACAGCGCCACGTCGGCGAAGCCGCGATCCGCGTTCTTCTGCGCGCTTGCGACCAGCCCCGGAATGAGGCTCGGCCGCATGTCGGACAAGTCCGCCGCGATCGGATTGGCGAGCGCAAGCTCGGCTGTCCGCCGCCGAACAGCTCGGCCTGCGCCTTGCCGATGAACGACCAGGTCACCGCCTCGACCATGCCGCGCGCTGCGAGCGCGCGCTTGGCGCTGCGGTTGCGCACCTGCAATGGCGTGAGGATCGGCTTGCGTGCGTCGTCGCCGCGCGGGAACGGCGTCAGCGGCACCGCGATCGACGCCGACGATGCGCACGACCTCTTCGACGATGTCGGCCTTGCCCTCGATGTCGCTGCGCCACGACGGGATCGCGACCTTCACGGTCTCGCCCGCGCCCGCGACGTAGAAGCCGAGATGCGTCAGCACGCGCTTCATTTCGGCGAGCGGCACCGTCGAGGCCCGACAGGCGCTTCACTTCGGCGACGGGAAAATCGATGATGCGGTCGGCCGCATGTGCGGCGCCTGCGACGACGATTTCCGACGGCGTGCCGCCGCAGAAGTCGAGCACCATCTGCGTCGCCATTTCGAGCCCCGGCACCATGAAGTCCGGATCGACGCCGCGCTCGAAGCGATAGCGCGCGTCCGAATTGATGCCGAGCTTGCGCCCGGTCTGCGCGATGTTGAGCGGCGCCCACAGCGCCGACTCGATCAGCACGTCGGTCGTGTCGGCCGAGCAGCCGGACGCCTCGCCGCCCATGATGCCGGCGAGCGACTCGACGCCCTTCTCGTCGGCGATCACGCAGTTCGCTCTCGTCGAGCTGGTAGGTGCGGCCGTCGAGCGCGAGCAGGCTTTCGCCCTTCTTGCCGCGACGCACCGTGAGATTGCCGTGCACCTTCGCGGCGTCGAACACATGCAGCGGGCGGCCGCGGTCGAACGTCATGAAGTTGGTGATGTCGACCAGCGCGTTGATCGGGCGCAGGCCGATCGCGATCAGGCGCTTCTGCAGCCATTCGGGCGAGGGCGCCGTTCTTCACGCCGCGCACCAGCCGCAGCGCGAAGCCGGGACACAGCTCGGGCGCTTCGATCTTCACCGCGACCGGGCAGGGGAACGCGCCCTTCACGGGCTTCGGCGCCGGATCGATGAAGCTTGCCCATGTCGGCGGCCGCGAGGTCGCGCGCGATGCCGTGCACGCCGGTGCAGTCCGGGCGGTTGGGCGTCAGGTTGATCTCGATCACCGGATCGTCGAGGCCGGCCCACTTGGCGTAGCTCTCGCCGACCGGCGCATCGGCCGGCAGGTCGATGATGCCGTCATGGTCGTCGGACAATTCCATCTCGGCTTCCGAGACCAGCATGCCGCGGCTCTCGACGCCGCGGATGGTGCCGACGCCGAGCGTGATCTTCTTGCCCGGAATGTAGGTGCCGGGCGGAGAAAACACGCCGGTCATGCCGGTGCGCGCGTTCGGCGCGCCGCACACGACCTGGATCGGATTGCCGTCGCCGGTGTCGACCATGCACACGCGCAGCCGGTCGGCGTTCGGATGCTGCTTCGCCTCGATCACCTTCGCGATGACGAACGGCGCCAGCGCCTTCGCCTTGTCCTCGATGTTCTCGACTTCGAGCCCGATCATCGTGAGCTTGTCGGCGAGTTGGTCGAGCGGCTCGTCAGTCTCGAGGTGCTCCTTCAGCCAGGAGAGGGTGAACTTCACGACGACAGCCCCCCCGCCAGCGTCGGCAGGTCGAGCGGGCGGAAGCCGTAGTGCGAGAGCCAGCGCACGTCGGCCTCGAAGAACTGGCGCAGGTCGGCGATGCCGTATTTCAGCATCGCGATGCGGTCGATCCCCATGCCCCAGGCGAAGCCCTGGTAGTCGTCGGGATCGAGGCCGCAATTGCGCAGCACGTTCGGATGCACCATGCCGCAGCCGAGAATCTCCAGCCAGTCCTCGCCTTCGCCGAAGCGCATCTCGTCCTTGGTGCGGCGGCACTGGATGTCGACTTCGAGCGACGGCTCGGTGAACGGGAAGTACGACGGACGGAAGCGCATCTTCACGTCGTCGACTTCGAAGAAGGCCTTGCAGAACTCCTGCAGGATCCATTTCAGGTGGCCGAGGTGCGAGCCCTTGTCGATCACCAGGCCCTCGACCTGATGGAACATCGGCGTGTGCGTCTGGTCGCTGTCGCGAGCGATAGGTGCGGCCCGGAATGATCACGCGGATCGGCGGCTTCTGGCGACATCATGGTGCGGATCTGCACCGGCGAGGTGTGCGTGCGCAGCAGCATGCGCGAGCCGTCGGGCTTCGGATTGAAATAGAACGTGTCGTGCATCTCGCGCGCCGGATGGCCTTCGGGGAAATTCAGCTTGGTGAAGTTGAGATCGTCGGTCTCGATGTCCGGCCCTTCGGCGACCGCGAATCCCATGTCGGCGAAGATCGTGGTGAGCTCGTCGATCACCTGGCTCACCGGGTGGATGCGCCCGGCTCTCGGCCGGCGTCTCGCGCACCGGCAGCGTCACGTCGACGGTCTCGGTGTCGAGCCGCGCGTCGAGCGCGGCGCGCTTCAGCGCCTCGCGCCGCGCCGCGAGCGCGGCCGTGACGCGCTCCTTCAGGCCGTTGATCAGCGGGCCCTGCTGCTTGCGCTGGTCCGGCGTCATCGCGCCGAGCGTCTTCAGCAGCGCCGACACCGAGCCGCTCTTGCCGAGCGCGCCGACGCGCACCGCTTCGAGCGCGGCTTCGTCTGAGGCCGCCGCGATCGGCGCCGAGGATTTCCGGTTCCAGTGTCGTCACGTCGCTCATCGCGTCACTCCGGCAGCGCTGGCAGGTCGGTGGCGTGCGGCTTGCCGCCCGCCTGCGTCAGCATGCAGTGCACCTGGCCGCGATGGTGCGTGCCGATGATTGAACATGTGCGTCACCAGCAGCCATTTCGGCTTGGTGAGGTCGCGCTTGCAGCGCGCCCGAGAACCACGAGAGATCGCCCGCGAGCCACGGTCGTCGAGCTTGTCTGCCCAACTGCGATCATGACCTCGTCGAAGGTCGGCGCGCTCGCGCTTCAGTCCGTCCCAGTCCGGAAACAGCGACACCGACTCCGGAATGCCGGCCTGTCGGCTTTCGGCCCGTCGGTGAAAGCGGCTCATCCAGATCCGATCGGCCCAGAGCAGATGGCTCAGCGTCTTGTGGATCGAGCCGAAGAACGCGCCGCGCTCGCGCCGCCGCTCGTCGTCCGACAGCTCGTCGGCGACGCCGTACAGATTTTCGTTCTGCCAGCGATTGTAGCGCGCCATGCGCTGCACATAGGCGGTGTCGATCATCGGTCGCCCGTCGCGAGCAGGCCTTGACCGCCCGGCGAGACGCGCGTCAAGCCGGAGCGAAGGCTCCGGCGTATCGGCCTCGGGAAGGCTTCAGAGATCAGGCCGCGGCGGCTTCCTTCGGCAGCGCGGCCTTGGCCTTCTCGACGATCGCCTGGAACGCCGCCGGCTCGCGGATCGCGAGATCGGACAGCACCTTGCGGTCGACCGTGATGCCGGCCTTCGCGAGGCCGTCGATAAACCGGCTGTAGTTGAGGCCGAACGGACGCACCGCGGCGTTCAGGCGCTGGATCCAGAGCGCGCGGAAGGTGCGCTTGCGCCGCTTGCGGTCGCGGAAGGCGTATTGATTGGCCTTCTCGACCGCCTGCTTGGCGATGCGGATGGTGTTCTTGCGCCGGCCGTAAAAGCCCTTGGCGGCCTTGAAAACTTTCTTGTGCTTGGCGTGGGACGTAACGCCCCGTTTGACGCGAGCCATGACTGATCTCCTCAGATGCGTGCGATAAGTGCGATTCAGGCGGCTTATCGCCGCGCTTCAGGCGTTCGGCAGGCAGTATTTCTTGATCGTTGTCGCCGTCGGTCTTGAACAGCACATTGGTGCCGCGCAGCTGGCGGATCTGCTTCTTGGTCCGCTTGATCATGCCGTGACGCTTGCCCGCGTGGGCAGCCAGCACCTTGCCGGTGCCGGTCACCTTGAAGCGCTTTTTAGCGCCCGACTTGGTCTTCAGCTTGGGCATTTGGCTCTCCTGTATGAGCCGGAAACGCGAGCCAAAGGCCCGGCTAACCGGCATAAGCTCGAAATCGAGCATGTGCATGAGGCACAGATCGTCGCCACGGCAGCCCTTTAGCCGGGCGGCGAAGGGCGGCGTTATGGCAGACGAAAACGCAAAAAACAACAGCCTGGAACCGGCCGTTTTACGTCGCTACCGCATGGCATCCGCATTCTGCCGGTTGGACAGGGTTAAGAAGCCGTTAACCATCCGGTGGGACCCTTGGGAGCGCGGGCGGTATGCCCGGTTGGAACCGGCCCGGAACTCACGGGTTTGTATCGGCGCCGGGCAACTGATCCGCGAAGGGCGTCACACGGCGGAACGGAAGCCTCAATCGCATCAGCAGGAGGCGATCATGTTCCCGCGCTTCTCCAAATTCTCCGGTTTCGCGCTGTTCGCCAGCGCTGCGCTGTTTTCGCTGCAATCTCAATGCCTTGCAAGCATCAACCCGGCCAGCTCGCTGCTCGTGCCGGTGACCGTCGCCGCAAAGTCCTGCAGCGGCGCGTTCCGCTATGCGGCGCGCGACGGGCAATAGCGACATCTCGTCGATCAGCGCCGTGCAGGTTTTCGCCAATGATCGCTACGGTTATCCCGAACGCGCTACAGCACGCGCGCCATGGCGGGCTTAGGCGCCGAGCGGCTCGCCGCTTGCTCTCGATCGAACACGATGTGCTGAGAGCCTTGGCGCTGGAGGCTTGCGGGCCTGACCTCCTTCGTCGTCGTATGGCGACCCGCGAAGGCGGGAAATGCCAACGGGGGACACGCTTGTGAAAGTCAGCCGCGATCGAGACGCTCGCCTGCGATGCAGGCTGGCGCAACTACAGCTTCGTCAAGCTGACGACCTCGGACGGCATCGTCGGCTGGAGCGAATTCAACGAGGATTTCGGCTCGCCCGGCATCAGCGCAGTGATCGCGCGGCTCGCCGCGAAGGTCATCGGACAGACCGTCAGCGACCACGAGCGCATCTACGCCGAGCTTTACGCGGCGACGCGGCCCGCCGCGGGCGGCGTCGTCGCGCAGGCGATCGCCGCGATCGAGAACGCGCTGCTCGACGCGAAGGCCAAGGCGCTCGGCGTGCCGGTCTACGCGCTGCTCGGCGGCAAGCTGCGCGACCGCATCCCGCTCTACTGGTCGCATTGCGCGACGTGGCGCATCAATCATCCGGCCTACTACAAGCCGGAGATCACCAGCCTCGACGGCGTGAAGCAGATCGGCCGCGAGGTGCGCGAGAAGGGCTTCGCCGCCTGCAAGACCAACATCTTCATCTACGAGGACGGCAAGCCGCGCGGCTATCGGCCGGGCTTCGGCTCGCCATACTATCCCGAGCTCAACATCGACACGACGGTGCTGCGCAATCTGCGCATGCATCTCGAGGCGCTGCGCGACGGCGCCGGTCCGAATGTCGGCCTACTGCTCGATCTGAATTTCAACGCCAAGACCGAAGGTTATCTGAAGATCCTGCGCGCGATCGCCGACATCGACATGTTCTGGGTCGAGATCGATTCATACTCGCCGGAGTCGCTCGCCTACATCCGCCGCCAAAGCCCGCATCCGATCTCGTCATGCGAGACGCTGCTGGGGCTGCGCGAGTTTCTTCCCTATTTCAAAGAGCAGGCGATGGACGTGGCGATCATCGACACGCCATGGAACGGCGTGTGGCAATCGATGAAGATCGCTGCATCGGCGGAGGCGCACGAGGTCAACGTCGCGCCGCATAATTTCTACGGCCACCTCTGCACCATGATGAACGCGCACTTCGCGGCCGCGGTGCCGAACCTGCGCATCATGGAGATCGATATCGACCGCCTGCCGTGGGACGACGAATTGTTCGACGACCGTGCCGAAGATCGAGAACGGGCAGCTCGTGATGCCGGACACGCCCGGCTGGGGCCTCGATCCGAACGAGGAGGCGCTGCGCGCACATCCGCCGAAGGAGCGCGGCGGGTTTGGATTACGGCAAGAAGTCCTGATGTTCAGTCGAGCGCCACGCGCAACATGCGGGCAAGATCGGCCTTTCGATAAGGCTTGCCGAGCAGGTGTACGCCGGAATCGAGCCGGCCGTGGTGCACGATCGCGTTCTGCGTGTAGCCGGAGGTGAACAGCACCCTGATGTCGGGCTTGCGCCGGGCCATCTCGTCGGCGAGTTCGCGCCCATTCATGCCGCCCGGCATCACGACGTCGGTGAACAGAAGATCGATCGCGCCGTTCGCGCCCGCGCGCTGGAGCGCGTCGGCGCCGTTTGCTGCTTCAATCGTCTTGTAGCCAAGGCTCGCAAGCTGCATCACGACATTATCGCGCACGAGCTTGTCATCCTCGACCACGAGGATCGTCTCGCTGCCGCCATGAATGCGCGTCCGCGCGCTTTCGATGACAATGTCGGTACCACCAGCGACGCGCGGCAAATACATCTTCACGGCGGTGCCGTGCCCGACCTCGCTGTAGATCTTGATGTGGCCGCCCGATTGCTTGATGAATCCGAACACCATGCTGAGGCCGAGGCCGGTGCCCTTGCCGGTCTCCTTGGTGGTGAAGAACGGGTCGAAGACCTTGTCGCGGATGTCCGGCGGAATACCGGTGCCGGTGTCGCTCACCGCCACTATCACATAGGGTCCCGGGGTCAGTTCCGGATTGTCGCGCGCGTAGACCTCGTCGAGGACGACATTGCGCGTTTCGAGCGTGAGCTGGCCGCCCTTCGGCATTGCGTCGCGCGCGTTGATTGCGAGGTTGATCAGCGCGTTGGTGAGCTGGCCCGGGTCGATCAATGCCGGCCACGCGTCTGGGTCGAGCGCGCACTCGATCTCGATCTGCTCGCCAAGCGTCGGGCGCAGCAGCCGCTCGGTATCGATCACAAGGCTGTTGAGGTTGGTCTCGCGCGGCTGAAGCGGCTGCTTGCGCGCAAAGGCGAGAAGCTGCTTCGTCAATTCGGCGCCGCGCATGGCTGCGTCGTCGATCATGTCGGACATCGAGACAAGGTCCGGCCGGTCGCGCACCGCGTCACGCATCAGCTCGATCATGCCGGTAATCACCGTGAGGATATTATTGAAATCGTGCGCAATACCGCCAGTCAGCTGTCCGATCGCGTCGAGCTTCTGAGTCTGGGCAAACTGCCGTTCGAGCTTCAATTTTTCGGTCACGTCCTCGGCGATGCAGACCGAACCGGCGAATTCCGTGCCGCGCGTTCGGATCGGAGCCGCCGATAGGCTGACGTCGAGCACACGGCCCTCGTGATGATGCCATTGTGTGACCTGGTCGCGGACTGTCTCGCCCGCCTTCGCGCGGCGCTGTACCTCATCGAATGCGCCGTGCTCCTGCTGCAGCTCTGGCAGAGACTTTCCAGCGGCTTCCTTGGCTGAGTGTCCGAAGATGCGCTCGGCCGCCGTGTTCCAGCTTGCGATACGATCCTGTGCGTCGATGCTGAAGATAGGAAGCGGAGAAGAATTGAGGACGGTGCTCAGCCGTGCGCTGACGCTGGAAAGCTCCGCCGCATCGCGCTCGTGCTGCTGGCGGAACGCACGGGTGATCTGCGCATAGATTGCACCGGTTTCGATCAGCAGGATGACCAGCACAAAGGTGGCGGCGGCCAGTCCGTAGATGCGCCCGGCATAGAATCCGAGGTCGAAGCGTCCGCCGTTCAGCATTGCGGCGAGCGCGATGTCGAACAGCCACGCGACCATCACCAGCATGAGCCAGACGTCGAGGACCGAATACGGCATACGCAGGATCAGAACCAAAAGCGCCGCGAAGCTCAGCGCCCACACCGTCGTCACGACGCCGATCATCGCTGGCGTATAGTTTTGGCCGGACATAATGGGCGGCAGCGTTCCACCGCCTACTGTGGCAAGCCATGTGAGCGCCGCAACCGCAGCTGACACCAGTGCGATGCTCAGGATCAGCGCCATGCGCGTGGGCTGATCGGACGCCTCGCGGTCCTTCAGCAACCCATAGCCGATCACCAGCAACGGGAACCCGCCGTGCCAGAACATGTAAAGCCAGGCGGTAGTCTGCGGACCGGCACCGAGCAGGCCTGCTGGTGCAAACACCCCGGGAAACGTCAGCGTATGCACGATCGCCATCAGCGCAGTGAACAGATAGCCGCTCGCAAGGAGCATTAGCGCACGCGAGCGCAGCAGCCTGAACTGCGCATATAGCAAGATCGCTGTGATGAGATCGCTGGTGGCGAGCGCAGACTGGTAGCTTGGGATGAAGGCCCAGACCGCGGGAAGCTGAACCTTCGCGAACGGCGCGACGATCGCAAAAATTATCGCCGATGCTGCGCCCACCATGATCGTGAGGCGACGGTCGGCAGCTTGCGCCGGCGAGCACGAAAGGAAGGTCAGTCGATCATACGGTTTGCGATTGGGCATGACGGTTGTTGTCGCGGATGCTGCCATAACGCCGCAGCCAACAACGATTCACAGACGGTCCGATTCTGCCCGGTCCTTCGCGCGCCGTCCATGCAAAACGCCCGCGAGACTTTCGCGGGCGTTACGGAAACATCGACGATTTAAGGTATGCCGTTACGTTATCTTGGCACCAGGATCATGATCATCTGGCGACCTTCGAAGCGCGGCTCCATCTCGACCTTGGCCATTTTCGAGGTGTCTTCCTTGACGCGATTGAGAAGCTGCGTGCCGAGCTCCTGGTGCGCCATCTCACGGCCACGGAAGCGCAGGGTGATCTTCACCTTGTCGCCTTCCTCGAAGAAGCGAGACATCGCGCGCATTTTCACGTCGTAGTCATGGTCGTCGATCATCGGGCGATATTTCAGCTCCTTGACCTCGACAACCTTCTGCTTCTTGCGCGCTTCGGCGGCCTTCTTCTGCTCCTGATATTTGTATTTGCCGTAGTCGAGAATCTTGACAATCGGCGGTGCCGCATTGGGCGAAATCTCGACCAGGTCGAGACCGGCTTCCTGGGCGGCAGCGAGCGCGTCGGCGATCGGGACCGTGCCTCTGTTGGTGCCGTCCTTTTCGATCAGATGGACTTCGCGGGCGCGAATCTCCTCATTGATGCGGGGGCCGTCCTTGCGGGCGGGCTCCTGGGCTCTCATCGGGCGACGAATGGCTGATAACTCCTCTTGCTGTTGCGACTATCCGGTGCGGGTGGCGACAGCCTGAAGGCTTGCGTCAAATCACGCGCCGGAAACCGAAAGATCGGTACAAAGCACCGTGAAGTCAACGCCGAACCGGCGGCCGGACCACCGTTTGCTGCAAATGGTTGCAAATGGGTCAAGCGGCAGGGCGCGCGCGTGTGACCTCGGCATAGAGTGCAAGCGTCGTGCGGGCGATATTCGGCCCGTCGAAGTGCTCGGCCACCCAGGCGCGACCGCGCGCGCCGATCCCGGCACGTTCCGCATCGCTCAATGAAAACAAGCGGATGAGGGCAGCGGCCAGCGCCGCATCGTCGCCCGCTGCAACCCGCAAACCCGTCATGCGGTCCTCGGCCACCGCCGGCGGGGCGAGGACGACATCAGGACCGGCCGCCAGGTCCGAGACCACGACCGGGCGGGCCATCGCCTGTGCTTCAAGGATCGCGCGCTGCAACCCCTCTGCCTGTACCGCCGCCGAGACGACCACGGTGGCGGCTGCGTACGCCGCCGGCATATCCTCCACCGCACCCGAGAGTCGCACCACATCGGTGGTGCCGGTCTCGGTGACGAGGTCCCATAGCTCGCCGGTATATCGCGTGCGGCCCTGATCCTCGCCAGCGAACACGCAGACGAAATCCTTCAACCCGCGTTCCTTCAGCCGATGCACCGCTTTCACCGCCACATGGTGACCCTTGCGGCGCAGCATGCGCCCGACGACGAGAATGACTTTGGTGTCCGGCGCAACGCCCCATGAGCGGCGCATGGTGTCGAGCCTGTCCTCGGGCACCGCAGCGCTATCGAAGCGCGTCATGTCGATCGCCGCCGGCACGACGCAGATCCGCTCCAGCGGGGTGTGATGGCGTTCTGCGATCAGTTCGGCGATTTGGTCGGAGGTTGCGATCACGCGCGTGCCGCGCACCATGGCGCTGTTATAAAGACGCTTGAACAGGTTCTGCTCGCGATAGCCCTTGTACCAGGTCGTGAGCAACGGCACGCCGGTCATGCGCGACACGATACATCCGGCCCATGCGGCCGCGCGCCCGTGCGCGTGAATCACATCGCAGCGCCGCTCGCGAACGATACGGGTCAACGCGAAGGCTGCGCGCGCGATGAAGATCGGATTGAAATCGGCAACGTCGAGCCGGACGAACTCCGCGCCGGTTTCCGTCACGTCGTCCTCAAGTTTGCCCCCGTTCGAGGCAACAATGACGCGATGCCCGCCGCCGCGCAGAATGCGTACGAGATCGAGCGCGCCCGAGTCCGCCGCGCCGGAATGCATCGTCGGCGCCAGAACAAGCACAGTGAGCGGACGCGTGAACGCGACCACTTCTCCGGTTGCAGGCGTTGAATAAATTGCGCCCTTCTCCACCTCGGGGTCGGGCGGATGACGCACAGCTACACGCGAATTCACTCGATCGACCTCGTCGCCCTGGCGCAGCCGCCTTCACCCCGAATCGGCCCGCACTGTTGATCGCTCGATAGACCGTCCCCGTGACGGGTTTGATAATCCCGATCGCGTGGAAGCGCAATCGTTCATCCGCGCCCTTCGAAAAGGTTTGCGTAGAGATCGAGCGCCGCTGCTGCAGTGCGGGCCGGCGTGAAAAACTGGTTCGCGAGCCGCCGCGCGCGTGCGCCGATGTCTTCATAGGCCGCAGCCTCGGTGCCAATTGCGTTCGCGACCGCGCGCGCAAAGCTCACCGGGTCGTCCGGCTGTGCGAGCCAGCCGGTGCGTGCGCTCTCCGGAACATTCGGCGGCGCAAGCACCATCTCGGGCAACGCGCCGACATTGGTTGCGATAACCGGCCGCGCCATCGCCATGGCTTCGGCGACCGCGAGCGGGAATGCGGGCGGCTCGATCTGCGGTACCGCGATGAAATCCGCAGCGAAGTAGGCGCCGGCCATGTCGGAGCATAGACCGATCTGGCGGATGAGATGCGCGACGCCGTGTGACTTCAGCCTGCGCTGCAATCTTTCTGGCGTAGTCGAAATGCTGCCGGTTGTCGCCCGCGAGCACGAACACAACACCGCGCAGGCCGCCGTTGGAGAGGATGCGCGCGGCCTCGACCAGTGTGAGCTGTCCCTTGGCGGGATCGATACGCCCCGGCACCAGCACGATGCGCTGGCCCCGCCCGATCTTCCACCCGCGCCGCAGCACCATGGCGCGTTCCGGGCTGATCGCCGACGGATCGAAGCGTGCGCCATCGACCCGACGCGGGATGACGACGAGCTTGTCGCGGCCGACCTGGTGGCGCGCGGTCACCTGATCGGCGACGTATTGAGACGGGACGATGACGCGATCTCCCGCCGCGAGCACGCGTGAATAGGTGCGATCGCGGACGGCATTCTTCAGGTCGCCCGTCGCGTAACTGTGGACGATCCAGATGCCGGCGCGCTTCTTCAGGGCGGCTGCGCTGCGCGAAGGACCGATGCCGATGGCATGGACGAGATCGACGCGTTCGGTCGCCACTACGTTGGAAATGGCGCGCGAGTTGCGCATGATGGCGAGCGGGTTGGCTGATTTGGTCACCACCCGGACCCATTCGCCGCCGAAGCCTTGGAGTTCTCCGTTGAGCGGCCCATCCTCCGCGGCCACGATGACGCGGGCGCCGGATCGCAGCAGCGCCACGGCAGCGTCAACCACGCCACGCGCGGCAGGGGATTCGGCCAGTGCGGGAAGGATGTGCAAAATGGTGGCGCCCGGCAGGCCGCGCACGACTTTCGAATGTTCGAGTTCGGCTAATGCCATGAGTGTGTGCCCGATACGATGCGGGCCGCCACAGCCGGCGTCTTGCCCCTTGCATTCCGCCGCGCGATGCGGCGAAACACAGGCACGGCGCCTGACGCAATATGAAGCGACACGCTCTGTCCCCGTCTCCCCACCGACGCGCGGCAGATTCACAAGCCGGGCACTTGCCCTTGCACGGCGGGACCGATGATTCCTTCTTGCCTGAATTTTCTCGAATTAGGAACAGGCGCCGAGGCGCGATCCATAGCTGTCCGCCAGGATGAAGGAAGCTCTCCAGGGCTTTTCTGGCTCGGAGGGTTCAAATCCGACATGCAGGGCACAAAAGCCCAGGCATTGAGCGACTGGGCGCGGCAAAAGGGCCGCGCCTGCGTCCGTTTCGATTATTCCGGGCATGGGGAGTCGGGGGGAGATTTCCACAGCGGAACGATCGGACGCTGGCTCGGCGAAAGCCTGGCGGTGTTCGAGGCGCGCGCGCGAGGACCGCAGATCGTGGTCGGATCGTCGATGGGCGGCTGGCTCGCACTGCTGCTGCTGCGTGAACTCCGGCGGCGAAAGCCGAGCGGCGCGACCGTTGCCGGACTCGTGCTGATCGCGCCTGCGGTCGATTTTACCGAGGTGCTGATGTGGCAGCGCTTCCCCGACGAGGTGAAGAAGGAGATCGAGGAGAAGGGTGCGTGGAATCGGCCCTCCGAATATGGCGAGCCTTATCCGATCACGCGCGGCCTGATCGAGAACGGGCGCGAGCATCTGCTGCTTGGCGGCATGATCGAGACCGGCTGCCCCGTGCGCATCCTGCAGGGCGTGCAGGACCCGGACGTGCCGTGGAATCACGCGGTCAACCTGACCTCACGCCTGGCGCAGGACGATGTCGTGCTGACGCTGGTGAAGGATGGTGACCATCGCCTCTCACGACCGGAGGACATCGCGCGTCTGCTCGAGGCGGTGAGCGAGTTTTAATCCACACCGATCGGCGCTGAAAACGAACGATTTCGGGGAATTCTGGTTAATGCAGGTGCTTGAGCCGCGGGGTGTTATCATCACCCGGGTGGGCGTTGAGCAATCCCATGGAGCGCGCTAGAAGGGCGCTCCTCCCCCGGGCGTGTGTCGCCCCAACAATCCGAAAATGAACGATGAGCGTGATGGATCGGGATGAAATCGAGGCGATGGATGCCGCCATGATGGCGCGCTGCATCGAACTGTCGCGCGGCTGCAAGCAGGTGGGTGAATTCCCGTTTGCCTGCGTGATCGCCAAGAACGGCAAGGTTGTCGTCGAGACTCACAATCGTGTCGCGCGCGACAAGGATGTGACGCGCCACGCCGAGATCGTTGCGGTCGGCATGGCGCAGAAAGCGCTGGGCACCAAGGATTTGTCGGGTTGCACGCTCTACACCAACGTCGAGCCCTGCGCGATGTGCTCGTTCCCGATCCGCGAGACGCGCATCAGCCGTGTGGTCTACGGAATTGGTTCGCGCCTGATGGGTGGCGATTCCAAATGGGACATTCTGGCCGATCCGGAACTGTCCAAGGTGATGCCTGAAGCGTTTGGCGAGGCGCCGGAAGTGGTACGTGGTTACATGCGGCCGGAGGCTGAGAAAGCCTGGAGGGCCTGGAACCCGCTGATCTGGGGCGTGATCCGATATCGAGGCTGCTTCGGCCCGCCGCCGAAAGCCGAGCCGATGACGCCCGCGGCGCCGCGCCGCCGCAGCATCTTGCAAAAGCTGTTTGCCCCGCACGGCTGAGTTCCCCAAAGTTCCCGGAACGGACGGCCCACCGGCGCGTTTTCCCGGCGCGCGGGATGTTCCGCGTATCTGTTCGGGAGGGGCACATGGCCCTCACATTCAATTTCGCAGCACTCCCGGTCATCAAGGTATTCGGGTTTCCGGTTCTTGCTACCTTGGCCGCCGGCGTCGGCACTGCAGCGGCTTACGTGGTTGAACCGGCGAATGCCGCCAAGGAGATACCCCCGGTCGTTTCGCTCGCGCCGGCTATCGCTGCACCCGCCCCGGATCAGGTTTCATCTGTGTCGAAGACGTCCAGCGGCAAACCCTGCGCGGAACAGGCGTGGCCCTACATCGAGCATCGATGCATGGTCGGTTCGGTGTCGAACCAGAATGTTCGCATGGTGATCGCAACACGCAACGGAGAGGCGTCGTCTCCTGCGGCCGATAGACAGCTTGTGTCGAGCGACGGCGTGTTGCGTGGGCCGGGCGTTGCGCCTGAGGCGAACCAGCAGCCCTCGATGAAGAAGGAGCCTAAGCGCTCCGAGGGGCAACGGCGCACGGCCCGTACGACGACTCGCGATCAGCGTATCGTCGTCCGTCCACTGCCGGTTTATTTTACGTCGCGCTTCTAAGCGCCGCGACTTGCCGCGAGTTCTCGCAAACCTTCGCGATAGGTCGGGTAGCGTAACCGGACGCCAAGCTCAAATTTGAGCTTGGCGTTTTTCACGCGTTTGCTCTCACCGTAGAACGAGAGCGCCATCGCCGACATTGTCTCTGCGGCCCTTGCGAAGGGGAGTTCAGGCGGCGGCGTGATGCCGAGCAGATCGGCGGCGAAAACAATCGGCAGACCCTGAGGGGTCGGCTCATCGTCCGTGACATTGAAGACACCTCGGGCACACCTTTCGAAGGCCGCGTCGATGGCCTGTGCAATGTCGGCGACATGAATGCGGTTGAAGAACTGGCCCGTCTTGTCGATGCGTTTTGCGGTTCCCCGTTGCAAATTTTCGAGCGCGTTCTGACCCGGCCCGTAAATTCCCGATAGCCGCAGGATCGCGACCGGCTTTGCGGCGTGAGCATCAAGCGCCTGCCACGCCTGTTCGGCGGAGAGCCGCGCGACGCTGCGCGCCGACGCGGGCTTGGGCGGCGTGTCCTCGTCGACCCACGCGCCGCCGTGATCGCCATAGACGCCGATGGTCGAGAGATAAACGATCGACTGAAGCTGCGGCGCGCCCGCGATCGTCTCGGCGCAGTGCGCCAACACCGGATCGCCGTTGTCACCCGGCGGCGCCGACACCAGCAACGTTGTTGCGTCCATCAGCGCGGCGGTGACCTGCGGGGAAGGCTCACCGTCGAACACGAACGCCTCGACGCGGTGGCCGCCGATTCCCGAGGCCGCGATGGCGGCGGCCTTCTCGCGCGTCGTGACCGTGCCGGCGATGCGCGCGAACCGCCCGCCGAACGCCGCGATATAATGCTGCGCCGAATAACCAAGGCCGAAACAGAACAGGGTCATCAGGCGGTCCACTCGTCGCGCACGAACTCATCCGTCTCGATCGCAAGCCGATGCGCCAGCGCGGCGGCTCGCTCTGGATCGAGCCGCCGCAGGGCCCACACCGCCGCGCCGCGCACCACGGCTGAGGCATCATCGAGCAGGCGCTCGGCCTCCGGGGCGAGCCCGATGTCGCCCGCGTTGCCGATCGCGATCAGCACGTTGCGCACGAAGCGGTCGCGCCCCGTGCGCTTCACCGGCGACTTTGCGAACAGCGCGCGAAATGCCGCATCGTCCAGCCGCGCAAGCTCCGCGAGCTTCGGGGCGCGCAGCGCCTCACGCGCTGCGAGTTTCGCCTCGCGCCCGGCCTGCGCGAACTTGTTCCATGGGCATACCGCGAGACAATCATCGCAGCCGTAAATGCGATTGCCCATCAGCGGCCGCAGTTCGCGCGGTATCGGGCCCTTGTGCTCGATGGTCAGGTACGAAATGCAACGTCGCGCATCGAGCCGGTACGGCGCGGGAAACGCGCCGGTCGGGCACACATCGAGGCAGGCCGAGCACGAGCCGCAGTGATCCGCTTCGGGCGCATCCGGCGGCAAATCGAGCGTCGTGAAGATCGCGCCGAGGAACAGCCACGAGCCATGCTCGCGCGAGACCATGTTGGTGTGCTTGCCCTGCCATCCGAGCCCGGCGCTCGCCGCGAGCGGCTTCTCCATCACGGCCGCGGTATCGACGAACACCTTCACGTCGCCGCCCGCGTTCGCGACCAGCCAGCGCGCGATCGCCTTCAGCCGCGATTTGATGATCTCGTGGTAGTCATCGCCCTGCGCGTAGACCGAGATCGCGCCGAGCATCCGCTCTTTCAGGATGGCCAGCGGATCGCTGTCCGGCCCGTAGTTCAGCCCCAGCATGATGACGGAGCGTGCGTCCGGCCACATCGCATGCGGATCGGTGCGCCGCGCGGCGGTCATGGCGAGCCAGTCCATGTCGCCATGCTGGCCCTCCGCGATGAAGCGCTCGAAAAAGGATTTTGCCTTTCCGATGTCCGGCCGCGTCACGCCGATGGCGTCGAAGCCTTGCGCGCGCGCCTCCTCGACGAGCGCAGGCTTGATCGCGACGGCGTCTAGAAGTCGAGGTCGGCGTAGGTCGGCGAGGCCGGAATGCCCGGCACCGTTTCGGCCAGCATCGAGCGGAACGACGGGCGTGACTTCACGCGCGCGTACCAAGTCCTTGCTGCCTCGTCCTCGGTCCACGGCACATCGCCCAGGTAATCGACGACCGACAGGTGCGCGGCCGCCGCGAGATCCGCATAGCTCAACCGGTCGCCGGCAAGCCATGAGCGCTGGCGTGCGAGCCAGCCGATATAGGCCATATGGTAACGGATATTGTTGCGCGCCGCACGGATCGCGCTGGTGTCGGGCGGGCCGCCGCCCTGCTCGGTGCGCATGGTCTGCTTGTAGATCCGCTCGGTGACAAGGAAGGTCGTCACCTCGGCGAAGAATTTGTCGTTGAACCAGCGCGCGAGCCGCCGCACCTCGACGCGCCCGAACGGGTCGGGCGGCAACAGCCGCTTGTCGCCTACGTCGAGTCCGCGTGTCTCGTCGAGATATTCGGCGATGGTTGCCGCGCCCGGGATGGCCGGATGGCCTTCCTCAATCAAGACCGGCGTCGTGCCCTCGGGATTGATCTTGAGGAATTCCTCGCGCCGTTCCCATACGCGCTCCTCGACCAGGCGGACTGCGATGCCGAATTCGCCGAGCGCGAGACGCACGAAGCGTGAGTGCGGGCAGAAGGGATGATGGAAGAGAGTGAGCATCAGGCCGTCGCCCGCCTTGATTCGCGAATGCGCGGGCGAACCCTAGTCAAGCCGCCAACACGCGGCAACGGCATCGCGGGTGCTTTCCCGGTTGCTCCCCAATCGGCGTTGGGCGACAAGTTTGCGCCGAATTCGGACTTGACCGGAGCCCGCCATGCTGTTCGATGTCTTCAAGGCCATTCTTCTTGGCGTGGTCGAAGGATTGACCGAATTTCTCCCCGTATCCTCGACCGGGCACCTGCTGCTGGTGGATCATTTCTTCGGGCCCGAGCCCGACAAGCAGGCGTTCTGGGACAGTTTCAACGTGCTGATCCAGTTCGGCGCCATTCTCGCGCTGCTGACCATCTATTTCACGCGGCTGTGGAAGATCGCGATTGGCATGTTCACCAATCCGGATGATCGGCGCTTCGTGATCGGGCTTCTGATCGCATTCCTGCCCGCCGCGGTGATCGGCGCGCTGCTGCACGGCTTCATCAAGGGCGTGCTGTTCAACGTGTGGATCGTCTGCGTCATCGCTGATCGTCGGCGGCGCGGTGCTGATCTGGATCGAGAAGCTGCCGCTGCGCCCGCGCTTTCATGACGCCACGAATTTTCCCCTCGGCACCTATCTGCTGATCGGCTTCTGCCAGTGTCTCGCGATGGTCCCCGGGGTGTCGCGCTCCGGTGCTACCATCGTGTCCGCCATGCTGCTCGGCGCGGACCGCCGCGCGGCGGCCGAGTTCTCGTTCTATCTCGCGATGCCCACGATGGCCGGCGCGTTCGCTTACGAGCTTTACAAGAGCTGGCACGAGATCAGCGCCGCGAGCCCGGCCATCGTCGCGATCGGTTTCGTGGTGTCGTTCATCTCGGCGTGGGTCGTGGTGAAGTCGTTCCTCGATTTCGTATCGAGCCACGGCTTCGGCGTGTTCGGCTGGTGGCGCATCGTGGTCGGCGCGGCCGGGTTGATTGCGCTGGCGCTGACGGGCTAGGCGACGCGCCCGCGGAACTGTCCGGTCTTGCGGAAACGCCACAGATAGCTCGGCACGATCGCTTCCATGGCGGCCGGCTCGATTCCGAGCGCCGCAATGGTGCGGCCGTCGGCAAGCGCGGCCTGCGATACGATATTGTCGGTGCGCAACAGCTCGACCTGGTCCCGCGTCAGCAGCGGCGTCGGCATGAGTTGCAGGAAGGTCGCTTTCAGCCTGGCGAGTCCGAACGGCAGCGGCACCAGGAGGCGCCGCCGCTCCGTGACGGCGAGCACGTATTCCATTAGTTCGCGGAACGTCTTCACCTCAGGACCGCCCAGCTCATAGAGCATGCCGCCCTTCGCGCCGCCGCTCGCCGCCTTGAGGATGGCGCGCGCGACATCGCCGACAAACACCGGCTGGAATTTCGTGTGCCCGCCGCCGATCAGCGGCAGGGCCGGTGATATCCGCGCCAGCGCTGCGAAGCGGTTGAAGAAATCGTCCTCCGGCCCGAACAGGATCGAGGGGCGGAAGATCGTGGCGTCCGGTGCCGCTCCGAGCACGGCGGCTTCGCCCTCGGCTTTGCTGCGGGCATAAAGCGAGGTCGAGTCCGGGTCGGCGCCGAGCGCCGACACATGGATCAGGCGCGCGCCCTCGGCCTGGGCGGCGAGGGCCACCTGATGAGCGCCTTCGGCCTGCACGGCTTCGAAACCTTGCTTGCCGCGCTCGAACAGGACACCGACGAGGTTGATCACAACGTCCGCGCCGCGGACCGCCGCCTCGATCGAGCCCGGGTAACGCAGGTTCGCCTGCACGGCGTGAATCTGCCCGACACGCCCCAGCGGCTGGAGATGGCCGGCGAGGTCGGGCCGGCGCACCGCCGGGCGGATGCGGTAGCCCTCGCGCGCGAGCGCCCGCACTACATGGCGGCCGAGAAAGCCCGAGCCGCCGAAAACGGTGACCAGTGTTTCGCTGGGGATTTCGGTCATGGGGCGGGCCTTTGCGGCGAAGCAGCGCTGGCGCCCTGTATAGCGGGCGGCGTGGCGCCGTCTCAAGCGCACGATCCCGAAAAAGCCTGCCCCTTATTTATTGCGGTGGTGGGTGCCGGCCCCCGGGGGGCCTCCGCCAAGATTGACAAGGCGAAACGCCCCACCTTATGTCTGCGCCGCTCCGATACCTGATGCCCAGGTGGCGGAATTGGTAGACGCACTAGTTTCAGGTACTAGCGGTGAGAGCCGTGGAGGTTCGAGTCCTCTCCTGGGCACCAACTGACCCGACCGCAGATTCGGCGGACACAAGGCCTCAATGACCATCCGCCTTCATCGCGGCGACCTGCCGGACCTGTCGCACTACACCGGCGCGGTCGCGATCGATACCGAGACGATGGGGCTGGAGCCGGTCCGGGACCGGCTTTGCGTGGTCCAACTTTCGCCCGGCGATGGTTCTGCCGACGTCGTGCAGATGGGCCGCGAGATCGGGCCTGCGCCGAACCTGAAGCAACTGCTCGCCGATGCCTCCAAGCTGAAGATCTTCCACTTCGCGCGGTTCGACATCGCCATGCTGTTCAAGGCGCTCGGCGTGATGGCGCAGCCGGTCTACTGTACCAAGATCGCCTCGCGGCTGACCCGCACTTACACCGACAAGCACGGCCTGAAGGACCTCACCAAGGATATGCTGGGCAAGGATGTTTCCAAGCAGCAGCAGCTGTCTGACTGGGGCGCCGAGACCCTGACCGACGCGCAGGTCGCCTACGCGGCGGATGACGTGCTCAACCTGCACGCCATCAAGGAGAAGCTCGACGCCATGCTGGCGCGAGAGGGCCGCGACGGAACTCGCCGCCGCCTGCTTCGCGTTCCTGCCGACCCGCGCCCGGCTGGACCTCGCGGGCTGGGCCGAGCAGGACATTTTCGCGCACTCCTGAAAGATCCGCGGGGCACGAAAAGTCGCGCCCCGTTAAGGATTTATCGCCGCGCCTAGGCCACATTCGCAGGCGATTTTCTCAAGCCCGCGCCGTAAAATGGTCGTGCGATGGGGCGATTCTCAACAACTCAAGACGAGGGCATGAGCCAGCCGGCGAGTAACGTCATCGAAGCGGATCGGCGTGGCTGGGCGGGCTCGCGCCGCTCGGACGTGGATCGCGCGGTGCGCAGCGCCGGGCGGCACAGCACGCTGGTCCGCGTCCTGCGCATCGGATTGCCAGCCGGCGTGATTGTCGGAGCTGTGGGATTTGGCCTGTTCACATATTTCAAGCCGCTGCGGGTGTTGGACGCTCTGCCGCACGTCTCCGGCAAGCTCGCCGTTCAGGGCAGCAAGATCACGATGGAACTACCGCGCATCGCGGGCTTCACGCGCGACAAGCGCGCCTACGAACTGAACGCCGAGACCGCCGTGCAGGACATTGCCAGCCCGGACATCATCGAGATGCTCAAGTTGCGTGCGCGGATGGAGATGCAGGACAAGGACGTCATCACCGTCACGGCGAACAGCGGGACCTACAATACCAAAGGCGATTCGATTGTGCTGCGCGACCAGGTCGTCGTCACGTCGGAGCAGGGCTACAAGGCCCAGTTGCGCGAAGCGGCGGTTCAAATGAAGACAGGCAGTGTGGTCTCGGATCAACCGGTCGACATCACGCTTCCGAACGGCCGGCTGACAGCGAATCATCTGGAGGTCCTGGAATCCGGGGAGACAGTCCGGTTCGGCCGCGGCGTCGTTTTGATGATTGACGCGGAGAAGCGCGCTGGAGCCGCGCAATGAGCGTGTGGTTCCGTCATGCTGCGACGATCGCGGTCGCCGTGATGGTCGCCTCGGTTTCGGCATCGGCACAGAACCAGCCATCCGGTGCGATGCAGGGGTTGCAGCTCAATCGCGACCAGCCGGTCAAGATCGAATCGAATTCCCTCGAGGTACGCGACAAGAGCCGGCAGGCGACGTTCAGCGGCAGCGTCAAGCTCACGCAGGGCGACACGATACTTCAGTGCAATACGCTGGTTATTTTCTACGAAGACCAGTCTGCTGCGCCTGCGCCGAAAAAGGGGGCTCCGGCAGCCCCCGTGGCGCAGAAGGCTGGCCCCGGCAGCCAGCAGATCAAGCGCGCCGAAGCCAAGGGCGATGTCCTGGTCACGCAAAAGGATCAGACAGCCCGAGGCGACAGCGGCCTGTTCGATGTGAAATCGAATAGCGTCACGCTGCTCGGCAATGTCGTCGTCACGCAAGGCGCAAATGTGCTGCGTGGCGACCGCATGGTCGTCGATCTCACCACCGGTGTGTCGCGGGTTGAGTCCGACAAGGCCAAGCGTGTCGAGGGACTGTTCAGTCCATCGGCCACGCCCGCGCCGCCGCCAGCCGCACCGCCGCCGCAGAAAGACGCCAAGGACACCAAGGCTTCATCCCCGCCCCCGGCGAAGCACACCCCCGGCACCCCCATCCGCATCAACTGACGTTGCGGCCGCGGTCGCTTGCTATTATCAGGGGCGCGGGGACGCACTGCCCGCCTCGAAAAAGGCGAACAAAGCTGCAATAGTTCAATGCCTTGCGGTTAGCGCAAGTGAATCGGCGCGGGCGGCGGCAAAAGCGCATTGGGGCCTTGAAGTCGGCGTGCTCGGTCTTCTGAAGTCACTTCGCATTGCGCCGCGCCGGGCGAGCCTGGCGGTGTCGGATATTTGGAACATCGATCTAGGTCCGGTCGATGAGCCGATGGCGAATGGCCATATCGAGAAAATGAGCCTTACGACAAGCGAGCGTATTTCGCTGCGCAAGGCGAAGCGCGTGGAGGCGCCCCCGATAGGCCGCGCTGCCCAGCGGGATTTCGACTGGCAGTCGGTGACGCCGACCGAGCCGCGGCGCGCCGACGAGGCGGATCAGTTAAATCGCAACGGATATTCGCCCGCTGCGCTGTTCGAACGCGCGGTTGAGCCGCCGGCCCAGCCGCCCCAACGCGCGTCCGAACCGCGGTTGCGCGCCCGCGCGCCCCTCGCAGGCGTGGTTGGGGCAGCCGGGTCGCTGACGGTGCATGGCGTCGAGAAGAGCTTTGCCGGCCGCAAGGTTGTGAAGGGCGTCAGTGTCTCGCTGCGACGGGGCGAGGCGGTCGGATTGCTCGGGCCAAACGGCGCCGGCAAGACCACGGTGTTCTATATGATCACCGGCCTGATCAAGGCGGATAAGGGTCACATTCAATTCGACGGGCACGACATCACCCATCTGCCGATGTACCAGCGGGCCCGCCTCGGCATCGGTTACTTGCCGCAGGAAGCCTCGATCTTTCGCGGGTTGAGCGTGGAAGACAACATCCGCGCGGTGCTTGAGGTGGTCGAACCGAGCAAGAAGAAGCGCGAATACGAACTCGACAAGCTGCTTGACGAATTCAACATCGCACGGCTGCGCAAGACCCCTTCCATCGCGCTGTCCGGCGGCGAGCGTCGCCGCACCGAGATCGCGCGCGCGCTCGCGACCCGTCCGGCCTATATGCTGCTCGACGAACCCTTCGCCGGCATCGACCCGATCGCGGTCGGCGACATCCAGCAGCTGGTCCGCCATCTCACCGAGCGCGACATCGGCGTGCTCATCACCGATCACAATGTCCGCGAGACGCTCGGCCTGACCGACCGCGCCTACATCATTTACTCGGGCGAGGTGCTACGCGAGGGAAATGCCGAAGATATCATCAACGATCCGGACGTCCGGCGCCTCTACCTGGGCGAGGAATTCCGGATGTAAGCGTTGCCTGCCAAGGGCTTATTAACATCCCTGGCAGCAAGTCCTGGTGACCGGTGTACAGCGGCGCACGAACGCGCTAAAGCAAGAACCGGACCAATATTGCAACGCAACATGGCGCTAACCCAAAGACTCGAATTCCGCCAGAGCCAGGCTCTGGTGATGACGCCGCAGCTGATGCAGGCCATCAAGCTGCTGCAGCTCTCGAATCTCGATCTGTCGGCCTATGTGGAAGGCGAACTGGAGCGCAATCCGCTCCTGGAGCGCACCGGCGACGGCGCGCCGGAGCCCGGACAACCGGCCGAGGCCACCGGCAACGGAGAGGGCGGCTCCGAGGGCGAGTCGGTCGACTGGGCCAAGGACGACGTGAACGGCTCGGCGGCGATTGAGGATTCGTTCGACACGCCGATCGAGAACGTCTTCCCCGATTCGGCCGAAACCCCGCGCCCGGCGCAATCGGAACCTGCCGCCTATTCGGAATGGGCGGGGGTCGGCTCGGGCGGCCGCGAGGATGGCGACTACAATCTGGAAGCCTTCGTCTCCGCCGAGACGACGCTTACTGGATCACCTCACCGAGCAACTCGCGCTCGCGATTCCCGATCCGGTGCGTCGCATGATCGGCCGCCATCTGGTCGATCTGGTGGACGATGCGGGCTACCTCACCGGCGATCTGGAGGCGATTGCCGACAGGCTCGGCGCTCCACAGTCCGAGGTCGAAGCAGTGATCGCGATCCTGCAGACGTTCGATCCGCCCGGCGTCTGCGCGCGCAATCTGAGCGAATGCCTCGCGATCCAGCTCCGTGAGCAGGACCGTCTCGACCCTGCCATGCAGGCGTTGCTTGCACATCTCGATCTGGTGGCGCGGCGCGATTTCTCCGCACTGCGACGACTGTGCGGCGTGGACGACGCCGATCTCGCCGACATGGTCGCCGAAATCCGAAGGCTCAATCCAAAGCCCGGCCTCGCGTTTGGCTCCGCGGTGGTGCAGCCGATCGTGCCCGACGTGTTTATCCGGGTGAGCCCGGAGGGCGGCTGGCTGGTGGAGCTGAATTCCGACACGCTGCCGAAGGTGCTGGTCAATCAATCCTACTACGCGAAGGTCTCCAAGACGACGAAGAACGACGGCGAGAAATCCTACCTCGCCGAATGCATGCAGACCGCGACCTGGCTCATGCGCGCGCTCGATCAGCGCGCCAAGACGATCCTGAAGGTCTCGACCGAGATCGTGCGCCAACAGGACGCCTTCTTCGCCCACGGCGTTCAGTTCCTGCGTCCGCTCAATCTCAAGACCGTCGCGGACGCGATCAGCATGCACGAGTCGACCGTCTCGCGCGTCACAGCCAACAAATATATGGCGACCAGCCGCGGCATCTTCGAACTGAAATATTTTTTCACGTCCTCGATCGCGGCGTCCGACGGCGGCGAAGCGCATTCGGCCGAAGCCGTGCGCCACCGCATCAAGCAGCTGATCGACGCGGAAAGCGCCGCGAGTGTTCTGTCCGACGACACGATCGTCGAGAAGCTGCGCGAAGCCGGTATCGACATCGCGCGCCGGACGGTCGCGAAGTACCGCGAGGCTATGCGGATACCGTCTTCGGTGCAGCGGCGGCGCGAGAAGCAGGCGGTTGGCGCCGCCTCGTAGCTGCCGTCGACCGTGCCGCGTTGACTTGAAGCGCAAGGGTCCATAGCTGTTAGAGTCGGTCCCGGTGAACGAAGTTGCGGAGGCGCCTCATGCCGTTTCGGGTCTCGGGAAAGAACCTCGACATTGGCGAAGCATTGCGCGAGCGGATCAGCGGCGCGCATCGTTGAAGCGCTCGCCAAATATTTCGATGCCGGCTATTCGGGTCATGTGACGGTCGAGAAGGAGGGCTTCGGTTTCCGTACCGAATGCGCGATCCATCTCGACTCGGGCATTACTCTGCACACCGAAGCAAATGCCGCGGACGCCTATGCGAGCGCGGATCAAGCCGCGCTGCGGATCGAGCGGCGGCTGCGCCGCTACAAGCGCCGCCTGAAGGATCGCCACGCTGCCCGCGCCAATGGGGCGGGGATCGATGCGCCGAGCTACGTGATCGAGGCACCCTCGCAGGAAAGTGAGGATGAGATTGCCGAATTCAATCCGGTGATCATCGCGGAATCGACCACGGTCATGAAGCAGCTTTCGGTGAGTGAAGCCGTCATGGAACTCGATCTGACCGGCGCGCCGGTCGTGGTCTTCCGCCATGCCAGCCACGGGCGGGTGAATCTGGTCTACCGCAGGCCCGACGGCAATGTCGGGTGGGTCGACCCGCCTCCGTCGCAGGCCCATTGACGCGGGTGGGCGGCCCCGATAAACCGCCGCCTTCCCATCAACAACCAACCCATTTACCCTCCGGACCGGTTGCAATGCCGCTCACCGATCTCGTCGCGCCGAACGCGATCGTTCCGGCGCTGAAAGTGAATGGCAAGAAGCAGGCGATTCAGGAGCTTAGCGCGCGTGCCGCGAAGCTGACGGGGCAGAACGAGCGGCTCATTTTCGAGACGCTGATGCAGCGCGAGAAGCTGGGCAGCACCGGCGTCGGCAACGGCATCGCGATCCCGCACGGCAAGCTGCCGAAGCTGGAAAAGCTGTTCGGCCTGTTCGCGCGGCTTGAGCGCGGTATCGACTTCGAATCGCTCGACGGCCAGCCGGTCGATCTGGTCTTTCTCCTGCTCGCGCCGGAATCGGCGGGCGCCGATCACCTCAAGGCGCTCGCACGCGTGGCGCGCCTGTTGCGCGACCCCGAAACGGTCGCGCGGTTGCGCGAGTCGCGCGATGCCGATGCGGTCTATGCGGTATTCGCGATGCCGCCCTCGGAAGCCGCGTAGCGGCTGGACTCGCCGTCGCGGGCCGGGCGAGAGTGCGCCGGCGTTGTCGCCGAGAAGGTAATTCGGGAGGTTTGCGATGTTTCGTGCGCTTGCACGTCTCGCCGCCGTCGCGCTCGGGCTCGCGCTGATCCAGGCGCCCGCTCATGCCCAATACCCCAATCGTCCGATCACGATCGTGGTGTCGCTCGCGCCGGGCAGCGGGATGGACGTGCTGGCGCGGCTTTACGGGGATCGTCTGTCGAAAAGCCTCGGCCAGCCGGTGGTCGTGGAGAACCGGCCGGGCGCCTCACTGATGCTCGCCGCCAACACGGTCGCGCAGGCGCCCCCCGACGGGCACACACTGCTTGTCTCCACATCATCGGCGATGGCGATCAATCTCACGCTGTTCAAGCAGGTGGCGTACGACCCCGATCGCGACTTTGTTCCGATCTCGCTCTACGTGAAGTCGCCGTTCATTCTGGTGGTGAACCCCGACGTCCCCGCCAAGTCGGTCGCCGAACTGATCGCCTACATCAAGGCCAATCAGGGCAAGCTCAACTACTCATCGCCGGGCGCGGGTGTCGCACAGCACCTGTCGATGGAGTTCATGAAGAACCAGTTCGGCCTGGAGATTACCCATGTGCCGTACCGCTCGACGCCGCAATCGATCCAGGACATCGCCGCCGGTCATATCGCACTCGGATGGGTCGAGGCGGGCGCCTCGATCCCGCTGATCCGCGAGGGCAAGCTGCGCGCACTTGCGGTGTCGTCCACGACGCGGTTGCCGCTGTTGCCGGATGTGCCGCCGCTCTCCGAAGCCGCGCCCGGCTTCGAGGCAGTGTCGTGGCACATGCTGCTCGCGCCCGCGAAGACCCCGCGCGAGATCGTCGACAAGCTTCACGATGAAATGAAGCGTATCCTCACCGACCCGGAGATCAGGCAGAAGATCGAGGCGATCGGATTGATCCCGTTCGATACGCCGTCCGTGGAGGAACTCGTCGCCTATCGCCGCGCCGAACAGGAGAAGTGGGGCGGGCTGGTCAGGAAGCTGGGTCTGGAAGGGTCGCAATGAAATCCGATTCCGCTCGTCCCCGTGGGAGACGAGCGGATCGAAGTGCGTCGCGTCAGTGCACGCTCACCGTCTCGAGCTCGTTGCTCCAGGCGTTGGCGATCGCCGCCTCGCGGCTGTCGGTCAGCATGATCGGCGTGCCGTCGGCCGCGTGCAGCGCATAGAGCAGCGTGCCGGCCGCAAGCTCCGGCGCCTGCGGGAAAATGCTTCTGCACGTCCTCGGAGCGGATCGTCTTGACGTAGGCGAGCTTGCCACCGCCAAGGCCCTGCAGCGCCTCGGGTGAAATCATGTGCACGTCAGTGTTCATATTCATGGCCCTCGATCCTTTCCGGTCGATGCCTTGTTACGTCACTCATGGTTCCTGATGGCGACCGTCTTGACGACACGTTCGGGTTCCGGACGCGCCAGATCGATCGACAGCAGGCCATTCTTCAGGTCCGCTCCCATCACCTCAATGCCGTCAGCCAGCACAAAGGTCCGCTGGAACTGGCGCGCCGCGATGCCGCGGTGGAGGTATTCCCGGGTTTTGTCATCCTGCTGCCGGCCGCGGATCACCAACTGGTTCTCCTCAGTCGACACGTCGAGCTGCTCGCGCGTAAAGCCAGCAACCGCCAGCGTAATGCGCAGCCGCTCCGGATCGCGCTCGTCGCGCGGCAACCGCTCGATATTGTAGGGCGGATAGCCGTCGGCCGCTTTTGTCACGCGGTCGAGGACGCGCTCGATCTCGTCAAACCCGAGCAGGAACGGACTAGAGAGCGACGGAACTCGGGACATAGTTACCAAAGTCCTCCTTCGAGCGACTTTGAGAGGCCCGTGACGGCGCCTCTGCCGGCGCGGGTCGGCACAGTGCCGCTCCCGGTCCGGTACAGCCAAATATGGGGGCAGGGGGTTAAGGGTTCAAGAACGGGATTTCGCCCGAAAAATCAGGGTATTGGCTACAGTCGCCGGCTGCCGTCCGGGCTGAAGACATGCAGCTTTGCCTGTGGCGCGACCGCCGACCGCCCGCTCGCCGGGCGCGGGCGCAACGGTGCCCGGCACACGCACGATGACGTTGTCGCCGCGGTCGAGCGTGCCATAGACGAAGCTTTCCGGACCGACCCGCTCGACCGCCGCGACGGCGAGCGGCAGCGCGACTGCCGCCGTCGGGCGGCGTGGCGCTGAGTGCTCAGCTCGAGGTCCTCGGGGCGGATGCCGATGATGGCGCCGTCCGGAGATGCTGGACGTTGCCGAGCAGCAGCGCCGGCTCCGCGCCGGACATTTTCAGGCAGATTCATCGCGGGCGCGCCGATGAAGGTCGCGACGAACGTGGTCGCGGGCTTTCGATAGATCTCGAGCGGCGCGCCGATCTGCTCGACGCGGCCGCCATTCATCACCACCAGCATGTCGGCGAGCGTCATCGCCTCAAGCTGATCGTGCGTGACGTAGACCGACGTGGTGGCGAGCTCCTTTTGCAGCTTGCTTGATCTCGACGCGCGTCGAGACGCGCAGCTTGGCGTCGAGGTTCGACAGCGGCTCATCGAACAGGAACACCTTCGGCCGCCGCACGATCGCGCGACCCATCGCGACGCGCTGGCGCTGGCCGCCGGAGAGCTGGCGCGGCTTGCGGTCGAGCAGCGCCTCGATCTCCAGGATGCGCGCCGCCTCGCGCACGCGCTTGTCGATCTCGTCCTTCGGCGTTTTGCGGTTGCGCAGGCCGTACGCCATGTTGTCGTAGACGCGCATGTGCGGATAGAGCGCGTAATTCTGGAACACCATCGCGATGTCGCGCTCGGACGGCTCGACGTCGTTCACGACGCGATCGCCGATGCGCACCTCGCCCGACGAGATCGTCTCGACGCCCGCGATCATGCGCAGCAGCGTGGACTTGCCGCAGCCCGACGGGCCGACCAGCACGCAGAAATGCCCGTCCGGCACGTCGAAGCTCACGCCCTTCACGGCCTCGACGCCGCCGGCGTAGACCTTCTTGACGTCTTTGAGCGTGACTTCGGCCACTTACTTCTCCGTCTCGACGAGGCCGCGCACGAACAGCCGCTGCATTCCGATCACGACCGCGACCGGCGGCAGCATCGCGAGCATCGCGGTCGCCATCACGATCTGCCATTCGGTCAGCGCGTCCGACGTGACGATCATCTTCTTGATGCCGATCACGATCGTCTGCATGTCGTCGCGCGTGGTGATGAGCAGCGGCCAGAGGTATTGGTTCCAGCCGAGAATGAACAGGATCACGAACAGCGCCGCCATGTTGGTGCGCGAGAGCGGCAGCAGCGTGTCCCAGAAAAAGCGAAACGGCCCCGCACCATCGATGCGCGAGGCTTCGACCAACTCGTCCGGCACGGTCATGAAGAACTGGCGGAACAGCAGCGTCGCGGTCGCCGACGCGATCAGCGGCAGCGTCAGCCCCGCATAGGTGTCGAGCATGTTGAGGTCGGACGCGACCTTGTAGGTCGGATAGATGCGCACCTCGACGGGCAGCATCAGCGTGATGAAGATGATCCAGAACGCCGTCATGCGGAACGGGAAGCGGAAATACACGATCGCGTAGGCCGAGATGATCGAGATCGCGATCTTGCCGCACGCGATGATCATCGCCATCACGAAGCGAGTTGATCAGCATGGTGCAGACCGGCTCGCGCGTCGTGCCGCTCGTGCCGATGAAGATCGTGCGGTAGTAGTTCTCCAGAAAATGCGTGCCGGGCGTCAGCGGCATTTGCCCGTTGGCGATGATGGTCGCCTCGTGCGTCGAGCCGACGAACGCCAGATAGACCGGAAATGCCACGACCGCGATTCCGATCCACAGGATCAGGTGCGCGAGCGCATTCCCGAAAGGGCGGTTCTCGACCATCAGTCCCACGCCTTCGGATTTTTCAGTACCGCCGCGAGCCCTTCGGCGCAGACGCCGAGCAACTTCTGCCCTTGTCGGCATTGGCGCGCCGCGCATCGCCGATCACGCCGCTCGGCGTCATCGTCTTGAAATTGTGGAATTGCGACGGCGGTCCGCGCAGTGCCTTGTCGACGTCCATCCCGAGCATGCCGAAGGCCTCGGCAGCCTGTCGTTCTTCACGCGTTCGGGGATGACGACCATCATCATCGAGGTCTCGACCTCGCAGGCGTGATGCACGCTCTTCTGATCGTCCAGAAACGGCGCGAGGTCGCCGCGCGACAGCTCGAAATAGGTGGTCGAAAGCACCTTCAGTGCCGTCTCGCGCGCGAAGTCGGGCAGGAACGCGTTGAGTGCGGCGATGTTGCCGCCGTGGCCGTTGATGATGAACACACGCTTGAAGCCGTGCCGCTCGATGCTCTTCAGGAACGCGAGCAGCACCGCCCGGTAAGTCGGGATGTCGAACGTGAAGGTGCCGCCGAAGGCCATGTGATGCTCGGCCATGCCGCACCACAGCGTTGGCGCCACCACGACCGGCACATCCTTCACGGCGATCTCGGCGCCGCCCTTGCACACGGCTTCGCACAGGATAGGTGTCGACGCCGACCGGAAGATGCGGCCCGTGCTGCTCCATCGAGGCGACCGGGAGAATGACGATTGCATTCTCGGCGGCCTTGGCGCGCAGATCCTCGGCGGTCAGTTCCTTCCACATCACGCTGGATGTCACGCGCATCAGTACGTCACCTTCTTCTCGACATAGCGGAACTGGATCGCGGTGAGCCCGATCACGATCACCATGAGGATGACCGACTGCGCCGCCGAGCCGCCGAGATCGCCGCCGAGCCGGCCGTCGGCATAAACCTTATAGACCAGCGTCTCGGTCGCCCTTGCCGGGCCCGCCGCCGGTCATGGCGTCGATGATGCCGAGCGTGTCGAAGAACGCATAGACGATGTTGACGACGATCAGGAAGAACGTCGTCGGCGAGAGCAGCGGGAACGTGATGGTCCAGAAGCGGCGCATCGGACGCGCGCCGTCGATTGCGGCGGCCTCCATGCACGCTGCGCGGGATCGCGTGCAAGGCCCGCGAGGAAGAACAGGAAGTTGTACGAGATCTGCTTCCAGGTCGCGGCAAGCACGACCATGATCATGGCGTGGTTGCTCATTGAGCAGCGGATTCCAGTCGATCCCGAATGTGTCGCGCAAGCCGCGCGCGACCACGCCGAGCGAGGGTTGGAACATGAAAGCCCACAGCACGCCGGCAATCGCGGGCGCGACAGCGTAGGGCCAGATCAGCAGCGTGCGGTAGACGCCGGCGCCGGCGAGCTGCTTGTCGGCTTGCGTTGCCAGCAGCAGCGCGATCGAGAGCGAGAGCACCGCGACGGTGCCGGAGAACACCAGCGTGGTGGCGATGGTGCGGTAATAGTCCGGTTGGCTGAGCAGCTCGCGATAATTTTCGAACCAGACGAACGCTGGTCGAAAGCCCGAACGCGTCCTGCAGCAGGAACGACTGCCACACCGCCTGGCTCGCCGGCCAGTAGAAGAAGACCACCGTGACGATGATCTGCGGGATCAGCAGCACATAGGGCAGCAGGCGGTGCGAAAAGATCGAGCGCTTTTCCATGCGGATGCTTGAGTGCCCCCTTCGTCATGGCCGGGGTTGACCCGGCCATCCACGCTCTCGTGCAGTAAGCAAGACGTGGATGCCCGGCACAAGGCCGGGCATGACGCATGCTGAACGGTCGCGCTACTTCACCGTCTTCTCGAACTGCCGCAGCATCGTGTTGCCGCGCGACACCGCCGCGTCGAGCGCCTCCTTGGCGCTTTTCTTGCCGGCAAGCGCCGCCTCGATCTCCTCCGACCAAACGTCGCGCAACTGCACCATGTTGCCGAGGCGAAGTCCGCGCGAATTCTCGGTCGGCTCTTTGTTGGTGAGTTCGAGCAGCGGCGTCTCGAGATACGGATTGTCCTTGTAGTAGCCGGACTCCTTTGTCTTCGCGTAGGCCGCCTTGGTGATCGGCAGATAGCCCGACGACTTGTGCACCTCGACCTGCCGGTCGGTATCGGAGAGGAAGGTGAAGAACTTCGCGACGCCCTTGTATTCCTCGGGCTTCTTGCCGCCCATCACCCACAGCGATGCGCCGCCGATGATCGAGTTCTGCGGCGCGCCCTTCACGTCCGGGTAATAGGGCATCGGCGCGTTGGTCCAGTCGAACTTGGCGTTGGACTTCACGTTGCCGAAAAAGCCCGACGAGGTGAGGAAGATCGGGCACTCGCCCGAGGTGAAGCGGCCTTCGCCGGTGTTGGTGCGGCCCGAATAGTCGTAGGTCTTGTCCTTCTGCAGCTCGATCAGGTTCTGCAGGTGCTTCACCTGCAGGTCGTGATTGAACTCCAGCACGGTGTCGAAGCCGTCGAGCCCGTTCGCCTTGGTGGAGAGCGGCTGGTTGTGCCAGGCCGAGAGCTGCTCGAGGTTCGCCCAGGTGACCCATGCGTTCGAGAAGCCGCAGGTCGCGATGGCCTGCGGCCTTGAGCTTCTTCGCAGCCTCGAACACCTCGGGCCACGTCTTCGGGGATTTCGACGATGCCGGCCTTCTTCAGCGCGTCCTTGTTGATCCACATCACCATCGAGGACGAATTGAACGGCAGCGAGAGCATCTCGCCCTTCGCGGTCGAGTAATAGCCGGTGATGCCCGAAAGGTAGTGCGTTGGAGTCGAACTTCTCGCCCGCCTCCTTCATCATCTGGAACACCGGCTTCACGGCGCCGGTCGCCGCCATCATCGTGGCGGTGCCGACCTCGAACACCTGCATGATGTGCGGCGCATTGCCGGCGCGGAACGCCGCGATGCCGGCGTTCATCGTGTCGGGGTAGCTGCCCTTGTAGGTCGGGACGACCTTGTATTCGCTCTGCGAGGCGTTGAAGTCGTTGGCGAGCTTGACGATGACGTCGTTGTTGCCGCCGGTCATCGCGTGCCACCACTGCAACTCGATGACTGCGTGGGCGGGCGTTGCCGCGGCGAGTGACAGCGCCGTCGCCGCTCCCAGCATGAAGCCACGAACCATTGTGTTCTCCTTGTCTGATCCCCCGGGCGGGTCCGCCTAACAAGCGGCCGTAACGCCTCCATGACGCGCGTAGCACATTGTAGAACCGGGACGAAACGCTGCGAAAGTGGGAACCGATCCGCCCCTGTTCGACCGCGACCGCATCCTCTAAGGATGCCACGCAGGATCAGGGCCGATGGGTGGACATGACTTATCGATGACGCGACATCCGGCCCCACAAGGCGGCCGCCGATGAACGCGCCCATTGCGTCGGTGCCGTCGCGGCTTTCGACGGTTCTGATCTGGACGATCGCGGCGCTGGCGGCGCTGTTTCTGGTCTGGCCGGTGTGGCGCGCGTTCTTCCCCATGGAGATCTGGGGCAACGAGGGCTGGAACGCGTATCACGCCGATGCGGCGATGCGCGGCGCTGCCGGCCTCTATCCGCCGAACGACGGACTGATCGCCAACAATTATCCGCCGCTCTCTTATTACGTTGTGGGTTGGCTCGGCCGGCTATTCGGCGATCCGCTCTATGTCGGGCGTGTAGTCTCGATCCTCTCGACGCTCTCCATCGGCGCGGCAGCAACCACCATTGTGCGGCAGCTCGGCGGCTCGCGCGCCGCCTGCTTGATCGCGGGCTTCTGGTTTGTCGCCACGATGGCGCGCTTCTTCGAATTTTACGTCGGCATGAACGAGCCGCAGCTCTTTGGTCTCGCCGTCATGTCGGCGGCCTTCGCCTGGTTTCTGAAGCGCCACGCACAGGGCCGTCCGGTCGAGCCCGCCATTCTGCTGATGGTGCTGGCGGGCTTCATCAAGCACAACTTCATCACGTTGCCGCTGGTCGCACTCATCTGGCTCTGGCGCGACGACTGGCGGCTTGGCCTGCGCGCCACGATCGTGGGCGCCGCCGCGGCGGCGGTCGGTCTGGCGGTCTGCGCGCTGGCGTTTTCGCCCTGGTTCATTCCCGACATGCTGTTTCCGCGCACCTATCATTGGGCGCGCGCCTTCTCCACCATCGGGCGGCTGCAGTTCATCATGCCCGCGATGGCGATCTGGGCGATCTGGGCCTGGTGCGAGCGTTGGAGCGTGACCGCGCGCCTGACCGCGCTGCTCATCGGCATCGCGCTGATCACATGTCTCGCGCAGAAATCCGGTGCCGGCGTCGACGAGAATGCGCAGTTCGAACTGATTTTCTGCGTCGCGCTCGGCGCGGGCCTTGCCTATGACGGCTTGTTGCGCGATCCGGTGCGCACCGGCTGGCCGGTCGCGCGCATCAGTCTGATCGTGCTCGGCGTTCTGGTCGTGCGGCTGCTTGTGTCGAGCCGGCTTGAATTCGCGTATGTGTTGTTCAGCCCGCAATACCGTGCGCAGGCGGCGGAGAACGCAGCCGTCACCCGCAGCGAGGCTGCGCGCATTGCCGCCATTCCGGGTCCGGTCGCCTGTTCAAATCTCGTTGTCTGCCGCATGGCCGGCAAGCCGTTCGTGTACGATCACTTCTGGGCGTCCCAACTGGTCGAGACCGGCCGGATGACGTGGGCGCAGGTTGAGCAGCTCGCGCGCCGCAAGGCGATCGTGCGCGAAACCATCGATCCGCGCGCCAATATCACGGCGCTCTGGCGGCGCATGCGTTCTGATTGAAAAGGAGAGTGAGCTTGAAAATCGCGATCATGGGTTCGGGCGGCATCGGCGGCTATTACGGCGCACGGCTTCAATCGGGCGGAGCCGAAGTCACCTTCATCGCGCGCGGCGATCATCTGCGCGCCATGCAGCAGAACGGCATCGCGCTGGAAGGCGACCGTCCGATCCACCTGCCCAAGGTGAAGGCGACCGATGATCCGGCGACCATCGGCAAGGTCGACATGGTGATCTTCTCCGTGAAGCTGCGCGACACCGAAGCGGCCGCGCGTCAGATCGTGCCGATCCTTGGGCCGGACACCGGTATCATCTCGCTGCAGAACGGCGTGACCAAGGACGACATGCTGGCGCCGATCGTCGGGCGCGAGCATCTGCTTGGCGGGGCGGCCTATATCGGCGTGTCGATCGCGCGCCCCGGCGTCATCAAAAAGGCCGGCACGGTGGAGCGGCTCGCATTCGGCGAGTTCGACAACAAGGTGTCGGCGCGCGCGCAGGCGTTCCTCGACGCCTGCAAGGCGGGCGATATCAAGGCCGACATCCCGCCCGATATCTCGCTCGACCTGTGGCAGAAGTTCGTATTCCTCGTTGCGATGTCGAGCGCGACCGCGTCGATGCGCTCGACCGCGGGGCCGATCCGCTCCAATCCGCTGACACGCCAATTCGTGATCGACCTGATGAAGGAGGTCGCCGCGGTCGGCCGCGCCTGCGGCGTGGCCCTGCCGGAGGATTTCGCCGAAAAGCGCATCGCGGGTGCTGATGCGATGGCGCCGGAGATGCGCTCCTCAATGGCGCTCGATCTCGAACTGGGGCGGCCGCTCGAACTGCCCTGGCTCGCCGGCGCGGTGGTCGACATGGGCAAGCAGAAGGGCGTGCCGACGCCTTGCTGCCGTGCCGCGCGCGACATCCTGGCGCTTTATGTGGATGGCAAGCCGTCTTAGACGCGGACCGCTTCCCTGGCGCGCACGCCGCGTGAGAGCGCCCACAAGGCAAGCGTCGCGCAGCCGGCGAGCGCGAGCGGGATCGCGACCGGCCACGCGCTCGATCCCAGGAGATGGCCGACGATGATGCCGCTCAACGACGCGCACACCATCTGCGACACGCCGAGCAACGATGACGCGGTCCCGGCGCGCTGCGGGAACGGCATCATCGCGCCGGCCACCGTCTGCGGCTGCACCAGTCCCATGCCGGCCGCGTAGATCGCCATCGCGGCAGTGAGCCAGATCGGCGACGCGACGCCGAGCGGCACCGCGGCAACGCTGCCGAGGCCGCCAAGCGCGAGCGCACCGGCCCCGATGCCGATGGTTCGATCGATCCCGAGCGGGATCACGACGCGTGTCGCAAGCGCGCTGCCCGCCAGATAGCCGCCGCTCGCCGCCGCGAACGCCAGCCCGAACGAGAGCGCCGAGAGGCCGTAGATCTCCTGCAGCACGAACGAGGAGCCGGAGATCCATGCGAACACGCCGGCAAAGCTGATCGAAAGCATGCCCACATAGGCGAGCACCGCGCGGTTGCGCATGATTTCCGCGTAGCCTGCGAAGATTGCGCGCAGAGAGAACGGGCCGGGCGTCGCGGCGCGCAGCGTCTCGGGCAGTTTGCGCCATACGACGAATGCCGCGATCAGGCCGATCGCGATCTGCAGCACGAAGTGCGAGCGCCAGCCGAATGCGCTTTGCAGAACGCCGCCGATCATCGGCGCGCCGACGGGCGCCAAGGCCATGATGGCGCCCATCAGAGATAACTCGCGGCCTGCGCGCGCGCCGGAATAAAGATCGCGCACGATCGCGCGGGCGAGCACGATCGCGCCGGATGAGCCGAGCGCCTGGAATGCGCGGGCGGTGAGCAGCAGGCCGATATTCGGCGCGAGCGCGCAGCAGAACGACGCCACGCAATAGATCAGCAGCGCCGTGCGCATCACCGGCAACCGGCCGTAACGGTCCGAGAGCGGGCCATACACGACCTGCCCGATCGCGTACGACACCAGGTAGAGCGAGAGCGTGAGCTGCACGGTCGCGGGCGAGGCGTCGAGCAGGCGTCCGATGTCGGGAAACGACGGCAAGTACATGTCGACCGCGAGCGGACCGAGCGCGGTCAACAGCGAGAGCAACGCGGTGAGCGCAAAGGTGTCGGGGCGAAGCATGCGAGCCGGGTGTTGGCGGGAAAGGCGGCCGTCTATCGGCTTTGCCCCGCTTTGTCGAGCAAGGTGCGTCGCTGGCGAAAAGAGAAGGGCTCAACTAGCATCGCGCTATGCGAATCCTCCTCGGTGCGCTCGCAGTGGTGGTCGCCTTGGTGGTGGCGCTCGTTGCCGTCCTGCTTCTGTGGCCGGCGGGGCCGGACACACGGCCAGTGCTCGCCGCCAATCCGCCGCTGCAGGCGGCCACGCGCACCTCGACCGTGATTGCGCCCGCCGCGATTGCGCTCAACGCGATTCGCGATGCGATGGAGGCGCAAGCGCCGCGTGACCTCTCCGGCAAGCGCGACAATCCGCTCGGGCAATTGCTCACCAACGCCGAGCTCGGCTGGACCATCGCGCGCGGTCCGCTCGCGCTCACCGGCCGCGCCGAGGGGCTCGCGATCGTGGCGCCACTCAACGGCACGTTTCGCCTGACCGGGCAGATCGGCGCGCAGGTCGGCAATCAAGTCGGAAACCTCGCCGGCGCGCTCGGCGGCATCGTGAACGAGCAACTCGGCAAGCAGGTCGGCAGTCTGACCGGACGCGCGCTCGATCAGCGCGCCGACATTCGCGGCAGCGTCAACATCGTGGCGCGCCCCGTGCTCCTGCCAAACTGGCGGCTGGAGCCGAACCTCAGCGGTCAGGCGAATATCGGCGATGCGAACCTCTCGGTCGTCGGCGTGAAGCTCAATCTGTCGCGCGAGGTGAAGCCGCTACTCGACCGGGCGGTCGGCGAACAGATGGGCCTGCTGCAGGGGCGCATCCGCAACAACCCGGCCATTGAAACCGTGGCGCGTCGCGAGTGGGCGAAAATGTGCCGCGCGATTCCGCTCGGGAAGACGGCGCCCGGCGTGCCGGACCTGTGGCTGGAGGTGCGGCCGGTGCGTGCGGTTGCGGCACAGCCGCGCATCGACGCCGCGGCCGTCACGCTGACGGTTGGCGTGCAGGCCGAGACGCGTATCACTCCCGCGGAGAGCAAACCGGACTGCCCGTTCCCCGCCACGATCGAGATCGTACCGCCTATGGAGCAGGGACGCGTGTCGATCGGCGTTCCGATCGATCTGCCGTTCACGGAAGCAAACAAGCTGCTCGAAGCGCAGCTCAAGGGACGCACGTTCCCCGAGGACGGAATGGGCGCCGTCGCGGTGACGGTGCTACATGCAAGCTTAGCCGCATCGGGCGACCGCCTGCTCGTGTCGCTGCGCGTGAAAGCGCGCGAGAAGGCAAGCTGGTTCGGTCTCGGCACCGAGGCGACGGTGCATGTCTGGGGCAAGCCGGCGCTCGATTCCGCGCAACAGATGCTGCGCTTCACCGACATCACGCTCGACGTCGAATCCGAAGCCGCGTTTGGCCTGCTCGGCGCAGCCGCGCGCGCGGCAATTCCCTATCTGAAGGATGCGCTGGCCGAGAATGCGCGCATTGACCTGAAGCCGTTCGCCGCCAATGCACGCAGCAGCATCGAGGCGGCGATCGCGGATTTCCGCAAGAGCGGCGAAGGCGTGCAGGCCGATGTGGCGGTGACCGACCTGCGGCTCGCCGGCATCGAATACGACGCCAAAACGCTGCGCATCATCGCGGAAGCCGACGGCAGCGTGAAGATCGCGATCAGCGCGCTGCCGCAGTAGCTAGTAGTCGGCCGAAACGGGTATCGCGCCGTCCTCACCGTACCGATGCAGCGCGTTGCCCTGCGTGGTGAGCCAGGTCTTGGCGCATTCCCATTCCGGGCAGACGCGTGCGACCACACGCCAGAACTTGCGCGAATGGTTCATCTCGACGAGATGGGCCACTTCATGCGCCGCAAGATAGTCCAGCACATAGGGCGGCGCGAGAATGAGCCGCCACGAATAGGAGAGCACGCCTGCCGCGGTGCACGAGCCCCACCGGCTTGCCTGATCGCGCACCGAGATGCGCTTGATCGTCACGCCAAGCAGCGCCGCATAGCGGCGGCTCGCCGCTTCCAGATCGCGCTTCGCCTCGCGCTTGAGATAGTCGCGCACGCGCCGAGCCATGTGCGCAGGGTCGCCCGCCACGCAGAGCAGCGGCAATTCTGCGCCGGGCTCGACCCAAACGGTGCCGCGTGTCGTGCGGTGCGCGATCCGGTGAGGCGCACCGCGCAGCGGCAACTCCATGCCGTGAGCGAACGGAATGTTGTGCGGCAAGCGCTTCAGCCGCGCTGCGATCCAGCCGCCGTTGCGTTCCGCAAAGCTCTTTGCCTCGCGCACCGATCCGCGCGGAGGCATTGTGAGTACAACGGCCCGGTTCGCCGCCTGGACGCGCAGCGTGTAGCGCTGCGCCTGCGCGTGCCGGCGCAGCGCGACCGGATAGATCGCGCCGTCAAACACGATCTCGATCGTTTGCGGCTCGACGGGCCGGCGGAACAGGAGTGCGCGGAGAGACATGGTCGAATCCTAGCGGAATTCCGCGAGAATATGTCAACCGTCATCGCGCCCGAGCGCGCAGCGCGGTCGGAGCGATTCATAAACGCAAGACGACGAGATTGAACAGAGACGTTTGGGCCTATGGGTCCCGGCGCGCCGTGTTGCGCCGGCGGCGTTATGCTTCCGCCAGCACCTTGCGTTTGGCGCCCTTGCCCTGTCCGTTATGCGACAGCACGAAATCCGAAATGCGCGGAGCGATTTCCGAACGGAAGCGCGAACCGTTGAACACGCCGTAATGGCCGACGCCAAGCTGCATGTAATGCATCTTGTTCTCGTCCGGGATGTTCGAGCACAAGCGCTGCGCGGCTTGGGTCTGCCCAACACCGGAGATGTCGTCGTGCTCGCCCTCGACGGTGAGCAACGCCACGCGGCGGATTTTCGTCAGGTCCACCGGCTTGCCGCGATGGGTCATTTTGCCGAGCGGGAGATCGTGGCGGATGAAGACGGTCTCGACCGTCTGCAGATAGAATTCGGCTGAGAGGTCCATGACCGCAAGATATTCGTCGTAAAACTCGCGATGCTTCGCGGCCGAGTCGCCGTCGCCCGTCACCAGATGACGGAACAGGTTGCGGTGCGCCTCGAGATGGCGGTCGAGGTTCATGGTCATGAAGCCGTTGAGCTGCACGAACCCCGGATAGACGTCGCGCATGAAGCCCGGATGCGGGAACGGCACCTTGGTGATGACGTGGCCGCGGAACCAGTCGATCCCGCGCTCCTCGGCGAGCTTGTTCACAACGGTCGGGTGTTCGCGCGTGTCGATCGGCCCGCCCATCAGCGTCATGGTGAGCGGCACGTAGGAGTCGTTCTCGGCTTCCATGCGGGCGACCGCGGCGAGCACCGGCACCGAGGGCTGGCACACCGCGACGACGTGCGTGTCGCCGCCCAGCGCATGCAGCATCGAAATCACGTAGTCGATGTAGTCGTCGAGATCGAACCGCCCCTCGGTGAGGGGCACCATGCGGGCATCGACCCACTCGGTGATGTACACGTCGTGGTTCGGCAGAAAAGCCTCGACCGTACCGCGCAGCAGCGTCGCGTAGTGGCCGGACATCGGCGCCACGATCAGCAGCTTCGGCTGCGGCCGTCGGGGCGTGCTCGCCAGCGCGCGCTCGAAACGCAGAAGCCGGCAGAACGGCCGCTCCCACACTGGCTTGACGCTCACGGCAACGCGCTCGCCGCCGACCATGGTGGAGTCGATCCCCCATTCGGGCTGGCTGTAGCGGCGCGTCGTGCGCTCGAACAGCTCGAACGCCGCGGCGGTCGCCTTGCCGGCGGCGGTATGCGCGAACGGGTTGGCGGGATTCTTGTAGAAGAGGCGCCCTGCGTCCGCGAAGGCGCGCGCAGGAGTCAGCGCCGCGTGGCCCAGTTCATAGAACCAGTACATGGGCGCCGAAAAAAACGGACTTCCGTCGCCGGGCAGCGCTGCTGCCCCGCCGAACTCACCGATTGGCATGTGGTCTGGCCCCGGCCCGACTTTTTGCACTGCAATATCGTGTCGCTTTTTGGTCATTCGGTCAACACTCAAGCCACCCGGGCGTCCAATTCGCTGTGCAAGGATGCGCCGAAGTGATGAATTATTCGCCAGTTTGCATCAGCGATCCGGCGCGGCGGGCAGAGGCGAGCAGGGCCAGGAACGCGCAAACCGCCAGCGCAAAGAGAACGACGTTCAGCGCAAGTGATTGAATCATCAGGTCTGCGCGGAATGTATGGTCGATGAGCAGCGCGCGCATCCCCTCGAATACGTAGGTCGGCGGCAGCGACCACGCCACGGCCTGGAGCCAGCCGGGAAGGACGGCGACTGGATAGTAAACGCAGGCGAGGGGGAGGAGCAGGAACATGATGCTCCAGGCAAACGTCTCGGCGCCGAGCCCGTTCCGCAGCACCAGTCCGGAGACGAAGATTCCAACTGCCCAGCTTGTCAGCATGAGGTTTGCGAAGAACGCCGCGAGCGCGAGGCCAAGCCCCCACAAATTGAACCCGAAGAACCACACCGCGAGCAACGAGACCGGCACCATCCCGATCGCGAGGCGGATGATGCTCATGATCATCAAAGCGGCGACGAATTCCGCCCCGCGCAGCGGCGAGATCATCAGGTTGCCGAGGTTGCGCGACCACATCTCCTCGAGAAACGAGATGGAGAATCCGAGCTGCCCGCGAAACAGGATGTCCCACAGCATGACAGCGCCGATCAGAACACCGCCGGCACGCGCATAGAGGCTGGCCTGCCCGGCGAGAAAGGTTTGCAGGAAGCCCCACATCAGCATCTGCACGGTCGGCCAGTAGATCAGTTCGATGATGCGCGCGAATGAGGAGCGCAGCAGATACCAGTAGCGCAGCACCATCGCGGCGACACGGCGCGGCGAGAACGCGAGCTGCGCGGCCTGGCTCATTGCGCGGTCTCGCGGTCGCGCCCGCGCGCCACATCGAGGAACACTTCCTCCAGCGTCTCGCGCCCGTAGCGCTGCAACAGCCGCGCCGGTGTGTCGTCGTCCTCGATCTTGCCGCGCTTCATGAAGATCACCCGCTCGCACAGCCGCTCCACCTCCGCCATGTTGTGCGACGCGATCAGCATGGTGACCCCATGTTCGTCGCGATAGCGCTCCAGCCGTGCGCGCACCCAGTCGGCGGTGTCGGGATCGAGCGAGGCCGTTGGCTCGTCGAGGAGCAGCAGGTCCGGCGCGTTGATCAGCGCCTTGGCGAGCGAGACGCGCGTCTTCTGTCCGGCTGACAGCTTGCCGGTCGGTCGGTCAAGCAGATCGGACAGGTCGAATTGCGCAGCGATCTCGACGATGCGTGGCGCCAGATTGGCGACGCCATAAAGCATTCCGAACACGGTCAGGTTCTGCCGCACCGTGAGGCGCATCGGCATTTCGACATAGGGGCTCTCGAAGTTCATGCGGTGAAGCACGCGATAGCGCTCGCGCGGCATGTCGGCGCCGAGCACGCGCGCGGTCCCGGACGTCGGCGTGGTGAGTCCCATCAGCATCGCGATGGTGGTGGTTTTGCCGGCGCCGTTGCCGCCGAGCAGGCCGGTGATCGAGCCGCGCGGGAGCGTAAACGAAATGCCATCGACCGCTGTCGCAGTCTTGTAGATCTTGGTCAGCCGGTCGGTGCGGACCGCAGGCTCGGGTGTGACATCCATGCGGCCTGCTTGACGCCGGTAAGGTCGGCGCGCAAGGGCCAATCGGCCTCGCCGCCGCGACACCATTGGGTCTGCGCATCCGGCACGCTCTCCGCTATCCTGCCCGGATGCTGTCGCTCAGTCCGGACGAATTGCCCCACGCGCCACGCACGGTACGGCTCAAAACGCTGATTGGATTGCGCTGGTTCGCCGTCATCGGCCAGGCGGTCACGGTGTTGATCGTGCAGTACTGGCTCGAGTTCGAGTTGCCGCTCGCCGCCTGCCTTTCGGTGATCGCCCTGTCGGCGTGGCTCAACGTCGCGATGCGCATGCACTACGGCAATGTGCAGCGGCTCGAGCCCGGTCCCGTGGCGTGGCTGCTCGCCTACGACATCGGGCAGCTTACCGTGCTGATGGTTCTGACCGGGGGCCTGGAAAACCCGTTCGCATTCTTCGTGCTCGCGCCAGTGTCGATCGCGGCGATCTCGCTGCCGTTACGCTACACCTTGCCGCTCGGGCTGTTCGCAGTTGCGACATCGACATTCATCGCATTCGTCTACTGGCCCCTGCCATGGTCGACGGCCGAAACCCTGGTGCAGCCCCCGATCTATATCTTCGCAACCTGGGTCGCGAACCTGATCGCGATCATTTTCATCGGCGCATACGCATGGCAGGTGGCGGAGGAAAGCCGCCTGATGGCCGACGCGTTGACCGCAACCGAACTGGTGCTCGCGCGCGAACAGCATCTCACGCAAATCGACGGGCTTGCGGCAGCGGCCGCACACGAGCTCGGCACACCGCTTTCCACCATCGCGCTGGTGGCGAAGGAATTGCAGCATGCGCTGGGGCCGGATTCGCCGCATGCCGACGACGTGAAGCTGCTGCGCGAACAGGCACAGCGCTGCCGCGAGATTCTCGGCAAGCTCTCCGCGCTCCCCTCGGGCTGGGCTCCGTTCGAGCGCATGAAACTGTCCGCGCTGATCGACGAGGTCGTGGCGCCGCATCGCAATTTCGGGATCGCGATCGATACGGTGTTGCCGTCCGACCGTGCAGGAGAGCCCATGGTCGCGCGCTCGCCGGCCGTGCTCTACGGCCTCGGCAATCTGACCGAGAACGCTGTGGATTTCGCCGCCGCGCGCGTGGAGATCGCGGTGCGGTGGAGCGAGCAGGATGTGGCCGTGACGATTTCGGACGATGGTCCGGGTTTTCCGCCGGAAATCATCAACCGCATCGGCGAGCCCTATGTGACAAGCCGCCGCAGGCCTGCCAGCGAAAATGACGAGGGAGGTCTCGGTCTGGGCTTCTTCATCGCGAAAACCCTGCTGGAACGCTCTGGCGCAACGCTTGTGTTCCTCAACCGGCCCGCACCGGAGGATGGTGCGGTGGTGCGGGTGCGCTGGGGGCGCGGTGATTTGGAGGTCAGCGAGGGCTTGAGCGACGCAACGCTGCCGCATAGCTGATATCTAACTTGAGCAGAGCTCTGGGAGACCGAGAATGACGATGACCGATGTGGCGCCGGCCCCCGCGCCCATTCCGGGCGAGCGCACGCTATTGATCGTCGAGGACGACAAGTCGTTTCTCACGCGCCTCGCGCGCGCAATGGAACAGCGCGGATTTGCCGTTGCGACCGCCGAGTCCGTTGCGGACGGGCTTTTGCAGGTCGAGAAGGCGCCGCCCTACTACGCGGTGGTCGACATGCGGCTCGGCGACGGCAACGGGCTCGATGTCATCTCGGCGCTCAAGCGCCGTCGGCCCGAGTCACATGGCGTGGTGCTGACCGGCTACGGCAATATCGCGACCGCGGTGAACGCCGTGAAGCTCGGCGCGATCGACTACCTGGCGAAGCCCGCCGACGCCGATGATGTGGTCAACGCGCTGCTCGCGATCGAGGGGCGCACCGCCGAGCCGCCGGAAAACCCGATGTCGGCCGACCGTGTGCGCTGGGAGCACATCCAGCGCGTCTACGAGCTGTGCAATCGCAATGTCTCGGAGACCGCACGGCGCCTCAACATGCATCGCCGCACCTTGCAGCGCATTCTGGCGAAGCGCGCACCGAAGTGACCGCGCGAGGCGCGGTCATCTCTGACGGTAAATCTACTGCCTGATGCTCGGCAGGATATCGTTGCCGGCGGCTTCGATCTTTTCGCCGAATTCACGCGCGCGCGCGAACAGGCTCGACGGCTTTAGCGTATCGACAACCGTGCCAAGCACACCGCGTTGCGGCGCAACCGGTTCGGCCTGCGCTTCCATCGTCGGGCGAGGTTTGTCCGGCACCGTCACAGTCGGCTGCGCGGTAATGACCGGCGGCGGCTGGAACGCCGGCTGTGGCTGCGGCGACTGCTGATAGATCGGCTGAGCGTATTGCGGCTGCGGGACCGGCGTCCGCAACATCGGTCCACGCTGTTCCTGTGCGGACGGCATCGCGGCAACAGAGGGTGCGGCGGCCGGCGGAGCGACCACGGAGGGCGGCACGGTGACGATCACCGGCACCGGGGCAGGCGCGGTCGGGCGTACCGCGGTCTGCACGGGCTCAACCGCTGCGACGCGGCGCTGCTCGGCCTTCGTTTCCGTCTTGGGTTCAATCTTGGCCTCGCTGCGCGGCTCGGCTTTCTCGCCATGCAGCGCTTGCGCGGCGCGCACCAGTGCCGGGATGGGCTCGGCCGCGACCTTCATGGCGCTCTGGTCTTTACCGGCATCCTGTCGCGCCTCCTTGTCCCACATTCGTTGCGGCGGCAGCGTTAGAGTTTCGTAAGCGGCGGGTTTCTGCGCGAGAACCGGCTTCTCGACACCCAACGTCGTCGCCGCGACGTCCTCATCGGCATCCGCGCCGGAGGCTGCATGCATCGCGGCCATGCGCGGCTGCTGCAGATGCCCCGAGAAAGCGCGGTTGTACGCCGCAATCAAACCGGCGGCGATCAATGTCGCGACGACGGCTGGAACAACCTGGCGGGTGATTTGCGCCACGAAGGGCAGCAACTTCGAGACGGCAGTTAGCATGCAACCACTCCCGTGCGCCGGGACTCCGGAAAGTCCCGATATGCCAGCCGCTTTGCGGCAGGAACTTGATCAAAGCGGCGCGATCTTGAGGAATTTTGAGAGGATACAAGGCCAGTCGTTAACGATTACGGATGAGGACAAGGTCGCCGCCCATGATCTTCAGCGCCATGCAGACCAGTAGCGCCACCGTATAATCGCCGGTCGCGCCTCGGATCAGCCCGATCAGGCCCGGCCCGATTGCGCCCGCGAAGGTTCCGATCGCGGTTGAAAGCCCCAGCACCAAGCCAAAGGCGGCGGACGGGAACTCGCGCTGCACGATCAGCGAGGGCAGTGTGATGATGTTGCCGACCGAAAAGCCATAGGCGGCGCAGCACGCGATCAGCAGCACGGGGTCCATGGTGCGCGTCATGCAGAACAGCGCGACCGCCTGGCTGAACATCGACCCGGACGAGATCCAGCGCGGATCGAGCCGGTCCACCACCATGCCGAGAGTGAGCCGCCCGATCACCGCGCACGCCGTCATCACCGAGACCGACAGCGCGGCCTGTGCGCGCCCGACGATCGGCGCCATGAAGGCGATCTGGTGCACGATGAATGCGACCTGCGCGATCAACGCCAGCGCGAACGGACCGGACACGGTCCAGAACGGCAGACTGCGCAGCGCATCGCGGCGGGTCCACACTGGGTCAGCGGCGATGACCGGTTGCGCGGGCGCGGCGTGCGCGGGGATCCAGAGGAAAATCGCCGGCACCAGAATCGCCACCATCACGCCGGCCGCGATCAACATCGCGGTGGTAAAATCGGTCAGCGAAATCAAACCGACCAGTGATGGCGCAACCACGATGCCGCCGAAGCTCGCGCCATTGAGTGCGAGCGAGATCGCAAGTCCGCGCCGCCGCGTGAACCACTGGCTGATGATCGTCGGGAGGGTGACAAGCCCGAGACCGAGCCAGCCGAAGCTCATCGCGAGATAGGCCGCATAGACCTGCCAGGGTTCGCGAGCGAGCGCGAGCAGCACAATGGCTAGCGCGAGCGCCGCGACACCGAACAGCACGAAACGCCGCGCGCCGAAGCGCGCGAGCGCATTACTGGTGAAAATCACCAGAATGCCGTTGAGCAGATAGGTCGCAGTGCTGGCGCCTGAGATCAGCGAAGGCGGCCAGCCGTAGAGCCGCGTCAGTTCGGCGAGGTAGACCGAGTGCCCGTAGAGGCCAAAGCCCCAGCAGGCGAGCGCCATCAGAAAGCACGCGACAACGACGCGCCAGCCGAAATAGCGCGGCGAGGATTCGTCGATGTCGCGGGACGCGGGTTCGATGCTCACCGGCGGATGCTTACACGGATGCGCGGTGCGTGGCGCGCAAACGCTTCGATGTGCGGCGAAGCGATTGTCAGAATTCCGCGTACGGTCCGGCCGGATCGGCGAGCGCCTGTAGCCGCATCGCGGCACAACGCGCAAAGCTGAGCATCATGCTTTTGCGTGTCGAAGCGTGCAGCCGGTGCTCCGGCGCCTCGCACACGATCTGCGCGCCGAACGCATCGGCAACGATCAGGCCGGTGTCCTTCGGGAAGATGTCGCAGGGAACCTGCATGGTAGTGGCGAAGAACAGCCGGTCGCAGTGGAGCCTGTAATCCATCCATTTCTGGTCGGCGCGGAAATCCTCGATCGATGACTTGATCTCGACGATCCAGATTTCGCTCGTATTGTTCAGCGCGACGAGATCGGCGCGCCGTCCGGACGGCAGCGACAGTTCGCTCACGGCCGAGAAGCCGAACTGGTGCAGCAGGCGCGTCGTGCCGCGCGCGACCGCGAGCGCGGTCTGCGACTGGCGGCCGTCGACGGGAATCAGCGAGGCGAGGGCGTTCGCGGGCATCGCGGCACGATGCCATGCGTTACGAACAAATCAAGTACGAATTGCCGCTATCCCGTCCTGGCCGCCGGCCTCGCGCCGGCGCGCTCAGGAAATGCCGCCGCAAGTGTGTCGCGCGTCGCTGCGATGACTCCACGCTCGGTGATCAGTCCGGTGACGAGCCGCGCCGGTGTGACGTCGAACGCATAATTCGCGACCTGCGAGCCGTCGGGCACGATGCGTACGCTCTCGATGCGTCCGTCGGCGGTGCGGCCGGTCATGATGGCAACCTCGTCGGGCCCACGCTGCTCGATCGGGATTTCGGCGATTCCATCGCTCACCGTGAAGTCGATCGTGGTGGACGGCAGCGCCACATAGAACGGCACGCCGTTATCCTTCGCGGCGAGTGCCTTCAGGTATGTGCCGATCTTGTTCGCGACGTCGCCCTGCGCGGTGACGCGGTCTGTGCCGGTGATAACCAGGTCCACCTGCGCATGCTGCATCAGGTGGCCGCCGGTGTTGTCCGCGATCACGGTATGCGGGACGCCGTGCTGGCCGAGTTCCCATGCGGTGAGCGCGGCGCCCTGGTTTCGCGGGCGTGTCTCGTCCACCCATACATGCACCGCAATGCCCTTGTCGTGCGCCTGATAGATTGTCGAGGTCGCAGGACCCCAGTCGACCGCCGCAAGCCAGCCGGCATTGCAATGCGTCAGCACGTTCACGGCGCCGGCTTTCTTCGCAGCGATCGCCTCGATCAGCGGCAAGCCGTGCTCGCCGATCGCGCGCTCGATCGCCACATCCTCGTCGGCAATCTCCTGCGCGCGCTGGTATGCCGCTGCCACGCGCTGTTCGCGCGGGCGATTGCGCAAGCTTGCCATCATCTCGTCGAGTGCCCATTTCAGGTTGATCGCGGTGGGGCGTGTGGCGATCAGCAACGCGTAGGCGCGCTCCAGCGCGCCGTCCGACGCATCCTGTTTCGCGGCGAGCGCCATGCCGTAGGCCGCCGTCGCGCCGATCAGCGGCGCACCACGCACCTGCATCGTACTGATCGCGCGTGCCGCATCCTCGACTGCTGCGAGCCTGATTGTTGAATAACGATGTGGCAGCAGCGTCTGATCGATGGTGCCGATCGCCCGGTCCGCCTCGACCCAGATGGTTCGCGTGTGCGTGCCGTGGACCTTCATGTCGAGGCTTCATTAACTTGCTTTCCGCGCGCGATAAAGCGGTGATCCAGCACCCTTAATTGCTTGCCGCGCCGATTGCGTTCCGCCAATGTCCGATTCGCCAGTATGTGTGCGGGGAGCGGAATGCCGGTTGACTACGAAACGGAATACAACAACCGCGCACGCGTGCCGGATCACGCGCAGATTTTCGCCCGCTGGGCTTCTGATGCCGCCGCCTATCGCGAGCGCATGCAGGCCGAGGAGAATGCCGAACTCGGACTCGCGTACGGCACCGGCCCGCGTCAAACCGTCGACCTTTTCTTTCCCGAAGCGACCGGCCATACGCCGCTCGCGCTTTTCGTGCACGGCGGCTACTGGCGCTCGCTGGAAGCATCGACCTTCAGCCACATGGCGGCGGGCCTGAATTCGCACGGCATTGCGGTTGCAGTCGCGGGCTACGACCTTTGCCCACAGGTGACGATCGGGCAGATCGTCAATCAGATCCGGACCGCATGTTTGTTCCTGTGGCGCCGCTTCGGCCAGCGCCTGATGGTTTACGGTCATTCGGCTGGCGGGCATCTGTCCGCCTGTATGGTGGCGACCGACTGGAAGAAGCTCGATCCCAAGGCGCCGGCCGATCTGGTGCCGGCCGGCTACTCCGTCTCCGGCCTGTTCGACCTCGGACCACTGATGCATACCGCGATGAACGCGGAGCTGCGGCTCGACGAGATCGAAGTGGCACGCGTCTCGCCCATCAATTGGCCGATCACGGCGGGACGTGCGTTCGATGCCGTGGTGGGTGGGGCGGAATCGTCCGAATTCCTGCGCCAGAGCCAGATCATCGTCGATGCCTGGCGGCCGAAGGGAGTCGAGGTGCGCTACGAAGAAATGCCGGGCGCGAACCACTTTACCGTGCTCGATCCGTTGAGCGATCCGGCAAGCGCCATGACGCAGCGTTGCTCGGCGCTGGCGGCGAAGTGCGCCAAAGTGGAAAAGTAACCCGCGTGGTTTGTCCCGTACCGGCGCACACGTTATATGCGGTCAAACCGGGGACCTCCGATGCAGCCGCTCCGCCGCGACATGCCAAGGCATGGCTACCGCGCCGAACTGTTCGAGTTGATCCGCGCGCGCTCGTTCGGACGCGGACGCATTCTTTTGGCCTCGGGGCGCGAGAGCGACTATTACATCGACATGCGCCCGACGACGGTGCATCCCGCGGGCGCGACCTGCGTCGGCGAATTGATCGCGGACGCGCTGGAAGGCACGAACGTCGAATTCATCGGCGGACTCGAGGCGGGTGCGATTCCGATCGCGACCGCGGCGGCGATCGCCAGCCACAGGCGTGGCGGCAATCTGCACGCGTTTTTCGTACGCAAGAAGGCGAAGGATCACGGCGCCAAAAAGATGATCGAAGGTCTTCCGAAGGGCGAGTCGCTGCGCGGCAAGAATGTCGTCGTGGTCGAGGACGTGACCACCACCGGCGGTTCGTCGATGCAGGCGGTAGAGGCATTGCGCACCGAAGGTGCCAACATCGTCCTGGTGCTCACCATCGTGGACCGGCTCGAGGGCGCGAAGGAAAACTTCGCCGCCGAAGGGCTAGAGTTTCGCGCGCTCTACACGGCCGAGGAGTTCTTGAGGAGCTGAAGTGGCGGCCGCGCGACCGGTGCGGTTGCCGCGCTTTCAGACTGCCGGTGCCGGCAATCGGTTGATCGCGCAAGCGGCGCGCACCGTGTTCACGAGCAGGCACGCGATGGTCATCGGTCCGACGCCGCCCGGAACCGGCGTGATCGCGCCCGCGATCCGAGCGGCCTCGTCGAACGCCACGTCGCCGACGATGCGGTTCTTGCCGTCCGCGCCGGTCACGCGGTTGATGCCCACATCGATCACGGTCGCGCCCGGCTTGATCCACTCGGCGCGCACCATCTCCGGCTTGCCGACCGCCGCAAATACCAGATCGGCGCGGCGCGTCACCGCAGGCAGGTTGTGCGTTCTCGAATGCGCCACCGTGACGGTCGCGTTCTCGTTCAGCAGAAGCTGGATCAGCGGCTTGCCGACGATGTTGGAGCGGCCGACGATCACGGCCTCCAGTCCTTCGAGCGAGCGGTGCACGGTTTTCGCCAGCATGACGCAGCCGAGCGGCGTGCAAGGGGTGAGCGCCGGCAATCCGGTCGCAAGCCGTCCCGCATTCATCGGATGGAAACCGTCGACATCCTTGGCGGGATCGATCGCGTTCAAGACCTTCTGGCTGTCGATCTGCCGGGGCAATGGAAGCTGCACCAGGATGCCGTGCACCGCCGGATCGGCGTTGAGTTTGCCGACCAGCGCGAGCACGTCGGCCTCGGAGACCGAATCCGGCAGGCGGTGGTCGAATGACTTCATGCCGGCCTCGACCGTCTGCTTCGCTTTCGAGCGCACGTAAACGGCGCTCGCCGGATTGTCGCCGATCAAAACGACCGCGAGGCCGGGCTCGATCCGGCTCTCGGTATCGAGTCGCTGCACCTCTGCGGCGACGCGCGCCCGCACCTCCGCTGCGATTGCCTTGCCGTCGATGATGCGCGCGCTCATGAGAAATCCGATTTGCCGAGTCGGCGCATCCTTATCGCGGACCTGCCAATTTCTCCAGCGCTGCCCTCAGCATTGCGCCGCCCATCACTCTCACGCGCTTGACGCGGGACGTTGCCCCGCCGGCGATCTCGACATCGCGCGGTGGGACGCCGAGTTCTCCGGCAAGCACGCGGACCAGCGCCGCGTTCGCCGCACCCTCATGCGGTGCGGCGCGCACACGCACCTTGAGAACGCTACGGCCGTCCGCGAGCGTTTCGGCGCCGTCAACGCCATTGCGCCCGGCTTTCGGCGTAAGCCGCACCGCGATTGTCACGCCGCCAGCGGAAGCGCTCCAGAACGAAGCCGTCACACCAGCGCTTTTGCGATGTTCGGAATCACGACCGACTGGATGAAGATGATAATGAGGATGACGATGATCGGCGAAATATCGATGCCACCGAGGTTGGGCAGCGCGTTGCGGATCGGACGCAGCACCGGCTCGGTGATGCGATAGAGAAACTCCGCGATCCCGGATACCACGGGGCTGCGGGAGTTTACGACATTGAACGCGATCAGCCAGCTCAGCACCGCCGCCGCGATGAGAACGTAGACGTAAAGCTGGAGCAGGTAGGAGATAAAGCTGAGCAGCTCGATCATGATCGGGTCTCGCGGATTCGACCGAACGTGTAGCTGCCCGGGAAGCGCGGAACAAGTTGGCGCTTCTTGACACCCTACCCCCCCGGCCGTAAATGACGCCCACACTGGAGAGCCGCGCAATCGCGTTTTTTCACGCCTTTTCGCGTCCTTTAGGGGCCATAGCTCAGCTGGGAGAGCGCCTCGTTCGCAATGAGGAGGTCGGCGGTTCGATCCCGCCTGGCTCCACCAGTGGTTAGTCGCGACAGAACGGGCCCTTGTGCCGTTTGTGAGGACTGCCGCCGGACGAGTTAAAAGAGCACTCGTCCTCCTATTCGTCCTCATAAATTAGATCCCAACACGCTAACCCTCGCGGGCCACGGCTACGGAGCGAGTTTCCTGAGTCAGTTTGCTACATGGAGCAGGTAGTCCAAGTTTCAAGTGCTGCATCCATGTTTCGCGGGCACACATCGCTAAGCGCGCCAGGCGATAATCAACTGTAGCTCAACACCGCGCCCTCATCCAGCCCAGCGCGATGCCGGGGTCTTCCGGCAGAGGAAGTGAGCTAACCGGCTGATGTCGCTGCAGCACAGCGGTAGAACTCTTCGCCTTCCACCCTCCCCGCTGCCGCGAGGCGGCATCCACCTACGGTCCAACTCCCGGTTGGCTTGCGCGCGCCGACTGAACACTGCCATCTTTGACATTAGGTGCCCGCGTGTGGCGGGGGCTGTGCCGGTGATGGCCAAGGAGGGGCAATGGCTGGGTTTCTAGGTCGCGTGGCGTTAGCCGGCGCTCTTCTGGCCATCATAGCCTTGCCGGCTCAGGCCGAGAAGCTGCTCAAGATCAATGAGTCGCTCGGGCCCGGCAGCCCGGAGGAATTCGCACTGCTCCACTTCAAGAAGCTCGTGGAGGATGGCTCCAAGGGCGAGGTCAAGATCGCGATCCATCTGCAGGACGCGCTCGGCAAGCCGACGCAGGCGCTCGAAAGCCTGACCATCGGGGCGCTCGATCTTTATTCCGGCGCGCTTGAATATTACGCGCCGATCGTCGGCGAGGAGATCAACGCGATCTCGTTGCCCTATTTCGTGACCAGCCAGGCCCACTTGCGCGCCTACCTCAAGAGTCCCGCCTTCAGGAAAGCCGAGGAGAAGTTGCTCGCGCGCGGCATCCGCGTGCTCTCGACCGAATGGAATGCGGACCGCGGTCCGTATCGCGTGCTCGTCTCCTCCAAGGAGGTACGCAACGCGGACGACCTGAAAGGCCTGAAGGTCCGCATGTTCCCCAACGAAGTGTACGTGCGCTCATGGAAGCAGCTCGAAACCGTACCGATCCAGCTTGCCTGGACCGAGACGTATCTCGGCATCCGCCAGGGCGTGGTGAATGCCGTGACGGCACCGCTCAGCCTCGTGCGCTCGATGAAGTTCACCGAGGTCGCGCCCTACATCGTCGAGATCCGCGAATTCCCGCAGACCTGGCCGATCACAATCAGCGACCGCACCTGGAAGAAGCTCTCAGCCGATGAGCAGCAGCTTCTCGTGCGGGCCGCAAACGAAGCCGGCACGGTCTACGCCAAGACAACGATGGAACGCGCGCAGGAGGACGTCGCCGCGATGATCCGCGACAACAAGGCGGTCGTCGTCAAGATCGACACCGAACCGCTGCGGGCGAAGATGCAGCCGCTCTATGCTGAGCTGATCAAGGAGAAGGCGCTGTCGAAGGAGTTGTTCGATGTCGTCAACGCGCTGCCGCGCTAGACCATGACGCGGCTCGCGGGGCTGCTGCGGCAGACCGATCGGTTCGTCGTTCGTGGCGCGACCGCTGTTTCGGTTGCGGCGCTTGCGCTGATCGTCCTGCTCAACGCGCTGGAAATCGTCTCGCGCACGCTCTTTCACCTCTCGTTCGCGTGGATCTATGAAACCAACCTGCTCCTCGCCGCATGGACCTATTTTCTCGGCATCGTTCCGGTCTATGCGCGTAACGGCGATGTGTCGGTCGTCGGGCTTAAGCAGCTTCTGCCGTTGCGGGCCCGCGCCACCTTCGAGCGCGTGATCCATGCCGTCAGTCTCTTGACCTTTGCGATTGCGGCATGGTTCGCGGGCGCACTGATCGAGCTGCAGCTTCCCTACCGCACGCCCGGCTCCGGCCTGCCGAACGCCGCCTTTACGGCGCCGTTGCTGCTCGGACTCATCGGCTTGATCGTCGTCCTCGCCAACAAGATCGCGACGCGCGAGCAGCTTGCGCAAACCGGTCTGCACGAGGTCATCTAATGATCTCGCTGATGTCGATCACGCTGTTCATCGTGCTGATGTTCGTCGGCGTACCGGTATCCGCATCGCTGGTGCTCGCCACGATCCTCTGTATGGCGGCGGGCGGCTACAATCTGATCCTGCTGCCGCAGCAGATGGGCGCGAGCGTTGGCAGCCTCGAACTGCTCGCCATTCCTTTCTTCATCCTCGCCGCCAACCTGATGACGGCGCTCGGCATGACGCGACGCATCTTCGATGTTGCCGAGGCCGCGGTCGGCTGGATGCGCGGCGGGCTGGCGCACGCGAACGTCGTCGCCGGCGTGATCTTCTCCGGCATTTCGGGTGCTGCGGTCGCCGATGCGGCGGCACTCGGCGCGATCTCGCTCAAGGAGATGCCGCGGCTCGGCTATTCGACGCCGTTCGCCGGCGCGGTCGTGATGGCGGTAGCGACGCTCGGCCCAATCATTCCACCCAGCATCATGATGGTGGTGTATGCCATCACGGCCGACGTTTCGATCGCGCGCCTGTTCGTCGCCGGTATTGTGCCGGGCTTTTTCATCGCGGCGGTGATTTCGGCGGCCATCGCGCTGCAGATCGCGCTCGGCTGGGCGCCAGCGCCGGACCCAACGCGCTTCTCGACGCGCAAGTTGCTCAGCACACTGTGGTCGGCCGCATTGGCCCTGCTCGCACCGATCGTGATCCTGCGCGGCATGTCGAGCGGATGGGTGACGCCGACCGAGGCCGGCGTACTCGCCTGCGCCTACGCGCTGCTAGTCGGGACGCTGGAGCGCACCATTACGGTGCGCGGCATTCTCGGCGCGCTGATCGAGACCGCGGAGGCCTCCGCGCTCATCCTGTTCATCATCGCGGCATCTTCCGCGCTGTCCTATGTGTTCGTCGCCGAGGGGACCGCCGCCGAACTTTCACAATTGATGGCGAAGCTCAGTGTCGGGACGACGTCGTTCCTTATTATTTCCAACCTGCTGCTGTTCGTTCTCGGATGCTTCATCGAAACGCTGCCCGCGATGCTGATCGCGGTGCCGCTGCTGGTACCGACCGCGAAGGCGCTTGGCGTCGATCTCGTCCACTTCGGCGTGGTCGTCATTTTCAATCTCCTGATCGGCTTCATGCATCCGCCGATCGGCATCGGCCTGTTCATCATGATGTCGATCTCGGACCTCAAGTTCGGCGAGCTAGCCTGGGCGGCAGTGCCGTTCGTGGTCGCGCTTTTGATCGCACTCGTTGTGTTGACCTTCGTGCCCGAGATCACGCTGTGGCTACCGAACCTGTTGCTGCCCGAACCGGGCCACGCGGGCGCGCGGTAGCGGCGGCTACTCCGCGCCTTGCAGCCGTTTCGGCGGCTTGCGTTTGGCACGCAGCTTCTTCGTGGCGGCTTTGTCCAGCGTGAGATTGGGCTTGATCACCACGCCATAATTTTTCTTGGCGTAGCCTATGGTGATTTTCTCCTCCGAGACATCGACGCGCACCAGTTCGGGATCGCGCTCGAACGGATCGCCGTAGCCGCCGCCACCCGCAAGGATCGCGCGGAAGCGGTCGCCGTGCATCATCGGCTCGGTTTCCATTAAAAGCGCGGGCAGCAGACGATCCTTGCCCTTGTGAGTGAGGTAGTTGAGCGATGGCGTTCCCTCTTTGCCGCCGAACAGGCCGTGGGGCGGGAAGCGGCGCTTGTCGGATCGCACATTGAGCACCGCATCGTCGCCAAGCATCTCGAACTCGCGCACGATCGAGACGCCGCCGCGATGCTTGCCGGCGCCGCCGGTATCGGTGACAAAGCCGTATTGTACGATACGCAGCGGATAGCCGCTTTCGATCATCTCGACCGGCACGTTGGACTGGTTGGCGCCCATATGCGGCACGCCCTCCTGCCCGTCATGCTCTGCGGACGCGCCCCACGTCCCCATGAACGTCTCGCAGAACACGTAAGGCTTGCCATCGACATAGCCGGCAATCGTCGGCAGCGTCGAACCGCCCATGCTGTCCGCACACACTTTGTGCGGCACGGCCTGCGCAAGCGCGCCGAACAGGCAATCGATCATGCGATAGCCGGTGATGCCGCGCGCGCCGCAGGGGAACGGCATCGTCGGGTTCATCACGGTGCCTTCCGGCGCCACCAGCTTGATGGCACGGGTGTAGCCGAAACAGTTCGGCACGTCGGCCGACATTACCGAGCGCATCGCCGTGTAGGCGCAGGCCTTGGAGAACGGCAGCGGTGAATTGATGCCGCCCTTCACCTGCGCGGCCGAGCCGGTCCAGTCCACCGTCACGCCGTCGCCGGCGACGATGATCTTGACCTTTAGCTCGATCGGGACCGGCTTCTTGCCGAGGCCGTCGATGTAGTCGGTAAATTCGTACGTGCCGTCCGGAATGTCGCGGATCTCGGCCCGCGCCAGCCGCTCCGCATAGTCGTGCAGATGACCGAAATACTCCGTCATGATCCCGCGCCCATAACGCCGGAACAGGTCGGTCATGGCACGCTCGCACGCCGTGCAGGCCGCCATCTGCGCCTGAAGATCGCCCATCAGGAGATCGGGCAGCCGCACATTGAGTGCGACCAGCTGCCACACGGCGTCGTTCGGCTTGCCGCGCTCCATGAACTTGAGGATCGGGATGCGGATGCCTTCCTGATAAATCTCAGTCGCACCGAGCGCGTTTGAGCCGGGCACGATGCCGCCGACGTCACAGTGGTGTGCGATGGTCGTGCCCCACGCGACCAGGGTGTCCTCATAGAAGATCGGTTTGATGATGTAGATATCGGGCAGATGCTGCCCGGCCGAGACATACGGATCGTTGAAGATGAACACATCGTCGGGAAAGATGTTTCCCTGCTGCGTCGTAATCAGGCAGCGCATCGCGTCGTAGAAGCTGCCGAGATGCATCGCGGTGGTGAGACCCTGTGCGAGCGTCTGGCCTTCGGCGTCGCAAACCGCGGTGGAAAAATCCATCGAGTCGCGGACGATCCCCGAATACGCCGTCTTCATCGTCACGAGCGCCATCTCGTCGGCGATGGTGTCGAGGCCGTTCTTCAGCACTTCGAGCAGGAATGGGTCGACGTCATTGGCTGCCATTGTTGGTTCCCCCTCAGGCCGTCCGGCCGACTTCGATGACGATATTGCCGGCGTCATCGAGCCGCGCGGCACAATTTGGCGGCACCACGGTGGTGCCCTCGTATTCCTCGACGATCAGCGGCCCGGCGCGCAATTTTGTATCGAGCGAGGCGCGCGTCAGGATCGGCGTATCATGCTCGCCATGTTCCGGGCCGAAATAGACCTTCCGGCGGCCCTCGGACGGCTGGCCCGCCTTGGTGCGCACGTTGGTTTGAACACCTTCCGGGGTGACCGAGCCGGTGACGCGCAGCGTGACAGTCTCCATCGCGTAGGTGCCGCGGAACGCATGGCCGTAGGTCTTTTCGTGCTCGATCTCGAATAACCGCTCAAGTTCTTCGAGCGCCGCATTGTCGAGCTTCGTGTTGGGTGCCGGCACGGTGAGTTCGAACGCTTGCCCGGTGTAGCGCAGATCGGCGGCGCGGTTGAATGTCACCTCGGCACGCGGATAGCCGAGCTGCTGCGTGATCTGGTCTTCCAGTGCGCGGAAGACCTGTTCGGCCCGGTCGAGATCCATCTCGCGCGTGCGCGACAAGAGTGCCTGCGCGAGCGTCAGCTCGACATTCGCGGTGAGCAGCCCGATCGCGCTGAACACACCGGCTGCGGGCGGGACGATCACCATCGGTATTTGCAGCGAGCGGGCAAGCTCGACGCCGTGCACGCCACCATTGCCACCGAACGCATAGAGCGAGAAGTCACGCGGATCTCGCCCACGGTAGGTCGTGACGCCCTTTATGGCGCGCATCATGTTGGCGTTCGCCACCAGATGGATGCCGTACGCGGTCTCGATCAGCGAGCGACCGATCGGCTCCGCGATATGCTTCATGATCGCGGCGCGCGAGCGTTCGGCGTCGATCGGCACCGTGCCGCCGCATAGCGCCTCGCGGTTGAGGAAGCCGAGCACGACGTTCGCGTCGGTCACGGTCGGGTCTTCGCCGCCGGCCGCGTAGCAGGCCGGACCCGGCACCGCACCAGCGCTTTGCGGCCCGACCTTGATCGACATCGCCTTGTCGAGTCGTACGATACTGCCGCCGCCCGCGCCGACTTCCGCGATGTCGATCACCGGCAGCTTGAGCGCGTAGCCGCCGCCCTTCATCAGCGGGCTTGAGGCAGAGATGCCGCCGCCGACCTCGTATTCGTCGGAAAGCAGCATGCGACCGTTCTCGATGATCGAGCTCTTCGCCGTGGTGCCGCCCATGTCGAAGCTGATGAGATTGCCGTAGCCGGCGGCGGTGCCGAGTTTGCCGGCGCCGATCACGCCGGCTGCCGGACCGCATTCCACGATCTGTGCGGGCCGATCGACAACCGCATCGGCGCCGATAATTCCGCCCGACGACTGCATCACCTTGAGCCGTCCCTTCAGTCCGCCTTTGCTGAGCTGATCCATCAGCGAGCGCAGATAGGCTTCGACCGGCGGGCCGATATAGGCGTTGATGACGGTGGTGCTGGTGCGCTCGTACTCTTTCATCTGCGGCAGCACGTCGATCGAGAGCGAGATGAAGCAGCCGGGCATCGCCTTACGCAGCATCTCGCCGATGCGCCGTTCGTGATCGGGGTTCGCATAGGAGTGCAGCAGGCAGACCGCGACGGCCTTGACCTTCTCGGCCTTGAGCTTCGCGATCGCCTTCTTCACGCTGGCGAGATCGAGCGGCTTGACCACCTCGCCGCGCGGCCCGACCCGTTCGTTCACCTCGAGGCGCAGGCGGCGCGGCACCAGCGGCTGCGGCTTCACGTAGAGCGGCTCATAGAGCCGCGGCACGCGGATGCGGCGCAGTTCGAGCACGTCGCGAAAGCCGCGCGTGGTGATGAGCGCGGTCTTGGCGCCCTTGTATTCGACGATGGTGTTAGTCGCGACGGTGCAGCCATGCAGCACTTCGGCGATGCGGCCCTTGTCGAGCTTCTGCTCGGCCATCAGTTCGTCGATGCCGCGGATCACGGCGTCCGCATAGTTGCCCGGCGTCGAGGGCACCTTGCGTGTCGCGATGATGCCTTCGCGCGAGATGAAGGCGAGATCGGTGAAGGTGCCGCCGATGTCGGCGGCGACGCGAAGATCATTGTTCATGCGATGCTCTCACGTGCCTCGGTCAAGATGTTCCACAGATAGGGCGCGAACGATCGTTCGGTATCGACGTGGTAGAGGGACGCGTCCTTCCGCCACAAAATGATTTCCACCTTCTCGAACAGGGTGCGCGTGCACGCGCCAACCGCGAATGCCTTGTCGGACAGATCAAGGGGGCAACCATGACTGAGCAGCGTCGCGGCTTGCGTGCCTCCGACCAGGATCGCAGCGCTGCGATGGCTTACATCGACAAGTGAATGCGGCTCGGCCGCGAGTGCGGTTTCGAGTTGGCGTGCGATCGTCGGTGCATCGGACGGCGGCGCGATCAGGAGCCATTCGTCCGGCCCCAGACATAGTGCCGCAAGGCTTTCCGCCGCGGCGGCGCAGCCGACGGAGGGAGACAACGCAACACCCAAGGCTTGTGTCGCGGCCGAAATCGCGCCGGACGCACAGCGCAGCGTGAAACGCGCGCTTGGCGCGGCGACTGAGATTTCCACGGACGCACCGGAATGCGCCGCACCCGCGAACGCGTCGAGCGGTCCGTGCCGCCCGGTTGAGCGATCAAGCATGCAGGCGCGCTCCTGAGGGATCGAAGAACAGCGGTTGCGACACGGTGACCGCAATCGTCCCGTCCGGCATCGGGACGTGCAGCGTCGTGCCGATGCGGCTGCGCCCGGCCTTGACCATGCCGAGCGCGATCGAGCGTCCCAGGGCAGCGCTCCAGTATGATGATGTGACGTGGCCCAGGATGGTCATCGGCACGGCTTGCGCCGGGTCGGCGACAAGCTGCGCGCCCTCTTCCGGCACGAGGTCGGACTTCACAGTGAGCAGGCCGACGAGCTGGCGACGGTCCGGCGCCGTCATAGCGGGGCGCGCGAGCGAGCGCTTGCCGACGAAATCCTTCTTCGCCTTGCCGATCGTCCAACCGAGACCGACATCGTCCGGCGTCGCGGTACCGTCGGTTTCCTGCCCGACGATGATGTAGCCCTTCTCGGCGCGCAGCACGTGCATGGTCTCGGTGCCGTAGGGCGTGATGCCGTGTGGCGCGCCCGCCGCGAACACCGCATCCCAGACGGCGCGGCCGTAATCCGCCGGCACGTTGATCTCGTAGCCGAGGTCTCCGGTGAAGCTCACGCGGAAGAGCCGCATCGGCACGCCGCAGATGCGCCCTTCCGCAAGAGACATATGCGGCATTGCCTGCGTCGAGAGATCGACGCCTTCGACGAGCGGTGCGATCACCTCGCGCGCACGCGGCCCCTGCACGGCGATGACGGCCCATTGCTCGGTGGTCGAGGTGAGCCAGACTTTCAGCTCCGGCCATTCCGTCTGGAGATAGTCCTCCATCATGTGCAGCACACGCGAAACACCGCCGGTCGTGGTCGTGACATGGAAGCGGTCGGCGGCAAGCCGCGCCACCACGCCATCATCCATCACGAAGCCGTCCTCGCGCAGCATCACGCCGTAGCGCAGCCGTCCCGGCGCGAGCCGGTCCCACGCGTTGACATACATGCGGTTGAGGAATTCCGCGGCGTCCGGGCCGACGACCTCGATCTTGCCGAGCGTCGAGGCATCAAACAGGCCGACCGCGCTGCGCACCGTCGCACATTCGCGCCGCACGGCGGCGTGTATCGTCTCGTTTGCGCGCGGAAAGTAATGCGCGCGCTTCCATGTGCCGACATCCTCAAACACCGCGCCATGCTCGCGCGCCCAGGCATGGATTGGCGTATGGCGCACGGGATCGAACAGATCGTGCCGCGCCGGTCCTGCCAGCGTGCCGAACGTGACAGGCGTGTACGGCATGCGGAAGGTCGTCACTCCGATTTCAGGGATCGACGCGCCGGTGATCTGGCTCAGGATCCCGAGCGCGTTCATGCTCGAGGTCTTGCCCTGGTCGGTCGCCATGCCGGCCGTGGTGTATCGTTTGACGTGCTCGACCGAGCGGAAGCCCTCGCGCACCGCAAGCGCGAGGTCCTTTGTGGTGACGTCGTTCTGGAAATCGACGAACGCAGGCTCTTTGTGTGTGCCCGCAACCGCGCCGACCATTCCGCCGGGCGCCGCCTCGATGGCCGACACAGCGAATGAGCGTGAAGTAGCCGCTCCGTACCCAGTAGCGCGCGCCGCCGCCTCGCCTTGCTCATAACCATCGTTCAGTACGGCGTTCAGTCCGAACACGCCGCGGCAAGCGCCTGCGGACCGTTCGCGTTCGGCCGATATGCCCGGCAGATAGGCTTGCAGCGTCTCATCCCAGCGCAGCTTGCCGCGCGATTGGGAAAACAGATGCACGCTCGGCGTCACACCGGCCGACATCAGCACGAGATCGCAGGCAATGGCGGCATCCGTGACGTTCATTGGGCCACGCGGGCCGAGCCGCGCCACATCGACCGCCGAGACGCGCAACCGGCCGCGCGTCGCCGTGATGATCGCGCCTTTCTGAATAGGCAGGCCTGCGGCCGCGGCGGCTGCCTGCAGCGGGCCTTCCGGATTCGCGCGTACGTCCGCGATGGTGGCGATCTCGACCCCGTGCGCGGCAAGTTCGATGGCCGCCCGATAGGCGCCATCATGCGCGGTGAGAACGACCGCGCGGGCGCCGGGGCGCACCGCGTAACGCGCCGCATACGTACGCGCGGCGTCGGCCAGCATGATGCCGGGCCGGTCGTTGCCGGGGAATACCATGGGTCGTTCTAGCGCCCCCGCGGCGATCACGACTTCCTTCGCTCGCACGGACCACAACCGTTCACGCGGCGCATCCGTCGCAGGGTTGGCTCGATGATCGGTCAGGCGTTCGGCGAGACCGATCATGTTGTGCGGGAAATAACCGAACGCGGTGGTGCGCGGCAGCAGCGTTACTTCGCGGCGTGCAAGAGTGCGCGACAGTGTCGGCGAGCCAGGTCTCCGAAGGTTTTTCGTCGATTGCCGCGTCTCGTGCAGCCAGCAGCGTGCCGCCGAACTCCGCCTGCTCATCGCAGAGCATCACACGTACGCCGCCCTCAGCCGCCGCAAGCGCCGCGGCGAGCCCAGCCGGCCCGGCGCCGATGACCAGCACATCGCAATGCGCGTAACGCCGCGCGTAGCGATCTGGGTCGGGCAGCGAGGGCGAGCGCCCAAGGCCTGCCATCGCGCGGATGCGGGGCTCGTACAGGTGTTTCCATGCGGCGCGCGGCCACATGAAAGTCTTATAGTAGAAGCCCGCTGGGATGAGTGGCGCAAGCAGACTGTTCGCGGCGGCTAGGTCGAAGGCGAGCGAAGGCCAGCGATTCTGACTTTCCGCCACCAGCCCCTCATAAACCTCGACCTGCGTTCCACGCAGGTTCGGCGTGCGGCGCGCATCGTCGCGGATGACGGTTACCAGCGCATTCGGCTCGTCCGCACCCGCCGCCACGATGCCGCGCGGACGGTGATACTTGAACGAGCGGCCGACGAGATGCACGCCGTTCGCGATCAGCGCGGACGCAAGCGTGTCGCCCGCAAAACCCTCATAGGCTTGGCCGTCGAAAGAAAATCGCAGCCGCTTGCCGCGATCGATGCGGCCGCCTTCGGCGAGGCGAAACGCGCTCATGTGCGCGGCTCCGTTGCGAGCGCCGCGAGATCAGGCCTCGGCTCGCCGATCCGGTACGTCACAAAGAAGAAGTCACTAACCGTGTCGCGCACCGCATTGAAGAAGCGGCCGCAGCCATGCGTGTGGCGCCAGCGCTCCGCATGAAGGCCTTTGGGATTGCGGCGATTGTAGAGGTAGTCGGCCCATTCGGCGTCAGAGAGCGCGGCCGGATCGGCCGGCCGTACGATATGCGCCTCGCCGCCGTGGCGGAATTCGATTTCCGGGCGATCGCCACAAAAGGGGCATCGGATGATCAGCATGCCCTGCCTCAGTGCGCGACCGCGGCCGCGGCCGCTTCGTCGATCAGAACGCCATCGCGGAAGCGCTCCAGCGAGAACGGTGCATTGATCGGATGCGGGCGGTCGTTCGCGATTGTATCGGCGAAGACGTGGCCGGACCCTGGCGTCGCCTTGAAGCCGCCGGTGCCCCAGCCGCAGTTCACGAACAATCCCGGCACCGGCGTCTTGCCGATAATCGGCGAACGATCCGGCGTCACGTCGACGATGCCGCCCCAGTTGCGCAGCATGCGCAGCCGACTGAACATCGGAAACAGTTCGCAAATCGCCTCGACGGTGTGCGTCGAAACGTGAAGCCCACCACGCTGGCTGTAGGAGGTGTAAACATCCGTGCCGGCGCCGATCACCAGCTCGCCCTTGTCGGACTGGCTGATGTAGGCGTGGATCGTGTTCGACATCACGACACAGGGAAACACCGGCTTCACCGGCTCGGATACCAGCGCCTGTAGCGGGAAGCTCTCCAGCGGTACGCGCAGACCGGCCATATCCATAATGACGCTGGTGTGCCCAGCCGCCACCACACCGATTTTCTTGGCGCGGATTTCGCCGCGCGTAGTCTCGACCGCCGCGACCGCACCGGAGGCATCGCGCCGGATCGCCCTGACCTCGCAATTCTGGATGATGTCGACGCCGAGCCGGTCCGCGCCGCGCGCGTAGCCCCAGGCGACAGAATCGTGGCGTGCGACGCCGCCGCGCCGCTGCAACGCGCCGCCGAGCACTGGATAGCGGATATCCCGCGCGATATTCATCGGCGGGCAAAACGCCTTGCACTCCTCGGGCGTCAGCCACTCATTGTCGATGCCATTGAGGCGATTGGCATGGACGTGACGCTTGAATACCTGCACGTCGTGCACGGTGTGCGCGACCATCAGCACGCCGCGCGGCGAAAACATCACATTGTAGTTGAGGTCCCGCGACAGCCCTTCCCAAAGCTTGAGCGCGTGCTCATAGATCGCTGCGCTCTCGTCCCACAGATAGTTGGAGCGGATGATGGTGGTGTTGCGCCCCGTATTGCCGCCGCCGAGCCAGCCCTTCTCCAGTACCGCCACATTGGTGATGCCGTGCACCTTGGCGAGATAGTAAGCGGTCGCGAGCCCGTGCCCGCCCGCACCGACAATGATCACATCGTAGGCGGGCTTCGGCGCGGGATCGCGCCACTGCGCGGGCCAATGCTCGTGCTCCGAAGCCGCCTGACGCAAAAGGCTGAACAGCGAATATTTCATCGACGTCAATGTTTCAGCATCACGCGCGGCAGCCACGTCGAGAGCGCCGGAATGAACATCAGCAGCAGCAGGCACAACACGAACACCGGATAGAACAGGAGCGTCGCGCGCACGACCGGCTCCATCTTGAGCTTTGTGATGGCGCAGACCGCGAAAATCCCGAGCCCGATGGGCGGATGCACGATGCCGAGCAGGATCGCAAAGGTCAGCACCACGCCGAACTGCACCGGATCGACGCCGTAGCTCACGACCAGCGGCCCGAACAACGGCACCGCAATCAGCATCACGGGTACGGCCTCGAGGAAGATGCCCATCACCAGGAGCGCCAGTACGACGAGTGCGAGCACGACGTAGCGGTTGTCGGTGAACGACACCATCCAGTGCGCCATGCTCTCGGCTGCCTGCTCCGACGTCATGACGAAGCCCATGACGGTGCCGAGCGCGGTGAGATACATGATCAAGGTGGTGGCGCGCGTCGATTCCTCGAAGGCCGCAACCAACCGCTTCCAGCTCATCTCGCGATGGAGCGCGCCGAGGATCAGCGTATAGAGTACCGCGAGCACACTTGCCTCGGTCGGTGTCACCAGCCCGGTCGTCATGCTGCGCAGGATGACGATCGGCGTCAGCAGCGCCGGAAAACCTTGCAGGAATGTCGACTTCAAGCGGCCAAGCGACGGCACGACCGGCGGTGGCGCCTTCTCGATCTTGAGCTTGGTCAGCAGTGTATTGTTCGCCATTAGCAGAATCCCAAGCATGATGCCGGGAATGATGCCGGCGACGAACAGATCCGCGACCGAGACGTTCATCTGCACCGCATAGATGATGAACATGATCGACGGCGGGATCAGCGGATCCATCAGCGAAGCGGCAACCACCAGCGCGGCGGCGTATTCGGTGCGATAACCGGCATTGCGCATCGCGTGGATCGTGATGATGCCGAGCCCCGCGATGGTGGCGAGTGCGGAGCCGGAGATGCCGCCGAACACCATCGCGGCGAGCACCGCGACCTGCGCGAGACCGCCGCGGAAGTAGCCAATCACGACTTCGAGAAAATCGAAGATGCGCTTGGTCATGTTGAACTGGTTCATCAGATTGCCGGCGAGCACGAAGAATGGGATCGCCAGTAGCGGAACCGACCGCACGTCGGTCGCCATGTAGCGCACCAGCGTGTTGAGCGGCATGCCGAGCATCATGAGCCCGGTGATCGCCGAGATCCCCATCGCAGCGCAGACCGGCACGCGCAGCGGCATCAGCGCGAGCAGCACGACGATCATCAGCGCCGTTGCCATGCGCTACTCCATCGGCGCCGGGAGAGGATGTGGGTGAGATGGTGTGACGCCCCTCACTTGCCAGTAGAAATAGATCAGTTCGGTGATCGCGATATCGAACGCACCTAGGAGCAGCGGCAGCACAAACAGGTATTCGGGCCAGTTCAGCACGGCGGTTTCGAACATGCCGAGGAACCGGAACGTCTCGATCGCAAACCACGCCACCACGCAATGAAATCCGATCGTGACCAGGCGCGCGAAAACATCGATCCAGCGGCGCCAGGACTCCGGCATGTGCTGCACGGCAAAATCGACGCGGATGTATTCTTCGTTCTTGGCGATCAGCCCGTAGGCGAAGAAATAGACCCACATCGCGCTGAGGATCGAGACCTCCTGCACCCAGCTGTAGCTCACACCGAACAGCGCACGGCTGACGATCTCCAGAGCGTTGATCGCAACCATGAACGCAAAGAACCCGCACGAGACCGCAATGACGATCTTGCGGGTCACAACGAGGTAGGCGCGCAGAGCTGCGTCAGCGCCGCCCGGCGCGCTCTCTCGTTGTATGCCGGTCACACCGTCACCGATGTCCCGCCGATCAGAACCCCGTCATCTGCGAGATCTTTGCCGGCAGCCCCTTCGGAATCGTGCCGTCTGCTTCGAGCGCCTCGATTATGCCAGGCGCCTTCGCACGCCACGGCGCAAGGTCGGGCTCGTACACGGTGACGCCGAACTCCTTCTCGGCGCGGGCGCGTTTCTCGGTAAAGCCGCGCTCAGACTCTTTCTGGAACACCTGACCAGCCTCCTTGGCGGCCTGCTTGAGGATGGCGCGCTGCGCGTCGGTGAGCGACTGGAATTTTCGCGCATTGATCATCACGTTGATGATTTGGAAGTACTCGTCGGTGCGCGTCCAGTGCTTGGCGACCTCGACGTTTTTCGCGTCGACCGCGAGGCCGATCGTCTCCGGGCCACCCTCGATGATGCCCTGCTTGAACGCGAGATACATTTCGGGCCGCGGCACCACGATGGTATCGGCGCCGAAGCCTTTCCAGGTCGCGATGGCGGTGCGCGATTCCCAGATGCGCAGCTTGAGCCCCTTGAGATCGTCCGGCACCTTGATCGGCCGCACCGTGATGAGCCCGCGCGGATCGCGCTGCCACCAGGTCCATTCGTCGTCGAGCATGATGCCGCCGAGCGCAGCGAGCTTGTCGAGCGTCGGCTTGAACAGCGGACTTCGGAAGAACGCCTGCTGGTGCGCGTGCGACTTGAACAGGTACGGCGCCGAGATCACTTTGGGCTCGTCCGCCAATGTCACAAGAAACTCCGGAAAGATCAGGTGCATGTCCTGCGTTCCGGAGAGCACGTTGCGGATTTCTTCCGGAATTGGCCCGAGCTGGCCGGCATGGAAGACGTTGACCTTCATCTCTCCGTTGGAAAGGCGCGCGACCGCCGCCGCGAACGCGTCGGCCCCGACGCCAGAATGGGTCGTCTGCGCATCGACGTGCCCGAGGCGGAACGTGACCTGCTGCGCCGAGGCCGCACTCATCAGCGCCGCGACGATGCCGGCGGCGAGTGCCGTCATTCTTCCGAGCTTCACCATGTTGCTCCCCTTCTGTTTCCGCCGAAGCGGCCGTCTCTCCCGTTACACGTCCAAGTTCAACGTTTGCGCAGCACCTGCCCGGCGCGTGCACCGGTGAGTGCGCCATCGCTCAACGTCGTCACACCATTGACGACGACATGATGCATCCCGCGTGCCAGCTGGTTCGGTTCGAACGTCGTGCCGCGCTCGCCGAATTCGTCCGGCGCAAACACCGCGATGTCGGCGCGCGCACCAACGCGGATGGCGCCGCGGTCCGACAGCCCGAGAATTTTCGCAGGCATGCCGGTGAGGCGATGCACGGCCTCCTCGGGCTTCAGCAGTTTCCACTCGCGCACCAGTGCGCGCCAGAACCAGCTCGCCCAGGTGTAGGCGCCATGAAACATCTTGTCGGAGAGCGGGCCGTCGGTGGCCAGCGTGGTCGCGTCCGAGCCCGGCATGCAGAGCGGATGCGCGAATGCGACCTTCTGCATCTCCTCGTCGTACACCGTGAGCAGCACCATCGGTCGCTGCAGTGTGTCGGCCTCGTCGGCCAGAATGTCGAGCGCACAATCGTGCGGGTCGCGGCTCTGACGGCGACCGATCTCGCCGAGACTAAGGCGCGACACATCAGCGCGGCCGGGCAGATCAAGCAGAATGACGTTGTCCCAGTTGCGGACGCTGCCAATTAGGCTTGGATAGGCCTTGATGCGCGCGCGGCTCTCCTGGCTGAACAGATGACGCCGTACGCCGTCAGCGCCCTCGCTGAGCGCCCAGGGCGGCAGCAGCGTGCTCAGCATGGTGGTGCCGTAGAGGCGCGTGTGCATGTCGAAGGCGATGTTCTGCCCGCCCGCGCGCGCTGCATCGACGACCTCGACACAGCGCATGCTTCCCGCATGATCGCAGCGCGGGATCAAGTGGCTCACCTGAAGCTGCACTTCGGCATTGCGCGCGATGCGGATCACTTCCTCGACCGCCTGCGCGGCGTGATCGGCGCGATCGCGCGTGTGGGTGGCAAAGAATTTCCCAACGCGTCCGGTTTCCCGTGCCAGCGCGGTCAGCTCATCCTCGGATGAGCCGGCCTCGCTCGGATATTCGAGCCCGATAGAATATCCGGCCGCGCCTTCAGCTAGCCCCTCGCGCAGGTGGTCGCGCATGCGCGCGATCTCGGCCGCATTCGCCGGGCGCTCGCTCAGGCCAAGCGTCGCGAGCCGAAGCTGCCCGTTCGGCATCAAGGTCATCACGTTGATGGCGGGGCGCGCGGCTTCCAGCTTCTCCAGATACCCACCGATGCCCTGCCAGGTGAGCGGAATCGAGTTGTCGAAGCCGTAGATCGCGTTGGCGGCGAGCCGCGGATCAGCGATCGGCGCGCAGCCGAAGCCGCAGTTACCGATCACTTCGAGCGTCACTCCTTGTGCGACCGCGCTCATCGCGCGTGGATCGATCAGCAGCGTGTAGTCGGAGTGGCTGTGGATATCGATGAAGCCCGGAGTCACCGCCAAGCCCTTCGCATCGATCACCTGTTTCGCCTCGCCGGCGATCTGGCCGACCTCGACGATGGTCCCGTCCGCGATGGCGACATCGGCGCTGACCGGCGCCTTGCCGGAGCCGTCATAGACCGTGCCGCCGTGGATCAGGAGGTCGTACATGCTATTCGGCGGCCTCCTGCATCGCGGCGCGGCGCGCGCGTGTTGCGTCGCCGTCAACCTTGAACGTGGCGTCGATCACCACACCGTAACGCTGCTCGGCGGCCTGCCGCGAGACCTTGCCTTCGAGCACATCGTCCAGCACCAGCACGGGCTCGCGCGCGAACGCAGGCCCGAAGCCCCCGCCACCCGCGGAGACGTGGCGGAAGACATCGCCCTTGCGCAGTGGGATCGACGCCATCGGCATGGTGGGAAGCTTGCGCTCGTTCGCGGTTTCCGGGTTGAGCACGTTCTGCGATCCTCCGCCGGGCTCGCCGCCATCGAGCCCATAGGGCGGATGGTCGCGCCGATCCGCGCGCATGGTGCACTGCGCCTGATCAGCGAGCACCTTGTAGGTGCGGCTGAACGCGAGCCCGCCGCGCTGCCGGCCTGGCCCGCCGGAATCCGTAACGAAGCTGTACTCGCTCACCTGTAGCGGCAGTTCGGCCTCGATCAGCTCGACCGGATTGTTCGAAAGGTTTGCGGCCGGATTGGAAATGCCTTCGATCCCATCGAGGCCGTATCGCGCGCCCCAGGTGCCGACCATGACCTCGGTCAGCACGAACGCCTTGCCGTTCTGCCGCCCGCCGATCGAGAACAACGTCGGCCCGCCTTCGCAAGCGGCGATCACGCGCTCCGGCGCGACCTGCGCGAGCGCACCCATGATGGCGTCGAACACGCGGTAGCCCATGACGCCGCGCGCCGCGCACGCGGCCGGATGCTCGGGGTTGAGGATCGTGCCGCGCGGCGCGATCAGCTTGACCGGCCGCATGTAGCCTTCACAGTTCGGGATCTCGCGGTCGGTCAGGCAGCGGATCGCACAGTAGGTGGATGAATTCACCATCGCGATCGGGCAATTCACGGCGGCCGCCACCTGCGCCGAGGTGCCGGTGAAATCGATCGTGATGCCATCGCCCTCGACCGTGACGGTGACGGCGATGCGCAAGGGCTCGGGATCGTCGCCGACGCCGTCGATCCAGTCCTCGAACGAATATCGGCCGTCGGGAATGTCCGCGATGACGTTGCGCATCAAGCGCTCGGCCTGATCCTGCATTGCATCGAGGTAGCGGCGCAGATCCTTCGCACCGTATTTAGCGAGCAGTTGCCGGTAGCCGCGCTCGCCGACCGCGCAGGCGGCAAGCTGTGCGCGGATGTCGCCGATCAGCTGTACTGGCAGGCGCGTGTTCTTTTCCAGAATGCGCAGCAGCATCTGGTTCGGCACGCCGGCCTCGTGCAGCTTCACAATCGGCAGGCAGATGCCTTCCTGGAAAATTTCGGTCGCGTGGATCGCGACGGAACCCGCCGCGATGCCGCCAACGTCGCAATGATGCGCCATCGTGCAGGCCCAGCCTTCGATCACGCCGTCATGGAAGATCGGCTTGACGATATAGATGTCGGGCAGGTGCTGGCCGCCGGAGCCATAAGGATCGTTGTAGAGGAAAATGTCACCGTCTTTCGCGGTCGGCGCGTGATCGGCGAGCAGAATGCGCATTCCGTCGGGGAACGAACCGAGCTGCACCGCGAGCGTCAGGCCCTGCGCGATGAGTTGGCCGTTGCGGTCACACAACGCGGTTGAATAATCCATCGTATCGCGCACCACCGGCGAGTAGGCGCTGCGCATCACGATCAGCGCCATTTCGTCGGCGGCGGACGACAGCGCGTTCTTGATCACCTCAAACGTAATGGGGTCGAGCCGATCGCTCACGCCGCGGCCTCCGGAAGTTCGATCTCGATATTGCCGAGCGCATCAAGTCGCGCGCGCGCATCGTGCGGCACGATGCAGGTCGAATCGTATTCCTCGACGATCAGCGGACCAGCGCGCCAATCCTCGGTCAGCGCGCCACGCGCGATCACCGGCGTGTCGATGAAGCCCGCCTCGCGGCCGAAATAGGCGCGGCGCGTCGTTTGCGCGGCGGCCTTGCGACTCTGCGGGCGGGTGGAGAGATTCTCATAGTCGAATGCCGTGTCCTTCGCGACGACGCGCGCGTAGACGCGGATCGACACGATATCGACCGGATCGGCATTCGAGCCGTGGCCATAGGTCTTGCGGTGCTCGTCGTGGAAATTCGCGACGATGTCCGCGAGCGAACCTTTTTCGCCGACCGGCACGGTCAGCTCGTAGGCCTGCCCCGCATAACGAAGCTCGGCGAAGCGGCGAAGCACGAGGCTCTCGGAGGGGCGCTTCTCGCTCTCCATCGCGGCGGACCCGAGCGTCTCCAGATTGGCAAAAAGTTTCTCGAACTCATCGGCGGTCAGCTCCTGCGCGGAGCGGAACAGGCTTGAGGAAAATTCGTGCTCAATTTCGGACATCAGCAGTCCGAGCGCACTGAACACGCCGGGCGCGGGCGGGATCAGCACATTGCGGATGGACAGCGCCCGCGCGACCGCAGCCGCCACCATCGGGCCGTTGCCGCCGAAGCCGATCAACACGAAGTCGCGCGGATCGCGCCCGCGATAGGTCGTGACCGCCTTGACGGCGCGCGTCATCGTTGCGGCCGCGATGGTGTAGATGCCGTAGGCGGCTTCGGCCAGCGGCAGGCCGAGCGGCTTTGCGATCCGCTCTTCCAGAGTGGCGATCGCTTTCGCCGCATCGAGCTTCACGCGCCCGCCCGCGATCGCGGTCGGATTGAGATAGCCCGCCGCCAGCGCCGCGTCGGTGAAGGTCGGCTCCGTGCCGCCCGCGCCGTAGCAGACCGGACCCGGTACCGCGCCCGCGCTGCGCGGACCGACCGTGAGATTGCCGGCGGCATCGAGCGAGACGATCGAGCCGCCGCCAGCGCCGATTTCCGATACATCGATAAACGGCAGCTTGATCGCATAGCCGCCGCCCTTGACCAGCTTGCTCGACAAATTGATGCCCGAGCCGACTTCGTATTCGGTCGTGCGTGCCGGCTCGCCATTCTCGATCATCGCGGCCTTGGCGGTCGTGCCACCCATGTCGAGCGAGATCGCATTGGCAAGCCCGAGCGCGCGCGCCATGCGGGCGCTCGCGATCACGCCAGCGGCGGGCCCCGACTCGACCGTGTAGGCGGGCTTTTCGCGCGCGGCGTCGAGCGACATGATGCCGCCGTTCGACTGCATGATCTGCAGCGGCGCGCGGATGCCGATGTTACGGATGTCGCGCTCCAGCGCGTCGAGATAGTCCCGCACCACCGGGCCCACATAGGCGCTGACCACGGCGGTGCTGGTGCGCTCGTATTCGCGGATTTCCGGCAGTACGTCGGCGGAGCACGTCACATAAACCGAGTTCGGCACATGCTGGCGCACGATTTCGGCGACGCGCCGCTCGTGACTGGCGTCCGCATAGGAGTGCAGCAGCGAGATCGCGATCGACTGTACACCGGCTTCAGCCAGCGCCTTCGCGGCCGAAGCGACGCTCTCCTCGTCGAGCGGCGTCCACACCACGCCGCGCGGTCCCATCCGCTCCTCGATTTCAAGCCGCAGGCGGCGCGGCACCAGTGGCGGCGGCTTGCGGTATTGCAGATCGTAGAGCACCGGGATGCGCAGGCGGCGCATTTCGAGAATGTCGCGAAAGCCTTTGGTGGTGATGAGGCCGGTGCGCGCGCCTTTCAGTTCAATGATCGCGTTGGTGGCGACGGTCGAGGCATGCGCGAGCGCGGTCAACTCGTCCGGGTGCACACTTTCGTCGGCGATCAGTTCGGAGACGCCTTCGACGATGGCGCGCCCAAAATTGTCCGGCGTGGAGGACACCTTTTTGGTGGCGATCGAGCCGTCGGTGCCGATCAGCACAACGTCGGTGAAGGTGCCGCCGATGTCGGCGCCGACCCGATAGACGACCGGCTCTTGATGCGCTCTGGCCGTAACATCCAGCATGCAGCCACCCAGTCCAACTCCGGCAGCCGAAACGCTAACACGCAGTTCCTGATAAACAGGATTAGAAAATTTGCATCAATCCTGATAAGTTATTTGGATCATGCGCCCGCAACTCGACCAGCTCGAAGCCCTGCTCTGGATTTCCAAATTAGGCAGCTTCCGCAGCGCGGCGCGCAAGCTGCGGCTATCGCAGCCGGCGATCTCAAGCCGCATCCGCGAACTGGAGAGCGAACTCGGCATCTCTTTGCTGGATCGCGGCCGTCATCGCCCGGTGATCACGGCCGAAGGCCTCGAAGTGCTGCGGCACGCCGAGCAGATGATTAGCCTGGCGGAGAATTTTCGCGCGCGCTTCGGAGAACGCGCACAGCTGCCGAAATCGATCCGCATGGGCGCAGCCGACTCTTTTGCGCTGACGCATCTCTCATCGCTGCTCGAGCAACTCGCCAAGCTTCATCCCTCGACGCAGATCAATGTCGAGATCGGCTTCAGCTCGAACCTGGATCGCAAGCTGCAAGCCGGCGAACTCGACATCGCGTTCCTGACCGCGCCGACCGCCAGTCCATCGGTCATCGTCGAGCCGTTGCTGACATTCGAGCTCGCGTGGCTTGCCAGCCCGAAAATCGGCCTTCATCGGCAGCGCTTGGTTCCCACCGATCTTTTTCATCGGCCAATCATCACCAATCCGGGCCCCTCGCATCTCTACGGCACGATCCATGACTGGTTCGCGGCGGCCGGATTGGTGCCGCAGCGGCTCAGCACTTGCACAAGCCTGACGATCGTCGCCAAGTTGACCGCTGACGGGATCGGGATTTCGGTGATGCCGCCCGCACTGGTCCGGCGCGAACTCGCGCGCAACCAACTCGTCAGGCTTACGACCGTGCCCGATCTGCCGATCCATTACATCTCGATTGGATACCGGGTGTGGACCGCGCAGGGCGATCTCGCACCGATCGCTGATCTGGCGCACAAGCTGGTCGCGCGCGCGCTTTGACAAACGCGCCGCTTTAACAATCGAGCGTCGTCTGACGTTCCCAGTCGGTCAGGTGACGTGAATAGGCGTTCCAGTCGTCGTGGCGGAGTTTGAGGTAGGACGCGAAAAGATCCTCGCCCAGTCCTTCGCGCAGCACGTCCGCTTTGTCGAAGGCACGCAGCGCATCGAGCAGGTTGAGCGGCAAGCGCTTGGCGCCCTTCGCCTTGTGCCCTTCGGTGTACATATCGATGTCGAGGCGCTTTCCGGGGTCGCGCTTGTTGCGGATGCCATCCATGCCGGACACCAGCACCGCCGCCTGCAACAGATACGGATTGGTTGCACCGTCCGCGAGACGCAGCTCGAAGCGGCCGCCATCCGGAATGCGGATCATGTGCGTGCGGTTATTTCCTGCATACGTGATTGTGTTCGGCGACCACGTCGCGCCGGAAAGCGTCGGTGGCGCGTTGATACGCTTGTAGGAGTTCACCGTCGGATTGGTGATCGCGGTCAGCCCGCCCGCCGAATGCATAATGCCGCCGATGAAGCTGTATCCGAGCTGCGACAGTCCGAGCTCGCCCTTCGGATCGTCGAAGATGTTCTTGCCCTTCTGCCAAAGCGAGACGTGCGCGTGGCAGCCATTGCCGGTGAGGTTCGCGAAGGGCTTTGGCATGAAGGTCGCGCGCAGGCCATGCTTCTCGGCGATCGACTTGACCATGAACTTGAAGAAGGCGTGGCGGTCCGCAGTCTTCAGCGCCGAGTCGTACTCCCAGTTCATCTCGAACTGGCCGTTCGCGTCTTCATGGTCGTTCTGATACGGGCCCCAGCCGAGCGTGATCATGCAGTCGCAGATTTCGGTGATGGTGGCGTAGCGGCGCATCAGCGCGTGCTGGTCGTAGCAGGGCTTCGCCTGCGTGTCGGCGCCGTCCGAGATCGCACTGCCGTCGGACAGGATCAGGAAATATTCGCACTCGACGCCGGTCTTCATATCGTAGCCGTCGCGCGCGGCATCTTCGACGACGCGCTTGAGCACCTGACGCGGATTCTGCGTCACCGGCTTGCCGTTCATCATCAGATCGCCGGTGACCCAGGCGACCTCGGGCTTCCAGGGAAGCTGGATGGCTGTCTCGAGATCGGCCATCACCAGGATGTCCGCATGCGCGGGCGTCAGGTCGAACCACACCGCAAAGCCCGCGAAGCCCGCGCCGGCTTTCGCCATCGTGTCGATCGCGGTCGCCGGCACGAGCTTCGCGCGCATCGTGCCGAACAGATCGACGAACGAGATCAGAAAATATTTGATGCCATTCTTCTTCGCGTAAGCCCTAAACGACGCCATCGTGCTCCCCTTCGGCCCGGCACGTTGATCAGCTATGTCTTCCCCGGAATCCAGTTCGTGCCGGCAAGCGGCACCTGCGCCATCGCGGCAGACTCGACCGTGAGCGCCACGAGATCCTCCGGCTCGAGATTGCGCAGATGCGACTTGCCGCAGGCGCGCGCGATCGTTTGCGCTTCCAGCGTCAGCACCGCGAGATAATTGGCGAGCCGCCGCCCCGCCGCCACCGGATCCAGACGCTTCACCAGCTCCGGGTCCTGCGTGGTGATGCCGGCCGGATCGCGACCCTCGTGCCAGTCGTCGTAGCAGCCAGCGGTCGTCCCGAGTTTGCGATATTCGTCCTCGAGCCTCGGATCGTTGTCGCCCAGCGCGATCAGCGCTGCGGTGCCGATCGACACGACGTCGGCGCCGAGCGCGAGCGCTTTCGCGACATCGGCGCCGCTGCGGATGCCGCCCGACACGATGAGCTGCACCTTGCGGTGCATGTCGAGCTCGACCAACGCGCGCACCGCCGGGCGGATCGCCGCGAGTGTCGGAATGCCGACATGCTCGATGAACACGTCCTGCGTGGCTGCCGTGCCGCCCTGCATGCCGTCGAGCACGACGACATCGGCGCCCGCCTTCACGGCGAGCGCGGTGTCGTAATAGGGCCGCGCCGCACCCACTTTGACGTAGATTGGCTTCTCCCAATCGGTGATCTCGCGCAGCTCGCGGATCTTGATTTCGAGATCATCCGGGCCGGTCCAATCGGGATGACGCGCGGCCGAGCGCTGGTCGATGCCCTCGGGCAGCGTGCGCATGTCGGCGACGCGCTTGGAAATCTTTTGTCCCAGCAGCATGCCGCCGCCGCCGGGCTTGGCGCCCTGACCGACCACGACCTCGATGGCGTCGGCCTTGCGCAGCTGATCCGGCTCCATGCCGTAGCGCGACGGCAGCACCTGATAGACCAGCGTTTTGGAATGCGCGCGCTCTTCCGCCGTCATGCCGCCGTCACCGGTCGTGGTCGACGTGCCGGCGAGCGTCGCGCCGCGCCCAAGCGCTTCCTTGGCGTTGGCCGAGAGCGAGCCGAAGCTCATGCCCGCGATGGTGACCGGGATTTGCAGCGTGATCGGCTTCTTCGCGTGACGCGTGCCGAGCATCACATCGGTGCCGCAGCGCTCACGGTAGCCTTCGAGCGGATAGCGGCTGATCGATGCGCCGAGAAACAGCAGATCGTCGAAATGCGGCAGCTTGCGCTTCGCCCCGAAGCCGCGGATGTCGTAGATGCCGGTCGCAGCGGCGCGATGGATCTCGGCGATCGTGTGCGCGTCGAACGTCGCGGAGGCGCGCGGCGGCGTTGTGGCGCGGCGATCGTCCGCGTTCATCAATACTGCCCCGCGTTGTCGACGTGGAAATGATAGAGCTTGCGCGCCGAGCCGTAGCGTTTGAACTCCGCCACATCGGCTTTCGCGCCGGCCGCATCGAGCAGCTTGCGCAGCGCCGCCTTGTGCTCGTCGTGCATTTCCTTCTGCACGCAATCCGCGCCGAGACTCTTCACCGTGCCGCGCACATAAAGCTTCGCCTCATAGAGCGAGTCGCCGAATGCGTCGCCGGTGTCGCCGAGCACTACGATCGAGCCGGCCTGCGCCATGAACGCCGACATGTGCCCGACTGAGCCCTTCACCACGATATCGAGCCCGCGCAGCGCGATGCCACAGCGCGACGATGCATTGCCGTCGACAACCAAAAGCCCGCCGCAGCCGGTTGCGCCGGCCGACTGCGACACGTCGCCTTTGATGTGAACGCGGCCCGACATCATGTTCTCGGCGGCGCCGGTCCCGGCATTGCCGTTTACTGTGATGGACGCGTGCTTGTTCATGCCGGCGCAGTAATAGCCGACGTGGCCCTCGATCGTGACGTTGAAATCGCCGTCCAGCCCACAGGCAAGCGAATGTGCGCCGCGCGGATTGCGGATGAGGAAGTCGCCGCCATCGGCATCGTGGAGAAGCTGGTTCACGTCGCGAAGCGACATGTCCGCGAGGTCGAGAACCGAATTGCGCTCGGCACGCTGGATCGACGAGGACTGAACCATCAAGCGGCGCGATTCCACGCGTAGACCGTGGCGGGCGCCGGCTCGAAGATGTTGGCGTGTTCGGCGCCCGGAAGCGCCGAAATCGCGCGATATTCCGACGCCATCGCGACCCAGTCGTCGGTCTCGGCGATCACCGCTGGCTTGCAGGCGACCGGATCGCGGATCACCGCAAAGCCGTCATGCGTGCCGACGACGAAGGTGTAGAAGCCATCGAGATCCTTCAGGCCGTTTTCCAACGCGCCTTTGAGCGTGTCGCCCGCGCGCATACGATGTGCCAGATATGCGGCTGCGACTTCGCTGTCGTTGTCGGTCTGGAAGCGCTCGCCACCACGGGCAAGCTGCTCGCGCAGCCGATTGTGGTTGGAGAGCGAGCCGTTATGCACAAGGCAGGTATCGTCCCCGGTCGAAAACGGGTGCGAGCCCGCGACAATCACGGCAGACTCGGTGGCCATGCGCGTATGGCCGATTGCATGCGTGCCGGTGCGCGTTTCAAGGTTGAGGCGATCGATGATCGCTTCGGGACGGCCGACCCCTTTGAAGATCTCGATCGAATGACCCTGACTGAGCACATAGGCGGACGGCACGTTGTCGATTAGCCATTTGCGCGCCACGTCACCGGCGCCCGAAGTGCGGAAGATCGCATGATCTTCAAGCGTCTCGACCGCGACATCGGCGCCGATGGCCTTGCCGAGCGCGCCGGCGATCGTGGTCCAATCGACGGCACCGCCGCGCGCCACCATGCAGATTTTGGTGACGCCGCGCGTGTCGCCCGAATAGACCGCAAAGCCCGCACTGTCGGGTCCGCGATCGGACAATTCACGCAGCATCATGCCGATGTATTGGCCTAGACTGTCTTCAAGCGATCGATTTTTCAGAAAAAGGCCGACGATGCCGCACATGATGCGCCTCATGATCAAGACCGGCGAACTCAATGTGAGGCTATGCGATATGTCGTGTCAATCGCGCACGAGTTTGACGCAACTCGACTGCTTGCTTCATGAGTTGTCCATAGTGGCGTGAAATCTCCCTAACGGACCTGCCCACCTCGGTTCTTTGATGCGAGGCCGATCGGTGTTGACGTCCATCTTCCAGCAGGGGCCTTCGACGCCCGCGACAAGTCCGAAACTAACCATTCGCCTAGACGACGGAGTCGCGTTCTGGAATGCGCTCTCCGCGCGTCACCCGCATCATGTTGTCGAACATGCGCCGCACTGTCGGCTCGAAAGTATCGGCTGTCGCCGCCGCAAGATGAGGCGTCACGACGATGTTATCGAGTTTCAGGAGCTCGCTGTCGGCGGGCAGGGGCTCGATCGAGTAGACGTCCATAGCAGCGCCACGAATCGTCCGATCGCGCAGAGCTTTCGCCAGATCCTCTTCGACCACTACCCCGCCGCGCGCGATGTTGATCAACACGGCCGAGCGCTTCATCCGCGCAAGCGCGCGTTTGTCGATCAGGTTCGTCGTCTCCGGCGTGAGCGGGCAGTGCAGGCAAACGATGTCCGAGCGCATCAACAGCTCATCCGTCGTGGTGTAACTCACGCCGAGGTTGGCCTCGTCCACGGGCGAGAGTGGCGTTCGCTTGTTATAAAGAATTGTGCAGTCGAAGCCGCGCAGGCGCTGTGCCACGGCCTGGCCGATGGCGCCGAAGCCGATCAGGCCGACCGTCTTGCCCGCAATACAGTAGGTCTCGCCCGGCATCTGGTTGAAAGCCATCCATTTGCCCTGACGCAGACGCTCGTGGCCCAGAGCCTGGAACCGCAACGTCGCGAAGATCAGCCCAATTGTGAATTCCGCTACCGGCACCGAATTGCTGCCGGTGGTGCGCGCGACCTTGATGCCGAGTGCTTTGGCAGCCTGTAAGTCGATATTGTCGACCCCAACGCCCCATTTGTGGAGAAGCTTTAGCCGCCGCGCTGCGCTGAATACATCGCCGCTGACGCCGACCTGTCCGGAAATCGCGAAATCCGCATCGCGAATGATCTCCTTCAGATGCTCATCGCCGCGCGCGGTCCCATGGGTCAGGGCGAAGTCCGGCGGCAGCAGGCGCCGCAAGTGCTCGGCCCGCTCGGCGGACGTCAGATCGAGCAAAGCAACCGTGTAAGTCATTTCAGCCAGTCCGCGCCTAGATGGTTTCGAATCTGATGCCCGGGCGAGCAAGTCCGCCGGCGATGCCGACAGGTGTGCCATCAGCGCGCCAGCATGCTGCGCCCGTCATCGTGCCGTCGTTGCCGAAAGCGATGGCATTCATGCCACCCGCGATGTGTTTCATGCGCTGGACCTTATGGCCGCGTTGCTCGAGCGCTTCCGCTATCGCATCCGAATACGCAGGCTCCAATTCCAGTGCGCCGCCCTCAGTCCAGATGCGCGGCGCCTCGACCGCCTCCTGCACATCCATGTTGTGGTCGATCCAGTTGACGATCGCCTGAAATGCGGAGGGAAAAATACGCAAGGCGCCCGGCAAGCCAAGCGCAAGCCTCACCTTGCCTTCTTCGACAACCATCATCGGCGCCATCGAGCTGAAAACTCGCTTGCCTGGCGCAATCGACAACACGCGCCCCGGATGCGGGTCGAAGTTGTGCATATAGTTGTTCGCGATCATACCGGTGCCGGGGATCTGCACGCACGCGCCAAACAGGCCGTTGATCGTGTGGGTGGCGGCAACGACGAGCCCATTCGCGTCGGCGACCGTCACGTGCGTTGTGTCGGAGGATTCAACGCCGCCGATACGGCCTGGTGACCATTTGCGCGCATGTTGCAGATTGATGTCTTTGCGCCGCTCATTCGCATAGGCCTTGGAGATAAGGCGGGCGACGGGGACACTGACAAAATCGGGGTCGGCTGTTGTCGTGGCCCGATCCGCGAACGCAGTCTTCAAAATTTCGGCGAGCAAGTGGATGCTGTCCGGCGAGCCAAAGCCCATGGCACTGATATCGAACCCTTCCAGGATGTTCAGCATCTGCGCGATGTGAACGCCGCCAGAAGCGGGAGGCGGTGGCCCGATGACGGTCCGCCCACGGTAGTCGGTTGAAACCGGCTCGCGCTCGATCGGCCGATAGTTTGCGAGGTCTTCGCGCGAGATCGAACTGCCGTTGGCTTGTAGGTGACCGACGACGGCCGCGCCAAGAGCACCGTGATAAAGAATATCTGGCCCCCCTTCGGCGATCCTGCGCAGCGTCGCTGCGTATTCGGTTTGCACAAGCGGCGCGCCGGCTGCGACCCCTATTCCATCGCGCAGAAAGAGATGGCTCAGGCCAGCGTCTCGCGCGAGGTCCTTCGCCATGACGCCGATGCATTCGGAGAGGTATGACGTCGCCGCGAAGCCGTCCTCTGCAAGTCGGATTGCAGGCCGCATAACGGCAGGACGCGGTCGCGTGCCATATTGCGCCAGCAGATGCGTCCAGCCGGCGAGATTGCCCGGCACCGCGACAGCCGATGCGCCAACTGCATTGCGCCGATCGCGCGTATCACGGGCAGAGGCCGCCCCGTCGCTCATGGGTTCGTACATATCGGCGCGTGCGGCCTTCGGTGCCGTGCTGAGGTTGTCGATGATGACGTGGCGTCCGTCGGGAAAGCGTATGTGAGACACGCCACCACCTAGAATGCCGACCATCATCGGCTCGACTACAGTGAGCGCAAAGAGAGCCGCAACCGCGGCGTCGACCGCATTGCCGCCACCGAGAAGGATTTCAGCCGCCGCCGCGGAAGCGAGCGGATGGTTCGTCACCGCCATACCGCGCGAGCCCGTCGCCGAGCGCTTCTCGCAGACGAACGGCGTTGTGCGTGGTCGGGAGGCCGTTGCAGACATGAGCTCTCTTGCGGTCCTCAACGAACGAGGCACTAAAGCGGATGGGCGAAAGGGCACACAAGTTGCTTTGCGCTGTCAACAGGCCAGCCAGACCTACGCATTGCCGGATCAGGATGGACGCAATCCTGAGTCATGCGAATAGTCGGGCAATTGACGACTGGATCGCGCCTTGGTCTTCTACCGGCCGCGTGCACAGCACTCACAGGTGTCTTCTATGTTCCTTGTCAATCCGATGCCCAAGCAGCTTCCCGCCGAGTTGATCGCACTGCTGGAACAATGCGAGGTCGCGACGATCGGCCACGTTCTGCATTCCGGATTTGTCGATCGTGAGATCCGCGCTGTGCTGCCGAACAAACGCGTGGCGGGGACTGCCGTCACAATCCGCACGCCCCACGCGGACTCGACCGCGTTGCACTACCTGACCAAGCTTGTGCGGGCCGGCGATGTCGTCGTGATCGACCGCTGCGGGGATAACAAACACGCCTGCTGGGGTGGGGTGATCACCCATTGCATGAAGATGGCCGGTGTGAAGGCCGGCGTGATTGACGGGCCGGCGACAGACTTCTCCGAAATCATGAAGACCGAGATGCCGGTATGGTGCCGCGGACCGTCTCCCATCACGACAAAGATCCTTGGCACGGAAGGTGCAATCAATGTGCCGGTCAGTGTTGGCGGGCAGGTCATCGAGCCGGGCGACGCAGTGCTATGCGATGAAAGCGGGGTGATCGTGCTCAAGCCGAGCGAGGCCGAGGCCTATGCGCGCCGCGCGATTGGAATGCAGGAACGCGAGCTTGTGACGCTGGAACGACTGCGCAAAGGTGAGAAGTTGCCCGATATTTCGGGGGCGACGGCTCACGTGGAAGGCAAGCTTGTGAAGAACTGACTCTTGGCCGGCAACATTTGGAGTTGAGATCATGACGCATCTGAAATGTTTGGCCGCAACCGCTCTGGTCCTCACACTGTCGGCGCCTGCGGCTATTGCGCAGCAAAAGACAGTCACGCTGATGGCGTACTCGGGCATCTTCCAGGAGCGCTACACCAAGGCCGTGATTGAGCCGTTCATGAAGGCGAACCCAGACATCAAGGTCGAGTTCTTCGGAATGCCCAACTCGGCGCAGATGCTCGGAACGCTTCGCGCTCAGAAGGCCGCGCCGCAGGCGGACGTCGTCATCATGGACGTGTCGGTCTCCAAGGCTGGAACGGACGAAGGCCTTTTCACCAAAATCGATGAGAAGAATGTGCCCGCGGTGGCTGAGCTTTACCCGTCGGCGCGCATTCCGGACGTCGCCGGCGTGGCTGTGACATTCGATAATCTCGTCCTGATCTACAACACGGATGCGGTCAAGGAGGCGCCGAAGTCTTGGTTTGATCTCGCTGACAAGAAGTACGTGGGAAAGGTGGCTTTCAACGGAATGCCGGACATTCAGGGCTTGGCTCTGGTGCTCATCCTGGACAAGGCCCGTGGCGGCACGAGCTACCTGACGAACGTCGACAAGGGCATCGCGGCGGTCGGAGAGATCGCACCGAATGTGCTCACCTGGGAGCCGAAGCCTGAGTCCTATCCGGTGATCATCGCCGGCCAAGCATCCCTCGGTGCAGCCTGGAATGCGCGCGCGCAGGTCAATTCGGACATCTCAGGCGGAAAACTGAAGGCAACGCTTCCGGCCGAAGGTAGCGTGTTCCAGATCAACACCATCAACCTCGTGGCGAACCGGCCGGATGCCGACGCCGCTGCGAAGTTCGTGAATTACGCGATCGGCACCACGGCGCAGAAGGCGTTTACCGAAGAAATGTTTTACGCGCCAGTCAACGCCAAAGCGCAGATCGCCGACAGCGCGATCGACCGTACTGCTGCGAAGAACATGGATAAGGTCGTGGCCCTCGACTGGATCGGCCTTGCAAAGGTCCGCGATCAGATTATGGAACAATGGCGGCGCAAGGTCCTGCCGCTTAGCCGCTGAAGCCCGCGATGCCGCATGCGGATGGTCGCGCCGGAGCAAACGCTAGCGAAGCTTTCCTGTCGCTGCGGGGCTTGACGAAGCGCTATGGCGATTTCGTCGCTGTCGACAATGTGAATCTCGATGTGCCTCGCGGAGAGCTCGTCGCATTCCTTGGCCCGTCGGGATGCGGCAAGACGACGTCGCTTAGGATGGTTGCAGGCCTGACGCCACAAACAAACGGGCGAGTCGTCGTCGACGGACACAACCTAACCGGCGTGCCGGCCTACAAGCGGGACATGGGGCTCGTCTTCCAGAGCTACGCACTGTTTCCGCACATGACGGTTGAGAAGAATATCGCCTTCGGCCTTGAGATGCGTGGCGCAGACCGCGACGAGATCGCGACCCGGGTGCGCGACGCAGTTGCGCTCGTCCATCTCGGTGGCTTGGAGAAGCGTCGGCCGACTGAGCTTTCCGGCGGTCAGCAGCAGCGCGTGGCGCTGGCGCGTGCGCTTGTCATCCGTCCGTCGATCTTGCTCCTCGACGAACCACTCTCGAATCTCGACGCGAAGCTGCGTGACGAGATGCGCAACGAAATCCGCGACATCCAGAAGCGGCTCGGCATCACGGCGGTGTTCGTCACGCACGATCAGTCCGAGGCGCTCACCATGTGCGACAAGGTTGTGGTGATGAATCTCGGCAAGCTGGAACAAGTGGGCACGCCGACGGAGTTGTACGAAAAGCCTCACACGGCCTTCGTGGCGGGCTTCGTCGGCCGTATGAATCGTATCCGCGCGCAGGCGCGCAATGGCAATGTCGAGTTTGCCGGCCAGCGGATCGCTGTGCCGGGTGGCCTCGACGGAGCTGCCGATGTCATGGTGCGTCCGCATCGCATTACGATTGGACCGGTTGGGCCCAGCGAGGAGCGCTATCAGGTCGCAGGAACAATCGCGCGTGCGATCTTCATCGGCGACATTCTCCAGTACGATGTCGATGTCGCCGGGCAGATCGTCTCCGTCGAGCTTTCGACGCGCGGCAGTGAATCGCTGCTCGCGCCTGGCGCATCCGTAACTCTCTCGTGGCGTCCGCAGGATGTCTACGCGTTCGGAATTGCGCCATGACCGCGGCTGAGGATCGGGACGACCGGCTAAGGCGTCTCCCGCTTGTCGTTGCACTGTTGCTGCCAATCGCGCTGGTCAATGCGTTGGGCTTCGTGGTGCCGACGCTAAACCTGCTTCGGATGTCGTTTTTCGAGGCTCAAGGCACCGGTGCGATGCGCGAGGTGCTCACCCTGGCGACGTGGCAGAAGGTGTTCACCGACAGCTTCTATGCCGAGCTCATCTTCAATAGCGTAGCTACCAGCCTGCTCATCACTGTGATGACACTGCTGTGTTCCTATCCGATCGCGCTCTATCTCTACCGCTCCACCGGTCTCTGGCGCAGCATCCTGCTCGTTCTGGTGATCGCGCCATTGCTCACCTCCGCCGTTGTGCGGACCTACGGTTGGATCGTGATCCTTTTCGAGAACGGCCTGATCAACAATGCGCTGGCCGCGATGGGGATTACGCGCGTGCGGCTGATGTTCAACCAGACCGGCGTGACGATCGGGCTCACCGAGATCCTGATGCCCTACATGATCCTTGCATTGATGGCTGGCTTCGGCCGGCTGGATCCGCGATTCGAGGAAGCGGCGGCGAGTCTCGGTGCATCGCCGTTCCACGTGTTCCGGCGCATCGTTCTGCCGCTGACCTTGCCGGGCATCGCGCTCGGCTCGCTGCTGTGCTTCGTGCTGGCGGTTTCATCGTTCATCACTCCCAAGCTGCTCGGCGGCGGACGCGTCCTTCTGCTCGCCACTGAGATTTATGACCAGGCAATCGTCACGCTGAATTGGCCGGTCGCCTCTGCACTTTCGATGTTGATCCTGGTCATTTTCGGCGTGGCGCTGTTCCTCTATGCGCGCGCCCTAAACGCGGCGGTGTGAGGTTATGGATAAGCGACCCGTATCCTTGCCGCTGAAACTGCTGGCGCTGACAATGTTCGTTTTCCTGTTGGCACCTCTGCTCGTGGTGATCCCGATTTCGTTTTCCGGCGATAACTTCATGATCTTTCCGCCGGGAAGCTGGAGCACGCGCTGGTATTCAGCGATCTTCAAGGATGCCCGCATGGCATCCGCCTTTACTACAAGCATTGCGCTCGCGTCCGTCGTGACCCTGCTCAGTCTCGCAATCGGCTTGCCGGCGGCTTACGCGCTCGTTCGACTGAAGCTGCGCGGCGCGGCCGCACTTTCGTCGTTTTTCACGGCGCCGCTGCTTCTTCCCACTATCGTGTTGGGGCTTGCAATTCTGATTGTGTTCTCTGGGTACGGCTTGCTTGGTACGTTTCAGGGGCTGGTCGCTGCGCATCTGGTGATTACGCTTCCGTATGCGATTCGTGTCCTGTCGACTGCACTGTCCACGCTGCCTGTCGCGTTGGAGGAGGCCGCGGCGTCGCTCGGCGCGTCGCCGCTGACAGTGTTTCGGCGCGTTATCCTGCCGATGATGCGATCAGGACTCATCGGCACGACGGCGCTTTGCTTTCTGGTTTCGTTCGACGAAGTCGTGCTCTCGCTATTCCTGACCGGTCCGCGGCTTACCACCTTGCCGGTCGCAATGTTTCACCGCGTCGAACAACAGGCGGATCCGATGGTTGCGTCTCTGTCGGTCCTCCTCGTGATGCTGACGCTTGCTGTTGTATTGATTGTTGACCGCACATCGGGACTCGCAAGGACGTTCGCAAGATAGGCTCAGTCTGCAATGATGCCCCGCTATGCCGCCTGAACGTTGTTTCAGCAGCCGCGCACGCGCACTCAGTCGATTGAAATGATCGGGGATCATCCGATGAATATCCCAAGCAGGAATACTGCCGGTGTGCGAGGGCCGATCGATCGGCGTAGGAACCTCGGGAAATCGCCCCCGTATCACGCCTCTGCATTTTTTCGCGACACGGCGCGGATCACCCTCGGATGGCGCATGCAGCTCGGCGTGCTCATCGAAGCTCTGGCCGGTGTCTGCAGAACGGCGTCGCGCGTCGTAAAGGCCTGCCACCGCCGCACGATCATGTCCGCATAGCGCGGGTCGATCTCCATGCAGAAGGCACGTCGGCCGACTTGCTCGGCCGCTATGATCGTCGTGCCAGAGCCCGCGAAGGCATCGAGGATGATCGAACGGCGGCGCGAGCAATCGCGCATCATGTCGACATCCATCGCTACCGCCTTGTCGGTCGGATGCATGCGGAGTTCGTCCGCACGCCCAGTCCGGAAGCCCGCCATACCGGGATAACGCCAGACGTTTGTCCGCGTCCTGCCGCCGGCGCCGAGCCCGAAGTTGTTCAGTTGAGGTGCGGCGCCCCGTTTGAAGACGAAGATGAGTTCGTGTTCGGACCGATAAAGCTGCCCTGCCCGCCGTGACCCTTCGCCCAAACGCACAGGTTCTTTGAGCTCGTCGAAGACGGCGAGGCCCGCTGCGAGGAGCTCGCCGATGTGGCGCCAGTCCATGAAGATGTAGGCGATCGACCCGTCGGCAGCGTATTGGGGCGTGCGTCTAGGTCGTAACGCATCACGCTTGGCGCGAAGTCAACGCCATAGACATATCGGCCATTCCGCAGCCGAACGTTGCCATCCACATCGCTGGTGGGCCCGTCGAGCAGCGCGATGTCATATCGATCATGTACTCCGACCGTGGACATCGCCGCGAATGCTGCCAGAGTCGGGCCCAAGACCCAAATTACAGCCGTGACCTGACCTCAGGCAGCGACAATGCGGCGGTACGGATTTCGATTTCATCGTCGCTGGAGATGGCATCACTCTCGCCAAGGGCTTGAAGCGCGCCGGCGAGTGAGTGCAACGGTTGTGATCCCGCGTACTCTCTGAATGGAAGTGCGAAGAGTGACGTCTGCCGACTCCCCTCGACTGAGAAGAGCAGCGCAGTGTGGTTTCATCGTGACCGTCGACACCGTTCGCGCAATGACGCGTTATGGAATGCGCGGCCGACGTCCGCTCTCGGCCTGGAAGCAGACATCAGGCAGCGCTCGTGAAGTGTCCGCAACGGGCCAACAACAGAAGTGCAGGTCCGTCTGCAGGCAACCCTGTTTCCTCGCGTCGGGCTAGGAACTTCAACGTTGAACTCGTTTTGTCAACTTTTTTGGCGTCCGCCTTGCAATGCAACCTCATCCGTCTCCCGCCGCGATGATTTCGCGCGGCTGCCCTTGGTCGCGTACCAGCCAATAGACGGCGCCCAGCGCGAGGATAGCTGCGGCGAGCGCCAACAGATGGAAGGCATCCGTGCTCGACAGATCGAGAATGATCAATTTGCGTACGACCGCCAGCAACGCAATCAGGATGACAGAGCGTATCTAAACAACACCGTCGCGCCGCTCCGCCACCACCAGCAACGAGCGCTTGAACTCGAGTGCAATAATGACGGTAAAGATCATGCCGAACACCGTCTGGAACACGGCATAATCGGTCGGATCGAAATGGTCGCCCAGATGCTGAGCAGGATTTTCAGCGTCAGATTCCACAGCGCGAGGGCGATGATGACGGCGATCAGCGTGGTCAGCATCAGGACGCAGACTTGCTCGAATTTCTGGTAGAAGGTCAGCGGCTCGAACGACAGGCGCAGATCAGAAAACTCCTTTTTCAAAGTAATCGTCGCCTCCTTCAGCTAGCGGGATTCAGGCATAGCATTATTTTCACAATGATAGTGCCGTACGGTCGCGACGCCCGCTTCAGGCCAACAGCTGACCCAGTTGATGCGCTAAGTGGTCGCGTCCAACCAGCAGTCAATACGGTTCTCATTCGTAGACATTGCAAACGACGGGGCCGCCATTGGAAAAGCTTTCTTTACTCTCAGATTCGCGCCCCGGTTACCCAAAAGGTAATGCTTCAACAAACTCTTTTTGGAAGGACACCTCCATCAGCGTGCCCTTGATCCATTTTCTTGTACACATACGGAATACAGGGCCTCCGAATTTTGTCAGCAGAAGGAAAAATCTAATATCCTTCGCGGCCGGGCTAGCTAGTCTTATCCGCGCTTCGTCTTCCGACACGTCGATCAGTTGACCGTCAATAAACCACGTCCCGTCTATTCCCATGACCCTGACCTCGAGTGGGTTCTCAAATACCACTCGCTTCGAGTCTTTACCGCACCCGTTGTCGATCATGATTCAAACGGCCCTCAGCCGTCCGGGGATCAGATCGCCTCCGCTGTCTTTAAGTGCCAGAAGCACCACGTTCGGGCGAATGAACCGTCCGCGCAGCAAAGTCGTGGCCTGGGCCGCGTCTACGGGCCTGCTGAAGAAATAGCCCTGTGCCAACTTGCAGCCAGCAGATGACAAAAACCGTACGTGCTCGGTACTTTCGACGCCTTCTGCAAGCACTTCAGTGTCCAGTTCTTCGGCAAGATGAATGGCGGCACGAACCACCACGGCGCATCGAGTTTCTGTCGTGCAATTAACGATTAGCTCTTGGGCAATCTTGATCCGGTCCACCGGAAAGTTGGTGAGATAGTTGAGTGAGGAATACCCCGTGCCGAAATCGTCGATCGCAATTCTCAGTCCGAGCGCCCGGAGGCGGGCAATGATGTCGCGATGATGGTGCGTCGCTTCCATTAGAACAGATTCAGTCAGTTCAATCTCGATTCGATCAGGTGCAATGTTCCAACGCTTGAGACTCGCGACGATATCCTGCTCAAGCTCCGGTCGCTTACACTGAATTGCGGACATGTTGACCGCGACCGGGGGAACATCAATACCTTCGTCCTGCCAAACCCGCATCTGACGGCACGCTTCATCGAATACCCATTTACCCAGGTCGACGATTGACCCGGTCTTCTCTGCGATCGGAATAAACAGCGCAGGTGATAATGGGCCGCGCTGAATATGATTCCAGCGCACCAGGGCCTCAAGCCCGACAATGCGGCCGGAGTTCGATGTCAACCTGAGGCTGGTAATGCAGGGCGAGGCCGCCGCTTTCTATCGCAGCCTTAAGGTCTCGACCGAGAATTACGCGGTCGCACGCAAGCTGATCGATCGTCTTGTCATGAATACAAGCGCGATTCCGGCCAGAATCCTTTGCGCGGTAAAGCGCCAAGTCCGCTTGCATGAGCATGGCGTCCGGTCCGTCCAACTCCTCGATATAACGCGAAACCCCGACGCTGGCCGAGATGCGGGCGGCGTGTCCTTGAAACAGCGAGCTCTCGTTGAGCGCTGTCACAATTTTCGCGGCCAGCGCCTCGCTGGCGCCTTCTGGGCCGGCATTTGATTGCAGGATGGCGAATTCATCGCCACCAAAGCGAGCAACGCAGTCGTCGTCGCCTGCCACGGCGAGCAGTTGCCTGCTGACTTGCACCAGCAGAGCGTCACCGGCCGGATGACCCATCAAATCGTTGAAATCCTTGAAATGGTCGAGATCGATGTACAACACGGCAAACGGCTCGCCGGTGGACTTTGCCTTCTCGAACGCTGCAGCTATCCGGTCTTGAAAGACTCTGCGATTGGCGAGTCCGGTGAGGGGGTCAGTACGCGCCAACTCACTAATGGTCTTATTGGCTTCGGCCAGTTTACGGGTATGCCGGTTCGACAGCCACATAAAGGAAAACACCACCCCGGTCAGGCACAGGCCGGCCGCGAGGATGATCCAGGCCTTGCGGTGCACAAGGATGGATCTCTGCTCGGGAACGACGATCATTTCCCATTGACGGTCCGCAACGGTGATTTTGCCCGACCAATGAAAGCCCGTATCGATCTCGATGCGCCGACTCGCCGTGAGCGGTTCACCCGACGGTTTCTCCAGACTCGTGTAAATCGGGTCCTGGCCTGAACTGGCTTCAGACAGAAAGACGTAATAGTCAGCCGGGATCCGAATCCCGCGCATGGTCGCGGCGATCATGGTGTCGATCTGAAATACGCCTTGCACAAAACCTTCAAGATTGCGGCGGCGTTCCTCGGTTGAGTTGTGTGGCAGGCCGCGTTTGTAAACCGGCAGGAGAACGAAGAATCCAGTGCGGTTGCCGATTCCAGATTGCAGCGTGAATTCTTGCGAGGCCGCCAGCATGCCGCCGTCTCGCGCCCTTTCGAGGGGCTGTTGGCGGATGCCGCCGTCGGCCAAATTCAACCCATGCACACGGCGGGTGCTGATCTTTTCCGTCGTGTAGTAGACCGGAAAATACTCGGTCGCAGCGGGCGCCGGACCGAGCGTGCCGTCTTCGCTCACCGAACGGATGCGATAGTCTTCCCCCGCTGCCTGTTGAGCTGCTTGCTCGTGGGCCGCCCTGTCTTCGTTTAGAATACGGGGCACCCAGGAAAGGCTCAAGATTGCCGGATGGTTCCGCAACAAACGATCGGAAAAAGTCAAAAATTCCTGCTCACCGACCGCCGGGGCGGACTCAAACAACGCACGGAGCGCAGACAGATTTGCTAAATACCCATTTATGCCGTTTTGAAGGACCACGGCCGTATTGTTCGCACGAAGATTGAATTCGGCTGCCGAAGTCTGGTCCTCGAGATCCGAGACGATGAACCAACCGGCAATCGACAAGGCCGTCCCAAGAACTGCCAGCGTCCATATCGGCCCGCGACGCCGAACGCTATGTGGTGCCCTATAGCTCATCGAAGCCCGCTCCAGTGATAACTGGGCTACATGAGGGGCGTTTGAGCGGATTTTGCACCGGCACATTTACCAGTGTGCCGACGCACTTCGTAAAGACGGTAACCAAATGGCAAAGGAACCGTCAGGTTCCCGCTTCGGAACCTTCGATGTTGCCGACCACGATCCGCACCAGGTCGGCTACGTTTTTTGCGTCGAGCTTATGCATGATGTTGGCGCGATGAAAATCAATCGTGCGAGGACTGATATTGAGCCAGCCGGCCGCCTCCTTGCTAGAAGCGCCGCGCACGATTTGAGCGAGAACTGTTCGCTCGCGCGCGGTCAATAACTCCTGACCTGCGAACGGCTGCGATAGCACGAGCAAGGCTTTGCCAAGACCTGTGATCTCCCGCTTGGCTTGTTTAAGTTCTGGCGTCTCCGAAAATTCCCACTGACCTTGGCGTCGGGCGACCGTAAAGTGATGGGTTCGCGCTACGTCGAGTACATCGACCGCACGGCTCCTTCCAAGCGAATAGGTGCACAGGACCAGCATAGAACGGTCTTCCAACGATTCATCCAGTTCTTTCTCGTATTCGCGAAACTCGTTCCAGCGATTATGTTCAATCCAAAACGCATTGCCGCTAATCCGCAAGCCCTCGAAGCCCTTGTCGAGCGCAAATTGCAACTTTTCATGCCAGCCGCTCGTGATCCTTTTTGAATCGAACTCGTCGCCCTTGAGGTACCAGTCGTAACCTGGGAGAATCTCGAATTGACCGCGTGCCGCGCGATTATCGAGATCAGGAATGTCGCGACGCAACACAGCCCATGCCTCATCCTCAGTGATCGGTTCAGAGATCGCCCAAACGCAGTACTCGTTGCTGTCGAGGCCAGCCTTGATGTACCCGGCGTTGGCATCGAGCAGATCTGCTTTCGTCTCGTAAAACAGGCAGATATGCGAACCCCAGGGCATATCGCCCATGACGCTGAATGCCAGTGGGGCGTAATATCGTCCGCCCGCGCAGGTCGGAAGAGCCGCCCTCGCCGGGGTGCTCGATCTTTGCTGGTTTGCGAGATGACTTGGCTTTCGCGGGGGCCTTCATGGGCAACTCCGCAAGGTTACGCGCGAACTGTGCGCCAATTGTTGTCATCACTCAAGGGGGCGAGGCAGCCCCAGAAGACCGACCGCCAAGCTCCCACATGGCAACGCTGGCAAACTCTCGCGCGCCGAAACCACAAGGCGTGCCGCGACTCTCGCGCGCCGGCAGCATGTTCTTCCGCGAAGAGGCGCACGTAATCGAGGCGGCAATTTCCGGACAGGGCGTTGCGATCTGCAGCGATGTTCTTGTCACCCCGCGAGCTGGCAAGCGGCACGCTGGTACAAATCTCACGCATAACCCTGCCCGGCTACGGATTCTACATCGTCTATCGGCCGGGTGACACAAAGCTTGCCTCGATCAAGGCATTCTTGAAATGGGCGCTTTCGATGGAGGGAAAGCAGGTTTCGTCTTGAAGATCATAAACTGCGCACAGCCGGTAAGGGTCAGACTCGGAAATCGCTGCACGTCAGCGCAGAGTCCGCTTCACCCTAATGAGCGGACATCGATCTGCTCGGATGGCAGGTCCGCCTCGGGCAACATTGCGAGGACCTGCAACAACGCCTCTCCCCGGTCATGATTCCCGGAGTCGTTGAGAGCCCGCCAACGGTTGTCTGCAAGCGTCGATAGGGACCCGCTTAAGATCAGTCGCGCGATACGGACAGTCCCGCGAGAAGCAGCGCGTACGCGGTGAGCCTGCGGGATACGAACTCAGTGAAGAGTCGCACGCGCTTCGTCTTGCGTGTCTCCCCCTGCGTGAGAAGCCAAACCGTTCCGTGCATGTGCAGATCGGTGCCCGGCACCCTCACCAGCAGGGGATCTGCATCGCCAATGAAGCACGGCAGTGTCGTGATTCCGAGCCCTTGCCGTACGGCTACGATCTGCGCCTCGCCGTCCGTGGTCCGGAACGGGACGCCCGTGGTGCGGACCTGGCGGGCCCAGTCCGGGATCCCATGACTGCTGATGACAATCCACCGCATGGGATCGGGCGCGCCCGCACTCCACGCGGCCAGTCGATCCCTGGACATGTAGACGGCGCCGAACAGCTCCGGTCCTTTCAGGCCGTGAAGATTGAGCGGCAGGGTCTTGCGGTCGTAGACGACGCGGATCGCCACGTCGGCCTCTCGGGTGGTTAGATTTGCCAGTTCGCCGGACGACAGGATTTCCATCTCGATGTCCGGATGCAGACGCGCGAAATCGGCGAAGTCCGGCATGAGCAGGTGTGTCGCGAGGGTCGGTGCCAGTGTCACGCGTAGAAGCCCGCGCACGCTCTGGTCGCGACCGAAGACGCGCGTCTCCAGCTGGTTTGACGACGCTTCCATCTGGTTGGCGAGCTCGCGGACCTCCTCCCCTGCTTCCGTTAGGCGGTAGCCTGAAGGCAGCTTTTCGAACATCTGCGCCCCGAGGCGTTGCTCGAGCTGGGCGATGCGCCGCAGCACAGTTGAATGATTTACCCCGAGCTGCGCGGCGGCAGCCCGCACCGAGCCTCTGCGGGCGACGGCAAGAAAGTAGCGAACGTCATCCCAGTCGATCATGGTGCGATCCCGCACCGCGGTGCGCATTCCAAAGCCTAACTCATCGTACAACAATGGAAGCGGGCCATCATAACTCTTGTTAACGAGCACGGCCAATTCCGAACGGCGGAACGTTATCGTCGCCACTGCTGTTAACAGCCGTACTGGATCGATTTCGCACCACCGATGTGCGCGCTTCCGCACTTAACGCCTGACCCGGCAGACCCATGTTCAAGGTCTCGGGGGCGTTCCCGAGTGACCAAGCGGAAGCCTGGAAAGACGCACCACATGAACAGACTGAATGGAAAGACCGCCGTGATCACCGGCGGCGCTACCGGCATCGGCCTCGCCGCTGCAAAGCGCTTCGTCGAAGAGGGTGCCTTCGTCTTCATCTTCGGCCGCCGACAGGAAGCGCTCGACGCCGCTGTGGCCGAGCTCGGGCCCAATGCCCGCGCGGTGAAGGGTTCGGTCTCCGACGAGGGCGACCTCGACCGGCTTTACGCGGCGGTGACGGCCGAGTGCGGAACCCTCGACATCGTCTTCGCCAATGCCGGGGTAGGAAGCCAGCTTAAGCTCGGTGAGATCACCGCCAAGCACATTGATGAAACCTTCGACGTCAATGTGAAGGGTACGATCTTCACCGTCCAGAAGGCGTTGCCGCTGATGGGCCAGGGCGGCTCGATCATCCTGACCGGATCGAGCGCCGGCACAACGGGCGCACCGGCGTTCACCGCCTACAGCGCGAGCAAGGCGGCCGTGCGCAACCTCGCGCGGACCTGGGCGGAGGATTTGAAGGGCACCGGCATACGCGTAAACGTGCTGTCGCCCGGGTCGATAGCGACCGAACTCGCGACGGAAGCGCTGGGCGAGGAAGGCCTGAAGGCCTACGGCTCGATGACTGCGCTCCAGCATATGGGCGATCCGGCGGAGGTCGGGGCGGCGGCTGCCTTTCTCGCGTCGTCGGACAGCAGCTTCATGACCGCCAGCGAGGTCGCCGTCGACGGCGGCCTGGCGCAACTTTGACGCCTGGCGCGGTCCCATTCCTAACCCACACACAACGAAGATAAAGATCATGAAAAAACTTGAAGGCAAGGTCGCAGTCATCACGGGCGGAAGCAGCGGGATCGGCTTGGCCACAGCCAAGCGTTTCGTGGAAGAAGGTGCGCAGGTCGTGATCGTTGGGCGACGCGAGAAAGTCTTACAAGAGGCCGCGGCCCTTATCGGGAGAAACGTTACAACAGTCGTGGGCGACGTCTCGCGCTTGGAAGATCTGGACCGGCTCTACGCCACCGTGAAAGAGAAACATGGTCACATCGACATTCTCTTCGCGAACGCGGGCGCTGGGACAATCGCACCGCTCGCGGTGGCTACCGAGAAACATTTCGACCAGACCTTCGACGTGAACGTGAAGGGTATGTTCTTCACGGTTCAAAAAGTCCTTCCTCTCTTCAAAGATGGCGGCTCAATTATCCTGACATCTTCGGTCTCGAACGTGAAGGGACTCGCAGGGTTTACCGCCTACGCCGCGAGCAAGGCGGCCGTGCGCAACTTCGCACGCGGTTGGATGATGGAGCTGAAAGACAGAAAAATCCGCGTCAATGCGATGAGTCCTGGAGCAATCGATACACCGGCCTTAGCGACGACGACGGGCCTTACGGCCGAACAGGCCAAGCAGGCGGCTGAACAGTTCACCACGCAGATCCCAATGGGTCGCAGGGGCGAGCCGGAGGAAATTGCGGCAGCCGTCGTGTTCCTCGCCTCCGATGAAAGCTCCTACATCACAGGTGTGGATCTCGCCGTCGATGGTGGCTGGGCACAGGTCTGACCGGCATCACACAAGATCGGAGAAGCACTATGAGCTACGCGATTATCGGCTTTGGCAAGATCGGCCACGCTCTTGCCAAAGCGTTTGCCCGCAAGGGCATGGAAGTGTCCGTTGCAACCTCGCGCGACCCGAAAGGCTTTGCATCCGATGCGGCTGCGATTGGACCCAAGGTCATTCCCAAAACACTAGCGGACGCCGTCAAGGCGGACATCATCTTTTTGGCTGTCCATTTCGACTCGCACGCGGCGGTCGCGAAGGCGCTTCCAAGCTGGCAAGGGAAGACGATCATCGATGTGACCAATGCCTACGGCGTGCCGCCTGAGAAACTGGGAGGCCAGCCTTCTTCCACGTTCGTCGCGCAGGCCTTCACCGGTGCAAAACTGGTCAAGGGCTTCAACCATTTGCTCGCTGCCACCCTTGACCAAGATCCGGCTGAACATGGGGGCAAGCGAGTCGTGTTCCTGGCGAGCGACGATGACGGCGCCGCAGCGGAGATTGCCGCGCTTGCGGAAAATCTCGGTTTCGCCCCGATCAAACTTGGCGGGCTTTCGGAAGGAGGGCTGCTTGTGCAGGCGCGCGGAAACACTTGGGGTCGGCTGATCTTTCAGCACCTGGTCAAGTTCGACTGATGAATCGTGATCGCAAATTTCGACGCGATCCCTGTTCGTGACCACAACATGTCCGACTCGATCGGACGCAACCCGACGTAGGAAAACGGAGACATACGATGAGCACCGAAGAGAATGTCCAGATTGTGAAGGATTTCTTTGCAGCTATGGGCAGCTACAACGAGCACGATCTGCTGGCGTTGGCTGCCCAAGATATCGAGTGGATCATTCCCGGCGAGGGCTGGCCGCTGGCAGGAACGTACCGCGGGCACGCGGAATTGGCGGCTGTGCTGAAGAAGGCGTCCAAAGAGGTGGAAATGAAATACCCGAAGCCTCCCGAATTCGTGGCGCAGGGAAACCGGGTTCTGGTCGTCGGCGTCGCTACAGGAAAAATCTACGCGACGAACAAGCCGTACAAGGACGAGTGGGTCTTCGACATTACCGTTCGAAATGGAAAAGTCGCTCACATCCACGAGTACATCGACACGCAAGCACTGGCGCGGGCCTCGCAGATGGGCGCGCCCGGGCTCGCGTAGCGCTGGCCATCTGCGGCCATCGCGTCGGTGTAGACGGTGGATCAGCCGTGCATCGCCCCCTCGCGCGCCGCGCGCTCGTCTAACGCCCAGCCATAAAGGAGATCCCGATGTACGACCAATCCAAGCTATCCGAGTTGATCCGGTTCGCACGTGTAGATGCGGGCTCCACCGTCATCGACGTTTACCCGGGCGACGGCGACTGGACGCGCCTGTTCTCGGTCGTCGTGGGACCTAAAGGGCGGGTCTACAGCTTCGTGCCGGCCGAAGTCGCCCACTTCAAGAACGATCCGGTCGGCCGCATGCGGACGCTTGCGAAGGAGCCGGGCCGAGAGAACGTCGAAGCCGTCTCAGCGGACCTCGTCGCGATGCGGGAGGTAACGCGACCAGCAGATGTCCTGTGGATGCACCTGTTCTACCACGATCTCCACACCGCGCTGATCCAGGCCAAGGGCGCGACGGCGGCCGACTTCAATCGGGCCGTCTACGAGCGGCTGAAGCCCGGTGGGTGCTACGTCATCGTCGACCACGCCGCCGCGGCTGGGTCGGGCACGAGTGACACCCAGTCGCTGCATCGCATCGATCCCGCGTCCGTCCGCGAGGAGGTGGAGGCGGCCGGCTTTGTGCTGGACGCGGTAAGCACCATACTCGCGAACGAAAACGATCAGCACGCGATCAAGGTATTCGATCCGTCGATCAAGGGCCGGACCGATCGCTTCGCTTATCGGTTCGTGAAGCCCTGACAGGTTCTGGCGCCGACTTCATGACGGCACGGGCCAAAGCCACGTCCGGACAGGAACACTATCATGCGAATAGGCTTCGTAGGCGCCGGAACTTTGACCAAGACTTTCGGGCGTCACCTCATCAACGCCGGTCATGCGATTGTTGTATCCAATTCGAGAGGGCCGGATACGTTGACAGGTCTCGTCGCCGATCTCGGCCCAAGCGCAACGGCTGGCACGAAGAGGCAAGCCGCTGAAAGCGATATCGTCATCCTCGCCACGAATTGGGTGAACGTGCCCGAGGCACTCAAGGATATCGACTGGCATGGGCGGATCCTGATCGATGCGACCAATGCCCATATGGATTCCAAACCCGACGTGAGTCTCGAAGGCGTGAATAGATCGATCGCCGCTTTGAACGGGCGCACTTCGAGCGAGATGGTCGCAGAAATTGCGGCAGGCGCAAGACTTGTGAAGTCGATCAGCAATATGCCAATGGTTTGGATACAAGACTTTTCGTCGAACAAGCCAAAGACAGTTATGTTCACGTCAGGAGACGACAGCGAAGCGAAGAAAGCCGTGATCGATCTGATCGATAGCGTGGGGTTCGTCGCTATCGACCTCGGGTCCCTCGCCAAGGGTGGCTCACTGCATCAGGTGGGCGCGCCTTTGTCCGGCCTTGATCTTCACTTCGTTCGAAGGCTCCGCTGAACCGTGTCATTAGACTCCAAAGCGATCCGACATTCGGAGTACTACGTGCTGTCGATAGCGTTGGAGCAAAGCGATGATGACCCGACGTGCCTCCTGCAGTTGCGGGCAGCTCTATCTTGAGATTGAGGGCGAACCATCGCGCGTCTCCATGTGCCACTGCCTGGAGTGTCAGCGCCGCACTGGTGCCGTGATCAGCAACCAAGCGCGCTTCCACCGCGAGCAGATCACTTTCGCCGGTCAAGCTCGACGTGGAGCCGGAAAGCCGAGAGCGGGAACGCGCTGACCTTTTATTTCTGTCCGACATGCGGCTCCACCGTCTACTGGGAGGGCAAAGGCTTTCCCGGATACGTCGCCGTAGCCATCGGTAACTTCGCCGATCCAAAATTCCCAGCGCCGACCATTGCGGTGTGGGAGGTGTCACGCCACCCCTGGGTCGCATTGCCACCCGACACTCCAGCGAATCGCGTGGCAAAGCAGGGCTGAAATCTACACCTCGATTTCTGGTCCGGGTCATTGGCGTCGATTTGGGCCCATCCGTACTTAACATGCGATGCTTGCGAATGTCGGAGTTGGGTCAATCACGTCGCTTTAGAGATGTCCGTCACACTTCCGCTTTGCCCCCGGTCGGGACCGCATAGAAGACATCGCGGCATTTCGCGTTTGGGCCAACCACGGATTTGACGGATTTAGCTTCGCGCGTCGTACGTCTAGGCGTCAATGGCTTGGCAGTTCATGAGCGATGCGCGGCGCCGCCGCATCGAGCAGATGGCAGGCCGCAAGATGGCCGGCATCGACAGGTTGCAGCGCGGGCTCCTGCACTCGGCAGCGATCGAATGCATGCGGGCAGCGCGTGTGAAAGCGGCAGCCGCTCGGCGGATTGATCGGGCTTGGCACGTCACCCTTCAGGATGATGCGCCCCCGGCTAGCCCCCGGCTCCGGCACCGGCACCGCCGAAAGAAGCGCCTGGGTATAGGGATGCTGGGGCTGGGCGAAATGCGCGCTGCTTGGGCGCCACCTCGACGATCTTGCCGAGATACATCACCGCGACGCGATGCGTCATGTGCTCCACGATCGCCAGATCGTGGCTGATGAACAGCATCGCGAGGCCGAGCTCCTTCTGCAGGTCCTGCAGCAGGTTCACGATCTGCGCCTTGACCGACACATCGAGCGCGGAAACTGCCTCGTCGCACACGATCAGGTCGGGCTCGGCGGCGAGCGCGCGCGCGATGCCGATCCGCTGACGCTGACCGCCGGAGAATTCATGCGGCCAGCGCTCCGCCGCCTCGCGCGGCAGCCGCACCTTGTCCATCAGCGCCGCGACGCGCGCGTCGAGGTCGGCGGATGAGCTGGCAAGGCCGAAATTGCGGATCGGCTCGGCGACGATGTCCTTCACCCGCATGCGCGGATTGAGGCTCGAGAACGGGTCCTGAAACACTACCTGCATGCGCCGCCGTATCGGCCGCAGCGCGCCGGCGGTGAGGTCGTCGATGCGCTGTCCGTCGAGCACGACCTGGCCCGGCTGTGATGTCGAACAGCCGCAGGATCGCGCGACCGACCGTGGACTTGCCGCAACCGGATTCACCGACCAGCGAGAGCGTCTCGCTGCGCGCGATGTCGAACGAGATGCCGTCGACCGCATAGACCCACGCGGGCGCGCGGCCGAGAAACCCGCCGCGCACGCGGAAATGCTTCTTGAGATCGTTGACCTCGAGCAGGGGCGCGTTCATGCGGCCGCCACCTCGCGCTGCGCGTAGTGGCAGGCCGCGATGTGGCCCGGGGCTTTCAGTTCGAGCGGCGGCGCGACTTCGCGGCACAGCTCGGTCGCGAGCGGACAGCGGCTTGCGAAGACGCAACCGACGATGCGGGTCTTCAGGCTCGGAACGAGACCGGGGATTTCGGCAAGCCGCGTTTCTTCGCTGGTCACAGAAGAGCCGAGCTTCGGGACCGCGCCGAGGAGCCCTTGCGTATAGGGATGGCGCGGTGAGCGGAACAATTTCGCAACTGGCGCTTCCTCCACCTTGCGGCCCGCATACATCACCATGACGCGCTCGGCGACCTCTGCGACGACGCCGAGATCGTGCGTGATCAGGATGATGGCGGCGCCGACGCGGTGCTTGAGGTCGCGCATCAGGTCGAGAATCTGCGCCTGGATGGTCACGTCGAGCGCGGTGGTGGGTTCGTCGGCGATCAGGAGTTTCGGGTTACAGGCGAGCGCCATCGCGATCATCACGCGCTGCCGCATGCCGCCGGAGAACTGGTGCGGATATTCGCGCACGCGGCGCCGCGCCTCGGGGATGCCGACGAGGTTGAGCATATCGATCGCGCGCTCCTCGGCCGCCTGGCGGTCGAGCCCCTGATGCAGCCGCAGCGTCTCGCCGAGCTGCCGCCCGATGGTGAGCACCGGGATTGAGGCTCGTCATCGGCTCCTGAAAGATCATGCTGATGTCGTTGCCGCGGATCTTGCGCATCGCCGGCTCGTCGAGTGTCAGCAGGTCCGTTCCCTGAAAGCGGATCGCGCCTGCGATCCGGGCCGGCGGCTCCGGGATCAGACGCAGGATCGAATTGGCGGTGACGGATTTGCCGCAGCCGCTCTCGCCCACCACTGCGAGCGTCTCGCCTTCGCCGACCTCAAACGAGACGCCATCGACGGCACGGTTGACGCCGTCCGGCGTGCGGAAGTGAGTTTGGAGGTTTTCGACCTCGAGCAGCGCCATGCTCTAAAGACCCTTGGCGAGGCGCGGATCGAGCGCGTCGCGCATGCCGTCGCCGAGCAGGTTGACGGCGAGGACCGTGATCGAGAGGAACAGCGCCGGGAAGAATACGATGAACGGTTTTACCTGCCAGAGCGCGCGCCCTTCCGCCATGATGTTGCCCCACGACGGCGTGATCGGCGGCACGCCGGCGCCGATGAAGGAGAGGATCGCCTCGACGATCATCGCGCTCGCGCAGATGTACGTCGCCTGCACGGTCATCGGGGCGAGCGTATTCGGCAGGATATGGCGCAAGATGATCATCGGCGCACGGGTGCCGGCGGCGACCGCCGCATCGACGTAAGGCTGCTCGCGCAGCGAGAGCACGACGCCGCGCACGAGGCGGGAGACGCGCGGGATCTCCGCAATGGTGATAGCCATCACGACGTTGCCGATGCTGCCGCGCGTGAGCGCCATCAGGGCGACGGCGAGCAGGATCGGCGGGATCGACATCAGACCGTCCATCACGCGCATGATGAAGCCGTCCGCCCAGCGGACCATGCCGGCGACGAGACCGATCGCGAGCCCGGCGACCGAGGCGAGGATCGCCACCGAGAAACCAACCGTCAGCGACACGCGCGCGCCGTAGAGGACGCGCGAATAGATGTCGCGCCCGAGCATGTCGGTGCCGAACCAGAACAGCGCGGAAGGCGCGCGCGTGCGGCGGCGAGGTGTTCAGAGTGGTCGGATCGACGGTCCACAGATACGGCGCCAGCACGGCGATCAGTATCATCACGATCAGCAGCGCGGCGCCGACGGCGACCGTCGGATGGCGGCGCAGAAGTCCCGATGACGCCGCGCAGCGGCTTGACCGGCGGCCATAGATCGGGGAGCGAGGGCGCGGCCGCGACCTCCTCGAGCGGGACCGCGATGGCGGGCGGCGGGCTCAATAGCGGATCCTCGGATCGAGGACGGTATAGAGAAGATCGATCGCCAGATTGACGAGCACGTAGACGAAGCTGAACAACAGCACGACGCCCTGGATAACCGGATAGTCACGCCGCAGGATCGCATCGACGGTCAGGCGCCCGAGCCCCGGAATGGCGAACACGCTCTCGGTCACGACGGCCCCGCCGATCAGCAGCGCGATGCCGATGCCGATCACGGTGACGATCGGCACCGAGGCGTTCTTCAGCGCATGGATGAACAGGATCGGGCTCTGCGCGAGGCCCTTGGCGCGCGCCGTGCGGATGTAATCCTGTTGCAGGACCTCCAGCATCGTCGGCGCGGGTGATGCGGGCGATCAGCGCGATGTAGACGCAGCCGAGCGCGATCGACGGCAGGATCAGATTCTCGAACCACGGCCAGAGGCCCCGGCTGATCGGCGTGTAGCCCTGCACCGGCAGCCATTCGAGCTGCAACGCGAACACGAAGGCCAGCAGGTAGCCGACCACGAAAACCGGCACGGAGAATCCGAACACCGCAAAGCCCATGATGGCGCGATCGAACCAGGTGCCGACCTTCCAGGCCGCGAGCACGCCGATCGGCACTGCGACAACGATCGACAGGAGGAGGGTGATCACCATCAGCGACAGCGTCGGCTCGACTGCGCTGTGCGATCATCGTGGTGACCGGCAGATTGGTGAAGATCGAGCGGCCCAGATCGAAGTGAACGAGCCGCCAGGCCCAGTCGGAGAACTGCACCAGGAACGGCCGGTCGAGCCCGAGGCTCTGGCGGATGCGCTCGACGTCGACCGGGGTCGCCTGATCGCCTGCGATCACCGCGGCCGGATCGCCCGGCGCGATGAACAGCAGGCTGAACACGAACAGCGCGACCACCACCATCACCGGGATGGTCGCCAGAACCCGCCTGACGACGTAGCTGAACATGCGTCCGACTCTATCGCGTCACGCGGTCTTGGCCACACCCCAGAAGAACGGGATCGGTCCCTTCACGACGCCGGTGACGTTCTTGCGCCACGCCTGATAGCCAAGGAAGAATCCGGTCGGCGCGTAGACGACGTTGTCGAGCGCGGCCTTGTTAAGGCGTTTGATGGCGGCCTTCTCCTCGTCGAGGTTCTTCGCCTCGAACCAGGCATCCACCTCGGTCTCGACCGAGGGGACTTCGGCCAGCCAAACCACGCGGTGTCGCCCGTCGCGCGGATCGCGATGTAGACGGCAGGGTTCACGCAGTCCGCGCCAGCGTGCCACGAGTGGAACATGCCCCAGCCGCCCTGTCCGGGTGGAGATTTCGATGCGCGGCGTTGTCCCGTCGTGCCCCAGTCGGTTGCGACGAAATCGACGTTCATACCGAGCCGCTTTAGCAGCTCCGCGGTGACGTCGCCCTGCGCCTTGGTGATCGGCTGGTCCTGCGCGACGATGCAGGTGACCGGCTCGCCCTTGTAGCTGCTCTCCGCGAGCAGCTTCTTGGCCGCCGTCAGGTCGCGCTTGCCTTTCAGGATCTCGCCGCCCTCTTCGGTGTAGAGCGGTGTGCCGGGCGTGAAGTAGCCGGGCAGCGGCTTCCACATCGTGTCGTCGTCGCCGACCAGCGCGCGCATGTATTCTTCCTGGTCGAGCGCCATCAGGACGGCGCGCCGGACCTTCACGTCGTTGAAGGGCGGGAAAAGGTGATTCATGCGGAACGTGCCGATGTTGCCGAGCGGATCGGCGATATCGACCGAGATGTTGCGGTTCTTCTTCAGGAGCGGGACGAGATCGGTGATCGGGATTCTCCCACCAATCCACTTCGCCGTTCTGCAGCGCCGCAGATGCGGTCGCGGGATCGGGCATGACCACCCATTCGATGCGGTCGACCAGCATGTTCTTGCCGCCGGCGAGCCACGAGGCCTTCTCCTGCCGCGGCACGTAGTCGGCGAATTTCTCGAACACCGCTTTGGCGCCTGGCACCCATTCGCCCTTGGCGAACTTCATCGGGCCTGCAGCCGACATATTCCTCGATCTGCTTGAACGGATCGGTCTTGGCAATTCGCTCCGGCATGATGAATGCCATCGGCGTCGAGTTCTTGCCGAGAGCGATCAGCATTTTCGGATAGGGCTTTTTCAGCACCCATTTGAAGGTGCGGTCGTCGACTGCGGTGAGCTCCTGCTGCAGCGCCTTGATCATCACGCCCATCGAGTCGCGCGCGCTCCAGCGCGTCAGGCTCGCGACGCAGTCCTTGGCGAGCACCGGCGAGCCGTCGTGGAACTTGAGGCCGGAGCGCAGCTTGAAGGTCCAGGTCAGGCCGTCGGAGGACGTTTCCTCCGACTCGACCATCTGGCGCTGCGGGGTGAGCGTTTCGTCGAAGCCGTAGAGCGTGTCCCACACCAGCACCGCCGCGTTGCGCACCACGTATTGCGTGCCCCAAATGGGATCGAAGTTGGCGAGGTTCGCCTGCGGTACGAAGCGGAGCGTCTTCGCCGCCTGCGCGATGGCCGGCGCAGAAATTCCTCCCGTCGCCACCAGCGCACCGGCGCCCGCCGTGGTCTTTAGAAACGTCCTACGATCCATGATTGACCTTCCGTTTTTCTGGCGGCCGCACAAAACCGAGCCAGTCTGCCACTTCCTTAGGCGACTTGCGACGCCTCAAGCTGTGTAAGCCGGAACCGCCGTGACCTGTGCCCTCGCGAACACCAGCAGCAAGGCGCATGCCACCGAGAGGCCGACGTTCTATTACCAGAGAATGCGCGAGCTTAGCTTCGCGCCGCATGTCGCCGGGTCACTAGCTGACGTGGCGTTTCGGTCACGCGATGTCCGCTTTTCAGGCGGAAGTCGGGCTCCTTGAGAGCCGCCGTGGCAAAGCATAGATCGCTGCGGCCATCGGAACTCTTGATGAGCGGAGGCTTTCAAAATGTCGACACCGCTATTGGTAACATTCGTCGGGGGTACCACCGGCCAGTGGCCGGTTGACCGCATCAGCGCCGTGATCGGAGAGACCCTCCCTATGGTGGAGAGGCTTGCAGTGCTGGAGGGACGCGACCGCCGACCGATTGATCAGGATTCCAGGGCACTCCGCGGCGTCACCAGCAATACTCGTTACACGCGACGTGGGCTGATTCACTGATCGCCAGACAGGACGGCCTGGAGCGTCCGCAAGCAACAAGAGCGGCCCTGATCCTAATTCGCAAGACGGAGGTGTGGTGGGGATTGGCTCAGGACGAGCCGTGAAGTGTTCGAAGAACAATCAAAACATATTGGAATTGGATTGGAGTATCTCCCCGCGGTAGCAAGACGGCTGCACCACTGCAGGGAGCTGGCGGAGCCTTTCGATTTCTTGACCTGGTTTGAATACGCCCCAGGAGACTCGAACGTGTTTGAGGAATCGGTGATGCGCCTGAGAGCAACTCCCGAATGGCGGCATGTCGACCGGGAGGTTGACATTCGGCTAAGCCGCTGAGGAGATGGCCGCTTTGGGTCAGAAGCTGACTTGACGTGTCGCTTGAGCGATGTCCGCTTGACCTTCGAGAGCAGCCATCGGCTGGTCGCGTTCCTCTGGTCTCACATTCCGACGTCGAATCATCGAATCGTCCCTTACCGTTCCCTGATCCTGATTTTCGCATCCTGATCTGGCGTAAAATACCTGTTATCTTTAGTAGGGAATTCGATCAGATATGCCCAATTTATCGAGTGATCAGCGCGACAAGGTTGTTTGCCGGCCTCGAAATCGCGATGTTCTTTTCCCTGTTAGCAGGGAAATTTGGCGGCGAGACTGGTTCGCAGATGACTGCTTCCAGCAGTGAGTCGCCTGCGAAATGCCGAATGACGATCGCGCCGCGAGTGGGGCGACCGGGCGTCTCAAGCTATGCCGCGAGGACTACCAAGCGCTTTGACAATGTGGTGCGAGATGTCCTCTTGCGCACCCGCGAGCATCCGGCCGAGATAGCTTGTCTTGATATAGTGGGCAGTCACGCTCTTGCCGCCGTGATTGAGAAGCTTTCCTACCGTAGTTTCGTCAACCCCTGCGTTGGTGGCGGCCGTTGCGTACCCGCGGCGCAAAGCATGGTTCGCCAACACGCCGTCACGCGTAAGGCTGTCACCGCGGACGTGTCCCATCGCCGACGCAAAGACCCACCTGGCGGCATTAGCCTTATGAAGCTTGCGGCTCGCTCGCCGTGCGCGCCAAAGGCAACGAATCATCGGCTCAGACAAAATAAGGTCGAATGCGCGGTCCTCACCGCCTTTGGGCTTGGCTATTCGAAAACACCGGCGCTTCAGATCCAGATCCTTCCACTGCAAGTCCACCAACGAATTGCGGCGCAATGCACTTAGTAGGCAAAACAGATGCGCCTCGCGATGGACCTCATTAGGAATGCGCTGAATGTCGTTCCACCATTGAGGCATATCCGCTTCGGCTAGTATGGGCAGATCCTTTCTCTTCGGGTCGACCGTGCTAACCGCTGAACAGGGATTGCCAAGAGAGCTCAATGAGCGATCACGTTCACATGCGAAGTTAAAAATTGTTGAGATAAATCGGGCGGCGGCCGTTGCCATCGCTCGACCCCCTCTTTTCTTGTTTTGTAGGAGTTCGCGAATGCGTTCGACTTCGCGTTCCATAAGGGTCGGGTCGTTAGCTAATTCTCGTAACGGCCAATTCTTCACCTCGTCTGATAAGCGGTTGAAGACGTCGCTGTATCCGCCAATCGTTCGTTCAGACCGCTGATCATCGATCAGGCGAGCCTTGAAACGCGGCCAGGTGCTGGCGATGGAGTCTTCGCCCTTCTTTGCGCCCCCATCCAAGGGGTCACCGCGTTGGTGTTTGCTCCAAATCTCCTCAGCCAATCGCCGGGCGTCGGGTGCTCGCAATTCGGGCCAATGACCCAGGGGGCGGGTCATTTTGGGGGGCTTTTCGATTCGAAGTTCAAAAGTCCGTTTGCGCGGACCCACGCGAATTAGGAAGCCGGGAAGGGCGCCATCACGGACGATACGCTCGCGCCCGCCGTCACGGGGTGTTAGGGATTCGACATAAGCATCGGTCAGCTTTCCGTGCCTTGCCCGAGGCATTCTAGACCCACTTCCCTGGCGGAAATTCGCCGTGCGACTCGTCCGTAACGTGTACCGGATAAGCCCTAGCAAAGGTCATCAATGAGGAGTCTGTTCGCGGCTATGGTTACCAAACGCTCGATTCCATGGGCCTGATGACCCTAGGATGCCATCGTCCGCCGCCGTGCGACTTCCAGCACATCTTCGTTCGCAATGAGGAGGTCGGCGGTTCGATCCCGCCTGGCTCCACCAGTCTTCGCCGCCTCGCGGCACCGACTGGCCCATCCGGCCCATGACAGACCATCCCGACTCCGTCCTGCGCCATCGGCCGTTCGTGCTGTTCTGGTTCGCGCGAGTGTGCGTCGCGGTCGGTTACCAGATGCTGATCGTGGCGGTGGGCTGGCAGCTCTATGCGCTGACCGACAACCCATTCGACCTCGGGCTCATTGGACTGATCCAGTTCATCCCGGCGATGCTCTTGTTCCTCGTGGTTGGCCAGATCACTGACCGATACGACCGCCGCGTCGTGCTGCTCGGCTGCCAGATCGTCGAGGCGATCGCCGCAGCGACCTTGTTTGCGGCCGTGCTGTCGGGTGCGACGTCGCGCGAGCTGATCCTCATCGTGGCGTTCATCCTCGGCGTCGCGCGCGCCTTCGAGGTGACGGTGATGCAGATCATTGTGCCTGGTCTCGTGCCATTGTCGCTGGTGCCGCGCGCGGTCGCGGGCTCCGCCAGCGCCAATCAAGCGGCGACCATCGCGGGGCCGGCGCTCGGCGGCTTTCTCTATGCCGCGGGCCCCGGTATCGTGTACGGCACCTGTCTGGCGCTGTTCGCTGCCGCCGCGATCCTCACGCTGATGATCCGCATCGAGCGCATCGCCGCGGTGCGCGAGCCGATGACGCTCTCGACCTTCTTCGCGGGTTTTGCCTATATCCGCCGCAATCCCGCGATCCTCGGCGTGATTTCGCTCGACTTGTTCGCGGTGCTACTCGGCGGCGTTACCGCGCTGCTGCCGGTGTTTGCGCGCGATGTGTTTGCCGCGGGCCCCTGGGCGCTCGGACTGTTGCGCGCCGCACCGGGCGTTGGTGCGCTGACCATGGCGCTCGTACTGACACGCTGGCCGATCGAGCGGCGCGCCGGAAAGTTGATGTTCGGTGCGGTCGCGGCATTCGGGCTCTCCACCGTGGTGTTCGCGCTGTCGGATAGCTTCGTCATCGCGCTCGCCGCACTCGCGGTGCTCGGCGCTTCCGACATGGTGAGCGTGGTGTTGCGCATGACGCTCGTTCAGCTCGGCACGCCCGACAAGGTGCGCGGCCGCGTCACGGCGGTGAATGGCCTCTTCATCGGTGCATCGAACCAGCTTGGTGAATTTCGCGCCGGCGCGATGGCATCGTGGATCGGCGCGGTGCCGGCCGTGCTGGTCGGCGGTATCGGCACACTGGTGATCGTCGCAGCGTGGACGCGGTTCTTCCCCGCGCTCTGGCACACCGACCGGCTGGAAGGGAAAGCATGACCCCGAAAAGTGGGTAATAGTTTTCGGGTCAGGTCATGCTCAAACGAATGGACTACTCGGCCGCAGCGAGCCGCGGTACCGAGAGCGCGAGCCAGTGATCGAGAAAATCCGCGAGCCACTTGCGGATGCCGTGATCGTACACCGGCCGGTCGGCGAAATGTTCATGGCGGGCTTTTGCGCCCGGCATCTCCATTCGTGCCGCGCCGCGCGTGGTCCAGCGGCACATCATCGCGTGGGTGACTTCGGCGTGAAACTGGATCGCGAAGGCCGAGCCCGCACGAAACGCCTGGATCGGAAAGATGTCTCCTTCGGCCAGAAGCTCCACACCGCGCGGCAGGTCGAACCCCTCACGATGCCATTGATACATGTAGTCGGGCCACTCGCAGATCGCGCGCCCGGCCGCAGTCGGACGGACCGGATAATAGCCGATCTCGGCCTTGCCTTCCGGGTGCGTGGCGACGCGCTCGCCCAGATACTTCGCCAGCATCTGCGCACCAAGGCAGATGCCGAGATAAGGCTTTCCCTCCCGTAGTGGCACGCCGATGAAATCGATCTCGGCCTTGATGAAATCGTCCGGGTCGTTGGCGCTTTGCGGCCCGCCGAAAATGACCGCGCCGGCATGGTCGGCCATGGTGTCGGGTAGCGGATCGCCGAAGCGCGGGCGGCGGATGTCGAGGTCGTAGCCGCGCTCGCGCAGAGTGGTGCCGACACGCCCCGGCGTCGATTGTTCTTGATGCAGGACGATGAGAATTTGTTCGGTCATGGCGTCACGGTTGGTGCCACCGGCAGTTAGGTCCTAACGTATAAACAACGCGTTTCAAGGTTTTAGCGGCGTCCTGCGCCGGTTCTCCGCGCGGCGTCCGCGATCGCGCTGGTAGGATTCGAGTGTCTGGAGCATCAGCCCGCGCGGCAGGAAGCGCGGTACCATGCTCATGATCTTGTTGCCGATGCCCGGAATGACCAGACGTTTGCCGGCCATGAATCCATCGTAACCGGCCTGCGCGACCTGCTCGGGCGTTCGGCGCAGAAAAAGAGGAGCGGGTTTGGAATCGAGGCCCGCCCGCGTCTGGAATTCGGTCTTCACCGGTCCTGGACACAGCGCCGTGACGCGGATGCCGAACGGCTTGAGCTCACGCGAGAGCGCTTCGGTAAACGACAGCACGTAGGCCTTCGAGGCGTAATAGACCGCCATGCCCGGGCCGGGCATGAATCCGGCGACCGAGGCGACGTTCAGAATGCCGCCCTTGTGCTTCACGATTCCGTCGATCCAGCGCAGCGACAAATCGGTCACAGCGCGGATATTCAGGTCGATCATCGAAAGTTGCTCGGCACGCTCGATTTCGGCGGCCGGTCCGTGCAGCCCGAAGCCCGCGTTGTTGACGATGATCGCCGGTTCGAGCCCACGCGCGAACAGGTCATGCGCGATGCGCGCTGGCGCGTCGCTGCGGAGCAGATCGGCGACGATGACATGCGGCTTGATGGCGGCCGTGACCGAAAGCTCGTTCGCGAGCAGGATCATTTCCTTCTCGCGGCGCGCCACCAGCGCGACCTCATGGCCGTTGTTGGCGAAAACGCGCGCGAGCGCTGCGCCAATTCCGACCGAGGCACCCGTGATGACGGTAACGGGCTTGAAAATCGACGTCGCCACTCCTGCCTCGCTAGCCCGGATGTCCTAGGCTTCGCCGCTGTCGGCTGTTTCGCCGGATACGCGCCGGCGGATAGCGATGCGGTCGCGCGAGGAGACCCCCAGAAGGTCGGCGGCGCGCCACATCAGATTATCCTCGAATTCGTTAACGCTCCCATCGGCGAACACCACCTCCCACATCATCTCGACGATACCGAGGCGCCCCTGCTCGTCGAGGGATCGGTTGATCATGCTGGTGAAGTGATAAAGGTCGACCGCCTCGTGCTCGGCCATCGTACCGAGATCGATCAATTCATCGGTTGCGGCGTCGTCGAGCGCGAAGCGGGATTTCAGGAGCCCACGGAGCCTGTCGCGTTCCACCTCGCTGATCCCGCTGCCATCGACGGTGGAGGCATGAATGAGCAGCGCGGCAGCCGCGAGGCGATAATCGGTTTCCTCGAAGCGGGCCGGATGCTTTTCGCCGCCGGTCAGGTCGGACACAAATTTCCTGAGCGATTCCAGCATGATGCACCAGATCCGGCGAGATCTCCGGTTCCGAATTGCATGCGCTGTGAAAAAAGTCCAGCGGGGAACCGCAGGGTTTGGCGGTAACGCGGGTTGAATGGGAATGGTCCGATCCCATGCCACGAGTCCGCTCTGCCACCGTCCAGGACGATCGGGAGGTGCGCCGGGTGCGCAATTCCCGCATGGTTCGCGCCCGAAGCGACGGCTGATTCGGCTGCATGGACGAACCGTCCGATCATGACCTCATGGTGCGCATCGCGGCCGGCGACGAACGCGCATTCCGGGCGTTGGCGCAACGGCATGCAGGCCTTGCGCACGCCCTTGCGCGGCGGATGCTCGGCACCGATGCCATTGCCGAAGACATCGTACAGGAGGCGTTCCTGCGGGTCTGGCGCAATGCGCCGCGCTGGCGGCCGCAGGCTGCGTTTCGCACCTGGCTTTATCGGATCGTGGTCAATCTCTGTCTCAACGCGAGGCGTCGCGCGTCCCATCTCCCGCTTGAGGCGGCCGGCGATGCCCCCGACCACGCTCCTGCGCCGGATGCGCAACTTGAAGCGCGCCAGCGTGACCGGCGTCTTGCCGAGGCAATTGCGGCGCTGCCCGAGCGCCAGCGTGCCGCCATCCTGCTTACCTACCAAGAGGGGCTCGGCAATGCCGATGTCGCAGAGGTACTCGATTCATCGGTCTCGGCCATCGAGGCCCTGCTGGTGCGGGCGAGACAGGCCCTGCGCGCCGCATTGGACTGACATCGGGGAGAAAATTCGTGAGCGATCATGAGCTTGAGACGGCACTGCGGCGCGTGCTCGCGATCGACCCCGAGGATGGTGCCGCACGGCGCATCGTGGCGCGGCTGCACGTCCTTCCGCCGCAGCGCCGTGCCTTCGCGTGGTGGCCAACCGCGTTGATGGACCGCGACTTCGCGCCCGCCTGGCCTCGGCTTGCGGCGCTCGCCGCCGCCGCCGTGCTCGGCGTCTCGATCGGCCTGTCTGGCATCGGAACGCGCATCGCCACCGACCTGGATCTTGTTCGTCTTGCGGCGGCCGACGATCCGGGGACGAATGTCTTCGATATTGATTCGGGGCTGCGGCCATGACGATGACCCTGACGATGCCGGACCGCTCGTCGCGCTGGTTGATGGTCGGCTCGCTCGCACTCAACCTGTTCTTCATCGGCACGGCTGGCGCGCTGGCGCTCCGCCATTACCTGATGCCGTGGCAGCCTGCTGCGGTCGAGCGTGCGCGCACCGCGGCGGCGCGCATCGAGCGGCTCGCCGCACCCTTGCCAGCCGACGATGCGGAAAAACTGCGCGCGGCGTTTCACGTCCGCGAAGCCACCGCCGAGTCGGCTCGGGAGAAACTCAATGAGGCGCTCGCACACATGCAGGACGCTCTGCGGGCGCAACCGTTCGATACCGCGCAGTTGCGGACCGCCCTCACCGACGTCCGGGCCGCGCGGCCTGCCTATGAGCGGGTCATGAGCGAGATCCTTGTCGGGGGTGCGAGCGCAATGTCGGCACAGGGCCGTGCGAAGCTCGCCGACTGGCCGCCGCGGCCGGCGCAAAACGCGCATTGAGGGTGACACACCTGAATAAGATGGCACGATCTGGAAGGAAGGCGGGTGCAGGCTCAAGGCGCGCGCTCGCGCTGCTGCTTGCGCCAAGCCTTGCCGGCTGCATGCTGACGGGCGAGCCGCCGACCGGATCGGTGGTCGATGTGCCGCCGGCCTACCGCGCGGGCTCGGCCGGTTCGCGGGGCGCGCTGCCTGCACCCGACTGGTGGCGTGGTTTCCGCTCCGGGGAACTGAATTTTCTGGTCGAGCGCGCTTATCTCGACAATCTCGACATCGCCGCGGCTGTTGCCCGCATCGAACAGGCCGATGCGCAGACGCGCATCGCGGGCGCACCGTTGCTCCCGATGGTGAACGGCGATCTTTCGGTGACGCGTTCCGGCACCGGCGCGAACAGCGGCGCATCGTCCTACAATGCGGTGCTCAATGCGAGCTACGAGGTCGACCTGTGGGGCAAGAACCGCGCGGCATTGCGCTCGGCGGAGTTTGCCGCAATCGCGAGCCGGTTCGACCGGGAGGTGATTGCGCTCTCCACGGTGGGGAGCGTGATCAACACATACTTCCAGATTCTCGCCGCGCAGGACCGGCTGCGTATCGCGCGCGACAACGTCGCGGCGGCGACCCGCGTCCTGAATGTCTATCGCGAGCGGATCAATGTCGGCACCGCGACAGGGCTCGACATCGCACAGCAGGAATCACTCCTCGCGCAGCAACGCGCCGCCATTCCCCCGCTCGATCAGCAATTGCGCCAGAACATTGCAGCGCTCGCGCTGCTGCTTGGCGAGGCGCCTTCGCGCCTCAACGTGCATGGCGGCACCCTGCAATCGATTGCAGCGCAACGTCCGTCGCCCGGCCTGCCGGCCGATCTGCTGCTGCAACGTCCCGATATTCGTGAGGCCGAGGCCCAATTGTCCGCTGCGAAGGCAAACGTCGAAAGCGCGCGCGCTGCGCTGTTCCCGAGCCTCTCACTCACCGGCGAAGGCGGCTTTGTCAGCGCCGCGCTGCACACGCTGTTCATCCCGCAGTCCGCGATCTACTCGGTTGCGGCGGGCCTGACGCAGCCGGTGTTCGACGGCTTCCGCCTGCTCTCAACGCTCGATTTGCGCAAGGCGCAGGCGATCGAGTTGCTGCAGCTTTATCGCAAGGCGATCCTGTCGGGATTCTCCGACGTCGAGCGCGCGCTGATCGCGGTCCGCGACCTCGCGGATCAGGAGCGGCTGCAGACCGAGGTCGTGGCAACATCGCGGCGCGCCTACGAACTGTCTGAAACGCAACTTCGTGCCGGTACGATCGACATCACCACGGTGTTGAACACGCAGCGCACGCTGTTTCAGGCGCAGGACCAGCTCGTGCTGGTCCGGCTCACAAGGGTGCAGGCGAGCGTCAGCCTGTTCCAGGCGCTCGGCGGTGGATGGGTTATCCCTGAGGAGATCGCAAGTTCGCGTCGTGTGCGTCGCGTAAAGGAAGTCCAGTGATGAATCTTCGCCGAGTCCTGCCCACGGTGGTTGGCATCGCGGTCGTGGCCGCAGTCGGCGCCTATGTGATGAATGGGCAGCAGCAGCAGGAACAGAAGCAGCGGCGCGCCAAGGCGTTCCAGGATCAGCCGGCGCCGGTGCTGGCCGCGCGCGCGACCGTCACCGACGTGCCGATCTTCCTCGATGCGGTCGGCAACACGCGGGCGCTCAACACCGTGACGGTGCGCCCGCAGGTCGGCGGGCAGATCGTCAAGGTCTCGTTCAAGGAAGGCCAGGACGTCGAGAAGGGCTTCGTCCTCGCCGAGATCGATCCGCGCACCTATCAGGCGCAGTACGACCAGGCGGTCGCCAAGAAGGCGCAGGACGAGGCGACGCTCGCCAATGCGCGGATCGACTTCGACCGCTACACCAAGCTTGCTGCTTCCAACTCCGGATCGAAGCAGCAGGCCGACACCCAGAAGGCGCTGGTCGCACAGCTCGATGCGCAGGTGCAGGGCGATCAGGCCGCGATCGACAACGCCAAGACGATGCTGAGCTACACCAAGATCGTCGCGCCGATCGACGGCCGCACCGGTCTCCGGCTGATCGACGAAGGCAATCTGGTGCAGGCGAACGACACCAATGGTCTCGTAACGATCACGCAGGTGAAACCGATTTCGGTGTTGTTCAATCTGCCGCAGCAGCAGTTTTCGCAAGTGAGCAAGGCCTTCGCGCAGGGCCCCCTGCCGGTCGACGCGATGGCGGTGGACGGAAAGACGTTCGTCGACAAAGGCTCGCTGCGGGTGATCGACAACCAGATGGACCAGACCACCGGCACCATCCGCATGAAGGCCGAGTTTCCCAACGCCAGCCTTCAGCTCTGGCCGGGACAGTTTATCAATGTTCGAATGCTGGTCGATACGCTTAAGCAGGTCATCGTCGTGCCGACGGCGGCAGTGCAGCGTGGACCGCAGGGCACGTTCGTCTATGTGGTCGAGGCCGACAGCAAGGTCGCGGTGCGGCCCATCACGGTCACGCAGCAGGACGACAACAGGGCGGTGATCTCGGTTGGCGTGAAGGCGCAGGAACAGGTGGTCACAACCGGCTTCACGCGTCTCTCCAACGGCACGCGTGTATCCGTGCAGCAAGGCGAGGGCGATCCGCAGCCGGCGGCCGGCGAGGGGGCTGCGCCGCAAGGCGGCGAGGCAGCGCGGCCGGAAGGGCGGCGCAAGCGCGAAGGCGCCACGAATGACGGGAAGGACGGCGGCAAGGAAGGACGACGCAAGAAATCGGAGAATGCAGCCGCGACGCCAGCTGATTCGAGCGCCAAGCAATGAACGTCTCGGCCCCCTTCATCAGGCGGCCGATCGCGACCTCGCTGCTCGGGGTCGCGGTGATGTTCGGCGGTCTGCTCGGCTATCTGTGGTTGCCGGTTTCGGCGCTGCCGCAGGTCGATTTCCCGACCATCCAGGTCACGACGCAACTTCCCGGCGCCAGCCCCGACACGATCGTGTCGCTGGTGACGGCGCCGCTGGAGCGCCAGTTCGGCCAGATACCCTCGCTCGCCACCATGACGTCGTCGAGTTCCTACGGGATCAGCCAGGTCACGCTGCAGTTCGACCTTAATCGCGACATCGACGCCGCTTCGCAGGACGTGCAGGCCGCCATCAATGCGTCCGCATCCGCGCTGCCGCGCAATCTGCCCTATCCGCCGATCTATTCGAAGGTGAACCCGGCCGATACGCCGATCGTCACGCTCGCACTCACCTCTGACACGGTGTCGCTGCGCGCATTGAGCGATCTTGCCGACACGCTGATGGCGCAGCGGCTCTCTGAAATCACCGGCGTCGGCAATGTGGCGACACAGGGCGGCATCAAGCCGGCGGTGCGCATCCAGGCGGACTTGCCGCGCCTTGCCGCCTACGGCCTCGCGCTGGAAGACATCCGGCAGGCGATCGTCAATGCCAATGTGGCGGGACCAAAAGGTGCGTTCGACGGCGCGTTCCAGTCTTACACCATCGCGGCAAACGACCAGCTTGCCGCCGCCGAAGCCTACCGCACACTGGTGATCGCCTATCGCAACCAGAATCCCGTGATGCTGCGCGACGTCGCGGACGTGATCGACGGGCTGGAAAACGCCAAGGTTTCGGGCTGGTTCAACAGCCAGCAGGCCGTGATCATCGATATTCGTCGCCAGCCGGGCGCGAATGTTGTGCAGACGGTCAAGAACATCCAGGCCGAGCTGCCCCGCCTGCGCCGCATCCTCCCGGTCGGCGCCAAGCTGACCGTTGTGCAGGACCGCACCGACACGATCCGCGCCTCGATCCACGATGTGCAGTTCACGCTGGTGCTGGCGGTCGCGCTGGTGGTGCTGGTGGTGTTCATCTTCCTGCGCACCATTCGCGCGACCATCATCGCCGGCGTCGCGCTGCCGCTTTCGCTGATCGCGACCTTCTGCGTGATGTGGTTCGCCGGTTTCTCGCTCGACAATCTCTCGCTGATGGCGCTGACCATCGGCACCGGCTTCGTGGTGGACGATGCGATCGTGATGATCGAGAACATCGTGCGCCACATGGAGGAGGGCGAGTCGCCCTACGACGCCGCCATGCGCGGCGCGCGCGAAATCGGCTTTACGATCATATCGCTCACCGTTTCGCTGATCGCGGTGTTCATCCCGCTGCTGTTCATGACCGGCCTCGTCGGCCGCATGTTCCGCGAGTTTGCTCTCACCCTCACCATAGCGGTGGTGGTGTCGGCGATCGTCTCGCTCACATTGACGCCGATGATGTGCGCCAAGCTCCTGCGCAACGAAGATCAGCATGGCGGCAACCGGGTCACGCGCTGGTTCAACGACATCGTCGAGGGCAGCGTGCGCGGTTACGGGCGCAGCCTCGAATGGGTGCTCCGGCATCAGCGCCTGACTTTGCTCATGACGGTGGTGACCTTCGCGGCGACGATCGCGCTCTATTTCGTCGTTCCGAAAGGCTTCCTGCCGTTGCAGGACACCGGCCTCATCACCGCGGTGACCGAAGCCGGCACCGAAGTGTCCTTCGCCGAAATGCAGCGCTTGCAGCTGCTTGTCTCGGACCGCGTCCGGCAGGACCAGAACGTGACCGGCGTGGTTTCAGTGGTCGGCGTCAGTCCGCTCAACGCGACACCGAACGCCGGCCGTCTTTCGATTACGCTTCGTCCGCGCGGCGAACGTCACGACACCGTGTCGGCCATCATTGCGCGGCTCAAGCGCAATGTCGCCGACATTCCGGGCATGACCGTATTCTTTCAGCCGGTGCAGGACATCCAGATTTCGACCCGTCCGAGTCGTGCCCAATACCAGTACACGCTGGTCGGCACCGAGGCGGCCGAGGTTGCCAACTGGTCGAACCAGCTGGCTGACGCGCTGCACGAAAGCCCGACGCTGCGCGACGTTTCCTCCGAGGCGCAGGAGGGAGGCTTGCGCGCCTTCATCAATGTCGATCGCGAGAAGGCCGGGCGGCTCGGCATCTCGATGCAGGTGATCAACGACACGCTCAACGATGCGTTCGGCCAGCGACAGATTTCCACGATTTACGGGCAAGCCAACCAGTACCGCGTGATCCTCGAGGCGGCGCCGCAGTATCAACGCGATCCCTCGGCGCTGCAAAAGATCTATCTGCCGGCGAACGCACCGAGCCAGCCGCTTGCGACCTCAAGCGCGCAGATTTCGCAACAGCTTTCGACCTATGTGCCCGGCGCTTCCAGCACCCAGGTGCCGCTCGCGGCCTTCGCCGAGATGACCCGTACGACCGCGCCGCTTGCGATCGCGCATCAGGAGCAGTTCCCCTCGGTCACGCTCAGTTTCAATCTGGCGGACGGTGCGGCGCTCGGCGATGCCGTCAACATCATTTCGTCGGCCGAGCACGCGATCGGCATGCCAACCTCGGTGATCGGCAGCTACTCGGGCGATACCGCGGAGTTCGCCAAGTCGCTCGCCGGCGAGCCGTGGCTGATCCTCGCCGCCCTCGTGACGATCTACATCGTGTTGGGCGTGCTGTACGAGAGCTTTATCCACCCGTTCACGATCCTGACCACGCTGCCGTCGGCGGGCGTCGGCGCGCTGCTCGCGCTGATGCTGGTCGGGCAGGACCTGTCCGTCATCGCGCTGATCGGCATCGTGCTGCTAATGGGCATCGTGAAAAAGAACGCCATCATGATGATCGACTTTGCGCTGGAGGCCGAGCGGCACCACGGTATGTCGGCGCGCGATGCGATCATGCAGGCGTCGCTGCTGCGCTTTCGTCCCATCATGATGACGACGCTTGCGGCGCTGTTCGGCGCGATGCCGCTTGCCTTCGAGAGCGGCACCGGCTCGGAACTGCGTTTTCCTCTCGGGGTTACGATCATCGGTGGGTTGCTGCTCAGCCAGTTGCTGACCCTCTACACGACGCCGGTCATTTATCTCGCGATGGAGCGACTGCGCATTCGGCTCACCCGGCAGCCGCCGCCGCGCATCGCGCCCCAGCCGGCCGAGTGACGCGATGAATTTCTCCTACCCCTTCATCATGCGGCCGGTCGGCACGACGCTGCTGGCAATCGGACTGCTGCTGGTCGGGATCGTGGCCTATCGCTTCCTGCCCGTCGCCAGCATGCCGAATGTCGAACTGCCGACCATTCGCGTCTCGGCAAGCCGGCCAGGTGCGGATCCGGCGATCATCGCGGCGACCGTCGCAGCGCCGCTGGAGCGCCAGCTCGGCACGATCGCGGGCGTAACGGAAATCACCTCGGTCTCCTCGCTTGGCCAGACCTCGATCATCGTGCAGTTCGACCTGTCGCGGAACATCGAAGGCGCGGCGCGCGACGTTCAGGCCGCGATCAACGCGGCGCTGACCGATCTGCCAAGCGACCTGCCGTCGATTCCCTCGTTTCGCAAGTTCAATCCGGCGGCCGCGCCCGTGCTGATCATCGCGCTCACATCGAAAACCGTCCCGGCGAGCGCGATCTATGATGCCGCCGATACGGTGGTGGCGCAGCGCATCGCGCAGATCTCGGGTGTTGCCGACGTGACAGTGAGCGGCGCCGAGCAGCCGGCGGTGCGGGTGCGCGTCAATCCGGGCGCGCTCGCCTCGGCCGGTATTTCGCTTGAAGACGTGCGCAACGCGATTTCGAGCGCCAACGCGCAAAGCCCGCTCGGCGTGGTGGACGGCAGCCAGCTTGCCGAAACGATCGGCACCAACGATCAGCTTCGCCGCGCGCCCGACTACCGGACGCTGGTGGTCAAGACCAACAACGGCAACATCGTGCGCCTCGCCGATATCGCGACGGTGGACCAGAGTACGCGCAACACCCGCTCGGCCGCGTGGTTCAACCGCCAGCCCTCGGTGCTGCTGATCATCACCAAGCAGGGCGACGCGAATGTCATCGACACGGTCGACCACATCCGCGAGCTGATCCCCGAGATCAAGCGCTGGATTCCGGCCGACATCGATTTCTCGATCCTGTCCGACCGCACGGGAACGATCCGGGCCAGCGTGCACGACATGCAGCTCACGCTCGCCGGCACCGTCGGGATGGTGATGCTGGTGGTGTTCCTGTTCCTGCGTCGCGCGACACCGACGCTCGCGGCCGGCATCACGGTGCCGCTGTCGCTCTGCGGCACCTGCGCGGCGATGTGGTGCGTCGGCTTCTCGATCGACAACCTGTCGCTGATGGCGCTCGCCGTCTCGGTCGGCTTCGTCGTGGACGACGCCATCGTGATGATCGAGAACGTGTTCCGCAACATGGAGAAGGGACACTCGCCGCTGCGATCGACCATCGAGGGCGCGCGGCAGATCGGCTTTACGGTGGTCTCGATCAGCATTTCGCTGATCGCGGCGTTTATCCCGCTGCTGTTCATGGGCGGCATTGTCGGACGTGCGTTCCGCGAGTTCTCGGTGACGCTGGTATTTGCGATCGTGATTTCGACGGTGGTGTCGCTCACCGTCACGCCGATGATCTGCGCGCACTACATCCACGAGGTGCCGAGCCGCACCGAGACAAGGTTTGACCGGCTGGTCGAATGGGTACTGTCGCGCCTGACCCGCGCTTACGGGGCGAGCCTCTCGATTCTGCTGGAGCACCGCGTGCTGATGCTGGTCGTGATGGCGGCGACCGTCGGACTCACCGTCGATCTCTATATCAAGATGCCGAAAGGCTTCTTTCCGCAGGACGACACAGGGCTGATCTTCACCTCGACCCGCGCCTCGCCGGACATCTCATATCAGGCGATGGTCGACATGCAGCTCAAGGCGCTCGACATCGTGCTCGCCGATCCGGCGGTCGACGGCGTCGGTTCTTCGGTCGGCGGATCGGCATGGAGTGCGTCGGTCAATCAGGGACGCATGTTCGTCAGTCTCAAGCCGCTAGCCGAGCGCGACAATGTGCCGACCCAGCGGGTGATCGACAGGATGCGGCCGAAGTTCGCGCGCATCCCCGGCATGGAAGTCTACATGTTCCCGGCGCAGGACGTGCGCGTCGGCGGGCGGCAGGGCCGATCGCAGTACCAGTTCACGCTATGGAGCTCCGACCTCGACGAGCTGCTCAAATGGGTGCCGAAGGCGGTTGACCGCGTGAAGACGGTGCCGGGCGTGGTCGATGTCTCGACCGACCGCGAGCAGGGCGGCTTCCAGCTTAACGTGTCGATCGATCGCGACGCGGCCTCGCGTTACGGCGTGCGCGTACAGGACATCGATGCGGCATTGAGTGACGCCTATGCGCAGCGGCAGATCTCGACGATCTACACCCAGCGCAATCAGTACCGGGTCATTCTGGAAATCGATCCGCTCTATCAGCGCGATCCGAACGATCTCGCGCATATCTATGTGCCGGGCAGCAACGGCGCGCAGGTGCCGCTCGCCAACGTGGCGAAGTTCGAGCGCTCGATCGCGCCGCTGGTGATCAACCACCAGGGCCAGTTCCCCGCCGTCACGATTTCGTTCGGGTTGAAGGACGGCGTCTCACTCGACGACGCGAGCGTCGACGTGCAGCGGGCGATCAGCGAGATGCGGATGCCCGATATCATCCAGGCGGAGTTCGCCGGCGATGCGAAGGCGTTCGCCGCCTCCGCGAGCGCGCAGCCGCTGCTGATCCTCGCGGCGCTGGTCGCGATCTATCTGGTGCTCGGCGTGCTCTATGAGAGCCTCGCGCATCCGCTCACGATCATCTCGACGCTGCCCTCCGCCGGGCTCGGCGCGCTGCTCGCGCTCAAGCTCTACGGTGCGGAGCTGACCATCATCGCGTTCATCGGCATCATTCTGCTGATCGGCCTGGTCAAGAAGAACGGCATCATGCTGGTGGACTTCGCGCTGGAAGCCGAGCGCCAGCGCGGCCTGCCGCCGGATCGCGCGATCTACGAGGCCTGCATGGAACGCTTCCGCCCGATCCTGATGACGACGCTTGCCGCGCTGCTCGGCGCCGTGCCGCTGGTGATCGCCACCGGGCCGGGCTCCGAAATGCGTCGCCCGCTCGGCATCACGATCATCGGCGGGCTTCTGGTGTCGCAGATCCTCACGCTCTACACGACGCCGGTGATCTACCTGCTGCTCGACAGGCTGCACCGCCGGCTCGGTGGCCGCGGGCCGCAGGTGCTGCTCGATCCCGAGGCGCCACGGCCGGTGCCGGCGGAATAATCGGCTACTAGCTCAGCTCTTTCCGTACGATCGCCGCGCCGTCGGCGAGCGCCTTGAGCTTTCCGAACGCGACCTCGCGCGAGAGGTATTTCATGCCGCAGTCCGGAGCCGGCACAAGACGATCCGCCGAAACATATTTCAATCCGGTGCGGATACGCTCGGCGACCTGCGCGGGCGTTTCCACGATCTGGTCGCCGAGATTAATCACGCCTAGCATGATCTTTTTCGACGACAGATCCTTCAGCACGCCGAGATCGATGTTCGGCTGCGCGGCCTCGATGGAAATCTGCTGCGCCTTGGAATCCGCAAGCTCGGAGAGAAAGAAGTACGACTGCGGCTTGTTGCTCACAAGAAACGCATAACCGAAACACAGATGGATCACGGTCGGAACCGTGATGCCATCCAGCGCGCGGTCGATCGCCTTGATGGCGTAGCGCTTGGCGCCCTCCGGATCGTTGCGCAGCCATGGCTCGTCGAGCTGGATCACATCCGCGCCCGCGGCCTGCAGCGCGCGCGCCTCCTCGTTGACGGCGACCGCGAAGTCCATCGCGAGCTCTTCGGCGTCCTTGTAGTGTTCGTTCTTGGCCTGCTGCGTCATCGTGAATGGACCGGGCAGGGTGATCTTCGCCTTGCGATCGGTGTTGCGGCGCAGGAACTCCATGTCGCGCACCTCGACCGCGCCGCCGCGCTTCACCTTGCCGACAACGCGCGGCATCACGGTGTCGACACCGGCGCGATTCTTCACCACGGCGGGCTTGTCGACGTCGATGCCCTCAAGCGCGGTCGCGAAGCGGTTGGAATAGCTTTCGCGCCGCATCTCGCCGTCGGTGATGATGTCGATGCCGGCGCGCTCCATGTCGCGGATCGCGATCAGCGTCGCATCGTCCTGGGCCTGTTCGAGGTAGGGTGCTTCCACGCGCCACATCTCCGGAACGCGCACGCGCGGCACGGTCTGCGCCTTGAGCACGTCGAAATTCACCAGCCAGGCGGGCTGCGGATAGGAGCCGACCACGGTGGTCGCCAGCAACTGTTCGGCCATGCGCGCGTTCCCGGTTGTGCCGCCGTGTTATTTGAATTCGCGCGCGATTGCCACGTTGATCAGCATTGGGCCATTGCCCGCCAGTCCCTTGGAAATCAGATCGGTTGCCTCATGCACGGTGCTGGCGTGTTCGGCTGGCACGCCAAGCGATCGCGCGAGCCCGACGTAATCGATCTCCGGGTTGTTCAGCTCCATGCCCACATACTTGTCGAGTTGGGCCGCATAGCCGCGTTGGGCAAACACGCGCTGCTTGAGAATGCGATAGGACGTGTTGTTGAAGATCACGAACACGACGCCGACCTTGTAGCGCGCCGCGGTCCACAGCGACTGGATCGTATACATCGCCGAGCCATCGCCCGAGAGGCAGATCACGGGCCGGTCGGGTAGCGCGATCTTTACGCCGATCGAGGCGGGAAGTCCCCAGCCGATGCCGCCGCCGCGCAAGCCGAAGAAGCTTTGCGCGTCGTCGCTTTTGACAAGCTGGCGCAGGCCCCCGCCCGACGAAACTGTCTCGTCGATCACGACCGCATCCTTGGGCAGGATTTCGCTGATGGCATGGATCAGCGCGAGCGGCTGGATCGGCTTTTCGTTCGCGAGAGATTTCGCACGTGCGCGCATCTTCTCGAGGTCGGCGCGGGTCGCGTCGCTTGCCGCTTTCAGCCGGTCCTTCGCGGCGCTCTGCACCGATGCCGGCATGGCGGCGCGGATCGCGTCGGTCAGTTCCGGCAGCGTGCCTTTCGGGTCGCCGAGAATCGCGACCTCGGTGGGGAAGTTCTTGCCCAGCTCCCACGGATCGATGTCGAGATGCACGATCTTCAGGTCAGGCGACACCGGCTGCGTGTCGTCCGGCAGCGAGAGCGCGAACAGGTCCGCGCCGACCGAGAACAGAACATCGTGCTGGTCGAAGATTTTCCGCATCGCTTGCTGAGAGCGGTTCATCGCGCCCCGAAACAGCGGATGGCTCGACGGGAACGACGCCGTGTTGGCGATCAGCTCTGCATAAACCGGCGCGCCGATCAGCTCGGCGAGCGCCACCAGTTCGGCAAGCGCGCGGCTCTGCGCCACCGCGTCGCCCGCCATGATGATGGGTCGCTTCGCCGAGGCAAGCACCTTGGCGGCGGCCTGGATCGCTTCCACATCGCCGCGCACGTTACGGGCGATGCGCGTCGGCGCCATCAGGTCGATATCGGCTTCGTTCTTGAGGATATCGCCCGGCAGCGAGAGGAACACCGGCCCGGTCGGCGGCGCCATCGCGGTCTTGCAGGCGCGATGCACCATCAGCGGCAGGTCCTGCAATCGGTGCACCTCGTCGGACCATTTCACCAACGGTCGCGCAATCGGCGGCAGGTCCGCATAGAGAATCGGCTCGGTGCGGTTGAAATCCTGGTCGTGCTGGCCTGCCGTGACAAGGATGGGCGAGGCCGCCTTCTGCGCGTCGTACAGCATGCCCATCGCATTGCCGAGGCCGGGGGTCACATGAAGGTTCACCACGGCGAGCTTTCCGGAGGCTTGCGCGTAGCCATCGGCCATCGCCATCACGACCGACTCCTGCAGGCCGAGGATGTAGCGCATGTCGGTCTCGACCGCGAAAGCATCCATCAGCGGCAGTTCGGTGGTGCCGGGATTGCCGAACAGCACCTCAACGCCTTCCTGCTTCAGGATTTCAAGGAACGCGCGTTTTCCGGAAATGACGGGCAAGACTTCCTCCAACTTTTCTTTTGCTGAGTCGCTGCTATTTGCGCAGCAGGTATTTGTGCTCGCCGGAAAGCACCAGCTCGCTGTTCTGGTTATGAATGGTGGCTGACATCACCACAATGCCGGTCGTGCGTTGCGGCATCAGCGCCGTGATGGTGTGCGCCGGATAGAGCGTGTCGCCGGGATACACACCTTTCAGAAACTTTGACGACTGTTCGATGAATCCGATCAGCTTGTCGCCAATCATGTGCGGAAATGATCCGGCGCCGACCGCCGAGAAGGCGAGAACCTGAAAGCCGTGTGCGAGCAATCCGCGAAACCCGCGCGCCTTGCAGAACTCGATGTCGTAGTGGATCGGATGGTTGTCGCCGGAGAGCATCTGGAACGCGGCGAAATGAGCTTCCGTCATGGTCCGGCTCGGGCTGCGATAAGTCTCGCCGACCTTCAGATCGTCGAAGCCGCGCCGCTCCGTCACGTTGTGCGTTTTCGGATCGAACTCCGTCACGTCGCCCGTCCTTGCGTTTATCGCTGGCGGTATCCTAGCTTGCGCGGCGCGGCGGCGGAAAGCCGTCTCCGGCGGGTCACCCATGCACCCCGAGTTGCGGCTGATCGAGGATTTCCTGACCGACCGGGGCGTGCTGTCGCTCCCGGCGCTGCCGCGTATGCTCTACGTCGTGCGCGGGTCGATCACCATCGGCCAGCGCGTGGTCGCCCAAGGCGAAGCATTGTTCGGCGAGGACCTGATCACCGCGCATGCGGAGGGCACGGGCGCGACGCTGTGGCGCTGGGAGCTGTCCGATCCGCGCCAGCCGGCAGCAAAGCTCACCAGTTCGAGCATCATCACGCGCGAAAAGCTGGCGATGCCGCTCCTGACCTTGCCAGACGGCGAGTTGCTGTGGCGCGGCGACAGTGTGGCATTTCCGCCCGGAGGCTGCGCCTATCTGCATCACCATCAGGGGCCGGGAATTCGCTGCCTGATTGACGGTGAACTTCGCATCGACATGAACGGTGAATCCCATACCCATCACGTCGGCGATGCTTGGTACGAGTTCGGGCTTCGATCCGGTGTTCGCGCAAGCCGCGGACCGGCCGACGCGCTTCATCCGCGTGATGATCCTGCCGCGCGCGCTGATCGGCAAAAGCTCGGTCATTTACGTCAACGAGGAAGACAAGGCGAAGCCTAAGTCCCAGCAATACCGTGTGTTCGTGGATGCGCGGCTGACCCGCCCTGCTTGAGTTCCTGACACGCTGTCCCCGCGAAAGCGGGGACACGGTTCTTGGTTCTGGATTCCCACTTACGCGGGAATGAGCGGAAGAGACTAGCGCGCGGCGCTTTCTTCGCCCGGCGCGTTGGCGTGGATCGCAAGCGCGTGCACGCCACCTTGCAGTTCCGCCGCGAGCGCCGCGTTGATCATGCGATGGCGCTCGATCCGGCTCTTTCCCCGGAAGGAGTCCGACACAATATAAACCCTGAAATGCGTCTGGCCGCCGTCCCGGTGGCCCGCATGACCTTCGTGCTTGTGGGACTCATCCTCCACACGCAGGCTCGCGGGGGCGAAAGCTCCAGTCAACTTTTCCGTGATGATGTCGGCTGTGCGCATGGCCGCGCTTTACGGCCAGAGGGCCGACTTGGTCAAGGAACCGGGCCGTCCGACGCGCGTCATTCTGCTTTGTCAAGCTTGCGGGCGTGGCTGCCGCCTCCGCATAATGGTCGGTCATGAAACTCGACTCGCCTTTATTCAATCGCATCCGGGTCAAGCCGGAGCCCGACCGCAAGCCCGTCGCCGACGCGCCGGTCTGCCAGTGGCCGGGCTGTGCGTGCGAGGCGTCGCATCGCGCGCCGAAGGGGCGCAATCGCGAGCAGGAATACTGGCGTTTCTGCCTGGAGCACGTGCGCGAATACAATCATTCCTACAACTACTTCAAAGGAATGAGCGATGACGCGGTCGCGCGTTACCAGAAAGACGCCGTAACGGGCCATCGGCCGACATGGAAGATGGGCCTCAATGGTGGCGTCAACGACATCCATGAGCGCGCCTCGCACGATCCCTTCGATGTGCTGCGCGAGTTCGGCGCGGGTCCATCCGCGCGCGTGCGGCAGGAGCAGCAGAAAACCGAGGCGCGTCCGGTGCGCAACGCTGAGCGAAAGGCGTTCGACACGCTCGGGCTGGAGATCGACGCGGCGGGGCCCGAGATCAAGGCGCGCTTCAAGGAACTGGTGAAGCGCCATCACCCCGACGCCAATGGCGGCGATCGCTCGACGGAGGATCGCCTGGTCGCGGTTATCCAGGCGTATAATTATCTGAAGTCGGCGAAGTTTTGCTGAGATGAGCCGACGCGGTCGCGCCCGCGGTGCCGGATCATCGCGCTGCGCTGCCAAGCCTATGAAAAATTGTGATATTTGGCCCGCGCTGGGTCACTATCGCGCTGCACGCCGTTTCTGCTAGTTTCGCCCCGATTTAATCCGATCCGCAGGATCAGACAGTTTGTGTCTCGGGTCCGGCCCGAGGCCACGGAGGATCAATGGCTGCCGCCACTCAGGAAGTCACCGGCCTGCCCGACATGAAGGTGTCGGTGCGACAGGTGTTCGGTATCGATAGCGACATGGAAGTCCCGGCCTACTCGGAGCCGGACGACCATACGCCGGACGTCGATCAGGATTACCGTTTCGATCGCGCGACCACGCTCGCGATCCTGGCGGGCTTCTCACGCAACCGCCGCGTGATCGTGTCGGGCTATCATGGTACCGGCAAATCCACGCATATCGAGCAGGTCGCGGCGCGGCTCAACTGGCCCTGCGTGCGCGTCAACCTCGACAGCCACATCAGTCGCATCGACCTGATCGGCAAGGATGCGATCGTCATCAAGGACGGCCAGCAGGTCACCGAATTCCGCGACGGCATCCTGCCGTGGGCCTACCAGCACAATGTCGCGCTCTGCTTCGACGAATACGACGCTGGCCGCCCGGACGTGATGTTTGTGATCCAGCGCGTGCTGGAATCCTCCGGCCGCCTGACGCTGCTCGACCAGAGCCGCGTGATCCGTCCTCACCCGGCGTTCCGCCTGTTTGCGACCGCCAACACCATCGGCCTCGGCGATACCACCGGCCTCTATCACGGCACGCAGCAGATCAACCAGGCGCAGATGGATCGCTGGTCGATCGTCTCGACGCTCAACTATTTGCCGCACGACAACGAGGTCGAGATCGTGCTCGCCAAGGCGCGGCACTACCGCACTGCGGAAGGGCGCGACATCGTCGGCAAGATGGTGCGGGTCGCGGATCTCACGCGCAACGCCTTCATGAACGGCGACATCTCAACTGTCATGAGCCCACGCACCGTCATCACCTGGGCGGAGAATGCCGAGATTTTCACAGGCGACGTCGGCTTTGCATTCCGCCTCACGTTCCTCAACAAGTGCGACGAGCTGGAGCGCCCGATCGTCGCGGAGTTCTATCAGCGCTGCTTCGGCGTCGAACTGCCGGAGAGTTCGGTGAACGTCGCGCTTTCATAACTGGCCGATGTCGACAAACATCAAACCGAAAACACCGTCGAAGGAATCTCCGGTCGAGCCGTTCAAGCGCGCGGTCGCGGGCTGCATGCGGGCGCTCGCGCGCAAGCCGGATCTGGAAATCTCCTACGCGGCTGAGCGGCCGGGTCTCGCGGGCGGCAAGGCGCGCTTGCCGGAACCGCCACGCAAGCTCAACGCACACGACGCTGCGATCGTGCGCGGGCACGCGGACTCGATGGCGCTGAAGATGGCGTGCCACGATCCAGCGGTGCACCGCCGCCAGATGCCGTCCGGCCAGCAAGGCCGTGCGGTGTTCGAAGCGGTCGAGCAGGCGCGCGTCGAAGCGATCGGCGCGCGGCGCATGCAGGGCGTGGCGCAAAATCTCGGCGCGATGCTGGACGACAAATTCCACCGCGGCAAATTCGACGACATCACCGACCGCGCCGACGCGCCGATCGAGGATGCCGTCGCCCTCATGGTGCGCGAGCGTCTGACCGGACAGGCTCCGCCGCCCGCGGCGCGCAAGCTTGTCGATTTGTGGCGGCCGTTCATCGAGGAGCGGGCGGGACACGAACTCGACCGGCTGGAGAAGCTGGTCGAGCAGCAGCGCCGCTTCGGCGACGTGATCCATGATCTGCTCGACTCGCTTGAAATGGGCGACGAGCGCGCGCGCGATTCCGATGACGAGAGCGAGGACTCCGGAGAGCAGGATCAGCAGCAGAACCAGGGCGAGGACGGGGACGCCAAGGAGTCGGAGGACGCCGAGGGCATGAGCATGGAGGAGATGGAAGTCTCCGCCGACGAACTGCCCGATGGCGCCAGCGAAGCGATGGACGCGCCCTCTGCCGATATGCCTGACGATGCCGACATGGGCGACTCGGAGGCCGCGAACGAGCCGTGGCGGCCGCGTCCGCATGGACAGAACGAGCCGCGCGGGCCGGACTATCACCCCTATGTCGGCAAGTTCGACGAGATCATCGCGGCCGAGGATCTGTGCGAGCCGGAAGAACTCGATCGGCTGCGCGGCTATCTCGACAAGCAGCTGTCGCACTTGCAGGGCGTGGTGTCGCGGCTCGCGAATCGCCTCCAGCGCAAGCTGATGGCGCAGCAGAACCGCGCCTGGGAGTTCGATCTCGAGGAAGGAATCCTCGATCCGGCGCGGCTGACCCGCGTCGTGATCGATCCGATGCATGCGCTCTCGTTCAAGCGCGAAAAGGACACCCAGTTTCGCGACACTGTGGTGACGCTGCTGCTCGACAATTCAGGTTCGATGCGCGGCCGGCCGATCACGGTCGCGGCGACCTGCGCCGACATCCTCGCGCGCACGCTGGAGCGCTGCGGCGTGAAGGTCGAGATTCTCGGATTTACGACGCGTGCCTGGAAGGGCGGGCAGTCGCGCGAGGCGTGGCTTGCGGGCGGCAAGCCGGCGAACCCGGGGCGGCTCAACGATCTGCGCCACATCATCTACAAGTCGGCCGATGCGCCGTGGCGGCGCGCGCGCAAGAACCTCGGCCTGATGATGCGCGAGGGCTTGCTGAAGGAGAATATCGACGGCGAGGCGCTCGACTGGGCGCACAAGCGCCTGCTCGCGCGCACCGAACAGCGCAAGATCCTGATGATGATCTCGGACGGTGCGCCGGTCGACGACTCCACGCTCTCGGTCAACCCCGGCAACTACCTCGAGCGTCATCTGCGCTGGGTGATCGAGGAGATCGAGACGCGCTCGCCGGTCGAACTGATCGCGATTGGCATCGGGCACGACGTGACGCGCTATTATCGCCGCGCCGTCACCATCGTGGACGCCGAGGAGCTGGGCGGCGTGATGACCGAAAAGCTCGCCGAACTGTTCGAGGAACAGGCGGCCGCGGACGCTGCCGCGCAGTCGCAACAGCGTCTACCCCGCCGCAAGCTGCATTGATCGCATCAATATTTTGCGATAGTTCCGCGTCACAGCCTGGTGGCGCGGATGTTCCGGAAGACCGTTCACCCGCTCGATCTCGTGCTCGCGGTGCTCGCTGCCATCGTGCCGGGCGCTTCGATCTTTTATTGGCTCGCGGTCTCGGGGCGTCTGCCGTTCAGCTTCCTGTTCGGCCTGGCTTACCTGTTCACCGCCGCAGCCGTGATGCTCGCCGTCATCGGTGGGATGGTCGCGTTCGCAGTGTGGTTCTTCAGCCAGCATCGGTGAAAAGAAAATGCCCGGCGTGAGGCCGGGCATCGGTATCGCGGGATGCTGCGCGCGTCATGCGGCCTTGGCAGTCTCCGCGCGCTTTTTGGCGATCTCGCTCTTGAGCTTGAGCGCCTTGGGCGACAGATCCTCGGACTTGGCTTTGGCCAGGAACGCATCGAGGCCACCCCGGTGATCGACGCTCTTCAGCGCATTTGCCGAAATACGAAACTTGAACGAACGTCCGAGCGCGTCGGAGATCAGCGTGACGTTCAGCAGGTTCGGCAGGAACCGCCGCTTCGTCTTGATGTTCGAGTGGCTGACCTTATGGCCTACCTGCGGGCCTTTGCCGGTCAGATCGCAACGGCGCGACATGGTCGAAATCCTTGAAAATCTGAAGGAAGCCCGACGGTGCCGGTTCGACGCCCGTTCGGAGACGCGGACCTATAAGGTCCACGCGCCGGGGCGTCAAGCCGAGGACGAGGGAGGGCCGGAACCACAGATTCGGCACATTCCCAGCCGAAGACCGCCCAATACCGCCAATCACTGCCGCGGAAAGGCCGGGGAAGGATCGAACGTCGTGCGATCGTGTACCGCCGCCCTCAGCCTGTTCGTCGCGAACCTGGCGTTCGCGAGTCTCTCGTCTGCCGCACAGGCGCAAGGCAAGCTGGAGGCACGGTACACAGCCTCGCTTGCCGGAATTCCGTTGGGTCACGGGACCTGGGTAATCGATATCGCGGCCGATCAATACACCGCCGTTGCGAGCGGGCGGACCACCGGCCTGGTGAGTTTTATTTCCGACGGGCACGGCTCGGGAGCCGCGCGCGGCATCGTGCAGGGCACGAGCCTCGTGCCGACCGCCTACGTCGCCAGCACGGTCACGGACAAGCGCAACGACGAAGTGCGCATGACGCTGCGCGCCGGAACCGTGAAGGAGGCTTCGGTCGAGCCTCCGGTCGAACCCTCGCCGGACCGCGTGCCGGTCACCGACGCGCATCGCAAGGGGGTAACCGATCCGCTCAGTGCCGTCTTGATCCCGGTTCCGGGCGCGGGCGAGATGCTGACTCCGGACGCCTGCAGTCACAAACTCGCGGTCTTCGATGGCCGCCAGCGCGCCGACCTCGAGCTTGTGTTCAAACGCATGGACCGCGTGAAGGCCGACAAAGGCTACGAAGGGCCGGTCGTGGTCTGCACCATGCTGTATCGGCCGATCGCGGGGCATCGGCCTGATCGCGCGGCGGTCAAATACGTGATCGAGCAGCGTGACATGGAAATGTGGCTCGCGCCGATCGCGGGCACACGCGTTCTTGTGCCGTTCCGCTTTTCGGTGCCGACGCCGTTCGGGCTCGGCGTGCTGCAGGCGACTTACTTTGTGGCGCAGCCGCAGCCGACTCAGGCGGCACGTCAGGTGCCCGGCGCAAAGACGCAGTGACTTCCTCCGCCCGACGAGCGGAGAGGTGAAAGAAGGAGCTACTCCTCCTTCACCGTCGCATGGTTCTGCAGCAGCCTGTACTGGAACGCCGCAAATACGAATGTGAGCGGCACGACGCCGAACACCTTGAAGCTCACCCAGACGTCCGTCGTCTGCGTGCGCCACACGATCTCGTTCACGACCGCAAGCGCGAGAAAAAAGAGCGCCCAGCGCAGAGTGAGTTTGCGCCAGCCTTCCTCGTTCAGATCGAACACCGAGTCGAACACGATCGCGAGCAGCGGCTTGTTGAAATAGAGTCCGCCGAGTAGCAGCCCGCCGAACAGCAGATAGATGATCGTAGGCTTCATCTTGATGAAGGTGTCGTCATGCAGCACCAGAGTCAGCGAGCCGAACACTACGACAACCACTGCTGTCACCATCGCCATCACGGGCAGGTGCCGCGTCAGCACATACGACACCGCGAGCGAGGCAAGGATCGCCACCATGAACACGGCGGTCGCGACGAAGATGCCGGCCTTCTCGGGCGCGGTCCCTTCGGGCAGCAGCGGCGCGACGAACGGCAGGAAGAGCGCCGGGCGTGAGTTCGCGAAAAAGAACAGGACCAGCGGTCCCATCTCGAGCGCGAGCTTAAGGAAGGGGTTGAGCTGCTTTTTTGTCTGTGCGGGCATGAGGCGGTTTCTAGCGCGGCACCGCCGCCGATGCCAATCCGTTGATTGTCGCGCCCGTCGCCAGCCGATAGCCTTGCGGAAACGACAAGCCGGGAGGGTGCCGTGCGCTATCTGCTTTGCCTGATCGCCTGCGGTCTCTGGTTTGCCTCGACGGGGACAAGCCCCGCTCAGTCCGGCTTCAAGGTGACGCTGCTCGGCACAGCCTCGCCGTCGCCACGCCCCAACAGGTTCGGTCCGAGCACGCTGGTTGAGGCCGGCGACCAGAAGCTCTTGTTCGATGCCGGGCGCGGCGTGCCGATCCGCATGTGGCAGATCAAGCTGCCGATGGGAAAGCTGAATGCACTCTTCCTGACGCACTTCCACTCCGATCACGTGTCGGGCATTCCCGACCTATGGCTCACCGGCTGGCTCGGCCCGGAGTTCGGGCGCCGCGCCGCGCCGTTCCGCGTGATCGGTCCGGTCGGTACGAAAGCCTTGATGGACAACATCGAGAAGGCATTTTCGGCCGACGTGAAGATCAGGCTCGAGGACGAGAAGCTGCCGCCGGCCGGCATCGCGGTCGCGGCGGAGGAGTTCGATCATGACGGCGTCGTCTACGAGCAGAACGGCGTGAAGGTGACGGCGTTCGAGGTCGATCATGGCGCGGCGATCAAACCGGCCTACGGCTATCGTATCGACTACAACGGCCATTCGGTCGTGCTCTCGGGCGACACGCGCTACAACGAGAACGTCGTCAAATACGGCACCGGCAGCGACCTTCTGATCCACGAGGTCGGCAGCGCACGCAAGGAACTGATGGTCAATCTGTTCGCGCAGCGCATCATTGCGCATCACACGACCCCGACCGAAGCGGGACAGGTATTTTCACGGGCCAAGCCGAAGCTCGCCGTCTTTACCCATATCGTGCTGCTGAGCGGCGCGACGATCCCTGAGCCGACGCTCGACGATGTGGTCGGGGAAACGCGCCAGACCTATGACGGTCCGCTCGAAGTCGGCGACGATCTGATGTCGTTCGAGATCGGCGATACCGTGACGGTGAAGCGGCCTTAGGCTTCGATCCCCGCGATCGCGTTGGCGAAATCCTTCGCGGCGAAGGGCGCCAGGTCGTCCACGCCTTCGCCGACGCCGATGAAGTGCACCGGCAATTGATGCTTCGCGGCGAGCGCGACCAGAATGCCGCCGCGCGCGGTGCCGTCGAGTTTGGTCATGACAAGACCGGTGACGCCGGCGATGCGGGTAAATTCGGTCGCCTGTGAGAGCGCGTTCTGTCCGACCGTGGCGTCGAGGACCAGCAGCACGGCGTGCGGCGCCGATGCCTCGACCTTCTTCATCACGCGCACGATCTTTTCCAGTTCGGACATCAGCTCGGTCTTGTTCTGCAGCCGGCCCGCGGTGTCGATCAGCAACACATCGGCGGCCTCGCGCTTTGCCGCCGTCAGCGCCTCGAACGCGAGACTGGCCGCATCCGATCCCTGTTCGCGCGCGATGACGGTCGCGCCGGTGCGCTGACCCCAGATCTTCAGCTGTTCGATCGCGGCGGCGCGGAACTTATCTCCGGCTGCCAGTATTACGTTGCGGCCTTCGGCGTGGAAACGCGCCGCAAGCTTGCCGATGGTCGTCGTCTTGCCGGAGCCATTCACGCCGACCACCAAAATGACAAATGGCTTCACGTTCGTATCGATCACCAGCGGCCTGGCGACCGGGGTGAGCACCTTTTCGACTTCGGTTGCCAGGATCGCCCTCACCTCGGCGTCGCTCACCTGCTTGTCGTAACGGCCGTGCCCGATCGCGGCCGCGATCCGCGCCGAGACATCGACACCCAGATCGGCGCGGATCAGCAGTTCTTCCAGTTCCTCGACGGTTGCGGCATCGAGCTTACGCTTGGACACGAGGTCGGAGATCGCGCTGCCGATCGACGCCGATGTGCGCTTGAGACCGCTGGTAAGGCGGGAAAACCAGCTTTGCTTGGGGGTGTCATTCATGTGCGCCGCCGTGATAGCGGTTTCGAGATGGACGCGAAAGCACTGGACGTGAAAGCGCCGGAAAGGCCATTCGACCCGAAGGCCGCGACCGAGGGGCAGATCCTCGCGCGCGTGCTGCATCGTGACGGGCTGATGTTGGTGATCGACAAGCCGGCCGGGCTGTCGGTGCACCGGGGCCCGAAGGGCGGGCCGAGCCTGGAGGACTGGTTCCCGCATCTTCGCTATGGCCTCCCGCGCGGCCCCGAGCTTGCGCACCGGCTCGATCGCGAGACTTCCGGCTGCCTCGTGCTCGGCCGCCATCGGAAGGCGCTCGCGCACCTGAGTCTCCTGTTCAAGCATCGCCGTATCGGCAAGACCTACTGGGCGGTGACCGAGGGCGCGCCGGCGGAAGACGAGGGCGTGATCGACATGCCACTGGGGCGGCTCGATCCGAATTTCGGCTGGTGGATGAGGCCCGATCCCGAAGGGCAGCCCTCAGTGACGAACTGGAAGGTGATGGGTCGTTCCGCAGGTGGCACGCTCGCCTGGCTTGCGCTCGAGCCGGTCACCGGGCGTACTCATCAGCTGCGCGTGCATTGTGCCGCGACAGGTTTTGCGATTTTCGGCGACGATATCTACGGCAACGAGGCAAGCCAGCGCCGCGCGCGGCAGATCAAATTCATCCCGCGCGCCGATGCCCCGGGATTGCAACTGCACGCCCGCGAAATCGTGGTGCCGATCTCGAAGAACAAAGAGCCGGTGTGCGTGACTGCGCCAGTGCCGACGCACATGCATGCGCGGCTTTCCGCGTGCGGCTGGAACGGCGAATGAACGAGCGCCTCGGCGTTATCATTGCACTCGTATCGAGCGCGCTCGGCGGCACCGCGGCGGCGGTGACGCGCTATCTGGTCGGCAACGCCGAACCGCTCACGCTGGCGACACTGCGCTGGGGCATCGGCTTCCTCGTCGTTCTGCCAGTCGCGCTAGCCATGCGAGCGCGTTGGCCGCGCCCGCATGACTGGCTCCCGATCGGCGTGCTCGGTGTGTGCTTCTTCGCGCTGTTCTTTATCCTATACAACATCGCGGTCAGCCTAACGACCGCGACACGCGCAAGCCTTGCGCTCTCGACGCTGCCGCTCTGGACGATGCTGGCCGGAGCTGTTCTGCGCATCGAACCCTTGACCGGGCGGAAATCGCTCGGAGTCGGCATCGCGATCCTCGGTGTCGCGGGCGCGCTCGCGACCAACCTTTCCGATGCGCCACCCGGCGCCTGGCGCGGCGAACTCATCATGACGGGTGCCGTGCTGTGCATGGCGTTCTACAACGTGTTCTCGCGACCGTTCATCGCGCGCTCCAGCGCACTCGGCTTTCTCGGACTCGGAATGGGCTGCGGCGCCGCGGCGCTGATCGTCGCGGGGCTGGCCACCGGCCGTTTCGCCGTGCTCGCCAGTTTCGGCGCGCCGCAATGGGCTGCGGCGATTTATCTTGGCGTTGCAGGCGGTGCGCTCGCCTTCATCCTCTGGGTGATGGCGCTGCAGCGCGCCTCGCCGACGCGAGTCGCCAACACCATGACGGTGAACCCAATCGCCGCCGGCCTGCTCGCGACGCAGCTCGTCGGCGAGCCGATCACGCTCAATCTTATCGTTGGATTGATTGCGGTGTTCGCCGGCATCTGGATCGCCACGACGGAGAGCCGCGGCTGATTGGCTGACGATTGCCGCGTTCGTTCCGGAACTCTTGCCGACCTCTGTTGTTGCGCTACGCGGCTGGCGCTCGCCCGCGCGCAGTCGCATGCCTCAGTGGGAGTTCCAGATGGCCAAGAAATCCGCCTCAACGCGCAATGCCGGCAAGTCGAATGGCACCGGAATGGGCGCAGGCGAGGGCGGCGAGACCCACCAGGTGGCGACGAAGGCCACCGAGGTTCTCACGACCAATCAAGGGATCCCGATCTCAGATAATCAGAACTCCCTGAAAAGCGGCGCGCGCGGCCCGACCCTGATCGAGGACTTTGCCTTCCGCGAGAAGATCACGCATTTCGATCACGAGCGCATTCCGGAGCGGATTGTTCATGCGCGCGGCAGCGGCGCTCATGGATATTTTCAGCCGACCAAGTCGCTTGCGAAATACACGCGGGCGGCGTTCCTGCAGGACCCAAAGAAGAAGACGGAAGTCTTCGCGCGTTTCTCCACGGTCGCGGGCGGCGCGGGTTCGGGCGACCTGCCGCGCGATGTGCGCGGCTTTGCGGTGAAGTTCTACACCGAGGAAGGTAACTTCGATCTCGTCGGCAACAACATACCGGTGTTCTTCATTCAGGACGCGATCAAGTTTCCTGACCTCATCCACTCGGTGAAGATGGAGCCGGATCGCGGCTTTCCGCAGGCGGCGAGCGCGCACGACACGTTCTGGGATTTCGCCTCGCTGATGCCGGAGAGCATGCACATGCTCACCTGGGTGATGTCCGACCGCGCAATCCCACGCTCGCTGCGGATGATCGAGGGCTTCGGCATCCACACATTCCGTTTCGTCAATGCGCGCGGCGATTCGACCTTCGTCAAATTCCACTGGCGGCCGGTGCTAGGGGCGGCGTCCTGCGTGTGGGATGAAGCCGTAAAGATTAACGGCGCGGATCCTGATTTCCATCGCCGCGACCTGTTCGAGGCGATCGAGAAGGGGGATTTCCCGGAGTGGGACTTCGCCGTCCAGGCCTTCGACCAGAAGACCGCGGACTCGTTCGATTTCGATGTGCTCGACGCGACCAAACTGATCCCCGAGGAGATCGTGCCACTCGAGGTGATCGGCCGAATGGTTCTCAATCGGAACGTCGATAATTTCTTCGCCGAGACCGAGCAGGCCGCGTTCCATCCGGGCAACATGGTGCCGGGTATCGATTTCACCAACGATCCGCTGCTGCAGGGGCGGTTGTTTTCCTACACCGACACGCAGTTGCTGCGCCTTGGCGGGCCGAATTTCCATGAGCTGGAGATTAACAAGCCGCGCTGTCCGATGCGCAACTTCCAGCGCGACGGCCTCAAGCGGCAGAACGTGCCGACCGGCCGGGTCGCCTACGAGCCAAACAGTCTCGGCGTGGGCAGCCCGCGTGAGACGCCGAACGGCTTCCGCACCTTCGCGGCGCAAAACAGCGCGGACGAGCAGGGCGACAAGCTGCGCATCCGCCCGGAAAGTTTCGCCGATCATTATAGTCAGGCGCGGCTGTTCTTCCGGTCACAGACCGAGCCGGAGCAGCGTCACATCATCTCTGCGTTCGCATTCGAGCTCGGCAAGGTCGAGACGGTCGCGATCCGCACCCGCATGCTGGGTCATCTGATGATCATCGACGAGGCGCTCGGTGCGGCGGTCGAGCAAGCGCTCGGCATGGAAGGCATGGCGGACGACATCGCGCCGGCGCGCGATCCAATCGATATGGATCCCTCGCCGATGCTGAGCATGATCGAAAAGGCCGAGCCGACGCTGATGGGTCGCAAGGTCGCCGCGCTGGTGACGGACGGCGTCGATGACGGCGTGCTCGGCAAGTTGCGCACCGCCGTCGAGAAGGAAGGCGCACAGCTCGCCATCGTGGCCCCGAAGATCGGGGGCGTAACCACCGCGCAGGGCAAGAAGCTTCCCGCCGACATGGCGCTGTCGGGTGCCCCCTCGACGTTTTTCGACGCGGTCGCAGCGCTTCCCTCGGAGAGCGGCGCCGTAAAGCTCGCCGGCGAAGCCGCCGCGATCGACTGGCTGCGCGATGCCTTCGGTCATCTCAAGGTCATCGGCTTTGTCGATGCGGCTGCGCCGATGTTTGCCAAGGCGGGCATCGCGCGCAATGAAGACGAAGGCGTGGTCGATCTCGCTCGGGATGCCTCGGCGTTCATTGCGGCGGCGAAGCAGCATCGCATCTGGGCGCGCGAGCCTGGCCTGCGAAGCCCGGGATAATAGCGGCGCTCTTTGAGCGGGAGAGGAACTAAACTCGTTTTTGCACCCAGAGCCGGTACATCGCCCGGAATGTGCGCGGATTGTCTGTCTCGAACACGTCCCAGTGATCGAGATTCGTTAGTGTCGTGTCGGCGGGAAATCGCATTGCGTAGTGCCGCGCCGTCGTGCTGTCGACTTCCAGCCCAAGCAATTGCAGCCCTTCTTCGGCAACGAAGTGCTTGATCTCCGGCAGCCGCATGCGGTGCTCCTGCGTGTGAAACAGGAGATCGCGGCATTCGCTCGTGCTGTAGAAGTCCCTGAATTCCAGCACGTCACGTGCCGTTTCGTCGTTTCTCCGCATCAACTCGGCCCGGAAGCGCCGAATCTCTTGCGTCGTCGAGCCGTAGCCGGACTGCGCGATCAGCGTGCGCGCCGCCACGACGCCCGAGCGCGCCGTCTCGCTGTAGAGGCCGATCCGCATGAAGCCCCCGGGGCGCAGAAGCGAGAGCAGGACCCGCCAGCCTGCGTATGGGTCGGCCATATGATGCAGCACGCCGATTGATTCGATTAGGTCGAACCTGCGCTCAAGCGTGCCAAGCTGCATGATGTCGGCCTGTGCAAACTCGATTGACTCGATCCCGAGCGAGCGGGCTTTCGCGATCGCATAGGCGAGACTGCTTGTGCTGAGATCGATCGCAAGCGTCCGCGCGCCTTCATATTGTTGCGCGGTCATCACCGCATGGCGGCCGGTCCCGCATCCCGCAACAAGAATGTCGAGGCGGCTCGCTTTATTAGGCGGGCGAAACTGGGCGGCGGGAAGTAACTCGCGCAAATGCGCGGCAACGTCCGCATATTTGCGTGGCATTGCCGTGCTCATCCATCGCGGATAGGGATTGGCCTCGTATTGCGTTTGCACGGCCCGCGAAACGTCGTTCTCGATCGGCGTCAGCTTCCGGATGCCTGCGCGCAGTGCTGCCTCATCCTGCGGTGCCCCGATCTGCTGCGCGATCAGGCTCGCGATCGGAGCGGGCCAGGAGCGCGCGAGCAGTGCTACCGCTGCGGCAAGCTCATGCAGCGGAAAATAGCTGGCAACGGCCGCCACCCACAGAGGCGATACCGCTGTGCCTGTGGCCAGCGCGGAATCGAGCCGATCGCGCAATTCTGCGGCACGCGTCTGCTCGTCTGGAGTTGCTGCGTAGACATATTCATTGATGAAGCACTGGCGCGCCAGCGCGGCGGCCGTGCCGAGCATCGCTTCGCCACGGTCATCGGAGGGTGCTGCTGCCGCCGCATCGAGCAGCGCGTCGCGGCACGCCGCGAGAAATTTCTCCAAGTCCACGTTGTAGATGGGCGTGCTGTCCAGAAGAGCTTGCAGCAGGGGATCGCTTAACGCCGCAACTGCCGCCGCTGCAAACTCCCCGCAGGATGGGCGCTCCGGAAAGGCCTCCACGGCGCGGGCGATGAGTACGAGCGCGGGGCCCTGGCAGACCAATGTCATGGCGGCGGGTGCGAATGCAGCGGGCCCACTCCAGCCCTCCCTCAGCGCGCGAGTGAGGAATCGCCGGAGATTGGGGTCGTCGCGGACGATGTATAACCCCGACACGAGCCGTGCGAACAGCGTCTTGTTCTCGGATGTTTCCCGCATATCGATGCTGCGCATCGTGGCGGCGACTGCTTCGTCTGCCCGCCCGCAGCTGAAATGGGACATTGCGAGATTGAGGTGGGCGTCGACGAGACCCGGCTGCGCGGCGATCGCACGCGCGTAATGCGCGATCGCGTCATCGTGCTGTCCCGCCATCGCCAGCGATAGGCCAAGGCTGTTGTGCGCGTGCGGCGATTGCGGCTGAAGCTGCACGGCGGCGCGGTGCTGCGCGACCGCCTCGTCGACCCGGCCCTGCTCGCGCAGCGCGTTGCCAAGGTTCAACCGCGCCTCGGCAAAAACCGGATTGAGCGCGACCGCGCGCGCCCAATGGTCCGCGGCCTCCTGCCGGCGATTGAGCGCCCACAGCGCCAGACCGATGTTGTAGTGAAAATCCGGGATCTGCGCGTCGAGCGCGATGGCACGGCCGATCAGCTTGACGGCATCTTCGTTGCGTCCGGCCGCATGCGCGAGCGCGCCGCGCAGATGCAGCGCGTGAAGATGGCGTGGCTCGGTGGCGAGTACCTTGCGGTAGAGACGGTCGGCCTCGGCAAACTGTCCTTGCTGGTGGCAGCGCACGGCGGCCATGAACGCTTCGGCGGATCGCATGCGTAAAACTCTTGGGCGTTACATGCTCCCCGGCGGGATGCTGCCGTGCTCGAGAGGATGCACGCCACGCCGATCGGCCCGGCACCGAAGCGCGGATCAGCGGCAAAATCAATTGCGAGATGATGCGCTGCTGCATTGCCGGGTAGCGCTTTTCCCCTCTGGACACGAAGGTGCCGCAGCACCCAAACTCGCCCGAAACAGGAGGAGCGCCCGCAATGCCGATTATCGATTCCCAGGTCCATGCCTACGAGGCGAACACGCCGAAGCGGCCTTGGGCCAGCGTGCCGAACTGGCCACCTCACGTCACCGGTGACGAAATGGTGGCGGCGATGGACAAGGTCGGCGTCGATGGCGCGATCTTCATCTCCGCGTTTTCGATGTACCGCTACGACGACAGCTACGCGAAAGAGGTGCAGCGGGCACATCCCGGCCGGATGGCGATCGTCAAGCCGGTCGACCCGGACAACGAGGGCGTCGCCGACGTCGTCGCCGAGTGGAAGAAGACGCCCGGCGCGGTCGGCATCCGCATCATGCTCACGAAGGAGAACAAGCGCGCGCCGGACGATCCGGGGCTCGATCGCATCGCGCGCGCGGCCGTTCGCTACGACCTGCCGGTCAACATCCTGTTCTGGGATAATCTCGATGCCGGCACCGCGCTGATCGACCGTAATCCCGACACGCGATTCATCATTGACCACCTGGCGATCCTGCAGCCGCGCACGCCGCCCGCGCCGGCGAACGCGTGGGCCGATCTGCCGAAAGTGGTCGACCTCGCCAAGCGCAAGAACTGCGTCATCAAGGTGAGTGGCGCCTGCACGCTGTCACACGAGCCGTATCCTTATCCTGACATCTGGGATCCGCTGCAGCGCGTATTCGACGCGTGGGGTTTCGATCGGTGCCTGTGGGGCACAGACTGGACGCGCGCGGCTGCGGTCCTCAACTACGAGCAGGGCGTCAAGCCGTTCCTCGAGACGAAGAGCCTGAGCGACAGCGATCGCGCCATGCTGATGGGCGGCGCCTGCGCCGAAGCTTACGGCTGGTCGCCGAAAAAATAGGTGGCGTGCGGCTCGATCGCCGCGGCGTGAACGCGCGTGAAGAATAAAAACGCCGCCCCGACAAAGGCGGCGTTTCTTCATTTGCACCGGTCGCGGCTATTTTGCAGAGGCGGGATAGGCCGGCAGCTTTTCGACATCGCGCGCGTCGTGCTGGATGATCACCTTCGCTTTGAGATTTTCGGCGAGCTTCTTGATTCGATCCATCGACGCCACCGTCTGGGCGCGGTCGAAGTTGAACCAGGGCACGCCGAAGGCATCATAGTTCTCGTGGAAGTGCATCGCATCGCCGCTGAGGATCACGGCCCCCGTTTGCGGCAACTTCACCAGCAGGCTCGAATGACCCGGGGTGTGCCCGGGCGTGCGCAGTACGATGACGGTGCCGTCCTCGAAAACATCCTTGTCGATCGCGAGCGGCTCGACCTTGCCTTCGCCCTTGATCCATTGCTCGAACGGCTTGAAGTTCACGCCGGTCGGCGGCTTAGGACTTGCAATCGCATCCCAGTCGCCCTTGCCGATCAGCACCGTCGCCTTCGGAAACGAGTCGACCTGGCCGGTGTGGTCGGCGTGGTAGTGGCTGATCCCGACATATTTGATCTGGTCGGGCTTCACATCGAGCTTCGCCAGCAGATCGACCAGGCTCACCTTCGGCGCGACATTCGGCGCCGTCGTGGCGTGACCCGTATCCCACAGCATGTAGTCGTCGCCATGCTTGATGAGATAGCAGCTGAAGACGAACTGGAGCTTCAGATCGCCGTAGGCGAACGTATCGGAAAAGCGCTGATTGACCGGCACAGGCGCTTGCGGCGTGCCGCACTCGAAGCGCGTGAGCGACATCTCGGGCGCGGCCTGCGCAGGCGCCGCGAGACCGGCGACGATGCAGGTGGCCATTAGAATGGTTGTTGTCCGATTCAATCTTTCCTCCCCATGCGTATTCCGGGCGACGATATATGGAAGCCGCCGGAGGCGGAATGCCGGAGTGTGATTGCCACGCGGTCTCGCAGTACGTCCGGGAATGCTCTATAGATAGATCATAATGAACTCTTAGGTATTATTTATAGATCACATTGCATTTATAGCAAGAATGAGCTATAAATAGATCATAACATTCCTCTGTGTCTCATTTACGGCTCATATCATGCCGCGGCCCGCCTCCCGCGCCTTTTCCCGCTACAGCCGCGATGCTGCTGAGCTTCTCGGCATGCTGATCCGCCGCGCCCGGCTGGAGCGCAAGATGACCGCGGAAGAGCTTGCGGCGCGCGCCGGCCTGTCACGCGGATTGATCCAGCGCATCGAAAAGGGCGATCCGGGCTGCGCGATCGGCGCTGTCTTCGAGGCCGCCGCGATCGTGGGCGTGCGGCTGTTCGATGCGGACCAGACCGCGTTGTCGGGACTCATCGAAACCAACAAGACCGTGCTGTCGCTTCTTCCTCAGTCGGCGCGCGCCGCCAGGATCGAGGCGAAGGATGACTTCTGAGAGCGCCTATCAGGAGGCCTATGTCTGGTTCTGGCTGCCGGGCGAAACGCGCCCGGTGGTGGCCGGTCGGCTTGCGCTCGTCGATGACAAACTCGTCTTCAATTACGGGCGCAGTTATCTGGCGCGTCCGAACGCGATCCCGGTCTACGAGCCGGAACTTCCACTGCGGCCCGGCGCACTGCCGCTGCTTGATGGCTTGTGGATGCCGAATGCGATCCGCGACGCCGCGCCCGATGCCTGGGGCCGCCGCGTGCTCATCAACCGCAAGCTCGGCGCACGCGGCACGCAGATCGACACCACCGAGCTGACCGAACTCACCTACCTGCTCGAATCAGGCTCGGATCGCGCAGGCGCGCTCGATTTCCAGGCCTCGGCAACCGATTACGTCGCGCGCGAAGCGGTCAGCGCTTCGCTCGACGAACTGCTCGGCGCGGTTGATCGTGTGGAGAACGGTGTCCCGCTCAATCCCGATCTCGACAGCGCGCTGTTTCATGGTTCCTCGATCGGCGGCGCACGGCCGAAAGCGATGATCGTCGCGGACGACAAGAAGTATGTCGCCAAGTTCTCATCGCAGAGCGACGTCTACAGTGTGGTGAAGGCCGAATATATCGCGATGCGGCTTGCGGCGGATGTTGGGCTCGACGTGGCGCCTGTCAGCCTGCAGCGCGCGGGCGGCAAGGACATCCTGCTGGTCGAACGGTTTGATCGCGAGAAAGCCGAAACTGGCTGGCGGCGACGCGCCTTCGTTTCCGCACTCACGCTTCTCGAACTCGACGAACTGATGGCGCGCTATGCGAGCTATGAGGAGCTTGCGACCGTGGTCCGCCATCGCTTCGCGGCTCCGAAGGAGACGCTGCGCGAACTCTTCGCCCGCATGCTGTTCAACGTGTTGTGCGGCAACATCGACGATCACGCGCGCAATCACGCGGCGTTCTGGAGTGGGCATGATCTGCGCCTGACGCCCGCCTACGACATTTGCCCGCAGGCACGCGCCGGTGGCGAGGCGACGCAGGCCATGCTGATCAAGGGCAACGAGCGCATGAGTCAGATCGCGCTGTGCCTCAAGGCCGCGCCGTCATTCCTGTTGCGGGAGGGCGACGCGATCGAGCTCGCACGCCATCAGATCAGGACGATTACGGCGCGCTGGGAGGCAGTGTGCGACGAAGCCGAACTCACCGAGGTCGATCGCAATTTCCTCTGGCGCCGCCAGTTCCTCAATCCGTTCGCCTTCGAGGGCGCGCCGGAGGAGTTGGTGGGATTGGTCGATCAATAAATCGTCTCTTTCAGCCGCGCCGGGTACGCACGGTCGTATTCCTCCCCGCCTTCCTTGCCCTTGGTGATCGCCGCGATGATCGTGCCGTTGCTCGGAAGGCTCTTGCGATCGACCTGGCGCGAGGCGTCCCAGAGTTTCGATCGGATGACCGCCTTGGAGCACTGGAAATAGACACGCTCGACATCGACGACGATGACCGCGCGCGGCATTTTGCCGGCGAACACGAAACTCTCGCACAGCGCCGGATCGGTCGTGATCGAGGCCCGGCCGATGACGCGGAACGTCTCGCCGACGCCCGGAATGAGAAACAGCAGCGATACGCGCGGGTCGCGCACGATGTTGCGCAGCGAGTCGATGCGGTTGTTGCCGCGCCGGTCCGGGATCAGCAGGGTGCGCTCGTCCGCGACGCGCACGAAGCCCGGATCGTCGCCGCGCGGTGAGACATCGACGCCTTCCGGGCCAACGGACGCGAGCACGAAGAATGGCGACGCCTCGATGAAGGCACGGTATTGCGCGTTGATGTGGTCGATCTCCTTCCACACCGCGGCGCCGGAGGGGAGGCCGTAGAGTGTCTCAAGTTCATCGACGCTGGTGATCTGGTGTTCGACCATCAGTGTTCTCCTCAAGCCGCCAGCAGATGCCGTCCGTCATGGCCGGCGATCGTCACATCGAGAATATGTCCGGGCTCCGTGTGCGCAGCGAGCCGCACCGGTGTGAACTGCTCGGTGCGGCCGACGCCGCCCGATTCGGTCAGTACCTCGCGCCGCGCGCTGACCTCTCCGTCGAGATGGCGGCGTAGCGCCGCTTCGCCGTCTTGCCGCAACAGCCGCGCGCGTTCCTTGCGTACCGGGTGCGGCACCTGTGGCATGCGAGCGGCGGGCGTACCGGCACGCTCCGAATAGGGAAAGACATGCAGATGGGTGAGGCTGCATTCGACGACAAGCTCGCGTGAGCGTTGATGCGCGTCGTCCGTTTCGGTCGGGAATCCCGCAATGAGGTCGGCTCCGAACACGATGTCGGGACGCAGGCGGCGCACTTGCGCGGCAAAGGTGATCGCATCGGCGCGCGAATGGCGGCGCTTCATGCGCTTGAGGATCAGGTCGTCGCCATGCTGCAGCGACAGATGCAGATGCGGCATCAGCCGCGGCTCCTCGGCGAGCGCATCGAGCAGGTCGTGGTCGGCTTCGACCGAGTCGATTGACGAGATGCGCAGTCGTGCAAGCTCCGGAACATGTTTCAAAATCTGGCGAACCAGTTTGCCAAGCCGCGGTGCGCCGGGGAGTCCTGCGCCATAGCTCGTGATGTCCACGCCGGTCAGCACGACTTCGCGGATGCCGTTTTCCACAAGGCGACGCACCTGCACGACGACCTCGCCCATCGGCACTGAACGTGAGTTCCCGCGTCCGTAGGGGATGATGCAGAAAGTGCAGCGGTGGTCGCAGCCGTTCTGCACCTGCACGAAGGCGCGCGCGCGGCCTTCAATGCCCTCGATCAGGTGCAGCGCGGTGCCCCGCACCGACATGATGTCATTGACGCGGCATTTTTCTTCCAGGTCGAGCCCGAACGATGCGCGGGCAAGAACATCGCGCTGCTCGGCCCAGAGCTTCGGGTCGAGCTTGCGATCATTGCCCAGCACGATCGCGACCTCAGGCATATTCACGAAGGTCTGCGGTTCGGTCTGGGCCGCGCATCCCGTGACCACGATCCTCGCGCCCACGCGCTCGCGCGCGAGCTTGCGAATGCCTTGGCGCGCCTGCCGCACGGCCTCGGCCGTGACCGCGCAGGTATTCACCACCACGGTGTTCTCGACGCCGGCCCGCGTGGCAGCGTTGCGGATCGCCTCCGACTCGTAGGTGTTGAGCCGGCATCCGAAGGTAACGACCTCGACGCTCATGCGACTGCTGCGAACAGCGCTGGATCGAAGCGGCCCTCGAACTCGAACGCCACCGGCCCGGTCATCAGGACATGGTCGTCCGCGCGCCATTCGATCTGCAGGTCGCCACCCGGCAGCGTGACGCGCACAGTGCGGCCGGTCTTGCGCAGGCGAACAGCGGCGACAGCCGCCGCACAAGCCGCCGAGCCACAAGCTTTCGTCAGCCCTGCGCCGCGCTCCCACGTGCGCACCACGATGTGCTCTTTCGATTGCACGGCGCAGAGCGAAATGTTGGCGCGCTCGGGAAAGATCGGGTGGTTTTCGAGCAGCGGGCCGATCTTCGCCAGATCGTAAGCCATCACGTCATCGACCCAGAAGATCGCGTGCGGGTTGCCCATGCTGACGACTGAAGGGGAATGCAGGATCGGATTGTCGATCGGGCCGATCTGCAATTCGATACAGCGTGTGTCGGCGAATTCCTCGGCGAGCGGAATGTCGTTCCAGGCAAAGCGCGGCTTGCCCATGTCCACCGTCGAGACCAGCGGCGCTGTTCCCTTCCAGCAGTTGAGCAGGCCCGCCTGCGTCTCGAAGGTGAGGGCGTCCTTCGCTGTTTCGCGGAACATCAGTTCGGCAATGCAGCGCATCCCGTTCCCGCAGGCACCCGCGGCCGAGCCGTCACTGTTAAAGATGCGCACGAAACCGTCCGTTCCGGGCAGGCGCGGCGGATAGAGCGCCATCATCTGATCGTAGGGCGCGCCCTGCGGGCTTGCCGCCGCGCGAGCGTCGTCGGGGGTGATCGGCGCGGGCACGGCGCGCATGTCGACCACAACGATCTCGTTGCCGAGACCGTTCATCTTCACGAATGCGTGGCCGGCGAGCGCGCTCATTGGAGGTTCCTGAACCGCAGGTTATATGGCGAAATTCGTGGCGTCCGCCAGCCATCACGCATGCCTGGATAGGTGATCCGAGCAGGCAAAACGCGCTCGGCCATGCTAAGAACCAATCTTCGCAGGCCGACGGGCGGCATTCGGGTTGGGAGAGATCGATGCGGTTTCCACGCCTCGCAACAATGGTCGCGGGCTTGCTTGCGCTTTCGGCACCCGCTTTTGCTCAAGCGCCGCCTGCCGCGTCACCGCCGCCTCCTCCCGCAGCGATGCCGGCGGCCCCGCAGCCGAAGCCAGGCGATCCGTTCGGCGAACAGGTGACGATGACGGCCAAGACCATCGTCTACGCCAAAGGGGCGGCCAACTGGGATTCGGCGTTCGACACGCTGGTCGAGTCGTTCAAGAACGTTTACGGCGCGCTGCAGAAGCAAGGACTGAAAGCAGCCGGGCCGCCGATGACGATCTACACATCGACCGACGACACCGGATTTGAGTTTCAGGCGGGCGTGCCGGTCGAGCAGGAACCGAAGGCCCCGCTGGAGGGTGGGCTCGCCGTCGGAAAATCCCCCGAGGGCAAGGCGCTGAAATTCATGCATCGCGGTTCATACGATGCGATGGACTCGACCTACGAGGCGATCACGAACTATCTCGACGAGAAGCAGCTCGAAGCGCGCGACCTGTTTGTCGAATTCTACATGACGGATCCGCTCACGACGCCTGAAGACAATCTGGTGATCGAAGTGTACGTCCCGATCAAGTGACGGCGGAGCCATATCCCGGACACGGTGGAGCCGATCCGGGATGGCACGGACTCAGGCGGTTGCCCGCGCCTCGACGGTCCACACCTGACCCGGCCGCAGCAGGCGGAACCGGTCGGGCTCGAGCCCTGCCTCCACGCGCGCCGTCTCCAGCGCCTTTTCGGGCGCGTCGATAGCCTCATTGGTGAGCTGGAATGTGCCGTGGTGATGCGCGAGAGCGAGCTCGGCGCCGCAGGTCTGGAATGCCTTCACGGCTTCGTCCGGGTTCATGTGCATGTCGCTCATGAACCAGCGCGGCTCGTAGGCGCCGATCGGCAGGATCGCGAGGCGAAACGGGCCGTACTTATCTCGCGCCGCGCGGAAATGATGGCCGTCACCCCAGCCTGAATCCGCCACGTGATAGATGCGGCCGGCGGGCGTATCGAGCACGAATGAAGCCCACAGCGCCTTGTTGCGATCGGTCAGCCCGCGCGCTGACCAATGGCGCGTCGGGACCATCGTGACAGCAAGGTTGGGTCCGAGTGCGATGCGTTGATGCCAGTCGAACGCTTCGGCTCGAACCGCCGAATCGTAGTTCTTTATAATGGTGTCGTTGCCGAGCGGTGCGATCACGCGTGGGCGATGCGCGGCGTGCAGGCGCGAGATCGTTTCCACGTCGAGGTGGTCGTAGTGGCAATGCGACACCAGCACGAAGTCGATCGGCGGCAGCGAGTTGAAGGGGATGCCCGGGTCGTTAACGCGCTTCGGCCCCGCGAAGCTCACCGGCGAGCAGCGCTGCGACCACACCGGATCGATGAGAATGTTGAGGCCGGCGGTCTGGATCAGGATGCTCGCGTGCCCAACGAACGAGATGCGCCAGTCGTCCGAGGCGACGCGAACTGGCGGTTTGTCTGAGTAGGGGCTTGGGGCCCGTTCGGGCCACGGCTCACGCCCGCCCTCGCGCCACCAGCGAAACTGGTCGGCCAGCGTGCGCGGCGTCGGTCCATGCTCGTCGAAAAATCGGGTGCCGTCGAAATGGTCCGAAACCGGGCCATCGTAGTAGCGCGCTGTCGCGGTACGAAGGCCGAAGACGCCGGCGATTGCGCCGACGGCGGCAAATCCGGAGAATAGGCGACGGCGGGAGAAAAGGGGCATCAAAGTACAATCATGTCGCAGTGATAAGTTGGATGTTTTCGGCGTGAGCTGCGTTCGTGAGCGCGTTGTCCAGGGAAGCAAGAGCCAAGCCTTCGCGCTGTGCAAGCTCCAGATAGACAGCATCATAGAAGGTCAGATCATGTTTTCGCGCCAGCGAGAGCACCGCAATTTGATCAGGCAAGGCAGATTGGTCGATAGCTAGTCGTTCAAGGCGCCGAAGAAACTGCGAGCCGTAATCTTCGGTCACCCGCCGACGCCGTTCTCCCTGCAGCACAATGTTGCGGACCTCAAACCACCAATGGAGCGGAGCGAGCGCCCGATCCTTGTCTCGTTCGAGAAGTTCCCACGCGGCGTCTGCGCGGCCATCGTGTTCGTCGTGAAAACACCAGCAGCCGACAATCGACGCATCGAGAACGAAGGGCACGGCTACTTGCGACCTTCGTCCCGCCACGCGAGAATTTCCTCGACGGTGGCCCGCCCGGCGGTTTTTCGCATGTCCTTAATCTCGGCCATTGCGCGAAGAGCATCCGCGCGCCGCTCGTCTTCTTCCCGGACTAGCCGAGCGATCGCCTTTCCATGCCGGGTGATCACAATTATCTCACCGCGCTCGACATCGTCGAGCAATTCAGCGAACTGGGCTTTGGCCATAGAGGCTTGAATTTGCTTCATAAATATTGACCAGTTGCTTTGACCGGTCAAATAGACCTTTTGTTGACGATCCGCAAGTTCGTTGACGCCCCGCGCCGGCAGGGATACTCCTTCACCGCTCTCGCAAGAGACCGTAATGCCAATCCGCCGACCGGCACCTTGAGGCCGGCGGCCACCGCCCGACAGCGCAATGCGCCCTCGGGCGCGAAAGTGTTTGAGAAACGATGTTTGACAGCCTCTCCGAACGGCTTGCCGGAGTTCTTGATCGCCTGACCGGGCGCGGCGCGCTTTCGGAATCCGATGTCGACGCGGCGATGCGCGAAATCCGCCGTGCGTTGCTCGAGGCGGACGTCGCGCTCGATGTGGTGCGCAACTTCACCGAACAGGTGAAGAAGGAGACCGTGGGCGTCGCGCTGATCAAGTCGGTCAAGCCGGGCCAGATGGTCGTCAAGCTGGTGCACGACCAGCTCGTCGCCACGCTCGGCTCGAACGCCGACCCGATCGACCTCAACGCGCCCGCGCCGGTCGGCATCATGATGGTCGGGCTGCAGGGCTCGGGCAAAACCACAACGACCGCGAAGATCGCGCGCCGCCTCACCGAGCAGGGCAAGCGCAAGGTGCTGATGGCCTCGCTCGACACCCGCCGCCCGGCCGCGATGGAGCAGCTCGCAGTGCTCGGCCAGCAGGTCAATGTCGAGACGCTGCCGATCCTCACCGGTCAGACGCCGCCACAGATCGCGCGCCGCGCGCTCGAAGCCGCGCGGCTTGGCGGCTACGACGTTGTGATGTTCGATACCGCTGGCCGCACGACACTCGACGACGAGATGATGGCGGAAGCCGCGAGCGTGAAGCAGGCCGCCAGCCCCCACGAGGTCCTGCTCGTCGCCGATGCGCTCACGGGCCAGGATGCTGTGAACCTCGCCCGCTCGTTCGATGATCGCGTCGGCCTCACCGGCATCGTGCTCACGCGCGTCGACGGTGATGGACGCGGCGGCGCCGCGCTGTCGATGCGCGCCGTCACCGGCAAGCCGATCAAGCTGATCGGCACCGGCGAACGCATGGACGCGCTGGAAGACTTTCATCCCTCGCGCATCGCCGACCGCATCCTCGGCATGGGCGATATCGTGTCGCTGGTCGAGAAGGCCGCCGCCACGATCGACGCCGAGAAGGCCGCCCGCGTCGCCGAGAAGATGCGCAAGGGTGCGTTCGATCTTGGCGATCTCCGCGAGCAGCTCGTGCAGATGCAGAGCATGGGCGGTATTGGCGGCCTGATGGGCATGCTGCCGGGCGTCGCGAAGATGAAAAACCAGATCGCGAATGCCGGCCTCGATGAAAAGCTGCTGAAACGGCAGATGGCGATCATCGAATTCGATGACTCCGAAGGAGCGGCGCAATCCCGATGTGCTCAAGGCGAGCCGCAAACGCCGCATCGCGGCGGGCTCCGGCACCAGGCCGGAGGACATCAACCGCTTGCTGAAAATGCACCGCGGCATGGCCGACATGATGAAGGCGATGAGCGGCGCAAAGCGCGGGCCGATGGCGGGACTCGCGCAAGCGATGGGTTTCGGCGGCGGCATGCCTTCGCCCGAGGAAATGCAGAAGCTTGCGCAGCAAGTGCCGGGCGGACTTCCGCCCGGAATGCCGGGCGCGCCCGGCGCCGGTATGCCCGGAAAAATGCCTGGGACTGCCGCCGAATTTCCCCGGAACGCTTCCGAACCTTGGGTCGAAAATGCCCGGACTCGGCGGCTTTCCCGGACTTGGAAAGAAGAAATAGCGAACTCCGAAAAACCAGAAAGGAAACCGAATGTCCCTGAAAATCCGGCTCGCGCGTGCGGGCACCAAGAAGCGTCCCGTCTATCACATCGTGATCGCCGACAGCCGTAGCCCTCGCGACGGGCGCTACATCGAGCGTCTCGGCTATTTCAATCCGCTGATGGCCAAGGACAACGCGGATCGCCTCAAGCTTGATCTCGAGAAGGTCAAGGCGTGGATGGCGAAAGGCGCGCTGCCGACCGATCGCGTGTCGCGCTTTCTCGATGACGCCGGTCTGATGAAGCGCGAGACGCGCAACAATCCCGAGAAGGCAAAGCCAAAGAAGAAGGCGCAGGAGCGTGCCGCTGCGGCGGCTGCCGCTCCGGCCGAGGGTGCGGCCCCCGCGGCTGCGAGCTAACCTGTCACCGGAATGAGCGCGCGCGTCTGCATCGCGCAGATCGGCGCCGCGCACGGTGTGCGCGGCGAGGTGCGGCTCAAGTCCTTCACAGAAGATCCTCTTGCCGTCACGCGCTATGGCGCACTCGAAAGCGAGGACGGCAAGCGGCGCTTCGAGATCGAAGCGGCGCGGCCCGCGAAGGATATGCTGGTCGCGCGGCTCAAGGGCGTGACGGATCGCAACGCCGCGGAGGCGTTGACCAATCTGAAGCTTTACGTGGCGCGCGAGAAGCTGCCCCAGCCCGCACCCGACGAATTTTATCACTCCGATCTGATTGGCCTCGCCGCAATGAAGCAAAACGGCGAGCCGGTCGGCACCGTGAAGGCGGTGCATAATTTCGGCGCCGGCGATTTGATCGAGATCGAACCAGCCGGCGGCGGCGCAACGATGATCTGGCCGTTCAACGAAACCACGGTGCCGCATGTCGATGTGGCGGGCGGGAAAATCGTGGTCGAGCCGCCGGTGGATGCCTAGATGTGGCGCACGAGCGTACTGACCATTTTTCCCGAAATGTTTCCGGGGCCACTCGGCCTCAGTCTCGCCGGCAAGGCCCTGGAGAGGGACCTCTGGACCCTCGAGACAATCGACATCCGCGACCACGCGACCGATCGGCATCGCACAGTCGATGACACACCGGCCGGCGGCGGGCCCGGCATGGTGATGAAGGCCGACGTGCTGGCGCGCGCGATCGATGCGGCTGGTGAAGGGCGGCCGCGCCTCCTGATGTCGCCGCGCGGGACGCCGCTAACGCAGGCGCGCATCTCGAGCGTTCGCAGCCGGACCCGGAGCGGTCATCCTGTGCGGCCGCTTCGAGGGCATCGACGAGCGCCTGATTGCGGCAAGGCATTTGGAGGAAGTCTCGCTCGGCGATTTCGTGCTTTCAGGCGGGGAAATCGCGGCGCTGGCGCTGATCGATGCCTGCGTGCGACTCCTCCCCGGCGTCATGGGCAAGGAAGCTTCCGGCGCGGAGGAAAGCTTCGCCGAGGGCCTGCTCGAATATCCCCATTACACCCGCCCGCAATTGTTCGAGGGCGCGGCCATCCCGGAGGTATTGACCTCCGGCGACCACGCCAAGGTTGCGGCTTGGCGGCGCTCGCAGGCCGAGCGGCTAACGCAGGAGCGCCGCCCGGACCTCTGGGCCAGACGGATTCAGCTTCCGAATTCAAAGCCATGACGCCGGGGTGACAAGCGCGAAACTTTCGACTAGAACCCCGCCAACCCATTGAACCCGACCGCCAGAGCGCCCCGCGCGCGGCGCCGCGCCGGAGAGAAGCCATGAACCTTTTGAAGCAGATCGAACAAGAGCAGATCGAAAAGCTCACGGCGAACAAGGAAATCCCCGACTTCGGGCCGGGCGACACCGTAATCGTCAACGTGAAGGTCGTCGAAGGCGAGCGATCGCGCGTGCAGGCCTACGAGGGCGTTTGCATTGCGCGCTCCGGTGGCGGCATCAACGAGAGCTTCACGGTGCGCAAGATTTCGTACGGTGAAGGCGTCGAGCGTGTGTTCCCGCTCTATGCGCCGATGGTCGACTCGATCAAGGTCGTGCGCCGCGGCAAGGTGCGCCGTGCCAAGCTTTATTACCTTCGCGGTCTGCGCGGCAAGAAGGCCCGCATCACCGAGAAGCAGGACAATACGACGGCCGAAGCGGCGGAGTAGTTCGCGGCCGCTTCTTCGGAGCCTGAATTCGGTGCATGCGGGGGCCTCGGCCTCCGCTTTGCGTTTCGGCATGGCTTGCGGCTTTTCCTTGCGGTCTCGAATGATTAAACAGGTGCCACCCGCGTGATGAGGAAACCCGAGTGATGAAGCCCCGCACCCTCTACGACAAGATCTGGGACGACCATGTGGTCGACGAGCAGCCCGACGGCACCTGCCTCCTCTACATCGACCGCCATCTCGTCCATGAGGTGACGAGCCCGCAGGCGTTCGAAGGCTTGCGCACCGCGGGGCGCAAGGTGCGCGCGCCGGAAAAGACCCTCGCGGTTGTCGATCACAACATTCCGACCAGCGATCGCAATCTGCCGAATCCCGATCCAGAGAGCGCCGAGCAGATCCGCGTGATGGCGGAGAACGCGCGCGATTTCGGCATCGAGTATTTCGATGAGCACGATGTGCGTCAGGGCATCGTGCACATCATCGGGCCGGAGCAAGGCTTCACGCTGCCCGGCACGACGATCGTGTGCGGTGACTCCCACACTGCAACGCACGGTGCATTCGGCGCACTGGCGCACGGTATCGGCACGTCCGAGGTCGAGCACGTGCTCGCCACCCAGACGCTGATCCAGAAGAAATCGAAGAACATGCGCGCGATCGTGGACGGCAAGCTGCCGCCCGGCGTCACCGCGAAGGACATCATCCTCGCCATCATCGGCGAGATCGGCATGGCGGGCGGCACCGGCCACGTCATCGAATACACCGGCGAAGCGATCCGCGCGCTCTCGATGGAAGGCCGCATGACGGTCTGCAACATGTCGATCGAGGGCGGCGCGCGCGCCGGAATGGTCGCGCCGGACGAAAAGACCTACGAGTACCTGAAAGGCCGCCCCAAGGCGCCGAAGGCCGGCGCATGGGAAAATGCGCTGCGTTACTGGGAAAACCTGCGTTCCGACGAGGAAGCGGCGTTCGATGCCGAGATCAAGCTCGACGCCGCAAAGCTCCCGCCGATCGTCACATGGGGCACCAATCCCGGACAGGTCGTCTCCATCGCGGGCCGCGTGCCGACGTTCGATGAAACACCCGAACATCAGCGCGAAGCGCTGATGCGCGCGCTCGCCTACATGGATCTCAAGGGCGGCGAAAAGATCACCGACATTCCGATCAATCGCGTGTTTGTCGGCTCATGCACCAACGGCCGCATCGAGGATTTGCGCGACGTGGCTCGTGTCGCGCAGGGGCACAAGGTCAATGCCAACGTCTACGCGATGATCGTGCCGGGTTCGGGCATCGTGAAGGAGCAGGCGGAAGCCGAAGGCCTCGACAAGATCTTCAAGGCGGCAGGTTTCGACTGGCGCGAGCCCGGCTGCTCTATGTGCCTCGCGATGAACCCGGACAAGCTCAACCCCGGCGAACGTTGCGCCTCGACCTCGAACCGCAACTTCGAGGGCCGGCAGGGCCACAAGGGCCGCACGCATCTGGTGTCGCCCGCCATGGCGGCCGCGGCGGCAATCGCCGGCAAGTTCGTCGACGTGCGCGAGTGGAAATGAAAATCGCCCCGGGCGCGAGCCCGAGGCGATCATTCCTTCGATCAGCGATCCGCTAGAACACGCGCAGTCCGAACGGGCCGAACCCGAAAGCCAGTCCCGGACGATAGTATCCGTAGGGGGAACCGTACGGATAACCATACGGGCGGCCGTAATAGCCATAGCGCGGGCCGTAATAGCGCCGCGCTCCCCAGTAGCGGTGCGCGTAGTAACCGCGATGCCCGCGCCAGTGGCGTTGCGAACTCATTTCGGTCGATTGCGCCTTCGCGCCGTGTTCGGCAGCGCTCGCCGGAAGCGGCAGCGCGGCCGCTCCCATGATCGACAGGGCTGCGATACCTGCGAGAAATCTGGTCATGCTCATCCCTCGGTTGGTCACTCCCGAGAAATAAACGCCTGAAAGCAGGAATCGTTGCCTGCGGATTGAACGCAGCCGCGAACCCGGTTTACGCGCGCTACCATCGAAACCACAAGAAATGACCGTGATGGGAACGCCGATGGTGCCGCCAGTGCCGATAGTGCCGCCGGTGGAAGGGCCACGAGAAGCGAGGCCCCGCGTCATAGAAAGGCCGGCCCCAGTAGCCATAACGGTAGCGGCCGTGGCGCCGCTTGGCGGACTTTTTCGCCTTCGGTTGTTCCGCCTGTTCCTCGGTGGTCGCCTCGGGTGCGGCGGCTGCAGGGGCGGGAGCTGCGGCGGGCGCCGGCGTCGTGCCTGGCACAGGATCGACGCGCCCGGGCGCCTGGGCCGACGCAACTCCGACAACCGCGCACAAAAAGCCGGCGGCCACGGCGACGGAAAACCATCTGGACATTCGAACCCCCGAACCGGCCCCGGCCCTGATCCTCGTCAGCCCCGCACCCACCAGCAACGCTGTACCGGAACGATGACCGTCCCGCTCGGACGCCATTGTTGCGCGAGATGGAAGTCGCAGTCGCGATAGAGCAGCCGCCGGCCCGGATAGACGCGCAATCGCGTCGGCGGACGGCGGGACTGCGCGGATATTTCGGTGGAGGTGGCGACCTTGTTGGCGATTGGCGCGGCGGTAGTTTCGCCACCGGCCATGAGCGCACCCATCGTTGCCGCGATTGCCACAATGCTACGCATACACGCTCTCCGTTCTGGCATTCTACGCTCCCGCATCGTGGCGACCGCGTCAACCGCTGCCCGATTGGATTGAACCGGCCCCGCGGCCTATGCTCGTCGCCATGACCGATCCGCGGGAGCGCGAAGAGGAGCGCCGGCGCGAGGCGCTCGCATCGCTGAAATCGCTCGGCGAGACCGACACCTTCGCGACCTCGGCCCTGGCGCGCAATGCACGCCGGGCAACCGCTCATTTCGCGGGCCGCGATGCGGTCGGCGAGGACGGGTCGGTCGACCGCATCGAGTTGTGGGGACGGCGCATCGGTCGCGGTTTGAGCCTCGCAGGCTTCGTTGCCCTTGCGATCTATCTCTATCTCACCCATTTCGCCGGACGATGACCGACGATCCTTTCGCAGTGGCGCGGCGCCGCAGCGCCCTCGCTGGCGCAGTTCGAAGTGATGGCGATCGAGGCGTTCCGCCGGCTGCCGGACAATTTCCGCGCGCTGTGCGCCGATCTGATTATCCGGATCGATGACTTCGCGACCGACGATGTGCTTGATCATCTCGGCGCGCAAAGCGAATTCGATGTGCTCGGCCTGTTCCAGGGCGTCGGACTGCCGTTCCGCGCCGAAAGCGCGCCGACCCACATGCCGAACATGATCTGGCTCTATCGCCGCCCGATCCTCGACTACTGGGCGGAGCACGATGATACACTGGGCGAGATCATCACGCATGTGCTGGTGCACGAAATCGGGCATCATTTCGGATTGTCGGACGCCGACATGCACGCGATCGAACAGCAGGCCGACGAGGGAGGCGATCATGAAAGTTGATGGGACCTGTAACTGCGGTGCGATCAGGATCGAGGGCGAGGCCGATCCGGACGCGGTGAGCGTCTGCCATTGCACCGATTGCCAGACATCGAGTGGCTCTGCCTTCCGCGTGGCTATTCCGGTGAAAGGCGAAAGCTTCAAGGTCAGCGGCGCGCCGTCGATCTACATCAAGACGAGCGCGGAAAGCGGGAACCCGCGCGCGCAGGCCTTCTGTCCCGACTGCGGCGCGTCGCTCTATTCGACGACGCCGGGCGAGGGACAGCAGGCGATGTACATCGTGCGGGTCGGCATGCTGCGTCAGCGCGATCAGCTCACGCCGAAACGGCAGATCTGGTGGCGCTCCGCGCGCGATTGGGTCACCGGGCTCGACAACGTGCGCAAGCTTGAGAAACAGACCTGAGCCGATGGCGGCAGCCTCAAAGGTGGTGATCTGCGGCGCCGGCATCGCCGGCGTCGCGGCCGCGTATTATCTGACCGCGCACGGCGCGACCGACGTGACGCTGGTCGAGGCGGGTAATCCGCTCTCCCTCACCTCCGACAAATCGACCGAAGCCTACCGCAACTGGTGGCCGGGTCCCGACTGGCAGATGACGGCTTTCATGGACCGCAGCATCGAGCTGCTGGAAGGCATCGCGCATACTTCGGACAACCGCATCAACCTCAACCGGCGCGGCTATCTGTTCGCCACGTCCGAACCCGGCAAGATCGATTTTCTCGCCACGATGGCGAAGCTCGCCGAAGAACGCGGCGGCGGGGCGGCGCGTTTCCACGACACGGCAGCGAGCGCCTATACGCCGTCGCCGGAGCGGGGGTTCGATCTCGCGGTCAACGGCGCAGACGTCATCACAGACGCGAGCCTGATCCGGCGGCATTTCCCCTACCTGTCGCCCGACACGATCGCGGTCGCGCACGCGCGGCGCGCCGGCTGGCTCAGCGCACAGCAACTCGGCGCGCTGATGCTGGAGAACGCGCGTGCGCGCGGCGTGAAGCTTTTGCGCGGCAAGGTCGTTGGCGTTGATGCTGGCGAATACGTGCGCGCCGTTCATGTCGAGCAGGGCGGCGTCCGTCACACGCTCGACGCGACGCATCTCGTGCTGGCTGCGGGCCCTATGCAAAATGAAATGGCCGCGATGATCGGCATCGATCTGCCGATCTACGCCGAGCGCCATCACAAGGTCAGCCTCTCGGACACGCTCAACGGCGTGCCGCGGCACGCACCGATGATGATCTGGCTCGACGCGCAGCGCCTGCCCTGGAGCGAGGAGGAGCGCGCCGCGCTCGAACAGGACGACGAGGCGCGCTGGCTGCTGGGCGAGTTTCCTGCGGGCGTGCATGGGCGGCCGGATGGCGCATCCGCCACGCTGATCCTGTTCAACCATCATGGTGACCCGGTTGTGCCGGAATTTCCGCTTCCCGATGCCCCGCCGCACTATGCCGAGATCGCGCTGCGCGGCATGTCCACGATGGTGCCGGCGCTGCAGGCCTACGCGGGCAAGCCGCCGCGGCCCTATGTCGATGGCGGCTACTATGTGCGCACGCGCGAAAACCGTCCGCTGATCGGTCCGACATCCATCGAGGGCGCTTATGTTTCGTGCGGCTATTCGGGCTTCGGTGTGATGGCGTCGTGCGCGGGTGGGGATCTGATCGCGCGCTATATCACCGGCGCGACGCTGCCGGACGATGCGCCGGCGTTCCTCCTGTCGCGCTATCACGATCCCGGATACATCAGTCTGCTTGATCAGTGGGGCGACGGCGGGCAGCTATGACTTGACCCGTTCGGTCCGAGGGGTCATGACATCGCCAACCTAGGGATGCCGGACATGGACAAGTTCACCAAGCTCGAAGGCGTCGCAATGCCGCTGAAGATGATCAATGTCGATACCGACATGATCATCCCGAAGAATTACCTGAAGACCATCAAGCGCACCGGGCTTGGCAAAGGCCTGTTCGCCGAGAAGCGCTACCGGGACGACGGCAGCGAGAACCCGGATTTCATCCTCAACAAGCCGGCCTATCGCAACGCCAAGATCATCGTGGCGGACGACAATTTCGGCTGCGGCTCAAGCCGCGAGCATGCGCCCTGGGCGCTGCTCGACTACGGCATCCGCTGCGTGATCTCGACCTCGTTCGGCGACATTTTCTACAACAACTGTTTCAAGAACGGCATCCTGCCGATCAAGGTCTCGCCGGAAGATCTCGAAAAGCTGTTCGACGACGCCGACCGCGGCGCCAACGCAACGCTCTCGATCGATCTCGAAGCTCAGGAAATTCGCGGGCCCGATGGGGGCGTGGTGAAGTTCGAGATCGATCAGTTTCGCAAGCATTGCCTGCTCAACGGGCTCGACGATGTCGGCTTGACGATGGTCAAGAAGGACAAGATCGCGAGCTTCGAGGCGAAGACGGAAGCCGCACGCCCCTGGATGTGATCATGCGGCGGGCGTGATGGCGCTGTCAGCGCGGCGCAGAGCGAGGCTGCGAGCGCGAGTGCTGCCGCCAGCCACATCACCAGCGCGATGCTGTCCCCGAGCGATTGACGCACGATCGTCTCGGCGGTTTTGCGGTCCTCGCCCTGAACCGGACTCATATCGATCGCGAATTTTCCGCGCGCGGCGGCCACCGCCTGCCGCGCTTCGACGCTGAGCGTCTGCGTGGCGACGCGCTGGTCGAGCGTATGGTTGTGCACCTCCAACGCAACGGCGCCGAGGATCGCGACCGCGAGCAGGCTCGCGAGTGATGCGACCGCGTTGTTGATACCGGACGCGGTGCCGGCCTGACGCTCCGGCACCGCGTTGATGACGGACGTCGTGAGCGGCGCGACCGTCACCGCCATACCAAGCCCGAGCACGATCATCGGGACAAGCAAGGTCGCGTATGAGCTTGTCGCGCCGAGCGTGGCCAGCAAAACAAAAGCGAGTGCCGCAATGGCGGGCCCGATCATCAGCGGCAGGCGCGCGCCGAAGCGGTCGATCAGCCCGCCGGACCAGCGCGACAGCACCGCCATGATGATGGTGAAGGGCAGGAACGTGGCGCCCGCAAGCGTCGCGGAAAAGCCATGCACCTGGATGAGCAGGAACGGCAGGAAGAAAAATGCGCCACCAAGCCCTGCATAGAGCAGCAACGTCAGCCCATTTACGCCGGCAAACATGCGGACGGCGAACAGGTTGAGCGGCATCATCGGCGCAGGGCTGCGTGACTCTTCCCACACGAAAGCGGCAAGCAGCAAAATGCCAGCCGCAAGCGCCGCGATCACTCTTGGGTCGCCCCAGCCACGCTCGGGCGCGGCGATCAGCCCGTAGACGACACTCCCGAGTCCCGCCAGCGCCAGCAAAGTGCCGCGCCAATCGAGCCCGCGCGCCGCGTCAGCGTCGCGGCTTTCCGGCACATGGCGCAGCGCGATCCAGATCGCGGGCAGCGCGATCAATGGGTTGATCAGGAAAATCCAGCGCCACGACACATGATCGACGATCCAGCCGCCGAGCACCGGGCCGAACGCCGCCGAGATTGCCGAGAAGCCCGCCCAGGTGCCGATCGCTTTGCCGCGCTCGCTCTCGTCAAAGGTCGCGCCGATGATCGCGAGCGAGCACGGGATGAGTAGAGCCGCGCCCGCGCCTTGCACGGCGCGCGCCACGATCAGCGGTGCGATGGAAAACGATAGCCCGCACCACACCGACGCGGCGGCGAAGATCGCCGTGCCGATGATAAATACGCGGCGGCGGCCCAACTGGTCGCCGGCGGCGCCGCCCACCAGCACGAGCGCGGTGAGCGAGAGCATGTAGGCATTGACCAGCCACTGCACGACGGCGGCGGATGTGTGCAGATCAGCCTCGATGGTTGGCAGTGCGACATTCACAACCGACTCGTCGATGTAGGAAATTGTCGACGCCATGATGGTGACGGCGAGCACCCAGGGCTTCGCGCTTTCGGCGCAGCCTGCGGTGGCGCCGGTCGTGCGGATGACCGCTTCGTCGCAGGGCCTGGGTTTCGGGTTAGGCATGCGGCCACTACAGAACTCCGCTAATTCCCGCGCAAGCGGAAATCCAGTTCCTTCCCCGTCAGGCTCTGGATGCCCGCTTTCGCGGGTATGAGCGGAAGGGACCTAACCGCGTGCCGCGATCGCCTCGGCAATCGCCACCGTGCGGCGCGCCATCTCGGCATGCATGCGCTCCACCATACGGCCGTCGATCTGCACCACGCCTTTATCCCGGTTCTCCGGCCTGTCGAACGCCGCGATCATCTTGCGCGCCTGCGCGACTTCCTCGGCGGCTGGCGAGAACGCCGTATTGCAGGGTTCGATCTGGTTCGGGTGGATCAGCGTCTTGCCGTCGAAGCCCATGTCGCGCGCCTGCGCGCACTCCGCCTGGAAGCCCTCGGTATTGCCGATGTCGTTGTAGACGCCATCGAGAATGTCGAGGCCGAATTCGCGCGCCGCCAGGATGCAAGGCGCGATCCACGACAGCATCGGCGCGCGCCCGGGCACCTGACGCGCGCGTGTTTCCTTGGCGAGATCGTTGAGGCCGAGTACGAAGCCGGTGAGGCGTGTTTCCTCGTCCTTTGCGGCCGCGGCGATCGCGCGCACATTGAAGATTGCAGGCGGTGTCTCGATCATCGCCCAGACGCGTGTGCGGTGATCGGCGTGAACGCTCAGCATGCGCTGCGCAATCAATTCGAGCTGATCGGCGCTCGACACCTTCGGAATCAGGATCGCGTCCGGCGCGGCCGATATCGCGGCCGCAAGATCGTCGGCAAACCACGGCGTGTCGGAGCCGTTGGTGCGGATGAACACCTCGCGCGCGCCGAAGCCGCCGGCCTTCACGGCCGCGACCACCTGTTCGCGCGCGGCCGCCTTCGCGTCGGGCGCGACCGCATCCTCCAGATCGAGGATGACGCCGTCGGCGGGAAGGGTCTTGGCCTTCTCGAGCGCGCGGGCATTCGAGCCCGGCATGTAGAGCACGCTGCGGCGCGGGCGGATCGTCATTGGCACCCCCAATTCGTCATTCGGCGCAAGCCTAGCCTCCATGCAGCGTGCGTGCCACAGTTTCGGAGATGAGTTCCGAAACGTACGATGTGGTGATTGTCGGCGGCGCAGCGGTGGGATCGTCGGCCGCCTATTTCCTGACCCACGATCTGGGCTTTGCCGGATCGGTTGCGGTCATCGAGCGCGATCCGACCTATGCGCATGCTGCCACGACCCTGTCGGCAGCGTCGATTCGCCAGCAGTTTTCCACGCCCGAAAATATTCGAATGAGCCGATTCGGCGTTTCGTTCTTCCGCGAGCTGAAAACTCGGTTTGGCGTCGAGGTCGATATTGCGTTTCGCGAGCGCGGCTATCTGCTGCTCGCGGGCGAGGATGGCGTCGCGACGCTGAAGGCGAACCACGCCGTGCAGACGACGGAGGGCGCCGACATCATCCTGCTGGAGCCCGCCGCGCTGGCGGAGAAATTTCAATGGCTCAACACGTCGGACATTTCGCTTGGCGCATTCGGCCGCACCGGTGAGGGTTGGTTCGATGCGCATTCGCTGCTTACCCTGCTGCGCAACGCGGCGCGCCAGAAGGGCGCGCGCTACATCCACGGCGAGGTCGCCGGCATCACACGCGAAGGAGACCGTATCACTGGCGTCGCATTGGCGAGCGGCGACCGGATTGAGTGCGGCACGCTGGTCAATGCGGCGGGCCCCCAAGCGGGCGACGTTGCGGCGCTCGCCGGAATTGCGTTGCCGGTCGAGCCGCGCAAGCGATCCGTGTTCGTGGTGACCTGCCGCACGCCGCTGCCCGGCATGCCCTTGATGGTCGATCCGAGCGGCGTGTGGATACGGCCCGAGGGCGAGATGTACATCTGCGGCGTGTCGCCGCCGGAAGAGAACGACCCGCGCGCCCGCGATTTTGAGGTGGACTATGCGCAGTTCGACGAGGTGGTGTGGCCGGCGCTCGCGCAGCGCGTGCCCGCCATGGAGGCGTTGAAGCTGCAACGCGCTTGGGCCGGGCACTACGATTACAATACGTTCGACCAGAACGCCGTGATCGGACGGCACCCGGAGATCGGAAATTTCATTTTCGCCAACGGCTTTTCCGGCCATGGCTTGCAGCAATCGCCGGCGACGGGGCGCGCGGTTGCAGAGTTTATCGCGCACGGAAGATTCATCTCGCTTGACCTCTCGATCTTCGGCTATGAGCGCGTCATGGCGGGGCGCGCCGTGAAGGAATTGAACGTCATATGATTGGGCAGGACGACATCCGCGCCGCCTACGCGCGCATCCGGCCGCATGTGCGGCGCACCCCGGTGCTGCGGACCGGCGCGCGCGATTTTGGCGTGATGCTTGATCATCCGCTGACCTTCAAGCTCGAATTCCTGCAGCACACCGGCACATTCAAGCCGCGCGGTGCGTTCAACAATCTTCTCTCTCGCGCCGTGCCCGCGAGCGGCATCGCGGCAGCATCCGGCGGAAATCACGGCGCGGCGACCGCCTATGCGGCGCAGCAGCTCGGACACAAGGCGACGATCTTCGTGCCGGATGTCTCCTCGCCGGTGAAGATCGCGCGCATCAAAAGCTATGGCGCGGACGTACGCGTCGGCGGCGCGCGCTATGCGGATGCACTCGATGCCTGCAACGAACTCATCGCGAAGACCGGCGCGCTTTCGGTGCACGCCTATGACGCGCCCGAGACAATCGCGGGTCAGGGCAGCGTCGGCCTCGAATGGGAAGAGGACGCTCCCGAACTCGATACCGTGCTGGTCGCGGTAGGCGGCGGCGGACTGATCGCCGGCATCGCGGCGTGGTACGGCCGGCGCGTGAAGGTCGTCGGTGTCGAGCCAGAGGGCTCACGCTGTCTGCATGCCTCGCTCGAGGCGGGCCGCCCGGTCGACGTGACGGTCGAGAGCGTCGCGGCGGATTCGCTTGGCGCGCGCAACACCGGGCAGCTCGTATTCGACATCGCGCGCGCCAATGTCGACCACGTTGCACTGGTGGCGGACGATGCGATCGTCTCGGCACAGCACTTGCTTTGGGACAGGTTGCGCATCGCGGCCGAACCCGGCGGCGCGGCGGCGCTCGCCGCGCTGGTGTCCGGCCGCTACAAGCCGCGCGCGGATGAGAAAGTCGGCGTGCTGCTGTGCGGCGCGAATGTCGATCTCGCGAAACTGGCTACAGGTCCATGAGTTTTCCATCCCGCCTCGTCGATGGCTATCGCGACTTCCTCTCAGCCCGGCTGCCGCTGGAGCAGACCCGCTATCGCGAGCTTGCCGAGCGCGGGCAATCGCCCGCGATCATGGTGATCGGCTGCGCCGACTCTCGCGTCTCGCCGGAGGTGATCTTCAACGCGGGGCCGGGCGAGCTATTCGTCGTGCGCAATGTCGCGAACCTCGTGCCGCCTTACGCGCCGGACGGGCAGGCGCACGGCGTGTCCGCCGCGCTGGAGTTTGGTGTCGCCGCGCTGAAGGTGCAGCACATCGTGGTGCTCGGGCACGCGCAATGCGGCGGCGTGAAGGCTTTTGCGGAAGACGCCGAGCCGCTCTCGCCCGGCGACTTCATCGGCAAATGGATGTCGCTGATGGCGCCGGCGGCCGAGAAAGTCGGACCGCGCGGCGAACGCTCTCCCGCCGACTATCTGACGCTGCTCGAGCAGGCGAACGTCGCGAACAGCCTGGAAAATCTTTTGACGTTTCCACGGCTCGCCAAGCGGGTCGAGCGCGGGCAGCTCACGCTGCACGGCGCCTATTTCGGTGTCGCCACCGGCCGGCTGTCGGTGCGAGACCCGGCGACCGGCGTGTTCGCGCCGATCGCCGCGGAGGATTATGCGCGGCTGTTCGCCACGCCAAGGTTTTGATCACGCCGCCTTGCGCTTCGCCTCGATCAGCTTGCGATTGATCAGGCACTCGGCGATCTGCACGGCGTTGAGCGCGGCGCCCTTGCGCAGATTGTCGGATACGATCCACATCACGAGGCCACTGTCGACGGTTGGGTCTTCACGGATACGGCTGATGTAGGTCGCGTCTTCACCCGCCGCCTCGTAGGGCGTGACGTAGCCGCCGTCCTCGTGCTTGTCGATGACGAGACAGCCCGGCGCCTTGCGCAGCAGTTCGCGCGCTTCCGCAGCCGACAGCGGTTCCTCGAACTCGATATTCACCGCTTCCGAATGGCTGACGAACACTGGTACGCGCACGCAGGTCGCGGTGAGCTTGATCTTGGGATCGAGGATCTTCTTGGTCTCGACCACCATCTTCCACTCTTCCTTGGTGTAGCCGTCCTCCATGAAGACATCGACCTGCGGGATCACGTTGAAGGCGATGCGCTTGGGAAACTTCTTCGCCTCAACATCATTGAGCTGATAAACGGACTTCGTCTGCGAGAAGAGCTCGTCCATCGCTTCCTTGCCGGCGCCCGAAACCGACTGATAGGTCGAGACGACGACGCGCTTGATCTTCGCCTTGTCGTGCAGCGGCTTCAGCGCGACGACGAGTTGCGCGGTCGAGCAGTTCGGATTGGCGATGATGCCCTTCTTGCGGAATCCCGCGACAGCATCGGCATTCACCTCGGGCACGATCAGCGGAACGTCGGGGTCCATGCGCCAGGCCGAGGAATTATCGATCACCACCGCGCCCGCGGCGGCGATCTTGGGCGACCATTCCTTCGACGGTCCGCCGCCTGCCGACATCAGGCAGATATCGACATCAGAAAAATCGTAATGCTCCAGCGCTTTGACCTTGAGCGTCTTGTCGCCATAGGAGGCTTCCTGCCCAATGCTTTTGCGCGAGGCGAGCGCCACAACCTCGTCGGCGGGAAATTCCCGCTCGGCCAGAATGTTCAGCATCTCCCGGCCTACATTGCCGGTTGCGCCAACAACGGCGACCTTGAAGCCCATGATCTGTTCCTCTTGAAAGCTCTGTCCGTCTCCCGGCCCGTCTCGGCTACCCCCAGCTCCCGCCGGGAGGGGGGCGGTGGGACAGGCGTCAGCGCGTCGTGCCGCTTGTGGCGGCCGGCGATTTTGTTGCCGTTTTGAGGGTCGACGCGGGGGTCATGCAACGTGCCTTGCTCTCGCTCCGCCTTAAATGCGCCTTGGCGGTGAAAAGTCAATTAAATCCTGCGAATGGGCTTCATTCGGCGGCCCGATCGACCGGACGTAACGGCTCGTTGACCGTCGGTGGGCACAATGCCGTCGTTCAGTGTTCGAGGGTTGTGTGGGTTCAGTTCTGCGTCGTGCGTTTCTTGCGTCGAAAGCCCGTGCTGCAGCCGGCGGCCGGATCGGGCTCGCGCTCTCGCGCCTGTTCGCGCTGGAAATGCACGCGACCATCGCCTGGGTCTTCATCTATTGCGCCGCCCTGGCGACGCTCGGGCTGATCGGTTTCGAGGCGCTTAATTCACGCGCCATGCTGGCGAGCGTTCCGAGCTGGATTGAAACGGCCGCACCGCCGCTGCGCGGCGCCGCCGGGCTCTGAGCCAGAGCATGATCCCGAAAAGTGGGAACCGGTTTTCGGATAAGATCATGCTCAAACAAAAAGCTAGAGCCCGACTCGGATTCAACCAAGAACGATAAGGCTCTAGCTGCCGTAATTCTTGGCGAGATAATCCTTGATCGCCTTGGCGTCTGCATCCTCGATCGGCGCGCCGAATGCCTTGATCATCTTGGTGACCTCGGCGTCCCAGAGTGCGGCGTTGGGATAGGGCGAATTCATCTGGATGTAGTCGAGGCTGTGACAGGCTTGGCAATTCGCCTCGACCTTGTCGAGGCCGGGCGCTTTCTTCAGGTCAACCGGCTTTTCGTCGGCGAGCACCGGCGTCGCCAGCGCGAGGGCAAGAAGAGCAATTGCGAGACGCATGTTTCTCTCCCCTCAGGCGCCGTTCAGCGTGATGCTGTGGACGACGTTGTGGTGATAACCGGCCGGGTTGAAGTTCAGCTCGCTCGTCTGCGTCTGGCCGATCTTGTTGGTGGCGCGCGCCATCGCGGTGACCTTGCCGGTCCCCTGGAGCGGCGCACTGAACGGGCGGAATGCGTACTTGCCGAGATCCTCGCCGAGCTTCGCCGCGGTCCAGGTCTTGCCGCCGTCAGTCGAGACATCGACCGATGAGATGCCGTAGCCGCCATCCCACGCGATGCCGCCGAACGCCTCGCCGGCCTTCACGCTGGCGCCGTCAGCGTGCGAGGTGATCAGCGAGTTCACCACCATCTCGGTGATCGGCGTGTTTACCGCGGTCTCCTGCGAGGTGAAGCGCGCGACCAGCGGAAACTTGCCAAGCGGCACGCGATAGGCCGACGCCATCCAGAACGTGCCGAGCGGCTTCGTCAGCGCGTTGATCGTGATCAGGTGCTTCATCCAGTAGGTGCCGGTCCAGCCTGGCACGACGAGGCGCGCCGGGAAGCCATTGAGATGCGGCAGCGGTGCGCCGTTCATCTCGTAGGCGATCAAGGTCGTGTCCTCGATCGCCTTCCAGGTGGGCAGGCTCTTGATGAAGTCCGGCGTCTTGTCGAGCGCCGGGCCGTCGGCACCGTCGAATGAGATCTCGATCGCCTCCTTCTTCAAGCCGGCCTTGTCGAGAATGTCTTTCAGCCGCGCGCCCTTCCAGCGGGCGCAGCCCATCGCGCCGTAGCCCCATTCGACGCCCGGCACATGCGGCTGGAACAGGCCGCGCCGGTTACCCGAGCACTGGTTCACGGCGACAACTTCAAACGCCGGCATCGCCTTGAGTTCATCGAGCGTCAGCGTGACCGCCGTATTCGCGCCGTCGCCGCCGACCGAGAGCTTCCATGTCTTCGCGTCGATCTCCGGAATGTCGGAGAGATGATAGCGCACAAAGAATTCGTCGTTCGGCGTGATCGGCGTGCGGAAATATTCGATCGGCAATTCGTAGTTCGGCGGCCGGTAGCTCAGCTTGATGAGCGGCTTCTTGCCGGGGAGCGATTCGAGTGTTGCGGTTTCGCGCAAGCCCTCGGGGAGGGCGGTGGGAAGCTGCGGGGCTGCGGCGTGTGCTGCGATGAAGTCCGGCTTCACTAACCCGGTACCGGCAAGCGCTGTTGCGCCGGCCGCCGTCAGGACCTGACGACGCGAAATCATTTTTGCTTTCCTTCCCCATATGGGACGTTTTGTAGTTCAAACATTCCGGCTTACGGCCGGTTTGTAGAATGAGAGTACGGCAGGGGCCGCCATTGCTCAACCGGGTGAGCCGTACGACGTTGGTCTATCCAACCCAGATCGCGACGCGGTGGATCGCATTGCCGCCGTAGCCGCCGGGATTCCACAGGGTGGGGCTCTCGGGTTGCGTGACGCAGTTCGAGTCGGTCGCGCGGGCGCGGATCACGACCGCACCGCTTGCGGGCAGCGCGACCTGCACGCGCCAGCGCTGCCAGTCGTAGCGGTTGCGCGGTGCCGTCAGGTCCGCCTCGCGCCATTCGCCGCCATCGATCGCGATCTCGACGCGGCGCACCGAGAGGTCACCCGCCCAGGCGGCGCCGCGCACCTCGATCGTTTCCCCGCCAGCGATCCGCGCACCATCCGCCGGATGCGTGATGATCGAGCGCGCCGGCATCGATTCGAGCACGCGGAAGTTCGCCGGATCGGCGACCTCGCCGGGAATCATCGGCTTGACCGGCAGCCGGTAGGAAAACCCCGTCATGCCCGGCCCGTCATGCTCGCGGTCGCGGATGGTGATGCGGGTGAGCCATTTCTGCGAGGCCGAGCCCGGCCAGCCCGGGAAGATCAGCCGCAGCGGTCCACCGTGGATCGCCGGCAGCGGCACGCCGTTCATCGCCCAAACCAGCATCGAGTGCGGCTCCAGCGCCTTTTCGATCCGCACCCCGCGTGACAGTGCCGGCCTGTGGGGATCGCCGGAGAGCGGCGCGTCGGCGCCGTAATGCGCCGTGTAGGTCGCGGCATCGGTCAGGCCCGCATCGGCTAGCACATCGGCGAGAGACACGCCGGTCCACGCCGCGCAGCCGACGCCGCCATTGGTCCACTGGTTGCCATGCACCTGCGGCGCGAAGAACGCGCGGCCGTTGCCGCCGCATTCCAGCACGACGTGCCGTGTCACGACCGGATAGCGCGCCTTCAATTCGGCGAGCGTCAGCGTCAGCGGCGTACGCACCTCGCCGTCGATTGCGAGCGTCCAGGCGTCCGCGTCGGCGCAGTGCGGCGGAATATTGCCGTTGTTGCGGATGAAGAAGCGCTCGATCGGCGTGGTCTCGTCGTCGAGCAGGCTCTCCGGCGTCTCGGCAACCAGCGGCCGCTCGCCAAGCATTGTGAGGCGGCGATCCTTGTCGGGAATATGGAGGGCGGTTGGATCACTCACATTGCGATTGTAGCGGGCAAGCGGCGCGCAATCACCCCGGCTATCTGACGCGGTGCGTGAATTAATCTCGCCCCTCGCCAAACACTTCCTGGGTCATTCCGGCTCGATGACCCTAGACCGATGCTTCCGGGACGCACGGCTGGCTGATACGCTCACGCCATCAAGCAATCGCGGTCGCTTGCGAACACGCGCATAAATGGCGGGAGGAATATGATGAAGTCTCGATGGACGGGCCTGCTTGTCGTGGCAGGGATGATTGTGCTGGCATCGAGCGCGATGGCGCAGGATGTGCCCGCGCCGGGCAAGAGCGCCCGGATCGACGCCATCAAGAAAGCAGGTGCGCTGCGCGTCGGCGTGCTGGCGAATGCCCCTTGGCTCGTCGAGAACACCACAGGCGGCGGCGAACACTGGTCGGGGCCCGCATGGGATCTCGCGAAGGAATACGCCAAGCGCCTGAACGTGAAACTCGAGCCGGTACTGGTGTCGCACGAAACCAAGGTCCCGGTGCTGGCGTCGAACCAGGTCGACATCTCGATCACGGCGCTCGCCGAGACGCCGGAGCGCATTCCGGTGGTGGACTTCATTCTCTATTCCAACACCAGCGTCTGCATGTTCGGCCGTGCCGACAATCCGAAATTCGCGAATGCCAAGAGCGTGGACGACCTCAACACGCCCGACGTCACCATCGCGTATTTCATTGGCGCCGCCGAGGAAGGCTGGGTCAAGCAACGCTTCCCGAAGGCCAAATTCCTGGGCGTCGCCAATTCGGGCGCGACCGCTCCGCTTGAGGACGTGATGGCGAAGCGCGCTGACGCCGCGCCGATCAACCGCATCCCCTACGTGCCGATGGCACGCAAGGTGAAAGGGCTCGCGTCGCTGCCGAAGGAGAACAACTGCCAGGACTCCACCGAAAAGGCGCAGCCGGTCGGCATGGCGATCGACAAGAAGCAGCCGGAGTTTCTCGAATGGGCGCGTGCGGTGGAAAAATCGGTTCATGCGCAGCTTGCCCAATCCGAGCAGACGGTCATCGAAACAATGAAGTGATCGCGAATAACGAGCGATCACCGAACTCTCCCCGTTCATTCCCACGCAAGCGGGAATCCAGTTCTTTCTTTCCTTGGCCCTGGGTCCCCGCTTGCGCGGGGACGAGCGGAGAGTAAGGCCGGACCCGCGTCATGGATCTCGATTTCGAACCGGTCATCGACAGCGCTCAGTTCCTGCTCGGCGGCGTGGGACTGACGCTTGCGCTCTCGGCGCTGACGATTGTGACCAGCCTCGTGTTCGGCGGCGCGGTCGGGCTTGCGCGCTGCTATGGGCCGGCATGGCTGCGCGTACCGCTCACCTTCTACATCGACTCGATGCGGTCGGTGCCGGTGCTGGTCGTGCTGGTATGGACCTACTTCGCCCTGCCCTTGCTGATCGGCGTGACGCTTCCGCCGTTCTGGGCCGCACTCGTCGCCCTCACCGCGCATATCGCCGCCTATGTGGCGGAGATCGTGCGTGCCGGGGTGAGTTCGGTGCGCGCCGGCCAGTCGCGCGCGGCCTTTGCGCTCGGCATGTCGCGTGCGCAGGCGATCCGCACCATCATCCTGCCGCAGGCGACGATCCGCATGCTGCCGGCCTTCGGCTCCATCCTGTCGATCACCATCAAGGACACCGCGATCGCCGCGGTGATCGCAGTGCCCGAATACATGAACCGCTCGCAGACCGTCGCCGGACAGAGCTTCCACCCGATCGAAGTCTTTACGGTGGCGATGGCGGTCTATTTCATCATCCTGTTTCCGGCAACGCGCGCCGTGGACATGATCTACGGTCGGCTCGCGCACCTCGGCCGCTCATGAACTTCGACTGGTCCGTGATCTGGCGCAATGCGGATGCCCTGATCGAGGGCACCTGGCTCACGATCGTTCTCGCCGTGGTGACGATGGCGATCGCGATCCCCGGCGGCATGCTGCTCGCGCTGATGCGGCTCTCGGGCGTGCGCGCGCTGGTGTGGGCGAGCGCCGCCTTCACCGAACTGTTCCGCAACCTGCCGCTCATCCTTGTGATCTACACCGCCTATTACATCCTCCCCGTCGCGACGGGCCTGAGCTTCTCGCCCGTCGTCACCGGCATCGTGGCGCTGAGCCTGAATGTGTCGGCCTACAACAGCGAGACGTTCCGCGCCGGCATCGCGTCGATCCGCAAAGGCCAGAGCGAAGCCGCCTTCGCGCTCGGCATGACGCGCTGGCAGGCGACCCGTGACATCGTGCTGCCGCAGGCGCTGCGCCGCGTGCTTCCGGTGCTGGCGAGCACATGGGTCTCGCTGTTCAAGGACACTTCGCTGGTATCGGTCATTTCGGTCGGCGAGCTCGCCTATAATTCAATGCGGCTGCGCGCGCAGACCTATCGCGTGCTCGAAATGCTCACCGCGATGGCGGCGATCTACTGGGCGCTCGGCTATCCCCAGGCCAAACTCGTCGACTGGATCAGCCGTCGCTATGCGGTGACCGAATGAACGCGCCGAGCAAAACGGGGCGGCGCCACGAAGGCGACACGCCGGTCCTCGAATATCGCAAGGTGGGCAAGCGGTTCGGCGATTTCGTAGCGCTCGCCGGCGTCTCGGCGGAGGTGCGCAAGGGCGAGGTCGTCTGCCTGATCGGCCCGTCTGGATCGGGCAAGTCGACGCTGCTGCGCTGCACGAACGGCCTCGAACTGATCGACGACGGCGCGGTCGCGCTCGACGGCAGGCTTCTGCCGCACGATTGGGACGGCATGCGGCGCGTGCGACAGCGCATGGGCATGGTGTTTCAGAACTTCGAATTGTTCCCGCACAAGACCGCGCTCGGAAACGTGACCGTCGGTCCGGTGACGGTGCTGCGGATGGCGAAAAAGGATGCCGAAAATCGCGCGCTCAATATGCTCAAGAAAGTCGGCCTGGCCGACAAGGCGGCCAGCTATCCGGCGCAATTGTCGGGCGGGCAGCAGCAGCGCGTAGCAATCGCCCGCGCGCTCGCGATGGAGCCGGAGGTGATGCTGTTCGACGAGCCGACCTCCGCTCTCGATCCGGAGACCATCGGCGAAGTGCTCAACGTCATGGCGCAGCTCGCCGAGGAAGGCATGACGATGATTGTCGTCACTCACGAAATGACGTTTGCCCGAAGAGTCGCCGACTGGGTCATCGTGATGGATCGCGGCGCCATCATCGAGGAAGGCCCGCCTGAGCAGATTTTCGACGCGCCGACGGTGGAACGCACCCGCGATTTTCTCAGCCATCTCGGCTGGTCGGGCTGAACCGGGATAAACCACACGTGCAAACCGCTTTCAGGTCTAACATTCCCCGCCTGTCGCTTGATTGCGGCTCATGCCGCCTTACCCTTTGCGGCGTAGCCGGGAGTAATTGAAATCCATCTCTCGAGAGGTGCTTGCCGATGAAAGTCACCTTTGACGACTACTGGCTCGGCTATCTGGCCGGCCACGCGCGGCCGGTCACCCGCGTTTTGCATTACTTCGGGCTGTTCTTCGGACAGTTGCTCGGCCTCTATCTCTCGTTCGCGGTCGTGTGGTGGGCCGCGCTGATCGTGTGCCCGCTGAGCTATTTCATCGCCTACCTCAGCCATGAATGGGTCGAGGGCAATTCGAACAAGCCCTACGCGACGCGGCCGGCGTGGAGCGTCATCGCGTTCTTCCGCATGATGCTGCTCGACCTGACCGGACAGTTGCATCGGCAGACTGCGCGGCTCACGCCAGCGCACTTCGCCGCGGAGCATCCGTGACGTCTTTCGCGACATCGATTGTCGCGTTGATCGTTGCGTTCCTTGGACTTGCTGCTGCGTTTCATTTCTACTGGGGCTTCGGCGGGCGCATCGGTCATCGCGTTTCGGTGCCGGAGCGCGTGGATGCGCAATCGCGCGCCGAGGGCACGCCGTTGTTCACGCCGTCACCCGTGGCGACGCTTGGTGTCGGCGTTGTGCTGACTCTGATCTGTGCGTCGCTCGTGCTCTTCGTGTCAGGCGCAACGCTCGGTGTGCCGCGCGGACTGTGGCGTATCGGAATGGCCTGCGTCGGGCTCGTGTTCCTGCTGCGCGGCTTCTCGTGGCATCCCTACTTCGGATTGTTCAAGCGCGTGCACGGCACGGCCTTCGCGCGCAACGACACGTGGTTCTACAGTCCGGGGTGCGTGCTGGTGGGCATTGGCTTCCTGTATTTCGCAGGAACCGGCTAGCGGATGATTCCGTCCAGCACCGGCAGGCTCACCAACAGCGCCACCACGATCAGCACGTAGCAGACGCGGCGGAAGAAGCTTTCGTCGGCGATGCCGAACAGCCGCGAGCCGATGAAAAGGCCGAGCCCGTAGGCCGGCCCGACGAGGAGCGCGAGTTTGAGGACCGTCAGCGTCATTACGCCGCCGATCGAATAGGTCACGATCGCGATCGATGTGGAAATCGTGAAATAGAGGATGATGTTGGCGCGTGTGATCGCAGCCGGGTTTGGCGAGCCGAGCCAGTACGCGACGATGGCCGGGCCGCCGACCTGCGCTGCCCCGCTGCACACGCCGCCGAACGCACCGACACCGAAGGTGAGCCGCGCGGTCGGCTTGCCGCGGAAGCGCCAGCCGGACATCAGGAGCGCCAGCATCGCGCTTGCCAGCACGACAATACCCCAGCGGATCTGCAGCGGTTGAAGATACACCAGCATCACCGTGCCGATCGGGATCCCGATCGCGGCGCCGGCACCCATGATGCCGACCTCGTGCTTCTCGGCATTGCGCCAGGCATTCGGGATGAAGCCGATGGCGAGCACCGCGTCGGTGATGAGCAACAGCGGCGAGGCGATCTTCGGGTCGGTCACGGTCGCGGCAAGCGGCAGGAAGATCAGCGCGGCGCCGAAGCCGGAAAAGCCGCGCGCGGTCGCGGCGACAAAGGCGGTCGCGAGCAGGAAGGCGAGTGCGCCTGCTGACAGATCGGGAGGAATGAGGTCGGACATGTCCGGGCCAAGGCGGGGAGGCGACCCTAGCTTGCCCAAAGCGCCGATCGCCAATGACATTGCGTGATACGACGCACTCCGCCGGAACATCGAGTCATGCGGCGCGTTGCGCTTCCATGACGCCCATCGCGCGCCTTGCCTGCTACGTGGCCCTCGTTACCGGCCTTTCATACGGATTGGTGTCCGGCGCGATGTGGCTCGCGCGGCCCGATCCGTCGATTCGGACCGAGGCCCGTGTGGCGCCGATTCCGCCGCGCATCGCGGCGAGCATCGAACGCAAGCGCGAGGCGCTTCCCGAAGCGGAACCGGTCCGTGCGTCTGTTGCTGCGGAACTTGCGGCGTTGACCTCGGTCCCGCTGCCGATGGTGCGCCCAGATCCGGAGGCGCCCGCCATGAAGGAAGCCAGCGCCTCGCTGCAAACAGTCCCGTTCCCGCCGGTCCGTCGTGACGCACGGGCCCGGCACGCGGCACCACCCCTGGCCTTGCAGCCGGACACACCGGCCGAGCCGCCTGTCGCTCGCGACGAAGCGCCCCGCCCCGCGGTTCGCATCTCGACCGCGCGGTCCGACTTCCCGTACTAGCGTAGCGCTTGCCCACAAAAAAAGCCCCGCATCGCTGCGGGGCGTAGGCGTGCTCGGATCAAAGGACGCGCAGGTTATTTCGTCGGCGCCATGCTGGGCGTGCTGGAGCTCTGCCCGGGCGTATCCGGGGATTGCTTGGCGCCGCCTTTGGTATTCTTGCCGAGGTTCTCGGTCTTGCCTTTGGAGCCCGCACCGGTCGGCGCCATGCTCGGCGTGCTGGAGCTCTCGCTCGAGTCGGCCTTGGGGGCCTTGGTCTTCTTGGTCTTTTTTGCGCTCTTGCCGGGAGCCTCGACTTTCGTGGTGCCCGGTGCCGTCGGCGCCATGGTCGGGTTGCTTGAGCTCGACTGCGCATTCGCGCCGAACGCGCTCGCCGCGACAATCGCGGCCGCAAGCGTCAATGCCCTGAGATGCATATGTTTTCCTTGGGGGTTACGATTGTTCGTCCGTGCAGATACGCGCGGCAAGGTTTCACCGCGCTGCGCGGGCAACGCGAGGTTCCATCGATTGTTCCAACGGGAATTCCGTAGGGTCGTGGATGGGGCACCGCCAACGCGGGGGCTCTGGCAACAGCCACCAGAAACGCCGGATCAGGCGCCCTCATGTTGCACCGCCACCGCCTCTATGTTAGCAAAATCGCGATTTTCGCGGGCCAACGGACATTTCGGGAAGCCGCGAAAGAAAGTCCCTTCAATTCCAAGGGCTTAAGGTGCCGGTCGCGGCGCCCTCGGGCTTGCGGAAAGCTTAGAAAAACAGGGCGCGGGCGGCGTGGCAGTCGAAAGCGGAATCGTATCCGGAATGGCGGGGCGTTATGCCACCGCGTTGTTCGAATTGGCGAACGAGACAAACGCCATCGACAAGGTGCAGGCCGACCTCAAGGCGTTCGCCGCGATGGTCGCATCGAGCCCCGATCTGACGCGCCTCGTGCGCTCGCCGGTGTTTTCGGCCCAGGATCAAGCGAAGGCGATCGACGCCGTGCTCGACAAGGCGAGCATCTCGGGTATCGCCAGGAATTTTCTGCGCGTGATCGCGGCGAACCGGCGGCTGTTCGCCGTCGACCAGATTATCCGCGGTTTCAACGCCATGGTGGCCCGCCACAAGGGCGAAGTGACCGCGCAGGTCACCGTTGCGGAACAGCTTAGCGACGCGCGTATGAACGACATCAAGGGCGCGCTCAAGCAGGTCACCGGCAAGGACGTGCAGGTCGACGTTACGGTCGATCCCTCGATCATCGGCGGGCTGAAGGTGAAGGTCGGCTCCCGCATGGTCGACGCGTCGCTGCGCACCAAACTCAATTCGATCAAGTTCGCGATGAAAGAGGCACGCTGATGGACATCCGCGCCGCGGAAATTTCCGCCATCCTGAAAGACCAGATCAAGAATTTCGGCCAGGAGGCCGAGGTCTCCGAAGTCGGGCAGGTTCTGTCCGTCGGTGACGGCATCGCCCGCGTGTATGGCCTCGACAATGTGCAGGCCGGCGAGATGGTCGAGTTCGAGAATGGTGTGCGCGGCATGGCGCTCAATCTCGAAACCGACAACGTCGGTATCGTCATTTTCGGCGCCGACCGCGAGATCAAGGAAGGCCAGACCGTCAAGCGCACCCGCGCCATCGTGGACGTGCCGGTCGGCAAGGGGCTGCTCGGCCGCGTGGTCGATGCGCTCGGCAATCCGATCGACGGCAAGGGCCCGATCCAGGCAACCGAGCGCAAGCAGGTCGACGTCAAGGCGCCGGGCATCATTCCTCGCAAGTCGGTGCATGAGCCGATGGCGACCGGCCTGAAGGCGATCGACGCGCTGATCCCGATCGGCCGCGGCCAGCGCGAGCTGATCATCGGCGATCGCCAGACCGGCAAGACGGCGATCGCGCTCGACACGATCCTCAATCAGAAGCCGCTCAATCAGCAGCCGGACGAGAAGATCAAGCTGTACTGCGTCTATGTCGCAATCGGGCAGAAGCGCTCCACCGTCGCGCAATTCGTGAAGGTGCTCGAAGAGCAGGGCGCGCTGGAATACTCGATCGTCGTCGCGGCGACCGCGTCCGACCCGGCGCCGATGCAGTTCCTCGCGCCGTTCGCGGGCTGCACCATGGGCGAGTACTTCCGCGATAACGGCATGCACGCCGTGATCATCTATGACGATCTGTCCAAGCAGGCCGTCGCGTATCGCCAGATGTCGCTGCTGCTGCGCCGCCCGCCGGGCCGCGAAGCTTATCCGGGCGACGTGTTCTATCTTCACAGCCGCCTGCTCGAGCGCGCCGCGAAGATGAACGACGAGAAGAAGGCCGGTTCGCTGACCGCGCTTCCCGTCATCGAGACGCAGGCAAACGACGTGTCGGCCTATATTCCGACCAACGTGATTTCGATCACCGACGGCCAGATCTTCCTCGAGACCGACCTGTTCTATCAAGGCATCCGTCCGGCGGTGAACGTCGGTCTCTCGGTGTCGCGCGTCGGTTCAGCCGCGCAGACCAAGGCGATGAAAAAGGTTGCCGGCAAGATCAAGGGCGAACTCGCGCAGTATCGCGAGATGGCGGCGTTCGCGCAGTTCGGCTCGGATCTTGATGCGACCACCCAGCGCCTGCTGGCGCGCGGCTCGCGTCTCACCGAACTCCTGAAGCAGGCGCAGTTCTCGCCGCTCAAGATGGAAGAGCAGGTCGTGGTGATCTACGCCGGCGTGAACGGCTATCTCGACGCGATCCCGGTCAACCGGGTGCGTGCGTTCGAGGACGGTCTTCTCTCGCTGGTGCGCACCAAGAACGCCGACATCCTCGAGGACGTGCGCAAGACGAGCGACCTGTCTGGCGACACCGAGAAGAAGCTGAAGGCAGCGGTCGACGGCTTCGCGAAGTCGTTTTCCTGAATATCCGCCGTCATGGCCGGGCTTGTCCCGGCCATCCCGAAAAGGCTGGCACCGTGCCCGCCTGAGCGAGATGCCCGGGTCGAGCCCGGGCAGACGAAACGAGAGACCGGGACTAGGTTCGGAACGGCTGAATGGCGTCACTCAAGGACATGCGCGTCCGCATCGCCTCCACCAAGGCGACGCAGAAGATCACCAAGGCCATGCAGATGGTCGCGGCGTCCAAGCTGCGCCGCGCGCAGGCGGCGGCCGAAGCCGCGCGTCCCTACGCGGAGCGCATGGATACGGTGGTGGCCAACATCGCGGCCGGTACGGCCGGCTCTGCCAACGCGCCGCGTCTTCTCGGCGGAACCGGCAGCGACAATGTTCACCTGCTGCTGGTGTGCACGGGCGAGCGCGGCCTTTCGGGTGCATTCAATTCCTCGATCGTGCGCCTCGCGCGCGAGCACATCACCCGCCTCATGGGTGAGGGCAAAGAGGTCAAGATTTTCTGCGTCGGCCGCAAGGGCTACGAACAGCTTCGCCGCAACTACGAGCGGCTGATCGTCGGTCACACCGAGCTGCGCTCGGTGAAAGTCCTCGGATACAAGAACGCCGCCGACATCGCCGACAAGATCATCGCGATGTTCGAAGCCGGCGAGTTCGACGTCTGCACGCTGTTCTATTCGCGCTTCAAGTCGGTGATTTCACAGGTGCCGACCGCGCAGCAGGTCATCCCGCTCGTCGTCGAGGCCAAGGGCGATGCCACCGCCTCGGTAAGCTACGATTACGAGCCGGAAGAAGACGAAATCCTCGGCGAGCTTCTGCCGAGCAATCTCGCGGTGCAGATTTTCCGCGCCCTTCTGGAGAACAACGCGTCGTTCTACGGCGCGCAAATGAGCGCGATGGACAATGCGACGCGCAACGCGGGCGACATGATCCGCAAGCAGACACTGATCTACAACCGCACGCGCCAGGCGATGATCACCAAGGAACTGATCGAGATTATCTCTGGCGCCGAGGCGCTCTAGTTTCCGATTGAGAGGACGACATGGCTGTAGCTACCGGAAAAATCACACAGGTCATCGGCGCCGTCGTCGACGTGCAGTTCGAAGGCCACCTGCCGGCGATTCTGAACGCGCTGGAGACCACCAACCAGGGCAACCGGCTGGTGCTCGAAGTCGCGCAACATCTCGGCGAGTCGACGGTCCGCACTATCGCGATGGACGTGTCGGAAGGTCTGGTGCGCGGCCAGGACGTCACCGACACCGGCATCCCGATCGCTGTTCCGGTTGGTCCCGGCCTGCTCGGCCGCATCATCAACGTGATTGGCGAGCCGATCGACGAAGCCGGTCCGGTGAAGTCCGAGGACCGCCGCCCAATCCATGCCGAGGCGCCCGCCTATACCGAGCAGTCGACCGAAGCGCAGATTCTCGTCACCGGCATCAAGGTCGTGGATCTTCTCGCGCCATATGCCAAGGGCGGAAAGATCGGCCTGTTCGGCGGCGCGGGCGTCGGCAAGACCGTGCTGATTCAGGAACTGATCAACAACGTCGCGAAGGCGCACGGTGGTTATTCGGTGTTCGCCGGCGTCGGCGAGCGCACGCGCGAAGGCAACGACCTCTATCACGAGTTCATCGAGTCCGGCGTGAACAAGAAGGGCGGCGGCGAAGGCTCCAAGTGCGCGCTGGTGTTCGGTCAGATGAACGAGCCGCCGGGCGCGCGCGCCCGCGTCGGCCTGACCGGCCTGACGCTCTCGGAATACTTCCGCGACCAGGGCCAGGACGTGCTGTTCTTCGTCGACAACATTTTCCGCTTCACGCAGGCGGGCTCGGAAGTGTCGGCGCTGCTCGGCCGTATTCCTTCGGCGGTGGGTTATCAGCCGACGCTCGCGACCGACATGGGCGCGCTGCAGGAGCGCATCACCACCACCACCAAGGGCTCGATCACCTCGGTGCAGGCGATTTACGTGCCGGCCGACGACTTGACCGATCCGGCGCCGGCGACCTCGTTCGCGCATCTGGACGCCACCACCGTGCTGTCGCGTGATATCGCCGCCAAGGGCATTTATCCGGCGGTGGATCCGCTCGAACTCGACCTCGCGCATGCTCTCACCGCTGGTCGTCGGCGAGGAACACTACGCGGTTGCGCGTTCGGTGCAGCAGGTACTCCAGCGCTACAAGGCGCTGCAGGACATCATCGCCATTCTGGGCATGGACGAGCTGTCCGAAGAGGACAAAATCGCCGTGTCGCGCGCGCGCAAGATCGAGCGCTTCCTGAGCCAGCCGTTCTTCGTCGCCGAGGTGTTCACCGGTTCGCCCGGCAAGCTCGTCGACCTTGCCGACACCATCAAGGGCTTCAAGGGGCTGGTGGAAGGCAAGTACGATCATCTCCCCGAGGCCGCCTTCTACATGGTCGGCAACATCGAAGAGGCGGTCGAGAAGGGCAAGAAGCTCGCGGCGGAAGCGGCGTAAGCGGCGTAAGCAGGCAACCGATGGCCACCTTTCACTTCGATCTCGTTTCGCCTGAAAAGCTGCTGTTCTCCGGCGAAGTCGATCAGGTCGACGTGCCGGGAACGGAGGGCGATTTCGGCGTGCTGGCCGGACACGCGCCGACCGTCTCGGCGCTGCGTCCCGGCATCATGCGCGTGACCGTGAATGGGCAGACGCAGAACATGGTGGTGCTTGGCGGCTTTGCCGAAGTCGCGCCGGGAGGCGCGCTCACCGTGCTCGCCGACATTGCCGAACTCGGTGGAGGATTTCGACCGCGACGTTCTGGCCGAGCGCATCACCGCGCAGGAGGAGAAGGTCAAGGAACTCGACGGCGGCGGCAATGCACTCGACCGCGCGATCGAGCGGCTCGACCACTTCAAGCAGGTCGACAGCCACCTGCAGGGCACAGCGCTGCACTAGCTTTGCGTGCAGAGCGACCGTATGCGCCTCCTTTGAGGGAGAGCGCTACGCGGGTAGGATCAACAAAACTCGATTGAGTGAGGGCACGTGCACTCGTGCCACTCCGTTTCGCCTCCGACAATGTTCGTGCTGAACCACTGAGTTGCCTTCTCCCTCAAGGGCGCGAGCACACGATAATACCGTGCCGCCTTCCGCAACCGGAGGTTAACGTTTCAAGCCAACTCTATCGCCGCGTACCCATAATGAGTGGCGATCATGCGTCGACTGGTCCGGATTTTGTCTCTCGCGGTGTGTGCCGTCGCGGTACTTGCGGCTGGCTTCGGTCAGACGGCGCGCGCCGATGATTGCCGTCCGCGCGCGATCGAAAGATTGCGTGCTGCGGCTCCGGACGGCTTTGCGGTTTATCAGAAGATCAGGGACAAGAAGTTCTTCTTGAACTGGATCGATTGTAGCGAGGCGGATCTCGGTCTGTCGACGGCAGTGCACGAGTCGGTGCATTTCATCACCGGCGAGAGCGATGCATTTCCGCTGGTGAACGGCGGTGAGATCAAGCGACCCCACGAGGTGACGGAATTCTTCGCGCCGTCCTTGATCGCGGGAAAGTTCAAAAGCAGCGAGCTGGTGTCGACCTACCTGCGGCGTGGCAGCGCCAGCTCCGCGACCGATTTCCTCTATCTGCTCGACGAACTCAACGCCTACACGCACGATCTCAACACGGCAGTGAATTTGCGCGCGCGCGCCGCCGGCGAGGACGAACAAGTCGATCATCGCGACGGATTGGCCTCGCTGATGGCATTCGTCGCACTGTACGCGGAGCGTGCCGAGGAGAGCGAGCCCGCGACCTGGAACGGCCTGCTCCAGCCGCGCGTCGCAAAAGCGGTTGCTGCATTATGGGGGCGCGCCGAGAAAGTCATCGCGTCGTCGTGCGGCATTCCGGATTTTGGTACCGACGACAAGCGGCTGATCCGGCAATTCTGTCAGGCGAGGCCGCAGGCTTCGTTGCAGAAGATCCTCGGTCGCGCGCCCGTTTGCCCGACCGCGTGCCTCAAGTCCGTGCCGGTCGCCGCCGGAGAGAGCGAACCCCAGCTGGACACGATGCCAACCGGCAGCGTGCGCCCCCAACCGGCGGCGAATCCGCTTCGTCCGTTCTGGAGCCGCGCCGTGAGCGGTTCTTCACGGCTGGACGTCCGCGGGTCCGACGGCACACCTGAGAATTAGGCGCGCCCGCGACTTGGCCGTGCGGCAGCACGAGGCGTGCCGCACGCCCTATGCCGGCTCCCGTCAATAACGGCGGCAGCCGCAATCCCAGTAGTTGCGCACGCTGTGCGTCACGTATTTCCGCGCCGGCAGCCACTGTGTCACGTGCTGATGCTTGGTGTGCACAACGGCTACGTTGTGGTGGTGCACGCGCGTCACAATGGAAACGTGCACGATGGGCCGGATCCGCAGCACGTGCACGATGCGATGTACGCGGTGTACGTAGTGCGTGCGCGACACGTCGCGATAGCGCGTGATGTGCTTGTGCACATGCTTGGTCTTGTAGACGTAGCTCGGAGGGATCGGACCCCCGCCACAGCATCCCCCGTGATTGCGGTAACCGGCGCTTGCGTCGGTTGTAGAACCAGTGAACGCGAGCCCCGCGATCAGCGCAGCAGACAGAAATGTCATTGACTTCAACATGGTACTCCCCCGTTACAACTCCACGCCGCAATCTATGATAGTAAATTGTATTATATCGATGCAACGCCCTCGGGTTGAAATCCGGAGTGCGAATATACAAAATCACACTGTGTGTTATTTCGGCATCTGTCCCGATGCGAACTGCGCGAACTCGCGCGCAACCATCTCGTAAACCGCGCGGCGAAACGGAACCACGAGAGCAGCGACGTTCGCGAGCGGCTCCCAGCGCCACGCATCGAACTCGATCGGCTGATCGTTTCGCTCTTGCGTCACCGCGATTTCACGCTCGTCACCGGTGAAGCGGAACGCAAACCACTTCTGCCGCTGGCCGCGAAAGACCGCCAGGCGATGCGGCGGACCATCGTACGGCGGAAACTCGTAGGTCATCCAGCCGGACGTCTCGCCGAGATACTTCACAGAGGTGACGCCGGTCTCCTCGAACAGCTCGCGCACGGCGGCCGGGCGCGGGTCCTCGTTCGGATCGATCCCGCCTTGCGGCATCTGCCATTCGAGGCCGGGATAGATGACCTCCGGCCCGTCATCCTTGAAGCGCCGCGCGATCAGCACGTGCCCCGCTGCGTTGAACAGCGCGATGCCGACGTTCTGGCGGTAGGGTTTGTCGTTCATTCCAACTCCGTCATGCCCGGCCTTGCGCGGGGCATCCACGACTTATTGTCGCGCAACGAAAGCAAGACGTTCATGGCCGGGACAAGCCCGGCCATGAAGACGTGCTCATTTCACCAGATGCGCGAACGCCGTCACGACCTTCTCGTAGACCTCGCGCTTGAAGCCGATCACCAGGTCGGGGAGGTTGCGCATCGGCTCCCAGCGCCATTCGACGAATTCGGGCTCATGGCCGCCGGCGGGCTTGAGAATGTTGATCTCGCTGTCGTCGCCGAGAAAGCGCAGCGCGTACCACTTCTGCGTCTGCCCGCGGTACCGGCCCTTCCAGGCATGTCGCGCGACATCGGGCGGCAGGTCGTAGTTGAGCCAGTCCGGAATCTCGTCGAGCTTGCTCGCCGATTTGATGCTCGTCTCCTCGTAAAGTTCACGCAGCGCGGCCGGCCAGGGATCCTCGCCCTCGTCGATGCCGCCCTGCGGCATCTGCCACACATGGGTGAGATCGACATGCTCCGGCCCTTCGGTGCGCCGGCCGACGAACACGAGCCCATCGCGATTGAGCACCATGGTGCCGACGCAGGGGCGATACGGCAGGGAATCGTGCGGGGGCATTCACGTCTCTCGTCGTGTGCTGCGAAGACGGGGCTCGCAGTAAGCGCATGGGCGGCACCCAATACGCATCCGTCGCTATTGGATTGCCCGCCTTCGCGGGCAATGACAACCCGCGTCCCGCGCGTCAGCTCGCCGACTTCGCGCGATTCGCCACCATGCTGATCGGAACAAGGACGACGCCGCGGGCGTCTGCCCCTTTGGCCCAGCTCGCGATGCGATCGATCGAAACCGGCAGCGCACCTGCGGCGCCGACGGCGACCCCGCGGCTCTTCGCGATTTCTTCCAGCCGCGCAAGCGCGCTGTCGATCTCGACGGTCGTGGGCACCGAATCGAGAACCACATCGGCTTTGGCGAACGCGGTGTTGCTCGCGCCGGAGAGCTGGCCGGCTGCGCTGCGCGGCGACGAGCCGTCGTTGAACCAGATCAGGCCATGCTTGCCGGCTTCGCGGATTGCCGGGCCGAGCGCCTGATCGGTCGCGGCGAAGCGTGCCCCCATGAGGCTCGTCACGCCGACATAGCCCTGGAAGCGCGAGAGGAACCAGTGCATTCGGTCGATGTTCTGCTCGGGCGTGAGCGATGTCAGCAACGTCTGCGGGCCCGGATCGTTGTCCGGATAGTCGAACGGCTCCATGCCGAGTTGCAACAGCGCCTCGTGACCTTCGCCGCGCGCGCGCGCGACCCAGCGTTCGATGTCGGTGCCATAGGGCACGAACGCAAACGTGACCGGCGCCGGCAGCTTGGCGATCGCCTCCGCGGTGCCGTTCGCCCCGACGCCAAGCCCTTCGATGACGATCGCGATGCGCGGCGCGTTGGCGCGGTTCTCCGGAATGTTGACCGGGCGCGCGTACACCTCGGACGGGCGTTCGCCCTTGGGTCCGATCTTCGGGATCGGGCCGTGCCGCGAGGTCTCGAGCAGGTTCTGATCGATTGCGATTGCGGGATTGTCGGTCTTCAGTTCACTTTTTTTTTGAGCCGCGCCGTTCGGGGAGGGACCTGACTGTCCGACGGTGACCTCCTGGCGCTTGCCGGTCGACCCGTCGATGATCGTGACGGTATGGGCCTTGTCTTCTGAGACGGCCGGAGCGGGAGCGGTGGAGGCGGCGGCTTCCGGTTTCGCGCCTGCGTGTTCGTCCGGCTGTTTCGGCTGCCCGGTGCGCGCACTCACCACGACCGTCGGCTCGCCGCCGAACGGCTCGTCGACCAGCAGGATCCATCCCCCCAGCACCGCAACGCAGATCGCAAGCAGGCCCGCGATCGACCGCAGGACCACGGGGATCGGCAGCACGAAGCGCTTCTTCTTCTTCGGGCTCTTGCCCAGAGGCTTGGTCAGGTCGTCTGAGGTATCGTCGGTGGACACGGGCGCGGCTCCGCGGCTCTTGGGTGCCGTCAAGCTAAGCCGCAGGCGTTAACCGACCGTTTACCGTAAAAACACACGCCTCGTTCACGCTCTGCCGGCTCGCCAAACGAAAACGGGGCGGCCCGAAGGCCGCCCCGCTGGATCGATCCGCTGCCGCAGTTATTGCTGCGTGGGCGCTTGCGCCGCCTTGGTGCTCGGCGGGAAGGCCGGGTTGGTCTTCGTGCCGCGCATCAACTCAAGCGCCATGTTGAGCGCCTTGTCGTTCTTCACGTCCGGCGGGATGTAGGACTGCGAGCCGGTCTGCTCCTCGCCTTCCTGGGTCTTGAGGTGCCCGCGCAGCGAGGCTTCGCCCTTGGTGTCGGAGCGTGCCTTCAGCTCGTCCGGCACGTCCTGCAGCACCTCGATCTCCGGCACGATGCCCTTGGCCTGGATCGAGCGGCCCGCCGGCGTGTAGTAGCGCGCCGTGGTGAGGCGGAGCGCGCCGTTGTTGTTGCCGAGCGGAATGATGGTCTGCACCGAGCCCTTGCCGAACGAGCGTGTGCCGAGGATGGTCGCACGCTTGTGGTCCTGCAACGCGCCGGCGACGATTTCCGAAGCCGAGGCCGAGCCGCCATTGGTGAGCACGATCACCGGCTTGCCGTTGGTCAGGTCGCCCGGACGGGCCGAGTAGCGCTGCGTCTCTTCGGCATTGCGGCCGCGGGTCGAAACGATCTCGCCGCGCTCCAGGAATGCGTCAGACACGGAAATCGCCTGGTCGAGCAGACCGCCCGGGTTGTTGCGCAGGTCGATGATGAAGCCTTTCAGCTTGTCCTTGCCGACTTGCGTGGTGATGTCGGCGATCGACTTCTTCAACCCTTCCGAGGTCTGCTCGTTGAACTGACTGATGCGCACGTAGCCGACATCGTCGCCCTCGACACGCGACCGCACCGAGCGCACGCGGATCACGTCGCGGGTCAGCGATACGTCGATCGGCTTGTCCTGACCCTTGCGCATGATGGTCAGCTTGATCTTGGTGTTGACCGGGCCGCGCATCTTCTCGACCGCCTGATTGAGCGTCAGGCCTTGAACCTGCTCGCCGTCGAGCTGGGTGATGATGTCGTTGGCCAGAATGCCTGCCTTCGAGGCCGGCGTGTCGTCGATCGGCGTGACGACCTTGACGAGGCCATCTTCCATCGTGACTTCGATGCCGAGGCCGCCGAATTCGCCGCGCGTCTGCACCTGCATGTCGCGGAAGCTCTTCGGGTCCATGTAGCTCGAATGCGGATCGAGCCCATTGAGCATGCCGTTGATCGCCTGCTCGATCAGCTTGGAGTCGTCCGGCTTCTCCACGTAATCGGCGCGAACGCGCTCGAACACGTCGCCGAACAGATTGAGCTGCCGGTAGGTGTCGGCCGCCGCCGCATTGGCGCTGGCGCCCAGGAAAGCAAAGCGCGGCTGTGTGGCTGCGAGCGTGATGGCAACTCCGGCAGCCGCGCCGAGGAGAACCAGGGAAGTCTTGCGTATCATCCGCGAACCTTTTCGCTGTCGGTTGCCGCCCACCATGGGCTGGGATCGACGGGGCTGCCGTCTTTCCGAAACTCGATGTAGAGAACCGGCTGGCTGGACCCGGTCGCTACAGCCACCGCCGATTGCGGTCCGCCACCCATCACCGCAACTGGCTCTCCGGTCAGCACAAACTGACCCAGATCGACCGAAATCCGCTCCATCCCCGCGAGAAGGATATGATACCCGCCTCCGGCGTTCAGGATCAAGAGTTGTCCGTATGACCGGAACGGTCCCGCATAGACCACCCAGCCATCGCATGGCGCCGTCACCTGAGCACCGGTACGGCTTGCAATAGATATGCCCTTCTCGGTGCCGCCCAAGCCATCGGGCATGCCGAATTCGCGAATTTTCACACCGTTGAGCGGAAAGGGCAGCCGCTTCTTGGCCGAGGCGAACGCCAGCGCGGGTTCAAGCCGCCCGGGATCGTTCAGCGCGGCGAGGCTTGCCTTCGCATCGGCCTTTGCGGCGTTCTGCGCGGCAGCGGCGGCCGCCGCACGGGCAGACGCGGCAATCTGCTGTTCCACCTTGGAGATGAGATCCTTGAGGCTGTCGGCCTGCCGGCCCAGTTGCACGGCGTGGGACCGTTCGGCATCGAGCGCCTTTTCGGTCTCCGCTTGTTTGCGCTGGCGCTCCTGGACGAGCACGGTCATCCGCGTTCTTTCCTGCGAAAGTGCGGCGAGATCACGGCCAAGACCATCGCGTTCGGCAGCAATTTCACCGCGTACCTTCACGAGTTCGGCAAGATCGGCGACCAGCCTGTCGGCCTCGGCCTTCATGTCGGGAAGCACTGCGCCGAGCAGAATCGCGGCGCGCACCGACTGCAGCGCATCTTCCGGGGTTACCATCAGCGCCGGCGGCGGGTGGCGGCCCACGCGCTGAAGCGCGGCCAGGACCTCCGCGATGACGGCGCGGCGGCCCGCAAGCGAGCGGCGGACCGTGTCCTCGTTCGCCTGCAACGTGACGAGCCGGCGTTCGGCCGCGTCAATACGTTCTTCCATCTGGCGCACGGTCGCGGCGGAACTGATCAGCGTCGTATTCAGTTTGCGGCGATCCTCCCCGATGGCATCGATTTCGGCCTTGAGCCGCGCGGCGGCCTCGGCGGCCTTTTTCTGGTCCGCAACGACTCGCTCGAGTTCCTCCTTGCGGGCGCCGATGGCTGCTTCGGGCGCGACCTCGATGCCGGGCGTGCCCGGTGCCGGGGTAGGCGAGGTCTGCTGCGCCTGCCCGATGGCTGCGGGCAGGATCAGCATCAAAGCGCCGGCCAGAAGCCGGCCGCGCAATCGCCATGCGGCCCGTGGGATCATTGCGACAAATTAGGCCTGAAGGTCATTGAGGAACCATTAACCATTCGATCGCGGAATTCATGTCACGCGGCAAAGTCGCTTCACTTGAGGACGGTCATCTCACGCGGTCCGATCGTAAGCCATTTCGCGCCGCTCGAGAAAAATATTCCGGTGAGAAAGCGGCGCTCCTGCGGTGGCGGCGCACTTAAAAGACTGGGTCCGAATCGTCTTTCCGCCCACGCCAGATCGTAGCCCATGGCGAACAGCAGGGTCGAAAAATTCTGGAAATGGCTGGCATGGTCGAACGAGCGGCCGGCCGCCTGTTGCAGCAAACGGCGAAATCGCTACTCGCGATGATAAGGGTGCCCTGAGAGAATCGTCACGGCACGATAGATCTGCTCCAGGAGCATGACGCGGACCAACTGATGCGGCCAGGTCAGCGCACCGAAGGCGAGGTGCAGGTCGGCCTGCTCGGAAAGCGTCGCCGCGAGCCCGTCCGGTCCGCCGATCACGAAGGCGGCGTCGCGCCCGCCGTCGTTCCAGCCGCGAAGGCGTTTGGCGAATGAACCGGAATCGACAGCGTCGCCGGCGGGATCGAGCAGCACGGTCGCGGCGTCTTTCGGGATGACGTTGGCGAGCGCGATCGATTCTTCCAGCATGCGGCGCTGTGCGTCGCGCGCGCGGCTTTCTGCGATTTCGACGACTTCGAGCGATCGCAGGCCGATCCCGCGGCCGGATTTTGCCGCGCGATCGCGATAGCGCTCCGCGAGTTCGACCTCGGGCCCGCGCTTGAGCCGTCCGACTGCCGCGACGACGATGCGCATCGCCGCAGCTTAACACTCGGCCAGGACCGCCGCGCGTCTTTAGCTCGCGCGTTTGCCGCGCGTGCTGCCCGGCTCCCACATCTTTTCGAGGTTGTAGAAGTCGCGAACCTCGGGACGGAAAACGTGGACGATCACGTCGCCTGCGTCGATCAGTACCCAGTCGCCGTGCGGCATGCCCTCGGACCGCAGGTTTGCCACGCCGGCCTTCCCGAGGTTTTCAAGCACGCGATCGGCGACCGCGACGACATGCCGGTTCGACCTGCCTGAGGTCACAACCATGGTGTCGGCGATGGTTGTCTTGCCGCGCAGATCGATGGAGATGGTGTCCTCGGCCTTCATATCGTCGAGGCTTGCGAGGACGAGGCGGAGGGTTTCCTCAGGGCTGGGACGCACCTTGGAAACCGGTTCGGGCTTGAAACGGGCCGCCCGAGTGAGCGCAGTGATGGTCAGGGGTTCCGATCCTTTCGGCTCAGCGCCCCGGACACCCTGCCCGGGGCCTATACTCAGCATATGCGGGTCGCGTTAATGGATTCAACCCAACGCGCGTTCCGCGGCGCTAATTTCGGCGGCTTCCGCGACCTTTATGTGACACCTCTTGCCGGCGCATGACCCTGATCCAGAGACCGGCGCCACTTTTCGGGCGTCATGCGCGTCCCTTGTGGCCGCGCTGGGCGCGCAGCGCCGTCGAGGACAGCGGCGACTTCAGCCCGTGCAGGAAGACCCATGCGGGCGGCCGGCGGTGCGGCAGCGTCTTTGCGGCTTCCTCGCGGATCCGAAATCGCGCGAGCGCCTGTCCGGCGGTTCCCGCGGTCGCATAGAGGCTGGGGCCGACGCGATCCACCACGGCCATCGGTACGAGGTCGGCGATGGCGCGCCATTTCTGCCAGCGATGAAAGCTGCGCAGATTGTCCGCGCCCATCAGCCAGACGAACTGCACGCCGGGGCAGCGTGCGATCAACGTGCGGATGGTGTCGAAGGTGTAGCGCGTGCGCATCTGCGCCTCGACACCGGTGACCACGATGCGCGGATTGTCAGCAAGCTTTTGCGCGGCCGCGATGCGCTGCGTAAGCGGCGCAAGCCCGCGCGTGTCCTTTAGCGGATTGCCTGGCGTGACCAGCCACCACACGCGATCGAGATTGAGCCGCTGCATCGCGAGCAGACACGCTGCGCGATGCGCCGCATGCGGCGGATCGAACGTGCCGCCGAACAGTCCGATGCGCAGACCGCGCGGATGCGGCGGCAGGCGGATGGGACCGGTGTGCGCGCCAGCAGACGGGCTCTCTTTTGAGATACGCAAGACGCCACCCTCCGCCGGCTCGCCGCCATGCGGCCCGCCAACCCGTCCCGCAAGGGGAGGGTTACACCCGTCCGAGTGGATAGAATTGCCCCGCTCAAATCAACCGTCAGGGCCTCACCTGCCCCGCCCCGCGAATGCGGTACTTGAACGTGGTGAGTTGTTCGACACCGACAGGCCCGCGCGCGTGCATGCGGCCCGTCGCGATGCCGATCTCGGCGCCGAAGCCGAACTCGCCGCCGTCGGCGAATTGGGTCGAGGCATTGTGCAGCACGATCGCACTATCGACTTCGCGCAGGAATTTGTCGGCGGCCGTTTGATCCGCTGTCACGATCGCGTCGGTGTGGTGCGAGCCATAGCGCTCGATGTGCGCGATGGCCGCATCGACGCCATCTACGACCTTCGCGGCAATGATGCTGTCGAGATATTCCGCCGGCCAGTCCTCTTCGGTTGCGGCCTTCACGCGCGCGTCGGATTTCTGCACGTCGGCATCCCCGCGCACCTCGCAACCGGCATCGATCAGCATCGCGACCAGCGGCTTGAGCATCGCTGGTGCTGCGGCGCGATCGACCAGCAGGGTTTCGGCCGCGCCGCACACGCCGGTGCGGCGGAGTTTTGCGTTGAGCACGATCTCTTTTGCCATGCTCAGATCGGCGGCCTTGTCGACGTAGACATGCACGACGCCTTCGAGATGCGCGAACACCGGCACGCGCGCTTCGGCCTGCACCCGGCCGACCAGTCCCTTGCCGCCGCGCGGCACGATCACGTCGAGATTGCCGTCAAGCCCGCCGAGCATCAGCCCAACCGCGGCGCGGTCTCGCGTCGGCACAAGCTGGATCGCATCCTGAGGCAAACCGGCGGCGCGCAGCCCTGCGACCAGCGCCGCATGGATCGCGCGCGCGGAGCGAAAACTCTCCGAGCCGCCACGCAGGATCACGGCGTTACCGGCCTTAAGGCAGAGCACGGCGGCGTCCGCCGTCACGTTTGGCCGGCTCTCGTAGATCACGCCGATGACGCCGAGCGGTACGCGCACGCGCTCGATCGTCATGCCGTTCGGCCGCGTCCAGCTTTCGGTAATAGCGCCGACCGGATCCGCAAGATCGCGCACGGTTTCGATGCCGTCCGCCATCGCGGCGACGCCCTTCGCCGTCAGGGTGAGGCGATCCAGGAACGCCGCGTTAGCGCCGCTTGCTTTCGCTTCGGTCACATCCTCGGCATTGGCAGCGAGGATGCCGGCCTCGCTGTCACGGATCGCCTTCGCCATCGCGGCGAGTGCAGCGTCGCGTTGCGCGGCGGGCGAGAGCCCCATCGAGCGCACAGCCGAGCGCGCGCGGCGGCCGATGTCGGCCATCGTGTCCGCGATGGAGGTGCCTTCGATCGACTTCAGTGTTGCCGTCATGGGTCTTTTCCGGGGCGTTTCCTAGCATGGTGGAACCGTCCGGGCGAGGCGCAGCAAAAAGGGCGCCGAAGCGCCCTTGCCATTTTTTCGGATGAGCCGGCCGGGTCAGGCCCCCGCGATGACGATGTCCTGCTCGCACACCAGATCGCTCAGCAATCCCGCGAGATAGGCCTTGACGGTTTCGTCATGCCAGTCGGGCGAGCGCCATACCGTGACCTCAGGTTCGAGCTGTTCGCTGGGCCCGTGCCACGAGACGAGATATTCGGACAGCCAGCCTGCCGTCTTGCCCGCTTCGAGCTTGCCGGCGATCGCCTGATGCATCGCGAGGTCCATGACTGCGTCTCCAAGATGTCCCCTGCGGGGTCATCGGAACAACGCAGTCATGGGTTCCTTGGTTCCTTGCAGTGCAACATAACGTCATGCAGTAGACGTGACTGGACCTAGTAGCAGACGTTTACCACCCGGGTACGCCAGCCATAGGAGGTCCAGACCCTCTGCGGCCGCACGCAGCTGTCATACCCATACCCGTATGGATACCCTGCGTAAGCGTAATACGGGTAGCCAGCCGCGAAGCCGAGTCCCAGACCAAGCCCGATGCCGGGACCGAAGCGGCGGAAACCACCGCCGTAGAAGCCGTGATTGAAGCCGCCGCCTCGGAAACCGCCGCCGCGGAAACCACCGCCAAAGGGCCGCGCCGAAGCGTCAGTCGGAACGAAGGTCAAGCCGATGAAGGCTGCCGTCAGGACTGCCAGAAAGGATCGCATGGGATTACTCCACCAAAAGCGTCGCCACCCGTTAGCCTGAAATAACACCCCGCAAGCCATTTCGTTTTCACAGTTCTGTAAAGAAAATTGCGCCCCGCATGGTGAACCTACGCGGCGCAGCTTGTGCGTCGCGTTCTGTGCTCTAGAACGGGGTGTCAAAAGCCGGGTTCCGTTTGCGCGCGCAGCAAAACAATACCGACACGACCGCGAAGCTGATGCTGGTCGCGCTCTCCGTCGCGTGGGGGCTGACGTGGCCCGCGATGCGCATCGCGCTCGCCGAGATCCCGCCGTTCAGCATGCGCTCGGTGACGCTCGGGCTCGGCGCTGCTTCGCTTCTGATCGTGGTCGGCGTGCAGCGGCGCGGCTACGCGCTAGAGCGTCCGCGCGACTGGCTGCATGTGGTGGTCGCCGCGATCCTCAACATCGTCGGCTTCACGATGCTGAGTTCGTTCGCGCTCTTGATGGCGGCGACCTCGCGCGTCGCGATGCTCTCCTACACGATGCCGATCTGGGCCGCGCTGTTCGCGTGGCTCGCGCTCGGCGAGCGGTTCAACGCACCGCGCATCGCGGCGCTTGCGATGTGCGCGACGGGGATCGCGATCCTGGTCTATCCGCTCGCCGAGCACGGCATCCCGGCCGGACTGCTGCTGGCGGTTGCGACCGGCGTGAGCTGGGCGGCCGGCACCGTCTACATCAAGTGGGCGCGCATCCGCGGCGACGTCGTCACCGTGGCGGCCTGGCAGCTTGTCATCGCATTCGTCCTTGTCGTGGTTTGCCTGCCGCTGGTCGAGGGCGGCTGGCACTTCGGCGCCGCACACGCGCCGGCGATCATCGGCATGGTGTTCACCGGACTTGTTGGCTCGGGGCTCGCCTATTTCCTCTGGTTCAAGATCGTCGGGCGGCTGCCCGCGATGACGGCTTCGCTCGGCATCCTGGCGAGCCCGGTGATCGGCGTGATCTCGACCGCGATCATCCTTGGCGAGCGACCGACCGTGCCGGACATGATCGGCTTTGCGCTGATCTTCGCGGCGTCGGCCTGCGTGCTGCTGCCGGCCAAGGGTTAGAGAAAACTCTGCGGATCGACATCGACATCGAACTTGATGTCGCCCGTGCGCTTGGGCGCCTGTTCGAGCCAGCCGCGAAGGTATCCCGGCAGGTCGAAATTACGCGCCGTCTTCACCATCAGCCGAAATCGATGGCGTCCACGCACCACGGCGAGCGGCGCTTCAGCGGGACCAAGCACGCGCACGTCTTCGGTCAGCGGCGCAGTCGCGGCGAGCTTGCGCGCGAAGCCTTCGGTCGCATGCTTGTCGGCGCCGGTGATGAGCAGGCTCGCGAGACGCCCGAACGGCGGATAGGCGACGCGCTCGCGCGCCGCGATTTCGGAGTCGTAGAAGGCCTCGCGGTCCTGCGCGATCAGTGCCTTCATCACCGGATGCTCGGGCTGATGCGTTTGCAGATAACCGATGCCGCGGCCTTCCTCGCGGCCCGCGCGGCCGATCACCTGATGCAGAAGCTGGAATGTGCGCTCGGCAGCGCGCGGGTCGCCAGTGCCGAGGCCGAGGTCTGCATCGACCACGCCGACGAGATTGAGCTTCGGGAAATGATGGCCTTTCGCGACAAGCTGCGTGCCGATCACGATATCGACACGCCCCTCCTCGATGTCGCGGAATTCCTCGCGCATGCGCTCGATCGAGGCGATGAGATCGCTTGACAGCACCATGATGCGCTTGTCGGGAAACAGCGCGTTCGCTTCTTCCTCCAGCCGTTCGACGCCGGGGCCACAGGCGACGAAACTCTCAGTCGCATGGCACTTCGGGCAGGCGGCGGGCGGCGGCGTGGTGAAGCCGCAATGATGGCAGACAAGCTGGCGCTTGAAACGGTGATCGACAAGCCAGGCGTCGCAGTTCGGGCAGTTGAGACGGAAGCCGCAGGCACGGCAGAGCGTGAGCGGCGCGTAGCCCCGGCGGTTGAGAAATAACAGCGCCTGCTCGCCGCGCTCCAGCGCGGTCTTCACAATGCCGGCAAGGCGCGGCGCGATGAAGCGCCCGCGCGGCGGGCCTTCTCGCTTGAGGTCGATCGCCTCTATGGCGGGTTCGCGCTGGCCGCCGAAGCGCTCCGCGAGGGCGAGCCGGCGGTAGCGCCCGCGCCGCGCGTTCACGACGGTCTCGACCGAGGGCGTCGCGGAGGAGAGCACGATCGGAATGTCGGCGATGCGCGCGCGCACCACCGCCATGTCGCGTGCGTGGTAATGCACGCCGTCTTCCTGCTTGTAGACCGCGTCGTGCTCCTCATCGATCACGATGAGACCGAGATCCGCGTAAGGGAGAAACAGCGCCGAGCGTGCGCCGACCACGACATTGACCTCGCCCGCTGCGACCGCCGCCCAGGTGCGGGCCCGCTTGCGCGCGCCCAGTTCCGAATGCCATTCGGCCGGCCGTGTGCCGAAGCGCTGCGCGAAGCGGTCGAGAAATTGCGCCGTGAGCGCGATCTCCGGCATCAGCACCAGCACCTGGCGGCCCTTGCGGATCGTCTCGGCGATTGCCTCGAAATAGACTTCCGTTTTGCCGGAGCCGGTGACGCCGTCGAGCAGGTCCACGGTGAAGCCGCCGTGCGAAACCGCGCCGCGCAGGATGTCGGCTGCCATGCGCTGCGCGCCGGACAGTTCGGGCTGGCGATAGTCCGGATCGGGCTGGCGCGCGACCGGCTCGCGCGGCAGCGCCACGACTTCGAGCGTGCCTTCGTCCACCAGCCCGTCGATCACGCCGGCCGACACGCCGGCATCCTTCGCGGCTTCGGGCTTGGTGCGCAGCAGGCCATCCGCAAGCGCGTCGAGCACGCGACGGCGGGCGGGTGTCATGCGCTGTGGCGGCGGACCGGCCAGCCGCACCGCAGCGCGTTCGCGCTCCGGGCCCATCTCGCCCATGCGCAGCGCCATGCGCAGCACCATGCCGCGCGGCGCGAGCGTGTAGTTCGCCACCCAGTCGATGAACCGGCGAAGCTCCTCGCGCAGCGGCGGGTAATCGAGGCTTGCCTCGACATCCTTGAGCCGGTTGTGCAGCCCCGGCCGCACCGGGACGTTGTCGGCCCACACCACCCCGAGCGCCTCACGCGGCCCCAGCGGCACCGCCACCAGATCGCCGACATGGAGGTCCAGTTCCGGCGGGGCGCGGTACGAATAGGCGTGGTCGAGCGCGACCGGCACCAGAACGTCAACGATGCGCGGGGCCATGCGGGTTGCGACTCGTGTAAAGGTTCTTAAGGAACGCAGGGGATTATAGCGGGGGTGTCAAGGCGGCCTTCATCCTGAGGAGGCCGCGCAGCAGCCGTCTCGAAGGATGGCCGAGAATTCGACGCCTCCACCCTTCGAGACGCCGTGCTTCGCGCGGCTCCTCAGGGGGGCGACAGAGAGATATGATGCCGTCGGCCGAAGACAACAATCTTCACTTCGCCTCCGCCGACACCGCTGCAGAAGTGCGGCGCTGGCTGTCGTATCTCCGCGCCGAGCGGCGCATGTCGCCGAAGACCGTTGAAGCCTATGAGCGTGACGTGCGCCAGTTCCTCGGCTTTCTCATCGGCCACACCGGTGCGCCGATTTCGCTGAAATCTCTCGCCGCCATCGAACCGCGCGATGTGCGCGCGTTCATGGCATCGCGCCGCTCGGACGGCATCGGCTCGCGCTCGCTGATGCGCTCGCTCGCCGGTGCGCGCTCGTTCGCGCGCTTTCTCGAACGCAACGGCAAGGGCACGGTGGGCGCACTCGCGGCTGTTCGTGCGCCGAAGATTCCCAAAACCTTGCCGAAGCCGCTGACTATCGGTTCGGCCAAGCGCCTCGCCGATGTTGACCTGCGGGCGGGCGAGGAACGCGACCCCTGGGTACTGGCGCGCGATGCTGCCGTGTTGGCGCTACTCTATGGCTCCGGCCTGCGCATTTCCGAAGCGCTCGGCCTCACGCGCGAGGCGGTGCCAGCGCCCGGTGGCGGTGACGCCATCACAGTCCGCGGCAAGGGCAACAAGGCGCGCATGGTGCCGGTGCTCCAGCGCGTGCTCGAACTGATTGCCGAATACGTCGCGCTTTGCCCCTACGATCTGCCCGACACCAAGCCGATCTTCGTCGGCGCCAAGGGCGGGCCGCTGTCGCCGCGGATCGTGCAACTCACCATGGCGCGGCTGCGCGGCGCGATGGGCCTCCCCGAGACCGCGACGCCGCACGCCTTGCGCCATTCGTTCGCCACGCACCTTCTGGCGCGTGGTGGCGACCTGCGGGCCATCCAGGAATTGCTCGGCCACGCCTCGCTTTCGACGACGCAGATCTATACGGCGGTCGATTCCGAGCAGTTATTGCAGGTTTACCGCAGCGCTCATCCGCGCGCCTGACGTTTCGGTGACATACGCCGAATCCCCCTTGCGGCCGTTGGGAACTTAGGCTCAATCGGCGGTGGAGCAGGGGGAGACCGCCATGTCCGCGCACGAAAATCTCGAACATGCCGAGCATGCACAGCACGCCGCGCACGAGGGCGGGCACAACAAACAGATCGCGCTGATCATCTCGGTGCTGGCGCTGTTTCTCGCGTTCTCGGAGACCTTCGGCAAAAGCTCGCAAACGGCGGCGCTGAATTTCCAGATCGAGGCCTCGAACCTGTGGAATTTCTTTCAGGCGAAGAACATCCGCCGCACCGCGATCATCGTGGCGAGCGAGTCCGCCAAGATCGATCTCGCGACCGCGCCCGACGAGGCGCGCAAGGCGCTGATCGCCAAGCAGATCGACGAATGGACCAAGACGGCGGCGCGCTATCAGTCCGAGCCGGAGGCCGGAGGCGGCAAGGGCGAAGGGACGAAGGAGCTTTCCAGGCGCGCGCTGGAGATGGAAAAGGATCGCGACCTTCAGCTCAACAAATACCATAACTTCGAGTTCGCCTCGGCGGCGTTCCAGATCGGAATCGTGCTGTGCTCGGCGGCGGTGATCACCAGCATCATGGGGCTGGCCTGGGCGGCGATCGCCGTCGGCTTGATCGGCGCCCTGTTCACCGCGACGGGATTCCTGATGCCGACCTTTCCGCACGATGTGATGCATGTCGTCGAGCATCTGTTCGCGGGCGGAGGCGGCGAGGCGGCGCACCACTAGCGTCTGATCCGATCCATTTTTCGGGATCGCGCTGTTAGGCGGGCAGGCTCATGCGGCGGCGGATACGGCGCAGTAGCCGCACCGTGCGCCCTGCGCGCTGCGGCGCGAAGACATGCAGCCACTGTTTGATGCGCGCTTTGATCGGATCGATCATTGCATGCGCTTTGGCGAGCCAGACCAGCATCAATCCATAGAGCCAGCGAAACCAGGCCATCTGCAGCAGCTTGGGCTTGGTCACGTCGAAGATGAATGCCGTGACGCCGAGGCCGAGCAGCTTGGCCAGCACCAGTACGAAAATTGCCGCGATCCACTGGCGGTGAACGAGGAAGTAGACCTCGAGAAATTTGAGCGGCAGCAGGACGAGAAACGGGATCACAAAGACGATCAGCACCGCCCACGGGGGCAGCCACGACACGAGCCGCGCAAGCCGCGCCCTGAGCCGGTCCCACGCGACGACATTGACCGCCGCCGCGACCACCGGGCGCAGCCGTTCCCACAGCCACGCCTCGAACAGGAAGACGAGAGCGAGGACGATCCAAAGCGGTTTGAGGACGCGGCGCATGATGTGATCCGTTCAAGCCTTAGACGGCGGCAAAGGCGAGGCGGTTCAGCCTGCTCCCTTCGCGCAGCGCGGCGATGAAAGAAGGCCCGGACGTCGAATATGGATCGCGCGTTTGATGACCGCCAGTGCGGCTTGTTGACCGCGCGCAGACCGATGGGGCAGCGGTTCCGAGGTTTCCCCTCCCGGAGGGGGGTGCCGACGGTCCTTTTGCTCAAAAGGAGAGGGGAGGTGAGCATTCGCACATCCCGTGACCACCATCACAGCCGGAAAGGACGCATCGAGGCAAAGTCCACCCATCGGCAACCCAGACACCGGACGGCGGTGTCAAAACAGGAGCGTGTCATGACGGTGGACGTGAACTCTCGCATTTTCGGCCGTATCGCCATTGCGGCGGCGGTCATCGGCGCAACCCTCGCGTGCTCGACGGCGAGCTTCGCGAACCCCGGCAGCTCCCAGCAGCAGATGGCATGCATGGGCGATGTCATGCGCCTGTGCATGACCTCGATCGGCAGCGATCAGGCGATCATCAGCTGCATGACCCGCAACAAGGACAATCTGAGCAAGCGCTGCAAGGCGACGCTGCCTCCGATCTGAGCACCGCAAAGGTCCGGGACGTCAGGCGGGAGCGACCAACTCCTGCCTCGCCTCGTTTTGAGGCATCGGAGGACCGGGCGGGCATTTTTTCCCCCATTCGCCCGGAGCGGGTTTCGCCGCACGAACGCCGCGGGTTCGTAAACCGCGCCGATCGGCGCTATGGTCGTAAACCTTCCGTCGCAGGCGTTTCCGATCGGCCTGGGTGCGACAGAACCTGTGCTGTGTCCTCTTTTTACCCAAAGGACGGGGAGCTTCGTAATCATCTCAGCGCTCGATCGATCAAGCCGATTCTGCGTCCATTGCTTGTGAAAAGGCGCGCCGCCAGTATTATTGTGAGGCCATGCGCAAGCCGAACGAAGTCCTGTTGAACCCAGCAAATGGAGCCGGGCCTCTCCCCAAACATCTAAACCGAGTCCTGAGGACGCCGGAGATACGCCGCGCCCGCGCGCTGGCGCGGCTCCTTGAAGGTTTTCATCTGAAGGACACGACGACCTCCGCGGTCAACGGGCGGCGGACCGTGATCGAGGGGCGGTCCGTCGTCAACTTCGGATCGGCCAACTACCTCGGGCTCGAACAGCATCCCGAGGTACTCGATGCCGCCCGCAAGGCGCTCTCCCTGTGGGGCAATCATTCCGGCTGCTCGCGTATTTTCAGTTCGCACGAGAATCTCATCGCGCTTGAGGTGAGCCTCGCCTCGCTCGTCGGCGCCGAGAGCGCGATCGTCTATGCGAACACTTCGAGCGCGCACATCGGCACGATCCCGGCGCTGTTCTCCCGGCCCAAGACGGTGCTGTTTCTCGATCGCTATGCGCATATGTCGATGCATCACGCGGCGTGGATCGCGGTCGCGAAAGGTGCGCGCATCGTGCGGATCGACGTTCGCGATCTCGGCGAGACGGCGCGGCGCATCGAGGCGGAGACAGCCTCGATCAAGGTCGTTCTGGTCGACGGCGTCTACAGCATGCAGGGGACCGTTCCCGACCTCGGCGCGCTGCAAGCTGTCTGCGACCGGTGCGACGCCATTCTTTACATCGATGACGCGCACGGCATCGCCATATTGGGCGAGAACGGCGGCGGCGTGGCGGAGCATTTCCGGCTGCCTTTCGAAAACATGATCCTCGTCGGGGGTCTGCAAAAAGGCCTCGGCGCCTATGGCGGATTTGTCGCCGGTTCGAAATCACTCATCGATATCCTGCGGGTTTCGTCGCGCACGTATGTCTTCTCCGGGACGATGCAGCCGCAGGCGGTCGAGGGCAGCCTGGCGGCGATCCGCGTCTGCCGTTCGGACGAAGGCAAACGGCTGCGCGCGCGGCTGGAGATGATCTCGACGCGCGTTCGCGAGGGCCTCAACGAGGTCGGGTTTCCGGTCGAGACCGTGACGTCGCCGATCGTGTCGGTCGTGATCGGGTCCGAGCTCAGGACGCTGCTTGCCGGCCGCAAACTGTTCGATCTCGGCATCTACGTGAATTCGGTACTGTTTCCCGCCACGCCGAAGGGCGAGGGGCTACTGCGCGTTTCGCTCAATGCGATCCACACCGATGAGGAGATTGCAATCCTGCTCGACGCCTTTGCGAAACTCAGGCTGTATCTCGACCGGTTCAAGGACCCGCGCCAGCAACTCGGCTACGCCAGCGAATTCGCCTGGAGACAAGTGAGCCGCAGCTTTCGCGCGGGCCAGACGCAACTGGCGAGCAGGATCAAACAGGTCGAGGCCTGAACCGTTCGGCTCGTCGGCTCGGTTAGCTCGGGCCGCAGCAAGGCGTCATTTCGGGGTTTCGGTGGCGGCCGGCGACTGCTCCGGACGCTTCTGTACGCCCCGATAAAAGAGTTCGAGCACCTGCAACATCAGACCGCGCGGCAGGAAACGCGGCATCATGCTGGCGATCTTGTTGCCGATGCCCGGGATCACCAGCCGCTCACCCGCCATGAGGCCGTCGTATCCGGCCTGCGCCACCTGCTCCGGGGTGCGGCGCATGATCAGCGGAGGGACCCCGGTTTCAATGCCGGCGCGAACCTGGAATTCCGTCACCACCGGTCCCGGGCACAGTGCGGTCACGCGCACGCCGAACGGCTTGAGTTCGCGCGACAAGGCCTCGGTGAACGACAGTACATAAGCCTTCGAGGCGTAATAGACCGCCATCTGCGGTCCCGGCATGAAGCCCGCGACGGAGGAGACATTGAGAATGCCGCCCTTGTGTTTGACGATCCCGTCGATCCAGCGAAGCGAAAGATCCGTGAGGGTGCGGATGTTGAGGTCGATCATGGCGAGTTGCTCGCCGCGGTCGATTTCGGCGGCGGGCCCATACAGGCCGTAACCGGCATTGTTGACGACGATCGCAGGCTCGAGACCGCGTGTGAACAGATCATGCGCGATACGCGCTGGCGCATCGCTTCGGAACAGATCGGTGACGATGACGTGCGGTTTGTAGGCGGCGGTCACTGCGATTTCGTTCGCGAGCAGGATCATCTCCTTCTCGCGCCGCGCCACCAGCACGACCTCATGGCCGTTGTTGGCGAAGACCCGCGCGAGCGCTGCTCCGATGCCAGCCGAGGCGCCGGTGATGACGGTGACAGGCTTCAAGATCGACGTCGCCCCAACTGCCCTGTTAGTCCAAGAAATTCGTCATATGTCATCGCAACTTGCCCAAAGCCCAGGATTGCGCAAGCCCCGAACACGTGCGCCAAATTGGCTCAGGTGCGTTTGGCGGGCATGCAACCTCGTCCGGTTGCGCGCGCCACAGAATAACGGAAATCAGGTGGTCGCGGCACGCTGGATTTGTGATCCCGCTTGTGCCGGGAAGGCAAATTGATCCGAGTCCCGATGGGGACGCGCCGAACCACGTTCCACGGCCGACACCTCGCAAGACCTGCATCTCATTTTCATTGGGTCAGCACGAGGACATCGACAACGCCGCAGAATTTCTTTCGACATTTTTCACGTCATTGGCGAGTAAGTGAAAGCACGCTCGGTTGTTTGACTGATCCGTCCGTTAAATGGGGAAACACCGTCTTGGTTTACCCAAGGGGCATCGCAACGGATGACAGCCAATGTTCGAAGCCCTCACCTGCTTGGCGCTTGATCACGACTGGCGTCTTGTCACGATAGCCGGCGTCGTCTGCTTTTTGGCAAGCGCCGTGGCCATCTCCATGTTCCACCGCGCCCTCGCGACGGCGGGGACCAAGCGATTCATCTGGCTGGCTTTGGATGCGACTGCGGCGGGATGCGGGATCTGGGCGACTCATTTTATCGCCATGCTGGCCTACAGTCCCTCAACGGGAATCGGGTACGACCTTGGCCTGACCGTTGTTTCACTCCTCGTAGCAGCTCTCATCACGGGTTTGGGGCTGAGCATCGCGCTCCACGCCCGCGTTCGCCGGTCAGCGATGATCGGCGGCGCGGTCCTGGGGCTTGGCGTTGCAGCCATGCACTTCATCGGCATGCAGGCGCTCGAAGTGCCCGGGCGCTTTGCATGGTTGCCGGCTCCCCTGATCGCTGCAATCATTCTGGGAACCGTGTTTGGATGTCTTGCGCTCGTGGCCGCTTCGAGGGGTGACGACTGGATCAACTCCACAGTCGCAACGACATTGCTCACGCTGGCAATTGTTTCGATGCACTTCACCGCCATGGGCGCCGTGGTGATCCGTCCGGATCCCACACTTGGAGCAAACCCTCTCTCACTATCGCCGGAATCGCTATCAGCCGTCATTGCGGGAGCAATGGCGATCATTCTCGGGATGTGTCTGGTTGCGGCACTGAGCGATCAGTGGGCGGAATCAAAGCTCAGTCGCCAGAAAGTCCTTCTCGACACGGCGCTCAGTAATATGTCGCAGGGCCTGTGCATGTTCGATGCGGAGGGATGCGCCACGCTCCTCAACGATCGCTATGCCAAAATGATGAACATGCCGATGGCCTCGCTCCTGGGTCAGCCATTGCTGAAATTATTGCAGCACCGGAAGGCGTCCGGACAGCTCGCCGGAAGCCCGGACGAATTGTTCGCTCAGATGCTCTCGGACGCGCGAAAAGGAAAGTCGAACAACAGGGTCATAGAAACCGCCGCGGGCCACGCTCTACGGGTTGTCGAGCAACCGATGGACGGGGGCGGATGGGTCTCAACCGTCGAGGACATCACCGAATCGCTGCAGGCTCAGGCGCAGATCGCGCATATGGCCCATCATGACTCGTTGACCGGTTTGCCGAACCGGACGCTGTTTCACGAGCAACTCGCGAATGCGCTGCGGCGCACGACCCGGAGGGAGCAGATCGCGGTGCTTTACCTCGATCTGGATCATTTCAAGGACGTGAATGATACGCTCGGGCATCCGATCGGCGATGGACTTCTGAAGGAAGTCGCGGCCCGCTTGCTCGAATGCGTGCGCGAGGGTGACACCGTCGCCAGACTGGGGGGTGACGAGTTTGCAATCGTCCAGGCGGACAGTGAACTTCAATTGTCGGGAGTGACGGCGCTCGCTGGCCGGCTGATCGAGGTGATAGGCGCACCGTACCTGATCGAAGGTCACCAGGTTGTTGTCGGCACCAGTATCGGAATTTCCTTGGCACCCGATGACGGCAAGGATCCGCACGCTCTGCTGAAGAATGCTGATCTGGCGCTGTACCGGGCCAAAGCCGACGGCAGGGGCGCATTCCGATTCTTTGAGGCAGGAATGGATGCACGCGCGCATGAACGGCGATTGATGGAGCTGGATCTGCGATCCGCCCTGGCGCGCAACGAGTTCGACCTCTATTACCAGCCGATCCAGGATATCAAAGCCGATCGGATCATCTGCTTCGAGGCATTGATCCGCTGGAATCATCCTCTCCGAGGTACCCTTTCTCCATTGAGCTTCATTCCGCTTGCCGAAGAGACGGGACTGATCATCCCAATCGGTGAGTGGGTATTGCGGCACGCGTGCGCGGCGGCGGCGAGTTGGTCGCAGGATGTTCGTATCGCGGTGAACCTGTCGCCCGCGCAGTTCAAGAATCGCAACCTAGTTGGATCGGTGATCGATGCGCTGGCGAATTCCGGCCTGGCTGCGAATCGCCTTGAACTCGAAATCACGGAGGCCGTTCTTCTGCAGGATAGCGAGGCGACGCTTGCGACATTGCACAAGCTGCGCGATCTCGGTGTCCGCATCTCGATGGATGACTTCGGCACCGGCTATTCTTCATTGAGCTATCTGCGAAGTTTTCCCTTCGATAAAATCAAAATTGATAAGTCGTTCATTCGTGACCTCGCAACACGGCCGGACTCGATGGCCATCGTTCGTGCGGTTGCCGGCCTCGGGCGAAGCTTGGGAATTGCGACGACGGCCGAAGGCGTCGAGACAAGCGAGCAACTGGCTCTCTTGCGCTCGGAAGGGTGCGACGAAGTTCAGGGCTATCTGTTCAGCGCGCCCCAGCCGGCGGAAAACGTGGAAAAAATGCTGTCCAAAGGAAGATTGCGCGTCGTCGCGTAAGCGGGCGAATCCACCTTCCGTTGCCACACGTCGGCCCGGCAAATGGCGCGCACCACGTGGCGCCCTGACGCGTTGCGGTCCGCCGTTTCGGAATGGTCGAATTTATCTCGTGCGGATCAATAATTGGTGGTGGTGGAGCCAAGCGGGATCGAACCGCTGACCTCCTGCATGCCATGCAGGCGCTCTCCCAGCTGAGCTATGGCCCCATCGCAGAGGGCGCACCTTTGGGCGGGCGCGCCGACGCAGTTATCTAGCAGCCCGTGGCCCGGCAGGCCACCGGCTCAGGTATCCTCCTCGTCCTCGCGCTCGCCGCCGATGATGTCGGTGACGTCGTCGCCTTCGTCCTCGTCCGTTTCGAGGAAGGTATTGTCGTCGGCGCCGTCATCGGCGACCTCGTCCTCGCCTTCGGCGGCTTCCTTCTTGCCGCCCTCGGCCTCGGCATCCGCCTCTTCGAGCGAAACGAGCTCGACTTCGGCAGCCTCTGGCGTCTCGACCTCCGGGACCAGCGGTGCTGCGGCCGCTGCGGCCGCCGCGGCGGCACCGCCGCGCGAGCGCGTGGTGTAGACGACCGGGTGGAACACCGTCTCGCACTTCGGGCAGATGATCGGGTCGTTGCCGAGATCGTAGAACTTCGCGCCGCAACTGGTGCACAGGCGCTTGGTACCCAGTCCGGGTTTTGCCACCGTCGATAATCCCTGTTGATTTGAAAAGCGGCGCTTGACTTGGCCTCTCGCTGCGGCCGTGTCAATAGGCGCCCGGACGGCTATTTTGGCTTTCCGAACTGCCTCCCTGAGCGCCGCGGCCCGTGCTAGGACCGCCCCCTATTCGCAGGGGCTCATGAACCAGACCGTACCGCTCGCCGCCCGCCGTTCCGGGCCCCTCCGGGGTCGCGTCCGGGTGCCCGGCGACAAGTCGATCTCGCACCGCGCGCTGATCCTCGGCGCGCTGACGGTGGGCGAGACCCGGATCACGGGCCTTCTCGAAGGCGAGGATGTCATCAATACCAGCCGCGCCATGCAGGCGCTCGGCGCCACGGTCGAGCGGACCGGGGAGGGCGCCTGGCGCATTCACGGAGTGGGGGTCGGGGGTTTTGCGCAGCCGGCCGCGCCGCTCGACTTCGGCAATTCGGGAACCGGCTGCCGACTGGTGATCGGGGCGGTGGCGGGCTGCCCGATCACCGCGACGTTCGACGGCGACGCCTCGCTGCGCTCGCGCCCGATGAAGCGCGTGCTCGATCCGCTGGAGCGGATGGGGGCCCGTGCCCTCAGCGTGGGGGAGGGCGGGCGGTTGCCGCTCACGCTGCAGGGCGCACGCGACCCGATCCCGATCATCTACAAGCCGCCCGCCGCCTCCGCGCAACTCAAATCCGCCGTGCTGCTCGCTGGGCTGGCGGCGCCGGGCGAAACCACCGTCGAGGAGAGCGAGGCGACGCGCGACCACACCGAGCGGATGCTGCGCCACTTCGGCGCCGAGGTGATGGTGGCGAACGAAGGCGCGCACGGGCGCCGCGTCACGCTGAAGGGCCAGCCGGAACTGGTGCCCGCGCCGGTCATCGTGCCGGCGGACCCCTCATCCGCCGCGTTCCCGATGGTGGCCGGCGCTGATCGTGCCCGGCTCCGACATCGTGCTGGAAGGCGTGATGACCAACGTCACGCGCACCGGCCTGTTCAAGACGCTGCGCGAGATGGGCGCCGGGATCGAGGAACTCGATGCCCGCGTCGAAGGCGGCGAGGACGTCGCCGACCTGCGCGTCGCGCTTCTCCGAAATGAAGGGCGTCGACGTGCCGCCCGAGCGTGCGCCGTTCATGATCGACGAATATCTCGTGCTCGGTGTCGCGGCGGCGTTCGCGCAAGGCACGACGCGGATGCGCGGCTTGAAGGAGCTGCGCGTGAAGGAATCCGATCGGCTCGCCGCGACCGCCGCGATGCTGCGCGTCAACGGCATCGATGCGGAGATCGAGGGCGACGACCTGATCGTGCACGGCAAGGGCCGCGTGACCGGCGGCGGGCTCGTCGCGACCCACATGGATCATCGCATCGCGATGTCGGCGCTGGTGATGGGACTGGCAAGCGAGAAGCCCGTGCGCGTGGACGACACGGCCTTCATCGCGACGAGCTTCCCGGGTTTTACGGAGATGATGGTCCGGATCGGCGGGGAGCTGACCTGACAGGTTGCTCGATGGCGCGAGCGCTAGAACGGGAGAAGCTGCTGGCTGCGTTCGACGAAATCGGGCGCGCGGCCGCAGGTGCGGGAACGCAACTGCAGATCGCGGTTTATGGCGGCTCGGCGCTGATGCTGGCGAGCAATTTTCGCTTCAGCACCGAGGACGTCGATGTTTCTAAGTTGGAGCAGCCTTGGCCCGCGTGGCTGCGTCGAGGTCGTTGACAAACTTGCCGACGAGAACCGTTGGCAACCGGACTGGTTCAATGATGGGGTGGTCTTTCATCTCAGCGCGATTGCAGATCAGTCGACCGACCATCTGGAATTCGGGACATTTCCGCGTGGCGCGGACGCACCCGGACTGGTCGTGTATGTTCCGTCGGCGCGCTATCTGTTGGCGCTCAAGCTCAAGGCGATAAGGGTCAACGATCCGCTGCGCGGCGAGCAAGAGCGCCTCGATATCTTGAACCTGATGAAGGTTGCCGGTATTCGCAGCGCCGACGAGGCGGTCGCTCTCCTGGGACAGTATTTTCCCAACAGCGGCGCCTCGGCTGAGAAGCAGCGCTTCCTGCTGAAGAACATGAAGCTCGAAGGAGCGGTCGATGCGCCCGAGTACCCTCGCCGAGGCGGTTGAATGCATCCGCAGCGGCGAACCGCAGGACGAGGCGTTGGCCGAGTTCGTCGATAATTTCTCCCTCGCGCCCGACGCCGCCACGCGTTACGCGACAATCGACACAGAGCCGGCTCGCACGAACGACGACCGGCTCAATGCGCTCGTGGGCGCCATGGCGGAATATCTCGCCAAACAATACGGCCTCGACCGCGTGCCGGGCTGGGTCGCGGCGCCGTGGCGCCGTCTCGATGAGCCCTGGTTCACAACCTCCTCGCCCAATGCGGCCATGCGCGAATATCTTGCGTTCGCGAGTCCCGCCGAGTTCCGGTCGCGCAACATCTTCACAGAAGAGCGTCCTTTGCGGCGGGCCCGAAGCCATCGTCCCTTCGCCGGTCGCGGAGCGGCGTAATCCGCATGATCATCGCGATCGACGGACCGGCCGCATCCGGCAAGGGCACGCTCGGCAAGCGCCTCGCCACGCATTTCGCCTGCGCCATCTCGACACCGGGTTGATCTATCGCGCGGTCGCGAAGGCAGTGCTCGATGCGGGCCATCCGCTCGATGACGCAGCGCACGCGGTCGCGGCGGCGCGGTCGCTCGATCCGGACGCGTTCGACGAAAAGTCCTGAAAGGCCACGCGATCGGTGAGGCGGCTTCGATCGTATCGGCGATCCCGCCAGTCCGTGCGGCGCTGCTGAATTCCAGCGCGAGTTCGCCGCGACGCCGCCCGGCGCCGTGCTCGACGGGCGCGACATCGGCACCGTGGTTTGCCCCGATGCCGATGTGAAGATCTTCGTCGTTGCCGCGCCGGAAGAGCGCGCGCGTCGCCGCGCCGCTCGAACTGAAGGCGGCAGGCCAGCCGGCTGACGAAGCCGCGATCCTTGAGGACATCCTGAGAGCGCGACGAGCGCGACCGCTCGCGCACGATGGCGCCGCTGAGCCCGCGGCAGATGCGCATGAACTCGACACGACGAATCTCGACGTGGATGCAGGCCGTCGCCGCCGCGATCCGCATCGTGGAAGGCAACCGCCAGCGCGACATGATCCAGCGCGGTTACTTGCACTTGCGCGATCACCTTCTTCCACTTCTGCCTGCTCATCGGCGATGCGCTTCACCAGTGCAGGCTGGCTCTCGACGATCGGCGTGAAGCCCGCGACCTCCATGCGTTTGGCGATACCCGGATCGGACAGCACTGCGTTGATCTCGCGGTGAAGCCGCTCGACGATCGCCGCGCGGCAGTCCGGCAGGCCCGTTGATGTAGTTGATCGAGCGCAGCCGTCGAAGCCGGGCAGCGTGTCGGCGATCGGCGGCAGGTCGGGTAGCGCCGAGATTGCGGTCGAGGCGTCGCGACACCGAGCGCGCGCACGCCGCCCGACTGGATATGCGGGAATAGCACCACGACCGTGTCGATCGCCATCTGGACGTTGCCGGCGAGCAGGTCCTGCAGCGACGGAGCCGAGCCGCGATAGGCGACATGCACGATGTCGATCCCGGCCATCATCTTGAAGAGCTCGCCCGAGAGGTGCGAGCTCGACGCCGACGCCCGCGCTCGAGAAGTTGAGCTTGCCAGGATTGGCTTTGGCGTAGGCGATCAGCTCGGCGACCGATTTGACCGGCAGGCTCGGCGTCACCACCAGCACGTTGACGGCCGTCACGCACGGTCGCGACCGGCGTGAAGTCGCTGGATCGGGTCGTAGGGCAGCTTCGTGCATCAGGTACGGGTTGGTGATCTGCGGCCCCGGCGTGGTCCAGAGCAGCGTGTATCCGTCGGGTGCGGCCTTCGCGACGGAATCGGCGCCGATCGTTGCGCCGGCGCCCGGCTTGTTCTCGATCACGATCGGCTGGCCGAGGCGCTTGGCCAGCGGCTCGGCGATGATGCGTGCCATCAGGTCGGCCGCCGCCACCCGGCGCGAACGGCACGATCAGCCGGATCGGGCTTGACGGGTAGTTCTGTGCCTGCGCCGCCCGCCCAGCGCGAGAGCGGCCAGCGAAGACCGCGAATCGCGGATCGCCGCATCGCCATCCTCCCCGTGTGTGCCCGAGTTTAGGTCAAATCGCCCGCGGATACCGCAAACCCTTGTGCGGCCTGAGGATTTGGCTATATCCGCGCCGTCCAGGCCGCCGTCGACATTGTCGAGGCCGCCCGGGCGGGCCGGAAGCGCGGATGACCGTGCTTTCGTTATTGGAGGAAGCGCCCGCTCGGTCCGTCTCTTTCCACGGTCCAAGCCGGACATCCACCATCGTTCCGATCGTTCGGGATCGTGCCGGCCCGCCGTTTGGCGGCCTCGGACATTGGAGCGCCCTCATTCCAAAACCGTCGGCACGCTTTCAGGAGAGTTCATGGCTACCGCTGCTACCGCTGCCGCGCCCACGCGCGAAGATTTCGCCGCAATGCTCGATGAGGCATTCGGCCAAGGGCATCTGAACTGGAAGGCACCGTCGTCAAAGGTACCGTCGTCGCGTATCGAAAAGGACATGGCCGTCATCGACGTCGGCGCCAAGACCGAAGGCCGCGTTGCGGTCCGCGAGTTTTCCGGTCCCGGCCGCGGCGGCGAGATCAAGGTCGGCGACGAGGTCGAGGTCTATCTCGAGCGCATCGAGAACGCGCTCGGCGAAGCGGTCCTCTCGCGCGACAAGGCGCGCCGCGAGGAAAGCTGGGGCAAGCTCGAGAAGGCGTTCAACGGCAACGAGAAGGTGACCGGCGTCATCTTCAATCAGGTCAAGGGCGGCTTCACGGTCGACCTCGACGGCGCGGTCGCGTTCCTGCCGCGCAGCCAGGTCGACATCCGGCCGATCCGCGACGTCACGCCGCTGATGAACGTCAACCAGCCGTTCCAGATCCTGAAAATGGATCGCCGCCGCGGCAACATCGTCGTCTCCCGCCGCACCGTCCTGGAAGAGACCCGCGCCGAGCAGCGCCAGGAGCTGGTGCAGAACCTCGAAGAGGGTCAGGTCATCGACGGCGTGGTCAAGAACATCACCGACTACGGCGCGTTCGTGGATCTCGGCGGCATCGACGGCCTGCTGCATGTCACCGACATCGCGTGGCGCCGCGTCAATCACCCGACCGAGGTGCTCAACATCGGCCAGCAGGTGAAGGTCAAGATCATCAAGATCAACCACGAGACCCACCGCATCTCGCTCGGCATGAAGCAGCTGCTCGACGATCCGTGGCAGGGCATCGAGGCCAAGTTCCCGGTCGGCGCCAAGCTCAAGGGCCGCGTCACCAACATCACCGACTACGGTGCGTTCGTCGAACTGGAGCCGGGCATCGAGGGCCTGATCCACGTTTCCGAAATGTCGTGGACCAAGAAGAACGTTCACCCCGGCAAGATCGTCTCGACCTCGCAGGAAGTCGAAGTGCAGGTGCTCGAGGTCGATCCAGTCAAGCGCCGCATCTCGCTCGGTCTCAAGCAGACCATGCGCAATCCGTGGGAGCTCTTCGTCGAGAAGTATCCGGCCGGGCTCGGAGGTCGAAGGCGAGGTCAAGAACAAGACCGAGTTCGGCCTGTTCCTCGGGCTCGACGGCGATGTGGACGGCATGGTCCACCTCTCCGATCTCGACTGGAAGCGCCCGGGCGAGCAGGTGATCGAGGAGTACAAGAAGGGCGACAAGGTGCAGGCGCAGGTTCTCGACGTCGATGTCGAGAAGGAGCGCATCTCGCTCGGCGTCAAGCAGCTCGAAGGCGATCCGTTCGCCGAGCCGGGCGACCTGAAGCGCGGCGCGGTCGTCACCACGCGAAGTGACCGAGGTGAAGGAAGGCGGCATCGACGTGAAGATCGTCGGCACCGAGTTCACCGCCTTCATCAAGCGCAACGAACTCGCGCGCGACCGCTCCGAGCAGCGGCCCGAGCGTTTCGCGGTCGGCCAGAAGGTCGATGCCCGCGTGACGCAGTTCGACAAGAAGGCGCGCAAGGTCGGCGTGTCGATCAAGGCGCTGGAAGTCGCCGAAGAGAAGGAGGCGATCGCCCAGTTCGGGTCGTCCGAACTCGGGCGCGACGCTTGGCGACATCCTCGGCACCGCGCTCAAGCAGCGCGACAAGAAGAAAGACTAGGTCGCGAGCCTCCGCCAAGGCCCCTCGTCCGGCTCACGCCGGGCGAGGGGCTTTTTCATTTGCATTCGCCACAATTGCGGCGCGTTGCTGCGTGCCATTGACCCGCATCACCGCGCAGCCCCACTGTGCGCGCGAATCGCCGCTGGAGAAGCACATGTCGCTCGATGCCGACGTGATCGTCGATCGCCGCCGCATGCGGCGCAAGCTGACCTTCTGGCGCGTGCTCGCGGTGCTGGTCGCCATCGCCGCGGTCGTCGCGGTCGCGATCCGTGACGCGGCGCGGGGACAATCTGCTCGCCTCGGGCGGCGACTACATCGCGCGCATCAAGATCAGCGGGCCTGATCCGCAACGATCAGGATCGCGTCGAAGCGTTCGAAGAAACTCGCGAAGTCGAGCGCCAAGGCCGTCATCGTGCAGATCAACTCGCCCGGCGGCACCACGGCTGGCTCCGAGCAGCTTGCACGCGGCGTTGCGTCAGCGTCGCTGCCGCGAAGCCGCTGGTGGTGGTGGTGGACGGGCTCGCGGCCTCCGGCGCCTACATCGCCGCGATGAGCTCCGACCACATCGTGGCCCAGGAGACCTCGCTGGTCGGCTCGATCGGCGTGATCTTCCAGTTTCCCAACGTCAGCCGAGGTTCTCAACACCGTCGGCGTGAAGGTCGAGGAGATCAAATCCTCGCCGCTGAAAGCCGCGCCGAACGGGTTCGAGCCGACCAGCCCGGAGGCGCGCGCCGCGATCGAGTCGCTGGTGAAGGACAGTTACGACTGGTTCCGCGACATGGTGCAGCGATCGCCGCCACATGGACGATGAAACGCTGCAGCGCGTCGCCGACGGGCGCGTGTTCACCGGGCGTCAGGGGATTGATCTCAAGCTCGTCGATCAACTCGGCAACGAGCAGACCGCGCTCGACTGGCTCGCCAAGGAGAAGGGGGTGAAGGCCGACACCCCGGTGCGCGACTTCGACCTCAAGCCGCGTTTCAGCGACCTCTCGATGCTGCATCTGACGACCCGGCTCGTGCTCGAAGCGGTGGGTCTGGGTTCGCTCGCCGCGCGGCTCGATGCGCTCGGTTCGCTGCAGGCGGTCGAGCGGCTCAATCTTGACGGTCTGTTGGCCCTTTGGCACCCTCCCGGTTCCAACTGAGCGGGCCCATGCCTGCCGGGCAAGTTTGAGGAACAAGCCATGAGCGTCGCGACCGCGAATGATGATCAGCCCGCGGCGGGCTCGATGATCAAATCAGAACTTGTTCAGCGCATCGCCGGGCAAAACCCGCATCTTTATCAGCGCGACATCGAGAACATCGTCAACGCCGTGCTCGGCGAGATCACCGCTGCGCTCGCGCGCGGCGACCGTGTGGAGCTGCGCGGCTTCGGCGCGTTTTCGGTCAAGCACCGCCCGGCGCGCACCGGCCGCAATCCGCGCACCGGCGCGCATGTGTCGGTCGATCAGAAGTCCGTGCCGTTCTTCAAGACCGGCAAGGAAATGCGCGAGCGGTTGAATAAGTGGCGCGAAGCGTCATCCCGGGGCATGCACGACGTGCGTGAACCGGGAGCCATAACCACGACATTTTCCGATTTGTCTCGCGTCGTGGTTACAATCGCGCGACTCATGGTTATGGATTCCGGGCCATCGCGCTACTCGGTCCCGGAATGACGGCGGAGACAAAGTCCCATGATCCGCAAGATCGTCGCACTGCTGATCCTTCTGCCCATCGCGCTTGCGATCATGTTGTTCGCGGTCGCGAACCGTGCGCCCGTACCGGTCGCGTTCGATCCGCTCGCCGCGCAGCCGCCATGTTCTCCGTCGCGCTCGCCGCTCTATCTCATGCTGCTGTGGTGTTGATCGCCGGCGTCGTCGTCGGCGGCATCGCGGCCTGGGTGCGCCAGAGCCGCTGGCGCCGACGCGCGCGCCGGCTCGCAGCCGAACTCAAGGCCGCGCACGCCGAGAGCGACGCGCTGCGCCGCCAGCTCGACGGCGGCGACCGCGCGGCCGGAGCCGCGACCGCAGGGTCGATCGCGGCGATTGCGTACCGCCATCCGTCGGCCGCCTGACCGTGCGCGTCATCACCGCCGAAGAGATCGATCGCGTTCTGACCTATCCGGCCTTGATCGAAGCGCTGCGCGAGGGGTTTCGCGCCGACATCGAGTCGCCGCTGCGCCACACCCACATGATCGAGCAGCCCTCGGCAAGCGAGGCGAAATATCTGCTGATGCCGGCGTGGACGACCTCCGGCGAGCGCCTTGTCGGCTGCAAGATGGTCACGGTCTATCCCGACAACGCGAAGCTGCGGAAGCCAGCGGTCTACGCCAGCTACTGCTGATGTCGGGCGAGACCGGCGAGCCGCTTGCCGTGATCGACGGCACGGCGCTGACCGTCTGGCGCACCGCCTGCGCCTCCGCGCTCGCGGCCTCCTATCTGGCGCGCGAGGATGCTTCGCATCTCGTGATGATCGGCGCCGGCGCGCTCGCGCCGCATCTGGTCCGCGCGCATGCGGCGGTGCGGCCGATCAAGCGCGTGACAATCTGGAACCGGACGCACGGCAACGCGGTGAAGCTCGCCTTCGGCCTTGCGGTCGGCGGCATCGAGCCGGAGATCGCGGACGATCTGGAAGCCGCGGTCGCCGAGGCCGACATCGTGTCTTGCGCCACGCTCTCGGCGACGCCGCTGGTGCATGGCAAGTGGCTCAAGAAAGGCGCGCATCTCGATCTGGTCGGCGCCTACACGCCGAAAATGCGTGAGGCCGACGACGACGCGGTGAAACGCGCGCGCGTCTATGTCGATACGCGCGCCGGCGCGCCGAAGGAGGCCGGCGACATTGCGATCCCGTTGAAAAAGGGTGTGCTGAAAGCATCCGGCATTCGCGGCGACCTCTATGAACTGTGCCGCGGCAAGGCGAAGGGGCGAGCGAAGCCGACCGACATCACGCTGTTCAAGTCGGTCGGCGCGTCGGTCGAGGATCTCGCGGCCGCGATGCTGGTGTGGCGGGGGATTGGGTAACGCTTGGGCGCTGTGCTATTATTTGTTGCTCAGGCCGCACACATGAACGCACCCGACGTCAACCGCTCGATCCTGCGCATGCATATCGCGGCGATCGAGGCCAAGCATCCCCTGAAGATTCTGGGGCTGCTGCCGCGCGGCAGCGCAGCACATATTTTCGACGATAACGCGCTCGATTTTCTGGCCGAGAAGAAGCCGGGGCTGGATCTGCTTGGCCTGTCGCAGGCTCAAGTCGATCTGAGGGAGTTGCTTGGCCGTCCTGTCGGGATCGTTCTGGTCAGCGGTCTCAAGGGCCGCGAGGCAATCGAGTTTCCTCGCTTGCTTGAGCCGGTATGATCCGATCGGACCTCGATCGCTTGCGAGATGCCCGCGATCATGCGCTCCATGCGCGAGGCAATGCGGGCGGGCTGCCGGCCGACATCCTGGCCGGAGCAATACAGCCTCAGCATGCCGCGCTTTTTGATCTGATCGTTATTGGCGAGGCCCTAAACCAGGTTTCGGGTGAGATTAAGAGCGCCGGTCCGGAAATTCCTTGGCAATCGATCATCGACTTGCGTCACTTCATTGTGCATGCCTATTGGCAAGTCGATCTTGAAATCATCGCCGATGTTATCGAGAACCGGATCGAACTGCTGGTTCAACAACTGGAACAGTTGATTTCGTTCGTGGAACGCACCGAGACATGACCACCCTTGTTAAGATCTGCGGCCTCTCCACGCCCGAGACCCTCGATGCCGCGCTCGACGCGGGCGCCGACATGGTGGGCTTCGTGTTCTTTGCGCCAAGCCCGCGCAACATTTCGCTGCACACCGCGCACGCGCTCGGAAGCCGCGTCAAAGACCGCGCCGAAAAGGTTGCGCTCATCGTCGATGCCGATGACGCGATGCTGACCAATATCGTCGAGGCGCTGCATCCCGATGTGCTGCAGCTTCACGGCAAGCGAAACGCCGGCAGCGCGTATCGCGCGATCCGAAGCGCGGTTCGGCCTGCCGGTGATGAAGGCGCTGCCGATCGAGACCAAAGCCGATCTCGGCGCGATCCCGCTTTATGCGCGTCGTGGCGGACCGGTTGCTGTTCGATGCCAGCGCGCCGCAGGATGCGACGCGTCCGGGCGGGCTGGGCAAGCCGTTCGACTGGCACTTGCTCGAAGGTCTCGACCTGTCGATTCCCTTCATGCTCTCCGGCGGTCTGCACCCCGGAAACGTCGCTGAGGCGCTTCGCATCACGCGCGCGGGCGGCGTCGATGTGTCGTCCGGCGTTGAAAGCGCGCCCGGCGTGAAGGATGCGGAGAAAATCCGCGCCTTCATCCGGGCGGCGCGCTCCGCTCAGGAATGCCGGTAGATGACCATCCAGCAGCCCAATTCCTTCCGCACCGGGCCGGACGAGCGCGGGCATTTCGGCCTCTACGGCGGGCGTTTCGTCGCCGAGACGCTGATGCCGCTGATCCTCGATCTGGAGCGCGCGTACACCGAGGCGAAGAACGATCCCAAGTTCCGCGATGAGATGGACGGCCATCTGAAGACCTATGTCGGCCGTCCGTCGCCGCTGTATTTCGCCGAGCGCCTGACCGCGCATTTCGGCGGTGCGAAGATCTATCTCAAGCGCGAGGACCTCAACCATACCGGCGCGCACAAGGTGAACAACGTGCTCGGCCAGATCATGCTGGCCAAGCGCATGGGCAAGCCGCGCGTCATCGCCGAGACCGGCGCGGGCATGCACGGCGTCGCGACCGCGACGCTGTGTGCGAAGTTCGGGCTCGAATGCGTCGTGCACATGGGCGCGGTCGATGTCGAGCGCCAGCAGCCGAATGTGCTGCGCATGAAGGCGCTCGGCGCCGAGGTGCGTCCGGTGCAGTCCGGCGCGCGCACGCTCAAGGACGCGATGAACGAGGCGCTGCGCGACTGGGTCACCAACGTGCACGACACGTTCTACTGCATCGGTACGGTCGCGGGCCCGCATCCTTATCCTGCGATGGTGCGCGACTTCCAGTGCGTGATCGGCAACGAAACGCGCGTGCAGATGCAGGAGGCCGAAGGGCGCTTGCCGGATTCGCTGCATCGCCTGCATCGGCGGCGGCTCGAACGCGATGGGGCTGTTTCATCCGTTTCTCGATGACCGCAGCGTGGAGATCTACGGCGTCGAGGCGGCGGGTCACGGACTCGACAAGCTGCATGCCGCCTCTGTGGCGGGCGGGCGGCCCGGCGTGCTGCATGGCAATCGCACCTATCTGCTGATGGACGCCGACGGGCAGATCCAGGAGGCGCATTCGATCTCGGCCGGTCTCGACTATCCGGGCATCGGTCCGGAGCATTCCTGGCTCGCCGACATGGGCCGCGTGAAATTCCTCTCCGCGACCGACGGCGAGGCGCTCGAAGCCTTCAAGCTGTGCTCGCGCCTTGAAGGCATCATTCCGGCGCTCGAATCCGCGCACGCGCTCGCGCGCCTCGGCGACATCGCATCGGGCAAGCCGAAGGATCATCTGATCGTGGTCAACCTCTCCGGCCGCGGCGACAAGGATCTCGACAGCGTCGCGAAGCACCTCGGGGGCAACCTGGTGATGCGGCGCTCGAACGACCGCCAGAAGCGCACCGGCTGGATGCTGGTTGTCGTTTCGGCCGTCTATCTCGTCTGGTTCTTCAAGGTCCGGCTGCTTGGCCGAGGGCTCGCCGATCGCGAACAAGGAATGGCTTTATTTCATCGGCATGAGCATCTGCCTGATGCTTGGCACCGCAAACGTCCGCATGGCGGCGCTGCGCGACGAGAAGCGCAAGACGCAATCGCCGCAATGAAAGGTGACCGTGCCGCATGCTCCGTTCACGTCTCCCCGGTGGGGAGAGGTCGGCCGCGCAGCGGCCGGGTGAGGGGGCTCGTTCCTCAAGATGGTCGCAGCGTGCGGTCGATCATCTCCAGCACGCCGTCGATATTCTCGTACACGTCGATATTGCTTACGCGCACGACGAGGAAGCCGAGCGCTTCGAGCGCGCGTGTCCGTTGCTCATCGCGCTTCATCGCCACAGCCGTCGTGTGGGTGACGCCATCGACTTCGACGACGAGCTTCCCTTCCAGCGTCACGAAGTCCACGACGTACCGGTCGATGGGATGCTGGCGGCGGAATTTCCAGCGTTCAAGTTTCCGGTTTCTTAATGCCTGCCAAAGCCGGAACTCCGCGCTCGTTTGCGATGCGCGGAGTTTTTTCGCCCTCTTCGCAAATCGCTGCATCCCCCTCACCCGGCCGCTGCGCGGCCGACCTCTCCCCACCGGGGAGAGGTGTATCAGAGTTTGCGTCCCCGTATGACCACCCGCATCGAGACGCGCTTCGCCGCGCTGAAGCAAGAGGGCCGCGCCGCGCTGGTGACGTTCGTCATCGCCGGCGATCCCGACGCCGAGACGTCGCTCGCGATCGTCAAGGCGCTGCCCGGCGCGGGCGCGGACATCATCGAACTCGGCATGCCGTTCACCGATCCGATGGCGGACGGCCCGGCCGTGCAGGCGGCCGGCCTGCGCGCGCTCACCGCCGGGCAGACGATGCTCAAGACGCTCGCGCTGGTGCGCGATTTTCGCACCAGCGACGACGCAACGCCGATCATTCTGATGGGGTACTACAACCCGATCTACATCTACGGCGTCGACAAATTTCTCGTCGATGCGAAAGCCGCGGGTGTCGACGGCTTCATCATCGTCGACCTGCCGGCCGAGGAAGACGACGAGATGTGCGTGCCGGCGCTCAAGGCCGGGTTCAACTTCATCCGTCTCGCGACGCCGACCACCGACGACAAGCGCCTGCCGGCGGTGCTGAAGAACACCTCGGGCTTTGTCTATTACGTGTCGATCACCGGCATCACCGGCGCGGCGACGCCCGATCCCGCCAAGGTCAAGGAAGCGGTCGCGCGCATCAAGCGCCACACCGATTTGCCGGTCGCGGTCGGTTTCGGCGTGAAGACCGCCGAGGACGCGCGCGCGATCGCCGCGGGCGCCGACGGCGTGGTGGTGGGCTCGGTGCTGGTCGATGCGGTGCGAGAACAGCCTCGATGCGGACGGCAAGGCGACGCCCGCACCGTCAAGGCGGTGACCGATGCTGGTGGCCGCAGCTTGCGGCGGGCGTGCGCGGCGGGGAAGAAATAGCTTTCCGCTCGTCCCCGCGAAAGCGGGGACCCAGTTCTCGCCTGTGGTAAAATCTGGATTCCCGCTTTCGCGGGAATGAGCGGACACTCGAAAAACCGAATAACTACCTCGGCGGAATCTGGATCAGCTCCGCGAGCTGCTCCTTGGTCAGCGGCTGCGCGGTGAACTTCAGCTCCACCGCGTCCTTCACGATCGTAGTCGAGCCCGACGATCTTGTCCGGCTCGATCGCGGGCGGCGGGAAGAACTCGTCGCGCGTGCGCTTCGCCTTCTCCTCGCTGATCTGCAGCCAGTCGGCATAAAGCTTCAGCGCGGCCGGATCCTTGTACATGTAGTCGACCGTCTCGCGGTACGCCTTCATGTAGCGATCGACGATATCCTTGTGCGCGGCGAGGAAGCCCGCGTTGGCGATGTTGAGCCGCACCGTCTGTCCCTTGAAGGCGGCCGCGTCATTGCCGGTCGCGATGCGGCGGATCTCGCCCTTGTCGAGCTGGTCGAGACCGAACGGCGGCGCCGCCCAGCCGACGTCGACCTGTCCGGACATCACGGCGGTGAGGTTCGCGGCCGGCCCGCCCATCGCGGTCAGGCTTCGCCTTCAGGTCATATTGCTTGCATGAACGCCGTGACGATGCCGTGCGTCGAGGAGCCGTTGGTCGAATAGGCGAGCGTCTTGCCGTCGGTGTCCTTCAGCGTCTTGATCGGCGAATCCGCCTTCACGTACCAGTAAAGATCGCCGGCGCCGGTCGTTTCCGCCGAGATGATGCGCACCGGCGCGCCCTTGGAGAACGCGCTGAGCACGCCCATCACGCCGGCCGCGATGCCAAGATCGACGCTGCCGGAGATCACCGCCTGCTGCGTCTCGCCCGCGCCCTGCGTGTAGACGAGTCTCGAGCATCAGCCCGTGCTTCTTGAAGATGCCGGCGCGCTGGCCGATCTCGGACACCGAGGTGTCCCAGTTGCCGCGCTGGCCGACCGCGAGCTTGACGGTGTCCTCGGCGGAGCGCCGACGGCTACCGAACAGCGCTGCGCGCCACGGCGCGCGGCAAAGAATCGCCTTCATCGACGTTCCTCCCGGAGAGTTTCTGTTGTTCGTCAGGCGACGCGTTCGCGCGGCGCCTCGCTCCCGCCGCCCGAGCTACGCCAGTTCGACGGCTTTCGGTACTACACCTTCGTAGGAGCTGATCGTCGCATGCGGAACGCGCGGGCTGGTCGTGCCGATCGCCGGGCTCGCCATCCTGCATCGGCGCGCGCGGCCTCGACCATCAGGCGGCGGAACGCCACGACCGCGACGTCGGAGGCGCCGAGCGCGTTCCGCCGAGCGGTCGCTGATCGGGCCCATGCCCTCCCACATCGCGATGTCCTGATTGGGAATGCCCGCGATGCCGGTGAAATTGCCGGCCTTCATCGCGGCGCGATCCTGCATGTAGTCGTTCTCGCGCGTGCGGATGCCGTTGAAATTCGCGTCGACATCGACGCCCCATTCGAGCATGTTGAACTTGCGCCACGCGTCCGCGATCGATGCCCGGCTTGTCGGCGCCGTTCCACGCGATGAAATAGAACATCGTGGTCTCGTCGTCCTCGGGCGTCAGCAGCGTCGCGACGTTGTGCACGTTGTTCGGCGGGATCAGCGCGGTGAACGGCGCGATGTAGACCGTGGTGCGGATGTAGTCGTGCGTCGCCTCGTTCTTGATCGGGCGGCGGATCGCCGCGTAGCGGAAGCCGTAGGTGGTGCGCTCGATCTGGAAGCGCGGCGCCTTGTCGGTCGAGGGGCGCAGCCAGTTGGTGTCGGTCGCCTTCGCGCCCTCGACCTGCGCCGGCACCATGTCGGAGGAGTGCAGGCTCGACGAATGCGCCGAGTCGATCTGCCCTTCGAGGATCTGCGCCCAGTTGCAGCGCACCCGCACCTTGGTGGCGGACACGCGCGCGTCCGGCGTCGGCGCGAACGCCGGCGGCTCGAACTCCGGCATCTCGTCAGCCGGCCCCATGTAGCACCACACGAAGCCGCCGGCCTCGCGCGCCGGATAGGCCTTGTGCTTCACGCGCTGCGGAATGTTGCTCTCGGCGGGCTCCGAGGCCATCTCGACGACGTTGCCGTCCACGTCGAACTTCCAGCCGTGATAGAGGCAGCGCAGCCCGCACTCCTCGTTGCGCGCGTAGACAAGCGAAGCCCGACGGTGCGCGCAGAATTCGTCGAGCACACCGAGCGCGGCCTTTGCGTGTCGCGGAACACGACAAGACTTTCGCCGAGCAGCTTCACGCGCAGCGGCTTGCCGTCGGCTTCCGCGACTTCCTCGGAGAGGCACGCCGCGATCCAGTGGCGGCGCATGATCGCGCCCATCGGCGCGTCGCCCTCGACGCGGCACAGGAGGTCGTTTTCTTCAGGCGTCATGTGCGTCTCCTCGCGGCGACGTTGCGCTTTTGCGGCTATCTAGGATCAGTCTAATGAGAAGCCGTCGAGCCGTCGAGTTGGAGGGACGCGTGAGCGAGGGGAACCGGAGGCTGCGCATCGGCGTCGCGGGGCTCGGCCGCGCGTTCACCGTGATGCTGCCGACGTTCGCGCGACCCGCGCGTGCAACTCGTTGCGGCGGCGGATCCGCGCGCCGAGGCGCGGGCGCGGTTTGCGGCGGATTTCTGCGGCACCGACCTACGAGACGGTCGAGGACGCTGTGCGCCGATCCGGCGGTCGAAATCGTCTACGTGGCGACGCCGCACCAGTTCCACGCCCGCCACGCGATCCTCGCCGCGCAGCACGGCAAGCATGTGCTGGTCGAAAAGCCGATGGCGCTGACGCTCGCCGATTGCGCCGCCATGATCGCGGCGGCGCAGCGCGCTGGCGTGCATCTCGTCGTCGGCCACAGCCATTCGTTCGACACGCCGATCCTGCGCACGCGCGAACTGATCGCCGGCGGCGAATTCGGCGCGGTGCGCATGATCGCCGCGTTGAACTACACGGACTTCCTCTCCCGCCCGCGCCGTCCCGAAGAACTCGACACCGCGCAGGGCGGCGGTGCTGTGTTCAATCAGGCGGCGCATCAGGTCGATATCGTGCGACTGCTCGGCGGCGGTCTGGTCAAGAGCGTGCGCGCCGCGACCGGTGCGTGGGATCCGGCGCGCCCGACCGAAGGCGCGTATTCGGCGCTGCTCACGTTCGAAAGCGGCGCGTTCGCGTCGCTGACCTATGGCGGCTACGGACATTTCGACTCGGACGAGTTCTCCGGCTGGATCGGCGAGATGGGGCAGGCGAAGAAGCCGTATTCGCGAACGCCGCAAGGTTTCGCGAGCACCGAGGCCGAAGCCGCGTTCAAGGCCGCGCGCAATTACGGCGGCGCAGCCTGGCGGCCGCCGGCTTCCGAAGACCTCGCGCACCAGCATTTCGGCACGATCATCGTGAGCTGCGAGCGCGCCGAACTGCGCCCGATGCCGGACGGCGTGATGATCTACCAGAGCGGAACCGCGCGGCTCGATCCGTTGCCGCCGCCACACATTCCGCGCGCCGAAGTGATCGACGAACTTTACGCCGCGGTCGTCCATGGCACGTCGCCGCTACACGACGGCGCCTGGGCGATGGCGACACTGGAGGTCTGCCTCGCGATGCTGCAGTCGGCGCGCGCGGGGCACGATATTTCGCTCGCCCACCAGGTTGCGCGGTGAGGCGAATTGACGGCAAATCGAGTCGGATCGGGCTTTTCCGCCAGTAGATTTGTGCCCGGTTCGGGATTACATCAGCGCCATGAACTGGCTCACCAGCGTCGTCCGGCCGAAGATTCGCTCGCTTTTGCGCCGCGAAGTGCCGGAGAACATGTGGATCAAGTGTCCCGAAACCGGGCAGCTTGTGTTCTACAAGGATGTGGAGGCGAACCAGTTCGTCATCCCGTCGTCGAACTACCACATGCGCATGAGCGCGACGGCGCGGCTGAAGTTGATGTTCGACGGCGAGAAATGGCTCGACATCGGCGTTCCCGATGTGACCGCCGATCCGCTCAAGTTCCGCGACGAGCGCCGCTATTCGGACCGCCTCAAGGATGCCCGCACCAAAACCGGCATGAACGATGCGATCAAGCTCGGCTTCGGCAAGCTTGAAGGGCAGGGCGTCGTCATCGCCGTGCAGGATTTCGATTTCATGGGCGGCTCGCTCGGCATGGCGGCGGGCGAGGCGGTGATCAAGGGACTGGAAACGGCGACCGAGAAAGCCACGCCCTTCATCATGTTCGCGGCCTCCGGCGGCGCGCGCATGCAGGAAGGCATCCTCTCGCTGATGCAGCTCCCGCGCACCACCGTCGCGGTCGAGATGCTGCGCGAGGCGAAGCAGCCCTACATCGTGGTGCTGACCAATCCGACCACCGGCGGCGTGACCGCCTCGTATGCGATGCTCGGCGACGTGCACATCGCGGAGCCGGGCGCGCTGGTCGGCTTCGCGGGCCCGCGCGTGATCGAGCAGACCATCCGCGAGAAACTGCCCGAAGGATTCCAGCGCGCCGAATATCTCAAAGAGCACGGCATGGTCGACATGGTGGTGCATCGCCACGAGCTGCGCCCGACGCTGGCGCGGCTCTGCCGCGTGCTCACCAAGACAGCCCGCGCGCGAGGCGCTTGCCGAAACCGCGCCCGAGGCCTTGCCGGCTCCGACGGCCGCCGCGGCGGAATGACCGCTGCGGCCATGACCCCGTCGATTCGATTTTGGCGCGGCTGCTCGCTCTGCATCCAAGGCGCATCGACCTCTCGCTCGACCGCATGCATCGCGTGCTGGAGCGGCTCGGACATCCCGAGACGCGGGTGCCGCCCGTGATCCATGTGGCGGGCACCAATGGCAAGGGCTCCACCGTCGCGTTCCTGCGCGCCATGCTGGAGGCGGCGGGCAAGACCGTGCACGTTTACACCTCGCCCAATCTGGTGCGCGTCAACGAGCGCTTCCGGCTTGGCGGCGTGCTCGTCTCGGATGACGAACTCTCAAATGCACTCGAGGAATGCGAGCGCGCCAATGGCGATTCACCGATCACGCTGTTCGAGTTCGAGACCGCGGCGGCCTTCGTGCTGTTCGCGCGCCATCCGGCCGACTACCTGCTGCTCGAAGTCGGACTCGGCGGACGCCTCGACGCCACCAATGTGATCGAGCGCCCGCTCGCGAGCGTGGTCACGCCGGTCTCGATGGATCATGTCGAATTTCTCGGCGACACGATCGAGAAGATCGCCGCCGAAAAGGCCGGCATCTTTCGCAAGGGCGTGCCGGCGGTGATCGCGCCGCAGACCGATGCTGTTTCCGCCGTGCTGGAGCGCCATGCCGAGCGCGCCCGCGCGCCGGTTCACGCCGCCGGTCAGCAATGGACCGCGAGCGTCGAGAACGGCCGCCTCGTCTATCAGGACGAGAAGGGCCTGTTCGACCTGCCGCCGCCAAAACTGTTCGGCCGCCATCAGTTCGACAATGCCGGCACCGCGATCGCGGCGTTGCGCGCGGCCGGCGTGCGGCTGCCGGTGAAGGCGGTGGAGCAGGGGCTGATGCGCGCCGAATGGCCGGCGCGGCTGCAGCGGCTCACCGCCGGCAAGCTGATCGGCATTGCGCCCGCGGGTGCAGAGCTATGGCTCGACGGCGGGCACAATGCGGATGGCGGACGCGCCGTCGCGGCGGCGCTCGGCGATCTGGAGGAGCGCGTGTCGCGCCCGCTGGTGCTGGTCGTCGGGATGCTCTCGACCAAGGATCACGGCGGCTTCCTGCGCAATTTCACCGGACTGGTGCGGCGCGTGTTTGCGGTGCCGATCCATCAGGACAAGGGCGTGCCGCCCGACGAGATCGCCGCCGCCGCGCAGGAGGCCGGGATGCCGGCGGATGCGTGCGCGAGCGTCGAGGAGGCGTTGACCGCCGTCGGCAGGCTCGGTTTCGATCCGCCGCCGCGCATTCTGATTACCGGCTCGCTCTATCTGGCGGGCGAGGTGCTGGCGGCGAACGGGACGGAACTGGTCTGACCTCATCCTGAGGACCGCCCCTTGGCCGATGTGCCCTCTCCCACAAGGGGAGAGGGCGAACATGACGCCGCCGTCGCTTGCGGCAAGCCATCACTTCAACAGCTTCATCAGATCCGCGCGCTTCTGCTTGACCTGCTCCATCGTGCATTGCTCCGCCGCCTTGTCGGGCCGCCAGCGCAAGAGGCGCGTGCCGTGGCGGAAGCGTTCTCCGGAGAAATGGTCGTAGCTAACCTCGACAATCAGTTTCGGCTCGAGCGACACCCATTCAGCCGAACGCTCTGTCGCCCAGCGGCTCGGGCCGCCCGGCGCATTGCCGGTGAAGCCTTTGCCTTTGAGCTTTTCGAGTTTCGCCGTCAGCTCCACCTTCTCGCCACGCGCGATCGCGGACGTGAAGCCGACATGATGCAGCAGGCCGTCATCGCCATAGAGACCGAGCAGCAGCGAGCCAACCAGCTTGCTGTTCGTCCCATAGCGAAAGCCGCCGACCACGCAATCCGCCGAGCGGTAATTCTTGATCTTCACCATCGCGTCGCGTGTGCCCGCGCCATAGGGCGCGTCGCTGCGCTTGGCGATGATGCCGTCGAGCGTCGCGCCGACCTTGGTCAGCCAGCCCTTCGCGGCGGCGAGCTTCGCGGTCGCGGGCGAAAGCCTTACCGCACCGCGAATGTTCTTTTTTGCGAAGACCTCGAGCTTCGCACGCCGCTCGGCGAGCGGCAGCCCGAGCAGCGATGTACCGCGCTCGTCCGAGAGCAGATCGAACACGATCAGCAGCGCGGGCGTTTCGTGCGCGAGTTTTGCGATGCGCGAGGCCGCCGGATGGATCCGCTGCAACAGATCGTCGAACGAGAAGGCGCGGCCTTGCGGCACCACGATCTCGCCGTCGAGCACGAAGCGCTTTGCGACCAAGGCCTTCACGCTCGCCACCACGTCCGGGAAATAGCGCGTCAGCGGCTTTCCGGCCTTCGACTGCAAAAGAACCGTTTCGCCGTCGCGAAACACCAGGCAGCGGAATCCGTCCCATTTCGGTTCGTACTGCCATTCCGGGCCCACCGGAATGGCATCAACCGAACGGGCCTCCATCGGCGGGATCGGCGGCTTGAGCATGTCCCTCAACGCAAACGGCCGGCATTTCGGCCGGCCGCGCGGAACAAAATTTTGGAACGCCTCAGGCCGCGGTGGACGACGTGATCCACTGCTCCAGCTTCTGCTTCGGCGCGGCGCCGACCTGGCGCGAGGCAAGTTCGCCGTTCTTGAACAGCATCAGCGTCGGGATCGACATGATGCCGTACTTGGCGGCCGTCGCGGGGTTCTCGTCCACGTTCAGCTTCACGATCTTGACCTTGCCGTTCATCGTCCCGGCGATCTCCTCCAGCGCAGGCGCGATCATCTTGCAGGGACCGCACCACTCGGCCCAGAAATCGACCACGACCGGCTCGGTGCTCTTGAGCACCTGCGCGTCGAAATCCGAATCGGAGACCTTGGAAACGCCCATGTGGCACCTCGGTTTGTTGTCAGTTCTTGGGTTCCGGGCGAGACGCCCCGATGGATGAGCCGGGAACGTATGGATGCCGGTGCGGAGCGTCAAGGCGCGATCACCCCGGTGTGTTTTTGTGCCGGCTAAGCCACCGCAAGGCCTGAAAGTTCGGCGTCGAGAAGGGCTTCGGGCAGGTCGGTCAGCAACGGGCCGGCGGTCCACACCAGCGCGGCGCGCACGGCGTGATTCGGGTAGAGCTTGCGCAGCACCGCGCGATAGAGCGCCAGTTGGCGGAGATAGGGCCGCGGGATGTCCTCGATCCGGCCCGGCACGCGGCGATCCGACTTGTAGTCGGCGATCAGCACATCCGACGCCGTGACGGCGAGGCGGTCCACCTGGCCGGAGACGCGTGCCTCGCGGCCGCCATAGGACACCAACCCGACAATCGGCACCTCGGCGTGCGAGCCCGGCGCGAACAGCGATGCAAAACGTGCATCGTCGAGCAGCGCCATCACTTCGCCGATGAGTGCGTCCTGCTCGGCATCGTCGAAATCCTTCGCGCGTCCGAAAGGCTTGCGTGCGGCCTCGGCGCGCCGCCCGTGCGGCAGCGCCGGCAACGCCTGCAACAGCCGGTGCACGATGCGCCCGCGCGCAAGGCCGCGCGCATCGCCGATGCTTGCGCGCAGCGGTGCGGCGTCGCGCTCGGTGAGCGAGGGCGAAATCACCCGCAGGGCATTTTCGGCCGGCGCGTTGCGCGTCAGCCAGTCCGGAAGCTTTTCGTGCGGCGTCTCGACGGCACGTGCGGCGGCGCCGGTTTCGATCGCGCCCGACCTGCGCCAGCGCAACACGGTTCCGTCACCATCGTCCGCCAGCTCGGCAATCGCCTCCGGCTTCAGCGCGTCCGACACCAGTTCGTACCAGCAGCCCGGCGGCATGCGGTTCTGCCCGCGCGCGCCCGCGACCACCAGCCTGTCGGCGGCGCGCGTCATCGCCACATAGAGCAGCCGGCGATACTCCTCCTCGGCGGCACGCACCGCCTCGGCACGCGCGGCCGCGACCGGCGCGATGTCGTCGGCCTTGCGCCCCGCCCACACGATGCGGGCCGGCGTATCGGGTGCGGCCTGCGCGACCGGAAGGCTCAGCAGGCGCGGCTCCTTCGGGCCCTTCGGCGGCGTCACGGTGTCGGCGAGGATCACGATCGGCGCTTCCAGACCCTTCGCGCCGTGCACCGTCATCACCCGCACCTCGTCGCGCGCGATGTCCATGTCGCGCTTCACCATCGTCTCGCCCGCGCGCAGCCAGGCGGCGAAGCCCTGCAGGGTGGGCGCTTCGGTCCGTTCATAGAGCAGTGCATGTTCGAGAAATTCGTCGAGCGCGTCGGCAGCCTCATGCCCGAGCCGCGCGTAGAAGCGCGCGCGTCCGTGCTCCGGCCCGAGCAGCCGCGCATAGAACGCGAACGGCGAAAGGTGCCGCGCCCACTCGGCGTAGCGTTCGAGCCGCGCGTTCGCGTCCATGAATTCGAGGTCGGCGGCGCGTGCCCGCAACGCGGCGCGCAGCGAACCCTTGCGGCCATGCGCGAGCGCGAACAACTGCTCCTCGGTCACGCCGAACAGCGGGCTTTTCAGCACGCTAGCCAAGCGCCAGATCGTCGTCCGGCAGCAGCAGCGCATCGGCGAGCGCCATCAGGTCCATCACGGCGATGTGCTCGGTCAGCATCAGCCGGTCGGCGCCCGCGACCGGAATGTCCAGCTTCCTTCAGCGCACGGATCACCGCCTCGAACAGCGCGCCGCGCTGGCGCACCAGCACCAGAATATCGCCCGGCCGCAAGGCGTGGCGCTGATCGCCGTCGCCGACCAGATCGCCGCGCGCGATCCAGTCTTTCACGGCGCGCGCGACTTTCGCGCGCGAGTTGCACGCGCGGGCTGCGTCTCGGAAGTTTCGTCGAACGGCTGCGTCCCAGCCCTCGATCTGCACCTTGTCGTCCGGCTCGATCAGCGGCCAAAGCTCGACCGTGCCGGGCGCGTTCGCCCGCACCGCCTCGTGCACGGTCGCGCCTTTCACCTCGGTCAGGCCCGCGTGCGCCTGCTCGCGTTTGAACACCTCATCGACCGCTTCGAGCACCAGCGGCGCGGAACGGAACGAGTGTCTGAACTGCACGTCCTCGAAGCGCAGCGCGGCGTTGCCGAACCTCGCCTTGTAATGCTGCTTGTTCTGCTCGAACTGCGCGGGCCGCGCGCCCTGGAACGAGAAGATCGATTGCTTCTCGTCGCCGACCGCGAAGATCGAGCGGCGCACCTCGCGCGCGCCGTGGCCCGACCATGAACTCCGCGGTGAGCCGCCGCACGATCTCCCACTGCTTCGGGCTCGTGTCCTGCGCCTCGTCGATCAGCACATGATCGATGCCGAGATCGAGCTTATAGTGCACCCACTGGGCGCGGTCTTCGGTCAGCAGATTGAGCGTCTTGTCGATCAGGTCGTCGTAATCGAGCAGGCCGCGACGATCTTTCTCGGCGCGATAGCGTGTGATCACCTCGGCCGCGATGGTGACGAGCGCGCCCGTCCGCTCGCGCGTCTCGACCGCACGGCGGCGGGCGATCAGCGCGCACACGCGATCCTGTTCGGAGATGAGGCGCTCGAACAGCGCGCGATGATTGTCGCGGATCGCCTTGGTGACGATGTTCTTGCGCGGCTCAAGCTCCGCCGTGCAAAAGACCGACTGATAGGTGCGGATGCGATCATTGCCTTCGAGCAGCCGCAGCGAGTCGAAGCGTGCGGCGTGTTCCTTGTCGCCCTTCGATCCCTGCTCGAGTGCGGCGATCACCTCCGGATAGTCGCCCGGTGCGATCAGTGAATCCGCAAAGAACGCCGCCGCAATGCTCTCGCTCGTCTCGGCGGGGTCGACACCGAGCGCACGAGATAGCTCCCCAATTGCCGCCTCGACGCTCCCCGCGTGCGCGATCCAGGCGGAAATCTCGTCGCGCCGCCCGATCGCCTCGACAATCATCTCGGAGAAGGTCTGGTCCGCCGACGCCGTGATGGCGGTCGCGAGCGCGCGCCCAAGCGCCGAGTCAGGATTAGCGCTTGCCTGCAGCAGCACGCTCATGCGCAGCCGGTCGATCAGTTCGGACTGCGTGCGCTCCTCCAGCACCTCGAAGCGCGCCGCGACGTCTGCCTCGAAGGGAAACTGGTGCAACAGCCGCGTGCAGAAGGCGTGGATCGTCTGCACCTTCAGGCCGCCCGGCGTGTCGAGCGCCTGCGCGAACAGCCGGCGCGCATGCGTGCGGCGGCGCGCATCCGGCCGGTGGCCTTCGATCTTGTGAATCTCTGCGTCGAGCGCGTCGTCGCTCAGCGGCGTCCATTTCGCGAGCGTGTCGAACACACGGTTCGCCATGTTGGCGGCGGCGGCCTTGGTGTAGGTGAGGCACAGGATCTTTTCCGGACTGGTGCCGCGCAGCAGCAGGCGGATCACGCGCTGCGCCAGCACGTGCGTCTTGCCCGAGCCCGCGTTCGCCGCGACCCATGCGGACGCCGCCGGGTCGGAAGCTTTGCGCTGCACATCGAGCAGGGCGGAGGGAATCGCGCTCATCGCGGGATGTCCTCCTCGTCTTCGGCGCCGGCCGACCATTCCTTGATGCGCGCCAGATGATCGTAATCGCCGTAGCGCGTCTTCCACATCGGGCTGACCAGTGAGCGATAGGGCGTCGTCGCGTCCTCGAATTTCGCGATGATCACCTTCAGCCGCGCCAGCGCCTTGTCGGCGTGCTGGTCCTGCGTCAGCCCGTCGGTGAATTCGATCGACTTCAGTTCGCCCGCCGGCTCGCGCCCGCGCACCGACACATAGGCGAACTCGGAGAGTGATCCCGGCGACACATCCTTGAACGCGCCCTCACGCAGCATCGCGCCTTCGAGGGTGAGCTGCGGCGAAAGGCCGGTGCGCACCTGCCGCTCGGTCGGCACCGAGCCGGTCTTGTAGTCGAGGATGGCGTAACGGCCGTCCGCCAGCCGCTCGATCCGGTCGGCGCGCGTGCCGAGCGTGAAGGTGCGTGCGCCGAGCGGCATTTTCAGCTCGCCCTTGATCTCGGCAAAGAGCGCCGCCGTGTTGGCGCGCCGCTTGGTTTCCCAGCCGACGAACCAGCGCGCGATGCGGATGAAGCGCGGCCACCAGAACGCGCGCGCCTCCGGATAATCTTGCAGCACGGCGAATTTCTCCTCGCCGAGCTTCAGCAGTGCGGCGAGCGCATCGTTCGGGAGCCCTTCGGCATATTTTTCGGTGAAATCGCCGATCGCGCCGTGCATCACCGTGCCGCGGTCGCGCGCGCCCGGCGGGGTATCGACCGCATCGAGCGGGCGCAGGTCGAGGATGTGTTTGGCGTAGATGGTGTAGGGGTCGCGCAGCCAGTGCTCGATCTCGGTGACGCTGAGCCGCTCCGGACGCGCCTTGAGCGGCGGCGTTGGGCGCGGGCGCTTCACCGACGCAACGCGTTCGGCGCGGTCGATCTCGCGCGCGAGATCGAGATACCGCTCGCCGCGCATCAGCGCGCCCTTCCACGCTTCGCCCGCGACGGCGGCAAGCCGCTGCGTGAAGCGCGACGCGACCGTCGGCGCGCCGCCGAGCTTCGCGGCGCGGGTGAGGAACACCTCGGGCATGCCGATCAGTTGCGCGAAGTCGTGCGCCGACAAGCCGATGCGCCGTTCCGGCAGGTCGAGCCCGAGTTCGAGCCGCATCGGGCGCGACAGCCATGGATCGGTGCGCGTCTCGGGCGGCCACACGCCCTCGACCAGCGCGCCGAGCACGACCCGATCCACATGAATGAGGCGCGCCTCGATGGCGCCGAGGATACGCACGCGCGCGCCCGGCCGTCCGGCGCGGCGGCACACGCGATCCGAAATCGCGGTCTCGAACAGTTCGGCGTAGTCGCCGGGCGTGGCGGCAAAGCCGGCGTTCTGTTCCGCGATCCCGTCGAAGGCGCGCGCAAGCTCCGCGCCGTCGTCACCGGCAAACGCCATCGCGGCGCCCGTGTCGTCCGCCGACAGCGCGCGCAACGCGTCCGCATGAAGTGCTGCGAGCGCAGCGAATGACGTCGCCCGCGCGGTCTCGAACGGCGCCAGCGCGATACGCAGCAATTCCACCAGCGCCTGCGCGGCATCGAGATCGGCGGCGGAAATGCGCTTGCGCGGATCGGAGCCGTGCAGGTCGCCCCGGTTGGCGCGAAAGGTGACGAGTGCGTGCGCGAGACCGCCCGTGCCGCCGCGCGGGCGCGGCCCGCGCAGCACCGCCAGTTCCAGCGCGGCGATCGCGCGATGATGCCCACCTGCGGCCGCGCCGAGCCGGAAGCGCGCATGCTTGACGAGCGCCAGCAGCGTGACCGGCTCCAGCCCGCCGAGCGCGGCCAGCGCCACAAGCCGCGCGAACACGCCGGCCTCGGTGTCGGGCAGCGCGTCGCCGCCGGAGTCGTCCGCCTCGATGTTCCAGCGCAACAGGGCCGCTGCGACGCGGCGCGCCAGCGCGCGATCCGGCGTCACCAGCGCGGCGGTCTTGTTCTCGTGCACAGCCTCGCGCAGCGCGACCGCGATGGCGAGCGCCTCGTCCTCGGCGTTCGCGCCTTCGATCACGGTGATGGCTGCGAGCGCGGCGTCGCGCGCCGTCGCGTCGATGCGTTGCGCCCAATGCTCGGTCGCTTCGGGCGGACGCAGCGCCTCGGAGGTGAGTCGCTCGCGCGCACCGCTTGCGCCGAGCGCGGTCACTTCGCTGCGCGCGATCCCGATGCGGCGCAGCAGTCCGTGCATCGCCAGTTGCGGATGGCCGAACGCAGGCGGATGCACCACGCGTCCGCCATCCTTCGCTTCGCCGATCAGCTCCCAGGTCGCGTCGTCGAGATCGGTATCGAGTCCGGGCAGCACCACGGCGCCGTGCGGCAGCTTCGCGATGGTGGCGAGCAGGCGCGCCGTCGCCGGCATCGAGCCGGTCGAGCCGGCGGCGATCACCGGCGCGGCATTCGCCGCAAGGCGGATGCGCTCGGCCTCGATCAGCAGGTCGCGCCGCGCTGCGGGCTCGATCGCGCCGCGCTCGTCGAGCAGCTTCGGCCAGTGCTCGCCCGCGATTTTCAAGAAATCGAGGGTCAGCTTCCAATAATGGTCGAGATTGTCCGGCACGAGGCCGTCGAGCCGCTCCCACGCGACCTGCCGTGTCGTCATGTCGTCGATCAGGCGCGCAAGCGCGTCGGCGAGCGCGAGCGCGGCGGCCGGGCGAGTGCACGATCAGCGGTGTCTCGCCCGGCTGCGGCTTCAGCTGCTCGGCCCATTGCAGCACGAGGCGCGCGAGCAGCATGCGGCGCTCAAGCCCGCCCAACTCCGGCGGCACGTCGAGGCCGGCCTCGCCGCTCGCGGCTTCGGCGAACGCCAGTTCGTCCTCGTCGATATCGCCGAGCGGCACGATGCGCGGCAGCACCGCGGCTGCGTCTTTTCCCAGCGCATCGAGAAACGCGTCGCGCGCCAGCACGCAGGCGCGGCGCGTGGGCAGGAACAGCGTCGCGTTCGCGAGCGCCAGCGGGTCGGCGGAGCCGGGAAATCCCGCGATCAGCTCGCCGCGCTTCAACGCGCCGATCAGCGTCGGCAGAAACGGTGCCGAGGCGGGAATCGTGAAGACGCGCGGGAGCGGCATGGCGCCGTTATATAGGCGGTGTGGGCCGCTCCGTCATGCGGTGCGAAAATTTACGCCACGCTCTCCAGGATCGCCGCTTCGGCCGCCTTGATGGCCTCGGGCGTGCCGACATGCATCCAGGTGCCTTCGAGCCGCAGGCCGTAGAGCCGGCCTGCTTCGGCCGCGCGATCGAACAGGCGATTGAGCGAGAATGCGCCCTTCGGCGCATCGGCGAACTGCGCCGGCGTCAGGATCGCGGCGCCCGCATAGACGAACGGCGCGACCTCGCGCTCGGCGCGGCGCGTCAGCCGCCCGTCAGGCGCCATGCCGAAATCGCCGCGCCCGTCATAGCCGATGCTGGTCGCCGTCGAGGCGAGAAGCAGCAGCATGTCCATGCGCGCCGGATCGAACAGCGTGGCGAGCCGCGTCAGGTTCGGCGTCACGCCCTCGATCCAGAGCGTGTCGGAATTCATGTGGAAGAACGGCGCGCCGCCGAGCTTGGGCAGCGCCTTCACCACCCCGCCGCCGGTGTCGAGCAATTCGCCGCGCTCGTCCGAGATGACGATCTTCGGGCGCGTGCGGCCCCTCAGGTGCTGCTCGATCGTATCCGCCTTGTGGTGGACGTTGACCACCGCCTCGGTCACGCCTGCATCGCCGAGCCGGTCGAGCACATAATCGAGCAGCGCCTTGCCGGCGACCGGCACCAGCGGCTTTGGCAGCGTGTCGGTGAGCGGGCGCATGCGCGTGCCGAGGCCCGCGGCCAGCACCATGGCGCGGCTGATCGGCGTGCTGCTATTCGGGCGCGGGGACATGCGTCTCGTACCAGGCTTTCAGGTCGGCCATTGCGGGGTGCATCAGGGCGCGGCGCAGGTAACGCCATATGCGCGGGATGTGACGCAGATATTGCGGCTTGCCGTCGCGCCGGTCGAGACGCGCGAAAATGCCGAGAATTTTCGTCGCCCGCTGCGCGCCAAGCGTGACGTAAAGCTCCACGAAGGCGTTGGTCGGGAAATCCGGATCGGCATCGAGTCGCGCCTTCACGTAGCGGCCGAGCAGCGCCACCTCCATGGTGTCCGGCACGTCGACGCGGGCGTCCTGCAACAGCGAGACGACATCGTAGGGCGCAGGCCCCATCAGGGCGTCCTGGAAATCAAGCAGACCGACACGAGCGATGCCGTCACGATCCGGCAACCAGAGCAGATTGGGCGAATGATAGTCGCGCAGCACCCACGTGGCCGGCGCGTCGTAGGCACGGCCGAGCGCGCTGCGCCACAGCGCGGTGAATTCGGTGCGCGCCGCCGCGGTCACGGCGCCGCCGCCACGATGAGGAATGTACCAGTCGAGCAGCAGTTCGGCCTCGATCAGGAAAGCGTCGATGTCGTAGGGCGGAATGCGATGGTCGACGCCGGGCGCGATGCCGAGCGAGCCGGGCAACGGTTCGCGATGCAGCGCGGCAAGCACGTCGACCGCAGCCGCATAGCGCTCCTCGATCGGCTCGGGCGGATCGCCTGTCACCATGACCTGCGTGCCGAGATCCTCCAGCAGCACCAGCCCCTCGTCGAGCTCCGCCGCATGAATCAGCGGCGCCGAGAAGCCGCGTTCGCGCAGGCCGCGCGCGATCGCGACGAACGGCTTCACGTCCTCGGCGAGATGCGCAATCGCGCTGTAGGAAAGTCCGGCGCGTACCGGCGGGCCGTCCGGCCGGCGCGGCGCGTTCATCAGGATGTAGCTGCGGCCCTCCTGGGTCAGTCGCTCGTAGGCGCGGGTCGAGGCATCGCCCTGCACGTGGCTGCGCGGCGCGTCCCCCATTCCCTCCCTGACGAGGAAGTTGCGGATCGCCGCGAAGCGCTCCACGCGCGGCGCGAACACGCCATAGCCGGTGACTTCTGCGTTGCGCTGGTTCGGTCCGAGGTCCGGCGCGAGCGTGAATGCGATGTCGAGCCGGTCGATGGGCAGCACGTCGGCGGCGCGGTCCGGCCATTCGAGCAGCACCACGGCGTTCTCGGCGGCCTCGTCGACGCCGAGCTCGGCGAGTTCGCCCGCGTGCGTCACGCGATAAAGGTCGGCGTGCACCACGGTGAAGCGCGGCAGCGCATAGGTCTGCACCAGCGTGAAGGTCGGGCTCGGCACGTCCATCCGCTCGTCGGCCGCGAGGTGGCGGATCAGCGCGCGCGCGAACGCGGTCTTGCCGGCGCCGAGATCCCCCGACAGCGTCACGAGGTCTCCCGGCTTGAGAACGGAGGCGATGTCGACCGCGAGCAGCCGCGTCGCCTGCTCGTTTGCAAGCGCGATCGAGAAGGCGGATGTGGGGGGCGGGGCGGCGAGCATCGGGAGCCTTCAGACTAGCCTACGCCGCCGCCTCCTGCCGCCCCTGCCGGAGCGGGAAAATGCAGGTAACGGTGGTTCCGCGGCCGACGGACGAATCGAGCTTCACCGTACCACCATGCAGTTCGACGAAGGAACGCACGATCGAAAGGCCGAGACCCGCGCCGCGATGCTCGGAACCGAGCGCGTGACTCTCGAACCGGTCGAACACGCGCTCGCTGATCTCGGCCGGGATTCCGGGGCCGCGGTCCGTCACGCTGAAGACGACGGCGCCCTCGCGCCGTTCGACTGAAAGCCGCACGACCTCGCCGGCCGGCGAGAAGCTGATCGCGTTGGACAAGAGGTTGAACAGCACTTGCCGCACCCGGCGCTCGTCCGCCACGAAGCTGCCGATATCGTCGGCGGCGCGGACATCGAGAAGGATCGCCCTCTCGACAATGCGGTCCTGCAGCCCGAGCGCGGCCGCGTCGATCGCGGTGCGGATATCGACCTCCTTCAGGTCGAGCGGCATCGCGCCTGCATCGATCGTGGTGAGGTCGAGGATGTCGTTGATGATCGCGAGCAGCGCGCTCGACGACTTGTCGATCGAGTCGAGATAGTCGCGCTGCTTCTCGGTAATCGGCCCGATGGTCGGCCCGATCGTGGGATCGAGCAGCAGGTGCGCGAAGCCGATGATGTTGGTGAGCGGTGTGCGCAACTCGTAGGAGACATGCTGCACGAAATCGCTTTTGATCCGGTCGGCCGCCTGCAGGGCGTCGGCGCGCTCGATCAGCGCGCGTTCGACGTTGACCGAATCCGTCACGTCCTGGAACGTCACCAGCGTCGCGCCATCGGGCAGCGGTGCGGTAACGCAATCGAGCACCGAGCCGTCGGTGCGCTCAAGCCGCGCCGACATGGGTTCGCGCGCTTCCAGCGAGGTCACCACGCCGCGTAGCCGCGACCAGAACGCTTCGTCGGCATACTGCGGCGCGCACCAGCCGAGCACGGCCTCGATATGCGGGCGATTGCCATTGAGGTTTTTCGAATCGAGCTTCCACAGGAGTGCGAAGGCCGGATTGTGCAGGTCGAGCCGCCCGTCGCTCCCGAACACCGCGACTCCCTCGACGAGCGCTTCGAGCGTTTCGCCCTGCACCCGGATGAGGGCCTCGTATCCGCGCTCCAGCTTCAGCCGCTCGGTCACGTCGTCGAACAGATAGGTGACGCCGCCTTCCTGGTTCGGCGTCGTGACGACGCGCAACGTCCGGCCGTCGGGCAGGTACCATTCGTGCGATCGCGGCTCGACCGCACGGTAGGCGTCGTGCAGTTCGTTCTTCCATTTGCGGAAATCGGATTGCTCGGGCAGCTTGCGCGCGGCGCGCAGGCGGTCGAGGACGCCGGAGTCGGTCGGCTCGGAATCGAGGAACGCCGGATCGAGTCCCCACAGCTCGCGGAACGCCGCGTTGTAGAACGCAAGCCGCTGGTCGGCGGTGAAGATGGCGACCGCGGTGGAGAGCTGGTCGAGCGTGCGCCGGTGCGCCTCGGTCATGCGGGTGAGTTCCGCACGCATCGCTTCGACCTCGGTCATGTCGATGCCAATGCCCGCGCTGCCGCCGGGCGAGACGCGGTCGATGACCTGGAAAATGCGCCGCGTGCCGGCCACGATCACCGGCAGGCGCGCCTCATAGGATGCGTCGGCGGTATGCGCGGCGAGTGCGCCGTCGCGCGCGTTCGAATCGAGGATTTCGAGGTTGCGCGCGACCGCGTCGGCGCCGTCGCGCGCCTCGACGGCGCGCGCATAGGCGGCATTGACCCAGGTGAGGCGTCCGGCCGCATCGCGCGCCCACACCGGCTCGGGCAGAGCCTCGAGCAACCGGGCGATGGTGTCGACATCGCGGCGCAGCTGCTGATGATCGGCGGTGAGGGCGGCAAGTTCGCTCTTGGTGCCGGTCAGGTCCTTGATGCGCAGCACCGCGCGTCCGCCGATCGCGCGGCCTTCGGCGACGACGTGGCGATGCTGGAGCGTCATCAACGCCAGCGAGAAGCTTTTGCCCTCCAGGCGCAGCGCGTCGACCGCATCGCCGAGCGCATGCGCCTGCTCGGGCCGCAGCCAGGTCCCGAAGGCGAGCATGCGGCGCGGCAGCGGCGTGCGCAGCAGGATCGAAACGTCGCCGGTGATCTCGGGCTCGTCGGCGCCCGCCGGCCACACCGCGATCACCTGCGGGTCGGAATGCAGCAGCGCATTGGCGCGGTCGCGCTCTTCCCGCAACGCGTTGATCTCGCCGTGGCAGGCCGCAAGCCGCTGCGTGGCGCGCGCGCGTGTGCGCAGCAGCGCGATGGCGGTCGCGACCGCGAACAGGATGACGCCGAGCGAAAGGGTGAGGGCGGCGAGATCGCGCCGGTCGATCGCCGAGAACGCGTCGAGGTATTCGGCGGCCGGCAGGTCCTGCGCGCCAGCCGCGGTCGACAGAAGCGCGGTCAGTCCCCCGCAGGCCTGCCCGAATCGCTTGCGCCACGCAGGCGTGGGGCCTGCGTCACGTCTCCGGATCGTGTCCGGCATTTTTGCCGTGCCCCTGATCCCGGGACACGGCCCGGGAAACTTGCGCTGGATCGCGAGCAACATCCGCCATGTCGCTCGCGAATCGAAAGACTTTACCCTCAAGGGGAGTCGCGCCGTAAGAGTCCAGATCGTGAACGGTCAGACGCGGGTTGCGGCGCGCAATCCGGAAATTTCAATTGCAATGAATCGTTTGGGTGCGGCGGTCGATCCAGCTATCCCCGCTGTCCACAGGGTGGAACTAGCTGCGCTCGCGCAACGGCTCGGCGCGCCGGGCAATATCGTCGAGGCTGAGGCGCGCGAGCGCTGCCGTGAAGGCCCGTTCGGCTTCCGCGATGGCGGGCAGCACCGCCTGTTCGAGAATGCGTGACCCCGTTGCGGGCGCGTCCTCATCCTCCGCGGCCCCGGCGGCGCGCAGGATGTCGGCGACACTGATGCGCTTGCGCTCGCGCGCGAGCTCGTAGCCTCCGCGCGGTCCGCGCACGCCGTGAAAGATTCCCTCGTGCACCAGCGCTTGCAGCACCGGCTCAAGATGGCGCGGCGGGAGGTTATGACGTGCGGCAAGATTGCGAGCCGACACGGGCCGTTCGCGCGCATTCAGCGCAACGTCGACCACGGCAGCGATGGCGAGCAGGCCTTTGCGGGGAAGAAGCGACATGGGAGGCGGCACGCCGAGTCGGTAATATGATACTCAGGCTATACAGCCTCGCCGACTCATCCGCCACTCGCTCCGGTTGATCCGAAGCCTCCATCCCCTCGTTGTGTCTCATCGAGACGGGTTGTCTCACAGAGCTTTACGCGCAGGGGTCGCGCAATCACAAGCTGTGAGATGCGCATTCCGCGTGTCACGGTAAAAGGCGCGGGGCCGTGGTTGATCAGCAGCACCTGGATTTCGCCGCGATAGTCAGCGTCGATCGTCCCAGGCGCGTTCAACACGGTGACGCCGTGCTGACGCGCCAGCCCGGAACGCGGCCGTACCTGCGCCTCCGCGCCGGCGGGCAGCGCGATGGCGATGCCGGTCGGCACCGCGGCGAATCGTCCGGGCGCGATAGTGAGGGGTGCATCGGCCGGTACGGCGGCGAGGAGGTCGAGCCCGGCCGCGCCCGCGCTCTGATAGGCCGGTAGAGGCAGGTCCGCGCCGTGCGGCAGGCGCATGATGGGCACGTCCAGGTCATTCATGCGGTGCGGCCACTCAGTTCGCCCACAATCCGCGCGACGAGCTGGCGCGCGACGCCGTCCTTCGACTGCGTCGGCCACGACTCAATGCCCGCCGCCGAGATCAGATGCACGGCGTTGTCGTCGCCGCCCATCGCGCCACCTTCGGCCGACACGTCGTTCGCCACGATCCAGTCGCAGCCCTTGCGCTTCAGTTTGGCCTTGGCGTGCTCGATCACCTTTTCGGTCTCGGCCGCGAAGCCGATGACAAGACGCGGGCGATTGGTCTTCAACTTCGCAATCGTCGCGAGGATGTCGGGGTTTTCCGTGAGGGCGAGTTTCGGCGGCCCGCTGCCGTCTTTTTTCATTTTCTGTTCGCCGGCTTGCGCGACGCGCCAGTCCGCGACCGCCGCCGCGAAGATGGCGGCATCGGCCGGCAGCGCGGCTTCCACGGCCGCCAGCATATCGCGCGCGCTTTCGATCCGCACGGTGTTCACGCCGGGCGGATCGGGCAGGGTGACCGGGCCCGATACCAGCGTAACGCTTGCGCCGAGGTCGGCCGCGGCCCGCGCGATCGCGTAGCCCTGCTTGCCGGAGGAACGATTGGCGATATAGCGCACCGGGTCGATCGGCTCATGGGTCGGGCCCGCCGTGATGAGGATGCGCTTGCCGGAGAGGGGTTTGTTATCATCGGCGCTGCGATCGTCGAAAAACTTTCCGACCGTCGCGACGATTTCCAGCGGCTCGGCCATGCGGCCGAGGCCCGCTTCACCGCTCTCCGCCATTTCGCCCGCGTTCGGACCGACGGTGACGACGCCATCGTTGAGCAGGGTTTTCAGATTACGCTGCGTTGCCTTGTTGGCCCACATCGCGGTGTTCATCGCGGGCGCGAGCAGGATTTTCGTTTTCGTGGCGAGCAGCACGGCGGTTGCCAGATCGTCGGCGTGACCGTTCGCCATTTTCGCCATCAGGTCGGCGGTCGCGGGCACGATGACGACGAGGTCCGTGTCGCGCGCGAGCCGGATATGGCCGACATCGAATTCGGATTCCTGATCGAACAGATCGGTGAACGGCTTCTCGCCCGCGATCGCGCCGACCGACAACGGCGTGACGAATTCCTGCGCGGCTTTGGTCATCACCACGCGCACCGCATAGCCGCGCTCGCGCAGCCGGCGGATCAGGTCGAGCGATTTGTAGGCCGCGATCCCGCCCGCAATGATGAGGAGGATGCGCCGCGCCGATGATGGAATCTCCGCCTGCAATTTTGGGTGATCCTGGCGGCCGCCGGCGGATGGCGCCGGCGCATCCGAAGCGCCCTCGGCCAGCAACAGCCGCACTTCTTCTTCCATCGAGCGGCCGTTCGCAGCCGCACGCTGGCGCAGCCGCCGCTTTACGTCTTCGGGCAGGTTCCGGACCGTCAGCGATCCCATGGCGTGAGCCTAGTGCATGATTGCATTGCAATCAATGCAATCAAACCACTTTCCAGATTACCACCGCCAGCAGCGCGGCGATCACCCACAGCGCCACCGAGGTCCAGCGATTGCGGCGCGCTTCCGCCTCGCCGATTGCCGCCACCGTTTCGGGCGCAAGCACCAGCCCATCGCGCGTCGCGGCATCGAGCTGGTCGGTGATGCGCGCGGCACGGCCGAGCAGGCCCGGGACGTCGCCGAAGAATTTGCCGACCTCGCCCGCGCCTTGCGCGACGTCCTGCAGCCGCCCCGCGGGGCCGAGATTGCGCTCGATCCACTCGCGCACCACCGGCTCGGCGGTCGCCCACATGTCGAGATTCGGGTCGAACGAGCGCGCCACGCCCTCGACCACCACCATGGTCTTCTGCAGCATCAGGAGTTCAGGCCGCGTCTTCATGTCGAACAGACCAGTCACCTCGAACAGCAACGTCAGCAGCTTCGCCATCGAGATGTCCGACGCGGACTTGTTGTGGATCGGCTCGCCGATGGCGCGGATCGCCTGCGCGAAGCTCTCCACCGAGTGATGCGGCGGCACGTAGCCCGCCTCGAAATGCACCTCCGCGGTGCGGTGATAATTGCGCGTGATGAAGCCGTAGAGGATCTCGGCGAGGAAGCGCCGCTCCTTCGGGCTGAGCCGGCCCATGATGCCGAAGTCAACTGCCGTGATGCGCCCGTCAGCGTCGACGAACAGGTTTCCCGGATGCATGTCGGCGTGGAAGAAGCCGTCGCGCAGCGCATGGCGCAGGAACGCCTGCATCAGCGCGCGTCCGAGCGCCGGCAGGTCGAGCCCGCGCGACGCGAGCGTCGTGCGGTCGGTCAGCGGCGTGCCGTCGATCCATTCGAGCGTGAGCACGGAGCGCGCGGTGCGCTCCCAGTCGACGCCCGGTACGCGGAAATCCGGATCGTCCTTCACATTGTCGCGCATCTCCGCGATCGCGGCGGCTTCGAGCCGCAGGTCCATTTCGATCGTGACCGAGCGCGCCAGCGTATCGACCACCTCGATCATGCGCAGGCGCCGCGCCTCGGCCGAATGGCGCTCCGCGGTGCGCGCCGCGAAATAGAGCGTGTCGAGATCGGACTTGAAGCGCCGCTCGACGCCGGGGCGCAGCACCTTCACCGCCACGGTCTGTCCGTCGGCTTGCGCCTGGTGCACCTGCGCGATCGAGGCGGCGGCGACCGCAGGACCGAACGACGTGTAGAGTTCATGCAGCGGTCTGCCGAGCGCGGCGGCGACCTGCGCTTCGGCCTGCGCCTGCGGGAACGGCGCCATCTTGTCCTGCAGCGATTCAAGATCGCGCGCGAGCGCCGGGCCCACCACATCGGGCCGCGTCGCGAGGAATTGCCCAAGCTTCACATAGGTCGGCCCGAGCCGCGTCAGCGCGGCGGAGAGCCGGACCGATGCGCCTTGCGTGGTCGGCCGCTCGATCAGCCGCGCGAGTTTCAATCCGAGCCGCGCCGGGACGGGCAGGGGGGCGGGATCGGCGAGTGCCAGCACGCCCTCGCGCGCGAACACGAAGCCCGCGCGCGCCAGATTGAACAGATGGCCGATCGCAGCGATCACAAGCGCCAGCCGGAATGCAGCGCCACGATGCCGCCACTCATCAGCCGGTGCGACACGCGCGCGAAGCCGGCCGCACGCATCATGTCGGCGAACGCGTTCGGGCGCGGAAAGCGGCGGATCGACTCGACCAGATAGCGATAGGGCTCGGCGTCGCCCACCACGGCGCGGCCGATGGCCGGCACCACATTGAACGAATAAAGCGCGTAGAGCGCATCGAGTCCCGGCACGTCGACGTTGGAAAACTCCAGGCAGAGGAACCGTCCGCCGATGCGCAGCACGCGATGCATTTCGGCGAGCGCCACATCGATGCGCGGCACGTTGCGGATGCCGAATGCAATCGACACCGCGTCGAATTTTTTGTCGGGAAACGGCAGCGACTCGGCATTCGCGTCGACGAACGTCACCACGTCATCGAGGCCTTGGCTGTAGGCGCGCTCGCGCCCGACGCCGAGCATCCCGGCATTGATGTCGGCGACTATGGCGCGCGTGCCTGCGCCGCCCGCCTGTATGGCGCGGAACGACACATCGCCGGTGCCGCCCGCGACATCGAGCAGCGCAAAATCCTTCCCCGATTTCGGCGGATTGATTGCCGTGACCAGCGCGTCCTTCCAGGCGCGGTGCAGCCCGGCCGACATCAGGTCGTTCATCAGGTCGTAGCGCCGCGCCACCTTGTGGAACACGTCATCGACCAGCGCCTGCTTGTCGGAAAGCGGCACCGTCCGGTCGCCGAAATGGGTGTCGTCGCGCATCCGGCGACCATAGCGCGGGTGCGACAGGGAGGCTACATAACACCCGCCGCGAGGTTAACCATGCCCGAGCTTCCCGAGGTCGAAACCGTGCGCCGCGGGCTTGTCCCCGTGATGGAAGGCGCGCGCTTCGTGCGGGTGGAGCAGCGCCGCCCGGACCTGCGCTTTCCGTTTCCCAGGAATTTCAACAAGCGGCTGGAGGGCGCGACCGTCGAAGGGCTGTCCCGGCGTGCCAAATATCTGCTGGCGGATCTGTCCTCCGGCGAGGTGCTGCTGATGCATCTCGGCATGTCGGGCTCGTTCCGCGTCGTGCACGGCAGCGACGAGAGCGGGCCGGGCAAATTCCATCATGTGCGCGGCAAGCTTTCGGCGCACGATCATGTGGTGTTTCACATGTCGAACGGCGCGATCGTGACGTTCAACGATCCGCGCCGTTTCGGCTACATGAAGCTGATCGCGCGCGACGAACTCGCCAGGCACCCGATGATCTCAGGCCTTGCGCCCGAGCCACTCGGCAATGCGTTCGACGGCGCGATGCTCGCCGAAGCCTGCGCCGGCAAGAAGACCTCGCTCAAGGCCGCGCTGTCGGACCAGAAGGTCGTGGCGGGCCTCGGCAACATCTATGTGTGCGAGGCGCTGCATCGCGCGCATCTTTCGCCGAAGCGGATCGCCGCGACCATCGCGGACCGCAAGCGGCGCACCGACCGCGCGCGCCAATGCGCTGGCCGACTCGATCCGTGCGGTGCTGAACGATGCGATCCGCGCGGGCGGCTCGTCGCTGCGCGATCATCGCCAGACCGACGGCGACCTCGGTTATTTCCAGCATTCGTTCCGCGTCTACGACCGCGCGGGCGAGAAATGTCCGACCCCGCGCTGCAAGGGCACGATCAAGCGCATCGTGCAGGGGACGCGGAGCACGTTTTACTGTCCGGTGTGCCAGAAATGAACTTGACCTCATCCGGAGGAGCGCGAGCGCGTCTCGAAGGATGGCGGCAAACGCCAAAGTCCGCGGCCATCCTCGGCTCGGGCTGCGCCCTCACACCTCAGGATGAGCGCTTGTCGCCCTTTCATGTAAATCGCCTCTACGCCTCGACCATCCGGTCGTCGGACGCGGCGGACGAGTCGTGCATGCCCGCATGGATCGCCAGGATTCGCAAAGAGGCACCTTGCTGCTGGGGATTTGAGGCGGAAGCCGAAAACACTCCCGCCGCTCGCGCGAAAGGCAGGGGATATGTTTGTATTCCTTGACAGGATGCAAGATAAGGAATATAAGCAAAATCACCTTGCTCGCCGAGGGCGCCGTCCGGAGGCATCCCGATGTGCGGAGCAGGGTGCGGTACCCGCGGGCGGAAGGCATTCCGCACTCGGGCGGCCCGGGGCTCCACCCGGAGGTCACTACGGACCTCCTGCCAGGAGCTGGCTGACGTCGGCGCAACAAGCGCGCCGCCGAAAGCGTGGCCCGGGACCGGAAAAAGCCGTGAGTGGAGCGCCGGGAGGCGCGCCTTCCTGATCGCAAGGGACGCGCTTCGCCGGCCGTCCAGGGAGCTTCGCAAGCTCCCGCGTTTCCCGGCGCTCCGCTTCCCTCCGGGAGCCCGAGGACTACGCAAAGCTCGGACGCCGTGGCGCCGCGAGAACGATGGCGGCTGTCTGAAAACTAAATCGCTACTTCTTCGCCGGCCGTACCGAGCGCGGGTCGCGCTTGTCCCATCGCCCGCAATCGACCTGCGCGAGGAAATCGCCGAGCGTCTGGTTGAACAGCGCAGGTTCCTCGATGTTCACCGTGTGGCCACTCTTGGGAAAGATCGCGAGTCCCGATGTCGCGATGTGCTTCTTGAGATAAACGCTCGGCTCGATGCAGGCGTCGTCCTCGTCGCCGCAGATGATGAGCGAGGGGATCGTGATTTTCCTGATCTCGCTTTCGAGTTCGTAGATCGGCGGACGGCCCGCCTGATAGCCGCGCAACGTGCTTGCCGCGCCCTTGGCCGAATGGCTCGCGAACTGGTCGTAGAATTCCTTGTAGCCGCGCGGGTCCTTCACCTCGAACGGAATGCGCGAGGGCCCCATGCCGTAGGTCTTCGCCACGCCCTCCGCGCCAACCTTGTCGTATTCGGCAGCGGTCGCGCGCGAGGCCGCGCGGAATTCGTCCAGCACGCCGCGCTCCGAGCCCGAACCGGTGCCCGCCATGGTCAGCGAAAGCGCGCGCTGCGGATACTTGATGCCCGCATGGAGTGTCGCGTAACCGCCCATCGAGAGGCCGCAGATATGCGCCTTGTCGATCATGAGGTGATCCATCACGTCGATCACGTCGTCGCGGAAATGCTCGTAGCCGTAGGCCGCCGGATCGTCCGGCACGTCGGACGGATGATAGCCGCGGAACGAGAACGTCACGCAGCGATAGCGCCGCGCGAAGTAGCGCATCTGCGGCTCCCACGCGCGCCAGTCGCCCGCGAACTCATGCACGAACACGAGCGGCGTGCCGCTGCCGACCTCTTCGTAGTGCAGACGCACTTTGTCGCGGGTGGTGGCGAAGGGCATCGCGTATCTCCCGAGCGGATATTGTTGCGTGAAGGCCTATCATCCGCTCATTCCCGCGCAAGCGGGAATCCAGACAGGGCTGGTCCCCGCTTTCCGTCAAGGCGGTTATGCCCGTCTTTGACGGGCTATGGGGACGACCGGCATCATCCTTTGAGATGCTCGCGCACGAAAGCGATCAGCGCGGCGTTCACGCCGTCCGGCCGCTCCTGCTGGATCCAGTGTCCGGCGCCGTCGATCAAAACCTTGCGCAGGTGCGGCACGACGTTTTCCAGTTCGTCGAGCGCACGCTGCCCCATCGATCCGGTGATCACCGCGTCGTTCGTTCCGGCGATGAACAGCGCAGGCTGCGCGATCACGGCATCCTGCCATGGCGCGGTCAGCTCCCAATTGCGGTCGATGTTGCGATACCAGTTGAGCCCGCCGCGAAAGCCGGTGCGGGCATATTCGGTCGCGAACACCGCGATGTCGGTTTCGGTCAGCCAGGGCGGCAGGGGCGCCTCGCGTGCCGGCCCGAGGAAGCCTTTTTGACGGTCCACGTAAAGGCTCATCTTCTCGGCGCGCGGGGTGTCGCCGAATCCGATGTGAAACAGGCGCCGCAGCGTGAACGCCGCATCGCGCGAGAACTCGTCCTCGGCGGCCTGCTCCTGGAAATAGAACCAGTAGTAATCCGCACGGCCGGCCCGGCGCAGCAGGTCGAGTGGCGGCGCACGGCCGCGCCGGCGATGCGGCACGCTCATGCCGACGACCGCGGTGAAGACATCCGGACGCATCAGCGCCGCATGCCAGGCAACCGGCGCGCCCCAGTCATGGCCCACAATGACGGCGCGCGTTGAGCCGAGCGCCGACACCAGCGCGACCATGTCGCCGACGTTGTGGAAAACCGTGTAGGCGGCTTCATCGGACGGCGCGGTGGTCTGGCCGAAGCCGCGCATGTCGGGTGCGACAGCGCGGAAACCTGCTTCGGCAAGCGCCCGCAACTGGTGCCGCCACGAATACCAGAGCTCCGGCCAGCCGTGGCACAGCAGCACGAGCGGCCCGTCGCCCTGCTCGGCGATGTGCATCTCGATCCCGTTGAGCGGAAGGAGGCGATGCTGAATTTCCGTCGCGCTCATTGTTTTGCTTTGAGCATGATCTTGCCCGAAACCCGGTTCCCACTTTTCGGGATCATGCTCAGTGCCCCGGCAAGACGAGCATCTTCGGCTTTGTCGGCAGCATCTCCTTCGAGAGCACGACCGACGGCACCTCCGCCATCTCGACGTCCCAGTCCTTGCTGATGCGCGACATGAAACGGTTGAGCGTGTAGCTGGAGAAATAATGCATCGGGATCATCAGCGGCGCCTTCAGCGACGTCAGCACCTCGATCATCCCTTCGAAGTCGAGCGTGTAGGACCCGTCGACCGGCACCAGCACGACATCGACTCGGCCGATTTCATTGAGCTGCTGCTGGTTCAGCGTGTGATGCAGGTGGCCGAGATGCGCGATACACAGGTTCGCGACCTCGAAGATGAAGATCGAGTTGCCGTGCCGCTGCGTGCCGCCCGCATAGTCGCGGATGTTGGTCGCGACCGAGCGCACGCGCACGTCCTGATACTGGATGTCCCAGTCGGTCGGGCCGCCATCGTCGCGCCAGCCGCGCAGCACGTATTTGATGCCGGGATCGGGACGGTCGGTGTAGTGCGTCGAGTGCGCGTGATTCATCGTCGCGATATCGGGCAGCACGGACGGGCGCATATAGTCGTTGTAGTCGGTCGCGATGCGAACCTGCCGCGGGCTCTCGATCAGGAAGGTCGAGTGGCCAATGTAGTTGATGCGCACCTCGCCGTCCTTCAGCGCCGCAAGACGCAGCGCGGCCGGTTGGAACGGCGGACGGTTTTGCGCCACGAGCCCCGGGCAGGACTCATTCATCTCGGGCTTGGCAGGGGGCGGCGCTGCGCCCTGCGCATGCGCGGTCAGCGGCGTGAAGGCCAGAAACGCGGTCAGCAGCGCGATACGCATCGCTCGCTCCATGCAGGGCCGGCGGCTCATGCATAGCAAAAACCCTCTCCCGGCAGGAGAGGGTTGCAACGAAGTGACGGAAACTCAGTCCCGCAGCGTGGAGACGCGCAGCGACTTGTTCGGCTTGCCGGCCGGACGAAGGCCGAGCAGGCGTTCGGTCTGCGCCATCAGGTCGGGGGACTGTTCGGTTTGCGCCGGCTTGCGGGCCGCCGTCGCCTTGCGGCGCGCTGCGTGCCGCGCGACGGGCTCGGCGTCGGTGTCGGTGCTCATGCCGACTTTCACCTCGATGCGGTCGAGCCGCTTGGTGATCGCCGTGAGCGCGCTGCTGTGCGCCGCCAGTTCGTGCAGGGAGGAGCGCAGGCCGCCGTCTTCGGTCTTTGCCGCCACCGGCGAACTCACCAGACGGTCCAGCTGCAGCTTCGCGATCTTCTCGTCCATCGCGGCCAGGGCGGCGTCGATCTGGGTGAAGCGCACGAGCGCGAGGTCGTCGCTGCGTTTGGCCGAGGCGTGCATGCGCCCGGCGACGAAATCGATATCGGTCGTGAGCGCGCCGACATTGCGTTCCAGGTTCGCAATCGACGAGGTGTTGCGCTCCTGCGCCTGCGAGAACGCGCCGGTCAGCCAGCGGCCGCTGGTGATCTCGTCGAAGATCGGGGAATCGAGGGTGGTGAATACGGTGCCGGCTGCGACCGAGAAGCAGATCAGGAGGGCGGCGGCGAGCGGGGAGCGGGTTTGGGTACTGGCGGGTTGGGCAAGCATCACTGCAGTCCTGCTGAATCGACTGATGCGATTTCAACAGGTTGGCATTAGCAAAATACTAACGTTAACGGACCGTGTTGTTTCTACTTAGCGGCGACCGGGCGCCGCGATCAGCGCCCGACGACCATGCCGCGCGATGTCATCATGACCCAGCGCCCGTCCTGGCGCTTGATCTCCTCGATCCGCCCAAGCCCGGGAACCACCGAGCCCGGCTCGACTTCGATGATCCCGTCGCGGCCTTCGACCAGCGCGGCGCCGTCATAGACGCGGCGAAGCACCCAGCCGGGCACGACCGGCGGCTTCAGCGTGCTCGGCGGGGTGCCCAGCACCATCGGGGTGGCGGCCTGCTTCTGATGCCCGATCGAGCCGGTGGTTTCCGGCGCCGCGGCCTGCGGGGCCGGCTGAACCGGAGTGGCGGCAGCGGTCTTGCGCTGCTCGGTCTGCCCCTTCTCGACCCGGTCGAGCGTCTCGGCGATCTTGCCGATCTGGGTGTTCTGCGCGCCGTTTGCGGCGGTCACGCTGGTTTTCAAGGCGGCGAAATTATCGTTCAGCGATTTGGTGCTGGCGCGCAGTTGCGCGACCGTCTCTTTCAGGCCCTTGATCTCGTCGGCCATGTGTTCGCGGGCGACCGTGATCGCCTCGGTCTGCGGGGCAGCGAGCATCGCGGGACCGAACTTGGCGACCCCGACCGATCCGCCGATCGCTCCGAAGCTTGCCGCGATCGCGACGCAGGCGGCGAGCAGCGCAAAGCGCGTGGAGCGCGACTGGGCGGACTTTTCGGCCTTGGCCGCTGGCTGCCGGAACGCGACGACCGCCTTGCTCGGCTCGATCTGTGGCGCGGGCGGCAGCGACGGTGCTTCGAGCTTCGGATCGATCTGGGGCGCGGCCGCCTCGGGTTCGATTTTGGGCTCGATCTTCGGTTCGATTCTGGCCTCGGCCGCCGCTTCGATCCGCGCGGCGCTCTCGGCAGCCTCGGGCTTTGCATCCGGCGCAATCGACGGCGCGTCGGTCATGGTCAGCGTCGGCTCGATCTTGGATGTCTCATCGCTGGACATGGCGGTGGTCCCAATGGAGAAAATTCATCCATTGGTAACTTTCAGTCCTTACCGACCCGTTAACGGATCGTCGCCCTGACGCTGCGATTTTGCGTCAATGTTGCAGGAACCCGTTACTCTTGCGCTCCGCGCCGATGGTCGAGGCCGGTCCGTGGCCGGGCAGGATCGTCACGTCGTCGCCGAGCGGCAGCAGCTTGGTCCGGATGCCGTCGATAAGCTGATCGTGGCTGCCATAGGGAAAGTCGGTGCGGCCGACCGAGCCCTGGAACAGCGTGTCGCCGACCAACGCGAAGCGCATCGGCGCGTTGACGAACACCAGATGGCCGGGCGTGTGGCCGGGAACGTGCAGCACGCTGAACGTCAGATCGCCGACGCCGATGGCCTCGCCTTCGGCGAGCCAGCGCGTTGGCTTGACGTTGCGCACGCCCGCCATGCCGAAGCGCTCGCCCTGCTCGACCAGCTTGTCGAGCAGGAAGGCATCCGCCTCGTCCGGCCCTTCGATCGGTATCGAGAGGGCATCCGAGAGTTCGGCGGCAACGCCCGCGTGATCGATGTGCCCGTGCGTGAGCAGGATTTTCTCTGGCTCGACCTTGAGCTGCTCGATCGCCTCGCGGATGCGTGGCAGGTCGCCGCCCGGATCGACGATCGCCGCGCGGTTGGTCGCCGTGCAGGCAACGATCGAACAATTCTGCGCGAACGGCGTGACGGGAACGATCGTGACTTTAAGAGGCTGCATGCGGGGCTTTCAGGGGCGAGACAGGAAGCCCGTCATATAGTGAAGCCATTGTCCTCCGCGAGGGCCTTGAGCGAGGTTTCGGGCCGCGCGCCGAGGTGCTGGATCACTTCCGCCGCGGCGAGGGCGCCGAGCCGCGCGCAGTCGCGATGCTCGTGGCCGAGCGAAAGGCCGGTGAGGAAGCCAGCGGCGAACAGGTCGCCCGCGCCGGTCGCATCGACGAGCTTGTCGATCGGCGCCGCCGAGACGAATTCATGGGCTTCGCGCGAAATGACGACGCAGCCCTTCTCGCTGCGCGTCACGACCGCAAGCTTCACGTCGTCGCGCAGCGCCTTCGCCGCCGAGTCGAAGTCCGAGGTCTCGTAGAGGCTTTTCAGCTCGGCCTCGTTCGCGAAGATCAGGTCGACCGCGCCGGTGCGCATCAGGTTGAGGAACTCGTCGCGATAGCGCCCGACGCAAAACGCGTCCGACAGCGTAAGCGCGACCTTGCGGCCCGCGCCGTGCGCGATGCTCGCAGCCTTGCGGAAGGCTTCCTTGGCGTGCGGCGGATCCCAAAGGTAACCCTCGAGATAGACCCAGCGCGCGGATGCGATCTGCTGTTCGTCGATGTCGGCCGGCGTGAGGTTCTGCGCGGCGCCCAGGTAGGTGTTCATGGTGCGCTCGCCATCCGGCGTCACCAGCACGTAGCAGCGCGCGGTCGAGGGACCGTCGGCCGCCGCCTGTGTGGTGAACGCGACGCCCGTCGCACGAATGTCGTGCGTGAACGCCTTGCCGAGCGTGTCGTTCTTCACCTTGCCGACGAAGGCCGCCTTCGCGCCGAAGCTCGCGACGCCCGCGATCGTGTTCGCGCCCGATCCGCCCGAGATTTCGATCGCGGGACCCATCGAGGCATAGATCGCCTCGGCGCGCGGCTCGTCGATCAGCGCCATCGCGCCCTTGTTCATGCCGTGCTTTGCGAGGAAATCGTCCTCGGTGCGCGCGATCACGTCCACGATGGCATTGCCGATGCCGAGGACATCGTAGGCGACAGGCATCGGCAGAACTCCGGTTTGTGCGGGAAAGCGGGTGTAAGGCGGCGCACTATAGCGGCCGATCCCGCGGCCGCAACCGGCCGCGACCCTTGCGCCCATGCGGCTTGGCGTGGCATCTGACGCGCCGCAATTCGGAGAGCTTCGATGTTCAAGGAGCGCGTATTTTCGGGCGTCCAGCCGACCGGCAACCTGCATCTCGGCAACTATCTCGGCGCCATCGTGAATTTCGTCGCGCTGCAGGAGCGCTACGACTGCATCTACTGCGTCGTCGACATGCACGCCATCACGGTGCCTATCAATGTGTGGGGCGGACCGGAGGAATTGCGCCGCAACACGCGCGAGGTGACGGCGGCGTTCATCGCGTCCGGCATCGATCCGAAGAAGCACATCGTGTTCAACCAGAGCCAGGTGGCGCAGCACGCCGAACTGACCTGGGTGTTCAACTGCGTCGCCCGGCTCGGCTGGCTCAATCGCATGACCCAGTTCAAGGAGAAGGCCGGCAAGGACCGCGAGAACGCCTCGATCGGGCTTTACGATTATCCCGTACTGATGGCCTCCGACATCCTGGTCTATCGCGCCACGCATGTGCCGGTCGGCGAGGATCAGAAGCAGCACCTGGAACTGACCCGCGATATCGCGCAGAAATTCAACAACGAATTTTCCGAATCGATCCGCGCGCGAGGATTTGGCGAGGCTTACTTCCCGCTCACCGAGCCGATCATCCAGGGTCCGGCGACGCGCGTGATGTCGCTGCGCGACGGTACGAAAAAGATGTCCAAGTCGGACGCGTCGGACAACTCGCGCATCAACCTGACCGACGATGCCGATACGATCGCGCAGAAAATCCGCCGCGCGAAAACCGATCCCGAGCCGCTGCCGAGTGAAGAGGCGGGGCTTGAGCCGCGTCCCGAGGCCGACAATCTGGTCGGCATCTTTGCGGCGCTAGCCGGCAGGCCGAAGTCGGAGGTGCTGAAGGACTTCGGCGGTGGCCAGTTCTCCACCTTCAAGACCGCGCTTGCGGATTTGTCGGTCGCCAAGCTCGCTCCGATCGCTGCCGAGATGAAGCGGCTGACGCAGGATGCGGCTTACATCGACGGCGTGCTCGCAGGCGGCGCCGAGCGCGCCGAGGTGATCGCGGCCGAGACCATGAACGCCGTCAAGGATATCGTGGGCTTCGTGCGGCGCTAGGCGTCGGTGTGATGCGATTTCGAGCATAGGCAGTGCTTGTCGCCGGCGGCGGTGCCGTGCGAGCATGATCGTTGCGACGGCAAAGGTCGGAAAGCCTGGGGATATCCGATGAGCCTTAAGCGCCGCAGCTACGAGGCGGGGCACAAGCCCAAATACCTCGTCGTGATCGATGATTCCTCCGAATGTGACCGCGCGGTCTATTACGCGAGCCGCCGCGCAGCGCGCACGGGTGCGAGCGTCGTGATGCTGCTGGTGATCGAGCCGCACGACCGGCATCAGCAATGGCTCGGCGTCGCCGACATCATGAAGGCCGAGGCGCATGAGGCTGCCGACCAGAAGCTCGACGCGTTCGCGGCGCGCGCCAATGGCGTTGCCGGCATCACGCCGGAGCGCGTGATCCGCGACGGCGACACCTCCGAGCAGATCCTGAAACTGATCGACGAGGACGAGGACATCGCCACGCTGGTGCTGGCTGCCGGGACCGGCAAGGACGGCCCCGGACCATTGGTGGCGGGACTGGGCAAGGCGGCGGGCGAATATCCGATTCCCGGTCGCGATCGTGCCCGCGCATCTGGGCGACGAGGATCTGGACGCGTTGTCCTAGCGCTTTGAAGCGATTGACCTTGCGGGTCCAAAGGACCATCTAGTGGGCATGCAGCGCCTCAAGGCGCACGGAGACGCCCGATGTTCATCCAGACCGAAGCCACGCCCAATCCCGCGACCCTCAAGTTCCTGCCCGGCCGCACCGTGCTCGGCGCCGGCACGCTCGAGATGCGCGACAAGTCAGAGGCGGTGAAGTCGCCGCTGGCGGAGCGGCTGTTCGACATCAATGGCGTCGGCGGCGTGTTTCTCGGCTCCGATTTCATCACCGTGACCAAGACGGACTCCGAATGGCCGCAGCTTAAGCCGGCGATCCTCGGCGTCATCATGGAGCATTTCATGTCCGGCGCGCCGGTTGTAGCGGAGGGCACGGACAGCGAGGCGAGCGAGGCCGGCGAATTCTTCGAACCGGGCGATGCCGACACGGTCGCGACGATTAAGGAATTGATCGAGACGCGCGTGCGTCCTGCGGTCGCCAATGACGGCGGTGACATCACCTTCCGCGGATACAAGGAAGGCGTTGTCTATCTCGCCATGAAGGGCTCCTGCTCGGGCTGCCCATCCTCGACGGCGACGCTCAAGCACGGCATCCAGAATTTGCTACGCCACTTCGTGCCGGACGTCACCGAGGTCCGGCCGATCTAGCGCGCCGCACAGCGTCGCTGGCGCCTGAGGGGCGGCGTCATCCATGCGCGTTCTTGCCATCGACACGGCGCTCGGCGCCTGCGCTTCCGCCGTGCTGGACTCGCAGCGTGGCGTGGTGCTTGCCAGTGAATCGCTCGACATGCAGCGCGGCCACGCCGAGGCCGTGATGCCGCTGATCGCGCGCGTGATGGACGCGGCGCGCTGCGAGTTCTCCGATCTGGACCGCATTGCGGTGACCGTCGGTCCCGGCAGCTTCACCGGACTGCGCGTCGGCATTTCGGCGGCACGCGGCCTCGCGCTCGCGGCCGGCAAGCCCGCGGTCGGGCTCTCGACCTTGTCCGCGCTGGCCGCGCCGCACGTTGCGGCGCGATCCGACCACGCGATCATCGCGGCGGTCGATGCGCGCAACGATTACGTCTACTTCCATGTGTTCGCGCCGAACGGCGCCACCATCGTGTCGCCGCGGCTTGATCGCGTGCGCTCCGCGGTGCGTTCGGTGCCGGTCGGTCCGACCGTGATCACCGGTTCGGCCGCCAACCTCGTCGCCACGCACTGGCCGAGCGCGTCGCCCGCGCCGCGGGTCGACGCGCGCGACGCACCGGACATCGGCTGGGTCGCGCGCCTCGGCGCGGCCGCGCAGGACGAGGGCACGCCGCCGAAGCCGCTTTATCTGCGCAGTCCCGACGCCCGTCCGCAGGAAGGCGCCCGGCTGCCGCACCGATGATCGGCTGGATCGCCCGGCTGTTCGGCCGCGCCGAGCCGGTTCTCGCGCCTGCAGCGCCACGCGATGCGGCCTCGCTCGCCGTGCTGCACGCGGCCTCGTTCAACCGCGGCTGGAGCGAACACGAATTCGAGCAATTGCTCACCGACCGCGCCGTGGTTGCCGATCGTGCGGCGAGCGGACGCCGCAACGTCGCGTTCATCGTTTCGCGCCGCGCGGCCGACGAAGCGGAGATTCTCTCCGTCGCGGTCATGCGGGCCTGGCAGGGACGGGGACTGGCGCGCCGACTTCTCGACCTGCATCTGCGCCGCCTTGCTGGACTTGGGCTGCGCGCGGTTTTTCTCGAGGTGGACGAAGCGAACACGCCGGCGCGCCGGCTCTACACGCGCGCGGGATTTCGCGAGGTCGGTCAACGGCCGGGCTATTACGCGGGCGGGAAGGGCGCGCTGGTGCTGCGCCGGGACCTTGTGTAAGACCGGGCGCCGGGCGATCGACGGGCCAGGACCGTGAACGAAGGCAAGCCGAATTTCATCGAAGCACAGTGCGCCGCCAAGGGCATGCGCATGACCGAGCAGCGCCGCGTGATCGCGCGCGTGCTGGCGGATTCGGCGGATCATCCGGACGTCGAGGAGCTTTACCGGCGCTGCGCCAAGATCGACGAGCACATCTCGATCTCGACCGTCTACCGCACCGTCAAGCTGTTCGAGGATTCAGGCATCATCACCCGCCACGATTTCCGCGAAGGCCGCGCGCGTTACGAGCATGTGACCGAGGCGCATCACGATCACCTGATCAATCTGCGCTCCGGTGAAGTGATCGAATTCCAGTCCGAAGAGATCGAGCGCCTGCAGGCCGAAGTCGCACGCAAGCTCGGCTACAAACTGGTGGACCACCGGCTCGAGCTTTATGCGGTTCCGCTGGACGACGACAAGAAGCGCTGATGCTGCGTCTGGCCGTCGTCCTGTTGGTTTTTGCGCTCGTCACGCTGCCGCTGATGCCGCTGCAATGGGCCGCGGTCGCGCTCAAGCGTCCGCTGCGGCGGCGCATTCCGGTCGCTCTACCATCGCTTCGTCTGCCGGCTGCTCGGCGTGCGACTGCACATGACCGGCGCGCCGGCCGACAAGCGCCCGCTGCTGATCGTCGCCAATCATTCCTCCTGGCTCGACATCACGATCATCACGTCGCTCGCGCCGGTGGTGTTCGTGGCGAAAAGTGAAATCGCGCGCTGGCCGTTCTTCGGCCTGCTCGCCAGGCTCCAGCGCACCGTGTTCGTCGAGCGCGACCGACGTCAGAAAACCGGCGAGGTGAACGCGCAGATCGCGCAGCGTCTCGCCGAGGGCGATCCGGTGCTGCTGTTCGGCGAGGGTACGGCCGGGGATGGCAACCGCGTGCTCCCGTTTCGCACCGCGCTGATCGGGGCGGCGCGCGATGCGATTGCCGCGGCGGGCCACGCGCAGGTGTGGATCCAGCCGCTCTCCATTGCCTATGTGAGCCAGCAGGGAGTTGCCCTCGGGCGGCACCTTCGGCCGCGCGCCGCCTGGTACGGCAAAATGAGATTGACCGCGCACATCGGCGCGATCGTCCGCAGCGGTGCGATGGACGTGTCGGTGACGTGGGGCGAGCCGATCCCCTATGACGGGGCGGCCGACCGTAAGGTGTTGGCCCGCCAACTCGAATCGGCGGTCCGGAGCGCCACGGTGATGGCCTTGCACGGCAAGCCGGCAGCCGCCTGAGCGCCGGCGTTTCAATTGGCCCGAAAAGGCGCTAAGACGGATGCCTCCGGCGGCGCCGGTTCGTTCAATTTGTTAGCATCTGGAATAGGTTAGCGGGGCCAGGCCCCACCGCATGACGCGCAAGCTCTACGTCAAGTCTTACGGTTGCCAGATGAACGCCTACGATTCCAGTCGTATGGCGGACCTGCTGGCGCCCGAAGGCTACGTCGAGACGGCCGCGCCAGACGATGCCGACCTTATTATTCTCAACACCTGCCACATCCGCGAGAAGGCTGCCGAAAAGGTCTATTCGGAGCTCGGCCGGGTGCGCGTGCTCAAGCAGGAGGCCGCGCAGCAGGGACGCCACGTCACCGTGGCGGTCGCGGGCTGCGTCGCGCAGGCAGAGGGGCAGGAGATCATCCGTCGCGCGCCGGTGGTCGATCTCGTGGTCGGGCCGCAGAGCTACCACCGCCTGCCCGATATGCTCGCGCGCGGCGAACGTCTGCGACACGGCATCGTGGAGACCGAGTTTCCCGTCGAGGACAAGTTCGACCATCTTCCGGCGCCGAGCATCGCAAAGACGAAATCCCGCGGCGTGACTGCTTTCGTCACCGTGCAGGAGGGCTGCGACAAGTTCTGCACCTTCTGCGTCGTACCCTATACGCGCGGCGCGGAAGTCTCGCGCCCGGTCGAGAAGATCCTCGCAGAAGTGGCGAACCTCGCTGCCGGAGGCGTGCGCGAGGTCACGTTGATCGGCCAGAACGTCAACGCCTATCACGGCGAGGATCGCGGCCGCGCCGTCACGCTCGGACACCTTCTGCGCCGCGTCGCCGACATCCCCGGCATCGCACGGCTGCGATACACGACGAGCCATCCGGGCGACGTGGACGACGACCTGATCGCCGTACACCGCGAGTTGCCGCAGCTTAGCCCCCAGCTTCACCTGCCGGTCCAGTCCGGCTCGGACCGCATTCTCGATGCGATGAACCGCCGCCACACCCGCGCGGAGTACCTGCGGACGATCGAGAGGCTGCGCGCGGCGCGGAACGATCTCGCGCTCACCTCGGATTTCATCGTCGGCTTTCCTGGCGAGACCGAGGACGATTTCGCCGACACGATGCGGCTCGTCGACGATGTCGGCTTTTCGACCGCCTTCTCGTTCAAGTATTCGCCGCGTCCGGGTACGCCCGGCGCCAACATGCGCGATCAGGTCGCCGAGGACGTGAAGTCCGAGCGCCTCGCGCGCCTGCAGGCCGCGATTAATCGCAACGCTACGGCGTTCAACGCGCGCTGCCGCGGGCTCACCCTCGACGTACTGATGGAAAAGACCGGCCGCCTCCCTGGCCAGATCACCGGCCGCTCGCCATATCTCCAACCGGTGCAGGTCATGGCGCCGTCGCATCTGATCGGCACCATGGTGCCGGTCACCATCACGGATCTTGGAACCAACAGCCTGTTCGGTGTGCTCGCGGACGACCCACGAATTGGGCCAAACTCCGCCAGCGCGCCATCACTCGCAACGCTTGGAGCCTGAGGCATTGCGCAATCTGCCGACTGACAATGGGATCGTTCCTGCCGCCGCCGAGGCGAACGATACCGCGATGACGCAAGCCGTGCTCACTTTCGACGACAACCGCCGCGCCTCGATGCTGTTCGGCCAGTACGGCCAGAACCTCGCGCTGATCGAGCGCCGCCTCGGCGTGGTGGCGGACTCGCGCGGCAATCAGGTCACCATCGAGGGCTCGCGCGACGCCTGCGAGCGGGCCCGCCGCGTACTCGAGGGCTTGTATGAACAGATCAGGCGCGGCCACGATCTCAGCCAGGGCGATGTCGAAGGCGCGATCCGTCTTGCGATCGCGCAGGGCTCGCTGTTCGACTTCGACCCCGCGACCTCGCGGCCGGCCTTCGAGGAAATCAATCTGCGCAAGCGACCGGTGCGTGCCCGCACCTCGGGTCAGGACGCCTACATGCGGGCGCTCAAGCGCTACGAACTGGTGTTCGGCGTCGGCCCCGCCGGGACCGGCAAGACCTGGCTTGCGGTCGCGCACGCGGTCGCGCTCTTCGAGCGCAAGGAAGTCGACCGCATCGTGGTGACGCGCCCGGCCGTGGAGGCAGGCGAGCGGCTCGGCTTCCTGCCCGGCGACATGCGCGAGAAGATCGATCCCTATTTGCGCCCGGTGCTCGATGCGCTCGGCGACCTCATGGACGCGCGCATTGTCGAGCGCGCAATGCAAAGCGGCGAGATCGAGATCGCGCCGCTCGCCTTCATGCGCGGACGCACGCTTTCGAACGCCGTCGTGATCCTCGACGAGGCGCAGAACACCACCTCGATGCAGATGAAAATGTTTCTCACGCGGCTCGGCGAGAACAGCCGCATGATCGTGAACGGCGATCCGAGCCAGACCGATTTGCCCTCGGGCCAGATTTCCGGCTTGTCGGAAGCGATCCGCCTGCTCGCCGATGTCGAGGGTATCGGCCACGTCGTGTTCACGAGCGAAGATGTGGTGCGCCACGAACTCGTCGCGCGAATCGTGCGGGCTTATGACGACGCTTCGGCCAAGCGCGGGGCCGGACAATGAGCGTCGAGATCGAGCCTGCTCCCTTGATCGACGTGATCGCCGAGGTGCCGGCGTGGGATGCGTCGCCCGGCGCGGAGGCGACGGTGCGGCGCGCGATCAGCGAAGCCGCGATCGCGCTCGGTGCCAACTTCAAGGACCGCATGCTCGCCGTGCTCCTCACCGACGACAAGACCATGCGCGGGCTCAACGCGAAATGGCGCAACATCGACAAGCCGACCAACGTGCTGTCGTTTCCGCCGGCCGCAAACCAGCAGGCTGGAGCGGTGAAATCGCTCGGCGACATCGCGATTGCCTACGAGACGACCGCGCACGAAGCGGTCGAGGAAGCCAAGCCCTTCGCGGATCATCTGTCGCATCTGGCGGTGCATGGATTTCTCCATCTGCTCGGCTACGATCACGAGACCGAATCGCAGGCCGGCGAGATGGAGCGGCTGGAGCGCGTCATCCTGGGGCGCCTCGGCGTGCCGGACCCCTATTCGGCAAGCGAGTCGCTTGTTTCGGCAGATATTCGGGGCTGATACGTCGCCATGCCGGACACCGATGCGCCAAGTCGTAGCGATTCGATCCAGCCGCAGCGCGTGAACCTGCCTGCCGTGATTCCGCCGGCTACGCAGCCGCGCGAGGAACGCTGGATCGCGCGCGTCATCCGCGCGCTGTTCAACTGGAAACCCAACACGGCGCGCGCCGATCTCGAAACGGTGCTTGAGAACGGCGGGGGCGGGGCATCGGGCTTCTCCCTGCAAGAACGCACCATGCTCACCAACATCCTGTCGCTGCGCGGGCGCAGGGTGGATGACGTCATGGTGCCGCGCGCCGACATCATTTCAGTGCAGCAGGAAATCGCGCTCGGCGAACTGATCAAGGTGTTCGAAGGCGCGGGACATTCGCGCCTCGTCGTCTTCAACGACACGCTCGACGATCCGGTTGGCATGGTGCACATCCGCGACGTGATCGGCTACATGGTGCGCCGCGCGCAGCAGGGGGCCGCGAAGAGCAAGCGCAAGAAGCCGTTTCCAGCGGGTCTCGATCTCAAGACAATCGATCTTTCGGTCTCGCTCAACGAGGCCAAGATCACCCGCGAGATCCTGTTCGTGCCGCCCTCGATGCCGGCGCTCGACCTGCTCGCCAAGATGCAGGCGACGCGCATCCACCTGGCGCTGGTGATCGACGAGTACGGCGGCAGCGACGGCATCGTCTCGATGGAGGACGTGGTCGAGGAGGTTTTTGGCGAAATCGAGGATGAGCACGACGAGGACGAAACGCCGGCGATTGTGCGCCAGCCGGACGGCTCGTTCCTCGCGGACGCGCGCGCGCATCTGGAAGAGGTCGTGAAGACGGTCGGGCCTGAATTCGATATCGGCGACATCACCGACGAGGTCGACACGCTCGCGGGGTATGTGGTGACGCGCGCCGGGCGGCTGCCCTCACGCGGCGAGGTCGTGGCCGGGCCGGGCGACTACGAGATCGAAGTCCTCGATTCCGATCCGCGCCGGCTGAAGAAGCTGCGCATCACGCATGGCCGCCCCGGACGGCGCGAACGCATTGCGCGGCGGCGCGAAGCGCCAACCATTGTCCCGTCCTCCGAACCGCCCCCCGACAAGGGATCGACGTGAGGGCGCCCGCGTGGTTCACGCGCGCCTCGCATGCGGTGGTGCTCTCCTACGGATGGCGGCGCGCCGCCATCGCGTTCGTCGCCGGTGCCGCATCGGCGCTGGCGCTCGCGCCGATCAATGCCTGGCCAGTGCTGTTTGCGACGTTTCCGGTGCTGGTCTGGCTGATCGACGGCGCGGCCGCGGGCCGTCTCGGCGGCGTGATGACAGCGGCGTTGAGCGGCTGGTGGTTCGGCTTCGGCTATTTTGTCGCTGGACTCTACTGGCTCGGCTTTGCATTTCTGGTCGATGCCAAGACCTTCGCGTGGCTGTTGCCCTTCGCCGTGCTCGGGTTGCCGGCGGCGCTTGCATTCTTCACCGCGGCCGCGTTCGGCGTCGCGCGTTTGTTATGGATGCGCGGCCCGATGCGCATCCTCGCGCTCGCACTCGCGCTGACCATGACAGAATGGCTGCGCGGCCATCTGTTTACCGGCTTTCCGTGGAACGTGTTCGGTTACGCGCTGACGGGCCCGCTGGTGCTGGCGCAAGGCTCCGCACTGATCGGGCTCTGGGGTCTCACGCTCTTTGCGGTGTATCTTTTCGCAAGTCCGGCGGTTCTGGTGGACGAGTCGCGCGATACGCGGCGGCCGTGGCTCATCGTTGCGATTCCGGTGGTGCTGCTCGCGGCGCTTGCCGCCTATGGCGCGGCGCGCTTGTCGCGGACGCCGACCGCATTCGTTGCCGGCGTGAAGTTGCGCATCATGCAGCCGAATCTGTCGCAGGATGAGAAATTCAACTACGCCGCCAAGCAACAGGTGATGGCGCGCTACCTCGCGCTGTCGGATCGCGCGACCGGGCCGGACTCGACCGGCGTCAAGGACGTCACGCACCTGATCTGGCCGGAATCGGCGTTTCCGTTTTTCCTGACGCGCGAATCCGACGCGATGGCGCAGATTGCCGACTTGCTGCCGCCCGATGGGGTGTTGATCGTGGGCGCCGCGCGTCCAGCCTCGCTCGCGCCGACGCCCGGCGTACTGCATGCCTACAATTCGATCTACGTGATCGATCACGCGGGATCGATCCTGTCGGTGTACGACAAGCTGCATCTGGTGCCGTTCGGCGAATATCTGCCGTACCAGGACTTTCTTGAGCGGCTCGGCCTGATGCAACTCACCATGATGAAAGGCGGCTACCTTCCGGGTACGGTACGCAAGCCGATCGGCGTACCGCGCGCGCCTGCGATGCTGCCGCTGGTTTGTTACGAGATCGTGTTTCCAGGCGAGGTCGTGCCGGCGGGCGAGCGGGCGGGCTGGATGGTAAACCTCACCAATGACGGCTGGTTCGGGATCAGCAGCGGGCCCTACCAGCACCTGCAGCAGGCCCGCGTGCGTGCGATCGAGGAGGGACTGCCGCTGGTACGCGCCGCGAACACCGGCGTCTCGGCAGTGGTCGATCCGGTCGGCCGCATCGTGCGCTCGTTGCCGCTCGGCACGGAGGGCGTGCTCGACTCAGCCCTGCCGCGCGCAATTGCGCCGACTCCGTATGTCCGGCTTGGCGACAGTCCGGTCGGCATTCTGATGCTGCTACTGCTGTCGTGGCTGCTGTGGCGGCGCGGCCGCACCGCATGACTTTCCACCGTGAATCCACTGTGAAATAGCAATTTCGTCAGACGGAATATACTGGTTACATATTACCGTTTGTTCCGATAAGTGTGGCCCGGCGTTGCGCTTGCCCGTGCCGGCTGTCGGCCGGGATGAAGAGAGCATTGCTTTCTCGTGGCGCGTGCACAAGGTTGCGCGCGGAAAGTTCCGAAGGAGGGCCGCATGGCCAAGAAGGCGCCGAACCCGATCGACAAGCATGTCGGGAGCCGCGTCCGCATGCGGCGCATGATGCTCAGCATGAGTCAGGAGAAGCTGGGCGATGCGCTTGGACTGACCTTTCAGCAGGTCCAGAAATACGAAAAGGGGACAAATCGCATCGGGGCGAGTCGGCTGCAGCAAATCTCGCTCATTCTGCAGGTGCCGGTGTCTTTCTTCTTTGAAGGCGCGCCGCCGCCGCCCGGCGAACAGAGCGGGTTTGGCGATGCACCGTCGCCCGGTTACGTCACCGATTTCCTTGCGACCACCGATGGCTTGACGCTGGTGAAGGCTTTCATGCGCATCGAGAATGCCAAGCTGCGCCGCCGCATCGTCGAACTCGTCGAGGAAATGGCGGGCACGGAAACGGTCTGAGCCGCGCCAAAACGCTGTAGCCCATTCGCGTCCCACACAGCCCACATCTTGACCGAACCTCCCGACGCTGCAAGAAACGCCTGCCGTCGAGGGTAGGCGCGTTATCCATCCGCGCCGCACGACGGAGGCAACCAGCCTTCGAGGAGTTTTTCAGTGTCCCGCAAGAACTACCTGTTCACCAGCGAATCCGTATCCGAAGGCCACCCCGATAAGGTCTGCGACCAGATTTCCGATGCGATCCTCGACGCGTTCCTGGCGAACGACATCAAGCTCGGCATCGAGGACGACAGCCAGACCAACACGCGGCTGGGGTGCGAAACGCTCACCACCACCAACAAGATCGTGGTGGCGGGCGAATGCCGCGGCCAGGAGCCGCTGTTGAAGAAATACAACGGCCACACCGTCATGAATCGCGAGCTGATCACCGAGATCGCGCGCGGTGTCGTGCGGGACATCGGCTACGACCAGGACGGCTTTTCCTGGCATGGCGCCGACGTCGAGGTCCTGCTGCACGGCCAGTCACCCGATATCGCAATGGGCGTGAACGCCAAGAAAAAGAAGGGCGGCGAGGAAGAGGGCGCGGGCGATCAGGGCATGATGTTCGGCTTCGCCTGCACCGAGAGCGAAGTGTACGAGAAGGGCTCGTACATGCCGGCGCCGATTTTCTTCGCGCACCGCATTCTGAAGACGCTCTCCGAGCAGCGCCGCTCCGGCAAGCTGTTCGACCTGCAGCCCGACGCCAAGAGCCAGGTCACCGTGCAGTACGTGGACGGCAAGGCAGTCGGCTGCACCAAGGTGGTGGTCTCGACGCAGCACAATGCGCAGAACCGCAACAACAAGAAATACACGCCCGGCATGGTGCGTGATCTGATCGAGGGCGCGGTTGAATCCTCGCTGCCGAAGGGCTGGATGCCGAAGCGCCCGTCCGACTTCCTCGTCAACCCGACCGGTAACTTCGTGGTTGGCGGCCCCGATGGCGACTGCGGCCTCACCGGCCGCAAGATCATCGTCGACACCTACGGCGGCTATGCGCCGCATGGCGGCGGCGCCTTCTCCGGCAAGGACCCGACCAAGGTGGATCGCTCGGCCGCCTACGCGGCGCGCTATCTGGCGAAAAACGTGGTCGCGGCCGGGCTCGCCGACAAATGCACCATCCAGGTCGCCTACGCGATCGGGGTTGCCGACCCGATGTCCGTGCTGGTCGATCTGCATGGCACCGGCAAGGTCGACGAGCGCAAGCTTGAGAAGATCCTGCCCGAGATGTTCCGGCTCACCCCGACCAACATTCGCCGCAGCTTGAAGCTCAACAAGCCGATCTACCGCCGCACCGCGGCCTACGGCCATTTTGGCCGCGCGCCGGAGAAGGACGGCGGCTTCTCCTGGGAGAAGACCGACCTGGCGGCGGGACTGAAGAAGGCTTTCTGATTCAGCGTCGAAGCACTTCGCGATGGCCGGGCTTGCGCCCGGCCATTTGCGTTTCGATGCGCCGCCGTGCTTGACGAATCCCCATGACGATCGAACCGCGAGCATTCTTTGGACGGCGCAAGGGCCATCCTCTGCGCGCGCGCCAGGCCGACCTTTTCGCCACGCTGTTGCCGCGTCTTGCGCTCGATCTTTCCGCGCCGGCGCCGACCAGTCTCACGACGCTCTATCCTGTTGCCGTCGACCACATCCACCTGGAAATCGGTTTCGGCGGCGGCGAGCATCTGATCGCGCAGGCGCAAGCCAACCCACGCACCGGCTTCATTGGCTGCGAGCCGTTCGTCAACGGAATGGCCAAGGCGCTCGCGGCGATCGATGAGAACAACCTCGCCAACATCCGGCTTTATCACGGCGATGCGATTGACCTTCTGGTCTGGCTTCCCGCCGGCTCGATCGTGCGCGTCGATCTGCTCTATCCCGATCCGTGGCCGAAGCGTCGCCATTGGAAACGCCGCTTCGTGAATGAGGACAACCTCGCCGCGCTTGCCAGGATCCTGCGCCGCGGCGGCGTTTTCCACTTCGCGACTGACTGGGCGAATTACGCCGAATGGACGCTCGCGCGTCTTACCCGGACGCCGGACTTCGAATGGACCGCCGAATGCGCCGACGACTGGCGCAAGCCGTGGCCTGGCTTCGTTCGCACCCGCTACGAAATGAAAGCGGCGCGCGAGGGCCGCGCGCCGACTTATCTGATGTTCAAAAGGCGCTGATCACTTCTGCCAGCGCGGGGCAGGCGGGGCGGTGCCCGCACCGGCGCCTTCGCCGATCGGCCGCTTCAATAGTTTGAAACGATCCGGATCAAGCCGCGGTGCGGCCGGGGCGGCGGGTGGCGGCGCGAAGGCCGGCTGCGCAAACGCCGGCTGCGGTGCGACGCTGGGTGCCTGCGGGGCGAGCGAAAGCGAAGAAAACTCGTCGCGCGCCATCGACTCGAAATCGGCCGCGCCGTCGGCGCCCTGCTTGCTGCTCATGGTGGCGCCGCGCCAGCGGTCGATGATCTGGTCGATGAAGTCCTCGCTCACGCCGTTGTTGGAATCGGTGGTCGAGTTGATCACGGCCTGGCTGTGCGGGATGTATTCCGGGGGGAGCTGCTTGAACTTCAGGCGTGTCGGGAGCGCAACGCCTTCGCCGAAGGCCAGCACTTCGCGGGTCCCGAGCGACGGCACGAAAGCGAGCAGGTTGGCGGCCGCGTCGGACACCGCCGAACGGACGATCGCCTGGTCGCGCTCGTTCGCCATGCGCATCGCGAACAGCGTCGAGCATTGCGAAATGATGGTGGAGTCGAGTTCGGCCGGGCGCTGCGTGACGAGGCCGAGGAAAACGCCGTATTTCCGGCCCTCCTTGGCGATGCGCGAGAGCGCCTTGCGGGTCGGACCGAAACCGATCGAGCGGTCGGCCGACGCGTAGCGGTGCGCTTCCTCGCACACGAACAGGAGCGGAAACGCGCCATCGCTCCACATGCCGAAGTCGAAGGCCATGCGGCACAGCACCGAAACGACAGAGTCGACGACTTCGGCGGGGAATCCCGCGAGCTGCATGATCGTCATAGGCTTGCCGTCTGGCGGCAGGCGGAACAGCTGGCGCAGCGTGTCGTTCATCGTGTCGCCGCCGACGTTCGCATTGTCGAACATGAAGGCGTAGCGCGGATCGATGCGCACCGTTTCGATACGCTGAATCAGCTTGTGATAGACCATGCGCGAGGAGCGGTTCTCCAGCTTGCCCATGCGCTCGTCGAGCAGTGCAGTCAGATCGGCGAGGCGATACGGCACCGGCGTGTCGCCGGTGAAGCCGGTCGTTTTTGCGTCGCTGCGCTTGAGCACGGCGCGGTCGCCCGAACGGAACTGCTGGGTGTAGTTGCTCTTGGCCTGCGGAATGACCTCCGCCAGAACCGCGATCTCCTCGTCAAGGCCGGGACGGCCGCCGAAAATGACGTCGATCGTCTCTTCGAAGTTGAACAGCCAGAACGGCAGCTTCAAATTTCGCGGGTTGAGCACGAGTGCCTTGTCGCCGAAGCAGCGGCCGTATTCGTTATGGCCGTCGAGCAGGAACAGCCGCAGATTGGGCCGCGAATTGAGAATTTCACGCAAGATCAACGCAACGCCGCTCGACTTGCCGACGCCAGTCGTGCCGAGGATCGCGAAGTGCTTGCTCAGCATATCGTCGACATTGACGTAGGCGCCGATCGAGGCGTCCTGCTGAAGGTGACCGATGTCGATCGTGTCCGTTCCCGAGATGTCGTAGATCAGCCGCAGTTCGTCGCGCGTGATGAGCGCCGCCGGATCTCCGATTGCCGGATAGTCGGTCACGCCGCGCTGGAAATATTGCTTGCCGTCGTCGCGCTGCTTGATCTCGCCCATCATGTCGAGTTGCGCCAGGGCACGGAAACCCTGCTCGCGCGCCGCACTGGAAATTTCCTGGGTCACGTGCGTGACCATGCCGATGAGCAAGGATTTTGCGCGCTGGATGCGCAGGAACTTGCCCACCGTGATTGAGGCCTCGCGCACCGGGTCGATGCTTTCGAGCGGCAATCCGACACAGGCTTGCGAGCCGCTTACCGAAAGGACGCGACCGCAGGTGCGCCCCGCATCGAGCATGTTGTTGGAAGTTCCAGCATCGGCCATCGTGTCCACCCGCGTCACTGACTTCGCGGCCGCCCCGTCGGCAATCCGCGTCCCGATGCGAGGTTTAGTGAAGTGCGGTCTAGATTGAATTAACCGGGATGCCCCGGCGGCAATCGGCGGAGGAGACTTTTTCTAATCCCTAACAGGGGGTTAACCGCTCAACCCTTGCGACTGCCGGACGCCGGTTTGCGCGGCTCGGAGACGCCCACAGGCATTGCATTTTTCGAGCAAGCCGCTATATCAGCGCTGTCCTGATCAAGGACATCTCATAACGGTCGGATGATCCGATCGGCTTTTGAGAGTGGGCCCCGCCCGGGACCCGCTCTTTTTTGTTACCAAAATCCGGGCCCGGCCGGACATGGTCGCCACGAACGAGACAGAAACTCTTGCCGAACCCCGGCTCATTGTCGAGCAAGGCATGGCCGCGCGCGTTGCGGCGATTGCTTCGCCGGTGCTCGCCGGCCTGGGTTATCGGCTGGTGCGCGTGCGTGTTTCCGGAACCTCCGGCTGCACCGTGCAGATCATGGCGGAGAAGCCCGACGGCACGATGGCGATCGAGGACTGCGAGGCCGCCTCGCGCGCACTTTCACCGGTGTTCGATGTCGAGGATCCCATCGACCGCGAATATCGTCTGGAAGTTTCCTCGCCCGGCATCGACCGCCCGCTGGTGCGCCGCACGGACTTCGAGCGCGCCGCCGGTCACGAGGCGAAGATCGAGATGAATATCGCGCAGGACGGCCGCAAGCGCTTTCGCGGCATTCTCACCGGCGTCGAGGGCGAGGCCGCAAGGCTGCGCCGCAGGGATGCGGCGGAGGGCGAGCCGGCCGACGTGCTGCTGCCGATGGCCGACATGGAAGAAGCCCGGCTCGTTCTGACCGACGAACTCGTGCGGGAATCGCTCCGCCGGGGAAAATCGCAGGCCCGCGAACTCGATCGCCACGCCGACAATGACAATGCGCCGGCCACGCCCGCGCAAGTGAACGGAAACGAAGGAGAGTAAGATGGCCGTCAGTGCAAATCGGCTCGAACTGTTGCAGATCGCCGACGCGGTCGCGCGCGAAAAGTCGATCGACCGGCGCATCGTCATCACCGCGATGGAGGATGCGATCGCCAAGGCGGCGCGCTCGCGCTACGGTAGCGAAACCGAAGTCCACGCCGAGATCGATGCCAAGACCGGCGAATTGCGCCTGGCGCGCCACATGTTGGTGGTCGAGGCGGTGGAGAACCCTTCGAACCAGATCAGTCTGGAAGATGCGCGCAAGCGCCATCCGGCCGCTCAGCATGGCGACACCATCGCGGACACGCTGCCGCCGCTGGAATACGGCCGCATCGCGGCGCAGTCGGCCAAGCAGGTGATCGTGCAGAAGGTGCGCGAGGCCGAGCGCGATCGCCAGTACGACGAATACAAGGACCGAATCGGCGATATCGTGAATGGCGTCGTGAAGCGCGTCGAATACGGCAACGTGGTTGTCGATCTCGGCCGCGGCGAAGCGATCGTGCGGCGCGATGAGATGCTTCCGCGCGAGACCATGCGCAATGGCGACCGCATCCGCGCTTTCATCTATGACGTGCGGCGCGAGGTCCGTGGCCCGCAGATCTTCCTGTCGCGCACGCATCCGCAGTTCATGGCCAAGCTGTTCGCGCAGGAAGTGCCGGAAATCTATGACGGCATCGTCGAGGTGAAGGCGGTCGCGCGCGACCCCGGCTCGCGCGCAAAAATTGCCGTGATCTCGCGAGATTCTTCGGTCGATCCGGTCGGCGCCTGCGTCGGCATGCGCGGCTCGCGTGTGCAGGCGGTGGTGAACGAATTGCAGGGCGAGAAGATCGACATCATCCCGTGGTCGCAGGATATCGCGACCTTCGTGGTGAACGCGCTCGCGCCCGCCGAAGTCGCCAAGGTGGTGCTCGACGAAGACCGCGAGCGCATCGAGGTGGTGGTGCCGGATCAGCAGCTATCGCTTGCCATCGGCCGGCGCGGCCAGAACGTGCGGCTCGCCTCGCAGCTGACCGGCTGGGACATCGACATTCTCACCGAGCAGGAAGAGTCCGAGCGCCGCCAGGCTGAGTTCGAGAAGCGTACCAATGTCTTCATGGAGGCGTTGAACGTGGACGAGGTGGTGGGGCAACTGCTTGCCTCCGAAGGATTTACATCGGTCGAGGAACTGGCCTTCGTCGACGTGAAGGAACTCGCCGGGATCGAGGGCTTCGACGAGGACACGGCGAACGAACTGCAGACCCGCGCGCGCGATTATCTCGGGCAGATCGAAGCAGATCTCGACGCCAAGCGCCTGGAACTCGGCGTCGACGAGGCGCTGCGCGAAGTGCCGGGCGTCACCACCGCGATGATGGTCAAGCTCGGCGAGAACGGCGTGAAGACGATCGAGGATCTCGCCGGCTGCGCGACCGACGATCTGGTGGGCTGGACAGAACGAACCAACGGCGAGACCAAGCACGAGGCCGGTTTTCTTGATGGCTTCGAACTGTCGCGGGAGGAATGCGAGGCGATGATCATGCAGGCGCGCCTGAAGGCCGGCTGGATCACCGAAGCGGATCTCGCGCCGCCGGCGGCCGAAGAAGAACCGGCCGAAGCGGCCACACCCGCGCAGTGAGCAGACGGAGACGATACGGTTGCTGGCGCACACCGACACCAATGAGACCGACCGCGGGCCGCGCGAAGGCCGTCGCGGCACCGAACGGCTGTGCGCGCTCACCCGCGAGGTTAGGCCTGTCGATGACCTGATCCGGTTCGTCGCGTCGCCCGACGGCGCGATCGTGCCCGATATCAAGCGCCGCTTGCCGGGCCGGGGTGTCTGGATCACGGCGCGGCGGGCTTCCGTAGACGAGGCGGTCAAACGAAACGCCTTTGCTCGCAGCCTCAAGCGTGAGGTCCGCGCCAAGCCGGATCTTTCCGCCGAGGTCGACCGGCAACTGGAGGCGGCCGCACTCGATGGGCTTGCGATGGCGCACAAGGCCGGGCGTGTTGCCATCGGCTTTGGGCGCACGGAGACGGCACTCGGTGCCGTTCCCCCGGTCGCGGGCGTGCTGAGCGCAAACGACGGCGCCCGGGACGGGGCACGAAAGATCGCGGCTGCCATCGCCCGGCGCCAAACTGACGAAAAATCGGGCGAAATCCCGGTAATCGCCGCGTTTACGACGGCGCAATTGGATTTGGCATTGGGGCGGTCAAATGTGGTACATGCTGCCTTGCTCGCCGGCCCAGCGAGCAACGGGTTCCTTGCGCGCTACCGAAGCCTCGAACGTTTCCGGACGCTCGATCCGGAGAGACGGGGTACGGGATAGCGCGCGGCAAGATTTTGAATATGTCTGTGTCCGCGGGTTTTAGGATTGGATGTGAATGTCGACTGATACCAAGAGTCCCGGCGAAAAATTGAGCGTCAGCCCGAAGACGACGCTGACGCTGAAGCCGCGCGCCGAGACGAGTGTCGTGCGCCAGAGCTTCAGCCATGGCCGCCAGAAGACGGTCGTGCTGGAGAAGGTAAAGCGCCGTACGCTCACGCCCGGCAAGACCGAGGCGAAAGCGTCCGAGCCGGCGCCGGCGGCGACGCCCGATCGTGGCACGACCATCCGGCGCGGCGGCGTGGTTGCGCGCGGACCGGCTACGCCCGCGCCGCAGGCTTCGACGGCGACCACGCCTGCGGTTTCGCCGAAGCCGTCCGGCGTCGTGCTGCGCACGCTCACCGAGGAAGAGCAGAGCCGCCGTGCGCATGCGCTCGGCGATGCGAAGATGCGCGAGGCCGAAGAGCGCAAGATTGCCGAAGAAGAGGCGAAGATCCGCGCAGAGCGCGACACCATCGAGCGCACCGAGCGCGAGGCGGCCGAGGCACGCAAGCGGCTGGAGGATGAGCGCCGCCGTCATGACGAGGAGACCAAGCGCAAGGCTGACGAGGTCGCCAAGAAGCGCTTCGGCGGCGAGGAAGAAGCGGCGCGGCTCAAGGCCGGTGCCACGCCGACCGTTCGCAAGCTCACTCCCGAGGCCGAAGAAGACGATCGCCGCCCCGCGCGTCGCGGTATCGGCGGCGCGCCCGTGCGTCCGGCTGTTGCACCGAAAACGCCACGCGCCGGAGCCCCGAAACAGCGCGGCCGCTTGACCGTCGTCACCGCGCTCTCCGCCGACGAAGTGCGCGAGCGGTCGGTCGCTTCGTTCCGCCGCCGCACGCAGCGCATGACCGGCCATCGCGAGGAGAACAAGGAAAAGCTCCAGCGCGAAGTGATCATTCCGGAAACGATCACCGTCCAGGAACTCGCCAATCGCATGGCGGAGCGCGGCGTCGATGTCATCAAGATCCTGATGAAGCAGGGTCATATGGCCAAGATGACCGACACCATCGATGCCGATACCGCACAGCTGCTCGCCGAGGAACTGGGCCACACGGTTCGCCGCGTTGCCGAATCGGACGTGGAGGAGGGCCTGTTCGACGTCGCCGACAAGGCGGATACGCTTGAGCCGCGCCCGCCGGTCGTGACCATCATGGGCCACGTCGATCACGGCAAGACGTCACTGCTTGACGCGATCCGGCAAACCAATGTGGTGAGCGGTGAGGCCGGCGGCATCACGCAGCACATCGGCGCCTATCAGGTGGCCTCGCCCAAGGGCGGCAAGATCACCTTTATCGATACGCCGGGCCACGCCGCCTTCACGGCGATGCGTGCGCGCGGCGCGAAGGTGACCGACCTCGTGGTTTTGGTCGTTGCGGCCGACGATGGCGTCATGCCGCAGACGATCGAGGCGATCAATCACGCCAAGGCCGCGAAGGTCCCGATGATCGTTGCGATCAACAAGATCGACAAGGCGGACTCAAAGCCCGAGCGCGTACGCACCGAACTGTTGCAATACGAGGTGCAGGTCGAATCGCTCGGCGGCGATGTGCTTGACGTCGAGGTCTCGGCCACCAAGAAAACCAATCTCGACAAGCTGCTCGAAACCATCGCGTTGCAGGCAGAAATTCTCGATCTCAAGGCCAATCCGGAGCGCGACGCCGAAGGCACCGTGATCGAGGCGAAGCTCGACCGTGGCCGTGGGCCGGTCGCGACCGTGCTGGTGCAGCGCGGCACGCTGCGCGGCGGCGACATCGTGGTGGCCGGCGCCGAATGGGGCCGCGTACGCGCGCTTCTCTCCGATGTTGGAAAGCCGGTGACGGAAGCGGGTCCGTCCACGCCGGTCGAGGTGCTCGGCTTCAACGGCACGCCGGACGCAGGCGACCGTCTCGCAGTCGTCGAAAGCGAGGCCCGCGCCCGCGAGGTCACGGACTATCGCGTGCGCCAGAAGCGCGACAAGGCCGCCGCCCGTCAGACCGGCATGCGCGGCTCGCTTGAGCAGATGATGGCGCAGGTCAAGACCGCGGGGCAGAAGGAATTCCCGCTGGTTATCAAGGGCGACGTGCAGGGTTCGATCGAGGCGATCATCGGCGCGCTCGAAAAGGCCGGTAACGACGAAGTCGCCGCACGCATCATCCATTCGGGTGTCGGCGGTATTACGGAATCCGACGTAACGCTCGCGGAATCCTCGGGCGCCGCGATCATCGGCTTCAACGTGCGCGCCCACAAGGAAGCACGCGAAGCAGCCGAGCGTACTGGCACGGAAATCCGCTACTACAACATCATCTACAATCTTGTGGATGACGTGAAGAAGGCGATGTCCGGCCTGCTCACGCCGGAATTGCGCGAGACCATGCTCGGCAACGCGCAGATCCTGGAGATTTTCCTCGTTTCGAAGGTCGGCAAGATCGCCGGCTGCCGCGTCACCGACGGCAAGGTCGAGCGCGGCGCGAACGTGCGCCTGATCCGCGACAACGTCGTGATTCACGAAGGCAAGCTCAGCCAGCTCAAGCGCTTCAAGGACGACGCGCGCGAGGTGGTCGCAGGCCAGGAATGCGGCATGGCGTTCGAAAACTACCAGGACATGCGCGCTGGCGATGTGATCGAGTGCTATCGCGTGGAGTCGGTGCAGCGGTCGCTGTAATAGCGTCATGGCCGGGTTTTCCCGGCCATCCACGTCTCGCTTTTTGCAATTCCTTTAAGGCGCGGATGCCCGGCACAAGGCCGGGCATGACGAAAGAATTTCAGGCGAACTCGTTATGCCCCGGCACCACCAGCGCGATCGTACGACCGGTCCCTCGCAGCGTCAGTTGCGCGTCGGCGAGATCATTCGACATGCGCTCGCCGACATGCTGTCGCGCGGCGAGGTGCACGATCCAGTGATCGAAACGCATCTGATTACCGTGCCGGAGGTGAGCATGAGCCCGGACCTGCGCCTCGCGACGATCTACGTGATGCCACTTGGCGGAAAAGATGTGAAGGACGTGCTCGCGGCGCTCGAGCGCAACAAGAAGTATCTGCGCGGCGAGATCGCGCATCGCGTTAACCTGAAATTCGCACCTGAGATTCGTTTTCGCGCCGACGAACAATTCGACGAAGCAGAACGCATCGAGAAGATTCTGAGAACACCGGAGGTTCGGCGCGATCTCGAATCGAAGGAAAGCGGCGAGGAATGAACGCGCCGAACCCGTTTCCCAACCCGGCGCTGGTGGCCGCCGAGCAGAAGCAGAAAAGCGGTCAGCGCCGGCGTGAAAAGCGCGACGTGCACGGCTGGATCGTGCTCGACAAGCCGGTTGGCATGACGTCGACCCACGCGGTCGCGATCGTCAAGCGCCTGTTCACCGCGAGGCGTGCGGGCCATGCCGGCACCCTCGATCCACTCGCGTCCGGCATCCTGCCGCTCGCGCTCGGCGAGGCGACCAAAACTGTTCCGTTCGTGATGGACGGTCGCAAGCGCTACCGCTTCACGGTGCGCTGGGGCGAGGAGCGCGATACCGACGATGCGGAAGGGCGCGCGACCGGCACGAACGAAGCGCGCCCGACGGCCCATACGATCAACGCCTGTCTGCCGGCCTTCATGGGCACGATCGCGCAGGTCCCGCCGAAATATTCCGCGATCAAGATCGAGGGCGAGCGCGCCTATGACCTCGCCCGTGACGGTCAGGAGGTGCTGCTGGAAGCGCGCCCGGTCGAGATTCACGGTCTGGTGCTGACCGGGCAACCTGACGCCGACCATGCGGTTTTCGAGGCCGAATGCGGCAAGGGAACCTATGTTCGGGCGCTGGCGCGCGATATCGGCCGCGTTCTCGGCTGCCTCGGTCATGTTTCAGAGCTTCGGCGCACCGAAGTCGGCCCGTTTGGCGAAAGTGACATGATTTCGCTGGCGGAACTGGAGGCTTTGTGTCAGAAAGCCGCCGCCGGTGAGGGAAGCCTCGCCGACGCGCTACTGCCCGTTGAGACCGCGCTGGACGACATCCCGGCGCTGGCCGTCAATCGGGCGGATGCGGCAAGGCTCCAGCGGGGCCAAGCCGTTTTGTTGCGCGGCCGGGATGCCCCCATTTTCCGCGGCACGGTCTATGTGACGACTTCGGGCGAGCTGATTGCTCTTTCCGAAGTGGACCGCGGCGAAATCATCCCCAAGCGCGTGTTCAACCTCGCCGGCCTGAAGGGCAGCGCCGGCAAACGACAAGGTCATTGACGATGTCGCTAGCGACCGGCCGCAAGGCTGAAATCATCAAAGAGTATGCCACCAAGGCGGGCGATACGGGTTCGCCCGAGGTTCAGGTCGCGATCCTCTCCGAACGGATCAACACGCTGACCGACCACTTCAAGGCCCATGTGAAGGACAACCATTCGCGGCGCGGCCTTCTCAAGATGGTCTCGCAGCGCCGCCAGTTGCTCGATTACCTCAAGCGCACCAACGAGGGGCGCTACAAAACCATCATCGAGAAACTCGGCATCCGCCGTTAAGCGTTTTCGCGCGCGGAAAATCCGCGCGCGCTGTTGGCGGGGCGATGTCCCGCCGTTGCGTGGCGGCCGGAGCACGATTGGATCGTGTTCACAGACGGCTGCGAGTAAGCCGGGCGGAAAGGTCCGCCCGAGCCAACCGAATGGAAGACCATGAAGGCCATGGCAGGATCGCCGGACGCTGTCTGACTGCGCGCAACGCGCGCACAGCGTCTCGCCGTCTTGCTCATGGCTTTCTCGCTTCCCTGAACCGAAGAGAGAAAACCGAAATGTTCGATATCCATACCGTTGAGCTCGATTGGGGTGGGCGCAAGCTCGTCCTCGAGACCGGCAAAGTAGCCCGCCAGGCCGACGGCGCCGTCGTCGCCACCTACGGGGAGACCAAGGTTCTGGCGACCGTCGTTGCCGCAAAACAGCCGCGCGAAGGCGTCGATTTCCTTCCGCTAACCGTCGACTACCAGGAGAAGTATTACGCCGCGGGCCGCATCCCGGGCGGCTACTTCAAGCGCGAAGGCCGTCCGACCGAAAAGGAGACGCTGGTCTCCCGCCTGATCGACCGCCCGATCCGCCCGCTGTTCGCAGACGGGTGGCGTAACGAGACGCAGGTGATCGTCACCACGCTCAGCCACGATCTGGAGAACGATCCCGACATCCTCGCGCTGGTCGCCTCCTCGGCGGCACTGACGCTCTCGGGTGCTCCGTTCCAAGGACCGATCGGCGCCGCGCGCGTCGGCTTCTCCAACAACGAGTACATCCTCAACCCGACGCTTGAGGAAATGACCGAAAGCCACCTCGACCTCGTCGTCGCCGGCACGGCGGACGCGGTGCTGATGGTCGAATCGGAGGCCAAGGAGCTTCCCGAGGAAATTATGCTCGGCGCGGTGATGTTCGGTCATCGCCATTTCCAGCCGGTGATCGAGGCGATCATCCAGCTCGCCGAAAAGGCCGCCAAGGAGCCGCGCGAGCTCAAGGTTGTCGACAACACCGCGCTCGAAAAGGAAATGCTCGGCATCGCCGAGAGCGATCTGCGTGCCGCCTATGCGGTCGCCGACAAGATGGCGCGCCACAAGGCGGTCGATGCCGCCAAGGCGAAAGTCACCGCGCATTATTTCCCCGAAGGCAAGGAGCCCGCTTACGACAAGCTGCGCATCGGGGGAGTCTTCAAGGAGCTCGAAGCCAAGATCGTGCGCTGGAACATCCTCGACACCAGCAAGCGCATCGACGGCCGCGACCTGAAGACCGTGCGTCCGATCGTGTCGGAAGCCGGCATTCTGCCACGCGCGCACGGCTCGGCGCTGTTCACTCGCGGCGAGACCCAGGCGCTGGTGGTTGCCACGCTCGGCACCGGCGAGGACGAGCAGTGGATCGACGCGCTGTCCGGAACGTACAAGGAGTCGTTCCTGCTGCACTACAACTTCCCGCCCTACTCGGTCGGCGAGACCGGCCGTATGGGCGGCACCAAGCGGCGCGAAATCGGCCATGGCAAGCTTGCCTGGCGCGCGATCCATCCGGTGCTGCCGGAGAAGCACGAATTCCCGTACACGATCCGCATCGTTTCGGAGATCACCGAGTCGAACGGTTCGTCCTCGATGGCGACCGTGTGCGGTACCTCGCTTGCACTGATGGACGCGGGCGTGCCGCTGAAGCGTCCGACCGCCGGCATCGCGATGGGCCTTATACTCGAGGACAAGCGTTTTGCGGTGCTCTCCGACATCCTCGGCGATGAGGATCACCTCGGCGACATGGACTTCAAGGTGGCGGGCACCGAGAAGGGCATCACCTCGCTGCAGATGGATATCAAGATCGCCGGCATCACCGAAGAGATCATGAAGGTGGCGCTGACGCAGGCGAAGGATGGGCGTCTGCACATCCTGACCGAGATGGCGAAGGCGCTCACCCAGGCGCGCGCCGAACTCGGCGAGCATGCGCCGCGCATCGAGGTGTTCCAGATCCCGACCGACAAGATCCGTGAAGTGATCGGCACCGGCGGCAAGATCATCCGCGAGATCGTGGAAAAGACCGGCGCCAAGATCAACATCGAGGACGACGGCACCGTGAAGGTCGCGTCGGCGAAAGCCGAGTCGATCAAGGCGGCGATCAACTGGATCAAGTCGATCGCCAACGACCCCGAGGTCGGCACGATCTACGAAGGCACGGTCGTCAAGGTGATGGACTTCGGCGCCTTCGTGAATTTCTTCGGCGCCAAGGACGGGCTGGTGCACATCTCGCAGCTCGCGGCGCACCGCGTGAACAACGTCAAGGACGTGGTGAAGGAAGGCGACAAGGTCAAGGTCAAGCTGCTCGGCTTCGACGATCGCGGCAAGACTCGGCTGTCCATGAAGGTCGTCGATCAGGCGACCGGCGAGGATCTCGAGGGGAAGAAGCCGGATGGCGAACAGCCGCAGGCCGTCGCCGGCGAGTGATCCGGATACGACGATGACAAAGGGCGGCCCTTGCGGCCGCCCTTTTTATTTCAGCGAGATGCGAGCCAGCGCAGCGCGCCGTGCGCCGCGGCGGTGCCGGTCGCGAAGCACGCCTGCAGCAGGTAGCCGCCGGTCGGCGCTTCCCAGTCGAGCATCTCGCCTGCGGCGAACACGCCGGGCCGTTCGCGCAGCATGAAGTGCGGGTCGAGCGCGTCGAATGCGACGCCGCCCGCGGTCGAGATCGCGCGCGCGATCGGCGCGATGCCGGTCAGGGTGATCGGGACATCATTGACGAGGCGCGCGATTTCGACTGGCGCAAGTGTCGCGAGCTTTCCCCCGGTCGCCTCCTGCAGCAGCGCGATCTCGACGGGAGAGAGACTCAAGGCCTTGCGCAGAAACGTCGACAATGACTGCTTGCCGCGTGGAAGGGTGAGCTTGCGCCCGATTTCATCGGTCGCGATGTCGGGCCGCAGCGATATGCGTAACGTCGCCTCGCCCTTCTTCTCGACGTCGTCGCGCAGGACGGACGACATGGCGTAAACCGCGCCACCCTCGATCCCGCTCGTCGTAATGAGCGCTTCGCCGCGCACCGTGTGCTCGCCATGCGTGAGCGCGATGCGCTTCAGCGGCTGGCCGGCATGACGGCGGACATGCTCGGACCATGCGACGAGAAAGCCGCTGTTCGAGGGTTTGAGTGCCGCCACCGTCACGCCCGAGCGTTGAAGAATGCCGGTCCATGCGCCGTCCGAACCAAGCCGTGGCCAGCTCGCGCCGCCGAGTGCGAGGATCGCGGCATCGCTCTCAACGGCGCGTGGGCCGCCGGGCGTGTCGAACGTGAGTCGCTCCGCATCGTCCCAGCCCGTCCACGCGTGCCGCATGGCGAACCGTACGCCGTTCGCATCGAGCTGCCGCAGCCAGGCGCGCAGCAGCGGCGATGCTTTCATGCTGCGCGGAAACACGCGGCCGCTCGATCCGACGAATGTCTCCTGTCCGAGCGCCTCGCACCAAGCGCGCAACGACGTGGGCGGAAACGCATCGATCGCGGCATGAAGGTTTTGTTCGGCTTCGCCGTAACGCGCGAGGAACGCACCGGCCGCCTCGCTGTGGGTGAGGTTCAGGCCGCCGCGCCCTGCCATCAGGAACTTGCGTCCGGCCGATGGCATGCGGTCGTAGACCGTGACCTGCGCGCCGCCTGCCGCCAACACCTCGGCCGCCATCAGGCCGGCGGGCCCTGCGCCGATCACCGCGACCGTTTTCATGTGTCGAGCATTTCGCGGATGATCGCGCCAAGCGCGGCAAAATCGGCCTTGCGCGCCGAAGTGCGGCGCCAGGCAAGGCCGATGCGGCGCGCCGGTTCGGGATCACGGAAGCGAATGACCTTCACGCGGGCATCGCGTCCCTCTACGTCCAGTGCGATCCGCGGCATCAGCGTGACGCCATACCCATTCGCCACCATCTGCATCACGGTTGCGAGCGAGGTCGCGCCGAGTCCCTGCGGACCGAGCCCGGTCGTGCCGGGCATATCGATCCGCGTCCCACAAAACGCGAGCGCCTGATCGCGCAGGCAGTGTCCTTCCTCAAGCAAAATGAGCCGCCGTGGGTCCACGTCCTCCACGCTCACGCGCGCGACGCGTACTGCTTCGTCCGCAGGAAACGCGAGCAAGAACGGATCATCGAACAGCGCGAGCGTTTCGATATCGCTCTCGTCCACCGGCAGCGCGAGCAGCACGGCGTCGAGCGCGCCGCGATGAAGCTCGTCGAGCAGCGTGCGCGTCTGCGTTTCGCGCAACTCGATGCGCAGTTCGCCAAAGCGCGCCTGCAACGCGGGCAGGAAGCGCGGCAGCATGTAGGGCCCGAGCGTGGGGATCACGCCGAGCCGCAGCCGCCCGGTTAGCAATCGTCCTGAATGGCGCGCGAATTCGGCGAGATCGCGCGCCCCCGCCAGCACCCGCTCGGCGCGCCGCGCAACCTCCGCACCGGTTTCCGTCAGGATGATCTCGCCCGGACGCCGCTCCACCAAATCCGCGCCCAAATCCTCCTCTAGGGCACGGATCTGCATCGAGAGGGCCGGCTGGGTCACCGAACAGGTCTCGGCAGCCTTGCCGAAGTGCCGGTGTTCGGCCAACGCCGTCAGATACCTCAATTGTTTCAAAGTGATCACATCAATAAGGTAAACTGATCGCGTGTGTCAGGCAATCCGATTAGACCTTATCAAGTGAACCTCTATGGTGCCTCTAACCCTCGGCACACGCACGTCAAGAACCCAAGTGGAGAGAAACATGGACGCAAAAACCGAAGACAAGAGCGCAGGAAAATGCCCGTTCACTGGCGCGCGTGGACACGGCAACCGCGAATGGTGGCCGGATGCGCTGGATATCGAAATGCTCCACCGCAATTCGGATCTGTCCGATCCGATGGACAAGGATTTCGACTACGCCAATGAATTCAAGACGCTCGACCTCAATGCCGTGATCAAGGACCTGCAGGCCCTGATGACGGACTCGCAGCCCTGGTGGCCGGCCGACTTCGGTCATTACGGCGGGTTGTTCATTCGCCTCGCGTGGCATGCGGCGGGTACCTACCGCATCACCGACGGTCGTGGCGGCGCCGGAGCCGGACAGCAGCGCTTCGCGCCGCTGAATTCCTGGCCGGATAACGCCAACCTCGACAAGGCACGCCGCCTGCTGTGGCCGATCAAGCAAAAGTACGGCAAGAAAATCTCGTGGGCCGACTTGATGGTTCTCGTCGGCAACGTCGCGCTGGAGTCGATGGGCTTCAAGACATTTGGTTTCGCCGGAGGCCGCGTCGATGTGTGGGAGCCGGAGGAACTTTACTGGGGCCCCGAGGGGACGTGGCTCGGCGACGATCGCTACAGCGGCGAACGCGAACTGCACGATGCGCTCGGCGCGGTGCAGATGGGCCTCATCTACGTCAATCCGGAAGGACCGAAAGGCAATCCCGATCCGGTTGCGGCCGCGAAGGACATTCGCGAAACATTCTTCCGCATGGCGATGAACGACGAGGAGACCGTTGCGCTGATCGCGGGCGGTCACTCGTTCGGCAAGACGCACGGCGCGGGCGATCCTTCGCTTGTGGGGCCGGAGCCGGAAGCCGGCGCGCTGGAAGATCAGGGGCTCGGCTGGAAGAGCAAGCATGAGTCCGGCATTGGCGCTCACGCCATCACGGGCGGCCCGGAAGTCATCTGGACGCAGACGCCGACGAAATGGAGCAATCTGTTCTTCAAGAACCTGTTCGAGAACGAATGGGAACTCACGAAGAGTCCGGCCGGCGCGAAGCAGTGGGTGGCGAAGAACGCGCAAGCCGACATCCCGGACGCGTTCGACTCCTCGAAGAAGCATCGGCCGATGATGCTGACGACCGACCTCTCGCTGCGGATGGACCCGGCCTACGAGAAAATCTCGCGGCGCTTCCTGGAGAATCCGGATCAGTTTGCGGATTCGTTCGCGCGCGCTTGGTTCAAGCTCACGCACCGCGACATGGGTCCGGTCGCGCGCTACCTCGGCCCGCTTGTGCCGAAGGAAACACTGATCTGGCAGGATCCGATCCCGGCTGCGGACCATCCGCCGATCGGCGAGACGGAAGTGACCGCGCTGAAGGCGAAGATCCTCGCTTCGGGGCTTTCGGTATCGCAGCTCGTCTCGACCGCGTGGGCGTCGGCCTCGACTTTCCGCCGGTCCGACAAGCGCGGCGGCGCCAACGGTGCGCGCGTCCGGCTGAGCCCGCAGAAGGACTGGGAGGTAAACCAGCCGGCCCAGCTCAAGACGGTGCTTTCGAAACTCGAAGCGATCCAGAAGGAGGCGGGCAAGAAGGTCTCGCTCGCCGACCTGATCGTTCTCGGTGGCAACGCCGCGGTAGAGAAGGCCGCGAAGGATGCCGGTGTCGACGTGAAGGTCCCCTTCACGCCGGGCCGTATGGATGCCTCGCAGGAGCAGACCGACGTCGCGTCATTCGCTCCCCTTGAGCCGCGCGCCGATGCCTTCCGCAACTACATCAGCAGCAAGCGGCAGTACATGCAGCCCGAGGAGGCGATGGTCGACCGGGCGCAATTGCTGACACTGACCGGACCCGAGATGACGGCCCTCCTCGGTGGCCTGCGCGTGCTCGGTGCCAACGCCGGGGATTCGAAACACGGTGTGTTCACCAAGCAGCCCGGAAAACTGACCAACGATTTCTTCGTCAATCTGCTCGACATGAACACCGAGTGGCAGCCGCCGAACGCCGACGGCGTCTATGAGGGTCACGACCGCAAGTCCAAGACCGTCAAGTGGACCGCGACCCGCGTCGACCTGATCTTCGGCTCGCACTCGCAGCTTCGCGCCTTTGCGGAAGTCTATGCCTGCGCGGACTCGAAGGAGAAATTTGCGAAGGATTTCGTGGCGGCGTGGACCAAGGTGATGAACGCCGATCGCTTCGATCTCGCCTGACCGGCGTCACGATAGAATGCCGCAGGGCGCGCACGCGGCTGAGTAGCGTACAAAAGCGCGCAACGAAAAACTGCTCGCGGCCGGGTGACGACCCGGCCGCTTTTTATTGCGCCGATACGAGGATTACTCGCCCTTCGCGGCGTCGGCGCGCAGCGCGTCCGGATGCGGCATCGAGATGATGTTGTAGCCGCTGTCGACGAAGTGGATTTCGCCGGTCACGCCGGTCGACAGGTCGGACAGGAGATAAAGCCCGGCGCCGCCAAGCTCCTCCAGTGTGACGCCGCGGCCGAGCGGCGAGTGGCGCTGCTGGAAGGCAAACATCGCGCGTGCGTCGCCGATGCCCGCGCCAGCGAGCGTGCGGATCGGGCCGGCCGAAATAGCATTCACACGAATACGCTCCCGGCCGAAATCGACCGCCAGATAGCGCACCGATGCTTCCAGCGCGGCCTTGGCAAGACCCATCACGTTGTAGTTCGGCATCGTGCGTTCGCCGCCGGAAAACGTCAGGGTGATCATGCTGCCGCCGTTCGGCATCAGCTTGGCGGCACGCTTTGCCGCTTCGGTGAACGAGAAGCAGGAGATCACCATGGTGCGCGAGAAGTTCTCGCGGCTCGTGTCGGCGTAGCGGCCCTTCAGCTCGTTCTTGTCCGAGAAGCCGATCGCGTGGACGAGGAAATCCATCCCGCCCCATTGCTTCTCGATCTCGCCGAACACTGCATCGACTGTCGCGACATCTTCCACGTCGCACGGCATGACGAACTGCGAGCCGAGCGATTCGGCAAGCGGCTTGACGCGCTTGCCGAGCGCCTCGCCCTGGTACGTGAACGCGAGCTTCGCGCCGTGCTGGCTCAGTGTCTGCGCGATTCCCCAGGCGATCGAGTGGTCGTTCGCGACCCCCATGATCAGCCCGCGCTTCCCCTGCATCAACGCGGTCATGTTCTACTCACAGGCGAGAAAGGATGATTTCGCGGGTTTGCTCGGACGTGGTCACGGGCACGACTTCGAAATCCGCGAGGTCGCCCCAGTTTGCGATCCACTCTTGCAGCAACCGCGCGTCGTCGCATTCCATGATCTGGAAACAGCGATCGAAGTTCACCTCGATCCAGCTGCCGATGTATTTGAGGCCTTCAGGCGCCATACGGCCCTGGTCACGAAAACGGCTGTAGACGGCCTTGGCGTTGCGGTCGCGAAACCGCTCGATCACCATGAACTGCATTAAGCATCCAGGCGCTTGAACACGACCGAGGCGTTGGTGCCGCCGAAGCCGAAGGAATTGGACAGCACGCAGTTGAGCTGCACGTCGTCGCGGCGCTCGCGCACGATTGGAATGTCGGCGAAGGCCGGGTCGATATTTTCGATATTGGCACTCTCGCAGATGAAGCCATTCTGCATCATCAGCAGCGAGTAGATCGCCTCCTGCACGCCGGCGGCGCCGAGCGAATGGCCGGTCAGGGACTTGGTGGCGGAGATCGGCGGGATTTTCTCACCAAACACGTCGCGGATCGCCTCGATTTCCTTCAGGTCGCCGATCGGCGTCGAGGTGGCGTGCGGATTGATGTAGTCGATCGGCATCGTAACGTCCTTCAGCGCCATCTTCATGCAGCGCGCCGCGCCTTCGCCCGAGGGCGCCACCATGTCGTGGCCGTCCGAGGTCGCCCCATAGCCGGCAACTTCGGCATAGATCTTCGCGCCGCGCGCCTTGGCGTGCTCCAGCTCTTCCAGCACCAGCACCCCCGCGCCGCCCGCAATCACGAAGCCGTCGCGGTCCTTGTCGTAGGCGCGCGAGGCCTTGTCCGGCATTTGATTGTAACCGGCCGACATCGCGCCCATAGCGTCGAACAGTACCGAAAGTGTCCAGTCGAGCTCTTCACAGCCGCCGGCGAAGATCATGTCTTGCTTGCCCCACTGGATGATCTCGGTCGCATTGCCGATGCAGTGGTTGGAGGTCGCGCAGGCCGACGAGATCGAATAGTTCACGCCCCTGATTTTGAACCAGGTGGCGAGCGTGGCGGAGGCGGTCGACGACATCGCCTTCGGCACCGCGAACGGACCAACCCGCTTCGGCCCTTTGCTGCGTGTGGTGTCGGCTGCGTCCACGATCGCGCGCGCCGAAGGGCCGCCCGAGCCCATGATGATGCCGACGCGGTCGTCGGAAATCTCGTTCGCCTCGAGGCCGGCGTCACGGATCGCCTGATCCATCGCGACGTGATTCCAGGCGGTGCCGCCGCCATGAAAACGCATCGCACGGCGATCGACGATCTCGGCCGGATCGAGCGAGGGTGCGCCGTGAACCTGGCAGCGGAAGCCAAGCTCGGCGTATTTGTCGGCGCGTGAGATGCCGGACTTGGCCTCGCGCAAATTCGCCAACACCTCTTGGGTGGTATTGCCGATGGACGAGACGATGCCCATCCCGGTGACGACGACCCGTCTCATGCTTGCCTCGTCCGCATCACGCGGCGCGGAATATCGCTGCCGCCAGGAAGCTCGCCTCAGGCTCCGGTCGGCTGCGCCGCATCTTCGCGGAACAGGCCGACCTTGAGGTCGAGTGCGCGATAGATAATGGAGCCATCCACCGAGAGCCAGCCGTCGGCGATGCCGAGGACAAGCCGCGAGCGCATCACGCGCTTGAGGTCGACGCCATAGATGACCTCCTTGACGTCAGGCTTCACCTGACCGGAGAGCTTCACTTCGCCGACGCCGAGTGCGCGGCCCTTGCCGGGCGAGCCGAGCCAGCCAAGGAAAAACCCGACCATCTGCCACAGTGCGTCCAGCCCCAGACACCCCGGCATGACTGGATCGCCCTTGAAATGACAGGGGAAAAACCAGAGATCCGGCTTCACGCTCAGGACTGAGCGGACCAATCCCTTGCCGTATTCGCCACCCGCCTCGGCGATTTCGCTGATGCGGTCGAACATCAGCATCGGGGGCAGCGGAAGCTGGGGGCCCTCGGGAAAAAGTTCCCCGCGCCCGCAGGCGAGCAGATCCTCATATTCGAAGCTTGATCGTCGATTTTCCATCGGCTCTCTTTCGCCCCCCGAAGGTCGGAATTCACTAACATACGGGTCGGGTCGGGCAAAGTCTCACGGCCGTAGACCACGGAAATTCCGCGCGTTTTGGCCGCGGCCCTGCGTGTGGTGGGATGCCGCATTGTTGCGATAGAGTTGCATCTGCGGTGCGTGTTGCCTATGATCGGCTTTAGAGCAGTCGCATCAATCTTGGCCCCGAGCTGCGCGCCAGGGGCGAGGAATTCGAGTTTATGACGCAAGTTCGCACGACGGTGTTTTCCGAGCCGCACACGCCCGCAATGCCCAGCACGGCCGCACGGGCGCGCGCCGACCTGACCGGATGCCCCTGGCACGACGTCAAATCGATGCTGCGGGAGGTTGGACTTCGTCCGACGCGCCAGCGCATGGCGCTCGGCTGGATTCTGTTCGCAAAGGGCGACCGCCACCTGACCGCCGAAATGCTTTACGAGGAAGCCACCAAGGCGAAAGTGCCGGTGTCGCTCGCGACTGTGTACAACGCGCTGCACCAGTTCACCGACGTCGGCCTGCTCCGTCAGGTCGCGGTCGATGGCTCGAAGACGTATTTCGACACCAACGTGTCCGATCATCACCACTTCTTCGTGGAAGGCGAGAACGCGCTCGTCGATATTCCGAACGCCGAAGTAATGCTCGACAAGCTGCCGCACGCGCCGCAGGGCTATGAGGTCGCGCGCGTCGATGTCGTGGTGCGGCTGCGCAAGACCGGCTGAGCGGTCCTTACTTCAGCAGGCGCACGAGCGCACGGCCGGCGCTGCTTTTCAATTCCTTTGCGTCCAGCGTCCCGTCGTTGTCGGGATTGGCAGCCTTGAAGCGCTGCTCCACGACCGCGAGATATTCGTCCTTTGTCAGCGTGCCGTCCTTGTCGGGATCGGCTGCCGCCAGGTTCTTCGCGCTCAGGCGGCCTGAAAGTTCGCGCTTATCGAGCGTGCCATCCTTGTCCTTGTCGAGCTTGTCGAACAGGTCGGACGCCGCTTTTTTGGCCTCGCTGAGATCGACGGTGCCGTCATTGTCGGTATCGAACATCACCGATTTCGACGCCGCCCAGGCCGGCACGGCGCTCGGCGCGGCAAGGCTTGCAAGTGCAACCGTGAGAGTGCGTCGGGTGATCATGCTGGCCTCTCGTTTGAGCGCGAATCGTGAGCCCGGCTGGAGAATAGCCACGGTTGGCCGATTGTTCCATCGTGGGTAGCGCGGCCTGCACCGCGCGCGCTACTCGACCTTCTCGTTTGGATAGACGCCCCACAGCTGCGATTCCTCGATCCAGCCGTCGAAGCCTTCTCCGGTGAGGCGGCACCAGTTGTTCTGGCAGCGCTTCACGGTCGCGAGCACGCCGTGCTGCAGTCTGGCCATGATGGGGCTTGTGGCGTCCGGCTTGTCGCGCAGCTCGAACAGATCCTTGCCGTTCGACTGCGGCGCGACCAGCGCGGTGCGCTTGCCCGACAGGAGCGAGTGATAAACCCAACCCTCGGCGCCTTCCCAATCGCGGATGCGACGCCAGTTCTCGAACTCTGCTGTGATCTCCACGGGGAGCGCCGCGCGGTTATAGACCCAGGCCACATCGTGGTCCTTGGTCGGGCCCGCGCGCACGTTCACCTTGTCGGATTTCAGGCTGACGAAGCGTGGGACGGGAAGGCCGCTTCCGCCGTTCGCCCCTGCCTCCGCGGCAATCGCGATTCCGCAATGGCCCGCCAGCATCGCGGTAAAGACAATCAACACGCTCGACTTCATCGCATCCTGCCCGTCTGACGCTCCAAAAGCCCCGCCAATCCGGCATGCCGGCGCTTCTGCGCCGCCGCGGCTTTGTCTTGGCCCGGCCATCTGATAGAGAGTGGCCGGACGTCGCGCCTGACCGGAATCCCGGGAGTTTCCGCTGGCGCGGTTAAAGAGGCCTGAACGTCCCGAACATGCGGCCCCGGACAGGCCAGGCGGAGCGCCGAAAGGCGGAGAAATGGCAAAAGGCAAGAAGCCGCTGGTCGTCGTCACGCGCAAGCTGCCGGACACCGTCGAAACGCGGATGCGCGAGCTCTTCGACGCGCGCCTCAATCTCGACGACAGGCCGATGAGCCAGGCGGAGCTCGCCGAGGCGGTCAAGGTCGCAGACGTGCTCGTGCCGACCGTGACCGACCGGATTGATGCCGCGCTGCTCGGCAAATCTGGCGACAATCTCCGCCTGATCGCGAATTTTGGCAACGGCGTCGACAACATCGATGTGGCGAGCGCCCTGCAACGCGGCATCACGGTGACCAACACGCCGGGCGTGCTCACCGAGGACACGGCCGACATGACGATGGCGCTGATCCTTGCGGTGCCGCGCCGGCTCGCCGAAGGCTCCGTGGTGCTGACCGGCGACACCGAATGGACCGGCTGGCGCCCGACCTGGATGCTCGGCCATCGCATCCACGGCAAGCGGCTCGGCATCATCGGCATGGGCCGCATCGGCCAGGCCGTTGCACGCCGTGCGCGCGCCTTCGGGCTGCAAATCCACTACCACAATCGCAAGAAGGTCGCGCCGCACATCGAGGAAGATCTCGAAGCGACGTACTGGGAGAGCCTCGACCAGATGCTTGCCCGCATGGACATCGTCTCGATCAACTGCCCGCACACGCCCGCGACCTATCATCTGCTTTCGGCGCGCAGGCTCAAGCTGATCCGGCCCGACGCCTATGTGGTGAACACGGCGCGTGGCGAGGTGATCGACGAGAATGCCCTGACCCGCATGATCGAGGCGGGCGAGATCGCGGGCGCAGGCCTCGATGTGTTCGAGCACGAGCCTGCGGTCAATCCGAAGCTCGTCAAGCTTGCGAGGGGTGGCAAGGTCGTGATCCTCCCGCACATGGGCTCGGCGACGATCGAAGGCCGCATCGATATGGGCGACAAGGTCATCATCAACATCCGGACTTTCATGGACGGCCATAGACCGCCGGACCGTGTGCTACCGTCAATGTTGTAGGTGAAAGCGGCCCGGCGATCGTTCCTTCCAATAAGATTTACCGCCGGATCGTGTGCTACCATCAATGCTCTGATCGGAGTGACGTCTTCCCATGCATGCGGCTCGCCTTTCCCTTGTCAGCCTTGTCCTCGCGACGCTCGTCGCATCGGCTGTGCCGGCACTCGCACAGGCGATGACGGCCGACGAATTCCGTCGCGAATTGGTTGGCGTGCCGTTGTGCGGGACGCCCGATTCCGGTCCGCTCGCCGGCAAGGCGCTCTGCACCGTGCACCTGCCGGACGGCACCGCGATCCTCGCAGGTGGGGGCCTTGTGGTTTACGGGCTGTGGGATGTCGAAGGCGGAAAGATCTGCCGCCGCAACGCCCACGATCCGGCCGACAAGCGCCGTTGCGTGACGTACGAGCGGGTCGACCGTAGCCATTTCCGTAACAGCGACGGCGTCGGCTTCTGCCTCGGGCCGTGCGAGAGCGACAAGTAGCCGCGTCACTTGGCTCAGGGCTCGCGAAAGCCATGACTTGGCGTATCATTCCGCGAGAATCATGCGGGGGTCTGAAGATGCGTGCCAAGCTTGCGGGTGCCACTGTTGCGGTCCTCCTAACCGGCGTCGCGTTCGCCGCCACCAAGCTGTCGCCCAAGGAAATCGTGACCGAGTTCTTCGACGGCAAGGCCTTCACCGCCGCGACGACCTCGGGCACCAAGTTCAAGATGACGTTCGCGTCCGACGGCACCGTGACGCGCGAGCCGCAGGACAAGGCCGGCGCAAAAGGCGAAGGCACCTGGAAGCTCTCCAAGGACGGCTTCTGCACGACCTGGAAGGGCAGTCCGGCGAACTGCTACACGCTCGTCAGCATCGACAAGAACAAGTGGTCGGTCGTGAAGGGCGCGACCACGGTTGCGACGTGGAGCAAGTAGCTAGGCGTGCACGGATAAGTCCGTAATCGTGGGCCGCTCCCCGGAGAGTGGATTTCCCGGATCCCACGCGTAGCCGATCATCTCGAAGCGCATGTCGCGCGCATCGACCATCAGGTATCGCCCAACGAGCCCGGTGCCGAAGCCGACGATTTCGCGCATGACTTCCAGCGCCATCATCGAGCCCAGCACGCCGGTGAGCGCCCCGAGGATTCCGGCTTCCGCGCAGGCCGGCACGGTTCCGGGCGGCGGCGCCTGCGGAAACAGGCAGCGATAGCTCGGGTTCGGTTTTCCATCCTGGCCACGCTCATGGGCCCGGATGGTGGTGAGCGTGCCGTCGAAAACGCCGAGTGTGGCCGTCACCAGCGGCTTCTTCGCGAAATAGCACGCATCCGACACCAGATAGCGCGTGGCAAAATTGTCCGAGCCGTCGGCGACCACGTCATAACGTGACACGAGGTCGAGTGCGTTGCGGGCCGTGAGCCGTACGCCATGTGGTTCGACCGTCACATGCGGATTGAGCCGCGCGATCGCGGCCGCGGCGCTATCTACCTTCGGGATCCCGACATCCGGCGTTGCGTGAATCACCTGCCGTTGCAAATTCGACAGCGACACAATGTCGTCGTCGATCACGCCGAGCGCGCCCACCCCCGCGGCCGCCAGATACATCAGCACCGGCGCGCCGAGGCCGCCGGCACCAATCACCAGCACACGGCCGCGCTTCAGCGCGGCCTGTCCCGGTCCTCCGACCTCGCGCAACACGATATGCCGCGCGTAGCGCTCAAGTTCCTCAGGGGTCAGCACGGTTGCGTCGCTGCTCCGATGCGCTAACGTTGGGGCTCGCTATAGCACGGGGTTGCGTGATGAGGCTCGCCGGGACGGCTTTGTCGTTACTTCTGGCCGCGAGCCCTGCCTTTGCCCAGCCGGCTCAGCCGGCCACGGCAGCGAAGGAGACACCCGCGCAGCGAGCGCCCGCCAAGAAGGACGCAAAGGCGAAAGACACAAACGCGAAGAGCAGCAAACCCGAAAAGAAGGCAGCGATTGATGCGATCGCCGCCTCCTATACGGCGATCCCGCTGAACGAACGCATCTCGATTCAGAACGATCTCATCTGGACCGGCGATTACAACGGCATCGTCAGCGGCGATTTCGGCGAGCGCGCGATCGCCGCCGTGAAGGCCTTCCAGAAGCGCAACGGCGGCAAGGAAACCGGCGTTCTCAATCAGCCCGAGCGCGCAACCCTCGCGGCTGCCGCGAAGCCGAAGCAGGATCAGGTCGGCTGGCGCATGACCGACGATCCGGCGACCGGTGCGCGCATCGGCGTTCCGGGCAAGCTCGTGCCGCAGCAATCCCAGATCGTCGGCGGAACGCGCTGGGCATCTGCGCGTGGGGAATATTCGGTCGAGACATTCCGCATCACGCAGCCCGGGACCACGTTTGGCGCGCTCTTCGAGAAAATGAAAAAGGAGCCAGCGGGACGCAAGGCGGACTACGGCGTCTTCAAGCCGGACTTCTTCGTCATTTCCGGCCTGCAGAACCTGAAGAAATTCTACGTGCGGGCGCAGCTGCGCGGTGAGGACGTGCGCGGCTTCACGGTGCAATACGACCAGGCGATGGCCGGCATCATGGATCCGGTGGTGGTGGCGATGTCGAGCGCCTACGCGCCGTTCTCCACCCCCGCCGCGCCGCCGCCGCGCCGCAAGGTCGAATACGCGAGCGGCGTCGCAGTGTCGCCGACGCACATTCTCACCAGCAGCGAAGCGCTTGAGGGATGTCATGTCGTCACGATCGCGGGTATCGGCGGCGCGGATCGTCTGGCCGAGGACAAGAAGAGCGGGCTCGCGCTGCTGCGCGTCTATGGCGCGGACCTCAAGCCCGTCGCCCTTGCCGGCGAGAACGCCAGATCCGATGTGACGCTTGTTGGCGTCGCCGATCCGCAGGCGCAGGGCGGTGGCGGGGCGGTGAGCCTCGCAAAGACCCGCATCGGCGATGCGCTTGCGCTCGATCCTGCGCCGGCGCTCGGCTTCGATGGCGCGGCCGCGCTCGATGCGCAGGGCCGACTTGCCGGCATTGCGGCGCTGAAAGCGCCCGTGGTGGCGGGCGCGGCGCCGACCCCGGTCACGAGCGCGCGGTTGACGCCGCTCGATACGGTGCGGGGTTTTCTCAATGCGCAGAACGTCGCGCCGGTGTCCGCTGCCGCGGGCAACGTCGAGGCTGCGAAGCTTTCGGTCGTGCGGGTGATTTGCGTGCGGAAGTAGCTACCGGTTCTCGAATTTCGCCGGGCGCTTCTCGACGAAGGCCGCCATGCCTTCCTTCTGGTCGTGCGTGGCGAACAGCGCCTGAAACGTGCGCCGCTCGAAGCGGATGCCCTCGGCGAGCGTCGTCTCGAACGCGCGGTTGACCGCCTCCTTCGCGGTCATCACAGCGATGAGCGACATGGCGGCGATCGTCTCTGCCGCCTTCATCGCCTCGTCCATCAGGCTCGCGGCCGGCACGACACGCGCGACAAGCCCGGAACGTTCGGCCTCGGCCGCGTCCATCATGCGGCCAGTGAGGTTGAGGTCCATCGCCTTCGCCTTGCCGATGGCGCGGGTGAGCCGCTGCGTGCCGCCGATGCCCGGGATCACGCCGAGCTTGATCTCGGGCTGACCGAACTTCGCGGTGTCCGCCGCGATGATAATGTCGCACATCATTGCAAGCTCGCAGCCGCCGCCGAGCGCGAAGCCCGCGACCGCCGCGATCGAGGGCTTGCGCATGCGCGCGACGCGATCCCAGCTCGCCGCGAAATCCTCCTTGAACACATCCATGTGGCTCTTTCCGGACATCTCCTTGATGTCGGCGCCCGCCGCGAACGCCTTCTCCGAGCCGGTGATGACCACGCAGCCGATCGCGTCGTCGGCCTCGAAGATGTCGATTGCGGCGCTCATGTCGGCATTGACCTGCGCGTTCAGCGCATTGAGCGCCTGCGGCCTGTTCAGCCGGATGATGCCGACCTTGCCCTTGGTTTCGACGAGGATGGTTTCGTAAGCCATGATGGATGTCCCGACGTTGTTTACTGCCGTCTGAGGTAGCGGAGGCTCGGATCGGAGGCAAACGCTCGCATTCCCGTAGCGCGTTGCGCGCCCGAGCTTTGATCAACATTGCGCCCTTGAAACAGAAGGGCGCGCGGGACACCGGGGTCCTGACGGACCCACGGGCTTGCGCCTCTCGCGAGACGCAAGCGGGACGATGCTTTTTCGAAAAAGCGCCGTCCGGATTGTCGTGACCGCAAGTCCGCCATTTCTCCGGCGTCCCGCGCGCGATGTTTGAGGCTTGCTCTGCACGGCCCCCGGTGGACTGACCCTTTCGGGCTTCTGCGCTCGCGCGCAGAAACCTATCCACCGCTGACGGGACAAACCGGTGGCGCGCGGTATGGCCCCGCGTGGCACCGGCCGCCATGGGTCCCAGGTGGCGCGCGGCAGGCGCGCCGGGACCGTGCAGCTTCAGCCGCTGCGCGTTGGGTGTACGTCTCGGCACCCCTGCGCAGCCACCGCCACCTCTCCGTATCTACCGACGTTCTGCAGACACCCTTGATGTGGAGAGGATACTGGTTAATATTCCTAGATTAGGACGAAAGTATGACGCCGCGCTGGGCGTATGGACCCCGCCACTGTCCCGCGCTCGCTCCGCCCTCAGAAGATATGGCTGACCAGAAACGCCGCGCCGCTAATGCGCATCCGATCTCAGTCGAGAAATTATCGCTACGAGGCTTGCGGCCACTACGGCGAGCGAGCAAACGACCGATATCCACGCCAGGGTGTCACCGCTGAATTGGATGCTGTATCGCCCAAGATTGAAGGCGGCGAGCGCCAGTATGAAGATTTGTGACAGAAAAAAACCCATCTTCATGACGCCCCCGATCCTTCTGTCATGGCCCGCCCAGCGTCGGCGAGGCACCGTGGGCACGGCGCTCGCCGTGCCCCGGACCGCCGTCAGATGGCTGCTTTCTCACACCCGTCCGAGAAAATCCCGCTTGCCGATGTCGACGCCCACCTGGCGCAGGATGTCGTAGGCGGTGGTGGCGTGGAAATAGAAATTCGGTAGCGCGAAGCCGAGGATGTACTGCCAGCCCTTCAGCGTCATGGTCTGTTGCGGGCCGATCGGAAAGGTCACGTCCTTCTCCGAACTGGCATCGACGTCGGCGTCCTTGAAGCCTTTCACGTAGTCGATGGTCTTGGCGATGCGCGCCTTGAGTTCGTCGAACGATTTTTCATCGTCGGGAAACTTCGGCGGCTCGCCGGTGAGACGGCCGAGCGTGTTCTTGGCGAAATCGCAGGTGATCTGCACCTGCTTCACCAATGGAAACATGTCAGGCGTCAGCCGCGTCTGCAGCAGCACCGCCTGATCGATCTTTTTCGCCGCGCAATGCGCCGCAGCCTTGTCGAGAATTTTCGAGAGTGCGCCGAGCGTCTGCAGGAATGTCTGCGTGCCGACCGTGGACATCGAGAGAGACATGGGAGCGTTTCCTTGGGAGGTATCGATTGGGGAGCCGGCGGGTTGCCCGCCTGCGAGGATCAATATCGATGAAGGGAAGCCTGCGCTAGACGTCCACGCTCGCGGTGAGCGCATTCTCCTGGATGAAGTCGCGGCGCGGCTCGACGACGTCGCCCATCAGCTTGGTGAAGATGTCGTCGGCCTCGTCGGTTTCCTTCACCTTCACCTGCAGGAGCGAGCGCACGTTGGTGTCGAGCGTGGTTTCCCACAGTTGCTGCGGGTTCATCTCGCCGAGGCCCTTGTAGCGCTGCAGCGTGATGCCCTTGCGGCCTGCGGCGGTCACTGCATCGAACAGGCCGACCGGTCCGTGGATCGCGGTATCCTCGCCCTTGCGGCGCAGTATGCCGGTCCGCATGTAGACCGCCTGCAGCGAGACGGCGTGCTCGTCGAGCTTGCGCGCGTCGGCCGAGCCGAGCAGCGCATGATCGATGATCGCCACTTCCTTCACGCCGCGCACCGTGCGTTCGAACCTGAAGCCGTCACCTTCCGTGAAATCGCCTTGCCAGCCGCGCTCGGTTTCCTCGCTCAGCGCATCGAGCCGCTTGGCGATGTATTCGGCCGCCGCCATGCCCTTCGGCGCGTCGCCGAAGATCGCAGGACGCAGCACGCCCGCAATGGCCGCCTGTTCGACCACCTTGCGGCTATAGCGGCTGTGCAGGCCCGACAGAGTGTTGCGGATGTTGCGCGCTTCCTCGACGATCTGCTTCAGGTCCGCGCCCGCGCGTTCGTCGCCCGAATAGGGACGGAACACGGTGTCGTCGAGGCCCGTGTCGGTGAGGTAGTCTTCCAGCGCGTGCTCGTTCTTCAGGTACTGCTCGGATTTGCCGCGCGTGACTTTGTAGAGCGGCGCCTGCGCGATGTAGATGTAGCCGCGCTCGATCAGTTCGCGCATCTGGCGATAGAAGAACGTCAGCAGCAGCGTGCGGATGTGCGAGCCGTCCACGTCCGCGTCGGTCATGATGATGATCTTGTGGTAGCGCGCCTTCTCGACGTCGAACTCCTCCGAGCCGATGCCGGTGCCGAGCGCCATGATCAGCGTGCCGATCTGCTCGGACGACAGCATCTTGTCGAAGCGCACGCGCTCCACGTTCAATATCTTGCCGCGCAAGGGCAGCACGGCCTGGAACGCGCGGTCGCGTCCCATCTTCGCGGAGCCGCCGGCCGAGTCGCCCTCGACGATCAGCAGTTCGGCCTTGGCGGGGTCGCGCTCCTGGCAGTCGGCGAGCTTGCCCGGCAGCGAGGTGATATCGTTACCCTTCTTGCGCGTGAGCTCACGCGCCTTGCGGGCGGCTTCGCGCGCCGCGGCGGCCTCGATCACCTTGCCGACGATCACCTTGGCCTCGGAGGGGTGTTCCTCGAACCAGGCGCTGAGCGCGTCGTTGACCACCCCCTCGACCACCGGGCGCACCTCGGAGGAGACGAGCTTGTCCTTCGTCTGCGAGGAAAATTTCGGGTCCGGCACCTTGACCGAGAGCACCGCGGTCAGGCCTTCACGGCAGTCGTCGCCGGTGAGGTCCACCTTTTCTTTGCGCGTCGCCGGCGCCTTTTCGGCGTAGCCGGTGACCTGCCGGGTGAGCGCACCGCGGAAGCCCGCGAGATGCGTGCCGCCGTCGCGCTGCGGGATGTTGTTGGTGAAGCAAAGCACGTTCTCGTGGTAGCCATCGTTCCACCACAGCGCACACTCGACGCCGATGCCGGCGCGCTCGGTCTTGATGACGATCGGCGCCGGCACGAGGCCGCTCTTGTTGCGATCGAGGTATTTCACGAAGGCTTCGACGCCGCCGTCGTAGTGCAGTTCCTCGCGTTTCTCGACCGCATGGCGATTGTCGGTGAGCACGATCGTCACGCCGGAATTGAGGAACGCGAGTTCGCGCAAGCGGTGTTCGAGCGTGGCGAAATCGAATTCGACCATCGTGAAGGTTTCGGTCGAGGGCAGGAACGAGACCTCGGTGCCGCGCTTCTCGACCGACTTCGCCGACGACGCTCAGCGGCGCGACTGCGTCGCCGTGCGCGAACTCCATGAAGTATTCTTTGCCGCCGCGCCGGATGCGCAGCTTCAGCCATTGCGAGAGTGCATTGACGACCGAAACGCCGACGCCGTGCAGGCCGCCCGACACCTTGTAGGAATTCTGGTCGAATTTTCCGCCCGCGTGTAGCTGCGTCATGATGACTTCGGCCGCCGAGACGCCTTCCTCGTGCAGGTCGGTCGGAATGCCGCGCCCGTCGTCGGTGACGGTGCACGAGCCGTCTGGATTGAGCGTGACGGTCACCTGCGTGGCGTAGCCGGCGAGCGCCTCGTCGATGGCGTTATCGACGACCTCGTAGACCATGTGGTGCAGGCCCGAGCCGTCGTCGGTGTCCCCGATGTACATGCCGGGGCGCTTGCGAACCGCATCAAGGCCCTTCAGGACCTTGATGGATTCGGCGCCATAGTCGGCTTCTCGCGATGCTGTATTACGGGCCGCTTCGGCCATGCGGGGACCTTCGAATCGATGCCGGAAAATGTACGAGATTCGCGCGTGTGGTGTGACACGAAATATGGGTATCGCCTAGGGTAAAGTGAAGGTCCTTAAGTTATTGAATTATTAATCGTTTTTCGAGGTCCGGCGATCGCGATTCCGGCCCCTCCGAACGACCCGAATCCATGCCCTCGGACCCCGCCGCGTCGCGCTCTCGCCGGGCCCGTAGTCGGGGCCTGAAAATCTTCGGGCGGCGGCCTAGCAAGTAGTGTGTGACGAAAAGATCGGGACGTGATTTTCTTGGGCCCTCAAGCGAAGCAGATCATGTCCGGGAGATACCCCAATGCGTACGCTAGCGGCGTTCGCGATCGTGATCGCGGCATCGAGCTTCACCGGCAGCGCGCACGCGGAACGCTATTGGCCCTGGTGCGCCCGTTACAACGGCTGGACCGTCGTGTGCGGCTTTGCCTCGTTCCAGCAGTGCCTGACGACGATCAGCGGCGTGGGCGGATTTTGCGAGCAGAACGTGATGCCGCCGCCCGGCCCGGTCGCATACGGCTATGCGCACAAGCCGCGCCTGCATCACAAGCGCAGGCATCGCCACCGGCATTGAACGAACCGGGCTCGGGCCGCCTCAATCCGCCGGCACCAGCGCCTCGCGCACGCGCTTGGCCAGTTCGGCCTTGCGATAGGGTTTGTTCAGCACCACGGCGCCGGGGGGCAGGCGTCCGCGCGCGGCCAGCGCCTCGAGCGCGTAACCTGATGTCAGCAGCACCCGCAAACCCGGCTGCAGCCGGCGCGCCGACTCGGCCAGTTCCCAGCCGTTGATGCCACCCGGCATGATCACGTCGGTGAACAACAGGTCAGCCCGCGCGCCGCCGGCGATCTTGTTGAGCGCATCGCGGCCGTCGGCCGCTTCGAGCACCCGATAGCCGAAGCTTTCCAGGCAGGTCACCGCATAGGCGCGCACGAACGGGTCGTCTTCGGTAACCAGAACCGTTTCGTGCCCGGACGGAATGATCTCAGGTTCCGTCATGAGCGGCGGCCGATCGGCGGGCGCAGTCGTGGCCGGCAGATAGATACGCACTGTCGTGCCCAGTCCCGGCTCGCTGTAGATCGCGACGTGCCCGTTCGACTGCTTCACGAAGCCGTACACCATGCTCAGCCCAAGCCCGGACCCCTTGCCGACGTCCTTGGTGGTGAAGAAGGGCTCGAAGACGCGTGCGAGCACATCCTTGGGAATGCCGTGGCCCTCGTCCGTGATCGAGATCATCGCGTAGCGGCCCGGACGCACCTCGGGATGCACTTCGGCGTAACGGTCGTCGAGATGCATGTTGGCTGTCGTGATCGAGATGGCGCCGCCGCTCGGCATCGCGTCCTTGGCATTGATCGCCAGGTTGAGGATCGCGCTTTCGAGCTGACCCGGGTCCGCGTAGGCGCTGGCGAGTTCAGGATCGAGCGAGACACGGACCTCGATTTCCTCGCTCAAGGTGTGTTTCAGCAGCTTGCGCATGCCGCCGACGAGCTCGTTGCAGTTGATCTGAGTCGGTTGAAGCGTCTGACGCCGACCGTAGGCGAGGAGGCGCTGGGTGAGCTCGGCTCCGCGCTCGCCGGCGAGCGTGATGGAGTCCACGAGCTTTTGCAGTTCGGGCAGATCGGACAACTGCTCGCTCAGGAACTCGGCGTTGCCGACAATGACCGTGAGCAGGTTGTTGAAGTCGTGTGCGATGCCGCCGGACAATTGCCCGACCGCCTCCATCTTCTGCGCTTGGACCAGCTTCTCTTCGGTCTGCTTGCGATCGCTAAGGTCGTGAATGATGCCGACAAAGGCGGACCCGCCGTCCTGCTTGGCCTCTCCCACGGACAGATACATCGGGAAGATCGAGCCGTCCTTGCGCCGCCCCGTGACCTCGCGTCCGATGCCGATGATTTTGCGCGTGTGACTACGGTGGTAGTTCTCCAGGTAGCGGTCGTGCTCGCCGCGATAGGGCTCGGGCATCAGGATCTTGACGTTCTCGCCTGTCACCTCCTCGGCGAGATAGCCGAACAGCTTCTCGCAGGCGCGGTTGAACAGCTGAATCCGCCCCTTGGGGTCGATCAGGATGACGCCGTCGACTGCGGTGTCCATCAGCGCGTCGAAGCGCGCGAGACTCTCGCGAAACACCTGATCGGCGCGCTGCCGCTCGCGCTCCTCGTTCTGGCGGCGCTCGGTGATGTCGCGGGTGACCTTGGCAAAGCCGATCAGCGTGCCGTCGCCGTCCTTGATCGGCTCGATGACGACGCTCGCCCAGAATTCGCTGCCGTCCTTGCGCACGCGAATCGACTCTGCCTGATAGCGGCCGCGCCTTGCGTCTTCGAGCGCACGTTCAGGCTCGCCGTTGCGACGGGCTTCCGTCGTGTAGAACGTGCGGAAGTGCTGGCCGATGATTTCTTCCGCGCGATAGCCCTTGATACGTGACGCGCCGCTATTCCAGCTCTTCACGAGTCCTTCCGTGTCGAGCCTGTAGATCGCGTAATCCGTCACGCACTCCACGAGCATCGCAAACATGCGATCGCTCTCGTCCAGCGGTGCATCGTTGCCATTTTGCACGGATGGGGATTGCAAAGCAGTACCTGTGGGGCGGTCGCATGGCGGATCGCGGACGACTCATAATTCCACGTCCATCGTTAGCAAATTAGTGCGACTCGACCTGAAGGCAAAGCGGACGCGCTTACCGTGTGCGCGATTTTGGATACGCATTACCACGGTATGGTAACAGGCTGCCTCCGGGCGCGCCGCTCGGCGGTATCCCTATGCTGTGCACACGGTATTGAATCTACGCGCGCGCGACGAGCCCCGGGCTGACGGAAAAAATCTCCGCGCGCGATGCCACCTCGGCGAACGGTGCAGGATCCGCACCGGTCATCCACACCTGCGCCGACAGCGCGGCGAGCCCGTCGTAAAGCGCGGCACGCCGTGTTGGATCGAGATGCGCGATCACCTCGTCGAGCAGTAGCACCGGCGCGAAGCCGGTCATCGCGGCAACAAGTCCCGCATGCGCGAGCACGAGTCCGATCAGCAGCGCCTTCTGTTCGCCGGTGGAGGCTTGCGCGGCCGGAATCCCCTTCGGGCCGTACAACACCTCGAGATCGGTGCGATGCGGCCCATCGGTGGTGCGCCCGGCCGCAGCATCGCGTGCGCGCGTATCGCGCAACACCGCGCGATACCGGTCTTCCACGTCAGTCGCGGGCTGCTCCAGCAGGGCGTTCTCGATCCAGCCGTCGAGCGCGACACCGGCCCAGGGAAAGTGCGACGAGGGAAACGGCGAAACCGGATCGCGATTGGCGGTGAGCGCCGCGGCCAGGCGCCGTATCGTCTCGGCGCGTGCCGCCGCAACCGCGATCGCCACCTCGGCGGTCTCGTGCTCGATGGCATCGAGCCAATGCGGGTCCGGGTTGGGTTGCTCCAGCAGCCGGTTGCGCGAGCGCAGGCTCCGCTCCAGCGCGTTGACGCGGCTCGAATGCGTGCCGTCGACGGCGAGCACGAGGCGATCGAGAAAGCGCCGCCGTTCTGACGCGGGTCCGCCGAACAGCCCATCCATCGCGGGCGTCATCCAGATGACGCTGAGGTGATCCGCGAATGCCGCGGCTGATGCAGCCGGTTCGCCGTCGATGCGGAATTTGCGGCTGAGTGTCGCGCTCTCCAAAGCCAGCGGCTCGATCCCGGTGCCGAGCGTCGCCAGTCCAAGCGCACCTTCCAGTTCGGCGGCGACGGCCCATGAGCCGTCGCCCTCATTGAATGCGGCTTCGTCGAGCGTCGCGCGCCGCAGTCCGCGGCCCGGTGCAAGAAACGAGATCGCCTCGATCAGATTGGTTTTTCCCGCGCCGTTCGGGCCGACCAGCACCGCAAGCTGCGCGTCAACGCTCACCGCCGCCGCGCGGTAGCTGCGGAAGTTCGAGAGCGTAAGACGACGGATGCGAGTCGCGCTCATCGGGTTCCCGCCCGGTCGCGCCACGGTATCGAACGGGTTCCATAAACCATTGAGCAAATGTGGGAAAAGGCGCGCGCGGCATCACCGCAGCATGTGGAACGAATGTGGCAAGCAACGACTTCAACCATGCAAGGAGAATGGTGGCCCCAGCGGCACACGCCAACACACAGGTTGGAGACAGGCGATGCCCAAAACACTGCAAGAGAGTTTAACACGCCAGTTGTGCGATTCGGTCGATAACCTGCAGAAGCAGGTTCAGAAGGTCGAATTCTGGGCGTCCGCGGTGACAGGACTGGTGCAGCCCGTTCCTGACTACGAGCCCGAGACCACCGCGATTGCGCGCTATATCAAACCCGGTCGGCCCGCGCGCAAGCGTCTCCGCCGTCGCACCAAGGGCGAAGCAAACGCCGCCGCTAAACCCTCATCGGCATGAGGACGTAAAGCGCGTCACCGGAATCCTTGTCCTGCACCAGCGTGGGCGAACCCGGATCGGCCAGCTTCAGCACCGCCACATCACCTTCGATCTGTGACGCGATGTCGAGCAGGTAACGCGAGTTGAAACCTATATCGAGCGGCTCGGCATCGTACTCGACTTCCAGTTCCTCTGTCGCGCTGCCGGAATCCGGATTGGTCACCGTCAGCACCAGCTTGCCGCCTGAGAGCGCGAGTTTCACAGCGCGCCCGCGCTCGCTCGACACGGTGGAGACGCGGTCGACCGCGGCTTCAAACGCGGGCTTATCGACAATCAGCGTCTTGTCGTTGCCGGCCGGGATCACGCGGCCGTAGTCCGGAAAAGTGCCGTCGATCAGCTTCGAGGTGAGCACGACGTCGCCGAGGGTGAACCGGATTTTGGTCTGCGAGAGTTCGATCGCGACCTCGGCGTCGAGATCCTCGATCAGCCGCTGCACCTCGCCGACCGTCTTGCGCGGCACGATGATGCCGGGCATTCCCTCCGCGCCCTTCGGTGCATCGAGTTCGACCTGCGCCAGCCGATGCCCGTCGGTTGCGACCGCGCGCAGCCTCTGCGCCTTGCCGCTTGTGGCGACGTGTAGGTAGATGCCGTTCAAATAGTAGCGCGTCTCCTCCGTCGAGATCGCGAACTGCGTCTTGTCGATCAGGCGCTTCAGGTCTTTCGCGGCGAGCGAAAACTTGTGCGTCATCTCGCCGGCCGCGAGGTCGGGAAAATCGCTTTCCGGCAGCGTTTGCAGCGAGAAGCGCGAACGTCCCGCGCGGATCGTGAGCGAGGCGCGGTCGCCGGAGGAGTCGAGGACGATCTGCGACCCTTCGGGCAGCTTGCGCACGATGTCGTAAATCATGTGCGCCGGTACCGTAGTGGCGCCCGCGGGCGACACTTCGGCCGGAATGCTCTCCACCACTTCGAGATCGAGATCGGTCGCTTTCAGACCAAGCTTGCCCTTCTCGGCGCGGATCAGGAGGTTTGCCAGAATTGGAATCGTATTGCGCCGCTCCACCACGCGGTGCACGTGCCCGATCGATTTGAGGAGCGCGGCGCGCTCGACGGTGACTTTCATGTCCGACCCCACACGGATCCGGCAGACTTACACGCGCCGGGTGCTGAAATTGGCGTGCCGCAGGGCTTTCGGCAAGGGCGGAAGGCGGCCCCGGCGCACTTTCCCACACGCCCGACGCGCTCTGCGGTCCTCAAAAGACTCCAATGGCCGGGGAAACCCCGGCCACGCGCGCTCCCGGGGCTGGCGCCTGCGCTATTCCTGCAGCAGGCGCTTGAGGATATCGACCTCTTCGGCCAGCACGTTGTCGTTGCCGACCAGATTTTCGATCTTGCGCACGGCGTGCAGCACCGTGGTGTGGTCGCGTCCGCCGAACCGGCGCCCGATCTCGGGTAGCGAACGCAGGGTCAGCGTCTTGGCCAGATACATCGCGATCTGGCGCGGGCGCACCACGTTGGCGGTGCGGCGTGAGGAGAGCAGGTCCGCGCGGCTGACGTTATATTGCCGGGCCACAATGCGCTGGATGTCTTCGATCTTGACACGTTTGGGTTCCTGCGGCCGGATCAGGTCGCGTACCGCGCGCTCCGCCATGTCCATCGTCACCGGCAGGCCGGTGAGCTTGTTGCTCGCGAGCAGGCGGTTGAGCGCACCGTCGAGGTCGCGTCCGTTATGTGTGATGCTGCGCGCGATGAAGGAGAGCACGGGCGCCGGAACATCGAAGCCAGCGTGATGCGCACGGGCTGCCGCGGCGCGGCTTTTCAGGATCTCGAGCCGCAGCTCTTCTTCCAGCGAACCCATTTCGACCACCAGCCCGCCCGCAAGGCGCGAACGCACGCGGTCGTCGAGGCTTTCCAGATCGCTCGGCGGACGATCGGCGGCGATTACTACCTGGCGGCCCGCATCGATCAGCGCATTAAGGGTGTGGCAGAACTCGACCTGCGTGGATTTGCCCTGCAGGAACTGCAGGTCGTCGATCACCAGCACGTCGATGCCGCGCAGCGCTTCCTTGAAGGCAAGCGCGGTCTGCGCTTTCAGCGCCGCCACGAAGCCGTACATGAACTTCTCGGCCGTGAGGTAGAGCACTTTGCGGTCCGGAATGCCGTTGCCGGCCCACGCGATCGCCTGCAGCAGGTGCGTCTTGCCGAGGCCGACGCCCGCATGGACATAGAGGGGGTTGAACATCACCGGCTCGCCGCGCCGTGCAAGCGCGACCTGCTTGGCCGCCGCATGCGCGAGCGTGTTGGAGCGGCCGACCACGAACGTGTCGAACGCGAGCCGCGCGTCGAGTGGCGAGCCGCCGAGTGCCTCGTGCGCCGCCTGCGCGGGGAGTTGCATCCCGCGCGGCTCCCGCTCGACACTCCTGGTCTCGCGGTTGGTCTCGACTGGCTCCGCCGGCTTGATCTTGATGGTCGCGTCGCGCAGCACCGGAGAGCGATGAACCACATCGATGCGCCGGATCGTCTCCAGTTCGGCCTTCCAGCAGGCCAGCAGCTTGTCGGCGTAGTGCGACTGCACCCAGTTCTTCAGGAATTGGGTCGGGAGCGAGAGGCGCACCACGTCGCCGTCGATCGCATCGTGCTCCATGGCGCCGAACCAGCTCTTGAAATTCTCCTCGCCGACCGCGGCGCGCAGCCTCTGCTGCACCCGAACCCAACGCTCCTGATCGCTGAGGCTCATTTGCCGGCGCTCATGCGGCGTGACGGCGCGGCTGGCGGCCGCGATTGGCAAAATGCGCGACGGATCGTGCGCGAGGGCGGGTGCTGACATTGAGATTTCCAGACATCGAGAGAGGCCGACAATGGATGCCCGCGATGGGGCACGGTGGGACGCGGATGATTGCTCGGACTCACAAGCCCGGCGGTGCGTCCTGTCGGTCGCCGGCACATCTGGCCAGCGCCCTCAATCGCCACGAGAAATCAGAGATGGTCGAGAGAGATGAGCACAGGCGCATCATCTGTTGGCACGGCGCCGCGTCGATCGCGTGAAACGCCGATCCTAGTGCCCTTTTCATCAGAAGCCCCCTGCAAAGTCATCGCGTCCGCGCACGCGACACCTTGTGACGTATCGTTGTTCCCCTTTGCGATGCCCTGTTACGAACTACCAGAACCACGACATTGCGATGTGCAGCCATACTCAGTCGGCTGACGCTCACGATGGTCGCGCACGACATCCTTCGCCCGAACTCATGACAAGTCGGTACCCATCTCGAACGAGACGTGAGCGAACCGGTGAATGTGTGTGCCGCGAGCAATTGCGAGCGCGAGAGAAAGATTACATGGCGCGGGGGGCGGTGCAAACATCTTCCGGCCGCGATCGCGCCGCGCGCACGCCGCAAGATCGCCGCGTGAACGCATAATGGCGCGCGCTTGGCGAACAAGCATTTGAATCTTCGTGTGTTTGTGGCGAAGCCGAGCGCCGTGCCTGCCGGTGTGACGGCTGCGCCACCGGCCTTTAAAAATTTTTCACGCCGGTGCGCCAATCGGCCGGATTCGAAGCCGCGGCCGTCACTATCTCTTTAACGCCTTGTCACAAGTGTGATTTTTTTGCGCGCCCAGGGTACCTAACCCTTAAGATCGCCCGATGGCACAAGCACTTCTGAGCTGTTGCCATCCTGTCACAAGCAAAGGGATTTGAAAAAAATCGGCGCCGCAGCAAACAAAGTCATCGGAGCGAGGCAATCGATCGCTCCAGCCACCGATTGTCGTCCAATTCCGCAGCCGCGCAATACAAAAACAAAAGCGCCGGCTCATCGCCGGCGCTTTATCCGCAGAAATACGGAAATTTTACTTGCCGAGCTTGGCGACGCCGTGTGCGAGGCGCGAGACCTTGCGGTTAGCAGCATTGCGATGAACGACGCCATTTTGAGCAGCGCGCATGATCTCGGGCTCGGCCGCCTTGAGCGCGGCAAGCGCCGCGGTCTTGTCGCCCGACTTGATCGCTTCCTCGACCTTGCGGACGGAGGAGCGCATGCGCGAGCGGCGGGCGGTGTTGATCTCGGTGCGCCGCGCGATCACGCGAGCGGCCTTGCGGGCGGAGGAGGTATTGGCCATCGATCTCTTGTCCGGTGAGCGCGGCAAACCGCCTGCGCTGTCATATGCTGAAAAAGGAGTGGCGGCGAAGTCTTCGCCGCCGGTTGTGCAGGCTTATAGAGACCCCGAAATGGGGCGTCAACGCCTCGGAAAATGGCCCCTCAGGCGACCCGCTTGGCCCGCGCGGCGTCATATCCGGCGTTGGCGGAGGCCTTGTCGGCGGCCGGGAAGGCGGCGAGGGGCGGGGCCATGCGCGCCCACCCGGCGTCATTATGGATGTGCGCGAGCGTGGACTTGATACCCGCGACCAGCGCCTTGCCGTTGAACAGGTTGCGGATCGTGACGGCGGTCTCCTGCGCGGCGGCGTCGCCCTGCCAGGCCTTCTGACACAAGTCCGCATTCAGGTTCGCGGTGGCCGAGATGCAGCCGGCGAAAATGCCGGTACGGGCTTCCGTCAGGCACGCCTCGGTCGACGGGAACACATCGAAACCCTTGGCGACGCCGGCGGCCGCCCGTGCGTAGTCCATGTCGCCGGAGGAATCCTTCAAACCCACGATGCTGCCGCCGTGGGCATCGAGCAGCCGGGCGATCAGCTTGACGTGCCACGGCAGGCCGGACTGCGAGGGGAAGTGATAGAGGTAGATCGGGATCGGCTTGTCGGCCGTCTGTTTGACGATGGTGCCGATGTAGGCCGCAAGCCCGTCGTCCGGCACGCCCTTGTAATAGAACGGCGGCAGGATCAGCGCGCCCGCAAAGCCCAGTTCGGCGGCATGCTTGGTCAGTGCGACCGCATCGGCGGTTGCGGCCGCACCGGTGCCGACCATCAACCGGTCGAGTGGCAGGCCGGCCTTCTTGTATTCGCTCATCACGGCCTTGCGCTGCTCGAGCGAAAACGAGGTCGCCTCGCCGGTCGTGCCGAGGACGTTCAGTCCGTCGCAGCCGGTGTCGAGCAGGAAGCGCGCAAGCTTCGTTGATCGCGCCGCATCCGGCGCGCCGGTCTCATCGATCGCGGTTGCGACGGCGGCGATCACGCCGGAGAGTTTCTTGGTAGGCATGGGTCTCTCCTTCTTCCCTCTCCCCGTTTACGGGGAGAGGTCGACGCGCGTAGCGCGGCGGGTGAGGGGCATCTTGGAGAACTGAGCAAGGGTTGCCCCTCACCCGGCTTGACGCTTCGCGTCTCGCCACCCTCTCCCCGCTTCGCGGGGCGAGGGAAAGAAAGTCAGCCGCTGACATTATAGGCCGCGAGCGCGGCCATGTTGACCAGGTCCGTGTCCTTCGAGGACAGATTCACGATCTGCACCGAATTATCGAGCCCGACCAGGAGCGGCCCGATCACGGTCGCGCCGCCGAGCTCCTGCAGCATCTTGGTGGAGATCGCCGCCGAGTGGAACGCCGGCATCACCAGCACGTTGGCGGGGCCGGAGAGCCGGCAGAACGGATAGGCCGCCATCAGGTCCGGGTTGAGAGCGACGTCCGCCGCCATCTCGCCGTCGTATTCAAAATCGACGCGCTGCTGGTCGAGGATGCGAACCGCATCCTGCACCTTGGCGGCGCGCTCGCCGGGCGGGTGGCCGAAGGTCGAGAACGACAAGAGCGCGACGCGCGGCTCGTAGCCGAACTTGCGCGCCACCAGCGCCGCCTCGATCGCGATTTCGGCGATGTCCTTTCCGTCGGGCATCTCGGTCACGGCGGTGTCCGCCACCAGCACCGTGCGCCCGCGCGCCAGCACCAGCGAAACGCCGATCACGCGGTGGCCGGGCTTTGGATCGATCACGCGCCGCACTTCTTCCAGCGCGACCGAGAAATTGCGCGTGACCCCTGTCACCATCGCGTCGGCGTCGTTCATCGCCACCATGCAGGCCGCAAAGGTGTTGCGGTCCTGGTTCACCATGCGCTGGCAGTCGCGGATCAGGTAGCCGTGGCGCTGCAGCCGCTCGTAAAGATAGGCCGCATACTCGGCGTTGCGCTGCGACAGGCGCGCATTGACGACGGTGAGCCCTTCCTCCAGCTCGATCCCCGCATTGGCGGCGGTCTCGCGCACGCGGTTCTCGCGCCCGACCAGGAGCGCTGTGCCGAGCCCTTGCTCGACGAAGGCCGCCGCGGCGCGGATCACCGGCTCTTCCTCGCCCTCCGCAAACACCACGCGCTTCGGCGAGCGGCGCAGCCGCTCGTGAACGCGGGAGAGCACGCCGGCGACCGGATCGCGCCGGGTGCGCAGCTGCTGCTTGTAGGCATCCATGTCGACGATCGGCTTGCGCGCGACGCCGGTGTCCATCGCGGCCTTCGCGACAGCGGGCGGCACATGTGAAATCAGGCGTGGGTCGAATGGCGTCGGAATGATGTAGTCCGGGCCGAACTTCAATCGCGTCCCATAAACAGCGGCGACTTCGTCAGGCACGTCCTCGCGGGCAAGCTGCGCCAGCGCGCGCGCGGCTGCGATCTTCATTTCCATATTGATCGCGCTCGCGCGCACGTCGAGCGCACCGCGGAACAGGAACGGGAAGCCGAGCACGTTGTTCACCTGGTTCGGATAGTCCGAGCGGCCGGTCGCCATGATGGCGTCGTCGCGCACCTCGGCGACTTCCTCGGCGGTGATTTCCGGATCCGGGTTCGCCATCGCGAAGATGATCGGCTTGTCCGCCATCGAGGCGACCATCTCCTTGGTCACGGCGCCCTTGGCGGACAGGCCATAAAACACGTCGGCGCCTTTCATGGCCTCGGCCAGCGTGCGCACGCTGGTTTTCACCGCGTGCGCCGACTTCCACTGGTTCATGCCCTCGGTGCGGCCCTGGTAGATGACGCCCTTGGTGTCGCAGAGGATCAGGTTTTCATGCCGAAACCCGATGGCTTCGAGCAATTCGAGGCACGCGATGCCGGCCGCGCCCGCGCCGTTGCAGACGATCTTGGTGTCCTCGATTTTTCGTCCGGTGAGATCGAGCGCGTTGAGCAGACCTGCCGTCGCGATGATCGCGGTGCCGTGCTGGTCGTCGTGAAACACCGGGATGTCGAGCAGTTCGCGCAGGCGCTGCTCGATGATGAAGCACTCCGGCGCCTTGATGTCTTCGAGGTTGATGCCGCCCCAGCCCTTGCCGAGAAACTTCACGCAATTGATGAATTCGTCCGGGTCCTCGGTGTTGACCTCCAGATCGATCGAGTCGATGTCGGCGAAGCGCTTGAACAGCACCGCCTTGCCTTCCATCACGGGCTTTGCCGCAAGCGCACCGCGATTGCCCAGCCCGAGGATCGCGGTCCCGTTGGTGATGACGGCGACGAAGTTGCCCTTGGTGGTGTAATCGTAAGCCTTGCTCTCATCCTCGGCGATCGCCAGCACCGGCACCGCGACACCGGGCGAATAGGCGAGCGAGAGGTCGCGCTGTGTCGCCATCGGCTTGGTGGCGACGACTTCGAGCTTGCCCGGCCTTCCCTGGCTATGGAACAGCAGCGCTTCCTGGTCGGTAAACGTCGGCCGCGTCTGGCGGCTCGGATTTTTCGTTAGCATTTCAACCCCTTAAACGGCGCGCGGGCGCGCGCCGGAAACCCGCAGTGTAGCGGATCGCGCATGCCTGTCTCAAGGACGACCGACGCACATGCATTGCGTGTCTAGCATGGCAATTGCGTCGGGGATTCGACATTGCGTGAGGCGCGTGAGGCATGATTGCCTGTGCGTTGTGCGTGGCGCGCGCATGAATCGCAGAACCCGTTCTGCTAGCGTCCGACCCGATGAATATGTCCGGCCCCAGAGCGACGCCTGATGTTCCGGCGCCAGATACCGACGCCGCAGGCGTCACGTCTGCCGCGCCCGGCGAGGCCGCAATCGTCACGCCGATGATGCGCCAGTACCAAGAGATCAAGGCCGCCAATCCGGACAGTCTTCTGTTCTATCGGATGGGCGATTTCTACGAACTGTTCTTTCAGGACGCGGAGATCGCGAGCCGCGCGCTCGGGATCGTGCTGACCAAGCGCGGCAAGCACAACGGCGCCGACATTCCGATGTGCGGCGTGCCGGTGGTGCGTTCGGACGAATATCTGCACAAGCTGATCGCGGCGGGCTTTCGCGTCGCGGTGTGCGAGCAGGTCGAGGACCCGGCGGAGGCAAAGAAGCGCGGCGCAAAGAGCGTCGTCGCGCGCGACGTGACGCGGCTGATCACCGCCGGCACGCTCACCGAAGACACGCTGCTCGACGCGCGGCGCAACAATTATCTCGCCGCCATCGTGCGTGCGCGCGGCTCCTCGCCCGATGCGCCGCCGCTGTTCGCGCTCGCGTTCCTCGATATCTCGACCGGCGAATTCCGCGTGATGGAGTGCGACCGGCTCGCGCTCGGCGCCGAAATCGCCCGCATCGAGCCGGGCGAGATCATCGTGTCGGATGCGCTCTATGGCGATCCTGAACTGGCGCCGTGGCTGCGCACACTGCCCGTCGTGACGCCGCTGACGCGCGATGTGTTCGATGGCGCGACCGCCGAGCGGCGGCTCGCGTCCTATTTCGCGGTCGCCACCACGCGAGTCCTTCGGCACGTTCTCGCGGCTGGAACTGACCGCCGCCGCCGCCTGCATTACCTACGTGGAACGTACGCAGCTCGGCGCGCGTCCGCCGCTCTCGCCGCCGTCGCGCGAGGCTGTCGGCTCATCGTTGATGATCGACGCGGCAACGCGCGCCAACCTCGAACTGATGCGCACGCTCTCGGGCGAACGGCGTGGCTCGCTCGGCGATGCGATCGACCGCACCGTGACGGTCGCGGGCGCGCGGCTGCTCGGGACACGGCTTGCGGCACCGCTCACCGACCCGGACGCGATCGACAGGCGGCTGGATGCGGTCGCGATGTTTGTCGCCGATACGGCAGTCACGCTCCGATGTGCGTGCGCAGCTTGCCGGCGCGCCGGATCTGGCGCGCTCTCTCGCGCGGCTGGTGCTTCAGCGTGGAGGCCCGCGCGATCTTGCGGCGATCCGCGATGGATTGATGGCGGCCGCCGAACTGGCGCGGCGGCTCGCGGCAATCGAAACGCTGCCCGAAGACATCGCCGAAGCCATCGCGGCGCTGGCCGCGTCGGATAGCGCAATCATTGCAGCGCTCACGGCCGCACTCGCGGACGATCTGCCCTACATGAAGCGCGACGGCGGGTTCATCCGTTCGGGTTTCGATGCGGCACTCGACGAGACGCGCGGGCTGCGCGATGAATCACGCCGCGTGGTCGCCGCCTTGCAGGCGCGCTATGCCGACGAGAGCGGCGTGAAGGCGCTCAAGGTTCGCCACAACAATGTGCTGGGTTATTTCATCGAGGTGACCGCGCAGCACGGCGAGAAGATGCTCGCGCCGCCACTGAATGCGACCTTCATCCATCGCCAGACGCTTGCCGGCCAGGTTCGCTTCACCACCACAGAGCTTGCCGCGCTGGAGGCGAAGATCGCGAGTGCGGCTGACCGCGCGCTCGGCATGGAGCTGGAGATTTTCGAGCGCCTCGCCGCGCAGATCACGGCGGCGGCCGAACCGGTCAAGCGCGCCGCGCAGGCGCTCGCTGCGCTCGATGTCGCGGCGGCGCTCGCGGCACTCGCGGTGGAACGGGACTACGTGCGCCCGGAGGTGGACCGCTCGCTCGACTTTTGCATCGAGGGCGGGCGGCACCCGGTGGTCGAGCAGGCGCTGCAAACGGATGGCGGGCCATTCGTCGCAAACGATTGCGAGCTTTCGCCGCCGCCGGGCGAGAACGCGGGTCGCATCTATGTCGTCACCGGCCCAAACATGGCCGGCAAGTCGACCTTCCTGCGCCAGAACGCGCTGATCGCCGTGCTGGCGCAGATGGGAAGCTTCGTGCCGGCGAAGCGCGCGCGCATCGGCGTGGTCGACCGGCTGTTCTCGCGCGTCGGCGCGGCCGACGATCTCGCGCGCGGACGCTCGACGTTCATGGTCGAGATGGTGGAGACCGCCGCGATCCTCAACCAGGCGGGCGAGCGTGCGCTGGTGATCCTCGATGAGATCGGGCGCGGCACCGCGACGTTCGACGGGCTCTCGATTGCATGGGCGGCGATCGAGCATCTGCACGAGACCAATCGCTGCCGCGGGATTTTCGCCACGCACTTCCACGAACTGACCGCGCTCTCGGCCAAGCTCGCGCGGCTGCACAACGCGACGGTGCGGGTGAAGGAATGGCACGGCGACGTCGTGTTCCTGCATGAGGTCGTGGCGGGTGCGGCCGACCGCTCGTATGGCATCCAGGTGGCGAAGCTCGCCGGATTGCCGCCTGCCGTGATCGAGCGCGCCAAGCTCGTGCTGGCGCAACTTGAATCGGTCGACCGCGCCTCGCCCGCGCGCACGCTGATCGACGATCTGCCGCTGTTCGCCGCGTCGGCGCGCGCGCCTGCACCGAAAGCCGAGGCTGACGAACTGGCTGCCGCGCTCGCCGCGCTTAATCCGGACGAGATGTCCCCACGCGACGCGCTCGAAGCGCTTTATGCGTTGAAGCTCAAGGTGTCGAAGAAACCCTAAGCCTGGCGGTTCGCAGTCGGTACCGCCCGAACACCCACAGACCGAGATTCCACGCCATGCAGATCGCGAGCGCGAGGCTCAAGGCTGCTGCGCGGCCGAGCGGCAGCGCGGCAAAATGCAACGCGATGATCGAGACGCCGAAACCGATCAGGCCCCACTGACCGTTGGCGAGGAGCGCGGCGGTTGCCTTGCCGCCGATGCGCGGCATCAGAATCAGGATGAGGCTGGTGAACACGCCGGGGAAGAGCGCGAGCACGCCGCTGATCCGTGGGCCGACGATATTCGACAATGTCACAACGACGGCGACAATCGCTGCGACCAGCGCGGCACGCACCGGGACGTCATACCAGCGCGCTGTGACCAGTGGCATTTTGGCGTGGCGAAAACGATGCACCAGCGGGAGGCACAGGCCGAACGCCACGATGTTGAACAGGACGCCGCCGGTGAGCGTCCAGGAGAACGCACTCACCGCGACGGCGAAACAGAACCACACCGCGATGCCGCCGCCGAGACTTGCCGCGAGCCCGCGCTGCTGCGCGAGAAACACATAGACGAGGCACATCAGGATGGTGGCGCCGTTCATCGGCAGGCTCGCGACCGCGCTTTGCGTGATGAACGCATCGTCATGGTCGAGCGCGAGGAACACGTAGGAGGGCCCGGCCGAAACCGGGAGCGTCGCGACCAGCGCGCCGATCGCGGGCCCGGAGCGCTCGGTGATCAGCGAGGCGGTGACAACGAACGCCGCCGCGCAGGCCATGCGCAGAACGAGCGAAAGAAGGAAGGCAAATTCGGGGGACATGTTCAGTTTGTCATCCTGAGGTGGCCGCCGGAGGCGGCCCTCGAAGGATGGCCAGGAGCACCGTCGCCCTTCGAGGCTCGCCGCGCGTGCGGCTCGAACCTCAGGGTGACGGCATCGCTCACACCCTTTGCAGCTTTACCTCGACCGGCGGGCCTTGCTTGATGGTTTGATACACCACGCAATAGCGCTCGGTGAGCTTGAGCAGCTGATCAAGTTTCTCCTGCGGCGCGTCGGTTTCGACATCGAAGGTCAGGCGGATCTGCGCGAAGCCGACCGGCGCGTCCTTCGCGACGCCGAGCGTGCCGCGGAAATCGAGATCGCCTTCGGCCGAGACGTGCCCCGCCTTCAGCGGAATATCGAGCGCAGTCGAGACGGCCTTCAGCGTCACGCCCGCGCAGGCGACCAAGGCCTCGAGCAGCATATCGCCGGAGCACAATTCCATACCGGAGCCGCCGGTCGCCGGATGCAGGCCCGCGACGGCGAGCGCCTTTCCGGTCTCCACCTTGCAGGCGATGTTCTGATCGTCGATCGCGCCCTTGGCTTTGAGCGTGATCATTGCGGCGCCGGGATCGCCCTTATAGCGCTCCTTGATCGGCGCCTGCATCGCGCGCAGTGCGGTAGCGTCCATGTCGTTCTCCTTATGCGCAGATACTTATGCCGCCGGCGTCAGAACCACACGGCCGACAATTTTTCCGGCGCGCAGATCGTTCAGCGTCGCGTTCACCTCGTCGAGCGGGCGGGTCTTCATCGGCACCGGCGGCATGCCGGTACGCTTCACGAGATCGAGCAACTCGGCCATGTCGGTCTGGCTACCGACGTAAGAGCCGCGCAGCGTGATCGCGCGCAGCGGGATCGTCGGCGTCGACATCGTGATGTCACCGCCGAACAGGCCGACAACCACGACAGTCCCGCCCTTGATGGTCGAATTCATCGCGAGATTGACCGTCGGCCCCGAGCCGACAAAGTCGACGGTCGCCCATGCGCCACCGCCGGTCGCCTTCTGGATTTGCGCGACCGCATCCGCGGCGCCGCCGTCGACCGCTTTCGTCGCGCCGGCCTTCAAGGCCGCGTCGCGCTTTCCGGCGTCGATGTCGACGATGACGATGTCCTTCGCGCCCATCTTCTTCGCGAGCGTGACGCCCATCAATCCCACGCCGCCGGCGCCGATGATGACGACGGCTTCGTCCTTCAGCGTGCTCTCGACTTTTTTCAGCGCGCTGTAAGCGGTGACGCCGGAGCAAGCGAGCGGTGCGGCAACCTCCGGCTTGAGATCGCCGATGTCGAACAGGTGGCGATGGCTCGGCACCAGCATATGCGTCGCGTAGCCGCCTTGTGCGAACACGCCGACATTCTGCGGCTTGAGGCAGAGGTTCTCCTCGCCGCGCAGGCAAACCTTGCAGGTGCCGCAGCCCATCCAGGGATTGACCAGGCGCACGTCACCGACTTTCACGCCCTTTGCGTCCGGCCCGAATGCGACGACTTCGCCGACATTCTCATGACCCATCGTGAGCGGCAGCTTGATGCCGCGATCGACGAGCATCATCTTCTTGCCGCCGCCCATGTCGTAGTAGCCATCCCAGATGTGCAGGTCGGAGTGGCATACGCCCGCGGCGAGCTGCTTATCAGCACCTGCGTGCCGGTCGGCGTCGGCGCCTCGGCCTCGTTCATCTGCAGCGGCGCGCCGCACTGGCAGACCTGAAAGCTGCGCATTTTCATGGGCGATCCTCCCCGCTATTCTTGTCGTCCCGGGCGAGCGAAGCGAGACCCGGGACCCATAACCACTGGGCTATGGAATAGGCACTGTCGGGGTCATATCGCAAGGGCTGCGGATATGGGTCCCGGGTCGGCCCATAGCGCGTCGCAGACGCGCGTGAACGCGCTTATGGGCCGTCCGGGATGACGACCGAGCTACCACCACATCGCAGCGCCGTGCTCGGATTTCGTCTCGCCGTCGTCGGTCGTGATCTTGCGGTCGAGCGAACGGTCGAGCGCCGCCATCACGCGGCGCTTCGCGAAGTCGTATGCAGCCGACTGGCGGTCGCGCGGGCGCGGCAGATCGATGTCGATCTCGGCGAAAATGCGCCCCGGTGCAGGGCGCATCACCATGACGCGGTCGGCGAGCACGATCGCCTCGTCGACATCGTGCGTCACGATAACCAGCGTGGGGCGGGTGTCGGCCCACAGATCGAGCAGATGATCCTGCAGGTCGACGCGCGTGAATGCGTCGAGCGCCGAGAAGGGCTCGTCGAGCAGCAGCACCTCGGGCCGCATCACCAGCGCGCGCGCGAGCGCAACGCGCTGCGCCTGTCCGCCGGAGAGTTCGCGCGGCCACACGTTCGCTTTCTCGGCAAGACCGACGCGATCGAGCTGGCGGGCGACGCGTTCGGCACGTTCGGCCTTCGGCCGACCCGCAAGACCGAACCCGACATTGCCCGAGACGGTGAGCCACGGCAGCAGCCGCGGCTCCTGGAACACGATGCCGATCTTCTCATGAGGCGACACGATCGCGTTGCCGTCGAGCGCGACGTTGCCTTGTGTCGGATTATCGAGACCGGACACGAGGCGCAACAGCGTGGACTTGCCGCAGCCGGAGCCACCGACCACCGCGACGATCTCGCCGGGCTTCACGTCCAGTGTGATGCCATCGAGTGCGCGAACCGCGTTGTCATATGTCTTGCCGACGTGCGCGATGGATAGCATCACGTTCTCCGCTCATTCCTGCGCAAGCGGGAATCCAGCTCTTCTTTTTCCTGGCTCAGGGTCCCCGCAGTCGCGGGGACGAGCGGAAAATCTCTAACTGCGCGCATATCGGTCTTCCCATCGCAGGAACGGCGCGGCCGCGAGGCTGAGCAGCCAGTCGGTGGTCTTGCCGATCACGGCAAACACCACGATGGCGGCGACGATCTGTGCCGGCTTGCCGAGCTGCTGTCCGTCGACCAGCAGATACCCAAGGCCTTCTGACGCGCCGAGCAGTTCGGCCGCGACCACGAACATCCAGCCGAGGCCGAGGCCCTGGCGCAGCGCGATGACATAGGCCGGCAGCACGGCGGGCAGAAGGATGCGCCGCACCATCTGCGTGCCCGACAAGCGGAAGACGCGGCCGACCTCGACGATCTTGCGATCGACAGAGAGCACCGCGCCCATCACGCCGAGATAGACCGGAAAGAACACGCCGACCGCGATCAGCGTGATCTTCGAAGATTCAAAAATGCCGAGCCAGAGGATGAACAGCGGCACCCAGGCGATCGACGGAATGGAGCGCAGCGCCTGTAAGGTCGGATCGAGCAGGCGGCGTGACAACGCCGAGTAGCCGGTGAGCGCGCCGAGAAGCGTGCCGGCCGCGACGCCGAATGCGAACCCGGCCGCAACGCGCCCGACCGTCACGGCGACATGGCGCTGCAACTCGCCGGTGCTGGCCAGTTCCACCAGCGTCGCCCAGATGCGCGAGGGCGGCGGAACCAGGCGTCCGTCCGAAAGGCCCATGCGCACGGCGATTTCCCAGAGGAACGCGAGCCCGACCGGCAGCGCGAGGCCGAGGACCGGGCGCGCATAGCGCGCGAGCGGGCGCGGCTGTCGGTCCGCTGCGAGGGCGGGTTCGGCGATGCTCATGGAGAAAAGAGACATGGGGTGCGAGCGAAAATCAACTCATCCGCTCGTCCCCGCGAAAGCGGGGACCCAGTGCTTGGCCCTGGATGCCCGCTTTCGCGGGCATGAGCGGAGAGTGATGTGAACTAGTTCGTCACCGCGACCCACTTGTCGTCGACCAGATCGTCGAGCGCCTTCTTTACATCGACGTCGGCCTTGATCACGCCCGCCTTCTGCAATGCGATGCCGGCCTGCAGGATCGAGTCACGCTGCTCGGCGCCGATCTTGTTGTATGTGATGGTGGTGCGTTCCTTGAGCTGCTTGTCGGCGATCGCGTCGGAGAGTTTGGTCGCCGCCTGGAAGGCGTGTTTCTCTTCGTCGTAGTTGGCGAGCGAATACTTGCGCGCCTCCTCGTAGACGGCGAGTACGCGCTTCGTGAGTTCAGGCTGCTCCTTGAGGAATTCCTCGCGCACATTGAGGATGCCCCAGGTGTTCGCCGCCTTGTTGCGATAGAACAGCTTCGCGCCATCGTCGATCTCGGCCTGCGCCATCATCGGATCGAGCCCCGCCCAGGCATCGACATCACCGCGGATCAGCGCGGTCTTGCCATCGGGATGCTGCAGCAGCACCGGCGTGATGTCCTTCTCGGTCAGCCCGACCGACTGCAGCGCGCGCACCAGGAAGATGTGCGGATCGGTGCCGCGCGTCACCGCGACACGCTTGCCCTTGAGGTCCTCGATCTTCGCAATCTTCGAATTCTTGGTGGTGACCAGCGCGGTCCATTCGGGCTGCGAGTAGACGTAGATCGCCTTGATCGGATTGCCGTTGATCTTGGCGAGCAGCGCGGCCGAGCCAGCGGTCGAGCCGAAGTCGATCGAGCCGGCGTTCAAAAATTCCAGCGCCTTATTCGAGCCGAGCGTCTGCACCCAGCGGATCGTGATGCCGTCCTTGGCGAACTCCTTCTCGAGCAGGCCCTTTTCCTTGAGCACCATCGAGACCGGATTGTAGGTCGCCCAGTCGATGCGGATTTCCTTCGGCTTGTCGGCCGCGAGCAGCGCCGTTGGCAGCAGGCCAACAAACAACGCCGAGGCAAGAAGGGCGCGTCGCGAAAGGAACGTCATGGAAGTCCTCCATTGGTTTGCGGCGAAGCCGCTGTTGATGGAGGCGGGGAGTGGCCCGCCGTTCAGCTTGGCTTGGGCGGGGCCCGCGCTTTAGCTGCATTTGTTAAGCGCCCGCAAGCTGATCGCTCAAATCGGCGCTATGTTTATCCTACGACGGCGCACTAATCGGCGTCAACGGGAAGGAAATATGCAGTTAATCGCGCCAGCTAAGAATAATATTCTTCTGCACACGATCGTCCGGGACGGATTTCAGTGTCCTCGCCATCGGGGATAGGGGCGGCGGCGTGACGTGACACCTGCGCGCCGCTCCGCTATCCGGATTGTTTAATGCTCTCCCCCGCAGACAAGCCGCAACCCGCCCTGATCGATACCGATCAGGTCGCGGCCGATCTGGCACGCCTTGCCGCCGAATACGCCGGCCGCGAGCGTGAAATGCGCACCGCCGTCGCGCAACGGCTGAAGACCGCACTCGCCGAGGGACGCCGCGCCGCCGAGCAGATGCTGCTGAAGGACCGCCATGGCCGCGCCTGCGCTGAGCGGCTGTGCCTCATGCAGGATGAGATCATCCGCATGCTCTACGACCTGACCGCGCGTCTCTATCATTCGGCGACGCCCTCGGACTCCGAGCACATGGCGGTGGTGGCGACCGGCGGCTACGGCCGTGGACTGCTTGCGCCCGGCTCCGACATCGATCTGTTGTTTCTGCTGCCCTACAAGCAGACCGCGTGGGGCGAGTCCGTCGCCGAAGGCATCCTCTATTGCCTGTGGGACATGGGGCTGAAGGTCGGCCACGCGACGCGCTCGGTCGACGAGTGCATCCGCCAGGCGAAGGCGGACATGACGATCCGCACCGCGCTGCTGGAGGCGCGCTACCTGCTCGGCGATCGTGCGCTCTACGACGAGTTCGTCACGCGTTTCGACAAGGACATCGTCCGCAACACCGGCCCGCAGTTCGTCACCGCCAAGCTTGCCGAGCGCGAGGAACGGCTGCGCCGCGCCGGCCAGTCGCGCTATCTGGTCGAACCGAACGTCAAGGACGGCAAGGGCGGCCTGCGTGACCTGCACACGCTGTTCTGGATCGCCAAATATGTCTACCGCGTGCACGGCACCGAGGAATTGATCCAGCACGGCGTCTTCAACCGCGCCGAATTCAACACCTTCCGCAGCGCCGAGGATTTCCTCTGGGCGGTGCGTTGCCACATGCATTTCGTCACCGGGCGCGCGGAGGAACGGCTGTCGTTCGACATCCAGCGCGAGATCGCGGTGCGGCTCGGTTACACCGCGCATCCGGGCATGCGCGACGTCGAACGCTTCATGAAGCACTATTTCCTGGTCGCCAAGGATGTCGGCGATCTGACCGCGATCCTGTGCGCCGCGCTGGAGGAGCGCGAGGCAAAGCCGACGCCGGTGCTCGACCGCGTGATGGCGCGCTTCAAGCCGAAACCTCGTCGTGTGACGCTCAACTCCGATGATTTCGTCGCCGATCGCAACCGCATCAACATTGCGGATGCCGACGCCTTCAAGCGCGATCCGGTCAACCTCATTCGTATCTTCCGCCTCGCGCAGAAGCACAATCTTGCCTTCCATCCCGCCGCGATGCATGCGGCGGCGCGTTCGCTCAAGCTGATCGATCAGAAGCTGCGCGATGACAAGACAGCGAACAAGGTGTTCCTCGAAATCCTGACCAGCGAAGGCGCCGAGGTGGTGTTGCGCCGGATGAACGAGGCCGGCGTGCTGGGGCGCTTCGTTCGCGCGTTCGGTCGCATCGTCGCGATGATGCAGTTCAACATGTATCACCACTATACGGTGGACGAGCACCTGTTGCGCTGCATCGGGATCCTCGCCGACATCGAGGCGGGCGGCAACGACGAGTTCGCGCTCGCGAGCGATCTGATGCGCTCGATCCAGAAGCCGCATCGCGCGCTTCTCTATGTTGCGATGTTCCTTCACGATATCGCGAAAGGACGCGTCGAGGATCATTCGATCGCGGGCGCACGCGTGGCGCGCCGTTTCTGTCCGCGGCTCGGATTATCGAGCGCCGAGACCGACACGGTCGCCTGGCTGATCGAGCAGCATCTCGTGATGTCGAGCATCGCGCAGTCGCGCGATCTTTCCGACCGCAAGACGATCGAGAACTTCGCCGCGGTGGTGCAGTCGCTCGAGCGCATGAAGCTGTTGCTGATCCTCACCACGGCCGACATCCGCGCGGTCGGGCCCGGCGTGTGGAATTCATGGAAGGCGCAGTTGCTGCGCACGCTTTACTACGAGACCGAGCCGGTGCTGACCGGGGGCTTCTCGGAGGTGAACCGGCAGAAGCGCGTCGCGGTTGCGCAGGGGGAATTCCGCCACGCGATGAAAGAGTGGAGCGCGGAGGATCTCGATTCCTACATTGCGCGCCACTACCCGGCCTACTGGCTGAAGGTGGACCTGCCGCACAAGGTGAGCCACGCGAACTTCCTGCGCTCGGCGCATTCCGCCGGCAAGATGGTCGCGACCGGAGTCGGCTTCGACACAACGCGCGGCGTGACCGAACTGACCGTACAGGCGCCGGATCATCCGCGCCTCCTCTCGGTGATCGCGGGCGCGTGCGCGGCGGCGGGCGCCAACATCGTGGACGCGCAGATCTTCACCACGACCGACGGGCTTGCACTCGACACCATCGCGGTGTCGCGCGAATTCGATCACAACGAGGACGAAGCGCGCCGCGCGGTGCGGATTGCGGACTCGATCGAGCGCGCATTGCGCGGCGAGTTGCGGCTGCCCGATGTGATGGCGAAACGCGGCGCCCGCAAGGGCCGCATCAAGGCCTTCGCGATCGAGCCCGACGTGCTGATCAATAATCAGTGGTCGAACCGTTACACGGTCGTGGAGGTCACTGGGCTCGACCGGCCGGGCCTCCTTTACGAGCTGACCACGACGATCTCGAAGCTTTCACTCAACATCGCCTCGGCGCATGTCGCGACCTTCGGCGAGCGGGTGGTGGACGTGTTCTACGTCACCGACCTGCTCGGCGCGCAGATCACCTCACCGTCGCGGCAGGCGGCGATCAAGCGCGCGTTGCTTCCGCTGTTCGCGGAAGACGAGCGCAAGACCGCAAAGGCGAGCTAGCTGAAATCAGTTCGTGCGCGGTGACAGCGTCACTTCGAGCGGCACGAAGATCTGGTGCAGCGCGTCGTAGACGAAATGCGGACCTGCGTTGTCCGGGGTCATCTGCACCGCGACGGCGCGGTGACGATGATGCCGCTTCGACTTTGCCGATGCGATCGACGGCAGGGTTGCGACGAAAGCCGCCGCGATAATCAGTGCAAATGTTCCGCGCATCTCAGGTCCCTCATGACACATTACCAGCCAGGCCCCTGGCGTCGCTATAAAGCAGGAAATCCCCACCCTGTCACGATTGATTAACCAAGATCGTAAACGCTGTGGCGGATGCGCAACGCGCTCGTTTCCAGCGAGTGCGCGCGCCAATACTTAACCGCGCATTAAATGGCGCCCTCTAGCGTGCCGGTGAGGGCAGTCTTCGCGTATCGAAGACGAGTGGCGGGACGGGCATGGCGGCGGCAGACGGTAAGAGTAAAGAGCGCCGCGAGCCTGTCATGGATGCGTCGCGCGCCGGGTCAAAAAAATCGAGCAAAAAGAAGAGCAGGAAGGGGCCGCGCCGCTCGTTGATCGGCCGCGCCGCCTACTGGTCACTGGTACTCGGCCTGTGGTGCTTCATCGGCGGGCTCGGTGTGATTGGATGGGTCGCCGCGCATCTGCCGCCGATCCAGTCGCTCGAAGTGCCGAAGCGTCCACCCTCGATCCAGATTGTGGGGTTGAATGGCCGCGTGCTAGCGACGCGCGGCGAGATGGGCGGCTCCGCCGTCCCCTTACGCGAATTGCCGCCGTTCCTGCCGAAGGCTTTCCTCGCCATCGAGGACCGGCGCTTCTATTCGCACTACGGCGTCGATCCATTCGGCGTCGCCCGCGCGGTCGCGGCGAACGCGCTGCATCGGGGCGTCTCGCAGGGCGGCTCGACACTGACGCAGCAGCTCGCGAAAAATCTGTTCCTCACGCAGGAGCGCACCATGCAGCGCAAGCTGCAGGAGGTAATCCTTGCGGTCTGGCTGGAGCGGAAATTCTCCAAGGATGAAATCCTCGATCTCTATCTCAACCGCGTCTATTTCGGCTCCGGCGCCTACGGCGTCGAGGCCGCGGCGCAGCGCTATTTCGGAAAATCCGCACGCAACGTGACGCTGTCGGAAGCTGCGCTGCTTGCCGGTCTGGTGAAGTCGCCCTCGAAGCTCGCGCCGACGCGCAATTTCGACGGCGCCGAACGCCGTGCGCAGGTCGTGCTCGCCGCGATGTCGGATGCGGGTTACGTCACCGAGGAGAACGTGAAGGTCGCACTCGCGGCTGCGCCGAAGATCGTGAAGCAGAGTGCGGGCGGCTCCAGCAACTATGTCGCCGACTGGGTGATGGACGCACTCAACGACGCGGTCGGGCATGTCGAGCAGGACATCGTGGTCGAAACCACGATCGATCCGGGACTGCAGGCGGCAGCGGAGAAAGCGCTGCTGGACGAGTTGAATGCGAAGGGCGACAAGTTCGATGTCGAGCAGGGCGCGTTCGTTGCGATGACGCCGCAGGGCGCGGTGCGCGCGCTGGTCGGCGGCAAGAATTATGCTGAGAGCCCGTTCAATCGCGCGGTGGTGGCCAAGCGCCAACCCGGCTCGGCCTTCAAGCCGTTCGTGTACCTCACGGCGCTGGAGCGCGGGCTCACCCCCGACACGATCCGCGAGGACCGGCCGATCGACGTGAACGGCTGGAAGCCGGAAAACTACGGGCATGATTACCTTGGTCCGGTCACGCTGACCAAGGCGCTGGCGCAGTCGCTCAACACGGTTTCGGTTCGGCTCACGCTCGAAGTCACGCCGCAGGCGGTGGTGCGCACCGCGCACCGGCTCGGCATCATGTCGAAGCTCGACCCGAATGCCTCGATCGCGCTCGGCACCTCGGAAGTCTCCGTGATGGAGCTGGTGTCGGCCTACGTGCCGTTCGCGAACGGCGGCATCGCGGTCGCGCCGCATGTGATCGACAAGGTGCGCACGGCCGGCGGCAAGCTGATCTACCGCGCGCACAATCCAGGCCTCGGGCGCGTCATCGACGACCGCTATGTCGCGATGATGAACCAGATGATGCAGGAGACGCTGAATAGCGGCACCGCGCGCAAGGCGGCGATTGCGGGTGTCCCGGCTGCGGGCAAGACCGGTACCAGCCAGGATTACCGCGACGCCTGGTTCATCGGCTACACCGGGCAACTGGTCGCCGGCGTCTGGCTTGGCAATGACGATAATTCGCCGACCAAGAAGCTCACCGGCGGTGCGCTGCCGGCCGACATCTGGAACAAGTTCATGACGGTTGCGCAGCAAGGCCTGCCGACCACGGACCTTCCAGGCTTGACGGGCCGTCCGGCCGAGCCTGCGCCGCAACCGCAATCGTCGGCGCCCCTGATCTCGATGCTTTCGCCGCCCGCCGCCGTACCTTTGCGACGGGAGGACGACATGCAGCCGCCCGCGGTTTTGACGCCGCTTGCACCGGCGCGTCCACCGGCGGTCGCCATTGCACCAATTCCGCATGTTGCGCCGTCGCCGATCCGGGTCGCGGCGCCGATCGCGCCCCCCGTGGCGCGCGCGCCGCGTCCGCCGCAGATTGTCGCCACGCCGCTGCCACGCATCGCCGCTGCGCCGCCTCCGCGCGCAAGCACACCATTGCCGCGCATGGCGGCTGTGCCGGAGCCGCAATATGTCCCGGCGCCGGCACCGCAGCGGACGGCTGTGTCCTATTCGAACGTGCCGCGGCCGCCCGGCTCTGTCGGCATGGCGGACAACCGCCCGCAACCGTCCGCGAATGGTGGCGGGGACATCGGCGGCTTCATCGATAATATTTTCGGCCGGCGTTAGGCCGCGCTAGACGAACGCCTGGATGCCGGTTTGCGCGCGCCCCAGGATCAGCGCGTGGATGTCATGCGCGCCCTCGTAGGTGTTCACCGTTTCGAGATTGCACATCACGCGCATCACGTGGAATTCGTCCGAGATGCCGTTGCCGCCGTGCATGTCGCGTGACACCCGCGCGATGTCGAGCGCCTTGCCGCAGTTGTTGCGCTTCATCAGCGAGATCGCGGCTGGCGCGGCGGTGTGCGCCTCCAGCATGCGGCCGAGCCGCAGCGCGGAGTGCAAACCCAGCGTGATCTCGGTCTGCATGTCGGCGAGCTTCTTCTGGACGAGCTGATTGGCGGCGAGCGGCTTGCCGAACTGTTTGCGGTCGAGCACGTATTGCCGCGCGCGGTGCCAGCAGAACTCCGCCGCGCCCATCGCGCCCCACGCGATGCCGTAACGCGCCATGTTGAGGCAGCCGAACGGACCCGCGAGGCCCTTCACGTTGGGCAGCAGGTTCTCCTCCGGCACCACGCAGTTCTCCAGCACGATCTCGCCGGTGACCGAGGCGCGCAGCGAGAGTTTGCCCTCGATCTTCGGCGTGGAGAATCCCTTCGTGCCGCGCTCCACGATGAAGCCACGGATCACGCCATCGAGCTTCGCCCACACCACCGCCACATCGGCGATCGGCGAATTGGTGATCCACATCTTCGCGCCGGTGAGCGCATAGCCGCCGCGACACTTTCTCGGCGCGCGTCACCATCGAGCCCGGATCGGAGCCGTAGTCCGGCTCGGTCAGCCCGAAGCAGCCGACCCACTCGCCGGTCGCAAGCTTGGGCAGATAGCGGCGGCGCTGCGCCTCCGAACCGTAGGAATAGATCGGGTGCATCACCAGCGAGGACTGCACCGACATCGCCGAGCGGTAGCCGGAGTCGACCGTCTCGACCTCGCGCGCGATCAGCCCGTAGGCCACATAGCCGAGCCCCGCGCCGCCGTATTCTTCCGGAATGGTCGCGCCGATCAGCCCGAGCGTGCCCATCTCGCGCATGATCTCGCGGTCGAATGTCTCGTCGCGATAGGCCTTGAGCACGCGCGGGAACAGCTTCTCCTGCGCGTACCCCTTCGCGGTATCGCGCACCATGCGCTCTTCTTGCGTGAGCTCGCTCTCCAGGTCGAGCGGGTCCTCCCAGTTGAAGTCGGCATCCTTCAACGAGATGGCGGGCTTTCCGACATGCTGCTCGGCGACCGACATGGGAGTGCTCCTTTGTTCGGCGCGTCATTATAGAGGGTGGGCGCGAGCGGCAAGAGAGCTGATTTTGCCGCTCGTCCCCGCGAAAGCGGGGAATGAGCGCAGAGAATTATCCCTTCAGCCACACCGCATCCGCCCCGAGTTCCGGCCAGCCGATGGCGCGGCCGGCTTTCTTCGCGGCGTCCGCGCCGGGAAGCGCCGCATCCCAGTTTGCCGCGATGATGCGCTGGCCGGTGTAGTCCGCAGCCTCGTCCGAAATCAGCCAGCAGGCGGGCGGTCCCATGATCTGCGGCCGCAGCATCTTGGCGCGGTCCCATCCGGCGCCGTCGGAGATGAACGCCGTATCGGTCGGCCCGCCCGGGATCAGCACGTTCACCGTGATGCCGTCGCCCTTCAGCTCGGTCGCCCAGATCGCCGACATCGCTTCCAGTGCGGCCTTCAACGCGCCGTAGGGATTGACGCGCAGCATGGTGCGAAAGCTGGTCGTGTTGTTGATGATGCGGCCGAAGCCGCGCGCGCGCATGTGCGGCAACGCCGCCTGTGTCAGCAGCATCGGTGCGCGCACGTTGATGGCGAAGAAATTATCCCAGATGTCGGCGGTCAATTCCTCGATGCGCGGCAGGTTCTGTTCGGCGTCGGGGCGCAGCGAGCTTGGGCCGATGCCTGCATTGTTGATGACTACGTCGATCCGCTCAAACCGCGCGACCGCGGATGCGACCGCCTCCTTGCACGCCGCCTCGGTCGCGAGGTCCGCCATGATCGGGTGGATGCGCTCGGTGCTCAATCGCTTCAGTCCTTCGACATCGCGATCGACCGCCACGACGCGATGTCCCGCCTCGACCAGCGCATCGCGTGATCGCGCCGCCGATTCCGCCGGCTGCGCCCGTCACCAGCACCACGCGCGAGGTCTGTGCCATCAATTCTTCCTTTTGCGCATTGTCTTATCCGAAAACCGGTTCCCAATTTTCGGGATGATGCGCTATTTTTCCACCGTGATGCCGGCCGCCTTGATGACGGGGCCCCAGCGTTCCATCTCGGCTTTCAGATGCGTGGCAAGCTCCGCCTGCGTCGAGCCCACTACGGTCGCGCCGAGCTGCGCATAACGCTGCTTCACCGCAGGCGTGTTCAGCGCCGCGACCGCGTCGGCATTCAGCTTCGCGACGATCGCGGGCGGCGTCTTTGCGGCGACGAACAGCGCGAACCAGCTCGACACGTCATAACCGGGCACGAATTCGGCGATCGCCGGCAGGTCGGGAACCTCGGGCTGGCGTTGCGCGGTCGTGACCGCGAGCCCGCGCAGGCGCCCGTCCTGAACGTAGGGCAGCGTGGACGGGAAGTTTGAGAAGATCGTATCGACCCGGCCGGGCAGCAGATCGGTCAGCGCCGGCGCCGCGCCGCGGTAAGGAATGTGCGTGAGATCGACGCCGGCCATGCGCTTGAACAGTTCGCCGGCGAGATGCAGCGAGGTGCCGATGCCGGACGACGCATAGGTCACCTTGCCGGGATTGGCCTTGGCGCGCGCGATGAACTCCGGCACCGAATGGTCGGGCGAGGAATTCGATACCGCCATGATGTTCGGATAAACGCACATCAGCGTCACCGGCGCGAAGTCCGTTGCCGGGTCGTAGCCCATCGATTTGTAGATGAACTGGTTGATGGCGTGGCCGATCGACGCGATGAACACCGTGTATCCATCGGGCTCGGCCTGCAGCACGGACATTGCCGCGATATTGCCGCCCGCGCCGCCCTTGTTCTCGACCACCATCTGCTGGCCCCACATCTCGCTCAGGCGGTTGGCGATGATGCGCGCTGCGTTGTCGACGGCCCCGCCGGGCGGGAAGGGCACCACGAGCCGCAGATGGCGGGTCGGAAACGCGTCGGCGCGCGCCACGCGCAGCAATGCAGGCGCCGCGAGCGCGGAGCCGCCGTATCCCAGAACGCGACGGCGCGAGAGCATGGCGTTTCCTCTTTGCGCCCAAGCTTAGAAGCGCATCCCAAAGCCGACAAGCCGGGCTTGTATGGCGGTGGGGCAGGATGCTTTGATGCTGCTCGAAATTTTCCGGACATTGAGCGGAGACAGCGACATGGCGAAATTCGAAAGCATTCTCGAAACTGTCGGCAATACGCCGTCCGTGCGCGTCAACCACCTCGCGCCTGATCATGTGAACCTCTACGTCAAGATCGAGGCCTTCAATCCGCTCGGCTCGGTGAAGGACCGCCTCGCGCTCGGCGTCATCGAGGCCGCCGAGAAATCCGGCGAGTTGAAGCCCGGCCAGACCGTGGTGGAGGCGACCTCGGGCAACACCGGCATCGGGCTCGCGATGGTGTGCGCCGCCAAGGGGTATCCGCTTGTGCTGACGATGGCCGAGACCTTCTCGGTGGAGCGGCGCAAGCTGATGCGCTTCCTCGGCGCCAAGGTCATCCTGACGCCGGCGGCGGGCCGCGGCCTCGGCATGGTGAGCAAGGCGCAGGAACTCGCCAAGCAGAACGGCTGGTTCATGACGCGCCAGTTCGAGAACGAAGCGAACCCCGACATGCACTCGCGCACCACCGCGCGCGAGATCGTCAACGACTTCAAGGGCACCAAGCTCGACTACTGGGTGACCGGTTTCGGCACCGGCGGCACGTTGAAAGGCGTCTCGCGCGTGCTGGAGAAGGAAATGCCCGACACCAAGATCGTGGTGTGCGAGCCGGCCGAAGCCCCGATGCTCACCAGCCATCAGCCGCAGGAGCGCAACGCCGACGGCACGCCCGCCAAGCCGCATCCGGCGTTCAAGCCGCATCCGATGCAGGGCTGGAGCCCGGACTTCATCCCGAAGCTGACCGGCGACGCGGTGGACATGAAGGTGATCGACCGCATCATCACGATCCCGAATGCGGACGCGATCAAGATGAGTCAGGAGCTGGCCAGGAAGGAAGGCATCTTCGTCGGCATCACGGCGGGCGCCACCTTCGCGGGCGCGCTGCAGGTCGCCAAAGATGCGCCCGAAGGGTGCGACCATCCTGTGCATGCTGCCCGACACCGGCGAGCGCTATCTCTCGACGCCGCTGTTTGCCGACATTCCGGCCGACATGACCGAGGACGAGATGAAAATCTCGCAGTCGACCCCGGGCTTTCAGATGAAACCGGCGGCGTAAGCTATTTTACGAAGGAAAGCGCGATTGGCTTCGTTCCGCCAAACCGATCCTATAATCGTGTCCTGAAGATATGCAATCTAAGAGAGATATTAACAAAACCTTAACGTCCCTCCTTCGCTGACATTTTTGCAATGCGAGACACGCGCCGCGGCTCATGGAGCGGCGACGCGTTGGTTCTCATCTTTAGGTCGTTCGGTAGAAGCACTCAGAGCGGCGCCCGCGGCGCAGACCGCGCGTGATCGCTATTTCACCGAGCCGTTCGGACTCGTTCCCGACTGCGTGCCCGAGGAGCCCGGCGTACCTTTGGCGCCGCCATTGTCCGTGGTGATGCTGGTGCTCTTCTCCTGCATCGTCTGGCCGGCTGCCGGCTGTCTCGCCTTGCGCGTTGGTCTGCCCGCCCGGGGTCTGCGGCTGCTGCTGATGGCCCGTGTTGGGGGACACCGCTGTGGCGCCCTGGCCGGTTCTGGTTCTGGGCATAGGCGGAGGTGGCGGCGAGTAATGCACCGGCGATGATGAGCGATGTGATGCGCATGGTTCTCTCTTCCTCGGTTGACCCCTCCCAGGGATGAACGCACCGCAACCTGCGGTGTTCCTCTTCGTCGAGGCACCGCCAAATTGACGTGACGTCACGCGGGCAAGATCCCGCCAAATTGACGTGACGTCACGCGTGCCAGCGGGTTGAACAATGGCCGTGTTCACGCATTCGCTAGTTTCGGTTTGTGCCTTGTGGGTCTAGAGAACGTGCCCACCCGTCCTCCCCAGAATCCGGAGCTTTCCATGTCTCCTGATGAACTCCAGTCCCTTGATGTCGACGCGCTCCTTCAGCTGCGGCAGCAAATCGACAAGCTGCTGACCGAGAAGCGCGAACAACTCGCCGCGATGCTGGCCAAGATCGACGGCGATCTCAAGCTCTCGCAAGCCGCGCACACAACCACGCGCCGCACCGGCGGCCCGACAGAAGAAAAAGAGCAACGGATTTGCCCCTCAATTCCAGAGCAAGCGCGATCCGAGCCTGACGTGGGCCGGCCGCGGATTGACGCCGCGCTGGATGCGCGAGGAGATGAAGGGCACCAAGCTCTCGAAGGAAGATTTTCGGATTTCAGCAGTCTCAATCATTATCCGAGCTGGATAAAGCTTTTGTCCCAGAGCCAACTTTGCATTGAGCGTCGCCCTCGGCGTCGGCGAGATCCATTGGTGCCGTAAATCGAAGGCGTTGCCTCCGCTCATGAACACTGGCATCGCGGCGCAATAAAAAACCCCGGCCGTGTTCTCGCGTCGGCCGGGGTTTCAGGTTGTCCGAGGTGTTAATCCTCTGACCGGCTGAAGATTAGCGCGAAATTGTTAGCAACTGGCAACCACGGCCCCTTCGGTGAGGCATCCTGCGACATGAGCCTCTCAGAGCGGTTGGCATGGTTAAGACGGAATTAATGGCGACCTCCAATTATCACCTCAAAATAAAACAAACTATCAAAGCGTTTCTGCCAAGGTGCGTCCCGAAAAGGACATCGAACCATGTGGATCTCACGCTTTTTCAAAGACCGTCGCGGCGGCGTCGCCCCGATGTTCGCTATCGCGGTTGTTCCTATCTTTGGTCTGGTCGGCGCGTCAGTCGACTACAGCCGCGCCAACTCGGTGCGAACCGGCATGCAGTCCGCGATCGATGCGACCGCGCTCGCCATGGCAAAACTCGCGCCGACGCTCACGGAAGCACAGCTTTAGCAGCAGACGACCGCGTACTTCAACGCGATGTTCGACGCATCCCGAGGCGAAGAACCTCGCGGTGACGCCGGTCTACACCACCGCCGGCGGCTCGCAGCTGGTCATCACCGTCTCGGGCTCGGTGGACACGTCGTTCATGAAGATCATGGGCATGTCCACCCTCAACGTCGGCACGACGTCGACCGTGAAGTGGGGCAACAACCGCCTGCGCGTCGCGCTGGTGCTCGACAACACCGGCTCGATGGCGGACGACGGAAAGATGCCGCGCGCTCAAGACCGCGACAAACAATTTGCTGACCCAGCTCAAGACGGCGGCCACGCAAAACGGCGACGTCTACGTGTCGATCGTTCCATTCGTGAAGGACGTAAACGTCGATCCGGCGAACTACAGCGCAAACTGGATCGACTGGACGGATTGGAACGCGAACAACGGCACCTGCAAGAATTATAACGGCTGGTCAACCCCAGCCACGCAGAGCTCTTGCCAAATGCGAGCGGCACCTGGAAGAAGGCGAACCACAACACGTGGAACGGCTGCGTCGAGGACCGCGGCAATTCGAACGCGCCGAGCTCCGGAAACTACGACACCAATGTCGTGGCGCCGAGCAGCGCCAATACCGCGACGCAATTCTCGGCCGAGCAGTACAACTCTTGCCCGCAAGCCATCATGCCTCTGAGCTACGACTGGAGCGGGATGACAACGCTGGTGAACAACATGAAGCCTGCCGGCAATACCAATCAGGCGATTGGACTTGCGCATCGGCTGGATGTCGCTCGTCGGCGGCGGCCCCTATCCCGACGCCTCCCGCGATGGATCCGAACTACACCTACAGCCAGGTCATCATCTTGTTGACCGACGGCCTCAACACCGAGGACCGCTGGTACAGCAACCAGACGCTCAATCGATGCACGGACAGGCACTGACCTGCACGAACGCGAAGGCGGCCGGAATCACGCTCTACACGATCCAGGTGAATACCGGCGGCGATCCGACTTCGACAGTGCTGCAGAATTGCGCAAGTTCGACTCGGACAAGTTCTACCTTCTGACCAACGTCGAGCCAGATGATCACGATGTTCAACCAGATCGGCACGCAACTCTCCAAGCTGCGTATCGCGAAATAAGAAAGCGCCGCCAGATCATCGACGCTTAGTAGACTCCATAAGGCCGCCCAGTTGGCGGCCTTATGTCAGGCGCGATCCGTATCGCGTGCCGGGCCGCATCGCCCAACGTGCGGATGCGCAGTGTGCCGACCCGGCCGCGAACCGGAACGTCGATCGGTTCGGCAGCGGCGACCAAAGCGCGGTCGCTTGCAGATATCACGGTCCACAAATCTTCGGTCACGATCACGGTGGATACCTGTTGCTTGGCGATCTCCAGCAACCGGCTCGTCACATTCACGGTATCGCCGGTCGCGGTCACATGTTGATGGTTGGCGCTGCCGAGGCGCGATAGCATGACCGGGCCGAAATGCCCGCCAATGCGAACTCCGAGCCGGTCGCGCGCTGCGGGCGGCAAGGCCGCCAACCAGTCCGTCACCGTCTTTCGCATCTGCACGATGGTGCGAAGCGCGCGTGCGCCATCGTCCGGTGTTTGAACCGGCAACCCGAACACGATCATGGCGCCGTCTCCGGCAAAGCCGGTGACATAGCCGCCATGAGCCACGGCATCGCGTTCAATGCGGCGCCTGAAAATCGGCAAGCAATGCGTGCGACCATTGCGGGCCGAGTGTTTCCGCCACGCCCGTGAAGCCGGACAGATCCAGGAAGACGACTGCACACGCCTGCTGGACGGGCGTCGCGAGGTAGTTCGGATTGGCCAGGATGTGTCGCACCATGAGGGGCGACTGGAATTTCGCCAGCGACTGGTTCTCGCCGGTCAACCGGTGCACCGCGCTGCGGTCCAAAACCAGGCGCGCAATTCCGTAGGCCGTGACGGTCGGGACGACTGCGGCGAGCGGGATCGCGATGTTGAGCCAGAGCCCGTTCAGGAATGCGACGTATACCGCCGCACCCCACGCGATGAGGACGAGTGCTGCGAGCGCCAGTCCCAGCATCGTTCTGCGCAGCGCGAGCAGTAACAACAGAATGCCCGGAAGCAGGGCCGCGGATGATGCATCGAACCGGCGTGTGAGAGATGTTCGCGCCAGGCCATCGCCCGCAAGAAGGTTGCTGATGGCGGTCGCGAAGACCTCGACACCTGGGACGACGCGATCAAACGGTGTGGCGAAGCTATCGCCGGTTCCGAGCGCGGTCGCACCGAGGACAACGATTTGCCCACGGACGGCATCGGGATCGAGATCCTGATGCAGGAGTTTCGCGACACTAAATTGCGGGAACGACCCGCGCGGGCCGTAGTAGCGAAGCGGAAGATGGTTGCCGAGATCAAGCGGGACGCTGCGTGCCGCGAGCCTGACCGCATCACGCAGGAAAACCGGTTCGGTGTTGAGTGCGGCTGATGCCGCCGCGAGGGCGAAAGACGGCACGAGCCGGTCGCCGAGCCGAAAGATCAGCGGGACAAAACGCGGCTCGCCCGCCCTGTCGGTCGACAGATTGACGAGGCCAGTTTTGGCGGCGTCACGGATCGGGGCGATTGGCCAAAGAACACGGGACGGCGCGGGGGCGTCGTCCAGGTTTCCGCGTGCGGCCGCAGCGATTTCCCGGCGTCTCCGGCTCAAATGTCGCGACCGCGCCAACCACCGATGGGATCGTGCGCAGCGCGTCGGCAAGGGAAGCATCCGCATCGGGCCGGGTCGGATCGAGAAAGAGCATATCGATCGCGATCGCCTGCGGTTTACGCGCGGCCAGCGCAGCGACAAGCCGGGCGAGCACGTCGCGCGGCAGCGGGAAGCCGCCGAGTTCGCGGACGGCCTCATCGTCGACGGCGGCGATGACGACGCCGCGCGGCGGCGGCCGGGCGCCGGCCAGAAGAAACCGCCAGTCGAGGGTCAGGTATTCGACGCGGTCGAGCCCGAGATCGATGCCGGCGATGTGGCGCGCACCGAGAAATCCACCCCACAGGGTGCCGGCGAGGATCAACGCGGCTGCAAGCAGCCCTTCGCGCGATAACGAGTGCCGCGATGGCCACGTCATTGGCCCAGTCGCGCGAGCAATGCGTCAATGCGCGCCTGGCTCCAGCGCTTGACCACGATCGGGCCGGGCTTTGCGGTCACGTCCGCGCCCTCGCCTGGGTGAAGCAATGCGCCGCGTCCGCGCCCGCGCGACGTGCGAGACCTCGACCGCGCCTCCAATCACCAGCGTTGCGGTGCGGTCGGGCAGCACATCCACCGCCCATTTGGTCCCGCGAACGGCAGCGATGGCGTGCGGCGTGAGAATTTGAAAATTCTTGCGGCGGTCGCTCGGGGTGAACTCGATCAGCAGCGCGCCGGACTCGATCCGCGCTGCCGTCGGCGGCTCCTGACCGACTTGGCCCTCGATGCGATATTTGGTGTTCGCTGCGGCGTGGATGGTCAGGCGATCGCCGCAGCGCAGGATTTCTTCGTCCGGATGTCGGTCGTCGGGGACCAAGTCGCAACCGGCCGGCTGGGCGAGACCCGGCAAGGGCGCGCCGAGCCACAAGAGAGCGAGCGTCACCAACAAGAGCAACGGACGCGATCTTGCGGCGTTCGCACGACTTGCCTTCATCATCGCAAGGGTCCTGCGCGGCTCGCGGGCAGTTGAACGAAGCTACAGCGCTTACACTCTATCCCGCCCATTCATGTGAGCAACTGCGCTCTTTTCGGAAAAAGGCTCCGGCGGCAGCCGGATTGTGCACGGCGAGCGCTCTCGCGACGTCGACGGGCCATCAAGACCTTAGAAGGGCTGTACGGCGGCGCGTTTCCTGCTCAGGGAAACACCTAAATTAGCGCCCGACACTTATCCGATTTGCGGCGGTCTCATGCAGGTGTTTGCGAGCCGCCTTCGAGTTCGCTCGCTATCGCGCGCAAGGCATGGACAATTTCGCTTGTCATTGCGCCCTGCTCGCGGATCTCGCGTACCGCCCGACACAGGATCCGAAAATGATCGGCGGAACGGTCGAGGCGTGTTTGCAAATCAAGGCTCGCCAGCTTTCGAGCCTCGAGCTTTGGCCCGAGGCTGACAATATTTTCGCTACTCACGGTTATCCCCGCCGCCTATCCCTCACCCAAGCGAAATTCAAGTTTGCCATAGTTTTCTAAATTGAAAAGCCTCTCGTTAATGCGGGCCCCGGATCGATGGGCCACGATCTTGATTTCGGCGCTCACCGGATTTCGGGGCGGATCTCAAGCTGCGGTCGTTTGGGCTTCGCAGCACGCGTGTCATGCGCGGCCCCGGTAACGATTTGCTCCCAGGCATCAATAGGGTTTCGAGGAAAACTTCGGGACGTCGCAAGGCTCGACATTCAAAGGAGTTACCTCTTCGCGTCTGTTTGTCGCAGGAGGAAGGCGGCGGGCCGGGCAGCCAGCAAGCAGTACATTTTCACCGCTTGCAAGTGCGCGGCCGTGGCTGGCCATCACGTCCGGGGTTCCCATTGAGCTTCACGCCGGGAGACGGCGAGCTTGGACTGTATCAGTTCGTGAGCCCGGATGGGAAATGGCGTCACGTACCGAATACTACCTACGGAAATCGTGCGGTTTCCAATCAAAGTGTACGAGGAGTTCCAAAACTCAAGAAAATTTTAGGGATTTGTCGGCATCGTGCGCTCAGCCGAAAGAAGATCGGTGCTAACAACTTGAAGGTGACAGTATGTCTGATATCGTTCTTTCGGCGTCGGTGCGCCAGAATTTGTTGTCGTTGCAATCGACGGCCGACCTGCTCGCGACTACCCAGAACCGCCTTGCCACCGGCAAGAAGGTGAATACCGCGCTCGACAACCCGACCAACTTCTTCACGGCGCAGTCGCTCGATAACCGCGCCAGTGACATCAACAATCTCCTCGACGGCGTCGGCAACGGCGTGCAGGTCCTGCAGGCCGCCAACACCGGCATCACCTCGCTGCAGAAGCTGGTCGATACCGCGAAGTCGATCGCCAACCAGGCGCTTCAGGCAGCCGTTGGTTATTCGACGAAATCCTCGGTTACGACCACCGCGATCACCGGCGCGACCGCCGACGACCTGCGCGGCACCGCCGGCTCTGCGACCGATGCGACGTTCACCGTCGCGAGCGCGGTCAACGGCGTCGGCCAGGCGGTCTTCACGAACACCGCCCGTGCGGCGGGTACGCAGTTGTCGATCGGCACCAGCGGCGCGTCAACGCGAGCGACCGGTTCGCTGATCAGCGCGCTGACCGACGGCAACAACTTCGACTGCCCCGATCAACGGCGACAACATCGTCGTCAATGGCGTGACCCTCACGTTCGTCACGTCTGGCGCCTATACCAGCGTCGACAGTACGCACTCCACGATCGGTATCGACCAGACGCTCGGCTCCTTGGCCACGGCGATCGACTCGATCAGCGGCAACACGACGAACGCGTCGAATGCCACCGGTGGCAAGCTGAACCTCAATACCGGTTTGGCTGCGAACCTTGTGCTCGCGGCAGGCACCAGCTCGGGTACTCTGGCCGCCATCGGCTTGGCTGCCGGCACCACGGCCCGCGGCGGCGGCGCTGCGACCACCCCGCAACTCGCCAGCACGACCAAGTTGTCCGGCTCGGCGACCCCGGGTGGCAACACGGTTCTCTCGGCCGCGTTTGCCGCAGCCGACACGATCACGGTTGACGGTCAGACGCTGACTTTCGTGGCTTCGGGCGCCAGCGGCGCGAACCAGATCAACATCACCGACGACGTCTCGGCCTTGCTTGGCAAGATCGATGGCCTGAGCGGTGGGTCTGGCTCGTCCATCACCGCCGGCAAGATCTCGCTCCATACCGGCACGACCGCCGACCTGTCCGTCACCAGCTCGAATGCGGCTGCGCTGGCGGCTCTGGGCCTCGGCACCGGTGTGACGCAGGCCCGCACGGCTGGCACGACCCCGCTCAGCGGCCTCACGCTGACGATCGGCGCGACCGGCAATGGCACCGCCACCAGCATCACGTTCGGTGACGGGACCAGCGGTACGGTCAAGTCGCTCAACGACTTGAACAGCAAACTCTCCTCGAACAACCTGTTCGCGACGATCGACACGACGGGCAAGATCACGATCACGACCACCAACGATGCGGCGTCTGCAACGATCGGCACGATCGGCGGTACTGCCGCCGGTAGCGGGCAAGGCCTTCAACGGTCTGACCGCGGCGGCGCCGGTTGCGGACGCGGCGGCTCAGCTCGTGCGCTCAAACCTGGTGTCGCAGTACAACAACATCCTCGACCAGATCACCACGACGGCGCAGGATGCTTCGTACAACGGCATCAACCTGGTGAACGGCGACCAGTTGAAGCTGACGTTCAACGAAACCGGCACCTCCACGCTGAGCATTCAGGGTGTCACGTTCAGCTCCGGAGGCCTCGGCCTTTCGAAGCTGACCGCGGGCACCGATTTCCTGGACAACGCGTCGGCCAACACAGCGATCTCGCGCCTCGACAAGGCGAGCGGCGCGCTGCGTACCGAAGCATCGGCTCTCGGTTCGAACCTCTCGATCGTGCAGATCCGTCAGGACTTCTCGAAGAACCTGATCAACGTGCTGCAGACCGGTTCGTCGAACCTCACTCTGGCCGACACGAACGAGGAAGCGGCAAACAGCCAGGCGCTGTCCACCCGCCAGTCGATCGCGGTGTCCGCGCTCGCGCTCGCCAACCAGTCGCAGCAGAGCGTGCTCCAGCTCCTGCGCTAAAAACTCAAGTAACGTAATGCGTACTTACGGCGGGGAGGAAACTTCCCGCCGTTTAAGTCTTTGGTGCCGTCCGATGCGATAGCGTGTCGTTTACGAGTTATTTACCCTTAAACGCCAATTCTCCTAATCTGATCTCTGAGGAACGCTGGGATGGCCCTTCGATTCGATCTCCGGCCGTTTGAAAAGCTGCTGATTGGCGGGGCCGTCCTCACAAACGCTGATTCAAAAGCAACGTTTATTATCGATGGCGATGTTCCGGTCTTGCGCGGCAAGGATGAGATCAACGCCGGCTCGCCGAGACGCCTGCGGAGAAGCTATATTTGTGTATTCAAAACATTTTTCTAGCGCGCAATGGGGGGCGCAAAACGGCTGACTTCCCCTCACTCGAAGCGACGGTCAGGGCGGAGCATCCCGAGTGGGAGTCGGCGCTTGATTCCGTCAGGGCCTTCGTTGCCAATCGGGAGTACTACAAGGCGCTGAGAACGCTGAAACCCCTTCTTGACGCCAATCTGTTCTCATCGAAACGCGAGCCAGGGCTCGAGCTACCGGCCACGCAGCGATTGACCGGCTCCATCGTTGGCCTAGTGCGAACCGCAGGAAAAGCCACCAGCGGCGCGCCCGCCTCCCGATCGGGGACGGCCTATGCGAACCCGAACAGGCGCAGCGCCAATTTGTCGGAACTGTTCGAGATCGAGAGCGATGTGGCCGCCAGTTGCTGACGCGTTTGGAGCGCGAGCAGGAGCGCGCTATCGGCGCCAGTATCGGCATTCACCAGATCATCAGCGCCCGCCTGCAGGGTTGTGGCCATCGACTTGTTGAAGGTCATACGTGCGTCGATGATGGCCTGACTGTTGCCAAACGTCGCGGTTTGCGCTTGCAGCGAGGTGAGCGCGTTGGTGATATTGGTCTGGGCGGTTGTGATATCGCTATCCAGCTGAAAGTTATTGGTCGAGGCGGCCACGCCCAAGCTCGACGAGGTGACGTTCACCCCAGACAGCGTGATCGAAGACGAGCCTGTCTCATTCAGCGCCACTGTCCTTGATCCGCCGGTTAGCAAATTGACACCATTGTAGCTCGCGTCATTGACTGCCGCATCGATTTGCGTGCGGATAGCGTCGAACTGAGAAGCGTAGCTCGTGCGTACCGAATTGGCGACGAAAGTCGTGGTGCCTGCGGTCAGTCCGGTCACGCCGTTCAGCGTGTCCAGCGCCGCCAAGAACGCCGCCGATGGTGATGTTGTTCGTTCCGGTGGCGGCGAAGGTTAGCTGGCCGCTGCTGTTGAGGCTGGCGGTGACTTTGAGATTGGCCGTCCCGTTGATCGCGTTCAGAAACGTCTGGACGGTGTCATTGTTCGCAGCCGTATAGGTGCCGGTCGTTGTGCCATCGCTCACGGTAATCGTGTCGCCGGCTTTTAGTTTCGTCGCGCTGCCGCTGCGTGGAGGCGATGATGGAGGCGGTCGTCAACGCGCTTGCATTCGTTCCGGTCACCTTCGCCAGGCTGCTCGCGGTTTGCAAGCGCGGAGTTCGCCAGGCTCTGCGCCGTGCTCAGCAGCGAGGTGATCGCCTGCACGCCGTTGTTCGCCGCATCGATCAGGCTCTTCACACCCGACACATTGTCGGCCAGCTGATTGAGACTGGCGGCACGCGTGTTGAGCGCCGACGACGTGAAGTAAGCGGCGGGATCATCAAACGCGTTGTTCACGCGCTTGCCCGTCGAGAGGCGAGTCTGCGCGTCATCGATCTGATTGGATATCATCTGAAATGCCGCGAGGTTCTGACGCGCCTGCGACGAGATTGTCACCCCAGTCATTCTCTGCCCCTGTTCTGGTGGCCGGCGCTTTTTTGTCGCCTGACCACGTGCTTCCCCGATGCGGCGAAACTGTCACAGAGAATTTTCAAAGCCGTGGGAATATTTCCTCGTGTTTAATTCAAAGGCATGCGTTCGTTGCAGGGTTTGATTAGGCCTGCGCGCCACGGAACGTGTCGACTAGTGGGTGAGGACGTCGTCGTTAAGGAATTTTTCACCTTGTTTCCACTACGCTGCGGTCGCGTTAACAACTCGGCAAGAGTTGTCCGACCCTGGAGCGTTCAGATGCGAAACGGAACCGAACCGGCAGCCGCCATCATGCCCTCCGCGTCCATGGACTCCACGCTCGAACTGGTGCAGCGGGCAGCCGCAATTGTGCACAGTGTCAAGGCCGAAGCGCAGCAAACCGTGGCGCGTGCGACCGATATCGCGGGGCGGGCGACCGAACTTTTAGAGGCGTCTGAAAAGCGGATCAAAGTGCTGCAGGCTGCGCACAGCGCCGCAGAACTGAATTTGCGCGAGGCGCAGGCGCGCTTCGCGGACCTTGAGAAGAGCGCAGGCCAATCGATTGCGCTTCTGCGCGGAGCGCTCGCTGAAGCCGAACAGCGCGCGCAGAGTGCGGAAGCGAAAATTGAAGAGACAATTCGATCGATCCAAAACGCAATCCGCAAAGAGCTGCTTGGGAATGGCTCGCTGTCCCAGACCCCATTGGCCGTTGCCGCTTGAACGCCAGTCGTCGACGAGGGGCCTTCTGTCGGACGTCTAGGCGTGGGTGAGATCCGCAAAAAAGAAACCCGGCGCATGCCGGGTTGAGTTCACCGCGCGTGTGGCGGACGCGGCGGGCGTCTCTACGCCAGAACCCCTAAGGCCTCGTAAAGCCGCATCGTTGAAACCTGTGCACCACAGAGTGCGCCGTCGCCATTGATTAGCAGGAAGCCATGGGTTCAAGTAATGCACCGGTTGGCTGAGTCGCATATGAGATAGCGGGTGGGCCCAAGACTTCGCGAGATTGCGTGTGCGCTGATCCTCGATACGAAGGGCCGCGCTTTGCTTCAGCGCCGCGACGACATCCCCGGGATCATTCAACCGGGCAAGCTCGGTTTGTTCGGCGGGCACCGTGAGGGCGATGAAACGTTCCTGCAATGCGCGATGCGGGAGCTCAAGGAAGAAATCGGCCAGTCGTTGGGCCCAGAGCGTTTTGAACGACTGGCCGGCTTTGAGGGCGAGGATCCCGAGACCGGGGAGGGCATGCTTCGCGCGGAATACTTTATTGTACGCGGCGTGCCGGCAGAGGATCTGGTGGTTACCGAAGGCGAGTTGTTCGTCGCCAGCCTTGATCAGCTTGCGGCATTGCCGGATCTCACCCCAATCGCGCAGTTTGTCATCAACCGTTTTCTGGGCTGCGGATACCGAGGCTCCTCAATCGTGGGAGCGGCGACATCTACGGATTAGGTGGCCGAGCCTGGGCTTCCCGAGAATTTGAGAATCGAATCCCCGCCAATCCTTCGAGCTGCCAGATCTTGGTGCAGAGATGCTTCTCGCCGGCGTCATAGCTGAGACCGAGCAGGAAAAATCTTGGGACCGCATAGTCCTCAGGGAGCTGAAGTTTGGCGCCACTCGCCGAGACATCTCTGACGACGCATAGCGAAAGAGGGGAGCCCTCGAGGTTGTAGATTACCCCGTCGATTGCGGAGGCAACGCGGTTGCTCTGTCGCAGGTTGGGCTTCATTCCGCGATTTTACACCCAGCGGTCTATGGGCGACTTAACAGATGAAGTTTCCGGTCTCGTGACAATGAAACTTGCCGCTCATATGGTTAACGTCTGTTTTAGGTAGCCGGCAAGGCAACTTCTTCCACTACGCGGCGTGCGAGGCGTGCAAGACGGGCCCGATCGGCACCGAACGCCGCGAATTCGGGCGCGCCGTCTCGACGAGTGGAACTTTTCAAATCCTTCGCTTGTTGTGGGAGGAAGACAGGCTTTAAATCCTGAACAAACGTTCACCAGCAGAGGAGAGTTAAACAATGCGCTCGATGACATCCCTTGCGGCGGCTCTCGCACTCACTATGGCCCTCGTCGGCACGACGACAGCGTCAGCAGCGCCCGGCGATACTTACAAGGCGAAGAAAGACGCATGCCAAGAGCGTGCGAAAACCATGGATTTCGGCATCCATCTGATCAAGAAAAACCGCTGGGTGAAGGACTGCATCGCTGGCAAACACCCAGCTTAATCTAAAAGGTGCTGGGCGGTCTCGTCGCCCAGCACCTGTCGCGCTCGGGCTTCTTCTCAATCGTTGAAACTCAAGGGGACGAATGCCGCGCCTCCGCTGGGGTGGCGTGGGCGGGTTAGGTTACGCGCTGCGTCCCCTGCTAGTGCTCGGGCAATGCCTGCGTTTGCCGGGATGGGTCTGTGCGCCTCCCGCATCGCTATTAATGCGGCGAACCGCCGGGGTCTTGTCCCAAAGAGCGAGCGCCGCCGCAAATGCGGGCGCATCATGGGTTCGACGACGTATGGATGCTGCCAGCAGATCCAGGTGAACTCCGAACTCGCCGACCCGACGAAGAGGACGGGCTGATCGGGATGTTGGCGCGGCCTTTTCTTTTTCCCACCGAGGGTGGCAGCCGGTGATGAGCGACAAGGATACGCGCGGCGGCCGTTACGTTTGCCTCGCAAACTATACATTGTGCAAGCGGCCGACCGGATTTCTAGGCAACTCCGAGCCTTGCCCCGCTCGTTGAGAGCGCTCATCATGTTGGTGCTCTTATCAAACATCGGAGTATTTTTATGAAGACATCACTCGCTGTTGGGATCGCGGCACTGGTTGGCATCGGCCTGGGCGGAATCGCGGTGCATACAGTCCATGCGCAGGCGAACGCTCCTGTCTATTACGTCGGTGAAGTCGATGTGACAGATGAGGCAGGCTACCAGAGAGACTTTGTCCCCGAAGCCACCAAGCAAATTCAATCAGGGGGTGGAAAGTTTCTGGCCCGGGGAGGAGCGGCCACTGCGCTGCTTGGCGAGCCTGTGAAAAAACGTGTTGTGATTCAGCAATGGGACAACATGGATCAGTTTAGGAAGCACTGGGATAACGACGAACAGAAGAAGCTGCGCGAGATTCAAGCCAAGTACGCTAAGGTGCGGGCCTACGTCGTTGAGGGCGCGCCTGCAAAGTGATGACCTAAAAATCGGCTGACGGCAGAGCCGCCCTCACTGGGGCGGCGCTTTAAATCTCCAGACAATCCACAAGCGACACAAGTCCGGCGACTGAAATCCCGTCTCGCTCATTCGATCGCAAATGCGCAGTTGAAAACGCGTCGTTGTTTAAAGCTGTCTCATTCGGGGCGCCTCGTCGATTAGCGCGGCGCTTATCGTGAAAACAACGATCGCATTAAGGCGCGCGGTCGGAGGGCGTGACGATCGGATCAAGGTCGGCGCTGCCTCGGGGCTCTGTCGAGCGCTCTGGTACGTGCTCAAAGGCGAATTCATACGCCGCGGCCTGGGCGGCCGCGGCGTCCGTGATTCGTGAGGGACCTCTGTTAGCGGGCGAAGAGAACCAACAGGATAATGATTGGAATCGGGATCCCTAACAGCCAAAGCAAGATCGGCATTGTATCGCTCCTGTTTGTACGGGTTAAAGAGCACGCGGAGTGAGGCGACGGTCATTCCAAACGCCGTCGCGAAGTTGTCCGCCCTCGATGGCAGCCAAGCTTGCAGCAAACGCGCCAAACAACAGCGCAGCCGTCATCCAGAAGGCGAACTGGGCCGCCGTGCGCCGCGCTTGATCCGCGGCCGCCTTCGCGTTCGTGACCACGTCGGTCACACGCTTTTCGGCATCCGCTTGATTCAAACCGGTCTGCGCCGATACCACGCGCGCCACGTAAGTGCGGTCGGTCGAGGTGAGATCATTAGAATCCTTGAAGTCCGCGGTCCAAAGGCGAAGAACCTCGGCGCGTGCAGCCTCATTGGTGCTCGCATTTGCACCTCCCGTGGGGGCCGGGGTCGCGGCGGCTTCGTTTCGGAAGAGGCGATCCACCATCACCTGGGACGGATTGACCGACGCCGCGCCTTGCGTGGCGGCGGGTGCAATTCCGGACGCAGCGCCGCTCACGACGTGGGTCGTCGCCGCTCCGAGCACGCCGGCGCTGATGATGGTGGCGAAGGCCCACGCGATAAGCCCATGCGCGGTATCGCGAAAGAAGGATTCATTGGTGTGGAGACCCGTCCACTTGGTGCGAAGACGGGCCGCCAAATACCCGCCGATCGCCGAGGACATCACAGCGACCAGTACAAGGTAGATACCGGTACCGGCTTTGAAGGTGGAGGCCGACACACCGGCGTCAGACCAAGGAGAAATCGAAGACAGCCCCAGTCCAGCCCCCAGGGCGATCAACGCCAAGGACACGGCAGCTGATACCACCGCCCCCGCCGCTACACTGGCCCACGACACCCCGGACATCTCCGCGAGTCCGGCCCCATCGGTTCGAGTGACTTCCATGAGTTATGCTCCCCAATGCGCGCTGGCGCTCGTGTGAGTGCCGCTCGGCACGCGCCTGCGTAAGCGCTCATGGAACCGGAAAGTTCCCAGCCGACTCGGCAGGAAGCAAAAAAATTGGGCAGAATCGGAAGGCGCTTGCTGCGACGCACCAGACGGACCTCGCCGATGAGTCCAGCATTGTGTCGAAAGGGTCATTGCGATGGGCGAAGCAGGGCAGCGTCCGGCTGGAGGACCGTCATGGAATTTCCGATTTTCTTGAGCCGATGCGGACATTCAATCCAGCGAAGCCTGCTCTGCTGCACGATCAGATCCACAACGTGATGATCCGATGGTTGGCCACGGTCTCCCTAATCCAGCGATGGTCCGCGCGTGCGCGCCCGTACGAAGACGGCGTGATGGAATGGGAGGGCCGGCTCTTCGACGGATGGTGCCTGCCCCCTGCGGTGGACGAACTCGACGACGGTTAGGTTCGATTACGCTGTAACTCCTCGCGTATTAGCCGAAATGATGATGCCAGTATGTCGACTCATCCTGAAATGCTGACCAGCTAAAGCGGCAATAGAATACGCGCTGATTTTATGACGGGGCGGCCACCTGGTTCGATCCGGGCCTAGCGGACCGCGTTTCCATATACGCATCGAGATGCTGATTGTACGCGCCCATGCGCTCGTGTTCGTGCTCAGCCCGGACTGGGCAGCCTCCGAGGTCTGCGCGTTGGAGGTCGCGATATAAAGACCCCAGCCACAGTGGCAATGGATAGTCGCGGCTGGGGTGGCGGTCTGTCCAAGTTACAAGCGTCCGCCTGTGCTGCGCTGGCGCTATCTCATGTCTCGGCTTGGGTGAGACCGATTAATGGTCCGCATTCTCCCTGCGCTCCATTAAATGTTGGCTGTCGCACAAAACGTCAGGGGCGCTTCACTTCCAGCTTCGGGGTGAACGTGCCGTGCTGGTCCTTCCGCGGCGTGCCAATCAAGGTCAACGTGTCGCCGCTTCCTTGGACGCTCCAGCCGGTTTCCGTGTTGGACCTCGCGGAAAAGGAGGCGCCCTCGATCTTCGCTTCAATCTTCTTTCCAGCCTCGTCGACTGTGTATGTACCATAATAGGCGACGGTGAATGCATCCGGCTTGCGCGGGTCGTCACTCTTCATCGAGGCGACAGCAGGGCCGACGAGGATCTGAGTAAATCGGCCAGTTCTGCCGAAGGTGAGCTGGCCCTTCACCGCACCACCCCAATTATCTTTCTTCTCCCCGTTTGCATACTCATCGAAGACCGACGTAACGATCCAAGCGCCCATGATTGTTTCTTTGAGGCTCTTTTGTTGAGCTGGTGCCTGGCTTGCGGCGAACGAGACGCCTGCGAGCACAGTTAGTCCGAGTACGATAAGTCGATTCATGGTATTCCCCTCGCGTTGCGATAAAGGGCTGCGCGCCGCTGCAAAGCGGCGCAGCACCCTCGGTTGATCGTACTGATAATGTGCGACGAGCGAAAGATGCCCAGCCTCCAGTATGCATGAGTCTCTTGTTGGCGCCGAGCGACAGAAGTCGATGTCGGCTTTCATGTCGGCGATAAGGGATAGGCAGACTCGTTGTGCTCAACGTGATCCAGAGCGGACACTCCTTTCCGTGAATTGCTAATTCAACAGGAAAAGCATTTTGTGCCTGTAAGGACTTCAATTCGTGGCGCAACGTGGAAGCGGTCGTGCCGCAAAAGCAACTCCAAGCTTTATAGAAGTGTTAGGACAGGCTACGTTCCAGAAAGTGGGCGGGTTGACGGTCGCCCGCGGTCAGGTTGACGGGCCCTCCTTTGTACACATGCCGATGGGCGGAAAATCGGATCTGCTCTCCCTGGCTCTATGATGCGTGTCCAGGGAACGGACCCGACATCACAAGGTTACACGGCCAAAGGGAGTTATCTCATGCCGTCCAAAATTGTTTCGCTCTTAGCTGCCGCAGCATTGTCCGTCCTGACAACCTCCGCATTCGCGCAAGGCGGTGGAGGGGGTGGTGGGGGCGGCGAGGCGGAGGCGGCGGCGGCGCGGGAGCAGGCGCTGGTGCGGGAGGAAGTGCCGGCGGGAGCGCCGCGGGATCGTCAGGGTCCGGGACGGCCGGATCGAACGCGGGATCCAACTCCGGCAACACGAATGCGACGGGGACCGGGACCGTCAAGTCGGGGGCGCCAGTCAAGACACCTGGGCCTAATGCCCAACCCGTCCCCCCGGCAGTGTCACCTAACATCCGCGGCGGAAACAGCGGGACGACGAACCCTCTCCCTGGACGACCGTAATAACTCGCCTAGGTCCAAACTGTCGCTTATGACGCGACCTTCGCGCCGAGTTCTTCATCGTGCGCGGTTCTCCGCACAAATCTTGTGGTGACTGAGGGACAGTTGTTCATAGCCACGATTGAAGAACTCCCCGCGCTATCTGACCTCACGCCGATCGCGCAGTTTGCGGTCAACCGATTTTTGGGCTGCGGATTTCGCGGGACTGCGGGTGCGCGCCCGTCCTAGATGACGGAGAAGGGGGCAAAGCGCGCAAGGCGCTCGCGGGCGCGCCCGGCGCTAGGCTTGGATGGGCCGCTTGTTCGCGGCAGGGCGACGGGAGAGGCGGGCGGCCGCAACCGCCCCTCTGGTCAGAACGCCGACGAGATAGCCAATCTGCAGCGCGGCGATCACAATCGCTTCCGCCAAGAGCGTCTTTACAAAACCGGTGCCTTGGGCGTGCCCAACCAGTGCGGTCAACGGGATACTTAAGGCAAATGCCGGAATCAGGATCAGGACCTTGAAGCGCAGGCCGAGTGTTGCACCGGTCAGTCCCGCAATGATGGCAAGGATCGGCATGGGTCACCTCGGTGCCGAGGCTTCCACGCCCGCCTTAACAAGGCGTTAAATTGCGCTGCGACTCGCCTCGGCCCTCATGTTGCGCCCCAAGGAATCGCGCTTATGATGCCAACAGTTTGGAGGCATCTCATGCTGATCCGCATATCCCTCGGTCTTGCTGCGCTCGTTTTGGGTTTGGCGGTGATCGCCGATGCTGCGAAAGCGGCGGATTATGCGGTCGGTTACTCTGCGCCGCGACACCGGGTCTACAAAGAGCGGATCGTCGTGCGGCGCCATCTCGGATGCCCGGACCGATATTCCTGTTCAGCGCTCTATGGTGCCTATGGTCCGTATGGCGGGGTCGCCTACTGGGATGCCTACACGGCTTGGATCCGCTAACAGCGTCCTAGAATCCGCACGATCGCCGCTCGGAGCCGACAATCGAGCCGGGTGCGTCACCATCGCCCTTTATCCCAGCAGTTATTTGCCCGAGCCCCCGGGAAACCTGCCATGATGTTTGAATGGCAAGAATTCACGTGGTTGGCATGGTCGTCTGCGCGGCCCTAACTGGCTCAGCGGCGCTTGCTGAGACAAGATGCAAAGATTGCGATCCGACAACAGGGCTGACCCCCACGAGACCATCAAGGCGCAACGGCTTAAAGATGCGGATCGCATGGCCCATGAGCCGACGGCGAGGCCTTGGGATGGATTTACCACCACGGGCAGCCCTGATGGCCGCTTCCAGCGGGTCGAACCCGTCAAGTAGGAGGCGAGGCGCCCGGCGTTGCGGCGGATGCCCGGCTGTGGAAAGCTGCTTAACGGCCACGTCTGCCGGACTCGTACTGGTTATGCCAGTTCGAGAACCTGATCGACCCACAAAAAGCGCTGCTCGCGGCCGCGTTCATCGCCCTTGCAGTGGGCGTCGACCTTTACACCCGGTTTGGGTCGAAACGAACGCCCGACCAAGCGGCGCCTGAGAGTGAGCCGATTGCAGTCATGGTATCGGCAACTCTGTGCGGCATTTGCATCGCCGCCGCGACCTGGGGGTCGACGTGGACCGTCCTCTTAGCCGGATGTGGGGCTCTGCTTTCGACCTATTGGCTGCGAAAGATCAGAGCGAGATAAGCGTAAGAGTTAGGGAGGCGGTTGCGCTAAGTCTTTTTGCCGTCAGGCCGCGCCGTACTCTACTTGCGCTTGTGTTAGCATGCACCCGCACTATGAGAGCTTGCATTATCGCAGTGATGTGCAGCGTGCTGCTGCCGTCCGACCTCGTGCGACTGACGGCCGCTTGCGTCGCACGCGCCAACGAAGCGCTGACATAAGGGCGCTCGACGATCGCGGCCAATCCAAACTGCCTGGTGCGCCTGCGCGGCGGCTCTCACCGGCATGGCTACGAGAGGCCGGAAGAGAATCTCTGGGGGATGGGCGCAAGATCCGCGCTTTCACGAGAGTCTAAGGTTCTGCCTCTTGCAACAAACAAGCGAAATCCGGTGAGCCGCTGCAGATGTCAGGCCCGAATTAGAAAATCATCCTTCTTCAGCTTGGTGCCTTTCATTTCCTCGCGCATCCAAATTGGGAGCATGCCCCGGCCGGACCATTTGATGCTGGGTTTTTTCTTGCTTTGATATTTCGGCTTGGCCTTCGCGCGTTTGCCGGGACGTGGCGCGATCGTCGCGGTGCGGCGCGCACCTGCTGCGTCGGACGAGCCATAACCGGAAAGCTCAGCAAGCTGGCCTTGGAGGATGTCCTTTTGCTGCTGGATTTTTTTTGAAAGAAGCGTTTGAAGTCCACCGATATAGTCGCGCAGCTGGCCGACATCCATCGTTGTGGTCGTGCCGTTCTTCAAAACCCTCTTTTTATTCTTAGATCCCGGTGGCCGCCCGCGCCGCTTTGCCTTTTTCGCCATGGAAGCCTCTGTTGGGTTATTAAAAATTCGACCGGCTGATACATCACCGGAGGCCTTGGCGCAATTGCCAACTAATTGAATGAAGCCTCTTCTCCACAATGGAGGGCGCCGAGCGAGGGTGCGCTCGTTGCAGAGTTTGCTTCAGTCAATGCACGGTGGGCTTGTCGTCCGCCGGCGTGCGCCACAGGATGTAGGCGAGTACAATCATGGAGGGGAGATAGGCGCTCATGGCGCCAATCAGAAACATCTTCATCAAGCCGCTCCGCGGGTCGCGCCCCTTGGCTTTTCTTGGCGTGATTCGCGGAAAGGGTAATTCGACTTGACTTTCTTGACCACTCACAAAAACGCGTAGGCATCCTGTTCGGCAATCAAGTCTGAACGACAAGGGGTCTTTCGTCCGAGCGGCGGTGCGCGTTTCGCGGTGCCGCCAGAAAATGTGTTTCTCGAATTGCAAATCGTTCATGCAGCTGTTGAGCTTGCCCACACCATGAGCCGCATTTCACGGTCGCATGCAGGGCAATGGAAGATTTTGAGCTCCGAGTCGGCGCTTTTTCGTTCTTTTCCCTTCAAAACCATCTCATGGCCGCACTGACAATCCGGGAGCTCAGACGAGTTCGGCTCCAAAAGACGCTCGATCATCACGCTTGACCCTCACCCTTACACTACACGCAGGTGTGGTGATACCGCAGTGCGATGAGATCTGCTAGGCGAGATCGCGACCAAAGTTAAAAGGTAAGCCGTTCACCCCCCCCCCGCGGCTAAAAGCGGGTTAAATCGACCTTTGAGGTCTGGTGTACAGCTGGAAAGCTTCGCAGATCGAGAGACCGACAAGCCCCCAATGCTTTGGCGAGAAAGTCAGCCACATGGGCATGTCGCGTTGCGGTCAGCAGCTGAGCGAGCTCCAGTAGACCGGCCAGCGTGACCAAGCCGGCGGCAACGAGGAGCCAACGCCGCGGATACCCGAGCCCGAAAGCCGCCCCGGTGACGGCATAGGCGGCGAACCGCTCCACGTCCGCCGAGACATGCATCGAGGGCCGTAACCCAAGAGGAACGAGCGTAACGAAGATCAATCCCGCAAGGAGAGCCCAGGCCGCTGCACGGCAGGCGATCGTCATGCCGGCTTGCCACGCTTGGTAGGAGTGGGTTCGGTCACGGGCTGAAGTTTGGAACCCGCTTGGCCGTTTTTTGCTTGGTACGGTAACTTCAGGAGGCCGTGCATGCGCGCAATCTCTCTTTCGGTATCTCTCGTGCTGCTAGCGTGGCCCGCGCTCGCGGCCCAGCAAAAAAATCAGAATGGCGCCGTCCCAACCGCCCCGGTGACCACGCAGCCGAGCAACAATCCATTTGATGCGACGAAAAACACCTCTGTTCCGCCCGCTGCGTCTCGACGAAATCAAAACCAGAACGGCATGACCACTGTCCCGCTGTCAAAGAAATAGCTCTGCCTAAGGTATTATTTTACCAATCGGTCATTTCGCAGCTGCGAAAGAAAGGTTAACGAAACGTTACCCCCATTTGGGGGTAGCGCGTGTATTCTGCTTGATAGAAACTCAAAAAGGGAGGAGGCCAGCTTCTGATAATGACGGTGGGTAGTACGTATGTCTGATACAACCTATACTCAACATACTGAGGTTGTTGCCGCCGCTGCAACGCGGCAATCTAACGTCTTCCCGATCGCGATGATCGCTTTTGGAGGATTGCTGACTCTGGTCTGGGCACTTTTTCTACTGTGGTGCCTTGTTCGCGTGACCCAGAGTTTCTTCTGACCGGAAGCGCCTCTATTGGCTCCTGGCGGGAAGCTTTGCGAGCAGAATGGCAAGGTCCGGTTGCCTGCTCGTCCCGGTTTTTTCAAACACGGATTTAAGCCGGCCACGGACAGTTTCCCGCGTGATCCGCTCGACCTGCGCAATGTCGGCGAGCGATTTCCCGGCAGCAATCTGAGCTGCCAACCGTGCCTCTGCTGGCGTTAATCCGAAGACTCCGCGGAGCACCGTGAGTTCAGGACCGACGTCGTCGGCATCCAAATCGGTCAACATCACGATCGCGCTCTCTCGCGCCAACAGATCATTGGCGCGTCCAACCACAGGCGCAATGCGGGCCACCAGGGGACGTCCTTCGCGACGTGGCAAAACAACGGCCGGGAGTTGGCATTCCAGTGAGCCGCCGTCGTCCGTAGCCCGCTTGAGGGCGGCAGCCAGTGTGCGATCCGCGTCGACGTCGGCGGACGCCAGACGCCCATCCCGCACCGTGAGGTCCGGGCCGAGTAGCTGTTCGAACCGGGCGTTCATGTAAATGACCCGGCCAGTCGCATCGGTCGCCGCGATCGGGTGGCCGGCGTTGGAAAATGCATCGGAGATACTTTGAATGGATCGCAGGCCGAGGCGAATGGCGAGTTCGCACGCCGGCCCTAAGCGTGCCGTGAGCTCGTTGATGAGTTTGATTTCGGCGCGTTGGTACGGTTCACTCGATCGCAGCCGATAGATCGATGCCGTCAGCATTAGGTTTAGGGGATTTTGCCAGTACGATCCCTGCAAACGGACCGAAGCCCGTCGGGACGATGAATTCCTGATGGAAGGGATCCTTCTTCAGCTCGTCGGGCCGGAAGCAATCCTGTTCGGTCAGCGCGCCACGCCAGCCCCGTTGGAGAAGGTCGAGCCCGCGCGCGCGGTGCGAGTTTCGCTCCGGTGCGCTCCAGTGGGCGACAAAGTCACGGTAGAGGCCGGCCAGCTCTTTCTGACACCACGGTGCGATGTGTGTTCAGTCCATCGGAGGCATGAGCAGCCGTCCCCTCCGCGCCGCATGCGAGCGCAAGCTCGTGAAGGGCTTGCGGCCAAAGGTCTGGCATCGCTGCGGCTTCGTAGAAGCTGCGCGTGACCTGCTCAAACTCACCGACGCGAAGTGCATTCATAATCGGTTGCCCCGACCATCAGTATCTACCTCAAGGCTAAGTAAAATGCACGCCTGCTCACAGATCGGTTGGGATCGTGTCGGCGAGGATCAGTTCCGCCGGGGTGGAGGATCCGTTGGAGCGCGTGAATTAGGAACCGACTGTGCCTGACCTGTCGAACTGGGTTCGCCAGTCGCAGGCGAAGTCGGCTCGGCTTGCTGCGAACCTTCGGCTGTTGCCTGTCCCGCGAACCGCCGGCCCGGAGCCTTCGCGCTGTCTTTGAGCTGCTCGATTTGCCGTTTGCTGAGTTTCATCCGGCGCGCGATGGATCAGCCACCGGGAAGATTGGAGGATTTGAGCTGCATGCCGGTGATCTTGAAGCGAACGATGCCCGCGACGTGGTAAAATTCCGGCGTCGTCGCGTTGATGTTCGTAACCTCAATCACCGAGAAGCCAGGGGAACCGGGGGCAGGTGTGATGTGAGAGACCTGGACGTACTTGACGGCCGGATAGAGCCTGGGATCTAGGCCGTGCCAGACCTTTTCGCGATCGAGCCAGATGATGAAGCTGCCGCCAGCCCGGGGATCGACAGCCTCGTATCTCATGCGAATGACGACCGGAAAAGTTTGCTCGGCAGCGCGTGCGCCGTTGTCCGGCCCGATTGCCGAAAAACAGATTATCAGCAGCAGCGTGGACGTGAGATGTCGAAAAATCGCGGCCATATGTTCCTCTGGCCCCGGAGCGTAGTCGAGCTGCCGGAGAGATTCAAATACGGCGAAGCTTAGCTTCGCAGCCGCGCAAGCAGCGCCGGGTCAATCTCCTGAAGCGCCGATTCGACAAACGCTTTGCCATCCGACGAGGCCTCTCGGTAGATGACGCTAAGAGTGGACTGCATTTGCGCGCGCGAAATCGCGCGAAGATCCTGGTGGATCAGCTCTCGAATATCGGGATCATCAAAAGCCGGCGGTTTGAGCGAGAGCGCGAGGCGCAGTGGGATCAATTCGGGGTCGGTTGGGGCCGTGTAATAAGCCATCTTGAGGAGTTCCGCGGAGTTGCCCTTGGTTCCCTCGGTCGATAGCTGGGCGAGCAGCAGCCACATCTTCGCATCGTAAGGCGAGTACGACACGGCGCGTTCCGCCGCCTCGCGCGCTCCCTCGAGCTGTTTGGTGTTCGTGACGAGAAACCTGCGCGAGATCTCGGTGCCGGTAAATGGCGTGATGGAGAGGGCGCGCAAGGCCCACAAGTCGCCGCGTATGACCGTGAGCGACGCCGCGCGCCCTGTCCACGGGCTGTCCGCCGCCAGCGGCGTTGCGTTATCGCGCTGCGGGCTTTCAGAGTTGAACCGATCGCTCTCGCCCAGGAGCACCCAGCCGGCGGCTGCAAAAAGCAGGATGGCGTAAGCGAGAAGGCCTAGTCGAAGCGGCTTGTTGGACATGTCGGAACGATCGACCGGTTCTACAAAAAAAACAACTCGTCCCGTTCAATGACGAGACAGGTCAGGCGCCCCGTCGCATAAGCACCAGTATCGATATTGATGCGGTTTGTGCGGATATCGGGTTCGCGAACCGGGGTGTGTCCGTGCACGATCACCTTGGCGTAGGCATCCTCGTGCAGGAGAAAATCTTCCCGAATCCAAAGCAAGTCGGTCTCTTGCTGCTTCCAAGCGCGATTTTGGGCGGACACCCGCGTGCGCGAAGAAGAAATCGCCACATTCAAAATGCGTAGCAAGACCTTCGAAGAACTTTAGATGCTCGTCGGGGAGCGCTTCGGAGAATTCTGCGGCGAGCGAACCGGCATCGGGATTGTCTCTGCGGCTTGGCGGATGGACGCCGTAGGACAGCAATGTCTCGAGCCCGCCGAGACGACGCCAGTCATCGAAGACGCTCGGGTTGGTTAAGAAGTCCGCAATGAAAGTTTCGTGATTTCCTTTCAGGCAGACAAGGTGTCCCACCTGGTTTCGTTCAAGCAGACGATCGACGACCTCGCGCGATTGCGGTCCGCGGTCGATATAATCTCCAACCAAAATTTGAGTGTGATCTCGCGTTGGATGCTCAGCGAGATCCCGGTCGATCTTGGCAAACATCTGATTGAGCAAATCGAGGCGGCCATGGACGTCGCCAATTGCGTAGACCCGCGTCCCATCGGGGGCGCGTGCGTCGCCTAGTTTTTTCCTAGCTCGCCGAGATTTCCACACAGTCACTCACGCCAAGGCTGGCGCTTTCGGCCCGTTCGCCCTGGTTAACAAGTCCACACTGATTAGCACGGCAATTGAAGCGAATTGCGATGTCGATCCGAACCGGGCCGAAAAACTTCCTCTGTATCCCTCGCTGCAAGAAAACCGGCGGGACAGGGGTGTGTTATGCGTTATCCAGTCAAGATTGCGGCAATCACGATCGCACTTGGATCGTTGTTCTGGGGCAACCAGGCCAGCGCCACGTTCTTTGGAATGCCGCGCACGCTTAAGCCGCAGGTCGTGCGGTTAAACTTCCAGAGCCCTTCGCTTGCGCCGATGGCGTTCACAATGTTCTGCCTGCGTAATCCGGACGACTGCCGGGCGCAGCGCATGGTGTTCCGGCCGCATCCGGTCAAAATGAACCTCGAACGATGGTTCGATCTCGTCAGCGTCAATGCGGATGTGAATGATTCAATCGCACCCCAGGCCGACGCGTATGGCGAAATGGAGACGTGGAAGGTTGCTCCTGCTGCCGGCAACTGTCACGACTACGCGGTCACAAAGCGCCACGAGCTTTTGGAAAAGGGCTGGCCGGCGCATGCGCTGATTTTGTCGGAAGTCGTGACGTCCTGGGGCGAGCACCACCTCGTTCTGGTGGTCCGCACGGCGGGTGGCGACCTTGTTCTCGACAGCTTGCACCCTAATGTTCGCCCATTGGCCGCGACGCATTATCGTTGGGTTCGCGCGCAGTCTCCGAAAAATCCAAACTTCTGGTCGACCGTTTCGCTGGGCACCAAGCCGGCCATGGTTGCGGCGCGAGGTCTACGTAACCACACGACTCTTGCTCTGCGCGAGACCAAGTCCGATGACACAACCTTCGAAGACTGAGCTCGCCAGTCCAAGCGGACCTGGCGAGACGTAGGCGATGATCAAGAGCAAGAGGACACAACTCGCGCCCGCCAAGGGATAGAACGAGTTGCGTCCTCTTCGCAGCGCGCCAACCAGTAACCAGAAGCCCAGAACTAAAGCGCCGAGACTGCAAGCAACGAGTGCGGGCTTCCCAAGCTCGACCGCGATTTGGACAGCGGCACTCGGTGAGGCTGATACCGCGTCGTCGGCCTCCCGATAAACTCTGTACAAGTCCTGATAGCTGCCTGCTCCCGTGCCGGTCCAAGGCACATCGGCCAGGATGCGTTCCGCCACAGCCGCATTTTGGGCCGCCCCGCCCATTGGCGCCGCGAGGGAAAATGTTTTCATCTCAGGCAGGGCCCCTGCAATCACCCCAATCGAAATCACCACCAGGACGCACACGATTCCCGAGACGCCCCAAATGCCGAGGCCCAACCTGCGGGTCGCCTCGACGATGATGACAAGGAGTGTGCTCAGAGCGATGGCAACCATGACTGCGATCGGCGCACTCTTTAGAACGGCGGTGACGCACAGCGCAGCGCCAAGCAATGCGCTGATCAACGAGGCCAGGAAATATACATTCGACCGCGCGAGATGCCGCGTCTCGCGCCGCTCGATCGATCGCACGATGGCGGCAAGCGAGATCGGAACGCCCAGAGCCGCGATGGTGGTGGCCTAAGTCGCGAATGGCGCGATATGAATTTTGATCCAAGCCGAAGAGTGGCCAGCGAGAAGAAGACCAGCGACCGTCGCGGTCATCACGGCAAGCGCCGACAAGAGCCACTCGGCGCGTTGTCGATCCACGGTCACCGTTGCGGCGAGGAATGCTGTGCCGATCGTGAAAAGATATTGCGACAGAGAAAGCGCGGTGGATCCAACATCAATGCTGATGATGCCGTGGAGTGGTCGGCCAAGCGCGGTCGAGGCGCTCATCCACACTGGGTGCGCTAAGCCTAGCGGTAAGACTTGAATTAAGATCCAGAGCCCCGGCAATGTCGCGAGGCATGCGAATGAACAGAAGGGTCGCTGCCGGATGTCGGTGGCTTCGCCCGGCCGAATGGTGCCGGCGACCCGTTGCGAGACCGACCGCCGTCGCAAAGCCCAGTGCGGCTTGGCTCGGCAGGCCGTTCAACAGCGCAAGCGCGGGGTTGCCGCCAGCTATGATGAGGAGGGAGAGGGCGAAGGACAACGGTGAGCGACCGACGGTTGGCCTGAGGGTGTCCACGCGTACAGAACTGCACCGTGCCTCACAACCGCGCCTGAGCTAATTAGCTCAAAGGCTGGGGCTCATATCGCTAGACCGTGAGTCGCGTAAGATTATCGCGCCACGCACATCGCGGCGAGGCTTTCATACGCCGGGCGGAATCCCTTAAGGGGGAATGCGCCCTGGATGGGCGGCCCTTCCTCGGGACTGATCGAGGCGTTCATTTCCCCTGCTTCCTTGGCACCGTCTTTCAAAAGATCGAACGCCTCGTTTGGAAGAAGGACCGCGGTAAAAGGGGGGACGACAGTGGCCTTGAAGTCGGCGGGCGGGTTTTGCCCCTTGATGGAAACACTCACATTCGGATGGGCGTGGGGAGGGAGGGGTCTGGTCGTGATGAGGAGGGCCTCGGTGTCGCGATCCGCGCAGCGCACCATCAATCCTGCCATGTCGATGTCAGATCCCGAGGGATCCGCAGCGTGGATGATCGAAATCGCCTCGGGCTGACCCGCGGGCCCGGGCGTTCGGACAACGCGCCATCCTGTGGTTCCTCTAATTGTGTGGTCGGGGCCGCGAGCCACGAATTTCTCCAGACATTTCAAACGAGTCGGCGGCGTCTGTGATTTGCCGGCAGCGATCAAAACCGGCCTGATCGATAGACTGTGCCCACATTGGCTCCCGACCGAGCAAAGCGCCCGCAAAGACCAGCAAAAGCCCAAACCAGCGACATTGTGTCTCAGGGTGCTTCATCATGAATCTCGCGAACGGTCGAATAGACAGCGTTTCCGTGGCATCGGTTCTTTCGCGTTCTCGTGAGGTCGTTAAGGGTGCACGGGCTGGAGACTTGAGATAATGCTTGTTGCGGTTGAGCAACACCTTGGGCGCTTTACGCAAGCTTCCAACGGTTTTTCGCGTGCATCCCGAACCATGTTCGCGAAAATTGCGATGGGTTAAGTCGGAAGGGGATCAATGCGGGGCATGCGCGTAGTTGGGGCGGTGCTTTTGACTTGCGGCCTGGTCGGCGGCTGCGGGTATATTCCGACGTCCGGACCATATAGCGGCGCAATCCGAGCGGGTCAGACCGATTTGGAGTCTATCCCCTACGCGCTAATCAAGCTGACCCCTCAAGTCGTTCACATTCTAGCAGAAACCGAACCCAAAGGCCTCGCGACGGCGTTTCATGACCGGCGCCCGCCACCAGAAATCAAGTTTGGCGTGGGTGACGTAGTCACCGTGACAATCTTCGAAGCGGCGGCTGGCGGCCTCTTTATTCCGATCGAAGCCGGTGTTCGACCGGGCAATTTTGTGCCCTTGCCAACCAGCCCGTCGATACGGCCGGAAACATTACCGTTCCCTACGCCGGCGCGATCCCGTGGCAAAGGCCGCACTCCCGCGAAGTCGAACAGGAAATCGTAGATCGGATCAAGAATAGGGCAATCGAGCCTCAAGCGGTCGTCTAGATAGCGACCAAGAATACTTCCCTAGCAATACGTCGCTTGTTTCCTTGTCTTCAAGCTTCAGTTTCGTATTGCTTAACTTGCTTTATTTTAGAGACGGATCTGGCCATCTCGGCAGATCGTCGTTTCGTATATTCTTCGAATAACATAGACAGTTCAGTGACAGTGTATATGAGAGGTGTTACAACGGGGTATCTGGCTGTTAATACCACGGTTACGCTTGCATCTACTCGTAAGTGATAGGGAGTTACTATGGCACAGTTATTTCAATGAAAGAGTTAGTTAGAAGAAGAAATACATAATGTCGGCTCAATGGAGACTTGAAATAGTCTAACGGAAGAGTGAGAAAGTGAAGGAGAAGAAACAAATGATGGTAGCACCCAAAAACTACAACACCAACAGGAGGAAAAGCTAA
>CAVWSB010000003.1:0-134976 GCA_963757565.1 uncultured Alphaproteobacteria bacterium
CGCCGGTCGCGAGTGTGACTGTGGCGTTGTATTCCTCGAATACGAGGCCGGCGAATGGGAAGCGCCGACGGGTGTCCTCGCGGAGCGGCTGCGCGCCGGTCGTGGAGTAATATTTGTACGCTTCTTCGACCTTTGCGTGGCCAATGAGCTTGTCGAAGAACGTTGGGCTGACCAAGGCCAAGATACCGTTCATGGTCTCGCCCTTGAGCTCGGTCTCGACGTTGCGGAGGACCTCGCGGCACTTGGCCTGCACATTAGTGCCCGCGGTTCCAAGGACGAAGTCCACCGTGATTTGCGCGAGTCCAAACTCAGCGAAGTAGTCGTAAAGTGCAAAGCCGGCGCCGTCCTTCACGACGCCGCGCAGGGCGTTGATCTCCATGTACTCCCGGGTTTGCGCATGCTTAGCGCGCATGCGGGTCAGCTTGCGCTCCATCACGGTCGTCAGTGGGTCGGCGGCGTCCGCGACGCCGAAGCCGCGGATGCCCTGAATGTCCTGCGGGGTGATGATGTCGTCGTGCGGGATCCACGGCACGCTGAACGAGCGGGTCGAGCGCGAGGTGCGGTTTGCCACCGTCGCGGGCGCGCCCAGTGGAACCGTGGGCAAGAGGTCGAGCACGCCCTCGGCCTGCTCGATCATGACGCTGCGCTGGGTCACTCCTTCAAAGCGGAACAGGCCCAGTTCACCGAGGCGCGTGTAGATGTTCGGCAGAATGTTGATGGCGGTCGTCATTTCGGTGAGCGTGTAACCGCTCGCGTCGAAAGGATTGATGATAGCGGTCATGAGGTCTCCCGAAATGGAATGGGCCTCGACGGACGATCCGCCGAGGCCCACGGTTAGGACGATTGAGCGGTTGAGTGATCAGGCGGCGTCGCGCGGGACGATGCCGGCCGCGGCGAGCTGAACATGTTTGGCGGTCTTCTCGGCGGCCAGGTCGACCGAAGCGTCGAATAACAACTGGCCCTTCGACACGATGACAGGGCCCCGCATCACGACCAGGCCGGTCTTGTCACCGCCTGTTGCGTCGACGGCGCCGAGTAGGACAGCGACCGCGGTCTCGGCGCCTTCGTCTCCGACGACTTCGGCCGCAGGCGACAGTCGATACTTGCCGGATGCCGTGATCTTGCCGAGTACTGAACCAAGCAGATAAGCGGTGCCGGACTTCAACGTGACGGTCTCGCGGGAGACGTTAGCGTTGAGTTCGTACTTGAGAAGATCGCCAAGCGTCGGCGCCATGTTGAGGACGGGCATTGATTGCTCCTGATGATGTGCGGATGCTTAGGTGCGTGCCGCCGCGGCCCGCTGCCGTGCGCGCTTAACGATGGCGCTTTCATTTGCGGACGGGGCTGATGGCGCGGACGCAATCACGGTCGTGGCCTCGGCGCGCGATGCGAGCGTGTCGAGCACGGTTCGACGCAGCGCCTCGGCCGAGATCCCTTTCCGCATCGCATCGGCCGCATCAACGGTCACGCCGAGCCTTGCAGCTTGAGCGGCGAGCGATGCGATATCGGCATACTCGTTGCGCAAGGCGTCGGCCGGATCGGGCTCGGGATCCGCGTCGGACTCCGGGCGCGGCGGGCGCCGGCGTGGGGTCGGGCGCCGCTTGGGGTGCGGCCGCCGCGGGCACGACGGCCGGCGCCGTGCTCGAAACTTCAGTCTCAATTTCGTTGGTGGCCATCAATGTGCTCCTTCGTACGATTTGGGCCGGGGCGGTGTAGGTGAGGGTGGCATCGAGTTCTGCCGCCATCTCGGCTGTTGCGAGGTCGAGTGTTCCAAGCCGGTCTGCGAGACCCGCTTGGATCGCGAGTTCGCCCCGGTAGGTCGCCGCCTGGGTGCCGCGCACGGCCTGAACGGTCAGCTCTCGATTTGAGGCGACCAGAGTGCAGAATTCGCCGTAGAGGCGGTCGACATCGGCTTGGATCGTTTCGCGCGCTCGCTGCGAGAGCGGTTCATGCGCATTGCCGTCGACCTTCTGTTGGCCCGCAAAGATGAAACTCCAGGCAAACCCGGCCTGGGCGTCCGCGCCGCTTTCGTCCACGTGAGCGGCAACAACACCGACCGAGCCAACCTCGCCGGTCTGGGTCACATAGATGCGGTCGGCCGCCGAGACGATCGCGTAGGCGGCCGAAAGCGCATCCTCGTTGGCGACGGCCCAGACAGGTTTGCCAAAGCTGGCCTTAAGCGCCGCAATCCGTGCGACCAGATCGAATAGGCCGCCGACCTCCCCGCCGGGTGAATCCACGTCGAGGATGACGCCACGGACCAGTGGATCGGCCATTGCGGTTTCGACTGCGTCGCCGATACTCGCGTAGGCGAGCAGTCCACTTGAGGAATCGAGGTAGCCGGATCGCGCGAGGAGAGTTCCAACGACCGAGACGACGGCAACGCCATCGGCTGTGACTACGCACTGCTCGGAAGGTTCGGGATCGATCTCGCGGGGCAAGAGAGCGCCACCGGTAAGACGTGGAGCGAGCACGCCGAGGATGACATCTAGCTTGCCGCGCGCGATCAGCAAGGGCGTGCCGAACACGCGTGCGGCAACGTGCGGAAGGTCAATCATGCATTGGCTCGCTAGGCTGCTTCGGCGTCCGACGCGGCTTGCGCATCGCTGGCCGCCGGAGCACCAACTTGCGGCGGGGCGGACCCGAAGGTGAGACCGAGTTGCTTCTCGCGCGCCTTGTCGGCGGCGATCTCGCCATCGACCTGGTCCGCGTCGTACCCACGTTCGGCCAGCGCCTGCGTCCGGCTCTTGAGGCCAGCATCGATCTGCTCGATCTCGGCGCGCGCGTCTTTGAGCGGATCGACCCAGTCCCATTTCGGCGGCAGCCAACCGCAGGCAAGATATTGCCGGCGGCGTTGATCGTAGTCGGGAAGCGTCAGGGCGCCAGCGAGCACCGCCGTGTCCATCCAGCGCGCCCAAACCTGCCGACACAGCTGCCAAACGATGACGGCATGCTGATAAGCCTCAATGCGGCGACGGAATTCCAGCAGCGCCAAGCGCGAGTTCGAGTAGTTCGCCTTCAGCATGTCGTTCGACAGATACGCGTAAGGCACACCGAGCGCGGCCGAGACCTGCAGCAGCGTGCGATACTGGAACGGTTCGTAGGTTTGCCCCACGTCGGCGGGCGCCGAGGTCTGTACCTCTTCGCCCGGTTCCAGCATCGTGATCTGACCGGGCTGCAGGTCGATCGTGCGCTCGTCGTTCTCGTCGCGTCCTTCGACCGCATCCAGCGGTTCGGTCGGCGCCGGCGTCGTGATGAACAACGCGTGCATCGCGGCGACCTTCTTCCGGTCGAGTTCCGCGTCGTCATACTGATCGAGCAGGAAGAGCTTCACGATACCGGCAGCGAAGCGCGAGACGCCGCGCAACTGCCCGGCGTCGACCGGATCGATGACGTGCACGACCTCGAACGCCGGCACACGGACGACTTCGCCCGCAACGCCAAGGTCCGTGATATCGCCCGGATGGCGGCGCAGGAAATGGTACGCAACGCGCCGGCCGATCGCATCGAACTCGATGCCTTGTCGGATAACATTGCCGTTCGCCAAGACTTCGTTCCGGTTGAGCGGCAGCATCTCCGAAGGGATCATTTGGAGCTGCAGCGGCACCGACAATCCGTCTTGTGGGCGGCGTGGCCGGAAACGGAAAAACACCTCGCCCGCGATAAACACCTCACGCGCGGCACGCCGCTCCAACCCATAGAAGTCCGTGAAACCCTCAGCGTCCGCCTCGTCGGTCCAGTCGAGCCAAAGCTGCTGGATCTCCGCCTTAAGCGAAGGGTTCTTGATAAGAGACGATGGCTTGATGCCAGCGCCGACCACATTACCGGCCCAGCTTTCGATCGCGTTCGCCGCATATCCATTGTTGCGTACCAGCCAGCGGGCGCGCGCCGTGACATCCGGACCGGCAGCCGCAATGAGGGTGTTGAGGTGCGCCCGCGTCGGCTGGAAACCTTTGAGCCGACGGTTCGCGAGCCCTGCCTCGAACCCGCCAATGAACGCTCCGACGCGGCGTCGAAGATGTTTCATCGAAGCGAGCACTTGGCGTTACAGTCCCTTGCTGGCGGATGTGAGTATTCTCCGGCGACGGCCGCCCTCGGTGGCCGTCGCGATCCGCCGCTCCAAGTCGGTGATAGCGGCAGCCATCTCGGCGTCGGTCGCATAAGTCACGCGCTTGTCTTCAATTTCGACGGTGCGTACCCCGCGGAAACGCGACGCGAGCAGCGCGTCGCGCTGCGCGATCATCTCCTGGAGTGTCACTGCTCAAAGTGTAGTGTGTTGGAGAAGGTGGCTAATGTTTTGCAGTAATAACGATCGCTTGGATGCGGCCTTGGACCGCTCCTCTCCCGAATCGACGCGCGATAGCCTCAGCCGCGTAATCCGTTGCCTCCTGTAAGCGCGATGCATCCCGCGCTTCAATCTCATTTCGTAAGGGAGTGCCCTGGCAATACGCAATTGCCGGGTCACGCGGTGAGGGAGCCATACTCTTGTGCGTAACCGTTTCTATTGAGATTGCCAAGAATCCAGCCGATTCCAGATCAGCACGGATACGTTCGACGTCGTGATGGCCGTGAGGTGTACGAGCCAGAAAGCACGGAGGATCGTCCGGAAAAAAGCTTGCGAGCGCCTCTGTCGCCACATCCGCGAATTCATTCTCGGAAATCCGATCCCAAATGTTAAACAGGAAATGGCCACTCGGCTTTAAAACTCGGCGTGCTTCCTTGTAGGCTCGGACCTTGTCAGGAAAGAACATCGCGCCGAACTGACAGGCCACCGCATCGAAGCTTTGATCGGCAAATGGCAGCGATTGTGCATCGGTCTGTTTCCACGTGACTTGATCCGCATTGGGTTGGCGCGCTTTCGCGCGATCGAGCATCGGCTGGTTGAGATCGGTTGCTGTTATTTGCGCGTCAGCGGGAAGGTGCGAAGCAATGGCCCGAGTGAGGACCCCCGTTCCGGCGGCCGTCTCAAGGACCTGCATCGGATCAGCGCTTAAAAGTCGTCGTGCGAGGTCGATGGCATAGGGTTCAAAAATAAGAGGAACCAAATACCGATCGTAGATTTCAGGGATCGATCCTGCGAACACCTTGTCGGTTGATGTCATCGCCGCGCTCCCAAAGATGTTACGGGCTGGTGAGAGTAAGGCGCGTTTGGCAGTGGTTTCAACTCAGGTAACTTGAACGAAATACACGCCGACCGCGAGAATCCGGTTTACGGCGGATGACGCCTGCGAGCAGATCGGGGATGGTTTCGCCCGGTTCTGCGACTTGTGGCGTGACCGAACCGGTCTGACGTTCGAGGTTGCGCCACGTCGCTTCGGTCCACCGATCCGCACCGGCAATCCATGCGGCCGCCCGCGCGTAGACGCGGCAGTCGAGCGCTTCGTTGCGTTCGCGCAGCTTCTGCCATTCGAGCCGGCTGAAGCCGCGCTTGGTTTTGACCGTGACAAGCTGCTCGGCGACGAGCTGCTTGATCCATTCGGCTTCGGCGCCCAGCAGGCAGATGCACGTAGCCCGGCGGGGCCCGCGCGCCTTCGGCAGCTTCCTCATCGGTCGGTCTGGTGAGGCGCAGGTAGCGATAAGTCTCGCTCTTGAACGTCGCGACCGCGATGGTCCAAAGCCGCGCACCACGGCGCAGCTTCTTGCCGCCCTCGGTCACATCGACATGCGTTGGGCCAGCGACCGGCGCGGATCGGTTGAAGCCCTCGACGCCTTTGATCGGCGCGACCTGCGCGTGCCCCATGCGACGCGCCCAGGCATAGACGGCGGGCCTCATAGCCGGTGTCGATGGCGAGCTTCGCGAGGCCGAGCTGCGTTCCGCCTGCATGCGGCCACGTGCGACCAAGAAGGAGTGCAGCGCATCCCAGGTCGCGGCATGCTCCGGGCCGCCGTCGATCACAATGTGATCGACGAGCCAGCTTTCGAGGCCGCGACCCCAGGCCCAGATGTCGACTTCGATGCGGTCCTTCTGGACGTCCGCGCCGGCGGTCAGGAACAGACCGCCGAGCGGCACCGTGCCGATCTGCCAGTTTTCGCGACGCTCGTAGAGCCGCTGCCAGTCCGGCGCCTCGCCGGTCTCGATCCAGGTCTCGCCGAGCACGCCGTTCTTGAAACTGCGCTTGGCCTCGTCGGTTGTCGCGGCCTCCCACATCCGGGCGATGCTGCTCCCAGGACAACCAGCCGACCGGCGAATACAGTGCGGAGAGATGAAAGCCGATGGTGCCGGGATCTGGGCCTCGGCGGTCGCCCGCCAGCGGCCAGCGGCAAGCATCGCGGTCTTGTGGTGCTCCTCGATCCGCCCGTCGCAGGCACGCACATATATAATGAGTGGTCTCCGGCCGGCCCTTCTCCCAGCGCAGCCGCTCGAACCTGAGCCACTGCTTTTCCTCGCAGTGCGGGCACGGCACGAAGAACCGCCGCTGGTCGGTCGCCTCGTACTCGCGCTCGATCCGCGAGAGGCCATGGATCGTCGGGGTCGAGCCGAGAAACACCTTGGACCGCCACGAGAATGTGCGGGTTCGCGCCTCGGCGAGCGCGACGGGATCGCCTTCCTCGTCGGCGGACGGCGGATAGGCATCGACCTCGTCGAGAAACAGGTAGCGCGCCGGCATCGAGCGCAGGCCGACCGCGCTGTTGGCGCCGGTGATGACCAGCAGGCCCGCCGGAAACTCCTTCGACAGCACCGTGTTGCCGGCGTCGCGCGAGCGCGCCGGCTTGACCCGCTCCCGCAGCGCCGGGCTCTCGCTGATCAGCGGATCGATGCGCTGGCGCGAGAACCGCTTGGCGAGCTCGACGGTCGGCTGCACCGCGAGCATCGGCCCGGGCGCATGGTGGATGACGTAGCCGATCCAGTTGTTCCCGCCTTCAGTGAAGCCGACCTGCGCCGACTTCATCACCACGACGCGCCGCGTCGGGTTCGTCGGCGACAGCGCGTCGACGATCGCCCGGATGTAGGGAGTGCGATCCGTCCGGTAGCGACCTGGCTCGGCCGAGGCGCGCGGGCTCAGCAGTCGATGTCGGTCCGCCCACTCGGAAACGTGAGCGCCGGGTCGGGCAGCGAGCCCGTCGCGCCAAGCCTGGCACAGCTCATCGCCGCCGTCGAACCCAAAGAGATCATCTGAACTCAGCCCGGATCTCGGCGAGTTCGGCGAGGTGACCGCGGACATGCGTTTCTATGAGCTTTTGAACCGCATGGGCCTCGACGCCGAGGTCTGCCGCCATGAGTGCGGCGACACGCGCCGGCCAGTTGAGCCACGAATCCCTTTCCTCACGCGCCAGTCGAAACATCATCGCGGTCGCGCGCGCGCGGTCGACGAGTTCTCCCTTCATCCGTTGCAGGCGCAGTCGCGCGAGATGCGCCTTGGCGATCTCGTGCGCGGTGCGCGCCTGGACGAAGGTGACGTTCGAACCCGCCGGGAGCCCTTGTTCCTTCAGCGTCTCGCGGACTGAGCCGAGGGCCGCTTCTGCGACAGGCCGCAGACTTTCTATCAGACCAGGTTTGCGATCGTGCTTTCGCGGCCGGATCGGTCGAGCGTTCCCATGCGGCATCCGCCTTGACCGGATCGATCGTGCCATCCGCCTCGACTGGGACGCGTCCTGCCTTGATGGCGCGCATCACCGCGACGTGGCTGACGCCGCGGTGGCGCGCATAGGCGCGGATCGAAAGTCCCATGATTTAGGAAGCCACTATCCCGAACACGTACTTGTTAGCTACCATAACGCGGTGAATTTTTAGGGGCGGAGAACGCAAATGTCGCAGTCGCAGTCAGGACACGACGGGGTCGCGGTGATCAAGCCGGGCCAAAGGTACGTGGGTCAGCAAGGTTTCACTTATGGAGCTGGCGCCTCGGCCGAAACAGTTGGCGCGCAGAAGATTTGCATGAATGTTCTGCCTATGCCGGCTGGCGCGGTCGCCAAGGCGCACTACCACAATGGCATCGAAACGATCGCCTATATGCTCGAAGGCGAGTGCGCCGTTTACTACGGCAGCGACTTGGAGAAGCGCGTCTTGGTGCGTCAGGGCGAGCAGGCCTTTGTTGCGATCGATGTTCCACACGCGCCGCGGAACGAGAGCGGCAATCCATGTACCTGGATCGTGGTGCACTCATCGGGCAGCGATCAGGATGGTATCGTGCTGTTGCCGGAGCTGAATGCAAGACTAGCCGAGCGGCTGAACTTGTCAGCGTGATATCTTTGCTCCTGCCGCTACTTACGGCCCGAAACAAAGCAACGAAGTTGCTCGACTATCCGCTTGGCTTACGCGCCATACAGAGCGTGTATCTGCTACGTCAGCCCCGCTCGGGGCTCCGCTCAGTACAAGGCCGCGATGATCGCGGTCCCGTAATGAGGAGCCCAACATGGCCAAGGTGAAAACCCGCAAGTCCACCGCGAAAAAGCAGAAGCGAGCGTCGACCGGCAAAGCCCCGACCGAGCGCACCAACACCAAACAGGCCCAACTGATCGCGCTGCTCCAGCGACCCGATGGTGCGACGATCGAAGAGATCGTCAAGAAGCTCGCGTGGCAGTCACACACAGTGCGCGGCGCCATAGCTGGCACGCTCAAAAAGCGGCTTAAGCTCAAGGTCGAATCCGAAAAGATCGAGGGCCGAGGTCGCGTCTATCGAATCGCGGCCTAGCCCTCACGCTTTGGAGTCGGCGAACTTCTGACCGGTGGCAGCGTGTGTCGCGCTGCCGCCGGTCAAGCTTTGCCAGCGCTGCACGATAACGTCCACGTACTTCGGATCAAGTTCAACGAGCCGCGCGCGCCGGCCTGCGCGCTCGGCAGCGATCATCGTCGTGCCCGAGCCGCCGAACAGGTCCAACACGATGTCGCGGCTCTTTGACGAATTCCGGATGGCGCGCTCGACCAGCTCGATCGGCTTCATCGTCGGGTGCAAATCGTTCTTTGCGGGTTTGTTGATGAACCAGACGTCGCCCTGGTCGCGCGCGCCACACCAGTAGTGATCCACGCCATCCTTCCAACCGTAAAGGATCGGCTCGTACTGACGCTGATAATCGGAGCGACCGAGCGTGAACGTGTTCTTGGCCCAGATCACGAAGGTCGACCACTTGCCGCCGGCTTCCCGAAACGCCTTCTGCAAGACGTCGAGTTCCGATGATGACATGCAGATATAGATCGCGCCCTTCGTCATCGTGAGCATGTTGACGCTGGCATCGTAGAGCAACGCGCCGAACTCCGCGCCGAGCGCATCATTGAGGATGGGCCGGTTCTTGCCCTTGCGCTTGTCCTTCGCGGAATTTGCGTAGTTCACATTATAGGGCGGGTCCGTGAAGCACATGTCGGCCAACTCGCCGCCGAGCGCTGTCTCAACATCCGCCAGTACGGTGGCATCACCGCACAGCACACGATGCTCGCCGCAAACCCATAGATCGCCGGGGCGGCTGGTCGCTTCTTCAGGCAGCTCTGGCGCCTCATCGGCGGGCTCATCCTCTTCCGCCGCGTCACTGAGTAGTCGATCGAGCTCAGCTTCATCAAAGCCCGTAAGATCGAGGGAGAACCCTTCGTCCTGTAGCTCGCGAAGCTCCAGACTCAAAAGCTCGTCGTCCCATTCCGCCCAGTTTGCGGAACGGTTCGCGAGGAGTCGGAACGCCTTGATCTGTGCTTCAGAGAGGTCGTCGGCAAGGACGACCGGGACTGTCTCAAGTTTCAGTTGGCGCGCCGCCTTGAGGCGTAAGTGGCCGTCAACCACCGTCCCGTCGCTGCGCGCCACGATCGGAATGCGAAACCCGAACTCGTGGATCGCGGCGCACATCCGGTCGACAACATCGTCGTTGCGCCGCGGATTGCGCGCGTATTCGATCAGCCGGTCGATCGGCCAGTGTTCAAGGGCGAGTGAGGTACTGGGCACTGTGTAAACCATTCATACGTGTCAGGACGAACCGCGTGGCGCTTTGCCACTCGGTCAGTGCGTTTCGGAACCACAGTTGAAAGGTTGGCAGGTCGAGGTCGGTCGCCTCGACGTCGTGCTGGATCGTCTCGATCAGCTTGTGATGTCGCTTACAGAGCGGGATGAGGTTCGGCTGACTGTTATCCCGGGTAATCCGAAACGGGATGATGTGATGGACGTCGAGACTCCGCAACTTGCCGCAGAGAGCGCAGAATGGCGCTCGGCGGAGAGCCACAGTTCTGGCCAAACGCCAACGTGAGCCACGCCCGGTCACCCGCTGGGTGCGACAAAGATAAGTGTGATAGCAACCCCGACTGCAGAAGCGGCCCGAAGAGTTGATCGAGGCCGACAAAGCGCTGCGAAGGATTACGAAAGCAGCTCCGCAAGATCGGCAGTTACGCTCGACGCGGCGAGCGAGTCGTGAGCACTCCCGAGAGCAAAAACGAACCCGGCCGTGTGCCAAAGCGCTGGGGGTCGTAACGAAGACGCGACCGCAGCATTCGCAATGTGCGTGCGGTCGTTTGGCCCGGATGACCTGAAGCCCTCTGGCACCTCTCAGCCGGGCGGAGCAACTGACGCAACGCTCGGCCTTATTGTCGCTGCGCACCAGGTCTTCCCGACCGCAGTCGCAACAGGTGCGCATGCGGGGGCGACCGCGATTGCGGGGCTGCATTCCTGGTACGGGTGAAGTGGTAACCGCAAGCGCGGTAACTTCGGGAGATTACCGGCCGAGTTTGCGGCGTGTAGTCTACGTAAAAAGCCCACCACAGAGCAGTTTCTTGCACTGATTGGCAGACTGGTAACTGGTAATTGGTAACTCAGATTTTGCGGGTGTCCGTAGCGAAGCGCGGCGCCATTGCCCCCCGCATTCATTTCTGAGCCAGGGAGGACCCGCGAATTCGGTGTGGGGAGGGTGTCTGTCACGTCTCTCGCGACCATAACGAAATTCATAGCATCCGAACGCGTTGCTGTCTCGCCTCTTGATGTCTCACCAAATAATGTCTCACATAAAGAAACGATCTTGACAGCAAACAGAAGCGACGTGGTGCGCATCACGTCGAGCAAACAGATAGAGGAAGCTCGTGAAGCCACCTCGCTTCGGGTCGACATTCTATGGCATCAATCCCAAGACGATGCAGATAGAAGGCGTCTCGGTCATTAACGGAAAGACCATTTCGAAATGGAACGGAGAAAGCTACGTCGAGCACCCGCTTACAAAGGACATTGAACTCCGAGATCAGATAGCGCGAAGGTTCAAGCTCACTGAACTCGTCGAGGTTACGCCCGCAGACGAAGCCCTCGGAAAAACGAGCGCGGTCCTGCTCGCCCTCAACCAGAAGCGCTCGCCGTCCTCAGTCGAGAAAACCGCTATCTCGGCGCCGATCAAAGCGTTCAACGAGGAACGCTCTTGAGCGCTTGGTCGGGACAGGTCGGCCATTCAGTCGCCATGCGATTAGCGCGAGCGCATACTGCCAGCGTCGGTTCGCCGTTGCGCGTGCAATGCCAAAGCGGCAGCAGATCTGCTTCCACGGCATTCCCTCGCACCTAGCCCAGACCAACTTGGCGTCGTCGCCGTCGAGCCACCGTAGCCACTCGAGCGCTTCCTCCATCCGCGTGATTGCACTCGAAGAGGGAGGGGGCAGGCGCATTGGTTCGGGTAACCTACCGACGCGGTCAGCAAACTCGATGAGCATCGTTGGCCACGTGTTGAAGTAGGCCGGCATGCGCACGGCAGGCAGACGACGGATCACGTGCGCTGCGTCTTCCAGGCGGCTCTCGACCATCTCAACTGACCAGCTATCCATGGCTCGTCTCCACCATTTGCCTTCGTCCGTAGAGCTTCTCGCCAAGCTGACGAACCAGCTCACGCTCGGGCCAGGTGAGCCTGTTGTCTTCTGCGCTCACCACCAAAATGTTTTGATCGTGCCAACCATCGTGTTTGACACGTTCAGGTGAGCGACGTTCACCACCGAAACCTCTCGGCATGAAGTTCATCGCTGTGCCTCGCGTGCGAGGAGGTCAGCAAGCGCGCCAATGATTGACGCGGGTGATTTGCCATCACCCAGCCGGCCCATGCTGGCGGCGAGTGCCGAGGGTTCGACACCGTGTTGAAGCAGCAGGGAAAGCGCGACGCAGGCATCATCCAGGATGCGGTCCATTGACGAACCGGCTTTGGCCCCGTGGGTAAAGACTTCACCGACCTGGTTTCGGAAGACGTCGAAGCCGATCGTGACCGAATAAGATCGGAAGTCGTGGATCAGCTCTGTTGTAATTGCTGGTCTACGATCCGGGAGTTTGTGGCGTGTCATCGCACGCCCCCGCGCGTCTCGATCGCCCACAGGAGGATTGCGATCGCGTCGGCTTCATTGTCGTCATCAGGTTGATGGCCGCGTGCACGTACCGCATTCATCACGGCGTGCTTGTCGGCATTGCCTTTGCCGGCAATGAACTTCTTGATCGTGCCGACGGGGACGCCTTGATACGCGACGTGGTGTTGCTCACACCAAGACGTTAGCGTCGCGAGAAGGCCGCCGTAGATGTGCGCCGCGTCCGTACCGATGTGACGACGGACCTCTTCGAAATAGATGGCGGACAGGCCGGGCGCATTAGCCGCGACGTCATCGAGCCAACCACGGAAGCGCAGATAACGCATCCCTCCGCCATCGTAACGGCTCGGACGGAATGAAACGGTCCCGCTTTCCACGCGGCTGGCGGCAAGATGCATTGCCCAGCCGGTTGTCGTGCCGAGATCGACAGCCAAGATCGTCGGCTGTTCGCGATGACCCGGCCCGAGACAGGGGCCCGCGGGAGTTGCTGAGAGGGTTGTCACTAGGAAGGCTCACAAAAAAGTGGGCCTTCGGCTTCGGTCGCATTGTTTCTACGATCGCGGAATTGTCAGCTCAAGAAAAATCGACCAACCGGTCAAAAGGAACTTGATGTCTCGAGGTGCGAGCGGTGTCACCAACCTCGCAATCGATTGGTGACACCAATTTTTGGTGTAGCGACAGGCACTTAGGTCACCGTGTCACCAATCTTTTGTGTCACCAACCACTTCGAACATATTCCGTATAGGAAAATTGAATCCGTCGTCGAATCTCTATTTCCACGTATAGATTTAGAAACTGATGGTGACATTGGTGACATTGGTGACACCGTTGTTATTGCAGCGGTATTTGTGTCACCAACCTCCATACGAGGTTGGTGACACCGCCGAGGTTGGTGACACCGTGAGCGCTCTGCTCAAATGACGGCGCAGTTTTCCTCAAGCCCGCAGGAAGTCCTGGCCGGCCTGGTCGAGCGGGTCACCTTCCACAATGCCGAGAACGGCTTTTGCGTTCTCCGGGCGAAAGCGCGCGGCCATCGCGATCTGGTGACCGTCGTCGGCCACGCCGCCATCATCTCCGCCGGCGAGTGGATCACCGCATCGGGCGAATGGATCAACGATCGCGCCCACGGTCAGCAGTTCAAGGCGCGGTTTCTCAAGACCTCGGCGCCGAGCTACGATCGAAGGGATCGAGAAATATCTCGGCTCTGGGATGATCCGCGGCATCGGGCCGGTCTACGCCAAGAAGATGGTCAAGGCCTTCGGGGAGAAGGTCTTCGACATCATCGAGGCCGAGCCTGATCGGCTTCGTGAGGTGACGGGCATCGGCGCGGTACGGGCCAAGCATCACGGACGCCTGGGCCGAGCAGAAGATCGTCCGGGAGATCATGGTCTTCCTGCACAGCAATGGGGTCGGAACCGCCCGGGCTGTTCGCATCTTCAAGACCTATGGCGCGGACGCCGTGCAGGTGATGACCGAGAACCCCTATCGCTTGCCCGGGACATCCGGGGCATCGGTTTCAAGACCGCCGACGCGATCGCGATGAAGCTCGGCATCGAAAAGACCGCCATGATCCGGCTGCGCGCCGGGATATCGTACGCGTTGACCGAGGCGATGGACGAGGGTCACTGCGGGCTGCCGACAGACCAATTGATCCCGCTCGCCGAAGAATTGCTCGAAGCGCCGAAGGAATTGATCCTACCGCCCTGGAGCTGGAACGATCCGACGGCGCCGTGATAGCCGACAAGGTCGGCGACACCGCCTGCACGTTCCTGGCCGGCCTCTATCGGGCGGAGCAGGCGATCGCCGAGCGGCTGATCCGCATCGTGAACGGCAGGCTGCCCTGGCCATGGATCGACGAAGAGAAGGCCGTGCCCTGGATCGAAAAGCGCAGCGGGCTTGCAACTCGCTGACAGCCAGGGGCGGCGATCCGGTTGGCGCTGACGGCGAAGGCGCTGGTGATCACCGGCGGGCCGGGCGTCGGCAAGACGACGATCGTCAATTCGATCCTCAAGATCCTCGCGGCCAAAGGCGTGACGAATTCTTCTCTGCGCCCCGACTGGCCGCGCGGCCAAGCGCATGACCGAAGCGACGGGCGTCGAGGCCAAGACGATCCATCGGCTCCTGGAGGTCGATCCAAAGAGCGGCGGGTTCAAACGCAACGCGCGACAATCCCCTCGATTGCGATCTGCTGGTCGTCGACGAGGCCTCGATGGTCGACGTCATGCTGATGCAGGCGCTCGTGAAAGCAATCCCGACACGTCAGCACTGCTGATCGTCGGCGATATCGATCAGTTGCCTTCCGTCGGACCTGGGCAGGTGCTGGCCGACATCATCGGCTCTGGGGCTCGTGCCGGTGGTGCGCCTGACGGAGGTGTTCCGGCAGGCCGCCGCGAGCCGGATCATCATCAACGCCCATCGCATCAATCAGGGCGCGATGCCCGGTCTTGCGCGCCTGCCGGCGACAGCGACTTCTACTTCGTGCCGGCCGAGGATCCCGAGACCGCCGTTCTACGCATCGTGGAATTGGTGAAGACCCGCATCCCAAAGCGTTTCGGCTTGAACTGCCATGCGCGACATCCAGGTGCTCTGCCCGATGAACCGCGGCGGTGTCGGCGCGCGTTCGCTCAACATCGAATTGCAGGCGGCGTTGAACCCCGCCGGCGAACGCAAGGTCGAGCGTTTCGGATGGACATTTGCGCCGGCGATAAGGTCATGCAGATCGAAAATGACTACGACAAGGAAGTCTACAACGGCGACATCGGTTACGTCGTCAGACGTCGATCCGAGGCGGGCGAACTGGCGGCGACATTCGACGGGCGCTCGGTGACCTATGGCTTCGGCGAGCTTGACAGCTTGGTTCCCGCCTACGCCGCCACAATCCACAAGAGCCAAGGTTCGGAATATCCGGCGATGGTCATCCCTGTGACTGACCCAGCACTATCCATGCTGCAGCGAAACCTCCTCTACACCGGCGTCACACGAGGCAAGCGACTCGTGGTCCTGGTCGGCCAGAAGAAGGCGGTCGCGATCGCGGTGCGCAATGTTTCGGGGCGACGCAGGTGGTCGAAGCTCTGTGAATGGCTCCTTTGTCGTCCGTCCGGTACGAGCGCGATACAGTTCCAATAGAGTCGTCCCGCGGGAGGCCGCAATTCAAGTCGTCCTAACGAAGGGCGATTGGCGCTCAGCCGCCTGTTTGATAGTGCGTTAGGCGCATACTCCTTCAATCCGGCTTCGTAAGCGCAGCAGCTCGCTGGATGTCCGCTTGGCTCCGCAAGTGACCAAATTGTTGCGCCTCCATGAAATGTCGCGAAGGGCCACGAGCCGACATGCATCCCAGCTCAGCGAAGTGACGAAACGTTCCACAATTGGGCACCCTAAGATACACTTGGTCTTTTCGCGGCCGTTCGGACCACGCTGATAAAACGCCGGACCACCGGGGAAGTATCCCCTTGTCGGGACGCCAGGCTCAATGTGGACTTGGGACGATTAGGTCCTTTTATTCGCCGGTAAATGACACCATCCATTTGCACGCGTTGGATGGATGATGGCACAAAGAAAACTCCAAACCCTGCAGCCACGAGGCTGAGCGCGGATGCGAGCCGCGGCGCCTCGGGGCCAAAACGCGGACTGAATCCTGCTGCGCGGCAGGCGATGATGGTCGCGGCGAACAGGCCGAACCCGTCGCGACGCCCGTAGATGATGAACGTTTCGTTGGCGAGCGCGCTTATCGCAACAGCCGAATCTCGCTTGGCCATTGGATGCGGGCTGGGCAAGGCTACGACGAGTTCGTCCTCGAGCAAGCGGTTCACCACAAGCCCCTCCGTCGGTGGCGTCCAGACGAAGGCAGCGTCGATCCGGCCGTTGCGCAACTGCTCGACGATGTCTGCGCTCAAACGTTCGTCCAGGGTGAGCGACACAAGCGGGTTCGTCTCTCGAAAACTCCGTATCACGCGGGGGACAAATGGATGGAACGGCCCTGTTGGCGTTACGCCCACGCGGATGCGGCCTTGTTCGCCGCGTGCTGTGCGTCGTGCGATCTCGAAGGCATCATCGAAGTCGGAGAGGATCGCGCGAACCTTAGCGTGAAACGCACGGCCGGCCTCGGTTAGTTCAACGCCCCGCGCTTTTCGCCGAAACAATTGAGCATCGATCTCGCTTTCCATCGAGCGGATCAGCCGGCTGAGTGGGGGCTGCTGAATGCCGAGGCGCTCAGCGGCCCGTGTAATGTGGCCTTCTTCCGCGACGGCAGAAAAATAACGAAGATGCCTCAACTCCATCGCCATACCCTCCGAGGTATGAATTATCTAATTTCGATATCATAGCTCACCAACCTCCCAACTGCTATCAGCAATGCAAGGGGAGGCGATCATGCAACGATCCGACGATGTGACATCAAGTTCGAACACGACGGCGCCGACCCGCCGCCGCATACTCAACGGTGCTGCCCAAGGGCTTATGACTATCGTGGCCGGCTCGGTGCTGAACGGGAGCGCGGCGCAGGTCGAGGCTTGGGCATCGGGCACCGGGAAGCTGACCGAGGCGCAGCGTCTTGCAAAATTTGCAACTGATATTGCGTTCGACCGACTGCCTACGAGTACGGTAGGGGCGGTGAAGCGGCTCGTTCTTGACACATTGGGCTGCGCGCTTGGGGCCGTCGATAGTCTGCCTGCGCGCATCGCAGAAGCCACAACGCCTTCGATCGCCGCAACCGAGCCGGGTGCGACGATCATCGGGAGCGGACGTCGCACCTCGGTTAGCGGAGCGGCCTTCGTCAATGGTACGCAGGTGCGTTATCTCGACTTTCTCGATGTCTACTTCACCAAGGATGTTTGTCACCCAAGCGAGAATATTCCGCCGGCGATTGCCTGTGTTGAAGAGGCCGGTGGCTCAGGTCGCGACCTTATCGAAGCGATTGTGGTGGGCTACGAGGCGCAATTGCGCTTGTGCGACGTCTTTTCGTTTCCTTCCGCCAACCTGCATCATGGTAGCGCAGCGGGTTTTGTGGTCCCGCTCGTCGCCGGAAAGGCTTGGCGGCAAAGTGCAGAGACGATGGCGCACGGCTGCGTGCTCGGAGGCGCCCGGCATTTGACCGAAAACTCGCTGCTCGCAGGCGATCTTAGTATGGCGAAGGCGCTGGCCTATTCGCTGAACAGCGCCGAGGCGATCACGGCGGCACGGCTCGCGGGACAAGGCTTCACTGGACCGCTCGGGTCGATTGAATGGCTGTTCGACAAGGTCGCAAAGGCGCAGCCCGGCTCGATCTCGCTTCCGCTCGAAATGGCCGACTGGCGATGCGAGCGCGTCAGTCTCAAGCGCTATCCGGTTCAATACGCTCTGCAGGCGCCCGTGGAGGCTGCGGCGCAGCTTCACCCCAAGCTCAAGGGGAGGCTCGATCAGATTATGGGGATAACCGCCACGATGAGACCGGCGCAACTGGCCAACATCGCGGACCCGGCGAAATTCCGGCCCGCCAATCGAGAAACGGCGGATCACAGTCTGCCGTCCTGCGTCGCAATGACGCTCGCCGATGGAAAACTGACAGAAGAGCAATTTGACCACGACCGCTTCCGCCAGGCGGATATTGTCGCGCTCCTCGGCAAGATGAAAGCCGAAGGCAGCGATGATCTGGAGCGAAGGTTTCCGCGCGGGCGTCCCGCCATCATCGAGGTCGAACTCGCGGACGGCACACGTCACCGTGCCGACATCGAGATCCCGCTCGGGGATGCGACGCGCCCGTTCGACGATAAGGCGGTTGAGGAAAAATTCCGCGAACTGGCCGAGCCGGTCCTCGGAGTCACAGGTGCGCGAAAAGTTGCCGACCTGGTTGGCAGCCTCGAAACTTTAAAGACACTAGAGCCGCTGCTCGGAGCGCTTCGACGCGAGAGCTAGAACTACGTCCACTACAGGTCACGAGAGACTGTGGGCGCCATGCGATTTACAATGGAGCCAAGACCATGAGCGATACCAATCGTCGTGCGTTTCTCGGCGGTCTAGCCGTTGCGGCAGGAAGCCTGACTGCAACATCCTCGTTCGCAACGACCAACGATGGCCACGCGGCCGGCTACGACGTCGCTCCGGCTGGGGAGTTTCAACCGTTGATCCCGCGCCGCACCGGCGATCCCATAAAGTTTACCGTGTCGCTCGATCAGGCGGCAATCAAGGCGACCTCCGGGGGCTGGGCACGCGACATCACCACGCGTACGCTCCCGATCGCCACCGACGCCGCACTAGCGCACTTGTTTCTCAATCCCGGAGGTGTGCGCGAGATGCATTGGCATAACTCCGCGGAGTGGGCTCTTATCCTGTCCGGGACCTGCCAGGTAACCGTTGTCGATCCCGAAGGCGAGACCGAGGTTGCCAATTACGGCGCCGGCGACCTCTGGTATTTCCCGAAGGGCCACAGCCACGCGATCCAGACAATCGGGTCCGAGCCATGCCACGCCATCCTCGCATTCGATGACGGGCTCTATGGCGAACATGGAACGTTCGGCCTGAGCGACTGGATCAGTCGTCTCGACGCCAATGTGCTGACACAAGCGCTCGGCATGTCCAAGGAGAGTGTGGCAAAGATTCCGCCCGCCGAGGTCTATATCCGGCAGGGGGACATCATCGGGCGCGATAGTTCGCAAGCCCGCGCTACTCAGGTGCTGGACCGGAAGAAGACGCACCGGTTTCGCCTCATGGCGCAGGCGCCGCGCGCAAGTTCCGCCGGTGGAACGCTCCATGTCGCGTCGGCGAACGAGTTCCCGATGTCGACGACGTTCACCGGCATGGTGCTGAAACTAAAACGGGGCTCAATGCACGAGCCACACTGGCACCCGGGTTCGAACGAATGGCTTTACGTTGCCAAAGGAAAGGCGCGAATAACGTTGTTTGCTCTCGACAAGCGCATGGCGGTCGCGGAGCTTTCTCCGGGTGACTGTGCTTACCTTCCACGCGGATGCGGCCACATGGTGCAGAACATCGGCAAGGAGGATTGCGAGATCGTCGGCGCGCTCGACAGCGGAGTATATCAGGAGGTGTCGCTGTCGGATTGGATCGCCAAAGCACCGCGGCACCTGCTTGCAAACAATCTCGGTCTCCCCGAGGGAGCATTCGCGGCAACCGGGAAGAAGAAGTCGGTGATCGTCGGGGCGGCATGAGCGCAATGAACCCGACCTGATTCCTGAGTAACGTCGCCAGTGCGATGGCCGCTTCGGGCCAGAAGGCGACATCTCTTGCCTGCTCGGTACGGGTCGCTTCTCCTTACCAAGCGGGACACAACGCGCGCGGCGCGTTCGCCATTGTAGAGATAGCAAGATCGCTATTCTTTATCGATCTTGTTGCTTCACTGAAGAGCTCCGCACGCTTCTGCGCACCGAGGACTGTCGGATTATCGTTCTCGCGGCCTCGGCGCCGGACTTGGAATAGCCGCGGTCCCCGTGAACCAGAATGAGCGCGGTCGCGCCTTCGAGAAGCATATAGACTTCGCGGGCACGGTCCCTAGGTGATGCGAGGCCGGCGTCCGCAAACAGGTCAGCGACGAAGCCCTCGACCATCATCTTGTGTCGGCGCGCGATGGCGCGAGCCGGATGCCCGGGAAGATCAGCCAGCTCGACAATCACGCGTGTGAAGCCGGAGCCGGCAAAGGACGGTTTGCGCGTCCATGACGAAAGCTCGGCAAACATCTGCTCGACCAGCTTTTCCGGATTACCCGACAATCGACTCGCCCAGTTGCGGAATGAGGCGATTGCCAGGTGATGCTGTATTTCGAGGACGTCGGCGAGTAGATCGTCCTTGCTCCTGAAGTGATAGTAGAGCGTGCGCTTGGTCACGGCAGCAGCCTGCGCAATGTCGCCGAGATTGACCCGTGCGAAACCCTTGCGATGAAACTGCGCGTATGCAGCGTCAAGTATGCGCTGGCGCGTCGTCGGCCCGGATCGCGGCATCGTGGCCCCCTACCGGTAATGTATACCGCATAGTGAATTTACATGCAGTCGCGCTCCCACTCTGATGACGGCGCACCGATAGCGGTCAGCCAGATCCGGGAGGGACGACGATGCTCGACGTGCCACGAACCGACGCGTCCGCGATCGCTCCAGCGATTGCCGAGCTCACCTCCACATTCGGTAACCGCGTCGTGACGTCCCGCGCGGTGCGCGAGCAGCATGCGAACACGACAACATGGGTTGCCGGTGAAGCACCCGACGCGGTTCTCTATCCACAATCAGCCGAGGACGTGCAGCAGGCGGTGCGCATCTGTGCGCGCCATCGCGTGCCAGTCATTCCGTTTGGCACGGGTACCTCATTCGAGGGGCATGTGAACGCACCATTCGGCGGCATATGCCTTGACATGAAGGACATGAACCGGATCGTAAACGTGCACACGCAGGACTTCGATTGTGTGGTCGAGCCTGGCGTAACCCGCAAGCAGCTCAACGACTATCTGCGCGACCAAGGACTGTTCTTCCCGGTCGACCCCGGTGCTGACGCGTCGCTTGGTGGGATGGCATCGACGCGCGCATCGGGTACCACGGCGGTGCGCTACGGCACCATGAAGGACAACGTGCTGGCGTTGAAGGTCGTGCGGCCCGACGGCGATCTAATGGTCACGTCCCGTCGCGCCCGCAAATCATCCGCCGGTTACGACCTCACGCGACTGATTGTCGGTGCTGAGGGCACTCTCGGTGTTATCACTGAGCTGACATTAAAGTTGCACGGCATCCCGGAGGCCATCGCATCGGCGGTGTGCCGGTTTCCATCGATCGAGGCGGCGTGTGAGACCGCGATCACGGCGATCCAGGCCGGCATCCCGCTCGCGCGCGTCGAATTGCTCGACGAAATGCAGGTGCGTGTCTGCAACGCGCACTCGAAGCTCGACCTTCCCGAAGCGCCGATGCTGTTCCTTGAATTTCACGGCACTGACACCGGCGTCGCCGAGCAATCGGAACGTTTCGGCGAGATCGCGCGCGAATGTGGCGGCGGCGATTTCGCGTGGTCGGTAAATCCCGAAGACCGCACGCGGCTGTGGCAGGCGCGGCACGATATTTTCTGGGCCCTGCGCTCCTATCGGGCGGGTGCGAAGGTCGTGGTAACTGACGTCTGCGTGCCGATTTCTCGGCTCGCCGAATGCGTAACTGCGACCAAGCGCGACGCCGAGGCGATTGGCGTCGTTGCGCCGATTGTTGGTCACGTTGGAGACGGCAACTTCCACGCCTCGGTGATGGTGATGATGGAGGATGCGGCCGAGGTCGCGGCGGCGAAAACGTTCATAGACCGCGTCGCTGAGCGTGCGCTCGCGATGGAAGGTACCTGCACCGGAGAGCATGGTATCGGTGAAGGCAAGAAGCACCTGCTTGAGCCGGAACACGGCGCGGTAGCAGTCGATGCCATGCGTGCGATCAAACGTGCTCTCGATCCGGACAACATCATGAATCCCGGAAAAATTCTCTAGCCCAAGCTGGTCATCCGCCACGGATTCAGAAGCGGCCCAAAGCTTCACGCTTGAGCGTCAATCACCTGTTCGCAGCTAAGCAGACATCGAACATTCAGTCACAGGCTACTTCGGAAGGTCGAAGTGAACTCGGTCTGCGCGACAGCCTTGATATGCCCCTGGCATCGCGCCCTTGCCGCTTACACTGCGCGCAATCAACATTTGGAAGGGCCGGATGCGACCTACGGCCCTCCTCTTTTCGTGGTTTTTTCGGTTCCCGCGCTTGCGGCAACGAGGTTTCGCGGGCAGAGTTTGGCGAGAAAGTGCTATGAACTTCCGTCAACTCAAGTATTTCGTCGGGGTTGTCGAAGCCGGCAACATGACGCGGGCGGCCGAACAATTGCACGTGGCGCAGACCGCGCTCGGAATGCAAATCCGCCAGCTTGAGGAGGACTTGGGGGTTGCCCTCCTGGTGCGCCATTCCCGCGGCATCGAGCCGACCAAAGCTGGCAGCCTCCTTTACGCACGCGCTCTCGCCATTCTGAAAAGGGTCGAAGAGGCTCGAAAGGATGTGCGCGCCTGCGAACGTGAAGACAGCGAAACAATTCGCCTCGGAATCACACCCGCCTTGATGCTGGTGTGCGGCACCGAAATCGCGATGGCGGTGCGCGAACAACTTCCTAATGTGTTTCTCAGCATCGTGGAGGCGATGAGCCACGTTCTGATAGAGACGCTTGGGCGCGGCGAGGCCGATTTCATCCTTTGCTATGACGTGCCCGATCTGCCGCAATTTTCACGCACCGCGCTGCTGCAGGACGACCTGGTCCTGGTCACGCCTCCGCGTGGAGGCAATGGCAAGCCGATCGCATTTGTGGAGGCATTGGAAGAGAGCATTGCCATGCCCGAAGAAGGCGACTCCGTGCGAACGGTCGTGACCCGTACCGCACGAGATCTCGGGCTCGATTTGAAAATTGCCTATGAGGTCCGCTCGATCTCCGCGATGAAAAGCCTGGTCATGCGCGGAGCCGCCTCGGCCATCCTGCCGTACTTTGCGGCGCTCGATGAAGTCCGCTCGCAAAAGCTGGATGCCCGCCCCATCACTATGCCGGCGATCAAGCGCACCCTGTTTCTCGCGTCTTCAAAGCAACGGGGCCCATTCAAGAGCGAGGCGGGTCTCACGGGAGCGGTCAGGTCGTCGCTGACCGACCTGCTCGACGCGCTCGGTCCCCTGGCGCAGCCACTCTGGGTCCGCACCGCCTAGCTCGGCACCTTGCCCGCGGAAATTCTGCGCGCAGCCCTCACGCAATCATATTGGACGTGCGGCCGGCACGCCGCTCATATCAGGGAAACCTGTCGCTTGCCTCGTTTGCTCATTTCGCTGGCAGGGAGGCGCACGGACAGAGGGCTTTGGTCGAAGGAGGATAACGCATGAGGATCGCGCGTTTCACTGGGCTTGCCGCCGTCTTACTTGCACTGTCGTTTGGCTATGCGAGCCTTGCCTCGGCTGACGGCCTCACCATCTACCAAGCAACGCTGATGGAGCCTGATGCCAAGACCGACGAGGTCAGCACCGAACAGCTGCGTCGCATGCTCGCTGACGGAAGCACGATCATCATCGATGCGCGACCGCGTGCCGAGTTCGTCGCCGGTCATATTCCCGACGCCCGCATCATCGATGCGCCGTCCAACGAGCAGATCGCGGCCGTCGAGCAGATCGCGAATGGCAATACGGCCGCAGCGCTCGTTATTTACTGCAACGGTCCGTATTGCCAAGCGAGCCGACGATTGGCTGATCAGTTGGTTGCAGCAGGCTTCACCAATGTTCGGCGCTATCAGCTCGGACTGCCAGTGTGGCGTGCGCTCGGCGGCCCGATCGTCATCGAACTCGATGGCATCCTGCGCATCGCCAAGATGGATCAGACTGCCGTGTTCATCGATGCGCGATCTGCCGAAGACTACGCAAAGGGAAGCTTGCCGGGCGCTCGCAACCTGACAACCGAGAGCCTCGACGGCACCCTCAAGCACATGATGTCGGGCAAGCTGGCCAATCCGCCGTTGCCGCTCGACGATTTCAATCGGCGCATCGTGCTGTTTGGGCGCGACGGCGCGCAGGTTCTTGGCCTCGTAACGGCGATGAGCAAGCGGCCTTGGCACAACGTAGCGTACTTTCCGGGATCCTATGAAGAACTCATAGCGGCAGCCCAGAAGTAGATCGCCCAATGTTATGGACGTCACCGATGGTGGCGTCAAAACTGGCCGGCCCACACCGAGTCCGGTATGGGTCCTCGTTCAGCGGTGTCCGCGTGATGTCTGCTCACCTCTCAATAGCGGCATAAGAACGGACATTTCGCCACTTCGCATTCGGGTCATTTTCGACCGGGACCCGGCCACCGGCGTATCCAGCCAGGTCGGCTATCGCCCCGAAAGCGGTAGTTAAATCGGGGAATTTCGCAACGGCCGTAGCGGCTTGATGATGCGGTCGGCGCGCAAGCTTCCAAGCTGAGCGTCGAAAATCATGGGCTACGAATTCATCGACTTTGAATGGAAGATCATCAAGCCGTTCTTGCCAAATAAGCCGCGTGAAGACTACTACCGCCGGTATCGCCATTCTCGGGCAGACTCGCGTCCGGATCCGACTCTCGCCTGATACCTTTGCCAATTACGCGCCTTCAGGTAAGCGGTGACTCGCAACTGATCCACGCGCGTCCACCTCGCCGCCTCGATACCAAGCGCCCCCTCGAGAATCTCGCCGACAGATGTGTCGGCTAACGGATTCGCTCGCTCCGTTTCTTCCTCATGCCAATCGTCGAAGTTTCCGTAGCCGCGATTGACCCGCTTGCGATCAAAAGCCAGCCAACGATCAATGCGCGTGTCCCAGGCATCTCCCTGATAGCGTTGTTCTTGCTCGCCCTTGGCCAACCCAATAAGCTCCGGCTCGTTCAGCCACCAGACTGCGCCCTCTCGATATCGCGCGACCGCTTCCGCCCAAAGCTGGCCGCGGTTCGACTGCAGCGCATCCAAGTTGATCGCGCCGCAACGGATTGGCCAAAAGCGGCGATTGCCGGTTTCATCGCGTAGATAGGTATCTGGATTGACACTGCCGGCGAACACGCACTGGCGGGGCACTGCGATCACGTAACGTTCGTAAGGCGGCCGGTAACGATCGATCGTGCGGGTCAAAAAGGCCTTAATTCGCGACACCTCTGCGCGGCTGATGGCGTCGAGCTCCGCGATCTCGATGATCCACGTGCCACGCATCTGCTGGGCCGCATCCTTTGAGCCAATCTCTGCCAGTTCGTCGGTGAACCACTCTTCGCCGGCCAAAACTTTCAGAGCGCTCGATTTCTTGGCCCCTTGCGGGCCCTCGAGGATCAGCATGTGATCCGCTTTGATGCCAGGCCGCATGATGCGTGCCACCGCCGAGATCATCCAACGTGATCCGAATGCGCGATTGAGCGGGGTGTCAGCGGCACCAAGGTAGGCGGTTGTCCAGGTCTCAATCCGAGCCGTGCCATCCCAACGCAGCGAGGTGAGATAGTCTCGGACTGGATGGACACAAATGTCACGCGCAACCGCGCCCACACTGCGGCTCACGATGGCAGGCGGGACGTTGATTTCGCGGCGCTGAAGCCATTCGGCACACCGCACATCGTCGGCATCGCTCCAGACGCGGGACACCTTGTCGGTCGCCGCCTCCCAAGGCAAAGGCCGCATCACCAGAATCTCCTGGCGGAATTCGTCGAACACGAGCGCGCCAGCGAAAGCCTCATCATTTGAAAGTGCAGTGATCACGTTGGCTTCGTTGCGCTCGGGAGTGCCGGCAAGATCGAGACGAAGTTGGGTCGACCAGCGGGATCGAATGGGTCGTTCGTTTACGTAGGTAGTGCCCCTCGTTGTCGTCGATCGACACCCAGATCGAGCCGTCCTCCACTAGAAGGTCGCGTAACAGTTCGAGCCGCGGCCACATCATCGCGAGCCACTGCGTGTGTTCGAGGTTGTCGTCGTAATGCTCGAAGGCGGAACGGGTGTTATAGGGCGGATCGATATAAATGCACTTCACTTGGCCCGCATAGAAGGGCAGCAAGGCCTTGAGAGCCTCGAGATTGTCGCCCTGGATGAGCATGTTGCTCGCGCCGTGATCGCCGGCCGAAATCTCGGGCGCTTCTTCAAGCAGGCGATAGGGCACGCGCTTTGCGGCGCCGATGTCCTGATCGCGGGTGAGCCATCTCAAGATAGGCATGCGTATTCCGCGTCCTGAAAGAGCCCCGCCGGTGGGGGGAGTGCAAAATTCGGTTGGGAAGTTTGGAAGCGCGACGCAACCGCATCGCGCCCGAATAGAGTCGAAAAACCCTGTATCTTCAATGACGGCGTTGGATGAGGGTCGCTGGCGCCTGACCGTGAGGAATTTCGAAAGATGCGGAGGCGCAGAAGCCGAAAAGCGACTTTTATTCAATAGCTTATGCGAAGCGCACTAAATCGGCCAAGTGCGGAGGTTTGGAGAAAGCTTGGGAGAGAGAGCGAACTGTGGGGCTCTTGCGTTGCCACGAAGTGCGGAGGTTACCGCGCCGAGCCCGCGGTAATCGGGCTTCTATGCGTGTGTTCCAGGCTGCTGAGAATGTTGAAGGCGAACAGACTGGCGGAGGGAGTGCGACTGGGATCCAAAAGCCTCTGAATTTGTAGCAATAATATTGCTTGGGCGAGTGCGACTGGAATCCAACTGCCACACTGAAAATACAGCGAAATCCACGCAGCGTATCACCCGCTCAGGGAGTGCGACCGAGATCCAACTCGATTAGTTACCAGAATAGGAAGTGGCCAGTGATATGGATCAGCTTCCGCGCGATGCGGACAGGCCTCATTCGTCACGTTTTGCCTCGCCTGATTGCCTTGGCGGGCTTTATTTCGGCAATTGCACGGGCTCAAGCGGCATCATAGCGGGACCGTTCAGCACGGCTCCATCCGGGGCGAACTGCGACCCATGACACGGGCAGTCCCAGCATTGCTCGGTGGAATTCCAGTGTACGTGGCAACCGAGATGTGTGCAGACCGCGGAGGTTAGATGGAGCCTGCCCTTGCAGTCACGGCAGGCCGCGACCTTGGTCATACCTTTGCGGATGATCCCGCCTTCGCCGGGTTGCAACTCGTCCGTGCTGTCAATCTCACCCGGTGTCAGGTATTCGGCGAAATTCTTGATGGCCGTCACGTTCTCGTTCACGTAGTTGACGATTCCGCCGACGGGCTTTCGAGATGGCTCGTATACACCTTGCCAGGGACTCGATCCGGTAAGGATCAGGTCCTTGATTAAGAAACCCGCCAGCGCGCCGTGGGTCATTCCCTGTCCGGAGTCACCGGTCGCCACATAGATCCTGTCGCTACCGGGATTGCGCCCTATGAAGCCGCAATAATCGATCGTGTCCATCACCTGACCGGACCAACGATGCACCTCCTTGCCGAGCTGTGGCACGAGCGAGCGGATCCAGGCATCGATCGCCTCGAAGCGGACGTCGCCGTCATCGGCTTCGCCGGACTTGTGATCCGCTCCGCCGGCGATAAGGTAATCGGTGGTGCCAGGGCCCGGGTTGAGTCGAACGTAATGATAGGGATCGGCCATGTCCCAGTAGAGCGCGTCGGGGAGCGTGCCACGCGCGATGGTGTAGGCCATCGCGTAGGTCCGGTACGGCGCCATCTTGCTGTGCAGCGCCACGCGGTCGTTGATCGGCGAGTTCGTGGCGAAAACCGCCTGGGCGGCAGTGACGCTGCCAGCTTCGGTGCTGACGCGGACGCTGTCATCGATCTCCTCGATCTTGATGACCGCGCTGCCTGCGAACAGCTGGCTGCCATTCTCCTCTATCGCGGCGATCAGGCCGCGCACGTATTTGAGCGGATGGAATGTCGCTTGTCGCGAATAGTGCAACACGGGCGCATCCTCAAAGCCTTTCAGCGGAACGCCCTTGACCCGCTCGACCGCCGCGCCGACCTTACGCAAGGCGTCGTATTCCTTCCCCTGCTGATCTCGCGCCGCGGCGGGCTCCATTCCCATAGCCGGAAACAGGAAGGCATCGAGCCTTCGGAAATTACAGGCGATGTCGCGCTCCTTCACGATCGCTTCGATTCGATCGACCGCTGCCTCCTGACTCTGCTGGAACAGCTTGGCTGTTTCTTCGCCGCGAAGCTGAATAAGCGAGGCCACGCCGTCGTCACAGACCGGCGCGAGGTGCGCCGTCGTTCGCGAGGTCATACCACCGGCGAGCGGGCCACGGTCCAATACAATGACTTTGCGTCCCGCGGACGCAAGCTCGTACGCGACGGACAACCCGGCGATGCCGGCACCCACGACAACAATGTCGCAGAGCTGGTCGCCCTTCAGGCGAGGCGCATCGGGTACCACGTCTTTGGCCATCCACAGCGATCGGGTCCGCTCGTCGTACGCGTTCATGGTCAGCCTGCCGCCTTCCGGTTTACCCTCTTCTCGCCGATGTCGGTGAGCTTCTTGTCGGCAGCCCGCTCCTCGTGGAGCGTCGTAGTCAGTAGCTTCGCCACCGCATCCTTGCCGAGTTCGTCGGCCCAGGCGATCAGCGTGCCATAGCGAGTGATTTCGTAGTGTTCGACCGCCTGCGCCGCCGCGATCAGTGCGGCATCGAGCACCTTCTTGTCCGCGACCTCTCCGGCGAGCTCCTTGGCTTCCTCGATGATGCCGTTGATCGCAGGGCATTTCGTGCCCTTGGGCTTCTCGCCGAGTAACTCGAACGCTTGTTCGAGCCTACCGATCTGCTTTTCGGTTTCGGCAAGGTGACTCTTGAAGGCTGCGGTGAGATCGCGATTGGTCGCCTTACCGATCATATCGGGAAGGGCCTTCACGATCTGGTTCTCGGCGTAATAGATGTCCTGCATGACATGCAGGAACAGATCGTCCATTGTCTTGATATCCTTGGAAAACAGGCCCATACGCGCGCCCTCAGTGTGCGGAGTAAGAACTGGACGCTAACGTCAGGCAAAGGCGCGGGTTCCGGCATGAGGATCGGACTTCTGCCGGCCTCCCGAGCTGGTCGATGCGTTTTTGAACGACGAGGGGGGGGTAGAACCATTTAAGCTCTCGAGTGTTGGGTCGAGATCCAAAAGGCGACTTCTTCCCGCCTTCTACCCCGGTGCAGCGGAACGTCTGTGCTTGGAGCGTTTAGAGCTCCGAAGTGCAAAAATTATTTTTCAAGCACGCGCCGCATGGTCGCCGCGTTCCTCGGCGCATTAGCGTCATAGTCGTTATTGAAGTATATCCATGCTCTCCGAGCGCCACTGCGTCGTATTTCGTCTCCCCATTTTGCCAATTCGTACTTAGAGTAATTATGGCGATACCAACGCTCGGGACCGTGCAGCCGCAGGTAAACGTCGTTGGCCGTTCGGACCAACGCGTCCGGGAGCCGCGGCCCGCTGCACGAGCAGAAGATGATGCCGGCTTCGCGGAACGCTGCGTACACTGTCTCGTTCCACCAGCTAGCGTGCCGAAACTCAACTACATTACGACGTTCTGGATCAAGTTGACTGACGATTGCGGCGAGCCTCGCCTTGGTAAACCGATGACTCGGTGGAAGCTGGAATAGAAAGCAGCCCATCTGTTCGCCCAGGATATCGGCTATCATGCCAAAGTCCTTTACAAGTGTTTTTGTACCTCTGAACCTCTTGATGTGAGTGATCAGCTCGCAGACCTTGACGGTGTAAACGAAGTCTCGCTTGCCCGCTTGGCGCCGCCAGGCTTTGACGTTTGCGACAGTCGGCCACGAATAAAATGACGCATTGATTTCAACCGTATCGAGGCGTTTCGCGTAGTAACGAAACCACTCGCCGGTAGGCAGGTCTTCGGGATAGTACATCCCACGCCATTTCCAGTAAAACCAGCCAGAGCAGCCGACATATGCCGATGCCCTTAAGGAATCGGCAGCCCGTTTGGCACCCTCGAATTTCATTTGCAGTCGGGCGGTGTGCATCTTGGCGGCACGGCCGATATTGCCCTCCCGCTGCTTTTGACGGCGAAGTAGACGTCGTTCACGGCGCTCTTCGCGCGTGAGTTCGTTCTCTTTGCCGTGCCGCGCTTGCACCTTGGGCACTGGTCTACCTGACCGAACTCGATTCCGCTCAACGAGCCATATCATGAGCGAGCTAAACGATCGCGTACAGACACATTGCAAGTGCTGGGCTTGCAGTAGTGCGCAATCTTCATGCCCCCCTCCTAGTCATTCACGGTCTCAGCACGACCTTGATGAGGCCATCCTGTTTGTCCCGGAACTTCTTGCCTAATCCCCAGTAGCCAATCCGGTGGGCGTCCCAGTGAGGAAGAGTCGCTTCGGACGGCCCCCGAAGCGCGGGCGCGACTCAGCGACAAAACGCGGCGCCGTCACGCGTTCTGTATCAGGGCGACCGTTTCGTCGATGACCTCACAAGGAACCGCGGCAGTGGATCATGAATTGACGTAAGTCGCCTGGCCCGCCCGTACCATGAGTACTAAATGCCCAATTCGACCACTCAGAAGCAGCTCGCGACCTACCAGGCGAAACGCGACTTCTCGAAGAGCGCTGAGCCCTCGGGAAAGACCTCGCATAAGGCGAGTGGCAAGTCCTACCTCATCCAAAAGCATGCGGCCTCGCGTTTGCATTACGATTTTCGACTTGAGCTTGATGGCGTCCTGAAAAGCTGGGCCGTCACCAAGGGGCCCAGCCTCAATCCGGAAGACAAGCGATTGGCTGTCCATGTCGAGGATCACCCGCTCGACTACGGAAACTTCGAAGGCACGATCCCGCAGGGCGAATACGGCGGCGGTACCGTGATGTTGTGGGACCAAGGCACCTGGGAAGCCATCGGCGATGCGCATCGCGGCTACGCCAAAGGCAACCTGGTCTTTGAGCTCAAAGGCAAGCGCTTGAAGGGACGTTGGCACCTCGTGCGTATGCGGGGGCGCGCGGGGGAGGGAAAGCGGGAGAATTGGCTGCTGATCAAAGGCAAGGATCAGTACGCGGATAACGTGGGCGAGGCAGCGCTTAACCGCTATACAAAGAGCGTCGTCAGCCGCCGCAGCATGGAAGGTATCGCCGGTGGTGGGGGCAAAACTTGGGGACGCGGTGGCGCGACACGCAAATCCAAGGCCCAAGCCGAAGATGCTCTCAATGCGCTGAAAAAAAAAGCCCGCCCGCCCGCCAAGGCAAAGCCGCCAAAATTCGGCGCGGGTAATAGCGCACCAGATTTCATCCCACCGCAGCTTGCCACGCTCGTGACTAAGCCGCCCTCGGGCCAGAAGTGGGTGCATGAGATCAAGTTCGACGGATACCGGCTGCTGGCGGTGATTGACCGGGGGGACGTTCGTCTGTTCACGCGAGCGGCGAATGACTGGACCGATCGCTTTCCGCCTCTTGCGATGGCGCTGGCCAAGCTCAAGGTAAAAAGCGCTGTGATAGATGGTGAGGCGGTGCATTCAGGAGCCGATGGAGGTCTTTCTTTCCATGCGCTGCAGAACGCTCTCTCGACGGGAAAACTCGACCGGTTGCGATACTACGCTTTTGACCTTTTGCACTTGAACGGGGTGGACGTTCGTACGGATTCACTTCTTGAACGCAAGGCACTGCTCAAGGACTTGCTGGGTAAAGCGCCAGCCGAAATCCAGTACAGCGAGCATTTCGCGGAAACCGGCCAGCAGGTCCTAGAGCACGCCTGCCATCTGGCACTCGAGGGCATCGTCTCGAAGCGGGCGGGAGCACCGTATCGAAGTGGGCGCACCGACGACTGGTTGAAGTCGAAATGCATTAAAGAGCAGGAACTGGTGATCGGTGGGTATACCGAGCAATCCAAGCAACCCGGCACCCTTGGCGCGCTGCTGACTGGGTACTTCGAAAACGACGCGCTGCGCTTTGCGGGTAAGGTAGGAACAGGCTTCTCCCACCCGGAGGGCCGCGTTCTCCTCAAAAAGCTTCAGTCCATTCCCGCTGCACGTTCTCCATTCGCCGCGCTGCCGACGGCTTCCCGTAGGAACGCGCATTTCGTTACGCCAGCACTCGTTGCGCATGTGAACTTCGCTGAATGGACACCTGACGGAATGCTGCGTCACCCCTCGTTCCAAGGGCTGCGTGAAGACAAGCCCGCGCGCGAAGTGGTGCGCGAGAAGGAGAAACCTTTGGCCAAAGTGAAAACGAAGCAGGCGCACAAGGCCCAAAAGGCCTCCAGCACCAACGAGGACGACAATGTCGTCGCCGGGATTACCATCACGCATCCCGACCGCGTGCTCTGGCCAGAGAGCGGCATTACCAAGCTCGACCTGGCGCGTTACTACGCGGCGATCGCGCCACGCTTGCTCCAGCACGCGGGTCATCGGCCAATGAGTTTGGTGCGTTGCCCCCAAGGCAATATCGGACACTGCTTCTTCCAGCGACACGCGGGAGACGGCATGTCGGACCACGTAAAGGGCATCACCGTCGAGGGCCACGGCGAGGGAAAGCCCTACATCTATATCGAAGACGCGGCGGGCCTTGTCTCAGTCGTACAAATGGGCACCATCGAACTGCATGTCTGGAACGCCACGGTCGAGGCCGTAAAGACGCCGGACCGAGTCATCTTTGACCTCGACCCTGCACCGGACGTGCCTTGGGAGCGGGTCAAGGACGCGGCGCGGCAAGTGCGCGACGATCTGAAATCCCTTGGGCTGGTCAGTTTCGTGAAAACGACCGGTGGTAAGGGATTACACGTAGTGGTGCCTTTCAAAGCCGGTCCTTCGTGGGCGGAGGCAAAACGGTTTGCACGGGCGTTCTCGGACGCAATGGCGAAGGACAATCCCGATCGTTTCACGATCAATAGCCGCAAGGACGTCCGCAAAGGACGCATCTTCATCGATTATCTCCGCAACGACGAGACGGCGAGTGCAGTCGCGGCGTGGTCGGTGCGCGCACGCAAGGGAGCGCCTGTCTCGGTGCCGATGGACTGGAAGGAATTGTCTGCCCTGAAAAGCGGTGACGCGTTCGGCATGGCCGAAGCACTCAAACGGCGGAACGATCCTTGGAAAGCGATGGCGACCATCGGCAAGCAGCGCCTGCCAGTCACCGACCGGAAGGCAGGTGCCGCATGAAGGCGTCCACCCGCCGATTTGGTACGTAAATCGCGCCAGTGACGGCCAACTATCAGAGTGCGGAACCTTGTTGGAGGTAGGGGTCACTGAAGTCGCGCATAGCCAAGAGCTTCTCAGCGTCACCGAGTGTGACAACGCATCTGCGCGTGTCCAAAAACGGTCCGCTCTCAACTGTCAGAACGCGGTTCATATGAACAGGCGTGAGCCCGGGCGTGTCCGCCAGATCGACCTGGGTCATCGGCAGCTCAACGTGGCCGTGCCACGAACCTCAACGAAGAAAAAGCCGCCAACACCAAGCTGAACATCGTAGCGCTGCGCAATGCGTCAATCTGTCGAACGCCCAACACCAAAGCGACCAAGGCCGCGTAACGGACTGGACGTGGCACGGCCCCGGCTCACACCGGGGCCTTTTCTTATGCTCAACTCTCCGCAACGCGGATAAGAAGTTTGAGCGCATCGGCCACGGCCCTCGCCTGAATGCTCTCGCGTCCAAGATCGCCATATTCCATCTGCACCGTGTGTGTCGGTTTGCCAGTGCAGGCCGCGGCGATGCACACGCGCCCCACGGGATTGCCGTCTTCATCGGGATCGGGTCCCGCGACGCCCGTGATCGCCGCCGACAACGTGGCTGGCGAGCGCTCCAGCGCGCCCTCGGCCATGGCCAATGCAACGGCGGGACACACCGCGCCCTGCTGACCCAGCAGCGGCTCCTTCACGCCGAGCGCTTTCACCTTGTTCTGCTTGGTGTAGGTGACAAAGCCGCCATGCAGCAATTCCGCTGCGCCCGGTGCCCGTGAGAGCACGGTCGCCAGCTGGCCTGCTGTGCACGACTCGGCGGTGATCAAAGTCAGGCCCTTGCGCCTGGCTGTTTCGAGGGTGCGCCCGGCGAGCAGGTTGAGGTCCGAAGTCGAGGGCATCTCTTTCATGTATTACAGTCTCGTAATTTCGGTAGCGCGTATCACTATTTCGTCCTGCGCGAAGTCCTCTTCAAGGGCGGTCCGGTAGGCTTCCCACCATTCGCGGTCGAGCGCATCGGCCATCACCTCGAAGATCACGATGTCGTCGTGCTGCACCTTACCCTTGCCCTTGAACGTGCCCTGCGCAGGCGCACGCGTGAAGGCGGTCGCACCGCCAAAACGGCTGGTCAGCTTTTGACGGATCGCGGCGAACTTCGCCTCCGGAAAGGGTTGGCCCTGATTGTCATGTAGCGGGAGCAGGATTTCGATCAGGTGCATGGCCTACCGTGCCATGGCCCGGAAGGTAATCGACCAGCGCAGCGTCTCGACGGGCGGGGTGCTGTGCTCCCAGACATGGCGCGCCTCACCGGTCATCACGTAGAGCGAGCGCGGCTGAAGTCGGCACCGTTTTCTGCCATCCGCGTCAGCAGACCGCTTCCGAGCTGTTCATCCTCATCCAGCGAGAGGGCCAGCCCGCGCAGATCGTCTCCGGCCTCGAAGTCGCGAGAGCGTTGGAGAGCATAAGCACGATGCGGTGATCGACGGCGGACTGGTGGCGATCGGCTGTGATGTACTTGTCCTCAAAATCCAATCCTTATCATCGAAGGGTCCATCGGTAAGTGTGGCCAGCATCGGCGAAGACATTGGCAATGTCGAAGTACGCGCCACATTCACAACCCCCTTGGCGAGTTGCAGCCGATGTTATAGCACAATCGCGGATGCCCAACCTTCCGCCTCGCATATTTCTTCTCTCGCCCGCGCGCCTTGATGGGAAACGGGCACACCTCCTTTTTCACCCAGTGACAATGTTTCCAGTAGCACGAGCCCTGCATTCACGGGCAGGAGCAACAATTGGCGAGGTTTTCACTTTTCTGTCAGGCCTGTATTTCCGGGGTAAGTTAGCCTACGCCGAAGCGTTCGCACGGCGGCCGAAAAGGCTAGAATCGGGAGTGTTTGTGATCACGCCGAACCGAGGGCTTCTGATCCCTTCGGTTCGGATCACGCTCGAGGAGCTTGCGGATCTCGCAAAGACTGACCTCGGTGCGTCGGGCGAGGAATTTCGCAGCCCGATCCAGCGCGATGCAAACGCGCTCGGTCGGACGCTTGGCACGCGGGGCGAGCCTGTTCTGCTTGGGAGCGTCGCCACACCAAAATACGTAGATGTTCTACTCTCAGCCTTTCCGCAGAACCTACTTTTTCCGACTGACTTCGTGGGCCGGGGCGACATGAGCCGTGGGGGTCTTATGCTTCGCGCCGTGGATGCGCGCCGCGAACTCAACTATGGGCCGATACGTGGAGCTATCCTGCGCGGGGCCCGGCCATCGAAGTTGCCTCCTCGGTAGACCCGCCATAATCGTCTTCTCAGTCGAGTTCGTTGCGCAACAGATCAGAAATCAAGGTGTAGATCCTTGACCAAAATCTTGCTAAAGCCCTCATTTCTTCATGAACTATCATTTGGATGGCCGACTGCGCACGACCTCAAAAGCTAAATCACAATTGACTAATCATTGAAGCCGGACCAGTCCGTGCAGAACGCACCATAGTCACATGTGATCTCTTCACCGGCGGGGATTGGCCGCCGCGCGATTGACACGAACGGTAGTTCTTCGGTGTTAGGATCGTCGCTGTGATTTAGGAAGCTGGCGTAGTCTCCGCACAGGACGAGCTGGCCATTCAGATCCTTCGACCGATAGGCATGGGTGGCAAGAAAATTCCGACAAATATCTGGCAGGCTAGCGACGTCGTCGTCCGACAAGACTTGATCGAAGGGCGGGTGGAAGCGCCAGATAACGGTCCCAACGGCCACATCATCGGAGGCGAAAACGCCGGTGCCATGGATGATGCTCGGCCCAACCCGTGTCCTTATGATGAACATGCCGCCGTCGTTCCTATCTCGTGTCGTCAGCGCCTTGGCCGCGGGGCCGTGAATACATCGCATGCGAGATCAAACCAGAGCCGGGGCAACGCGACCGTCGCAAGTCCGGTGGGATTCGCCAGTTTCGCGGCTACCCTGCTCCTGAGGCTGGCCTTATCGTTTACGGCAGAAGTCCGCAAAAGTTCCCGCTAAGCTCGCTCCCCGTTGTCTGCGCTTTGCGTGCCAAAATATTTACGAGCGGCCCTCTCCTCGCGACTTCCTTAGCGGCCAGCGAGGGCGGCTGGGGATGGAGATGCCACCGAGTGTCGCGAGACGTCCGTTCGTCATGAGTGGAAGGGCGGTTGCCATGTTTAGCTTGATGCCTTCGCGGCGGGCCTTGCTCAAAACCGAGGTTTCCGAGCGACCGAGACGAACGGCTATTGCTTCAAACGAGATCTTTCGTTTGGCCAGCGACCTGAGCAGTTTACATTCCTTCGGCGTCCATCGCATTGGGATATTCCTATCGCAAAGATCTCGTTCCCTCCGTCGGACCCGGTGACAACAATCCCAGTGCTTCGACTCGGGCCCACTCGGTGGCATGCAAGCGATCGCCTATATCTCGGCGGTAACGCGTATTGGGAATGTGAACCCGTTCGGCCAGGTGGTTTGCGCGGTCGCGCGCTTCCAAAACCGTCGGGCCGACCCCGGTAACGACCATGGTCCAGCCATACGCACCACTGGTCACAAGGCGGTCGTTCTGGAGGCCAACTTCGCCGTAATGAATGTGGCGGCGTTCCTCTTCGGACAGGGTCTTATCGAAGAGCACCGGCATTCCCACGGGCATTTTCACCTCCGGGCGGGAATAGGGAAACGGCGGTGTTGTCAGGACGATTCCAACCGCGAAGCCGGGCCGCGTTGGGAAGCTCGTACCAGAGCGTGTGACCATCATCCGAAATAACTCGGACCACGGAATCGCCTGCAGGGGATCCAGAACAGCAAAACCGGGATATCCAAAGCGGCAGGTGAATTCGAGTGGCCAAATACCTTGCTCGTTCACAATGGTATTGAGATTGATGTAGCCAAGGTATCCGTTTTCGCGCAGCCGCTTTTCAAGACGAGCCAGCGTGAGCTCGTGAAAGTGTCCCGTGCGTTGGTAAGTGACGACGTCGCCCATTTGGCCGGTCGGCTCACCGAGATCACCTGGAAAGAACCGCTTGTGCTCCCAGTCAAGACATGAGGGCGTCAAAAACTTCTCCCCGTCGAAATATGCGCCGACGCCCATTTCGACCCCCTCAACGTGCTCCATTAGGATGAAGCTCTCCGATGCCCCTTGAGCGGGAAGGCCCTCCAGGTAAGCAACAACATCATCACCGTCTGGTAGTTGTCCGATAAAAGTCGCGGCGGCCGCATTGAATTTTGCCACCCAACGCCCTGGCTTCGCTTTAATATATTCAATTCCATCGCTTCGACGCTTGAAAGCCCTTACAGGCAGGGTCGATAGTCCCGCGTCGCGCAACAGTGACTGGGCAAAGCCACGATCATTCTCGAGCCGATCGCCGAATGCGCTTCCACCGATCACGTTGAAGCCCTCGCGGCGAAGGTCGTCTTGGGCCTTACCCCGCTGCTCTTCTACGTTCTCGAACAGGATGATGCCCTCGTCCCCGACTTCCCGGACCCATTCGAGTTCACTGTGCCAGTCGGCCACGCGCTCAACCATTCCTGCGAGCGTTCCGTGCGACAGAGCGTTCGACACGGAGACTTTCACCTCGTGTCCCTCTGCGATCAGACGCAGATACAGAGCGCCGAGGTCACACGAGTCGCCAACGCCAAGAAATCTCATGATCAAGACTTTCGTACCACGACCGCGACCGCGGCGATGCGATCCGCGCGATCATAAGGTGGAGCCTCAAGCTCTTCGCCAAAGACGTCGGGATCAATCTCCTCGTAATTAAGCTTCACGTTCTCGTCTTTGAGCAACTCCAAAACGGCTTTTTTAAATAAATCGACCCCGGCCACGATGGCCGAGCCTGTGTAAAGAACAAGCATGCCCTCCGGGGATAAATACCGCAGTCCTTCCCTGACGATCCTCAAGCTCAGTTCAGACCCAAACTCGCCGCCGCCATGGCGATAGGTTCGCGTTCGGGGATCCACCAGATAGGGCGGGTTTGAGATGATTGCGTCAAATGGACCATCGACTTGCGCATAGAGGTCGCTGTAGATCACTGACACCTCAGCGACCTTGTTGAGCGCGGCGTTCACACGGCTGAATTCCAACGCGCTCTGGTTGATGTCGGCGAGGACAATCTGCGGGGAGCGCTGGCTCAGGAAATGCGCCGCGTGCAATCCGCCCGCACCTGAGCCAGCGCCGACATCCAGAATGCGTGGCCGGTCAGCGAGATCGCCCGGGTTAAGAAAAGACCTAATAGCGCGGGCGAAGCGGTAGGTATCCGGTCCAAAAAAAACGGCGTTGGCCTCATCCGTCGGGAAGGCCGAGTGGACAAAGAGCTGGTCGCCCAACGTCGAATAGCGAACTCTGCTGCGGAATTTGTCGCCGATGTGTGTCGCAGCGCCGGCTTTAATCAACGCCGCGAACATGGGCAGAGGCAGATCATCCCCACCAAAGGCATGCGACCAGCCGAAAATATCTCGCAGCGTGGGCTGAGCTTGGGATGGCCGCGCCAGGACGCGTTGGTGGCTAATCGGCGTCGTGGTGGTGAAGGCGTAACCCGATGCCAACAGCAGTTCGCCAAGCTCGATAAGGGCGTTGCTCACGCAAGCATCGTTCAACGGAAAAGATCCTTGTCCTTGTCAGGCAGCCGTACGAACCATTTGAGCAAGGCCGAAGTGCTCTCGATATCGCTCGAAAGAACGAGCGCCGTGCCAGAGCCGCATAATTGCCCCTTCACCGATCGCTCGGGCGCGGCGTGGATCTTCCCTCACTAAGGGGCCAAGCACCTCGCGATTCCATTTCTCGGAGTGCTTCACATCGAGGACGGCATGAAGCGCGAAGTAGTGCCGCTTCTTCGGAGGTATACGTAAGCGACGAAGCCCTTGGTCGACGTAGGAGGCTCTCGTCGGCGCGGTCATCTCGATGACGCCTAGGGCCCCGGCCGAATGGAACGCATAACGCCGGTGACGCGCCAGTGCGATCATCGTGTTGCCGAGTGCGAGCGCCTCGGGAACGACCGTATCGGGAGTTGGCGCGACATCGAAGTAGCTCGCTAGCCGCTCGAGCATTGGTCCGTGCATGCCTTTTTCTCGGCCGCGGCCCATTTCATCCCAATAGTTGCGCGCCATCTCGAGCTTGGCCTGCACCGGCATTTTGACTTGCGTCATGGCAAGTAAATCGTCGAACCCAGCTTCGCCTGCGACCTCATGGTGTAAGAACCATTTCATCTGTTCTGCAGTAGCCGATGTGGCCAGCCATGGAAACAACGGGTCGCCTTGGCCGGGGCCGGCCACTTTCAAATTTTCAAACCATCCAAGAAAGGAGGCGACTTCTTTGGGCACATCTTCCATCAGAGGAGCTATCGCGGTGCGCTGTGCTTCAATGAAGGCGATCTCGGCTTGCGCCACGGTGTATTCTAACGCGAGCTCATACGGTCCGGATTCGTCCGGCAGGACGGGTCGGAAGCGGGCTTCATTATATTCGGCGAGCCTGCGTTGGAAGTCCGCAAACCGATATCCCTCGTTGGCGCTGGCCCCATTGGTCCAGCCGATCGCCCCCTCGCCCATATGCCGCTCCCGGTAGTTTTTGCGCCCTCAGTTAGCAAATTTAAGTCCAGGAACGCGGGGAAAGTTCCCGGGAGGCAAGATCGCCCAGGGATCGCGATGAACGAAAGGTGCCGGCTCAACTTTGATGTACGGGGAACCCGGCCGCGATAGATCCGCCGGGTGTTTCCTTGCGATGGAGAGCATGACGACGGAAGTGATGGCCGTTGTCATCACGCATGGCGGGTCGATGCCAATGTTCCAGCCTGATCATCAGGGCCGTCATCAAGGGATACCGACAGACGATCCAAATCCGATGCCGCACCCATCCAAAATGATGCCCAGAGCAACTGGACGGCGGCGAAGAACTTTACCCCCGCCGGTAGCTTACGCTGAGGCTTGCTGAAGCCGCTGCGGTCGTGCCGAACCACTCCTAGGGTGGCATATGCGAGCATCCCCGTCGCTGGCTAGCACATCCCTGCATATGCGGGACGTCGGTTTAAAATGGCCGATTAGTCCTCGACCTTCCAGCGTGACCCTCGCAGTCCTGCAGGGGCGCCCCTGCTGTGGGGTAGAGCTCGGCACTAAGGAGACAGAACCATGCCAGTGGTCATGGGATATGCGATTGCGTTGCTGGCCGGCGTCAGCTTCGTCTTCCAGCAGGTTGTCAATTCGAATCTTCGGGAAGATGGGCTCGCCATGGTGGGCGGGATTCATCAGCTACGCCGGTGGCACCTTGGCCATGCTGGTCATGCTGGCCCTCGTGCGTGAGCCGCTGCCTACGATCCAGCACTTCCAGTGGCTCTCTTGGATGGGCGGCATCTTCGGAGCAATCTACATCGCCATTTCGATCTGCTGCTTCCGAGACTCGGGGCCGCCACGAACGCGCCGCGGCGTGAGGCTGGAATCTGTCACCTAACCGGCAGCAGTCCACCCAATGAGCATACTGGGTTAGAATTTGCAAAATCTCAGGAACGATGCGCCGACCTGCGCTTTGAGCAAAAATGAATACCGAGTCGCTATATCGTCGCGAATCCGAATGGTGTCGGCAGCAGGCCGAGGCCTTGAAAGACCCCGATCTCAAAAAACATTGGCTTACGCTGGCCGCTGAGTACCGAGAGCTAGCAGATATGGGTTCCCCGCGGCGAGAAGCGCCCCGTCATCAGACCCTTCCCGCGCCCCGCTCTTTCTGACCGCAATCGGCATCGATATTGGTCACGGCACCTGATAGTAGCGCCTTCTCGGCGAAGGAGAACCGACGCGTTAATCCCAATTGCTTTCAATTATTTTCCGCGGGTTGAATCGCACATCTTGCGGAACGCTTCGATCATCGACGGATTGCCTTGCCGAAGCGGAGAATTTCTCATGAAGCGCCAAGCTGCAATCTCGTTGCTAATGATCACGCTCAGTTCGGCTGTAGTTCTTGCTCAGGGCGGAGGCGGAGGTGGTGCAGGCGCAGCCGGCGGAACTGCTGGCGCTACACCCAGCGGTACTTCGGGCATCTCGCCCTCATCGGCAAATCCTGGCATCGGTACACCGGGCATCCCCGGCCCAGCCAGCGGAGCTGGCTTGCCGGGCGGGACCGGAGCCGGAAACACGGTAACCACCCCGAATATCACGGCACCCTCGGCATCCGCTCCAACACCTACTGGGGGAAGCGTCGGTGTAGGGCGAACCAGCGGCAGCACAGCTGCGACTTCCAACTCGGGCCCGGCGAGTAACCGGCAGGCGGGAGTCCAGCGAATGCTTCCGGCATCGGCTGCGTTCAATCCCGATGCCGTGACGGATCGCTCCCTGGCCAAGGCATCCGAAGATATCAAAGAAATGCCCCTGTTTGAGCTGAGCGATTTTCTTCGTATGGCTGAAGCCTGCACGGTCCAGGGCCACCCGATAGATGCCAAAGGCAAGTGTGCCGCTGCGAGAGAGCGCTATCTGCTGACGTTTGGAAAAAACCGCGCTGTTGATCAAGCGATTGTCGAGCTGCAGCGGGTAGTAAGATTTCAGAAAATGTTTCAAACGAACGGCGTCGCGACTACGGAATATGCGGATGATATCAACCAGCGCTTACGAGATGCAGCGACGAATGCAACCGTCAGCAGTCTCCATACTGAGCAGGTTAGGTTACGGTTCAAAGATTCGCCCAATGCGCGTTAAAGGCTACGCAGATCTAGAGCAGCAACGGCGGTGCGTAACAGCCGCGTTCTTCTATAAGTTTTGATGCTGCCTGCTCCTCACTAATCACCGTCGCGTGATTATCTTGCCCCCACTGCTACCGCAGGTCGCCCGATAATACGCGGTGGCAAGTTCTCGAAATTGTTGAGCCCCGCGGATCGCTGTGAGCGATCGCCGGCTATACAATCATGTCTAGGCGTAGGCAGGGGCCGCCGCCGACCAGCGACATCCAGCCATGCGCCGTCCAATGCCTGATTGGTATTGCCGGCGGGCTGTATGGTGTTCACCAGCGCGGTCATCCCGCTCCAGTCGTAGCTCAGCGGGATGATGGCTTGCGGCAGGAGTCGTACTGCTCGGCCGAGAACTACGTCGTGGTATCGCTGCTGCTCGACGCCACGACATTGGTGTCATAGTTGCCGGAGCTGGGCGCGTTCACATTGCCGCAGTCCTCGACGCAGCCGTTCCAGGTGTCGTGCTTGGCCTCTTTCCAGGTACCGCTGGCACGTACGCGTCTGGACGGTTTCGACGCGAACACGGCACCTGCAAGAACTATAACGGCTGGTCGAGGCCATCCACGCAGAGCTTCTTGCGCGTGAAGGAGTCAACGTTGATCCGGCGAACTCTTCAGCCACCTGGATCGACATGCCCATGATCTCCATGAACGAGGTATCCACCGAGGATACGGTCGACCAGCTGCGAGCCGCCGGCGGTGGTGTAGGTAGGGGTCACCGAGAGGTTCTTCGCCTCGGGATGCGCAAACATCGCGTTGAAGTAAGCGATGGTCTGCTGCTGAAGCTGCGCGGCCGTCAGCGTCGGCGCGAGCCTTGCCATGGCGAGCGTGGTCGCGGACTCCATGCTGGTTCGCGGCGCGGCTGTAAAGAGCGCGCTGAGAGCTGCCCGTGAGCCACCAGGTGATCGTTATGCGTATGAAGAAGAAGGCTGAGTGCCGTTATGCGCCACGATCTTAGTGGCCGCCACTCTCGCTGCGAGCCAGCCCTATCTTTGTGAGCAATCTGTGGGAGCGACAGCGAAGGGGCGACTGAAGGACAGCGATAGCAACCGGGTCCTCAAGAAGACACACTCGCCGCATACCAGCCCTGCGCAATCAGTCGAAATTCTTTGCACTCTCAAAGGACCAACATGGACGCCCGCGAATTAGTAGAAAAGTTCCGCGCTAAGGTCGCCGCCGCCGCAGTTGAGAGAGACCGCCAAGTGGATGTCGCCTCGGTGAATGCGCAGAAGCGCAGCGATGATGTGGAACACTGTAAGAATGCATTTCAGAACCACGTCGTCCCGCTTCTTTCGGAGCTTAAGCACGAGCTTGGAGAAGACCAGTTTTCATTCGCGCTCCAGATCGACCGTCAGGATAATAGGCCAGTAGGCGTGACGTTTAGAATTGGCGACGGTAGGGCGACATAATCATCACGCGTACCGGCGCTGGGGGATCAGTGAAGGGAGTCCCTCACGTATTTTCACCCGACGAGGAGCCCTTTATTTCCAACTCCGGCGATCTGACCCGCGAGAAGATCGCGAAGCTCGTTGAGATGGCCATCGATACGGGCGGATGAGGCTCCGCCTGGCAATTCGAACGCTGCGAGGCAAATGGCCCCACCCCAGACCGGCGGCGCACGCTGCGCCCGATTCGTTTAGCTGCCGGGCGGCTGCGCTCTGCGGGGGGACGGGAACGAAAACACGATCTTTCTGTTGACCCATGGTGCGGTGCAGCATTGCCGGCGGAAAGCGCGGCCACAAGGAGGCTCGCTCGTGACCTTACGCCTCACTAAGAAAAGACGTCCTGAATCAGTTTCATCGGTCTCGCAGTATTCGCTGGCAATTGCGGCTGTTATTACGGCCTTGGGCGCCGCAGCATTGATAAACCGCTCGCTTGCAAAGAAGGCCCAGCGCGAAAATCCACCCACGGGAAAGTTTGTAACCGTAGAGGGCGTCAGGCTTCATTATGTCGAGCGTGGTTCAGGGCAAGCTATCGTTCTGCTGCACGGCAACGGCACTATGATTTCGGACTTCGCCTCGAGCGGGTTGATCGAGATGGCGTCGCAAAATCATCGTGTCATTGCTTTCGATCGTCCGGGGTTCGGTTACAGCGCGCGGCCAAGAGATACGATCTGGACGCCGGAGACTCAAGCACGCCTTATTTACCGAGCACTGGATCAGATCGGCATCGATCGGGCCAAGGTCCTCGGACACTCGTGGGGAACCTTGGTGGCAGCTGCTCTCGCCCTGCAACATCCGGAGTTAGTCTCCGGTTTGATTTTGGTATCTGGATATTTTTATCCCAAACCACGAGCGGACGTCCTGCTATTGTCAGGGCCCGCTGTTCCAGGCGCTGGTGATCTCATGAGTCAAACTATCTCTCCGATCCTAGGCAGGATCCTCTGGCCCGCCATTATGCGTAAGATCTTTGGACCGGCGAGCATCCCAACCAAGTTTCGAAGTTTCCCGAAAGAGATGGCATTAAGACCGTCTCAATTGCAGGCGAGCGCTGCGGAAACTGCGATGATGATTCCCAGCGCCGTGGCGATGCAGGGGAAATACCAGAGTTTGAGAATGCCGGTGATTATCGTTGCGGGCGAGCAAGATCGCTTAGTTGATTTTGCAGCACAGTCGGGCAGACTGCATGGTGAGGTACAACATAGCAAGTTGCGCGGAATAGTGAACGCCGGGCACATGGTCCATCACACTGCAACAGCCCTCGTGATGAAGGCGATCGATGAGGTTGGACAAACAGGGGAGCGTAACCCCAGCTTCTCCAGGGAAGCTGGGTAGTGGTGGATCGATCTGCGCGCGATGAAGCGCCTGTTGCTTACGACCGCATCAACGGCGATTTGAACGAGCCAGGCTATCGCCCGCCTGCGTGGGCTACAACCCGGGAAAATCGTTTCAAAGGCATTCATCAATGTGCAATGCCTCAGGTAAGCGACCTGCGCAAACCCGGAGCATCCGTAGACTTGATACGGCCACTCGCTTTTACATGGAAAACCGGGCGAGCGCGGAACGCTATAGCTGAGCGGGACTTATCAAAGTCGGGGTGCGAGACGCAGTCCCTCATCAGCTTCAAACATCGGTGACCTCATGTACCATCACGTCAAGCAGCTCATGTACACAGTTCGTGTTGACGAGCCCGATCCGCGCTTCGGCAACATGCTGCTGGAACAATTTGGTGGGGCGAACGGCGAGCTGGCGGCCGCGATGCAATACTCGGTTCAGGGCATCAACTGCGAAGATGCCGCGCGAAAAGATTTGCTCATGGACATCGGGACCGAGGAACTCAGCCACCTGGAAATCGTCGGTTGTCTCGCCCGTATGCATCTCAAGCCGCTTAAGTCCGTTCGCGAGGAAGCAGAGGCCGATCCACTGATCGCCATCGCGGGCGGCGGCGGCGTGAACCTCTTCAACTCCATGGGCAATGCTTGGACCGCCGATTACCTCAAGATCACGGGCGAACTGGATGTCGATCTGCGCAGCAACATCGCCGCGGAAGCGCGGGCGAAGATCGTGTATGAGCGCCTGATCAATTTCTGCCGCGACTCCGGTACGAAGGACGCCCTTCAGTTCTTGATGACGCGAGAGATCACGCACATGCGGGCTTTCTCGCTCGCGTTGGAAAGCATGGGCAAGCCGCCCTTCAGCATCGGCAAGATCGCGCCCACACCGAAGCTGGTGGACCAATACTTCAACGACTCGACCGGCGAGGGCGAGAATGGTGAAGTAGACGCGCGAGGCCCTTGGAATGAAGGGGCACCTTGGGAATATGTCGATTCACCCGCCTTCCATGATCTTCAAACCATCGAAGTGGAGGGCCCGGGAATCCACGCAGAAAGTTCCGGCCTTGTCGAACCTGGGCCGATCGAGGAGTTGCTGATCGACCAGCTGCGGGACATCCTTCACGCTGAGAAGCAGCTGGTCAAAGCCCTGCCCAAAATGGCGAAGGCCGCTCGCAGCGCACAGCTGCAACGGCTTCTCGAAATTCACCTCGGCGAGACCGAAACGCAAGTGGAGCGGTTGAACGAGAGCCTTCAACTCATGGGCGCGCCCGCAAAGGCGAAACCTTGCAAAGGAATGGCGGGTCTCGTCGAAGAAGGCGAGGAAGTCATGACCGAGGGGAAAAAGAAGGACGACGCACCCGCCGACCTTGCTCTGATCGGTGCCGCACAGCGTGTCGAGCATTACGAGATCGCCGCCTATACGACGGCGCGCAACCTCGCCTCGCAGCTCCATCTGCCGGATGTGGTCGAACTCCTCACCTTGTCTCTGGGCGAGGAAATGAATGCCGGGCAGTTGCTCGATCAAGTCGCGCAGCCGCTGATGTCGGTGGCGCGGATGCCGGCAAACGTCGAATAGTAAACTCAAAGTCGCTAGACGAAGCGGGCGCAGAGTGCTGCGCCCGCTTTCTTATGAACGGTTAAGGGCTTTGTAAAATGCTTGATTGCCTGATCATCGGAGGGGGCCCCGCTGGTTTGACTGCAGCCACGTATCTCGCCCGCTACCGACGCGCGGCCCGGGTTATTGATTTCGGCGAAAGTCGCGCAAAGCAAATCCCTCTCTCTCACAACTATCCGGGTTTCAAGGGCATCGGCGGCGGGGAATTGTTAGGGCGACTGCGCGATCAGGCCTTGGCTTTTGGGGCCGATATTCGAACTGGCTTGGTGAACTCTTTAACCGAGCGGAATGGCGGATTTATTGCGCATCTCGGGACTGAGCAGATTGAAGCGCGCTCCGTACTGATGGCCACAGGACTGCTCGACAAGACACCAACCATCGTGAACGGCAACACGCCCGGAGATTCGATCCGCTACTGCCCAGTCTGCGATGGGTATGAGGCCTTGGACCGGCGGATCGGTGTCCTGGGGTCGCTCGAGGATGCCGGAAAAAAGGCCATTTTCCTTCGCTCGTATAGCCGAGACGTCTGGGCATTTATCACGGGAGGAGGGCGGTCGGAAGATATGATGACTGCTCTTCGAGCCGTCGGCGTCACGGTAGTCGAAAGCGATGGACGCGTGTTGCTTGAGAACAATCTCGTGCGCGTCCACTCCAGTCATGGAGGCAACGTCGACGTTGACGTTCTTTACCCTGCGCTAGGCTGCAAGGTACGTTCGGAGATTGCCTTGAAGATTGGGGCGAAGGGCGACGAGGTGGGCTGCCTTCAGGTCGACGACCATCAGCAAACCAGCATCAATCAATTGTATGCTGCCGGCGACGTCGTAACGGACCTCCATCAATTGAGCGTGGCGATCGGTCACGCCGCCGTAGCTGCCACCGCCATTCACAACTGGTTGCCGTCGAATCCGCGTTGAGCACGCGACCGGCCCGGTTTTGTCTCTCATTCTCAGGAACGATACCCGCCACGTAGACCTGACACCTTACGTTCCGCCTCCGAAGCCCGCTTTTCAGCTCCCGCTAACGTAGGTTCCGCAACGAAAAGGCCCGGCACCCTGTCAGGGCCGGGCCTTCCGTTTGGTGGCAATCACGGAGCGACCATGCACTCAATCGCAACAGCGATCACCACCAACGTTCGCTATTCCGATAATGCGGTTAGCCTGCGTGCGTTCCTACTTCGTCGCGCCGTTCGGGCTGGTCCCGGACTGCGTGCCGGTCGAGCCGGGCGTGCCCTTGGCTCCCTCGCTGTCGTTCGTCATGCTGGTGCTCTTCTCTTGCATCGTCGTACCCGCGCTCGGCTGCTCGCCTTGGGCATTGGTCTGTCCGCCAGGTGTCTGCGGCTGCTGTCCATGGCCGGTGTTCGGCGAACCGCCGGTAGCCGCTCCGGTCGCAGCGTCTTGGCCGGTACTTGTCTGCGCGAACGCGGTCGTGGCGACGAGCATCGAGCCGACGATGATAAGAGTCTTGATACGCATGGCCTTCCTCCTGGGTTGAGTTCAGAAGCCAACGCGCCGCAACCTGCGGTGTTCCTTGCGAAATGAAAGGCCCGCATCAGGACGACGCGGAGCCCCTCGGCTGTGTGGGGGGCAGTCGCGGAGCGCCAGGGTAGGAGCGCAGAATGTCCACCGCCAGTGCAAGAACAACTTCCGTCGTTCCTGCGGCGCCGCAGCTCCTGCGATTTGCGCGCGTCGACCATTCACGGATTGAAACTGTGCCGGGCTGGGGCGAACACCTTCGAGCGAAATTTGCCCGCCGGGATCTCGTCGCTTTATCAAAAGGCAGCCACCGCGTGGCGGCTTCACGTCTCTTTTAAATCCGATTCGTAGTTCGTTCATGGGCGAGCGACGGCGACAAGTCGGAGCCTCGTGCCGTTGGCAACGGTCAACTTGCGGGACGCTCGCCGCAATAGAGAATTGCCTGCGTCAATTCTAGCGCACTCTGTCGCTTCGTCTTTCGATCCTGCCTAACAGTGCGGCTCACGCGTCGTCGCGCCTGCGACGTTCGAAATTGATGCAATGCGCAATCGATTTTCTAAATGGTTGTTAGTTCCTGCGGAACGACGATCGGTCGCACCGGTTGACGTTCGCCGGGTAATCAAACCCCAAGGGAGCTCAAATGTCCAACCAGAACCAGAACAACGACCAGAACAAGCAAGGCCAGCAGAACCAGAACAACCCGAACCAGGGCGGCCAGCAGGGTAACCAGGGTGGTCAGCAGAATCCAGGCCAGCAGACGCAGAAGCCCGGTCAGGGCGGACAGCAAGGCGGCCAGGGTGGCCAGCAGGGTAGTCAAGGCGGCCAGAACAAGTAACTGAGGCGACGAGGAAAGGCCCCGCTTCGGCGGGGCTTTTTCTTTTTGGAGCGCATCATGACAACGCAGAACAAAGACACGACCCAGGGCCGCGACGACTCGAAGGATTGGAAGGACACCGGCATTGATACACTGCGCGATACGAAAGGCGGCGCATACGGCACGCTTCCGGGGAAAGACGATCCAGCCCAAGTGAAAGATCACGCAACCAAGCGAGAGCCTGAGCAGCAGGGCGCTGACGTCCGCCCCGATGCGGAGCCGATGTCGGAGACGTTGCCCGAGGGTTTGCAACGTGCGCGCATCGCGCCAGATGGGAAGAAGGCCCAGGAGCGAAAGTAGTTACGAGCGTTGAGCCGCCATTTCCAGCGAGCGGCGCGCCTCGGCGCGCAAGAATTCACTCGCTCCGACATGGACAAGGCTACGAGGTTGCAACCCGCATCGGGCCAGACAACGCCACGTTAATAGGCTGATCGCGCTGCCGAACGCGAAGCAGAATTGATGACCTTATATGCCGCGCCTGCCGTACCAACGCCCACGGCCGTACCAGCCACCGCCGCCGAACAGCAGCACGATAAGGACGATGATGAGGATCGTTTCCATGTCTCAGGGCCAACAATGGAGTTCCGTCGAAAGTTCCACCGCGGACTATCTGGGCCGAACGGCATACGACGGCCGCTTCGCTTCATCTTGCTCTTGTTGTTCTAAGATCAGCTTGCGACGCAGAGCTTTCGCCGACGAGATCGCACGCTTGATGTTTCTGTCTTGTGAGTACTCTTCGAAGAAGAGCACGACCTCGCAGCTCGGGCATTGACGGGAGTAACCGCCCTGCACGCGCAGCGCTTTGTCTCTGAACGAGCCCTTGCACTTGGGACAGCGTATCGAGAGCGTGTCGTCCATTGGGTTACTCTCAAGACGAACGGCCGCGCCTCGGGAGAAGCGCGGCCGTTCTTTACGCTAGTACTCTACCGTCAGCTTCCGAACAGTAGCGTGCGGGTGTTGCAGAGTAGTTAAGCGGTTAGGCAGCTTCTGCGGTCTGGGCGTGTTCGTTCACTTCGCTCTCGGCGAGCTGCGTGAGCGCCTTATCGGTGTTCTTCTCTTCCGCCAGCGTGGCATCGAGCAGCTTCACCGCGTCGTTCATGCCGAGTTCCTTCGCCCAGGTACGAAGCGAGCCGTAGCGCGAGATTTCGTAATGCTCGACAGCTTGCGCAGCCGCCAGAAGGCCCGCGTCGAGCGCAGGCATGTTTTTGTACTCGTCCATGATCTCCTTGCCCTCGTCGAGGATGCCCATGATGGCATCGCACGCCTTCCCCTTCGGGCTCTCGCCGAGGATCTTGAAGACCTGTTCAAGCCGATCGATCTGGCCTTCTGTCTCCGTTTGATGCTTCTCGAATGCTTCACGCAGCGCGTCCGAGTTGGCTTTCTTCGCCATCTTGGGCAGTGCCGAGAGGATTTTCTTTTCCGCGAAGTAGATGTCTTTCAGCGTGTCGTGAAAGAGGTCTTGCAGCGTCTTTTCTTTCGCCATTGGTGCATCCCGCAATGTTGGAGTGGTGTGCGCCCAATGCCGCATCCCGCCTAAGGTTCCGACGCTAGTTAGTGCCGCGTCCGGCGCGTGATCCGTGTCGGCGCAGTTACGGGCGGGACACGGATCGCCTGGCCCAGGGCAGTCATCATGCCCAAACGGCTTGTCAGGATGCTGTTCGCACATCCAGCCGGTGTCGCCGCCGCAGCAAGAAGCAACACTCTTCATTACGCTGGAACCTTGCTCCCCATTTGGGGTTTTTGGGAAAAATGGAGGTGCACATGCCAATTCTCCACGAGCCCCATCGTTTTATAACCATCGAAGATGGTGACCTCTTGAAGACGACAATCGAGATGACCTCCCGAGACTTGGGCGTCGGGAAGGATGATGCTTTACGCCGAGAGATCATCGTGCGGGCGGCCGACCTCGCCCGCTCGGGACTGATTAGCGCGGAAGCTATCCGCGACCGTATCGTCTACGAGGTGCGGGCGCTCTCCGACATGGCGGCGTAGCAGCTAGCCAACCTAATATGCCGCCACTCCAGATCGCCTTTTTGATGGCGCGCTCTGCATCAGGTGTTGATGGCACGCTCTGCATCAGGTGCTTCCACAGTTCCGAGGCGCGCCGGTACTCACCCTCGTATGAGCGTGATCTGCCACTGCACCGTGGCTTTCACCGCTTTGCCATTCACGAAACATAGGCGAGCCAGGAAGGATTCCGAATCCCGGAACCATGCCGCTCGAATGTCGTTGCCCGGTCGCCACCGGAGGAATGCCAATGTCAGATGACAAGAGCAATCGCGGACAGCCCGACCGCAGCAAGATCAACATGCACGAGGACTACGAGGTGAAGTACTGGACGAAGCACTTGGGGGTAACGACGGAGCAGCTGCAAAAGGCGGTCGATAAGGTCGGCAGTTCAGCGGCTGCGGTGCGCAAGGAATTGGGGAAAGCGTCCTAGCTCAATCCGGATCCCCTGTTCACATTACCGCCGAACTCCGATCGCAGCGCGGCTAGGTCGGCATATTTTCGCGTCGGCCCTGCTCGCTTCTCACGTCTGTCGGAACATTCTCATAGCCCGAGCGTTGGCGCGAACCCAACCAGAGGAGACCTTATGCGTATTTTGACGCTCGTAGCGGCATTGGCGCTTTCCACGTCCGCGGCCATCGCGCAGACGCCCGCAGTCAAATCTCCAAGCACCACTAATCCTGCAGCTCCCGTGCCGGGAGCAAACAGTTTTACCGAAGGGCAAGCAAAATCGAAAATCGAAGCCGCTGGCTATACGAGTGTCAGCGATCTTAAAAAGGACACCAACGGTGTTTGGACCGGGTCTGCAACTAAGGGCGGACAGAAGGTAAATGTTAAAGTCGACTTCCAGGGCAACGTTACTCAGTAAGGAATCAACTCAATGACCAAGACCATTTCGAAGCTGTATCCGACGTACGAGCGCGCCCAAGCCGCCGTGCGCGAACTAGAAACCGCTGGCGTCCCGCACAGCGACATCAGTATCGTCGCAAACAACGCCGACAACTGGTACTCCAAAGACGGCGTCTCCAGGCGTGTCGATCGCGATGGCGACGGCGTCGACGATCGTGCAGAAGGGGCTGGCGCGGGCGCTGGCATTGGGGCAGGGATTGGCGGCGCGGCCGGATTGCTTGCCGGTTTGGGCTTACTTGCGATCCCGGGTGTCGGCCCGGTGGTCGCCGCCGGCTGGCTCGTCGCCACCGCGGCGGGCGCGGCCGCGGGCGGTTTGACTGGCGGAATCGTCGGTGCATTGACTCAAGCTGGGGTGAGCGACGAAGACGCACAGGTCTACGCGGAGGGGGTGCGTCGCGGTGGGACATTGGTGAGCGCGCGCGTCAATGATGCAGACGTGAGCCGTCTGGACGCCGTCCTCGATCGCTCAGCCCTGCGAACCGCCGATATGCGGACTTCATATAGTAAAACGGGCTGGAAGGGATTTGATACCGCCGCCACGCCCTACTCGGCCGACGAAGTACGCAAGTATCGCAGTTCTTGGGAGTAACACTGCGAAGGGCTCGGGTTCATTCGTGCAACGCGGCACCTTTTCCAGACGAGGGCACGCTTCCCCCTAGCGGTCCTCATACAGTTTGGGCGCGCCTGCGGCTGCAGATCAACCTTCCTCTTGCCTTTGAGCGTATGAGTAGCCCCGGCCGAAAAGAACACGGCCGGGGCTATCTTTTTACACAAGCCAAATAGAGCGCCACTCTCTCGATGCAAGCAGGCATCGCACCGCAAGACCCCTCGCCCGCGAGCGTCGCGAACCTCAAGCTTCATGCGCCCGTTCGGTCGGGTGAGGTGCAGCACAGCCGTTGGTCACGCGGTGCATTCACAGAGCCGGAATCGAGCACATGCCCGTAGGGTACCACTAGGACGAACGGAAACACCTGATCAGGGACAATTCACGTTGGCCTCGTGCCGCGTCGGCGGGGTTTTTTTCGGTCTCTGCCGATGTGGTCGAGCAGCTCGCGCGCTTCGTCCTGATCCAGCGTCCGCCGACGCGCGTCGGCAAGCTCGGCCTTACCGCGCGCGCGGACGATCCTAGCTCCGCGACGAAGGATGAGGCCATCGATCGTTCGTTAGAGGGCAGATAATGGTCGGCGCACTTCTATGTCGTGATCAGCTTCGTCCGCGACGAGCAGGGCGAGCTTATGGGTGACCCGGCCATCGGGATGGGGCACGGCGCAGCGGTCGCGCGGGCTCGATCGCTGACCGCAACGAAGGAGCCGCAGGACTAATGCGAGCGAGCATCATGCGAGTGCCGCAGTTTCGACAGTCCGGCCTCTTGATCGAGTCTTCGTCCTTGGTGTGTACTTTGTCACAGCAGTCCCCCCGCACCCAAGCTCAGCATGGAGTGGAACTCAGAGCCAATAAATTGATATTTACGCTGGGGAAAACGGCCACCCCGCCTTTCTCCTTTCAAAGGGGGACGGTCAGTGTCTTTTGACATGAATTGATCATTACAAGAGTGAACGGAACGACTCCTCCCCATGGCGGTTGGTGCCCCACAACTCCAAGGAGGAAGGCAATGAATGCACTCAAGACGATTCTCGCGGTTGCTATTCTCGCCAGCGGCACCACGCTCGCGATGGCTCAGGGCGCAGGCGGCGGTGGCGCGGGCGGCGGTGGCTCTGCCGGAGCTTCCGGCAGCGACGTAAACCCCAGCCGCCCAGGTCGCGGCGCCGATCAAAACCCGACCGGGCCCGGCGCAAATCCGAAGGCGGGCAACGTCGGCAGTACAAACACCGGTACGACATCTCCGACAGGCACACCCAATCCGGCCACGAAGTAGATTGCCTTCAGCAAGCTCCTCTTTCGTGGAAGGCCCCGCCGCTCGGCTTCGCGCCGCGCGGTGGGCTTTTTTTCGTCTCAGCCAACGTCCTTATGATGAGCTATCCCACCACCAAGGTGACAAGAAAACCGCGGCGCACGGATGCCGGGGTTGGGGAAGCATCTCGGGCTTGGTGCAAGCAATCATTCCCATGATACCGCCGTCGTTCATTAAATGTCCGACATCGTTCCGAATTTACCTCTCCTCTCAGGAGACCGAGGCCGCCAACTAGGGGTCTAGTTCGTTCAGCGCGATCAACAGCGGGGGGGTCGTCGCGGCGCGGCTGCGCGCTGGATGCCCAACCGTCCTAGACGTGTCGCGATGAATGTGGTGTGCGTCCTACGCGCACCGCCATTACGAGGCGCGGTGTACGGCGATTTGCCAGATCCTTCAGAGCGGCACCGTCAGCAGCGGGGGATTCCTCACGTACAGGCGGGAGCGCTGCAACGTCAGTCAGTCATCGACGTCAAGGCCTAGACCCGATGCCTTGTACGGTATCGCACCTAAGAGTTCAGTATCGAACGCACGCGCCCGCTCATTGGTTCGTTGTGGCAGTGAACTTGCCCGCAATCGCATCGAAGGGTGAGAACTTCCCCACCAAGTCCGTTGCTGGCTGTCTTCCGACAAGCCGCGCCGTTCTTGGACATGCTGGACAACGGGCTTGATTTGTTGTGGGTGGATTCGACGCGGTTCCACATCTTGCCAATGTCCGACGCCCGTCGCCAGAGACTTCGCTGCCTGCAATCCCGCAAAGCCCGCCCCCACTATGGCGACCGGGAGCGCGCGGAGAAACGGGCCCCTGTTCCTCGCTCGGCGTGATTTTTTTTCGTGTTTACGGCGATCCGTTATCGGATTAGGAAAAACGCAGTGCTGCCGATCAACACCAGTGAAATCAGGATGACTGCCCCGAAGTACAGGTACACTCCCTTGCCGCCGTCTTCATCCGAACGGGAATTTAGATCGACCTCGTTCTGAAGCGCTAGACTGAGGGCGGCGGAGGTTATCGGCGTGCCCGCCGCCTCTTCATCAGTACCGAGAGGTGCGGCGGCTGGATCAAAGCCCGCGACTTTGTCGCTGGTCCGGCCGGCATCAATCTGGGACCGGAGCATATCGACCGAGGTCATGATTCTTCACCTGTTCAGCCGTAAGCCGTTCCACGCGCCGAGAACAGAATTTCTAAGGGATATTTATTCTTCTGTTTACCGGCGGCATCCAATCGTTCGTGGTTACACCAGCCCACACTTCATTCTCCGCATAAAAACATAACGACGCTCCCAAGCAAAAGTTACAGTTCAAAATATTTTCCAATCGACTTCGAGACACCTAACATTTGTTAGACTTCGTATGGTGCCCGGCGGACTTATAAAAGGGCTGCGATGTCGTATGAGCGGGAGCCCTTGCGAGTTGACTCTGGGAGGGCTGTTTGCCTTGCCGGCGGCAAACGATGCTGAGTCGCAGCTGGCGCATCTAGATTGGAAAGAGATCGACATCCCGGGCCGCGCATCGCTCGCCCTTGCCCCGTGAGCAATGCCGGCGCTTAGATCTGCTGTGCAAGCGTTACCAAAGGGATGGCGCGGGCTCTGGCCCGCAGGCGCCGCCGCTTAGGAACATCGCTGCCTGCTTCGCATTGATCGGACATGGCCCCGCCGCGAACAAAACCGCTTCCTCAAGCGCCTCAGCGGGCGCGCGCCTCGGCTCGCCGCCCAGAGGTCCATATCTTACCGCCAGCTCGACCGGCGCTTTCGCTGGGCGCCCGCCGCTGCCGCGCGAAATTTCTCCATCATTTTCCGAAGGGCTTTCACGACGAGACGTACGTAGACTGGGAGCGCGACTACAAATGGAACGCCCACGAACGGTGGGAAAATTCCCTTAACGAGGCGGCTTTTCGCAAGCTCCTGAAAGCCGGCGCGTTCGATGAGATCGCTGCAAAGGCGGTCGCTATTAAATCGCGCACCAATTTGCTTTTTTCCTTCGAGAAAATGGCCCTGCGCGATGCGCTCAAATTGCCGGCCGGGGCGCGTGCCTTCGCGGAAGGGCTGTTTCAGCTGCTTTATGGTCCGGACGACCTGCCGGTCCGGTTCGAAGCTTGGTGCGGTGCGATTGGTGCACTGCCTCGCCGCCAAACGCGTGTCCTGACGTGGCCGGTTGTCACCGTGTTCGGCTTTCTCGCTCTGCCAAAGCAGCATTTTTATCTAAAGCCAAACGTGACGCGACGTGCATTGGATTCATACGGTTTGCACTTCAAATACCGATCGCAGCCTAACGCAGAGACTTACAGCGAGCTGCTCTCGCTCGCACGACGGGTAAAGCGAGATCTCACCTTACTTCATCCGCGTGACATGATCGACATCCAGTCATTTCTCTGGGTGCAGGGCTCGGACGAATATCCGGGGTGATTCGGAAAACCGGAGCGACCAACCTGACCGCTGGAGAGCCTGATGGCCAAGACCGCCGCCGACGTCCTTGTCGAAACCCTGCTCGATTGGGGTGTCGATACCATCTTCGGCATCCCGGGTGACGGCATCAACGGCATCATGGAGGCGCTGCGGACGCGGCAAGACAAGGTGCGCTTCGTCCAGGTTCGCCACGAAGAATCCGCCGCCTTCATGGCGTGTGGATATGCCAAGTTCACAGGGCGGCTGGGAGTCTGTCTTGCCACTTCGGGTCCCGGCGGCATTCACCTCCTGAACGGACTTTACGATGCCAAGCTGGACGGTGCGCCGGTGTTGGCGATCACCGGTCTGCAGTACCACGACCTTATCCACACGTTCACGCAACAGGATGTCGAACTCGATAAGCTGTTCATGGACGCGTGCGTCTATAACGCGCGGATCATGGGACCGGCGCACGTTGAGAACGTTGTGGCGCTGGCCTGCCGGTCAGCGCTGGCGAATGCGGGGCCGGCCCACGTCACAATGCCGGTCGACTTGCAGTCTCTTCCGCTGAAGTCAGACACGCGCTCGCCGCGCAACGTCGCGCATCATGTCTCTGCGGCGCGCGCGGGCGTGGCCTCGATACCTCCCACCGCCACGCTCGATGCGGCGGCAGCGATTCTCAATGAGGGAAAAAAGGTCTGCATCCTGGCGGGGCGCGGCGCACTCGGCGCCCGCGATGAGCTTGCGGCCATATCGGAAAAGCTTGCGGCGCCGGTTGCGAAGGCGCTTCTCGGCAAGGCGGCGCTCGAGGACATGCATCCCAACTGTACCGGTGGGGTCGGCCTTCTCGGAACCGCGCCGTCGCAGGATGCGCTTGAAGGCTGTGACACGCTGCTGATCGTCGGCAGCTCGTTCCCGTACGTCGAGTTTTATCCCAAGCCAGGGCAGGCGCGCGCGATCCAGATCGACAGCGATGGCGCGCGTATCGCTCTTCGCTATCCGGTCGAGTGCGGCCTCGTGGGGGATTCCGCTTTGACTTTAGTTGCGCTGAACGGCCGGATCGCCGCGAAAGAGGACCGCAAGTTCCTCGAAGCCGCGCAGAAGGGCGTGAAGTCCTGGCGCGAGGATCTCGCCGAGCAAGGCAAGGTCCGCGACCGGCCCATGAAGCCGCAAGTCGTCGCCTATGCGCTGAACGAACTTTTGCGCAACGATTGCATCCTCACCACGGATTCCGGCACCAACACCTCATGGGCGGCGCGCTTCCTGGACATTCGCGGCGACATGATGTTTTCGGTCTCGGGCAACCTTGCCAGCATGGCATGCGGACTTCCCTACGCGAATGCAGCCGCGCTCGCCTATCCGGGCCGGCAGGTGGTGGCGCTTGTGGGCGACGGCGGTCTCAGCATGCTGATGGCCGAACTGGCGACCGCCGCCAAATACGATCTCAACGTCAAGATCGTGGTGCTCAAGAACAACAGCCTCGGCCAGATTAAATGGGAGCAGATGGCCTTCCTCGGCAATCCTGAATTCGGCTGCGACCTGCATCCGATCAACTACGCGGCGGTAGCCCGGGCGTGCGGCATTGCGGGCTATAGTGTTTCCGAGCCTGAGCAGTGCGCCAGCACTCTACGCGAGGCGTTTGGCGTATCAGGTCCAGTCCTCGTTGAGGCGGTCGTCGACGGCAATGAACCCCCATTGCCGCCGAAGACCAGTTTCGAACAGGCGCGCCACATGGCGGGAGCGCTCGCGCGCGGAACGGCCGATGCGGGCAACATCGCCAAGAACCTCGTCCGGGATACGGTTCGGCAGCTGATTTAAGGGTCATCTTGGGAGGCCCTCCTTGCAAGTCGCGTTATTTAAAGTGGGTTGCAGTGTCCGTCGGACCTAAGGCTTACATGCGGTCTATTGGGCCCGCCCTGAACCGACAAAGCTTCACCTCGTTGACTGACGACGAATACATGGTCGGTGGGAAAAGAGCGCGAGTCGTGCGATGACCGATGTGCTGATTGGTACCTCAGGTTGGCAATATGACTCTTGGAGAGGCCCATTCTTTCCGCGCCAACTACGGATTAAGGATCAGCTTTGCTACTACGCAACTCAGTTCCGGACGACCGAACTTAACGGCGTGTTCTACCGCACCCCGACTGAAGAGGCCGTAAGGGGATGGCGTGATCGAACGCCGAACGATTTCGTATTCGCATGGAAGGCATCGAAGTTCATCACGCATTGGAAGCGGTTATCCGAGCGTTCGGAGAACAGCTTGGAGCTGCTTGAAAGCCGCGTATCTCTGCTGGGCCCAAAAGCCGGTCCTATCCTGTTTCAACTTCCTCCTCAGTTTGCGTGCAACGACGAGCGTCTCGCGTCGTTTATCAAGATGCTCAATCCCAAGCGCCGCTACGTCTTTGAATTCCGCCACCCCAGCTGGTACGCACCGCGTATCTTGCGTCTATTGTCGCAAGCCAACATTGCGTTGTGCATTTCCGATCATGCCGATGCGCCGGCGCCATGGAAGCGCACCGCCGATTTTGTTTACGTGCGGGGGCACGGGCCGGGCGGACGCTACAAGGGACACTACGCGCCCGGGATACTTGCAAGATGGCAAAAGACGATCAAAGTTTGGCGCGCGGGCGGCTTTGACGTTTATGTTTATTTTGACAACGACCAGAAGAGCGCCGCACCACTCGATGGTTTGCGCCTGCAGGCAAAAATGTAGGAGGATGCATTATTCCAGGGGTGGAGGGCGCAGCTTCGTTCAGAACTTTTGGCCAAATTGGCATCCAGCTGGTCGGACGATTGTAGAGCGGCTATGGCGGCTGCGTCGCGTTCCGGCCGATTTTTCCGCATGAGCCTGATCCTTCAAGATTATGCGGTGCGCAGGACTCGCTTGAGCCACCCAATCCAAGGGGCGCCTTAAATTTGTTCCAGCACTTTAAGACATGACGAGGAACGGGCACGCTTCATTAGCGTTCTACTGCGCGGTCAAGCAATGTACAGAGAACTGATGGCACTCCGGATCACCAGAGGTTATGCTCTCCTCGGGCTCGCACTGGCAGGGTCTGTGGTCGGGCTCGGCGTCTGGATGGCCACGGCGCCGAAGCCTGCGTTTTCGGAGTCCACTACCCTATTGGAGGGCGGCAATGCCGACAAGGGGAAGGCAGTTTTCGCCGCGGGCGACTGCGCTTCCTGCCACGCTTCCCCAGGGCAGACTGACAGGCTCAAGCTGGGAGGCGGTCTTTCCATCGCCTCACCTTTTGGGACATTCCGTGCGCCAAATATTTCGAGCGACCCCATGGATGGGATCGGACGATGGCGCCCAATCGACCTCGCCAATGCCTTAATCAGCGGCGTGTCCCCGGCGGGAGCCCATTACTATCCAGTGCTGCCCTATCCAAGCTACGTGCAAATGAAGACCGAAGACGTCAAAGACTTGATGGCGTTCCTGCGTACGCTCCCGCCTGTCAGCGGCAGGGCCCCGCCCCATGAATTGAATCCTCTGTTTCGGATCCGCCGATTTGTGGGCATGTGGAAGCTTCTTTTTTTGGAAGCCAGAGTTTCGGAGCCGAGTAGTGCCGCAGAATCACAAGAGGCGCGTGGTCGTTATCTGGTGGAAACGCTTGCTCATTGCGCAGAGTGTCATTCATCCCGCAACGTGCTTGGTGCTATAAAACCCGCAACCCGGTTTGCAGGCGGTCCCAACCCCGAGGGTCTCGGCTTTGCACCGAACATTACCCCTCAGCGCCTGCAATGGTCGCGTGAACAGCTCATTGAAATGCTGACTTCGGGGTACACTCCGCATGAAAAATACGTTGGTGCGGGCATGGCTGGCGTCGTTTCGAACACGGCACAGCTTCCTGCGAGTGACCGAGAGGCAATGGCAACTTACGTCCAGTCGCTCCCCGCTCGCACGACACCTCTTCCGTGACCATGCCTAATGAGCATAGAGAAACGCCGCAACGTCTCGCGCTTCTCGATCGCCGATTCCTGTGACAGGCATCGCGGAACCCGGGGCGTAATCCTGGGGGGCAACAATCCAGCCAATCAGGTCGTCTGCTGAGTTGCGTACCCGACCCGCAATAAACACCCGTGCACGCAGTCCCTCCAGCGCCGGTCCCACTTTTCCGTCCGCACCCGGTACGCCTGCTATGCTGTGGCAGCCACCGCACCCATAGCGGCGGACAAGGTCTGGTGCCCGGTCCGGATTACCGCGTGTCATGGCGATCGCAACCGCCTTCTTCTTTTGAGAAGCGGATACCCATAATCCACTTGTCGTACCCAAAACCGCAAGCAGAACCACACCGCCGGCAACCCAAGAAATGAGTGGCCGGGTTCGAGTGTCAAAACGCAATGTGGTCATGGCCGTTCGAACGCCGGAATTTTGTAAGCTGTCGCCTTGGCACCGGTGATCCATAAGGCAACAAATATCAATGCCGCAGCCGCGTACACCGTTCCGGCCGGAATCCACATAACGACACCGGCGAGCTGTTGGTCCTCGAGAGGTGTTAGTCCCCAGTTGATCGCATCGGCGGTTTGCAATCCGTAGAGCACTCTGGGCGCGAGAGTCATCAATGCGCCAAGGCCACCGGTATGGATCATCGTAAGGAAAAGATGTCCCGCGGCGGCGCCATATCTTTTCGTGCGACATAGCGCCCACCAGAACAGCAGGGCACTGCCGAGAAAACTGAGGTGCTGCAGGCGGTGAACCCATTCCGTCTTGATCGCGGCGTCGAACACGGGCGGTGCGTGCCAAGCCCAAATTGCAAGTCCATGGATCAGCGTCGCTGCTTCAGCGGACGCGACCCAGCTCCAGCCTTTCTTAAACGGGCGGTATCCGGTCAGGTGGTGGAAGCGACGGCGCGCGGCTCTCGGAAACGCCCAGACATACGCCCCGAGGGGACGCGCCACCGCAATGAGCGGAGCCGCCACCGCCATGATGATCTCGTGCTCGATCATGTGAAAGGTGAATACGTGCTCGCCCAGCCAATGGAGGGGAGTGCACAACGCTGCGGCCAGCGACAGCCAACCGGCCGAATACAGGACCGCCTGCCAGGTGCGAATTCCCCGGCCAAAGCCAACTCGAAGCCATAGCCGACCAAGTCCGGAGGCATACAGCACGAGGACTGTCACCAGTGGGATGATTATCCACGGATCAAACGTCCAGGGCGCGGCGTGGAGATGAGCCTCACCGTTATGCGATAGCGCCGGTGCGATCCAGCCGAGGCACAGAAGCAGAGAGACCGCTATCGTTCGCATCCGGTCAACACCAATGAGGAAGTTGCCTGCAGGAACAGCGCATACGCAAAAATGAACGACACGAGGCCGCTAAGGCGGCTGGTAAACTTCCAAGGCAGGACCGGAGGCGATTTCAGCTTGCCCGCCGACCACCATGAAAGGATGCCGCTGCCGATCGACAGGCAGACCGCCACGGAGGTTGCAAGCAGCAGGACGGTATGACCCGATCGGCACTCCCAGCCAGGTAGAACCTGGGAAAGTTGGGTGGTGAGCATCCAGGCCGCCGGACCGGTGATAAAACCCGCCAGGGGAAATAAGCGCTCTCGCATCACCGAAGCCCTGGTCATAGGCGTGGCACCCAATAGATACAGAGATAGATGGGAAGCCATGCGAGAACGACGAAATTCCAGTATACCGCATTGTCCTGCACGTCACCAAACCGGCGGCTGTTGTCTCCATGGCGCGTAAACATCAGGGCGGCCAGCACCACGGTATCGGCGAGGTCGGTGAGGAGGTGGGTGGTGTGAAGGCCAAGAAGAAGCCAAACGACAGAACCATAAGCGCTGCTGTCCCAGGATGTGTTCAAGGCGGGAAACTCGAATACACGCACGATCAATGGCGCAATGCCGAGCACCGACATGACGATCAAGCCGATTTGAACCCGTCGCCTGTCCTCCCGCACGGCCCATTTAGCGATAAAGTTATTGGGCACTAGGCTGGCGACCAACATCACGGTCAAAATCGCCCCGGCGGTGACATCGGGGAGGGGCGCCCGAATAGGCCATTCCGGCGCGATGCTCATCAAATAGAAGTAGATCGCGATCGCAATTGCGAACCCGGTGCCCTCGATCAGCATGAAAGCCAGAGTGCCCCACCACGTGCGGCTGGCGCTCCCCTTCCCGCTTTCAGGCAGGGCGGTGAGGTCGAGCGCGATCTCTTCGTTCACGACTCGTCCTCCGGAGTCCCCTTCGGCCAGAACCAGCCCACCAAGGTGATGGCGATCGGGATTGAACCCCATACGACCGCCCATGGGGTGAAGATCGACCAGACCAACATGATGCTTGTCGTGATGGCGGCGCAGAGGGGCCAGATCGAATCGGCGGGAGACGTGTCCCGCGTCTCCGGTGCCGCCGCCGCAACAGTCGACGTGACGAGCTCGCGCCGGTCAACGCGCAGCCCTACAGCGACTTTTAGCGGGGTATTATCCCAAAGCGGAGATGCGCTGGTGACAAGCGGTATCCGGGCGAAATTGTAGCACGGGGGAGGGGATGAAGTTGCCCACTCCAAGGTTGGGGCCCCCCAGGGATTTGGGCCGGCGGGGATACCGGATCGCAGGCTGCGCAGGGCGTCGATAAAGAAGATGAGAAATCCTGCCGCAAGAAGGACTGAACTGAGACTGACAAACAAGTTGACACCACCCCACTGCATTTCGGGCTGATAGGTATAGATGCGTCGGGGCATTCCTTGCAGCCCAAGCAGGTGCATTGGGAAAAACGTGAGGTTGAAGCCGACGAAAATAAGCCAGAATGCCACGGTGCCAAGCCGCTCGCTCATCATTCGGCCGGTAATCTTGGGATACCAGTAGTATATCGCACCAATGAGCGGGAACACGGCGCCGCCGATCAGGACATAATGCAGATGCGCCACCACGAAGTAGGTGTCGTGTACTTGTGTGTCGAAGGGCACCGACGCAACCATCACGCCGGTCAATCCGCCGATCACGAACGTGAAGATGAAATCCGGCCACGAAGAGAAGCGGAGTTTTCAATACCGGCCGGCCCGACCAGAGTGTTGCGAGCCAGCAAAAAATCTGCAGGCCTGCCGAAATCGCAATCGACATGCTGGAAGCGGTGAAAAAACTCTCGCCCAGGCGCGGAAGTCCCGCCACGAACATGTGGTGCACCCAGAGACCAAACGACATGATCCCTGTGGCGATCAACGCAAGGACAAGCGGCAGATAGCCGAATATCGGTCTCCGGGCGAAGGTCGGCACGATGGTGGACACCATGCCGACAGCAGGCAGAAATATGATGTAGACTTCGGGGTGCCCAAAAAACCAGAACAGATGTTGATAGAGCAGCACATCTCCGCCCTCGGCGGGGTTGTAGAAATGGGTACCGACGAGACGGTCGAGGATCAGCGTCGTGCTGGCCACCATGATGGATGGCATCGCGATGATAATGAGAAACGAAGTGACCAGCATGGACCACACGAAGAGCGGGATGCGATCCAGCGACATGCCGGGCGAGCGCTGCTTGAAGACCGTCACGACAATTTCGACCGCAACCGCAAGGGCTGATACTTCGGTGAACGTGATCATCTGTGCCCAGATGTCGGCGCGCTTGCCACTGCCGTATTGGGGCCCCGCGAGAGGCACGTAAGCGAACCAACCGACATCCGGGCCCATGTCGAGAGCGAAGGCCAGCCACAGCAAGATCCCGCCGGCGACGTAAATCCAGTACGAGAAGGCGTTGAGGCGCGGGAAGGCGATGTTTCGCGTCCCCACCATCAAGGGGACGAGATATACGGCCATCGCCTCCATGACCGGCACTGCGAACAGGAACATCATGTTCACGCCGTGCATCGTGAATATTTGATTGTACCGGTCCGGGCCGACCAGCCGGCCTTCCGGTCCGGCAAGTTGCGCGCGCATGAACAACGCAAGAACGCCGCCGAGCATCAAGAAGACAAATGCAGTCACGATATATCGTCGACCGATAATCTTGTGGTCGACAGTCGAAAGAATGCCCCACAGGCCGCGTGGCGTTGCCCAAATCCGCCCGAGTTGCTCCTCGAGCTGCGGTCCCTCGACTTCGTTGTCCCTGGTATCAGCGACCGCCGGCATGCTCATTGCAGACTCGCCATATAGGCACTCACAGCGTTCAACTCTTCGGCTGAAAGGGAAATCATGGGCATGTTGTTGCCCGGCTTGATCTTTTGCGGGTCGGCAATCCAGGCGGCGAGTGACCCTCGCGTGGTCTCGAGGGCCCCGGCCGCGATGTACCGGCGGCCTGCCACATGGGTGAGGTCGGGTCCGGTGCGCCCCACCGCCGGGGTTCCGCGGACCGTATGGCAAGAACCACATGCCTTCGAGGTGAAGACGTCGCGACCTGCTCTCACCTCGTCGATCACGGGCGCGCTGGCGTCGGCGCGCTGCTTTGCCTTCCATGCATCAAACTGATCCGCCGGCACGGCGATCACAAGCGCAGCCATGCGCGCATGCTGGATTCCACAGAATTCAGCGCATTGCCCGCGGTAAACTCCAGGACGCTGCGCCACGAAGGCGAGTTCGTTATCCCGCCCGGGGACGAGATCCTGTTTCCCCGCAAGGCTTGGCACCCAGAAAGAGTGGATGACATCGGCAGCCGAGAGCTGCAGGCGTACAGTTCGGCCGACCGGTACATAAATCTCGTTTGCGGTCGTAAAAGTCTCCCCGGTCCTCGCGTCGAGATAATCCACCGCCCACCACCATTGGTAGCCCCGCACTTTAATCAGCAGGGCATCCGGATCGGCATTGCTCAGCGCCCGAGTGGTTAAAAAGCTCCCCACGGTAAACGCCGTAATGATCATCACGGTCGCCACAAGGGCGCTGCTCAAGATGACGGCCATTCTCTTCTCAGGGACCGGTCGTGAGGGGGAGCGCGTCGACCTCGGGCGCCACAGCGCAAGCGCGAGAACGATGACGACGAGCAACCAGACAATGGCGCACCCGATCATGATGGTAGACATGAGCGCATGGAGCTTGAAGGCTGGCAGGCCCTGCGGATCCATCGCCGATTGCCAGCCGGTGCACGCCGAACAGGAAAGCGCGGCCAGTGCGCAAGCCAGCAGGCTCCACGGCCGCGACGTCATCGGATTGGGTCCTGCGGGAACAAAGCTGACGCGGGTGCACGGTTCTCGGCAGGCCGGGTCTGCCTTTCGTCGTTTCGGCCCGGAGCCGCAGCAGTTGGCGAATAGGACCCCATCGCCTGGATGTAGCCTGTCAATTGCCAGATCTGCTCGGTTGTAAGCTTGTCCCGGAAGGGCGGCATCCCCCTTGGTCTGCCATCCCGTATCGAAACAAAGATTGAAACCAGATCAGGACCGTAATTCCACCAGCCGTCAATCAAGGATGGGCCGGAGCCTCCGGTACCGTCACCGTGGCAGCTCTCGCACCCGAACCAGGAAAACAGCCGTTTTCCCTCCGATAAATTATAAGCGTTGTTGACGTAAGGATTGTGGAGCGCAGACAGCACATCGGGCGGGGCACCGCCAATCCAGTTTGGCATCACGGCGACATGGTTGAGCGCTTCGTCAATCGGCGGATCAAGCCTGAAGTCGCGACTCTCCCTTTCACATGCGGTGAGCAGCATGACACCCGCAAGGCACGAGAAGTGTGCCAGCTTTAACATATGTTATTTCCCCGGCAGATCGCTTTAGCGTCGAACCTTCAACGCATCTCGTTGTTCCAGAAAACCTCGGAACAAAACTCACAGCGTCGCCTTATGCCACCGCCACCGAGGCGCTACTCATATGCTCGCTGTTTGTCCAGACACCGTCAGGTCGGAGAAGGCTCGCCGTGCGACCATGACGCTCGTGAGTCCCCATGGGATGGCCCGCTCCGGCCAGCGCGATCTCGTCGAGGAGGAAGCCGTTGCGTTTCGCTACAACGGTTTTTCCCATGCAGTGATGATGGCTACTCCTGAGTTCTATTCGGACTTCGCGTTGGGCTTTTCGCTGACCGAGGGCGTCATAGACGGCGCGGATGGGATCGCCCGTCTCGAGATTCGGCAAAGCGACGACGGCGTCTTGCTAGACATCTCCCTCAGTGCCGATTGTTTGCGCCGCTACCTTCAAACCCGCCGCGTCCGACTTCTGAGAGGGCACACGAGTTGCGGAATTTGTGGCAAAGAAGATTTGTCTGATGTCCGCAAGCCCGCAAAACGGGTGCGCCCGTCGCGCCCGCCCGGCGTCGATACAGTCGAACGGGCCCTTTCCGCTCTTCGAGATTGGCAACCGCTGAGCCGGGTCACACGAGGGGCTCATGCGGCGGCCTGGATCGACCTGGAAGGGAAAGTTTCAACCGTCCGAGAAGATGTCGGGCGGCACAACGCGCTGGACAAGCTCATCGGGGCCGGGTTGGGCGGCGCGTTTTCGCCGAGCGAAGGATTTTGCCTGATTACCAGCCGCTGCTCATTCGAAATGGTTCAGAAGGCCGTGATGGCGGGTTTCTCCACCCTGATGGCAATTTCCGCTCCAACGGCTTTGTCTATTCGTACCGCGCGCGAAACTGGTTTGACCGTGATCTCCCTGTCAAAGGAGGGCGGTTATGATCTGTACACCCCGCCGTCGCTTTCCACGGATGCCGCCGCATGAAGGACGCAGTGAAATCAAGAACTAGTGTGGGTCCCGCTGGGGGGTGGGGCTCCGTTCGTTCGCTGTTCAAGAGTATTCTTCGTGACCGGGTTCCTTTCTCGGCGCCCCGCGTCCTTCTGAAGCAAAACAAAGTCGATGGATTCATGTGCGTCAGTTGCGCCTGGGCGAAGCCGGCGGATCCACGGGTTTTCGAATTCTGCGAAAACGGAGCCAAAGCGACCACCTGGGAAATCACCAGCAAGCGGGCCACACCTGAATTCTTCGCCGCGCATACAGTTTCAGAGCTGGAGACATGGGACGATCACCACCTTGAAGGGGCTGGCCGTTTGACCCACCCCATGCGTTGGGATTGCAACGCTGACAAATACGTCCCGGTAAGTTGGGAGGATGCGTTCCAGCAGATCGGAAAAGAGCTGAAGGCCATCGACCCCAAAAGCGCGGTTTTTTACAGCTCCGGACGTGCTTCGCTCGAGGCGTCCTACATGTACGCGCTGTTTGCACGCATGTACGGCAACAACAATCTGCCGGACAGCTCGAACATGTGTCACGAGTCGACGTCTGTTGCCCTACCCGAAAGCATCGGCGTGCCGGTCGGAACATGCACGCTTGATGATTTCCAGAAGACCGATTGTATCTTCTTCTTTGGTCAGAATGTCGGGACCTCGAGTCCGCGCATGCTTCATGATCTTCAGGAAGCGGCAAAACGAGGCGTGCCGATTGTAACCTTCAATCCGCTACGCGAGCGCGGCCTAGAGGTTTTCATCAATCCTCAGTCACCGACCGAGATGCTCAGCGGCGAAGGCACGCAGATCAGTTCGCAGTATCATCAGGTGAAGGCGGGGGGAGATACCGCGGCAATTTGCGGCATCGCGAAGGTCCTGTTCTCGATGGATGCCGTCTCGAAGGTCGCGGGCCGGGGGCCGCTGATAGATGAGGCGTTCATCGCCGATCACACGCATGGGTACATGGATTTCCGCACCTACGTCGAGGCGTGCCGTTGGGATGATATTGAACGACGGTCAGGACTGACACGGGGCGCTCTGGAAGCTGCCGCGCTGACTTACTCTAAAGCGAAGGCCGTCATGTTCATTTATGGCATGGGCCTTACTCAGCATAAGAAGGGGGTCCAGACAATCCAGACACTGGTGAACCTCGCCTTGCTGCGGGGAAACATTGGCCGTCCGGGGGCTGGCATCTGCCCTGTGCGAGGGCATTCCAACGTTCAGGGGCAGCGCACCGTTGGGATAACCGAGAAGCCCGAACAGGTGCCCGGTGATAAACTGAAGTCGCTATTCGGCATTAAAGTGCCTGCTGAGAAAGGTGTGAACACGGTCGAGGCTTGTGAGGGGATTCTCAAAGGCGACGTCCGCAGCGTGATTTCATTGGGTGGAAATCTGGTGCGTGCGGTCCCGGAGCATCGATTGATCGAACCCGCCTGGCGGAAGTTGCGTCTTACCGTACAGATTCTTACCAAGCTCAATCGAACGGCGTTAATCCATGGTGAGGTTTCTTTCATCCTCCCGTGCCTTGGCCGCATCGAGATCGATCGACAAGCGACCGGAGCGCAAGCGGTCTCTATGGAGGATTCCACCGGGTGTATTCACGGCTCATGGGGCCAGGTCGAGCCGGCAAGTCCCCATCTCCTCTCCGAACCGAGAATCATTTCCGGGATTGCCATGGCAACTCTTGCGCCGAAATCTTCGGGTACCCTGGGATGAGTGGGCTGCCGACTACGCTAAGGTCCGAGACGCGATCGCGGCGACTTATCCCGATATCTTTCACGATTTCAACCAGCGCCTTTGGGAGCCGGGTGGATTTCATCGGCCGATCGCCGCAAGGCATAGGGAGTGGAAAACACCTACCGGCAGAGCCAACTTCATAATTCCAGACTCGTTCGCGACGGATATCGATACATCAAGCGAACAACGCGACGTCGTCCAGCTAATGACGCTTCGGAGCAACGGTCAGTTCAACACGACAGTTTATAATTATGATGACCGGTTTCGCGGAATTCAGGGCACGCGCATGATCATATTTATGCACCAGAATGACATCGATCGGTTAGGACTTCAAGAAGGACAGAATGTCAAAATAACAACCGCCGTGGATGACGGCGTTCACCGTGAGATTCCAGGTTTCCGCGTTGTCCCTTATGAGATTCCGGAAGGATGTGTGGCGGGGTATTATCCGGAATGCAATCCACTAATACCCCTTTGGCATCACGCCGAACGCAGCAAGGTACCGGCTGCCAAATCTATCCCAGTTAAAGTGACCGCAGTATAGCTCTACCAACGCGTCACCCTGCGTCGCAATGGAGAATTTCGCACGCACACCAGCAACGACACGGGCTAAGTTGCGGTGTCATCTTTCTCGCCGCGCTGCAATTTGATCTCCATTACTATTTTCACGACGGCGACTGGACCATCACCATCGCGCACCTCGATTGCAAGATCACCGCCGCCGGTCTTCACAAAATCTTCGCTCATGGTGGCGGCCGCGCGTGCCGCCTCGCGCAAGGCCAGGTCGGTGGAGGGGCACTCCATGCCCTCCTCATCGGGCGACAAGCCGGACGCCTCGCGCACATCAAAGAAATATCGCATGATAGACCGTGACATAAAAACGCGCGCGCCGCTAACCTGTTCTGTTCTAAAGCTCCGGGCTTTGGTGAAGATACCGATCGTCAAAATCGCCTAGCTGCATCAATCTTTCCGCATCTCCGAGCCGCACGACGTACTTTCGGAACTCCAAAAGACCGTCCACCCGGAGCGCTTTCATCACACGATTGACGTGAACTGGCGTCAAACCCAACGTATCGGCCAGATCGGTCTGCGTCATTGGCAGTTCAAACTGATCATCAGTTGCTAGACCGATCGCCTGAAGGCGGTGGCGCATCTCCAGAATGAAATGAGCCATGCGTTGGTTGGCGACCCGTCGGCCTACATTGACGATCCATTCACGAAAGATCGCCGCATCAACGAGCGTTTCCCGCCACATCGCTTCGGCGACCAAGGGGCGGGAGCGCGTCAGTGCACGAATAGCGTCATGAGCAATGAAGCCCAACGTACAGGCCGACAGGGCTCTGAAATCGTGATCCATTACATGCAGGTGCAGACTTTGGAGGTCAGGAATATCGCCGGGGGTGTGCACAGAAAGTATCTGGCGGCGGCCCGCATCAGTCGTTTTCGAGCGGAGCGCAAAGCCCTTGATGACGAGGCAGCACTGGGACGGTCGGTCGCCTTCAAGCGCGACAGGTGCGCCTGCGGCGACCTCTTTGACATGGACCGGAAGGGCCTTTATCGCCGCGATGTCGGCGGAATCAATACTGGTACTGGTCCGCAGCTTGCGGATCAACGTATCGAGAGGATTCACTGGGGTATCCCGCGGGAGGACTTCCGGCTCAAGTCTCCGCATATGCGAAGAGCGCCATCAGATCGCCGGATGGGAGCTTCAGGCTCGCCATCTGAAGGCGGGAGCGCAACCGCGTCTCTCAGCCACCAGCGCCTCAAGGTCATGCCGGTGATGTCGAACATTATCCCATGTTAGTCCCGATAGCGAGCACGAAGACGCACCTAATTGAGTTTTTGGCGCAGGTCGGGCAGCACATTGTTCCCCTGACGATCAATCGCTTCGGCAGTTCGCGCCCAGTTGCGCGCGGCTGCGATGATCGTTTGCCGGTGACTTGGATTGGGCTCGTCAGCTGCCCAATCAAGGCAGTGTGTAGCGAAGTATCTCATGCTCCGGGCGGTGATGAAGTTTTCTCGATCTTCTCGACCACACCGTTGCTCTGCCACATTTCGATGTCGTGGTCGTCGGCGAGCGTTCGCCTCTCTGCCTTCGCCTTGGTGTCGTTCTCGCATGTAACTGGCCAGAATTTGCCCGTTGTCATTTAACGCCGATACGCCGGCAGTCAGACATGCCGTCTCCCGGGCAATGAAACCCGCCGCGCGGTCGCGCGCACTATCTTATGTTTGAGTAGTCCTGAAATTCCGCCGACCCCGCGACGTTGAGGTGCGTACTTATGAAAGGGCAGACCTACACTAAATCGGAACCTTCGTTCGGTCTCCGCATTCGTAGTCACACCGAACACCACAATTGGAGCGTGCTATGGGGATTTTCACCAAAGACATCAAAACAATGGAGGACCTGTTTCTGCACGGTCTCCAGGACATCTACTACGCGGAAAATCAGATCAAGAAGGCGCTGCCGAAAATGATCGAGATGGCAACCAACCGCGATCTTTCGGCGGGTCTGCGGATGCATCTAGGAGAAACGGAAAAGCAGGTCGAGCGCCTTGACAACGTATTCAAGAAACTCGGTAGGGAGCCGACCGGCACGACGTGCCCGGCAATTGACGGGATCATCAAGGAAGCTAATGAAGTCACGGGCGAGGTCGCCGACAAGTCCGTTCTGGACGCCGCAATTGTCTCAAGCGCGCAGGCGGTCGAACACTATGAAATCTGCCGGTACGGCACACTGATCGCGTGGGCTGAAGAGCTCGGCCACGACGAGGTCGTGCGCTTCCTGACCACCAACCTGAACGAGGAGAAGGCCGCGAATACGAAGCTGACCAGCGTCGCGGTACGCAAAGGGGTAAACACGAAAGCAACCAAAGCCCCGTAACGCGCGGATGTACCCCGCAGATGGCGGAAGGCCCGAGGCAAGCCCCGGGCCTTTTATACGTGGGATCGCCCGACTCTGACCGGCAAGACCTTATGCGACGAAGATCGGTTCTCAAGGACATTGAGATCAACGTACCGCGCATGCCATCAAGTTTTGAAGTTCCACAAAAGGCATAGCCGCAGATACGCTTATAGAACTATGGAGAGGAAGTGAAACGCCCGCGATAGCTCCGCAATAACATATGTTGATGTGGTCCTCGGCAAGCTTGACTAAAAAGGGGCCGGATCCGATTGGAACAACAGACCATGACTGAAAAGATGGAAAAGAATCCGCAGAATCATCTCTATTATTCGCGTGCTTATCAGCGCCCCTCCGAACCGGACAGTTGTCGGAAGGTTACCGAGGGGTCCGCTAAGACGGCCGATAACCGAACATCGGCTATAACCAATATTGAAAATGTTGAGGGGGGCCTGTCAGACGTGCGCGCGTCTCTTTGTTACGTCCGATAACCTCCGCATAAGGGATTGGCCCTTACAGCCGAGGAACTTCCTAGTGCGTCACCGAATGGAATCGTGCGACGCCGGAACGCTGGCTCTCCTAGTTGCGCTGAAAGTTATTTGTCTTGGGCATAGATGGTCCCCGCCGTTGACTTTGGCTGCTGGGAGCGACGGCGACGCGTATGCCAGATACCATAGATGAGGCCAGCTCCAAGCAGGACGGGGCCGCCTATCTCCATGATAGTAAGCAGCGATACAGCTTGCATGGTGTCGAGCATCTGGTCCTCATATTTTGCACAGAGCAACGCTCGTGAAATGATGCCGTTCCCGTTCCGCATTGCGATCTAGGTTTTAGAGTTCCGGTTCCTGCGGCCGGGCCTCTTCGTCCCGGGCAAAGGGGCGTTCTCGAGGATCTCTCGTTGTGCGGGCTGCAAAGGTGTTTGCTCGCGGTCGCCTTCGCCAGTCATCGCTGAGGGAAAATCACCAAGATTCGCTTGCAACGCATCTTCCGAGCGGTCGGGCGCGACTGGAATTAGGCTTGTGCGGTCGACCTCAATCGCGACAAGAATGCGCGCCTTGTCCCAGTGCTCGACCTCGCGGCCCTCGGGCCGACCATCTTCTTCCCAGAGCCGATATGCCCGAGCGCGGATGCGTTCGACGAGTTCGTTGTCGTCTATCATTGTTCACCTCATGGCCTCTGGCTTCGTGACTACCGGCTTGTGCGCTTGCGGATCTTTTCAGCCGCTAGATCGACTTGCTTCAGGACATTGACAACGTGAGCGAAAGATTGGTCGGCATCACCTCCGGCCTGTACGCCTATCTCGGGCCGAAGCATGAAGAGCAAGAGGGAGCGGCCGGTGACTTCATATACGTGCCCAAATGGAAAGCGTGACAGGCCGGCAAAGTCGGGCTGATTTGTATCGATCAGGATGAGCCATTCGCGCCCTCCCAGCGCGGACGGCAGGGTAAAACGGACCAAATCATCGTGAGAGTTCAGCACCAGCAGCAAAGTTGCGTCCGTGCCAACACGCCTGATCCCTGTCTCCTGCGCGCGTCCATCGAGCAGCACGCCCAGGCAGCGCGCATTGGCGTCCGCCCAGTTTTGTTCATTCATTTCGGTGCCGGCGGGCGAAAGCCAAGCCGCATCCTTCACGCCGAGCTCTTCATCGATCTGGCCGGTTAAGAACCTGCCACGACGCAACATCGGAAGTGCCCGACGGAGAGCGATGACACGCTGCGTGAACTGCCCCAGCGACGCCGCGGGCTGGTTGATGCCGCCCCAATCGATCCACGAAATCTCATTGTCCTGGCAATAGGCGTTGTTATTCCCGTTCTGCGTTCGGGCAAACTCATCGCCGGCAACGAGCATCGGCGTGCCGCGCGATAGCAGTAGGGTCGCAAGCAGATTGCGCATTTGCCGAAACCTCACCGACGTAATGGCAGAATCGTTTGTGCGCCCTTCCGCACCGTAGTTGCTCGACAGGTTGTCGCTGTGTCCGTCGCGATTCTCTTCCCCATTCGCCTCGTTGTGTTTGGCGTTGTACGAGACAAGATCGTTGAGCGTAAAACCATCGTGCGCGGTGAGGAAGTTCACCGAGGCCCACGGTTTGCGCCCACGCCGGTCGAATAGATCGGCCGAGGCCGTGAGCCTCGAGGCGAGTTCAGGGAGCCTTCCGGGATCGCCCCGCCAATAAGAACGCACCGTGTCGCGATACCGGTCGTTCCACTCCGCCCAACCTGGAGCGAACCGGCCGACCTGATATCCGCCCGGTCCACAATCCCAGGGCTCGGCAATCAGCTTCACCTGCGATAGCAATGGGTCTTGCCGGCAGACGTCGAGGAAGCGTCCATCTTCATCAAAACCCTCTGCCTCGCGGGCGAGGATCGTTGCTAGATCGAAGCGGAAGCCATCGACGTGCATTTCTTGTGCCCAGTAGCGCAAGCTGTCCGTGACAAGCTGGAGGACCCTACTGTTGCTCAGGTTTACGGTGTTACCGGTGCCGGTATCATTGATGTAGTAGCGCCGATCCGGTGCAAGCCGGTAGTAGGAGGCATTGTCGATTCCTTTGAACGATAGGGTCGGGCCCCTCTCATTTCCCTCGGGGGTATGGTTGTAGACGACATCGAGTATGACCTCGATATCTGCAGCGTGGAGGTGTGCGACCATCTCTTTGAATTCGGCGAATGCGAAATCCGGTGTCGCCGCATAGCGTCGCGCCGGCGAGAAAAATGAAAGCGTATTATAGCCCCAGTAATTCTTAAGCCCCTTCTCCACTAATTGACTGTCGTCTAAGAAAGTCTGGATCGGAAGCAACTCGACGGCGGTAACACCCAGCGTCTGCAGATAATCGATAACGCTCTGGTCCGCTAGAGCCGCATAGGTGCCGCGGAGCCGTTCCGGGACCCCGGGATGCAATTTCGTGAATCCCTTGACGTGCAGCTCATAAAGAACGGTTCGCTCCCATGACGTCTCGGGACGGCGATCACGACCCCAGCTGAAGGCCGGGTCAATCACGCGCGCCTTCATCATGTACTCGGCGCTGTCCCGTTCGTCGAATGTGAGGTCATCTCCGGTTTCCATTGCGTATCCGAACAAGGCCGGATGCCACGTCACGTGTCCGACGGCCTGCTTGGCATAGGGATCGAGCAGTAGTTTATTTGGATTGAAGCGATGGCCGGCGGACGGCTCGTAGGGTCCGTGAACGCGCAATCCATAAACCGTCCCTGGCCGCGCGTCTGGCAAATAGCCGTGCCAGACCTCATCGGTGTATTCGGGGAGTGTGATGCGCTCGACTTCCCGCTCGCCATGCTCGTCGAACAGACACAACTCAACCTTGGAGGCGTTGGCTGAGAACACCGCGAAGTTCACGCCCAGCCCGTCCCAAGTGGCGCCGAGCGGGTGTGGACGGCCTTCCTGAACTCGAGACTTGGACCCCTGGTTCGGACGCGCGAAAATTTTGGATTCGCGAATATTCATATCAGTTTTCCTGCGGCGGTACCGTTCGCAACTCCGCAAAGCAGCATTCGTTCAGTCGCATTTAAGTGCGACGGACGAACTCTTCGTATGCCACAATGCCCCTCCAAGCGATTTGGCGGCTGCCCGCGCGCTGGAGGCCTCTGAACGTGCATTTGGCTGCCGCGAGACCGGCGGGAACGAAAGCTGCCGTCTTTCGTCGCTGATGGCACACCTCTCGCTGGTCAAATCCGGTTCCGGCCCGGCTGTACAGGCGCGAATGCCCCATCAAAATGCGCAGCCGGGCGCCCATTTAGGGAGGGATCCGCTGTCGCCTCGGATGAATTGCTCGAAGGTCTGAAGCGCAAGCGTAAAGGGCGATTGAGAACGGGCGGTAGAGCCAGCGTAGTTGCCCGCGCTCGCGAAGAGGTCGTGCGTTTGGTGCTTCCGCAAAGCGATCACATTGAGGGGTTGGGGCGCCAAGGAGCCCCGCTGTCATGAGATCAAGGGAGCGCGCTTAGGACCGCTTCCTCATTATGGCCCACGCGAACGGCGACATTGTTCCGCGAGTTCGTCGAGGTGACTGACCAGCCAGGCGAGGGCCGCGGCGCGACCCGGCACGTTGGATTGAATCCGTAGACAAATCCCAGCAACGATTTAACGGAAATCCCCGGCGAACCGAGCCGCCCGGTGATCCGAGCGCTTTGTCGCGACGCACCGTGCCCTTGTTATGCGGTCTTTGCTTTCGCCGCGCCGGGCCGCAACATCACCTTGATCACGCCGTCTTGTTTGTCACGGAACTTTTTGTACATCTCCGGTGCGTCCTCAAGGCTCGCGGGGTGTGTGACGACAAAGCTCGGGTCGATCAAACCCGCCTCGATTTTCTCTAGCAAAGGGCGCGTGTAGGCTTGAACATGGGTTTGTCCCATTTTGATAGTGAGACCTTTGTTCATCGCCGCACCAATCGGTATCTTGTCTCCCATTCCCACATAAACGCCCGGGATCGAGACCGTGCCCGCCTTGCGGCAACACATGATCACCTGGCGCAGTACGTGCACTCGGTCGGTAGCGAGGAAAGCTGCAGCTTTGACCTTGTCCAGAACAGCATCAGCTGCGCCGTGTCCGGACGCTTCACAGCCGACCGCATCGATGCAGCTATCCGGACCGCGATTGTCGGTGAGTTTCATCAGCTCGTCGTACACATCCGACTTCGAAAAATCGATTGTCTCGGCGCCGCCTGCCTGCGCCATCGCTAGTCGTTCGGGGACCTCGTCGATCGCTATCACGCGGCCGGCGCCCAGCATGAGCGCCGAGCGGATCGTGAACTGGCCGACCGGACCACAGCCCCAGATCGCCACCGTATCGCCATCCTGAATCTGCGCGTTTTCCGCCGCCATGTAGCCAGTTGGGAAGATGTCCGATAGAAACAGCGCCTGTTCGTCGGTGACGCTGTCTGGGATCTTGATCGGGCCGACATCGGCCATGGGTACGCGAAGATATTCGGCCTGTCCGCCGGAATAGCCACCGAGCATGTGACTAAAGCCAAACAGCCCGGCGGGTGAATGGCCCATGGCCTTCCTTGCGAGTTCGGCGTTCGGGTTGGTGCGGTCGCAGCACGAGAAAAGGCCCTTCTTGCAAAACCAGCACTCGCCGCAGCTGATTGTGAAAGGGACCACGACCCGGTCGCCTTTCCTTAGAGTGGTCACCTCGGAACCTACTTCGACGACTTCGCCCATATTCTCATGGCCGAGGATGTCGCCGCTCTTCATTGTCGGTTGATAGCCGTCGAGCAGGTGGAGGTCCGACCCGCAGATCGCGCAAGCCGTGATCCGAATGACAGCATCGCGAGGATGCACGATCGTGGGATCCGGAACAGTGTCCACCCTTACGTCGCCTTTGCCATGCCAGCACAACGCACGCATGATTGTTCTCCGAGGGTAAAGATCAGCAACAGGTGGTTGCCGGAAACGTTCCACTGGCCGCACCCAAGTGATCTCTAGCCTCGATCGATGACTGCCAAGCGTTGCAGTTGACGACCTCGCCGGGACAACGATGGGACGACCGCATTGGCCCCGCGACAGGTGTCACTCACGTTAGTCGCGATTTAAAGCTCACGCCGAATAACATAGGTTGGGGCGCTTCCGGAGGCGGGTATTAAAACCCCGTCAGATTGTACGGAGCATCCACACAGATGAAGTAACAAAGAAGATCTCGTTGTCTTAACGACTCGTTTGATGCGCGAGGATGGAACTGACCCGTCTCGCGCGTGTTCGTGTGTCCGTAAGTGGGGCCTTCCGTGCGCGTTCTCTTTGTCACATCGGAGTTTGACGATCTCGTACGCGTCGGCGGCCTCGCAGCCGTGTCGGCGGCTTTACCGCGTGCGCTCCAGGCGCTGACCGACGTGCGCGTCTTTATTCCGGGTTATCGCGAGGTCCTCGCCGGTCTAAAGGATGTGCAGCTTGTTGGGCGGTGTCCGGCTTTTGCGCAACTTCCAGAGTGCTCCGTGCTTCGCACCGAGACGGCGGACGGCCTGCCGATCTACGTTGTTGAGTGTCAAGCCTTGTACGACCGAGAGGGTGGGCCGTACGGCGACTCCGATGGGCGGGACTGGCATGACAATGCCCTTCGATTTGCTCGATTTGCATCGGCGGCAGCACTACTGGCACGTGGAGATGTGGATCAAAACTGGCAAGCTGACCTTCTCCATTGCAACGACTGGCAATCCGCCCTCGCGCCGGCCTATTTAACTTGGGCTGGAGCAAACCTTCCCTCGATCTTGACCATTCACAATCTTGCCTACCAGGGCGTCTTCGATCGGGAAATGGCGGGTCAGGTTGGCGCGCCGGAGGGCTGCTTCCGCGTCGACGGGCCCGAGTTTTATGGAAAGTTCTCTTTCCTCAAAGCTGGGTTGGTGTACGCCTCCCACCTCACCACCGTTAGCGAGACTTACGCCAAAGAAATCACGACTCCGCAGTTTGGCTGTGGCCTAGAAGGTTTGCTCATCAAAAGGGCGGCGAATGGTGAGCTCTCTGGAATCCTAAATGGTATCGACGAGTCCTGGGATCCCCGCTATTGCGGGAACTTGGCATCTCGCTTTGCACCGGGCGACTGGAAAACGCGCAAGTCAAACTCCGATCACCTTAGGCGGGAGTTTGGTCTTGCGTTTTCAAGGGGGCCACTTTTCGGACTTGTCGCCCGCCTAGTTCATCAGAAAGGGATCGACCTCGTTGTCGATGCTGCTGAGACGATCGTTTCGGCAGGTGGACAGATCGTCGTGATGGGAAGGGGTGAGCAACGCTTTGAGGATGCACTCTCGGCTATCGCAACCAAGCATCCTGGAGATGTCGGAGTTGCCATCCGGTTCAGCGACGCCGAGGCACGATGCATTTTTGCGGGCAGTGACTTTACGCTTATGCCCTCCCGATTCGAGCCCTGCGGCCTGAGCCAGATGTATGCTCAGCGATTTGGATCGCTTCCGATCGGTCATCGCACAGGTGGATTGGCGGAGACCATCCAAGATGGTCAGACGGGCATTTTGTTCCGCCACCCTTCGACCGAAGCCTTCATGGGAGCGATCGTTCGTGCGTTTGGTACATTTGCAAGCAAGCCGAAATTAAACTCAATGCGCCTCAAGGCGATGGCTCAAAACTTCAGTTGGGAGACATCCGCGGACACGTACCGCAGGCTTTACGAAGCGGTCGTAGCCTAACAGGGTGTTTGCGTTGAGAATTGCAAGCTGCGTACCGGCACATCTAACGCGCTTGATGCCTGCTGCCAGTCACGCAGCCGGCGCACTAACATTTGTTTCCATTGGCTCTTTTTTTTCACACAGCAACCTCTGTGAGTAACGCGCGTTGAAGTGCGTGAGCCGTCCCGGGGAGCCTCGTGACTGACCGGATCGATGATAAAAGCAGAGCTGCCGGCTCGCGCTCAACGCGACCAATGCAGCTCGCTGTCTTTCGGTCGCCGGACCTCATCCGCAACCTAACGGACCCCGCTGTTCAAGACATTGTAGAGGGTTCGCTCCCCGAGTACCTGACAAAGCAGCGGTGGTTCTCGTCGAAAGACCAGCGCATTTTGCGAAGCGGCTTGCGCAATGTTGCCTTGTTAAACACCACAGACCCCCAGATAGCGATCGCTGAAGTCGAAGTGCAAACCGCCGGCGGAATCAGTCACTGGCTTGTTCCGCTAGCCCTGATTTGGAGTGACGGAAAGTCCGACGGTCCGGACGATCGCACCGTCTTATTACGGGTACGTAGTAGCTCGATTTCTGGATTTCTCGTCGATGCTGTTTCGATTCCCCAATTCGGCACCGCATTTGTGGCAGCGCTGAATAGACGGGCGACCATCGATACCCAGGCGGGCAGTATTGAATTCCGCCCAACTGCGGGCCGACATACTCAACTCAATATCTCGCAAGATGCAAAGGTGCGACGCTCCTCGACTGAGCAGTCCAATTCCTCGCTTGTGATGGGCGACAGCATCATCATCAAAATACTTCGGAAAGTGTCGGCCGGCGTGCACCCCGAGGCGGAAATGAACCAGTTTCTCACGCACCAGGGATTCACAAATACACCCGCCCTTCTCGGCGAAGTGGTGCGAGTATCGGCAGGCGGCGAACGTCACACGCTCGCTGTGGCACAGGCGTACGTGTCGAACGAGGGAGATGCCTGGGCATTTTTCTTGAAGCAGTTTCGCGCGGCCGCGATCGAGACTGCTAAAGATCGAGCAGTGGTTAATGTCAAAAAATCTGACCTACCATGTAACGTCGTCTCCGCCGCGATTGGTAGGCGATTAAGGGAAATGCATGCACTTTTGTCTCAGCCGAGAGGCGATCCTGAATTTGGGCCGGAAATAGCGGGTGAGGGACAAGCTCGATCTTGGAAGGAGCGGGCTGAGAAGCAAGTCTTAGGCGCATTTAGGAGCCTAGAAAAAGCCGTCGAGCCTGGCAGTCGCGCGTCGACGTATGTCGAACAACTTCGCGCTAGAAAGAGTGCGCTGTCAAAGAAACTGCGGGACGCCTGCGCTAAGGCTGTCGGCACCCACATGATCCGCATCCATGGCGACTTTCACCTTGGGCAGGTACTAGTCGCCGAAAAAGACGTTTACATTATTGACTTCGAAGGGGAGCCCGGTCGTCCGTTAATTGAGCGGCGGGGCAAAGACAGTCCGTTGCGTGATGTGGCCGGCTTGTTGCGCTCGTTCGACTATGCTGCCGCCAAGGCGCTCGATGAGCCGGAGCTTCGAGACCTTCCGTCGGCCGTCGACGTTATCGGTGGAATGAAGAATGACGCGCAGACTTCATTTCTGAGCGCGTACTTCGCGGCGGCAGATGAGAGGTATGCTACGCCCGAGTTGCTTGATTTGTTCTTGATCGAGAAAGCCGCCTACGAAATCACATACGAGGTAGCCAATCGACCGCACTGGATCCCGATCCCGGTTGAAGGTTTGTGCAAACTCATCGACGGGCCGAATTTCCCGGGCACCACACGAAGTAATGATTCGCCCAAGCGTGAAGCAAATCGACTTGCGCTTTCTTGAGGTAACAGCGCGTGAGAATCAGTCCACACGAATATGCGTTTGGTCCCGTGATCCTCGGGAACAACTGTACCCGCTTCAGGCTTTGGGCACCGGCTCAGAATGAGGTGTCGGTTGTCGTCGACGGCACAGAGGCTCCTATGCGAGCCGCAGGTGGCTGGCACGAAGTTGAGATCGAATGTGGCGCAGGGACATCGTATTCTTTCAAGTTGGCCGACGGCACGGTCATCCCTGACCCCGCTTCCCGTGCGCAGGTCGAGGATGTGCATTCTCCGAGCATCGTCGTCGATCCGGGCGCGTACAACTGGCGAAATACGCAGTGGCTAGGGCGTCCGTGGGAACAGACGGTTCTCTATGAGTTGCACACGGGCTTGTTCGGCGGCTTCACCGGCGTAAAGCGCGAGTTGCCCCGCCTCGCCGCTCTCGGCGTTACCGCCGTGGAATTGATGCCGGTCAACGATTTTCCGGGACAACGAAATTGGGGATACGACGGTGTTCTGCCATACGCCCCGGACCGGGCTTACGGATCACCCGATGACCTCAAGGAACTTATCGACGCCGCCCATGATCACGGGCTGATGATGTTCCTGGACGTTGTCTATAATCACTTCGGACCGGACGGAAATTACCTGCCGATTTCTGCCCCGCAGTTCTTTCGCGATGACGTCGTCACTCCCTGGGGACCCGCTATCGACTTTCGCCGTTCGGAAGTGCGTCGTTTCTTCACGGACAATGCGCTGTATTGGCTGCACGACTACCGGTTCGATGGACTGCGGTTCGACGCCGTGCACGCCATCACCGAGGCCGACTGGCTGGATGAGATGGCGGCGGAAGTGCGCACAAGTATCCCGTCGGGTCGCCACGTCCATCTTGTGCTGGAGCACGACGGAAACATCGCGGATCACTTACGGCGCGATTTCGACGCGCAGTGGAATGACGATGGACACCATGTCCTCCATGCATTGCTGACAGGCGAGAATGAAGGCTACTACGGCGATTACGCCGACAAGCCCGCCCATCGGCTCGCGCGAAGTCTGTCCGAAGGATTTATATATCAGGGCGAGGGGTCGGCGCATCGCGGAGGGCAGCCTCGGGGTACACCGAGCAAGGACCTTCCGCCATCTGCCTTCGTGCTGTTCCTGCAAAATCACGACCAGATCGGAAATCGTGCGTTTGGCGATCGCCTAGCCGGTACCGTGTCCCCGCAGGCGCTCGAGGCCGCAGCGGCGCTGCAACTTCTCTCTCCGCAAATCCCACTCATCTTCATGGGTGAGGAGAACGCGAGCCGATCGCCCTTTCTGTTCTTCACCGACCACCACGGTGAGCTGGCGAAGGCGGTGCGTGAAGGGCGGAGAAAAGAATTTGCCGGTTTTTCGGCATTCAGTGATCCCGCTAAACGCGAGTCGATCCCCGATCCAAACTCCGTCGAGACTTTTGAAACGTCGCGTCCGGTGCCCGACGCCGACCACGGGTCTTCTCGGGCGGCGCTATATCGGCGACTGCTGTTGCTGCGGCGGGAGCACCTTATGGATCGTCTCAAAGGCGCGCGGTCCATAGGCGCCGAGGTTATCGGTTCTGCGGCCGTATTAGTCCGCTGGCGACTGGCGGACGGGGCGACCTATGCGATAGCCACCAATTTCAGCGCGGAGCCCTGCGCGCTCACGCGGCCGGCTGGCGAACTGATCTACGGGGTTGAAACTGCGGGCGGAAACCTAGCCGCTTACACGACCTGCGTGTTCCTGGAGCGCTCCCGTGGATGATGCCCTGCGGGAGCTCGCCAGAGGGGCCGGAATCGAGGTCGATTGGATCGATGCTGCAGGCCGGCCCCAGCAAGTGTCGGTTGAGTCGTTGCGATTGGTCTTAGGGGCGCTCGGTTATCCATCCGAAAGTCGCGGCGATATTAGCGACAGCGTCGCGCGATTACGTGGGACCGAAGGGGAGCGCACGTTTATCACCGCGAATGTAGACGAGCCCATCGATATCGGTGGCTCCATACTGCCTCCCATTTGCGACGCCGGCTATCATACCGTGGGCGCAAAGGGACGCGAGATCACGGTCGCGGTTGCGCCTCGCCGCTGCTTCACGATCGAGGATGAGGCGCCCGGAAAGCGAGCTTATGGAATTGCGCTGCAGCTCTACTCGCTTCGGCGCACGGACGACGATGGAATTGGCGATACCGCGTCGTTGCAGGCCCTCGTGACTGCTGCCGCGCGCGAAGGCGCTGACGCGGTCGCGCTCAGTCCAACCCACAGCATGTTCGCTGCGGATCCCAATCACTACGCACCTTATTCGCCATCGAGCAGGCTGTTCCTCAATCCGCTTTACGCAGATCCTGCGATGGTCCTCGGCGATCAGCGCGTCGCGACATTTCGCGATTTGCAGCATTCGCACCTTGATCTGGTCGATTGGCCACGCGTTGCGCGGGCTAAGTATGCTCTGCTGCGCCGGCTATATGATGACTTCGCCGCGCACGAGATGACAGACGGCGCGAATGCGATGGCCGCCGATTTCCGCGCCTTCATCAAAGACGGCTGCGCCCGACTTCGCGAACATGCCTTGTTCGAGGCCTTGCATGCTCACTGGTTCGGCGGGGCGGCGAAGGTCTGGAGCTGGAGTGAATGGCCTGCCGACTGGCGGATGCCGTCGTCATACAAGGCGGTTGGATTTGCCGAAGAGCAGGCGAATGCAGTTCAATTCCATATGTTTGTTCAGTGGATTGCGGCGCGGGCCTTCCAGGCGGTGCAGCAACACGCGCGTGAGTGCGGAATGGCCATCGGATTGATTTCGGATCTGGCCGTCGGGATGAGCCCCGGCGGAAGCCACGCGTGGTCGCGCCAGCAGGACCTATTGATCGGGCTGAACGTCGGCGCTCCACCTGATCTTTACAATACTCGCGGACAGGATTGGGGTCTTGTCGGATTTTCCCCGCGAGGGTTAGTCGCGAACGGCTTTGAGCCGTTCATCGCGACGCTCCGAGCGGGCATGCGGTACGCAGGCGGCGTGCGTATCGATCACGCAATGGGGCTCGCGCGCTTGTGGGTGGTACCCCAAGGTGCTTCGCCAGCGGAGGGCGCGTACCTGTCCTATCCGCTCGACGACATGCTGCGCCTGATTGCGCTCGAGTCTCAGCGGAATCGCGCCATTGTCATCGCCGAGGATTTGGGCACCGTCGCGCCGGAGTTTCGGGAACGGCTCTCGAATGTCGGCATTAGCGGGATGGATGTGCTCTGGTTTGAACGAAAGGGCCGGGCGTTCCGGCCGCCGACGCAGTGGCGTCGCGATTCTGTGGCAATGACTACAACGCACGACTTGCCGACCGTCGCTGGGTGGTGGAGCGGCGCTGATATCGCGACGCGCGCCGAACTCGGATTTGCGGACGAGAAGAAAGAAAAGCGAGCGCGCACCAAAGACCGTACCGCACTGTGGCGAGCTTTCCGCCGTTCGCGCGCAGCGACGAGCGATGAGCCCGCGCCGGCGGATACCAGTCCGGTCGTGAATGCCGCCATTGCGCACATTGCGAAGTCCGCTGACTCGCTGGCCCTCATCCCAATCGAAGACCTCCTGGGCGTTCAAGAGCAACCCAATCTACCTGGCACCACCACCGAACATCCAAACTGGCGAAGGCGACTTGGCAAGCCGGCTGCCGAAGTGCTGACAGACCCGGTCACCCGTGCGCGGATGAAAACCTTGCGAGATCGTCAATGATCCCCCGGTCGACCATGCGGCTGCAATTCCACAGGGGGTTTACCTTCGCGGACGCGGAAGCGCACATCCCCTATTTCGCGCGCCTCGGTGTGAGCCATCTTTACGCCTCGCCGATCACGACCGCCCGTCCTGGATCGATGCATGGATATGACGTAATCGATCCGACGCGCGTCAATCCAGAACTCGGTGGAGAAGACGCCCTGAAGCGCCTCGTGACTGCGCTGCGTTCCGCGGGCCTTGGTCTCATCGTCGACATCGTCCCGAACCATTTGGGTGTTGGATCGGGAAATGCTTGGTGGTTCGACGTTCTGCGACAGGGTTCGGCGAGCAAGTATGCTCAGTACTTCGACATCGACTGGGAGGCGGAGGATGCCGCGCTGCGCGGAAAGGTCTTGTTGCCGGTTCTCGGCAAGCCGCTAAAGGAGGCAATTCACGATGGCGAGATCATAGTGGCGCGGGAATGCGAAGGTTATGTCATCAAATATTTCGAACAGAGATTTCCGGCATCCGATCCGCGTCAGGGGGAAGACCTCGAAGCATTACTTGCCCGCCAGCATTATCTCCTCACCACGTGGCGCGTCGCGAATGATGAAATCAATTGGCGCCGCTTCTTCGACATTAATGAGCTGGTCGGACTTCGAATGGAGCATTCAGCGTGCTTCGAGGCCGTGCACGCGCTCATCTTTCAACTCTATGAACAGGGGGTTATCGACGGCGTCCGTATCGACCACATCGACGGCCTCGCAGACCCGGCACAGTATTGCCGTGCATTGCGGGCGCGTCTCACCTCATTGACCGAGCGCCGTCCGGCAGGGGCGCCGCGCGGTCGCGCCTATCTTGTGGTCGAGAAGATCCTGTTGCGTGGTGAAAGGTTGCCCGACTGGGATTGCGACGGCACTAGCGGCTACGATTTCATGAACGAGGTCAACGCCGTGCAGCATGATGCGCGAGGCGAGAAGCCGCTGGACGCGCTGTGGGAATTCATCAGCGGCCGCACGCCGGACTTCACCGTCGAGGAGCAGAAGGCGCGCGGGGAAATCCTGGCGCGCAGCTTCTCTGCTCAGCTCGATGCATGCGCGGCAAGCTTCCACCATCTAGCGCGTGCAGCGTCGGGAAGCGTCAGTCGTGCTTCACTTCGTCGATCCATAATCGAGTTACTGGTGCACTTTCCCGTTTACCGCACCTATGCGACTAGCGCCGAGCGTCCCGAAGGGGATCGAGAATTCCTGGAAAGGGCCGTTGTAGGGGCGAAGTCCACGTGCCTCTCGGTGGACCTCGACACGATCAATCTCCTGCACGACTGGATGAGCTCGATCACCGATGACTCGAACCTCAACGAGCTTCAGCAGAAAGCGGTCACACGATTTCAGCAACTCAGTGCGCCGGTAGCCGCCAAATCGGTCGAGGATACGGCCTTCTATCGTTATGGACGTTTGCTCTCGCGAAACGACGTCGGCTTTGACGTTGAGCGATTCGCCGATAGCGCTGCTGACTTCCATGCCCATATGACGAACCGCCACAGGGACTATCCGCACGCGATGTTGGCTACCGCAACACACGACCACAAGCGCGGGGAGGACGTGCGTGCTCGACTTGCGGTTCTGAGCGAGTACAGCGAAGACTGGTCGAAATCCGTCGCAAAATGGGCGGGGGAACTACCCAAGGGCGATGTCTCGCCTGGAGACATCGCAATTCTGCTGCAAATGATCGTTGGTACTTGGCCCTTGGATCTACGGCTTGACGACGAAAACGGGCGCCTAGCCTTCGCCAAGCGCCTCGCAGAGTGGCAACTGAAAGCCCTGCGTGAGGCGAAGTTAGCCACCGATTGGACCGTTCGGGATGAGGCATACGAGCGTGCGGCTGACAAACTCTTGATGGCGCTGATCGCTAACCACGAACATGAGCCGGTGCTATCCGAAATCATCGCGTTCTCGGAACGTATCGCGCCTGCGGGAGCAGTTAACAGTCTCGCACAAATCCTGCTCAAGCTGACTGTGCCCGGCGTTCCGGATATGTATCAAGGCACCGAGCTGTGGGATTTTTCGCTTGTCGACCCAGATAACAGACGTCCCGTTGATTTCGACCGCCGCGCTACCAGTGATTTTGAGAATCCAATACATGAGTTGGTGTGCGATTGGCGCGACGCCCGCGTTAAGCAAGCTCTTGCTTTTCACCTTCTTAAGTTGCGTCGTCAGCATGAGCGACTGTTTTCAGATGGGACGTACGAACCTTTAGAAATAAAAGGACAGTTCTCTGAGCATGCAATCGCTTATCAGCGGCGCTTAGGACAAGAAGTTGCTGTTTTTGTCGTTCCGCGGATAGCAAGTAAGCTTTTGGGGGTTAACGAAATTCGATTTAGGGAGAAGGTCTGGAGCGATACGCATGTGGTACTTGAGGGGCTCGAGACGTCGCTCGCTGGCATATTCTCGACCCACACCGTCAATCGGGGTGATCCGCTTGTCCTAAATGATACCTTCAGGCTGGTACCCTTTGCGGGTTATATTCATGCGGCAGCATGACGGTGCGACTGAGAGGTCTTCTTCTCACGTTGATTAAACGTAAGCCTCTCGAGTCTTTAATTTGATCCCGTCGCACCTACACAATATCCGCCGCGGTACGCTTCTACGTTATCGGCTCCATGAAGGCTGCTGATCAAGGAATCAAGGCCAACGTCGGATGGAAACCTGGCGCGCTGGGCAGGCTTTGGCGCTGATCGACACTCCTCACCTGGACGCTCACTTCAGCGGCGCAACTAATGATGCTCGTAGCAACATCTCGATTAACCTTTCGTCATTGAAAGTTCGAGCGTGCCCAGGTTAATTTTCACGATGACGGTGTATGCGGGGATGGGCGTATGGATCAGCAACTCGGCGTGCTCTTCTGCGGCGCCAGCCGCCCTCGAACTCGTCCCAAAGCGGCACGTTCTGTAAGTCTGTGGCGAAATCGATTCGCTTCTTATAGGTGCGGCCGCGGATCTTCCATCGGAGACCGTCGTTAGCGTCCGAATCCGGCAACGCTTCATCGAACACGTGCCAGGGCGGAAGCGATCCAGCATTCCAACCCAGGAAGACGTCCCGCTGTGCGCCGCCCCCGAACGCAATAGGAGTTGTGACGATTCCCGTATGGCCGTCCGAGTCGATCACCGCGCCGGTTGTTGCCGGATGCTCTCGGTAGTACTCGAATGGATTCCCAAATGGATCAGCGAAAGCCCAATAGATCGTGCCGTTTGTAAGATCGCGCTCCGCCGCCGGGAAGCGGATCGTGAAGAAATATTGAGAATCGCTGGAGTCAAAAAACGACCGAATACGCGACAGGTTGAGGAAGATGATGGCGCTCCACGTATGCGCCGGTTCGTCGCCGCCAGTGTCCAGCTTATGGGGCGGACAATTCCACATGAAGGCATGAGCGCGCATTTCCGAGGTCATTGGATTGCGCGGCTCCGGATCGGCGTCGGCATCGTGCTCGCGGATCGTTTCGGCATAAGCGTAGATTACCGCTGTGGTGAAGTGTAACCCTTCGATCGTCGTCGGGTGCGGCGAGTGATTCTTAACGCTTGTATCAATGCGCAAAACGAGAACGTCTGCGGAACCCCAACCCACGCCGACAATGTTCTGGAAAGGATCGAGTCTCCAAGGCGGATCATGAGACACGATCATTCTATTGGAAGCGACGTCGTGTGAGTGTTCGCTAACCCCAAGAAGGGCGTGTTAGTTGAGAATCTTGAAATCAACTTGCCGAAGCACTGAGGCCGTTGTCAGAGATCCTGCGGTCTGCTGCATGCAATAGTGCGTATACGCGTTCTCATTGGCAGAGAGATCTCCGATCACCTCCCCATCAAAGTCTCCAGTCAGTGTCCAGGGTGTGGATAGATCTATCCAAGTGGCGCCATCGTTTGAGGCTTGCCACTTCCATGTTCCTTGCGGGTTGGGAGAGTTCATAAAGAACTTGGCTTCGGTGACACGCACGGCGTCAGAAAACTGAAACGTGATCTGCCTGTTGCCCGCGGCGTCATCGGCGAATCTCGGTTTGGCGCCATCCCCCAAGTAATCGCCGTCGATCAGCGTCGCTATGCTGGCTCCGGTGATCGGCGCGTCAGTCGTCACGAGGACTGTGGAAGTGCGGTTCCCCGAGCCATGGCGGTTCACGTAGGAGGGATAGAGTGTAAGGTTATCAGCCGTGCTCTCGTCGTAGTGAAACATGAAAGCATGGAGGTCGCAGTTCGGTGTGCTCGTGTTGTTGCAATTGATGTAGATGCCCCAATGATCGATCGCTCCATTCAGGAAATCGCGGAGCAGGAATGGCTCGTGGAATTGGAAGAAGTGCAATCCATCGTGGCTGATCTGCGGACTGATCCAGTTGCCGCCGACGGTGAACTTCAAGTATGCCTTAGTAATCTGGCCACCCAGCGCAAAGCGAGTATTCCGCCCCCCAGTGGCACCTCCCCATTTTTCGGTCGCGGTGCCGGAATTGCTGGCCGCGCCAATCGAGAGGAGCTCAAGCTTTCCGCTTGAGGCTTCGCGTAGAAAGATGCCCGCCGCAAGGTTACCCTTTGACGGTGCATTTCAGGTAGATTCCCGCCGTGACCGAGAAATGCTCGCCCGCTGGGACATCGCGGTAGCGAGCGTTCAGGCTGTCTCCGGCTCCGCGCGGCGGCGCATAAAGAGAAAATCCGTAATCCTCCTCACTTGCAACACAGCTTCCCTGATTGAGCCAGTTTGGAAAGTCGGCAAGCTGGGGGCGCAAGAGAGAAGAGAGGAGGGGTGCTGGATTGATCGCCAGGCGTTTGTCGGCGCGATAAAGCGCGCCGGCTCGACCGACGAGCAAATGATCATCGGCGGACAATGGCATTGGCAACAGTGCGAGCTGATCTTCGGTGAAACCGGACGGCACAGGTAGGCTCCTAAGATCTGTTGTGTGTGAGAGCGAATCGGGGAGGCGGGGTGCAGCCGAGCTAATTGCTGACCTTCAGGTAATTGCCTTGAGCGTCCGCCAGATAGTCAGCATCGCTGTCGAGCAGGATCGCGCGAAGGATATCGCCCCCCGAAATGGGCATCTGCGCCGCGACGAAAGCGTCCTCAATGTGCCGGAACTCAGTGGCATTGAGGGCCGCGCCCCATCCCCAATAAAGCTGGGTACCTGGAAAGCTGCGCTGTGCTCCGAATCCGGGGCCAGAGCCAGCAACGCAAATTCCGTCGGTGTGCGTGTAACTTGAGACGCCGCTTACGGTGTCGGTGTCGAGCGTGACGCCGTTCTGGACGGTGATGTTGTTTGTGCCGGATCGGGAGATACCCCAAACACCCAGACCGTTTCCGACCGCGAAGCCAGTGTTGCCATTGAACGGCAGTACGTTGGCGCCTCCGGCACCGGTGTTGGAGCTGACTGATAGGATCAGGAACGAGCCGTTTGGCGCACTGGGCCCCGGCGTGCTGAGTTCAAACAGCCCGATAGGCTGCATGTTGTCCTGTGGCGCGTCGACCAAGGTGATCTTGCAGAACATCGCGAATGACGTGACACTGCTGTGGGGGCCATTACCGACATTCCAGCCGGACTTATAGCGACCAGCGTCGGTCATCGGGTCCATGCCTTTGAGACCTTGACCGGTGATCCAGGAAGCACCGCCGACTTTCGTCAGCGTTTGCGCCGGGTTGGCCCAGTTTAACAGGGCGTCGTGCTCGGTCGTGGCCCAGAGCGCATTTCCGTACCAGTCGAGCTTGCTCCAGATACCGGCGAATTTCAGCTCGGTAATGAGCCGATCGATCTGACGTTTGGCTGTGGTGGTGTAGCTCCCGGTGGATGCCGCAATGAGCGCATCCGTCTCGTCATTGACCGGTTCGAACGGCAGTGCACTGAACGCCGACGCGCCAAAAAAGTTGGCGTTCACGACCCGCGTCTGTCCCAACTCAGCAACGTGCACATTGCGGATACTGGGGGCACCAAATCGTTGCTGGTTCGCAACCCGCGCCGGATGCAGCTCGTTCGGAATCCGATGATCGACCCGGGCATCGCTGAACGTGGAGACGTTCACGACGCGAGCGGGGTGAAGCAGCGCCGGCAGCGGCGCGCCGGTCGGCGTGCCTTGCAGGATCAGAATGTGGGTCACGGCTCGACGTAGGCGCCGACAAGCGCAACGGTCAGGAACTTTGCGGTCGCGTCGGCCGCGTCAGGCGCGCGAATCCTGAGGAGTTCGAGGTTGGCGATCGGCGTCGTATCGGTGCCAGGTCCTGTGATTGCGGCGTACTGGCCCGTGTCGCCGTCTAGCTGAGCGCCTGGCGTGAAGGTAATCGTCCCGATCACACCGCCGGCGTATTCGATCGTCCACTCAATCTCGGCGGTGCTCGCGACATTGAGATGGGCCGCGCTCCCGGTCCAATTCGGCGGGAACGCAAGGGCGCGTGGATCATCATTGAGGTACACCATGATGATCGAGCCATCAGAGGGTGGCTTGCCGGCGAACTGGAACTGAATACGGGCGCGGTTCGAACTCGATCGAGGCGAAGATGCGTTTGTAGAGCGCATTACCGCCGCCATCTTGCGCCACCGGGTCGAAGGTAGCGGCCGTGACGTGCGCGCGCAGCGTCAGATAGACGCCGTCATCCGGGACCGAGAACAGCTTGAACGCGCCGATCGCGGTGGCGGGCTGCCAACCCGCATCGAGGTACTCAATGATGGGCTGCTCCGGAAACGGGAGCAGCCCATAGTAATTGTGCCCTACGCCATCATTGGCGCCCGGATCGAAGAACGCCGCTGAGGTGTGGGGATAGAGAATAAGGTAGGTCTTGCCGGCTTCCGTAATAAAGCTGTTCGGCACATAGGGCGTATTGGGCCCCCATTCGCCCACCAGATTGAATTTGGCAGACGGAAGATTGAACGGACCGCGCGAGGATCCATCCGTAAGGACGATCGTGAAGGTCGTTCCGGTGACGGCGACCTGCGCGATGCCGACGGGCTCAGGCGGGCCTGCCTCCAGTGCGGCGGTCCGCTGATCGAGGTCCCAAAAATTATCGTCGACTTCGGCCGGAGTGAGATTGGCACCTTTGCCGGCGCCCCACTTGGCGTTGTCGGTGGTGCGGAAGCGCATTCGTGTTAGATTTCACTCGTCTTCGATCGGAGATTAGTGCCCTTGCGGCCGTTTTGCGGTGCTCAAACCCGAAAACCGACCCCGGGTCGCGTGCTATGCCAAGTCAAATGATCGTTGAGGTCTCGCGTTTGGCCGTGACAAGCCGAAATACTGAGACTAAAAGCTCCGCTCCATTCAGTGAGGTTTCCATGGCTAAGAAAGCAAAGCGGCGCGGTCGTCCGCTTGGTTCGAAGAACCAGAAGAGCATCGGTAAGTCGGTCGCCACGATGGACATCGCTCAGCTCCGCGCCCACATCGATAGTCTCCAAGGTGTTCTCGCCAAGAAGGTCAGTGAGCAACGCGCCTATTTCGAGGGCCAGCTTTCACAACTCGGAGGCTACGTCGCAAAGAGGACTTCGGCGGTTGTCAAAGCCGTAACGCCTGGCAAGGGAAAGCGAGCCAAGGCGAAGCCAAAATATCAGAGCAAGAAAAACAAGTCGGCAAAATGGTCAGGCCGCGGCATGACTCCGGTGTGGATGCGCGAGGAGATGAAGGGCACCAAGCTGACTAAGGACGACTTCCTCATCAAGTAGGCCAGATGCGTATTTTGCCTAGTGACTAGGTGCGGACACGCAATGCGCCATGCCGGCCCGACAGTTCACCGATCGGGCCAGGAAGTTTCGTGGGCAGTGCGCGAGCTGATCGAGCCGCCGCGGCGAGTCGATCTATGATGAAGCCTATTTGTTCGTAAAGGTGTAGGTCGATTTCTGGTACTTGGCGCCTTCGCCTTGCTCGGTCACAAGCTTCTTGATGTTCTCGACGTCGACAAACTGGGTTTCATCGTCAGGGTTTTTGATCCGCTTCGTCTCGGTCTGACGGCTCTGCTCTTTGATCTCCTGGTCCTTGTAGGTCGTCACACGTTCGGAGAAGGATTCGTTGAAGGTCTTCGTGCTGCCGTCCTTTCCCGGCGTCAGAACGGTGTCATCAACCGGCTTCTGCGTGGAGTCGAAGATCCGTGTCGGATAGGAGACGCCAGTTCGCTGGAACGGCCGGACGATCTGTTCGAGCGTACTCAAGGCGTTGAGCCTGCTTCTAGGTTGATGCCTTGAGGCAATTCGAGCGGTGTCAATTCGATCTCGTAGGTGCTCTCGAAGGGACCGGTTTCCAAGTTTCTGAACTTGATCTCTTGCCAGATGCTGTTCTGCTTCAGCATGTTCTCGATCTGCCGCGGTACCTCGGTCGAACGATTGAGAATGGCGTCGATCTGTTCCTGCGTCCCGGTCGGACCCGAGAAGCCGGTGATAGGGGATTGCGCCAGCCCGTCGATTGCGGCGGCCTGCGCATCCGCCGAGCCGTGCGTCTCATTCACGAGGATGGCTTGGCGGTATGTCAGGGGGAAGTGGATGCCGTCATCGTTCGGCGCATCAACTGGCACCGTGTAGCCGACGTCACCGGCGTCGAGTGCAACGATCTGACCATCCATGAACTGATAGCCCTCGTCGACGTAGCCGGTATCGACATAGGCCGGTTCACCCGTAACGCCTGCGACCGACCCGCCGTATCCGATCGAGCAGGCGATCTCCACGTGACCGATCGGCTTGCCGCTATCGCCATCGAGTGACAGCGCGTACTTCACGATCTTGCCCTGTGCTTGACCGCTCGGCAGCCGACGATCGTGCAGCAGGGCATTCTTGCGGCACGACAGCTGCTTGGCGCGTTCGAACGAGCAATCCCAAGAGACATTGATCGCCCGACCACTGGCCATGAGCTGCGAGCGGGCGCGGTGAAGAAGATACTCGAGGGATTGAAGGCCGCGGTCGCTTGAGAAGTAGGATCGGTTCCGCACATCGCCGATCGGCACACTACCGTCCAACGGGACGCCGACATCGCCACCGCCGATCCGGAGCGTTCCGACCTCTTCCTCGCCAGGTAACGTCACTAGCGCCTGGAAATTGGCCTGCATCGTGAACTGGATGGTTTCCTTGCGATCGCGCGCGGCCTCGTAGTTCACCGATAGTCCGGCGCTCACCGCCCAAAGCGGAATGCGGAGCCAGGTGCTGTCAACGCTCGCTTCGCCTTCGCCACTCTTGGAGCCGGACGTCAGCGGCACCTTGATGGACGGTCCGCGCAGCGGCGCGATGGTCGAACTGATGCTGGTCGACAGCGTGTCGCCAGTCGCGTGCTTGCGCTCCTCATTCGACCACGAAATCGAGAAACTCGCGGGCTCCGTGCCGTCGATGTTGTAGTTGTCCTGGGCGTATCCGAAACTGACCGTGTAGCCGCCATCTATGCTGTCACCAGGCTTTGGCCAGTCGTCGATTAGGGCTTTGCCGCTATAGGTTTCGAAGTAATAGGAGCCGACGTTGATGTTGCCGCGCGCAGACTGCGTCCAAGACACATCCGCGCTCACGGTCAGCGACCGCGTCGGCACCTGGCCAATGCTGATCGAGACGCTGTCGTAGGGAACCTCGTTTTCGAGGAACTCCGCAACGCCATCCTCACCCAAAAGAATGTGCGACGTCGTCACCGCCAGTGTGGTTCGGTCGATGTGCCACAGCGCGGGCCGCGCTTCCAGCACCGTGTCCGGATCGACCTGCGCGTCCGGCGTTATGAACACTGGATCGTAGTAGGGCAGTACCCGAAGGGACGCCGCCAAGGCGGCTTTCCGAGAGGCGTAATCTGCCGGCCTTGCGATGAACTCCAGCGTGACGGCGTTCTGATTGATGTTCGAAGGCACCCCGACAAGCCGGCCGAAGAACAACGGCGTGCCGCCGTGTGACAACCAAGCCCAGGTCTTGCGTGCCGACGCCAGGAGTCCAATGCGCGGATTCTTGAGTACGATGGAGAGCGACGGAAAGTCGCCCTCGTTGTGCTCGATTGCAATGCTGAGCACCTTTTCGTCTTCGACCAGATGCTCCGGGCCGAAGACCGCTTCGCTGGTATCCACCCACGCGAAATGAAAAACGATGGCGGCCAAGCTCAGATTTCCTCGAGTGTCAGCGACCAGCTCACCTGCGCATCCCACTCGTCAAAGGACTGGCTGAAGTCCACGACGCGCATATTCAGCATGGGTCGGTAGTAAGAGTAGAAACCTTCAGTGCGCTCGGAGCCCGCCACGATGGATCGCTCTGCGCTTCCCCCAGCGGTGACGTAATAGAGCTCGGCGATGCATTCGACCTGTACGTCCCGGCCGGGCCAGATCCCCGCAACACCAAGCGGCATCTGATCATTGCCACTGATGACGCTGGCGTATTTGCGGAACTGCTCGACGGAAAAGTCGATCAGTTCCCCGTTGATGGTTCGCCGCAGATCCTTGGCTTGCTCAATGGGATTGAGCGTCTGTGTCAGGCCACGGGCGGCGTAAGGCGATATCCCGACGCCGCTGATCTTCAGCAGCGTGCTGTCTGCCGCGTTCAGAGGTTCAGTCACGGATCTTGTTGGGAGTGGTGGTATCAGAGGAGCTATGTTGAACTACGAGCCACTAGCGGTCATCTTTCTTCACCGAGATCAAAGTGGCGGCCTTCTCTTCCACCCGTCTCCAGAGTTCGTCCGTAGAGGAAAACTGCACCATCACTGAATTTACATAGCGACGCAGGCGGTCCCAAACGACTTTACGGGCCACGCTTCGATTGTTGGGTTCGGTCGCCATGATGCGGCAACCATCGGTAGCTGGTTCTGTTCCGATCTCGGTTGAGTTCCACCGTGTCGCTTAGGAGTTATCGATGTGACGGAGGTTGCTCTAGGCGGTCTAAACGCCGTTCAAGAGCAATGAGCCGCTCGTCCTGCCTGCCGCTCACGACAAGAACGTTCGCGAGCTGCTGCAAGGTGAGTTCGATCTTGGCTACGCGCAGATCCATGCTGCCCAGCTCCGCGCGAATTCCATAGTAGGCGCCACTTCCCGCAATGATAAAGCTGAGCGCCGTGAGCACATGCCCATAATTGATGGTTGGATCAAAGACGGGCTTGCCTTGCCTGTTGCCGTTATCACTCATGCTGCAATCCTAGCGCTTGAAGATCCGAGCGACCTTCTCGATGGAACGTCCGCCGACATAGGCGGTGAGGATCATGCCGGTCCAATCGGCGATCATTCCGGTGATCGGGTCGGTGACGCCGAGACCGAGGACCTTGTCCCAGACAATCACCTTCCAGAAGTAGATGATGATCGGAAAAGCCAGCAGCGGCCGGATGATCGCCGTATACCAACGACCTTGCTCGGCGATAATGATTGCCGACGCTTCTTTCCTTGCAGCGATCTCGGCCTCGATTTCCTTGCCGGCAAGATCAGCGGCAATTCGGTCCTTGGTGTTTGAGGCATCCAACCGAGCTTTGTAGGCATTGATCAACCCGGTGATAACCGGGCCGCCAATGAGGCTAGCGAGCCAACTCCACATCGCCTCAGCCCTCCTGACTCGCAGGAGCTTCCCGGCTCTCCGCCTCGTGCCGTTTGTCGGCAAGATTGCGCAAGAACTGGAAGATCGCCGTGATCGAGATCAGGATGATCGGCCACGCCCAGGAAGGGACGCTCGCGGCGATCGAGGTCACGTCGACGCCGCCAACGATTGGCGCGATGAAGTCATAACCGCTGACCGCCGCGCTCGCGCCGATGACCGCGACCGAGGAGAGCTTCTGCTTGATGCCGGCGAACTTCTCGCGAAATGCGGCGACGATACTTTCTTCTCGGGCGTACAGCTCGATGAAGCCGGGCCGCGTTTTGAGGATCGGACGAACCCAAAACCAGTAGATTGCGACGAGAGTGCGCGGAGAAGAGCACGAAAGTCAGCATGATGAGTTCTCCTGTCAGGCAGCGAGTTCGGGAACGAGAGGGGTTTGGGGAATGGCGGCTTCCTGCGCGCGCTGGTGCCACCGGTTGAGGACGTAGATCGATCCGCCAATCGCGAACGCGACGCCGCCGGCGATCGCGCCGGTCTCCCAGGGATGCGTGGCGATCCAGTCCCAGTGACTGCCGCCGACCGCGACGGGCGCCGCGGTGCCGGTGCCGACGATCACCTTCTTGACGACAGCGGGCGCCGGCACAGCTCCTTTGCCCTGCGCGGGAGCGATGTCGGTCACAAGGGACGGAGACGGACGCGTCTGCGCGGCCATGCGCAGGCTGATGGAGCGCACTTCAGCCACGCGTCGGCTCCAGCCGGAGCCGAACACCGGCCAGGTGCTCAGGTGCTTCAGAAATGCGAGCCGCTCGTCGTTGATCGCGCTGACCAGCGCTTTTGGGTCTCGCCTCGCGACGGCTCGCAGCACTTCGTCATTGACCAGACTTGTCGTATCGGACAGCCCGAGCACACGCCGCAGCACTTTGCCGCTGCGGCCGATGCCCGAGTTCACACCGTAGTCGAAGATGCTGTAGTCGACGCCCGGCGGGAGTTGGTCGCAGCGCTGCGCGTTCCAGTACTTCGCGCGATAGATCGCATTTGCATCGCCGACTTTCATTGCGCGCACGTCGGCGGCGGTCGCATCTGACTTCCGATACCGCCGATAGTCGGCAAGCGTGATGCCGAAGTTGGTTGGACCGCCCGGATCGGACGGATGATTGACGTAACCTCCCTCGTGAGCGAGCAGGCGACGCAAAGCTTCGTCGTAAGTCGACGCAGACATTCTTAAGTCCTCCAGAAATGCAAAAGCCGCCCGGAGGCGGCTGCGTTGGTCGGATCAGTGGAGGGGCTTGGCGCTACAGGACGAACCAACCGGCAGCATCGACGAGCACCTGCACGTCGCTGCCGTCAGGCGTGAGCGGCAGACCGGTCACGCCTGAGTCCTGGTACATGATCAGGAACGTGTTCGTGCCGTCGTCGGCGTAAAGGATGAGAGCCTCGATCGACTGACCCGCTACCGCTGAGACGGTGGGATCGTCGGAGTCGAAACTTGCATCATCACCAAGCGCCTTGCCGGTCAGCGCCGGCGAGGTTGCGATGATGGCGCCCGACGGCACGTCGGCGAGGGAAGCGTGCGTCGCCGAATAGGCGTAGGTCGTGCCTGCCCCCGAGACATTGATCAGAGCCGCATAGATCGCGACTGCCGTGAGATCGATGTCGCCCGCCATGAAGCGTTTCTTGGTCTTTGGGTAGAGCGCGTTTGCCATCAGATCTCCGTCTCAGACGTAGCCGGGCTTTCGGCCCGCGCTGCGGACCTGCCGTGCCACGGCGACGCGGAGTAGCTTCTGAGCGACGTCCTCGGGAGCCAGCAGTCCCGCGAACAACTCCGGGCCGATCTGTAGGTTGAGGGGCCGCAACTGACCGGTCGATGCGAGTGACGGAATCTGACCTCCGTCGGCGAAGCGCAGCGGCGCGATCGGCGGCATCATCACCTGCAGCCGATCAATCAGGCCGCCTTGAGAGAATCCGCGGAAGGCGCCTTTCGGAAGCCGCATCGCGTTCAGAGCGTGGAAAACGCTTACCCCGTACTTCCGAACGGCTGCGGCGCGCACCATGAACTCGCCGGCCGAGGCCCAGATCGGCACGGAGTCGCTCGTCGCCGTTCCGGGACCGTGGATGGGGCCGCCGCGAGCGAAGCCGGTCGCGCCCGCTGCGGCGGCGGTTTCCTGCGCGCTCGCCGCACCCTTGGCGGCGCCGGTGATCGCGTTCCAAACGCTGATCGCGAAGTCGCGCACGCGGGTGAGGAAACCGATGATCGCGTTTACGCCGGTGGAGAAGGCGCCGGTGATCGTGTCCCACATCGCTTGCGCGCCTGAGACAATGCCGCCCCACAGACCTTGAGCCAGCGCTTTGAGCGCATCGAATACGGCCTGAGCAGCCGCAACGATGACCGCCCAGCCGCTGCTCAGGAAATCGAACCCCGCCTGAAAAAGCCCCGTGAGCTGGTCCCAAAGCGCCGTCGCGCCCGCAGCGATCGAACTCCAGAAGCTCTGGATCTGCTGAATGCCGGTCTGCCAAAGCGCAGCGAGGCCATCCCACAGTGCACCAGCTCCAGCGGCGATCGAGGACCAGACCGCCAGGGCGGCGTTTGCGATGGCGCCCCACAAGCCCGCGGCGGCGGAGATCCCAGTGGAAAACAATCCGCTGATAGTCTCCCAGAGACCGGTGAAGAAGCCGACGATCGATCTGACAACCGCCGCGGCACCGTCACTCAGCTTTTTCCAATTGATCCCTTGGGCGAGCTTCACCGCCAGGAAACCGAGCGCGACGCCGACCGCGGCAAGTAGAAAGGGGCAGGCCACCGATGGCCGCAACGAGACCGATCGCGCCTTGGGCGACGATGACGAAGACGCCACTCAGCAGGCGAATGGCTACGAGAACGATGTTCAGCGGTCCACCCAGTGCTCCGACGAGGCCGACCAGCAATCCCCAGGCCCCTCGAAACACCGACAGGACGCCGAGCAGGCTGAGAAAGCCGCCGATCAGCTTCGCGATGATCAGCGTCACCACGATGTCGGCAGGCGTGATCTTGGTACCGAACACCGCATTGATGCCATTCGCCACCTGCTGCATGAGCCCCGCGAGCGCCTTGAACGCCGGCACCACGACGGTGGTGACAACAGTCGAGACCGCGGAGCCGAACTCGAGCAGCTGCGTCTTGGCGGTCAGGATCCACCCGGTCTGGATATCCTGATCCTGCCCACTGATCGCGCGCGCGAGATCCAGGATCACCGGCCGCGTCTTGGTGGCAACGTCGGCCGCGAAGGTGATCACGGCAGCGCGGCTGTCCGCGATGGCCTTGCGAAAGAGGTTCGCCGCCTCCGTGAACTGCGGTGCAAACAGGAGGCCGACCGAGTCCTTCAGGCGCGTGATGCTGAACTGCAATTGCCCAACGGCACGGTTCATCTCGACGCCAACGCCGATCTGGGTCGGCGTCAGGATCAGGCCCTGGCTCTGCAGCTGTTTGCCGATCCGCTCGATGCCCTCGCTTCCTTTGGAGAGCAGCGGCACGAGGTCGGGACCGACCCGGCGGCCGAACAGCTCGACTGCGCGGGCCGCCCGGTCGGCCGGATCCGGAATGGCGGCGATCTGGTCGGCTACGGCTTTGAAAATTTCGATCGGGTCGCGCGCCTTGCCGCCGGACTCGGTGAGCGCAATACCGTAGCGCTCGAACGCGCCACCCGCGTCCGTGACCTTCTGTTCTAGGTCACGGTAATGCTGGCTCAGTTCTTCAAGGCTGTGCGTTGCCGGAAGCGAAAAATCGCGCATTGGACTTCTGCGCATCATCCAGCGCGCGTTGAACACCGCCCGTGTGCTCCTCGATCGCCCCGAATGCGCGACCCAAGCTTGTCCTGATCGGTACCGAGCTTGCCGGCGGCGGCGGCAAACTCCTGGTAGGCCGTGGTGGATGTGCCGGCGGCGAGTGCATTGCTGCGGATCTCGCTGGCGGTGCTCGCGGCAGACTTCGCAAGGGCGAACAGCGTCGCAGGCAGCGCGCCGAGCGCCGCCGTCGTCTTCAGCACTTCGCCAACCGCGTTCCGGAACGCGCCGGCAATCCCCGTCACCCCGAAATTGAGATTGGTGAACTGCGCCGTCCCGGCCGCCACCGCTGAGCCGACGCCGCGCATCGCCGTGCCGGTCGCCAGCACGACGTTGGCAAGCGCTGCTCCGGCGCGCTCGGCGCCCGACATGGCGGTGGCGGCGTTGCCGACCTGATCTCCCAGCCCCTGTGCGGTCGAGCGCGCCGCGCCGAATGCGCCGCTCGCGTTCGACACGCGAACCCGCATGGTGTCGATCGAGGACCCGGCACGGGTTGCTGCCGCGTCAACGGCACCGAACGGCTTGTCGAGCTTGACGTTCTCGCCGGCTGTCTGGATCTGGGCGAACGCCTCTTGGCCTACTTTGCCGATCTGCGACAGCGCCTGCTTGATCTGCTCCGCACCCTCAAGCGCGATGCGCTGCGTGATCGTCGAGCCGGCCATCAATCAGTTCGCAAGTGTTTGGCGTAGAGGGAGGGCAACTGGGCGGCGGCTTGCCGAGCCGCGCCCTTGATGTCGAAGCGCTTCGCAATCGTCGCGCTGGAGATCCCGATGTAGAGCGGCTTGCGGCTGAGGCTGTCGGCAGCGCGCCGTCGGCTGCGTTTGGCGCGGTACTTCGCGAAAAGCAGGGGCGGCGAGCCAGGCCGTTGAACCGAAACGAGCGGTCCGACCGAGCGGACGTACTGCGAAGGCGTCATCGGGCGCCCGCGCCGGATCGGAACATTGCCAAGCGGCAGCCAAAGGAGCGGCTGCCCGCGGATGACCGCGCCTTCCTCGAACACGCCGGCATAGCGGATCTTGTGAAAGATGAATGCTGCCGGGCGCATGCTGTCGCCTTGCGCCGGGTAGATGTTGACGCGGAGCGCATTCTGCCATTTTCGGGAGAAGCCGGCGGACGCAATGCTGGAACGCCCCGTGCGCTTTGCGACGTCGCCGGCATCTTTCATCGCGGCGGTCGCGGCTTTCGCGATGGGCCTTTGCAGTTCGCGCGCGATCACGTCGACGAAGCCCTTGGCGACGTCGGTTAGGCTGAAGCGCATCGGTACGGGTTATTCGCGGTTCAATTGATCGAGTTGACGCTTCAGTTCGCGCGGTTCACCGCGGGCGGCTAGCGCCGTAAGGGCGAGGTTCTCAGCCGCCTCGCGCTGTCGGCGGCGCCTTGCAAAGTAGAGAGAGCCCGCGATTTGGCGCGGCGTCATCGCCCACACGTCAGCCGGCGGATAGTTGGCGCCGATCAGAGCGTCGATGGCTGCGGCGACGTCGAACCCAGCGCCGTATCGGATCGAGCGGCGTCGGCGTCGAGGATGTGCCCCAGCGCCGTCAGCTTCGCGACGAAAGGGCCAATGCCCTTCGGCAGCGTCAGGCGCAGGATCGCGGCTGAGAAAATCAGCTTGCGCATCAAGCGACAGAGTGCCGGCGACAGCTTCCGCTTTCTCGTCTCCTGGATACCCGCAGCCCGCCGCGATGATTGCCGCGACCGCTTCGCCGCCGATCACCATAAGCTGAGCGGTCTCGACCTCGAGGCCCGTCATTAATTTGCGAAGATCGGGAAAGCGACCCAATAACGAAGCCAAGCCGCTTGCCGAGACGCCGTGCACGGCGACGAAGGCGCCTTCGATTTCAACAGTCTCGACGCTGGGTGCGATGTCAATCAGCCCAACCATATTGCTCCTCCTCTTTGTAACGACAACGCAGACGGCGTGCGCCGCAGGACTAAAGCTCGATTCCGACGGTCGATCGCTCAGTCGCGACGGAAAAGTTCCGCTCGTCACCTGACCAAAAAACCGCTATGTGCACGGAACAGGGCATATCGGTCCGCGTTAGGAAAATGTACTTCCGAATAGCTAGACTGCTGCAGCCCCCGGTCACGACCGGGAGGAAGCGACTGTGTTGTGTTGAACTCTGTTAGTCCTCCCCTGATCCTGGTCGTTGAGGACGACTGGATCACTCGACACGACATTTCGGTCTTCTTTGAAGAGGCTGGATGGAGCGTCCTGCAGGCCGATTCGGGTGAGCAAGCGATCGGGATCTGCCAAGCCGGAACACAAGTCGACATCGTTTTTTCCGACATTAATCTGGGTGGACGTGTGACCGGCTGGGAGGTCGGACACTGCTTCGATGATCGATCGGACACTCCGATCGTCTTCACGTCGGGAAATCCTGACAAAGCGGCCAGCCGAACCGAGAACAGTCTGTTCTTTTCGAAGCCGTATTTAAATGACGAGATTTTGGCAGCATGCGAGGCGCTGGTTGAGGCTCGCAGGAGTCGTTCTCAGTTTAGTCGAACATCGTGAGATCGATTGATCCTCCGTTTAGGGATCAACTTGCTCGCGCACCGTCCAGGTGCCGAACTTGCCAAGAGCGTCAGCCAACGCCTCGCCTTCGATCTCGATGTTGCCCCACTCGTCCGAGATCGGATTGAGGCTCTTGCCGGGTTTGAAGGCGACTTTGAGCAGATGGATGTCCATCTGCGGACCGACCTCGTTGGTGCCTTCGTATTTGAGTTCGCCTTCGAACGAATTGCGCGAGTAGATGTCGATCACCTTGTTGCCGTCGACGTCCGTGCTGATGTCGCCGAGCAGGGCCATGGCGAGGTTGTCGGCAGTCCACTCGTCCATGACGAGGCGCACGGTCATCTTCTTCTCGGTGACGACTTCCTTGTCCTTCTTCTTGACGCCCTCGCGCGAGGAGAAGTGCTCCAGCGTGGTCAGGTTGGGCGTGGTCTCGAGCTCGGTTACGTTGCCGAGATCACGGAAGGCACCTGCGCCGGTCGCCTTGAAACTAAGCTTGCCTTTGCCGACGTAGTAGTTGTCGGTCGAGGGAGAGACGGGCATCTGCATGCCTCCTTCAGAGCGTTAGTCAGAGCTGGTCAGGGCGCAGCACGTAGGCGAACGCGAAGTGCACGCCCATGAAGCCTTCCATCGAGCGGCCATGGCCGAGATGCGTGCTGCAGCCGACGTAGCGAACGCGGCCGTTCGTCCCGGCGAGTGATCGCAAGCTGCGCGTCGGTGAGCACCGCCTTGACGAACTTGGCGCGCATCTCATTGAGAGCAGTGCCGACGCGTTCGGGAGTGCCGCCCAGCAGAATCAGCAGCCTCGGGTGTCATCTCGATGATGTTCGGAGCGCGGCCGGGGTGGTCCTTGCTCGTTGGCGCGCTCATCGGCGGTCTCGTCCGCGTCGAAGATCGCGATCGCGGGCCGCGTGCGTTCGGAGATTTCGTCCTGGTTGCGGACGGCAGTTTTGATTCCGGCAACGCTCGCCGGCGATCTCGACGAGCCGCGCCAGGATGGCTTCGCGCTTGTCCATCAGTCGCCCTGCATCAGGATCAGACGAACGTCGGCCTCGTTCTCGATGAGGCTCTTGATGCGCCAGGTCGTGCCGGCCAGCGCGAGTCTGTCCGTCGACCAGGTCGTCCAACGCGATGCCGGCGGCCGCGAGCGCGGTGCGGCGGACGTCGGCGGCCGGCCGGATCGTCTGCACGCCGATCGGCGCTGTCGTCCTCGACGCTGACGCCCTTGGTGTTGTCGACCACGACAAGATCGTAGGTGCTCGGCCCGATCGTCAGCACGGCCGGCTTTCCGAACGTGTCGTAGACCGGGCCAAGCACCAGGGCGTCGAAGTCGATCATCGGATTCAGTTGCTGGTCAGGATCTTGACCGCGAGGCGCGGGCGCTTGTTGACCGGCAGCGGCGATGCCTCGGTCTTCACGTCGATGGCGCTGCCGTCCTGCCGCGCGATCTGCCGCGCATAGATCGGCAGCCCCATGGTGTTGACGGTCTCGATCAGGTTCGCCGGCGCCCCGTAGGTCACGAAGGTGTCCATGCGTGCCGAGCGGGAACGCGATGCCTTCGCCCGCCGGGATCAGGGTTTCGGTCGCGCCGGTCGAGAGCGTGACCGTGGCGTTGTATTCCTCGAACACGATGCCGGCGAACGGGAAGCGCCGGCGGGTGTCCTCGCGCAGCGGCTGCGCGCCGGTCGAGGAGAAGTACTTGTAGGCCTCCTCGACCTTGGCGTGGCCGATGAGCTTGTCGAAGAAGCCGGGCTGACCAGCGCCAGGACGCCGTTCATGGTCTCGCCCTTGAGCTCGGTCTCGACGTTGCGCAGCACCTCGCGGCATTTGGCCTGCACGTTGGTGCCGGCGGTGCCGAGCAGGAAGTCGACCGGACTGCTGCGCGAGGCCGAACTCGTCGAAGTAGTCGTAGAGCGCGACGCCGGCGCCATCCTTGACGACGCCGCGCAGCGCGTTGATCTCCATGTACTCCCGGGTCTGCGCGTGCTTCGCCCGCATGCGGGTGAGCTTGCGCTCCATCACGGTCGCAAGCGGATCGGCGGCGTCCGCGACGCCGAAGCCGCGGACGCCCTGGATGTCCTGCGGCGTGATGACGTCGTCGTGCGGGATCCACGGCACGCGTGAACGAGCGCATCGAGCGCGATGTCGCGGTTGGCGACCGTCGCCGGGCCGCCCAGCGGCACCGTCGGCAGGAGGTTGAGCACGCCCTCGGCCTGCTCGATGATGACGCTGCGCTGGGTGACGCCCTCGAAGCGGAACAGGCCGAGCTCGCCCGAGCCGCGTGTAGATGTTGGGCAGGATGTTGATGGCGGTCGTCATCTCGGCAAGCGTGTAGCCGCCTGCGTCGAAAGGATTGATCATCGGGGCCATGAGGTCTCCTCGAAAATGGAGCGGGCCCCGACGGAGGTCCGTCGAGGCCCGGTTAGGCGATGGAGCGGGTGAGTGGATCAGGCGGCGTCGCGCGGGACGATGCCGGCGGCGGCGAGCTGGACGTGTTTGGCGGTCTTCTCGGCGGCCTGGTCGACGGAGGCGTCGAAGACAAGCGCCGCCTTCGACACGATGGCGGGCCCGCGCGCCACGACCAGGCCGGTCTTGTCGGCCGCCGTCGCGTCGACGGCCTCGATCAGGACCGCGATGGCGGTCTCGGCGCCCTCGTCGCCGGTGACCTCAGCCGCGGGCGAGAGGCGATACTTGCCCGATGCCGTGATCTTGCCGAGCACCGAACCCAGCGCATAGTTCGGTGCCGGACTTCAGCGTGACGGTCTCGCGGCAGTAGTTGCCGTTGAGCTCGTACTTGAGCAGATCGCCGAGCGTCGGCGTCATCGTCAGCGACGGTCATTGGGTGACTCCTCATGGTGTGAGGCTGCTCAGGCGCGTGCCGCGGCGGCGCGCTGCTTGCGCGCGCCGCACGATCGGGCTGTCTCCGCCGGCGGGCGTCGATGGCGCCGCCGCGATGACGCTCGTCGCCTCGGCGCGCGAGGCGAGCGTCTCGAGCACGGTGCGGCGCAGCGCTTCGGCCGAGATGCCCTTGCGCATCGCGTCCGCCGCATCGACCGTGACGCCGAGCCGGGCGGCTTGAGCGGCGAGCGCTGCGATCTCGGCGAATTCGGCGCGCAGTCGTTCGGCCGGATCAGGCTCGGGGTCGGCTCGGCCGCAGTCGAGCCGCGGCTGCAGGTGGGCGGGCGCCGGCTTCGGGAGTCAGCGGGCGGGCTGGCTCGGAAGCTTGCGGCTGCTGCGGCAGCACGGCTGGCTCGCGCTGAATCTCGGTCTCAGTCTCGTTTGTCGCCATGGAGGTGCTCCTGTTGGTGTCGGGTTTGATCGGTGCGCGCTGTAGGCGAGTCGCGCGATCGAGTTCGGCCGCCATCTCGGCGATGGCGAGATCGAGCGTGCCGACGCCGGTCGGCGAGCCCGGCGCGGACCGCGAGGTCGCCGCGATAGATCGCGGCTTGCGTTCCGCGCACGGCCTCGACGGCTGATCCCGCGATTGGCAGCGACCAGCGCGCAGAACTCGCGCGTAGAGACGGTCGACATCGGCCTGGATGGTCGTCGCGCGCCCGCTGCGAGAGCGGCTCATGCGCATTGCCGTCGACCTTCTGCTCGCCCGCGAATACGAAGGTCCAGGCGAGACCCGGCCTGCGCGTCGGCCCCGCTCTCGTCGACATGGACCGCGACAACGCCGATCGAGCCGACCTCGCCGGTCGGGTCACATAGAGCCGGTCGGCCGTGCTGGCGATCGCGTAGGCGGCCGACAGCGCGCCCTCGTTCGCCACGGCCCAGAGCGGTTTCCGGCTTGCGGCCTTGATCGCGCCGATCTGTTCGACCAGGTCGAACAGACCGCCGACCTCGCCGCCGGGTGAGTCCACGTCCAGGATGACGCCGCGCACGCTCGGGTCGGCCATGGCGGCTGCGATCGCATCGCCGATGTCGGCGTAGGACGAGAAGCCCGCTGGCGGCGTCGAGATAGCCCGACGGCTGACGAGCGTGCCAATCACCGAGACGACCGCGATCCGCTCGACCGTGATCGACGATCTGCTCGAGCAGGCTCGGGATCGGTCTCGCGAGGCAAGCAGAGCGCCGCTCCGGCAAGCCGCGGCGCGAGCACGCCGAGGATCACGTCGAGCTTGCCGCGCGCGATCATCAGCGGCGTCCCGAACACGCGGGACGCCACGTGCGGAAGGTCAATCATGTATCGGGCTCGTTTAGGTCTGCTTCGGCGTCCGACGTCGGCTTGCGCATCGCTGGCCGCCGGAGCACGCAACTTGCGGCGGCGGCGTGACCCGAAGGTCAGACCGAGCGACTTCTCGCGCGCCTTGTCGGCGGCGATCTCGCCATCGACCTGCTCGGCGTCGTAGCCGCGCTCGGCCAGCGCCTGCGTGCGGCTCTTGAGGCCGGCATCGATCTGCTCGATCTCGGCGCGCGCGTCCTTGAGCGGATCGACCCAGTCCCATTTCGGCGGCAGCCAGCCGCAAGCCAGATACTGCGCGGCGGCGCTGATCGTAGTCGGGAAGCGTCAGCGCGCCGGCAAGCACCGCGGTGTCCATCCAGCGCGCCCAAACCTGCCGGCACAGCTGCCAGACGATGACGGCATGCTGGTAGGCCTCGATGCGTCGGCGGAATTCCAGCAGCGCCAGGCGCGAGTTCGAGTAGTTCGCCTTGAGCATGTCGTTCGACAGATACGCGTAGGGCACGCCGAGCGCGGCCGAGACCTGCAGCAGCGTGCGGTACTGAAACGGTTCGTAGGTCTGACCCGACGTCCGCGGGCGCCGAGGTCTGCACCTCCTCGCCAGGCTCGAGCATCGTGATCTGGCCCGGCTGCAGATCGATCGTGCGCTCGTCGTTCTCGTCGCGGCCTTCGACCGCATCGAGCGGTTCGGTCGGCGCCGGCGTCGTGATGAACAGCGCGTGCATCGCCGCGACCTTCTTCCGGTCGAGCTCCGCGTCGTCATACTGATCGAGCAGGAAGAGCTTCACGATGCCGGCCGCGAAGCGCGAGACGCCGCGCAGCTGCCCGGCATCGACCGGATCGATGACGTGCACGATCTCGAATGCCGGGACGCGTACGATCTCGCCGGCAAGCCCTGGATCGGTCATGTCGCCCGGGTGCCGGCGCAGGAAGTGGTAGGCGACACGCCGACCGATCGCATCGAACTCGATGCCCTGCCGGATCACGTTGCCGCTCGCCAGGACCTCGTTGCGGTTGAGCGGCAGCATCTCCGAAGGGATCATCTGCAGCTGCAGCGGTACCGTCAGGCCGTCTTGCGGACGGCGCGGCCGGAAGCGGAAGAACACCTCGCCGGCAATGAACACCTCGCGTGCGGCGCGGCGCTGCAACCCGTAGAAGTCCGTGAAGCCCTCAGCGTCGGCCTCGTCGGTCCAGTCGAGCCAGAGCTGCTGGACCTCCGCCTTAAGCGCAGGGGTTCTTGATCAGTGAAGACGGCTTGATGCCGGCGCCGACCACATTGCCGGCCCAGCTTTCGATCGCGTTGGCCGCATAGCCGTTGTTGCGAACCAGCCAGCGAGCGCGCGCCGTGATATCGGGTCCGGCCGCTGCGATCAGCGTGTTGAGATGGGCCCGGCTCGGCTGGAAGCCTTTGAGCCGGCGGTTCGCGAGTCCTGCCTCGAACCCGCCAATGAACGCCCCGACCCGGCGTCGGAGGTGTTTCAACGAGGCGAGCACGTGCGTTACAGTCCCTTGCGAGGCGGACGTGAGGATTCGGCGGCGACGACCGCCCTCGCTGGCCGTTGCGATCCGCCGTTCCAGATCCGTGAGAGCAGATGCCATCTCGGCATCGGTCGCGTAGGTGACGCGCTGGCCTTCGATCTCGACGGTGCGCACGCCGCGGAAACGCGCCGCGAGCAGCGCATCGCGTTGCGTCGTCATTTCGTCAAGCGTCATGATCAGCTCAGATAGCTCGATCGGAACACGCGCCGCGCGCGCGACTCAGGTCTGCGCCGCGACGACGCCGGCGACAATTTCGGCGGCCGTATCGCTTGGCTCTGCGTCCTGCGTAGCTGCTGAACCGACCTGGCGTTCGAGGTCGCGCCACATCGCTTCGGTCCAACGATCGGCACCGGCAATCCATGCCGCGGCGCGCGCGTAGACACGGCAGTCGAGCGCCTCATTGCGTTCGCGCAGCTTCTGCCATTCGAGCCGGCTGAAGCCGCGCTTTGTTTTGATCGTGACGAGCTGCTCGGCGACGAGCTGCTTGACCCATTCGGCCTCGGTGCCGGCAGGCAGGTGCACGTATCCGGCCGGCGCTCTCGCGCCTTCGGCGGCTTCCTCGTCGGTTGGCCTGGTGAGGCGCAGGAAACGATAGGTCTCGCTCTTGAAGGTCGCGACCGCGATCGTCCAAAGCCGCGCACCGCGGCGCAGCTTCTTGCCGCCTTCGGTGACATCAACGTGCGTCGGCCCCGCGACCGGCGCCGATCGATTGAAGCCCTCGACGCCTTTGATGGGCGCGACCTGCGCGTGCCCCATGCGCCGCGCCCAGGCGTAGACAGCGGGACTTTCGTAGCCGGTATCGATCGCGAGCTTGGCGAGACCGAGCTGCGTGCCACCGGCGTGCAGCCACGTGCGACCGAGCAGGAGCGCAAGCTCGTCCCAGGTCTCGGCATGCTCGGGTCCGCCGTCGATGACGATGTGATCGACGAGCCAGCTCTCGAGACCGCGCCCCCACGCCCAGATGTCGACCTCGATGCGGTCCTTCTGGACGTCGGCGCCCGCCGTCAGGAACAGCCCGCCGCGCGGGACCGTTCCGATCTGCCAACGGCTCGCGTCGCTCATAGAGACGCTGCCAGTCCGGGGCTTCGCCGGTCTCGATCCAGGTCTCGCCGAGCACGCTGTTCTTGAAGCTGCGCTTCGCCTCGTCGGTGGTCGCGGCTTCCCACAGCGCGCGCGATGTGCTCCCACGAAAACCAGCCAACCGGCGAATAGAGCGCCGAGATATGGAATCCGATCGTGCCGGGATCCTGCGCTTGCAGCGGTCGGACCGCCATTCGCCAGCCGCGAGCATCGCGGTCTTATGGTGCTCCTCGATCCGGCCGTCGCAGGCACGCACATATATAATGAGTGGTCTCCGGCCGGCCCTTCTCCCAGCGCAGCCGCTCGAACCTAAGCCATTGCATCTCCTGGCAGTGCGGGCAGGGGACGAAGTACCGCCGCTGATCGGACGCCTCGTACTCGCGCTCGATCCGCGAGAGCCCGTGGATCGTCGGCGTCGAGCCGAGCAGGACCTTCGACCGCCACGAGAAGGTCCGCGTTCGAGCTTCGGCAAGCGCGACCGGATCGCCTTCCTCGTCGGCCGACGGCGGATAGGCATCCACCTCGTCGAGGAACAGGTAGCGCGCCGGCATCGAGCGCAGGCCGACCGCGCTGTTGGCGCCGGTGATGACCAGCAAACCGGCCGGAAACTCCTTCGACAGCACCGTGTTGCCGGCGTCGCGCGAGCGCGCCGGCTTCACGCGCTCCCGCAGCGCCGGGCTTTCGCTGATCAGCGGATCGATGCGTTGGCGCGAGAAGCGCTTGGCAAGCTCGACGGTCGGCTGCACCGCCAGCATCGGCCCGGGCGCGTGGTGGATGACGTAGCCGATCCAGTTGTTGCCGGCCTCCGTGAAGCCGACTTGCGCCGACTTCATCACCACGACGCGCCGCGTCGGGTTCGATCGGCGACAGCGCGTCGATGATCTGCCCGGATGTAGGGCGTGCGATCGGTGCGATAACGTCCGGGCTCGGCCGAGGCACGCGGGCTCAGCAGTCGGTGTCGATCCGCCCACTCCGAAACCGTGAGCGCCGGATCGGGCAGCAGCCCGTCGCGCCAAGCCTGGCCAAGCTCATCGGCGCCGTCGAACCCAAACGAGCTCATCTGAACTCAGGTCGGATCTCGGCGAGTTCGGCGAGGTGACCGCGGACATGCGTTTCTACGAGCTTTCTGAACCGCATGGGCGTCGACGCCGAGATCGGCCGCCATCAGTGCGGCGACACGCGCCGGCCAGTTGAGCCACGAATCTCGTTCCTCGCGCGCCAGGCGAAACACCATCGCGGTGGCTCGCGCGCGATCGACGAGTTCTCCCTTCATCCGCTGCAGCCGCAGTCGTGCGAGATGCGCCTTGGCGATCTCGTGCGCGGTGCGCGCCTGGACGAAGGTGACGTTCGAACCCGCCGGAAGCCCTTGCTCCTTCAGCGTCTCTCGTACCGAGCCGAGTGCTGCGTCCGCGACCGGCTTCAGATTTTCCGAGCCCGCTCGCTTTGGCGCCGACTTGGCGCGACCTGGATCGGTCGAGCGTTGCCATGCGGCGTCCGCCTTAGCGGTTTCAATCGTGCCGTCTGACTCGACTGGGACGCGTCCAGCCTTGATGGCGCGCATCACCGCGACATGGCTGACGCCGCGGTGACGCGCATAGGCGCGGATCGAAAGACCCATTGTCGTCCATGTTGTCAGTGACTTAAGTCGAATTGGTCGGATTTCATTAACCTCACGACGCTGATCTATCCCGCCCCGGCACGCTCAAATTGGATCAAAGCGGGCGCGAGATACTTGTCTTCGTGCGACTGGCGCTCATTTCGGTCCTGGCCAGGCATTCTCAATCAATTGGAAACGCCAAATGCAGCTCCAGTCGATAGCCTCGCCAGTCGTTCTCGTGGTTGAGGATGATATGCTTCTGCGCATGAAAGCCGTCGATATGGTCGAAGATGCCGGCTACCAGGCGGTGGAAGCTGTCGACGCGGATGAAGCTGTCGAGATCCTGGAGTCGCGCTCTGACATTGCACTGCTATTCACCGACATTCAGATGCCGGGCAGCATGGATGGGATAAAGCTGGCACACGCCGTTCATGATCGCTGGCCGCCGATCAAGATCATTCTGGTATCGGGGCAACTGAAGCGCGCCAATATCGACATCCCGGCTGAAAGCCGCTTTTTCGGAAAACCGCTGGAATCCGCCGCAATGATTGCCGAGATGCAGAATTTGATCGGTCGCGCATAGGTTTGGCGGCACCGAGGCCGTTTTGGACCTGATCGGTCGACGCTACCGGCGCACCTGTCCCAATCGTGTGCACGGTACCTCACTTATGCTGCTAGTGTGCGAACATGCAGGAGATCGATCTTCGCCAGGGACAATCTGACCAAGCGGGTGGCTTAGCGCCGCCCCACGACATCTTGGAGGCAGAAAACGTCAGCCTTCGATTGCTGCTGGTACAGGCTGAAATCAACGCTCAGGGCTTGCTTGCCAAGGCAGGCATCGAAGCCAAGGAGCGCGAGGCGTCCGACAAGCTTCAAAAGCTGATCCTCGAAGAACTCCATCATCGCATCAAGAACACCCTTGCGACCGTCAGCGCCATCACGTCCCAAAGCCTGCGCAACACGACAGACACCAAGCTGGCGCAGCAGGCAATTGATGGCCGGTTGCAGGCGCTTGGCCGGGCACATGACTTGCTCATGCAGGCCCGCTGGACGAGTGCTGATCTTGGGCAGATCGTTCGAGCGGCGACCACTCCGTTTGACAACGCCGTGGTATCGAAGTTCTCGATCGAGGGGCCAGAGATCCAGATCACTTCCGGCGCGGTCATCGCGATCGCGATGACGCTCAACGAGCTCTGCACCAATACGACTAAGTTTGGCGCGCTTTCGATCCCTACCGGCCGCGTCCACCTTTCGTGGACAGTCGATTACCCGACGCATCGCCTCCAACTTGCTTGGGTTGAAAAAGATGGCCCCGAGGTTCATGTCCCGGCGAGCCGGAGCTTTGGAACGCGGTTGGTCGAGACCTTGGGCAGGCAGCTAAAGGGCATTGTCCTGCTGACTTATGAGCCCAGCGGTTTTGTTTATCGGCTCGATGTCCCGCTCGCCTCGCTAACGGTCGCTACGACTAGCGACTGAGCCCGCGCGACTGCCCGAGAAACAACGTTCATTCTGCGCCTGCGCTGGACAAAGCAATCAAATGATCAGCGATTTCGCTTGGCTTGCCTCCGGATCAGAGCATGTATCGCGTCACGCCCCGCCGCTCGGGGCTCCGGTCAGTAGAAGGGTCGCGATCATCGCGGCCCGTTACAAGGAGCCCAACATGGCCAAGGCGAAATCCCACAAGTCCACCGCGAAGAAGCAGAAGCGAGCGACCGCGAGCAAGGCACCGGCTAAGCGCGCGAACACCAAGCAGACCCAACTGATTGCGATGCTCCAACGTCCTGATGGCGCGACAATCGACGAGATCGTCAAGAAGCTCGAGTGGCAGTCGCACACAGTGCGCGGGGCCATGGCGGGCGCACTAAAGAAGCGGCTCAAGCTCAAGGTCGAGTCCGAGAAGATCGAGGGCCGAGGTCGCGTCTATCGCATCGCGGCCTAGCCCTTGCGCTTCGGAGTCGACGAACTCCTGACCGGTGGCAGCGTGCGTGGCGCTCTGCCGCCGGTCAAGTTTCGGCTGGCCTGGCTTCTCTTTGCTCAATTTGTAATACGCTGCTTGGTCACCCGGTTGACGTGCTCTCGGACCACCTCGTAGCACTCGCAAGAGCTTTTCTTGAGACCTTCGCGATCAAGAATCTTAATTCGACCTCGCGAGTATTCGATCAAATCCTTCTTAGCGAGTATCGTTGCTGCCAGCGAAACGGCGTTCCGCTGCACACCAAGCATGTGAGACAGATATTCCTGCGTCAAAGGGATAGCGTCGGACTCGATCACGTCCTGTGACTGCAACAGCCACCGGCACAGACGCGCTTCGACGGTATGCAGAGCATGGCAGGCGGCCGATTGTTGAGCTTGCGACAGGATGACAGACTGAAAGCCGTTTATGGTCAGCCTGAACCGTTCGCTCGCCTTGAACACTTTCAGGAAATCGTCGCTTCGTACCTGCAGTGCCTCGCCGGCAATTTGGACTGTGGCTTGTCCAAAAGAATAGAGACCGTAATTTGCAATCGAAGCACCAACCACACCTTCTCTTCCGATGATGCCCGTCTCGATCTGATCGCCATTCTTCATGACGGCGAGAAGCGACACCATCCCGCTCAGCGGAAAGTGGACATGTTTAATCGTGGCGCCAGGTGCGTGCAGCACCGCCCCAAGGGTCATCACGACTGGTTTGAGATGAGCCTCCAGAGCGGCGAGATCGCCAGGAGATAGTTGCTTGAGCAGCCGGTTTTCCCCGGCTGGGGTGGACTTTGCCATCACGGTTCTCCAAGCCCTTCCGGAGGGCAGAGACCGCAATGGGGAAGCATGACGCGCCGAACAGCGCCGCTTGCGGAGACCAAGGCCCTTATGTGGGGGTTCTATGTCCGATCCGCTACCTTTGTATGCCCGCTACCATGAACACCGGTCTCGAATTAACAGGGGTATCGCTATGCCCTGTACCGGGCAGACATTCGAGGTTCCCGAGGTGTGTGATGGGGCGTCTGGTTGATCGCGGATAGTTGGAGAGGCCGTCAAATGGCCACAGCAGCTGATCCTTTCCTGAGCGAGAGTGCTGCGTTCGACGAAGCTGCAACACGCGCGATGGCGCTCGCCTTCGAGGACATTTGTAAAACGTTGAACCTGCCGCCGGACGCTGGCGAAGAGCGCAAGGCTATTGCGGTTCGGATTGTTGATCTGGCTCGCGGCGGACTAACCGATCCGCACGTACTTCTCGATCGTGTCGTTCGAGAAGCCAAGACTCCGGATTTGTAAGGATTCTTATAGAAGGTGGTTGGCTGAGACATCGCCATGGTCACGACGCAGAGCATGAGACGGTTTTCGATCGAATGCATGGATTGGGCTAAGCAAGCTGGCAACCCCAGCGATCGTCAGACGATCGTTACCGTGGCTCAATTATGGTTGACGACTGCCGAGCAAATCGACCGGCTGGTCGAACAAGGTCGCGCCAAATCTCTGCCCGACTTCAGAAGGAAACTTAACTAGCCGGCAAGTGGGTGGGGCTATGTCGGATTACCACGCGTACATCTTGGGGGCTGACGGTCATATCATCAAACGTCACGACATCGAATGTGACGGCGATGACGCGGCGCTCGAATATGCGAAGAAGCTGGTGGACGGCCACGACGTAGAAGTGTGGCAACGCGATCGCGTCGTAGGCAAGCTCAAATCAAACGATCATCCCGGTTCAACTTAAGCCCGGCGAATTCAAGAACGCATCGCCGGTGGCGGCCTGCGTCGCGCTGCCACCGGTTAGGTTTTGCCAGCGCTGAACAATGACATCGACGTACTTCGGGTCGAGTTCGACAAGCCGGGCGCGTCGGCCTGCACGCTCTGCCGCGATCATCGTGGTGCCCGAGCCGCCGAACAGGTCCAGCACGATATCGCGGCTCTTCGATGAATTCCGGATGGCGCGCTCGACCAGTTCGATCGGTTTCATCGTCGGGTGCAAATCGTTCTTTGCGGGTTTGTCGATGAACCAGACATCGCCCTGGTCGCGCGCGCCACACCAGTAGTGATCAACGCCCTCTTTCCAGCCGTAGAGGATCGGTTCGTACTGACGCTGATAGTCAGAGCGGCCAAGCGTGAATTTGTTCTTGGCCCAGATCACGAAGGTCGACCACTTGCCGCCGGCTTCCCGAAATGCCTTCTGCAGGACGTCCAGTTCCGATGACGACATGCAGATATAAATCGCGCCCTTTGTCATGGTGAGGATGTTGACGCTGGCGTCGTAGAGCAGCGCGCCAAAATCCGCGCCCAACGCATCGTTGAGGATCGGGCGGTTCTTGCCCTTGCGCTTGTCCTTCGCGGAATTCGCGTAGTTCACATTGTAAGGCGGATCGGTGAAGCACATGTCGGCGAGTTCGCCGCCGAGCACTGTCTCGACATCTGCCAGCACGGTGGCATCACCGCACAGAACCCGATGCTCGCCACAAACCCAGAGGTCGCCGGGGCGGCTGACTGGTTCCTCCGGGAGTGGAGGTGCCTCATCGGCAGCATCGGCGTCGTCCCCGACCTCGGCGAGCAGTCGATCCAAGTCATCGTCATCGAAGCCGAGCATCCCGAGGTCGACGTTCTCGTCTCGAAGTGCCGTCAGCTCCGCGGCGAGCATCTCGTCGTCCCAACCAGCGTTCTCGGCAATCCGATTGTCCGCGAGCATTAAGGCACGCCGTTGCGTCGGCGAAAGATGCGAGAGGACGATGACCGGTGCTTCGGTCAGGCCAAGCTTGCGCGCCGCCAGAATGCGGCCGTGCCCGGCGACGACAATGCCATCGTCTCCGACCAGCACGGGGTTGACGAAGCCGAACTCCGCGATCGATCCCGCGATCTGTGCCACCTGCGCGTCCGAGTGCGTGCGGGCATTGCGGGCGTGCGGGATCAATCGGTCGAGCGGCCAGCGCTCAACTTTGTCGGCCAATTGCGATGTCATATTTTCGGAGATCAACTAATCTGGTGAATGTTAACTTGCCGCGCCACAGCACACCCTGCCTAATAGTCGGAAAATCATGCCCACTATCTTGAATGCGAAAAGCACATCTGCGCCTTCGGTTTTTCAGCCGGTAGCTTTGTTGCGCGAGGCGCGGCGACAGAAATCCATGCTGTCTGAGGAGGTGCCATCCGTCTGCATATTGGACCCCGACGGCGACATCATCCGAAAGCTGCGCGAGAGGGGTCAGGCACGGGCCTTCAAGGGATGGCCGTGCTATCACACCGAGCTTGATACCTTCGAACTGGCGGGGCGGATAGTTGGCATCGTGGGTCGCGTCGTTGGCGCGCCTTTCGCAGTGCTGGTCGCTGAAGAGCTATTCGCCAGCGGCTGCCAGCTCTTGTTGAGCATTACCTCTGCGGGCCAGATATCGCGCTCAGGGCCAACGCCGTACTTTGTGATAATCGACCGTGCTTTGCGCGACGAGGGGACCAGCTATCACTACGCACCACCGAGCGAGTACGCGCTTGCGGACACGGCGTTGGTAGCAAAGGCCGCTACCGAATTGAAACGGTGGCAGAAGCCCTTCTTTGTTGGTTCAACTTGGACCACCGACGCACCCTTCCGGGAGACGGCCGATGCTATCGAGATGGCACGTGCGAAGGGTGCGCTAGCGGTCGAGATGGAAGCGGCGGCGCTCTACAGCTTCGCCAATGCAGCGAATGTGAGCGTTCTTTGTCTTGCGCACGTGACGAACACAATGGGGCAAGGCGGCGATGACTTCGAGAAAGGCGAAAACGACGGAACGACGGACGCCCTGCAGGTTCTCGAAGCTCTCGTTGGTATCGCTTGAACTGGGCCCTGAGGTTACCGGCTAGCCCTGGTAACAAGAATGCCGAAGTTACCAGTCAGCTTTGCATCAAAACCGCGGTGCTCCGGCCATTACTAAGGTCATGCAGGTGGTAACTGGTAACTCAGATTTCGCAGGTGTCAGTAGCGATGCAGCGCGCCATTGCCCCCCGCATTCATTTCTGAGCCAGGGAGGACCCGCAAATTGGTGTGGTGAAGTTTGTCACGACTCTCGCGACCATAACGAAATTGATACCCAATCCTTCCGGTTTTGTCCGTCCGAAAAATGTCCGCAAAACACTTTTCGCTTCGTTAGCCGCCCAAGCTATCGGGCTCAAGGGTTGCTTGCGAGTGCACGGCGTCAAGGGTCCGCTGATGCTTACCGTGCAGGAAGACAGCTAGTTGTTGTCGGATCCTCTCGCCCTCAGACGTCACCGCTGCTTCGAACAGACTGTGCTGAACCTCTTGCGGCAGCTCACTCCAACATTGCGCCACGGCCCGACCCAGGGCGCGCGAGAGCTCATCAATGGTCTCGGTTATTAGCTCAACAGGAGCTGAGGTATCGTCGATGCCCGCGTGCATTCCAAGGTCGCTCAACGCCTGGAGAAGCGCCTGATGTTCCGGACCATGTTCGCCTTGGGATAGGAAGCTTGTGACCTCGGTCTCCGAGGCGCGCCCCCCGGACGAAGGGTTTGGTTGGTGAGTCACGGCTAGATTAGCCGCGGCATTTCGGATCAATGTCCACCGGTCCCCATTGGGGCTCCGGTAGAGCTCTTTAACGGTTTCTGCTGTCATTGCGATCACCCTCTCAGGGGCAACGCTGAGCATTTTGCTATTGTTCCGGCCCCGCAGTGTCCGGGCTTCGCGATGCTGATCAGCCGTCGTTTCGAGCGTCCGGTTTCGGCGTGGCCATTGAGGCGGAATGAGATCAGACACAGAGCGTAGCGCCAGTGTTCATTGGCCGCTGAACGCCCAAGCCCGACTTTGTAGCAAATCGCTTTCCAGCGAGCGCCCGTTGCCCGCAGCCAAACGATCCGTGCGTCCACAGGCTCCAGCCAACGAAGCCAGTCGAGCGTTTCATCCATTCGGCTGATTGCATCCGGCGCGGGTGGGCCGCGTCTAAGACGTCCGGGTTCTCGCCCGATAAGATCGGAGAACTCGGCCATCATCGCGGGCCAGGTGTTGAAGTGTCCAGGCACACGAACGTTGGGCAGTCGCTTCATCACGTCAGCTGCCTCTATAAAGCGGTCCTCGATCAAGGAGGGCGTCCATTTTATTTCAGCCATGCGCCGTCTCCTCGGTCCGCGTGCCATACAGCTTCTCGCCAAGCTGGCGAACCAGTTCGCGTTCGGGCCACGTGAGTCTGTTGTCGTCGGCGCTGACGACCAGGATATTCTGATCATGCCAGCCCTCGTGTTTGACCCGTTCGGGTGATCTGCGTTCCCCTCCGAATCCTCTCGGCATGAAGTTCATTGCTCTTCCTCCCGGGCCAGGAGGTCAGCGAGCGAGCCGATGATCGACGCGGGTGATTTGCCGTCACCCAGCCGGCCCATGCTGGCGGCGAGTGCCGAGGGCTCAACGCCGTGTTGAAGCAGCAGGGAAAGCGCGACGCATGCATCATCGAGGATGCGGTCCATTGAAGAACCGGCCTTGGCACCGTGGGTGAAGACCTCACCGACCTGGTTTCGGGAGACATCGAAACCGATCGTGACGGAATAAGATCGGAAGTCGTGGATCAGCTCTGTTGTGATTGCGGGTCTACGATCCGGGAGTTTGTGGCGTGTCATCGCACGCCTCCACGCGTCTCAATCGCCCAAAGAAGGATAGCGATCGCGTCGGCTTCGTTGTCGTCAGCAGGTTGATGGCCGCGTGCGCGAACCGCATTCATCACGGCGTGCTTGTCGGCGTTGCCCTTGCCGGCAATGAACTTCTTGATCGTGCCGACCGGAACGCCTTGATATGCGAGGTGGCGTTGTTCGCACCAAGACGTCAGGGTTGCGAGAAGGCCGCCATATATGTGAGCTGCGTCGGTGCCGATGTGGCGTCGGACCTCTTCGAAATAGATCGCGGACAGCCCGGTAGCGTGCGCCGAGATGTCATCGAGCCAGGCCCGGAAGCGCAGGTAGCGCATCCCACCGCCGTCGTAACGGCTGGGACGGAACGAGACGGTTCCGCTTTCTATTCCGCTACCGGATAAACTGGTTGCCCAGCCGGTGATGGTGCCGAGATCGACAGCCAGAATCGTTGGGTGGGTGCCATCGACGGGTCGCGCTGATGGGAGCGTAGTTCCGGAAAGGATCGTCACAGGGAAGGCTCACAAAAGTGGGCCTTCGGCTTCGGTCGCATTGTTTTTACGATCGCGGAATCGTCAGCTCAAGAAAAATCGAACAACTGGTCAGAAGGAACTTCAAGGCTCGGCGTGCGAGCAGTGTCACCAACCTCGCAATCGATTGGTGACACCAGCTTTTGCTGTCGCGACAGATACTTAGGTTGCGATGTCACCAATCTTTTGTGTCACCAACCACTTCGAACATATTCCGTATAGGAAAATTGAATCCGTCGTCGAATCTCCATTTCCACGTATAGATTTAGAAATCGATGGTGACATTGGTGACACCGTTGTTATTGCAGCGGAATTTGTGTCACCAACCTCCATACGAGGTTGGTGACACCGCCGAGGTTGGTGACACCGTGAGCGCTCTGTGATGCCTCGGCGATGACTCAAATGACGGCGCAGTTTTCCTCAAGCCCGCAGGAAGCCCTGGCCGGCGTCGTCGAGCGCGTCACGTACCACAATCCCGACAACGGCTTTTGCGTACTGCGCGCCAAAGTTCGGGGACATCGGGAACTCGTCACTGTGGTTGGCCACGCCGCCGCCATCGCGGCAGGCGAGTGGATCACCGTCACTGGCGAATGGACGAATGACCGAAATCACGGTCAGCAGTTCAAGGCCCGGTTTCTCCGCACCTCGCCACCGACTACCTCCGAAGGGATCGAGAAATATCTTTCTTCTGGCATGATCCGAGGCGTCGGCCCGGTGTACGCCAAGAAGCTTGTCGGCATTTTCGGTGAGCAGGTTTTTGACGTCATAGAAGCCAACCCCGAGCGACTGCGGGAGGTCGATGGCATCGGTCCAAAGCGCGCGGCCAGCATTCTTGCCGCATGGTCGGAGCAGAAGGCCGTGCGCGAGATCATGGTCTTTCTGCACGAGCACAGCGTCGGTACGGCGCGCGCGGTTCGGATCTTCAAGACGTATGGCAGCGATGCCATCCAGGTAATGTCTGAAAACCCTTACCGCTTGGCCCGCGACATTCGGGGCATCGGGTTCAAGACCGCCGACATGATCGCCATGAAGCTGGGCGTGGAGAAGACAGCCCCCATCCGTGTGCGAGCCGGCATTTCCTACGCATTGACCGAAGCTATGGATGAAGGTCACTGCGGCCTGCCGACAGCAGAGTTGATACCCCTTGCTGAAAAGCTTCTGGAGGTTCCTGCTGAATTGGTTCTATCGGCTTTGGACCTAGAACTGCGCGACGGCACGGTCATAGCTGACCGAGTCGGCGACACCGCCTGTGTGTTCCTGTCCGGACTTTATCGCGCGGAACGGGTCATCGCAGAGCGGTTGATGCAACTTTCCGGCGGAAAGCTTCCTTGGCCTTCAATCGATCCTGCCAAAGCAATCCCCTGGACCGAAGAACGCATGAGGCTTTCCCTCGCGCCCAGCCAGGTAGCCGCCATTACGGTGGCCCTGACGTCCAAAGCGTTGGTCATCACCGGCGGGCCCGGCGTTGGGAAGACGACGATCGTCAAAGGCATCCTTCGCATCCTTGCAGCAAAGGGGACGAAACTTCTTCTCTGCGCGCCGACGGGTCGCGCGGCCAAGCGCTTGGCCGAAACCACTGGTTTGGATGCCGTGACGATTCATCGTCTTCTGGAAACCGATCCAAAAAGGGGCGGGTTCAAGCGTGATGAGCTCAATCCGCTTGATTGCGACCTCCTGGTTGTTGACGAGTCGTCGATGATCGACGTGATGCTCATGCAAGCGCTGGTGAAAGCAATCCCGCACAGCGCAGCGTTGCTGATGGTCGGCGACATCGATCAGTTGCCTTCGGTAGGCCCAGGCCAAATCCTCGCCGACATAATCGCGTCAGGGGCTCTGCCGGTCGTTCGCCTGACGGAGGTCTTCCGACAGGCTGCGCAGAGCCGCATCATCACGACGGCTCACCAGATCAATCAGGGCTTGATGCCGGTCCTTGCCCGTCCCGAGGCGGAAAGCGACTTCTATTTTGTCCAAGCGGAAACCTCAGAGGAGACCGCATCTCGCATCATCGAATTGGTGAAGACACGAATTCCGCAAAGGTTTGCCCTCGATCCGATGCGCGACATCCAGGTGTTATGCCCCATGAATCGCGGTGGTGTCGGCGCCCGGTCGCTCAATATTGAATTGCAAGCGGCGCTCAATCCGGCGGGCGAGCGAAAGGTCGAGCGGTTCGGATGGACATTCGGACCGAACGATAAGGTGATGCAGATCGAAAATGACTACGACAAGGAAGTCTATAACGGCGACATCGGTTACGTTCAGGACGTGGACTTAACAGTGGGAGAGCTGACGGCGACCTTTGACGGCCGCATCGTGATCTATTCATTCGGCGAGCTTGATAGCTTGGTGCCTGCCTACGCGGTAACAATTCACAAGAGCCAAGGTTCTGAATACGCCGCGGTAGTCATCCCTGTGACGACACAGCACTATCCGATGCTTCAAAGAAACCTGCTCTACACGGGCGTGACAAGAGGAAAGAAACTCGTCGTCCTGGTGGGACAGAAGAAGGCTGTGGCGATGGCCGTCCGCAATGCCTCGGGGCGACGCAGGTGGTCCAAGCTCTGTGAATGGCTCCCTAGTCGTCCGTTTGGTACGAGCGCGATACAGTTCCAATAGGGTCGTTCCTCGGGGAGCCGCCTCGAAGGCGTCCCTGACGAAGGGCAACTGGCGTTCAGAGCGGACTCGGCACTAAGATTTTCAAGCCTCCAGCCAACAGATGGTTGGGGCGGCACGCAGGAGCGCGCCTGCGCTCCAATCACCGTACCAGCTCACAACTTCTAGGACGCGCCAACGGCCGCTCGTCGAGGACCACGAGTCATTTTACCGTGCACCGTTGGGCCTCAATCGCGTGCAATGGTGCCGCCAACAGCGATCGCCGGCGCGCGCAGCGTTAACCCATGATAAGACGCCGAGGTCTCCTGCGACGTGTGGTTCGCCGCACTGGCGTAACGCGTTGGCGGTCCGTTCAGACTGCGAAGCTCTAAGCAGTATTGCGCGCTCTTCGGGCGCTTCGTTTTCAACGAGATCTCCCGATCACCCAAGAAGAACCTTTTTTGCGATCGCGCGTTCTTGGGCGGGGCCATGAGCGCTCCAAGTTGTTGGAGGTCGACCATGACCATCTCGGCGCAGACGGCGTCCAGGAGCGCCCGAGACGAATTCTATCACCGATCAGCTCATCCGCTTCATCTATTCCTGCTCAGCGGAGCCGCGTGTCTTCTCCTGGGAGGGCTCCTGAGCGACTGGGCCTACTTCTCGAGTACCGAAATACAGTGGAAGAACTTCGCGGGCTGGCTCATTTTCGCTGGTCTGATTTTGGGCGCCTTTGCGCTGCTATGGGCTTTGTTTGACCTGAGCCGCGCTGGTTATGACCGGGGACGGCGGGGCATCTACTTCGTTCTGCTGCTCGCGGCTTGGATCCTTGGCATCATCAACGAGTTGATACACGCCAAAGACGCGTGGGCGAGCATGCCTGAGGCACTCATCTTGTCTGCTATCGCGGCTGCACTTGGGCTAGCGGCAACGGTCATCGGTTTCTCCGCGGGTACGAGCCACAGGGCATAGAAGATGAGAAGTGCAAGATTACTCGCCCTTGTTGCCCTCCTGGCCGCGTCAGCTTCGGACGCGCAAAACTCCGATATCGCGCAGTATGGACCTGATCCCACGCTTCCGCAGCCCTCCCGCGGGCTGCTACCGACCATGAAAATTGCCGATCCGGCGCCATGGGCCGGTCACCAACCAAGAGCGCCGCAGGGATACACCGTCACTGCAATTGCCACCGGCCTGAGAATTCCGCGTCAGACTCTGGTTCTTCCAAACGGGGATATTCTGGTTGCCGAAGGTAGAGGCGGCGCCGATCCCACGCTGACGCCCAAAGATTTCATTGCCGGGATCATTAAAGCGCGAGGGGTAACCCACGTGGCCAGCGGCAACCGGCTGACCTTGTTGCGAGACAAGGACGGAAATGGCGTCTACGAGCAGATCGTCTTTGCCGAAAACCTGAACGCGCCATACGGCATGGCGCTGATCGGGAACAAGCTTTACGTTGCGAACCAGGATGCGCTCGTCCGTTTCGACTATGAGGTCGGACAAACCCGGGCAAGCGGACCGCCGGTCAAGATTACGGACCTGCCATCATATATGAATCATCATTGGACGAAGGCGTTGGCAGCCAGTGCCGACGGGCGTTTCCTGTACGTGGGTGTCGGCTCCAACAGCAACATCACGGAACGTGGCATGCTCGCCGAGGTCGACCGTGCGAGGATTTGGGAAGTCGATGCGGCAAGTGGCGCCCATCGGCCCTATGCGACAGGCGTGCGAAATCCGACGGCGCTGGCCATTCAGCCGGCGAGCGGACAGCTCTGGGCCGTCGCGAACGAACGCGATGAACTCGGCTCCGACCTCGTGCCAGACTACCTGACTGCCGTCAAAGACGGCGGATTCTATGGATGGCCGTACAGCTATTGGGGGCAACACGTCGACACGCGAGTCCACCCGCAGGATCCGCAGCAGGTCGCAGCCGCGATCCGCCCCGATTACAGTTTGGGGTCGCACGTTGCGGCCCTTGGCCTCTCCTTCTCCGCGCCCAGCATGGGAGACAAATTCGCTGACGGCGTATTCGTCGGCGAGCACGGAAGTTGGAATCGGACGCCGCCCGCGGGCTACAAGGTTGTCTTTGTGCCATTCAGCAACGGCCGTCCTGCGGGTCCGCCGGTCGATTTCCTGGAAGGATTCATGGGCGAGGACGGCAAAACCTACGGCCGTCCGGTCGGGGTCGAGGTCGACGGCAGCCGCGGCGCGCTGATCGTTGCCGACGACCTGTCCAACACGATATGGCGGGTGAGCCCTAAGCGTCAGTAGCAACAGGTTTTTAAATTTGCATGCCATCACTGCCGAACTCATTTAACAGCCAACTATCTCGTCTTCATCAAGCCGGCATCTATCGCAGCACGCTTACGTATCTGCGCCCTAATAAATCGACCTAATGTACTGAAGACTACTACCGCCGGTATCGCCATTCTCGGGCAAACTCGCGCCCCGATCCGATTCTCGCCTGATACCTTTGCCAATCATGCGCTTTTAGGTAAGCGGTGACTCGCAACTGATCCGCACGCGTCCATCTCGCCGCCTCGATTCCCAATGCGCTCTCGAGGATCTCGCCGACAGATGTGTCGGCTAACGCACTGGCTCGCTCCGTTTCTTCGTCATGCCAATCGTCGTAGTTTCCGTAACCTCGATTGACCCGCTTGCGATCAAAAGCCAGCCAGCGATCGATGCGAGTGTCCCAGGCATCTCCTTGGTAGCGTTGTTCTTGCTCCCCCTTGGCCAATGCGATCAACTCAGGCTCGTTCAGCCACCACACCGCCCCCTCTCGATAACGCGCGACCGCTTCCGCCCAAAGCTGATCCCGTTGCGACTGCAGCGCATCCAAGTCGATCACGCCGCAGCGGATTGGCCAAAAGCGGCGATTGCCGGTTTCATCGCGTAGATAGGTATCTGGATTGACGCTGCCGGCGAACACGCACTGGCGGGGCACTGCGATCACGTAACGTTCGTAAGGCGGCCGGTAACGATCGATCGTGCGGGTCAAAAACGCCTTAATTCGCGACACCTCTGCGCGGCTGATGGCGTCAAGCTCCGCGATCTCGATGATCCACGTGCCACGCATCTGCTGGGCGGCATCCTTTGAGCCAATCTCTGCCAATTCGTCGGTGAACCACTCTTCGCCGGCCAAAGCTTTCAGAGCGCTCGATTTCTTGGCGCCTTGCGGGCCCTCGAGGATGAGCATGTGGTCCGCTTTGATGCCAGGCCGCATGATGCGTGCCACCGCTGAGATCATCCACCGCGATCCGAACGCGCGATTGAGCGGTGTGTCCGCGGCCCCAAGGTAGGTGGTTGTCCAGGTCTCAAGTCGAGGCTGTGCCGTCCCAACGCAACGAGTTGAGATAGTTGCGGACTGGATGGACACGAATGTCACGAGCGACCACGCCCACACTGCGGCTGACGATGACAGGCGCGACGTTGATTTCTCGACGCTGCAGCCACTCTGCACATCTCACGTCATCCGCATCGCTCCAGACACGGTACACGCTGGCCGTTTGCGCCTCCCAAGGCAGAGAGCGCATCACAAGGATCTCCTGCCGGAATTCGTCGAACACGAGGGCACCAGCGAAAGCCTCATCATTCGAGAGCGCGGTGATCACGTTGGCTTCGTTGCGCTCGGGCGTGCCAGCGAGATCGAGCCGCAACTGGGCAGACCAGCGCGGACGACTGGGACGCTCGTGAATGTTTCCGGTCGCGCTGAGCCGACGCCGTAGCTCGCCGATCTGCTTGTCCAGGATGGCGACCGGGATGCCGGTGGCCACCTTGATAGCCGCAAGGACCTGCCGTTCGGGCAACGGCTCCAATCGCGCCTGAACGAGCTGGCCGAGGATCGTGCCGAGTGCCTGCAGGTCAGGAGGTCTGCTCAGTCTTGCGGCGGCGGCTTCAAAATCGGCACCGCTCGTCAGCGTGACGGCTGCCTGGCTGGGGCGCGCGCCCACGTAGTCCTTCTCGGACACGCCATGCCGAAGGTCATCGTTGAAATCGTCGCCGTGCAGCGGCGACACGATCGCAGTTTCGATCCCGCACTCCTTGAGACGCTCCGCAAGGTCCGCCGCGGCCTGCTGGCCCGCGGTACCCGCGTCTGCAAAAATCGTGATGCGTTTCACGGGTTGAGGCCACTCCCAGCGACGCAGTCCGTCGGCCGAGAGCGCGGCCCACGTCGGAACATTGAAGATTGCCTGGGCGGAGAGTGCCGTCTCGATCCCCTCGGCAATTCCAAGGTGCCCGTCGTCACCAATCGGCGAGAGCCGTACCGAGCCGCCGGCGATTTGGCCCAGCATCTTTTTGCCGGGCGGGGCCTTGGCCGAGCCATCGTCCAGCAGGTACGTGCGATGAATTCCGCCAGTCGGCTCCCCGGCGCCATTGCGGACGATCGCGACAATTCCACACCACCCGCGCTTGGTGTCGAAATCACTGAGGTCGTCGTTGAACAGCAGATCCGCGCTTCCTGGAATCCTCCAATCCCCGTTCATCGAGATAACGTTGAGCTACGGTCCCGACGATCGGTACGCAGCCGGCGATGATGCGCGCGATCTCGTGACTGTGGTCAACGCGGGGGATGCCGGATGGCGCTGCGGGGGCTGGACGATCAAGCCGGGCCTGCTTTGCGGCCTCTTCGAACATTGCGACGCCCGACACCCCGGTGGAGTGATGGATCAGATCGATGGGACCCGCCGACTCGCCGGTGGCGTGATCAAAGCCCCAACCGGCGCGCGGACCACGCAGGTGAATGACGCAAGAGCCTTCGCCACGAGGCGCACGTCCGGAGAGGTCGGCGCAGCGCAGCGTCTTTCGGTCCGCCGACATGCGGGCATGCGGAAAGAACGGCGGCAGCCAATCGGCTGCCGTCGTGCAAAGACGTTCACGGATCGCATGGAGATCGTAGCGTGGAGGTGGTTGCCAGACCTCGTTGAGGTCGATGTAGGGGAGCAAGTCCATTGGTCCGGGCTAGCTATCTGCCGAGCCTAAGGAACGCGGTTCACCTGATGGCACTAAATTGAGATCCAGTACGAGGGGTTTGACATGGTCCGGGACGCGAGGAGGGTGCTGCAGTCGCCGAAGCAGACCTGACCGGGCAAGCGCTTTCGCCGCGTCTCTCGTTATTCCGAAAAAGGCTGCAATGTCGGAGAGTAGGGCGGGCTGGCCCTCGAATTCATACCAGCATATGCCGCTGCGGTTCCGGCTTTGCACATCGGACGGTGCCCAGCGGCAGTTTCCGGGTTCGTAGTGACCATCTGGATCTATGCGATCGAGGCTGTAATTGGGATCGGGTTTTGATCCCATATCCCGCAAGAACGTTTCGAAGCTGTCGTGCCACTCGGCACAGATATTGATGCCTCGCCCGCCATAGCGGTAGAAAGAGTCGCTCTTTGGATCTTCGCATCTCTTTTTCGCGCCGAGCCACGACATGTATTCGGGGGTCGGCCGTTGTCCACGATTATGCCCGTGTCGAAGTTTGAGTTCGAGCGCAAGGCAGCCGCAACTTCGACTTCCCCCGGCGTCGGACCGTAGTGCAAGCCGCAGGCTCTGATCCAAGACCAGCTTTTCGGTCCCGCACTCGCAACAGCAATTCCAACGAGCGCGCGCTCGACCAGATGGTGAGATCGCGGATGGTCCGACACTGAGAATCCGCCAGCGGTGGACCCGATCACCTCTGCTAAGTTCTGTCATGCTGGTGAGCTCAGCTGAGTATCACTAGGCCTTGCTCGGCCCGAGTTATAGCGGTGTAAAGCCAACGCGCGCGATCCAGGGACGTTCTCCCGAGCCCATCATCCCAGACGAGGACGTTCTCCCATTGCGACCCCTGCGCTCTTATGGCCCGTGATTGCCCAGCCGAACGTCGCTTCGGTCAGCATGTCGCTTGTTCTTCCAGTCGCGGTCGTGGCGTGCGCGGTCGAACGCCACATGGTCCTCGAAATGACCCTTGTAGATTCGCAGCCGCTCGCGCTTGGCATCGCTCGCCGAGTTTGCCGATCGGATTGCCCTCCTCATCACTGACCACGGCCGAGAAGAAGAGGCTGCCCTCGTCGACGATGTCCTCCAGCGTCAGGAACATGCCGTTGATCAGGCCGAGATCGTTCTGGTTCTTGAGGCAGATGATCTTTTCGCCGGGGCCGGTCGGCAGCCATCCGTCGGCAAATCCCGCGGCACGCCGCATCGCGTTGTTGAGCTGAAGCCGGGTGGCGTTGAGCCCGCAGATCACCTGGCCGCCGCGCAGACACTGCTCCGGCGTCACGTCCATCTTGCGCATCTTCCAGACGAACGTGTCGTACTGGCCAAACCCGATCGGCTCGCCCTGTCGTGCCATCGTGGCGAGGCGGATGATGGCGCTTTCCGCCGCCTGGCGGTGGATCTCGGTCAGCATGATGTCAGGCGCGTCCTTGGTGAACGCGCCTTCGCCCTTGATCGGCGGCAGTTGCCCGGGATCGCCCAGCACCAGGATCGGCTTGCCGAAGCTCATGAGGTCGCGCGCCATGTCTTCGCCGACCATCGAGACCTCATCGAGCACGATCAGCTTGGCGTGTGCGGCATCGCTCTGCGGATTGAGCGCGAAGCGCGGCTTCTTCATCTGCGACAGCGCCTGCCGCATGGCCTCGATCGCGGCCTCCGCGGCGGTGCGATCGAAGCCCGCAAGGTTGAGGACCTGTTGTTCGCGCCTCTTCGATCTTCTTGCCGGCGGCCTCGATCTCCTCGTCGGTTGCCGCGATGACGCTGTAGATCAGGCTATGAATGGTGCGTGCCGGCGTGCCCTTGCGGCGCAGCACCAGCGCGGCCTTGCCGGTGAACGTCGCGGTGACGACGCCGGGCGCGCATTCGCCGCCGTCACGGCTGCTCTTGTGCGGTTCGAGACCCAAGCTCCGCGAGCGCGAATTTCAGGACGGTGGACTTGCCGGTGCCGGCATAGCCGAACAGCCGGAACACCTGCTGTTCGCTGGTCCGGTTGTTGAACCACTCCTTGATCGCCGCGATCGCGCGCGCCTGCGTGTCGGACGGCGTGATGTCGGTCATGCGCGCGCCTCCAGCAGCGGTCCTGCCAGGCGCAGGCGCCGTGCCATTCGCCGTGCGTCCAGCCACCGCGGCAGACTGCCGAGGTTCGGTCGGCCACGGCGCGCGGCAGCAATTCCTGCGCGTTCGCTCGCCGCGACGACCTGCGACTGCGCGGTCGCTCGCGCTTTGCGCGAGCGCCGCATCGAAGGTGACCAGTTCGCAGTGGAGCTCGAAGGTGTCCCGGTTGAGCGCGGTGAACAGCGCCGGATTCGGAAGATCGAGATAGGCCTGATAGAGCGCGATCTGCGCGGCGTAGATCGGCCGAGCCGATCACCACTCCCTTTTTGACGACGTCTTTCCAGGACGCCGCGCCGAGCGCCTTGTGTCTCCCACAGCGCCGGGATATGCCATCGGAGCCGGGCCGGCGACGAGGCAGCCATCGATGTGACCGCGGAAGCGGCCGTCGAGCGCCGAGAAGCCGAACTGCCGGCCATCCGCCGTTGCGTGCGCAGGTCGAAGCCGGCGGCGCGCAGCCACGACGCCACGATGTCCTCGCAGCGATGGCCGGCCTCGAAGATGCGCAGTGTCTTCGGCTCGAAATCGCGGCCTTCGTCCTTGGGGACCGCCAGATAGTCGTACTGGATCTGCCGCAGGCACTCGCGGCCAAGCCCCGAGGTGCTGACATAGTGGCGCGGCGGCTTGCGCGCGGTTGCGCGCGACCAGCGCGTCGTCGATGGCCGCATTGACGGCGGCGCCGACGCCGGGTGGGCGGCTCGGTCCTTCGTACTGGCAGCCGGAGCCATGGTTGAGATCGAGCATCGCGGCGCCTCAAAATGGAATGTCGTCGTTGAGCGCCTGGCGCTGCATCGACTCTGAAAGCCATCGACGCAGGCCTCGATGATGCGATCGATCTCTTCGGCGCTGCGATCGTGGAAGGCGCCATCAGGCCGAGCTCGGTCAGCACCTCGGCGAGATGGCGGCGCGCAGCCTTGATCGCGCGCGCCTCCATGTCGGTCTTGTCGATCATGCCGTGGTTCCTCTTGGCGATGGCGGCGCCCGCCTGCAGGCAGCGCATCGAGCAAAGCGCGAAGGTCGGATAGCGGTCGGGCCGAAGTTGTGCGTGTAGTAGAAGCCGCGCGCCGCGCGGCTGCAGACCGCGCAGACCCTCACACTCCGAGAAGCATCGAGAGCTTCTGCGACCCGGGGTCGGTGCGGTGCTGCGCTTGATCCGCTGCGACGCCAGCACGATGAACTGGCTGATGGCGTTCTGCGCCATCGCTTCGAGGTCGCGCATGGTCAAAGAGCGGATCGGCTGATCGAGGCTTCCTCTTCCTTCGAGCCATTCGCCGATCGCCTTCGCGGCCTCATGCGTGACGTGCGCCTGCCACTCGTCGTCGGTCACGTCGCGTCATCCGTTGAGCCAGGCAGGACCGGTCGCGGCGGCGTTACGCTCGGCCGGCTTTGGGCGCATTCTGGCCGGCCCAGGGCACGCCGCCGACGCTGGCGGTGCGGCAGGTGCGCTCGGCTGCGTGGCCCAGGCCGGCGATTGACGCGGCCGGCGCGTCCGCGGCCTTTGCGCGGCTTGGCGTTCACGGGCTCCGGCTGCACAGTCTCGCCGCGCATGACGGCGGCGTATTGCGGCTCGCCCGGCAGCACCACGTTCGCGAGCTTGTTCTGCGTCCTTGTACTGCGGGCTCGAAGCGGGCTCGACCATGATGCGCGCCGCGAAGACGATGCCGTCGAGCTGCTTCAAGCCCTGGATGACGCGCTTCTGCTTCGCGGCGGGGCTCTCGTCCTTCGGGTCGAGCCCGAGCGCGCTGTCGACCATGGCGCGGAACGCGCTCTTGGAGATGTTCCAGCCTTTCGACTGGCCCTTGTCGTCGAGCTTGCCGCCCGCGACGGTGAAGTTCTGCCAGAACTTGCGCCGGGCATACGGGCCATCCACCACGGTGAACTCGCAGTCGAGCATCTTGGCGTCGCTCGACTGCGAGGCCTTGAGCAGGCCGGCGTCCATCGGCGGTCGAGCCATTCAGTCCACCCGGGCGGATGGTCATCTTCACCTTGGCGAAGGTGCCGTCCGGCATGAGTTCGCCGATCGGCGCCATCTGCGGCTGAGCATCGTTGAGATCGTACATGCGTGGTCTCCGTTGGTTGGAATTTCAGGCTGCGGCTGTCGGATGCCGCGCGGCGGCTGGCGTGTTGATCTTGGCGAGCAGCGCGCCGAGATCGGGCGGCTCGGTGACATCGAGTCGGCCGCTGCGGTCCTTGGCGGGCAGGCCGAACGGATTGCCGGAGCGGCACACGAGGCGGCGCTCGGTCGCCTTCTCGTCGAGCACGTAAGCTGCCTTCCGCGTCGCGCGAGAACAGGTGCAGCGACATCACCTGGTCGACGATGCCGGGAAGCTCGCGGCCGGCCTTCGAGCCTTCCATCTGCGGCTGCCAGGTCGACGACGTTGAACTCGTCGGTGACCTTCTCCAGCACGCCGACGAAGATCACGGTCTTGCCGGTCGCGTGCTGCAGGTGCTTGAGCGCCTGGATGACCTCGCGGCCAAGCAGACCGTAGGCGCCACGAATGTCCGGCTTGCCGGTGCGGTCGGAGAACGCCTCCGGCTGCTGCTTGGCATAGGCCATCACCTGCCGGGTCAGGTCGGTGATGCTGTCGACGAAGATGATCGACTTCGACGCGCAGGAATTCTTCGACGCCGGTGCCGGCATAGACGCCGCGTGCATGCTGGTGATGCTGCGCGCTGTACCAGGCGTTCGGATCGGCCGCCGGATCGGGCCCGCCGATCAGCACCGCGAGATCGCGGAAATCCACGAAGCTGCGGACCGGGATGCTGGCGCCCGGCCAGTCCTGCACCGACTTCATGCCGGCCTCGAGATCGAGGCAGACGGTCTGATCGGGCGGCAGCGTCTTCAGAAGCGAGGTTTTGCCGACACCCGGTGGCCCGAAGATCGCAATCGAGGTCTTGTTCTGCGCGGCCGACAGGCGTTCATCGGCAGTGACAATGCGCACTGGCATTTCAGTTCCTCCAAATTGAGGGTCGGCGGGGCGTTGACCGGGTGCCGAAGGATGACCCTGCCCGCCCTTGCGGAACGGGCCGCCCCGCCGTGTTCATGCGACTGCTCGACTGGTCTCGAACCGGTGCGTTCGAGGCGATAGACCGGCCGGCCGGTCTCGACGGTGCGCGCCGGGATGAAGAGTTCGCGCACCGGCCGCGGCCAGTTGCTGAATGCGGCCTCCGAAACATCGAGCTTCGTCTTCACGTAGTCGGCTGGATCGTCGCCCCAGCCGGTGCGGATGATCTCGACGGCGTGCCGCAGCTTTGCCTGGTCCCACTTCACGCGCTTCGGCAGGTCGGCGATGACCGTGAAGTCGTTGTCGGCGAACCGCACCGTGCCGGTGTCCTTGCCGGCTTCGGCGCGGCACTGCTTGGCGCGGGCGCCATAGCGGCGGTCGAGCGCGGCACTCAGGAGATCCTGCATCTGCTTTGTACGAGCAACTCGTTCGTCGACTTGGACAATGAGTGCCAGCAACTGTTCGACCGGTAGCTCCGAGACGGCCGCCAAGTCGGTGGTGATCGCGTCCTCCAGTGTCATGTCACGCCGCCTCATCGATCAGCATGGCGGTCATCGACGCCAAGGCCTCCGATCTTCGCCTCACAACCGCGATGTAGCTGTATTCGCCAGCGCCCAGTCGGCGCTGGACCAGGCAAATGAGCTTTTGCCGCGCGGCGTCGCGCGCCTTGCTGGCGACGCGCTCGAGTTCAGCGCGTTGGTCCCAGGCAAGGGCCGAGATCTTGGCGTCGAGGTCGACCACCAGGAAGCCACGGTGATACTCGAACGCATCATGCGGCTCGGCCTGCGTGATCCAGGCGCAGAACGTCATTTCATCGATTAGCAAGCGTGGACGATTGGCGACATTCATGTGCAACTCCGGCCTACAATGGGGGACGTTTCGAGGCGACGACCGCGATTGAGTGCGGCACCTTCGCGGATCAAGTGCCGGCGCAGCTCCGCAAGAGCGCGGTAGAAGCGAGCCGGTGGCGTCCCGGTCGCGCGGCGCGCCGCCTTGATCTCGCCCGACGTGGCAATCGCTTGCATTAGCTGCGCGAGATGCGGTGGCAGTTTCTCGATTGCGCGTTTGAGATCGATGCGAACATGCTCGGCGATCGAAGAAGTGGTCTCTTCGGGATACTCATGGTCGCCGCCAAGAACCGTGGTGCTTCGGCGGCAGATTTCTCGATGTGCGATGTCGGTCGCGGCGTTCCGCGTGATGACCGATACAAAGGCCGGCCATGGTCCGCGCTTCTGATCGAAACGCGGGCTGCGGACCATCAAGTCCAGCAGGATGGCTTGTCGAAAATCCTGCTCGTCGGTTCGCTGTGCCTTCAGGCTGCGCCGTAACCCCGCCGCACGGGCGCCCGCCGCCGCTATCGCGGTTGCCGTTCGAGCGGTGTCGAAGGCGTGGGTGGGGTGTGGACGAAGCATGGTGGTTGGACGGAGCCCGGTGATCTCTGATGGGGCTCACGAAACCACGCGGCACTCGGGGAAATCGAGGCGCAACGGGGCCGAATAGGGAAAAAGTCCACTCCCGGTCAATAATCTATGCAGTAGAATCAAACGCTTAGAGTGGACCACAGGCCCGGGCATCCACATCGCGGCGAATTATTCCCCGGCCGTCTCAGACTCTTCTGGACTCATCAAAACGTAGAACATACCATGAACATAAGCGTTGTCTGAACAGTTCACGGAGTGCGTTTCATGGCGGTCGCCATCTCCTATCCAAGTGCCAAATCCGGTCTCTGCGTCCTCACGGATGCCGCGGGCATCTGGGCCGTGGCCGCCCAGGTCAGGCGACAGCTCGGCTTGGAGCCAGGTCAACTCGCGATCGAGCACGTTCAACTCACGACCGCCTGTCGCAAGCTGATCGTCAACGAGCAAGGTCTGCGCGTCATGTGGGACTGCGTACATGAGGTGCACGACGACGACGGGGCGCCTGTTGAGGGTGTCTGCGAGACCGACGGTGAGAGCAACGATTGCATTTACGCTTCGGTCAACGGTCCTATGTTCAAGGGTCGCAAGGACCGACTGCTCAGCACCACAGCGCATGAGCTGGGTCACGCCATTCTCGACCTACCGGCAGCGCTTGCCGCTCAGCGTCCTCAGCGCTGCTTCACGAGAGATTCCGAAGCCTCGCCACGCAGCATCAGTCGGAGCGAATGGCGCGCGAACGAGTTCATGGGTGCGCTGCTGACACCACCGTTCATCCTTCATCGGGAGTTGCTCCGGCGGGCGCGGTCGGAAGACATGAAGCTCGTCCGCGCCAAACATCTCGGTCGACCGACTTGGCCCGCACTCGATTGCGACAATGATGAAGATGCTCTTGCCGGCATTAAGGACGTGCTTGCCGAGGACTTTGGCGTATCGCCGCGGTTCATCTCGGTGCGGCTGCGACGCTACGGATTGATCGATAGGTTCAAAGGAGATCACCAATGAGCTTTGGTGCAGTTGTTCGCCAGCGGCGACGTGAACTGGGCATCGGTCTCAACGACTTTGCCGACCGGATTGAGATTTCCTCCGCGTACTGGTCACGGATCGAACGCGACAGGGAGAAACCGCCAAGCGACAAGTTGATCGAGCGTGCCGCAGCAATCCTAGGCCTCACGCTGGACGACCTCTTCGTGCGAGCGGAGCGTCTTCCACCCGACATGCAGCGCGATCTATCACGCGTCGTCAGCTTCTATCGCCGCATGCGAGCCATCAACCGCGATCGGTCGGACCCGGGGCATGAACAAAGCGCGTAAGCCGTTCTATCACTTCGACGAGCTGCTGGTTCGCTGGGACATGACGGAGCGCGACGTGACGTCGTTCGTCGTGGCAAATGAGTTAACTCTCTCAGCCATCGTACCGGGCGTCCGCGTCTGCCATGGCTCGGTCGAGCCGGTTGAGCACGGCCAAGTCAACCATATCCCGGAAGGCTACCGGTATCTCGTAGGAACGGTCGATCTTAGACTCGAGGATGCTTGGCGCGTCTTACGCGAACGATCAGTCGACGTGTCGTTCCTCAATGCACCGGAAGGGGCATACGAGGAGGTTTGCGAGTGGAACGGCAATCGCGCGCTTCTCGTTGAACATGGTGACCTCGTTGTTACGCGAACCGAGATGGAGCGCTTCGAAAAAGCGCAGGGCATCAACTTATCGGAAGATATCGCGCCCCGGCGCGGCGCACCGCCCAAGTTCGATTGGGACAATTTTTGGGTGGAAGTCTGCCGGGTGGTTCACGAAGATGGATTGCCGCGCACACAGATCGAACTGGTTGGCCGGATGGCCGCTTGGTTCGATGCCCACGAGCGAAGCTCTCCGGACGAGAGCACAATCAAGAAAAAGTTGAAGCCACTCTGGCATGCCATCCGGGTCGACGGCTCACCACACGCTGTGGCGCAACGACGGTCGTGCCCTGGCCAGGCGACACGGATGGCTCGAAAAGTCATCTGAATCATTTTTTCCGAAAAATCGTCATCCCGGTCTGAAAAGATTTCGGGGTCCGACAGTACTTACAGGCAAAAGCACAAGAGGCTCCGCCTGTGTCCCTTGCAATCCATCCCGATCGACTGACCGCCGAGGAGCGGCTCGACGAGGTCGCCGAGATCCTGGCGACCGGCCTAATGCGGCTGATGTCGCGACAGTCAAGTCCTTTATCTGCCGACCTCGGAGAAAGTTCGCTCGACTGTGTCGCTGACCAGAGCGGTCATGCCAACGCTCTCAAGGGAGGAGTTGGATTGACCAACACAGTGCTCACGCGGTTCGCGGCACTCAAGACGATGCCGAACCAGCAACTCAAGCAGCAATGGCGCGATCTGTTCGAGACCGAGCCGCCGCCCTATAATCGGCGCTACCTTGAAAGCCGGCTCGCGTATCGGATTCAGGAGCTGGCCTACGGCGGGCTGAAGCCGACAACGATCGAGCGGCTGCAAGCACTGGCGGAGGAACTCGATGGCGGAATCCTGCAAATCGCCGACGCCATCATCAGGACCGCCCGATGTCCGGCACCCGGCTGGTCCGCGAATGGCAGGGAGCCGAGCACCGCGTCACGGTTCGCGACGACGGCTTCGAGTATCAGGGCCGGCCGTACAAGTCGCTCTCTGCCGTCGCCCGCGCCATCACCGGCACGCGATGGAACGGCTGGCTCTTCTTCGGCCTCAAGAACAGCGAGGCACGCCATGAAGAAGCCGATCGTTCGCAAGCTGCGCTGTGCGGTCTACACCCGCAAGTCCAGCGAAGAGGGTCTGGAGCAGGAGTTCAACAGCCTCGATGCCCAGCGCGAGGCCTGCGAGGCCTACATCGCCAGCCAGAAGCCGGAGGGCTGGGTGCTCGTGCCCGACCACTATGACGACGGCGGCATCTCCGGCGCGACGCTGGAGCGCCCTGCGCTGAAGCGGCTGCTCGCCGACATCGAGGCAGCACGCGTCGACGTGGTCGTCGTCTACAAGATCGACCGGCTCAGCCGCGCGCTGATGGATTTCGCCAAGCTGGTCGAGGTGTTCGACCGCAACAACGTGACCTTCGTCAGCGTCACGCAGTCGTTCAACACGACCACCATCATGGGCCGGCTGACGCTCAACATCCTGCTCTCCTTCGCCCAGTTCGAGCGCGAGGTGATCGGCGAGCGCATCCGCGACAAGTTCGCGGCCTCGCGCAAGAAGGGCATGTGGATGGGCGGCTTCGTGCCGCTCGGCTACGACGTCAAGGATCGCAAGCTGGTCGTCAACGAGGCCGAGGCCGAGACCGTCCGGCTCATCTTCGAAAGATTCACGAAGACCGGGTCGGTGACCAAGCTGG
>CAVWSB010000004.1:0-24918 GCA_963757565.1 uncultured Alphaproteobacteria bacterium
GCCGATCATGCCGGCGAACACCGCGACGCCCATGGCGTGGCGCATCTCGGCGCCGGCGCCGGTCGAGGTCACGAGCGGCACCACGCCCATGATGAAGGCGATCGAGGTCATCAGGATCGGGCGCAGCCGCAGGCGGCTCGCCTCGATCGCGGCTCGCACGAGCGTGCGGCCCGTCGAGCTCCAGCTCGCGCGCGAACTCGACGATCAGGATCGCGTTCTTCGCCGCCAGGCCGACCAGCACGATCAGGCCGATCTGCGTGAAGATGTTGTTGTCGCCGTTGGTCAGCCAGACGCCGAGCATCGCGGAGAGCAGGCCCATCGGCACGATCAGGATGACCGCGAGCGGCAGCGTCAGGCTTTCGTACTGCGCGGCCAGCACCAGGAACACGAGCAGGATCGCTGAGCGGGAACACGCAGCAACGCCGTGTTGCCGGCGAGGATCTGCTGATAGGTCAGATCGGTCCATTCGAGCTCGATGCCGTTCGGCAGCGTCTCGCGCCGCGATGCGTGCGATCGCCGCCTGCGCCTGGCCGGACGTGTAGCCCGGCGCCGGGCCGCCGTTGATGTCGGCCGCGAGGAAGCCGTTGTAGCGCATCGCGCGCTCCGGGCCCGGAGGTCTGCTTCACCTTGCAGCAGCGCCGAGAGCGGGACCATCTCGCCGCGCGGCGTTGCGCGTCTTCAGCTGGCCGATGTCGTCCGCGCGGGCGCGGAACTGGGCGTCGGCCTGCACGCGCACCTGGTAGGTGCGGCCGAAGCGGTTGAAGTCGTTCACGTAGAGCGAGCCGAGATAGATCTGCATCGTCTCGAAGACGTCGGTGACGGCACGCCCGAGCTGGCTGCGCCTTCGCGCGGTCGATGTCGGCGTCGAGCTGCGGCACGTTGACCTGAAAGCTCGAGAACAGCCCGGCGAGCTCCGGCGTCTGCGCGCGCCTTGGCGATGAACGCCTTGGTCGCGTCGTAGAGCGCCTCGTAGCCGCGCGCCGGCGCGATCTTCGATCTGCAGCTTGAAGCCGCCGATCGTGCCGAGGCCCTGCACCGGCGGCGGCGGGAACATCGCGATGAACGCGTCCTGGATGCCGGCGAACTTCTGGTTCAGCTGCGCCGGCGATCGCGAAGCCGCTGAGGTCCGGCGTCTTGCGCTCCTCGAACGGCTTCAGCGTCACGAACACGATGCCGGCGTTGGAGCTGTTGGTGAAGCCGTTGATCGACAGGCCCGGGAACGCGACCGCGCTCTCGACGCCGGGCTGCTTCAGCGCGATGTCGCTCATGCGGCGGATCACGTCTTCGGTGCGGTCGAGCGACGCGCCGTCGGGCAGCTGCGCGAAGCCGACCAGGTACTGCTTGTCCTGCGTCGGCACGAAGCCGCCGGGCACCGCGCGGAACATGCAGAACGGTGACGCCGACGAGGACGAGATAGACGCCAGCATCACGGCCTTGCGCGAGATCACGCGCCCGACGCCGCCGCTATAGGCTCTCGAGCCGCGCTGGAAGAAGCGGTTGAAGCCGCGGAAGAACCAGCCGAACACGCGGTCCATCACGCGCGTGAGGAAGTCCTTCGGCGCGTCGTGGCCTTGCAGCAGCAGCGCGGCCAGCGCGGGCGAGAGCGTGAGCGAATTGAACGCCGAGATCACGGTCGAGATCGCGATGGTGATCGCGAACTGCTTGTAGAACTGGCCGGTGAGGCCGCTGATGAAGGCGAGCGGCACGAACACGGCGACCAGCACCAGCGCGATGGCGACGATCGGGCCGGTCACTTCGCTCATCGCCTGATAGGTCGCCTCGCGCGGCGTCAGCCCGATCGCGATGTTGCGCTCGACGTTCTCGACCACGACGATCGCGTCGTCGACCACGATGCCGATCGCGAGCACCAGCCCGAACAGCGAGAGCGCGTTGATCGAGAAGCCGAAGACGATGCATCACCGCGAACGTGCCGATGAGCGAGACCGGCACCGCGAGCAGCGGAATGATCGAGGCGCGCCAGGTCTGCAGGAACAGGATCACGACGAGCACGACGAGCACGATCGCCTCGAGCAGCGTGTGCACGACCGCCTCGATCGAGGCGCGGACGAACTGCGTCGGGTCGTAGACGATCTCGTAGTCGACGCCCTCGGGCATGCTCTTCTTCAGCTCGGCCATCGTCTTGCGCACGGCGTCGGAGATCGCGAGCGCGTTCGAGCCGGGCGGCTGGAAGATGCGGATGCGCGCCGGCGGCTTGTTGTCGAGCAGCGAACGCAGCGCATATTCGGACGCGCCGAGCTCGATGCGCGCGACGTCGCGCAGCCGCGTGATCTCGCCGTTCGGCGCCGGTCTTGACGACGATGTCGCCGAACTCCTCTTCGGTCTGCAGGCGGCCCTGCGCGTTGACCGAGAGCTGCAGGTCGATGCCCGGCAGGCCGGGCGATGCGCCGACGACGCCCGCCGCGACCTGCACGTTCTGCTCGCGGATCGCGTTGACGACGTCGCTGGCCGTCAGGCCGCGCTCGGCGACCTTCTGCGGGTCGAGCCAGACGCGCATCGCATAGTCGCCGGCGCCGAACAGCTGCACGTCGCCGACGCCGGCGATGCGCGCGAGCCGGTCCTTGACGTTGAGCACGCGCGTAGTTGCGCAGATAGGTCATGTCGTAGCGGTCGTTCGGCGAGAGCAGGTGCACGACCATCGTCAGGTCGGGCGAGCTCTTGACCGTGGTCACGCCGAGGCGCCGCACGTCTTCGGGCAAGCGCGGCTCGCCTGCGCGACGCGGTTCTGCACCAGCTCCTGCGCCTTGTCGGGGTCGGTGCCGAGCTTGAACGTGACCGTCAGCGTCATCAGGCCGTCGGTGGTCGCCTGGGAGAACATGTAGAGCATGTCCTCGACGCCGTTGATCTGCTGCTCGAGCGGCGCCGCGACCGTCTCGGCGATCACCTTCGGGTTGGCGCCGGGATACTGCGCGCGCACGACGACCGACGGCGGCACGACCTCGGGATATTCGGAGATCGGCAGCGCACGCAGCGCGATCAGGCCCGCGAGGAAGATGAGCACCGACAGCACGCCGGCGAAGATCGGCCGGTCGATGAAGAATTTGGAGATGTTCATGATTCGTTGCCTTGAGCTGGCTCTTTGTTGTGACGGGTCGGCGCGCGTCAGCGCTGCGCCTGCAACTCGGACGCGCGATCCATGCGCACCGTCTGCGGCGCGACGAGCGCGCCCGGGCGGACGCGCTGCAGGCCGTTGACGACGATGCGCTCGCCCGGCTGCAGGCCGCTGCTGACGACGCGCAGCCGTCGACCGCGGCGCCGAGCGTGACCTCGCGGTACTCGGCCTTGTTCTCGGCGTCGACGACCATCACGAACTTCTTGTTCTGGTCGGTGCCGATCGCGCGCTCGTTCACCATCAGGGCCGGCTCGGCCTTCGGCTGCGCCATGCGCAGCCGCGCGAACTGGCCGGGCATGAGCGCGGCCGTCGGCATTGTCGAAGAGCGCGCGCACGCGCACCGTGCCGCTGCGCGCATCGACCTGGTTGTCGATCAGCTGCAGCTTGCCCTCGATCGTGTCATCGCTCGTCGCGATGCGTCATGCGCACCGGAATGCGCTCGACCGCGTCCGGCGCGCCCTCGTCCGCGAGCGTCTTCAGCGCGCGGGTCACCACCTGCTCGTCGGCGTTGAAGCTCGCATAGATCGGGTTGACCGAGACCAGCGTCGTCAGCACCGGCGCACCGGGGCCGGCGGCGACCAGGTTGCCGACCGTGATCTCGAGCCGGCCGACGCGGCCCGCGACCGGCGCGCGCACCTGGGTGTAACCGAGATTGAGTTGCGCGGACTGCGAGCGCGGCCGCGCCCCTTCACATTGGCCTCGGCTTCGCGCGCGCGTTCACGCGCTGGTCGAGCTCACGCTGCGAGATGACGCGTGAGCCGGACAGCGCCTCGCCACGCTCGACGTCGTTCTTGGTGAGCTAACGCGAGCCTCGGCCGCGGCGAGCTGCGCCTGGGCGCGGTCCACCTCCGCCGCGTAGGGCGCAGGATCGATGGTGATGAGCAGGTCGCCCTGCTTGACCAGCGCGCCTTCGCGAAAATGCACCGACTGCACCGCGCCGGCGACGCGCGAGCGCACCTCGACACGCTCAATCGCTTCCAGGCGGCCGGAGAATTCGTCCCAGATCTCGACGTTGCGCTGCTCGACGACCGCGACCGACACCGGCGTTGCCTGCGGTGCGGAGGCCGCCGGTGCATTCGCCTGCGCACCGTCACTGCGCAGCACGTAGAATGCCGCTGACCGTGACGGCGACAACGATGCCGACGACGGCCGCGGCTGCGAGGAGACCACGCGAGAGTTTCTTCATTGTTGCAGTCCTTAGGTTCAGGCCAGAATCGAGTGGGACGGAAGCGGCGGCGCGGCGCGCGAGCGCGACACTCGCAAAGAACGTCTTCAAATGATCGACGACCGCGGGCGCCCAAGGGGCCTGCGCCGCGTCATTGGTCGGCGTCGCGAGAGCGAATGGCCAGTTCGTCGGCGCAGGCAGCACATGATGCTGCACCAGCACATCCGCTTTCCGCAGGTGACGAGAGTAAGTCTCGCTTTCGTCGCGCAGCGGATCGTCTTCCGCCGAAATAAGCAGCGCCGGCGCGACGCCCGCGAGACGCATCGCACTCGAGCGGCGCCGCATACGGATGCGCCGCCTTATCGGGCGAGCCGAGATAGGCGTGCCAGCCGTCCGCCCACGGACAGCCGACCGCACCGGCATCGGCGCTGCGCAGCGAACAGGTGCCCATGACCGGGTCGAGCATCGGCGAAAGAAGAATCTGTCCGGCGAGCGGGAGGCGGCGGTCGCGCGCCATCATTGCGAGCGCGGCCGCGAGGTTGCCACCGGATTCTTCGCCGCCCACGAACACCGAGGAGCGGCGGCTTGCCCACTCGGCACAGCAACGATGCAACGCACCGAGCACGTCGAACATCGCATCAAGCGCAAACGGAAATGGGTGTTCGGGCGCGAGCGGATAGTCCGCCGAGACGGCAACCGCCCCAGCCTGCGTCAGCAGCGCGGGAAGCCGTTCACTGGCGGCCGCCGATCCGCCAGTGAAGGCGCCACCGTGCAGGTGCAACACCACTGGCGCCGCTCCGGTGCGCTTGCCGTAGACCCGAACCGGCACCCGCGCGCCCTGCTGTGTCTCGACGGTGTGCTCCATCCATGACGCCATCGAACTGCCCGTCGCGAATCGCCCATATTGCACCGCAGCAGTAGTTAGGTCGCTTGCGGAGGTTCGATTAGGTGGCTAAAAGCTACCTCATTGTTTCTGGAGGGAAACAATCGCTCTTATTGATCCGATTCGTCGGCAATTAGCTCACAATCTTGGCAAATTGATCGGAATCGTGCGCGGCGCGGACTCGGCACTCGCTCAATTTTGTTGCAGCGCACCTAGATAAGCAGGAGCATGACGGCAATGGACCAGTTGGCCGCGATGAAAGCGTTCTCGCGCGTCGTCGAGGTCGGGACCTTCACCCGCGCGGCCCAGATGCTCGGCATGCCGAAGCCGACGTTAAGCAAGTTGGTCCAGGGGCTCGAGGCGCATCTGCGCACCAAGCTGCTCAACCGCACCACCCGCCGCGTTACCGTAACGACGGACGGCGCGGCCTATTATGAACGCGTGGTGCGCATCCTTGCCGACGTCGACGAACTCGACGGCAGCATGTCGCTGTCGCAGGGGAGCCCGAAGGGTCGGCTGCGCATCGACATCAGCGCTTCGCTCGCGATGCTCATTTTGATTCCGACGCTGCCCCAGTTCCACGCACGTTACCCGGACATCCAGATCGACCTTGGCGTGACTGATCGGCCGGTCGACCTCGTCGGCGAAAATGTCGATTGCGTTGTGCGCGCCGGCGCGATCTCCGATCAGTCGCTGATCGCGCGGCGTATCGCCGAGTTCCACTTCATCTCGTGCGCGACCCCTACCTATCTGGCGCGGCACGGCGAGCCGCGCCATCCGGCCGAGCTTGAGCGCGGTCACACCGTCGTGGGCTATTTCAGTTCGTCAACCGGCAAGCCGTTCCCGCTCGAGTTCAGGCGCGGCGAGGAAACACAAGAGACCGGCGCACCTTACACTGTTGCGGTGAACGACGGTAATGCATACCTCGCGGCAGGACTCGCCGGGCTCGGCATTATGCGCGCGCCGTTGTTCATGCTCGAAGAGCATCTTGCGTCAGGCGCGCTCGTGCCGGTGCTGCGCGAGTGGACCATCGATCCGGTGCCGCTCTATGTAGTCTATCCGCCGAACCGGCATCTGAGCTCGAAGCTGCGTGTCTTCGTCGATTGGGTCGCGGAAGTCTTCAGTGCCAGCCTCGGCGGCCACCGGATTTAGGCGACTTGGCGCGGTGATCGCAGTTCGATGACGCACTTACGAGATGGCCCCTCGCTATCTCCAAGTAGAGTTTGCCTCAGCGACGGCCACATCCACCATCCGGTCATACGCTCCGACGCGGGCCTGATCTACGTTAACTGCGGAGACTGGGTGGAGAGTTGCACTGCTGTGGTAGAGCAATTCGACGGCCGGCTTGAGATCGTCGAATGGGCCGAAGTACCGGCGAATGCAGCCAAGCGAGGGCCGGTGAGCGATACAGCGCCACGCGTACCGGCGTATTAGCGACGAGCCTTTAGAATTCCTGTCATCCGGATGTCATCTGCCGCGCCTAGGCGGTGTTGCAAGCCGCATGCTCAGCCCCCTTTACGCCGTCGCCTACACGCCGCCGCCCGACTCGCCGCTCGCCAAATTCGGCGCGGGCATCCTTGGCTATGACTGCTTCGAGGCGGCGGATGTGCCGCAACGCGCGGTTCCGGGCGTCAATCCGGCTTTCCTCTCATTGCTGACCACGGGTTCAGCGCGCGCTTCATGCCTCCTTTTCGCCTCGGCAAGCAGAGCGAAGGCGATCTAACCGCCGCCGTCTATTCAATAGCGCAGCGCCACTATCCGATGTCGATCGGCCGGCTTGAAATCGATTATTGCGATGATCTCATCATGCTGCGCGCCCGCCATCATGAACCGCTGGAAGCGTTCTGGCTCGCATGCCGCGACGAATTTGCGCCTTTTCGCATGACAGACCCAACAATCGATAGCGGATCGATCAAGCGCGAGGCCCTTAACTCATCCAGCGGATTTCATTTACGCATGACTCTCGCCGGTCCGGTACCGGCAGCGATGGCCGATCTGACCAAGCATTTCACGCAGGCCTTCGAGGAACTGGCGCGTGATGAAGTCGAGGTTGGATCGATTTCTCTGATGCGCCAGGATGATCCCGCGAGGCGGTACCGGGTACTCATGTCCACGCGGCTGACCGGCCGCTAGCATTCGGAAGATTTCCGCTTTGGGTCAGACCCGGAAGTCGCTACCGTGCGGGTCAAGCGGCCCTTGGCAGCGCGGAGGGCGCGATGTCAGCGCAAATCTCGTCGAGATCCAAGTCGATACGCGCTTGGGCCTTGCTGGCAAGTTTGCGCATCGGCCAGTTGTCGCGCGAAAAGATCAGCCGCAACGTTTGCATGCCCGCCGTATCGGCTGAGCGCCCGGCTTCGGACAACATCGCCCACCCAAGACCGCGCTGACGCCACGACTTTTCCACCACGAGTGCAACTTCGGCCCATGACGCCGGCCCGCCTGCGTAGAGTTCGAGCACGCCGCGTAACTCGCCCGCGACCTCCACGCCGATCACGCATGTTGCGAGGGTGATAGCCTTGCGAGCGTAAATGCGCAGTGCTTCGTCGGTCTGCGAATATCCGAAGCGGCGGCAGCGCGTTTCTTGGTCGAGCCCGACCAGAAAGTCCTCCAGTTCGCCGAGTTGCTCGTGATCGAGACGGCGGGTCCGCGGCCCTGGATCGTTGGTCGGGGGAGTAGAAACTGTATTCAGGGGCTTGGTCGCACACGCCTGCACTTGTGTCGACATGATCATGGATCAGCTCCCCACGTTTCCGATGTGAGTGTTTGATCATTCAATGAGGGAGCTTGATGTGACCGACGTCACAGACCGCTGCATTTCGTGGATTGGATGCGCCGCGGCTCATTGCTACAGATGCAGCCGGGCTTGCGACCTTCGAGCAGCACGCAAAGCTGCACGATGGCACTGTCGTCGAGAGCTTCACGTTAAGCCACTCAACTTCCCGCCAGTCAGTTACTGAGGTGGTCGCCAATTGTCAGCTCAACTACTTACCAGTCACGCGAACCCCTCTTCGTCGTCATCGTCGTATCGATCCCAGGGCTTCCGACCGAGGAGGCCAGCAAATTTGCTGGGATGACTCGGACGAAGACCTCGACGCGCGTGCGCGAGGATGGCGAAAGCCCGAAGTTGCTCATGTATTTGTGCATCAGCTCGAGCTGTTTGCTCGCGATCGTTAGCCACGGATTTTGCTGTACGTAGCCGGACGGCATCTTGAGCAGGGCAGGGGTCTCGCGGAGCTTCTGCTCAGCCTCGACCCATCGGCCATAGCCCTGGCAGTACGCCGCCAGAGCCGCGCGATCCGCAGCACCAGTGATCGTGTGGTTCGTGAGGATGATGTAGTCGCCGGCCAGTTTTTTGCGGGCAAGTCTCTTCACCTTTGGCAACTCGTCCCGCAACATCGACAACGTTAGATTCAAGGTCGGCTTGGATGTAAATTTGCACTGTATCGTCGAGTTCCCCTTCTGGTCGGCGCTATCCAAGCGTCCCAAGAAAGCGCCGTCGCGGCCCGCGTCGTTTGTTGGCAAGAAGGTTTGTACAGGTTTGCTCGTTCGCTCTTCGACAATCGCAACGCACAGGTCCTGGAACGCTTTCCAGCCTAAGCGATGAAGTTCTAATTCTTCCATTCGAAGGGAATCCAGATCGGCGTGCGAGTCCGCGTGCAAATCACAAGATAACATCCTCCGGCTGTTTATTTTGCGATAATTCCGCGCTCACTGCTAGTGTTTCGACGTGCAGGTCCGGCTCGTACAATCTCCGCGCGGCACCACCGCATGTGGTTTGCGTTGGAAGAGGAGGCGGGTTCATTATTTTCTCTGCCGCTACCCCGAGCCCTCCAAAAAAAGCTGGAGGTCGGCATAACGTAAAGAACTGTAACTCAATAGCGGAACGAGGACCGCACTGAAAACGCGCAGTGCGGAGGTTCGGAGAGAAAGCGGCCTTGAGAGAAAATGCGGCTCCAAACAGCTGCCTCAAGGTACGGAGGTCGTCGAAAAGGCGCTCGTCGAAACGGTCGTTCCGCGCACGGTGCTCGGGCCAGAGAATTTCGCCCAAAAGCTACTGGCGGAGGGAGTGCGACTGGGATCCAACCGCCTCTGAATTTGTAGCAATAATATTGCTCGGGCGAGTGCGACTGGGATCCAACTGCGAGGTTGAAAACACAGGAGAATTGAATGCGGCGGTTGGCGAGTGCCTCACCGGCTAGCGAGTGCTGCTGTGCCGGAACCACAGCCGGCTGCATTCGGTTGCTTGCAGATAGGATAGGCGCGAGATGTCCTCTCCCCCCGCAGCACGATCGCTTTGTCGAATTGATGTGCTTTAAACAGCTCTCAGGCGTCTTTTCGATCCTAATTGCGCTCTTCATCGGGGTGGGACCTGCATGCGCACGTGTCACCCCGAACACGTACCGCCAGATCGGCGTGACGACGCCGGTAGACGCAACGTTGCCCGCTGACGCGACCGTCGCAGACGAAGCTGGACAACGGCACCGCCTTGCATCGCTGCTTGGCCATCCGACGCTCCTTGTATTCGCCGATTACGCGTGCCGCACGCTGTGCGGACCGGCCGTCGCGCTGGTGGTGGGCGCGCTGGAGCAATCCGGACTAAGGCCCAGCGAGCAGTATCGAATGATCGTCATCGGACTGGACCCGCACGCGACTGCCGCGGATGCGGCACGAATGAGGCAAGAACACCTCGGGGAATTCACCAGTTAACGCCGCAGCGGTTTTTGTGAATGCGAACGCGCGCGACATTCAGGCGATCACGTCGGCGCTCGGCTATCGCTACGCCTACGACGATGAGGCCGGTCAATACATCCATCCGGCCGCCGCCTATGCGTTGACGGCGGATGGCAAGGTCAGCCGGCTGCTGAACGATTTCGGACTATCCGGCCGCGATATCCGTCTGGCCCTTGTTGAGGCGAGCCAGGGGCGTATCGGTACGGTAGGTGATCAGGTGCGCTTATTGTGCTCGGCATTCGATCCGGCGCACGGCACCTATAATGTGCTGGTCTCGCGGATGCTGGCGATTGCCGCAGTTATGACCATCGTACTGCTCGGAGGCGGGATTCTCGCCCTGTCGCTAGCCGCCCGCCGCACCGCGTAGCGCGCTCCGCTCAATCCATCGGGGCATCATCTGCCAGGCCAGCAGTAGCGTCACGCCGACCGCAACAAGTGCGGCCGGGAAGCACAAGGCTATCGGCAGACCCCCGACGGCAAGCGGCGGGAAAATCAGGATCGCGGCTTCGAGCGCACGAAGAGCCAGCGTCAGTGCAGCGATGGCGCATAATGCGCGTGTGCTCCCACGCACTTGGGCGGACAACAGCGCAAAGAAGGGCACGATGAATTGTCCAACAAACAGGAACCAAAGCGCGACGGCGTCTCCTCCGCGCGCGCGAACCGCATACCACACGACCTCATCCGGAATGTTGCCGGCCCAGATAATGATGTACTGCATGGCGTGCAGGTAGGCCCAGAGCATCAACGTCGCGAGGAGCACTGCCGCATACGCGGTATTCGCCATCCGGCGCGAACGAAGTTGCGTAAGAACCACCACGAGGCCGAAGGCAAACGCCGCCAGCAGCGTGAACGTGAGGATCAGCAGACCGTAGATCGAGGAATGAAATGCCGGCTCGATCGACTCGAGCCAGTCGACGCCAGCGAGCGAAACAGTCGGCGCCCACACAATGAGACCGAGCGCGCCGGCCCGCTCCATCGCGGCCGGATTGCCATAGGCCTGCCGCGCCCACAGGGCGAGCGCGGTCCAGATCGTGAAGTACGCAACGGCGCGCAGCGTAAAAAACCAGGGACTGAGATAAACGGCTTTGAAAGATGGAAGCGCGGCGTTGCTGGCCCACGGATAGAGCTTAGTCGCGCCGGCGAGCACAATAACGAATAGGAGCCCCGCGACCGGGATTGTCAGGGCTGCCCGCGAGAGCGGTTCGTGAAAATCCTGGGTCCAGCCGCCGCGCACCAGATATGAGATCAGCAGCACGCCCAGCGCGCCGATCGGGATCGCGCTGACCGCAAACCACGCGGCAAGATAGCTGGCGAGCGTTGCGGCCGGATCGAGCAGCAAGCCGATCGCGCAACCGGCCAAGCCCGCGCCGGCCAATAACGACAGCCATCGCGTCATGGCGCCTTCTCCAGATCCGCGCGCTGCGCGTCCGGAACATCGGCGACTTGTGCATGCTGGCTTAATTGCAGCGCACGGATATACGCAACAATCGCCCAGCGGTCCCGCGGGCGGACACGGTCCGCGAACGCGTACATCGCGCCGTAGCCGCGTGCCATCGCGTCGATGAAATGCTGGTCGTCCGCGCTGCGCAGCCGCTCGTCATGCAAGCTCGCCGGACGGGGGAAGCCGCGCTGCACGATAATTCCGTTTCCCGTCCCAACGCGATCGTGGCAGGGCGAACAGAACACATCGTATTGCGCGCGCCCGCGCGCCAGCAGCTGCGCCGCTAGCGCCGGCTTCTCCGTTGCTTCGCTCTCACGCGCCGGATCATCGCGTGCGACCGTGCCGGCGACCGGCGCCTGCACCACCCGGCCGTTCGCGAACAGTTCGCTCGGCTGGTACTCGGAATATTTCGGCTGCGAATCCATGTTCGAGCGCGTGCAAGCTGCGAGAGCGCAAAACATCAGGGCGGCGGCGCGCTTCACGATTGCACCAGTTCGACGGAGGCCGGCTCGAGTGCGCGCAGGAATCGGGTCGTCTCGCGCGGATCGAACTGCTTGTCGTCGGCGAGCACACACAGAAAAAATCGATCCTTGCTGGCGCGGGCGAACTGGGACGCTGAAAAAACCGGATGGTGCAGCCGCGGCAGGCCATTGAGCGCCACCATGCCGAAGGCCGGCGTGAGCGCGGCAAACAAAACCGTCAGTTCGAACGCGATCACGGCGAAGGCCGATAGCGCATAGAGCGGACGGCCGCCGACATTGATCGGATAGTTGAAATTGGTGAACAGCTGCATGGCCAGGGCGAGGGCAAAGCCCAACAGGCCGCCGGAGAGCCCAAGCCACAGCACGCGGCTGTCGCGCAGCCGCAGCACGCGATAAAGCTCCGGCACCGGAAACGGCGTGAACGCATCCATGCTGCGATAGCCCTGCGCGCGCGCCTCGCGCGCCGCCGCAACAAGCGCCTCCGGCGTTTCAAATTCAGCGAGCACGCCGAACGGTTCAGGCATGGCGCGGCTCCTCGTGCTCCTCGTGCAGGATTTCCTTGGTCTCGAAGATCGAGATCACCGGCAGCAATCGGATGATGATCAGGAATGGAAAGAGAAAGAGCCCGATGGTGCCGATGTAGGTAGACCAATCCCAGAAGGTCGGCGAGTAGAAACCCCACGAGGATACGAGAAAGTCCTGATACAGGCTGGTCACCAGGATCATGTAGCGCTCGAGCCACATGCCGACTGCGACCGAGGTCGAGACCGCAAACAACACCCAGGGCGAGCGCCGCATCGCGCGCCACCACAGCGGCACCAGCACGACGAAGTTGAAGACGATCGCGCCCCAATAGCTCCACCAATAGGTGCCGGCGAGCCGCGCCGTCAGCGTGTGCAACTCGTGCGCATCGCCTGAATAGAGCGCATCGAAGACTTCGAACACATAGCCGTAGGCGGTCATCAGCCCGGTCGCGAGCAACACCTTGCCCAGAATGTCGAGATGATCGTCCGTCACCAGGTTGTGCAGGCCGAATAGCGTGCGCAGCGCGATCGCGATCATCGCCACGACGGCGAAGCCCGAGAAGGCCGCACCCATCACGAAGTAGGGTGGGAAGATCGTCGAATGCCAACCGGGAATCGTGCCTGCGGCGAACAGCAGCGAGACCTCGCTGTGCACCGAGACGACGAGCGGCACGGCCAACGCGGCGAGCAGCCGATAGGCCTGATTCCAGCGCATCCAGTGCATGGCGGAGCCGCGCCAGCCGAGCGACAGCACGCCGAAAAACACCTGCCATCCCCGACTGCGTGCACGATCGCGCGCGGCGGCCAGATCCGGGACCAGCCCGATGTACCAGAACACAACCGAGACCGTGAGATAGGTGAGCACCGCCCAGATGTCCCACTCGAGCGGCGAGCGGAATTGCGGCCAGACCTGCATTGTCGCCGGATAGGGAAACATCCAGTAGAAAAACCACGGCCGGCCGAGGTGGAGGATCGGATAGATCCCGGCGCACACGACGGCGAACAACGTCATCGTCTCAGCAAAACGATTGAGCGAGTTGCGCCATTCGCGGCCGAGCAGCAGCAACAGCGCGGAGATCAGCGTGCCGGCGTGGCCGATGCCGAGCCACCACACATAATTATGGATCGCGAAGGCCCAATTGACGGGAATATCCAGGCCCCAGATGCCAACGCCCTCGCTGAAGAGGACGACGGCTGAGACAAAGAGCAGACCGAGCAGCAGCGAAGACGCAAACAACGCGGCCAGCCAGATTCGCCGCGAGGGAAAGTGCAGCGGAATGCTGGCAAGCTGGTCCGTGACGTCCGCGTAGGTCTGCTGCGGCGGAATGATCGGGTGGGTGTCGACGCTGGTCATGCGTCCCCCTCTGGTGTCGTTCCAGCGCGCCAAGTACGTGGTGCGCGGTCGCGTGCCGAGCTCTTCGAGCAGCGCGTAATGGCGGCCGCTGCGCCGGCGCTCGGACACCGCCGAACCGGCATCCTTCAGATCGCCGAACACGATCGCCTTGGTGGGACAGGCCTGCTGGCATGCGGTGACGATTTCATCGCGACGCAGCGCACGATCGTCCTTGTCCGCCTCCGCATGGGCGTTTTCGATCCGCTGAACGCAATAGGTGCACTTCTCCATCACGCCGCGCGAGCGCACGGTGACGTCCGGATTCTTCGCGGCGCGCTCGACTTCGCCGAACCGGCGATAGTCGTACCAGTTGAAACGCCGCACCTTGTACGGGCAGTAGCTCGAGCATGTCCGCGTCCCGATGCAGCGGTTGTAGACCATCTGGTTGATGCCTTCGGGCGAATGCACGGTCGCGTGCACCGGGCATCCCATTTCGCACGGGGCTTTCTCGCAGTGCATGCACGGGACCGGTTGAAAGTAGGTGCGCGGGTCTTCGACATCGCCGGTGTGATAGCGATCGATCCGCAACCACAGCATCTCGCGGCCGCGCGCGACCTGATCCTTGCCGACCACCAGCACGTTGTTCTCGACATTGCAGGCCGAGATGCAGGCGTTGCAGCCGATACAAAGGTCGAGATCGATCACCATGCCCCACGCGTGATCGGGGAGATTCTCGGACGCGGAATCCGGCACGTTCCAGTCGGGATAGAGCGACGTGCGGTCCTTCGGCGGCGCCGTGTTCGGTTGCGAGGCCGAGACCTCGCGCACGAAGTCGAAGCCGTCCATGCGATGATGCGCCTGCGTGGTGGCGATCGGATATTGGTCACCAACGCGCGCGATCGCGCCGCGCGCAACGAAGTCCTGTGCACCAGTCATCAATGCGAAGGCGTCATAGCCGCTGCCGGTCGCAACATCGCCGCCGGCCCGCCGGCCATATCCGAAGGTGAGGCCAATGGTGTTGGGCGCCTGCCCGGGAACGATCCAGACCGATCCGCGGATTTGCCGCCCGCCGACGCTGACTGTGGCGACATCGGTGTTGGAGAGCCCTTTCGCCGCCGCAGTCGCCGGGCTGATCGCGATGACATTATCCCAGGTGGTTTTCGTGAGAGGCTTCGGCAGCTCCTGCAGCCACGCGATATTGGCAAAGCGGCCATCCCAGACGGTCGGATCGGGCAGGAACAGCACCGAAATTTCGCCATCACCTGGCTGCGGCTCGGGCGGCGCAGGAGCCTTCGCCGAAACCACAACCGGCTTCGCCTCAGTCTCCCGAACGAAGCCGTCCCGCAGCGCATGGGCCCATTTTGTCTCGAAGTCGTCCGCGAAGGTTTCGCGCCAGGTCGCGCGTACGGACGTATCGGCCGGCGGATCGAGCGTACCGAGCAGCATGTCGACGATCTGGTGCGTCGTGCGCGAGTCGTAGAGCGGCGCGCTCACCGGCTGGATCAGGCTCGCGGTGCCGTCGACGGCGCGCGCATCGCCCCAGCTCTCCAGCACATGTGACAGCGGCAGATGCCATGGGCATTGCAGCGCGGTTTCGTCCGCATGCAGCCCCGCGTGGATGCGGTCCGGAACGGCCGCGAGATGCCGGGTAAAATCCAGGCCGTCCGCCGCCGCGTAGGCCGGATTGCAGTCGATCATCAAAAGCGTGTCGACCGTGCCGGATGCCATGTCGGCCGCAAGCGCGGCGAAGGATTCCGCTTCGTTGGCGACAGCCGCGACGGGTTCGCTGTACCAGATGGTCTTCCCGTTATTGCCGAGCTGGTCGTTGACCACCGCCGCCATCGCATGCACGCGCGGATCGAGATAAGGCGCGACGGCAAGCAACGAACGGCCGGAATGGTGTTTGAGATCATCGACCGCGCGCGAGAGCCACGCGCGCTCTTTCTCACTGAGCGCAGGCGTATCCCAGCGGGCGAGCCCGAATTGCGCAGCGATCGCCCACGCGAGCATCTCAATGCGCGGCGGGTCGCAGGGCAATCGATGCGAGGCAACAACGCCGCTCAGGCCCGGCACGCTTTCGGCGACATGCATGCGCAGGCGCCCGTGACCAGGACCGGCCTCGCCGCGATGTGTCGCCCAGTTCCCCGCATGCAGGACCTGATGCGCACCCGGTCCGAGCAGATCGTCATCGAGCGTGACGATAACCTCGCATTGATCGAGGCGATGGTGTTGCGACAGGGCGCGGCCGAAGGCAAGCGCCGTGCCGGCATCGCGGTACCCTTCCGTGGGCTCGTGCCGATGCCAGCGCATTTTCGGATAGGCTTTGGCAAGCGTACCAAGCTGCCGGATCAGCGTCGGCGAGGTCGTCCTGCCCGTCAGGATGCGCAGGCCTTCGCCTTGCCGCTCGCGCCAGCGCGCGCGCAAGTCGCTCAGCGCCTTGTCGAACGCGCCCCAGGTTGACGGGGCGCCGTTGAACAGCGGCGTTTTCGAGCGCTCAGGATCGTATAATCCGAAGATCGCGGACTGCATGAAGACGTCGCTCGCGCCGCGCGTCACAGGATGGTCCGGATTGCCATCGAGCTTGGTCGGCCGTCCCTCGTGCGTGGTCGCGATCACGGGCTGGGCGAAGCCCTCGAACAGCACCGCGCTCGCGTAATGGCGTGCGACGCCCGGCGTAATGCCGTCGGGTTGATTCACATAGGGCAGTGCATGGTCGGATCGTGTCTCCTTGCAGGCAGTCAGCCCCGACAACAGCAGCGAGGCTCCCATCAGCTTGAGGAACTGGCGCCGGCCGGGGTCGTCGAACATCGACGACGCGGCGGGGAATTCCGCCTGCAGCAACTGACGAAAGCCGTCTTCGTCGAGCAGCTCGTCCAGACTGGACCAGAATCGTTTCGTGCTGCCTGTCACCTCACGCGCGCGCGAAAGATCGAAGCGTGGCGTATTCATCGGTGGCACACCGAGCAATGCGTGAGCTGGCCGACACGGATGCCGTACTGTTCAAGTAAGGCGTGCCCCTGTGCGCCTCCGTCATTCGGCGGGCGCCACGCCATGTTGGTCACTTGATCGCGTGGGCGCAGGCGCGGGGCGGGATCGCGGTGACAATCGAGACAAAAGCCCATGGTCAGCGGGACGGCCCGATAGGTCAGCGCCATGGCGTCGACTTGGCCGTGGCATTCGGCGCAGCCGACGCCTTTCGCGATGTGGATGTCGTGGCGGAAGTAAACGTATTCGGGAAGCACAGCGACGCGCTGCCATTCGAGCGAGCGATTGGACGCAAGGCTCGCGCGCACGGGCGCGAGCATCGGCGCAGTCGTCCAGATTTGCGAATGGCAGGTCATGCACGTGTGGGTCGGCGGAAGGCCGGCGCGCGGTCCTTCGGCGACCGATGTATGGCAATGGCGGCAGTCGATGCCGAGTTCGCCGGCATGGTGGCGATGGCTGAAGGGCACGGGCTGCACCGGCGGATGGATGCGCGCGCCGGTGATCCAGTCGGAGCGCGCGAGGCCGACGGCAAACACGACACTTCCAGCGGCCAGCGCCAATGCACTGCCGAGAAGCAGGCGCATCCACGCATCCGCCGCGGGCGAGAATATTTGCGCCATACCAGTCCAGAACGGGCCGCCCTTAGTTGAAACAGGGTCGGCTGGGGTGGGTTCCAGCAATCTGGAACTTTTTACAGGCGCATGGAACTTTGTGCCGCGGCGGCCGGTTGGGGATTGGGGCGCGCCAATTTTCAATTCCGGACCATGGAAGCATTACCGCATCCGGACGATGTCGAGCGCTCCGATGCCGATCCCCGGCTGATTGCGGCGATCGCGGTCGGCGTCGCGATATTTCTTGCGGCCACGCCGTTTGTCCTGAAGGCGATCTACCCGCCTGCCAGCAAGGTGGCTGGGATCGAGTCGGACTTGCCGCGTCCCTCGCCGCCCGTTCTCGAAATTCATCCGAAAACAATGCTCAGTGCACAGCGGGACAGCGAGGATGCCGCGTTGACGCACTACGGCTGGAACGACAAGAGCCAGGCCGTCGCGCACATCCCGATCGAGCGTGCGATGCAGCTGCTTGCCGACCGCGGCCTTCCGGGTTGGCCCTCTGCTCCGCCGGCCCGGTGACGCTTGCTGAGCTGGACACCCAGTTGGCCGCCCGGCGAGACCGCACACGCCCGAGCGGTCGATCTTCTGTTTATCGGCCTGCTCGCCGCGACGGCACTGGTGCTGCTACTGTTGTTCTTCCTGCTGCTGCGCTTCGCCATCCACTACCGCGCCTCCAACAACAACGCGGATCGGGATCATCGCGTCAAGAAAAGCTGGCACTGGGAGGTGGCCTGGACAGCGGGGACGCTGGTCATTTTCCTTGGACTGTTCGTGTGGGGGGCGCAGCTCTTCCTCGATCTTTATTCCCCGGCCAAAGACGCGCTGCCGGTTTACGTCGTGGCCAAGCAATGGATGTGGAAGGCGCAGCACCTTGGCGGTCAGCGCGAAATCAACGAGCTGCATGTGCCTCTCGGCCACACAACCCGGCTGATCATGTCCTCGCAGGACGTCATCCACTCGTTCTTCATCCCCGCGTTCCGCATCAAGCGTGACGTCGTGCCCGGCAGTCAGGCCGAACCTCTTTCCGACCCTTGCGGTCGGGTATCTTTCACCTTTTCTGTGCCGAGTATTGCGGCACCGATCATGCGCGTATGCGCGGTCGCATTGTCGTGATGGAGGAAAGTGACTTCAGCCGCTGGCTCGCGAGCCAGGATGTGGCCGGAACGCTCGCCGCGGCGGAGGCCAGCTTTACCGCCAGTTAGGCTGCAGCGGTTGCCACAGCAACAGCAGCAGCACGGTGAGCGCGCCGAAACTCGAGGGCCTGTATGGACGGTCGGTGCCGCTGAGCGATGGCACCATAGCGGTCGCGGACGAAGCCTTCTTGCGCGAAGCGATCCTCAAGCCGCGCTCCAGAATCGTCGCCGGTTATGAGCCACTAATGCCGTCCTACGATGGTAAGATTACCGAGGAGGAGACGATCGCGCTCCTCGCTTACCTGAAATCGCTCGCCGATATACCGAGGTCCGAATGAGCGAGTCGAATTATCTCATCGCCGATACCCGAATCACGTCGTGGTTGTTCACCACCGACCACAAGCGGGTCGCGATCCTGTTCTTCGCCGGAATCACGCTGTTCTTCTTCGTCGGCGGGGCGGCGGCGACCGTGATACGGCTCGAACTGATCTCACCGCAAGGCCATCTCGTCACATCTGACGTCTACAACCGCCTCTTCACCATCCACGGCGTCGTGATGGTGTGGTTCTTTCTCATTCCTCAATTCCCTCGACGCTCGGGAATTTCATCGTGCCCTTGATGATCGGGGCACGCGATCTGGCGTTTCCCCGACTCAACCTCACGAGCTTCTATTTGTTCATGCTCGGCGGCTGCGTGACCTTGTATGCGGTATTCGTCGGCGGTATCGACACGGGCTGGACCTTCTACACGCCGTTCTCGACGATGTATTCGAATGGCCACGTCGTGCTCGCGGTCGTTGGCATGTTCATCACCGGTTTTTCTTCGATCCTCACCGGCCTGAATTTCATCGTGACGATCCACAAGCTGCGCGCGCCCGGTTTGACCTGGTATCGCTTGCCACTGTTTCTGTGGTCGCTCTACGCGACATCAATCATCCTGGTGTTGGCAACACCGGTGCTGGCGATGACCTTGATGCTCATCGTGCTGGATCGCGTCGCCGGCATCGGTATCTTCGATCCTGCGCGCGGTGGCGATCCGCTCTTATTTCAGCATCTCTTCTGGTTCTACTCGCATCCCGCCGTCTACATCATGATCCTGCCAGGAATGGGCGTGGTCAGCGAGCTGATCTCCTGCTTCTCGCGCAAAGCCGTGTTCGGCTACAAGTTTGTCGCCTGGGCGAGTCTCGCGATCGCGGCCGTCGGTTTCTTTGTCTGGGGCCACCACATGTTCGTGAGCGGCCAGTCGGTATTCGCCGGTTTGGTATTTTCGTTCATGAGCTTTGTCGTGGCGGTTCCGTCAGCCATCAAAGTCTTCAATTGGACCGCTACGATGCATAAGGGCTGGATTCGCTTCGACGCGCCGATGCTCTATGCGCTCGGCTTCATCGGCCTGTTTACGATAGGCGGGCTGACCGGACTGTTTCTCGCCTGTCTCGCGTACGACGTATACGTGACGGACACATACTTCGTCGTTGCGCATTTTCATTACATCATGGTTGGCGGCATGGTGACTGCCTACTTCGGCGGCCTGCATTATTGGTGGCCGAAGATCACGGGGCGCATGTATCCGGAATACTGGGCGCGCGCTGCCGCCATCCTGATTTTCGTCGGCTTTAACATGACATTCCTGCCGCAGTTCGTGCTTGGCGTGTTGGGAATGCCGCGCCGTTATCACGTCTACCTTCCCGAGTTTCAGGTGTGGCATGTGATGTCGTCGGTTGGTGCCTCGATCCTCGCCGTAGCCTACATGTTGCCGCTGTTCTATCTGGTGTGGTCGATGTTTTATGGCGCGCGCGCGCCGGCCAATCCGTGGGCTGCAACCGGCCTTGAATGGCAGACCGCATCCCCACCACCGACTCATAATTTCGAGCGATTGCCCAACGTGACGCGGGAACCTTACGATTATTCACTCAAAGGCGAGGCTCGGCCGCAGAATGCGTGACGCGCCCGCCATGCAGTTTGTCGATCTGCGGCAGCAAAATGACGCCGCGCAACTCGGCATGTGGGTATTTCTGGCGACCGAAGTGTTGTTTTTCGGCGGGCTGATCCTCGTCTACTGCGTCTATCGTACGGCCTACTCGGATGGCTTCTCAGAAGCCGCGCGACATACGCAGATCTTGATCGGGTCGATCAACACCGCTGTCCTTCTCACCAGCAGCTTCATCGTTGCGTGGGCCGTGGTGCTGGTCCGGCTCAGCGAGCGAACACCAGCTGCGGTCCTATTCGCAGTCGCCGGGGCGCTGGGCCTTCTCTTTCTCGTTCTCAAAGGCGTCGAATACCGGCTCGAGTATCGGGATCGTCTGATACCCGGATTCTTTTTCGACTTTGAAGGACCAAACCCGACGTCAGCCTGGTTGTTTTTTTCATTCTACTTCGTCGCAACCGGTCTGCATGCAGTCCATGTCGCTGTTGGAATTCTGCTTTTGTTTATGACGTCTCTGAAGCTTCGCCGCGGCTTCGTTTCGGCGCGCCATCACGCTCCAGCCATAGCGGTTGGGCTTTACTGGCACTTCGTCGATCTTGTGTGGGTCTTTCTGTTTGCGCTGATCTATTTGCCGGGGAGGTCGTCGTGACCTGGTATCCCCCGCGCGTGCTTCTCTTCGCCTGGCTCGCGTTGATTGCGCTCCTCGGTCTCACGCTCGTCCTTGCATATCAGCCGCTAGGCGAATTCAATACAGCCGTCGCGCTTGCAATAGCGGCGATCAAAGCTTTGCTCATCGCGGCCGTGTTCATGGAGTTGCGCGAGCGGAACGGTCTCGTGCTCGCTTTCGCGGGCGCCGGGTTCTTCTGGCTCGCCATCTTACTCTGGCTTGGAATGTCGGACTACCTAACGCGACCGAGCTTCCCTTAATGTGCCTGCGGCGGTGAAAGAATGTGTCGTCGATGAGGGCCTGCGCGCCTACATGCTGCGCATCTACAATTACCTAGTGCCCGGCCTCGCGATTACCGGGCTTGCAGCGACCGGCTTCACCACCCAATCAGGAGCGCCAACTATGCACCGGGTCATTTGACTCACGGCTTAGAGGCCCTAGGCTTCGGACACAGGGAGCGGAGCACATCATCGGGAAAGTTGGCTCCCAAGCGGGTTGAGAAACCAAGGGAGAGCCTCCTGAAGTTGGTGAAACGAAACTCGATGTTCCTGACATTCACTAAGCGCCGGTCGTAGCGCATACGGAAAACATCTACGCGGGGCCGTCAAATCGAGTAGTGCACCGGGCACGGCTCAATTCGCCGAGATCATGACGATGACGACTCAGCAGTTTCTCATCACGAGCATCGTCGTGCTTCTCATTTTATTCGGCGCGCTCGGCATCGAGCGTTACCGGCAATGTCAGGAGAGGGGTGGACTCTTTTGTGAGCCAGGCCCGACGATCGTCAAATGATAGGTGCGCGCGGCCGGAATGACCGCCGCCAACCAGAGCGCACCGGCACGCGGTTGGCCCACTACGTGCCGGGCACCCCGCCTGCAACCGGTCGAGGATGGGGGGGGTAGGCTGCAGGCAGACGCATCATGGCAGCGAAAAGGAAGGCCGCCAACTAAGCTGTTCGCCGCTGGAGCGGACTGAGGGAATCGAACCCCAGCCTTCGCCTGTGGTGCAGGCAACGCTCTGCCCTGAGCTAAGTCCGCGCCGCTAGACTAATGGCTCGACCGTTGATGTCGTGTGAAGACGAAGATGAAAGAGCCGCCAAGTAGGATGACCAAAGGGGTGGCGCATGAGAAAGCCACGCCTGCCGCTGCGCTGGCCGCATCGCTTAGAACGCATGATCTTGCCTCGGACTTGGCAAGGCAGAACTTTACAAATGGTCCTTTTAGGGACCGTCGCAATTGCGTGTGCTTGCTATCTCTGGTTCTCCGGCTGACGAGACCACCAACTAGGGCTCGCGTTGCCGACGTTTGCTGAGTGCCACGCCGGTCCCGATAGAACCAGCGGTTAAGGCGACGACAAAACAGCAGTACCAGACTACCCAGAGCATTTCTGTGGATTATCAGACGCGCTCTCGGCGGGCTGTACGTAACAATCCTTAGGTCAGCCGCGATGGTTAGGGATGTGCTAAAAAGAAACCCCGGCGCGGGCCGGGTGGAGGATCATCCGAGGGCAAGTCGATTGGCGATCGTGCCGGATGTTCACGCTGGTGCAAGCCGGCCACTCCACATGATACCGTTGTTCAATAAATGTCCGTGATGCGGTTCCGATTTACCTCCCGTGTTCTCTCAGGAGAACCACGTGGATCTTCCACCGCGCGGCAGAAGCCGAAGCTGTCGGAGACGCAGAAAGGCGGGACGTCATCGTAATGTGGGCCAAGCTCTAGACGACCCTAAGCGCTCTGGCCAGGTCATAGGTTTCGTTCAATCGCCTCGCGACGCTATCGACCAAGGTTTGGACCACGATGGCGTCCTCTTGATAGTTGGTCGCGGTTGCGCGCCATCCCGTGCGCGCGCGTGATATCTCCACCGCCAAATCCGGCATTTCTAGTTCTTCGCGGATGATCGACGTGAGTGCGTCTGCGGTCAGTGGTACGAGAGTGACCATGGCGTCTCCCGAGGCTCGCTATGGACCTATCACCGAATAAGCTGCGCGTTCTCGTTCTCTGAGGAGAACCACGTAGGTCACGCTACTAGGTTGTGTGGCCCTAACTGACCTTCACGGTCTCCGTAACATCACTGTCGCATTTTGGGCATTCGAATGTGCGGCTCTCGTAGCCAGGCTGGTCCCGCACCAGCATTTGAAGGCGTGCGAGCATCATGCGTGTGCCGCAGTGCGGACAGTCCGGGCGTTTGATGGAATCCGTGTATGGTGTCGCCGGCTGATATTTGGTCATGCGCGTCCCGCGCTGCCCACGGATTATGCATAGGTAACCAGCTTAGAGTGCATCAAATCGAATATCACGATGGGGCGAAGTGGCGCTCCTTACGCGCGCCGATCACTGTTCGTCGTGGTCGTCAAGGCCTGCCCGCAATCGCATTGGAAGGGAGAAGGTAGCCAGATGATGGCCGGGGTGGGGTCTCCCGGCCGACAAGGCGCGCCGTTCTAGGGCAATTGAGGCATGCGATGTGAAGGCGTTCAGCCGCGGCGGTGTGAATAGGTTCACGAGCGATCTCCAGGCCGGTCGGGCGCAATAAAGCTGGCTCAAAGTAAGAACCCAAGAGACCTGTCGTCGAAATACGATAAATTGACGATCCTTCGAATCCACAAGGAACGGTGGGCAGGCCCGCGATTTAAGCAAGGATGAGCACTGAGGCGCTATACCGTCGCGAAGCCGAATGGTGTCGGCAACAGGCCGACACCTTGAAAGAACCTGATCTCAAAAAGCATTGGCTGAAGCTGGCCGCCGAGTACCGCGAGTTAGCCGATATGGGTTCCCCGCGACGAGACGTGCCCCGCGACCAGCTCCTTTCCCGGAACGGCCAACAGTCGAGCGCTTAGGTCATTCTGACTACAAAGGGTGCTGTATAACCCTTTCCCCATCACGCGCTTTCCTTATCGGGATGCAGCGTATCCCATGCGGCGCGGAACAGCTCCATCGCCTGGCAGCATCGTCACCAAGAAGTTTTCCAATGCGCGGCTTGCCATCTTATTGAAATCCGCGCTGTCGTTGCCAAGCCAGTCAGCTGACAAAAGAAAGGCCCGACCGGGAGGGATCGAGCCTTTCATTTTGCGGCACGGCGGGGTGTGGGGGGTAACCGGCGCGACGCGATGTGCTCATCCAACGTCGCAACCACACGCGCGTTCCGCGCGGCGAAAAAAAGAACCGACCTCTGCGACTAACTTAGATTGGTTTGCAAACGAAAAGGCCCGGCACCGTTTCAGAACCGGGCCTTCCGACCGCTGCGGCGCTCCGGGGTATGGAGGGGGCTAAAGAGCGCCGAGCGATTCCTGATCGCGCCCTGAACGCGCAACAGCAGCGGACGTTCCTTGCACGAAAGAAAGGCCCGCAACAGGGAGCGGGCCTTTCAGCTTGCGACGTTGAACGGGTGGCGACTGATGACAGTCACGCCGCAAGCCGCTTCACTAATCACTCCAGGTGCACTGCGTTTCACTTGCAGCGAAAAAACCAGTCCAAAGAGCCGGTGAGGAGTTGGGGGGCCGCCAAATACGACTTCCCAACAAGAAGCGGAGGAAGGCGTTCCAACTTTTCAAATGGTTTTTGCTATTCCCGCGCGACTCGCACTCGACGTTGAGCCGCATGCGCAACGAAACTGATACAGGTCGAGGTTCGCGTACTTGGCGTGCGGTTCAGCCGCGAGATCTGCGTGGGCTGACTGCAAAAGCGTCACAGAGGCGGATGCGCAATCGCCTTCACCACGTCTTGCTCCCGCTCGGTAGACATCGAACACGCCCGCCGTCACGCCCACGCTTTAGTATTAGTTCCCTTGTTGGACTGTTTGTCCGGTACCTGACATTTAACGCAGGGGACGGCTTATTTATTTCGGCGTTCAATCGCGATGAACGGGAAACTGAAAGATGGCAAGAAACCAGTGGTCGCTTAATTGCTGCGACG
>CAVWSB010000005.1:0-51543 GCA_963757565.1 uncultured Alphaproteobacteria bacterium
TCTTATTGAAATCCGCGCTGTCGTTGCCAAGCCAGTCAGCTGACAAAAGAAAGGCCCGACCGGGAGGGATCGAGCCTTTCATTTTGCGGCACGGCGGGGTGTGGGGGGTAACCGGCGCGACGCGATGTGCTCATCCAACGTCGCAACCACACGCGCGTTCCGCGCGGCGAAAAAAAGAACCGACCTCTGCGACTAACTTAGATTGGTTTGCAAACGAAAAGGCCCGGCACCGTTTCAGAACCGGGCCTTCCGACCGCTGCGGCGCTCCGGGGTATGGAGGGGGCTAAAGAGCGCCGAGCGATTCCTGATCGCGCCCTGAACGCGCAACAGCAGCGGACGTTCCTTGCACGAAAGAAAGGCCCGCAACAGGGAGCGGGCCTTTCAGCTTGCGACGTTGAACGGGTGGCGACTGATGACAGTCACGCCGCAAGCCGCTTCACTAATCACTCCAGGTGCACTGCGTTTCACTCGCAGCGAAAAAAACCGGCTCCGAAGAGCCGGTGAGGAGTTGGGGGGGCCGCCGAAATACGACTTCCCAACAAGAAGCGGAGGAAGGCGTTCCAACTTTTCAAATGGTTTTTGCTATTCCCGCGCGACAATCGCACTCGACGTTGAGCCGCATGCGCAACGAAACTGATACAGGTCGAGGTTCGCGTACTTGGCGTGCGGTTCAGCCGCGAGGATCTGCGTGGGCTGATGGCAAAAGCGACACAGAGGCGGATGCGCAATCGCCTTCACCACGTCTTGCTCCCGCTCGGTAGACATCGAACACGCCCGCCGTCACGCCCACGCTTTAGTATGAGTTCCCTTGTTGGACTGTCTGTCCGGTACCTGACATTTAACGGAGGGAACGGCTTATTTATTTCGGCGTTCAATCGCGATGAACGGGAAACTGAAAGACGGCAAGAAACGAGTGGTCGCTGAATTGCTGCGACGCTTCTTTGCCTATCTTCAGGGACCAGCCACGCGCGGCAGCAACGACCTCTGGATGCGGGCTGAAACGCGCGCTGCGACGCTGGAAGAAAAGAACGACCCCTGAACGAACGAAAGGCCCGACCAGGCAGGCGGGCCTTTCGCATGTGGTGGCAACCACGGAGTGCGTACATCCGGCACAGAAGCGGCCACCGCCAGTACTGTATCAACGCAAACTCTTTTCCGACGTTCCTGCGGCGCTGCACAATTCATATGCCGTTCCCCCACCCACCATCAGGCCGAAGGCGAGGGGCGGTATCTGCGGCTCGGAGTTCAGCGGATGGGAGCCCAGAGGGAAGGCCATCGCTTCCAGGCAGCGCAGGCAGTGGCGGTTGAAATTCTCGCGTGCCTGCGCTGGCAGCCGGAGCAGAGCCCTTCCTCGAACTTGGCACCGTAGGGTGCAGGTTTCATGCGCTCAGTATAGTGCGACTTCGAAGCGCCCATCACGGCTTTCATAAACGTATCGTGGCCATCGGTGTGCGGCGGGAACTTGCAATGGAGTTTCGCCAGCTCCAGGGCATCGTATTACGTCGCGCCGGGCGACGACCTTCTCCCCGTAACATCTGCCTGCCGCAAGCGCGGCGGCAGATCGCCAAGGGCGCTGATACGCGCCGGCGATGTGGTGATGGTGGCCGATTTCGGCGCGGCGCATACGGCTGAAAAATTGCTCCGCCCAATTGGTGCAAGCGCCCGTCGAATGAATACGCGTCTTCCTTTTAAGTTCATTGAAACATATCGTCGGAAATGCCGTTTATGGAGAACGCAACTCGTTGGAGCGAACGCCATGACATTCAATGACCCGAATCGCGGCTCTACCTCGCGGGGTGCCAGCGCGATGAGCGATGGCAATAACACCTCGGCCTGGGCCATCGCCGCGGTGATAGCCCTCCTCATCGTCGGCGGCTTCATGTTCTACAACTCTGGTGGCCATGGACCCGACCAGACAGCCAGCACCAATGCCCCGGTGACCACAACCGTCCCGACCTCGCCGAGTACTGCAACCAAGGCGCCGCCTGCCACGCCCGCTCCGCCGAATAACGCAGTGAAGTAATCGCGCAGGCTCTCGGGCATGCGCGGAGGCGGCCCGGTCAGTAATTCCTGTTGGGCTGATCCGGCCGCCCACCTCAATCTTTTTTTGGTCTGCCATTGAGAAGGTTTAGAAATCGACCGGGGACCCCCGCGCTCCGTCCAGACTATGAGATCTCGCAGAACGAGCGCTCGGACAATGGTAGCCAAGACTTCGCCGATCGGATTATTGTGTGCTGGTACCCGTCTATAAATGCGTCTAGCGCAGGTTTCGAGTTTCTGCGCACGCACCAGTAGATTCCGCAGCGGAGGGTCGCTTCGCTCGTTTAGCGAGCGTGTAAGTACACCGATTGTGATGACGCCCTCCATGCGGAGCGAGCGCAAAATCGGCAGCAAATTCTTTGCTCGTTCATCGGCCGAAGTCGCAAGCGCGTCGCGCGGCCTAGTTCGCCAGCCTGAGAAAGGTTGCTTGGGTTGCCGAGTTTCGTGCCAGTCGCTTTGGGACAGGTCTATGCAGTTCTCAGTCATCGGTCCGCGACAACGCGCGGCGGCAACGAGAGCCCAGACACTGGCTTTGTTGAAGGGGCCTCATCTTCGGGCCACCGGTTACGCGTTGACGCCAACGCACACGCGGAAGGTAGGCTCTATCACCACGACATTCGCAACCGACGTCCTGGATCATGGTGCGACGCGCGTAGGTGGCGGAAACAAGGGGCGGTGGCCGATCAGCTCCGCGGTAGCTCAGTCCCCCGAAATGATCGGCTCGGGGTAGCACGCGGGTCTCGCTTCTCGGTAGCCGATCAATTAGGGAGTGCCATTTGGCAGCGGCCCATGCCGGTTTCCTTTGTACCATCGCTGCCTCTGGCGCCAGCACCTTTGAGCTGAGCAAGGGCTCTCCGCAACCGGGCCGCACGACTACTCCACACTGGCCGGCATTCGCGCGACTGACAAGAGCGGCTGGGCCATCTGATCGAGCAGTTGACCAGCGTTCATCTCCTCGCCGAGCGACAGCGTAAGCAACTGTACGATCTCAGTTTGACGAAGCTGAATGGCAAGATTTCGCGCGGTCGTGTATGCCGCGATCTCGTAGTGCTCCACACGCTGCGCCGCACCAATCAGCGCCAGATCCGCAGGAGCATCGTCCTTCTTCTTGCCATCCGTCATAACTTCCTCGCCTTCTTCGACGAGGCCGGCCATCCCTTTACAGGCTTTAGCGCGAGCAGGCGCGCCCAGGATGCGGAGGCTCTCGTTGAGACGCTCAACTTGGCCTTCGGTCTCAGCCAGATGCGTCTCGATGAGACTTTGCAGCTGGGCTGAGCGCGCGGCCTTGGCCATTTTCGGAAGCGCTTTCACAAGCTGCTTCTCGGCACTGCAGGATATCCCGGAGCTCGTCGACCAGGAGGTCCTGAATCGGCTTCGTCCTGGATCGGATCGGAACTTTCAGCGTGAATAGCAGGTGGCCCCAGTCCCGCCGTCGGCACGCATATCCTTAAATGCCGGCGACTTCCACGAATTCCCAGGGCTCGCCCTCATTCCAAGGGCCGCGCGCGTCGACTTCGCCGTGATCGCCTTCACCGGTCGAATCATTGAAGAACTGGTCGACAAGTTTCGGCGTCGGCGCGATGTTGCCGATGCTGAAGCGGTGGCTTGCCCATGCTTTCGAGAGCCAGCGTGAAAGCGCGCATATGCGTGATTTCGCGCGTCATCAGGAACTGAAGCGCGTCTTTGGTGCCGGCGTCGCGGCAGAAATTGATCAGCCGCTCGTAGACGATCTTGGCGCGGGCCTCGGCAGCGATATTGCTGCGCAAGGTCAACGTCAAGTTCGCCGGTGATCTTGAGGTAGTCCGCGGTCCAGGCATTGCCCATGGAATTGAACAAATTGACGCCGCCGCCGCCGGCGATGGCGATCAAGGGATCGAGCTCGGCCTCTTCACGCACCGACTTCAAGGGCTTGAGATGCATGCGCGCCAGCGTTCCGACGATCTCCAGATGGCTGAGTTCCTCGGTGCCGATGTCCATCAGCAGATCTTTGCGGGCGGGGTCTTCGCAATTGAGGCCCTGCACAGAGTACTGCATCGCGGCGGCTAGCTCGCCGTTGGCTCCTCCGAACTGCTCAAGCAGCATATTGCCGAATGCGCGGATCGGGCTCGTCCACGCGAACGGTGTACATCAGCTTTTTGACGTGATGATACATGGGGAATAGTCCGCAGCTGGCCAGAAGAGTGAAAGATCTCCTAGCCCAAGTCCGCCAAACTGCGTCAGTTCCGATTGAAAGCGAATAACTCTCGAGCGGACGGGCCGTTCTGCCCATGACAAGGGAACTGGCCTGGGCATGCACGATTAACCCAGCAGCCTCTGTGGGGCCAACCGAGTATCCGCATGCCCAGCCCGAACGCGCAGAAGCAGCTCGCGAGCTACCGCTCCAAACGCGACTTTTCCAAAACAGCAGAACCGTCGGGCAAGGCAGCCGCTAAAACGGGTGGTAATTCTTACCTCATCCAGAAGCACGCGGCCTCGCGCCTGCACTTTGATTTTCGCCTCGAACTCGATGGTGTCCTGAAAAGCTGGGCAGTCACCAAGGGGCCGAGCCTCAATCCCGAGGACAAGCGCCTTGCGGTGCACGTTGAAGACCATCCGCTCGCTTATGGCAGCTTCGAAGGCACGATTCCGCAGGGCGAATACGGCGGAGGGACCGTGATGCTCTGGGATGAGGGCGCATGGGAAGCCATTGGAGATGCTCATCGCGGCTATGCCAAAGGCAACCTTGTTTTCGAGCTGAAGGGAAAGCGGCTAAAGGGCCGGTGGCACCTTGTGCGCATGCGCGGCCGCGCGGGCGACGGCAAGCGCGAGAACTGGCTGCTGATTAAAGGCAAGGATGAGTACGCCGACAGCAACGGCGAGGCAGCGATTGAGCGCTATACCACGAGCGTCGTAAGCCGCCGCAGCATGGAAGGCATCGCCGGTGGCGCGGGCAAAAGCTGGGGCCGGGGTGGCGCGACGCACAAGTCGAAAGCTGAAGCGGACGCCGCACTCGGCGCGCTCAAAAAAAAAGCCCGCGCGCCAGCAAGCGTAAAGGCGCCAAAGCTCGCCCCCGGTCACACCGTCCCCGAGTTCGTGCAGCCTCAGCTCGCGACACTGGTCACTAAGCCGCCGTCCGGTGACAAGTGGGTGCATGAAATCAAATTCGATGGTTACCGACTGCTGAGTGTCATCGAGGGCTCCGCCGTGCATCTCTTCACCCGCGCGGCCAATGACTGGACGGAGCGCTTTCCGCCGCTGGCAGCCGGGCTGGCCAAGCTCAAGCTGACGAGCGCGGTTATCGACGGCGAAGCCGTGCATGCCGACACAAGCGGCAATTTCTCGTTTCATGCACTGCAGAATGCCCTATCGACTGGAAAGCTCAATCGGCTGCGCTATTACGCGTTCGATCTGTTGCACCTCAATGGTGTCGATCTGCGAGCGCGTCCGCTGTTGAAGCGCAAAGCTCTTCTGAGGGAGCTGCTTAGGCGGGCGTCGCAAGAAATCCAGTACAGTGAGCATTTTGCAGAGACCGGCGAGTCCGTGCTGCAGCACGCCTGCCATCTCGCACTTGAAGGCATCGTGTCGAAGCGCGCTGATGCGCCGTACCGTAGTGGCCGCACGGACGACTGGCTGAAATCAAAATGCATCAAGGAGCAGGAGTTGGTGATCGGTGGCTATACCGAACAACCCAAGCATCCCGGTTCGCTTGGTGCGCTTTTGATTGGCTACTTCGATGGCGACGCCCTACGCTTCGCCGGCAAGGTGGGCACAGGGTTCTCTCACGAGGAAGGCCGGGACCTTCTGAAAAAGCTCCACGCCATTCCAGCTGCACGCTCACCATTTGCGTCGGTACCAACGGCCTCGCGCCGCGGCGCACATTTTGTGACGCCGACGCTTGTCGCGCATGTGAATTTTTCCGAGTGGACCCCGGAAGGCAGGCTTCGTCATCCATCGTTCCAGGGATTGCGCGAGGACAAGGCCGCGCGCGAGGTCGTGCGCGAAAAGGAAAAACCGTTGGGCAAGGTCGAAACCAAGAAGACCCCCGCCGCGGCCGCTGCACCGAGGAAGGCCCGCACCATGCGCGAAGGAGACAACGTTGCCGCCGGTATCACCATCACGCATCCGGACCGCGTGCTATGGCCGGAAAGCGGGATCACCAAGCTCGACCTGGCGCGCTATTACGAAGCGATTGCGCCGCGCTTTCTCCAGCATGCCGCCCATCGCCCGATGAGCCTCGTGCGTTGTCCGCAGGGCGACATCGGCCATTGCTTCTTCCAGCGCCATGCGGGTGAAGGCATGTCACAGCATGTGAAAGGCGTCGTTGTCGCCGGCCACGGCGAAGGCAAGCCGTATATCTACGTCGACGATGCGCCAGGTCTTGTCTCGGTTATCCAGATGGGGACCATTGAGCTACACGTCTGGAATGCGACGGTCGATGCCGTGAAGACACCAGACCGGATCATCTTCGACCTCGATCCCGCGCCAGATGTGACGTGGGAGCGCGTGAAAGATGCGGCACGCGAGGTGCGTGACAACCTGAAATCTCTCGGCCTAGCCAGTTTGCTGAAGACCACCGGCGGAAAAGGGCTGCACGTGGTGGTGCCGTTCAAGGCCGGACCGTCATGGGCGGAAGCAAAGGCGTTTGCCCGCGCGTTTTCCGACGCGATGGCGAAAGACAATCCCGACCGCTTCACAATCAATAATCGAAAGGATGTCCGTAAGGGACGCATCTTCATCGACTACCTGCGCAACGACGAGACCGCGAGCGCCGTCGCGGCGTGGTCAGTGCGGGCGCGCAAGGGGGCCCCAGTCTCGGTGCCGATCGACTGGAAGGAGTTGGCCGCGCTTAAGAGCGGCGACGCGTTCGGCATGGCCGAGACGCTGAAGCGGCGGGGCGATCCCTGGAAATCGATCGGCACGCTTGGCAAGCAGCGTCTGCCCGCCATGGGCCAGAAAGCGCGGGCCGCATGACGGGGTTTCGGCTTCTGCTTGCCCCCATGGAAGCGCCCTCGGTGTCGGAGATTCCCGAAGGACCCGAATGGGCCTATGAGCCGAAGTGGGATGGCTTCCGCTGCATCGCATTCCCCGAGAATGAACGGGTTGTGCTGCTTGGGCATCGTACGTAAGCCATTTGCTGAGCAAGTCTTGGCGCAGATGGAAGCTTTGGGGCCACCGCGCAGCGACAGCCGCGCTTCTCCCATGCCCCTTGGGCTTAGCGAAACTGCCTGAAGTCAACGAGCGTTGCGCGGTAGCGCGTTGTGCAGGGCCGTAGCCGCTATGGCCGCATGTCCTGTCGCAACGGCAAGCTGATGCAGGTCGCTCACGACATCGCCAACGGCGTAGAGGCCGCGCACCGTGGTCTGTTGATGATCGTCCACGCGCAGGGTTCCCACATCCGAACATGCTGAGCCAAGTTGTGTGGCAAGGTCCGACCGGGCCTTGCAGCCGAGCGCAGGGTAGAGCAGGTCGAACCTCTGTTCTTTGCCGTCGCAGCCCGTAATGATTACCCCGTCCGGTGCGATGGCAATGGTAAGGGCCTGACCCGCCCATGGGATGTCCGCGATCGTGCTATCGCTGGCGTCCGACGTCTCGGAAAACCAGGTGACCTCACGCGTGTAGGTCCGCAGGAACGCCGCCTTCTTCGCGGCGTCGGCTCCGCCGAGCACCACGATTTTCTTGTCGGTGGCCTCGTACCCGTCGCAGATCGGACAATAGCGGATAACCTCATGCACATCGCCGCCGCTGACGGCGAGCGCAGGTTTCGTATCAACGATGCCCGTCGCGAGAATCACGGCGCGTGCCTGAACGCTCGAAGAACCAATTGATGCGGTGAAAACGCCGGCCGCATCACATTGAAGAGCGTCGACCGCGCCGTGCTCGACCGCGACCCCGTATTGCGCCGCCTGGTCGCGCAGACGCTGCAGCAATTCCTCGCCCCCAACCCCCTTGAAGCCCGGATAGTTGTGACTTTTAGGGATGAGGCGGGCGCGGCTGCTGCCGCTATCGATGAGTCGAAGCGACCGGTAGGACCGCGCCAAGTACACCGCCGCCGTCAGACCCGCCGGGCCCCCGCCTATGATCAGACAATCAAGCATCGCCACCAAAGCACATGTATTCCCCGGCAACACGCCTCGGGCCGCGCCGTTCCCGCGATGGATCGCGCACACTTAAATGTTAGCGCCGGCATAAGGATAACCGCCGCATCTATCGTCGCGGCGTAGACATAGTTCCCCTTTAGAAGAACTAGGAGGCGGAACGGATAGCCGGGCCGCGCATCGACATGGGGGACGACGCGAGAAAAGCTAACATGGGTCAACTCAAACATCCGATCGGACCGAGTACGCGGCATCTGTGCACCGACATGCAGCGGCTCTTCTCACCAGACGGCCCATGGCCAACGCCGTGGATGACGCGCGTGCTGCCGGTCGTTGAGGCCCTCACCGAGCGCGCGCCGTACCGGACCATTTTTACGCGCTTCATGCCGCCGCAGCGGGCGGGCGACATGCCCGGACGATGGCAGGCTTATTACACCAAGTGGGCTGAGGTGACGCGCGCGCGCCTGCCCTTGCGCGCGTTATCGCCGGTCGGCTTTTTGACCGGCGCGCCGCAAAGTTCCTATGCACCAGCGGTGGAATTCGTGGGCGTGCAACCTATCTCAGCATGCGCGCTCAAAAGGACTTTTATGCCCCGTTCATCGCTTCAGACCGCTCCGCCAGCCGGACCCGACCTGTTCGGGAACGAGCGCGCGCGGCCGCAAGGCCTGCGCTATGAGACCGATACTATCTCGGCCGAGGAGGAGAGGGCGTTGATCAATCGGTTTGCATCGCTCCCGCTCGCGCCGTTCCAGTTCGGGGCCTTCGAAGGCAAGCGGCGCGTGGCATCCTTCGGCTTTCGCTACGACTTCAGCGACCAGCGCCTGCATCAAGGTCCCCCCTTCCCGGAATTCATCAAGCCGATCGCAGGGCGCGTGGAATCCCTGGCCAACCTTGCGCCGGGCGCCATCTGCCACATCCTCTTCACGGAATACGAGACGTCGGCCGGCATCGGCTGGCACCGCGACAAGGCCGCCTTCGATGTCGTGCTCGGCCTCTCGCTGGGCTCCGCCTGTCCCTTCCGCTTTCGGCGCAAGGACGGAAGCAGATGGAAGCGCTACACGCTGAATGCCGAGCCGCGCTCGCTCTACAGCATGAGCGGAGAAGCCCGCTCGGTGTGGGAGCATAGCATCGCGCCCGTTGCCGAGCCGCGCTGGTCAATCACCTTCCGCACGATGGCTCACTGACCATGCACCTGATCGAAATTTTTCTTCCGCTGACGGACAACGAGGGCAAGCGGTTCGACGAAGCCAAGCTCGCGGCCGTGCGCGAGACGCTGACGCAACAGTTCGGCGGCTGCACCGCCTTCACGCGCGCGCCCGCGCATGGCGTTACGAAGGACGGCGGCAAGAAGATCCATGACGACATCGCCGTCATCGAGGTGATGGCAGAGACGCTCGACCGCGAAATCTGGGACCGCTACCGCAAGCGCCTAGAGCGCGAGTTCGCCCAGGACGAAATCATGATCCGCGCAACCGCTATCGAGCGGCTCTAAGATATGGAGCGCGGCCAATGAGCGAAGATGTTCCTTCGCCCGTGTTGATATTTGCCGGCGGCATTGCGCTCGGCGCCTACCAGGCCGGCGCCTTTGCGCAGCTCGCGCAACGCGGCGCCCCACCGGTATGGGTGGCGGGCTCGTCGATCGGCTCCATCAACGCCGCCGTGATCGCAGGCTCAAACCCGGATGAGCGCGTCGCACACCTGCAGGCGCTGTGGCTCAACGCGCCAACCGCGCCGTTTGCAGATGCGGCGCAGATGATGCCGGGCACGGTGCGCCACGCCGCCAATTGGGCCACGGCCATCGGCACCCGCCTCATCGGCGCCTCGGGGCAGTTTCATCCGCGCGTGCCGAATCCGTTCAGCACCTTCCGCAGCTTCTACGACCTGGAGCCGCTGCGGCAGCGGTTGGCCGCGCTGGTGAATTTTGACCGCCTTAACGGCGGCGAGGTCCGCTTTACCGTCGCCGCGACCGACCTTGAGAGCGGCGACCTTGTGCTGTTCGACACCGCGCGTGGCGATAAAATCGGCGAAGACCACCTGATGGCAAGCTGTGGCTTCCTGCCCGAATTCGCGCCGGTGGAGCTGGACGGTCGGCTCCTCGGCGACGGGGGCCTCAGCGCCAATGCGCCGATCGAGGCGCTGCATCTCACTCCGCCCGACAAGCCGCTGACGGTTTTCGTACTCGATCTTTTCCCGCGCGACGGCACCCGGCCCGCGTCGCTCGAAGAAGCGCTCTTGCGCAAGAACGACCTCACCTTTGCCAACCAGACTTGGCAGCGACTCGAAGGATACGGCCGGGAGCAGGCGCTTCAGGGACGCTTAGCGACGCATGAAGGCCGCGCGCCGGCCGCGCCAACCGTGTTCTATCTGAGCTACCGGCCCGATCCCAGCGATGCGATTTCTGACAAGACCTACGACTATTCGCCGCGCACGATCGAGGCGCGTTGGCAGGCCGGCGAAGCCGATATACTCGAAGCGCTCGCGCGCATGAATGAAGCGCGCGCCGTGGCGCCGCAGCCGTTTGCGATCCGGCGCAGCTCGCGCTTAGCCAAAGCCTCGGAGCAGGACCCAGAGCAGAACCTTTCGGTCTCTTGACCTGACCCCGCTTCGATCGGATGTGCGGCGTTCCAGGCAATCGATTGTTGGATTTGCCCCGCCATGAACTGATCATATTCACGAGCATCGTGCGGATGGCGGGATTTTCCAGAGCCGGCTCTGCAGCCGGCATCGATTGACGAGCGCTCGCCTGGTACCTGCACGACGATTTTAATAGGCGACACTTTTTCGTCGAGCGCTTGCGATGCCACAGCCTAATCAACGGCTCTCGCCCGATCTTGCGCCCTCGATCCTTGTGGCGTTCCGCAGGCGCGCCGGTGCACCGCGCTTCACACGAAGCGCGAGCTAAATAATCTTGTTTCTCTGAGCTTGGATGACCACATCCGCTTAAGCGCTGTAAAGTCCGTTGAGCTTGGATCGCAACTGCTGAGCTAGGGGAAGCACATGCCGACATTTGAATTTGTTATTCAGGGCGACGATCCAGCTTCCCCACCCAAGATCAGGGTTACCACGTTGCCCGATGATGACGCCGCTTGGGACCATGCGGAGGCGATGATTTGGGACCTTCGGAGCGACGACCCGCGTGCCGAGGATCGTCGTGTGATGGTGATCTCGTCGAGCGAACGGGTAATTGGAAGCATTGCATTCAATCTACCGGCGCTTCAGAGGCCGAAGGCCGTCAACTGAGATCGGCTGCCTGACGATCGGCGCGGTGAGGCGCAAAGGTCTGGCGGTCGTATTGCCTGTTTGCTACCTCAAGGATTAGCGACATCGGAATCCAGTCGAGGCTTGCGTTCCCCGGCGGATTAACATTGTTAAGCTACTGAAAATTACGCGGAAATCCTCGAAACCGGTTGGCTACCTGATCGTTCTTTGAAACGTGCAGAGTACGGCCTCGTCGGGCCTTCCAACATTATGTGAACGCATGGATGCTCAGGATTTGTGCCGGCGCCTGGTTGCGCTGGAGGACAAAATAGCGGCACAGCGTAAATTCATCGGTCAACTGCGAGCTCAAGAGCTCGACGCTGCCGGTGAGCGAGAGCGCTTGCGTGATCTGCTAGTGGAACTCGATCGGCTGCTGCATCGGGACCGCGTCGCGGCCTAACGAGCGGTTTTACGGAGCTCGCCATCTCCAGGCACATTACATCGCCCCAGTCCCTGCGCCGGATGCGCACGTCCATTGCGCGAACTCACTGTTCGCGCTTCCCGGATTTGACCGAAACAACCAGATAGAAGTGAGCCGTCAGTTTACGGCCAGCACGGTGAGCAGGCCATCTGGCGGACGATTCATCGGGCCGGATTTTGTTGCCGTCACCTTCACGGTGATGTTGGCGACTTCGCTTCAATGCCGACGCTCAGTGGTTAGCGTCCCGCGCCCTTCGACGATATATTTGGATTGGGCAGTCCTCGCACCTGAGGCTCGATCAAGCGATTCTAAGCCTGGCTAGGAGAAATCGAGAGCCCCGGGAGAAGAGACTCTCGACTACCGTTACCTCTGCCCGCCTTTGCGCTCGCTTGCCTTCTGGCGATCGTTGGCGAAGTTGCCGGGGTTGCCTTGCCCGCCGCCCTGCTGCTGGCCTTGTCCGCCTTGCTGGCCTTGGCCGCTAAAACGGCACGCTAATGAGCAGTCATCGCCGACACGCTCGATCGGCGGGTCGATGAGCGGCGCGCAGCGCTGCTGCCGGACCTGCGCTCGAGGTTGAACTAGTCGGCAGGGCGTAGTGGGGGTTCAGCGGCGAACGTGCGCAAGAGGTGTGAAGGCCGCTTAGCCTAAGCAATGCCACATCGTAAGCCGCGCCGGCGCGCCTCACCGGTCATCGCGTAGAGCGAGCGCGGCTGCGCCTCCAGCGTGAAGCGTTCCCACTTGGTGCCTTGCGCCGGAAGCGAAATTTGCAGACCGAACCGAGCGAGAGGCCGAACACCTCATCGAAGTCTTTCTTGTCCCCGATGCCAGCCGATGCCAGCCGATGCCGGCGCCGGTTTTGTATTCGGTCAACAGCGCATGGACGATGCCGCCGGGGGCGACGTCTGCGAACAGCTCGATCTGTGAAGCGATCGGCGCAAGCCGTTGAGGAATCGGGTCTGCCCGGTGCAGTCGCTGATGGGTGAAGTCATTGCTTGCGCCGTAATAAACAACCCTTCTCTTGCCCTCGTACGCCCGGAACTGGAACGGCCCGAGCGGCTGCTCGCTGATATGCGTGATCAGCGCGCGCTCCTGCACCGGCGTGATGAAATCCGGCTGGTAGCGCAGGCCTCGGGTCCGGGTGGGCTGTCGGACAGAAGCGAAAGCTGGGCGAGCGCGGCACTAGCGGGATTTCGAGCTCGCCCCACCGGATTTTTCCTTGCGAACGCCTTTGAAGGGCTTGGCCTTGGCGCTCTTCTTTTGATCCATGAACTGGCCGCTTTTCTTGCTGCGCTTAGTCCAGTGCTCTTCGCCCTGCATTTTGGTTTTGAGCTGCGAGCGCTTGCGCACCGCGCCTTTGCGGGCATTGTCGCCGGTTGGTTTGTTGACCGCCATGGCGTGCCTCCATTTTTGGAACCAAACTAACGTGAGGGCGATTGATGAGTTCCACGCATCGCGGCTCTTTCTCAAAGGGCGCGCTGCGCCCTACATGTCCATTCATGTGCAATCGCTTCCGAGGCATCAGGGACTGGAGTGAACTGCCGCGCCAGCTACAGGCGCGGCTGAATTTCGACTACAACCCGAACGTCGCGCCGACCGAAGCGGTCCTGGCATTCCTCGCGGAGCGCGGCAAGCCACCGGCGACCAAGCTCACGCGCTTTGGCATCAATCTTCCGGCGTCAGGCAAGAAAATGCGCCCGCCCTTGCTCAATGCGCGTACGGACTCGCTGCGGCGCGGTTCATTCAAATCCATGCTCGGTAACCGCCACTGCGTCATACCGGCGGAAGGCTTTTATGAATGGCGCGAGGAGAACGGCGTCAAACAGCCGTACTATTTCGCGCGCAAGGACGGCAAGCCGATCATGTTTGCGGGCATCTGGGATTACTCCGATGTCAAGGGCGACACGGTTCCATCCTTCGCCATTCTGACGGACGAGCCGAACGGACTGGTGGCTCCGTATCACGACCGCATGCCGGTGGTGATCGAGGACCCGGAGAAATGGCTGGATCCCGACACCACGCTCGATGATCTCGGCCCCCTGGGGCCTGAGGCTTTCGAGGTTCGCCCCGTCAACCGCGCGGTAAACAAAGTCGCGACGAAAGATATCGCGGCGATCGAAGCACGGCAGGCTGAAGGCGAAGAGGCTCAGAAGCCGGTACGCAATCGCACACCGCGCAAGGTGTCCCGCTCTTAAGTGCCGCAGAACGTCTGAAGCACTTCCTCGTGCGGTTCCGGAGGCTTCGCATACGCCGCGATGTCCTCATAAGGATAGGCAAGCACGTCCACCATTTCATGAAACCGCTCGAAACGTCCGGCTTCAGCCTCTTGTATGGCCGCCTCGATCCGGTGATTGCGCGGAATGAATAATGGATTGACCGCGCGCATAAGGGCACGGCGTTCCTGCGGCGACGTGCTTGCGCACTCCAATACGTTCGCGCCAGCGCCCGGCCCATTCGTCAAAGGGCCGCAGGCTTCGCGAAGAGCGAGCGCACATCCGCATCGCAACTCTGTTCGTCGGCCACTTCGCTCAGCGCCCGGAACGTGAGGGTGAAGTCGGCACCGTTTTCCGCCATGCGCGTCAGCAGATCGCTTCCCAGTCGTTCGTCCTCATCGCGCGCGAGGGACAGCCCGAGCTTGCCGCGGAGCCCTGCGAGGTAGGCTTGCTGATACAGCTCGGCGAAACGGCCTAAGGAAGCATTCGCGGCTTCGATCGCCTTCTCCCCGCCGCCAGCGATCAGCGGGAGCAGCGTCTCGGCAAGCCTTGCCAGATTCCAGCTGATGATGGCGAGGCGCAGAAAGTTGTCACGCGGCCATTAACTCCTACACGTACAAGGATATACGGGACAAAGGCAGAAGAGCTTGCCGGTCAAGACTGTTTAGCAACGTCAATTGTCTTGAGCGCTTGTTTTCCGGCATCAATGGCGTCTTGCCGTGGCGGGCGGAACGCCTGAGCTCGACGCATCCGGTCAGCCGCTCCCGCAACAGCCAGCGCCCGGGTGCAGTTGGAACGCGAGCTTAATGCAGAAATGGCCAGCTAAAGCGGAACGTGGTTGGCATGCCGGGATTGATAGGCATGGCTAATTTGCGCACATCTCTTGTCTCGTTGGGCGCGGCGGTGGCCGTCCTGTTTGGAACGGCAACAACGACGTTAGCCCAGCCTTTAGAGTGGACGACGTTTACCGACCGCGGCGGTACAAGCATTCCGTTTCCGCGCAGCCTCTTCTCCGTGAGAACGGCCCCCGGGGCTGGGGAACCACCAGGACCCACCTTCACGACGCCTGACGGCCGAGCGCGTCTCCAAATCTTCAGTCTCCCCAACGAACGAAATGAGAGCCCGGCGGAATTCCTCCGTCGGCTATTTCCTATGGACCGGGTGGGCGCGCTCACCTATTCGCGCGTGACCCGGCGCTTCTTTGTATTGTCAGAGCCGAAGGACGGACGGGTCCTTTACCGCCGTTGCAATTTTCCCGGCGATGGCTTTTTACACTGTTTTGATATGCGCTACCCGCTGGCAGAGAAACGGGCCTTCGATGGCATTGTCACGCGCGTGAGTCTTTCGATGCAACCGCGATAAGCAACCCTTACAAAACCAAAGTGTTTTCGCAGTCGTTTTCCCTGCAGTTTCGTAAAGATTGCGTCGGAACAAAATCTTGATCGAGGCGTTACGTCCTGCTAGCGCCCCCTGACGCGTTGCGAACACTTGCGAATCCAGTATGTTCCCTGAGTTTGTTGAGGGGCTTTGGTGGATGCCGCACTACCCGAAATACACCACGACCGTCATCGGCGCTTACAGCGTTCCGAGATGGTACGAGGCACTTGATCGCCTGGTAAATGCGGGCCAACTGTCTGCCGGCGATTTCGCGGATGCCCAGTTGCGAGCCAGCCAAGCTGCTATTGTTGAGCAGGAGATTGCCGGGATCGACATTATCACGGGCGGAGAGATGCACCGGCGGACACACAACCGACACTCGCCGCCCAATGCAATGCTGAATCATTTTTGGCAAAAGATCCCCCCGTTCCAAGGCGAGACCAAACCCAAGCCAATCACACCTCACGATCCCAATGTTTTTCATCCTGCCGCGATCTGCCGCGGACCGATTGCGGACACGGTGGATCTGGGCCTCGTAGACGAGTTCAAGACGGTGTCAGCCTTTGCGCGGAAGCCAGTGAAGATCACGATGACCGGCCCTCATCTTCTCTCGACCGTGGCTTTTGACGAATATTACAACGACACTCCTGCCATGATGTCTGATTTTGGGAAGCTGCTGCACCGGAATTTCAAAAATCTGGCGGACGCAGGTTGCAAGCACATTCAAATCGACGAGCCTTATTTCACACCATCCACCGACGAAGAAGTTCGGGCGGCGGTAGAAACTATTAACATGACGATCGAAGATCTTCCTGATGACGTCCATGTGATGGTGCATATTTGCCAGGGAAACTACGCAGTAGGCGCCGATTATGACGGGCAGATCGGGCATCGCTATTTTGACGTCGGTCGCTACAAGGCCGATCTTATCTGTCAAATTGATTGCGACGGCTACCTGATCGAACACGATATGACCCCGCATTTCGAGGGACTGCTCGGAGACAAGCAACTTGGAATCGGGGCAGTGGACGTACAAGCTCCTAATGTCGAAACCGGAGAGCAGGTTGCCGAACGCATCAGGGTGCACGGTTGGTTGGCTCCCGAGCAGACGGTCATAACGAGCTCATGCGGCTTCAACCATCTGCCGCGGCACATTGCACTGGGCAAGTTACGCGCGATGGTCGACGCCAAATCAATACTCTGCGCTAAGACCGGCTAGAGGTCTGTATGACGGATCTCGACGGCGCAGCAGAGCTCGAAGCGAGGCTTCGGTATTCTGAAGAGCGTCTGCGCTTGGGCGAAGCCGCCAGTGGCGTCGCCACATTCGAGTTTGATCGGCGAACTGGAAACTGGAACTGGAGTTCGCAAGCGGCCCGTCTGTTTGGACTTGAAGGCGAGCATGCCTCGGGGCCGCTGATAAATTGGGAGCGGTCTGTCTTTGTAGATGATCTCGCCAAAATTCGGGCGGCGGCTGAAGCTGTCACCGAGTCCCAAACATTCTATGTCGAGTTTCGCGTCAGGCATGGCGATCGGGGGGTGCGCTGGATGGCCGCTCGGGGCCAGCTAGTAAGTGAGACAGCGAATTTTATTCTGCGCGGTGCGATCTACGACATCACCGATCGCAAGGTGCTCGAAGCACGCCTGCTTGCGCTCAACGAGACGCTCGAAACGAGGGTTGCGGAAGTGCGCCAAGAAGCGCGCACACTTGAGGTATTGAATCAGACGGGCATCGCAGTCGCTGCTGAACACGACCTCGAAAAGCTAGTCCAGTTGGTCACTGACGCGGGCGTGGAATTGAGCCACGCGGCATTTGGTGCCTTCTTCTATAACGTCCTCCGCGACGACGGTGAGGCGTACACGCTCTATACGTTATCCGGCGCTCCCCGCGAGGCATTCGCGCAATTTCCGATGCCGCGAAACACGGCAATTTTCGAACCGACGTTCCGTGGACGAGCGCCGGTTCGTTCCGACGATATTCTGGCAGATCCACGTTATGGCAAAAGCGCCCCATACCACGGGATGCCTGGCGGGCATTTGCCGGTTCGTAGCTACCTTGCCGTGTCCGTCATCTCGCGATCGGGGGAGGTACTCGGGGGCCTGTTTTTCGGTCATCCCCAGCCTCGCGTTTTTACTGAACGTGCCGAGCAAGTAGTGAGTGCCTTGGCGGCGCAGGCTGCAGTAGCGATCGACAATGCGCGACTCCATCAAACAAGCCAGCGCGAGATTGCCGCCCGAAAGGAAGCAGAACAACAACTTCGGCTTCTCAATCAATCTCTGGAAGAGCGCGCGGAAGAGCGCGCACAGCAGCTTGCCGCAAGCATGACCAAACTGGAGGACACCGAGCGGCGATTCCGGCTCCTCGTTGAGGGCGTGACGGACTACGCAATTTACATGTTGGATAGCGAGGGCCGCGTCGTAAACTGGAACCCAGGCGCGGCGCGCGCCAAAGGATATAGTCGAGAGGAAATAATTGGTCAGCATTTCTCTGTCTTTTACACGCCAGAGGACCAGCACGCTGGTCTGCCTCAGCGCGCGCTCGCTTCGGCCCGAGAAAGCGGAAAGTTCGAATCAGAAGGCTGGAGACAGAGGAAGGACGGAACGCGTTTTTGGGCGGGCGCCGTCATAAATGCAATTAAGGGTTCCGACGGGCACATTCTTGGGTTCGCGAAGATTACTCGTGACCTCACTGAGCGGCGGGCGGCGGACGAGCGTGCGTTGCAAGCTCAAAAGATGGAGGGTATCGGCCAGATAACGGGCGGGGTCGCGCACGACTTCAATAATCTTCTGACGATTATTATGGGAAATCTCGAGGCATTGCAGGGAAATCTCGGCGGTCCGACAGTTGATCTGGAGCGTATGCAACGCTCTGCGACCAATGCGATGAAAGGCGCCCGCCGTGCCGAGACCCTTACACAGCGGCTCCTGGCTTTTTCACGCCAGCAGCCTCTCGCTCCCCGACCTTTAGACTTGGGCCGTCTTGTTTCTGGAATGTCTGACATGCTTCGTCGGACACTCGGTGAGCAAATTACAGTTGAGACCGTGCTCGCGGGTGGACTTTGGAGGGCTCACGCCGATCCTAATCAGCTCGAATTGGCGATCCTCAATCTTGCGGTTAACGCGCGAGATGCGATGCCGAAGGGGGGAAAGCTCACTTTCGAGACGGCCAATGTCTACTTCGATGAACAGTACGCGTCCTCTCAAGCTGAGGTCGTACCAGGCCAGTATGTGATGCTGGGCATCACGGACAACGGGAGCGGGATGACCGCAGACGTGAAGGCGAAAGCCTTCGACCCCTTTTTTACAACCAAAGACGTCGGCCATGGTACTGGCCTTGGACTGTCTCAGGTTTACGGGTTCGTGAAGCAATCGCGCGGACACGTGAAAATCTACAGTGAGCCGGGAGAGGGAACCACAGTAAAAGTGTATCTTCCTCGTGTGCACACTACTTCTGACTTGGAGGAAGCTGAAGTGGCTGATGCGGCTCCTCGAGGTTCGAGCAACGACACCATCTTGGTGGTTGAGGATGATGCGGATGTGCGCACCTTCAGCCGCGAGACATTACTGGAACTCGGGTACCGCGTTCTCGAGGCAGAGAATGGTCCGGCCGCGCTTCACATTTTGGAGAAGGACCGAGACATAAAGGTACTGTTTACGGATGTTGGTCTGCCCGGCGGGATGAATGGCCGACAACTTGCAGATGAAGCGCGGAAACAGAGGCCGGATTTAAAGGTTCTCTTCACTAGTGGATATGCGCGAAACGCAATTGTTCACGACGGTCGTCTCGATCCCGGTGTCGAGCTTATAACAAAGCCGTTCACTCAAGCAGGGCTTGCTGCGAAGCTTCGAGACATCATCGACGCAAAGCGGCTCCCGGGACGCATCCTGCTTGTCGAAGACGAGGCGCTGGTTCAATTGCTCGCGATAGAATATTTGGAGGACGCCGGCTTTTCCGTCGAAGCGGCTGGCTCAGCGACAGAAGCAATGAACAAGCTCGGGTTGATCCCGGGGAGTGTAGACGCTGCTATCGTCGATATCGGTCTTCCAGATCGAAAAGGCGACGCCCTGGTCCGCGAGATAAGAGCCATTCATAGAGCTCTCCCCATTGTCATCGCCACTGGACGAGGAGCCGAGGAGATACCGGCGGCTCGCGGTGAACCGGGGATCGCCATTGTCACAAAGCCGTACACGTCTAAAGAACTCCTCGGGGCGTTGAGAGGCCTCGGGGTGCACGGAAATTCAACTGAATAGGCCAGCCCGTGGCGCCCCAGCCACCGAAATCCGGCTGACTTGGAAAAGTGGTACGGCAACCAACTGAAATGAGAGAGGACGTGGGAACAGAGATTGCGACACCCGAGAAGACAGCCATACGACCTCTCATTTGGCTCGTTTCAGTCGCGCTGGCCGTGCCGGCTCTCATCTTCGCGTATGGAGCATGGTCGAGCTATCAGAAACTGGAAGTTCTCGTCGATGAGCGCATTGAGCGGACGCTCGACATCTTGCAAGAGCACGCATTGAAGGTGTTTCAGACCACCGAGCGACTGCTTTACGAAGCTGATCTAATCTTGAGCAGCATGTCCGATGATGAGATCGGCGCGCGGGAGGGCGAACTCAGCGGTCGCCTCAAAGAGATCCAACAGGCAGTTCCTGAGGTTCAGGCGATCTGGGCGTTCGATAAAGAGGGAAACTCGCTCGTCAGCAGTACGATTGTCCCGGTATTTCAGAAGTTGAATAATTCAGACCGTGATTATTTTAAGCAGCTTCAGGATCGTAGCTCACAACTATTCGTGGACAAGAATGTGAAAGCGAAAGTTGGTGATCTCACATTTTTTGTCATCAGCAGGCCACGCTCTCAATCCGGTTCCTCATTCAACGGAATCGTTGCGCTTACGCTGCCGCCCACGAGCCTGGACCGGTTTTACGAGAAGCTTGCGCGAGGGTCAGCCATTGCGGCCGGTCTCTTTCGCGCCGACGGAAGCGCCTTGGCAAGGTACCCGACGCCCCCAGGAGGCTTAACCTCGGCCCGAACAAATGGCACGTTTTTGAATGCTTTGTCGCAGGCGCCAGAGGGAGGTGTGTATACGACCCGCTCCGGTGTAGATGGCACGGACCGGATCATCGCTTACCGCAAGTTGCCCGGATATCCCGTCTATGTCACGGCTGCTTATGAGCAGGCTGCGGTATGGCGGGAGTGGCTAAACACGCTGACACAGATGCTCGCCTTTGGGCTGCCCGCTATTTTGTTTTTGACTGTTGTGAGTTGGCTTGTTTTGAAACGCACAACAGCGCTCATTCGTGAGTACGATCGTCGCCAACAGGCGGAGAGTGCACTTAAGCAATCACAGCGTTTGGAGGCTTTGGGACAGCTTACAGGGGGCGTAGCCCATGATTTCAATAATCTGTTGATGGTCGTGCGGGGAAATGCGGAGCGCCTGTTGCGGTTGAATGGACTTGCACCGAAACAGACGCGCGCGGTGCAATCCATCATCGAGGCTTCGGGGCACGGCGAAAAACTGACCCGTCAGCTCCTGACCTTCTCCCGCAAACAGCCGATCAATGCGCAAGTAGTCAATCTGCGTGAACGTGTTCCGCAACTCGACGAGATGCTAACTACCGCCCTTAGGCGACAAGTCCAACTCAGCTTCGACTTCCCCGAAGAATTGTGGAACGTGGAGGTCAACGCCGCCGATCTCGACCTTGCCATCCTCAACCTCGCGGTCAACGCACGCGATGCAATGCCGGAAGGCGGCGAGCTTGTCATAGGAGCGAGGAATGCACCGGGGGCGGGTGATGGCATCGACCGAGTTGAATTGATCGTTCGAGACAATGGAAATGGCATACATCCCGCTATTATCGACCGTATCTTTGATCCGTTCTTCACCACCAAAGCTTCCGGGAAGGGGACTGGATTAGGGCTCAGTCAAGTATACGGGCTCGCGAAACAGGTAGGAGGCACTGTCGATGTGAAAAGCGAGCCCGGTGTTGGAACGGAGTTCGTCATTCGATTCCCGCGGTGCCAAAAGCCGGCTTCCTCAACGACGGACCAGTTTGATGATCAAGTTGTGCGTCCGCTAAGAATTCTGCTGGTCGAGGATAACCTGGCAATTGCCGATGTGACTAAAGCGAATCTCGAGTTTGATGGGCACCAAGTCAAACATTCGCCCGACGGCGATGCTGCGCTACAAGCAGTCCAATCAGAGACTTTCGACGTGGTCTTTTCGGATATCGTGATGCCAGGCGAAATAGACGGTATTGAACTTGCTTGTCGACTGAGGTCGTCCAGTGCACCGCCGGTTCTGCTCGCGACCGGCTACAGTGAACAGGCTGAAAAAGCGACAGCCGGGGGATTCACCATTATCGCAAAGCCATACTCAATCGTCACGTTGCGGCGAGAGCTGGCAAGGATTGCGCCCTCTTGAGGTGGCGGTCGGCGGCGTCCGAAAAGCGTCCATCAGCGGGACAAGTCGCGCATGGTGGGCGCTCTCATCGCAGTGATCCTGATTGCTCGCGCCTCGGCAGCACATGCCGCGCCCTCAGCGCCGTTAGCGGTTCGTCAATCAACCTCACGATAGCCTCGCGAGTCAGAGATCAATTTCCCCTCTCTGGCGCGTATGAGTAGTCCCGGCCGTTCGATACAGCGGGCCGGGGTTTTCGTTTCCCAGGTAGCTCGTCATGACCAACAGCCAGTTTGTCTTGTGGGCATTCATTTCCATTCTAATCGTGCTTTCCGCCTTGGGGGTCGAGCGCTACCGCGATTGCATGCAGTTCGGCGGGGATTACTGCCGACTGGGGCCTTACGTGGGTTTCGCTAATAGCGCAGGCGGCCTTGGTATTAGGGGCCGATAGCTCCTCACGGGATCCCGCCGGCAACGAGAGATCACGCTTGCCGCGCCAGGGAACTCGATACCAACGATACAGAAGCGATGCAGTGACGACATCGGACTACAACGGTGGGGTCTATTTTGGCGTCGGTGGTGGCGAGTTCTTAGGGGAGCACATCCAAATGAGAAAGCAGGCAGTACAGATCACAGCACTGACCGCGGTCATCATGGCATCGATCTGGTTCGCGGCGGCTCATGCGAAGGTTACTCTCAATGACAACGAAGATGACGTCATCGGAGTCAGTTTTCTGAGTGGAAACACGGAAACCGCAGAGGTTCCCCGGAGCGACGAGATTTCGGCGCAGCGCCGGGTCCGATAAGCCGGATCGATGTCACCGGCGAGGGGTGCGTTTCAGCAACTGAAGGGGCAACCTAGGTAAGGCGCTCCAATTGCTGAATGGACACGCACGCGGAATGATGCGCGCGGAGGCGGGACATCCTACCAAAAATTAGAGCGAGGCCGCGCCAACTAGGGCAGCCTATATGGTCAAGCGCGGTTTTATTTGTAGTAGCCGACCGCGCAGCCCAGATCAGCCGCTCTGGTGACAAAACTTACCATCGGGACCGGTGTTTCCTCGGCCCCTGGCTTGCCGAACATGTAGCTCACCTCGCTGATTTGGAAGTCCTTCGCCCGCTATGGAGTTCCGGCCCAAACGCCTTACCGACCTTGTCCTTGAAGGTTCTAACGTCCTTGCCAAGCGCCTGCTTGGTGTGGGTGGCGACGATCCTGCCGTCCACCTTGGTGAAGCAAAATGGAAATAAGTCGGTCTTTGATATAGAAGCCGCCCTCGCCCTTGTTGAACATGTCAATAGCCTTGGCCTCGTCGGCTTTAACCGCAGTGACCGCCTTTTCAAGCATCGATTTGGCATCGGCAGCATCGTCGGGGGTCGCTTGCGCGAATGCGGTACTGCAAAGCGTAAGCCCACCGCTCAGAATGAGAGCGGCACCATAAGAACGCGCAATACGCTTATACATTTTGAACTCCATTGTCCCGACGCGCTCTCGTTCACACCTATTCGACCTAGGTTAGGATCGTAGCAGGCGGATTGAGCGCGCGGGAGCCGCCCCTTGAGGCGGACTCTTCGGCTTACTCTTCGAGTTCGACCAGATAGACGAGAACCAGATCGCCGGACCCATTGGTCGATGGCTCTGAATTTTCTGAATATTGAGCAGTTTCCGCTGGAGTGGCCGTGCGGACGCTAAGCTTCGCCTTGCCGTCCCATAGGGCAGCGCCGCGAACCTGCGCCTCCCGCAAGTCGTCACGAAGCCATTGTTCATGCCGCAAGCTAAGCGCTTCACGCTGTGATGCGGCGGAGAAGGCAAGAATGGGTCGCCCGGAAATCTCCAGGACATAGATGACCTCGGAGCGTTTCGTCGGCGGATTCATCAGCCCTTCGCCTTCAGCCCCAATTCGGTCAACGCGCAAACCCCATCCTGCAAACTCGGTGCGGGCCCTGCTTGCTGCACCACGTATCGATGGCGGCCAGCAATGTGCATCGAAGCCAATCGTTCGCTTTATGGGATAGCGCGGTGGCTCTAGCTTTCGCAGCCGGTGAAAAGCATCCGGGGTTTCATGGCCTCTCAACACTGCTCATGCGGTTTAAGTGGATGGACCGTTCTGATCCCAAAGATTGATCGCATCCACCCCGTACTTTTGTCGGTGCTCACTCCGATCATCGTACCAAAGACACTCTATCTACGCCTCGCCCGTGCTCCACTGGCCTGATTGATGAACGAACATCTTCTTCCCGTCCGACACGCGGCAGACCACATCATTTCGTTTGAATTTTCCCGACCGTTCCATATTGATGCGGCGCGGAGGTAAGGCATCATGTCAAGGAACTGCGAGGCCGCCAACTAAGGCGCACCGGCACGCGGTTGGCCCACTACGTGCCGGGCGCCCCGCCTGCAACCGGTCGAGGATGGGGGGGGTAGGCTGCAGGCAGACGCATCATGGCAGCGAAAAGGGAGGCCGCCAACTAAGCTGTTCTGCCGCTGGAGCGGACTGAGGGAATCGAACCCCCTCCTTCGCCTGTGGTACTCTGCCCTGAGCTAAGTCCGCGAGCCGCTAGACTAATGGCTCGACCGTTGATGTCGTGTGAAGACGAAAGATGAAGAAGCCGCCAACTAGGATGACCAAAGGGGTGGCGCATGAGAAAGCCACGCCTGCGTTGCGCTGGCCGCATCGCTTAGAACGCATGATCTTGCCTCGGACTTGGCAAGGCAGAACTTTACAAATGGTCCTTTTAGGTCCGTCGCAATTGTGTGCTTGCTATCTCTGGTTCTCCGGCTGACGAGACCACCAACTAGGGCACGCGTTGCCGACGTCTGCTGAGTGCCACGCCGGTCCCGATAGAACCAGCCGTTAAGGCGACGACAAAACAGCAGTACCAGACTACCCAGAGCATTTCTGTGGATTATCAGACGCACTCTCGGCGGGCTGTACGTAGCAATCCCTAGGTCAGCCGCGATGGTTAGCGAAGTGCTAAAAAGAAACCCCGACGTGGGCGGGGGTGGAGGATCATCCGAGGGGAAGTCGATTGGCGATCGTGCCGGATGTTCACGCTGGTACAAGCCGGCCACTCCACATGATACCGTTGTTTGGCCTGCACCCGGTTTGGATGACACCCGCTTAAGCTAATCCCGCCTTCGTCTCGAACTCCATAGGGCTCAGATATCCGATCGTCGAGTGACGACGCTTCGCGTTGTAGAAGCGCTCGATGTAGTCGAACACGTCGGCTCTTGCCTCATCTCTCGTCCGATACGTTTTGCGCGCTGTTCGCTCGGTCTTGAGTGACGAGAAGAAGCTCTCCATCGCGGCATTGTCCCAGACGTTGCCGGAGCGGCTCATCGAACAGACGACGCCGTTATCGGCCATCAGGCGCTGGAACTGCTCGCTGCTGAGTATTGGCTGCCGCGATCGGAGTGATGCAGCAGCGCATCGGGTTTGCCCCGACGCCAGATCGCCATCACCAGCGCATCCGTGACGAGCTGCGCCGTCATTGCTGCGCTCATCGACCAGCCGACCACGCGCCGGGAGAACAGATCGACGACCGCGGCCACATAGAGCCAGCCCTCGGCGGTCCAGACGTAGGTGAAGTCGGCAATCCATTTGCGGTTTGGTGCATGTGCTTCGAAGCTGCGATCGAGCACGTTCGGAGCGATGGCGGCGACCTGCCGCTCACCCAGGTCGGGCGGCAGGCGACGCCGGCGCGGGCGAGCTTTGAGAGCCTGCAGCCGCATCAATCGCTCGATCCGATGCAAACCGCACGACAGTCCCTCCGCCAGCAGGTCGCGCCACACCCGCCTGGCGCCGTAGGTCCGATCGCTCGCGAGGAAGCTGGCGCGCACCTTCGCGCCAAGCTCTTCATCGTCACGGCTGCGCTGACTGCGCGGCCGTGTCAGCCAGGCATAGAACCCACCTCGCGAGACACCGAGCGCCCCGCACAACCAATCTGCCGGCCAAATCCCCCGGTGCTTCGCAATGAAGGAGAACTTCACGTCGATTCCTTCGCGAAGTAGGCCGCGGCTTTTTTTAGGATGTCCCGCTCGGCCTTCAGCTTGATCACCTCGCGCTTGAGCCGCGCGATCTCGAGCTGCTCGGGCTTCATCTGACCGTTGCCGGGAAAGGCGTGTTGCGGATCGCCGGCGAACTTCTTCACCCAATCGCGCAACTGCGACATGTGCACCTCCAAATCCTGCGACGCCTGCACATACGACACGCCGCGATCCTTGATCAGGCGCACCGCCTCAAGCTTGAACTCCCGCGTAAACTTCCGCCTCTCCATGACCCACCTCCAGCTCCATCAAAACACCTAACTCGGTGTCTTCGGAACCGGGTGCAGGCCAGTACTCCAAAGCGGCGTGCCGCCATGGCGGTCACGCGGTCGAAAGAACCATCCGCGGGTGTATCAAGGATCTCATACCGCTTGACCGCCGCCATTCGCTGGGGTTCATCAATCGGTATAATGGAAGCTGGGATTGCGGCACTCATGGGAATGGGGCCCTTCGCTTTGACCCGAACCGTGAGTCCTCGGTCCTCGGCTTTACGCCTCGAGACACTGTCTCTTAGCCGTACTCTGCTTACAACACGAGTGTTTAGAGTGCAGCGGTAACGATGCCGCAGCAGTCAAATCGTGGCGTTCGATTTCGTATCGTACTCCCCGTCGGGCTGTCGACGTACCCCTTCGTCATTCAGTAAGTGGCATCCGGGGACAGCAACTAGGGCGCCAAGGGAAGTCATCCCGGTGGAACCAACCTGAGTAGCGGTGGCTTTGTTCCGGGCGGACATCAGATACCCATCCGTCCAAGCGCTGTTGGGTTCCTGTGTGTGAAGGACTTGCGGTTTCGACGATGATGAAAAAGCCAGTGCTCGCATCCGTGGAGAGCGACGAGCGCAAGCCGGTCCCGCCTGACGTGAAGCTAGACCGTACCCCGGCCGACCCAATGGCTGTCAGCGTCGTCATTCTTAGCCTGCTGGCCGTCATCGGTGCGCTCTACTACGGCAAGGAGATCATTCTGCCTATCGCTCTGGCAGTAGTGTTGAAGCTCCTGCTCCAGCCGGTGCTGGACTTTTTCAGCCAGCGGCTTCGCCTCCCGACAGCCATCGGCGCCCTAATCCTGATTTGCGGCATCTTTGCTGCCATTGCGGCCGTGGTCTTCACGGTTTCCGGACCCGCCTCGGGTTGGATTCAGAAGGTGCCGGCGGTGCTCCCTGCGCTGAAGGAGAAGATGGTCGTCCTGCGGCAGCCCATCGACTACATCCAAAAATCTTTCAAGGAGATCGAGGACGTCGCGACGCCCCCACCTGAAGCCGAGGGAGGGGGCGAAAAGCCCGCGCCCGTTGCCGTGAAGGATCAGTCCGCGATCCCAGCCAAGTTGGCGGCCGGCACACTCACTATTCTGGGCCGGCTGTTCACCACGATGGTCATCCTGTTCTTCCTGCTTGCCGCGGGCGACCGGTTGTTACGGGGCCTTATCGAGGTGCTCCCTACCTTTTCCGATAAGCGCCGGGCAGCGCAGATCGCAAGCGAGATCCAGCAACAGATCGGTGGATATCTGGTCACCATTACGATCATGAACTTGCTGGTCGGGACTGCCACCGGGCTCGCAATGTGGGCGTTCGGACTGGGCGATCCAATCCTGTGGGGCTCATTCGCATTCCTGCTGAATTATGTGCCGATCCTCGGGCCCCTGACCGGGATTGGCGTATTCTTGCTCGCCGGAATCGTGACGCTGGAGTGGCCGTGGCAAGCGCTCGCGCCGGCGATGCTCTACACGATGATCCATATCGCCGAAGGCGAGGTCATCACACCGATGCTACTGGCGAAGCGGTTCACCCTCAATCCTGTGTTGGTGATCGTGTCGCTGTTCTTCTGGCACGAGCTTTGGGGCATCGCCGGAGCGCTGCTGGCCGTTCCATTGCTGGCGATATTCAAGATCATTTGCGACCGGGTCGAGCCTCTGAAGCCCGCGGGCCACATCATCGGGGCGTGATGAACACACGCGAGGCTGTGGTCCAATTCGGAGCGCGGGCGGGTTATGCGGCGCGCGGGGTTGTGTTTACGATCATCGGAAGCGTTGCATTCCTTAGCGCGATAGGCACGCGCGATCAGAACGTCGGCGCCAAAGGGGCGCTGGAGCTTTTACTCAGCCACGCGTTCGGAAACATCCTGCTCTGGTTGGTTGCCGTGGGTCTGTTGTTGTTTGCGTGTTGGCGCGTCATCCAGGCGGTGTTTGACACCGACGATTGCGGCGGCGACAAAAAAGGATTGATGCGGCGCCTCGCGATGCTCGGCGGCGCTGTTGCCAATCTCGCCCTTTCGGTGCTTGCCCTCAGCATCATTTTCGGCGTGCGTACGGCCAACGACGAGGATGCCGCCGCCCGCGACTGGACCGCGTGGCTGCTCGGCAAACCGTTCGGGCAATGGATGGTCACCTTGATCGGCGCCGGCATTGTGATCACCGGTATCGCCTTCGTCCTAAAAGCCATCCAGGCGAAATTTCGCGAGCAGATTGCAGCGGACTTGGACAACCGCGTCTGGATCGTCGCGCTCGGACAATTCGGTTACGTCACTCGTGCGATCGTTTTTGTGCTGATTGGCGTGTTCCTGATCGTAGCGGCGTGGAAATTCAATTCCGGCGAGGCCGCTGGGATCGCAGGCGCGCTACGCACGCTGCGGCAACAGCCCTACGGGCCCTACCTGCTCGGTGTGACCGCGCTCGGCCTTTGCTCGTATGGGGCGTTTGAACTCATTCAGGCATTCGTGCGGCGCGTCAACGTCGCGGCAATCAAGAAAGCGTAAGTGCGCCGCATCCGCATGGCTGGTGGACAGCCATTGCAGCGAGAGCCAACCATGGGCAGTTTCATGGTTGCGCCCTTTTTCATGATCTCGCTATGACAGCGATATTACGCGCAAGTTGCCGAACCTGCCGCCTGTCGGAATGGCGGGCCGGGCCGCATTGAGATAAGCGAGCGCAGGACACACAGCTATCCTTGATTTTCCGTGCAGATTCAATCGAAGGAATACTTCCCCGCAGATAGCTTTGGAACGGCAGCAGAATAGTTACTCCGCTCAGCTTACCAGCGGCCTCGTTTAACCAATCTCGCGATGACCAGCAGGATGACAGCACCAAGTGTAGCGTCAATGATCTGCGAAACAATGCCTGAACCGAGATGAATACCGAGTGCGGGGAATAAGAGGCCGGCGAGTAGTGCACCTACAATTCCGATGACAATGTCACCTATCAACCCAAAACCGGTTCCCTGAACAATCAATCCCGCTAGCCACCCGGCCGCGGCGCCGATTAGTAGGATGATAAGAATGCCTTCGGCTGTGAGACGCATCCATGCTCTCCCAATTGAAATGTAATTCGCAGTTCAACACCGATTGCCGCGCTAAGCAAATCAGACGTCAATCGCTGAACAACTCACAGCATGTGAATGAACGAAAGCTGGCGCTTAGCTAGCGCAGCGGCGGGTGAGGCTCTAAATACGCCTCACGTCTACCAAGTTGGCGCCGGCGGTTTCGTTCGTCATTCGCCTCCCGGGTCAGAAGAACGATTCCGAAGGCCGTATACGAACGCAGCGACGACAAAGATTGCAGAGCCAATCCAGAAGGCAAACGGGCCAGCCCCAAGTTCCACAGGTAGCTCAATCCAGCGCGCTCGATGAGGGAATCACTTGGCGCTCGCAAGCTTACCACGTACGGAATCAAACGGCCGACCGCGCTTGCTCCGACCCCCCCAACCTTAAACCCGCATCCTGTTGTTGCACCGGTACGCAAACGCGCTTCAGGCAGTGGGGCCTACTCAGATATACCGCGGCGTGGGCTGTCCGTTTAATTCGATGACGTCGTAATCGATTTGAAATCTCGCTTCGAGCGATGCATGCGGCGTGTACAGATGTCATCCATCGGTCCGTTTAGTTGAACGATCTGCCAGCTCCCATCCTCGCGGGGGGTTATTTGAATGCGCTGGTGCTTTGGCATTGCTGTGAGCGTGCTAATTCAGAGTGAATGAACTTTTGCAAATCCGTGCGGGTGATCTTTTGCTTCACGACGATAGCCAGTCAGTGATTCAAATGCTTTTAATTAACCAGCTAGCACTCTAAGATCAATACGGGAGTTGGTTGAATGGTTTCGAATGCGTCCCGTTTAAAGGGATTGGTCTTCGGTAAATCGCCTTCCTTTGAATTACCTTTTATTCTTATCGGAGACCGGGAACTGGCGTCGCCGGCGATCGGACAATTAGCTCTAAGAGTTGGAGCGCGGCTTTGCGCCTGCAGCATTTGCGACAGACTTGACCTTGTCGCCAATCGCTGCTGCTCCATCTTTGGCAGCCTGTATGGTGAGCCCCTGGGTTGCTGCTTCCTGCTTGACGGCGTCCAATGTTCGAGAGGCAGCGGCGGAGAGTTTTTCGGCCGTGGACGATGCAATATCCTTTGCCTGCGCTATCACGCCTTCGGCAGCCTCGCCTGCGAAGTCCTGCTCCTTTTGCGTGGTCGGAAACGCGGCCGCCATTCCAGCTCCTATTGCGAGGCCCATCGCGCCAAGTAGAAGCGGCTGCCGCTCCAATGTGCGCTTCAAGTTTTGCAGCAGTGCGCCGTCCCACGCTTGCAAGAGCTCACCCGGTGGAACATTTCCGCTTGTGGATTGGAGCGTCGACGACATTCCGTCTTTGGCACTCTCGTAAGCACGCGATGCGGCGTTTCCGACGATTGAGGCTGCGTCACTGAGGGTCTCTTGAACGCTATCTGAAGCTCGCGCTCCCATGGCCCGGACGGATCCTCCCGCGCTCCCCACCGCATCGACAGAGTGCTGAACACCCGACAGCGCTCCAGATGCTACGGATTTCGCTGCTGGCCCCAAAACTGCGGCTGCTGCCGTGAGGCGGTTGCCACCGGTGAACATCCACAGGAGCCCAACGCCGACAAGCGCCGCGGATACAGGATTTTGACGGATTGCCTCTTGCAGGCCGTCGACGAAATTACCCGTTGCGGAGCTCATCGTGCCATCTCCTTGGCTGCAGCCACGTCCTTTTGGACTTGCCGTATTGTGACGTCAGGCGCGAGGCCCGCGGGTTTCAATCGACCGAGTCCGACAACGATGAGCACTGCGCTGGCAGCGGCAGCGATCAGGCCGGCCACAAGATGGGCAAACACGGGTGAAATCCCGCTTTGCACCAGGAAGATCGCAAACGCGATGAGCAACAACACGAGCGCGGGCACCAAAAGCAGCAGGCCACCTAATAAGAGTCCGATGCCCATCCCGGCGTTCGTCGCCTTTTCAGCAAGCTCAGCGCGAGCAAGCCGAATCTCTGTTTGGATCAATTGGGACAGCTGCTCGAACGCATCGCCCAACAACCGCGACATCGACCGGGCATCGGTGCGCAAGTCACGCATGAATCACATCCCCGCCGGCGGAACGTTGCCGTTAGACGGAGCCTGCGCGACTGGGGCTGGCGAGCTTGATTTCTCAGAACCGCTTTTGAGGAACCGTACCGCCGCAAACCCAATCAAGACCGCAGCGCCGAGGAAGGCGGTCGGCTGCTTGCGAGCAAAATCCTGAACATTGCCCACAATTTCCGAAACATCCTTGTTGCGAAGTGCTTGCGAGACGTTGTCCAACTGCGCAGCCGCTTTTCGTATGTAGTGACCCGCTTGGGGAAGCTCGCTGTCGAACTCATAAGCGGTGCGTCGAATGATCTTAGCAACGTTGCCGACATAGTCGGCCCCCATTGCCTTCTGTTCAATCATGCTTGTGCGGAGTTTATCTCCGGCGTCAGAAGCCACTTCTTTGGCGGTATCTGTCAAGTTGCTGGCCTGCGTCTTGACCACGTCGGTCGCAGTCTGTGCAAGATCGCTTGCCTGATCCTTTATCTCTCGGCCGAAGGCTTGAGCTTGCTTCACCGCGTCACCGGCTTTGACGCCAACGCTAGGGTTGTTCGAACCTGATGACGTAAATGCGTTTGAGCTCATGACTGTTTCCCCTCGGATATTCCAGGATTGATGGGTTTGGTTTCCGCAAACGCGGCTTCCACACCGCGTTCAGCGACCGCGCGGACCTTATCGGTCAGAGTTTCGCCCAACTTGGAAAGCCCGTCCGGGGTAAGGCCTTCCGTTCGCGCACTGACCGCCGCGCTATCAACTACAGCTTTCGCACCATCTACTCCCTTGGCACCCAAGGCCTCCGCCTGTCGCCGAAGGGCATCGCTTGCCTCGCCAAAAGCACTTTCCTCCACCCGGGTAGAGGGAAGCGCGGCTGCGATAAAAGCGCCGATCGCAAGTCCTATGCCGGCAATTAACAACGGTTGTTGATCCCACGTGCCAGCTACGGCTCCGCGTGCCTGTTCAGAAAGCTGCGCGGCCTTCGCTGTGATGTTGTCAGTGGTTTCGCTGATAACCGACTTAACATCTCCAGCAGCCGCAGAAACTCCATCCGCTATCGACGAAGCGGCGGATGAGGCCGTTTCCATCGCTGCATCGACCCGGCCACGAGCACTCGCTTGTGCATCGCTCAGCTTGCGCGACGCGGTGTGGGTTGCGCTATCCAGGACATTGCTTGTGCGGTCCACGGCGGACTGTGTCTGAGCCTTCACCGTGCTGGCGCCTTCAGCAACCAAGACGTTCGTGCCCGCTCGCGATAAGAGAATCCCCGCCCCCACTAGAAGCAGCGGGGCGGGCATAGCGCGGATCAGCTGGAGCGCCGGATAAGCTAACGCTGCTCCCACCGCCACGGCCTGAATAGGATTATCCCGCGCTTTCTGCTCGATCGAATGCCAAATCTGATCACGCGAATCTCGAACGTAATCGGTCACTTCTGCCTTGATCGCCGAGGGCGACAAACGCTCCTTCAAATCTGTAGCGGTGTCGCTTACTTGTGTGCGCAGATCTTCAACCGTCCCTGTCAGACGGGCGCGCGTCAGTTCGGCTTCCGTTCGCAATGCGCGAACGGACGAGACTGTGTCGTTTGACATAAAGGGATTCCCGTTGGCCTTAGTATGCGGAGTAACATCCGCGTGACTTGTTGGTTCCGATCGCTCGTCATCAGTCGCGATGAAATGTCCCCCCGACGACCGGGGCCTTGTCGCGCTCCATCGCGGAGCGACGGGGGTAGAGCGCTCCCTCTCCAAGCGACTTGTCGTCCAAAGAGGTTGCTCGAAACGATCAAGTGGATTTGCCGACTAACCCTGTCGGACTTCCTTATATGCGCCAATGGGCTAACGCGAGATCGCTTTAGAGGCCTCAAAAGCGCTAATTCTGACCAGTCAAAAGCGGCGTGATCCGGCGCAAAGTAACGCGTCGGTTCTGTCGCTCGGCATTCTGCGTCGGTACCTTGAGGTACTGTTCGCCATAACCTTGTGTCGTGAGATTTTCGGCCGGTACACCGAACTTTTCCGTCAGTGTGATGGCGACCGTTTCGGCGCGGCGGTCCGACAATGACAAGTTATCCTCGTCCGAGCCCACCGCGTCAGTATGACCTTCCACCAGGAAGATTTCCGCTGGGTTGCGAGCGATTGCCTGTTTGACGGCTTCCGCGATCACGGCAAGGCGATCCACCTGATCAGGTGTTATCGCCCACGAACCGGTTTCGAAGTTGATGGTATCAATGTCGACCCGGGGCATGCGTTCGCGGACGCTTGGGCTATACCGAATCTCATCAAGCGTATAACGCCGCTCGATCCGCTCTACTGGCGGCGCGATCAGGACCTCATAGATGTCCCGCTCGCTCGCACGCTCGGTCTCAAGGATGTAGCGCTCTCGCGGAATGCGGATCACCGGCGGCGGCAGGTCGACATAGTAAGTCTGGCTTTGCACCGGCCCGCGGTAGCTGTTATCAATCAAGATGACCTCGTGGCCATCCCGCCCACGTCGGGTGCGGCGCACGAGGCGGCCTTCGTCATCGACAACCGTGACAATGCGCGTTCCGTCCGGCCGCTCAATATAGGTGACGGTTTCGGCGCCTTGGCGCTCACTGCGCACCTCGCGTGCATCGAAACGGAATCGGTCGACCTCGCTATGGCGGATAATGGTGTGACCATCTTCGCGAATGATGGTCCGGTCCGGCTCACGAATGAAGGTGCGTCCTCCCTCAACCACTTCGCGACGCTCGCCTCTGATCTGATCGACGCGCTGCAGCGGCTGTCCTTGCGCGCCGGTTGGCTGCACCTGGATTGCACCGCCTTGCACAGTAGGAGGCGGAAGCGGGCGTTGCGCTGCCGCTGGCGGCTGGCCAGGGACGCCAGGTCCTTGCGGTCCCGTTGCGGGCATTTGCTTCTGAGCTCCCGGCGGCGGGACTGAACCGCCCGGCGCTGGTGAACTTGGTGGCTGCGTCGTCCCGCCCGGAGCTTGGGGTTGCGGGGGACGACCTTGCGCTGCTGGCGGCTGCCCGGGAGCCTGCTGACCTGGCGTGACGGTTGCTGGCGGCTGCGCGGGAGTCGTCCGGGGAGCGGGCTGTCCTTGTGTGGGCGGGGGAAGAGGTCGCTGCGTCGCGGCGGGCGGCTGTACTGGTGTGGCGGGACCTTGCGACGGACGCGGTAGCTGGCCAGACGGGGTAGTAGGTGATGGCGTGCCCTGCGGCGGGGGAGAACCCGGCGATTGCGGCTGTGCGGGGGGTGTTGTCGGCTGCGGCGGCTGGACCTGCTTCGCAGGAGGCGTCTGCTGCGTTGACGGTGCAGGGGGCTGCCCCTGCTTTGCTGGAGGAGCTGGTGGGCGCGGTGGTTCGGCCTGCTTGGCGGGAGGCGTCGACTGGGTGGGCGGTGCCGGCGGCTGGACTTGCTTCGTGGGTGGCTGACTGGGCGGTTCGGCCTGCTTTGCAGGCGGGGCTGGCGGTGCAGGTGGTTGGACCTGCTTCGCCGGAGGCTGAGCGGGCGGTTCAGCCTGCTTTGCAGGAGGTGCGGGGTGCTCTTGTGGATGCACCTGCTTCGCTGGAGGAGCCGGTTGAGGCGGCTGGGCCTGCTTCGCAGGAGGCTCGGGCTGCGGGGGAGCAGGCGGTAGGGACTGCTTTGCCGGCGGCGCTTCAGGACGCGCGGCCGGAGGCTGGCCCTGCTGCGGCGGGCGACCTCCGGGCTGCCCAGGAGCACCGGGAGCGCTTTCGGGGCGACGGCGCCCGGGTCCCTCGGATTTTTCCGCCGGCTCTTGCTGCTGCGCCACAAGGATGTTGCTCACCTGGAGCGGGGCGGCGACGCAAGGCGCCGCGAGCAACGCAATGGGAATGAGCGTGCTTCCAAGCAGCAAGGTCCTTGTCGTCTTTTGTTGAGTCATGGTCATCCACAGTCAGCGAGAGTTGAAGATCGGGCAAACTCAAGGCGCGGCTTGGCGGTCGAAGGTGACTGAACTGTGACGCCAAGCGCTATCTCCTGGACGACTTCCATTCGAGTGTTCGCATCAGCGCAACTAGCGCATTCGGCTGGCGACCGTTGTCGGTGGAAGAAAGTATGTGGTGGAGGGTCAATGATTGGAGGTGTCCATCGTTTGACCACCACAAACGTGAGATGGCGGGCCTGTCGGACGAACTCTAAAATGAGGGAGGCCAACTAGGGCGCGCCGAGCGCCAGCGTTGTCATCACCGCAGCCAAGGCAACGAACGCTGTGACGGCGCTCAATGCGAAGCCGATAACGCGAAGTCCTTTTTGATCGGCCATGGCCGAATCCTCCTAAAAAGAAAGAGGCCCGCCACCCTGTCAGGAGCGAGCCTCTCTTGTCGGTGCCTAATGAATGTGAGCGATCCAGTAGACACCGCCACCGAGGACGATGACGGCGGGAATTCCCCACAACAGAATGACTGGCATGGCTGTTCTCCTCTGGATGGCTTTGGTTGTTAGTTGCTCTCGCAGACCTTTACGGTCTTCATGCCTGCTTCGGCCTCGGTCCGGGTTTTGTAAACCGTGCCTGATGGGCTCACGACGGTCGTTGTGGTTTCCGTCGGCTTCTTCTCGACGATGGTGCACTTCTTCGTCGTGGTGTCCCGCACAACGTAGAACTCATCAGCGGCAAACGCCGGGGCGGCGAACGCGACGACGAGGGCGGCGGTAACGATCAGCTTTTTCATTACAAATCCTCCATGTTGGGCGGAAACCCAACGTGACGAAGGATCGGGCAGTTCCGCGTGAATGTGGAATTATGGTAAACGGCGGGGTGTTCGAGCGGTTATGGACCCGCGCGCCGTGGCCGCATGGTCACTCCCGGTGTCCAGCCACATTCTGTTATTTTCTGGAACGAAGGTTCTCACGGCGCATTGGTGATGGGTCAGCTTGGCTGTTGCGGTGCGGAACTCTGCAGAGCGCCGTTACTCGGTAGCCGGGTCGACAGGAAAAAGCTCGGTCCGTGAGGCGCCGGGCTTTTTGCTTTCGTGATGTTAATCTTCGGCTCACATTGGGCGGCTTCTTATTTGCTGTAGCGGTTCACAAGGTCGCTCAGCGCCTCTCGCTCATTTGCGCTTCAATGAAGCATCGGGCAGAACACGATAGACATGTCTTTCGGCGGTAGGCCATCTCGAGCAATGTCTTCTGAATGGTAATTGAAGCGTGTTCCTAAGCCGCTCTGACGCTTTATGGTCGCAAAAACCATGTCCGGCACAACTACGATGGACACGGCAAAGCTGCCTGGTCGACTTATTTCGTCCGCACGCGTTGGCGTTCTACTACCGTTGTAAAACTTCATCCGCCGTGCCTGCCGTCGGTTTCGGTCCGGCCTCCAGCGGGGCCGAATTGGATCTACGAAATCAAGCACGACGTCTATCGCCTGATGGTCGGCAAGAGCGGCGACCAAGTGCGCATTTACACCCGACGCGGCGTCGACTGGACGAAGCGGTCCCGCTAAATCGTCGAAGCTGCGCGCGTCGTCCGAGGGCATCGTCTGCGACGACAAAGGCCTCGCCATTTCGACAAGCACTCGAGCTGCACGACCATCGCGTTGTCATGTTCGCCTTCGACGGCGAGGACCTGCGGCCCGTTCGGCTCGACGTGCGCAAGGCACGCGTGCGGAAACTCATTCAGCGCGTCAAGCACGGAATTTATTTCAACGCTCACCTCGTGGAACGAGGCAGGTAAGCCAGTTATGTTCGATAAGCAAATCGTCTCGATCAAAATTACGGCCGCGGATAAGCCGCGGCCGTATCGCAAAGGCTCTGAGACTTAGCCCTCGATAATGTAAACGATTACGTGGGTCTTGGGCTCGATAATGATGTATTGACCCTTCACCAGGATAAACTCATAGCCCCTCCACTCCGGATAGATTTCGATGATCCGGGGCGGTAATGGATGATACCGAACGGTCGTCGGTACCGAAACGCCTATTGAAATATTGAAATTCACGTTGGTCGTTTCTTCGACTTTCACCTGTTTGATCGAAGAAACGATTTCAGTTCGCTTCTCAGGCGGGGGCGCGGCGGCAGCGGCACCTGTCGCTTTCTTGCCGTCTGGTTGCGGTGCAGGAGCTTTTGTGTCCTTTGCGGTATTTGGCGGGGTTGTCGTCTGTGATTTGGAATCGGCGGCTGGCGATGCCGGGGCTTTTGTATCCTTCGCCGAGTTGGGCGCCTGCGACTTACTCTCAGCTGCCGCGGGCGCAGGCGGGGCCTTGGTATCGGGAGATTGGGAGGACTTTGGCGCCTGCTTGGTGTCGGTGGTCGTCTTCTTTTGATCCTGTGATCGGGGCGTCGCACTTGGAGGTGGCGAGCCACTGGGAGCAGGCGATGGAGTGGTGCCGGACCCCTGGGCCGGAGCAGGCGTCGCAGCCGGGGACTCGCTCTTGCCGCCCCCTTGGACACCTTGCGCCACGGCCATACCCTCCGCGGCTACCATCAGAGCGAATGCGGCGACGGACGCTAATAAATAGGTTTTCACGTTTACCTCCATGGGATCCACCAGCGGTCCTCGCTGGGAACTCGTCGCGCGCGCTGTAGTTCCGGCCTCGCGTCGAGCGCTCAAGGACCCCATAATAAGAATGGTCCAAAGCCGCGCGGCCTACTTGGGCTCCGCGCCAAATCGCCAGGAGTCCGCCATGGTGACCCCCCAAGAAAGAAGACGTTAAGTCAACTTGTCTGTTCAGGCCGGCACGATCCATGGTCGTTGGCTCATTGCGCGTTTGTTTGCTGCGCACGCTGAGCGGTAACACTTCTATCGGGGGCGCAGCGACAGGCTCATCCGGGTAACCACACTATCCCAAGCTCGTTTCTCGCTCAGGGGGTAACGGATATCGACGCAATGAATCATTGCGTCTGTAGAGAAATTGCAGCGTCGATAAAGAATAAGGCTGCCGTCCGGAGCCGAGAATACGAAGAAGCTGCGGGTAATGCGCGTATACGTGAGATGCTGACTTCGATCGGTGACTACGCGCCGTATGAACTGAGTGGACTTTCCCGTCTTTCGTTGCTCATTGTAAAAACGTGGAGGCGCGCGCGCTTATCGGGGAGCTCAGCAAGATGCCGGGAGGCTCGCCCGCACCAACTCTCTCAGAAAAAACGTCACTTCGGTATTCAACCGTTGTGCCACGTCCATCCCGCAAGACAGCCCAATCGGCCCATGCGGGCCCCGCATCCAAAATCGACATGCCCGCCAGCAGAAATAAGCTCAGAAGGGCTCTGAGAACCCGATGCGAATGCGTGAATTCGGTTGTGCGGCACATAGACCAAGCGATCTGCATTGGCTGGACTCACGCTCTGACTGGTTGCCGAGCTTCCGTTGGGCGCTAACGTCGATGACCTTTGTTCGTTCGCGGTCACGATGTCTGGGAGCGCAAATTCCGCTTTGTCGGTTTAGCCTCAGATCGATGGTAGACGCGACCGACAGCGCCGGAGTCGGTCAGTGATTGAGCCAATCACCCAAGGCACATGGTCGAGGTTCATGATCGCTGGCGGGCGCGGCGACGAACCCTGGCCTTCTCGTCTTTAAGCGCCTCGTCCGGGGCGTCCTCTATTCCCACGAGTTCATTTGGCGCGTTACGCGTGGCGAGGATGAGTTCGTCGAGTTTAAGCTGCAGGGCCACGGTGTCGCAATTCTGCGTGTTTTGAATGAGGAACACCATCAGAAAAGTGACTATGGTAGTACCGGTGTTGATCACAAGTTGCCACGTGTCACTGTAGTGAAAGAATGGACCAGTCACGGCCCAAACCAGGATCACCGCCGTGGCGAGAAGAAAGCTGAGCGGCTTGCCCGTGACTTGGGAGGTCTTCGCCGCAAAAGCGGCGAACCAGGTCGTTGGGCGACTTGCGCCGCCAACCGAACTGATAGGGAGTTGTCCGCGCATCACGCTTTCCTGCGTCAGGTGGCCGCATCCCAAAATGCCGAGCGCCGCGTACCGGTTCCCGTAACGCGAGCCGGTCGAGCCGCAACCTGTCGTCGCTGCTGCGCCGCACGGCGACCGCGCGAATACAACAGAGCGGATTAAGGTTGAAGATGATATCCGCCGGCTCCGGCGGCTGCATTTTCGGAACACGGGTGGGATGAGAAGGTTCTGAAGTTATGAGTCTGGCGCAGAGACTAGTGGCTTACTTGTTCGTCACCGCCGCGCTGATCGGCACGCTGGCGCAAGGCGTCTACTGGCTTGTGACACCGGATCCGACATTCCATCGGACCGCTGAAGCCAAGTCACCGCCCATCCCGCCGCGTATTCTCGAAAGCATCGAGCGCAAGAAGCCCTTCCCCGTTCAGCAGCCGGCCCCTGTCGCCCCTGTGCCGGTACTTTCTGCGATGCAGCAAGCGCCAGTTGCTCTCGTGCAACCCGAAAGCCCTGAGCCGCAGGGGCGTCCAACGGCTGTTAAGATCCGACATCCGCGGCGCGCGGCTAAAGAGCTTCCTGCCGCGCTGCCGGTTACTCAAGTCTACGTTCGATCGATTGCAACACCGCGCACTGATTTTCCGTATTAGCCGCCACGGGGGGCTAGTGGTAACGGCGCGACCGAACTGGGGGGACCCATCTCTATCGCAAGCGCGCCGGCGGCCGGCTGCAGCTTTTTGGAATGCCGCCCTCCTAGTCAGAGTCCCCTTCCAAGGGGAGGTCCGATAACTGCCCCTTAAGTTCGTTATAGCGGTGCCTTTGCTGTCGTAAGTGCTCCTCAAACTGGTCAAGTAAGCGCGTTTCCTCGGTCGAATCCCGCCCTGAATTTTTTGCCTTCAGAACGCGCTCTCGCTGCTTGGCGAGATGCGTGTTTGTCAATTCGATGTGATGAAGCGTCTGCGCAAGCATCGTTTTCAGCGCGAGGCGATTGAATTCCAAGGGTCTCTTCCGCATTGCGTTGCTCAAAGAGGAGATCCGGGCGGTTCTAACCCATCCTCCGGATTTTGTGGAACAAACATCTCAATCGGGATGTTAAGTCGCATCGACCAACCTGCGGAGGAAATCTATGCGCACACGACAGTTAGCGGGCGGCATACTGGTTGCTGCCATTGTTTCCACGGCGGCTCTTGCACAGACCAACGCACCAGTCTCCCCCCCGTCGCTGAGATGTCCAAAAGTGACCATTGGCGCTCGTCGAAGTTGATTGGTGTGAACATCTACAATGAGAACAACGATAAACTGGGCGATATAAATGACGTCATCATCGAGCCAACGGGCAAAGTGATCGGCTACGTGGTCGGCGTGGGTGGGTTCCTCGGCATGGGCGAACACGACATTCTTGTTGAGCCCTCCAAGATCAAGTTCGTCAATGAGCCGGCGCGTACCGCCACGACCACCGGGACGAAGACGGACACGCCGAATAACTCACGCGTTGCTAGCAACACGGCCACAGTCCGGGCTGCAAACGAACGTTGGTATCCCGACCACGGCGTGCTCAATGCCACCAAGGAGCAGCTGAAACAAATGAAAGAATTCAAATACAGCACCTATAACTAAGGTTCAAAAACAGGCGCGGCGGTCGGCCTGATCGTCGCGCCTTTCGGTCTCGTTTGGTAATTGGCGCCCTCGTTCTCCATCGGGTTCCTTCAACCACTTTACAGCCCTACCCGAAGCCTCGTTGGCATGAGACCCTTTGCGTCTTTATCACCCGCCGTGGCCTGTTGGATTTTCAAACTTCCTTGCCCCTAATTACGTCCGGCTTAAGAGCGTTGGTGCAAACTGATAGGCCTGAGCAGAAGGCTCAACTATCCTGATTTGCAAGGGCCGCTGACCTGGTGCCGCAGATGCGGCGGACACGCTCAGACGCGCCCGCGACATCAGCTGCTTTGCGGGCATCGATGTGCGCCAAGTAGAGGGCGCCAGACAAGGGAGTTCTTCCGAGAGCCAGCCTGCAGGCCGTTCCGCGAGAGATACGTTCCGTCCCCATGACAATCGCGTCTGAGAGGGGAACCGGCATGGGGCTTGGCTCTTGTCGTTGACATCGTGACAGAACGAGGAACTCCCATGCGAAACGTCATTGTCAAAGCCACGTTTCTTGCTGCTCTGGTGCCCTTCGCCGTGCAAGCGCAAGGCACAATCCGGGGCGCCGAAGAGGGTGCCAACGCGGGCGGCCGCGCGGCCGGGCCGGTCGGTGCAATCGTCGGCGGCGCGCTTGGCGCGGCTGCGGGCACGGTCGGCGGCATTCTCGGGGTGGAGGATCGGCCCCGGTTTCGCGAATATGTCGTTCGCGAACGTCATCCATCATATCGTTATCGTGAAGAGGTGCGCGTCGGTGTCGTGCTGCCAGACGATGGCATGACGTATTACGAAGTGCCGGCGGAGTATCATGTAGCCCCCGGCTATCGTTACACTTATGTGAACGATCACGCGGTGATCGTTGAGCCTCGCACTCGGCGCATCGTGGAAATCATCGAGTAGTTGTCACCGCCAGTAAGTTCTTTAGTCCGCCGCGCACTCTTGCGCGGCGGATTTTGTTTGACCTTATACATAGGCAACAGAACAAAGCACCATCTGCTCCAGTGCTGTTCGCTCCTGCGGTTGCCCGGGGATTTCTCGGAAAATATTCGCTGTTGAGGTTAGCTCCCGTGTATCTCGCTAAAATTAAATCTCGCGGCCTATCCGCTCGCGTCCAGGGGCCGCTCCGATCTCGGCCGGCGTTGCAGTGGGCGAAATCGCATTGGCCCTTTGCACGCTTAGTTGAGGACCTTGAAATCGATCTGCCGCAGGGCTGATGCCGAGTCCAACGAACCCGCCGTTTGCTGCATGCGGTAATAGGAAAAGGCGGTCGTATTCGTCGACAGATCGCCGATCGGTTCTCCGTCGAAGTCCCCTGTTAGGGTCCAGGTCGCGGAGATGTCGGTCCAGGAGCCGCCGCTGTTTGATCCCTGCCATCTCCACGTTCCTTCGGCGTTGGGCGAATTCATGAAAAACTTCGCCTCGGTAATCTTCACGGCTGTCGGAAACTGGAACGTGATCTGACGATTACCGGTCGCGTCTGCTGCGAACCTCGGTTTCGATAGGTCGCCGAGGTAGTCGCCATCGACGAGTGTGGTTATCGCGGCACCGGTGACCGTCGCGTCCGTTGTCACCACGACCGACGATGTACGAGGGCCTGACCCATACCTGTTCATGTAGGACGGGTAGGACGTCAAATTGTCGGCAATGCTCTCTTCGTAATGGAACATGAACGCGGAGACGTCGCCATTCGGCGTGCCACTGTTGTTGCAATTGACGTACATGCCCCAGTGGTCGATCGCTCCGTTCAAGAAGTCGCGAATGAGAAACGGATCGGAGAACTGAAAGAAGTGGACGCCGTCAAAACTGATCTGTGGGCTGATCCAATTTCCGCCGACGATGTACTTCAAGTAGGCCTTGGTGATCTGGCCGTTCACAGATTGCCGCGTTGACCGTCCGCCGGTGGGGCTGCTCCATTTCTCGGTGGCGGTGCCGGTATTGCTGGCCGCACCAATCGAGAGCAATTCGAGTCTGCCGGTTGCGGCCTCGCGCAAGAAGATGCCTGCCGCCAGATTGCCCTTGAAGGAGGCGTTGAGGTAGATGCCGGCCATGACGGAGAAGTGACCGCCCGCCGGCACGTTGCGATAGCGCGCATTCAGGCTGTCTCCCGAGCCCCTCGGCGGCGCATAGAGAGAGAAGCCATAATCTTCGTCGGTGCCGACGCACGTGAGTTGGTTGAGCCACGTCCCGAAATCAGCGAGCTGGGGACGCGCGACCGCACGAATGAGCGGTGCCGGATTGATGATGAGCCTCTTGTCCGCCTGATAAAGTTGTCCGCCACGACCGACGATCATGTGGTCGTCCTGCAACACGGGCGAGGGGAGGACAGTCAGCAGATTTTCTGTTTGACCGGTCGGCATGCGGTTGGTCCTCCTTCAGCATTTATGAGCGTGGACGGCTGCGCGGATCTCGGCGAGCTTGCGTGCAGCAAAGGCGTTCCGCGCTGCGCGGCGGATGGTGCCGCGGATCGGGACATCTAGACGATGACGTAGCTGCCTGCTGCATCGACCAGGTAGTTGGAATCGCTGTCGATCAGTAGCGCGTCCGAAATGCTGTCGGCGTCTGAAGACATCTGCGCGTCGACGAAGGCATTCTCAACGTGGCCAAGCTCGCCCGCGGTCAGCGCGGCGCCCCAACCCCAATAGAGCTGAGTCCCTGGGAAGCTGCGCTGCGCCCCGAAGCCTGGGCCCGAACCGGCGACGCAGATGCCGTCCGTCTGGGTGTAGCCGGACGCACCCGATATGGCATCGCTGGCGAGCGCAATGCCGTTCTTCACGGTGATGTTGTTGGCGCCCGAGCGGGACGTCCCCCACACGCCGAGGGCATCTCCGACAGCGAAACCGCTATTGCCGTTGAAGGGAAGGACGTTTCCGCCGGCTGCGCCGGAGTCTGCGGGAATTGAAAGAATGAGAAACGACCCGTCCGGCGCGCTCGGACCCGGTGTGCTGTATTCGAACAGCCCCATCGGCTGCATGCCGTTTTGCGGCACGTCGATCGACGTGATTTTGCAAAACATAGCAAACGACGTTGCAGTGCTGTGTGGACCGTTCCCGATATTCCAGCCGGACTTGTAACGTCCGCTGTCCGTCATCGGGTTCACACCCTTCAAGCCCTGGCTGAGCAACCAGGACGCACCGCCGACCTTCGTCAGCGTTTGCGCAGGGTTGACCCAATTGAGCAGGGCATCGTGCTCGCTCACCGCCCAGAATGCGTTGCCGTACCAATCGAGCTTGCCCCAGACGCCGGCGGACTTGAGCTCGGTGACGAGACGGTCCATCTGGCGCTTCGCCACGGTGGTGTAACTGCCGGTGAGCGCGGCGAGCAGCGCATCGGTCTCGTCGTTGACCGGCTCGAACGGCAGAACGGCGAGTGTCGTATTGCCGATCGAGTTGACATTGATCACGCACGACGGGGTCAACTCGGTTACGAACACATTGCGTACCGTCAGTGCGCCAAATCGCTGCGAATTGACGATGCGTGCTGGGTGCAGCTCGTTCGGAAGACGGAAATCGACCCGCGTGCTGCCGAATTGCTGCGCATTGAGCACGCGAGACGGCTGAAGCCGAAATGGCAGCGGCGCGCCCGTCGGCGTCCCCTGCAGGATCAGGATGTGCGTCACGGATCGACGTAGGTGCCGACGAGTGCAACGGTCAGGAACTTGGCAGTCGCGTCGGCGACGCCGGGCGCGCGGATCTTCAGGAGCTCGAGGTTGGCGATGGGCGTGCCGCCGATGCCGGTCCCGGCAATTGTTGCAAACTGACCCGTGTCGCCGTCGAGCAGCTCGCCCGGCGCAAAGGCGATCGTGCCGATGACGTCGCCGGCATATTCGATCGTCCAGGCGATTTCGGCTGTACAGGCGACGTCAAGATGCGCGGCGCTGCCTTCCCAATCGACGGGAAATGTCAGATCGCGCAGATCATCATTGATGTACACCATGATAATCGACGCATCCGAGGGCGGACGGCCAGCGAACTGGAACTGAATGCGCGCGCGGTTGGATTCGATCGACGCGAAGATCTTCTGATAGAGCGCGTTTCCACCGCCATCTTCAGCCGCGGGATCGAACGTCGCGGCCGTAACGTGCGCGCGGATGGAAAGGAAGACGCCGACATCCGGGATCGAGAAAAGCTTGAGTGCGCCCATCGGCGTCGCGGGCTGCCAGCCATCATCGAGGAATTCGATGATGGGCTGGTCCGGAAACGGAAGGAGGCCGTAGTAGTTGTGACCCGCGCCATCGTTCGCGCCGGGATCGAAGAAGGCTCCAGATGTGTGCGGATAGAGGATCAGATAGGTCTTGCCGGCCTCGGTGATGAAGCTATTCGGCACGTACAGCGTGGCAGGCGCCCACTCGCCGACCAGATTGAATTTGGCGGCGGGCAGATTGAACGGGCCCTGAGATGAGCCGTCGGTCAGGACGATCGTAAAGGTGCTGCCGGTGACGGTGACGTGGTCGATGCCGATCGGCGCGGGCGGGTTTGCCTCCAGCGCGGCGGTGCGTTGATCGAGATCCCAGAAATTGTCGTCGACTTCGCCCGGCGTGAGGTTGCTGCCCTTGCCGGCGCCCCACTTCGTGTTGTCGGTCGTGCGAAAGTGCATCGGCCTTCTACAGGTTCCGTCGCGTGGCTGTGACCTCGTAGGTCCTCAGGTCGATCGTGAAGGTGACCTCGACGGTGGGCATCGTGGTCTCAGGCGAGCGGTCGTCCTCCTCCTCGTGGAAGCCGATCGGGGCCTTGTCGGGATCTGAAAAGACGAGCAGGGGCGAGCTGTCGTTGCGGACGAATTTCTTGACGCCGACAAATGTCCCGAGCGCCAGCGACCACTCGATAAATGTGCGCGAGTTCACGCCTTGCATCTGGGCCACGAGCTTCAGCTTGCCCGCGCTCTTAATGGCAGGCCATCGACTTGCGATGCGCGGCAGGTTCAGAAACGTGATGGTCTTCCAGGACTTCTCGCTCTCGCGCGTGTTGACCACTTCGTTGTGCGAAATGATCTCCTCGATCAGCTGCGGAAAGATCGTGGTCGGGACGCGGCGAGAAGACCTGGTTCACCACGTGATTGATATAGCCATCGAGCGCATTGCCGGCATTGTTACCTGGGAGGACTGTGACGGCGCCGCCCCCGGTAAGATCCGGTGGCGTACGAAAGTCGATCAGAAACGGCACATCAGGGTTTGTTGGATCGAGCGAGTCAAAGAACAGCGTGATCGTGCCGCTCGATGTGAAGATCACGTACTTGCCGCGGTCGACGAAGTGAAATGTCTGCGTGACGATGTTGCTCGTGTCGGAAAACTGTCTGGCATAGCACCAGAAATCATTCTGCGAGGTGACGAGGCTCGGCGGTGGCCCAGGCGGTGTAACGCGCGGTCCCAGTTCCTCGAGCAATGAACTGCCGCGCATATCGGGGTCGTCGCATCCGGCGGTCAGAAAGGCGTTCCAACGTGACTGGGGGGTCTGTAGCGGGTGCGCTTCCCCCGAGGCGCGCCGTCAGGGCGAGGACCGCGATCGAGCCGCCCCAACCGACATTGATGATGCGTTTGAGAGGATCGAGCCGCCAGGGCGGATCGAAATTGCGCCAAGATCGAGCCTACTTGTTCGTGAAATTGTAGGTCGACTTCTGGTACTTCGAGCCTTCGCCTTGCTCGGTCACCAGCTTCTTGATGTTCTCGACGTCGACGAACTGGGTTTCGTCGTCGGGGTTCTTGATCCGCTTCACCTCGGTCTCGCGGCTCTTTTCCTTGATCTCTTGGTCCTTGTAGGTCGTCACCTTCTCGGAAAAGGACTCGTTGAAGGTCTTGGTGCTGCCTTCCTTGCCGAGCATGAGGACAGCGTCCTCGACCGGCTTCTGCGTCGGGTCGAAGATGCGGGTCGGATAGGAGACGCCGGTCCGCTGGAACGGCCGGACGATCTGTTCGAGCGTGCTCACGGCGTTGACCCAGCCTCTAGATTGATGCCTTGAGGCAACTCGAGCGGTGTCAATTCAATGTCGTAGGCGCTCTCGAACGGACCGGTCTCCAAGTTCTTGAACTTGATCTCCTGCCACACGCTGTTTGCTTTCAGCATGTTCTCGATCTGCCGCGGTACCTCGGTCGAACGATTGAGGATGGCGTCGATCTGTTCCTGCGTCCCGGTCGGACCCGAGAAGCCGGTGACAGGGGATTGCGCCAGCCCGTCGATCGCGGCGGCCTGCGCATCCGCCGAGCCATGCGTCTCATTCACGAGGATGGCTTGGCGGTATGTCAGCGGGAAGTGGATGCCGTCATCGTTCGGCGCATCGACTGGCACCGTGTAGCCGACGTCACCGGCGTCGAGCGCAACGATCTGACCATCCATGAACTGATAGCCCTCGTCGACGTAGCCGGTATCGACATAGGCCGGTTCACCCGTAACGCCTGCGACCGACCCGCCGTATCCGATCGAGCAGGCGATCTCCACGTGCCCGATCGGCTTGCCGCTATCACCATCGAGTGACAGCGCGTACTTCACGATCTTGCCCTGTGCTTGACCGCCCGGCAGCCGATGATCGTGCAGCAGGGCATTCTTGCGGCACGACAGCTGCTTGGCGCGTTCGAACGAGCAATCCCAAGAGACATTGATGGCCCGGCCACTCGACATGAGCTGCGAGCGGGCGCGGTGAAGAAGATACTCGAGGGATTGAAGGCCGCGGTCGCTTGAGAAGTAGGATCGGTTCCGCACATCGCCGATCGGCACACTACCGTCCAACGGGACGCCGACATCGCCACCGCCGATCCGGAGCGTTCCGACCTCTTCCTCGCCAGGTAACGTCACGAGCGCCTGGAAATTGGCCTGCATCGTGAACTGGATGGTTTCCTTGCGATCGCGCGCGGCCTCGTAGTTCACCGACAGTCCGGCGCTCACCGCCCAAAGCGGAATGCGGAGCCAGGTGCTGTCGACGCTCGCTTCGCCTTCGCCACTCTTGGAGCCGGACGTCAGCGGCACCTTGATGGACGGTCCGCGCAGCGGCGCGATGGTCGAACTGATGCTGGTCGACAGCGTGTCGCCAGTCGCGTGCTTGCGCTCTTCATTCGACCACGAAATCGAGAAACTCGCGGGCTCCGTGCCGTCGATGTTGTAGTTGTCCTGGCGCGAATGCGAGACTGACCGTGTAGCCGCCATCGATGCTGTCACCAGGCTTTGGCCAGTCGTCGATAAGGGCTTTGCCGCTATAGGTTTCGAAGTAATAGGAGCCGACGTTGATGTTGCCGCGCGCGGACTGCGTCCAGGACACATCCGCGCTCACGGTCAGCGACCGCGTCGGCACCTGGCCGATGCTGATCGAGACGCTGTCGTAGGGTACCTCGTTTTCGAGGAACTCCTCGACGCCATCCTCGCCGACCAGGATATGCGACGTCGTCACCGCCAGTGTGGTTCGGTCGATGTGCCACAGCGCGGGCCGCGCTTCGAGCACCGTGTCCGGATCGGCCTGCGCGTCCGGCGTTATGAACACTGGATCGTAGTAAGGCAGCACCCGCAGGGACGCCGCCAAGGCGGCTTTCTGAGAGGCGTAATCTGCCGGCCTTGCGATGAACTCCAGCGTGACGGCGTTCTGATTGATGTTCGAAGGCACGCCGACAAGCCGGCCGAAGAACAGCGGCGTGCCGCCGTGTGACAACCAAGCCCAGGTCTTGCGTGCCGGCGCCAGCAGTCCAATGCGCGGATTCTTGAGTACGATGGAGAGCGACGGAAAGTCGCCCTCGTTGTGCTCGATTGCAATGCTGAGCACCTTTTCGTCTTCGACCAGATGCTCCGGGCCGAAGACCGCTTCGCTGGCATCCACCCACGCGAAGTGAAACACGACAGCGGCCAAGCTCAGATTTCCTCAAGCGTCAGCGACCAGCTCACCTGCGCGTCCCACTCATCAAAGGACTGGCTGAAGTCCGCGACGCGCATGTTCAGCACGGGCCGGTAGTAGGTGTATGGACCCTCCGTGCGCTCGGAGCCGTCCACGACGGGGCGCTCGGCGCTGCCGCCTGCAGTGACAAAGCAGAGCTCGGCGATGCACTCGACCTGAACATCGCGCCCCGGCCAAATGCCGGCGACCCCCGGCGGCATCTGGTCATTGCCGCCGATCACGCTGGCGTACTTGCGGAACTGCTCGACCGAGAAGTCGATCAGCTCGCCATTAATGGTGCGACGCAGGTCCTTCGACTGATCGATCGGATTGAGTGTCTGCGTCAGATCCGCGTGCCGCATAGGGCGACATCCCAACGGCGCTGATCTTCAGCAGCGTGCTGTCGGACGCGTTCAACGGTTCAGCCACGGATCACCGCGAATGCGGAACGATTGACAGGAAGGTACGCGCGCAAGCATGCGCTAAAATCCTTTGCTCCGAAGGGCTACACCGGTCCTGATCTGAGGCCGACGTGGACTGCACGAATGTCAGCATTAGGAGGAGGTGCTCCGTGTGCGCGGAAGCCGACAGACGCCGCCCAAGTGACTGCGATAGATTGAAATGCATTCTGGGAGGGACGCTGGCTGAGAGGCATCAGCGCTCCCGCCGGTATTGCTGGGGACCGTCGTGAAACCTTTCTCACCGTCTGAGTCATATCTTACATCAATCACGCGTCCGCATTGTGCCAAGTGTGGGATGCTCATGATGCTCGCCCGCATCGAACCAGATCACCCCGATCACGATCGGCGGACCTTCGAGTGCGCGGGCTGCGGACACTTAGAGGTCGCCGTCGTCAAATACCGATAGGGCGTTTCTTTTCTGTCTGCTTGTGGTCCGTGGAAAACTCGGTCTCAACGCGCCTCCAAAGCGCCTCGGTGCCCGGGGCTATTTGCTCCTTCAAGTGGCTGAAGAATAATCTCAGGCGCTCGGAGACGGCCATCCGCGCCTGTTTCTTTTGATCGAAGGGTTTCATAGCGCCGCCCGTTCCGTTGGAGGTGATAGGGCCGCCTAACAGGGCTAAGCGCGGTACCGCGCATATGGTTCCGAATTTAGATGGCGGGGGTGGAATTTGTCCTCTACCAGTCATATATGCCAGCAATCCCTGGCACATTCACTGGCGTCAGAGACTGAGAGACGCGCCCGCGCTCCCGCCCTACGGCAGGAGAGAGCGCGATGGCCCAGTCCCAGAACCGTATTCTTAATTCGCTTCCGCAAAACATCTTTGCTGCGGTTGAGCCTCAGCTCAAACGCGTAGAGCTCTTGTTCGGCGCGGTGGTGGCGGAGACGGATCAGCCCGTCGATCTCGTCTATTTCCCCGACACTGGCGTCGTCTCGCTGGTGGTCGAGATGCTGGTGGGCGACATGATCGAGACCGCGATGGTGGGGCGGGACGGCGTGGTCAACGCGACCTCCGCGCTCGACGGAAACATCGCGCTGCACCGGGGCATCGTTCAAGTCGCCGGCAGCGCGCACGTCCTCCCTTCGAACGCGCTGCGAAGCCTAGCCGATGAATTTGGACCTCTGCGCGGCATGCTGATCCGACACGAGCAAGTGCTCTTCGCCCAGGCCCAGCAGTCGGCCGGTTGTAATGCCAGCCACACGGTCGAGGCACGCATGTGTCGATGGCTGCTCCGCATCCGCGATCTGACCGGGTCGGACGATATGCAGCTCACCCAGGAGTTTCTTGCGCAAATGCTTGGGGTTCACCGCAGTGCGGTATCCCTGGTTGCCGGTACGCTTCAGACGGCCGGTTTCATCAAATACAGCCGCGGCCGCATCCATCTCCTGGACATCGCCCAGATCGAAGCCGGGGCCTGCGAGTGCTACCAAACCGTCAAGGGCCACTACGAGCGGCTGCTCGCCATTTAGCATCACGATTGCTGTTAATTTTTTTCACCTGCGTCTGGTTCCAGACAGACGGGGTGGAACTGCGGATCAACAATCTTATCAACGAAAGGACATCGGGGCACTGTCACGGCATGGAGAAAGGGCGATGATTACCATCCATTCGCATCTTGAAAACCAGAACGTATTCGAGCCGGATGCGTTGCGCGTCATGTCTGAAGCCTTCCACGATGCATGTAACGCGCTGCAGATCTTCGCCGGAGACGAACACGGGCGGCAGGTCATCGCGATACGGATCATCGATCTGGCGGGCTCGGGCGTGATCGACGCCAAGGCGCTGCGCGACCGGGTATTGTTGGAAGCCCGCATGGCGGCATAGCCGTGGTCACCCCAGACGAAATGCGTGAGTTCGCGCTCGACTGTCTCCGCTGGGCCGAACTCGCAAACAACCCGATCCATCGCGATCTTATGCTCAGTGTAGCCAAGACATGGATGAATACCGCATCGGCTATCGAGCGGCGCGTTGCAAATGGTGCTGAGCTTGCAAGTGCTGACCTTCGCGCGAAGCTGGACTAGCGTTGCCCAGCGTGTTGCAAGTCACCGGACCGGTTGTTCCAACCGATCAACCCGCCGCTCGATCGCGATCAGTCTCTCATCCTGACGGGCGCTTAGCACCAGCACATTTGCCAGTTGCTGCAGCGTGAGTTCGATCTTGGCGACGCGGAGATCCATGTTGCTCAGTTCAGCTCTCATTCCATAGTAGGCGGCGAGGCCCGCAAATATGAAGCTGACCGCGGTCAGGACATGGCCGTAGTTGATCGTAGGATCGAAGATCGGCTTGCCTTGCCGGCCGTTGTTTTCGCTCATGGTTCAGCCCTAACGCTTAAAGATGCGCGCGACTTTCTCGATCGACCGGCCACCGACGTAGGCGGTGAGGATTAGTGCCGGTCCAATCCGCGATCATGCCGGTGATCGGATCGGTAACGCCGAGCCCGAAGCACCTTGTCCCAGACGATCACCTTCCAGAAATAGATGATGATCGGAAAGGCGAGCAGCGGTCGGATGATCGCCGTGTACCAACGGCCTTGCTCGGCGATGATGATAGCCGATGCCTCTTTCCGTGCTGCGATTTCCGCTTCGATTTCCTTGGCGGCGAGATCCGCTGCGATGCGGTCGTGAGTA
>CAVWSB010000006.1:0-922500 GCA_963757565.1 uncultured Alphaproteobacteria bacterium
ATCATCCCGCTCCGGAATCCCGAGTGGCTCAAAAATATCTACCTCGAACCGGCAGGTGAGGACATTCACTTTCACTGTGAACCGGTGAAGTTCACACGTGTTCGTCCGCCTGGAATGGAAATAAAATAACATGCCCACGATCTACGACACCATCGAAACGGTCGCGCGAGACCTCTACTGGATCGCGCTCAAAGACATTCCCGCCGATGTCCGCGCCGCCCTTGCCTTCGGCCTCCAGGCCGAAAAGAAAGCCGGCAATGACACCGCCGAGCAGGTGATGTTCACGATCCTCGAAAACATCAAAACCGCCGACGAGCAGAACACGCTGGTCTGCCAGGACACCGGACTGCCGATCTACAAAATTCTGGTTGGCGCAAAAGCGGACATCGACATTCCCGAATTGAAAGCCCGCATCCGCCGGGCCTGCGAGCGCGCGACCTCGGAGTATCCGCTGCGCTCCAATACCGTGCATCCGCTCACCCGCAAGAACACCGGCACCAATACCGGACAAGGCATGCCGATCATCAAGCTCGACTTCGCTGCCCGATTCCGACAGCATCGAAATCACCATGGCGCCCAAGGGCTCCGGCTCCGAGAACATGAGCTTCCTGCGCATGCTCAATCCCTCAGAAGGCCGCAAGGGCATCAAGAAATTCGTGCTCCAGTGCATCTTCGAATCGGGAGCGAAGCCGTGCCCGCCGGTCATCGTCGGCGTTGGACTCGGCGGGACCTCCGACGTGGCCGTGCAACTTGCGAAGGAGGCCAGCACTTTCCGCAAGATCGGCACCGTGAACTCCGATCCCGAGGTCGCCGCCCTTGAACGGAATTGCTCGAACTGATCAACCAGACCGGCATCGGACCCCAGGGTCTCGGCGGCGCCACCACCGCGATGGCCGTCAACATCGAGTGGGCCCACACCCACATCAGTCACAATCCCGTCGCGGTAAATATCCAGTGCTGGCGCGGCGAACGCGCATCCGCCACCATCAGCGCGGACGGAAAGGTAACATACGGCAATGGCGCACTATAAACTCCGGACTCCCCTCAACGAGCAGGATGTCCGCAAACTCCAAGCTCGAGCCGTAGATCGGAGACATGGAACTCGCCCATCGTCTCGCGGAGCTCGGCATTGGCAGCGACCACAGCCCGTGCGGCGGCGCGTACTTCATCCATCGGACGCACCCGCGTAGCGCAGCGGCCTGACCACCGCCGTCCACCCGGCGGGGAGGCAGCGGTACGCCTCGTCGCCGAAGATCACCACGTCGCCGACACTGAGCGACCGCAGGCCGAGCCGGTCCATCGCCTCGTGCTGGGTCGGGCTCTCGTGGCGATTGAAGATGTCGAAGATGAGCTCGAGCGTGGCCATGCGGTCCATCCTCCCCGGCTCACCCACCGTCTGCACCCAGGCCACATCGACGGCGACCGGGCGCTCATAGACGAGGTCCTCGGTGTGGTCGACGTCATAGCCGGTGCGCATGCTCTCCGGCGTCAGGTAGACGAGCTCGGCGCGCATCACGCGACGCCCAGAGCCTCGCGAGCGCGCTCACGGATGGCGTTGCCCTGCGCCTCGACCTCCGCCCAGTCCGGCTCGGGACCGTCCAGCGGGTAGGTGCTGCCGCGTCGCGCATTGTCATGGTTCGTCTCCCGTTCGAAACAGCTGTGACGCCCTGTCGCAGGGTCATCCGAATTCGGCGGGTAATCAAGACCTTGCAGCGGCCGCTCCCAACGAAATCGTCGCGACGCCTTCACCCGTTCGGCGCCTCAAACTCAGCCGAGCCGATAGAGCCGCACGGAATTGTCGTGCAGGACTGCGCGCCGCTCCACGTCCGGCAGGTGGGCGATCGCCGCGCGGAACGCTGTGACGATCGACGCATAATCGGTCCAGATCTTCTCGACCGGGAAATTCGAGCCCCAGACGCAACGCTGCGGCCCGAACAGCGTCAGCGTCTCGGCCACCACATCGGCGATGTGCGCCGCATCGTTGCGGCGGATGAAGGTGCCGAGCCCGGAGAATTTCGTGTGTACGTTCGGCTGATCGGCAATCCGCGCCATTCCGTCGCGCCAGGCCGCGCGTCCCTTCGGCGAGCGATCCTCCAGCATGCCGGCGTGGGCAAGAACGAAGGTGACGTCCGGAAACGCCTTCGCGAGCGCAGCGCCGTCCGCCATTTGCGAGGCGAACAGCTGAAGCTCGAACAGCCAGCCGCGATCGCGCAGCCGCGCGAAATCTCGCGGAACGCGGCGGTGTTCATCTGGTCCGGATTTGGCGCAAAGCGGTACTGCGGATTTTCGTGCCAGTGCATCTGCTGGCGCACGCCGCGCATCAGTGGCGACCTCGCATGCACCGCCATCACCGCCGCGGCATCGTCACTCTGCATGTCGACGAACCCGACGATCGCATGCGGCCAGCCGGTGCGGTCTGCCTCCGACTGCACCCATTCGACTTCTTCGACGGCGCGCGACGGCGCCCAGTTGGTCTGCACATAGACCGACTTCACGACGCCGGTGCCGGCAAGGTCAGACAGAAATTCCTCGATCGGATAATCGCGCTTGATCGCGTCGTAGGCACCGAGATGCGCGGCACTGTCGGCCCCTGCATCCACGGCTGGTTCGCGAGACGCCAGATGTGATGATGCGCGTCGACGATCGGCTCCATGGTTTTCCTCAGCTCTTCTTGTTGATGAGCGCCATGATCGCGTCTGCGGTCTCGCGCGGCGCCTCCTGCGGAATGTTGTGGCCGACGCGCGGTATCGTGCGGCGCTCGTACGGCCCGGTGAAACTGCGCGGCGTGCGCCACGGAAGCCTCCGGCGGCGCGGTGCCCGATGGCCTCGCCCTGCAGCGTGATCGCCGGCACCGTGATCTTCGGCTTGGCGGCGAGCTTCGTCTCGATCGCGGCAAGCGCGGGATCGCCCGCCACGTAGCCGTAGCGCACCCGGTAGGAGTGGATCACGACTTCGACGAAGTCCGGATTGTCGAACGAGGCCGCGCTCGCGCGCGAACGTCGCGTCGTCGAACGCCAGTTGCGGCGACCAGAGCTTCCACAGCAGCTTCGCGATGCCGCGCCGGTTCTCGCGCGAGGCCCGCGCGGCCGCGCTCGGTGCAGAAATAATACTGATACCAGTAGCGGTGCTCCTGCTCGGCGTCAGCCGGCTTCGCCGAGCCCGCGACGTCGTGCATGTTGTAGCCGCCGCCGGTCGACGAGCCCGCGCACGCGCTCCGGCCACAGCGCCGCGACGACGCAGCACGCGCGGCCGCCCCAGTCGTAGCCGCAAGCACCGCGCGCTCGATGCCGAGCGCGTCCATCAGTTCCTCAGGTCGTTGCCGAGCGCCGCCTGCTCGCCCGAGCGCATCGTGTCGGCGGAGAGAAAACGCGTCGGCCCGTAGCCGCGCAGGTACGGCACGATCACGCGGCAGCCCTGCGCGGTCAGCAGCGGCACGACGCCGTCGAACGCGCGCGGGTCGTAGGGAAAGCCATGCATCAGGAACACGGGCGCGCCGTCCGCGGGCCGCTCTCCTCGTAGGCGATGTCGAGCACCGACGTGCGGACGTGTTTGATCTGCGGGCATGACGCGCTCCGGGGTGACGCGGCTACTTCGCCGACCTATTGTCTCACCGGAATACGTGCCGGGAGAACGCCGTGTCCGCAACCGCGCGATTGAAACATTTCGGCTGGGGCCGCGAAGGCGAAGGCCTGACAGCGGAAGAGGAAGCCTTCGTGCTCGCGCGCGCCGAGACGCGCTTCGGCGCCGACGCTGAAGCAAAGCGCGAGCGCGCCGGCCCTCGACGAGATCAAGCTCGCCGCGCCGCGCGTCACCGCGCCCGCCTCGCTGCCGTTCGCGACCGGCGAGCACTACGACCGCGCCGCGCACACCTACGGCAAGTCCTATCCCGAACTCGCGCGGCGCTGGCGCGCGACTACGCCAGCGCGCCCGATGTCGTCGCCTATCCGCGCAACGAGAGCCGAGGTCGCGGCCGTGCTCGACTGGGCCGGCGGCGCCGACGCGACGGTGACGCCGTTCGGCGGCGGATCGAGCGTGTGCGGCGGCGTCGAGCCGAAGCGCAACGGCCACAAGGGCGCGGTCACCATCGACCTGCGCCGAGATGGGCAAGGTGATCGAGGTCGACAAGACCTCGCGCGCCGCGCTGATCGAGGGCGGCACGTACGGGCCCGCGCTCGAAGCGCAGCTGCGCCCGCACGGTCTCACGCTGCGCCATTTCCCGCAGAGCTTCGAGTATTCGACGCTCGGCGGCTGGATCGCGACGCGCGGCGGCGGCCATTTCGCGACGCTCTACACGCACATCGACGATTTCGTTGAATCGCTGCGCACCGTCACGCCGAGGGGCACGATCGAAAGCCGCCGCCTGCCCGGCTCCGGCGCAGGGCCGAGCCCGGACCGCATGATGATCGGCTCGGAAGGAATTCTCGGCATCATCACGCAGGCGTGGATGCGGCTGCAGGACCGCCCGAAATTTCGCGGCGGCGGCGCGGTGCGCTTCACGGATTTCTTCGCCGCGGCGACGCGCGGTGCGCGCAATCTCGCAGGCCGGGCTCTATCCGTCGAACTGCCGCATCCTCGATCCGACCGAGGCCTTCAACACCGGCGCGGCGGATGGCTCGGTCGCCATCATGGTGCTGGCGTTCGAGTCGGCCGACCACGACGTCGCGCCGTGGATGAAGCGCGCGCGCGAATGCTGCGCCGATCACGGCGGCACGCCGGAGGCGAGCGGCGCGGACGCGCATCGCGACGGCGCGGCCGGCGTGTGGCGCAACGCCTTCATCCGCATGCCCTACGCGATGGAGCGGCTGATCCTGCGCGGCGTCATCAACGACACGTTCGAGACCGTCGATCACCTGGGATCGCTTCGAGCAGTTCCACGACGCGATCAAGGCCGCGACCGAGAACGCGATCGTCGCAGCGACCGGCCGCAAGGGCCAGGTCACCTGCCGCTTCACGCATGTCTATCCGGACGGGCCCGCGCCCTACTTCACGTTCCACGCGCTGGGCGAGCCGGGCAAGCTCGGCGCGCAGTGGCGCACCATCAAGAGCGCGCGCGCTCGATGCCGTGATCGCGAACGGCGGCACCGTCACGCATCATCACGCGGTCGGGCGCGATCATCGGCCGTGGTACGACCGGCAGCGCCCGCCGCTGTTCGCCGATGCGCTGCGCGCCGCCAAGAAGGCGCTCGACCCGCAGGGCCTGCTCAATCCGGGCGTGCTGATCGACCCATGAGGGCGCAAGACCTCCCGAAAAGTGGGAACCGGTTTGCGGAGAGGAGATCATGCGCCAGGAAACATTTCCCGCGGACTACAAGAGCGCACGCGTCGTTCCGTCGCCGAACCACGACGCGCGCAGCCGCGCGCATCGACATGCTGGTGCTGCACTACACCGGCATGACCACCGAGGAGGAAGCGCTGCGCGCGGCTGGTCGACCGGAGGCGAGAGTCGTCCTCGCATTACTTCGTCTACGAGGACGGCCGCGTCGTTCAGCTCGTGCCGGAGGCGCGCCGCGCCTGGCACGCGGGCGCATCGTCATGGGAAGGCGCCACCGACATCAATTCGCGCTCGATCGGCATCGAGATCGTCAACCCCGGCCACGAATTCGGCTACCGCGATTTTCCCGATCCGCAGATCGAGGCCATGATCGCGCTCTGCCGCGACATCCTTGCGCGCCACACCATCCCGCGCCGAGCGCGTGCTGGCGCATTCGGACATCGCACCGGCGCGCAAGAACGATCCGGGCGAGAAGTTTCCGTGGGCGCGGCTCGCCGCCGCAGGCATCGGCCTGTGGGTCGAGCCCGCGCCGATCGTCGAGGGCCGCGTGCTCGCCAAGGCGATCGCGGCGCCGCAGTCGCGGAGCTTGCAGCGCAGCGCTCGCGCGGTTCGGCTACGCCGCCGAGGTCACGCGCATCTACGACGACGCTGACGCGCGAGCGTCGTGACGGCCTTCCAGCGCCATTTCCGGCCCGAACGGGTGGACGGCATCGCGGATTCCTCCACATCGAGACGCTGCAGCGGTTGTTAACGGCATCGCACGCCACGTCCTTGATCGGACTGCCGAAGACGCCTACACCGATACGGTCAGTCGGCTGGACGGCCGCTTGGGGCAATGCCGAAAGGTCGCCTGAGAGGAAAGTCCGGGCTCCATGGACATGCGGTGCCGGATAACGTCCGGCGGAAGAAGCGGCACGCAAGCGCCGCGGATTTCAGGGAAAGTGCCACAGAGAAGAGACCGCCGCACTCCAGCGCAAGGGAGGTAAGGGTGAAACGGTGCGGTAAGAGCGCACCGCGCTTCCGGCAACGGCGGCGGCACGGCAAACCCCACCGGGAGCAAGACCGAATAGGGACGGCGCGAGCATCGCGCGCAAGCAGATTCCGGACCTGTGTCTGCGGTCTGGTCGTCCGGGTAGGTTGCTGGAGGCGCCGGGTAACCGGCGTCCCAGAGGAATGGCCGTCACGCGGCGAGCGTTCGCGCTTCGTCCCGCCTTACAGAACCCGGCTTACAGGCCGGCTGATATGTTGAAGGGGGCTCGGCGGCAACACCGCCGGGCCCCCGCCATTTTCCGCGGCTTGCGGTCCGGAGGCTGTACGAATAAGCTAGCTTGTCAGCTAGCTGGTACACCCCCATGGACGAAGTCGGACTTTTCGAAGCGAAAAACAAGCTTTCCGAGTTGGTCGACCGCGCCGAACGCGGCGAGGAGGTCGTCATTACACGGCGAGGCAAGGCGGTCGCGAAACTGGTGCCGATCGCCGCGAGAAGCGAAGCTGACATTGCGCACGCCCGCGATGCCATGAAGCGCATCCGTGAACGAGCTGCGAAGTTCGGCGGCAAGTTCGACTGGGACGAATGGAAGAAATATCGTGACGAAGGTCGACGTTGAGATGACCGATGTCGCTCGTGCTGGATAGCTCGGTCGCGCTGGCTTGGATCTACACTGACGAACTGACGTCCGCGACATTGCGGCTCTCCCAATCGATTGGCGAGACCGGCGCCTGGGCACCATCGATATGGCGGCTGGAAGTCGCAAACAGCCTGTTCTTCAGCATTCGACGCGGACGCATCGATGCCGCTTTTCGCGATCAGGCCATCACCGATCTGATCCAGCTCGGCATCTCGATCGACACGGCGACCGATGAGCACGCGTGGACCACTACGCTCAGGTTGTCGGATCGCTTCAAGCTCACGATGTACGACGCCTGCTACCTCGAGTTAGCGCAACGTCGCGATCTCCCGCTGGCCACACTCGACAAAGACCTGCGCAAGGCTGCCCAGGCTCTCGACATTCCCCTGCTCGGCGTCTGACAATCACGGCCTCCGATCGCTGTTCACCAGGACAACGCAATGAAACGCGGTTACCTCGACCGGCCCGATTGCCGTCTTTATTACGAAGTGGAAGGCGCTGGCCCCGTGCTGGTCTTCGCGCACGGGCTCGGCGGCAATCATTTGAGCTGGTGGCAGCAGGTGCCGCACTTCCGCGACCGCTACACCTGCGTGACGTTCGCGCATCGCGGCTTCTCTCCGTCGAGCGCGCCGCCCGCCGGACCCGATCCGAAGGACTATCCGGGCGATCTTGCGGCGCTGATCGATCATCTCGGCGCGAAGGACGTGCGCATTGTCGCGCAATCAATGGGTGGCTGGACCGCGCTCGACTATGCGCTGGCGCAGCCGACGCGCGTACGCGCGCTGGTGCTGGCTTCGACCGCGGGCACGATCGCGCGCGCGCCGTCACTGTTCGCCGATGCGGATCAGCTTCCCGTGTGGGAGCAGAAGGCCAATGCGGCCGCGGCGGCGAACCAGGCCGCCAACATCCACGTGGCGGGCGGCGAGCGGCTCGCGCGCGAGCAACCGGCCGCGCATTTTCTCTATCAGGAGATCGATGCGCTGAGCGGGATCGACAAGGTCGCCCTGCGCGCAAAGCTCGGCGCCGGATTGGTGCGCCCGGCCGATGAGCTGCGAAAGCTCAACGTCCCGACGTTGTGGCTCACCGGCGACGAGGACATCGTCTATCCGCCGTTCCTCTCCGACATTCTGGCGAAGATGATGCCGAACGCGCAGGTCACGCAGGTGAATCAGGCCGGGCATTCGGTCTATTTCGAGCGGCCCGCCGAATTCAACCGGATCGTCGACGATTTCATGACACGCAATTCCTGACGGTTCGGCGAAGCAAAACGGCCGCTCGATCATTTCGAGCGGCCGCCAGCCTCAACAGCTCGTCGTGATCTTGGTGCGTCCGATCAGCGATCCTTGCGCGGGGCAGCCGCCTGCGTCAGTTGCTGTTCCGAGCTCGTCAGCATGCCGGGCACCAGCATTTCGGAAAAGCCCGCGACCAGGCACCAGATATTCAGGAGCGCAAGGTCCTTCGACGGCATCACGAACGCCATGCCCACCGATTTATCCGGCTCGACCTGTACGTACTGGATCGAGACCTGCGCAAAGTCGGGAAACACCGTGCCTGTGAGAAACTGAGCCCGCAGGAACAGGTAGGCGATCAGCGCACCGCACACCCCGATCCCGGCGCGCAACAGGATGTAGGACCACTCGCGCTGCAACGACGCCTCGTCGAGCGTGAGCTGATTCCAGCAGCGCTGCACCGACATCAGCCGGCTGAAGCAGGCGCCGAGCAGGCCGGACGCGACCGCGGTGTGGATCGCGAACAGCGACCACCCCTTTCCGACTTCGCTCCAGCCCGTCAGACCGACCTGAAGATACGGCGCGACAATGAACGCGAATGCGACGAAGGCGCACAGAAGCACGCGTTTGGTCGCCTGCTGGCGAACCGGCTGCGCCAGATATTTCCGCTTTCCGTTCCACTGGATCGCTTCCAGCACGCGCAACAGGAATGGCCGCAGGACCGTATCGTCGGTCGCGAAGGCCTCTCCGGCTGCGCGCGGCAGCGCATCGAAGTCGCAGCGCAGCGTGTCTACATCGGGAACGCGCTGACCAGCCGCGTCCTGGAGCCGCATGCAGATCTCCTGGCGAAGCGCGGCGCCACTGAGCAGCAGGGCCAGGAAGCTCTCGGCTTTTGCGAGATCGTCCCAGTCAAGCTCGTCGGAGCCGGTCTTGCCGCTGGCGTGCCGCACCTGCTCTTCGAGCGCGTGATAGGTGCGCTTCTGACACTCGGTCTGCAGTGCGGTTTCGTCGATCATCTGCAGCCGGACATCGAGATTGTTCCAGCACAGATTGAGCATCCCGTCGGAGGCGCGCCGTGTTCGCTTCTTCTTGGTGCGCCGCGCGAAGAACGCCGCGAGTTTCTCGAAGAAGGTCTCGCTTGATCCAAAAGCGTGGGAGATCGTGAAGTCCGTCATGTCACCCTCCATCCTGCTGTTGCGAGCAACCAGTCGCCTGTTGCAATCGGTAGGTGAAGTCTCAGAGGGCGTACGTGATGCCCATCACAACTTTAGCGAATCCCCCGGTTGTCACCACCCCGCGTGTCTGCATGCCCCTTCACAAGGTCATGATCCGCAAGTGGCTGCATCGCACTCATCATGTGAGGCGAAGGACCTGGCGCGGCAGGTATTGCGGTATCCGGTTTGACAAGAATGCCGGTCAGACATCATTGAAACACGCGAGCCGATTGACTGGAATTCGCGCGGCTTGCAGTCGAGGTCGGGGGATTGGATGGCGGACACGTGGGACTTCTGGATCGATCGCGGCGGCACGTTCACCGACGTGGTCGGGCGGCGGCCGGACGGCACGTTGACCGCGCACAAGCTGCTGTCGGAAAACCCCGAAGCCTACCGGGACGCCGCCGTGCAGGGCATCCGCGACCTGCTTGGATTGGAACACGGCGAGCCGATCCCGCAAGGGCGCGTCGGCGCGGTAAAGATGGGCACAACGGTTGCGACCAATGCGCTGCTGGAGCGCAAGGGCGACCGCACGTTGCTGGTGACGACAAAGGGCTTCCGCGACGCGTTGCGCGTCGGCTACCAAAACCGGCCGAAGATTTTCGCCAAGCACATCATCAAGCCCGAGATGCTGTTCGAGCGCGTCGTCGAAGTGGATGAGCGCGTGCGCGCCGACGGCACAATCGAGAAGGCGCCAGATCTCGAAGCCGTTCGTGGCGATCTTGAAGAGGCGCTCGAAGACGGCATCAAGGCGGTCGCGATCGTTTTCATGCATGCCTATCGCTACAGCGACCACGAGAAAGCGGTCGCCGCGCTCGCGCGTGAGATGGGCTTTGCGCAAGTGTCGGTCAGCCACGAGGTCTCGCCGCTGATCAAGCTGGTCGGGCGCGGCGATACGACGGTGGTAGATGCGTATCTCTCGCCGATCCTGCGCCGCTACGTGGCACAGGTGGACAGCCAGCTTGAGGCGAGGAATTCCGGCGCACGGCTCATGTTCATGATGTCGTCCGGCGGACTGACGGCGGCAGAGTTGTTCCAGGGCAAGGACGCAATTCTCTCCGGCCCGGCGGGCGGTGTGGTCGGCCTTGCCGAGACCGGCCGTGAGGCAGGCTTCTCGCGCCTGATCGGCTTCGACATGGGCGGCACCTCGACCGACGTGTCGCACTACGACGGTGAATTCGAGCGCGCATTCGAGACCGAAGTCGCGGGCGTGCGTATGCGCGCGCCGATGATGCTGATCCACACGGTTGCTGCCGGCGGCGGCTCGATCCTGCATTTCGACGGCGCGCGCTTCCGCGTCGGCCCCGACAGCGCGGGCGCCAATCCGGGGCCGAAGTGCTACCGGCGCGGCGGGCCTCTGGCGGTCACCGACGCCAACGTGATGGCCGGCAAGCTGATCCCGGATTTCTTCCCGAAAATCTTCGGACCCGAACAAAACCAGCCGCTCGACGCCGAGGCGGTGCGCGCATCCTTCGGCGAACTCGCGCACGAGGTTGGCGACAAGTCGTCGGAAGAGATCGCCGACGGCTTCATCAAAATCGCCGTGGAAAACATGGCGAACGCGATCAAGAAGATCTCCGTCCAGCGCGGTTATGACGTGACCGGCTACGCGCTCAATTGTTTCGGCGGTGCCGGCGGACAGCACGCGTGTCTCGTCGCGGACGCACTCGGCATGACCACGGTGCTGATCCATCCGTTCTCCTCGCTGCTCTCGGCCTACGGCATGGGCCTCGCGGATATCCGCGCGACGCGCCAGCAGGCGATCGAAGAAGGCTTCGGCGCAAAGTCGCTCGCCTCGCTCAACCGCACCGCCAAGCGCCTCGCGAAAGACGTGAGCGCCGAGGTCGCCGGACAGGGCGTGCCGAAGAAGGACCTCAAGGTCCATGTGCGCGCGCACATCCGCTACGCCGGCACCGACACGGCGCTGGTCGTGAAAGCGGGCTCGCTCGCCACGATGAAGTCGGGCTTCGAGAAGGCGCACAAGGCGCAGTTCGGATTCATCGATCGCAAGAAGGATCTGGTGATCGAGGCCGTGTCGGTCGAGGCGGTCGGCGGCGGAGCGAAATTCCGCGAAAAGAAGCTGAAGGTCACGCGCGGCAAGCTCCCCTCCCCTGCGCGCCGCACCAAGTTTTTTTCCGACGGCAAATGGCATAACGCGACTGTTTACACGCGCGATCAGCTCGCGCCGGGACACAAGATCAAAGGCCCCGCGATCGTCATCGAGCCGCATCAAACGGTCGTGGTCGAACCGGGTTGGCAGGCCGCCATCACGGCGAAGAACCATCTGGTGCTCACCCGCATCGTCAAGCTCAAGCGCCGCAGCGCGATCGGCACCAAGGCCGACCCGATCATGCTCGAGGTGTTCAACAACCTGTTCATGTCGATCGCCGAGCAGATGGGCGTCGCGCTGCAGAACACCGCCTATTCGGTGAACATCAAGGAGCGGCTCGACTTCTCCTGCGCGGTGTTCGCGCACGACGGCACGCTGGTGGCGAACGCGCCGCACATGCCGGTGCATCTCGGCTCGATGGACCGCTCGGTCGAGACGATCATCCGCGACAACAAGGGGCGTATCAAACCCGGCGACGTTTACGTGATCAACGCGCCCTACAATGGCGGCACGCACCTTCCCGACATCACGGTCTGCACGCCCGTGTTCGACGACAGGAAGAAGAACATCCTGTTCTGGGTCGCCTCGCGCGGTCATCACGCCGATGTCGGCGGCATCTCTCCCGGATCGATGTCGCCGAACGCCACGACCATCCACGAGGAAGGCGTGCTGTTCGACAACTTCAAGGTCATCGACCGCGGCCGTTTCCGCGAGAAGGAACTCTACGCCGCACTCGAAGGCGCGGAGTACCCGGCGCGCAATCCATTGCAAAACGTCAACGACCTGAAGGCGCAGATCGCCGCGAACGAAAAGGGCGTGAGTGAACTGCGAAAGATGGTGACGCATTTCACCATGCCGGTGGTGAAGGCTTACATGAAGCACGTTCAGGACAACGCGGCCGAAAGCGTGCGCCGCGTGATCGACCGCCTGCACGACTCCTCGTTCGAGTATCCGATGGATCTTGGCACCACGATTCGGGTGAAGATTTCCGTCGACAAGGCGAAGCGCGAGGCGACCGTCGATTTCACCGGCACGTCGGAACAGCAACCGAACAACTTCAATGCACCCGAGCCGGTGACGCGCGCGGCCGTGCTTTACGTGTTCCGCGTGATGGTCGACGACGACATTCCGATGAACGCCGGCTGCCTGCGTCCGATCAACATCGTGATCCCGAAGCGCACCATGCTGACGCCGGAGTATCCGGCCGCCGTCGTTGCCGGCAACGTCGAGGTGTCGCAAGCCGTGACGAGTTGCCTGTTCGGCGCGCTTGGCGCGATCGCGTGTGCGCAGAGCACGATGAACAACGTCAATTTCGGCAATGATAAATACCAGTATTACGAGACGATCTGCTCGGGTTCGGCAGCCGGCCCCGGCTTCCCCGGCACCGACGCGGTGCACACCCACATGACCAACACGCGTCTCACCGATCCGGAAATCCTCGAATTCCGCTATCCGGTGGTGCTGGAGGACTTCCACATCCGCAAGGGCTCAGGCGGGCGCGGCAAGTGGAACGCGGGCGATGGCATCCGCCGCACCATCCGCTTCCTTCAAAAGATGGACTGCACGCTGCTCACCGGCCACCGCGTGGTGCCGCCCTTCGGCCTTGCGGGGGGCGAGGACGGTCAGGTTGGGCAAAACTCCGTGCGCCGGCTCGGCGGCTCGATCGAAAAGCTCAAGGGCTGCGACGCGACCATCATCGATGCCGGTGAGGCGCTGATCATCCAGACGCCGACCGCCGGAGGATACGGGACGCCCGAGTGAAGCCGCCAAGCGGCGAAAGGCGGTTCGTTGATCCATTTTGGGGCAGCTTCGCGGCTTCGCCGCGACGATCTCCGCCATGATGTTGCGCGTTTCGCGCGATTGAATGGGGGCTCCTCTCAGGGAGTCTTACTCCATGCGTGCCTTGATTCTCGCCGGCTCGGTGTGCCTTGCGCTCGCCGGGCAGGCTTGCGCCGCCGACCTCTATGATCCGGCGCCCGGCTACAGCCAGGCGCCTCCTGCCTATCAGGCGCCGCCTCCGGTCTATGTGCCTGCGCCGCAGAGCTATGCTCCGCCGGCGGCGTATCCGCCGCCGGTTCGCTACGGATATGCGCCACCTGCATACGGGCCGCCGCCCGGTTACGCCGCCGGCCCGCCGCCCTACGGTCCACCGCCTGCCGTCGCGTATGACGACGGCGAGGATGACGCTCCCCCGCCGTATTATCGCGGGTATCGCCACGCGCCGCTCTACGCGGAAGGCCCGTACCGCCACTGCTGGTGGGAGTGGGGCGAACGGCGTTGTGCGCCTCGGCGCGGCTGGTAGGCTCCCCGGCGCGGAGCATGATGCTCCCACACGAGGGAATTCATGATCCGCGTCGTTCTCGCAGGGGTCACCGGCTGGGTCGGGCGCGCGCTGCTTCCCGCCATCGTGGCGGCGGATGATCTCCAGCTTGTTGCAGCAGTGTCGCGCAAGGCGGCCGGACGCGACGCGGGCGAAGCCGCGGGCGCGCCGGCGGTCGGTGTAACCACGGTCGCAACGCTGGCCGAGGCCCTCACCACACCCTCCGACGTGCTGGTCGATTACACCAAGCCCAACGCCGTCGGGCCCAACGTACAGGCGGCGATCGCGGCAGGACGGCATGTTGTGATCGGCACCTCGGGGCTCGGTGCGGACGATTATGCGGCGATCGATAGAGCCGCGCGCGCAAAAAACGTTGGTGTGCTCGCTGCCGGGAATTTCTCCATTACGGCGACGTTGCTCAAGCGTTTCGCGCTGGAAGCCGCGCGCTATGTGCCGGACGTGGAGATCATCGACTACGCCAGCGCCGGCAAACCGGACACGCCTTCGGGTACGGGTCGTGAACTTGCCGAGGCCCTCGCGGCCGTGCGCGGCGCAGCGACCTCAAAGCCCGTCGATCAGCTCGGCGGCATCCCGGCCACGCGCGGCGCGGCGGTCGGCGATGGGCCAAACGGCGGCATACAGGTACACGCGCTGCGCATGCCGTCCTTCGTTCTGTCGGTCGAGGCCGTGTTCGGCGCCGATAACGAACGCCTCGTCATTCGCCACGATGCCGGCAGTTCGGCCGCCCCTTACGTTGCCGGAACACTGCTTGCGATACGCCGCGTGTCCGAGCAGGCGGGACTGCGGCGCGGCCTCGACACTCTCATGAACTGACCGATTCGATCGACATTCCGCAGTGCAGCGACGTCGATTCCGATATCCGCAAGCTTATTCCATCGCCCGCGAAATATTTGCAGCCATGCGGATTTGCGCTTGCCCGCTACAGCCACTGCGCTAGCTTTCGCCCGTCTTGGGGAGAAGCGTGCCGACAAGGCTCCATTGCGGAGAGCCCGCGGCAGGCCGGGGGAAATGCCATGCATTGGGATCAAGTCTACAATCCGTTCAACAATCAGGTCTTGTCGACGATTGCGGCCGCGCTGCCGGTCGTGACACTGCTGGTGTTGATTGCTTCAAACAAGGTCAAGGCGCACCTCGCGGCGGTCATTGCGCTGGTCGTCGCGAACCTGGTCGCGATCTATCTGTTCACGATGCCGGCCGGCCTGTCGTTGCGCGCGACCGTGCTCGGCATCGCGACCGGATTCTTCCCGATCGGCTGGATCGTGCTCAACGTCATCTTCCTCTACCGGCTGACGGTGGAGAAAGGCGTGTTCGAGACCCTGCAGACCACCATCGGCGGGGTGACGCAGGACCGGCGCTTGCAGCTTCTGCTGATCGCATTCTCGTTCGGCGCGTTTTTTGAAGGCGCGTCCGGCTTCGGCACGCCGGTCGCCGTCACGGGCGCGATTCTGATCGGCCTCGGCTTCTCGCCGCTCGCCGCCTCCGGCCTCTCGCTCATCGCCAACACGGCGCCGGTCGCCTACGGCGCACTCGGCACTCCGATCGCGGGCCTTGCGAGCGTCACCGGCATCGACCCGTTTCTCCTCGGCGCAATGGTTGGACGGCAACTGCCGTTCTTTTCGCTGATCGTGCCGTTCTGGGTGGTGTGGGCCTTCGCCGGCTGGAAGGGCATGAAGGATGTGTGGCCCGCGATCCTGGTCACCGGCGTTTCTTTCGCGATCCCGCAATTCCTGATCTCGAACTTCATCAATCCGTGGATCGTCGACATCGGCGCTTCGCTGTGCTCGATGGCCTGTCTCATCCTGTTCCTGAAGGTGTGGCAGCCGAAGGTACTGTGGCTCTCCGCCGCGCTGCGCACGAAGGATGAGTCGGCAGCCACCATGCCGCCGCCGAAGCCGCCTGGGCCGAAGCCGACCACCGGCCAGATCTGGTACGCGCTGATCCCGTGGATCATCGTCTGCATCGTGCTGCTGATCTGGGGCACCAACCTGTTCAAGAACAACGTCAACCCGTGGGCGACCTGGAACTACCCGGTCCCCGAGCTGCACAACATGATCAACAAGGTCGCGCCGGTCGCCGCCAAGCCGACTCCCGAGGGCGCGGTGTTCGGCTTCACCTGGCTCACCTATACGGGCTCCGGCATGCTGATCGCCGCGATCATTTCCGGCTTCATCATGGGCTTTTCGCCGGGCGGGCTGATCGCCGCCTATGGCCGCACCATCAAGGTGTGCGCCTACTCGCTCATCACCATCTCGGCGATGCTGGCAATCGGAACGCTCACCCGTCTCTCCGGCATCGATGCCACGCTCGGACTCGCATTCGCCGGAACCGGCGTGCTCTATCCCTTCTTCGGCACGCTGCTCGGCTGGTTGGGCGTCGCGCTGACGGGATCGGATACCGCATCGAACGTGCTGTTCGGCAATCTGCAGAAGATCACATCCGAACAGCTCGGCCTGTCGCCGATCCTGATGGGCGCGGCGAACTCCTCCGGCGGCGTGATGGGAAAAATGATCGACGCGCAGTCGATCGTCGTCGCATCCACGGCGACCAACTGGTTCGGGCACGAAGGCACGATCCTGCGCTTCGTGTTCTGGCACTCGATTGCGCTCGCCTGCCTCGTCGGCCTTCTCGTGATGGCGCAGGCCTACATCTTCACAGGCATGATCGTCACGCCGTGATCTGGTTCTGCTGACCCCATCGTCAGCCAACTCCGAAGCCCCGCGCCGCAAGCGCGGGGCTTTTTGTTTGCGGAACCCAAGTTCCCGGAACACTGCGCGAGGGCATGCGTTTTCGGCCTGTGGGCTGAAGCAATCAGGACATGGAGATTCATCATGCGCAGGTTCCTGCTCGCCGCCTCCATCGCCACGGCGGTTGTCGCGGCCCCGACCCTTGCGTCCGCGCAATACTACGCGACCCCCTATGGCACTCCGGGAATTGTCGTCACTCCGCCTGTCGCCCCGATGGTCGAGGGCCAGGTCTACCTCGCACCGGGTCAGGCTTACGTGTCGCCGGGTGAGCAATATCAGGACCAGCCCATCTACATGAACGGCGAGCGCTACTATCGCGATTGCTGGTGGGATTGGGGTCAGCGCCGCTGCGAACTGAAGCGTTGGTGGTAAGCTCGCCAGCGCGGATAGCTTTGTTCTCCGACGCGATTCAGTCCTCGCCGGCAACGGCCTTGGGCAGGCCGTCATAAACCTCGTCGCGTCCCGGCACCTTGCGGAAGGTCGGGCGCATCTGCTTCGGCGCTGCGGCCGGGATTGATCCGGTGACGGCGGGTTCGGCGCGGACAAAGCGGTTGCCGGCGCGCGCCGCGACCACGTCGCCGGAAACCGCTGCCGGCTGACAGATGATCCGTCCGCTGGCGCGGCGCATCAGATCCACGTGGATGTGGTCGTAGTGATACACGTTCGATCCGGGCGCCAGTACCGTTGAAAATTGCTGGCAGGCAGCCGCCTGCACGTCGCGCAGGAAGCCTTGCTCCTCGGGCGCGCCACGCCATCCGTCCTTCACAACGATCCGGCGACCATCAGCCAACGTGAACGCTGCGACGTCGAGCGCATTGCCGAAAGCGTGTTCGGAAATATGGGCGCCGGCCTGCCCGTTCATGCCGCGGCACGAATAGGCGGAGATCTGCTTGATCTCGGCAACCGGCTGGCCGAACCATTTCATCGCGGCTGGCTGCACGCCGCCCGAAAGCCAGGTGTCGAGCGCGGACACGATCGGACAGGCGAGTGTCGCCGTCGGCTTTACCGTGACGGCACCCGTCGTCAGCGGCACGCGCTCGCGGCCGAGCGGCACCGGCTCGGCGCGCTGCGGCGGATATTGCTGCGGCACCGATTGCTGCGAATACGGCTGCGTGGATCGCGGTGATTGCTCGTCCGGTTCCGGCTCGTACGGTACCGGCTGATACGGCGCCTGAGCGCCCAGTTGCGGACGCCGAGGATAAGCGGGGGCGGCGCGAACAGGCGGCGCCTGCTCGTATTCCACGTCATCGTCGTCAGCCGGCGCGGCGCCGGCCGGATGAATGGCCATCGGCCCGTTTGGCTGCGGATAATTCTGCTGTGGCGGATAAGGCTGCTGGTATGCCGTCGGATAGGCCGGACGCGGCGAATAGCTGCCGGGCGGCGGCACGGCGAGCGGCTGCGGCACGGCGCCGGGCGGACGCGGATCGTCGGCAAACGCAATGGGCGCGCCATCACCGATCGCCGCGACTTTCAGGGGAAAATCGGCGCCGCAAATGCCGGGACCGGTAATCGGGCTGATGCGGACAATCGACGCGCTTTCCTTGACGAGCCCCGCCTTGAGGCAGGTTTCTTCTGCGTCATGCCGCCACGCATCGCGCTCCGCGATCCAGTGCTTGCCGCAAGCAGCCAGACCGAGGACGACGACGGAGCCGACGATGTACTTGGCTACTCCGCGCAACATTCGCGGAGAATCTGAGATATTCCTTTAAGACTGCTTCAAGAATTGGGTTAACGATTTGAATCGGCCTGCATTCGCGTTTTCGTCGCGAAAGCCGGATGACCGTCCGGCACGTCCACCATCATGGTGAGAAACACCGAGCTGCGCGACTTGCCGTGCGTGTCGAGGTTGAGGCTATCATTCACCCCGCCCTGCAGCGTTTCCTCCAGCACGAAATTGAACGCACCGAGGTTCGGCAGCGCATAACGCGTGACGTTGCCGCGCGTGAGTTTGCCGAAATGCCGCCGCACCGCGTCCGCCGTCACGGCGCGTTCGAGCAGCGCATAATCTTCCGCGCGATACGGCATCAGCGACATGGTCTGCGAGTCGCCCTTGTCGCCGGTGCGGCTGTGGGCGAGGTAGAACAATTCAATCTGCGCCATGCCCTAAGCCTCGACGAAGTCCCAGCGCGGCGAGACCTTCTCGCGCGGCACGAAAGCCGTATAGGTGCGGATCGTCGGGCGGCTCGCGATGCGCACGCCGCCGCCGCCAGCGGGTCCGTTCACGTAAAGTGCCTCGACCTCGTTGATGAGCTTGTCGGCCGCCGCCTGATCCGGGACGCGCGACGCCACGCGCAGGCGCACGTCGCGCATGTCGTGCGGCGTCTCACCCGGCCACGCGCTGTTTGCACCGATCAGGTCGTACTGGATCGTCTGGTTGCCGAGCATGGGATCGCGCGCCGCGCGTTTCTTGATCATGTCGGCGGCGAGACGAGCCCGCGCCTCGCAGTTGATGCCCGCATAGGAAATCTCGATTTCGGCGAGCACGCCGCTGTCGACGCCAATCAGCACCTTCAACGTGTCCGGCCGCTGGTGCCCGCGCGCGCCGGTGAGGCGCACTTCGTCCTGTGCCGGACTCCGCGAGATCGAGGTTCGTCACGTCCAGCGAAACATCCGGCGTGAGGTAGCCGCCCGGATCGTGCATCTCATAGAGGATCTGCTCGGTGATCGTGTGCCGGTCGATGCGCCCGCCACTGCCCGGCGGCTTGGTGATGGTGATCGAGCGGTCGTCGCGGATTTCCGCGATCGGAAAGCCGATACGATCGACATCCGGCACATCCTTCAGGCCGGGCTCGGCGAAATAGCCGCCGGTCGCCTGGCCACCGCATTCGAGCAGATGGCCGGCGAGCACACCCGTCGCCATCGCGTCGTTGTCGTCCGCCTTCCAGCCGAGCGTCGCCATGATCGGGCCGAGCGCGAGCGCCGAGTCGGTGACCCGCCCGGTGACGATCACATCGGCGCCGGCCGCATAGGCGGCGGCGATCGCGTCTGCGCCGAGGTACGCATTGGTGCAGATGATGCCAGTCCCGAGCTTCGACACCGGCTCACGGGTTTCCAACAGCTCCGGGTCGGTGGCGCGCACCAGGTCGGTGACGTCGTCGCCGGTCACGGCGGCCACCTTAAGTTTGATGCCGTGCTCGCGCGCGAGCCGCGCGATCATGCGCGCGCATTCGGTCGGTGCGGCGCCGCCCGCATTGGTGACGAACTTGGTGCCGTGCTTCGCCATCGCGGGCAGCAGCACCTCCAGTCGACCCGCGAGATTGTCCCAGTAGCCGCTGCCGCCCTTGCGCTTGGCGACATGCAGCAGCGCGAGCGTGCGCTCGGCGAGCGTTTCCAGCATCAGCACGTCGATGTTGCCGCGCTCGACCAACTCAAGCGCCGCATCGACGCGATCGTTGAAGAACGCCGAACCGCCGCCGATACGGATCGCGCCTGCCGTCTTTGTCATGTCAGCTTCCCGTGAATTTCGCCGGTCGCTTGGCGTGGAACGCCTCCACACCTTCCCTGAAATCGTCCGACTGGCGCAAGCGGCTGTAGCAATGGCCTTCCAGCTCGATGGCGATCGAGAGCGTGGAATCCTCCGTGTCGTTCAGCAATTTTTTCGCGGTGCGCTGCGCAAGCGGCGCGAAACTGCGCAGCTCGTCGACCAGCGCGTCGGTCGCTTTCTCCAGTTCCGCGTCCGGCACGCATTCGGTGGCGATGCCCCACTCGTAGGCCTGCCTGCCCGGAATGCGCTTGGACCGCATCACGATGTCCTTGGTCCGCGTGATCCCGATGATCTTCTGCAGCCGCGCCGAGCCGCCGGAGCCCGGGATCTGCCCAAGCCGCTGCTCCGGCAGCGCATAGAAGCAGGTCTCCGACACGATGCGGAAATCGCATGCGAGCGAGAGCTCAAAGCCGACACCGAAGGTGAAGCCGCGGTTCGCCACGATCACCGGCTTCGCACAGCGCGCCGGCGCCGCGATGTTCCAGGCGAGTTTCGACACTGTTTCGGGTGTCGCTTCGAGGAAGCCCTTGATGTTGCCGCCGGAGGAGAAATGCTCGCCGACCGCGCGCAGCACGATGATGCGCACGCGGGAATCCGCATCCAGCGTCTCGAACACGAGACGAAGCTGGTCGCGCTGTGGCATCGATACGATGTTGAATGGCGGCCGGTCGAGGATCACATCGGCGCGCTCGCGCGCCGCATCGATCTCGACGCGGAAGCCATCGAGGGTGCCAAGGCGCAAATCGGAGAACGTCATGCGGCGGAATCCTTCTCGATCTCGTATTCGCCCGCCACCAGCTTGCGGCGCAAGAGCTTGCCGACCGGCGATTTCGGAATCGCCGTGACGAACACGTATCGGCGCGGGCGTTTGTGGCTGGCAAGGCCGGACGTGCGGCAAAAGGCATCGAGTTCGTCCTGCGACACGCGACGCGCGGCGCTTGACGAACGCCGCGACGATCTTGCCCCAGCGCTCGTCCGCAAGGCCGGCGACCGCAACCTCCGACACCGCCGGATGCAGCGACAGGCAGCTCTCGATCTCGACCGGCGAAACATTCTCGCCGCCCGTGATGATCATATCGTCGACGCGGCCGGTGACGAACAGGTCGCCCTCGGCATCGACGTAGCCGGTGTCGCCGGTGAAGTACCAGCTACCGCGCAGCGCCTTTGCGTCGGCATCCGGCCGATGCCAATAGCCCTCAAAGGCCTCATCGCTCGCAAGGTGCGCGATGATCTCACCCTCTTCGCCCGCCGCCGCGATGTCGTCCGGCGAACCGCCGAGCTTCACCACACGCACAAGCTGATTGATGCCGGCGCGTCCCGCCGAGCCGGGCTTCGCCACCGCGTTCTGGTCGATCGTGAAGGTATAGATCTCGGACGAACCGTAGTGGTTGACAAACAGGTCGGGCCGAAACGCCGCCTGCAGTTCTTTCAGCAGCCCATCCGTCATCGAGGCGCCCGCGAAGCCGAGCTTGCGCACCGAAGACACATCGGTTTGCGCGAAACGCGTGTGGTGCAGCAGGTCGTGATAAAGCGTCGGCACGAGATAGAGGTTGGTGATCCGCTGGCGTTCGATCAGCTCGAGCGCGCGCGCCGCATCGAAGCGCGGCAGGCATACGAATGTGCCGCCAATGAGTGACATCGCCAGCAGCGAGCGCACGCCCATCGTGTGATAGAGCGGCATCACGCCCAGCGTCACCTCGCCCGCGCGATAGAGGTTCTGTGCTACATGCGCGAGCGCGGCCGCGCGCTCGGCGCGCTGGCGGCGCGGTACGCCTTTCGGCTTGGCCGTCGTGCCTGATGTATAGAGCATCACCGACCAGGCTTCGGCATCGACGCGCGGCTGCGCGTCCGGCGCCTTGAGCTTGAACCACTCGGTGAAGTCGCCAACGTTCATGATCGGGCAACCGGCCTGGCAGGCGCGCGCCGCCTCAGCCGACACGTCCTCGTAGATCATCGCTTTCGCGCCGGCGTCTTCGCAGAAGAAATCGAGTTCGGCGGCGCTCGCGCGCCAGTTCACCGGCGTGATGATCGACTCCGGCGAACTGGCAGGCCCAGTGCAGCGTCGCCGCCTCCCAGCGGTTCTGCAAAACCGCGACGAGATGATCGCCCGGTTTCAGCCCGAGCATATCGAGGCCCGCAACCACGGACGAAATGCGCGCGTACCACTCCCTATAGGTGAGCCGCAGTACGCCATCGACGATCGCCGTCGCGCCCGGATCGCGCGCAACGCTCGCCAGAAAGCTGGTGCCAAGATCGAACACGGAACGTCTGCTCCCTTTGGGGCGATCTAGCACGATCCTGCAGACGGCGAGAACACGCCGATTTCGCCGGGCCGCCATCCGCGCTACGCTGCGCGGAAACAAGGAATCCCGCGATGCTCTCCCGCCCCGACCGCCTGCTTTCCGCCCTTGATCTCGCACGCCGCGTCGAGGCGGACGAACTGACGCCCGAAGGCATGATCGACCTTTGCGCTGCGGCGATCGCGGCCCGCGAGGATGACGTCGGCGCGTTCACGCATCTGGCGATCGAGCCGGCGCGCACCCTCGCGCGCCAGCACGCCGACCGGTTGCGCGCGTTGCCGCTGCGCGGGCTCCCCGTTGCCCTGAAGGACATCTACGACACCGCGGACATGCCGACCGAATACGGCTCCGCCGCCTACAAGGGCCACCGGCCGGCGGCCGACGCGTCGTCGGTGACGATGCTCAAGCGCGCCGGCGCGGTCGTCATCGGCAAGGCGGTGACCACCGAGTTCGCGCATCAGCAGACCGGCAAGACGCGTAACCCGCACAATCTCGAACACACGCCCGGCGGCTCGTCGTCGGGCTCCGCCGCCGCAGTCGCGGCCGGCATGGTGCCGATCGCGACCGGCTCGCAGACCGCGGGCTCGGTGATCCGGCCGGGCTCCTATTGCGGCGTCGCGGCGTTCAAGCCGTCCTACAAGATGATCCCGACCATCGGGGTGAAGTGCTACGCGTGGTCGCTCGACACCGTCGGGCTTTACGGGGCAGGCGTCGCCGATGTGGCGTTCGCGACCGCCGCGATGACCGGCCGCGACCTGCGCGTCGATCGCGCCGCGCCGGCCGCACCGCGTGTCGCGTTCTTGCGCACGCATATCTGGCAGGAGGCGAGCGCCGACATGCAGAACGCGGTCGAGACCGCGGCGCGCGCACTCGAGGCCGCAGGCGCGAGCGTGAAGGATGCGGCGCTGCCGCCGCTGCTGGAAGATGCGTGGCGCGCGCACAAGACGATCATCCTCTATGAAGCCGGCCTCTCCTACGCCTACGAGTACGACAACAAGCGCAACCTGCTCGGACCGAAGACCGTCGCGATGCTCGACGAAGCGAGTCAGGTCCGCGTCGAGACCTACGACGAGGCGCGGCGCACGACGAAGCGCGCGCGACTCGCGCTGGCCGACCTGATGGGCGATTACGACGTGATCCTGACGCCGTCCGCACCGGGCGCGGCGCCGCACGGCATCGGTGCGACCGGCGTCGCCAACTTCAACTGGCTGTGGACGCTGATGGGCACGCCCTGCGTGAACGTGGCGGGACTCAGCGATCCGGCCGGACTGCCGCTCGGCGTGCAGATCGTCGGCCGATTCGGCCGCGATCGCGCCGCGCTGGAGGCCGCATTGTTTGCCGAACAGGCGCTCGCCAGGCGCGGTTGAGGCGGCCCGCTACCGTTCGCTTGATCGGTAAAAGCACCGAAACGTTTTGTGATCGGCTTTTTAGCGAAGCGATTTCCGCAAACCGCTTCAACACGTTGGCCGCTTGGGGCGCCCAGGAATGCACAACGCTTCGGCAGCGCAGCATTTTATCCGCTTCGGGGGTGCGTTGAACTTTGGTAGAATCCCGCATCTTCAACAGCGAGGGAGGCTGCACGTGGACCTTGCCTTGAGGCTGAATGTACTGGCGGTGTGCGCCGCGTTCGCTTTCGTCGGCGCCATCCTGCTCGGTGCTTTTTAGGTTCGAGTTACGTCCAATCGTAAAGCCGCATCGCGATTGATCCGGGCACCGGGATGGAAATCCCGGTGTTCGTCATTTTATGACGGACGAACTGCGTCGCGCCAACCTCACATATTGCCGTGACCGCGCTTGATGGTCTGGCGGATCACCGGCGCGGTGACCTGATCCGAGATCTGGATATTCCACACTTCGCTGTCGCCCTGCGCGGCGAAATCGGCGAACAGCTTGGGAATGACGGACACGTCACGCACCTCGTGGCCGCGCAGCCCGAAGCCGCGTCCGATGTTCTCAAGCGCGGGCCGGCCGAACACCGCAAGACTGTCGTCGAGGCCATCGGCGCGCAGCTTGTGAAATTCCGAACCGTATCCGCCGTCGTTCATCGCGCAGATCAGGATGCGATACCCCTGGCGCTTGAGGGTCTCGAATTCCTGGATATTGAACAGGAGCCCGCCGTCGCCTTCGAACAGCACGATCTTGCCTTCGCGGCCCTGCCGGCGCGCCGCCGCGATGCCGAGCGCATACGACAGACCGTTGCCGACCGCCCCGAATTCGCGAACGGTCGTGTAGCGCTCCGCCGGCCTTCCGCGCATCTGCGCCGGGAAATAGGCCTGATGGCCGCCGCCGACGACCACATCCCAATCCTTCGGGACAGCCGCGTCGATGGCCTCGACCGCCGCGCGGGGATCCAGCAGCCCAGGCTCGACGTCGAAGGGCATCGAGTCCGCCGGCTCGGTCGCGATGCGATGCGCAAGCTCCTTGGAGCGGATCGTCGCCGCCGTCGGCTTGCCGGCACCCAGTTTCGCATCGAGGCCCGCAAGGATCGCCTCGGCGCCGACCAGCGCGTCCGACTTGACGTAGAGGTCGGCCGCCTTCAACCCGTCGCGCAATCCGCGCGGGGCATCGTCCAGCTGGATCTTGTAGGCCTTCGGCCAGAAGTGACCGCCGCCGATGTAGTAGGACAGGCTGGTCCCGACCGCGAGCACGACGTCCGCGAACTCATACATCTCCCGACCAAGCGCCGTGAAGTAGCTGCCGGTGATGCCGAGCCCGAACGGATGGTCATGGAAGAGACCGCGCGCCGGCAGCGTGTTGGAAAGAAGCGCGCCGCAGCGATCCGCGAGCGCAATCACCTGTTCGCGCGCGCCCGACCACAGCACGCCGCGGCCGCCGAGGATGATCGGACGCTTCGCGGCAGCCAATCGCGCGACGGCCTCGGCCAAGACCTGCGGATCGGGGTGCATGCGCCCGACCTTGGGCTGATACATTTCCGAGGTCTCGTAGGGCTGGTTCGCCATGTACTCGACCTTCTGCAGGTCGTAGGGAACGCCCAGCACCACGGGGCAGCGCTCGACCTTGGCGACGTGGAAGGCCTCGCGCACGTAATCCATCATGCGCGGCACGCTGTGCGCCGCAATGTAGCGCGCGCCAGTCGCCGCCACGAGCGGCGCCTGATCGATCGCCTGATTGTAGAACTTGGCGTTGATCGGTGCTTCGCCGGCAAACACCACCATCGGAAGCCGCGCGCGAACCGCGGCCGGCAATGCCGTCATCAGCTGGGTCACACCGGGGCCGCAGGTGACAGATGCCACCGCAATCTTGCCGGTCGCGAGGTTGTAAGCCGTTGCCGCCGCGACGGTCGCGTGCTCGTGCCTGACGTGGACGGTGTGCACGCCCGGCAGTTTGGCGAAGGCAGTGCACCAGTGCATGTTGCCGTCGCCCATCAGGGTGAACTGGGTGTCCACTCCCTCCGCGTGGAATGCTTCCGCAAGGGCTTCGTAGAGCTTAGGCATGGGCGTTGTGCTGCTTGTTATAAGGTGGCCGTTACGCCACCCACCATGCCCGGCGAAGCCCGGTCAATTCAATCCCATGGAAGCGCGGACGGGCCATGCCGGCGCGTGAGAGGTGAACCTACTCGGCCGCCTCGCGCGCCAGGGCGAGCGGATCGTAGTTGAGCACCGGGGCGAGCCAGCGTTCGCACTCCCGCACGCTCCAGCCTTTGCGGCGCGCGTAGTCCTCGACCTGGTCGCGTTCGATCTTGCCGACGCCGAAGTAGTGCGCCTCGGGGTGGGCGAAATAGAGCCCGGACACCGACGCGCCGGGCCACATCGCGAAGCTTTCGGTGAGCGTCACGCCGATCCGCTCGCCATCGATTAGCTCGAACAGCGTCGCCTTCTCGGTGTGGTCCGGCTGCGCCGGGTAACCCGGCGCCGGCCGGATGCCGCGATACTTCTCCGCGATCAGTTCGCGCGCCGCGAACTTCTCATCCGCCGCATAGCCCCACAACTCCTTGCGCACGCGCTGGTGCATGCGCTCGGCGAAGGCCTCAGCCAGACGATCCGCCAGCGCCTTCACCATGATCGAGGAGTAATCGTCGTTCGCGTGCTTGAAGCGGTCCGCGACCACATCCTCGCCGATGCCGGCCGTGACGACGAATGCGCCGATGTAATCCTGTACGCCGGTTTCCTTCGGCGCGATGAAGTCCGCCAGCGCTACATTGGCGCGGCCCTCGCGCCGCGCCAGCTGCTGACGCAGCGTGTGCAGCACATGCTCGCCGCCCTCGCCGACCAGAATATCGTCGCCTTGCGCATTCGCCGGCCAGAAGCCGACGACCGCGGCGGCCTTGAACCAGTTCTCGTCGACGATCTGCCGCAGCATCGCGCGTGCATCCTCATAGAGCGAGCGCGCCGCCTCGCCGAACTTGTCGTCGTCGAGGATCGCAGGAAATTTCCCGGTCAGCTCCCAGGTCGAGAAGAACGGCGACCAGTCGATGTAGTCGATCAGCTCGGCGACCGGATAATCCGCGAACACGCGCGTGCCGAGGAAGCTCGGCTTCGTCGGCGTATAGTTCACCCAGTCGAGTTTCAACGCATTCTTGCGCGCGTCGGCAAGCGAGAGCCGCCGCTTGTTGTCCTCGCTGCGCGCATGCGCCGCCGCGATCTTGGCGTACTCGTCGCGCACCTCGCCAACATAGGCGCCGCTCAACTGCTTCGACATCAGTTGCGACACGACGCCGACCGCCCGGCTCGCGTCGGTGACATACACCGCCTGCCCGCGCCGGTAGTTTGGATGGATTTTCACCGCGGTGTGCACACGGCTCGTGGTCGCGCCGCCGATCAGCAGCGGCAGCGCGAAGCCTTCGCGCTCCATCTCCGCCGCCACATGGCACATCTCGTCGAGCGATGGGGTGATCAGACCCGACAGGCCAATGATGTCGGCGCTTCTCCTTCCTGGCGGTTTCCAGGATCTTGGTCACCGGCACCATCACGCCGAGATCGACCACCTCGTAATTGTTGCACTGGAGCACGACGCCGACGATGTTCTTGCCGATGTCGTGCACGTCGCCCTTCACGGTCGCCATCACGATCTTGCCGGCGGACTTCGCCTGACTCGCGCCGCTCGCGGCTTTCTCCTGCTCCATGTAGGGCAGCAGATAGGCGACCGCCTGCTTCATCACGCGCGCGGACTTCACCACCTGCGGCAGGAACATCTTGCCGGACCCGAACAGGTCGCCGACGACGTTCATGCCGGCCATCAGCGGGCCTTCGATCACATCGAGCGCGCGCGTGGACGCCAACCGCGCCTCCTCGGTATCGTCGGCGATGAAATCCGTGATGCCGTGCACCAGCGCATGGGACAGGCGCTTGCCGACCTCCCACTCGCGCCAGGCGAGATCGGCTTCCTTCGCCTCCTTGCCTTTGCCCTGGAAGCGCTGCGCGATCGCCAGCAGCCGCTCGGCCGCATCCTCGCGCTTGTTGAGGACGACATCCTCGCAGGCCTCGCGCAGTTCGGCATCGAGATCGTCATACACCGCCATCTGGCCGGCATTGACGATGCCCATGTCCATGCCGGCCTGGATCGCGTGATAGAGGAACACCGAGTGCATCGCTTCGCGCACCGGCTCATTGCCGCGGAACGAGAACGACAGGTTCGACACGCCGCCGGAAATATGCACGCCCGGCAGGTTCTGTCTGATCCAGCGCGTCGCCTCGATGAAATCGACACCGTAATTGTTGTGCTCCTCGATGCCGGTCGCGATCGCGAAGATGTTCGGATCGAAGATGATGTCCTCGGGCGGGAAGCCGACTTGCTCGGTCAAGATCTTGTAGGCGCGCGCGCAGATCGCGGTCTTGCGCGCGAACGTGTCGGCCTGCCCCTTCTCGTCGAACGCCATCACGACGACCGCGGCGCCATGGCGGCGCACGATCTTCGCGTGCTTGATGAACTCGCCCTCGCCTTCCTTCATCGAGATCGAGTTGACCACCGCCTTGCCCTGCACGCACTTCAGGCCCGCCTCGATGATGCGGAACTTGGACGAGTCGATCATCACCGGCACGCGCGCGATGTCGGGTTCGCTCGCGATCAGGTTCAGGAACGTCACCATCGCGGCTTCCGATTCGAGAAGGCCCTCGTCCATGTTGACGTCGATCACCTGCGCGCCGTTCTCGACCTGGTCGCGCGCGACGGCGAGCGCCGCCGTGTAGTCGCCGGCCGTGACCAGCTTGCGGAATTTGGCCGAGCCGGTGACGTTGGTGCGCTCGCCGACATTGACGAACGGGATTTCGGCGCGTGAGCGTGAACGGCTCCAGCCCCGACAGGCGCAGCAGCGGGGTCACGTCCGGGATTTTGCGCGGCGGCTTGTCGCTTCACGGCCTCGGCGATGGCGCGGATGTGCGCCGGCGTCGTGCCGCAGCAGCCGCCGACGATGTTGACCAGGCCGGCGCTGGCGAATTCCTCCAGCAGCGACGCCATGAATTCCGGGCTCTCGTCGTACAGGCCGAACTCGTTCGGCAGACCGGCATTCGGATAGGCGCATACCAGCGTGTCGGCGATACGCGCCAGAGCTCCGCGATATGCGCGCGCATTTCCTTCGCGCCGAGCGCGCAGTTCAGCCCCACCGAGAACGGCGCCGCGTGGCGGACCGAATTCCAGAATGCCGCCGGCGTCTGGCCGGAGAGAAGGCGCCCGGACAAATCCGTGATCGTGCCGGAGATCATGACCGGCACTGCGACGCCGCGCGCCTCGGTCTCGTCGAGGATGGCGTGGATCGCGGCCTTGGCGTTGAGCGTGTCGAAGATCGTCTCGATCAGCAGCAGGTCGGCGCCGCCGTCGAGCAGGCCGCGCACCTGTTCGGCATAGGCCTCGCGCAACTGGTCGAAGGTGATGGCGCGGAAGCCCGGATCGCTCACGTCCGGCGAGATCGACGCGGTGCGATTGGTCGGCCCGAGCGCGCCGGCGACGAAGCGCTTGCTGCCGTCCTCATTCTCCGCGGTGATCGCGGCCGCGCGCACCAGCCGCGCGCCCTCGAAGTTCAGCTCGTAGGCGATCGTCCTCCATGCCGTAATCGGCCTGCGCGATCGAGGTCGAGGAGAACGTGTTGGTCGAGACGATGTCGGCGCCGGCGCGGAAGTACGCCAGGTGAATGTCGCGCACCGCCTTCGGCTGGCTCAGATTGAGCAGATCGTTGTTGCCGCGCACCTCGCGGTTCCAGGCATCGAAGCGCGCGCCGCGATAGCCGGCCTCGTCCAGCCTGTATTCCTGGATCATCGTGCCCATCGCGCCGTCGAGCACGAGGATGCGCTTGGCCGCTTCGTCACGCAGGGTCTTCTCGACACTCATTACGCGGCTTCCTTCACGGCGGGCCGCAGGCCCAGCAGATGGCAGATCGCGTAGACGAGATCGGCGCGGTTCATGGTGTAGAAATGGAAGTCGCTCACGCCGCGATCGACCAGGTCGAGCACTTGCTCGGCCGCGATCGCGGCGGCGATCAGCTTGCGCGTCGCCGGATCGTCGTCGAGCCCGTCGAAGCGCTCCGCGAGCCAGCCCGGCACCGAGGCGCCCGGTGCGCTGCGCGAAATTCTTCGCCTGCTTGAAGTTCTGAACGGGAAGGATGCCGGGCGTGATCGGCACGTTGATGCCGCGCGCGCGGACGCGGTCGAGATAACGGAAGTAGAGATCGTTCTCGAAGAAGAACTGCGTGATCGCGCGCGTCGCGCCGGCGTCGACCTTGGCCTCGAGCATGTCGATGTCGGCATCGACCGTCGCTGAGTCCGGATGCTTCTCGGGATAGGCCGACACCGATGACCTCGGCATTCGTCAGATGCGCTTGATGCCGCGCACGAGGTCGGCGCCGTTGGCATAGCCCTGCGGATGCGGCGCGTATGTGTCGCCGACGCCGCCGACCGGATCGCCGCGCAGCGCCACGATGTGGCGCACGCCCGCGTCCGTCGTAGCCGCGGATCACGTCATCGACTTCGTCGCGCGTCGCGCGACACGCAGGTCAGATGCGCGGCCGGCGTGAGCGCGGTCTCGGCAAGGATGCGCTTCACCGTCGCGTGGGTGCGCTCGCGCGTGGAGCCGCCCGCCCCGTAGGTGACGGAAACGAAATTCGGCTGCAGCGGCGCGAGGCGCTCGATCGAGTCCCACAGCGTGCGCTCCATCTCGTCGGTCTTCGGCGGGAAGAACTCGAACGACACGTTGATGCGCATCCCGCCGTGGCGGCTTGCGCGAACGAAATCACCGACCATCACGCAACTCCTGATGCGGACGACACCACCGCGAGGCGCGGATCGCGCGCGAGCCAGAGCGACACGGCGACCTTTCCCTCGGAGCCCGGATCGGGCGGCAGCGTGCGATGCAGCGCCACGTCGAGCCCGGCCGCGCTCATCCATTGCGACACCGTCTCAGGCGCGAAGCCGAGACGCAGATGCGCATGCTCCTCGCGCAGGAATTCCAGGTCGTGCGGCGCAAAATCGACGATCAGCAGCCGGCCCTGCGGGCGCAGCGTGCGCGCGGCTTCCGCGATCGCGCGCGCGCCGTCATCGAGGAAGTGCAGCACCTGATGCACCAGCACCACGTCGAAGGAATCCTTCGGCACCGGCAGCTCGTAGATATCGCCCTGCCGCACGCTGCAATGGCTTCAGGCCGGCGCGCTCGAGCCGCGCGCGCGCGAGCGCCAGCATGTCGAGCGACATGTCGATGCCGAGCCCGCGCTCGATCTCCGGCCCGAACAATTCGAGCATCCGTCCCGTTCCGGTGCCGAGATCGAGCAGCGAGCGGATCGGACGGTCGGCGAGCGCGGTCTGGATCGCGCCTTCGACCGCGGCGTCGGTAACATGCAGGCGGCGGATGCGGTCCCATTCGGCGGCGTGCTGGCTGAAATAGGTTTGCGCCGATGCTGCGCGCGCGGCGCGCACCGCCGCGAGCCGGCCGCGATCGCGCATCACCACCGCGTCGTTCGGATCGAGCCGCGAGACCAGCGTCTGCGCGATCTCGGCGACGCCGCCGCGCTCGCCGAGGCGATAGAACGCCCAGCTTCCCTCGCGATAGCGATCGACCAGGCCCGCTTCGGCCAGCAGCTTGAGATGGCGCGAGATGCGTGGCTGCGACTGGCGCAGGATCTTGGTGAGGTCGGATACTGTCAGTTCGGCCTCGGCGAGCAGCGCCAGCATGCGCAGGCGCGTGGCCTCGCCTGCGGCGCGCAGCACCGCGTGCAGGGAGTCGAAATCGAGAGGCGCCGGACGCATGATGGGACAGTTCCCACATTCTTCACATAAACATATAAGGATATCTTTATGTCATCCGAAGGACTGGCGCAAGCGTGTGCCCATTCGAATTCACACCGGAGTGGGCGCATCGCGTCACAAATCGGCGGTCGGGCGGGTGCGGTCGAGAATTTCGACGCGGCACACGCCGCGGCAGTATTTATCAATCAGATCAATGAGATCGGCGGCGCCCGGCCCGACATCGCCCGCGCCATTCGACTGCACAGTCACGACGGCCCGCCGTGTTTCGGGCCGGATGATGGAGCGCGCATCCTGCCGCCAGTTCCAGCGGCGGCAGAGCACATGGGCCGCGTCGGCGTACACCACCTCGCCTGGCTTCGGCGCCTCCGGCTCGGCACCCTCCTCGGCGTCCGCCATGTCCACGAAGCTGTCGCCCTCCCGCGCGGTGCGAAACGCGAGCGGTGGCGTCACGCGATCAAGGTCGTCGGCGCCGAGCGGCAGCACATAGGCGAGCGACACCACATTGTAGAGGTCAACGAAGGCATTCACGCGAGCGAGTTCGCGCCCCGCCAGAACGTTCTTCACCAGCCGCTCGACCGAGGAGCGATAGCGCGTCTGCTTGATGCCGAAGGCCTTGTAGGCGGCGCGCCAGGCCGCGATGCCGGGGATCGCCGACAATTCAGCGCCGGCCCATCGCTCGCGCGCCGCCGCCTCCCGTTGTGCGATCAGCGCGTCGAGCGCAGCCGGGCGGTCGGGTGCGATCGTCAGTCCTTCGGCGACGACGAACGCCACGCGATAGTCGGGGAACGCGGTCGTGATGTCCTGAATGGTGATCTGCACGCGGTCGTCCTTGTGTGGCGGCACAACTCGGGATTACGGTTGGCGGCTATCATAAAAAACAAGCTCCGGGAGAACGTCCATGAATCGCGCCATCTTTCTTGGCTCCATCGCGCTCGCCTTCGTGGCGGGCGCAACCGCCTCGCGCTTTCAGCCGCAGGCCCAGGCCGCGACTGACATGACCCCAATGGTCATTCACGTGCCGGACCTGACGGGCGACAAACTCGGCATGGCGTCCGGCACCGGGCTGCGTTCCAAGTCGATCGTCGCGCAGGACGGCATGACGCTCAACGTCCAGGCGGGTCCCGTGCCGAAGCACATGCACATGGATGCCAACGAAATCCAGTATTACCTCGAGGGCACCGGCACGATCTGGCTCGGTGACAAGGAAGTGAAGGTCGGCCCCGGCGACCTCGTCGTCATTCCGAAGGGCACCGTGCACGGCGGCACCAAGACCGACGGCGCACCGTTCAAGGCGATCGCGATCAAGACGCCGCCGCAGGCGCAAAACGACATGAAGCTGGTGGACTGAGCCATGCCCCAACGCGATACGCGATCTCGCATGAGCGACATTCGCCCCGGCGAGATCGCGGTCGCGCTGCCGGATAAATTCGACGCCGGCGTCTATTTCATCGGTCGTATCCGCACGCCGTGGAAGACGCGGGCCGAATGCCCGAAGAACGCGCGCGGTTCCGACGCCGAGTGCACGGTCGAGCTCGACTCGCGCTATGCGGCGGGGCTCGCGGGTGTGGCGGGCTGCACGCATCTCGTGCTGCTCTACTTCATGCACGAGGCGCGGCGCGACCTCATGGTCCAGGCCCCGCGCCACCACACTGTGCCGCGCGGCACGTTCTCGATCCGATCGCCGGTGCGGCCGAACCCGATTGCGATGAGCGTGGCGCGGCTCGTGCGCGTCGAGGACACCCGCCTCACCGTGGTCGGCATGGACTGCCTGGACGGCACGCCGCTGATCGACATCAAGCCGTATTTCGCCGCGGTCGACTCCGTGCCGGACGCCGTTGTGGAGCGGTAAGCTGCCGAAAAGCAAAGCAAGCCGCGGCAACCCCGCCCAAAGCGTTCACGCCGCCTGCAGTTGACCCTGCTGCCTGCCCACCAGGTCGCGGTAACGGCCGCGCTGCCGCAGCAATTGCTCCGGAGGGCCGTCCTGGACAACGCGCCCGCGATGAATGACGACGATGCGGTCGAAGTCGCGCACGGTGGACAGGCGATGGGCGATCGCGATCACGGTGCGTCCGCGCACGAGCCCGCTGAGCGCATCGCGCACGGCGTCCTCGGACTCGCTGTCGAGGGCCGAGGTGGCCTCATCGAGCAGGATCAGTGGCGCGTCCTTCAAGATCGCGCGCGCGATCGCGATGCGCTGGCGCTGTCCACCCGACAACTTGGTGCCACGGTCGCCGACAACAGTCGCCATCCCGTCCGGGAGCGCTTCGATGAAATCGAGGCAACGCGCCGCGCGCGCCGCCTCAAGAACCTCCGCATCCGTCGCGCCGGGCCTGCCGTAGCGGATGTTCTCCATCACCGAGCGGTGAAACAGCGAGACATCCTGCGGGACGACCGCAATCGCGCCGCGCAGGCTTTCCTGCGTCACGCGCCGGATATCCTGTCCGTCGATGAGAACGCGGCCGGACTTCACATCGTAGAAGCGCTGCAGCAGGGTGAAGACGGTGGACTTGCCGCCACCCGACTGGCCAACGAGCCCAACACGCTGTCCAGGCTCGATTTGAAGATTGATGTTTCTGAACACCGCGTGGCCGTCCGGGTAGGCGAATGTCACGTTCTCAAGCTGAACTCGTGCGCCGCGCCGCAACAGCGGCGTCGCCTCCGGATGATCGGGCAGATCGTGGGGGACCAGTAGCGTGGACAATGCCTCGGAGAGCCGTGCCAGATGCTGCGTGATGTCGACGAGTGCGACTGCGAGGTCGCGCGTGGCGTGCAGCACCGAGAGACCAAGCGTGCAAGCGAGCACGACGTCGCCGGTGGAGATCTTGCCGTTTTGCCAAAGCAGGATCGCCCAGGCCAGCAGGCCGATGGTTAGCACCACGGTGACCACTGCGTGCATCAGGCGCAGCCGTTCGAGATAGAGCAGGCTGCGTTGGCGCGCGGTCACTTCACGATCGACCGTCGTGTCGAAGCGGCGATGCTCGCCCGACAACCCGCAAAACGCCCGCACCAGGGACATGTTTCCGATGACGTCGACCATCTCGCCGTCGACTGCCGCTGACTTGTCCGCGAATTCGTGATGCAGCGGCTTCCCGGCCGCCGCCATGTGAAACATCGCGACGACCACCACGCCACCGATCACCGAGAGCGTCAGCGCCATCGGCACGCTTACCGTGGTCACCAGCGCAATTGCGCCGATCATGGCGGCGCAAGGCGGGAGCACGTTCCATACGAACATGTTCTCCGCGGTGAATACCGCGTTTGAGGTCGCGGTGACGCGGCTCGTCAGCATGCCGGGTTGCCGGCTTGCGAAATAGCGTGGCGAATGCCCGGTGAGGTGGCGGAAGAGATCGCGCCGCAAGTCGCCCGTCACGCGCACGAAGGTGAAGCTTCCAATCCAGCCGGCGATTCGCCAGAGCACGTTGTCCGCGCCGATCAGCAGCACCAGCAAGCCAAACGCAAACCACACACCGCGCGCACCGGCAGAGCCGGACAAGGTGTCAACGAGATATTTCACCCCGTATTGCGTTGTGATGGAACACGTGACGGCGGCAAGAACGGCAGCAAGGATAATGCCGTGGGAAATCCGGCGAAGCCGCACATAGCGCAGAATGAATGCAAACGGGCGATGAGCAAATTGCGTGAGATCATCCATACGCCGACCCTGTCCTCTCCGTGCGATGTTTTCCGGAAGGCCGGCCAACATGCGCTCAGAAACCCTTCTCGATCCCGCCCCGGCGTGGACAATGACTGGAGAGAAGGCGTGTTGCAGCGCAAATGTTCCATGCGGATTCTAAAATAGTTTTCTTGTCTAGCGGGCTCTCTTGGCCTCATGTGGCGTTGCCGGGGCACTGGGGAACGGGGGGCGTTTCCGTTTCGACAGGAGCCCACTTACATGCACATCGCTCAGATTGCGCCTCTCACCGAGGCGGTCCCGCCGAAACTCTACGGCGGGACGGAGCGCGTCATCCACTGGCTGACCGAAGAGCTCGTCGCTCTCGGGCATGACGTCACGCTGTTCGCGAGCGGGGATTCGTGCACGTCGGCGAAGCTTGAAGCATTCTGGCCACGCGCGTTGCGGCTGGATGGCTCGGTTCGCGATCCCAACGCGCTGCACATGATGATGCTGGAGCATGTGCGCCGCCGCGCCGACGAGTTCGACGTCCTGCATTTCCATCTCGACTACTACCCGTTCTCGTTGTTCTCGCGTCAGCGCACGCCATTCCTCACGACGCTGCATGGCCGTCTGGACCTGCCCGAGCATCAGCCGGTCTTCGATACGTTTTCCTCCGTGCCGGTCGTTTCGATTTCGAATTCACAGCGCCGGCCGCTGCCGCAGGCGAACTGGATCAAGACGATCCCTCACGGCTTGCCCGAGCGCCTTTTGATGCCGCAAACGGCCAAGCCGTCCTACTTCGCTTTTCTCGGCCGCATCGCGCCGGAGAAGCGCACTCGACACCGCGATCCGCATCGCCGAGCACTGCGGCGTCAAACTCAAGGTCGCGGCGAAAATCGACCGCGCCGACCAGGACTATTACGACGAGCAGATCAAACCGCTGATGAGCAGTCCGTACGTGGAATACGTCGGCGAGATCAACGACCACGAAAAATCGGCATTCCTCAGCGGTGCGCTCGCACTCCTGGTGCCGATCGATTGGCCAGAGCCGTTTGGCCTGGTGATGATCGAAGCGATGGCCTGCGGCACGCCCGTGATTGCCTTTAATCGCGGCTCGGTCCCCGAAGTGGTCGCGGACGGCGTGACGGGCTTCATCGTCGAAGACGAAGCCGGAGCGATCGGCGCCGTCGACCGGCTCCCGCACCTTTCGCGCACAGCCATTCGCCAGTATTTCGAGCAACACTTCACCGCACGGCGAATGGCGCTCGATTATCTCTCGGCGTATCGCGAGCTGACCGATCAGGCGCTGCCGCGACTGCGTCTCGTTTCGGAGACGGATGCCTCCCAGACCCCGTTGTCGGCGGCGGAGTAGCCGCCGTCATATGCGAGGCGTCCTGTCCCCGCATGGGGCGGACGCCAGGTCCTGCTCTCGTGTTTCCGGGAGCAGGAACAGGACGGCGAGCAGGCCGCATGCCGCGATCCCCGCAAGTCCAAGAAACGCGACCTGACTGCTGAAGCGATCGGTGAGAAATCCGGCAAGCGTCGGGCTGATCGACGCACCGATCCCAACCGCCGTGCCGACGACCCCTTGCGCGAAATTGAAGTGGCCGGTGCCGCGCGACACATCGGCGATCATCAGCGGCACCATGATGCCGAGCGACGCCGCCGTGATGCCGTCGAGCAGTTGCACCGCGACGAGCAGATACGGGTCGGTCACGACCGCGAAGAGCAGAGCGCGCGCGACCAGCGCTGCGAAAGCGGCGAGCACAAACACCCGCCTGCCCCACACCGCGGCCTGATGCCCAACCCACGGCGATATCAGTGCGACGACGGCTTGCGGCACCACGATGCAGGCGGCGATCAGCACTGTCGCCCAGGTTCCGGATCGCGTCGTCACCACACTGCCCATCAGCGGCAGCATCGAGGCGTTCGCGAGATGAAACAGTGCGGCGCATCCGGCCAGAATCAAAAGGGCGGGTTGACGCAACAGTCCGCGGAGATCCGCCGGCGGCTTGCTGGCGTGCTGCGGCACGGCTCCGTGCGCCAGGTCGGGATCGACCTCGCGAGGCCGGACATAGCTGAGCGCGACAAGTGTCGGGAGGAGCAGCGCGGCCGTCACAACGAACACCGCTTGTGCGGAAAAGAAATAGCCGCACGCGCCCATCGCCGCCGCCGCCAGCCCGTTGCCGATGGAGGCAAAGCGAGCATTGCGTCCAAGCCGGTCTCCGATCGCTCCGTAGCCGACCAGACCGAGACTGAGCGCCACGATACAGGGCCCGATCACGCAACTCGCTGCCGCATGCAGAACCGCGGCGCTGAACACCACCGGAAAGATCGGCCAGCACGCATAGCCCAGCGCCGCCACCGTGATCATTGTCAGCGCGATCCCGGCGACTCTTCGCTCAGAACGGGCCCAGTCCACGATCGCGCCACCCGGCATCTGGCCGAGCAGCGCCACGATGCCGCCGATCGAAAGCACGAAGCCGATATCGACCTGCGTCCACTTTTGCGTCGTCAGATAGACAGAGATGAACGGACCGAAGCCGGTCTGAACGTCGGCCACGAAAAACACGAACCAGTCGAGGCCGCGAAGGCTCCTTCGCGAGGGATGAGGCGATGGATGGGAATGCGGCGTGCGATCCTGCCGCGTCGACGAGATAGGTGCAGGAGCATGCACGCGAAAGCCTTTCGGCGTTCAGCTATTCGAGCGGCAGCGGCTTTAGCGCCCCGGTAGAGCCGAGGACGATGACGGTCTTTCTGTCCTTGTATTCCGGCGCTGCCTTGACCTGATCGCGGGTCAATTCCGCGGTCACGACGTCGCGATTGCCATCCGGATGAGCAAAGTCCAGCGCATTCCAGTCGACGGCGATCTTCCGGCTGCCAACCCCTAAAAATCCGCCGAAATCGATCACGGCAGCCCGCACGCGGCCCTCCTTGTCGACAATCACATCGACGATCGTCCCATGTTCTCGCCAGCGCTGCTGCGTACGTCCTTGCCGAGAACGCCTTCAGCCTGCTTCGACCCGAGCACCGTGATCGAGGGTACGGCAACATTCTCCTGCATGCCGGGCGCCGGATGCTCTGTTGGCGACTGGACCTGCTGGGCGTGGCCCGCCGAAGGGCTTGTGAGAACGAGCGCCACCAGCAAGGCCGCCAGGGAGGTTGACCGAGCGTCCATGTGCAAGATTCCGACTAGCCCCCAACCGACTCTAATGCGCGGTCACGTGGGGCGGTTCCTTCACCCGTCATAACTGGCCGTCAGTTTGAAAATGTCGCCGAGACCTGGAGCCTGCCTCGCGCCTGGAGAAGTTCCACCGAGACCTCATCGCCATGACGGCGGACCCGCACATCGCCACGCGCATCGCCAAGTTGAAGATTGCGCAGCACAATTTCGTCCAGAAACGACGGCAGATGCGGATTGCGAAGCGTGATCTCCCGATTGATCGGACTGAATTCGAGACCGAGGCATGCCTGAATGAGCGAAAAAGGCGTGGCGCTTGCCCAGGCCTGCGGCGCGCACGCGACCGGATACAGCGTCGGCCCTCGTCGGCGCTCGCGCTGAAATCCGCAGAACAGTTCGGGAAGCCGCCGCAGGTCCATGTAGGTAGCGGCTTCGAACAGCCCTTTGGCCACCTGAGCGACAGAACGATTGAGGCCGTAACGCGCAAGGCCAAGCGCAATCAGCGCGTTGTCGTGCGGCCAGATCGAGCCATTGTGATAGGACATCGGATTGTAGCGCGCCTCGCCGCGCGCGACGGTGCGAATGCCCCAGCCGGAAAAGAACCGCGGACCGAGCAGTCCCTGCGCGACCAGATGGGCGCGCGCGGCGCTTGCGATACCGGTGAACAGCGTCTGCCCCGCATTCGACGTGCGCACGGCGCACTGACGCTTCGCTCCATCGAGCGCGAGTGCGTACGATTTCGATCTCCGGACACCAGAAGGCGGCCTCAAATCGTTCGGCGAGCCGTGCCGCCTCCGCGCCAAGCCTCTCGGCGAGTTGCGCGTGACCGAGCCGCAAGGCGCACCGCGCCGCGATCTGCTTTGCGGCGAAGACGTAGCCCTGCACTTCCGCGAGCGCGATCGGCCCTTCGGCGAGGCGGCCGTCCGCGTGGAAGATCGCATCGTAGGAGTCCTTCCAGCCCTGATTGGCAAGACCCTTCTCGGTCCGGCGATCGTATTCGGTGAAGCCGTCACGATCCGGGTCGCCCGGCCCGTCGATCCAGCCAAGCGCTGCCTCGATCGCGGGCCACAACTCCCTCAGCGTTTCGTCGTCGCCGGTCCGCTCGGCGTAAAGCCCCGCAAGCATCACGAACAGGGGCGTCGAGTCGACGCTGCCGTAGTAGAGGCCGAACGGCACTTCGCCGAGCGCTGCCATTTCGCCGGCCCGCATCTCGTGCAGGATTTTGCCCGGCTCCGCATCCGACGCGGCGTCGCTCGTTTTCGCCTGGAATGCTGCGAGTCGCCGTAGCACGCCGCGCGCCATGCCGGGGTCGCACCACAGCATCTCGATCGCGGTAATCAATCCATCACGGCCGAACGTCGTCGAATACCAGGGGATGCCCGCGTAAGGGTAACGCCCCTGCGGCGTCTCGGTCGCGAGCATGCAAAGATCGGCTGCGGCACGGCAGAGCACTTCGTTGAACAGCTCGTTCGAGGTTTCCACCGTCGCGATGTCACGCGTCCCCCGGCGCAACTCGCGGTGCGCCGCGAGGAGGCCGCGCATGAATGGCGCGGGGCGTTCGGCGACCGCCTCGCGGCAACTCGTCAGCAGAAAGATCGGGCGCGACTCGTGCGGCTGGAGGAGAAACGAATAGCTCGCCGCATTCTCGGACAATTCGTTCGGCGGCGGGTCGAAGGTGAGCGTCGTGCGCCGCCACGCGTCGTCGAGACCCTTGTAACTCATCAGTACCTGATGGGCGCCGTCGATCACCCGGCGCGATGTCACGCCGCGGCGCGGGCGCTTGTCGCCACGCACTTCGAACAGATCGGCGAAGTCGCTGTCGAAGCGCAGCGAGAGCGTCACCTCCACCGGCGCCAGCCCGTGATTGCGCACCGCGATGCGCTGATAGGCGGTCCCCTGCCAGAGGAAGATCGTGCGTGCGACGTGAACGATATCCTTCTGCAGCACGATATGACCGTCGACATAGACGTCCGGATTGGTCAGGTCGACGGCAAGCAGCGTGTTGTCGTCGCGCACATTCGATCCAAGCAGCAGCGGTTGCGCGCCATTCAGCTTGAGTTCGAAATGCGACAGGAACCTGGTATCGTCGTGGAACAGGCCATCCGATGCGCCCGACGACGCGCCGATATCTCCGTGGCTGTCGACCACCAGGAACGTATCGCCGTGCTTGAGCGCGCGACGGGGGCGCGACGCGGTGCCGGTCGCCGGAATGTAGAAGGGAAGTTCCGGCAGTTCGGATTCGGCGGTCGCGGGATTGCGCAGGGCTTCTGATGGCATCGTCGTAGCCTTCTGATTCCCCAGCACCTCACTCTATACGTCGAAGTGGCGACGAGAATAAGGAGGCGATGCGCGAAATGTCGGCAGATGCCCCACCGCGCGGTCGCGCTGTTCCAGCGATGACGGTCCCGTGGCGTGCGAGAAGGACCAGGACGACCGTCAACGCGCGCATCACGCGGTTGCCGGCGACACCGGCTGCAACGGACCCTCCCCCGATTGCCTGACCGGCGGCGGTAGCGGATACTTGGCGATGGGCACGGGCAAGTGACCATACGCGGGCGGGGGAGCAAATGCTGACGATCCGGCATTTGAACGGGGCGGTTGCGGGCACCGAGGTCAAAATCGATCAGGGCAAGGAGCGGGTCGTCTTCGGGCGGCAGCTCGACTGCGACGTGCAGTACCCGCCGGAGGAAACGGCGGTCGCGCGCCATCATTTCGCGCTGGTGCGCAAACCGTCCGGCGCATGGACCGTGGAGCTGTTCGGAACGCCCTTCGTCGCGATCGACGGTCAGCCTGCCGACGCCGGACAGGTCGTACGTGACGGCGCGAAGGTCGAGCTTGGCCGCATCGGCGGGCCTGCGTTCAACCTCGGCATCGCCGAGGACGCACGCACCGATAATTATCTGAAGACCGCCGGGCAGGCGGAAGCACCCTCCCCGCGCCTGATCGCCACGCAGGCCAGCACCACGGCGCGGTTCGCACGCACGATTGCGGCTATCGCCATCGTGGCGGCGGTCGGCGGCGGCGCATTCGCGGCTTACAGCTACATCACGACGAGCCAGGCGACCGCGCGGCTTGAGTCCGCGCAGAAGGACTTTACCGACGCGCTCGCGCGCGAAGCAGAAACGCGCATCGGCGCCGATGTGCGCTCCCGTATCGCGCGGGCGGTCTATAATGTGCAACTCGTCGACGCACAGGGCCGCGTCAATGTCGGCGGGGGTACGGCGTCGATCGTCGGTCCGCACGAGCTTGCCACCAACGGCCATGTGGGCGTGGAGATGCAGACGCTGCGGCCCGGCGAGAAGATGGTCGTGCGCGGGCCCGGCGAAAATGGCGCGGTGTACGAGGTGACCGGCGCGACGATCCATCCCGGTTATCTGGCTCTGACCGCGTTCGTCAGTTCGGATATTCGCGCGCGGTTTGGGTTTCGCGGGATTCAGCGTTTCGGTTTGTCCGGAAACGGCTATGACGTGGCGATCCTGCATGTGAAGGAAACGTTGCCGGAGGACTCGCGCCTGGAGCTTGCGACGAACGACGAGCTGGGCAAACTGAATTCAGGCACGCCGCTGGTCACCGCCGGATATCCGGTCGAGTTGCTGCAGAACACATGGGCGCTGGCGAAGGCGGCGACGCCGGAGCTGCACGTCGGTGTCGTCACCTCGGTGACTGACATGTTCGGCTTGCCTGCCCCGATGGCGCATCGCCAGCTTGTGCACTTCGACATGGCGGCGACCGGTGGCCAAAGCGGCAGCCCCGTGCTCGCCGGCAGCGGCCACATCGTGGCCCTGCTCAACTCCGGCAATGTCAGCGCGCTTAATGGTGGCCGCATTCCGAGCGCCGCTCTGATCAATTTCGGCCAACGCGCCGATCTCGTTCGCGATCTGCTCGACGGCACGGCGCAGCAGAAACTCGCGGACGCGCAGGCGTATTGGCAGAACGTGGCGAAGAACTTCGTGCAGGGCCGCGGGCAGGTCGTCCAGGAGCTGATCGACGCCGCACGAGAGGAGTTGGACCTCGAGCAGTCCACGAAGCCGCGCATGCTGGCGGAAATCAAGGCGACGCTGAACGCGGGCAAGGGTCGCAAGGAGCGCCTGAAAGGCGTCAACGAGAAGTCCGGTCGGCCCTATGATTTCGACCGGTTCATCAGCGTCTTTGTTTCGGAGCAAAAGCTGGCGCCCGGCTACGACTACCTGTTCGTCGTGACTGCTGAGGGTGGCGATACGCGATTGAGCATCGAAATGGACGACAAGGTCGCTGCGACCCACCTCGATGCGAATTACCCGACAATAACCTGCCGCGTGCTGACCTCCGCGCAGCAATTTACCGGAAATCCGAAAGAACCACGGCCGGGGTGCGCCACCGGGCATGACCGGACGGATGCCATGAACATCGCGGACACGAACACCAAGGATCGCGACGTGACATTGGTGATCTGGAACGTGAAGACGGACGACGACACGCTCCTCAACAGGGATCTCAATTACACCCTGCAGATCTATCAATGGCCCAAGCCGCGTGCGAAAAGCGCCAGTCTGCCCCATTGACATGAGACGACGGCGGCGGCATCGGCCAAGGTAATGGAATCCGCCGACAACGCACGCGCCGCGCTGGAGCTTTGTCTCGCCGAGCTCGCCGAGAACACGCCGGCCGAGAGTGTGCTGCAGCGGCTGCGCGAAATCGAACCCGATCTTCAGCACGATCCGCTCACCCTGACACGGGCGCGTTTCCTGCGCGCGCGCGCAGTCGCGACCAACCGCCTCGGTTTCGCCGGTGAGGCGCTCGGGGATTTGCACGAGGCCCGCCGGCTGCTGGAAGGCGGCGATTACCCGGCGGAGCTTGCGGAGATTTTTCGCGCCATCGCTACCGTTTTCACCTGGCGCGGCGACAGCCGCGAAGCCGCGCTCGCGTTGCTGCGTGTCGTCGCCGAAGCCATCGCCACGGACGACAAGCTTGCGGTCTCGCTCGCGCTGATCGAGGCGGGGCGCCTGCAAATGGAGATCGGCCACCCGGGAGAAGCGCAGGCTCTTCTGCGGCGCGCACTCGGGCTTGGCGGCACGCTGTTGCCGCAGCGGGAAACCCAGCGCGCGTGGGTCAGCCTGCTGCAGGCCTCGGTCGCAGCCGGGATGATCGACCACGCACAGGTCCAGCTTGCCACCATGAATCTGACGCTGGCGCAGACCACGCCGCGGCTGCTGCTGCTGGCCGATCTCGAAGCGGCGCGTTGCGCCATGAAGGAGAACGATTTTTCCGGCGCGGACGATGCTCTGGACCGTGCGATGACGCACGCACCCGAAAGCATGGATGCGTTCGAGCGCGTCGAGATCGCGGAGGCCGAGGCCGAGCTTGCGCTTGCGCGCGGCGACCCCGAGACCGCGGCCGCGCTGCTCAACCCGACCATCGCGCGTCATGCCGATGACGATCTTGCGGCACGCGAGGTGCGGGCGCGTCTGATCCAGGCGCAGGCACTCGAAGCGCTGGGCCGGACCGATGAAGCCGAACGCACGCTGGGCGCGGCGCTGCGGCGCGCTCTCGCGCGGTCATTGACCGGTTATGCGGACGAGATCCGGTCGCGCCTGATGACGGACTATGGCGGACCGGCGCGGATCGCCGACATGCCGATGGCCGGCGCCGAGACCGATCCCTCGACACGCTTCGTGCGTTTGCGCCCGCTTGGCTCCGGCGCTTTCGGTCAGGTTTCGCGCGCTTACGACCTCGAACTCGGCATCGAGGTTGCGATCAAGCGGGCCGCGCGCGGCGAGAACTACGACCCGGAAACTCGCGAAAATCTGGTGCAGGCCGCGCGCACCGAAGTCACCGCCACCGCACGGCTCGACAATCCGGGAATCGCGCGCGTGTTCGGTCTGCTTCCGCTGCACGGCGGCGATACGCTCGTCATCGAAGAGTTCGTCGAAGGGCCGACCCTGCGCCACGCGATGGAAGCGGGTCTCGATCACGCGCGCAGCCTCAGTCTCCTCTCTCGCATCGCCTTCGCGCTCGCTGCGGTGCACGGCGCGGGCGTGATCCATCGCGACCTCAAGCCCGACAACATCATCCTGCGCGGGGGCGATGCCCCGGTGCTGATCGATTTCGGCATCGCGCTGCTGGAAGATGACGCCGGGCAGGCCGGCGCCGGCACGCCCGCCTACATGGCGCCGGAACAAGCGAAAGGGCGCAGCGTGGATGCCCGTGCGGATCTCTACGCGCTCGGCGTGATGGCGCATGAGATGCTGACCGGCGAACGGCCCGAGCCGCCCCGCTCGACGCTTCCGTTCATTGGCAAGGCACGGCTGCAGCGGATAGAGGCGGCGCTTGCGGCGGCGAGCGTCGATCCTCGTGTTGCCGCGCTGGTGACGCGGCTTCTCGCGGCGCAACCGCGGTCGCGCCCGAGTCCGCCAGCGCGGTCGGCACGTTTTTCGCGAAGGCAAGCGCGGCAAGCCGCGGCTCGCAATGATTTCTCAGACGTCGCGCCGGTAAGCGGGGTTTGCAGGCGCGAGCATGCCTGCGGCATCCCGCAGTGCATCGCGCGCGCGGCTTGCGGCGGCATTCGCGGAGTTCATCACACCGGCGAGCGCGCGCACCGGCGCGGTGATACGCCAGGACGTGCTCGCCTCGTAATGCGCGATCAATTCCTCGCGATGGCGAAGCTGCTCGACGAGACTCGCGATGTGAATGTCCTGATCGGCCGTGCGCTGCGCGCCGCCGATATATCCGCCGAGGCGTTCATAGGCCACGCGGACGGACTGCGTCACCGCCATGCTGGCGGATGCGTCGAAAAGATCACGCAACGGCGCAGGCAGATTTTCGCCGACGCCGAGCACGCCCAGGCCATGGCCGTGGCGGAATTCGAAATGCGGATAGATCTGGGAGACCTCCTCCCACAGCCGGTAGACGCCGAAGTCATCGCGATACTCGGCCGTGTCGTGGAACAGGACGACCGCCCGCTTCGAAAGCTTCGGCAACCATTGCTCGAAATCGGCGCGCACCGCCTCGTAGGTGTGGCAGCCATCGATATGCAGGAGATCGATCGAACCGTCGGAGAACTGATCGCAGGCGGCGGAGAAGTCGGAACGGATCAGGCGCGAGAAAGAGCCATAGCGCCGGTTATGCTCGGAGACCCGGCCATGGACATCGTTGCCGTAGAAACCCGCGTGCTCGTCGCCAACCCAGGTGTCGATGCCGACACAGCGCGCAGGAAGGTGCAGCCGTTGCACCGCCTGACAGAACGCAAAATAGGAGAAGCCTTTGTGCACGCCGAGCTCGACCACGGTGCGCGGCCGCAGCGTGCTGATCAGCCAGAAGGCAAAAGGCGCGTGCTCGATCCAGGCGGAGCCGTTCATCATGTCGGGCATCCAGTAGGACGCCTGCGAGACGAACGCGTTCGGATTGATGGAAGAAATTTCGCGCAGTTGGACGTTCATCGTCGTTCCGACCTGATTGAGTCGCTACGCGTACGCCCCTCCCACTGATACGAGCACCCTTATGGTTAACAGCGCGTTAATGGTCCTATTGAGACCTCGACGCGACGAAATCCTGCAAGCCTTGTCTCTGAATCGCCCGATTCAGGCAAGCTCCGGTACGACCCAAAGCGCCGGTTCACCGCGCGCGACCCGCTGGACATTGTCGAACGCATTGCGGAAGCGCGCGACATGGTTGTCCCACGTCGGGCCCGCGAAGTGCGCGGTCAGGACCACATTGTCGAGTCGGAATAATGGGTTGTCCGAGGGCGGCGGCTCGCGATCGAAGACATCCAATCCGGCGCCGAATATCTTGCCTGCGGCAAGATGCGCGGCGAGGGCCGACTCGTCGATGACCGGCCCACGCGAGGTGTTGACGATGATGGCGTTCGGCTTCATCAGCTCGAGCTCTTCCCTGCCGATCATGTGGCGCGTCGAATCGTTCAGCGGAACGTGCAGCGACACGATGTCGGATGTCTTGAGAAGCTCGCGTAGCAGACGGAATTTCACGTTGTGCCGGTCAGCCTCCCCTTCCGACAGGCGCGCGATATCGAAATATTGCACACGCATCCCGAACGGCTGCGCCAGCCGCGCCACTTTCTTGCCGATCGTGCCGAAACCGACGATGCCGAGCGTCTTGTCGTGCAGTTCGTACATCCGCGGCGCCGGTCCGTTGCCGCGCCAGCGCCCGCCTGAAACGCTGGCGTGCTGCCACACCACTTTGCGCGCCACGGTCAGCATCAGCATCATGGCGTGTTCGGAGACCGAGATCGCGTTCGCACCGCCATTGTTCGACAGCGGCACCTTGGCACGGCGCGCGGCTTCGAGGTCCACGTTGTCGTAGCCGGCCGACAGCAACTGCACGAGCTTGAGCTTGGGTACCGCCTTGTAGAACTCGTCGCGCATCGGGATGTGCGGGTAGCAGATCATGTATTCGACGCCAGAGAGGTTCGGGACGACCTCGGCATCGTTGTGGACGACCACGGTTTCGAAGCCCTTCGGCGCCATGTCGCGCGCGATGTTGGCGACCTCGGCGGACGGACAGGACACAAGAATTTTGGGGGACATACAGGACCTTGTTGTTCTTTCGGCGTTCGGCCTCCCGAAGCGGCGGGAGTGTGGCGGCTGGAGGATGATCGCGCAACCCGCCCTGCCACCAGCGGAATTCATGCGGGCGTCAGCATTTTCGCCCCCGCCGCGAACTTGTCGCTCCCGCGTGGGCACTCAGATGACGACGATCTCTCACCCGTTTGGATGATGCATGGCGCTTGGCACGCCGCTTGAATGGCTGCGGTTAAGGAGAACCAATGAAGCCCTTGAAGCCTTCCAGGTCGGCCGTCCGGATGCCCGCGGCGCCCCGGCCGCTGCTCGAGCATCCTGCCGTCGCGCTTACGCTTCGCGTTGCCACGGCCGGGCTGATGTGCACGGCCACGACCCTCGTGCTCACGCACCTCATCGTCTATTCGGGCGGCGCGCTGACCAGCACGCAGGCACGAGTGCCGGCCACCTGCCTCGCCGCCACCTGCTGACGCCTGCGGCCGTGCCCTAGAACGGCCGGTCGCCGTTGATGGTGCAGCGTCGCATCACGCGCACATGGTTCGCTTCATCGAAGCCGGTCGCGCGGTGCAGCGTACACCGGTTGTCCCACACCATGCATTCGCGCGGGCTCCAGTGGTGCGTGTAGACCGCCGCCTGCGGCGTGATCAGCACGTTCAGCTCCTCGATCAGCCCACGGCCCTCCTCGTAATCCATGCCCTCGATTTCCTGCGCATGGTCGCCGAGGAAAATCGCCTTGCGGCCGGTCTCGGGATGCGTGCGCACGATCGGATGCGCGATCGGCGGCACCTTTGCCTTCTGCTCCGCCGTCATCGGGTCCTCGCCGTGGCGGCGGGTGCGCGAGAAGTCGAGATTGTGGATCGCGCGCTTGCCCTCGATCTTCTTTTTCAGATCGGCCGGGAGGTTGTCGTAGGCCGCGTACATGTCGGCGAATTCGGTTTCACCTCCGGCCGGCGGCACCACTTCGGAATACATCATGGTGGCCTGTCCGGTGCGCTCGCGCCACGAGCCATCGGTGTGCCAGTGCAGCGTGCCCTTGTCGGGATGTTTGCCCGTCGGCTTGCCGTCGCGGTCGGCGTTGGTGAGCATGTAGATCTCGGGAAACTCCGGATACTTCTGGTACTGGTTCATGACGTGGATCTGGATTTCGCCGAACGCGCGGGCGAAGGCGACCTGGGTGGCGGGCGGCAGGTCCACGTCGCGGAAGAGAATCAGCTCGTAGTCGAGAAAGGCTTCGTACACCTTGCCGAACAATTCCGGCTCGACCGCCTGCGCCAGCGTGAGGCCGGAAATCTCGCAACCCAGCGCGGGATGCAGCGGCTTGACCTGAAACGGCCAGTCGCGAGCCTGGGACTGCTTGCGTTGAGGTTGGGCTTGCGCCATGCGTCTTCCTCCGGTGGTTTTGCAGCAGCCTAACGGGTGGGGCACGCCGACGAAAGGCGGAAGTCGGAACCGGCGCGCATGGCTACGCTGATTGAGTTTGTCCCCGGTTCCCCGTAGCTTCATTCATCTGAACGCAAAGGGTCCGGGCGCACACAACCCCGCAATGAAGCGCTTCCTCCAAGACATCTTCGCACCGGCGACCGCGGGCGCCTACGGGCGAGCGGAGTGGACGCTGCACTGGCTGCTGGCGGCGGCCCTTGTGCTGCCGGTCACGATCTTCATAGTCGGGGCCGCCATCTCGTATCGCGAGCACGAGGCGGCGGCACGCGACCGCCTGCAGCGCAATCTCGGCGTCGTCTACGAGAACGCCGTGAAGGTGATCGAGACGATCGAGCTCACGCAACGCTATCTCGACGAACTGTTCGAGGACGTCACCAACGATCAGGTCCGCGCCAACGAGGCGGAATACAATCGTCGCCTCAAAGCGCTGACCGATACGCTGCCGCAGTTTGCCGACATCTGGCTGATCGACCCGGACGGCCATCCCCTCGTGTCGGGCACGGTCTACCCGATGCCGCCGATGGACCTGTCGGATCGCAACTATTTCCGCGCGCAGAAAAACGGTGAGGTCAACGGCAACTACGTCAGCGAGGTGATTCGGTCGCGCGCCACCAACCAGCAAGGCCAGCCGCACTTCTTTGCGGTGAGCCGCAAACGCCTCGGCAAGAACGGCGAATTCCTCGGCGTCACAACCATCTCGATCGCGCCCGAATACTTCACCGATTACTACGCCGCGCTTCCTCCGCCGGTGGTCGCCGCGCTGATCCGCGAGGATGGTTACGTGCTGGCGCGCTATCCGACGCCCATCAACAACGTCGAGCGACTTTCGCAGCAAGGCCCTTTCATGCGCGCGGCTGCGCGAACAGGTGATGTCCGGCCAGGTCGAAGTCCGTTCGGCGATGGACGATACCCAGCGATGGTTTGCCTTTCGCAAACTGCCGCGTCTTCCGGCTTACGTCACGACCGGAGTCGATGTAGCGGCGATCCGGGCGGCCTGGCTCGACGACATGTCGCGCCATCTGATCTTCGGCATTCCCGCAACCGCCGCGATGGTCGGCCTCGCTTTAATGGCGCTGCGCCGTACCCGGCGCGAAGCGACCGCGAACGAAATGCTGCGCGCCGAAATCGCGCGGCGCGAAGCGACCGAGGAGGCGCTGCGTCAGGCGCAGAAGATGGAAGCTGTCGGCCGCCTCACCGGCGGCATCGCTCACGATTTCAACAATCTGCTGACCGCGATCATCGGCAACCTCGATCTTGCGCTGCGCCGGCTTGATGGCCAGGATCGCGTGCGCGGCTGGCTCGCCAATTGCCGCCAGGCCTCCGACCGCGCCGCCACGCTGGTGCAGCGCCTGCTCGCCTTCTCGCGTCAGCATCCGCTCGAGGTGAAATCGGTCGACATCAACCGGCTGGTGCAGGGCATGTCCGAATTGCTCGGGCGCTCGATCGGCGAGACCGTCAAGATCGAGACCGTGCTGGCGGGCGGATTGTGGAGTGCCGCGATCGATCCCAACCAGCTTGAGAATGCGATCGTGAATCTCGTGGTCAACGCGCGCGACGCGATGCCGGAGGGCGGGCGCCTCACCATCGAGACCGCCAATTGCCATCTCGACGAGACCTACGTGGAGGGGGCCGGCACCGACGTGGCGCCAGGCCAGTACGTCATGGTGGCGGTGAGCGATTCCGGCAGCGGCATGACGCGCGAGGTGATCGATCGCGCGTTCGAGCCGTTCTTCACCACCAAGCCGACCGGCGTCGGGACCGGGCTGGGGCTCAGCCAGGTGTATGGCTTCGTGAAGCAATCGGGTGGCCACATCCGCATCTACAGCGAGATCGGTGTAGGCACGACCATCAAGCTGTATTTCCAGCGACTCACGCAGACTGATGTGCCGCTCTGGACCGCCCGGGAAGCCGTGCCGGGTCCGACGCCATCCGCGGACGGCACCGAACTGGTGCTGGTGGTGGAGGACGACGCCCAGGTCAACAAGCTCGCCGTCGAGGCGCTGCAGGAGCGCGGCTACCAGGTGATCTCCGCCTCGGATGGCGCCTCGGCGTTGCGGCTGATCGAGGCCACGCCGCAGATTGACCTGCTGCTCACCGACGTCGTGCTGCCGGGCGGCATGAACGGCCGCGAACTGACCGACCGCGTGCGCGCGATGCGCCCTGCGATCAAGGTCCTTTACATGACCGGCTACACCCGCAACGCCATCATCCATCACGGCCGGCTCGATCCCGACATCGACCTGCTGACCAAGCCGTTCACCGCCGACGCCCTCGCGCGCAAGATCCGGCGCATCATCGATGGGCCAATGAAGCCGGCCGGCTAGCATGGCGCTGCGTTCGCGCATCACCACCGACGGTCTCGACCGCACGCCGCACCGCGCCTTCATGCGCGCGATGGGTCTCGACGATGCGGCGATTTCGAAGCCGATGATCGGCGTGGTGAGTCAGAAGGGCGAGACGACGCCCTGCAACATGACACACGGCCCGCAGGTCGACGCCGCGAAGGATGGCGTCAGCGCGGCAGGCGGCACGCCGCGCGAATTCACCACCATCTCGGTGTCGGACGGCATCGGCATGAACCACGAGGGCATGAAGTTCTCCCTCGTGAGCCGCGAGCTGATCGCGGATTCGATCGAAGCCGTCGTGCAGGGCCACGCCTATGACGGGCTGGTGGCGTTCGGTGGCTGCGATAAAACGCTGCCCGGCGCCATGATGGGGCTGGTCCGCTGCAACGTGCCGGGCGTCTTTCTGTTTGGCGGCGCCGCCCTGCCCGGCCGTTTCGAGGGCCGCGACGTGACGGTGCTCGACGCCTATGAGGGCGTCGGCGCAGTGCAGACCGGCGCCATGAGCGAGAGCGATCTCGAAGTCCTTGAGCGCGCCTGCAAGCCGAGCATCGGTGCCTGCGCCGGGCAGTTCACCGCCAACACCATGGCGATGGTAGCGGAAGCCCTCGGCTTGACCGTCCCGAATTCCGCGATGGTACCGGGCGTCTATTCGGAGCGGCTGGCGATCGCGAAACGCGCGGGCGAGATCGTGATGCAGATCGTGAATCGCGGCGGTCCGCTGCCGCGCGATCTCGTGACGCGCCGCGCGCTGGAGAACGCAAGCGCGATCGTGGCCGCAACCGGCGGCTCGACCAACGCGGCGCTGCATATTCCGGCGATCGCCAACGAGGCCGGCATCCGCTTCACCGTCGACGATGTCGCCGCGGTTTTCGCACGCACGCCGCTGATCGGCGATCTGCGGCCGGGCGGAAAATATCTCGCGAAGGACGTGTACGAACATGGCGGCGTGTCGGTCATCATCCGCGCGCTGGTCGAGAGCGGACACATGGATGGTGATGGCCTGACCGTGACCGGGCGCACGCTGCGCGAGGAGCACGGCGGCGCGCCAATGCCGGATGGCGCGATCGTGCGCGCAGCCGGGCAACGCACTGCGTCCCGACGGCGGGCTCGCGGTGCTGAAAGGCAATCTCGCGCCAGACGGTGCGCTGTTGAAAGTCGCCGGCCTCAAGGCGCATGTGTTCGAGGGCACCGCGCGCGTGTTCGACAGCGAGGACGATTGCGCGCGGACCGTGCGCAATCGCGCCTACACGGCCGGCGAGGTACTGGTGATCCGCTACGAGGGGCCGCGTGGCGGGCCCGGCATGCGCGAAATGCTCGGCGTCACCGCGCTGATCTACGGCCAGCAGATGGGAGAGAAAGTCGCGCTGCTCACCGACGGGCGATTCTCCGGCGCGACGCGCGGCATCTGCGTCGGCCACATCACGCCGGAAGCCGCCGTCGGCGGGCCTCTGGCGTTCGTGAAGGACGGCGACCGCATCCGCATCGATGCCGATGCCAAACGCATCGACGTGCTGCTCGATCCGGCCGAACTCGCGCGCCGCCGCGCCGCGTGGCTGCCGCCGACGCCGCGCCATGCCGCAGGATTGCTCGCGAAGTATGCGCAGTGCGTTGGCCAGGCCGACCAGGGCGCCGTGACGCATGCGGGCGGGGTGGTGTGGCCTGACCTCGGGCCCGTCATCCTGAAACGCGAGCGACAGCTTTTGTTGCTGCGCCCTCTCCCCTTGTGGGAGAGGGCATCTCCAAAGGCTCAACAAACGATGAGGGGTGAAAGGTTAGCTACCCCTCACCCCTTCGTCGTCGCGGACAATATGAGCAGCCCTCTCCCACAAGGAGAGGGCACAAATTCAGACGCCTCTGCGCGGCGCATCACTCCATCGGAGCGTGGATGGTCGGATGGCGCAGCGCGTTCGCGTCGAGCTTCTTTCCGATCATTTTTTCGTTGGTGTAGATGTCGAACATCGCCTGGATCGCCGCGTAGTTCGGCGCGCCGCCCGGCTCGCGCGCAAAGTCGTTGCTCTTCAGCAGATACGTGTCGAGCACCGCAATCGGCGCCTTGGTGATCTCGCTCACCACCTTCATGGTCTCGTCACGATCCGCGAGCGCCATCTTGAAGCCTGCCGTGATGTCCTTGACGTACTGCGTCACCAGCGCGGGATTCTTGTCGACGAAGTCCTTCCTGCAGGCCTCCACGATGTGCACGATGTTCGGCACTGCTTCCTCCAGCGCGAACAGCTTGTGGATGCCGCCCTTCGCTTCGGCGCGCGCCGCGAACGGCTGGTTCATGTTGGTGGAGTCGACGCGGCCCTGCCGCAGCGCATCCTCCGACAATGAGAACGACACCTCGACCAGCTTGATGTCCTTGTCGGGATCGATGCCGTGACGCTTGAGCATCAGGTTGAACGGCCCCTGCGTGCCGCCGCCGATGATCGAGATGCCGACGGTCTTGCCTTTGAGGTCCTCGACCTTCTTGATCGGGGAATCATCCTTCACGGCCCAGTAGACAGAGAAGCTGCCCGGCTTCTCGCCCACATGCTGAGCGATGACGTATGTGGCGAGCGTATCCTTGTCCATGCTCTGCGCGATCGGCAGCACGCCCTGCGTGGCGCAATCGAGCGCGCCCGCGATCAGCGCCTGCGTCATCGGCGAGGTGCCCTGGAATTGCGACCACTCGACCTTGTAGCCCTTGCCCAGGTTCGGGAAGCGCTCCGGACGACGCATCATCCAGTATTTCGATTCCTCGGCCGGGATGGTCCAGCCGACCCGGATGGTCGGCACGTCCTGCGCCCGTGCAATCGACATGCAGGCGCAGCCGAGCAGCGCCGCCAGCACAACACGCTTCATGGTCCTGTCCCCTCGTGGAGGCGGCCCACGTCCGGCCGCGATCGCGGCTATGGAACGATGCCCGCCATCAAAGCGCAAGCGCCGGAAATTCAACCATTGCAGGCAGTCGCGTCCCGGCCGATAATGGCGATAAGCCTGAATCGCCTCACGGAGGAGAGAAGCCATGTCGTCCACGCGCGGTGCCTTGTCGCTCGCAGGCGTCCTTCTCTCGATCGGTCCTGCCCTTGCGGGCTCGGCGTGGGACGATGTGCGCCCCTCGGCCTTCGGTACCCGCGCGATCGAGGACGGCAGCGCCTTCATCGCCCTGCAGGCGCCTTATCGCGCCGAAGATCAGCGCAACGTGCCGCTACAGGTCGAGACCGCGTTCAAGGACGGACGCAAGATCAAGTCGGTTACTTTCATCGTCGACGAAAACCCGATGCCGGTCGCGGCCGCGTTCCGCTTTGCCGACAATCGCGACCGCGCAAGCCTCGGCATCGACATCCGGCTCGATCACGCTTCGCCGGTGCGCGCCGTGGTCGAGGCCAGCGACGGCGCGCTCTACATGGTGGAGAAATTCGTCAAGGCGTCGGGTGCCGGCGTGTGCGCAGCGCCGCCGGCGGGCGATCCCGCTGTCGCCGAGAAAACAATGGGGCAGATGGCGTTGGCCGACCTCACCGGTTCGGACTCCGCGGCGGGCGCGACGCGCTTTCACCGCGCGGCCGAGCTCACGATCAGGCATCCGCAGCTCACCGGCATGCAGATGAATCAGATCACGCTCCTCTACACGCCGATGCGCTATGTCGATGCGGTCGAGGTGCGCCAGGGCGACGAGAAGCTGTTCGATCTCGAAGGCTCGATGACCTTGAGCGAAAACCCGCGCATCTCGTTCGACTACCAGATCAACGGCGCGTCCACGCTTCAGGTCCGCACCAAGGATACCAGCGAGACGGTGTGGACGAAGGACTTCCCGGCCGGCTCGAACAGCTAAGGCTGCGACGCACGCCGGTCACCCTGAGCCGCGCGGCCGAACGGCCGAGCCTCAAAGGCGTCTTGCCCGATCATCCTTCGAGGCTCGCTGACTCGCACCTCAGGATGACGCCGCCATCCGCCATACCCAGCGCCGACCGCTCTTGACTTTATCAAACTCAGCAGTTAATTAACTAGAATATTAATTAATGAGCCACGCAATGTCCGCACCTGTCCTCGATCACGTCTTCGCCGCCCTTGCCGATCCGACCCGGCGCGCGATCGTGGAGCGGCTGCTCGCCGAGGGCGACAAGACCGTGGGCGAGATCGCCAAACCGTTCCGCATCTCGGCGCCCGCGATCACGCGCCACCTGCAGGTGCTGGAGAGCGCCGGCCTGATCGAGAAACGCGTCGATCGCCAGTTCCGCGTGGTGCATGCGCGCCCCGAGGCGCTGCGCCCGCTCGGCTCATGGTTCGAACGTCAGCAACGTCACTGGTCCGATGCCTTCGACCGGCTCGAAGCCGTCATCGCGGCCGAAACACCCAAGCGGAGGAAGTCATGAGCACCGACACGCTCACCAAGGACCGCGTGCTGCGCATGGAGCGCGTCATCGCGGCCACACCCGAGCGGCTGTTCGAACTCTGGACCGAGCCGGAACAGCTCGTGGCGTGGTGGGGGCCGGAAGGCGCCACCACGCCGAAACACGCCATGGACGTGCGGCCCGGCGGACGCTGGCGCACCACCATGCGTCTGCCGAACGGCAGCGAGCACACCGTGAGCGGCATCTACCGCACGCTTGAGCCGCCGCATCGCCTCGTCTTCACCTGGGGCTGGGACGACGATGCCGGCATGCGCGGCAACGAAACGGAGATCACCGTCACGTTCGAGCCGACCACCGGGGGCACACGCATGGTGCTGCTGCAACAGGGCTTCGCCGACAACGACAGCCGCGACCGCCACCAGCAGGGCTGGGGTTCGAGTTTCGTTTGCCTGGACCGCGAGGCGGCGAAACCGGCCTGACTCGCGGCGAGCGCGGTTTCACTGCCCTCAATTTCTCTATGCGGTGGGTGCGCCGCAGCGACGACTACTGATTATCAAAGGAGCGACCAATGTCTGACCTGCAAATCATCGGAGTGCCGCAATCGAATTACGTCTGGGCCGTGCGCATGGTGTGCGAGGAAAAGGGCGTGCCCTACGACCTCAATCCGGTGCGGCCGCACACGGCGGACGTTGATGCGATCCATCCGTTCGGCAAGATCCCGGTGATGCGCCATGGAGACCTGGAGCTGTGTGAATCGAAGGCGATCGCGACCTACATCGATCGCACCTTCGATGGGCCGAAGGTGATCCCCGACGACCCGAAGGCCGCCGCGAAAGTCGAGCAATGGGTCTCGCTCGGCAATGTCGAGTTCGACAAGGTGATGATCCGCCAGTACGTGGTCGGCTACGCCTTCGCCAAGGACGGCAAGCCCGACATGGCGGCGATCGGCGACGCCGCGCAGCGCATGAAGCCGCAAGTCGAGGTGCTGGATCGTCAGGTTGCCGGGACCGGCTATCTGGCGGGCGATGCCTTCACGCTCGCCGACATCAACATCCTGCCGATGCTGTTTTACGTGAACCGCTTCGACGAGGGAAAGGCGATGCTGGCCGGCGCGAAGAACCTCACCGCCTACATGCAGCGCCACTTCGAGCGGCCGAGTTTCAAGAAGTCGGCCCCGCCACCCAGGCAGTAGATCGACCCCGCTCAATCTCCGCGAAAGCCGGCATCCGTCTCCGGGTCCTTCCGCTTTCGCGGAGACGAGCGTCCGGAGACGACGATCGTGTATCACCTGTATCGCTTTCGCTGATCGATAGCCCCGCGGTCCCGCCTAAATCATTGAAAATTCGGCGCAAACTGGAACCGCGATGGCATCCGCGCATTAACGCACTCCCCTGCCCCGCCCTGAACCCCCGCACCGTCTGCTGCGACAAACAAAGCAAGCGCGCCCGGGGAACCAGAACACGGCGCCGCACTTATCGAGGCGGAAGACAGGGGTACAGGCCATGATCAAGTTTTCCTACGTTCTCACCGGAGCGCTCCTTGCAGGCGGCCTGACGTTCGCCGATTGGGCGACCGCCGCGCCGCTCGGCCTCTCGCACAATATGTATTCGCGCGCCGACCAGATGGCGCCGCTCGAGGAGCAGAGCGACGAGGTCTACGAGACGCCCGCACAGTTCAAGCGCCAGCTCGTCGCCTACACCGGCAACGAGGCGCCCGGCACCATCATCATCGATACGACGAACACCTTCCTTTATCTCGTGCAGCCCGGCAGCCAGGCCATTCGCTACGGCATCGGCGTTGGCCGCGATGGCTTCCGCTGGTCAGGTGTCGAACACATCACCAAGAAGGCGGAATGGCCGGATTGGACGCCGCCGCCCGAAATGATCCAGCGCCAGCCTTACCTGCCGCGCTTTATGGCCGGAGGCCCGACCAACCCGCTTGGCGCGCGCGCCATGTATCTCGGCGGCACCGTTTATCGCATCCACGGCACCAACGCGCCCTCCACCATCGGCCAGCGCGTGTCGTCTGGCTGCATCCGCCTCACCAACGAAGATGTTGCCGACCTCTACAGCCGCGTCGGTGTCGGCGCCAAGGTCGTGGTCATGAACAGCAGCGAGCATCAGGTGTCCGCAGCCGATGATGTCCTCGCCGGCCAGCCTGCGACCTGCGCTAACTGGCGCAAGCAAGCTTCACGAGAAGTAGGTCTGCTTTCGGAGCAGCCACGCCGGTCCGGGTTTCCCGGGCCGGCGTTTAAATTTGACCGCGCGCAAATTCGAAGCAGCCACTCGATTTGGTGGAAGAGCGACCTATTTCCACGTCCGGCAGGCGGCCGCAAACTTCTGGAACACGGCCTTGTCCGCGCCAACCGACAGCTTCGCTCCCGGCGCATCGAGTTCGGCGGAGGTCATCTTCTCGGCAAAGCGCAGCGCCATTGCCTTGCCCTTGCTACGGGCCTCATAGGTCGGCACGTCCCCGTCCGGAAGGCCCATGCAAGGCGTCGGGCGGCCGCACACATAGGCCTTGAGTTTGATCGTATTGCTCGCGGCGCCTTCCTTGACCACAAGGACGACGGGCTCGGCCGACGGCTTCGTACCGGGCGCGGCTTTTACAAAGATCTCCGACTGCTTCGCCGAGCAAGTGACCGTCAGCGACGAGTCCGTCGGGGTGTCCCCGTATCCGATGGAGACTTCCAGCTCTTCAAGCATTGTCCATGCCGCCGCAGATGCCGGACCGATGCCGATGAAACCGACAACGCAAGACAGTGCAATCATTCTGGTCATGATCGGCGGTGCTCCAAAGCTCGACGTGCTCATGCGGGCGACAGGAACTGCGCCCGACGAGCAGGCTGATGTGCAATTGCGTTTAGTCGCGCAAAAAGGGACGTAAGTTCATCAGGCACAGAATCGTCGCCGCCCGCGAAGATAACGTCCTTGCAAAACCCGTGGTGCCATGTCGCGCAGCGACGCGCTCCATGCCAATCTGTGTTTACCGGTCCATCCGCATGCGCGGATGATAACGATAGAGAACTTGAGGAAGCGCGCCATGAAGGTCTCCGACGCCATCGCCGACATCCTGCGCAGGAGGGAGTCGAGATCGTCATCGGCTATCCGGTCAATCACATCCTCGAACGCGGCGCGGCCGCCGGCATCCGGCCCATTCTGGTGCGGCAGGAGCGCACCGGCCTGCACATGGCGGACGCAATGTCCGCGCGTTACGTCGGGCCGGCAGCTCGGCGTGTTCGTGATGCAGCACGGCCCCGGCACCGAAAACGCCTACGGCGCGGTGGCGCAAGCCTATGGCGACAGCATTCCCGATCCTGGTGATGCCGGGAGGCTATGCGCGGCAGCATCGCCTGGGTCGAGCGCAACTACAACGCCAGCGTCCAGATGCGCGGCATCACGAAGTCGGCCGAGCCGATCCTGATGCCGGGCGAGACTGCCCGCGATCATGCGCCGCGCGTTCACGCGGCTGCGGTCGGGGCGCGGCGGCCCGTGTCTGGTCGAGGTGCCGCAGGACGTGTGGAACGAGGAAACGGACGTGTCGTCCTATGTGCCGTCGCGGGCACTGCGCACCGGCCCCGATCCGGACGCGATCCACGAGGCCGCCAAGATGCTGCTCGCGGCCAAGCGGCCGGTGCTTTACGCCGGCCAGGGCGTGCATTGGGCTGAAGCATGGGGCGAGTTGCGGCAACTCGCCGAACTGCTCGCCATTCCGGTCTGCACCTCGCTGCAGGGCAAGAGCGCGTTTCCCGAGACGCATCCGCTGGCGCTCGGCTCCGGCGGCCTCGCCTATCCCGGCGACCGTGCATCATTTCCTGAAGGAGGCCGACCTCATTCTCGGCATCGGCTGCTCGTTCACGACGACGAATTACGGCGTCGCGATGCCGAAGGGCAAAGACCATCATCCACAGCACGTGGATGCCGACCGACGTGAACAAGGATGTCGCCATGCGCGCTCGCCGTGCTGGGCGACGCCAAGCTGACGCTCGCCGCGCTGATCGACGGAAATCTCGCGCACGCAGAAGTCCGCCGCGCGATCCCTCTGCCGTCGCAAAGGAGATCAAGGACATCTACGACCCCTGGCTCGCGAAATGGATGCCGAAGCTGACCCACGACGCTGCGCCGTTCTCGCCCTATCGCGTACTGTGGGATCTCCAGAACACGGTCGATGTGGCGAACACCATCATCACGCATGACGCGGGCTCGCCACGCGACCAGCTCTCGCCGTTCTGGCGCTGCACGACGCCCCTCTCCTACATCGGCTGGGGCAAGACCACGCAGCTTGGCTATGGGCTCGGGCTCGCGATGGGCGCGAAGCTCGCCAAGCCCGACAAGCTCTGCATCAACGTGTGGGGCGATGCGGCGATCGGATTCACCGGCATGGATTTCGAGACCGCGGTGCGCGAACGCATTCCGATCCTCTCGATCTTGCTGAACAACTTCTCGATGGCGATCGAGCTCAAAGTGATGCCGGTCTCGACCGAGAAATATCGCTCGACCGACATCTCGGGAAATTACGCCGCATTCGCCCAGGCGCTTGGTGGTTATGGCGAGCGCATCGAGAAGACCGCCGACATCGTTCCGGCGATCAAGCGCGGGATCAAGGCGACGCAGGAGGGCAAGCCCGCGCTGCTCGAATTCATCACCACCAAGGAAGTCGACGTCTCCAAGTTCTGACGTAGCGAGGATTGCCTGGCATGGATCATTCTTACTACGCCGAGATTGTCGGCTTTGCGGCCGCGGCTGCGAGCCTCTATGCGGCGAATTCGCGGACGATCATTCCCTTGCGCATCGCCGCCATCGCGGCCAACGCGCTGGCGATGGCCTACAGTGGGTTTCACGGAACTTACCCCACGCTGGCGCTCAACGCGGTGCTGCTGCCGATCAATGTCTGGCGGCTCTACGGCATGCAGAAGTTGATCCGCGATATCGACAAGGCCGCGCGAGGCGACCTGAATGTCGAGTGGCTGCTTCCCTACATGCGGCCCCAGAATTTCAAAGCCGGTGACGTCATCATCCGGCGTGGCGAGTACGCGCACGGCGCGTTCTATATTGCGTCGGGTGAGGTTGAATTGGTCGAACTCGGCAAAAGCGTCGGCGCCGGCACGCTGCTCGGCGAGATCGGCCTGTTCACACCGGATGGGCTGCGCGTTGCGACCGCTCAGGCGAAGACGGACGTTCAAGCGGCACGCATCGATTACGACCAGTTCAGGGAGCTGTATTTCCAGAACCCCGAATTTGGATTCCGGCTTCTGCACCTCATCGTGGCGCGGCTGCAGGAAGGAAACACGGCGACGCAGATCGTGCGGTAGCTTTCCCGTTGCCGGCGATCGCCCTCTCCGGCTGCTTGTTTCAGGTGCATTTACTTGCGCGCCATTACGGTTCGCAGCGGGTCGAACTTGATATAGGATAAGTTGTCGCTGAGCGCGGGCCGCTACGTTTCTCGTTATGCCGGGCCTCGGACCAACCATGCCTGACGCCGATCCAGCCGCAAGCGAACAGGTTGACGTGCAGGCGAGCGATGCTGACCTGCGCGCCGGCATCGAGCAGGCTTTGGCGCGCGGCGGCCGGTTGCTGCGGCTGCCGCCGGCGCTCGAAGCTCTCTATGAAGAGCGAAGCTGGCGTGGCCGCAGCCGCGGCCTGCGCAGATGGCTGATCGTTGTCGCGGGTCTCGATTTACTGTGCATCGGCCTCGATGTGGCGGTCATGCCGCATCACCTCGCCGAGACAATCGCGGCACGCGGATGCATTCTCACGGCGGTCTATCTCTCCTGTGCCGCTCTGCTTCTGAAAAAACGACCGGTCTGGGTTCAGGGCCTTGCGCTGATCGTTCCGACGATCGCGCTCATTCTGGTGGCGGGTTATCTAGCGCAGCTCGCGGGCGGCGTGCATGCGGAACGCTATCTCACGGCCGCCATGTTCGTGAGCTTTGCCGCCACCGTCGTGCCCAACGTGGCGTTCCGCTGGGTCGTTGCGCAGACCGCGCTCTCTGTTCTCACGCTGGGCACGCTGCTGTTCATTCAGAGCGGGATGCAGGTGTCGCGCATCTTCACCGACTACGTCGAACTGATCACATTCTATCCGGTCGCGATCCTGGTCGCGCTCGACGTGCGGCGCTGGATCGAACGGATGCACCGGCGAAACTTCCTGATGTCGCTGCGCGATGAGCTGCGCGTGCGCGAGCTTACGGCCGCCAGCGCGCGGCGCGAGGCAACACTGGCGAACATGACGCAGGGCATCGTGTTGCTGGAGCCGGACGGCCGCGTTCCGGTCATCAACCATCGCGCGGTCGAACTGCTCGGGCTGCCCGAGCGGTTCCTCACCGAGCCGCTGCGCGGCACCGACATTATCCGGTTTCAACTGGAAAGTGGCGAATTCTCCAGCGCGGACTTCCCACCCGACATCCTTGCGCAGGTCATGAAAGGAGATTTCGGGCATCTGCCGCTGAAATACGAACGGACGCGCGCGAACGGCATCGTGCTGGAGATCGACAGCACGCCGTTGCCCAATGGCGGGGTCGTCCGCACCTACACCGACATCACCGAGCGCAAGCGGCACGAGCAGGCGCTGGCGGAAGCCCGTGATACGGCCGAGGCCGCGTCGCGCGCGCGCTCGGAATTCCTCGCAATCATGAGCCACGAAATCCGCACACCGATGAACGCCGTGCTTGGCCTTGCCGACAGCCTCCTCGAAACGCGGCTGGACGAGGAACAGCGCAAATCCGTCGAAGCCATCCAGGAGTCGAGCGACGGCCTGCTCGGGATCCTGAATGACATTCTGGATCTCTCCAAGCTCGACGCCGGAAAGATGGAGTTCGAGGCCATTCCGTTCGCGCTTGCATCGATCATCGAGGACACCAGGAGCATCGTCGCGCGGCGCGCCACGAGCAAGCACCTGACGCTCAGTGTCGAGATCGATCCGCAGTTTCCGCCCGCACTCGTTGGCGACCCGACGCGCATTCGCCAGATCCTGCTCAACCTGATCAGCAATGCGATCAAGTTCACCCATGCGGGCAACGTCGCCATTTCGGCGCGCAGCATCGGCCGGAGCGAAACGGGCGCGGCGATGCGTATCGCGGTATGCGACACCGGGATCGGCATTCCGGCGGACCGCGTGGCGCACCTGTTCGAGAATTTCGTGCAGGCGGATGCCGCCATCCATCGCCGCTATGGCGGCACGGGCCTTGGCCTGGCGATCTGCAAACGCCTGATCGACCAGATGGGCGGCCGGATTGCGGTCGACTCCGAACCCGGACGCGGGTCGACCTTCTGGTTCGAGATCTCGCTGCCGCTCGCGGATGTCGCCGCGCTCGAGCAGGAGGCTCGGCCGACGGCCGAAAACGAGGATTTCATGGCGCTGCTCGCGGCGCTCGGCCGGCCGCTGCGCATCCTCCTTGCCGAGGATAATCCCACCAACCAGCTCGTTGTGGCCAAGCTGCTCGGCACCCTCGACATCGCGCTGCGAACCGTCGGCAACGGCGCCGAAGCGGTCGCCGCCGCCGTGCAAGAGCCGTTCGACGCCATCTTCATGGACATGCGGATGCCCGAGATGGACGGGCTCGAAGCGACGCGGGCCATTCGGGCGCGCGGCGGCGCGCTGGCGCGGGTGCCGATCATCGCGCTGACGGCGAACGCGTTTGCCGACGACATGCGCGCGTGCCGCGATGCCGGGATGACCGATTTCGTCGCAAAGCCGATCCGCAAGACGCTGCTCGTCAAGGCGCTGGCGCGGGTGCTCGCGGCGCTTCAGCCCGGCGCCGCGCACCTCGGCGAATTGCCGCACACGGCACCGTCGCCCGCAACGCCTGCCCCCGCCTCGCCCGCCGACGCCGCATTGATCGACCAGAGCGTGATCGGCGAACTGCTGGGCGAACTCGGCGCGCAGGGCCTTGCGCAATTGCTCGGCGTCTTCCGCGAGGAGACCGGCAAGCGCATCGCGCGGCTGCGCCGCCTGTCGTGCGACGAAAACCGCGACGCGATCGAGATGGAAGCACACACGCTCAAAAGCGCCGCGGCGCTGGTCGGATTTGCGCGGCTGTCATCGGTCGCTGCCGCGCTGGAGCGCGACGCCCGTGCGATCGCGCCGGCGGATTATGCCCTCACCATCGAGCAGATCGTCGCGGCGTATGTCGAAGGCTGGCACGAGATGGCGGCCACGCCCGCCGCCGCGTGACGCGCGGCCGGGTTCCCGCAAGCCGCCGTCATCCGATTGACACCCTGCCCCATCGGCCTACATTAGCGGCGTTCCGAGGGGTGCCCCGGTTGGGCTGAGAAAAACCCTTTGAACCTGATCCGGGTCATGCCGGCGAAGGGACAGGAGCGTTACTTCCCCAGCCGTCGTGCAATCCGGGTCGCCCCGCGCATGGCCCGAAAAGTGGCCACCGGTTTTCGGACCGAGGCCATGCGCAATGCAACAAGGAGCGCGCCCGCATGAACAAGCCCATCTCCCCCGCCGATCTCGTCACGCCGAAAGTGACCACCGGCCCCATCGTGGGCTCGCGCAAGACCTACACCGTGCCGGACGCCGCGCCCGACCTGCGCGTCCCGCTGCGCGAGATCATGCTCGATCCGTCCGCCAAGGAGCCGCCGGTCGCGGTGTACGATTCCTCGGGCATCTACACCGATGACAATACGGGCATCGATGTCGAGAACGGGCTGAAGCGCGCGCGCGTCGCATGGGTGCGCGAGCGCGGCGGCATCGAGGAATACGAGGGCCGCCCGATCAAGCCGGTCGACAACGGCAACGTCACCGGCAAGCACCTGGCGCGCAACTTCCCGAACACGCCGAAGCCGATGCGTGGGCGTCGGCGATGCGCCGGTGACGCAATACGAATTCGCCCGCAAAGGCATCGTCACCAAGGAAATGATCTACGTCGCCGAGCGCGAGAACCTCGGCCGCAAGAAGATGCTCGACAACGCGCAGGCGACGCTCGCCGACGGCGAGAGCTTCGGCGCCGCGCTGCCTCCCTTCGTGACGCCGGAATTCGTGCGCGACGAGATCGCGCGCGGCCGCGCCATCATCCCCTGCAACATCAACCACGGCGAACTCGAGCCGATGATCATCGGCCGCAATTTCCTGGTGAAGATCAACGCCAACATCGGCAACTCCGCCGTCACCTCTTCGGTCGAGGAAGAAGTGGAGAAAATGGTGTGGGCGATCCGCTGGGGCGCCGACACCGTGATGGACCTCTCCACCGGGCGCAACATCCACAACACGCGCGAATGGATCCTGCGCAACTCGCCGGTGCCGATCGGCACCGTGCCGATCTACCAGGCGCTGGAGAAGTGCGACGGCGATCCCGTCAAGCTCGACCTGGGAGCTCTACAAGGACACGCTGATCGAGCAGGCCGAACAAGGCGTCGACTATTTCACCATCCACGCCGGCGTGCGCCTCGCCTATGTGCCGCTCACCGCCAACCGCGTCACCGGCATCGTGTCACGCGGCGGCTCGATCATGGCCAAGTGGTGCCTGTCGCGCCACAAGGAGAGCTTCCTCTACGAGCGCTTCGACGAGATCTGCGACATCATGCGCAAGTATGACGTGTCGTTCTCGCTCGGCGACGGGCTGCGCCCCGGCTCGATCGCGGACGCCAACGACCGCGCGCAATTCGCCGAACTCGAAACGCTCGGCGAACTGACGCAGATCGCGTGGAAGAAGGGCTGCCAGGTGATGATCGAAGGCCCCGGCCACGTGCCGATGCACAAGATCAAGATCAACATGGACAAGCAGCTCAAGGAGTGCGGCGAGGCGCCGTTCTACACGCTCGGCCCGCTCACGACCGACATCGCGCCGGGCTACGACCACATCACCGTCGGCATCGGCGCCGCGATGATCGGCTGGTTCGGCTGCGCGATGCTTTGTTACGTCACGCCGAAGGAGCACCTCGGCCTGCCCGACCGCGACGACGTGAAGGAAGGCGTCATCACCTACAAGATCGCCGCGCACGCCGCCGACTTGGCCAAGGGCCACCCCGGCGCGCAACTGCGCGACGATGCGCTCTCACGCGCGCGCTTCGATTTCCGCTGGCAGGACCAATTCAACCTCGGCCTCGATCCCGACCGCGCCCTGCAATACCACGACGAGACGCTGCCGAAGGAGGCGCACAAGGTCGCGCACTTCTGCTCCATGTGCGGCCCGAAGTTCTGCTCGATGAAGATCACGCAGGACGTGCGCGATTACGCGGCGAGCCTCGGCGACAACGAGAGGGCGGCGCTGGGCTTGCGGCGCTCGGCATCGTCCGCCGAAGCCTTGCGAGAGGCCGGCATGAAGGAGATGTCGGACAAGTTCAACGCCATGGGCCAGCAGGTCTATGTCGACGCCGACAAGGTGCAAGACGGCACGAAAGTGCCGAAGACCACTGCGCTCGACTCGGCGGCCGCGCATGCGGCGAAGAACGCCACGCTGGTGAAGGAGAGCAACAGCGCGCTGTTGTAGCGGCCTCTCCGCCGTCATGTCTGGCCTTGTGCCGGCATCCACGAGAACAAAAGGCCGGGCGAAAGCCCGGCCTTTTGTCGAACACGAAGTGCGACACATCTCACCCATCTGAAGGCTGGGCCATTGCATGAGCGATCCAAAGTCTGACGGGACAAGGGAGATCGCGGTGCGGGTCGTTTCTCGGACTGCTGTTGTCGAAAGAGAGGCGCTTATTCGCTGGATCGACCGTCTGTTAGAGCTCAAGGTTTCCAATTTGACAGCTCTACAGAAGGCGAAGAACGCAATTTACCTTACCGCGAGGAGCGGTGTCGTTGTTACTGCCGCAAAAATTATTGCTCGGGATCTAAAGCGGCTGGGTTGGGACGACCGTAGCCTTTCCGCTCGACTTGGAATCGCAACCGCGGTCGCCGCGGCCACAGTCTTCGGTGGACAAGGAGCGGGGGTGGCAGCGCTTGGTACGGCGGTTGGCGTGCCCCTATGGGTCGTTTTCGGTGCTGGTGGAGCATTCATGGGTGTGCGGTATGAAGAACTCACCGGCAAAAAGCCCAATGAGAAAACTTCGTATCGGGTTATCGACGCTGAACGCGAGGACAATCGTACGGATCATTCATAGCGCGTATCCAGTTGGACGAATTAGCAATCGTAACGCGCAGCACCGAGCACGCGCGTGTGATATTGATTAAGACGTGGCCTATCGCGGATCGAATGGCATGCGCGACGCTAGTTAGCCGGCTTCCTCACCCGGGCTAGGCACCGTGTGTAATTTATCCGTTCCTACGATTTGACTTTTATCCTATAACCCCTTATCCTTCCCTTCACCTCGTCCGCTGAGGGGCGCTCTCATGAGGCGTCGTGATGGCGGGACGAACCGGACGGCGCGCCGGAGATGCGGCGTTGCCCCCGGTGGCCGGGCGGAGCGGTTCTCCGTGCGGCTGGTGCGGCGCCCGCGCGCGTGCTGACGCACAGCACGCTCCCGGGCGGCGTCGGGGCTCCGCCCGGGGACACTACGGTCCCCTGCCAGGAGCTGGCTGACGTGGATGTTAGGTCCTTCGCCGCTGCGGACGCTCGCCTCTGGAATGGGGCAGATACCGGGGCCCGGTCCCACACGGGATTAAAAGCAAGGAACAACCCGACATCCGCGAAATGCGCGGCCCGGCGCCGGTGAAGCGGCTCTGAACCCGAGCGAACGGTTCAGGCAGAGTCCGCGGAAAACGCCGCGATGGCGCGCCGGCAGGCGCCACATGCCGCAAGGCATGTGCACTTTCAAGGAAGGTTGCGCCCGCTGGCGCGCCATTCCCCTCGCTTCATCATGCCGAAGCGAGGTTCTCCGGAGACAAACCCGGGCGCAGCGCGCCGCGGGAACGCTGCTGCATGCGCGCGATTCGCTGTTGGCGCACGCGCAGAACCTGTCGCGAACGCGCGCCGGGACTCTTGCGCGAATACGGGTGCTCGTGGACAGTCGGCGCGCGGGCGTTGCAGGCGATTCGCGGAGCATGGGCGCGGGGCGAGCGCCGGGCCGCAATCGCCGCATGTCATTGGGGTCACGAAATGGGGCGCCTGAGCGCCATCTTCATCGCGCTCTGCATGGCGCTTGATCGCCGGCTCGGTCGGCGCCGTCGCCTGCTGCTCTCGTTCGGCTTCACCGGCATGGAAGCGGCCGTGGTGGCGATCGCGGTGCTGACCGCGCTGGTGATGGTCAATTCGGTCACCGGGCGCGCGCGCGACCGCTACGACGTCGGCAGCGCAGATCGCCGACCTGTCGCGCGGCACGGCCGACATCGGCCGCCAGGTGTCCGAACTCGACCGCCGCATGGTCGACGCTGGAGAGCGAGCTCGCCGCCGCGATGGACCGCACCCGCGCCGCCACCGAGCCGCTCGCGCGCCGAGATCGACGAGCTCGGCCAGCTCGTGAAGGAACTGGCCGACGCGGTCGCGGCGCACGAGCGGATGCTGGAATCCGCGATCTCCAATGCCGGCGAGCGTGCACGTCGCGCCCGCCCCGGCGCTCGCGCCTGCCGTCCGCGCCCGCCGGACGCGGCGATGACGAGGAGGACGCCGAGCGAGGACGACGAGCCGACAAGCGCCGCCGCGCCACGCGCGCGCACGAGCGGCCGCTTCCGCGGCCTGGAGCAGGCCGCAGATCGTCGCGCTGATCGCGCGCGCGATCGAGGCCAACCGCGTCGACCTCTTTCTGCAGCCGATCGTCACGCTGCCGCAGCGCAAGGTGCGCTACTACGAGGCGCTGACGCGGCTGCGCGACCGACGACGGCACGATGCTCGACGCCGGCCGACTTCCTCAGCTGCGCCGAAAGCGCAGGGCTGATGCCCGGCGATCGACAATCTGATGGTGTTCCGCTGCGTCCAGGTGGTGCGCCGGCTCTCCACCAAGAACCGCGAGGTCGGCGCTGTTCTGCAACATGTCGGGCGCGACCCTGGTCAACGCCGCGGTGTTCCAGGAGATCATCGATTTCCTCGAGGCGAACCGCGCGCTCGCGCCGTTCATCGTGTTCGAGTTCCCGCAGAGCGCCGTGCGCGCGCATGGGGCCGATCGAGACGAGGCCTCGCTCGCGACCCTCGCGGATCTCGGCTTCCGTTTCTCGATGGACCACGTCACCGACCTGCGGATCGAGCCGCGCGAACTCGCCGAGCGCGGCTTCCGCTTCATCAAGGTGCCGGCCGCGCTGCTGCTCAGCCGGGCGGCGCGCCGAACGCCGACATCCATCCGGCCGATTTCTCCGACCTGCTCGGCCGCTTCGGCATCGACCTGATCGCCGAGAAGATCGAGAGCGAGAGCACGGTGGTCGACCTGCTCGACTACGACGTGCGCTTCGGCCAGGGCTTCCTGTTCTCGCCGCCGCGGCCGGTGCGCACCGAGGTGCTGCAGGGCCTCGCCGAACGGCAGCGCAGAGCCGCCGCGCGCCCGCGCGGCGACCTGCGCGCCCGAGCGCGGCGCCGGCAAGGCGTGCCCGCCGCCCCGCCGTGCCGGCGCGCCGCGCACCGCGCTCGCGCAGGTCGCACGCGGCATCGTGCGCCGCGCCGCAGGGGTAGCGCGCGGCATCGGCCGATCGTCTCATACGGTCCGTCCCGCTTCGCCGAGTCCTCCATGCGCCCGTGCTCACCGACCATTTCTCGGCGCTTGCGCCGCGACTACGACGCCGTGCTCTCGGACGTCTGGGGCGTCGATCCACAACGGCGTCGCGGCCTTCCCGCCGCCTGCGAGGCGCTGACGCGTTTCCGCGACAAGGGCGGCGCCGTGGTGCTGATCTCGAACGCGCCGCGGCCGGGCGACCAGGTGCGGCAGATGCTCGACCAGCATGGGCGTGCCGCGCGCGGCCTATGATGCCATCGTCACCTCCGGCGACGTCACGCGCGACTATGGTGGCAAAGCGCGCCGGCGAGCCGGTTCTGCTGATCGGGCCGGAGCGCGACCATACGATCTTCACCGGGCTCGATGCGCCGTTCGGCACGCTCGAGGACGCGCGCATACGTCGATCTGCTCCGGCCTGTTCGACGACGAGGTCGAGACGCCGGACGACTACCGCGAGCTGCTGGCGCAATTGCGCGCGCGCAACCTGTTCATGCTGTGCGCCAATCCCGACGTCGTGGTGGAGCGCGGCGACAGGCTGATCTATTGCGCGGGCGCGCTGGCGGACGCGCTACGCGGCGCTCGGCGGCGAGGTCTACTACGCCGGCAAGCCGTACCGGCCGCTCTACGACCTCGCGCTCGCCGAGACCGGCAAGGCGCGCGCAGCGCGCTCACTCGCCGGCGCCGTTGCGCTCGACCGCGTGCTGGCGATCGGGGATTCGGTGCGCACCGATCTGAAGGGCGCGCACGATCTCGGCGTCGATTGCCTGTTCGTCACCGCCGGCATCCATGCCGAGGAGCTGGGCAGCCGCGACGATCCGGATCTGGCCGCGCTCGGCAAAGATCTTCACCGCCGCCGGCCATGCGCCGAAGGCGGTGATGCGAAGGCTGGAGTGGTGATCGCCGCCGCGAATGCGCTTCACGGCGAACATCTCGTCGACAGCGGACTGGTCGACCCCTCGCCCCCGCAGCTGCGGCCCGTTGAGCAGGAGCTTTTCCTTGCGCGTCGCGCGGTCGCGCTCGTTTTCGTCAGGAACCCGGCGATGTCCTTCGCCTTCATCACCTCGGCGAAGCGCGAGACGCGCTGCTCGATATGCTGCAGCGTCTCGACCACCTTGGCGATGCGCTGGCCGGTGATGTCCTGGAACGAGCAGGCCTCGAAGATCATCATCATCTTCTCGTCGACCAGCGCCTTGTAGGCGGCATGATCGCTCGCATCCGCGGCCATCAGCGTCCTCGGCGCATTCCATGATGGTGTTGGTCGCTGCTCGGTCGCCGTGACGATCGCGCCGAGCTCCTCGCCGGCGGACGGGATGCGGCTGTCCTTCAGATCGTTGACCTGCAGGGCGCCGATCTCGGTACGCATCGACTCGATGTAGCCGGCGATCTCGCGCAGCTCGCGATAGACCTTGGCATCCATCGCCTGGAAGAAGCCTGCAGCGACTGCGCGGCGACCTCGGCCAGCGTGATGATGTCGTGGAACGTGACGTTCTCGCGCTTCTCTTTGAGAAATCGACGAGACGATCGAAATTGCTCGCGTCCGCCAGCGCCATGGCTGACCTCCTGCCCCTGTCACCCGCAGGACGCGGGCAGCCCCCACCGCATTTCAGTCCGCGTTCTTGTCGTTATCGCGGACGGCTTTGTCGATTACTCGGCGAACACCGCCTCGATCTTGGTCTTCAGCGTCTGCGCGTTGAACGGCTTCACGATGTAGTTGTTCACGCCCGCCTTCTTCGCCGCGATGACGTTCTCGGTCTTCGATTCGGCGGTGACCATGATGAACGGGCGTCTTGTTCAGACCGGGATCGGCGCGCACTTCCTTGAGCAACTCGTAGCCGGTCATCGGCTCCATGTTCCAGTCGGAGATCACGAGGCCGTATTTCTTGTCGCGCATCTTGCTCAGCGCGGCCGAGCCGTCGGAGGCATCGTCGACGTCTTCAAAGCCAAGCTGCTTCAACAGATTGCGGATGATGCGGATCATCGTGTTGTAGTCGTCAACCACGAGGACCGGCATCGACATGTCGATGGCCATTGCTCCTGCTCCCGTACGCATGCGAGCGCGCGCGCCGCTCTTAAAACTTGCTGAATGGAGGGCGTCCACCCCAGCTCCCCACTCCTGCCGACCGTAGCAATGGGCGATTGAACATCCGGTTAATCGGTGCAACTTGGCGGGGTAAGTGAAATCTGGGTGGCGCCCCGCGCCGCGGGTCGGAAAGCCCGCGCGTTCAAGCTGTTAGCGCCGCCAAGCCAAAGTCTGGCATTGGCCTGACGCGAGCGCCCTTCCATCCGCAATAATACTTGGCCAAGCTGCCGCAATGACCACGCCCCCACCGCCACTCGTCGATCCCCGCATGCTTCGCCTCCTCGATTTCGAGGATCTGCACGTCGGCATGCGCGAAATCCTGATGAAGACGGTCATGGACAGCGACGTGGTCGGTTTCGCGCGGCTCTCCGGAGACGACAATCCGCTGCACTTGTGCGACGTCTATGCCTCCGAAACGCGCTTCGGCCAGCGCATCGCGCATGGACTCTACACCGCAAGCCTGATTTCGGCGGTGCTTGGCACCCGTCTCCCGGGCCCCGGCGCGGTCTATCGTTCGCAGACCCTCAATTTCCACGGGCCGGTAAAAATTGGCGACGTGGTGGAGGTCACGGTCGAGGTCAAAGAGTTGACCGAGAAAGGACGCATCGTACGACTGCACTGCGAGGCGAGCGTCGACGGCAAGCTTGTTCTCGACGGCGAAGCTCTTGTCTCAGTCCCGGCAAAGCGACCGGTCGGCCATACGTAGTTACCCGAATGCAGGGCCAGACGGTCTTTGTTACGTTTGGTATCCGGTCGAGTCGCTTGGCATGAGACGGGAATGGAAGCCCAGGCCATCCCATCGTTTCAGGGTGTCAAGCCGTCCGACCGGCTGCGCAAGTCCATACTTCTGTTGTTCGTTGCCGTGTTTGTGGCTCTGGCCGCCACGCTGACGTTCACGCTCCTGCTGCACCGGCATGAGACACTCGAGCGCGGCGCTGAGCGAGCACGCAACCTCGCGTCGATCCTGAACGCGCATTTTAGCCGCACCACCGGATATATCGAAGCGACGCTTAACCAGCTCGCGCTGCTCGGCAGCCGCGCCGGAGGGCCGCACGCGGCTACGGAGGTATGGATCGACGCACTTGAGGCTGCTAGGCGCGGCATCGGCGGAGTCGCTGTGTTGGCGGTCCTCGACGATAAGGGAACGGTCACGCACGCGACCCGTCCAGAGCTCGTCGGGCGCCCACGCGCCGATACGCCGCTTTTCCAGAGCCTCGCCCGGCACCCAGCCTCCGCGATCCTCTTCACAAGCCCGGTACATGCGCGCGCGACCAATGAATGGATCATTCCCTTCGGACGCAGACTGGAGGGCGCAGATGGACAGTTCGCCGGCGCCATCGTCGCCACACTCTCGCCCGAGCGGCTGCGTGACTTTTATCGCAGCATCGATGTTGGCGCGAACGGAAGGATCTGGCTCTGGCGCCAGGATACGGGCGTGCTGTTCGCGCAGCCCGCCCACAACGAAGACAGTATGGGGGGCATCGCGAACTTCGCCTTGACCGTAGCATCCGGTGGACGGGGCTTCATGGAGGGTGTTCTGCACGGAGGCGACCCTCTGTTCGCACATGCCGCCACTCACATCACCGCTCCTCCATTGGTCATTGGCGTGTCGATATCGCAGGAGGACATGCTGACCGAATGGCGCAAGGATGCACTTTTCGGGTTGCTCGCGCTGGCTGCCTTCACTGTGTTCCTGATCCTTGCCTGGTGGCTCATCAACAACGAATTCGTTGCGCGAACCCGCACCGAGGCGCGCATCGTCACACAGGCGCAGCAACTCGCGATCGCGATGACTGAACGAGAGGCTGCCGCAGCGGCCTTGCGCGCCAAGGAAGCGCAATTTCAGTCCATTATGGATCACGCGCCGATGATGGTTTCGTTGAAGAACCTCGACGGACGATTCACATTTCTCAATCGCGCATACGTGGATTTCGCAGGTCAGAGCGAGGATAGCATCCTCGGCCACACGACGATGGAGCTTCGAGGCGCGGCTCATGCCGAAAAGATGGAGCAGCAAGATCGTGCCGTCATCCAAGCCCGGCGCGCGATGCAATGGGAGTTGACGCTGGATAAGGCAGGTGGCCCGAGAACCGTGATGACGATCAAGTTTCCGGTCTACGGCGATACTGGCGACATCAACGCCGTCGGCGCCATCCTGGTTGATGTCACAGAGAAAAAACGCGCCGAGGCTCAAATCGCCCAAGCCGAGCGCATCGAGGCGATCGGCCAGCTCTCAGGCGGTATCGCCCATGACTTCAATAACCTGCTGACCTCGATCCTGCTCAATGCCGACGTGCTCGCCTCCATGCTCGACGACACATTGCGCCCGCTCGCCGAATCCGTACGCACGGCGGCCGAGCGTGGCGCTGACCTGACGCGGCGGTTGCTCGCATTCGGCCGCAGACAAATGCTCGAACCGCGCCCAACCGATGTCAAAGAACTTCTGACCGGCATGGAGCCGCTGATGCGCCGCACGCTCGGCGAGCATATCGAGATCCGCTCACAGCACGCCGTCGACTTGTGGTCCGCAACGGTGGATCCGGGCCAGCTTGAAAATGCGGTTCTCAATCTTGCCGTGAATGCCAGGGACGCGATGCCAGGAGGAGGTCGGCTCACTTTGGAAACCTCAAACATCGAGGTTCGCCCAGGGGAGAGCACCGATGCCGAGATCAAGCCGGGGCAATATGTGACGATTGGAGTCGCCGATACCGGCACCGGCATGTCGTCCGACGTGATCGCGCACGCGTTCGAGCCGTTTTTCACCACGAAGGATGTCGGCAAAGGGACCGGCCTCGGCCTGAGCATGGTCTATGGTTTCGTAAAGCAGTCCGGCGGGCATGCGACGATTGAGTCAGAGATCGGCAAAGGGACTCGTGTACGGCTGTTCGTGCCGCGTTCGGCGACTATCGCGGCGACAGCAAGCCCCGCACCTATGGGCAGCGCGGACCTGCCGACCGGCGACGAGACAATACTCTTTGTCGAGGACGACCCGATGGTGCGCCAGCACACGGGTCGCCAGATTGTCGGACTTGGATATCATGTGGTTGCGGCTGAAAATGCGGTGGAAGCTCTCACTCTTGTTGAAGAAGGCTGCATACCGGATCTCCTGTTTACCGACATCGTGATGCCGGGCGGAATAAATGGGCATCAGCTTGCGTTGCGGTTGCGAGAGCGCTGGCCCACCCTGCGCGTTCTCTACACCTCCGGCTATGCGCACGATGCCTTGACGATTGACGGCGAGCAGGTTCCGAACAGGTACGTGCTCGGCAAGCCGTATCGGCGGCGCGACCTCGCCGCCAAGCTGCGCGACGTTCTGGATGAGGAGGTGGGTTGACTTGGCGGTGCTCACAGCCGCAGGTTCGCGGCCCCGGAAGCCCGCCCGTTCGACCTCATGACCGCGCCCTCCAAACCGACCGAACCATTTCTCGTCGTGCGCGACGACGCGCCGAAGGTCGCGCGTTTCAACGGCGCGGTCGCGGCGATCGGCAATTTCGACGGCGTGCATCGCGGGCATCGCGCCGTGATCGATGCAGCGGTCGCGCGCGCGGCCTCGCTCGGCGGGCCCGCCGTCGCGGTGACGTTCGAGCCGCATCCGCGCAATGTGCTGCGGCCCGGCGATCCGGTGTTTCGCCTCACAAATGAGACCTCGAAGCTGCGCCTGCTCGCCACGACCGGGCTCAATGGCGCACTGGTGCTGACCTTCAACGCCGACTTTGCCGCGCTGACCGCCGAGCAATTCGTCGCGCGCATTCTGGTCGGCCGGCTGGGCATCCGCGGCGCGACCATCGGGTTCGATTTTCATTTCGGCCATGAGCGGCAGGGCTCGCCGGCGTTCCTTGCCGAGCAGGGCGAGCGCTACGGCTTCACGGTCGAGACTGCGCCGCCGCTGGAGGACGAGGGGCGGCCGGTGTCGTCCTCCTCGATCCGTGCGGCGCTCGCCGAGGGACGCGTGGTCGAGGCGGCCGAACTGCTCGGCTATCCGTGGTTCGCTGCCGGCCCGGTGATCGCGGGCGACAAGCGGGGGCGCGACCTCGGATTTCCGACTGCCAACATCGCGCTCGATCCGGCCTGCGGTCTCAAGCACGGCATCTATGCGGTGCGCGTCGGGATCGGCGGGCTGATCCGCGACGGCGTTGCGAGCTTCGGCACGCGCCCGACGTTCGACAATGGTGCGCCGCTGCTTGAGGTCCATGTGTTCGATTTTTCTGGCGATCTCTACGGCGCGCCGCTCGATGTGGCGTTCATCGGCTGGATCAGGCCGGAGCTGAAGTTCGATTCGGTCGATGCGCTGGTGCGGCGCATGGACGATGACGCGCGGCTCGCGCGCGCCGCGCTGGCGCGCGCCGGCAATGTGTTTCCGCCGCTCGGCGATATTGTCACTTAACGTTTGACGGCGATGAAGCATCCCAGCGCGATGACGGCGAACGCGGCAGCGACAGCAAGCGCGACCGGATCGGATGCGCGTTCGGCGACGAACGCGACCGTGACCGGCGCGATTGCGGTGACGATGAGAGCAGGGCGCGCGATGCGCCCGACGATGCGGCCATAGCCGGCCGGTCCGAACAGCGCGAGCGGCACCGCGCCGCGCGCAATGGTGACGAGGCCGTTCGCGGCGCCGAACATCATCGAGAACATGATCGCGACCGGCGCGGACAATCCGAACAGCCACAGCAACGCGAAGGCGAGCACCAGCAGCGCGACCGCGAAGCGCACCATGCTGAGCGGATGGATGTTGCGCGCAAAGATGAATTCGCACAGACGCGCGGCGACCTGCGAGGGGCCGAACAGCGTGCCGACGAACACCGCCGTGCCGGCGTCGATGCCGGCGCGCTTGAGGATCGCGAGCAGATGGGCCGATAGCCCGGAGGGGATAAAGGCGTAAGCCGAGAACGCCGCGACCAGCAGCAGGAACGCGATGCCACTCGCGGGCCGGACCGGCGGAGCGGGCACGGCCGAGTCTCGTGGGCACGATGTCGGTGCTCGCGCGCATGCGTGGCAACGCGAACGCATGCAGCGGCGCCGCCACGAAGGCGAGCAGCGCCGCATAGAACAGATACGTGCCCTGCCAGCCGAGCGGCGTCAGCAGCGCATAGGTCACGGGCCAGCTCACCGTGGAGGCAAAGCCGCCCGCGAGCGTCAGCACCGTGATCGGCTGGCGGGCCCGCGCGCCGAAGATGCGCCCGAGCGTCGCGAATGCCGGATCGTAGAGCGAGCCCGCCATCGCAATGCCGAGCACGATCCACACCGCAAAATAGGTGACGGGGTTCGCCGCGTAGGTAAGCGCGACAAGCCCGACCGCGCCGGCGAGCGAGCCGAACGGCATCACCCGATGGCCGCCGTAGCGATCGATCAGCCCGCCGACCGTCGGCGACACGAAACCCGCGGCGAGCAGCCCGGCGGAAAATCCGCCCATCGCGAAGGTGAGCGAAAATCCGCGCGCCTGCGCGATCAGCGGGAGCATCAGCACCGGCGGATAGAAGATCGCGCCCCAGGCGAGGATCTGCGTGGCGCCGAGGACCGGGACGGCGCGCCACGGGCCAACGATGAATTCGCGGAAAGACGGCATTGGATGTCGACTTTACGATAGCACAGAAGGGCCGCCTCGCGCTCCCGGGGAGGATGCTTGACTATGACCATGCGCGGCGCGAGGAGAAAGTTGCGTCCGACCGCAGAAATCTGCTCGACCGCATCATCGTCAATGGAAGATCGCGCGTCCGCCAGGGAGTTCGCAATGACGGATGTTGACCAGGCCACCCCAGCCCCAGTTGGCAAGCGAAGCCCGCGCGGCGTTTGCGCCATTTCGGGAAAGGAGCGCATCCGGCGCGATCTGATCCCGCTTGAGGCGATCCGACCCAGTCTTGCCGAGCGGATGCGGACCGACCATCCGGATCTCGGGCCCAACTCTCTCATCAGCCTTGCCGAACTGGCGCGCTATCGCACGCTCTATGTCGAGGAATTACTCAAGGCCGAGCACGGCGAACTGACCGAACTGGACAGGCAGGTTGCCGAGAGCATGGCGACGCATGAGACGTTGGCTGAGAACGTCGAAGAAGAATTCGAGGATCAGCGCACGCTCGGCGAACGCTGGTCTGACAAGCTCGCCAGCTTCGGCGGAAGCTGGGTCTTCATCATCCTGTTCGGCGCGTGGTTGATGATCTGGACCGCCTATAACCTCTGGGCGCCGGAGACGGAGCGCTTCGATCCCTACCCGTACATCCTGCTCAACCTGTTCCTCTCGATGCTCGCGGCGATCCAGGCGCCGATCATCATGATGAGTCAGAAGCGGCAGGAGGCGAAGGACCGGCTGCGGTCCGAAAGCGATTATCGCGTCAACCTGAAGGCCGAGCTTGAGATCAGGCATCTTCACGAGAAGATGGATCACCTGATCTCGCGCCAGTGGCAGCGACTAGCGGAAATCCAGCAGGTGCAGCTCGAATTGATGCACGACATGACAGGCGGTCGGCGCCGGACCTGATTGCGTCATTCGCCGCAGCGCGCGAATTTACGTCTTGGTGGCCTTCTTGGCAGCCTTGCGCGGCGGAGCCGTCTCAGCGGCACAGCGCACGTAGACGCTGGTGCCATAGCGTCCGGAGACTTCCTGATCGGTGAAGCGGGTGATCAGGACCCGTCCGTCAAACGAGACGATCTCGCGGTCACGCGGGCCGCCGGCGGGATCGTCGCCGGGTCCGATGTAATTCTTCCCATCCGGCCCGCCCTTGAGGCTGAGCTCGGTCGGCTGCGCCTGGTCGGGGAGATGCATCACGACGCCGCCGCTCGGCCCGCGCGTGATATTGTAGGGCTGACGGCACTGGCCACGCGCCGCGGACTCAGTGCGCGCGCGGTCGTCCTCCTTGTGATATGCGGCGAGGCCCCAGCGGCCGACGAGATCCTGGGCCGGGATGCTGGAAGGCAGCGATACCGCGGTCGGAGCGGCCGGCGGCGGCTCCGATGACGACATGGAGGGCCAGCTTAGCGAATACGAGGCGCATCCGGAGAGCAGCGCGAGACAGAGCATGGCGCCCAGTGGATGCAGGCGAATCGACATGGGCGGCCTCCTGATACCCGGCTCACTCTGCGCACCTCCGTGGCGGCGCGCAAGTCACCCCGGGTTAAAGACACGGAAACACGGCGGAATCGGGAACGGCCGCGCGTCAGCGTCCGAAGTTCGGCTTCCGAACGCCGTGCGTGGTCTTGACAGGACAGCCCCTGCCCCCTAATTCGGCTGGCCGCTGGCACTCGAATTGATGAGTGCTAAGCTTTTAACTCCACACGTCTTTCCGACCGCGCACAAGCGTGCCACCGCCGACGAGGAACACATGGCCAAAACAAAGTTTCGCCCCCTTCATGATCGGGTCGTCGTCCGCCGTATCGAAGCCGACGAGAAGACCAAGGGCGGCATCATCATTCCGGACACCGTTAAGGAGAAGCCTTCCGAAGGCGAGATCGTCGCGGTCGGTCCTGGTGGTCGCGACGAGAATGGCAAGCTGATCCCGATCGACCTCAAGACGGGCGATCGCGTGCTGTTCGGCAAGTGGTCCGGCACCGAGGTGAAGCTCGAGGGCGAGGATCTCCTGATCATGAAGGAGTCCGACATCATGGGCGTGATCGCCTGACACTCCGCCCATCGTCCTGGAGGTGGCCGCGCACAGCGCGGCCCGGAAGGACAACCCAACCTCTGCCCGTCTCCTTCGAGGCTCGCTTCGCTCGCACCTCAGGACGACGGGCTTCCACAATCCAATCGGAGTAAAACCCAATGGCTGCCAAGGACGTCAAATTCTCCACCGATGCGCGCGACCGCATGCTGCGCGGCGTGGATATTCTCGCCAATGCCGTGAAGGTGACGCTCGGCCCGAAGGGCCGCAACGTCGTGCTCGACAAGTCGTTCGGCGCGCCGCGCATCACCAAGGATGGCGTAACGGTCGCGAAAGACATCGAGCTTGAAGACAAGTTCGAGAACATGGGCGCGCAAATGGTGCGCGAGGTGGCTTCCAAGACCAACGATCTCGCGGGCGACGGCACGACCACGGCGACGGTTCTCGCCCAGGCGATCGTGCGCGAAGGCGCGAAGTCCGTCGCGGCCGGCATGAACCCGATGGATCTCAAGCGCGGCATCGACATCGCGGTGACTGCGGTCGTGAAGGACATCGAGAAGCGCGCCCGCAAGGTCGGCTCGTCGGCCGAAGTCGCACAGGTTGGCACCATCTCGTCGAACGGTGACGCCACCATCGGCAAGATGATTGCGCAGGCGATGCAGAAAGTCGGCAACGAAGGCGTGATCACGGTCGAGGAAGCGAAGTCGCTCGACACCGAGGTCGAGATTGTCGAGGGGATGCAGTTCGACCGCGGCTACATCTCGCCCTACTTCATCACAAACGCCGAGAAGATGATCGCCGAGCAGGAGGACGCCTACATCCTGCTGCACGAAAAGAAGCTGTCCGGCCTCCAGGCGATGCTGCCGCTGCTCGAGGCTGTGGTGCAGACCGGCAAGCCGCTGCTGATTATTTCGGAAGACGTGGAGGGCGAGGCGATCGCAACGCTCGTTGTCAACAAGCTGCGCGGCGGCCTCAAGGTCGCGGCCGTGAAGGCTCCGGGCTTCGGAGACCGCCGCAAGGCGATGCTCGAAGATATCGCGATCCTGACCGGCGGTCAGCTGATCTCCGAAGATCTCGGCATCAAGCTTGAGACCGTGACCCCGGCCATGCTCGGCCGCGCCAAGAAGGTCGTGATCGAGAAGGAAAAGACCACGATCATCGACGGCGCCGGCAAGCGCAAGGACATCGAGGCGCGCGTGCAGCAGATCAAGGCGCAGATCGAGGAGACGACGTCCGACTACGACCGCGAGAAGCTGCAGGAACGGCTGGCGAAGCTCGCCGGCGGCGTCGCGGTGATCAAGGTCGGCGGCGCGACGGAGGTCGAGGTGAAGGAGAAGAAGGACCGCGTCGAGGACGCGCTCAACGCCACGCGCGCTGCGGTGCAGGAAGGCATCGTGCCGGGCGGCGGCGTCGCGCTGCTGCGCGCCAAGAAGGCGGTCGGCAAGATCACCAACGATAACTCCGACGTGCAGGCCGGCATCAACATCGTGCTCAAGGCGATCGAAGCTCCGATCCGCCAGATCGCCGAGAACGCCGGCGTCGAGGGCTCGATCGTAGTCGGCAAGATCCTCGACAACAAGTCGGAGACCTACGGCTTCGACGCGCAGACCGAGGAGTATGTCGACATGATCGAGAAGGGCATCGTCGACCCGGCCAAAGTGGTGCGCACGGCGCTGCAGGACGCGGCCTCTGTCGCTGGCCTGCTCGTCACGACCGAGGCGATGGTCGCCGAGGTGCCGAAGGACAAGCCCGCGCCGGGCATGCCGCCGGGTGGCGGCGGAATGGGTGGCATGGGCGGAATGGATTTCTAGAATTCGCCTCCAGAGATAATAAGAAACGAAGGGGTCGCGAAAGCGGCCCCTTTTTCATCCCGACGCAATAGCTGCTAGTTCGCTGCTGCCCTGAAGCGCAGCGTCGCGCCGCCGCCGGTAAATGTCACCGCATCGCCGCCGAAGCTCCAGTTGGTCACGGCGTTCAAGGCGGCAATCATTTGCTCATCAGCCTGCTCGCGTTCCGGCGTACAGGGTTCCTCCCGCATAGCGCCGACGATAATCGTTACCGTGTCGCCCGCGATAATCGCCTGGCCCTGGCCGCGCTTGCACCACAGATCGATCTGCGCCTGTCCGTCCACCCCGACCGACAGGATCGGGATGCGCTTGCCGCCCCGCATCGGCCGCGCATCGAGCACCAGGTCGCGGTCGTACGGAAACTCCCCTTGAGCATAAAGCGGCGATGAACCTCCGGCACCCATCAGGCAAATCACCAGCACGCGAACGCAGCGCCGCATCATTCCAGACCTCGCTTCAACATCAGGGCCTGCAGTTTTGCGATGTGCATGCGCTCGGCGCAACGGCTTGACACGTCAACCCGATTTGAACGTCATGAGGTTCGCCTTAAGGCCGGAAATCCTTTAGAATCGACTGATCGGGGGCGACGCGCATAACTCTCGGACCCGCATGGGTCGGCCAAGCCTGACAGGAGCCTCCCTTGACCCGCTTTCTGACGACGCTCGCCACCATCGGGCGGCTCGCGATCCCGTATTTTCGCTCAGAGGACCGCTGGCCGGGTCGGCTCCTGCTCGTCTCTGTTGTGGCGATCGAGCTTGCGGTCGTTGGCGTGACCGTGCTGCTCAACCAGTGGAATGCCCGCTTCTACAATGCGCTGCAGGAACGCGACTGGGATAGCTTCGTGCACCAGCTCGGGATCTTCTGCATCCTTGCTGCCTGCTTCATCGTGCTGCGCGTCTACCAGCTGTATCTCAATCAGTGGCTCCAGATCCGCTGGCGGCGCTGGCTGACTGCGCGCTACCTCACGCGCTGGCTGGACGGTGCCAACCATTACCGCATGCAGGTGCTCGGCGACGCCGCCGACAATCCGGACCAGCGCATCGCTGAAGACATCCGCATGTTCATCGAGAGTTTCCTCTCCGTCGGGGTAGGCTTGCTCGGTGCGATCGTATCGCTCGCCTCCTTTGTGGTGATCCTGTGGGGCCTGTCGATGGCGGCGCCGCTCACCATTTCTGGAGTCGTGTGGAATATCCCGGGCTATCTCGTCTGGGCGGCGCTGGCCTATGCGGTGATCGGCACGCTTCTGACGCATCTCGTCGGCCGTCCCCTGATCGCACTCAATTTCTTCCAACAGCGCTACGAGGCGGATTTCCGCTTCAACCTGGTGCGCGTGCGTGAAAACTCCGAGCAAATCGCGCTGCTGCACGGCGAAGACGCGGAGCGCGGCCGGCTCATGGAACGCTTCCTGCGGGTCGTCGAGAACTGGCTTGCGATCATGACGCGGCAAAAGCGCCTCACGTTCCTGACCGCCGGCTACAATCAGATCTCCGTGATCTTTCCATTCATCGTGGTGAGCCCGGCTTACTTCGCTGGCCACATCCAGCTCGGCGCACTGACGCAGACGGCTTCGGCCTTCAACAGCGTGCAGACCTCCTTGTCGTTTTTTGTCGACAGCTACGTGCGCATCGCCGAATGGCGCGCGGTTATCGAGCGGCTTTCCGGCTTCGAGACTTCGATTGCGAACGCGCACGCCGTCACGGCAGGCCCAAACGCGATCGCCGTCGCGCACGGTGCGGGCAAGGACGTGCGGCTGGAGGGGGTCGACGTGACCCTGCCTTCCGGTCAGCCACTGGTCGGCGCAGACGTAACGATCGCGCCGCATGACCACGTCCTCGTCACCGGGCCGTCGGGATCGGGCAAGTCGACACTCTTCCGCGCGATTGCCAGCATCTGGCCGTTCGGCAAGGGCGCCATCACGGTTCCAAGCAGCGCGAAGGCGATGACACTGCCGCAGAGGCCCTACCTGCCGATCGGTACCCTGGAAGCCGCGATCTGCTACCCCTCGGAGCCCGGCGCATTCGAGGCAGCGCGCATCCGCGATATGCTCGGCGCGGTGGGGCTGCCCGCGATGGCGGGACGACTGGAGGAGCATGCGCACTGGAACCGGATGCTCTCGCTCGGCGAGCAGCAGCGGCTCGGCATTGCGCGAGCGATCCTGCAGGCGCCGGATTTCCTGTTTCTCGACGAGGCTACCGCCTCGCTCGACGAGCCGGCCGAAGCCGCACTTTACAAATTGCTGAAAGAGCGCCTGCCCGGCACGGCGATTGTGTCGATCGGCCATCGTTCGACGCTCGTTGCATTCCATCAGCGCGGCCTGATGCTCGTGCGCGACGGCGAACACTATCGCGTCACGGAGGCGGCGCTTCCGATGGCTTCCTGAGCGGCAACGCCGGACGACCGAGGAGCCGGCGCGCGACCGCGTGCCACGCGAAGGCGAATAGTGCGAGCGCACAGGCGCCCGCCGCGACCGGCACGAGCAAGAACATCCAAGGCAGATTGTTGGTGACAACGATCAAAGGATCGATACCGGCCGGCGGATGAAAAGTGCGCGTCAAGTGCATCGCGATGATCGAAAGGCCGACTGCGAGCGCGGCGAGTAGCGGGCTCGGCCCGCCGAGCTTGACGACGATCAGGCCGATGATGGTCGAGATGAGGTGCCCGCCGATCAGCGCACGGGGTTGCGCGGGCGGCGCTTCCGGCGATCCCATCACGACCACGATCGAGGTCGCGAACGGAATGTAGCTCAGCGGAAACGAGGAGTACGCCGAGGCCGCCTCCATCAAACCGACGGCGGCGGCTCCGCCGAGCGCACCGGCGATGACGATTGCGAAGATGCCGCGATCCATCAGCCTCACGATGCAAGACCCACGCCGCTAGTTCTCGAAGACAGCGACTGCGCGAATGGGTGAGCCGGTCCCGCCGCGCCATTTCAGCGGCAGGCCGATGAACTGAAACACGCCCTGTCCGAGCAGCTTTTCCAAGTCGCACAGGCTTTCGATGTGCGTGATGTCGAGTTCGAGGCAGGCCTTGTGCACCAGCGCGTTGACCTTGCCCTCTGGGCCGGGGCGCATCGAGTCGATGCCGAAATGCACGACACCCTGCGCCGCAAGCCATTCGGTCGCAGCGACGTTTACACCAGGATTGTCGTTGGTGTAGGCGGCGGTCGGAAACGTGCGCGCATGATGACCGGTGCAGAGCAGCACGGTGCCGCCCTTCGGGATCGCCAGGCTCGTCGCCTTCACGGCAGCCTCAAGGTCCGCCGGCGTAATTTCGGCGCGCGGTGCAATGTGACGCAAGTCGATACAGATACCCGGCACGATACAGTTCTCGAGCGGGTATTCGTCGATCGGCATCCCGGTCTTGCCGAAGTGGCGTGGCGCATCGAGATGCGTGCCGCCGTGATCGGGCATCGAGAAATACATCACGCTGTTGCCGTGAACGTTGCCGGACTCGGCGAACGCCTCCTCGTGGCTCTTCCACACGCCGTGGATGATCGGCGGTTGGCCCGGATAGCTCGGCGTGCGGTGATAGAGCTCACGTGACAGATCGACGATGCGCATTGCTTGCGGGTCCCTCGGTCGTGTTACGATACTGACCCTCGCATACTCGCAAACAACATCGTTCAATGCCATGACCGGAGCGGCGCTTTGCCCGCTCAGCCTCGCGGCGTTGGGTGCTTCAAGGAACAGGGCATTGGCAGATATTCAGGTGCTGACTGGCGGCGCGCCGAAAGAAGTCTTGATCGAACTCATCCCCGAGTTCGAGAGGAAGACCGGTCATAAGGTTCATGTCGCCTACGCGGTCATTACCGTGATCAGGCAGAAGCTCGCCGCCGGCGAGAAGCCCGATGTGGTGATGATCCCGGCCCCGGTGCTCGCCGCGGAGGCGAAGGCCGGCCTTGTGCGTGACGTGCCCCGCCGCGATCTGGGGACCGTGCGCATCGGCGTCGTTGTCCGCGACGGGACGCCAAAGCCCGATGTCTCCACCGTCGACAAATTCAAAGCGGCTGTTCTGAGCGCGAAGTCGATGGTGCATTCGAACCCGACGGCAACCCCCAGCGGCGCGCATCTCGGGAAGGTCTGGGAGAAGCTCGGCGTCGCCGACGTGGTCAACGCGAAGGTGACCCATCTCAGCTCGCTCGACGGCGGCGTTCAGGCCATCGTCGATGGCAAGGTCGAGATTGGATTTTACCCGGTGAGCGAGATCATTTCGGTCAAAGGCGTGACGCTTGTCGGCCTGCTGCCAAAGGACGTGCAGCTCGACACGGTCTACGCGGGCGGCGTCCACGCCGCGAGCGCAGCCGCCGATGCCGCGATTGCGTTCGTGAACTTTCTTGCCGACCCGGCCCACGCCTCCACCTGGAAGAAGGCGGGGTTCGAGCCGGCGAACTAGTTTCGGTTTGCGCGCGATCTGTTCCGAAAACCGGTTCCTACTTTTCGGGATCGCGCGTTACGCCGCCGCCTTCTTGCGGTTCGCCTCAAGCCGCCGGTCGACCAGCGCAACCTGCGCGTCGATCGCCGGATGGCTCAGGCCCTTCTGCTTGGCGATCAACTGCACCAGCTTGTCGGCGCGTTCGATGTTCGGGACACCGTTCTGCAACGCGCGCGCCGCGGATGCCGGACGCGTCAGCGATTGCGCCGCGGCCGCATATTTCTCGAACGGCACGAGATCGCTCGGGGATGCACCAAGCTTGACGCACAGGTCGAAGACGAAATTGTAGACCGAGCGCGAGGTTTCGATGTCGGAGTGAACGGCCTCCTGCGCCGTGCGCATGCCGTCCTCGGTCACGCAGCGATAATTGCCGGCAAGCAGCATTGACCATTTGGCGAGCGGCACGAAAATGGAATCGTGCACACGAAGCTTGACCGGCAGCTCGATCTTGGTGCCGTCGCCCGGATCGAAACGGATCGCGTCTATTTCCTTTTCGAGTTGGCGGATGATCGTGTTGCCCTTTTCGTTGTCGAATTTCGCGACCTTGAAATTGGTCGGCAGCGTGACAACCAGCTCATTGGCCTTGCCGTCCGGCGGGCGGATCGCCTGCGGGTCAGGGCTGCACAGCGTCAGCGAGGCCGGATCGAAATTGTCCCACACGGAGGCATCGGTGAAAGCCGGCTTGAGCGCATCGTAGTCGAGGCCCTTGATGCGCTTTACGTAAGGCAGCGGCGGCATGTTCATGATCGACATCGTCGGCACGCGCGACTTCGCCACCGCGTCGAGCAGTTCGCGCACGCCGGGTGAGCGGTACTGCGGTTCCTGCATCGCCAGACCGATCAGATCGTAGTCGCGCGGATTGGCCTCTTTCGGTCCGCAGGCCGAGACCTTGCCGGGCAGCTTGCGCGTATCGAGAAGCACCGGGTCCTTGCGCCCCTTGACCGGCAGCTTGACGCGAAAGCCTTCCGCATTGATCAGGTCCGCCTCGGCTGGCAGGCAGACATGGTTCACATAATGCCCGCCGAACAGGATTTTCGAGCCGAGCAGCGAGCCATAGGCCGCGCCAAGGATGAGGATGTTGTAGGGCATGCAACGCTCCGCTTTTGATTGGTTTTGACGGGCCGGCCCGCAACCGTCCCCTCCCCGAAGAGCGCGAGATTATGGGGCCGAGCGCGACGATGCAATGCGGTCGCCGCGGGTGCTTTTTATACGATCAGCCGATAGGCCGGGATCGTCAAGAACTCGACGAACTCCGGCGCGAGCGAAATCTCGCGGAACAAATTGATCGCCTCGGAAAAGCGCCCCTTTGCGTAATGGTCGGCGCCGATCTCTCCCTTCACACGCTCCATCTCCTCGACAAGCACGCGCTCGAAGAATTTCGGTGTGACCACGATGCCGTCCTCAAGCTCGGCCTCGTAACGGATCCACTGCCAGATTTGCGCGCGGGAAATCTCCGCGGTCGCGGCATCCTCCATTAGGTTGTAGATCGGCACGGCACCGCGCCCGCGCAGCCACGCTTCGATGTATTGCACGCCGACGCGGATGTTGAGGCGAAAACCGTGCTCGGTCTTCGTTCCGTGGTGAATTTTGAGAAGGTCGTCGCGTAGCACCCGCACATGCTGACGCACACGCGCGAGCTGATTTCTCTCCGGCATCATGCGGTCGAACACCTCCTTCGCGACCGGCACAAGGTCGGGATGCGCCACCCAGGTGCCGTCATAGCCGTCGCGCACCTCGCGCTCCTTGTCGGCGCGTACCTTGGCGAAGGCCGCTTCGTTCGCGGCCTCGTCGTTCTTGATCGGGATCTGCGCCGCCATGCCGCCCATCGCGAACGCGCCGCGCGAATGGCAGGTCTTGACGAGGAGCGCCGCGTAGGCGCCGAGGAACGCCTCGCCCATTACGACCTGGCTGCGATCCGGCAGGATACAGTCTTTGTGCTTCGCTAGCTTCTTGATGAAGGAGAAGATGTAGTCCCATCGCCCGGCATTTAGCCCGGCGATGTGGTCGCGCAGTTCATAAAGGATTTCCTCCATCTCGAATGCGGCGGGCAGCGTTTCGATCAGCACGGTCGCCCGGATCGTGCCGTTTGGAATGCCAAGCCGCTCCTGCGCGAACACGAAAACATCGTTCCACAGCAGCGCTTCCTCGCGCGTCTCGAGCTTCGGCAAATAGAAATAAGGGCCGGTGCCAGCCGCGATCTGCGCGCGCGCGTTGTGAAAGAAATAAAGCCCGAAATCGAACAGCGCGCCTGAAATCGGCTCGCCGTCGACGGTCAGATGCTCCTCGACGAGATGCCAGCCGCGCGGGCGCACGATCAGCACTGCCGGCTTGTCGGAGAGCTGGTAGCGCTTGCGCGTGTCGGGATCGGTGAAGTCGATTTTGCCGGCCCAGCGATCCTTCAGATTGATCTGGCCTTCGATGTTGTTAGCCCAAGTTGGCGAATTGGCATCCTCGAAGTCCGCCATATAAACGTTCGCGCCGGAATTGAGCGCGTTGATGATCATTTTGCGATCAACCGGTCCGGTGATCTCGACACGGCGGTCGAGCAAATCTTCCGGGATCGGCGCGACACGCCAATCCTCGTCGTCGCGGATCGCGCGCGTGTCGGAGCGAAAATCGGGCAAGTCGCCTGCGTCGTAGCGTTCCTGCTGCTCGGCGCGTGCCGCCAGAATACGCTCGCGCGGCCCCTCGAATTCGCGATGCAGTTCGGCGAGGAAGCGCAGCGCGGCCGGCGTGAGTACCTCGGTATAACGGGCGCCGAGTGCCCCTTTGATCGCGACGCCCGGAACGCGCGGCGCAGCCGCTGCGGGCTTCACGGTTCGGCGGCGTCCGGTCACGCGGCCGCGCGCCGGGCCGCGCGAAGGAGCGGCCTTCGGGCGGCGGCCCGACGCCCCGAACAGCTCGAATTCGCCGCCGCGCGGTGCGCTTCTCTGGACTTGCGGCCTTCCGGGCGACCTTGCGCCGGCGCGCGGGCTTTTTCCCGCGCGTCTTCGCTTTTCTCGCCTTCGCCTTTTTCGCCGCGGTCTTCTTGGCCGGCGATCGCTTCGTGGCCTTGCGTGCGGCCTTCTTCTTTTTCTTCTTAGGTCTGGTTGTCATCCGGATTGCCGTCTCCCGCCGGCGAACTGAACGGACGATAGGTAATCGGGCTCGGCTCCGCGGCGGGCTCCGACGCAGCCGGAGGCGGCGGTGGTGCGGTCGTCGGCTTGGGTGCTGCGACGGGTGCGGCCGTCGGCGTGGGTGCTGCGACGGGTGCCGGCTTCGGAGCGGAGGCTGGCTTGGGAGCTGCGGGCTTTTTCGGCGCGGCCTTCTTTTTCGGCGCAGCTTTTTTCTTCGGTGAAGTCTTTTTCTTCGGCGCGGCTTTCTTCTTTTTCGGCGCCGCCGTCTTCGGACTTGCGCGCTTGGCGCCTTTCTTCTTCAGCGCAAGGACCTTTTTCGCCTTTTTCTTGGATTTCGATTTCTTTGCCTTCTTCTTGCGAGCAGCCATGATCGACCTCCTCACGGTTCATCGCGCCCATTCGGGCGGCGACAGCGCAGCCGCATCATCCGGTGCGCTTGGGCGGTATTCTATGTCGCGTTTGCAATTCTTCGCGAGTCATTCGCGGCGATGCGCACATGCTTGAGCGCATCGGGCAGCGGCCCGCCATACGCCCAGTCGAGAAGCTCGACCGTATGCACCACCGGAATCCCGGTCGCGGGCGCAAGCTGCGTCATGCAGCCGATATTGCCGGTCGCGACCACGTCCGCCCCGGTCGCCGCAATATTGGCGGCCTTGCGGTCGCGCAGGCTCGCCGCGATGGCAGGCTGCATGATGTTGTAGGTCCCGGCTGATCCGCAGCACAGATGCGCTTCCGCTATGTCGCTCACCTGAAATCCCGCTTTCGCCAGCAACTCCTTGGGTTGCCTTGTTATTTTCTGTCCATGCTGGAGCGAGCAGGCGGACTGGTAGGCGATTTTCATGACGCTTTTCTCAAGCGGAGCCACGAGGCTGAGCGAAGCCAGATACTCGGAAATGTCCCGAGCCAGCGCCGACACACGCGCCGCTTTCGCCGCATAGGCCCGGTCCCCCCGCAGCATGAAGCCGTAGTCCTTGATGGTTGTTCCACACCCGGATGCCGTGACCAGGATTGCGTCGAGACCGGCTTCGAGCTCCCGTGTCCACACATCGATGTTGTGCCGCGCCTGCGCGAACGCCTGCCCCTCGCGGCCCATGTGGTGCACCAGCGAGCCGCAGCATGCTTCACCTGCCGCCAGCACGACCTCGATGCCCTGGCGGGTGAGCAGGCGGATCGCGGCCGCGTTGATCGAGGGCGCGAGCACGGCCTGTGCGCATCCCTGCAGCAGCACGACGCGCCCCTTGCGGGCACCCTGCGCCGAGAACACGCCCGGCGTCGCGGTGGCCGAACGGCCGGACAGGGTTGCCGGAGCGAGACGCAGCATCGCGACAAGGCGCGGGATCAGGCCGGACAGTCCCTCCCCGACCGGAACCGGCTTGCGGCGCGCTGCCGCACACCCGGACAACAGTGCCATCACCCGGCCGGGCAGCCACGCCACCGTGAGCGCGCCACGAAATCGCGCGGGATAAGGCAAAATCGCCGCCAGCACGGCGCGGATCAGCCGATCCGGCCACGGGCGCCGGTAGGTTTCCTCGATATGCGCGCGGGCATGATCGACGAGGTGCATGTAGTGCACACCGGAGGGACAGGTCGTCATGCAGGCAAGGCACGAGAGGCAGCGATCGATGTGCTTGACCACCTCCTCACTCGCCGGCCGGTCGTTCTCCAGCATGTCCTTGATCAGGTAGATGCGCCCGCGCGGGCTATCCAGTTCGTCGCCGAGCAGCACGTAAGTCGGGCAGGTCGCGGTGCAGAAGCCGCAATGCACGCAGGCGCGCAAAATCTTGTCGGCCTCGGAAATGTCCGGGTCCGTGAGTTGCGCGAGGGTGAAGGAGGTCTGCATTAAACCCCTGCGTACATTCGCCCCGGCCCGAACACGCCCTTCGGATCGAAGCTCTCCTTGACGCGCCGGCTCAAGGCGGCAAGCCCCGCGTCCTGCGGCTCGAACACCGGCACGGAGGCGCGGATCGCGGCCGGCGCGCGGATCAGCGTCGCATGCCCGCCCTTGAGCGCGGCGCGCACCCGCGCGGCGCCGCCATCGCCGGTCGCCGGAAGCGCAAGCCAGATCAGGCCGCCCGCCCAGTCGTAGAAATATTCGGCGTCCTCCCCGATCGCGGCCGTAACCTCAGGCCCGCGCGTTGGCGCGACTGAGATGCGCCAGAGCGCCCGCTCGCCGCCAGTGAACGGCATCACGTTACGCACCGTCTTCCACAACGCGCGGAGAGTCAACTTCCGGGAACACCGTGATCTCGCCGAAGGGCTTGAGCAGCGCTTCCAGCGCACGCCGCCGGTGTTCGACCGAAGGCGCGACCCCTTCGAGCCGCAGCGCCGTGAGTGCGCCACCCGCTTCCGCCTGCACATTCGCCGCGAGCGGGGCTGGAAAATGCGCCGCGCCCGACACTTCGTTGGACGAGCCCATCGCGATACTCATGGCGCGGGCCGCCGCGGCGTCGCTCGAGGCCAAGCACAAGCACGGTCTGTTCGGTCTCGGCGCGCGGCAGCACCTTCACGGTGACGTCGGTCATCGCGCCAAGCGTGCCGTAGGAGCCGGCCAGCACCTTGCAGAGGTCGTAGCCGGTGACGTTCTTCACCACGCGACCGCCCGACTTGAAGGTTTCGCCCCGGCCAGAGACCGCCGTAAATCCGAGGAAATGGTCGCGCGCCGCACCCGCCTTGATACGGCGCGGGCCGGACTGGTTTGCGGCGAGCACGCCGCCGATCGTACCGCGCCCCGCAGCCGCGCCATAAAGCGGGCCATAGTCGGCCGGCTCGAACGCCAGTTCCTGGTTGTGCGCGGCTAGCAGCGCCTCGATCTCGGCGATTGGCGTGCCGGCCCTGGCCGAGAGGATCAGCTCCTCCGGCTCGTACAGCGTGACGCCTGACAGGTCCGACAGGTCGAGGGTCAGGTCCCATTGCGCCGCGCGGCCGAGGCCGCGCTTGGAACCGTGACCCACGATCTCAAGCGTCTTGCCTTCGGCGAGCGCCCACTGGGCGGCGCCCTCCACATCCTTCGCGTCGCGCGGCTTGAGGAGATCAGTCATGCGAAGGACATCTTATGGCGGCTCGGCGCCGTTGTGGAAAGGTTGGTGGCGCGGGGCCTTCCCGCCCTCATCGAAGCTGTCATAATGGACAAGCGAGCCGCCCAGGACGTGCCGAACTCCTCGGGATTGACGCGGCCGCAGGCAATGCCATCGGCAGGCAAGCAGGTCAGACAAATCATAACGGGTCGGCGGATGCGCTCGCGGTGCGTCGTCCTCCGTTTGTCGGGGAAACGCTCGCCGTCGTGCCGTCGATCTTGGCAGGCCATGCGCTGCCGGGGGAAACGAGATGTCGACGCTTGACGCCAATTCAAATCTCGAAGCCGAAACCATGCGCCGCGTCTCGTGGCGCCTGATGCCGTTTCTGCTGCTCGCCTACCTCATCTGCTACATCGACCGCGTCAATGTCGGTTTCGCCGCCCTGCAGATGAACAAGGCAGTCGGGCTCGATCCGAAGACTTACGGTCTTGGCGCCGGCATCTTTTTCGTCGGCTATTTCATCTTCGAGGTTCCGAGCAATCTGGCGCTGGAGAAATTTGGCGCGCGCAGGTGGATCGCGCGCATCATGATCTCGTGGGGCATCATCTCGATGGCCTGTGCGTTCATTGCCGGACCGTTCTCGTTCCTGTCGCTGCAATTCCTGCTTGGCGTGGCGGAAGCCGGTTTCTTTCCGGGTGTGATCCTGTATCTGACCTATTGGTATCCGGCGCGCTACCGCGCCATCATCATCGGGATCTTCATGGTGGCGATCCCGGCCGCCGGCTTCATCGGCTCACCGCTTTCGGGCGCGATACTTTATCTCGATGGGTGGCTTGGCGTCGCCGGATGGCAATGGATCTTCATCCTCGAAGCCGCGCCGGCCGTGCTTCTCGGCTTCGCGGCCTACCTCTGGCTCACCGACAAGCCGCAGAACGCGGCGTGGCTCTCGCCTGCGCAGCAGCAGTGGCTGGCAACCGCGCTCGAGGCGGAGCGGCGCCGTGCGGTGCGGGTCGAGCATCAATCGGTCTGGCGCGTGATCTCGAACCGCTACGTGCTGATCATGGCGCTGGTCTATTCCGGCGCGGTCGGCGCCTCGACCTCGCTTGCGTTGTGGATGCCGCAGCTCGTCAAGTCGTTCGGACTATCGAACTGGGAGACCGGGCTCGTCACGGCCGTGCCGTTCGGCATCGCTGCGGTCTGGATGGTGCTGTGGGGCCGCTGCGTCCGACCGAAGCGGCGAGCGCGTCTGGCACAATGCATTGCCGCTGGCCTGGATGGTCGTTGCGATGCTGCTGACGTTCTTTGCGATCGGCAGCCTGTGGGCGATGATCCCGCTGCTCACGCTGATCGCAGCCGGCACCTATGCGAGCAAGGGACCGTTCTGGGCGCTGAGTTCGGAATGGCTCGGCACGGCTGCCGCCGCAGCCGGGCTTGCCCAGATCAATGCCCTCGGCAACCTCTCGGGTTTCTTCTTCAACTCGATGATCGGCTGGATTCAGGCAACGACCGGCAGCTTCCCGCTCGCGATCCTGCCGATCGCAATCGTGGCGTCGATCGGAACGGTTTGCGTGCTGGTGATCGGGCGCCACCAGCCGCGCACCGCCGTGATGACACCTTAAGCCGGAACGATCGGCGCCTTCTCCTTGCGCAGATGCGCCAGCGTCTCGTTGCTGAGTTTGAGATGCGCCTGTAGCAGCGTGGGCGGCGTCAGCGCCATCCACTGCTGCAATGACACATCCGCATAGTGATCGCTCTTGAAGATCTCGAGGAAACGCAGCGTCTCGTTGCCGGTGTTCTCGACATAATGGCCCATCGCGAACGGCACAAAGCCGACATCGCCGGCCATGAAGTCGAAGGTGCGCGCCTCGCCCGAGGACGCGAATACGCCCATCCGCGCCTGCCCGCTGATGTAGTACTGCCACTCGTCGGTGTTCGGATGCCAATGCAGTTCACGCAGGCCGCCGGGCTCGACCTCGACCAGCGCCGAGGCGATCGTCCGGGAGACCGGGAAGTTCTTGGTATCGGCGATGCGCACGCTACCGCTTTTGGTCTTGATCGGCGCCTGCGCGATCAGATCGTGACTCATCGACTGCGGCACTGGCGTCGCGCCCTCGATCTTGTCGCCGGCAAGCGGACCGGGCAGCGGCGCGTTGAAAATGTAGAGCTGGTCCGGGCCCGGATTGTTGGCGAAGGCATCAGCCGACAGCGCGAAATTCTTGGCCAGAACATCGGGCGGCACGTGCTTGAACCAGTCGCTGATCAGGAACGTGTTGTCCTCGGAGAAGCTGCCGTCGTCGAAAACCAGCAGAAACTCACAGCCGTCCGGCGCAAGGCCCTGGATTGAGTGCGGAATGCCGGGGCCGAAATACCAGAGCCCGCCCTCGTTCACATCGTCGACGAACTGACGACCCTCCGGGTCGATTGCGGTTATGCGCGCCGAGCCTTTCAGCATGTAGGCCCACTCGGCCGCCTTGTGCCAATGCAGCTCGCGCACGCCGCCTGAATTGAGCCGCATGTTCACGCCCGCGATTTCCTTGGAGATGCCGAGCTCGCGCTCGGTGACCTGCCGGGTCCAGCCGCCGCGCTCAAGCCGCATGTGCGCGTCGGAGAACGAGAAACGCAGGTTCGGCAGCGTGCCGTGGTCGGTGGCGGGCGGTACCAGCATGTCGGGGTTCTGGCGGTCGCGCATCAGATTGCGGGGACCGAGGTCAGCGCCGCCGCGGCCGGGCCGTGTCGGCTGTGGAATGTCGGCCGACTGTGCAAACGCGCCAGTCGAGGCCGCAGCAAGGCCGAGGGCGGCCGATGAAAGGATGGCACGGCGGGATTGGGTCATGGTGAGGCTCCGGCGGCCTGCGCCCGAAGGCGCGCGGCATGATGTCGCCCCGTGCGCTCAACCGGGAACGCACGGCTAGGTTCCGTTCAGAACCGAGGAATGTCGGGAAATGCAACGCGCCCCGCGTGCACGTGCATGCGGCCAAGCTCGGCGCAACGGTGCAGCGTCGGAAAAACCTTGCCGGGGTTGAGCAGTCCTTTGGCGTCGAAGGCGCATTTCACACGCTGCTGCTGGTTCAGGTCGATCTCGGAGAACATCGCCGGCATCAGGTCGCGTTTCTCGACCCCGACGCCATGCTCGCCGGTGAGCACGCCGCCGACCTCGACGCAGAGCTTGAGGATTTCGGCCCCGAACGCCTCGGTGCGCTCCAGTTCGCCCGGCTTGTTGGCGTCATAGAGGATGAGCGGATGCAGGTTGCCATCGCCCGCATGGAACACATTCGCGACACGCAGGCCGAATTGCTCGGAGAGTTCGCGTGTGCGCTTGAGCACCAGCGGCAGCTTGGCGCGCGGGATCGTGCCGTCCATGCAGTAATAGTCGGGCGAAATGCGCCCCACCGCCGGGAACGCGGCCTTGCGGCCGGCCCAGAACAACAGCCGCTCGTCCTCCGAGGTCGAGACGCGGCACTCGGTCGAGCCGCAGTCACGCGCGATCTTTTCAACACGCTCCAGCAGGTGATCGACCTCGGCCTGCGGGCCGTCGAGCTCGACGATCAGCAGCGCCTCAACATCGAGTGGGTAGCCGGCGTGGACGAACTCCTCGACCGCATGGATGGCGGGCTTGTCCATCATCTCCATGCCGCCCGGAATGATGCCGGCGCCGATGATCTTGCTGACGCATTCGCCGGCGGCCTCCGAGGAGCCGAAGCCGACCAGCACGGCGCGCGCGGTCTCCGGCTTCTTTAGAATGCGCACCGTCACCTCGGTGACGACGCCGAGCAGGCCTTCCGAGCCCGTGATCAGGCCGAGCAGGTCGTAGCCCTCGGCATCGAGATGCTTGCCGCCGATGCGCAGCACCTCCCCGGTGATCAGCACAATCTCGCAGCCGAGTACGTTGTTGGTGGTCATCCCGTATTTCAGGCAATGCACGCCGCCGGAATTCTCCGCGATATTCCCGCCGATCGAACACGCGATCTGCGAAGACGGATCGGGCGCGTAGTAGAAGCCCTCATGCGCCACCGCTTGCGAGATTGCGAGGTTCGTGACGCCCGGCTCGACCACTGCGGTGCGGTTCTCGAAATCGAGCTCGCGCACGCGATTGAACTTGCCCATGCCGAGCAGCACGCCGTCCGCGAGCGGCAGTGCGCCGCCGGAGAGCGACGTGCCCGAGCCGCGCGGCACCACGCGGATGCCGTTGTCGTGGCAATATTTCAGGACGCGAGAGACCTGCGCGGTCGTCTCAGGCAGAACCACGACGAAAGGAAGTTGCTTGTAGGCGGTCAGCCCGTCCGACTCGTAGGGACGCATCTCGCGTTCGTTCGCGATGACGCCTTCGCCCGGCACGATCGCCGAGAGATCGCGCACGATTTCGGCGCGCCGAGCCAGCACGGTGGCATCCGCCTCGGGCATCGTGAGCGACATCGGACCTGTCCTTGGGCGATGCACCGCCCCGTGACGACACTATAAGCTCTCCGCGGCATGAAACGACGGCAAAATCACGGGTTGTCGCTGACGCGCGCCGGGCTGCGTCCCACGCGCAAGGCCTTTCGTTTCCTGCCCGGCGGCACGAACTGAATTGAACGTTGACTCCGTTCGCCAACCCCGTCATTTCGGACGAGGGTTGACGGTCACGGCCGCCGGTTGCGCGGCGAAGAGACACAAAGGGAAGAACGCTCATGATCAAGGGTTTGGCGATCGCCTGTCTTCTGTTTGCCGGCACGGCCGGAGCCCGAGCGCAGGACGTCGCGGCCGGCGAGAATTCGTTCAAGAAATGTCTGCCCTGCCATCGCATCGGCGAAGGCGCGAAGAATTTGGTCGGACCGGAGCTGAACGGCATCGACGGGCGCAAGTCCGGCACGGTCGAGGGTTACAACTACAGCGACGCGAACAAGAATTCCGGCATCACGTGGGGCGAGGCGGTGTTCAAGGAATACATCACCAACCCCCGTGCAAAAATTCCCGGCACCAAGATGGTGTTCGCCGGAATCAGCAGCGAAAACGAGCGCAACAATCTGTGGGCCTACCTCAGCCAGTTCGACGCGTCCGGCAAGAAGAAGTGACCGTTTGACTTTGATCAACGTTACGGTCGCGCTCTCGCGCCAGACTTGGCTTCAAGCACCCCGAGCGACCCGGAGCCGCCATGATCAAGGACCTCATCGTCAATCTGACTGTCGGCCGCAATGATGTTGCCGCCCCCTTCGCGATCTCCATCGCGGAGACGTTCGGCGCGCACGTCACCGGCGTCGCGTTCAGTTATGAGCCGGTGATTCCTCCGACCGTCATGGGCGGCATCCCGGCGGCGTTGATCGACGAGCAGCGGAGCGAGAACGAAAAGGCCGCAACCGACGCCCTTGCGAGATTCGAGGACGCTGCGAGACGCGTGGGGGTTTCGTTCGATACACGATCGGCAACCGCAAGCCTCGCGGGCGCCGCCGACACCTTCGCCGCCATGGCGCGCCGCTTCGATCTTTCGGTCGTTGCGCAGTCCGAGCCAGACAAAGTCGCGCCCGAGGAGTTGATCGCCGAGGGCGCGCTGTTCGGCTCCGGCCGGCCCGTGGTGGTCGTGCCCTATATCCAGAAAGCCGGTTTCAAACTTGAGCGCGTGATGGTCGCCTGGGATGCAAGCCGCAACGCCGCACGCGCAATCGCGGATGCGATGCCGATCCTCGCCAAAGCCGGGGCAATCGACATCGTCATCGTGGCGAGCGAGCGCCCGAAGAGCGACGAGGTTGCGGGCGCCGATATCGGCCAGCACCTAGCGCGCCACGGCCTGACGGTCGACGTGAAACGCATCGTCGCAACCGACACCGATGTGGCGAACACGATCCTGTCGCATGCGGCCGACAGCGCGGCCGATTTCCTGGTGATGGGCGGCTACGGCCACTCGCGGCTGCGCGAATTCGTCCTGGGCGGCGCAACGCGCGGCATTCTCGGCGCCATGACCCTCCCGGTGCTGATGTCGCATTGACGCGGGCGCGCCGGGCGGCCACATCCCCGCCATGCGGCTCGAACTGGATGCCCTGACCCATCATGACGTGCTCCCCGACGGTACGCGCGTCCTGATGCGTGTACTGCGGCCGCAGGATGCCGCGCTCTATCCGGAATTCGTCGCGCATGTCACGCTGGAAGATGCGCGGCTGCGTTTCTTCTCGGCGATCAGCGAATTGTCCGACGCGCGCATCCATGAGCTGACGCACATCGACTACGAGCGCGCGATGGCATTCATCGCCATCGACGAGTCGAATGGATCCATGCTCGGGGTTGTCCGCCTCCATCTCGATGACGACAGGCGCGGCGGCGAATACGCCGTGACGGTCCGCTCGGCGCTCAAGGGACATGGGCTCGGCTGGCTCCTGATGCAGCGCATGATCGCGTACGCGCGCGCAATCGAACTTACCCGCGTGCACGGTCAGGTGCTTGCCGAAAACACCACAATGCTGCGCATGTGCAGCGAATTCGGATTTCAGATCGACGATGACCCGGGTGGGAGCGGCATCAAGCGGGTGACGCTGGATCTTGGCGCACGCGATCAATAGTGCGGCGGCGGTGGCTCGGTTGCGCCCGACGGCGGCACGTTCTCCTCCACGCTCTGCAGCCGGTCGCCCATCCGGGCAATCTGCTTTACGAGCATGTCAATCTGCTTCCACTGATCCGTAACGGCGGCGTTCAAGTCCTCGATGATCCGGTCCTGGTGGGCGATGCGCGCCTCCAGCAACTCGATCCGATCCTTGATGGAGCTTTCTTCGTTCATGTGGCCTTCGCCGGCATTCTCGCCTGCACCACCAGCCCGCGTGCGCGTGCATCGGCGACGCCAACAGCACGCAACGCAAACAGCGTGATTGCCTGAACGGCATCGCGCGATGCCGCAACGGTGGCAGGCGCGGCAAGCGGGCCGACCAGCCCTTCGACCAGTGCGCCGAGCAACGCGGGTGCGGCGAGCGCGACGTCTTGATCGGGCAAGTGTCCGCCCGTCATCGCAATGGAGAGGCGCTTGCCCAGTTCGTCCGCAAGCGCTCTGCGGAACGCGAGCCGCGCATCGTCCGCCGCACCATCCGCCTGCTCTGCAATCAGCGCGAAGGCGAGCTTCGGGCTGGCAAGCGCGCGCGCAGAAAACGTCGTGATCGCGGCGGCGAGCGCCGAGAGCGGGCCGGGCGCCGCGTCGGCGGCACGGCGCATCGCACCGATCTCGCGCTCCGACACGGAGGCGACGAGCGCCGCCACCAACTCGGTCTTGGACGGGAAATAGCGGTAAACCGTGCCGGTTGCGACGCCCGCACGCTGCGACACCGGCTCGATCTGCACCGCGTTGATCCCGGCTTCCGCCGCGAGCGTACCCGCGGCCGCGATGATCGCATCGTGGCGCGCCGCGAGGCGGCGGATCACATTGTCGGTGCGGCGATAGGCCATGCGCGAACTCATCCCGCCAAAGAGTGAGCCAGCGTTCATAATAATCTGCAAGCCTTGGACGTCAGTTGTTTTGCGCCGCCAGCGATTTTTCCCGGATGGCGTCGAGCGTCGTTGCGGGACTGATCGCCTGCGGATCCACCTTCATGTGGATGATCGCAGGCTTGCCGGATGCCTTGGCGGCGTTGAAGGCACCGGCGAACTGCTCGGTCTTCTCGACCGTGGCGCCAAATCCGCCGAAGGCCGCCGCGTAGGCCGCGAAATCCGGATTGCGCAGGAAGGTGCCGACAATGCGGCTCGGAAATTCGCGCTCCTGATGCGCCCGGATGGTGCCGTACATGCCGTTGTCCATGATCAACACGATGATCGGCAATTCGTATTGAACGGCGGTCGCGAACTCCTGCCCGTTCATCAGAAAATCGCCGTCTCCCGCAACGCATACGACGGGACGATCCGGATAGAGCCGCTTCGCGCCGACCGCGGCCGGCAGGCCGTAGCCCATCGAGCCGGAGGTCGGACCGAGCAGTGTGGCGAATTTCCGAAAGCGATAGAAGCGATGCATCCAGGTCGAGAAATTGCCCGCGCCGTTGGTGATGATCGCCTCCGGCGGCAACTGTCCGCGCAGCCACACCATGATCTCGCCGAAGTTGACCGCGCCCGGCACTCTGGTCGGCGCTTCGGTCCACGCCAGATATTCGTCGTGCGCCTCCTTGGTCCACGCGCCCCAGCGGATTTCGTTTGGCGGCTGCAAGCCTTCAAGTGCGGCTGCGAACGCGGTCGGCGCCGCGTTGATGCCAAGATCCGGCCGGTAGACGTGCCCGAATTCGTCCGGATCGGGATAGACGTGGACGAATTTCGTCTTCGGGTTCGGAATGTCGAGCAGCGTGTAACCCTGGCTCGGCATCTCGCCGAAGCGCCCGCCGACGAGCAGCAGGAGGTCTGCCGCCTTCACACGTGCCGCGACCTTCGGATTCACGCCGGTGCCGAGATCGCCCGCATAGCAGGCATGCACCTGTGGGAAGAGATGCGAGCGGCGAAAGCTCGTCATCACCGGAACGTCGAACCGCTCGGCGAAGCGTACGGTCGCCGCGCATGCGGCCTCCGACCAGCGGCTGCCACCGAGAACCACCAGGGGTTTCTCGGCGGCCCACAGCATCTTCTGCAGATGCGACATGTCGGTGAGGCCGGGCCATGTCTCGATCAGGTCGGCCGCGAGGGAGTCGCCTACCGAGACGCGCTCCATCAGCATGTCTTCCGGAAGCGCGATCACCACCGGACCGGGACGCCCGTTCATCGCGACATGGAACGCGCGTGAGATGATTTCCGGAATACGGGCGGGATCGTCGATCTCGGTCGCCCACTTCGCCATTGTGCCGAACACCGCGCGGTAGTCGAGTTCCTGGAACGCCTCGCGGTCGCGCATCTCGCGCGCGACCTGCCCGACGAACATGATGAGGGGCGTAGAGTCCTGTTTCGCGATATGAATGCCGGGCGAGCCGTTGGTCGCGCCGGGGCCGCGTGTGACGAAAGCAATACCGGGCCGCCCGGTGAGCTTGCCATGCGCCTCGGCCATCATCACGGCGCCGCCCTCCTGGCGGCACACGGTCACGGCGATGTCGCGATCATGGAAGGCGTCGAGCGCCGCCAGATAGCTCTCGCCCGGCACACAGAAGACGTGGCGCACCCCGTTGACCAGAAGCTGGTCGACCAACACCTCGCCGCCGGAGCGCATGTTGTCCTTGCCGCGCATCGCTCACCTCGTTTCGCCCACGCACGTTCGCGCGCATTTGTCCCAACACTAGCATCGCGGGCCGGAGAGGTGAACGGCACAGAAAAACACCCGCCGAAGCGAGCGGGGTTCAAACCAGGGTCTCTGCGGAGGACTGCTGCGCGATAAGGAGCGCGTCAGCTTGCTGCGCGTTGGCCCGAAATCTGTTCGACCAGATCGACGATCGCGCGGCGCAGGTTGCTGTCTTCGATGTCGCCGTAGGCGCGCAGCAGGCGAAAGGCGCCCGACACAGTCAACAGCTTCAGCGGCGAAGCCGCGCCCTCCTTCGCATCTCCGTCCTCCAGCATGTCCTTGCCGCCAAAGAACGTGCCGACATCGATACCAAGCACCTCGGCGATCTTGGTGAGCCGGCCGGCGCCGACGCGATTGACGCCCTTCTCGTATTTCTGCACCTGCTGGAAGGTCACTCCCAGCTGGTTGGCCAGCGCCGTCTGCGACAAGCCGCGTGCCAGACGTTCAATTCTGATCCGGTGCCCCACTTCAATATCGACCGGATCCGGTCTTTTCACCGACATTCAACTCTCCTGTACGCGAACCTCAAATGCGCCCGTGGGGCGGCGGCGTTTCGCCGAACTTGCCCAGACATTGTCGCGTTTAACAAGCGACGTTCGGTCGCGTGAGCCGCGCGATGTCCGCATAGCGCGTATGAGCCTGGACGGATCGCGTAAACGACACAGTTAATCTAATCAGCGTGTGCGGTATTTGAATCGATTGCCGCTTGTGGTCAATTCAGCAAGGGCGCAGGCGCTTGCGTGTCCTCGTCGGCCGCACGTTGTGCAAGCACGGCGCTCCTGACAGCCTCAGCAGAGTACAATGTCAGAACGCCGCAGGAATCGAGATCGGCCGTGACCGATTTCGTATCGCGAGCCAGCGCGATGAACGTTTCCAAAGCCCCTTTGGCCGTTTCCGGCATGGTCGCAATGGCGCGAATGATCTGACGAAAGCCTGGCTCTTTAGACCAATAGTAAAGTTCAAGCATTTCGCCGGGGTTGCCGTCGCAAGCGGCGAGCGTTCGCATCAGACGCGTGCCAGAGTGTACCGCTTTGCATCTCCTGCGCGCGCGCCCGCCCCGTTGCTTCATCGCCACCCCTCACTCGCGTTTGCCGCCGGCGGTTGCGCTGGACATTGAGCGCATAGGGAAACGCTGCCGGCCCACCGCTTGTGATTTGACCGCCGTCGTCCAAAGCGACCGATCGCGAAATGCACTACGCCGTTCCCCCCATCGCGCAATTGCGTTTCACAATAATGAAAAGTAGATCGCCGCCGCAAGTCCTTTGGTCAACTCCGGACTCGGCCTCAACCATTTTGGATCGTGATGATTGATTACGCGCGGTCGAAATAGCCTGCCGTGATAGGAATGGCACGGCATGAATCCTACCGAACCGCAGAGAGAGGTTTTCGCGCTGCTCGGCGATGCCGCCACGCACGCGGGCGCAGCCGTGCGCCGGATCGATACGCACGCAGCCTCGGTGTTTTTGGCAGGCGATCGTGCCTACAAGGTCAAGCGCGCGGTCACCTTTCCATTCCTCGATTATTCGACGCTCGAAAAGCGAAAGGCCGCGTGCAAATCCGAGCTTGCGGTGAACCGGCCGTTCGCGCCGGACATCTATCTCCGGGTTGTTGCGATCACGCGGCAGAACGGGGAACTCGCGCTCGACGGCACCGGCGAGCCGGCCGAATGGGCGGTCGAAATGCTGCGCTTCGACGAGGATGCGACGCTCGATCGTCTTGCGGATCGCGGGAAGATCGGCACCGCGCTCGCGGACAAGCTCGCGCGCGTGGTGGTGGCGGCGCACGCCAAGGCGCCCACGGTCGAGGCCGCGCCGTGGCTCGAGGCCCTCGCCCGCTTCATCGCGCAGAACGCCGCCTATTTTTGCGGCGCGTCCTCATTGTTTCAAGTTGCTGACGCCGAGACACTGACCGCAAGAAGCCGCGCGGTGCTCGAGCACCTGCGTCCGCTGCTGCTCGCACGCGGGCGCGACGGGCTGGTGCGGCGCGGGCATGGCGACCTCCATCTCGGCAACATCGCGCTGATCGACGGGCGCCCGGTGCCGTTCGACGCCATCGAGTTCGATCCGCTGATCGCAGCCGGAGATGTGCTCTACGATCTTTCCTTCCTGCTGATGGATCTGGTCGAGCGCGGCCTGAAGGACGCCGCTAATGGGGTGCTCAACCGCTATCTTTCCGAGACGCGGCGTGACAGCGATCTCGACGCGCTCGCAGCCCTGCCGTTGTTCATGTCGCTACGTGCGGCGATCCGCGCCAAGGTGACGGCAGCAAAGCTGGAGAATGGGAAAGTCAAAGAGCGCGAAGCGATTGCCAAGGCCGCGCGGACCTATTTCGATCTTGCCTGCGCGCTGATCGCCCCGCCCTCTCCCGTCCTGATCGCCGTCGGCGGCCTGTCGGGCACCGGCAAGTCGGTGCTCGCGCGCGTGCTCTGTGCAGACCCTCTGCCCGCGCCGGGCGCGGTGCTGCTGCGCTCGGATGTCGAGCGCAAGATGCTGTTCGGCGCCGCCGAAACCGAGCGGCTGCCGCCCGAGGCTTACAGCGGGGAAGCGACCGAGCGGGTCTACGCCGCCCTTGCCGAAAAGGCGCGCGCCATCATTCGTCAGCCGGGCATTCGGCTCTAATCGATGCGGTGTTTTCGCGGGAGGGTGAACGTTCCGCGATCGAGCGTGTTGCCGCATCATGCGGCTTGCGCATTTCGCGGTCTGTTCCTGACCGCGGATCTCGCGGCCCGCGTCGCCCGCGTCAGCGCGCGCAAGGGCGATGCCTCCGACGCCGATGCGCGGGTGGCGCGGGAACAGGAGGCATACGATCTCGGCACGCTGGGTTGGTCGCAGGTCGATGCCTCGGGCACACCGGACGAGACGCTGCGGCATGCCCGGGCTGCGCTCCCGCGCTGATGCAATCCGGCGAGCCTTCGCGGATAATCGTCCCCGCATGAGCTGCCACCCATGAATCCAAACTTCCGTCGCGCCGCGGTTGGCATTCCAGGATTTTGCGCGTTCTTCAATCTATACGGGCCACAGTCGCTACTGCCCTCGCTCGCGCGCGAATTCGATGCGACACCCGCGCAGATCAGTCTCACCATGACGGCGACGACGCTGGCGATCGCGCTGTCAGCGCCGTTCGCCGGTGCAATCGCCGACATGCTCGGCCGCAAGCGCGTCATCGTCGCAGCGATGATCATCGCGACTGCGCCGCTCGTCATGATCGCGCTTGCGCCAAACCTGCACGCCTTGATCCTGTGGCGCTTCGTGCTCGGCCTCGCGCTACCGCCGATCTTCACGGTCGTGGTCGCCTATATCGGCGAAGAGTGGCCGCCCGCGCAGTCGATGGGCGTGATGGGCGTTTACATGGCGGCGACCAGCGTCGGCGGATTTGCTGGCCGTCTCGCGTCCGGCCTGCTTGCCGACCTGATCGGATGGCGCGCAGGCTTCATGATGACGGCGGCGATGACGCTTGCAAGCGGCATCGCCGTTGCGATCATCCTGCCGCGCGAACGCAATTTCACCCGCTCGGAGGGACTCGCGGTGTCCGCCCGGCAGATGCTCGGGCATCTGCGTAATCCGCAACTGCTTGCGACCTACGCGGTCGGATTCGGCGTGTTGTTCAGCTTCGTTGCGTTGTTCACTTACATCAATTTCGTGCTCGCGGCGCCGCCGTTTAATCTCTCGCCCACGCTGCTTGGCGCGATCTTCGTGACCTACCTCGCGGGCGCGGCCGCGGTGCTCGGGCTGGGGCGCGCCGTCGCACGGTTCGGCCGCCGCACACTTGTTTTGTTTGCGATCCTGTTGTGGGCGTGCGGCGCACTGGTAACGCTCGTGCCCTCGTTGCCGGTGATCGTTGCTGGTCTCGCTGTCGCGGCCTGCGGCGGCTTCATCGTGCAAGCGACCTCGACCGGCTATGTCGCGATGACGGCGGGAACCGGCCGCACCTCGGCGATCGGATTCTATGCGGCGAGCTATTACATCGGCGGCAGCGTCGGCGCTGTGCTGCCCGGCCTGACATGGAGCATCGGCGGCTGGCCTGCCTGCGTGGCGATGGTGCTCGCCATGCTGGTCCTGATGGCGGCCTTCGTCGCACTCGCCTGGAGGCGCTAGAGCCCGTACGCGCGCACCAACGCCGCGGCCGCAAGCGCGAAACCGACCGCGATGAATTCGTTGCGTTTGAGTATCATGCTGACCATCGCCACGATCACCGCGGCGAGCGCCGCCGCACCGATCTTGGCGACGATCGGCACGACGGCGGACGCCATGATGGCTCCCGGCAGGATCTCCAGAACTCCGCCGCACACGTGGGGTCAACGGAATATGACCCATCAGCCAGAAGCCGGAGATGCGAGTCAGGTACGTTGCCGCCGCCATCGCCAGGATCGCAATGAGCGGGCCGTGCGCGAGCGGTTCACTCATCATCGATAAAGGCCCCGATGATGCTGCCGGTGAGCGCGCCGACCACGATGAACCACCACCCTGCGATCAGGTACGAGACCGCGAGCGCCACCGCGCCCGCGATGGCCCAGCCGATCGCGCGGCGCGCGCCGCGCCACAGCGGCACGAACATGGCGGCAAAGAAAATCGGCAGCATCAGATCGAACCCGAACCGCTTTGGATCAGAAATGAACGCGCCGAGCAGATATCCCGGAACGGCCGACACGACCCACACGGCCCAGAGCGTCAATCCGGCGCCCGCGAAAACCGAGCAGTCGGCTCCCTTCTCGGCGCGATAGCGAACCGCGATCAGCCAGGTCGCATCGACGATGCCGTTGAGTGATGCGTACGCCTGCCACGACGGCAACGTGCCGAGCCAGGGCCGCAGCGTTGCACCCATCAGGATGAAGCGCGCATTGACGACGGCCGTGACAATCGCAAGCGAAATCAGCGTCGAGAGGGTGACCGGATTGGTCCACACTTCGAGCCCGACGAGCTGCGAAGCGCCGCCATACACCAGCGTACTCATCAGCACGGCTTCGCCTAGCGTCAGTCCTTTTTGCGCCGCAAGCGTGCCGTAGGCCGCCGCGAATACGACCGTACCCGGCACCATAGCGCCGCACATGCGCGCGCCCTCGGCGAGGCCGGGCCATGACCAGTAGGGCGCGCCCGCGCCATCGTGTGGATGAGTTGTCATGAGGTTGCTTCGGGGCGGCGGACCACTAGCAAAGCCGCTTGCGATCGGCAATGTTGCGCCAACGCAACGAGGAACGCCCATGCCAACGCTGACCACGCAACAAATGGAATTTCTGCAATCGATGGACACGCCGACGGTGTGCAACGTCGTCGAAATGGTCGCGCCGGAGCGGCGCGGGCACGGCTACACGGTGAAACACCTGTTCTGCCCCTTCCCGGACCTGCCGCCGATTGTCGGCTTTGCCAAGACGGTCACCGCGAAAGCCAAGGACAAGGTCGCGCTCGGCGACTACATGGGCAAGCGCCTCGATTATCTCGACTACATCGCCTCGGAGCCGCGCCCGAGCATCGCGGTGATCGAGGACCTCGACGACGAGGTCGGCTACGGCGCGTTCTGGGGCGAGGTGCAGTCGAACATCCACAAGGCGCTCGGCTGTCTGGGCGTCATCACCAACGGCTCGATCCGAGACATTCCGATGATCGCACCCGGTTTCCAGATGCTCGCGGGCTCGCTCGCGCCCTCCCACGCCTACACGCATGTGGAGGACTTCGGCATTCCGGTGACGGTGCACGGCATGAAGGTAAAGTCCGGTGATCTGATCCATGCCGACCAGCACGGCGCGATCGTCGTGCCGCTCGACATCGTCGACAAGCTCAAGGGCGCGCTCGACGAGATCACCGCGAAGGAAGCCAAGATCATCAGAGCCGCGAAGGAAGTCGGTACCGTCGAGGCCATCAAGGCCGCATTGAAGGGGTAAGCCATGCTGGCGCTGCGACCGAACTGCGAATGCTGTGATCGCGATCTTCCACCGGACTCGCGCGACGCGATGATCTGTACGTTCGAGTGCACGTTCTGCAAGGACTGCGTCGAGACCCGGCTGAACGGGCGCTGCCCGAACTGCGGCGGCAATTTCGCGCCGCGCCCGATCCGGCCGGCCGGGAAGCTCGCGACGTTTCCGGCCTCGACGCAGCGCGTCTTCAAGCCGGACGGCTGCGCGGCAGCCTAGAGGGTGTCCGCGCTCGGATGCCACTGCGGTGAATAACCTGCCTTGAGTACAGCCACAATGCTCGGGGGCGTCAGCACATTCGCCAAGCCGCGCGGGCGCGCGATCTTTTCCGTGTAGCCGTTCTCGCTCCAACGCAGCAATGTGAGCCGCGCACGGCGAAAGCGGCCCCATCGATGTCAACGAAACTGCCATCGGGCAAATCCGCGATCGGCATCGCGTGCATGTGCTTTGCGCGGCCGTCGAGCCGCTCGCTTTGCAACACGCGATCCATCTCGTCGACGTAGGGAAATTCCGAACCCTTCGTTTGCGCCCATTTTTCCGCGAACGCCGTCGCGTCGACGCGGCGGCATTCGAAACAGGGGCGGTGGCCGGCGGCCAGCGCCGTCACTTCGTCGAGAAAGAACAGCGCGGTATAGCGGCGGGCCCACACCTCGTGATGGCGACCCTTGAACGACAGCACGCAGCAAATCCATTGCCGCGAGGACCAGCGCCGCGCGCCCAGTGTCTTGTCGTCGCGATGAAAGCGCCCCCCGCGATTGCCATACATCGTGCCGCGCGCGGGCGTTGCGATCAGTTCGCCAAACGGCGTGACGCGATTTTGCAGCGGCACGCGGCGTTACTTTTTCGGCTTGCGCGGCTTGGCGTGCCCCTCGGGCTGGGTGACGGCGGGCGGGTCGGAGGCGGGAAAGCTCTCTTCCAGCCCCTCCTCTAGCTCCTCGTCGAGCTTCGCCTTGTCCTTCTTTTCGATCATTCGCGCCTCCTGCTCCCGGTTCCCTGAGATGGGCAGCGGCGGCCTGGCGTCAATCCGGGCGCTTTGGCTTGGGCGGCGGCGGCTCCTTGCCGGTGGGCTGCGTGCTGGCAGGCGGGTCGGAAGCCGGAAAACTATCGTCGAGTTCGTCGCCGAGGAGTTTCTCTTCCTTGTCCTCGTGTTCATCGTTCGGCCGGATGCGCGGTCCGTCCGCGTCGCCGCCGCGCTTGGGCTGAACCTTATCCATCACGTTCTCCTGGCTAATCGTGCAGGAAAACGTCCCGATCCGACCAAAGTTCCACCGCCCTCAGCGGCTATCCAGGTACGACACCGGCTTGAAATAAGGCGGATCGTCCGATTGCAGCACGAAGCCGGAGGCACGGATCGCCGAGACCTTGAGCGGCCGTCCCACATCGATGGTCGTCGCGACCGCGGGCTTCGGATCGAGCCCGTAAACGTCGTTGCGGAAATGGATCGTGCCGTCCGGGCTTGCCCAGCCGGTGAGATAGACCCACGCGACCGGAATCGGATGCGCGAGCCGCACCGTCGTGCGCTTCGCGGTCGCGATCTCGCCATCGATCTCCTTGCGGCTCCAGCCCGGATTGTCTTCCAGGATCCACGCCGCGAGGTCGCGCACATCGTGCACACGCGTGCAGCCCGACGACTGGAAACGATAGTCCGCCGAAAAGCCTTCGCGGTGGTTGGTGTCGTGCATGTAAACCGAATACGGGTTCGGCATGTCGATGCGCACATTGCCGAGCGCGTTGCCCTCGCCGGAATCCTGCCGCACCGTGAAGTTCGGCGTACGCTCCGCCTGCCAGTCGACCGACTTCGGATCGATCTCGTTGCCCGCGCTGTCGAGCACGCGCATCTTCATGCGCGAGACATAGTTCGGGTCCTTGCGCATCTTGCCGACGATATCCTTCTTCAGGATCGAGAGCGGCACGGTCCAGGTCGGATTGATGTTCACCGCCGTAATGTGCGTGGTGAGCGTCGGCGAGGGACGATCGGTCTTGCCGACCACCGTGACGTAGCGCCGCGCGACCTTGCCATCCTCCACCGCCTCGGCGACCGCGGCCGGAATGTTCACCACCACGTAACGCTGGCCGAAGGTGAAGCCCATGCCGTGGAGTCGATCGAGCGAGGCCGCGAGCTGGCGGATGCGGTCCTTCACCGGCACGTTGAGCGCCGCGATGGTTTGCGGGCCGGTGCTGCCGGTCTCGGGCAGGCCGTGGCGAATCTGGAAGCGCTTCACCGCTTCGGTCAGCATCGTGTCGTAGCTGTCGCCCTCGGCGACCTCGGCTGGCAGATCGTCGGTGATCGCGAGGCGTGCGCGCAGCGCTGCGACATCCGGGCCCTTGGCGCCCGGATCGAGCGTGACCTTGTTCAGTGTCGGCCAGCCGCCGCGCACTTCGATCGCCGAATAGGAAAGCAGCGCCTGATTGATACGATCGTAGGTGCGCTCGTCGAAGGTCGGCTCGGATGAGGTCCAGAAACTCGCGACCGCGCGCTTGACGGGCTTGGCCTGCGGCAGCGGCACGGCCTGCGCCGGCGCGGGCTTGCGAAAACTGTCAGCCGGCAGCGCGGGCGCGCCGAGCTGGGCAAATGCGGGGCTGAAACTGAAACAGAGCGTGGTGGCGAGCAGAACCGTGCGCAGCCGCATGTCGCGCCTTTCCCAAATTCCCACCCGGCCGCAGCTAGATGCGACCCGGATGGCGAAACCGTGGCGGCGCACGCAAGCGCCCCCTTCCCGATGAGTCAGTCGCATGAGTCGGGTAAACGGTTCATTGGGTTAGCGGATTTTCCGCTTCGACCCGCGACACTGATTCAAAACGGGACAGCACGTAGGATGGGTTGAGCGCAGCGAAACCCATCGCATCGGAGCGCGACGGCGGATTTCGCTCATCCGGGCCGCGAGCTAACTGACGGGCCAGACCGCATCTACGGTCTGGCTATCGCTCGCCAAAAGCCCTGCCGCTTACCGGCCGCGATGGCCGCCGCCGGGCCCATAGCCATGAGGACCGACCGCGCCGCCGATGATCGCGCCGGGACCGGGCTTCGGGTCGTAGTGGCGATAATTCTGCTCGAGCGCGACGCCCGTGACACGGCCGTTGCTGACCGTCGGCAGGTAGTAGCACTGCTTCTCCAGCCGGCGGCCGTCGCGGGCCCAGCTTCCGTCGCAGGTCGCAGCGTCCGCCTGGCTCGCGCCAATCGTCATCGCGGCGCCAAGCACGGCGATCGTCAGTGCAGCCAGCTTCGTGAGATTGGACATTTCATTCCCCTTTGCGAAGCACCGGAGTGGCTCTTCTTGGGAATATGTCCGATCCTGTGGCAATAAGGTTCAGGCGTTTCCGACCCCTGCGAGACATTGCGTGTATCGCGTGTATCGACGGGGACGCGCGAAATCGTGCAGTCCTGCGCGTTGCGCTGAAGATGCGAGTACACGTCACGCGTCGGCGGGTTTCGCTTCGCTCAACCCACCCTACAAACCTCGCCGTCTACCCCTTCGTGGCGGCTTCCTTCTCGGCCTGGTACTTGGCGGTCGCGGCGAGCACCGCGTCCTTCATCTGCTGGCCGGCGGTCGCATACTTCGCCGCTGCCTCGCTGTAGCTGAAATCGCGCAGGCCATTCGCGTTGCGCTGGAAGTGTGGGTGCACATAGCGCGCCATCAGCTCGTAGGAGCGTTGCGTCGCCGTCCAGTCGGCCCAGTTGTGCGCGAGCAACAGGATGCCGCCAAGCCCGCCGTTCGAGCCCTTCCACAGCCGCTCGAAATGACGCACGCAATCCTCCGGCGTGCCGATGCAGGCGATGCCCGAGGTGGTGAGATAATCCGCCGGGTCGGCATCGATGCCGGGCGGGATGATCGGAAAGGTCGCGACCTCGCTGAAGTAGCGCACGAAGTCCGCCATCCCGTACTTCACGTCCGCCCGCGCCTGCTCGCGTGTCTCGGCCACATGCGCGAAGGTCACGATGCGCCACTTGCGGCGGTCCGCCACCTTGCCGTTCTTTTGCGCCGCCTCCTCGTACACGCCCCAGTTCGCCGCGTGCGCTTTCAGCGCATCGTCCGAGGTGCCGCCGAGCGACACCATGCCGATGCCGTGCTTGCCGGCCTGCAGCGCGCCGGTCGGCGAGCGCGCCGAGGCGACCGCCATCTCCATCATCGGCTGCGAGAAGCTTTTCAGTTGCAGCCGCGCCTCGCGCAGGTCGAACCAGTCGGTCTTCTTGGTGACCATGCGGCCGGACATCAGCTCCATGATGACGTCGAGCGACTCGTCGAGCTTGCGCCGCTGGTCCTTCGCTTCGAGCCCCATCTTGTCGGCGTCGTAAACAAGCGAGCCCGGACCGACACCGAACATCGCGCGCCCGCGCGTCTGGTAGTCGAGTTGCTGCATGCGCCCCGCGAGCGTGAACGGATTATGGTAGGGAAGCGAAACCACGCCGGTGCCGAGCCGGATGTGGCGCGTGCGCTCCGCCGCGCCCGCGATGAACATTTCCGGGCTCGCGATGATCTCGTAGCCGCCCGAGTGATGTTCGCCGATCCAGCCCTCGTGATAATTCAGCTTGTCGAGATGAACCAGCAGGTCCATGTCGCGCTCGAGCGCGAGCAGCGGGTTCTCGTTATTGGGATGAAACGGCGCGAGAAACACGCCGGTCTTCACATAGCGGTCGTCGGTGTCGATCATGGATGCCCCGGCGTTTTCGATACGCCCCGATGGTAGCGCGCCGGATGGTCGAAGCGATACCCGGCCGTGCACTTTAGATCGCCTGGCGGTTGAACGGATCGTGCCGGCATCGCGACCAACACGGGCAAGCGCGCCACGCGATCCGTTTGGCGGATGCCCTCCGGCCCTGGACAACGCACATGAAACGCACCATCGCGGCGCTGCTCGCTCTCCCGCTGCTCACGGCAAGCGCCATGGCGGGTGACGCGCCCGGCGACTACTACTATCGCAACCTCTGGGCCGGAAAGACGCACCGCTCCGAGGCACGCGTGAAGGCCGACACCGAGACCTGCATCGTGCGCGCCGGCTATCCAAATCTCGCCACGCAACTCCGCTTCGCCACGCGCGATCCGGCGTATGTCGGCTGCATGCGCGCGCACGGGTGGGCGCTTCAGTTCTACACGCCGCCGCACCGCGCTTACGCCGGCCCCGGCCATCACATCGAGCCGTCCAGCAATTCGCCGGACAGCGGTGACACGAGCCAGGCCGGCATCGATGCGGCCAATGCCGCCAACGTGGCGGACCAGAACGCTGCCGCGCAGGCACAGAACGCCGCTGCGCAAGCGCAGAACGCGGCCGACGCCGCCGCGACGCAGCTCTACATGAACCAGCAATAGCGCGGCGGGCCGGAATTAAACTTCAGTAACCCGCTGAACGCGCGCGCCAACCCTGCTGACCAACAAAATGGGAGGGATACATCGGCCGATCCGCGAGAAGCGGAGGCCGCGCAGGAGAACAACATGAAACGCGCATCGCTTGCAGCTCTGCTGCTTCTCGGCACCGCGATCGCGGCGCACGCCGACGTCGATCACTACGACGACATCACCGGCCGCCATCGCGCCGACGACCTGATGCATGTGGACGCGGGAGCGTGATCGGCGCGGCTGGGCCGCCGAAGAACGGCGCGCCGACTAGCGCCACGTACAAGCGCTGCATGCGCCAGCACGGTTGGAAATTCGTCGAGACCGAAGTCGAGCCGGGCAGCGCGGTGTGCCACGCGACCGTGCTGCGCTACGAGGAGCTGCCGTTCTCACTCAACCACCACAACGTCGCCACCATGACGCTGCGCATCAAGCCGCCGCGCGGCAAGGCGTACGAGACAACGGTGATAAAGTCGGTCTCGCGGCACAGCCCGCCCCGGCAGGGCGGCACCATGACGGTGCGGTGCGATCCGGCCAATCCGGCCGATATCCATCCGCTGGATTAGCGCCTAACGCTCACCCGCACATGAAGGAACGAACCCGTTCATCCGCCCCTTGCGGCATCCGCGCTCTCGTATGCTAGAAAACCGGGGTCCGGGAGAGATTTCGACACATGCCAACGCTGACCTGCGTCGAGGATTTGCGCCAGCTCTATGTGCGGCGCGTGCCGCGCATGTTCGTCGATTACGCCGAGAACGGCGCCTACCAGGAAGAGACGATCAAGGCGAACCGGCGCGACTTCGAGGCGATCACGTTTGAGCAGCGCATCCTGGTCGACGTCGCGCAGCGCTCGACCGCGACCACCCTGCTCGGGCAACCTGTCGCGCTGCCGCTCGCCATCGCGCCGGTCGGGCTGCTCGGCATGCAGCATGCGGACGGCGAAATCCACGCGGCGCGCGCCGCGAACGCGATGGGCATTCCGTTCTGCCTCTCGACCATGTCGGTCGCCTCGATCGAGGACGTCGCGGCGGAAACCGGCAAGCCGTTCTGGTTCCAGCTCTACGTGATGCGCGACCGCCCCTTCATCGAACGGCTGATCGCGCGCGCGGCCGCGGCGAACTGCTCGGCGCTGGTGCTCACCGTCGACCTGCAGGTGCTCGGCCAGCGCCATCGCGACGTGAAGAACGGCCTCTCGGTGCCGCCGCGCATGACGCTCCCGAACATCATCAACATCGCCACCAAGCCCGGCTGGGTGAAGGCCATCCTCTCCACCCGGCGGCGCTCGTTCGGCAACATCGTCGGTCACGTGAGCGGCGTTGCGGATACAAGCTCGCTCGGCTCCTGGACGGCCTCGCAGTTCGACCCGACGCTGAACTGGGGCGACGTGAAGTGGATCCGCGATCAGTGGAAGGGCAAGCTGATCCTGAAGGGCATCATGAACGCCGGCGATGCCGAGAAGGCCGTCAACGCCGGCGCCGACGCGATCGTGGTCTCGAACCATGGCGGCCGGCAGCTTGACGGTGCGCCCTCGTCGATCGCGGCGCTGCCGCGCATCGCGGACGCGGTCGGCATGCGCACCGAAGTGCTGATCGACGGCGGCATCACCAGCGGTCAGAACCTGATGCGCGCGCTCGCGCTCGGCGCAAAGGGCGCGATGATCGGCAAGGCGATGGTCTACGGCCTCGGCGCCGCCGGCGAGGACGGTGTCAGACAGGTCATCGGCTTTATCAGGCAAGAGCTCGACATCACGATGGCGCTCACCGGCGTCAACACGGTGGCCGAGATCGACCGCCGCGTGCTGGCGAACTGGGCGAGCAATCGGGCCCCACTCTAGATGCAGCTCAAACATGCCATGTCCATCGCGGACCTGCGGCGCATGGCGCTTCGCAACGTGCCGCGCGTGTTCACCGACTACATGGAGGCGGGCTCCTACTCCGAGCACACGCGCGACGCCAATGTGGCGGACATGCGCGCGATCAAGCTGCGCCAGCGCGTGCTGGTCGACATGTCGCAGCGCAACCTCGCCACCACGGTGCTCGGCGAGCCATTGGCGATGCCGCTTGCGCTCGCGCCCACCGGCCTTGCCGGCATGCAATACGCGGACGGCGAGATCCTCGCCTGCCGCGCCGCGCACGCGGCCGGCATTCAGTATTGCCAATCCACCATGTCGATCTGCTCGATCGAGGACATCGGCGCGGCGGTCACCAAGCCGTGGTGGTTTCAGCTTTACGTGATGCGCGACCGCGGCTTTGTCGAAGCGCTGATCAAGCGCGCCGAGGTCGCCGGCTGCTCGGCGCTGTTCCTCACCGTGGACCTGCCGGTGAACGGCCAGCGCCACATCGACATGCGCAACGGCCTCTCGGTGCCGCCGCGCCTCTCCGCCCGCACCGTGTTCGACGTGCTGCGCCGTCCGGCCTGGGCCTGGCGCATCCTCAACGGCAAGCGCAAGACCTTCGCCAATGTCGATGGCCATCTTCCCGGCGGCAACGGCTTCGGCGGGCAGACGCTCGCCGAATGGACGCACAGCCAGTTCGACGTCACGGTGACGTGGAAGGACGTGGACTGGATCCGCTCGATCTGGCCACGGAAACTTGTGCTCAAGGGCATCCTCGATCCGGAGGATGCGCGCGAGGCGCTGAAGACCGGCGCCGACGGCATCGTGGTGTCGAACCATGGTGGCCGCCAGCTTGATGGCGCGCCCTCCACGATTCACGCGCTGCCGAAGGTCGCCGACGCGATCGGCGGGCAGAAGGAGATCCTGATCGATTCCGGCATCCGCACCGGGCAGGATATGTTCCGCGCGCTCGCGCTCGGCGCCAATGCCTGCATGATCGGCCGCGCGTTTCTTTATGGGCTCGGCGCCGCGGGCGAAGCCGGCGTCGCGCGCGCGATCAGCATTTTGCGCGGCGAGCTCGACACCACGATGATCCTGGCGGGCCTCGACGACGTGAAGAAGATCGACCACCGCGCGATCGCGAGCGAATTGCCGGGGGAGTTCAGGCAGCGGAATTAAGCGCGATCCGCTCATGCCCGCGCACGCGGGCATCCAGTCTTTCTTCGCCTGGGCCCTGGGTCCCAGCTTTCGCGGGGACGCGCGGGATTACGGCCGGGGCGCGTATTGACCTCGGCGCCTCTCTGCTTATATTCCTACGCTATGCCCACACCGTTTCTTCGCTCCCACATCGGCGTCGCGCGCGTGCGCGTCACGCCCGACCCCGCGCCGGACGACCATCCCGCGATGCCGCCGCGGCCGGCCGGCTCGCGCCGCCCGCACACCGACGGCAAGGCCGCGCAGGTGCGCCGGCTGATCGAGACCACCACGCTCACCTACGGGCAGATCGCGGCGCGCACCGGCGTCGGGCGCGCCAGCATCTGCCGCTGGACGCAGGATGGCGGATGGAAGCGGCCGCTGTTCGCGCCGCGCGCGACCGACACCGTGCCGAGCGCCCGCGCGAGCCACAAGCTCAGGCGCCGCACGTTGGCGGTGCGCCTCACGGCGCTGGCCGAACGCCACATTCGCGAGCTTGAGGACAGTGGCTGCGTCGATGCACAAAAGCTCGGCGAGGCGCTGGAGCTTTACAAGATGGCGAAGGTCGCCGCGATGGGCCGGAGGCGGCGGCGCAACGGCTCGCTCTCACTTCAAGCCGCGGACGGCGGCCCGATGCGGCCGATCAACGAACTATGCGCGCTGGATGTGGACCTGCACCGCGCCCCGAAGGCGGCGCTGGATGATTTTCTGGAACACCGCGACCGCCCGCACGAGGAGATGATGCCGCGACGACGGAGGCGCGGGCAGAGCCGGTTCACGAGCGATGAGTATCACCGAAGGATGTTGGAGAGGGAGTGAATGGCATCAAAGAGGAAAGCCTAGCAAGAAAGCACACGAAAGCCGACGTCGTTCTTGACAGGGCTTGCTGTATCAATGGCGAGCCTCGACCAAACCTCGCTTGAAAAGTAGCCTTAAACTGTACACAACGGTGCGGAATCGGCGCCGGCTCATGGTTGTTAATTAGGGTGCCGAAGCGAATGCGCTCGTCTCTAGTGCGAAGGCAGCTTAGTCCGCATGGCAAATGACGAAGTAGGCGGCGACCCATGGACCGATGATGAGCTAGACGTCATCGTCCAAGATTACTTCGTGATGCTCGAAGCTGACTTGACTGGAAGACTCTATATCAAGGCTCACCACAACAAGAGATTACGAGGAAAAATCCAACGGTCGCGCGGCTCCGTTGAATACAAACACCAGAATATTTCAGCGGTCCTCGCTGAACTCGGGATGGATTGGCTACCCGGTTACAAGCCAGCAATAAATTATCAGAGCGCCCTATTCGATGCGATTGATCGCTATCTGTCGAATCATCGATCAATAATGGAGCAGTCGTCTCCAGCCTATCGAGCCGTCACGCCGAGCAACTCAGTTTTTGTACCTCCTCCGTCCCTCAGGCTGGATGCCAAACCACCGAGACTCAAACAGCTCATCCGAAAATTCGATCCGGTCGAACGAGATAGGCTCAATCGAGCAGGGTAGGGCGGGTGAGGAGTTCGTATTTGAGGTAGAGCGCAATCGCCTCACAAGAGCAGGGATGAACAAGTTAGCGGGCAATGTTCGCTGGATATCAGAGCAGGAAGGCGACGGTGCGGGCTACGACATTCTTTCATTCGATCAGTCCGGGCGAGAACGCTTGATAGAGGTGAAGACTACAAATGGAACCGCAACCACGCCATTCTTTCTTTCGAGGAATGAGCATGAGATGGCGGCTCGCGTCCAAGACTGGCGTCTATATCGCGTTCATTGCTTTTCAAAAGAACCTCGCATTTTTGAGATCGCGCCTCCCTTAGAAAAATCGTTGATCTTACAAACGGAGTCTTGGCGTGCCTCATTCAGCACGTAGCGCGAAAGTGTGACTTCCACTCTACAAGGCCTGTCAAATCGTACTTACTTGCAAAACCAGGCAACGAATTCCCTAGCCTCCGCCCAAGTTTTCCAATGCTTGTATAGCTGTGTCCGATCAATGCCAGCATCATCGATCGTGATCGCTTACTCCGACTTCATTAGACGATCGACTTCGTCACTCCAAATTGCGAAAGTCTCGTTCTCGGAAAATTGCTTGCGATTTGTCATCGACGTCGTCCGAACCGCGCATTGCACCTCACTCCGCCGCAGTAACCGCCGGTAGCGCGATGGTCTCGACTTTTGACAGGTCGAGTTTCTGCGAAGCATGGTCGATATCGAAGCCGACCACCTCGCCCCGTTCGTCGAGATCGACGTTGAGGCCGAGCGCTATCTCGCGCGTCTCGACGCCGGGAACTTCCTTCAACTCAATATAGAGACTGTCTGTCTCCGGGTAATAGTGCAGCTTCATGGCGCGTCCTCGCGAAAATTGCGATCAAAGAAGGCGTTGTGCACGGTTACGCCATCGGCGAGCGTTACCACACGGAGATAGCGCGCCCGCTGCTCACCCGCCAGCGCGATCTTGCCCCAGCAGCGGATGCGTCCGTCAGGCTGGACTTCACGCCGGATCGGCGCTGCAAGCACCTGGGCGTACCATTCGCGGCGCAGGTAGGGGCGCTTGCGCAGCACCTGCTCATCGAAATAGCGCGTGGTGTTCAAACCGTGCCCTCGCCACTGCGAGGATCATAGCACATTCGACCGGAGGGACCTGATCGTCCCGTTCGTGGAGTGACGGCCTACTCTCCTTGTACCCCAGCGCCTGCTCGTTGCCCGTCGCGCCGTAGTACTTGAACGGCAGGAACTTGCCGGTCATGCCGATCTTCACACGGTCGCCCTTCGGGTCGGCCTGGCACTCAGGGGCCCCGTTGTTTTCAGGGCGCGCGCTTGCGATATTACCCGCATGACCGATTTCCGCCGTATCACCCAAGACCCTGCCGTGATGGGAGGCAAACCCTGCGTTCGCGGGCTGCGCGTCACCGTCGGCACAATCGTGGGCCAAATCGGCGCGGGCCGCACGATCGAAGAACTGCTGGCGGACTATCCTTATCTTGAGCGCCCGGACATCACCGAAGCCCTGCGCTACGCGGCATGGCGCGCCGAGGAGCGCGAGGTCGAGCTGACCGCGCGCTGATGCGCGTTCTGGTCGACATGAATTTGTCGCCGGCGTGGACCGATTTTCTTAGAGCTTCCGGATTTGAAGCGGTGCATTGGTCCGCTGTCGGTCGAGGCAACGAGTCGGACGCCGACTTGATGAATTGGGCCGCCAAGCGGTCGCATATCGTGCTGACCGCCGATCTCGACTTTTCCGCCATTCTCGCCGCGACGCAGCGCCGCCAGCCCAGCGTGGTCCAGATTCGCGCGGACATTCTCACACCAGCCGCCATCGGCGAGAGAGTTGTCGCAGCCATCCGGCAAGCCCGCGAGGAGCTGGAGCGCGGCGCCGTCATCTCGGTCGACACGGCGCGGGCGAGACTTCGCATTCTCCCATTCGGCGAAGGATAGGCGCAGGCAAGAACCGACCCTCGCCCGCTCGCTTCGCTCGCGACCCCTCCCCCTGGACGGGGGAGTGGTGAAGAAGAAGATCACTCCTCCTTGTACCCCAGCGCCTGCTCATTGCCCGTCGCGCCGTAGTACTTGAACGGCAGGAACTTGCCGGTCATGGCGATCTTCACACGGTCGCCCTTCGGGTCGGCCTGGCGCTCCATCGTGAAGTCGAAGTCGATCGCCGACATGATGCCGTCGCCGAACTCCTCCTCGATCAGCGCCTTCCAGGCCGGGCCGTTCACCATCACCAGCTCGTAGAAGCGGTAGATCAGCGGATCGGTCGGCGGCATCGGCGTGCCGGTGCCGCGATACGGCACCTCGTTGAGCATCGCCTCCTCGGGCTTCGAGAGGCCGAACAGCTTGGCGGCCGCCGCCGCCATCGGCTTGGTCATCTTCTGCTGGCCGAGCACGCCGCCCGTGATCATCACCGGCGACATGCCGCCGATCTCCTGGCAGATGTGCTTCCAGCTCCAGCCCTTCTCGCGCTTGATATCGAGCAGCTTCTCGGTGAGGTCTTCGCGTTTCATCGTCGTTCTCCCGGGTTGATGATGAGGCGGCGCAGCGGCGCCCTTACCTCTCCCATCGGGAGAGGCCGGATCGCGCAGCGATCCGGGTGAGGGGTTGCGGTCCTTCGATAGATCGACACCCCCTCACCCCACCCCTCGCCCCACAGGGGAGAGGGAGCCGCCCTGCGTGTGCCGCGGCGCCGGCGCTTGGGCCGCATCGTTTTCGATCACGCCCGGCCGCACCACCGGCACGGCGCGCGGGTCATGAGCGCGGCCCGCCATCCCGGCGGCGAAGTTCTTCGAGCGCGTGACGAGGAAATCGATGATGTGGTTGCGCACCGCGTAATAGAGCCGGTGGCGGTGCACGTCGGCGCGTGCGCGCTCCTTCGGCAGCGGGTTGTCGACGATCTCGGCGAGCCGCGCGTCCGGGCCGTTGGTCATCAGCACGATGCGGTCGGCGAGGTAGATCGCCTCGTCGACGTCGTGCGTGATCATGAAGGCGGTCTGTCCGGTTGTGAGGCAGATGCGGCGCACCTCATCCTGCAGGGTGCCGCGCGTGAGCGCGTCGAGCGCGGAGAACGGCTCGTCCATCAGCATGATCTTCGGCTCGATCGAGAGCGCACGCGCGATGCCGACACGCTGCTTCATGCCGCCGGAGAGTTCGGCCGGGCGCTTGTTCTCCGAGCCGGTGAGGCCGACGCGGTCGATGAAGGTCTGCGTGTGCGCGCGGACTTGCGCCTTCGGCCATGCGCGGTGTTTCGAGGCGACCGCGTAGGCGACGTTGCCCATGACGGTGCGCCAGGGCAGCAGCGAATGACCCTGGAAGATCACCGCGTGGTCGAGGCTCGGCCGGTCGATCGCCTGGCCGTCCACGATCACCACGCCCTCGCTCGGCTGATCGAGCCCGGCGAGGATGTTGAGCACGGTGGTCTTGCCGCAGCCCGAATGGCCGATCACGCAGGTGAACGCGCCGCGCGGGACGGTCAGCCACAGGTCCTGGAAGATCGCGGTCGCGCCGTAGCGCTTCGCGATGCCCTCGATGGAGATGAAGCGGTCCACGCTCACTCCGGAAAGGTCACGAGCCGCGTCGCGCGCGCGAGCATCAGGTCGAGCAGCATCCCGACAATCCCGATGAGCAAAATCGCAATAATCACATTTGTAATCGATAAATTATTCCATTCGTTCCAGACGAAGTAACCGATGCCCGTCCCGCCGACGAGCATCTCGGCCGCGACGATCACGAGCCATGCAATCCCGATCGAGATGCGCATGCCGGTGAGGATCGTCGGCGCGGCGGCCGGCAAGATGATCGTGAACGCGCGGCGCAGCGTGCCGACCTCCAGCGTCCGCGCCACGTTGAGCCATTCCTTGCGCACCGCCGCAACACCGAACGCGGTATTGATCAGCATCGGCCAGAGCGAGCAGATGAAGATCACGAAGATCGCCGACAGCCCCAAATCCTTGATGGTGTAGAGCGCGAGCGGCATCCAGGCGAGCGGCGAGATCGGCTTGAGCACCTGAATGAAGGGATCGAGCGCCTTCGAGAACAGAGGCGACATGCCGATCAGGAATCCGGTCGGGATCGCGACCATCACGGCGAGCAGATAGCCCAGAGCTACGCGCGCGATCGAATAGCCGAGCTGAATGCCGACGCCCTTGTCGTTCGGTCCGTTGTCGTAGAACGGCCGCTTCAGGTGCTCCCACAGCTTGGCGCCGACATCGAGCGGCCCCGGCATCGCGGATTTGCCCTGCGTCGCGGTGATGCCCATCAGCTTGGCGTATTCGGGATCCATCTGCTGCACGCTGCCGGTCCCGCGCACCGCGAGATGCCAGGCGAGGAGAAAGGCGACGAAGATCAGCACCGACACGAGCGCTGCACGCAGCGTCAGGGAGGAGGTCATCGCTTGCCCCGCGTACCGCGCCGTTCCCCTCCCCCTTGCGGGGAGGGGTTAGGTATGGGGGTCGCGCGGTTGAGGAAATTCCAGCATGACAAATTCCGACCCCCCTCCCCAACCCTCCCCCTCACGGGGGGAGGGAGCACACCTGAATGCGAAGAGAGACCAGGGCGCGTCACAGAGATGACCGGTAACATCGCGTCAGCTCGCCCGCTTGATCGCGAAGCTGTTCACGTAATCCTCGGGCTTGCTCGGATCGAAGGTCTTGCCCATCACGACGAAGCTCTTGCTGGTCGATGCCGGCGGCGTTAGGCCGACCTCCTGCATCAGCTTCGTGGTGTCGGTCGCCAGGAACACCTGCTTGGCGACACCCGCGTAATCGATATCCCCCTTGATCTGGCCCCAGCGCTTCATCTGGGTGAGGATCCACACCGCGAAGCTCTCATACGGGAACGGATCGAAGTCGATGCGGTCCGGTACCTTCCGGACGTTGCCAAGGCCGTCCGCGAACGTGCCGGTGAGCACCTGCTCCACCACCGTGACCGGCTGGTTTAGGTAGTTCGCGGGAGCGACCGCCTCGGCGATCTGCTTGCGGTTCTCCTGCTTTGTGGCGAACGCGGTCGCGTCGATGATGGCCTTGAGCAGCGCCGCGTAGGTGTTGGGCGAACCGGTGACGAACTCCTTCGAGGCCGCGAAGGCGCAGCACGGATGCCGGTCCCAGATTTCCTTCGACAGGATATGGATGAAGCCGACGCCGTCGAACACCGCGCGCTGGTTCACAGGGTCGGGCGCGAGGAAGCCGTCGATGTTGTCGGCGCGCAGGTTCGCCACCATCTCGGGCGGCGGCACTGCGCGGATCTGGATGTCCTGGTCGGGATCGAGGCCGTGCTCGGCCACATAATACCGAAGTAGGTAGTTGTGCATCGAGTAGTCGAACGGCACTGCGAACTTCATGCCCTTCCAGGACTTCGGATCGCGCCTGTCCTTGTGCTTCATCGCCAGCGTGATCGCCTGCCCGTTGATGTTCTCGACCGCCGGCATCGTGTAGGGGATCGGGTTCGAGCCGGCGCCGAGCGTCAGCGCGAGCGGCATCGGCGAGAGCATGTGCGCGGCGTCGTATTCCTTGTTCACGGTCTTGTCGCGCACCACGGCCCAGCCGGCCGTCTTGATCACCTCGACATTGAGGCCGTGCTTTTTGTAGAAGCCCATCGGCTCGGCCATGATGATCGGCGTTGCGCAGGTGATCGGAACGAAGCCGACCTTGAGGTCCTTCTTCTCGATCGCGCCGCCTTGCGCGAACACCTCGGTAGCGGTCTTCAGCGGGAAGAACTGCGAGAGCGCGGCGAGCGCGGTCGAAGCCCCGACGCTTTTGAGGAACGCGCGACGCGCGGCATCCTTCGGGAAAATCTTGCGCATCACCGCGTTGGCGACCACGCCCTCGTAGGTCTTGTCCGCGCTCGCCGCAGCCGGCTCGCACATCATGGTGCGGCTTGCGTCGTGGTCATGCTCCGCAGGACTGCGATGGCGGCCGCAGACGCATCCTGGCCGCAGCGGCTGGTTCGGATCGAACGGCTGGTCGTAGATCGACATCGCGATGTGCTCCTGTGCGGGCCGGCAGCGCCGCGTCCCGCTTCAGGATTGCAATCGATATGCCAGCGCCATGACGTGCGGCAATCGGACAAAGTCTTCGCAAAATCAATGAGATAATCACGACTGGTCAACTCACCCTTCATGACTAGTCAGCACGCTGGCTACGACTCGCACCGCGACCGAGCGCCGTGGCGTTGAATTAGGCACTCCTGCTCACGGGCTGGGCGCGCTACCGTCCTTGTCAGGGAGACCGACCCATGCGACCGCTCGTTACATGAGTGCCGAGGTTTCAATCTCCGGCGCGCAACTCACCGCGCATCCGCTGCGTGCCGCCGTGCTCGGCGAGGTGCACGCGCGGCCGTTTACGCCGATCGAGACGCCGCGGCGCGTTTTGCATTTCGCCTTCGAGACGACGGCCGAGCGCGGCGAAGCCGATCGCGCGGCGCTCTTGTCGTTCTGCGCCTCGCGCGCCCTGCCCGCGCCGCAGCCGGCCGACAAGCATCATCGCGTGGTGTTCGGCGCAACCGCGCTGCGCTGGGAGCAGCATTCGGAATTTACCACCTACACCTGGGAGCTTCCATCCGAGCCCGGCACCGCGCCGTTCCATCCGCCGGCCGCCACGCTGGCCGGCCCGATGGGCCTGGTGCCGCAACCCGGACTCGTGCTGGTCGCGGTCGATCTGCATCTGCTGACGGACGACGCGATCGCACCCGAGCGCCTGTTCGATCGCGCAAGCCTTGCGGCGGCGGAGAATTCCGACGGGACGGCGCTCTACGCGACGGACTTTCGCAGCGATCCAGCCGGCTTCGTGCGTATCCTGATCGCGGACCGCGGGCTCGGGCCGGAGCGCGCGGGTGCGCTGACCCAGCGCGTGCTGGAGGTCGAGACCTATCGCACGCTCGCACTTCTCGGGCTGCCCGAGGCGCAGCGGCTCAGCCCCTCGGTGCGACGAATCGAGACGCGGCTTGCGGAAGTCACCGCGGCCACGCGCGGCGCACAAGGCTTGGAGGCGAACCAGCGCCTGCTCGACGAGCTGACCACGCTTGCCGCCGAGCTTGAGGCGGGTGCCGCCGCGAGCCAGTTCCGCTTCGGGGCGAGCCGCGCGTATGACGAGATCGTGCGGCGCAGGCTCGAAACCATCGGCGAGCGCAAGGTCGGTGGGCTGCCCACCTGGACCTCTTTCCTGGCGCGGCGCATGGCGCCCGCGCTGCGCACTTGCGCGACGCTGGAGGAGCGACAAGCGAGCCTCGCCCAAAAGCTCGCGCGCGCCGCGAACCTGTTGCGCACCCGCGTCGACGTCGAGCTGGAGCAGCAGAATCGCAATGTGCTTCGCTCGATGAACGAGCGAACGCGGCTGCAACTGATGTTGCAGGCGACCGTCGAGGGCTTATCCGTCGCGGCGATCAGCTACTACGTGGTCGGGCTATTCGGCTATCTGGTGAAGGGCCTGCACGATGCGGATCTGATCCGCTTCGATCCCGCGCTGGCGACCGGCGCGTTCGTGCCGATCGCCATCCTGCTGGTGTGGTGGGTCGTGCGGCGTATTCGCTCGCGGCACATCAAGGGCGTCGGTTAAGCCCAAAGGGAACCGAATTGCGGCTCGGAACGTTCTGCTCAATTCCCCACCAGAGGCAGAACCCAATGGCCGATACGAGCAAAATCAAAGAGCACATGGAAGTCATCGGGGCGGACGGCGTTCATATCGGCACCGTCGACCGGGTGGAAAACGGCCGCATCAAGCTGACCAAGGCCGACAGCGGCGAAGGCAAGCACAAGGGTCATCATCACTATGTCGATGGCGCCCTGATCGCCGACGTGGAAGGCTCAAAGGTACGACTGTCCGCCAACGCCGATGTTGCCGTCACGATGGAGCAAGAGGCCTAACCAACTCCGCGAGTCGATCGATCCGCGAGACGAGAAGAGCCATCACATCGGCGGCGCGGCGGTCTTCTCGACCGAAATGCGCGCGGTGTGCAGGTTACCGTCTTCGCCTTTGGTCGCGCTCGCAACAAAGATCGCCCGACCGATCTTAAGATCGCTCCGGTCGCCCGGCTCGTAGCCGACGATCGGGGTTTCCGGCGTCACGACGATCTTCTGCTCGCCGTCCTTGTACCGCAGCGTCATGGTGTGGCCATCGACCTTCTTGATGGTGTCGGCGACGGTTGCGTTGGTCATGCTCGATTGAGGAAGCTCCCAAGGCCGATGCCCCTCGCCCGTGCCGCGCATGCTCTCCGGGAAGATGTGCACCTCGAGCGCCTTCCAGGCCCCATCACCCTGCATGGTCGCGGCTGTCCCCACAAACTCCCCGACCTTGATGTCGTCGAGCGAGCGCTTCATCACCGCCACGATAGCGGCATCGTTCGCAAGCAAGAGTTTGAGCGGTGAGCCATCGCGCGCCCTGAGCGTGAGCGTATTGCCATCGACCTGCTCGATTGTGGCGCGCACCCGCGTCGGCTGCTGCGCCAGCGCCGGTCCGCCGAGGAGTACCGCCACCCCAACCAGCATCGCCGGCCGCCAATATCGAAACCTCATAAGGTCTTCTCCTGCTTGCCGCGGTTCCTCGCGCCCACAAGGACGATAACACCGCTCGCCCCACCGATTATTCCGATCACCTGAAAATGACATCAAAAGAGGCATTCCGGATGGGCCGATTTGCGCACTGGCGTGCCGCAGCGAGCATGCTAGAAAGGTCCCAACAACAAGCCGCAACCGCGCTTCTGGGGGAAATCATGGCCGGACGTATCGCAGCGCCATCATCGGCAGACCATCTGGCCTAGCTCACAATCGTCCGGGCCGAGTGACCGCGTGATGGATTTCCCATTTGAGCTCCTGATCAACGCCATCGTGGCAGGGGTGCTGCTCGGCGGCTTCTATGTTGCCGTGACCGTCGGCGTATCGATCGCGTTCGGAATGCTCGACATCGTCAACATCGCGCACCCTGCCTTCATCATCCTCGGCTCCTATATCGCCTATATCGTCAATTCGCGCTTCGGGGTCGACCCGGTGCTGGTCGGCATCCTGATGCTGCCGGTGTTCTACGTCCTCGGCGCGGCGGTCTATCAGGTCTATTACCTGTCGTTCGAGAAGCGGGGCCAGGAAGCGCTGCGAGGTCTCGCGTTCTTCTTCGGCATTCTGTTCATCACCGAGGTCGGGCTGATCCTGGTGTTCGGGGTCGATTATCGCTACGCCGAGGCAGCCTATATCGGTCCCGCGTTCCACTTCTCGTTCATCGACCTGCCTTACCGCATGCTGATCCCGTGCGTCATTTCGCTGCTAATGCTGGCCGGGCTGCAACTCTATCTGTCGCGCACCTTTATTGGGCGCGCCATCATGGCGGTGTCGCAGGATCAGGGTGCCCTCGCCCTGATGGCGGCGAACCCCGTCGCGATCAAGCGCATCGCATTCGGCATCTCGATCGCCACCGCCGCGCTCGCGGGCGCATTCCTGGTGATCATCCAGCCGGTCGAGCCCTCGGTCGGGCGCGAATATATCGGACGTGTGTTTGCGATCTGCGTGCTCGGCGGGCTCGGCAGCCTGCCCGGCACTGTGATTGGCGCCATGCTGCTCGGGGTTGCCGAAAGCATCACGGCAACATTTTACGGCCCCTCCTGGGCGCCAGCCGTCGCATTCGGATTCCTGTTGCTGACGCTGGCCTTCCGGCCGGCCGGCCTGTTGGGACGATAGGCCAGCGCGTGCGCACGGGATGGTTCATCCTCATCTGCATTGTTGTCGGCGCGCTGACCTTCGCGGCGCTGCGTGTGGTGCACAACGACTACTTCTTCGTCGCCGGCTATACCGTGCTGCAGTTCGTCGTACTGGCGACGGCCTGGAATATCCTCGGCGGCTATTGCGGCTACGTGAATTTCGGCTCGGCCGCGTTCTTCGCGCTCGGCGCCTATTCGAGCGTGTTTTTTCACAAGGCGTATCCGCTGCCCGTTCCGGTGCTGATCGTGATCGGCGCGGCAGTATCGGGCATCGCGGGACTCGGGATGGGGTACCTGACGCTCCGCCTGCGCGGTGCATTCTTCTCAATCGCGACCCTGGCACTGGCGGTCGTGCTGCAGACCTTGGTGGTCAACTGGGATTATGTCGGCGGCTCGCGCGGCGCCTATGTGATCCGTGCGCAGTCGGTCGACATCGCGGGCGTGACACTGCCCTATGTGCAGTATCTGTTTCTCCTGATGCTCGTGCTCGTCGTGATCGCCATCGCCACCGCGCGAACCATTGAGCGCTCGCGGCTCGGCTTCGGCTTTGCCACCATCCGCGACGACGAACTCGCAGCGGAGGCGTCCGGCGTGCCGACCTTGCGGCTGAAACTGATCGCAACCACACTCTCGGGCGCGCTGATGGGCATGGCGGGCGCGCCGTTCCCCTACTACATCGGCTATCTCCAGCCTTCGTCCGCTTTCGGACTGGAATACGCCGTCAACTCCATCGCCATGCCGATGATCGGCGGGACCGCGACCTGGGTCGGGCCGCTCGTCGGTTCGCTGCTGCTCGGCATCGTTCAGCAGGTCGCGACCGTGACGATCTCGTCGGCGGTCAATTTGCTGATTGTCGGCGTGTTGCTCGTCGTGTTCGTCATCGTCGCGCCGAACGGGCTCGTCGGCTTTGTGACCCAACTCTGGCGCAGGAAGCAGCACGATGGCTGACGCTCTCCTGCGCATCGACAAGGTGGGCAAGCGCTTCGGCGGCTTCGTCGCGCTCGACAGCATTGATCTGAGCGTAGCGCCGGGCGAGCGGCTCGGGCTGATCGGGCCGAACGGCTCCGGAAAATCCACGCTCGTCAACTGCATCTGCGGCACGCTGCGCAACGAGACCGGCAGCGTCACCTTCGACGGCCAGAAGATTGACGGCATGGCGGCGCATCAGCGTACCGTTCTCGGGCTGTCGCGCTCATTTCAGCTGCCGCGTCCGTTCCACAGCCTGTCGGTGTCGGAGAACCTGCACATCCCGCTGCTCTACGCGGTGAAGGCGCGGTCCGGATCTCATCTGAGCGGCGACGAACTGGAAGCGCACTGTGTCGAGCACCTGCGGCTGGTCGGGCTCGATCACAAGGCGCGCAAGCGTCCGCGCGATCTGACGCAGGTCGAGATGCGCAAGCTCGAACTTGCGCGCGCCATCGCGGCCGAGCCCAAGCTGCTGATTGCAGACGAGGCGATGGCGGGCCTCTCGCACTCGGAAATCGAGGATATTCTGCTGCTGCTGCGGCAGTTGAACGACCGCGGCATCACGATCATCCTGATCGAGCACATCATGAGCGCCGTGATGAGCTTCTCGCAACGCCTCGTGGTCCTGGTATCCGGCCGCAAGATTGCGGACGGCGATCCGCAGGAGGTCGTGCGCAACCCCGAGGTGGAGAAAGCCTACCTTGGCTGACAGCATCACCATCAGCGGCGTTCATGCGGGTTACGGCTCCGTCCGCGTGCTGGAGGATGTGACGCTTGAGGTGCGTCCATCTGAAACCGTGGCGTTGCTCGGGACAAACGGCAACGGCAAATCGACGCTGATGAAGTGCATCATGGGCATGGTGCGTCCGAGCGCGGGCACGATCATCGCCGAGATCGGGGGGCAAAGGCACAATCTGGTCGGGCGCAGCACCGAGGAGATCGTCGATCTTGGGATAGCGCTGGTGCCTGAGGGCCGCCGGCTGTTTCCCAAGCTGACGGTGGAGGAGAACCTGCTACTCGGCGCTTTCCGCCCGACTGCGCGTGCCGAACTCTCGCGCAACCTCGACTTCTGCTACCAGACCTTCGAACGGCTGAAGGAACGGCGCAACCAGCTCGCCGGCTCGATGAGCGGCGGCGAGCAGCAGATGCTCGCGCTTGCCCGCGCGCTGATGAGCGCACCGCGCATTCTGCTGGTGGACGAGCCCTCCGTCGGCCTGGCACCGATCCTGGTCAGCCGAACCATCGACGCAATCAAGACACTGAAGGAAAAATATCAACTTACCGTGCTGATGGCGGAGCAGAACTTCAACCAGGCGATCCGCATCGCCGACCGCGGCTATGTGATCGTCCACGGCAAGATCGCATTCGAGGGAAAGTCGGCGGACGAACTCAACAACAACGAGCTGATCCGCAAGTTCTACATGGGCATCTAGTGCCGCGACAAATCGGGTGAAGAAAAACGCCGCGCAGGTTGTGCGCGGCGTTGTTCGTTTCAGCGCAGACGTTCGCGGCCGGGCGAAGCTTACTTCGCCTTTTCGTATGGGTAGACCACCTCGCCAGTCTTCTGGTCCGCCGGCGACAACACGGTCTGCACCGCCATACCGCGCCACTGGTCGAGCTGGTCGTTGCCGTCCTTTACGCCGTGATACTGCACCTGCAGCATCCCCGACTTGGTCCACTCGCCTTTTGCGCCGTAGGCCCAGTCGCCCATGATGGTCTTGAACGTGGTCTTCTTGAAATAGTCGACGATCTTGTCGTCATCGACGCTCTTGGTGTCTGCGACCGCCTGTCCAAGAATCGTCATCCACGCATAGCCCCAGCCGCCCAGGTAGTAGCCGATCGGATCCACGCCTTCGGCGCCGGCCTTCGACTGATACTTCTTGAAGAAGTCCCCGGCGCGTTCGAGATTCTTCTCGGTCGGAACCCAGGTTTCGTAATTGACGATGCCGTTGAGCTTGGAGCCCAGGCGCAGCTTGAACACGGTTGCCTGCAGGCCGACCATCGCGCCGCCGACCATCTTTGGCTTGTAGTTCAGTTCATTGATCGTCTGCACCATGCCGACAGATGAGAGCGGATAGGAGCAAATAACGAAGATATCGGGATTGGCCGCCTGCACGGCACGCACGATCGGCGCATAGTCGGTCGTCGATGGTGGGTACGACTTGTCGTAGACAATTTTCAGATTGGCCTTCTTCGCATTCTCGCGTGCCCCTTCGCAGGCGTTGCGGGAGAATTCGGCATCCTCGGCGGCGAGCGCGACTGTCGTCGGCTTCGGATTCTGCTTCAACGCGGCCTCATAGAAGCCCTCGGTAAAGGAGCCCTTGGTGTCCTGACCTGTCGGCAGCACGGAGAAATATTTCGGATATTTGAACTCGGCGTTTACATCGAGCCCGAAGAGACTCAGGAAGAACTTGTTCTTCTGCATCACCACCGGCATTGCCGGCGCAATCATGTTGGTTGCATAGCTCGAGACCACGAGGTCGACCTTGTCGGAGTCGAGCAGCTTCTGATAGATCGCCGGCACTTGCGAGGGATTGCTCTGGTCGTCGTAGTAGACGAGCTTGACCGGACGGCCGATCAGCCCGCCCTTGCCGTTGATTTCCTCTTCCCAGATCTTGGCGCCGAGCAGCGCCTGCTTGCCGTTGGCGGCGAGCGGGCCGGTCAGCGACATCGAGAAGCCGATCTTGATCGGCTCGCCGCTTTGCGCAGAGGCGGCATTTGGCAACAGCGCAAGCGCCGTCGTGGCGACGAGGCCGGCCACAAGACGCGTCAGTTTCAGTCGCATGTCATTTCCTCCCAAGTGTTAAGGCTTTGCGGCATTTTTGCCCGATCGGCGCGGTCCCGCCAAGCGAAGAATTAAGGCCATTGGTCTAAATCGCGACAATTGGCCGCCCTTCGCGCATTGTGAAACGTCCCACGCGAATGGGACGCATGGCTGCCCCCAAGGCGCAGCCCCCTATCGAAAACCCGCTGCGGCGTGATAATCGCACTGCAGCACCGATCCAAAGATCATGCTTCCGTCGAATTCCGCTTACGAGGCAATCCGCTCATGAATGTGCAGGACCGTTCGAACGCGTTCGATTTGAACAAATATGGCGTCGGCCAGCCGGTACGCCGTACTGAGGACCCTGTTCTGGTGCAGGGTCAGGGCCATTACACCGACGACTTGAACCTGCCCAAGCAGGCCTATGCGTATTTTGTCCGTAGCCGAAACGGTCATGGCGTCATCAAGAAGATCGACACCGCTGCCGCCAAGGGCATGCCCGGCGTGCTTGGAATTTACACGGGCGCGGATCTCGCCGCCTACGGCATCATGAAATGCGTCGTGCCGTTCAAGAATTGAGACGGCAGCGAGATGAAGAAGCCGAACCGCTATTCGCTGATGAGCGACAAGGTGCGCTTCGTCGGCGATCCGGTCGCGGTCGTGGTCGCCGAAACCATGGCGCAGGCAAAGGACGCCGCCGAGGCGGTCGAGGTCGATATCGATCCGCTGCCCGCCGTCACGCAGGCGAGCGAGGCCGCCAAGCCCGGCGCACCGCAGCTCTACGACGACGTCCCCGGCAACGTCGTGCTCGACTATCTCTACGGCGAGCCAGACAAAGTCGCGGAGGCTTTCTCCAAGGCCGCCCATGTCACCAAACTGGAACTGGTCAACAGCCGCGTCGTGGTGAGCGCGATGGAGCCGCGCTCGGCAATCGCGTCGTTCGACACGACGAGCGGGCGCTACACCATGAACATCGGTTGCCAGGGCGCCTTCGGCATGAAGGGCCAGCTCGTCGATATTCTCGGCACCACGCCCGACAAGGTGCACGTGCTGACCGGCAATGTTGGCGGCTCGTTTGGCATGAAGGCCGCCGTCTACCCGGAATACGTGCCGATCCTGCACGCCGCCAAGGAACTCGGCCGGCCGGTGAAATGGACCGCCGACCGCTTCGAGAGCTTCGTCTCGGATCACCACGGCCGCGATCACGAATTCACCGGCGAGCTCGCGCTCGACGCGAAGGGCAAATTCCTTGCAGCGCGCTTCAAGGGCTACGGCAACACGGGCGCCTATCTCGGCCCGGTCTCACCGCTGATGTCGACGTTGAACATCGTGAAGAACGCGGTCAGCGTTTACAAAATTCCGCTGATCGAGGTCGCCACCAAGGTGATGGTCACCAACACGGTGCTGGTTTCGGCCTATCGCGGCGCCGGTCGCCCCGAGGGCAACTACTACATGGAACGGCTGATCGACCGCGCCGCGGAGGAGATGAAGATCGACCGCTTCAGCCTGCGCAAGCGCAACCAGATCAGGAAGAGTGAGATTCCCTACAAGGCTTCGTCGGGGATGCAGTACGACTCCGGCGACTTTCCGGCTGTGTTCGAGCGCGCCATCGAGGTTGCGGACGTAAAGGGCTTCAAGGAGCGCAAGCGCGCCGCCAAGAAGCGCGGCAAGCTGCTTGGCCTCGGCGTCGGAAGCTATCTCGAGGTCACCGCGCCACCGAACAAGGAAATGGGCGGCATCCGTTTCGAGGAGAATGGTGACGTCACCATCATTACCGGCACGCTCGATTACGGTCAGGGCCACGCGGCGCCTTTCGCGCAGGTCCTGACATCGAAGCTCGGCGTCCCGTTCGAGAAGATCAAGCTGCTGCAGGGCGACAGCGACGAACTGCTCGCGGGCGGCGGAACCGGCGGTTCTCGCTCGATGTATGCGAGCGGCACCGCGATCCTCGAAGGCGCCGAGGCCGTAATCGAAAAGGGCAAGCAGGTCGCGGGCTTCGTGCTCGAAGCCTCGGCAGGCGACATCGAGTTCGGCGACGGCAATTTCACCATCGCGGGAACCGACCGCTCGATCGGCATCATGGAGCTGGCCGAAAAACTGCGCGCAGGGCTCAAGTTGCCAGAGGGCGTGCCCAATTCACTAAGCGTGAGGCACGTCAGCAAGGAGCCGATCCCGTCCGTGTTCCCGAACGGATGCCACGTGGCGGAAGTCGAGATCGATCCCGACACCGGCACCATCGAAATCACCAGCTACAAGTCGGTCAACGACTTCGGCACCATCGTCAATCCGTTGCTCGTTGCCGGGCAGGTGCATGGCGGCGTGGTGCAGGGCATTGGACAGGCGATCATGGAGCGGACCGCCTACGACGCCGAGGGCCAGCTTCTCACCGGCTCCTACATGGACTACGCGATGCCGCGCGCGGGCGACATGCCCGACATCGAGTTCGAGAGCCTGGCTGTGCCGGCGAAGAACAATCCGCTCGGCGTGAAGGGTTGCGGCGAAGCGGGCTGCGCCGGTGCGCTCACGTCGGTGATGAACGCGATCGTCAATGCGCTGTCCGATTATGGCATCGCCAATATCGAGATGCCGGCGACACCCGAGCGGGTGTGGAAGGCAATCCAGGACGCGAAGGCGCAACACACAATGTGATGGGATGTGACGCGTCGTCACGTCTGGACGGGAACATGATGCCCGTCCGCAACGGTCGCTCCCAATTCTGTGCGCTGGCGCCGCACGCCACATTTCGTTGGCGCGCGTATGCTAGTGTTCGCGCATGAAGGAATCGCGGGGGCGTCGCATGACTCGCGTGAGACTCTTCGTCCTGTTCTCGATCGGGATCCTTTGCGTGACCGCGTCGGCTACCGCGTACGCCCAGCAGCAGCGTGGCCGCGGCAACGATGCCTGCACCAAGGATGCGGCGCGGCTCTGCAAGAAATTCTTCGGTCAGGGGGACTTCGTGATCCTGTCCTGTTTCCAGCGCAGCGCAAAACGGCTGAGTTCGCCCTGCCGCAAGTTCCTGACTGACATCGGCCAGCTTCACTGACTGCAACGGGTTCGTGCCCGGTTTGCGTTTCATCGGCAACCAGAAGAGCGATCGGAGGAAAACCGTGCGTCTATCATCGGCTTTATCCGCGGCCCTCGCACTCACCGTCATGATCGGCAGCATCGCGCCGGCCTTCGCGCAGGACGACGTCCGCAAACGTGGCGACAAGGCTTGCGGCGGCGACTCGCGTAAAATGTGCAGCAAGTTCTTCGGTCAGGACATGGCCGTCCTCGGATGCCTGCAGCAGAACAGGCAGCGGCTCAGCCAAAACTGCCACAAGTTTCTGGCTGATATCGGTCAGCTTCACTGAAGCAGTCGAACGAGCCGTTAGAGACCGAGAGCTACCTCGGCCCAGTGCAGCACCGTGCGACTGTTGAGAAAGTCGAGGACAGCCGGCTCGACTACGGTTGCCTGCTTCTCCGGCACGACCGCCGTCGCGATGATCGCGTCGCAGCGGTCGTTGAACCCGACAGATAGCGCGCCGGTGCTCGATCCCCTCGCGCTCGTGATGGTGAACGGGCGGCTGCGTCCCTTCATCCAGGCGACCGTGACCGGGTGGCCCGCCGCCTGCGCGGTCGCTTCCGTTCCGATGAGTTCAAAGTCGCTGATCCGGTCGAGCTCCTCGTCGTCGGCAACGCCGGTCGCGCAGTTACAGAATCCAATCTTGGCGCGGATATAGACCGTGACCGGAGCGCCGCAGTCGGCGGCGTTGCACGTGAACGCTTTGCCCTTGCCCCACTGATCCATCGGGAACGGCCACGGCACCTCGGTCCAGTCCGCTGGCGATGCCATTGCGACCGCACGACCGCTTCCCTCGGGCGCAGGCAGCGCACAAGCAAGGACAAACAGAAGAAGCGCACTTGCCGCCGCGATCGTCCTTCGCATCTGGCTTCCCGGCTAGTTCTGCGCGAGGTAGCTGCGGGCTAGCGCAATCTCCGGGCCGATCGCTGCCCGAACCGGCGAGCGCAATCAGTTTCTCGTAATTCGCCTTGGCGGCTGCCTTGTCGCCGAGTTTTTCGGCCGCCGCGGCCGCGCCTGCATAACCGTGGAACCGGTTCGGTTCCTTCGCCTTGCTCGCCTCGAAAGCGGCCAAGGCCTCGGCGAATTGTCCCTGCTCGATCAGCATTTGCCCGTAGAGCTCGCGCGCCGGCGCCAGCGGTCCCGGTGTCACCGGATGCTTCTCGGTTTTGTCTTCGAGATCGGCGGCTGCGGCCAGAGCCTTTGCCGCCTCGTCCTTCTTGCCTTCCGCTTCGAGCACCCATGCATTCGCGACCGCGATCTGGATGTCGACCTGCTCAGCCCAGTACCCGTTCTTCTGTTCGCGCAGCGTGTCGCGCAGCGCGGTCAGTTTCGCGATGTCGGCCGTCGCGGCCTCGGCGTGCCCGGAGCGAGCTGCGCCCAACGCACGAGCGAACCGGGTGATTGCCTCGATGTGCGGGAACTGCGTCGGCGCCACCTCGAGCTGAGCCGCGGCATTCCAGTCGCCGCGCTCGATCGCATAACGTGCGGGCGAGGCCGCCTGCGCAAAGAATCCTCCAAACATGGCGGGGTTTGCGATCTTGACGGCGCGGATGTCGTCAACGACGGCGCGCGCCTCGCTGTCGTGCCCGAGCTGGAGGTGGGCATAGACCAGATAGTCCTCCCCATGAAGCTGATCGACATACTCCTTGCCGTCCTTCGCGGCCTTCACGGATGCCTCGTTGGACGCAATCGACTCCTTCCAGTACCCGACGCGCGTAAAGATGTGCGAGGGCATGTGCTGAGCATGCGGGGCGGCCGGCGCGATCCTGGCGTATTCGTTCGCCGCCTTCAGGCCTTTCTCGGCGATCGCTGGATAGTCATAAAGGTGGATCAGGTAGTGCGCGACGCCCGGATGGTACGGCTGGCGCTGCCAGATCGGCTCCAGGATCGCGGCGCCTTTGAGCTGCTGCGCGTAGGTCTTGTCGCCCGGCGAAGCGGAGGTGTTGAGCGTGATGGCGTAGAAGATCTGCGCCTCGTCGTCTGCCGGATATTTCGCCGCGATCTTCTCCATCGCTCCGAGATAGGAGCGAATGCGCTGCTGATGGGTCAACTTGTCGGCGTCGACGTACATGATCGAAAGCGCATCGATGAAATCGCGCTCGCGCTCGCTCTTCGCACCGGTCGCTTTCGCCTTTTCAATCGCCGCGAGACCGGGCGCGACGTTCGATCCCGGGATCGGGCCGTGCGGGTTATCGAGATAGGTCAGCGCGATGCCCCAATACGCCATGCCGCAGTCGGGATCAGCCTTGGCGACCTCTTCGTAGATTTCGCGCGCAGCCGAATACCAGAACGAATGCTGATAGCGCATCGCGCGGTCGAAGCGACGCTGCGCGACCTCGTTGCAGGTCGTCTCGAAATGAACGTTGCCGAGTTGCTCGGAGGCATTCTGTGCGGCAGCCGGCAGAGGAGCGGCAAGCGCAGCGGCGAAGACCGCTGCAACACACGATCGGGCGATGGTCATGGTGTCCCTCGGGCCTGTTTGAGCCGGGCTCCGTGAGGATAGGCGCGTCGCGCTGCGCGAACAAGATAGCAGGCACCGGTTTTGACAGGTGGGCCCGCCGCACCTAACGTTCGCGCCCAAAGAGAAGCGCGGGCACCGCCGCGCACGCATGGGAGGATTACGATGCTGAGGCTTGGCCTCGCGGCGCTGGCCGCGGCTCTTCTCTCCACCACCGCGATGGCGCAGATCTCCGACGACGTCGTCAAGATCGGCGTGCTGACAGACATGGTCGGCCCGGCCTCGACGCCGACCGGGCAAGGCTCGGTCACCGCCGCACAGATGGCGGTCGAAGACTTCGGCGGCACCGTGCTCGGCAAGCCGATCACGGTGATCAATGCGCGACTACCAGCTCAAGGCGGATATCGGCGCGGGCATCGCGCGGCGCTGGTACGAGAACGAGCAGGTCGATCTCATCGTGGACGTGCCGGTGTCGGCGGTCGGCCTCGCGGTGCAGAACGTCGCCAAGGAATCGAAGAGGCTCTTCATCGCGCACTCCACCGGTGCCGCCGACTTCCACGGCAAGTTCTGCAATCCCTATGCGATCCAGTGGGTGTTCGACACCCGCGCACTCGCAGTCGGCACCGCGCAGGAGGTGGTGAAGCGCGGCGGCGATAGCTGGTTCTTCATCACCGACGATTATGCATTCGGACACTCCCTCGAGCGCGACGCGAGCACGGTGATCAACAAGATGGGCGGCAAGGTGGTCGGCGCGGTGCGCCCGCCGTTTGCGACCGCGGACCTGTCCTCGTTCATCCTGCAGGCGCAGGCCTCGAAGGCGAAGATCATCGGCATCGCGGGCGGTCCGCCGAACAACATGAGCGAGGTGAAGCTCGGCGGCGAGTTCGGCATCTTCAAGGGCGGGCAGCAAATGGCCGCGCTGCTGATGCTGATCAACGACGTGCACGCGCTCGGGCTCAACGCCGCGCAGGGGCTGCTGCTCACGACTTCGTTCTACTGGGACATGGACGACAAGACGCGCGCCTGGTCGAAGCGCTTCTTCGAACGCAACAACAAGATGCCGAGCATGTGGCAGGCCGGCGTCTATTCATCCGTGGTCCATTATCTCAATGCCGTGAAGGCCGCGGGCACGGACGATCCGCTCAAGGTGGCCGAGCAGATGCGCAAGGTGCCGGTGGAGGATTTCTTCTCGCGCAACGGCCACCTGCGCGCCGACAATCTGATGGTGCACGACCTCGTGCTGGTGCAGGTGAAAACGCCAGAGGAATCGAAAGCGCCATGGGACTACTACAAGATCCTCGCGCATATCTCGGGCGAAGAGGCCTTCGGGCCGATCAATCCGGATTGCAAGATGGCGACGAACTAGCCTCGCTCACACCTTCAGTTCGATCAGCGTCGTCTCGTCCATCGTCTTGCCGAACCACGCCCGGATACCCGCGGTTCGCTTGGCGATGTAGACCGGCTCGCCGTTCTCCAGCCGCATCGGCACGTCGTGGCCGGGCACCAGGATCGAGCCGGGCTTCTTCTTCCAGACCGCCCAGATGCGCTCCATCGTGGCGCGGCTGGCGGCGGCATCCATCGTCATATCGGCTTCGAGCGAGAGCATCTCGGCGCGGTTCTTGGCGGCATCGCCGGAGAAGATCACGTCGCGCTCACCGCCATTGAGGACATAGACCAGATGGCCCGGTGTGTGGCCCGGGCCGGCAAAGGCGGTGAGACCGGGCAACACCTCCTGCCCTTCCGCAACGCCTTCAAAGCCTGGCCAGCTTTTCAACTCGCGCACATAGAATTCCGGAATAATGTGGTGGCCGATCGGCTGCGCCAGCGCCCAGTCGAGTTCGCCCTTGCCCATCAGCACGCGCGCAGACTGGAACATCGGGAAGTTCATCGAGTGATCATAGTGCGCGTGTGTGAGGATCACGTCGGTCACGTCGGCCGGCTTCAGCCCATGCGCGGCGAGCCGCTCCGAGACGAGCCGCCGCATGCCGAAATTCCCGGCATCGATCAGGATCACCCGGCCCTCGCCCCGCACCAGCGCGACGGTGCTCCAGCCAAGCCCGCCGTGGCACACGGTCTTGCCGGGAAATCCCTGCACCAAGATGTCGATCGAGAATCCACCGACCGAGATGGTGGGCTGGGTGGCGGGTGCATTCATCCGACTCTCCTGTCTCTGCTTCCGCTCGTCCCCGCGAGAGCGGGGACCCAGAATTTGGCCAAGAACTGGATGCCCGCGTCCGCGGGCATGAGCGGAGTGGCTTAGCTTCCGGGCCTGTCATGCGCGATGGGAAAGAACAGATCCTTCCACGAATTCGGCTTCTTTTTCACTGTGCCGGCGAGGTTCATGAACTCGACGAACTTCATGACGCTGACCGGCGTCGTGGTGTAATCCACGTCCGGATCGGTGACCATCTTCTCCATCTCGTCGAGCGTGGAGCGCTTTTCCTTGGTCATGTCGAGATAGATCTGCGCCGCCTCGCGCGGGTTCTTCTTGATCCAGGCGTTGAACTCGTCGAGGGCGGCGACCACGGCCGCGCAGACCTTCGGGTTCGCATCGTAAAACTTCTTCGAGGCCATCAGCACGCCGTTGGTGTGCCGGCCGCCGGCCGCATCATAGGAATGCAGCACCCGATGCACGCCCGGCGTCGCCTCCTCGATGTAGTAGAACGGCGAGCTTGCGAAATGCGCGTTGATCTCGCCCTTGCCGTTGAGCAGCGCGGCGGCGGCATCCGGATGCGAAAGCGAGACCGTGATCGCGTCCAGCTTGTCGTAGTGCTCGCGGCCCCACTCCTTCGCTGCCGCCATCTGCAGCGCGATCGCGTGGCCGGTCAGCTTTACGGCGGGCAGCGCGATGCGATCCTTGTCGGTGAAATCGCGTATCGTCTTGATATCCGGCGAGCGGGTCATCAGCACGTACGGCATCGACTGGATGGCCGAAAGCGCGCGGATCTCGTTGGGCGTACCGACAGTCTTGTCCCACATGGTCGCAAGCGTCGGGAGGCCAGGCGCGATGAAGTCCATTTGCCCCGACAGGATCGCCTCCATCATGGCGGTCGAATTGGACAGCGTGGTCCACGAGACCTTGAGATTGAAGCCGGCCTTCTCTGCCTGCTTCTCCAGAATCTGATGCCGTTCCATCACCATGAAAGGCAGATACGGCAGGCCGTATTGCTTGGAGAGGCGCACTTCGGCGACTTCGGCGTTCGCGGCGTTCAAACCGGCGAGCAACGCAACGACCAGCGCCAGCAACCGCATGAAACCCCTCCCATACGCGCCGTTGTCCCACGGCGCCTGCCCTCTATACTGACGCTCAAAGCGGGGAACGACAAGGAAATGGGCACGCAAAGCTACAATGCGGCGGTCGACATGGTCGATCGCAATGTGGCGGAGGGGCGCGCGGCGAAGACCGCGTTCATTGATCCCGCGCGCAAACTGACATATGGCGAGCTGGCCGATGGCGTCGCGCGCATCGGCCCCATGCTGGCGCGCCTCGGGCTGCAGCGCGAAGACCGCGTCGCGATGATGATGCTCGACACGGTCGATTTCCCCGTCCTGTTCTGGGGCGCGATCCGCGTAGGCATCGTTCCGGTGCCGCTCAATACGCTGCTGACCGCCGAGCAGTATCGGTACATTTTGAAGGACTCGCGCGCCAAGGTGCTGTTCGTCTCCGCGCCGTTGCTTGGCATCGCGCAGCAGGCGGCCGCCGGGCTCAATCTGAAGACGTTCGTCGTGGGAGACGCGGATGGTCTGCCGCGCTTCGATCAATTGCTCGCCGCCGAAACGAAAGGCGCGGAGCCCGTTTCGACCTCCACCGACGAGGTCGCGTTCTGGCTCTATTCGTCCGGCTCGACCGGCATGCCGAAGGGCGTGCGTCATGTGCATTCCAGCGCGATGGCGACCGCGAAGCTCTACGCGCAGGACGCACTTGGCATCCGCGAGGATGACATCGTGTATTCGGCCGCGAAGCTGTTCTTCGCCTACGGGCTGGGCAATGGCATGAGCTTTCCGATGTCGGTCGGCGCGACCGCGGTGCTGCTGCCGGATCGTCCGACACCGCAGGCGGTATTCGCCGTGCTCAAGCGCGAGCAGCCGACGATCTTTTGCGGCGTGCCGACGCTCTACGCCGCGATGCTCGCCGATCCTGCCTGCAAGCCGGAGAATTCATCGGCGCGGCTGCGCATGTGCGTGTCGGCCGGTGAAGGCCTGCCGGAACATCTCGGGGTCGAATGGAAGAAGCGCTTCGGCGTCGACATCTACGACGGCGTGGGCTCGACCGAAATGCTGCATATCTTCCTCGGCAACTATCCGGGCACGATCAAATACGGCACCTCGGGCATGCCCATCCCCGGCTACGAGGCGCGGCTGATCGACGACAATGGCCGCGAAGTGGCGCAAGGCGAGATTGGAGAATTGTCGGTACGCGGTCCGAGCGCCGCCGACGGCTACTGGAACCAGCGCGAGAAATCGCGCCGCACCTTCGAGGGCGAGTGGACCCGCACCGGCGACAAGTACACGCTCGGGTCCGATGGTTTCTATCGAATCTGCGGGCGCACCGACGATATGTTCAAGGTGAGCGGCCAGTGGGTCTCCCCATTCGAGGTCGAGAGCGCGCTGATCACGCACCCGCGCGTGCTCGAATGCGCCATCGTGCCGAAAGAGGACGCGGACGGGCTGCTAAAGCCGAAGGCCTTCATCGTGCTCAAGGGCGAAGGCGGCAAGCCCGGCGAGGCCGAGTTGCAGGAGCATGTGAAGGCGCAGGTCGGCCCCTGGAAGTATCCGCGCTGGATCGAATTCGTCGACGGGCTGCCGAAGACCGCGACGGGGAAGATCCAGCGCTTCAAGTTGAGGGATTGACTTAAACTTCGCTCATGCCCGCGAACGCGGGCATCCAGAGCACTTGCAGGATTGGTTGTTTGGCCCTGGGTCCCCGCTTTCGCGGGGACGAGCGGAGAGCCGCATTGGAATTCATCTTCGTCTGCGCGGTCGGCCTCGTCGCCGGCGCCATCAGCGGCATCATCGGCACCGGCTCGTCGATCATGCTGGTGCCTGTGCTGGTCTGGCAGTTCGGCCCGAAAGAAGCCGTGCCGATCATGGCGGTTGCTGCCATCATCGGAAATCTCTCGCGCATCATCGCGTGGTGGCGCGAAGTGGACTGGCGGGCGACGGCGGCTTATTCGATTCCCGCCGTTCCGATGGCGGCGCTTGGCGCCAAGACCTTGCTGGTGTTGCCCGCGCGCGCGGTCGACATCGCGATCGCGGTCTTTCTGCTGACACTCATCCCCGCGCGGCACTGGCTCTCCTCACACGACCTTAAGCTCAGGCTCTGGCACCTGGCCATAATCGGCACCGTGCTGGGCTTCGTCACTGGCATCGTGGTGACGACAGGGCCCATCACCGTGCCCGTCTTCCTGATGTACGGGCTGGTGAAGGGCGCCTTCCTCGCGACCGAGGCCGCGAGCTCGCTGGCGATGTACGTTGCAAAAGTCCTGACATTCCGGACGCTCGGAGCGATGCCCTGGGACACCTTTGTGAAGGGTCTCATCACGGGCGCATCTCTGATGTCGGGCACGTTCGCCTCGCGGCGCTTTGTCATGAAGATGGATGCCAACTCGTTCCGTTACATGCTCGACGGATTGATGCTAGTTTCCGGCCTTGCGATGCTGTGGAACGCATTCTTCCCATGACGCTCGCCGACAACGGCTTCCTCGACATCGGCAGCGCGCAGCTCGAATACCACATGATCGGGCTGCGTCCCGATGCAGCGCCGACCATCGTGATGCTGCACGAAGGGCTCGGCTCGGTCACCACGTGGGGCGCGTTTCCTGAAAAACTGGCGGAGCGCACGGGGCTTGGCGTGTTCGTCTATTCGCGCGCGGGTTACGGCAAATCGTCCACCGTGACCCTGCCCCGCCCGCTCGACTACATGCAGCGCGAGGCAGCGGACGTGCTGCCGCCCGTGCTCAACGCAATCGGCTTTTCGCGCGGCATTCTGCTCGGCCACAGTGACGGGGCGTCCATCGCGGCCGCCTATGCGGGCAGCCATCAGGATCATCGCGTGCGCGGACTGGTGCTGTTGGCGCCGCATTTCTTCGTCGAGCCGGAAGGCCTCGCGGAAATCCGCAACGCACGCACCGCGTACGAAACTACCGATCTGCGCGCGCGGCTCGCGCGCCACCATTCGGATGTCGACGCGGCGTTCCGCGGCTGGAGCGAGGCCTGGCTCGATCCGAAGTTTTCGCGCGTGTTCGATATCGCGGATTCTCTCGCTTACATTCGCGTGCCGATCCTGCTGATCCAGGGCGAGGCCGACCGCTACGGGACGCTCGCGCAGGTGCGGGCGGCAGAACAGGAATGCTACTGCCCGGTCGAAACGTCGGTGCTGCCCGGCACGGGCCACGCGCCACATCGCGAAAAGCCCGAGGAGACACTCTTTGCAGTTGCGGATTTCGCCGAGCGCCTCTTTCAGGCGCATGGCGAAGGCGTGGACAACGCCGCCTGAATGACAGCGCGCCGGGTTGCCCCGCTGGTCGACATGCACTATAATTCCTTTTCCGATATTGAATTATAAAGATAATTTCGGAGGTAACGCATGGGAGAGGCCGCCGAGAAGCCTGGCGAGTCCGATCATGGCGCGAGCCCGGCGATCGATTTCCGCACCGAACCTGCACGCTACCGCCACTGGAAACTCACGACCGAAGGCGACGTCGCGACACTGACAATGGACGTCGATGAAAAGGGCGGCCTGCTCGGCGGCTACGAGTTGAAGCTCAATTCCTACGATCTCGGCGTCGACATTGAACTCGCCGACGCAATCGAGCGGCTGCGCTTCGAGCACCCCGAGGTGAGTGTCGTCATCCTGAAGTCGGGCAAGGATCGCGTGTTTTGCGCCGGCGCGAACATCCGCATGCTCGCGAGCGCGACGCACGCTCATAAGGTCAACTTCTGCAAGTTCACCAACGAGACGCGCAACGGCATCGAGGACGCAAGCGAGAACTCCGGGCAGAAATATCTCTGCGTTGTGAACGGCACGGCGGCGGGCGGCGGCTACGAACTGGCGCTCGCCTGCGATCACATCATGCTGGTGGATGACGGCTCGGCCACGGTGTCGCTGCCGGAATTGCCGCTGCTCGCGGTGTTGCCCGGCACCGGCGGCCTGACGCGCGTCACTGACAAGCGCAAGGTACGGCGCGACCATGCGGACGTTTTTTGCACCACCGAAGAGGGTGTGAAGGGCAAACGCGCGGTCGACTGGCGGCTGGTCGATGAGGTGATGCCGCGCTCTAAGCTCGACGAGTCGGTGGCAAGCCGCGCGAAGGAATTCGCGGCTCACAACAATGGCAAGCCCGCAGGGGGCATCGCACTCACGCCGGTCGAGCGAAACCGCGCGGCCGACTCAAACGAATACAAATACGTTTCTGTCGAATTCACCCGCGAGAACCGGCTCGCAACGATCACGCTGCGTGGTCCAGAGGTTGCTCCGCCCTGCTCCGCGGTCGACATGGTGAAACAGGGCGCGGCGTTCTGGCCGCTGCAAATCGCGCGCGAACTGGACGACGCGATCCTCGACATCCGGCTCAACGAGCTGGAGATCGCGACCATCGTGTTCAAGTCCGAAGGCGACGCGCAACGCGTGCTGGACTACGACACGTTTCTCGATGCGAACACACAGCACTGGCTCGCGCGCGAAATCCGCCTGAAATGGAAGCGCGTGCTCAAGCGCGTCGACATGACCTCGCGCTCGATAGCGGCACTGATCGTACCAGGCGCCTGCTTTGCCGGGACGCTCGCCGAACTGATCTTCGCCGCGGACCGCTCCTACATGCTGATCGGCACGATGCAGGGCGACAACAGCGCGCCGGCCGCGATCATGCTCGGCGACGTGAACTTCAACGGCGGCCTGACAATGAGCAATGGCCTCACCCGCATCGAAACGCGCTTCCTCGATGACGACGACGCGCGGGCCCGCGCGCAGGAAGAGGTCGGCTGTGTTCTTGAGGCAGAGGCCGCGGAGGAAATAGGACTCGTCACCTTCGCGCTCGACGACATCGATTGGGACGATGAGGTGCGGTTGTTCCTTGAGGAGCGCGCGAGCTTCTCGCCCGACGGATTGACTGGCATGGAGGCGAACCTGCGCTTCGCCGGCCCCGAAACGATGGAAACAAAGATCTTCGCGCGCCTGACCGCGTGGCAGAACTGGATCTTCCAGCGCCCGAATGCCGTCGGTCCCGAAGGCGCGCTCACGCGCTACGGCAGCGGGCAGAAGCCCAATTTCGATTTGAAGAGAGTTTGATCATGACCATGCACGACATCAAGGTCGATTACTCGACCACCATTCCAAACAATGTCGGGCTGACGGAAGACCGCCGCGTGCTCAAGGCGCTGGAGGTCTGGCATCCGGGCTACCTCAACTGGTGGAACGATATGGGGCCCGAAGGCTTCCAGGAATCGCTCGTCTATCTGCGCACCGCCTACTCGGTCGATCCACGCGGGTGGGCCAAGTTCGATTACGTGCGCATGCCCGAATACCGCTGGGGCGTGTTGCTTGCGCCGCAGGAAGAGAACCGCAAAATTCCTTTCGGCGAGCATTATGGCGAGGCGGCTTGGCAGGACGTGCCGGGCGAATACCGCGCGATGCTGCGCCGCCTCGTCGTCATCCAAGGTGACACCGAACCCGCATCGGTTGAGCAGCAGCGGCATCTCGGCAAGACCGCGCCCTCGCTCTACGACATGCGCAACCTGTTCCAGGTCAACGTCGAGGAAGGCCGCCACCTCTGGGCGATGGTCTACCTGTTGCAAAAGTATTTCGGCCGCGACGGCCGCGGTGAGGCCGATGAGCTTTTGCGCCGCCGCTCCGGCTCGGAGGATGCGCCGCGCATGCTCGGTGCCTTCAACGAGGCGACGCCGGACTGGCTGTCGTTCTTCATGTTCACCTACTTCACCGACCGCGACGGAAAGATGCAGCTTCATTCGCTGGCGCAGTCGGGTTTCGATCCCCTCTCGCGCACCTGCCGCTTCATGCTCACCGAGGAAGCGCACCACATGTTCGTCGGCGAGACCGGGATTAGCCGCGTGGTACAGCGCACCTGCGATGCAATGAAAGAGGCCGGCATAACCGACCCGACGACCGACATCGCGAGGGTCCGCGCACTCGGCGTCATCGATCTGCCGACGATCCAGAAGAAACTGAACCTGCATTACACGCTGTCGCTCGACCTGTTCGGCTCCGAGGTTTCGACCAACGCGGCGAACGCATTCAACAACGGGCTGAAGGGGCGTTATCGCGAGACGCAGATCGAGGACGATCATCAACTGAAGAACGGTACCTATCCGGTGCTCAAATTGGTGGACGGCGAGATCAAACGAATCGACGAGCCCGCGCTCACCGCGCTCAACATGCGGCTGCGCGACGATTACACGCAGGACTGCGTGAAAGGCCTGCTGCGCTGGAACAAGATCATTTCGCTTGCAGGTTTCGACTACAAACTTGTCCTGCCGAACGTCGCGTTTCACCGCGCGATCGGCGAGTTCAATGCGATCTATGCGAACCCGGACGGCAAGCTGATCGATGAGGCAACCTGGGCAAAACAAAGGGGCGATTGGCTGCCATCGACGGACGATGGCGACTTCATCGCATCACTGATGAGCCCGCAGACCGAGCCGGGCACATACGCCGGCTGGATCTCTCCGCCGAAGGTCGGAATCGACAACAAGCCGGGCGATTTCGAATACGTGAAGATCGAGACGTGATGGTGGCCATTCCGGCCGCGCGAATGCGAGAGCCGGAATCCGTGAACGCGAAATTGGGAATTGGCTGTGGCCGAGCAGACCGAAAACGATAGTGGCCATGGATTCCGGGCTCGCCGCGCGGCGGCACCCCGGAATGACCGCGGCGAAAACGCTGCGCTCCTGCGCGCCATTGGCGTGCGGGTGCGTACGGAGCGGCTTAAGCGCGGGATGACACGCAAGATGCTGGCCGAGCAATGCCAGACCTCCGAGCGCTACCTGGCGCAGATCGAGCTTGGCGAGGGAAATCCGAGCGTTCTGGTGCTCGACTCGATCGCACGCGTGTTCGATCTCGATCCGGTTCAACTGATGCCGCCCGGCCGCACCCATGCGACGTCGGCGCGCGCCGTGAATCGCGCCCGGCGCATCGCACTGATAGGATTACGCGGCGCCGGAAAATCCACGCTCGGCGCAATGTTGGCCGAACGGCTTGGCGCGCCGTTCATCGAACTCGACAAGACGATCGAGCGCGAACGCGGCGCACCGGTCGCGACACTGTTCGAGGTGTACGGGCAAGGCACGTTCCGCCGCTACGAGCGCGACGCGCTGGCGCGCCTGGTGACATCGAACTCCTCCGCCGTGATCGCAACAGCCGGCGGAATCGTCGCCGACGAGACGACGGTATCGCAGTTGCTCGACCAGGCGCACGTCATCTGGCTGCAGGCCTCGCCCGCCGAGCACATGCGCCGCGTCATGGAGCAGGGCGATTTCCGCCCCATGGCGCACAATCGCGATGCGATGAAGGACCTTGTGGCGATCCTCGATGCGCGCGCGGCGGATTACGGGCGGGCGCACGCGACGCTCAACACATCGGGCAAGAGCGCCGCAGCGTGCGTCGACGAGTTGGTGCGGATGTCGGAGGGCCTGTTCGCCTCTCCGTCATCCTGAGATACGAGCGAAGCGAGCCTCGAAGGATGATCTCCGCTGGCCGCGCCTTCGAGGGCCGCCTTCGGCGGCCTCCTCAGGCTGACGGCTACTCCCCTTCTTTCCCCGGCTTGCCCATATGGCCCTGCGCGTAAAGCTGCACGCCCAGCGTCTCGACCAGATGAAGCTGCGTTTCGAGGAAGTCGATATGGCCTTCCTCGTCCTCCATCAATTGCTCGAACAGATCACGTGACGGATAATCCTTCACGGTCGCGCAATAGGTTGCGGCTTCCTGGTAGAGCGCGCGGGCGCCGATCTCGGCCTGCAGGTCGACCTCGAGCACTTCCTTCACGTTCTGCCCGATATGCAGCGGATCGAGCACCTGCATGTTCGGAAAGCCGTCGAGGAAAATGATGCGGTCCACGAACTTGTCGGCGTGGTGCATCTCCTCAATCGATTCCTTGCGCCATTTGTGCGCAAGTTCGTTGAAGCCCCAGTTCTCCAGCAGCCGGTAGTGCAGCCAGTATTGATTGATCGCGGTCAGTTCGCTGCGCAGGCCCTTGTTGAGATAATCGATGACCTTGGCGTCGCCCTTCATGGCCTGCACTCCTGTCGCAAAAGACCAGCCGAGCGGCCGGCACCTGCGAACTGTCCTAATGTGAAGGGGTCACGGCTTCAAGCGGCGAAGCGAGCCGGCATGCGCCAATACGCGAGGCTATTCGGCGGCGACGGGAAGCTCGTCGACGTGTGCGCAGGCAACCTCGCAGCCGCGCGCGCAGCGCAGCGTCTCATCCATGATGCGGCGAATGGTCCGCGCGCAACGTCCGCACTGCGGCGAGCATCCGAGGCAGCCGTACACCTGGTTGGCGGTGGCGGGCCGAGCCGGAGCGGTGTCAATGGCGGACCGCACGTCGCGGTCGCTGAAAACGTTGCAGGAACAAACAATCATTGGAACCGAAGTTCGCCTACCCGGATGGCCGATGCTCTGACTTAGGTCATCGTTTCCGGGGATGCAAAAGGCAAAAGCACTTCTTCGATGTATTCCAAAGTGACGGTAAATCCGGACCAACGTTGAACGGCATCGCCCGGTCATCCAAGACTATAAATCCTCTAAACTAATCGATACTGAATTGACCTGGGCTCTCCCGGCGCGACAATCGCGTTCCTCTTGAAATGACGGCCCGAGGGCCGGGATCTGTCGCTGTTTTTCGATCCCTTGCCGCGGCACACGGCGGCGATTCCGGCGACGGATGACGCTCCGCGCGCCCAAAGCCGCGTCGCGCGCATCCCTCATCACATCTTCCTTCGCCTCGTGGGCGGCTGGCTCGCCGCGCTGACCGGGCTGCTCGCCGTCGTGCTGGCGATGCGCTGGCTCGGGGGCGGGTCAGCTCTCGTCGACCACCCGATTGCTCAGCGTCCCGATCTCCGGCACCGACAACGTCCACCACATCGTCAGCCTTGAGCCAGCGCGGCGGATCGAAGCGCGCGCCCGCCCCGATCGGCGTGCCGGTCACGAGGATGTCGCCGGGCTTTAAGTGTGGTGAAGATCGTGATGTAGGCGAGCAGGTCGGCGAACGAGAAGATCAGGTTCGCAGTGGTGTCGTCCTGCCGCGTTTTGCCGTTTACCGTCGTGGTCAGATGCAGCGGCTTGTCCCACGCGATCTCGTCCGCCGTGACCATCCAGGGACCGAGGCTGCCGCTCGCGTCGAAGTTCTTGCCCTGCGTGACGTTGAATTTGGAATGCCGCGTCCACTCGCGCGCGGTGCCCTCGTTGCACAGGGTGTAGCCCGCAACGTATTCACGTGCCTTCTCCTTGGCGATACGGCGGGCTTCCTTGCCGATCACCAGCGCAATCTCGCCCTCATAGTCGAACTGCTGGGTGACAGCGGGCTTCACCAGCACCTCGCCCGAGCCGACGAACGAGCCGGGCGTACGGAAGAACATGCTCGGATATTTCGCCGGTGCACTTCCGTCTTTGTATTCCTCGTTGCGATTGGCGTAATTCACACCGATGCACAGTATTTTTTCCGGAAACTCGATGGGGCGTTTGAGCGTGACGTCGCTCAAGGCGTGATCGGGCTTATCCTTCGCCGCTTGCTTCGCTTCTTCCAGAGCGCCCGCACGCAGCAGATCGAGCACGCTCGGATAGGGGAGCCGAAAGGAAAGATCGACAATACCGTCGCCCACCACGGCGCCGTAGCTGGTGCGGCCCCCGGCCGTGAATGTTGCGAGTTTCAATGCTAGATTCCTTGCCTTGAGGCGGCACACTGGCGCATGAACATGTGGAAAATCCTGCCCGCCGTCAACGCGGACAAACGGAGGACGCCATGCCGCATGTGATCGTTGAATATTCGGCCAATATCGAAGCCGACATCACGCCGCAGAAGCTGGTCGAGGAAATCCATCAGGCGGCAATCGCGAGTGGCATCGCCGAGCCGGTTGCGGTGCGCACGCGGCTGAAGCGCCGCGAACATTTCCGGGTGGGCGACGGCTCGCCGGAGAACGCGTTCGTGCACATCGACATCCGCGCCCGCAAGGGCCGTCCGCTCGAACAAAAGAAGCATGCAGTGCAGACGATCTATGATCAGGCGAACAAGACGCTCGATCCGGTTTTCAAGGCGCGGCCGCTCGCGCTGACCGTCGAAATCCACGAGATCGATCCCGAGACGCGGCTGCTGCGCAACGGCATGCGCGAACGGAATGCGGCGGCCGCATGAGCGACGCGCTCGACAAGACGATCGCGCGCGCCGACGGCTTCCTCAAGCGATTCCGCGACAAGCCAGTCGCGCACCTGATCGACGGCAAGGAGGACGCGGGCTCCGGCGCGACCTTCCAGACGCACTCGCCGATCGACAATGAGCCGATCGCGACAGTGGCGCGCGGCGGCGCGGCCGAAATCGACCGCGCCGCGAAGGCCGCCATGAAGGCGTTCCGCACCGGCTGGTCGCAGACGACGGGCGATCACCGGCGCAAGCTGCTGCACAAAATCGCCGACGCGATCGAGGCGCGCGCCGACGAGATCGCCTTTGTCGAGTGCATCGATACCGGGCAGCCGATCCGCTACATGTCGAAGGCGGCGCTGCGCGGCGCGGAGAATTTCCGCTTCTATGCGGACCGCGCGCCGTTGGCGAACGACGGGCTGTCGCTGCCGACCGACACGCATCTCAACTACACGATCCGCCAGCCGATCGGCCCCGTGGGGGTCATTACGCCCTGGAATACGCCGTTCATGCTCTCGACCTGGAAGATCGCGCCCGCGCTCGCCGCCGGATGTACGGTCGTGCACAAGCCGGCCGAATGGAGCCCGCTCACCGCGACGCTGCTCTCGGAAATCTGCCTCGACGCCGGCCTGCCGCCGGGCGTGCTCAACACCGTGCACGGCTTCGGCGAGGACGCGGGCCGCGCGCTGACCGAGCATCCCGACATCAAGGCGATCGGCTTCGTCGGCGAGAGCGCGACCGGTTCGGCGATCATGGCACAAGGCGCCGCGACGCTGAAGCGCGTGCACTTCGAACTCGGCGGCAAAAACCCCGTCATCGTGTTTGCCGACGCCGATCTCGACCGCGCTCTCGATGCCGTGCTGTTCATGATCTACTCGCTCAACGGCGAGCGCTGCACTTCCTCGAGCCGAGCGCTCGTCGAGGCCTCGATCTACGAGGAGTTCTCGAAACGCGCCGCCGAGCGCATGAAGAAGATCAAGGTCGGGCACCCGCTCGATCCCGCAACCGAGATCGGCCCGCTGATCCATCCGCGCCATGTCGACAAGGTGCTCTCCTACATCGGCGCCGCCGAGAAGGAAGGCGCCACCATCGTCGGTGGCGGGCGCGCCGGCGACAAAGGTAACTTCGTCGCGCCGATGCTTTATCTTGGCGCACGCAACACGATGAAGATCGCGCAAGAGGAAATCTTCGGGCCCGTTCTCACCATGATGCCTTTCGCCGACGAGCAGGAAGCGCTCAGCATCGCCAACGACGTGCGCTACGGGCTCGCCGCGTATCTCTGGACGAAAAATGTCGGCCGCGCGCATCGCTTCGCGCAAGGCGTCGAGGCTGGCATGGTGTGGGTCAACTCGGAGAACGTGCGCCACCTGCCGACTCCATTCGGCGGCACAAAATCCTCCGGCATCGGCCGCGACGGCGGAGACTATTCGTTCGACTTCTACATGGAGACGAAGAACATCGCGATCGCGCTCGACAACCACAAGATTCCGAAGATCGGGGCGTAACTTGCGGCAGACGCTGGGCAATCCTCTCCCCTTGTGGGTGGCGAGCGAAGCGAGCCGGGTGAGGGGTTTTCTTCGTGCACCAAAGCGACCCCTCACCCCCGCCCCTTCGGGGCGACCCTCTCCCTCAAGGGGAGAGGGTACGAAAGAACCGAGCGCCTGGAGACGCTGAACCAAATGCCGCTCCGTGATCCCGTCTTCAATCCACCGTTCAATATCGTACGCGCGAGTCATGTCGAACTGGGCGTCGGTGACATTGCCCGCTCGCGCGCCTTCTACGTCGACTGCCTCGGTTACATCGTCTCGGACGAGGACAAGGACGCGCTCTATCTGCGCGGCGTCGAGGAGCGCAATCATCACTCGGTGGTGCTGCGCAAGTCGCCCGACATCGCCGCACACGCGATCGGCTTCAAGGTTGGCAGCGAAGAAGATCTCGACAAGGCTGCCGCATGGCTCGAACACCGCAAGATGCCGGTGTCGTGGCTGAACGTGCCGTTCCAAGGCCGTACACTGCGGTTCCACGACCCCGTCGGCATGCCGATCGATCTCTATTTCAAGATGGATCGCGTGCCCTCGATGCTGCAGAAGTATGCGGCATATCAGGGCGCGCGCATCCAGCGCATCGACCACATCAACTGCTTCACGCCCGATGTGCAGGCTTCGTACGATTTCTACACGGAGCTCGGCTTTCGCCTCACCGAAACGACCGAGACCGAGGGCGCCGATCCGAAGCTCTGGGCTGTGTGGATGCAGCGCCGCGGCTCGACGCACGATCTCGCCTTCACGAACGGGAAGGGCCCGCGCCTGCATCACATCGGCGTGTGGAATTCAAATGCGCTCGACATCCTGCACACCTGCGACGTGATGGCGACCTGCGGCTACCTCGCCAACATGGAGCGCGGGCCCGGTCGCCACGGCATCGCGAATGCGTTCTTTCTTTATGTTCGCGATCCCGACCATCACCGGATCGAGCTGTTCACCTCGGATTACCTCACGGTCGATACCGACCACGAGCCGATCCGCTGGACGCTCGACCACCCGCAGCGCCAGACGTTGTGGGGCCACCCGGCGCCGAAGTCCTGGTTCGAGGAAGGCACGCCGTTCCAAGGCGTGCCAGTTCGCGAGCCGATGCTGGAAGCAAGACCGGTGGTAGCCCGATAGGGCTTTTCGCTTGGTTACGGCGATTTAATTCAGCCGACAGGTTCTCGAGAGCCGCCGCGGCGCAACATCCCGCCGGTTTGGGCATTGAAGGCTCGGGTGACCGATGAAGGTGATTGAGCAACCCCGGGGCAAGCTCCGGCGCAAGTCTTATCGTGGCCTCGCCGCAGGGGTAGCCGTGCTCGCCATTCTGGCGGGCGGTGGCCTCTACTACTGGGAATCCCGACCGGCGACACAGCAGGCCAGTCGGCCGGCTCCGGTTCCGGTTACTGTCGCGGCGGCGCAAAACCGCGACGTTCCGATCTTCCTCAACGCCCTCGGCACGGTATCGGCCTCCAACACCGTGTCGATCCAGAGCCAGATCACCGGCGCGCTGCAATCGGTCAATTTCACCGAAGGCCAGGAGGTACATCAGGGCGACACGCTCGCCACCATCGATCCGCGTCCATTGCAGGCCGCGCTCACCCAGGCGGTCGCGAAGAAAACGCAAGACCAGGCGCAACTCGTCTCGGCGCAAAAGGACCTCGCCCGCTATGCCGATCTCGCCAAACGCGAAAACGCCACGCAGCAAAGCGTCGATCAGCAGCAAGCCAAGGTCGACCAGTTCAAGGGAATGATCGACGCCGACCAGGCCGCGATCGACAATGCCCAGACGCAGCTCTCCTACGCGACCATCACGGCGCCGTTCGAGGGGCGGGTCGGTTTCCGCCAGCTCGATGCCGGAAATATCATCCACCCGACCGATCCGCAGCCGCTGACCGTGCTGACCCAGATCAAGCCGTCGATGGTGGTGTTCACATTGCCGCAGAAGAATCTCGGCGCTGTGCGCGAGGCGATGCTGCGCGGCGCGGTCAACGTGCTGGCTTACGACCAGGACGACAAGAACCAGCTGGCGGACGGCCAGCTTTTGCTGATCGACAACCAGATCGACCAGGCAACCTCGACGATCCGGCTCAAGGCGCGCTTTCCCAACACGGACAGCCGACTGTGGCCGGGCGAATTCGTGCGCATCAAGGCGCAGATCGACAACAAGGCGAGTGTCGTGACCATCCCGCCGGTCGCGCTGCAGCGCGGACCCGAAGGCTTCTACACATGGGTTATCAAGCCCGACAACACGGCCGACCAGCGCAAGCTCGATGCGACCCCGGTCGGCACCGACACCGTGATCGTCAATAAGGGCCTGAACGCCGGCGAGCGCGTGGTCGTCAACGGGCAGTATCGCCTGCAGGCTGGCGTCCGCGTCGATGCGAAGACCGAAAGCGTCGACAAGACCGCCGCCGCGGGCGACCCTTCATGAGCATTTCGGAACCCTTTATCCGCCGGCCGATCGCAACCGCGCTGCTGGCCGGCGCGCTCGCGCTACTCGGCATCGTCACGTTCCCGCTGCTCCCGATCGCGCCGCTCCCGCAGGTCGACTTCCCGACCATCTCGGTACAGGCTGCCCTTGCCGGCGCGAGCCCCGACACAATGGCCGCGACGGTCGCCGCCCCGCTGGAACGGCAATTCGGCCAGATCGCGGGCGTCACGCAGATGACCTCGACGAGCACGCTTGGCTCGACATCGATCACGTTGCAGTTCGAACTCAATCGCAACGTCGATGCGGCCGCGCAGGACGTGCAGGCTGCGATTACCGCCGCTACAAAGCAATTGCCGCAGACGCTGACCTCACCGCCGACCTATCGGAAAGTGAATCCTGCCGATTTACCGATCCTGGTTCTTGCCGCGCACTCCAACTCGTTGCCACTGACGCAGGTCGACGACTACGCCGACAACGTCCTGGCACAGCAGATCTCGCAGATCACAGGCGTCGCCCAGGTAATCATCGGCGGCGAACAAAAGCCCGCGATCCGCGTCCAGGTGGATCCAGCGAAACTCCAGACACGCGGGCTCACACTTGAGGATGTGCGCGGCGTCCTAGGCACTGCCACCACCAACGCTGCGAAGGGTTCGATCAACACAAGCCGCCAAAGCTTCACCATCCAGGCGAACGACCAGCTCACCAACGCCGATCAATATAACGACTTGATCATCGCGTATCGCAATGGCGCCCCGGTCCGCGTCCGCGACGTCGGTGACGCAATTCTGGGCCCGCAGGACCGCAATATCGCCGCCCAGATGGGAAACACGAATGGCGTGCGGCCAACCGTCATCGTGCTGGTTTTCAAGCAGCCGGGCGCGAACGTCATTCAAACGGTCGGCGACATCAAGGCGGCATTGCCGCGACTTGCGAGCCTGATCCCGCCAAGCATGAAAATCGACACGATCATTGATCGCACTCAAACAATTCGCGCGTCAGTGGCTGACGTGGAGTTCACGCTCGCACTGACCATCGGATTGGTCGTGCTTGTGATCCTCTTGTTCCTGCGCAATGTGCGCGCCACGCTCATTCCGGCTGTGGTCGTGCCGCTTTCACTCGCGGGCGCAACGGCGGTGATGTACCTCATTGGATTCAGCCTGGACAATCTCTCGCTGATGGCGATGACCATCGCGGTCGGCTTCGTGGTCGACGACGCGATCGTGGTCGTCGAGAATATCTACCGCCACATCGAGGACGGCGCGCGGCCGATGCAGGCCGCGCTCGACGGCGCGAGCGAGATCGGCTTCACGGTCGTGTCGATCAGCATTTCGCTGGTCGCGGTGTTCATACCACTCCTCCTGATGGGCGGGATCATCGGCCGCCTGTTCCGCGAATTCGCCATGACGGTGACGGCGGCAATCGCGGTCTCGGTGGTGGTTTCACTGACGCTCACACCAATGCTCGCCTCGCGCTTCCTCGAACGCGAGAGCGAACACCACGGCCGCATCTACATGGCAATCGAGCATATGTTCGAGCGCCTGGTGCGGGCGTACGAGCGAGGGCTGAATTTCGTGCTGCGGCACCGTTTCATTACGCTGATGTCGTTCTTCGCCACGATGGCGCTGACCGCCGTCCTTTTTGTGATCATTCCGAAGGGCTTCTTCCCGACCCAGGACACCGGCCTGATCACCGGCATCATGGAAGCCGCGCAGGACGTCTCGCCCACCGAAATGAAGCGGCTGCAACGCAATGTCGCTGAGATTCTGGCGAAGGACCCCGACATCGCAGCCTTCGGATCGTTCTTCGGCTCCGGCAGCGGGAACACGCTGAACACCTCGCGTTTCATCATCGGACTGAAACCGCACGAGGGACGCACGTCTAATGCTACGCAGATCATCGCCCGCCTGCGCCCGCAGATCGCAAAGGTGGAAGGCGTGAACCTGTTCATGCAGCCCGCACAGGACATCACGGTGGGCGGACGCATTTCGCGCGGGCAGTATCAATACACCCTGCAGGATCCGAACCTGGTCGAGCTGAACACCTGGGCGCCCAAGATGCTGGCGAAGTTCAAGACGCTGCCCGAACTCGCCGATGTGTCGAGCGATCAGCAATCGAACGCGCCATTGCTCTCGGTCAGTATCAATCGCGACGCGGCAGCGCGCTTCGGCATCCAGCCGCAGGTCATCGACGATACGCTGAACGACGCCTTCGGGCAGCGGCAGGTGGCGCAATATTTCACGCAGACCAATTCATATTTCGTCGTGCTCGAAGTCCTGCCCGACCTGCTGAAGGACATGAAGACGCTCGACCAGATATACCTGAAAGCGCCCGACGGACGGACGGTGCCGCTCTCCACACTGATCAACTTCGACAGCAATGCGACCGGGCCCTTGTCGGTATCACATCAGGGCCAATTCCCGGCGGTGACACTGTCCTTCAATCTCCCGGCCGGTATGGCGCTCGGCCAGGCTGTGGATGCGATCCGTGACGCCGAGACGCAAATCGGCAAGCCTGACTCGGTCGTCGGCAGCTTCCAGGGCAACGCGCAGGCGTTCCGCGAATTCGCTATCGAGCGAACCGATCCTGATCCTTGCCGCATTGATCGTCGTCTATGTGATCCTCGGCGTTCTATACGAGAGCTTCGTGCACCCGATCACCATCCTGTCCACGCTGCCCTCGGCCGGTGTTGGCGCGCTGATCGCACTAATGGTCGGCGGGTTCGATCTTTCCGTGATCGGCATCGTCGGCATCATCCTGCTGATCGGCATCGTGAAGAAGAATGGCATCATGCTGGTCGACTTCGCGATCAAGCGAGAGCGCGAGGGCATCCCGGCCGAAGAAGCGATCCGCGAGGCCGCGCTGCTGCGCTTCCGGCCGATCCTGATGACGACGTGCGCGGCGATCCTCGGCGGTTTCGCGCTGATGTTCTCGCATGGTGCAGGCTCGGAGCTGCGCCAGCCGCTGGGTTACGCGATGGTCGGCGGATTGGCGCTGAGCCAGGTGCTGACGTTGTTCACCACACCCGTGGTCTATCTCTATCTCGATCGGCTACAGACCTGGCTCTCGGGTGAGACGCCGCATCACGAGATCAAGCCCGAAGACGAGGACGCGGCGCGCGTCGCCGCGCAGTAGGCGTCACATCGTCAGCACGACGTTGCCGATTGCCCTGCCCTGCTCGACGCACTCGTGTGCGGCAACGATGTCGGTCAATGGATAGGTTTTCGCGACATTGTGCCTGAGGATGTTCGCATCCAGCATCCGCGTGATGTCGGCGATCGCCCTGCCGCGCTCGACGGCGGTCAATTCATAGACCAGCAGAAACTTCACCGTGATGTTGTTCACAAGACAGAACGAGCCGGGAAACTGGACCTGCGGGCCTGTGCCGTAGACGACCAGCGTTCCGCGCGGGCGCAGAACCGAAGGCAGCAGCTGCGCGTTCGCCGTCAGATCGAGCTCGATCACCGCATCGACACCGCCCTTGGTCAGCGCGTGAACGCGCTCACCGACGTTCTCAGTCTTGTAATCAATCGTGTGATCAGCGCCCGCATCGCGCGCGATCGTCGCCTTTTCGGCAGACGACACCGTGGCGATGACCGTTGCGCCGCGCGCCTTGGCAAACTGAGTGGCGTAATGCGCGACCGCACCCGCGCCTCCGGCGATCAGCAACGTCGTGCCGTTGGTAGTGCCCGCGATGTCGATCGCATGCCATGCGGTGAGTGCGGGAATACCGAGGCAGGCGCCGGCCTCGAAGCTGATCGTGTCGGGCAATTTCACTGCCTGGTTTTCCGGCAGCACGATGTACTCGGCAGCGGTCCCGAACGGGCGCTTCCATTGGCCATTCCAGATCCAGACCCGCTCGCCGATGCGCGATGCGCCGACGCCCTCGCCCACCGTATCGATCTCGCCCGCTCCGTCGCTCTGCGGAATCGACACGGGGAAATGCGATCTTCCGTGCGGTTCCGGCCCGCGTCTTCACATCGGACGGATTGACGCCGGATGTCCTGAGCCTGACGCGGACCTCTCCTGGGCCTGGCGTTGGCGTCGCGACCTCGCCGACCCGCAGCACGTCCCTCGCGCTGCCGTTCTCTTCGTAATACGCCGCTCGCATCGATCACCTCGCGGTTGCGCTTTCAATGTAGCGGCGGCGCGCGCGCGGCAAAAGCCGACCATGCGAGGTTGGTCTCAGGCGTTGGCGCGCATCGCGTGCTCGACAAGGGTCTTGCCGAGCGACCACACCGCGCCGGCGCGGTGACTGTCGGCGATGACCTCATCGAACGCGCGAACAATCCAGTCGCAATCCGCATCGTTAATAATCAGCGGCGGAATGAGCTTGATGGTGTGACTGGCGTGGCCGGCGACCTGCGTCAGAATCTTGTGCTGCTTGAACAGCGGTATGGTGATGAGCTGACAGAATAAGCCTTTGCTGGCCGCTTCGAGTACGTTCCAGGAAGCCTTCAGCTTGAGCGAACTCGGCGAGCCGAACTCGACGCCGATCATCAGCCCCTTGCCGCGCACCTCCTTGAGCAGTTCGTAATTGTCGCACAGCGCGGAGAGTGCGCGCAGCAGACGCTCGCCCGTCCGCGCCGCGTTCTCGGTCACGCGTTCTGCCTTCAAGACCTCCAGCGTCGCGATGCCGGCCGCCATCGCGAGATCGTTCTTGGCGAAGGTTGAGCCGTGGACCACCGCGCGGTCCATACGGTTGAAAACCTTGTTGAACACCGATTTGCGCATCAGCACCGCGCCGACCGGGACATGGCCACCGGAAAGGGCTTTCGCGAGAAGCACCATGTCGGGCTCGATACCCCAGTGCTCGCCGGCAAGGAACTTGCCGGTGCGCCCCATTCCCGTCTGGATCTCGTCGGCAACGAACAGCGTTTCATGGCGACGGCACAATTGCTCGGCGCCCTTGAGGTAATCTGCGCTCGGAAGGATCACGCCCTTGCCCTGGATCGGCTCGACGATGAACGCCGCGACACGCCGCGAGGCGAGCGCCTGCTCCAGCGCAGGCAGATCGTTGAAGGGGATGCGCGCGCAGTCCGGCAGCAAGGGCTCGAAGCCCTTGCGGAAGGTCTCGTCGCCGTTGAGTGATAGCGCCCCGTAAGTCAGCCCGTGGAACGCATGGCTGCAATAGACGATGCCCGGCCGCCCTGTCGCGGCACGCGCGAACTTGATTGCGGCCTCGACGGATTCCGATCCGGAGTTTGTGAAACAGACCTTCTCCAGATGCGGCACCAGCGCAAGCAGGCGCTCGGCGAGCAGGCCCGCGAGCGTGGAGACATCCATCTGCACCAGATTGGGGAGATCCGCATCCAGCACGCTCTTGAGCGCGGTGCGGATGGAGGGATGGTTGCGGCCGAGGGCGAACACCCCGTAGCCACTCAGCAGATCGAGATAGCGGTTGTTCTTGCGGTCGTAGAGGTACTGGCCCCGTCCCTTGCAAAAGCCGGTATCATACCCGATGGTCCGCAGCACCCGGACCATCTGCTCATTCATGCGCCGGGTATGAAGGTCAAAACGCTCCAATTCATGGGCCTCGAACAGGCGTGCAATGTCAAACGCGCTACTTGAGTCCATGATCAAATCGTCCCCGGGCCGAGACTATGCCAAATAGCTAACCCAAGCCAGCGCGGCTGCAATGCGGCATAGTTGCCGAAATACTGCCCGAAACCAACACTAGGCCAATGTGTTGAACGGATGGGCAAAAATTTGAAACGAGGATGAATGAGAAACGTGTTCGCAACCGCGGTAGTTCTCACAATGACCGTCGCGCCGGCGATGGCCGCGGACCCGCTTGGCGACTGGATGGTCAAGGACGGCTACGGCATCGTCCGCATTGACAATTGTAATGGCAAGATGTGGGGTATCATCATCTGGGAAAAGGTCGCGGGCGTCGACAGCGACAATCCTGATCCTGCCAAGAAGGGACGCCCGAGCCTTGGAGTTCCGATCCTGCTCGGAATGGCGCCGACCCAGCCGAACAAATGGGAAGGCGAGATTTACAACACCGAGAATGGCAAGAAATACAGCGGCAACATCAGCCTGATCGACGACAATTCCTTGCAGCTCGAGGGGTGCCTCTTCCCGAATTTCCTCTGCGGCGGTCAAAAATGGACGCGCATGACGCAGCTGCCGTCGGAGGGTGTGACACTTCCAGCGGCCCTTGCGAAGGGCCAGACCAAGGCACCTACGCCCCCCGCAAAGAAGGGTCCGCCAACAGCAGCCGCGCCAGCGAGTGAGGTCTGCACGCGGATTGCCGCCGAAGGATTGGGCAATCTGGCGAACGGCAGCGCGAAGAAATGATGAAGCCCCACTGAGGGACGACGCTCCACGAAATGGCCTACATCTCGCCGAGCTTGCGCGGCTTGCCCATCAGCACTGGCTGGAACAGGACCGCGGCAGCGAGCGTGCAGAGCAGCGAGAGTGCGAGCAGCTTGCCCATGCTCGATGTGCCGGGATGGCTTGAGAGCCAAAGGCTGCCGAATGCGGTTGCGGTGGTGAGCGAACTGTAGAACACGGCGCGCGTCAGGCTCGACTGCAGCAATCCGGTATGACCGGCGCGCCACGCCATGATGTAATAGATCTTGAAGGCGACGCCGATGCCGAGCAACAGCGGCAACGCAATGATGTTGGCGAAGTTCAACGCCATTCCGAACACGACGCACAATTCGAGCGTCACGATGCCAGCAAGCAGCAGCGGCACAATTGTCAGCAGCACGTCGCCGAAGCGGCGCAGCACGATCCAGAGCAGGATTGCGATCGAAAGCAGCGCCCAGGCGCCGGCCTCGAAGAAGGCCCTGACGATCGTTTCGCCCGATTCCAGGATGGAAATCGGCCCTCCGGTCGCGTCGGGTTGAACAGTCAAAACGGCGCGCGCGAAATTGCGGATGGTGTCGTTGTCGTTCGGATCGCCATGTGGCAGCACTTCGACGCGCGCGCGTCCATCCGGTGTTCGCCACAGCTCGGCGATGTCGTTAGGCACGTCCTGCAGCGCGACGTGATGGGCCTGCAGCAGATCCTGAAGGTCGGCGAGTGCGGTTTTCAGCGGACGCAAGAACGCACCAGCGACTCTCTCGCGCATATCCGGGGTCGCCTTGGCGAGTTGCGCCAGAAGTTCCGCAAGGCGCTTGGCAGCGGCGGCGCCCGGCCCTTCCGGATGCTTCTGCGCGGCATCGTTGAGCGAGCCTACGACCTCTTCGAGCGAGGCCAGATTTTCTGCGTCGGTCGGTGGTTTCTGTGCCGCCTCGGCGTTGAATGAGGGTTCGATCTTGTCGCGCGCAACCTTGATGGCAGCGAGTTTCTTGTTCTGGTCCAGCGGGACGAAATAGTCGAGCGTGCGGACCTGCGACACCTCAGGCAGCTTCGACAGCCGTTCCTCGATCGGTTTCGTCGCAGCGAGATTCGGCGCCAGTACGCTGATCGCATTCGCGCCAGTGATCGGATCGCGCCGGAGGTCCAGGAACGTCGCTATCGATTCGACCTTCGGACTGCGCAGATTGATAGGATTGAAGTCGAACTGAAGAAAATAGAGCAGCGGCAACCCGCCGAGCGACACGATCGCTACGCCGACGATGATCGCGATGCGATGGTTCTCCATGAAGCGGTCGACCGGCGCAAGAAATGAGAAGCCGAGCGGCTCCGGTTCGCCGGCCGGATTGAGCACGGTGAGCAGCGCAGGCAGCAGCGTGATGCAGGTGAGATAGGCGACCATCATGCCCATGCCGGCGATCTGGCCGAGCTCCGATACGCCGCGGTAGGCGGTCGGCAGAAACGACAGGAAGCCTGCGGCAGTCGCGGCGGCGGCAAGCGTCAGGGGCGCGCCTGCGTATCGCGCTGCATGGGCGAGCGCCAAGCGCAGATCATCTACGTCGAAACGATCGGCGCGATAGCGCACGCTGAACTGAATTCCGAAATCGACGCCGAGGCCGACGAACAGCACGGCAAACGCGATCGAGATCAGGTTGAGCGGCCCGACGACCAGAAACCCAAGCGCGGCCGTCATCGCAAGGCCCGCGACCAGATTGAGAAACACCGCCAGAATGATCCGTCCGGATTTCAGCGCGAGGTACAGGATGCCAAGCACAATGACGACGGTCCCGATGCCGTTGACCAGCATCCCTTCCTGCACGGTCGCGAATTCCTCATCGGCGATCGGGATTGGTCCGGTGAGCCGAACGCGCGCACTGAAATCCTGAGGCAGCTTGAGATCGCTGACCGCCTTGCGAATCGCATCGGTCGCAGCCTGCCCGGGCTGCAGTGCCGTGAAATCGAGTTGTGGTTGGATGTCGATGAATTTGCGTTTGCTGTTGGCCTCGCCGCCATCCGAGCCAGCCAGCAATTCCTGCCAAGAGAAATTCGCCGGCTTGTTCGCCATGACAGCCGCGACCGTATCGGCCGTGAGGGTGAGCGGGCGGAACATCGAGTCGAGCTTCACTTTTTCAAGCTCGACGCCGGTCAGGCCCATCTGGAGAACTTCAATCAGGCCGCGCAGGCTCGGATCGGTCGCAAGTTGAGAAATCAAAGGCTCGGCTTGCGTAAGGTGGTTCGCGACCTTCTCGGTCTCCGCGGTCGGCAGAAAAAGCAAACCGTTCTGGCGGAAGAATTCTCCCCCTCCTGGTTGTGCAACCGTTTTAAACAATTCCTTGTTGTCTTTCAGGCGACCAACGAGCGCGGCTGTTGCCTGGCTGGTGAGTTCCGGGGTGGGCGCTTCGACCACCATCAGAATCGATCGCAAGTGTTGCGGAAATGCCTTCTCGAACGCCAATTCACGCTGACGCCAGGGAAGCTCCTGCGATATCAAGGTATTGATGTCGGTGTTAATCGCAAAATGACGGACAGCGTAAACGACCGACGCAGCGGTCAACAAAGCCGCCACGGCAAGCACCGCCCACGCGTGCCGAGTGCACCGAGTGACCGTCGCAACAATTGCGGCTCTGAGCATGCCCCTGTTTTATCTCGCTTTTTTCGACTGAACGGGTGAACGGACGACCGGATGCCGTCTGAACCTCCTGTGGCTCAGAACGTTGAACTGAGACTGAGCACCGGGGCGCTAGCACAAGTTCCGGGCCGGGTCGATTGTAGGGAATTACTGGCGGAATGATGGGGCATGTATTAGTTCATTGCACTGCGGTAAGGCCCCGGGCAAACTCGTAGATCACCCTCGGCCATTATGCGAATTCCAGGGAAGATGTTGTCTCAAGCATGACGTTGAAAGCCATTCATCTGGATGCGATCAAGACGCCAGCCGATCTGCGTCGCATCAACGAAGCTGATCTGCAAAAAGTTGCCGACGAACTGCGCACCGAGACTATCGGAGCGGTCGCGGTGACGGGTGGCCATCTCGGGGCCGGCCTCGGTGTGGTCGAGCTGACGGTCGCGCTGCATTACGTGTTTGACACGCCGAACGATCGCATCATCTGGGACGTCGGCCATCAGGCTTACCCGCACAAGATTCTTACCGGCCGGCGCGACCGGATCCAGACGCTGCGTCAGGGTGGCGGCCTGTCGGGCTTCACCAAGCGCGCCGAAAGCGAATATGATCCGTTCGGCGCAGCGCATTCCTCGACCTCGATTTCGGCCGGACTCGGCATGGCGGTCGCGCGTGATCTGTCGGGCGATGAGCGTAATGTCATTGCGGTGATCGGCGACGGCGCCATGTCGGCCGGCATGGCCTACGAGGCGATGAACAACGCCGGCGCGATGAACTCGCGTCTGATCGTGATTCTCAACGACAACGAGATGTCGATCGCGCCCCCGGTCGGCGCGCTGTCATCCTATCTGGCGCGGCTCATTTCGGGGCGCACCTACACCTCACTGCGCGAGATCGGCAAGCAGATCGCCAAGCGCATGCCCAAGATCGTCGAAGAGAAAGCGCTGCGCGTTGAGGAGTATGCGCGTGGTTTCCTCACCGGCGGCACGCTGTTTGAAGAGCTGGGCTTCTATTATGTCGGCCCCATCGACGGCCACAATCTCGAACATCTCGTGCCCGTGCTGAAAAACGTACGCGATGCCGAGAACGGCCCGATTCTCGTTCACGTCGTGACACAGAAGGGCAAGGGATACGCACCGGCCGAGGCCTCGAACGACAAGTATCACGGCGTGGTCAAGTTCGACGTCGCGACGGGCAAGCAGGCCAAGGCGAAGTCGAACGCCCCGTCCTACACCAAGGTCTTCGGCGAGAGCCTCGTGAAAGAGGCTCAGAAAGACGACAAGATCGTCGCGATCACGGCCGCGATGCCGGGCGGCACTGGTGTCGATATCTTCGGCAAGGCGTTTCCCAATCGCACCTTCGATGTCGGTATCGCCGAGCAGCATGGCGTCACCTTTGCGGCGGGCCTGGCGACCGAAGGCTACAAGCCATTCGTCGCGATCTACTCGACCTTCCTGCAGCGCGCTTACGATCAGGTCGTGCACGATGTCGCGATCCAGAAGCTCCCCGTGCGCCTCGTGCTTGATCGTGCGGGTCTTGTCGGCGCTGACGGTCCGACGCACGCAGGCTCGTTCGACGTGGCCTATCTCGGCTGCCTGCCGGGCTTCGTGCTGATGGCAGCCGCCGACGAGGCTGACCTCGTCCACATGGTGGCGACGCAGGTCGCAATCGACGATACGCCGTCCGCCCTGCGCTATCCGCGCGGCGATGGAATCGGCGTCGAGATGCCGGAATTCGGCATACCGCTCGAAATCGGCAAGGGTCGGGTGCTGCGCGAAGGCTCTTCCATCGCGCTGTTGTCCTACGGCACGCGCCTGCAGGAATGTCTCAAGGCAGCCGAGATGCTGGCCTCGCAAGGCCTCTCGGCGACGGTTGCTGACGCGCGGTTCGCCAAGCCGCTCGACACCGATCTTGTGCTCAGGCTTGCCAAGGAACACGAGGTATTGATCACCATCGAGGAAGGCACGGTCGGCGGGTTCGGCGCCGCGGTGATGCAGGCCCTCGCCGAGGGGGGCGCGCTGGATCACGGCCTGAGAATTCGCTGCATGGTCCTGCCGGATCACTTCATCGATCAGGACTCGCCGGCGGCGATGTATGCGAAAGCCGGCCTCGACGCGAAAGGAATTGTGGCGAAAGTGTTCGAATCGCTCGGTAAGGACGTCTCCAGGGACGTAGTGCAACACGCCTGACGGCGTGATAGGGAACCGCGGTTGCGTGCCGCCTGTGCGCGCATACCTCTATACGGGGCCTTGAACCCCGCAGGGAGCAGAGTTCAGTTATGAAGGTTATCCTGGCCCAGCCGCGCGGCTTCTGTGCCGGCGTGGTGCGTGCAATCGAAATCGTCGAACGCGCGCTTCAGAAATACGGACCGCCGGTCTATGTGCGGCACGAGATCGTGCACAACAAGCACGTCGTCGAGAGCCTGAAGGCCAAAGGCGCGGTCTTCGTCGAGGAAGTCTCCGAGGTCCCGCCGAACGCCGTAACGGTGTTCTCGGCCCACGGTGTTGCGAAGAGCGTCGAGCAGGAAGCGGCGACCCGCGACCTTCCCGTGCTTAACGCCACCTGCCCGCTCGTCACCAAGGTCCATAACCAGGGCAAGCGTTATGTCGGCCAAGGCCGCAAACTGATCCTGATCGGTCACGCGGGCCATCCGGAGGTCGAAGGCACCATGGGCCAGATTCCGGCGCCGGTCGTGCTGGTGCAAAACGAGAAGGAGGTCGACGAACTCGACCTTTCACCCGACACGCCGGTCGCCTACGTGACGCAGACGACGTTGTCGGTCGACGACACCAAGGGCATCATTCAGGCGCTGCAGCGCAAGTTCTCCGACATCATCGGGCCCGAGACGCGCGACATCTGCTACGCGACGCAGAACCGCCAGTCCGCGGTGCGCGACCTGTCTAAGCTGGTCGACGTGATCCTCGTGGTCGGTGCGCAGAATTCTTCCAATTCCAACCGGTTGCGCGAGATCGGTGCCGAGGAAGGCATCCCGAGCTACCTAATCGCGGACGGCAGCGCGCTCCAGCCCGAATGGGTGAAGGGCGCGGGTGTCGTTGGCCTCACAGCCGGAGCCTCCGCTCCGGAAGTCTTGGTCGAGGACGTTATCGCGGCGCTGCGCCGTATTGGACCGGTCGAGGTTTCGACCTTGCCCGGCCGCGAGGAGCACATGGAGTTCCGCCTTCCGGCCGAACTGACCGAAGGGTTTGCGACCCGGACGGTCAGCCGCGCGAGTTGACGCGAGCGGCCAAAACGTCTGAAATCGTCCGTTAAATCGAATAAAATGAGAAAGTAAGCAGGATGCCTGTTCCGTTTTTTAGAGAGATGAAGATTGGCGCTTACATCATGAAGCAGAAGCTCATGGGTAAGAAGCGCTATCCGCTCGTATTGATGCTGGAGCCGCTGTTTCGCTGCAATCTCGCCTGCTCCGGCTGCGGCAAGATCGACTACCCGGATCCGATCCTCAACAAGCGTCTCTCGGTCGAAGAGTGTCTTCAGGCCGTCGACGAGTGCGGCGCGCCGATGGTGGCGATCCCGGGCGGCGAGCCGTTGATCCACAAGGACATCGGCGCGATCGTGAAAGGCATCGTGGCGCGCAAGAAGTTCGTCTCGCTTTGCACGAACGCACTGTTGCTGGAGAAGAAGCTCGGCGAGTTCGAACCCTCGCCCTATCTGTTCTTCTCGGTCCATCTCGACGGCATCAAGAAGCATCACGATAAGTCAGTCTGCATGGACGGCGGCTACGAGCGCGCCATCGCGGGCATCAAGGCCGCCCAGGCCAAGGGATTTGCCGTCAACGTCAATGCGACCATCTTCGACGGTCATCCGGCGGAAGACATTGCAGAGTTCATGGACCTCTGCCGAGACATGGGCGTCGCTGTCACCATCTCCCCCGGCTACGCGTACGAGCGGGCGCCCGACCAGGAGCACTTCCTGGCGCGTCGCAAGACCAAGGAGCTGTTCCGCAAGGTCTTCGAACTGGGCAAGGGCAAGAACTGGCAGTTCATGCACTCCGGCATGTTCCTCGACTTCCTCGCGGGCAATCAGGAAGCGCACTGCACCCCATGGGGAATGCCGACGCGCAACGTCTTCGGCTGGCAGAAGCCCTGCTACCTGCTCGGCGAAGGCTACGTGAAATCCTTCAACGAGTTGATGGAAACCACGGACTGGGATTCCTACGGCACCGGCGCGTATGAAAAGTGCGCGAACTGCATGGCTCATTGCGGCTACGAGCCGACCGCTGCCGACCTTGCGTTCAAGAAGCCGCTTACGGCGCTCAAGATCGCGTTGTTTGGCGTGAAGACGGATGGCGTGATGGCGCCGGAGATTTCGCTCGCGAACCAGCGGCCCGCGCAATACGTCTTCTCGCAGCAGGTTCAGAAGACGCTGACGCAGCTCAACGCGGAAAAGGCGCAGAAGGCGGCCGGGAAGGCGGTGGCCGCCGCGAAAGCCGCAGCCGAGCGCGAGCCGGTTCATCTGACCGCTGCCGAGTAACGGCAACGACCAGCTGGAAAAAGAAAATGCCCGGTCTTGCGCCGGGCATTTTCTTTTGAAGTGCCGCGTGAACCGGTCAGGCGTCAGCGGGCGCCGCGAGATCGCCGGCAAGCGCGATGGTAGGCCGCGACGCGTCCAGCAAGCCGAGACCGGGACCAAGCAACGCGCTGCCCTGCACCAGCGTCGCGCGAGCCGCACGTGCATCGAGCGACATCCGGAGCAGGCCATAAAAGTCTCGCGGGCGGCGCAGCAGCGAGCGCATCACAGCTAGCGGGTCGATCGTGCCATCCGGCCGCGTGCCTGCGAGCGCCGATCGTGGAATCGTGCGCTCGACCGGGTCTACCACGACCCGCATTGCGGCGAATGGAACGCGGTGCCGTGCGGCGGCGCGTGCCACCACATGCGAACTCCATATCCACGGTCAGCGCGCCGGTCTCACGATGCAGCGCCGCCTTGTCGTCTGCGTGAGCGATCGGCTCGCGGACGCCGAGGATCGGACCGTGGACCGTATTCGGAAGAATGCGCATGAGGCGCTGAGCCCAGCGCGCGTCGGTCGGGAGGCTGGTTCCGTTATCGAGAATGGCCGACCCAATGACGCAATTGCCTGGTTTGAGGTGGGGCGCGAGACCACCCGCGACGCCGAAGCTGATGAGACCGCCGCAGCCGGCCGCCATGGCGCGCGCCAGTGACGCCGCAAGATGCTGCCCGTCTCCACCACAAACGATTGGAACGCCCAGACCCGCCGCGATGCGAGCCTCGAAGGCCATTCCCACCACAACGATCATTCGGTTGCCCCTCCCCAAGGGCACATCACATACCGAAAGAAACAACCCCGCTGTTTCCGCTCGTCAGGTTACGATAGCGAGCCATTGCCCAGAGCGGAAAAAATCTCCGGTATCCGTGATAGCGCAAAAAGAACACGCGAGGGAAGCCTGTGGCGGTGTAGCGCTCCTCGTCCCAAACACCGTCAGCACCTTGATTTCGCGCCAGATACGCAATGCCGCGTCCAACAGCCGCATGCTTTACCTCGCCGGCTGCCATCAATCCAAGCAAGGCCCATGCCGTTTGTGACGCAGTGCTCGGCGCCCTCTCGTAGCCGCGATAGTCGAGCTTGTAGCTCGCGCCGTCCTCGCCCCAGCCGCCATCCTCATTCTGGATCACGGCAAGCCAGTCGACCGCCTTGCGAACCATCGGTGCGTGGTGATCGACTCCCGCCGCATTCACGGCGCACAGCACAGACCACGTGCCGTAGATGTAGTTCATGCCCCAGCGGCCGTACCAGCTGCCCTCGGGTAACTGATCGCGCTCAAGCCATTCGATGGCGCGGCGCATAGGCTCTGAGGTTGCGGGGCGTTCGCCAAGTTGCGCCAGCATCGAGAGGCAGCGCGCGGTCAGGTCGGCGGTCGGTGGGTCAAGCAGCGCACCGTGATCCGCGAACGGGATGTTGTTGAGATAGTGATAGTCATTGTCGGCGTCGAACGCGCCGAAACCGCCGTCACGGCTTTGCAGGCCGACGATCCACTCGCGTGCGCGCTCGATCGCTGCGTCAAACTCCTTGCCGCGCTCGCCGCGCACGCGGTCCATGGCCATGACAACCACGGCCGTGTCGTCGAGATCAGGATAGTGCGCGTTGTTGTACTGAAAGGCCCAGCCGCCCGGCCGCACATTCGGCCGCCGCACGCTCCAGTCGCCCTTCACATCAAGCACCTGCAGCGGCTTGAGCCAGTCGAGCCCCTTATTGGCAGCAGCAACCGCCTGCTCGCCCCCCGATTCGAGCAGAGCGTGCGCGACCAGCGCGGTATCCCACACCGGCGAAACGCATGGCTGACAATAGGCCTCGTCGTCCTTCACGACGAGAAGCTTGTCGAGTGAGGCGCGCGCGATCTTGCGGTGCGGATGATCCGTCGGATAGCCGAGCACCGCATACATCTTCACGGAATTTTCCATTGCCGGGTAAATCGCGCCGAGCCCGTCGATCCCGTTGAGGCGCTCGGTGACGAACGCCACGGCCTTGTCGATCGCGCGTTTGCGCAACCCCTTCGGCATGACTGGCTCGATCGCGCGCAGCACGATGTCGATGATGCGGAAGCCGATAAACCACGACCATTTCTGGTGCGGCGCCTTGTGGGGCGGCCCGATGGTTTTCGGGTTTTCCCGAAACAACTCGTCGATGGTGATTCCGCGCGGATTGATCGCCTGCGGCTTGAGCGCCTGCAGCACCAACAGCGGTACGATCACGGTGCGCGCCCAGTACGAGATTTTGTCGATGTGGAATGGAAACCACTTCGGCAGCAGCATGATCTCGACCGGCATCACCGGAACGCTGTGCCAGCGCAGCACGCCATAGAGCGAGAGCAGCGCGCGTGTGAAGACGTTGGAATTGACACCACCACCTCGCGCAAGAATCGCTGCGCGCGCGCGCTTCATGTGATCGGCATCGATGTCGTCGCCGATCATCTTGAGCGCGAAGTACGCCTTCACGCTGGCGCTCATGTCGAAGTCGCCTTCGTGAAACAGCGGCCAACCGTCGTGCTTGCCCTGGATGCGGCGCAGATAGACGCCGATCTTGCGCTCCAGGTCGAGGTTTGGCTCCTCGGCGAAGTAGTGAACCATCAGCACGTATTCGGCCGGAATGGTGGCGTCGGCCTCGAGTTCATACACCCAGTGCCCGTCGGGCTTCTGATCGGCCAGAATCGCGTCCGTCGCGGCGCGGATCTTTTGCTCCAGCGCCGGATCGAGCCTGTTCAGCGCCGCGGACGGCGGAGTGAGCGTCGTGTCGGTCATCGACTCTCGGTCAGCTTCGCAGCGCCAATTCGGCTGCCCGGTTGCCGGATCGAATGGCACCTTCGATGGTCGCGGGCAAGCCAGTGTCGGTCCAATCTCCCGCGAGGTAAAGATTACGGAACTTCGTGGCGGCAGGAGGGCGTTTGGCGTCCTGTTCGGGCGTTGCCGCGAAAGTCGCGCGGCGCTCGCGCACGACCTGCCAGGGCGGGAGCCCGGCCGTGATCCCGGCGACCTGCGCGACCTCGCGCCAGATCATCGCGGCAAGTTCCTCGCGCGATAGATCGAGCAGCCGGTCGGCGCCGCTGATCGTGACCGAAAGCCGGTCGGGGAAGGCGAATATCCATTCGACCGTCGCGTTCAAGACGCCGATCATAGGTGGAAAGTCTGCCGGCGGTGAAATGCGGAAATGTGCGTTGACGATTGCCCGATACGCGGTCGGGACGGACAGTCCCGGCAGCAGCGACGGCGCGATCCAAGGCGGCACCGCAACGATGACGGCGTCGCCAGTACCGAGCGCTATGCGGTCGGCTCCGAAATCGAGCCCCGCAACTGTATCGCCGCGGAGTTCGAGCGCGCGCAATTGACGACCGAAGCCTACCTCCGCGCCGGACTTCTCCAGCAGGCGCAGCGCCGGATCGATCAGCACCTCGGTGAGGCCACGCGCGATCAACGGCCGGCAGGCGCGTCCACCCGCGAGAAGCGTTTCGCGCACGATCGCGCCGGCGAGCGCAGCCGACCCCAGCGGCGGATCGATGTTGAGCGCAGCGAGCAGCAGCGGTTGCCCGAGCCGATCGTAGACCGGACCGCTGCACGGAATGGTCTCGCCAACAGTGCTTTTTTTCGACGCCCACACGAGCGGTGCAAGCCGCAGGTAGTCCACGAACGTCGAGTCAGGCACACGCGCGTTGTCGTCGAAAATCCACCACGGCACGCGTCCATCGCCGATCCGCAAGGTCCAGCGCTTGTTGTTTGCAAGGTCGACAAACGGAAAGTTCGCCTGCGGCGGCCCGACCAGCCCCGCTTCCGACCCAAGCGCGCGCACGTAAGCCATCGCGGCGTGGTTGCCCGACAACAGCAGATGATTGCCGTTGTCTATCACCAGGTCGGTGTTTGAATCGTAGTAGGAGCGCGCGCGCCCGCCTGCCTGCTGCAAGGCCTCATGCACTATGACCCGCGTGCCCTGCCCGCTCAGCTTGATCGCGGCTGCAAGGCCGGACAGTCCGGCGCCGATGACGTGGACCGTGCGCGGCATCAGATGAACGCGTAGCGCAGGATCGTCAAAAACAGCAGCGGCTTCGACACCTTCACCGCGGCGCGCGGGGCGCTCCAGCCTCGCTTGATCAGTTTATCGAGGATCGCCTGATAGGCCCCAGACATGATCCGCGCGGCTCGCACGCTCTTGCGCGTCGCCCCACTCATGATGCGGTCGGCCTCGACGAAATGCGACCGTGCCTGCACGACGACCTGCTCGCAGGCCTCGCCGATACGCGGGTGAGAGATGATTGCAGCCGGATCTGTGAGGGAAATGCCAGCCTGTTGCAGCGCTTCGCGCGGCAGGTAGAGCCGGCCGATCCCGGCGTCCTCGTCGATGTCGCGCAGAATGTTGGTCAGTTGCAGCGCGCGACCGAGATGGTAGGCGAGCGAAATGCCGGCCTTCTCCTCCATGCCGAAGATACGCACCGAGAGGCGCCCGACCGCGCTCGCAACACGGTCGCAATAAGCGTCGAGCACTTGCCAGGACGGCGCGCGGATATCGGCGACGACGTCCATCTCCATGCCGTCGATCACGGCCTGAAAATCCTCACGCTTGAGCTTGAAACTCTTCACCGGCACCGCAAGCCCGCGCGCGCGCGAGACGGCGCTGCCCTTGTAGAGGGCGTCGATGTCGGCGCGCCACAGCTTCAACTGACCGAGCCGCTCGTCGCGCGCACCGTCCGCATCCGCGATGTCGTCGACGCGCCGGCAAAACGAGTAAATCTCGTACATCGCCTCGCGCTGCGCTTTCGGCATGATGCGCATTGCGGTGTAGAACGAACTGCCGGACGCGCGCTCGGCGGAATTTTGAGTCTCGGCGGTTGCCACGCTCACTCATCCATCTCGGGGTTCATGCCGCGCGTCGCGCGGCTTGCCGGGGACGACCGATGCGGCGCAGCGAATTGATGATGATCGCACTCAAGCCGTAGAGCGCGAACTGCGCCTTGCTCAGATGAACCCGCTGGCTCAGCGGATCCCGCGCCTGCAGTAGCGCGACGATCTGGCGTGCATACGAGTGGATCACCGCGACTTCGTGAGCGAGACGCGCGTTTTCGATCTGGCTCGAGAACCGTGCGCCGTCGTCAAGCAGGCGCTCGTTGCGCGCCGCAACATCGTGAATGCAGCGCAGGAGCCCGGGCGACGCGCGTGCGGCGCCTAGCTCTTGCGGCGTTGCGCCGGCGGCGGCAAACGCATCGAGCGGGATATAGACGCGATTGAGGTCGCGGAAATCCTTGCCGCAGTCCTGCAGATGATTGTTGATCTGAAGCGCGGCGCAGAGTGCATCGTTCGCCGCCCAGGTGGCGCGGCTTTCACCATGCACATCGAGGACAAAGCGGCCGACCGGCATCGCGGAGAACGCGCAGTAACTGATCAGATCATCCCAGTCCCGGTAGCGCAGCTTGGTGACGTCCATGCGGAACGCGGTCAGCAGGTCCTGTGCGTGACGCGTCGCCAGCGAGCGCTCGGCAAGCGCGGCGCGCAGCCGCACAGCCTCCGCATTGTCGTCGCCCTTGCCCAGCAGATTTTCTTCTAGGCGATCGAGCTGGGCGAGCTTGTCGTCCGCCTTCAGGCTCGCATGATCCGCGATGTCGTCGGCCACGCGCACGAATTCATAGAACGCCAGAATGATGCCGCGATGGCGCGCGTCGATCAGCCACGACGCAACCGGAAAGTTTTCGTCGCGGTGTCCCTTGCCCGATCGCAGTTCACCGGCCGTGCTCATGAACCTTCGCCTGTACGCGCCCTTTCCAGGTTCCGCCCTTGCCGGCGGCATACTGGTACGCAGAATCCAGCGTGTAGAGCATGAAGAGGAAGGTGATAGCGGGCAGCGCCACCCCCCACAAGGGCGAGAGCCGGTAGAACCTTAATATCGGCTGAAACGCGATCGCCATCAGCGCCCAGGCCGCAATACCGAACATCTGCGCCCATCCGGTGGCGAAAACCGCCATAAAGGGCGGCACCAGATAGCTCAACACCATCCCGCCGATCGTGCCGGCAAGGATCAGCGGTGAATAGTTGAGCTGCGCATAGGCCGAGCGCGCCACCATGCGGCGGATGTCATCCCAGTGCGGATATGGCCGAATGCTTTCCACCCTGTCGGTGAGGCCGATCCAGATCGGTCCCCGTTTCTTCATTTCGGTGGCGAGCGCGCAGTCGTCGATCAGAGCGTCACGGATGACGTCGATTCCCCCGGCGGCGCGCAAGGCGTCCGTTCTCGCCAGCATGCAGCCGCCTGCAGCCGCCGCGACGTCATGGTCCGGGCGATTAACCCATGCAAACGGGTACAGAAGCTGGAAGAAAAAGATGAATGCCGGGATGTGCACGCGCTCCGGCAGCGCCTCGCAACGCCAGCGTGCCGTGAGTGACGTGAGGACAAGGCCGTGCGCCTCCGCATGCGCCACCATCCAGCTCGCGGTGTCCGGCGCGTGGACGATATCGGCATCGGTCAGCATCAGGTATTTCGGCGCGAACCGTTCCTCGGCCGCCGCGATCCCCTGCTTCACGGCCCACAGCTTGCCGGTCCAGCGTGGCGGCAACGCGCCGCTGTTCACCACGGTGAGCCGCTCCTGCGCACCCAGTGCGGCCGCGGCGCTGCGCGCGATGTCGGCGGTACCGTCGTCACTGTCGTCATCGACCAAAACGATCGACAGCGCCGGATAGTCCTGGGTCAAAAGCGACGTGATGCTTCGGGCAATGCTGTCGGCCTCGTTGCGCGCGGGCACGACAATTGCAACCTGAGGCAGTTCGGCCGGCGCTACCGGCTTGCTTCCGTCATGCTCGCGGCCGAGCCAGAACAGACCCCGCGCAAACACAAGGTAAACCCAGGCGACCAGCGCCACCCCTGACACCACCCCGGCAATCATCGGCAGCAACTAGAACAGAGAGCCGTGCGCTGTCCAGCAAAGTTGCACCGCAAATCCAAAGGGTTGCGGATGCTTCGCGCGAATGCCATAGACCCTGCCATTAACCAGGAAGCCCCGTTTGGGCTTGCGGCGCCCGCGCCCACCTGCTGATTTTCGAGCCGAAAACAACCGAATTCGCCGAGCCGCACAATGAATGACGTGATCGATGCCGGGATGGCATTCCGGCAGCGCCTCGATGAGGTCGCCGCCGACGTTGAGCAACTTCTTGAGAGGCTGCTCGACGCTGCGCCACTGGCCGAGGAACGTGCCCGCCCGCAGCGCCTGATGGAGGCGATGCGCTATGTTAGCCTCGGGGGCGGCAAGCGGCTTCGCCCGTTCCTGGTGGCTGAGACCGCAGCGCTGTTCAAGGCGCCGCGAGAGCGGGCCCTGATGGCGGGCGCCGCGCTGGAATTCATCCATTGCTATTCGCTCGCGCACGACGACCTGCCCGCGATGGACAATGACGACCTGCGCCGCGGGCGGCCGACCGCGCACAAGAAATACGACGAGGCGACCGCGATCCTCGCGGGCGACGGTTTGCTGACGCTCGCCTTCGACGTGCTGGCGCGGAACGAGACGCACCCGAATGCGACGGTTCGCATTGCGTTGGTGGCGGCGCTGGCGCGCGCGGCCGGGCTTGGCGGGATGGTCGGCGGGCAAATGCTCGATCTCGCCGCCGAGGGTCGCTTTGACGGCACGGTACAGAAGCTCGGCGTCGCGGATGTCAAGCTGCTTCAGACCATGAAGACCGGAGCGCTGCTGCGCTTCGGGTGCCTCGCGGGCGCTATCCTCGGCGAAGCGACGCCGCAGCAGCGCGATGCGCTCGACCGCTACGGTACGCTGCTCGGCGAAGCGTTCCAAATCGCGGACGATCTGCTCGACGTGGAGGGCGATGCCGCAACCGTCGGCAAGGCCACCGGCAAGGACGCCGCGGTCGGCAAGGGCACTTTCGTCAGCGTGCTCGGTCTCGATCAAGCCAAGGCGCGGCTAAAGGATCTCGTGGCACAGGCCGAACAGGCGCTTGCGCCGTTCGGACGCGACGCCGATATCCTGAAAATGGCCGCGCGGTTCGTGGCGGAGCGAAAGGCTTAAGTGATGGACGCCCCATCCGCGCAAATCCCCGGCGTTTATCGGCGGCGTATCGGCGACATCGTCGTGACGGCGATCAGCGATGGTTATCTCGACGCGGTCTACGAGTTCACCCGCAATATTGAACCTGCGGAGGCCGAGCACATCCTGAAGGATGCGTACCGTCCGGCCCCGCCGCGCGTCTCGGTCAATACCTTCGTGATCCATTCGGCGGGCCGCATGGCGCTGGTGGATACCGGCTCGCAGAACAGCATGGGCCCAACGCTCGGCCACATGCCCAAGCACTTCGCCGCAGCCGGCATCGACCCGAAGCAGATCGATACGATCCTGCTGACGCACATGCATCCGGATCATTCGAATGGCCTGACCGACGCGAACGGCAAGGCGATCTACCCGCACGTCGAACTGGTTGTCGCCGAGCGCGACGTCAAACACTGGTTCGACGACGCCGCGATGGCGAAGGCGACCGAACGCCAGCAGATGCGCTTCTTCCGTTGGGCGCGCGAACAGATCGCGCCGTACCAGAATCAGCGCCGTGAGCCGAAGGGCGAGGTTTTTCCCGGCGTGACGGCAGTGCCCCTTTACGGACACACGCCCGGACACACCGGCTATCTGGTCGCCTCAAAGGGCGAGCAACTGTTGATCTGGGGCGACATCGTGCACATGCCCGACATCCAGACGCGGCGGCCGGATGTCTACATGGAACCCGACGTCGACGGGCAGGCCGCGATCGCGACGCGCAAGCGGATCATGGATCAGGTCGCGACCGACCGGCTGCTCGCCGCCGGCATGCATATGCACTTCCCGGGATTTTTGAATCTCAATCGCCGTACTGACGGCGGCTATGATTTGGTGCCCGAGATCTGGCAGCAGACGTTCTAGTAGCGCTGTCGGGCAACAGGATCAGCGAACCATCAGCCCGTTGCCGGCTACTGTCGTGGTCGTTGTGGCCTTCACCACCGCGCCGTGAACGCGCACGCCCTCGGACCCGCCTACCCCGGTCGCTGCGACCACTGCCATGAACAGCATGGAAACCGCGAGCGCGGCTCCTGCGATCTTTACGTGGGTGTTGGCGCTTGCGCTGATCAGGGAATGGTTCATGGCCGCCTCTTCGGAGGCCATATTTCTACCGCAGCTACATTTCAGACGGATGTCGCGAATGTTTCGTCTGTATTGCGGGACCTAAGCCATTGAGATGGTTGGTACAGTTGGGTGGGCTCGAACCACCGACCTCCGGATCCACAATCCGGCGCTCTAACCAACTGAGCTACAGCTGCACGAGGCTCGCGCAAGCGGGCGGAAACTAGTTTTCCTGCCCTTCTTTGGCAAGGCTTTGGTCGCGCCGCTGCCGGCAGCACGCTCCGAATACAAAAAGCCCGGGCGAGGCGCCCGGGCTTCACGTAACTCTTGAACCGGCGAGATTGGCTTAGGCGACCTTCTTCATCGCCTTGGACACGCCCGTCTTGATCGGCTCGGCGGTGTCGGTCGCGACCTTCTGAGCGAGGCCGGCGAGCTCCTTGCCCTGCCCGGTCATCGTCTCGAAGTGCTCGCGCGCATGCTTGGTCGACAGCTCGACGAATTCGGACGGCGACTTCACGCCGAACATCGCCTCCATGTAATCGAACATCGCATCGGTGTTGGTGCGTGCAATCTCGATCACCTTGAGACCGTAGTCGTTCGCGCCCTTGGAGGCGGTCGTGTAGACGGTTTCGAGCATCTGGGTGTTCTCTTCCGCGACGGCCTTCATCTTCTCGTAGGCCTCCTTCGTCTGCGCGACGCCCTTTTCGGCGTACTCGCGAAACGCGGCGGGAACTTCCATCTTCGGCATCTCAAAGGACGGAATGTCGAATTTCGGCATTTCGAACAGCGGAATCACCGGAGCAGCAGCCTTGGCCGGCTTCGGCTTCATGGTGGTGTCGTTCATTGGGGGTCCTCTCGCTTGGTTAAAGCGCGCGGCTGGCTCTCACCAGCTGCCGCATCGTCCCGATGAACGCTATATAGCACCACCTATGGTGCAATGCAAGAATAATTTGTGCGCTGCACCAAAATTGTAAGCCATTGATATAGATAGGAGAATTAGACTTTTGGCTTCGCGCTGTCCATCGCGACCTTGCTTGCAGTTGCCCCAAGGTCCTTTGCCTGCTCCTGCATCGCCTGCATTTGCGACTTGAGGAATTCCTGCTGCAACGCCATGACCTCGTGGACGTCCTTCGCGCGGACCAGTTTCTGGGCGAACTCGAACGAGTTGTTGATGTTCTGCTCGGCGAACGTCATCACCTTCTGGCCGACGTCCTTGGCGCCCGTTTGGGCCGTGTTTGCCTGTGTCTCTAATGTCGTAGCGGTTTTGTGGGCGGCATTGAGAAAGCCATCCATCGCCTTTTTTGCCTGCTCCACGCTTTGCTCGGCGAACTGGCGCATCTGGGTCGGAACATCGAAGTTCCACATCTGTTCATTGGCCATCGGGATCTCCTGCACCGGCAGGCGGCATCATGCCGCTAAATGCTGCATTTGCAAACGCATGCCGCAGGGACTGGTTGCCCATTAAGGTTAGCCGGAGCTCTGCTGCCCGGCTCCGTGGACGGCGCAAAAGCCCCCCTTTATTAAGGTTTTGTTTACGCTGAAGGCCGCGCGCGAACACCTCATGACCGCTGCCGTTCTCGATCTGCTGATGCTGACCCGCAACTCGCGCATTTCGCCTTATGCGATGAGCGCGGTCCCGGCATGGCTATGGGCGGAGGATGCAAGCCGTGTCATCTGGTCGAATGCGACCGGCGCGGCGGCGCTGGGCGCGGCGTCGCCTGCAGAACTGGCGGCGCAGCAGTTCGAACCCACCGAGCCCGCAGCAGCCGATGTGGCGCGCCTCGCCGGGACACTCCCGCGATCAGGCGCGGCGCGATTCGAACGGCTACGCGGCGTTGGCAGCAATCTGGTGTGCACCTGTTCGCGCATGACACTGGCCAATGAAATGCAAACCATCCTGGTCGTTGCATCGGAGCCCGGGCGAGCCGTGCTGCCGCTCGCGGAACGTTCCGCCCGCATGTTCTCGGCAAGCAGTGAACCGCTCGCAGTCTTCTCGACCGACGGGGTCTTGCTCTACGCCACCGGCGATCTTGCGCCCGACACCACGCTGGCGACGCTTGGCGCCGAGGCGTTGAAAGGTGACGCGATCGCATCGGGCCGCGCAACGGGCGACAGCGAGCTTGGACCGCTCACGCTGGAGCGGATCGGAAGCGGCGCCGCGACCGTGCTGCTGGCGACGCTCGGTGTTCCTGAAGCTGCCGAAGGTCCGGTCGAGCAGACGCCTGAGGAACCCGAGATCACGGACGTGCCACCGGAGGAGCTGTCGTCCTCTCCGGCGAGCGAGGGGAAAGTCGAAACGGTGCCCACTCCGCCCGAAACATCCGGCGAAATCCTTGCGCCACCAGAACGTCGGCCACCTCTGCGATTTGTTTGGACGACGGATGCCGAGGACCACTTCCAATTATCCGCGAGCGACTTCGCCAACGCGATGGGTCCGCGCACCACCGCGGTGATCGGCAAGCCGTGGCGCGAGATCGCATCTATGCTCGGTATCGATCCGCAAGGCCGCGTCGCAAGTGCGATTGCGTCGCGCGACACCTGGAGTGGCATTGTGATCGCATGGCCGATCGACGGCTCGCAGGAGAGCGCGCAGGTCGAATTGTCCGGCCTGCCCATTTTCTCGCGCGACCGCAGCTTCGGCGGCTATCGCGGCTTCGGCGTGTGCCGCGAGGGAGTTCCGCCGATCGAGGCACAGGACGAGCCGCCCGCACCCGCGCGTGCGGGGACACAGCCCGCGCCTGAGCCGCGACCACTGCTCACGGTCGTGCCGGCGGTGAAGAACGTGCTGCCGTTCCGCGCCACCTCGCCGGAGAAGCGGCCTGCCCTCACACCGGTGGAGCGCTCCGCCTTTGCGGAGATCGCCAAGACCCTGGCGAAGGGCGAAGCCCCGCCACTCACACCCGAACCGCCGGCCGAGCCCCCTTCCCGGCCCGCTTCAATGCGCGAACCGGAAGCCGAGTCCTCCGGCGAGTTACCGAGCGCATTCGCGATCGGTGCCGCCGCAAAGGATGCGGCGCAGCGCGGCTCGGAGACGCAGCTTGCGGTGCTTGAACGGCTGCCCGTCGGCGTGCTGATCCATCGGAACGAGGATCTTCTCTACGCAAATCGCGCCTTCCTCGAATGGACCGGCTATGCGGACGTGGCGGCAGTCGCGGCAGCCGGCGGGCTCGAACGCCTGGTAGTCGATCCGGACGCCGGCGCCCTCGACCGGGCCAACGGCACCGGCAAGACCTTCACGATCGCGACGCGCGGCGGCGAGTCGCTGCTGTGCGAGGGCTTGCTCTATACCGTGCCGTGGATGGGCGAGAGCGCGCTGATGCTGGTGCTGCTGCGCACCGCAGCGGCGGACCGGCTGCGCGATTCCGAAATCGTGCTGCGCGCGGCGGAAGCCGAGGCGCGCGAATTGCGCTCCATCCTCGACACCGCGACCGACGGCGTCGTGGTGGTCGATCGCGACGGGCTGATCCTCACGTTCAACCGCTCGGCCGAGGCGCTGTTCGGTTACGAGTATCACGAGATCGCGCGCCAGCCGTTCACGCAGCTGTTCGCGCCGGAGAGCGTGCCGGCCGCGCGCGATTATCTCGATGGCCTGACGAAAAACGGCGTCGCCAGCGTGCTGAATGATGGGCGCGAAGTGATCGGCCGCGTGCGCCAGGGCGGATTGGTGCCGCTGTTCATGACGATGGGGCGCATCGGCGTCGGCATGCCGAAATTCTGTGCCGTGCTCCGCGACATCACGCAATGGAAGCGCGCCGAGGAGGAATTGCTCAATTCAAAGCGTACGGCCGAGCGCGCCTCCTCCGCCAAGTCCGACTTTCTCGCGCGCATCTCGCACGAGATCCGCACACCCCTCAACGCTATCATCGGCTTCTCCGAAGTGATGATGACGGAGCAGTTCGGTCCGGTCGGGAACGATCGCTACAAGGAATATCTCAAGGACATTCACGCGTCCGGCGAACATCTGGTGTCGCTGATCAACGACCTGCTCGACCTGTCCAAGATCGAAGCCGGCAAACTCGATCTCGTGTTCGCCAGCGTGAACTTGAACCAGCTTGTGCAGCAATGCGTCGCGCTGATGCAGCCGCAGGCGAACCAGCAGCGCGTCATCATCCGCTCCTCGCTCTCGAACACGCTGCCGCCGATCGTGGCGGATGCGCGCTCGGTGCGGCAGATCGTGCTCAATCTCCTTTCCAACTCGATCAAGTTCACCGGCCCGGGCAGCCAGGTCATTGTTTCGACCGCACTGACCGATCGCGCAGAAGCGGTCCTGCGCGTGCGCGACACCGGCGTCGGCATGACCGACAAGGAAATCGAGACCGCGATGGAGCCGTTCCGGCAGCTCAGTACCTCGACGCGCCACGGGTCGGGTGGCACCGGCCTCGGCTTGCCGTTGACCAAGGCGCTGGCGGAGGCGAACCGCGCGAGCTTTTCAATCAAGAGCGCGGTGGATGCGGGCACGCTGGTGGAGATTACGTTTCCCGGCACGCGGGTGCTCGCAGAATAGTGCGGCATCAGCGCTCCGGCCGGTTTGTTAATCAATAAAGGCGCAGGGTGCCTCGCGCAGGAGGCTTCCATGGCAGACGACAAGATTCGCACGCAGTACGACGCATTTTTCGACGCGGACTTCATGCCGCTGATCCGGCACGATCAAACCCAGGGATCGGACGCACGCCTCGCCTACGCAACGGAGTTCGCGGCATTTCACCTGGGTCAAATCGACAAAAAACTCGGCCGTCTTGTCGAGCTGCTGGAGCAGAAAAACCTCACCTGAGGGCGCCGCATGCCACGGCCACCGCATTCGTGGCTGAATCCGTTCGCCACAGTGCGGCGAACGCTCATATTTCCGAGCCTGAATGGTCAAATTCGCGACGTACTGCGACCCATTTTCAGCGTGACACTCCCCGAGATGAACGAGCGGCGCCGCAACGGCCGCTGATCTTGGTCGCGTAAACGGGGTTCATTCATGCTGAAACATGCACGGCTGGCTCTGCCGGCGATCGCGCTTTGCGTCTTGTCGCTCTCTCTTTCGATATTTTCGCCGCAGCGCGCCGCCCGCGCCGATACTTGTCTTTCGGGGCCGGGCAAGACCGCGCCACAAGGCAGCCATTGGTTCTATCGCATCGAGCGACCCTCACTGCGCAAGTGCTGGCATCTCGCAAAAAAGGATCAGAGCCAGCAAGCTTCAGCGGCGAAGTCTGCTGTCGAGCCGGACGCCGATGATATCGAGGACGTCGCGCCCGCGATCCCCATCGCAGCCGCTCCCGCCAATCGCTTGGCGGCGCGGGCTGACGCCTCAGGGACACCACCTCCTGCGCCCGCGATGCTGGCTCCTGTGATCAGAAACCTCGTGACACGCAACGTCAGCAACGGACCGAGCGAAGCGGCATCCGCCCTGCCGCCGGAACGGTCGACCGACACCGCGACCCGTGCCGACAATGCCGAAGCGGCACAGGCGGAGCCAGCCGCCGCTCAGGAGACCTCGCCCGCTCCGATCATTCCATTGCCAGCCCTCCAGGAGCCGGCATCCACGCCCGTTGCCGAGAAGAACGACAAACCCGCTGCCTCCGCGGCATCGAACGTTCCAACGCTCGGCACCCTGCTCGGCGCGCTTGCATTGCTCGGCATCCTGACCAGCGCGGTCCTGTTTGCCCTCCAGATGCGATGGCGCCGCTCCGACGTGCTCAATGGCGATTGGAACATCAACGAAGCGTCTTCGGACGCAGGGCCGCAAGCTCCCCGCACGGAGGCTGCGCCATCGTTCGCGCCGCTTCCGCCGATGGGCCCGCTCGCGGCCGAAGACGACATCGATCAGGCGTTGCGACGGTTCGCGCGGAGCATCCACCGCCGGGCCGCCTGAAGGTCAGGCCAGGATCGAAGCGAACTCCTGCGCGGTAACCACCGCGCAGGGTCTATTCTGGAGAAGCTACCCGCCGTGCTCCGATCGTGAGCGCGGCGGTTTGCGTGCTTGCACCGCGGGAACCCTGCCCGCGAAGTAGGCATAAGGGGCGGGCTCGACGACCGCTTTTCGAATCCTCTTTGCGAAAGCGCACCGACTGGCTAAACATGCCGGTGGGGCGTCTGTGCCCCTAACAACAAGGGGGGAACATTGCAGGCGCTTTTGCACAAGCGTGATTTCTACGCCGGCGCGCTCCTCATCATTCTGGGGTGCGGCGCAATCCTGGCGGCGCGCGAAAACGCTTACGGCACGCTGATGCACATGGGCCCCGGGTTCTTCCCGACGGCGCTCGGTGTCATCCTGGCCTCGATCGGCGTGCTGATCGCCGGCATGGCGCTCGGCTCCCTGAACCACCCGGACCGCATTTTGCCGGAAAATCCGCAGTGGTGGGGCTGGGCCTGCATCCTGGCCGGACCGGCGGCCTTCATCATCTTCGGCGAGTACGGCGGCATGGCGCCCGCGACCTTCGCCTGCGTGCTGATTTCGGCGCGGGGCGACAAGACCGCGACCTGGAAAAGCTCCCTGCTTCTGGCGCTCGGCGTCACCTTCTTTGGCTGCCTCCTGTTCTCCTATGTACTCAAAGTGCCGTTCCCGCTCTTCCGGCATGTGTGGTCATGATCCAGCAAGCTCTCGTTGATCTCTGGTACGGCTTCGGCGTCGCGCTCGAGCCGCATAATCTGCTCTGGTGCTTCGTCGGCGTGCTGATCGGCAACATGGTCGGCGTGTTGCCCGGCATGGGTCCGCTCGCCACCATCTCGATCCTGCTGCCGCTGACCTTCGGCATGAAGCCGGTCGCCGCGATCCTGATGATCGCGGGCGTCTATTACGGCGCGCAGTACGGCGGCGCGATCTGCTCGATCCTGCTCAATCTGCCTTGCCATCCACCGCACGCCGTCACCTGCCTCGACGGCTTCCCGATGACGAAACAAGGCAAGGGCGGCGTCGCGCTCGGCGTAACGGTGATCGGGTCGTTCATCGGCGCCTCGTGGGGCATCACCGAGATGATCTTCCTCGCGCCGCTGCTGGTGAGCGTGGCGCTCAAATTCGGTCCGGCGGAGGTCTGCTCGCTGATGCTGCTCGGCCTTCTCGCGGGCTCGACGCTGGCGCGCGGCTCGCCGCTCAAGGGCATCGCCATGACGGTGCTCGGCCTTTTGATCGGCGTCGTCGGCTCCGACATCGAAACTGGCGCGCCGCGATTGACCTTCGGGTCTGATCGGCCTGACCGACGGCATCGAAATTGTCGCGCTCGCGCTCGGCCTGTTCGGCATCGCGGAATTCATGCTGAGCATCAATCAGACCGCCGCGATCGACATGAAGTATTCGAACGTCAAGCTGCGCGACATGCGGCCTTCCAAGGCCGAACTGAAGCAGGCCTTCCCGGCGATGATCCGCGGCACCCTGATCGGCAGCCTGTGCGCGCTGATTCCCGGCACGGGCCGACGATCGCGTCGTTCGTCGCCTACGCGACGGAAAAGAAAATATCCAAGACGCCGGAGCGTTTCGGCCACGGTGCGATCGAGGGCGTCGCGTGCCCGGAGGCGTCAACGCACTCCTCGGTGCAGGGCGACTTCATCCCCACCATGAGCCTCGGCATTCCGGGCGACGCCGTGATGGCGCTGCTGCTCGGCGCGCTGATCATCCAGGGGATCGTGCCCGGTCCGCAGCTCATCAAAGAGCATCCGGATATTTTCTGGGGCCTGATCGCGAGCTTCTGGATCGGCAACATCCTGCTCGTCATCCTCAATGTCCCGATGATCGGGCTGTGGGTGAAGCTGTTGATGATCCCCTACAAATACCTCTATCCGAGCGCGCTGTTCTTCGTGTGCATCGGCGTCTACTCGACCAACAATGACATGTTCCAGGTCGGCGAGGTGCTGGTCATCGGCGTGGTCGGCTACGTGCTCAATCTGCTGGGCTTCCACCCTGCACCGATATTGCTGGGCTTCGTGCTCGGGCCGCGCGTGGAGGAGAATTTCCGTCGCGCGATGTTGATCTCGCGCGGCGATCTTCTGACGTTCGTGGAACGGCCGATCAGCGCGTTCTTCGTGGCGCTGAGTGTGCTGCTGATCGGGGCGCAAATTTACGTTTGGCTGCGCGGCCGCAAGGTCGAGTTGGTGCCGGATGTGCACGTCGGGCTGAAGCCGCTGGAGCAAAACGATCCGAACCCGACGGCGCCGCAGGCTGGCGCACGGGTTGCCGCGGAGTAAGAGATCATCACCCGCCTGAATGCGGGTGATGAATTCTTTTCGTGGGCGCGGGACCACTCGCGGCACGACGCGCCGTGCTAGATTTTACCGCGCGTCCACCGCCGAAACCGGATCAGCCATGACAACCGTGCGTGTCGTCCGTCCCGCGGATTACGAGCAATGGCTCCCGCTCTGGGAAGGCTACAACGCCTTCTACGAACGCAAGGGCCCGACCGCGATTCCGCTCGAGATGACCCAACTGACCTGGTCGCGCTTCTTCGATGGCTACGAGCCGATGCATGCGCTGGTCGCCGAAGATGGCGGCAGGCTGGTCGGGCTGGTGCATTACCTCTTCCATCGCAACACGATCATGCGCGGGCCGGTCTGCTACCTGCAGGACCTGTTCACCGATGCGAGTACGCGCGGTAAGGGCGTCGGCAAGGCGCTGATCGAGGCCGTGTACGAGAAGGCGAAGGAAGCAGGCTCGCCGCGCGTCTACTGGCACACGCACGAGACCAACAAGACCGCGATGCGGCTCTATGACTATGTGGCAAAGCACTCCGGCTTCGTGGTGTACCGCAAGGATACCTGAGCGTCAGCCGTTCATGATGACGGCGCGGGACCGGCGCGAGGGATGATCGGCCGGAACGAGCGTGCGGCGGTCGGTGGCAAGAACTGCCTCCGGCAGCGGCAAAGGTTCGACCCCGGCAAAGCGCCGATAAATCGCGCCCATCACGGCACCGATCAAGGCGGCCGCCGGAAACAGAACGGCCGCATGCACCATCGCAAGAAGCAGCAAGGCCGCACAGCAGTTAACGGCTGCGCCGATCAACGCGTAATAAGCTCCGGCAGTCAGCCGAAAGCTCCGTGCCAAGGCATGCGTCGCACCGACGACGAACAGCGCCGGCACGAACATCACGAACAGATTCACGAGAAAAATCTGTGCCGGGAGGGCAAGTTGAGCCGCAAGTGCGGATCGCCCCGAACCGAACACGCTGCCGACGCCAGGAATCAGGACAGATAGCATGACGGCCGAAACGATGAGTGCGGGCGCGGCGGCGGCGATTGCGGTCGCCGCGATCGATGTCCGAACCAGCACAGGCCCGTCGTAGTCCGAAGGAAGGGTGCTCGACACCACCGCCGGTCGGTGCGGGTTGGTCGGCTCCGGGACCTCGGTTCTAACCGGTGCCGACGCTTCCGCCGGCGCTGGAACGAGCGACACGTCAGCGAAATCATACCCTGCGAATTGGGCGTAAAGAAAACCCGAGATCATGCCCGTGGCGGCCGGCATGATCGCGCTGGTCACGACCGCTCCCGGTGTCGGGTCCGTCAGCAGGATGCCGTGACGGAAGGAGAGTGCGTATGCAAGCGCAACGGCTGCGCCGCCCATCAGCCCATAGGCGGCACGTGTCGCAATGCCGAAGTGGCGTAAGGCGAGATGGCCGCCCGCAAGAGCTGCGGCGTCCATTGCGAAGCGGACAACAAAAAGCTCGAGTGCGGCATCGGGGGCCGGCACCGATGCTCCAGAACCCAGATCGCCTGCAATGCGGGAGGCGAACAGAGCAGCCTGCAGCAACGCCAGAGGCACGATTGAGATAAAGAACGCGCGGGGTGAGTTGCGGATCGCCATCCGAGTTCTCTATTCCCGCGCAATTATCGCCTGGATTGTATCACCCGGAGTTAATACGTATCGCGAATTTCGCTTTAATCGTAAATGCACGCGTCAATCTCGTGCGGCGTCCGGCGGCAGGCGGTTGCCCGAGTGCCTGCAGGGCGCGGACAAAGCCGTTGAATGCCCCTTCGCCGCCTTGCACGCCTCGCCTGCCCATGCGCCATCTCTATGGCGGTATGGACTTGCTCGGCACCCAACCTACATTCCGGCCGGAAGAACCCACGGGGATACGCATGGCCACGCCGCTTGCGGCACAATCGATCATCGAAACGCGGCGCCATCAGATGTTTCCCACTCTGGAAGCATCGGACATCGAGCGCATGCGCCGTTTCGGCGAGCTTTGCGCCTATGCGGCGGGCGATGCGCTCGCAAATGCAGGCGCGGTGAGCCGCGGTTTCACGATCATCCTCTCCGGTCACGTCGAGATCACGCAGCATAGCGAGAGCGGCACACCCACGCTGATCGTCACGCACGGTCCCGGCGACTTCATGGGCGAACTCGCCCAGCTTGCGGGCCGGCCCGCGCTCGTCGATGCCCGGGCGACCGAGCCGGTCGAGGCGCTGATCATTGCGCCGGAGAAGCTGCGCGCGCTGCTGGTCGGCGAAGCCGAGCTCGGCGAGCGCATCATGCGCGCCTTGATCCTGCGCCGGGTCGGATTGCTCGAAACCGGTGCCGGCGGCCCGATCATCGTCGGCCCTCCCGGCAACGGCGATGTCTTGCGGCTCGCGGTTTTCCTGCGCCGCAACGGCCATCCGCACCAGCAGCTCGATCCCGAGACCGACGCGGAAGCGAAAGCCCTGATCGAGCGCTTTCACGTCGATGCAAGCCAGTTGCCGATCGTGCTCTGCCCCACCGGCGAACTGCTGCGCAATCCGACCGAAATGGACCTTGCGCGCTGCATCGGACTGGTGGAGCCGGTCGATCCGAACCGCCTCTACGACGTGGCGATCGTCGGCGCCGGCCCTGCGGGGCTTGCGACCGCCGTGTATGCGGCCTCCGAAGGACTCTCCGTCGCGGTGCTGGATTGCCGCGCCTTCGGAGGCCAAGCCGGAGCCTCCGCGCGCATCGAGAACTATCTCGGTTTTCCGACCGGCATCACCGGCATGGCGCTGATGGGCCGTGCCTACAATCAGGCGCAGAAGTTCGGCGCCGAAATGACGATCCCGAGCGAGGTCAGGAGCCTTGCGGCCAACGGCAAGGACTTTGCGCTCGCACTGTCTTGCGGCGAGAGCATGAAGGCGCAGATCGGTCGTGCTCGCCTGCGGCGCGGAATATCGCAGGCTCGACGTCGCAAACCTCGACGACTTCGATTCCAGCGTCCACTACTGGGCCTCACCGCTTGAGGCAAAGCTCTGCGCCGGGCAGGACGTCGCGCTGGTGGGTGCGGGCAACTCGGCCGGACAAGCGGCGGTCTACCTCGCGGCCCACGCCAAGAAGGTCTGGATGATCGTGCGCGGCAAGGACCTCGCCGACAGCATGTCGCGCTATCTCGTCGACCGCATCGCGCAGCAGCCAAATATCGCGGTGCTGACGCAAACCAATGTAACGGCACTCGAAGGGCGCAATCGCGTGCTCGAGGCGGTCCGCTGGCGCAGCCGGACTAGCGCCGAGGTGCGCCACGCGATCGCGCACCTGTTCCTGTTGATCGGCGCAGCGCCGAACACGAACTGGCTCGCGGGCTCGGGCGTGGCAACCGACACCAAGGGATTCATCCTGACCGGCCCCGACGCCGGCCATGGCGCAAAATATCTGGAGACGAACCAGCCGGGCGTCTTCGCCATCGGCGACGTGCGGCTCAATTCCACCAAGCGGGTCGGCGCTGCGATCGGTGAAGGCGCGCAGGTTGTTGCCGCCTTGCACGGGTATCTGGCATTGGCGCACTGACCGCATTACCACATAGACCGGCAGGATGGCCCGTCGTACGCCACGGTGAGCCTCGCCACTGAGCCCGAGAAAAAAAGCCGCGCGGGTGACGCGCGGCTTTTTCCTTTTAAGATGCTTCGGCCGAGCTCACTCGTCGCGTTCGCGGCCACCTTCCGCCGCCGCGAAGGCCGCTGCGAGCGCACCGCACAGCAGCGCACCGGCCATCCACAGTGCCGTCTTCGCCGCCGCCTTGCGCGCCTCATCGGCCGCTGTCTTGGCCTGCGTGATGACCGTATCGACCCGCCGCTGAGCCTCGTCTTGCGGAAGGCCGGTCCGCGCCGCGACACGCTGTGCCACGTAGGTGCGATCCGCCGTAGACAGGCCGGCACTCCCGGTCAGCCCGCGCGTGAGAATTCGTCCGACCTCGTCATTCGAGGCCTGTGAGCCGGGCGAAGCCGGCGGCGCGGTCGGACTGTCGGAGCGGAACAGCATGTCGGTGTAGTAGGAGGTGTTGCCGGAGATCGGGCCGGCGTTGGCGGCCGCCCCGGCCGTCGCGCCCTGCGTCGCGCTTCCGAGCAACGATGTCGCCATCGAGGTGACGACCACCGCGCTGATGATCGTGGCGAATGCCCAGGCCAGGAAGCCGTGGGCTGTGTCGCGGAAATAAGTCTCGTCGCTATGCAGTCCAACCCAACGGGCCCGCAACCGTCCCGCGACGTAGCCGCCCAGAGCCGAGGCCATGATCGAGATCAGGCACAGGCTGATGCCGGTGGCAACGGACGTGGTGGTGCCGGACGGCGCGCTTTCCCATGGGCTCACGACCGACAGACCGATGCCGGCGCCAAGCTGAAGCAGGAAAAGCGAAAAGCCGGCAGCCGCGACGCCGCCGGCCGCGATCGCTGCCCACGAGACGGCTGATCCACGCGACTCATTCGGAACAACGGCAATCTGTTCGGTAACAAGTGTGCTCATAAGGGCTCTCCAAAATGCGCATCCCGGCGACGCGCACGCGGTTCAACGGAACCGAGTGCGGCTGGTTCCTCTTGCCCGTCGCTTGCGAAGCAAATTCGGGATCGGAGCGGCGCGAAGAAAATCGACGGGCCAGGGTAATCCTTGCGGAGCGGCCCTAGCCATGAACTCGACAACAGAAAACCCCGGCACAGAGCCGGGGTTTTCATTAGCCAATATGACGACGTTAGCGCTGGCCAGGATTCTGCTGACCCGGGTTCTGGCGCTCGCCACCCTGGTTCTGGCCACCCTGTCCGGGCTGCTGGGTCTGCTGGCCGGGCTTCTGCTGCTGGCCACCGTGCTGACCGCCCTGCCCCGGCTGCTGATTCTGCTGGCCGCCCTGATTTGGATTCTGGTTCTGGCTCATGACGTTTCCTTGCGTTGGGCCCCTAGCTATCAACGATAGCCGGAGCCAGCCGTTCCGGGTTTCAATCATGAACTTTTGTTCCTCGGTGATTGGACATAATGTGCCGGGCCACCGACAAGAAACGCGCCTCGTGGGAGCCATTTCATGCAAGCTGTCCGGCCATTCGCCGCCCTCGCCGCGCTTTGCGCCGCCCTCGCCGTGCTGCCACAAGCCGCGGCCGCACAGGCCTGGCCCCAGCGCAGCGTCAGGTTCATCCTGCCGCTCGGTCCGGGTTCCGGTGTGGATATCGGCGCGCGGCTCATCGCCGAAAAGCTCTCGGCGAAATGGGGCAAGCCGGTGGTGGTCGAGAACAAGCCCGGCGGCGACGCCATTTTGGCGATCAGCACCTTCACCAGTGCGAATGACGACCATGTGCTGCTGATGGCACCGACTTCAACCTTCACGGCGCACCCCTACCTGCACGACAAGCTTCCCTATGAGCTGGCCGACATGCAGCCGATCGCGCGCGTCAGCAACACGATCGTGGCTGTCGGCGTGCCGACATCGCTGGGGATCAATTCGCTCGACGAGTTCATCGCGCGCGCCAAAAAGGAACCCGGCAAGCTCAACTCGGCCGGCACAACGGGCGCGGTCGATTTCGTGGTGTCGGGTTTCCTGAGGCAGTCCGGCGCCGACGTTGCCAAGGTGCCGTATCGCGACGGCGTGCAGGCGCTGACCGATCTCGCGGAAGGCCGCATCCAGCTCTACGTCGCGGCGTACGCCATCATGCGCTCGCAGGTGCAGGCCGGCAAAGTGAAGATCATTGCCATCACCAACAGCGAGCCCGCCTCCACCCTTCCCGGCGTGCCAACTGCCAAGGAAGCGGGCCACCCTGGCCTGACGCTCGATGGACTGGTTGGCCTCTTCGGCCCGCGTGGAATGCCGGCTGATCTGCGCGACCGCATCGCGAAGGACGTGATCGAAGCCGCCTCCGACCCGGAGGTCGCCGCCAAGATCAATCAGACCGCGCAGATCGTGCGGCCGGGCGGTCCCGACGAATTCGGCAAGGAAATGGCAGAGCAGATCAAGCGCGTGTCCGAAGCTGCCGAGGCAAGCGGCGCCAAGCGGATGCTGCAGAACTAGACCGATCCCATGACATCGAACCGTTTCGCACGCGTCCCGGCGAAAGCTGGGACCCAAGGGCAAGAACCGGATTCTCGCTTACGCGAGAATGCGCGGCGCGTGGCGCGGTCGTCGTACGCATGATCCTCGACATCTACACCCATATCCTGCCGGATCGCTTCTTCCGCGAGATGACACAAATCTCGCCGAAGCTGGAAAACATCGGGGCGCGCTTGCGCAACGTAAAGAAGCTGTTCGACCTCGACCTCCGCTTTGCCGAAATGGACGCGGTGGGCGATTATCGTCAGATCATCTCGCTGCCCAACCCGCCGCTTGAAGAGATTGCGCAGGGCGCAACGGCGCAACAGCTTGCGCGTATCGCGAACGATGCGATGGCGGAATTGTGCGGACAATACACGCACCACTTTCCTGGTTTTGTCGCAGCGGTGGCGCTCGACGATGTGGACGCGGCGTTGAAGGAGGCCGAGCGCGCCATCAAGACGCTCGGCGCGCGCGGCATCCAGATCTTCACCAACATCGCGGGCCATCCGCTCGATGAGCCGCGCTTCGCGCCGGTCTTCGCCGCGATGGCGGACTACGATCTGCCGATCTGGCTGCATCCGGCGCGTACCGCGTCGATGCCGGACTACGCTTCAGAGCAAAAGTCGCGTTTCGAGATGTGGTGGTGTTTCGGCTGGCCTTACGAGACGAGCGTCGCGATGGCGCGGCTGGTGTTCTCCGGCGTTTTCGACCGCCACCCAGGCTTGAAGATCGTGACGCACCATCTCGGCGGCATGATCCCGTTCTACGATGGCCGCATTGGCGCCGGCATGGAGGTGCTCGGCTCGCGCACCTCGGACGAAGATTATTCCGGCGTGCTGCCTGCGCTGAAGCGGCCGCACCTCGACTATTTCCGCGAATTCTATGCCGATACAGCCCTGTTCGGCGCGGGCAACGGGCTTTCGTGCGGGCTCGACTTCTTCGGCGGGGAGCATGTGGTGTTCGCGACCGACGCTCCGCTCGGCCCGATCGCCAAGACAATCGCGGCGATCGATGCGCTCGAACTCGATCGCGCGACGCAGCGAAAGATCATGTCGGAGAATGCGGAACGGTTGCTGCGTTTTCGTTGAAGTTCCGGCGGCGGCGCGCGCTGAGGTAGCGGCGGCCCGCCTCGGTGACGATCACGATCGTGCCACGCCCTTCGGTCGGCTGGCGCATCACGAGCTTACGCTCGATCGCATCCTCCCAGACGGTCAGCCGCGGGCACGAGGTGCGCCAGGCATCGAGTATCTCGGCATAGGAACGCGGTTCCTTTGCGACCCATTCGACAAGGTCGAACACCAGCGAGTCCGGCGCGTCGGGCATAAATCACCTCTGCGAAAATCGCGTCCCTCTTATCATCCGTTGCGCGGGAGCGACAGTGGCGCACTGGCTCGATTTGCGTAACAATCGGACCGCTGTGCATCCGGACTGAGGATCGCCGTGAAGCGCCGCACATGGAGGCAGGCATGACCCGTCTTGGCCGCACCATTCTCACTTTATTTGCGGCGCTGATCCTGTTCGGTCCGGCAGCGCGCGCAGCCGAACAGGTCGATCTCTTGCTGGTGCTCGCCTCCGACGTGTCGCGCAGCGTCGATACCCGCAAGTTTGAATTGCAGCGGCAGGGGTACGCCGCCGCGCTGTCCAATCCGCGCGTGATCGAAGCGATCAGGTCGGGACCGCACGGGCGCATCGCGATCTGCTTCGTCGAATGGTCGGGGCGACCTCACAGAAACTGGTGATCGACTGGACCATCGTCAGCGACGCCGCCTCCGCGCGCAAGATCGGCGACCAGATGCTGGAAGTGTCGCGCTCGTTTGCGGACCGCACCTCGATTGCATCCGGCCTGGAGTTTGCCATGTTGCAACTCGACCGCGCGCCGTTCGAGGCGCCGCGCCGCACCATCGACGTATCGGGCGACGGCACCAACAATTCCGGCCGCGACATTGCCTCGGCACGCGACGAGGTTCTGGCGCGCGGCGTCACCATCAACGGACTGGTGATCCTGAGCGACTCGCCGCTGCCGTGGAATCCCGAACACACCAATCCGCCCGGCGGCCTTGACGGATACTATCGCAACAACGTGATTGGCGGCCCGGGTTCGTTCGTCATGGTGGCGGAGAACCACAACTCGTTTGGTCAGGCGATCGTGAAGAAGATGATCGCCGAGATCGCATGGCTTGAGCCGGCGCGGCCGGCGGTGATGCGATAAGCGCACCCGTGTTCACCGTTCCGGACATCGAGGCGGCCCTTGCCATCGTGCGCGGCGCGATGCCGCCGACGCCGCAATACGCCTGGCCGCTGCTGAAGCAGCGCACCGGCGTCGATGTCGTGGTGAAGCACGAGAACCACACGCCGACCGGCGCCTTCAAGGTGCGCGGCGGACTCGTCTATATTCAGCGCCTGAAGCAGGCACAGCCGGGCCTCAAGGGCATCGTCACGGCGACGCGCGGCAATCACGGACAGTCCTTTGCGTTCGCCTGCGCGCGCAATGGCATCGGCTGCGTGGTGGTGGTGCCCGTTCGGCAATTCGACCGAGAAGAACGCCGCCATGCGGGCGTTCGGCGCCGAGCTGATCGAATACGGACGTGACTTCGACGAGGCGCGCGAACGCGCCGAGGAGATCGCCAAGGAGCGCGGCTACCTGTACGGCAAATCGTTTGACCGCGACCTGGTGCTCGGCGTCGCGACCTACGCCTACGAGCTGTTCACGCGCCGAGCCGGAGCTTGATGCGGTTTACGTGCCGATCGGGCTTGGCTCCGGCATCTGCGGCGTGATTGGAGCGCGCGATGCGCTGGGCCACAAGGCAAAGGTCATCGGCGCTATCTCGGAGCACGCCAACATGTACCAGCTCTCGCTCGAGGCGGGCCGTCCGGTCGCGATCAATGCGTGCGAAACGTTCGCCGACGGCATGGCGGTACGCATCCCGAGCGAAGACGCATTCAACATCATCCGCAAAGGCGCCGATCATCTGGTCGAGGTGAGTGACGACGCCATCGCGGAGGCGATCCGCGTCCTTTATTCCGATACGCACACGCTGGCCGAAGGCGCGGGCGCCGCCGCCTTCGCGGCGCTGATGCAGGAGCGCGACCGCATGGCCGGCAAGCGGGTCGCCGTCATCGTGTCGGGGCAGAACATTGACCGCCCGTGGATGGCGACGGTGCTCGGCGGCGGCACGCCCCAGGTCGCCTGAGCCGATGTGGCGTCTCGCGCTGGCCTTCCTGCTGCTGGCATTGCCGGCGCACGCGCAGGACTACCCGAGCCGCCCGGTCGAGATCATCGTGCCGTTCGCGGCGGGCGGCGGCACCGACCTGATCGCGCGCGTGCTCGGTGAGCGTCTGAGTGAGAGCCTCGGCCAGCGCGTCGTCATCATCAACCGGCCGGGCGCCTCGACCAATATCGGCACCGTTGCGGCCGCGAATGCCGCGCCGGACGGCCACACGCTGCTGCTCACCAGCATCTCGTTCGCCGCGAACCCCTCGCTCTACCGCAAGCTCGGATACAAGCAGGAAGATTTCGCACCCATTGCGCTGATCGCGAACTCACCGAGCATCCTGGTTGTGACGCCATCGCTGCCAGTCAAATCGGCGACGGAGTTCATTGCCTACGCCAAGGCGCATCCGGGCGAACTCAATTACGCCTCGTATGGCGCCGGCAGTGGCCCGCATCTGGCGGCGGGGCTGCTGCAGGACATCGCCGGCATCACGATGCAGCACGTTCCCTACGGCGGCGGCGGACCCGCGACGCTCGCGGTGCTGCGCGGCGAGGTACAGGCGCTGCTCGCGGGCTCGCTCGCGGTCGGGCCGCAGATCGCAAGCGGCGGCGTCAAACCGCTGGGCATCGCCGCCGAAGCAGCGATCGCCGGGCCTGCCGGACATTCCGACCTTCCGCGAACAAGGCATCGATTACGTGAGCGGCACCTGGTTCGGCCTGCTGGCGCCCGCCAAGACGCCGCCCGCGATCATCGCGCGGCTCAATCGCGACGTGAACGCCGCCCTCACGGACGCGACCGTGCATGCGCGCCTTGCCGAACAAGGCTCGGATGTGGTCGGTGGCAGCCCCGACGATTTCGCGAAATTCCTCAAGGATGAGACGGAGCGGCTGTCCATGGTCATCCAGCGCGCGAATATCCATCTGGACTGACGCGTAGCCCGAATGGAGCATGGCGAGAACGCTCAGACGTTACGCTTCTCCATCGCCCGCAAGCGCGCGCGCACGCGACGCGTGATCAGCAGCACCACAATCAGGAAGGTGATGCCGCCGGCGATCATCAGTGTCAGGCTCAGTCCCGAGCGGGTATCCGCGAGCAGCGCCGCCTTGCCGATCGAGCCGAGGTAAACCGCCAGCACGACGCTCGGGATGATGAAGACGAACGTCGCGAGCGCATAGGGCACGATGCCGATGCGCGTGAGCCCGCACAGCACATTTTGCACTGTCGAAGGGATCGGCGACGCGAGCCGGCACAGCGCGACGATGTGCCAGCCTTCTGCGTCAATCGCCTCCATGACGGCGACGACGCGCGGCTTGCCGCTCACCGCGCGCCGCAGCCGCTCGGCGAACAGATAGCGCGCGACAAGAAAGGCAAGCACGCTGCCAATGGTCGTGCTGGGAATGATCACCGGAATTGCCGAAAGACCGAACACGACCCCACTCGCCGCCGCCATGAACAGACGCGGCACCGGCGCGAATCCGCCCGCGATGAAGATCGCGGCCAGTACCGCCGCGGACTGCACATTCAACTCACCGAAGCGCCGCAGAAAATCGATCAGTGCCTCGGTGAAGTGAAATCCCACGGCTAGTGAAGGCTCGGCCCCTTGAGGAAGCGTGTGCGATCGCCCGACGCTATCGTCACCTCGAAAGTACGGCCGTCGCGATAGATCAGCAGCGGCACGTCGACACCGGCATCGCCGAGCGACCAGACCTTGCGGAACGCGGTCGCGAGTTCGCTCACCTCGCGGCCCGCGACCGAGACGATAATATCGCCGGTGCGAATGTCGGCCGCCTGCGCGGGGCCGCGGCTCGCGAGCCCCACCACCACGATCTTGTCCTCGATCTCGGTCGCGTAGAGGCCGAGCCACGGGCGCGGCGGACGGTTCGGCCGGCCAAACTTCATCAGGTCGTCGTAGATCGGCTTCAGGTCGTCGATCGGGACGATCATGTTGAGGTGCTCGCTCGCGCCGCGCTCGCGCGCGCGCTCGAGCTGCAAGGAGCCGATACCGAGCAGGTCACCCCCCGGTCCGATCAGCGCGGTGCCGCCCCAGTTCGGATGCGCCGGCGCGGTGAAGATCGCCTCGTCGAGCACGTATTCCCAGTAGCCGGCGAACTCCTGCTTGCCGACCACCCGCGCCGCGACCGACTTCTGTCGTCCGCCCGCGCCGCCGATCACCACCTTCTCCTCCAGCGGGATCATGGTGGAATCGCCGAACGGCAATGCCGGCAGATCCAGCTTGGCGAGCGCCTGTACCAGTCCGAACCCGGTCGTCTGGTCGTAGCCGAGCACATGCCCCGGCACGACACGTCCGTCATGGAGATGCAGCCAGACCGTCTCGGCTTCGGTGATCAGATAGCCGATGGTAAGCACCAGTCCGTTCTCGCGAATGATGACGCCGTTGCCGGCGCGCTCGGTGCCGAGCGTTTCGGCCGTGAAGGCATCGTTCGGAATGATCGCGTGCAATCCCACCACCGCGGTGAGCGCCTGGTCGAGGTCGTAGCCATAATCGTCCGGCTTCGGCTGCACCGAGAGCGACACCTTGTAGTCGGGCAATGCTGGCATTCGCGGGCTCCTGAGCTGTCCGGCCAACTCAATATAGGGTAGCGGCGGCAACGCGCAAATTCACCCCGGCGGCGTGTCGTTCCCCACCCCCCTGTGATTTCCGTGCATCATGACGCGTTCGTGAGGCGCTATCGCAGGTCCGCCCGGCGGGCTAGCATCCCGGAAATAATCGCAGGGAGGCGTCCATGTCAGGGAAGGCGCGGCTCTTCGCCGCAATTCCGGCACTGCTATTTGCGCTGAGCGCGCATGCCGTCGAACTCGACCCAAAGGCCGTTGTCTACACGCTGCCCGACAACATCAAGTGGGTGGTCAATGAAAAGGCCGGCAATGCGCAGGTCGTGATCGCGGGCGATCCGACCAAGCCGGGGCAATACGTCGTGCTCACTAAGTGGCTCGCCGGTCATCATTTCAGCCGACCTCACTGGCACCCGAACGATCGCTTCATCACGGTCATCAAGGGGACGTGGTGGGTCGGCTCGGGCGGCAATTTCGATCCGGAGAACGCGACCGTGCCTCTGCCTGCCGGCACCGTGGTGACGCATTACGGCAAGCAGGTGCATTACGACGGCGCCAAGGATGAAGATGCCGTGCTGATGATCGTCGGGGATGGTCCGGCGACGAGCACACCGTTCGTGGCGGCAAACGAGATGAAAAAGTAAGGGGGCCGTCACCCTGAGCGCGAGCCGCACTTGCGGCGCGCCTCGAAGGGCGATGGCGTCACCGCCACATTGCGCGCATGCGCGCCGTCACGTCCATCTGCGCCTGCGGCGACGCCGAGGATGCGGCGCTCTTCGCGCTTGGCCAGATGCGCTGCTCGAAATGCCGCGCCACTGGCGTCGGGATGAAGCGCGTGCGCAGGGCGTGCACGTAGCGGTCGCCGCGGTTCGCCTGATTATGCGTATAGAACCGTTGCGGCACGATGACGTCGAGCTGATCCTTCGCGCGCGTCATCGCCACGTACAGCAACCGTCGCTCCTCTTCGATCTCGTCGGCATTGCCGGTCGCAAGATCGGAGGGGATGCAGCCATCAACCGCGTTGAGCACAAACACGGACTTCCACTCCTGCCCCTTGGCGGAATGGATGGTCGAGAGAATGAGATAGTCCTCGTCGAGCAAGGGCGCGCCGGCTTCATCCGAGGTGGCGGACGGCGGGTCGAGCGTGAGGTCAGTGAGGAACTGCTCGCGCGTGCGGTAGCCCGCGGCGATCTGTTCAAGCTGCGCCAGGTCGGCGCCGCGCGCCGCCGCGTCGTCGTGCAGGCGCTCCAGATGCGGCTCGTACCAGCGCCGCACCTGCTCCAGCTCGGCCGGCCAGCCGGTCGCGCGCCGGAATAGCGCATCGAACAGCGTCGCGAAATCCGTCCACTCCGCGCCCGCGCGCGGCGGCGCATAGGTGACGAGCATCGCCGCCGGATCAGGGCTGCCAAGCCGGTCGAGAATCTTTGCCGCGCTCGCCGGTCCGATACCGGGCACAAGCTGCGTGACGCGAAACCCCGCGACGCGGTCGCGCGGATTTTCAGCAAAGCGCAGCGCCGCCAGCACGTCCTTCACATGCGCGGCTTCGAGAAACTTCAAGCCGCCGAACTTCACGAACGGAATGTTGCGGCGGGTCAACTCGAATTCGAGCGTGTCGGAGTGATGCGAGGTGCGGAACAGCACGGCCTGCGATTTCAGCGGCAGCCCCGCCTCACGGTTTTGCAGCACGCGCTCCACCACGTATCGGGCCTGATCGCTCTCGTCGCGCACCGCCACGAGCAGCGGGCGGGTCGAGGCTTCGCGCTCCGACCAGAGATTTTTCGTGAAGCGCTCGCTTGCGAGCGCGATCACGGCATTTGACGCGGCGAGCACCGGCTGGGTCGAGCGGTAGTTCTGCTCCAGCGTGACGACGCGCGCCTGCGGCGTGAAGTGTCCGGGAAAGTCGAGAATATTGCGCACGGTGGCGGCACGAAACGAATAGATCGACTGCGCGTCGTCGCCGACCACCGTGAGCCCCTGCCCGTCCGGCTTGAGTGCGAGCAGGATCGAAGCCTGGAGCCGGTTGGTGTCCTGATATTCGTCGATCAGGATATGGTCGAAGCGCGCGCCGATCTCTGTGGCGAACGCACGCTCCGCCAGCATGTGCGCCCAGTAGAGCAGCAGGTCGTCGTAATCGAGCACGTTCTGGCGCTGCTTCGCCTCGACATAGGCGGCAAACAGCCTCTTCAGTTCGGCCGCCCAGTTGGCGCACCACGGAAACGCCTGCCCGAGCACCTTTTCGAGTGGGGTCTCGGCATTCACCGCGCGCGAGTAGATCGAGAGGCACGTACCCTTGGTGGGAAAGCGGCTTTCGGTCCGCGAGAGATCGAGTTCGTGGCGCACCAGGTTCATCAGATCGGCGGCGTCCTCGCGATCATGGATGGTAAACGCCCGATCGAGCCCGATGCGCTCGGCATATTCGCGCAGGAAGCGCGCGCCGATGGCGTGGAACGTGCCGGACCAGATCAGCCCCGTGCTTGCGTTGGTGCCGGAGGCGCGATTGAGAATGCGCGTTGCACGCGCCTCCATCTCGGCGGCGGCGCGGCGCGAGAATGTCAGCAACAGGATGCGGTGCGGATCGGCACCGTTCATGACCAGATGCGCGACACGATGCGCCAGCGTGTCGGTCTTGCCCGAGCCCGCCCCCGCGATGATCAGCAACGGCCGTGCATCTTTGCCGTCGACGCCATGCTCGACCGCAGCACGCTGGTCGGCATTGAGCCTGGCGAGATAGTCCATTGCGAATCACGATTGGCGATGCGGGAGCACCACCAATCACGTTTCTCCTTTTGTTCGCAATCGCGGCGCGACACGCTTGATCGGCCGACGCCTGCCCGCTAGCGTGATGTGTCCGCCGGGAACGCTTGACCTTTGTGGCTCTGCCTTTATGCAGACTGGCAAAGGCTATCGAGAGGCGGGTTTTCCATGAAAAAAGTCTATCCGGACGCCAAGTCGGCGCTCGCGGGCGTGCTGAAGGACGGCATGATGGTCATGGCCGGCGGCTTTGGCCTGTGCGGCATGCCCGAGACGCTGATCAAGGCGCTGCGCGATTCCGGCGTGAAGAACCTGACCTGTGTGTCGAACAATGCCGGCATTGACGGCGCGGGCCTCGGCCTGCTGCTCGAAACCCGGCAGATCAAGAAGATGATCGCGTCATACGTGGGCGAGAACAAGCTGTTCGCCCAGCAGTTCCTGGCGGGCGAACTGGAGATCGAGTTCAACCCGCAGGGCACGATGGCCGAGCGCATCCGCGCGGGCGGCGCCGGCATCCCCGCGTTTTTCACCAAGACCGGCGTCGGCACCGATATCGCCAAGGGCAAGGAAGAGCGCGAGTTCAATGGCCAGCGCTACATCATGGAGACCGGACTGGTCGCGGACCTCTCGCTCGTGCACGCATGGAAGGGCGATACCGAGGGCAACCTCGTCTACCGCAAGACCGCGCGCAACTTTAACCCGATGATGGCAACCGCCGCGCATGTCACCGTGGCGGAAGTCGAGCATCTGGTCGAACCGGGCGAACTCGACGGCGACATGATCCATACGCCGGGCGTGTTCGTGCAGCGCATCATTCACACCACCGCCGAGAAGCGGATCGAAGCGCGCACGACGCGCAAACGCGTGATGGCGGCAGCCGCCGGAGTGGAGGTTTAATCATGCCGTGGACCCGCGATCAGATGGCCGAACGCGCCGCCAAGGAGCTGCGCGACGGTTTCTACGTCAATCTCGGCATCGGGATCCCGACGCTGGTATCGAACTACATTCCGGACGGCATGAGCGTGCAGCTCCAGAGCGAGAACGGCATGCTCGGCTTCGGCCCGTTCCCCTACGAAGGCGACGAGGACCCGGACCTGATCAACGCCGGCAAGCAGACCGTCACCGAATTGCCGACCACGAGCTTCTTCTCCTCGGCTGACTCGTTCGCGATGATCCGTGGCGGCCACATCGACCTTGCGCTGCTCGGCGCCATGCAGGTTGCCGAGAACGGCGACCTCGCCAACTGGATGATCCCCGGCAAGATGGTGAAGGGAATGGGTGGCGCGATGGACCTCGTCGCGGGCGTCAAGAAGGTCGCCGTCATCATGGAGCATTCGGCCAAGGCCAAGGACGGTACGGTCGAGCCGAAGCTGCTGCACAAATGCTCGCTGCCGCTGACGGGCGCGGGCGTCGTCGACATGGTGATCACCGATCTCGGCGTGTTCGAGATCGACAAGAAGAACGGCGGCATGACGCTGATCGAGCTTGCGCCTGACGTGACACTCGACGAAATCAAGGCGAAGACCGAGGCGCACTACAAGGTCGCCAACACGTTGTAGCATCTCGCGTTTGCGGCGCAGCCACGCCCCGAAAGCGTCACAAAACGCCGCCACACGTTTGCGCCAGAGTCGCAGCCCGGTATAGTCGGGGCCGGCCGCCAAATCCCTTCAAAGCGGAACTCTTGCCCGTGTCCACGGCCAACGGCCTGTTGCGTCTGACGTTTGTGATCGCGGCCGTGTTTGCCGCCGGCATCGCTGCGCTTGTTGCGGCCTCGGCATTCATTCCGGCCAGCACCGTACGTCAGGCGGTGATAACCGAAATCCAAGACGTCACCGGACTTGAGCCAACCATCCGTGGCCCAGTGACCGTTTCGCTGTTTCCGAGCGCGATGGTGAGCTTCTCCGATGTGACGCTGAGTGGCGGCAACGCGACGCCCGCGCTCACGGCGGACCGTCTCAACGCCAAGCTCGCGCTGCTGCCGTTGTTGTTCGGCCGGATCGAGCCCGTCGATATGTCGCTGACACGACCGCGCCTCGCCGTCACTGTCGAGCCGGACGGGAGTTCAAACTGGTCCGCTCTGATGGCCACGCTCGCGCGCTCGCTGAAACCGGGTCAGCAATCCGGCCAGTTGCTGTCGTTTTCCGAAATCCGGATGACCGAGGGCACCATCACGGTCACGGATGCGCAGCACGGCGTTTCCGAAACGTTATCCGATGTTGAGCTTTCGTTTGCGTGGCCGTCGATCTCCCGTTCCTTCGGGGCGAGTGGCCACTTCACATGGCGCGGCGAGGCGTTCGATGCGAGCGCGAACGCCGCCGACCTGCTGGCCGCCCTGTCGGGCGACCGTACGGGGCTGAAGCTGCGGCTCACCGGCACGCCGTTCAAACTGGCATTCGAAGGCGCGATGAGCCAGAAGCCTTCATTCAAGCTGGAGGGTGCGCTTGCGGCCGACGGAAAGTCGTTGCGCGACGCGCTACGCTGGGCGAGCCGTCAGCCCCTGCCCGGCGCGGGGTTTGGCCGCTTTGCCTTGAAGGCGCAGACGATCGTGACCGGCGGAATTGCGGCGCTGACGAGCGTCAACATCGAACTCGACGGCAATGTCGCCGAAGGCGCGATGGCTCTGATGTCCGATCCACGCATGACGGTGAAGGGTACTCTCGCCGCCGATACGCTGGATGTGACGCCCTACATATCGGCGATTGAAGTGTTGCGCGGCAATCGCGGCAATTGGGATCGCGACGCGATCTCGGTCGCCGGGCTCTCCGACTTCGATCTCGACCTGCGCCTGTCCGCCGCGCAAGTCACTGTCGCGTCAGCGAAGCTCGGGCGCACCGGCATCGCGGCGAACCTGCGTGACGGCAAGCTCACCTTGGCGATTGGCGAGGCGCAAGCCTATGGGGGCGTAATCAAGGGCGCACTGGTGATGTCGAAGGCGGAGACCGGTGCGGACATCAAGTCGCAATTGCAGTTCGCCGATGTCGATCTCGAATCCTGCCTCGGCGATCTGTTCGGCATCCGCAAACTCGAAGGCAAGGGCAACCTTTCTCTCGTGCTCGAGGCGAGCGGCGACAGCGTGATGGCGTTCACCCATACGCTTACAGGCAACGCGGAGCTTGTAGCGCGTCAGGGTGCCATCGCCGGCTTCAATATCGAACAACTACTCAAGCGGCTGGAGCAGCGACCACTCTCGGTCGGCAGCGATTTCCGCCGCGGACGTACGCCTTTCGACAGGCTCACGGCGACCGCCCGCATCGCTCAGGGCACGGCAACGATCGAGGACGCGAAACTCGACGGCGGCGCGATTCAGCTGACCCTCGGCGGCTCGGCCTCGATCCCGGCGCGCGAACTCGATCTCAAGGGCAACGCGGCACTCCTCGCGGCGACCGGCGATACCAAGCCCGCGTTCGAGCTACCCTTCGTGATGCAGGGATCGTGGGACGATCCGATCCTGCTGCCTGATGCGCAGAGCCTCCTCAATCGTTCCAACGCCGCAGCGCCCCTGCTCGACGCGGTGCGCGATCGCAAGACCCGAGATTCGGTGCGCTCGGTGATCGACGAACTCAATCGCAGTGGGATCATACCCGTCCCGCGGCCCTGACCTGCTATCATTCCCCGTCTGCGAATCAGGCGCCGGAAACCCGGCGAGGGAGCATGGTGGCGCGCCTCATCTCGACATTGGTGAAGGTGGCTGTGGCGTCGCTCATCGTCGGGACGGTGCTGGCGCACTTCGGGATCACGGCCGAACAGATCCTCAAGGAGGCAGGCCTGACCCCTGAGCGCCTTGCGGAACTTGCGCGGCAGGGTGTCACTTGGGCACTGCCGAACATCCTGCTCGGCTCGATGATTATCGTGCCGGTGTGGCTGGTGGTGTTTCTGTTCCGGCCACCGGGCACGCGGAGCGAGTAGTCAAGGCCTCATCATGACCGGTGCGGTGCTGGTGGCACGTTTGGTCAGCAGCGAAGCAATAACCAACCCAACCGACACGACCGCGATCATGATGGTGCAGATCGCGTTGATCTCCGGCTTCACGCCCATGCGCACCTCTGAATAGATGCGGATCGGCAGCGTGGTCGCGCCCGGCCCTGTGACGAAGCTCGCAATTACCAGATCGTCGAGCGAGAGCGCGAAGGCGAGCATCCAGCCGGCAGCGACCGCCGGCCAGATCAGCGGCAGCGTGACGGTGAGGAACGTGCGCAGCGGCGGGCAACCAAGATCCATCGCGGCTTCCTCGAGGCTGCGGTCGAACGTGACGAGCCGCGACTGCACCACGACGGTGACGAAACAGAGCGTCAGCGTGGTGTGCGCGATCGTAATGGTCCAGAAGCCGCGGTCGATTTCACTGGCGACGAACAGCAACAGCAACGACAGGCCCGTGATGACTTCGGGCATCACCAGCGGCGCGTAGATCATGCTGGAGAACAAGAGTTTTCCGCGAAAGCGCCGCATCAGCGCGAGGGCCGCGAGCGTTCCGAGCACCGTCGCGGCCGAGGCGGACAGAAAGGCGATGCGAAGCGAGATCGAAGCGGACTCAAGCATCGCGGAGTCCCTGGCGAGTTCGCGGTACCAGCGCAGCGAAATGCCGCTCCACACCGTGACCGAGCGCGCGTCGTTGAACGAATACACGATGAGAATTGCGATCGGCAGGTAGAGGAAGGCCAGTCCGAGCGCGAGCGAGACAAGATTGACGGCACCAAACTGCTTCATCACCCGGCCCCAAATCCGCGTGCCTCTCGCTGCTGATAGAGCAGGATCGGCGGCACCAGTAGGCAAAGCAGCACGACAGCAAGTGCCGAGGCGGCGGGCCAGTCGTGGTTATCGAAGAACTCGCGCCACAATGTCTGGCCGATCATCGAGGTGGACGACGGCGCCAGCAGGTCGGGGATCACGAACTCGCCGGTGATCGGTATGAAGCACAGCAGCGCGCCTGCGACAATTCCGGGGCGCGACAGCGGCATCGTGACAGTGAAGAAGGTGCGCCACGGCGGCGCGCCGAGATCAGCGGCCGCTTCGATCAGCGTACGATCCATTCGCTCCAGAGCCGCGTAGAGAGGCAGCACCATGAACGGAAAATACGAATAGACGATGCCGATATAGAGCGCGGTGTCGGTTGCGAGCCAGGAGACCGGTGTGTCGATCAGATGCAGCGCCAGCAGCGTTCGGTTGAGCAGGCCGTCGTGCTGCAACACCGTGACCCATGCATAGACGCGGATCAGGAACGAGGTCCAGAACGGCAGCACCACGAGCAGAACCAGCGTGCCACGAATGCGGTGCGGCGCGCGGGCGAGCGCATAGGCGACCGGATAGGCGAGCAGCAGCAGAATTGCGGTCGAGACTGCGGCGACCTCAAGACTTTTGCCGTAGGACCAGATGTAGAGAATATCATTGGTGAAGCGCGCATAGTTGTCGGGCGAGAGCGCGGCGAAGAAGTTCTTCAGCCCTTCCCACCCCGCTGCCGGGTCCAGCACCGGCACGTAGGGCGGCTGCGCCAGTTCGGATTGCGAGAAGCTGATCTTGAGCACGATCAAGAACGGCAGCAGGAAGAACGCCACAAGCCACGCATAGGGGACGAAGATCGCGACGCGCGTGGCCCAATTGCGATGCTCGCGGTTGCTCACGTCATTACTCCGTCAGCAGGATCCCGGCTTCGGGCGCCCACGAAAGCCAAACGCGGTCATTCTGCCCGATCGTACCGGCGGACCCGTGCTGCTTGTTCATGACGGCGGCCTTCAGGATAAGACCGCCATCGAGCCGTACCTTGTAGAGCGAGACCGTGCCGAGGTAGCCAATGTCCGCGATGACGCCCGACACTGTGTTCTCGAGCCCCTCTTCGGGCACCGCACGCGCGATACGGATTTTTTCAGGCCGGAGCGCGACCGCGGCTGGACCGGGCGAAACATCCATTTGAGGCAGGCGCAGCCGCAGTCCCTCGCGCTCGAAAGTCACGAAGGTTGGATAGACCGCCGTGATATGCCCTTCGACCACGTTGACATCACCGACAAAGCCCGCGACCCAGCGCGAGCGCGGCTGCTCGTAGATTTCGACCGGCGTTCCGACCTGCGCGAGCCGCCCCTCGTTCATCACGCCGATGCGGTCGGCAAGCGCCATCGCCTCGTCCTGGTCGTGGGTGACGATCACGAACGTGGTGCCGAGGCGGCGCTGCAGTTCCTTCAGCTCGGACCGCGTTTCCTCGCGCAGCTTGCGGTCGAGCGCGGCGAGCGGCTCGTCGAGCAGCAGGACCTTCGGTTGCTTGACGAGCGAACGCGCGAGCGCGACGCGCTGACGCTGCCCACCGGACAGCTGATCCGGTCGACGCTCGGCGTACGCGCGCATCTTGACCAGTCCCAGCATCTCGTCGACCTGCGCCACTATCTCATTCTTCGGCAAGCGATCCTGCTTCAGGCCGAACGCCACGTTCCCCGCGACAGTGAGGTGCGGAAACAGCGCGTAGCTCTGGAACATCATGTTGACCGGCCGCCGGTAAGGCGGCACATCGGTGAGGTTCTTTCCGTCGAGGATCACCTCACCCGCGTCGGGAGCCTCGAAGCCCGCGAGCAGGCGCAACAACGTGGTTTTGCCGCAGCCTGAAGGGCCGAGCAGCGCGAAAAACTCGCCTTCGAAAATATCCAGCGTCAGAGAATCGACGGCGGCGAATTCACCGAAGCGCCGGGTGACCCGATCGAATCTGACAGAGGGGCTGTGCCGCCATGGCGGCACGCTAAGCATCATTTGCCGAACGCGCAAAACCCGCAACGCCAGTTCAGACCATCACCGGTTCTGCGGTCGGTTCGGCTTTCATCGCAAGCACATCGGCCTGCGCCGACGCGGGCGCGCTGACCTTTTGCAACGGCTCATAGGCCAGCTTGCGCGGTTCCGGGCCGTAATAGTCGCCGAGTCGCACCATCGCGCGCGGCTGCATCAGGATGGCCATGATGCGGTCCAGCATCGCCTTGCCGGAGACAGGCTTCATCAGAAACTCGTTGACGCCAAGGTGCGAAGCTTCAACCACGCGCCAGCGCTCAACATGGCCGGAGAGCATGATGATCGGAATGTCCGGGATAGGAAATACGCCGGGCGATCGCACAATGCGAACCAACTCGGCCCCGTTAAGCAGCGGCATTTCCCAATCGAGGATCACAAGGTCCGGTCCGAACATGCGGATCGCCTCAAGCCCGGCGATTCCGTCAGCGGCCTCGTGGATTTTCTTGACCCCGATGCTGACGAGGATGTTGCGGATGACTTTACGCATGTACTGATTGTCATCGACGATCAGCACGGCAAGCGACTGCACCAGCTTGTCACGATTGTTGGTCGACGAACTCATCGCGTGTCCCCGGTCCGCCGATGCGGCGATCCATCCCTTCGCCACCTAAGCAGATGTCGATAAGGGTCACGTAAATCCGATATGGAAAATTGTCGCTAATCGGCTGCACCGCTTTCGCCGAGGACTTTGTTAGTCCTAACGATGCGTCAACGTGCGGCGCACGGCGTCCTGCCAGCCGGCCCATTTCTGCGCCCGCGTGGCCTCTTCCATCCGCGGCTCAAAACGCCGGTCGAGCCGCCATGTTGCGGCGAAACCGTCGAGGTCCGGGCAGATGCCCGCCTTGAGGCCCGCGAGATAGGCGGCGCCGAGTGCGGTCGTTTCCATGAACACCGGACGGTCCACCGGCGCGGCCAGCATGTCGGCAAGGAACTGCATGGTGTAGTCGCTCGCCGTCATGCCGCCATCGACGCGCAGCACCACGGCCTTTTCGGCAGCCGGCCAGTCCGCGCTCATGGCGTTGAGCAGGTCGCGCGTCTGGTAGCCGACCAACTCCAGCGCCGCGCGGCTGATTTCGGCCGGACCCGACTTGCGCGAGAGCCCGAACAGCGCACCGCGCGCCTCGGCGTCCCACCAGGGCGCGCCCAGCCCGACGAAGGCCGGCACCATGTAGACGGCATCGGCCGGATCTGACAGCGCCGCGATCGTGCCGGTCTCGGCCGCAGTCGCGACCAGCTTCAACCCGTCGCGCAGCCACTGCACCGCCGCACCCGCGATGAAGATCGAGCCCTCCAGCGCATAGGTGCGCTTGCCATCGAGCTGGTACGCAATCGTGGTGAGCAGGCGCGCCCGCGACTTCACCATCGTGTCGCCGGTGTTGAGTAGCGCGAAGCAACCGGTGCCGTAGGTCGACTTCATCATGCCGGGCGCGAAGCAGCCCTGCCCGACCGTCGCGGCCTGCTGGTCGCCCGCGATTCCGAGAATGCGCACCGGACCGCCAAGCAGATTCGGCAGCGTCGTGCCGAAATCGGACGCGGAGTCGCGCACCTCGGGCAGCAAAGACCTCGGAATCCGGAACAGCGCGAGCAGTTCGTCGTTCCACTGGCCGGTGCGGATATCGAGCAACGCGGTGCGTGCCGCATTGGTCGCGTCGGTCGCATGGACCTTGCCGCCGGTGAAGTTCCAGAGCAGATAGGAGTCGACCGTGCCGAAGGCGAGCCGGCCGGCTTCGGCCGCTTCGCGCGCGCCGCTTACATTGTCGAGCAGCCAGGCGATTTTCGTCGCCGAGAAGTACGGGTCGATCAAGAGGCCGGTACGCTCGCTCACCAGTTTTTCGTGGCCGGCGCGAACGAGCGCCGCACAGGCATCGTGAGTGCGCCGATCCTGCCAGACGATCGCGTTGTGGATCGGCTTGCCGGTCTTGCGATCCCAGATGATCGTCGTTTCGCGCTGGTTGGTGATGCCGATGGCGGCGACTTCATTCGCGCCGACGCCAGCGCTCGCCATCGCGGCGCGCGCCGTCGCAACCGACGTGGTCCAGATGCCCTGCGGTTCGTGCTCGACCCAACCGGGCGAGGGAAAGATTTGCGGAAATTCAAGCTGCGCGAAGCCAACCGGCGCAAGCGCCGCGTCGAAGAGAAACGCGCGCGTCGAGGTCGTCCCCTGATCGATCGCCAGCAGATGGCTCGCCACAGAGTTCTCCGAATTATTCAGCCGCGGCGCGGCTGGCGCTCGCTGCCATGAATCGGGTCAATGCCTTCTCGACTTCCGCACTCGTTCGCAAACCGAGCTTGGAACGCCGCCATAACACGTCATCCGCGGTTTCGGCGAATTCGTGGCGCATCAGGTAGCGCACTTCCGTTGCCGTCAATTCATCGCCGAAGCGCTCGCCAAGATCATCCTGCGTGCGCGCATCGCCGAGTATACGATCGAGCCGCGTGCCATAGGCGCGCACGAGGCGGCGTGCGTTCGACTCGGTCAGGAAGGCCCATTTGCCTCGTGCTCGTGCGGTCAGCGCCTCCACGCCGTCATAAGGGAAATCGCCGCCCGGCAGTGGCGCGTCGGCAGTCCACGGCTCACCCGGTTTGAGGTCTGGCGCAAGCTTGTTGAGCGCCGCTTCGGCGAGCCGGCGGTAGGTGGTGATCTTGCCGCCGTAGACGGTGAGCAGCGGCGCCTGCCCGGTGCGTGCCTGCAGGTCGAGGACGTATTCGCGTGTTGTTTCCTTCGCGCTGCGCGCGCCATCGTCATAAAGCTGACGCACTCCGGCGAAGGCATGCACGACCTGATCCGGCGTCACGCGATCGCGGAAATAGGCGCTCGCCGCACGGCACAGATACGTGATCTCGTCGCCGCTCGCGGTTGGCGCGCTGAGATCGCCCTTGAAGTCCTCGTCCGTAGTGCCGATCAGTGTCAGGTCGCTCTCATAGGGGATCGCAAACACGATGCGGCCGTCGCCATTCTGGAAAATATAGGCGTGGTCGTGTTCGTAGAGGCGGCGCACTACGATGTGGCTGCCCTTGATCAGGCGCACATGCGCGGAGTTCTTCTGCCGCAGCAGATGCTCGGTCACATCCGGCGCCCACGGGCCCGCGGCGTTCACCAGCGCGCGTGCAGTCGCCACCTCGCGATGGCCGCGAACGTTGAGCACGAGTTGCCAGCGGTCGCCCTCGCGGTCGGCCCGCACCAGCTTGGTGCGGGTGCGGACGGCAGCGCCGCGCTCGACCGCATCGACCGCGTTCAGCACGACGAGCCGCGCATCATCCACCCAGCCGTCCGAATAGATGAAGCCCTTGCGGAATTCGCGCTTCAGCGGCTGGCCGACAATGTGGTGCGTGAGATCGACCGCTTCGGTACCGGGAAGGATGTGACGCCCGCCGAGGTGGTCGTACATGAACAGGCCGAGCCGCAATATCCAGGCCGGACGCAATCCTGAATGATGCGGCAGCACGAAACGCAGCGGCTTGGTCAGATGCGGCGCGTTGCGGATCAGCACCTCGCGCTCAATCAGCGCCTCGCGCACCAGCCGAAACGCATAGAATTCGAGGTACCGCAGCCCCCCATGAATCAGCTTGGTGGATTTGGACGAGGTTCCGGAGGCAAGGTCGTTCTGCTCGATCAGCAGAACCGAGAGGCCGCGTCCAACGGCATCGCGCGCAATCCCGGCGCCATTAATACCACCACCCACGATGGCGAGATCGAAGTCCGCCATTTGCTTCCTTGCGATTCCTCTAAAGGCAGAGGTGCCAATCGGGACCGCCAAGGTCAAGTTTCGCGTTCGGTCGCGATGGCGGTATGAATAACCGCCAACCTGCGGAGACAACATGCCTGCCCCTCGCCTGCTCGTTTGCGAAGGAAACACCGCCGAGGCGCGCGCCGCCCAGGTCGCGGTCGGCGGAACCGTCATGAGCGACGGCTACGCGGACCTGCTGCGCCGCCTGATCCCCGAGGCCGTGGTGGACATCTGCTATCCGGCCGACCCGGGCGCGAACCTGCCGATCGGCGGGCTGGAGAGTTACGACGGCGTGACGATCACCGGCTCGGCGCTCAATGTTTACGATGGTGGCCCGGAGATCGACCGGCAGATCGAGCTGGCGCGCGCGGTGCTGAAGAGCAAAACCCCGCTGTTCGGGAGCTGCTGGGGTCTGCAGGTGATCACGGTCGCGGCGGGCGGCGCAGTCCGCGCCAATCCGAAGGGACGCGAGATCGGCGTCGGCCGCAGCATCGCACTGACGAAGGAAGGCCGCGACCATCCGATGTATTCCGGGAAGGCGTCGAGTGTTCGATGCCGTGACGGTGCATCTCGACGAGGTCGAGACGCTCGCACCCGGCTCGACCGTACTCGCCACGAACGCACAATCCGACGTGCAGGCGGCCGAAATCCGGCAGGACGGCGCGGTTGCGTGGGCGGTGCAGTATCACCCCGAATTCACGCTCGGCGACATGGCCGCCATTGTGCGGCGCTACGGGCGGCGGTTGATCAAGGAAGGCTTCTTCGCCGACGAGGCGGCGCGCGACGCCTATGTGGCGGACCTGCAAACGCTCGACCGCGAGCCGGACAACAAGCCGCTCGCATGGCGCTACGGCATCGACAGTACCGTGCTCGACAAGGGCGTGCGTACGACCGAGATCGCGAACTGGCTCTCGCAGCAGGTACTTCCCGTGCGTGCGCGCAAGGGGGCGGACATGAACTTTTCAGATCGCCATGTGGTCGTTACCGGCGGCACCGGCGCGCTCGGCATCGCGGTCGTTGGTGCACTCCTTGAAGCAGGCGCGGCCTGCCATGTGCCGTATCGCAGTGCCGACGAAGCGCAACGCTTTCCGCACCGTGAGCACAAGAAGGTATCGCTGACGGCCCTCGGCAATCTCGCCGACGAGGCTGCGGTGATCGGCTATTACGGCGGCATTCCGAAACTGTGGGCCTCGATCCATATCGCGGGCGGCTTCGCCTACGCGCCGATCGAGAAGAGCGACAAGGCGCTGTTGATGGGTCAGGTCGAAAGCAACCTGGTGTCGGCCTATATCTGCTGCCGCGCGGCGGTGAGCGCATTGCGCAGCGCGGGCGGCGGCGGTCGCATCGTGAACGTGACGGCGCGCCACGCGCTGGAGCCGCGCCAAGGCGCGAGCACCACGGCTTATGTGGCGGCGAAAGCCGGCGTCGCCGCGCTGACGGTGGCGCTCGGTGAGGAAGTCGCCAAGGACAACATTCTGGTGAACGCGGTCGCGCCCTCGATCATGGATACACCCGCGAACCGCGCGTCCATGCCGAAAGCGGACCATGCAAACTGGCCCAAGGTCGAGGAGGTCGCCGCGACGATCCTGTTCCTCGCGTCGCCGGAGAACACCGTGACGCGCAGCGCGATCGTGCCGGTGTACGGAAAATCCTGAGATGGCATACGACGTGACGGTCGAGACGGCGCGACCGCAACTCATCGCGGCCGTGCGCGCACATGTGCCGATCAGCGGCATCGCGCAAGCCTGGAAGCCAGCACTCGATCAGGTCTGGGCATTCCTGAAGTCGCATCCAGACCTGCCGCGGGAACACAATCTGTTCCTCTATCACCACCCCGCACGGCGCGACGATCCGATGGACATTGATTTCGGCGTGCAAGTCGGCCGCCGGTTCGAGCCGCAGGGCAATGTTGGCTGCGTCGAAGTGCCGGGCGGCACGGTCGCGAAGACGGTCCACTACGGGCCGTACGACCAGCTCAAGGGCGCCCACGACGCAATCCATGCCTGGTGTGCGGCGAACGGCCGGCAGATCGCGAACGCCTCGTGGGAGATTTATGGCGATCCAACCGACGATCCGGCCAAACAGGACACGATGATCGCCTATCTGCTCGCCTGAGCGCCTAGACAAAATCGGCCCGCCGGGCGACACAACGCAAAATTCAAGCGAGAGGAAGACTGCCCATGCCGGGTCCGTTGGCTGGTGTTCGCGTGCTGGAGCTTGCCCGCATTCTGGCGGGGCCTTGGGCCGGTCAGGTTCTCGCTGACCTCGGTGCGGATGTGATCAAGGTCGAACGCTCGAAGACCGGCGATGACACGCGCGCCTGGGGACCTCCGTTCATCGAAGGCAACGACGGCAATCTCGGCGCCGCGTATTTCCACGCGACCAATCGCGGTAAGCGCTCGATCGAATGCGATTTCGAGAGCGAGGACGGCAAGCGCATCGTGCGCAAGCTCGCCGCGAAGTCCGACATTCTGATCGAGAACTTCAAGGTCGGCGGCCTGAAGAAATTCGGGCTCGATTATGCAAGCCTCGCCCCCTCCTGCCCGCGCCTGATCTATTGCTCGGTGACCGGCTTCGGGCAGACCGGCCCGCATGCACCGCGCGCCGGCTACGACCTGATGGCGCAAGGCATCGGCGGCTTCATGGCGCTGACCGGCACGCCGGACGGAGAACCGACGCGCGCGGGCGTGCCGGTGTCGGACATTTTCACCGGCGTTTATTCGGTGGTCGGCATTCTGGCGGCGTTGCAGCGGCGCGAGCGCACCGGCAAGGGCGGCTATGTCGACACCGCGCTGGTCGATTCAACGGTCGGCGTGCTGGCGAACCAGGCGATGAACTATCTCGCCTCGGGTGTGGCGCCGAAGCGCATCGGCAACGCGCATCCGAACATCGTGCCCTATCAGGTTTTTCCCGCGGCGGATGGACACATCATCATCGCGACCGGCAACGACTCGCAGTACGGAAAACTTGTCACCGTGCTGGGCGAGCCGGAGCTCGCAAAAAATCCGGAATATCTCGTCAACAAGGATCGGCTGAAGAACCGCAAGCAATTGATCGATCACCTCTCGGGGTTGACGAAGAAATTCAAGCGCGACGATCTCCTGGAAAAGCTTGAAGCGGTTGGCGTGCCGGCTGGCCCGATCAACGATCTCGATCAGGTGTTCGAGGACGTGCAGGTGAAGCACCGCGGCATGCAGATCCACCCCAAGAGCGACGCAGCGAAAGGCGGATCGATCCCCGGCGTGCGTACGCCGATCGTGCTCGACGGCGAACCCATGGCCTCGCCCAACCCGGCACCGCGGCTGGGGCAGCATACGGCGGAGATTTTGAAGGAAATCGGGGAGTAGTGTCCCTCTCCTCCGCTCCGCGGGGACGGAGCGGAAGGACGCTCAGGCCTTCACCAGTTCCTTCTGCGCCCTCGCCCGTTTCCGGATCCCGTTGGCCGCCACGATGGTGCGGCCTTCCGCGTAGGCCTCGTGGTTCTTCTCGATGTCATCGACATCGTAGAGATAGTTCACCATCAAGCCGTGCGATTGCGCGAGGCCCTTCTCGGAGAGATCGCCGAGAGGGTTGAGCTGCTCCAACCGTGCGCCGTTGCCAAGATGAAAGCGCGCCACCGGATCGAGTGCGCCGCCGCGGCGGTTGCGCGCGCTGACGAAATAGGTCGCGGCGGCGTGCAGCATCGGCTCCTTCAGCCGTTCGGCCGGCCCCGTTGCGCCACCAGTCAGGCGCATCGAGTTCACGCAAGGCGTCGAGGTCCTCGGGCAGCAGGATCGGATTATTGCTGGCGCGCTCGTGTGCGAGCCAATCGGCAAAGCCAGGCGCCGGCGAGAGCGTCACGAAATTCGGAAAGCCGAGGAAACTCGCGCGACACCTCCTCCACGACCTGCTTGATCAGGAAGCTGCCAAAGCTGACGCCGGCCAGTCCGCGCTGGCAATTCGAAATCGAATAGAACACCGCCGTGTTCGCCTTCTCGGGCGCGAGCGTGTTGCCGTCGGTGCCGAGGATCGGGGCGATCGCGCGCGGAATGCCATCGGTGAACGCGACCTCGACGAAGATCAGCGGCTCGTCGTTCAGCGCCGGATGGAAGAACGCGTAGCAGCGCCGATCGGGCGGATCGATGCGGCGGCGCAGATCGTCCCAGTCCTGGATCTGATGCACCGCCTCGTAGCGAATGATCTTTTCCAGAATGATCGCAGGCGTTGCCCAGTCGATGCGGCGCAGCACCAGGAAACCGCGATTGAACCATGATGAAAAAAGATGCACGAAATCCTGGTCGACCGGCGACAAGTCGTCGCGGTGGACCATCGCGTCGATCAGGTCCTCGCGCATCGCAACCAGCGCGGCGGTGCCGCCCGGCGCAAGGTTGAGGCGGCGGAACAGCTCCTGTCGGCGCGGCTCGGCGGCGAGATGCAGTTCGGATGCCGCGTCGTTCGTACCCTCGCGCGCCCAGGCATCGACCGCCGCGTCGATGCGCTCGCGGTCCACGCCGAAGCCGACGGCAAGCGCCTCGAAGAACGCGATCCGCGGCCCGGTGGTCAGCGCATCGTAATGCGTGAAAATCTCGCGTGCGAGAGCAACTCCCGAGGCCTCGCCGCGCCGCGACAACAGCTCCTCGCACAACTCCACCAGGCTCTGTGATCGTGCCGCTGCGCCACCGCGCCGGTCACGCGTACGATCGATCAGCGAGCGCCCGCGCTCCGAAATGCTCTGGAGCAGTTCGCCGAAAAACGAGGTGTTCATACCGTTCCCATGACGCAAGCGGCGTGCCCCGGGTCGCCTGGATTGTCGGACGCGTTAACCTTTCGCGATGTCAAAGCAGCGACACCGGCCTTGCATAACGCGCGTCTCGGTCTCGCGTTTCCGCTTGGCCGTCCGACCGCCTATCAGGTATAGCCTCGGCCCTAAGGGCACAAGAACACACGCGAAAACTCCCTAATCCAAGGTGGGAACACTGACCGACCTCGCCGCGCAGACCCCTGCGACGCCGCCGTTGCTTGAGGTGCGCGACCTGCATGTGCGGTTTGCGACCTCGCGCGGTACCGTCCACGCGGTCGAAGGCATTTCATATTCGGTCAATCGTGGCGAGATCGTCGCCGTGGTGGGAGAATCCGGCTGCGGCAAGTCGGTGTCGGCGCTCGCGATCATGCGCCTGCTCGCCAAGACCGGGAAGGTCACGCAGGGCCAGATCCTGTTCGAAGGCCAGAACCTGCTCGACCTCTCCGAAGAGGAGATGCGCGAGAAGCGCGGCCGCGACATCTCGATGATCTTCCAGGAGCCGATGACCTCGCTCAATCCGGTGCTCTCGATCGGCGAGCAGGTGATGGAGCCCCTGAAGATTCACCTCAAAATGACCGACCAGCAAGCGACGGCGCGCGCGCTCGAACTGTTGCAGCTTGTCGGCATCACGGACGGCCCGCGCCGGCTCGAACAATATCCGCATCATCTCTCAGGCGGCATGCGCCAGCGCGTGATGATCGCGATCGGGCTTGCGTGCAATCCGAAGCTCATCATCGCCGACGAGCCGACCACCGCGCTCGACGTCACCATCCAGGCGCAAATCCTCGAACTGATGAAGGACCTGTCGCGCCGGCTCGGCATCGCGCTGATCGTCATCACGCACAACCTCGGGATTGTGGCGCGTTACGCCGACCGCGTGAACGTGATGTATGCGGCGCGCATCATCGAGCAGGGATCGGCCGACGACGTGTTTCTCGAGCCCGCACACCCCTATACGATCGGGCTGATGCGCTCGATCCCGCGGCTCGATCTGCCGCGCGGCATCAAGCTCGAAACCATCGAAGGCCTGCCGCCCGACTTGCGCAATCCGCCGCAGGGCTGCCGCTTTGCGCCGCGCTGCCCCTACCGGATCGATGCGTGCCTCGTCAGCGCGCCACTGCGTCGAGGTGGCGCCGGGGCATGCCTCCGCGTGCATTCGCGCCAACGAAATCCTTGCCGGCACACTGGTCGCGCCGTTCGCGCGTGGCGCGACATCGACGCAGGTTTACGCCCAAACCGACGCCGAGCCGCTGCTGGCCGTCGATCACCTGAAGAAATACTTCACTGTGAAGGCCGCAGGCGCGGGCTTCATGTCGACCGAGACCGCAACCGTGAAGGCGGTGGACGACGTGTCGATCCATGTCATGCCCGGCGAGACACTTGGGCTGGTTGGGGAGTCCGGTTGCGGCAAGACCACAGTCGGGCGCACGGTACTGCGCCTGGAGGAGCCGACCGAGGGCTCGATCCGCTTCGGCGGCACCGACATCACCCATGCGGGCCACGCCGACATGCGCGGCGTGCGGCGCAAGATCCAGGTCATTTTCCAGGACCCCTATTCGTCGCTCAATCCGCGCATGACGGTCGGGCAGATCATCGGCGAGCCGCTCAGCGTGTACAAGCTGGTGCCCAATCGCAAATCCGAGCACGAGCGCGTCGCCGAACTGCTCGGTCAGGTCGGGCTCTACCCCTACATGGCGGAGCGCTATCCGCACGAGCTCTCCGGCGGCCAGCGTCAGCGCGTCGGCATCGCGCGCGCGCTCGCGCTGGAACCGACCTTCATCGTGTGCGACGAGCCGGTCTCGGCGCTCGATGTGTCGATCCAGGGCCAGATCATCAATCTGCTGGAGGACCTGCAGGACCGGCTGAAGCTGTCCTATCTCTTCATCGCGCACGATCTCGCCGTGGTGCGCCACATCTCCGATCGCGTCGCCGTGATGTATCTCGGGCGCGTCATGGAGCTTGCGGATCGCGACGAGCTCTACGCCGCGCCGCTGCATCCTTATACTAAAGCACTACTCGATGCCGCACCGGTTCCCGACCCGAAGGTGGAACGTGCGCGCGCACCGCGGGCCCTCCGCGGCGAAATCCCCTCGCCCTTGACCCCGCCGAGCGGCTGCGTCTTCCATACCCGCTGTCCGATAGCCGGCGAAGAATGCAAGCGGGACGTGCCGGCGTTCCGACCACTGGCAAGCGGCCATATGGTCGCGTGCCACAAAGTATAAGCGTAGCGAATCGCGGGGGCGACGCGAAAAAAGACGTTGAGGGAGGGAATTGCAATGGATCGGCGATCCGTTTTGAGTTTTCTGGGAACGACAGCCTTCGCCCTAACGACAGGCGCCGTGCCCGACGCCTTTGCGCAACAGCCGAAAAAGGGCGGAACGCTGCAGTTCGCGATCAGCGCGGAAACGCCGCACTACGATCCGCATGGCAGCGACACGTTCGCGACGCTGCACTTCTCGTCCCCGTTCTATTCGACGCTGCTGACTTTCGATCTCGACAAGTACCCCGCCGTGAAGGGCGATCTCGCCGAGTCCTGGACCGTCGCCGACGATCTGATGAGTTACACGTTCAAGCTCCATCCGGGCGTGAAATTCCATAGCGGCGATGCGCTGACTTCCGCGGACGTGAAGGCGACCTACGACCGGCTGCGCAATCCCCCGGCCGGCGTCGTGTCGACCCGTCAGGCAACCTTCGCGGACATCGACTCGATCGAGACGCCCGACCCGCAGACCGTTGTGTTCAAGATGAAGGCCGTCAACGCCGCGATGCTCGAGCACTTCGCCTCGCCCTGGAACACGATCTATGCGGCGAAGGACCTGGCGGCCGATCCGAACGCCCCGAAGACGAAAGTGAACGGGACCGGGCCGTACACCTTCGTCGAGCACGTCAAAGGCTCGTACGTCGCGGGCAAGAAGAACGACAGCTACTTCAGGAACGGGCTGCCCTATCTCGACGGCTTCAAGGGCGTATTCACGCTGCAGGCCGCCGCCATGCTCAATGCGCTGCAGGGCGCGCAGGTGCTCGCCGAATTCCGCGGCATCTCGCCAGCCGAACGCGACCGGCTGGTGCAGGCAATGGGCGACAAGATCCGCATCGAGGAGTCGAGCTGGACGCTCAACCTGCTGGTCTGCTTCAACTGCGAGAAGAAGCCGTTCGACGACGTGCGCGTGCGCAAGGCGCTGCTGATGGCGATCGACCGCTGGGGCGGGAGCCAGGGGCTCTCGCGCATCTCGACGCTGCGCTCGGTCGGCGGCGTAGTGCGTCCGGGTTCTCCGCTCGCGACCTCGCCGGACGACCTCGCCAAGCTTCCGGGCTTCTCGCACGACATCAAGGCCGCGCGCGAGGAAGCCAAGAAGCTGCTCGCCGAGGCCGGCGTGCCGAACCTGAAATTCCAGCTCTGGAACCGCAATCTCGCGATGCCCTACACGCCGGCCGGCATTTTCCTGGTCGACCAGTGGCGTCAGATCGGAGTCGAGGTCGAACACAAACAGTCCGACACGTCGCCCTATATCGCGGCGATGACGAGCGGCAACTACGACGTCGCGATCGACTTCTCCAACCTTTTCATGGACGACTCGACGCTGGCGCTCGCGAAATTCCTTTCGCGCGACCGCGCGCCGCAGAACATGTCGCGCTCCAAGGATTCCGAGTTGGACAAGCTCTACGACGATCACATCCGCGAGCGCGATCCGGCCAAGCGCAAGGCCATGGTCGCGGCGTTCGAGAAGCGCCTGTTCGAGCAGGGCTACCAGCAGCCACTGTTGTGGTGGTACCGCATCGTTCCGACGCACAAGACCGTGATGGGCTGGAAGATGTCGCCGAGCCACAATCTCGGGCAGGACCTCGCCGAGGTCTGGTTGAATACGTAACGCTTGTTTTCCTTCTCCCCGCCCTGGCGGGGAGAAGGTGGCGGGCCTTACGCGACAGGCTCTCACCCATCTCGGACCCGCGGTCGGCACCCTCTCCCCGTAAACGGCGAGAGGGAAAGAAAGAAACCGAATGCTGAAATACACCCTCAATCGCATCCTGCTGATGATCCCTACGCTGATCGGCGTTGCGGTGCTGGTGTTCTTCATGCTGCGCGTCATTCCGGGCGACGTGGTGGAGGTGAAGCTGCGTGGCGACGGCGGCAACGTCAGCGAGGAAACGCTGCAGATGGAGCGCCATCGGCTCGGCCTCGACAAGCCGCTCGTCTACCAGTTCAAGGACTGGATGGTGGGACTTGCGACGCTCGATCTCGGCAAGTCGATGTGGACCGACCGCCCCGTCACGGAGGAGATCGCGCTGCGGCTGGAGCTCTCGCTGCAGGTCGCCATCATGGCGAGCATCTTTGCGGTAGCGTTGGCGATTCCGCTTGGCACCACCGCGGCGCTGATGCGCGGCACGTGGGTCGATTACGCGGTGCGCCTCATCACGATCGGCGGACTGTCGATCCCCTCGTTCTGGTTCGGCATGCTGATCATGATTTCGCTGCTGACGTTCTTCAACTGGCTACCGCCAATTACATTCACGCCGATCTATGTCGATCCGATCGCGAACCTGAAACAGCTGATCTGGCCCGCGATGGCGGTCGGCTACCGCTACTGCGCCGTGGTGGCGCGCATGATCCGTTCCTCGCTGCTTGAGGTGTTGAACGAGGATTACATCCGCACCGCACGCGCCAAGGGCGTGTTCGAGAAACTGGTGATTTCACGCCACGCGCTGCGTAACGCGCTGCTCCCGGCCATTACGGTGATCGGCATCGAGTTCGCATTCCTGATCGGCGGACTCGTCGTCACCGAGCAGGTGTTCAATCTCAACGGCATCGGCATGCTGTTTGTGCAAAGCGTTTCGCGCAACGACTTCACGTTGATCCAGGCGATGGTGATGATGATCGCGGCGTTCTACGTCGTCATCAACCTGGTGGTCGATCTGCTCTACGCGGTGTTCGACCCGCGCATCCGGTACGCCTGATGTCGGTTGCAGCCATCTCCACCGCGCCTGTGCTGCCGAAGCGGCGCAGCGCCGTGCTCGAATTCTGCCGCCAGCAGCCGCTCGGAGCGGTCAGTTTCGTTGTCATCTTCGTGATGATGTTCGCCGGCATCTTCGCCGAGCATGTCGCGCCCTATAATCCGCTCGACATCGACTTCGCAGGGATTCTCGCGGCGCCGTCGTGGGAGCACTGGGGCGGCACCGATGCGTTCGGACGTGACATCCTCTCGCGCATCATCTACGGCTCGCGCACCGCGCTGGTGATCGGCTTCTGCTCATCCTTTCTCGGATCGACGCTCGGCGCGACACTCGGCATCGCGTCGGCTTATTTCGGCGGCAAGATCGACGACTGGATCCAGCGCTTCGTCGATATCCTTCTCGCCTTCCCGATCATCGTGCTGGCGCTGGTCGTGGTCGCGGCGCTGCGCCGCTTCGTCATCGCCGGCATCGACGTCAATCTGATCTATGCGATCGCGATCCCGATCGTGCCGCGCGTCGCGCGCGTGGTGCGCGCTGCAGCGCTTTCGGTGCGGACCATGCCGTATGTCGATGCGGCACGCGCGGCCGGCTATTCGAACAGCCGCATCATCTTCCGCCACATGGCACCGAACGTGACGGCCCCTTACCTCATCATGTTCACGGCCTTCATCGCACAGGCGATCCTGCTCGAAGCCTCGCTCTCCTTCCTTGGCCTCGGCGTCACCGAACCAACGCCGGCCTGGGGCTTGATGCTTTCCGGTAATGCGGCCGACTTCTACCGGGAAGCGCCCTGGATGATCCTTTTCCCGGGCGCGGCGATCAGCCTTGCCGTCTTCGCCTTCAACCTGTTCGGCGACAGTCTGCGCGACTACCTCGATCCGCGCTTCAAGACCTGATGTGCTGCATGCTAGCCTTCCGGCAATCGCGGGAGGAACATTTCGCATGAGGAAACTGCTCGGCATCGCGCTCGCGATGCTTGCCGGAGTGGCCACGGCGCGGCGCAATCCTATCCGAACCGGCCGATCACGCTCGTCGTCCCGCTCGGCGTGGGCGGCTCGACCGACGTGATCGGACGGCTGATGGCAGAAGGCCTGCGCACAGCAACTCGATCAGCCAGTCATCGTGGAGAACACCACCGGTGCGGGCGGGACGATTGGCGTCGGCCGCGTGGCGCGCGCGGCACCCGATGGCTACACCATTCTGATCGGCCAATGGGGCACCAATGTCGCCAGCGGCGCGATCTATCCGCTCAACTTCGATCTGGAGAAGGACTTCACGCCGATCGGCCTGATTGCAACGCAGCCGTTCCTCATCGTCGGCAAGAAGGGCACGCCGGCCAGCGATCTGAAGGAATTCATCGCCTATCTGAAGGCCAATGCGTCAAAGATCTCGCAGGGCAATTCCGGGATCGGCACGCCAAGTCATGTCGGCGGCCTGCTGTTTCAGAAGGCGATCGGCGCGACGTTCACGATGGTGCCTTATCGGGGCGCCGGGCAATCATCGGCCGATCTCGTCGCGGGGAACATCGACGTGCTGCTCGACACGCCGGCGCTCTCGCTGCCGCAGTTTCGCGCCGGCAATGTGAAAGCTTTCGCGGTCGCCAACAATCGGCGGCTCGCCACCGCGCCCGACATCCCGACGACGGACGAGGCGGGCCTGCCCGGCTTCTATTTCACCTTCTGGCATGCGCTCTGGGCTCCGAAGGGAACGCCGAAAGAGATCATCACCAAGCTCAACGACGCGGCCGTCAAGGCGCTGGAAGACCCCGGCATGCGCAAGAAGCTCTCCGATCTCTCGAACGAGGTCTTCCCGCGGGACCAACTCACGCCGGAAGCACTTGCCGCCTACCATCACGCCGAAATCGAGAAGTGGTGGCCGATCATCAAGGCGGCCGATATCAAGGTGCAGTGAATGCGGATTGACCGCAGAGCCGTTTGAACATCCGCTGGAGGACGTCGAATGAAGAGGATGCTGATCGCGGCGCTCGCAATGCTGGCGGGACTCGGCAGCGCCAGCGCGCAATCCTATCCGACGCGGCCCGTCACCGCGATCGTGCCCGCCTCGCCCGGTGGTCCGACCGACACGATCGCCCGCATCGTGATGGCGCGGGCGCAGGATCTCCTCGGCCAGTCCATCGTGATCGAGAATGTCGGCGGTGCGTCGGGCACCATCGGCACCGGCCGCGTCGCGCGCGCCGAGCCGGACGGCTACACGATCGGTATCGGCGGCCCGAACCACTACGTGGTCAATGGCTCGGTCTATAACCTCCCGTACGACCTCGTGAAGGATTTCGCGCCGGTCTCGATGCTGTCGAACGGTCCGCAGATCATCATCACGCGCAACACGCTGCCGGCGCAGAACCTCACAGGAACTGATCGCCTGGCTCAAAGCAGAATCCCGACACCGTGACATTCGGGACTGGCGGGCTCGCGAGCCCGCCGCACGTCAGCGGCCTGTCGTTCCAGACGCAAATCGGCACGAAATTCCAGTTCGTGCCGTTCCGCGGCGCGGCGCCCGCACTGCTCGCCATCATGTCGGGTCATGTGGACATGACCTTCGACCAGGCATCCGGCGCGCTCTCCACGGTGCGCAGCGGCAGCGTGCGCGCTTACGCGGTGACGGCAAAGACGCGGCTCGACCTCTGCGCCAGATATCCCCACCGTGGACGAGGCGGGGCTGCCGGGCTTCTACGTCTCGATCTGGCAGGGCGTTTTTGCACCGAAAGGCACGCCGAAGGAGATCATCGCCAAGCTCAACGCCGCGATCACCGGCGCACTCGCCGATCCGGCGGTCCAGAAGCGGCTCGCCGACATCGGACAGGAACTCCCTTCTCCGGAGCAGATGACGCCCGAGGGATTCGGCGCGTATCACAAGGAGGAAATGGACCGCTGGACGCCGATCATCAAGGCCGCCGATATCAAGGTGCAATAAATGCTGGAGCGCACGCAACGATCGGCTTCAGCGACACCGGACCATGCGCCGCTGATCGTGCGCCGCGTCGACGCGATTCCGGTGGCGTTGCCGCTCAAGAACAGCATGAAGATGGCGGGCGTCACGATTGCGACGGCGCAAAACATCCTGGTGCGCATCGAAGCCGCCGACGGCACGGCCGGTTGGGGCGAAGCTGCGACGGCGCCCACCATGACCGGCGACACGCTCGGCGGGCTCGTCTGCGCGGTGCGCGATCATCTGGCGCCCCTGCTCGCCGGAAAGGACGCATGGGCGCACGCCGAGCTGAAGCGCACGATGACGCGCGCCCTGATGGGAAATCCCGGCGCGCATTCGGCGGTCGAGATGGCGCTGCTCGATCTCTGCGGTCGCGCGGCGGACGTGCCGCTGATCGATCTGATCGGCAAACCCGTCCGCCGCCACGTCGCGCCGATGTGGCTGCTCGGCAATGCGACGCCTGACGAGGACATCGCCGAGGCGCGGGCGAAGCAGGCGCAGGGCTTCGACCTCTTCAAGCTCAAGATCGGTGTGAAACCGCTCGCGGCCGAAATCGCCGCCGCGCATGATATCCGCGCGGCACTGCCGAAAACGCCGCTCTGCGCCGATGCCAATTGCGGCCTGACACTGGCTGCAGCGCGACGCTACATCACGGAAACACGTGGCGCAAAGCTGCTCTTCGTCGAGCAGCCGCTGGAATACGACGATCTCGCCGGACTCAAGGCGCTGACGCGCGGCAGCAAAATCCCGATCGGTATCGACGAAGGCATTCACTCGCTCGCCGACATCGAGGCAAACGCGCGAGCCGGCGCGAAGGGCGTATCGCTCAAGTTGATCAAGCTCGGCGGCATCACGCAGGCGCTCGCGGCCGGCAGGCTGTGCCGCAAACTCGGGCTGAAGATCAACGTCGCCACCAAGATCGCCGAGTCGAGCATCGGCACCTCGGCGACCGTGCATCTTGCGTGCGCGGTGCCGAACGTGGCGTGGGGCGTGAGCCTGACCAATCTCTACCTCGCCGAAGATCTGGTGCGGCGCCCGCTCGCCGTCGCGGATGGCAGAGTGGCCCTGCCCGATGGCCCGGGTCTTGGCGTCGAGGTCGATGAAGCCAAGGTCACGCGCTTTCGCGTGCATTGAGGATCGCCGTCATGTCGAACATCGGACGTGTTGCCGCCGCCCTTCTCGGGCTGCTCACCCTCGCCGCCCCGGTCCGCGCGCAGGAGCAACCGGTCCGCGGTGGCACCCTTACATTCGGCATCAATTCGGGAGATCCGCCGACCTACGACTGCCATCAGTCGGTGCTGTTTCCGATCATCCACCTCATCTCGCCGCACTATTCCAACCTGCTGAAGATCGACATGCCGAGCTATCCGAAAGTCGTCGGCGACCTCGCGGAGAGCTGGACCGTGTCGGACGATGCGAAAACCTATTCGTTCAAGCTTCATCCGAACGTGAAATTCCACGACGGCTCCGCGTTTTCGTCCGAGGACATCAAGGCGACCTACGATCGCATCCGCAATCCACCGCAAGGCGTCACATCCGTCCGCCGCGGGCTGCTGATCGACATCGACACCATCGAAACGCCCGACCCCCTCACCGTCATCTTTCATCTCAAGGACCCGAACCGCGCGCTGATCTATGCGTTCGCCAACCCGTTCAACTGCGTCTACAGCGCCGCCAAGCTGAAAGAGAATCCGCTCTACCCGGCACGCAACGTGATGGGCACGGGACCGTTCCGGTTTGTCGAGCACGTCGGCGGCTCGCACTGGAGTGGCGAGCGCTTCAAGGACTACTTCAAGCCGGATTTGCCGCATCTCGACGGCTTTCGCGGCATCTTCACGCCGGGGGCGGCGCTCATCAACGCCCTGCAGGGCGGACAGGTCATGGCGGAATTCCGCAGCGTGACGACCGCCGACCGCGACCGGCTGGTGGCCGCGCTCGGTGACAAGATCACAGTGCAGGAGGGCCCCTGGCTCGACGTCACCCTCGTCACCTTCAACAGCAAGAAACCCCCGTTCAACGATCCGCGGGTGCGCCGTGCGCTCTCGCTCGCGATCGACCGCTGGAAGGCGGCCGAGGTGCTGCCGCGCTCCTCGATCATGCGTTATGTCGGCGGATATCTGCGGCCCGGCTCCGAATTTGCCGCGCGCGAGGAAGACCTCGTGAAGATGCCCGGCTTCTCGAAGGACATCGAGGCATCCCGCAACGAGGCGCGCCGGCTGCTCGCCGAAGCCGGCGTTCCGAACCTCAAGGTGAAACTGGTCAACCGCCAGATCGCGAACCTGTTCACGCCGGCGGGCATCTACGTGATCGACCAGTGGCGGCAGATCGGTGTTGAAACCGAGCACGTGCAGGCAAACGAGACGCTCTACAACAACACCATGAACGAGGGCACGTTCGACGTCGCGATCGATTTTCAGGGCGACTCGGTGGACGAGCCGACCTATCAGCTCGCGCGCCATCTCTCGGTCGATCTGTCCTCGAACCGCGGCAAGTATACCGACCGGGCGATCGACGAACTGTTCAACCGGCAAAAGGACGAGACCGACCCGAAGGCGCGCTACACCGCCGTGCGCGCTTTCGAGCAGCGGATGCTCGATGAGGCCTACACGGTCCCGCTGCTCTGGTGGTCGCGCATCGTGGTAATGCGCTCGAACGTCAAGGGCTGGAGCATGTCGCCAAGCCATCTGATTGGGCAGGACCTTGAGACGGTGTGGCTGAAGCCGTAAACAGACCCTCCTTCTCGGCGGCCACGCCGCAACAAATTCGGGAGACGTCCCATGCCCGGGCCGCTGGCCGGTATCCGTGTCCTTGAGCTTGCGCGCATTTTGGCCGGCCCGTGGGCCGGACAGATTCTCGCAGACCTCGGCGCGGACGTGATCAAGATCGAGCGCAAGGGCGCAGGCGACGACACGCGTGGCTGGGGCCCGCCTTTCGTCGATGGCGCGGACGGCAAGCCCATGTCGGCCGCCTACTACCACGCCTGCAATCGCGGCAAGCGCTCGGTCGCGGCAGATTTCGAAACCGAGGATGGCCGCCGCATCGTGCACAAGCTCGCGCGGCGCTCCGACGTCGTGATCGAGAACTTCAAGACCGGTGGGCTCGCGAAGTTCGGGCTCGATTATGCCGGGCTGTCGAAGGACAACCCGCGCGTCGTCTATTGCTCGATCACGGGGTTCGGACAGGACGGTCCGTACAAACACCGCGCCGGCTACGACCTGCTGGTGCAGGGCATGGGCGGGATCATGGACCTGACCGGCCAGCCCGATGGCGAGCCGATGCGCGGCGGCGTCGCGTTCGCGGACGTGATGACTGGCATTTACTCGGCGGTCGCGATCACGGCGGCGCTGAACGAGCGCAACACCACCGGCAAGGGCAGCTACATCGATATGGCGCTGCTCGATACGCAGGTCGCGGTGCTCGCCAACCAGGCGTCGGCCTATCTGGTGAGCGGCACGGCGCCGAAGCGGATGGGCAACGCGCATCCCTCCGTCGTTCCCTATCAGGTGTTTCCGGTGTCCGATGGACACGTCATCATCGCCTGCGGCAACGACACGCAGTTCGCGCGGCTGATCGCGCTGCTCGGGTCGCCCGCGATGGCGCAGGACGAGCGCTATCGCACCAATGCGGGGCGCGTGGTGAACCGCTCGACACTTATTCCACCGATGATGGAGATGACGGCGAAAATCACACGCGGTGACCTTCTGGCGAAGCTCGAGGCCGCCGGCGTGCCGGGCGGGCCGATCAATACGCTGGAAGATGTGTTCGCCGACCCGCAGGTGCTGGCGCGCAAGCTACGGATCGACCTCCCGAGCAATTTCGCCAAGGGCGGCTCAATTCCCGGCGTGCGCTCCCCCATCACCATCAATGGCGTCCGCATGGCCGCCGACCGCGCCCCACCGGTGCTGGGCGAGCATACCGACGAAGTGTTGCGGGAGATCGGGGAGGCCTGACGGGTGCTACGGGGCGTGGTATGGTTGGCCGAAGGATCGGTGCGATGAAGACGTTGTATGACCCGGATGCTGATGCGCTTTATGTCCGCTTTGCGGACACTCCGGTCATTGAGAGCGAAGAGGTATCTGCCGGCGTTGTACTCGATTACGACGCTGACGGCCGCATCGTAGCGATCGAATTGCTTGATGCGAGCAAACACGTCGCATCTGGCGCCAAGTTTCCGACGGCCGCGGAGTGACGGACGGTACGCGTATCGTCTTTAGCCGACACGCCGACGACATGCTTCTCGAGCGCCAAATCGAGCGACGTTGGGTCGAGGAGACAGTCCGCAATCCGGACACTATGGAGACCGATCCTCATCAGCCGATGGTCAACCGCGCGTTTCGCCGTATTCCCGAACGGGAAAATCGCGTTCTTCGCGTCGCATAGGTCGAAACGCGAGACGAAATTCGCGTCGTTACGTTGTTTTTCGACCGCAAGAAGCCGCGCTCCGCCGCCTAGCCAAAAACCTCCTTGTTCACCGCATTTTCCTTGTTCGGCGTGCCGTCGAGCACCGAGAGAATGTTCTTCACCGTCGCAATCGCCATGCGATCCATCGAACTCGGTGGTGACGCCCGCCATGTGCGCCGACACGATCGTGTTCGGCAGGTCATAGATCGGGTTGTCGGCCGCCGGCGGCTCCTTGTCGAACACGTCGATGCCGGCGCCGGCGAGCTTGCCGCTCGCGAGCGCATCCTTCAGCGCGAACTCGTCGATGATGCCGCCGCGCGCCGTATTGATGATGAACGCGCCGGGCTTCATCCTGGCAAAGCGCGCCGCGTTGAACATGCCGATGGTCTCGGGGTTCTTCGGGCAATGGATCGTCACCACGTCGGCGCGCGCGAGCGCCGCATCGAGATCGGTGACCGGCTCGCAGCCTGCCGCCTTGATGGTCGCGGCCGGAACGTAGGGGTCATAGACCAGCACCGGCATGTCCATCGCAAGGCAGCGCTTGGCCGTGCGCGTGCCGATCCGGCCGAAGCCGACGATCAGCAGCGTGCGTCTCCGCGAGGTCAACCGGCATCGCGTTCCAGCGATCCTTCCAGGCGTTCGCGCGTACGAGCTTGTCCTGCGCCATCACCTGCTTGGCGAGCGCGTACATCATGAAGATCGCGTGCTCGGCGACGCTGACCGAATTCGCCGTGCCGACGACCATCAGCGGAATGCCACGCGCGGTGAGCGCCGGGATCTCCACCGCGTCGTAGCCGACGCCGATGCGGGCCGCGACGCGCAGCCGTGGCGCGACCGCGATCTCCGGTGCTTTCAAGGGCGTCAGCGAAAGCGCGATCCCGTCTGTATCCTTCAGCGCGGCCTGCAGGTCCGCCATTGAGAGATACGGGTCATAGGAGACTGCCTCGATGTCGTCACGTCCATCCAGCACATCCCAGCCGGCTTTCGCCATCGAATTTGGTAGCAGCACTTTCTTCTTGTTCGGCGACATGGATCACACTCTGAAAAGGCGCACCCGGCACGGGCCGAAGGCGGGAGCGCGATAATTCTGCGCATTTGCATGGGGGGTCAAGCGCAACATCGCATTGACCGCGCCGCGCGTGCGTGGCCAATGTGGCGGCCGCAAACGGAACAAATCGGGGAGAGATGCCTTGCGCGAGAACAAGCTGAAAACCCTTTGGAAAAACGGCGGCGTCGCGGTCAACGGCTGGCTCGGCATTCCGAGCTCCGCCTCGGCCGAGAGCATGGCGCGCTGCGGCTGGGACTCGGTCGTGATCGACATGCAGCACGGCCTGGTCGATTACACCGATGCGGTACCGATGCTGCAGGCCATCTCGCAGACCGACGCGACACCGATGGTGCGCGTCCCGTGGAATATGCCCGACATCATCATGAAGTCGCTCGATGCCGGCGCCTACGGCGTTGTCTGCCCGATGATCAACACGGCGGCAGAGTGCGAGGAATTCATCCAGAACTGCCGTTATGCGCCGCGCGGGCGCCGTTCATTCGGCCCGATCCGCGCCGTGATGTACGGCGGCGCGGATTACTGGAAGGAAGCCAACAGCACGATCCTCACCATCGCGATGATCGAAACGCAGCAGGCGCTGGATAATCTCGACGCCATCCTGAAGACCGATGGCCTCGACGCGATTTATGTCGGCCCGGCCGACCTTGGCCTCTCGCTCGGTGAGCAGCCCGTCGGCGATCCGACCGTTCCCAAGACGATGAACGCGATCAAGCAGATCATCACGGCGGCCAAGAAGGCGAAAATCCCGGCCGGCATCCATTGCTTCGCACCCGAATGGGCCAAGCAAATGATCGGGCTCGGCTACCAGCTCGTCACGCTCGGCAACGACAATTCTCTGATGATGGGCGCGGCCCGCGCCGCGATTGCCGCCACGCGCGAGGGCGCCGTGAAGCCGGGCGAGAAGAGCCTGTACTAACCGGCAAGCCAGCCACCATCCACGACCAGGATGGTGCCGTGGCAGTAGTCCGACGCGCGCGATGCGAGGAACACCGCCGCGCCGCCGATGTCGGCAGGCTCGCCCCAGCGGCCGGCCGGAATGCGGGATAAAAGCTTCTCGCTGCGCGCCGGATCGTCCTGCAGCGCTTGCGTCGCGTCGGTGCGCACGTAACCCGGCGCGATCGCATTCACGTTGATGCCTTTGGCGGCCCATTCGTTCGCCAGCAGCTTCGTGAGGCCCGCGGCACCGTGCTTGGAAGCCGTGTACGACGGCACGCGGATGCCGCCCGTATAGGCGAGCACCGAGGCGACGTTGACGATGCTCGCCCCGCCGCCGCGCGCCAGCGCGCGCTTCGCGAACGCCTGTGCGAGGAAGAACACGGACTTGAGATCGACGTTGATGACGTCATCCCAGTCCTTCTCGGAAAATTCCAGCGGATCGGCGCGGCGGATGATGCCGGCATTGTTGATCAGGATGTCGGCGCGGCCGGCCCAGCGGATCGTCTCGTCGAGAATGCGCTCGACCGGCTCGATGCTGCCGAGGTCTGCCGTGATGGCGCGGTAGTCACTACCCGCCGCCTTCACGGCTTTTGCGGTTTCATCCTGGCTGGAGCGCGCGACGCCCGCGATCCGCGCACCGGCCGCTGCGAGCGCAACCGCAATCCCCTGCCCGATCCCGCCGCTCGCGCCGGTGACGATCGCAGTTTTGCCGGTCAAGTCGAAGGGCGAGGCCATCAGGCGCTCTTGCGCTTCGCCTCGGGCTCCGCGCAGAAGTCCTTCAGCTGCGCGATCGCGTCGCCGGGCTTCGGCGCGTCAAGCGCATCGGCGATCTGCTGATAGAATTTGGCGATGCCGAGATACATGTCGCGCGCGCCCGGGTCGTCATCCTGGAACTGCGCGATCTCCTCCATTTCGGCGACCCAGCGATAGGCCTTGGGCGGCATGCGCGAGACGAAGCCGCGCATCCAATTGAGCAGCATCGGCTGGCTTTCGGATAGCTCCTGCAGCAGCGCATCCGCCGTGCCGTGGCGCGTCGCGCCGAGCATCATGGCGGAGCCAATCGCGGTGCAGCCCTTAGTGATGCCCGCATAGGAGAGCTTCATCGCCGAAGCTGCGCCGTTCGGCCCGTCCATCAGCCGGATGGTCAGTCCGCGCTCGCTCAACCGCTCGAAATCCTTCGCGCCGGGCCCGGAGGCATAGAAAATCGTGCGTGCGGTCGCGCCCGGGGGCGGACCGATGATTCCGGCATCGACATAGATGCAGCCGGTGCCCGCGAGCGCCTGCCCGATGCGTTCGGCGGTCTGCGGCGAAACCGCGTTGCAATCCACATACACGGTCTTGCGCCCGGCGCGCTTCATCGCGGGTGCAAGGCGCTCCGCGAGCGCCACCGCGTCGCCCGGCGGCACGATCGACAGGATGAAATCGGACTGCGCGGCGAATTCGTCGTCGGTCGAAACCGGGATCGCGCCGGCCTTCTCGGCGCGCGCCGCGCTGGCGGGCGTGCGGCCGGTGAGCTGCGTGATGACCGTTGCGCCGCGCTCATGCAGCCGCCGCGCGACCGCCGACCCCATCTCGCCCATCGCAATGACGCCAATCGTCTCGGCCATCGCCAACATCCTTGTTTTTCAGCAATATTTCAGCGTAACGCTGATTGTCGCGCGCGACCGCCGCGATGTCTATGAGGGACCATGACGTTTAATTCCGGCAACCCGGCGGTCGATCGCTACATCGCGCACGATTACGAAAGCGTGCGCGGCATGTCTTCGCGTTTCGCCGCGACGATCTGCGGGCACATCATCCGCCGCCAGAGCGAACTCGGCATCACCGGTCACATCGCGGAAATCGGCACCTTCGAGGGCCGCTTCTTCATCGCGATGGCGCTGGGCCTGGCGCCCGGCGAACGCGCGCTCGGCATCGACACCTTCAACTGGCCGAACGACGGCTTGCTCGACCTTTTCCATGGACATTGCGCGCGGCTCGGTCTCGCGCGCGAACGGTATACCGCCATCAAGGCAAAAGCCTCGGAACTCTCAGCCGACGACATTCGCACCGCGGTTGGTGGACCGGTCCGGTTCTGGCATCTCGACGGCGATCATTCGCGGGAGGCACTGCTCGCCGATCTCGCGCTTGCCGAGGCGACGCTGCATCCGCAAGGCATCATCGTCCTCGACGACATGCTGCATCCCGGCTACCCGCTGCTGATCGTCGCGGTGCACGAGTGGATGGAAGCACACCCCGACTGGCGCGTGCTCTGCGTCATCGACCGCGAGGACATCGTGGCGGCAGCAAAGTTCTTGCTGTGCCACAAGGACGTGGTCCCGCTGTTCGAGCGAGATTTGATGGACACCTTCAAGGCGCAGCACTGGGTGCTCGGCTCCGAATGGGAGCGCTATTTCTGCGTCGTGCTCACGCCGCATCCACGCATCGCCGAGGTGGACTGACCCTCTCCCCGCTTTGGCGGGGAGAGGGTCAGACATTAGCTCGCCGACATCGAATAGACCGACATCTCGGTGCGTGCGTCCGCGAGCGAGAACCAGCGGTGCTGTTCGGCGCGGAACGCCCGCCAGTTGTCACACACCTTCTTGAACTGCTCGCTCTTGGCCGACTCCTCGTCGAGCACCTGCTCGAGCGCCGTGCGCAACGCGCGCAGCACCTCCGGCGGCAGCACCACGATCTGCGCGCCGGCCGCCACCACGCGGGTGATCGCCCTCGCGTTCAGTGCGTCGTACTTGGCGAGCATCTCCACCAGCGCGAACGCGCAGGCGCCGCGCAGGATCGCCTGATAGTGCGCCGGGATCGAATTCCAGGAGGCCTTGTTCACAAGAAGGCTGTTGTTGGCCTGCAGCTCCAGCACGCCCGGAATGTGCATGTATTTGGCGACCTTGTGGAAGCCGAGCTTCTCGTCATCGTGCGGCCCGACCCACTCTGCCGCATCCAGTGTGCCCTTCTCCAGCGCAGGGTAGATATCGCCGCCGGCGATCTGTTGCGGCACGACACCGAGCTTCGAGAGCACCTTTCCGCCAAAGCCCGCCACGCGCATCTTCACGCCGCTGAAATCGGCCGGTGTCTTGATCTCCTTGCGGAACCAACCGAACGTCTGGCCACCGGTATTGCCGGCGGGAATGGCGACGACATTGAAGCCGTCGTAAAGCTCCTCGATCAGTGCCTTGCCGTCGCCGACGAGATACCAGGCATATTGCTGGCGTGGCGTCAGGCCGAACGGCAGCGAGCCGTCGAAGATCAACGCCGGATTTTTGCCGATGTAGTAACCCGCATAGGTGTGCCCGCATTCGACAGTGCCGTTCTGCACCGAATCGAGCACCTGGAGGCCGGGCACGATTTCGCCCGCCGCGAAGGGTTGAATTTCGAATTTTCCGTCAGTCATGTCGGACACGTATTTGGCAATCGTCAGCGACGCGCCCCAAAGGCCTTCGAGCTGCTTGGGGAAGCTCGACGTCAGCCGCCACTTGATCGCGGGCTGCTGGGCAATGGCGGGGGAAGCAATTGCGGCCGCACTCGAGGCGGCCGCAAGACGCGCGAAATTCCGGCGTGAAACCGTCATGACAGTCCTCCCTGATCGCCGCGTGCGCGGCGAATTTATATGCCGGCCGCATTTTCTTGATTTTCTGAGGGATGCCGGCGTCGCTCCCGGAAGCAGGATAGCAAAGTGCGGCGCGTTTGGTGCAGCCAATATGCGCCCACTGCACGGCAGCGTCCCCGGCTAGAAGCGTGCACCAAGGGCGGGACGTGCTATGAGGCGATGACCGATAAAGATGCACGTCCCTGCCGGGACGCCGGGGGGACGCGCCAGAATGCCTGCAATCCGGGTTCTTTGCACGATCGGCATGCGCTCGGTGGTCGAGGCGGCAGCGCCCGCGTTCGAGCGCGCAAACAACACCACGCTCGACCGTGTTTACAATTCATCAATCGCGCTGATGAAGGACATCGCGGCAGGCGAGACCGGCGACGTAGCGATATTCACCGCGGCCGCCATCGACGAACTGATCGCACAACGCAAGATGACGGCACGCACGGACCTGACGCGCTCGTTCGTCGGTATCGCAGTCAAACGAGGCGCACCCAGGCCCAACATCGCGACGCCGGAACAATTCAAGGCCGCGCTGCTCGCCGCGAAATCGATCGCGCGCTCGGAAACGGGAGCGAGCGGACTTTATTTCGCGAGCCTGATCGAACGGCTCGGGCTTGCGGAAGCGCTGAAGCCGAAGATCAAGGTGCAGGACGGCATTGTCGGCAAGCTCGCGGCGAGCGGCGAGGTCGAAATCGCCGTGCAGCAGATCAGTGAGCTGATGCAGGCCGACGGCGCCGAGATCGTCGGGCCGCTGCCGGACGCCTTGCAGCAGGTCACGGTGTTCTCAGCGGGTGTGTTTGCGGGCTCAACGCAGAAGCAGCGCGCCGAGGCGTTTGTCACTGCCCTCGCCGCGCCGGACAATGCCGATCTGATCCGCCGCATGGGCATGGAGCCCGCGTAAGCCGATCATGCGTGCACCGGCCGATCAAACAGGCGCACCGCGCCAATTCCTGCTCTGCGTCGCCCTGCTCTGGCTCGCCGGCAATGGCCTGCGCATCACCATTCTGGCGGTGCCGCCGGTCATCCCGCTGATCCGTACCGAACTCGGCATGTCGGAGACACAGGTCGGCATCCTCACCGGTTTGCCGCCGGTACTGTTCGCTTGCACTGCCGTGCTCGGCTCGCTGCTGATCGCGCGCTTCGGCCCGCTCGCGACATTGCTCACCGGCCTGCTTGCGACCGCCGCCGGATCTGCGCTGCGCGGCGCGGCGCCGGAGATGATGACGCTCTATGCCGCAACGATCGTCACCGGGTTCGGCGTCGCGATCATGCACCCTTCGCTGCCGCCGCTGGTGCGCCTTTGGCTGCCGCAGCGGATCGGCTTCGGCACAGCGGTGTTCACCAACGGGCTACTGGTCGGCGAAATTCTGCCCGTCGCGCTCACCATTCCGGTGCTGCTGCCGCTGCTCGGCAACAGCTGGCGCGAAAGCTTCGTCGTCTGGGCCGTGCCGGTCGCCTTTATCGCGCTGGTCATCATGGTGCTGGCACCGCGCGCGACCGCATCAGCGCAGGCCGCGCGCGCCGCACAGCGTTGGTGGCCAAACTGGAGCGATCCGTTGATCTGGCGGCTCGGCATCGCGCTTGGCAGCGTGAACTCGATGTATTTCTCCGCCAACGCCTTCCTGCCGGACTATCTGCATTATGTCGGCCGCGCGGACCTCGTCAGCGCCGCGCTGACCGCGCTCAATCTCGGACAAATCCCCGCCTCGTTCCTGCTGCTCGCCATTGCGGGACGGCTCGAACGCGCGATCTGGCCGCATATCGTGTGCGGCGCGGGCTCGCTTGCTTCGATCGTCGGGATGATGGTGCTGCCGGGTCCCGGCATTGTGGCCTGCGCCGGCGTGCTCGGCTTCTTTGCGGCCGCGATCCTCATCCTGATGCTGGCGCTGCCGTCCCTGCTCGCCTCACCCGACGACGTGCATCGCGTTTCGGCCGCGATGTTCACCATCAGCTATTCGTGCGCCGTCATCACGCCGGTGTTCAGCGGGCTTGCTTGGGACCTGACTGGCGTGGCGCAATCGGCGTTCGTTCCGCTCGCCACCTGTGCGATCATTCTTATGGCGCTGGCGCCAACGATCCGGCTCGATCGCAAGGCGTAGTCAACTCGCCTTTTTGTCTTGAGCGCGGCGGCTGTTCAGCGCACCGAGCGTTTTGTCCGCGCGTTCGCGCAATTCCTCGTGCAGATCTTCCAGCTCCTTTTCGGAAAGATCTTCTGCTCCGGCGAAACGGTCCTCAGCCTCGTTGAGGCAGAGGATCAATTCCGACAGCTTGAGCTGCAACGCCATCGTGTCGCGGTTCTGAGTGTTTTGAATGAGGAAAACCATCAGGAAGGTCACAATCGTGGTCGACGTGTTGATCACAAGCTGCCACGTGTCGCTGTAGTGAAAGATCGGCCCCGTGCACGCCCATACGATGACCAGCGCCGTCGCCGTCAGAAATGCGACGGGCCGGCCCATGATGTGTGCGGTCGCGCACGCTAGCCAGCTGAATGTTTCGCCCCAGCCGCGCTTGTGCGATGGCTTTGCTTCAGATCTCGCCGGTTTCGCTGCAGGCTTGGGCGTGCGCTCAACAGCCTTAAGCTTGGTTTTCCCGCGTGCCATTCGATCCTCGCGATTGACGCCTCCGGACGCAACGCCGCGGGCGCGCTCGTCAATGCGTCGCCCGTGCAACGGTTCCGCCACAAGGAACTTTCCGCGCGCGCTGCCGTTTTCTTCGCGAATGCGGCTATCGCCGCACAGCAACGAGCAACAGGAGAGTCTCATGCTTGGCTGGGCGCTAACGTTTCTGGTGGTTGCGTTGATCGCGGCCGTTCTCGGGTTCGGCGGCATCGCTGGACTGTCGGTCGAAATCGCCAAGATCATCTTCTTCGTGGCCGTGGTGTTGTTTCTGATCTCCGCACTGGTCGGGCTCTTCCGCGGACGGACACCAACCGTCCCGTAAGCACCTCCGCTACGACACGACGATCAAATCGCCCGGCCATCCGCCGGGCGATTTTCTTTTGCTGATTTTCCGGTAGGAGAAAAAGGCGAGAGCCAGCGACGCCCCGCCGAGCCGCGAACGATTATCCGCGGCCACCCGCCGCCATGATTGCGCGGGTCGATTGATCGGGGCCGAAATCTTCCGAACCCTCGATGGAGAGCAAGCCGGCAAGCCGGGTTCGCGCACGATTGACGCGGCTCTTGATCGTGCCGACGGCGCAATCGCAGATCGCCGCCGCTTCTTCGTAGGAGAACCCTGACGCGCCAACGAGAATGAGGGCCTCCCGCTGATCCTGCGGCAGCTTGGAGAGCGCGGTCCGGAATTCCTGGAATTCGAGCCGGCTATTCTGCTCCGGCTGCGATTTCAGACTTTCTGCATAGCTGCCGTCGGTGTCTTCGACTTCGCGCCGCCGCTTGCGATACTCGGAGCGGAAAAGATTGCGCAGGATCGTAAACATCCAGGCAGACATATTTGTGCCGGGTTGGAACGAGTCGATATTCGCGATCGCGCGCAACAACGTCTCCTGCACGAGATCGTCCGCACGATCGACGTTGCCGGACAGTGAAATCGCGAAGGCACGCAGGCTGGGCACGGCGCCGAGCATGGAGTCGCGAAGGGAAGGAGTTAACGTCATGCGACGGACCCCTTATCGTTTTCTTCCTTTTTCTCGTCGAGCTTGCGCAGCATTTCCACGAAGCGATCGGGGACGCCATCGCTTATGACGTCATCATACATCGCCCGCAACTGCTGGCCGATCTTGCTCTGGACATCGCGTCCAAGTCGCCCTTTGGGCTTGCGCTGATTGAGTTCGGTCTGCATTGCTGTGGGCTTGCCTGGTTTGTCGTCGTCGTTCATTTGTTTCCCCGCCCGCTGCTGACCGTGCCCAGTCAGTGGGGTATAACGCGACCCCCAACCCGGTGTTCCCGATGACCGGGAACTTTTTTTAATTCCTGCGCGTTTACCGGCCCGTACGCCCTGGGGGCCCTTGGACGGGAGGTTTTCTTGCTGAAATCACAAGCTGTAGCCCAGTACCTGCCTTTTCTGCGCCGTTACGCCCGTGCTCTGACGGGCAATCAGACGTCCGGCGATGCCTACGTAAGCGCCACGCTTGAGGCATTGATCGAGGATCCTACGGTTATTGAAGAGGCCGGGGGACCTCGGGTTGCATTATATCGACTTTTCACCAAATTGTGGAATTCGGTGGGCATCAATGGCGAGAGGTCGATCGTCGAGCCCGACATGCCGGCCGATATGCGTCTGGCCGGACTGACGCCAAAGCCGCGTCAGGCGTTCCTGCTCGTCGCCCTGGAGGGATTCTCCGAGGAGGACGCCGCGCGCGTGCTCGACACCGACGTCCCCACCCTGCGATCGCTGGTCGAGGAATCCGGACGCGAGCTGGCGGCCGAGATTGCCACGGACGTGCTGATCATTGAGGACGAGACCTTCATCGCGATGGATCTGGAAACGCTGGTGGAAAGCCTCGGCCACAGGGTGCTGGGGATCGCGCGGACTCATACCGAGGCCGTGGCGCTGGCACGAACCAAACCGCCCGGCCTTATCCTCGCCGACATCCAGCTTGCTGATGGCAGCTCGGGCCTCGACGCGGTCAACGAACTGCTCAAGTCGTTCGAGGTGCCGGTGATCTTCATCACCGCTTATCCGGAACAATTCCTCACCGGCGAGCGTCCAGAGCCGGCCTTCCTGATCGCCAAGCCGTTCCAACCGGCAATGGTCTCGGCAATCGCAAGCCAGGCCCTGTTCTTCTCCCGCAACGCCCGAACTCGGAAGAAGCAGGCAGCCCACTAATACGACGTGCTGCAAACGATCCCGTGAGGGATCATGCACTAGCGCCGAACAAGTAACCCCGCCGCAAGTGCTCCAACACCGACGGCGACCGCGAGTGTAACAAGCGGTCGCTGCTCGACCTCCTTGGCTAGCCGTCGCAAAGCTTCGTTGCCGAATTCAAGCGCATCGTCGCCCACACGCCCCGCGAGGCGCTCTGCCTCCGAGCCGGTGGCTCGCGCTCGGCTACGGAATTTTTCCGCAATGTCACCGAGTGCCGCTGCAACTGCCTCGCCGACTCGATCCATCCCATTGGCCGCGGCACGGGACGGCACCGAGCGAGTCAAGCGCGAGAGGCGCTGCTCAAGGTCGGTGAGGAGCCGGTCGAGGTCGGCCGCACGTGCGCGTTGTATGGCTTCCAGCCGCATGGATTTGATCCTTTCGCGCAGAGCGCGTCGTCCGAATGAAAAAAACGGCCGACCAGAGGGCCGGCGTTGTGCCTAGTTGATGTTGTTGAGCCAGGTGTCGATATTCTTCTCGGCTTCGTCCTTCGCGTAGCCGTACCGCTGTTGCAGGCGCCCGGCGAGTTCGGTTCGCTTGCCTTCAATCACGTGGAGGTCATCGTCCGTGAGCTTGCCCCACTTCTGCTGAAGCTGCCCCTTCAAGGTCTTCCAGTTTCCCTCCACGCGATCCCAGTTCATCGCTCACTCCTCTATGCCGAAGAATGCAATTCGCGCAGACAACACCGCGATGGAGACGATTGTTCCGGAATTGGCATATCGGGAACAAGTTCCACCCATGTTGCGTTGTCAGGCACGCCACGCTCGGCCTCTTTGGCTGAGCCCCTACCCGGCTCTTGCGGGCTCCGCGTCCTGAATCCCGCCAATTGGACGCGCAGGGGTGGCTGCGATATGCCAAGCGCAACGGTTCGCAGCCGACTGACGTAATGGACGAGCGATAATCAGGCCGGACGCCAAATCCCGGCAGGAGGTTGCATGGACGCGGATCGCAAGGTCTTGCTGGTCGAAGACGAGGTGCTGGTCGCCGCGCTGGCGGTCGACGCCCTGGAAGAACTTGGCTACCACGCGATCGAAGCGACGAGCTCCAAGTCTGCGCTCGCGCTCGCTTCCGGTGAGACGCAGTTCGCGTTCGCAGTGATCGATATTGGCCTCCCCGATGGGCGCGGCGATGTGCTCGCGCTCGAGCTTCGCAAGTTGCGCGCGGATTTTCCAATCGTCATTGCCACTGGCTATGACGGCGGACACCTCGACGCGCGCCTGCGCGGACAGCCCCGCACCGCTATCCTGAGCAAGCCCTACGATATCTCGCAGCTTCAGGCCGCGATCCAGTCGATCGGGTGACTTGCCGACCGCGCAAATCCTCGGAACCCCGAAGGTTTTGAGAACTTGTCATTGACCGGCCAGCGTCTGAACGCGTGTCGCATGGAGATTTTTTACTGGATAATTGCGACCGATGATCTTATCCGCCGGGCAGGCATTTCTGCTGCAGAGAGGTGCGTGTATCTGACATGCAGGACGCCGTGCGACCCCAGCACTCGCATGAGACGGGCTCAGTCCGAGAGCCGGACGCCCGCGCGCCAGTAACTCCCGATCCAGAACTCGATTGGTGCCGCCCTGCGGGCAGGCGAAGTCGGGGTGTGGTCCTGGGACATCAAGAGCGACGCTGTCAGTTGGTCTGGCGACCTGCCGCAAATACAAGGCATCGCGCCGGGTGACTTCGACGGCACGTTCGCGTCGTTTCAAAAAAATGTTCATCCCGAAGATCGGGCCGACGTTGTTGCTGCCATTCAGGAAAGCCTGCGGACCGGCAAGCGATATCACATGCAGTACCGACTCGCGCCGCAGGACGAGAAGGAAGAGCAATGGGTCGAAGCGATGGCCTCCGTCATCGAGGAGAACGGCGTTGCGCTGCGATTGGTCGGCACCTGCCGCGACGTGACCGACCGGCAGCGACTGCTGCGCGAAATGCGCATGCGGGCGAAGCAGCAGGAAGCACTTGCTCGCTTCAGCGATAGCGCCTTGACCGAAGCCGATATGCAAAAGCTTTTCGACGATATCGCCGGGACGCTGTCCGAAATTCTCGCTATCGAGTTTGTGAAGATTCTGGAATTGGTGCCGGGCGACGCGGAATTATTGCTGCGTGCGGGCGTCGGCTGGCGCGAAGGCGCCATCGGCAATGCGCACGAGACGACCGGACGCCATTCACAGGCAGGTTATGCGCTCGCATCCGGTGGTCCGGTCATCGTCATCGATTTGAAATCGGAAACACGATTCGAAATTCCGGCGCTCTTGCGCGATCACGGCATCAATAGCGGTGTGAGCGCGCCGATTGCGGGCCGTGACGGTCGCGCTTACGGGGTGCTTGGCGTGCACACCGCCCGGCGGCGGCGTTTCGGCGAGCAGGATGTGTCGTTCGTCGTGGCAACCGCTAATGTGATCGCGAGCGCGATCCAGCGCCGCCAGGCCGATCAGCGTCACGAACTGATGATCCGGGAGTTGCGCCACCGCTCAGGCAATCTTTTTGCCCAACTGCTGGCGCTGTTCTCCCAGACCGTGCGCACGTCACGCAGTGTTGCCGATCTGGCAGTCAAGTACGAAGCGCGCGTGCTCGCGCTCGCGAACGCTCATCGTCTCATTACCGAGGGTGGTTGGAAATCGACATCGCTAAAGGAGTTGATGCGCGTATTGCTCGCGCCCTATATCGACCGCACGACGCTCGAAGGACCCGACGTATTCCTCGATCCTGATCCCTCCTTCGCGCTCTCGTCCGCCTTGCATGAGCTCGCCACCAACGCCAGCAAGTACGGCAGCCTTTCAACCGCCACCGGCCAGCTCGGCATCAGTTGGAGTGTCAACCGCGGTGCGCAGGGGCTGCGCCTCGAATTGGATTGGAAGGAGCGCGGAGGCCCGCCGCCAAAACGCGGCCGGCGATCAGGCTTCGGATCTCGCCTGATCGGGATGGTTATCGAACGGCAGCTTAACGGCGAAGTCCACCGCACATTCGGCCCGCAAGGCCTTGACGCGCGTCTCATCGTGCCGCTGACACACGAGCGCTGGCCGCAGCAGGTGATGCATCCCCCGGAGCCCGGCGACCCGGCTCATTTCGGCAGGGCGAATTAGCGACTGTCAGGAAAAGAAAGGTGGCCCAGGGGCTGACTCAAGCTGAGCCGCTATCTGCCTGAAATTTTTTGAAATCTATCTGCGCGCATTTGTCTTATACTCACCCGTATCACACTGCATTTTTGGCGGCGGTTCGATTCCTACTAGAGCGTCGCGCCGTCATTCTGATCGTTGCCCTGCGCTGTCCGGACCACGCGCTCTATCCCCAACTTGCCCATGCGGGCAGAACGACGCAATGCACCGAGTGCGCCAACTCATTCAAAGTGGCGTCGTCTTCGAAGGTTCAGGCCGGATCAGCTTTCTCGCACCATGAGCTGCTAGAGGCCCAAGTGCGATTCCGCGACGACGCGCTGATGCAACGCCTCAGCATCAATTACGCCGTTGCGAGCCAGGTCGATGATGCGCGTGGCGATGATCCTGCGAGCGAGTTCGTCGCCTGCGAAGACATGGAGGTCAGCACACGACAACTCGAAGGCGGTTGACATCGCATTGATGGCCTCCGGCTCGAACGCTGCTGATTGTTCAAGTTGCCTGAGAATGGCGACCATGGGGCCGCTCCTTTGTCGCCTCGGGGCGGGAGCACCAACTGGTCTCTCAGCCACCGGCGCCTCGGGATAGGGCCGAGCCGGTGATAAGCGTAATGTACGGTATCAGACATAAGAGTCGAGTGTGAAAAGACGCGGAGTCGTTTTCTATGGGCGGTTCCATTAGACCGGGCCGGCCTCGGATTCACCCGATGAGCGGGCTTGGAGCGTGGTCGCAAGCTACCTTTTACAGATGCACGCGGTCTCGGCCTTCATGTCAGCCGTGACGACGGTCCCCTTGAGGACATGCTGCTTGGCCGTGTGGTTGGTGAGCGCTTGGTCGAGCATCTGAAGCTCGCCTGCTGAGTATAACGCGGTCAGGCGTCCGGCCTCACACCGTTTCTCGATGTAGTCCCGAACGCTCGGGATAATCTCTTTGTCGCAGTCTGTTGGGCGGCCAGCGGCCATATCCGAAATTATCCCACGCCGGGAACGTGACACGTACTTAGGCATTGCGGCTAGGGGTTACGTAGGAGGCGACATGTACGCGATGCCAATCTATTGGCCGTTCCTTTGGAGTTCGATGTGGGTCGACGCAATCGCGACGGCGTGGAAACCAACGCATGGCAGCATCGAGGTGCGAGGCGGCGCAACCGTCACTCCGATCAATGCTGCGGTTGCCAGAGGCCTCGAAGCGCGCCTGAGATCGGCGCAAGCGTAATTCGTGAATGACTGGGACGGGTATGGCGAAACAAAAGCTGATTGACTACGCGCTTCTGACGGCATTTGGAGCTTCGATCATCTTTCTGATCGCCTTGGCCATGCCTGAGCCGGAGCGACCTCATTTGGATCTCGCAGGGAACATTCAGTGGGCGCAGTTCGCATATTTGCGGAACATTTAATGAGGCCGTCGAAACCCTTTCGCGCGAATGTTTCCTGTTGCGGCGCATTTGGGTCTGTCGGCTTGACGTCGCCTGCTGCTTAATGGACTCGATCTGGTCGGCTGCTGCGCAGGAAGAAATGGCGCAGGGTCGATGCAGCCGTTGAAGCCGTTGGCTTGATGCAGAAGATTGCCGTACGGAGCTGTGATAGTGAGGCCGGCGTGCAGGTGGCCCGGTTGACACTTTCGGTGCGCCCGTATTGTTCGCGTAGCCGATCAGATCCTCTCCCTTCACCGCATGGCGCACTCCGTCGAATGGAATCCCTACGATAGTCCGCGTCGGTGGTGCCGATCAGGTGCAAGCTTATGATGACGAAGCCGCTGTCGCTGAAATTTCAATACCCTGCCCGCCATTCTCGTCCTGGATGGCGTGGCCATCATTCATTGCATATAACGGCGTGCCGTGCGGGCGCGTAGTCGCCGCGATCTTGTCGAGCCTGCGCTGTCGCGATGGGCCGACGCGTTTCTCGATGAGCCGGTGTGGACAGTGAACACAGCGAGAACCGTGTGATACGTCCTCCTGTGTCCAAGAGCGCGTACTCTTAATTGCACCCTTACCGTACCCTCACGGTCACGGTTCGCCAGGGTGCACGATGTGGACAGGAAAATCGCGAAAGTATCTGTGGTACAGCGAGAAGTAGGCGATCTACGTGGTGCTATGGAGTGCCTTGTGAAGAGGTAATGGTGCCAGGGGCCAACCCGAACTGAGCTCTGTGAAGCATTTAAATCAATGACTTAGTCTCAGCCGTACTCTTCGCTACCCAGATTCCTACCCACATCGTCCAGCCGCTGGGACACGGAGATGAGCACCTTTGTGCATCTCACGAGTAAATGTGCGGATGCGATGACATACAGCGCAAAGCAAGTCGCACTTTCGCAGTTCGTCGATCATTCGGTGTCTGGCAAACCAGACGAGCCGCGAAACCTTCACTAATTTTCCCTGAGGATCTCGATGGTCGAAATCCATGCAATACGAGGGGAAAGATCGGCCGCAATCAGCGCATGGATTACCCTCCTTGTAAGCCGTCAAAAACACGCGATTCGCTAGCCGCTTCGGTGTGCCCTCCGGTTCGACCCAGTTGATAAGGAACGTATCGATGTCCACAAATTCTTACGCTCGAACGTGAGGCCGTAGCCACAGCCTCACACTCGAACGGGCTACTGATAGACCTTCATTTTATCACGCAAAAAACGCCGCCGCGGTGAAGCGACGGTAGTTTGGCCTGATCGCTCGGGAGGATTGAGCGGTCTGGCTTAGTGGGCGCGGGCAAGCGGCGTCGGTTCCGCGAAATTTCCGGCACACATCTCGCTGCAAAAGTAGAACGCGCCGTGGCGGTACGCCTCCACGTGATTGTCCACACGTAGAAACGGCTCAGAACATGAGCTGCACCTGGTGGGGCACCCTCCATTCACGAAACGCGACTTGATCGGTTGCGGTGTCGCCATGTCGGCCTCCTTCAGTTACGGAGGCTGAGCGCTCGTCGATACAGCTATTCCGTCATGCGGGGGCCGGACGGGCGCTCAATTCCGAAACCGAGGACCTGCCGCTATTTTACCACGCGCTTCGGAAGCAGCTCGACAACGTCCAGGTGCCCGTCAAAGCCTTCGTGCGCGCACTTCTCAGAGCAGTAGTAGTGATCGTCATCTCCGCGAAAGCACGAACTCACGAACGCAGTCTGACAGCTTGGCAGGAAGCAGCTCGTTGGCGAGCCAGCGTCCCTATATCGCGATCGTTTGTCGGTCATTCCGCGCTGGACTCCTCGTGGCGAATATGAGAACAAAACAGGTACAGGTCAAGTCGGGATTGGTCTATGCACGCGCAGTCAGAGAGCGTCGAAGGCAGCAATCTCGATGACGCAATCGACCAGGCAATAGCCGCTTGTGACGGTGATACGCGGGCGGCCGTGCGTGCCCTGCTCATTGCGAACAATTTTCTAATCGAGCAAGTCGACGTACTCGCCAAAGAACTCGACCACGCCTGGCATTGGATTTCACCCGGCTACACGAGATCGACGGGGCGAAGGCGGATGAAATCGGGTGACCTCGATTAAGACGCGGGAAATTGTTGTTGGTCCATCCACACCAGCATCTCTTGCTGCAAGAGTTGTGAGGCGTCATGAATCATGGCTCGATCTAGTTTTGAAAGCTTGCCCCTATCTCCTCGCCATAGCGGCACAATCGTCGGCCGGAAACCTGCCTTCGCCGCGTCGGTAGTTGCTTGCCAATACGCCATGTAGCCGTCTTTGCGCTCTTTCCAGATGACGCCAGGAAACCCATAAGGTCCGGCTATCGGCTTCTGATCTTCCTTCATGCTCGGCGGCATGGGGTATAGCGACCTATCCTTCTTTGCATTTCGTTGTCGCTTCGGGAGTCTCATTCGAACAAAGCCAGCAGAGCGCGTGACCGGATTCTCAATCAGGTGGTCTGGCTTAATCGCTTCGCGGGTCATCTTTCGCAACGCAGCTTTCGCATCACGAACGTCGAGTGCCGTGTCGTATGAGAAGACCAGCGCACGGAATGCTGCCACATCAAATGGCAGCTCCTCTCCCGCTTTCACGACATGGATTATCGGCTTGTGGTGCAGATGACGGATGCCAGGCTCGTAGTAGGCATTGGCGTTGCGGCCAGTGAGGTCCGCAATGACGAGATCCGCTTCGAGCATTTGAGTGATGACCTGAGAGTCGATCATGCCTGGACGTGATATTTCGTCCGAGCGCTCTACTTTGTAGTCGCGGAAATGCGCGCGGAATGTCGGGCGAATGATTTTCTTTAAGAGCGCGTCTGCGTGAGCCCTATCAGGGCTGCGCGCTGCTCCGACCGGGCCAATCAGGAAACAGAGCTTTTTCGCTGGAGTCGCCATGATCGCACATACTGCACAGCTCATAAGAAAAGGGCACCCCGTTTCCGGGATGAGGCCACTAGCAGCGTCACGGAGTGTAGGGGGCACCATACTCGCGCACAAGATGCGCATGGTGCCCCCTGGTTCGCCCTATGCCGCGTGGCGCGCCGCTGATGACCGGAAATCGTCGAGTAGGTCTGCCCACTTCTGCATGAGGATAGTGCGTTCCGGTAGGTAGGTCGCCCGATTGTACGCGCGGCGCACCTCATCCTCGTCTTGGTGCGCGAGAGCCGCTTCAATCACGTCGTTGTCGAAGCCTCGCTCGTTGAGGATGGTTGATGCTGAGGACCGAAAGCCATGCGCCGTCACCTCGTCCTTCGTGTAGCCCATACGCCGAAGCGCGGAGTTCATGGCATTTTCGGACAGTGGCTTCACGCTCGATCGGATGGAAGGAAGCAAGAGGCCATCACCCGGTGTCATACCCCAGCACTCGTGGATGATAGCGAGAGCCTGTTTTGAGAGGGGCACACGAACGGGCGGCGCATCTTCATCCGCTCGGCCGGTATCCGCCACAATGCCTTCGGAAAAATGATCTCCGATTTGCGCATGTGTCTAACTTCGCCGGGACGGGTCATTGTGTACGCGAGGATGAGCAACGCTGCGCGAAGGGTGGGCCAGCCGTCGTAGTCGTCAATGGCTGTCATCAACGCACCGAGCTGACGTTCGTCGGTGATCGCCGCGCGATGCTTGACGTTCGGCTTCAACAGCGCGCAGCGCAGAGCATGGGTAGGATCGATGGTGGCGCGTAATGTCACCACGGCATACCGGAATACGCTGCCGAGCGTCCCACGCAGGCGACGGGCGGTATCACGTCGCCCCGTCTTCTCGATCCGCTGTAGCAGCGCGAGGATTTCGGCCGGTGCGATCTCGGCGATGGGACGCGCGTTGAGTGAGGAAGCGAGGTCCTGGAGCAGCCATCGGTTTTTCGACACCGTCGATGCCGCCGCGTTCTCACTCTCCAGACGGGCAATGTATTCCTCGGCAATCACGCCGAACGTGTTGTTCGCCGAGACCGTCGCTGCGAGCTTTTCCGTCCTGCGCTTTTGAGCGGGGTCTACGCCTTCCGCGAGCACCTTACGGCTGTCGTCCCGCCGGGTCCGCGCAACCGCGAGCGACACGTCTGGGTAGGCGCCAAGAGAAAGCATCTTCTCCTTGCCGTCGAAGCGATACCGGAAGCGCCAGAGCTTGCTGCCGGAGGATTCGATCAGAAGGTAGAGACCGCTGCCGTCTGAGAGCTTGTACGGCTTGTCCTTTTGCTTGGCCGCCGTGATTGCGAGCTGCGTCAGCATGTGGGTAGCTCCTCAATATGAAAAGAGCGCTACCCAGAATCCTACCCATCTTTTCGCGGACTGTCACAGGTCACTGTGGAGCACCATGTGTGCCTTAACTTGCTGTATATGCTGAGGTTTCAGGTTTGGATGGTTTACAGTGACGAACAGTGGAGATTAGGAATTGGTGCCCAGGGGCGGGATCGAACCACCGACACTGCGATTTTCAGTCGCATGCTCTACCAACTGAGCTACCTGGGCACTGAGCCCGCCGGACACGGCGGTGTTGGTCAAGGCGCGCGGTTATAGAGGCTGCGTTTCGGCCTGTCCAGACGCCGGATTTTTTCGTTTCCTCAACGGCTTCTGGACGCCCTGACCAGTCAGCGCCTCGTCTGACAAGTCAGACCGCTGCGACCGCCTTGCGGAAGCGCAGCTTCAGTTCAACGCCATCCTTGGAGGGGAGCACGCGCTGCGGCTCGTCGGCAGCGATGCGCACGCGCGCGAACAGCGTCTCGTTAAGCGCAACGAGTTCGCCTGCAAGCGTCTCGAGCGCGCCCTGATCCTCAACGTCGAACGCGCGCTTGATGCCGCAGGACTTCGCCACGCCAACGAGGTCCACGCCTTTGTCGGTGTGGCTCGCCTGCATCCCGGTTTCACCGTAGCGTTGATTGTCGAACACGATCACGGCGAGGTTCGGCGGCCGCTGCACGCCGATGGTTGCGAGTGAACCCATGCCCATCAGCATTTCGCCGTCGCCGGTGATGACCGCGACCTTGGCTTTGGGCTTCGCGAGCGCGAGGCCAAGCCCGATCATGGCGGCGCCGCCCATCGCGCCCCAGAGATAAAAGTCGCTGTCCTTCTCGCCGAGCGAGGCCATGTCGTAGGTGCAGGAGCCGAGCCCCGGCACCACGAACAGACCCTTCGGCCGGTTCGCCATCAGCGTGGCGATCGCCTTGCGCCGCTCCAGCATCACTTCACCCACACCTTGCGGCCGATCATCTTCTGGCTGAGCAGCACCGCGACCGCGAGGTCGCCGCCGAACGCCAGATCAGCTGCCGCCTGCGCGGTCTCAGCCACCTCGTCGGCGTCGGTCACGCGATAGACCTTCACGCCCATCGCGGTCAGCACCGGCTCGGTCGCCTCCGACATCGGCACCTGCCACGGATTGAACTCGGCCCATTCGCCGCGCATCGTGATGAAGGTGAGGAACGGAAAGCGGCAGGAGTTGATCAGCGACAGCATGTTGATGCAGTTGCCGACCCCGCTCGATTGCATCAGCAGCGCGGTGCGCTGCCCGCCCAGCCAGGCACCGGCGGAGAGCGCGACGCCCTCTTCCTCGGTCGAGAGCACCACGTCGCGGATGTCATTGTCGGCCTTGCAGCGCGCGATCAGGCGCGCATGGCCCGCGTCCGGCACATAGCCGACCTGCTTGATGTCGGCCTTCTTGAGCACATCGAAAAGCTGGTCCGGCCAGCCGGTCTGGTTTTCCATGAAGTTCTATTCGCTCTCACGATCGCGCGGCACCACTCGGCCCTGATCCTCGGAGTCGTCAGCCGATTCCGCTGCCGGGATCGCGTAAGCGCCCTTGAACCAGCGATTGAGGTCGACGTCCTTGCAGCGCCCGGAGCAAAACGGCCGGAAACGATCGACCGCGGGCTTACCGCAGATGGGGCAGGGCTTAGACGGCTCAGTTTTGGGAGGGTAAGGCGGATCGGTCATCCCGTCCAGATAAGCCGGCCGTTCGCAGTACGCAAAGTCGAAATGCCAGCTGTGCGTGCGCGAACCTTCCTCTCACCTTGCGCGTTGGAACCCGGCACATGGAGGAAGGCCCCAATGCGATCGCTCGTATTCGGCGCGCTCGGCGCGGCCCTCGTGGTCACGACCGCGTATTCGCAACTGCAAAAGACCGGACCGCTCAATCCCAACGAGTTGCGCCCGGTCTCCTCGTTTTCATCGATTGGCGACAATACCGAACGGTCCCGCGCGATTTTCGGCGAAATCGCAAAGGTCGTGACCAGCCCGCGCTGCATGAACTGCCATCCGGCGGGCGAGCATCCGACCCAGGGCAATGATGAGCACGAACACATGCCGCCGGCCTTCCGCGGCGACGGCGGCACCGGCATCGCCGGCCTCTCCTGCTCGACCTGCCATACCGAAAAGAATTTCACGCTGGTCGGCACCGGCGCGACCTACAAGAGCATTCCCGGCCACCCGCGTTGGGGCCTCGCCCCGGTCGAATTTGCCTGGCAGGGCAAATCGATCGGACAGATCTGCCAGCAGATCAAGGACCAGAACCGCAACGGCGGACGCACGCTCGCGCAGTTGCAGGATCATCTGGCGCATGACGATCTGGTCGCGTGGGGCTGGTCGCCGGGCGAAGGCCGCGAACCAGCGCCGGGCACGCAGGCGCAGCTCGGCGAACTGACGCAGGCCTGGATCGATTCAGGCGCGGCCTGCCCCAACTAAATGATATGGGTCCCGGAGGCCGCAAAGCGGCTATCCGGGATCCATCTTTCGCATTCTTGAATGTTGCTGAATGGATCCCGGCTCGCGCTCCGCTCCGCCGGGATGAAGTCCCCTGTTGCGGCTGTCACTTCAGCGACACGCCGCCATCGATCACCAGCTCAATGCCGGTGACGTACTTCGCCTCATCGCTCGCCAGATAGACGACGCCGTTGGCGACGTCCCAGCCCTCGCCGCCGATGCCCATCGGCACCTGCGCGGCGCGTACGCGCCACATCTCCTCGACATTGCCACCCGCATAGGACTGGGCGAGCCCCGCTGAGTGCTCGACCATCGGCGTCTGCATCAGGCCCGGCAGGATCGCGTTCACCCGCACGCGCTTGCTCGCATACTCGACCGCGGTGGTGCGCGTGAGGTGCAGCAGCGCCGCCTTCGAGGCGTAGTAGGAAGAATACGGCACGCCGGTCCAGCGGATGCCCGCGACCGACGAGATGTTGATGATCGAGCCGCCGCCCTCCACCACCATGAGCGGGATGACGTGCTTCATGGTGAGGAATGCGCTCTTCAGGTTCACCGCCATCACGCGGTCCCACTGCTCTTCGGGCAGTTCGACCACGCCACCGACCTCCGCGATGCCGACATTGTTGTCGAGCACGTCGATGCGGCCGAAGTCCGCAACGCAGGCCTTCACCATCGCCTCGACATCGTCGCTCCTGGTGACGTCGGCGCGAAACGGCAGCGCAAGCCCGCCCTCACCCGAAATGATGTTCGCGGTTTCTTCCGCCGCGGCGAGATTGACGTCGACGCAGAACACTTTCGCGCCCTCGCGCGCGCATGCGACCGCACTCGCCTTGCCGTTGCCCCAGCCGGGGCCGATCGAGCCCGCGCCGACGATAAGCGCGACCTTGTCTTTCAGACGGTTCGCCACGGGCGTGCTCCCTATCGCTTGGAATCCAGTTCGCGCAGATCGGTCTTCAGGATCTTGCCGTAATTGTTCTTCGGCAGCGCATCGACGAAGACATAGTCCTTCGGCCGCTTGAAGCGCGCGATTTCGCCAAGGCATAGCTCGTCAAGCTCGCGCGGCGGCACATCGCCGACCACATAGGCGACGACGACCTCGCCCCATTCGGGGTGCGGGCGCCCGATCACCGAGGCTTCGCGCACGGCGGCGTGCTTGAGCAGCACCTCCTCCACCTCGCGCGGATAGATGTTCGATCCGCCCGAGATGATCATGTCCTTGGAGCGGTCCTTCAGCGTGAGATAGCCGTCGGCATCGAACACACCGACATCGCCGGTGTGCAGCCAGCCGCCGCGCATCGTCTGCGCATTGGCATCCGGATTCTTCCAGTAGCCCGGCATCACGACATCGCCGCGGCAGACGATCTCGCCGGTCTCGCCGGCGGGAAGCGCATTGTCCTGCGCATCCGCGACCTTCACCTCAAGGCACGCATAGGGCCTCCCGGCGGAGCCAAGGCGCTCGAGCCAGCGCGGATGCTCGCGGTGCGCGATGTCCTCACGCGAGAGTGTCGTGATGGTCATCGGACTTTCGCCCTGCCCGTAGATCTGCGCAAGCCGCGGACCGAAGCGGTCGAGCGCCTTGAGCGCATCCTCGACATACATCGGCGCGCCGCCCCACACGATGGTGCGCAGGTTCTTCGGGTCCGCGTCGCCACCAAAATCGACAAGCCGCTTCACCATCGTCGGCGCGGCGAACATCGACATGCCGCGCCACGTGGCGAGCAGGCGGAAGATTTCATCCGGCTCGAACGAGCCAGACTCCGGCACGACATTGATGCCCATCCGCGCCACATGCGCCATCATGTAGAGCCCCGAGCCGTGGCTCATCGGCGCGGCGTGCAGGATCGAGTTCACCCGGAGCGGTCGCGTCCACTTCGGTCAGATAGGCGAAGCTCGCCTGCGCCAGCACGCGATGCGTGAGCATGGCGCCTTTCGGGCGGCCGGTGGTGCCTGAGGTGTAGAACAGCCAGGCGAGATCATCGGCTTCGCACGGCGTGACCGGCGCGGGATCGGCGGAGAACAGCGCGTGATATTTTTCGCTGCCGATGACGAAGAGCCGCTCGAGGCTCGCGGGCGTGTACGGCGCGACCTCCGCGTCGAGCCCCGCCGTCGCGAAGCACACGCGCGCGCCGGAATGTTCGAGGATGTAGCCGAGCTCGCGCCCGTGCAGTTTGGCGTTCGCCGGTACGGCAGCGAACCCGCCATGCCAAATGCCGTAAACGGTTTCGAGATATTCGACGCAGTTCTTCGCGATGATCGCGACGCGATCGCCGGGCCTAAGGCCCATTCCATGCAGCGCATTTGCGAGCCGCGCGGCACGCTCGGCGAGGCCGCCATAGTTTTGCGTCACGCGCGGCCCCTGCCCGACCGCCGGCGCGCCCGGATGGCTCAAGCCGGCGCGAGAAAGCCATTCCGCGATGTTCATGCGCTAAAGCCTACACCGCGTTGAGCCAGCCGAAATGAACCGGGTAACCCTCACCGCCGAGCAGCGACAGCGTCTCATAGAGCGGCAGGCCGACCACATTGCTGTAGGACCCGACCAGCTTGACGGCGAAGGTGCCGGCAAGCCCCTGGATCGCGTAGCCGCCGGCCTTGCCGCGCCATTCGCCCGACGCCAGATAGGCTTCGAGGTCCTCGTTCGAGAGCCGCTTGAAGCGCACGCGCGTTTCGACCAGCCGCTGGCGGAACGCTTCCTTCGGCGTCACCAGGCAGACGCCGGTGTAGACGCGGTGGTTGCGGCCCGAGAGCAGCCGCAAGCAGGCCGCCGCATCCTCCAGCATTTCGGCTTTCGGCATGATGCGCCGCCCGACCGCGACAACGGTATCGGCCGCGATGATGTAGGAGCCGCGCAATTCGTCGCTGATCTTGATGCTCGCGAGCGCGGTCTGCGCCTTCGCCCGCGCCAGCCGATTGGCGAGCGCGCGCGGCAGCTCGCCCTTGATCGGCAGTTCATCGACCTCGGACGGCTGGAGTGAATCCGGCTCGATCCCGGCCTGATTGAGGAGCGCAAGGCGGCGCGGCGAGCCGGACGCGAGAACGAGCTTGGGACGGCCGATCATCGGATACCGCGGGCGGGACATTGCGAGAATTCGCCCGGACGTAGCCCAATCATGGGCGGATCACAATCCTTGAGGCGTCGGCCTATTCGTTGCCGCCGGACTCGCCGGAAAAGCGCTCCCGGATGCGCCGGGCAAGCTGGTCGCGCACCGCGCGGTACGCCTCCAGGCGCTGTTCGCGCGAGCCCTCGGTCGGCGTTGGATCGGGGGTCGGCCAATATTCGACATCAGCGGCGATCGTGCGGGTCAAATCCAGCGCCTTGTGATGGGCTTCGGGCGAGAGGGTCACGATCAGGTCGAAGTTGAGCCCCTCCCACTCATCCAGTTCCTCGAAGGTCATCGGCTTGTGCTTGGCGATGTCGAGCCCAAGTTCTTCCATCGCGGCGACCGCAAACGGGTCAAGTTCGCCCTTGCGCGCGCCGGCCGAACCCACATACGTGCGGCCGAAATAGTGCTTGAACAGGGCCGCGGCCATCGGCGAGCGCACCGAGTTCATCCCGCAGGCGAACAGCACCGCTTGCGGCCGTGCGGCGCGCGTGGGGCCAGCCATCGACTTAAGTCATTCGTTTGAGCATGAGCTTGTCCGAAAACCGGTTCCCACTTTTCGGGCTCATGCTCTAGCCCTTCCAGTGCAGCACGCAGATCAGCGTGAACAGGCGCCGCGCGGTATCGAAATCGACGGTGATCTTCTCCTTCAGCCGCTCCATCAGAAGCTCGGAGCCCTCGTTGTGCAGGCCGCGCCGGCCCATATCGATCGCCTCGATCTGGCTCGGCGTCGCAGTGCGGATCGCCTTGTAGTAACTGTCACAGATCATGAAGTAGTCCTTCACGATACGGCGCAGCGGCGTCAGGGAGAACAGGTGCGCCATCACCGGCGTGCCGTCCTCGTTGCGAATGTCGAACACCAGCCTGTTCTCGGTGATCGAGAGAAGCAGCGCGTAGGGCCCGCCGTCGTGATCGACCGGCGCGAAAGAATTGTCTTCCAGCAGATCGTAGATCGCGACCGCGCGCTCGTGCTCGATGTCGGCGGAGGAGCGGCCGATTGAGCCTTCGTCGAGCGTCACCTTGACGAGACGCTGCGTCGGCTGATCGGCTTTGTCCGCGCTCATCTGCGATTGAGCCGCATCGCGACCGAACGCGCGTGGGCGTCGAGCCCTTCGGCCTCGCCGAGGGCAATCGCCGCAGGCCCAAGCTTGCCGAGCGCTTCGGCATCGAGTCGCAGGATGGAGGTGCGCTTCATGAAGTCGAGCACGCCCAGGCCCGACGAAAAGCGTGCTGAGCGCGCGGTCGGCAGCACGTGGTTGGACCCCGCCACGTAGTCGCCGATGGCTTCGGGCGTGTATTGCCCTAAGAAGATCGCGCCGGCGTTGCGGATCTTGCCTGCGAGCCTTTCGGCATCGTGCGTCTCGATTTCCAGATGCTCCGGCGCAATGGCGTCGGCGAGCGCCGCCGCATCATCGAGTGCGCCGACCAGGATGATGGCGCCGAAATCGCGCCAGGAGGCACCGGCGACCTCGCCCCGCGGTAACGTCTTGAGCTGACCCTCGACCGCACCCGCCACAGCATCGGCCAACGCCGCGTCGTCGGTGATGAGGATCGATTGCGCCGCGGTGTCGTGCTCGGCCTGCGCCAGCAGATCGGCGGCGATCCACTCCGGGTTGGCATCGCGGTCCGCGATGATCAGCACTTCGGAAGGCCCGGCGATCATATCGATGCCGACGCGGCCGAACACGAGCCGTTTCGCCGCCGCCACATAGGCATTGCCCGGCCCGACGATCTTGGCGACCGGCGCGATGCGTCGCCGTGCCATAGGCGAGCGCCGCGACCGCCTGCGCGCCGCCGACACGATAGATCTCGTCCACGCCGGCAAGCTTGGCCGCCGCGAGCACCAGCGGGTTGAGCTTGCCATCCGGCGCCGGCACCACCATGACGACGCGCGGGCAACCGGCGACCTTGGCGGGCACGGCGTTCATCAGCACCGACGAGGGATAGGCCGCGGTGCCGCCGGGCACGTAGAGCCCGACCGCCTCGATGGCGGTCCAGCGATGGCCGAGTTCGACGCCGAGCGGATCGGTCCAGCGGTCGTCCTTCGGCAACTGGCGGCGGTGATAGATGTCGATCCGGTCGCGCGCGAGCTTGAGCGCGTCGAGCGCCATTGCATTGCAGGCCCCGGTCGCGGCCTCCAGTTCGGCTGGCGTGACGCGCAGGCCAGCGGCCTTGACGTTGACGCGATCGAACTTGTTCGTCAGCTCGACCAGCGCTTCATCGCCGCGCGCCGCCACATCCGCGATGATCGCGCGCACCGCCTGCTCGACATCGGCGGAGGCCTCGCGCTTGGCGTCCAGAAACGCGCGGAATTTCTCGGCGAAATCAGGCGGCGCGGGCGTCGAGGCGGATCGGCATGGCGGCACTCTTTATCCCTCCCCTGAAAGGGAAGGGTCGGACCGCGGAGAGGTCCGGGGTGGGGTCATATTTAAACGACCCCCACCCGACGCGCTATGCGCGTCGACCTCCCCCTTTCAGGGGAGGTCGAAGGAAGAAATCATGCCTGATCGACCGCATGCGCCGGGCGCGCCTTGGCGTTCCAGCTGGGGCCAAGGTCGGCCAGTTCGCACTCGAGGCACTCGACCTCGAGCCGCAGCGCGGCACCGCCGGAAAATATCAGCAGTCACCTTGCCGGCCGGGGCGTCAGCCTCCTCGAATTCAACCGCCAGCAGGTTGAGCACCGCTTCCTTTTGCTGAGGGTCGAGATTGCGGCAGCGCAGCGCGTTCACCCGCTCGAAGCGAAGCGCCGTGCGGCGGCGCTGATAGCAGGGCGTAACCTCACCGCACGCTTCCCAGTCGAACCGGTTGACGCCGAGCACCAGCCGCTTCTCCGCCGGCAACCACACGATGTCCTCGACCTTGACCACCGCATCCTGCAGATGAGTGGAGACGATGGCGATATCGTCCTGATCGAGCGCGATGAGTTTCAGAGGATTCATGGGCCAGCGCTAGTTGTTGGGCTGACTGCTAGTTAGGGTGCAGCGCACGCAGGCGCAAGGCACGAGTTCAACCATGACCGATCTTGACGACGCCCGCAACGCCCCCGCCACCGCGCGCAATCGCGAGCCGATCCTCGCTGTGTTGCGTGAGATTCTGCCTTCGCAGGGGACGGTGCTGGAGATCGCGAGCGGGACCGGCGAGCACGCGGTGCATTTCGCGGCGGGGCTCGATCATCTCACTTGGCAGCCCTCCGATCCGGACGCTGAGGCACGGCGCAGCATCGCGGCCCATGCGGCGTCGGGCCGGCGCGCGAACGTGCGGCCGCCGCTGGAACTGGATGCGTCGGCAGCCGTCTGGCCTATCACCCACGCCGACGCCATCGTGTCGATCAACATGATTCACATCGCGCCCTGGACAGCGGCCGAAGGGCTGATGGCCGGCGCCGAACGGCTGCTCGCGCCCGGCCGCCCGCTCTTTCTCTATGGCCCATACCGTGAGGGCGACCGCGCGCTTGCGCCCACCAACGCAGCCTTCGACACGAGCCTGAAATCGCGGGACCCCGCGTGGGGCCTGCGCGAACTCGACGACGTGACCGCCCTCGCCCGCCGGCATGGCCTCTCGCTGGAGCGCCGGATCGAGATGCCGGCGAACAACCTCAGCCTCGTGTTTCGCCGCAACCCGTAATCGAAACCCTTGCGGGACGCGGGTCCGCCGCTATATCCGAGGCGGTTCGACAATCTACCGGGAAGACCAGATGAGCGACGCAGACGTAAAGACATCCGAGACCGCCGAGACCCATTCGTTTCAGGCCGAGGTCGCCGAACTCCTGCGGATGATGGTGCATTCGGTCTATTCCGAGACCGATGTCTTCCTGCGCGAGCTGATCTCCAACGCTTCGGACGCCTGCGACCGGCTGCGCTACGAGGCGATCGCCAAGCCCGAGCTGCTGGCCGACGGCGGCCGCTCGCAATCCGCATCACGCCGGACAAGGCCGCCGCCACGCTGACCATCGCCGATAGTGGCATCGGCATGGACCGGCAGGAGTTGATCGACAATCTCGGCACCGTCGCGCGCTCCGGTACCCGCGCCTTCATGAGCAAGCTCGCCGAGGCCAAGGACGGCGCGGGGCTGATCGGCCAGTTCGGCGTCGGCTTCTATTCGGCCTTCATGGTGGCGGACCGCATCGCGGTGACGAGCCGCCGCGCCGGGTCGTCCGAGGCTTTCGCCTGGACCTCGACCGGCGGCGCGGGCTTCGAGATCGCGCCCGCGAGCGAAGAAGCGGCGACGCGCGTTGACGCGCGGCACCGAGATCGTGCTGCACATCAAGGACGATGCGAAGAAATATCTCGAATCGTATGAAATCCGCCGGGTGGTCTCGACTTACTCGGATCACATCCTGTTCCCGATCGAATTGGTCGAGCCGCAGGAAAGCGGCGAGCCCAAGAGCGAAAAGATCAATTCGGCGAGCGCCTTGTGGCAGCGGTCGAAATCCGAACTGAAGCCCGAGGATTACAAGCAGGCCTATCAGACCATCGCGCACGCCTTCGACGAACCCGCGATGACGCTGCACTATCGCGCCGAAGGCCGCCTACTCCTACGCGGTGCTCTTGTTCGCGCCTTCGCAGCGGCCCTACGACCTGTTCGATCCGGCGCGCAAGGGACACGTCAAGCTCTACGTCCGGCGCGTCTACATCACCGACGACGCGGATTTGCTGCCGTCCTGGCTGCGCTTCATCCGCGGCGTGGTCGACTCCGAGGACCTGCCGCTCAACATCTCGCGCGAGATGCTGCAGAACAATCCGCAGGTCGCCGCGATGCGCAAGGCGATCACCGGCCGCGTCGATCTCGGAGCTGGAAAGCCTTGCCGAGAAGGACGCCGAGGCATTCGGCAAGATCTGGGACGCCTTCGGCGCCGTGCATCAAGGAAGGCATCTACGAGGATCACGAGAAGCGCGATGCGCTGCTCAAGCTCGCGCGCTTCGACACCACCGCCGGAAAGGCGCGCACGCTCAAGCAGTACATCGCCGACCTCAAGCCGAACCAGACCGAGATCTATTATCTGGTCGGCGAAAGCGCCGAGCGGCTGAAATCCAATCCGAAGCTGGAGGCGGCGCGGGCGCGCGGCATCGAGGTGCTGCTGCTCTCCGACCCAGTCGATGCGTTCTGGACCATGATGCCGAGCGATTTCGACGGCAAGCCGCTCAAGTCGCTGAGCAAGGGCGAGGTCGATTTCAACCTCGTGCCGCTGCTCGACGGGGACAAGAAGGACGAAGCCGAAACCGGACGAGGCAGGCGAGACCGACGAGGCGACCGTGATCGCGGCGGTCAAGCTTGCGCTCGGCGAACGCGTGTCGGATGTGATGGCCTCGTCGCGGCTCGCCGACAGCCCGGCGTGCCTGGTGGCAGCAAAGTCCGGGCCTGATCTGGAGATCGAACGGCTGATGGCGCGGCAAAATCGCGGCGTCGGCGCGAAGCCGATCCTCGAACTCAACATGAAGCATGCGCTGGTGCGCGCGATCGGCCAGTGCGCAGAAGGCGAACGAACGAGGGCGACGTGACGGATATATCGTCGCTCCTGTTCGAGCAGGCGCAGATCCTCGACGGCGAAGTGCCGGACGATCCGGCCGCATTCGCCGCGCGGCTCAACCGGCTGGTGGTGCGCGGACTCGGCGCAGCCGCTTAAGCGGAAGCCTCGGCCTGCGCAGTCTCGACGGTTGCGCTGTAGGTGACCACCGGCGGCTCAAGATGAGCCGCCAGCAGCGCCTGCCGCACGCTCGGGCTGGCGGCGCAGAAGTAAACCCGCGTGCCGGCACGCTGAAGTTTGTGCACGAAGCCGTGCAGGGCCTTTGCGGCGGTCGAGTCGATCAGCGGCACGGCGGCGAAATCGAGAATGAACACGCGTGGCCGCTCGCCGATCCGGTCGAGGATGGTGCCCACGCGCGCGGTCGCGCCGAAGAAGAACGCGCCGGAGATGCGGAACACGAAGATGTCGCCGGACATCGCGCTCGGCGCCGCCCCGTCGTCGCCATTGTCGGCGCGATCTTCGGTCGCGAGCGTGCCGCCCTCCACCACCACGGTTTCGGCCATGCGGTGCAGGAACAGGAACGAGCCGGCCACCACGCCGAAGCCGATTGCGGTTGGCAGATCGACGAATACCGTCAGACCGAACGTCGCGAGCAGTACGAAGGCGTCGCCGCGCGAGGATTTCAGCAGCGCGACGAACTCATCCTTCTCGGCCATGTTCCAGGCGACGACCGCGAGCACCGCGCCGAGCGCCGCGAGCGGCACGTAGGAAACAAGCGGCGCCGCCACAGCCATGAACAGCAGGACGTAAAGCGAATGAAACATGCCGGAGACCGGTCCGCGCGCGCCGGCGCGGATGTTGGTCGCGGTGCGCGCGATGGTGCCGGTAACGCAGATGCCGCCGAACAGCACCGAGGCGATGTTCGCCGCGCCCTGCGCCACCAGTTCGCAGTTCGAGCGGTGACGCCGGCCGGTGAGCCCATCGGCCACGACCGCGGAGAGCAGCGATTCGATTGCGCCAAGCAACGCGATCGCCAGTCCGTCAGGCAGCACGTCCTGCAGCTTTTGCCAGCTGAACGCCGGAAGCGATGGCGCTGGCAGAGAACTCGGAATGCCGCCGAAGCGCGAGCCGATGGTCGCGATATCGAGTCCAAGGGCGCTGGTCGCCGCGGCCGCGAAGACAACCACGATGAGGAAGCCTGGCCAGTGCGGCCGCAGCCGGCGCAGCATCACGATGACGCCGACCGACAGCAGCGTTACCGCAATCGCGGCGGGATGCACCGTGCCGGCCGCACGCCAGAGCGCGGCGAGCTTGGGCAATAGTTCGGCCGGCTCATGCGGTACATCGAGGCCGAACAGCTCCTTCAACTGGCTTGCCAGGATGATGGTGGCGATGCCGGCGGTGAAACCGGCCGTCACCGGATAGGGGATATACTTGATGTAAGTGCCGAGCCGCAGGAAACCGACGAGCGCCATGATCGATGCCCGCGATCAACGTCGCCAGCACCAGGCCGTCATAGCCGTGGCGTTGCACGATCGAGGCGACCAGCACGATGAAAGCGCCCGCCGGTCCGCCGATCTGCACGCGGCTGCCGCCAAGCAGCGACACCACGAAACCGCCGACGATCGCGGTGAACAGACCCCGCTCCGGCCCGACCCCGGACGCGATCGCGATCGCCATCGAGAGCGGCAGCGCGACGATGGCGACCGTCAGGCCCGCCAGCGCATCGGCGCGCAGGTCAGCAAGGCTGTAGCCCTCACGGAAAACCGTGACGAGCTTGGGCGTGAACAATTCCAGCGCGGTCGGCTGGGCATGCAAGGCGGGAGGCCATGGAAGGCGAACTCAGGGGAGGCGCGGGTCCATCACCTTACCCGACCCCGTGTCCGAAACCCTTGCGCCAGATCAATTCGCCGGCTGGCCTCTGCGGATCAACCGCTGATGCGTTCCACCGTGGCGCCGCAGCGGCCGAGCTTGTCCTCCAGCCGCTCGAAGCCGCGGTCGAGGTGATAGACCCGGTTCACCATGGTCTCGCCCTCGGCGGCGAGCGCGGCGATCACAAGCGACACCGAGGCGCGCAGGTCGGTCGCCATCACGGGCGCGCCCGTCAGCTTGTCGACGCCCTCGATGGTGGCGTCCTGCCCGTCCAGCGTGATGCGTGCGCCGAGCCGCGCAAGCTCCTGCACATGCATGAAGCGGTTCTCGAAAATTGTCTCGGTGATGCGTGAGGTACCCTTGGCGCGCGTCATCAACGCCATCAGTTGCGCCTGCAGATCGGTCGGGAAGCCCGGAAATGGCTCGGTCGTCACCTCGACCGGACGGATGCCGCGCGCCATTGCGCTTCACGCGGATGCCCGCATTGGTCGCCGAAATCTCCGCGCCCGCCTGCGTGAGCGTGTCTAGCGCGGATTGCAACAGCTCCGGCCGCGCGCCTTCCAGCAGCACGTCGCCGCCGGTCATCGCCACCGCCATCGCGTAGGTGCCGGTCTCGATGCGATCCGGCAGCACACTATGGCGCGCGCCGTTCAGCCGCGACACACCCTCGACCACGATGCGCGCGGTGCCGGCGCCGGTGATCTTCGCGCCCATCTTGTTGAGGCAGTCGGCCACATCGGCCACTTCGGGTTCGCGCGCCGCATTCTCGATCACGGTTTCGCCCTGCGCGATGCAGGCCGCCATCAAGGCGGTGTGGGTGCCGCCGACCGTCACCTTCGGAAAGACGATCTCGCCGCCCTTCAATCCGCCCTTGGCGCGCGCGATCACATAGCCGCCGTCGATCTCGATGCGTCGCCCCAAGCCGCTCCAGCGCCATGATGAGCAGATCCACCGGACGCGTACCGATGGCGCAGCCGCCCGGCAGCGAGACCTTCGCCTCGCCCATGCGGGCGAGCAGCGGACCCAACACCCAGAAGCTCGCGCGCATCTTGGAGACGAGCTCGTAGGGCGCGGTCGTGTCCACGATGCGCGCCGCCGAGATGTGCAGCGTCTGCCCGCGATGATCCTCGTCGCCCGGGCGCTTGCCCTTCACCATGATGTCGACGCCATGGTTCGACAGGATGTGCTGCAGCAGGCCGACGTCGGCGAGCCGCGGCACGTTTTCCAGCACCAGCGTGTCGTCGGTGAGCAGGCTCGCGATCATCAGCGGCAGCGTCGCATTTTTCGCGCCCGAGATCGGAATGGCGCCGTGCAGCGGCTTGCCGCCGACGATGCGGATGCGGTCCATGAAAATCCCCGTGTGCGCGGCGCGGTGGCGGCCGGTCTACCCGTTCTCCTTGTCGGCGGCAATTCGGGCAGAATTCATGGGATTCCACCGGGGCCTCGCGGGTTTCGGCGCGGCCGCGCGCCTGTGCCTTGCGGCGCTTGAGGTTTTCCCGCAGCGCCGCCTGGAGGCGTTCCTCGCGCCGCGTCTTTTCCGAGGGATTTGGCTCGTCGCCCATGCGCGCTAAGGTAGGGCGCACACCCGCGACATGGAAGACGGAGAACGCCATGGATTTTCCCGACTTGCTGTCGCGCTTTGCCAAGGCCGTCGCGGCGAACGATGGCGCGACGTTCTCCGCGCTATTCACCGAGGACGGCGTCTATGACGATGGGTTTTTCGGCGAGTATCACGGTCGAAAGGCGATCGCCGAGATGCTGCTGCATTTCCACGAGACAGGCTCGAACTACCGCTGGGATTTCATCGATCCGTTAAGCGACGGCCGGTCGGCCTACGCGCGCTATCGCTTCAGCTACGCCTCCGGAATGCCGGGCGCCGAGGGTAAGCCCGTGGTGTTCGAGGGCACCGCGCACTTCATGTTCCGCGACGGCCTGATCGCCCGCTACGAGGAGAACTTCGATCGCGGCATGGCGCTGGCGCAGCAGGATTTCGCGCCCGAACGGATCAAGAAGGTGCTGCTCAAGCTCGCCGCCCGCCAGAACGCAAGCGAGGCCGCCAGGGAGCATCTGGCGCGCTTCGGCTGAACGGGTGCGCCTTGCGCCGCCCTGCCCCCTGTGGCAAGGATCGCGCCGTTTCCGGCCTGATTTGCTGGTATCCGCCGGGGCGATGCTGCCGTAGCTCAGTGGTAGAGCACTTCATTGGTAATGAAGAGGTCGACAGTTCAATCCTGTCCGGCAGCACCAGAATTGTCTCCACGAAAACCCGAAGGTCGAAATGGAACACCTGCGGCGCAGGATTCGCGTTGCGCGCTTCGCCAGCGGCGCGTTCAAAGCGCGGGATCGTGAATCCCAATTTTCATCGATGTTAAGCTCGCCGACATCTTGTAAGGCCGTCTCGTTTTTTGTCTCGCGTTCCGTGATTTGCCGCCATAACGAAAAAGGCGGCCACGCGGCCGCCTTTCCAACTGCTTGTCGCCGAAGCCTACATCTCTTTTTTCTTCATGTGCTTCGACATCTTCATGTGCTTCTTGCCCTTGTGCATGCCCATCTTCTGGCCTTCCTGCATGCCCATGCCGTTTTTCATCGGGACCTGGTTCATGCCCGGTGCCATGTCATCGCCCCGGCGGCTGGCGGGGGGTGAAGTCGGGCTCGGGCTCTGTACATTCTTGCGCGGCGAACTGACATCTCCGCCGGCGCCCCCAGCTCCGCCACCACCGCCCGCTTGCGCCATGGCCAACGACGCACTTCCCGCGACGATCGCGGCGGCCAGAATTGCTGTGATTTTCATAAACAAGTTCCCTGTTTCCTCAGCGCTATCCGCTAATTGTCTAACGCTGAGTCATCCGAACTTGTTCCGCGCTACGCCGCCGGTCAGCTCCCCGCGCGGTCGTAAATCATCGGGAAGGTGAAATCCTTCCAGCTTGCGGGCTTCTGCTTGATCATGCCGATCCGGTACATGTAGTCGGCCCACAACATGCTGCGCAGCGGCGTCGCCGAGAACACCGCGCCCGGTTGCTTGATGATCTCGATCAGCTCGTCGAGCGTGATTTTTTCCTTGGTGACGCGAAGATAGATCTCAGCGGCGGCCTTGGGATCCTTCATCACCATCTCGCTCGCCTCGTCCTCGGCAGCGATGAACGCCTTCACGCTCAGCGGATTGGCGTCGACGAATTTCTGCGTCGCCCAGCAATTGCTGATCGTTGCCGGCCCGCCGAGCACGTCGGTCGAGACCAGCACCGAATGCACCAGCGGCGATTTCATCTCGATGTCCTGATAGGGCGGGATCGAGAAATGGGTGTTGATCTCGTGGTTCGGGTTGAGCAGCGCCTGCACGGCGTCGGGATGGCCGATCTGCACCTGGTTGCTGTCGAGCCGGCCGTGCTGGCCAAGACCCCAGGCCTGTTCGAGCGCGATGCCCATCATCATCGCCTGCATCGAGGCACGGATGGTCGGCACCGCGATGCGGTCGTCGGGGCCGAAATCCTTGATCGACTTGACGTTCGGATTGCGCGTCAGCATGCGGAACGGCACGCCCGCCATGCCGCTAATGCTCTTGATCGCGCCGTTGGTCTTGCCCCACACGAGCAACAGGTTCGATACGCCGGTGATCGCGATGTCGATCGAGTTCGACAAGATCGCCTCGGTCATCACGCCGCCCGAGGTGATGATCGAATAGCTAACCTTCTGGTCCTTCAGGCCAAGCGCGGCCGCGTGTTTCTCGACCAGCTTCTTGTCTTCCATGATGATCGCCTGGAGGTAGACAAGGCCGGGCTGGCGCGCGATGCGGAATTCGCCGGTCTCGGCGGCGGCAGGCGCGGCGAGTGTCGCGGACAGCGCAAGGCCGGCCGCGAGTCCAAACAGCGATTTCATGTGTCCCCCCAGGTTTTGATTGCTGCGTCGCTCCTACGTCACGTCCATCACGCACTCGCCCAGCCCGTCGACCGTGAACACGCAGGTGTCGCCGGACAAAATCGAGAATGTCGGAATGAGGCTGCCGGTGATGACCACCATGCCGGCTTTAAGGCCGCGCTTGCGTTCGGCAAGCAGGTTCGCGAGCCAGGCCAGCGTGGCGAACGGATTTTCCGATTTACCCTCGCCGATTTGCTTGCCGTTGAGCGTCTGGCGTCCGGTGACGCCGATGATCGCCTCCGGCTTCACGGAGCGCGGCGTGCCGGCCACGACACCGCCGTTCCAGCAATTGTCCACGATCATCGAGACCGCGTTGGTTTCGGTGTAAACCGCATTGCGGTCCTCGATCAGCTCGTAGGCCGGCATCGCGCCGGCCACATGCGGCACCACACTCTCGGCGGTCCACGGTTCGTGTCCGGCCGGCATGTCGGATCCAAGCTTGAGGGCGATCTCGCTCTCGATGCGCAGATTAACGAAGTCGCTCTTGGCGATGCGCGCGGGCGAAGGATGGATCGTGCGCGCGAAGATCGCCCCGCCGCAGGGGTGGGTGATGCCCATCAGCTCCTGCATCACCTTGGTGGTGGTGGCGACCTTGACGCCCGCGACCGGCCCGTAAGTCGGCTCGGCAAGGCGGTGATAGACCTCCTGCGCGGCGTAAGCCTCGGCGATCGAGCCAGGAGTAAGATCGGCGGGAAGATTTGCGTATTTGCCACGTGCACGGCGCGCATCCCACATGTGCTGCGCCATCGCGTCGAGCCGGCTGGCCATGCATCCTCCCTTTTATTGTCCCGCATGATAGCCGGGGTACGGGCGGTGCGGAAGTTGCATGCCAAACAGGCAGTCATGCCCTCCCGTTTCTGCTAATCGGTCCCTATGTCGGTGCTTGTCAGCCTGCATCACCTCACGCGCTATGCGTATGACCGGCCGGTCACGCTCGGGCCGCAGTTGATCCGCCTGCGACCCGCACCGCACAGCCGCACCCGCACGCCGAGCTATTCGCTCAAAGTCACGCCGGCGGACCATCACGTGAACTGGCAGCACGATCCGCACGGCAACTGGGTCGCGCGCTACACATTTCCTGAAAGGACGCGCGAATTCAGCGTTACTGTCGATCTCACGGCCGACCTCGCGCCGGTCAACCCGTTTGATTTCTTCGTCGAACCTTTTGCATCGACGTTTCCCTTCATCCTGCCGGACGAGATGGCGCACGAGCTTGCGCCCTATCTCGAAACGGAGCCCGCAGGCCCGCGGCTGGCCGCATTCCTCGCCGACGTTCCGCGCACGCCGACCGGCACGGTGCAATTCCTCACCGATTTGAACGCGCGCGTTCAGCGCGCGGTCGCCTACATCGTGCGGATGGAAACCGGCACCTACTCGCCGGACGAAACGCTTGAAGCCGGCACCGGCTCCTGCCGCGATAGCGCGTGGCTGCTGGTGCAGGCGTTGCGTCACCTCAAGCTGCCAGCGCGCTTCGTCTCCGGCTATCTCATCCAGCTGAAGCCGGATGTCACGCCGCTCGAAGGGCCGCCCGGCCCGTCGCAGGATGGCGTCGACCTGCACGCCTGGGCGGAGGTGTTCCTGCCCGGCGCGGGCTGGATCGGGTTCGACGCGACGTCAGGGCTGCTGACCGGCGAGGGACACATCCCGCTCGCCGCGACCCCGCATTTCCGCTCCGCCGCGCCGATCACCGGCACGACCGAACCGGCGGAGACCAGCTTCGCATTCGAGATGAGCGTCGCGCGCGTTGCCGAGACACCGCGCGTGACGCGGCCCTTTTCGGATGACGCATGGGCGGCGCTCGATGCGCTCGGCGAGACGGTCGACACCGATCTCACGGCGCAAAACGTGCGCCTCACGATGGGCGGCGAGCCGACCTTCGTGTCGGTCGACGACTATCAGTCCGCCGAATGGACCGTCGCGGCGCTCGGCGCCGAGAAGCGCGTGCGCGCCGACGAACTGACGCGCCGCCTGCGCGAACGCTTCGCCCCCCAGGGCCTGCTGCATTACGGGCTCGGCAAATGGTATCCGGGCGAGCCGACCCCGCGCTGGGCGTTTGCGCTTTACTGGCGGCGCGACGGCAAGCCGATGTGGCGCGACGCTGCGCTGATCGCACGCGAGGCGGACAAGCGCGCACCGACAGCGGATGACGCAAAGCGCTTGAGCGAAGCCATCGCGACGAACCTGAATATCGCGACCGCGCGCGTGCAGGCCGCCTACGAGGATCCCGCGCACTGGATGCTGCAGGAAGGAAAGCTGCCGATCAATGTCGACGTGCGCGATCCGAAGCTTTTCGACGCCGCGGGCCGCGAGCGCATGCTGCGTGCGTTTTCCCGCGGGCTCGGCAACCCCGCGGCGTTCGTGCTGCCGCTGCACCGCGCAGGCGACGCATGGATGAGCGAGTCCTGGGACGTGCGGCGCGAGCATCTGTTCCTGTTGCCGGGCGACCTGCCGGCCGGATCGCGTCTGCCGCTCGCCGCGCTGCCGCATGTCGAGCCGGCGGATTATCCTTTCGTCGCCCAGGTCGACCCGACAACAGACGCGCCGCCCCTGCCCGATCCCGCGCCGCCGCCTCCCGCGCAGGAGGGCGTCGTGCGCACAGCCCTCGCCGTCGAGCCGCGCGACGGGCGGCTCTGCGTGTTCATGCCGTTCGTCGGCGCGCTGGAGGATTACCTCGCGGTGCTCTCGGCCATCGAAGCCGCCGCCGCGCAACTGAAAATGCCGGTGCACATCGAGGGCTACGCGCCGCCGGACGATCCGCGTCTCGATGTCATCAAGGTGACGCCCGACCCCGGCGTGATCGAGGTGAACCTGCACGCGGCGAAAAGCTGGCGCGAGGCGGTCGCGATCTCGCAGCACGTCTACGAGGATGCGCGCGCGACACGTCTCGGCGCGGAGAAATACATGCGCGACGGCCGCCTCGGCGGCACCGGCGGCGGCAGTCACATCGTGGTCGGCGGCGCGACACCGGCCGAAAGCCCGTTCCTGCGCCGCCCGGACCTGCTCAAGAGCATCATCCTCTACTGGCAGCGCCACCCCTCACTTTCCTATTTCTTCTCCGGCCTGTTCATCGGCCCGACCAGCCAGTCGCCGCGCGTCGACGAGGCGCGCCACGAGGCGCTCTACGAACTAGAGATCGCGCTTGCGCAGGTGCCGAAGGCACATCTTGAGAAACAACTGCCGAAGGCACATCTTGAGAAAGGCGCGCCGAAGGCGGGCGAGAGCGAGCCGCGCCCGTGGCTGACCGACCGGCTGTTCCGTCACCTGCTGGTGGACGTCACCGGCAACACGCACCGCGCCGAAATCTGCATCGACAAACTGTTCTCGCCCAACTCGCCGACCGGACGGCTCGGCCTCGTCGAATTTCGCGCCTTCGAGATGGCGCCGGACGCCCGCATGGCGCTGGCGCAGCAGTTATTGGTGCGCGCGCTGATCGCCTGGTTCGCGCGCGAACCGCAGGACGGCGCCTGCGTGCGCTGGGGCACCGCGCTGCACGACCGCTTCATGTTGCCGCATTTCGTCTGGGAGGATTTTTGCGGCGTGCTCGCCGATCTGGAAAGCGCCGGCTACAAGTTCGATTCCGCCTGGTACGCGGCGCAGCGCGAATTTCGTTTTCCGTTTCACGGCGCGGTCGAGCATGGCGGCGTGAAACTGGAGCTGCGCCACGCACTCGAGCCTTGGCATGTGCTCGCCGAAGAGGCCGCCAGCGGCGCGACCTCGCGCCCGGCGGATTCCTCGGTCGAGCGGCTGCAGGTCACTGCCGAGGGACTCAATCCGGCGCGCCACGTCGTCGCCTGCAATGGACGGCGCCTGCCACTCACCTCCACCGGACGTTCCGGCGAATACGTCGCGGGTGTGCGTTTCAAGGCCACAATGCTGGCGAACGCGCTGCATCCGGCGCTGCCGGTGAATGCGCCGCTCACCTTCGACATCATCGACACATGGAGCAAACGCTCGCTCGGCGGCTGCGTCTATCATGTGCGGCATCCGGGCGGCGCGAGCGACGACAGTTTTCCGGTCAACGCCGGCGAGGCGGAAGCGCGGCGGCGCGGGCGCTTCCAGGATTTCGGCCACACGCCGGGTATCGTCGAGGCACCGGAGGATGAACGCGCCGGCGAATTTCCCGCGACGCTCGATCTGCGGCGGTCGCGCTAGTCCTTCGGCGAGAACGGCGCGAAAATTCCAGAGTAGTTCTTGGCCAGCGGCCGCGCGTAGCCGCCGCGCTTCGAGGTCATGAGCCCGGTCGCCGCCAGCCCTTCGGCGAGCACGACCGCGGCCGCGACGCCGTCGATCACCGGTACGCCGAATTCCGCCGATAGCGAGGCCGCGAGATCCGCCATCCCGGCGCAGCCGAGTACGATCGCCTCGGCGCGATCGTCATCGAGCGCGCGCCTGATCTCGGTGTCGATCTTGTGGCGCGCGCCGGACAGCGGGTTGTCCAGTTCCAGCACCGGCACGTCGGTCGCGCGCACGCGCGCGCAGCGGCGGTCGAGCCCGTAGCGCAACAAGTTGTTCTCCAGCACCGGCACCGAACGCGACAGCGTGGTCACCACGGCGAACCGATGCGCCAGCATGCAGGCAAGGTGAAATCCTGCCTCGCCGATGCCGACCACCGGAGCGTTGGCAAGTGCGCGCGCCGCATCGAGGCCGGTGTCGTCGAAGCAGGCGATCACATGCGCGTCCGCGCCCTCCGCCTCGCCTTCGCGGATGCGCTCCAGCAGGCCCGGCACCGCGAAGGCATCGTCATACGCGCCCTCGATCGAGGCCGGTCCGAACGCCGATTCAACCGCGCGGATGGTCGGTATCGGGCCGCGCCGCGCGTTTCGCCGCGGCCGCGATGGTGCGGGTCATCGCCACGGTCGTGTTCGGATTGACGATGTTGAGCCGCATCTACCGTTCCCGCCGCGTCATCAGTGCGAATGTGCCGAGCAAGGTCGTTACCCCAAGGATCGCATACGCCGCGCCGAGGCCGAGCGTGCTCGCGCTCGCGGCGACAAACAGCGGCCCGAGCACCAGCCCGGAAAATCCCGGGACCAGCACCGCGCCGGTTGCTTCCGCGACGCGCCCTTCAGGTGCGAGCCGAGCGATTTCGGAGAGAAATACCCCATTCCATCCGCTCGCCGTCAGGCCGAATACGAAGGCGAGCGCGAGAAGTCCGAGCCACGGCCAGCCGGGCCCGGCCAACGCAATCAGGAACGCCGCCGCGCTCATGCCGAAAGCCGAGTCCTGCGACGGTGAGCGACGGCGTCACATAATGCGTCGCGACAAGCCCGAAGCCGAGCCGGCCAATCAGTCCGCCGGCCTGAGCGGTCGCGGCCAGCAAACCCGCCGCCACGAGGTCGAGCTTCAGCGTGCCGACCGCGAATGTCACCAGAAACGCGTTGAGCGCGATCTGCAGCGCCGAGAACGGCACGGACGCGATCGCGAGGCGGCGCAGGCCCGGGCTCGCCAGCAGCACCGCGAGCGCATCGCGCAGGTGGATCGCACTCGCAGCGCCGCGCACCAGCGGGTCGTAGCGCGGGCGCAGCATCTCAAACGCCGCCAAGGCCAAGACGGCCGCGGCCATGATCGCCCAATAGCCGTAAAGCGGATTGAGCGCTGCAAGCCACGGCAGCACCAGAGAGCCGATCATCATGCCGCTCTGGTTGCCGGTCTGCCGGATCGAAAACACCAGCGGCCGCCGCGCCGGCGGCGTCACGCGCCACAGCATCGCCGAGCTTGCCGGTGTTTCCGGCCCGTAGGCGAGCCCAAGGACGATGCCGGCGGCAATCAGCAGCGGGCCGGCACCCGCGTAAGCCGAAACCGTCGTCGCGCACAGCACCATCACGGCGCAAAACGACGCAAGGCGGAAGCTGCCGTAGCGCGCCGCCAGCATGCCGCCGAAAAATGTCGTCGCCATCCCGACGAGGCAGGCCGCGGTCGCGTAGAGCCCGAGCGTCGCTGCATCGATGCCGATGCGCGGCGCCATCACACCCGGTGCGATCAACGTGCCTGAAACAAGCATCTGCAGCGCCGTCATGGCGACCAGCGCCGGCAGCAGCGGCGCTGATTTTGCCTCCACGGGCGCAGGCGGTAGCATCAGGCGCGGATCCGGAGGGGCGAATGGCGGGCGGTATTTCGGTGCATGCGGTGGATGTGGCGCGCGGACGGCCCGCACAGGGCATGCAGGCGCAAGTCTTCGCGCTGAATGGTGGGCGCAGGCTGATCGCTGACGGTGCGCTCGGCGCAAGCGGCGCGCTCGATCATGCGGTGACGCAAGGCGAAGGCATTTCGGCCGGCACCTACGAGGTGATCTTTCATGTCGGCGATTATCTCCGCGCCACCGGGGCGCCAACGCCATTCCTCGATATCGTGCCGTTCCGCTTCACCATCGCGGACGCGGCGCAGCATTACCATCTGCCGTTCAAGTTCACACCCTGGGGGTTTTCGCTGTTCCGCGGGAGTTAGCGAAGCCTACGCGACAGCCCGGCGACGCGCTCCATCAGGATCATCATGGCGATGGTGAACACGATCAGTACGCCGGAAACGGCCGCGATGGTGACGTCGAGCTTGCCTTCGAGGTCCTGCCACATGCGGATCGGCAGCATGTCGGTGCGCGCATCGCGCAGGAACAGCGACACCGGCACATTGTCGAAGCTCGACATGAACGCGATGAACCCACCCGCCAGAATGCCGGGGCGGATCAGCGGCAGCGTGATGCGGCGGAACGAATAGAGCCTGCTCGCGCCGAGGCTTGCAGAGGACTTCCAGCAGCACCGGATCGAGCTGCGCCAGCGCCGCGACCGTCGTTCGGATCACGTAGGGTACGCAGACGATGACGTGCCCGATCACTAGCGTCAGCGGCGACACCGGCAAGCCCACCAGCGTGAACAGCATCAGCGCCGAAAGCCCGAAGGCAAGCGCGGGCAGCACCAGCGGCGACATGAACAGCGAGTCGAGCACTTTGGCGGTCAGCGTTTTGGAACGTGCGATGCCAAGCGCCGCCGCGACGCCGAGCAGGATCGATAGCGCGGTGGTCCACACCGCGATCTTAAGCGAGTTCATCGCGGCAAAATGAAGCTGCCACGCATCGAGCAGCGCCGCGTACCAGCGCAGCGAATAGCCGGGCGGCGGGAATTTGAGCGAGAAGCCGCTGGTGAACGACACGATCAGCACGATCAGCGTCGGCGCGATCAGGATCACCACCGCGACGGCGGCGAGCAGCACCATCACGGCGTAAAACGACACCGCGTCGAGATCGTTGCGGCGGCCGAGGTTCATGCGTTCGCATACCCCTGGCTGATGCGGCCGAGCATGTTGAAGATCGTGATCACGGCAAACACCGCGATCAGGAAGATGAACGAGATCGCGGCGGCGAACGGCCAGTTATTCAGCGTGGAGGCCTGCTGATAGAGGTACATCGGCATGAACAGCATCTGGCCGCCGCCGACCAGCGTCTGCGTGATGAAAGCCGACAGCGCCGCCGCATAGGTGAGCAGGCAGCCCGCGATGATGCCGGGCAGCGTCAGCGGCAGCGTCACCTTCCAGAAGGTGCGCCAGTATCCGGCGCCAAGCGCCGCGGATGCGTCCGCGAGGTTCGGGTCGATGCGGGTGAGCGCGGTGATCAGCGGCAGCACCATCAAGGGCATCTGCACCTGCGCGAGCGCCACCACCACGCCGCCCTCGGTGTAGAGCAGGCGCAGCGGCGAATCGATCAGCCCCAGTTCCAGCAGCGCGGTGTTGATGATGCCCTGCCGCCCGAGGATCACGATCCACGCGAAGGTACGCACCACGACCGAGGTGAGCAGGGGCAGCAGCACGATCAGGATCAGCGTGCCCTGCAGCCAGCCGGGCACGCGGCAGTAAAGATAGGCGAGCGGAAAGCCGAGCAGCAGGCAGAGCGCGGTGACTTCCACCCCGAGCCAAAGCGTCGAGGCGAGCACCTTCAGGCTGAACGGGTCGAGCAGGAACTTGGCGTATTGCGTCAGTCCGAAATGCGTCATCGACGTATCGGTGTAGAGGCTGACGAAGAACAGGATCACCAGCGGCGCGACGAAGAACAGCACGAAGAACGCCCCGAGCGGCCATGCGAGCTTGAGCTCGTAGGCCGTGACGGCGGGGAGGCTTTGCGGTGGTGTCGCCATAGGCTCCGCTCATGCCCGCGAAGGCGGGCATCCCGTTCTTGGGCCGAGGCGCTGGGTCCCCGCTTTCGCGGGGACGAGCGGCAGCGGCACCATCACACCTTGATCTCGCGGTTGAAGCGCTCGATCCAGGCGCTGCGCTGCTCGTTGATCTTCGCCCAGTCCTGGAAAACGAACTTGTTTTTCATGTCGGCGTGATCCTTGGCGAGCGCCTTGCCGACCTCGCCAGAGATCTTCACCTTGGTGTTGGTCGGCACCACCAGATAGGGTTCGGCCATCAGCTTGCTCTGCACATCGGGCGACATCGCCGCCTCGATCAGCGCGAAGCAAAGATCCTTCGCCTGCGTGTTCTTCACGATCTGGATCGCGGTCTTGAACGCGATCGCCTTTTCCTTCGGCGCGACAAATTCGACCGCAACGCCGCGCGCCTTCATGATCTGGATCGCATTGAAGTTGCCGGGCGAGATATCGATCTGCCCCTGCTGAAACAGTGTTGCGAGCTGGCCGGGGTTCGAGGCCACCGCCGAAATGCTCGGCTTGAGCGCTTCCAGCGCCTTGAAGCCCGGCTCGATGTTCGCCTCCGAGCCGCCGTGCATGCGCGCGATTTCGACCAGGAAGCCGGTGCCGAGCGTCGAGTTCAGGTTGGTGATGCCGACCTTGCCCTTGTATTCGGGCTTCCAGAGGTCTTCCCACGAGGTCGGCGGCGTCTTGATCTTGTCCGGATTGTAGGTGAGCCCGACCACCTGGAAGAAGATCGCCGGACCCGTCGGGTCCTGCGCCTCCGGGATCAGGTCCTTGTAATATGCGCTCTTGTCGGTCGGATACGGCTCGACAAGGTCGTTGGCGATCGCAATCAGCGCCGGACCCGGATCGTGCAGCATCACGTCGATCGGCGGATTGGCGCGCGCGGCCGTCACCTTGGCGATCTGGTCGACCGAAAGCATCGGGTCGAGCACGATCTCGGCGTTGCTGGTCGCCTTGCGATAGGCCGGCACCAGCACGTCGCGGTGCGCCTCCTCCCAACTGCCGGTGAACGTCGCGAACACGATGCGCTTGGCCTGCGCCATCGTGACGCCGGGGAAGACCTGCATCGCGCCGAGCGCAAGCGCGCTCGTCATCATGGACCGGCGGGTGAGTTGCATGTCGTTTCTCCTCTGGTGATTTTCAGGCTGTGGCTGGAAAGATGCTGATCGACTGCGATCCGGTCGGACACACGCGCACCGCACTGCCGGGCGCGCGCGGCTCGGCGCCCGCAGCGCGCGGTTCGGTCACCTTGATGGCGCGGCCGTCGGCGGTGCGCACCTCGTGCACGATCGATGCACCGAGTGGCAGGCCCATCTCGACGATGCCGGCAAGCCCCTCGCCGTCGTCGGCGAGGCGCAAATGCTCGGGCCGCATGCAGACGGTGACGCGCCCGCCCGCCGCGATTGGAACGGTCGGCACGCGCGTCTTGATTTCGCCGCCGATGTCGAGCGCGACGATTGCTTCGTCGTTGAGCGCGACAAGTTTGCCGGGCAGCATGTTGGCGGTGCCGACGAAGGTATTGACGAACAGCGAGGACGGCGTGTCGTAGACCGCGGTCGGCGGCGCGTATTGCTCGAGCCGGCCCGCGTTGAGCACGGCGACGCGATCCGCCATCGAGAGCGCTTCTTCCTGGTCATGCGTCACCAGCACGGTCGTGGTGCCGGCGAGGCGCTGGATGCGCTTCACCTCGATCTGCATGTCGAGGCGCAAATTCTTGTCGAGCGCGGCGAACGGCTCGTCGAGCAGCAGGATGGTGGGCTTCACCGCGAGCGCACGGGCGAGCGCGACGCGCTGCTGCTGGCCGCCGGAGAGTTGTTTCGGGTAGCGATCCGCGATGTGCGCAAGCTGGATCAGCGCGAGCATCTCCTTCACGCGCGATTCCTGCTCGGCCCTGGTGGCGCCGCGCGCCGCGAGCCCGTAGGCGATGTTGTCGGCGATCGTCATGTGGGGAAAGAGCGCGTAATTCTGGAACACGATTCCGACTTCGCGCCGGTTCGGCGGCAGGCCGTCCATCATCTTGCCGCCGATGACGATGTGGCCCTCGGTCTGCAGGATGAACCCGGCAATGATGCGCAGCAGCGTGGTCTTGCCGCAGCCGGAGGGCCCGAGCAGCGCGATCAGTTCGCCCGCCTTGATGTCGAGCGTGACATTGTCGACCGCCAGGAACGCGCTATAGCGCTGCGTGACCGCATCGATCACGAGCGATTGGCCGGCGGCCGGGCTGGACGGGGTCATGCGCCTCTCAGGCAGCGTTCTCGCGGGAGCATTGGCGGAAGTCGACTCGCAAGCGGTGTGCCAGCGCAACACGCGGGCGGATGGTTGAATCGATTGCGCGTTTGAGGTTGGAAATGCCAAACACGGGAACGCAATAAATGAATTGCCGCTTTTTTGGGCAGATGCCGTCCGGCGCGGCGATGGGACTTGAAATCTGGAGTGATGAATGAGCGAGCGTGTTTTCCTTGGAATGCTGACGCCTTCCTCCAACACGGTGCTGGAGCCGGTCACGACCGCGATGCTGGCCGGACTTCCCGAGGTGACGGCGCATTTCTCGCGCTTCAAGGTGACCGAGATCGCGCTGTCCGGACCGGCGCTTGCGCAATTCGACGACACGGAGATCCTGCGCGCCGCCGAATTGCTGGCGCACGCCAAGGTGAACGTCATCGCCTGGAACGGCACCTCGTCGGGCTGGCTGGGCTTTGAGCGCGACGTGAAGCTGTGCGAGCGCATCAAGGAGGCGACCGGTATTCCGGCCTGCACCGCGATGCTGGCGCTGAACGAGGTCCTCGACATCACCCGCGCGGACCGTGTTGGCTTCGTGACGCCCTATCTCGATGATGTGCAGGCGCGCATCAACGAGAACTACACGAAGGCTGGATACATGGTCGTGGCCGAGCGGCACCTCGGCATCCAGGATAATTTCTCGTTTTCCGAAATCGGCGGCGACCAGATCCGCGTGATGACGCGCGAGGTTGCGGACGTCAGGCCGGATGCCATCGCGGTGGTCTGCACCAACATGCGCGCCGCGCCGCTGGTCGAGGAGCTGGAAACCGCGCACGGCATCCCGATTTACGACACTGTCGCAACCACGGTGTGGAAGAGCCTGCGGATGGCCGGCGTGGACAAGCGGCGCGTCAAGGGATGGGGCCGGATTTTCTCGGTCTAGACGACGCCTGCAAGGCGGATCAACGCGTAGCTGATGAGCCCGAGCACGATCAGCGAGGCCGTCACGGCGGTCACGACGCGCGGGCCGGCTTTCGCCACCGTACGCACATCGACGCCGAGGCCGAGCGCCGCCATCGCGATGGTGGTAAGGATCGCCGCGACGGTGCGCAGCGGCTCGACGATGCCGTCCGGAATGAGCCCAATTGAGCGCGCCGCTGCGAGCAGCAGGAATCCGACGATGAACCACGGCACCAGCTCGGTGAGCGGCGGCCAGCGCCGTCCGTTCGCGCCACCCGCCTCCCCGCGCATCCGGCTCGCCACCAGCGAGAGCCCGAGCACGACCGGCCCGAGCATCAGCACGCGCACCAGTTTCACGACCGTGCCGACCTGATTGGAGAGCGCACCGATCGGCAATGTCGCGGCGAGCACCTGCGGGACGGCGTACACCGTCAGCCCTGCGAGCGTGCCGTATTGCGTCAGCGAAAAATTCAGCACCGGCACGAGCAGCGGCAGACCGAGCACCACGACAACGCCAAGCACCGCCGTGAAGGCAATCGATGACGCCACATCGGCCGGTTTCGCGCCGATCACCGGGGCGACCGCCGCGATTGCCGAGTTGCCGCAGATCGAATTGCCGCAGGCAACCAGCACGGCCATCTTGCGCGGCAGCGCGAGCGCGCGGCAGAGCACGTAGCTTGACACGATCGCGATCGCGACCACGATCGCAATGCCGATCAGCAGCAGCGGCCCGAGCGCCCACACCAGCGCGGCGCTGATCGAGGCGCCAAGCAGCACGACCGCGATCTCGAGCAGCGTCTTTGCCGAAAACGCGATGCCCCTCGCCCACGCAAGTCCCGGCGTCCAGAACGCGCGGATCGCGACGCCGAGCAGGATCGCGATCACCAGGCCTTCGAGATAGAGGTGGCCGACGATCCCGACTTCCGCCCGTTCGAGAAGTTTCGCGACGGCCGTGACGCCGACGCACAACGCGACACCCGGCAGATAGAGCTTGAGCTTTTCGAGCAAGGAAGGCCTCAAGGCGGGAGTTGAACTCCTGTCATGCCCCGCCTTGCATCGGGCATCCACGTCTTTCTTCACACCTCGTGAGAACTTGACGCGCGCCGTTGGCAGGATTATATTCTTCGTCGTCCTGACTCCGGCCGCCCGCGCACTCATGAGGCGCGGGCCGGTCGAGCCGGGAGCGAGCCTCCTCATGAGGCTCGCGGTGGAGCGCCGGGAGGCGCAGCGTCCTTGCCGGCGGGCCTCGCAAACCCGCCACCGCGGGACGCGCGCGCCTCGGAACGGGATTCGCAACCCCGTTCTGACAAACGGGCAGGCCCGCCCTCGCAAGGCAGGCCGGTCCGCGGCGCGCGAGCCTCCCGATCGCAAGGGAGGCTCAAAGGGGCCTCGCAAACCCCTGGCGCCTCCCGGCGCTCCATTCTGTTTCCGGGAAACGGTGCGCCCGCACCGCAACGAACGGGCGGCGCAGCGTTGGCTACTCACCTTGTCATTCCGGCCGAACGCGAAGCGTGAGCGCTGGAATCCATAACCACAAGCCAAACGACGGAAACGCAGAGTCGAGCGACATCGAAATATCTATGGATTCCGGTCCGGCCCTTCGGGCCGTCCCGGAATGACAGCCAGGTTCCTCACATCCTCTTGATCCATCGCAAAATTCGATTGGCCGATGCGGGATATGGTCTCGACATTCGAATGAGAACGCTTCTAATGTCCCGGCATCTGGAGCCCGATTTGATGAACTACGACGGCATTTTCGCAGACGCACTCGCGAAGCTGCACGAGGAGCGGCGCTACCGTGTTTTCGCCGACCTGGAGCGTATCGCGGGCCGTTTTCCGCACGCGATCTGGCATTCGCCGCAAGGGCAGCGCAACGTCATCATCTGGTGCTCGAACGACTATCTCGGCATGGGGCAGCATCCGAAGGTGATCGGCGCGATGGTCGATACCGCGGCGCGCATGGGCGCGGGCGCGGGCGGCACGCGCAACATCGCCGGCACGAATCATCCGCTGGTCGAGCTGGAAGCAGAACTGGCCGACCTGCACGGCAAGGAAGCCGCGCTCGTGTTCACCTCCGGCTACGTGTCGAACCAGACCGGTATTCCGACCATCGCCAAGCTGTTGCCGGACTGCCTGATCCTATCGGATGCCCTGAACCACAATTCGATGATCGAAGGCGTGCGCCAGGCCGGCGTCGAGAAGGCGATTTTCCGCCACAACGACATGGCGCACCTCGAGGAGCTTTTGTCGCGAGAGCCGCGCGAGCGGCCGAAGATGATCCTGTTCGAGGGCCTCTACTCGATGGACGGCGACGTCGCGCCGGTGAAGGCGATCTGCGATCTCGCTGAAAAATACAATGCGATGACCTACTGCGACGAGGTGCATGCGGTCGGCATGTACGGGCCGCGCGGCGGCGGACAGTGCGCGCAGCAGGGACAGATGCATCGCGTGGATGTGCTTGAGGGTACGCTGGCGAAAGCCTTCGGCTGCCTTGGCGGCTACATCGCGGCGAGCGCGAACCTGATCGATGCGGTGCGCTCGTATGCGCCGGGCTTCATCTTCACCACCGCGCTGCCGCCAGCCATCTGCGCCGGTATCGTGGCAGCGATCCGGCACCTGAAAGAGTCGGACTGGGAGCGCCAGCGCCATCAGGACCGCGCGGCGCGCGTGAAGGCGGTGCTGCATTCGGCGGGCCTGCCGGTGATGGCAAACACGACGCATATCGTGCCGCTGTTCGTCGGCGATCCGGAGAAGTGCAAGCAGGCATGCGACATGCTGCTCGCCGATCACGGCATCTACATCCAGCCGATCAACTATCCGACCGTGCCGCGCGGCGCGGAGCGGCTGCGCATCACGCCCTCGCCCTATCACGATGATACTGTGATCGACGCGCTCGCCGAGGCGCTGGTCGATGTGTGGCAACGGCTGGAGTTGCCGTTCAACAACCGCGCGATGGCGGCGGAATAGTCATTCGCGGCGTTTCCGGCTCGACCTTGATGCCGTGGCGCTCCTCGTAAGCGCGGATCAGCCCGGCCGCCGTCGGCAGCACCAGCGACATGAAGGTGAAGCGTGCAAGGTGGTGCACGCCGACGAACACCGGGTCGAGGTGCAGTGCGAACGCGATGATCGTCATCGCCTCGATCGCGCCCGGCGCATAGGCCATCACCACGTCGGCAAGATGCAGCGACAGCAGCGTCGCAACGATAAACGCAAACAGACAGCCGACCGTGGTGCCGACCAGCAGCGCGCCGATCCCGACGAGCGAGAGGCGCGCCAGTTGCCGGATGTCGGCGCCGCCGAGCCGCGTGCCGATCATCGCTCCCATGACCATGAAGGAGCCGATCGCGACCGGGACGGGCAGGAAGGCATGCACCCAGCCGCCGCCATGCAGAATGCCGGACGCCGCCATCGCACCGACGATCAGGCCGCCCGGCATGTTGAGGCGGAACGCGAGCAGCGCCGCACCGGACGAGGCGAGCACGATGACAACAAGCTCGATGACCGATTGGGCAAGCGGCAGATTGCCGCCGCGCGGCGGCGGAACGCCCGCGACGCCGAAGGCCGCGAAGATCATCGGTAGCGCGACCGCCAGCACGAACAGCCGGACGGTCTGCACCATCGCGATCGCGCGCACATTCGCCCCGGTATCCTGCGCCAGCGCCATCGCCTGCGCGAGCGCGCCCGGTGCGGCGGCGAACAGTGCATCGAGGATCGGCCAGCCGTGCACGAATTTGAGGTAGGCCATCACCGAGGTTGTGATGGCGAACATCGCGATCGTGAGCGCCAGCATGCTCAACGGCCACGTCACCATGGTGGCAACGGTCGCCGGCGTGACCGATGAGCCGAGCGAAATCCCAAGGATCACATAGACGATGCGGCCGACGACCGGAGGCACGTAAACCGGACGGCCGGACAGCGCCGCGGCCGACACGCCGACGATGGCCCCGGACAGCCATCCGGCCGGCAGGCCTGCAAATCCGAGCGCGAACGCTCCAATCGCCGCATAGGCGATCGTCTCGGCAAAGCGGCGGGCGAGCAAAGTTTTTCTGGTTGATGAAGCCGACATCCAGGCGCGGTTGTCCACGGGAAGCACGATCAATGCCGCCCGGCTTCCCGGCCGTCAAATGTCAGGCGGCATTGAAGGCATGCATTCCCGCGCGCCCGCGAAATCGCGCGCCTCAGGCGCGGCGCGCCTCGCTCAGCACGATCCGTACCAGGTCGGCAGCATTTTTCGCGCCGAGCTTTTCCATGATGCGCGCGCGGTGCACCTCGATGGTGCGCGGCGAAATGCCGAGTTCGCGGCCGGCCTGCTTGTTGGAAGAGCCCGACGCGATCTGCCCCAGTACGTCGCGCTCGCGCGCGGTGAGGAGATCGTGGCCGGGAAATGCCCTCGGCAGTCCTTCGTCGCCGCCCGCCTGCTTGGCGCGCCGCGACCACGCCTCGACCGCGTCACGCACGCGCGTCACCACCGTGCTGGCGTCGAACGGCTTCTCGATGAAATCGAGCGCGCCGTTCTTGATCGCCTCGACCGCCATCGGAATGTCGCCGATGCCGGAGATGATGAAGATCGGCGCGGGATATTGCTGGGCGTTGAGGTCTTTCAAGATGTCGAGGCCGGAGCGGCCCGGCATATGCACGTCGAGGATCACACAGGTCGGGGTGCGCGACCGCGCGGCGGCGAGGAATGACGCGCCCTCCGCGAAGCCCGTGACCTGATAGCCTTCCTTCGAGAGGACGACCGTGAGAGCGTTCAACACCAGCGGGTCGTCATCGACGATAAGGACCTCGCCCTTGGTCAAGTTATCGACTGACATGGATCGCGTGCCCTCATTTCGAACGCCGCAGCGCCCGCTCTCGGTGGGCAATTCAGATTTCGCGAATCGCTTCGTGATAGCCCCGCCAGAGGGTGCTTCGCGCGCCGCTCGATTGCAATCCCGGAGCATGCTCGTCAAACGAGCGGTATCTAGGAACCGTTGCGGGAAATGACGGCAGCGATCCGTCCAATCGCAGCCTCAAGTTGATCGGCATTGCGCGCAAAGCAGAGGCGCACAAAACCCTCGCCGCCCGCGCCGAATGCCGTTCCCGGCGCGAGCCCGACATTCGCCTCGTCGATGAGCCGCATCACCAAGCGCCGCGTGTCGGTCTCGCCATCCACTGCGAAGAACAGGTAGAAGGCGCCCTGCGGCTCGGAGAAACGCACGCGGCCCGTCGCCGCCAGCCCGCTGCATGCAATGTCGCGGCCGCGGCGGGCGCGTTCGATCAGATGCGTGACGAAGCTTTCGCCGCGCTCGATCGCCGTCACGGCCGCACGCTGCATGAACTGCGCAACGCCGGACGTCGAATACTGGATCATGTTCTCGATCACCTGACCGAGCGAAGGATGGGCTGCGATCCAGCCGACGCGCCAGCCGGTCATTGCCCAGTTCTTCGAGAATGTATTGACGAACAGGATACGGTCCAGCGGCTCCATCACGTCGAAGAATGATGGCGCGCGCGGACCTTCGCCATACCAGAAGCGCGCATAGGTCTCGTCGGCAATGATCCACAGGCCATGACGGCGCGCGAGCGCGAGCAGCGCAACAAGATCCTCGCGCGTCGCGGTCCAGCCGGTTGGATTGCTGGGTGAGACGACAAAGAGCGCGCGCGTTGCAGGCGTCACGGCGGCAGCGAGCCTATCGAAATCGAGCGACCAGCCGTTATTTCCAAACGACATCGGCACTTCGACCGGGCGCGCGCCGGTGATGCCGGCGGCAGCGGCCGCGTTGGGCCAACTCGGCGTCGGGATCACCACCTCGTCGCCCGCGCCCGCGACCATTGCCAGCACGATCTGGATCGCCTGCATGCCGGAGCCGGTCACGTAAAACTCGTCCGGCGAGAACGGCCGGCCGTAGAGTGTCGTGTGATAGCGCGCGAGCGCCTCGCGCAAAGCCGGGATGCCGCGCTGCCACGTGTAGAAAGTCTCGCCCGCCGCCAGCGCCCGCGTTGCAGCCTCGCAGATGAAGGCGGGCGTCGGCAGGTCGCCCTCCCCGGCCCAGAGCGGAATCATGCCCTCGCGGTCGCGGCCGTAGTTCATCGCCTCGACGATGCCGCTTTCCGGGGCCAATTGCGCGGCGTGCCGCAGCACGTCCGCGAGCGCAGGCGTGGGAGGCTTCAGCGTCGTTTCGTTCATGTCGGCATTCTAGCGCGCAAAGCCCGCACGTCTCATCAAAAGACGCGCGGGCGAACGATCGATTTCGCTGATATCAGGCCGGACGCTTCGCAAGGAGGTCGCGGATTTCCTGCAGCAGCACTTCCGAACGCGGCGCTTCGGCGGGCTTGGCAGGCTTCTCGGCTTCCTTGCGCTGGAGTTTGTTGATGCCGCGCACGACCATGAACAGCACCCATGCGATGATGAGGAAGTTGATCACGATCGTGAGGAAGCTGCCGTAGGCCAGCACGGCACCCTGCTTCTTGGCGTCGGCAAGCGATGCTGCCGTAACGTTCTTCGAGAGACCGACGAAATAGTTGGAGAAATCAAGCCCGCCGGTTGCCGCACCGATGATCGGCATGATGATGTCGGCGACCAGCGAACTGACGATCGCCCCGAACGCGGCACCGATGATCACGCCGACCGCGAGATCGACCACGTTGCCGCGCATCGCAAATTTCTTGAATTCTTCAAGCATCTATCGCCTCCCGATTGGCAGAATAAGTTCCAGAACCTAGCGGGATTTTGAAATTTACCAACCGAAAAGGTCCGATGGACAGGCAAACGCCATCTGTGGTGATCTAGCGCCGCCGGCAAAAAGCTATGGTCTTTCAAAGGACCCGAGGAAACGCCGCAAGCCATGCTTCAAGGCTGGATCGTCATCGTCGTTGCGCTCGCCTACATCGGGCTGCTGTTCGTTGTGGCAAGCTATGGCGACCGCATGCGCGGCGGCGACACCCCCGCGCGGACGATGATCTATCCGCTCTCCTTGGCAATCTATTGCACGTCCTGGACCTTCTTCGGATCGGTCGGTCTCGCATCGCGCACCGGCTACGACTTTCTGGCGATCTATATCGGTCCGATGCTGATGATCGGGCTCGCAACGCCGCTGATGCAGCGGGTCGTACGTCTCGCCAAGGCGCAGAACATCACGTCGATCGCCGACTTCATCGCGGCGCGCTACGGGAAGCACCAGGCGGTGGCGGCGACCGTCGCGCTGATCGCGATCGTCGGCTCAATCCCCTACATCGCTTTGCAGCTCAAGGCCGTTTCGGCGTCGCTCAGCACAATCCTGGCCCACCTCGATGTGACCACCGGACAGGCGCAGCCATTGCTCGGCGACATCGCCCTGTTCGTAGCGCTGGCGATGGCGGCCTTTGCCGTGCTGTTCGGCACCCGCCACATCGACGCGACCGAGCACCAGGACGGAATGATACTTGCCATCGCGACGGAATCGCTGGTCAAGCTGGTCGCCTTCGTGACCGTCGGGGTGTTCGTCACCTTTTTCATGTTCGATGGCCCCGCCGCGCTGTTCGCAAAGGCGCTGCAGACACCTCACACCGCAGCCGTGCTGACGCGCGAACCGGTGTGGAGCACGCTGATCACCATGACGCTACTTTCGACCGTCGCGATCGTGATGGTGCCGCGGCAGTTTCATGTTGCCGTGGTGGAGAACCGCAGCGAGTCGGAAATCCGTCGCGCCGCATGGCTGTTTCCACTCTACCTGGTGGTGATCAATCTGTTCGTGATCCCGATCGCGATCGGAGGCCTGCTCACGTTCCCGAACGGCACCGTCGACAGCGACATGTTCGTGCTCGCGCTGCCGCTGAAAGCGGGCTCCCAGTTGCTGGCACTCATCGCCTTCGTCGGAGGTCTGTCCGCCGCGACCGCGATGGTGATCGTGGAGACCGTGGCGCTGTCCATCATGGCGTCGAACGACATCGTGGTGCCGTTCGTGCTGCAGCGGCGCGCCGCGATCCTTTCGGGCGGCGGCGATGTCGGCGCGATGCTGCTGACCGTGCGACGGTTCTCGATCTTCCTAATGCTGTTCCTCGCCTATCTCTATTATCGTTTCGCCGGCGAGGCGCAGCTTGCCGCGATCGGCCTCCTGTCGTTTGCCGCGATCGCGCAACTTGCACCGTCCTTCTTCGGCGGGCTGATCTGGCGCAACGGCACCGCGCGCGGTGCACTCGCGGGCATGATCGCCGGCATCTTGATGTGGGCCTACACGCTGCTGCTGCCGAGCTTTGCCGAAGCCGATCTTATCGGACGGGATTTTCTCACCCTCGGACCTCTCGGGGTGGCTTGGCTGCGCCCGCAACATCTGCTCGGCCTCGACCTGCCGCCGCTGGTCCATGGCGTCGTGTGGAGCCTTGCGCTCAACATCGTCGCCTATGTGACATCCTCGCTCGCCCGCTCGCCAACCTCGATCGAGCGCCTGCAGGCGAACTTGTTCGTGCCGTCCGAACTTGCGCCGATGACGCCGAGCTTCAGGCTGTGGCGTTCCTCGGTGACTGTTGAAGAACTGACCACTACCGTCGCGCGCTATCTCGGCGAGGAGCGCACGCAAGCCTCATTCGCGAGTTTTGCAGCGAGCCGCCGTATCAGCCTCGACCCAAGGCACGAAGCAGACTTCCATCTCCTGCGCTATGCCGAACACATTCTCGCGTCGGCGATTGGCGCCGCATCATCGCGGCTGGTGCTGTCGTTGCTTCTGCGCAAGCGCACGGTATCGACCAAGGCCGCGCTGAAACTGCTCGACGACGCGAACGCGGCGTTCCAGTACAATCGCGAAATCCTGCAGACCGCGCTCGACCATGTGCGACAGGGCATCGCGGTATTCGACAAAGAGCAGCGCCTCGTCTGCTGGAACAGGCAGTTCGGCGAGATCCTCGACCTGCCGCTCTCGCTGACCCGCGTCGGCGTCGGGCTCGACGATATCGTCCGTCATAACAGCGAACACGGCGCGGCCGGAACGGATGACGTCGACCAACTCGTGCGCGAGCGCATGCAGCGCTATATCTCGGGTGGGGAACCGATCCGCGAACGTTTCGGTGAACGCGGCCTCGTCATCGAAATCCGCGCGAACCACATGCCGGACGGCGGCCTTGTCACAACCGCAACCGATGTCACGCCGAGTGTAGAAGCCGCCGAAGCGCTGGAGCGTGCCAACGAAAGCCTGGAACGTCGCGTCAAGGAGCGCACCGAAGAACTGACGCGGCTGAACGACGCCCTTGCGCGCGCCAAGGGGGAGGCCGAGGAAGCCAACATCTCGAAGACGCGTTTTCTGGCCGCCGCAAGCCACGACATCCTGCAACCGCTCAACGCCGCGCGGCTTTACGTCACGAGCCTGGTGGAGCGCAAAGGCGGCGGAGACGACGCGGAACTCATCTCCAACGTCGATGCCTCGCTTGAGGCCGTCGAGGAAATCCTTGGCGCGCTGCTCGACATCTCACGGCTCAACTCCGGCGCGATGAGACCGGAGATTTCCAGTTTCCGCATCGACGAGATGCAGCGCCAGCTCGAAGTGGAGTTCACGCCGCTCGCGCGCGAGAAGAACCTGTCGCTGACCTTTGTCCCGTGCACGCGCTCGGTGCGTTCCGACCGCCGGCTCCTGCGTCGGCTGCTGCAAAACCTGGTGTCGAACGCCATCAAGTACACGCCCGAGGGCCGCGTCCTGATCGGCTGCCGGCCGAGCAACGGCAAGCTGCGGATCGATGTGTACGACACCGGGCTCGGCATCCCGCAATCGAAGCAGCGCGCGATTTTTCGTGAATTTCACCGGCTCGATCAGGGCGCGAAGGTCGCGCGCGGCCTGGGACTTGGGCTCTCCATCGTGGAGCGCATCGCGCGCGTGCTCGATCATCGCATCGAGCTCCAGTCGAAATCGGGCCGCGGCTCGCATTTCTGTGTCACGGTGCCGCTCGCGCCCGCGCTGCCACTCGACGCGAAGAAGAACAAGCCGCGGCGCGCAGAGGTGAGCCAGCTAACCGATTTGCTGGTGCTTTGCATCGACAACGAGCCGAAGATCCTCGACGGCATGGCAACGCTGCTCGGTGGCTGGGGCTGCCATGTGCTCAAGGCGCCCGATCTCAAGTCGGCGCTGACGACCGTGAGCGACGCCAAGGCAGTACCGAGCGGCCTGCTGGTCGACTATCACCTCGATAACGGCAACGGCATCGAAGCGATCGCCGGATTGCGTTGGCGTTTCGGCGCGCAACTTCCCGCAATCCTGATCACGGCCGACCGTTCACCTGCTGTGCGCGAGGACGCGCGGGCGCGCGATATCCAGGTCCTGCACAAGCCACTCAAGCCGGCAGCGCTGCGCGCCCTCATCGCGCAATGGCGCGTCGCTCGGATGGCCGCGGCCGAATAGCAATACCTACGAGCTGATCTGCGGCCACTGGCCGGATTCAATCTTGGCAGCCGCGATCACCGCCTGGGTGCGGCTCTCGACGCCGAGCTTTTGCAGGATCGCGGAGACGTGCGCCTTCACGGTCGCTTCGGAAACCGTGAGATTGTAGGCGATCTGTTTGTTGAGCAGGCCCTCGGACAGCATCATCAGGACGCGCGCCTGCTGCGGCGTCAGCGTGAGGAGTCGGGCCATCAAGTCGGCGGTGTCGGCATCGGGGCCGGCGGACAGATCGACGTCGGGCGGAGTCCATACCCCGCCTTCCAGCACCTGTGTAATCGCGGCGCGCATCAACTCAACACCGAGCGTCTTCGGAATGAAGCCGGAGGCACCGAACTCCATGCAGCGGCGGATCACCGCCGGATCGTCGTTCGCCGATACGACCATGACCGGCACGCCGGGATATTGCGCGCGCAGGTACATCAGCCCGGAATATCCGCGAACACCCGGCATCGAAAGGTCGAGCAACACGAGATCGGTATCGCTCTCCCTGTCGAGCAGAGCGGCGGCTTCCTCAAAACTGCCGGCCTCGGCGATAGTCGCCGTGCCGAACAGCCCCGAGAGCGCTTCGCGCATCGCCCCGCGGAACAGCGGGTGGTCGTCGGCGATTACGAAGCGATACGAATCCACGCTCAGTCACTCCAGGCAGTCCGCACCCGCGGCCAGCGCCGAATCGCGAGGTGGCGAGAGCGCCGGCCATTGTTCCGCCCCCGGCCCAGCGAGGCAAGTCCGGCATGGGCCTTGCAATGGCTATTGGGCCGCCCGGAACCACGTTCGGGATTCGTGTCCTGCTCAGTAATCGTCCCGATCCAATGGTTTAGACCTCGTTAACCACCCGGGCGCACACTTTTTAACCGTGGCTCTTGCGTGTGCAGGGGCCAGGCGGCGAGGAGTGCGCCGGACATCCCTCGCTTCGCCGCAGAACGCGACGAACGGGCCAGGATTTGGCCGCGAGGAGATACCGATGCTGAACCAGCTTCTCCAAGACGAAATGGCGCAAACACTGCTCAATGCGCAGAGTTCGCCCGCATGGGCGCGCGCGAAGAAGATGCTCGCCGTCATGCTCGGGGTTTGGGTCAGCTACTTCATGCTGGTCAACTGGTTCGGGCATTCGCTGAACAAGATCGCGGTCCCAGTGATCGGGATCCCGCTCGGCACGTATCTTGCTGTGCAAGGCGCAGCGATCGTGTTCGCGGTCGCTTTGTTCCGCTTCGCGCGCAACGCCGAATAGCGCGAAAAAGTTCGTCCGCGAACCGAAGTTTCCGTCGCGAGTTAAGCGCACGTCCGCACCAGGGCGGCGCGTCTCAGGGGGAATGCCCGGGTGTCAGCGAAAACGAGGACGCCATGGACAGTATCCGCGATACCGCTTTCGGCCTCTTGATCTGGTACGCATTTCTCGCCGCTTTATGCGGTGTCCTGCTCATCGCGCTTAACGATCTCGACGCTCCGGCTGCAATGCTTGCGGCCGCCAATGTCGCGCTGCTGTTCGCAGTTGGCCTGATCGCGAAAGCATACGCACTCAGCGAGCACACAATCATGCGCGGCCAGTTCTGGCGGGCGTTGCCGGCGCGCGAGCGGCCACGCGGCGAAGGCGGACGGCGTGTGGCGCGCACGGCGCTGGAACAAACCCTGCTGCACTTTGCCAAAGGCGCCGCGGCGATTGCGATCGTTCTCTGCACCCTTGCGTACGCGGCGCACGAGACCAGGGCGTCGGCGCAGGCGCCCGCGCACGTCATGCAGAGTCGGACGGTCGAATAGTCAGCGTCTCGTGCCGATAAACGACAGCAGCACCTCACGGCGATGCGGCCGCGTTCGGTGCTCCGCGAGATAGATGCCTTGCCAGGTACCGAGCGCGAGCACGCCGCCCGTCACCGGCACGTGCAGCGACACGCCATTGACCATCGCCTTCACATGCGCCGGCATGTCATCCGGACCTTCGGTGTCGTGCACCCATCCGGCATTCGCGGGCGCGAGCCGGTTTAGCGCCGTGACCAAGTCGGTCTGCACATCGGGATCGGCGTTCTCCTGAATCACCAGCGACGCCGAGGTGTGGCGCAGATAGGCGAGCAACACGCCCTCGCCGGCGTTTGCTTCCCGGAGGAATTCCGCGACTTCGCGCGTGATGTCGGTGAACCCCTCGCCGCGCGTCTCGACTGTCAGTGTGGCCGACGCGAGGGTGTTGGGTACAGAACTGCGCACATTTTCAAGGCGCATGACTCATCCGTAGGCAACGGCGGCGCTCCCGGACCACGACCCGCGCCGCAATACCAATGCACCGATGAGCATCAGGTTCACAACATTGAAGATCAGCCCGGCCGCGAAAGCCGGCGCATAATAGCCGAAGTGATCGTAGAGCAGCCCGGCGAACCAGCCGCCCGACGCCATGCCGGCGCCACTGCAAAACAACAACAGCGGAATGCGCCAGCCAGCTTCGCGCGCCGGGAACAGCTCGCGGGCGATCAGCGCATAGGCCGGGATGATGCCGGCGAAGCCTAGCCCGAACAGCGCCGACACGGTGAAGAGGCCGACTTCATCCTGCGTCAGCGTAAAGGCGATGACGGCGCAAAACTGCCACGCCGAACCGATCAGCACCGTCGTCAGCCCGCCGATGCGATCTGCGATCCAGCCCCACATCTGACGGCTGAAAAACGCGACGCCAAGCAGGACGGACAGCATCGCGGCGCCATGCGAGGGCAGGATGCCGAGATCGGTGCAGAGCGCGACGAGATGGCCCTGCGGCATCGACATCGGCACGCAGCAGCAATAGGCCGCGGCCATCAGCATGCCGAAGACGAGATTGGGCGGCCAGCCGAGCACGGTCGGCTTCTCAGCCCCGTTGCGCGCGGGCGCGTGTGGCAGGATGACTTCCGGTGGATGCTTCAGGAAGACGATCGCAAGCGGCAGGATGATGACGACCTGCAGCAAACCGAACAGCAGCATCGTCTCGCGCCAGCCATAGAGCGCGATCGCCTGATTGAAAATCGGCGGCCACGCGGCGCCCGCGATGTATTGTCCGCTTGAGATCAGCGCAAGCGCAGACCCGCGCCGCCGGTCGAACCAGCGGCTGACGTAGACATACAGCGGCGCATTCAGCCCCGCATTGCCGATCAGCCCGATGAACAGACCGTGACCGATATAGAGCGCCCAGGTCTGGCCGAGCCACGGCGCGCCGTACGCCGAGACCGCAAGACCAATCGCGATCATTATCGAACCGAAAAACACGGTCCAGCGCACGCCGTAACGATCGGCGAGTTGCCCCATCGCGATCCCGCCGACACCTGCGCCGAACCATGCAAGCGAGGACGCAAAAGCCGGAACCGAACGCGCGCCGCCGGTCTCGCCCGCGATCGTCTTGAGCGCGACGACCGCGATCCACGGACCGCCGAAAGCGACCGCAAGGATCACGAGCGCAATGCTCGCGACCAACCACGACGCTCTCGTCTCGATGGTGGCGATGGTCCCGGCGGACACGCCTAGCTGCCCGGCGCGATGGGCCTTTCCGGCTCCATTCCAAATGTTTCCTTGAAGCGCGCCGCATAGCGCGGCCAGACTTCCGGGTTGAGCACGCGCGCGACCGGCTTGCCGTCCAGCGCCGCGAGCATCTGCTCGGCGGCGAAGCGGCCCATGTTTTCGCGCGCCTCGCGCGTAACGCCCGCCGTGTGCGGGCTCACCATCACGTTGTCCATGTGCAGCAACGGATGATCGAGCGGCGGCGGCTCCTTCTCCCATACGTCGAGGCCTGCGCCCGCGATCTTCTTTGATCGCAGCGCCTCCTCCAGCGCCTTCTCGTCATGGATGTTGCCGCGCGCCGTCGTGACGAAGTAGGCGTTCGGCTTCATCAGCGCATATTGTTCTGCGCCGACTAGCCCGCGCGACTCGTCCGTCAGCGGGCAGTTGATCGACACGAAGTCGGCCTGCCGCATCAGCTCACCGAGTTCGACCTTCTCGACGCCGTGCATGGTCATCACCTCTGCCGACACGTACGGATCGTATGAAAGCACCCGCATCGAGAACAGGCCTTTGCAAAGCTCCGCGAGGCGCTTGCCGACATTGCCGAGACCGATGATACCGACCGTCTTGTAGCGCAGGTCATGACCGATGAAGAGATTGCGGTTCATGTCCTTCTCGCGCCGCATGACGCGGTCGGTCTCGATGATCCGCTTGGTCAGGCTCAGCATCATGGCGAGTGCGTGTTCGGCGACCGCCTCCTTGTTGCCGCCCGCCTGATTGACACAGAGCACGCCCGCCTCGGTGCAGGCCTTCAGGTTCACGGTGTCGTAGCCGGCGCCGTTGGTCGAGACGAGCAGCAGGCTCTGCGCGCGGCGCAGAAGATCGGGCCCGGGGTGATATTTCTTCGCCAGTTCGTCGCGCGCGGAACCCGCCTGATAGGCATGCGCGCCGGCGAGGATCGGCGTCGCGATGTCGTCGTCGCTGTCGTTCTTGAGCTTGTCGAGCCGGATGTCGGGGCGCTTTTCGAGAATGTCGATGAAGATCTGGTGCGCTGGCGCGTTGACATAGAACACGCGCTTCAACTCGTCCGCCATCGGCGCAAACCCCCTTGTTTCCTTGTCAGGTATTTCTTTAACTCGGTGTAGCTTGCCCGGCAGCCGAACGCTACCAGCCTTCCGCAGGGGAGGATTGACGGCAGCGCAGGCGGCCGAATGACCCAACGAGGTCATGCGCGATAAAATCGGGAGGACGCATGCGGACGTGGTTGCGTCTGATCGGTGCGCTTGCAGGTGCGGCCTTCGGGTGCTCGGCGCAAGCACAAACCTATCCATCCGCTCCGGTACACATCCTTGTGCCCTATCCACCCGGCGGTGCCGTCGACATCATCGCGCGCACGCTCGGCGACGAGCTCGGACGCCAATGGAGCCAGTCGATCGTCGTCGAGAACCGCCCCGGCGCCGGCGGCGTGATCGCCTCGCAGGCACTCGTGAAATCACCGCCGGACGGCTACACGCTGATCCTCGTCGCCGCGGGCCACGCGCTCAACCCGTATTTCTACGCCAAGATGCCGTACGGCTTCGACGACTTCACGCCAATCTCGCTGATCGGTTCGTCGCCGAACATCCTGCTGGTGCCGGCGAACTCGCCGTACAGGACGCTCGCCGACATGCTCGCCGACGCGCGCGCCAACCCCGGTAAGCTCTCCTACGGCCACGCCGGCAACGGCACGTCGCCGCATCTCGCGGGCGAGCTTTTGAAGGCGCTGACCAAGGTCGCGATTTCGGCGGTACCTTACAAAGGCGGCGCGCCCTCGCTCACCGACCTGATGGGCGGGCACATCCCGATGACGTTCAACAACATCCCGGAATCGATCGCACAGATCCGGGCCGGCACCGTGCGCCCGCTCGGCGTGACGACCGCAGCGCGCTCGACCGTGCTGCCGGATGTCCCGTCCATCAACGAAACCGTGCCGGGCTACGACACTGGCGTGTGGTGGGCTGTGCTGGCGCCCGCGGGACTTCCCGCGCCGATCCGCGACAAGATTTCCAACGATCTTGCCGAGGCACTCAAGACACCCGCGGTGAAGAACCGGCTGGTCGATCTCGGGGCGGCACCGGTTGGCTCGTCACCGGCGGAGCTTGGTGCGTTCATCCGCGCCGAATACGAGAAATGGGGACCAATCATCCAGGCGGCCGGGATCAAGGCCGAGTGACGGGACGCCGCCTGCCCTCCGCTGACTTTTGCGCTGATTACGGCGGGCAGATGTAACCAGTGCCGCTCGGATTTTTGAAGCAACCGACCGACTCGGGGATCACCTGCTTGGGCAGCCACAGCACAACCTTCGGAAAGAAAATGATGAACGTGATCGTGAACAGAAATACGCAGTAGATCGGCAGAGCGGCTCTTAATGCCTGCGAAAATCTCACCCCGACGAATTTCGACGCCATCAGCAAGACAAGCCCGTAAGGCGGCGTAATCAGGCCGAACGCCAGCGTTGCGATCAGCACCACACCCATGTGCACCGGGTTGATGCCGGCATTCTCGGTGAGCACGTTCACCAAGGGCATGAAGATGATGATGGTCGGGACGGGCTCGATGAAGTCGCCGATGATCGTGAACAGCAGCACCAGCAACAGCATCGTCAGCTGCGGATTGGTCCCCGCGAGATCAGTGATGTATTCGGCAATGACTAGCGCGCCGCGCAGGTAGGCGAACAGCCAGCCGAACGCATTCGCGGCACCGATGGTGATCAGGGGTAGCGAGAAGATCAGCCCCGCCATGCAGAAGTCCCACGGCAGCAGCTTGAGATGGCCGCGATTGAGCGCCGGAATGACCACAATACCGATCCACGCAACTGCGACGACGCCCGCCTCGGTCGGCGTGAAAAATCCCGTCAGGATGCCCCCGAGCAGGATGACCGGAATCATCATCGGCAGCGACGCATCCCGGAAGGCGGATGCGACATCACGGAACGGCGAGCGCGGACGCGTCACGCCGGCCGGTCCGAAGAAATAGCAGTACAGCATCAATCCGAAGCCGATCATCAAGCCCGGCACGACGCCGGCCATGAACAGTCCGGCGATCGAGACGTTTCCTATCGCCCCGTAAACAACAGCGGTGATGCTCGGCGGCACGAGCGCCGCGATGGTCGAGGCGGCCGCGATGATTGCCGCGATGAAGGCCGGATCGTAACCCTCGCGCTTCATCGGGCCGCCCAGCGCGCGGCTGATCACCGCAACGTCGGCCGTGGTCGAGCCGGACATTTCCGAGAAGAACATCGAGAACACGGTCACGACCTGCGACAACCCACCGCGAATGTGCCCGACCAGTGTGAGCGAGAGGTTGGCGACGCGCTGCACGACGTTGGCCGAGCTCATCAATTCGCCGACCAGCAGGAAGAACGGGATGGCGAGCAGCGCCTCGCTGTCCATGCCATCGAACATCTTCTGGATGATCGCCGTGTGCGATACGTCCGTGAAACTCGCGCCGATCAGCACGCCGGCCAGCAGCGAAAACGCCACCGGCACGCCCAGGTACCCGAACGACAGGAACAGAAACGTCATGAAGAGCACGATGGCGGTCGAACTCATGCCCGCTGCCCCGGCCCGGACATGGCGGTATCGATCGGTGTCACATGCAACGGCTCGTCCGGCGGCTCGTCATGCTCGAACCCGTTGCGCAGCCCGTTGACGAGCTGTTCGACTGTGAAAAGCACAATTAGCACCCCGCAGATCGGGATCGCTGCGTAGAGCGAGGCGATCGGCGTCATCGACGGCATGCGGAACGACGAAAAGCCGCGCAGGAAATTCAGATAGCCGAAATAAATGAAGCAGAGCGCGACACAAAGCACGACGATGCGGGTTCCGACCTCGACAATAATGCGTGGCTTTCCGGTGAGCTGATCCGCGATGGCCGTCAGGTAGAGGTGATCGTTGCGCCGGCACGCGACCGCCGAGCCGGTGAAGATGGCGTAGATGAAGAAGGTCGAGGTCACCTCCTGGAGCCACAGCCAAGGGTGTCTCAGCTCGCGCGTCACGATGTCGAAGATCACCGTCGCGCAAAAGCCGAACAGCAGCACGCCGCACAGGACCATCAACGCGGTTTCAAGCGGATCGAGCGCGCGCCACTTCAGGTGACGCTGCCGCTTCAGCACCAATCGGTGGGCAAGGCTCATGGTCCGTCCATACAGGCAACAAGGAGGCCGGTCTCAGCCGGCCTCCTCATACCTAACAGGCATATTGCCGCAATCAGGCGGTGCCGATATCGCGGATCAGGTCCTTGATCTTGGTCGCGTGCGGCCCGAGTTCGGCCGACATCTTGTCGAGGTACGGGTCAGCGATCTTCTGGAAGCCGGACTTGTCGACATCGGAGACGATCTTCACGCCGATCGACTTGAGCTTGTCGGCGGACTGGTGCTCGAGTTCGATCGCCTTGGCGGGCTGGTTCTTGTTCACCTCGTCAGCCGCGGCCTGCACCCAGCCCTTCTGCTCGGACGAAAGGCTGTTCCAGAGCTTGTCGCTGACCCAGGTGAAGCTGTTGTTCGCTTCATGCTCGGTCATCGAGAGCACCGGCGCGACTTCGTAATGCTTGTTGGCGAGATACACGTTGACGCCGTTCTCGGCGACGTCGACCACGCCGGTCTGCAGCGACGTGTACACGCTGCCGAACGGCATGTGCACGGTCTGCGCGCCGTAGGCCGGAAACATCGTGTCCTCGGTGGACGTGGCTTGCACCCGAACCTTGAGGCCCTTGATCATGTCGATGTTCTTGATCTCTTTCTTCGAATACATGTTGCGTAGGCCGAGCGTGGAGAGCGCGATGATGCGCATCCCCTGCACGGTCTCGGCAGCCATCTGCTTGCAGGAGTCGGCGATCCTCTGGTCACCCATCGCCTTGATGAGATGCGCTTCCGACTTGAACAAAAAGTGCAGCGACATGACGCCCGCCTGCGGCGCGACCGTCGAGGCGTTGGCGGACGACGAGATACAGAACTCGACGTCGCCGCTCTTCACAAGCTGCAGCACCTGCGGCTCCTGGCCGAGCTGCGCGCCGGGATACTGGTCGATCAGCATCGTGCCCTTGGAGAGCTCTTTCAGCTTGTTGCCGAAGATGTCGCCGAGGATGCCGTAGCCGGTGGTCTTCGGCTGGTCGTAGGCAAAGCGATAATGCTTCACATCCTGCGCGCGTGCGACATGAGGCGCCACGACGGCGCCTGCTAATCCGGTAACGACTGTCCGTCTGGTGAAGCGCATCCCGTCCCTCCCTGATTTTTCCGGCCTGTTTTGAACTGCGCCGGATTGTTCGTTACGCTAACATGTTTCCTGAGCGTAACATCGGGAACTTGGGCGGGGAAGCGTGAATCGGGCCCGCGGGGAGCACGTGAATGCCCACTTTGGTTGAAGAGCTCGACACGCCGGCTGTCGTCATCGACCTCGATATTGTCGAGGCAAACATCAAGCGGGCGCAGGGGATGCTTGCGTCGCACGGTCTCGCCAATCGCCCGCACATCAAAACGCACAAAATTCCGGCACTCGCGAAAATGCAGATAGATGCCGGCGCGATCGGCATCACCTGCCAGAAGCTCGGCGAGGCCGAGGTGATGGCCGACGCCGGTGTCGCAGACGACATCCTGCTCACCTACAATATCCTCGGCGATGCCAAGACCGAGCGCCTTGCGGCGCTGATCCGGCGCCTGAAGCGCATGGCGGTCGTGATCGACAATGAGGTGGTGGCGCGCGGGCTCTCCGAAGCCGGCAAGCGCCACGGCGTCGACATCCGCTATCTCATCGAATGCGATACCGGCGGCAGCCGCAATGGCGTGCAGGACCCGCAAGCCGCCCTCGACCTCGCGCGCGACACGATGCGGCTCCCCAATATGCAGCTTGAAGGGCTGATGACCTACCCGACTGCCAAGCCCGAGCAGCGGCTTTGGCTCGAACGCGCCTTGCAATTGCTCAACGGAGCCGGGATCGCGACGCCGGTTGTTTCGGGCGGCGGCACGCCCGCGCTGAAGGGCTGTGGCGATTTCCCGATGCTGACCGAATACCGCGCCGGCACCTACATCTATAACGACGTCATGCAGGTGACGGCGGGCGCCGCCACATGGGACGACTGCGCGATGACGGTGCGCACAACCGTGGTGAGCCGCCCGACCGAAACGCGCGCGGTGTTCGACGCCGGCTCAAAGGTGATGACCTACGAGCAGTATTACGCCAAGGGCTACGGCCGCGTGGTCGAATACCCGGACACGCAGGTCACCGGCTTCTCGGAGGAGCACGGCATTCTCGATCTGACGGCGTGCGCCAGCAAGCCGAAGATCGGCGAGGTGATCAGCGTGATCCCGAACCACTGCTGTGTCGTCACCAACATGATGGACGAGGTATACGCAGCCCGGGGCGGCAAGGTCGAAGCGGTCTATCCGGTGGCCGCAAGGGGGAAATCGCGGTAGCTACTCCGCCGCCGCCTTCTCGGGCCCCTTGGTCTGCGACTTCGCCGCCGCGCGCGCCTGCGGCGCGACAAACACCAGCGAGCACTTCGCGTTCTTGAGCAGCGTGTCGGCGACATCGCCAAACGAGAGCCGCTCGCCCGGCCTGCGGCTCACGCCGATCGCGACCAGATCGGATTTGTCTTTCTCGATCGCCTTGAGAATCGCATCGCCCGCATCGTCGTCGGTACGAACCGACGACTCGACCTTCATCTCAACGTAGTCGGCGATCTTCTTGATGTCCGCGGTGACGGCGTCGGCCTCGCGCCGCTGCTGCGGCTTGTTGCGCGACGCTCGCCCGATGATCGACAGTGTCGAGGCCTTCGCCTTCATCGCCTTGGCCAGCGTGATCGCCACTTCAGCCCCACGCCGGGCATTTTCGTTTCCCGCGACCGGGACAAAGACCTTGCTGATTGGAGCCGTGGTGTCTTCCCCATGCGCGCCACGGGCGAGCGCAATTGCCAACGAGCCTTCGAACTTGCTCACCAGTTCCGACAGGTTGTCGTGGAAGCCGCCGCCCTTCGCAATCGTGTCGTCGACGCCAACCACGAGCAGGTCGTAACCCCGGCGTGCCTCGGTGGCGATCGCCTCGGCCGGCGCGACGTCATGCTTGCGTACGATTACGTCTACCTTGGGCACTTCCTTTTTACCGCTGTCGCCCTCCTTCGCGGCAGCGACGACGTCGTGGGCGAAGTCACGGCTCCTGTCCTTTTCGTCGCCCTCGCCCTCCTCCTTGTCTTTCGAACCCTTGGAGCCCTTTTTTGGTTTGGCGTCCTTCGTCTCCTTGCCGTTCGCAACATCGAGGACCGTCACCGGCATGCCGCGCGAACCCGCGAGCAATCCGGCGAGGCGCATCGCAAAGTGCCCATTCGTTCCGCCGTCGACCGCGAGCAGAATGCGTTCCAGGTTCGGCACGAAGGCGTTGCGCTCGTATTCCTCGCGCTCGATCCGCTTCTTTTCCTCGCGCCGCATCGGCAGGCGCGCGAGCGCCCAGCGCAGCGTCGGCGGCATCGCCGTGGTGGTGATCACCGCCATCGCGACGATCATGGTGAACAGGTTCTGGCTCAGCACGCCCATCGACAGACCGATCGTCGCGACGATCACTTCGGTCGAACCGCGCGCGTTCATGCCCATCGCGAGCGCGGTCGATTCGCCCACTGTCAGGCCGCCGAACCATCCGCCGGCGAACGCACCGGTCGCCTTGCCGAAGCTGGCAATCGCGATCAGCCCAACCGTGAGCAGGGCAAGCTCAGGGTCCTTGAGCACTGTCAGGTCGGCGCTCAATCCGGCTAGGCCGAAGAACACCGGCATGAAAAGCCCGGCCACAAGCCCGCGGAATTGCCGGTCGATCTCCTCGGTGAGGATTGGCGACTCGCCGACCAGGATGCCGGCGACGAACGCCCCGAGAACGGTATGCACACCGATCACCTGAGTGATCAGCGCGAACGTGCCCATGATCACCAGAATTGCGGCCACTACGGGCGCCTCGCCGCGGAAGTGATCGTTGGTGAACTGGATGATCCGGAACACCATGCGGCGTCCGAGCGTGAAGCTGAATGCGAGAAACAGCAGTGTGCCTGCGACGTTGCCGAACACCGACATCCAAGAGAAACTCTGCTGGCCCGCAAGTCCGAACGTGATCGCGATGATGACCCAGCCGATGGTGTCATCGACGATCGCGGAGGCGAGAATGATCTGCCCGACATTGCGGCGCATAAAGCCCATGTCGCGCACGACACTGGCGACGATCTTCACCGACGAGATCGAAAGTGCGGTGCCAAGAAAAAGCGACGTTATCAGCCGCTTGTCCGGATCGGGCATCAGCGAGTCAGGCAAAAGGTGTCCGAGCAGCATCCCGCAGGCGAATGGAAGTGCGATGCCGCTCAGCGATGCGCTGAACGCCGCGCGGCGCACATCGCGCACCAATGACAGCTCCGTTTCCATCCCGGCGAGAAGCAGCAGAAGAAGAATCCCGAACTGCGCGATGCCGTCGAGCATCGCCTTCTGCTCGGGCATTTTTGGAAACAGAAAATGCTGTGCGTCGGGCCAGAGCACACCGAGCACCGAGGGGCCGAGCAGCAGCCCGGCAATCAACTGGCCCATCACCGCCGGCTGCCCGAGCCGCAGCATGCCCTCGCCGAGCAACCGCCCGGCCACGATGAGCAGCACGACCTCGCCGATCAGCATGCCTTCGGATGGCGCGGGAGCCTTGCCTTCCGCGCACCAGGCCGGCGCGACAGATAGAATCAGCACGGCGCAGGCCGCCGCCGCGAGCGCCAGGTTTGGCGACGCGCCGATCAGCCTTCGATACAAGCGAATGCCCCTCATCGTGCACATGCGGCGGTCCCTAACGGCTCCGCGCGCGCAAAAGTTCCCAAACGCGCGGCGCTCCGCTAGACCCTTTCGACTCTGATTGTATCCCAACCTTGTGGTTCGACCCTATGCCCGCAACGCTGACCATCGATCCCGCATTGTTCGATCCGGCCGCCATTCCGGCCGAAACGCTGCACTTCAACGAGGAGATCGTCAGGCGGCTCAATGCCGAGCCGGAGGGGCTAACGATCCAGGAGGTACGCGAGCGCCGCCGGCAGGGGCTGGGCGCGTTTCCGCTGCCGCCACAATCGAAGCGCGCCGAAACGGTCACCATCGACGGGCCGGCTGGAGCAATCGCGCTGCGTATCGTGGCACCGCCATCGCCGCGCGGGGTATTCTTTCACATCCACGGCGGCGGCTGGTCGATCGGCGCGCCTGAGTTGAACGATCCGCTGCTGGAAAGCATCGCCGAGGGCGCGAATGTCGCCTGCGTGTCGGTAAAATATCGCCTCGCGCCGGAGCATCCCTATCCGGCGGCGCCGGATGATTGCGAGGCGGCGGCGCTGTGGGTCGCACGCGAAGGCGTGAGGCGCTTCGGCACGTCGAAGCTCTCGATCGGCGGCGAGTCGGCGGGCGGGCATCTCTCGGCCGTCACGTTGCTGCGCATGCGCGATCGCCACAACACGATGCCGTTCTCGGCCGCGATCCTGAACTACGGCTGCTACGATCTCGGTATGACGCCGAGTGTACGGCAGTGGGGCGATGAGAAGCTGGTGCTCAACACCGCGGGTGTGACCGCGTTCTGCCGGTTTTTTGTGCCGGACAATGTCAGCCGCCAGAACCCCGACGTCTCTCCACTCTACGCGGACTTGCGCGGCATGCCGCCCGCGCTGTTTTCGGTTGGCACGCGCGATTTGCTGGCGGATGATTCACTGTTCATGGCGCCGCGCTGGCTCGCCGCCGGGAATGTCGCGGAGCTAGCGATCTATCCGGGCGCCTGCCACGGCTTCGTCAGCATTCCATTCCGGCAACGCGACGAGGCGGTGGCGCGCGCATGCGCGTTCATCAAGCGCTACGCGACCGATAATTAGATTCGATCGCTCTCCGAGCCGGACTGCACCCTGTCAACAAGACGGCGCCACATCTTCTCCAGCGCACTGACCGCGCGATCGATGTCCGCATCGCTCGGCAGCGGGACCTTGAGATTGAACTCGCGCTGCTTCTCCGCCGGCGACGAGCCGGCGACAGTCCCCGGCAGCGGCAGGCCACGCGCCAGCATGTCTTTCTTTAGCGCACCGTTCTCGCGTTGCAGCCGGTCGATCTCGCTCTCCAGCGCCTGACGCTCGTCCGGCACCGCATTGCAGGCCCAGCCGGCATCCTTCTTCGCGCAGATCGACACCGAGCCGGTGCGGGTGTCGAGCCGCAGCATGCCTTCTGGCACGGTCGAAAAAGTGTACCGGCCGTTTTCCGAGTCGGGCGCACTTTGCGCCTGCGCGGCCGGAACGAGGGCGACGAAAATCAGAGCCGAGATAATGACGCGACGCGCCATGGAAGCCTCCGTTTAACTCCTTCCAAATCTGTCGGGATTTTACGGCAGCGCGATGGCGTACCTATGGTGCGCGCCGGGCCATTCCGCAGTGCACCGAAAGGTCTGTGGACCGGCCTGCGGCATGGCGGCGCAAAGGGAAAACTATTCGTATTATCAGTAGCTTACCCACGCGCGCCGAATTCTTGACACTGCGGGAGGCGCTCAGTATGGTCCGCGCGGTTTCAAGGGCGGCGAAAAGCTCGCAATTTCCTCGACTTCGCGGGTAGTGGACGATGTCCGACGACACGCGTGGGCGCGGCAGCGAGAATGATCCGACCGAAGAAGCCGCCCTCTCCGCGAGGCTCAAGCGTCTCGGTGAACGGCTCGATCAGGCAACTCCGGGCCGCACTGCTGGGGAATTCGCGTCCCGGCCGGCGACCGATCATTCCGGTTTCGCGCGCGGCTTCCGGCTCTCCTCCGAGCTCGTCGCGGGTGTGCTGGTGGGGGCGGCGATCGGCTGGCTGATCGACAAGGGACTTGGCACCTTGCCGTGGGGGATGTTCGTGTTCGCGCTGCTCGGCTTCACGGCCGGCGTGTTGAACGTGATGCGGCAGGCTGGACTGGCGTCCGGGGGCGTTCCGGACTCGACGATCGAACGCCGCAAGAATTAGCGCCGCAACGGCGCGCAAAGGCAGACGAGACGACCGGGCATGGCCGCCGATCCGATCCATCAATTCCAGATCACCAAGCTGTTCACGATCGGCACGATCGGCGGTCACGAGATCGCCTTCACCAATTCGTCGCTCTTCATGGTGATCGCAGTTGGCGTCATCGGCATTCTGCTGATCGGGATGACCGCCTCGCGCAGCATCGTTCCCGGCCGGCTGCAATCGCTCGCCGAGCTGTCCTACGAGTTCGTTGCGAATACGGTGAGAAGTACCGCCGGCACGGAGGGAATGAAGTTTTTCCCGCTGGTGCTGTCGCTGTTCATGTTCATCCTGGTGGCGAACATGATCGGGCTCATTCCTTACACCTTCACGGTGACGAGCCACATCATCATCACGGTCTCGCTCGCCCTCGTCGTGTTCCTCACCGTCGTGATCTACGGCTTCTGGAAGAACGGCCTGCACTTCTTCAAACTGTTCGTTCCGAGCGGCATCCCGATCTTCGTCCTGCCGCTGGTCGTGTTCATCGAGGTGTTCTCGTTCTTCCTGCGGCCGATCTCGCACTCGGTGCGTCTGTTCGCCAACATGCTGGCGGGCCACATCGCGCTGAAGGTCTTCGCGAGCTTCATTCCGCTGCTCGCCGGCATCGGCATCCTCGGCTGGGCTGGCGCAACGCTGCCGCTCGGCATGGTGATCGCTCTGACCGCGCTCGAGCTGCTGGTCGCATTCCTGCAGGCCTACGTGTTCACGATCCTGACCTGCATCTATCTCAACGACGCCATCCACCCGGGCCACTGACGCCCGCCATCAACCCGAACATCCAGAACCCAAGAAGGAGTTTCGTCATGGATCCAGTCGCAGCGAAGTACATCGGTGCCGGTATCGCCTGCATCGGCATGGGTGGCGCCGGCGTCGGCGTGGGCGCGATCTTCGGCCATTATCTGGCCGCCGCATTGCGTAATCCGTCCGCCGCTCAGGGCCAGTTCGGCAACCTGATTTTCGGCTTCGCCGTGACCGAAGCGCTCGGCATCTTCTCGCTGCTGATCGCGCTGCTGCTCCTGTTCGCGCTGTAAGGCGAACGACCGGCGCGTCGGGCCGCATCGCGCTGCCCTGACACGCAAAGCTGGAGCGCACGATGGCAACCGAAACCCATGCCGGGCATACCGAGGCTCCGCATAGCGGCGGTTTCCCGCCGTTTGCGAAAGAGACGTTCGCCTCGCAGCTCGTGTGGCTCGCGATCTGCTTCGTCGCGCTCTATCTGCTGGTTTCTCGCATCGCAGTGCCGCGAATCGGCGGCATCATCGACGAGCGCGCCAAGCGGATCGAGGGCGATTTCGCCAGCGCGCAGCGGATGAAGGACGAGTCGGAGGCCGCGCTGGCGGCTTATGAGAAGTCACTCGCCGAAGCGCGTAACCGCGCGCAGGCGATCGGTGGCGAAATCCGCGACAAGCTGCATGCCGAGGGCGAAGAGCGCCGCAAGGCGCTCGAATCCAAGCTGAACACGCAACTTGCCGACGCCGAAAAGCAGATCGCCACGACCAAGACGGCGGCGATGACCAACGTACGTGGCATCGCGGTCGATGCCGCAGCCGCGATCGTCGAGCGCTTGACCGGTACGGTGCCGTCCGCCGTCGCGGTGGAAGCCGCGGTCGACGGTGCGCTCAAGGGCTGAAGGAAATCGCCAATGTTCGCTGAGCCCGAAACCTGGGTTGCCGTAGCCTTCGTCATCTTCGTCGGCATTCTGGTCTACGTCGGTGTCCCGGCGATGCTGACGAAAGCGCTCGACGATCGCGGCAAGCGCGTGCAGTCGGAGCTCGACGAGGCGCGCCGCCTGAAGGATGAGGCGCAAAAGCTTCTTGCCGAATACCAGGCCAAGCAGCGTCAGGCCGAGGGCGAGGCCGCCGCCATAATCGAAGGCGCGAAGGCGGAGGCCGAGCGCATCGCGGCCGAAGGCAAAACCAAGATGGAAGAATTCGTCGTGCGCCGCACCAAGATGGCCGAGGCGAAGATTGCGCAGGCCGAAGCTCAAGCCGTTGCCGACGTCCGAGCGGCCGCTGCGGAAGCCGCCGTTTCGGCGGCTGAGAAGATCTTGACCGACGCCGTCAAGGGCAAGGTCGCCGACGACCTCATCACCCGCGGTATCGGCGACGTGAAGACCAAGTTGAACTAGGCGGCCGGCCGCGTCATGCGGCGGCGGGCTCGCGTACGAACAGCACGCCGACCTCGCAATCCTCATTCCAGCGCAACTGGCATTTGCGCGCGATCGGGCCCAGCGCGAGCGTGAAGTCCGCCGGCAGGTCAAGCGGCTCCGCGACCACGAGGCGCGCACCGCCGGCAGACACGTCGACCATCCGGCAATCGCGGTCCCATGACCCGTCGCTCGCGACGATCTTGGCCGGATAATTCAACGGCCGCCGTCCGCTTTTTCTCCGATTTTCCTGCATGGAACCCACCCTTCGGCGGCAAGCTAACGGGGACTTGTTTCATACGTGTAAACACCTAACCGAAAATTTGCCTTGCCGGAGTTTGAGTTAACGCCGATTTTTCCGCCCACGCGGCAGCCCTATCCCCGAGATTCCCGGGATCGCGGCCCAACGTCACGCAATCGCCGCCGTTCAGGCTAAGATTGTGGGTGGAAGCCGGCACCAACCCTTCCACCGAGCGCCGGCCCACAGGGAGGCGACCCATGTCCGATCAATCCACGCTGTCACGGCGCACGATTCTCGCGGGCAGCACCGCGTTCGCGGCCACTCTCGCCGGTGCTCCGGCCTTTGCCAAAGGCCCAATGCTCGGCATCCAGGCGCCCTACTTTTACCGCTTCAAGGTCGGCGATGCCGAGGCCACCATCGTGTCCGACGGCACGCTGCCGCTTGGCAAGCCCGAGGAAAATTTCGAGGGCCTGACCAAGGATGAGATGGCGCGCCAACTCTCCACCAACTTCCTGCCGATGGACAACGCCGTCCTCGAGCAGAATGCCCTGATCGTGAACATGGGCGAGCGCACGATCCTGTTCGATACCGGCATGGGCCAAATGAAGAACTTCGGACCGACCACCGGCAAGCTGATGAATAGCGTGACGCAGGCCGGCATCGATCCGGCCTCGGTCGACGCCGTGGTGATGAGCCATGCGCACATCGACCATTGCGGCGGCAACATGAACGCGGAAGGCAAACAGAACTTTCCGAATGCGCAGTACTACATCATGCAGTCCGACTACGATTACTGGACGGATGAAAACAAAGTCCCGAAGGCGTTCGGTGATTTCCTGGTGCAGGCAAAGCGTAACCTCACGCCAAATCGCGACCGCATGCACTTCTTCAAGGATGGCGAGGAGTTCCTGCCCGGCATCCACGCGATCCATGCGCCCGGACACACCGTCGGCCATACGATCTTCATCATCGAGTCCGCCGGGCAACAACTCGCCTATATCGGCGACCTCACGCATCACCCGGTCATCTTGCTGGAGAAGCCGCTGACCGAATTCAAATACGACACCGACCCGAAGCAGTCGGCGCAGTCGCGCGTGAAGAATCTCACCATGCTGGCCGAGAAGCGGATTCCGCTGGTCGCCTATCACTTCGCCTGGCCCGGCCTCGGTCATGTGGCAAAGCAAGGCGACGGCTTCCGCTATTATCCGGCCGGCATGAAGATGGAGCTGTAGGCGCTCAGTACGGTCGACCCCACTCGTCCCCGCGAAGGCGGGGACCTAGCGTTTGACTCCGGATGCCCGCTTTCGCGGGCATGAGCGGAGAATTATTCCGCCGCCTCTTGCTGCGGCACGGGCTTCGTCCACCGCAGCACCGGCTGCCGTGCGGCGCGCGTCTCGTCGAGGCGGCGGCGCGGTGCATAATAGGGCGCGCCGGTGAAGCGCGCGGCGTCCCCGCGTTTGGCGGCAAAAGCGAGATCGCGCAACGCCGCGATGAACAAATCGAGCGCGCCTTTGCTCTCCGATTCGGTCGGCTCGATCAGCATCGCGCCGTGCACCACGAGCGGGAAATACATCGTCATTGGGTGATACCCCTCGTCGATCATCGCCTTGGCGAAATCGAGCGTGGAAACGCCGGTGCCTTCGAGCCAGTGGTCGTCGAACAGCACCTCGTGCATGCACGGCCGGTCGCCGAACGGCAGCGACATCAGGTCTTGCAAACCGGCGCGCACGTAATTCGCGTTGAGCACCGCATCCTCGGACGCCTGCCGCATGCCGTCCGAACCATGCGCCAGCATGTAGCTCATCGCGCGCACGAACATACCCATTTGTCCGTGGAAGGCGCACATGCGACCGAACGGCTTGGCGCCCTTGCCCGCATGCTCGACCAGCCGCGCGCCGCCTTTGTCAGTAACCACGTACGGCAGTGGCGCAAACGGTGCGAGCGCCGCCGACAGCACGACCGGCCCGGCGCCCGGCCCGCCGCCACCGTGCGGCGTCGAGAAGGTCTTGTGCAGATTGATGTGCATCGCATCGACGCCGAGATCGCCCGGACGAACCTTGCCGACGATGGCATTGAAGTTCGCGCCGTCCGCATAGAAGTAGGCGCCTGCCGCATGCACGGCCTCGGCGATCGCCACCACGTCTCGCTCGAACAACCCGCAGGTGTTCGGATTGGTCAGCATGATGGCGGCGACATCCTTGGAGAGATGCTTCTTCACATCCTCCGGATCGACCGTGCCGTCGTCGCGCGCCGGCACGGTCTCGACGCGATAGCCGAGCAGCGCCGCGGTCGCCGGGTTGGTGCCGTGTGCGGACTCCGGCACCAGCACGACCGAGCGCTTCTCGCCGCGCGCCGCAAGCGCGGCCTTGATCGCCATCATGCCGCACAATTCGCCATGCGCGCCGGCCTTCGGCGACAACGCGACCGCCGGCATACCGGTCAGTTCACAGAGCCAATGCGACAGGTCAGCGATCAGCTGGAGCGCGCCCGGCACGGTCGACTGCGGCTGCAAGGGATGGAGGTCGCCGAAGCCCGGCAGACGCGCCATCTTCTCGTTCAGGCGCGGATTGTGCTTCATCGTGCATGAGCCGAGCGGAAACACACCGCTGTCGATGCTGTAATTCATGCGCGAGAGCCGCACGTAGTGCCGCACCGCTTCGGGCTCGGCGAGGCCCGGCAGTCCGATCGGCGACGCGCGTTCCAGCCCGGCGAGGCGCGGCTTGAAATCAGCGGGTTCGTCGAGATCGACGCCGGTGACTTCGGGCCGCCCCGTCTCGAAGATCAGCGCCTCCTCGATACGCAGCGCGCGGTTGCCCGTGAAGGTCGCCGGCGCGGTCGAGAGCGCTTCGATCGGCTTGGTCGGACGGCCCTGCTGGTTCATGCCAGCACCTCGCGCAGCGCGTTCGCATAAGCGGTGCGGTCCTCGTCGGTATTGACTTCGGTCGCCGCCACGATGATCAAATCACGCAACGCCGGGTCCCCCGGATCAAGGCGCGAGGCCGGCACGCCGCCGAGCACGCCCTTCGCGGCGAGTTTCTCGACCACGGCCGCCGCGTCGCCCGGAACGCGGATGGTGAATTCGTTGAAGAACGCTTCGTTCAGAACGGAGACGCCACTCACCTTGCCAAGCGCATCGGCAAGCGCAATCGCATTGGCGTGATTGACGCGCGCAAGCCGTCGCAGGCCCGCCTCACCGAGCAGCGAGAGGTGAATGCTGAAGGCGAGCGTGCAAAGCCCCGAATTGGTGCAGATATTTGATGTCGCCTTCTCACGGCGGATATGCTGCTCGCGAGTCGAGAGCGTGAGCACGAAGCCGCGTTGGCCCTCGGCATCAACTGTCTCGCCGACCAGCCGCCCCGGCATCTGCCGCACATACTTCTGACGGCTCGCGAACAGGCCGACATAAGGTCCGCCGAAATTGAGGCCGTTGCCGATCGACTGCCCCTCGCCGACCACGATATCGGCACCCATCTCGCCCGGCGACGTCACAAGCCCGAGCGACACGACTTCAGTCACGACCGCGATCAGCAAAGCACCGGCCGCATGCGCGGCCTCGGCGATCGGCCGCACATTATGCAGGTGCCCGTACACGTCCGGCGTCTGTACAACGACGCAGCTTGTCTCCTTGTCGATCGCCGCCAAGATGTCCTGCCCACCCTGCGGCGCCGGCGGCAGCGCAAGCACCGCATGATCTGACATGCCCGACACGGTCTCGACGGTTTCGCGGTAATGCGGATGCAAATTTCCGGCGAGCACCGCCTTCTTCCGCTTGGTGACGCGGTGCGCCATCAGCACAGCCTCGGCGCAGGCGGTCGAGCCGTCGTACATCGAGGCGTTCGCGACCTCCATGCCGGTGAGCAGCGCCACCTGCGTCTGGAATTCGAACAGGTAATGCAGCGTGCCCTGCGCGATCTCGGGCTGGTACGGCGTGTACGAGGTGAGGAATTCGGAGCGCTGGATCAGATGATCGACGCTCGCCGGAATGTGGTGCTTGTAGGCGCCGCAACCGACGAAGAACGGCACCGACCCGGCCGCAACATTCCTGCCCGCCATGCGGCCAAGCGTGCGCTCGACCTCCATCTCGGATTTCGTGCGCGGCAGATCCGGCAACGCCTTGAGCCGCTTGTCGGCGGGAATGTCGGCGAACAGCGCATCGATATCGGCGACGCCGATGCGCGCCAGCATTTCGCTGCGGTCTTCTGGCGTTAGAGGAAGGTAGCGCATCGCATTGCCCGCACCGTGGTGAAAGTCCGACCGGTCGTTATTCGAGAGTCTTGAGGAAGTCCTTGTACTGTTCCTCGGACATCAGCGCGTCGAGTTGCGCCGGCGCTGAAAGCTTCAGCCGGAAGAACCAGCCCTTCCCCTCCGCGTCCTCATTGATGGTTGCGGGCGCGCCGTCGAGCGACTGGTTCACGGCGACCACTTCGCCGGTCACCGGCGCATAAACGTCGCTCGCCGCCTTCACCGACTCCACCACCGCGGCCTCGCCGCCCTGTTCGACCTGCTTGCCGATCTCGGGCAGCTCCACATAAACGATGTCGCCCAGCGCGTTTTGCGCATGCTCGGTGATGCCGACGGTCGCGACGTCCCCGTCGAGCCTGATCCACTCGTGATCCTTGGTGTAGCGCGTGGCCATCAGACCCTTCCCTTTTTGCGCATGATCTTTTCCGAAAACCGGTGTCCACTTGTCGCGGTCATGCGCTAACGAACATATTTGTGCGGCACGAACGGCAGCGTCGCGACGCGCGCCGGCATCGGCTTGCTGCGCACCATCAGCGTCACCGCCGTATCGGGCGCGGCATAGCGCGCCTCGACATAACCCATCGCGATCGGACCGTTGACGCTCGGGCCGAAGCCGCCGGAAGTGACCCCGCCGACCGGCGCATCGTCCGCCACCATGATCTCCGTTCCCTCGCGCGCGGGCGCACGCCCCTCCGGCCTGATGCCAACGCGCAGGCGTGCGGGCCCTTCGGTGAGCTCGCGCTGGATGCGCTCCGCGCCGGGAAACCCGCCCTCGGTGCGCCGCCGCTTCTGGATCGACCAGGTGAGCGCGGCCTCGACCGGCGAGGTGGTCGAGTCGATATCGTGGCCGTAAAGGCAAAGGCCCGCTTCAAGCCGCAGCGAATCGCGCGCGCCGAGGCCAATCAGCTTCACGGCCGGCTCAGACAACAGCCGTTCGGCGATCGCGCGCACGCGCGTTGCCTTGCAGGAAATTTCGAAACCGTCCTCGCCGGTGTAGCCGGAGCGGCTGATGTGACAATCGATGCCGTCGAAGCGCGTGGTGATCGCGCTCATGAAGGTCATCGGCACGGCCTCCGGGCAATGCCGCCCGACCGCAAGCCGCGCCATCGGCCCTTGCACGGCGATCAGCGCGCGATGGTCGGCGCGGATCAGCCGCACGCTTGCCGGCAGGTGGGCGGCGAGATGCGCGCAGTCCGCTTCCTTGGTGGCGGCGTTCACGACGAGAAACAGCACGCCGTCCTCGGCCGGATCGGCCGAGCGCGTCACCATCAGGTCGTCGAGAATGCCGCCGTCGGGGTTGGTGAACTGCGTGTAGCGCTGGCGGCCTGGCGCGAGATTCACGATGTCGGCAGGCACGAGCGCTTCGAGCGCGCGCGCGACGGTCTCGTGGTCGGCGCCGACCAGAAACGCCTGACCCATATGCGAGACGTCGAACAGGCCGGCATGCTCTCGCACATGATTGTGCTCGGCGATGATGCCGTCGGCGTACTGCACCGGCATCTCGTAACCGGCGAACGGCACCATGCGCCCGCCGCGCGAAACGTGCAGCGCATGCAGCGGCGTTTTCAGAAGCGCGACGGGTGGTGCCGGCGGCGCGTCGGCGGACGCAAGCGCGGGCGCGTCAGGCGAATGTGCAGGCGCCGTCTCGGACGCGGGCGGCGTCTCGATCGTTTCGGTCGTGTCGTCCGCCTGGGTCATGGTCCGGTTCCGCTATAGGACTCGCGCGGGCAACCTACCCGTTCGAGCCCCCTCTGTCGCGGAACCTGAGAGATTTCATCGCCTTGCTTGTCCCTCCCCGCTTGTGGGGTGGGTAATCGCCGACCGCGACCAGACGAGGCGACTTTACTCCGTCGGTGAGCCGCACCTCACGGCGTGGCTGCTTTCCAGAGTCTCATCCCCCTTGCGGTCCGTTTGCCTGAGCGTTTCCGGGGCGGTTGCGCCTTCGGCGGCGGCTTGCGGCCGCACTCTCCCGCAGGGATCGACTGATGTGTCGCCGGAATCAACGCGATTTCGGCAACAAGACGATGGTAGTTGGTCGTCGGGCGAAGTCAACGCGCTCGCCGATCAGCGCCGGCGCTTGCCCGCCTTGGCCTTGCCTGCGAATTCCGCATCATGCGCGCCCACCTTAGGCAGCGCCATGCGCGGCTTCAGATGGCGCCCGCCGAGCAGCAGTGGCAGCAGCGGCACCGGTGTCGTCTCACCGCTGTCGAGCGTCAATTCCGCAAGCCCGCCGCTCGCGATCAGATGCGGGTCGTCGAACAGTTGCTCCGGCCGCACGATCGGTGCGTAAGGCAGGCCTTCGCGCTCGAACACATCTTGCAGCTCCTGCGCCGAATGCTTCTTCACGATCTCGCGCAGTGCCGGCAGCATCCAGCCGCGCGACTGTACACGCAGCGTGTTGCTGGCAAGGCGCGGATCGTCCGCGAGGCCGCCGAGATCGAAGGCGCGGCCGAATATCTTCCATTGCGTGTCGGTGACGACACCGAGGAACACCTGCTGGCCGTCGGACGTATCGAACAGATCAAACACACCCCACGCATTGATACGGTCCGGCATCGGCGGCGATGCGGTGCCGGTGAGCTTGTATTGCAGCATGTGCTGGGCCGAGAGCAGCACGCAATTCTCGAACAGCCCGACCTGCACGTCCTGGCCCTTGCCGGTCACGCGGCGCTCCTGCAACGCCGCAAGCGCGCCGATCGCGCCGAACATGCCGCCCATGATGTCGTTCACCGACGAGCCCGCGCGCAACGGGCGGCCGGGAGGTCCGGTCATGTAGGCGAGCCCCGCCATCATCTGCACTACCTCGTCGAGCGCGACGCGATGTTCGTAAGGTCCAGGCAGGAAGCCTTTGTGCGACACGTAGATCAGCCGCTTGTGTTTCTTCTTCAGCGACGCGTAATCGAAGCCGTGCTTTTTCAACGCGCCGGGGCGGAAGTTCTCGCTCACGATGTCGGCGGTCGCGATCAGCTTCTCGATGCGCGCGCGGTCCTTGGCATCGGAGAGGTCGGCGGTCACGCTCTTCTTGTTGCGATTGAACAGCGAAAAGAAGCCTGCGCCGGAGCCGATCAGGCGGCGCGTCTTGTCGCCGCCCGGCGGCTCGACCTTTATCACCTCGGCGCCGAGATCGGCCAAAACCATGCCGCAGGTCGGCCCCATCACCATGTGCGAGAACTCGACCACGCGGATGCCGTTCAGCGGAAGGCGAGGTGCTACTTTTTTTGACGCGCCGGATTTTGTCCGTGCGGCGGCTTTGCGCGCAACCGTCGCGGCGCGCTTCTTCGTCGTCTTCGCCATGATGATTCTACTTTTGTTTCGCCTTCGCCTTTGGCTTCGCCTTGCGCTCGGGTTTGGCGTCGAGGCTCTGCGGATCGAAGCCGACATAGACAATGTAGGAATCAAGATCCTTGGCACGCGGGGCCGGGAAGCTCAGGTCCTGCTCGACCTGCACGAACGGCACGCTGATCTGCCCTTGTCCGACCGTCACCGGGACCTTGTAGAACTTGCTGACGATCGTTTTCGGGGTCGGCCCTTCCTGTACCACGGCCATGCGCAGCGGAACGTCCACGTTGCCGGGCCCGCCAACAGGGCCGAGCAGGACCCGACCCTCAACACCGACTTTCATGGTCATCATGCCACCCAGCACCGCGCATTGGCGCGCCGTATCGGCGATCGAGACCTGATAACGCGTCGTCATCGGCCCAGCCTCGGCACCCGGCTCCGTGATCGCAAGCGTCGCCGCTCCTTGGCGCACAGATACACTCGGACATTCGATGTCTTCAGCCGGACCCGCAGGGTTGGCACTGTTCGCGGGCGGCGGTGACGGCTTCCCGAACAGCCATCCGCCCAGTTTGTCGGAAATCGACTGTGCCGAGACCGGCGACACGACCGCAGCGGAGAGAACGCAGGCGATCAGGACGCTTTGGCCGATCGTCAGTCTGGTGGAAAGCCTCATTCTTCATCCATCCCGGTGGCGTCGGCCGTTATAGCAAGAACCTTGGCCGCCCCAAGGCATCCTCAGGGCCGATCCCCGTTCAGGCGCGCGAAGAGCAGATGGTCCTGCCAGAGACCGTTGATACAAAGATACTCGCGTGCGTAGCCTTCGCGCGCGAATCCGGCGCGCTCCAGGAGGCGGATCGAGGCGGCATTCGAGGGAATGCACGCAGCCTCCAGCCGGTGCAGCCGCAGCGAACCGAATGCGAACGGCACCAGCCCCTGTACGGCGCCGCCCATCAGACCGCGCCGTGCGAACGGTTCTCCTATCCAGTACCCGAGGCTGCCGGCCTGGGCGACGCCGCGCCGGATATTGGCGAGCGTCAGCCCGCCGACCAGCGCCTCGTCGGTCTTGCGGAAAACGAAGAACGCGTAGGAGCTGTCGCCGCGCTGGTCTTCGGCGTAGCGGCGCAAACGTCGGCGAAACGCCGAACGGCTGAGATCGTCCGACGGCCAAGTCGGCTCCCACGGCGTGAGAAACGAGCGGCTCGTTTCGCGCAAGGTTGCCCACTCGTTATAGTCAGACATCTGGGGCGCGCGCAGGAACACACCGTCGCACTCCACGGTCGGCAAAGGCTCTGAGAAGCTGACTGTGCGGAAGAAGGCCATCGAAGTGGGTTAGCTACGTTGGCGCATCGCGATGAGAACCGGCTCCTGCCTTCTCCTCGGTCACGCGCTGGCAGATCGCCCCAGACTTTCGGCAATCGCGGCGGCGCTTTCAAGCCCGCGTCCGGGGCCGAGCACCGCGATCGCAGGCCGGCTGCGGCCGATCAGTGCGCGGCCAGCAGCTCGCGCGCTTTCCACCGTGACTGCCTCGATCTTGCCGACGATCTCGTCGAGCGGAATTGGACGGCCGTAGATCATCATCTGCCGGGCAAGCTGTTCTGCGCGTGCGCCGGAGCTTTCCAGCGCCATCAGCAGCCCCGCCTTCATCTGCGCCTTGGAGCGAGCGATCTCGCGGTCGCTGATCGTCTCGGCAGCGTTGGCAATCTCGTCCACGACGACTCGCATCAGTTCGGGCAGATCGGCCGCATCGGTGCCCGCATAGACGCCGAGCATGCCGGTGTCGGCGTAAGCGGCGTGGAACGCGTAGACCGTGTAGCAAAGCCCGCGGATTTCGCGGACCTCCTGAAACAGGCGCGACGACATTCCGCCGCCGAGGACGTTAGTGAAGACCTGCAGGCTGTAGATCGAGGGATCGCGCTGCGGCACGCCTTCCAGCGCGAAGGCCACGTGGACCTGCTCAAGATCGCGGGATTCGATCCGCGCACCACCCGAGAACTTGGCGCCCTCCGGCGGCGGACCCTTCGGTCCCTGGAATGATGCAAAGCGCCGCTCGACCTCGCCGACGATCGCCTCATGCTCGACCGCGCCTGCTGCCGCGATCACCATGTCCGGCGCGCGGTAGTTGCGCGAGAGATACCCGCGCAGCCGGCGTGCGTCGATCGCGCGCACGCTGTCCGGCGTGCCGAGGATCGAGCGGCCAATCGGCTGACCCGGAAAGGTGAGTGCTTGCAGGTATTCAAAGATCAAATCGTCCGGCGTATCCTCCGTGGCGCCGATCTCCTGCACGATGACGTTTTTTTCGCGCGCAAGCTCCTCCGGCTCGAAGGTCGGATTGGAGAGGATGTCAGCGAGCACATCGAGTGCGAGCGGCACGTCGGCGCGCAGCACACGCGCGTAGAAGGCGGTGCTTTCCACACTGGTCGCTGCATTGAGATCGCCACCGACCGCCTCGATCTCCTCGGCGATCTGCCGTGCGGTCCGGGTAGTCGTGCCCTTGAACGCCATGTGTTCAAGGAAATGCGACATACCGTGCTCATCGGGGCGCTCGTCGCGGCTGCCCGCGCGCACCCACACGCCGAGCGAGGCGCTTTGCAGGTGCGCCATCGCGTCGGTGACCACCGTGAGTCCGGAGGGCAGTCGCGTGACGTTCATGCTCATGCGGCAGCTCCTTCGCGCGCGGCCCGGCTCGCCGCCATGATGAATTTCTCGACCGCGGCCTGATCGTTCGGCAACACCGTGATGCGTTCGGGGCGCACATCGAGATCGCCGATCCAGTCGGGCAAAGCAGGATGCGTGCCGCAGGCGGCTTCGACCGCGGCGGGAAATTTCGCCGGATGCGCGGTCGAGAGCACCACCATCGGCATTCCACGATCACGCTCGCGGTTTTCCTTCTCGGCGACCGCCAGCGCGACCGCGGTGTGCGGATCGATCAGGATGCCGGCCTCGCGCTGCACGGTGCGGATTGTCGCTGCCGTTTCGTCTTCATCGGCGCGCTCTGCGGCAAACCGCGAGCGGATTGCGCTGAGCGGGTCGGCCGCGATCGTGAACGAACCGGACTGCGCGAGCGATCCCATCAGGGCGCGCACCGGAGCCGGGTCGCGCGCGTAGACATCAAACAGCAGTCGCTCGAAGTTGGACGACACCTGAATGTCCATCGAGGGCGAGGCGGTCGCGGTCACGCCCCGCACCTCGTAGGTGCCGGTCTTCAGTGTGCGCACCAGGATGTCGTTGACGTTGGTGGCGACCGTCAGCCGCTCGACCGGAAGCCCCATGCGTTGCGCAACATATCCGGCGAACACGTCGCCGAAATTGCCCGTGGGCACCGTGAAGGCGACCTTGCGATGCGGGGCGCCGAGCGCGACCGCCGCGGTGAAGTAGTAGACCACCTGCGCGACGATACGCGCCCAGTTGATCGAGTTGACGCCGGAGAGGCGCACGCGATCGCGGAAGGCATGGTGATTGAACAGGCCCTTCACGATAGCCTGGCAGTCGTCGAACGTCCCTTCGATTGCGAGCGCATGCACGTTCGCCTCGCTTTGCGTCGTCATCATGCGCCGCTGCACCTCGGAGATGCGGCCCTGCGGATAGAGCGCAATGACATCGACCTGGTTGCTGCCGCGGAACGCCTCAACCGCAGCCCCACCGGTGTCCCCCGAGGTCGCGACCACGATGGTGGAGCGCTCGCCGCGCTGGATCAGTGCGTGATCCATCAGCCGCGACAGGAACTGCATCGCCAGATCCTTGAAGGCGAGCGTCGGTCCGTGGAACAGCTCGAGCACGAATGTATCCGGCGAAAGCTGGGTCAGCGGCGCGACCGCCGGATGGCGAAACGTGCCGTAGGCATCGTGCGCCATGCGCGAAAGATCGGCGTCCGCAATCGTGCCGCCGACGAACGGGCGCACGACCTCGCAGGCGACCTCCGCGTAGGGTTTTCCGGCGAGGCCCGCGATCTCCGCGGCAGAAAATTGCGGCCAGGATTCCGGCACGTAGAGTCCGCCGTCGCGGGCAAGCCCGGCCAACGTCACATCGATGAAGCCGAGCGCGGGGGCTTCGCCTCTGGTGGAAATGTAGCGCACGGATTGCCCTGTTCGGCCGGACACTAGTCGGGTGGCGGGCAGCGCACAAGGAAAGGTGCCTCGTGGTCGATAGTCATTCTATAACAATGGCTTACGACGCGACCCGGCGCCATCGGGATCGCAGGAACACGAACCCGGAAATCAGCACCGCCAGCGCGAGGCCAAACCATGTCACCGCGTATTGCAGGTGGTTGTTCGGCAGGCTTGGCGTGAGCGGCCCGACCTTGGGCAACCCGCCGGTGGCAGGCGGGGCTTCCTGATCGACGTAAAACGGCGCAACGACGCCCCATTTCTTTGCGGCGGCCATCGAGGCGGGATCGCGCGCGAACCAGAGGTTCTTGGCGGGATCGTCCGCCGGGGTAAATTCACCGCGCGGCTCGGGCCAGCGCATCGCGCCAGCGACCTCGACCACACCCTTGGGCTGGCCCTCGGCGCGCATCTTCGGCTCCTGTTTACCCTCAGGCACGAAGCCGCGATTGACCACCACGAGGCTTCCGCCGAGGAGGCGCGCCGGCGAGAACACCCAGTAGCCGGGGCCGGCCACATCGGGGCGCAGCGACGAGCCGCTCGAAAAGACGAGCACCTCCTGATCAGGCAGGAACTCGGCCGGAAAGGTCACGCGGCGGAATTCGTCCTCGGCGGCAGAGAGCCGCGCCCAGCGCTCGCGCGGCGGCAGATCGGTCGGCTTGGCCGAGAGTTTGGCGTCAAGCCGGGCGACCAGATCCTGCTTCCAGTGCAGGCGTTCCAGCTGCCAAGTGCCGAGCCATGCGAGGCCCGCAACCGCCGCAAGAACGAAGATCACCGGAATGACGGTGCCACGACGGCGCGGCGATGCGTCCGGACTCACGGTTGCTGCCTGCGCTCGAGCCGACCTTCGGCGGCCTTGTGATGATATTGCAGCACGATCAGCAGGCCCTTGATGAGCCGCAGCGGCAGCAGCGTGACGATCAGGATCAACGGCCCCCACAGCACCGCATGCACCCAGAACGGCGGCTGATACAGGACTTCCGTGATCAGGGCAGCGGCGACCACGATGAATCCCGAAATCAGGATCACGAAAATCGCAGGACCGTCGCCGGCATCCGCGAACGCATAATCGAGCGCGCACGCCTCGCAGCTCTTGCGCAAGTTCAGGAAGCCGGAAAACAGGTGACCCTTGCGGCAGCGCGGACACTTGCCGGCCAGGCCGGTCAAGATGGACGGCAGCAATGCCGGTCGATCGGTCATGCGGCGCTTTCTCCGGCACGCAGCACCTGGTGCACCACCAATCCGAAGACAAGCCCCCAGAACGCCGCGCCGATGCCGAACAGCGAAAGGCCCGATGCGGTGACCAGAAATGTCGTGAGTCCGGGCAAGCGGCCCTCCTCGTCCTTCACGGCGTTCAACATCGCACTGCCGAACGCACCGATCAACGCAAGACCAGCCACAGCCTCGATCAGCACCGGAGGCGAGCGTGAAACCAGAATGGCGGCAGCATCGGCGAGCAGCGCGAGAAAAAGGTAACCAACGCCGCCGAACATCGCCGCCACATAGCGGCGCGCGGGATCCGCATGTGCATCCGGCCCCGCCGCAAGCGCGGCCGTGATTGCCGCGAGATTGAGCGTCGGACTGCAGTATGGCGCGCCGATGACGGATACGGCGCCGGTAGCAAGGAGAAGCGGCGCGACGCGTGGATGGTAGTCGTAAGCCGACAGCACCGCGAGGCCGGGAAGATTCTGCCCCGCCATGGTCACGATGAAGAGCGGCAGCGTGATGTTCGCCATCGCCTCCCACGTAAACACCGGCATGACGAATTCGAGATGTGGAACAAGCTCCCTCACTGTGACGCCCGCGAACGGCCGGTCGAACGCCATCGCAGTGAGTGCGACGATCACGGCGGCGGGCACCGCATAGGCGCGCGCGAGGCGCATGAACACAAGCCACGTCAGCAGCACCGCGGCAGCAAGCCAGGGCGCCGCCCCGATCGCCGCGACTGGCGCGAGACAAAGCTTCAGCAGGATGCCGGCGAGCATCGCGCTGGCAATCGGCTTCGGGATCGCAGCGATCATCCGCCCGAGCGGCGTCCATAACCCGGTGAGCATGATCAGCGCGCCGACGGCGATGAATGCGCCGACCGCTGCCGGAAATCCGCCCGCGACCGCGCCGATGGTCGCAAGCAGCGCCATGCCGGGCGTGCTCCAGGCGATCGAGATCGGCATCCGCGTCCACCAGCTCAGCGCGATCGCCGTCACGCCCAGGAACAGGCTCATCGTGACCAGCCCAGAAGCGACCTGCGACACGCTCGCGCCAACCGCGACGAGCCCATTGATCAGCACCGCAGCCGAGCCCGCGTAGCCGACCAGCGTCACAAGCAGACCTTGCCCGAGCGCCTGCACCGAGAAGTCTTCGCGGATTCCAGCCATGATGGGTGCGCGCTCGGCCTGAAACAAAAAGGGCGGCCGCTTGGGCCGCCCTTTTCCGAAAATGTCCCGACTCTAGTGCCCGGCCGCGACGTGCGCGCCGCCGCCCCAGACGTAGATGCAGACGAACAGGAACAGCCACACCACGTCGACGAAGTGCCAGTACCAGGCGGAGAACTCGAAGCCGAGATGATGGGTCGCGGTGAAGTGGCCCGCATAGACGCGGAACAGACAGACGATCAGGAAGATCGACCCAATGATAACATGCGCGCCGTGGAAGCCGGTCGCCATGAAGAAGGTCGCGCCATAGATGTGACCCGAATAATGGAAAGCCGCGTGCATGTACTCATAGCCCTGCACGCAGGTGAACGTGAGGCCGAGCAGGATGGTGCAGATCAGCCCCCATTTCAGACCCTGCCGGTCATTGTGCAGCAACGCGTGATGCGCCCAGGTCACGGTGGTGCCCGAGGTGAGCAGGATCAGCGTGTTCAAGAGCGGCAGGTGCCACGGGTCGAAGGTCTCGATCCCTTTCGGCGGCCACACGCCGCCAAGCAGGTCCGTGCGCATCACGTGATGAATGTCGGCCGGAAACAGCGAAGTCGAGAAATAGGCCCAAAACCACGCGACGAAGAACATCACCTCGGAGGCGATGAACAGGATCATGCCGTAGCGATGCGAGATCTGCACCACGCGGGTGTGATCGTGCTTGTGCTCGGCCTCGTTGATGACGTCGCGCCACCAGGCGAACATCGTGTAAAGCACGCCGATCGCGCCTGCCGCAAACACCAGCGGCGCCGCAGCGTAGAGCTTGTGCATCCACGAGATCAGGCCGATCGCGAGAACGAACGCCGAAACCGAGCCGACGACCGGCCACGGGCTCGGATCCACGAGATGATAATCGTGGTGCTTGGCGTGCGCGTCGGCCATCGTCTCTTTCTCCGTCCCGTGTCGGGTCGCTTCAAACAAGTCTAGTTTGTCGTCGTTGCCGGTTTCGTACCGCGATCCGCGACCGGCTTTGCCTGGTCGCGCACCGGATAAAACGAATAGGACAGCGTGATCGTATTCAGGTCGTCAAGCTCGCCATCCTTGGCAAGCGACGAGTCGACGTAGAACACCACCGGCATCTCACGCTTCTCGCCCGGCCCGAGCCGCTGCTCGGTGAAGCAGAAGCAGTTGATCTTGGTGAAGTAGCCGCCCGTGGTCGAGGGCGCGACGTTGTAGGCCGCCTGCCCGGTGGTCTCGCGCGCCGAAAGATTGGTCGCGACAAAATTGACGGTGACGACCTCGCCGAGCTTCACATCGATCGAATTTCGTTCTGGCTCGAAGCGCCACGGCAGGCCGCCGGTCACATTGCCGTCGAAGCGGACCGAAATGGTGCGGCCAAGTTCGCCTGTCGGCGCCGATTTTGCGATCTGCGGCGTGCCGGCAAAGCCCGTCTGGCGGCAGAACCAGTTGTAGAACGGCACCGCCGCATAAGCCATTCCAACCATACCCGCGACGAACACGCCGCAGGACGCGGCCAGGATCAGGTCGCGGCGGCGGACGCTGGTTTGGTTCGTCTCGATCATGTTCACAACGGCCGGATCAGCACCGCCGGTCCCTTCACCAGCGTCACCACGTAGAACAGTGCAACCAGCACGCCGAGCGACAGCGCGATCGCGATCGAGCGTGCACGGCGGCGGCGTTTCTGCTCCTCGGTGAGAACGATGCCATCGTCGTCACTCTGGCTCATAGCCCGTATCCGAGCCGCGCCAGCAGATTGTCGGCAAGCAGCGCGGCGAACAGTGCGAATACGTAGAGCAGTGAGAAGGCAAACAGCTTCCTGGCCGGACCCGGCGCCGCGGGACCGCTCCGGTCGCGATAGACGCGCCACGCGAGCGCCAGCATCATGGCGCCGCAGGCAAGCGCGACCGCGCCATAGAGATAACCCGAAAAGCCGAACAGTGCGGGCGCAAGGCCCGCGGGCAAGAGGATCAGCGAATAGATCAGGATTTGCCTGCGCGTCTCGCCGAGCCCGGCGACAACCGGCAGCATCGGCACACCGGCGCGCGCGTAGTCGTCGGACTTGAGCAGCGAGAGCGCCCAGAAGTGCGGCGGCGTCCACAGGAAGATGATGAGGAACATGAGCACCGGTGCGAGCGACACATCACCGGTCACCGCCGCCCATCCGACCACGGGCGGGAACGCGCCCGCCGCGCCGCCAATCACGATGTTCTGCGGCGTCGAGCGTTTCAGCCACATCGTATAGACGAAAACGTAGAAGAAGATCGTGAACGCCAGCAGGCCGGCCGCGAACCAGTTCACCAGCACGCCGAGCACGGCGACCGAGAACACCGACAGCGTCGCACCGAACGCGAGCGCCTCGCCCGGCTGCACGCGTCCCGCCGGGATCGGCCGTTTTGCTGTGCGCGTCATCACTGCGTCGATGTCGGCGTCGTACCACATGTTGAGCGCGCCGGACGCACCCGCGCCGATCGCGATGCAGAGGATCGCCGTGAAGCCGATCACCGGGTGGATATGCCCGGGGGCGACCATGAGCCCGACCAGGGCGGTGAACACCACAAGCGACATCACGCGCGGCTTGAGCAGCGCAACGTAATCCTCGACGCCCGCGAGGCTCGGCTCGGCGCGCGCAAACGCAGGCCCTAACGGCCTCGTCAGCTCCGCGCCTTCACTCGCAAGAGACATTTATCCTTGTCCACGCATGATCTGATCCGAAAACCGGTTCCGAATCTTCGGGATCATGCGCCTACTTGATCCGCGGCAGTGTGTTGAACTGGTGGAACGGCGGCGGCGAGGACAGCGTCCATTCGAGCGTGGTCGCGCCCGGTCCCCACGGATTGTTCGCGGCGCGCTCCTTGCGCAGATAGAACGCGTCGAACATGCCATAGAGGAAGATCAGTACGCCGAAGCCGGAAATGTATGAGCCGACCGAGGAGATGTAGTTCCAGCCGGCGAACGCATCCGGGTAGTCGACGTAGCGGCGCGGCATGCCGGCAAGACCGAGGAAGTGCTGCGGGAAGAACACCAGGTTGACGCCGATGAACGTCACCCAGAAGTGCAGTTTGCCTATGGTTTCGTTGTACATGTAGCCGGTGATCTTCGGGAACCAGTAGTACCAGCCCGCGAAGATGGTGAAGACCGCGCCGAGCGACAGCACATAGTGGAAGTGTGCGACGACATAGTAGGTCTCCTGCAGCGCGCGGTCGATGCCCGCGTTCGCCAGCACCACACCGGTGACACCGCCAACGGTGAACAAGAAGATGAAGCCGACCGCCCAGAGCATCGGCGTGCGGAACTCGATCGATCCGCCCCACATGGTGGCGATCCAGGAAAAGATCTTCACACCGGTCGGCACCGCGATCACCATCGTGGCGGCAACAAAATAAGCCTGCACGGCGGCCGACATGCCGGTCGTGTACATGTGGTGCGCCCACACGATAAAGCCGATGCCGCCGATCGCCACCATCGCGTAGGCCATGCCGAGATAGCCGAACACCGGCTTGCGCGAGAAGGTGGAGATGATCTGGCTCACCATGCCGAAGCCCGGAAGGATCAGGATGTAGACTTCCGGGTGGCCGAAGAACCAGAACAGATGCTGGTAAAGCAGCGGGTCGCCGCCGCCTTCAGCAGAGAAGAACGTGGTTCCGAAATTGCGGTCGGTGAGGAGCATGGTGATGGCGCCCGCGAGCACGGGCAACGACAGCAGCAGCAGAAACACCGTGACCAGGATCGACCACACGAACAGCGGCATCTTGTGCAGCGTCATGCCGGGTGCGCGCATGTTGAAGATCGTGGTGATGAAGTTGATGGCGCCAAGGATCGACGAGGCGCCGGCCAGATGGATCGACAGGATCGCGAAATCCATCGCCGGTCCGGGGTGGCCGGATGTGGACAGCGGCGCGTAGAGCGTCCAGCCCGCGCCGACGCCGTTGGCACCCGGCTCGCCCTCAAAGAACAGCGAAGACAGCAGCAGCGCAAAAGAAGCCGGCAGCAGCCAGAACGAGATGTTGTTCATGCGCGGGAACGCCATATCGGGTGCCCCGATCATCAGCGGCACAATCCAGTTGCCGAACCCGCCGATCATCGCCGGCATGACCATGAAGAAGATCATGATCAGGCCGTGCGCGGTGGTGAACACATTGTAGGTGTGCGTGCCGTGCTCGCCGGTGAAGACCTGAATGCCCGGATGCATCAACTCCATCCGGATGGCGATCGACATCGCACCGCCGATGCAACCCGCAATGATTGCGAACACCAGGTACATCGTTCCGATGTCCTTGTGGTTCGTCGAATAGACATAGCGGCGCCACCCGGTGGGGGTGTGGTGGTCGTCGTGCGCCTCGTCCGCGCCGTAAGCCGTTGCCGTCGTAGCCATGTTGCGATTGTCCTCGACGTTCTTAAGCCTTGTTGCCGCCCGCTATTTCGTCTGCGCGCCGGCCGATGCGACCGAGGTCGGCTCGTCGGTGCGCGCATATTTCTTCTTCGCGTCCTCGATCCATGCCGCGTAGGCCTGCTCGCTCACGACGCGCACCGCGATCGGCATGAAGGCGTGATCCTTGCCGCACAGTTCCGAGCACTGGCCGTAGTAGACGCCCTCGCGCGTCGCCTTGAACCAGGTCTCGTTCAGGCGGCCCGGAATGGCGTCGATCATGACGCCGAACGACGGCACCTTGAACGCATGAATGACGTCCGCTCCGGTCGTATAGACGCGCACCACCTTGTTGACCGGCACCACCATTTCATTGTCGACGGAAAGCAGACGAATCTGGTCACCCTTGAGCTCGTTTTCCTTCACGAGAAGGAAGTCAAATTCGAACTTGCTGTCCGGATAGCTGTAGCTCCAGTACCACTGCTTGCCGGTGGCCTTCACGGTGACGTCGGCGGGTGGGATGTTGAGTTGGAAAAAAAGGATACGGAACGACGGAACCGCGATCACCACCAGAATCGCGACCGGAATCACGGTCCAAAGCACTTCCAGAAGCGTGTTGTGAGTCGTGCGGGATGGGTTGGGGTTGGCGCGGGAGTTGAACTTGACGATCACGATGAGCAGAAGCGCCAGCACGAAAATCGTGATCGCGATGATGATCCAGAGAACGAATTGGTGGAACCAGACGATGTCATCCATCGTCGGCGCGGCCGACTGCTGGAAACCCATCTGCCAAGGTACCGGCTTGCCGAAATCGGCGTATGCAATGCCGCCTGCCGCGAGGGCCGTCACGAAAGCCAGGCCCTGGGCGGCTTTCCGGATCAATCGCATCAACACCATTGGCGTGTCCGCTCCTTCCAGTTCGGCTCCCGGCACCATGCAAGCCGGAAATCGGTGCCGCGAGCCTTGCTCGCGCATGGCACGGCCAGTTGCCGGCAAAGCTTCCGCGCTTTGGGACAGCGCCACGAACGAAGCTTTGCGCTTCTCAAACCACAATTCAGCCCTACTCGCAATGCGCCTTTGCGGTTCATTTCAAAGCTGTCGCGTACTTCGCGCGACATTGGGAAGAGACGGATTTCACGACGGATTTTTGAACAGCCGAAAGCCCTTGCCCCGTTCTTGACACGGTTGAAGCAACATGTACGCAGGCAGACGCAAGGTACCGCGGGGGAGCGGCGATTCGGCTCGCTTCCCTGCAATCTTCGGGGCGGCCGCCGTCAGCTCTCCCAAGGACAATGGAAACACCATGGGTGCTATGATCCGGCTTGCGCGCATCGGCGCTTGTATTGCGGCAATTTCAATGGGCTTGCCTGCGGCAGCTCACGCGCAGGGTACCGTCAAGTCCGTACATGGCGACTGGCAGATCCGCTGCGACACGCCACCCGGCGCGCAGGGCGAGCAATGCGCCTTGATTCAGAGCGTCACCGCCGAAGACCGTCCGAATGTCGGACTCACCGTGATCGTACTCAAGACCGCCGACCAGAAGAGCCGCCTGATGCGCGTGCTGGCGCCGCTCGGCGTGCTGTTGCCGTCAGGCCTCGGCCTGAAGATCGACAAGGCCGACGTGGGGCGAGCCGGCTTCGTGCGTTGCCTGCCGAATGGCTGCGTCGCCGAAGTCCAGATGGACGACAATCTGCTCAAGCAACTGCGCACGGGCACGGCCGCGACCTTCATTATCTTCCAAACTCCGGAAGAGGGCATCGGCATCCCGATGAGCCTGAAGGGCTTCGGCGAAGGCTACGACAAGCTGCCGTGACCTAACCCGGGATCGCAAGGTCGCGGCTTTCCGCAGCCAGGCGCCAGGTTTCTACATCGCCCAGCATGGCGTCGCGCGCGGCGTGTGCGCGCGCGCGCAACAGCGCGAAATTGGGCGGATCGACATGCCGCAAGGCCTGAGGCCAGTCGCTTTCAATCGCCGCTATCAGATTCTCCAGCGCCTCACAGGTGCGGTGCGATCGGTGCGCCACCCCTTCGAAATCTCCTATGACCCGGATGCCATATGACGCGGTGGCCAGCGCCGGCAAGCCGGCCGCCAGTGCGGTGACGAATAACGCTTGCCAAGGCGTCACGTGCCAGTGGGTGAACGCCGCCACCAAAAGCAGCCCGACCGCAGCCACCAGCGTGACGCCGAACAGTACCTCGCCGACCCGCTCAATTCGACTTCCTAGCGCGTCCATTCGCGCGGCGGTCGACGCGTGATAGTCGCGCTGGCTTGTAAGAACTGCGAGCAATGTGTCGCGCGCATTGCGCAAGACACGAGCATCGAAACGGGCTGAACGCAGCCCCTGCTCGCGCAGGATGGCGCGCACGTACCAGCCGGTCCATGACGGTTCGGGGCCGAAGAAGAACCCCGGGCGGGCGCCCAGCGTCCAGAGTGGAAGCGCAACGCGCAACCGCTCGGCGACCTCGCGCGATTCCAGCCAGCGGCGATGCCAGCCATAGCGGCGTCCGATCATGGTGTTGAGAAGGACCGCAAAAATGAACAGGATCTCGATCGCAACGAAGACGATCTTGTGATGTGCGAGGTCGGCGACGACCTGTGGATCAGCCATATCGTGCGCGACGAGCGAAACTGCGACTGTTGCGACCGCAAGTGCGGCGAACAGGAAGTTCGTCACGAACGCGCTGCGGAAAACCTGGCCGAATCGCGTCGCAATCGCGTCAGCCCACCCGAAAGCAAGCGTCAGATGCGAAGGATGCGCCGTCTCACTTTCTGCCGGGTCGATGCAAGCCTGCGCGCCGAGTTGCGCGGTGAGCGCGTCGACCGAGACAGGCAGGAGGTCGGCTTTGCGCAGGCCGCGCACACCAAAGAACGACATCAGCGCGGGAAACGCCAGCCAGCCGTTGAACCGACGCCGCCGCTCGCCAAGATAGTCGTCCAGCGCTTCGCGCTCAGCCTCGTCTTCCGGGGGCTTTACCATATCCATGACGAGCCCTCGCACGACGTCATCGCTGAGCGGAGAGTGTGGAAGGTCTTCGGCCATATTGACTTGATGCGGATGCTTATCGAGGCCGCTCCAGCGCACGCAGGTTTCGACCGCACCCTTGGCATCGACGTGAATGATCGGCACGCCAAGGCGCGCTGCCGCGTTCAACATGTCGGGAGTCCCGCCACGTCCGCGCGACGCCCCTCCGTCCCAGATCGTAAGCAGGATGTCAGCCTGGCCCAGCACCGTGAGGCCGACCGCCTCATAGGCCTTGTTTGCGTCCGCATCGTCCGGGTCGTCAACGCTGCGCCGCGTACCCGGCAACTCAAGAACCGAGCGCACGATCGCGGGCCGGATCAGGTCGTGGAATTCCTCGATGGACTTGCGGGTCGCCTCGACGACGGTGGCATCGGCGGGAGAGCCGTCGCCTTTTTTCCGTGGCTCGAAATCCTTCTCGTACTCCTCCTTCAGGAATGGCAAAGGCGCATCGAGTGCGTAATCGCGGTGAGCGATCGCGGCGCGTGCGGCGATCCGGTCGGCGCCGTCGGCAAGCGCGCTCGCAAGCGAGATCAAGGGCCGTTCGCTCCGATAAACGCCGCGCTGACTATGCTGCCCATCGGCATATTGATCATGCGCGAAACGCAACGCGGCGTGGAGCTTCGCCAGCACATCCGCGACGGCCTTCTCCAAGAAGGCGATCCCGTCAGGATCTTTGGGCAATCGGTTCGGCCGATGGCCTATGATCCCGACGGTCAGCGCAAGACGCGGCTTCGGAGGCGCACTGGTCGGAGCCGTCGTCATCGTTGCCATGAAATCCTGTCGCGCGGGCCGTCATTATATAGCGCCATAGCGCGCGACGGGAACTGACAGATACCGCGTAAAACAACGCCCGCACTCTATGCCCTCTCGCCGAACGGTCAGGCAGCCCCTATCTTGTCGCAAACGCACATGGAATCGATCATGACCCCATCATCGCTCCTCGATCGCGCCGAACTCGACCGCGCCCGCACCACCGCGCTGCTGACGCGCGGCTTGGAAGGTGCGGACGACGGAGAGTTGTTCCTCGAATACCGCCAGGCCGAAATGCTGGTGTTCGACAACGGCCGCCTGAAGCAATCGACTTACGACACCACGCAAGGCTTCGGGCTGCGCGCCGTGAAGGGCGAAGCGGTCGGCTACGCGCATGCCTCGGACGTGTCCGAGGGGGCAATCTCGCGCGCCGTCGAGGCGGTGCGCGCCGTACAGGGCGGATACTCGGGCAGCTACTCGCAGGCGCCTGCGCGCACGAACGTGAAGCTGTACGGCGACGAGAACCCGCTTGGCACGCCTTCCTTCGAGGCGAAGGTGAAGCTGCTGGAAGAGATTGACGCCTTCGCGCGCGCCAAGGACCCGCGCGTGCGCCAGGTTTCGGTCTCTTTCGGCGCGTCGTGGCAGGTGGTCGAGATCCTGCGCGCCGATGGCGAGACCTACCGCGACGTGCGCCCGCTGGTGCGTGTCAACGTCTCGGTCGTGGCGGGCGACGGCGACCGTCAGGAATCGGGAAGCCACGGTTATGGTGGGCGCGAGGGCTATCAGCGATTCATCGAAGCCGGCAATTGGAAGGGTGCGGTGGACGACGCCGTGCGCCAGGCGCTGGTCAACCTCGAAGCCGTGCCGGCGCCTGCCGGCGAATTCGATGTTGTGCTCGGCGCCGGCTGGCCGGGCGTGATGCTGCACGAGGCGGTCGGTCATGGGCTGGAGGGCGACTTCAACCGCAAGAAGACAAGCGCGTTCGCGGGCCTGATGGGCCAGCAGGTCGCCGCCAAGGGCGTCACCGTGGTGGACGACGGCACGATGACGGACCGGCGCGGCTCGCTCACCATTGATGACGAAGGCACGCCAACCGGCCGCACCGTGCTGATCGAGGACGGCATTCTGGTCGGTTACATGCAGGACCGGCAGAACGCGCGCCTGATGGGCATGAAACCGACCGGCAACGGGCGGCGCGAGTCATACGGCCACGTGCCGATGCCGCGCATGACCAACACCTACATGCTCGCCGGAGGCCGCGATCCGGCCGAGATCATCGCGTCGGTGAAGAACGGCATCTATGCGGTGTCGTTCGGTGGCGGACAGGTCGACATCACGTCGGGCAAATACGTGTTCCAGTGCACCGAGGCCTACAAGCTGGAAAACGGCAAGGTCAGCGCGCCGATCAAGGGTGCGATGCTGATCGGCAACGGACCAAGCGACCTGCATCGCGTCCGCATGATCGGCAACGATCTCGAACTCGACACCGGCATCGGCACCTGCGGCAAGAACGGCCAAGGTGTGCCGGTCGGCGTCGGCCAGCCCACGCTGCGTATGGATCGAATCACGGTCGGCGGGACGGGTTAACGCACCACCCCCGACACGCAGCACGGTTTGTGCCGTGGCCGCGTGAGCTTCTCCTTCAGGAAGCAGCGCGCGGAAGCGCCGAGGTAACCCGGCCGAACGTAGGTCCAGGCGCGGCAGCGGTCCTCGCCCTTGCAGGCTGCCTCGCACGGTGCGCCGGCCGGGTCGGTCGCCACATCGAGGTTCTTGTAGTCACCGCCGGTACGATCGATCGAAAACTCGACCGGCCCGCCCTTGCGCTCGAGCACGCCTGCGCCCTTCACGCCTGACACGCAGCAATTGTCTTCGGTACGCGCCGTCACCTGCGACTTGAGGAAACAGACCGCTCCGCTTGCTACATTTCCCGGATAGGAAAAGCTCCAGGCGCGGCAGCGCCCTTCCCGCTCGCAGCGCGCCGCGCACACCGCCGGGTCGCCAGACCGAAGCGGGAAATTCGAATAGTCCCCTCCCGGCCGGTCATAGCCGGACTGCGCGCGCGCCGGTACAGCCGCCGCAAGGGTTGCGGCAAGACACAGCATCAGTATGCGCAAGCAACGCATGCTCCGCCTTGGATAGTCCGCCCTCGCGCGCCCCGCCGACATGTTAATGAACCGGACCGAAGGAAGCGAGCGCAACGTAAGGCGAACGCTCACCTTTTCGATATGGGGCGGCGCGCCACGGGTCGTATAGTCGGGCCGCGCGTCGAAGCGCCACACCGTAACGGGATTTTCGATGAACGAACATTCGGCGGAAGTCAGCCTCCTTGCATTACCGCTCGTGCTGCTGGCCGCGGCCGTGGTCAGCGTGCCGATCGCCCGCTTTGTCCGGCTCTCGGCCATTGTCGCCTATCTGGTGGCCGGCGTGGTCATCGGGCCGTTCGGCCTCAACATCTTCGACACGCCCGAGCGCATCCTCACCGTCGCCGAGCTCGGCATCGTGATGCTGCTGTTCTTGATCGGACTCGAACTCGAACTTTCCCGTCTGCTCGCGATGCGCCGCGACATTTTCGGGCTCGGCGTGGCGCAGCTCGTGATTACGGCGGGCGCGATCGCCGGGCTTGCGGTCGCGACCGGCATGTTCCAGTGGCGCGCCGCGCTGGTCGCCGGGCTCTCGCTCGCGCTCTCCGCCACCTCGATTGCGCTGCGCATTCTGGAAGAACGCGGGCACCTGCAGCAGCCGTACGGGCAGCGCGCGTTTGCGATTCTGCTGTTCCAGGACATGTCGGTCGTGCCGCTGCTCGCGCTCGTCCCCCTGCTCGCCTCGGATGGCGGCGCCAAGCAGCAACTCAGCCTCGCCGAAACCGCGAGCAGCGTTGCGCTGGTCGGCGGCGCGATCGCGGCGCTCGTCATCGCAGGGCGTTATCTGCTCAATCCGTTCTTCCGTCTGCTCGCGTGGACCGGCGCGCGCGAAGTCATGACCGCGGCCGCGCTGCTGGTCGTGCTCGGGGCCGCCCTGCTGATGCAGACGGTCGGCATGTCGATGGCGCTCGGCGCGTTTCTCGCCGGCGTGCTGCTCGCCGAATCGACCTACCGCCACGAGCTTGAGGCCGACATCGAACCCTTCCGTGGGCTCCTGCTCGCGTTGTTCTTCATGGGCGTCGGCATGACCATCGACATGAAGATCGTGTGGGCGAACCTGTGGCTAGTGCTCGGCGCCGCCCTCGTTATCACGCTGCTCAAAGCATTTATCGTGTGGGGCCTGTTCCGTGCGACCTGCGCCAAACGTGGCGAAGCCCTGCAGGCGGGTTCCGTGCTCACTGGCGCGGGCGAATTCGCATTCGTGCTGCTGCCGCTCGGCGTGACACTTGGCGTGCTGAGCACCAATCAGGGCAGTCTTCTTTCGGCAATCGCCGCGATCACGCTGCTGCTCGGCCCACCCTTCGCGGCGCTGACCGACCTCGCAGTGCGCAAGCTTGCGCGCAAAACGGAACAGAACCTTGACGATTTCGCCGATGCGGATGGCACCGTGCTGGTCATCGGCTTCGGTCGTTTCGGGCAGATCGTGTCGCAATACCTGCTCGCCGAAGAGATCGACGTGATCACCATCGATCTCGACCCGACGATGATTCAGGTCGCCGGGCGATTCGGCTTCAAGGTCTATTACGGCGACGGCACGCGGCTCGATGTCCTGCGCGCGGCGGGGCTTGAAAAGGCGCGGCTGATCGCGATCTGCATCGACGACGAGGAGAAGACCAACCACATCGTCGATCTCGTCAAGACGGAGTTTCCCGGCACCAAGATCTTTGCGCGTTCCTACGACCGCGGTCACACGTTGCAACTGCTCAGCAAGAATGTCGATTACGAGCTGCGCGAGACGTTCGAATCCGCGCTCCTGTTCGGCCGCAAGACGCTGGAGGCGATGGGCATCGATACCGACCGCGCCGCGATCGTCGAGGATTTCATCCGCAACCGCGATCGCGACCGTATCGCGGTGCAGCAGGCCGAGGGCATCTATGCCGGCATTGACCTGCTGCGCCAACGTCCGACACCGACGCCGTTCAGCGAGCCCCAGCGGGGCGCGCGCGCGCTCAATCAGGAGGCGGGCGAACTGATCGTGCCGGAGAAAGAGGACGCGGATGCGTGATCCTCATGCGGGGGCCAACGGGAGCGACAAACAAGCACGAAGACCGCCGGAAGGCGCCGATTCAAGTTCGAGCGTGCCGCCATAAAGCTCCACAAGCTCGCGCGTAATCGGCAAGCCAAACCCGAATCCCGGCGCGCTTTCGTCGAGGCGCAGTCCTGGCTTGAGCACTTGCGAGATCTGCTCCGCGGGCAGACCCGGTCCGTCATCCTCAATGGTGAAAACGACGCTGCGTTGGGACTCAATCCGCGCGCCAACGCGAACTGTCCCGCGCGCCCACTTGAAAGCATTCTCCAGAAGGTTGCCCACCATCTCGTCGAAATCTTGCTGCTCGCAGGGGACTGCAACATCGGCCGCAACATCGGCCGAGAATGCGATCTGCTTGTCGGCATAAACCTTTCCCAGCACCGCCCCGAGATCCACGATGCGCGGCGCAGTTATGGTCCGCGCCCGCACCGGTCCGTTCAAGGCCGCGGTCCGCGCGCGCCCGAGATGATGGCGAATGCGCCGCTCCATCAGGTCCACCAGATCGCGCAAGTCGCGGCGATCCGATTCCTGCGGCAACGCGACTGCGAGCGTTGCCAAGGGCGTCTTCAGGCCATGCGCCAGATTTGCCACATGACGGCGGGCGCGCTCCAGATTGGCGGCGTTCTGCTCAAGCAACGCATTCAGCTCGACGGCAAGCGGCTGGATTTCATGCGGCTGATCGGCCGGCACGCTCTCGCTGCGGCCTGCGCGCACGTCGGCCACCGCGCGGCGCAACCGCTCCAGCGGCCGCAAGCCAAGCCGAACCTGCAGAACCATCGCGAGCACCAGTGCGGCGCCAAGGGCCGCAAGCGAGATTGCAAGAGTCGTCATCGCCTCGCGCAATGGCCCGAGTACGGCCTCGCGCGGCGCAGACACCATGATCGTCGCGGGCGCACCGGCCATCTTCACCTGCATCACACGGAAATGCAGCGGTCGATCGTCAGGCCCTCGTCCGTCCACCGGTCGCGGCCGCTCGCTCCCGCTGTCGCCCGGCTTGCGCGGTGGCTTCGGCGGAAGCGGCCCCCCTGACCCGTCCGGCAAAACCAGATCGGCACCGTCGAGCGACCGCGAACGCAGCACGGTTTTTTCCCCCGCGACCTGCCAGTACCATCCGCGCCGAACCCGATCGAAGGGCGGTCCGTCCGCGTCGCCCGCGAGCGAAAGAACGCCGTCGCCGTCCGCACGCAGCATCGAGGTCAGGAAAAGGATTTGCGTATCGAGTCGCTGGTCGATCTGGCCCTGCACGAAACGGTGCAGTACGAAGAAAATCACCACCGCCGCGACGACGAGCGCCGCCGTAATGAAAACGCCGGCGCCGACAAGCAGCCTCCTGCCCAGCGAGGCGCGCCGCCACATCACGAATCGCCCGCGCTGAGCATGTATCCCCGCCCGCGCTCGGTCGCGATCATGTCCTTGCCGATCTTGCGGCGCAAACGCGCGATGATCACTTCCAACGAATTAGAGTCCGTACCGGCATCGCCCTCGTAAACTTTTTCGGTCAGTGCGGTCCGGTCGACGATCAGATCCTTGCGCAAAATCAGGCACTCAAGGACGCGCCACTCTAGCGCCGTGACCTTGAGCGGCAGCCCGTCGATTTCGAATACGCCGGTTTGCGCATCGAACGTAAGCGGCCCGCAAACGATCTGCGGCGCAGCATGCCCCGCCGAGCGGCGCACCAAAGCACGCAGCCGCATCACGAGTTCTTCGATCCGGAACGGCTTGGTGAGATAGTCGTCTGCGCCGGCCTTGAACCCGTCGACCTTGTCGGTCCAGCCATCGCGCGCGGTGAGGATCAGGACCGGCAGGTTTCGCCCGTTTCGTCGCCACGCACGCAAGACCTGCGCCCCCGGGACCTTGGGCAATCCCAGATCGAGAACCGCCGCATCGTACGGCTCGTTCTCTCCGAGATGCTGCCCGTCCTCACCGTTAGCCGCGATATCGACCGCGAAATTCTCCGCGCGCAAAGCCTTGGCAATCTCCTGCGAGAGCAGGGGGTCATCCTCTACAAGAAGAACTTTCATAGCAAATCCCGTGGCTTAACCAGACCGGCGGTAACCCGCTCGTCTTAACTCAGCCTGAACCGTCCGGTTCAGGCTGAGTTTGGCTGCCCGGCATAGCGTGCCTGCAACGCAACAACACGAGAGAGCAGCGATGACCGACATCAATCCGAACTCCGGCACGGCAGAGGCCGGGCCCCGGCCACCGACATGGCGCAACCGCGTGCGGCCGAGACGCAATGCCCTGCTCGTCGGCGCGGCGATCATCCTGCTGGCTGCGGGCGCCGCCACCGGCGCCGGCGGGATCAGGCTCGCTCAACTCTGGCAGCCCCACAGCGTCATGCTTCTGCAGCCGATGCCGATCGACCAGATTCGCGACGGTACCCCGGTTGCGATCAAAGGCAGCGTCGCGGAAATTTTCGGCAACAAGTTCATCCTTCAGGATGGCAGCGGCCGCGCGCTGATTGATCTTGGTCCTCGCGGCGAGAATGGCAACGTGGTGATCAAAGGCGAGGACATCACCGTACAGGGCCGTTTCGACCGCGGCGTGATCCATGCACAGGTCGTTGTCCATGCGGACGGCCGCAACGAGGCGTTTGGCCCACCGGACCGTGGCCCGCCGGGTCCACCCAAGGGGCCGAAGGGGAAAGACCGTGATCACGCGAGAGGCAAGGACGAACCGCGCCGGCCCCCGCCGCCACCCGCCGCCGATCGCGGACCACCTCCTCCGACTGCGGATCGTGGACCCCCGCCTCCGCCTCCCGTCGCGGATCGTGGCGGCCCGTCGGCGCCGCCTCCACCGCCGGATCGTGCCCCACCGCCGAACCCGAACAACGCTGCTTCGCCGCCGGCACCGCAACAGTGAGGCAACGACAAGTGCCGAATTTCAAATTCAAACAAGGAGATCACAAGATGCCCGAACAACAGGCCGCACTGACCGGCAAGGTTACGCATATTTTCGCACACCGTTTCGTGGTGGTGACTTCCGACGGGCCGGTGCTCGCGGATCTTACCCCCAGAGGTGCGGAGCAAATCACGCTGTGCATCGGCGACACCGTCAGGCTCGAAGGCGAGATGAAGCCGTCAGAACTGAAAGTGTCGCAACTCGTTCGTGACGGAAAAGCGATCCACCTCGAGCACAAGCACAAGCATGACCACCATCCGCACGCTGATCCGCACATCGCGATCACGGCGGCGCGCGAGCTTGGCTTCGAACCGGTGGGCGATCCGCATCGCAAACCCAAGCATTTCGAGGTGCTCGGACGGAAAGGCGGCAAGCTGATCGAACTGCATATCGAGCTCGACGGTCATCTCCGCAAGACTAAACCGGTCGACGGCACCGACCACAAGTGGCGCAGTGGCGGTACGCGTGCGTCCATCGCATGAAAACGCCGCCTCAAAACCAGCCGCGCACCTTGAACCAGATCAGCGGAATGATGGTGCTGAGCAAAATCATCGCGAGCCCGAACGGGTAGCCCCACTCCCATTGCAGCTCCGGCATGAACTTGAAGTTCATGCCGTAGATGCCCGCCACAACGGTCGGCGGGATGCCGACCACCGACACGATCGTGAGGATCTTGAACAGATCGTTCTGCGCGATGTTGATGAAGCCGAGAATCGCGTCGAGCAGGAACTGGACCTTGTTGGCGAGGTGCTCCTCGAACGCATTGAGCGAGGCCACGTCCTTCGCGACGGCTTCGAGCCGATGGCCGAATTCGGACGTGATCCAGTCGTGCTTCAGGCTCAGCACGAACGGCACGATGCGATCGAGGCCGAGAAAAACGTCACGTGCGACCGACAGCCGATCCCCGATGATGCCGATGCTGGTCAGCGCGTGGCGTAGCCGCTCGCCGGAGCGCGCCATGCTGCGGCGCTTCGTCTTATTGGCGCGGAAGACCGTCTTGGAAATGTTGTTCAGGTCGCTGGCGAGGTGTTCGAGGATGTCCGCGCCGCGGTCGACGAATCCCTCCAGCAGGGCGGTGAAGACGCCTGCGCTGCTACGCACCGATTCGTCGGTGTGCACTTTCTCGGCCACCGCATTGAAGGTCGGCAGGTCGGCGAAGCGCACCGTGACCAACACACTTTGCGACAGGATGAACCCGGCCGGCGAGAGCTGGTAGTCGCCCGCCTCGCCCGGCGCAACCAAGGGCGATGAGAGATAGATCACGCCGTGATCGACGATCAGCCGGCTTGAGGATTCGATTTCGTTCAAGGCCTCCATCGTGGGGACACGAAGTCCCGCACGGCTCTCGACGAACTGTTTCTCCTCCCCGGTCGGATTGAGGAGATCGATCCAGATCACTTCGTCGGGAAGCTTGCCGGAGCCGCCGCGCGCCGAGCCGCCGTTGTCGCGATAAATTGTGAGCAAGATCAGTCCCCGCAGAATCGGCCGAGCGCGCCGCGATCCTACAAGAAAAGCGCCCGCCGGGAGTTCCAGCGGGCGCAAGGTCCAGGCCTTCGAGGGGACGAGGAGACCTGGATCAGGTTGGGCCGACGGGGGAGGTTCGGCCCGGCCAAGTTCGGTATTTGCGCGTGATCCTCATCCGAAAACCGGTTCGCGCTTTTCGGGGATCGCGCGATCAGTAGTAACGGACCTTCGTCTTCTGGCGCGTCGACCCGCCCGACAGCGGCACGATTGAGGGCGCGTCAAAAGCTTTTTCGGCGAGCCCGAGCCCGCCCCGGCGGCGGTTGATTCGCCGCTCGTGCACGCGGCTCACCAGGATTGCGGTCGGATCGCGCCATACAGGCTCGGAAAAGGCATCGCGAACATCACCCCGGGTCAGGCCGATGTCGGCAAGCATGCGCTCGTCGAGGCCGGCCAGCGTGGTGGCGTCGCTGCGATTTTTCAGGGTCTGGAGGACGAAGCGCGCGCGATCCGCCACGATCCCCGCAACAGCGTTGACCAGCCGCGCGAGGTGCGAGGGGGTCTGGGTATCGGCATAGATCGACATGATAGCCTCCATTCATTCGGTTGTGCCGGGCAAAAGCGGTCCTGCGGTGCGCCGCGACCTCTCGCGGAGCTACCCGGAAACCGATCTGGTTTGTCCGAACAAGACGAATATGCGCTTTCCCTATTGATAAGTGAAACGAATGTTTTTAATCTAACCAATCAGTCGTGGTGATGTTTCCCGGCCCACCCCCGGCCTATCGAGGATAGCGTCATGACCGCCCTGCTCGACGTCGACCAGCTCCGCACCTTTATCGCCATCGCCGAGACCGGCAGCTTCACCCGCGCCGCCGATATCGTGCACAAGACCCAGTCCGCCGTTTCGATGCAGATGAAGCGGCTGGAAGAGCGGCTCGATCGCGGCATCTTCGCCCGCGATGGCCGCGCCTCGAAACTCACCGAGGACGGCGAGCGATTGCTCGACTATGCGCGCCGCATCGTGAAGCTCAATGTGGAAACGATCGCGGCGTTTTCCGACGAACTCACCGGCCGGGTGCGGCTCGGCGTGCCGGACGATTACGCCGACCGTTACCTGCCCGAGATCATGGCGCGCTTCTCGCGCGCCTATCCGGCGATCGAACTGACCGTGCTGTGCGAGGAGACGGTGTGCCTGCTCGAGCGCATCAAGGGCAACGAACTCGATCTCGCGATCATCACCAACTGCTCCGGCAACATGACGGCGGAAAACTTCCGTCAGGAGCGCCTGCTGTGGGCGACATCGAATCGCCACTCGGTGCATGCCGAGGAGCGCGTGCCGCTCGCGCTCGGCCGCCCGACCTGCGCGTGGCGGCGCGCCGCGACCGAATGCCTCGACGCGGTCGGCCGGCCCTACCGCGTGCTCTATTCGAGCGGCAACGCGAGCGCGATCTGCGCCGCGGTGCTGTCGGGACTGGCCGTGTCGGTGTTTCCGGAGTCGGGCCTGCGGCCCGGCATGCGCGTGCTCTCGGCGGCGGATGGTTTCCCCGAACTGCCGCCCTGCCGCATCGGGCTGGTGCGCAATCCGCACGAACGCAATCCGCTCGCGGACGCGCTGGCCGAGCACGTCATCTCGTCGCTGGACAATCTGTCGGACGCCGCGCGCGCCGCGGAATAATGGATGTCATCCCGGAAAGCCGCCGAAGGCGCTATCCGGGACCCATTGCTCACATTCTCGAATGTTGCCTGTTGGATCCCGGCTCTCGCTGCGCTCGGCCGGGATGACAGCAACTTATACCATGACATCGGCCGCGCTCGCCTCCAGCACGCGCACCAGGTCCGTGGGCGCAAGTTCGATCTGCAAGCCGCGCCGGCCGCCGTTCACGATGATCGTGTCATGCGCGAGCGCGCTCTGCGCGACATACACCCGCGCGCGCTTCTTCTGCCCAAACGGCGAAATGCCGCCGACATGATAGCCGGTGTGGCGCTCCGCCTCGACGGGCGGCAGCATCGCGGCATCCTTCGCGCCGGCAGCCGCGGCGAGTTTCTTCAGCGAGACTTCGGCATCCGACGGCACCAGCACGCACACGACAGCGCCGCCCGCCTTCGCCATCAGCGTCTTCAGCAAACGCGCCGGCGACACGCCAAGCGCCTCTGCGGCCTGCATGCCGATGCGCGCGGCGTTCGGATCGTAGTCGTATTCGTGCAGCGTGAACGCGACCTCGGCTTTCGTCAGCGCGACGGTCGCGGGCGTGCCCTTCGCCACTAGTCGCTCTTGGCCATCAGTAGACGTATTCGTCGAACACCGGCTCGACCGAGCACTTCCACGGCCCGTGATATTTCTCCAGCAACTCCTCGGCCGGCGTGATGCCGCGCGCGACGAACTCCTGCAGCGGCCGCAGATAGCGCGTCTCGTCGCGCCCGTCGTGATCGAGCCGCTTGCGCCGCTTCAGCCCGGCTTCTGCCAGGCGCAAACACTCGTGCGCGATGTTGAGCACGTCGCGGCCGCGGATCTCCGCCTTGAAGCCCTGCGTCGGTACATCGTCGCGCAGCTTCTGGCGCTCGTCCGCGCTCCAGCCCTTGCAGATGTCCCACGCGGCATCGAGCGCCACGTCGTCGTACAGAATGCCGGCCCAGAACGCCGGATGCGCCGGCAGCCGCCGCCACGGCCCGCCATCTGAGCCGCGCATTTCGAGAAAGCGCTTCAGCCGCACTTCGGGGAAAATCGTCGAGACGTGATTGACCCAGTCCGACAGCGTCGCACGCAGATTTCCGTGCCCCGGCAGCTTGCCGGCGAGCAGGTCGCGGAACGACTTGCCCGACACGTCGATATATTCGTCCTCGCGTTTGACGAAATACATCGGCACGTCGAGCGCGTAATCGACATAGCGCTCGAAGCTCATGCCGTCCTCGAACGCGAAGGGCAGCATGCCGGCGCGCTGGTTATCGGTGTCGCGCCACACCTCCGAGCGATACGACAGGAAGCCGTTCGGTTTGCCTTCGGTAAAGGGCGAGTTGGCAAACAGCGCGGTCGCGATCGGCTGCAGCGCGAGTGACACGCGCAGCTTCTTCACCATGTCTTGCTCGGAAGAAAAGTCGAGGTTCGTCTGCACCGTGCAGGTGCGGTACATCATGTCGAGGCCGTAGCGGCCGACCTTCGGCATGTAGCCGGTCATGATCTTGTAGCGGCTCTTCGGCATCACCGGCGTTTCGGCGAGCGTCCATTTCGGGCTCATCCCGAGCCCGAGGAATCCGATGCCGAGCGGCCGCGCGATCTCGCGCAACTGCGCGAGGTGCGCAGTGAGTTCGCTCGCGGTCTGGTGGATTGTCTCGACCGGCGCGCCGGAGAGTTCGAATTGGCCGCCCGGTTCGAGCGAGATCGCCCCGCCCCCGGTCACGTCCGCGAGTCCGATGATGTTGGGTCCGTCCGTGATCGGCTCCCAGCCGAGCAGATGCTGCATGCCGACCAGCAGCGCGCGGATCGAGCGCTGGCCGTCGTAGGGCACGGGATTGTGCCGCCCGGTGGTGAAGGCGAATTTCTCGTGCTCGGTGCCGATGCGGAATGAAGCCTTCGGCTTGTTACCCTTCTCGAACCAGGCGACGAGTTCGTCGCGCGATTCGATCGGCGTCAGGTCGACAACGTCACGAGCCATTCGGGAGAGTTCCGGCGGAAAAGGGCGCGACCTTACACACGGCGCAAGAGGAAGGGCAAATGTTCCCGGGCATCTAAGCGCTGAGCCGTAAAAAGCAAATGGCGCATTCGCCACACGCGCCAGAATTCCCGCGGCGCGTTCGCGCCCGGATCATGCGCCGCTGCCGCACTCCCGCGAAAAAGGGAGCGGAGCGCCGCCAGACGCCGGGCCTTGCAATCGGCCCGTGGGCGGCCGGAGAGCCGCCCGGCACATCTTCACGATGTGCTGGCCTTTACTTGCGATCGGGAAAGCGCGCCTTGCGGCGCTCCACCGGGAGCTGCGGTCCCCCGCATTGCGCTGCGCTTCATACGCACACGGGCAGACTTCGATTCCCTCCCTATCCGCCACATCCGCATTCTCCTGCACGTCGCCCTTCACCCGAGAACCTCTCGCGCCCCTGCTGCGACTAAGGAGCGAAGGAGACGGGAGAGAGCCATGCCGCTCGCACAGGTCATTCGGTTTGAGGAGCGTCAGGCGAGCCGCTCGCGGCCGGCGGCGGAGACGCCATCTGCCTGCGTCATCCTGAAATTCACGCGCTTTCCGGACAGTGCCCAACGCGCGATGACTTCCGCCTACGACGACGATCGCGCCGCCGGACGCGGGCGCGATCCGGGCTAGAGCCCCTCACGCATGGATCGCTCGGTCAAGGCGACACTCTGGGTTACGGCGCTCGCGATCCTGTCCTACGCGATCCTTGCATGGACCGACTGCGCGATGGACCCGTCGTGCCATATTCGCTTCTGCGGGCCGCGCGGCGCACCATGCGGGATGCAGCGCATCGCGCCAAAATCAGGCGCTCAGGCAATCCCGACGATTTCCGCTTCGCTCGGCCCTGCCTGCACCACATCGCCCACCGACTTGTTCATCAGCGCGCGCGCGACCGGCGACACATAGGAGAGCGTGCCCTGCGCGGGCTCGGCCTCGTCCTCGCCGACGATGCGGAAGGTTTGCCGGCGGCCATCGTCGCGTTCGATCGTGACGGTCGAGCCGAACTGCACCCTGTCGGCACTCTCCGGCGCCGCCATCGGCTGCGCAGTGGAACGGCGTGCCGTCCAGTAGCGAAGCTCGCGGCCGGCGTTCGCAAGCGCCGCGCGATCGGCGGCGCGTTGCGCCTCCGCGTGCCGCTCATGCAGGCGCGCAAGCGTGTTCTCGATCTGCGCGAAGCCTTGCGGCGTCACCAGATTGGGATGCGATGAAATCGGCCGGTCGGGCAGTTCCTCGAAGGCGTCCCCGCCGTCCGGTTCTTTGACAAAGGCCCGGCTCATGATGTGGCAAAGCTCCGTGGAAGATTTCGTTCCAGATGTGATCCGCGGCACAGTCGAGGAAGGCTTTCCGGGCGACAAATCGGCATGGAGACAGGAGACGGCCATGCCCCTCGCCAAGATCATCCGGCTTGAAGACTATCGCGGGGCTCCCCCGGCCGTGCAGCGGGCGGCCTCCGGTTCGCCCTGCGTCATCGTCCAGCTCTTTCGCGCACGGCCTGCGCCTCGTCCTTTCAGCCGGTTCCCACGAAGCCGGACCGATGGCGACAGGGTCGCCGGCCGCGACCGCGATCCGGGTTAAGCCGCCCGCTCTACGCCGCCGCTCGTTGCTCCGCGGCCTGCAGCAACATGCGGGCGGCCTTTTCGCCGATCATGATGCTCGGCGCGTTCGTGTTGCCCGAGGTGAGCGTCGGCATGATCGAGGCGTCGGCGACACGCAGTCCCGTGATGCCGCGCACGCGCAACTGATCGTCCACCACCGCCATCGGATCCGTTCCCATCTTGCATGTCCCGATCGGGTGATAGGTCGTCTCGGCATTTTTCGCCACGAAGTCGAGCAGCTCGGCATCCGACTTTGTCTTCGGGCCCGGCGCGATCTCCTCCGGATTGAGCCACGCCATCGCGGGCGCTTCCATGATGCGGCGCGTGATGCGCATGGTGGCGAGCAGGCACTCGCGGTCGATGCTCTCGGCGAGGAAGTTGAAGCGGATCGCGGGCTGCTCGCCGGCGTTGGCGGACTTGATGTGGATCGAGCCTTTGCTTTCGGGCCGCATCTGCTGCGCGATGATGGTGATGCCGGTTTCCTTCGCGAGCTTCACGTCCGGCGTCACCAGGAAAGGCTGCAGCGCGAGCAGCGCGTCGGGCGAGTCGAGGCCTTCGCGCGTCTTGATGAAGGCGCGCATCGGCGAGGCCGGATGGCTGAGAAATCCCTTGCCGCGGAAGATATATTGCAGCCCCTGCCACATCCCCTGCACGCCGCGCGCGCGCTCGTTGAACGTGACGCCGTGGCGGCCGACGCGCCACTTCATGCGCGGCGCCCAGTGGTCGCGCAGGTTCTCGCCAACTCCGCGCAATTCGTGCGTCACCTTGATGCCGAGCTTTTGCAGCCTGTCGACCTGACCGATGCCGGAAAGCTCGAGCAGCTGCGGCGACGCGATGGAGCCGGCCGAAACGATCACCTCGCGCGCGGCGCGCGCCTCGAAGGTCTGGCTCTGCATGGTGTAGCGCACGCCGACGCAGCGCTTGCCCTCGAACAGCAGGCATTGCGCGGCAGCGCCGGTTTCGATGCGCAGGTTGCGCCGCGCGCGCGCCGGCTCGAGATAGACCTTCGCGGTGCTCATGCGCCGGCCGCCATTGCTGATCGAGGCCTGCGTCATGGCGATGCCTTCCTGCTCGCCGCTGTTGTAGTCGGGATTGCGCGGGATCCCGATGCTCTCGGCGGCGGCGAACAGGCTGTCGTAGAGCGGGCCGCTTTCGTCGATGTCGGTGATGCGCACAGGCCCGCCGCGGCCGCGGATGTCGTCGGCGCCGCCGTCGTAATTCTCGATGCCCTTGAACACCGGCAGCACGTCCTGCCAGCTCCAGCCGCGATTGCCGAGCTGCGCCCAGTGGTCATAGTCCTGGCGCTGGCCGCGCACCCACACCATGCCGTTGATGGCGCTCGACCCGCCGAGCATTTTTCCGCGCGGCACCGGGATGTTGCGCCCGCCGGTCGTCGGCTCGGGCTCCGATGTGTAGAGCCAGTTCACGCCGGGGCGGTTGATGAAACGCACATAGCTGATCGGCACGCGCGAGAGCGGATGCGTCTCGCCGCCGGCTTCCAGCAGCAGCACCTGATGGCGGCCGTTCTCGGTCAGCCGATTGGCGAGCGCGGCGCCGGCCGAGCCTGCACCGATGATGACAAAGTCGGCCGTGCGGGTGTTCATTGCGGAGTCCGTCCCTGAGGTTTTTCGTTGTGCCGACGGCAGGATATTGCCAGTGGGGTCGTCTCAACAACCCTTCTGCCTGCATGGGCGGCGTGCCGATAGCTCGCGCACCGGTCGCGGGGCTGCAATCTTTGTGATGCCCGTCACACCGTGTGCGATTTCCCGCGATGGCGCCACACGTACGTGCGCCAGCGCGTCCAACAAAAATCAAAGAAATAGCTGCAGCACAGGATTTTCTGGTCCTTCAACAGGATCGTGACGTGATCTCGCCATGCCTGAACCCGGTCAAGCCGGCGCGCGACTACCAGGCATCAGGACCACAACGGTCCGCTCAAAAGTGGAAGGGATAACACCATGAACACGTTCACCAAGACCGCCACCGTCGCTCTCGCCGCGCTCGCCATCATTGCCGGCTCGCTCGGCACCAGCAGCCAGGCGAATGCATTTCCGGGCAAGAAAGGCCTGCTTGGCCTCGGGATCGCCGCCGCCGTGATCGGCACTGCGGCTGCGGTTGTCACAGCGCCGCGCTGCCACGTCGTCGAGCGCGTCGACCGCTGGGGCAACTACCGCGGCACCGTGGAGATCTGCGACTGATCGGACACTAATCAGAATATAAAAGCCCGGCCGCAAGGCCGGGCTTTTCGTCGTCCGACCGAGCCTACGCCGCCTTCGGCCGCTTCGGCGCAAAGCGCGAATAGAAGCTCTCGCCCTTCGCTGCCATCTCGATCAGCTGCTTGTTCGGCTTGAAGCGCTCGCCGTATTTCTGCGCGAGCTTTTCGCACAGCGCGACGAAGGCTTTCGTGCCCATCATGTCAATGTAGCTCAGCGTGCCGCCGGAGTAAGGCGCATAGCCAAAGCCGAGGATCGACCCGACATCCGCCTCGCGCACGTCGGTGAGCACGCCTTCCTCGAAGCAGCGCGCGGTTTCCAGCGCCTGGATCGCGAGCAGGCGCTGCTTGAGCTCAGTGACGTCGACCGTGTCGGGATCGAGCTTGGTCGGCTGCAACTCGGCGAGGCCCGGCCACAGCCGCTTCGGACCTGTCGCCGGATAATCGTAGAAGCCCTTGGCGTTCTTGCGCCCGAAGCGGCCACGCTTCTCGACCATTTCGGTGAGCAGCGCCTTCTGGCTCTGATCGATCGCGCCGCCGTCAGCCTCGGTCGCCTTCAAAATCTTCCACGCGAGATCGACCGCAACTTCGTCGTTGAGCGACAGCGGGCCGACCGGCATACCGGCCTGCTTGCCGACATTCTCGATCATCGCGGCCGGCACCCCTTCGGTCAGCATCAGGTGGCCTTCGCGGATGTAGGTGCCGACCACGCGCGAGGTGTAGAAGCCGCGCGCATCGTTCACCACAATCGGCGTCTTGCGGATCGTGCGCACGTAATCGAGCGCGACCGCGAGCGCCGGATCGGCGGTCTTCTCGCCCATGATGATCTCGACCAGCATCATCTTGTCGACCGGCGAGAAGAAATGCACGCCGATGAAATTCGCCGGATCCTTCGACTGCTCGGCCAGCGAAGAAATCGGCAAGGTCGAGGTGTTGGAGCCGAACACCACCTTGTCGCCGATCACGGCCTGCGCTTTCGCGGTCGCCTCGGCCTTCACCGTGCGGTCCTCGAACACGGCTTCGATGACGAGATCGACGCCCTTTAGCTTTTCGTAGTCCGGCGTCGGCGTGATGCGCGCGAGCAGCGCGTCGGCATCCGCCTGCTTGGCGCGGCCCTTCTTGATCTGGTCGGCGAGCAGCTTTTGCGAATAGGCCTTGCCCTTGTCGGCGGCCTCCTGATCGCGATCGATCAGCACCACCTCAAGACCGGCCTGCGCCGACACGTAGGCGATGCCGGCGCCCATCAGCCCGGCGCCGAGCACGCCGATCTTCTTCAGCGTCGAGGCCGCGGCCCCCTGCGGGCGGCGCGCGCCCTTGTTCAATTCCTGCATGGAGACGAACAGCGAGCGGATCATTGCGGCAGCTTCCGGCGAGCGCACCACCTTGGCGAAATAGCGCGACTCGATCCGCAGCGCGGTGTCGAACGGCACCTGCAGGCCCTCGAACACGCAGGCGAGGATCGCGCGCGCCGCCGGATAATTGTCGTTGGTCTCCTTGCGATAAAGCGCATTCGCCGCCGGCCACGTCATCATGCCCATCTTCGACCACACCGGACCACCGGGCAGCTTGAAGCCGTCGGTGTCCCACGGCTGCTTCGATTTCGGTGACGTCTTGATCCAGGCTTTCGCCGCGTCGATCAGGCCCGCGGGCGGCACGACGTTGTCGATCAGCTTCATGGTCTTGGCGCGATCGAGCGCGATCGCGCTGCCCTTGAGCAGGAACTGGAGCGCGTCGGGCGTGCCCATCATGCGCGAGATGCGCTGCGTACCGCCAGCGCCGGGGAACAGCCCGACCTTGATCTCGGGCAGGCCGAGGCGCGTCTTCGGATTGTCGGCCGCAACGCGATGATGGCAAGCGAGCGCCATCTCGAAGCAGCCGCCCATCGCGGTGCCGTTGAGCGCCGCGACCCACGGCTTGCCGCTCGTTTCAAGCTTGCGATAGATCTGCGAGAGCTGGCGGCTCTTCTCGAACACCATCGTGACGGCGGCTTCCTCGCCCTTCTGCTTAAGGTCGTCATCGTAGTCGCCGCGTTGCTTCTCCAGCATGGTGAGATCGGCGCCGCCGCCGAACGTATCCTTGCCGGATGTGATCACAGCGCCCTTGATGGCGGCATCGGTCGCGACCTTCTCGACCAGGCCTTCGAGTTCGTCGATCACCGAGTAGTCGATGACGTTCATCGACTTGCCGGCATGTCCCAGGTGATGAGCGCAATGCCATCGGCATCCACGTCGAGCTTGAAATTGGCCATTGAAATTCTCCGTTGATGACGCCGTCAGTAGGGCGTGCCGTCCTTGTGCGAACTTTGAGGATCGTCCGCGTCGCGTTCGAACTCAGATCGGAGCCGGGATAGTGTGAGCGTTCGCTCGGCGCGCGCGTGCCGACTTCGAGCAGCAGCACGTCCGCGTTCGATGTTGTTCACGATGCAGTGGCCGTGCGGCGTGTTCGCTTTCCAGCCGGCGCAGTCGCCGGCCTTGAGGATCGTCTCGCCGGTTTCCTCGACCAGCACGCATTCGCCTTGCAGGATGTAGACGAACTCGTCCTCCTGCTCATGCCAGTGCATGATCGAGGTCGCGGCGCCCGGCTCGAGCTTGGTCGAGATTCACGCCGAACTGCGACAGCCCGACCGCATTGCCGAGCGGCGTTTTGTGACGGCCCGCGCAAGCAGGCTTGTAGGCCGGCGGATAGTTCGGCGAGCCGATACGGGTTTCGAGTTTGGTTTTGTCGATCTTGGGCATCTTCTTCTCTCGTCATCCTGAGGTGCCCGCGAAGCGGGTCTCGAAGGATGGGTGCATCGTCCGTGGCCGTCGCCCTTCGAGGCTCACCGCAAAGCGCGGCTCGCACCTCAGGGTGACGGCGTGAGAGTTCACACCCTCTCAATGATCGTCGCCGTTCCCATGCCGGCGCCGATGCACAGCGTGATCAGCGCCGTGTTGAGATTGCGCCGCTCCAGTTCGTCGAGCACCGTGCCGAAGATCATCGCGCCGGTGGCGCCGAGCGGATGGCCCATCGCGATCGCGCCGCCCGCCACATTGATCTTGTCGTGCGGAATGTTCAGCGCCTGCATGTAGCGCAGCACCACCGAGGCGAAAGCTTCGTTCAGCTCGAACAGATCGATGTCCTCGATCGTCATGCCGGCCTTCTTCAGCACCTTCTGCGTCACGTCGATCGGGCCGGTGAGCATGATCGAGGGCTCGGAGCCGATATTGGCGAACGCGCGAATGCGCGCGCGCGCCTTCTTGCCGATCTTGTCACCCAATTCCTTGTTGCCGATCAGCACGGCCGCCGCGCCGTCGACGATGCCGGACGAATTGCCGGCGTGATGCACATGCGTGACGCTCTCGACTTCCGGGTAGCGCTGGATCGCGACCGCGTCGAAGCCGTACATCTCGCCCATCTGCACGAAGGCGGGCTGCAACGATGCGAGCGACTGCATCGTGGTGGTCGGCCGCATGTGCTCGTCCTTGTCGAGGATCGTGATGCCGTTCACGTCCTTCACCGGCACGACCGAGTTCTTGAAGTTGCCGGCATCCCACGAGGCCTTGGAGCGCTTCTGGCTCTCGACCGCGTAAGCGTCGACGTCGTCGCGCGAGAAGCCGTATTTCGTGGCGATTACGTCGGCCGACACGCCCTGCGGCAGAAAGTAGGTCGGGATCGCGATCGCCGGGTCCATCGGCCATGCGCCGCCGGAGGCGCCGATGCCGACGCGGCTCATGGATTCGACGCCGCCGCCGATCGTCATGTCGTGCTGGCCGGACATCACCTGCGCGGAGGCGAAGTTGATGGCATCGAGTCCCGAGGCGCAGAAACGATTGATCTGCACGCCCGCGACGGTGTTGCCGTAGCCCGCGGTCAGTGCGGCGGCGCGCGCGATGTCGCCGCCTGCCTCACCGACCGGATCGACGCAGCCGAGCACCACGTCATCGACGATGGCCGGATCGGACAGGTTGCGGTCCTTGATCGCACCGAGTGCCTGCGTGGCGAGCGAGAGCGCCGTCACCTCATGCAGCGAGCCATCGGCCTTGCCCTTGCCGCGCGGCGTGCGGACGGCGTCGTAAACGAATGCGTCGGTCATGATGTTTTCTCCATCAGCTCTCTGGTCATCCCGGCCGAGCGCAGCGAGAGCCGGGACCCATAAACTCGGTTCGTGGTTATGGGTCCCGGCTCGCGCCCTTGCGGGCTTGGCCGGGACGACAGGTGAATTACAAACTCCTCGCGATCAGCAGCTTCATGATCTCGTTGGTACCGGCGTAGATGCGCTGCACGCGCGCGTCGCGGTACATGCGCGAGATCGGATATTCGTCCATATAGCCATAGCCGCCGAACAATTGCAGGCAGCGGTCGACGATTTTGTTCTGCAGGTCGGTCAGCCAGTATTTGGCCATCGAGGCCGTGACGGTGTCGAGTTCGCGCCGTAGGTGGCGCTCGATGCAGTGGTCGTGGAAGACGCGGCCGATGGTCGCCTCGGTCTTGCACTCGGCAAGCTCGAACTGGGTGTTCTGGAAGTCGACAATCGCCTTGCCGAAGGCCTTGCGCTCTTTGACGTAATCGATGGTGAGGCGCAGCGCGCGCTCGATCATGCCCATGGCGGCCGTGCAGACGATGAGGCGCTCCTGCGGCAGGTCCTTCATCAACTGGTAGAAGCCCTGCCCCTCCTCGGTGCCGAGCAGCCCTTCGGCCGGCAGCTTCACATCCTCGAAGAACAGTTCGGACGTATCCGCCCAATCGAGCCCCAATTTCGAGAGCTTGCGGCCGCGGCGAAAGCCCGGCGCATCGTCGGTCTCGACCACCATCAGCGAGGTGCCCTTGGCGCCCGCCGCCGGATCGGTCTTCGCCACCACGATGATCAGGTTCGCGTGCTGGCCGTTGGTGATGAACGTCTTCGAGCCGTTCAGCACATAGCCGTTGCCGGACTTCTTCGCCGAGGTCTTCACGCCCTGCAGGTCCGAGCCGGTGCCGGGCTCGCTCATCGCGATCGCACCGACCAGTTCGCCGCTCGCGAGCTTCGGCAGCCACTTCTTTTTCTGTTCCTCGGTGCCGTAGTTGAGAATGTACGGCGCGACGATGCCCGAGTGCAGCGGCGCGCCTATGGAATCGAGCCCCGCATGCGCGATCGCGCGGTTGATCACGGTCTCATGCGCGAACGTGCCGCCCGCCCCGCCGTATTCCTCCGGCATCGAGGCGCAGAGCAGGCCGGCCTCGCCGAGCTTCTGCCATGCCGAGCGTTCCATGATGCCGGCTGCGGTCCACTTCTCGACATGCGGCACGAACTCGGTCGCGAGGAAGCGGCTCGCCTGCTCTTCCAGCAGCACGAGGTCTTCGGTCATCCAGGACGGACGCGGGACTTGCAGGGATTCCATGGACGCTTCCTCGGGCTCTTAATCGCTGCGCTGATTGTTGACCAATTGCACGCCCTTGTCTCGCAACCATTCATCGACACGCTGGGCCGGAAGTGCGTCGAGGTGCTCGGCCCACGAGACCCGGCTTTCGGTGCCGTACTGTTTGGTCGGCGGCATCGCTTCCGGGTCGTCGAGCGAGTTGATCGTCACGCTGATGCGGCCGGTGCCGTCGAACGCGTAGGTCAGCGGGGTCCCGCAGTCGCGGCAGAAGCCGCGCTCGACCTTGTCGGATGAGCGGAAGAACGACGGCGCGCCGCGCGTCCAGCGCAGGTGCTCCAGCTTGCCGCCGGTCAGTCCCATGAACGCCTGGCCCGACGCCTTCTGGCACATGCGGCAATAGCACACCGACGAATAGGCGGGCTTCTCCGTCCATTCGTAGCGCACCGCGCCGCACTGGCAGCCGCCGCTCAGGTTGCCGGTCATACGATCCCAAGCTCCTGTTTGAGATCGGCGATCAGCTTGGTGGCGTGCCGCGCCTTGAATTCCTCGGTCGACATGAAGGACTTCGGCAGCATCTTGTCGGTGTAGAGCACACGCTCGAGATGATCGTATTCGTGCTGCGTGACGCGGGCCTGCCATCCGCGCGGCCGCCATTCCTGCGTTTCGCCGCGCTCGTCGAGATACGACACCGCGACCGCGCGATGGCGCGTCACCATGGCGGTGTAACCTTTGATGCTCAGGCAACCCTCGAAGAAATCCGTTGTCTCGTCTCCGACGAGCGTCATCACGGGATTGATCAGCACGCGTAGCGAATGCGGCTCGCGCTCACGCTCGATCAGCACGTCCTTCGGAAGCCCTTCGGTCATTACGGGCCGATCTTCCATCACGATGACGCGCTTCGAGACACCGACCTGCGGCGCCGCCAGTCCAACACCGGGTGCGGCGTGCATCGCGGCGACCATGCCGCGAATGAGCTCCTGAATTTCCTCGCCGCGGATGGCGCCGGGATCGACGGTCGCCGTCGGCGCCCGAAGGACGGGGTCACCGACTTGCACGATCCGGGGCGCCTCGATCTCCATCGCGTCAGAACGCCTCCGCCGGGAGCGCCATCATGGTGTCGGCGCCGGCCGTGATGCGCTTGAGGTGCGCCGCGGTCTCGGGCAGCACGCGCTCCATGAAGAACTTGCCGGTGACGAGCTTGGCGTTCATGCGCGCTTCCGAGCCGTTTGCGCCCGCGTTCAACTTCTCCTGCGCGGCCTTGGCCATCTGCGCCCACATGTAGGCGAGCGCGACCAGCCCGAAGAGGTGCATGTAGTCGGTCGAGCCCGCGCCGGCATTGTCGGGTTTCTTCATGCCGTTCTGCGCGAGCCACATCGTCGCCTGCTGCAATTGTGCCAACGCCTCGCCGAGCGGACCGGTGTAAGGCTTCATCGCGTCGTCGGCGTTGGCCTTTACGAACTCGCCGACCTCCTTGAAGAAGGCCGACACCGCGCGGCCGCCGTCGCGGCCGAGCTTGCGGCCGACCAGATCGAGCGCCTGGATGCCGTTCGCGCCCTCGTAGATCATGGCGATGCGTGCATCGCGCACGAACTGCTCCATGCCGTGCTCGCCGATATAACCGTGGCCGCCGAACACCTGCTGCGCCGCCACCGTGTTGGCGAAGCCCGTGTCGGTGATGACGCCTTTGATCACCGGCGTCATCAGGCCCATGTGGTCTTCCGCCGCCTGCCGTGCCTTCTCGTCCTCGGAGCGATGCTGGACGTCGCCCTTCAGCGCGGTCCACAGGATCAGCGCGCGCGCGGCCTCGTTGAACGACTTGATCGACATCAGCGTGCGGCGGATGTCGGGATGCACGATGATCGGATCGGCCGGTTTGTCGGGATCCTTCACGCCGGAGATCGAGCGACCCTGCAGGCGCTCGCGCGCGTAGTTCGCGGCGTTCTGATACGCGACCTCCGACTGCGACAGCCCCTGCATGCCGACCGCGAGCCGCGCCTCGTTCATCATCGTGAACATGGCGTTGAGGCCCTTGTTCTCCTGACCGAGCAGCCAGCCGGTCGCGCCGTCGTAATTCATCACGCAGGTCGAATTGCCGTGAATGCCCATCTTGTGTTCGATCGAGCCGCAGATGAGCGAATTGCGCGCGCCGAGCGAGCCGTCCGCGCCGACCATGAACTTCGGCACGATGAAGAGCGAGATGCCCTTGGTGCCTTCGGGCGCGCCTTCGATGCGCGCGAGCACGAGATGGATGATGTTTTCCGCAAGATCATGCTCGCCGGCCGAGATGAAGATCTTGGTGCCGGTGATCTTGTAGCTGCCGTCCCCCTGCGGCACCGCCTTGGTGCGCAACAGCCCCAGATCCGTGCCGCAATGCGGCTCGGTCAGGTTCATGGTGCCGGCCCATTCGCCCGAGGTCATCTTCGGCAAATAGGTTTTTTTCTGCTTGTCGTCGGCGTGATGCAGGAGCGCCGCGATCGCGCCCTGCGTCAGCCCCGGATACATCGCGAACGCCATGTTGGCCGAGGCAAGCATCTCGTTGACCAGCATCGTCATGGTGGCGGGAAGCCCCTGCCCGCCATATTCGGTCGGCACCGAAATGCCGATCCAGCCGCCATCGACAAGCCCGCGATAAGCTTCCTTGAAGCCCTTCGGCGTGGTGATGCTGCCGTCGGCATTGCGCGTGCAACCTTCGCGGTCGCCCGAATGATTGAGCGGCTGCAGCACTTCCTCGGCGAACTTCGCAGCCTCTTCGAGGATCGCCGCAACCACGTCGGGCGAGGCATCGGCAAAGCCCGGCATGTTGCCGTAACGCTCCATGTGAAAGACGTCGTTCAAGAGAAACTGCACGTCGTCCACGGGCGCCTTGTAGGTCGGCATGGTCGTCTCCTGTTTCCTCTCGTCATGCCCCGTGAAGGCGGGGCATCCAGCACGCACAGCGACTGATTGAAATGCCGGTGTTTACTGGCCGTCCGCCCAGGCGGGCGATGACACGTCCACTCCGCGCGCGGAAAGCTTCGCCCTCATCGCATCACTTGCACGCGTCAGTTCGGCGACAACGCGATCGATGTCGCCCTTCTGCTTTTCCAGCCGCTCGATACGTTCGCCGAATTTAGCCAGCGCGACCTTGAGCTGGGTCACTTGCCCGTCGCCGAGATCGTAGAGGTCGAGCATCTCGCGCACTTCCTCGAGCGAGAAGCCGACCTGTTTGCCGGCGAGCACGTAAGCAAGCCGCGCGCGGTCGCGTCGTGTGTAGAGCCGCTGCTCGCCGCGCCGCGTGGGGTCGAGCAAGCCTTTCTCCTCGTAGAAACGCAGCGTGCGCGCCGAGACACCGAACTCGAGCGCGAGATCGCGGATGGTGAAGATGTCCGGCCCGCCCCTGCCGGCACCGACTTCGGACAGGTCGGACACGCGATAATCGGACAGGTCGAATTCGGTCACTTGCATCTCCGGCGCGACGTACGCAATCTCATACATCTAGTTTACGTAAACGTAAAGCGAAAAGCACAAGTTCACCTGCCGCCGTCCTGTTTCCCGGAGCCGACGGCACGAAACGCCTGTCCCGTTGGGGGTCCGGTCAGCGGGAGGTCAGCCCGCGCGCCGGTCCTTTTCGGTGAGCTTGCCGTTAAGCGACGCGTAGATCCGGGAAAGCTCGTTAAGCCCTTCCTCGATCTCGGCTTTTTGCTTGCGCAGCAACTCGATCTGCTCCAGGCATTTTTCGCGGCTGAGCGTGAGTGTCTTGGAGTCGGCATCGCCCTCCTCCGCCGCAATCATCTGGCGGATCTCGCCCAGCGTAAAGCCGAGCTTCTTGCCCTTGAGGATCAGCGCCAGCCGGGTGCGGTCGCCCTCGGAATACAGCCGGCTCAGGCCCTCGCGCTGCGGCGAGATCAGCCCCTTGTTCTCGTAAAAGCGCAACGCGCGCAACGTCACGCCGAACTCACGCGATAGTTCGCCGATGGTGAAGGCAGCCTTGGAAGCCGAATGCGAATCGTCGTCTGAATTGGTGGCCCACACCTGCGCAGCCGAGTCTTCCATGTCGCGGGAATCGTCCATGTCGATAGCCTTGTCTCTTTTTCGTGTTTATGCGTCGGCCCCAATTGCACCGCAGATAGTACGTCCGGTTCTCAAAATCGAGACTGTTGACGTTAGTAGAACCCACATAACGGTAATGTAATGCCGGTATTTCGCGCGATTTTCTGATATCCGGGAAATACAATCAAAACGCGCATAGCGGACAACCGGCCCGGGAAGTCCAATTCCCTCCGAATACTCAAGACGAATCTTAACGTCTTATTTACCGTAACGCGGAAAAGTCGCGTTCGGGCTTGGGGATCGTGCGCGCCATTTACTCCACGTTAACGCGCTTCGGTTCTGACGGAGGATGCATCTGCCCTTCCGACCCTTACATTGGCTGCGGATTGAGCAATGAAATCAGGCACCTGGAATGAGCGCACGTTGAGCCCGGAGCTCTACGAGATGGCGCGAGAGGCAGCCCAGCGCGCCGGCGTGCCGGTTGAGGACTGGCTCCGGTCCACATTTGGTGATTCGGCGGTCGCCGCGCTCCCGCAGCACTCAGCCGGCCAAACCTCCGCCCGCAGCGCTTCCCTTGTCGATACCGCCGTCCGCCTGAACGAGCGGCTTGACCGCTTGAGCGCAGCCCACTCGATCGCCATCAATCCCGCGACAGCCGACCCGTCGCCCGCGCTGACGCCGCGTCGTTTCAGCCTTGAAAAGGCGGTTGCGGAAATCTCCGCGCGCCAGCGTGCGCTCGAAAGCCCAACCGCTCCGGCAGCGAGCCCGCCGGTCGCCCCGGATATCAGCGGCCTTGAGCGGCAGCTTCAGGAGATCACCAGCCAGCTTCAGGCCATCCAGCCGCCCCGCGGGATCGATACCGCGCTGTCCGGACTGCGCGACGACCTTGGCAGTCTGGCACGCTCGATCCATGACGTTATCCCCGGCCGAACGCTCGAAAACCTGCAGAACGATCTGCACCTGCTCACCGAGCGGATGAGCGCCCAGCAGCCGGCCAACGATCAGTCGGTGCTGGAGGCGATCGAGCACAATCTTAGTGAATTCAACGAGCGGCTCGACGGTGTGGCGCCGAAGTCCCAGCTTGCCGCGCTCGATGCGCGACTCTCCGAACTGTCGCACAAGGTCGACGGCCTGGGCAGTTCGCCGGACCCGGAAACGCTGCGCCATCTCGAAGCGGCCGTCCATGAGCTGCGCGAGCTTTCCTCCGGTGCGGCCTCGGCCGAGGGGGTCGCCTCGCTCGCTGGTGACATCCAGTCGCTTGCCACCCGCATCGACCGCATCGCGGATCGCAGCGATCCGCCCCGCATCGATACGGCCGGCATCGACACCCTGTCGCAGCGGGTCACCGACCTGACGCATCTGCTCGAAGCGCGCGTCACCGTACCGGTAGGGCCGCCGTCGAACCTGGAAAATCTGATCGCCACCCTGTCGGAAAAGCTCGACCACGTGGATGCGCTCGCGCACGAGCACACAGCGTTCGATCATCTGGGTCGCCAGATCGCGACCATCTCCGACAAAATGGATGCCGCCGACCAGCGCTTCGCCGGACTGAGCGCGATCGAGCGCGCCATGCAGGAACTCAACGCGCAAACCCGGCAAGCCGGCGAGCAGGCGGCCGCGGCAGCGGAACGCGCCGCGCATCAGGCGGGCGAGCAGGCAGCCGCAGCGGCAGAACGCGCCGCGCTCCAGGCCGGCGAACTGGCGGCCGCCGCCGCCGATCGTGCCGCGCGCCAGGTCGCGGCGGACATTCCGCATAGCGGCGCCGAGGTCATCGCGCTCAAGCGCGACCTTGAGTCGATGCACGTCAATCAGGTCGAGAGCGAGCATCGCACGCACGAGACGCTCGAAGCCGTGCACGACACGCTGGAACGGCTGGTCGAACGCCTCGCCGCCGTCGAGACCCACCGTGTCGAAGCCCCGATCGTACCCGAGCCTTCCCTTCCGGCGTTGCGCCCCGCGCAATTCGCACCCACGCAGCGAACCGAGCGGCCGCCGATCGATCCGGATCTCCCCGCCGATACGCCGATCGAGCCCGGCAGCGCCGGGCGTGCGCGCACGCCCTCGCCCGCCGAACGGATCGCTGCGTCGGAGGCCGCGCTGGCCCCGCTCAATCCCGAACCCGCGCCGGAAGTTACCGGCAAGGCCAATTTCATTGCTGCGGCGCGGCGCGCCGCGCAGGCCGCCGCGAACGAAGGCACCCCGGTCGAAGGGCCGCGCGCCGAAGAGCGCAAGGAGGATGAAACTCCGACCAGCCTGATCGGCCGCTTCCTGTCGAACCGCCGCCGCGCGTTGATGCTCGGTGTGAGCGCGCTGCTGATCCTCTACGGCGGCATTCAGGTCGCCGGCATGTTCCGCGGCGAGCAAGGCATGCGGCAGCCGGCCGAGACATCGAGCCAGGCGAGCCCCGCCCAAGCGCAAAAGATCGCCGAGGCCGCGACACCGCCTGCTCCGGCCCAATCGACTTCGGCCGCCGCCGCGCCAGCGGGGCCGGCCATCGTGTCGCTTCCCGTCACGCAGACCGAACCGAGCAGTCAATCCTCCGCAGCGCCGCTGCTCGCGCCTAAACCGACGGCGATCGCGCCCGCTCCGATGTCCGTTCCGACCGGCGACGTGACGGGCAGCGTCTCGCCGCAGGCCGACATCCCCGCCCTTGCGGCGAAACTCGCCACCCCACAGGCCGCAGAGCCGCTCGCCGACAAGCTGCCCGCCGCGATCGGCGGACCGGTGTTGCGCGAAGCCGCCGCCGCCGGCGATGCCGCCGCCGAATTCGAAATCGGTGTGCGCTATTCCGAAGGGCGCGGTGTTCCCGCCAATCTCGAACTCGCGGTGCAATGGTTCGACCGCGCCGCCAAGCAGGGGCTTGCCCCGGCGCTTTACCGTCTCGGCAGCCTGTACGAGAAGGGCCAGGGGACGAAGAAGGATCTCGAAAAGGCACGCGAGCTCTATCTGCTCGGCACCGAGAAGGGCAATCCGAAGGCGACGCACAATCTCGCGGTGCTCTATGCTGAGGGCATCGACGGCAAGCCGGACTACAAGACCGCGTCGCAATGGTTCCGCAAGGCGGCCGACCACGGTGTCGCGGACAGCCAGTACAACCTCGGCATCCTCTTTGCCCGCGGCATCGGCGTCGAACAAAACCTCGCCGAATCCTACAAGTGGTTCGCGCTTGCAGCGAACCAGGGAGACAAGGACGCCGCCAAGAAGCGCGACGATGTGGCCGCCCGGCTCGACCAGCAATCGCTCGTCGCCGCCAAGCTCGCGGTCCAGACCTGGACCGCGGACCTTCCGGCCGACGAGGCGATGAACGTCAAGGCCCCGGCTGGCGGCTGGGATCGCACCACCGCCTCGGCCGCGCCCAAGCCCGCGAAGGCCAACAAGCCGACGACCCTTCGGCAGAAGGCGCTGTCTCCCTCTTGATCCGGCGCGTTCGACCGGCCGCGCGGCCGGTCGTGGCGGGAATAGGACAGCCTCACGGCGTGTTCACGCTTGCGGCGGCAACGTGGCTGGGTCATTCACAGAACCTTCAGCGGCGCTGGACGTATCTTGGCGCGTGACGGCCGGAGAACGCGACTAGGCTCACCGGTCTGCTCACGCATCTGAGGGCTTTCCTCGCATCGGCGGACCTTAAGTTTCGTGCAAATCTACCTTCCGATCGCCGAACTGCCGGTCAATGTGCTGCTCGTCCTGTTCATGGGACTCGCGGTCGGCTTCATCTCGGGCATGTTCGGCATCGGTGGCGGCTTCCTGATGACGCCGCTCCTGATCTTCATCGGCATCAACCCGGCGGTCGCGGTCGCCAGCGTGGCAAGCCATGTGGCGGCGTCCTCGTTTTCGGGCGCGATCACCTACTGGCGGCGGCGCGCGCTGGACATATCGCTTGCCACAATGTTGCTTGTGGGCGGGCTGATTGGCACCACGGCGGGCGTCTGGCTGTTCACGCTGTTGCGCGCGCTCGGCCAGCTCGACCTGACGATTTCGCTCTCCTACCTGATCCTGCTCGGCACGGTCGGAACGATGATGATTGTGGAGAGCGTGCGCGCGATCCTGCGTGCGCGCGGGGGGCGGCCGGCGGAAATCCGGCGGCCGGGCAGCCACCTGTGGATTCACCGGCTGCCGCTGAAGATGCGGTTCAAGACCTCGAAGATCTACGTCTCGGTGATTCCGGTCTGGGTGATCGGCTTCATCATCGGCTTCATCGGCGCCATCATGGGCATTGGCGGCGGCTTCCTGCTGGTGCCCGCGCTGATCTACCTGATCCGCGTTCCGACCGGCGTTGTGATCGGGACCTCGATGGTGCTGACCTTGGTGACGATGGCGTACGCGACGATCATCCACGCGGCGACCAATCATCTGGTCGACGCGCTGCTCGCACTGATCCTGATGGTCGGCGGCGTGATCGGCGCACAGTTCGGCGCGCGCACGGGCCAGCGATTTTCCGGCGAACAGCTGCGCCTGCTGCTCGGAATCCTCGTGCTTTCGGTCGGACTGCGCTTTGCCTACGACATCGTGGTGCAGCCGACCGACCTGTTCACGGTGCGGCAGGTGGAGGGCGAGCCATGATGGCGCGCCTCGCAACGCTCGGCATCACTCTGGCGATGGCCGCCCCGGCGCAGGCCGAGAAGCTGATCACCACGCTCTCGACCTCGCGCGTGCTGATCCAGTCGAATTTCACCGGCACCGACGTGGTCCTGTTCGGATCGGTTGAGCGCGACGCACAGACGATCGCGAGGCGCGGCGTCTACGACATCGTGGTGACGGTGACGGGGCCGCGCGACGACATCATCACCTATCGCAAGCAGCGTGTGCTCGGCATGTGGGTCAACGCGGACTCGCGCAGCTTCGTCAAGGCGCCGTCCTACATGACGGTGCTGTCGAACCGGACCATCAACGATATCGCGGACATCAATACGCTGCGCCGCACGCAGACCGGGCTTGCGCGGGTGCTGCTGCCGCAGGAGATCGCCGGCGACATCGCGGACTCGATCCGCGACGATCCGTTCCGGCAGGCCTTCCTGCGGCTCAAGATCGAGCGCGGGCTCTTTCGCGAGACGCAGAACGGCGTGACGTTCCTGACGCCGGCGCTATTTCGCGCTGCCATCCCGATCCCCGACAACGCGCCGACCGGCAACTACGACATCGACGTCAAGCTGTTCGCCGACGGCGCGCTGCTGACCCGCCAGCAGACCGCGCTCGAAGTGGTCAAGGTCGGCTTCGAACAGTTCGTCGCGACCGCGGCGCGCGAGCACGGACTGATCTACGGTCTCGGGACCGCCATGCTGGCGCTGCTCACCGGCTGGTTTGCCAGTGTGGTGTTTCGGAAGGATTGAGCTCAGTCGCCGAGGCAGCGCGCCGCCGTGAACGCATAGAGCCGTCCATCGCCCAGCATGTGCGCGGTGAATTTGCGTGCGCCGAACACGGCCGTGAACGCGCGATCGCGGATGTTGAGCCCGCCCGTGTAAGCGCCGAACGCCGGCATCACCAGCGCCTTGCCGTCGGTCGCAAAGCAGCGACGCGACACGGCGCGGCCACGCTGCGCGACGCGCGCCACCGGATGCAGATGGCCGGCGATTTCGCCCTCCGGCGCATCGCGCGAGGGCTTGTGGCGGAAGATGAGCGCGCCAAGCGCGAACGTATCGGCGAAGGTGCCGCCGATGCCCTCGGCGGGATCGGGATCGTGATTGCCGGTGATCCAGATCCATTCGCGCCCGCGCTGGAGCGCGATCAGCGACGCACGGTTTTCCGCCGACAGCCGCGCCGGACCGCCGCCGTCATGGAAATTGTCGCCGAGCGCAATGACGACGCGCGGCGCGTAATGCGCGATCAGCCGCGCGAGCCGCGCCAGCGTTTCGGTCGTGTCATAGGGCGGCAGCAGCGAGCCGCGCCGCGCGAAGCTGGAGCCCTTTTCAAAATGCAAATCCGCGACGACGAGCAGGCCTTGCTCGGGCCAATACAGCGCGCCGAGGCAATCGGCGGCGAGCGTAAGGCCGCAGACGGTCACGCGGCCATGCGCGGCCGGTGTGACGGATGTGAATGCTGGCGAGAGCTGGCCCATGTCCCGGAATCAGTGTCCGCTCCTGCGTACGCCAGCTTCCGGATTCGAGTAAAGCAGGAACTCAGTTCATCGCCTCTTTCACCAGCTCGGCCTCGGCTTCGGCGAGCAGCGCGTCGGAGGCCTCGCCGTAGACCATCTCGCGGCCGATCTCGAGCATCACCGGCACGGCGAGCGGCGAGACGTGATCGAGCGGCGTGTGGGTGATGTGCCCGCGCACGCGCGCCAGCATTTCACTCACGCGGCGGATGTCGAGCAGGCCGGACGACGCATCCGCATAGGCGGCGCGCAGCAAGAGGTGATCGGGCTGATGCTTGCGCAGCACGTCGTAGACAAGGTCGGTCGAGATGGTCATCTGGCGGCGCGACTTCTCCTCGCCCGGATAGCGCCGCTCGATCAGCCCCGCGATGATCGCACAATTGCGGAAGGTGCGCTTCATCAGCGCGCTTTCGGCGAGCCAGGCCTCGAGATCGTCGCCGAGCATGTCCTCATCGAAAAGCTTGTCGAGCGAGATTTCGCCGCGCTCGATCGCGAAAGCCGGGTCGCGCAGGCCCCATACGGCGAGCGCATATTCGTTCGCGACGAAGCCGAGCGGGCGCATGCGCGCGCGCTCCAGCCGGCGCGTCAGCAGCATGCCGAGCGTCTGGTGCGCGAGCCGCCCCTCGAACGGATAGCAGACGAGATAATATTTCGCAGCGCGCGGAAACGTCTCGACCAGCAGTTCGCGTTTGCCCGGCAGGCGCGAGCGGCTCTCCTGAATCTCCAGCCATTCGCGCACCTGATCGGGCAGCGCGCGCCACGCCGAATGGTCGGCCAGGATGCCGCGCACGCGGTCCGCCAGATACGTCGAGAGCGGAAACTTGCCGCCCTCGTAGGACGGCACTTTCGGGATCGGGATCGTGCGAGCGCGACACGTAAACCTCGTCCTCGACGATCGCCTCGTATTTCAGCACCTCGCCGGCGAACACGAAGGTGTCGCCCGGCGTCATCGTCTCGACGAAATACTCCTCGACCTGGCCGAGCAGCCGGCCGCCGCGCGGGATCACTTTGGAGGCACGCGAGCGCACGAGACGCACCTTCAGCATGTCGGCCTCCACGATGGTGCCAACATTCATGCGGTACATCTGCGCGACGCGCGGGTGCGCGATACGCCAACTCCCGTCCTTCATCTGCCTGATCTTCGCGAAGCGCTCGTAGGATTTGAGCGCGTAGCCGCCGGTCGCGACGAAATCGGTGGTGGCGTCGAAGTCGGCGCGGGAAAGCGCCGCGTAGGGCGCGGCGGTCGTCACCTCGCGATAAAGATCGTCGGCGTGGAACGGCACGCCGCAGGCGCAGCCGAGCACGTGCTGCGCCAGCACGTCGAGCCCGCCGATGCGCAACGGCGGCGTGTCCTGCGCATTCACCGCGACGGCCTGAATGGCCGCGGTGCATTCCAGCACCTCGAAGCGATTGGCCGGCACGAGCACCCCTTTCGAGGGCTCATCCATGCGGTGATTGGCGCGGCCGATGCGCTGGAGCAACCGCGAGGCGCCTTTCGGCGCGCCGACATTGATCACCAGATCGACGTCGCCCCAGTCGATGCCGAGATCGAGCGAGGAGGTCGCCACCACGGCGCGCAGCTTTCCCGCCGCCATCGCATCCTCGACGCGGCGGCGCTGGCCGACATCGAGCGAGCCATGATGCAGCGCGATCGCGAGATTATCGTCGTTCATCCCCCACAGCTGCTGGAAGATCGAACTCGGCCTGGCTGCGCGTGTTGACGAAGATGAGCGTCATCGCGTGACGCTTGATCAGCTCATAAATTTCGCCCAGCGCGTGCCGCGCCGAATGCCCGGCCCAGGGCAGCCGCTCGGCGGTGTCGAGCATGGTGATGTCGGGCGCGGCGCCGGGTTCGGCGAGCACCAGGTCAGCGCGCCGGTCGCCGCCGGTCTGCGGCACGAGATAACGGCGCAGATCGTCCGGCTCGGCGACGGTCGCCGAAAGGCCGATGGTGGTGAGACCGGGCGCGATGGTGAACAGCCGCGCGAGCCCGAGCGACAGGAGATCGCCGCGTTTGCTCATCACCAGCGAATGCAGTTCGTCGAGGATCACGCGCTTGAGCGAGCCGAACAGGAACGGCGCGTCGTCGGAGGCAAGCAGCAGCGCGAGCTGCTCGGGCGTGGTGAGCAGGATATCGGGCGGGTCGCGGCGCTGGCGCTGGCGCTTCGACACCGGCGTGTCGCCGGTGCGCGTCTCGATGCGGATCGGCAGCGCCATGTCGGCGACAGGCTTTTCCAGATTGCGCGCGATGTCGACCGCCAGCGCTTTCAATGGCGAAATGTAGAGCGTGTGCAGCCCGCCCGAGCGGCGAATGCCGCGGCCGGTGGAGATCAGCTTTTTTCCCTTTGCGGGAACGTCTGGCGCCTTCCCGCTCAACTCCACCAGCGTCGGCAGGAACCCCGCCAGCGTCTTGCCGGCGCCGGTCGGCGCGATCAGCAGCGCGGAGCGCCCGGCGCGCGCGACGCGCAGCAATTCGAGCTGATGCGCGCGCGGCGCCCAGCCGCGCGTGGCGAACCAGCGCGTAAAGAGGTCGGGCAATCTCGGCGGGGCGGTCGAGCACGGAACAGAAGTAATGGCCGCCCGGCCGCTTGTCATCGGCGCGCGAGCACCAGCAGGCCCGGCACCGGCTTTCGATTTTCCATGCGCGAGGAGGCGCGCGTCAGTTCCACAAGTGACAGGCCCGCATCCGCGATGGCGTCGCGCACGAATTTTTCGCCGTGCGCATAGCGCATTTTCGCGCCGACGATCGCGCCGTCGCCGTCATGCGTCTCGACCGTGAAGCCGAGCAATCCGCCCGGTGCGAGCACACGCGCGACGGCCGCGCACACCTCGGCGACATCCGCCACATAGGCGAACACGTCGGCGGCGATCACCAGATGCGCGCTCGCCGCCTGTTCGTCTGCGAGAAACTACCCGATGTCGCCGACCGTGAGCTTGTCGTAGAGGCCCTTGAGGCGCGCCACGTCAACCATCTTCGATGAGAGATCGACACCCGAGAGCCAATCCACATGCGGGCGGAACGCCGCGCCCGCGAGCCCTGTGCCGCAGCCGAGATCGAGCATGCGTGCCGAAGCGCGTGCCGTGTTTGGTCACCGCATCGCGCAGCAGCGCGGGCGCGCGGTATCCCAGATCCTCCAGCGCACGGTCGAAGCGCGGCGCGTACTGATCGAACAGCGTGCGCACATAGGCGTGCAGGTCCGCGGTGGCGGGATCGGCCGCGCCAAGACTTGCGAGCCGCATCCGCGCGCCGAACCTGTCATCCGCATCGGCCGACGCCGCGCGTCCGAAAGCCGCGATGGCGCCCCCGCGCTCGCCCAAGGCCTCGCGCGTTTCGCCCAGCGCGAACCAGGCCGACGCGAAGCCGGGCGCGAGTTCCGTCGCCTGCAGATAGAGATCGGCGGCCGCCGCGAGATCGCCGTCCGCCGCATAGCCGCGCGCGCGCTCGTAACGCGCATCCGCGATCAGATCGCCGGAGGTGATGAACAGTGCGGCCACGCGCGCCTCGCGGGTTAGCAATGCGGCCGATATGACATATCTGAAGGCCATGCGCCCGGAAGACATGTTGCGCCCGACGCCGGCCGGACTGTGCTGCCAGATCGGCGGCTTCCACATCGATCCGGTGCGCCCGGTCGAGAAGGCGCTGATCACGCACGGCCATTCGGACCATGCGCGCCCGGGCCACGGCGCGGTGCTCGCCACGCAGGAAACGCTCGACATGATGCGCCTGCGCTACGGGGCGAATTTCGCTGGCTCCACGCAGGCGATCGGCTATGGCGAAACGCTGAAGCTCGGCAAGGTCGATGTGTCATTTCACGCAGCCGGGCATGTGCTCGGCTCGGCGCAGATCTGCGTCGCCGCCAACGGCACGCGCGTGGTCGCGTCGGGCGACTACAAGGATGTGCCCGATCCGACCTGCGCGCCGTTCGAGCTGGTCGCAGTGCGATGCCTTCATCACCGAGGCGACGTTCGGGCTGCCGGTGTTCCGCCACGGCGACGCGGCGGGCGAGATCGCCAAGCTGCTGCGCTCGGTCGAACTGTTTCCCGAGCGCGCGCATCTGGTCGGCGCCTATTCGCTCGGCAAGGCGCAGCGCGTCATCGCGCTCATTCGTGCGGCCGGGTACGACAAGCCGATCTACCTGCACGGCGCGATGGAGAGCATCACGCGCTATTACGTCTCGCGCGGGATCGACCTCGGCGAGTTGCGCCCCGTGATCGGCACGCCACAAGGCGGAGCTCGCGGGCGTCATCGCGCTCTGCCCGCCGTCATCGTTGCAGGACCGCTGGACGCGGCGATTCCCCGATCCGGTCTCGGCCTTCGCGTCGGGCTGGATGCGGGTGCGCGCGCGGGCCCGCCAGCGCGGCGTCGAGCTGCCGCTGGTGATTTCCGATCACGCCGACTGGGATGGGCTCTGCGCCACGATCGCGGCAACCGGCGCGTCGCAGATCTGGGTCACGCATGGCGCCGAGGAGGCGCTGGTGCACTGGTGCACGCAGCGCGGGCTTGAGGCGCGGCCGCTCGGGCTGGTGGGCTATGGCGATGAGGATGAGGGGACGAGCGGCGATACCGGTGCCACCGACGCAGGTGCGCTCCCTCTCCCGGCGGGGAGAGGGCTGGGGTGAGGGGGGCAATTCTCTGACGAAGCCCCCTCACCCGGCGCGCAATCGCGCGCCGACCTCTCCCCACAGGGGAGAGGTGAAGGAAGCGAAGCATGAACCGCTTTGCCGCCCTGCTCGACCGGCTCGCCTACGAGCCGAGCCGCAACGCGAAGCTGCGGCTGATGACCGATTATTTTCGCGTCACGCCCGATCCGGAGCGCGGCTACGCGCTCGCGGCGATCACCGGCACGCTCTCGTTCCGCCATGCCAAGGCCGGGATCATCCGCGCGCTGATCGCCGAGCGCAGCGACCCGATGCTGTTCGAGCTGTCCTATGACTACGTGGGGGATCTGTCCGAGACGGTCGCGCTGATGTGGCCTGCCTCTCCACGTACTCGATCGGCTCCCTCCCCCTTGAGGGGGAGGGTTGGGGAGGGGGGTCGAGAGGTTCGCATGATCGCATGACCCCCACCCCTAACCCCTCCCCGCAAGGGGGAGGGGAACAGATCGTGCGCGCGACGAATGCCCCCACCCTCACCCACGTTGTCACCACCCTCGCCGCGCTCGGCAAGTCCGAACTCCCCGCCCAGCTCGCCGCATGGCTCGATGCACTCGACGAGACCGGGCGCTGGGCGCTGCTCAAGCTGGTCACCGGCGCGCTGCGCATCGGCGTATCGGCGCGGCTCGCAAAAACCGCCGTCGCGGCGCTTGGCGACAAGGAGGCCGACGAGGTCGAGCTGGTGTGGCCCGGCCTTGCACCGCCGTACGAAGAATTATTCGCCTGGATCGAGGGCCGCGCCGACAAGCCGGTGAACATCGATCCCGCGCCATTCCGCCCTGTGATGCTGAGCCACGCAATCGAGGAGCCGGATTTCGCCGGACTCGATCCCGCGCACTTCGCCGCTGAATGGAAATGGGACGGCATCCGCGTGCAGGCGGTGGCGGGCACGGGCGACGGCAAGCGCGTGGCGCGGCTTTATTCGCGCACCGGCGAGGACATTTCCGGCGCGTTTCCCGACCTCACCGAAGCGCTCACTGTCGACGCCGCGATCGACGGCGAACTGCTCATCATGCGCGCAGGGCCGCGTGCAGTCGTTCAACGTGCTGCAGCAGCGGCTCAACCGCAAAACGCTGAATGCGAAGACTGCTCGCGGATTTTCCTGCGCATCTGCGCGCCTACGATCTGCTCGCGGAAGGCGATGAAGACCTGCGCGAAAAGCCTTTCGCCGAGCGCCGCGCCCGGCTGGAGGCGCTCATCGCACGGCTCGACACCTCGCGCATCGACCTGTCAACACTGGTGCCCTTCACAACATGGAGCGATCTCACCGCGGCGCGCGCCGATCCGGCCACCGCCGGTGCAGGTGAGGATGCCGAGGCGGTCGAAGGCGTGATGCTCAAGCGGCGCGACGCACCTTACATGCCGGGCCGGCCGAAGGGCCTGTGGTGGAAATGGAAACGCGACCCGCACGTGATCGACGCGGTGCTGATGTATGCTCAGCGCGGGCACGGCAAGCGCTCGTCGTTCTATTCGGACTATACGTTCGGCGTGTGGACGCCCGGCGAAAGCGGCGACGAGTTGGTGCCGGTCGGCAAGGCCTATTTCGGCTTCACCGACGAGGAGCTGAACCAGATCGACAAGTTCGTGCGCAACAACACGGTCAATCGCTTCGGGCCGGTGCGCGAGGTGACGCACGAGCCGGCGCAGGGGCTGGTGCTGGAAGTCGCGTTCGAAGGTTTGCAGCGCTCGACGCGCCACAAATCCGGCATTGCGATGCGCTTCCCACGCATTTCCCGCCTGCGCTGGGACAAGCCGCCAGCAGAGGCCGACCGGCTGGAGACGCTGGAGAAGATGCTGCGCGCCGAGGACGACGCAACCTCGGTGCGGCCCGCCACACGCTCGGTGCAACCCTCTCCCCTTGAGGGAGAGGGTGGACGATCCGAGCGACTGCGAGGATCGTCCGGGTGAGGGGTCGGTTCATTCAGCAAAACCCCTCACCCGGCTCGCTTCGCTCGCCACCCTCTCCCTCAAGGGGAGAGGGTAAGAGGCCGCTTCGGCCGCTGGCATTTCGTGATAGGATCAGCGCATGACCGATCGCATCGAAACGACCAGACCCGCCACCAGCCGCTTCCTCGGCGGACCGCCGTTGTCCGTCGTATTCCGGCTGATCCTGTTGTGCGTGCTGGTCGGCGTGATCCTGCATGCGCTCGGCTTCGATCCCGGCAATATCATCGAGAGCCTTCGCCGCATGGTGCAGGCGATCTGGGACATGGGCTTCGATGCGGTGCGCTGGGTGTGGCGCTATTTCCTGCTCGGCGCGATCATCGTGGTCCCGATCTGGCTGATCATGCGGCTCGCGCGGGCGCGCTGAGCCACATCAACAAAACGCGTGACTGCCATTCGGCAAATCGATTGGCCGCAGCGCAAACACGCTGCTAATCCCTGCGCGTGAACGCGCCCGAACCTCCGCACCATTTCGCCGTCACGCACGCCCGCGTCCTCGCGATCGCGGTGCCGATGACGCTGTCCAACGCCACGACCCCGCTGCTCGGCGTGGTGGCGACCGCGGTGATCGGCCGGCTCGGACAGGCGCACCTGCTCGGCGCGGTCGCGATGTCATCAGTCGTGTTCGACTGCCTGTTCTGGCTGTTCGCGTTCCTGCGCATGTCCACCGTGGCGCTCACCGCGCAGGCGCTCGGCCGCGACGACGTGGCCGAGGAGCGCGCCACGCTGATGCGCGCGCTGCTCATCGCCGCCGTATCCGGCGTTGCGCTGATCGTGCTGCAGGTGCCGCTGGGAGTGGCCATCTACCGCATGATGGGCGCAAGCGACGAAACGACGCGCGCAGCGCAAATCTATTTTCATGTGCGCATCTGGTCGGCGCCGTTCGTGCTGGCGAACTACGTGCTGTTCGGCTGGCTGGTCGGGCTCACACGCGCCAACATCGCGCTTGCGCTGCAAATTACCATCAACCTCACCAACGCGGGCGCCATCACGCTGCTGGTCGTGGTGTTCGATTTCGGCGTGACCGGAGCCGCGCTCGCCGCCGTCATCGCCGAAGCGGTCGGCACGACGTTCGGCCTGATCGTGGCGCTGCGCATCGCGGGTGCGCGCATGCCGGATGCCGGGACGATCTTCGATCGCGCGCGGCTGGTCCGGCTGCTCGTCGTGAACCGCGACATCTTCATCCGCACCGCGCTGCTGATCGCCGCATGGGGATTCTTCGCCGCGCAGGGCGCGCGCTCGGGCGACGTGGTGCTGGCGGCGAACTCGGTGCTGCACAATCTCATGCTGGTCGGCGCTTTCTTTCTCGACGGATTTGCGCTCGCCGCCGAGCAACTGTGCGGACGCGCGATCGGCGCGCACGACCGGGCCGCGTTCTCACGCTCGGTCAAACTGTCGGTCACCTGGGGCTTCGGCTTTGGCGCCGCGACGACGCTCGCCGTGCTACTTGCCGGACCGTCGTTGATCGACATGATGACGGCGAGCCCCGATGTGCGGGTCGTGGCGCGCAGCTATCTCGTCTATTCGGCATTCGCCTCGGTGATCGGCACCTTCGCGTTCACCTATGACGGCATTTACATCGGCGCGACCTGGACGCGCGACATGCGCAACCTGATGATCGTCACGCTCGCCTGCTATCTGCTGGTGTGGTGGCTCACGCTGCCGCTCGGCAACGCCGGACTGTGGATCGCGATCCTGGTGTTCTTCGGCGCGCGCGGCGCCCTGCAGGCCGCGCGCTATCCGGCGCTCGCAAGGGCGGCGTTCAACCCGGCCACGGCTCCGCGGTGACCGCCGCCGCGTCGCGGCCGACCGCATCGGCAAGCGTGTCGAGACGGCCGACGCGCAGGAAATCGAGCAGATCCTTCTTGATCGCCGCGATCAGTCCGACGCCGCGGAAAATCAGCCCTGAGTAAAGCTGGATCAGGCTTGCGCCCGCCTTGATCTTGGCGAACGCGGCCGCACCTGAGTCCACCCCGCCCGCGCCGATCAGCGGGAACGCGCCTTCGGCGCGCACATAGGACTCCGCCAGCATGCGGGTCGAGAGCGCGAACAGCGGACGGCCCGAGAGCCCGCCCTGCTCTTTCGCCGTCTTGCCGTCGCGCAGATTCGGCCGGCTGATCGTGGTGTTGCCGACGATCATGCCGTCGATGGCATGATGGCGCGCAACGCCGACGACGTCGTCCAGGTCGGAGAGCGTCAGGTCGGGTGCGATCTTGAGCAGCAGTGGCTTGCGTGCCGCGTCCTCGGTGGCGTGTTCGCGGGCGTCGATCACGCGCGAGAGCAGATCGTCGAGCGCGCTCGCCTGCTGCAGATTGCGCAGGCCGGGCGTATTGGGTGACGAGACATTCACCGTGAGGAAATCGACATGCGGCGCGAGCGCCGTGATGCAGGCAACATAATCGGCGGCGCGGTCGGCCGTATCCTTGTTGGCGCCGATGTTGATGCCGACGACGCCGGTGTCCTTGCGCGCCGCGAGCCGCTGCGCGACCGCCGCCGCACCCTCGCTGTTCAGACCGAGCCGGTTGATGACGCCCTGATCAGCATCGAGCCGGAACAGGCGCGGACGCGGATTGCCGGGCTGCGGCTGCGGCGTGACGCCACCCGCCTCGACGAAGCCGAAGCCAAGCCGGAACAGAGCGTCGGTCACCTCGGCATTCTTGTCGAAACCAGCCGCAAGCCCGACCGGATTGGGAAACGTCAGGCCGAATGCGTGCACGCTAAGCTTCGTGTCATCCGGCCCCGGCTGCGGCAGAGGCGCGAGCTTGAGCGCATTGAGCGCCAGCGCATGCGCGGTCTCGGGATCGAGCGTGCGCAGCAGCGGACGGGCCAGGCGGTCGAACAGCGCAATCATTCCAGCTCCGGAAACACATGGCCTTGCGGACCGAGCGGCAGCGGCTTCACCCAGCGGACGGCGGAGAGCGGCATCGTGCCGTAAAGGTGCGGAAACAACGCGCCGCCGCGCGAGGGCTCATGGCGCAGCACCGCCCCAAGCATCGCCGAATCGACGGCGATCAGCAGCAGGTCATTCCGGCCCGCGAAATGCCGCGCCGCCGTCTCGGCCACCTGCTCCCGTGTGGAAAAGTGGATGTAGCCGTCGGCATGGTCCACCGGCGCGCCGGTGAACACGCCGGCGCGCTCGGCCTCGGCCCACAGGGGCGCATCGCAGATCTTGTAGATCGTGGCAGTCACGGGGCCTCGCTGCGCCGACCCTATGCGCGGCTTGTCCACACCTTCAAGTCTCGCCGATAAAGTGATGGACAAACTTAGCTTATATTCCTACATAGACGGCAAGATTCGGACTTCTGACCTGCGAACGGAGGGACGCCGTGGCCCCGCGTGCAATGCTGACCCATTCGGACATCTGGAACGCCGTCGACCGGCTCGCGGCGCGCGCCGGCCTCTCGGCCTCGGGGCTCGCCAAGAAGGCCGGGCTCGACCCGACCACATTCAACAAGTCGAAGCGCATCACGCCGGAAGGCCGCCCGCGCTGGCCTTCGACCGAATCGGTCGCAAAGTCGCTGGCCGCAACCGCCACCACGGTGGACACCTTCGTGTCGCTGATCACCGACCGCGGCGGCGCCTCCACCCAGGCGGTGCCGCTGATCGGGCTCGCGCAGGCCGGGTCCGGCGGCTACTTCGACGATGGCGGCTTTCCGGTCGGCAAGGGCTGGGACGAAATCGCGTTCCCGGCGGTGAACGACGAGCATGCCTATGCGCTCGAGGTCTCCGGCAACTCGATGGAGCCCGCCTATCGCGACGGCACCATCATCATGGTGTCGCCGGCAGCCCCGGTGCGGCGCGGCGACCGCGTCGTGGTGAAGACCAAGGACGGCGAGGTGATGGCGAAGGAATTGAAGCGCCGCACCTCGAAGTCGATCGAGCTGCGCTCGTTCAATCCGGACCACAAGGAGCGCACGCTGTCGGTCAATGACGTGATCTGGATTGCCCGCATCATGTGGGCGAGTCAGTAGGGCGCGCTCGCGACCCGATCACTGGCGCCGCGATTTCGCTTTTAGGGTGGCGCCGTGGTCCGAATGGAAGACCGGTCGGCGATGCCGCGCAGCCAGGTCGCAAGCTGTGGACGATCGCGTGTGAGGTCGCCCGGGCCCCGGTTGCGCGATTCCTCAAGACCCACGACGAGGATCAGATGCGCCATCGTCGGCGCACCCTGCGGCAGCGCCGCCATCACCTGTGTCTCGAAGAAATCGGCCAGGCGTTGCGCGCGCGCAGCCTCGTGCGCGAGGATCGTCGGCGATCGCTCGTTCTCCGGCCGGCGCATCTCCCGCACCCACACCGCGATGCCGTCGCACATGCTGCGCGCCGTCGCCTCCAGCCGCCTGTACGATAAATCGGCAGCGTGCGCTGGCGCGTGCACCCATGGTTTGCCGTCGAGGCCATCCAGATAGGCGCAGATGAGCTGGCTATCCTCCATGCCGTCGCCGGCGTCGTCGACCAGATAGGGGACGCGGCCAGACGGGTTGATCGCGTAATACGGGCTGTCGGCCGTGCGCGTGCGCGCCTCGACGACCTCGACACGATCCTGCAGTTCTTTCTCAGCGACGATGATGCGGGCCAGCCGGGAATACGGCGACGTGTAGGTCACATAAAGCTTCATCGCGTCGCGCCCCTTTCGCGATCAATACTGCCCGGTCCATATCAGCATCACGCCGCGCGCGAGATAAATGATGCTCACCGCAAAAATGACACGACGCGTCCACTGTCGAAATCCAACGTCGGTCATCCGTTCCAGCACCAGGGCTGCGAGCGAGGTGCCGCCGATCGACAGCGCAATCGCCGGCAAATAGGTCCACAGCGGCACCGCATCGGAGAGTCCGACAAACGAGCCGAAATAGACCGCGCGGATGACGTGGCTGAACGTCTGCGTCACCGCCTTGGTGGCGATCGTCGTTTTGCGGTCGAGCATCGATTTCTGGAAGAAGATATCGAGAAACAGCCCGCCGACACCGGTGAGAAGCTGGATGACCGTGGTCAGCACACCGGTGATGAACGGTACGCCGCGCCATTCGATGTTCGGCCGCCACTCTTTCGGCAGGAGCTCGATCAGGAACGGCATCGCGCCGAGCCCGACATAGACCGAGGCCTTGCTCGGCACGATCGCGATGCTGCGCATGATCGCGAACGAAATGACCGCACCCGCCACGTAAACGAAAAAGATGCGCCAGAGCACGAAACGCCACCACAGTGCGGCGCGCCAGCCGTTCGCCACCAGCTGGATGAGCGAGAAGATCACCATGCCGGTCGCGACGTCGAAATAGGCGAGCAGCACGCCGACCAGGATCATGCCGCCCGCCATCCCGAACAGCCCGGAGATGAACGAGGTCGAGATGATGGTGCAGGCGATGAGGACGAAGTCGAAGGGGGTCATGCGAGAGGGAAACATTGCACGCTTCGCTGACGCTCGTCCCCGCGAAAGCGGGGACCCAGCCCTTCGTTTTCTGGATGCCCGCTTTCGCGGGCATGAGCGGACGGCGGTTGCTGGCTATGCGCTCCGCGCCAGCGCGCCGTCGATCATGCCGGCCGTGTTCGCCACGCCGTACACCGCGACGAACGAGCCGAAGCGCGGGCCTTTCTCCTGGCCGAGCAGCACCTGGTAGAGCATGTTGAACCAGTCGAGCGAGACGCCGGGACGGCCGTCCTTGGCGGACTTCTTGTGATCGAGGAACGGCTCGCGCCGCCCGATCTCGTAGACGACGTTCTGGATATCCTCGGCGCTCGCGCCGTCGGCCAATTGCGAGAGCGCATCGCGCAGGTCGGTCAGCGCCTTGCGCTCGGTCTCGCTCGGCTCGCGAAACTGCTTCGTCGGCGCGACGAAATCGCGATAGTAGTTGATCGCATAGCCGACCATCGCGTCGAGCTTGGGATGCGTCCGCGGCGTGACACCCGGCCGATAGCGGCCGATGAAGCCCCACAGCGTCTCGGCATTCTCGGCATTCGACGAGGACACCAGCGTGAGCAGAAGCTGGAACGTCACCGGCATGTCGACAGCGGGCGGATGACCGCCGTGAATGTGCCATACGGGATTTCCAAGACGCTGCTTGCCGTCCTGCCGCGGATAGCCGCCCAGGAACTGGTAATACTCATCAACGTGTCGGGGGATCACATCGAAGTAGAGCCGCTTGGCCTCCTTCGGCCTTTGATACATGAACAGCGAGAGCGATTCCGGGCTCGCGTAGCGCAGCCATTCATCGATGGTCAGCCCGTTGCCCTTCGACTTGGAGATCTTCTGGCCCTTGTCATCGAGGAAGAGCTCGTAGTTGAAGCCCTCCGGGGGCTGCGCCCCGAGCGCCTTCGCGATCTCGCCCGACAGCTTCACCGAGTTCGATCAGGTCCTTGCCGGCCATCTCGTAGTCGATGCCGAGCGCAACCCAGCGCATCGCCCAGTCTGGCTTCCATTGCAGCTTCACCTTGCCGCCGGTCACCGGCGTGGTGATGCGCTCCTTGGTGTCCGGCTCTTCATACGTGATGGTGCCGGCCTTCGCGTCGTGTTCGAGGATCGGCACCTGCAGCACAATGCCGCTCACCGGCGAAATGGGAAGGAATGGCGAATAGGTTTGCGCGCGCTCCTCGCGCAGCGAGGGCAGCATGATCGCCATCACTTGGTCGAGCCGTTCCAGCACCTTCAGCAGCGCGGCATCGAAACGGCCGGACGTGTAGCATTCGGTCGAGGATAAAAATTCGTACTCGAAGCCGAAATGATCGAGGAAGGCGCGAAGTCGCGCATTGTTGTGCTGGCCAAAGCTCGGATGCGTGCCGAACGGATCAGCGACCCGCGTCAGCGGCTTGCCGAGATCCTTTTCCAGCAGCTCCTTGTTCGGCACGTTGTCGGGCACCTTGCGCAGCCCGTCCATGTCGTCGGAGAACGCGATCAGTCGCGTCTTGATCTTGTCGTCGGTCAGAACGCGGAACGCATGACGCACCATCGTGGTACGCGCGACCTCGCCGAACGTGCCGATATGCGGCAGGCCGGAGGGGCCGTAGCCGGTCTCGAAGATCACCTCGTCCTTGGGCTTGCGCTTCAGCCGCGCGACGATCTTGCGCGCCTCCTCGAACGGCCAGGCGTTCGATGTCTCGGCGAGTTCGCGCAGCGAAGCGGCGGGTGCGTCGGCAGTGGACATCGGATTCTCCGGCGCGCGGACACTAGAAACCGCGGCCAGTGCGGTCAAACCTCAAAACGGGCTGATGGGAAAATAGCGCAGCCACAAATCGGTGAAGCGGCCCTTCTCCCACAGGCGGAACAGCGCCCAATTGAACGCAAGACGCAGCGTGTCGTTGCCGCGTTTCACCGCGATGCCCACGCCCTCGCCGAAATAGCGGCTCTCGGTGAACGGGCCGCCGACGAACTTGCAGCAGTTTGCCGAGTCCGTGCCGTTGAGCCAGAAAGCGAGCGCAATGCCGTCGCCGAACAGGAGGTCGGTTTCGCCCTTGCGGAGACCGTCGCGTGCCGCCTCCATGGTGCGATAGGGCTTCAGCTCGGCCTCGGTGAAGAAGGCTTTCAGATAGGCCTCGTGTGCGCTCCCGCCGACCACCGCGATCTTCTTTCCTTCGGTCGCCTCCGGCATCACGTCGCGCATCGCGGCGTCGCGCCGTGCAACGAATCGTGCCGGGGCACGATAATACGGATCGGAAAAATCCAGACGCTGGCGCGTCTCCGGCGTCACCGCGAGTGACGCGATCACGGCATCGGCGCGATTATCGGCGAGCGCGCGGAGCAGCGTGTCGAAACGGCGAAGCTGGATCGTGCAGGAAACTTTCAGCTCCTCGCAGATCAACCGCGCGAGTTCGACATTGAAGCCGGCCGGGTTTCCGTCCGGTCCCGCATAGTTGAATGGCGGGTAATCGAACTCGGTCAGAAACCGGATTTGCGCGATGCGCGAGACGTCCGGCTTTTCAGGCCGCCGGCGCGGGTCCCAGAATCCCGGCACGGTGACGGTCGGCTGAACGGCCGGCGACGGTGCAGGTTGCGCAAGCGCCGGCGCGACGCCGTTCACCGCGCCGAGCAGCAGCCCCGCCAGCAACCAGAAACTTGGGACCAGCACCTGCCCAACTCTCCATTTACAATGAGACCGTTTCTTCATTAGAATTCTAGCTTGCTGGTTGCATCGGGGGGCTCCGGGCGGCCCGCTTATAGACGAAACGCCGTAACGGGGCAGCGTCTTGAGTAGCGTTGAGTTCGAAAGACCCGCAGAGCGGCGGCGCCGTGCCGTCGCGCGCCCGTTCGTTCCGGAGTCGAGCCGGATCAGTCCGGCCCCGCAAGCCCGTGCGCGTTCGCGTTGTCCGGAACTCGATTGCCTGCGTGGCCGCCTGCCACCGGGTACGCTGGCGGCAGCCGAACGGCGCGCACTCGCGCTCGGCATCGGCGCCGACCGTGTGCTGATTACGGCCGGCATCATCGGCGAGGACGCGTATGTGGCCGCGCTCGCCGCATGGCTGCGCGTACCGTTCGAACCGCTGGCGGGGGAGCGCGACGACTGCCCGCTCCCTGACACGCAGTTCATCGACGCCGCGAAATCGGGCCTGCTGCCGCTGCATCTCGATGGCGCGATTGTTTGGGTGGTGGCGCCATACGCGTGGACAGCGCGGCGGCTCGTCACCGGCGCGCATCCGCTGCCGAAGGACCGCTTCCGGCTGACCTCGCCGCGCCGGCTGCGGCAGTTCGTGGCCCATCATGGCGCGCAGGCACTCGGTGCGCGCGCCGCGAACGCGCTGCGCACGGCGCATCCTGCACTGTCGGCGGCCGTGTGCCCGCCGCGCGCACGAGCGGGGTGGCTCGCCGGCCTCAGCATCGCGGCGAGCGTCGCGCTGTTCTTTCACGGCACCGCATCGGTCCTCGCGAGCGCCGTGCTGGCGCTGACGTTCCTCGCCTGGACTGCGCTGCGGCTCGCAGGCGCCGCGACCGCGTGGCGCGGGACACCGGCTGTGCGGCTCGCCCCGCATGATCTGCCGATCTACACCCTCATCGTCGCACTCTATGACGAGGCGGATGCCGTGCCGGGTCTCGTCCGCGCGTTGCGGCAGATCGATTATCCGGCCGAAAAGCTTCAGATCATGATCGCGCTGGAGCCGGACGACTTCGCGACGCAAAACGCGTTCGCGGTCCTCGCGCTCGGTCCTCCGTTCGAGATCGTCGTCGCGCCCGAGGTCGGCCCGCGCACCAAGCCGAAGGCACTCAATGCTGCACTGGCGCTCGCACGCGGCAGCTTTACGGCGGTGTTCGACGCCGAGGATCGCCCTGCCCCGGACCAACTTCATCGCGCGCTCGACGTTTTCATGACGCAGGACGACGCCACCGCATGCGTGCAGGCCCGCCTCACGATCGACAACACGCGCGACTCCTGGCTGAGCGGAATTTTCACGGCGGAATATGCCGGCTTGTTCGATGTGCTGTTGCCCGGCCTTGCCGCGCACGAATTGCCGCTGCCGCTCGGCGGTTCGTCGAACCATTTCCGTACGCAGGCGCTGCACGACGCAGGCGGCTGGGATCCCTACAACGTCACCGAAGACGCCGATCTCGGGATGCGGCTCGCGCGCCTCGGCTATCGCGCGGCGGTCATCGACTCGACCACCTACGAGGAAGCGCCCGCCCGCATCGCGCCGTGGATCCGCCAGCGCACGCGCTGGTTCAAGGGCTGGATGCAGACCTGGCTCGTACACATGCGCCATCCGCTGCGGCTCGCGCGCGACCTCGGGTTCAAGGGCTTCGTCGCGTTTCAGCTTGTCGTCGGCGGCACGGTGCTGTCCGCGCTGGTGCATCCGATTTTCATCGCGCAGGTGGTTTATGCCGCGACGACGCATCAGTTGTTCGCGATGAGCGGATTTCGCGCCAGCGCGGTTCTCGCCCTGTTGTGCGCGGCTGCGCTGATCGCCGGCTATGCGACCTCGGCGATCCTCGGGCTCGTCGGGCTGAAGCGGCGCGGATTGCTGCGCCACGGCTTTGTGCTGCTGCTGATGCCGCTGCACTGGCTGCTGCTCTCGGTCGCCGCCTGGCGCGCGCTGTACCAGTTGCTGCGCGATCCGTTCCGCTGGGAAAAGACCGCGCACGGCCTCGCGCGCACCTCGCGCCTTGCGGCCTCCGAAGCCGAAGCAGCACCGTTCAGAGATAACGCCGCAGTTCGGCCGCCGACGCCTCGGGCGGCCGCTTGAGCGAGAACGGCGAGACGAACTGCCCGTTCTTGTCCATCAGGTACACGATCGCGGTGTGGTCCATCGTGTAGTCGCCGTCCTTGAGCGGGACCTTCTTGTAATAGACGCGGTATTCCTTCGCGACGGCCGCGAGTTCTTTCTCATCCCCGCCGATGCCGAGCACGCGCGGATTGAAGCTCGACAGGTAGTCCTTCAGCGCGGCCGGCGTGTCGCGCTCCGGATCGACCGTGATGAAAACCGCATTCACCTTCGCGGCGTCAGGGCCGAGCTTGTTCAGCACCTCCGAGATGTCGAACAGCGTGGTGGGGCACACTTCCGGGCAATGCGTGAAGCCGAAGAACACCAGCGAGGGATGTCCCTTCAGGTCCTTCTCGGTGATCGGCTGGCCGTTCTGGTCGGTGAGCTTGAAGGGACCACCGATCGCGGCGGTGGCGTTCGCAAGCGGGCCCGGTCCGCTCCCGGTCACCAGCAGCACCACCGCGAAGCACAGCACGAGACCCGCAAGGAACGCGGAGAGAATGAGCAGCAGGCGCGTCGTGCGGGGGTTCATGGGCATAACTCAGAAACAGGCCGCGATGCCGGCCGAGATCGTTTCGAAGAACACCGCCGTGCCGTAATGCGCCCACAGGACCAGCGTGGCGGCGACCAGCGCACCCGCGACAGCGCCGGCCGCGAGTGCGGGCCGCGAAACGGAACGTGGGGCATCCACCGCAGCTTCGGGCATAAGCATTCTCCGTGCCCGAGATAGGCCCGATCCCGCCGCACGGCAACCGGGTGGTCCCACCCCACGGGCGACCCGCCGGCGATGGACGGACTTAGCGCTGCACGATATCGGCCACCGTATGGCTCATCGGATCGATGATCAGCACGCGATCCGCGAGCTGCGCGTAGTAGTACTCCTTGAGCACGGCAATTTCGTACACCAGCGGACGTGGCAGCGGATGCTCGGCGAGCGCTTCCTGCTCCGGCACCTTGGCACCGATCGCCGGCGTAAAGCCGTCGGGCAGCTTGTCGAGCGTGTCCCGGCCGTTGATTTCCTGAACGATGCGCTGCTTCTGCGCATCAGTCAGCTTGAGCGGCGGCTTCGGCTGCACGGGTCCGGCAACGGTGTCGGAGGGCGCGGGTCCCTCCGCGGAGGCCGGCGCGCCGAGCAGGCTGACGCCGGCTAGTATCGCTAGGGCCAATCGTTGCATGGTCTTCTCCTTTCGACGGCGCTATTTGCCCGGAAAACGCTGGCATCGCGGCGCGAGTTCCCTCAAACTCCGGCACGGACCTGTTATGACGCCCGGACGTTTCGGCCTTTGCGTTGCACTCCTGATCGCCCTTTCCTCCGCGGCGCATGCACAGGCGCCCCAGCGGGTCACATTTCCGAGCGCCGATGGCGCCACCACGCTTACCGGCTATCTCTATCTCCCGCCCGCGCATGCGGCGCGCGCGCCGGCCGTCGTGATGATGCACGGGCGCGCGGGCGCCTATTCGTCGCTCGCCAAAGGCGTCTACGACGCCACAACGCTCTCGCAACGTCATCAGGCCTGGGGCGAACTGTGGGCCGGGCACGGCTATGTGGCGCTGCTGGTCGACGGCTTCGGCCCGCGCGGCTATCCGGCCGGCTTTCCGCGTTACAGCTACGACAGCCGCCCCGAGACGCTGAACGAAGTCACCGTGCGCCCGCTCGACGCCTACGGCGCGCTCGCCTGGCTGCGCGCGCGCGCGGACGTGGACGGCGCGCGTGTCGGCCTGCAGGGCTGGTCGAATGGCGGCAGCGCGACACTTGCCGCGATGGCGGCCGCGCCTTCAGGCGGCAAGGGCTTCGCGGCGGCGCTCGCGTTCTATCCGGCCTGCGGCCTGAAGGGCGCGTTCGAGGCCGGCTACAAACCCTATGCGCCGGTGCGCGTGTTCATTGGCACGGCGGACGAGGAGGTCTCGCCCAGGCGTTGCGAAAAACTAGTCGAGGACAGCCGCGCGTCCGGTGGCGACATCACGATCCGCCTCTATGACGGCGCAACGCACTCGTTCGACGATCCGGGCCGCAAACGGCAGAGCGTGGACGCCAACGCCGACGCGACCGAGGACGCGGTGGAGCGGGCGGTGAAGTTTTTCGGCGCGAAGCTCGGCGGCGAGCGAGACTAGGCACACCGCACGCACCTACTTCCGTCATGCCCGGGCATGACCGGGCATCCTCGCCGAGGATTCATGAAGCCCAACGGGATCAGCAAGAACCGGCTCGCGCGCGATATCGACGTGAACCCGGCCCAGGTGAACGACATTGTTCACGCCCGGTCGAGCATCACGGCATCCGTCGCGCTCCGGCTCGGGAAATACTTCGGCACGACGCCAGAGCTGTGGATGAACTTGCAGGCCGACTACGACCTGCGCCGCGCGCGCGGGTGATTGGGCAAAGGCCGAGCGCCGCGTGCGCGTGCTCGCCGCGGAGTAAAGTCGTTGAGGCGCAGGCGGTAACGCCTAAATCGCCCCAGCAATCCAAGTCCAGCGGATTTCTATTTTTGTTTCAAGTGAGGCTGGCGCTGTAGCGTGTTTTCCCCCTTGACTAGGACTGAATTCAGTCCTATATTCACCCCACCTTGCTCGTCGAGGGGCGCCCGCCGGAGGCATCCAGACGAGCGGAGCAAGGTGCGGCTCCCGCGCCCGGCAGGCATGCCGGTCCCGGGCGGCCCGGGGCTCCACCCGGGGGACACTACGGTCCCACTGCCAGGAGCTGGCTGACGGCGGCGCGCGAATGCGCCCCGAAAGCGTGGCCCGGGACCGAAAAGCGCCGCCGTGGAGCGCCGCAAGGCGCGGCGTCCTTCGCCGGACGCCGGCCTCCCCGCAAGGGGAGGCGACCGGTGCGTAGCGCCATGCGGCGCTCCACCCCCTCCTCGCGCACACGCGCCCGGAGGGATCACACAACCCGGGCGCAGTGCGCCGCGGGAACGAGGAGGCATGCCCATGATCCAGAATGTGCCGTTCGAAACGCCCGATGCGTCGCCCTACAGCGCGGACGAGTTGCGCCGCTTCGACGCGGATACCCGCACGCAACTCAGCCTCGCGATGAACGCGCTCGCGGCGCGCACCGTCGAACGGCTGCGCGCGCATGCGGCGAACGGCGCGCCCGACAATGCCGGGCTGCTAGCAAGGCTGAAACAGGATTTGCGAAGCGCCGTCGCCGAACTGGACGACGGCCAAGTGTTGCGCGTCAGCTGCGAGCTGCTGCGGCTCTATCGCGTGTGCGGCGCCGCGGCCTGCCGCAGATCGCGCTCCTGCGTTGCCGGCGGACGCTGCGCGCGCAGCATCGAGGTCCCAGCCCCTGTGCTCGATCGGGTCGCCTGGATGCTGCTGGCAGAGCGCGTGCCGTGGATCAGCAGCCGCGCCGACGAAGAACTCGCCTATGACTGCTGGATTGCAGGGTTCGAGGCAGGCGCGTCAGGCCGTGCGGGCCCGGAAGCGAAAGCCGCGCGCGCCGGTTCGGACTGAACGAAATCGCTGCAGCGCCTCGGGATCGCTAGTGCACGTCGCCGAAATAGGAGAACGGCGGCGCCTGGCGGCCGGGGTCGTTCCAGTATGCGGCATTCGGATCGCGCGGCGCAGGTTGCTGGCGTACGTGATGGACGCGCTTGTGGTGCGGCTTGCGCGGCCCGTCATGCGCGGCGGCGCTGGCGGCGAACGCGAACACAAGCGCAATCGAGAGAACGGTTTTCATGGGCGGCCTCCGTTTGCAGAGGATGTAATCACGCCGGTGCGGGCTGCAATACAAAAGCGGCCCCGGTTGCCCGAGGCCGCTTTCGACGAAGGTCGCGCGATGCGATCAGCGTTCGCGCTTCTTGATGATGACGACCTTTTCGCCATGGTGATGGCGGCGCCAGCCTTCATGCCGGCCGTGGTCGCGGTGCATGCGCACCTCATGGCGCTCCATATGACGCTCCATATGGCGCATCATGGGGCGGTGATGATCACCACCGCCGATCCTCACATTCACGTCCTGCGCAAACGCCGGGGCGGTGAAAGCCATCGCCGCGAGGGCGGCGGCGGTAAAAGCAAGCTTTTTCATGAATTCCTCCTTGGTGGTTTTCGGGCGGTCCGGCCCATTTCACGCAAGGACAACGCGCATGGCGGTCGCGCGTTCCCGGAAGAAATCACTAAGTTGTTGATTTATTTAATGAATATCCGTTCAGCTTTGTTCCAATCAGGATTCCGGCGGCGCCACGGCCGCATCCTGCTGGCCGCTCTTCTTCAGTTCGCTCGCCACAAAGCCGCTCGCCTTCATCTCCTCGACGAACGCGCGCAGGTATTTGCCGCCGGCGATGCTTGCCCTTGGCGCAGCCCATCGCCTGGCGGATTTCCATGAAGCGCGGCTCGACCAGCCGAACGTCCGGATGCCCCGCGATGAATTTCTGCAGCGCCTGCTTCACGCCGCCCGCGGCGTCGAGCTTCTCGCTCAGGAACGTCTCGGCGCCGTCCTCGCTGCGCACCAGCGTCGCGTGCTTGAGATTGCGCGTGAGGAACAGATCGTAGGCGGAGCGCTGGTTCACCCCGATGCGAATGCCGGGCTTGTCCACGTCGTCGGGCGACTTGAGCGGCGAATCCTTCGGCACCGCGTAGCAGCCCTCGATGATGACATAGGGCGCGGTGAATTCGATCTCGGCGGCGCGTACCGGCTCGATCGCCAGGAACACGATGTCGACCTGCCCCTCCTTCATGGCGTCGAACGCCTTGCCGGCCGCATCGAAGCAGGTGAGCGCCGAAGGCACGCCGAGGCGCTTTGCGAGTTCGCGCGCGAGCGCCGGCGTGATGCCGCCCGGATTGTCCGCCGTGCCGTTCGCCAGCACGATGTTGCCGAGATTGATCGACGCACGCAGCGTGCCGGTCGGCGCAAGATCTTTCAGAACGTCGGGCGATACAGTCACATCATCCTCCTGCGGGCGCGACTTGAGCGTCGCCCTGATTGCTGCGTTTCAATGCGTCGGCAACAAAGCCGCTCGCCTTCATCTCTTCGACGAATGTGCGCAGATAGGCGGCGGCGGCGAGCGCGGCCTTTCGGCGTGCCCATCGCCTGACGGATTTCCTGGAAACCCTTTTCCATCACGCGCACGTCGGGATGGTCTTTCGCATATGCGGCGAGCGGCTGGCGCACGCCCGCCGCCGCATCGAGTTTCTCGGCGCGGAACAGATCGATGTTCTTGCAGCAGCCACCGGCCGTGCGCAGCAGGCTCGCATGCTTGAGCGTACGGGTGAGGTAAAGGTCGTAGGCGGAATTCTCGCCGACCGAGATGCGCTTGCCGGGCTGATCGACATCGGCCGGCTCGCGCAGCGGCGAATCCTTCAGCACCAGATACGCGCCCTCGATCAGCACGTAGGGCGGCGTGAACTCGACTTCGGCGGCGCGCACCGGCTCGATCGCGACGAACAGCACATCGACCGTGTTGGCTTTCGCCGCCTCGAATGCCTTGCCGGCCGCCGTGAAGGTGACGAATTCCAGTGGCACGCCGAGGCGCTTTGCCAGTTCGCGCGACGAGGTCTGCGGAGATACCGCGCGGCTCGCCGTCCGGTCCTTTTTGCGCCAGCACGCCGTTGCCGTAGTTGATCGCGGCGCGCAGCTTGCCGGTCGGCGCCAATTCCTGCAGCGCGTCGGCTGGCACCTGCGCGGCAGCGGCCTGCGCGACAAGCGCGAAAAGTGCGGCGACAACGATGCGGATCATGGCGCTTCCCCTGCCCTTTCCGCTAGCGCGGCGGGCACGGGCCACGCAAGCGGCTTGGCAAGGATCAGCGGCGGATTATTGAACCGCGATTTCGCCGGTCACCACCATGTTGGGTGCGCGCACCAGAAGGATCTTGTCCTTGGTGCGGATGACGGAGAAGTCACGCGCCATCGGCACTGCGGACTTCAAGTCCGCCGGCATGTCGGAGACAGGCGTGGTCGCAGGGAGCAGGTCGGCCAGCTTCGCACTGATCTGCGATACCGGCATCTGCGACTTTGCAATGACCTCGGCGATCTGTTTCTTCTGGTCGTCGGTGATGCCGGTTGGCAACGCCATAATCGGCATGGCGTCGAGACGCGCGTTACGTTCAGAGACCTTGGACGGAACGGTCTGGCTGTCGGCCGGCGCGCCCGGCACCGCGAGCTTGCCGTCAACAAAGACCGGCTCGGAGCCCGTCGATGCATGCGAGCCCGGCTCTTCCTTGCCGCCCTGCATCGACTTTGCCTGGTCGTTGTTGGCGGGGGCCTGCTGCGCACACGCAACGCCGAGTCCGGCGAGCAGGGCCGCCGCCGACAGGCTCAATCGCATGATGGTCATCGCAGGCTCCATGGAATCTGTGTGCCACCAACGCCGGCGTGGAACTTCCGTTCCAAGCCGGCATTTTCGGCAGGAGTTGTTCGATTTGATGCCGTGCCCGCCGGAGGATGCCATGCACGGTCAGATGATGAGTTTCCTGAGACGGCGATCGTTTTTCTGCTGCTGACCAACGCGATCAGCGCACTCGTTGCCTTTTATGCAATGAAAACCGCGAGTCTGCGGCCCAATCCGGCGCAGGCGAGTGCGCTTGAGCGCAAGCTTGAAAGGATTGTGCGCCGCGCCTGAGCGGTGGCGCAGGCGGCGCGGCGGCGCTATGACAGGCGCATGATCGTCCAATCGCTCCGCCTTCTCTGCGTCTGCGGCTTGCTCGCGCTTTCGGCCTGTGCGGCCGGCAACAGCTCGGCCGACCTCGCCCCCGCCGCACCCGCGTCGCAGCAGACCGCCGCGGCCCCGGCGCCGCCTCCTCCTCCTCCGCCCTCCGGTCCGATGACGCCCGAGAGGGTCAAGGCGGAATGCTGGATGAAGTACGAGGGCGACAAGAAGATCAAGAACATCGACCAGCGCCTCGAACTGGTGGAAAAATGCGTTGACGAAACGCAGCGCAATCAACTGGTGCGGCGACCGCAGCAGTGAGCGCCGTCCGCAATCTTGCGGGCTGGCTTGTTTCAAATTGTAGCGAATGAATTGCCGGAACTTTAGGGTCGACACGCTATGGTGCGTGCAGTTCGGATGACCCATTGGTTTGAAAACCCCGCTTCGGCGGGGTTTCGCTTTTTCAGGGGCGCTCTCAGGCCGCGGCGGCCTGCTTCGCCGTCATCGCCTCGCCCGCAACGGTGGTGCGGCGCATGTCGCGCGGCTGCGACTCGTCGAAGCGCCGCACGCGGTGCATCGTCTGGCGATTGTCCCACATCACGAGATCGTATTGCCGCCAGCGATGGATGTAGACGTTCTCGCGCTGCGTTGCGTGCTCGACCAGATCGCGCAGCAGATCGCGCGATTCCGGCACCAGCCAGCCGACGATGTGCCCCGCATGGGACGAGAGATAGAGCGACTTGCGCCCGGTCACCGGATGCTTGCGCACGAGGCTCTGGCGCACCGGCTTCATGAAGGAGCGTTCCTCGTCGGTCAGTCCGTCAAAGCCCATCGAGCCGCGCGAGTACATCAGCGAGTGCTCGCACACGAAGTCCTCGATCGTGTCGCGCATCTTCGGCTCAAGCGTGTCGTAGGCGTTGCGCATGTCGGCGAACTCGGTATTGCCGCCGTCGCTCGCGACCGAGCGCGCCGACAGGATCGAGTACTTCGCCGGGATCGCGCGAAACGACGAATCCGAATGCCAGAGCCGGTTGCCGAGATTGAACATGCGGCGGCGGTCGTCGCGCGGCAGCGGCTTGCCGTCCTTGTCGAGATTCGAGACGTCCACCATGCCCTGCTTCAGGCGGTATTCGTTGTCCTTGGTAATGTTGCCGCCCTTGGCGTTCTCGATCGGGCCGAAGTTCTTGCTGAACTCCATCTGCTGATCGTCGGTGATGTTCTGGTCGTGAAACAGCAGCACCGCGTAGCGGTCCATCCCGGCTTCGATCGCGGCGACCTCCTCGCGCGTCAAAGGCTTCGACAGATCGACACCGCTCACCTCGCCGACGAATACCGGATGGATCTGGCGGATCGACAGCATGGGCGGCCTCCTGATTTTGTTGACGCGAATTGTAGGAGCCTGAAGACCGCCGGCAAGAGCGGAAACCTGCAGGCCACTCCAGCGGCTTTGCGGACGGTCCCTCGCCCCGTGCCTTCCCGCGGCGCTGGTTTTGCCGCAAAACTGCTCGCAAGAGAATGCATCGTGTGGCTTTTTAGCACTAGGCGCGTGACGCCTTCACCAACATGATCGCGGCTTCCGACGGGGGTGCGGCGATAGACGATCGGGCAGGCGCGGGGGCGCCGCGTGGATGGCGGCGGTCTCACCAGAGGCCGCAGCCATCCCCGGCCTCGCCTGTCAAAGGGTCAGACAGGCTTCGCAAGGCCGCTAAATCCGGCCAATTTCTAATTCCATACGCATCGCAAACGCGAACAGCCGGCCGCAAGGCCGGCTGTATCGCTTCCGGCGCTGCAATTTTTCGATTTCCGAGCAAACTGTCGGGCCCCGGCGCTGTTTTGCCGCAAACTTGGCCTTAAGCGGCCTGAATCGCATGGCGCAATCGGCGCGTGGAAGGCCACTGGGTTGCACCAATCGTTCAATAACGGGGACAAAAATGAACGCAGCACCGTCACGAACCACCAAGACCGACGACGCGCCCGGCGAATTCGAAGGGGAGATCCGCGAATTCGTCCGCCGGGACGTGGCCCAACTCCGCCGACCCGCGGCCAGCGAGCCGACGGGCGAGCAGGCCGTCCACAATCTCAATTCGCTGCTGGACCGCGTTTCGGTTTCATCGGTGACCGAAATCGACAATCTGATCGCCGACCTTCGCAACGTGCGCGACTTCCTTCAGAATGAAGGAGAGCGCGTACAACGCGAAATTTCGAGCTACGCCCAGCTCAGCCATGTTGCCATGACGTCGGTGAAGATCGTCGCCGAAAGCATGGCGCAGTGGAAAGCCCAGGTCGGCGATACCAAGCTCGATCGCGCCTGACGCTACCTGCGCAGGCTCGATGGCTGACTCCGCATCCCGTTGGCTGGCAGGTTTGCGGCGTCACGCTTCATCTCAAGACACGTGATCAGCTCCACGTAGCTCGGCAGGCCGCCCATTTGGGCGGTCTGCGTGCAGAGCGCGCGGTCCGCGGCAGCATATTGTGTCCATTGCTGCTCAAGCTGATCGCGCGCCGCGCGTTCGGTGCGCAGGCAGCGGTCAGTGTCGATCGGAAAGGCGAGATTATCGCCCAGCGGCCGGCATGTCGGGTTTATGTCCAGCGTCGGCACGTCGGCCGCGCGGGCACTCGCAATCGTCCCGAGTGTTGCGGCGACGATCAGCATCGATTTGATCGGAATGGCCATGGTCTTGCACTCCGTTACCCCCTGAGGGAACAACGGCAGACAGGCCCAAATGTTTCGGGATGGCGGGCGTGCGATTACTGAATGGCGATGTGTGCGGAGGAGGCCAGTACCGGCAGGCGCACGTCGTCGAACGTCCGGCTGTCGATCTGCTGCTTCACCACCATGACGGCGATGAGCATGACGGCGGCAGTCACGCCGCCGAGCATAATGCCGACAATCCCCAAGCCCCGACGGTCCGCCATGATCCCCTCCCCCAACATCGTCCCATCCGTTTAGTCGCTGCCGCGTTAACGACGGTTCAAGCCGGGCGGTTAACTCTGGGTTAATTTTTCCGCCCGGTTTGTCGACAAAGGGCCGGGCGGCAACTAGGCTTGCTTGGAGGCCTAATCGAGTGCGGCGGCTCTTCGTTCCAGACCGGAGACCGCGATGTTGCGAAAAACTGTTGGTTTTGCCGTCCTGGCGCTCGCGGGGACCGCCCTCGTCCCCGGTTCGACCGTCGAAGCCGGCGGCATCGGAGGCGCTTTCGCGTCTCACCCATCCTTCGGGATTCATTTCAGCGGGCCGGCTGGTATCTTGCTGCAGCCACGCGGCGGCCCCCGCACGCGGCCGGCGCATCTCGGGAGCCCCCACCGCCTCGGCCACGGCCCGCGGATCGGCTCTCATCCCTCCGGTGCACCCCGCGACGGGACTCAGGCACGGCTTCCTTTCGCCCCCCGGTTGCCGCATCAAGCGAGTTACGAGAATCCTTATGCGCATATCGCGCGCGGTCATCACCGCATCCTGTTCGGCGGCCTGGGCTATCCGCTCACCACCGGTGAGGACTGGGGCTATGTCGGCAGCCCCTACGATCCGGCCGAAGCTGTCCCGGCCTATGTCCCGCCCGCGATCCTCGATGCCGGCGATCCGCCCGCCGCGGGGGGTACGCCGCGTCTCTCGAGTGCCCGCGACGAGGCTCAGGATGCCTGCCGCTCCGAGCGCCTAACTGTGCCGGCGCGCGAAGGAGATCGCGAGATCACGATCATCCGCTGCTAAGCATCCGGATGAGCCCGACTTGAAAAAGCCGGGCGAACCTGCCATGTACTGCGCGTCGGCCCGTTGACCGGGCCGCGGCAGGGCCGCCTGTACGAACCAGACAAACGGTTTTGGCCTGCCTTTTTCCCCTTCCAATCACATTGACAGCCCAGATCAGGCGGGGTGTCTCCAGGACCCCGCGATGTGCGCCGCTTTCGACGTGGCGTATCTCGCCACAGCAGGATTCTTATTTTGACGTCTTTCCACGAATTCGGCCTCGCAGAGCCGATCACCCGAGCCCTTTCCGAAGAGCAATACACCACCCCCACCCCCATCCAGTCCGACGCTATCCCGGTGGTTCTCGCCGGACGTGACATCGTCGGCATCGCGCAGACCGGCACCGGCAAGACCGCCGCGTTCGCGCTGCCGATCCTCAACCGGCTCCACGCGAACCGGAAGCCGCTGGAAAAGAAGAGCCCGCGCGTGCTGGTGCTCTCGCCGACGCGTGAACTCTCCGGCCAGATCCTCAACTCGTTCCGCACCTACGGCCGTCACATGCGCATCCAGTCGGCGCTCGTCATCGGCGGCGTTCCGATGGGACGGCAGGTACGTGATCTGCTGAACGGCCTCGACGTGCTGGTCGCGACGCCGGGCCGTCTGCTCGATCTGATGCGCGCCAACGCGTTGCGCCTCAATCAGGTCGAGGTGCTGGTCCTCGACGAAGCCGACCGCATGCTCGACATGGGCTTCATCCACGATATCCGCACGATCGTCGCGAAGCTCCCCAAGGAGCGCCAGACGCTCCTGTTTTCCGCCACCATGCCGCGCGAGATCGAGGATCTGGCGGCGCATATGCTGCGCGATCCGGCGCGTGTCGCCGTGACACCGGTTGCCTCTACCGCCGAGCGGGTCGAGCAACGTGTCATTCTGGTGGACAAGCCGGCCAAGCCTTCCCTTCTTGCCGAAGTGCTGCGGACCGAACCCGGCCAGGCGCTGGTCTTCACCCGCACCAAGCACGGCGCCGACAAGGTTGCACGCGAACTCACCGCCAACGGCATTCCGGCCGAAGCCATTCATGGCAACAAGTCTCAGAACCAGCGCGAGCGCGTGCTCAAGGCATTCCGCGCGGGCAAGCTCAAGACGCTGGTCGCGACCGATATCGCGGCACGCGGCATCGACGTGACCGGCATCAGCCATGTGGTGAATTACGATCTGCCGAACATTCCGGAGAGCTATGTGCACCGCATCGGCCGCACCGCGCGCGCCGGAGCAGCAGGCGTCGCCACCTCGTTCTGCGATCACGAGGAGCGCGCTTATCTGCGCGACATCGAAAAGCTGATCCAGATGACCATCCCGTCGACCGATCGTCGTACGGCGCCGCATGCGGCAGACCGGCCGGCGAAGCATCACCGCCCGCAGCAAAACGCGGGCCGGCACGGGCATGGCCGCAACGGACAGCAGCAGCAGCGCAACGGGCAAAACCGGAACGGACCGAACCGCAACGGTCAGAATCGCAACGGCAAGCCCGCGCGGCACGAGCGCAACGGATCGTCTCAACGTCACGAGCCGCGCGCCGCCGAGCCCATTCGGGCAGGCGCGACCGCGCACCAGGGTGACAACATCGCGGCCGTCGGCTTCATGCGCCGCGAACCGCGGCACACGGCGGGTGACGCCAGCCGCGACACACGCTAGAAAGGGCGGCTACGGAGTAGATACGGATGGCGAAAGAAGAACTTCTTGAATTCGACGGCACGGTTACCGAAGTGCTGCCCGACGGCAACTTCCGTGTGAAGCTGGATAACGATCACGAGATCCTGGCCTACACGGCGGGCAAGATGCGCAAATTCCGCATCCGCACCGGCGTCGGCGACAAGGTCGTCGTTGAAATGTCGCCCTACGATCTGCAACGCGGGCGGATCAGCTTCCGCCACAAGAGCGCAGCCCCGCCGATGATCGGTTCGGGCCAGCGGCGCCCGCAGTACCGGCGCTAACCAAACTCTACGCCCAGCCGGTCCTCGCCGCGCCACACCACGCGGCAGGGATGCTGTTCGCCGGCATCGCCGACCATCAGATCGAATTTGTCCGGAATTCCCGCGAGGCTTGCCACAATCAGCAACGCGCCTTTGGGCGACAGGTTGCGCACTGTGCAATCGAAGACCGACGTGTGGGGGTGCACGACAATCTTGCCGGCTTTCAGCGTCCGGTGCCGTGAAGCTTCTCGCCGCTCTTCCATCGCAGGCTCCCGCACGTCCTTTCGATCCGCGCCACTGCGTAGTGGATATTACTGAGAGGTTGAGAATTTCGCCGCAGAACGCTGGACTGACGCGCCCTGCGATTAACAAATCGCCAACCACCCCGTGCCGCCGGACCGCCCCGGGATCGATTCTGATTGCGATTAAGTCCGCCGCATGGCGGCGCGAGAGAGCGCCGTGCGGCCCCGCGGCTTTTCCACCGCTCTATGTGGCGTCCGGCCGCCGCTCGACGAATCCGGACCCGATGAATGACATCACCGGTTCGTCATTCTGGTTGGTTCCCGTATTGCGCGCGAATACAATTCCCCAGCCGGGCCGGCTTTTGGTTACACGCTTCTCGACGACTTCGGAGGCATAACTGATCGTGTCGCCGGCATAGACCGGCTTGAGCCATTTCAGGTCACGGAATCCGGGCGAGGGCCCGAGCCTTGCGAGCACCTCGCCGCGCGCCAGACGTTCGGCATCCTCGCGCTTGGCGTACTGCACGCGCAGGTTCATCCAAGCGGCAACCGTATGCCAGCCGGACGCGCACAGCGCGCCGAAATGCGATTTCGCCGCCGCGGCCTCGTCCATGTGAAACGGCTGCGGATCATACTGTGCGGCGAAGGTCTTGATGTCATCCGCCGTGAAGGTGTGCGTGCCGAGCGCCATGCGGTCGCCGACATGAATATCTTCGAAATATTTCATACCGCCGCCCCGGGATGACGGCGCAGCAACATCTGTGGACAGAGAAGCGTCATCACCGCCTCGCCGCGATCGTTCGACATCTCCCAGAGGAATGTGACGAAGCCACGATCCAGCTTGCTTTGCGAGGCGCGCGAACCGGTCACACTGCCGCGTACTGTCAGGCTGTCGCCGGGTCGAACCGGCTTGAGCCACCGCACCTCCTCGATGCCCGGGCGCGCCCATCGACGCCGCGTCGAGCAACAGCCCATCGGCGATCAGGCGCATCATGATGCAGCACGAATGCCAGCCCGACGCGCCAAGCCCGCCCAACATGGTTTGGCGCGCCGCCTCCTCGTCGAGATGCATCGGCTGCGGATCGTATTGCGCGGCAAAGTCGATAATTTCCTCGCGCGTGACGCGGCGCGGCCCATATTCGGCCGTCCAACCGGTCGAGAAATCCTCGAAGTAAAATTTCGGCACGGAGCAGCTTCCGGATTAAGGACGATTTCCTAGACGGGCTTGCTTGCTGGCGTCAACGCTCCGCGCGAGCGCCACATTGACATCCCTGATAGCGCATGCAGTCTCGCGCTGCCTCAAGTCCCGACTCGCGAGGAGAAGCTGATGTTCTATATCGGCGACCTGTTCCAGTGGGAACGGTTCATCACGCCGTCGATCATCAAGCTGTTCTATTGGCTTGTCGTCATCATCGTGATCCTCGGCGGGTTGTCAGGACTGGTGACGGCGCTCGGCGCGATGGCGCTCAATCCGATCGCAGGCGCCTTCACGGCGGTCGCGAGCTTCGCCGGCATGTTGCTCGGCATCTTGTTCGCCCGCATCGTCGCCGAGTTCGTGCTGATGGTTTTCCGCATCAACGAACATCTTGCGGCGATCCGTAATCGCGGCGGAATGTAAGACGAGCAATTCCGAAAGGCCGGGTTCTAGGACTGGCCGCGGGCCCAATCCCTACGTGGCAAATCTGAAGTGCATCACGTCGCCGTCGGCGACCTGATATTCCTTGCCTTCCAGCCGCAGCTTGCCGATGTCGCGCGCGCCGGCCTCGCCGCCGCCCTTGACATAGTCGTCAAACGCGATGGTCTCGGCGCGGATAAAGCCGCGTTCGAAATCGGTGTGGATCACGCCCGCGGCCTGCGGGGCGCGCGAGCCTTTCGTCACGGTCCACGCGCGCGTCTCTTTCGGTCCGACGGTGAAAAACGTCACCAGATGCAACAGCCCGTAACCGACGCGGATCAGCCGATCGAGCCCCGGCTCCTTCAAGCCGATCTCCGACAGAAACATCTCGCGCTCGTCGCGCGGCAGCACCGCGATCTCGGCTTCGATCTTGGCCGAGATAACCACGGACGCCGCGCCCTCCGTGGCAGCGCGCTTTTCCACCGCGCGTGAATAGTCGTTGCCGGTCGCGGCCGCGCCCTCCTGGACGTTGCACACGTACAGTACCGGCAGCGACGTCAGCAGCCCGAGCGAATGAAACAGCTTTTCTTCCTCGGGCTTGCGCTCGACGAACCGCGCGGGCTTGCCATCGCGCAAAAGCTTGAGCGCACGATTGACCAGGTCGAGTGTTTCCTTGGCCTCCTTGTCCTGCCCGCGAATCTTTTTTTCCAGCGCATCGACGCGCCGTTCGAGGCTGTCGAGGTCGGCGAGCATCAGTTCGGTTTCGATCGTGTCGATGTCGGCGACCGGATCGATCTTGTTCGCCACATGGGTCACGTCGCCATCGTCGAAGCAGCGCACCACGTGGGCGATCGCGTCGACCTCGCGGATATTGCCGAGGAACTGGTTGCCGAGCCCCTCGCCCTGCGAGGCGCCCTTCACCAGCCCCGCGATGTCCACGAAGGTGAGCCGCGTCGGAATGATCTCGGCGGATTTTGCGAGCTTCGCCAGGACGTCGAGCCGCAGGTCCGGCACCGCGACCTCGCCGACATTCGGCTCGATGGTGCAGAACGGATAGTTCGCAGCCTGCGCTGCCGCCGTCTCGGTCAGCGCATTGAAGAGCGTCGATTTACCGACGTTCGGCAGTCCGACGATGCCACACTTGAAGCCCATCTATTTGTCCTCGGAGTCCTTCGGCGAACCGAAGCCCTTTGCATCCATCGCGAGATGCACCTTGTTCTGGAAACTCGCGTCCTTCGCCGCCGCCAGCAGTTCCGCATTCGCCGCAATCACATCGCACAGCGCCTCGACCCAGGGCCGCTCGGACTTGGCGAAATCGCCAAGCACATGCGGCTGCACCAGCTCTTTGACACCCGGATGTCCCACACCGAGCCGCACGCGCTTGTAGTCGTTGCCGACATGCGCGCTGATCGAGCGCAGCCCGTTATGCCCCGCGATGCCGCCGCCGACCTTCACGCGCAACTTCGCAGGCGGCAGCTCAATCTCGTCATGAAACACCACGATATCGCCGAGCGGCATCTTGTAGAAATGCATCGCCTCGGCAACTGCGCGGCCGGACTCGTTCATGTAGGTGCCGGGCAGGAGCAGCAGCACCTTCTCCTGCGCAATCGTGCCCTCGGTCGCGACACCCTGAAAGCGCCGCCGCCAGGGCGCGAAGCGATGCGCCTTCGCAATCGCCTCGACCGCCATGAATCCGATGTTGTGGCGGTTGCCCGCGTGCTTGGCGCCCGGATTGCCGAGCCCGACAAACAGCAGCATGGATCAGGCCATCGGTCGGAGGACCGATCCCGGCAAGCGCCGGGATCGGCGAGGCGAGAGGCTACTTCTTCTCGGCCGGTGCAGCAGCAGCAGCAGGAGCAGCGCCGGGGGCGCCGGTCGGAGCCGCCGGTGCAGCAGCAGCAGCCTCAGCAGCAGCAGCAGCCTGAGCGGCGGCCTCCGCGGCCTGCTTCATCTCTTCGGCGTAACCAGACGGCGGCACGATGGTGACCAGCGTGATGTCGCCGTGCTCCAGCACCTTCACGTTGGGCGGCAGGTTGATGTCGCTCAGGTGGCGCGAATAGTTGATCTCCAGCCCCGCCAGATCGACCTCGAAGGCCTGCGGAATGTCATCGGCCGGCACCTGCACCGCGATGGTGTGGGTCACGAGGTTGACCGTACCGCCGCGCTTGATGCCCGGCGCCTGGTCGGCGTTGATCGCGCGGATCGGAACGCGCACGCGCACCACCGCACCCTCGCCGAGGCGCAGGAAGTCGACGTGCATCGGATTGTCCATCACCGGATCGAGCTGGAAGTCGCGCGGGATCACGCGATGCTTCGCGCCGTCCACATCGAGATTGCAGACCGTGGTGAGGAAGTGGCCGGCATAGATTTTCTGCTTCAACTCCTTGAAGTCGAGCGAAATGCCGAGGGGTTCCTTGTTGTCTCCGTAGATCACGGCCGGCACGCGGCCTTCGCGACGCACTGCCCGGGCGGCCCCCTTGCCGGCCTTCGGACGCGCCGTCGCGCTCAGTTCATTGACGGTCGCCATTGTTCAAGTCCTTGTTTCAATGCGTGAATTGCCTCACGGCATGCCTCCAGGGGTGTCGGAGCCATGAGCGAGCGGGCTTATAGCCGCAGGGGCGCGGAAAAACAAGGAAATCGAGGTAATCGGGCTCGCAGGGGCGGGATCAGGTCCCGTCGCCGAGCGGGATCGCCGGCCCGGACGCGCCGCCGAGTTTCGCTTCCAGGGCGGCGATGCGGGCCTTCAGCGCCTCGTTTTCTTCCCGGGCGAGCCTCGCCATCTCCTTGACGGCCTCGAATTCCTCGCGCTGCACCACATCGATATCGCGCAGGATCCGCTCGGCTTGCGTTTTCATGACGGTATCGAACTCGCGCCGTACGCCGGTGGCGACGCCCGCCGCATCGTTCATCAACCGGGCAACCTCGTCGAAAAAGCGGTTATTCGTTTGTGCCATCATTCGCTCCGTCAGGCTCGGCGTCAGCAGACTACCAGAAGGGTGCGCTCGCAATGCAGAAAATGTTCGCACATGCCCGCGTACCGGCGACCACGCTGAGACCGCGCGGCGCCCGGAACTTGACTTCCCGGCCCTTCATCCACATATATCGAGGCATCGATACTTGGCCGAATGACTGGGCCGCTTCGCTTCGTCACTGACGGGCGTGCACGTTTCAGACACTTTATCCAGACATCGAACGAACCGGGACTTTGGACGCGTACTGCGGCCGAAGCCCATCTGTGCATCGCTAACGAAGGACGTCCCATGAACAAGGGAACAGTGAAGTGGTTTAACGGCCAAAAGGGTTTCGGCTTCATTCAGCCGGACAACGGCGGCAATGACGTGTTTGTCCATATCAGCGCCGTCGAACGCGCCGGAATGAGCACGCTCAACGAAGGACAGAAGATTTCCTTCGATCTCGTCGCCGACAAACGCTCAGGCAAGTCTGCGGCCGAGAACCTGCAAGCGGTTTGATACGAGACCGCACCTGAGCTTTGACCACGGATGTACCGGCAAAGCTTGAGGAATCCCGCCCCCGGCTAACCCGGGGCGCGGGATTGTTTTTCTGCCCTGCCCGCGCAGATGTGGTATTCTGATTCGAACGCGGCACCCATGGAGTACCAGGGCCCGGCATGACGAAGACGAAAACGCTGGAGCAGCGTCTGGTAGCGGCAGCTCAGAAGGCTGGGCGCGAACGCGAAGCCGCGCAGGCAATGCGCGAGTATCAGGCCGAGCGCGTGCGTGTTGACGCGAACACGGCTCGTTTGCGTGAACTGCGCCTGAAGAAGCAAGCGGCCGACGCCGAGACCGCGGCTGCCGAAGCCGCCGCCAAGCCGAAATCTGCGCCACGCAAGCGCGTCACCAAGAAAGCCGCACCTTGAGTCTTGGCCACAATTCCCATTCGGCCCTCATCGACTCCAACAGCATCCGCAAGCTGCTCAACAGCTACATCAGGCCGAGCAACACGCGCGGGATTGCCGAACTGGCGATCACAGCGTTGCCGCTTGTTGGGCTGTGGACCGCCGCGTGGTTCGCATACTCGATCGGACACCTTTGGGCTTCGTTTCTGATCGCGCTGCCCGCCGCTGGATTCCTCGTTCGGCTGTTCATGATTCAGCATGACTGCGGCCATGGCTCGTTCTTCTCCAACCGCCATGCGAACGACTGGGTCGGCCGCGTGATCGGCGTACTCACGATGACGCCGTACGACTTCTGGCGCCGCACGCATGCGATCCATCACGCGACCTCCGGCAATCTCGAACGGCGCGGCGTCGGCGACCTCGACACCCTCACGGTGCGCGAATATCGCGCGCTCTCTCTCGCCGGCCGTCTGCGCTACCGGCTTTATCGCAATCCTCTCGTGATGTTCGGGATCGGCCCCGCCTACACTTTCATCCTCCACTATCGTTTGCCGGTCGGATTGATGCGCGCCGGATGGGCGCCCTGGGTCAGCACGATGGCGACCAATCTCGCGATCGCGCTGATTGCCGCCATCCTGATCTGGTTCCTCGGCATCGGGGCCGTGCTGCTGGTCCACCTTCCGATCATGCTGCTCGCTGCCTCGGCGGGCGTGTGGCTTTTCTACGTTCAGCATCAGTTCGAGCAGACCACGTGGGAAGCGAATTGAGACTGGACGCAAGCCGATGCGGCGCTTTTCGGCAGTTCACACTACGATCTGCCCGCGCCGCTGCGCTGGTTCACCGCCAACATCGGCGTTCATCATGTGCATCATCTGTGCAGCCGCATTCCGTTCTACCAACTGCCCCGCGTGCTGCGCGATCATCCCGAACTGCGCGACGTCGGCCGGATAACGTTGCTCAACAGCCTGTCGTGCGTGCGCCTTGCCTTGTGGGATGAAGCGCAACGCCGGCTCGTCTCATTTCGCGACATCAGACCGCGCCACTGACGCAAGCTGTCCTAGAATTCCTTAGGCGCGCGGCTCTTTTGCGCGTATACTGCTGGGACTGTCGGGAACGGTGAACCCAGGCCCCGGCGGCTGAGAGATGCGAGCGCTCCCGCCTGCGACGCAAGGGGAAGCGCATGCCTCATACCCACAGCGCCAAGGCGACTGCTTTTCGCCGCAAGGCGGATGTGCTCGGCAGGCTCGCAGCCTGCGCGCAATCGATATCGGATCACGATCAACTCCTGCGCATGCAGGATGGCTGCCTGGCGCTGGCCGCCAACGAAGACCGGCTCGACGATCTGCCGCCACTGCCGCCCGCGCGCGCCGCCGCGCTGCCGACCGCTCATTGAGCGGCGACGATGGCAACGCTGCAGCTCTATGCGATCTGGATCGTGCTTTCGGTCGGCGTCGCGGGAGCGTGTCTCGCCTGGGCACTGATGTAAAAATCGCCCTGCGTGCCACGGCGATGGATCAATGAAAGAAAGGTGCGCCTCGTGCGACTCTACATTTTCAAATCCGAAACCCGGGAGCGGCTGTGTGCCTTCGCGGCCGATCCGGCTGGAAGCAAGCTTCCCAAGAACCATGGACCCTGGACTGTGACCGGTATCGTCGGCCCGGAGAACGCGCCACCGCATAACATTCCGCGGGCAACAGTCGAGCAGGCGATCGAAGCCGCCGGCTTTCAGCTCTGGAAGACACCGAAAAAGGCCGAGGCGAGCGTATAGGCGCATACGATCGACGCCATGCAGAGCGATAGCCTTGACTTCGCTTACGCCGCGGCGGCATGAGGCGTGATCGCCGCCGGATTACGACATGCCGCCTCTCTTCCTGCAATTTCCCAATTTCGATCCGGTGCTGATCCTTATCGGACCGTTTGCGATTCGCTGGTACGCGCTCGCCTATATCGCGGGAATTCTGCTGGGCTGGCTCTACGCGCGCGCGATTGTCCGCAGCGAGAAATTATGGGGCGGGCCCGCCCCGATGAACGCGGTGGATTTGGACGACTTCATCGTGTGGGTGACGCTCGGCATCATCCTCGGCGGCCGCAGCGGCTACGTTCTGTTCTACAATCCCGAATACTTCGCCGCTCATCCGTTCGAATCCTTCGAGCTGTGGAAGGGCGGCATGTCGTTCCACGGCGGCTTCGCCGGCTGCATCGCTGCGGTGGTGCTGTTTGCCCGCAAACACCGCATCCCGGTGCTGTCCCTCGGCGATGTCACATGTGCGGTCGGGTTGATCGGCGTGTTTCTCGGGCGGGTTGCCAATTTCATCAACGGCGAATTGTGGGGCCGCGAGACAGATGTGCCGTGGGGCATGATCTTTCCCACCGGCGGGCCGATCCCGCGTCACCCGAGCCAGCTTTACGAGGCGACGCTCGAAGGCATCGTGCTGTTTGTCGTGGTTGGTTGGCTCATTCGCGCAGGCGCGCTGAAGCGGCCGGGATTTATCATCGGGTCGTTCGCGATCGGCTACGCGATCGCACGCTCGATCTGCGAACTCTTCCGCGAGCCGGACGCGCAGCTCGGCTTCCTGTGGGGCGGGCTCACGATGGGGATGCTGCTGTCGGTCCCACTGTTTCTCTTCGGCGCCGTGCTGATCGTCATCGCGCTCAAACGTCCGCCACGCCCCGTCCATGACGCCGCTTGAGGCGGAGATCCGGCGCATCATCGAGACCGAGGGTCCGATGACGGTTTCCGACTACATGCAGCTCTGTCTCACCCATCCGCGGCACGGCTATTACGTGACGCGCGACCCATTCGGCGCGCGCGGGGATTTCGTCACCGCGCCGGAGGTGAGCCAGATGTTCGGCGAACTGCTCGGCGCCTGGGCGGCGGCGGTGTGGCGGCAGATGGGATCCCCGTCGCGCGTGCGGCTGATCGAGTTGGGTCCGGGGCGCGGCACGCTGATGGCTGACGCGCTACGCGCCGCGCAGGCGCTGCCCGAATTTTTCGCCGCGCTGTCGGTACACCTGGTCGAGATCAGTCCCGCGCTGCGCGCGCTGCAGGAGAAGGCGCTCGTCAATGCGGGTGTTCCGACGGCGTGGCATCACGGCGTCGACGACATTCCGGACGGTCCTGCGATTGCGATCGCGAACGAGTTCGCCGACGCGCTGCCAGTGAGCCAGTTCGTCAAGGATCGCGACGGCTGGCACGTGCGCATGGTCGGCGTTGCCGGCGGCAGGCTCTCCTTCCTGGCGGCGCCCGACCCGATGCCGGGCGTCCCGGCAACCGACGCGCCGCCCGGCACGATCCTCGAACGGCGTCACGATGGGCCGCTCGCGCTGCTGGCACGTCGCGTGGCGCACGGCGGCGCAGCACTGTTCATCGATTACGGCCACGCCGAAACGGGGTTCGGCGATACACTGCAGGCGGTGCGAGAGCACAAATTCGCCGACCCGCTCGAAATGCCGGGCGAGGCGGACCTCACCACGCAAGTCGATTTCGGCGCGCTCGCACACACCGCACAAAAGCAGGGCGCGTCCGCTCAAGGGCCAATGCCGCAGGGCGAATTCCTGCGCCGGCTCGGCATCGCGCAGCGTGCGGGCCGGCTCAAGGCGAATGCGACGCACGAACAGGCTGCCGACATCGACGCCGCGCTCGCGCGCCTCACCGCGCCGGATCAGATGGGCGAACTGTTCAAGGTGCTGGCGATCGCCGATCCTAGGCTTGGCGCGCTGCCTGGATTTGACTTGTAAATGTTCAGCCGTCATTCCGGGGCGCCGCAAGCCGGCGAAGTCGGAACGACAGCAACATGATCCAGGCCCCGTCCCTCGTGTCGCAAAACATTCGCCACGCGTTCTTCACGCGCGAGGGCGGCGTATCCGACGGAATCTACACAAGCCTGAATGGCGGCATCGGCTCGAGCGATGCACCCGACAGAGTGAAGGAAAACCGCGCCCGCATGGCGGCCGCACTTGGTGTCGCACCGACGCACTTCGTCACCTGCTACCAGATCCATTCGCCGACTGTGATCGTCGCCGAAGAGCCATGGACGCGCGAGAATTCGCCGCGCGCCGACGCCGTCGTCACGCGTGTGCCCGCCCTTGCGATCGGCGTGTCGACGGCCGACTGCGGACCGGTGCTGTTCGCTGATGGCGAAGCCGGCGTGATCGGCGCCGCGCACGCCGGATGGAAGGGCGCGCTCACCGGGGTGCTCGAAGCGACCATCGCGGCGATGGAGACACTGGGTGCGAAGCGCGCGCGGATTTCGGCGGCGATCGGTCCGTTGATCCGCCAGCCGAACTACGAGGTTGGCGCCGAATTCGTGGACCGCTTCAAGGCGGCGGGCCCGGCGAACGAGCGATTCTTCAAGCCCGCGGCCCGCGAGGGTCACGCCATGTTCGACCTGCCCGGCTACATCAAATCCCGTCTCGAAGGTGCTGAAATCAAAAGCGCCGAGGACCTCGGGCTCTGCACCTACGCGGAGCCGGCACGCTTCTTCAGTTATCGGCGCACCACACATCGTGCCGAGCCGGACTACGGCCGCCACGTTAACGCTATCGCGCTGATGCAATAGTTCGCTGGACCGTTGCCCGGTTTGGCGGTACCCATCTGGCGGGACACGACGGGGTCACAGAACTCCGCGCCGGTCGCAGGGTGGTGCAAGCGTGGTGAAACCGAAGCCGGAGCGCGCGTATGCGCGCGGGATCGCATGCGTCGTCGCGGCGCTGCTCGCCGCATTGGTTTCCGGTTGCGCGACCGACGGCACCACGTCGAACGTCTCCCTCACCACCGGCTCGACGCCCGCAGGACCGACCATTGCATTCGAGTCGATCGACGGCCCGCCGCCCGGCGTGTTTAACAGCCTAGTCGACAATCTCTCCACCGAAGGGCAGTCGCGCAATCTCGCGATAGCCTCGCGCGAGGGTGCGGCGAACTATCGTGTGCGCGGCTATGTGGCGGCGCAGGTCATTCAGGGGCGCACGCACATTTCCTGGCTTTGGGATGTCTACGACGACGACAAGCTGCGCGTGCTCCGCATCACGGGCGAGGAAGCCGGCGGGCGCGCGGGCGCCGACCCGTGGGCTGCGGCGGATGCCCCGATGCTACGCCGGATCGCGCGCAACGCCATGGACCAGTTCGCGACGTTCATGAGCAATCCCGGCACGGTACCGGCCGGGGCGACCGCCGTTGCGGCTTCACCAGAGCCGGAGGCTCCGCGAAAACCGCAGCGCCGGGCGCGTTCCGCCGCCGCTCCCAGTGCAGCCGAGCGGCTGGCGCTCGCTTCGGGGCGCTAAGTGCTTGCGCTAATGCGGTTAACCGATTGAAAAAGCATCGGGACAACCGGCCGCGGGCGTATTGCCGCACCGCAGAAGGCTTGTTATCACCCTGCCGCGCAAGCAGCGGAGAAGCGGGCAATGGCGGCGAATAACGGAGCGATCAAGCTCGTCGCCGGCAATTCGAATCGCGCACTCTCCGAGGCCATCGGCTCCTACCTCCGGACCCCGCTCGACGCGCGCCGAAGTACGGCGCTTCGCCGACATGGAGGTCTTCGTCGAGATCAAGGAGAACGTGCGCGGCGCCGACGTGTTCGTGCTGCAGTCGACCTCGTTCCCGGCAAACGATCATCTGATGGAGTTGCTGATCATCATGGATGCGCTGCGCCGCTCCTCGGCCAAGCGCATCACCGCGGTGATCCCCTATTTCGGCTATGCCCGGCAGGACCGCCGCGCCTCCGGCCGCACGCCCATTTCGGCGAAGCTGGTCGCGAACCTGATCACCAATTCGGGCGCGGACCGCGTGCTCACCGTCGATCTGCACGCCGGGCAGATCCAGGGCTTCTTCGACATCCCGACCGACAACCTGTTCGCCTCACCCGTCATGGTGCGCGACATCAAGGATCGCTTCAAAGGCGCAGCCGTCACGGTCGTCTCGCCCGACGTCGGCGGCGTCGTACGCGCGCGCGGCCTCGCCAAGCGCATCAATGCGCCGCTCGCCATCATCGACAAGCGGCGCGAGCGCGCCGGCGAATCCGAGGTGATGAACGTCATCGGCGAGGTCACAGGCACCACCTGTATCCTGGTGGACGACATCGTCGACTCCGGCGGCACGCTGGTGAACGCCGCCGATGCGCTGATCGAACAGGGCGCGACCGACGTTTACGCCTACATCACCCACGGCGTGCTCTCGGGCGGCGCGGTCGCCCGCATCACGGCGTCGCGGCTGAAGGAGCTGGTCATCACCGACTCGATCCAGCCGACCGAAGCGGTGCGCGTCGCGCGCAACATCCGCGTGCTGTCGATCGCGACGCTGATCGGCGAGGCTATCGGCCGCACGGCAACCGAAGAGTTGGTGTCGAGCCTGTTCGACTGACGCACAGCACACGTCCGGCTATTTCTTTTCGGCATCGTGGCGTCATCGTCGAATAGGACTCGATGACTCGCGTAACGACTCGATGACTTGCCGCGATGAATCCGGCCCTGTGAGTTTTCGATTTCGCGCGTTGACTTGATCCAACTTTGCGCCGCTGTGGACGAAGCAGGCGCGTTTTTTGACCCGCGGACTCACGCGGCTATATTCGAATCAACCGGTGATTCGGGCCGTCTGACGCAGATTTCTTCGGACAGCAAATCGAATCCGTGATGCCGGTGCGTCGCGTAGCGCATCGAGACAAAAAGAACTCGCACATCCGGAGCCGGCATGTCGCTGATGGAATTAACGGAAGAACGGCAGAGCAACCCGGTCGACGTGGTCGAGCGGCTCGCCTCGCTCCACGACTGGTCGTTTGATCGCGCCGGCGCCGACGAGATCGCAATCTCGGTGCGCGGGCGCTGGACCGACTATCACGTCTCGTTCACGTGGATGGACGAGATCGAGGCCCTGCATCTGGCCTGCGCGTTCGATCTCAAGGTCCCCGAGCCGCGCCGCGCCGAAGTGATCGCGCTGATCGCGTTGATCAATGAACAGCTTTGGGTCGGCCACTTCGACATGTGGGTGAAGGACGGCGTGGTGATGTTCCGCCACGCATTGCTCCTCGCGGGAGGCGTCGAGGTCGCGGGGCGTCAGTGCGAGGTGTTGCTCGATACCGCGCTCGACACCTCGGAACGCTATTTCCAGGCGTTCCAGTTCGTGGTCTGGGCCGGCAAGAGCGCGCGCGAGTCGCTCGACGCCGCGATGTTCGACACGGCCGGCGAGGCGTAGCCGCGCCTTCGCCTTGTCATCCCGGCCGGAGCGCGTAGCGCGAGGGCCGGATCCATAACCCCGAAACGCCGTTCGAGGCGCGGCCCGTGCATTTCATCGGGGCCTGTGGTTATGGATTCCGGGCCGCCGCGTTGCGGGGCCCGGAATGACGAGGAACGGCATGTCCACACTGCGCGAATTCTCCGGCACGCTGGTGCTGGTCGGCGCCGGCAAGATGGGCGGCGCCATGCTGGAGGGCTGGCTCGCGCTCGGACTAGATCCGACAGCAAGATCGCGATCCGCGACCCGCAGCCCGCTCCTGAGATCGAGGCGCTGGAAGCCGAAGGCGTGCGCATCAATCCGGCGTCGATCAAGGATGCGGCGTTCTCATCCTCGCGGTGAAACCGCAGGTCGCCGCCGACGTCGTGCCGCCGCTGAAGGCGCTGATGCGTGCCGAACACCGTCGCGGTGTCGGTCATGGCGGGCAAGACGCATCGCGTTTCTGAAGGCGCGCTCGGGACAGTGCGCCATCGTCCGCTCGATCCCGAACACGCCGGCCGCGATTGGGCGCGGCATCACGGTCGCGGTACCAAACGCCAAAGTGAGCGGCGCGCAGCGCGCGCTTGCCGACGCTCTGCTGCGCAGCGTCGGCGCGGTCGAATGGGTGGATGACGAAGCCCTGATCGACGCCGCGACCGCCGTGTCCGGCTCGGGCCCGGCCTATGTGTTCCTGCTTGCCGAAAGCCTTGCGCGGGCGGGGGCGTCTGCCGGGCTGCCTGCCGACCTGGCGGCGCGGCTTGCACGCGCGACCGTCGCCGGTTCGGGCGAACTGCTCCATCGCTCACCGCTCGATGCCGCGACTCTACGGCAGAATGTGACGTCACCGGGCGGAACTACGGCGGCCGCACTGTCCGTGCTGATGGCCAGCGACGGTCTTGATCCGCTCATGAAAAAGGCGGTCGCGGCGGCAACGAAACGATCGCGCGAACTGGCCGGCTGACGCCATGGTGCTGCCGCGCTTGCGGCACTATCTTCAGAGCTAACAACGATTAGTCAGGAGGCCGAGATGGCCCGCAAGCCGCAGCGTCCACGCCCCGCGCCGAAATCCGCGCCCGCCCTGCCCCCACCCGGCGGAACCGACCGCGAGAACATCATTGCCGCCTTCATGACGCTGCTCGCCGAGAAACGGTTCGAAGAAATCGGCTTCGGCGAGATCGCTGCGCGCTCCGGTCTGACGCTTGCGGCCTGCCGCGGCGAGTTCGGCTCAACGCTCGCGATTTATGCGGCTCACGTGAAGGCGCTCGATCGCAAGGTGCTGGCCGGCGCCTCCGGCGATATGGCGGACGAGCCGCCGCGCGAGCGGCTGTTCGACGTGCTGATGCGCCGTATCGAAGCGATGGCGCCATACCGCGAGGCGACACGCTCGCTACTGAAATCCGTTGGCCGCAATCCGGGACTGGCGCTCGCGCTCAACGGCCTCGCGGTGCGCTCGCAAAGCTGGATGCTCACCGCCGCCGACATCGATGCGGCAGGCCCGCGCGGCATGATGCGGGCGCAAGGCCTCGCGATGCTGTTCGCCTCGGTGCTGCGGACCTGGGTGGACGACGAGGACGAAGGGGTCGCGCGCACGCTCGCGGCGCTCGACCGTGCGCTGGCGCGCGGTCAGCGCTGGACCAGCATGCTCGACGACCTGTGCCGGTTCTCGCCGCGCCGCTTCATGCGGCGACGGCGCTCACGCTACGACGAGGAAAAACCCGAGGCGGCGTAGCACGCTTTCCGCTCATACCCGCGGAAGCCGGCATTCAGCGTCTGGCCGGGACCTTGTTCGTCCACGGGGGCGAGCGCGCTTTGGCTACACCGGCACCCGCACCGTCGCGCGCAAGCCACCCATCGGGCTGTCGGTGAGTGTGATGTCGCCGCCATGCGATCGCGCGATGTCGCGCGCGATCGCAAGACCAAGACCGGTGTTGCCCTCGTCCTGATTGCGCGAGTCGTCGAGCCGCAGGAACGGCCGGAACACCTCCTCGCGCAACTCCTGGGGAATGCCCGGACCGTCGTCATCGATATTGATTGTCAGCCAGCGATGATCGCGGTGGCCGGTGATCGAAATCTCCTTGGCGAAACGCGCTGCGTTCGACACGAGGTTGCCGAGACAGCGCCGGAATCCGGCCGGCCGCACCGTCACGATGGGATGGCCGTAAAACACGACATTGGCTTTGTGACCGTGGCGCTCGGCGTCCGCCTTCAGTTCATCCAGGAATGACCCCATGTCGGTCGGCGCACCCTGTTCGCCGAGGTCGCCGCGCGCGAAGGCGAGGTAGGCCTCCAGCATGCGGCCCATCTCGTCGACGTCCTTCTTCATCGCGTCGATTTCCGAACCGGCGCCGAGCAGCGCGAGTTCAAGCTTGAATCGCGTCAGGATGGTGCGCAGGTCGTGCGACACGCCGGCGAGCATGGTGGTGCGCTGCTCGATCGTGCGTTCAACGCGCCGCTTCATTTCTATGAAGGCTTGTGCCGCGCGGCGCACCTCGCGCGCGCCCCGTGGCTTGAAACCGGGCACGTCGCGCCCCTTGCCGAAGCTTTCGGCAGCGTCCGCCAGGCGCAGGATCGGCTTGATCTGATTGCGCAGGAACAGGATCGCGACGGCCAGCAACACCAGCGAGGTGCCGATCATCCACCACAGAAAGATTTCCGAGTTCGACGCATAGGCGGCACTGCGTTGCGCAAAAACGCGCATCACGGTGTCGTCGAGCAGGATACGGATTTCCACGAGACTGGAGCGCCCCACGGTGTCGATCCAGAACGGCTTCTTGATCTTCTGGCTGATCTCCTGCGACAGCGCCTGATCGAGCAGGGAGAAGAACGGCTTCGGCCCCGGCGGAGGCAGTTCACTCACCGGAAGGAAATCGACCGAAAGGCTCAATCGCTGAAGCGCGATGCGGCGGATGGTGGCGCGGTCGGCGTCCTGCGGATAGCTGCCGTAGATGTCGATCAGCGCCGAGATGTCCTGCGTCACCGCCGCAGAGAGCCGGCGCGTCACCGTGTTCCAGTGCCGCTCCATGAACACGAAAGCGACCACCGACTGCAGCACGACCATCGGCGTGATGATGATGAGCAGCGCCCGGCCGTAAAGGCCGGTCGGCATCATGCTTTTCAGCCAGCGTGCAAACCAGTCGTACGACGACGACACGACTCCGGCCGCGGAGCGAAGGGTGGCGAGGCCGGCGTCGATCGACGTCATGGCGAGACCACCAGCCGGTAGCCGATGCCGCGCACCGTCTGCACGAACAAGGGATTCGCGGGATCGCGCTCGATCTTGCGCCTCAGCCGGTTCACCTGCACGTCCACGGCGCGCTCATTGACGCCGCCCCCATTGCCGGCAAGCGCCATGCGCGGCACGGTTTCGCCCGGTATGGCGGCGAGCACGCGCAGCATCTCGCGCTCGCGGTCGGTGAGATGGATCGTCTCCTCGCCACGACGCAACTCGCCGCGCGCCAGGTGATAGATGAAATCCCCGAAGCGCACCGACTCGATCACCGGTGCAGGCGCCGGAATGGTGCGCTTGAGGATGCTCGCGATGCGCAGCGAGAGTTCGCGTGGTTCAAAAGGTTTCGGTACGTAGTCGTCGGCGCCGAGTTCGAGCCCGGTGATCCGGCTCTCGGTCTCGGCGCGCGCGGTCAGCATCAGGATCGGCACCGCGGAGGTCTCGCGCAGCGACTTGGCGAGCTGGAAGCCGGTCTCACCCGGCATCATCACGTCGAGTACGAGCAGGTCGAACGACAGGCTTTCGAGCTTGGCGCGCGCGTCCATCGCGTTGTTCGCCGTGGTGACCCGATAGCCTTCGGAAAACAGGAAACGGGACAAGAGGTCGCGGATGCGCCGGTCGTCGTCGACCACAAGCAGGTGCGGCGCATTGTCGGGAAGCGCGACCGCGGGTCCGGCCATGATCCCTCCGCTCAGCGAGCCCGGCGCGCGCGGTCGGCCCGCGCGATGGAACGCAGCACCTCCTCGCGGTTGCCGTCGTCAACCATCGCGGCAAGGAAGGCGCGCGCGGAATTCATGGGCGCTCGGGCCAAGGCCGGAGAGCGCGCGCGCAATGCGTTCGGTTTGCAGGCCAGCAAGCTTCATGGCGAGTTGTTCGCCCTTCGGCGTCGCGTAGAGCAGCCGGTGGCGGCGATCATCCGGCCCCTCTTTCTGCTCGACATAAGCCTCGTCGATTAGCTGCTTGAGCACGCGGCCGAGCGACTGCTTGGTGATGCGTAGCGTGTCTAACAGGTCGGCGACCTTCATGCCGGGATTGCGGTTGACGAAATGGAGCACCCGGTGATGCGCCCGCCCGAAGCCAAACTCTTCCAGCACGTGGTCGGGATCGGAGACGAAATCCCTGTAGGCGAAGAACAAAAGCTCGATCAGATCCCACGTCGGTTCGCCCTCCGGGAGGTCGACCGGCGCGATCTGGCGCTGGGCGGATGAAAAAATTATGTCAGCCATGTTGACATATTTTCGTTTGATTGTTACTTCAAACCATACTCAGGCGAAAGGATCGTGCGCGGAAGCCTCCGTGACGGTCTGACCGCCGGTCCGACAAGCGCAAATGCGCCAAACGGGCTAAAACATACTCCAGACCGGGCCGGCGACGCAAAACGCCGGGAGGAAACAGGGAACCAGACTGATGAACGCCCATCAGAAGATCGAGACGATCGCCTTTTCCCGCATCCCGACGCGCAAGCCCGTCGACGCGGATGCCCGGACCGAATTGCTGAAGGATCCGGGATTCGGCCGGGTCTTCACCGATCACATGGTGACCATTCGCTGGACCAAAGCTCACGGATGGCATGATGCGCAGGTGCGCGCCCGCGAACCGATCTCGCTCGATCCGGCAGCCGCCGTCCTGCACTACGGACAGGAAATCTTCGAGGGTCTCAAGGCTTACACCTTGAAGGACGGCAGCATCGCGTTGTTCAGAGCCGACCAGAATGCGCGACGCTTCCGCGCCTCCGCGGTGCGCATGGCTCTGCCGGAGCTGCCGGAAACCTTGTTCATGCAGTCAATTGAAGAGCTGGTGAAGATCGACAAGGCCTGGATCCCCGGCGGCGAGGGTAGCCTCTACCTGCGGCCTTTCATGATCGCGACCGAAGCCTTCCTCGGCGTCCGTCCCTCGCAGGAATGTCTCTTCATGCTGATTGCCAGCTCGGTCGGCAATTATTTCAAGGGCGGCGACAAGGCCGTCACCGTCTGGCTGAGCGACCGCTACACGCGCGCGGCCGAAGGCGGCACCGGCGCCGCCAAGTGCGGCGGCAACTATGCGGCGAGCCTGCTCGCGCAGGCCGAGGCGATCGATCAGGGCTGCGACCAGGTCGTCTTCCTCGACGCTGCCGAGCATCGCTATGTCGAGGAGCTCGGCGGGATGAATGTGTTCTTCGTCTTCGAGGATGGCTCGCTGACGACGCCGCCGCTGAGCGGCACGATCCTGCCCGGCATCACGCGCGATGCGATCATCACGCTTGCCCGCAAGGATGGCCGCACCGTGCGCGAGGAACGCTACAGCATCGAGCAATGGCGCGCCGACGCGGCAAGCGGCAAGCTGCGCGAAGCCTTCGCCTGCGGCACCGCCGCGGTCATCTCGGCGATTGGCCGGATCAAGAGCACCAATGGCGATATCGTCATCGGCGACGGCGCTGGCGGTCCGATCACCGCGGGCCTGAAGGCCAAACTGGTCGGCATCCAGCGCGGCGACAGCGCCGACACCGAAGGATGGCTGCGCAGAATTGGCTGAGGCGGCGATCGCTTGGTTGCGGCGTTGCGTTATTCGGCCGTCAGCCCGCTCGCCTTCATCAGCGCAGCCTGCCGCTCGACTTCCGGCGGCAGGGTCCTGGCGTAGTACTGCCGCGTACGCCGTTCGGCGGGTTCGACCGCGACGCCGAGTGCCGCGAAACGCTCGTGCACGGACGCTAACGACACTGCCTTGTTGGTCGCCTCGAACAGTCGCTGCACGATCGCCTCGGGCGTGCCCTTGGGAAATTCGAATGCGCTGAGCGAGGCGCAATTGATTTCAAAACCCTGTTCGGCCGCCGTCGGCAGGTCGGGCAAAACGTCGGAGCGGTTCAATCCCATCAGCGCGATCGGCTTAATGGTGCCGCCTTTGATCTGCTGCACGGCGGTTGAAATCTGCTCGCACATGTAATCGAGCCGCCCGCCGAGTAGGTCCTGCATCGCCGGTCCCGAGCCGCGATAGGGCACATGCGTAACCTTGAGCCCCATCGCCTGACCGAGCAGCAGCGCACAGATATGCGCGCCTGCGCCGGTACCGGACGAGCCGTATTGCAGCGAGGCGGTATGCGCCTTCGCGTATGCGACGAAGTCCTTCAGATTGTCGACCGGGAAATCCTTGCGCGCAATCAGCACGCGCGATGAATCGGCGAACTGGATCACGTGCTCGAAATCGGTGAGCGGATTGTACAGCACTTTCCTGCCGTAGAGCGCCGGCACCGTCGTCATCGTGGCGCTGCCGCCGAGCAGGAAGGTGTAGCCATCGGGCGCCGCCTTCGCGACGCGGTTCGCGCCGGTCATGCCGCCTGCGCCGCCGACATTCTCGACGATGACCTGCTGGCCGAGCGCCTCCGACAATCCCTGCGCCATGATACGTCCGACCGTGTCGACAGGTCCGCCCGCCGCGTAGGGCACGACCATGGTCACCGGCCGGTTCGGCCAATCCTGTGCGAATGCCGACACCGGCACGAGAGACAGCAGCGCGGCGAACAACAAACGCATCATTCACGCTCCCACCACCCTTGGATTTTGCGCGAGACTACATGCTCCGCGCATTGCCCCGAAAGTGCCAATCCGTTTCTCAGCCGACCCACCGGGTGTTCGAGCGGAGAAGCGGGGTCAGTACTTCACCACCACCAGCCGGTCAGTCCCGGACTCTGCGCCCCACGCTTCGCCGGGGCGGCCGAGCATCTGGCGCACCGCCGCGCCACGCTTGTCGGAGGGAAAGCTCTCGAACTTCTCCGCCGCCGGGTCGAAGCGCAGGATCGCGTTCGCGACGAAGTCCGTCACCCAGATCTTGTCCTGCTCGTCGACATAGACCGCGTAGCAGCCGCTCCTGCTCTTGGGCAGCGCATACGTGCTCCACTTTTTTGCCGCCGGATCGTAACGGCCCAGTTCGCCGCTGTGCCAGAAGCTGACCCAGAGGATGCCGCGCGAGTCGGACCAGATGCGGCGCGGGCCCGAGCCCGGATGCGGCGGATCGACAACCGTGGCGGCTCCCGTCGCGGTGTCGATGCGCGCGATGTGATCGCCCGCGAGCGAGGCGTACCAGACCTCGCCGGAGGGCGTTGTGGTGATGCCATAGGGTCCGATGCCTTTCGGCGCTTTCCAGGCATCGACCTTTCCGCTCACCGGATCGAGATGGCCGTACACGCCCGCCTGACCGGTGAACCAGAGCGTGCCCGCCTTGTCGAAGGTCGCGGTGTTGAGGTTTGCCTTCTCGAAGCCCTTCGGCAGCGGAAACAGCCTCACCTCGCGACTCTTTGGCTCGAAGCGTGCAATCGCGTTCTGTCCACCTTCGGTGATCCAGGCCGCGCCATCCGGCCCGACGATCACCCCGTGCGGGGCCGCCCCCTTGCCGAGGGGGACCTGCTCGACCTTGCCCGACTTCGGATCGAGCACACCCAGCGCGCCCTGGCTCTGCGCCGTGTACCAGACGCTGCCGTCAGGCGCGGCCGCGACATCGTGCGGATGCGAGCCGGCCGGGACGGAGAAGTACGAGACCTGAGCATCGGCATGCGCGACCGTACACAACGCAAGCGCGGCCAGCGCCGCGAGAATGCGGATCATGGTTGCTTCCCCCAAGAGCGCCGACTTTTTGCCGGTCGTCTTATTCCGCAGCTTCGCGCCCGCGGCCGCCTCGTGTCCAGCGGTCCGCGGCGGCTGTGTCGTTTTGCCGTGCCTCCACCCAGCCGGCTCCGGCCGCGCGCTCCTCCTTTTTCCAGAAGGGCGCGCTGACCTTGAGATAATCCATCAGAAACTCGGCAGCCGCGAAAGCAGCCTCACGGTGCGACGAGGCCACGATGACCAGCACGATATTGTCGCCCGGCACCATGCGGCCGTAGCGGTGGATCACCGTGGCGCCGAGCAGTGGCCAGCGCTTCCCGGCGTCCTCGACATGACGCGCAATCTCGGCCTCGGCCATGCCGGGGTAGTGTTCAAGCGTCATCGCCGCAATACCATCGTCGCGGCACAGCCCGGTGAAGGTCGCGACCGCGCCGATGTCGCTGCGCCCTTTCGTCAGCGCGGCAATCTCGGTGCCGATGTCGAAGTCTTCGGTTTGCAGGCGGATGGTCATGTCAGCCGCCCGTCATCGGCGGGAAGAATGCGATCTCGCGGGCGCCCGCGATCTGCGCATCGGGCTGCACATGGGTCTTGTCGATGGCCGCGCGGATCGCCTTGGCGTTCTCGAACGCATAGGCATATTCCTCGCCACGCTCTTTCAGCCACGCCACGAGTTCGCCGACGGTGCGCACGCTGCCCGGCGGATCGATCTCTTCCTCGGGCTTGCCGATGCGCTCGCGCACCCAGGCAAAGTAAAGAACCTTCATGGTCCGTATGTAACAATTGCGCGCCGACGGTGCGAGCCCAGCCGCCGGCGATCCTTAATCGTCGATCAAATGCCGCACGCCCGCGCGGAAATAATCCCAGCCGGTGTAAAGCGTGAGCAGCGCCGACAGCCACAGCAGGCCGATGCCGATCTGCGTCGTGATCGGCAGGACCTTGTCGCCCGCCTCTCCCGCGATACAGAAGCCCACCGCAAGCAGCTGCAGGAACGTCTTCCACTTCGCGAGCGCCGTCACCGGCACGCTGACCCGCAGTTCGGCCAGATACTCGCGCAGTCCCGACACGAGGATTTCACGGCAGAGGATGACGATCGCCGCCCATAGGGCCAAGCCCTTGATGGTGCCGTCGACCGCCAGCATCAGCAGGCAGGAGGACACCAGGAGCTTGTCGGCGATCGGGTCGAGCATGCGGCCGAAGGTGGATTGCTGGCCCCAACTTCGCGCAACGTAGCCGTCGAGCACATCGGTGATGCCGGCCGTGACGAACACGAACAGCGCGACCCAGCGCAGCCACAGCCCGTAGTCGAGGACCGCCTGAAAATACATGCAGCCGACGACCACCGGCACGGCGGCGATGCGCGCATAGGTCAGCAGGTTCGGCAGCGCGAGGGCACGAGCCGACGATGCTGGATTCGTCGTCGCGGTCATGCCTGAAAAGAGCATTTGCTGCGTTGCGGCGCAACCGTTTCGCCGGAATGTCAGCCGCGCGTGCGCGGTTTCCGATCGCGTTTTCTGGGTTTCGTGGAAGAAATCGTAGATCTTGCGCGCGGTTTCGGCATTGATGCCGGGAACGTGTTCGAGATCCGCCGCGAGGCGCGCTCGATAGCCTTCAGGGTGCCGAAGTGCCGCAGCAACGCGCGCTTGCGCGTCGGGCCGATGCCGGGGATCTCCTGCAGGCCGGCCTCGCGGATGTCCTTCTTGCGCTTCTGGCGGTGCGAACCGATGGCAAAGCGGTGCGCCTCGTCGCGCAGGCGCTGCACGAAATAGAGCACCGGATCGCGCGGCCGGAGCTTGACCGGCTCCCGGCCGGGCAGAAAGAACGTCTCGCGGCCGGCATCCCGATCCGGCCCCTTCGCGATGCCGATCAGCGGCACACCGGTGACGCCGAGTTCCGCCAGGACCGCGCGCGCCGCATTGAGCTGACCCTGCCCGCCATCGATGAACACAAGATCGGGCCAGGGAGAGTCGGCGGGCTCTTCGATGTCGTCATCGTCCGCGGGGCTGAAGCGAGCGCGGCCGCCACCGCGGCCGGCATGCTTTCCTCGAAGGCGCTGCCGCGCTCAAATTGCGTAAATGGATGGGCCTGCGTTGCCGACCGTCGCCCCAGCCGGCGCCTCCACCTCACCAGCCGGCGGCTCACCTTCGCCCTCCGCGCGCGGCGCTTCGGCCATCAGCCGCTTGAAGCGCCGCGTCAGGACCTCGCGCATCATGCCGAAGTCGTCGCCGGGTGAAAGATTCTCCGAGCGGATGTTGAACTTGCGATACTGGTTCTTGCGGAAGCCTTCCGGCCCCGCGACGATCATCGCACCGACCGCATTCGAGCCCTGGATGTGCGAGTTGTCGTACACCTCGATGCGGCGCGGCGGCTTTCCCAGCGCGAAGGTCTCGCCCAAGGCTGCGAGTAGATTCTGCTGCGACTGTGTCTCGGCGAGCTTGCGGCCGAGCGCTTCGCGCGCATTGGCCTGCGCGTGATCGACCAGCTCCTTGCGTTCGCCGCGCTGCGGCAACGAGACCTCGACCTTTCGCCCGCTCTTCACGGTGAGCGCCTCGCCGAGCAGCGCGCGATCCTCGATCTCGTGCGAGAGGAACACGCAGCGCGGAGGCGGCTTGTCGTCGTAGAACTGCGTCAGGAACGCGCCGAGCACCTCGCCCGGCTCGAGCGATCGGTCGGCACGCGGGAAGTAGGCACGATTGCCCCAGTTCTGCCCAGTGCGGAAGAAGAACACCTCGACGCACGAGTAGCCGCTTTGCTGGTGAACGGCGAATACGTCGGCTTCCTCGACCGTGCGCGGATTAATGCCCTGACGCGACTGTACCGCCGAAAGCGCCGCAAGCCTGTCGCGATAGATCGCCGCGCGTTCGAAATCGAGCGCGCCGGACGCGCGCTCCATTTCACCAGCCAACTCCTCCTTCACGGTGCGGCTCTTGCCCGAAAGGAACGCCTTCGCCTCGCGCACCAGTTCGGCGTAATCCGTGTGCGAGATCTCGCCCGTGCAGGGCGCCGCGCACCGCTTGATCTGATGCAGCAGGCAGGGCCGGGTGCGGCTCTCGTAAACGGCATCCGAACAGGAGCGGATCAGGAACGCGCGTTCCAGTGCGGTGATCGTGCGGTGCACTGCCTGCGCCGACGCGAACGGCCCGTAATACTCGCCCGGCCTCGACCGCGCGCCACGATGCTTGACGATCATCGGCGGCGTCTCGCCCGCCGTGATCAGGATATAGGGAAACGACTTGTCGTCGCGCATCAGCACGTTGAAGCGCGGGCGCAGCCGCTTGATCAGATTCGCTTCGAGCAGCAACGCTTCGGTCTCGGTCGTGGTCGAGACGAATTCGATGGAGGCGGTCGCCGCGATCATCCGCATGATGCGCGCAGTGTGTCCGGCCATGCGCGCGTATGAGACGATGCGCTTGCGGATGCTCTTCGCCTTGCCGACGTAGAGCACCTCGCCTTTCGCATCGATCATCCGATAGACGCCGGGCGCCTTCGGGGCGAGCTTGGCGTAGCGCTGGATCGCCGCGACGCCACCGGCGACCGCGCCCTGCGGCGCCTCCTCGTCGATGGCGGGCAGAGTCGCCTCGTCCTCGACCTCGTCGTCGATGAGGTCGATATCGGGCTCGATGTTGGCTTTGGGGTCGTCCGGCAGCATGGGCGCAAGGTATGTCCTCGCGCCGCCTACGGCCAGAGTTCGGCCTATTTTGCGTCGTGGAAAATCACGCCGAGCGTATGGCGCTGGCCATCGCGCAATCGGCTCACCCCGTGGCGCATGATCACCCGATAGATGCCGCGCGTGCCCTGAACCGGGCGGTGATGCACCGGAAAGATGACGCCCTCGCCCTGACGGAGCGGAACCACTTCGGCGCGCGATTGCATCCGCGGGCGCTGCTCGGTGAGCACGAATTCGCCGCCGGAAAAATCCTTGCCCGGCCGCGACAGCAGGAACGCGACCTGCAGCGGGAACACGAGATCGCCGTACACATCCTGATGCAGGCAATTGTAGTCACCCGCGCCGTATTGAAGCAGCAGCGGCGTCGGCTTCGCCTGTCCGGCCGCGTGGCAGCGCTTGAGATAGGCTGCATGCTCTTCGGGGAAGCGCGGCTCGAGGCCCATCGCGGCGTTCCAGCGGTTCGCGATCTCCGCCAGCGGCGGATAGAGCGCCGCGCGCAGCGACGCGACCGTGTCCGGCAGCGGATAGGCGAAATACTTGTACTCGCCGCGCCCGAAGCCATGCCGCCCCATGATGACGCGCGAACGATAGATTTTGTCATCGCCGTAGCGTGACGCGATCGCGGCGCACTCCTCCGGCGCCAGCAGCGGCCCGGTCGTGGCGCAGCCGAATGAGTTGAGTTGCGCGCCGATCTCATTCCAGGCAAGCGCCACAACGCGCCCGGCGATGTCGTTCGCGTCAATCTTGTGCGCGTGCGCAGAACGGCTCATGGAAAATCCTCCGACGCGCAGGATATGGCGCGCGGTGTCGCCAAACCACCCGATATCTGCCTTGCCGGAAAGCGGGTGGCGGCGCGCTGGCGGACATGCGTTACCGGCTCGCCCGGCCGAAGGAGCCTTTGTCCATGCGCCTACTGATCCTTGCCGCGACCAGTGCTGCCATCGCGGCGGCGCTCGCGCTGCCCGCCGCCGCCCAGGATACTAGGACCGCCAAGGAGCGCTCGTCGCGCAAATGGTTCGACGAACAGCGCGTCGACAATTGCCGCGTGCCGGCCGAATTGCGTGGAGCGACGCCGCGGCCAGACTGCGCGGACAAATCACCGATCACGGCGCAAGGTGGCTTGGTCCCGCGCTGATTATTCCTTCGCGATGGCGTCCGGCGTCTGCCAGGAAAGATGCTGCCCGCCGTCGACCACAAGGGTCGCGCCGGTCACGCTGCGCGCCGACGCGAGATAAACCACGGCAGCGGCGATTTCCTCCGGCCGCGGGCCGTGCCCGAGCGGTACCGCTTCGCTCTGGCGCATGAAGTCGGCGGCATCCTGCCGCGCGCTTGCCATCGTGGGGCCCGGCGCGACCGCATTGACGCGCACCTTCGGTGCAAGCGCCTGCGCCAGCATCCGCGTCGCTCCATGGAGCGCACTTTTTGCCAGCGTGTAGGAGACGAACTGCGGCGTCAGCTTGAAGACGCGCTGGTCCAGGATGTTGACGATCGATGCGCCCTCGCCCGCCTGCGTCGCGAAGGCTTCGGCGAGAAACAGCGGCGCGCGCAGGTTCACGGCGAACTGCCGGTCGAAGCGCACCGCATCGAGCGCGCCGATGTCGTCGCGCTCGAACGTCGCGGCGTTGTTGACCAGCAAAGTCAGCTGACCGACCGCCGCCACGGCGTCGGCTACCAGCCCCGCGAGGGTCGAGGCGTTTGACAGGTCCGCCCGCACCACACCGGCGCGCCCACCCTCACGCACGATCTCGTCGCGCAACGCCTCGGCCTCGGCCGCGGAACGGTTCGCGTGGATCGCGACCGCGTATCCGGCGCGATGCAGCGCGAGCGAGATCGCCCGACCGATGCGGCGCGCGCCACCGGTGACCAGCGCGGCGCGCGCCATCTGATCCGTCATTGTACGTCCATCTCGTTTTTCATGATGGGCCGAATCCGCCAACGCCGCGCTGCTGCAAGACTCTCTTAGGCATAACCCGAACGACACTTCGCATTTTAAGAAAGTTTAACTCAAAGGCCGCGAGACTGCCTGGGACACGGGCAAGGAAGCGTCGTCACGGGGCGGGGATGACCTCCAAGGGGCGGGCGGCAGCCGGCTAAACCGGCGCCGCCCGTCGGCCCTTCCGACAGGAGCGACGACGATGACCAAGACCCTTGCCTGCGCCGCGGTCCTTGCCGCCGCGCTGATCGCGTCGCCGGTATTCGCGGCCGATCTCCCCACCAAGGCGCCGGCGTTCGCGGCCGCGCCGTTCAACGGCTACAACTGGAACGGCACCTATGTCGGTGTGAACCTCGGCTACCAGTGGGGCAAAGTCACCAACTGGGGCGGCGGCTCGCCGGACGGCGTCGCGGGCGGTGGCCAGTTCGGCCACAACTGGCAATTCGGTCAGTTCGTCGTCGGTGGCGAAGCCGACGTCCAGGCCTCCGCCGCCGACGACATGTTCGGCGCCTACAAGTTTTCCAATCCGTGGTTCGGCACCGTTCGCGGGCGCGCGGGCTTCGCGATGAACAACATCCTGCTCTACCTCACCGGCGGTTTTGCCTATGGCGGCGGCCGCGTGAATTTCGCGGGACTGACCGAGTCGCAGACTCATGTGGGCTGGACGGCGGGCGGCGGCATCGAAGTCGGACTGACGCAGAACTGGTCCGCCAAGGCCGAATATCTTTACGTGCGTCTCGACGATCGCAGCTACGTGCTGACAGGCGTGAACAACGGATTCTCGAGCAGCGTCGTGCGGCTCGGCGTCAATTATCGCTTCTGATTTTCACGGTCGCCAACGCGGCAAGGAATAGAAAGCCCCGGCGGCGTCCGGGGCTTTTGCGTTCTGATCACGCGGCGAATCAGCTGCGAGGAAGCCGCGCTCACCGAGCGGAGAGGCGCGGGAAACTTGGCGCTGCTCGGCTTAGTTTGTGGCGGCATTGTGCAGGTTCCATGGCGACATTGGAGCGATTCGCGGGAACTCGAAAAGGTTCCATTAAATCGTCGGTAAGCAATTGGTAACTATGGTATTTTAACTAACTTCGATTCACCGTGTTCGTTGTCTGGTGTGGCTGTTTTGCACTAGCGCTGCCGGGGACTTCGGACTTATCTCGCGCAACGTGAAAAACGCATTGGAATGGAGCACTGAGTCATGAAGCGCGCACTTCTCATCGCTGTCGGCCTGATTGGTCTCGCGGCAACTTCGGCCTCGGCCGCCGACCTCGGGCGCCGCATGCCGACCAAGGCTCCGGTGATGGCCGAGCCTGTCTGGAATTGGACCGGCTTCTACATCGGTGTGAACGGCGGCGCCGGCTGGGCGCGGTCTTCGCATACCGACGTGCTTGGTCTCACAACCGGCGACTTCAATCAGCGTGGCGGCCTCATCGGCGGCACGGTCGGTTACAACTGGCAGACGGGCCCCGTAGTGCTGGGCGTGGAAGGCGATCTCGACTGGGCCCGCATCAACGGCAGCGTCGGTGGTTGCGCGTTCGGCAATTGCTTCACACAGATGCAGGCGTTCGGCACTGCGCGCGGCCAACTCGGCTACGCATTCAACAACTGGATGCCCTACATCACCGGCGGCGCGGCGTTCGCGGATGTCCGCGCGGGCCAGGACGGCATTGGCGGCACTTCTTCCGATCAGTGGCGCACGGGCTGGACGGTCGGTGGTGGTCTCGAGGCGATGTTCGCACCGGGCTGGTCGGCCAAGGTCGAATATCTCTATGCGGACTTCGGCAATGGCTCGTCCGTCAACTACACCACGCCGGCAGGAATCAACGTCGGTGCGACCGAGCGCAACGTGAACATCGTCCGCGGCGGCATCAACTACCACTTCAACTGGGGTGGCCCGGTCGTCGCACGCTACTGAGATCGGTGGACCTGAAACGACAAAGCCCCGGGTATCCCCCGGGGCTTTTTTTGTGACGATCACCCGGTGTTTCACTACGCCGACACTCGCGTCGCCTCGAATGCCGGCACCTTGGCGGAAAAGCCGTCCAGCCATGCGACCAGTTTCGGATGGCTTTCGCGCCACTTGCCTTCGAAACGAAGGTCACCATAGCCGAGCGCGCAGGCAAGCGTGATCTGTCCGACGTTAGGCGTCCCATCCAGCGCGGGCGGCGCGGACTCCAGCACGGCGAGCGCGCGCTGCACCTTGCCGCGCTGATGATCGAGCCATTTCTGCACCGCCATTTCCGGCGGGCGCCAGCGCCCTTCATAGACCAGCAGAATGCCTGCATCGAGAATGCCGTCGCACAGGGCCTGCAGCGTCATCGCGGCAAAGCGCGCATCGGGATCGCGTGGAACGATTTTGCCGCCACCCGCGCGGTGGTCGAGGTAGTCGAGGATCACTGGCGAATCGTACAGCACGCTGCCGTCCTCAACGATCAGCGCCGGGATCTTGCCGAGCGGATTCTGCTGGCGGATCGAATCGCTGGCATCCGTCGGATCCGCCTTCTCGATTGTCACGTCCTTCTCGAGCCCGAGAATGCCGAGCGCGAGTTTCACCTTGCGGCCGAACGGAGACGGTGGCGACGAGCGCAGAATCATCATCGGCGGAATCCAGTGTGAGGCGCGCAACGCGCGCGGTGAAATGCGGAAGCTCGAAGATGCGCGCCGCTAACCGGTGATGACGAGGTTGACGGCCTTCGGTCCCTTGCCTTTTTTGTCGGGCTCGACATCGAAGTTGATGCGCTGACCTTCATTAAGCGATTTCAGTCCGGCGCGCTCGACCGCCGTGATGTGCACGAACACGTCGCGCCCGCCGTCGTCGGGCTTGATGAACCCGTACCCACGCTCACCGTTGAAGAACTTGACCACTCCACCCTGCGCCATCGGGAAGCTCCCTTTCCCCAATGTTGCCCCACCGCCGGCCCCCACGGCGCGGCAGCTCGGCCGGACATTCTCTCAACGGGAAAAGCGTCGGCACCCCGCCGCATGTATTCCGCCGGCCCCCGATGGAGGCGGAACGTCAAAGCCAGCACGTTAGAGTAGACACCAACCGGCCCGGGTGGGAAGGGGCGCACCACCGCGACAGTCATTTTTCGCCCGCCAGCCAGCCGATCCGCGTGTTTGCGCCATCGCTTTGCGCACCTGTCAAAACGGCAGCGAGCGCCGGAAGCAGTACGGCGAGCTCGCTCTCGAGCCGGAATGGCGGGTTGACCATGATCAAACCGCTGCCGCGAAGCCGTTCGTCGCCGCGGGTGGGAAGCGTCAGTTCGGCGCGCAGAATGCGTCCGATGCCGAGCCCCGCGAGCCCGCGCGCGAAGCCTTCCGTGCCACGCGTGTCCTTGATCGGGTACCAGAGCGCGTAGATGCCGGTCGGCCATTTGCGATGCGCGCCAGCAAGGGCCTGCGCCAGCCGCTCGAACTCATCCGCCTGCTCGAACGGAGGATCGATCAGCACCAGACCGCGCCGCTCCTTGGGCGGCACATAGGCGTTAAGGCCCATATAGCCGTCGATCGCGACCGCCTTGACGCGCCGGTCGCCTCTCAGCCGTGCCGCGAGCGCCCGTGCGGTTTCGGGCTCGGTCTCGCAGGCGACGAGGCGGTCTTGCGGCCTCAGCCAGTGCTGCAAGAGGGCGGGTGAGCCCGGGTAGACCTTGATTGTGTCGTCCGGGTTGAAGGCCGCGACTCCATCGAAGTAGGGCGCGAGCAGGTCCTGCACGGCTGGCGTCAGGCTGGCGCCTGCAAGCCGCCCGATTCCGTCGCGCCATTCGCCGGTCCGCTGGGCCTCGGGTCCCGCGAGATCGTAAAGACCCGCCCCCGCATGCGTGTCGATCACACGGAACGCAGCCGGCTTCTCCTTCAGGTGCGTGACGATCCGGGCGAGCACCGCGTGCTTGACGACATCAGCAAAGTTGCCGGCGTGGAATGCATGGCGGTAGTTCATTCGGCACTATACCGCCGCAACATTGCGCGCGACGAGCCGTGGCAGGATCGCGCTTCCGGTCAGCTTCCGCGCACGGGCGGCATTTTGAGTTTGTCGCGGCGGCAGGTGCGCTTCTCGGCCTCCGCACAGTCGCGGAATTGCAGATCGCGCGTCAGGCAGATGCGAACTTCGCTCAGGCTCGCGCCCCCGCATGTGACCGCAACGCCGGAGCGGCTCATGCCCGGATTGGCTTTCACGAAAGCGTCCTCCACTTCGTCCGGCGAGACAGTCAGGGCGGTTTTCGGGTCAAGGTATTCGGCCGGAATTTTCACGGCGGCGCGCGCCTTGCGGATGGCTTCGAAGTATCCGCGCGCCTGGAGGCCCGAGCAGACGCCGTGCTTGCGCCATTCGTTGATGATCAGGCCGCGCGCCGGCATCAGGTCGAGCATCCCCGAGATAATGCGGCCGTCGATGAAGGGCGCGGGCTGCTGGCAGAATTCCGGAAAACCCTTCTCGTATTGCGGCCACAGCCCATGAACCACGAAGGAGAATGGCCGCTCGCCGCATTGTTGCTGGGCGCTGCGCCGATCACCCGCTTGCTCGCAGAAGGAGGGCGACCACGAGAGCGACAACAGGTAGTAGTCGAACTTGCCTGGCTCGTTCTGGCGCGGGTCCAGGGCAGCCGCGCTGCCGGCGAAAATCCACAGCCCGAAAAGGGAACTTGTCATTGCGATCAGCAAACGGCGCATGGTCAACTCCTCACTCGCGCGTTGTACCGCCCGCGACAATAAACCAAAGGTCGGAACCTATCAAGAACATCCGCGAACAAAACGGCGACATTCACAGCCGTGGTGCTGGCTGTGGATATCGACAGGCGGCAAAGTTCGAGACCCCGGTTAAGGCTGGGCCATCCGGCAGGCCGGACTGTAAGCCCACTCGCGATCAAGTCCGACCACACACCATTCCACCCCCCAGCCGATGCCGAGCCAGCCGGTATTCTCCTGGATCAGATAGTGCACGACGTGACGGGAGCCGTCCGAGACATGCGCGACGCCGTGGCAAAAGCGGCGTGGCACCGCCTGCGGCGCGCCCACCCAGGGGCGGAATGCGGCTTGGCGAATACGCTCGACGCCGAGAATCGCCAGACTGGAATTCCAGTACTCGCTTTCCTTCTGGCCGAACTTGGACCTGATCTGGTTGAGAACGCCCGGATCGTCGCAAAGCGGCACCAGCGCATCGTAGCGCGGGCCGCTAAGGCCGAAGTTGAGCTCAAACCAGCTCGCGGCCGAAGCAGGCGCAGCGGCAGTGGCGGAAAAAACGCCCGCAAATACGAGGCTCAAGAAGCGATTCATGACGGCCTCCCGGCCACGGTGTGCCGTGCGCTCTCGCAACGGTCAAGGGGCGGCGCGCATATCGGCGATCACTGTGGCTCGTCTGCCGCGCACCGCCAGCCGTTCGAGCTTGCCGGAAGGCGTCGCCGAGATCACGCATGGGGTGTCGGAGAACTGCCAGGATGTGTTGTTCAACACCATGCCGCAGGTCGCCATGCGTGGCCCTTTTGGCGAGGGCAGACAAACGGATGCGCCCAGTTCGAATTCCTGGCCGCGCGCACGGCAGAGGCAATTGGGATCAGCAGATGCGGCATCGGCCGCCAACAATGCAGCAGCGAGGGGCAAGATCAGTAATGCGACCCGGCGCATGGGCGCATCATAGCACAAGACGCAGGGGGCGGCGCGTCGGCGCGGCTCACTGGCCGGCGTTGCGATAGGCGATGCAGATTTTCGAGGCCGCGATGGACTGCTGCGCCTCGAATTTGGCGAAGCTCGCACGCACGCCGGGGTCCTTGATCTGGATGATCGGGCCGCAGGCGGGCGACGCCGCCGAGCCCGCAGGGCCGGAGACTGCCGCAATGGCAAGGGCTGCGAACGCTGCAAGAGCAATGGCGCGAGTTGCGGTCATGGCGGTCCCCTTTCCGGCCAACCGGGAGCGTTCCGGTATGGTTAACGATTGGTCGCCGCAGGCCGCACTCAGGTTCAAACCGCAGACGAAATAGCCGTCAGGGAGCCTCAGCGGTCACCCAACACGCGCATCACGCCGATCAGCCGCAGGGCTGACCCTTCGCGGCTGCGCAGGATGACGCAACCATTCGCGATCCGCGCGTAGGTGCCGTCCGCCTTCTGAAAACGGAATTCGGCGTCCCAGGTGAGGCGCTCACTGCTGCACGCCACGCCGACGCTTTCGACCACCGCCGCCCGGTCGTCGGGGTGGATTCGCTCGTAGAACCGCGCGACATCCGACACCAGCCGCCGCCGCGTTTCGTAGCCAAGGGCCGAAAAGGTGCCCTCGCTCCACCACACCGCGCCGCTTGCGAGATCGACATCCCAGGCGAGATGCTGCGACGCGCCGCGTTGAGCCCGCAGACGCTCCGACACCGCGTGAATGTCAGTCGGCAACGCGGTTGTCAGCGCACCCCGAAAGTCCACCGGCGACTGATCGAACGCGCGGCGGAACGCATGGGCAAATGACGTGCGGCTCCCGTAGCCGACGCTTGCGCCGATCAGCTTGACCGGCAGGGAGCTCGTGCGCAGCAGATGTGCGGCATGATCCATGCGCGTCGCCCGGAGAAACTCCATCGGGGAACGGCCGAAGCAGCAACGGAACGTTTCGGCAAAATTCGAGCGGCTCATGCCGACAAGCTTGGCAAGGCGCGACACGGTGTGCGCCTCTGCGGGTTTGCGGCGCATCGCATCCATCGCAGGCGCGAGCCTTTGGTGATTGCCAACGCCCGCAGATACCCGAGCGGAGCCTGCCGGATACGCGAGAGCTGCTTCCATTACTCGGTCTCGTTTCGCTTGCCCCGAACTAGGGATACGCCGTGAAAGCCAATTCGTTTCATCGCGTTTTGTGTACGACCGTTCAGAAAGCCGGCGGCAACCAGGGCGGAACCCGAGTTCGGGACGCGCGAAGACTCCATTCGGACGCCTATGTACGCTACCGCACTTACCGAAGGCCGGTAATTTCGTTCTGCTGCATGTAGACTTCGCAGCGCATTTCTACCGGTCGATCTTGATCATCGAAACGTCGCGAGGTTTGCACCGTATCTCGTCATGGGGCGGTCGCTTCGAATCACATCAGGAAAGCAGGAGACGTCAATGCGCATTCGTACAATTCTCGCAACCGCAGCGGTGGTGAGCGTGCTCGCCGCTGGTTCCGCCAGCGCCCAGATGAACCCGAACCAGTCTGGCGGCATGAGCCAGACCGACGTGAGGATGAGCCGTCATCAGATGATGATGCACAAGAAGATGATGATGAAGCGGCATCACATGATGATGATGAAGAAAAAGAACATGATGTAACTTGATCGACCCGGTGAGGCGGCGTCGCCGCCTCACCGCTTGCTCGCACTGGAACGGACTGCCAGCCTTTGGGACTCGTCTTCAATCTTCCGATGACGCAACGATCGTTTCCGTCGTACCGGCTTTTTCGCGACAACAGGAACCGGTGGCGCTGGCGTTTCGATCTCCGCAACGGCGAGACGATCGCGGTCAGCGCCGACAGCTATGACAGTCGCGAGGAATGTGAGCATATGGTGAGTGCACTGCGTTCCTCGCTCGATGCGCCTGTCTGGATATCCAGAAGCGATCTGACACACGCATGAGCGAAGGAACCGAAATCGAACGCCGTCACTGGATCTACCGCCACCCGGTCGCTATCCGGCTGACGCACTGGATCAATGCGTTCTGCCTTGCGATCCTGCTGATGAGCGGGCTGCAGATTTTCAACGCGCACCCGGCGCTGTACTGGGGCAGCCGCTCGTACTTCGAGAGCCCCAGCCTGGAAATCAAGGCGGTCACTGCGGATGCCCTGCGCTCGGGTGCGGCGACGCAATCAGGCCAATCGCTCAAATCGGAGCAGCCCGCACCCGCCGGCGACAAGCCCGAAGCCGGCGGCAAGAACGAAAGCGCACAATCCGACGATGGCAGCGGCGACGAAAAGCAAGCCACGCCGGACGTCGGCGTCGTAACCCTCGGCTCTCATGCCTTCAACACCAGCGGCTGGCTCGGATATTCGGTCGGTCCCGACGGCGACGCCGGCGAGCGGGCGTTCCCGAGCTGGATCACCTTGCCGGGCGCACAGGACCTCGCGACGGCGCGGCGCTGGCACTTCACCTTCGCGTGGCTGCTGGTGCTCAACGGGTTGATCTATCTGATCTACAGCTTCGTCACCGGTCACGTTCGCGACCTGTGGGCGCGCGCGCGCGAATGGCGCGACATCCCGCACTCGATCTGGCAGCACATCCGCCTGCGCTTTCCCAAAGGCGACGAGGCGCGGCACTACAATGTGCTGCAAAAGGTGGCCTATCTGGCGATCATTTTCGTCGTGCTGCCCGTTATCATTCTCGCCGGCATGACCATGTCGCCGGGCCTTAATGCACGCTTTCCGTTCCTGCTCACGCTGTTTGGCGGCCGGCAGAGCGCCCGCACGATCCATTTCATCCTGGCGTTCGGGCTCGTGGCCTTCACGTTGATCCATGTCGCGATGGTCATCCTCTCCGGCTTCGTCAACAACATGCGGTCGATGATCACCGGCCGCTACGTCATCGACTCCAGACAACGGGACGCCCATGCGCACACCCCATCGCCGTAGCGTGCTGCGTGCCACGCTTGGATCGGCGGCGGCACTCGTGCTTGCCGGTTGCGAGCCGATCTCGGGCAATCCGTGGGTGAAGAGCATCATCGGGCTCGGCGAGGACATCAACATTCGAATCCAGCGCGCCCTGCTCGGCAACAGCACGCTCGCGCCCGAATACACCGAGGCGGACCTTTCGCCGATCTTCAAGCCGAACGGAACCTACGATCCGCAGGACAAGGACTATCTCGCGCTGGCGAAGAAGGGCTTCGCGGATTTCAGGCTCGCGATCGACGGGCTGGTCGAGAAGCCGCGCAACTCACCCTGAAGGAATTGCGCGCGATGCCCTCCCGCACGCAGATCACGCGGCATGACTGCGTCGAGGGCTGGAGCGCGATCGGCAAATGGAAAGGCGTGCCGCTCGCGCCGCTGCTCGACCGCGTCGGCGTCAAGAGCGAGGCGCGCTATGTCGTGTTCCATTGCTTCGACACCATGGAGCAGGGCCTGGCCGGACCGGTGAAATATTACGAGAGCCTCGACTTTATCGACGCGCGCCATCCGCAGACGATCCTCGCCTACGACATGAACGACACAACATTGCCGGTCGCGCACGGCGCACCGCTGCGCCTGCGGGTCGAGCGCCAGCTCGGCTACAAGATGGCGAAATACGTGCATGCGTATCGAACTGGTCGACGACTATTCGCGCTTCGGCGACGGCAAGGGCAGCTACTGGGCCGACCGCGGCTACGACTGGTACGCCGGCATCTAGGCAAGGGCGTTGCGCCCGCCTCGGGTTCTGTCACTGTCGGCCGCATGGGCATCAAGACGATCATCACCGGCGCGACCGGCATGGTCGGCGAAGGCGTGCTGCTCGAGTGCCTCGCCAATCCCGCGCGTCGAGCAGGTTCTGGTGATCAACCGCAAGCCGGTCTGGGCGCGCGCACCCGAAGCTGCGCGAAATCATCCACGCGCGACTTCTTCGATCTCGCGCCGATCCGCCGCAGCTTGCCGGCTACGACGCCTGCTTCTTCTGCCTTGGCGTCTCGTCCGTCGGCATGAGACGCAGCGCAATACAAGCGCATGACGCAAGGACCTCACACTCGGCTTCGGCCGGACGTCTGGCAAAGCTCAATCCGCGACACGACGTTCTGCTACGTTACCGGCAAGAGCACCGACTCAACCGAGCAGGGCAGTCTATGCTGGGCGCGCGTGAAGGGCGCGACCGAGAACGCGCTGCTGCGCCTGCTGCCGAACGCCTACATGTTCCGGCCCGGCGCCATGAAGGCGATGCCGGGGCAGAGGAACCTGCACGCGCTCTACCGCTACCTCGCCTGGATCTATCCGATCGGCCGCGCGCTCGCGCCCGGCTCGTTCTGCACCTTGCAGGAGGTCGCCCGCGCGATGATCAACGCGGCAAGCAAGGGCTACGCGAAGCGCGTTCTTGAGGTGGCGGATATTGTGGAGTTGGCGAAGGGGTGAGGCGGCCCTCGCCGCTAATGCCCCTCGAATGAGATCAGCGTGCGCACCGGCACGTCGAGCTTGCGCAGCTTCTCGGCGCCGCCGAGCTCGGGCAGGTCGATGATAAAGCAGGCGGCGAGGACCTCGGCGCCAACCTGGCGCAACAGCTTGATCGCGCCTTCCGCCGTGCCGCCGGTCGCGATCAGGTCGTCGACCAGCACCACGCGATCACCCTTGGCGATCGCATCGACATGCATTTCCATCTCGTCGGACCCGTATTCGAGCAGATAAGCCATCCGCACGGTCTGGTGCGGCAGCTTGCCTTTCTTGCGGATCGGCACGAAGCCGGCCGAAACCTGATGCGCGACGGCGCCGCCGATGATGAAGCCGCGCGCCTCGATGCCGGCGACCTTGTCGATCTTCGCGCCAGCCCAGGGCTGCACAAGTTCGTCCACAGCGCGGCGGAACGCGCGCGCGTTTCCCAGAAGCGTGGTGATGTCGCGGAAGACGATGCCGGGCTTGGGGTAATCCGGGATCGAGCGGATCGCGGCGGCAAGGTCGTTTTCGGAAGACGCTGAAGTCATAGGGTCTCACGGCTTTGTTACGGATCGGACGAATAGTCGAAATCTATGCCGGCAGCCAGCGGCGCGGCGTCTCGCGCTTGTCGTCATAGGCCGCCTCGAACACTGGCTCCGCCAGCGTCGACTGGATATGCAATTCGCCGGTTCCGCAATTGGCGAAGCCGTGCTTCACGCCGGCCGGGATGATCGCCAACTGTCCGGATTTCAGCGTGACGTGCTGCGCGTTCACCCACACATCCGCCTCGCCGTCCAACACATGCAGCACTTCTTCGACGGCATGCAGATGAGTCGGCGCGCCGTGGCCTGGCTCGCACCATTGCTCGAACAGGCAAAGCTGCGTGCCGCCATTCGCCGCCGACACGCGCATGCGGGTGAGCACACCCTTGCGCCATTCCTCGCGCGGACACTGATTGAGATCCACGATGCGCATGTTTCCCCCATTGCGGACAGCGGCACTTTGGCCAACCATGCAGCAGGGCACAACGGGAGGGCAACCCATGTCGATGCAACCGCCGGCCGCGCCGCACCGCGTCGCGATCGCCGATATTCGGATTCCGTTCTGGCGCCTTGTCTTCTTTATGATCAAGTGGATGTTTGCCAGCATTCCAGCGCTAATAATTTTCGCTGTGCTGTGTGCCATCATCTGGTTTGCCGTGATTGGCTCACTGGCGGGTATCTTGGCATTGCTGGGTAATATTCCCAGCATAAAGCTCTAGGTTCAGCCCCGCAGCACCCTCCCCGCCACGGCATCAAGCTTCTGCAGCAACTCCGGATCGCGCGCCTCCGGCGCCGTGATCAGCGCCGTGTCCAGCGCGCGGTCGGAGCCGATCGGGCACGGCTCATGCTCGCGCGGGAAATCGCGCGCCAGCCGCGCGACCAGCGTCTTGGCCTTCTCGGCGTTAGTGGTGAGCACCTTGATGATGTCCTGCACCGTCACGGCGTCGTGGTCGGGGTGCCAGCAATCGAAATCGGTCACCATCGCGACGGTCGCGTAACAAATCTCCGCTTCGCGCGCGAGTTTCGCCTCCGGCATATTGGTCATGCCGATCACAGAATAGCCGAGCTGCTTGTAGGTAAGACTTTCGGCGAGCGTGGAGAACTGCGGGCCCTCCATGCAGACGTAGGTCCCATCGCGCTTCACATCGATGCCTTCGGCCATTGCGGCGTTGGCGATGTGGATGCGCAGGCGCGGTGATACGGGATGCGCCATCGAGACATGCGCGACGCAACCCTTCCCGAAGAACGAACTCTCGCGCTTGTGCGTGCGGTCGACGAACTGATCGATCAGCACAAAGGTGCCGGGCGGCAGGTCCTCCTTGAACGAGCCGCAGGCCGAGAGCGAGACGAGATCGGTGACGCCGGCGCGCTTGAGGCAATCGATGTTGGCGCGATAGTTGATGTCGGAGGGCGAGAGCCGGTGTCCCTTGTCGTGGCGTGTCAGGAACACGACCGGCAGGCCGCCAACCTCGCCGATACGGAGCGGAGCGGACGGCTCACCCCAGGGGCTTTCGATGCGCGCCTCGCGCACATTTTCAAGCCCCGGCAAATCGTACACGCCCGAGCCACCGATGATGCCGAGCACTGCCTTTGCCATAACCACCTCTTCGCCTCACAAACGCGAAGGGCCCCAATCGGGGCCCTTCGTCAAGCTCGCAACCCGCAATCTCAGGCGTGGCCGTGCACGTCCGCCCAGACCTTCTTCTTGGTGAAGTACATCAGCCCGGCAAAGATCAGCAGGAAGATCATCACCTGGAAGCCGACGCGCTTGCGCTGATCGAGGTGCGGCTCGGCAGCCCACATCAGGAACGCCGCGACGTCCTTGGCCTCCTGATCGATCGTGGTCGGCGTGCCGTCGGTGTACTCGACGCGGCCGTCGGTCAACGGCGGCGGCATCGCGATCGAGTGCGCCGGAAAGTACTCGTTGTAGACGGTGCCGGGCGGCAGCTGGAAGCCTTCAGGGGGATTGTCCTTGTAGCCCTTCATCAGCGCCACGATGTAATCGACGCCGTGCTCCTGATAGGCGAAGAACGGCATCGCATCGATCAGGAACCAGGGAAAGCCGCGCTCGAAGCTGCGCGCCTTGGCGAGCACCGACATGTCGGGCGGCACGGTTCCGTTGTAGAGCTGGCGGGCTTGCTGCTCGTTCTTCCAGGTCGCAGGCGGCGGGAAACGGTCGCCGAGGCGCCCGTTGCGCTCGAACATCTCGCCCTGCTCGTTCGGCCCGTCCTGCACCTTGAAATCGGCCGCGATCGCTTCGGCCTGTGGAACGGAGAAGCCCGGCCCGCCCGGATCGGCGAGATTACGGAAGGAAAGCAAGCTCAGTCCGTGGCAATTCTGGCAGACTTCCTTGTAGACCTTGAAGCCGCGCTGCAGCTGTCCCTGATCGAACTTGCCGAAGCCGCCTGCGAACGACCACTTGTTGCGCGGCGGCTGCGGCGCTTCATGCGCGTTCTCCTGCGCGTACGCCGTCGAATAGGCGCCGAAGGTCAGCAGCGCGCCAAGCCCGACCGCAAGCAGGACGGCCGCCGCGCTGGCCTTTTTCAGCACCGCTTCCGAGATCGAGTTCGGCAACGGGCGTGGCGTTTCGATCAGCCCGAGCAGCGGAAATACGATCAGGAAGTGGATGAAATAGTAGGCGGTGAGCACGCGCGCCGCGATGACGTAGCCGCCTTCCGCAGGAGCCGACCCGAGATAGCCGAGGCCGAGGCACACGATCACGAACACCCAGAAGAACTGCTTGTAGAGCGGCCGGTAGGTCGCCGACTTCACCCGCGAGGTGTCGAGCCACGGCAGGAAGCAAAGGATCAGAATCGACGAGAACATCGCGATCACGCCTGCAAGCTTGTTCGGGATCGAGCGCAGGATCGCGTAGAACGGCAGGTAGTACCATTCGGGCACGATGTGCTGCGGCGTCACGCCCGGATTGGCCTGGATGTAATTATCGGCGTGGCCGAGATAGTTCGGCACGTAGAACACGAACCAAGCAAAGAGCAGGCAGAATACCGCCACCATGAAGCCGTCCTTCATGGTCGCGTGCGGCGTGAACGGCACCGTGTCCTGACCGGATTTCGGATCGATGCCGGTCGGATTGTTCTGACCCACGACGTGCAGCGCCCAGACGTGCAGCACCACGACGCCGGCGATCACGAACGGCAGCAGGTAGTGCAGCGAGAAGAAGCGCTGCAGCGTCGGATTGCCGACCGCGTAGCCGCCCCACAGCCAGGTCACGATGGTTTCGCCGACGATCGGGATCGCCGAGAAGAAGTTGGTGATGACGGTCGCGCCCCAGAAGCTCATCTGGCCCCACGGCAGCGTGTAGCCGAGGAAGCCGGTCGCCATCATCAGCAGATAGATGATGACGCCGAGGATCCACAGCACTTCGCGCGGCTCTTTGTACGAGCCGTAATAGAGGCCACGGAACATGTGGATGTAGACCGCGACGAAGAACATCGAGGCGCCGTTGGAGTGCAGGTAGCGCAACAGCCAGCCGTAATTCACGTCGCGCATGATGTGCTCGACGGAATTGAACGCCATGTCGACATGCGGCGTGTAGTGCATCACCAGCACGATGCCGGTGATGATCTGGACGCCGAGCATGAACGAGAGGATCGCGCCGAACGTCCACCAGTAGTTCAGGTTCTTCGGCGTCGGATAGGCGACGAACGAGGAATGGATCAGGCCGCCGATCGGAAGCCGCGCCTCGAACCATTTCAGGAATGCGTTTTGCGGCTGATACGTCGAAGGCCCGCTCATTCTATTCAATCCCGAAAGAAGGTTGTTGGATCAGCCGATGCGGATCTTGGTGTCGGACACGAACTGATACGGCGGCACGACGAGGTTGGCGGGGGCCGGGCCCTGCCGGATGCGGCCGGAAGTGTCGTACTGCGAACCGTGGCAGGGGCAGAACCAGCCGTCGTAGTTGCCCTGGTGCGCAAGCGGGATGCAGCCGAGATGGGTGCAAATACCGATCACGACCAGCCACTGGTCGTGGCCCTCCTTGATGCGCGCCGAATCCGGCTGCGGGTCGGGCAGGCTCTTCACGTCGACCTTCTGCGCTTCGTCGATCTCTTTCTTGCTGCGATGGCTGATGAAGATCGGCTTGGAGCGCCAGAACACCTTGATGACCTGGCCTTCCGGAATGGGGCCGAGATCGACCTCGACCGGCGCGCCGGCCGCGATCGTCGAGGCGTCCGGATTCATCTGGTTGATGAGCGGCCAAACCACGGCGGCGGCACCGACTGCTCCGACCGTACCTGTGGCGATGTAAAGGAAGTCACGGCGTGTCGGTTCGGCCGCAGAAATCGTAGTCACAGTCAGGTCCTTTCCCCTTGCCGGCCGGCCCGCACGACGGGCCGCCAAGGTTGTCGCCCCGCATCACGCCCCCGGCGGTAGCGAACGGCTGCGCCGCGTCCAAGCCCTGGGAAGACTTCTGCGGCGCGATCCGGCCGCGTTTTATTGGCACCCTTGCAGGCCATAGGCAAGCCCGCACTCGCCCTATCCCGTGCCCTGCAGGTAAGCTGCTCATGGAACACGACGTTTCGCGCTCACCGGGGTCATTTCAACGCGCCATGCAGATCGCCCTGTACGAGCCCGACATCGCGCAAAATACCGGAACAATTCTGCGCCTCGCCGCCTGCCTTGGCGTGGCGGCGCACATCATCGAGCCCGCTGGCTTTCCGGTCTCCGACCGCGCCTTCCGTCGCGCCGGAATGGACTACCTCGGTGCCGTGACGCTGACACGGCATGCCTCGTGGTCGGCCTTCGAAGACTGGCGGCGTGCCGAAGGGTTGCGGCTCGCTCTGCTGACGACGACGGCGACGATCTCCTATCTCGATCATCGCTATGGGGGCGAGGTGCTGCTGTTCGGTCGCGAGTCCGCAGGCGTGCCGGACCATGTCCATCAGGCGGCCGACGCGCGGCTCGTCATTCCGATGCGGCCTTCGCTCCGCTCGCTCAATGTTGCGATGGCCTGCGCCATGGTTGTCGGCGAGGCGCTGCGGCAGTCGGACAAAATGCCGTAACGCCGGCAACGGTTTCTTGACCACGCGCGGCAGGCGGCCGCGACCATGCGGCGCAGAGCGGGTTTGGCCGCGAAACCATTAAATCCACCGTAAGCATGACGCCGTTAGCGTCCACGGACATTGCGTGGGGCGTCATGCACGAAACCGACATTGCGATCGTGGGCGGCGGACTGGCGGGCTCGCTCGCAGCCGTCATACTGGGCCGCGCCGGGCATGCGGTGACGCTGGTCGATCCCTTTGATTCCGCCCGGCCGGATTTCCGCTGCGAGAAACTGGAAGAGCCGCATTGCGACACGCTGCGTAGGGCCGGCGTGCTCGATGAGGTACTGCTCGCCACCCTGAAATACGAGGACATCTGGGTCGCGCGCTGCGGCCGCCTAGCCGAAATCAAGCCGATCACCGAATACGGCATCGAATACGGCGCGCTGGTGAACCGGCTGCGCGGGCTGCTCCCGGACAATGTCGCATTCCTGCCGAGCCGGGTGGCGGACATCGCCGTCACCGCTGACCGGCAGACCCTGTCGCTCACCAGCGGCGAAGAGATTTCGGCCCGCCTCGTCATCGGCGCGAACGGCGTGATGGCGCAGATGACGGGCCAGCGCCGCGAGATCAGCCGCTGCCATTCGGTCTCGATCGGCTTCGACGTCGATCCGGCGAACTGGCCGTTCGACGCGCTGACCTACTTCGGCGAAGACCCGGCACAGCGGGTTGCGTATCTGACGTTGTTTCCCTTGCCCTCCGGGGGCCGCGCGAACTTGTTTGTCTACCGAGAACTGAACGATCCTTGGCTCAAGCGGCTGCGCGAACGCCCTGCCGCGACGATCGGCGAGTGCCTGCCGGGCCTCGCGCAATTCACCGGATCGCTGCGCATCAACGGACCGCTGAAGATCCGCCCGGTCGACCTTGTGGCGACCGACAATGTGCTTCAACCCGGCGTCGCACTGATCGGCGACGCGTTCTCCACCGCATGTCCGGTGAGCGGCACCGGCGCCGCCAAGGCGCTGCTCGACGCCGAGCGGCTGTGCGGAACCTACGTGCCGCAATGGCTCGCCAGCGACGGCATGGGTGTCGAGAAGATCGCCCAGTTCTACAACGATCCGGACAAGCAACGCTCCGACGCGCATTCATTCCGCACCTCGGTCTTCGCGAAACGCGCCGCACTGAGCCAGGGCTTGCTATGGACTGCCTTCCGCTGGAGCTATTTCGCTGGTTCCCAGGCGCGCAACCTGCTCGAACATGGCGAGCTCGCCGAGTTGCCGTGGACGGAAGCTGCCACCAGTGCCGCAGCCAGGAAGCTCGCGAAGGCCTGACCGGGCATTTGCTGCCACTTTTTGTGCTATGCGCGTAGCGGCATGAACGCAACGATCGAAGATTCAAGTCTCTCCGAGCGCCAGTCGCGTGCGCGCGGCTGGTTCGAACATCTGCGCGACGATATCTGCGCGGCATTCGAGGCGCTGGAAGATGCCCTGCCCGTCGACGCGCCGCTCCGCGACGCTGCGCCGGGACGTTTCGTGCGCACGCCGTGGGAACGCAAGGATCACTCAGGAAATCCGGGCGGAGGCGGCGTGATGTCGATCATGAAAGGCCGCGTGTTCGAGAAGGTCGGCGTGCACTGCTCGACCGTGCACGGCGAATTTGCGCCGGAATTCCGCGGTCAAATTCCCGGCGCCGCGGACGATCCGCGCTTCTGGGCCTCGGGCATTTCGCTAATCGCGCATCTGCACAATCCGCATGTGCCGGCCGTGCATATGAACACGCGTTTCGTCGTGACGACGAAGGCCTGGTTCGGCGGCGGCGCGGATTTGACACCCGTGCTCGACGCGCGGCGCACGCAGACCGATCCGGACACCCTCGCCTTCCACGCAGCGATGAAGTCGGCCTGCGACCCGCATCCGACGGTCGCGACGTACGAGAAATTCAAGACCTGGTGCGACGAGTATTTTTATTTGAAGCACCGCAACGAGATGCGCGGCGTCGGCGGCATCTTCTACGACTATCTTGAGACCGACTGGGAGGCGGCGTTCGCCTTCACACAGGATGTCGGGCGCGCATTCTTGAAGATTTATCCCGAGCTGGTACGGCGTAATTTCGCGAAAGGCTGGTCCGAGGCCGAGCGAGAGGAACAGCTCGTGCGCCGCGGCCGCTATGTCGAGTTCAACCTGCTCTATGATCGCGGTACGATCTTCGGCCTTCGTACCGGCGGCAATGTCGAACTCGATCCTCTCCTCGATGCCGCCCGTGGTGAAGTGGCCGTAGGCGCTGGTTTGCGCTAGAAGCGCGCACGCGATTCTGGAGACAAGACGATGGCCCTGCAGCCCGGCGAAATCGTGCAGCTCAAGTCCGGCGGCCCGCTGATGACGGTGATCAAGGTCGAGGACGCCAAACACATTACCTGCATGTGGTACGCACAGGAGCAGGGCGAGTTTCACACGCAGGCGTTCGAGCAGGCGTGGCTCGACATTGTCGATCTCGCGGACGACGAAGACGAAGACGACGATTAGCTTTTCTTGCGCATGCGCTAGCGCAACGCGCCAAAAATCATCAGCACGCCGCCGGCAATCACCACCGCGTCGAGGATCGCGGTGTGCACATGCACGGGCAACCGCTCGACCAGCGCCTTCGCAAGGAACGCGCCGGGAAACGCCACCACGCCGATCAGCAGCGCAACCGCAACGACCCGCGCATCGACGGCGCCGAAGATTCCGAAAACGCTGATCTTCGCGATGCCGATGATCACCGATATCGAAGCGTCGGTCGCAATCACGGCGGCGCCCTCGAGCCCGACCGCCATCAGCATCGAGAGCAGGATGATGCCGGCGCCGCTGGTGCCGCCGACGATGAAGCCCCACGCGACGGATGAGACAGCCAGCCCTCGCTCGCTGAGCACAAACCCGCGTTTGCGCGAGATGCGCCGCAGCGGCACGCTCAGCGTCATCATGGTGCCGATCACCAGCATGGCGCCGCGCCCGGTCAGCATGGTGTAGCCCCAGGCACCGAGCGCCGCCGTCGGCAGCGCGCAGGCAAGGATGATCGCGGCGCGCCGCCAGTCGATCAAACGCCGAAATGCAAGCGAGCGGCTGGTGTTGGTGAACAGCGCCGAGATCGCGATGATCGGCACCACCGGCTCGGGGCCGACGATCGGCACCAGCACCAGCGGCATCAGCGCGCCGGTGCCGTAGCCCGCGACCCCACCGATGATGGAGGCGAGCGCCGCCATGGCGGCGATCAGCGACAGCTCCCACGCGGAGAGCGCCGAAAGTGCTGCGATCATGCCCTCAGTCCGCCGTTGGCAGCCGCCGCATCGTGAACTCGATGCGTCCGTCGGGCAGTTCGCGCCAGCTTTCGATCTCGGTCATGTAGGCGGGCTTGGGGAAGCGGCGGAACACCTCGCGCGCCTTTTCGCGCGCCTGCTCGCGCGGAAGCGCGAAGGTCTCGCGCCGGAACGCGTCGGTCTCGGCGCGCCGGGCGAGCGCACGCGCGGCATTCGCCGCGATGTCGGCAGGTTTCCGAGTGGTACGCATCGACCGTTCCGGGCGCTCCAGATACCGACGATACAATCCAAACACGCGCAATACGAGTTCGATTGCGAACCCCGCCCACGACGCCCGCGACAAATGGTCGGTACACATTTTCAACCGCGAGGAATGCCCGTGAACACGCCCGACAACAATGCGCCGACCGCGACCGACATCCGGCTCGTACGCCAGACCTTCGATCTCGTGGTGCCGATCGCGGGCGTCGCAGCCGACATGTTCTACGAGCGGCTGTTCTACATGGCGCCGAGCCTGCGCCGGCTGTTCCCCGGCGATATGACCGACCAGAAGCGCAAGCTGATGGTGATGCTGGCGGGCATCGCGCATGGGCTGGGCGATCTCGACGCGCTGGTTCCGCAACTCCTCGCGCTCGGTGCGCGCCATGCGAGCTATGGCGTGAAGGATTCGCACTACAAGGCGGTCGGCGATGCGCTGATCTGGACGCTGGAGCGCGGGCTGGCCAATGCGTTCACTCCCGATGTCGAGCGCGCCTGGGTGCGGGTGTACCTGCTGGTCGCCGCCACCATGCAGGCCGGCGCCGACGAGGTTGCGGTGCTGCAGGCCGCCGAGTGATCAGCCGCCCAGCGCATCGTTGACGATCGCCTTGAGCGCCTTGCCGTCGGTGGGAAATCCGGCCGCGACCCAGACCTGCTCGGCACGCTCCAGCGCGGCGCCGAGCGAGGGCCCCTTCTCGACCCCGCGCGCGATGAAGTCCGCGGCCTTGAGCGGAAACGCCGGCGCCGTCCAGCGCAGCGGCAGCATCGCGAGCGCCCGCCACGCGGCATCGTTCGTGCGCTGCGGCGCGCGCGTCCAGGCCAGCATCACCCGGTCCGTGAAGGCCTCCGGCCCGATCCGATAGATCAGCCTGCGCGCCGCCGCATCGCTCATCGCGTGCGTGACGCGCCACCATCCGTCCGCCATCGCGGCAAGGCGCGCGTGCTCCGCATTGGAGAGCCGCAGCCGCTGCCACAGCCGCTCGGCATCCTCCGCGACCCAGACCGCGAGCGCGCCGAGGCGCCGTACGGCATCCGGCTCGAATGCGCAGATCGTCTCGGCCGTGACGAGGTTTTCGAAGCTCGCCCCGTACGGCACGCCGCCAAGCAGAGGGCCCAACAGCCCCGCATCCGCCATCATGGCGAGCGCGGCGGCCGCGCCCGGCGCGAGCACGAGCTTCATCAGCTCCATGCGGATGCGCTCGCGCGAGAGAAATTCGAGGCCCGCGCGCTCCGCGATCGCCGCCTTGAACCCGGCGGCATCGGGCGCGAACTCGCCGTAATACGCATGGAAGCGGAAGAAGCGCAGGATGCGCAGGTAATCCTCGGCAATCCGCGTCGCCGCATCGCCGATGAAGCGCACGCGCCGCGCCTTGATGTCCGCAAGCCCGCCGACATAGTCGTGCACGCGTCCGTCGGCCGTCAGCGAGAGCGCGTTCATGGTGAAATCACGCCGCTGCGCATCGCGCTCCCAGTCGCGCCCGAATTTCACGGTCGCGTGGCGGCCGAAGGTTTCCACGTCCTCGCGCAGGGTCGTGACCTCGAACGGCTGTCCGTCCGCCACCACCGTGACCGTGCCGTGCTCGATACCGGTCGGCACCGCCTTGAAGCCCGCGCGCTCGGCGCGGTGCCGCACCGTGTCGGGCAGCGCCGTCGTCGCGATGTCGATGTCGCCGAGCGGCAAGCCAAGCAGCGCGTTGCGCACCGCGCCGCCGACCACGCGCGCCTCCTCGCCGTCGCGCCCGAACACGGAAAGCACGTAGCCAAGCGGATGATCCATCAGCCAGGGGAAGTTCACTTCTCGATCCCGGGGACGAGCTTGCCGTTTTCGATGTGCGCCGGAATGTAGGTCGAATTGGGCGGCGCACCGGTCCATTGCGCCAGCACGATGAAGCTGCCGGCCATCAGCACCAGCGCCGCGATGGTGAGCCACATCAGTGTGGGGATCGGCCAGGATTCCGGATGCAGCACGCCCGCGCGCGTGCCCCACAGATAGGCCGCGTAGATCAGGAACGGCGCGAGGAAGAGCGCAAGCTCGGTGAGAACGGGGCGGATCATGCTGCTGTGTAGCGCGGCGAGGCGGGAGTCGGAAGGCGGCGCCAAGCTCGATGGGCTCCCTCTCCCCAGCGGGGAGAGGGTTGGGGTGAGGGGGCCTTGGTTCATCGATCGTCCGTAACCCCTCACCCGGATCGCTGCGCGATCCGACCTCTCCCGATGGGAGAGGTGAAATGCGGCGTGCTTTTCCGTCCGCGCATGATTGTTCATCAGCCAAAGCTCCGCCGCCCGCTTATCGTGGCGCGCGGGTTGCGCCTCACTCCAAAATCACCGCCGTAGAGAAATGAGGGCGGCACGGGACGCCGGGTCGATACCGGACCCACGGGCCTGCGCCTCTCGCGAGACGCAAGCAGGACGATGCTTTTCGATGAAGCGTCGTCCGGTTGTCGAAACCGCAAGTCCGCCATCTCTCCGGCGTCCCGCGCGCGATGTTTGAAGCCTGCTCCGCACGACCCCCGGTGGACCGACCTTTCGGGCGACCTCGCTTGCGCAAGCCCGCCTCTCCACCGCTGCGGGGGCCTCGGCTGCGTGCGGCGCGTTGGGTCACGCGAGGGACGCAGCCACCCAGAGCCCCCAGTGGCGCGCGGCTGGCGCGCCGGGACCGTTCGGCTTCGGCTGTCGGGACGCGGGTGTGCGTGTTGCACCCTGTCGCGACCACCGCCCCCGATCCGCACATCCAAGACGCCTCCGGAGCGCCCCTCGTGGATCGAGACAAGGAATATAATCAGTTATCCGCATGGCAAACCTCGGGCGCAAACGTGTCAAAATATTGGATTTTATTCCTAACCCGCTCGATCGGTGAAATAACGACACAGTACCTCGCAAGACTTCAACGGACGTCTCGCTCGATGTGATCGCACTGTGATCGCCAGCAAAGCGGATCGGTCCGACTCTCCGATACCCGAGGCATCACTCCCATTGTGGAGACGGCGACAGGGATTTTGAACATGGCAACCAAATCGACAACTCTTCCGACGTTCGGGCACGAGGCCCGGCAGACAGCGGGAACGAACTATCTCTACGGCACAACCGAAGCAATGACATGATCGGCGGAACCGGAGTGGAAACGATTCCTTTTGTCGGCGGCGTTCAAGTGGGAAGCGACCGACCTCTACGGCGGCGCAGGCAGTGACGTGTTCAATGTCGCGGTGCGGGTTCGCGGACTACATCGACGGTGGCGCCGGCGTCGATACCGTAAGCTATGTCGACGCGGGCGCCGTCTTTCGATTCAACTCGGCGGTACGGGCTGGGGCGTCGCCGACGATGGCTTTGGCATCGGTCGATACCTTGGTCAGCATCGAGAACGTCTTTGGCTCGATGTACAACGACGACATCACCGGTGACCAATTTAACAACACGATCTGGGGCGCGGGCGGCAATGACCGTCTCCCTGGCGACGCCGCGCAACGACACGTTGCCGGCGGTGTCGGCAACGACGTGCTGAAGGCGGCACGGGCGCTGACGTTCTCGACGTGCGGCGATGGCATCGACACCGCGAGCTATCTGGCGTGCGCACCGACGCGCCGGTGTGACGGTTCCGATCTCGGGCACGGTAAGACGGGTAGCCGGTAGGGACGCTGCCGGTAGACACGTTCATCAGCATTGAGGAACCTAGCGAAGTGCTCGGCCTTTGCGACAGACACTCTCGTATGGCGACACCGGGATAGATAACACCAATCTGGGGCGGCAGATGGTAATGACCTTCTTTTTGGTGGTGCACTGGCGGAACGACTATATTTGATACGGCGGGACAGGGAGCGACATTCTGGTTGGCGCCTACGGGCACGACACGTTGACCGGTCACGACCATTCAAATCCGAAGGTGATCGACACGACCCCCGACACTTTTGTCCTCATCGGCGGGAAACAACGGCGACACGATTACCGACTTCATCAGCCACACCGACAAAATCCAGCTTTTTGATTTTACGGTCGCGGATCTTGGAACAGACCATCAACTTGCAATTGGTCACATGTCGAGCGATGGCCATTTTGTCGGCAGCGGTTTCGACGCCGGCGATCGAATCTATTTCGACGATCTGACGCACGAGCTGTGGAGCGCTGCACCGCTCACGGTCAACAATCATCTCACCGGATTTATCCAGGTCGACATGATGGCACAATTCTCCAACAACGCGATGGTGCAAACCGGCGACCTTTTGTTTGGTCACTGGTGATGTCAGGTCCAAGGTGGAATAGCTCGATGGTCGGACCGCATCCGATTTAACGCGGTCCGACTGCACGCTCACCCATAAATCTTCTCATACAAATTCCGCAAAATCCCCGCCGTCACGCCCCAGATGTAGCGCTCGCCAAACGGCATCTCGTAATAGTGGCGCGTGACGCCCTTCCAGTCGCGGCTCGCGCGCCTGTGGTTGGCGGCATCCATCACGAACGACAGCGGCACCTCGAAGGCATCGGCGACCTCGGACGCGTTGATGCGCAGTTGGTAGTTCGGGATGACGCGCGCCAGCGACGGGCAGGATGCGAAAGCCCGTAGAAGGTCAGATACAGATCGAGATAACCGATCGGCTCGATCAGCGCGGCGTCGAGCCCGATCTCCTCGTGCGCCTCGCGCAAGCGCGGCGGCGAGCGGCGAAGCGTCGGTCGGATCGATCTTGCCGCCGGGAAACGCGATCTGATTGGCGTGGCTCGGCAGGTCGGAGGTGCGCGTGGTGAGCAGCACGCCAGGCTCGGCGTGATCGACGACTGGAATGAGCACGGCCGCGGGGCGCGTCGCGGTGACGCCGGCCTGCTCCCACTCGGCCGGATCGAGATCGAGATCGCCGCGCGCGAAGTCTTTGATGGCGTGGTCGGTGAGCGCCGGCGGCACGTCGAGGGTGAGCTCTTGCCGCGCGCGATCGAAGAAGTCGCGGCCGACGATGAGCGGTTCGGATGCGTCCATCAAGCGCTTCGCCTTGTCGGGGCCGTCCGGGATGACGAACCGAGTTCGGGCATGAGCGGAGAGAACACGTTCATCCCAATCCCTTCAGCACGCTCGCCGGCGCCATCGCATAGAACTCAGCGCCCCGATGCGACGCCGAACATGCGGATGCCATTCACGTCACGCTCCTCGCCCAGTTCGACGAGGTCGTAGAACAGCGCGCGCGTCACCAGCGCCCAGAGATCGCGCCGCACATGCAGGTAGGGCTTGAGCCCGCCGGTCTCGTCCTCCGGCTCGAAGCGCAGCGCCGTGCATGCCGCCGCAGGTGACCCACTCGTCCACATTGGTGCGGAAGTCGAGCGTGCGCGCGGCCCCTCCCGGTCGACTGCCATCTCCACCGCGGTGAACGGCGCGTCGTCGACCGTGATGCCGATCTTCTCGACCGGCGTGACGAGAAAATATTTCTCGCCCTCGCGCCAGAGCACGGAGGAGAACAGCTTCACCAGCGCCGGCCGGCCGATCGGCGTCTTCATGTAGAACCAGGTGCCGTCCGCGGCGATGCGCATGTCGATATCGCCGCAGAACGGCGGGTTCCACAAGATGCACCGGCGGCAGGCCCTTCTGGCCGGCAGCCTTTGCGGCGCCGGCCAGCGCGTCGAGGGAACTCGGCTTTTCGTCAGCCATTCGGCGGTTTCCTGCCTCACGCCGGCCCATGATTTCGCCACCCGGCCGCCCTACGGTAACAGGCTCCGGATACCGGGCTCGCGCGAAGTGATGTGTAGAACGGGAATCGCAGGGAGCCAAAAATAGCGTAGTCTCAAAGACAAGACGAGAATCAGGCCGGATTCGCGCCACCGTTATGGCGCGATGTTTGCATAATTTGCGGGCAGAACGGCTCTTCACGGGCCGCCACCGATAACTGAACGAAGCAACAGGAGCAGGCTTCATGGCGGTCCCGAGCGAAGGACTCGAGAAGTTCGAGGACATGGTGGTGCGCGCCGCCGAGACGACGGCCGCGCACGCGCGCGCTGCCCGCGCCGCCATCGGCGCCGTGATCTTCGGGCAGGAGCGCGTGGTCGATCGCGCGCTGATCACGATCCTCTCCGGCGGCCACGCGTCTGCTGGTCGGCGTGCCGGGTCTCGCCAAGACCAAGCTGGTCGAGACGATGGGCATCGCGCTCGGGCTCGACGCGCGCCGCATCCAGTTCACGCCCGACCTGATGCCGTCCGACATTCTCGGCTCCGAAGTGCTGGAGGAGACGCCGGGCGGCAAGCGCAATCTTCCGCTTCATCTCGGGTCCGATGTTCGCGCAGCTGCTGATGGCCGACGAGATCAACCGCGCCTAGCCCGCGCACGCAGTCCGCGCTGCTGCAGGCGATGCAGGAGCATCACGTCACGGTCGCGGGCGCGCGCCACGATCTGCCCGCGCCGTTCCATGTGCTCGCGACGCAAAACCCGCTGGAGCAGGAAGGCACCTATCCGCTGCCCGAAGCGCAGCTCGACCGCTTCCTGATGGAGATCGACGTCGATTATCCGGACCGCGAGGCCGAGCGCAGAATCCTGTTCGACACCACCGGCGCCGAGGAGACGCAAGCCGAAGGCCGCGATGATCGGCCGAAGACCTGCATGGCGGCGCAGCGCCTGGTGCGGCGCCTGCCGGTCGGCGAGTCCGTCGTCGAGGCGATCCTCGCGCTGGTGCGCTCGGCGCGTCCGGGTCCGGAAGGCGGCGAGGCCGCGAAGGCCATCGCCTGGGGTCCGGGTCCGCGCGCCTCGCAGGCGCTGATGCTCGCGGTGCGCGCCCGCGCGCTGCTCGACGGGCGCTACGCGCCCTCGGTCGACGACGTGATGGAGCTCGCCGAGCCGATCCTCAAGCACCGCATGGCGCTGACCTTCGCGGCGCGCGCCGACGGCGAGACCATCCCCGCCGTCATCGGCAAGCTCAAGTCGCGCATCGGGTAATCGGATGGCGGACGAGCGACCACGCGCAGCTTCGAGGCGGACGCGACCAGCGCGCGGCGACCGGCGACGGGCGCTCGCTGTCCGCCACGATGCCGCGGCTGATCCTCGAAGCGCGCCGCGTCGCCGCCACCATCATCCACGGCCTGCACGGCCGCCGCCGCGCCGGCACCGGCGAGAACTTCTGGCAGTTCCGCCGCTTCATGTCGGGCGAGCCCGCGCATCGCGTCGACTGGCGGCGCTCGGCGCGCGACGACCATCTCTATGTGCGCGAGCGCGAATGGGAAGCCGCGCACACGGTGTGGATCTGGCCGGACCGCTCGCCCTCGATGGTGTTCGCCTCGCCGCTGGTGTGGGAGACCAAGCTCGACCGCGCGCTGGTGGTGGCGTTCGCGCTCGCCGAAGTGCTGGTCGAAGGCGGCGAGCGCGTCGGCATTCCGGGCCTGATGCGCCCGACCGCGAGCCGCAACATCATCGAGAAGATGGCCGAGACCATCGTGCACGATCCGACCGCGCGCGCGAGCCTGCCGCCGTCGTTCTGCGCCCTCGCCGCTGTCCGAGGTCGTCGTGCTCTCCGACCTGTGGAGCCCGATCGCCGACGTGCAGCGCACGATCGCGCAACTCTCGGCGAACGGCGCGCACGGCCATGTGGTGCAGATCGTCGATCCGGCCGAGGAGACGTTCCCGTATTCCGGCCGCGTCGAGTTCATCGACCCGGAGGACGGCCGCACGATCACGGTCGGCCGCGCCGAGGCCTGGCGCGACGATTATCAGGCGCGCATCGAGCGCCACCGCGCCGAAATCCGCGCCGAGACCGACCGGCTCGGCTGGAGCTTCATCATCCACCGCACCGACCGGCCGGCGAGCGAGTTGCTGCTCGCGCTGCACACCCGCATGGGCGCCGGCGATGGGCGGCACCGGCGTCGAACCTGCGCCACGCGGACTTCCACGGGAGCGCCGCATGATCGGGGCTTCCGCTCGGCTTTGCTCAGCCGCTGGTGCTGCTCGGGCTGATCAGCCTGCCGGTTCTGTGGTGGCTGCTGCGGCTGGTGCCGCCGCGCCCGCGCCGCCAGAAACTCGGCTCGGAAAAGCTGCTGCTCGATATCCTGCCGAAGGAAGAGACGCCCGCGCGCACGCCGTGGTGGCTCACGCTGCTGCGCCTCACGCTCGCCGCGCTGCTGATCATCGCGGCCGCCGGCCCGCTGTGGAATCCGCCGCTCGCGACCTCGCGAGGCGAGCGCGCCGCTCGCGCTGCTGATCGACGACGGCTGGGCCGCGGCCGCGTACCTGGGACATCGCGCCTGCGCACCGCCGAGGACCTGATCGCGCGCGCCGAAACCGACAGACGCGGCGTCGCGATCGATTCCGCTCTCCGAAGTCGGGCGCGATATCTCGCTCGAAACGCCGGGCGCCGCGCGCGTGCGGCTGCGCTCGCTCAAGCCCAAGCCGCACACCATCGACCGCATGCGAGGTGCTCCCCGCGATCACGCGCTTCATCGCCGGCGACGCCGTCGGTCGAAGTGCTCTGGCTCTCCGACGGCGTCGACGTCGCGCGCAGCGCACGGAATTCGTCGACCGAACTCGCCAAGCTGCGTGCAAGGCAAGCCGATCACCGTGGTCGAAGGCGGCGTCGCGCCCGCGCATGCGCTGGTCGCGCGCCGACAACGCGGCCGGCGCGCTCACCGTAAAGGTGCTGCGCGCACAGCCGCGCGACAATGACGTGCGGCCTGGTGCGCGCGCTCGATCCGAAGGGCCTGCCGCTCGGCGAGGCGCCGTTCGCCTTCAAGGGCAACGAGCGCGAGACCGAAGCGACGTTCGACCTGCCGGTGGAGATCCGCAACGACATCGCGCGGCTCGAAATTTCCGGCGAGCGCTCATCCGGCGTGGTGCAATTGCTCGACAAGCGCTGGCGCCGCCGCACCGATCGGCGTCATCACCGGCTCGACCGCCGACACCGCGCAGCCGCTGCTCGCCTCGACCTACTATCTCTCGCGCGCGCTCAATCCGTTCGCCGATGTGCGGCTCGCCGAGCGCGGCTCACCCGCCGCACGCCGTGCACGCAATTCATCGACCAGAACCTGCCGATGCTGATCCTGGCCGACGTCGGCAATGTCGCCGGCGAGGCGCGCGAGCGGCTCGCCAAGTGGATCGACGACGGCGGCGTGCTGGTGCGCTTTGCAGGCCCGCGGCTTGCGGCCGCGCGACGACGATCTCATTCCGGTGAAGCTGCGGCGCGGCGGGCGCACGCTCGGCGGCTCGCTCTCCTGGGAGCAGCCGCAGCAGCTTAGCGGCGTTCTCGCGCGACAGCCCGTTCAACGGCATGCCGGTGCCGAACGACGTGACGGTGACGCGGCAGGTGCTGGCCGAGCCCGACTCGGGGCTCACCGAGCGCACCTGGGCGACGCTCGCGCGACGGCACGCCGCTCGTCACCGCGGCGCGGCGCGGCAAGGGCGTGATCGTGCTGTTCCACGTCACCGCCGACACGCGCTGGTCCGACCTGCCGATCTCGGGCGCGTTCGTCGACATGCTCAAGCGCATCGTCGCGCTCTCGCCGGCACCGAGCGGCGAAGCCGAGACGGTGGACGCGCAGGCGCGCGCGAAGCCGTGCCGCCGAACCGCGTGCTCGACGGCTTCGGCGCGTTCGGACCCGCGCCTTCGACGGCGCGGCCGGTGCCGGCGAACTACAGCGGCCGCGCGACCGCGGATCATCCGCCCGGCTTCTACGGGCCGCCGGAAGGACTGCTCGCCGTGAACACGCTCGACGCCGACCGACCGGCTCAACCCGATCGATTACGCGCCGCTCAACGCGCGCATCGAGGCCTATCGGCTCGGCGAGCCGAAGGACCTGCGCGGGCCGCTGTTCCTCGCCGCGCTGGCGCTGCTGGTGATCGACGCGCTGGTGGTGTTCTGGCTCGCGGGCGGGCTGCGCCGTCTCGTGCCGCGCCGGCGCGTGGCCGCGAGCGCGCTCGTGCTCGGCATGAGCGGCGCGCGGACTGCTGGCGTCCATGCGCTTCGCACGGCCTTCGCGCAACGCCGCAAGCCGGCGCCTGCTCCCGCCCGCGCGCCACCGCCGTCGCGTCGACGGCGACGCCCACGCCCGATCCCGCCGCCGACGACTTCGCCGCAGAAGGCGACCGCCGACACGCGCCTCGCCTACATCGTCACCGGCGATGCCGAGGTCGACGACATCAGCAAGGCCGGCCTGCAGGGGCTGACGCTGTTCCTCGCGCAGCGCACCGCGCTCGAAGCCGGCGAGCCGGTCGGGCTCGATCCGGCGCGCGACGAACTCGTCGTTCTTCCCGCTGATCTACTGGCCGATCGTGCCGGGCGCGCCGAGCCCTTCGCCGGCCGCGCTCGCGCGCATCGACAGCCTACATGAAGCAGGGCGGCACCGTGCTGTTCGATACGCGCGACGCCGTGATGGCGCCGCCCGGCCCCGGCGGCGAGAACCGCTCGCCCGGCATGCTGGCGCTGCGCGACATTCTCGCCGGCGCTCGACATTCCGGAGCTCGAGCCGGTGCCGCGCGATCACGTGCTGACCAAGACGTTCTTCCTGCTGAAGGACTTCCCCGGCCGCTTCGCGCACCGGCCAGCTCTGGGTCGAGGCGATCGCGCCGCCCGAGCGAGGACGAGCCGGAGCGCCCGGCGCGCGGCGGCGACGGCGTATCGTCGATCCTGATCACGTCGAACGATTTCGCCGGCGCATGGGCGCAGCGCCCCGACGGGCAGGCCGATGCTGCCGATGGTGCCGGGCGAGCCGCGCCAGCGCGAGTTCGCCTTCCGCGCCGGCGTCAACATCGTGATGTACACGCTGACCGGCAACTACAAGGCCGACCAGGTGCACATCCCGGCGCTGCTCGAACGGCTGGGGCAGTGATGCATATGCACGCGACACGCGCGCGCCGCGCAGTCATTGCGCCCTCTCCCCGTGGGAGAGGGCATCTCCAGAGTCAGTGGACGCGCTCCAACCCCTGACGCATTCTTCTTCGCTGAGCCTCCGACGGCCCTCTCCCACAAGGGAGAGGGCACAACAACACCTGCCGCGCGCGCGACTAGAGAGCGTAGCCCTTGGGTTTCGGAATCACCTTTTCGCCGCTGGTGCCCAACGAGATTCTGTGGGCCGCGATCGGCGTCGCGATCGTCGCGGCGCTGCTGCTGCTGGCGATCCGCAGCCGCGGCTCGATCATGCGCGCGCTCGCGCTCGCATTCGCGGCGCTGGCGCTCGCCAATCCGTCGCTGACGCGCGAGGACCGCGAGGCGCTGCCCTCCGTCGCGGTCGTGGTCGTCGACAAGAGCCCGAGCCAGAACTTCGGCGACCGCGAGAAGCAGACCGAAGCCGCGCGCGCCGCCGTCACGCAACGGCTCGGCCGCATCGCCGGGACTCGAGGTGCGCGTCGTCGAGGCCGGTCAGGCCGACGGCGAGACCGACGGCACGCGCCTGTTCAACGCGCTCGGCGCGGCACTCGCCGACGTGCCGCCGGACCGCGTCGCGGGCGCGATCTATCATCACCGACGGCCGCGTGCATGACGTGCCGGCCGACGCGGCGCAGCTCGGCTTCACCGCGCCGGTGCATGCGCTGATCACCGGCCGGCCCGGCGAACGCGACCGCCGCATCCAGCTCATCACCGCGCCGCGCTTCGGCATCGTCGGCCAGCAGCAGACCATGGTGCTGCGCGTCGAGGATCAGGGCGCCGCGCCAGGCCCCGTGCAGCTCACGATCCGCCGCGACGGCGAGACGCTGGAGACGCGCAACGTGACGTGCCGGCGACACCGTGCGCGTGCAGGTGCAGATCCCGCATGCCGGACAGAACATCGTCGAGATCGAAGCCTCCCCGATGGAGGGCGGCGAGCTCACCACCATCAACAATCGCGCGGTGCGTGGCGATCGACGGCGTGCGCGACAAGCTGCGCGTGCTGCTGGTCTCGGGCGAGCCGCATGCGGGCGAGCGCACCTGGCGCAACCTGCTGAAGTCCGACGCCTCGGTCGATCTCGTGCACTTCACCATTTTGCGTCCGCCCGAGAAGCAGGACGGCACGCCGATCAACGAGCTGTCGCTGATCGCGTTTCCGACGCGCGAGCTGTTCCAGCAGAAGATCAACGAGTTCAACCTGATCATCTTCGACCGCTACGCCCGCCAAGGCGTGCTGCCGGTGATCTATTTCGACAACATCGCGCGCTATGTGCGCGACGGCGGCGCCGTGCTGGTCGCGGCCGGCCCGGACTACGCGAGCCCGACCTCGATCTGGCGCACGCCGCTCGACGTGGTGCTGCCGGCCGAGCCAAGCGGACGCACGATCGAAGGCCCGTATCTATCGCGCAGCCTCACCGACCTCGGCAAACGCCACCCGGTGACCCGCGGTCTGGAAGGCTCCGACACCGATCCGCCGCACTGGAGCCGCTTCTTCCGCCTCGTCGATGCGCGCGCCGACAAGGGCACGTCGGTGATGCAGGGGCCGGACGACAAGCCGCTGCTGCTCCTCTCGCGCGAAGGCGAAGGACGTGTCGCGCTGCTCCTGTCCGATCACATCTGGCTGTGGGCGCGCGGCTACGAAGGCGGCGGGCCGCATCTCGATCTGCTGCGCCGGCTCTCGCACTGGCTGATGAAGCAGCCCGACCTCGAGGAGGAGGCGCTGCGCCTCGCGGTGCAGGGCAAGCGATCTCGAAGTCCGCCGCCAGAGCATGGCGGACGACGTCGCGCAGGTGACCGTGACGACGCCGAGCGGGCAGACCCGCATCGTGACGCCTCGACAAGGCCGAGCCCGGCGTGTGGAAGGCGGTGACGCAGGCGAACGAGCTGGGCCTGTGGCGCGCCACCGACGGCAAGCTCACCGCGCTGGTCAATGTCGGCCCGGCGAACCCGCGCGAATTCGCCGAGGTGACATCCTCGACCGGCGTGCTTGGCCCCGCTCGCCAATGCGACCGGCGGCGACGCGCGCCGCATCGCGGATGCGTCGGGCAACTCTCGATATTCCGCGCATTCTCGGCGTGCGCTCGACCGATACCTACAAGGGCGACGACTGGCTCGGCCTGAAGATGCGCGACGCGAGCGTGGTGCGCGGTATCGGCGTGCTGCCGCTGTTCGCCGGCATGCTCGGTCTGTTGCTGCTGATCGGCTCGCTGGCCGCGACCTGGCTGCGCGAGGGGCGCTGATGTTCCGGCCGCTAACCTTTCGGTAAGATTTCCGAAACCTCGGCGGGCGATGATGGCGGACGCGCGCTTGCGGCGCGCCCGGTCCGCTCATGCGCAACGCCGTCAACCTGCCGATCCTCAGCGACGCCGCGCTGCTGCGCCGGATCGCGCATGTGTGGATTGCGCTCGCCGGCGCGTTTTGCGCCTTCGACCTGTGGCGCAAGACCGGCGTCGGCCTGACCGATGGCGACGGACGGCCGATCGGCGACGATTTCGTGAACTATTTCTCGGGCGCGTATCTCGCGCTGCATCAGCGGATCGCCGATATCTACAACTGGCCGGCCTACCACGCCTTCCAGCAGCAACTCGTCGGCGCGCCGGTCAGCCCGAACTACAATTACAGCTATCCGCCGCTGCTGCTCGTGCTCTCGCTTCCGTTCGCGGTGCTGCCGTACGTGCCGGCACTCGGGTTGTGGCTGGTCGGCGGATGGTACGCATTCTATCGCGCGCTGCGTCTCGCGACGCCGCACGCGCTGCTTCTCGCGCTCGCCGCGCCGGCGGTTTTCATCAACACCTATTGCGGACAGAACGGCGTATGGACCGCGGCCTTGCTCGGCGGCGGGCTTTCGCTGCTGGAGCGGCAGCCGGTCGTCGCGGGAGTGCTGTTCGGCCTGCAGGCCTACAAGCCGCATCTTGCACTGATGATTCCCGTGGCGCTGCTCGCGGGCCGGCAGTGGCGCGCGATTGCGGCGGCGGCGATCACGGTCGGTGTGCTGGCGCTCGCCAGCCTCGCGCTCGCCGGCTGGAACGGCTGGCACGCTTTCCTCGACCTGACGGCGTTGCTGCGCCAGGTGAATCTGGAGGCCGCCGACTCCGCCTGGCACCGCAATGTCTCGGTCTTCATGGCGGCCTTGCGTCTCGGCTCGGGCATTGGCGGCGCCTACGTGGCGCAAGGTATCGCCGCGCTGATCGCTGCCGCGCTGGTCGCCTATGCGTGGCTCAAGGATGCGCCCGCGCCCGCGCGCAACGCCGCTGCGATGATCGGCATCCTGCTCGCGACGCCCTACCTGACCGACTATGACCTTGTGCTGGGCACGTTCATCGCGGTGTGGCTTGCCCAATGCGCGATCGGACCGGGGGCGCAGATCGCCGGCGCGGCGATCCTGCTGATGCCCCTGTTGGCAAGCCCGCTCGCAAAGTTGACCGGCGTTTCGTTCGCACCGTTGTTTGTACTGCCGGCGCTGGTCGTCACGGCGCGGACGGTGCTGGCGACACCCGCAACCGCCGCCGCAGCGCGCGCGTGATCGGTCGCTCGAACAACAGATAACAAACGACCGACGCCGCAATCGCCGCGAGCCACGAGATCACCCCGTACGCCCACCCGGCGTTCGTCCCGACGAACCAGGGGCCGATGGTCCGTCGCACCAGCGGAAATACCAGCGGATGCACGAGATAAAGCGAATACGACGCATCGCCGAGCAGAACGAAGAAGCGGCCAAGAGCACCCGGCTGCCACACCGAGGTCGAGAGCACGCAGGAAGCGACCAGCGCGGCCGACGGCAGGCCCCAGAACAGCACACGCCACTCGTTGTCCGGCGTCGCGGCCGCCGCATAACCCGCGCAGGCCACAAGCCCGAGCACCCACGCGGCGGCGGGCGGCAGGCGGAAGCCCTCGCGATAGATGAGCGCGACCACCATGCCGTAACAGAACTCCATGATGATCGGACTCGACCAGAATCTGAAAGGCAGCGGGAGCGTGACGGCTTGCCCGAGTGCGGCCAACGCAAGGAACGCGACGCAGATCGTCGCGACCGCGGCGCGGCGTCGCAGCAGGGTTGCGACCGCGAACACCTCATAAAAGAACATCTCGTAGTTCAGGGTCCAGCCCAGCCGATGCAGCGGGAAGGCGTTGCCGTCGAGCCGCGGATAGGGCCAGAACAGGAAGGACGCAACGAGGCTCGCGGGCGAATAGAGCGCCCAGAGTTCCTCGCCATGCGCCGCGCCGATGTAGACGATCAGCGCAATCGTCATCGACCAGTAAAGCGGTGCGATGCGCACGAGCCTGCGACGAAAAAAGCGCCACGGACCGTCGGCATGGCCGAACAGGGCATGCGACGAATACACCATCACAAATCCCGAAATCACGAAGAACAGATCGACGCCAGCGGCCCCCAGCAGGAGATCCCGGAACGGCGCAGGCTCGCCGCCCAGGAAGTCGTGCTTCGTCACCGCGGCATGGTACGTCAGCACGCCGATTGCCGCGATCGCACGCAGGATCTGGACCGATTTCAGCGTCGGCGAAGAAGCATCCGTCGACGGCACAGCCGACTCAGCCAAGCGTCACCTCATGTTCTGCGGCACGACCGCGCACCCGCGCAGCGCTGACCGGTTGGCGCATGTATGCCGTGCCCGCCTGTGGCAACGCGCAGCGCAGTGTATTATCGAATCTGCGCACGTCAGGGCAAATCTCAGTCACCGATGATCAATGTCTCCCGCCTCGCGGCATCCTTACTCCTGTCCGGCGCGCTTGTGCTCGGGATCGCCCGGATCGCGATCCTGCCGCCGTGGGAGGGTTTCGACGAGACCGCGCACTATTCCTACATCCAGCAGCTCGCCGAGACGGGACAATGGCCGCGCTTCGGCGATCCCGTATCGCGAGACATCGAAGATTATCTTCAGGCGATTCCCGCGGTCGATTATGCGCCATGGAAATATCCGGCCCTGTTTGCCTCGTCGGACGACGCGATCGCGCGCGCACGACACGTCATCAAGGATGCGCCCGCGCAAGAGCGGTCTTGGCGGCGCGGCGACGGCGGAAACTGGGAAGCGCAGCACCCTCCGCTCTATTATGCGCTGACCGCGCCGCTCTATTTGCTGTCCCGTAGCTGGAGCCTTGCCCACCAGTTATTTCTGTTGCGCAGCTTCTCGTATCTTCTGGCATTCGCCGGGCTTTGCCTCGCGGCTTTCGCAAGCGCGCACGCCGCGCCACCGCACCGCAGGCAAACTGCAATCCTCTCCATTGCCTTGTGGCCGGTCGCGTTTCCGATGTGGTTTCCCGAGATGGCGCGGCTCGGAAACGATTGCGTCGTGATCCTGCTCGCCGCATGCGCGATGCTTCTGACCCGGCGCGTTCTGACGAACGATGAGCGAAGCACCGACTACGCCTTGCTCGGCCTGACGATTGGCGCAGGCCTCCTGACCAAGGCGACATTCCTTCCGTTCGCGGCCGCGCTCGGTGCGATTTTTCTCTATCGGCTCTATGGCGCAAGGCGCGACGTCGCGGCCCTAATGCGCCGGCTGAAAGGGCTGGTCATCCTTGGCGCGATCACAGCGTTGATCAGCGGGTGGTGGTATCTCGGCAAATTCTTCGAGACGGGCAGCGTGATCGGCTCGAACGATCTTGCGCATGTCGCCGCACAGGGTGCAGCTCCGGACACCGGCGGTCACCTGCTCGCCAAGCTGCCGTGGCTTTTTGTTCAGACGTTCCTGTGGTTCGGGACGTGGTCGTCCGCGCTCCCGCCGCGCGCGCTCGTCTACGCGCTGGCCGCGACCAGCACCGTGTTGGCGTATGGTGCCGCGCGCTCCATTCGGCGCGACGGCGCCGGCCTCACGGGGTGCCTGGCGCTGTTGACCCTGGCGGGGTTTCTCGCCGCGCTCACGTATCTTGCCGTTGTCACCGCTGCCGGCACAGGCGGTGCGGCCTGGTATCTTCATGCATTCGCGCCCGTCCTCACGCCGCTTCTGGGGTTTGGCATCGCGGGCTTGCAGGACACGGCACGCGGCCGTGTTGCGCTCGGAGTGTGTCTCTACTTTCCGCTGACGTTTCTGGTGATCGCGACAGCCGCGGATGCGTTCACTTACGCCGGATGCGGCGCGCGGCTGCCGAACTCGATGTACTATGACTTTGCAGCGATGGGCCGCTGCGCGGGACATCTCGACGGGGTCTATCGCCACCTCGACGTGATGGCGTTTCCAGCGCTGTTCCTGCCGCTGTTTCTGGTGGGCTGGGGTCTCAGCCTCGCAGGCGTGATCGTGGCGCTGCGATCGCTACACGGTAGTGATCAGGCCAGCATCACCTCGACCAGATAAGGCCCCTTCACGGCGAGACCGCGCGTGACCGCCTCGTTGAACTCGTCCATCGTCTCGACACGCTCGCCCGGCACGCCCATGCCCTTCGCGATCCCGACGAAATCGAGATCGGGACGCGAGAGGTCGAGCATGTCGAGCGCCTTGCGGCCGACGTTCTGCGCGCCGACGTTCGCCAGCTCATGCCGCAGGATCGCGTAGGATTTGTTGTTCAGCAGCACGGTCGTGATGTCGAGGTTCTCGCGCGCCTGCGTCCACAGCGACTGGATCGTGTACATCGCCGAGCCGTCGGCCTGGATGTTCAACACCTTGCGATCCGGGCACGCGACCGCCGCGCCGACGCTCAGCGGCATGCCGATGCCGATCGAGCCGCCCATGTTCTGCAGCCAGGTGTGCGGGTGCGCATTCTTGCGTCGCGGGGAAAAAGCCGCGCCCGGTCGAGACGCCCTCATCCACCACAATGGCGTTTTCGGGGATCAGCGCGCCGATCGACTGCGCGAGCGTCAGTGAGTCGATCTTGCCGGTCGCAGCCGGCATCGGGCGCGTATTTTGACGGCTCGATCGGCTGGTGCGCGGCACCGAGTTCGTCGGCGAGCCATTCGAGCGCGTGGACCGAATCCTCCTCGATGCGTCGAGAGCGTCGTGAACTGCGTGTCCTTCGGCGCAAGCAGGCTCGGCTTGTCCGGATAGGCGAAGAACGCCACCGGGATGCGGCTGCCGACCAGCACGATGTGCTTCACGCCTTCCAGCGTCTTGAGCGCCTGATCGACCGGGTACGGAATGCGTTCGACCGGGATGCGCCCGGCGCCACGCTCCATGCGGCGGTTGAAGGTCTGCGCCAGCAAACGGCATCCGGTCTTCGCCGCGATGCGCGCCGCAAGCGCCAATCCCTTCTCGCGCAGCGCGAGGCCCGGTGAGCAGCAGCACCGCCGGCTCGCCGCTGCGCAGCACGCGCGCGGCTTCCTTCACGGCGTCCTCGCGCGACATGCGCGCGTTCGGGTATCGGCGGCACCTTCGCCGGACCCGTTCCCTCGTCCCAAGCGGTGTCGCCGGGCAGGATCAGCGTCGCGACCTGTCCGGGCGGCAGCATTGCGGCGGCGATGGCGGCCGCGCCGTCCTCCGCGACGTGCTTGGCGGTCGGCGAGGTCTTCACCCAGCCGGAGAAGGGTTTCGCGGCGGTCTCGATGTCGGAGGTGAGCGGCGAGTTGAAGTCGCGGTGATACGTCGCGTGATCGCCGACGATGTTCACGACCGGCGTCGCGGCCTTCATGGCGTTGTGCAGGTTGGCGAGACCGTTTGCCAGACCCGGCCCGAGATGCAGCAGCGTCGCGGCCGGGCTTGCTCCGCCATGCGCGCATAGCCGTCGGCCGCGCCGGTCGCCACGCCCTCGAACAGCGCAAGCACGCAGCGCATGCCCTCGACGCGATCGAGCGCGGCGACGAAATGCATTTCCGAGGTGCCGGGATTGGAGAAACACACATCGACGCCGCCGCCGACCAGCGTCCGCACCAGACTTTCCGCGCCGTTCATTCACGAACCTCACTCTTCGATCTTGCCGCTCATGCCCGCGAAAGCCGGCATCCAGCGCTTGGCCCCTGGGTTCCCGCTTTCGCGGGGACGAGCGCACGAAGAATGCATCCCTCACGCATCCCAATCCGGCCGCACCTCGCCGCTCACACCGGCAAACGCGCCCTCGACCAGTTCCACCGCCAGCATGCGCGCCGGATCGGCCGGCCCCGGCATTTTGATCGCGCCTTTCGGTACGCGCTTGAAGCCGACGCTTCTTGTAATAGGGCTCGTCGCCGACCAGCACGACGAGCCTATGGCCCTGCTCCTTCGCGTCCTTCAGCGCGCGCTCCATCATTTGTTTGCCGATGCCGCTGTCGCGGAACGGTGGCTCGATGGTGAGCGGCCCGAGCAGCAGCGCCGGCGTCCTCGCCGATGCGCACCGCGGTCAGCCGCACCGAGCCGACCATCAGCGTGCCGATGCGCGCCGTGTAGGACAGGTCGAGCCGATGGCCGAGTTTCTCGCGGATGCGATAGGCCGTGCGCGCATAGCGGCCGGGCCCGAACGTGCGCTCGTGCAGCCGCTCGATCGCGGCGGCCGTCCTCGGGCTTTTCGGTCAGGATGGTGATGGAAAGGTCGGTCATGGGACGGCGGCGATTAGCATCTGGGCCGGGCGGGGTCCATTGCCGCCGCCGGGCGCGTGCCTAAGTTAGAAGTCATGGCAGGAGAATCCCGATGGCCCACGGCCAGCACATCGACGGCGTCTGGCACACCGGTTCCACGACACCAAGGCGACCGGCGGGCGCTTCAAGCGCGGCGAGCCGAAATTCCGCAACTGGGTGACGCCGGACGGCAGCGCCGGGACCGAGCGGCACCGGCGGATTTGCGGCCGAGCGCGGGCGCTATCATCTCTACGTCTCGCTCGCCTGCCCGTGGGCGCACCGCACGGTCGTGTTCCGCAAGCTGAAGGGGCTCGAAGACGTCATCGGCATGGCCGAGGTCGAGCCGGTGATGGGCGACGACGGCTGGCAGTTCGGGCCCGATGCCGACGATGACACGCGTGAACGGCAAGAAGCACGCTGCGGCGAGATCTATACGCAGGTCGATCCGCGCTACACCGGCCGCTCCTCGGTGCCGGTGCTGTGGGACAAGGCAACGGCGCACGATCGTCAACAACGAGTCGTCCGAAATCATCCGCATGTTCAATTCGGCGTTCGACGCGATCACCAACGATCGCACCGATTACTATCCGGCCGACTTGCGCGGCGAGATCGACGCCATCAACAAGCGCGTGTTCGAGAACGTCAACAACGGCGTCTATCGCTGCGGCTTCGCCACCACGCAGGAAGCCTACGAGGAAGCGTTCCTCGACCTGTTCGGCACGCTCGACTGGCTGGAGGAGCGGCTGTCACGCCAGCGCTATCTCGCCGGCAAGCAGATGACCGAAGCCGACTGGCGGCTGTTCACCACGCTGGTGCGCTTCGATGCGGTCTATGTCGGCCACTTCAAGTGCAACCTGCGCCGCATCGCCGACTATCCGAACCTGTCGAACTATCTGCGCGAGCTTTACCAGGTGCCGGGCGTCGCCGAGACCGTGAACATGGATCACATCAAGCGGCACTATTACATGAGCATGCTGCACATCAATCCGACCGGCATCGTGCCGCTCGGCCCCGCGCTGGATTTCGAGGCGAAGCATGATCGGGGGAGGTTTGTGGTTTAACTCAGCTTCTTTCTTTCCCCTCTCCCGCTTGCGGGAGAGGGTGGCGCGCGTAGCGCGCCGGGAGAGGGCGTCTCAAGTTCGTCCAGAATAATCTCGAGTACGACCTGCGTATCTCTTCAACACATCGTTGTTCCAGAACCGCAACACGCGAAAACCTTCGTCCTTCAGATAGGCGTCGCGTAGGGCATCGCGGGAGTTCTCCGCATGCTGTCCGCCATCGACTTCAACGACGAGCCTGCGCCCAAGACACGCGAAATCGACAACGTAGGGTCCGATTGGCACTTGCCGTTTAAACTTGTGTCCTTCGAAACGGTGCGCACGCAGCCGGTACCCGAGCCGACGTTCCGCGTCGGTCATATTGCCCCGCAACGCCTTTGCCTGCGCGCGTTTCAAATCCCCCTCTCCCGGCTCGGCCTGCGGCCGAGCCACCCTCTCCCCGCTTTGCGGGGCGAGGGGAAAGTGGAGTATGCGGCACAAGCGCGAGCGTCACCACCTCGCCGACACCGCCACGCCATTGAACACCTCGGCGAGCCGCGCTCGGGTACCGCGCGTCGTGTCGGGCGGGAGCGCGTCGAGCGCGTAGAAGCCGTAATCGATGATCTCGGCCGGATGCTTCGGGCCGCCCTCCTGCCGGAAGGCGCGCACGACGTAGACCAGCACATGATCGCGGCGCGAGACGCGCCCGTTGAAGAACACCCCGTGCAGCACCGGCGGCTCGGCCGGCGTGATGCCGCCCTCCTCGGCGAGCTCGCGGTCGAGCGCTTCCTGCACGGTTTCGCCCGGCTCCACCCCGCCACCCGGCAGATGCCAGCCCGAGACGTAACTGTGCTTGACCAGAAAAACCCGCCCCTGCGGATCGATCACGATGCCGCGAACGCCGACGGTCAGTCCGCGCGAAAAGCGCCAGTAGGTGTGCAAAACCCGCCGGAGGGCAGGTTCGAGTGCGCGGCGGACCGTGTCGAGGGTCATTTCCTCAACGAATTCTGAAGATTCGCATGCAGTCCCGCATGGCTGACCCTAGCAGGTTCCGCTTGTCGCGGCGCGCTTTCGGGGTTATTTGTGCAATGCACAATAACCTCGAATTCGGTGACCACCATGCTTCCCCTCCTCGTTCATTTCTTCACCCGCAAGCGGGCCTTCATGTGGAGCCCCTCCGTCGACCTGAGCGACCCCTACGTGGCGGCAGCACTTGCGCCGATGACCCACAGCTAAACGCTGCGGCATGTGACTGTCTGGCGGCGCCTTCGGGCGCCGTTTGCGTTTCAAGGCGCCGGCTCGTCGAAAGCCTTGCCTGCCCGCGCCATCCTTCTTTATAGTCATTCTAAACAAGAATGACGGATGGCCATGAAGCGCTTCGCCGACCTCTCCGAGCAGGAAGTCCTCGCCCTCGCGATCACCAACGAGGAGGAGGATAGCCGCATCTACCGCAGCTTCGCCGAACGGCTGCGCAAGGACTATGCGGCCTCGGCGACCATGTTCGACGAGATGGCGGCCGAAGAGGTGCGCCACCGCACCATGCTCTACGACCTTTATCGCGAGAAATTCGGCGAATACCTGCCGCTGGTCCGCCGCCAGGACGTGAAGGGTTTCGTTGCGCCACAAGCCGATCTGGCTGACCGAGCAGCTCGGGCTCGACGAGGTGCGCAAGTACGCCGCCAACATGGAATTCGAGACCGCGCGCTTCTATCGCAAGGCGGCGGACACCGCGCGCGACGCCTCCGTGCGCGAACTGCTGGTGCGGCTCGCGGAGGCCGAGGACCAGCACGAGACGCTCGCCGAAAATCTCGAACACAGGATCGCACCCGGCACGCGCAGCGCCGAGGATGAGACCGCGCGGCGCATGTTCGTGCTGCAATACGTGCAGCCGGGCCTCGCCGGCCTGATGGACGGCTCGGTCTCGACTCTCGCGCCGCTGTTTGCCGCCGCCTTCGCCACGCACAAGCCGTGGGAGACGTTTCTCGTCGGGCTCGCGGCCTCGATCGGCGCGGGCATCTCGATGGGATTTGCCGAGGCGCTCTCCGACGACGGCTCGCTCACCGGGCGCGGCACGCCATGGCTGCGCGGCGCGGTGTGCGGCGTGATGACTGCGCTCGGCGGGCTCGGCCACACGCTGCCCTATCTCATTCCGGATTTCTGGACCGCGACCGTGCTCGCCTTCGCCGTGGTGCTCGTCGAGCTTGCGGTGATCTCCTGGATCCGCTGGCGCTTCATGGACACGCCGTTCCTCTCGGCGGCGTTCCAGATCATGGTCGGCGGCGCACTGGTGTTCGCGGCCGGGATATTGATCGGCAGTTCATAATCCTGGCGCTATAACGGCGAGATGTTCACCCTCGCGCATCTTTCCGATCCGCATATCGGGCCGATCGAGACGCCGCGCCTGCGCGAGTTGCTGAACAAGCGCGGGCTCGGGCTGATCAACTGGTACCGGCGGCGCCATCGCCATCATCATGCCGATGTGCTCGCTGCGATCGTCTCCGACATGCATGCGCAGCGGCCGGACCACATTGCGGTGACCGGCGACCTTGTGAACATCTCGCTCGACACGGAGTTCGCGCGCGCGGCACGCTGGCTCGACACCGTCGGCAAGCCGCAGGACGTGACGCTCACGCCGGGCAATCACGATGCCTATGTGCGGCACGTGGCAGGTCATGCCGCGCAGCACTGGGGCGATTTCATGCGCGGCGACGATGGTGCGGACTTTCCCTTCGTTCGGCGGCGCGGGCCGGTGGCGATCGTCGGGCTCACCACATCGCTGCCGACCGGGCCGTTCATGGCGACCGGCCGGCTTGCACCGGACCAGCTCGCACGGCTCGCCGAAATCCTCATCACGCTGGCGCGTGAGCCTGTGTTTCGCGTGGTGCTCATCCACCATCCGCCGATTCCCAATCGCGGACACCACATGAAGCGGCTGATCGATGCGCCGATTTTGCGCGCGATGCTCGCCGAGCATGGCGCGGAACTGCTGCTGCACGGGCATAACCACGAACAGCAACTGATGTGGCTCGACGGGCCGAAGGGCCGCATCCCGGCGGTCGGCGTGCCATCGGCGTCCGCGATCGTCTCGACGCATGACGAGCCCGCCGCCTACAACATGTATCGCATCGGCGGCGAACCCGGCGCGTGGCAATGCGAGATGGTGGTGCGCGGCTTCGCGTTCGGGCGCGACGGCGTTTCGGAGTTGAAGAGGCAGACGCTGCGATGAGCGAATTGCCGGCGAGCGCCAAGCGCGTGCAGGACGCCGCAGCCGCGCTTGGCCTGCCCATCGAGGTGCGTGAGATGGCGGAGTCGACTCGCACCGCCGGAGAGGCCGCGGCGGCGTGCGGTGTCACGGTCGGGCAAATCGTGAAGTCGCTGGTGTTTGCCGGCGCGGTGAGCGGCAAGCCTTATCTGCTGCTCGTTTCGGGCAGCAATCGCGTCAACGAGACGGCGGTTGCGGCGATTTTGGGCGAAGCGCTCATGCGCCCCGACGGCCGCACCGTGCGCGACCTGACCGACTATGCGATCGGCGGCATTCCACCGATCGGGCATGCGACGCCGCTCGCGACCTACATGGATCGCGACCTGCTGCAGTATGATGTGATTTGGGCGGCGGCGGGCACGCCGAAGGCGGTGTTTCGCGTGGAGCCGGTGCGGTTGCGAGATGCGACCGGCGCGACAGTGATCGATGTGAAGTAAATTGGACGCTCGCGCCGCGAGTCCCCTCTCCCGCTTGCGGGAGAGGGTGGCGAGCGAATGCGAGCCGGGAGAGGGAATACTGGATTGAGAACCCTCTCCCCGCCGCTTCGCGGCGACCCTCTCCCGCGAGCGGGAGAGGGAAAGAAAGACTACAACAACTCGCGCCTGGCCAGATTGCGCATCAGGTCTCCGACGCCGAACGTCCACTCCGGCGCCTTGTCGCTCGTCGTCACCACGTTGACGAGTGCGCCGAGCTTGTCCGCCGCGATCGTCACCACGTCGCCCGGATGATGCGTGAAGCCCATGCCCGACGCGTCGCGGTCCTTCACCGGCGCGAACATGGTGCCGAGAAACAGCACCGCGCCGTCCGGATACTGATGATGCCGCCCGATCATCGACGACACGAGGTCTTCCGGGTCGCGGCTGATCTTGCCGACGTCGCTGGATCCTTCGAGCACGAAGCCGTCCGTGCCGGTGACGTTGAGCGAAACCTGCGTGCGGCGCACATCGTCGAGCGAGAACGTGCGGTCGAACAGGCGGATGAACGGGCCGATCGCGGTCGAGGCATTGTTGTCCTTCGCCTTCGACAGCAACAACGCAGAGCGGCCCTCGACGTCGCGCAAATTCACGTCGTTGCCGAGCGTCGCGCCAACAATCTTGCCTTTCGAGGTGGCGACGACCACGACCTCGGGCTCCGGGTTATTCCACGTCGAGGACGCGAGCACGCCGATCGACATGCCGGTGCCGACCGCCGCCATGATCTGCGACTTGGTGAAGATCTCGGCGTCCGGCCCGATGCCGACTTCGAGATATTGCGACCACAGGCCCTTCTCTTGCAGGACCTTCTTCAGCTCCATCGCCTGGGGCGAACCGGGCTTGATCTTCTCGACCGCGCCACCGAGCGCCTTCTCGACATCGGCGCGCGCCTGCGCGGCGCGCTCGGGCACGCCGCGCGCCTGCTCCTCGATCACGCGCTCCAGGAGCGAAATCGCGAACGTGACGCCCGCGGCCTTCACGGCCTGCAGATCGATGGGCGCGAGCAGCCAAGGCTTGTCCGGATCGCGCTTGTCTTCGGCGGTATTGGCGAGGATCGCGCCGAGGTCGCCGATGCGATCCGCGTGCGCGCCTGCCGCGCTCGCGGCCGGATCGGGCGCTTCGCACAGATCACGCATGGTGGCGAACGAGCGCGAGATGTCGAACACGCCGTCGGTGCGGATTGCCACCACGGACGGGCCGGCAAGCTCCGGCCGCCACACCCGGCCGACCAAAGTGGCGGCGGGGAAGTCGGTCGGGAGGGTGGAGGTGGGGTCGAGCGTGAGCGTCATACTGCGATCTTTCTGTCCCCTCTCCCGCTTGCGGGAGAGGGTCGCCGCGAAGCGGCGGGGAGAGGGCCATATCCTTGAGCCCCTCTCCCGCCCTCACTTCGCTCGGGCACCCTCTCCCCGCTTTGCGGGGCGAGGGGAAAGAAGGGCCGCCGCTGCGATCAGTTCGCGGCCAGCGCCTCGGGGAAGAACATCTCCTTCCAATCCTTCGGCGGATTTTTCAGCGTGCCGGTCTTGCCCATGAACTCGACGAACGCGCGAATACCGCCGACCTTGTTGTTGTAGATGATGTCCGGGTCCGCCATCACTTCGAGGATCTCGTCGATCGGCGTCTTCTCGGCCGTCACCTTGAGATAAATCTCCGCGCCTTTGCGCTTGTCGGCGTTGATGAAGTCCGTCGCCTCCTTCATGGCGGCAATGAAGGCCGCATAGAGCTTCGGATTTTCCGTACGCCATTTGGCCGTCGCCCCGATCACGTTGAACGAGAGCGGCTCGTCGAACAGGGTCTTCGAATTGAGCAGCGTGTGGATACCCTTGTTCTTGAGCTGCCGATACTGGAACGGCGGCGAGGAGAAATTCGCCGTAATCTCGCTCTGCCCGCCCAGCATCGCGGCCGTGGCGTCGGGGTGCGACATCGACACCGTGAGATGATCGAGCGCCGCGTATTTCGCCTCGCCGAATTCCCTCGCGGCCGCCATCTGCAGCATGATCGCCTGGTTTGCGACCTTCACGGCCGGCACCGCGATGCGGTCGGTCTCCTTGAAATCCTTCAGCGACTTGATCTCGGGATTGCGCACGTTCAGGAACAGCGGCGCAGCGTTCAGGCCGAGCACGCCCTTCACCTCGTTCGCGGTTCCACGCGTCTTCGACCAGATCGTGATGATGCCGGGCACGCCGAGCGAGACGAAATCGACCGAACCCGAGATTAGCGCGTCGTTCATCACGTCGGAAGAACGGAAGGTCGCCCATTCGGTGGTGACGTCGAGGCCGGCCGCTTTCGCGTGCTTCTCGATCAGCTTCAACTCCTGCATCACCATGTACTGCATGTAGCCAATGCCGAATTGCTTGGCGACGCGCACCGTCATGGCTTCGGCTGACGCAATTTCCGGAACAACAAGCGATACGGCGAGCGCCGCAACCGCCAAAAGCCTCGACAGCATGAAATTCCTCCCGATGCGCCAGTGCGCGAGTTCTCTTGAGCCGACCATACTACAACGGCTAGGGTCGGCCAGCACGACGCGGGCAAACCGCGCGGCCAATCGAGGACGTCCATGAACATCGCCGCGACCGTCAAGGGAACAGGGGCCGGAACGGCGCCGCTGCTCGCGGTCGATAACGTGACGCTGCAGTACAAGACCGAACAGCATCTGGTCACCGCCACCTGGCGTGTCGGGTTCGAAGTGTTCGAAGGCGAGCGCTATGTGCTGCTCGGACCGTCCGGCTGCGGCAAGTCGACGCTGCTCAAGGCGGTCGCGGGATTCATGCAGCCCGTCGAAGGCCAGATCCGGCTCAACGGCAAGGAAATCAAGCAGCCCGGCTCCGATCGCATGATGGTGTTCCAGGAGTTCGATCAGCTGCTCCCGTGGAAGACCGTGCTCGGCAATGTGCTGTTTCCGCTGCTGGTGAACCGCCGTATGCCGAAGGCCGAGGCGACCGAGCATGCGCGTGCGCTGCTCGCCAAGGTGAACCTGACCCGCTTCGAGAACGTGCATCCGCACATGCTCTCGGGCGGCATGAAGCAGCGCGTCGCAATCGCGCGGGCGCTCGCGATGGAGCCTGCGGTTCTGCTGATGGACGAGCCGTTCGCGGCGCTCGATGCGCTGACCCGGCGCAAGATGCAGGAGGAGCTGAGGACGCTGTGGGACGATGTCGGCTTCACGATGCTGTTCGTCACGCACTCGATCGAGGAAGCGATCCTCGTCGGCAGCCGCATCCTGGTGCTCTCGCCGCATCCCGGCCGGGTCAAGGCTGAACTGAATGCCGATCACCTGAATTTCGGCGACATCGGCACGCCCGCGTTCGAGACGCTGCACCGGCGCATCCACGACCTGCTGTTCGCCGATCGCATCGAGACCGCGCTCGCCACGGAGACGCACAATGTCTGATAACGCGCAACGCGTCGTCCGCATGGAGCCGCCGCCCCGCCCCGAACGCGTGATCGAAGTCACCGACGTCGGCGCAGTCGGCGATGCGGCGCGTCCGCTCTCGGTGCCCGAGCGGCTGCTGCAGATCACCGGCGTCCGCCGCCTGATCGTGGTGCTGGTGCTGTGCCTGGCCTGGCAGCTTTATGCGACCTGGCTCAACAACAACCTGCTGTTCCCGACGCTCGGAGAGACGCTCGATGCGCTCTACGACGCGGTGGTGAACGGACCGCTGATCCAGCGAACCCTCACATCGCTGCAAATCCTGCTGATGGGTTACGTGCTTGGGCTGGCGCTCGCCGGCATCTTCACCACGCTCGCGATCACGACCCGAGTCGGCACGGACTTCCTCTCGACGCTGACCGCGATGTTCAATCCCCTCCCCGCGATCGCGCTGCTGCCGCTCGCGCTGCTGTGGTTCGGGCTTGGCGCCAAAAGCCTCGTGTTCGTCATCATCCATTCGGTGCTGTGGGCGGTCGCGCTCAACACGCATTCGGGCTTCACCTCGGTGTCGCCGACCTTGCGCATGGCGGGGCAGAACTGCGGCCTGCGCGGGATTTCCTACGTGGCGTTCCTGCTGGTGCCGGCGGCTTTCCCCTCGATCCTGACCGGCCTGAAGATCGGCTGGGCCTTCGCGTGGCGTACGCTGATCGCGGCTGAACTCGTGTTCGGTGTCTCGTCGCGCTCGGGCGGGCTCGGCTGGTTCATCTTCGAGAACCGCAACCAGCTCGAGATCCCCTCGGTGTTCGCCGGGCTTCTCACCGTGATCATGATCGGGCTGGTGGTCGAGAGCGTGGTGTTCCGCTCGATCGAGAACATCACCATCCGCCGCTGGGGCATGCAGAACTGATCGCGCGTCACTTCATCCAGAGCCAGGGATTCCAGGTCTTCTTCGTGCTGCCCTCGAACCCGTAGGGTCGGCGCGGCCTGCCAATCCAGGCGCGCGACGGCGTGTGATCGCCTGAACGCGACGACAGCGATCGCGGAGCGTGCCGAACGGGTGCGAGTGGTTTCCAGCGCTGCGACAGCAGCCGGAACAAGGATGCACCAGGAGGTTCGACGTCGCCTCTGATTGCGCCGAGCATTGCCCGCTCCGATGTCCACCGGGCCGCCGCAGCGAGCCCGATGCAATCGTGCGCGCCGCGGCTGAATGCTTCGCAAAGCCAGCGCAGAAAATTTGAATCGAAATCGCCGGCGCGGCCGAGGGCTAATGCGGGCCGATCCCGTAGGCCTTGCCCCACGACAGACTGTCCACCGTCGGTCCGCCGGGGCCGTATTCCGCGCCGACCCAGCCTTTCCAGCCCATCGCGTCGATCGCCGGGAAGATGACGTCGTAGTTCAGCTCACCCTGCTGCGGCGGCAGCCGCGAAGGAGGCCCAGCGAACTGGACATGTCCGATCAGCGGCAGGTGCGCCTCCATCCGCTTGAGCACGTCGCCCTGCATGACCTGCACGTGATAGAAGTCGTACATGATCTTGAGGTTCGGCTTGCCGACCTTCGCGATGATGTCGGCGATGTGCTCGATGCGCGAGACGAAATAATCCGGCCGGTCGCGCTGGTTCAAAGGCTCCAGCATCAGGAAGATGTTTTTCGCCGCTGCCGCATCCGCGGCGCGCGTGAGATTTGAAACGATCACCTTCTCGGCGGCAGGCCGCTCGTTGGGCGGCACCACGCCCGATAGCACATGCAGCGAGTTGCCGCCGATCGCCACGATGTAATCCAGCGCGCGGGTGAACAGCGCCCAGAAATCCGCCTCGCGTCCCGGTACCGCCGCGAGCCCACCCTCGCCGTTCGGTCCGGGCGGCGTGTTCAGGTTGAGCATGGTGAGGCCGTGCCGCTCGATCTCGGCCTTCACGACCGACGGCGCGACCTCATAGGGGTTCTGCAGCTCGATTGCCTTGAAGCCGGATTTGGCCGCCGCGCCGATGCGCTCGATCAGCGGATATTCGACGTAGAGGTGGCCGAGATTGGCCGAAAAGCGCGGCATTGGTGTTTCTCGCGTCTGATTGAGAGCGCGCGATCTTGCACCAAGGCGGCGGCCGGACAAACCGGCCATTCTGCCCACTCACGCCTCGAATTGTGGGCGATAGCCCTTAGATTTGCCCACTGATTGGCGTTCACTTAGGCAAGAATAACCCATTCTGCTTGAACCCACGGTGCATGCCCACCAATCCGATGGGATCTTTTGTGGTTGACGGTTCCCGGACACCTTGGTTCGCTGTGCGAAAGGCTCCGCAAAGCGAGTCAGTGAGGAAAGCCATGAATGACGCGATCCTGCAGGAGATCTCCGACTTCTGCCGCCAGACCGGCCTCGCCGAATTCGACTTTCGGCCGCCGCGCCGTCAACGACGGAAAGCTCGCCAGCCGCCTGCGCAACGGAGGGCGCATCACCACCGAAACGCTCGACCGCATTCGCGGGTTCATGGCGAGCCAGCAGGGTAAGCCCGCGCTGTCGCGACCGCTGGTGATCGAGCGATCGCCCGCGCTGCAGGCGCCGGCGCGTACCGAAGGGCCGGTGCCGATCGCGCACACGCCCGGCGCGGACGATCCGCAGCGCAATTTCCGTTTCTTCGACAACCGGCAGAAATACCTGCTGTTCGTCAACACCTGCTCGGAGAAGTGGGTGGTGGCGAGCCGCGTGTCGCTCGAATTGCACAGCATCCATCCGCGCCCGCCGGCAGTGCGCGTGTTCGACGCCGGCGTCGGCGACGGTTCGGTTCTGACACGCGTGATGCGCTCGATGCATGACCGCTTTCCGCACATGCCGTTTTACGTGGTCGGCAAGGAGATAAGCCTGGAGGACGTCCGCCTCACCCTGCAGAAGATGGCGGACCGCTTCCTCGAACATCCGCAGACCGTGCTGGTGCTCACCAACCTGGCTTATGCGGATGCGCCGTGGCTGCACGTGAAGTCGCTCAGCGCCGCGTCGAGCCTCGTCTGGCACGAGACGCCACTGATCGGGAACACGGCGCACAAGTTCGAAGAACAGATCATGGCGCTCGAACCGTTCCTTGCCGAAAGCTGGAAGGCGGGCGTGAGCCCGAAGACCGGCAATCCGGTCTACGAGCGGCCGGTCGTGATGGTGATCTATCGCGACGACCACAAGTTCCTGCTCGATCCGATCATTCCCAAGCCGGGCGGCACGGTCGCGAACTACGATCTCGTCATCGCGTCGCAGCCTTATCGCGCGCGCGCTTCCGTCGACTTCAAGGCCAAGCGCGTGATCGCGCCGCTCGCGCGCGCGCTTGGCCCCGGCGGACGCATGCTGGCGATCCACTCCTACGGCCACGATCCCGGCATGGAGATCATCCGCAAGGTTTGGCCGGACGACAATCCATTCACCACAGACCGCCACCAGATCCTCAAGGCTGTAAAACAGGACCTGGGGAGCGCAGGGCGCGATCTCAACTTCAATGCCTACGCGGATAACCGCTCGCTGTTCCGCTACGAGATGCACACCCTGCCGTCCGAAGTGTCGGAGTCGATCGGTACGTCCACGGCATTCGCCGCCTGGAATGCGGCGATTTACGTGGCGCAGATCGAGGACGACCGGCTCGGAGACGTGGTCAGCGACGGACGCTATCTCGACGCCACGCGCGAGGTGCTGCGCAAGCACAACGGGCTGTGGTTCTACGACGAGTCCTACGTGATCTCGCGGCGACGGGATTAGGAGCGATGCCAGGAAAAGTGGGGACCGGTTTTCCGTCCGGCATCGCGACCAAAGGATAGGCCATGCTGGCTCCGGGCAAGAAGGCCGACACGTCCGAATTGGCCGCAGACATCGCAGCCTTTCTGCGCGGCGCTTCGCTCGAGGCAACGCGGCCGGATGCGCAGGATGCCCATGCGCTCAAGGCCGCGCTGCCGGCCGGCACGCCGGTCTACCTCAGTTCGGTGCCGTTGCGGCCGCAGGACGAACTGATCGGGCAGGCCGCGCTGATCCGCGCGGCCGGACTGGAGCCGGTGCCACATCTGGCGGTGCGCAATTTCGCCGCGCCCGACGCGCTGGCGAACCTGGTTGGGCGCCTCACCGATGCGGGCGTGCGGCGCCTGCTCGTCATCGCAGGCGACAGCGCCGAGCCCGCGGGACCGTTTCGCGGCGCGCTGGAGGCGATCAACTCCGGGCTGATTTCGCGTGGCGGCATCACGGAGATCGGAATCTCGGGTTATCCGGACGGCCATCCGCGCATCGCCGCGCATGAGCTTGACCGCGTGCTCGCCGCCAAGCTCGAAGCCGCCGCGCAGACCGGGCTCAAGGTCAATATCGTCACGCAGTTCTGCCTCGACGCCGCGCCGGTCATCGCCTGGGTGAAGCGGCTGCGCGATCAGGGCATCGATCACCCGGTGCGTATTGGTCTCGCCGGGCCGACCTCGCTCACGACGCTGATGCGCTATGCCAAACGCTGCGGCGTGCGCGCCTCGACGCAGGGGCTGGCGCGCAACGCGGGCCTCATCAAGCATCTGCTCGGCGCGTCGGCGCCGGACGGCATCGTGCGCGCGCTGATCGAGGCTAATCGCGACGGCGATCTCGGCGACATTGCACCGCATCTGTTTTCGTTCGGCGGCATCGGCGCGACCGCGCGCTGGATTGCGAGCGTCTCGGCCGGGCGGATCACCCTCGACCGCGACGGATTCGCGGCCGCGGCCGGCTAGAGGCCGTGCGTGCCTGAATACCGGCTCTTCTCCGCCGGGCGCCATCCGGCGAGCGCGTCGGCGGCCGGCCTGAAGATTTCCACCTTGAGCGGGAAGCACTTCGCCTCATCGCTCGAATGCGTGCCGCTGCAATCGCCGCCGGGGCATGCCGACAGTGCGCCTAGCAGATCGATCTCGGCAAAGAACTCGATGAAGTCGCCCGGCCGCACCGGGCTCGCCTTCATGAAATACTGGTGCGTGTCGCGCGTGAAGCCGGTGCACATGAACACGTTCAGCACATCATGCACGTGACGCTCGGCTTCAGCGACCGGCAGGCCGGTCTGCGCGACGAGCGCGCGCGTCAGATTCGAGTGGCAGCAATGGTGGTATTCGTTCCCGCCGAGCAGCATCTGCGTGTAGGGATCGCAGCGCGTGCCGATCACGTCATGCACGCCGCCGCCGTCGGCGTCGAAGCCGTACCAGCCGAGCGTGTCGTGCGTGATGGTGGCGAGAGGGCGTAGCGCGGGCAGCGTGCTCCAGAGCCGGTCGCCGGTGGTCACATGCGTGGCATGCAGCGCACGCGTCTTGCCGGAGAAGAAGCGCTCCGACGAGATCATGCGCGTTCCACAGATTGAGATCGCCGACCTGCGGTCCTTCGATGCTGACGATCCGGAAGACATGGCCAGCCGGCACGTCGAACGTGCGCGCCTCGCGCGGCGGCACGATCACTTCCGCGATTTTGGTCAGATCGCGCCGCACCCGCTCATAGAACGCGCCCTCATAGGGCGGGAGTTTGTCGACCGAATAGCAAACAACCGCTGGTGCGGCGCGACGTTGCGCGCCGTCGGGTGGGGCAGTGATTGGTGGGTGTGGTCGCATCAAGCACTCTTTCTTTCTCCTCTCCCGCTTGCGGGAGAGGGTGGCGAGCCGTCGAAGACGGTGAGCCGGGAGAGGGTATCGTAGCGCCCCTCTCCCGCCCTCGCTGCGCTCAGGCACCCTCTCCCCGCTACGCGGGGCGAGGGGAAAGAAGAAACGTCACTTCATCCCCGCGACTGCCCTCGCCTCGCCGGTGACCTCCAGGATGTGCAGCCCGGTGTTGGCGCGGTCGACCACGTAGATGTAGCCGCGGTCGTCGGTCTCCACATTGTTGCTCTGGATCGCGGTCTTGCACTGATCCTTGCCGTTGACCTTGACGCAGCGCTTGTCGGTCGCCTCGGTGATCGGCGGAATGAAGTAGCCGACCTCCTTCGGCCGGTACGGATCACGGATGTCGATCGCGCGCACGCCGGCATTGAACCAGGTCACCAACGCGAGCTTGCCGTAAAACACCGGCGCCATGCTCTCGTTCGAGGAATGCGAGCCGAAGCGCCCACCCCGTTCGCAGAAATTGCCGGCGGTCAGGCGTGAAGCTCGATACCACCATCGGGTGACTTCTCGATGGTGGCATCGACGAACCACACCATCTGGCGCAACTCGCCGGTGCCGCATTCGTTCACCAGCCCCTCGTCGACGATCATGATCATGTTGCGTTTGGCGCCGAACTTGTCGCCAGCAAACTCGGGGATCGCGACATCGCCGAGCGGATAGGTGGTATGCGCGCCGACCAGCGGCGACATGTGGAACTCGCCGATCACCGGATAGCGCAGGTTGTCCGGCGTCGGCTCCTTCGGTCCGTTGAGCAGTTTCTCGCGGTCGAGGATTTGCAGCACGCCGCCTTTGTTGGTGCCGTAGCCCACATAGACGCGATTGCCCTTCGGCCCGGTCGAGATCGCGCCGTGCTCCTCGGTCGGCACCGCGCCCTCGGTGCCGGGCTGCTGACCGACCATGCCAAAGTCGCGGATGAATTTCGGATGCGCCGGATCGCTGAGGTCGTAGACCTGCATCATGCGGCGCGTGCGCCAGCCCGGCGCGCCGGAGACGAGGTAGGCGATGCCGCTGTCGCATTCCCACCAGTTCTTGTGGGTGTCCTTCAGCCCGTCGCCGATCGTCGCCAGCATCGCGGGATTGGCCGGATCGGTCACGTCCCACATTTCATGCGCTGCCCGCCGAACACGCGCAGCAGGTACGTCTTGGCCTTGTCGGCGTTCGGCAATGTCTTGCCGTCGCACACGCGCACCATCTGGCCGCCGCCGTCCTCGTAGGTCCCTTCGAGACCGGGGATGTGCTTGAGGTATTTCGGATTGGCCGGATCGGTGACGTCGAGGATCGAGGTGCCGTTGAACTCGGCCTGCCCGGTGAGCTTGTTCATCGGCTTCGGCACGTCAGGCGTGCCGCCATGGTGGCCGATATAGGCGATGTAGCGGTCGCCCTGCCGGTGAATGGTCGGCTGATACGCCGAGCGCGCCTGCAGGTCGTTCATGCCGACCAGGCGCATGTTGGACGCTTCGGGCGGATCGCCGACCTTGGGGGATTGGGCGAGCGCGGGCGTGATGAGCAGCGAAGCGGCGGCAAGCGTCAGGACGCGACGAAGCATGGCCTTCCTCCACGTATTTTATTGTTGTGCGAACAACTCTAGTCCTCCGCTCATTCCCGCGAAAGCGGCAATCCAGTTCTTGGCAAAGCACTGGGTCCCCGCGTCCGCGGGGACGAGCGGAATCAAATATCAGCCGCCAAAACTTACGTATTCACGTTCCCGCCATCGACGGCGATGGTCTGGCCGGTGACGAAATCGCTCTCCGCGGATGCAAGAAACACCAGCGCGCCGAGCAGATCCTCGGGCTGCATGTCGCGCTTGATCGCGCGCGAGGCGACCGCACGTCCGCGCGCGGTTTCGACATGGCCCGGGTTCTGGTTGACGATCGAGTCGCTCAGCGTGAAACCGGGCATCAGCGTGTTGACGCGGATGCCGTCGTCGCCAAGCTCGCGCGACATCGCGCGCGTCATCGCCATGATGCCGCCCTTGCTCGCCACATAGTGCATCAGCCACGGGATGCCGCGCACCGGCGTGCCCGAACCGATGTTGATGATCTTGCCGTATTTCCGCTCGATCATGCGCAGCGCGACATGCTTCGACACCAGGAACGTGCCGCGCAGGTTGATCGCCATCACCTTGTCCCACAGGTCGACGTCGATCTCGGTGAACTTCTGCTCGTGCAGCGGCGCATAGAGCGCGGCGTTGTTCACCAGCACGTCGATCTGCCCGAAGCGTTCCATCGTGCGCGCGACCAGCGTCTTCACGGCGTCCTCGTTGCTGATGTCGCAGACCTCGGACGCCACCGAATTCGCGCCGTGCTTCGCGGCGATCTCGGCCGCAAGCTCCGCGCCATCCGCGATATCGGCGATCATGACGCGCGCGCCCTCGGCGGCGAGCGCCAGCGAATAATGCCGCCCGATGCCCTTCGCGCCGCCGGTCACGATCGCGGCGCGGTTGTCCAGTCTGCCCATTTATATTCTCCGTCCCGCCTCATACTCCAGTGATCCAGTAGCCAAAAGAGGCGCCGGTGTGTACTGGGTGCCCCGCTTCCGCGAGGTATGACGACCAAAGGGACCACGCATGACTGACGATCTGCTCGACCGGCTCACCATCCGCCAGCTTGTCGAGGACTGGGCGGTGCTGCGCGATGCGCGACAGTGGGAGCGCTTCCGCGGCGTGTGGCACGACGACGGCGTGATGCAGGCGACATGGTTTCAGGGTACGCGCGATGAATTCATCAAGGTGAGCGAGGAAGGCTGGCAGAAGGGCGTGCGCATCCTGCATTTCCTCGGCGGCTCAACCGTCGATGTGTCGGGCCATCGCGCCATCGCACAGACCAAGATGACGATTTCGCAACGCGCCAAGGTCGATGGCGTGTTGTGCGACGTGGTGTGCACCGGGCGGTTCTACGATTTCTTCGAGAAGCGCGACCGTTGGGGGCTCGTGCTGCGCCAGCCGATCTACGAGAAGGACCGCCTCGATCCGCTCGATCCATCGGCGAAGCTTTCGCTCAATGCCGATTTGCTCGCGCGCTTTCCCGAAGGCTACCGCCATCTTGCCTATCTGCAGACGCGCATCGGCTACACGGTGAAGCCCGACATGCCGGGGCTGGATGGCCCGGAGGTGGGGGCTTTGTATGCGCGCGGAGAGAAGTGGTTGAGGGGTGAGAACTTATAACTCAAACGTCATCCTGAGGCGCCCGGCGAAGCCGGGCCTCGAAGGATGGGTCAGAGCGGTGCCGTCGCCCTTCGAGGCTCGCCGCAAGCGCGGCGTGCACCTCAGGGTGACGGCCTCCTCTATTTTCCGCCCACCTTCCTGATAAACGCGGCAAAGCCGGAAAGCTGCAGCTTGATCATGTCGCGCGTGGTCTGATCCTTCAGCTCCAGCGTCTCGGCGTCGAACTTCTGCGGCGCGAAGGTCACGATCACCTCGGGCCGGCCGAACAGCAGCGCATCGACGCCGGTCAGGCACTGGCGCAGGTGGTACTGCATGCGCGAACCGCCGAGCAGCGCGGGCGAGACCGATTGCAGCGCAACCGGCTTGTCCTTGAACGGCTGCTCCTTCATGCGCGAGACCCAGTCGATCGCGTTCTTCAGCGTGCCCGGAATGGTCCAGTTGTATTCGGGGCTGACAATGATCACGCCGTCCGCCGCGCGGATCGCGTCCGCGAACGCATTGGCGCTGGCCGGAAAGCCGGTCGCCTCCTGGTCGTCGTGATTGTAATGCGGCATCGTGTCGACGGAGGGCGCCGCGGTGAACGTCATGCCGTCCGGCGCGAGCGCCGGCAGCGCGCGCACCAGCGCGGCGTTGTACGACTTCTTGCGCAGGCTTCCGCAGATCGTGAGGACGTTCGCCATGTTACTTGCCGCTCAGTTTGCGGATGAAGGCCTCGAACGCCGCAAGCTGCTGCGTGATGAACTTGATCCCGGCCTCGTCCTTGAACTCCATCGTCGTCTCGTCGAACTTGGTGTGCGCAAGGCCGACGAAAATCTCCGGCGTATTGAACGTGAAGGCGTTCAGGAACACCATCGCCTGGCGCAGATGGTACTGCATGCGCGCGCCGCCCATCGGCCCGCCGGTGGCGGACTGGATCGCGACCGGCTTGTCCTTGAACGGCTGGTCCTTGATGCGGGAGACCCAGTCGATCGCGTTCTTTAGCCCGCCCGGAATGCCGTAATTGTATTCCGGCGTCACGAAAATCACGCCATCGGCCTTGCGCACCGCGTCCGACAGCGCCTCGACCTCCTTGGGGAAGCCGCTGCTGTTCTGGTCGTCCGCGTTGTAGATCGGAAAGCTTGCCCACGGGGGAGAAGCCGCGATGCTCATGCCGGCCGGCTGCAATTTCGGAAGATGCCTGGCGAGCGCGGCGTTGTACGAGCCTTTGCGCAGCGAGCCCACGATGGTGATGACGTTGAGTGTGTCGGCCATTTCATATCCTTAAAATTGCGCCCGGCATCCGCGATGAGAGGCGTCGTTATCACGGGTTCCGCGCCGTTGCGAGCCTTGGCGGTGCAAGCGCCCCTTGCATGAAAGACGGCTGCCGTTGAAGCGCCCGGACGCGCGTGTTACTGCCCGCACGCTTTAATTTGGAGCGTGATCGGGGGCCGAAAACCGGTGCCCAATTTTCGGGATCATGCTCTGCGGGAGGACACAATGGCGGACAACAAGCAGCGCATCGGCTGGATCGGCATGGGCCGCATGGGCTATCCCATGGCGGAACGGCTGCTCAAGGCGGGGCACGACGTTTCGATCTGGAACCGCACCAAGTCCAAAGCGGAGCCGCTCGCGAAATCCGGCGGCAAGATCGTCGACAAGCTCGGCGATCTGGCGGGCTGCGACGTGGTGTTTTCCATCGTCTCGACCGGCAAGGACCTCGAGGAGGTCTATTTCGGCGATCATGGCGTGGTTCATGGGCGCAACGGCAAGCTCCCGAGCGTGTTCGTCGACTGCTCGACCATTGCGCTGGAGGAGTCCGCGGCGATCCGCGCCAGGCTGAAGGAGCTTGGCTCCGACTTCCTCGCCTGCCCGGTGAGCGGCAACGCCAAAGTGATCAAGGCGGGCAAGCTGTCGGCGGTCGCATCCGGGCCGGAGGCTTTGTTCCGCGATGTCGAGCCGCTGATCGAGGTGTTCGCGCCGCAGGGCGTCTCTTACGTAGGCGAAGGTGAACTCGCGCGCGTCTGCAAGATCGCCCACAATGTGATGCTCGGGGTCGTGATCGAGAACCTGATCGAGATCACGCTGCTCGCCGAGAAGGCCGGCGTGCCGCGCCACGCCTTTCTCGCCTTCATCAACAACGGCGTGATGGGCTCGATGTTCACGCGCTACAAGTCGCCCGCGCTGGTGAACCTCGACTGGACCACGACCTTCACACCCGAACTGCTGCGCAAGGATCTCGATCTCGGGCTTTCGCTCGGCACCGAGCAGGGTGTGCCGATGCCGGTCACGGCGGCGGCGCGCGAAGTGCTGCAGCAGCATTTCGGCGCGGCTCAGATGAAGCCCGATCCGGCAAAATATCTCGCCGGCGATTTCGCCGCACTGATCGAGACGATGGCAATCGGCGCGGGTGTCAAGCTCAAGAGCGAAAACAAACAGGTGCCGACCGGGTTAGAGTAACGATCGATCCCGCGTTCGCACGATGAGACTTGCGGCCGTTGCGCTCGCCCACGTCGCGACAGCGGCGAGATATCGATCTCGTCGATGCGGCACATGCGCGCCGCTTACAACGCGCGCCTGCGCCGTTATCTCGACCAGAACCGCGCGATGGAGACGCGGCAATTCTTCACGATATCCGGAAAGGACATGACCGGAAAATTCGGATACCGCGAATGTCCGGCGCGGTAAGCTACTTGTCGCAGCTTTCCCAGCGGCCGTAGCCGAGATCGACCGCACAGCCCGGCAGGTTGCCGCGCACTGCGAAGCCCGGATCCTCGAAGCCGCGGTAGGTGGCATAATAGTCGGAATAGAAATGCGGGTAGCCGTATGGGTAACCGTACGCATAGGCGGCGTCCGGACGAACGACGAAGTGCGGCCGCACATGCCTGCGCAAACGGTGGCGGACCTGAATCAGGTCGGTAACCTCGGCGCGCGAGACAGCGGCGGCGATCGGCATGGCGCTCGCAGACGGCGTCGCGGCAAACGCCGAAAACATGCCCACGCCGATCGCGATCAGTGCGTTGCGCATTGTGCCGTTCCTTTCGCGGGCCATAATCGACACCGCACGATATAGAGCCTGGCGAGACGCGGCACCAGTCCGCGAGCCAATTGGAGGCGTCGCGTGGGAGACACCGGCTACGACAAGCTGATCGAGATCGTGAAGCGGCGGCGCAGCGTGCGCCGTTTCGAGCCGGGCCAGCAGGTCTCGCGCGAGACACTGTTGCGTGTCGCCGAAGCGGCGCGCTGGGCGCCGACCGGCGCCAACTCGCAATGCTTCGATCTGGTGATCGTCGACGACCCCAATGTGCGTGAGCAGGTGCTCGATATCTTTCTCGCACAGTCGAACCGGCTGATCGACCACGTGAAGGGCTTCCCGGCGGTGAAGAAGAACTACATGGCGAACACGGTCGCGATCTTCATTGTGCTCGCGGACGAGCGCTGGAAGAAAGCCTTCCCGGTCGCGACCACGCCTGAATGGGCCGACGAATACCGCGCCAACAACGAGCGCATCCTGCTCGCCTCGATCGGCGCGGTGGTACAGAATATCCAGCTTGCGGTGACGGCAGTGGGGCTCACGTCGGCCTGGCTGTCGGGTGGCGGCGAGGACACTACCAACGCGGCTCTCGCAAAGTTGCTCCGCTATCCGGACTGCATGCGCGCGGTCGGCACGATTCCTGTCGGGGTGCCGGAGAAGGATCTCGCCTCGCGCTACCGCCGCCGGCTCGGCCAGATGGTGCACTGGAACGGCTACGACGCCGAGAAATTCCGCCCCGACGCGATGGTGGACTACTACGTCTCGGACGTGCGGCAGTTCGCAATGTACCGCGGCGTGGAAGACGCGGCCGAATGGGAAGATGCCGACAGGCGGCTCGGGGCGTGGAAGGAGGCGTTTACAGGGGAGTAGCGACGCGTTTCCAATAACCGCTCATTCCCGCGAAGGCGGGAATCCAGAAATCGCGCTGGGCCCTGGGTCCCCGCTTTCGCGGGGACGAGCGAGAGATCAAGTCCTCTCCCACTCCACGTTTCCAAGGTCTTCGCGGAACGCGAAGCGTTTCAGATGGTCGATCACCACGCCCTGCGTGCGTTCGAGCGTGGCGTCGTCGGCGGCCTCGATGCGCAGCGCAAGCGCGTCGGGCGAGGCGTCGAGCTTGCAGCGCCGTGTGTCGTCGAACGGGATCGTGCCGTGCTCGGGTGTGAACTCGACCGCGAACTTATGGCTCCAGTGCTTGCAGAGCTGCTGGAGATAGCGGCTGGCGGAAGCGGTGGGAATGGCGGCTTGAGAGGCGGGCATTCTCTGGGGTCTCGCGTTGATCACAGCCGGGATATAGGCGCGAAAAGGCCGCGCGCATCCTCTGCGCGCGGGCCACAGGCTCAGTTTACGGCTATTCCAGTTTGGCTAGCGGCGATGCCGGCGGCCGTGATGTTTGCCGCCGCCGCCGTGGCGCGTCGCCTTGCCGCCGCCGCCAATGACCGCTGCGCATTTGGGGCTCAGTTCGCGCTTCTTCTTGGTCAGGCACGTCGCGATCTTTCCCTTGTCGGGAATGAATTCGCCGCACAGCCGCTGCGCGTCGCCTGCGCAAGGGTGCTGCCCCTGATCCTTCATGTCGTCGGCGCGCTGCGCGAAGGCGGGCGACGCCAGAACCGCGAGGGCCAATGCGGCGCCCGTGAGGGAGCCAAGTGTCCACGATTTTTTCATCACAAAGCCTTTTCCTTGGGTGGATCGAAAACGCCCTGCCCGCGACGGGCCGGCCCCGGGCGGTCTTCTAGCAGTCAACCTGACCGCTTGAAATACTGCACGTCCCGCTCATGCTTCTCGGCCGCCTTGCGGCTCGAAAACGTGCCGAGATTGCGCCGGCGCCCGGTTTTCGGGTGTTTCTTGCGCGAATAGAGGCGGTATTCGCCGGATTTCAGCTTGCGGATCATGGCCGTGTCTCCGGATGGGCCCGCACGCCCCGCCCGACTCAATACCGATTGGCGATGGGTAGTTCCTCGGCCGGAAACAGCGTGATGACGCGGCAGCCCTTGTCGGTGACCACGACCTCCTCCTCGATGCGTGCGGCCGAGAAGCCGTCCTTGGCCGGGCAGTAGGTCTCCAGCGCGAACACCATGCCTTCCTTGATCTCGGTCGGGTGATCCATCGAGATCACCCGCGAGATGATCGGCCGCTCGTGGATCGCACAGCCAATGCCGTGGCCGAACTGGAGGCCGAATGCGGCGGTCTCGTCCGGAAAGCCGAACTCGTGCGCCTTCGGCCACACGCTCGCCACCTTGTCGGTCGAGACGCCGGGCTTGATCAGTGCGATCGCGTTGTCGAGCCACTCGCGCGCCCACTTGTAACTGTCGTGCTGCGCCGGCGTGGCGCGCCCGACGTTGAAGGTGCGGTAATAGCAGGTGCGGTAGCCCATGAACGACTGGAGAATGTCGAAGAACGCCTGATCGCCCGGGCGCAGCATGCGGTCGGTGAAATTGTGCGGATGCGGATTGCAGCGCTCACCGGAGATGGCATTGATCGCTTCCACGTCGTCGGAGCCGTGCGAATAGAGAAACTGGTTCACGTTCGCCACGATGTCGTTTTCGCGCACGCCAGGCTTGAGCTGCTCGTAGACCAGATGATACGCGCCATCGACCATCGCGGCGGCGCGATTGAGCAGCGCGATCTCGTCGGCCGACTTGATCTCACGCGCCTCTAGCATCACCTGCTGGCCGTCTTCGATCTTCAGCCCCGCCTTCTGCAATTCGAACAGCATCGGCGGCTCGATGATATCGACACCGACCGCCATGTCGATCACGCCAGCTTCGCGGATGATCGACGCGATCTCGCCCGCGTGTTTCGCCATCAGGCCGAACGACGGCGACACGGTGCCGCGCAAACCGAGCAGACCGGCCTTGCAGTTCTCCGGCTTGAGCCAGGGGGCATAGAGCTTGTGGTGCACGGCAGCCGAGCCGAAATCCCACAGGATCGGATCAGGCGACGAGCGCGTCAGCAGCGCCCAGCGGCAGATCTTGTCGCGCTCCCATTCGCCGATCTTGGTCGAGGTCAGGTAGCGGATGTTGTTGACATCCATCACCAGCAGCGCGCCGAGATCGGATTTCTCCAGCGCCTGGCGTGCGCGGGCAAGGCGATAATTATGCAGGCGGCGGTAGTCGACCCGCTCCTCGAAGTCGACGCCCATCGCGCCGAATGCCGGCAGCGCACGGCCCCAGTTGTAGCGCGGGTTGATATCCTCGGCGGTGATCTTGCGGACGGCATCGTCCATGGGGTGTCTCCCTGCTTCTCTCGCTCATTATAGATGCTGCGCAACGCAATGTCGGTCCCTCTTTCTTTCCCCTCTCCCGCTTGCGGGAGAGGGTGGCGAGCCGCCGGAGGCGGTGAGCCGGGAGAGGGTTTCAGTTTCAAGCGCCCTCTCCCCGCCGCTTCGCGGCGACCCTCTCCCGCAAGCGGGCGAGGGGAAAGAAAGCGTTACGCCACCTTCTTTCCCCACAGCCGCTGCGAGGCCAGATCCGCCCCCTCGCGCATGGTCTTGAGCTTCGGCCACACGATGCTCGCGGCGACCCATTCGCGACCCGCGAACGTCCCGAAGCCGCAGTCGGTCGAGGCGACCACACGCTCTCGGTCGCCGATCGCCGCGACCGCTTCCTCAATGCGCCGCGCGACCACTTCGGGATGCTCGACGAAGTTCGAAGTCGACTCGATCACGCCCGGAATCAAAATCTTGTCCTTCGGGAACGGATATTTCTTGAACGCCGCATATTCGTGCTGGTGGCGCGGATTGGCAAACTCGATCGAGAGAGCGCCCGCGGTCGTCTGGTAAAACACCGGCAGCACCTTGGCGAGCGCGATGTCGTAGACATGCGGGCCCTCCCAGTTGCCCCAGCAGACATGCAACCGCCAGCGGTCAGCCGGAATGCCCTCGCAGGCCTTGTTGATCGCCGCGAGATGCATCTCGGCGATCTTCACGAAGCCCTCATCGGTCTCATCCTGGAAATTCATCACGCGTTCCATCGCGAGATCGGGCGCATCGACCTGCAGGATCAGCCCGGCTTCGTGGATCGCGAGATATTCCTTGCGCAGCTCGACGGCGAGCGCGCTCACATACGCCTCGTGCGAGTTGTAGTGCGCATTCATCAGCGTGGTCGCGACGATGCCGGGCGACGGCGCGGTCATGAACTGCTCGGCGAACGCGCCGCTCGCGTATTTCTTGAAGCGCGCGATCTCGTCCTTGATCGGCCCCATGTCGGTGTATTTCACGTCCCCTATGGCTTGCGGAGCGTTGGAAATCTTGGCGCGATGCACGAAGCGCCGCCCGAAGGTCGCGACCAGATCGGGATGCTCGACGAAGTCCTTGCCGACGCGGCGCTTGCTCTCGCCACCATAGCCCGACATGCGCGCCGCCATGTAGGTCTGAAACGCGACGCGCTGCTGCTCGCCGTCATTGCCGATATCGATGCCGGCGTCCTTCTGCCGCTTCACGACGTCGGCGACAGAGCGATCGAGCTCGTCCGACATCTGCTTGCCGTCGATCTTTTCCCCCGCCTCACGCTTGATCAGCAGTTCGGTGACCGTGTCGTTACGCGGCAGGCTGCCGACATGCGTGGTCAGAATGCGGTCGCGGCTGGTGAGCATCATCAACTCCCGAGAAAGAACGAGCGCAGCTTGTCGCGCGCCGCGCGTCCGGCCGCAAGGTCGAAACAGTTCACGATGGCGAGGCGAAATCCGCCCGGCGGCATGGCATGCTGCTCGGCCGGTTTCTCCTCGTGAAACGTGATCTGCACGCTCGACACGGAGGGGATGTCGCCCACCTCGTCGACGAGCGATTGCGGCGGATGGCGGTAGCGCGGCCCGTGCGGGCCGAACAGCACGACGCTGTAGCCATCGCGGCGGTCGGTGTCGGGATAGTCCCAGCGGCCGTGCTCGATAGAGCCGCACTAGCGCCGCCACCCAGCCTTTGCCGTAAAGATCCGGCCACTGGTCCGCGAAGCGCAGATGCACCTCGATGATGCGCCCGCCGATGGTTTCGATGTTGAGCATGCCGGTGTAGCCGGCGAGATGCTCCGCGATCCACGCGCCCGCGCCACTTTCGATCTCGGTATCGGCCTCGGCGTGGATGGTCCAGTGATCGAACGTGCCTTCCACACCCGGCTCGCCGGTCGCGTGCCGCCACCACACGGGTGCGCCGTCGAGCACCGCGACATCGGATGAGACGTGCCGCCCATCGAGCAGCGCCATCCACATGTGGCCGGGCGCGTAGTGCTGGGCGTAATCGGCGGCCGAGCGCAGCGCGCGGCTGCCGACGCCCATGCCCTTCAGGTTGGTGATCGGCTTGGAGAAGACGGGATAGCGCCGCGGCGCGACGCCGTGGGGCGCGGCGTCAAGGCCTTGGGACAGCGCGACCGCGACCTTGTCATAAACCCAGCGATGCTTCGGGTACCAGGTCCAGCAATCCGAATCCTCGGTCGGGATGCGCACGTCGTCGGGACAGCGCACGCCGGCGAAATACTGCATCCGCCAAGGATCGACTTCGCAGATGGGCATGGTGTCATTCCGTGGACCGCGCGTAGCGCGGGAGCCCGGAATCCATAACGACGAACGGAGCGATACGGAAGGTATCGTGGCTATGGATTCCGGCCCTCGCTGCGCTCGGCCGGAATGACATTACAGCTTCAGCGCATGCACCGCGAAGTAATCGCGCTCGTCGGTCCAGGTCGCGACGGGACTCCAGCCAGCTTCGCGCGCAAGCGCTCGGAAGCTCTCCACCGTGTACTTGTATGAGTTCTCGGTGTGGATTGTTTCGCCTTTGGCAAAATGGAAACTATGGCCAGCGACGCGGACGGGCTGGTCCCGCAGGCTCTCCAGATGCATTTCGATGCGGTGCGCTTTCGAATTGTAGAACGCGCGATGGCGGAACGATGAGAGGTCGAAATCGCCGCCAAGCTCGCGGTTCATCCGCGTCAGGATATTGAGATTGAACTTCGCCGTTACGCCTGCGGCGTCGTCATAGGCCGCATTGAGCACCGCTTCGTCCTTGATGCGATCGACGCCGACGATCATGGTCGAACCGGGCCCAAGGATGCGCCCGGCCTGACGCAGGAACTCGGCCGCGTCCTGCGGTTCGAAGTTGCCGATGGTGGAGCCGGGGAAAAATCCGACGCGCGGGCGATTGCGGATCTGGCTCGGCAGGTCGAAATCGCGCGTGAAATCGGCTGCGACCGGCAGCACCGCGATCCAGGGAATGTCGCGCCGCACGGCAGCGGCCTCGCTGGCGAGAAATTCGGCCGAAATATCCACCGGCACATAGAATGCGAGCTGGGGCGTCGCCTCGATCAGGATGCGCGCCTTTTTGGTCGAGCCGGTGCCGAACTCGACCAGCGCGGCGGACAGCGGCACGTAACCCGCCATCTCGCCCGCGTATTTGTGCAGGATCGAAAGCTCGGTGCGTGTCGGGTAATATTCGGGCAGATCGGTGATCTGCTCGAACAGGTCGGAGCCTGCCGCGTCGTAGAAGTATTTTGCCGAAAGCCATTTCGGCGTGTCGCCCAACCCGGCGACGACGTGGTCGGCGAAACTGTCGGAGGCGGCCGCCTCGTGACGCGCCGAATAGCGCAAGACAGATCGAGCGAGGGCGGCCATGATGCGATGTCCTTATCGTTCCGTGTAGTCGGCGAGGCGCAATCCGCTGAACTGCCAACGGGCGCCGGGATAGAAGAAGTTGCGATATGTGACGCGCGAATGACCCTCCGGCGTCGCGAGCGATGAGCCGCGCAGCACCATCTGGTTGATCATGAATTTGCCGTTGTATTCGCCGAGCGCGCCGTCCGCCGCCGCAAAGCCCGGATAGGGCGCGTAGCTCGACCGCGTCCACTGCCACACAATGCCGTAGGTGTCGGCGAGCACGCCTTGCCGCGCCGCGACTTCCCATTCGGCTTCCGTCGGCAGATGCTTGCCGCTCCAGCGCGCGAACGCGTCGGCCTCGTAGTAACTGACGTGCATCACAGGCGCGGCGGGATCGATGGGCCGCAACCCGCCGAGCGTGAGCTGGCGCCATTCGCCGTCCTGCTCCTGCCAGTGCCCCGGCGCCTGCCAACCTTCGTTCTGCACCGCAGCCCAGCCGTCGGAGAGCCACAGCATCGGATTGGAATAGCCGCCGTCCTTGATGAACTTGAGCCACTCGCCGTTGGTCACAACAGCGCGGGCGATCCGCACCGGCCCGACCAGCACCTTGTGACAGGGCCCCTCGTTGTCGAAGCAATAGCCCGCGCCCTGATGGCCGATGGTGTGAATGCCTTCGGGGAGTTCGACCCAGCCGTCTTTCGCCGCCGACTTTGGCGGTTGCCAGTTTGCGTCATAGGCCGGATTGGTCGGGTTCTGCGCAAAGGCGTGCAGAACGTCGGTCAGCATCAGCTCCTGATGTTGCTCCTCGTGATTGAGGCCGATCTCGAGAATCCGCGCGATCTCGGTCCACGCATCCGCGCCCGCTTCCCCGATCAGCGTCTCGACCGCCGCATCGACATGCGCGCGGTACGCCGTGACCTCGCCGGCATTCGGCCGCGTGATCAGACCGCGCTTGGGCCGGGAGTGCCGCGGGCCGGCTGCCACGTAGTAGGAATTGAACAAGAACGCGAAACGCTCGTCGAACGGCTTGTAGTCCGGCACGTTCGGCTGCACGAGGAACGTTTCGAAGAACCATGTCGTGTGCGCGCGATGCCACTTGATCGGGCTTGCGTCCGGCATGGACTGGATCGCCTGATCCTCGGCCGAGAGCGGCGCGGCACGGCGCTCGGTTTCGCCACGCACGCGGCGGAATGCATAAATCCACCGCGCCCGTTCGGACATCGGGAGTTCGGCAGCGGCATGTTTGAGAGCGGCAGGCATCAACGTCTCCGCGGACACGCGGAGACAACCCCCGCCCCGCATTTCTCATACCGGATTGTGTCAGCGGTTAGCCGCGCTGCGGAATCGAAATTTTGTGATGCATCGCAACGGGATATCACGGCGTTGTGAGCGGGGAGTGATGCAAAACCGGAAGTCATGGACGCTCACAAACGCAAGGGTTAGGCCGCTAACGCACGAAGGTGTCGACGGTTCGATCCGGGGGTAGCCGGTCAAAAGACATAAGCACCGCAAATGGTCTTGCAATGCGCCCTCGCGGACGCGGAGGGTCAGACGAGCTGCCCGGCCAGCCAGTCCGCACTCTGCGATCGCCACCGGTAGGCGCGATTGTTCGCGACGTGATTGCCGTCCTCGATCAGCAGAAACGTGCACGGACCTTTGACCTCGTTCGCCAACCGCTGGGCATGCTGCCATGGGATCAGCCGGTCGAGCTTGCCGGTCATCACGAAGATGGGACAGGTGATGTTCTGCGCCACACCCTTGAGCGAAAGCGTCAGGGCGTGGCGCCGTGCTTCGTCCTGCGTGGCGCAATGGCTGCGCACGCGGAAGGCTTCGCGTGTCAGTTCGGGGAGGCTGTCCCAGCCGCTTTCCCAGTCGTATGGACCGCCGAGCGCGATGCACGCCTTGATGCGCTTTTCGAATGCGGCGGCGCGCGGCGCGTAGTAGCCGCCAAGACTGACGCCCCACAGACCGATGCGCGCCGTGTCGAGGTCGCGTCGGGTCATCACAAAATCGACCACGGCCTTCACCGCGACCTCGTAGTCGCCGCGAATGCCGAAATCGTATTCGCCCTCGCCCTGCCCCGGACCATCGAACACCAGCGTGGCAATGCCGCGATCGAGATATGGCCGCTCGTAGGCGTCGGTCTCTTCCTTGGCGGAGTCGAGGCCGACACACATGATCAGCACCGGCGGCTTGGGCGCGCCGTTCGGTTTGCGCAGGATGCCGTAGAGCGCCTTGCCTTCGTACGGGATCGTGACGCGCTCGCCCGGCGGGTTGAGATGCGGCAGCGCCAGATTACGGCACTGCACCGCCTTGCCGTGCGCCGCCTTCATCTGCGGCACGTCGTGGACGAACAGGAACTTGCCGAAGTGGTAATAGACCCCGGCGCGCTGCAGGTGCTCGCCCGCGCTGATGAGTTTCTTCGCCGCCAGCGCCTCGCGCCCCATCTGTTCGTGCTGCGCGGCGCGTGCGCTCCAGGCCGCACACCAGTCATCCCAGCGCGCGATGCCCGCCGTCACCTCTTCGAAATCGGTCAGCGCAACGCCGTTCGCGACGAAGCGCGGCCCCCAATGCGCGATCGCCGATGTGACGATGGGGTCCATGCTCTGGCTCGGCCCTCTCCTCTTCTCCCCCGCCCCGTTTACGGGGAGAGGGAAAGAAGACCTACTCCGCCGCCTCGGTCTGCGGCTTGGCGGGAGTCTTCGCCCAATAGTCGGCCTGCGCCTTGGTCGCCTTGAGTGCGTCGAGATTTTCCATGCCGGGCGCCATCGAGGCATCGGTGCCGGCGAGCACCTGATGGTGCTCGATATTCAAGGTGCGCAGCCACCGCTGCTGGCCCATCGTGATGGCAATGAAATAGCCGATCTCGACCAGCTCCGGCTCGCTGAAATGCCGGTGCAGACGCTCCCAGACCGCATCAGCCGAGGGCAGATCCCAGGTGATCATCTCCGCATAGGCGAGCGCAGCCTTCTGCTTCTCGCTGTAGCGCGTGGAGGATTCGAAATTGATCAGGTCCATGTAGTCGTCCTCGACCGTGCCGGCCTTCGCGGCCTTGATCGAGCGCTGGTTGCCGCAGAACTCGCACAGCACGGAGCGCGAGACGTAAACCCGGCACAGCTCCTTGATCGCATGGTCCGCCACGCCATTGCGGAAGACCTCCTGCCAGGTATTGGCGAAGCTCCAGAATGCGGCCGGCACATGCGCGCGGATCGCCTGGCTTTCCGGACGCGGCGTCCCCTCGCGGGCGCAGCGCTCGAACTCGGTGATCATGTTCGGGTCCGTCACGCTGGACGGCAGCACATAGCTAATGCGCGGGCTCATGGTTTCCTCCGGCTCCGATTTGGCGCGGACTATGCCGCAGCCGGCCAACTGCCGCAATTTGAGAATGGCCGCTGCCCGCGAAAAGCCATTGTCCGCATTGGCGCCTCTGGCTATTGAGGTCCGGAAGGGCGCTGCCCACAGCAGCCCAACAACATCGCCGATCCGGCGCATGGGGGAATTTCAAGGATGGACGACGTCGCCGAGCGTTTTCAGAACCTGCATGAGTTCATCAAGGTCGCCAAGCAGAACCTCAATCGCAACAATTACGACTACATCGTCGGCGCGACCGAGACCGAGACGACGCTCGCGCGCAATCGCGCCTCGCTCGATTCAATCGCCTTCAAGCCGCGCATCCTGCGCAACGTCCAGGACGTCGACACGTCGACCGAGCTGTACGGCCGCAAGATCCGCATCCCCGTGCTGATCGCGCCGGTCGGCGGATTGCAGCTATTTTGGCAGGGCGGCGCCGGAACGGTCGCCGCCGCGGCGGGCGAATTCGGCATCCCGATGATGCTGAGTTCGGCAACCGAGCCGGGTCCCGAGGGCGTCGCGAAGGAGGCTCCCGACGCATTCAAGATTTTCCAGCTCTATGCGCGCGGTGACGACAAATACATCGACGACTTTTACAATCGCTCGCAATCGTCCGGCTTTGCCCCGCAATTCTGCTTCACCGTCGACCTCGCCTACTACTCGCGGCGCGAGCGCGACGTCGTGAAGCGTCATAGCCGCATCGCGAACCGCAGCGCGGACGAGCACCGAAATCTCGCTGGTCTCGATTGGGGCACGATCGAGCGCTTCCAGAAGCGCTTCCCCAAGGCGGAAATCATCATCAAGGGCATCCAGACCGCCGAGGATGCGCAGCTCTGCCTCGAACACGGCATCAAGGGCATCTACGTGACCAACCACGGCGGTCGCGCGCTCGATCACGCACGCGGCGCAATGGATATTCTTCCCGAGGTCGTCGAGGTGGTGAAGGGCAAGGTGCCGGTCCTCATCGATGGAGCCTTTTATCGCGCGACCGACGTGTTGAAGGCGATCGCGCTTGGCGCCACCGCTGTCGGCATCGGACGGCTCTATTGCTATGCGCTAGCCGCCGCGGGCCGGCCGGGCATCGTGCGCATGCTCGAACTGCTCGAGGACGAGATGCGCCGCGACCTCGGCCTGATGGGCTGTGTCGACGTGAAGAAGCTAGACAAGTCCTATGTGTGCAAGATGGCGCCGGTGAAGTCCGCCGATGTGTTCAGCGCATACCCGCTTGGCGGCTATTCGCACGAACCGTATTGATCGTCCCAGGAGGCCGTGATGGCTGACATCAAAATCTCCAACGTCGAGGCACTGGGCACACCGCTCGGCCAGTATTCGCACATCACGCGGGTGAAGGCCTCGGAGTTCCTCTACATCGCGGGCCAGCTTTCGACGAACCGCGAAGGCAAGATCATCGGCGCCGGCGATTTCGATGCGCAATGCACACAGGTGTTCGCCAATATCGAGACCGCGCTGAAATCCTGCGGCGCCGGCTGGGGCAATGTCGTGGAGTTCACCACCTACATGGTGCACTCCCAGGACATTCCGAACTTCATGACCTATCGCAAGCGCGAGTTTCCGAAATTCTTTCCGAACGGTGTATATCCGCCGAATACCTTGCTGATGATCGACCGGCTGGTCGGCGAGCCGTTTCTGATCGAAGTGCAGACCGTCGCGGCGCTTTGACGCCGCATTGCGCCACGCACTTTTCTCCGTCATCACCGGGCCGGTGCGAAGGACCGAGTCCGGTGATCCGGATAGGTGAAGCGCATTCGTGCCTCTATAAGCGGGATGGCCGGGACAAGCCCGACCATGACGAAATGAGAGAATCAATGCGCCGACTGACAACCGCCCTCGCGCTCATTGCCGCCCTCTCCTCCCCCGCGTTCGCGCAGCGCGGCGCGGCCTGCCACAAGGGCGCGTCGTTCGAGCAATGGCTCGATGCATTCAAGCGCGATGCGGTGGCGCAAGGCATCTCGCAGCGCGCGATTGCGTCCGCCGCGCATCTGATGGTGTTCGACCCCTCGGTGGTGAACAAGGATCGCGGCCAGAAGGTCTTCGCGCAGACCTTCCTGGAATTCTCCGACCGCATGGTCGCGAAGCACCGCATCGACGGCGGCATTTTCCGCATCTCGAAGAACCGCCCGCTGTTTTCGAAGATCGAGCAGCAGTACGGCGTCCCCGCCCCGGTGATCGCGGCATTCTGGGCGCTTGAGACCGACTTCGGCGGTTTCATGGGCAACCTGCCGACCATCAAGTCGGTGACGACGCTGGCCTATGATTGCCGCCGGCCGGACCTGTTCCGCACCAGCCTGCTCGCGGCGCTCAAGATCATCGACAAGGGCGATCTCACCGCCGACCAGATGATCGGCCCGTTCGCGGGCGAGCTTGGTCAATTCCAGTTCCTGCCCGCGCATTATCAGGATTACGGCGTCGACTATGACGGCGACGGACGGCGCGATCTTATCCATTCGACACCGGACGCGCTCGCATCGGCGGCGAACTACCTCTCCAAGATCGGCTGGAAACGCGGGCAGCCCTGGCTGGAGGAGGTCACCGTGCCGGCGCAGATGGACTGGGCGCAGGCCGATCTCGCGATCCAGCATCCGCGTTCGCAATGGGCCAAATGGGGCGTGACGCGGCCGGGCGGCGCACTGCAGGCCGACGCGCAGCCCGCCTCGCTGCTCTTGCCGATGGGCCGCTTCGGGCCGGCTTTCCTTGCCTATCCGAATTTCCAGATCTTCCTCGAGTGGAACCAGTCCATCGTCTATTCGACCTCCGCCGCATATCTCGCGACCCGGATCGCGGGCGCACCACCGATGCATCGCGGCAACGGCAAGGTCGCGCCGTTCGCCTCCGCGCAGATCCGCGAGTTGCAGCAACTGCTGGCGAAGAAGGGCTACGACGTCGGCAAGATCGACGGCTTCCTCGGGCAGAAGAGCCGCACCGCCGTGAAGGCCGAGCAGGTGAAGCTCGGGCTGCCGGCGGACAGCTATCCGACGCCGGAACTGGTGGCGAAGCTGCAGGGGCGGTAACCGCCGCCGTCACGTACTCCGCCGTCATCCTGAGACGGCCGCGCAGCGGCCCTCGAAGGAGGACAACGAATTCCGGCGCGCACGCCGTCGCCCTTCGAGGCTCGCAAAAGCTCGCACCTCAGGGTGACGGCTACTTCTCAAACACCGCCGTGATGTCGCACACGATCAGCTGACCGCCTTCCAGCGCGGCCTGCGACGTGTGCCGCGCGGGCCGCGAATGCGGATCGGGAAACATCTTCACCCACTCGGCATTGAGCACGTCCCGATTGGAGCGGTCCTTCATCCAGACGTTCATCTTGATGATGTCGTCGGTCGAGCCGCCCGCCGCCACCATGATCGAGCGTACGTGATGAAAGATGTTGGCGCACTGCGCTTCCAGCGTGTCGGCGAGCGTGCCGGTTGCCGGATCGGTGCCCGTGATGATGCCGGTCATCAGCATGTTGCCGACGCGGCATGCCGCCGGGATCGGGTTCTTGTGCGCGAACCCGCCGATCTCGATGCTGCGGCGCGTCGTCATCAGAGCGTCGTGAAATCGATCGGCTTGTTGCGGTCGAGCGCTGCCGTCACCTTCGGCATCGGATATTTCAGGCCGGTCGCGCAATTGAACAGGATCGCGCGCTCGGTCTTGCTCACGCGCCCATCCGCGAGCGCGGCCTTGTAGGCCGCGTAGGTCGCCCCGCCTTCGGGGCACATCAGGAAGCCCTCTTCCTTCGCGACTTCGTTCACGCCGGCCTGGATGGCGTCGTCCGACACCGCAATGGCGAAGCCACCGCTCTCACGCACCGCACGCAGGATGAGAAAATCGCCGACCGCCTGCGGCACCCGAATGCCGGAAGCGATGGTGTGCGCATTCTCGAAACGCGGCGCGTGCTCCTCGCCTTTTTCCCAGGCACGGACCATCGGGGCGCAGCCTTCGGCCTGCACGGCCACCATGCGCGGGCGCTTCGATCCAATGAAGCCGATCGCCTCCAGTTCGGCGAAGGCCTTCCACATGCCGATCAGTCCGGTGCCGCCGCCGGTCGGATAGAAAATGACATCGGGCAGCTTCCAGCCGAATTGTTCGGCAAGCTCGAGCCCCATCGTCTTCTTGCCCTCGATCCGGTACGGCTCCTTCAGGGTGGACGTGTCGAACCATCCGGTCGACTCCTTGCCCTGCCCCACCAGCTTGCCGCAGTCATCGATCAGCCCATTGACCCGATAGACGTGCGCGCCTTCGAGCGCGATCTCCGAGAGATTGATCTCCGGCGTATCCTCCGGACAGAAGATCGTGGTGCGGATGCCGCAGCGGCTCGCATAGGCGGCAAGCGCCGCACCCGCGTTGCCGTTGGTCGGCATCGCCATGTGCTTGACGCCGAGCGCTTTCGCCATCGACACCGCCATCACGAGGCCGCGCGCCTTGAACGAGCCCGTCGGCAGGCGGCCTTCATCCTTCACGATGATCTCGCCGCCGCCGAGCTTCTTGGCGAGCTTGGGCAGCGAAATCAGCGGCGTCGAATCCTCGCCGAGGCTGACGATGTTCTCGGCCTTGCGTACCGGAAGAAGCTCGCGCCACTTCCACAACCCATCCGGGCGCGCTTTCAGCGCGTCCTTGGTCAGCGCCTTTTTCACGCCCGCAAGGTCGTAGCGCACCAGCAGCGGCTTTCCGGCCTTGGAGAGGTTGTGCAGTTGGTCCGCCTCGTAACGATCGCCATGCATAGCGCATTCGAGGTGCGTGACGAAGGTGGGCCGTTCGGTTGTCAGGTTCGTGTTCATGGGCCGCACTTCGCCCCGGAAACAGCCCACGCGTCAACGTTCGATTTCGCGGCTTGCATGACTGTCCCGCCCTTCCGACGCGGGGGGCCCTCTGCTATCGGTCGGACCGTAAAGAACACGGAGGAAAAATGCCCGACAAACACCTTGGCTTCATCGGCGTCGGCCGGATGGGCAATCACATGGCCGGGCGTCTGCTCGAAGCCGGGTACGCGGTCACGATCTACGACACCAACGAGACTGCGATGCAGCGGCTGGAGCAGCGCGGCGCCAAGCGCGCGAAGTCCGCCGCCGATGTCGCGGCGCAATGCGAGACCGTGCTGGTCAGCCTGCCGACGCCCGATATCGTGAAGGCGGTCGCGCTCGGCCGCGATGGCGTGATCGAGGGCGGCAAGGCCAAGGTGTTCATCGATCTCTCCACCACCGGCCCGCGCATCGCGAAGGAGGTCGCGGCGGGACTCGCCAAGGAGGGCATCACGGCGATCGATGCGCCGGTGAGCGGCGGTCCGTCGGGCGCCGAAAAGGGCACGCTCGCGATGATGATCGCCGGCCCGAAGGCGCTCGCCGAGGAACTCCGCCCCGTGATCGAGGTGCTCGGCAAGTTCTTCTATATCGGCGACGCGCCCGGCGCCGGGCAGACCATGAAGGTCATCAACAACCTTCTGTCCGCGACCGCCGTCACCATCACGTCGGAAGCGATGGTGATGGGCGTGAAGGCAGGGCTCGATCCAACCATCATGCTCGACGTGATCAACGCGGGCTCGGGGCGCAACACCGCGACCGCCGACAAGTTTCCGCGCTGTGTAGTGAACCGGCGCTTCGACTTCGGCTTTACCACATCGCTGCTCTACAAGGACATCCGGCTCTGCCTCGAGGAAGCCGAGGCGCTCGGCGTACCGATGATCGTCGGCAATGCGGTGCGGCAGATGATGGCGATCGGCAAGGCCGCGCAGGGGCCCGACGCCGACATCACCGAATTCGTCAAACCGCTGGAGAAATGGGCCGGCGTCGAAGTCGGCAAGAAGGCGTGAGCATGAAACGCATTTTGCTCGCCGGCTGCTGCTGCTCGCGCCCGCGCTCGCGCATGCCGAGGTCGATGTGGTGAAGATTCCGAAGGGCGCGGGCGGCGTCGGCTTCCTTCCGCTCACCGTGATGGAGGAGAAGAAGCTGGTCGAGGCCGAGGCGCAGAAGCTCGGCCTCACGCTCAAAGCCGAATACATCCTGCTCGGCGGGCCGGCGGTGGTGAACGACATGCTGCTGGCGGGTGCCGCGCATTTCGCGCCCGCCGGACCGCCCGCGTTCATTACACTGTGGGACAAGACCGCAAACAACATGAAGGTGCGCGGCGTCGCCGCGATGACATCGATCCCGATGTATCTCAATACCAAGGCGCCGCACCTGAAATCGCTGAAGGACCTGCAGCCGAGCGACAAGATGGCGATCACGGCCGTGAAGGTCTCGATCCCGGCGATCGTCATGCAGATGGCGGCGATCAAGGAATTCGGCAAAGCCGATTACGCGCACTACGACCCCTACACGGTTTCGCTGCAGCATCCCGAAGGCGTCATCGCGCTGCTCTCGGGCAAATCAGAGATCACCGCGCATTTCACCTCGCCGCCGTTCCATCAGCGCGAACGGCGCGATCCGGCGGTGCGCACCGTCACGACGACGAACGAGATCATGGGAGGTCCCAGCACCTTCACGATGCTATACGCGCCGGCGAAATTCCATGACGAGAACCCGAAGGCCTACGCGGCGGTGTTGGCGGCGCTGAAAGACGCGATCGACTTCATCAACAAGGACAAGGGCGCGGCGGCCGATGTCTTTCTCGCCTCGGATGAGGGCCGCGGCTGGAAACGCGCGGACATTCTGGAAATTCTCAACGACCCGGACGTGCGCTTCACTACGTCGCCCGAAAGCCTGATGACCTATGCGAACTTCATGGCCGACGTCGGCTCGATCAAGCAGCGGCCGGCGAAGTGGCAGGACATGTTCTTCCCCGAAATTTACGGCGTGCCGGGAAACTGAACGGCACGGATATCAAGCATCACAAGGAGGACGCGATGGACAAGGCAACGCTCGAAACCGGTTTGCGCATTCGCTCGGAAGTGCTCGGCAAGGAATATGTCGAGAACTCGATGAAGAACGCCGACGACTTCAACCGGCCGTTCCAGGAATTCGTCAGCGAGTACTGCTGGGGTGCTGGATGGGGCCGCGAGGGCCTAAGCAAGAAGGAGCGCTCGATGCTCAATCTCGCGATGATCGCGATTCTCAACCGGCCGCATGAACTGAAGCTGCACGTCCGCGGCGCGCTGACTAACGGGCTGACCAAGGACCAGATCCGCGAGATCTTCATCCACATGTCGATCTACGCAGGCATCCCGGCGGGCGTCGATGCATTCCGCCAGGCGCGCGAGGTGTTCGCCGAGCAGAAGAAGTGATCTTGATCCCTCCCCCGTAGGGGGAGGGTGGACGCGCGCGCTGCGCGCGGGTGGGCTCGTGCACAATGACAGACCCTACCCGGCGCGCTCCCCTTTCGGGGAGGGATGAGAACGAACGGGAGGACCCATGTCCGACGACGTCCACGAGATCTACGCCATCAAGTACGGCCGCCACGATCGCAAGAAGGCCGACAACTACATCGGTGGCGATCCGCACGACGCACAGGAGCCGATCGACTATTTCGTGTGGGCGATCACCGGACCGCAGGGCAATTTCGTGGTCGACACCGGCTTCGACGCCGCGATGGCGAAGAAGCGCGGGCGCGTCATCTCAAAGCCGATCGCCGAGGGGCTGAAGGCGATCGATGTTGCGCCCGACAGCGTGAAGAACGTCATCGTCAGCCACCTGCACTACGACCATTGCGGCAACTACGACACCTTCCCGAACGCCAAATTCCACGTGCAGGACACCGAGATGGCCTACGCGACCGGCCGCTGCATGTGCCACCAGCATCTGCGCGTCCCTTCGAGGAGGAGGACGTGGTGGCGATGGTGCGAAAAGTGTTCGCCGGGCGCGTGCGCTTCCACGACGGCGTCAGCCAGGTCGCGCCGGGTATCACGGTGCACAAGATCGGCGGGCATTCGAAGGGGCTGCAGTGCATCGTCGTGAAGACCAAGCGCGGGCCGGTCGTGCTCGCCTCCGACACCGCCCACCTTTATGCCCACCTCGAGAGCGGCCGCGTGTTCCCGATCACCTACAATGTGGGCGAAGTACTCGACGGCTACGACACAATGAAGCGGCTCGCCGGTTCGATGCAGCGCATCGTGCCGGGGCACGATCCGCTGGTGCTGGACCGCTATCCGGCGGCGCGGGCGGGGCTTGAGGGCTGGGTCGCGCGGCTCGATGTCGATCCGAAAGGCTGACGGCGCGGCGGCGTGAAGCAGCGGCAGGCACTTTTGCCGACGCCGCCGGGTGTCCTACAGTGGGGCGAGACCAAGAAACGGCATCCACTGGGGAGGATTGATATGACCATCATCATTCGCGGGCCGTCGCGGCGGCGCGTGCTCGGCTACGGCATCGGTGCGGCGGCGCTCGGACTTCCGGCCATTGCACGCGCGCAAGGCGAGACGGTGCGCATCGGCGTGCCGACCAAGACCTACTATCCGACCATCATCGCCGAGACCGCGATCCGCCAGAAACTGTTCGACAAGGAAGGCATCAAGGCGGAGCTGACGATCTATCGCGGCGGTGCGGAAGGCTACGAGGCGCTCGCGGCCGGTGCCGCCGACGTGATCATGAACTCCGCTTCCTCGGTTTCGGCCGGGCTGAAGAAAGGCGTGATGGCAAAGAACGTCGCCGGCACCGCGCTCGGCTATTACGGCTGGCATCTGGTGGTGAAGACGGATTCGCCGGTGAAGGACGCAAAGGAGCTCAACGGCAAGAAGATCGGCATCACGTCCGCCGGCTCCGGTACGGACATTCTGGCGCGGTGGGCGCAGGCCGACCGCAAGGTCGATTTCACCCGCGTGCCGCTCGGCGGCGGCGGGCTGGTGCCGAACCTGCTCTCCGGCAACATCGATGGCTGCGTGCTCTATTCGCCGCTGAGCTACAAGATGTTCCAGGAGAAAACCGCGCGCAGCCTGATCGACTTCGGCGAGGCCGTGCCGCCGCACCTGACAGGCGCCTGGATCGCGACCGACAAGTTCATCAAGGACAAGCCGCAGGTGCTGCAGAAGACGCTCAACGCGCTCTATGGCGCGGTCGCATTCCTGCAAAACCCCGCGCACAAGGCCGACGCCGTGAAGTTGATCGCCGAGATCGACGAGATCCCGCCGAACATCGCCGAGGCCGAACTCGACAACAACATCGTGAAGCTCTCCAGGGACGGCGCAATCGAGAAAGACTGGATGGCGCGCGCGCTCGACATGGGCCGGCTGATCGGCATGACCGACATGGCAGGTCCGGAGGAGAGCTACATCACGAACTTCAAGCCAGTGCCGACGGCGTAATGGTCCGGATGCTCGCCGCGCCTTTCCCCTCTCCCGCTTGCGGGAGAGGGTGCCGAGCGAGCACAGCGAGTGAGGCGGGAGAGGGCTATTCAGTCACGATGCCCCTCTCCCGGCCCGGACCTTCGGTCCGCGCCACCCTCTCCCCGCTCCGCGGGGCGAGGGGAAAGAAGAGACAACGGGACGCGGCACGATGACCCGCTTCCAGCTCATCGCCATCCGCATGCTGCTGCTCGCGCTCGTGCTCGCCGCCTGGGAGACGTTGCCGCGCAACGGCATCGTCAATCCGATGCTGCTGCCGCCATTCAGCGATGTGCTCAAGACTCTGTGGGAAATCCTCGGCCGCGGCCAGGTGCACGAGGCGATCCTCGTCACCGCGGCCGAAGTGATCGTCGCGTTCATCATCGCGGTGCCGCTCGGCGCGCTGATCGGCGTCGCGATCGCCGAGAGCGATTATTTCGGTCAGATCTTCAAGCCGCTGCTGTTCTACGTGTTCAGCGTGCCGAAATCGGTGTTCCTGCCGATGTTCATCCTCATCATGGGCATCGGCTTCCAGCAGAAGGTCGCCTATGCGGCGTTCTCGACGCTGTTCGTCGTGATCATGAGCGCCACGGCGGCGGTGGAGTCGGTCAAGGCCGACCATGTGCTCGTGGCCCGCTCTTACGGGGCTACCCGGATGCAGATCCTCACGCGCGTCTATGTGCCGAGCATGCTGCCGATCCTGCTCGAAACGCTGCGCATCTCGATGATCTTCAATTTCACCGGCGTGATGATCGCCGAGATGTATGCCTCGCGCACCGGCATCGGCCACCTGATCTCGAACTGGGGCGAGAACTTCCAGCTTCCACAGCTGTTCGCCGGCGTGATCCTGCTCGCTGCCGTCGCCATCGCGTTCAACGAAACCGTGCGCTTCCTCGAACACCGCGTGAGCGCATGGCGAACCTGAGCCCAAATCTTGCAGTCGTGCGCGAAACGCCCGAGCGTGCCGCAATCGAGGTCGCCGGGCTCTCACACACTTATGCGGGCCGCGACGGCGCCGTACCGGCGCTGCAGGATATTTCACTCACCGTCGGCGCTGGGTGCTTCACGGTGATCGTCGGACCGTCCGGGTGCGGCAAGACTTCGCTCCTGATGATGATGGCGGGGCTGCGACACCAGACCTCCGGCACGATCCACATTCAGGGCAAGCCGATCGATGCACCGGACCCCGATCGCGTCGGCGTCGTGTTCCAGGAGGCCAGCCTGTTCCCCTGGCTCACGGCACTCGACAACATCGCGTTTCCGTTGACGCTGCGCGGTACGCCGCGGGCCGAACGCGACGCGCGCGCAAACGATATGCTCAATCTGGTCGGCCTCGCCGGTTTCGGCGCGCGCTATCCGCACGAACTCTCCGGCGGCATGAAGCAGCGCGTCTCCATCGCGCGCGGATTGGTGCAGGACCCGCCGGTCCTGCTGATGGATGAGCCCTTCGCGGCGCTCGACGAGCAGACGCGCATGACGATGGGCCATGAATTGCTACGCATCTGGTCGCAGACCGCCAAAACCGTGGTGTTCGTCACGCACAGCCTGACGGAAGCGGTGTATCTGGCCGACGAGGTGCTGGTGATGTCGGCGCGGCCGGGCCGCATCATCGACCGCATCGCCGTCACCCTGCCCCGCCCGCGCACCTACGACATGATGGGCACCGAGACCTTCGCCAAGCTGCGTGACCGCATCTGGCAGCAGATCCGCAAGGGCGAATGATGCGCCGCCCCTCCCCCGCCACGGTGCGCTGGCTGATCCTCTTGGGCCTGCTCGTGTTCTGGGAGCTGATGCCGAAGACCGGCCTCATCCCCGAACTGTTCCTGCCGCCGCTGTCCAAGACCGTCGCGGTGCTGGTGAGCGACTGGCGCATGTATCTCGCGCAACTGGGCGTCACGCTCTACGAGGTCGCGTTCGCGATGCTGATCGCGTGCGGCGCCGGCATCCTGACCGGCGCGCTGGTTGGCGGTGTCGCCTTGCTCCGCGATCTTCTCCTGCCGGTGTTCTCCTCGCTCTATGCGGTGCCGATCGTGATCCTCTATCCGATCTTTACCGCCTGGTTCGGGATCGGATCGGAATCCAAGATCATCTTCGCGGGCGTGTACGGCTTTTTCCCCGTGATGCTCTCGACCGCCGCCGGCATCCGCACCATCGACCCGCAACTGCTGCTGGCGGCGCGCAGCATGGGCGCGACAGTGCCGCAGCAGATTTCGCGCGTGATCATTCCGGCCTCGATCCCGACCGTGCTGACCGGGCTGCGCCTCGGCGGCGCGCTCACCATCATCGGCGTGGTGGTGAGCGAAATGCTCACCGCATCGGCCGGCATCGGCTACGTGGTGACGTTCTACCGCACCATCCTCAACTCGGCGCACGTGTTCGGCGGGATCGTGATGATCCTGCTGCTGTCGATCCTGTTCGATACGCTCGCGCGCGCCGTCGAGCGGCGCACCGCCGTGTGGCAGACGGCCGGTCGCCGCCAGCGTGAGGAGGCCGCGATCACCGTGAAACCCGCCGCCGCGGTGGTTTAGCCGCGCTTTTCTTTCCCCTCTCCCGCTTGCGGGAGAGGGTGCCGAGCGAGCGCTGCGAGTGAGGCGGGAGAGGGCCCCTAACGAATTGCCCCTCTCCCGGCTCACGCCTCCGGCATTCGCCACCCTCTCCCCGCTACGCGGGGCGAGGGGAAAGCGGGAGAGATCGTGGTTTAAATCTTCACCACCGGGAGTTCGCGCAGGTTTGCGACCTCATCGAGATTGTTCAGCTTCTCAAACAAGTCCTCGGCCTGCTTCTGCCCGAGCCTCGGCTCGGTACAGTCGAGGAATTTCTCGCGCAGCTCGCTCTCGGTCAGCGGCTTCTGCCAGTGCCCCTTCGGGCGCACCACGGGCTCGTGCTTGAGCTCCGTGCCGTTCTTCAGCCGGATGCTGACGCGGTCGTCCGGCGCAAATGGCGGCATGTCGGCAAGCCGGTCCGGGGTTGTCGAGCGCGTCACCTTGCGCATCGTATCGACGATGTCGCCGCGCCGCACGAAACCGTCATCCAGTTCCCTCAGTCCGACCTTGCGGGCGATCAACGCCGACGCCATCGCGAACTCCATCGAGAATTTCGCCTCCAGCGCGGTCTTTGGCGCGCGGTTGCGCAGCATGAGGTCCTGCGCGTCGCCCATGCGGACATGGATCTCCTCGATCGCATCCGGCGAAAGATTGTGCTCTTCGGCAAGGTCGAGCATGGCGTCGATCGCGCGGTGCGTGCCGTAGCACATCGGATAGCGCTTGATGTTGATGCCCATCTTGGGCAGGCGCCAGTTCTCGCCGAGACCCCAGTCGCCGCGCGTCACGGCCGGATTGCCCGAGTCCGAATGCGATTGCATGAAGCCGGCGCGATGTTCGAGCACATCGGGCGAGGCCGTGTAGCCGCGCTTCGCAAGCCGCGCCGCCAGAACGCCGGATTGCGCCGTGCGCCCGGCATGCAGCGACTTGGTCATGGTGCCGAAATTCGCCACCGTCCCGGCGGCGAGCGAGGCCGCGATCGCGATCGCGTTGGTGGTCTCGTCCGCATTGAGGCGATTGAGCCGTGCGCAGGCGGCCGCGGCCGACAGCGTTCCCCAGATCGCGGTCGGGTGGAAGCCGCGCTCATGCAGCGCGCCGGGTTCAAGCTCTTGCAGCAACGCCCACACCTCGTAACCTGCGACGTAGGCCGCGAGCGCCTCTTCGCCGCTCGAACCGAGCGTCCAGCCTTCCGCGAGGATGGCAGGCGTGATGGCGGCGCTCGGATGCCCGTCGATGCCGACGTCATCATAATCGAGCACATGCGCGGCGACGCCGTTCACCAGCGCGGCGTCGCCCGCCGAGAGATTGCGCCCACCCGGAATTTCCGGCGCGCCATCGTTCCCGGTGTAGGCCGGAACGATCTGCGCGACGATCTTCACGGCCTCCTCGTCCGCACCCGCGATCATGGTGCCGACGCAGTCGAGCATGCCGATGCGCGCGCCGAAATTGGCCCGCTCCGGCACCGCCGCCGGATTGATCGTGGCGACGAACTTGGCGAGGTCGGTTGTCAGCGCGGGCATGTGCACTCCCTGTGATCTTCTTGGCATTGCGTGCATGCATTCTACGCATCCCTTGCCTTGACGGCCAGAGGCTGGCGTTCGACGCTGCCGCATAACAGCAAGCGGGGAAACGCAATGGAGACCATCGCCTTCATCGGCTGCGGCGCGATGGGCGCGCCGATCGCCGAGCGGCTGATCGACGCGGGCTATCGCGTGCGCCTGTTCGATCCCCGCGCCGAGGCGATGGCGCCCTTGGTGAGCCGCGGCGGCGTGGCGACCGGCTCGCCGCGCGAGGCCGCGACGGGCGCGGAGGTCGCGTTTGCCTGCCTCCCCGCGCCTGACATCAGCCGCGCGGTCGCGTACGGCGAGGACGGCGTGATCGGTGCTCCGTCACTGCGCGTCTATGTCGAGATGTCCACGATCGGGTCAAAGACCGTGAAGGCGATCGCCGCCGAACTGGAAAAGAAGAACATCGCGATGCTCGACTCGCCGGTGAGCGGCGGGCCGCGCGGCGCGCGCGCCGGGACGCTCTCCACCATGACGGCCGGCGAACACGCGACGTTCGAGCGCGTCAAGCCGATGCTGCAGGCGCTGGCGCGCAACGTGTTCTATGTCGGCGACAAGCCCGGCCTCGGCCAGGTGACGAAACTCGCCAACAACATGATCTCGGCCGCCGGCATGCTCGCCGCCTACGAGTGCTCCGCGATGGCGGTCAAAGCGGGTGTCGACGCGCGCACGCTGATCGACACGGTGAATGCCTCGACCGGACGCAACGCGACCACGCAAGACAAGTTTCCCGCCTCGATCCTCACGCGCAGCTTCGACTACGGCGGCAAGACCTCGATCATGTACAAGGATGTCTCGCTCGCGCTGCAGGAGGCGCACGATCTCGGCGTGCCGATGTGGCTCGGCGCCAACGTGGTCGAGATGTGGCAAATGGGCGTCGCGCAGGGCCGCGGCGAACAGGACTTCACCGCGATGATCCAGATGTTCGAGCAATGGGCCGGCGTCGTGGTCGGCGGGAATGAGAGCGGGCCGCTGGAGAAATGAACGGAAAAGCCGCCTTTCTCTTCCCGTACAGGTGGTTCTCATGACGGTGGCGTTGAACTATCGCATCGAAGGCAACGGCCCGCGCGTGCTTTTGCTGCATGCCGTCGGCATGGACCTCACCCTGCTCGAACCGCTGGCAGCACTCCTGGCGAAGGATTTCACGGTGCTGCGCGTCGATCTGCGCGGGCATGGCAAATCACCCTATGCGCCGGCCACGGGTCTTACGGACTACGCTGCCGACGTGCACGCCCTTCTGGCGAAGCTCGACTATGCGCCGTGCGGCGTCGCAGGATTTGCGATGGGCGGCATGGTGGCGCAGGCGCTGACGGTGAACTATCCGCAAGACGTACGCGCCGCGGTGTTCGCGAACATCAATCACGAGCAGACCAAAGAGAGTTTCGCGGCGCTGATGGGCCGCGCGGAGGACGCGCGGCGCAATGGAATGGCTTCCCTCCTCGACACCACGATGCGGCGCTGGTTCACCGCGCCGTTCATTGCCAAGGGCGGCGATGCGGCGGTGCGGGCGAGGCTCGCGAGCGACGACGTGCGCGCGTGGTGCGATGCATTCACCGCGATGGCGAACATCGACACGGCGCCGAAGCTGAAAGACATTAAGGTGCCGGTGCTCTGTCTTGCGGGCGAGGTTGACCAGTCAACGCCGCCGCCGGCCGTGAAGGCGATGGCGAATGCGATCCCCGGCGCGCGCTACGCCGTGCTGCCGGGCGCGCCGCACATGCCATTCGTCGAGATGCCCGCGGATGTCGCGCGCGCTTTGAGTGGATTTTTCAAGCAAACGCTCGCTTGATCGCGTGGGCACCTTGCCCACCGATGGATTGCGGCGGCCTATGCCCTTAAAATGGCGAGACAGGCCAAGGGGGGAACCGTCATGCCGAAGAAGACAAGACTTGCCGCTGTGCTGCTGATTTCGGCTCTGGCAGGCGGCACCGTGCAGGCGCAGATTTCCGATGACGTGGTGAAGCTCGGCGTCACCAACGATCAGGCCAGCATCTATTCGGCGGCCGGCGGCTTCGGTTCGGTCGTCGCCGCACGCATGGCGGCGGAGGATTTCGGCGGCAGCGTGCTCGGCAAGAAGATCGAGATCGTGTTCGCCGACAACCAGAACAAGCCGGACATCGGTGTCGGCATCGTGCGTCGCTGGATCGACAACGAGCACGTCGATGCGATCGTGGACGGCGGCTCCTCGGCGGTCGGCATGGCGATCCAGCCGGTCACGCGCGATGCGAACAAGATTTTCCTGATTTCAGGGTCGGGCACGCACGCGCTCACCAACCAGAATTGCTCGGCGACCGGCTTCCAATGGTCATGGGACACTTACGGAGTAGCGGCCGGGACCGCGACCGAGCTCATGAAGCAGAAGCTCGACACCTGGTTCTTCATCACGGCCGACTACACGTTCGGCCATCTGCTCGAAGCGCAGGCGACCGAGATCGTCAACAAGATGGGCGGCAAGGTGGTCGGCTCCGTGCGTGTGCCGTTCAACACCGCGGATTTCTCCTCCTTCCTGCTGCAGGCGCAGACCTCCGGCGCAAAGGTGATCGCACTCGCGACCGCGGGCGGCGACACCACCAACGCAATCAAGCAGGGGCGCGAATTCGGCCTCGACAAGATGGGGCAGAAGGTCGCCGCACTGTTCATGAACATCACGGACGTGGATGCGCTCGGGCTCGAAGCCGCGCAGGGGCTGATCATCACCACGCCGTTCTACTGGGATCGCACCGAGGCGAGCCGCGCTTTCTCCAAACGCTTCTTCGAGACTCACAAGAAGATGCCGACGTTCCTGACCGCGGGCGCATACTCGGCGGTGACGCACTATCTCAAGGCCGTGAAGGCGGCCGGCACCGACGACACCGCCAAGGTCGTTGCCGAGATGCGCAAGGCGAAGATCAACGATCCGATGACCGAGAACGGCTGGATCCGCGAGGACGGCCGGGTGATGCGCGACTTCTATGTGGTGCAGGTGAAGGCGCCGGCCGAATCGAAAGGGCCGTGGGACTATTACAAGGTGATCGGCACCGTGCCGGCCGAGGACGCCGCGCTTCCCTTGTCGCGCAGCGAATGCAAGCTGGTGAAGAAGATGAACTAGAATCACCGTTGCGCGCGCCGGGCACCGCTCTGTTCCCCTCCCCCTTGCGGGGAGGGGTTAGGGGTGGGGGTCCTGCGGATGAGCACTAACTTCAAAACTTCGTACCATAACGATGACCCCCCTCCCCGACCCTCCCCCTCAAGGGGGGAGGGAGCGAGAGACCGGAGCACTTTGCATGTTCTACGATCCCCGCACCGAGCCGCACGGCCTCGCGCATTCGCCCGTCAACGCGCTGGTGTGCCCGCGCCCGATCGGCTGGGTGACGACGCTGACCAGTCAGGGCGGCGTCAACCTCGCGCCTTACAGCTTCTTCAATCTTGTGTCCGGCTACCCGCCGGTAGTGGTCTTCTCGTCCGGGCCGAGGAAGGACTCGCAGACCAACGCGGAAGAAACCGGCGAGTTCGTGTACAACATGGCAACATGGGCGTTGCGCGAGGTGATGAACGCCTCGTCGGCTGAGTTCGATCCTGCGGAAAGCGAGCCGGAGAAACTCGGACTGGAGATGCTGCCGTCGCGGCATGTCAAACCGCCGCGCGTCGCGCGTTCGCCGGTGCATTTCGAGTGCAAGTACATGAAAACCGTCGAACTGGTCGGCTCGGACGGCAAGACAAACCGGTCCTCGCTCGTGATCGGCGAGGTCGTCGGCATCCACATCGACGACAGCCTCATCACCGACGGCATGGTGGACATCACGCGTGCGCGCCCCGTCGCGCGGCTCGGCTACCTGGATTATTGCGTGGTGGACGAGGTGTTTTCCATCATGCGCCCGGAAAGTACGGACGCGGCGATCGAGGCGGCGAAGAAGGCCAGCGTCACTTCCCCTTGAACACCGGCTTGCGCTTTTCCACGAACGCGCGCTGCGCTTCCTTGGTGTCTTCGGTCTTCGACAGCGCGACCGTCACGGTCTGCTCGTACCGATAGCCATCGCGCGCCGGCATGCTCTCCACCACGTTGAACGCGCGCTTGACCTCCTGCACGGCGACCGGGCTCTTCGCCGCGATCTCGCGCGCGATCTGCATCGCCTCATCCATCAATTTGTCACGCGGCACGCAGGCCGAGATCACGCCGAGGCGATGAAGTTCGGCAGCCGGGATGCGCCGCCCGGTGAAGTAGATATAGCGCGCCATCGACTTCCCGAAATGATCCATCAGGAAGCGCGCCCCGCCCGCGAGCCCGACATCGAGCTCGGAGATGACGAAATACGCGTCGTCGCTCGCGATCATGATGTCGCAGGCGAGCATCAGCGCGAAGCCTGCGCCGAACGCACCGCCGTTCACCGCGCAGATCACCGGCTTGGCGCAGTCCGACACGGAGTAGAAGAACTCGCGCACCAGCCGGTTGTTGCGAATGTAGTCGGCCGGCTCCTGCGCGATGCCGACCCGCTCCTTCACATCCGCGCCGGCGGAGAACAGCTTGCCGCTCGCGGTGAGGATCGCGACGCGCACGTCGTCGCGCGCGCTGATCTCGTCGAACACGCGCATCAGCTCTTCGCGCGCCTTCTGGTTCTGCGCATTGACCGGCGGGCGGTCGATCGTGACCGTCGCGATGTAATCCGCGACCTCAAGGCGCACCGTCTCAAGCTGCATGTGTGTCTCCGCCCTTCAGGATCAGCGCATCCACCGCGACGCCGCCCTCTGGCAGCGCGATGAACGGATTGATCTCCGCGCTCTCGACCTCCGGATGCGCGGCGCCGAAGCGCGACATCGCAACCAGCGCATCGGCCAACGCATCGAGATCCGCAGGCGGGCGGCCGCGCGCACCGGCCAGCAGCGCAAAGCCCTTGATGTCGTGGATCATCTGCTTCGCGGTCTCCTTGTCGACAGGCGCGAGCCGCAGCGTCACGTCCTTGAGCACTTCGACATAAACGCCGCCAAGCCCGAACATCACCACCGGGCCGAAAATCGGATCGCGCTTGATGCCGATCACGGTCTCGACGCCGCCGGCAATCATGCGTGCGACCAGCGCGCCCTCGATCCGCGCCTTCGGCGAGTGCTTCGTGACGCGCGCCATCATGGCGTCGTAGCCGTTCGCGACTTCTTCGGCATTGCCCAGGCTGAGCACGACGCCGCCGGCCTCGGATTTATGTGCGATGTCGTGCGACAGTACTTTCAGCACGACCGGGAAATCGACCTCCTTCGCGGCCGCGACCGCCTCCTCGCGCGTGCGTGCGGTGCGCTCGGGCGCAAACGTCACACCGGCCGCGCCGAGCAACCGCTTTGCCTCCGCCTCATTGATCGGCCCGGCCGGCAACGCCTGCGCCGGCGCAACTGCGGCAGCCCTCGCCTGCGGTTTCGCAAAGCCCTGCGCCAGCCGCGACAGCGCCGCGATCGTCGCGATCGCGCGCGTTGGATCTTCGAAGCTGAGAAAGCCGATCTCCTTGAATTCGTCCGCCATCTCGCGAGACATCCGCTGACACAGCATGAACAGGCGATCCGGGAAACGCGCCCGCACCTCCTGCAGCGCCGGTTTCAGTTTTTCCATCACGCCGGGCGATGTACCGGTGTGCGCCAGAAAGCTGATCAGGCTGTCGGCTTTGCCTTCGTCCGCCACAAGCCCGAGGATGGTGGTGAACATCGACCAGTCGTTGATGACCTGCGCGGTGGCATCGACCGGATTGGCCGGGCCAGCGAACGGGATCATGGCGAGTATCTTCTGCTGCGTCGTATCCGGCATACGCGGCAGTTCGAGACCGAGTTCAGCTGCCGCATCCGCCATCTGGATGCCGACGCCGCCCGAAATGGTCACCACGCCGACGCGCGGCGTCTTGGGAAACACGCCGCCCGAGCACGCATAGGCGACGTCGACCAGTTCATCGAGCGTGCGGGCGCGGTGCACATTGTTCTCGCGGAACACTGCGTCGAACACGGCATCCGAGCCCGCGAGCGAACCGGTGTGCGAGGCAATCGCCGCCACGCCTTGCTCGGAGACACCGACCTTCATCGCGACGACCGGCTTGCGGTTTGCCGCCGCGCGGGCAAGCGCCGCGCGAAGGCGCGCGCCGTCACGGCAGCCTTCGAGATAAATCATGATCACGCCGGTGTCGGGATCGTCCGCGAGCCACTCGACGCATGCGGCGACATCGACGTCGGCTTCGTTGCCGGTCGCGACGCAGTGGCTGAAGCCGAGGCCGCGCTCCGCCGCGATAGCGAGAAAGTAGGTGCCGAACGCGCCGCTCTGGCTGACGATGCTGACCGGCCCGGTGCGCGGCCAGAGCGGATCGAAATAGGACGAGAAGGTCGAGTAGAGGCCGGAGTGGACATTGAAAACCCCAAGGCTGTTCGGCCCGACGAGCCTCATGCCGCCCGCCGCGCAACGCCGCGCCAGCTCCTCCTGCATGGCGCGGCCCTCCGCGCCCGTCTCGGCAAAGCCGGAGGAGAACATCACCGCCGCTTTCACGCCCTTGGCGATGCAATCGTCCACCGCCTGCATTGCAGCCTTCGCCGGCACCGCGATGATCGCCTGATCGACCGGCCCCGGCACATCCTTGATCGAGGCGAAGGCTGGAAGGCCCTGGATTTCCTTCTGGTTCGGATTGATCGGCAGGATCGCGCCCTTGTAGCCGCGCTTTGAATAGCGAACCGGACGCCCGCCGATGCGGCTCGCATCGCTTGACGCGCCGATCACCGCGACACTCGCGGGGCGAAACAGGGCATCGAGCGGATGAGACACGCGGAAACTCCTACCGTGTGATCACGTCGTAGCCGAACTCAGCCGCCGATGCGGAGAGCCAAGACCAGAAGCTGCCCGCCATGCTGCGCGGCGCTGCAAGCTGGAAGGTCGCGTCGTCGATCATGTCGATCTGCGTATTGATATAGCCGACGACCGTGTTCGCTACGTCGCCCGGCTTGAACGCCTGTGGGTGCAGATCGACCGGTACGCCCTTGGCAAGGACATCGCGCACATGCGGGCCGCTGAGCCGCAACACGAGGCGCGCGTCGGATTGATCCGCCACAAGTGCGAAAGGACCGATCCTTGCCCGTGCGCGCGCCGCAAACCCCGCCGCCTCCTCGCCCTCCGCGCTCGCGATCCACTGGTCCCGGCCGACGCCGGAAAATGCAAAGGCACCCTGCGCATCACGGCGCGGGCCTTCCGGCAACGAGACACCGAACGCCGCGTTGACCGCATTGGTCAGCGCGGAGCGCCGTCCGAGCTTTGCGATGACGCTTGCGAAGGCGATGTCGGTGCGCTCCTCGATCACCAACCCGGTGGTCCAGTCCGCCCCGTAATGACCCGGTTCCGCAATGCCGGAGAGCGGGAAGCGTTCGGCGAGATCAACCATTGAGCCGAGCTCCTTCCGGATCGAAGAAGACCGGATGACAGATCTCGACCTCGACGTCGCCGTTTCGAACCGGATCGTACGCGCGCACGCGCTCGCCGATGCGCCGCGCTCCACCCGCGATGACCCCAAGTCCGATCCAGTGACGCAGCATCGGCGAGAAGGCGACCGAGGTCATGTAGCCCTCGTCATTCGCAGCGCTCGTGGCGGCGTCGGTCGGGATGAAGTGCGCGCCCGCCCGCAGCCGCGCGGTACGGTCCATCGGGCGGAAGCCAGCAAGGGCCGGACGGTTCGGCGCCACCAGCGCGGGGCGCTGTGACAGCACGCGGCCGACGTAGTCCTTCTTCTGTGACAGCATCCGGCCAAGGCCCAGGTCGTGGGCGGTCAGTTGTCCGTTCATCTCATTGCCGGAAACATGCCCCTTCTCGATGCGCATCACATTGAGTGCCTCGGTGCCATAGGGTGTGACACCGTATGGCTCGCCGGCCGCCATGATGGCCCGGATCACGGCATCGCCGTAGCGCGCCGGCACCGCCAGTTCGTAGGCAAGTTCACCCGAAAACGAGAGCCGGAACAGGCGCGCCGGTACGCCGCTGACAGTCAGTTCGCGCGCCGCCAGGTGCGTGAACGCCGCGCTGCTGACATCGAACTTGTCGTCCACGAGCTTGCGCAGAAGGTCGCGCGCGCGCGGACCCGCGATGGCAAACTGCGCCCACTGCTCGGAGACCGAGACCATCTGCATGTCGAGGGAGGGCCACAGGACCTGGCGGCAGAATTCGAGGTGCTGCATCGTGCGCGCCGCGTTCGCGGTGGTGCTCATCATGACGAACCGCTCGGGCCCAAGCCGTGCGATCGTTCCGTCGTCCATGATAAACCCGTCCTCGCGCAGCATCAGAATGTACCGAGCCTTGCTGACGGGGAGGGTTGAGACCGTATTGGCGCATACCCGATCGAGAAAATATCCGGCTTCGGCGCCCTCGATCTCGATCTTGCCGAAGGTCGAGACATCGCACACGCCAACCCCGCGGCGCGTGGCCGAAACCTCACGGTTCACGGTTTCGAGCCAGTCGGTCTCATCCGGCAGCGGATAATACTGCGCGCGCATCCATGCGCCGCTTTCGACAAATGTCGCGCCGCGTTCCTGCGCCCAGGCGTGCGTAGGGGTCAGTCGAATCGGGCGGAAGTCTCGGCCCCGGTGGTGTCCGGCCATTGCGCCAATGCTCACCGGCACGTAGGGCGGACGATACGTCGTGGTGCCGACGTCCGGGATTGCACGTTGGGACTTCTCGGCAAGGATCGCGAGCCCGGTCACATTCGCGGTCTTGCCCTGATCGGTCGCCATGCCGAGCGTCGTGTAGCGTTTGAGATGCTCGACCGCGCCGAAACCTTCCTGCTCGGCCAGAGCAATGTCCTTCACCGTCACGTCATTCTGGAAATCGACGAACGCTTTCGCGCGGCTGGCCTTCACGTGCCAGAGCGGCGTCACGCTCGCGGGCTCGTCCGCGACATGCGGCAGTTCAAGCGAGGCGATCTGAAATCCGCATTCGGCCGCCATCATGCTCCCGGCCGCGAGGCCGGTGTTGAGGCACTGGCCAAGACCGAACGCGCCGGTGGCCGCGCCGGCCACAATCATGTCGGGAGGAAGCGTGCCCGGCACGAAAGCTGCAAGGGCATCGTTCCACACAGGTTTGCCGCCGAGATGGCAGGTCAGGTGCACGGCGGGATTCCAGCCACCCGATACGGCCAACGCATCGCACCGGATCTTTGTGGTGCGCCCATTCTTGACGACCGTGACCGCCCGGACGCGCGATCGCCCGTGAACATGGGATACCTGCGCGTCGGTCAGGATGCTGACGCCGAGGCGGGCGTATTCGCCCGGCGGCGTGGCGCGCGAATCGATCACCGCCTCCACCTCAAGCCCAACCTCGATCGCGTCGGCGGCGGTGCGCCATCCATCGTCATTGTTGGTGAAGACGACGATGCGTTTTCCGGCGGCGGCCGCGAAGCGGTTGACATAAGTGCGCAGCGCGCCCGCCAGCATCACACCGGGCCGGTCGTTGTTGCCGAACGCGATCGGGCGCTCGTGCGCGCCGGAGGCAAGCACCGTGCGCTTCGCAACGATCTTCCAATAGCGCTGGCGCGGCTGGTGATCGGGCGGAACCAGAACGTGATCGTTCACGCGCTCGATCGCCGCATACTGCCCGTGATCGAAAACGCCGGTCACCGCGGTGCGGCTCATGATCCGGACGTTGGGAAGCGTCGCGAGTTCAGCCTCGATCCCGGCGGCCCATTCCACTCCCGGCTTGTCGCCGATCGTGTAGCTCTCGGAAAGCAGCCGCCCGCCGAGGCGGAAATCCTCCTCGCACAAAATGACACGCGCCCCCGCACGCCCAGCCGCAAGTGCCGCGACCAGACCGGCGGGCCCGGCGCCGATCACCAGCACGTCGCAATGCGCGTAGGCTTTCTGATAGTGATCCGGGTCCGGTGCACCGGACGCGGACCCGAGCCCGGCGGCGCGGCGTATCAGCGGCTCGTAATACTTCTCCCAGAAATCGGCCGGCCACATGAAGGTCTTGTAGTAGAAGCCCGCGACCAGAAAGCGCGAAGCGAGATTGTTCACCGCGCCGGCATCGAAACGCAGCGATGGCCAACGATTCTGGCTCGTCGCGACAAGCCCTTCGTAAAGTTCGACTGTGGTGGCGCGCGTGTTCGGCTCACGCCGGTCGCCCGTGCGCAGTTCGACCAGCGCGTTCGGCTCCTCCGAACCCGCCGTGAGGAAACCGCGCGGGCGATGATACTTGAACGAGCGGCCGACAAGCCGAACCCCATTCGCGATCAGTGCGGACGCCAGCGTGTCGCCTGCGTAACCCGAATAAGCTTGCTCATCGAAGGTGAAGGAAAGCGGCTGCGCACGGTCGACCAGCCCGCCGCGGACAAGACGCCGCACGCTCACGGGCTGGCTCCGCGTTCCGCGAACCGCGACTCGGTGATCTCATGCGTGCACGTATTGCGATTCACCAGAAGCCATGAGCGACATCCGCCGCCGTGATACCAGAGTTCCTGAAGAACGCCGGACGGGTTTTCGCGCAGATAAACGTAATCGTGAAAGGCTTGCGCTGCATCCGGCGTGGAGGGATTGGGCCGCCGCACCGCCGCGTCCCCCAGATAGGTGAACTCCTCGTTGCCGCGCGGACCGCAATAGGGACAGGGGATGCGCAACGCAGCCTCAATGCAGGTTCGGCTGGGCGCCCGCGCCCTTTTCGTCGATCAGGGCGCCGCTCACGGTGCGATCGAGCCGCAGCGCGCTTGCGACCGAGTGTAACTCGTCCTTTGCGATCAGGTGCGCGAAGCACCAGCCGGACGCTGGGGTTGCTTTGAAGCCGCCATAGCACCAGCCGCAATTGAGATACAGGCCATCGACCGGCGTGCGATCGATGATCGGGGAGCCGTCCATCGACATGTCCATCAGCCCGCCCCACTGCCGCAGCATCCGCAGGCGTCCGAGCCCCGGCCAGATCGCCATGCCGCCTTCCATCACGTCCTCGACCACCGGCAGATTGCCGCGCCACGCATAGGAGTTGTAGCCGTCGATATCGCCGCCGAATACGAGCCCGCCCTTGTCGGACTGACTGATGTAGAAATGCCCCGCGCCGAAGGTCACGACGGTGTCGATCGCCGGCTTGATGCCTTCGGAGACGAAAGCCTGCAGCACGTGGCTTTCGATCGGCAGCCGCAGTCCTGCAAGCGACCCGAGCCGAGAGGTGTTGCCCGCGACCGCAAGGCCAATCTTGCCCGCCTCGATCTTGCCGCGTGTGGTTTCGAGACCGAACACGCAGCCGTCCTCGATGTCGAACCCAGTCACTTCGCAATTCTCGATGATGTCCACGCCAAGCGTATCCGCACCGCGCGCATAGCCCCACACGACGGCGTCGTGCCGTGCCGTGCCACCGCGCCGCTGCAGCAACCCGCCCTGGATCGGAAACCGCGCATTGTCGAAATCAAGGAACGGAACCATTTCCCTCACGGCATCGCGGTCGAGCAGTTCGGCATCCACGCCATGCAATCGCATCGCGTTGCCGCGCCGCGCCGCGGCATCGCGTTGGGCGTCGGAATGATAAAGATTGAGCACGCCGCGCTGGCTCACCATCGCGTTGAAATTGAAATCCTGTTCCAACCCTTCCCAAAGCTTCATCGACCATTCGTAGAAAGGTTCATTGCCGGGCAGCAGGTAGTTCGACCGGATGATGGTCGTATTGCGTCCGGCATTGCCGGAGCCGATGTAGCCCTTTTCCAGTACCGCCACGTTGGCGATGTTGTGGTTCCGGGCCAGGTAATAGGCGGTCGCGAGCCCGTGGCCGCCGCCGCCGACGATCACCACGTCATAATGCGATTTCGGCGTGGCCTTGCGCCATGCCGGCGTCCAGCCGGTATGGCCGCGAAAGCCCTCTGCCAACAGCGAAAAGACGGAGTATTTCATCGTGCCCCGTGACTCTTGACTGCACCGTAGCCGACAGGACGCCCGGTTGCCACAATGAGCGTGGCCCGGGGGCAGCATGACGGCCCGGCGGTTGACGCGGGCCCTCCGGCAGCCCCATGTTTCGGACACGCACAATCAGAACAATCCAGCATTCGCCGGGGTCTTCGCGATCGCGGCATTCCAGGAGTTCATGATGCTTCATCGCCGCGCCGTTCTCGGTCTGCTCGCCGGCACGTTCATCCCCGCCTCGGCGTTCGCCCAATCCAAGGAGCCGGTCCTGATCGGCGTCAGCGGGCCGCTGACCGGGCAGTACGCTCAATATGGCGCGCAATGGAAAAAGGGCTTCGATCTCGCCCTCGACGAGATCAACGGTTCCGACGGCATTAACGGGCGGCCGCTCGGCTACACGCTTCGAGGATACGCAAAGCGATCCGCGCCAGACCGTGACGGTCGCGCGCAAGTACGTCGCGGACGAGCGCATCGTGGTCGAGGTCGGCGATTTTTCCTCCGCGGCCTCGATGGCGGCCTCGCCGATCTATCAGGCCGCCGAGATGGTGCAGTTCGGCTTCACCAATTCGCACCCGGACTTCACCAAGGGCGGCGATTACATCTGGAGCAACGCCGTCAACCAGAAGGATGAGATGCCGCTGCTGGCGGATTTCCTGCGCGACCTCGGCCTGAAGAAGATCGCGGTGCTGCATCTCAATAGCGACTGGGGCCGCACCGCGAAGGATCTGCTGGTCGAGGCCGTGAAGCAGCGTGGCGGCGAGATTGTCGGCGCCGAAGGGTATCTGGCGGACGAGAAGGATTTCCGCTCGGCAATCGTGCGGCTGCGCAGCGCGAACCCGGATTCGATCGCGCTCATTTCGTATTATCCGGACGGCGCGCAACTCACACGCCAGATCCGCCAGGCCGGCATCACGCTGCCGGTCGTCGCGGGCGGCTCGATCTATTCGCCGAAATTCCTCGAGCTTGGCGGCGCGGACGTGAACGGCGTGCTCACCACCGTGCCGTTCTTCCCGGACGATCCGCGACCGGCCGTGCAGGCCTTCGTGAAGAATTTCAAGGCCAAGTTCGGTGCGGAGCCCGACGCCTACAACGGCCGTGCCTACGACACCATAATCCTGCTCGGCACGGTGATGCGCCAGTTCGGCACCGGCCGCAAAGAGATCAAGGACGGTCTCGCCAAGGTGAAGGACGTGCCGAGCGTCGTGTTCGGCAAGGCCTCATTCGACCCCGCGACGCGCCGCGTCGCCGATCCACTGGTGAGCCGCATCGAAGTGAAGGACGGCAAGTGGGTCGCCTATGAGGGCGCCAAGCCGGCGAAGGGCTAAGTGACGGCATCGCTCGGCCCCTGGTTCGACTACACCGTCAACGGTCTGGTCGTCGGCAACATCTACGCGCTGCTCGCGGTCGGCCTCGCGCTGATTTATGGCGTGTCGCACCTCATCAATTTCGCGCACGGCTCGATCTACATGGTCGGCGCCTATGTGGGCTGGCTGTGCATCACCTATCTGGGGACGCCGCTACCGGTCACGCTGCTTGCGGTCGTGATCGGTTGCGGCCTGCTCGGCATGGCGATCGAACGCATCACCATCCGGCCGCTGAAGGATTCCCCCCGCATCGCGCCGCTGCTCGCCACCATCGGGGTCGGGCTGGTGCTCGACCAGGTGTTTCAACTCCTGTTCACGCCCGACCCGCGCGGGCTGCCGCTGCAGCTGCCTGCGTGGCGTATCCGGATCGGCGATGGCACCATCGGGGCGCTCGACATCCTGATCGCGGCGGTGGGCGTGACGAGTGCCGGCCTGCTCTATTTCTTCTTGCGCTTCACCAAGCTCGGCTGGGCCGTGCGGGCGACCGCATTGGATCGAGACGCGGCCCAGCAATGCGGCGTCGACGTGAACCGCGTGAATTCGACGGTGTTCGCGATCGCGGCGGCGCTCGGCGGAGTCTCGGGCTTTCTGGTCGGGATGTATTACAACTCGATCGACCCCTACATGGGATTCCAGGCCGGCCTGAAAGGCATCATCGCGCAGATGATCGGCGGCATGGGCAATGTGCCGGGCGCGATTGCGGGCTCGCTGCTGCTGGGCCTCACCGAAAGCTACGGCATCGCGGCATTCGGCACGAGTTATCGCAACCTGTTCGCCTTCGTCGTGCTGATCCTCGTGCTGGTGCTGAAGCCGAACGGCATCTTCAGCCGCGGGCGAAGCCTGCCGCCAGAACCGCTGACCGGCACATTCATCGCGCCGAGCGCGCCGGTGCGCGTTCCCGTGTGGCTGGCGGTGGCGATGGCCCTCGCGGCGCTCGCATTGCCCCTGGTGGTGCGAAACGGCTACGTGCTGCAGACGCTCGGCATCGGCTGGCTTTATGCGATCCTGGCGATCAGCCTCACCTTGGTGGCCGGCACTGCCGGCATGATCTCGCTCGGCCATGCCGGCCTGCTCGCGATCGGCGCCTATGCGTCGGCGCTGCTCGCGATCAATTTCCATCTGCCGGTTGCCGCGACGGTGATCGTGGCTGGGATCATCACGGCCCTGCTCGGCACGCTTTTGATCTACCCGGCATTTCGTCTGCGCGGGCACTACGTCACCATCGCGACGCTCGGCGTCGGCGAGATCGTGACCCTGACGATCCTGAATTGGGATTCGCTGACGCATGGCCCGGTCGGCCTCACAGGCATTCCGCCGCTCTCGCTGTTTGGCGGACCGCTACTGAGCGGCACATGGGTGTACGAGATCGCGCTCTGCGCGCTGATCGTGCTGGCATTGATGCAATGGCGCCTTCTCGGCTCGCATCTCGGCCGCACGTTGCGCGCGATCCGCGACGACGACACCGCGGCGCGCAGCTACGGCATCGCCCTCGACCGCTACAAAAGCCTCGCCTTCGGCGTAGCGGGATTTTCCGCCGGCATCGCGGGTGCGCTGATGGCGCACATTTTCTCTTATGTGAATCACGAGACCTTCACCTCGCAGGTCTCGCTGCTCGCATTGACGATGGTTATCCTCGGCGGGCTCGGCAATGTGGCGGGCGCGATCATCGGCGCGGTCGCGCTGGTGAGTCTGCCCGAACTGTTCCGCGCGCTCGCCGACTATCGCTTGCTGATCTACGGCATCGCGCTGCTGCTGCTGATCCGTTTCCGCCCGCAAGGGCTGATGGGAACGGTGTGATGGCGCCGGCTCTCCAGATCGACGGGCTGACACGCCGCTTCGGCGGCGTAACGGCAGTGAATGCGCTCTCGCTCGCCGTCAACGAAGGCGAGTTGGTCAGCGTCATCGGGCCGAACGGTGCGGGCAAGACCACCGTGTTCAACCTCATCACCGGGCTTGATGCACCCGACGCCGGCACCGTGACATTCGCCGGTCGCAACATCACCGGCATGCCGGCCGAACACCTTGCACCGCTCGGCTTCGCGCGCACGTTCCAGCATGGCCGCGTGTTCGGCAATCTCTCGGTGCTCGACAACGTGCTGGTCGGCGCGCACACGCAGCTCACAGCCGTGCGCCCTCACCTGCCGTTCGTCGGAACGATCGCAGAGTTGGCACTCGCACTGGTGCGGCCAGGCGCGGTGAAACAGGAAGAAGAAAAGCTGCGCGCCGATGCGATGGAGATCCTCGCACTGTTCGGTGACCGCCTCACGCCGCGCATCAACAATCCGGCGTTCTCACTCTCCTATGCGAACCGCCGCCGCCTCGAAATCGCCCGTGCGCTCGCGCTCAGGCCGAAGCTGCTGTTCCTTGACGAGCCGACCGCCGGCATGAACCCGAGCGAAACCAACGAAATGCTCGAGATCATCCGTGGCCTGAAGGGTCGTTTCACCATCATGCTGATCGAGCACAAGCTCGACCTGGTGATGCAACTTTCCGACTGCGTTATCGTGATGGACGACGGGCGCAAGATCGCCGAAGGCTTGCCGCAGGCCGTCGCCGCGGACCCGGCGGTGATCGCTGCCTATCTCGGCTCGCGCGAAGTCGGCCGCATGGCGGAGGCGGGCGCGCCCCAAGGGGGCGCCACATGACTGACGCCATCCTGAAGCTCGACAAGATCAATTCGTTCTACGGCCCGATCCAGGTGCATTTCGATCTCTCGATCGAGGTCGGCCGCGGGCAAATCGTCTGCCTGCTCGGCGGCAATGCGAGCGGCAAGTCCACCACGATGAAAATCATCCTCGGCCTGCTCAAGCCGCGGTCCGGCGACGTCACGCTCGATGGTCAATCCCTGCTCGGCTTCTCGACGCCGCAGATCATCCGCCGCGGCGTCGGTTCGGTGCCCGAGGCGCGTCGCCTGTTCGGCACCATGTCGGTGCGCGAGAATGTGCTGATGGGCGCCTATACGCGCAACGACAAAGCCGACATCGCGACCGACTACGAGCGCATGATGACGCTGTTCCCGCGCCTCAAGGAGCGCGCCACGCAGGCGGCCGGCACGCTCTCCGGCGGCGAGCAGCAGATGGTCGCGATGGCGCGCGCCCTGATGGGCCGCCCGCGCGTGCTCTGCATGGACGAGCCCACGATGGGCCTCTCGCCGCTGTTCGTCGATCATGTGCTGGAGCTGATCCAGCACGTGAACAAGCAGGGCGTCACAATCTTCATGGTGGAGCAGAACGCAAGCCTCGCGCTGCGCATCGCCGACTACGGCTATGTGCTGCAGACCGGCCGCATCGCCCTGTCCGGCCCGGCGCGCGATCTGCTACACGATCCGCGCATTCGCGACGCTTACCTCGGCGGACAGGCGGCCTAACGTGACGATCGATCCCGGTCCGGCGACGCTTGAAGATCTGGAGGCGCGGCTCCGGCGCGACTTCGAACTGCTCGTGATGCCGCCGACGAAAGACTGGCTCGAGCCGCACACGCATCCCGAATACGGGCCGGTGCTCGATGTCGCAGTGCTCGGTGCCGGCATGGCAGGCCTGACGGCATCGCTCGCCCTCCGGCGACTCGCCGTACGCTCCCTGCGCGTGTTCGACCGTGCGCCGGCGGGCTTCGAAGGCCCGTGGGCGACCAACGCCAGGATGGAAACGCTGCGCTCGCCGCCCGAGCTCACCGGGCCTGCGCTCGGTTTTCCGGCACTCACGTTCCGCGCCTGGTTCGAAGCGCAATTCGGCAGCGATGCATGGAAAGAGGTCTACCGCATCCCGCGCCTGCAGTGGATGGACTACCTGCGCTGGTACCGGAAGGTCATTGACGTTCCGATCGAGAACGACGTCGAACTGACCGAAATCGGCGGCGATGCGGATTTCGTGACACTGACGCTACGCTCCGCGGCGGGCACGCGAAAGGTCGCGGCGCGTCATGTGGTGCTCGCGACCGGCCGCGACGCACTCGGCGGGCCCTATACGCCCCCGATGTTCAAGGGGCTCGATCGCCGCCTCGTTCGCAACTCGCTCGAGGCGATCGACTTCGCGGCCCTGCGGGGCAAAGTGGTCGGCGTGATCGGCGCAGGGGCGACCGCTGTCGACTGTTCGGCCGAGGCTCTGGAGCACGCCGCTGCACGCGTCGCCATGCTGGTGCGCCGCCCGGACGTGCCGCGCATCAACAAGGGCATGGGTATCGGCAGCGCAGGACTCTGGGAAGGCTTCTATTCGCTCGACGATCAGCAGAAATGGCAAATCCTCAACTACATCGACGAACAGGCCGTGCCGCCGCCGCACGGCTCGATGCTACGCTGCACGCGGCATGCGAACTTCTCGATCTTCGCGGACTGTGCGCCGCTCGGCATCAAGATCAACGATGGCCGCGTCATCCTCGACACAACGCGCGGTACGTTTGCCTTCGATTTCCTGATCCTGGCGACGGGCTTAGCCGTCGACTGGTCTCAACGGCCCGAGCTTGCAGCGCTGCACCCGCATGTCGTGCTCTGGCGCGACCGGTTCATGCCGGCCGGCCACTCCGATTATGCGCATGCCGAGCACCCCTATCTCGGGCCGGCGTTCGAGTTCCTCGAACGCACGCCGGGGACGGCACTCTGGGTCGGCCGCGTACACTGCTTCAACTTCGCCGCCACAATGAGCCACGGCCAAATTTCGGGTGACATTCCGGCGATCAGCACCGGCGCGAACCGCCTTGCGAACGGGATTGCGAGCGCATTTCTTCGGGAAGATTATGAGGCGATCTGGCAGCGCATGCGCGGATGGAGCAATCCGGAATTGCAGGGCGACGAATATGTGCTGGATAACGATGTGAGCAAGTTTCTCGCAGAACCCGCAAAGGCGACGACGCATGAGTGACGGAAATCCCGACGTGATCGACATGCTGGCGGGGATCGCAGACGACTCCCCGCTTGCGGAGCTGCGGCGCCAGCGCCCCGACGTGGTGAAGCACCTGCAGGGCAGTGACGATGCGATCTTCGCGCCCGCGCATCACGGCGGCCTGACGCGACCGGAGCGCGAAGCCTGCGCACAGCGCGTCGCAACCTTGCTGCGCGACTCCGTGCTGGACGAGCATTACCAGCGCCGTCTCGTTGCGCTCGGCGAGACGCATCCGCTCAATGGCGCGCGCGGCGAATGCATTCTTGCGCATGTCGATCGTGTCACGATGGACCCGGGCGACGCCAGCAAGGCCGACATCGACACACTGCTCGCCGCCGGGTTGACGTCGCACGCAGTTCTGTCGCTCTCGCAACTCATTGCCTATGTGAATTTCCAGTCACGCGTGCTGGCCGGGCTGCGCGCGCTCAAAGGTGCCGCATGAGCAAGACGATGCGCGACTTCACCCACGGCGAACTGCAATGGGAGCCGTGGATCACCCCGGTGAACCTCGATACGGCGACACCGGAGCAACTCACCGCGCTCAAGGTGACGCCGTCGAACCGCGCGGTCGGCGCCTATTCGCTGGTGCTGGCGCACGATCCCGAGGCGCTGTCCGAGCGTTCGCCGCTCTACAACGGCATCATGTTCGGCGCCAAAGGTTTGCCGCGCGCCGATCGCGAGCTTGGCGCGGTCGCGGCCTCGCGCATCAACGGCTGCGCGTACTGCGCCTCCGTGCATGCGCTGCGCTTCACCCAGCTCACCAAAGAACCGGACGTGATGGAACGCGTCCAGGCGGAAGGCGTCGAGGCGAATGTCGATCCGCGCCGCAAGGCGATCCTCGACTATTCTGCCAAGCTCACGCGCGATCCCGCCGGCATCACGCCGGCCGACGCCACGCCGCTGCGTGCGCAGGGCCTGACCGACCTCGAAATCCTCGACCTGACGCATGCGGTCGCGATGTTCGCCTGGGCGAACCGGCTGATGCAGACGCTGGGCGCGCCGTCTGACGCAGCGCCGAAAGGCAACCCGTTGTGACCCCGGTCGTCTTCCTGCACGGCATCGGTGGCGGCGCCAGAAGCTTCGCGCCGCAGATCGCAAGTTTCGCCGCGCGCGGCTATCAGCCCGTCGCGCTCGACCTGATGGGCTACGGCACGCGCGAACCGGTCGAAGCGATGAGCTTCGAGGCGCTTGCCGAGGACGTCGAATTCGCGATCGGCGAAGTCCGGCCTGGAGCGCCCGGTGCTTCTCGGCCATTCGATGGGCGGCATGGTGTTGCAGACGATGCTGCGGCGGCGGCCGGACGATTATTCGGCAGCCATTCTCTCCTGCACCTCGCCCGCGTTCGGCAACCCAGCCGGTGACTTCCAGAAGCAGTTCGTGGCGGAACGCCTCGCGCCGCTCGATGCCGGCAAGACAATGGCCGAGATTGCGCCGGGCGCCGCGGCGGGCATCATGGGGCCGAACGCCGACCCTGCTGGTAGGGCGTTGTTCGCCGAACAATACGCGCTGGTACCCGAGGCGACTTATCGTGCCGCCGTACAGTGTCTCGTGACGTTCGACGAACGCGCGAACTTGGCCGAGATCAAGGTGCCGGTGCTTTGTCTCGCCTGCGAGCACGACCGGCAGGCACCTGCCAAGATGGTGGAGAAGACGGCGAGCAAGATCCCCGGCGCGTTCTATTTTTGCATCCCGGGCGTCGGCCACATGCCGAACCTCGAAGCACCCGCGGCGTTCGATGCCGCGGTGTTCAACTTCCTCGACCATGCGCTCGCGAATAAGGTCAGCGCATGAGCGCGCCAGCCAGCCACGATGCGCCGATCTTCGCGCCGGACGCCTTTCGGCTTGGCGACGAAGAAGCCACGCTGATCGAGAAGGCGCGGGCCTTCGGCGCTCGCGTGCTCGCGCCGCGCGCCGCCAAGCATGACCGCGAGGCGACCTTCCCGATCGAGAACTTCCGCGACATGCATCCCGAGGGGCTGCTGCGCCTCTGCGTGCCCAAGGAGCATGGCGGGCTCGGCGCCTCGTTTCGCACCTATTGTCTCGCCGCCGCCGAGCTTGGCCGCTACTGCGGCGCGACCGCGCTCTCCTGGAACATGCATGTGTGCTCGACGCTGTGGACCGGCGCGCTTGCCGACGATCTGGAGATGAGCGCGACCGAGCGCGCCGAGCACAACGCGCGCCGGCCGACCCACTACCGGCGCATCGTCGAGAGCGGCGCGATCTATTCGCAACCGTTCTCGGAAGGCGGCGCGGCGGCGGCTGGCGCGGCGGCGTTCGGTACCGAGGCAAAGCCCGTCGACGGCGGCTATCTCATCAACGGCAAGAAGATCTTCGCTTCGCTCTCCGGCGCGGCCAACTATTACGGCATTCTCTGCACCGGGCGCACTGAGGGACAGGACGCGAGCCGCCGCAACACGCTCTATCTTGCGGTGCCGGCAAAAGCAGACGGCGTCAGCGTCGTCGGCGATTGGGACCCGCTTGGAATGCGCGGCACAGTTTCGCGCACCTTGCTGATGAAAGACGTGTTCGTGCCGGAGAGCGAGCTGCTGATGCCGCACGGTGTCTATTTCCGCGCCGCGACCTCCTGGCCGCACATGTTCCTGACGCTCTCGCCGACCTACATGGGCCTCGCGCAGGCGGCCTACGATTTCACCGTCGCGTACCTGCGCGGCGAAGTGCCCGGCACGCCGCCGGTGAAGCGGCGCATGTTCCCGACCAAGCAGATCGCGGTCGCCGAGATGCGCGTGATGCTGGAGCAGACCAAGGCGCTATGGTTCCAGGCCGTGAGCGAGGCGCGCGCAAACCCGACGAAGGAGGAGGTGCTGCGCGCTTACGCGGCGCAGCACACCGTGATGGAGAATGCGAATGCGCTTGCGGCGAAAGCAATCCGCACCTGCGGCGGGCAGTCGATGCTCAAATCGCTGCCGCTGGAGCGCATCTATCGCGACAGCCGCTGCGGCTCGCTGATGCTGCCCTGGACCGCCGAGATCTGCATCGACCGGCTCGGCAAGGAAACGCTGTACGAGCCGGGCGAGAAGGACGACTGAGGTCATGGACCTCGCCGACCTGATCGATCGCAACGCCGCTTTCGCGCCGGACAAGTCCGCCATCCATTTCGGCGATGCGACACTCACTTACGCGGTGTTCGCCGCACGCATTGCTGCGACGGCGCGGGCGCTGAAATCGCAACTCGGCGTGCAGCGTGGGGATCGCGTCGCGATTCTCTCGCTCAATCATCCGGATTATCTGGTGCTGCTTTACGCCTGCGCGCGGCTCGGCGCGATGCTGGTGCCGCTCAACTGGCGGCTCGCCGTGCCCGAGCAGGTGTTCATCCTTTCCGATGCTTCGGTGAAGGTGCTCGTCGTCGAGAAAGGCTTCGCGGCGGTGATCGAACCGCTAAAGTCGGCGCTGCCGAACGTGCGTCTCATCGGTCTCGATTTCGCGCCATCGTTCGATGAGCTGCTTAGTGGCAGCACTGGCGATGGCCGTAACCCGCATGTCGATCTCTCGGCACCGCTGCTGATCGTTTACACCTCCGGCACCACCGGGCGGCCGAAAGGCGCCGTGCTGCGGCAGGAAACGCTCCTCTGGAACGCCGTCATGAGCCAGCACATGCACGACATGACGGCCGCGGATCACGTGCTGACCGTGCTGCCGCTGTTTCATGTCGGCGGGCTGAACATCCAGACCACGCCCGCGCTGCAACTCGGCGCGACCGTCACGCTGCACGCCCGCTTCGCGCCGGACACGACGCTCGCAGCGCTGACAGCGGACAGGCCGACGCTCACCGTGCTGGTGCCCGCTACCATGCAGGCCGTGATCGAGCACCCGTATTGGGAGGCAACCGACGTCACCTGCCTGCGCGCGCTCACCACCGGCTCGACACAAGTGCCGCAGGGCTTGGTCGATTCGTTCACGGCGCGCGGCGTGCCGGTGCTGCAGGTCTACGGCTCGACCGAAACCTGCCCCGTATCCGTCTATACCCGCATGGGCGGTGACCAGCGCGCCGGCTCGACCGGCCTGCCCGGCCTCGTATGCGAGGCGCGTGTCATTGACGACGCGGACAAGGATGTTGCGGCGGGTGTGGCGGGCGAAATCGTGGTGCGCGGGCCGAACGTGTTCTTCGAATACTGGGGCAACGCGGCGGCGACCGCCGAGACGCTGCGCGAGGGCTGGTATCACTCGGGTGACATCGGCACGCGCGATGCCGACGGACATTTCTTCATCCACGACCGCAAGAAGAACATGATCATTTCCGGCGGCGAGAACATCTATCCGGCCGAGGTGGAGCGCGTGCTGATCGCGCACCCGGATGTGGCGGAGGCCGCCGTGATCGGCCGCGCCGACCCGAAATGGCAGGAGGTGCCGGTTGCCTATGTGGTGCGGCGTCCGGGCTCGGCGTGCGATGCGCAGACGCTGGAAGCGCATCTGCTGACGCAACTGGCACGCTTCAAGGTGCCGCGCGAATACGTGTTCGTGGGTGCGCTGCCGCGCAACGCGATGGGCAAAGTGCAGCATTTTGTGCTGCGCGAGCGGGACAGCCGATGAAAATCGCAGTCCTCGGCGGCGGCAATGGCTCGTTCGCAGCCGCGGGTGACATGGCGCTCGCCGGTCACGAGGTGCGGCTGTGGCGGCGCGACGTCGAGGCGCTGAAAGAACACAATGCCGTCGGCCGCACGATCACGGTGAAGGATTTTCGCGGGCGGCACGAGGCGAAGCTCGCGCTAGTGACAAACGATATCGCGCAAGCGGTGCACGATGCCGAACTGATCCTCTGCCCCGCGCCCGCGACGGCCCAGCACGACATCGCACACGCACTCGCGCCACATCTGAAGGACGGCCAAGTGGTCTTCCTGCCGCCCGGCACGTTCGGCTCCTACATCTTCGCGAAAGCCGCGCGCGACGCCGGCCACAAAGCCGATGCGGCGTTTGCCGAGACGGGCACCCTGCCCTGGCTCACCCGCAAGCACGGACCGCACGAGGTTGCCATCACCATCCGGGCGAAGCGCCTGCCGACCGGCGTTCTGCCGCTGCGGCTGAAGACTCACGCGCTCAAGGTGATAGGCGCCGCGTTTCCCAATGTCATCGAGGATTGCGGCGATGCACTCTCCGGCGCGCTGATGAACGCCGGACCGATCATCCATCCGCCGCTCATCACGATGAATGCCGCACCGCTGGAACATTTCGATCGCTGGGACATCCACAAGGAAGGCACACAGCCTGCCGTGCGCCGCGTCACCGACACGCTCGACGCGGAACGCATCGCCGTGCGCGAGGCGCTCGGTTATGGCGCGCCGCATTTCCCGCTCGCGGATCATTACGCCAGATCCGGCGACGAATGGATGTATGGCCGCGGCAGCCACGACAAGCTGACCGACTCGGGTGACTGGCGCGAGCACATCGTGCTGACGCAGCATCGCTACATGCTGGAGGACGTGCGTATCGGGCTGTCGTTCCTCGTCTCGTGCGGCGAACTCGCGGGCGTTCTGACGCCGCTCGCGCATGCGTTCCTGTCGATCGGCGGCGCGGTGTGCGGCGAAGATTTCATGCGGACGGGGCGGACGCTCGAAGGCCTTGGCCTCGCAAATCTTAAACGAGCCGAGCTACAAGAGCTCCTGCGGGACGGGCTCGCATGACCCCCCTCCCCAACCCTCCCCCTCAAGGGGGGAGGGAGCACACCGAGCGCGGGCCCATCGCCTGCCTCGGCGCGGGGCGCATGGGGCGCGGCATCGCTGTCGTGTTCGCGTATGCGGGACATGATGTCGCGCTGGTCGACTTCAAGCCGCGCGACGATACAGCATTCAAGAAACTTGCGAACGATGCGCTGGCCGAAGTGCGCAGCACGCTCGGCACGCTTGCGAGCTTCGGGCTGTTCGATCTGGCCGCCGTCGACAAGCTGATGGCGCGCGTGTCAGTCGTTCCCGCAGCACTTGCGGATGCAGCACTGTCGTCCGCCAGCATCATCTTCGAAGGCGTGCCCGAGGTGCTCGATCTCAAGCGCGAGGCGCTTACCCGCGCCTCGAAGCTCGCCGGACCGGCGCCGATCATTGCATCAACCACGTCCACCATTTTGGTGGACGATCTTTCGAGCGCCGTCGAACACCCTGGGCGTTTCCTCAACGCGCACTGGCTCAATCCGGCGTTCCTCGTGCCGCTGGTCGAAATATCACCCGGCAAGCACACCGATCCGTCCGTCACGGCCGGCGTGAAAGCGCTGCTGGAATCCGTCGGCAAGGTGCCGGTCGTGTGCGCGGCCCGACCCGGCTACATCGTGCCGCGCATTCAGGCGCTCGCCATGAATGAGGCCGCGCGCATGGTCGAGGAAGGCGTTGCCAGCGCGGAGGATATCGACAAGGCGATCAAGTACGGCTTCGGCTTCCGTTTCGCGGTCCTCGGCCTGCTTGAGTTCATCGACTGGGGCGGCGGCGACATTCTCTATTACGCGAGCCGCTATCTCACCGGCGCGCTCGGCAGCGAGCGCTACGCCGCGCCGGAGATCGTCGAGCGCAACATGACCGAAGGCCGCCGCGGCCTGCGCGACGGCGCGGGATTTCTCAATTACGAAGGGCTGGATGTGGATGCGTACCGGCGCGAGCGGCTCAAGGCCTTTGTCGCGTTGCTCGGACACTTCAGGCTCAACCGCCCTCCGGTGCTCTAGATCTGCACCACCCCATCCTTCACAACCACACTCCCATCCACCGTGATCGTCGTGCGCATCACCGGCAGATCGAAGTGCCCTGCCGTGTAGCGGCCGGCAAATTCGTTCGCGCCGGTCGAGAACAGGAAGTTGCCGGACACCGCGCGAATTTCGGTGCCGTTGGTGTCGCGCTGGTCGTACATCGGCCAGTGACTCGTAGCGCGCCTTTGGGATTCAACCCGAAGCCGACATGCGACACCGCATAGGCGTTCTTGTCGCCCCATGCGGCGAGGTACGAGCGGAACAGTTCCGCGTCCGTCCCCTCGCCTTCGATCTTCGTCACATAGTCGCTTTCAAGCGTGAGCCGCACTGGCGCTTCGAGATAACGCTTGAAGGTGAGGTTCACGTCGCCGCGGTCGAGCACGAGCGTGCCGTTCACGCCGCCCGCCTTCGGAAAGCTCACGACGATTCCGCCCGGCCAGTGCGCCAGTGTGCCGGGCTTCTCGGTCCAGCCCCAGATGCCGACAGTCGGTGCGCCGGTCATGTCGACATCGAGATTGCTCCCACCTGGCGACGTCACCGTCATGCGCTTCGCGCCGCGCAGTATCTTCGCCGCCGCGCGCACGCGCGTCTCCAGCGCATCGTCCGGCGCCATCCGTTCGAGCGCCTCGGGATGCTCGTTCGAGATCACCTGAATGCGCGCACCAGCCTTGAGGATCGCGGGCGTCTCGGGTGCATGCATCAGACCTTCGACGGTGCAATCGACGACGAAGCCCGCCGCGCCAAGCGCCGAGACGACAGGCGCAAGGCCTCCGATCGCCTCGCTCGCGCCGGTCGAGCGCACCGGCACCGGATGGCGGTTGCGCGGTGTCGGCATGACGATGTGAAACGGCTTTGCGCCGATCCGCAGCAGCGCCAACTCGGCCAGCTGCACGTTGAGCTGCCGCGATTGCGTCTCGGAGAGAATCGCCGCCGTGTCGCCGCGCTTCACGGCGCAGCGCGCGAACACCTCCGTGAAGACGTCGATCCACTTCCCCTCGATACGGTCCGCGAACATCAGCCTTCCTCAAATCCCTTGAGCAGCCAGGCGCGCAGCATATTGAACGCCGCGTTGAGCGTCAGGCCCAAAATCGAAATCGAGATCAGCGGCACGAACATGTCGACGGTCTGGAAGTTGCGGCCCGCGCGCACCAGCAGGTAGCCAAGCCCGTCGGTCGAGGTGATCATCTCCGCGAGGAACACCACGATGCACGAGATGATGAGCCCGATGCGGCAGCCGGTGAGCACCGAGGGCAGCGCCGCCATCAGCACCACCTTGAATAGCGTCGCGCGCTGCGACGTGCCGGCGGCGCGCGCCGACCAGACCAGCTTCGGCTCGACCGCGGATGTGCCCTGATAGGTCGCGAGCAGAATGGGAAATACCGCGTCCGCCGCGACCAGCGTGATCTTCGAGGCATCGTCGAAGCCGAGGATCAGGATCATCGCCGGATAAAGCGCAACCTTGGGCAACGGCGCCAACACGCGCACCAGCGGCTTGACGATCCCTTCGACCATCTTGCTGCCGGTCGCCGCGACCCCGAGCCCGACGCCGATCACCACCGCGATCGAGAAGCCCGCGAATAGGCGATAGAGCGTTACACCGGCGTTTGCGAGGAACAGCCGGTCGGTCGCCTGCTCGATCAGCCGCGCAAACACCGCGCCCGGCGGTGGCAACAGCACCGGCGGCGCCATGCCGGAGACGACGATCGCGTGCCAGAGCGCGAGGATGGACGCGATCGGCAGAATGCCGACAGCAATCTCGGTCGCGCGGCGCGCGATCATGTCGAGCCCACCGCGATTTCGTGCGTCGGCTCGGCCCAGCCGACCAGATGCGGCCGCAGCCACTCGAAGCCAACGTCGATGATGAAGCCGAGCAACCCAATGATGACGATGGTGGCGTAAACGGTTTCGTATTGCGCCATCGCCAGCGCATTGAAGAGAATGTCGCCGACGCCCTGCTTGCGCGCGATCATCTCGCTCGTGACCATTGTGATCAGCGCAAGCACCAATCCAGTGCGAATGCCGACGACGATCTCGGGAAGCGCCGCCGGGAACACGACGCGCAACAGCCGCGCCCGCGCGCCCATCCCCATCGCGGCGGCGGACCACAACATCTTCTCCTGCACGGCGCGCGCGCCCTGATAGGAGTGATAGATCACCGGCAGGCTGACGCCGAGAAAGATCACCAGCGTCTTCGATGCGTCGCCGACGCCGAGCCACAGCATGATGATCGGCATCAATGCCGCCTTCGGCACCGGATAGATGATCATCAGCAGCGGATTGAAGAACGCCGCGGTCAGGCGCGAACGGCCCATCATCAGCCCGACCGGCACCGCGAAGACGAGCGCGAGCGCGAAGCCGATGACCATGCGGCGGATCGAGTCCAGGATATTGAGCAGCGACTCCTTGTCGGTGAGGATTTTCGGTACCTCGCGCAGCGCCTCGTGCGCCGGCGGAAGGCCGGAAATATCGAACACGCGCGCGGCGATTTCCCACACGGCGAGCAGCCCGGCGGTTGCGATCAGCGGCGGCAAGCCGGGAATGGCGGAGAGGCGAGTCATGGCGCTCTGGCCATACGCTCGGTGAGCTCCCTCTCCCCTTGGGGGAGAGGGTTGGGGTGAGGGGGCGCCGCACTGACGATAAAGCTAGTCCCCCTCACCCGCCGCGCTTCGCGCGTCGACCTCTCCCCCCAGGGGAGAGGTGAAACGGAGTATGTGGCGCGAACAGTCTCGCTCATGCTCCCGCCTCCGCCGCGGGCGTATCCATCAGCCGCTCGATATCGACGACATATTGCTGGTAGCGCCGATCAACCAAGAGCTCGGCGCGGCGGCGCGGGCGGGGCAGATCAATCGTGATGATCTCCTTGATGCGGCCGGGCGAGCGCGTGAGCACCACGACGCGGTCGGAGAGAAACACCGCCTCCTCCACGCTATGCGTGACGAACAGAACGGTCTTGCGGTCGCGCTCCCATATTTCCAGAAGCTCATGCTGCATGCCGGTGCGAGTGTGCGCGTCGAGCGCACCGAACGGCTCGTCCATCAACAGGATGCTCGGGCCGTAGGCGAGCGTGCGCGCGATCGCGACGCGCTGCTTCATCCCGCCGGACAGTTCCTTCGGATAGAAATTCTCGTAGCCCTTGAGATGCACCATTTCGATCAGCGCGCGGGCGCGGTCTTCGGCGATCTTTTTCGGTGCGCCCTGTTCGATCAGCCCATACATCACGTTGCCGAGCACGGTCTTCCAAGGGAACAGCGCGAACTCCTGGAACACCGGTCCGCGATCCGGACCCGGGCCGGTGACGGCCGCGCCTTTGACGCGGACCGCGCCCTCGCTCGGCGGCACGAAGCCGCCGACAATATAGAGAAGCGTCGACTTGCCGCAGCCCGACGGCCCGAGGATCGAGACGAACTCGCCTTCGGCGATATCGAGCGAAACGCCGCTCAGCGCCAGATGGCTCGTGCCGCGAGAGGTCTCGAACGTCTTCGACAACCGCTCGATGGAAATCATGCTCGCCAAATTGTCCTCTAGCCGCAGCATTTGCATAGACGGCGCGGTCAGGCAAACCGCGGAACTTGCGGCGCCGGCGTGGTCGCCCGCGGCTGCCCGCGCCGCGCGCCGCAGGGGTGACGGATCAGCATCCACGCGCCATACTGCGCCGGGGCGGTTGAGAAAACGACGGCGCAAAGCCGCGTGAATCACCTTGGGAGGAAGCCATGATTGTTCGCTCGCGCCGCGATGTCCTGAAAGGCGGCAGCGCGCTCGCGCTCGGTGCCGCACTCGGCACGCCTGCCTTCGCGCGCGAGACGACGTCGCGCCAGAAGGAGCTGTACGAACTCGCCAAGAAGGAAGGCGAGGTCACCTGGTACACGGCGCATTCCAATGACACGACCGCGCAGGCGCTCGGCCGCGATTTCGAGGCCGCGTTCCCCGGCATCAAGGCGAATGTGGTGCGGACCACCGCGCAGGTCGCTTACCAGCGCCTGACGCAGGAGCAGAAGGCCAATGCCATGCAGGTCGACGTGTTCTCGTCGACCGACATCGGGCATTACGTGGCGCTCAAGGAAAAGGGCCTGCTTGAGAAATACGTGCCCGAGAACGCAAGTAAGGTGATCGAGGTTTACAAAAACTACGACCCGGATGGCTTCTACACCGTCACCTCCGCGGGCCTGATCGCGATCGGCTACAACACCGCGAAGTTGAAGGAAGCCGAGGCGCCGCAGAACTGGCCCGATCTCGTCGATCCGAAATGGAAGGACAAGATCGCGCTCGGGCACCCTGGCTTCTCGGGCTATGTCGGCACCTGGGTGGTCAGCCTGAGGAAGCTTTACGGCTGGGACTTCTTCGAGAAGCTCGCAAAAAACAATCCGCGCGTCGGCCGTTCGATCAACGACACCGTGACGATGCTGAACGCCGGCGAGAGCATCGTGGCGGGATCGGGCCCGGTCGGCACCGCGATGGAAAGCGCCGGCAAGGGTAATCCGCTGGCGATGATCTACCCGCCGGACGGCTCCGTGCTGATCATCGCGCCCTCCGGCATTCCGAAGAACGTCAAGCATCCGAACGCCGCCAAGCTGTTCATGGAATATCTGCTCGGCGTCGAGGCCTCGCAGATCTGGGTCGAGCATTTCAATGAGTCGATGCGGCCGGAGGTGAAGCCGCTGAACGGCGCGAAGTCGGCCGCCGACGTGAAAACGATCCGGCCGACTGTCGAGGAGATCACCAAGGAGATACCCGAGGTGATCAAGCAGTGGCGCGACACGTTCGGCGTCTAGCCACATGACCGCCACGGTCGACAGCCTCGCTCCTGCGGCGCTTCCGCGCCGCTTCCGGCTGGCCGATCCGAGCATGATCCTGTGGATCGCGATGATTGCGATCCTGCTATTCCTCATCGCGAGCCCGATGGTGCGGCTGGTCATCTCAAGCTTCCAGGAGCCCGAGACCGGCCGCCTCACGATCGCGAACTACGTCGAGGCCTATGGCCGCGCGCGGCATTTGCAGGCGTTGTGGAACACGCTGGAGTTTGGCGCCGGCGTTGCGGTGCTCGCCTGCCTGTTCGGGGTGCCGCTCGCCTGGGCGATCTCGCGCACCGACATGCCGGCCAAGGGCTTCATTCGTCTGATGGTGTTCGGCGCGTTTATCATCCCGCCCTATCTCGGCGCGATCGGCTGGATCCTGCTCGCCGGCCCCAACGCCGGCTGGCTCAACAGGGTGTGGATGGCACTGACCGGCGCGGAGCACGGCATTTTCAATGTCTACTCGATGGCCGGGCTGATCCTTGTCGTGGCGGTCACGTCGTTTCCCTATGTGTTCGTATTCACCTCAGGCGCGCTCGATCTTGTCTCGTCCGAAATGGAAGACGCGGCGAACATTCTGGGCGCGGGCACCTTGCGCACCACGTTCCGCGTCACGCTGCCGCTCGTGCTGCCCGCGATCGTCGGCGGGCTGATCATTTCATTTCTCGAAGCGATCGCGCTGTTCGGCGCGCCCGCACTGATCGCACTGCCCGCACGCTTTCAGGTCGTCTCGACGCAGCTCTGGCAATTCTTCGAATATCCGGTGCGGGTCGAGCAGGCTGCCGCTTACGCGATGCCGCTGCTGCTCATCACCGTGCTGATGTTCTGGCTGCAGCGCCGCGTGCTCGGTCGGCGCGGCTACACCACAGTGAGCGGCAAGGGTGGCGAACGGCGCGTCACCCGGCTCGGCCCGTGGCGCTGGGTCATGTTCGGCTACGCGCTGTTCGTCTGCGCACTCGCCGTGTTCCTGCCGATGCTGGTGCTGACGCAGGCGGCCTTCTCGAAAGCCTGGGGTCGCGGCTTCTCGCTCGCGAACCTTTCGCTGCAGAATTTCCACTACCTGCTGTTCGAGCAGACGCAGGCGCAGAACGCTATCATCAACACCTTCGTTTATTCGGGCATCACGGCCTTCGCCGCCATCGCACTGTCGCTCGCCATCGCCTACGTGGTGGCGCGCAGGCTGGTGCCGTGGAGCAATGTGCTGGCGTTCCTCTGCATGGCGCCGTTCGTCATCCCAGGCATCGTGCTTGCCATCGGCTTCTACGCCGCCTACGCGCCGCCGCCGCTCGCGCTCTACGGCACCGGCACGATCCTGGTGCTCGCCTACACGACGCGCTTCCTGCCCATCGCCTATACGTCGAGCGCGGCCGGCATCCGCAGCATCAATCCCGAGATGGAGGAAGCGGTGCGCATCCTCGGCGGTGGGCGGTTGACCGCGATCCGCCGTGTGCTCGCGCCTTTGCTCAAGCGCAACCTCGCAGGTGCCTGGATTCTCGTGTTCATCCCGGCGGCGCGCGAATTGTCCTCCGCGATCTTCCTGGTCGGGCCGAACACGCGCGTGATTTCCGTGATGCTGTTCGATCTCTCCGAAGAGGGAAACTTCGAGGTGCTGTCCGCGCTCGGCATGATCCTCCTGGTGGTCACGCTCGTCATTGCGGCGATCGGGTTCAAGGCCATCGGGCGTGACTTCATGGTGCGCAACGCATGAGCAAGCTCGTCTTGCGCGGCATCGAAAAGCGCTACGGCGACGTGGCGGCGGTCGCGGGTATCGATCTGGAGCTGCGCGAAGGCGAATTCGTCTCGCTGCTCGGTCCTTCGGGATGCGGCAAGACCACCACCTTGCGCATGATCGCGGGCTTCATCGAGCCCTCCGCCGGCACCATCGAGATGAACGGACAGTTGCTCTCCTCGCCGGCCGGCGCGCTGCCGCCCGAGAAGCGGCAGATGTCGATGATCTTCCAGAGTTACGCCGTGTGGCCCAACATGACGGTGGAGCAGAACGTCGCATTCGGCCTCGAACTGCGCAAGCTGCCGCGCGAGGAGGTGCGCAAGCGTGTCGCCGAAATCCTCGACGTCGTACACATGGGTCACTTGGCGGCGCGCTATCCGGCGGAACTCTCCGGCGGACAGCAGCAGCGCGTCGCGCTCGCCCGCGCCATCGTCATCAAGCCGCAGGTACTGCTACTCGACGAGCCGCTGTCGAACCTCGACGCCAATCTGCGTGAGGAAATGCGCTTCGAAATCCGCCGCCTTCACGACGAATTCCGCATCACCACCGTCTACGTCACGCACGATCAGGCCGAGGCGATGGTCACGTCCGACCGCATCGCTGTGATGAATCTCGGCCGCATCGAGCAGGTCGCCGACCCGCACACGCTCTACAACCGGCCAAAGACGCGCTTTGTCGCGGGATTCATCGGCCGCACCAACTTCATCGAAGGGGAGAGCCGCGGCGGCGAAATCGCATTCGGGCCGTTCGCACTGCCGCAAGCCGCGCTGGACGGCGCGCCATCGGCCGGCAAGGTCACTCTGTCGGTTCGCCCGCAGAGCATGCGGCTCTCGCGCGCGCAATCTGCCAATGAGCAACCGCAGGTCGCCGTGACCATCGCGGAGCGCGCCTACCTTGGCGAATTCTGGGACTATGTGGTGACACCGCCCAACAGTCCGATGAAGCTGCGCGTCACCGCAGCGCCGCTCGACATTTATCAGGTTGGCGAGTCAGCATGGCTCGCCTTCGATCCCAAGCAGATGACGCCGATCACATGAGGATACGCATGACCCGCCTGCTCGCCTCCGCTCTCGCGCTTGCTTCGCTTGCCGGCCTCACGTTGCCGGCGAAGGCCGAGGTCAACGAGATCAAGCTCGGCAAGCAATACGGCCTGCCCTACATCCAGTTCGTCATCATGGAAGACCAGAAACTCATCGAGAAGAATGCCAAAGCTCAGGGGCTTGGCGACATCAAGGTGGAGTGGACGACGCTCGGCGGTCCGGCGCAGATCAACGACGGCATAATTTCCGGCGCGATCGACGTCGGCGCGGTGGGCCTCCCAAACCTGATCACCCTGTGGGAGAAGACCCGCAGCAATGTGAAAGTGCGCGCCATCGCCGGCCTCAATTTCATGCCGCTGATCCTGTTGACGCATGACCCGAGGATCAAAACGCTGAAAGACTACGGCGAGAAAGACCGCATCGCGGTGCCGTCGGTGAAAATCTCCATGCAGGCGATCCTGCTTGAAATGGCCGCCGCGAAGGAATTCGGCGACGCCAATTATGAGAAGCTCGATCCCCTCACCGTCTCGATGGGCCATCCGGACGCGTTCGCGGCGCTGAACTCCGGCACCGAGGTGCAGAGTCACTTCTCATCCGCGCCGTTCCAGAACCGCCAGCTAGCGATGCCGGGCTATCATCAGGTGGTCTCGTCCTACGACATCATCGGCCCGCACTCGGTGAGCGCCATTTCGATGACCACCAAGTTTCACGACGACAATCCCAAAATGGTCGCGGCGCTGCTCGGCGCCATGAAGGAGGCGACCGCCTGGATCAATTCCGACAAGAAGGCCGCGGCCGAAGCCTACCTGCGCGTCACCAAGGACAAGATGCCGCTCGATGAATTCGTCGCGATGTTGAACGATCCGAGCATCGTCATCACGATCCAGCCGAAGGGCGCCGACAAGATCAGCGAATTCCTCGCCAAGGTCGGACGCATCAAGGCGAAGCCCGACAACTGGAAGGACTATTATTTCGGCGACGTCGACAAGCTGGCGAACTAGCGGATTCGCGGCGCTCGGACGCGCATCTCGTGCCCTCTCCCCTTGTGGGAGAGGGCTACTCGGTATCTCAACGAAGAAGAATGGGTGAGGGGTACCCCTCACCCGATCGAGTTCGTTGAAGCATCGACGATGCCCTCTCCCTCAAGGGGAGAGGGCGCATCGGCCAACTACGATGCTCGTGCAAATTGCGCACCGGATGAGTAGGGCGCATTGACGCCGATTTGGCGTCCGGGCCATCATCGCCCGACGCGGCGGCCAGAACGCATTCAACAACAACGCCGCGGTGTTTGAGGAAACATGACGCCACGCCTTTACATTGGCACGGCGGGACTGTCCGTCTGGTACAGCGACGATCTCGGCGAAACGCTGGAGCGCTTCTGGGGTACCTCCGGCATGTATTCGGAGACGCGCGTGTGGGCGCTCGCCGCGCATCCTGCGCGGGCAGGCGAACTGCTGGCCGGCACGGACAGCGGCATCTACCGGCTCGACATCGCCAGCGGCAAATGGACCCACCTGCCCTCACCGATGGACGATCTCTGCATCTGGTCGGTGGTGCGATCGCCGCACGATCCGGACGTGATCCTCGCCGGCACACGCCCGCCCGCGATGTTCCGCTCGACCGATGGCGCAAAGACATGGGAGCGCGTCAACGCGCCGCTCCCCGAAACATGCCCCGCGGTGCTGAAGCCGCGCGTGACGCAGATCGTGTTCGATCCGGACGATCCGAGGCTCGTGTTCGCCGGACTTGAGATCGGCGGTGTGTGGCGCTCGACCGATGGCGGGAAGTCGTTTCAGAACATGCCACAGGGTCTTGTGTCGGACGACGTCCATGGGCTTGCGGTGGTGCGCAACGGTTCGCGGCTCGTCTATGCGACCACGAACAAGGGCCTGCATATCAGCCGTAACGATGGCGACTCGTGGACGATGCAACCGCTCGATACGCCGAACCAATACACGCGCGGCGTCGTGCCCCGCGCGGACGGGAGCGGCTTCGTGCTGTTGTGCAACGGCGACGGCCCGCCCGGCTCGTGGGGCAAACTGATGCGCAGCCGCGACTACGGCGCGCATTGGGAAGATACGAAACTCCCGGCGAAGCTCGAAAGCTCGGCCTGGTGCGTCGCCACAAACGCGGCCGACCCGAAGCTGATTTTCGCCGCGACCGCGCTCGGCCAGTATTTCCGCTCGCAGGACGGCGGCGAGAACTGGACCGCGCTGCCGCGTCGCCTCACCGAGACCCGCGCGCTCGCGTGGGTACCAACCTGACCTCAAGGGTAACCCGATGGACCACGCCGACATGCCCATGCGCTATCAAGGTCCGCTCGACCTCGCGCACGCGCACACCAAGCTCAACCACGTGACGGCCGGCGACGAGGGCTTCATGCGCGACGGGCCGCGCGCCGACAATGAGTACCGCGACCTCGGCCTCGCGGCGGCGTCAGGCGGGCGCATCGGCGCTAAGCATATCCGCGCCATCCGGCCGTTCGAGCAGCCGACCGGCTGGCACTGGCACGACATGACCGGGCATTTCGTGGTCGTGCTAAAGGGCTGGATCACCTTCCGCTTCGCCGGCGTTCAGGGCGATGTGACGGTCAAGGCAGGCTCCTGCCTCTCGCAGCCGGCGGGCGTCGCGCACAACGTGATCGCGCGCTCCGACGATCTCGAACTGATCGAGATCAACCTTCCGGCCGAGTTCGGCACCAAGGATTTAGGCGGCCCGCTCGACGCGGCGCAGCCCGCATGAACGTGCTTGCTGAACCGATAGCGGCAAGCCGCGGCGCGAGCGTGGCGCTTTGGCTCCGGCGCCGCGCGGCACCGCTGATCGTGTTCGTGCTGCTGTTTGTCGTGTGGGAATTTGCAGTCCATCTCACCGGCATCAAGGAGTACCTGTTGCCGCCGCCCTCGAAGGTGTGGACCGAGTTCATGAAGCACCGCGACGCCGTGGCGGGCGGCGCATGGGTCACCACGCAGGAGATCATCGCGGGCTATCTGCTCGCGATCGTGGTGAGCATTCCACTGGCGCTCAGCGTTGCGTATTCGCGCTTTGTCGAGAACGCGATCTATCCTGTCGTGGTGTTTCTGCAGATCGTCCCGAAGATCGCGATCGCCCCCCTGTTCATCATCTGGTTCGGCTTCGGTTTCATGCCGAAGCTGCTTCTCGTCTTCCTTCTCTCCTTCTTTCCCATCGTCGTCGCCAGTATCGCGGGTTTCAAATCGGTCGATCCCGAAATAATGGACTTCGCGCGCACCACCGGCGCGGGCTCATGGAAGATGTTTGCCAAAATCCGCCTGCCACAGGCGCTGCCAGACATCTTCACCGGGCTGAAGGTCGGCGCCGCGCTCTCGGCGACGGCCGCAGTCGTCGCCGAATTCGTCGCGTCGGATCGCGGGCTCGGATACCTGCTGCTGCAATACAACGGCAATCTCGAAACCCCGATGGTGTTCGCCGTCGTCGTGCTGCTCAGCCTGATCGGCCTCGCGGTCTATTACATCGTCGAGGTGATCGAACGCATCGCCATTCCGTGGCACGTCTCGCAGCAGACGGCCGACGTTACGCTGACATAACAAGAAGTCTCAGGGAGGAACGAAAAATGAAATTCAGGATCATTGGCGCGTTCGCGGCGCTCGCCATGTCGTCGGCGGCGGCGTTTGCGGATGACGCCGTCAGCCTGAGGTTGAATTGGTATCTCGGCGGGCTGCACGCGCCGTTCTACTACGGCAAGGACAAAGGCTTCTACAAGGATGAGGGCATCGACCTCACCATCAACGAAGGGCGCGGCTCGGTGAACACAGTGCAAGTGGTGGCAGCGGGCTCCGACACGTTCGGCCTCGCGGACTCCTCAAGCGTGATCGCCGCCGCCACCAAGGGCGCCGAGGTGAAATCGGTGATGACCGTGCTGAGCTCCACCGGCTATTCGGTGGTCTCGCTCGCCTCCGAAAATATCAAGACGCCGAAAGACCTCGAGGGCAAGAAGTTCGCCGTGACGGCGGGCGATCCGCTCGGGCAGCTGTTCCGCGCGATGGCCGCCTACAACAAGCTTGATATGTCGAAGATTTCCTTCGTGCAGGTCGATCCTGCCGCGAAGGTCGTGTCGGTGCTGGAGAAGAAAGTCGACGGCCTGCTCGGCGGCGCCGACGATCAGTTCTTCCTCATCAAATACAAGGGCGAGCAGCCGGCCGCGCTGCGCTACGCCGACCACGGCGCCAATATCGTCGGCATGACAATTGTGACGCAGGAGCAAACCATCAAGAACAAGGCCGACCTGGTGCGCCGCTTCGTCAAGGCGACGGTGCGCTCGTGGGACGAAACGAAGAAGAACCCCGAGGCGGCCGTCGATGCCACAATGAAGGCGAAGCCCGACCTCAACCGCGCCTCGCAACTCGATCAGCTCAAGGTCGATATCGAGCTGATGGACTCGGAGAACGCAAAAGGCCGAACCGGCTGGGGCGCGGAAAAGGATTGGGCGCAGACGCTGACGCTGCTCAAGGAATACCGCGACGTGCAGACCGACAAGCCGTGGACCGCGTTCCACACCAACGAGTTCCTGCCGAAGTAACGTGGACCGCGCGTCTCTCCGCCTCGTCTCGGCCGTGCCTGCGCGCGCGCAGGCGCGTCCCTATATCGCGGTTCGGAACGTCAGCCAGGTGTTCCGCCGCGGCGGCATCACCACGCATGCGCTCGACCACATTGACCTGACGGTGTCGCAGGGCGAGTTCGTCGCGATCGTCGGCCCTTCTGGCTGCGGCAAGAGCACGCTGCTGCGGATCATCGCCGGACTGCTGCGCTACACCGAAGGCAGCGTGCAGCTCGACGGCAAGGAGGTCGCGGGCGCGCAAACCGGCCTCGGCATCGTCTTCCAAAGTCCGGTGCTGCTGCAGTGGCGCAACGTCCTCGACAATGTGCTGCTGCAACTCGAATTGCGCGGGATCGATCCGAAGCCTTACGTGCCGCGCGCACATGAATTGCTGGCGAAAGTCGGCTTGGCCGAATTCCACGACCGCCGCCCGCGCGAACTCTCCGGCGGCATGCGCCAGCGCGCCGCCATCGTGCGCGCGCTGATCCATGATCCGCCGCTGTTGCTGATGGACGAGCCGTTCGGCGCGCTCGACGCGCTCACCCGTGAACAGATGCGCATCGATCTCGAAGACCTCTGGATGCAGACCGGCAAGACCGTGCTGTTCATCACCCATTCGATCGACGAAGCGGTGCTGCTCGCCGACCGCGTGATCGTCATGTCGCCGCGCCCCGGCCGGATCGAGCAGGTCTACGACATTGCGCTGCCCCGCCCGCGCGGGCTTGCGGCGCGCAGCCATCCGCTGTTCATCGAGGCGACGCAGAAAATCACAGATTTGTTTTTGTCGAAGGGGATTTTGCGCGGCGATTCCGCCAGCAAGCGCTAGGCCCGCCCCGGCGTCTTCATCCGGCAATATTGCAAGCTATAGAGTCCGCGATCCGTCTCTGTCCGCGCGCCGTGTTTCACCAGATCGCCCGCGAAAAGCTTGTCGCAGGCCTCGTCGGCCGCTTCCGGCGTGCCGCTTTCGATCATGATCAGCCAGTTCGGTACGACAGTCGGACAATTCTTGCGCTCTGCGGTCTCGATGTTGCTCGCGCCCTGGTCCGCGACCGCCAGATGCACGCCGACCACCTGCACGATATCGCCGAGCGGCGGCAACGCCGTGTGGCGCAAATATTTCTCCAGCTCCGCCTCGCGGCCCGCTTCCGCGCCGAAGCGCAGCGTCAGCATCCAACCGCCCTGCCCCACACCTTGCGAGAATTTCACGCGGCAGATGCCCCGCGCGGTGTCGCGGAAGAATGTGGGCGGCACACGCGCCGTCCACGGCGTCGGATTGTTGAGCCGGTTGAGATAGTCCTGCCCGACCAGCACCTCGGCGCTGTCAGCCTCGTAGAGCGTGAAAAATTCCGGATGGCCGTACTTCGCGATGTAGCGTCGCCCGCGCCGAAACCCCGGAATACCGACGCGCTCCGGCATATGCTCGCGATTGTGCCACTCGTAGAACTCGGTACGGCCTTCCGGTGCAATTCCGTTCCAGATCGCGACGACAGCCTGACCCGCAAGACTCATTGCATCATCCATTTCGGTTTGCGTTTCTCCAGGAATGCCGCGACGCCTTCGTGTCCTTCGGCGCCACGAAGGCAATCCGCAAAAGCGTCCGCCGACTGTTCGAGCAATTCCTCACGCGCCAGCGTGCGGCTCGCAAGCAGCAGCTTCTTAGTGACGGCGTTGGCGTTGGGCGAACAGCGCGTGATGCCGGCAAGCACCTGTGCCAGCGCTGCGTCGAGCGCGGCCACGCCCTCACAGGCCTGATCGACCAGGCCGAGGCGCTCCGCCTCGCGCCCGTCGAAACGATGCGCCGTGAGCGAGAGCCGCCGCGTTCGCGCGACGCCGATGCGTGCCGCGACGAACGGCGCGATTTGCGCGGGTGGCACGCCGAGCGTCGTTTCGGAGATCGAGAATTTGGCATCTGCCGCCGCCAGCACGACATCGCCACCGCACATCAGCCCGAGTCCGCCGCCATAGGCGGCGCCCTCCACCACCATCACGATGGTCTGCGGCAGAGCCTCGAACCGCACCATGATCTGACCGAAACCGCGGTTATGCAGCGCAACGCCATCACGTTCTCCGGCCGCAGGCAGCGGCGTCGAGAACAATTCCTTGAATCCATTGATGTCACCGCCCGAGCAGAACGTGCCGTTCGCACCGCGCAACACGGCGGCGCGGATACCTGTGTGCGCGGCGAGATAATCCACCGCCGCCGTCAGGTCGCGCACCATCGCCTTGTTGAGCGCGTTTTTGGTCTCCGGGCGATCGAGCGTGACATGCAGGATGCCGTGGTCGACCGCAAGCTTCAACGTTTCGCAGGCGGGGAGATCGTTCATCAGTGGTTCTTCCGCTGGCCCGGCAGGGTGCCCATGCCCTTGCAGATAATGGAGAGCATCACCTCGTCGGCGCCGCCGCCGATCGAGGTCAGCCGCCCATCGCGATACATGCGCGAGATTTCGCTTTCCGTCATGTAGCCCATGCCGCCCCAGTATTGCAGGCAGCCGTCCGAGACTTCGCGCAACAGCCGTCCGGCGGTGAGCTTCGCCATCGAGGCAAGCTGCGTTACTTCGGCGCCGTTGATGTACTCCTCCACCGCACGGTAGACGAGCGAGCGCAGCAGCTCGACCTTGGTTTCCAGTTCAGCAAGGCGGAAGTGAACCACCTGATTGTCCAGGATGCTCTTGCCGAACGCCTGGCGGCCAGCCGTGTATTCGATGGTCATGCGGATCGCGCGCTCCATCTTCATCAAGCCGGCGCCCGCCGCCCAGAGGCGTTCCTCCTGAAACTGGCGCATCTGGTAGGTGAAACCCATGCCCTCTTCGCCGATCAGATAGCGTTGCGGCACCCGCACGTTGTCGAAATGAATCTGCGCCGTGTCGGAGGCGCGCATTCCGAGCTTGTCGAGCTTGCGCGCAATCTCGACGCCCTTGGTTTTCATCGGCAGACAGATCAGCGATTTGTTGCGATGGACCGGACCTTCGCCGGTATTTGCCAGCAGGCACATCCAGTCGGCCTGCGTGCCGTTGGTGGTCCACATCTTGCCGCCGTTGATGACGTAGTCGCCGCCGTCTTTCTTCGCGGTGGTCTTTATCGAGGCGACGTCCGAACCCGAGCCGACCTCCGACACGCCGATGCAGGCGACGTATTCGCCCGCGATCGAGGGCTTCAGGAATTCCTCACGCAATTCGTCCGAGCCGTAACGCGCAAGTGCGGGCGTCGCCATATCGGTCTGCACGCCGATCGCCATCACGCTGGAGGCGGACTTCGCATTGCCGATCGCTTCGCAGAAGGCCATCTCGTAAGAATAATCGAGCCCCTGCCCGCCGAATTTTTCCGGTTTGTGGATGCCGAGCAGACCCTGCTGCCCCATCTTCGCAAACAGCTCATGCGCCGGAAGGAAGCCCGCTTGCTCCCATTCCTCCGCGTGCGGGTCGATCTCGGATTCGACAAATCTGCGGACCGAGCGCTGCAACTCGCGGTGCTGTTCGGTGTAGAGCATGCGTTTCGACCCATAAGCCTTTTGCTTGACCTAACATATTGCATTGAACGATGCTGACAAAGCGCTTGCTTGGAACGCACCGGTCCGCATGCCCTATCAATCTGTTTTTCGCGACAACCTGTTCGCCGGCCAGGCCGGCATCGTGACCGGCGCAGGAAGCGGGATCGGACGCTGCACCGCGCATGAGCTCAGCCGTCTCGGCGCCAAGATCGCGCTGGTGGGTCGCAAGATCGACAAGCTCGAAGCCGTCGCACGCGAGATCGCCGAGGCGGGCGGAACGGCGCGGACCTATTCGCTCGACATCCGCGAAGAGGAGCGCGTGCGCGATGTCATCGCCGCTGTGGTTGACGACCTCGGCCGCGTCGACTTCCTCGTCAACAATGCGGGCGGGCAATATGGCTCGCCGCTGGAGAATATCTCCGCGAAGGGTTGGGACGCGGTGGTGCGCAACAATCTAACCGGCGGATTTCTGGTCGCGCGCGAAGTCTACACACAATGGATGAAGGCCAACGGCGGCGCGATCGTGAACATGATAGCCGACATGTGGAATGGCATGCCGGGCATGGGACATTCGGGCGCGGCGCGGGCCGGCATGTTGAATTTAACCGAGACTGCCGCGCTCGAATGGGCGCCGGTGCGGGTCAATGCCGTGGCGCCGGGTTGGATTGCATCGTCCGGACTCGATCACTATCCGCCCGAGATGCGCGAGCACATCCGCGCCCTGCCGAAAAAGGTACCGCTCGGCCGTCTCGGGACTGAGGCGGAAATCTCTGCCGCAATCGTATTTCTGCTCTCGGCCGCGGCGGCTTTCATTTCCGGCTCATGCATCCGCATCGACGGCGCGGTTCCGAACCTGAAGCCGAACTGGAGCCGGGAGGCGCAGGCGAGAGCGGGCCGCACCACGCCGGCCTTCGAGGGCTTCCATCTGGCGGTGAAGCCAAAGGTGCTGGAGTGACGACCCTCTTCCGCTCGTCCCCGCGGAGGCGGGGACCCAGTTCTTGGCCAAGCACTGGATGCCCGCTTCCGCGGGCATGAGCGGGTCAGAGCGAGCCATGCCCGCCATCGAATCAAAGATCGACACCGGCGCCCAAGCGTTCGCGCGCAATCGCGCGCACATGCTCGGCCTCCTCGAAACGCTGCGCAGGCTCGAAGCACGCAGCGCGGCGAAATCCGCACAGGCAAAACCGCTGTTCGACAAGCGCGGGCAGTTGCTGCCGCGCGAGCGAGTCGCGCGCCTTCTCGATCTCGGCGCGCCGTGGCTGGACCTTTCCTCGATCTGCGGTTACGGCCTCGATACGCCCGACCTCAACAAATCCGTGCCGGGCGGCGGGATGATCGCCGGCATCGGCTACGTGTCCGGCGTGCGCTGCATGGTGGTCGCGAGCGACTCCGGCATCGATGCCGGCGCGATCCAGCACATGGGGCGCGAGAAGCTGTTGCGCGCGCAGGAGCTTTCGCTCGCCAACAAGCTTCCCTTCCTGCATCTGGTCGAATCCGCGGGCGCGAATCTGCTGCGCTACCGGGTCGACGGATTCATCCACGGCGGCGCGATATTCCATAACCTCGCGAAACTCTCGGCCGCCGGTATTCCGGTCATAACGGTGGTGCACGGCTCGTCCACGGCGGGTGGCGCCTACATGCCGGGCCTTTCGGACTACGTGATCATGGTGCGCGGGCGCGCCAGGGCATTTCTCGCCGGGCCGCCGCTGCTGAAAGCCGCGACCGGAGAGATCGCCACCGACGAGGAACTCGGCGGCGCCGTGATGCATACACACGTCTCCGGGCTCGGCGAGTATCTCGCCGAGGACGACGCCGACGGCGTGCGGCTCGCGCGCGATGTGATCGCGCGGCTCTCCTGGGGCGCGGCACTCCCGCCGGGCGGCAGGCCACCGCGTTACGCGGCGGACGAGTTGCTCGGCATCATGCCGCCCGAACATCGCACGCCGGTCGACATGCGCGAGGTGGTCGCGCGCTTTGCCGACGACAGCGATTTTCTCGACTTCAAGCCCGACTATGGACCCGCGACGGTATGCGGCCATGCCGCCGTGCAGGGCTTCGCGGTCGGCATCGTCACCAACAACGGCCCGCTCGATCCGGCGGGCGCGACGAAAGCGACGCATTTTATCCAGACCTGCTGCCAGGCCGGCCTGCCGATCCTCTATCTGCAGAACACCACCGGCTACATCGTCGGCAAGGCGTCGGAAGAAGCCGGCATGATCAAGCACGGCTCCAAGATGATCCAGGCGGTGTCGAACGCCAATGTGCCGCAGATCACGCTGATGTGCGGCGCCTCGTTCGGCGCCGGCAATTACGGCATGTGCGGCCGCGCCTACAATCCGCGCTTCCTCTTCTCCTGGCCGAACGCGCAGACCGCCGTGATGGGCGCCGAACAAGCCGCGCTCACGATGGCGAACGTGATGGAGGCCGGGGCGCGGCGCAAAGGACGGGAACCGGACACCGCGCAGATCGAGGATTTGAAGCGCGGGATCGTGGCGAATTTCCAGAGCCAGAGCGACGCCTTCTCGACCTCGGCACGCATGCTCGACGACGGCATCATCGACCCGCGCGACACCCGCAATGGGCTGGGCTTCGCGCTGTCGATCTGCCGCGAAGCCGACGCCCGCACGCTGCGCCCGGTGCAGTTCGGCGTGGCCCGGCCATGAAGTCGTTGCTGGTCGCGAACCGGGGCGAGATCGCGCGCCGCATCATGCGCACCGCGCGCCGCATAGGTATCCGCACGATCGCGATTTATTCGGACACCGATCGCGATGCGTTGCACGTTCGCGAGGCCGACAGCGCGCTTCGCATCGGCGGCGCCGCGCCGCGCGACTCCTACCTGAATATCGCGGCGCTCATCGCGGCGGCGAAAAAGTCGGGCGCCGCGGCGGTTCACCCGGGCTACGGCTTCCTCGCCGAGAATGCCCATTTCGCACAGGCCGTGATCGATGCCGGGCTGGTTTGGGTCGGACCGCCGCCGGCCGTCATCCGCCAAATGGGTGACAAAGCGCAGGCGAAGCGCATCGCGCGATCGGCCGGGGTGCCGACCATTCCGGGCGCCGAGCCAGACGATCAGACCAACGCCGGATTGACCGCTGCCGCGCTGCCGCTCGGCTTTCCGCTGATGATCAAGGCGGCGGCGGGCGGCGGCGGGCGCGGGATGCGGCTCGTCACGCGCGACGGCGATCTGACCGCCGCCCTCGAAGCCGCGCGCTCCGAGGCGCAGCACGCCTTCGGCAACGGCCACCTGCTGCTCGAACGCGCGCTGGAGGGCGCGCGCCATATCGAGGTGCAGGTCTTTGCCGACCGGCACGGCAACATCGTTCATCTCGGCGAGCGCGACTGCTCGGTGCAGCGCCGACATCAGAAGCTGATCGAGGAGTCGCCCTCCCCGGCCGTCGACGCGGCGCTGCGCGAGAAGCTTGGCGTCGCGGCGGTCGCGCTGGCAAAGGCGGTGAATTATGAGGGCGCCGGCACCATCGAATTCCTGCTCGATGCCGACGGGCAGTTCTATTTCATGGAGATGAATACGCGGCTTCAGGTCGAGCATCCGGTGACCGAGGCGATCACCGGCATCGATCTGGTCGAATGGCAGTTGCGTGTCGCGATGGGCGAACGATTCACGCGGCAGCAATCCGAGATCCGGTTTCGCGGCCACGCCATCGAGGCGCGGCTGTGCGCCGAGGATCCGGCGGAGAATTTCCTGCCGCAGGCCGGGCGGATCGGGCTCTGGCGTCCCGCCGAAGGCGTGCGCACCGATCACGCGCTCTTCTCGGGCGCGGAGATTTCCGCGCATTACGACTCGATGATCGCCAAGGTCATCGCCCATGGCCGGACCCGGGACGAAGCACGCGAGCGGCTGGCCCGCGCGCTCGACGAAACCGTCGTCCTCGGAGTGCCGACCAACAAGGCGTTTCTCGCTGCCGCGCTGCGTGACGCGGACTTCGCCGCGCAAGGCGCCACGACGGACTTTCTCCAGCGCCGGTTTGCTGTAATCCCAGCCGCGGAGCCCGTTCCCGCGACACTCGCGACCGCGGCCGCGCTGCTGGCGGCGCAGGCCAATTATGGCGAATGGAATTCCTGGAGCAACAATCCGGCGCGCGCAATGCGGCTGAGATTGCGGGATCACGATATCGCGCTGCACCACGATCAGGGGCTCTATCGCATCACGATCGGCGAGGCCGAGATCTCCGTGCGCATCCTCTCCGTCGCGGCACCGTTCGCCCGCACTGCCATCGACGGCATCGAGGAGACCGTGACATTCGCCATCGGGCACAGGGGCGTGCACCTTGCCCGCGCCGGTCTCAGTCATAACCTTGCCGACACCACACACGCGCCACCCACGCAACGCGCCGGTGTCGCCGATGGCCGCCTGATCGCGCCGATGAGCGGCCGCGTCATTGCGGTGCACGCGAAGGCCGGCGAGACGGCCGAACCAGGGCAGACGCTGGTGGTGATTGAGGCGATGAAGATGGAGCACGCGCTGAGCACGCGGGCTGGCGCGCGCATCACCGCCGTGCATGTCGCGCCCGGTGCGCAGGTCTCGCCCGGACAGTTGCTGGTGGAACTGGAAGCGGCCTAATTCATCAAGTATTCCGACACCGATTTCCACTTGCCGTCCTGGATCTGGCACAGCATGGCGCGGTCGGTGCCGAGGTGCTTGGCGGGCGAGAACGTGTTCTCGTCCGCGCCGAACATGTCGGGCGGGAACTTGGACGTTTCGATCGCCTTGTTCAGCGAATCGGGATTGAGGTCCTTGCCCGCCGCCTTCGCGGCGATAGCGAACATGCTGACGATCTCCCAGCCGTAGACCGAGAACACCGTCGGGTCCTCATTGTATTTGCCCTTGTAGGCGGAGAACCACTCGCGCACTTTGGGCGACGGATCGTCCGCGTAGGGGTTGTTCACCGTGCAGGTCGAATAGAAGCCGTTCACCGCCGCACCACCGAGCTTGTGGATGATCTCCGAATAGCTCGCGGTCGTGCCGACGAAGACCGGATTCCAGTCGAGCTTCTTCGCGGTCCCGATCACGCCGATGGTTTCGCGGATGATCGTACCCATCACGACGCCATCGCAGCCGGCTTCCTTCATCTTGGAGACCTGCGAGGAAAACTCCGTCGCGCCGCGCTTGAAGGTGGTCTTCTCGGCGAACGCAGTGGCGATGTCCTTCAGGCCCTGCTCGGCTCCGCGCATCACCTCGAGTCCGAAGTCGTCGTCCTGATAAACCGTGCAGATCTTTTTCAGACCCTTGTCCTTCACCAGCCGTTTGATGCCGGCGCGGATCTGATCGTAGTAGGGCGCGGCGAACGAATATTTCAGCGGCGCGACCGGCTCGAACATTTCGCGCGCGCCACTCAGCGGAAAGAGATGCGCGACCTTGGCATCGAGATAGATCGGCATCGCCGCCATCGCGGTCGCGGTGCCGATCGAGCCGACGGTCGCAAACACCTTGTCCTGCTGCACCATCTTTTGCGCGGCAAGCACAGCCTTTTTCGGATCATAGCCGTGATCCTCGACGACAAGCTTCAGTTTGCGGCTGTTGATGCCGCCCTCGGCGTTGATCTCATCCACGCGCATGCGCATGCCGTTCACGGCGGCTTTCGAAAAATTGACGATCGGTCCCGACAGATCCTGCGCGGTGCCGATGACGATCTCGTCGGCGCTGACACCTTGCTGCGCGAACGCCGGAGCAGCAGCGAAGAGTGCAAGCGTCGCAATGGCGATGGTTTTCATGATTTCGCTCCCCAGACTTTCATGAATTTTCTAAACCGATATTAGAGCCCACCATGGGCGGCACAAGTGTGGTTGCGTTCCGGCACTGCGGCGCTACGCCGCCTCCCGGGCGTACATCTGCTCGATCAGGTCACGGTATTTCTCGTTCACCAGCTTGCGCTTGAGCTTCATGGTCGGCGTCAGCTCCTCGTCCTCGGTGGTGAGTTTTCGCTCGATCAGGCGGAACTTGCGCACGTTTTCGACCCGCGCGAACTTTGCGTTCACCCGCGCCACTTCGCTTTCGATCAACGCCTGGATCTCGGGCCGCCGGCACAGACTGACATAGTTCGAAAACGGGATCGCGTTGTCCTGCGCGAACTTCTCGACGTTCTCGTGGTCGATCATGATGAGCGCGGTGAGATAGGCGCGCCGGTCGCCGATCACCACCGCGTCGGTGATATAGGGCGAAAACTTCAGCTGGTTCTCGATCTCGGAGGGGGTGATGTTCTTGCCGCCCGCCGTGATAATGATGTCCTTCATGCGGTCGGTGATGTAGAAGTAGCCTTCGTTGTCGACGCGCCCGACATCGCCGGTGTGCAACCAACCGTCGCGCAGCGTCTCGGCGGTCTTTTCCGGCTGGTTCAGGTAACCCATGAACACGGACGGGCCGCGCACCAGAAGCTCCCCCTCTGGCGAAACCCTGACCTCCGTCTGCGGCAGCGGCTTTCCGATCGACCCCGGCTTCACACGGCCGATGGGGTTCGATGTCGAAATGCCGCCGGACTCGGTCTGGCCCCACACCTCGACCATTTCGAGCCCCAGCGCCATGTACCAGCGGATCAGGTCGGGCGAGGTCGGCGCGGCACCGGTCAGCAACAGCCGCGCGCGATGCACGCCGATCGCCTTGCGGATGTTGTCGAGCACGAGAACGCGCGCGAACCAGAAGGCGAGCGCAAGGTGCACCGGTACCGGCCTGCCTTCTTCGCGCAATGTCGCAACGGCGGTGCCGATGCCAATGGCAAGCAGGTATGCGAGCCGCGCCAGCGGCGTTGCTTCGCGCACCCGGATCGTGACGACGGAATAGAACTTCTCCCAGATGCGCGGGACCGCGCCGAACACAGTCGGCGCGATCTCGCGCACGTTCTCCGGCACGGTCTCGGGGTTCTCCACGAAATTGAGCCGCGTGCCGGTAAGGAACGCCGTGTACACCCCGACCACACGCTCGGCGACGTGGCACAATGGCAGGAAACACATCCGCTCATCGTCGGGGCGTTGCGCATAGGCCTCGGAGTAAAGCCGCGCCGCCGCGATCAGATTGGCGTGCGAGAGCATCGCGCCTTTCGGGCGGCCCGTGGTGCCGGAGGTGTAGATCAGCACCGCAAGATCTTCCGGCCTGCGCGTCGCGACGCGTTGCTCCCACAGCCCTGAATGCGCGGCGTCGTACTCGCGTCCGGTCGTGCGCAGCGCGGCGAGGCTCATCACCCCCGGATCGGAAAAATCGCGCAAGCCGTCCATGTCGAAGACGAATATCCGGCGCAGCCTGGGCAGCCGGTCGCGCACCTCCAGCGCCTTATCGAGTTGCTCGTCGTCCTCGGCGAACAAAAAGACCGTGTTTGAATCTGTGCAGAGGTACTCGACCTGACTGGGCGCATCGGTTGGATAAATGCCGTTGGAAACGCCGCCTGCGCCGAGGATACCCATGTCGGCGTAGAGCCACTCGCGGCTCGTGTTGGAGAGCACCGAGGCGCATTCGCCGGGCTCGAAACCAAGCGCGACCAGCCCCATGCCGACCTCACGCGCGATCTGCCCGAATTCCGCCCAGGTGACGCTCTGCCAGATGCCGAATTTCTTCTGGCGCAGGATCACGTCCGCGGCACGCGCGACGGTGCTGCGCCAGAACATCGCCGGCACGGTGTCGGCGGCCGAAACGGCCGCGCCGCCCGCCTTGGCTGCCGTCATCGCCAGAGCTTCTTGCGTTTCCATCGCCGCGTCCCCCGCACGCCGCCGGCTTTCATGCCGAGATAGAACTCGCGAATGTCGTCCTTCTCGGCGAGGCGTGCCCCGGTATCCTCCATCACAATGCGACCGACTTCGAGAACATAGCCGAAATCGGCGATCTTGAGCGCCATGTGGGCGTTCTGTTCGACCAGCAGGATCGTCACGCCCCGCTCGCGATTGATCCGCATCACGATGTCGAAGATCTCGCGCGTGAGCTTGGGGGAAAGGCCGAGACTTGGCTCATCCATCAGGATCAGCCTGGGGCTCGCCAGCAGCGCACGCGCGATCGCCAGCATCTGCTGCTGCCCGCCGGAGAGCTGTCCCGCCTCCTGTTTCGCCCGCTCGCGCAGGATCGGGAAGTATCCGAACACGGCTTCCAGATCGCGCGCCACGCCGTCCGGATCGGCGCGTGTGTAGGCGCCCATGCGCAGATTGTCCTCAACCGACAGCAGGGCGAACACCTCGCGCCCCTCCGGCACATGCACGATGCCGGCGCGCACGATCGCGTCGGGCGAATGGCTCTGGATCTCCTGCCCGCGGAATTTCACCTGGCCTTTGCGCGGCTCGATGATGCCGGAGATCGTCTTCAGGGTGGTGGTCTTGCCTGCGCCGTTCGCGCCCAGCACGGTGACGATCTTGCCCTCGGCGACCGACAGGCTCACGCCGCGCAGGGCCTGCACCGGACCGTAGTTCGATTCGACATTGGCGAGTTCGAGGATCGGTTTCGTCATCGCGCCCGCCCCGCACCTTCTTTCCCCTCTCCCGCTTGCGGGAGAGGGTGGCGAGCCGCCGCAGGCGGTGAGCCGGGAGAGGGCATTCGGTCCAAGCAAGAACCCCTCTCCCGCCCTTGCTTCGCTCGGGCACCCTCTCCCCGCTTCGCGGGGCGAGGGGAAAGGAAGAGCCGCGCCTCGAAGCACAGCATCATTCGGCTCCGCCCAGATACGCCTCGATCACCGCCGGATGCTGCTGCACCTCGGCAGGCGTCCCTTCGGCAATCACGCGGCCTTCGTTTAGTGCGAGTACGCGGGTCGAAACGCGTGACACAAGAATTCATGTCGTGCTCGACCATCAGCACGGTGATGCCGAGTTCCTTCTGGATGTCCTCGATCCAGAACGCCATGTCCTCGGTCTCGTCCGGATTGAGCCCGGAGGACGGCTCATCGAGCAGCACCAGCTTCGGCTCCGTCGCAAGCGCACGCCCCAGTTCGATCACCTTGCGGATGCCGTAGGGCAGGCCCGCCACGAGACTGTCGCGGTAATGCGCAAGGTCGAGCAGGTCGATGACGCGCTCGACCGCCTCGCGCTGCGCGATTTCGGCGCGGCGCACTTTCGGCAGGAAGAGTAACTCGTCGAACAAATTGGTCACGCGATGGCGATGCCGCCCGATCAACAGGTTTTGCAGCACCGTCGCGTGCTCGAACAGTTCGATGTTCTGGAAGGTCCGCGCGATCCCGCGCTGCGCCACATGATGCGGCGCGCCGGTCACTTCCCGGTCCTCGAACACGATGCGCCCGGACATCGGCGGATAGATCAGGCCGATCAGGTTGAAGATCGTCGTCTTGCCGGCGCCGTTCGGCCCGATGATGGTGTAGACCTCGCCTCGCTCGACCGAAAAGCTCACGCCATCGACCGCGACCACACCGCCGAACCGCACGCCGAGATTTTCGACGGCGAAGAAGCTCATCGCAGCCGCTCTGAGCGCAGGTAGCTGCGCTGACGCCGGAACGTGCCGCGCCGGTAGAACGGAAACACGTCGAAATAGGTGCGGATCTTCAGCCAGCGGCCATGCAGTCCGTACGGCTCGAAGATGATGAAGACGATCAGGATCAACCCGAACACGATCGACTGCAGCCCGGTCTGCGGCACCGCGTCGGGCAGCCAGTTTTTCGCAATCGAAATGCCCTGCGGCAGCATGATGATGAAGGCGGCGCCCAGCACCGCGCCATGCAGCGAGCCAACGCCGCCGATGATGACGATGGTGACGAGCTCGATCGATTGAACCAGCGTGAACTGCTCAGGCGAGATGAACCCGACCTTGTGCGCATAGAGCGCGCCGCCGACGCCGGTCAGCGCCGCCGAGATCGCGAACGACACGGTCTTGTACCAGGCGAGGTTGATGCCGAGGCAACTGGCGGAGACTTCCGAGTCGCGGATTGCTACGAAGGCGCGGCCGGTGGGCGAGCGCAACAGGTTGATCAGCGCGAGGCACGCCAGCACCGCCAGCGCGAGGCAGAGATAGTAGAAGCTCTCGGGGCTCGACAGCCGCCAGCCGAACATGACGATGGCCTTGAGCGACTTGCCGCTGTTGCCGCCGGTCACCGACTCCCAGCGGGTGATAATCTCCTCGACGATCACGTTAAACGCCAAGGTCGCGATCGCGAGATAGATCCCCTTCAGCCGCAGCGCCGGAAGCCCGACGATGATCCCGACGGCAGCAGAAAAGAGTGCGGCACTTGCGAGCGAGACGACAAACGGCACACCGGCGCCCTGCAACAGCGCCTCCGTGTAGGCGCCGACGGCAAGAAACGCCGCATGGCCGAGCGATATCTGCCCGGTGTAGCCGACCAGCAGCATCAGCCCGAGGCCCGCGATGGCATAGATGCAGACGAACTGCAGTTGCGACAGAACGTAGCCGCTGACGAGGAATGGCGCTGCGAGAAGAAGGACGCCGAGCAGCCCGTACCAGAACACTTGCCCGCCGTGCTGGAACAGGCGGATGTCCTGGTCGTAATCTGTCTTGAAGATGAACCTCATTCAGACTTTCTTCCGCACCGTCTCGCCGAAAATTCCCGACGGCATGAACAGCAGCACCACCAGCACCACCACATAGGCGGCGATGTCCTTGAAGCCTTCCGGCAGATAGAAGCCCGACAGTGCCTCCACGATGCCGATGATCAGACCGCCGACAACCGCGCCCGGCACGCTGCCGAAGCCGCCGACCACGGCGGCGGGAAATGCCTTCAGCCCGATGAAGCCCATGTTCGAGTGCACGAACGCGACTGGCGCCAACAGAATGCCGCCGAACGCCGCGACACTGGCCGCCAACCCCCAGATCAACATGTTCACGCGCCGGACCGGGATCCCCATGTAATACGCGGCGAGCTGGTTCTGTGAGGTCGCCTGCATGGCGAGGCCCAGCCGCGCGAAGCGAAAGAACACGTAGAGCGCCAGACACAGCGCCGCGGTCAGCGCGATGGTCGCAAGCTGCTCGACCGCCAGCACCGCGCCGCCGAACCGCAGTACGGCGTCGCCAAACGGCGTCTTCAGCGAATAGGTCTCGGTGCCCCAGCCCGGCACCATGGTGACGGCGCCACGCAGCACGTAACCGACGCCGATGGTGATCATCACGACGGTGAAGGTCGGATAGCCGAGCACCGGACGGATCACGATGCGCTCGATCAGCATGCCGACCGCCGCCATCACGATCACGGCGAACAGGATCGTCGCCCAGTAGGGCAGACCCAGCACGGTATTCGCGGTCAGCCCGAAGAACGCCCCGAGCATCATCAGGTCGCCCTGCGCGAAGTTGACCGTCTCGGTCGCCTTGTAGATCAGCACGAAGCCGAGCGCGACGAGCGCGTACACGCAGCCCTGCGCGATGCCTGCAAGAGTGAGCTGCAGGATTTGGTAGAACACGCCCCCTCCCCGGTCTCGCCGACATTATTATGCGCGGATTTTTTTGAACTGTACCAAGCATTTGCTTTTTGGAAAACGCGGTCTTGGCGTTTGCTGTCATGAAATCCGTCCACAGCGCCGGGCGCTCGCTGGCACCCACAAATCGGCGGCGCATCGTGATGCTGAAGGACCGCTACGACGCGCTGTGGCAGCCGGTCATCGACGAACTCAACGTGCGGGTTCCATATCGGGCGATGCACACTCACGCGTCTGCTGATCTTCGGCGCTGCGAACTGGGCCGGAACATGGTATCGCGCGGGTGGCCAGCTTTCGCTCGATGAGATCGCGGAGGGTACGGCGCGGTTGTTCCTGCAAGGGACATGATGAATTCCGATTCGCCTTCCCCATCACGCCTAGCGCGCCTGCCGGTGTTCTACGGCTGGATCATTGTGGCGGCGGCCTTTGTCACCATGGCCTTCGGCGTGAACGCGCGCACCGCGTTCTCGCTGCTGTTTCCGCCAATCCTCGACGAATACGGCTGGGACCGCGCGATCGTCGCCGGCGTATTTTCGTTCGGTTTCTTCAGCTCAGCGCTGGTTAGCCCGTTCGTCGGCCGCATGGTGGACCTGAAGGGCCCGCGCCTCGTGGTCGAGGCGGGTGTTGCGGCCGTGGTCGCAGGACTCTGCCTTGCGACCTTCGCGCGCGAAGTCTGGCAGCTTTATGCGACCCTCGGCGTGCTCGTCGGCATCGGCGGCAACTTGCTCGGCTACGGCGTCCAGTCCGTCGTGCTGCCGGCCTGGTTCGTGCGCAAGCGCGGGCTCGCGATCGGTATCGCGTTCTCCGGTGTCGGGATCGGATCGATCGTGCTGCTGCCGTGGATGCAGATTTTGATCGCGCGCGACGGGTGGCGCTGGGCCTGTTTCTCGCTGGCGCTGATCAGCGCCGCGGTTTTGTTTCCGCTCAACCTTTTGCTGCGCCGCAGCCCGCAGGATATCGGTCTCTATCCCGACGGTGATGCGGCGCCGACGGAAGCCAGCACGCGCGCTGCCCGCCGCAATATCGTTGACGCCGAATGGGCCGCAACGGTCTGGACACTCGCGCGCGCGGCTCGTACCGGCCGCTTCTGGTGGATTGGGCTTGGCTACTTCGGCATCCTCTACGCTTGGTATGCGGTCCAGGTGCACCAGACCAAGTACCTGATCGAGATCGGCGTTCCGCCGATGGAAGCCGCATGGGCTCTGGGCCTGGTCAGCCTCGTCGGCGTGCCCGGGCAGATCGTGTTTGGCCACGTGTCGGATCGCATCGGGCGTGAATGGGCCTGGGCCATTGGCTGTCTCGGCTTCGTAATCTGTTTTCTGGCGCTGATCGCGCTGCAGGCCGGCAACAATCCCGTGCTGCTTTACGGAATGATCCTAGCGCAGGGCTTTCTCGGTTATTCGGCAACTGCCGTGCTCGGCCCGATTGTTGCGGAGATCTTCGAAGGCCCGCACTTCGGCGCAATCTTCGGCACCTTGATGGTGTTCGCCATTAGCGGCGGCGCGGTCGGTCCGTGGCTCACCGGGCTGCTCCATGATCAGACCGGTAACTACAACGCAGCCTTCTGGATCGCGCTCGCATTCAGCGTCCTGTCAGCGGTCGCGATCTTCATCGCTGGCCCACGCAACGTGCGCCATGTGGCAGGACAGTTGCCGAAAGCCTGACGAGCCAATTTGTGCAGGGCTGGCTCGCTGAGCGAGCGTCATGAAAAAAAGGACGCGCACCCAAGTGCGCGCCCTTTCCGAGAAACAAGTATTCGTTAGTGGCCGGTTCCGGGCTTGCTGGTCTTCGGGTCCTTGCCATCCTCGATACGGCCCTCGTTGCGAAGGTCGCGGCCTTCCTGCGCTTTCTTCTGGCTCTCAGGCGATTTGCCGTGCTCGTAAGCTTCTTCCTTCACGAAGCCGGCCGCCTCTTTGATCTCACCCTTGATGCTCATGGAAATGCTCCAATTTTCGTCGTTGCGACGCTGGTGTTCCCATCAACTTTTGCTGCCCGGAATCGTTCCGGTTTGGAGCGCCCTGATCAACTGCATCCGGCCTATGGCGCTGTAAGCAATACAGCGGGACGAGGTCCGCGCGGCACCCGGTCGAAAGCCCCACCGCTGCACACAACGATGTGGAACTTTCAATCGCCATCGCCGGGCGACAGGGCGCGATGCTTGATGCCACCTCGTTCCCAATGCGTTCGCGTGAGGGAATGGTGGTAGCGGGAGAGGGACTTGAACCCCCGACCTACGGATTATGATTCCGCCGCTCTAACCAGCTGAGCTACCCCGCCATCCTGGTATTTCAAGCACTTAGCCGCAGCGCCTTGTCCTTTTTGCTCTCTTTTTGCTCCGAGGACAGCAAGCTGGCTCTGCGGAGCCGACGACATAGGCGAATGAGCTTGCAAAGAAAAGCCCTGCCGTTGCAAGGGCGGCCAACTTGGATCGCGCGGTAGGTGGGCATCGCTCATAACCCCGCCCCTAGCGGCTGGACTACTCGGCGAAGATATGAGAACAGAACGCGAACATCGTCATGCCATCAGAGGCCGCAGATGCCCGCTGAGAACCCCCAATCGGTGCAGGACGATGCTCTCGAAACCGGCGTCACCCACGCAATCGCGGCGTGTGATGGAGATCTACGCGCTGCGATCCGCGCCCTGGTCGTCGCGAACAATTTCCTGAACGTGCAGACCGAGGCGCTAAGCGCGGAGCTTGAAGAGGCTTGGAAGTGGATATCGCCCGGCTTCTCACGCCAAAAGCGAACGCGCCGAATCAAGAGTGGTGACCCCGATTAGGCGCTGGAACTGATAGCTCTGTGTCGCTTTGTGTCGCCACAGGAGGCCGTCATGCACAAGTGCGTCGATTACTTGCGTGACTTAGCAACTCGGTTGCGGGCCATCTCTCGCTCTTGCTTTGACCTCGGGGCGTCTGGCGAGATGAGGCGCACCGCAGCAGACCTCGAAGCGCACGCGCCTGACATCTGCCGCGATACCGATCACGCCCCGCAGCGCTAGGCTGCCTTCCCAAGTTCCATGCGCACCGCCGCTGCTGAGCTGCCGACTTTATCGATGGCCTTTTGCAGCTGCTCCGTCGATACACCCAAGTGCTTGGTCCAGTACTTCACCTCGTAGTCTTCGTGCATGTTGATCTTGCTGCTGTCGGGCTGGCCGCGATTGCCCTTGTCGTCTGACATGGTGTTCCTCCTAGTTGGCGGCCGGGAAACGACACACGCGCGGCATGGTTCCGAGACTCGGATTCCTTAGAGCTCGCCTATATTTCTTGAATGGCGAAGCGAAGAAGCCGGCGGCGCACTGGCAGATAACACTCATCCGAGGGCGACTACCTGCACGCCTCGGCACCGTGGAAGCACCTGATGCGGAGCGCGCAATCAAGAGGCTATCCGAGAATTTTCGATCAAACACCCGCAGCAGCAGAAGCGCGTTGCGGCGTATCAGGTCGCGTGATGCAAAAGCGGCCTAGCGATCAACCCACGCGGTGAACAGGCGGCCGACTAATTCAGTTCTAATTTAAAATCGCCGAGAACCACGCGCCTAAAGTTGACGCGACGATCGATCGTATCAGCGATCGCGTTCCTCTGATGCGCTTCGTTCTCAATCAGCTGACGACTGCTCACGCTAGGCGGCGGCGTCGCCCATGCGTAGCAGCTATCAGCAAACTAAAGAATGTACTCGGCATATCAATTCCTGTGCCACATTTCCAGATAATCATCGGTCTTCTCAATACTAGCGCATGATTTTTCTAATTACGGAACGGCGACGCCGCTTCGTCTGTTCACACTCAACAGAGAACCAGGAGTTCAAGTAATGAGATTTGTTCCACTCGCCCTCTCAGCGGCAATGATCGCCGGAAGTTGCTCACTCGCACTAGCGCAGGGTGCTGGAAGCAGCGTGAACCCGCACCGCGTTGGACGCGGTACGGATGCGAACCCAACCGGCATGCATACCAACCCGCGCCTCGGCAACAGCGCTGCCCGCCCGTCGCAGCGTAACCTCTCGCGCAGTGACAACGCGCGTTGGAACGGCCGTCGCGCCTACCAAGGCCAGTACTCGCAGAACAATGGTCGTTCCTGGAACGGCAACAACGGCTGGAACGGCAACAACGGCTGGAACGGCAACAACGGCTGGAATGGCGGCTACGCATCAAACGGCTACGGAAACTGGAACCGCGGATATGGCGGCGGCTACGGTTATGGTGGCGGGTACGGTTTTGGTGGTGGGTACAACGGCGGCTCGTGGGGCGCCCCCGTCGGGCTCTCCTTCGGTGCCGGTCCCGCCTGGCGCGGCAGCAACGAGTGCTACGAAGATCTCGGCTACGGCCGCTACGAGTCGTGCGATTGGTAAACCGCACTTCGATCTAACGACGCTAACGAGTTCGCAACGTCGGCACGTTACTGATTGGAAGCGAACGGTACCAGTTCTGGTGTAATGACGGCCGCGCCTCGGGAGAGGACGCGGCCGTTTTCTTCTACGAGAGCGATATCAAGTCAGAGCGAATAACCTGCTCCTCGAAAGATCGCGAACACCGTCAGTGGGCCTAGCGCCATGATGATGCCGAGCAAGGTTCCAATCCGGTCACGCGTTTTCAGGGAGCCATCGGTAGGTGGGGCGGCGTGGCCACGCAAAACAGCGTGATAGGAGTCGGGGTCGGGGAGCTGATCGAGCGGCATCGTCGTGTCCTTTCCTTTCGGAGAAAACCTTTCGAAGCCGCCAACGTTCCCAACGACGCTCGCTACAGGCCCTTTAGGCGATTGCTAATTGCTTCGCCTTGGGCGGACTGATGAGCACGTATCGAGTGTTGTTATCCGTGCCCATGCGCGTAGCGATCTCGTGGCCGACTTCGCGAAGCTCAAACACGTACCCCAAGTCGCAGCACCCGCCCCGCCTCCGGTATGCCGCCCATGATGGCCGTCACGTTGTCCACTTCACCCTGCTCTTCGAGATAGCGAGCGATTGCGCGGAACTGCTTGGACGTGCGGCTGATGAGCTTCGCTTCGCTGATGAGGCTCAACAACATTGAAGTGCTTTAGAGCCAGGACGATTAGGATGCCCAACCAAGAGCCAATGTAGGCGCAGGTCGCGCGTTTGTACCATCCGTCCACCCCTGTCGTATTCGCTATCGATTGAGGTCATATCCGGGACGGAGGAAACGGACTGTCTTCGGGCGAAATCTCCGGGGTCTTTTCGTCACGCTCGCCGACGAACGGGTCGCCGCCCTCGAACAATTTCTCCAAGTCGATCTTCATTGCGCGATAGGCGCGGTGTGCATCGACCGGCACAGCTGACGACTTCGACGGCATGGCGCGGTACTCGGTGTCGAGCTTCTGACCTGTCTTCGTGATCGTGATGTCGTACTCTTTCGGGTCACCCCAGTCCTCGCTCATCACAAGGTCTTCGAGCGGTCCCTGAATGCGGGCCTGTGTGATTTCCAGCACCTGCAACTTCGCGTCGCGGTAACTCCACACACCTAAAGCCCAGAAATGCTTCTCCTTGTCGCCGTCGCGGATGTCTTCAGGCACGGTGTCCGGTCGCTCGCAGTCCGAAAGGGTGTCAAGCAATCGGATTCGTACCCGTTTCGACCTCGCCGGTGACATCGAAAGTCAGGTTCACGCCGCCCACAGTGAACGTCGCCTTGGCGGGAAGCGCGCCGGCCGTGAGTCTGCCATTCGCCTCCGCATCCCGCACGGCCTGCTCGATTTCGCGCTGGGCCGTCACCCCCACCTTCTTGAGGAACTTGCGCACGCTCATGTTGAAGGCGTCTTCGTTCATGGTCATCTCCTTGGCCAAGCCATCCGTGCTCAGCTGGCCTTGCCGTAACGGATCAGGGAAAAGTGGCCGAGCGGCGGCATCGGGCGCCGTTCGATGAAGCGGATCGCCGGGGTGCGATCCTGCCAGGCGGTGAGCCGCCCCCAAGGGAACTCGGGGCGCCAGCCGAGCCGGCGCGCGACCGGCGCGAACGCAAGCTCGAACATTTTGCGCGCGCCCTGCTCCGCACCGATGTGGTTCACCAGAACGATCTCGCCACCGGGCTTGAGCACCCGCGCGAACTCGTCGAGCGTCGCTTCCGGATCGGGTACCGCGGTGATGACGTACTGCGCGACGATCACGTCGAACGTGGCGTCGGGAAACGCCAAATGCTTTGCGTCCATCACGGCAAGCGCCTCGACGTTGGACAGTCCATGCTCGGTGACGCGCTCGGCCGCCTTGCGCAGCATCGGCGCCGAAATGTCGATGCCGACGAGCCTGTTGCTGCGCGCATAATCGGGGAGCGAGATGCCGGTCCCTACGCCGACCTCGAGGATGCGCCCGCCGACGCGCTCGGCCGCCGCGATCGAGGCTTTGCGGCCCGCGTCGAACACCTTGCCGAACACGATGTCGTAGACCGGCGCCCAGCGCGCATAGGCTCTTTCGACCGCGCCCCGATCGAGACTGTCCGCCATCGCCCCTCTGCCCGCACTCAGGCGTGCGCCACGATACTCTCGCGCGATGCGACTGCCTGGGTCCCGCGGATGAAACCGCCACCCAGCACACGCGCCTCACTGTCTGCCGAATCGTACAGTACGCAGGCCTGCCCGGGCGCCACGCCCTCCTCGCCGTCGGTCAATTCGACCTGGACGCCGGTATGGCCAAGGCTCAGCCATGCGGGCTGAGGGACGCGTGTCGAGCGCACCTTGACGAAAACCTCGCGGCGTTCCGCAAGCGCAGCTTCGATCGTCCCCTCGCCGATCCAGTTCACGTCATGCAGGTGGATCAGCCGTGTCGCAAGCGCCGAACGCGGACCAACGACAACGCGGCGGGTATCGGCCTCGAGACGTACGACATAAAGCGGCTCCCGCGCCGCGATGCCGAGCCCTTTCCGCTGCCCAACCGTGAAATTGACAATTCCGTCGTGCTGCCCAATCACGCGGCCGGAGAGGTCGACGATATCGCCCGGCACCGCCACGCCCGGACGCAGCCGCTCGATGATGTCGGCATAATGCCCGGTCGGCACGAAGCAGATGTCCTGCGAGTCCTGCTTGTCCGCGATGGCGAGACCAAACTCGCGCGCAAGCTCGCGTACGCGCGCCTTCGGCAGACCGCCGAGCGGAAAGCGCAGAACATCGAGTTGGCCGCGTGTCGTGGCGAACAGGAAATAGCTCTGGTCCCGATCGGGATCGTGCGCGCGGAAGAGCGCATGGCTGCCGTCGGTGAGCCGCCGGTTCACCACATAGTGTCCGGTCGCCAGCACGCTTGCACCCAGCTCGCGCGCCGTGCCAAGCAGATCGGCGAACTTGATCGCGCGGTTGCACTCGACGCACGGTACCGGCGTCTCGCCTGCCGCATAACTTGCGACGAACCGGTCGATCACCGCTTCCTTGAAGCGCTTCTCGTAGTCGAGCACGTAATGCGGAATCCCGATGCGCTCGGCGACCGCGCGGGCGTCGTGGATGTCGCGCCCCGCGCAACACGCGCCCTTGCGGTGCGTCGCGGCGCCGTGGTCGTAGAGCTGAAGCGTGACGCCTACGACATCGTAGCCCTCGGCCTTGAGCAGCGCCGCCGTGACCGAGGAATCGACGCCGCCCGACATCGCGACGACGACACGGGTATCCTGCGGCCGGCCTTGCGTATCGAGGCTGTTGGGCATCGTGCATACCTATAAGGCGGTGGCCCGCGGCGCAATGAGCGCCAGTTCTATCGCACGCACCAGAAGCCGGATCGGCAGTTCTTGCCGATGTACAGCAACCGATGCCGGGGGCCTGTGTCATCGAGCTACTCGGGAATGACCCAAGCACCTGATTTAGTTCAGCTTCCCACGTTGGAACCGGATGGCCCGGCGCTTGCAATCATCATGGCGCTCCCGTGCGCCCGATGAGGTGGTGCCTTGCCCCAAGTTGCGTCCGATCCAATCGTCACGCGGTCCCTGCGTCCTGAGTCGCTCGGCCGCGCGGGAGCGCCGTCCGTCGACACAAGCTCGTTCAAGACGTGGCTCGACCAGCCAGACCCGTCGAATGCACCGCCGCCGGATCGCCTGGACCGGACCTCGCAGCCGGATCAAAACGATCGCACTCGCGCCGATGACGCCCGCTCGACCCGGGACAGCACGACGCGTCAGGATCCAGCATCGGACACCGCCAGTAAACCGGCGGCTCAAAGCGATCGGCCGGACCCGCCGGCCAGGGATCAGGCTGCAACAGCCGATGCATCAACAACAGCAGCCGATTCCGAGAGCGCTGCAAAGACGAAGGCCGCCGCCGACAAGAAGGATGGCAAGACGACCGGCGCAAAGAATACGTCTGGCGATAGCGCCGACACGGACACCACCGCGGCCGCCGCCAAGTCCGCCGACGGCACCCCGGCTGGGGTGATCGCGACGGTGGTCACCGTCCCGGTCCCAGTGGTCGCACCGGCGCCCTCCTCGACCGACCCCGATGTTGGCACCACGGCGATCGGTGCCACCGGGCCTTCGCCGTCCACGCCCACGGATGCAACGCCTAACGAAATCCTCGCGCAGGCCGCGCGCGCTGCGGCAGGGGCCGCAAAAGGCAGCGCAGACCCCGTCAGCCCACAAGACGCCCCGAACGCAAAATCAGACGCCGCTGCCAAGGCTGCCGCGGATGGAGCGCCGAATGCGCTTTTGAGCGCCGCGGCCGGCATCAAGTCCGCGGATGCAAAGGCCGCGGATACGAAATCAGAACGCAAGACTGACGCCGGCAAAGCCAAACCGGAGGGCCAGACCGAAACAAAGGCCGCCGCGGACGCACGGCAGCCCGATGGCGAGCGCCCGCAGGATTCCACAGCCGGCCCGGATGCAAAGGCGGCGGCCTCGCATCAACCCCATGCCCAGACCGCCGAGCATCTCGCGACACATTTGCCGTCTGGCGACCCGCACGGCGATGCAGCCATCGGCCCCACCACCGGCCCGCAAGCCGGCACGAACACGCCGACACTCGCCGTCAACATCGGGGCAGTTCCGTCCGCGCCGGCCGCGTCCGCCATTCCGGTGGCCCTGCGCGTCGATCCGTCGGCCGACAATCCGGTGCCGATCGCCGGCCTCGCCGTCGAGATCGCATCGCGGGCGCACAACGGGTCGAAGAGCTTCGACATCCGCCTCGATCCGCCCGAGCTTGGCCGCATCGATGTGCGGCTCGATGTCGATGCGGGGGGCAAGGTGACCTCGCGCATGACGGTCGAGCGCGCCGAAACGCTCGATCTCCTGCGCCGTGATGCGCCGCAGCTCGAACGCGCGCTGCAGCACGCCGGCCTCAATACCGAGGGCGGCATGCAATTTTCACTGCGGGATCAAGGTCTCGCACAGCGCGACCAGACGCCGCGCGATGTGACCCCGACGCAACTGATCGTGCCGGACGAAGAGATCGCAGCGGCCGAGGTCGCCCGCCGTGGTTACGGCCGGCTGATCGGGCTCGGCAGCGGCGTGGACATCAGAGTGTGAGGATCGACCATGGCTGATGCACTCGCATCGATTGTGAACTCGGTTGCGTCGGCGACCGGAACGTCGCCGAGCAGCACCGCGGGCGTGACCTACACATCCGCCACCGACAAGACGACACTCGCGGGAAACTTCGACACGTTCCTCAAGCTGCTCACGACGCAGCTGCAGAATCAGAACCCGCTCGACCCGCTCGACACCAACCAGTTCACGCAGCAGCTGGTGCAGTTTGCCGGCGTCGAGCAACAGATCAACATGAACCAGCAGCTGACCTCACTGGTGACGCTGCAGAAGGCGAACCAGACCGCCTCGGCGATGGGCTTCCTCGGCGCAACCGCAACCGTTGACGGTTCGACCACCCAGCTGACCAGCAGCAAGGCCTCGTGGAGCTTCTCGGTCGACAAGCCCTCGACCGGCACCATCACGATCAAGGATTCCAAAGGGCAGACTGCTTACAACGGCAGCTTCCCGCTCAATGCCGGTAGCCAGAATTTTGCCTGGGACGGCCGCGGAAACAACGGGACACTATGGCCCGACGGCACCTACACGATGTCGGTCACCGCGAAGGATGCAAACGGCCAGGCAGCCTCGGTCTCGACCACCGTCAACGGCACTGTCGATGCGGTCGACCTGACCCAGGATCCGCCAACGCTGTCGATCGGTGGATCAAACTACAGCCTGACGCAGATCAAGCAGGTGGTGCGCCCGGGCCTGTAGCCCGCGCATCGAACCGGCGGTCTTCATCTTCGGGTAGGAATTTGTTTCCCATTTACTTTGCGTGCTTAGCCAATTTTTAAATCCGCGGATGTAATCTCCTGTTTCAGTACCAGTTTGTGCGTGTGTGTGAGTGTACCTAATGACCGAACCTCATCGCCCGAGGGTCAAGTATGTCATCGGGCCCGACGGAAGCCCCCTGACCATCGCCGATTTGCCGGCTCCCGGCACGCGGCGCTGGGTCATTCGCCGCAAGGCGGAGGTGGTCGCCGCGGTTCGTGGCGGACTTCTGTCGCTCGAGGAAGCGTGCACGCGTTACACACTGACGGTCGAGGAATTCCTCGCCTGGCAGTATTCGATCGACCGTCATGGTCTCGCCGGGTTGCGTACCACGCGTATCCAGCAGTACCGCCAGTAAGCGTCCCACAGTTAAGCGTTTGCTAACGCGGCGCCGGCCTAGGGCCGGCGTCGCCGTTTGCGGTTCGCCGTAGCTCCCGACATCCGTTGCCTTCCCGACTGGCGCTTTATCGCTTCGCCCCGATCTGCCCGGCGTAGAGCGGCATGATGTTCGCCGCGCGGTCCGTTAACCAGATCGAAACCATGAACCCGGCAAAACTTGCCGGGTGGGCGCCATGCGGCGCTCCGTGGAATGGCTGGGGCTTTTATTCGTGCAAGGTCTCGTCGAGTTCGTCCGGGCGCTGGGAGCCGCACGCCTTGCCGCAATGGGTGCGGTCACCGCCGCGCTGATCGGCGCCTTCGCCTTCATCATCCTGCGTGTCACGGCACCGCAGATGACGCCGGTGTTCACGGACCTGACGCCGGAGGATTCCGCCTCCATCATCAAGGACCTCGAGCGGCAGGGTGTCCCCTACGAGCTGAAAAACGATGGCGCCATTGTCATGGTGCCCCGCGACAAGATGACCCGCATCCGGATGAAGCTCGCCGAAGGCGGCCTGCCCAAGGGCGGCGGGGTCGGTTACGAGATCTTCGACAAGTCCGACACACTCGGCGCGACCTCGTTTGTCCAGAACATCAATCACTTGCGGGCGCTGGAAGGCGAACTTGCCCGCACCATCAAGGCGATCGACCGCGTGCAGGCCGCGCGCGTGCATCTGGTTCTGCCCGAACGGCCTCTGTTCTCGCGCGACAAGGTCGAGCCATCAGCCTCGATCGTGCTGCGCGTGCGCGGCGCGCTCGAATCAAGCCAGGTGCGCGCGATCCAGCATCTCGTCTCTTCCGCGGTGAACGGCCTTAAGCCGCAGCGAGTCTCGATCGTCGACGAGGCCGGCACGCTTCTGGCCGATGGCGCCGCGACCGGCGCCGATTCGGCGATCGGCAACGCCGGCGCGGAACGTCAGGCGAGCTACGAGCAACGGCTGAAGAACCAGATCGAGTCCATCGTGTCGTCGGTCGTCGGGCCCGGCCGCGCGCGCGTGCAGCTTTCGGCCGAATTCGACTTCAACCGGATCACCGAAACGTTCGACAAGTTCGACCCCGAAGGAAAGGTGCTCCGCTCCAGCCAGACCCGCGAGGAATCCTCCAGCAGCGGGAGCCAGGAAGGTCAGGTCACCGTTGGCAACGAACTGCCGGGCGGCCAGCCGAACCAGCAGCAGGGTCAAGGCCAGGGCCAGCAAGGTCAGGCGCAGCGTGACGCCAGCAAGAAGACAGAAGAAATCGTCAACTACGAGATCTCCCGCTCGACCAAGACCGAAGTGACCGAGGGCGGACGCGTGAAGCGCATCTCGGCCGCGGTGCTGGTCGATGGCAGCTATTCCAAGAACGACAAGGGTGACGTGGTTTATCAGCCGCGCAGCAAGGAAGAAATCGACCGGATCGCCGCGCTGGTACGCACTGCGGTCGGCTTCGAGCAGAAGCGCGGCGACCAGATCGAAGTGGTGAACCTGCGCTTTGCCGAGGCGCCCGCGGAAGCTATTCCCGAATCCAGCGGCTGGTCCTCCTATCTGCAATTCACCAAGGACGACATCCTGCACGGCATCGATCTGGCCGTGATGGCGATCCTGGGGCTGCTGGTGCTGCTGTTCGTGGTGCGGCCGCTGGTGCGCCGCGTCCTCACCCCCGAAGAGCCGCGTGCGTTGCCGGCCGCTGCCCCAGGCACGGCCGCAATTACCGACCACGCCGCGCAGCCGGCGCTTCCCGGCGCGTCGGGCGGCGCACCCAGTCAGGCGGCCAAGATGATCGACATGGCGCAGGTACAAGGGCAGGTGCACGCCCAATCGATGCAGAAAGTCGGCGAGCTCGCACAAAGCAATCCCAATGAAACCGTGGCCATTGTACGTCAGTGGCTGCAGGACGCCCCGGCGTAATTCATGGCCGCACCCGCAAAAGCCGGCGACAGCGATATCGCCAACCTCGTCGCGACCCTCGCGGGCCGCCAGAGCGCCAAGGGCTCGGGCCGCCAGCTGAGGGGCCCGGAGCGCGCCGCCGTCCTGATGCTGGCGCTGGGCGAGCAGCACGGCGACAAAATCTGGAAGTTGCTCGACGACGATGAGTTGCGCCAGCTGTCGGTCGTGATGTCGACGCTCGGCACCGTCGAGGCCGAGGCGGTCGAAAATCTGATGATCGAATTCGTCGGGCGGCTATCGGCTTCCGGCGCACTGCTCGGCAATTTCGATGCAACCGAGCGCCTGCTCGTACAGCATCTGCCGGCTGACCGAGTCTCCAACATCATGGAGGAGATCCGCGGGCCGGCGGGCCGCAACATGTGGGAGAAGCTCTCCAACGTGCAGGAGCAGGTGCTCGCGAACTACCTCAAGAACGAATACCCGCAGACCGTCGCGGTCGTGATCTCCAAGATCCGCCCCGAGCATGCCGCCAAGGTGCTCGCCATCCTGCCGGAGGAGCTCGCGCTCGATGTCGTTTCGCGCATGCTCAAGATGGAAGCCGTGCAGAAGGACGTGATCGAGCGGTTGGAGAACACGCTGCGCACCGAATTCATGTCAAACCTTTCGCAGACCCGCCGCCGCGATGCGCACGAGGTAATGGCGGAGATCTTCAACAACTTCGACCGCCAGACGGAAACACGCTTCATCACCTCGCTGGAGGAAGCGAACCGCGAGGCGGCCGAGCGCATCAAGACTTTGATGTTTACCTTCGACGACCTGATCAAGCTCGACGCCGGATCCGCACAAACGCTGATGCGGCATGTCGACAAGGACAAGCTCGCGGTTGCGCTCAAGGGCGCCAACGACGCGGTGCGCCAGTTCTTCCTTGGCAACATGTCGAGCCGCGCCGCCAAGATGCTGATGGACGACATGGGCGCGATGGGCCCGGTTCGCCTGCGCGATGTCGACGAGGCGCAGTCATTGCTGGTCAACCTTGCCAAGGATCTCGCCGCCAAGGGCGAGATCATGATCGCCAAGAGCGGCGCAGACGACGAACTGGTTTATTGATGGGTGCACCGGTCAAATTTCTCTTCGAGGACGATTTCACGCCCGGCGAATCGGCCCCCGGAAAACGCATGATCGCGGCTGCCGCGCACGAGGCCGCGCTCGCGCGGGCGGAAGCCGAGGGTCATTGCAAGGGAATGGCGGCGGCCGAAGCCAAGATCGAGGGCCGGGCGACCGCCGCTTGCGAGCGTGTCGCCCAAGCGTTGAGCGCGATGACACAGGGACTTTCCGCAATCGAGGCGCGGCTTGAGGCTGAATCAGTCGAGGTCGCGGTCGCGGTCGCGCGCAAGCTCTCGCCGGCACTGGCCGCAGCCGAACCGTTCGGCGAGATCGCGGCTCTCGCATCCTCCTGCTTCCATCAACTGATCGCAGCGCCGCATGTCGTCATACGGGTCGCCGAACCGATCTACGAGATCGCGCAGCCGCGGCTTGAGCAGATCGCGCAGGTCAGCGGCTTCCAGGGCCGCCTCGTGGTGCTGGCCGAGCCCGGCATGGCGCTCGGCGACTGCCGCATCGAATGGGCCGACGGCGGCATCGTGCGCGACGGGGATGCAATCGAAACAGCAATCGGCGAGGCGGTAAGCCGGTATGTCGCCGCGCGCCGGAGCACGCCATGAGATTGGGGAGGGAACGATGAGCGACGAGAAAAAAGTGCCTTTGCCGGAGCTCGACCGGAACGGCGATGTGGTGCCTCAGGACGTGACACTGGCGCCCGAGGCTGAAGCCTCGCGCACTGCCTCGGACCTCGAGGCCGTGTTCGACGTACCGGTCCAGGTTTCGGCCGTACTCGGCCGCACCCGCATGGAGATCGGCGATCTGTTGAGGCTCGGACCGGGCGCCGTGCTCGAACTGGATCGCAAGGTCGGCGAGGCAATCGACATCTACATCAACAATCGTCTGGTGGCGCGTGGCGAAGTCGTGCTGGTCGAGGAAAAACTCGGCGTCACGATGACGGAAATGATCAAGGCCGAGCGAAACTAGCGAACCGGCGGTTGATGCCGCTGAACTGAAAAGGATACCGAACCATGCGCCTTCTGATCGTCGGAACACTCCGAGGCCAGCTTACGCTCGCGACCAAGCTCGCCATGGAGAAGGGCGCAACCGTCACTCATGCGGACGACGCCGAAATCGCACTGCGCGTGCTGCGCTCCGGGCGCAGCGCGGATCTGCTGCTGGTCGAGGTGGCGGTCGACATCCGCGATCTCATCACCCGGATGGAAGCCGAACACATCGTCGTGCCGGTGGTCGCCTGCGGCACCTCGACGGACGCGCGCGCCGCGGTCGCGGCGATCCATGCGGGGGCGAAAGAGTACATCCCCCTCCCCCCGGACCCGGAGCTGATCGCGGCGGTGCTGGCGGCGGTCGCGGACGACCACCGCGACTTCATCTATCGCGACGACGCGATGGCAAATGTGGTCAAGCTTGCCCAGCAGGTCGCGCCGAGCGATGCCTCGGTGCTCATCACCGGGGAATCCGGAACCGGCAAGGAGGTACTGGCGCGTTTCGTGCACGCGAAATCGAATCGCGCGCGCGCGCCGTTCATCTCGGTCAACTGCGCTGCGATCCCGGAACATCTGCTCGAATCCGAGTTGTTCGGCCACGAGAAGGGCTCGTTCACCGGCGCGGTCGCGCGGCGTATAGGCAAGTTCGAGGAGTCGAGCGGCGGTACGCTGCTGCTGGACGAAATCTCCGAGATGGACGTGCGGCTGCAGGCAAAGTTGCTGCGCGCCATCCAGGAACGGGTCATCGACCGCGTCGGCGGCAACAAGCCGGTGCCCGTCGATATCCGGATCGTTGCGACCTCGAATCGCAATCTTGCTGACGCGGTGAAGTCCGGAACGTTCCGCGAGGATCTGTTCTATCGGCTTAACGTCGTGAACCTGAAGATCCCGCCGCTGCGCGAGCGGCCGGCCGACGTGCTCGAACTCGCCGAGCACTTCGTGAAGATGTACGCCAAGGCGAACGGCATGGTGCGGGTGCTCTCGACCGAGGCGCGCGCGCAACTGATCGCGAATCGTTGGCCCGGCAACGTGCGCGAATTGGAAAACGCGATGCACCGCGCGGTGCTGATCGCGGCAAGCGAATCAATTGGTCCGGAAGCGATCATCGCACCCGACGGCGCTCGGCTCGAGGAGCAGCGCGCCGCGCCGGCGGTCGCACACGCAACCTTCGCGGCCGAGACCGTGACGCGCGCACTGGTCGGCCGCACGGTCGCAGACGTCGAGCGCGATCTCATTCTGGAGACGCTGAAGCATTGCCTCGGCAACCGCACGCACGCGGCGAACATCCTCGGGATCTCGATCCGCACGCTCCGCAACAAGCTCAACGAGTACGCCGGCGACGGAATGCAAATTCCGCCACCCGCCAACGGCGCGCCTGACTTCCGCATGGCGGTTTGATCAACGCCAGAACGACTTGCCGCATTCGTGCCGGGCGTCGAAGCGCGTGATCCCGATGTCGCGTAAATGTCGATCGTCCAGCGCGGCGAGCGCGTTGCGCTGCCGTACGCGGGCGATCCAGCGCGCGGTCAGCAGGAAGACCCCCGCGAACGGCTGGATGGGTCCCTTTCGCTGCTTTGGGTGCCAAGCTGAATAGGTCTTGGGCGGCAAAACAGATCGAATGTCGGCATCGTCTTCTCCTCTTGCGATAAGAAGAAGATGATCCGTCTGCGGCTTGGACGTTTCGCTCCCCGCCGAATTGGGCACGCAACGCTACGGGCTGCACCGAAGCATCGGTCCGTGCGGGTCCGCCCCGCGCACGCTATAACCCCACCATGAGCGAAGTTCTCGATATGGCCGCCATCGCGGCGCTGGTCGGCGATCCGGCCCGCGCGAACATCCTGTGCGCACTTCTCGACGGGCGCGCGCTGACCGCGAGCGAACTCGCCTACGCGGCGCACGTGACACCGCAGACCGCGAGCGGCCACCTCGGGAAGCTCGCGCGCGCGAACCTCATCGAGCCGGCGCAGCAGGGCCGCCATCGTTATTTCAAGCTCGCCGGTCGGCACGTTGCCGCGATGCTGGAAAGCATCTCGGCGGTCGCCTCGATCGCGCCGCCGCGGCTGCGGCCGATCCGCATCGACGCGACGATGCGGCAGGCGCGCATGTGTTACGACCACCTCGCCGGCCAGCTCGGCGTGGTGATCGCGGATGCACTGCGCGAACATGGCCATGTCGAATTCGCCGAAGATGGCGGTGTGGTCACACCGTCCGGTGAAGCGTTCTTTGTGAAATTCGGCATCGATCTGTCGGCCTCGCGCCGGAGCCGCCGGGTGTTCTGCCGCCCCTGCATCGACTGGAGCGAGCGGCGCGCACACCTCGCCGGCGCGGTTGGCGCCGCACTCGCGGACCGCCTGATGGACTTGCGCTGGATCGCGCGCAAGCGCGACTCGCGCGCGCTGACCATCACGCCAAACGGCTGGGCCAATATCGAGCGGACCTTCGGCTGTTCACTGCATGACCACACAGTGCACGAACAACCGAAACTGCGTGTCGTTGCGGGTTAAAGTTTTTCCAGCACAGACGCAGCAATTCCCTCCGGTATCGAATCGATGGACACCGTGATCGCGTGCTCGTCGGGAGCAGGCTCCTCGAGCGCTGCGAACTGGCTGCGCAGCAATTCCGGTGGCATGAAATGGCCCTTGCGTGCCTTCAGCCGCGCTTCGATCAGCTCGAAATCGCCCTTGAGATAGACCAGCCGTACATCGGCACGTTGTTTGCCGGTGACGATATCGCGATAGGCGCGTTTGAGCGCGGAGCAGGTGACGACGCAGCTCGTTCCCGCCGCACGGTGCTCCGCGATCCACGCCGCGATCGCCTTGAGCCACGGCCAGCGATCTTCGTCGGTCAGCGGCTGGCCGCTCGCCATCTTTTGGATATTGGCCTTGGGGTGAAAGCTGTCGGCGTCGCGAAACGGGCAGCCAAGCCGCGCCGCGATCAGCTTGCCGACCGTCGACTTTCCGGCGCCCGAGACTCCCATGACAACGACGGCGGCAAGACGCTCCGCCATTAACGCGGCTCCTGGTGGCCGCCGAAACCTTTGCGCATCGCCGAGAGGATTTTCTCTGCGAAGGTGTGCTGCTGCCGTGAGCGAAAGCGGGTGTAGAGCGCCGCGGACAAGACATCCGCCGGCACGGCTTCCTCAATCGCCGCCATCAAGGTCCAACGCCCCTCGCCTGAGTCTGCGACATTGCCCGTATAGGACTTCAGATCGCCCTCCTCGGCGAGCGCCGCCGCGGTGAGATCGAGCAGCCAAGACGTGATGACACTGCCTCGCCGCCAGGTTTCGGCGATATCCGCGAGGTTGAGATCGAGGCGATGCTCGGCCGGGAGCGAGTCATCGCCCGCATGCTTCAGGATGTCGAAGCCCTCCGCATAGGCCTGCATCAGCCCGTACTCGATGCCGTTGTGGATCATCTTCACGAAGTGCCCTGCGCCGTTCGGCCCGGCGTGGATGTAACCCTGCCCCGGCCTTGGATCGCGCCCGTCGCGCCCCGGCGTCGCGGCGATCTCGCCCGAACCCGGCGCCAGCGCGCGGAAGATCGGATCGAGCCGCTCCACCACGGTCTTCTCGCCGCCGATCATCAGGCAGTAGCCGCGCTCAAGCCCCCACACGCCGCCCGAGGTCCCGACATCGAGATAGTGGATGCCTTTTCCGCGTAGCGCCTTGGCGCGCGCGATGTCGTCCTTCCAGAACGAGTTGCCGCCATCGATGATGGTATCGCCCTCAACCATCAGGCGGCCCAATTCCTCGACCGCCTGCGCGGTCGGCTCGCCCGCCGGCACCATCAGCCACACAACGCGCGGGGCTTTGAGCCGCTTCACCAGGTCCTGCAGCGCCGCCGAGGAGGTCGCCCCTTCCCGGCCGAGCGCCAGGCTGGAGTCAAGATTGGCATCGAACACGACGCAGTCGTGGCCGTACCGCATCAGGCGGCGGGCGATATTGGCACCCATCCGCCCCAGTCCCACGATACCGATTTGCATGCCAAAACCTTGGTTAACCGATTGATAACCATACACTCGGCAATAATTGCCTAACAGGGGACGTGCGCCCAGCCGGGTGCGCGGGCGCAGGCAGTTGCAAGCATGACGGACGTCACCGCGGCACCATCGGGCGGCTTCTCGCTTCCGGGCATCGGGAGTCTGGGCGACCTCTCCAAGCGCGGCGATCTGGCGCTCGCGGTCGGCGTGCTGTCGATCCTGATGGTGCTGATCCTGCCGCTGCCCGCGATCCTTTTGGATTTTGCGCTCGCTATCTCGATCATCCTGTCCGTGCTGATCCTCATGACGGCGTTGTTCATCCACACGCCACTTGAGTTCTCGTCGTTCCCGATCGTGCTGCTCATCTCGACGATGCTGCGGCTTGCGCTCAACCTCGCCTCCACGCGGCTCATCCTGTCGCGCGGACACGAAGGGACCGCCGCCGCCGGACACGTGATCGAAGCGTTCGGCAACTTCGTGATGAGCGGCAACTTCGTGATCGGCATCATCGTGTTCACGATCCTTGTCATCGTAAATTTCGTCGTCATCACCAAGGGCTCGGGGCGCATTGCCGAAGTCGCAGCGCGCTTCAATCTCGACGCCATGCCCGGCAAACAGATGGCGATCGACGCCGATCTTTCCGCCGGCCTGATCACCGAGCAGGATGCGCGTACACGGCGCAAGCATCTGGAGGATGAGAGCGCCTTCTTTGGCGCGATGGATGGCGCTTCGAAGTTCGTGCGTGGCGACGCCATCGCCGGCCTGCTCGTCGTGTTCATCAACGTGATCGGCGGCATGATCATCGGCATCGCGCAGCAGGGGCTGCCGTTTTCCGAAGCCGCCCGTACCTACACGCTGCTGACCGTGGGCGACGGCCTTGTCACACAAATCCCGGCGTTGATCGTCTCGACCGCGGCCGGTTTGCTCGTATCGAAGGCGGGCGTCGGCGGCGGGGTCGACAAGGCGTTGCTGCGGCAGCTTTCCGGATATCCGAAGGCCTTGGGTATGTCGTCGGCCGTCATGATCATCATGTCGTTGCTGCCCGGTCTGCCGTTGGTTCCGTTTCTGGCGCTCGGCGGCGGCGCTGGGGCGCTGGCGTACATGATGCACAAGCGCACGCGCCTCGCGGCTGTCGCGGACGAGAAACAGGCGACGGCTGCCGCCAAGACCGAACCGGTCGAGGAGCCGATCAGCTCCGCACTGAAGATCGACGATCTGAAGATCGAGCTCGGCTACGCGTTGCTTCCACTGGTGAATGCGCCGGACGGCTCCGATCGCCTCACCGAGCAGATCAAGGCGCTGCGCCGTTCGCTCGCAAGCGAAATGGGCTTCGTGATGCCGGCCGTGCGCATCCTCGACAACGTGCAGCTCGAGGCCAACGCTTATGTCATCAAGCTCAAGGAGGTCGACGCAGGGCAAGGCCGCGTATGGCCGAACCAGAACATGGTCATGGATCCGGCCGGCGCGCAGGTGAACCTGCCCGGCCTGCACACCACGGAGCCGACATTCGGCCTGCCCGCCACATGGGTCGATGCCTCGCTCAAGGAGGAAGCGGCAATCAAGGGCTACACGGTGGTCGATGCCGCGACCGTGCTCGCCACCCATCTCACCGAGGTGCTCAAGACCAACATGTCGGAGCTTCTGTCCTACGCGGAGGTGCAGAAACTGCTCAAGGAGCTGTCGAAGGAGCAGGGCGAATTGCTCAAGGACATCACGCCGGCACAAATCACCGTGTCGGGCATCCAGCGCGTGCTCCAGCTCCTGCTCGCCGAGCGCATCTCGATCCGCGACCTGCCGACGATCCTGGAAGGTATCGCCGACGCGCTCGCCTTCACGCGAAATCCTGCTCAACTGGTCGAGCATGTCCGCACGCGCCTTGCCCGCCAGATCTGCGCGCAGCACACCTCGCCGAACGGCTACGTCCCGCTGATCGCACTCTCGCCCAAATGGGAGCAGGCCTTCGCCGAGTCGATCGTCGGCCAAGGCGAGGAGAAGAACCTCGCAATGGCCCCGTCCAAGCTTTCGGAGTTCATCACGCTGGTGCGCGAGCGCTTCGAGGATGCGGCGCGGCAGGGCGAGGCCCCGGTCCTGGTCACCTCACCCGGGGTGCGTCCATTTGTCCGCTCGATTGTCGAGCGGTTCCGCACGCAGACGACAGTGCTTTCCCAAGCTGAAATACACCCGCGGGTGAGGCTCAAGACGGTGGGCGGCATTTAAATACCGCCGTCACGCTTTTGGGACCCGAAAAGCCCCACTTTCCGGCGGCTCGACCGTTTCTACCCCCGAGCACGGTCTTGTGACCTGGTTTTGAATGGCGCTACCGCGCCGGGAACCCATATCGGCCCCACGGACAGAGCGTGTCGGCCGGTCGCCAAGTTCGCCGCTTTCGTGACCCGGGTCACAGTCAAGCGAAACTTAATGTGAGATGACGCGTTTCAGTTTTGAACCAACCGCCCGGTCGCCACGACAAACTGACAGAACCGGGGGAGAGACTCCCATGAACCATTCACTAGTTACCGCAGATCGCACGACCCACCTGAAGATCGTGGCCGTTTCGCTGATGGCAGCGATTGCCGTGATCCTGGTTGGTGTCACCGCCCGCGTGACAGACAACGGTGCCTCGGCGAGCCTGCAGGCGCACGGCCCGGTGCTCAAGGCCGGCAAGCCCTCCGTGGTTACGTTCCGCGATGGAATTACCTTTCAGTAATCTACGTCTCTTTGCGAGTGACCTCCGCAAGACCCTTCGAGCGCCTCTCAGGCGCTCTTTTTTTTGGGTCAGCTCGTGCTACGGCGTTGCTTGCACAAGCTGAGCGTGAATAACCGGTCCGGTCGGCGCGCCGGTCGGTGAGCCGCCTGGTGGCTCGAGCGAGATTCCGTAAGTCGCCTTGCTGATCACCGCCGGATCGTAGTCGCTCAACGCCTCCCTCACGGTGAACTCATCGCTGCCGATGAGTCCGAGCGACTTCGGCGGAACGCCGGGCTGTGCGGCGATCCACAACTGGTATGTCTTGTCGGGCGGCGTGTCGGCCGCAACCGGCCGCACCGTGACGGTGCGCTTGTCGATATCGACGCTGAGCAGGAAGGCCGGGGATTGCTGGTCCTTCTGGAATACCGCAACGAACTGCGCAGGCCGCGGTGCCGCCACCTCACGTACGACCTCGACCGGCTTTTCGACGACGCGCTCAACCACCTGCGGCGTCGGCCGAAGCTGCATCGGCAGTACGTCGGGACGGGTTTCGCCAAGCACCACAATACCGAGCAGGCAGGCCGCGAGCGCGCCCGTCAGCCCGGTGAACGCGCGCCAGCGCCGCATACGCTGGGTCATATCGATGATGTCCGCGCTGGCCGGTAGCTTCACCGCGTGCGTGCCGGGCGCGCCGACCTGGGGCAGATGCAGCGTTTCGATCTGGACGGTCGCCGGAATGGCTCCGCGGATGCGCTCCCAGACGGGCGCCGCCGGCTCCACCGGCGCGACCAGAACGTTGAGTTCACCGAGCCGGCGCTCCCACAGCTTCACCGCGGTGGCGAAGTCGGGATCGACCAGCACAAGTGCGTCGGCCTGCGCGCGCTCATCGGTGTCGAGCGTACCCAGCACGTACTCTGCTGCGAATCCGTCCTTGTCGTCGTCCACGCTCATGACCCGAGGCACTCCCGGATCTCCAACAGGCTGCGCCGCAGCCAGGTCTTGATCGTATTCGCGGGCGCATCGAATTGCACCGCCAGCTGATCCCGGCTCCAGCCGCTGTAGTAGGCGAGCAGAACCATGCGCCGGCGGTCCTCCTCAAGTTTGCCGAGGCATCCGAGCAGACGTCTGAGTTCCTCCGTCATCTCGCGCCGCGCCAACGGGTTGGGCTCTTCCCCCGCTGCTTCCATTGCGGCCGGCTCGTCCTCGATCGAGGTTTCCCCCTTCTTCCGGACGAGGTCCAGCGCACGGTTGCGCGTGATCGCCACCATCCAGGTGATCGGAGTCGCCAGTTTGGGATCGAAGTTGCCGGCATTGTGCCAAATCTTGAGATAGGCTTCCTGGATGACCTCGTCGGCGAGATCGTTTCGCCGCAAGATACGCAGCGCCACCCCATACAGTTTCGCCCGCGTGGCACTGTACAAACGCTCAAAGGCCGCCTGATCGCCCTTGGCGACGGCAGCCATCAGCCACACCAGTTCAGCCGGCGTGAGCATCAAAGACGCAGGTCCTCAGGTCCCCCTCCCCCGAACGATGGCCGGGACGAGACGGGAATGCAACCGGCCCGCGACGCCACGGAACGCGTGGCCGATTGCGTGCGGGCCGCGACGGCGCCACGCGCCGCCACGCCAGATACGGATGAAACGAACCGAGGTTGCGGTTAGATCCGAACGCCGCCCGCCATGCGCAGCGCGCCGATGCGATCGAGTTCGGTCTGCTCGCGCGCATTGTCGGCGACGCGTTCGCGCGCCTGGTCACGTTCGTCGAGAAGCTCGACCTTCTTCAATTCCTCGAACGCCTCGGCAAGCGCCATGCGAGCGTCTTCGAGCTGGCCTTTCAGTTCGTCGGCCGAGCGCTTGAGATTGTCGCGCCGTCCGAGCGCCGCCTTGGCGTAGGTCGGATAGGCAAAATGCGTCGGATCGTGGATTCCGGCGCGTTCCTGTTCGGTTGCGATCTCGCGATCGAGGTCGGCGGCCATGCGATCGAAGTCCGCCACCATGCTTTCGATCTGCGCAACGCGCCGCCGCTTTTCGTCGACCTGAAACTTCCTCAGGCGAATAAGGGTCTCACGCGACTTCATCGACTCATACTCCCCAGAAGCCCCGACTTCCCCATCGGGCGCAGCGGAACCGGATCCGATACACGATCCGAGGCTCCACCAAGGCCCGAATGTGGCAGCACAACGTTAGTTTTCGGTTTCCGCATGCCGAAGGATTTGCTCGAGCTGCGTATAGGCTTCGGTAAGGGTTGTTGATTCTTCCTTACCCTGCGCGAGAAACGCCTCGAGCGGCTGATGCAGGCGGATTGCCTCATCCACCTCGGGACTTGACCCCGCGCGGTACGCGCCGAGCCGGATCAACTCCTCCATGTCCGCGTAGGTCGCCATGATTTGCCGGGCGCGATTGATGGCCGGGAGGTAAGCCGGATTGGCAGCGCGCGGCATGGTGCGCGAGACGGACTTCAGAACGTTGATCGCCGGATAGCGTCCGCGTTCCGCGATCGCGCGCTCCATCACGATGTGGCCATCGAGGATCGAGCGCACCGCATCGGCGACCGGCTCGTTATGATCGTCGCCATCGACCAGCACGGTGAAGATCCCCGTGATGGTACCGGCTTCCGTTCCGGGGCCGGCGCGCTCCAGCAGGCGCGGCAGTTCGGTGAACACAGTAGGTGTGTAGCCTTTCGCGGTGGGCGGCTCACCCGCCGAAAGGCCAATCTCGCGCTGCGCCATCGCAAAGCGCGTGACGGAATCCATCAACGTGAGCACGTCCTTGCCCTCATCGCGGAAATACTCCGCGATGGCGAGCGTCAGATAGGCAGCCTGGCGTCGCATCAACGCTGGCTCGTCGGAGGTCGAGACCACGACCACGGAACGCGCAAGCCCGGTATCGCCGAGATCGTCCTGCAGGAATTCCTGTACCTCGCGTCCCCGCTCGCCGACGAGACCGATCACAGAGACGTCGGCCGCAACGTTTCGCGCCATCATCGACAACAGCACCGACTTGCCAACACCGGAGCCCGCGAACACGCCCATGCGCTGGCCCCGGCAGCAGGTGAGGAAGGTGTTGAGCGCGCGCACGCCCAGATCGAGCGGCGCGCCGACGCGAAGACGCGCGTGCGCGGGCGGCGGCGGATTGCGGAATGGATAAGGCGCGCGTCCGGCCGGCAGCGGCCCCTTGCCGTCGATCGGCTCGCCCATCGCGTTCACGACGCGGCCGAGCCAGCCGGCGGAGGGCCGCACTGCTGCAGGAACAGAAGTAACAACAGCACGGCACCCGCGCCGCACCCCCTCGAGCGCCGCATAGGGCATCAGCAGCGCGTTCGGACCGGTAAATCCGACCACCTCGCAGGGGATGGCGCGATGCGCCCCGGTTTCGATGATGACCCGGGCACCGACCGACATCGCATGGATCGGCCCCGCGACCTCGACCATCAGGCCGCGGACGCCAACGACGCGCCCGTAAGTCTCGACATCGTCGAGTTCGGCGATCTGTTCGGCGAGCGCTTTCATGATTCCTCAGCGATCAGCGTCACTACGGACGTTTCCTTAACTCGGCATTTACTCGCTTCGTTAATGATTGCCTCACCGTCCTTGGGACTAGAGCGTCTCGCTTTCCAGGACGGAGGGCGAGTCGCGGGAGTTGGTTACCACCGACTCTTAACGTACAGCGTGAAGGGCTTAGTGGCGAAAAAACCTGTTCTCTCCAGCATATTACGGCGATTCGGTCATTGCCGCACAGTAAATGCTTGCGCAGGAGAATCAGGTTTTGTTAACCATTGATCCGTAGCGTGCCGAATCGATTGTCCCAAGGCGTACGAAAAAACCGGGCCCCTGTGGCCTGCCGACCTGAGCCCAGAGGGCGTGGAAGGGGACTGGCATGCGCGTTCTGCTGATTGAAGACGATAGCGCGACCGCGCAATCGATTGAGTTGATGCTGAAATCCGAGAGTTTCAACGTTTATACGACCGATCTGGGCGAAGAGGGCGTCGATCTCGGAAAGCTCTACGACTACGACATCATCCTGCTCGACCTGAACCTGCCCGACATGTCGGGCTATGAGGTCCTGCGGACGTTGCGCGTTTCCAAGATCAAGACGCCGATCCTGATCCTTTCCGGCCTCGCCGGTATCGAGGACAAGGTCAAAGGTCTCGGCTTTGGCGCTGACGACTACATGACCAAGCCGTTCCACAAGGACGAGCTGGTCGCCCGCATCCACGCGATCGTGCGCCGCTCCAAGGGCCACGCCCAGTCCGTGATCCAGACCGGCGATCTGGTCGTCAATCTCGACACCAAGACCGTCGAGGTGAATGCGGCCCGGGTGCACCTGACCGGCAAGGAATACCAGATGCTGGAGCTGCTTTCGCTCCGCAAGGGCACGACGCTGACCAAGGAGATGTTCCTTAACCATCTCTATGGCGGCATGGACGAGCCCGAACTCAAGATCATCGACGTGTTCATCTGCAAGCTGCGCAAGAAGCTTGCGAACGCCAGCCAGGGCAAGAACTACATCGAGACGGTCTGGGGCCGCGGCTATGTGCTGCGCGAGCCGACCGAGGTCGAGGAACGCATCCCAGCTTAACGCAGTTGCGTCGAGCCCTGCCCGGGCTCTTTCCTCCCAACTTCAACCCCGCCAGCGATGGCGGGGTTTTTGTTTGGCGGGGCGACCTGCGACGCTTTGCGCGCTGCCATTCTCCATCGGTGGCACGCGATTTGTTTTCGAAAGGGTCTATAGTGGCTTGCGGTAAGGCCGCGTAGCGAGGGACTGGGTTGGCGATCGGGGTATCGGGTGCAGAGTCCCGGCGTGTTGCTCTGCTTCACTTCGACCTGGATCTCCGCACTCTGTCGATTGCAGTCGGACTCGCGTGGGCGCTGCTTTTTCCGATACTCGGCGTTCGCAACGATCTCCAGACGTACGGCGATGGTGCGCTGTTTTCCTACGCGGTCGCCGCGCAGGACGCGTGGGCCTTCCACTGGCATAACATTTCGGGCCGGGTCTTCGTGTATTTCGCCGCGATGCTGCCGGCCGAAACCTATGTCGGCCTGACCGGCGACGCGCGCGGCGGGATCGCGGCTTACGGCTTTCTGTTCTTTGCAGCGCCCCTCGCCGGGCTCGCGGCGACATTTGCGCTCGACAGCTCACCGCGCCGGACGCTGTTTGCCTTCGCGTGCGGCTCGACCGCCTGCATTTGTCCGCTCGTATTCGGCTTCCCGACCGAAATGTGGGTGGCGCACGCGGTCTTCTGGCCAACCCTTGCGGCTTGCCACCACGCACACAAGGGACTGGGCGGCTTTGCTCTCGTTCTTGCGCTGATGCTCGCGCTCGTTCTGAGCCATGAAGGCGCGTTGATTGGGGCGGCAGCAATCATTGCGACAACGCTGGCGCGCGGCAGGACGAGCCATGAATTCCGGCGCGCGGGCGGTGCCGGTTGCATGGCCTTGCTGGTTTGGGCGGCCGTCAAGCTTGCCTTTCGCCCGGACGATTACATCGCGGATGTGCTCGCGAATCTCGCGCTGAACGTCTTCGACGTTTCGCTTCTCGGCGGAACGCTGGTGCTGCTCCTGTTTTGCTCCCTCGCCGGCTATCTGCTCGTGTTTCACCTGCTGACCCGTCTGAACATCGGCAAGCCAGCGGCCGCGGCGTTCTGCGCCGTCGCGATCCTGCTCGCGATCTATTGGCTGGGGTTCGACGGCTCGCTCCACGCCGAGAACCGTTATTGCATGCGGACCGCCCTGATCGTGCTGACGCCGATGTTCGGCACGCTCGCTGCCACGTACGCACTTCGGGGCTCTGCCAGCCTAAACGCGGGGTTTTCTTTCATGCTGCGGCCGATCGCCGCTGTTGCCGCCATCGTGCCGATGCGCGCCGCAGCCGGACTTCTCCTGCTTGTCACGCTGGTCCATGCGGTCGAGACCGCGAAATTCGTCGCGGCCTGGGATGACTACACGACCGCCGTGCGAAGACTGGCAGCGGGTCCGGCCTCCGACCCGAAGCTGGGCGACCCGGGCTTTGCATCCTCTGATCGGATGGCCGCGACCCAGACACGCCTCGCCTGGGCCTCCACCACACCGTTTCTCTCCGTTCTGGTAACGCCAGATCTGTCGCCGCCGCGGCTGGTCGTCGCGCCCGAGGTCAACTTCTTCTGGGCCTCCTGCGAGACCGCAACCGCGAGCCTTGCGGGATCGGTCGCGATTCCACGCGACACGCGCGAGCGAATACGGACCTATTCGTGCCTGCATCGTTCTGACGGCAATCCGCCCGCAAGTGGCGTCAAAAGCATGAGCCGGTAGTCGCTTGGCGTCGATTTTGGCCGCCTGCCCTGAGATTGCCCCAAGGCACGGCCAAAAGCGCAACGGAACCTGCGTTCCACAGGACCGTTAGAGCTGCGCCCGGGGCATGTCCTGGCGCCGTCAGGCTGGACCATCCGACAGGGGTATCTCTTTGCGTCGTCGCGATCTTTTGGCTGGAGGCCTGGCGCTGCCGTTCATCGGCCGTGCCTTGTCGGACACAATCATTGGCCCCGCATTGGCCCAGGACAAGGCTGCGCCGTTCGATGCCGCAACGGTGCGAGCGCTCGCGCGCGATCTGGCGCAGAAACCCTACAAGCCACCCGAGAACAAGCTTCCCGATGCGCTCTCGGATCTGACCTACGACCGTTACCGCATGATCCGCTTTGTGCCCGATCAGGCGCTGTGGCGCGCGGACGGCTTGCCGTTTCAGCTGCAGTTCTTCCACCGCGGTTTCTATTACGCGAACCGTGTCGACATTTTCGAAGTGAAGGACGGGCTTGCGAATCCGATACTCTATTCGCCGGCGATGTTCTCGTTTGGCGATCGTCCCGTCCCCGACATCAAGACGAATCTCGGCTTTGCGGGATTCCGCATCCACGGACCGATCAATCGCCCCGACTACTTCGACGAAATCGGCGTGTTTCTCGGCGCGAGCTATTTTCGCGCTGTTGCGAAGGGCCAGAGCTACGGCCTCTCGGCGCGTGGCCTCTCTCTCAACACCGCCGACCCCAAGGGCGAGGAATTTCCCAACTTTCGCACCTTCTGGGTCGAACGACCCTCCAAGGGCGCAAGTTCGATCGTGGTGCATGCTTTGCTGGATTCGGAAAGCGCAACGGCGGCGTTTCGCTTCACGATCCGGCCCGGCGAGACCACGATATACGACATCGAGTTGACCCTGTTTCCGCGCGTGCAGATCGACCAGATTGGCCTCGCTTCGCTCACCAGCATGTATTTCTTCGGCGCCAACGACCGCGGCGGCGTCGACGACTTCCGTCCCGAGGTGCATGACTCCGACGGTCTGGCGATTCAGAACGGATGGGGCGAGCAAATCTGGCGGCCGGTGAACAATCCCGCCGACCTCCAGGTGAGTGCCTTTGTCGACAACAATCCGCGCGGCTTCGGATTAATGCAGCGCCAACGCGACTTCCGCACCTACGAGGACCTCGAAGCCCGCTACGAGAAGCGGCCGAGCGCCTTCATCGAGCCGATCGGCGACTGGGGTGAAGGCGCGGTGACGCTGGTCGAAATCCCGACCACGACCGAGATCAACGACAACATCGTAGCCTTCTGGCGCCCGCGCCAGCCGACCCGCCCCAAGGGCGAATACGCTTACACCTACCGCATCCATTGGGGGCGGCAGGTGCCCAGGCCATTACCGCTCGCGACGGTCGTCTCGACCCGCATCGGAGCAGGCCCCGACGAAACACGCCTGATCGTCATCGACTTTGCCGGCGAGAGTCTGAAGGCCATTCCGCCGGCCGAGATCAAGGCGCAGGTTACGGCCTACAAGGGGAAGGTGCTCAACGTCGTGTCGCATCCCAATCCGGAGACCGGTGGGACCCGCGTGAGCTTTCAGCTTGCCCCGGGCGGCGAGAAAGCCATCGAGTTGCGGGTGCAACTGATGCGCGGCGACGATCTGGCGTCCGAAGTCTGGATGAACCGATGGACGCCCTGAGGCTCGCGCCTCCTTCGCCATCGGAGCCGATCTATCTCCCACCCGAGGCAACGCTGGCGATGCCCGTGCAGTCGCTTCGCGAAGCGGGCCGCGCCGACGCTCCCTCCGTCAGCCTTGGCGCGATCGCGGCGCGTCGTTTCTTCGTTTTCGGCGTCGCGCTCGCGCTCACCGTCCTCGCTGCCTACGAGATGTATCTCGTGCTGGCGGTCGGCGGTGTGACGGCGCTGGAATGGGTGATCCTCACCCTGTTCGTGATCCTGTTTGCCTGGGTCGCCCTCTCCTTTGCCAGCATGCTGGGCGGAATCGTCGCTCTCATCTCCGGCGCCGTCAGGCCGCTCGGCCTTGGCGCCGATGCGCCCCTCCCGGTGCTGCAGCAACGCACCGCGCTGTTGTTTCCCACCTACAATGAGGAGCCGCACCGCGTACTCGCGCGGGTGCAGGCGATCTGCGAATCGGTGGCTGCCACCGGCACGGATCGCTTCGACGTGTTCATCCTCAGCGACACGACCGATCCCGACACGTTCGTCGCCGAGGAGGCCGCCTTCCTCGGCCTGCGCGCGCGGCTGCCGGATACCCGCATCTACTATCGCCATCGCCCCAAGAATGACGCCAAGAAGTCCGGCAACATCGCCGAATGGCTGCAACGCTTCGGCGCGCATTACGAGCACATGATCGTGCTCGACGCCGACTCGCTGATGACCGGTGACACGCTGGTTCGGCTTGCTGCCGCGATGGAGCAAAATCCGGCCGTCGGGCTGATCCAGACATTTCCCGTGATGGTCAACGCCACGACGCCGTTTGCGCGCGTGCAACAGTTCGCCGGGCGGCTTTATGGGCCGCTGATCGCCTATGGGCTTGCCTGGTGGCACGGCGCGGACAGCAATTACTGGGGCCACAACGCCGTGATCCGCACACGCGCCTTCGCGCAGTCCGCGGGCCTGCCGGTGTTGAAAGGGCCGCGCCCGATCGGCGGGCACATCCTCAGCCACGACTTCGTCGAGGCCGCACTGATGCGGCGCGGCGGCTGGGGCATCCTGATGGCGCCGGCGCTCCCCGGCTCGTACGAGGAGTCGCCGCCTTCGCTTACCGAATACGCCACGCGCGACCGGCGCTGGTGTCAGGGCAATCTGCAGCACATGGGCGTGCTGCCGGCGCGCGGGCTGCACTGGGTGACGCGCATGCATCTTGCGACCGGCATCGGCTCTTACGTGGCGGCGCCGCTGTGGCTCCTGTTCCTGTTCACCGGCATCCTGATCTCGCTGCAGGCGCAGTTCATCCGGCCGGAGTATTTTCCGAAAACCTTCACGCTCTATCCGCAATGGCCCGCACAGGATCCGGTGCGCGCCGCATACGTGTTCGCCGGCACGATGGCGCTGCTGCTGGTCCCGAAGCTGATCGGCTATTTCGCAATGCTGTTCGATGGCGCGGCCCGGCGCGGATTCGGCGGCGCGTTTCGCGCTTTCGTCAGCATGCTGTTCGAGGTCGTGGTCTCCGGCCTGATCGCGCCGGTGATGATGCTGATCCAGTCGGCCTCGGTGCTGGCGATACTCAGCGGCCGCGACAGCGGCTGGCAGGCGCAGCGGCGCGACGACGGCACGTTGCCGTTGCGCGCCACGATGCGCCGCTATGGCTGGTATACGGTGTTCGGGCTGCTGCTCGCCTTCGCGGCTTACGAAGTGTCGTATTCCTTGTTCGCCTGGATGACGCCGGTCATCGTCGGGCTGATCCTGGCCATCCCGCTCGCGCAATGGACCGCAAGCCCTTCGGCCGGCCGCCGGATGCGCGCATTGAAGCTGCTGCTGACGCCGGAGGAAAAGCGCCCGCCCGACATTCTCAACCGCGCGAACGCCCTCGCGGCCGAGCTCGCCAGCGCCGATCCGCGCAGCGCGCTGGAGCGGCTCATCGCCGACCCGGCCTTGTTGGCTGCACATCGCGCGATGCTGCCCAAGGAAACGCCGCGCAAAGCCGGCGACGTCGACGTCGCACGCGTGATCGCGCGCGCGAAGCTCGAAGACTGCGGCTCGATCAGGGAAGCGGCTGCACTGCTGACCAAGCGCGAGACGATGGCGGTGCTGGCGGATGCGCACAGCCTCGATCGGCTCGCCGCGTTCGAACGCACGCAGCCGAACCTGATCGACGTCACACAGACTTAGCGTGCGCCCGCGACGGCGAACGGACGGATCGGGGTCACGCCGGCAAACGCGGACGGCTTTGCATCCTTCACCGGTGCATAGAGGCCGCGCTTGTCGGGCATCGGCTTGAAGGCGTCGGTGAGGCCGACCACTGTTTCGGCTGCGCCGAGAACCAGATAACCGTCGGGTTCGAGCATCCTGGCGATGCGATTGAGCACGCCGATCTTGGTGTCCTGATCGAAATAGATCAGGACGTTGCGGCAGAATACGGCATCGAACCGGCCGAGACTTGAGAAGTCGTTGAGCAGGTTGAGCGGCCGGTACTGGACCATCGCGCGGATATCCGGCGCGATCTGCCAGGTGTCACCGGTTTGCGTGAAGTATTTCACCAGCATCTGGATCGGCAGTCCGCGCTGCACTTCGAACTGGCTGTAGACACCGGCCTTCGCCTTCTCCAGCACTTCGAGCGACAGATCGGTGCCGAGGATCTCGACGCGCCAGCCGGCGAGCCTGTCCTTCATTTCCTTGACGCACATCGCGAGCGAATAGGGCTCCTGCCCGGTCGAGGCCGCAGCGCACCAGATGCGGATGCGCCGCTCCTTGGCGCGCGCGGCCATCAGGCCGGGCATGATGGCCTGCTGGAAATGATCGAACGGGATCTTGTCGCGATAGAAGAACGACTCGTTGGTGGTCATCGCTTCGACCACGTCGACGACGAGCTTTTCGTTCGCGCCCTTGAGCTTGCCGACAAGCTCGCCAAGTGAACCGATCCCGGCCTTGCGGGCGAGCGGCGTCAGGCGGCTCTCGACCAGGTACTGCTTGTCGGCCGACAGCACCAGACCGGAGCGCTCCTTCAGGAGCTTGCGCAGAAACTCGTAATCGAGCGGCGTCACGACCGTTCTCCCTGGAACAGCCGCACGACCTTGGGACCGATCTGATCGAGCGGAAGCACCGCCGAACAAACCCCGGCGTTTGCCGCGGCGCCCGGCATGCCCCAGACCACGCTGGTCGCCTCGTCCTGCGCGATGATGCTGCCGCCGGCCGCGACAACGTCGTGCGCGCCGTGCGTGCCATCCGAACCCATGCCGGTCAGGATCACCGCCAGGATGGCGCCGCCCCAGACCTGCGCCGCGCTGGAGAACAAGGGATCAACGGCCGGCCGGCAAAAGTTCACAAGCGGGCCATCATTGAGCGAGGCCGCGGGCTGATTGTTGCGCTTCGCAACCGTCATGTGGCGACCGCCCGGCGCGAGGTAGATTCGGCCCGGCAGGATCGGCTCGCCATCCACCGCCTCATGGGCCGGACAGCCGGCGGCGCGCGCCAGATGTTCGGCCAGGATGGTCGTGAAGGTGGGCGGCATGTGCTGCGTGATCAGCACGGGGACGCGCGCGATGACCGGCGCGATCTTCGCGACGAAACTGGTCAGCGCCTGCGGTCCGCCGGTCGAGGACCCAACGAGAAGCACGCGTGGCTGGGTCATTCCAAAGGGGCGCAGCTTGTATTCGCTGGAATAGCCCGGAACGGAGCAGCGGGCTTCGGCAAGGCTCGACTTCGGCCGGAGCAGCGGCACGCCGGCGGGCACGCGGGGACGGGCGTCCGCCGGAATGTGCTTCTTGCGCGCGCCGAGCTGGCGGACCTTCTCGATCAGGTCGCGCCGAAAACTCGCCGAGGTGGTGACCTCGCGATTGGTGGCCGGCTTCGGAATGTAATCGGCGGCGCCAAGCGACAGCGCCTTGAGACTCACTTCCGCGTTGCGGCGCGTCAGCGTCGACGCCATGATCACGATCAGGTCGCGCTTTTTCGCCAGCAGCAGCGGCAGCGCCTCGATCCCATCCATGTCGGGCATCTCGATGTCGAGAACCACGACGTCGGGGTTGTGCCGCAGCACCTGCTCGACAGCCTCGCGTCCGGTCCGCAGCGAGGCGACAACCTTCAGGCCGGGCTCTTCGTCGATCCACCGCGAGACAAGGCCGCGCACCACGACCGCGTCATCGACGATCATGACGCGGAGGACATCCTGCTCCGCGACGGATGCAGGAGGCGCAAGCGTGACGGCGACACTCATTACACAAACTCGGTTACGCGGACGCTACAAGAAACAAAACGGACGGCGAGTGCCGCTCAGATCAGTCCAACTTCCTGAAACTTTGCTTCGACGATCTCCTTGTCGAACGGTTTCATGATGTATTCATTGGCGCCGGCGCTGAGCGCGCGCGCGATGTGCGCCACGTCGTTCTCCGTGGTGCAAAAGACGACCTTCGGCGCCTCTCCGCCTGGCATGCGGCGCAGGGCCTTGAGAAAATCGTAGCCGTCCATCACCGGCATGTTCCAGTCGAGCAACACCGCATCGGGCATTCCGTTACGGCATTGTTCGATTGCCTGCTGTCCGTCCTCGGCTTCAGTGATCTTGAAGTCGAGTCCCTCAAGGATCCGGCGCGCTACCTTTCGGATGACGCTGGAGTCGTCGACAACCAAACACGTTTTCATAGGTCCACCACCTTCTTGATCTCAGCGGCCTGCACGTCGGCGCGCCGCTGCCCTCACCTTTCGGTCCTTCACGCGGCGATTGGCTCCGCCGCCGTGTTGAGCACGTAGTCCACGTCGAGAACGACCATCAGTTGCCCGTCGAGGCGCTGCACGCCGCCCGAGACGCGCGCGAGCCGCGGATCCAGATTGACCGGATTGGGCTCGAGGGTCGCCTCGCCGAGTTTCATCACTTCGCCGACCGTATCGATCAGCAGGCCGTAGGATTCACCTCTCACCTCGATTCCGACCGCCATCAATGGCTTGTCGTCGGTACGCGGCGGCAGGCCGAGCCGCCGGCGCATGTCGATCGCGGTGACGATGCGTCCGCGCAGGTTGAGCACGCCTGCAATCTCCGGAGCCGCGAGGGGGACCCGCGTGATGCGATCCGGCATGAATACGTCCTGTACGCGCGAGATCGGCAGACCGAACAGCTGGTCGCCAATCAAGACGGTCACGTATTCGATCAGGGTATCGTTGGCGGTTTTGTCTTTGGTCATTGTCTGGTCCTCAGGCCGCCTCGGAGAATTCGACCGCGAGATTCCTTCAGCGCCGCGATCAGGCCCGGACGATCGAACTTGGCGACGAAGTCGTGGAAGCCCGCCTGACGCCCGCGCTCGATCGTGGCGGGAGACGAGATCGAGGACAGGGCGATGATCGGAATGTGCGCTCCGTTCGCATCGGCACGGATCGCTTCGGCAAGTTCGAAGCCGTTCATGCCCGGCATTTCGATGTCGGAAACAATGACGTCGAACAGCTGACCTTTTTTGACAAGCGCCAGTGCTTCTTCGGCTGCACCGACCGCGGTGACGTCATAGCCGGCGGCCTTCATGACCGGCACCAACATATTGCGGAAGAAAGAGGAGTCGTCGACGAACAGCAGAGAACGCGTCAGCGCCTCCTGCTTCATTTCCTTGCGGCGGAACCAGTCCTCGAAAGCCAGCGGCAGGAAGTGGCCGATGTCGATGATCTCGGTCGCCTGACCCTTGATGACCGCCGAGCCGAGGATGCCCATCGTTTCGCTGCCGACCTGGATATCGAGCCGGTCCTCGACGATATCGACGATCTCGTCCACCACGAGGCCCATCGAGCGGCCTGCGTCGGAGAACACGAGCAGCGGCTGCGCGCCCTCCGTGCGCACCCGCGCCTCGTCGTTGACGCGCACGAGCGGCATGAGATGGCCGCGGTACTGCACCAGATGGCGGCCGTTGGAGAATTCGATCTTCTTGCAGTCGATCTCCTCCAGGCGCGTGACCAGCGAGAGCGGCACGGCCTTCGGCTGATCCGAACCGGCACGGAAGACCAGAAGCGATACGGTTTTCTCGACCAGGCCGGCTTGCGCCGCCTCATCGGTCTCCTCCGCGCCGCGTGTTGCGGCCGAGCCGACCGTCTGCGCGATCCCGTTCGGATCGATGATCATGATCACCGAACCGTCGCCGAGGATCGTGTTGCCGGAGAACATGTTGATGTGACGCAGCTTGGTCGACATCGGCTTGACGACGATTTCTTCCGTGTGGAACACACCATCGACCACGATGCCGAAGGTCTGGTTGCCGACCTGCGTCACCACGATGAAGCCGTTTTCCGGTTCGCTCTCGGCCGCGCCTTCCATCTTGAGAAGTTTCTTGAGGTGGATGAGCGGCAGCAGCTTGTTGCGCAGGCGCAGCACCGGCGCGTCCTTGATGCGTTCGATGCGATGCTCCGAGTTGCTTTGCGCACGCACCAACTCGATGACGGCAAGCTGCGGGATCGCGAAGCGGTCGCCACCGGCCTCCACGATCAGCGCCGACACGATCGCGAGCGTCAGCGGGATCTTGATGGTGAAGCTTGAACCTTCGCCCGGCACAGACTTTACGTCGATTGTGCCGCCGATCTGATCGATATTGGTGCGCACCACGTCCATGCCGACGCCACGGCCGGACACGCTGGTCACCGCCGCGGCTGTCGAGAAGCCCGCCGCAAAGATGAACTTGTGGATCTGCGCTTCCGTCATCTTCTCGACTTCGGCTTCGCTCGCAAGGCCGTTTTCGACGACCTTCTGCTTGATGCGCGCGGTGTTCAGCCCGCGCCCGTCATCCGAAATCTCGATGATGATATGGCCGCCCTCGTGATAGGCGGCGAGGCGGATGGTTCCCTTCTCGGGCTTGTTCGCCGTGCGGCGCTGGTCCGGCGTTTCCAGGCCGTGATCGGCCGAGTTGCGCACCATATGGGTGAGCGGATCCTTGATGAGATCGAGCACCTGGCGGTCGAGCTCGGTGTCGGCACCGTGCATCTCGAGCTCGATGTCTTTGTGCAGTTCGCCCGCGAGGTCGCGGATGATGCGCGGCAGCTTCTGCCACGCATTGCCGATCGGCTGCATCCGCGTCTTCATGACGCCTTCCTGCAGCTCGGCCGTCACGTTGGAGAGCCGCTGCAGCGGCACCTTGAATTCGGAATCCTCGTGGCGGCGCGCGATTTCGAGCAACTGGTTGCGGGTGAGCACCAGCTCGGAAACCATCGTCATCAGTGTTTCGAGCGTCTCGACGTTGACGCGGATCGACTGATTGGCGACCTTTGAATCCGGCCTGTCGTCTTCCTCGACCTTCGCCGCCTTGGCCTTCTTGCTGTCCGGTTTCGCTTCCGCCTTCGCGGCCTCTACCTTGAGCGCCTCGGCCTTCGGCTTCTCGACGAGGGCGGGCATTTCCATCGCCGTTTCGCGGAACGCGCGCTCAAGCTCGTCGAGCGAGACCTCGCCCGGACGCAGGGCACGTTCCGGCTCGGCTTTCGGCGCCGGCTCATCCTTCGGCGCGGCGGCGGACACGGTGCCCTCCATCGCCATACGCTCAAGGTCGCCGATCAGGTCGCGGTCGTCGCCTTCCGGCTCTGTCTCGGTCTGCTCCAGTCCGCCAAGAACTTCCTTGAGGCGGTCGATGGTCGACAGGATCAGCGTGACGGCGTCACCGGTCACCGGCATCCCGTCGCGGAATTTTCCCATCAGCGTCTCGGCGGCATGCGCCAGCGCTTCGAGCCGCGGCAACCCCAGGAAACCACAGGTCCCCTTGATGGTGTGAACAAGGCGAAAGATGTTGTCGAGAATCTTCGCGTTGTTGGGTTCCTGCTCGAATCGAACAAGCTCCACGTCGACGGTATCGAGGCTTTCGTTCGTTTCGGTGAGAAACTCGCGTAGCAGGTCGTCCATTGGGCAAGGACCTTCGTCGCCAGGCACGGCCTGTCAGGCCGCTGCCTTTCGGGAGCGTCGCCAGTGTGTTGCCAAACGGCTTAAGGATTGGTTGCGCGGAAGGGTTCTGAAGGGGAAAAATAACCACCCTGCGTGGTTCTACTGACGCCGGGATTCCCCAGTATTTGCAATCGATTGACTCTCGTCGGCGGGGAGCGCTCCCCCGCCGCGGGCGACGCGATCCCGACGCCTAGCTTGCGGTGAGAACGATGGCTTCCCCCTCGGGCGCAAGGCTAACACTCATTCCGCATGCACGCGCCAGGACGCCGGTGAAGAACGGCTGGATCGCGTGCGCATCGACCGGATTGTCGCCGGTCTCGCCGGACACCAGCGCAGGGACAGCCGGAGGAATGCGGGCATTCAATCCGGAGGAAGTGACCTTGAAGCCCATGGTGTCGCCCTCCCCCACCGGATCGATCGTGAGGCTGCCGCCGCGCGGGATGGTTCCGCCGGCAAGCAAGAGCAGATTGAGCAGCAACTTCACGCGGTTCTTGGGCAACAAGATCCTGGGCAGGTTCCAGGTGAGCTTGGTTTTCTCGTCTTCCAGCATGCCGCGCGCGACCCCTTCGGCGTCCCCGAGATCGATCGAGGCGCCGGCGGACCCGGCCGCTCCGAACGCGATCCGGCAAAACTGCAGGCGTTTGGAGGCGGTTGTCGCGCTTTTCTTGATCAGTTCGATCGCGAACGTCTTGGTCTGTTCGTCGGCGTCGTCCTCCATCACCTCGATACCGTTCACCACCGCACCGACCGGCGAGATCAGGTCATGGCACACGCGCGAACAGAGGAGCGCCGCGAGGTCGAGGGCTTCGAGGGTGACCGGCATGTGGGGTCTCCGGAAAGCCGCGCCGCGAAAGGTTGAGCGACTCAGCAGGTTGAAACAGGGTGCCGGGGTGATACACCGCAGCCGAAGCGGCTGCCAATACGACGTTCAGGGGCGATCATCCGGGTGCGCGACAGCGTTCAACCAGAAAAGACCGCGGATGCGCGGCTGGCCGAACACCTGACCGAGATCGCGGTGAAAGCCTCCACGGCGATTCTCTCGATCGACTTCCGCGATGCCGGCACGCGTCTCAAGGCGGACGGTTCGCCGGTATCCCGCGCCGACGAGGCCGCTCACGACCTTATCCTGCAGGAGCTGCATCGAATCTGCCCCGGGGGTCGCGGTGATCTCCGAAGAGGCCGTGGCGGAGTGGCGCGGGAAAAGCGTGCCGGAGGAATTCCTCCTGGTCGACCCGCTCGACGGCACCCTCGAGTTCCTGGCGGGACGGCCCGAATATACGGTCAATATTGCGCTGGTCCGGCACGGCACGCCTGTGGTCGGGATGGTTGCGGCACCGGCCCTCGGCCTGATCTGGAGGGGCGTACCGGGTGCCGCGCATCGGCTGCGCTTCCTCCTTGAAAGCAAACGCGCGCCGCGCCGCGCCCACACGATCTACACGCGGCCGTGGCCCGCGGACGAACGGGTGGCCGCGGTGAGCCGTTCGCATTTCGACCCGGCGAGCGAGGAATTCCTCAAGCACGTCGCGCCGGTTCGCCCCCTCCATTGCGGCTCGGCGCTGAAGTTCTGCCGTCTTGCGGAAGGCGCGCTCGACGTCTATCCGCGCCTTTCTCCGACCTCCGAATGGGACGTCGCCGCCGGACATGCGGTGGTCGCGGCGGCCGGCGGTGTCGTGCTGGCGCCGGACGGCGGCGCGTTACGGTACGGGCGCGCGTCGGACAATTTCCATGTTCCAGGTTTCATCGCCTGGGGCGATGCGACTGTCGCGAGCCGAATCGAAGGTTGAGCTAATCGGCGAGTTCGTTGCGCACCGTGGACCAGCGCGCGGCGGCTGACGCGATCACGGCATTCGGATTCGCGAGGAAGGCCTCCCGCGCCTCTTTCGAATAAAAGAGATACAGCCGCTCATCGTGGACAGTCCAAAGCGCGGGATAGCCGGCCGTCGAAACGCCGCGCGCAATGCCGATCGGGTCGTAGCCGCCGAAGCGCGGCATATAGACGTCCGGATGGGCCTCGAATGCGGCGCGATTGCCCGCATTGTCGAAACGCCAGATCGCGCCCGCGTGGCGAAGCTCGAAGTCGGGCTTTCCCTCGACCGGTTTGCCGTCGGTAAAATACGCGACGGGATCAACACCGTAGAGAGCCAGACCGGTGTTTTGGTCCATAACGACGCGCTGGGCGAAGACCACGGCGGGAACCGACAGGCCTCCCGCCAGGGCAATCACGAAGGCTGCCGCCAGATAAACGTGTCGCTTCCTTGGTGCTCCCGCAGCAGTCATAGTTCGTTCCAAATGTCGCCTGATTCGGGGCTTTGTCCGCCGACACTATGCGGGGGCCTCGTATTCAACGCGTTAAGCCCAACCTTCCGGGAGCATCCATGCGCGCCGTCCGTAATTTCCTGTTCCTTGCCATGCTGGCTCGGCCTGCCGGCTCGCGCCTGCGCTGGCGCAAGCACCCGAGCGCTTTTCGTCGAACGAGATTCTCGACGCAGGCCACCGCTTCTTCGGCAGTGTCTCGCGCGGCCTGGCAAGCGTGACCGAGCGTGCATTCTCGACCTGGGGGCAACCCAACGGCTACGTGCTCGGTCAGGAGGGCGGCGGCGCGATCATCGGCGGACTGCGCTACGGCGAGGGCACGCTTTACACCAAGAATGCCGGCGACCTGAAGGTCTACTGGCAGGGTCCGACGCTCGGCTACGACTTCGGCGGCGACGGCGCGCGGACCATGATGCTGATCTACGATCTGCCGGCGACGCGCGCGATTTACCAGCGCTTCGCCGGTGTCGACGGCTCAGCCTATCTTGTTGGCGGCGTCGGCATGACGGCGCTGACCGCAAACCACATCATCGTTGTTCCGATCCGCGCGGGACTCGGATTGAGGCTCGGTGCAAACATCGGCTATCTCAAGTTCACACCCGACGCGACGTGGAATCCGTTCTGAGATTGCCGGATCGGTCCGCTAGAAAAAATTCTTACGCGGCGCCGTCTGACATCTTCCTGGCCGTTTCTCGGATTTAGGTTAATGCGTGCGCGCGCTGGAGTTGGGGGCGCACGCGTGGCATTCTGATTAAATCCTGCGCGGACAGGATCGGAGGCGTTTTTTCATGGTCGAACCGATCATGTTCTTCGGGCTCGGCTTTCTTGCCGCGGCCCTGTTCGGCCTTATCATCGTGCCGTTCGTGCATGCCCGCGCAGTGCGCCTGACCGTGCGCCGGCTCGAGGCCGCCACGCCGGTCTCGATGGCGGAAATCCAGGCCGACAAGGACCAGCTGCGCGCCGAGTTCGCCATGTCCACGCGGCGGTTGGAGATGAGCGTCGACCAGCTCAAGACCAAGAGCACGAGCCAGCTCGCCGACCTCGGCAAGAAAAGCGACGTCATCAACCGGCTGAAAATCGAACTCGGCGAAAAGGCCGCGACCATCTTCGCACTGGAAGCGCGCGACAAGGGCATCAAGGACCAGTTGCGCGCGACCGAGGACGAACTGGAGATCAAGACCGGCGCGCTGCGCGAAACCGAGCGCACCCTCGCCGACAAGGAAGCCGAACTCGCCAAGGCGAGTGCGCACCTCTCCGAGACGAGCGCCACCTCCGACAGCCAGCGCGTCGAGATCGTCGCGCTCAAGACGCAGGTCGATAACCTGAAGGATCAGGTCTCAGACCTCGGGCGGCAGGTGAAGGATACCGAAGACCGCTACGCACGCGAGAAGGAAGCGGGCGAGCGTTCCTCCAAGGAGCTCACCGAGCAGCGCGGCAATGTCGATAATCTCGGCGGCCGCATCGGCCAGCTTGAGCATCAACTCGCCAAGCAGGCGAGCGAAGCCGAGATCATGAGCCGCCGCATCGCCGACATGGAAACGCGGCTCGCCGAGCAGGCGCGCCTGCTCACCGACCGCGAGCGCGAGCGTGACCAGTTGCGCACCGATCTTGAATCCGCGCGCCGGATCGAATCCGACCTGCGTCAGGAACTGGGTACGCTCGACCGCCGCCACGACACCGCGACCGAATCGCTGCGCGCGGAAAAGACCCTTGCCGAAAGCCAGCTCGAGCGGGCACGCGAGGAGCGGGCCAAGCTGCAGCGCGAGGTCGCCGCGATGAAGCGCGAGGCGGAGCAGACCTGGGCGTCCGAGCGTGTCGAGAACGCCCTTTTGCGGGAGCGGATCAACGACGTGGCGGCGGAAGTCGCGCGGCTGACCTCGACGCTCGAAGGGCCTGGTTCGAAGATCGATGCGATCCTGGCCATACCGGAGCAATCACCAGCGCCGGTCACGAATGGCTCCGCGAAAGTTGCAGCACCGCAGCCCGCAAATACCAATGGCGAAGAAGGCAAAGGCAGCCTCGCGGATCGCATTCGCGCGCTGCAGGCGCGCTCGTCCCGTCTCTCGTCGGCGACGTGACGTCGCGCATTTCGCGCGTTCTCGTTCTTTTCGCCGCGCTGATCGGCACCCTGGCGACCGCGCACGCTGAGGACCGCGACATTGCCAGACGCCGCGCGGCCGAACGCAAGACGTTCACCGACGCCGAGATCACCGACGGCTTTTTCAGAACCGCGTTCGGCGCCGAGATGCGGATCGCCGGGCGAGTCGATGGCATCCGCAGATACGACATGCCGGTGCGCGTCGTTGTCGAGGGTGGCGCCAGGCCCGATCGCCGCGCGCAGGTCGCGCGCATCGTCGCCGACATCGCAAGCCGCGTGGAGCACCTCGACATCGCGATGGCGCCGGCGGGCGAACCGGGGAACGTTGTCGTCCATCTCCTGAGCGAACGCGGCTTCTATCCTGCCCTGCGCAAGATCTACGGCCGCGACCGCACCCGCCGCATTCAAAAGTCACTCGACCCGCAATGTCTTTCGGGCTTTCGCAAGGATGCGACGTTGCGCATCGAGCACTCCGACGTGTTTTTGATCGTCGACCGGAGCGACTTCATTTTTTACGACTGTGCCTACGAGGAGTTGCTGCAATCGCTTGGGCCGATCAACGATACCGACAAGGTGCCGTGGACGATGTTCAACGATGCCGTTCACATGGGATTCTTCGACATCTACGATCAGTACATCCTCAATATCCTTTATCACCCGAAGGTTTTGCCGGGCATGGGCCGCGATCAGGTGCGCGCGCTGCTGCCGGAGATTCTCCCCGACGTGCGCGCCTTCATCACGCGGGTGAATGCGCTGCCCTGAGCCTTCCGCCGCATGGAACTTTGCGCCGGCTTCCTCGTTGCGGATCGGAAGGAGCGCGCAATGGGTTCGGCAGTCTACAAGATCGTTCCGCATGAGAGCGGCTGGGGTGTGGCGCATGATGGCAGCACCACCGGCCCTTACGCCACCAAGGAAGCGGCCTTCGAGGCTACCGCCGCCGCCGCCAGCATCGCGATGCGCGACGGCCACGCGGTTGAAATTACCGCGCCCGGCCGCGAGGCCGATCGGCTCGCCCCCATGCAACAAGGACAAGGATAACTGTCATGCTTCGCTGGGCTCTGCTTTTCTTCCTGATTTCGCTCGTGGCCGCTGCGCTCGGCTTCACCGATATCGCGGCCGGAGCAGCCTCCATCGCGAAGGTTCTCTTCGCGGTCTTCATGGTGATATTCCTCATCTTCCTCGTTCTCGGCCTGATGGCGGGAGAAGCGATCTTCCGTTAGAACGGCCGGGCATGACGAAGCGCCCGCAGGACAGAACCGAGCAGCCGCCGATTGGCAAAAGGATCGCGTTCGATCGCGCGACTTGGATGGCGCTCGATCTTTATGCGCGGGACAGCATGAAGACGTTTCAGGAACTGGCGGACGAAGCGTTCGCCGACCTGCTTGAAAAGCACGGCCGTCCGGTCGATCTGAAAGACGCACTGCGCCGTAGCACGCGGACGGTCGGGGCGAACGACAATCCCAAGCGGCGTTAGACTCTTGTCACCGCCAAAAAGCCATGCTGTTGAGGCTATCCCAAGAGCCGGATGACGAGGGAAACATGAAGCGGATTTTCGTGGTCGGCGGACTGCTCGTGGCTTCAACCCTTCTCGGCGGATGGGGCTTCGACCGGCAGGGCCCGTGGTGTCTGTTCGATCCCGAATACACCAATTGCGGCTTCCCCTCGTTTGCGGCTTGCATGGCAACCGCGAGCGGCGCCGGCGGCTATTGCGGAGAGAACCCGCGCTTTGTCGGCGCCCCGCCGCGCCGAAGATCGCGATAAACCTCAGAGCTTTGCCGCAACGCACAATCTGCCATAGGATCACGCCGGACAGCGTGACCCGATGGATGCCTCGCTCAAAATCGTCATCGTCGATGAAAATCCGATCCGCGCCGCGATCCTGCGAGACGGACTGCGCGAGGCTGGCCACCTCAACGTCACGCGCATCGAGGATCGCACCGGGCTGCTCGCGCGCATCTACGCGATCGATCCCGACGTCATCCTGATCGATCTGGAGAATCCCAGCCGCGACGAGCTGGAGCAGATGTTCCAGATGAGCCGCGCCGTGAAGCGGCCGGTCGCGATGTTCGTCGACCAGAGCGACACCGCCTCGATCCAGGCCTCGGTCGATGCCGGCGTCTCGGCCTACATCGTCGGCAATCTGCAGAAGGAGCGCATCAAGACGATCCTCGATCTGTGCATCTCGCGCTTCAACGCGTTCTCGCGCCTGCAGGACGAACTCGAGCACGCCGAGAGCGCGCTCGAGGAGCGCAAGGTGATCGATCGCGCCAAGGGCATCCTGATGAAGGCGAAGAACTGAGCCGAGGAGGACGCCTACGCGCTGTTGCGCAAGACCGCGATGAACGAGAACAAGAAGATCGCCGAGGTCGCGCAATCGGTGATCATGGCGGCGGAGTTGTTCAAATGACGGCGAGAAGTTGCGCATCGGATTCATTCCGCTCGCCGACGCGGCCGCGCTGCTCGTCGCGGTCGACAAGGGCTTCTGCGCGGCCGAAGGCCTCGACGTCGAGCTGGTGCGCGAAGTGTCGTGGTCGAACATCCGCGACAAGCTCAATATCGGGCTGTTCGACGCCGCGCACCTGATCGCGCCGGTCGCGATCGCATCGAGCCTCGGCCTCGGCCACATCAAGGTGCCGATCGTGGCGCCGTTCGGCCTCGGCGTGAACGGCAACGCCATCACGGTCTCGCCCGCGCTGCATGCCGCGATTGCCGGGTGCAGCCGAGGGCGACATCCGCGACCCGATGGTGTCGGCGCAGCGCGCTCGCGCGCGTGGTGCGCGACGCGCAAGGCCAAGCGGCGAGGAGCCGCTCACCTTCGGCATGACGTTCCCGTTCTCGACGCACAATTATCATCTGCGCTTCTGGATGGCGGCGGGCGGCGTCGATCCGGACGAGGACGTGCGGCTGGTGGTGCTGCCGCCGCCCTACATGGTGGAGAGCCTGCAGAACAGGCACGTCGACGCGTTCTGCGTCGGCGCGCCGTGGAATTCGGTCGCGGTCGATCTCGGCATCGGCCACATCCTGCATTTCGTCTCGGAGATTTTCGGCGCGCGCCGCCGAGAAGGTGCTCGGCGCTGCGCCAGCGCTGGGCCGACGAACATCCCGACGTGCTGATGCGGCTCGTGCGCGCGCATCGCCGCGCGGCGGATTTCATCGAGCGACGAGGAGCAACCGCGACGAGGTCGCGGCGCTGCTCGCCGCGCCCAACCGCATCGGTGTCGAGCGCCGAGGTGATCCGCCGCACGCTCGACGGGCGGCTGAAGGTCGCGCCCGACGGGGCCTACCGCGCCGATCCGCGCTATCTGCTGGTCGGCCGCGAGGGCGCGGCGCGGCCCGATCCCGTGCAGGCGGCGTGGCTCTATGCGCCAGATGGTGCGCTGGGGCCAGGCGCCGCTGTCGGCCGACATGCTTGCCAGCCGCCAAGGCGGTGTTCCGGCCCGACCTTTACGACGCGGCGCTCGGCGCGCCGGCCGCACTACCGCCGGCGAGCCCGCCGACGGCATCGGCGCGTTCGCCGGACCGGCCTTCGATCCGGACGACATCGCGGCGCATCTCGCCGCATGGCGGATCAGGCGCGCGCCGCTCGCCTGAGTCCGATGACTGCTTGGAGAGAGACCTTCGCCGTCGATTGCCTGACAAATCTCAGGCTGCCTGTTTTCGCACTGCACAATGAAGCGTGCATCTTTTTGCGGTCCATGCAGCGAAGCGCGCCATGCCGAGTTGGCGCAGATTTTCGGCTGATGCCGCTTTCTCATTGATTTCTCGAGTCATTTTCGCGCCAGCCAGTTGGCACGCCGCTTGAAATGGAGAAGGCCGACGGCAGCGTCCTCGGGCGCTGTCGCGGTCCAACGACGGGCCGAACAAGCAACGCCGCTGCTCTGAGGAAGCGCCGATCACGCGCGCTCAAGGCTGCGGCTTTTTTATTGGCTGAAACACAACACCGCGCCGGGCGGGTTCGACCACGAAACTTCCAACGGAGAAGAGGCGACACGCATGAGTGAGAAAACCCCGACCTGGATCTCGGACTGGAATCCCGAAGACAAGACCTACTGGGAGACGAAGGGCAAAGCCGTCGCGCGGCGTAACCTGATCTGGTCGATCGTGGCCGAGCACATCGGCTTCTCGGTCTGGCTGATCTGGAGCATCGTCGCGACCAAGCTGCCGGCGGCCGGCTTCCACTACACCACCGACCAGTTGTTTCAGCTCGTCGCGGTGCCGGGCCTGATCGGCTCGCTGATGCGCTTCCCCTACACGTTCGCGGTCACAACGTTCGGCGGCCGCAACTGGACGATCTTCAGCGCCGCGGTGCTGTTCATTCCGACCATCGCGCTCGCCTACTTCGTCAGCCAGCCCGACACGCCGTTCTGGCTGATGCTGTGCGTGGCGGCGACCGCCGGCCTTGGCGGCGGCAATTTCGCCTCCAGCATGGCGAACATCTCGTTCTTCTATCCGGACCGGATGAAGGGATGGGCGCTCGGCCTGAATGCAGCCGGCGGCAATATCGGCGTCAGCAGCGTGCAGTTGCTGACCCCGATCCTGATGGGCATCGGCCTGTTCAATCTCTATCAGGCGACGCCGGTCGGCGGCGTCTATCTGCAGAACGCCGGCCTGATGTGGATCGTGCCGCTGATCATCGCGGTGTTCGGCGCGATCTTCTTCATGAACAATCTCACCTCGGCGAAATCCTCGTTCAAGGATCAGCTTGCCATCACCAAGAACAAGCACACCTGGATCATGTCCTTCATCTATATCGGGACATTCGGGTCGTTCATCGGCTACTCGGCGGCGTTTCCGCTGCTGATCAAGACCCAGTTCCCGACGGTGACAATCGCGATCGCGTTCCTCGGACCGCTCGTCGGCTCGCTCTCGCGTCCGCTCGGCGGCCTGCTCGCCGACAAGGTCGGGGGCGCGATCGTGACGTTCTGGAATTTCCTCGTGATGGGTGCGGCGACGATCGGTGTCCTGTACTTCGTCGGCATCAAGGACTTCACCGGCTTCGTCGGCATGTTCCTGCTGTTGTTCGTGACAACCGGCGTCGGCAACGGCTCGACCTATCGCATGATCCCCTCGATTTTCCGCGAGGAGAACCTGCGCAAGGTGCGTGGACAGGGCGAAGCGGGACGCGCGCTCGCCATGAAGAACGCGAGCATCCAGAGCGGCGCCGCGCTCGGCTTCATCGGCGCGATCGGCGCGTGCGGCGGCTATCTGATCCCGAGCGGGTTCGGCAAGTCGATCGCGCTCACCGGCGGTCCGCAGCTCGCGCTGATGGTTTATCTCGCCTTCTACGCGATCTGCCTCGCGCTCACCTGGATCTACTACCTGCGCACGCAGCCCCGCCGAAGCAGGCGTGCCGAGCCTCGCCGAAGCGCGCGTGTGAGCATGAACTGCAAGCGGCGGCGGGTATCCGTCGCCGCTTGCGTCGACTGAGCCCGTGCCGGGATTCAGGAGCGAAGAATGACCCCAGACCAGATCAAACTCGTGCAGGACTCTTTCGCGAAAGTCGCGCCGATCTCCGGCAAGGCGGCCGAGCTCTTCTACGGCCGGCTGTTCGAAATCGCGCCGCAGGTGCGCGCGCTGTTTCCCGACGACATGACCGAGCAGCGCAAGAAGCTGATGGCGACGCTCGCCATCGTGGTCAACGGCCTGAACAATCTCGACACGATCCTTCCCGCCGCCAGCGCGCTCGCCAAACGCCACGTCGGCTACGGCGCACAGGCCGCGCCACTATCCGGTGGTCGGCGCGGCGCTGCTCTGGACGCTCGAACAGGGTCTCGGCCCGTCATGGACGCCCGAGGTCGCGGCAGCCTGGACGCAAGCCTACACGACGCTGTCGAACTTCATGATCGACGAGGCCTACGGGCAGAAGGCGGCGTAATCCTGAATGAGCGAACCTCTTGTCATCATCGGCAACGGCATGGCGGCGACGCGACTTGCCGATGAGCTGAGCAAGCGCGCGCTCGGCCGTTACGCGGTCGCCATCGTCGGCGAGGAGCCGCGGCTTGCCTACAATCGCGTGCTGCTCTCCTCGCGTGCTCGCCGGCGAGGTCGCTTCCTCCGACATCGAGCTAAAGCCCACACAGTGGTGGATCGATCGCGGCATCACGCTGCGCTACGGCTGCCGCGCGACCGTGGTCGACGCGAAAGCCCGCACCGTCGCACTCGCGGACGGCCAGTCCCTCCCCTTCTCCAAGCTCGTGTTCGCCACCGGCTCGCAGCCGCTCCGGCCGCCCGTCCCCGGCATGGCGCTCCCCGGCGTCATCACGTTTCGCGACATCAACGATATCTGGTCGATGTGGCACCGCGCCGGCACCGACGACCGCGTCGTGGTGATCGGCGGCGGATTGCTTGGGCTGGAAGCAGCCTACGGGCTCGCGAAAGCGGGCGCGAAGGTCACGGTGCTGCATCTGATGGACCGGTTGATGGAGCGCCAGCTCGACGCGCATGCCGCCGCGATGCTCAAGCGCAATATCGAGGCACTGGGCATCGACATCATTCTGAATGCCGACACCGCTGAAATCAGCGGCGAGAATCGGGTGGATGGTGTCGTGCTCAAGGATGGCCGCACCATTCCGGCCGACGCGGTCGTGGTCGCGATCGGCATCCGCCCCAACGTTGGTCTGGCGCGGGATGCCGGCATCGCCGTCAAGCGCGGCATTGTGGTGGACGATGCGCTGGAGACAGACGCGTCGGGCATCTACGCGATCGGCGAATGCGCCGAGCATCGCGGGCTGGTGTACGGGCTCGTCGAGCCCGCCTACGAACAGGCGCGCGTGCTCGCCGATCATCTGGTCGGGCGGCGACGCCCGCTATGCCGGCAGCGTGCTCGCGACCAACCTGAAGGTCTCCGGCGTCAACGTTTTCTCGGCCGGCGACTTCCTCGGCGCCGAGGCAGCCGAGGAAATCGTCCTGTGCGATCCGGGCGCCGGCACCTACAAGAAGCTCGTCGTCGCGGACGGACGCCTCATCGGCGCGGTGTTGTTTGGCGATACCGCGGATGGGCTCTGGTATCTCGACCTGATCCGCTCGGGCACAAGCATCGAGCCAGTGCGCGACGCTCTGGCCTTCGGCCGCGCGTTCGCGGAGCATACGCACACCGAAACGTGCGTGGCCGCCGCGAACGATACGACCGCGCCGATCACGCGGGAGGCCGCGTGATGTCCGGCGACTTCTCACCCGACCAGAAGCGCTACCTCGAAGGGTTCGTGTCAGGCCTCAACGCGGCGCGCGCGACACGCGGTGTGCTGCCCGGCGGCAAGGGCGGCGGCGAGCCAACCGGCCCCGACGCGATCCATCTCAAGGCGCAGGACAAGGTCACGGCGGCGGGCGGCAAGCTCGCCGACCAGGAAAAATTCAAGCGCGAGCAGCATCCGTTCGATGCCTACCAACGGCTGAAGGAGCAGGCCGAGGCGAACGAGCCGCCCAAGCCCGCCGACAATTTCCGCTGGCGCTACTACGGGCTGTTCTACGTCGCGCCGGCGCAGAACTCCTACATGTGCCGCCTGCGCATCCCGAACGGCATCCTGAAGCATTGGCAATTCGCGGGCATAGCCGATCTCGCCGAGCGGTGCGCCGGGCCTTACGCGCATGTCACGACGCGCGCGAACCTGCAGATCCGCGAGATCGAGCCGAAGCATGCGGTCGAGGTGGTCGAGGGGATCGAGATCCTCGGGCTGTGGTCGCGCGGCTCCGGCGCCGACAACATCCGCAATGTCACCGGTACGCCGACCGCCGGCATCGACCGCCAGGAACTGATCGACACGCGCCCTTATGCGCGCGAATGGCACTTCCACATTCTCAACGATCGCGCGCTCTACGGCCTGCCGCGCAAGTTCAATGTCGGGTTCGACGGTGGCGGCATCATTCCGGTGCTGGAGGACACCAACGACATCGGCTTCCAGGCCGTCGAGGTGATCGACGGTCAGGGCATCGAGCCGGGCATCTGGTTCCGCCTCGCGCTCGGCGGCATCACCGGTCATCGCGATTTCGCACGCGACACCGGCGTGATCGTCAAGCCCGAAGGACGCGACGAAAGTCGCCGACGCGGTCGTGCGCGTGTTCATCGAGAACGGCGACCGCACCAACCGCAACAAGGCGCGGCTGAAATACGTGCTCGATGCCTGGGGCTTCGAGAAATTTCTGAGCGCGGTCGAGGAGAAACTTGGTTGGGCGTTGCAGCGCGCGCCGGCCGACGCCGTGAAGCGACGCCCGGCGTTCGATCGCACGGCGCATATCGGCCTGCGCGCGCAGAAGCAGACCGGGCCTGAACTGGATCGGCGTCGTGTTCCCGGTCGGCAAGATCACGGTCGCGCAGATGCGCGGGCTCGCGAAGATCGCGGCCGATCTGCGGCGACGGCGATATTCGGCTGACCGTCTGGCAGAACCTGCTGATCTCCGGCGTGCCGGACGACAAGGTCGCGCTCGCCGAAGCCGCGATTGCGGCGCTCGGCCTGACCACGAAGGCGCTCGCCGATCCGCGCCGGGCTCGTCTCGTGCACCGGCTCGACCGGCTGCCGCTTCGCCGCCGCGCACACCAAGGAGCAGGCCGAAGACATCGCCGCCTGGTGCGAGCCGCGCGTCACGCTCGATACGCCCGGTGAACATCCATCTCACCGGCTGCCACCATTCCTGCGCGCAGCATTACATCGGCGACATCGGGCTGCTCGCCGGCGCGCGTCGCGATCAACGAGGAGGGCGACACGGTCGACGGCTACCACATTCTGGTCGGCGGCGGCTTCGGTCCCGACGCGATGCTGGCGCGCGAGATCTACAAGGACGTGAAGGCCGAGGACGCGCCGCGCACGGTCGAGCGCATCCTGAAGGGCTACCTCGCGCACCGCGAAGGCGACGAGACCTTCCTGACCTTCAGCAAGCGCCACGAGACCGATGCACTCAAGGCCATGTTCGACGCGGAAATGGCCGAATGACCCAGACCGTCACGCCGCCGATTCCCTCGCTCGTTCCCGAGACCGCGCCGTTCTCCGACGAACAGCGCGCGTGGCTGAACGGCTTCTTCGCCGGGCTCGTTTCGCTCGATGGCGCGGGCGTGACCGCGCTCTCGGCTGCGGCAGAACGCCGCCTTGATGCCGGGCGCGACAAATGAGTTCGGCGACACCGACGACGGGCGAGGCGCCATGGCATGACCAGACCATGCCGATGCCCGACCGCATGAAGCTCGCGGAAGGCAAGCCACTGCGCCGCAAGATGATGGCCGCGATGGCGCAGCAGGATTGCGGCCAGTGCGGCTACAATTGCGAGGACTACTCCAACCTCATCGCGACGAAGAAAGAAGAGCGGCTGAACCTGTGCGTGCCCGGCGGCAAGGAAACCGCCCGCATGCTCAAATCGCTCTACGAGGAGCTCGGCGAAGCGCCCGTCCCGCCCGCCGCGAAGGCTGCCATCACGTCGACCGTGGAGTCCGCTGCTGCTGCCATCACGCCGGCGGCGATCTCGCGCGACAATCCCGCGACCGGCGCGTTCCTCACGCGCAAGCCGCCTCAACCGCGCAGGCTCGGAGAAGGAAACCTGGCACATCGACATCGATCTCACCGGCACCGGCATCGACTACACGGTCGGCGATTCCTTCGGTCTGTTCCCCGTCAACGATCCCGCGCTGGTCGAGGCCGTGCTCAAGGCGCTCGACGCGCCGCCGGATTTTCCCATCGGCGGCCGCACGCTGCGCGAGGTGCTGACCGACGGCGTGTCGCTCTCGCCCGCGCCCGACATGCTGTTCCAGCTCTACTCGTACCTCACCGGCGGCGCGCGGCGGCAGAAGGCAAAGGCGCTCGCCGCCGGCGAAGACCCGGACGGCGATGCCGCGACCCTCGACGTGCTCGCCGCAATCGAGAAATTCCCCGGCATCCGCCCCGATCCCGAAGCCTTCATCGAGGCGCTCGATCCGCTGCAGCCGCGGCTCTATTCGATCTCGTCGTCGCCGAAATCGAACCCCGGCCGCGTGTCGCTCACGGTCGACACGGTGCGCTACAAGATCGGCAAGCGCGCGCGCCTTGGCGTCGCCTCGTGCTTCCTCGGCCAGCGCGTCGCGCCAGGACACGCCGCTCAAGTGCTACGTGCAGAAGGCGCACGCCTTCGGCCTGCCCGCCGATCCGCAAACGCCGATCATCATGGTCGGACCCGGCACCGGCGTCGCGCCGTTCCGCGCCTTCCTGCATGAGCGCATGGCGACCAAGGCGAAGGGCCGCAACTGGCTGTTCTTCGGTCATCAGCGCTCGGCACGCGATTTCTTCTACGAAGACGAGTTCGCCGGCATGAAGGCGCAGGGCGTACTCACGCGCCTCTCGCTCGCCTGGTCGCGCGACGGCACGGAAAAATTCTACGTGCAGGACCGCATGCGCGAGGTCGGGCCGCGATTTGTGGTCATGGCTCGCCGATGGCGCCCATCGTGTATGTCTGCGGCGACGCCAAGCGCATGGCCAAGGACGTCGAGGGGCGCTGGTCGACATCGTGGCGCAACACGGCGCGCGCAGCGACCGATCAGGCCATCGCCTTCGTGACGGACCTGAAGAAGCAGGGCCGCTACCAGCAGGACGTTTACTAGCCATGCGCCCAGCGCATCCTGCCCAAAAATGCGCCAGCGCGGGTTCTCCCGCATCGGCCGAACTTGGAACGAAATCCGCACATAGTGGGTCACATGAGGAACAGTTTTCTTATTTCTCCGCCAATATTGCCCATTGGGAGAAAATAATTTCATTAGGTCTGGCCCCTTTCACGTGGAGCACGGACCATGAGCGAACAAACAAACACAAAACCTTCGCCCCGCGTTCTCACTCGATACCTGGGCGGTTTCCGCCGCGGTGCTCTTCATCCTCCTCGTCGTCGCGGGTGTCTTCCCGCGCGTTCCGTGGTGACGCATGTCGATCGCAATCACCGCGGACGAACCGCGCCTCTCCCTCCCGCGCCGCTTCATCGACCTGCTGCCGGGCCTCGCGCTGCTCTTTGCCATCGGCTTCGCCGGCAAGCTGATCGAGCAATCCATCGCGGCTTACGGCAAGGCCAATCACCTCGCGCTGCCGAACATCGAATACGTGCTCTGGGCGATCATCATCGGTTTGATCGTCGCCAACACGATCGGCGTGCCGAAAATCTTCAAGCCCGGCATCGCGACCTACGAGTTCTTCCTCAAGCTCGGCATCGTGCTGCTCGGGCGTGCGCTTTCTGCTGGGCGACGTGCTCAAGCTCGGCGGCATCAGCCTGATCGCCGTGGTGCTGGAGCTTTCCATCTCCATCGTGCTGATGACCTGGCTCGGCAACGCCTTCAAGCTGACGCCGAAGCTCACCTCGCTGCTCGCCATCGGCTCCTCGATCTGCGGCGTGTCGGCGATCATCGCCGCCAAGGGCGCGATCAACGCCAAGGACGAGGATGCGTCGCTTCGCCATCGCGGCGATCCTGGCGCTCGGCGCAATCGGCCTGTTCGCGTTTCCGCTGATCGGCCACGCGCTGGCGTTGAGCGATCACGCCTACGGCCTGTGGGCGGGCCTCGCGATCGACAACACCGCCGAGGCAACCGCCGCCGGCAATCTCTGGTCCGAGCAGGCCGGCAAGATCGCCGTGCTCGCCAAGACCACGCGCAACGCCACCATCGGCTTCGTCGTGCTCGCCTACGCGATCTACTGGGCGGCCAAGGGCGAAGCGCAAACCATCGATAACAAGGCCGCGTTCCTGTGGAACAAGTTTCCAAAATTCGTGCTCGGCTTCATCGTCGTCTCGCTGGCGGCGACGCTCGGCGTGTTCTCAAAGGAACAAGCCGAACGACATCGCGAACCTGTCGCGCTGGGCGTTTCTGTTCACCTTCGCGGGCGTCGGCCTCTCGACCGACTTCCGCGAGATGCGCAAGCAGGGCCTCTATCCGTTCATCGTCGGCGCGGCCGGCGAAGTCGGCATCGCGATCCTGACGCTCGGCATCGTGATCGCGGTGCAACCCTGGCTGCCGGTTTAGGAGCCAGCATCATGTCCCCCATCCCGAAGACCGCGCCGTTCGCCGAGGACGAGATCGAAATCCTCAATCGCGTCGTCGGGCCGGCGACCGCGATCCAGCGCGCGTGGCTCGCGGGTTTCCTCGCGGGTCTCGACGCGCAATCCGGCGCGGCAGCCGGGGCGGTCACGCCCGCCGCCGCGCCGCAGCCGGCCGAGCCGCTGACGATCCTCTATGCGACCGAATCCGGCAATTCCGAGAAGCTCGCGGGCGATGTCGCCAAGGCCGCGCGCAAGAGCGGCTTCAAGCCCTCGCTCGTCGATATGGCGGATCTCGATGCTCGCATCACTGCCGGACGCGAAGCGGCTGTCGTCATCGCGGCGACCTGGGGCGAAGGCGAGCCGCCCGGCCCGCGCGACGCGCGCCTACGCGGAACTGATGAGCGATGCGGCGCCGCAGCTCGACGGCGTCGAATTCGGCGTGCTGGCGCTCGGCGACACCGCCTATGTCGAGTTCTGCGCCATCGGCAAGGCGCTCGACGAGCGGCTCGCGGCGCTCGGCGGCAAGCGCGTCGTCGACCGCGTCGACTGCGACCTCGATTTCGCCGACGCCCGCCGCGACATGGATCGACGGCGCGCTCAAGGCTCTGCGCCGCCGGAAGCGAGCGCCGGACGACAAGGTGATCGCGGTCGACTTCGGCGCGCAAGCCGCGCGCCGACCTCGATGTCGTCGAAGCCGAGGTCACCGAGCACGATCAATCTCAATTCGTCGCGCTCCGACAAGGAGACTGATGCATCTCGAACTCACGTTCGATGGCGCGGCGCCCGCCTACAAGCCCGGCGACTCGCTCGACCTCTATGCCGAGAACGATCCGGCCTATGTCGACGCGCTGCTGAAGGCCGCCGGGCTTTCGGCGGACGACGGCGCTGCGCAGCGACTTCATCAAGAGCCGCGACGTCACCACGCTCTCGCTCAAGACCGTCGAGACCTACGCGCGGCTACCGGCCAGCGTTACGTCAAGGAGCTTGCTCGACGCCGGCGACGGCCAAGAACTGGATCGCCGGCCGCCAGCTCATCGACCTGATCGAGCATTTCCCGATCGCGCTCGATCGGCCGAGCAGCTGCGCGCCCTGACCCGACCGCTGGCGCCGCGCGCCTATTCGATCGCCTCGTCGCGCCGCGAGGTCGGCGAGGAAGCGCATCTGCTGATCTCGGCGGTGCGCTACGACGACCCACGGCCGCGCGCGCAAGGGCGTCGCGTCGAACTATCGTCGCCGAGCGGCTGAAAAAGGGCGCGCGTGTGCGCGTCAAGCTCAAGCCGAACAAGCATTTCGCCCTGCCCGCGCCGGAGCGCGACATCATCATGGTCGGGCCCGGCACCGGCGTCGCGCCGTTCCGCGCCTTCGTGCAGGAGCGCCGCGCTGCGGCAGCAAAGGGCCGCAACTGGCTGTTCTTCGGCGACCGCAGCTTCACCCACGATTTCCTCTACCAGACTCGAATGGCAGGATGCGCTGAAGGACGGCGCGCTGACGCGGATGGACGTCGCGTTCTCGCGCGACACGCCCGAGAAGATCTATGTGCAGCACCGCATCTGGGAGCAGCGCCGCGACCTGGTCGCGTGGCTCGACGGCGGCGCATCGTTCTACGTCTGCGGCGACATGAACGCGATGGCGAAGGACGTGCGCGCCGACGCTGGTGCGCGCCTATGCGGACGTGAAGGCGCTGTCGCCCGAAGCCGCCGAGCAGGCCGTCGCGGCGCTCGAACGCGACAAGCGCTATCTGCAGGACGTGTATTGATGCGCCGGATTACCGAATATTCCGCTCGTCCCCGCCGAAAGCGGGGACCCAGTCGCTTGTCTTCGCGTTGGCCCTGCGATTCGACCGCTTGGGCGGGAATGAGCGGAGAAGGAGTCGGTCATGACCGAAGAACTCTCCCGCAACGAGCACATCAAGGAAGCCAGCGACTATCTGCGCGGCACGCTCGCCGAAGGGCTTGCCGACGAGATCACCGGCGCGATCGTCGAGGACGACCAGCAGCTCGTCAAATTCCACGGCATGTATCTGCAGGACGACCGCGACCTGCGCGGCGAGCGCGCGCGCAAGAAGATGGAGAAGGCGTTCGCCTTCATGATGCGCGTGCGCATCTCGGGCGGCGTGCTGCACGCCGCAGCAATGGCTGCGCGCTCGACCGGATCGCGCGCGATCTACGGCAACGGCACGATGCGCGTCACCACGCGCCAGACCATCCAGCTTCACGGCGTCATCAAGTCGAACCTGAAGGCGACGATGAAGGCGATCGACGAGCGCGCTGCTCAACACCATCGCGGCCTGCGGCGACGTCAACCGCAACGTGATGTGCAATCCGAACCCGTATCAGTCGAGCGCCCACGCGACCGCGCTGCGAACTGGCGCGCGCGATCTCCGATCACCTGATGCCGCGCACGCGGCGCCTATCGCGAGATCTGGCTCGACGGCGAGAAGATCGCCGGCGGCGAGGAGCGAGGACGGATCGAGCCGATCTACGGCAAGACCTACCTGCCGCGGAAGTTCAAGATCGTGGTCGCGGTGCCGCCGTCGAACGACGTCGACGTGTTCGCGCACGATCTCGGCTTCATCGCGATCCTCGACGAGCAAGGACAACGTCACCGGCTGGAACGTCACGGTCGGCGGCGGCATGGGCATGACCCACGGCGAGCCCGACACCTATCCGCGCACCGCCGACGTGATGGGCTTCTGCCAGACCGCGCGACGCGATCGCGATCGCCGAGGCGGTCGTGACCGTGCAGCGCGACTGGGGCGACCGCTCCAACCGCAAGCATGCGCGGCTCAAATACACGATCGAGGACCGCGGGCTCGACGGCATTCCGCGCCGAGGTCGAGAAGCGCGCGGGCGTGACGCTCGGCGAACCGCAAGCCGTTCGCGTTCACCTCCACCGGCGACCGCTACGGCTGGACCGAGGGCGAGAACGGCACGCCATCACCTCACGCTGTTCATCGAGAACGGCCGCATCCAGGACGAGGCCGGCGGCGCCGATGCTGACCGGCCTGCGCCAGATCGCCGAGATGCACGACGGCGATTTCCGGCTGACCGCCGAACCAGAACGTCATCATCGCCAACGTCGGCAAGGAAAAGCGCGCCGACGATCGAGGCGCTGGTCGCCGAGCACGGCCTGATCGCAGCCGGCGTCGGGCCTGCGGCGCAACTCCATGGCCTGCGTCGCGCTGCCGACCTGCGGGCTCGCGCTCGCCGAGAGCGAGCGCTATCTGCCCGACCTCATCACCGCGCTGGACGAGCGGCTCTCGCGCGCACGGCCTTGCCGAGGACGACATCGTCATCCGCATGACCGGCTGCCCGAACGGCTGCGCGCGGCCCTATCTCGCCGAGATCGGCTTGGTCGGCAAAGGCCCCGGCCGCTACAACCTCTATCTCGGCGCCGCGTTCGACGGCTCGCGCCTGTCCAAGCTCTACGCCGAGGATCTGCAGCACGACGGCATCGTCGCGACGCTCGATCCGTTGTTCGCCGCCTACGCGAAGGAGCGCGAGGCCGGCGAGCGCTTCGGCGATTTCGTCATCCGCGCCGGCTTCGTGGCGCGCGACCGGCAACGGCGCGGATTTCCACGCCAACACCGGAGCAAAGCGCGCCGCATGAACATCCACGCGCCGCGCCCGGCCGTTCGCACCACCTGCCCTTATTGCGGTGTCGGTTGCGGCGTTCTGGCGACGCCGGACGGCGTCGGCGGCGCGGCCATCTCGGGCGATACGGAGCATCCGGCGAATTTCGGGCGGCTGTGCTCGAAGGGCGCCGCGCTCGGCGAAACGCTCGGGCTCGCGACGCGGCTGTTGCATCCGATGCTGCGCCAGGATGGCGCGATTCGCGCGCACCGACTGGGACACCGCGCTCGACAAGGTTGCCGACGGCTTCAAGCGCATCGTCGAGCGCGACGGGCCGGATGCGGTCGCATTCTATCTCTCGGGCCAGTTGCTGACCGAGGATTACTACGTCGCCAACAAGCTGATGAAGGGCTTTCTCGGCTCGGCCAACGTCGACACCAATTCGCGGCTCTGCATGGCGTCGTCGGTCGCGGGCCATCGCCGCGCGTTCGGCGCCGACACCGTGCCGGGGCTGTACGAGGATCTCGATCAGGCCGATCTGCTCGTGCTCGTCGGCTCGAACGCCGCGTGGTGTCATCCGGTGCTGTTCCAGCGCATGCAGAAGAACCGCCGCGAGCGTGGCGCGAAGCTCGTCGTGATCGATCCGCGCCGCACCGCGACCGCGCGAGGAGGCCGACCTGCATCTGCCGATCAAGCCCGGCATGGATACCGCGCTGTTCTGCGGGCTGCTCGCGCATCTTGCGGACAGCGGCTCGCTCGATCGCGACTACATCGCGCGCCATACCGGCGGGCTTCGACGGCGGCGCTGCAGAGGTCGCGTGCGATCGCGCCCGATCTCGCCACGGTCGCGCGGATCACCGGCCTGCTCGCGGCCGACGTCGCGCACTTCTACGAGCTGTTCGCCGCAACGCCGCGCACGTCGTCACCTGCTATTCGCAGGGCGTGAACCAGTCGGCGCAAGGCACCGACAAGGTCAACGCGATCATCAATTGCCATCTCGCCACGGGCCGCATCGGCACGGCCCGGCATGGGCCCGTTCTCGCTCACCGGCCAGCCCAACGCGATGGGCGGGCGCGAGGTCGGCGGCCTCGCCAACCAGTTGGCTGCGCACATGAATTTCTCGCCTCCCGAGATCGACCGGGTGCGCCGCTTCTGGAACGCGCCGCACATCGCGACGCACGAGGGCCTCAAGGCCGTGCAGATGTTCGAGGCGATCGAGCGCGGCGAGATCAAGGCGCTGTGGGTGATGGCGACCAATCCCGCCGTGTCGCTGCCACGCGCCGGCGCGGTGCGCCGAGGCACTCGAAGAAGCTCGAACTGTTCGTCGTCTCGGAGAACGTCGCCTCGAACGACACGGTGAACGCCGGCGCGCACATCCTGCTTCCCGCCGCCGCGTGGGCCGAGAAGGATGGCACTGTCACGAACTCCGAGCGCCGCATCTCGCGCCAGCGCCGCTTTCTGCCGCTGCCGGGCGAGGCAAAGCCCGACTGGTGGATCGTCAGCGAGGTCGCGCGGCGCATGGGCTACGCGTCCGGTTTCGCGTACCAGTCCGCCGCCGACATTTTCCGCGAGCATGCGGCGCTCTTCGGCGTTCGAGAACAATGGCACGCGCGACTTCGATCTCGGCGCGCTCGCAAAGATCAGCAACGAGGCGTTCGACGCGCTCGAGCCGCTCGTATGGCCGGCGCGCGAGGGCGAAGCTGGCGGGCGACGCGCTTCTTCGCCGACGGCGGCTTCTTTACCCGGACCGCAAGGCGCGCTTCATCGCTCCCGAGACGCCTGCGCTGCGCGCCAATGCGTCGAACGACTACCCCTTCGTGCTGAACACCGGCCGCGTGCGCGACCAGTGGCACACCATGACGCGCACGGGACTCAGCCCGCGGCTCGGCGCAGCATATGCCCGAGCCGTTCGTCGAGGTGCATCCCGACGACGCCAGCGCGTTGCAGCCTGAAGGACTTTGCGCGCGTGACGACGCGCACGGCGCGGGCATTTTCCGCGTGCATCTGAGTGAAGGCCAGCAGCGCGGCTCGCTGTTCGTGCCGATCCACTGGAATGGCGAAACCGCTTCATCGGCCAGGGCTTGGCGAACTGGTCGCGCCGGCGACCGATCCCTTCTCCGGTCAACCCGAGGCAAAGGCGACACCGGCGGCAATCGCGCCAGTCGATTACGCTTGGCGCGGCTTCGCGCTGACGCGCCAGCCGATCGACTTGCCGGAGGAAGCCTGGTGGGCGCGCGTCGCGCTCGCAGGCGGCATCGGCACGCTGATCGCATCCACGGAAGGGCCCGAGGCTCTGGCGCGAGCATGCGCGAGCATTGCTGAACACCGACGAGCTCGCCGAATTCATCGACCTTGCCCGCGGCATTTATCGCGCGGCGGCGTTCCGCGACGGAAGACTCGATGGCGCACTGTTCATCGGCCCCGCTGACGCCGCGCCGCAGTGGGACGCCGTGAAGGCGCTGTTCGAAGCCGAAACACTCGGCGAGACGCAGCGCCGCGTGCTGCTGTCGGGCCGTGCCGCCGATGGCATCGCCGAGACCGGGCCCGGTCATCTGCGCCTGCTTCGGCGTCGGATTGAACGTCATCCGCGAAGCCCTCGCGTCGAAGGCCGCGACCGATGTCGAAGCGATCGGCAAGGCGCTGCGCGCCGGCACCAATTGCGGCTCATGCCTGCCGGAACTCAAAAGGATCGTGCATGACCACGCGCTCGCCAGTCTGAAGCGCGCCCGCCGCGCATGGAGGCGCTCGCGCGCCTGCCGGTTTTCTACGCGCTGACGGACAAACGCGTCGTCGTCGCCGGCGGCGACGCGGCCGCCGCCTGGAAGGCCGAGCTGCTCGCCGCCGCGGGCGCGGCGGTCGAGGTGTACGCGAGCGAGCCCAGCGAAGAGATGATCGAGATCGCGCGCGAACTGCAACATCGCGATCCATCGTCGCGCGATCGATCCGGCCGATTTCGCAAATGCCGCAATGGCGATCGGCGCGTTCGAGGACGACACGCAGGCCGCCGCGTTCGCGGCGCTCGCGCGCGCCGCAGGCGTACCGGTCAACGTGATCGACAAGCCGGCGTTCTGCGATTTTTCCTTCGGCTCGATCGTCAACCGCTCCCCGCTGGTGATCGGCATTTCGACCGACGGCGCGGCGCCGGTGTTCGGGCAGGCGATCCGCGCGCGAGCTCGAAGCGCTGATCCCGCGTGGCTTTGCGCGCTGGGCCGAGGCGGCGCGCCAATGGCGCCCGCGCGTGCAGGCGCTCGCGCTCTCGTTCCGCGAGCGGCGGCACTTCTGGGAGCGCTTCACCGAACGCGCGGTCGCCGCCCCCGAGCGCGCCCCGACGACAAACGACATCGACGCGCTGATGGCACAGACGCGCGGCGTCGCCGCAAGCGCAGGCTCGGTCGCGCTGGTCGGCGCCGGCCCCGGCGATCCCGAACTGTTCACACTGCGCGCGGTGCGCGCGCTGCAATCCGCCGACGTGATCCTCATCGACGATCTCGTCTCGCCTCAAGTGCTCGACTTCGCGCGGCGCGAGGCGCGCAAGATGATGGTCGGCAAGACCGGTCACGGCCCGGCGTGCAAGCAGTCCGAGATCAACGACCTGATGATCAAGCTGGCGAAGGCCGGGAAACGCGTGGTGCGGCTGAAGGGTGGCGATCCGATGATCTTCGGCCGCGCCGGCGAAGAGATCGCGGCGTGCCGCGCCGCGAACATTCCGATCGAGGTCGTGCCCGGCATCTCGGCCGCGCAGGGCGCGGCCTCGCGCCTGCTGGTTTCGCTGACACATCGTGCCGAGGCGCGGCGCGTTCAATACGTCACCGGGCACGACCGTGACGGCAGGCTGCCGGACGACATCGACTGGCGCAGCATCGCCGATCCGGCGGCGACCACCGTCGTTTACATGCCGAAGAAGACCCTGCGACTGCTCGGCGCGCGCGCGGTCGCGCAGGGACTCGATCCCGCGACCCCCGCCGTGGCGGTCGCGAACGCGACGCGGCCTGACGAAGCGATCGTCGCAGGCACGATTGCCGACATCGCGGATCGAATCGAGGCGGACGCGCCCGATGGGCCGGTGCTGGTAATGATCGGTAAGGTGCTGGCGGAGGTGGTGGCGTCGCAGGCTGTCGCGACTGCGCCCTCTCCCCTTGAGGGAGAGGGCATCGCCGCACGTGACGCACGTTCGGTCGGGTGAGGGGTACCCCTCACCCCTTCATCTTCGTTGAGATTCATGAGTAGCCCTCTCCCTCAAGGGGAGAGGGCACGACAACCATGCCCGGCGCGCGGCGCCTAAGCTGCGCTCTGCAATTGCCGCGTCTCATCCGCGACCGCGCGTTTCACCGCGGGCCGCTCGCCCGTGCGCTTGAAGTGATCGGCGATCTTCGGCGTTTTGGCGATGTCGACACCGTCGCCGCCGAGCCATTGCGTCAGCGTATAGAGATAGCCGTCGCATACGGTGAAGTCCTTGCCCATCACCCACGGGCCTTGGAACATCTCGCGCTCGATCAGCGCGAAGCAATCGCCGACCGACTGCGGCACCTTCTTCTTCATCGCCTCATGCGCGGCGGCATCGTCGGCCCAGCGCGCCCCCCGCATGCGGTGCGCGTGCGCCACATGCACGGTCGAACACAAATAGCTGTTGAACGCCTGCACCCTCGCGAGCGCATAAGGATCGTCGAGCGGCGCGAGCTTCGCGGCCGGATAAGTCTGCGCGACGTAGATCAGGATGGCGGGCGTCTCGGTGATGACGCCGCGATCGGTGACGAGCGCAGGCACGCGCGCCTTGGGATTGATCTTGAGGTACTCGGGCTTCTTCTGGTCCTCGGTCTTGAAGCTGAGCCGCACCGCCTCGTACGCCGCGCCCGCTTCCTCGAGCGCGATGTGCGAGGCAAGCGCGCAGGTGTTCGGCGCGTAATAGAGCTTGAGCATGTCGTATCTCCGTTTCCTCGAACGCGAGAGTAGCCCGGATGGCGCACAACGCAGTCCGGCGGATCGATGAATTCTCGTGATCCGGATCGCGCTGCTTCGGGTCCGGCCACGGGGCCCCACCCCCCACCGCAGCCGCGGCAGCGCGCGTGAGAACCGCCTTTTCGATGCTCTTCCCCGACCAGCCGCCACGCGCGTGCGCGCCCGCCTGGAATTCCGCGCCCGATTCGACCCGGAACGGGACACTTGTTGCGCCAAGTCCTCAGCAATTCGGAATGTAGCGCAAGGGTTTGACGGCTATTCCAATCAGCCTCCCCGCATGCAACTCTGCGCGCGTCCCGGTGGAATGGGGTTCGAGTGGGGAGCTGCGGGCATGGTCCCGGGCAGAAGCCGCCTATGGGCGGTTCTGGCGATGCTGTTCCTCCCGGTCGGCGCGGTTGCTCAGGTGATTCCACCGAGCGAGCAGCCGGGCCGGGAGCGTGAACGATTCGCCCTGCCGGACGCGCCGCGCGCGCAGCCCTCCGGCGGCGTTATTTCGCTTCCCTCCACGGTCGCCCCGCCCGGCGCCGAGCAAATCACGCTGACCGTCAACCGGTTCGTCGTTACGGGCGCGACGGTTTACCCGCGACGCGGAGTTCGCGCCGCTTTATGCCGATCTCGTCGGCCATCCGATTCCGCTCACCGCTGTCTACGAACTGGCGCGCCGGATCACCGCGAAATACGGCGCCGCCGGTTATGTGCTCTCGCGCGCCGTGGTGCCGCCGCAGGATCTCGGCCAGCACGGCGCGACCGTGCGGATCCAGGTGGTCGAGGGATACGTCGACCGCGTGATCTGGCCCATGGAGAAGCTGGCGCACTACCGCGACTTCTTCACCGACTATTCCGCGCGTATTGTGGCCGACCGGCCGGCGAACATTCGCACGCTGGAGCGCTACCTGCTGCTGGCGAACGACCTGCCCGGGCTGAAGTTCACCTCCACGCTCAAGCCCTCGCCCAACAATCCCAATGCATCGACGCTGGTGATCGAGGTCGCCGAGAAACCGATCGACGCGATCGCCCGCATCGATAACCGCGGCACGCTGGCGCGCGGTCCCTGGCAGTATCTCGGCTCCGTGACGCTCAACAACACTGTCGGCGCGCCCGAAGCCTTCACCGCCACATGGGCCGGCGCATTCCAGGTCGAGGAACTGCAATTCTTTTCCGCCACCTACCGGCGGGTGCTCACCAGCGAGGGCCTCACCGCGTTCGTCAATGCGAGCTACGGCTTCGGCCGGCCGGGCACGGATCTGCTGCAATCGCTCGAGTACCGCACACGCTCGACGGCGGCGGAGGCGGGCCTGAGCTACCCGGTGATCCGTTCGCGCGAGAAGAACCTGACGCTGACCGCGCTCGGCTTCCTGACCGACGATGACTCCTTCGAACTGGGCACGCCGTTCACGCGCGACCGCCTGCGCGGTTTTCGCCTCAAGGCCGATGGCGACTTTGCCGATTCATTCCTCGGCATCAACCAGGCCAACGTGACCTTCAGCCAGGGCATCCACGGCCTCGGCTCGTCCGACAGCGCCGATCCGAACGGACCGCTGCCGCCGCTGCCCACCCCGTCCACCAATGCGGGCCGCGTCGACTTCGACAAGATCGAAGCAACATTCAGCCGGGTGCAGCCGCTGTTCACGAATTTCTCCGCCTTTGTCGCGGCGTACGGACAATATGCCTTCACGCCGCTGCTCGTCTCCGAGCAGTGTTCCTACGGGGGACGCTTCTTCGGTCGTGCGTTCGACCCCTCGCAGATGCTCGGCGACCACTGCTGGGCGGCGCTCGCCGAACTGCGCTTCGACATTCCGACCGGCATCAAGCAGCTCACGCGCGCGCAACTCTACGGGTTCGCGGATCATGGGCAGGTCTACAACATCGATCCCGCGGCCGGCACGCCGTCGACGCAGCACGGCACGTCGGCGGGCGCGGGCGCGCGCGTGGCGTGGATGGACAATTACAGCGCGGACCTCTCGGTGGCGAAAGCCGTCGAAGGCCCGCGTAACGACTGGCGTGTGTTTCTCATTCTTGGCGCGAAGTATTGACGGAGTGGATGATGCGACATCTCCGCAAGCTCCTGGCTCTCACGACGGCGCTGATGCCCCTCGCCTGGCCGGCATTCGCCGGACCGGATGGCGGCGTCGTGGTCGGAGGCTCGGCGACGATCAGCAATCCGGGCACCGCGAACGTCACGATCAATCAGTTCACCGACAGGGCGATCATCAACTGGCGCCTGTTCAACATCGGAACCGGAGAGCGCACCACCTTCTTCCAGCCGAACAGCAATTCGATCGTGCTCAACCGCGTGACCGGCGGGCTGGGGCCGAGCGAGATTCTCGGCCAGCTCGATGCCAACGGCAGGGTGTTCGTCGTCAACCGCGACGGCATCATTTTCGGCGCGGGCGCGGTGGTCAACACGGCCGGCTTCCTCGCGACCACGAGCGACATCAAGAACGAAGACTTCATGGCGGGCCGCTTCAATTTCCAGATGCCGGGCCGGCCCGACGCCTCGATCGTCAACATGGGCACCATCACGGCGGCGAACGGCGGCTTTGCCGCGCTGGTCGCGCCGGGTGTGCGCAACTCCGGCACGATTTCGGCCAGGCTCGGCACGGTCGCGCTCGGCGCGGGCAACATCTTCAATCTCGATTTCTATGGCGACAAGCTGATCACGCTCGGCGTCGGCGACACGATCGCGACGCAGGTCAAGGATGTGGCGACCGGGCAGACGCTGAAATCGCTCGTCACCAACGAGGGCAAGCTGAAGGCGAACGGCGGGCGGGTCGAGCTGACCGCGGCGGCCGCCCGCACGGTGGTCGACAGCGTCATCAACACGTCCGGTGTGATCGAGGCGAATTCGATCGGCACGCATAACGGCCGTATCGTTCTCTCCGCCGCGACTGCACCTGCCGGTGGCGTGGGCGGCGGGGGCGGGTTGAGCGCGACCCCGGGTCTTCCGAAGCAGACAATACGCGTGTCCGGCCGGCTGTCGGCCGCCGGCAAGCGCGCCGGCACGAAAGGCGGCACCGTTCTGGTGACCGGCGAGAATATCGAGGTCACGGGTGCGACCATCGATGCGTCGGGCCGCGACGGCGGCGGCAAGGTGCTGATCGGCGGCGACTGGGGCGGCGGCCATCCCAACCGGTCGCTCGTCTCGAACCAGAGCGCAAACCTCGAAGGCTACGCAATCGCCAATGCCTCGACGGTGAGCGTGGACGCCGCAACGCGGATCGACGCATCCGCGAAAGATCGCGGCGACGGCGGCAAGGTGGTGGTGTGGTCCGATCAGACGACCTGACTTTCGCCGGCACGATTATGGCGCTCGGCGGTTCGCAATTCGGCAATGGCGGATTTGTCGAGACGTCGGGTCATCGGTACCTGGACTACACAGGCTTCGTCAGCACCCTCGCCGCGAACGGCAGGAATGGCACCTTGCTCCTCGACCCCGAGGACGTCGTCATCAACCAGACGTTCGTCACGCCGGGGTTCAATGTCACCCAGTTCACCGTGGCCCAGCTCAACACGATGCTGCTGAACGGCAACGTCGTCATCACGACAAACAACAATCCCAACCCGCCCGGAGCGACGACCAACGGCGACATTTTTGTAAACTCGGGCGTGAACCTGACCTGGAGCAATGCAAGCTCGCTCACGCTCAACGCGGTCAGGAACGTGACCTTCGGCGACAATGTCCTGATCAAGAACACGGGCTCGGGCGACTTCAATGTCCGCGCCGACAGCCAGGGTAGCGGTACCGGCAACATCATCTTCAATCAGTTCACGAACGGATCGCGGGTCGACTGGACCGGCAGTACCGGCAAAGTCGCCTTCTTCTACAATCCAGCCGGCGGGTACACCTCGCCGACCAACTTCACGCCTGCCGGCCAGGGCGGCGGCACCCGCGGTGTGACCACCAACGGCGCGGTGCCGGGACAGTTCACCGCCTACATGCTGGTAAACGACCGAGCGCATCTCCAAAGCATCGGGACGAACCTCGCCGGAAACTACGCGCTCGGCCGCGACATCGACGCAACCGGCGGATCCTTCACCCCGCTCGGCACATTCACCGGCATCTTCGACGGTAGCGGCGGCCTCGGTTTCAGTCACACCATCAGCAACCTGACTGTCGCGCCAACAAACCCGGTCAACGTCGGCATCGGAGTCGGACTGTTCAGCGCGATCGGCTTTGGCGGCACGGTCAAAAACATGAACTTCGACCACGCCAGCATTACCGCCAACCCGAATGCGACGGGACCGGGCCAGTTCCTCGGCGTACTCGCGGGTACCAATGCCGGCACCATCAGCGGTGTGAATGTCACCAACAGCACGGTGTCGAGCGCTCCCGGCTTGAGCGGCGTGATTGCGGGCGGGCTCGTCGGTCAGAACGGCGATCTCGGCTCCGGCCATTTCGGCACCATCACGCTCGCGACGACAACCAACACGAACGTCACCGTGGGCAGCGCGGCGAGCGGGACATCGGAAAACAATGCAGGCGGACTTGTCGGTGACAATCCCGGCACCATCACGCTCTCCAGCGCGGACGGCGTCGTCACGGGCGGCGCCAACAGCAACATCGGTGGACTTGTCGGACGAAATGAGGCCACTGCGGCGATCTCCAATTCCGTTGCCGACGTCACGGTCAATCTGACGGACGCGACCGGCAGCACCGCAGGCGGCCTGGTCGGCTTCAACTTCGGCCTGCTGAACACGGTCGGCGCGACTGGCGATGTGACCGGCGGCAACAGCACCGACATCTTCCGCTCCGGCTCGATCGGCGGCCTTGTCGGCATGAACGATGCCGGCGGCACGATCACCAGCGGTGTTGCGAGCGGTAATGTCACAGCCGGTTCAGGAACCTCCGCGGGCGGCCTCGTCGGCTGGAACAACGGCACGATCAACGGAACGAGCGTGGCGGCCGGCGATGTCTCGTCTGTCGACAGTTTTGCGGGCGGGTTGGTCGGCTTCAATGGCGGGACGATTACCGGCGCGATCGCGGGAGGCAACGTCAGCAGCGGCGGAGATGCCGGCGGCTTCGCCGCTCTAAACAGCGGGACGATCACGGCTTCCTTCGCGCTCGGAAATGTAGCCGGCACCGGCAGTGCAGGTTTCAGTACAGCGGGTGGCTTTGTCGGCAGTAACGACGGCACCATCTCGGCCAGCTTCGCTTACGGCAATGTCACCAGCGTCAATACCGCGGGTGGCTTCGTGGGAAGCAACGAGTCCGGCGGTACAATCGACAGCAGCTTCGCCATCGGCGCGGCCTCTGTCGGCAGCAACGGCGCGGCCGGCGGGTTCGCCGGCGGAAACCTCGGTCAGATTACGAATTCGGCCTCCAGCGGCGCCGTGAGCGGCGGCGACAACACGATCCTCGGCGGATTTGCGGCCGGAAATTTCGGGACGATCGACGCATCAACCGCAACCGGCGCCGTGACCAGCACAGGGAAAAACGCGATCGTCGGCGGATTTGCCGGCATCAACCTCGGACTGATCACGTCCTCGACCTCGCTTGGTGCGGTACAGGGCGTGTCCGACAGCTACCTTGGCGGTTTCACCGGCATGAACATCGGAACCATCAAGGATTTAATCACGCTCGCTAGCGCAAGCGTGACCGGAACGGGCGGACATAATTTCGCGGGCGGCTTCGCGGGCGTGAATTTTGGCCTGATCGATCCCTCGTCCTCGGCAGGCAACGTGACCTCCGGGCCAAACAGCATCGTTGGCGGTTTCGTCGGTGCCAACGGCGCCCTTCGGTTCCCCGACGGGACACAACTCATCGGCACCATCTCGCCGGACTCGCTCGGGTCCGGTCAGGCAAGCGGTGGGTCCGGCAGCATGGTCGGCAATCAGGTCGGCCAGCAGTATCCGGTCGACAACCTCCCTGCGCTCCCGGCGGATCCCTGCGCGAATGGCGGAGGCTTCATCTGCGGCGGCAACCTGTTCAATCCGTCCCCGGATGTGCCGACGCCTCCGGTGACGCCCACCCCACCCGGCCCCATTGTGGACGTCAACATCCCGACCATTTCGCCACTGCTCAACATCACGGCGCTGCTGGTTGCGGACACGTTCACCGACAAGACGAACGATCCGGTCGTTACGATCACGCAAAGCGGCACGCCGGGTTCGTCTGGCGGACGTGCCGGCGGCACCGGAAACAGCGGCGGCACGAAGGGCGGCACTGCGAACAACGGGGGACGTCCGCCCGCCAACGTCACCGCGCAATTCGGTCTCGGCCCCCTGCCGAGCGGAATGCCGCCGGCCAACGAAACGCGATTCCTCACCAACGAAGTCATGTTCCAGCTTGGCGGCAACCTCTCGGATCAGCAGATCCAGCGGCTGGCAGAGCAACTCGGCCTGCAGATCGCCTATCAGGAAAACATCGGCCTGCTCGGCCGCAAGGTGGTCCGCTTCATCATCACCAACGGACAGCCGGTGCGCCAGATCATCGCGGCGCTGGAGAGGACGGGCGCGAACTTCTCCGCCCAGCCGATCTATCAATTCCAGCTGACGCAGGACACGGCGCAGAACGCCCCGGCCGACACCAACAGCAAGGGCGACTCGGCGCAGTACATCGTCGAGAAGCTCGGGCTGGTCGAAGCGCACCTGATCGCGACGGGCAAGAATGTGAAGGTCGCGGTGATCGATTCCGAAATCGACGCCAACCATCCCGACCTGCAGGGCGCGGTCACCGGCACTTACGACGCGCTTCCCTCCGACGACCAGACCGCACATCCGCACGGCACCGGCATGGCGGGCGCGATCGCGTCGCACAAGCGCCTGCTCGGCATCGCGCCGAATGCGCGTCTGCTCGCGGTGCGCGCCTTCGGCGTCAACACCGGCGGCGCGCAGGGCACCAGCCTGAACATCGTGAAGGGCCTGCAATGGGCCGTGGACCAGGGCGCGAAGATCATCAACATGAGCTTCGCAGGCCCGAAGGATCCGATCCTGCAGCAGGCGATCAAGCGGCTCACCGATCAGGGCATCATCCTGATCGCGGCGGCCGGCAATGCGGGGCCAAAGTCGCCACCGCTCTTCCCTGGTGCCGATCCGAATGTGATCGCGCGTGTCGGCAACCGACATCGACGACAAGACCTTCAAGGGCGCGAACCGCGGCAAGTACATCGAGATCGCCGCGCCCGGCGTGGACATCCTCGTGCCGGCGCCGGAGGGCGGTTACCAGCTCACCACCGGCACATCGGTTGCGGCGGCGCATATCAGCGGCGTGGTCGCGCTGATGCTGGAGCGCAACAAGGAGCTGCGGCCTGCGGAGGTCCGCGCGATCCTGTCGGCGACTGCGAAGAACATCGGAGAGGCTCGCACGGATGTCGGCGCGGGTCTGGTCAATCCGGTGCAGGCGCTTGGCAAGGCCGGGCCCAAGCAGGCATTGCGCTGACGCTGCGGTCGCGCGCGAGGACAGCGCGCCGCGCCGTCGGGTTGCACCGCAACCGATGACACGTGTTCGGTGCAGCCCCTCGATGCAGGCTTGATGCGCGCTTGATGCAGGCTGGGCCCCTTCACCATCGCATGGCGCCGTGCGATGCTCAGGGGCACCCGAGACTTGCGCACGCGCGCCAAGCAACAAGCAAAATGGGAGGCGACGTGAAACGCCATCCGCGCCCTCTGCCCCGACAGCTTTCAACCGATGACCGCGCAACGCCCTCGCGCCAGCGCGACCCGGTCGCATGAGCGAACGCGCGATCGTCATCGTCACCGGCGCAAGCCGCGGCATCGGCGCAGCGACAGCGCGACTGCTTGGCCGCGAGAAGGCGTGTGTCGCCGTCAACTATCGCGCCGCAAGGGATCAGGCTGACGCCGTCGTGCGCGATATCAAGGCATCCGGCGGGGACGCACTCGCAGTCCAGGCCGATGTCAGCAACGAGGACGATATCCTGCGGCTGTTCGCCGAAACCGACCGCGCGTTCGGGTCGCTCACCGGGCTCGTCAACAATGCCGGGACCATCGGTGGACAGAAGCGCCGCGTCGAGGCCATCACGTCGGCCAACATCATGGAGGTGATGCGGGTCAATGTCGCGGGACCGTTGCTGTGCGCGCGCGAGGCGATCAAGCGCATGTCCACAAAAGGCGGCGGCAAGGGCGGCGCCATCGTGAATGTGTCGTCGCTCGGCGCCCTCACCGGCTCGCCGCGCGCGTTCATCGATTATGCCGCCTCGAAGGGTGCGCTCGACACCATGACGATCGGGCTTGCCGCCGAGGTCGTCGATTGCGGCATTCGCGTCAATGCGGTGCGCCCCGGCCTGATCGACACCGACATCCACGACGAAGCCGGCATCCCGGATCGTATCAAGCGCTTCGGCCCGAAGATGCCGATCGGCCGCGCGGGCGATGCAAACGAGGTGGCCGAGGCGATCGTGTGGCTCCTCTCGGCCAAGGCCTCCTATGTGACCGGCGATTTCATCAACGTGACCGGCGGCGCGCGCTGACCGGAGGGCCTATGGGAATCAACGTCTCCGCCAATACGACGCCGGCCGATCCCGCCATCACCGAGGCGATCGCCGACTTCGCACTGTCCGGCTCGTTCGCAACGCTACCCGAACCGGTCCAGCGCGAAAGCGTGCGCACGGTCGTGAACTGGGTTGGCTGCGCGCTCGGCGGCGCGCCGACGCCGACCGTCCACGCGGCGCTCAAGGGCGTGCAGAGCTACACCTCGCCCGGCGCGCATCGCGTGATCGGGCGTCGCGAGCGCCTCGATGCGCCGTCCGCCGCGATGATCAATTGCCTGAGCTCCGCCGCGCATGCCTTCGACGACACACATCTCGCCACCATTACGCATCCGACCGGCCCGGTGATCTCGGCGTTGCTCGCCGTCGCGGAGACGCGGCCGGTCACCGGCGAGGAGTTCCTCGCCGCGCTGATGATCGGCATGGAGATCGAGTGCCGCCTGAGCAGCACCATCGTGGCGCCAGGAAGCGGCGCCAGCGGCGGCTGGTACATCACCGGCGTCACCGGCAGCATCGGGGCGGCCGCCGCCGTCGGCCGCGTGCTCGGCCTCGATCGCACCGCGATGGTCAGTGCGCTTGGGCTTGCCGCCGCGCAATCCTGCGGGACGCGAGGCACGCATGCCAGCATGGCCTGCGCCTATGTGCCGGCGATCGCCGCACAAGCCGGTTTCACCGCTGCAATGATGGCGCGGGCGGGCTTCGCATGCGGACCGGCAGCGGTCGCGGGCCGCAATGGCGTCGTCGAGGTGATCGCACCGAAGGCGGATCATAACTCGATCTGCCGGAATTTCGGCACGCATTGGGAAGTCCTCGGCAACGCCTACAAGCCCTATCCGTGCGGGATCGTCATTCACTCGGCGATCGACGCCTGTCTCGAACTGGTGCGCCGGTACAAGCCTGATCCGACCGAGATCGCGGACGTCGCGTTCGACGTGACGCCCGGCGCGCTTGCTCTGTGCTGGCGCAAATTGCCGACCTCCGAACTGGAAGCGCAGGTCAGCCTCTATCACTGGCTCGCCGCCACGCTGGTGCAGGGCGAGGCCGGCCTCGCGCAGGCGCAGCTTGCCTGCATTCAGGATCCGCGCGTCAGGGACATGCAATCGCGGCTGACTGCAACATCCGATCCCAAGCTCGCGATCGACCAGGCCATGGCCGTGATGCGCATGCGTGACGGGACGACTCACACGGTGAGCATGGAGCACGGGGTCGGAAGCCTGATCAAGCCGATGTCGGACGATGAACTCAGCGGGAAGTTTCACGACCAGGCCCGCAGCGTCCTTCCCGAGGGAGCCGCAGCCGCATTGCTGGCCGCATCGTGGAATGTGCGCACGCAAGTGGATGTCACGCGCCTTCTGGCGCTCGGCGCCCTGGCCTGAACGGGAGATCACGATGGGGCTGCACCGCCGAACCCTTCTCAAGGCCGCCGCGCTTCTCCCCGCCGGCGCGATGACGCCGGCTTTCGGCGAGAGTGCGTATCCGGATCATCCCATCCGGCTCGTGGTCCCGTATCTGGCCGGTGGCGCAACCGACGTCGGCGCACGCGTGATCGCCGACCAGATGGCGAAAGGACTTCGCCCAGCCGATCGTCATCGAGAACAAGCCGGGCGCCGGCGTGATCGTCGGCACCAACGCGGTCGCGAAGGCCGAGCCGGACGGCTACACGCTGCTCATCACCACGCTCGCGCACCCGATCAACATTACGCTGCAAAAGCACCTGCCCTACGACTCGATCAACGACTTCGAGCCGGTCGCGCTGATGGGCATCATCAATTTCATCCTGGTGGTGCACCCCTCGCTGCCGGTAAAGAACCTGCCGGAGCTCATCGCCTACCTCAAGGCCAATCCCGACAAGGCGAACTACGGCTCGGCCGGTACGGGCAGCCCGATGCATCTTGGGCCCGAATTGTTCAAGTCGCTCACCGGCGTGCAGGCGAACCATGTGCCCTATCGCGGGGAGGCGGCGGCACTGAACGACATGATCGGCGGCCGGTTGACCTTCATGCTGTCGGGCACGCCGACGGTCGCACCGCAAATCCAGGCAGGCGCGGTTCGGGCGCTCGCAACGCCATCGCCAAGACGCTCCTCGCTGGTGCCCGAGGTGCCGACAACCGCCGAGGCCGGCCTGCCAAAATGGCAGACCTATTCGTGCATCATGCTGCTGGCGCCGAAGGGCACGCCTCGCCCGATCGTCGAGCGGCTGAACCGCGCGGCCAATGCCGCGATGGCGAGCGACGAGGTCAAGACCAAGCTCGCCAAGCTCGGCATCGACGCAGTGGAGAGCTCGACCCCCGAAAGCACGGCCAAGTTCATCCGCGACGAGGCGGACAAATGGGCGCCGATCGTCAAGGCGACCGGCGCGCAGGTTGAATAACCGCGCGGGCTTGCGCGCTATTTCTTTTCCAGTCCAGCCGCCTTCACCACCGCGCCCCAACGATCGAGCTCGCTCTTGAGGAACGGCGGGAAGTCGGCCGGCGACGCCATCGGGAACGGCTCGGAGCCGATGTTCGCGAACTTCGCCTTCACCTCGGGGTCGTTGGTCGCTTTCAGCGCGGCAGCGTGCAGCTTGTCGACGATCGGCTGCGGCGTGCCGGCCGGTACGACGATCGCGTACCAGTTGTCGGCACTCATGCCCGGGTAACCCTGCTCGATCGCGGTCGGCGTATCCGGCAGCATCACGGAGCGATTTGCCCCCACCACCGCGATCGCGCGCATCTTGCCGTCGTCGATGAAGGCGCGCAGCGGCGCGAGGTCCATCGCGAGCGACTTGGTGTGGCCGGCAACGACGTCGGTCGCGGCAGGCGCGCCGCCGGTGTAGGGCACATGGATCGCTTTCGCGCCCGCGGCCGCGTTGAACATCTCGATCGTCAGGTGCGCGATGCCGCCGACGCCCGACGAACCCATCGTCAGATCGCCACCCTTCGCGACATCGACCAGCTCCTTGAGCGTCTTCGCCGGAACCGACGGGTTGACCGCGATCACGATCGGGCTTTTGGAAACCGTCGCGACGCCGACGAAGTCCTTCACCGGATCGTATCCGAGATTAGCGGTCGTATGCGGCGAGATCGCCATGACGGTCGCGCCGGCAATCGTCATCGTGTAGCCGTCGGGCGCAGCTTGCGCAGCGACACGCATTGCGATCGTGCCGTTCGCGCCGGTCCGGTTCTCGACCGGGATCGGCGTGCCGAGAATATCCGACATTTTCTGTCCGATGACCCGCGCCACGATGTCGCTCGATCCGCCAGCCGCGAAGCCGACCAGAAAGCGGATCGGCCGGTTCGGGTAATCCTGCGCGGAGGCGGCCTGCGCCAGCATCGCCATCGCCCCGGTCGCAATCGCAACGCGCCGTGTCAGTCTGCTCATGGACGTGCTTCCTCCCTGCCCTTGCTTTTGTATCCACGAATTCAGTTCAGGTGATCCCGAATTTCTTGCGCATTTCGTCGACCACTTCGCGTGGCGGCGTGCGGAACGGTGCGTTGATGTGTTCGCTCTTCCTCAGGCTAACGCTGCGTTGAAGGCTCGCAAGCGTCTCGGCAAGCTTCAGTCCGCAGGCCGAGACCTCGATCACCGGCACGCCGGTATTCGGAATCGTGAAAAACTTGTGTTTCTGGAAGATCGGCCCGAACAATTGCCCGCCCGCGATGATCACATCGGCGCCGTCCGCGATGCACTCGCGCGCCGTCTTGGCGAGTTCGACCAGAAACTCGTCGTCCTTGCCTTCCAGACAGCGCACGATGTTCTCGTAGGTCATGCCGAACTTGCGCACCGGTCGGCGCGCGATCGCGCGCGGTTCGAGCCCATACTGGCGGATGTTGCTCTCGATCACCGGGACGTAGCCTTCCATCACGGTGAGAAACGCGAACCTGCGCCCCAGCGCGCCGGCGAGCAGCATCGCGGCTTCGCCCGGGCCAACGACGGGTATCGTCGCGGCCTCGCGCGCGGCGGCAAGGGCCGGGTCCCAGTGCCCGCCGACTGTCGCGGCCGCGTAGCCGTCCCGTTCCGCATCGAGAATGTCGGAGACGATCTGCGTGTCGTTGATGATGCCGAGATAGGCCGATGACATCATGCCGGTCGTGCGCTTCATCCATGCGATGGTAACCTGCACATCCGGTCCCATGACGGTGCGGGCATAGTCGTTCAGGGTCTCATCGAATAGGTCGGAACGGTTGGTACGCCCCGGCATCTCGCGTGTCAGGCCGATCGGCCAATAGATTTTCATCGGCTCGCGCGCCATGTCAGCGTTTCCCCATCTGGCTCTTCCGGCCGCATCATCATGCAGGCTGGCGCTTCAGCACAGTAGGTCCGTGCGCGCATAGGTGCGCGTCATTCCGGGAAAACGGCAACCACGGGTGCGTCAGGCCGTGACGCGGCGACCATAGGAACGCGACGCGAAGCCCGCATCGGCCGTGACGATCTGCCCGCACATCGCACTGGCGCGATCGGAAGCCAGGAACGCCACAACGTCGGCGATCTCGTTCGGCTTGATCATCTTGCCGCGCGGCCAGAGATCGCGCACCAGATCGGGCCACTTCTCGGCGTCGCCAAGCTCCTTCTGAGCGCGGATGCGCAGGCCGCGCACCGCGCGCTCGGTTTCGACATAACCCGGATTCACGCCGAGCACGCGCACGCCGTACTCGATGCTGAGACTTCCGAGCGCCCGCGTAAAGGCCACCAGCGCGGCATTGCCGGTCGAGCCCGCGAGATAGTCGTAGTCGAGCTTTTCGGATGAAAACCCGATGATATTGATGATCACGCCCGCGCGCCGCTTCGTCATGGCGCGGTAGAATTCGCGGCACATATTGATGTAGCCGAACACCTTGAGGTCCCACGCCTCGCGCCAGCGCGCGTCATCGAGCTCGAGCAGGTCGCCCTTCGGGATCGCGCCGGCGTTGTTGATCAGGATGTCGATCGCGCCGGCCTTTTCAACGACGGCCTTCATCGCGTCCGCACGCGAAAGATCCGCCGCGTGGATTTCGACCGGCACATCCGAATGCGCGATGATCTCCGCGCGCGCGCGCTCGAGATCCGTAGCCGTCCGCGACACGAGAAAAAGGCGGCAGCCTTCGCGCGCGAACTCATCCGCAACCGCGCGGCCGATTCCCTTCGATGCGCCGGTGATGAGAACCGAGCGGCCCTTCAGTCCGAGATCCATCTGGCTTGCGTTCCTTACAGCCGCGATGGCGGGCAGTATCGCGGATCGCGCCGGGCCAGCAAGTCCTGGTGACATCGAATGATCGGTTGTGGCGCGCGCTTCCGGCGCGCACAACCCGATCGGTTACTTCTGGGAAACGGGCCGAAGACTGACGTGCGCGGCCGCGGCGTGAGGCGCTGCGCCTCACGAACGCGCTACGACGTGCGGATGTCTCTGGCGAAGGTCAGGCCGCCGCGGCGTACCCATTTTTCGATGGCTGATGCTGCCCGAGCAATTCGCTGCGGATGGCTTCCTGGATGGAATAGACTGCCTCTTCGGCTTCCATCGCCTTCAGCTCCGCATCCCTGGCGCGGTGTTCGGCGTTCGACAGCTCTCGCTCGAGGAACATGATCTGGGCCTGCGACTGGCTCGCCAGTTGCTCCATCTCGTCGATGCGAGCGGTCGCCTCGCGGAGACCGGCCTCTGCGGCGCTGTGCGCCGATTCCAGCGACCTGATCCGCCCTTCCGCAAACTGGAGCAGGTCGGTTGCGCGGCGCGCAACGTCGGCTGCATGCGCGGCGGCCTGATCGGCGTCGCCCTTGATGCTTTGCACAACGGCGGCCGCTTGATGCACCAGGTCGATTGTCGTGTCACGGGATATGGGGCGCTTGATGCTGGGTGGCGCGGGCCTGAAGGTTGGCAATGTGGGCGCCACGTTGGCCAACGCGGGCTCCGGAACGATATGCGTCGGTGTCTGCGGCTCCGGCCGAGTCGTCCGTTCGTTCCGAAACAGGCGCATTCCAGATCTCCTCGAGTCGAGACGTCAGTTACCGGCCATTTAACCCGGCCAATGATTATTCGAGGATGGTGAATACTTACTTAACGTCACTCTTGCGCCATACTTTCAACTTGCCGAAGACATGCACACGTGACCCGCGGCGAAGGTCGCTGGCTTTGAGCTTCATGTGATGTGACGAGGTTGTGGCGCTGGCGCTCCCTAGGGGACTCGAACCCCTGTTTTCGCCGTGAGAGGGCGACGTCCTGGGCCGCTAGACGAAGGGAGCGTTGGGGATGAAATAGCCCTGATCGCCAGGGCGCGCAAGCGCACGGCCGCGCGCGCATCGTCAGGGCGAGTCAGCGAAATTGAGGCGTCCGGCCGGCTGCAACGTATTCACGTCGAAGGTGCGCACTTCGATCTTGCCGCCGATCTCCAGCGTGATCACCAGCCGGTCGCCCGACACGGCGCTCTGAATCACGCGCGCGCCGTTCGGCAGCGAAAGGGTGATATCAGTCGGGATCGCCGACGCTTCCGGCAGCTTGTCGGCAGTCTTCGCGGTGACGCCCTCGCCCTTGAACACGCGGTAGCCGATGAACGCGAATACCGATCCGACCGCCACCAGAGTGACCGCCATCGACACCAGCATCAGCTTGCGCACGCGCGCGATGACGGCGGATGCGGCGGCATCCGGCTTTGTCTGCTCCGACGCGTCCGGCTCCGGAGCAAGGAATGGTGCAGGAACGATCTGAGGCGCGGCGGCAACTCTCGCGCGCGGCTCGCTTTGTTCGGCGAACGGATCAACTAACGGTCGCTCTGCGAGGTGCGCGGCCGGCGGGAGCTCGATCGGCTCCTCGTCGTCACCGTGTTCGTCATGGTCGTCGTGTTCGTGGTCGTCGTCCGACACCTCGAGGTGTTCGGCCGCAGGCTCGAGCTCATCGCCGCCGTCATCGCCGTGGTCGAGTTGCTCTTCGTCGGTCTCGATGTCCTCGTTTGCAGCCTCCGGCGCGTCGGGCAGATCGCGGCTGACCTGCTGAGCGGCGGCGAACAGTTCGGCTTCCAGTTCGGCGAGCGCCTTGTCGGCGTCGATGCGCGGCTCCTCGGCCCCCGCATCCTCCGCGAATTCTTCCGCTGCCGGGTCGGCGCGCAAATGCTCCGGGCGCAGCGGCACAGGTGCGGAAGACGGCTTGTTCGCCGGAGGGTCGAACGGCCGGGTGAGTTCCTCCAGCGACTGGGCCAGCAGCTCGGACAGCCGCGTTGCCGGATCGACCGGCTTGCCGGCGCCGGCAGAGCGATCCAAAGAAGGAGGAAGCTTGTTACTGGCAGTATTCATGACCGACCGGGTCCGGCACCAAATATTCCATACCACCGCCGCCGAGAAAGGCGAACGGCTCGACCGTGTCCTGGCGCAGCGCCCGGACGCGCTCTCCCGCTCTCGCCTGAAATCGCTCATTCTGGCGGGCGCGGTCGCAATTGACGGAGCCACGATCCGCGATCCAGGTCACCGCGTCAACGCTGGTGGCGAAATCGTGGTCGATCTGCCGCCCCCTGAGCCCGCAGAGCCACAGGGCGAGGACATCCCGCTCAATATCGTCCACGAGGACGATGCGCTGATCGTGATCGACAAGCCGGCCGGGCTGGTGGTGCATCCGGCGGCGGGAAACCGTTCCGGCACACTGGTCAACGCACTCATCGCCCATTGCGGCGCCAGCCTGTCGGGCATCGGCGGGGTCGCGCGGCCCGGCATCGTGCACCGGCTCGACAAGGACACGACCGGCCTGTTGGTGGTCGCCAAGACCGACCGGGCGCACCGCAAACTCTCGGCGCAGTTCGCCGATCATGGCCGCTCCGGGCCGCTGGAGCGGGAGTATCTGGCATTCGTCTGGGGCGCGCCCGGGCGTCCGAAAGGCACGATCGACGCCCCGCTCGACCGCCACCCGAAGGCGCGCGACAAGCAGGCGGTGCGGGGGAGCGGCCGCGAGGCCGTGACCCACTGGCAATTGCTGGAAACCTATACGGGGACCGACGGAAAGCCGGCCGCGAGCCTCCTCGCCTGCCGGCTGGAGACCGGCCGGACGCACCAGATCCGGGTGCATCTTGCCCATATCGGCCATCCCCTGCTCGGCGACGACGTCTATGGCCCGGGCTTCAAGACCAAGGCTGTCCTGCTGCCGGAACGGGCCCGGGCCGCTCTGGAGGCGCTGGGGCGGCAAGCCTTGCACGCCCAGGTATTAGGATTCGAGCACCCGACAAGCGGAGAAACCGTGAGCTTCCGGTCGCCCTTGCCAGGCGATCTTGCCCAACTGCGAGCCGCCCTCAAGGCCTCTCAAACCGAAGAAAAACCGCGCCGGGGCAAGGCTTGACCCTTGGAAATGCTGCAGCGCATCCCCATATCGCGATCGTGATCCCGAAATTCGTTCCGAGCCCGCCTCGGTCTGCCAGAAAAGCCCGCGACCGCGTGTCCCGGGGTGCGGCGCCACGCCGCCCGTCCGGTTTACCGGTCAAATAAACGTCAGCCTTTGCAGGCACTTGACCTGCTTTACCACCCTCTATCACAGCGCCATCAAGGCGATGTGACCGATCAGTAACTTCCTTCTGCCCCTCATTCCCGTGTATGGTCCTTGCAACTGCGATCGAGCTTCGCAGTTGCACATATGCGTTCGGTCTCCGGCTCCGGGGGAGGGGTGGACCGAACCAGCCCGCCGAGAGGGGGCGAAAACCGAAAGGGCGCTACCATGGCCCGTGCCACGGCCTTGCCGATTATCTCTGCCGAATCCGGCCTGTCTCGTTATCTTGAGGAAATCCGGCGGTTCCCGATGCTGGAGCCGCAGGAAGAGTACATGCTCGCCAAGAGCTGGCGCGAGCATGGCGACCGCGATGCCGCACATCGCCTCGTCACCAGCCATTTGCGGCTCGTCGCCAAGATCGCGATGGGCTATCGCGGCTATGGCCTGCCGATCTCCGAGGTCATCTCGGAAGGCAACGTCGGCCTGATGCAGGCGGTGAAACGCTTCGAGCCCGAAAAGGGCTTCCGCCTCGCCACCTACGCGATGTGGTGGATCAAGGCGTCGATCCAGGAATACATCCTGCGCTCGTGGTCACTCGTGAAAATGGGCACGACCGCGAACCAGAAGAAGCTGTTCTTCAACCTGCGCAAGGCGAAGAGCAAGATCTCCGCGCTCGACGAGGGCGACATGCGGCCCGATCAGGTCAAGCTGATCGCGCAGCGTCTCGGCGTGCCCGAGCAGGACGTGATCGACATGAACCGCCGGCTAAGCGGCGACGCGTCACTCAACGCGCCGATCCGCGAGGAAGGCGATGCCGGCGAGTGGCAGGATTGGCTGGTGGACGATTCCGTCAGCCAGGAGAGCCGCCTCGTCGCCGACGAGCAGGCCGACAACCGCCGCAAGGCGCTGACCGACGCGCTCGACGTTCTGAACGAACGCGAACGCCGCATCTTCGAGGCGCGGCGTCTCGCCGACGATCCGATCACGCTGGAAGAGCTCGCCGAGGAATTCGGCGTGTCGCGCGAGCGCGTGCGCCAGATCGAAGTGAGGGCGTTCGAGAAGGTGCAGAAGGCGGTGAAGAACCGCGTCGCCGCGATGGAATCGCCGCCGACGCAGCCGGCGCTCGCGATGCACTGACGCTTTTTCATCAGACAAACGTCGAAGGGCCGCTTCACAGCGGCCCTTTTTGTTGCCGGCTACTCGTGCCGATGCATCGCCGAGTCGGCCTTGGTGTCGCGCATGAAGAGATACACCAGCAGCGAGATGGCGATCATTCCGGTCAAATAATAATAGTACCAGGTCTCGTGACCCGCCGACTTGAACGCGAGTGCGACCGAGTCCGCCGTACCGCCGAAGATCGACACGGTGAGCGCATAGGGTAGCCCGACGCCGAGCGCACGCACGGTTGTGGGAAACAGCTCGGCCTTCACCACCGCGTTGATCGACGTGTAACCCGACACGATCATCCAGGCGGCGGCGATCAGCAGGAACGCGGCGAAAGGCGTCTTTACGTTCTGCAGCGTGGTGAGCAGCGGGATCGTGAACAGAACGCCGCTGACGCCGAACGCGATCAGCAACCACTTGCGCCCGATCCTGTCCGAGATCGCGCCGTAGATCGGCTGCAGGCACATGCCGAACACGAGCGCGCAGAACGTGACCATCGTGGTCTGGTCGTCTGTCAGGCCGACCGACAACTTCAAGAACTTCTGCATGTAGGTGGTGTAGGTGTAGAACGCCGCGGTCCCGCCGGCCGTCAGCCCCACGACAAGGAGCACCTCGCGCGGATAGCGCATCAGCGCACGGAGCGATGAGGTGCGCTTGGCGACGATTTCGCCTCCTCGAAATGCCCGGTCTCCTGCAGATTGCGCCGCATGACCAGCGCGATGATGGCGAGCGCCGCGCCGATGAAGAACGGAATGCGCCAGCCCCAGGCGCGGATTTCGTCGTTGGTGAGAAACACCTTCTGCAGCAGCAGCAGCACCAGCAGCGCGCAGATCTGCCCGCCGATCAGCGTCACGTACTGGAAGCTCGAATAGAAGCCGCGATGGCGCTGGTCGGCCATTTCGGTCAGATAAGTGGCGCTGGTGCCATATTCGCCGCCGAGGCTCAGGCCCTGCACGATACGCGCGACCGCCAGCAGGATCGGCGCTCCGATGCCGATCGACGCATAGGTCGGCGTCACGGCGATCATCAGCGAACCGAAGCACATCAGCGCGACCGACAGCATCAGTGCGCCGCGCCGGCCGTGATGATCCGCCAGATAGCCGAACATCCAGCCGCCGACCGGGCGCACGATGAAGCCGGCCGCGAACAGCACGGCGGCGTTCAGTTGCTGCACCACGGGATCGGAATTGGGGAAGAATGCCGGCGCGAAATAGAGCGCGAACGCCGCGTAGGCATAAAAGTCGTACCACTCGACCAGATTGCCGATCGAGCCGATGAAGATCGCCTTGATGCGCCGGCGCATGTCGGCGAGGTCGAGATGATCGCTTTCGGGAATGGTGGTGGCGGCGGTGCTCATGGGGCCCCCCGGGTTTTGGATTATCTGGAACCAATTCCGCCCACCGGCGCGAGTTCCCGTCAAGCGGGCGCCCTACCCAAGCCGGATCACCGGCGCGGCGATGCTTTCGGTCATCACGTTGATGCAGGCGGGCTTGCCGCTGGCGAGTGCGCGCTCGATCGCGCCGGGCAGGTCCTCGGCGCGTTCGACAAACTCACCATGCCCGCCCAGTGCCGCCACCACAAGATCGTAGCGTGCGGGCGTGAGATCGCAGCCATGCATCCGCTCTTTGCCATATTCGCGCAGCTGGATCTGGCTTTCGGCATTCCACAGGGCGTCGTTGCCGAGGATCGCGACGAATGGCAGGTTGCGCCGCACCGCCGTCTCGAATTCGGAAATGTGGAAGCCGATGGTCCCGTCGCCGAGCACGACAAACACCGGCGCATTCGGTTCGGCGAGGCGCGCCGCGTTCGCAAACGAGAGCGAAGCGCCGATCGAGCCCGCGACGCCGTTGATCATGCGGCGGCGCACAGGAAGCATGCTCTGGCCCCATTGGGCGAACTCGCCGCCGTCGCAGATCAGCACGGTGTCGGGATCGCGCTCGACATAAGGGCGCAGTGCGCGAAAGACCTGCGCGGGGTGCAGGCGGCCCGGCGTCTGCGATGCAATGTTCGCCCACGCAGCTGGCCGGTTATCGAGCGCGGCACGCGCCTCCTTGAGCCAGTCGCCGTCGCGTGGCTTGATTCTGGCGGCGCGCGCGATGAGCGCTTCGGCCGCGGCGCGCGTATCCGCGATGGTGCCGAGCACCAGGCGTCCGTCCATTTCCTTCGCGGCGCGCTCGACAAGTGCGGCCTCGGGATCGATCGCGATTACGCGGACCTTCGGGTCGAATCCCTTGCCCTTGGCCCAGCGTGTGGTGAAGTCGAGCGCCTTGCCGACCAGCACGATCAGATCGGTGCGGGCGACCAGGTCAGTCAGCGCGCCAAGCGTCGCGTCGGCGGTGCCGCGCGGACTCTCGATGATGACGGCAGGGGTTTGTGTCGCGGCTTCGAGCCTTGCCAGCAGCGCGCGTCCGCTCACATTGGAAAGTTGCGGGCCGGCGAAGATGATCGGCCGCTTCGCGGACGCGATCGCCTCCAGCACGGCATCCGCCACCGCACCGGCCAGCGCCGGTCCTGCCGACTGCCGCGCATCCGGCCAGACGATCGCATTGCTCTCCACGCGTTCTTCGAGCAGGTCGGACGGAAGGCTCAGATGCACCGGGCCCGGCCGGCCGGATGTCGCAATGCGGATCGCCTCGCCGATGTCGCGCCCGAGTGTTGCCGCGGACGTGGCGGTAAACGACGCCTTGCTCACCGGCGCCGCCATGTCGGCCTGTCGGATCTCCTGAAAGCCGCCGCGGCCGAGCTCCCATGTGGCGGCGTGGCCGGAGAGCAGCACCATCGGCGACTCGGCGCCGAGCGCGGTGAACAGCGCGCCGACCGCGTTGGCGTGGCCGGGTCCGCCGGTCACCATTGCGATCCCCGCCTCGCCTGTGAGTCGTCCCCAGGCATCCGCCATGTGCACGGCGGCCGCCTCGTGGCGCACATGCACGAGATCGAGCTTCGCCTCGATCGCGGCATCGAAGATCGACATGATGTGATTGCCCGACAGCGTAAACACGCGGTTCGCAGCAAGACGCGCCAGCGATTGTGCGACGATGTCGGCGCCGCGCAGTTTTGATTCCACAGTCACGTCAGAACGCCCTTCCAAATCCATAGAGGGTTTCGGGATTGGTCACGAGGATGCGTTGCTGTTGCGCGGCATCCGGTGCCCAATCGGTGAGAAGGTCGAACAGCGTTGCGTCGTCAGGCTTGTGCTCTGTTTTCTCCGTCGGATGCGGCCAGTCCGAGCCCCACACGACACGCTCCGGCGCAGCCTTGATGAAACTCTGTGCCACCGCGAGCTTGTCCGCGTAGGCCGGCGCGCCCGCATTCGTGTCCATGTAGGCGCCGGAAAGTTTCATCCAGGTGCGGCCCGTGTCGAGCATGCGGCGGATCACCGTGTACGCCGCGTGCTCCAGCGGCGCGGGCTGCGGCAGCCGGCCCATATGGTCGAACACGATTTGCGTCGGCAGGCCTTCGAGCAGTGCCGCGTTTTCAGCAATCTGGTCGGCGCGCATGTGGATTTGCACGTGCCAGCCGAAATCGGCGACGCGCCTGGCCAAGGGTGCGATCATGTCGATCGAAACGGCCGCCGACTTCGGATCGAACACCGTAAAGCGGATGCCGCGGATGCCGCCGGCGTCGAGCGCGTTCAGCTCCGCGTCGGTCACGTCCGGATGCACCACAGCGACGCCGCGCGTATGGGCGCGTCCGAGCTGATCGATGCCGTCGAGCGTCACGCGATTGTCGGTCACGTAAGCGGCGGGCGTCACGATCACGGTGCGTGTCGTGCCCAAGCGTTGCTGCAGCAACCGATACTGCGCGACTGCCGCATCGCTCTGCATGCGCGACTGCGGACCGGGTCGCGCCGGCGGAAAGCGTGCGGCGTCGTAGATATGCATGTGGCAGTCGCAGGCATTCGCCGGTGCTTTCAGCTTCGGCGGCGCGCTGCCGGTGGAATTCGGAACCGCGTGCGTCGTCACGCCCTCCCCTTTGTTTTTCTTTGTCGGCCGCGACGTTACTGCATCGCGATCCCGATGCTCTTGATGATCCCGCCCCATTTGTCGGCGTCGCGGCGCATGCGCGCGCTCAATTCGTCGGGCGTCGATGACTTCACCTCGACGGCGATGTCCGCCATTTTCTGCTTCACGTCGGGCAGGAACAGCGCGCGCGTGATCTCGGTGTTGAGCTTGGTGACGATGTCGGCCGGCATGCCGGCCGGACCGAACGCCCCGTACCACACGGTCATTTCGTAGCCCGGCACGGTCTCCGAGACGGCCGGCACGTCGGGGAGCAGCGGCGAGCGGCTCTCTTCCGTGACGGCGAGCAGCTTCAGCCGCCCTGCCTTGACGTGCGCCAGGCTTTGCGTGCCGGCGGTGAAAAACAATTGGCACTGTCCGGCGACCGTATCGGTAACGGCCGGCGCGCCGCCGCGATACGGCACATGCAGCATCTCGATGCCGGCCATTTTTTCCAGCAGCGCTGCGCACAGATGATTGGTCGAGCCCGGGCCGGACGACGCATAGGCGATCTTGCCAGGGTTGGCCTTCGCGTAGGCGATGAATTCCGCCACGTTGTTGGCCGGCACCGACGGATGCACCACCATCGTGTTGGTCACATAGGCGAGCAGCGTGACCGGCGAGAAATCCTTCACGCCGTCGAACGGCATGCTGGCGAACAGAGCGTGATTCATCGTGTGCACGCTCATCGTGTTGAACAGGATCGTGTAGCCGTCGGGCGCCGCGCGTGCGGCCGCAGCGGTGCCGATATTACCGGACGCGCCGGTACGGTTCTCGACGATGACCGGCTGTCCCATCGACTGGAACAGTTGCTGGCCGACGATGCGCGCCAGAATGTCGGTCGAGCCGCCGGGCGCCCACGGCACCAGCAGGTTGATCTGATGCGTCGGGTAGGCTTGCGCGAAGGCGGGTGTGGCGGCGAGGCCGGCAAGGCCGGTCAGCACCGAGCGGCGGGTCGGATGCATCATGCGCGAAAACTAGCACACCGGTGCCGGTGTCCCGCAATGCGAAAGGCGCGGCCCTTGCGAGCCGCGCCTTGCGAATTGGATATATCAGAGTAGCGGGATTCCCGCCGGATCAAAGCGCCTCGGCGACCTGATTGAGACCCATCAGGCGAGCCATCTGCTTCACTTTGGTCTTCTGCTCATAGGAGAGCCGCGAGATCAGCGGTGCAGCGGCCCAGTACAGGCGCTGCATGGCCTCATCGTCGACGCTGACCTTGCCGCCGTTCGTCTTGGCGTTCGCCTTCAGCGCCTTGCCCAGCGTGCGCAACTCTGTCGCGATCGCCGGCCAGTACTCCTCCTGCTCGGCGGTCAACGCTAACGCAGTCTTCATGCGCTCGATGCCGGCAGCGCCGAGCATCTCGCCGTCATCCGGATTGCCCTTGTGGGTCGCGGCTGCGATCGCGAGGGTGCCAGGCTGATGGGTGATCGGCTCGGCCATCGCCATCACGGGCGCGGAGGCCGGACGGGGGCGCGGCAACGGAATGGCGGTGGCAATCGGTGACATAGCGCGCTCGGTCACGGCCGGGGCTTCGGCGCGCGGAGCGACAACCAATTCGGTCGTCTCGGTGCGGTCGGGCCGGTAGATCATCGGAACGGTCTTGACCTTGACCGGCAGGAGACCAGCCGGTGTCGAGGTCACGGAGGCAAGGGTGTAGGCGGGAGCCGGTTGCGCGTCTTCGGCGGGAGCCGCTTCGGCCGTACTGACCGCCAGCGCCATCGCTTCGGACGGTGGCATCGTCAGGTCAATCGCCGCATTGACGGCAAAGCCGAAGGCGAACGCGCCGCCGACGCAGGCAAGCGAAAGCTGACAAAGCTGTGCTGATTTCATAGTGGTCCCACGCTCCCCCTTAACTTCAAAGTGCGGGATCAGAGTGAATAAGATGTTACCGAGATTGCCCAGCAATAAGGCGATCTGGTGGCATTTGCCCCGTTTTCCGGGGAACTACCTATCTTTGTCACGCTGAAGTCCCGTTTTCCGTTCGTTTCCGCCTATTTCGGCGTATCCCACACCCGCAATGCCGCCGAGGTGGCCACCCCACCGATCACGCATGGCACGCCGAATTCGACCTGGCCGGCAACGGCAAGCGCGATGCAGCCGACCGCCAGCGCCCCCTCCCCGACCTGGCCCCAGAGCGAGAGATCACGCTTCGAACCGGGGCCCTTGCGCTTGAGATCTTCGATCGCGGCCAGTGCCTCGTTGCGCATCCTGCCGGTTTCGACCGTCTCGGCTGCTTCGATGATCTCCTTGAGCACCGGCTTCACGTTGTCGGGCTGCGGCTGCGCCTCGGCCCATTTCATCCGCGCCAGCAGGTCCGCATTGCGGCCCGAATTGATCGCAAGGGTGTACTTCGCCATGTTGCCGAGGGTCAGCTTCTCCAGAACGTCGCGCTCCTTGGTCCAGCGCAGCATCGCGACGATGCGCCCGAGGGGGCGATAGTCGCCGGTGGCGTAGAAGTAGCCCCACAGCGTGTCGAGCAGATCGGGCGTGAGTTCGAGGCCAAATTCCTTTTTCGGCTTGCTGAACAGGTTCACGAACAGAAGATGCTCGCGCACTTTCTCGCCGAACGTTGCATCCTTTTCGATCGGCGCCTGTTCGAGCGTCGGCAGCTTGCCCGCGAGATATCGCTCGATCATCACGCGCCGCGACGGCATGCGCACGGCATTGCGCTGAAGCACCATCCGCCAGTCCGGCCGTCCCGAATACGCGATCGCGCGCACGATCACCCATTGATGCTCGTCCGAGAGCGGAAACATCCTCGCGATCAGATCGTCCGCCCTGTCGGGATTCGACGCGATGATGCCGGCGAGAAATCCCACATAGACGCCTGCGCCTTCGGTTTCGGTGAGCAGGCCAAGCCGGCTCATGCCGTGCACCGCGAGCGGCACGCGATCGGGCTCGGGATGATGACGATACTGATTGATCCAGCCGAGAATGACTTCCTTCGGGGCGGCTTCGAGTTGCGGCGCCGGGAGCGGGCGCGACGGCGTGGCGAATGCCGGCGCGGACAGCACGACCGCGATCAGGGTCACGACAGCGCGGCGCATGAACTTGTCCCCGTGAGTCCCCAACCGGACCTGATGACAGGACATCAATGGCGTCCGGCGAAATCGCGGCGGGATCGGCGCGTCTTTGGATCGGAAGCTTGATTTCTTTCGGCGGCAAACGACCGAACGCCTCCAATCCGCCGTCATGACGGAAGCCGCATTGACGCTGTGCGGCGGGGGTGTTTCAGTTTGGCGCAAGAGCCGCGCAAAAGCGCCGCGTAACGATATAAAGGAAACGTCCCGCATGGCGCGCTGGCCCTTCTTTGCCCTTTTTCTTGCAGCAGCCCTCGCGATCCCGATGGCCTCCGCGTCAGCGCAGCCCGAAATCCGCATCTCGCGCACCACCACCATGGCCTACCTGCCGCTGATGCTCGTCGAGGCCGAGAAGCTGCTGCAAAAGCATGCGGCGGCAGCCGGCATTCTGGATTTGAAAGTCTCGATCCATACCTTCACCGGCCCGAGCGCGCAGTTCGATGCGCTGTTCTCCGGCAACGTCGATGTGGTCGCGGTTGGCTCGACTGCGCTGATCACGCTGTGGGCAAAGACGAAGGGCACATGCCAACGAGGTGAAGGGCGTTTCGGCGATGAGCAGCATGCCGATCGCGCTCAGCACGCGAAATCCGCAGGTGAAGTCCATCCGCGACTTCACCGACAAGGACCGGATCGCGGTGCCGTCGGTGAACGTCTCGTTCCAGGCGATGCTGCTGGAAATGGCCGCCGCCAAGGAATGGGGGCGCGGAGAATTACAAGAAGCTCGACCCTCTCACCGTCAGCCTCGGGCAGATGGATGCGGTCGCCGCGATGGCGCAGCCGAACCACGAGGTGAACTCGGATTTCGCGACGCCGCCGTTCTTGTTCATCGAGCGCGAGATGCCCGGTGTGCGCTCGATTCTCACCATGAAGGAGATTCTCGGTGAGAACGGCACCATCGGCACGGCCGCCACCACATCGCGCTTCCGCAGCGAGAAGCCCGAATTGTACAGCGTGCTACTCGGTGCGCTGAAGGAGGCGATGGAGATCATCGCCACCGACAAGGCGCGCGCGGTCGACGGTTACATCGCCGCAACGGGCGACAGGAAAACGTCGCGCGACATGCTGCTGAAGATCGCCAACGATCCCGACGTCGAATTCACCATGACGCCGCGCGCGATGAAGTCGTACGCGGAATTCATGCACAAGACGGGAGCCATCAAGCGGCTCCCGGAGAGCTGGACTGATCTCTTCTTCAGCGAAACCGCCGCACTCAATGGAAGCTGACGCGCCCGGACGCCGGGCGCCGCAATTCGGAGGAAGCCAATGACGCTGCTGGTCAGGATCGCGGCCTTCTGCCTGAGCCTGTTCGCCGCGGGCGCAGCCTTCGCACAGAACTATCCGAACCATAACGTGCGCATCATCGTGCCGTTCGCGGCCGGCGGACCGACCGATGTGATGGCGCGCCTGATCGCTCAGAAACTGTCGGAGAAATTCGGCCAGCCGTTCGTGATCGAGAACCACGGCGGCGCGGGCGGCAACATCGGCATGGGCAATGCGGCGCGCGCGCCGGGCGACGGCTACACCATCCTGTTCGTGTCATCGAGCTACGTCGTCAATCCGAGCCTGTACAACAAGATTCCGTACGATCCCGACAAGGACTTCCTGCCGGTCACCAAGGCCGCGGCCGCGACCCACGCGCTGCTGGTTCACCCTTCCGTTTCGGCCAAGAGCGTGAAGGAGCTGGTCGATCTCATCAAGGCCGACCCCGCGAAGTATTCGATCGCGTCGCCCGGCGCAGGCACCACGCCGTCGCTCTCGACCGAACTGTTCAAGCAGACATTCGGCCTCGACCGGCTGGTGGTGGTGCCCTTCGCCGGCGGCAATCCGGCGATCCAGGCAACGGTCGCCGGCCACACGCTGCTCTCGTTCCAGGCGATCCCGCCCGCGATGCCGCTGATCAGGGATGGCCAGCTGCGCGCCCTCGCGATCACGTCGACACAACGCTCCAGCCTGCTGCCCGAGGTGCCGACCCTGGACGAACTCGGCATCAAGGGTCAGGAGGCGGAAACCATGCAGGGCGTACTCGTGCCGGCAGGAACGCCGAAGGAGATCGTCGACCTCCTGCAGCGCGAGATTGCCGCCGCTCTCGCCGCGCCGGATGTGCGCGGAAAAATTCTGGCGCTTGGCTTCGAGCCTTCGGGCATCACGCCGGACGAGTTTGCCGCCTACATCAAGGCAGAGATCGCGAAGTGGAAGCGCGTGATCGAGACGGCGGGGATTGCGAAAATCTGACAGCAGGGCTTTGCGAGCAGAACTGTTGTTTCAGCCGCCGCAGCCTGACACCCGCGCTGATAGGGCTCACGCCTTGGTGGTCAACGTCGACAGCTGATCGGTGTCGAACCGGTCGCGCAGGGCTGCAAGCGCTTTGGGATCCGGCGAGCCCTGCGCAGCGAGTTTGGCAAGCTCCTCGAAATAATGCTCATGCCCGGGTGGCGAGACGGTCATCAGCACGCGCGCCGGCCTATCGCTGACATTGGTGATGTTGTGCGGCACGCCCGGCGGGATGAACAGGTAGGTCCCGGGGGTCGCGCGGATCGTCCTTTCGCCGACGTGCCACGTGCATTCGCCTTCCAGCACATAGAAGGTTTCCTCCTGCACGCGATGAACGTGGAGGCCTGTGGCAAATCCGGCCGGAATGACCCAGTCGAACATGCTGGTGTGCTGCGTATCCGCCCCCGTCACAAGAAACACCATCGGATGGCCGCGCAGCATGACTCCCTGGTTCTCGTCGGGCATGCGAATGACCGGTGTGGCGCTCATCTGATCCTCCGTCGGCCCTGGGCCTCTGCCTCAGCAACCCGCGAAAGATGGCCCCGCCGTTCCGGCAAGTCGTGAAGCCGTTCCGAAATCGTTGCGAAAAAATCGCAAACCGGTATCCCATTCGGAAATGGCGACGATCCTTTCGTTCGGTCCGTTCCGGCTCGACCTCGATGCGGGAATTCTGTTCCACGGCGCCGAGCCAACTCCACTCGGCCAGCGCGCGGTTGCGCTGCTCGCCCTGCTTGTGGAGCGAGCGGGCGCCCCGGTTCAAAAGGAAGCCCTGATCGAGACCGCTTGGCCCGCGCAGGCGGTCGAAGACAGCAACCTGACGGTTCAGATTGCTGCGATCCGCCGCACAATCGGGGAGCTTGCCGGCGGCGCCGACTGGATCGAAACGCTGCCGCGACGCGGGTATCGCTACGTCGGCCCGGCCAACGCAGTCGCCGCGGAGGCGCTGACCTTGCCGGACAAGCCCTCCGTCGCGGTGCTGCCGTTCTCGAACCTGAGCGGCGATCCGGAGCAGGACTACTTCGCCGACGGGATGGTCGACGACATCATCACCGGGCTGGCGCGCATCAACTGGTTGTTCGTCATCGCGCGCAACTCGACCTTCGCCTACAAGGGCCGCGCCGTGGACGTGAAGCAGGTCGGCCGCGAGCTGGGCGTGCGCTATGTGCTCGAAGGCAGCGTGCGCAAGGCCGGCGGCAACGTGCGGGTGACCGGCCAGATGATCGACGCATCGACCGGCGCGCATGTCTGGGCCGAGCGCTATGACCGCAGCTCCAACGATATTTTTGCGCTTCAGGACGAGATCGCGCTCTCGGCCGTCGGCGCGATCGCACCGAGCGTACGGCGCGCCGAGATCGACAGGGTCAAGCGCAAACGCCCCGAGAGCCTTGATGCCTACGACCTCGTGCTGCGGGCGCAGCGCGACGTCGATTCAGGAATGCCCGAACAGGTGACGCGCGCGCTGGCGATTCTCGACCGCGCCATCGGGCTCGATGCCACATATGCGCTGGCGCACGGCAACGCCGCGATGTGCCACCATTGCCTGTTCCTTCGCGCCGGCCTGCAGGAGGCCAACCGTGCGGCTTCGATCCGTCACGCGCGCCTTGCGATCCTCCACGGGCAGGACGATGCGTCCGCGCTGACCCTTGCGGGATTCTCCATCGGCATGGATGGCCACGACCGCAGTGCCGCTTTCACCGCACTGGAGGCAGCTCTCGCCATCAGTCCGTCATCGGCACTGACCTACATTCTCGGCAGCGTCATTCTCGGATGGGGCGGAGAGGCGGAACGCGCCATCGAATGGAGCGAGCGGGGAATGCGGCTCAGCCCGTTCGACCCCTGGGCTTTCGCCGCATTCGACGCCCAGGCGATGAGTCATCTGCTGCGCGGGCGCTATGACGAAGCCTGTCGCGCCGCCTACAAGTCGGTTCAGGCCAATCCGGCACACAGCATCACATATGTGCAGCTGGCCGCGGCGCTGGCCAAGCTCGGGCGGCTGGACGAAGCCAAGACCGCCGCCGCACGGGTGCTCGAACTGCATCCCACGTTCCGCTACAGCCGCCAGTTCGCCGGGGTGAACTGCGCGCCGGAGGTTGCGGCGGCGCTCGGCGCGGCGCTGTCGGCCGCCGGGCTGCCGGAATAGCTTCGCCGTCACTCCGCGGCGAGCGCCTCCAGCCCCCACTCATGAATACGGTCCGGCATGTGCAGATACTCCTGCCATGCCCGCTCGGCGCGCTGCATTCGACCCGCAGGCTCGGTTATCCCGTGAATGCATGTCGCGCCGAATTCGCGCGCACGCGCGATGATCCAGTCACCAGCGGCCTTGCGCACCGCGCCGTAATGCGAAAGCGCCGCCTCAATGCTGTCGTGGTCGCGCAGCGCATCGGCGAGGCATGCGGCGTCGAGCGCGGCTTTCGTGACACCCGCGCCGACATGGGGCCGCGCCACGAACGCCGCGTCTCCCATGATGATGGCGCGGCCGGCCACAAGCTGCGGCGCCGCAAGATCATAGATCGCCTGGAAGGTCGGGCGCGGCGTCGCGACGAACATGCCGGCCAGCGACGGCGCGATTTCATCGCGCGCCGCTTTTTTCGCGGCGTCGATCACATCTTGCCGGATCAGCGGCGGCGGAATCTGCTCGTGCGTCTTGCCACTCGAATCTGTGTTCATGGCGGCGAGTGCCGCTTCGGTCGCCGGCCGGTACCACACGATGTTGTAGTCGCGCTTGCCGGGCGTGACGTCGCCATCGCGCGACGGCACCGGGTACGACACCCACAGTTCGCCATCCGGAATGCAGAACGCGTTGCGCGCATAGAGAAGGTCGCGCTGCGCCTCGGTCGCTTCCGCCTCCGGCCACAGCGCGCGCCATGCGAAGTAGCCGGCATATTCCGCCTTCACGTCCGGCCAAAGCTGCGTGCGCACGGCTGAGCGCGAGCCGTCAGCCCCGATCAACAAGTCCCCGGTCTCGCGCGTGCCGTCGGCGAAGAATGCCGTCACGCCATGTTCGTCCTGCTCCAGGCGCGTCAGCGCCTTGCCGGCGTGAAATAACCCAGCCGGCAACGCATCCTTGAGCGGGCGATAGATCCGCGACCAGGCCGTCATCATGCGCGGGCGCGCCGCGTCCGCAATCACATCGCCGGCCCTGTCGAGCCAGACATAGCGCGGGATCGCGACGCCGTAATCTGCGCCCGTGTCGATGCCGATGCGCCGCAGGATCGTCGTCAGCGCTGCGTGCGAGCCGAGTCCGGCGCCGCGTCCGGCCAAATCCTCGGTGCTGCGCTCGAACACGTCGACCTGCCAGCCGACCGACCGCAACAGATGCGCGGCGAACAGGCCGCCGAGCGAACCGCCGATGATCAGCGCGCGGCGGCCGGCCACGGCCTACACCAGCTCGGGCCAGGGAATAATGGTCGACTTCACCGTCTTCATAGCCATCGCATCGGCGACCGCGTCGGAAACGCCCTGCTCGGTGAAGGGATAAAGCGTCTGCATGTCCAGCCAGGGATACTTGTTGCGGCAGCGATAGAGCATGTCGACGCCGAGCGGCAGGTCGTTCGCGGTGAACGCCCAGGAGCCGAGCACGTTGAGGTCCTTGGCGCAGATGCGGTGCCACGAGGTCGCGATCGAGCCCGCGTCGGTGAACTGCCCCATCTCGACGTAGGTGCCGCCGTCACGCAGCATCTCGATGCCTTCGGGTCCGGCGCTCGGATGGCCGGAACAGTCCATCACAAGGTCCGCGCCGAAGCCGCCGACGATGTCGCGTACTTTCGCGGTGCGGGCTTCGGGCGACTTCACCTCTTCGATGTTCACGGTCGCCTCGGCGCCGAACTTGCGCGCAAGCTTCAGCCGCGGCTCCTCGGGCGCGCCGACGCAGATCACGCGCCCCGCGCCCATCTCCTGCGCGGCGGCGACTGCCAGAATGCCGATCGGCCCGGAGCCCTGAATGACCACCGAGTTACCCCATTTGAAGCGCCCGGCCTCGATCGCGCGGTTGAACGCGCGGATGCACGAGGTGAGCGGCTCGGAGAGTGCGCCGAGGCGCAGGCTCATGTCGTCGGGCAGCTTGTAGACTTTCGTCCCCGGCAGCATGTCGAGATCGACATAGACATACTCGGCCCAGCCACCCCACAGGTGCGGCGCCTTGTCGAAGCCGAGATAGCGCCCGTAGTAGACCGGCGTCAGACACTTGTTGGCGTTCTGCGGATAATGGACGCAGTAGTAGCAGGAGCCGCACGGCATCAGCGGCGGAATCATCACCTTCGAGCCGACCACAAGCGGCTTGCCCATGAAGTCCTCGGTGAAGTCCGCACCGCATTCCACGATGACGCCGCCAAGTTCATGTCCGAGCGTAAACGGCCACGGCAGGGGTTTCGGCCAATGGCCTTTCAGGATGTGCTGGTCGGTGCCGCAGACACCGCACGCGCCGATCTTGATCAGCGCGGCCTTCTTCGGAACGTCGGGCCATCGCACCTGGCGGATGACAGGCGGCGCGCCCGGTCCATCGAAGGTCGCGACGCGGATCGCGTCACGCGCCACGATTACTGTCCCCAGGCCTTGAACGCCTCGTCGAAGGCGCGCTCGCCGGGCGTCCCCTTCTCGATCGCCAGAATGGCGCGGCGGCCGTTGTTGTAAACGAGCGGAACATCGAACCAGCTGCGCTCCTTGAGAAGCTGGATGTTGCGCTGCATGTCGCCCTCGACCGCAGAGAGCCCGATCAGGAAATAGCCCGACGTGACTTTCGCGGCAGCTCCGCCGAGCGGCGAGCCCCGCGTCTGCTCGGCCTGCTTCATCAGCACGCCCGGCACATTCGCGATGCCGCCGAACGGAAAGTCCGCCGGGAGATTGAACGTGATCTCGATGGTGTGACTTGTCGCCTGCTGGACCTGATTGATGTCGCGACGGATCAGGAACGTCATGGTCATGCGGCGCTCGGGAATATCGATGTCTCCGCGCACCGCCATGTCAGGCTTCGCGCCCGGCCCGGAGGTGACCATCTCGGTGCGCCAGACCACGGTGCCGGAGAAACGCTTGCCCTGCTGGTCGGCCGGGTCTTCCTCGTACAGCGCAACGCGCTGCGCAACGGCCGCGGCCGGCGTCGCGTCCTGCCCGCCTGACGGTTGCGCATCGGAGCCGGAAGCGGGCGGCTGCCCGACCCGATCGGAGATTTTCGGCTTCTGCCCGCCCGGATCCTTCGGCTGCTGCTGCGCCGGCCCGCGCACGACGTTGACAAAGGCCGCGATGCGATCGCGCTGTAGATAGGCCGCCAGACCGAAGCCTACGATGACCATCACGGTGAGGATCGCTGCGATCAGTCCGATGCGCGAACGCTTCGGCATGTCGCCGATATCGTCGGCTGATGGCTGGCGCATTGGACCCTGGCGCCCTTGTCCGGTGCGCGGCTCCATCGCCCGGTCCGGCTCGGGGGCCCAGTTCGGTACCCGCGGCTCGGCCACGATGCCGTCGAACGGGTTCGGTTCGAAATACTCCGGCGGTGGCTCGGCCGGACGCGGAGGCTCTACCGAACGGATTGGCGGCTCGACCGAACGGGATGTCGGCTCGGCCGAACGCGATGGCGTGCGCGCCGGCGGCCGCAAGCCCTCCGGCTCTATCCGCGGTTCGATCCGCTCTGTGGTCGGGCCCGACGGAGGCGCGGCGGCGAATGCTTCGCGTGCGGTGCGTGCGCCTTGCGCCGTTGCATCGCCGAGCGCCTCGGCCTCGGCGATCACGTCGCGGAAGCCCTTCAATCCCTCGTCGGTTACCGCGCGGCTTGCACCGCGCGACCGGGGCGGTGGCGGTGGGGGCGGCGGCGCACGTTCGGCAACGGGTACGCGCTCCGCGGCGGCCTGCGCGGATCTGGCGACGGGTCGTGGCGGGGGCGACGATCTGACTGCCGGCTTCGGTGCCGGAGCCGGCGGCGCATTCGCGCTCTCTGCGTTCGTCGCAGGCGCCGGTCTCGCTGGGGCTGCTTCGGCGCGCGGCTTTTCGGCGGTTCGGCCGCGCCGTGCGGCTTCCGCCTCGACCTTGCGGATCGCCTCTTCGAGCGCGAGCCGTTCGCGCGTGATTTCCGCCTCGGTCAGAGCCGGGTCGTTCATTCCGCGCAATTGCGCGACCAGAGCCGTCCGCGCGCGCTCATAAAGCAGGCGACGTCCTTCGCCGGTATTCTTCTCCAGACCGGCGACGGCCTTGGCGACGAGCGGGTAATAATCGGCCATCAGTTAGCTACGCTCTCCCACCCCCGGCATTCAGGCTTCGAACGGGTTTTGTACCAGGATGGTGTCTTCCCGCTCCGGACTGGTCGAGAGCAAGGCTACCGGACAGTCCACCAGTTCTTCGATTCGACGCACATATTTGATCGCCTGCGCGGGTAGTTCGGCCCAGGACCGCGCTCCTGCGGTTGCACTTTTCCATCCCTCGACGGTTTCGTAAACAGGCTCCACCCGTGCCTGTGCGCTGGCGCTTGCCGGAAGATAGTCGATTTCACGCCCGTCGAGTCGATAGCGGACACAAACTTTTATCTCTTCGAAGCCGTCGAGGATATCGAGCTTGGTCAGCGCAAGCCCGTTAATTCCGCTGGTTCGCGCGGTCTGGCGCACCAGCACGGCATCGAACCAGCCGCAGCGCCGCGGGCGCCCGGTTACGACCCCGAACTCCCGCCCGCGTTCACCGAGGAGACGCCCGACCTCATTGAGCTGCTCGGTCGGGAACGGCCCCTCGCCCACCCGCGTCGTGTAGGCCTTGCAGATCCCAAGCACATAGTCGATCGCGCCCGGCCCCATGCCGCTGCCGCTCGCGGCCTGCCCGGCGACCGTGTTCGACGACGTGACGAAGGGATAGGTGCCGTGATCGACATCGAGAAGCGTGCCCTGCGCGCCCTCGAACAGGATGCGTTTGCCCTCGCGCCGCTTGCCGTCGAGCAGCGACCAGACCGTGTCCATGAAGGGCAGCACCTTCGGCGCGACGGCGGCGAGCTCGTCGTAGATCGTCTTTGCCTTGATCTCTTCGAGCCCGTTGCCGCGCCGCAGGGCGTTGTGATGCGCCAGAAGGCCTTCGATCTTGTCGTTGAGCGAACCGAGGTCATCCAGGTCCATCAGCCGGATCGCGCGGCGGCCGACCTTGTCCTCGTAGGCCGGGCCGATCCCGCGCTTGGTGGTGCCGATGCGCGTGCCAGAGTTGGAGGATTCACGCAGCGCATCGAGTTCCTGATGCAGCGACAGGATCAGTGCCGTGTTCTCGGCAATGCGCAGATTGTCCGGCGTGACCGAAACACCCTGCGCCGCGAGCCGGCCGATCTCCTCGATCAGAGCACGCGGGTCGAGCACCACGCCATTGCCAATAACCGCAAGCTTACCCGGCCGCACGACGCCAGACGGCAACAACGAAAGCTTATAGGTTTTGCCGTCGATCACGAGCGTGTGGCCGGCGTTATGGCCGCCCTGGAAGCGCACCACGACGTCCGCCTGCTCGGACAGCCAATCGACGATCTTGCCCTTGCCCTCGTCGCCCCACTGCGAGCCGACCACCACCACATTCGCCATCGGAAACCCTTGGGAAAGACGATCCGGCGACGTGGAAACCGGGCCGGACCGTCGATAACGGATGCGGTCCGGGGTGGCAAGCCATTGGCCCGGCTGGATTTACTTTGTTTCAGCCACTTTGAGGCAGCGGTTGAGAAGGAAGTGTCCGTCCGACCTGCGGCTGTCGCAAGCGCGGGCGTCCTAACCCGGGCGCATCTCGGAGCGTTCGAGACGCGCCACCCGCTCCCGTTCGCCGCTTCGCGGCGCGGCCGACTGGGGAAGAGGATCGAACTTCAGCGTCTTGGCGCTTTGCACCTGCGGCAACGCCTTGACCTTGGCCAGAACATCGCCGGGCATGTCGCCATCGATCTCGATCAGTGCGACGGCATCGCCGCCCGGCACCTGTCGGCCCACATGGAACGTCGCGATGTTGATGCCGGCCTCGCCGAGCGTCCCGGAGAACGTGCCGATGAAGCCCGGCTTGTCGAGGTTGGTGATGTAGATCATCGAGGGGCCGAATTCCGCATCCATGCGGATGCCCTTGATGTTGACGATGCGCGGACGGCCGTCCGCGAACACCGTGCCGGCCACCATGCGCGACTGCCGCTCGGTCTCGACCGTCACGGTGATCAGGCTGTCGTAATCGCTTGCCGCCTCGCGCGTCATCTCCTCGACCACGATGCCGCGTTCTTTCGCGACCAGCGGCGCCGACACGACGTTGATGTCTTGCAGCATCGGGCGCAGCAGACCCGCGACGGCCGCCGAGGTCAGCGCCTTGGTCTTCATCTGCGCGACGTGCCCCTCGTAGGAAATCTGCACCTTGCGGATCCCGGACTCGGTGAGTTGCCCCGCGAACGAACCGAGCCGTTCGGCCAGCGCCACGAACGGCTTGAGCCGCGGTGCCTCCTCGGCGGTGATCGACGGGAAGTTCACCGCGTTCGAGATCGCGCCCTGCAGGAGATAGTCCGACATCTGTTCGGCGACCTGGAGCGCGACGTTCTCCTGCGCCTCGGTGGTGGCGGCGCCGAGATGCGGCGTGCACACGACATTCGGATGCCCGAACAGCGGATTGTCCTTGGCGGGCTCCTCGGTGAACACATCGAACGCCGCGCCCGCGACCTGCCCGGCATCGAGCGCCTCACGCAGCGCATGCTCGTCCACCAGTCCGCCGCGCGCGCAATTGATGATGCGCACGCCCTTCTTCATTTTGGCGAAGGCCGCCGCATCGACGATGTTGCGCGTCTTGTCGGTCAGCGGCGTGTGCAGCGTGATGAAGTCGGCGCGCTTGAACAACTCGTCCAGTTCGACCTTGTGCACGCCGAGATCGGCCGCGCGCTCGGGCGAGAGGAACGGATCGTACGCGATGACGCGCATTCGCAGGCCGAGCGCACGATCGACTACGATCGAGCCGATGTTTCCCGCGCCGATCACGCCGAGCGTCTTGCCGGTGATCTCGACGCCCATGAATTTGTTCTTCTCCCACTTGCCCGCCTGCGTGGAGGCGTCGGCCTGCGGGATCTGGCGCGCCAGCGCGAGCATCAGCGTAATCGCGTGTTCGGCCGTGGTGATCGAATTGCCGAAGGGCGTGTTCATCACGATGATGCCCTTGGCGGTCGCGGCCGGGATATCGACATTGTCGACCCCGATGCCGGCGCGGCCGATCACCTTCAGGTTCTTCGCCTGTTCGAGAATCTTCGGCGTCACCTTGGTGGCGGAACGAATCGCGAGCCCGTCGAACCCGCCGATCAGCGCGGCGAGTTTGTCCTTATCGGCGCCGAGCTTGGGCTGAAAATCGACCTCCACGCCGCGATCCTTGAAGATCTGCACGGCGGCAGGCGAGAGCGCATCGGAAATCAGGACTCGAGGGGCCATGGCGTGCTCTTTCGTGTTCAGCGCATCCAGCGCAGCATGTGGGGATAGGGTTCGGCGCCTTGTTCGCGCGCCTGACGCGGTTCGAACGTCATGCCGAACCATTGCAACATCGGAACGCCGATGTAGCGGCCGGCGGCAAAATTCTCGATCAGAGCGGATGCCCCGCCCTTGTATCCGTCCTCGTGGAACAGGATCGCGGGATCGAGGTCGATCTTGCGCGCGGCGGCGTAGGACCACGCGATCGCCGCCATTTCCTCGCCACCGTTCTCCGAGACCGCGGAGGTCGTCCGCGCGGCCGGTTCGCTGACCGCGATATGTCCCGCCTCGTGCAGGATGTCGCCGGGATGTTTCAGCTTGGCCTCATCGATCAGCAGCGCGCCGGCCTCGATCGACAGTCCGGGCAGGAACGTCTCGCCGAGTTCGGCCGTGCGCACGTCGATCCCGACGCCGCGGACAAACGCCGCGAGCTTGTCGACCAGCGGGTTTGTGAACATGGCTACGCCGCCTTCGGCAGCGCTTCCCTTGCCTTCGCGTAGGCCCAGTCGATCCACGGCGTCAGCGCCGCCACGTCCGACGTTTCGACCGTACAACCGCACCAGATGCGCAGCCCCGGCGGCGCGTCGCGATGCGTCGCGATGTCATAGGCCGCGCCTTCCTTCTCGATCAGCGCCACGAGGTCCTTCACGAAGGCCCACTGCGCATCGACCGAGAGCGCGGTGATCGCCGGATCGACGATCTTCAGACACACCGAGGTGTTCGAGGCGGTCTGCGGGTCTTCGGCGAGGTTCGCGACCCACGAGGTCTTTGCGACCCAGTCATGGATCACCTTGGCGTTCGCATCCGCGCGCGCCATCAGTGCTTTGAGACCCCCCGCCTGTTTCGCCCACGCGAGCGTGTCGAGGTAATCCTCGGTGCATAGCATCGAGGGCGTGTTGATTGTCTCGCCTTCGAAGATGCCGCGGTTCACCTTGCCGCCCTTGGTCATGCGAAAGATCTTCGGCAGCGGCCACGCCGGCGTGTAGCTTTCCAGCCGCGCGACCGCGCGCGGCGAGAGGATCAGCATGCCGTGCGCGGCTTCGCCGCCCAGCGCCTTCTGCCAGGAGAAGGTCACCACATCGAGCTTCGGCCAGTCGAGCGGCTGCGCGAACGCCGCCGAGGTGGCGTCGCAGATGGTAATGCCTTCGCGATCAGCCGCGATCCAGTCGGCGTTCGCAACGCGCACACCCGAGGTGGTGCCGTTCCAGGTGAACACGATGTCGGATTTCGGATCGACCTTCGAAAGGTCGGGCAGCTTGCCGTAAGGCGCCTTGAGGAAGGCTACGTCCTTCAGCTTCAATTGCTTGGCGACATCCGTCACCCAGCCTTCACCAAAGGACTCCCAGGAAATCATGGTGACGGGACGCGCGCCGAGCATTGACCACATCGCCATCTCGACCGCACCGGTATCCGACGCCGGCACGATGCCGATCAGATAATCGGCGGGCACTTCGAGAACGGCGCGCGTCTCTTCGATGGCGAGCTTGAGCTTCGCCTTGCCGCCCTTGGCGCGGTGCGAGCGTCCGAGAAAAGCATCACTGAGGGCTTCGAGGTTCCAGCCGGGGCGCTTGGCGCAGGGTCCGGACGAGAAATACGGCACAGCAGGCCGCTTGGCAGGCATCGTCATGAATCTACCCTTCCAGATAGAAGCCTCTCGTTGGGGAGAGGTGGCCCGCGGCCGGACATAAGGAAGGTCGAACGCGCCGTCAAGAAAGACTTGTGTGCAAATGCAGACGGCGCGGGCCGAGGCCCGCGCCGTTTGTGTCAGAACCGGTAATCCGCGATGTCTAGAACTTCAGCGCGGCGCCGACGCGCACGTTGTGCAGGTGCACGTTCAGTCCCTGGAAGTCGGGAAACTGGACGTATTCGTATTCGGCGCGCGCAAACAGATTCTGCGTCAGGCAGAAGTCGACACCAACGCCGGCCGCAACGCCATAGCCGATCTGATCGTTGAGATTTTCGCTCGCGGTAAACGGCGCCGCCAATGGCGTGCCGGGCGGCGTCGCGGCCGTTGCGGCGGGCGTGACCACCACGGTGCGGTTGATATCCATGCGGCCGATCGCGACACCGAAGGTACCGTAGGGCATGAAGAAGCTGTCGGTCGCCCAGCCGCCGCGCACGCGCAGCGTGCCGTAGTCGATGATGCGCGCGGTTACGGACCCGGCGGCGGAGAATGTCAGGAAGTCCGAGGCCGCGCCGTAGGCGCCGCTCATCGTATTGGTCGCGGTCAGCGACTTGTTGATCCAGTTGTACGTGCCTTCAACGCTGATGACCGCGCCATCCCACTGCGTGTTGTAGCCGACGAACCCGCCATAATGGATGCTGGTGGAATCCTGACGGCCGAGCGGGGTCGTGGTCACGCCCGACACGGGTCCCGCCCCGTTCAGCACGGCGGTGACGTACGGTGTGTTGTTGGTGTAGTCGATGCCCGGCACGCTCATGCCGACATGTCCGCCGACATAGACGCCATCCCAGCGCGTGCCGTTCGGCGCGGTGATAACCGTGCTCGAGCCGCGCAGAAACGAGTCGTCGAGATCCGCCGCCTGCGCCTGAAGCGCCGTTCCGACGATTGCGACACCGCAAAGCAACCAACGCAGCATGGCTCTTCCCCAACTGAAACATCCCGAAGCTGCGCAATCATCCGGCATTAACCTTAATGCTTGGTTAGCCGCATGAAGCGCACGCGCAAAAACGAAAACGAAAACGGCGCGGGGAAATCCCCGCGCCGTTTTCACACTCGTCGATCGGAAAGTTTTCAGCCTTTGCGCACGAGCGGCGGCTGATAGACAGGCTCCGGCTGCAACATCCAGCGCATGCCCAGTTTGAAGTCATGCGAGTCCATGTCGCGGAGTGAGTAGTAAGCGCGCGGGCCACCGCCGACGACGTTGCAACCCACCGCGCCGCACTGCACCTCTGCGGTATCTGCCGAACCCATGTTCAGGTAGCGATAGGCGAACTCAACCTTGAAGTTGTTCGACACGTTGTACGCGACACCGGCATGGAGCGCCCAAGCGAGGCTCCACTTGCTCTGGTCTGCCGAGGCATAGCCCAACGCGGACGAACCGAAACCGTCGTTGTTGATACCCATGTCGGACACAGCAGCCGTATGGTGATACGCCGCGCCAACACCGGCACCGACGAACGGGGTCAGGCACATCCAGGTGCCAAGGTCGACATAGCCGTTCGCCAGCACGACCACTGCCGAATGATCACCATCGTAGACGTCGAACGCGCGGCCGAGTGCCGGATTCGGGAAGTTGGTATAGCTGCCGATCGCCTTGAATTTCACGTCGGTGCGATATTCAGCCGTCGCATCGAATCGCAGCCAGGAATTGAGCTGATAACCGACACCGAGGCCGATGATGGTGGTGTCCTTGATGTCGCGTTGATCGATGCGCCAATCCGCCGGCCACGCGCCGCCAGTGGCGGCATTGGTCTGGTGGAAATCGAATTCCTTGAACTTCTGGGCGCCGACACCGATGTCGCCGCGCAGATACCACCCGCCCATTTCCTGGACCTCCATTGGCGCACGCGGGCCGGAGATCGGGGGAAGGTCGGCGGCTTGCGCCGTAGTGAAGGCCGCCGCGATCGCCGCGCCGGCAATGATCGAAACCTTGAGACTGCGCATGACTCCATCCTTTAGAACCAGGTGGACCGAAGGACGGCCCGACACAGAACGAACGATGCGCGCAGACTCGCAGCTAATCTTTAAGCACCGCTTAACGTTAAAACTTAACCCTGATATTTCCTTGCCGGAACTTTGGGAGCGCGGCCTTCGGGTGAGCCAAACGTTAATAATTGGCCGCGAAGCGTTAACGCGCAGGGTGCGCCGTTAACTTTTCCTTCAGGGAGATTAACGCCTGATTGCCGCCGCAGCCCTCAGCGGAGTTCGAATCGCGAAAACGTCGCGGTACCGTCGCGCGCGATACGCGGCAGCAAATCCGTTTCCCACGCGAGATAGTCCGCCATCGCCTGACGCACGCCATCGGCCCGCTCGTAAGGCTTGAGCCAGGCATCGATCGGCTCTTCCGCCATGCGCGGGTCCTCGGCAGTCAGCGCAAGTCCGGCGGCGCGCCACGCCGCGTTGCCGCCGGCGAGATAGCGCACCGCAAGCGGGGTGAATGCCCGCGCTTCATCGACGGCCAGACCGGCGATGACACCGTCCTCCGAAGTGAGCACGACATTCCGGCGCAGCGGCGTCTTCTGGATGAATTGCTCCAGCCGCGCGCGGATCGCAAACCACGCGCCCGCGATATGCGCGTTCAGATACTCGCGGCTGAGCGAAAGATCGATCACCGTCGTTTCGTTGCCGGCGAGCAAACCGGAAAGTGCGGCGGGGTCGATGCCAGCCTCGCGCGGCGCATGCCCCAAAACCGGGCTTTCGGGATGGCCCTTTTCTGCGCCCGTCGCCACCAGCACGAAGACCTCGCGCCAACCCATCTGGCGAAGCCACGATGCCGTCATCACAGCACGCACCTGCTTGTCATCCGCCACGACGATGCGCGCGTTGAGCGTGCCGGCGTACTGATCGGTCGCCTGCACGAGCTGCCCGCCTGGCGCCGAAAGTGCGCCCGTCACATGGCCCGCCGCATACTCGTCGGGGTCGCGTACATCGAACACATACGTCGTGCGGCTCTCGTCGGCGCGAAGCTGCGCCAGCGCCGCTTCGTCGATGCTCTGGATCGCGAGCCTTGCGGCGACACCCTCGGCGGCGGATTTCGCCCAGGCGAGCGCACCGTGAGATACCGCCGGCGCGCGCCGCGACTCTCCGCTGTCGGGTTTGAAGCCCGCCAGGTTCCACCCCATCGTGCCGTTGCGCAGCGCCACCACCTTGTTCGGCACGCCCGCATCGATCAGCGACTGCGCACCGATGATCGAGCGGGTACGCCCAGCGCAATTGACCACCACCAGCGTCTCGGGTTTCGGGGCCATGTCGTGCACGCGCAACACTAGCTCGGCGCCCGGCACATTCACCCCGGTCGGGATCGAGACGCGCGAATATTCGTCGAACGGGCGCGAGTCGAGCACCACCATGTCGGTGCCGGACGTCATCAGCGCATTCAGTTCTTCGGCCGAGATGCTCGGTGTCCCGCTCTCGTGCTCGACGAACTCACCGAACGCCTTGCTCGGCACGTTGACGCCGGAGAACAACTCGAATCCCGCAGCCTCCCATGCCGCGATGCCGCCGGTGAGGATGGAAAGGTCAGTATAGCCGGCCTTAGTCAGTACCGAGGCGGCGCGTGCGGCAAGGCCGTCGGCGGCATCGACCAGCACGATGCGCGTCACACGTCGCGGCACCAGCCGCGCCATGCGCAGTTCCAGCCGGCTGAGCGGCACGCAGCGCGCGAACAACAGATGGCTTTCGGAGAAGACCCGCTCCTCGCGCACATCGAGCAGCGCGAGTTCCTGCCCGTCGAGCAGCATTGCGCGCAGCGCCGGCGCGCTGACGCCACGTACCGTACCGACCATTCTCAGGTTGCCTGCTGCGGCGTCATTTGATGCACTTCGCCGGTTTTCAGGTCGAAGCGCACGCGCTGGATCTTGTCGAGATTGGTGCCGGTCACGCGGATGAAGCGGGCGTGGTCCGGGTAGTCGATCGAATGGATCGCGCCGTTCTGGTAGATGCCGGCCTGACCCGGATTGAGGCGGTATCGCTTGGCCTCTTTCAGTTCGGCGTGCTTGTCGTCGCCGCCGGCCTTCTCCCACTCGATCATGTCGGTGTATTTGGTCGCCTGCCCGTAGATCGCCCACGATGCGCCGTGGTCGTGTGGCGGCGATTTGCGCGCTTTGTCGTTGACGTGCGCCAAAACCTGGAAGCCGAGGTCCTTGTCCTCGTAGAGCACTTTGAGGCCGGTCGGGACCGCATCGCCGCAGGTCTGCGCGACGAAATCCTGGTTGGCGAGCAGTTTTTCGAGACGCTGCCGCACATCCTCGCGGCCCGCAGGCCCGGGATCGCGCTTCAGCGTTGCCTTGATGTCAGCGATGAATTCGTTGAGTTCGTAGGCCATGGACGACCTCCCAATGGGTTCTCGGGAGTGTCGCAAATCGCCGGACGATGCGGAAGACCCTACGCCGCCGCCCGGGTCAGGGCATCGACGATGCCGTCGACCACTTCCTCGATGAACGGCGCATTCTCGCCCTCCGCCATCACGCGGATCACCGGTTCGGTGCCCGAGGCGCGGATGACCAGCCTTCCCTGCCCGTCAAGGCGCGCGACCGCGTCCTCGATCGCGGTCTTCACCTTGGCATCTTCCAGGGGCTTGCCGGCCGCGTAGCGAACATTCTTGAGCACCTGCGGCAGTGGATCGTAGCGGTGGCACACCTCCGACACCGGCCGGCCGTGCTTCTTGACCACCGCCAGAACCTGCAGCGCCGCAACGAAGCCGTCGCCCGTCGTCGCGTAGTCCGACATGATGATGTGGCCCGACGGCTCTCCACCGAGATTGAAGCCACCCTCGCGCATGTGCTCGAGTACGTAGCGGTCGCCGACCGGCGTGCGCGCAAGCGCCAGCCCGATTTTCTTCAGGTGGCGCTCGAACCCGAGATTGGACATCACGGTCGCCACCACGGTCGGCTTGGAAAGCCGTCCGTCTTCCTTCCAGCTTTCGGCGACCACCGCGAGAAGCTGATCGCCATCCACCAGACGGCCCTTCTCGTCCACGATCGCGACGCGATCCGCATCGCCATCGAGCGCGATGCCGATGTCGGCGCGCATCTCGCGCACCTTGGCGGCCAACGCCTCCGGCGCGGTCGAGCCGCAGTCCTTGTTGATATTCATGCCGTCCGGCTCGACGCCGACCGAGAACACCTCGGCGCCAAGCTCCCACAGAGCCTCGGGCGCGACGCGATAGGCCGCGCCGTTGGCGCAATCCACCACGATGCGCATGCCGTCGAAATCGATTGCGCGCGGCAGCGTGCGCTTGGCGAATTCGATGTAGCGGTCCTGCACACCGTCGATGCGCTTGGCGCGCCCGATGTTCTGCGAGTTGGCGAGCCGCCGGGTGAGATCCGAATCGATCAGTTCCTCGATCTGCTTCTCGATCTCGTCGGAAAGCTTGTAGCCGTCCGGCCCGAACAGCTTGATGCCGTTGTCGTCGAACGGATTGTGCGAGGCGGAGATCATCACCCCGAGATCGGCGCGCATGGAGCGCGTCAGCATCGCAACGCCCGGCGTCGGGATCGGGCCGGTGAGCAGCACGTCCATGCCGACCGAGGTGAAGCCGGCGGTCAGGGCATTCTCGATCATGTAACCGGAGAGGCGGGTGTCCTTGCCGATCAGCACGCGATGGCGGTGCTCGCCGGTCTGGAAGATCAGCCCGACCGCTTGCCCGACCTTGAGCGCGAGGTCGGCCGTGATCAGGCCGTTGGCGCGGCCGCGAATGCCGTCGGTCCCGAAATACCTGCGACTCATCAATCCCCTCAGCGGTTCCGGTCCCGTGCCGGCCTGACCGTCTTGTTGGCGCGAAGCAGCGCATGCGCATAATAGGGCGAATGCCGTCTAAATGCCCTCAAATATTGTGAGAGATGTTAACGGCGCCCGGATGTCCCGGCCGCCTTAATGAAGCCCGCTTCACTGCGCAAGAGCCGAGCAGAGCCCCCTATATGCCGAAACTCACATCTATCGTTCTTCTCTCGCTTGCGCTGGCCGGGCCTTTGGCCTTGCCGGCCGCCGCGCAGGAGAACGCCGCCATCTGCAAGGACGAAAGCGCCTCCGCGGATGCCGCCATCGCGGCCTGCACGAAGATCATCTCGGTGAGCAAGGCGAAGACCAACGATCTCGCCAGTACCTACTACAATCGCGCCATCGCATATCGGCAGAAGGACGACCGCGACAGCGCGCTGTCCGATTACAACGACGCGATCAGGATCAACCCGCAACACGCGCGGGCGTTCAACAATCGCGGCAGCATCCTGAAGGAGAAAGGCGATATCGACCGCGCCATTTCGGATTTCAGCGAGGCGATCCGGCTCGATCCGCGGCTTGCTGTCGCCTACTTCAATCGCGGCAACGCCTATGACGACAAGCACGCCGACGACAAGGCGCTCGCCGATCTCGATCAGGCGATCCGGCTCGATGCCAAGAATGCCGCCGCCTATTCGCTGCGCGGCGTGATCTGGAAGCGAAAGGGCGATTTCGACCGCGCGCTTGCGGATTTCAGCCAGGCGATCGAACTCGATCCCAGCTATGCGATTGCATACGCCAATCGCGGCGATGTGTATGACGAAAAGGGAGACACCGACCGCGCGCTCTCCGATCTCGTGCGCGCCATCAATGTCGATCCGAATTATGCGCGCGCCTTTGCGATGCGCGCCTTCCTCTATCGCAAGAAGGGCGATCTCGACCGCGCCATCGAGGACTACAACGAGATCATCCGCATCAATCCGAAATCGGCCGACGGCTACCTGCGCCGTTCCAATGCCTGGCTTGCCAAGGGCGACCGCCTTGCGGCGCTGCGCGATGCGGACGAAGCGGTGAAGCTCGAGCCGAACGAGGCGGTCAACTACGCCAACCGCGCCGGGGTGATGCGCGCGCTGTCGCGCACCGACGACGCGGTCTCGGACCTCAAGAAGGCCCTGACGCTCAATCCGGACGACGCCCGCAAGAAGCAGATTGACGGCGCGCTGCGCGAGCTTGAAGCGACGCCTTAGTCTCGCGCTGACCGGCGGCGCGACGTACGCAGTCTGCCGCCCTCCCCTTTCAGCGGGAGAGAGAAAAGCCGAGGTTACACATGCTCGGCGGCCGCGGCACCCGCCGAGGCTTCCGCCCGCGCGTGCGCCACACTGCCGAGGCCATTGAAGAACGCGTTCAACAGCACCGACACGACCGCGGCGAGCAAGATCCCGGATTCGAGCAGCGGATGCAGCTCGTGCGGCAGCTGCCGGAAGAAGTTCGGGGCGACCAGCGGGATCATGCCGAACCCGACCGAAATGGCGACCACGAACAGATTGTAGCGGTTGGTCTTGAAATCCACGTTGGTGAGGATGCGCGCGCCTGTCGCCGCTACCATGCCGAACATCACGAGCCCTGCGCCGCCGAGCACCACCTGCGGCACCGCCTCCACCAGCGCGGACATCTTCGGCAATAGCCCGAGAACCAGCATGATGACGCCGCCGCATGCCGTGACCCAGCGCGAGCGTACGCCGGTCACCCCGACGAGGCCGACGTTCTGCGAGAATGACGTGTAGGGGAACGTGTTGAAGATGCCGCCGAGCAGCGTGCCGACGCCATCCGCGCGGAGCCCCTTGGTGAGCGCGTCCTGATCGATCGTGCGGCCGGTGATTTCGCCCAGCGCCAGGAACATGCCGAGCAACTCGATCATCACCACCACCATCACGATGCACATCGTCACGATCGGCACGAGATGGAACTGCGGCACCCCGAAGTGAAACGGCAGCACGATGTCGACCCACGCGGCCGAGCCGACCTTGGCGAAACTCATCTTGCCGAGCGCCGCCGCCACCACCGCGCCGGCGATGATGCCGAGCAGCACCGCGACGTTGGCGAGAAAGCCCTTGCCCCATTTGATCAGGCCGAGGATCACCAGCATGACGAACAGCGCGATGGCGAGGCCATCCAGCGCGCCGTAATTCGGATTGGCGAATTGCATCGGCTGGCCGTCCACCACCTTGGTGAACATCGGCAGCCCGCCGCCCGCCCAGTTGATGCCTACGCGCATCAGGGAAATGCCGATCACCATGATGATCGTACCGGTCACGACAGGTGGAAACAGCGGCAGCAGCCTTGAGACGAAGGGCGCGACCAGAATGCCGAAAATGCCGGCCGCGATCACCGAGCCGTAAATACCGAGCAGCCCGACCTCCGGCGCCGCCGCCATCGCGAGCATCGGCCCGACCGAGGCGAAGGTAACGCCCATCATCACAGGCAGGCGGATGCCGACGCCGGGAAAGCCGACCGACTGCACTAGCGTGGCGAGCCCGCACGCGAACAGGTCCGCGCTGATCAGGAACGCGACATCCTCCGGCGAGAGCTTCAGCGCGCGGCCGATGATCAGCGGAACCGCGACCGCGCCCGCATACATCACCAACACATGCTGAAGCGCGAGCGGAATCAGTCTTGGCGCGGGAAGTTGTTCGTCCACCGGATGGACGGTTGAAGTCATTGTCGCCATGGCAAAGCCCCCATTGCCCAATCGCTGTGCACGCTCGCAGGCATGCACGTCCTCATCATGGGACCGCTACAAGGACCATGCCAAGGGGCCGCCTAAACGCAAGCGCCCGCCGGAAGGGCGGGCGCTCGGTCGAAAGGCGTGCAAAGTCAGGCTTGCGGCTGTGGCTGCGGATCGAGCGGGGCGTCGGGACGCGGCGGGCGGCCCTTGCCGGCCGATGGCACCGCTGAGGAGCGCGGGGTCGCCGGCTCGATCACGGACTCGCGTACCGGGCGCTTGCCTTGCAGCAGGTCGATGATTTCGTCGCCCGAGAGCGTTTCGAACTCAAGCAAACCCTTGGCGAGCGTTTCGAGGTCGGCGCGCTTGGCTTCCAGCACGTGACGCGCCTCGTCGTGACCCGCCTCGACCAAGCGGCGCACTTCGGCGTCGATCTTTTGCGCGGTCGCTTCCGAGATATTCTGCTGACGCGACACCGAATGGCCGAGGAAGACCTCTTCCTGGTTCTCGCCATACGAAACCGCACCGAGCTCCTCGGAGAAGCCCCAGCGGGTCACCATCATGCGCGCGAGGCGCGTGGCCTGCTCGATGTCAGACTGCGCGCCGGAGGTCACTTTTTCCTTGCCGAAGATCATCTCCTCGGCAACGCGCCCGCCCATCATGATGGCAAGGCGCGAGGTCATCTGTTCGTAGCTCATCGAGAGCTTGTCGCGTTCCGGGAGCTGCATGACCATGCCGAGCGCACGGCCGCGCGGAATGATGGTCGCCTTGTGCACCGGATCGGTCGCCTTGACGTTGAGCGCGAGGATCGCGTGACCGCCTTCATGGTAGGCGGTCAGCATCTTCTCCTCTTCGGTCATGACGAGCGACTTGCGCTCGGCACCCATCATTACCTTGTCCTTGGCGTCCTCGAATTCTGCCTGCGTCACCATGCGCTTGTTGCGCCGCGCCGCCATCAACGCCGCCTCGTTGATCAGGTTGGCGAGATCCGCGCCGGAGAAACCCGGCGTGCCGCGCGCGATGGTGCGCAGGTTCACGTCCGGTGCGAGCGGCACCTTGCGCACATGCACTTTGAGGATCTGCTCGCGGCCGACCACGTCCGGGTTCGGCACGATCACCTGGCGATCGAAGCGGCCCGGACGCAGCAGCGCCGGGTCGAGCACGTCAGGCCTGTTGGTGGCGGCGATCAGGATGATGCCTTCGTTCGCCTCGAAGCCATCCATTTCGACGAGCAGCTGGTTCAGCGTCTGCTCGCGCTCGTCATTGCCGCCGCCAAGGCCGGCGCCGCGATGACGGCCGACCGCGTCGATTTCGTCGATGAAGATGATGCAGGGCGCATTCTTCTTCGCCTGCTCGAACATGTCGCGCACGCGCGACGCGCCGACGCCGACGAACATCTCGACGAAGTCGGAGCCCGAAATGGTGAAGAACGGCACATTCGCTTCGCCCGCGACCGCTCGTGCGATCAGCGTCTTGCCGGTGCCGGGCGGGCCGACGAGCAGCACGCCGCGCGGGATCTTGCCGCCGAGCCGCTGGAACTTGCCGGGGTCGCGCAGAAATTCGACGATCTCCTGCAGGTCCTGCTTGGCTTCATCCACGCCAGCGACGTCCTCGAACGTAACGCGGCCATGCGCCTCGGTGAGCAGCTTCGCGCGTGACTTGCCGAAGCCCATCGCCTTGCCGGCGCCGCCTTGCATTTGCCGCGACAGGAATATCCACACGCCGATCAGCGCGATGAACGGCAGCCACGACACGAGCAGCGATACAAACCACGGCACGTTGTCGCCCGGCGGACGCGCGGTGATCTGCACGCCCTTGCTGTAGAGCTTCTGCACGAGGCCCGGATCGCTCGGCGAATAAGTGTTGAAGGCGCGGCCGTCCGTGTAGGTGCCGTGGATTTCCGGACCCTGGATCGTGACGTCGCGCACGCGGCCCTGATCGACGTCGGTCAGGAGTTGCGAAAACGAGATGTCCGACGCGGACGTGCGCGTGCCGGGATTTTGAAACAGCGTGAACAGGGCGAGCAGCAACAGAACGATAATCACCCAGAGGGCGAAATTCCGCAGGTTCGCGTTCATCCCGAGTCCTTATGGGCCGTCCGGCGCGCCCGGCGGGGTTGTTCGTCGTTTTTGCGGCAACAGCCGCGTGTCAGGTTGGCACAAGATAGGTTCGGCCGTCCCTTCTGCCAAGGGAATTGGCCGAATATGCGTCATGTTACCGGCGCTTGGTGAATGAAGCTTTGGGCATCCTCCCGCCTCGCGAAGGCCCGGAGCGGCGGGCCGGTGCCGGTTCGACCGTGATTTCTGCGGCCAGCGTCACCAGGGCACCGGCGAGGGTGCGGCGGAACCGCGCGCCGGGTCCTTTTTGCGCCATCGCGGCGGCGAGCGCCTCATGGAGGGCTTCGAGTTTGCCCAGTTCGACCGGCCCCTCGCTGCCGACCCGCGCCAGCGCGCGACCGAGCAGGCGAAGCGCCACTTCGGAGGGCAAATTGCCGAATCGTGCCCCGATCAGAAGGCGATTGCCGTCGTGCCGCACGAAACGGGCCGCGGCTTCATCGACTGCGTGCTCGATCGACGCATCGGCGCGCGCCATTCTTCGCGCCAATGTTTCCAGCCGCCGGGCGTCGAGTCCTTCCGCGGACAGCCGTGGCATCAGGTCGCGCAACCGCGGACGGGTGAACCGCGGATCGCGGTTGGAGGGATCGTCCGCGAAGGGGATGCCGGCTGCGGCAAGCGTGGCGGAGAGGCGCGCCTTGGGGATGGAGAGGAATGGACGCACAAGCGCGAGCCCACCCTCCCCGTCTGTCGGGAGAGGCGAAACACGCCCCATCCCGCGCAGACCCGCGACACCGCTGCCGCGCGCAAGCCGGAACAGCACGGTCTCCGCCTGATCGTCGAGTGTGTGCGCCGTGAGAATGTGCCGCGCGCCGGCCTTGTGCGCGGTATTACCGAGCAGGCGATAGCGCGCATTGCGCGCCGCTTCCTGAATGCCGGTTTTGGGCTTTCTTCCGGACCAGCACACTGTGTGGTGATCGACGCTGAGTTTTTTGGCGAGCCGCGCAACCGCGCGCGCCTCGCGCGCCGACTCCTTGCGAAGGCCATGATCGACCGTGACGGCGATCAGTTCAGGCGGCCGCGTAAGGCGATCGCGCCAGCGCGCCGCGAGCCACATCAGTGCGGTCGAGTCCGGGCCGCCCGAAACCGCAAGCACCAGGGCCGGTGCTGCGGCGAGATCACGGAACAGCGCAGCAACTTCCGGCTCGGTCAGGGGTGTATCGGCAGCGCCGGCGCGCAAGGCAGCGTTCCTCGTCATCGCCCGCGCAGGCGGGCGATCCAGTAAACACAAAACCCGGGGGATTGATAACGGCCGCGATTGCGATCGGCTGTTACGGCGCACGCCGTCCTAGATGCAGCCGGCGCGCTTCTGCTCTTTCTCGGCGGCCTGCTTCAGGTTCGCGGTCGCCTTGGGATATTTTCTCGGAAGCTCCGCGAGCGTCGCACAGGCGGCTTCCTTCTCCTTTAGCGCGGCGAGCGACTGTCCGAGCCGCAGCAACGAGTCGGGGGCCTTGCCGGCCGTGTCGTATTTGGTCGAGACGGCAAGGAACAATTCGGCCGCCTCGCGATAGCGCTGACGCTGGAACAGGCTTTCGCCGAGCCAGTAATTCGCTTCCGCGACCATGCGGTCCTTCGGATATTTCTTCAGGAAGGCGCGCAGTCCTTCCTCGGCGAGCGCGTAGTCCTTGTGCAGCACATAGCCGTAGGCGAGTTCGTACTCCTCCTTCGGCGTGTTGCCCGGCGCCATTGCCATCTGCTGTCCGCCCGGATTTCGCGGGGACGGCGGGGGCAGCGCGCCCGGAATCTGGCGCACCGGCCCCCGTGGCGCAGCGTTCGGGCCTTCGTCCGACATGGTACCGAGTTCAAGGGGTGCGCCGGCCTCGCGGCCGCCCGGCGCGCCGACCGCCGGTTCATTATTCTGCGGTTCGACGGGCGGCGTCGGGATGAAAGTCGCCGGCGCGCCCAGCGTGCGCGGAGCGCCCGGCGCATTCGGCGTCTGCGCGGGATCGAACGCATCGCCGCGCCGTCCGCCGCCCGATTGCGGAGCGGGATAAGGCTCGATTGCGCCCTGCTGTACCGGATAGCTTTGTTGCGCAGCCGGGTATGCGGGTTGGGCCGCCGGATATGCCGGCTGCTGCGGTGGATACGCCTGGGGCGGCGGATAGGCCTGCTGCTGCGGCGGGGGATAAGGCTGCGCCGGCGGCGCGTATTGCGGCTGAGCCTGCGGAGCCGGACCACGCGGCTGAATGCTTGCCTGCGGCCCGACAGGCTGCCCGCGAGAGAGCTGCTGCTCGAGTTGCTGATTGCGGTATTGCAGTTGTTCGTTCTGGCCGGTGAGCTGGCGCACCTGCGCTTCCAGCCGGTTGATCCGCGTCACCAGATCGGACTCCGACATCTGCGCGAAGGCCGGAGATGCGGTCAGGAGACCGGCGCTAAGCGCCGCAACAAGCGCCAGATAACGAGATCGAGTCATGGGTCCGAAATCGCCGCTAACCGGCGTCCTACAATACGAATCGCTGCGTCCAAATTGTGACTGACGCGTTTACGAAGGATTAACCGGCAACGCACCCGGTGATCGCGCGTCACGCCGCCTTCTGTTTTGCGGGCTCGTCGCGCAACGCGCGCCGCAAAATCTTTCCGACCGGCGTTTTCGGCAACTCGTCGCGAAATTCAATGAACTTCGGGCGCTTGTAGCCGGTGAGTTCGCCCGCAGCGAATTTCTTCAACTCCTCTTCGGTGAGCGCCAGATCGCGCCGCACCACGAACGCCTTCACGGCCTCGCCCGAGGCCGCGTCGGGCACGCCGATCACCGCGCATTCGAGCACGCCCGGATGCATGGCGAGGACGTCCTCTACCTCGTTTGGATAGACGTTGAACCCCGAGACCAGCACCATGTCCTTCTTGCGGTCGACGATTTTCACCATGCCCTTCTCATCCATCACGCCGATGTCGCCGGTGCGGAAGAAGCCGTCCTTTGTCATCACCTGCGCGGTCTCTTCCGGGCGCTGCCAGTAGCCCGCCATCACTTGCGGGCCGCGTGCGCAGATTTCGCCCGGCTGTCCGAGCGGCAATTCGTTACCGGCATCGTCGCGGATGGAAATCTCGGTCGAGGGCACGGGCAGGCCGATCGTGCCGCTGAACGCCGTGCTGTCGGCAGTGTTGCAGGTGAGCGTTGGGGATGTTTCGGAGAGGCCGTAGCCTTCGATGATCGGGCAACCGGTTGCCTTGATCCAGCGATCGGCGACCGCGCGCTGCACCGCCATGCCGCCACCATTCGACGCCTTGAGCTCCGAAAAATCGATCTTGCCGAAATCCGGGTGATTGAGCAGCGCGTTGTAGAGCGTGTTGACCGCCGGAAAATTGCTCGGCTTGTACTTCTGCAATTCCTTCACGAAGCCCGGAATGTCGCGCGGGTTGGGGATGAGCAGGCACACGCCGCCGGCACGGACGCTGAGCAGGAAGCACGCGGTCAGCGCGAAGATGTGATAGAGCGGCAGCGCCGTCACGACGAAAAGCTGCTCGACCTTCGGCTCCCTCGCGAGCGCAGGCTGCAGCCACGCATCGTTCTGCAGCACATTCGCCACGATATTACGGTGCAGCAGCGTCGCACCCTTCGACACACCCGTGGTGCCGCCGGTGTATTGCAGGAACGCCACGTCATCGGCCGAGATCTTGCGCGTCGCGAGCGGCTTGCCTTTCCCGCCCGCCAGCGCGGCCTTGAATTGTACTGCTCCGGGAAGCGAATACGCCGGCACCATTTTTTTCACGCGGCGCACTACGAGATTGACGATCGCGCCCTTGGGGAAGCCGAGCATGTCGCCCATGTTGGCGAGGATGACGTGCTTGACGCGCGTGTGCTTGAGAACCTTCTCGAGCGTGGTGGCGAAATTCTCCAGGATGACGATCGCCTCGGCACCTGAATCGTTGAGCTGATGCTCAAGTTCGCGCGGCGTGTAGAGCGGGTTGACGTTCACCACCACCATGCCGGCGCGCAGGATGCCGGCGGTCGCCACCGGATATTGCAGAACGTTCGGCATCATCACGGCGACGCGGTCGCCGAACTTCAAGCCGGTATGCTGCAGATAGGCGGCGAAGTCGCGCGACATCGCGTCGAGCTCACCGTAGGTGATCGCCTTGTCCATGCAGATGAAGGCCTTGCGGTCCTTGAACCTGGCAAAGCTTTCCTCCAGCAGCACGACCAGCGAGGCGTATTGCGACGGGTCGATCTCGGCCGGAACACCGTCCGGGTAATACTTCAGCCAGAGCTTTTCCATGCGTCTCCCCCGGCGGCTGTGCCGCCGCTTTTGACGCTATATTGCCCCAGCCACGGCGTTTGTCATCAGCGCGTGCGGTGCGAAACGGCGCGTCACTCCGCCGCCACGGGCGCGCCCTTCGGCTTCCTGCGGCTCGCCAGCCACTCCTCGAAGCGCTGGATCACGACGAACAGCGCCGGCACGAACAGCACCGCAAGGCAAGTCGAGGCGATCATGCCGGTGAACACCGTGATGCCGATCGACTTGCGCGCGCTCGCGCCCGCGCCCGTCGCGATCACCAGCGGGACCACCGAGAGGATGAACGCGATCGAGGTCATCAGGATCGGGCGAAAGCGGGTCTGCGCCGCTTCGACCGCCGACTGCACGATCGAATGCCCTTCCGCGCGCCGCTCGCGCGCCACCTCGACGATCAGGATCGCGTTCTTGGCGGAAAGCGCGATCAGGAGAATGAGACCGATCTGAACGTAGAGATTGGCGTCAACCTTCAGGCCAAGCAGCGCCGAGGCCGGGCCGACCAGCGCGAGTGGCACGGACAGCACGATGGCGAGCGGCGTGTACCAGCTCTCGTATTGACCGGCGAGCACCAGATAAACGAGCAGCAGTCCAAGCCCGAACACCAGATACATCTGACTGCCGACCAGCTTCTCCTGATAGGAGAGCGCGGTCCATTCAAAGCCTGTGCCGGGCGGCAGGATGCGCTGCGCCATCTGCTCCATGAGTTGCATACCCTGCCCGGACGAGACGCCCTGCACCGGGATGCCGATGACGGTCGCGGTCGGATAGAGATTGTAGAGGCTGATGAGCGGCGGCCCGGTAACCGGCACGACCGAAGCCAGCGTGCCGATCGGGACGATGCCGCCCTGGCTGTTGCGCACCGTCAGGTCGGTGATGTCCTCGGGCGCGAGGCGGAATTTCGCATCCGCCTGCACATAGGCCTGGAAGGTGCGGCCAAACTTGTTGAACTGCACCACGTAGGTCGAGCCCATGAAGGTCTGGATGGTCGAGAACACCTGATCGACGCTGATGTGCAGCGTCTGCGCCTTCACGCGGTCGACATCGATGCGGTATTGCGGCGCATCGGAGCGGAATGTCGTCATCAGGCGCTGGAACGCGCTCTGGCTGCTGCCGGCCTCGACGATGGAGTTGGCGAGGGTCTGCAGCTTGGTAAAATCGAACGAGCCGTCGCGCAGTTCGAGCTGCATGGTCGATCCCGATGCATTGCCGACGCCCTGGATCGGCGGCGGCGGCACCACGAGAACGCGTGCGTCCTCGACCGCCTGCATCGCCTTGTTCATGCCGACGAACAACGAGAGCAGGTCCTGCCCCTTGCCGCGCTCACTCCACGGCTTCAACGTGACGTAGGAAACGCCCGCGTTGGCGAGCGACGCGGAGTTGTCGAGCGGAGATATCCCCGCCACGGTGACGAACTGATCGACGCCCGGCGTGTTTCTCGCGATCGCCGCAACCTGATCCATCGCCTTCTGGGTGCGCTCGAGTGAAGCACCGTCCGGCAACTGGACCGCGACCACCAGATAGCCCTGGTCCTCGATCGGGATGAAACCGGAGGCGACCCGCGACAGGCCGTAGAGCCCACCCGCGACGATCAGCAGCGCGATGACGACCGACACAATGCTGGCCGACGCCATGCGGGTGATCAGCCGAACGTAGACGCGTTCGAACGCATCGTATCCGCGATTGAATGTCCGGTAGACGATGTTGCGTTTCTCGGGCGGGGTCGGCACGCGCATCCAGAGCGCTGCCTGCGTGGGCTTCAGCGTCGCCGCATTGATGGCGGACAGCAGCGCGGTCGCGGCGATCACCAGCGCGAACTGCGCATACATCTTGCCGGTCAACCCGGGCATGAATGCCGCCGGGATGAACACCGACATCAGCACCAGCGTGATGCCGATGATCGGACCGAACAGTTCGTCCATCGCCTTGATCGAGGCGTCGTGCGGCGAGAGGCCACGCTCGATATTGTGCGCGACACCCTCCACGATCACGATCGCATCGTCCACCACGATGCCGATCGCAAGAACGATCGCGAACAGCGTGGACAAATTGATGGAAAATCCGAGCGCCGCCATCGCGGCGAAGGCGCCGATGATCGTCACCGGCACGGTGGTTGCCGGGATCAGCATCGCGCGCCAGTCCTGCAGGAAGATCAGAATCACGATCAGGACCAGAAACGCCGCCTCGATCAGGGTTTTGTAGACCTCCTTGATCGCCTCATCGACAAATTTTGTGGTGTTGAACGGCACCTCGAACACGAGGCCGGGCGGAAACTCTTTCGCGAGTTCCTTCATGCGGTTCTCGACGGTCGTCTGCACGTTCAGAGCATTCGCGCCCGGCGCCTGGAAGATCGCAATGCCGGCGGCCGGCAGGCCGTTGGCCTTGAAGATCTGCCCGTAAGTCTGCGCGCCCAGTTCGACGCGGCCGATGTCGCGCACGCGCGTGATCGCGGCCCCGTCGGCCTTCACGATGACATTCTCGAACTGCTCGGGGTCGGCGAGCCGCCCCGCGACCGTCACGGTGTACTGGAACGCCTGGCCGGCCTCGGTCGGCGGTCCGCCGATCTGGCCCGCCGCGACCTGCTGGCTCTGCTGCTGCAGTGCCTGCGTCACGTCCTGCGCGGTCAGTCCGCGCGCCTTGAGCTTTTCGGGATCGAGCCAGATGCGGATCGAATATTGGCCGGCGCCGAAGATCGCCACATTGCCGACGCCCGGCAGGCGCGCGAGTTCGTCCTTCAGGCGGATCGTCGCGTAGTTCGCCATGTAAAGGCTGTCGAACTTCTTATCGGGCGAAACCAGCGTCACGAACGACAGGATCGCGGTCGACTGCTTCTGGACGGTGACGCCCTGCTTCTGCACCGCGTCCGGCAGCGAGGAGAGCGCCGCCGAGACACGGTTCTGCACCAGCACCTGCGCGAAGTTTAGATCGGTACCGATCCGGAATGTGACCACCAGCGTATAGGTGCCGTCGGACGTGCTCGTCGACTGCATGTAGATCATGTTCTCGACGCCGTTCACCTGCTGCTCGATCGGCAGCGCGATGGTGTCGATGATGGTGCGCGCGCTCGCGCCCGGGTACCGCGTCTGCACCTGCACGGTTGGTGGCGTCACGTCGGGATATTGCGCGACCGGGAGCGACCAGAGCGCGACCGCTCCGATCACGATCATCAGGATAGCCAGGACGTTGGCGAGAACCGGCCGTTCGATGAAATATTTTGAGATCATTTTGTGGCGGCAGCCGTCTTCATTTGCGGATCGACCTTCTGCCCCGGAATGGCGCGCAGCAGTCCCGCGGTGATGACGCGATCGTCGGCCTTCAGGCCATTTTCGACGACGGTCATTTCGCCGAGCGTCGGCCCGGTTTCGACCTTGCGCTGCTCGACCGTGTTCTCGCCGTTGACGATCAGCACGTAGCGGCCGGCCTGATCGCTACCGAGCGCGACGGTGGGCACTAGCAGGGCCGGTGTTTCCTCAAGCGGCACCCGCACCCGCACGAAGAAGCCGGGCAACAGCAATCGGTCCGCGTTCGGCAGTTCGGCCCGTGCCGCGAGTGTGCCGGTGCTCTGGCTCACGGTGGGGGCGAAGTAATCGAGCTTGCCCTTGTGCGGGTACCCGGTCTCGGTCTGCAGCCCGACATCGATCTCCGCGCCAAGCAATTCCGTCGCCGTCTGCCCACGCTGGGCCAGCATCGCGCGCACGCGCAGCACATCGCGTTCGCTCGGATTGAAATTCACGTAGATCGGATCGAGTTGCACGATGGTGGCGAGGACTTGCGTGCCGCCGGTTCCGACCAGCTCGCCGATCGAGACCTGGCGCGCCGTGACGATGCCGTCGAACGGCGCCATCACCTGGGTGTAGTTGAGATTGATCTGCGCCTGCTTGGTGTCGGCTTGCGCTTGGAGCAGTTTCGCCTTGGCGGAATCACGGTTGGCGGTGGAATTGTCGAACGCCGCCTTGGATGCGGCCTGGCGGTTCACCAGCTCCTGCTGACGTTCGAAGTCCGCCTGGGTCTGGATCACGGTGGCCTGCGCGGCGGCTTCGGCGGCCTGCGCCTGTTGCAGTCTCAGTTGATACGGCTCGGGCTCGATGGTGAAGAGGTGCTGCCCCTTCTTCACGCTCTTGCCGTCCTCGTATGTGATCTCGGTCAGGAAGCCCTGCACGCGCGCGACGAGATTTGCCGAGTTGACCGCGGCGGTGTTTCCGGTTGCCTCGAAATAACGCGTGACACTTTGCCCGACGGGTTTGGCGACCGTCACCTTCGGCGGCGGCGGCGCCTGATAGGTGTTGTTCTGCCCGCAGGCCGTAAGCGCGCCGAACGCGATGAGGCTCGCCACGCGCCAATGCCGAAGAATCATACGCCTCTCCCGTCACCGCGAAGGAACTACAATCCGAAGTTCCAGCGTCGGTGACAAGGCAAAGGCTTGTGACAAAAGTTTGCAGCGGAGGTCAGGCCGCCTGCGTGTCCCGCGCAAGCGCGAAGTCCTCGTCGCGCCAGCCCGCGATCCCGCCAATCATCTCCTTCACGCGGTATCCGAGGCGGGCCAACCGGATCGCGCCTTTGTTCGCGCCGTTGCAATGCGGCCCCGCGCAATAGACGACGAACAGCGTGTCCTCCGGGAAGGACGCCATGCGTTCTGCCGTCATGGCCCGATGCGGGATGTTGACCGCGCCCGGAACGTGGCCCCGGGCAAACGCGTCCGGCCCGCGCACGTCGACGAGCACGAAGTCGGGCCCGGCTTTGAGCGATTCATGCACGTCGTCGCAGTCAGTCTCGAGCAGGAGGCGCCGCTCGAAATGCGCGCGCGCGGCGGCGGGTTCGGCAAATCCGGGGTCGGTCACGGACATGGGCATGGCAGCCTTCTGTAGGGTGTCGCGACCCTATGGGCGGTGCCGCGCGCCGGGAATTGGCCGAAATGCCAATGTCCGGTAATATCTGGCCATGTTGCCGCCCCTTGTCGTGACCCTCGCCTATGACCGGCTGGCGCTGTTCGAATTCGGCATCGCGGCCGAATTCTTCGGCCTCCCACGCCCCGAACTGGATTTCGTCCCATACCGATTCGCGGTCGCCGCCGCTGATCCGCCGCCCCTGCGTGCAGCCGGTGGCGTGCGTGTGGCTGTCGACGGCGGCCTCGAACTTTTATCCGACGCCAACCTGATCGTGGTGCCGGGCTGGCGCGATCTTGAAGAAACGCCCCGCCCGGAGATCACTGCCGCTCTGCAAGACGCTACCGAGCGCGGTGCGCGGATCGTGTCGATCTGCTCCGGTGTGTTCCTGCTCGCACATGCGGGCCTGCTCGACGGCCGGCGCGCCACCACGCACTGGCGCCACACCGACAATCTCGCGCGGCTGTTTCCCAACATCCGCGTCGCGCCGGACGTGCTCTATGTCGACGAGGGTAACGTGATGACCTCGGCCGGCTCCGCGGCCGGCATCGACCTGCTGCTGCACCTCGTGCGCAAGGATTATGGACCGCATGTCGCGAATGCCTTCGCGCGCCGCATGGTGGTGCCGCCGCATCGCGACGGCGGCCAGTCGCAGTTCGTTGTGCAACCCATCGCGGTGCGGACCAACGATCGCATCGCGCGCGTGGCCGACTGGATGGCGGGCAACATCGCCCAATCGATCACCATCGAGACGCTCGCCGATCGCGCCGCGATGAGCGTGCGCACCTTCACACGCCGCTTCCGCGCCGCAAGCGGTGCCGCCCCGATCGAATGGCTGATCCGTCTGCGCGTACGCCGTGCGCAGGATTTGCTGGAAACGACCGACGCCTCGGTCGACCGCGTCGCCGAACTCTCGGGCTTCGGCGCTTCCGAAACGCTGCGCCATCATTTCCGCAAGGTGGTCGGGACCAGCCCGTCGGCCTGGCGCGCCTCGTTTCGCGGCAAGGCGGCGTGACGCGTTATCGCTGCGGCAGCCGCTCGAAGGCCGGCAGGCCATCCGGGATGTGATGGAAGGGCTGCTTGTCGACCGTGTAGATCGCGCTTTGCGGCGCGCCGAACAGGGACGGGTCGTCGAGCGTCCCGACCTTCACGACGATTACCGGAAACGCCGCCGGCCGCGTGATGAGGTGCGTGCCGCATTCCGCGCAGAACTCCCGTGTCACCGGGCGTTCGAGGTCGGTGCGCTTGAACTGCTTGGGCGCACCCTTGGTGTAGCGAAAGCCTTCCACCGGCATGGCGATGAACAGGTTCGGCGCGCCGCCGGTCATGTACTGGCATTCGCGGCAATGGCACTGCGACTTCATCATCGCCTCGCCTTCGGCCGCGTAGCGCACCGCGCCGCAGTAGCACCCGCCTTCCAGTTTCATGACATCCTCCCGGTCTGACGACCCACATTGCGCCGTCTGGGATCACACTTGGCAAGTCACAAAAACGAAACCGGCGCCACAAGGGCGCCGGTTTGCAGTCGTTTGGCCTAAAGCTGCGATCAGGAGCTGGCGTTCAGCACCGTGACGGCGCGGCGGTTCTGCGACCAGCACGAGATGTCGTTACACACCGCGACCGGGCGCTCCTTGCCGTAGGAGATCGTGCGCATGCGATTGGCTTCGACACCGCGCGAGGTCAGATAGTCACGCACCGACTGCGCGCGCCTTGCACCAAGCGCGATGTTGTATTCGCGCGTGCCGCGCTCGTCCGCATGTCCCTCGATCGTGAAGGCGTAGCGGTTGTAGCGGCCGAGCCACTGGGCCTGCTTGTCGAGCGTCGCGATCGACTGCGGGGTGAGTTCGGACGAATCCGACTCGAAGAACACGCGGTCGCCGACGTTGACAACGAAGTCCTGCGCGCTGCCGGGCGCCGCACTGCCGGCGAGCCCCGCATTGGCGTCAGCCATTCCATTTGGATTGTTGGCACACGCGGCAAGCGACAGTCCGGCGACGATCATCGCCACGAATTTCGCTCCGCGCATGAAACGCATCATGTTGTTCATTCCCGTGCCTCCTTCTCCGCACGAACCGGGCATGCTTGTAGGTCTAAGCCCCGTTCGTTAAGCGAACGTTCCATCAACCTTGATGAGCCGTTGCGCAGACCCCGTCGAAGCGGCCAATGGCCGTAAACTGTTTCGAATGGTTAATGCGATGTGAACGCGGCAGGAAAGCGGCAACGCGGGTTCCGTTTTCCACCAATAACCTCATGACAGCAGCGGCGACCAGGCCGGGTCGGACGCGAAGGCCGGCGTCGGGACCTTTTGCTCGTTGCGGCCGGTCACGTCGATCGTGAACAGGTTCGGCCCGGGGCCAAGATCTCGGAAGAACATCAGCACGCGTCCGTTCGGCGCGAAAGTCGGCCCTTCGTTGTGGTAGCCGGATGTGAGCAGGCGCTCGCCCGAGCCGTCCGGCTTCATGATCCCGATCGAGAACTGCCCGCCACCCTGCTTGGTGAACGCAATGAAGTCGCCGCGCGGCGACCACACCGGCGTCGAGTACGAACCCTCGCCGAAGCTGATGCGCTGCGCGCCGCCGCCGCCCGCGCCCATGACATAGATCTGCGGTTTGCCGCCGCGATCGAACTCAAAACAGATGCGGCCTCCATCCGGCGCAAAGCAGGGCGAGGTATCGATGGCGGCCGTATCGGTCAGCCGCGTGGTGCGCTTGGACTGCAGGTCCATGACGAACAGGTTCGAGTTCGACCCCTGCTGCAGGCTGAGAACGACCTGCTGGCCGGTGGGCGAGAAGCGCGGCGCGAAGGTCATGCCGGGGAAGTTGCCAACAATTTCGCGCTGGCCGGTTTCGATGTTGAGCAGGAACACCCGCGGATCGCCCTGTCCGTAGGACATGTAGGTGATTTCCTGCGTCGAGGGCGAAAAGCGCGGCGTCAGCACAAGGTCCTCGCCGCGCGTGAGATAGCGCACATTGGCGCCGTCCTGATCCATGATGGAGAGGCGCTTGACGCGGCGTTCCTTGCCGCCGGTCTCGTCGATGAACACGATGCGCGTGTCGAAGTAGCCCTTCTCGCCGGTGAGGCGCTCGTAGACTTGGTCGGAGACGATGTGCGCGATGCGCCGCCAGTTGTCGGCGGCGGTGAAATACTGCTGACCGGTGAGTTGTTGGCCGGACGTCACATCCCACAGCCGAAATTCCACTTTGAGCCGTCCGTCACCCTGGCGCGTGACACGCCCGGTGATCAGCCCCTGCGCATTGATCGCCTTCCAGTCGGGAAAGCGAGGCAGCGTGTCGAAGCTCACGATTTTTTCGATATACGCCGCGGGATCGATCGGCGCGAACAGGCCGGAGCGCCGCAGGTTGTTGGCGATCACTTGGGTGATGCCGCGCGCGACTTCGGTGTCGCCCGGCGTGCCGCCGACGAAATCCGGTATCGCCAGCGGGATCGGTTGCACGTTGCCTTGCGTGACGTCGAGGCGAAGCTGCGCGGCGGCCGGGGAAGCCAGCATGGCGCTCGCCGACGAGACGGCGCCGAGCGCGAGCAGGCGCCGCCGCGTGAATCCGAACGGTGAGCGAACCAGAGTCATGATGTCGTCTGTTCCCAGGCTGTTATTGCCGCGCCGTCCGCGTTAGCCGCGGAACATGTCGCGCGGATCGAAGGTGACCTCGACGTCCTTCCAGACGTCATATTTGGCGATCGGCATGAAGCTGTAGGGCGCGCAGCGGCGCACCGCGCGCAGCGCGCTTTCGGCCGCGACCTGGAAGGTCGGATGCGAGCCGGAATTGGAGAGCGTCGGATCGGCCGAGAGCGAGCCGTCCTGGTTGAAGCGGATGCGAACCACCACGACGAGATCGCGCGCGTCGGCAAGACCGGCCGGCGGGTTCCAGCATTGCTGGATACGTGCGCGCAGGGCGTCGATCTCGCTTTGGGAAAGGCTCGCGGCACGACCCGTAGGCAGTCCCATGGAGGGCTTGCTGCTCAGCGTGTCGCCGGTCGCGGCGTGGCGCTGCGGTTCGCGCTTGTCGAGTAGCGCGGCGATACGGCTCGCGTCGAATTTCGGCTGCGGTTTCGCTGGCTCGACCTTCTTTGGCGGCACAGGCGTTTCGGCCTTCTGCTCGGTCTTCTTGTCGGGCTTGGGCGTGTCCTTCTTCAGCGCCTCGGCAATCGGATCGATCTTCGGCTCAGGCTCCTTGGCAAAAGCCTGCTTCGGCTCTGGCTTCGGTTGCGGCTTCGGCATCGGCGCCGGCGGCTTCTGTTCGGCCTTTTTCTCGGGCTCGGGCTTGGGCGGCTCAACCTTGTCGGTGGTTGGGGTGATCTCGGGCTTGTTGTCGACGACCTTCGCGGTGTGCTCCTCGACCGGCTTCGCTTCGGCCACCTTCTCGACCAGCGGCTTGGGCGCTTCGGCCTTAGGGGCGGTCTTCACGCCCTGCGTGATCTGCGAAAAATCTGTCGCCGAGATGATATCGACGGGCAGCGACTCGGGCGGCGTCGCGTTCAACGCTTTCGCGCCGATCGTGATCAATCCCCACGCCAGCACTGCCGCGTGCGCCACCGCCGATATGGTCCACCCAGCCTTCATGCGATCAGGAGCCCTGCTCGACCTCCGTCACCAGCGCGACCCGGCGGAACCCGGCCGCGGACAGCCGTCCCATCACGCGCATGACTGTACCGTAATCGACCTTCTTGTCGCCACGCACATAGATGCGCTCGTCGTTGCCGCCGCGCGCCTGTGTGATCGCCTGTAATTTCGGCACCAGTTCGTCGATCTTGATCTCGGAGTTCTGCAGATAGACCTCGCCCTTGGTGTTGACCGACACCGTGAGCGGCTCCTTGTCCTGGTCAAGGGACTTTGCCTGGGTCTGCGGCAGATCGAGCGGCACGCCTACGGTCAGGAGCGGCGCCGACACCATGAAGATGATGAGCAGCACCAGCATCACGTCGACCATCGGGGTGACGTTGATCTCGGCCATCACCGGCTTGCGGCGATGACGCCGTTTGCCGACCGCGATGGTTGCCGTTGCTCCGCCCGCCACGAGATCCCCCTCAGGCCGCTTCGTCGATCTGACGCGACAGGATCGCGGCAAACTCGTCGGCAAAGCCCTCAAGCCGGCCGGCCTGCTTGTTCACCTCGGAGACGAACTTGTTATAGAAAATCGTCGCCGGGATGGCGGCAACAAGGCCGATCGCGGTCGCGAACAGGGCCTCGGCGATGCCGGGCGCCACAACCGCTAACGAAGTGTTTTTCGACGCGGCGATCGACTGGAAGCTGGTCATGATGCCCCAGACGGTGCCGAACAGGCCGATGAACGGACCGGCCGAGCCGACGGTCGCGAGCACGAGCAGCCTTCGCTCCAGCCGTTCGATCTCGCGCGCGATGGTCACGTCCATCACCTTCTCGATGCGCATCTGCAGCCCGCCGATTGCGCGGCTTGTGCCCTTCGAACGAGCGCTTCCATTCACGCATCGCCGCGACGAAAAGCGCCGCCATCGAATGCGCCGGGCGCGCCGACTGCGTGCGGTAAAGTTCTTCCAGCGACTGGCCGGACCAGAAGGTCTGTTCGAACCGATCCATCGCGCGCTTGGTGCGCATGTAGAGCAGCGTCTTGTCGATCACGATTGCCCACACCCAGACCGACGAGACGAGCAACCCGACCATCACGATCTTCACAATCGGATGCGCCGACCAGAACAGGCCCCAGATCGAGAGATCCGACGAGGTGAGCGGGCTGACGGGAGCCGGTAGTTCAGCGGTTACGGTCGGCGCAGTTTGTGCGAGCGCAGCCGCGAACGGCGCGCAGATCAAAATCAGAGCGGCAAAGGAGAAAAGCAAATGCCGGTATGCCGACTGCGCCCGGTCGGTCGGATTCATGAAATTGTCCTCTCGTTCGCACGGCTCGCCGCCCCGATGCCGTGTCTGGCGGAAATGGATTGTCCTGCGGCCCCTGATTGGCGCGCCGCACACCATTCCAAAACTCGTGAAGTCCGCGCCGTCCACCACCGGCAAGTCACGGATTCCGCGCGAAATCTGTCCAAACTAGGGCACCTGACCGGGGTTATCCCGCCCTAACAGGCCCGATTATGGTTAAGGCTTTGTTACCGCTCAGGGTCGGGCGGCATCGCTCGCAGCGAAGCATCTGACCGCCGACTGTACTAAATTTTGACATACTGACATATCCATCGATATGTCTGGACATATGATCAAGCGAACCACTGTGCGGCTCCCCGCGGAGTTGTTGAAGAAGGCGCAGCGCAAGGCCGCCGCCGAAGGGAGGACGCTGACCGGCCTGATGGAGGAAGGGCTGCGCTACATGATTTCGGAAAAGCCCACGATCGACCAACGCGCGCGGATTATGCCGCCCATCAGCAAGGAAGGCGGCGGCCAGGCGCCGGATGTAAAGACACTTAAGGATCTCGAGGAAATTGAAGATGCCGATTATATCGAGCGCCTGCGGAATGGCTTCAAATGACTTTGCCCGATGTAAACATATTCGTTTATGCGTTTCGCCATGATGCCGCCCACCACGCGATCTCCCGCGCGTGGCTGAACAAGACCGTCTCAAATGACTCGCGTTTTGCTGTGTCGAAACTCACCCTCGCGGCTTTCGTGCAAATCGTCACGAACACGAGATCGTACCCAAAAGCCACCTCGTCCTCTGACGCATTTGCCTTCTGCAACAATCTGCTCTCGCAGCCACACTGCGACGCGCTTGAGCCCGGTGAACGTCACTGGGACATTTTCCAACGGCTATGCATCGAAACGAATACACGGGGTGCCGACATCACCGATGCCTGGTTCGCAGCGCTCGCGATCGAATGGGGCTGCGAATGGGTCACATTCGATCGCGATTTTCTGAAATTCCCGGGCCTCAAATGCACGATCTTGCAAGCCTGAAACGGATCGGGCCGCCCATCTCGCACGGAGATGGACGGCCCGGGAACGCAACCGTGGCTGCGGGGGATCAGCTTTGCGGCTGCGGAGCCTCAGGGACCGGGCGATTGCGCCGGTCGTTCATAAACTGGTCGAACTCCTGCTTGTCCTTGGCGAAGCGCAGTCGTTCGAGGAACTCACGGAATTCGCGCTGCTCGTCTTCGAGCCGGCGCAGCGTCTCGGTGCGATACTCGTCGAAGGCGTGATTGCCGCTCGACCGCGGTCCGCCCCATCCGCCGCCCCCAAAGCCGCCGAAGGTCTCCATACGGTCGCGCATGCGGCCCATCTTCTCTTCCATGCGCGCCATCTTGCGCTGCCAGCGATCGCTGCCGTGACATCCCATTTTTCTGCTCCAGAATGTGAAGGCGAGGATCGCGAGGCCGACCGGCCACCACACGATGAATCCGAGGATCAGCAGCACGACCCAGGCCGGGTGCATCCGGATCGAGGGACCCCGAAAGCGGTCATAATGGTCGTCATACATACGTTCAGCGGTCGACATGGCTTTGCCTCGCCGGTGTGAATGTAAATAACATTTACATACCTAGAAGCGGAGCCGCCGCTTGTCAAGCGACCGGACGCCGCAGCCGTTCACGAAGTTGTGGGGCCGGACTGATCCAGTCCAAGCCCGCGCAGGTAGACCAGCACCCCGGCCTCGAGCAGTTCCTCGGCGGTCATCGGCAACGTGCGGCGCCCCGCATCCCCGCGCGCGAACAGCGACGCGATGCCGTGCGACAGCGACCAGACGTGCAGCGCGACCATCAGCGCGGGTGGCCGCTTACCCTGCGGGATGCGCGCGATAAGCGTTTCGGACGCTTTGCGGATCACCGCGAAGGCGCGGTCGCCGGCAGCGGACAATTCCGCGCTGATCTCCAGCGGGACCCCCGCCTCGAACATCGCCGAATAGTAGGCGGGCTCGGTGCGGGCGAAACCGAGATAGGCCTTGCCGAGCCGCTCGAACGCCGCGAACGGCTCCGGCGCACCGCCGTTCCAGGCGGTCTCGAGCGCCGTTGCGAACTGCTCGAAACCGCGCCGCGCGACGTCGGCCAGCAACTCGTCACGGTCGCGGAAATGCCGGTATGGCGCGGCCGGACTGACCCCCGCCCAGCGCGCCGCTTCCGCAAAGGTGAAGCCTGCCGGGCCCTTCTTGGCGATCAGCTCAAGCGCGGCGCGGATCAGCGCCTCTTTCAGATTGCCGTGGTGATAGCCGCGCGGACCATCCTGGCGGGACCAGTTCATGTAAAGGGTCCTTACATGACTCCCCGCGGCGGGTCGATAACGATCGTAGAAGCGGCATTGCTCGCCCTGGAGGATGCACCGAGCACGAGCGATCGTCGAAAGATCGACCGCGAGACTCTTCAACGATCAGAGACCGCGCTGCTCCGGCTCACTCCTTCGCGCACATGACGTTGATCGCGGCCTTCACTACGGCGTCGAGTTCCTTGCGCGGCACGCCGGCGCGCGAGCGCACCGCGAGCGTATGCAGCGTCGCGGTCGCCAGATAGGAAAGTGCCGCCGCATCGGCATCGCGCGCGATCTCACCGCGCTCCTTCGCCTTCACGATCTGGTGCTTCAGGAAGCTGTCGGTCGAGCGCATGCTCTCGGCGAGAAATTCGCGAACGTCGTCATCGACCGCCGCAACCGTCGTGGCGGTGCCGATCGAGTAGCAGCCGCGCGGGCCATCACCGAGGTAGAGCTCCAGCGCCTTGTCGTAGAAGCGCTTGAGAAAAACGCGCAGGTTCGGGTCGCCTTCGAGCGCATGGCGCGCGAGCGCGCGGCTTTCGTCGCGGTAATATTCGAGCGTCTTGAGATAGAGGTCGCGCTTGTCGCCGAACGCCGCATAGAGACTCGGGCGGTTCATCCCCGTCGCCTCGGCGAGATCGTCGAGCGAGGTCGCCGCGTATCCGGCCTTCCAGAACACCTCCGCGGCGCGCGCGAGCGCGACCTTCGGGTCATAGGCGCGCGGGCGCCCACGCCGCTTGGGTTCTTGCTGTGAAGATTTTTGTACCATTTCGCAAATAATCCTTGACCGCACTCTATTTCATGCGAAACAGTACAAAAGTCAAATGGAGGACACCATGCAGCTTTATTTCTCTCCCCTTGCCTGCTCGATGGCCACGCGCATTTCGCTCTACGAGGCTGGTGCCGAAGCCGGTTACATCGAAGTCGATCCGAAGACCAAGCGCACGCTGGACGGCGCGGACTTCCTCACGATCAATCCGCTCGGCCTCGTTCCGGTCGTCCGCATGGATGACGGCGCGCTGCTCACCGAAAACGCCGCGATCCTGCAACATGTCGCGGAGCGTTTTCCCGGCGCGAAGCTCGCGCCCACCGGCGGCGTCGAACGCACGCGCCTGCAGCAATGGCTCTGCTTCATCGGCACCGAACTGCACAAGGGCCTGTTCGCGCCGATCTTCGACAAGAAGGCGCCGGAAGGTACGACCGCCAATGCGATGTCGAAGGGCGAAGCCCGCCTCGCCTATCTCGACGCGCACCTCACCGGCCGCGAATTCCTGCTCAATTCGTTCAGCGTGGCGGACGCGTATCTCTACACCGTGCTGAACTGGAGCATGGCAACGCCGGTGAAGTTCGACCGCTTCCCGGCGATCCAGGCCTATTTCGATCGCATGAAGAAGCGCCCGAGCGTCGCAAAGGCGTTCGGCGAAGAACTCGCGCTCTACAAGGCCGAGATGGCGCGGCACGCGAAGGCCGCATAGTCCGTCAAAGAAAGTCCTTCGCATGGAGCCGACATGCTGACATGGTTTGCGGCGTGTCGGCCCTTGCGTACGCGATCAATCCAACTTGATACCGGCGGTGCGCAAGATCGGCGACCACCGTTCGTGTTCGCGCTGAAGCAGCGCGGTGAACGCCTCTGGCGTCGATGCGGTGGGCCGCATGCTGGCGTGCTCCAGCGCGGCATGATACTCGCGATTGGAAAGTAACGTACCGACTGCTTTCGAAAGCGCATGCACGATCTCCGCCGGCGTCTCACGTGGCGCGACCATCCCCATCCACAACTCGGTGATCGCACCCGCGAAGCCGGCTTCGGAAACAGTCGGCATGTCTGGAAGCACGCTTTCACGCCGTCCTGCCAATGCGACGAATCCCTTGATCTTGCCCGCGGCGATGTGCGGGGCCAGCAAGGTTGGACCGTCCACCATGATGTGAACATCCCCGCGCAGCAAAGCCTGCAGCGCGTCCGGCCCAGAGCGGAACGGAATGAACGTTGCCTTCAGGCCGGTCTCGCGCATGAGCAAAATTGCCGCGATGTGCGGCGGCGAGCCGTTGGCGGGAACGCCGATCATGAAGCGGTCTGGCTCGGCTTGCGTCTCAGCGACCAGCTCGGCGAGCGTGGTGGCACGGATAGACGCGTGACCTACTAGGATCGACGCGCTCTCGGCCAACGTCGAGATCGGCGCGAGGTCACGCCGCGGGTCATAGGAGAGCTTGCTGTAGAGATAGCTGTTGTAGACCGTCTGGGAGATAGTCGCGAGCGCCAGCGTGTACCCGTCTGGCGGGCTTCCGATCAGCGACTGGATCGCCACGATGCCGCCGGCGCCGGGCTTGTTCTCTATGATGACCGGCTGCCCAAGTTCCTTCGAGAGCGCATCCGCGGCAAGGCGCACGAGCGTATCCGGCACCGAGCCCGGTGCCCCTCCGACGATGACCTTGATGGTTCGTAGCGGCCAGGCGGCGGCTAGTGCAAATTGCGGCGCAGAGAGATCGGCGGCGGAAGCCGCAAGCAGGCCCATGAGCGTTTTCCGGCGAGTCAGTCCGTGTCGCATCGCTGCCTCCATCATTCGCGATGCCCCCACGATCAACCCGCAGTAGCTCCCGAGAAAGCCCACAGTCGGAACTTGATTGTTTCCATTTTGCGAACAATAGTCGGCCCCTCGTTTCTTGCTGAGCGATCCGATGGACAAGCTGCGCGCGATCAAGTTCTTCTGCAGCGTTGCTGAAGCCAAGTCGTTTGTGGCAGCGGCGCACAATCTCGATGTTCGTCCATCCGTTCTTTCCAAGGTCATCGCGACGCTTGAGCGCGATATCGACTTCCGCTTGTTCAACCGGACGACTCGCCGCGTGTCCCTGACCGAAAACGGCGCGCACTACTACGACCGCTGCAAGCGCGTTATCGCCGACCTGGAGCAGGCGGAGGTCCTGACGCGCGATGCTCATGCGCGTCCGATCGGCAAGCTGATGGCTGGCCTGCATCCGGCAATCAATCGCACGCTGATGTGCTGCGTCGACCGCTTCCTCACGACGTTCCCGGACATTCTCGTCGAGACCACGCTGTCAGGCAGCGCGGCGACACTGATCGAAGACAAGCTCGACGTACTGATAACAATCGGAACGCCATCCAATTCCAGTTACGGCACGCAGAAGCTTGGCATAGCGGATTTCGTGCTTGTCGCCTCGCCCGAATACCTGCTCGCTCACGGCGAGCCCAGAACACCGGCAGATCTTGGCGAACATCAAATCTTGATGTCTGCCCGCCGCGACGGACCCTCTTATGCGCGTTGGCAACTCACACGCGGCAGCAGCTCGGAAACCGTCTTCGTCGTCCCGCGTGTCATCAGCCGCGAAGGCGTCCACATGCATGAGGCATGTCTCAACGGTGCGGGCATCTGCCGTCTGCTCGACTTCTCAGTCGGCGATAATCTGCGACGGCGCTACCTCAAGCGAGTCCTGCCGGACTGGCAGGTCGGCCGCACACCGGTGCACGCACTCTATCCAAGCAGCAAGCACGTCCCCGCCCGCGCCCAGGCGTTCGTCGGCTTCATCCGCACGATGATCCGCGAGGCAAGCGGAACGGCGCGCTGATGAGTGCCAGCCCGAGAAACTAGTTCGCCCGCAAGTTTTTCGCCGATGTCAAAATGGGAGGTTCCCGGCCGTCATAGGATCGCAACCAACGAATGGAGCGACCCCGTGAACGCGAACGACCTGTTTGCCGCCTCCCCCGACCTCATGAAGAAGTGGGCCACCGTATCCGTGGCCGCCGCTTCGAGCCTCGAGCCGGCCCTCATCCTGCTCGTTGAAATCCGCGCCTCACAGATCAACGGCTGTGCCAATTGCATCAACATGCACACCGAGGAGGCGCGGGCGAAAGGCGAGACCAACCAGCGCATCGACCTGCTGGCGGCATGGCGCGAGGCGCCTTGCTATTCGGACCGCGAACGCGCCGCGCTCGGCTGGACCGAGGCGCTAACGCGGCTCTGCGAAGGTCAACCGCACGATCGCGCGTACGAAGACCTGAACGCGCACTTCACCAAGGAGGAGCAGGTGAAGCTCACCGTCATGATCAACGTCATCAACGGCTGGAACCGGATTTCGGTCGGCTTCGGCATGTTCATCCAGCCGGCGGCCGCGAAGTCCGCCGCCGCCAGAGCCGCCGCGTAGCGGGCGGCCTGAAGCCGATTGACCCGCACGCGCGGCTCCCGTTTGATCCCGGCGAACCCCTTTCGCCGGGATCGTCATGGACAGCGCCCTCGAACCGCCGCCAGCGATCGAACTTGCCGCACCGGACGATGCCGGTACGCTCGGCATCTTCCATCTCAAGCGCTACTGGTCGCGCACGATGCTGACGCGGCAAGGCCGTTCTGGTCCGCCGAGCATCCGCGAGCGCCATCTCGACTATCTGGTGGTTCACGCCACCGGCCTGGGGTTGGAGCAGACCACGCGTTATCTCGGTCACGAGGGGCCGAGCTTCGAGGAATTCGAGCGCTGGATCATGGCCACGACCGGCGGAGTTGATGCGACGCGCGTTGCGCGCATCAATGCCGCAGTCGCCGGCACCGACTATCCCGACGAGATCAAGCGTGAGATTACCGCCGTCGAGGCGAGCGCTCCGGTGCTGTCGGATGACCACCTCGCGTTCTGGAACGAGCACGGCTACGTGGTCTTGCTTGATGCGGTTCCTGCAGAGTGCTGCGATGCCGCCGCACGGGCGCTGTGGGAGCATCTGGATGCCTCGCCCGACGATCCCGAAAGCTGGTACCGCCGCCGCAACCAGGGGATCATGGTGCAATATTTCCAGCACCCTGCCTTCGAGGCCAATCGCCGCGCGCCGCGCATTCGCAAGGCCTTCGCGCAACTCTGGGGCACGGCGGATCTGTGGGTGACGACCGATCGTGTCGGCTTCAATGTGCCGGAGCGTCCGGGATGGCAATTCCCAGGCCCGACCTGCATTGGGACATCAGCCTGAAGACCCCGATTCCGCTCGGCACCGCGGGCATCCTCTATCTGACCGACACGCCGCCCGAACAGGGTGCGTTCACGCTGGTGCCAGGCTTTCATCACCGCGTGGAAGATTGGCTAGCGAGCCTTCCGGCGGGCGCCGACCCGCGCCGGGAGGATTTGCATGCCCTCGGATCGCAGGCGATCGGCGGACGCGCGGGCGATCTCGTCATCTGGAATCAGGCGCTGCCACACGGCAGCCGCCCCAACCGCGGCACGCGACCGCGCCTGGTTCAGTACATCGCGATGTTTCCAACGCAGTGGGACGAGCAGGACGAGTGGATCTGAGCCCCGTGAGCCACGCAGACGCGCTTTCGATCGCCCGTTAACCCCGCAGCCGGCGAGCTCCGTTCGCCGAGCGTTCCCGATGGGAAAGGTGAAGGTCGTGAGAAGCCGTCGCCGATTCAATTCAAATCAATCGCGCCTCAAAGCGCCACCGCATAGCCATCGCGGCGCGGATCGGCGGCGCCGGTCATCACGCCGGTCGCCGGATCGACGGCGACCGCCTGCATGCCGCCGACCTTCATGGTCCAGTCGCCGAACGATTGCGCGTCGTGTCCGCGGTTTTTCAACTCCGCGACAACACCGGGCGCGACGCGGCCCTCCACCTGCACCAGCGTGCCATCGGACAGCCGCGCGCGCGGCGCCTCGATGGCGTCTTGCAGCGGCAGGCCGAAATCGACGTGCTGCACGTAAGCCTGCACCTGCGTCTGCAGGATGCCGTAGCTGCCAGGCGTGCCGAGCGCGAGCACCGGCACGCCGTCGCGCGTCGCAAGCGTCGGCGCCATGCAGATCGGCAGCTCCGCACCCGGTGCGGTGCGGTTCGGGCTCTTCGGATTGACCTCGGTCCAGTAGAGGAAATTGTTGAGGCACATGCCGGTGCCGGGCACGACGACGCCGCTGCCGAACGGGCTGCCGAGACTTTGCGTCAGGCAAATGAGGTTGCCTTCGCGGTCGCCGATCGAAAACGACGTGGTGTGGCCGGGATCCTCGCCGCCTGCCGGCGGCTCCATCCATTGCTCGGTCGGCCCCGAGACCGGGCGGCCATCGCGCACACGCGCACGCAGTGTCTCGACGTGCTCTTCGTCGAGCAGCCGTGCGAGCGTCTGCGGGTCGGGATTGTTGTTGCTGATGCGAACGCCGGCGGCGAGGCGCACCGCGCGATAGACGATGTCGAGATGATCCGCGCCGTTGCGTTCGAGCGCGCCGAGGTCGAAGCCTTCCAGGATGCGCAAGGTGAGCAGGAACTGGAATCCCTCGCAGGCCGGGGGCGGCACATGCACGATGCGACCGCGATACGTGACAGCGATCGGATCCTTCCATTTCGGCGCGACCTGTTCGAGATCGCTCATCGCCATGTAGCCGCCGAGCTTTTGCAGGTGCGCGACAATCGCATGTCCGAGTTCGCCGCCGTAGAGCAGTTGCGGCCCTTGCGCGGCGAGCCGCTCGAACGTGCCGGCAAGCTCGGGCTGCGCGAGCACGCGCCCGGCCTCGGCCTTGTTGCCGCCGCGCAGGTAGTTGCGGGTGAATTCGCCGCCGAGCGCAGGATGGCTCTGGATCGCGGGCGCATGTTCGTTGGTTTCGTCGACATTGAACTCGACCAGCGGAAAACCGTCACGCGCAAGCGCTGTCGCCGGCGCCAGCGCATCGCCGAGCGACTTCCTGCCGTGTGCGCGGACCAGTTCGGCCCAACCTGCGAGGTTACCCGGCACGCCGACCGAAAGCGGTCCGCGCGCCAGATCCTCACGCTTGCCGAAGCGCTCGGCCGGAAAACTCGCCGGCACGCGCGGCACGAAGTCGAGCACCCTGACGCGCTTCTCCGCCGCGATCCAGCAGGTCGCAAGGCCCGCACCCGCGAGCCCCGACATGTAGGGCTCGACCACATTGAGCGCGGCGGCGGTCGCGGCCGCAGCATCGAACGCATTGCCGCCATCGCTGAGCATCCGCGCGCCCGCCTGCGCCGCGAGCGGATGCGCCGCAGCAACGACACCCTTGGTCGATGAAATGGTCGGCCGGCGTCCGTGCATGGATTGTCCCGCGTTATCGTTGAAGTGCAGCCTGCGGCTTCGCCTTGCGCGCCGCAAGACGCGATCAGCCGAGCGCGTCCTGATCCGCCTTCATGGCGATGCGCAGCGGCTTCGGGATCGGGCGCGCGCGCCCGCCCGAAATGAACGCAACGCGCACGCTCGCTTCGCATAGCACCTCGCCGGCGCGGACGCATTGCTGCTTGAGCGTGATGGAGGCGCCCTTCACCTCTTCGGGCATGGTGACGATCTCGAGCACGTCATCCATTCGCGCGGGTTTGAGCCAGTCGATCGCCATCGAGCGCACCACGAACGCGAAGCCCGGCGCTTCCTTCTCGGTCGCCTCGAACAGCGCACGGTGATCGGCGCCGATGAGGCGCAGATAGTTGGTCCGCCCGCGCTCCATGTAGCGCAGGTAATTCGCGTGATAGACGATGCCGGTGAAATCGGTGTCTTCGTAATAGACGCGCACGGGCATCGTGTGACGCCCGTCGCGCAGGTCGCCGTTGAGCGGATCGGTCATCCGGATTTTTTAGCGTGGCGGGGCGGTGCCGTCGAGCCGCACAAGCGGCAGCACGTGATCGCGCGTCAGCGGCGCGAGAGGAAGATCCGGCGGCGCCGCGGGATCAATCCAGCACAGTTCGTCGATCTCGGCCCGCGCCGCGATCGTCCCGGTGACGTCGACCGCGTACACGGCCGCGTTGACCTGCCGATCCGGCTCGTTTGCCGCGACACAATCGAAGATGCCGAGTGGAGACACCGAATTCGGCACAACGCCGCAACCCAGTTCTTCGTCAAGTTCGCGCACGAGTGCGGTCACATCGTCCTCGCCCGGCTCGCGCTTGCCGCCGGGCTGCATGAACGCCGCGGTGCCGCGCTTGCGCACCAGCAGCACGCGGCCCTCCCGATCGCGGATCAGCGCAGCCACGATACGGATCGGGTCGCTCATGCGTCGTCGCCGTTGAACAATCCGAACTGCCCCGGATCGCGTTGCGGCTCGGTCAGTCCGAGATGACGGAACGCGTGACCGGTGAGCAGGCGCCCGCGCGGCGTGCGCTGCAGGAAGCCTTGCTGGATGAGATACGGCTCGATGATCTCCTCGATCGCATCGCGCGGCTCGGAGAGCGCAGCCGCAATGGTCTCGACGCCGACCGGCCCGCCGCCATAGTTGTTGCGCGATCACCGAGAGATAGCGGCGGTCCATCGCGTCCATGCCGGCCGCATCGACCTCAAGTGCGAGCAGCGCCTTGTCGGCGACCGCTCGGTCGATCGCAGCCGCACCGGCCACATGCGCGAAATCGCGCACGCGCTTGAGCAGCCGACCTGCGATGCGCGGCGTGCCGCGCGCGCGACGCGCGATCTCGTCGGCGCCGTCCGGCGTGACCGCAATGCCGAGCACGCGCGCGCCACGATTGACGATCAGCTCCAGTTCCTCGCGGGTGTAGAAATTCAGCCGCACCGGAATGCCGAAGCGGTCGCGCAGCGGCGTGGTGAGCAGGCCCGCGCGCGTCGTCGCACCGACCAGCGTGAACTTCGCCAGATCGATCTTGACCGATCGCGCCGCCGGCCCCTCGCCGATGATGAGGTCGAGCTGGAAGTCCTCCATCGCGGGATAGAGGATTTCCTCGACCGCCGGATTGAGCCGGTGGATCTCGTCGATGAACAGCACATCGCGGTCTTCGAGGTTCGTCAGCAGCGCCGCGAGGTCGCCGGCCTTGGCGATCACCGGACCGGAAGTGGCGCGAAAGTTCACACCGAGCTCGCGCGAGACGATCTGCGCGAGCGTGGTCTTGCCCAGCCCCGGCGGTCCGACGAACAGCACATGATCGAGCGCTTCCTTGCGCGACTTCGCGGCCTCGATGAACACCGAGAGGTTCGCGCGCGCCTGTTGTTGGCCGACGAATTCGGAGAGACGCTGCGGACGCAGCGAAGCCTCCGCGTCGTCGTCGCGGCGCTCGGGTGTGACGAGGCGGCGGGGCTGCGTCGTCACTTCGCCAACTCCTTCAGCCCGAGCCGAATGAGCTGCGCAGTCTCCGCCCCCTCCCCTGCGCCGCGCGCGGCCGCAGCAATCGCGGCAGCGGCCTGCGGCTGGCCGTAGCCGAGATTGACCAACGCCGAGACCGCGTCCGCCACCGGCTGCGGCGCGCGCCGCTCCTCGACCTGACCCGCAAGCCGCACCACCGCGGGATCGAGGTCGGCGTATTTCGGCGCCTTGTCCTTCAACTCCGTGACGACGCGCTCGGCGACCTTCGGGCCGACGCCCGGCGTGCGCGCGACGCTCGCCTTGTCGCGCATCGCAATGGCGCTTGCGAGGTCGGCGGGCCTGAGCGTCGAGAGGATCGCGAGCGCGACCTTGGTGCCGACGCCCTGCACGGTTTGCAGAAGCTTGAACCACTCGCGCTCGATGTCGCTCTGGAAACCGAACAGGCGGATCTGATCCTCGCGGACATGGGTCTCGATCGCGAGCGACACGGGATCGCCATGCGGCGGCAGCGCTTGCAGCGTGCGCGCCGAGCAATGCACCACATAGCCGACGCCGTTCACGTCGACGATGATGTGATCCTCGCCATAGCTGTCGATGATGCCCTTGAGCTTGCCGATCATCGCATCGCCGCCCTGAGCAGCGCGCTCGCGCGATGGTGTGCGTGCGTCACCGCGATGGCGAGCGCGTCGGCGGCATCCTCGGATTGCGGATCGGCCTTCGGCAGCAGCACGCCGACCATCAACCTGATCTGCGCCTTCTCGGCATGACCTGCGCCGACGATGGTTTTCTTCACCAGATTCGGCGCGTATTCGGCGACGCTCAGGCCTGCCTTGGCGGGCACCAGCATCGCGATGCCCCGCGCCTGTCCGAGTTTCAGCGTCGCGACCGCGTCGCGGTTCACGAATGTCGTCTCCACGGCCGCTTCGTCGGGCTGAAAGTCCGCGACGATGCGCGCAAGCCCGTCATGGATCGTCACCAGCCGCTCGGCGAGCGAGAGCTTGTCGTTCGTCTCGACTGACCCGCACGCCAGGTAGATCAGCCGGTTGCCCTCGCAACCGATCATCCCCCAGCCGGTGCGGCGCAGCCCCGGGTCGATGCCAAGAATGCGAATCGCCTGTCCCATCGCGCCCCGTTGATAGCGCAAGTGACCCGCCCCTGTTAGACAAGCGCACGAATTCCCCGCCGGGTTTCATGATCGACCTTCCCGACCTGCCGACGCTGTCGGCCGCGCTCTCCGACCGCCGCTTCATCGCCGCCGTGGTGATCGCGGCGCTGTCCGGGTTCGTGCGCGGCTTCTCGGGGTTCGGCTCGGCGCTGGTCTACATCCCGCTGATTTCGGCGGTGTACGAGCCGCGCATCGCCGCACCGACACTCTTGCTGATCGACCTGATCGGCAGCGCGCCGTTCACGGTCCGCGAACTGCCGCGCTGCAACTGGCGCGAGGTCGGCCCGGTCACGACCGCCGCCGCACTCGCGGTCCCGCTCGGCGTCATGGCGCTGGTCCTGATCGATCCGATCGTGCTGCGCTGGTTCATCGCCGCGCTTGTGCTCAGCCTGCTCGCAATGTTGGTATCGGGCTGGCGCTATCACGGCGCGCCGACGCTGCCGGTTTCGGTCGGCGTCGGACTGTTCGCGGGCTTCGGCAGCGGCGCGGTGCAGATCGCCGGCCCCGCCGTGATCGTGTTCTGGCTCGGCGGCGCGAACGCCGCCGTCACGGTGCGCGCCAACCTGATGGTGTTCTTCCTGCTGATGGATTTCATCACCGGCGTCGCCTACGTCGTGCAGGGCATCCTCAAGCCCGATGTGATCGCGCTCGCGGTCCTGCTCGGCGTGCCGTTCATCGCGGCGATGTGGATCGGCGCGCGCTGGTTTCACGGCGCCTCCGAGGTCGCGTACCGCCGCGCCGCTTATGCGATCATCGTGGTATCGGCGATCGTCAGTCTGCCACTGTGGGACGGGTGGCTGAGGTAGTGCCGCCGTCATCCTGAGGCGTCCGGCGAAGCCGGGCCTGGAAGGATGGTCGCACGCCGTCGCCCTTCGAGGCTCGCCGCAAGCGCGTCTCCCACCTCAGGGTGACGGTCACGCGCTCATCTTCGCGACCAGCGCGTCCGAGACCTCGAAGTTCGCATAGACGTTCTGCACGTCGTCCTGCTCGTTGAGCGCGTCGATCAGCTTCAAAACCTTCTCGCCCTGCTCGTCGTCGACCGGCACGGTGTTCTGCGGCTTCCACATCATCGCGGCCTTGCGCGGCTCACCGAACTTCGCCTCCAGCGCCTTGGCGACATCGCGCAGCGATTCCTGCGTCGTGTAAATCTCATGCCCGCCTTCGCCGGACACCACATCCTCGGCGCCCGCCTCGATCGCGGCCTCAAGCATGGCGTCGGCATTCGCGACCTTGGCGTCGAACTCGACCACGCCGACATGGTCGAACATGAACGACACCGCGCCGGTCTCGGCGAGGTTGCCGCCCGACTTGGTAAAGCTCGCGCGCACTTCGCCGGCCGAGCGGTTGCGGTTGTCGGTCAGCACCTCGACGATGACGGCGACGCCGCCCGGCCCATAGCCCTCGTAGCGGATCTCGTCGTAGTTCTCGGCGTCGTTGCCGGTCGCCTTCTTGATCGCGCGGGCGATATTGTCGTTCGGCATGCTCTCGGCGCGCGCCGCGATGATCGCGGCGCGCAGGCGCGGGTTCATCGCCGGGATCGGGCAGGCCCATCTTGGCCGAGACGGTGATTTCGCGCGCGAGCTTGCCGAACACCTTCGACTTGATGGCGTCCTGCCGCCCCTTGCGGTGCATGATGTTCTTGAATTGGGAATGGCCGGCCAAGGCTGCCTCCAGCAATCTCGTGTCTGCGAAAATTTCGGCGCGCCTTATAGGTCCGCGCCGCCGAAAAATCCATTACCAGAATGCAGGGCGTGCTTCCTCAAGCCGTCCGCCGAGCCGCACCGGCGCGATACGCGTCGCGAGCCCGGTCGCATCGTCGGTCTCGACCGCGACCGCGCACAGCGTCGCGGGTCCGTTCGCGGGCTCGAACTTGCCCGAGGGGATGCGGCGGGTGAAGCGCTGCAGCGGTTCGGCCTTGTTCATGCCGATCACCGAGTCGTGGTCGCCGGTCATGCCGACATCGGTAATAAAGGCGGTGCCGCCCGGCAGCACGCGATGGTCGGCCGTCTGCACATGGGTGTGCGTGCCGACCACGAGGCTCGCGCGGCCGTCGCAGAAAGTGGCCCATCGCCTGCTTCTCGCTCGTCGCCTCACAATGCATGTCGACGATGATCGCATCCGCGCCGCTCTTGAGCGGACAGGCTGTCAACTCGCGGTCCGCCGCCGCGAACGGATCGTCGAGCGGATCCATGAAGACGCGGCCCATCAGGTTGATCAGCAGCAGGCGCGCGCCATTTCCAGCCTCGAACAGCACCATGCCGCGCCCCGGCGTTCCGGGCGGATAATTGAGGGGACGGACCAGCCGCGGCGCGCGCTCGATGAAGACCAGCGCCTCGCGCTGATCCCATGAATGGTTGCCGCCGGAAATCGCGTCCGCGCCTGCGTCGATCAATTCGTTGTAGATCGCTTCGGTGATGCCGAAACCGCCCGCCGCGTTCTCGCCGTTGACGACGATGCAATCGAGTTTCCAGTCGCGCTTCAGCGCCGGCAACCGCTCGGTCACGGCCGTGCGTCCCGAACGCCCCACCACGTCGCCGACAAACAGTATCCGCATTCAGCTTCCGCGCAGATCGATGATCTCGCGTTCCGTTAGCACGAGATCGAGGCGCGCGTCGCGCGGCGTGACGGGGACCTGCTCGATTTCCTGCGCCGCGAACGCGATGCCGGCGGCGACAATCGACTTCACGTCGCGGAATTTCGCGATGGTCATGTCGTAGTAGCCGGCGCCGTAACCGATGCGATGGCCGGTGCGGTCGAAGGCGAGCAGCGGCACCAGCAGGATATCGGGCGCAACCTCGGCTGCTTCGGGCTTCGGCTCTCGGATGCCCCATTGACCCGATGCAAGCTCGTCGCCGAACGCGAAGGCGCGCATGACGAGCGGCTTGCCGCGCCCGTCGATCACCGGCAGCGCGAGCTGCGCGCCGGCAGCGGCGAGCCGGCGCATCAGCGGCAGCGGACTGATTTCGGTCTTGAGGGGAAAGAAGCCGGACACGACAACGCCGGGCTTCACGTCGAGCGGAAAGGCGCGCGCCGCGATGGTTTCGGCTGCCGCGGCGCGCGCGTCCGCCGGCAGCGCATCGCGCCGCAACATTGCATCCTTGCGGATGATGGATTTCAGGTCGGAGAGCGCGTCGGACATTTGGAGTCGTCACCCTGAGGTGCGAGGCCATAAGCGCGTTTACGCGCGTCTTCAACGCGCTACGGCGAGCCTCGAAGGGCGCGGTCTTTGGTCATCCTTCGAGGCCCACGCTACGCGAGGGGCACCTCAGGATGACGGCGGGGGAGAGAGTGCGGAGCCACAAAAGCCGTCGGATTGCGACCCCGGGAACCTACATAAGTAGGTGGGCGCCATATAACCGGGCCCACGGGCCCGGCCAGGGACAGCTCCCTTGAGGATCGTAAGGCCCCGGGAGTATTTATCTAACGCACCCCGCAGCCCCGCCCCGACAATGTAGGGGTTCGCCGCCGCAAACGCCACCTCATTGGCGGACTATCCGATCCCGACACCGTCGCCGCGGGTGAGATTGAGGCTGCGCGTGACATGTTCGATCCGCTCGGAGGCGGAGTTGAGCGCGGCCGCGACCGCGACCTGCATGGTCTGCGCGCGCTCGCTCGACGCGACGCGCGCGTCCTGCATTACGGTCAGTTCTTCCTCCAGACGGCGGATGCGCTTGACCGCCTCGAACAGTTCGTCGCCCACGGTCAGCGCCGCCATGACGATCAACCGCATGTCGCCGACGGCGCCGAAACTCTTCTTCAGTTGGTCGATACGTCCATCGAGGTCACGGGCGAGCGTCGCAAGCTGCCCTTCCTGCCCCTCCTCGCACGCCATGCGATACTGCCGGCCGTTGATGACGACGTTGACATGCGTCATGGCTGCGCCTCGATCACCGAGCGGATGCTGTCGATAGCGTGATCGAGCCGCTGTGCGATCTCGCGATTGGTCGCCTCCAGCTTGCGGGAGCGCGCCGCAGCGGCGTCGAGATCCGAAGCGAGCTTGGAGCGGTCGGAGCCGAGAGCATGCACCTGCGCGGCGAGTGCATTCTCGCCGCGGTCGGCGTCGCGCCGCCGTTCCAGCGCTGCCTCCAGTGAATCGAGGGCCGCCGCAAGCCGCTTGGTTGCGGCTTCAATCGCGCTCGCCTCAGTCATCGCCTACCCACCACACGAACCGGCCGCCGCGGCGGCTCGCGCGCCATGAAATCCGTGAAGCGCCAAGGATTTGGACGGAGAATCTTACGTTGGGCCCCACCGCGGCGTCAACGCTCCCCGGTCATGGCGGCAAAACGATGTCACGCCTTGGGCAGGCTGGCGATTTGCTCAGGCATATTGCGCAACGCCATGGCTGAACGACCGGTTTTCCTTGGCGGCCTCGACGCGGCCGAAGAGAATATCCGGTGCTCGTCGCCGGGATGTCCCCAGGCTTTTTGGAGATGGGCCGCGTTCCGCTCGCTCGCGCAGCAGGCCGCGAAGGCCCCGGTGGCTCGCACCACCGAGGCTTGCACGTCTGTCAGAGCCTGCGCGCCGCACTCCAGCGCAGCGGCGGCGAGAACTCGCTGTCGCGATGCCGGCCGCCCGCACCGGCCGCGACCCATGCCGCTGCCGCCGCCGCCGCAAGGCCTGCGGCCAGGCAGAACCCGAGAACCACTGCGCTGCGCCGTGCTTGCGACGCGGCCTCGCGCGCATCGCTGAGCACCGTAGACACACGCTTGTCGGCATCGGGCGGGGCCAGTCCGGTGACCGCCGCGGTCAGGCGCGTGAGCTGCGAGCGATCCTCCGCGGGCAATTCACTTCGGCCCAAGCCCTTCATCACGAGGCGACTGGCTTCGGCACGCACCAGCGCCGGGGCAGGCTCGGGGCGTCGCTCGGCGCGAAACAGCCGATCGATCTCGTAGGCGAGGAAGCTTGGCGCACCCGCGGTGTCGCGCGGGGGCGAGGCGGCGCTTCCGGAGGCGAAGGTATTGGCCGTGAGCGCCAGCAGGATCGCACCGAGCATGACGCCGAGCGCCCAGGCGATGAGCCCGTGCGTGCCGTCGCGAAACTCTACTTCGTCGGCCGGGGCGCTCCAGGTGGAGCGCACGCGCCCGGCCAGATATCCGCCGAGCGCGAAACTGCCGACCGCCACAACGATGATCCAAAATCCCGAGAGAACGGCAAGCCAGACCGAGGTATCGCGCCAGGTCGGCGATGGCGACGCCACCATCAGGCCGACTGCGGACGCAAAGCCCATCAGCACAAACGATGTCGCGGTGGCGACAATCGCGCCCGCGATGCCCGGCCCCCAGTGAATGTAGGAGAGCGGACCGCCCGGTGCTGCGACAGGACCGGCGGAAGCCGGCGCGACAGTTTCGACCACGACCATGTGCGGGTCCCCTCAGCGCAGGCCGAGGAAGGACAGGATCGCCATGACCACGACGATGAGGCCGACCAGATAGATGATTCCGTTCATGTGCTCCTCCACGCCGGAGCTTTCCCCGGCTCCTATGGCGAAGGAACCAGAGCGGGACGGAATGGTTCCCTCGCGCACGCAAAGAGGCATGCCATTCGACCCGCGGGCCATCCACCGGAGTCTTCGAGGCGGCATTTGATTGTGGGGGCGTGCGTGTTATCCAGCCCCGGAATTATTAGGGAAGACGCGGATGAATCCTCCCGCCGCTGCGCTGCGCCAGACCGAAACTCCGCCGCTCAGCCGCGCCGAGCATGACCGCATGGCGAACGCCATCCGGGCGCTCGCGATGGATGCGGTCGAGCAGGCGAAGTCCGGCCATCCCGGCCTGCCGATGGGGGCGGCCGACATCGCGACCGTGCTGTTCACGCAATTCCTCAAGTTCGATCCGGCCGATCCGAAGTGGCCGGATCGTGATCGCTTTGTGCTCTCGGCCGGTCACGGCTCGATGCTGCTCTATTCGGTGCTCTATCTCCTCGGCTACGAGGCGATGACGATCGACCAGATCAAGCACTTCCGCCAGCTCGGCTCGAACACACCAGGGCATCCGGAGAATTTCGAGACGCCCGGCGTCGAGACCACCACCGGCCCGCTCGGCCAGGGGCTCGGCAACGCGGTCGGCATGGCAATCGCGGAGCGCCACCTCGCGGCCGAGTTCGGCGACATCGTCGATCACCACACCTACGTTATCGCCTCGGATGGCGACCTGATGGAAGGCATTTCGCAGGAAGCCATCGCACTCGCCGGCCACCTGAAGCTGAACCGGCTGATCGTGCTGTTCGACGATAACGGCATCTCGATCGACGGCCCCCTCTCGCTCGCCGACTCGGTCGATCAGGTGCGGCGCTTCGAGGCATCGGGCTGGAATGCAAGCCACATCGACGGGCACGATCCGCAGGCGATTGCGGCCGCCATCGCGGCTGCGCAAAAGTCCGACAAGCCGACGATGATCGCCTGCAAGACGACCATCGGCTTTGGCGCGCCCACCAAGGCCGGGACTTCCGGCTCGCACGGCTCGCCGCTTGGCGCCGACGAGATCAAAGGCGCGCGCGCGAAGCTTGGCTGGACCTCGCCGGCTTTCGAAATCCCACAGGACATCCTGAATTGGTGGCGCGCCGCGGGATCGCGCTCCCGGTCTGTGCACAAGGCGTGGGACGAGCGCCTTGCAGCGTTGCCGATCGAGAAACGTGGCGAGTTCGCGCGCCGTATCAACGGCGACCTGCCTCTTGGCCTTGAAGATGCGGTGCGCGCCTTCAAGCAGGATCTCGCCAACGCGCCGAAGGAGATTGCAACCCGCATCGCCTCGCAGAATGCGCTTGAGGCGCTGACCGCGGTCGCGCCCGAAATGCTCGGCGGTTCGGCCGACCTCACCGGCTCGAACAACACCCGCCCGAAGGGCATGAAGGCGATGTCGGCCGCGGACTACGGCGGCCGCTTCATCCACTACGGCATCCGCGAGCACGGCATGGCCGCCGCGATGAATGGCATCGCGCTGCATCGTGGCGTCATCCCGTATTCGGGCACGTTCCTGGTGTTCGCCGACTATTGCCGCCCCTCGATCCGGCTCGCAGCCCTGATGGGTGAGCGCGTGATCCACGTGATGACGCACGATTCGATCGGGCTCGGCGAGGATGGCCCGACCCACCAGCCGGTCGAGCATCTGGCGGCGCTGCGCGCGATCCCGAACCTGCTCGTGTTCCGCCCGTGCGACACGGTCGAGACGATCGAGTGCTGGCAGCTTGCGCTCGAAAGCAAGAATGCGCCGAGCGTGCTCGCGCTCACGCGACAGAACCTGCCGCAACTGCGCAAGGAATTCACCACCCGCAACCTGTGCGCGGGTGGCGCCTACGAGATCGCCCCCTCGATCGCCGGGCAGGCGCGCGTTTCGATCTTCGCGACTGGCTCCGAGGTCACCATCGCGGTGGATGCGAAGAAGCTGCTCGACGCGCGGGGCGTGCTTACGCGCGTCGTCTCGGTGCCGTGCTTTGAGTTGCTCGAGTCTGCGGATGCGGCGACGCGCCGCGCCGTGATAGGCGATGCGGTGGTTAACGTCGCCATCGAGGCCGGCGTTCGTCAGGGGTGGGATGCGATTATCGGCGCTGATGGCGTGTTTGTAGGCATGCACGGTTTCGGCGCCAGCGCCCCGTACAAGGAGCTGTACCGCCATTTCGGCATCACGCCCGAGAAGGTGGCCGAAGCGGCGTTGAGCAAGCTCGGCAGTTAAGCTAACAAGCGCGCTTGGAACTCAGCCGTCATCGCCCGCGCAGGCGGGCGATCCAGTACACACCATATATGGCTGTGGTTACTGGATGCCCCGCCTTCGCGGGGCATGACGAAAAGCGTTAGGGAGAGGCAAGACATGACCATCCGGGTCGCCATCAACGGATTTGGCCGCATCGGCCGCAACATCCTGCGCGCCATCGCCGAGTCCGGCCGCAAGGATATCGAAGTGGTCGCCATCAACGACCTTGGCCCGGTCGAAACCAATGCGCATCTGCTGCGCTACGACTCGGTGCACGGCCGCTTCCCCGGCACGGTGACCGTCGAGGGCAACTCGATCAGCCTCGGCAACGGCAAGATCAAGGTCTGCGCCGAGCGCGATCCTTCGAAGCTTCCGTGGAAAGACATGGGCATCGACATCGCGCTCGAATGCACCGGCATCTTCACCGCCAAGGACAAGGCCTCGTCGCACCTGACCGCAGGCGCGAAGCGCGTGCTCATTTCCGCGCCCGCCGACGGCGCCGACATGACGATCGTTTACGGCGTCAACCACGACAAGCTCACCAAGGACCACACGGTCGTATCGAATGGCTCGTGCACGACGAATTGCCTCGCACCGGTCGCCAAGGTGCTGAACGACTCGGTCGGGATCGAGACCGGCTTCATGACCACGATCCACGCCTATACGGGCGACCAGCCGACGCTCGACACGATGCACAAGGATCTCTATCGCGGCCGCGCCGCCGCGCTCTCGATGATCCCGACATCGACCGGCGCCGCGAAAGCGATCGGCCTCGTGCTGCCCGAACTGAAGGGCAAGCTCGACGGCGTCGCGATCCGCGTGCCGACGCCGAACGTGTCGGTGATCGATCTCAAGATCGTCGCCAAGAAAGCCACGACCAAAGAAGAGATCAACGACGCGATGAAGCGCGCGTCCGAGCAGCAGCTCAAGGGCATCCTGAACTATACCAACGATCCGAACGTCTCGATCGACTTCAACCACGATCCGCACTCGTCCACGTTCCACATGGACCAGACCAAGGTGATGAACGGCACGCTGGTGCGCGTGATGTCCTGGTACGACAACGAATGGGGCTTCTCGAACCGCATGGCCGACACGGCGGTGGCAATGGGGAAGCTGATCTGAAGCCGGCGCGATCATGACGATGCAAACGATCCTCGGCATCGGCGCGTTGATCGTCCTGGTCAGCTTCATCGTCTTCGCCTTTCGGCAAGGCATGAAGGTGAAGAATCCACCCGAAAACGTACCGCCGGAACGCATCAGCGGCGGCGGTCTCTGAAGGCCTGCCTCTCACATGCCGAATTTCCGTACGCTCGATTCCGCTGACCTGAATGGCAAGCGCGCGCTGGTGCGCGTCGATCTCAACGTGCCGATGGAGAACGGCCGGATCACCGACGCAACGCGCATCGAGCGGGTCGTTCCGACGATCAAGGAAATTTCCGACAAGGGCGGCAAGGTGATCCTGCTGGCGCACTTCGGCCGCCCGAAGGGGCGCGATCCGAAGGAGTCGCTCAAGCCTGTTGCCGCCGAGGTCGCGCGCATCATCGGCAAGCCTGTCGGCTTCGCGGAGGATTGCGTCGGCGAACCGGCCGAGAAGGCGATCGCCGCGATGAAGAGCGGCGACGTGCTGCTGCTGGAAAACACCCGCTTCCACAAGGAAGAGGAAAATAACGATCCAGCTTTCGTCGAGAAGCTCGCCAAACTCGGCGACGTCTATGTGAACGACGCCTTCTCGGCGGCGCACCGCGCGCACGCCTCGACCGAAGGACTCGCGCACAAGCTTCCGGCTTACGCGGGCCGCACCATGCAGGCCGAGCTCGAAGCGCTCGGCAAGGCGCTGGATCATCCGCAGCGGCCAGTCATCGCGATCGTCGGCGGCGCGAAAGTCTCGACCAAGCTCGATCTCCTGGAAAATCTCATCACCAAAGTGCAGGCGCTGGTGATTGGCGGCGCGATGGCGAACACATTCATGCACGCGCAAGGCGTGAACGTGCAGAAGTCTCTCGCCGAGAAGGACATGGCCGACACCGCGCGGCGTATTCTCGCCAAGGCCGAGAGCGCGAACTGCGCCATCATCCTCCCGGTGGACGCCATCGTGGCGTTTCATTTCCAGGCCAATGCGCCCTCGCACGCCTATGGCTTCGACGCGATCCCGCCGGACGGGATGGTGCTCGACGTCGCCTCGCAATCGATCGATCGCATCAAGGGCGCGATCGACGATGCCGCGACGCTGGTGTGGAACGGTCCGGTCGGCGCCTTCGAGATGCCACCGTTCGACAAGGGCACCGTCGAACTCGCGCGCTATGCGGCCGAACGCACCAAACTGGGCCAACTCGTTTCGGTCGCGGGTGGCGGCGATACGGTCGCGGCGCTCAACCATGCCGGCGTGGCAGACGAATTCACCTATGTGTCGACCGCGGGCGGCGCCTTCCTCGAATGGCTGGAAGGCCGCACGCTGCCCGGCGTCGAGGCGCTGCGGGGGTAGCCCCACCTGTCATTCCGGCCGAGCGCCGCGAAGCGGTGCGCGAGAGCCGGGATCAATCGCGACGCATACGCATCTGTCAGATGGGTCCCGGATAGCCGCTGCGCGGCTTCCGGGATGACACCGAGTTACACCGGCGGCTTCATCAGTCCGGCCTGTGTCAGTGCCTTGGTGATGATCGCCATCACGTCCATGGAGCCGCGCGGCGCTTCGCCGAACTTCGGCTTGTCGTCGACGGCATCGAGGACTTCCACGCGATCGTCGGGAATCAACTCGACCTCGTCCGGCATCAGATAGGTGCGCACGGCTTCGCGCGGCTGCGGACGCTCCGTTACGCGCGCCTCGCCCGTGATGCCGAAGAATCGCGCGATGTGATACGAGGAGGAAATCCCGACCTCAAGCAGAAACGGACCGGCCTCGCCGCCATGCGCGGCGGTATCGAGCGGCGTGCCATGCGCCATGCCGCCGATCGTGAAGGATTCCACGACATCGACGCCGCCACGGCGCCAGACCTTGCGGGGGTATCCGTCGACCTTGTCGGCGACCGGTGCCGTCTCGATCCCATGCACATTGGTCCACTGCGCGATCAGCGCGTCCGCGTTCATCGGGACGACGGTCGCGTCGCGATCGCCCTGCCACACCGACACGCGCGGCCACGGTCCGGCATGCGTCGAGGCTCCGCGCACCAGATCGCCCCATTGTTTCGCGGACTGCTGGCGGCCCTGGAACATGCTCTCGAACGCCTGCTGCACATTGGTGGCGCTGCCATGAGGCAGGCCCGCGACGATTGCGCCCGCCGCAAACACCTCCGGATAGACGGCGAGCATCGTCGCCGCCATCGCGCCGCCGGCCGAGAGCCCGGTGATGAACACGCGGCCGCGGTCGATGCCATGCGCGCCGATCGTCTTCTCGATCATCTGTCGGATTGAGAAGGCCTCGCCGCGATCGCGCGCAGTGTCGCCGGGCAGAAACCAGTTGAAACAGGTCTTCGGATTGTTCGCGGGTGTCTGTTCGGGAAACAGCAGCACGAAGCCGTATCGATCGGCGAGCGTGGACCAGCCCGCGCCGAGATCGTAGCCCGCGGCCGATTGCGTGCAGCCATGCAGCACGACGACCAGCGCGGGCGAGGATTGCAGCTGCTTCGGCGTGTAGGTGAACATGCGCAGCGCGCCCGGGTTGGAACCGAAGCCGGTCAACTCGGTCAGATGGCTCGGTGCGGTTGCCTGCACACGCGCCGCCCGATCGACTGCGGTGGATTGCAGCAAGGTCGCCCAATGCCGGCGGTAGCGGGCGAGCACCGAGATGGTCTTTCCGAGTTTGCGCACGCGTTGCTCCTTGTTTTGCGGGCCAACGCGCGGCCGGCGGATTGGTTGCTGCGATGCAATGCGGATTGCTGCAATGCAATATAATGGATGCGCGGCGGATTGCCATCCATGGCGAAAACTCTGGGTTAACCAGCACGCCGGGATGGTGAAACGATCCGCACTTGCGCTATGAGCGGCCTCGATTTAGCGCACAGCAAGAAGCAAGGAGGGCAACAATGAACCTCACGGAACTCAACCGGGTCGCCGAAGCCATGGTGGCGCCGGGCCGCGGAATTCTCGCGGCCGACGAGTCGTCGGGCACGATCAAGAAGCGCTTCGACGCCATCAAGGTCGAGAATACCGAGGATAATCGCCGCGACTATCGCGAGATGATGTTCCGCACCTCGGAGGCGATGACCAAGAACATCTCAGGCGTCATCCTCTACGATGAGACGATCTGGCAGAAGGCGAAAGACGGCACTCCGCTGGTCGAGCTCATCAAGAAGGCGGGCGCCATTCCCGGTATCAAGGTGGACGAAGGCACCAAACCGTTGCCGGCGTGCCCGGGCGAATTGATCACCGTCGGTCTCGACAAACTCGCCGACCGCCTGCCGAAATACTACGAACAGGGGGCGCGCTTTGCGAAATGGCGCGCCGTGATCGACGTCGGCGCCGGTATTCCGAGCTATGCGGCGATCCACGCCAATGCCCATGCGCTCGCGCGCTACGCCGCGCTTTGCCAGGCGGCGCAGATCGTGCCGATCGTGGAGCCGGAGGTTCTCATGGATGGCGACCACGACATCGATCGCTGCGCGGCGATCACCGAGTGGATGCTCAAAGAGACCTTTATGGAGCTGTTTTATAACAAGGTCGCGCTCGAAGGCATTGTGCTGAAGCCGAACATGACGATTCCCGGCAAGAAGAGCGCCAAGAAGGCTTCCGTGCAGGAGGTCGCCGAGAAGACCGTGAAGGTGCTCAAGAACTGCGTACCGGGCGCGGTGCCGGGTATTGCGTTCCTCTCCGGCGGGCAGTCGGACGAGGAGGCCACCGCCCATCTCGACGGGATGAACAAGCTCGGCCCCCTGCCCTGGAAACTGACATTCTCATACGGGCGCGCGCTACAGCATGCCCCGCAGACCGCGTGGGCCGGCAAATCCGAGAATGTCGCTGCGGCGCAGAGCGCCTTCATCCACCGCGCGCGCATGAACGGCCTCGCCTCGCTCGGCCAATGGAAGGCCGATCTGGAAGGGAAAAAGGCAGCCTGAGGCGAAGCGGTTTCTCCCCGAGAATAGCGGGGATCGCCGCCATTCCGCCCGAATGGCGTCGCATGCGATGAGCATGGGGACAACGGCTGAGCGGCGCGAGGCTGCGCGCCTCTATCTCGTCACGCCGCCGCTCGGCGATCCGGGCGCGATCGCGGACGATCTCGCCGCCGCGCTGAACACCACCGACATCGCCGCCGTGCTGGTCCGTCTCGCGCCGGACACCGAGCGCGCCTTGATCGAGCGGATCGAGGCATTGCGCATCCTGATCCAGAGCAACGGCGCGGCGTTGCTGCTCGACGGCCATCCCGAACTTGTCGAGCGGACGCAATCCGACGGCGCGCATGTCAGCGGCATCGATGCCTTCAAAAGCGCAGGCGGTCTGAAGCCGAAATATATCGTGGGCTGCGGCGGCCTGACCTCGCGTCACGACGCCATGCTCGCTGGCGAATCGGGCACCGACTACGTCATGTTTGGCGAACCGGAAAACGAGCGGCGGCCGCGGCTCGAGGCGGTACTGGATCGCGTTGTGTGGTGGGCCGACGTCATGACCATTCCCTGCGTCGGCTACGCGGAAGGCCTCGACGACGTGGCGGCACTCGCGCAGGCCGGCGCCGATTTCGTGGCGCTCGACGAGACGATCTGGCGCAAGGATCTCCGCGCCGCGATGGATGCACTGGCGCGCGTTCCGGAGCCTGCACGATGATGCGCCGGTTGCTCATGGGTGCGGTCTCGCTCGCCGCCATCATCGCGGCGCACGGTGTGTGCGCGCAAGCACCGATGCAGATCACGCCCTCTGTCGCCACGGCACCGGCAGCAAAAAAGCCCGCGGCAAAACCGAAGATCGCCCGCGAGCCGGCAGCAAAGCCCGCCAAGACGCCGGAGCCAAAACAGCCACGCGAGCCTGCGCTCAAGAAGTCCATCTCAAGTTCAAAGCCGGACAATACGATCCGCGCTGCCGGCGCCTCTTCGGCGCCCAGCGCCTTCGAGCGCGAGCAGATACCCGCCGTACCCTTCACGCCTCCGGAGAAATTGCCGCCCGCCAAGACGCAGCAGGCCGCGCTGCAATCGCCGCCCCCAGCGGGGCCGCAGGGCGACGTTGCCTTCGGCGCGTTTCAGCGCGGCTACTATGTCGAAGCCTTCAAGGAGGCGACGCGCCGCGCCAGCGAGCAGGGCGATCCGGTCGCGATGACGCTGCTCGGCGAACTCTACTCCAATGGCTACGGCGTTCCGAAGGACGACAAGAAAGCGCTGGCCTGGTTCTCGCTCGCAGCCGATCGCGGTGACCGTCAGGCGATCTTCGCGCTCGCGATGCTGCGCTTCGCGGGCCGCGGCGCGCCGCAGGACCGGGCGGAGGCGGCGGCGCTGCTGGAGAAGGCCGCCAAGCTCGGCCATATCGCGGCGACCTACAATCTCGCCCTGCTCTACCTCGAAGGCCATCAGGTCACGCAAAACGTCGCCCATGCTGCCGAATTGCTGCGGACCGCAGCCGATGCCGGCAGTCCTGAGGGACAGTATGCGCTCGCCACGCTCTACAAGGAGGGCAGCGGCGTGCCGAAGGACCCTGCCGCCGCGGCGAAACTGCTGGCGGCGGCGGCGCGCGGCGGAAATGACGCCGCGCAGGTCGAGTATGCCATTGCGTTGTTCAATGGCTCCGGCCTGCCCAAGGACGAGAGCGGGGCTGCCGCGCTGTTCCGCAAGGTGGCGCTGAAGGGCAGCGCGGTCGCGCAAAACCGGCTGGCACGGATTCTCGCGACCGGGCGCGGCATGCCGACCGATCCGGTCGCGGCCATCAAGTGGCACACCATCGCCAAGGCGGGCGGCGCCTCCGACGTGTGGCTCGAGAACTATATGCAGTCGGCCAAGCCGGCGGACCGCAGCGCGGGCGAGAACGCGGCGCGGCTCTGGCTCGCCCACGCCCAGCCGCAGTCATGAGTTGACAACCGGCCGGTCCGGCAGGCTATCAGCGGCGCACCAAGCAATCTTTCCCCCGACAGCGCGCTCTCTCCGGCGCGTGGAGTTCATCGTGCCCGCCCAATCCGCCCTGCTGAACGTGATGGAAGCCGCCGCGCGCAAGGCCGGCCGTAGCCTGAAGCGCGACTTCGGCGAGGTTGCGAACCTGCAGGTGTCACTCAAGGGTCCGGCGAACTTCGTGTCGGCAGCCGATCACCGCGCCGAAGATATCCTGCGCACGGAGCTTCTGAAGGCGCGGCCGGGCTACGGCTTCGTCGGCGAGGAAGGCGGCGGCCACGAGGGCACCGACAAGACCCACACCTGGATTGTCGATCCGCTCGACGGCACCACCAACTTCCTGCACAGCATTCCGCATTTCGCCATCTCGATCGCGCTGGTGCGCGAGGGAACGCCGATCGCCGGGCTGATCTACAATCCAGCGAACGACGAATTTTTCACCGCCGAGAAGGGCAAGGGCGCGTTCTTCAACGACCGCCGCATCCGCGTGGCGGGGCGCAAGCGCCTCTCCGAGGCCGTTGTGTGCTGCGCGCTGCCGCATCATGGCCGCGGCGATCTGGCGCTGTTCCGCCGCGAGATGAGCGCGATCCAGGACAAGGTCGCGGGTCTGCGCCGCTTCGGCGCGGCCGCGCTCGACCTCGCCTATGTGGCGGCGGGGCGGTTCGACGCCTACTGGGAGCGGGGGCTGGCAGCGTGGGATATCGCGGCCGGCGTGCTGCTGGTGCGCGAAGCCGGCGGCTATGTCACCGATCTCGCCGACAAGGAGCGCACCATGGAGGCGGGCGACATCATCGCCGGCAACGAAACCATGCATCGAGAGTTGCTCGAACTGCTTCGCGGCGCCTAACTATCTGACGACGCTTGCAGGTCGAACCGCTGTGCAATTGCCGCCGATGTGCCATCATTGCGGGCGATTCATAGCCGGACGGCAGCGCACCTAGAAGGACACGCGCGAAGCATGGCGCGAGATCTCGACCCGTTCAAACTCTCCTCACCCCGGATCTTTCTGGTCCGCATGATGGTGTTCCTGATCCTGTGCGGCCTGGTCGTGGTCGTGCTGCACAAGCAGATCGCCGTCGCCTTCATGGCCAATCCGGGGCTGAACGCGCTCATCATCGCGGTGCTTGTCATCGGCGTGCTGCTGGCGTTCCGGCAGGTGATCCGCCTGTTCGCGGAGGTCTCGTGGGTCAACGGGTTCCGCCTTGCCGATCCGGGCCTTGCGGTGTCGCGCTATCCGGTCCTGCTCGCCCCGATGGCGACGATTTTGGGCGAGCGCGCCGGCCGCACCGCGATCTCGCCCACCACGATGCGCGGCCTGATGGATTCGATCGCGACACGCCTCGACGAGGCGCGCGACATCTCGCGCTACATGACGAGCCTGCTGGTGTTTCTCGGCCTGCTCGGCACCTTCTGGGGCCTGATCGAAACGGTCGGCTCGGTCGGCAACGTCATCCAGAACCTGAAAGTGGGCGGAGAATCCGGCGCTGTGTTCGACTCGCTGCGCGAGGGCCTCGCCGCACCGCTCAGCGGCATGGGCATTTCGTTTTCGTCCTCGCTGTTCGGGCTCGCGGGCTCTCTCGCGCTCGGCTTCCTCGACCTGCAGGCGGGCCAGGCGCAGAACCGTTTCTACATGGAGCTGGAAGACTGGCTCTCGACCATCGTAAGCGATCTGACGATCGACACCGACGCACGGCCGGTGATGTCCGGGCAGCCGGGCGAGATGCGCAGCGCCATCGACAAGCTGAAGGAAGCCGTCGCCGAGACCGGTTCGAACCGCGCCGCGACCGCAGCGATGGCCAACCTCGCCGAGGCGATCCACGGGCTCGTCAGCCACATGCGCACCGAGCAGCAGATGATCCGCGACTGGGCCGACGCACAGGCCACGCAGAGTCGCGAGATGAACCGCCTGCTGGAGCGCATCGCGGGCGATGAGCCGCGCAAGGACGAACTGCGCAAGACTGTGAGATAGCATGGCGCTTGCCCGCAGGAGCCGCGAGCGCGGCGTCGATTACTGGCCCGGCTTCGTCGATGCGCTCTCGACGCTGATCCTCGGCATCGTCTTCCTGCTCTCGGTGTTCGTGATCGTGCAGTTCTTCCTGTCGCAGGAAGTCACCGGCAAGGACACGGCGCTGCAACGCCTCAATGCGCAACTCGCGCAGCTCACCGAAATGCTGTCGCTGGAGAAGGTCGGAAAAGCCAACCTTGAGGATACGCTCGCCTCGCTGCGCGCCAACCTCGCCGCGACGGAAGGCGACCGCGACCGCCTCAAGGGCCTCTACGAGGGGCTGCAGTCCGGCAGCGGCAAGGCGAGCGAACTCGCCACCCAACTGGATGCCCAGAAGGGGCTGGCTGCGCGCGCGATGGCGCAGGTGGAATTGCTCAACCAGCAGATCGCCGCGCTGCGCCGCCAGCTTGCTGCCGTCGAAAGCGCGCTCGAAGCCTCCGAGAGCAAGGACAAGGAGTCGCAGGGGCGCATCGCCGATCTCGGCCAGCGACTCAATCTCGCGCTGGCGCAGCGCGTGCAGGAACTGTCGCGCTTCCGCTCCGAATTCTTCGGGCGCCTGCGCACGATCCTCGGCGACCGCCCGGACATCCGCGTGGTGGGCGACCGCTTCGTATTCCAGTCGGAAGTTTTCTTCGACCCCGGACAGGCCGTCATTCAGCCAGGAGGGCGCGCCGAACTCGACAAGCTTGCGGCCGCGCTGGTCGAGCTGGACAAGCAGATCCCGAAGGACATCGCCTGGGTGCTGCGCGTCGACGGTCACACCGACGTGCGCCCGATCGCGAGCGCGCAGTTTCCCTCCAACTGGGAGCTGTCCGCGGCGCGCGCCATTTCGGTGGTCCAATATCTCATCAGCAAGGGCATCTCGCCGCAACGCCTGGTCGCGGCGGGCTTCGGCGAATTCCAGCCGCTCGATCCCGGCACCAGCGACGACGCTTATCGCCGCAACCGCCGCATCGAGCTGAAGCTGACCGAGCGGTGATGCATTCACTCATTCGTCATGGCCGGGCTTGACCCGGCCATCCACGACTTACTCAAACTGCAAGCGAAGACGTGGATGCCCGGCTCAAGGCCGGGCATGACGAAGTCAGGTGGTCTGAAACTGCAGCTTCGCCAGCCGCGCATAAAGCCCGCCCGCTGCCGAAAGCTGCGCATGCGTCCCCTGCTCGACGATGCGGCCGCCATCCAGCACCATGATGCGATCGCACGAGAGCACCGTCGCAAGCCTGTGCGCGATAACGAGCGTGGTGCGCTCCTGCATCAGCCGCGCAAGCGCGACCGAAACCTGCGTCTCGCTTTCGGCATCGAGCGAGGAGGTCGCCTCGTCGAGCAGCAGCAGCGGCGCGTCGCGCAGGATCGCGCGCGCGATTGCAATACGCTGGCGCTGACCGCCCGAGAGCGTCACGCCGCGTTCGCCGATCAGCGTCTCGTAGCGCTCGGGGAGCCGGTCGATGAACTCGGCTGCCGCGGCAAGCTCTGCGGCGCGCACGATCTCGGCCTGCGTGGCATCGGGCCGTCCGAACCCGATGTTTTCCGCGATGCTCGCGCCGAAAATCGAAACATCCTGCGGCACCAGCGCAATGCGGTTGCGCAGCGCGCGCGGATCGGCATCGGCGACGCGTACACCGTCGAACGCGACCATGCCCGCGCTGACGTCGTAGAAGCGCAGCAGCAAATGGAAAATTGTGCTCTTGCCCGCGCCCGACGGACCGACAATTGCGACCTTTTCGCCGGGCCGCACATGGAACGAAACCCCGTCGAGCACGAACACATCCGGCCGCGACGGATAGGCGAACCGCACGCCCTCGAACGTCACCTCGCCGCGTGCTGGCTGCGGCAGCGCGACCGGCTGCGCCGGCGCCTTGATGTCGGCTTCGACGGCCAGCAGTTCGGTCAGCCGTTCGGCCGCGCCCGACGCCTGCGAAATCTCGCCCCAGGTCTCGCTCAATTGCCCCAGCCCGCTTGCGGCGAACACCGCATAGAGGATGAACTGACTGAGCGTGCCGGGCGTGGTGCGGCCGGCGAGCACATCCTGCGCGCCGACCCAGAGGATCAGCACGACGCTCGAAAACACCAGAAAGATGATGATCGCGGTCAGGACCGCCCGCGCGCGGATCGACTGGCGTGCCGCCTCGAAGGCGCGCATGACCGCACCGCCGAAGCGCGATTGCGCGGCCGCCTCGCTGGTGAAGGCCTGCAGCGTGCGGATCGCGCCGATGAGTTCGGCCGCGTAGGCGGAGGCATCGGCGAGCGTATCCTGCGCGGTGCGTGAACGCCGCCGCACCATGCGGCCGAAGGCCACCAGCGGCAGCACGATGATCGGGATCGCGACGAGCACGAACAGCGACAGGCGCGGGCTCGTCACCACCATCATGGCGGCGGAGCCGAAGAACAGCACCACATTGCGCAGCGCGACCGAGACCGACGAGCCGACGGCGCTCTTGATCTGCGTCGTGTCGGCGGTAAGCCGCGAGGTGATCTCGCCGGTCCTGGCGCTGTCGAAGAAACCGGGCGAGAGCTCGGTCAGGTGCGCGAAAACGGCGGCGCGCAAATCGGCGACGACGCGCTCCCCGATGATGGTGACAAGATAGAAGCGCATCGCGCTCGCAATGGCGAGCACAGCGGCAACCCCGATCATCACGGCGAAATACTGGTTGATCAGTCCGATCCGTTCGGCCGAAAAGCCGAAGTCGATCATGCGCCGCACCGCAAGCGGAACCGCGAGCGTCGCAGTCGATGCGATAAGCAACGAAACGAGTGCGGCGACAACCTTGCCGCGGTAGCGCATGACGTAAGGCACAAGCGCCAGCAGCGGGCGTACGCGGATGCGGCGGGGCTTTGCCGGCTCCGATATCGCCGCCAGCACGGCCGGCTCGACAAGTTCAGGGGTGGCGCGGTCGTTCATCGCGGGCGACATTGCATCGGCCCCGCACTCAAGACAATCGCGGCAATCCCGGCTTGTTTCGGCGAAATCCGTGGGTTATAGAGCCGCAACTTTTCCAGGACATCGCGCCAGAGGGCGCCAGGAACCTGCCATGAAAGCCGATATCCATCCGGACTATCACACCGTCAAGGTCGTCATGACCGACGGCACCGAATTCACCACCCGCACCACCTGGGGCAAGTCGGGCGACACGCTCAACCTCGACATCGACCCGAAGTCGCACCCGGCCTGGACCGGCGGCCAGCAGCATCTGCTCGACCGCGGCGGCCGTCTCTCGCGCTTCCAGAAGAAGTTTGGCGGGCTCGGCAAGAAGTAAGCTCCGCTTCAGGCGACCTTCGGCTCCAATCTCTTGATTTTGGCGGTGGCGACGCGTGCGCGCGCCTGGGCGAGGTCGAAATTGATCTGCATGCGCAGCCAGCCTGCGGCCGTCCCACCGATCGCCTTTTCAAGCCTGACCGCCATTTCCGGCGAGATTGCGCATTGTCCGTTGACGACCCGGTAGAGCTGCTGCCGAGTGACACCAAGACCTTTCGCGGCTTCAGCCACGCTGAACCCGAGCGCTTCGAAATCGTCTTTGAGTCCTGCGCCCGGATGCGGGGGATTCTTCATCGGCATTTCACCACCTAGTGATAGTCGACCAGATCGAGATCACGCGCGCTTCCGTTCTCAAACCGGAAAACGATCCGCCAATTCGCCCTCACGGTAATCGACCATTGGCCCTTACGCTCGCCTTTGAGCGGATGAAGCCTGAAGCTCGGACGGTTGAGGTCGCCAATCGCATCCGCCGCGTCCAGTGCGGCGAGAATGATACGAACGCGTTCAATCATGTCCGGCGACACCAGCCGGCGGTCGTCACTTTCGAAGAGCCGTTTCAGGCCCTTGTGACGGAAGCTCTCGATCATTTATTCCGAATGTAACATGTAACTTTACATGTTTCAATGCGCCGAGAGGAGCCGACGCTAGTGCGCCTCGCGCTCGAACGCCGCCCTGAGCAGCCCGAGCTGGCGTTCGACCGCATTGTTGGCGGGACGCTCCGGCACCTTGTGCATCGTGTTGTCGAGCCGGCGCACGCGATCGAGCAGCGAGAGCGAGCGGTCGATCAGGTCGCGCAGGTTTTCCGGCAGCAGGTCCATGGTATCGGCGTCGGCGCGATCGCCGAGCGAAAGCTTCACCTTGGTCTTTTCCTTGTTCGCCTGCGCGAGCGACATCTCGCCTTCCTTGACCGCGCGATGCAGCAGCAGCCATGAGGCAAGCTGCATCAACCGCGTCGTCAGCCGCATGCTTTCGGTCGCGTAGGCGAGCGCTGCGGAGCGATCGAGTTTCTTGGATTCCTGCCGGCCGGGTCCATCGAGGTAACCGGCGGTCTCTTCCACCAGCGCCATGCCCTCCTTGAACAGGGCCGCAAAGGCCTGCGAATTCGCAAGCCTCTCGCTGAACATGACAGGTCCAGCACCCTGCGCGGGCTTTTCGGACATACGCTACGCCTCACTCAATACTGAAGCTTTGATTATCGCCCGTTGCGCGCAACTGTCCAGCCGCCGCGGCGGACACTTGCGGACATAGTTTCCACGCCGGCCCACTCCGGCGCGGGCACAAAAAAAGAGCCGCCGTCGCCGGCGGCTCAAAGGTGATAACAGGGAGGCGTCAAACAGAGTGGACAGGAGCCACTCGATGTCCAGATGCTGGACGATGCCAGTAATGAACAAGAAAGCTTAATAACTGGTTAATTTTGCTGCTAATTCGCGCCAAAACGGGCGGATCAGCGCTTGAAGAACTGGTCGGCAGCCGAGCGCTGCGCCTGCTTCTTGACCTTGTCGGCCTGCAGCCGGGCGATTTCCTCCTGCAGCAGCGCGACCCGCTCGTCGAGTTCCTTGACGGAAAGCAGGGTCAGGTCCTGCCCGATCTCATGGACGAGCTTCTTCTTCGGACGGTCCTCGTCGTCGAAAGCCGGCATGCCGGCAGATTAGCCAGAGCGCCGCCGGTTGTCACATCCCCCTCGCCCGACTAAGCAATTTGGCAACAACAGAGGATCCGCCCGATGAGCCTTCCCGCCCGCATGACCGCCATCGCCATCAGCGAATACGGCAAGCCTGAGGTGCTGGTGCCGAAGGAGATGGACATGCCGGCGCTCAAGCCCGGCGAAATCCTGGTCAAGGTCGCGGCGGCCGGCGTCAACCGCCCCGACGTGATGCAGCGCCAAGGGCACTATCCGCCGCCGCCCGGTGCGCCGGACATTCCGGGGCTGGAGCTTGCGGGCGAGGTGGTCAAGCTTGGCGAAGGTGCGACGCGCTGGAAGCTCGGCGACAAGGTCACCGGCCTGGTCGCGGGCGGCGGTTATGCCGAATACGCCGCCGTGCACGAGACGATCGCGCTGCCGGTCATTCCGCAGCTCACCATGGTCGAAGCCGCCGCCATCCCGGAAACCTTCTTCACCGTCTGGCACAACGTGTTCGAGCGCGGCGCGCTGAAGAGCGGCGAGACCATGCTGCTGCATGGCGGCTCGTCCGGCATCGGCACCACGGCGATCATGCTGGCGAAACAGAAGGGCGCGCGGGTCATCGTGACGGTTGGGTCGGAGGAAAAGGCCGAAGCCTGCCGCAAGCTCGGCGCGGATCTTGCGATCAACTACAAGACACAGGACTTCGTCGCCGAGACCAAGTCGTTCACCAACAACAAGGGCGCCGAGGTCATCATCGACATGGTGGCGGGCGATTACATCCAGAAGAACTACGAGGCCGCCGCGATGGACGGCCGCATCGTGCAGATCGCGTTCCAGCGCCCGCCCAAGGCCATGATCGATTTCCGCCCGATCCTGATGAAGCGGCTGTGGCACACCGGGTCCGGCCTGCGTCCGCGCCCGGTCGCCGACAAGGCGGCGATTGCCAAGGCGGTTCTCGAAAACGTCTGGCCGATGATCGCGGCCGGCAAGGTAAAGCCGGTTATCTACAAGACCTTTCCGCTGCGCGAGGCCGCGGCTGCGCATGCGCTGATGGAGACGAGCGAGCACATCGGCAAGATCGTGCTCACCGCCTGACCTTACGCGCGCCGTTTCGCAATCCTGCGCGTCCCCGGCATGGTTAAGGGCTTGGAAATCCTTGCTCTTGCCGCACTCCCCGGGTAGTCATCGTGCCCTTGGCTGGCGGGGAATCGCTTGGAGCCGGGAGGTTTTTCGTTTGCGTCTGTTGCGCGCCGTGCATGCGGTGGCGGTCCTGCTCGGCGTCGCGCTCGGCGTTCCTTCCGCGCGCGCACTCGACGCGATCAACGTGCGGGTCGACGCTTCGGCGATCGACCTCACCGACGCCGTCGAGCGGCCCAAGACCGACTCCGACCGCATTCAGGTCTCGACCGCGCCGGGCGCCGATGGAATCGTGCGCCGCATCGAGGTGCGCGCGCGCGAGGCGGGAAACAACTGGGCGGTCTTTTCGCTCGCCAACAACAGCGATGAGCAGATCGACCGGCTGATCGTCGCGCCGCATTATCGCATGGTCGGCTCCGGACTGTTCTGGCCCGACCTCGGACTGTCCCGCCTCGTCAACATCACGCCGAGTTCGGGCGACCGCCCGGAGCGGCAGACGAGCCCGACTGCCGACATCTATCGCATCACGCTCGATCCCGGCACGGTCATTACCTACGTGATGGAGCTTCGCTCCGACAAGCTGCCGCAGCTCTATCTGTGGGAGCCCGACGCCTACAAGGACAAGATCAACTCCTTCACGCTCTACTACGGCATCGTCATCGGCATCGCGGGCCTGCTTGCGCTGTTCCTGACCATCCTGTTCGTCGTGAAGGGCAGCGTGATGTTTCCCGCCGCCGCCGCGCTCGGCTGGGCGGTGCTCGCCTATATCGGCACCGATTTCGGATTCTGGGGCAAGGTGTTCGACCTCTCGGCCGACACCGAGAGAATTTGGCGCGCATCGGGCGAGGCGATCCTCGCCGCGACGCTGGTCGTGTTCCTGTTCGCCTACCTCAATCTCAATCGCTGGCACGTGCGCTATGCGCACATCACGGCTGGCTGGCTGCTATTTCTCGGCGCGCTGACGGCGATTGCGGTGTTCAACCCGGCGGTCGCATCGGGTGTGGCGCGTATCTCGCTCGCAATCGTCGCGGTCGCGGGACTTGGACTGGTGGTCTATCTGGCGGCGCACGGTTTCGACCGCGCCGTGCTGCTGATCCCGACATGGCTGTTGCTCGTCGTGTGGGTATTCGCCGGCAATCTCGCGATCACCGGTGTCGTCACCAATGACATCGTGGGCCCGGCACTCCTCGGCGGCCTCGTCCTGATCGTGATGCTGATCGGCTTCACCGTGATGCAGCACGCCTTCGCGGGCGGCGCCGCGGTCTCGATCCTGTCCGACATCGAGCGGCGCGCACTCGCCCTCACGGGTGCGGGCGACATGATCTGGGACTGGGACGTTCCCAACGATCGCGTGTTCACGTCGCCGGAAACCGAAGCGATGCTCGGCCTCAAGCGCGGCGTGCTCGGCGGCTCGGCCGCCGACTGGCTCGAGGTCCTCCACCCGCTCGATCGCGACCGCTTTCGCGCCGCGCTCGACGGCGTGCTGGAGCAGCGGCGCGGCCGCCTCTTCCTGGAATTCCGCCTGCGCACGCTCGACGGCCATTACATGTGGTTCGCCCTCAAGGCGCGCCCCGTGGTCGCCTCCGACGGCGAGGTCGTGCGGCTGGTCGGGACCGTCAACGACGTGACCGAGTTCAAGACCGCCGAGGAGCGCCTGCTGCACGACGCCGTGCACGACAACCTCACCGGCCTGCCGAACCGCGAACTCTTCCTCGACCGGCTCGACGCCGCCCTCTCCTTCGCGACCGCGGACTCGACCATCCGCCCGACCGTGATGCTGATCGACCTCGACCGTTTCAAGCAGGTCAACGACTCCGTCGGGATTGCGGTCGGCGACTCGATCCTGCTGACGCTCGCGCGCCGGCTCGGCCGCCTGCTGAAGCCGCAGGACACCCTCTCGCGGCTGGGCGGCGACCAGTTCGGCCTGCTCGTCCTCTCCGAGCGCGAACCGCCGCGCATCACCGCCTTCGCCGACACCATCCGCAAGACCCTGCGCGCGCCGATCACCTTCAACGACCGGGAGATTCTGCTCACCGCCTCGATCGGGCTCGCGCTGGCCGACGGCACGCCGCAAAAAAAGGAAGACGTGCTCAAGGATGCCGAACTGGCGATGTTCCATAGTAAGCGCATCGGCGGCGACCGCATCGAGGTGTTCAAGCCCGCGATGCGCACGCGCAAGAGCGACCGCCTCTCGATGGAGAGCGACCTGCGCCGCGCACTCGAACGCGACGAAATCACGGTCCTGTACCAGCCTGTCGTCTGGCTGGAGGACCGCTCGGTCGCGGGCTTCGAGGCGCTGCTGCGCTGGGATCATCCCAAGATGGGTCGCCTGTCGCCCGCCGACTTCATTCCGGTCGCCGAGGAAACCGGCCTGATCCTCGAACTCGGATTGTTCGTGCTCGACCGCGCGACGCGCCAACTCGCATCATGGCAGCGCGCGACGCGGCTGCGCTATCCGCTGTTCGTCAGCGTGAATATCTCCTCGCGCCAGCTGTTGCGTCACGACCTGATCCAGGACGTGCGCACGATCCTGTCGCGTTCCGCGATCGCGCGCGGCACGCTCAAGCTGGAGCTGACCGAATCGCTGATCATGGAAAATCCCGAATATGCCGCGCAGATGCTCACACGCATCCGCGATCTCGGCGTCGGCCTCTCGCTCGACGATTTCGGCACCGGACATTCCTCGCTCGCCTATCTGCAGCGCTTCCCGTTCGACACCATCAAGATCGACAAGTCGTTCGTGCGTCCGAACGGCAAGGGTTCGCGCCCGGTGATCCTGCGCTCCATCATCGCGATGGCGCACGATCTGTCGATGGACGTGATCGCCGAAGGCGCGGAAGCGGATGCCGACGCGGTGGAGCTTTATCAGCTCGGTTGCGAATACGCGCAGGGCTTCGTGTTCGGCGAACCGATGGATCCGGAGCGCGCCATCGCGCTGGTCGGGCACACCCAGGCAGAAGGCCCGCGCCGCGTCGAGGCGCATTGAGCCTCAGGCGTGTCCCGCCTCGCTTGAAAGCTTGCCGAGATCGATGCCGATCTTGTGCATCGCCTTCTCATACTTGGCATCGATGTCGGTGCCGAAAATCAACTCGCTGTCGGCCTCGCAATTGAGCCAGCCGTTTTCCGTGATCTCGTTTTCCAGTTGCCCGGGCGCCCAGCCCGCGTAACCGAGCGCGAGCACCGCGCTCTGCGGACCTTCGCCGTGCGCGATCGCCTTCAGGATGTCGAGCGTCGCGGTGAGGCAGATGCCGTTGTCGATCGTGAGCGTCGAATCCTGGATGAAGAAGTCCGCCGAGTGCAGCACGAAGCCGCGCCCGGTCTCGACCGGCCCACCCTTGAGCACCTTCACGGTGCCGGCCTTGCGCGGGAGCTGAATCAGCTCCGCGGCCGGAATGACGTCGAGCTGCACCAGCAGATCGGGAAACTTGATGTTCGGTGCGGGCCGGTTGACCACGATGCCCATCGCGCCCTCGGAAGAGTGGGCACAGACATAGATCAGGCTGCGGGCGAAGCGTTCGTCGTTCATCGCCGGCATCGCGATCAGCATCTGGCCGTCGAGATACCCGCGCTTGCGTCCGCCGCCGCCCTTTTTCGAGGCAGTTTTCATGGGCAAAATTCTACTCCGTTCCCCGATTCATGGGAATCGAAACTTGTCTTCGCCCCCGTTGGTTCCGATCACGGCGATTTCAGTGGCGGCATCGCGACGGCACCCCTAAATCGTGGCCATGACAGCCGCTCCGCCGCGTCTTGCGTGCATGCTTGGCGCAAATCTTGTCCTCCTGGTGACGGCGCCGGCGTTCGCCGCGGACGTCTCGGCCTGGGACGGCGATCAGCATTCCGCCGTGCGCTTGATTGCCGGTGAGGCGCGCCACGAGCGTGGCGCGACGATCCATCGTGCCGGCATCGAGATCAGGCTGGGCCCGGGGTGGAAAACATACTGGCGCTACCCCGGCGACGCGGGCGTGCCGCCGCGTTTCGATTTTTCCAAATCGCACAACGTCAAATCCGTGAGCGTGCACTGGCCCGCACCGCAACGCCTCACCGACGAGGGCGGCACGTCGATCGGCTACAAGCACGATGTCGCGTTTCCGCTCGATATCGTACCGCGCGATGCCGCTAAACCTGTCGAGCTTGCGCTCAGCATCGAATACGCGGTTTGCGAAAAGCTTTGCGTGCCTGCCGAGGGCAAGGCCGACGTGACCCTCACGGGCAAAACCGCCGCGCCGAATGCAGCGCTCGCCGCAAACGAAGCACTGGTGCCGCACCCGGCTGCCGTGGGGCAGGACGGCGCGGTCAGCGTGCGCACCGTGAAGCGCGAAGGCGCGCGCATGATCGTCGATGTCGCCAGCCCGGCAGGCGCTTCGGTCGAACTGTTCGCCGAGGGCCCGGCGCCGGACTGGGCATTGCCGGTCCCCTCGCCCGTCGCGGGTGCGCCTGCGGGCCAGCAGCGCTTTGCCTTCGACCTCGACGGCTTGCCACCCGGCGCCAAGCCGGACGGCGCGACGCTCAAGCTCACCGCGGTCGCGGGCGAGAACGCCATCGAGGTCCCCTACCGTCTCGACTAATCCGCGCAAGGCGCTAAGTTAGCGCCGATTTCAAGAGACCCACCCCCAACCACGAGGAAACATCATGGCCATCAAGGTCGGCGACCGTTTGCCCAGCGCGACATTCATGACGATGACGGCGGACGGCCCGAAGCCGCAGACCACCGACGAAATCTTCAAGGGCAAGAAGGTCGTGCTGTTCGCCGTGCCCGGCGCCTTCACGCCGACCTGCCACAAGAACCACCTGCCCGGCTTCCTCAACAATGCCGACACGATCAAGGGCAAGGGCATCGACACCATCGCCGTCACCGGCGTGAACGACGTGTTCGTGATGGATGCCTGGAAGAAGAACACCAACGCGGAAGGCAAGATCGAATTTCTCGCCGACGGCAGCGCGGCGTTCGCCAAGGCGATCGGCCTCTCGGTCGATCTCGGCGAGCGCGGGCTCGGCATGCGCTCGCAGCGCTACGCCATGGTGGTCGACGATGGCGTGGTGAAAACGCTCAACGTCGAGGATTCGCCCGGCAAGGCCGACATTTCGGGCGCCGACAACCTGCTCAAGGGGATGTAGTCTTACCCCTCGCGGAATCACCGACATACGCAAACGGCCGGGAACTTGCCCCGGCCGTTTCTCTTTATGGGACAAAGAGTTCCGTCGCTTAATGGAACTTGGGGGCGCGCCTCATTTCTGCCGGCAGTTAATCGGCATTTAACTAAAATTCGCCCTAATGCGGGCAAGGGCGTGGGTACACTCCATCCTTGGATTCGGGTGGAGCACTTGACGCACCAGACTGCGTAAAAGTGTGACGGCACGGGGACAGTGGTGGCGGACGGACGATACGGTTACGCGCGCGTCGTTGAAGTTCAAAACCCAAGGGCACCGCGCAGGCAACAGCCTGGCGTCGCGAGGCCACGCGCGCCGGCACCCCGCAAGCAGGCGCCGAAGAGGCGCTTCGGCGCCATCTCGATTGCCTGCACGGCGCTGGCCTGCGGCTGGGGCGCATACAACAATTTCGCACCGACCGCCGGTCCGGTTGCAGTGCTTTCCGAGAAGCAGGCGTTCGTGGCAGAGCCGGTGCGTCCCGCAGCGCCGCTGTTCGATGTCGCGCTGATCTCCCCGAGCTACGCGCTCGGCAATCCCACGACCTTCTCGGCGAACGCGCCGACGCGCCTTGGCCAGCGTTTCCTCACGCGTGAAGCGATGCAGGCCGAGTTCGCTGCCGCGGCGCCCGCGACCCAACCGCAGGAAACAACGATCGTCCGCACCGTGAGCGTGCCGATGCCGCAGCGCCGCCCGGCCGAACTCGCGGCGCTGGAGCCGCCGAAGGCGACCCTGGCGCAGATGGCGCAACGAAAGAAGGTCGTCACCGCGAGCGTCGGCGAGACGATCTTCCAGAAGATCTTCGGCAAGCCGCAGGATACCTCGACCGCGCTCGCCTATGCGGGCGGTGCCGACGGCGGCGTCTTCGACGACGGCCAGAGCAAGACGCCGGGCCGCCTGCCCGCGACTGACGAGACGACCGCCGTGTACGACATCACGGCGCGCACGGTTTACATGCCGGACGGCACGAAGCTCGAGGCGCATTCGGGGCTGCGCGACAAGCTCGACGACCCGCGTTACGTGAACGTCCGCATGTGGGGTCCGACCCCGCCGCACACCTACGATCTGGTGATGCGCGAGAGTCTGTTCCACGGCGTGCAGGCGTTGCGCCTGATCCCGGTCGGCGGCGAAGGCGCGATCTACGGGCGTTCGGGTCTGCTCGCCCACACCTACATGCTGGGACCGAACGGCGACTCGAACGGCTGCGTGTCATTCAAGGACTACAACGCATTCCTGCACGCGTTCAAAAGCGGCAAGGTCAAGCGTCTGGTCGTCGTGGCGCGTGGCGGCCGCAACGTGCTCGCCTCGAACAACTAAGCTGTTTAGCGCGCGCGCCGCTTGCCTTTGCGCGGCGCCGGTATCTCGTGTGGCGGGACGCGCGCCGGATCGGCGCCGTGCCGCACCTCCTGGCGCGCTTCGTGCACCAGTTCGTCCGCGCGCTCGTTGTAGTGATCGCCCGAGTGACCCTTCACCCAGTGCCAGCGCACGGTGTGCGGGTCGCGCGCGGCTTCGAGCCGCTGCCACAGGTCCTGATTCTTCACCGGGTCCTTGGATGCCGTGCGCCAGCCATTGCGCTTCCAGTTGTTGATGTACTTCGTGATGCCGTCGCGGACGTAGGTGCTGTCGGTGTGCATCTCGACCACGCACGGCTGCTTCAACGCCTCCAGGCCCGAAATCGCCGCCATCAATTCCATGCGGTTGTTGGTCGACGCCGGCTCGCCGCCCTTCAATTCCTTGCTATGCGCGCCCATCAGCAGGATCGCGGCCCATCCACCCGGCCCCGGATTGGGCGCGCAACCGCCGTCGGTGTAGATCGTGACGTGGTGTTTCGGCGGCTCGTTCATGCGTCGATCCCGTAGTCGCGCACGCTGCTGACCGCCTGGTGGAAGCGCAGCTTGCGGAAATATTCGAGCGGGTCTTTCGGGCGCACCAGCGCGCCCGGCGGGACGTTGAGCCAGTCGACCAGCCGCGTCAGCAGGAAGCGCAACGCGGCGCCGCGCGCGAGCAGCGGCAGGCACGCGCGCTCCTCCAGCGAAAGCGGGCGCGCCGACGCGTAACCCTGCAACAGCGCGCGACCCTTGGTGACGTTGTAGGAATGATCCGGCTCGAAGCACCATGCGTTGAGGCAGATCGCGATGTCGTAGGCGAGCGCATCGGTGCAGGCGAAATAAAAGTCGATCAGCCCGGACAAGTCATCGCCGAGGAAGAAAACGTTGTCGGGAAAGAGGTCGGCGTGGATCACGCCTTCCGGCAATCCCGAGGGCCACGCGCCTTCGAGCAAGGTCAACTCTTTGTCGATCATCTCGCGCAGGCCCGGCTGCACGCTGTCCGCGCCGGCGGCGGATGCGACGCAGAGCGGCCGCCAGCCATCGACCGACAGCGCGTTACGCCGCGTCATGGAGAAATCCGCGCCCGCCAGATGCAGCTTCGCCAGCGCCTCGCCGACCGCGCCGCAATGCGCCGTGCTCGGCCGCCGCATCCACATCCCTTCGAGGAACGTCACGATTGCGGCCGGCCGCCCGGCCACGAATCCGAGCAGCGTGCCCGAACGCGTCTTCACCGGCTGCGGGCAATTCAGCCCGCGCGCCGCCAGATGCCCCATCAGGGCGAGGAAGAACGGCAGGTCCTCGGGCGCGACGCGCTTCTCATACAGCGTCAGGATGAAGTGGCCGTTGGTGGTGTGGACGAGGAAATTCGAGTTCTCGACGCCCTCCGCGATGCCCTTGTAGGAGAGCAACTCGCCAAGCTCGTATTCGCTGAGGAAATCGGCCAGATCGTCCGCCGAGACGTCGGTATAGACGGCCACAACATGTCGCTCCATGCTCGTCGCGGCCGATCACTACTGGAAAGACCGCCACGCCTCAATGATCGGCCGATTAGACACACCATTTTGCACGTGAGAATGTCGGCCCATGACGCGCGAGGAGACCATCCGATCGATCGTCAACGCGGATGGCCTCGGGCTGGAAATCGGGCCGAGCTATAATCCGCTGTTTCCCAAGGCGCGCGGTCACCGGATCGAGACGATCGATCACGCCTCGCAGGCCGGGCTCATCGAAAAATACAAGGACGATCCTTCGGTCGATTGCTCGCGCATCGAGCCGGTCGACTACGTTTGCGACGGACGCTCCTACGTCGAGACGATCGGCGCGCGGGAGCGCTACGATTTCATCGTGGCCTCGCATGTGATCGAGCACAGCCCGGATCTGATCGGCTTCCTGCAGGACTGCGAGGCGTTGCTGCGGCCGCAGGGTGTGCTGGTGCTCGCGATGCCCGACAAACGCCACTGCTTCGATGCGCTGCGGCCGATTTCCACGACCGGCTCCGCGCTTCAGGCCGCGCTGGAGAAACGGACGCGCCACACGCCGGGCGCGGTATTCGATTGCGCGGCGAACGCGGTCCAGCGTGGCGGCGAACCGACCTGGTGGCACGACAACCGGCAGCCGTTGCGGCTGATGCAGGACATCCCCGTGGCCCGGCAGCAGTTCGAGGCGGCAAGCACCGGCACGGCCTATTTCGATAATCATTCCTGGTGCTTCACCCCGTCGAGCTTCCGGCTGCTCGTGAGCGACTTCAACGCGCTGGGCCTGCTGGCGCTGCGGGAACGCGACATCCGCGCGCCGGGCGGCTTTGAGTTCTTTGCCGTCCTGGCGCGGGACGGCGCGGGCGCAAAGCCTGCCCGTTTCGAGCTCCTGCTGGCGATCGAGCAGGAGCTTGCCGAGGGTGCGGAGGCCCTTCTCGGCCGCAAGGGAACCGGTTCTGCATGGAGAACGGCTTGCTTTCCTGGCGGACGGCCCTCCGAGGCCGTCGAGGCCCGCTTCAAGACCGACCGGGAGCGCGACTCGTATCTGGACGCGGTCCTCTCCAGCACCTCCTGGCGCGTCACCCGCCCGTTGAGAATGCTGGGAAATACCTGGAAAAAGCTGCGCCGGCGCGCCTGAAATGCCCCGATTCGGCATTGGACACGTGCGCAACGCGCGCTTATATATCCGGCATTCACGTCATCGCTGATGACAACAGGCTTCGCCCGGAGGGCGGGCGGAGCGCAGAGGAGATTTGCCATGGCGACCACGCCGTTGATGCCGAAGGCGACCGCCGTCTGGCTCGTCGAGAGCACCGCGCTGTCGTTCGACCAGATCGCCGATTTCTGCAAGCTGCACCCCCTCGAAGTGAAGGCGATCGCCGATGGCGACGCCGCGCAGGGGATCAAGGGGCTCGATCCGGTGCTGACCGGCCAGCTCACGCGCGAGGAAATCCAGAAGGCCGAAAAGGACCACGATTTGCGGCTGCACATTTCCGATCCGAAGGTGCGCCTGCCCGAAGCCAAGAAGAAGAAAGGCCCGCGCTACACCCCGGTGTCGCGCCGCCAGGACCGCCCGAACGCGATCCTGTGGCTGGTGCGCAATCATCCCGAACTGAAGGACGCGGCGATCATGCGCCTGGTCGGGACGACGAAGTCGACCATCGCCGGCATTCGCGAGCGCACCCACTGGAACGCGGCGCAATTGCAGCCGCTCGATCCGGTCACGCTCGGCCTGTGTTCGCAGATCGACCTCGACCTCGAGGTGCAGCGCGCCGCCAAGGAGAAGCCGGCGATCGAGCAGCGCGGCCCGACGCTGCTGCCGGCGTCCGTTACCACCGCTGCCGCCGAGGCGAAGGTGGAGGCCGAGCAGAGCCCGAAGCAGCGCGACGATCTTAATGTCGACGCGGTGTTCGCCAAGCTCAAGCAGCTCGGAAAAGGCGACGACAAGGGCGAATGATTGACGCTGGCGGTGCTTGGTTTTAGCTAAAACCAAGCACCGCCATTTTTATTTGTCATATTGAAGCGCGATTATTCGATCCATTAAAGCTTGGCTCCGCATCCTTCGGCCGCCATCCGATCCCGGTCCATCACCGCGACTACGCAGTAACCCCAATCGCGTCATTCCCGATGCCGGGGCTGCGGGTCATTTTCGCAAAGCTTTCTTTACACGGCGCGCCGCATCTGTTCGCGCGTGTTCTCCGCGCGCCGATCTGGCGGCCTGCTTTAAAGAAAAATGGTGGCGATAATGTCCGGCGCGCCCAAGTCTTCGTTTAATCCGATGTCCCGGCTCAAGATCGGCACGCGCATCTACGCGGGCTTTGGGCTGGTGCTGCTGCTGCTCGCGACGCTCGGCGCGGTCAGCTACTACGGGCAGCGCAGCGTCGGTGAATCCTTCGATCGATTTGAAGCCGTCAGCGAACATACCCTGAATGCAGCGATCCTGGATCGCGCTTTCGTGGGCCTGCGCCGAGAAATGCTCGCTTTCATCGGCAGCGGGACTGAAGAGGCCGCCGACCAGGCGCGCAACTGGGCCGAGCAGGTGAAGAAGAACGGCGCGGAGCTGCAGGCCAGGCTGATCACTCCGGCGCGCAAGGCCGAAATGCAGGCGATCATGCAGTCGGCGGACCAGTACACCTCGCACCTCGAAGAGGTCTTCAAGATGCGCCGTACGCGCGAAAAGATCGTCAGCGAGGAAATGAACGTGTTCGGCGCTGAGGCGCGCCGCAAGGTGAGCGACGTCATCAAGACTGCGATGGCGGATGGCGACTTCGAGGCCGCCGCCCAGGCCGGCTTGACCGAAGAAGCGTTGATGCAGATGCGCATCTATGCGCTGCGTTTCCTCGACACGCCCGACGCGAAGGACGTCGATGCCTTCAAGACCAACAACGCCGCGTTCGGGACTGGGATCGTCGCACTCGGCGAGCGCCTGAAGAGCCCGGAGCGCAAGCGCCTCGCCGCGCAGGCCGCAGAGGATGGCGTCAAATACGCCAAGGCCTTCGAGCAAGTGGTCAAGGTCGTGACCGAACTGGACACGATGGTCAACAAGACGATGGCCGACGTTGCCAGCTCCATCACCAAGCGGCTCGGCGAATTCGTCAAGGCACAGCGCGAGAGCCTCGCGGCCATCTCCAAGCTCAGCGACGAGGAGGCCGCTACAACCAAGCACGTGTCGATCGGGATTGCGGCGGGCGCGCTTGCTCTCGGCCTGATCATCGCGTTCCTGATCGCGCGCGGCATCGTGCGCCCGGTCTCCGGCCTCACCGGCGGCATGAAGGATCTGGCTGGCGGAAACTTCGATGTCGTCCTCCCTGGCCTCGGCCGGGCCGACGAGGTCGGCGAAATGGCGCGCGCCGTCGAAACCTTCAAGGTGCTGCTGGCCGAGAAGGCCAAGCGCGAAGCCGAAGAAAAGATGCAGGCGGACGCACGCGCCGCCGCTGACCGTAAGGCCACCATGCACAAGCTCGCGGACGAATTCCAGGTCGCGGTCGGCAACATCGTGGACACGGTGTCGTCCGCCTCGACCGAGCTGGAAGCCGCCGCCGGCACGCTGATGAAAACCGCCGAGGTGACGCAGAGCCTCTCCGGCGCGGTCGCGGCTGCCTCCGAGCAGGCCTCCGCCAATGTGCAGTCGGTTGCTTCCGCGACCGAGGAGATGACCTCCTCGGTGAACGAGATCAGCCGGCAGGTACAGGAAAGCGCCAAGATCGCGGGCGACGCCGTCAAACAGGCGCAGCAGACCGACAATCGCATCAACGAGCTGTCGCAGGCCGCCGGCCGCATTGGCGACGTGGTCAAGCTGATCACCGCGATTGCCGAGCAGACCAACCTGCTCGCGCTCAACGCCACCATCGAGGCGGCGCGCGCGGGCGAAGCGGGCCGCGGCTTTGCGGTCGTTGCCTCGGAGGTCAAGGCGCTGGCCGCGCAGACCGGCAAGGCGACCGAGGAAATCGGCACGCAGATCGCCGGCATGCAGTCCGCGACGAAGGATTCCGTCGCCGCGATCAAGGAGATCGGCGGCACCATCGGCCGCATCTCGGAGATCGCTTCCACGATCGCTGCGGCGGTCGAGGAACAGGGCGCGGCGACGCAGGAAATCGCCCGCAATGTCGGCGAGGCCGCCAAGGGGACCACCCAGGTCGCCAACAACATCACCGACGTGAACCGCGGCGCGACCGAGACCGGCTCGGCGTCCAGCCAGGTTCTCTCCTCGGCGCAATCGCTGTCGGGCGAAAGCAATCATCTCAAGCTCGAAGTCGAAAAATTCCTCTCGACGGTGCGTGCGGCGTAAGGGAGCAACTTCCCGCACACACTGTCGGAAAACCGCGCGGATGCCGTCCCACCCGGCGTCCGCGCGGTCTCTTTTTGTCCAGTCTCCTGAATAAATTCCTTGCTTCCGCCGCATTTGCGCCGCACGGCGCGCCATACCTCATGTGGATTATAGTCCTTGCCTCGATCCACGAGGGGCGCTTCTAGAGGCGTCTTGAGGTGCGGATCGGGGGCGGTGGCCCGGTTGGGGTGCAACACGCACACCCTTAGCCGGTGCAGCCGAAGCCGAACGGTCCCGGCGCGCCAGCCGCGCGCCACTGGAGGCTCAGGGCGGCGTGCCCGAAGGCGACTGCCCGTCGCCGGCGTACGCCGAGCCCCCGCAGCGGTGGAGAGGCTTCCGAGGGAAAACCGAGGGAGCCCGAAAGGTCAGTCCACCGGGGGTCGTGCGGAGCAGGCTTCAAACACCGCGCACGGGACGCCGGAGAAATGGCGGACTTGCGGCATCGACAACCGAGCGGCGCTTTGCAGACGCGCCGCTCCGCTTCGGTCTCGCGAGAGATCGAGGCCCGCGGGTCCGTCAGGACCCCGGCGTCCCGCGCCGCCCTCTTCTCGGGCCGCGCTCGCGCTTCAAACTCGGGCGCTCATCGCGCCGCGAGAATGCCGGAGGCTGTTTGCGCGAGGAAGCAAATGGATTGCGCGATCACTCTTAGTTTAATGACGGTTGGTCGGGACTTTTACTCATCGTGGAGACAAGCGCGGCCAATGCGATCCGTAAGAATACTAGTCGCTTCCGCAATTAAACAATACTTCAGTTGCTAAAACTAAATCATCTCTCTGACATCCATCGTAGATTTCCAAAGAGGGCTTCATCGTGCGCAAGCTTATGAATAAACTTCGCATCGGCACCAAGCTCGCGCTTGTGTCCGGCCTCGGTATCGTTTTTGTCGTTGGCATGATCGTCAACCAGATGATCGGAAGCGGGTCGGTCGCACGATCGACCGAAGCCGCCGACACGCAACGCGTGATCACGCAATTCGCCGCCGAAATCAAAGCCAGCGTACGCGGGCTGATGGTCGGCGCGCGCGACACGCGCCTTGCGGACACGCCCGAAGCCTTGGAGAAAGCGACGACGTATTTCCACGCCCGCGAGGCCGCGGTAAAGCGCTTTGCCGATCAGGTCCTGCCGCTAATGCACTCGCCGGAAAACCGTGAGCGAATCGAAAAAATCCGTGCTCACCTCGGCAAATACGTCACCGTGATCAACGAGGTGGCGGCCGGCAAGGCAGAGCAGTTCAAGCTCGTTGTGAAGCGCACCGAGAACGGCAATGCCTGGTCGAAGCAATATGACGCTGTCACCAAATCTCCGATGCTCGGGCGCAACACGGCGGCCGTGCGTGACGCGGCCGATGCCTTCGCGATCGCGCGCCTTGCCGCCTGGCGATTCTCCGCGACAAATGAAGGCGATCAGGTCGAAAGAATAAACAAGGCGGCCGAGGAGGCGCTGGCGGCGTTCGCGCAGGTCCGCACCCAGATCGAAGACAAGGCGCTCGCCGACGCAATAGGGGGGCTTTCCGCCGTCATCGCCGATTTCAGGACTGTGGTGAGCCGCATCGTGGCACTCCAACAGCAGGAGAACGCGCTCGTTCGCGTGCAAGCCTTGCCGCTGGTAACGGAAATGGGCGAAGTGAGCGACAAGATCGTCGAGTTCGCAAAGCATCAGGCTGAAACCGCCAAGGCAGATGCGCTGTCGCAATCAAGTTTCGTCAACGTGCTCGGCATCGGCGTCGGCGCGCTTGTTGTCGTTATCCTGATCGGCTCGGCGATCTTCGGCATGGTGTCCATCGCCAAGCCGGTGCGCCGCATCGGCGAAGTGCTGTCCGAACTCGCGAACGGCAACAAGTCGGTCGAAATCCCCTACACAGATCGCGGCGACGAAGTGGGCGACGCGGCGCGCGCGGCGCAGACCTTCCGCAAAGGTGTCGACGAACAGGAACGCCTCGCCGCCGAATTCCAAAAGGCGACCAACGAGCGGGAAGAGTTGACGCGGGGCATGGATGGCGCCGTCGAGCAATTCCGGACCGTGTCGCAGGAACTGCTGGCGAGTGTTGGCGATAACGCCAAGATGATGATGGAGACGGCGCAGGCCCTGACGGCCGTGTCCGGCGACGCCTCGACGCAGGCGGTTTCGGCCGCTGCCGCGTCGGAGGAAACCGCCACCAACGTCAACACCGTGGCGGCCGCATCGGAAGAGCTTGCCAGTTCGATCCAGGAGATCGGCCGGCAGGTCGAGCAGGCGACGAGCGCCGTGCGCGCCGCCGGCGCGACCACGGAACGCTCCGCAACCGAAATCGAGGGTCTTGCGGCAGCCGGCCAGCGCATCGGTGCGGTGGTCGACCTGATCCAGGCGATCGCGGCGCAGACCAACCTGCTCGCACTCAACGCCACCATTGAGGCGGCGCGCGCGGGCGATGCCGGCCGCGGCTTCGCGGTTGTCGCATCGGAGGTGAAGAGCCTCGCGGCGCAGACCGCGAAAGCGACCGAGGAGATCGCCCAGCAGGTGCAGGGCATCCAGACCTCGACCAAGAGCGCAGTCGAGGCCGTCAAGGACATCGCGACCGCGATGCGCCAGATCGACGAGGTGACCACCGCGATCGCCAGTGCGGTCGAGGAACAGGGTGCGGCGACGAAAGAGATTTCGTCGAACGTCCAAATGGCGGCGCAGACGACGCAGACACTGGCGGGCAATATCTCGAGCGTCAACGGCGCGATCGGCGAGGCCAACCGCTCGGCCGATCAGGTTCTCGCGGCGTCCAACATCGTGTCGGGCGCGGCCGAGAAGCTGGTCAAGGAGGTGATGCAGTTCTTCACCATCCTGCGCACCGGCCCGATGGACCGCCGCGAGGAGAACGATCCGAACTACAAGGGCCCGGAGCGGCGCAGCGGCGCGCGGGGTGCCCGCGCCGCCTGACCCGGACAACGAGGTGCGGTGCGTGTCGTGTAAGGGAGCAACCACGTCACACACCAAACGAACCGCGCGGATGCCGTCCCACCCGGCGTCCGCGCGGTCATTTTAACGGTACCCGGCAGCGGGGCCGTAGTGCTACTTACAACGTATTTCTACATATATATTCCGCGATTTTTTGGGCATCGCAATTAACTATTTTGCCCAATTCTTAAAACCGGTTCCTACGTATTTCCATTCAACGCTTCACGTCCGGAGACGACTTCGATGGCCGATGATTTCACCGATATCGCGGCACGCCTGTCCTTCATCGGAATGAATGCGGAGAAGCGCAGTGTGCTGCGCACGATGCGTCCGCTGATCGCGAAGGTTCTCCCCGCCATCCTCGACGAATTCTATCTCCTGATCGGCAAGACCTCCGAGGTCGCCCGCATGTTTTCCAATCCGGACCACATGCGTCACGCCAAGGAGATGCAGCTCAAGCACTGGGACGTCATCGCGGCGGCCGAATTCAGCGAGGAATACGGCAAGTCTGTCACGCGTATCGGCGAGACGCACAACCGGCTCGGGCTGGAGCCGCGCTGGTACATCGGCGGCTACAACTTCATGATCTCGGGCGTGATCCGCGCAATCGAGACCGACATCGCGAGCCACACCGGCGCGGGCCGGCGCAAGAAGGCCGCCATGATGGACGCCTTCATCAGCGCGGCGCTGCTCGACATGGACATCGCGATTTCCGTCTATATCGAGGCCGGCCGGCGCGAGAAGGAAGCCATCACCAACAATACCAACGAGGCGATCGACGTCTTCCGCATCTCCTCGCAGGAGATCCTCTCGGGGGTCGAATTCGAACGCGATCAGCATGCGCGACACCGCGCAGGGGATGTCCAGCATCGCGGCCGATGCCTCGACGCAATCGGTCTCGGCTGCGGCTGCGGCTGAAGAGACCGCCGCCAGTGTGCAGACCGTGGCGGCGGCAGCGGAGGAGCTGGGAAGCTCGATCAAGGAGATCGGGCGTCAGGTCGAGCAGGCGACGAAGGCGGTGCGCGCCGCCGGTTCGACCACGGAGCGGTCCGCGACCGAGATCGAAGGCCTGGCGGCCGCCGGCCAGCGCATCGGCGCGGTCGTCGATCTGATCCAGGCGATCGCCGCGCAAACCAACCTGCTCGCCCTCAACGCCACCATCGAGGCGGCGCGCGCGGGCGAAGCGGGCCGCGGCTTTGCGGTGGTCGCTTCCGAAGTGAAGAACCTCGCGGCGCAGACCGCGAAGGCGACCGAGGAGATCGGCCAGCAGGTGCAGGGCATCCAGACCTCGACCAAGAGCGCGGTCGAGGCCGTGAAGGAGATCGCGGCGGCGATGCGCCAGATCGACGAGGTCACCACGGCGATCGCGGGCGCGGTCGAGGAGCAAAGCGCCGCCACCGGCGAGATTTCGCAGAACGTCCAGATGGCATCCCAGGGCACGCAGACGCTCTCCTCCAACATCGCGACCGTCACCGACGCGATCAACCAGGCCAACCTGTCGGCCGACGAGGTACTCGCGTCATCGGGAAGCGTTGTGACGCAGGCGGGACGGCTCGCGAGCGAAGTCGAAGCATTCTTCGTCAGGCTTCGTTCCGGCCCGCTCGACCGCCGCAAGGAAGACGATCCGAGTTACCGGGGCCCGGAGCGCCGGACCAAGTCCGGGCACGGGCACGCAAGCGCGGCCTGAACCGCTGCGGTGTTCGCAAGCGATGCGCTGCGTTAAGCGTCGTGGATCGGGAATCATCGCATACGGATTGATACGCACACGAAAACCAGCGAGCCCGTCCCCGCGCTTTACCGGCGATTATCGAACGCATCCCATTGTCGAAAGAGCGCGCGAACGGACATCCGCATATGCAAAAGCTCCTCAACAATACGCCGATCGGCATACGTCTGGCCGCCGCAGGCCTGATCCCGGTTCTGGCGTTTCTCTATCTTGCGGTGTCCGACGTCGTGGATGCGTTCGCGCAGCGCACCCAGGCCAGCCAGGCGCGGGTCATCGGCGCCACCATGCCGCTGATCTCGAAGCTGATCGATCAGCTGCAGCGCGAGCGCGGCCTGTCCGTCCTCGCCGTTTCGGCCGACACCGATGCGGCGCGGAAGAATGCAGCCGCGCAGCGCGCCAATGTGGATCAGGCATCCGCGGCGATGAAGACCCGGATCGCCTCCCTTGACCCCGGCGATGCCGGCGTGCGCGCGTTCGAGGCCTTGAAGAAGGGCCTCGCCTTCGAGGAATCTCTGTCAGAGGCGCGCCGCGGTATCGACCAGCACGCGCTGGCCGCGCCGCAAGTCCTCACGGCGTACAACGCGATGGTCAATGCCCTTTCGGGAGTCGTGTATCTCGTCGCGGAGGCGCAGACCGACAGCCGGATCGCACGCCACCTCACCGCGCTTGTGGCCGTGATGGAAGCCAAAGACCGCGCCGGGCTCGAGCGCGCGATCGGCGCCCGCGGTTTTGCCACCGCACAATTTCCGGTCGGAGTATATCAGGACTTCGTTCGCCTGCGCGGCGAGCAGGATGCGCATCTGAAGACCGCCGAAAACTTCGCAATCGGGGATGCGCGCGAGACCCTCGCGCATCTGGCCGAAACCGCTGAAGCCAAGAAGGTCGGTGAGTTTCGGGCGCTGGCCCTCAAGGCGCTCGATACCGCGGTCGCCAAGCCGGAAACCCCGGCGCAATGGTTCGAGAGCGCGAGCGCGCTTGTCGGCAAGCTTGCCGCCGTCGAACTGCGCATGTCCGATCAATTAACTGCCGATGCGGGCGCGGTCGCGGATCTTGCGGATGCGCAGGTCCGCAACCGTGCCATCCTCGTTGCCGTTTTGCTTGCGCTGGTCTGTGGCGCGCTGATGCTTGTCATTCGCAGCATTACAAAGCCGGTGCGCGAACTGGTCGCCGATGCCGCGCGGCTGGCGGACGGCGACACCTCGGTGACGTTCGAGACGGCCACGCACAAGGACGAGATCGGCACGGTCGCAAGCGCGGTCGCCAAATTCCGCGACAATGTGATCGAGCAACAGAGGGCCGCCGAGGATTTCGCGCGCGCGGTCGAGGAGCGCGATCGCCTGAACAGGAACATGGAAAACGCGGTCGAGGAATTCCGCATCGCGTCCGACCGGATTCTTGCCACCGTCAGCAATAACGCCGGCGCGATGAACGATACCGCGCAAGCGCTGATCGGCGTTGCGGGAAATGCCTCGACCCAGGCGGTTTCGGCCGCCGCCGCCTCGGAGGAAACAGCGGTCAACGTGAACACGGTCGCGGCGGCGTCGGAGGAACTTGCCAGTTCGATTCAGGAGATCGGCCGGCAGGTCGAACAGGCGACCAACGCGGTGCGCTCCGCCGGCGCGACCACCGAACGCTCGGCGAGCGAAATCGAAGGCCTCGCCGCGGCCGGCCAGCGTATCGGCGCGGTTGTCGATCTGATCCAGGCGATCGCGGCACAAACCAATCTGCTGGCGCTCAATGCCACGATCGAGGCGGCGCGCGCGGGCGATGCAGGCCGCGGCTTCGCGGTGGTGGCATCCGAGGTGAAGAACCTCGCGGCCCAGACCGCGAAAGCGACGGAAGAGATCGGCCTGCAGGTGACGGCGATCCAGACCTCGACCAAAAGCGCTGTCAGCGCGGTCAATGAAATTGCGTCCGCGATGCGCTCGATCGACGAAGTGACCACGGCGATCGCCGGTGCGGTCGAAGAACAAGGGGCCGCTACCCGGGAGATTTCGCAAAACGTGCAGATGGCGGCGCAGGGTAGCCAAACGCTCGCCGCGAATATCTCGAACGTCAACGAGGCGATCGGCGAAACCAACCGCTCGGCCGACGCAGTCCGCGACGCCTCTGACAATGTTTCGCATGCCTCGGTCGAGCTTGCCGAGCATGTGAAGGGCTTCTTCGTGAAGCTGCGCACGGGCGCGATGAACCGGCGCGAGTCGGACGACCCGAACTACAAGGGCCCGGAGCGGCGCGAAACCCGCGGCTCACGAGCCGGCCACGCCGCCTAATCTTGCCGGCGGTTCAGCCCGGCACCGGCACGGTATAGTTCAGCGCCAGCCGGCCGCCATCGACGTAGATCGTCTCGCCGGTGATGTAGCTTGCATCCTTCGAGGCCAGGAACGCTGCGATGGAGGCGACCTCCTCCGGCTCGGCGACACGGCCGAGCGGCGTGCGCGAGAGTAGGCGGTTCTTCGCCGCCTGGTCGGTCGCGATCCCCCTCAGGATGTCGGTCATGATCGAGCCTGGGCCGATCGCGTTGACGCGGATGCCGTGGGGCGCCAGCGAAAGCGCCATCACCTTGGTGAGCTGGTCCACTCCGCCTTTCGAGACGCAATACGGCACCTGATTGGGAATCGCGACGCGCGCGTTGACCGAGCTCATGTTGACGATCGCGCCTGGCGGCTTGCCGGCCTTCACCTGCGCGACCATCTGCTTCGCCGCCACCTGCCCCACCAGGAACATGCCCTTGAGGTTGATACGCAGCACGCGGTCGAAGTCGGCCTCCGCGATGTCGAGGAAATCCGACGTGTGGATCACGCCGGCATTGTTTACCAGGATGTCGAGATCTCCCGACACGCCGCAGGCTTCCGCCACGACATTGCGCGCGTCGCCCGCCGCGCCCACGTCGGTGCGCACGAAGCGTGCGGCTGCACCCAGCGCCGCGGCCGCGGCCTTGCCGGCCGTCTCATCGATGTCCGCGATGACCACGCGCGCACCTTCCGTCACGTAGCGCTTGGCAATCGCAAGCCCGATACCCCGCGCCCCACCCGTCACGATTGCGGTTTTTCCCTCGAGCATGCCCATCGCGATCTCCCTTGCCCACCGCTTGCGCGGCGTCTGAATAACCGCCAAATCCTACCCGCGAATGCGACGAAACAGAAACCTAAGGGTCAGCCATGCGTGCCGTCGGCTACAAGCGCTCCTTGCCCATCGATCAGGCCGAATCGCTGCTCGATATCGAGGCCGAGAAGCCGGTGCCGCAGGGCCGCGACCTGCTGGTCGAGGTGAAGGCGATTTCGGTCAATCCGGTCGACACCAAGGTGCGCATGCGCGCCGCCCCGAAGGACGGCGAGCCGCCGAAGATTCTGGGCTATGACGCGACGGGCGTCGTCGCAGCGACCGGCCCCGACGTGACGCTGTTCCGTCCGGGCGACGCAGTGTGGTACGCGGGTTCCATCGTCCGCGCCGGCACCAACAGCGAATTCCATCTGGTGGACGAGCGCATCGTCGGGCACAAGCCGGCGTCGCTCGATTTCGCGAGGGCTGCCGCCCTCCCCCTCACCTCCATCACGGCTTGGGAAGTGCTGTTCGACCGCTTCGGCATCGCGCGCGAAGGCGGCGCCGGACAATCGCTGCTGATCGTCGGCGGCGCGGGCGGCGTCGGCTCGATCGCAATCCAGCTTGCCACGCGGCTCACCAAGCTCAAGGTGATCGCGACCGCTTCGCGCCCGGAGACGCAAAGCTGGTGCAAGGAACTCGGCGCGCATCACGTGATCGATCATTCCAAGCCGATGGCCGAGCAACTGAAAGCGATCGGTTTGCGCTTCGTCGACTACATTTTCGGCGTCACGCATTCGGACCAGCACTTCGACGCCATCGCGGACGTCATCGCGCCGCAGGGAAAATTTGCGCTGATCGATGATCCCAAGCCGTTCGACTTCGCGAAGCTGAAGGGCAAGAGCGCCTCGCTGCACTGGGAGGCGATGTTCACGCGCTCGACCTTCCAGACGCCGGACATGGACGCGCAGCACAAGCTGCTCAACGAAGTTGCCGCGATGGTGGATGCCGGAACCATTCGCACCACGGTTGCCGAGAACGTCGGCCGCATCAATGCCTCCAACCTCAAGCGTGCGCATGCGATGGTCGAAAGCGGACGCATGCGTGGCAAGGTTGTGCTGGAAGGGTTCGGCGCGTAAGCGCACGCAATGCAGGACATCGATGTCGCGGTGATCGGAGCGGGCGCGGCTGGCGTGGCGGCGGCGCGGCGGCTGCGTGAGGCTGAGGTGCCCTGCGTCGTGCTTGAAGCACGCAACCGCGTCGGCGGGCGTGCTCATACGCTGCCGGGCGAATTCGCGCTCGATCTCGGCTGCGGCTGGCTGCATTCGGCCGACGAGAACGAATGGGCCGCACTCGCGCCGGAACTCGGCTTCCAGGTGGACGATCACCCACCGCCGTGGGCGCGGCCGGCCTTCGAGGGAAATTTCTCCGCAGACGAGCAGCGGGACTACTGGGAAGAATGGCGGCGCTTTTACCGGCGAGTCAAGTCGGCCGAAGATGCCGATATCCGCATGTCCGATTGCTTCGAGCCGGGCGGGCACTTCAACGCGATGCTCGCCGCGATGATCACTTACGTGAATGGCGTCGAGGCCGAAAAACTGACCACGCGCGAATACGCGCTCTACCATGACAGCGGCAAGAACAAGCGCATCGAGCGCGGCTATGGAGCGCTCATCACCGCCGCCGCGGCCTCACTCGACGTGCGGCTCGATTGTCCGGTCACGCTGATCGACCACTGGGGGAAGCGGCTGCGGATCACCACGCCGCAAGGCGAACTCTCGGCGCGCGCCGCGATTGTCGCCGTGCCCCCCGGTCTGCTCGCCAAGGAGACGCTGCGCCTCTCCCCGGCGCTGCCGGAAAAACTTCACGCCGCGCATGCGTTGCCGCTCGGCGTCGCCGACAAGGTTTTCCTGCGCGTCGCGAACCCGGAGGATCTGCCGGAAGATACCCGCGTGTTCGGCTCGACCACCACGCTGGATACCGGCAGCTACACACTGCGCGCCTTCGGCCGGCCGGTGATCGAGGGCTATTTCGGCGGCGCGTTCGCGCGTCAGCTCGAAACCGAAGGATTTGCGCCGTTCGCGATCGAGCAGGTTTGCGAGGCGCTCGGCAACGACATGCGCAAGCGCCTCTCGCGCATCGCCGAGTCCGCGTGGGCGCAGGACCCCTGGTCGCTCGGCTCCTACTCGTACGGGGGCAAGGGGGCGCAAGATGCGCGCGCCGCGCTCGCCGCGCCGGTGGACAACAAGCTGTTTTTCGCCGGCGAACACACCTCCGAGCACGATTTCTCCACCGCGCACGGGGCCCATCGCACCGGTACGCGCGCGGCGGACCAAGCCATCATGGCGTTGCAGGCGGGGCTGGCATGAGCGGCACAAGCCCGGCATGCATCCGCGCGATCCCGCATTCTGGATCGCCGGGCTCGCAGGCGCGGCACACGTCCGGCCGTACCGCGTAGATCATGCAGGCGGTCGCGACGCCGACTTCTCCGGCAAGCGCCGCGCAGCGGTTACCCGTGCAGCGCATCCCGTTTCCCGCCGGATCGATCAGCGCCGCCGGAATGCGGCCGAGGGCCAGGTCACTCTCCAGCGAAAAACGGGGCCAGTCGGACGAATGCGCGCAGCAGGCGCCGCACGCCTGACAGGGACTGGCGGACTGCAACGCTATTTCTCGTCGAGCTCTTCCAGCATCGGGACACCGCCGGCATCCCCGCTTGCCTCTTCGCCCTCGCCTTCGGCCTCGGCCACCTCGGCGTCCTCCTCAACCTCGGCGCCGTCCTCGACCTCGTCCTTGTCGTCATCTGGGACGCCCGGCGCCTCGGATTCCTTCAGGGTCCCCATGTCACCAGCGACCTGCGCCTTCGGGTCGTACATCGTGCGCGGTGCATAGGCGCGCCCGCCCCGCGGCGGGGGGGCCTTGGGAATGACGTAGACGGTCTCGCAGGTCGGGCAGACGATCGGATCCTTGCCGAGATCATAGAACTTTGCCGCGCACCCCGAGCAGATGCGCTTGGTGCCGAGTGCTGAATTTGCCAATGGGTGTCCTTTGCCGGTCCGTCCGGCGCGTGTGCCTTACAGCATGGGGTGATGATTGGCTAATATGGGCATCCGCATCCTGCGGCGCGAGGGCAGGGCGGCGCGCGCCGAAGGCGCGGCGGCGAACGAGCCAATCCGACATTGTGTGCCGGCCGTCACGATGGCCCGGCCGGCGCCGCCCTAGTGTGCTGACAAGGGCGGCGGGAATTGCTCCCCCGAGACGGAATGGAGACGAACATGGCCACCTACGATCCGCCGCAGCCGATGTGGAAACGCAACGTCGCCGCCATCCTCGACTTCCTTCTCGCGCTGGTCGTGCTCGGCTACCCGCTTTCCCGATTGTCGGGCGACAATCTCTCCCCGCAGCCGATGATCGGCCCCGCGGGGACGAAAACGGTCGAACTCATTGGCGTCAGCGGATGGCCTGCGCTGGTGCTGCTCGTGCTGATTATCGCGTACTTCGTGGTGCTCGGACGCACCGGCGGCACCGTGTTTCAACGGCTGTTCGGCATGAAGCGCGCGAAGCACACGGCGGCCCCCGTCACAGCCACGACAGCGGACTAAGGCCCGGCCGGCGCGCTGCCGATGCCGGGGCGCGCCGAAGTGGCGAGCATCCTGTCCAATTCCCTCACCGCCTGCGCCAGCCATCGAGCGAAAACCGCCCCGCCCCGGTGACGACCAGCAGCATCAGGCCGCCGATGATCGCGACGTTCTTGGCGAAATTTGCCTGCTGTGCGCGCCGCGCCGCCGCCTCGGCGATCTCCCAGTAGCGGTGGCTGATCAGCGTCGCCACGATGGTAAAGGCGATCAGCGCGAGCGCCGCGCAGCGCGTCCAGCCGCCGAGCACCAGCGCAAGCCCGCCGCCGAATTCGACCAGTGCGCCGAGCCAGCCGAGCGGCACGGCAAACGGCACGTGGCGGTTCACAAGGCTCGCCGTGAAGGCGTCCATGGCGGCAAGCTTGCCGAAGCCGCTCTGCACATAGATCGAGCCCATCAGCACGCGGCCGAAGAGCAGGAGAAAGTTCTGCCAGGGGGAGAAGTCTGGAGTGACGGCTTTCATGCAGGTACTCGTTTTCCGAAAATGCCCCCTCCCGCCCTCGCTACGCGACGGCGCGGAAAAAAGCCAACGCTCCGCCGCCCGCTTGTGACGGCGCGCGGGCCGCGCCTGATGCGGACGCCGGCCCGAAAGAGCGAGGGCGGCGCAGGACACCGGGGGCCATGCCGCAGACAAGTTTACGCAGTCTGCGCAAACGTCTGACCGGACCCACGGGCCCCGGCATCTCGCGACGCCGGGGCGGAACGGCCTCTCTCGACAAGACGCCGTCCGGCTTTCGAACAATCCGCAAGTCCGCCACGTCTCCGGCGTCCCGCGCGCGATGTTTGTAGGCCTGCTTCGCACGGCCCCCGGTGGACTGACCTTTCGGGCGGCCTCGGCTTACCCCGGGCCGCCTCTCCACCGCTGCGGGGGCTTCGGCATGCGTGCGGCGCGATGGGTCTCGCGCGGGACGCAGCCACCCAGAGCCCCCAGTGGCGCGCGGCAGGCGCGCCGGGACCATGCGACTTCAGCCGCCGGGCGTTGGGTGTGCGTGTTGCACCCGTGCCCGGCCACCGCCCCCGATCCGCACGTCATGACGCCTCATGAAGCGCCCCTCGTGGATCAAGGCAGGAATATAATCAACATGAGATGTGGCGAGGGATAGGCCGGAAGATGTCGATTATATGATTATTATCTTGTATTAGGCATATGAGCAAATCGACATCAATGCGCATAATTTTACCCGGATGATATTGACGAACTAATTTTACCCGGATAAATCATGGGTCATTCGGGAGCCATCGACATGACGACAACCTGTACGGCCTTCGCAGCCACGCGCCGCATCGCCTCCGGCGCGGTGGCCGATGTCGCCCTCAAGGCAAAGCGCGTCGTCGATCGCGGCGAGAGCGTGCTGATCTTTGACGACGCGACCGCACAGCCGGTTGAGATCGATTTTCGCGGCAGCGCCGCGGACGTACGCAGGCGGCTCGGCGACGCCGCGCCCGCGATGCCCGAGGTCAAAGCGGACGCCGAACCGCGCGGACCCGGCCGCCCGAAGCTCGGTGTCGTGGCGCGCGAGGTGACACTGCTGCCGCGCCATTGGGAGTGGCTTTCGGCGCAGCCCGGCGGCGCCTCGGTCGCGCTGCGCAAGCTGGTCGAGGACGCGCGGCGCCTCAATGCCGACAAGGACCGCGCCCGCGCGGCGCGCGAGGTCACCTATCGATTCATGTCCGCGATGGCGGGCAATTTTCCGAACTTCGAGGAGGCGACACGCGCGCTGTTCGCAGGCGATGCGGCGCGATTTTCCGAGATGACCGCCGCCTGGCCGACCGACATTCGCGACCACGTGATGCGATTGGCGGGGGATGGGCTCGCCTGAGCGCAGGCCAGTCGCGTCGAAATGCAGTATCGCTCACCTGCATGATGCTGCGCACACTCTTGACGGTCCGGCGCATCCGCCTGCTCACCGGGCTGGTGATGTTCGCGTATCTCACGCAGCATCTGCTCAATCATGCGCTTGGCGTCATCTCGCTCCCGCTGGCCGAAGGCGCGCTCAAACTTGCCATCGTGTTCTGGCGCAATCCGGTCGCGACCACCGCGCTTTACGGCGCGGCCGCAATTCATTTCGCACTCGCGCTCTGGACATTATATTCGCGCCGCGAATGGCATTTGCCGCTGGTCGAAGTTGTGCGGCTGGGCGCCGGGTTCAGCTTTCCGTTGCTGCTGATCGGCCACGCCGTGACAACGCGGCTGAACCACGAACTCTTCGAGGTTGCGCCGTCCTACACGTCGATCATCGCCAATCTGATCGCATCGGGTTCGCAAGGCTGGCAGCTCGCGCTTCTCGCGCCGGGCTGGCTGCATGGGTGCCTCGGGCTCTGGATCACCCTGCGCCGCTACGAGGTCATGCTGCGCGCGAAGCCCGCGCTCATCGCGCTGGTCGTTCTCGTGCCCCTGATGGCGGCGCTCGGCTTCCTGCGCATGAGCGCGGATGTGTCTGTGCTCGCATCGCTTCCACCTGCTGATTCGGAAGCGCTCGGGAGACGCGCCATGCTGCTGGCATGGAAGGATCGGATGACGATGGGGTATCTGGCGCTGATCGCGGCGGCGTTTGTGGTGGGACGGGTGAAGGCGCTGATGATGAGGCGGGTTAGCGACGCCTCACACTAGCGCCCATCACCTTCCACCATTCATCCAGCGAAAATCGCCCCGCCCGCGGTCGCCACCAGCGGCATCAGGCCACCGATGATCGCGACGTTCTTGGCGAAATTCGCCTGCTGTGCATGTTGCGCCGCGTCGGCGCCGCCTTCGTCATTCCTCCCCGTCGCGTTCGAGGTGAACGCGCACGCGTCCCGCCTCGATGCCGCTCGTCCCCGCAAAAGCGGGACCCAGCCTGCGAACTGGATTCCCACTTGCGCGGGAATGAGCGGAGGATGGATTACGCCCCCACTCTCCCCTTCAACGCTCCCCCAATCTCCTCCAGCGCCTTCGGGTCCTCGATCGTCGCGGGCATCGACCATGACTCGCCGTCGGCGATCTTCTTCATGGTGCCGCGCAGGATCTTGCCCGAGCGCGTCTTGGGGAGCCGCGGCACTGTGATGGCGAGCTTGAACGCCGCCACCGGGCCGATCTTCTCGCGCACCAGCGCGACGATTTCCTTTTCGATGTCCGCGTGGTCGCGCGTGACGCCGGCCTTGAGCACCACGAAGCCGCACGGCACCTCGCCCTTCATCGCGTCCGCGATTCCGATGACGGCGCATTCGGCGACGTCCGGGTGGCCGGCGAGCACCTCCTCCATGCCGCCGGTCGAAAGGCGATGGCCCGCCACGTTGATGATGTCGTCGGTGCGGCCCATGATGAAGAGATAGCCATCCGCGTCCTTGAAGCCGGCGTCGGCGGTCTTGTAGTAGCCGGGGAATTCGGCGAGGTAGCTTTCGCGCATGCGCGCATCGTTCTGCCACAGCGTCGGCAGGCAGGCGGGCGGCAGCGGCAGCTTGATGACGATCGAGCCCATTTTGCCGGCGGGCATTTCCTTGCAGGTCTCGTCGACGATGCGCACGTCGTAGCCCGGCATCGGCACGGTCGGCGAGCCGTGCTTCACCGGCAGCATGCCCAGGCCCATCGGGTTTCCGGCGATGCCCCAGCCGGTCTCGGTCTGCCACCAGTGATCGATCACCGGGACTTTCAATTGCTGCTCGGCCCATTCGACCGTCGGCGGATCGGCGCGCTCGCCCGCGAGAAACAGCGTGCGGAAATTCGACAGGTCGTATTTGCGGATGAAGTCGCCGTTCGGGTCCTCCTTCCGGATCGCGCGGAACGCGGTCGGCGCGGTGAACAGCGCCACCGCCTTGTGGTCGGCGATGACGCGCCAGAACGCGCCCGCGTCCGGCGTGCCGACCGGCTTGCCCTCGTAGAGGATCGAGGTCGCGCCGTGAAACAGCGGCGCATAGACGATGTAGGAATGGCCGACCACCCAGCCGATGTCGGAGGCGCACCACCAGGTCTCGCCCGGCTTCACGCCGTAGAGCCCGTGCATCGACCAGGCGAGCGCGACCAGGTGGCCGCCATTGTCGCGCACCACGCCCTTCGGAATGCCGGTCGTGCCCGAGGTGTAGAGGATGTAGAGCGGATCGGTCGCCAGCACCGGCACGCAGGGCGCGGCCTTCTTCGCGGCGAACGCTTTTTCGCGCAGGCTCGCCCAGTCGTGGTCGCGGCCCTCCTTGAGCGTGGCCTCGCATTGCGGGCGCGCCAGCACGATGCAGGCGTCGGCCTTGTGCGCGGCAAGATCGATCGCCGCGTCGAGCAGCGGCTTGTACGGGACGACGCGCGCGGCCTCGATGCCGCACGAGGCCGAGAGGATCAGCTTCGGCTTCGCGTCGTCGATGCGGGTGGCAAGCTCCTTGGCGGCAAAGCCCCCGAACACCACGCCGTGGATCGCGCCGATGCGCGCGCACGCATACATGGCGAACAACGCCTCCGGCACCATTGGCATATAGAGGATGACGCGGTCGCCTTTCGTCGACGCCGAAATCCCGCAGGATCGCCGCGAGCGTCTCGACCTCGCGCTTGAGTTCGCCATAGGTGATGACGCGCTTGGTATTGGTGACGGCCGAGTCGTAGATGATGGCGGGCTGGTCGGCGCGCCCGCGCTCCACATGGCGGTCGATCGCGTTGTAGCAGGTGTTGCAGGATGCGCCGGTGAACCAGCGGCCGTAGATGCCGGCGTCCTTGTCGAACACGCGTTTCGCCGGCTCGTACCAGTCGATGGCCTGCGCGGCTTCGCCCCAGAAGCCTTCCGGGTCGCGCATCGCGCGCGCGTAGACCTCATGGTAGCGGCTGGTGCGGGCGTCCATCCATTGTTCTCCGGTCTCGGCAGCGCGCGGCCGAGTTCGTGCGTATCTTGCGCCATGCAAGTGCCATTGAGAAGGCACGGTGGCAACGCGGCCATGCGTGCGCGAGGCTTTCCAACGCCCACGCGTCTTGCTCTAAGTCCGCGGACTTTCGAGTGCCCGCCCGGTGTTTCACGATCCCCTCTTCCTCGTTATGGCGTTCCTCGCCGTGCTGCTGGTCGGCCTCGCCAAGGGCGGGTTCTCCGGCATCGGCATGGCGGCAACGCCGCTGCTCGCGCTCACCATGCCGCCGCTAAGGCGCTGGCGATCCTGCTGCCTATCCTGATGATGCAGGATGTCATCTCCGTCTGGTGGTACCGCCACGATTGGGACCCATGGAACGTGAAGGTGATGCTGCCCGGCGCCGTGGTCGGCACCGGCGTGGCCTGGGCGCTCGCCTCGGTGGTGCCGGACGATGCCGTGCGGCTGCTGATCGGCACGATCGGCGTCCTGTTCGTGCTGAACGTGTGGTTCGGCAAGATGCCGCCGCCGAAACGGCCGAGCGCGGTGAGCGGCGTGTTCTGGGGCGGCGCTTCGGCCTTCACCTCGACCATCGCTTCCGCCGGCATGCCGCCGTTTGCCATCCATGTGCTGCCGCAGCGCATGGACAAGATGCGCCTCGTCGGCACTATCACGATGTTCTTCGCAGCCGTGAACCTGATGCGGCTCGTGCCCTATGTCGGGCTCGGGCAACTCACCGGCGATACGCTGCTCGTCTCGCTGGCGCTGATGCCGCTCGCGATCGCGACCAACTTCCTCGGCTTCTGGCTGGTGCAGCGCATCCCGACCGGCCCGTTCTACCGCATCACCTATGCGCTGATGTTCCTGATCTCCGCCGCGCTCCTCGCGCAGGGCGCGGCCGGACTGTGGCGGATGTGGACCTGATGCGGGTCAATTGATTGCCGCGCGATCCCGTGGCTAGCTAGTGGCGCCAGTCCGGGGACGCGCATGAGCAATCCGTACGACATCGATCTCGACCGCAATCCGGCGAATTTCCAGCCGCTGTCGCCGCTGCCGTTTCTTGAACGCGCGGCCGCGGTCTACCCGAAGCACACGGCGATCATCCACGGGCCGCTGCGGCGGACTTACGCCGAGTTCTACGCGCGCACGCGCAGACTGGCCTCGGCGCTGGCCAAGCGCGGCATCAAGCGAGGCGACACCGTATCGGTCATGCTCGCCAACACGCCCGCGATGCTGGAGGCGCATTACGGCGTGCCGATGACTCAAGGCGTGCTCAACACGCTCAACACGCGGCTCGATCCGCCCATCATCGCATTCTCGCTCGACCACGCCGACACCAAGGTGCTGATCACCGACCGCGAATTCTCCAAAACCGTGAAGGAGGCGCTGAGCCTCTGCAAAGTGAAGCCGCTGGTGATCGATTACGACGATCCGGAATATTCCGGTCCCGGCGAACGGCTCGGCGAGATCGAATACGAGGATTTCGTCGCGCAGGGCGATGAGGCCTTCGCCTGGACAATGCCCGACGACGAATGGGACGCGATCGCGCTCAACTACACCTCGGGCACGACCGGCGATCCGAAGGGCGTCGTCTATCACCATCGCGGCGCGAACCTGCTCGCAACCGGCAACGTCATCACCGGCAGCATGGGCAAGCACGCGGTGTATCTGTGGACGCTGCCGATGTTCCACTGCAACGGCTGGTGCTTCCCGTGGACCATCTCGGTGGTGGCCGGCACGCATGTGTGCCTGCGCGCGGTGCGCGCGGCAGCGATGTTCGACGCCATCGCAAGCCACAAGGTCACGCACCTGTGCGGCGCGCCGATCGTGATGTCGACGCTGCTCAACGCGCCGGAGAACGAGAAGAAGCCGCTGCCGCATGTGGTGGAGTTTTTCACCGCGGCCGCTCCCCCGCCCGCGGCCGTGCTCGCCGCCATGAAGCAGGCCGGCTTCAACGTCACGCATCTCTATGGGCTGACCGAATGTTACGGTCCGGCGGTGGTGAACGACTGGCATGCCGAGTGGGATGCGCTGCCGCTCGCCGAACAGGCGGAGAAGAAATCGCGCCAGGGCGTGCGCTACGGCGCGCTTGAAGCGATCGACGTGATGGACCCGGAGACGATGGTGCCGGTGCCACGCGACGGCGAGACGCTCGGCGAAGTGATGATGCGCGGCAATGTGGTGATGCGCGGGTATCTCAAGAACAGGAAATCCACCGATGCCGCCTTCAAGGGCGGGTGGTTTCATACCGGCGACCTCGGCGTGATGTATCCGGACGGCTACATCCAGCTCAAGGACCGCTCCAAGGACATTATCATCTCGGGCGGCGAGAACATTTCGTCGATCGAGGTCGAGGACGCGCTCTACAAGCATCCCGCCGTGCAGGCCGCCGCCGTGGTGGCGAAGCCGGACGAGAAATGGGGCGAGACGCCGTGCGCCTTCGTCGAACTGAAGCCCGGCGCGAAGGCCACCAAGGACGAACTGATCGCGTGGTGCAAACAGAATTTGGCCGGCTACAAGGTGCCGCGCCACATCGTCTTCGGCGACGTGCCGAAGACCAGCACGGGCAAGATCCAGAAATTCAAGCTGCGCGAGATGGCGAAGAGCGCGTGATGCAGAGCAACGAGAATCGCCAGGTCCGCCTCAAATCCCGTCCCACTGGCATTCCGCAGGCCGAGCACTTCGAAGTCGCGACCGCACCTGTGCCCGAGCTGGCCGAGGGCCAAATCCTGGTGCGCAATCAATTCCTCTCGGTCGAACCGGCGATGCGCGGCTGGGTGAACGCGGTAGCGAACTATTCGCAGCCGGTCGGCATCGGCGAGGTGATGCGCTCGTTTGCGGCCGGCACCGTGATCGCCTCGAAGAATCCGCAGTTCGCCGAGGGCGACCGCGTGATGGGCATGTTCGGCTGGCAGGACTTTGCGATCGTCGGCGCGGCGGCCGTCACGCGCAAGGTAAAAGAGACCGATCTGCCGCTATCGCTTTCGCTCGGCGCGCTTGGCCTGAATGGAGTAACCGCCTAATTCGCGCTGCTCGATGTCGGAAGGCCACGACCCGGCGACACCGTGGTGATTTCGACCGCGGCGGGGTCGGTCGGCTCCGCGGTCGGGCAGATCGCGAACATTGCAGGCTGCCGCACCGTCGGCATCGCGGGCGGGCCGGTGAAGACCACGCTCTGCGGCGAGGCGTTCGGCTACGATGCGGCGATCGACTACAAGCAGCCGGCCCTTGCGGAGGCGCTCAAAGCGGCCTGCCCGCGGGGCATCAACGTGTATTTCGACAACACGAGCGGGTCGATCAGCGATGCCGTGCTGGCCCAGCTTGCCCCCGGCGCGCGTGTCGTGATCTGCGGTACGGCCTCGATCGCGAGCTGGGATTCGCCGCCGATGGGGCCGCGCGTCGAGCGGCACCTGCTGGTGAAACGCGCCCGCATGGAAGGATTCCTCGTGTTCGATTACGCCCACCGCTACGAGGAGGCGGTCACGCAACTTGCCGCCTGGATCCGCGAAGGCCGCCTCGCCTATCGCGAGGACATTCTCGATGGCATCGAGGCCTGTCCCGACGCCATTGCCAGCCTCTATCGCGGGGAGAATCTCGGCAAGCGGCTGGTGCGGCTGCACGCCTGAGGGCCGGTCAACGCGCCGGTCCCTCGTTTATTTCCACAGTCCGTTCGCTTCCCACTTCTCTTCCGGGATCGGATTGCCGATCTGGTAGCTGAAGGACTGGATCTGCATGTGGTCGGGCGAGGTCTTGCAGATGAACGAGAACTGAAACCACTGGCCCTTGCTTTTGAACGCACCGCCGCTGCCGGTCATCGTGCCGTTGGCGACCTTGGGGGTCGCAAGCGCGCTGACGACGGTGCGTTCGGGCTTGTAGGTCTTGTCCTTGCCGATGCGCTGCATCGCTTCGAGGTCGCAGATCTGCTCGAAGCGCGCATCCGGATCGAGCTGCTGGAGCATGCGCTCGACCTTGGGGTCGTTCGCCGCCGCTGCCGATGCCATTGGAATGAGAATCGCCAACGCGAATGCAACACGCAGCAAAGCCGCAATCTCCCCGCCGCAGGAGCCCCCGCAACGATGTGCCTCATGCCGGATAAATCGGCAAGCGAACGAAGCGCGACCAAACGAAGGCACGACTTCTGATTCGATTGTGCGCGGCATCGCGCCGCGGTTGCGCGGGTTCCCGGTCAAGCGTGCGATGCGCCTCGGGCGTCGTGAAGGATCATGTCGGCACCTTTTTCGGCGATCATGATCGTCGGCGCATTGGTGTTGCCCGAAACGAGCGCCGGCATGATCGAAGCGTCAACCACACGCAACCGCTCGAACCCATGCACCTTCAGCCGCGCATCGACCACCGCCGTGGGATCGCTCCCCATGCGGCAGGTCGAGGTCGGGATGATAGACCGTCGAGCCGCGCCGCCGCACGTAGTCGAGGATGTCCGCGTCGCTCGCACAGGCCGGACCCGGCTCGTGCTCGGCTTCGATAAACGGCGCGATCGCGGGCGCCGCCATGATGCGGCGCAGCGCGCGGATGCCGGCGACCGTGGTGTCGCGGTCCTTCGCGGCGGTGAGATAATTCGGTTGGATCGCCGGCGGCTGCGCTGGATCGGCGGACTTGATGTGCACCGTGCCGCGGCTTTCCGGGCGGAGCACGATCACCGGACAGGTGAGACCCGGAGAAGGCATGCAGCGGCCCCCCGATCGCGTCGGCAGAGAACAGCATGATGTGCGTCTGCACGTCCGGCGTCTCGACCGCCTCGTTGGTGCGCAGGAAACCGCCGACATAGCCCGCGCCCATTGCGAGCAGGCCCTGGCGGCGCAGCAGATAATTCACGCCAGCCGCGAAGCCGCGCAGCTTGCTGGTGAAATAGTCGTTCACCGAGACCGGCTGCGTCGCGCGATAGATCAGCCGCGCGTGGTAGTGATCCTGCAGATCGGCGCCGACGCCCGGCATGTCGGCGATCACATCGATCCCGTGCTGGCGCAAAAGATCCGCCGGCCCGAGGCCGGACAGCTGCATCAACTGCGGCGAATTGTACGCGCCGCCCGCCAAAATGATTTCGCCGCCGCGCGCCTGATGCAGTGTGTTGTCGCCCTGCCGGTATTCGATGCCGACCGCGCGCTTTCCTTCGAACAGCACGCGCGTCGCCAGCGCGTTCGATGCGACCTTCAGATTTGCGCGCCGCCGCGCCGGCTTGAGATACCCGACCGCGGTCGAGCAGCGCCGCCCGTTGCGCGTGGTGAACTGGTAGTAGCCAAAGCCTTCCTGTGCGCGCGCCGTTGAAGTCCGGATTGCGCGGATAGCCGCATTGCGCGGCGGCTTCGATGAACGCATCCGCGATCGGCAGATCGCCCAGATCTGCGACGGACAGCGGCCCATCTGTCTCCGTGGAATTCGTCGGCGCCGCGCGCCTGATCCTCCGCCTTGCGGAAATACGGCAGCACATCGGCAAAGCTCCAGCCCGGATTGCCGAGCTGGCGCCAGCGATCGTAGTCCTGCGCCTGTCCGCGCACATACATCAGCCCGTTGATCGAGGATGAGCCGCCCATCACCTTGCCGCGCGGCGCGATGATCTTGCGGCCGTGGCATTCGGGCTCCGGCTCGGTTTCGTAGAGCCAGTTCACGTCCGGGTTGGAGAAGTGCTTGCCGTAGCCGAGCGGGATGTGAATCCAGATGTTGCGATCCTCGCCGCCGGCTTCGAGCAGAAGCACGCGATGGCGACCGCTTTCGGTCAGGCGATTGGCGAGCACGCAACCCGCGCTGCCCGCGCCGACGATGATGTAGTCGAATTCAGCGGCCACACATGACTCCGCTCATGCCCGCGAAAGCGGGCATCCAGTCTTTGGCAAAGTACTGGGTCCCCGCTTCCGCGGGGACGAGCGGACGCAATGACATCGCGCTCACGCGGCCACCCGCGCTGTGGCTCCCGCCTTCGCGTCGGCGAGCATCATGTCGGAGGCCTTCTCGCCGATCATCACGCAGGCCGCGTTGGTGTTGCCGGACACGACCGTCGGCATGATCGAGGCGTCGGCGACACGCAAACCCTGGAAGCCATGCACGCGCAGCCGCTCGTCCACCACGGCGGTCACGTCCGAGCCCATGCGGCAGGTCGAGGTCGGATGGAATACGGTGGTGCCTTTGGCGCGCGCGAAGTCGAGGAGCTGTTCGTCGCTCTGAACTTTGGCACCCGGCGCGATCTCTTCCACGATGTAGCGCGCAAGGGCCTGCTGCTGCATCACGCGGCGCAACAGCTTCATGCCGGCAACCGTCACGTCGCGATCCGCCTGTGCGGTCAGATAGCGCGGCTGGATCGCGGGCGCCTGCGCAGGATCGTTCGACTTGATGCGCACGAAGCCGCGGCTCTCCGGGCGAAGCTGGCAGACCGAGGCGAGAAAGCCCGGCCAGGGATGCAGCTTCTGTCCGACCGCATCGGCCGAGAACAAAATGAAATGGAATTGCACGTCCGGCGTTTCCATCTTGGGATCGGTCTTGAAGAAACCGCCCGCGTAGCCGGCGCCGACCGTCAGAAAGCCCTTACGGAACATGGCGTAGCGTAGCCCGGCGGCGACGCGCCCGAACGGGCTGTTCATCATGTCGTTGATGGTGATGCGCTCGCTGCAGCGATAGTTGAAGCGCGCCTGATAGTGATCCTGCAGGTCCGCGCCGACGCCCTTCATGTCGGCAACGACATCGATACCATGCTCGCGCAGCAGGTCGCCGGAACCGACGCCGGAAAGCTGCAGCAGTTGCGGCGAGTTGAACGCGCCGCTCGCAAGAATCACTTCGCCGTTCGCACGCGCCGTGTGCGTCGCGCCGTCCTTCCTGTACTCGACGCCGACCGCGCGGCGCCCTTCGAACAGGATGCGCGTGGTCAGTGCATTCGACACCACCGCGAGATTGCCGCGCTTGCGCGCCGCCGCCAGATACCCGCGCGCGGTCGACCAGCGGCGGCCCTTGCGCGTGGTGAGCTGGAAATAGCCCGCGCCCTCCTGGCTCGGCCCGTTGAAATCGTTCGTGCGTGGCAGGCCGGCCTGCTCGCACGCATCGATGAACGCTTCGCACAGCGGATGCGGCTCGCTCACATCGTTGACCGAGAGCGGACCGCCCACGCCGTGCAGGTCGTCGGCGCCGCGCTCCTGATCCTCGGCGCGTTTGAAATACGGCAGCACATCGGCGAAACTCCAGCCCGCGTTGCCGAGCTGGCGCCAGTGGTCGAAGTCCTCGGCTTGTCCACGGATGTAGAGGAGTCCGTTGATCGACGACGAGCCGCCCATCACCTTGCCGCGCGGCTGGATGATCTGGCGGCCGCCAAGCTCCGGCTCGGGCTCGGAATTGTAGAGCCAGTTGTGGCGTGCGTCGGTGAACAGCTTGGCGTAGCCGATCGGCACATGGATCCAGAGATTGCGATCCTCGCCACCCGCCTCGATCAGCAGCACGCGATGCTGGCCCGACGCAGTGAGCCGGTTGGCCAGCACGCACCCGGCGCTGCCTGCGCCGACGACGATGTAGTCGAACGACCCTTCGCTCACGGCATTTCCTCGCGTCGTTGTGGCATTCGTTGCGCGATATGGAACAACAAGAGGGTGACAGCGCACAAGGCCATCATCACAGCGGCGAACAGTGTCGGAGCGGCGGCCGATCCGGAAAAGTCCCGCGCCCATCCGGCACCGCCCGGAAGCAGCGCCATTGCGGCGTAGTAAACGGTGAAGAACACGCCCATGCCGCTCGCCCGGCTCTGCGGGCGCAGAACCTGCGCGGGCAGCGCCATCATCAGCCCTGGCGAGGCGCCGTTGAGCACAATGATCAGCGCAAACGGGATGAATGTCGCACCGGTGAGCGCCAGCACCACGAGCGCAGCCGTCACGATCACAAACGAGACCTGCATCAGAAAATTCGGAAGCTTGATGCGTTCCGCCACGATGCTCCAAAGCGGAATTGACGGGATCAGCGACCAACCGAGCAGGCTGACAATCAGGCCAGCCTCCGCTGGCGCGAGCCCACGCTGCGTGAGCAGCTCCGGCATGAAGCTGATCATCACGATGTAGGAAACGTTGAAGAATCCCCAGAGCGCGCCGGCGATGATGACCAGCGTCCATTCGCGCCGCGTCAGGTCAAGCGAGAGGCGTGCAGTGCTGCCCGCGGGCAAGTCCGGCGGGTCGCGGTAGAACGTCGCGACGAGCGCAAATGCGATCAGGGACGCAACTGCGCCGATATACATCACCGGCGCGAATCCGCCTGCCGCGACGACGGGGCCAAAGCCGACGAGCCCGAGCGCGAGGCCGAACGGCCAGCTCGAGACCAGCGCGCCCATTGCGAGAACGATCTCGCGGCCGGCGAACCAGTCGGCGATCATCTTGGTAACAAGCACGTTGAACAGCACCGCGCCCGTTCCGCCAACGACGCGTCCAATGGCGACCGTGAGATACGACGTCGCGAGCGCCATTATCACGCCGCCCACGACCATCAGCGCGAGCCCGGCCAGCGCAACATGTTTTGCGCCGAACCGCTGGCCCAGCACGCCGCCCGGCAGCGAGATCGCAATGCCGGGCAGCATGTAGAGGCCGATCAGGAAGCCAAGCGACGCATAGTCGATGGCGAGCGCCGAAATGAGCGAAGCGCCGCTCGACGCCACGGTTTGAAACTGCACCGCAACCGCGGTGCGCGCGAGAAACAGGACAAGCAGAATGACGAAGCGGTTTCGCAGCACGCGCCCTCCCCTGAGGCCGCGTCTCGGGCCTGGCCGCCCCATACTAGCGGACGGCAGACAGGCTCCAGCGGCAAAACCGGCCTGAACCTGCACCGCCCCCCAGAGCAATCGTTCCAAGACTAAGTCATTGATCTTACAGGTACATATTAATCTCAAGATATATCTATTGATCGCTCTCAAGGCATAGATTATCTAAAGATATATCCAACGACGGAGTGACACATGTTTGGAATGCAACACAGAGAATGCGGGCCGGAAGGCGGACGGCGGTGGCGACGCCACTTTGGCGGCGGCTTCGGCGGACGCCACGGCATGGGCGGCGGCGAGATGATGCGCGCGGGCCGAATGCTGGCGCAGGGCGACCTGCGGCTCATCGCACTGGCATTGATCGCCGAGCAGCCGCGCCACGGCTACGAGATCATCAAGCTGCTCGAGGAGAAGACGGCCGGCTGGTATTCGCCGAGCCCCGGCATCGTCTATCCGACGCTCACCTATCTGGAAGAAGCCGGATACGTCACCGTGCAGGCCGACGGCGCCAAGAAGCTCTACACCATCACCGAGGACGGCCGCGCGCATCTCACCGAGAACCGCGACTTCGTCGATACGATGCTGGAGCGCATGAGCGCTGTCGGCGAGAAGGCGAAGCGCATCCGCGAGCACTTCGAGCGGCCCGAATACGATGAGGAGCATCGCGGGCGGCATCGGCATGGACGCGACCGCGACCGCGACGACCGCCCTTCCGCTCCGCCGCTGGTGCGTGCCGCGTTCGATAATCTGCGCGAGGTCACGGCCGCGCAACTCGAAGCCGACGCGGATTCCGAAACGCGGATCGTGGAAGTGCTGGCGCGCGCCGCGCAGGAGCTGAAGCGCAAGAATTGAAACGCCAGAAGTGACGCGCGTTCGCGCGCGTCACTCAACCTTCAGGTTGAGCTTGTGGATCAGCGAGGACCACTTGGTCTCCTCGCGGTCGATGTCGGCGGCATATTCGTCCGGTGTCGAGGTCAGCGGATCGCCACCCTCGGCGTGGATGCGCTGCTTCACATCCTCGCTGTTGACCAGCTTGCGCAGCTCCGCGTTGATCCGCTCGACGATCGGCCGCGGCATCCCGGCCGGCGCGAGTACGCCATAGTGCAGAACCGATTCAAAACCCGGTAGGCCTGAACTCGGTCGCGGTCGGCACGTCGGGCAGCAGGCTGAAGCGCGTGTCGCCGAACACCGCAATGGCGCGCAGCGTGCCGGCCTGGATATTGCCCATCGCGGGCGGCAGCACGCCGAATGCGATCGGCACATGCCCGCCGAGCAGATCGTTCATCACCCCGCCGGTGCCCTTGTAGGGCACGATGGTGGCATCGATCCCGGTGACCGACTTGAACAGTTCGGCCGACAGATAGCCGCCGGTGCCGACCGCCGAAGTGCCGATGTTGTATTTGCCCGGATTGGCCTTCATCACGGCGATCACCTCGCCAACGGTCTTTGCCGGGAATGACGGGTTGGCGATCATCGCGACCGGCATCGCGGCGATCAGCCCGATGGCGGTGAAATCCTTGCGCGGATCGAAGCCCGAATTGACGTAGAGCGACGGATTGATCGAGATCGAGCCGGTGTGTCCGAGGAACAGCGTGTATCCGTCGGGCGGGCTCTTGATCACGGCGCGCGTGCCGACCAGTCCCGAACCGCCGCCACGGTTGTCCACAATCACCTGGTGGCCGAGCGCCTGCGACAGCTTGTCGGCGACGATGCGCGCCATCGCGTCAACACCGCCACCCGGGGGATACGGCACCACCAGTGAAACCGTGCGGGTCGGATAGTCCTGGGCGTGGGCGGACGCAATGAAGGCGAAAAGAACGATGACGATCGAATGAAGCAGTCTTGCCATTTGCATGTCCCTCTTAGCCGTCACCTGAGGTGCGAGCACTTGCGAGCCTCGAAGGGCGACGGCGCACATCGAAATCGATGGCCATCCTTCGAGGCCCGCACTTTGCGCGGGCACCTCAGGATGACGCTCCGGGCTATTCCACCTTCGCGCCCGACACTTTCACCACCTGCGACCACTTGGTCTCCTCGCGGTCGATGTCGGCCGCATAGTCCTGCGGCGTGCCGGAAAACGGCTCGGCACCATCGGCCGCGATGCGCTGACGCACCTCCGGATCGTCGAGCGCAGTCTTCATCGCGGCATTGAGCTTGTCGATGACCGGTTGCGGCGTGCCGGCGGGCGCCACGATGCCGTAATGCAGCACGGCCTCGTAGCCAGGCAGCGCCGCCTCGGCGACGGTCGGAAGATCGGGGAAACTCGGCGAGCGCGTCGGCCCGGTCACGCCAAGTGCACGCACCTTGCCGTCCTTCACCAGCGCGATCGCGGGCGGCAGCGAGGAAAAATAGATCGCCACATGCCCGCCGATCAGGTCGGTGAGCGCAGGGGCGGAGCCCTTGTAGGGAATGTGCGTCAGTTTGATGCCCGCCATGGTGGCGAACAGTTCGGCGCCGAGATGAATACCACTGCCGACGCCCGCCGACGCATAGTTCAGCTTACCGGGCTCGCGCTTCGCAAGCGCAATCAGTTCGGGGATCGTCTTCGCCTCGATCTGCGGATTGACCAGCACGACCAGTGCCGAGGTGGCGATCAGTCCGACCGGCGCGAAATCCCTGCGCGGATCGTAGCCGACATTGCCGTAGAGCGTCGGATTGATCGCGAGCGTGCCGGTGCCGCCGAGCCCGAGCGTGTAGCCGTCGGGCGTGGACTTCGCGACCTGACGCGTCGCGATCGAGCCCCCTGCCCCGCCCTTGTTCTCGATCACGATCTGCTGGCCGAGCGCCTTGCTCATCTTCTCGGCGACAATGCGCGCCATCACGTCATTGCCGCCGCCCGCCGCATACGGCACCACCAGCGTGATCGGGCGCGACGGATAGTCCTCGGCCGAGGCGCCTGTCGCGACCACCAGGAGAAGGGCAGCCGCGAGGCGCATTGCGTTGATCATTCCGCTCCCCGACTCTTGTTGGCTGAAAACCTAGCACACGCCGGCCAAAGCAAAACCGCCGGCCCCTGTTCGGGGAGACCGGCGGTTGCTGATTGAATACGCAACGCCACACCCGCGGCCGATGCCGCGGCGCGTCGGTTAGTGCACGCTCGCGTCTGTTTTCAGGCGGGCGATTTCATCCTTCACATGCAGCTTGCGGCGCTTGAGTTCCGCGATCGTCACGTCGTCGACCGAAGGGTGTGCTATGGCGTCGGCAAGTTCGGATTCCAACGCGTCGTGCTTACGCTCCAGTTCCGCAAGATGCGATTGCATGGACATCGATGAAGCCTCCTTGTGTCAGGTTCCTGACGGTTCCAGTGTGCCAGAAATGGCGCGCCAAGTCGACGGAAGCTTTGCGATCCATTGCGTCAAATCCCCGCTATCCGCGACCTTGCCCGGCTACCTCCGCGGCCTTGATGGCTCATGCTTAACGCGCGATACTTGTTCGGGTTTCGGCGCGGCTCCCGCGCGCGCCGGGCGGCCTTGACGGACCGTTGCGGCACATGACCAACGAGGAAGAACGCGAGCTCCGCGCGCAACTGTCGCGCCTGTTGCAGGAGCACCGCGACCTCGATGCCGCGATCGAAGCGCTGCAGGGCTCTCCGGGTTCCGACGTGCTGCAGATCCAGCGTCTGAAGAAGCGCAAACTGGTGCTGCGCGACAAGATCAAGTTCATCGACAATCAGCTCACGCCCGACATCATCGCGTGAGAATTTTACCGGCTTTGCGGTAACCCGCCGCCCTTCCGCTCCGCCTTGCGGGCGTACATGGCGTGGTCGGCCTGCGCGAGGGCATCTGCAATATCACCAGCGCCGCCGAGCATCGCAAAGCCAACCGATGCGCCGGCCGCGAGCGTTTCGCCATTCCGCTCGATGTCGGCCTCGCTGACGGCGGCCTCAAGCGTCCAGGCCTTCGTGGCGGCGTCGGCCTCGCTCAGATTCCAAAGGATCAGGCCGAACTCGTCGCCACCGAGCCGGCCGACCACGTCGGAGGCACGCACGTTCTGCGTCAGCGTGACGGCGACCGCCTTCAGCACGGCATCGCCCGCCGCGTGACCGTATGCGTCGTTGACCTGCTTGAAGCCGTCGAGATCGATATAGAACAGTGCGGCACGTGTGCCGTAGCGTCGCGCATAGGCGAGCGAGCGCACCAGCTCACGCTCGAATCCGCGCCGGTTGAAGATGCCGGTCACCAGGTCGATGTCGGCGGTCGCCTCGAGCTGCGTCACCTGGGCGCGCGCCGCCGCAAGTTCGGCTTCAAGCCGCTGCACCTCACCCAGAAGGGCGGCAAGTTCGGACGGGACATTGCGGGCCGGTTGCGCGGAACGTGGCTCGGCCTCCGCACGCAGCGGCCGGGCGGCTGGCTTGCGGGCGCGCGCCGCCAACAATTTCGTCCCGACCAGGCTCGCTTGCACCATGGCTCCCACCGAGAAGGCCCGCCAGCATGGTGGCGGTATGGTTAACGAGACGTAACCGCTTGCCTCGAAGGGGTGGATTCCTATAAATCCGCGCCTTCTTCTGGCCCCCTGCCGTATAAGGGACGCATGACGAAGCCCGTCGCGATCATCATGGGGAGCCAGTCCGACTGGCCGACGATGCGGCATGCCGCCGAAACGCTCGACGCGCTCAAGGTCGGCTACGACAAGCGCATCGTCTCGGCACACCGCACCCCCGACCGGCTCTATGCGTTCGCCAAGGGCGCGAAGACTGCCGGTGTGAAGGTGATCATCGCGGGCGCCGGCGGCGCCGCGCACCTGCCGGGCATGACCGCCGCGATGACGCCGCTGCCGGTGTTCGGCGTGCCGGTCGAAGTCGAAGGCGATGTCGGGTGTCGACTCGCTCTACTCCATCGTGCAGATGCCGCCGGGCGTGCCGGTCGGTACGCTCGCGATCGGCAAGTCCGGCGCGATCAACGCCGCGCTGCTCGCCGCAAGCGTCCTGGCGCTGACCGACGACAAGCTCGCGAAGCGGCTCGACGCCTGGCGCAAGCAGCAGACCGACGCGGTCGCCGATACTCCTGAAGATAAGACGCCCGAGGACAAGGCGTGACTGCGCAGCGCTCCGGACCACTTGGGTCCGATGCCACCATCGGGATTCTCGGCGGCGGACAGCTCGGGCGCATGCTGGCGCTTGCGGCGGCACGGCTCGGATTCAAGTGCCACATTTTCTGTCCCGATTCGCATTCGCCCGCCTTCGATGTGGTGCGCAGCGTGACGGAGGCCGACTATCTCGATTTCGCCGCGCTCGATCGCTTCGCCGCGGATGTCGATGTCGTCACCTACGAGTTCGAGAACGTACCGGCCGAGACCGCGACGTTCCTCTCCGCGCGCAAGCCCGTGCTGCCCGACCCGAAGGTGCTGGCGATCACGCAGGACCGGCTCACCGAAAAGGAGTTTGTGCAGAGCCTCGGCATCGGCACGGCGAAGTTCGCGGCGGTCAATTCATCCGAGGGCCTGACGGCGGCGCTCGCCAAGGTCGGCAAGCCCGCGGTGCTGAAGACACGACGCTTCGGCTATGACGGCAAGGGCCAGATCATGGTCCGCAACGGCGGCGATCCGGCAATGTTCGAGGAGCTTGGCGGACAGGCTCAGATCCTCGAAGCGTTCGTGCCGTTCGAGCGCGAGATTTCCGTCGTGGCGGCGCGCGGCAGCGACGGCGCGATCGAATGCTTCGACGTGATCGAGAACGAGCACGCCGACCACATTCTTAAAACCTCGCGCGTCCCCGCGAACGTCACGCCCGCGGTTGCCGCCGAAGCGCGGCGCATCGCTGAAAAAATCGCGGAAGCCTTCGGCTATGTGGGCGTGCTCGCGGTCGAGATGTTCGTCGTCAAGGATGGCGCGGGCCATACCGTGCTGGTGAACGAGATCGCGCCGCGCGTACACAATTCCGGCCACTGGACCATCGACGGCGCATCGGTGTCGCAATTCGAGCAGCATATCCGCGCAGTCGCTGGGCTGCCCCTCGGAAAGCCGATCCGGCGTGGCCGCGTCGAGATGCACAATCTGCTCGGTTCCGAGGTGGAGGATGTGACCCGCTGGCTGGCAACGCCGGACGTGGCGGTGCACCTTTACGGCAAGACCGCGGTGCGCCCTGGTCGCAAGATGGGGCATGTCACGCAGGTGTTTCCCGAATGACACTGCACGTGGCGCAGCCAATCGAAGCGAAATTTCCCGACCGGCTGCGTCTGCCGTTTGATTTCGATCGTGCAGCGCTCTCGCGCGGCCTCGCGACTGTGGCGGCGAGCGACTGGATCAGCCATTTCGTGAGGCAGAATTATGAGGGCGACTGGTCGATCGTCCCGCTGCGCGCACCGGCCGGCGAAACCCATCCGATCCGGATGATCTATCCCAATCCGACCTGCCGCGATTTCGTCGATACCGCGCTGCTCGATGCCTGCCCGTATTTTCGCGCCGTGATGGCCGCGATCGAGGCGCCGCTGCAGGCGGTGCGGCTGATGCGTCTCGCGCCCGGCTCGGTGATCAAGGAACACACGGACTACGAACTTTCGTTCGAGGAAGGTTCCGCGCGACTGCATGTGCCGGTCGTCACCAATGACGGCGTCGATTTCCGCCTCAACGGCGCACGCGTGGTGCTGGAGGCGGGGAGTTGCTGGTATTTGCGCCTGTCCGATCCGCACAGCGTCGCAAACCGCGGAACGCAGGACCGCGTTCACCTAGTGATCGATGTGCTGGTGAACGACTGGCTCGGCCACGTTTTTGAGCAGTCCTTGGGGCTGGTCAATTGAGCGGCAGGTGCGCGGCGTGATACACAGGCGCGGGTGTCGAGGTTTGGGAATGTTCAGGAAAGTCCTTGCGATCGCGCTGGTGACAGGCTTCGGGCTCATGGTGGCCAGTTGCAGCCCATGCGGCTTTTTCTGGGACGACTGGCGCTCCCCGAAGAGTTGCCACAGCGAACCCGCCCCGCCCAAATAGCGTGGACTTTCAACCGTCGTTCTGCTAATGCCGCCCGGCCCGGCATGGATTCGTCCGCTCCGAGCGGCCCCCTTGCCGGTACCCCAATTCACGCTTACGGGCTTGGCCCGATCCGATCACGAGCCAGAAGGAACATTCGTTTGCAGGTTCTCGTCCGCGACAACAACGTCGACCAGGCCCTCAAGGCGCTCAAGAAGAAGATGCAGCGCGAGGGCATTTTCCGCGAAATGAAGCTTCGCGGTCATTATGAAAAGCCCTCCGAGAAAAAGGCCCGCGAGCGCGCCGAGGCGATCCGCCGCGCACGCAAGCTCGCGCGCAAGAAGTTGCAGCGCGAAGGTCTGCTCCCCGGCAAGCCGAAGCCCGTGATGGGCGGTCCGGGTGGTGCGCGTCCGGGTGGTCCGGGCGGCGCACGGCCGGGCGGTTTCGGTGGCGGTGGTGGCGGCGGCGGTGGCGGCGGTTTCAGCCGCGGGCCGCGCTGAACCAGCATTTCATTCGACATTATGGCGGCGCGGAAATTTTCCGCGCCGTTTTCTTTTTCGGCCACTTGTGCCGAATAAGACCTCGACCGCCAGGTCGAGCAAAGAACCACTTTACCCCTCCCCAACACCCGTCCCGGCGTTCTAACATCAGGCTGCTGGGGGAAACGGTGCGATGATTGTAGAAGCGGCAAGGCTCGAAGCCGGCAGATATCGGGAATTTCGCGACGGGCCACTGCGGATTGCAACCTCGCTCGAAACCCGGGCGGATGCCGACCGGCTCACTGTGGTTCTCAACGGATATTGTGATCGCGGCGCGAACAAGCCGCCGGTCTTCGTTTCGTGGCCGCAGACCGCGCCGGCGTTCGGCCACATCCTGCGCGTCTGCGATCCGACATTGTTCATCGCCGACTGGCTGAGAGGATCCTGCTTTCTCGGAACCGAGAGCGCCGATCCGGTCCGGCCAATTCTGGAGATCTGCCGGAGCATCGCGGCGGAGCTTGGTGTCGGTCCCCGCAACATCATTTATCTCGGCCATTCGGGTGCCGGTCACGGCGCCTTGCGATGCGCCATCCGCGACTGCGAGGCCGCCGCCATCGCCATCAACCCGGTGGCGGAGATCGGCGCCTATTCGCGATACAAGTTCGCCGCGCGGCTGGCGCAGGTATTCAGGCCCGGATCGACCATGAGCGATCTCTGCGTCGAATATCCGGAGCTCGCATCGGTTTCCGCGGGGCTTAAGCGCGTGCTCCCGGCGGGCAACGCGCCGCGGATCGGCCTGATCCAGAATGTGACGGACAAGAGCCATTTCCATTCGCACTATGGCGTGTGCTGCGAGACTCTCGGCTTGCCGATCAATGGGGGGTCGAGTTCTGCCGGGCGCTTTCACAGTGTCACGTACGACAAGCGCGGCGGCCATTCGATACCGCCCGAGATGTCCGTGATCGAGGCGATGGCCGACCGGCTGATGGCGCAACGGAGCGCTTCCAAAGCCCGCCCGAAGGCGAACCTCGCCGATCGCAGCATCCCGGCCTAGAACGACGCGCAGGCCGCTCGCGTCACGACGCCGACCGACTTCTGGGCGAATTTCGTCTTGTAGGCTGCGGCGATCGCGGCGATTTTCTCCTGCGCCGGCGTATCCGCCGGCACGATGATGCGCAGCACCCGGCTTTTTTCCCGCACGACCAGATTGCGCGCCGGATCGCGCCATTGACCGGTGGTTTCGTAAACCGTGAGCCCATCGGGGAATCGCGGCGTCACCTCGTCGCGCAGAAAGGCACGCCATTGCGCATCGCCACCCTTGCCGCGCCCGAGCATGAGTTCGATGTCGAGCATCGGTTTTTGCGGCGGCGTGCAGGAAGGCTGGGCGACAGCCGGCGGGGCTGAAAAACTCGCAACAAGTGCAAGGGTTGGGGAAAAGCGCATTTTAGCATGATGACAAGACGCGCGGTCTCAGTCGACCGGGTGCGCCATGGTGCTGAGTAGCGCGAGCGCATCCTGGCGGGTGTCGAGCCGAGTGTGCTGCACCACGATCGGCACATCCGACGCGATCACGCTGGAGAAATCCGTGCCCTTGGGCACGGGCTGCGGATCAGTGAAGTCATTGAAGCGCAGGTGCCGCGTGCGTTGCGCACCGACAGTGAAGCAATAGGGACCGACCGGCGCACGGTCCGCAAAATAAACCGTGATCTCGATGCGCGCAGGCTCGCTTCCGGCGTTCAGAATGCAGACGGTCTCGTGGCTTGTGAGTTCGCGAGTTGTGCCTGTCGAGTCGGGCGGAATGTAGCCTTCAGCTATCGCCCACACGCGGCGTCCGATTGCTTGCATGGCTACCTGCTCCCATGGTGCACGAAGCCGCCAACCCGCCCGGTGTGACGTTCGCGCGCAACTCCGGCGTTCGCGCCAAGTGGATGCCCGCCAAATCCATGACGCATCATCGCGATCGCACGCGCCCAGTCGCGCTTATCGTCGCGCGACGCGATCAGCTGGATAACCGATTGGGTGATCACCGGAATGGGCACCTCCATCTGAAGTGCGTCGTCAACCAGCCAATCGACCTCGCCGGTGTCCTCCACGTATGGTGCGACGGCCTCGAGGCCGCCTTCCTCGCGATACATCTGCTCCATCAGTTCGACCAGCCACGAGCGGATGACCGAGCCGCGTGTCCACAGGTGCAGAATGTCGGCGATCGCAAGCTTGTCGCGATGGTACCGCGTCAGCAGTTCGACCCCCTCGCCGATCGCCTGCAACATGCCGAACTCGATGCCGTTGTGCACAAGCTTCACAAAGTGGCCGGCACCGGGACCGCCGACGTGCAGGTATCCTTCGGCGACGGCGAGCTTGCGCAGAATAGGCTCGACAACTGCGACCGCCTCGTCGTCCCCGCCCACCATGATGCAAGCGCCTTCACGCGCACCTCCCGGCCCCCCTGAAGTGCCGACATCGATGAAGGCAACTCCGTTCTGGCTCGCACGTGCGTGACGGCGGATCGAATCTCCCCAGTAGGAGTTGCCGCCGTCCGCGACGATGTCGCCCTTTTCGAGCACGCCCAGCAGTTGATCCAGCACCTGATCGACGGGTGGCCCGGCCGGAACATAAAGCATGATGAGCCGCGGCGGCGTCAGCAGCCCAATCAGTTCGCCGATATCGGAGGTGCCCTTGACGCCGGCGCGCCGCATTTCGTCAGAAATCGGCTTCGTGTCGAATGCCGCGACAGAGAAGCCACGCTCGATCGCACTGAGCGCGATGCCACCGCCCATCTTGCCGAGGCCGATGATACCAAAACGACTAATGGATGAGGGCATGGGCGAAAATCCCGGATCTGCGGACGTCGCCCCTGCGCCAACGCTCGGCCCATTGATTGGTTGCACGCTGGGTCATCCCCCGGCGGCAATGCCGAGCCGGATTGACGTCCGGAGAAAGAGGTGAAGCAGCGGTGGCGTTACAGCGCCTTGACGATCTCTTCCGTCATCTTCTTGGCGTCGCCGAGCAGCATCATGGTGTTGTCGCGGTAGAACAGCGGATTGTCGATGCCGGCATAGCCGCTCGCGAGCGACCGCTTGATGAACATCACGGTGCCGGCCTTCCACACCTGCAGAACCGGCATGCCGTAGATCGGCGAGGTCTTGTCTTCCTCGGCCGCCGGGTTGGTGACGTCATTGGCGCCGATCACGAACGCCACGTCGGCCTGCGCGAATTCCGAGTTGATGTCCTCGAGTTCGAATACCTCGTCGTAAGGCACGTTCGCTTCGGCCAGCAGCACGTTCATGTGGCCCGGCATGCGTCCCGCCACGGGGTGGATCGCATACTTCACCTCGACGCCCTCATGCTTGAGCTTGTCGGCCAGTTCACGCAGCGCGTGCTGCGCCTGCGCGACCGCCATGCCGTAGCCCGGCACGATGATGACCTTCGAGGAATTCTTCATGATGAAGGCCGCATCGTCGGCCGAGCCGAGCTTCACCGGCTTCACTTCGCCGCCCGCCGCAGGGCCGGCGGTCTCGCCGCCGAAACCGCCGAGGATGACCGAAAAGAAGTTCCGGTTCATCGCGTTGCACATGATGTAGGACAGGATCGCGCCCGAGGAGCCGACCAGCGCGCCAGTAATGATCAGCGCGGAATTGCCGAGCGTAAAGCCGATGCCGGCCGCGGCCCAACCCGAATACGAGTTGAGCATCGAGATCACGACCGGCATGTCGGCGCCACCGATCGGGATGATGAGCAGCACGCCGAATGCAAAGGCCGCAAGCGTGAGCAGCCAGAAGGCGAAATAGCTTTCCGAGCGTACGAACCAGACGATGATGAGCACGATGGCGATCGCGAGCGCGATATTGATCGCGTGCCGCATCGGCAGCATGATCGGCGCGCCGCTCATGCGCGCGGACAACTTCAGGAACGCGATGATCGAGCCGGTGAACGTCATGGCGCCGATCGCGACGCCGAGCGACATTTCGACGAGGCTTGCCCGGTGGATGTCGCCCGGCACGCCGATGTCGAACGCGCGCGGGGCGTAAAGCGCTCCGGCCGCGACCAGCACCGCCGCCAGGCCGACCAGCGAATGGAACGCCGCGACCAATTCCGGCATCGAGGTCATCGGCACGCGCCGCGCAATCACCGCGCCGATGCCGCCGCCGATCGCGATGCCGAGGATCACCAGCACCCAGGAGAAGAAGCTCGCCGGTGGATGGAACGCGAGCGTCACGGCGACGGCGATCGCCATGCCGATCATGCCGAGGAAGTTGCCTTGGCGGCTGGTCGCAGGGCTGGACAGCCCGCGCAACGCCAGAATGAACAGGACGCCCGCGACGAGGTAGAGCAGCCCGGCGGTGTTGGGGCTCATGCGGTCCTCATTTCTTCTTCTGGTACATCGCGAGCATGCGCTGCGTGACCAGGAAGCCGCCGAAGATGTTCACCGAGGCGAGAATGACCGCGAAGAAGCCGAGGATGCGCGCCCAGATCGGCCCGTTATCGTTGCGCAGCAATTCGACGCTGACCGCGAGCAGCGCGCCGACCACGATCACCGAGGAGATCGCGTTGGTGACCGACATCAGCGGCGTGTGCAGTGCGGGCGTCACCGACCACACCACGTAATAACCGACGAACACCGCGAGCACGAAGATGGAGAAGCGAAACACGAACGGATCGACCATCGCGCCGGTGGCCGCATGCGCGCTTGCCGACAGCATCGCGGAGGCGGCATCGGCGTATTGCTGTGCGGCGTCGGCGGCCTGACGGGCGAGTTCAGCCGCGGCCTGTGCGCGGTTTGCGGCTTCGTCGGGGTTCATGGGCTGTCTCCGCTCACGCCGCGGTTTCGGTCTTGGCTTCGATCTTGGGCAGGAAGTTCGGATGCACGACGGCGCCGTCTTTGGTCAGCGCTGTCGCCTTGACGATCTCGTCGTCCCAGTTGACGGCGAGCTTCTTCTCTTTCTTGTCGACGAGAATTTCGAGGAAATTATAGAGGTTCTTGGCGTAGAGGCCGGACGCCGAGGCGGCGAGTCGTCCCGCCATATTGGTATAGCCGATGATCTTCACGCCATTCACGTTCGCGACTTCGCCGGCTCGTGCGCCTTCGACGTTGCCGCCGCGCTCGACCGCGAGATCGACCAGCACCGAACCCGGCTTCATCGAGGCGACCATCTCGCTCGATACAAGCTTCGGCGCCGGGCGCCCGGGGATCAGCGCCGTGGTGATGACCACGTCCTGCTTCTTGATGTGTTCGGCGACGAGCGCAGCCTGCTTCGCCTGATAGTCCTTCGACATTTCCTTGGCGTAGCCGCCGGCGGTCTGCGCGTTCTTGAATTCCTCGTCCTCGACGGCGAGGAATTTCGCACCAAGGCTTTCCACTTGCTCTTTCGTCGCCGGGCGCACGTCGGTCGCGGTCACCACCGCGCCGAGGCGGCGCGCGGTCGCGATCGCCTGCAGACCGGCAACGCCGACGCCCATGATGAACACGCGTGTCGCCGGAACGGTACCGGCCGCCGTCATCATCATCGGGAAGGCACGGCCGAATTCCGCCGAAGCATCGATCACGGCGCGATAGCCCGCCAGGTTCGCCTGCGAGGAGAGCACGTCCATCACCTGCGCGCGCGTGATGCGCGGCATCAGCTCCATGGCAAACCCGACGACGCCCGCCTTCGCCATGTCGGCGAGCGAGGCCTCATTGCCGTACGGGTCCATGATCGCCATCACGAGCGCGCCTTGCTTGTAGGCGGACAGCTCGCCGGCGTCCGGGCGGCGTACCTTGAACACCACGTCGGCGTCGCGCACCGTGTCGGCCGCGTTCGCCGCGATGCTGGCGCCAGCCGCCTCATAATCCGAATTGAGAATGCCGGACTTCACGCCCGCGCCCGACTCGACCACGACATCGGCGCCGAGCGCCTTCATTTTCTTGACGGTGTCGGGGGTCGCGGCGACGCGCGGCTCGCTATCGACCTCGGCGGGGATCGCAATCTTCATGCTGCCTCCAGGCGCCGACCTCAAGAGTGGATCAGGTGAGGAAATATGCCATGCCTGCCAGAAGGATCACGAGAAATCCGATCATCCATTTGGTCAATGTGATGAACATCTCGTAGGTGTGCACGTGCTCCGGATAGTCGTTGCCATCCGCCGTTGCGTATTCGACCTCGCCGTGTCCGGCCATCGCGGCTCTCCGTTTTCGCGTTCTCTGGCCGGAATTAGCGTAATCGGGCGATCAGGGCAACGGCAGGTCCGTCGCCGCGTCGGGCGGATAACCGTGATTCTCGGGCGAAAAGCGAGCGACCTCCCCGGGGAGAAACCGGGAAGGTCGTTCGTGTCTCCAACCTCGCGTTGGGGTCAGATCAGGCCGCTTCGGCGGTCTGCGCGTGTGTGTTGACCTCGCTCTCGGCGAGTTGCGTGAGCGCCGCGTCGGTCTTCTTCTCTTCGTTGAGGGTAGCGTCCAGCAGCTTGACGGCATCCTTGTAGCCAAGCTCGCTCGCCCAGCACTTCAGCGTGCCGTAGCGCGAGATCTCGTAGTGCTCGACCGCTTGCGCGGCAGCGAGGAGGCCCGCGTCGAGCGCCGGCATGTCCTCGTATTCGTCCATGATCTCCTTGCCTTCGTCGAGAATCCCCATGATGGCGTCGCAGGTCTTGCCCTTCGGGGTTTCGCCGATCGACTTGAACACCTGTTCGAGCCGCGCAACCTGCTGCTCGGTTTCGCCTTCGTGCTTCTTGAAGGCGGCCTTGAGGTCGTCCGATTGCGCCGCCTTGGCCATCTTCGGAAGCGCCGTCAAAATTTTCTTCTCTGCAAAATAGATGTCCTTCAGCGTGTCGTGAAACAGCTCCTGAAGGTTCTTTTCCTTCGCCATCGTTTTTCTCCTGTCGCCCAAGCATCAATCCCCACCAGCGATGGCGGGGCGTGTGGTTGGGCAACCAATGCGGCGACGATGCGTTCCGCTGCGCGCCGGAATGCGCGGCATTTATTTGATGTGAACGTCTTTCGACGCGCGCCGATGCGTGTGTTTCAGCGAACGGCGTGAGCTGAGTAGTTTGCTTAAAACGCTGCGAGCGTCGTCGCGGCGTGTCAGTGGTCAGCCGCGAGCCCAACTTTCTTCAGCGCCGCAGCTTGCCGCTTGGCGACCTCGGCGACGGAGAATTTCTCGATCGCCTCGTTGAAAAGCCGGAAGTAATTCAGCCGCGCATCGAGATGAAGGAAGACGCCGCCAAGTCCGATCGCGGCGCGATCCATGAACACGAACTCGCGCGGGATGCGCACGCGGCCCTGCTTGCGCAAGCCCTGATGCACGCGGAACGCCTCGCGCCGCCCGTATTCCGAGGGCTTCACGCCGTCCGCGATGGTGCGCTCGCGGTCGTCGAGCAGCGGGCCGTAGATGAACTTGGCCCAGATGTTGAGGGTATCGATGGTCTCGCGCGAAAGGCCGGTGAAGCCCCAGGTCTCGTAGGCGTGCACCACGAGATCGCGATTGTCGCTCAACAGACCGTTGTAGAGATCGACAACCCCGCCCACGAACTTGGGCGGAAAGATACGGATGCAGCCATAGTCGAGCAGGTTGATGCCGCCGGGCGTTCCGCCGGCATCGAACACGGTGTAATTGCCGAGATGCGGATCGCCGTGGATCACGCCGAAGCGGCTGAACGGAAACCACCACGCGGTAAACATCGCCTGCCCGATGATGTTGCGTTGAGCAATGGGCGCCGCCTTGTGCGTGAGAAGCTTGGTGCCTTCGAGCCAGTCCATCGTGAGCAGCCGCCCGGTCGAAAGCTCCGGCCACACATCGGGCACGCGGATCAGGTCGATGCCCTTGAGCATCGCGCGATAGAGCGCGACGTGCTTCGCCTCGCGCCGGTAGTCGAGTTCCTCGCGCACGCGCGCCGCGATCTCCTTGCTGATCTCGCTGGTGTCGATCACCGGATCCATCCGGCGATGAAGCGCGAACAGCCAGTCGAGCTGCTTGAGATCGGCCTCCACGGCCGACTGCATGTCGGCATATTGCAGCTTGCAGGCGATCGCTTCGCCGTCGAGAGAGCGGGCGCGATGCACCTGGCCGAGCGACGCAGCAGCAGCCGGCTTGTGCTCGAACTCGCCGAACTTGCCCTGCCAGTCCGCACCCAGTTCCGCCATCATGCGCCGCTTCACAAACGGCCAGCCCATCGGCGGCGCGTCGCTCTGGAGTTTCTGGAGTTCCTCGACGTATTCGGGCGGCAGCAGGTCCGGAACGGTCGCCATCAACTGCGCGACCTTCATGATCGGGCCCTTCAACCCACCAAGCGCCACTGTGAGGTCGGAAGCGTTGCGGCCGCGGTCGAGCCCGTAGCCGAAAAGACGGCTTGCCGCGAAGCGCGCCGCGACCCCGCCCACATTGGTGCCGACGCGCGCGTAGCGCGCCGCGCGGGCGGAGAAGCGGTTGCGTTCCTGATCGCTCATGTCGTCAATCTATGCACGCAAGTGCGGCGCAACAATGCGCCCGCCAGCCACGCGGGCGGATTCCGCGATTTCGGCAGGCTCGCGCCGATGTGAAGCGCGCTCCCACGCGGCTGTTGTACTGTGTGGGACCGTCGAACGACATGAGGGAGGAAACATGTGCGATCAGGATCATTTTGACCATGATTTGGAGGAATACGAGAAGCGCGGGCTTGTGACGCGTCGCCAGTTCGGCGTGCTGCTTGGCGCCGGCGTGAGCATGATGCTGCCAGCCGTCGCCAACGCAGCCGCCGTTACCGAGCAGGATGTGACGATCACGACACCGGATGGCACGGCGGACGCATACTTCGTCCATCCGGCGACCGGCACTGCGCCGGGCGTGCTCGTTTGGCCGGACATCTTCGGACTGCGCCCGGCGTTCCGCCAGATGGGCAAGCGGCTCGCCGAGTCGGGATATTCGGTGCTGGTCGTGAACCAGTTCTATCGCGCGAAGAAGCCGCCGATCGGCGCGCAAGGCTCCCAGACACCGATCCCGGAGTTGCTGCCGCTCGCGCAGGCGCTGAACGAGACCACGCACATGACGGACGCCAAGGCATTCGTCGCGTGGCTCGACGGCCAGGCATCCGTCGCGAAGGACAAGAAGATCGGCACGCAGGGCTACTGCATGGGCGGCCCGATGGCGTTCCGCACGTCAGCCGCGGTGCCGGACCGGGTCGGCGCAGTCGCGTCGTTCCATGGCGGCGGCCTCGTCACCGACCAGCCGAACAGCCCGCACCTGCAAGCCGCGAAAACCAAGGCGCAGTTCCTGATCGCGGTTGCGTCGAACGACGACCAGCGCTCGCCGAACGAAAAGAACGTGCTCAAGGAGACGTTCGAGACGGCCAAGCTGCCGGCCGAGATCGAGGTCTATTCCGGTGCACACGGCTGGTGCCCGCCAGACTCGCGCGTCTACAACGAGCCGGATGCCGAAAAGGCCTGGACGCGTCTGCTGGCGCTGTACGGCAAGGCGCTCGCTTAGCTGCGATCCGATTCCGTCAGGGCGCCCTCATGGCGCTCTGACGGACCGTCGCAACGTCTCAGCGCTTCCCTTCCATCGATTCCAGTTCACCGATCAGCCGCTCGATCACCGAGAGGCCGCCCTGCCAGAAGGCGGGATCGCGCGCGTCGAGCCCGAACGGCTTGAGCAATTCGGAATGATGCTTGGTGCCGCCGGCCGACAGCATCGCGAGATATCGCTCGGCGAAGCCTTCGTTCGCCTTCTCGTAGACCGCATAGAGCGAATTCACCAGGCAATCGCCGAACGCGTACGCATAGACGTAGAACGGCGAATGCACGAAGTGCGGGATGTAGCTCCAGAACACTTCGTAACCGGGCTTGAACTCGATCGCGGGACCGAGGCTTTCGGCCTGCACGCTCATCCAGATCTCGTTGAGCTGGTCGGCGGTGAGTTCGCCCTCGCGCCGCGCGGTGTGCACCTTGCGTTCGAACGTATAGAACGCGATCTGCCGCACCACCGTGTTGATCATGTCCTCCACCTTGGAGGCGAGCATGGCGCGGCGCTGCTTCACGTCCTTGGTGTCGGCGAGCAGCTTCTTGAAGGTGAGCATCTCGCCGAACACGCTCGCGGTCTCGGCAAGCGTCAGCGGCGTCGGCGCCATCAGGGCGCCGTTCGGGCCTGCCAGCACCTGATGCACGCCGTGGCCGAGCTCGTGCGCGAGCGTCATCACGTCGCGCGGCTTGCCCTGATAATTCAGCAGCACGTACGGATGCGCCGACGGCACGGTCGGATGCGCGAACGCGCCGGACTGCTTGCCGGGCCGCGCCGGCGCGTCGATCCAGTTGTGCGCGAAGAAGCGCCCCGCCACGTCCGCCATGCGCGGCGAAAACGCCCCGTAGGCGGTGAGCACCGTGTCCTTCGCCTCGTCCCAGCCGATGGTGCGGCTCTCGACCTTCGGCAACGGGGCGTTGCGGTCCCAGTGCGCCAGCGTCTTCTTGCCGAACCACTTCGCCTTCAGCGCGTAATAGCGATGCGACAGCTTCGGATAGGCGGCGCGCACCGCCGACACCAGCGCATCGACGACCTCGGGCTCGACGCGATTGGACAGATGCCGCGCATCCGCGATGTCCTTGAAGCCGCGCCAGCGGTCGGAAATCTCCTTGTCCTTCGCCAGCGTGTTGGTGATCAGCGTGAAGACGCGCAGATTTTCCTTGAAGGTTTTCGCGAGCGCCTGCGAGGCCGCGCGGCGCTTCTTCTCGCTTGAATCCTGCATCAGGCTCAGCGTCTGCTCGATCGCAAGCGGCTTTCCCTCGACCTCGAAACGCAGGCTCCCAAGCGTCTCGTCGAACAGGCGATTCCAGGCCCCTGCCCCGGTCACCGACTTTTCGTGGAACAGCTCCTCGACGCGATCCTCGAGCTGATACGGCTTCTCCTTGCGCACATCCTCGATCCACGGGCGGTAATGGCCGAGCGCCGGGTCGGCCATGGCGGATTCAAGCGCCGCATCGTCGATGCGGTTGAGCTCCAGCGTGAAGAACAACAGGTGCAGCGAGGCGCGTGTGATGCGCTCCTGCATGTCGCCGTAGAATTTCGCCCGCACCGGATCGACGGTATTGCCGGCGTAAAAAAGACTGGCGAACGAAATCAGCCGCCCGAGCAGGTCGTCGAGCGCCTCGTAGCGCTTGATCGCCTCGACAAGCTTTCCGTTCGCGGTGAGTTCGGCGAGCTTGCCCTTGTAGTCGCGCTCGAACGCGATGCTCTCGGCATCGCTGCGGTCGAGGTCGCGCTTCACCTCCGGCGCATCATAGGACGGATAGAGGTCTGCCAGGTTCCACTCGGGCAGCGCGCCCAAGCCCTTGATCCCGGGCGGGGTTGGCTTCGCGGACTTACGCGCGGCGGGCTTGGCGGATTTCGCGGGCGGTTTGCGTTTGGCGATTGGCATCGGTGTCCTCAATGGTCGCGGCGAACATAGTCGGCAGGGCGTTGCGATCAACCGCTTCGGCGCGGCCCAACCGCTTAACAGGGTGTTAAGCCGCGTCCGCCATGGTGCGCCCCAATACGGTACACCTGGAGTACGCATGGCCGAACTCATTCTCATCGTCGATGATGATCCCGTGCAACGCCGCCTGCTCGAGGGTGTGGCGCGCCGCTTCGGCTACGAGGTCATGACCGCGGAAGGGGGCGACCCGGCCGTCGCGATCCTGAGCGGTCCGGACGCTGCGCGGATCGACTGCGTCATCCTCGACCTGGTGATGCCCGATCTCGATGGCTATGGCGTGCTCGCGCGCATGCGCGACCTCGGGCTCGGCATCCCGGTCATCGTACAGACTGCGCATGGCGGCATCGACACCGTGGTGTCGGCAATGCGCGCCGGCGCGATCGATTTCGTCGTGAAACCGGTGGGCGCCGAGCGGCTTCAGGTCTCGCTGCGCAATGCGCTGTCCACCAGCGCGCTGGAGAGCGAGTTCCAGCGCCTCAAGCGCAGCCGCGCCGGCACGCTCACCTTCAAGGACATCGTGACGCGCAATGCGCGCATGCAGGCCGTGCTGCGCAATGCCGAAAAGGCGGCCACCTCGCTCATCCCGGTGCTGGTCGAGGGCGAGTCAGGGGTCGGCAAGGAGATGATCGCGCGCGCAATTCATGGCTCGGGCGAGCGCCGCGCCAAGCCTTTCGTCGCGGTGAACTGCGGCGCGATCCCGGAAAACCTCGTCGAATCCACACTGTTCGGCCACGAGAAGGGCGCCTTCACCGGCGCGACCGACAAACACACCGGCAAGTTCGTCGAAGCCTCCGGCGGTACGTTGTTCCTCGACGAAGTCGGCGAACTGCCGCCCGCCGCGCAGGTCAAACTGCTGCGCGCCATCCAGGAAGGTCAGGTCGATCCGGTCGGCGGAAAGAAGCCGATCAAGGTCGATGTGCGCATCATCTCGGCCACCAATCGCAATCTGATCGCCGACGTGAAGAGCGGCCGCTTCCGCGAGGATCTGTTTTATCGCCTGCACGTCTTTCCGATCACGGTGCCGCCGTTGCGCGAGCGCCCCGAGGACATTCCTGATCTCGTGCGCCACTTTCTCGTGCGGTTCGCCGCAGAGGAAGGAAAGCGCATCCGCGCGGTTTCGGCCGATGCGCTCGGCGTCCTCAACGCGCATCCCTGGCCCGGCAATGTGCGCCAGCTTGAGAACGCGGTGTTCCGCGCGGTCGTGCTTGCCGAAAGCGATGAGATCGGGACCGACGAATTCCCGCAACTGCTCAACGCGCGGGTGAGCGCGCCCGCGCTCGTGCCCCATGCGGATGACATGCCGCAGGCGCGGCCCGCCGCGCCGATGATCCTGGAAGCGCCGGCGGCGGCGCCGCACATGCCTGCTGCGCAAGGCAGCGATGCGCTCGTGCTCGTCGATGCAGCCGGACAGGTTCGTCCGCTCGATGAACTCGAAGCCGACGTGATCCGCTTTGCCATCGCGCGCTATCGCGGACAGATGTCGGAAGTCGCACGGCGCCTGCGCATCGGGCGCTCGACGCTCTATCGAAAACTGGATGATCTCGGGCTCGGTGGCGCGAAATCAGGCGACGCGGAAGAAACCGTGGCGAGCGGGTGACAGGTGGTCCGAATTACGCCCATGTGATCGGTCAGAGTCGGCGTCGGCGGTTGATTTCGTTGACGCTTTGGAGTCAGGTCATCAGTAGGGTGGGGAGTGACGCGGCTTCCCCGGCCGCGTGCGTTCTGGGGTTTGTTTTGCATCCTCAAGCGGGGATTTAGGGACGGACTTCATGAGCCGGCGCTTTGATCGCATTCTGACCGGAACCGCCATCGCGTTGGTGCTCGGACTTGGTTCGGCACCTCCGGTTCTCGCGATGGACGAGACCGCGGTCGAGGCCGCCGTTCCGATGCCGGAACCCGCGAACATCCCGCCCCCGAGTGCTGCGGATGTCGGTGGGCCCACGACGGGAACGACCGGCACGGCTGGCACCACGGCGGTCATCCTTCCCGATCCCCCCGAACTTCCCTCGCCCACCTTCAAGGACGTTGTCGCCACCGGTGACCCCGCCTGCGCCTCAGGCGGCACCCACGACGGTTGCGACGCCGACACCCGCACCTGCTCCGGTTCCCGCCGTGGCCGCTGCTCCGGATCAGGCAATCCGCGATGCGCTGCGCGATCTCGTTGGCGGCAACAAGCTCGCCCGCATTGTCGACCGCAAGACCGACCGCACCGCGGTCGAGGCGTTCTATTCCTCGCGCGATTACGCGCCGATCTGGGTCGGCCTCGATGGCACGACCGAACGCGCCAAACAGGCGATCCGTCACCTGCGCAATTCCGATGCCGACGGCATGGACCCCGCAGACTATCCGGTGCCCGCTGTTCAGGCCGGCGCGGACGCCGCCGCGCTGGCGGACGCCGAAATGAGACTCACGAATTCGGCGCTCGATTATGCGCGTCAGGCCCAGACCGGCCGCGTGCACTATTCGCGCGTCAGCGGCGACATTTCATACGATCTGGTTGCGCCGCAGCCGCTCGACGTGCTGGCGAAACTCGCCTCCGACAAGAACGCCGAAGAGGTGCTCGACAGCTACCAGCCACAGCACGCCGCCTACAAGGCGCTGCGCAAGAAGCTCGGCCGAGGTGCGCGGCAAGGCCGAAAGCCCGCAGCAGGCAGATCGCGCGCGGGCAGGTTCTCGAGCTTGGCGCCGACCGCAAAACAAAGAAGTCCGTTCTGATGTCGGACGAGCGCGTTGCCGCAGCTGCGCGCACGGCTCGGTCTCGACGCCGTGAAGGACGACACGTTCTACGACAAGCCGCTGGCCGACGCCGTCGCCGAATTCCAGAAGGAAAAGGGCCTTCCGGCCAACGGGCGGCTGACCCAGCAGACCGTGGACGCGCTCAACGGCAAGCGCATGGGAGCGCACCGACGAGGTGATCATCGCCAACATGGAGCGCTGGCGCTGGATGCCGCGCGACCTCGGCAAGGCGCACGTCGTCCTGAACATTCCGGACTACACGCTGCAGGTCTACAATCACGGCGCCTCAATCTGGAAGACGCGCGTGGTGGTCGGCAAGCCGGGCGTGCATGCGACGCCGCTCCTCTCGGAGACGATGAAGTACATCACCGTCAACCCGACCTGGAACGTGCCGCCGTCGATCGTCTACAACGAATACCTCCCCGCTCTGCAGCAGGACCCGACCGTGCTCAAGCGCATGGGTCTGAACCTGGTGCAGAACAAGGACGGCTCGGTGCACATCTCGCAGCCGCCGGGCGAGGCCAACGCGCTCGGCCGCATCCGCTTCAATTTCCCCAACAAGTTCCTGGTCTATCAACACGATACGCCGGACAAGAACCTCTTCGCACTGGCCAAGCGCGCCTACAGCCATGGCTGCATGCGGGTGCAGGACCCGGCGAAGTACGCCGAGGTCATGACCGGGCTCGGCATGCCGGGCCACAGCTACACGGCGGAGCAGATCAAGGGGATGTACGGCCACTCCGAGATCGACCTGCGGTTCACCACCCCGATCCCGGTGCACATCACCTACCAGACTGCTTTTGTTGACGAGACCGGCAATCTGCAGATCCGCGAGGACATCTACGGGCGCGACAGCAGCTTGCTCGCCGCGCTCAAGGGCGACCACCGCCAGGCGCGAAATCCCGGTCGCGCGCGCCCAGCCGAGCTACGGCGCCCGTCGGTGAAGCTCCCGAACGGTGTCGCCGGCGGCAACAACGACTGGAGCGGCGGGCAGTCCTTCTTCGACCGGCTGTTCGGCAACCCGATTCGCCAGGAGCCACCGGCGCGCCGTCCCGCAGCGCCGCGCGAGCCGCGGCTCAACACGGTAATATTGCGTTAACCACGCCGGAAGGCTCTGGCGGAACATGGGCTATTTTTCGCCATACTCCCCCGTTAACCAATGAGGTTAAGGGGGGACGGGCTCGGCGCTTAATGTTGCGTTAACCCATCCCGACAAGACTGCGTTCACCATTCGCACGCGACGGGGGACACGTCGGCGACTCTGTCGAGAGACGTTCAACGCGGGACATCACGTGCCGAGACGCATTGCGCGCCAGGCTTTATCGATCTGTCATCCGATACGTGCGGCGTCCTGCGCCGGCCTTGCGGCGTTCGGCCTGATCGTCAGCACCGGCTCGCTGCAGACCGTGGTGGCGAATGGCGATACCCGGGCGATTTCGTTCCAGCACACCCACCGCGACGACACGATCACCATCACGTTCAAGCGCAACGGCCGCTACGACGAAGATGCGCTGAAGAAGCTCAACTATTTCCTGCGCGACTGGCGCAACGACGATCAGACGCGGATGGACCCGCAGCTGTTCGACATCCTGTGGGAAGTAACGCGCGAGGTCGACGCCGAGGAGCCGATGCGGATCGTCTCGTCCTATCGCTCGCCGGCCACCAACGCGATGCTGCGCCGGCGCAGCCACGCGGTCGCACAGTTCAGCCAGCACATGCTCGGCAAGGCGATCGACTTCAATATCACCGGCGTTCCGGTCGAGAAGCTGCGCGAGATCGCGATGCGCATGCAGCGCGGCGGCGTCGGCTTCTATCCGGGCTCGTTCGTTCACGTGGACGTTGGCTCGGTGCGCCATTGGCCGCGCATGACCCACGACCAGCTCGTGCGCGTGTTCCCGAACGGCCGCACCGTCCACGTTCCGTCCGACGGCCAGCCGCTGCCCGGCTATGCGCTCGCGCTCGCCGACATCGAGCGGCGCGGGACCTCGATGCCGTCCGGCACATCGCTCGCGGCCGCGCGTAACACCCGCGCGATCAACGGCGAGGAAAGCCGCGTCGCGTCCGCCGCAAAGCCCAAGAAGGGCATCCTGGCGAAGCTGTTTGGCTTCTCGACGGACGAAGAGGAAGAAGACGACACACCGGTCGCCGCCACGACCGTCGCGGCACGCGACGAAGCGCCCGCCGCCCGGGTGCCGCTGCCGCAGGCGCGCCCGCAGATCGAGGCGCGCAGCCTCAAGACGAGCGGCTTCGCGCTCGCCTCTGCGACCTCCACGCCATTCGATTTGTCGCCACGCGCGACGCCGCGCCCGCCCGCCCCTGTCGGCGATGCCGCCGAGATCGGCGCCGCGCGCGCCGAAAGCACCGCCTCCATCAAGTCATGGCTGAAGGATAACGGGTCGAACGCCGACCGCGTACCAGTCGATGTCGCGCTCTCCTATGCGGCAGCGGCCGTGCCGCAGAACCCGCGCGCCGCGGCGCCTGCTCCGATGGGACGTGCCGGCGCGGCTCGAAGGCGCAGTCGCAGGTCGCCAGAATTCCGGCGCGCGCCGGCCAGCGCTACAACGATCCCTGGATGCGCAGCATCACGCTCGCGACCAGCGTCCAGTACGACATGAACGTCAGCGTGTACGGCGCACTCGATATCGGTCAGGTGCGCAGCCTGATGATCAAGCCGCGATCCAGCGTCGCCATGGCGTTCGTGAGCGATCCCTATGAGGGAATGCCGACGCTGAAATTCGCGGGCGCAGCCGTGACGTTCCTGCCGACCGTGACCTTCAGCATGCGGCAGCAGCTAAGCCTGCGCTGACGTGTTTTTCGCCCGGGCATAGCCCGCCGAACACGGGCGTGAGCGCCCTTTAGCCCAGCCATCACGTCTCTTGAACAAGCGAAGGCGTGGATGCCCGGCACACGGCCGGGCATGACGTGAGTTAATTCAACATTCCGAGCGCCTGCAGATACGTCTCCAGGATCGCTTCCTGCTCCTTGCGCTCGTCGACGTCCTGCTTGCGCAGCCGCACCACCTGCCGCAACGCCTTGACGTCGAAGCCGTTCGCCTTGGCTTCCGCAGTAGACGTCGCGGATATCGTCGGAGAGCGCCTTCTTCTCCTCCTCAAGCCGCTCGACGCGTTCGACGAACGCCTTGAGATGATCCTTGGCGAAGCGATGGGCGGTGGCTTCATCCTGGACGGCGGCAGCGGTTGCCATCGGGTACTCCTGACGGTGTGAGATTGGCCCAGACCTTTCGGAGCGTGCGCGCTCCGGGTCAAGGCGCGCGCGGGGTCATCCACAGCCGTGCACAGTCTGTCGGCGCGTTGGCCGCTGTTTCGGCAATCGCCGACCTGTTTTGCTTGACAGATGCAGTTGCGCGGAGCGCGTCAGTGCTTGTGGCTTTTCTCGAACGCAGCAGCCTGCGCGGGCGAGGCTTCCTTCTGGTGCTTCGCCTTCCATTCCTCGTACGGCATGCCGTACACCGCCTCGCGGCTCTGGTCCTTGGACAGCGCAACGCCCTTCGCGTCGGCCGCGTCCTTCATCCAGTTCGACAGGCAGTTGCGGCAGAACCCGGCGAGATTCATCAGGTCGATGTTCTGCACATCAGTACGTGCGCGCAGATGCTCGACCAGCCTGCGAAACACCGCGGCTTCGAGCTCGGTCTGGGTCTTCTCATCGAAGGGCATGGCAACGTCCTCGCTGGCGCTGCTTGAAGATAGGTTCGCTTCGCGTTGGCCGCTACTCATCCTCCAGCGGCAGGCCGACATAGTTTTCCGCGATGGTCTGGCGTCCGGCGCGCGAGGCGAGCAGGTAATCGAGCTCGCCGAGCTGGATGTTGCGCTCGAACGCCGAATGCTGCCGGAAAGCGATGCAGCAGCGAGGTCATGTAGACCAGGAATAGCGCACGACCTTCCAGACGCGGCGCAGGCAGGTGTCCGAATAGCGGTCGAGCCGCGCCATGCTGTCCGGTCGCGGAAGAACGTCGGTCAGCGCGCGCGCCAGCACGCGCACGTCGGCGACCGCCAGGTTGAGGCCCTTCGCGCCGGTCGGCGGCACGATGTGGGCGGCGTCGCCCGCGAGGAACAGGCGGCCGTAGCGCATCGGCGCCGCCACGAAGGCGCGCACCGGCGTCACGCCTTTCTGCAAGATCCGGCCCTCGGCGATCTCGACTTGTCGCCGGTCATTCATGCGCGGACATGCAGCTCGTTCCAGAACCGGTCGTCCGACCAGTTCGCCGCGTCCTCATCGGCGCGACCTGCACGTAGTGGCGCGAAATCTTCGGCGAGCGGCGGCTGCACAGCGCGAAGCCGTTATCGTGATTGGCGTAGGTCATTTCCTTGATCGGCGGGGATTCGGAGAAGACGCCGAGCCAGCCGAACGGGAAGACGTGATCGTAGGTGGTCAGCAGCGCTCGCCGGGATCGCCGGACGGCAGACGCCGTGGAAGCCGTCGCAGCCCGCGACGATGTCGCAGGTCAGCGTGTGCTCGGCGCCGTCCTGGCGGTAGCGGATCGTCGGCCTGTCGCTGTCGAGTCCTTCGAGCGCCGTGACCTCGGCCTCGAACTCGATCGGCCGCCATCGGCGATACGCGCCGCGATCAGGTCCTTCACCACCTCCTGCTGGCCGTAGATCGTGACCACCTTGCCGGCGGTCGAGTTCGGGCAGATCGGACATGGATGAGCTTGCCGCGCCGAAGCGGATGTCGATCGCCTCGTCGATCATGCATTCGCGCCGCAGCCGCTGGTCGAGCGCCGAGTTCGGCCATCAGGTCGACGGTGCCCTGCTCCAGCACGCCGGCGCGCACGCGGTCCTCCACATAGGCGCGGCTGCGCGCTTCGAGCACGACGCAGTCGATGCCCTCGCGATAGAGCAGATGCGACAGGAACAGGCCCGCGGGCCCCGCGCCGATGATGGCGACCTGCGTGTGCATGACCCTCCCCGGCGTTTCACTTGGCACTTGCCGCGCGACGCGCAGGCTTTTTCAAGTGCCATCGACGTGGACGCGCCGGGACAATTCCGGGACGGTGTCAGCGCAACTGGAACCGGAGGCGTCATCCGTGGCACATCGATGCAATCGGGACGCTGATTTGCAGCATGAAGGCTGCCGGGATCGCGACCGAGGAAAAACGCCGCTTCGCGGTCGCGGTCGGCGGCGCTTGTCGTGCGGCGCGGTCGCGATGGGCGCCTCGGTGCTGTTCGTGCGCTGGGCCGATGTCGGGCCTTATGCGAGCGCATTCTGGCGCGTGTTTCTCGCGCTGCCGTTCCTGTGGGTCTGGATGCGGCTGGAGAGGCGCGGCGCGCCGCGCCGGCTGCGCTCGACCGCGCGGTGCTGCTCGCCGGGCTGTTCTTCACCGGCGATCTGTTCTTCTGGCACCTCGCAATCCTCGGCACGACGGTCGCGAACGCGACCTTCCTGGCCACCACCGCGCCGATCTGGGTCGCGCTCGGCGCGTGGCTCGTTCTCGTCGAGGCGGTCGGCGCGCGCACACTGATCGGGCTCGCGCTCTGCATCGCGCGGCGGCTTCGCGCTGATCGGCGAAAGCTACGGCTTCGTGCCGCAGCGCCTGATGGGCGATCTCTACGGTATTGCGACGGCGTTGTTCTTCGGCTGCCTACGTGCTGGCGGTGCGTGCGGGGCGCGCGCGGCACGGCGCCGCCGAGCTGATGTTCGTCTCGACCGCGATCACGGCCGCCTGCCTGTTCGTCATCGCGTTCGTGTTCGAGCCGCGCATCCTGCCGCAATCGCTGGCCGGCGTCGGCGCGCTGGTCGCGCTCGCGCTGATCAGCCAGGTCGGCGGCCAGGGGCTGGTGGCGGTCGCGCTCGGCACGTTGCCGGCGACATTCTCCTCGCTGGTGATCTTCCTCGAGGCGATCGCGGCCGCGCTCCTTCGGCTGGCTGCTGCTCGGCGAGCCGCTCGGGCTCGTGCAGGCGCTCGGCGGCGTGCTCATCCTGTTCGGCATCTGCGTCGCGCGGCCGCGCGCGGCAGCGCTCGAGACAGGTCTCATGATGGGCCCGACTGACGGCGCGCGCATTTCTCGAAGAGCTGTTCGGACCGCGGTCGCGGCCGCGCATCCGGCGACCTGCCTGCCCCGCATCTGCCGGAGCCGCCGACGACCGGCCGGCTGATCCTGCTCGCCGCCGGCAAGGCGGCGGGCTCGATGATCGAGGTCGCCGAGCAGCATTATCTCGACGCGGCGAAATTTCCGCCGGACCGCATCGCCGGCATCGCGGTCGCGCGCCACGGCTACGGCCGCCCGACGCGTGTCGTCGCCGATGATCGAGGCCGGGCATCCGATGCCCGACGCGGCCGGGCTCGATTCCGCCGCGCGCGCGCTCGAGCTCGCCGCAAGCGCGACTGCGGACGATCTCGTGCTGGTGCTGATGTCGGGCGGCGCCTCGGCCAACTGGATCGCGCCCGCCGGGATCACGTTCGCCGAGAAGCAGGCGGTGACGCGCGCGCTGTTGCGCTCGGGCGCCGACATCGGCGAGATCAACACGGTGCGCAAGCATCTCTCGCGCATCAAGGGCGGACGACTCGCACGCGCCGCACATCCGGCCGCGCGTCGTGACGCTCGCGATCTCCGATGTGCCGGGCGACGATCCGGCGGTGATCGGCTCCGGGCCGACCGTGCCCGATCCCTCGACGCTCGCCGGACGCGCGCGCGATCGTGGCGCGCTACAGGCTCGACCTGCCGCGAGGCCGTGACGCGCGCGCTCAACGATCCGGCGAACGAAAGCCCGAAGCCCGGCGATCCGGCCTTCGCCAACACGCGAATTCCACCTGATCGCGCGGCCTGCCGACGCCTTCCGCGCCGCCGAAGCGGCGGTGCAGAGCCGCCGGCTACGAGTGCGTGTTCCTCGGCGACCGCGTCGAGGGCGAGGCGCGCGAGGTCGCGGCCGCGCACGCCCGCATGGCGCGCGAACTGCAGGCCGCAGGCCGCCGCGCCGTGATCCTCTCCGGCGGCGAACTGACCGTCACGATCCGCGGCAAGGGCCGCGGCGGCCCGAACCAGGAATATGCGCTCGCGCTCGCCGCCGCGCTCGCCGGCACCAGCGGCATCGCCGCGCTCGCCGGCGACACCGACGGCACCGACGGCGGCGGCGGCTCGGCCGAGCGATCCGGCCGGCGCATTCGCGGATGGCGACGACCGCGCGCACGCGCGCAGGCAACTCGGCCTCGATCCGGCCGCGTTTCTCGCCGACAACAATTCAACCGGCTTTTTCCAGCGCCTGGGCGATCTCCTGCGCCCCGGGCCCGACCTTCACGAACGTCAACGACTTCCGCGCCATCCTCGTTGACAGTCCTGCGGAACCGGCGCGAAATCCTTGACAGCGATGATGCGGGTCGACCAAATCAGGCGCGAGCGTTATCTCGATTTCTGGCGCGCTGGCGCCGGACGCATTGCTGGTATGTCTGCTGCTCGTCGCGGCCATCGGCTCGGCGGCCGCCGATTTCCGGCTGTGCAACAACACCGGCAGCCGGGTCGGCATCGCGATCGGCTACAAGGATTCCGAAGGCTGGACCACCGAAGGCTGGTGGAACCTGTCGGCCACGAACCTGCGAAACACTGGTCAGGGGCCAACTGGTCGCGCGATTTTATTACGTCTTCGCCGTCGACTACGATCGCGGCGGCGAATGGTCCGGCAAGGCCTGCATGTGCACGCGCGACAAGGAATTCACCATCAACGGCATCGAGGATTGCCTCGCGCGGGGCTATGACCGCACCGGCTTCTTCGAGGTCGATACCACCGAGCAGCGCTCCTGGACGGTGCAGCTCACCGAGTCGTCCGACCAGGCGCCGCAGGCCCAGCCCGCGCAGCAAAATGCGCCGCTGAAGTGCCGCCACCCGCGAGCCGGTCCGCCGGCCCAACCGAAGCAGAGCCAAATGAGACGCCTGCGCCGCACCAAGATCGTCGCGACGCTGGGTCCGGCCTCGTCGGAGCAGGCGATGATCGCGCGGCTGTTCGAGGCCGGCGCGGACGTCTTCCGCATCAACATGAGCCACACGCTCGCACGATGGGATGCGCAAGCTGCATGCGGCGATCCGCGCGGTCGAGAAGGAATACGGCCGGCCGATCGGCATTCTCGCGGACCTGCAGGGCCCGAAGCTGCGCGTCGGCACGTTCCAGAGCGACTTCGTGATGCTCAAGAACGGCGCCGAGTTCGTGCTCGACGGCGACAAGTCGCCGGGCGACGAGAATCGCGTCTACCTGCCGCATCCGGAAATTCTCGCCGCGCTCGAGCCCGGCCATACGCTGCTGCTCGACGACGGCAAGGTGAAGCTCGCCGCGATGGAAACCTCCGCCAAGCGCGCCGTCACGCGCGTCGAAGTCGGCGGCAAGCTTTCGGCGCGCAAGGGCGTGAGCCTGCCGGACACAACAATCGGTTTCTCGGCGTTGACCGAGAAGGACCGCACCGATCTCGAAGCCTGCCTCGATGCCGGCGTCGACTGGGTCGGGCTCTCGTTCATCCAGCGGCCGGAGGATATCGCGGAGGCCAAGAAGATCACGCGCGGGCGGGCGAGCGTGATGGCCAAGATCGAAAAGCCGCAGGCGGTGACGCGCCTCGCCGAAATCCTCGACTTCACCGACGCGCTGATGGTCGCGCGCGGCGATCTCGGTGTGGAAATGCCGCTTGAGAAAGTGCCCGGTATCCAGAAGCAGATCACGCGGTCCGCACGGCGCGCCGGCAAACCGGTGGTGGTCGCGACGCAGATGCTGGAATCGATGATCACCAATCCGGTGCCGACGCGCGCCGAGGTGTCGGACGTCGCGACCGCGATCTTCGAAGGCGCGGACGCCGTGATGCTCTCGGCGGAGTCCGCCGCGGGACAATATCCGGTCGAGGCGGTGACGATGATGAACCGCATCGCCGAGGAGGTCGAGACCGACGCGACCTATCGCGGCATCATCCAGGCGCAGCGCTCCGAGCCGGAGGCGACCGGCGCGGACGCCATCGCGGATGCGGCGCGTCAGATCGCCGAGACGCTCGACCTGCCGGCGCTCGCATGCTGGACCTCGTCCGGCTCGACCGCGCTGCGCGTTGCGCGCGAGCGGCCGCATTCGCCGATCATTGCGATCTCGCACAAGCTGGAAACGGGACGAAAGCTTGCGGTCGCGTGGGGCGTGCACTGCATCGTGGCCGACGACGCGCGCGATCTCGACGACATGGTGGACCGCGCCTGCCGGCTCGCGTTCCGCGAGGGATTCGCCAAGGCCGGCCAGCGCATCATCATCGTGGCGGGCGTGCCGCTCGGCACGCCCGGCGCCACCAACATGGTGCGTATCGCGTTCGTCGGATCGGACGCTGGCCGGCGATTGAGATTTCAGCCGCGCCGTCTGCGCGAGGCGGTCGATTTCCGACACGATCAGATCGGCTGCCGCGTGCTGCACCGCGTGTCCGACGCCCGGCACCATGATGAGCTTCGCATGCGGCAATTCCCGCGCGAGCGTCTGCGCATGGATTTGCGGCGACACGTTTGTGTCCTTGTCGCCGGCGATGATGACCGTCGGCACGGTGATCTCGCCGTAACGCTGGTATTGCGCCGTCACGCCGTCCAGCAGTTGGGCCACATCTTCCGCGTTGGCGATGAATTCGGATGGACGCAGCACCAGCGCGGCGCGGCCCGCCGGATATAATCCGGCGGCAGCGGCTGCGGCGCGAACACCTCGCCGGCGAACTTGTCGAGAAGCGGATAGCCGACCGGCAACACGATGGTGCGCGCAAACACGTCGCCGATCACCGATGCCGTCGCGATACGGAAGACCTGGCGATGCCGGTAGTCCACGGATGGGTCGACGGGCGCGAGCAGGACCAGACCTGCGACGTGCTCCGGATAGGCGAGCGCAAACGCGAGCGCGATGGCGCCCGCGAAGGAATGCGCGACGACGATCGCGCGGTGCACGCCAAGCGCGTCGAGCGTTCGCGCAATCACGCAGCCTGCCGTGCCGGTCGCGCGTCGGCAGCTCCGCCGGGCCGATCGCTCCAGCCGTGACCCGGACGGTCGATCAGGATCACGCGGTCGTGCGCGGCAAGCCTGTCACCGAGCGCGATGCGCATGTCGTGGAGGTTGCCGCTCGCGCCATGCAGCAGCACGACCGGGGTTCCGTCCGGCGGTCCAAGTTCGAGCACGTGCAGTCGTCCGCCGGTCACATCGACAAAGCGCCCTGCGGGCGGATGCGCGCGGTCGATCGCCCAGACACCAACAGCGGTGACGGCAGCCAGAAGCAGCGGCGACGCACCCGATGCCGATCAGAATGGTTGAGGATCATTCGGGAAAAACGAGACACGTTAGGATACGCGCTCGCAAGCCGGCGGGTTTCAGATATCCCGCCCCTCGACCTTCTCGGTCAGCGACTTCACGAATTCGGGGATCTTCGGCAGATGCGGGTCCACCGCGAGCGCCCGGCGGAAGGCTTCGAGCGCAAGCTTATCCTCGCCGAGCTCCTGCAGGATGATGCCGAGGCCGGCCAGCGCGCCGAAATGACGCGGCTCGCGCGCCAGCACCTGGCGGATGTCGGCGAGCGACGTGCCGTAGTCCTTGTTGGCGAAATAGATCGTCGCGCGCCGGTTCCAGGCTTCGACATAGTCCGGCTTGAGCCCGATCACCGCGTTGAGCAGCTCGATCGCCAGATCGTTGTCCTTGCCGTCGATCGCGGCCTTGACCCGGCTCATCAGCAGATCGGTCGGTGTCGCTGCCCGAGGCGAGCCAGAGCGCCCAGATGCGCTCCTCGACCAGCTTCGCGCTGTCCGCGTCGGGCGCGACCTTGAGCGCCTCGAACAGGAAATCGAGATTCTTGATGCGATCGCCGCGCGGCGGCGCGCGGCAGCTTGTCCGGCGCATCAGCCCAGCTTCCGGGCTCGGCGATCGCCGGAGCGGAGCCAGAGCCAGAACGGCCGCAGCCGCCAACACCGTGAGTCGCAGGCGCATGCCGAGAGTCTAGGGCTTCCGCGCTGCAGCGCAATAGTCGCGCGCCGATGCTCCGGTCAAAGCACCGTGAGACGCCGCACGATCGCGATGGTTCGGCTGGACGGGCGCTTAGCCCTGGCGTGCCTTGAAGCGCTTCTGCGTCTTGTTGATCACGTAGACGCGGCCCTTGCGGCGCACGAGGCGGTTGTCGCGATGGCGTCCGCGCAGGGATTTCAATGAGTTACGGACTTTCATGACGCGTGTTCCAAAATGCGCGGACGGCTCGGATTTGTGTCGCGGTTCTAAGGGCGCTATCCGCCCCTGTCAACGCAACGATGGCGGCGGGAAGATGGTGGGCGCGACAGGGATCGAACCTGTGACCCCCTCCATGTCAAGGAGGTGCTCTCCCGCTGAGCTACGCGCCCATATTCGAGGGGTGGCACCCTATAACGGCTCAGTCCGGCAGCGGCAAGCACTCGGCGTGCCGCATCATCCTGTCCGAAAACCGGCGCCCGCTTTCGGGATGATGCGGGTCAGGCCGCCAGCATCTTCTGCACCTCGTTGACGAGGTCGCGCAGATGGAACGGCTTGGACAGGACCTTGGCGTCCTTCGGCGCCTGCGTGTCGGCGTTGAGCGCCACGGCCGCAAAGCCGGTGATGAACATGATCTTGATGTCGGGATCGAGCTCGGCAGCCCGCCGGGCGAGCTCGATGCCGTCCATCTCGGGCATCACGATATCGGTGAGCAGCAGCTCGAACGGCTCCTCGCGCAGCCGCCGGTAGGCCGACATGCCATTGTCGTAGTCGGTCACCTCATAGCCGGCATTCTCCAGCGCCTTGACCAGGAACCGGCGCATGTCGTTGTCGTCTTCGGCGAGGAGGATTTTCGGCAGCGTCGGCTGTGTCATGGAACGCGGCGAGAGCCTTGATGATTTCCGCCCCCTATAAGCCGTGTTCGGGGTAAATATGGGGTGAAGCCGCGTCGCGATCTTGGCAGAAGCCGCGATTCGCGTGGAAATGTGCCGATGAGGCGAAGCGAACGCTTGAGAAAGGTCCCCGGCTAGCGATGGACAGTTTTGTGGAGGCAGAACTCGACCCCCCGTTCGAGATTCTCGAGCCGGCGGAGTGCCGCGGGCCGGTCGTGTTCAATTCCCCGCACAGCGGCCGCGTCTATCCCCGCGCCTTTCTGTCCTCGGCCAAGCTCGATCTCGCGACGCTGCGCCGCTCGGAGGACTCCTTCGTCGACGAACTGGTCGCCGGGCGTGGTGCCGCGCGGGCATCCGCTGATGCGCGTGCATTTTCCGCGCTGCTACGTGGACGTGAACCGCGAGCCCTACGAGCTCGATCCGCGCATGTTCGACGGGCGGCTGCCCTCCTTCGCCAATACCCGCTCGATGCGGGTCGCGGGCGGGCTCGGCACGGTCGCGCGCGTGGTCGGCGACGCGCAGGAAATCTACGACCAGCGCATCCCGATCGACGATGCGCTGCGCCGGATCGAGGGTCTGTACAAGCCCTACCATCGCGCGCTGCGCCGCCTGCTCACGCGCGTGCACCGCGATTTCGGCGCCGCCGTGCTGGTCGACTGCCATTCGATGCCGTCGACCGCCGGCACCAAGGACGACCGGCCGCGCGCCGATGTCGTGCTCGGCGACCGTTACGGCACAAGCTGCGTCGCCGATCATCTCGGAAGTTATCGAGACGACATTCCGCGAGCTCGGCTATGCGGTCAGCCGCAACAAGCCCTATGCGGGCGGCTTCATCACCGAGCACTACGGCAACCCGGCCGCCGGGCTGCATTCGATCCAGATCGAGATCAATCGCGCGCTATACATGGACGAGCGGCGCTATGAGCGCGGCCCGGCGTTCGGCCGGCTGGCCAATCACCTGACCCTGCTGGCGGACCGTCTCGGCGAAATCCCGATGGAGGAGATGCGGCCTTATCGCGCTGCGGCGGAATAACTGCCTGTTATAACGGCGCACCGTGAACTGCCCATCGGTTGGGCAATATCGCCTACAGGGCCAAGCGACTGATTTTGCTGCTGAAAAAGAAAGGGGCCGCTTGCAAGCAAGCGGCCCAAGTCTAGGGAGGAAACGCCCAAGGAGGGCGGCGGTACGCGACGCAAATCACGTACCGCGCTGCAATAACGTACACCGCACCGCACAAAATGCAAGAGGGGGGAAGCGGAAAACGTCAATCACGCGAAAACGTGGCGGAATCGCAACAGTGGGGCCTTGGCCGCCAAGGTTGCCGGGCGCTGCGGTCTTCGTTACGCCATGCCGCCACTGGGACCGTCGCCTTCATGACCGCCATCGACTTCGCCGCCTTCGTCGACGAGCTTGCGACCCTGTCCGGCGAGGCGATCCTGCCGTTCTTCCGCACCTCGCTCGGCGTCGAGGATAAGGGTTCGGCCGCAGGGCTTCGATCCGGTGACGGCGGCTGATCGCGCGGCCGAAAACACCATGCGGTCGGTGATCAAGCAGAACTTCCCCGAGCACGGGATCGTCGGCGAAGAGTACGGCAACGAGCGCGCGGACGCCGAATATGTCTGGGTGCTCGACCCGATCGACGGCACCAAGTCCTTCATTGCCGGCATGCCGATCTGGGGCTCGCTGATCGCACTGACGCGCAATGGCGAGGCGGTCTTCGGGATGATGCATCAGCCGTTCATCGGCGAGCGCTTCACCGGCGATGGCGGTGCCGCGCATTATCGCGGACCTGCAGGCAAGCGCGAACTGCATGTGCGCCCCTGCGCAAGGCTCGCCGACGCCATGCTCTTCACCACCAGCCCGCAGCTGATGAACGAGGCCGACCGCGCCGCCTTCGGCCGCGTCGAGGGCGCGGTGAAGCTCTCGCGCTACGGCGGCGACTGCTACCCTACTGCATGCTGGCCGCCGGCCTTGTCGATCTGGTGATCGAGACCGGGTTGAAGACGCACGACATCGCGGCGTTGATCCCGATCATCGAAGGCGCCGGCGGGATCATCACCAGTTGGGAAGGCGCAAGCGCGGTCAAAGGCGGTCGCATCGTCGCGGCGGGCGACAAGCGCGTGCATGCCGCTGCGATGGCGCTGCTCAATACCTAGAACATCGGCGTGCCAGGCACGAACGCGTCGAACGCCGCCCAGAACTGCTCGCGATAGCGGTCCTGCTCCATCAGGATTTCGTGGCGCGCGCCCGGGATCACGAGATGCGAGCCGGCGCGCAGCCGCACCGCGAACTGCCCGATCGCCGGACGTCGAGACGATCTGGTCCTGCCCGGCCGCGACCAGCAGCAGCGGCTGGCGCATGCGGCTCGCGTAAGCCGGATCGGCGAATTCGCGCATCGCCCGGAACGCAGCATCGAGCCAGCCGACCGTCGGCGAGCCGATGCCGAGCGACGGCTCGGCCTCGAGGATCGCGACCGTGCGCGCGTAACGCACCGGTCGGAGGTGAGGTTGATTGCCGGGAAAGGGCAGCGTGCTGATCGCGGTGCCGCCGCCGCCGGGCACGTAGGATGCGCCCAGCCCGCATCAGCCGCATGACCTGTGCGCTCGCGCGCGCGAAGCGCGATCCCGCGGCGACCGGCGAGATCGATCATCGGGCCCGACAGCACGATGCGATCGAACCAGCGTCGGCCCTGATGTGCCGCGCGGATCAGCACCGCCGCGCCCATCGAATGACCGAGCGCGTACAATGGCGGCGGGCAATCCGGCAGCACGATATCTTTCACGAAGGCTTCGAGATCGAGATCGTATGCGGAGAAATCATGCACGTGGCCCTTGCGAGCATTCGGCGAGCGCGCGTTCGGAGAGCCCCTGCCCGCGCCAGTCGAGCATCGCGACCGCAAAACCCCGCGCGCGCGCATCGCGCACGACCTCGAAATATTTCTCGATGAATTCGGCGCGGCCGGGAAACACGCACAGTGTCCCCTTGCGGCCGGGCGGCGGTTCGAAGCGAGCAAAGCGCAGCACCGCCCCGTCGGCCGTCTTGAGCGTGCCGACGGTCGCGCCTTCTGGAACAGGGTTGGCGGGAATCGAAATCGAGTTGCATGGGGGACCTTCGATTGCGGCTCTTATAGCAGGGGATTCGCGCGCTCAATCCGAGGGCTTTTCGGCCTCTTGCGAACGCCGAAAGGCGCTTCCCACATCAGGACTGCGCAGGCCATCCGGCTGCGTATCCCAGGTCCGGCCCCAGGGCGGACTGTCTGCATGTCGCTTTATGGAGGATATGCCATGCGAACTTTCGATCTTGCTCCCCTTTATCGTTCCACCGTCGGTTTCGACCGCCTGTTCTCGATGCTCGACAGGCGCCGGCTTCGACAGCGCGGCCCCCACGTATCCGCCCTATAACATCGAGCGAACCGGCGAGAACGCCTATCGCATTTCGGTCGCGGTCGCGGGCTTCGGCGAGAACGAGCTGACCATCGAGTCGAAGGAAAACACGCTGACCGATCCGCGGCGAGAAGCAGGACAAGACCGGCGAGAACCAGGGCGAAGTGCTCTATCAGGGCATCGCGGCCCGCGCGTTCGAGCGCCGCTTCCAGCTTGCCGACTATGTCCAGGTGACCGGCGCGCAGCTCTCGAACGGCCTGCTGCACGTCGACCTTGTGCGCGAGATTCCCGAGGCGAAGAAGCCGCGCCAGATTCCGATCGGCAACGGCAAGGCGAAGGCCGAGGTGCTCGAAGCCAAGGCGGCCTGACACTTCCACAACGGACGAATTGGGAAGCGCCCCGGAAACGGGGCGCTTCTTTTTTGCGCTATCGGAAAGTTCAGTCGAGCGGCGCGACCGGCGTCATCGCGGGCGCAGGCTTCGCGACAGGCGCGCTCGGCGCCGCGTTTGTCGAGCCGGTCACGACCGGTGCCGGTTCGGCTTTCGGCGCCGCCTGAAGCGGCTCGACCGAGCCCGCTGCTTCCTGTGGCGCGCTGGACGGCCGCTTGCGCGGAACGGGCGGAAGGCTCGGCGTCACGGCAGCGGACTTCTGCTTGGGCTGAGTGGCCGAGGGCGGAAGCCCCGTCTGGGGCGGAAGCGCTGCGTGCGGCGAAATCGCTGGCGGCAATGCCGCCTGCGGCTGACCACGGATTGCCATCATCGGCCGCGGCGGCGCGAACGCCTCGTCATCCGGCATCACATATGGATACGGCCGCGGCCCATACGCGTAAGGACCCCCGGTCGGCGCGTAGGGCCTCCCATAGGCTACCGGCATCCGGCCGATCGGCTCGACGCCCACCACCCGCGCACGGCGCGCGTCGACCATGACGCGCAACAGCCTGCCGTAATCGTCGACCGCGCGCTGAATCCAGATCGGACCGTTGCGTACCGGCCGGCCGATGGGATCGAGACCCATCTCGCGCACGATCTCGAGAACGTCGTCGGGCGCAAACAGCCGCCAATCGGGGCGATCGGGCGTGAAAAGTATTGAGCCGCAGCCGGCGCGGTGAATGCCGCAAATCCCGCAACGGCAAGCGCTAGAGCCTTCATACAAATCTCCCGATCGCACGCGCATTCGACCGGTCGCACCGTCGCCAAGGAATCAGGCGGAGCTTGGGCGCGTCTGCGGCGAAGATACGCTAGCCGCGCAGGATCGACAGAAATTTCTCGACGTCTTCCTGCGTCGTCTGGAACGACGTGACGAGCCGCACCAAAATCTTTCCGCGTACCGACATCGACCGTCGGGCCACGGGTAATACATCGCGCCGGCCGCCTTCAGCCGTTTGTCGGCCTCCGGGGAATCGGCGCGAATACTTCGTTCGCCTCGACCGGCCACACCGGCTTGCAGCCGGCCGCCGATCAATCCGGCGCTCAGCGCATCCGCCATCGTCGTTGGCGTGGCGCGCGAGCTTGAGCCACAGATCGCCTTCGCCAGATACGCCTCCATCTGCGCCGCGATGAAGCGATGCTTGGAGGCGAGCGCACCGCCGCGCTTGCGCCGGCTCCTGCATGTCGGCGCCGCGCTCTGGGATCGAAGAAGATCACCGCCTCCGCGCCCATCGCACCGCCTTTGGTGGCGCCGAACGACAGCACATCGACCCGGCCTTCCAGGTGGCTTCGGCCGGCGAGACATTCATGCGCGCGAGCGCATTGCCGAGCCGCGCGCCGTCCACGTGCACCGCCAGTCCGCGCGCATGCGCGATCTCGGCAAGTTCCGTGATCTCGGCGACGCGATAGATCGTGCCGCTCTCGCGTCGCCTGCGAGAGCGACAGCACGCTGCGGGCGTGACGTGATGCGGCCCGCCCCACGCGCCGCGCTCGAGCGCCGCGCGCAATGTGGCGGCGGAAATCTTGCCGCCCTCGCCGTTCAGGCCGATCAGCTTGATGCCGCCGCCGAAGAACTCCGGCGCACCGCATTCGTCGGTCGCGATGTGCGAATCCGCATGGCACAGCACCGCGCCCCAGGGCGGCGTGCAGGTGCGCGAGCGCCAGCGCGTTCGCCACCGTGCCGGTCGGCACCAGGAAGACCGCGACGTCTTTCTCGAAGATGTCCGCGAAGCGCTGCTCGACCCGCTTGGTGCAGTCGTCGTTGCCGTAGCCGAGCGCATAACCGGTGTTGGCGCGGCCGATCGCCTCGAGAATTGGCGGCGCGATGCCGGCCGTGTTGTCGCTTGCGAAGTACATCGCGTTTCCTCGTGTCTGCCGCGAGCGCACCTGGAACCATGCAATTCTGTTGCGCTGCGATATCGATCCGTGGTCCTCTTGTTACGTGCCGGAAGCGGGCGGGGCAACAAACCGCAAGGAGGCGGTGGATCGGGCGGGCGGCACGGTCTTGCGAACGGGGCAAGATTTCGGCATATTAGGACAGCAATGCTGTCCCAACTGGCGACGATGCTGCGAAGTTTGGCGCAATGAGCGGTCCCGTGAGGGGCCGGACGAGCGGCCAAAGCCGCCCCTCACGAGAAGGCTTGAGATTTGCATCGCGGCTCGTTCGCCGCGAACGAGGAAGGTGCGCCGGACGGCGACGAGCCGCCGGATAACGGGGAAGACGATGAGCACGCAGCGGTTCGATGTGGGAGTGAGCGCCTCTCCTGCGGAGCGGACCGCGAAGGATTCGCCCATCCGCTTTCCGCTCTGGCCGGGCGTGCCGGAAGCGCAGCGGCCTCTACGACCCGCGCCTCGACAAGGATAGCTGCGGCGTCGGCTTCATCGCCGACATCAAGGGCCGCAAGTCGCACAAGATCGTCGAGGACGCGATCGCGATCCTGTGCAACCTCGAACATCGCGGCGCGGTCGGCGCCGATCCGCGCGCCGGCGACGGCGCCGGCATCCTGGTGCAGATGCCCGCACAAGTTCTTCGTCCGCAAGGCGGACGAACTCGGCATCGCGCTGCCGGAGCCCGGCCACTACGCGGTCGGCGCGGTGTTCATGCCGCACGATCCGGAATGGCGGAAGGTCATCCTCGACGCCTATGCCGAGAAGATCCCGCAGGAAGGCCTCACGCTGCTCGGCTGGCGCGAGATGCCCGTCCGACAATTCCTCGCTCGGCGAGTCGGTGAAGCCGACCGAGCCGTTCCACATGCAGGTGTTCATCGGGCGCGGCCCCGCGATCAAGAGCGACGACGAGTTCGAGCGCAAGCTCTACATCCTGCGCAAGGTCATCTCCGACACGATCTACCGCAAGCGCGAGCGGCGGCTGTCGAACTATTACGTCGTGCTCGCTGTCGTGCCGCACCATCATCTACAAGGGCATGTTCCTCGCCGACCAGCTCGGCAAGTATTATCCCGACCTGCACGAGCCGGATTTCGAGACCGCGCTTGCGCTGGTGCATCAGCGCTTCTCGACCAACACGTTCCCGAGCTGGCCGCTGGCGCACCCGTACCGCATGGTCGCGCACAACGGCGAGATCAACACGCTGCGCGGCAACGTCAACTGGATGGCGGCGCGGCAGGCGTCGGTGTCGTCCAAGCTGTTCGGCGACGACATCACCAAGCTCTGGCCGATCTCCTACGAAGGCCAGTCCGACACCGCCTGCTTCGACAACGCGCTCGAATTCCTGGTGCAGGGCGGCTACTCGCTCGCGCACGCCGCCATGATGCTGATCCCGGAAGCCTGGTCCGGCAATCCGCTGATGGACGACGAGCGCAAGGCGTTCTACGAATATCACGCCGCGCTGATGGAGCCGTGGGACGGCCCCGCCGCGATCGCCTTCACCGACGGCCGCCAGATCGGCGGCAACGCTCGACCGCAACGGCCTGCGTCCGGCGCGCTGGCTCGTCACCGCGGACGACCGCGTCATCATGGCGTCGGAAGCCGGCGTGCTGCCGATCCCGGAAAGCGAGATCGTGCAGAAGTGGCGCCTGCAGCCGGGCAAGATGCTGCTGGTCGACCTCGAAGAAGGCCGCATCATCTCCGACGAGGAGATCAAGGCGCAGATCGCCGAGACAGCATCCTTACGCGAAGTGGCTGAAGAAGACGCAGCTCGTGCTGGAGGACCTGCCGGCGCTGCAGCCGCGCAAGCCGCGCGACCAACCTGTCGCTGCTCGATCGCCAGCAGTGCTTCGGCTACAGCGCAGGAAGACCTGCAGCTCCTGATGGAGCCGATGGCGACGACGGGCCAGGAAGCCGTCGGCTCGATGGGCACCGACACGCCGATCTCGGCGCTCTCCGACAAGTCGAAGCTGCTCTACACCTATTTCAAGCAGAACTTCGCGCAGGTGACGAACCCGCCGATCGATCCGATCCGCGAAGAACTGGTGATGTCGCTCGTGTCCTTCATCGGGCCGCGGCCGAACCTGTTCGACCTCGAAGGGCACGCCGAAGAAGAAGCGGCTCGAAGTGCGCCAGCCGATCCTCACCAACGAAGACCTGGAGAAGATCCGCTCGATCGCGCATGTCGAGGAGCAGTTCGACACCAAGACGCTCGACATCACCTATCCGGCCGAGCAGGGCGCGGCCGGCATGAAGCGCCGCGCTCGCCGCGCTGTGCGAGCGCGCCGAAGCCGCCGTGAAGGGCGGCTACAACATCATCATCCTGTCCGACCGCCGCGCCGGCCCGGACCGCATTCCGATCCCGGCGCTGCTCGCGACCGCGGCCGTGCACCATCACCTGATCCGCAAGGGCCTGCGCACCGCGGTCGGCCTCGTGGTCGAGACCGGCGAAGCGCGCGAGGTGCATCACTTCTGCTGTCTCGCCGGCTACGGCGCGGAGGCGATCAATCCCTATCTCGCCTTCGAGACGCTGATCGCCATGAAGGAGGAGATGCCGGAGAAGCTCGACGACAAGGAGATCGTCAAGCGCTACATCAAGTCGGTCGACAAGGGCATCCTCAAGGTGATGTCCAAGATGGGCATCTCGACCTATCAGTCGTATTGCGGGGCGCAGATCTTCGACGCGGTCGGCCTGAAGAGCGATTTCGTCAGCGAATTCTTCTTCGGCACCGCGACGCGCATCGAAGGGCGTCGGGCTCGACCAGATCGCCGAGGAGACCGCGCGGCGCCATCGCGACGCGTTCGGCGAAGTGCCGGTGCTCAAGCATGCGCTCGAGGTCGGCGGCGAATATCTGTTCCGCGTGCGCGGCGAGGCGCATGCCTGGTCGCCCGAGACGGTCGCGACGCTGCAGCACGCGGTGCGCGGCAACTCGCGGGACAAGTATCGCGCGTTCGCCAAGATCCTCAACGAGCAGTCCGAGAAGATGCTGACCATCCGCGGCCTGTTCCGCATCAAGCACGGCGGAGGAAGACGGCCGCAAGCCGGTGCCGCTCGACGAGGTCGAGCCCGCCAAGGACATCGTCAAGCGCTTCGCGACCGGCGCGATGTCCTACGGCTCGATCTCGCGCGAGGCGCATACCACGCTGGCGATCGCCATGAACCGGATCGGCGGCAAGTCGAACACCGGCGAAGGCGGCGAGGAATCCGACCGCTTCAAGCCGATGCCGAACGGCGACTCGATGCGCTCGGCGATCAAGCAGGTCGCCTCCGGCCGCTTCGGCGTCACCACCGAGTACCTCGTCAATTCCGACATGATGCAGATCAAGATGGCGCAGGGTGCAAAGCCCGGCGAAGGCGGACAGTTGCCCGGCCACAAGGTCGACGCCACCATCGCCAAGGTGCGCCACTCGACGCCCGGCGTCGACGCTGGTCTCGCCGCCGCCGCATCACGACATCTATTCGATCGAGGACCTGGCGCAGCTCATCTACGACCTGAAGAACACCAACCCGACGGCCGACGTGTCGGTGAAGCTCGTGTCGGAAGTCGGCGTCGGCACCGTCGCGGCCGGCGTCTCCAAGGCGCGCGCCGATCATGTGACGATCTCGGGCTTCGAGGGCGGCACCGGCGCGAGCCCCCTCACCTCGCTCAAGCATGCCGGCTCGCCGTGGGAGATCGGCCTTGCCGAAACGCACCAGACGCTGGTGACCAACCGCCTGCGCAGCCGCATCGCCGTGCAGGTCGATGGCGGATTGCGCACCGGGCGCGACGTCGTGATCGGCGCGCTGCTCGGCGCCGACGAGTTCGGCTTCTCCACCGCGCCGCTGATCGCGGCCGGCTGCGTGATGATGCGCGTGTGTCACCTGAACACCTGCCCGGTCGGGGTCGCGACGCAGGACCCGGTGCTGCGCAAGCGCTTCGTCGGCCAGCCCGAGCACGTCATCAACTACTTCTTCTTCGTCGCCGAGGAAGTGCGCGAGATCATGGCCGAGCTCGGCTATCGCAAGTTCGACGAGATGGTCGGGCAGATGCAGATGCTCGACAAGCGCGAGCTGGTCGAACACTGGAAGGCGAAGGGGCTCGACTTCTCGGCGCTGTTCACCCGCCGGACGTGCCGGCGAGCGTCGGCATCTTCCACAGCGAATCGCAGAACCATCACCTCGAGCACGTGCTCGACCGCAAGCTGATCGCAGCAGGCGCAGGCCGCGATCGACCGCGGCGCGCCGGTCAAGATCGAGGAGACGATCGCAAGCGTGAACCGCACCGCGGGCGCGATGCTCTCCGGCGACGATCGCCAAGCATCTACGGCCACACCGGCCTGCCCGACGACACCGTCCACGTGAAGCTGAAGGGCACCGCCGGTCAGAGCTTCGGCGCGTGGCTCGCGCGCGGCGTCACCTTCGAGCTTGAGGGCGAGGCCAACGACTATGTCGGCAAGGGCCTCTCGGGCGGGCGCATCATCGTCTATCCGGCGCGCGAGGCGACGCGCATCGTGCCCGAGGAGTCGATCATCATCGGCAACACCGTGCTGTACGGCGCGATCGAGGGCGAGTGCTATTTCCGCGGCATCGCGCGGCGAGCGCTTCGCGGTGCGCAATTCCGGCGCCATCGCGGTGGTCGAGGGCGCGGGCGATCATTGCTGCGAATACATGACCGGCGGCGTCGTCGTCGTGCTCGGCAAGACCGGGCGCAACTTCGCGGCCGGCATGTCAGGCGGCATCGCCTACGTGCTCGACGAGGACAAGAGCTTCGAGAAGCGCTGCAACATGTCGATGGTCGAGCTCGAGCCGGTGCTCGACGAGGAGAGCCGCGAGCTGGGAGCACTATCACGCGTCCGGCGATCTCGATCACCACGGCCGCGTCGACGTGATGAGCGACATGAGCCGCTACGACGCCGAGCGCCTGCATCAGCTCATCGCCAATCACGCGCGCTACACCAATTCCAAGCGCGCCAAGGACATCCTCGCCGGCGTGGAACGAGTATCTGCCGAAATTCCGCAAGGTGATGCCGGTCGAGTACCGCCGCGCGCTGCAGGAAATGAAGGCGACCGAGGTCGGTCGTGCCGATGGCGGCGGCGGGGGCGTAATTCTCAGTCGTCATGGCCGGGCTTGACCCGGCCATCCACGACTTGGACGAAGCGAAGGCGTGGATGCCCGGCACAAGGCCGGGCATGACGAAGTGAGCGGGTTGATGGGCAAGGTCACGGGCTTCCTCGAAATCGACAGGCAGGACCGGCGCTACAAGCCGGCCGCCGACCGCATCCGCCATTTCAAGGAGTTCGTGATCCCGCTGTCGGAGGAAGCGACGCGGATCAGGCCGCGCGCTGCATGAATTGCGGCGTTCCTTACTGCATGGGCAACGGCTCCGTCGCGCCGGGCACACCGGCTGCCCGGTGAACAACCAGATCCCGGACTGGAACGATCTCGTCTATCGCGGCGACTGGACGCGACGCGCTCTACAATCTGCACTCGACCAACAACTTCCCGGAGTTCACCGGCCGCGTGTGCCCGGCGCCGTGCGAGGCGTCCTGCACGCTCAACCTCGATCGAGACGCCGGTCACCATCAAGACGATCGAATGCGCGATCGTCGACCGCGGCTGGGAAGAAGGCTGGATCGTCGCCGGAGCCGCCCGCGCACAAGACCGGCAAGAAGGTCTCGGTGATCGGCTCGGGCCCCGCCGGCCTGGCCTGCGCGCAGCAACTCGCGCGCGCCGGCCACGAGGTGCACCTGTTCGAGAAGTTCGCGCGCGCCGGCGGCCTGCTCACCTACGGCATTCCCGACTTCAAGATGGAGAAGCGCCACGTCGCCAAGCGCGTGGCGCAGATGGAAGCCGAGGGCGTCGTCTTCCATTACGGCGCGCATGTCGGCGTCAGCATGCCGGTCGAGCGCGTCACCGAGGGCTTCGACGCCGTCGTGCTCACCGGCGGCGCGGAGGCCTCGCGCGACCTGCCGATCCCGGGCCGCGACCTCGACGGCATCCATTTCGCGATGGACTACCTGCCGCAGCAGAACCGCCGCGTCGCAGGCGAAGCCGCCGACCGACACTGCCGCCGATCCTCGCGCGGCGCGCAAGCATGTCGTGGTGATCGGCGGCGGCGACACCGGCTCGGACTGCATCGGCACGGCGATCCGTCAGGGCGCGCTCAGCGTGACCAATTTCGAGATCATGCCGAAGCCGCCCGAGAAGGAAGACAAGCTGATGACGTGGCCGAACTGGCCGCTCAAGCTGCGCACCTCATCCAGCCACGAGGAAGGCGCCGAGCGCGACTTCGCCGTGATGACGCAGAAGTTCACCGGCGAGCACGGACAGGTCGCGAGACGCTCGACTGCGTGCGCTGCGACGACAAGTTCAAGCCGATCCCCGGCACCGAGTTCGACCTGAAGGCCGATCTCGTGCTGCTCGCGATGGGCTTCGTGCATCCGGTGCACGAGGGCATGATCAAGACGCTCGGGCTCGAGCTCGATCCGCGCGGCAACGTGAAGGCCGACACCAACGAAGTACCAGACCTCGATGCCCGAAGGTGTTCACGGCCGGCGACATGCGGCGCGGCCAGTCGCTGGTCGTGTGGGCGATCCGCGAGGGCCGTCAGGCCGCGCACGCGGTCGACAAGTTCCTGATGGGATCGACCAACCTGCCGCGGTGAGTTCAGCCGCGCTTTTGGAGCCGCATCACCACCGTTCGCCGCCGCCGAACCAGCCGCCGAAGAAGCCGCGCTGCTGCGGGCGCGACTCGTAGGGCTGCTGCGCGGCCGAACCAGCCCCAGCCGTTCTGATTTGCCTGCTGCTGTTGCTGCGGCTCGCGGCGCGGACGCTGCACCGTAGGCTTCGGCGCCGCGACGACGAGGCGTTCCCGTCCGCCGGTCGCGGCAACGGTCGGTCTCCGGCGGCGCCACCGGATCGGGCGGCAGGACACCGGTCGCGGTCTCGATATCGCGGCGCGGCCAGGCGAAGTCGTCGGCGCGGCCGGCGGGCGCCTCGATCGGCTCGCCCTTTACCAGCACGCGGGTCGCGACTGAATCCGCCGTCGCATTGCGCGCCGGCGCCGCACGCCAAGCAGCGTGTCGCCGCTGCTCTTCGGCGCGGTGAGCGACATGACCGGGCTCGCGATCGGGCGTGGCGGCAAGCCGGGCGCGACTGCGGCCGGCGGCGCCTTCGCTTCCGGTTCCGGCTCGGGCAGCGGCGTCGCCACCGGAGCCGCGCGCGCCAGCATCACGCGGCTGATCTCGCGCTCGACGTAGTGCGCAAGCTTGCGGGCGCCAGCGCGGCGTGAAGTGCATGCCGTCGCCTGCACGAAGACGCCGCGTCTGGCCTTCGAAGTCCGGCCCGTAGTTGTTGTAAGTTCCCGCCGTCGTCGACGAACCCGTCCCAGATGTCGATGTAGGTCATGCCGGCCTTCTCGGCGCGTCCGCGGTAGAGATCGTTGAGGTAGACCATCTCGGATGTCGCGCGCGAGCCGCGGATCGACGGCAGCCCGACCCAGAACACCGGCACGTTCCGCGCCTTGAGCACGCCGATCATCTCGTCGATGCGCTGGAGTAGAGTTCGCCCCACTTCTCGGAGCGGAATTCGTGCACCACCGTTCCGGCGACCGCGCCTTCGGGTGCGATGATATGGGCTGTTCGTCGTCCTGCGCGGTGTCGCGCGCGGGGTCCGGCGGCGGCGCTTCGGCATCCGCCGGCTTCGCGCCGGCGTCGGGTGGCGCAGCAGCCTGATCCGGCGACGGCGCGAGACCCTGGCGTCTGCTTCTGGCCGGCGGGCGGGCGCGGTGCGCGGATCGCCTCGCGGATGCCGCGCCGGTCGGAGAACCGATCATCATCACGATGTAGTCGGGCTTCTCGGCGGTCAGCATGTCCCGCGCCGCGGCGGGCCAGTCATAGACTTGCGCTCGACGCGGATCAGCCCCGAAATCCGGTCGTGTGCTTGCGCACAACGCCGATCTCCGGCGTCTCGGCAAACGCATCCTCCAGCCCATAGGCGAGCCACTCGGCCATCGAGTCGCCGAGCACCACGATTGCGCGTCGGTGCGGCGTCGTATCGGCGCGCTTGCGGTGGCGGGCGCGCGCGCGGAATCGACCGGCGCCTGCCGTTGTTGCTGCTGCTGCGGCTGGTCCGAAGCCGTACGGATTCTGTTGCTGATTATATTGCTGATAGCGCCTGCGCCGGTCCTCCAGGAACGGAAACCGGTCGTCGATTTGCGCCGCGGCCGGCGGCATGAGCGCGAGCGATCGCAATGGCGGCAGCCGCCACCTCGGCAACGCCGAGCAGCGCCAGCCGGTCCATCGCGCAGAAACCCGATCGCATGGCCCTGATCCGCATCGTGCCTCGGTTCCGCCCGCGCGCCATCGGCCATCAGCCCCGGAAAAATGTCAACTTGAAGATCGCGCTGTCGACCCGCGCGGTCCGGCATCGCACCGCAAAATCGACATCCTGTCAGCTACTTGGAGCGCAGCCGCTCCAGGATCGCGACGGTGGCGAAGCCGTCCGGAACCAGCCCGTTGCGCGCCTGGAAATCGCGCACGGCGCCGCGCGTTTTGGCGCCCAGCCGCCCGCTCGGCTCGCCGACATCGAAACCATGGCGGGCGAGTTGCTGCTGCAGCTCGAGCCGCTCGGCCCGGGTCAGCACGCGCTCCTCGCGCGGCCAGGCCTGCACGATCGGCCCGCCGCCGCGCAGCCGGTCGGCCAGATGCCCGATCGCCAGCGCATAGGCCTCGGCCGGATTGTACTTCATGATGGCCTGGAAGTTCTCCGAGCATCAGGAAACACGGCCCGCGCGCGCCCGCCGGGACGAACAGGTAGGCGTGTCGCGGCCGGCGCGGGAAACGCGCCGCCGCCCGCGCGGCGTCACGCCAAGCCGCGCCCATTCGGCAGCGTCAGCCGCCGCGCCGTGTCGGCCAGCATGAAGTTGAAGCCCTGCGGCAGCGCGACCTCGTAGCCCCAGGTCTGGCCCGGCACCCAGCCGGCCTTGCGCAGATGGTTCGCCGTGGACGCCGACGATGTCGGCGACCGAGCCGACCACGTCGCGCCGTCCGTCGCCGTCGAAATCGACCGCGTAGCGCTTGAACGCGGTCGGCATGAACTGCGTCGCGCCGAAAGCGCCGGCCCACGAGCCCTTGAGCTGCTCCGGCTTCATGTCGCCGCGATGCAGGATCTCCAGCGCGGCCAGAAACTCGTCCTTGAAATAGGCCTGCCGCCGCCCGACGCAGGCGAGCGTCGCGGTCGAGCGGATCACCGGCCGATCGCCCGCGACCGCGCCGTATTTCGTCTCGATGCCCCAGATCGCCGCGATGATGTAGCGATCGACGCCATAGGCTTTCTCCACCGCCTCGAACGTCGCGGCGTTTGCCGCCAGCACCTCGCGTCCGCGCGCGATGCGCTCGTCGGTCACGAGCAGGTCGACGATAGTCCCAGAACGCCTTGGTGAACTCCGGCTGCGCGTCGACGAAGTCCATGATCTTCACGTCGGCTTCGAGGTCGCCGGTGAACCTGTCGAAGCTCGCGCGCGAGATGCCGCGCTTCGCGGCGTCGGGCCACATCCGCTCGATGCAATTCCGAAAGTCCGCGACGGCCGCCAGGATGGCGTCCGGCTGCATCAGCGGATGGCCCGGAAGCGCCCGGCTGGCCGCTCCAGGCGTCGCTCTCGCGGCTCGGGACGGAGCCGGTGATCGCAGTGCCGGCGCCTGCGGATAGCGGTCGTCCTGCGCGCAGGCCGCAGCGGTGAGCGCCACGAGCGGAACAAGCATCCGCGCGAGCCGCAAACGGAGCCTCTCATCAGGATCGTATCCAGAGCCAAGGTCTTGCCGCCATCCATAGGGCACCAGATAGGGTTTCCCGCTTCTTAACACATGCCGCATTACACTCGCCACACGCGGTCCTCTTCACCGACAGGTTCGCATGAAACCCATCCGCAAGGCCGTTTTCCCCGTCGCCGGTCTCGGCACCCGCTTCCTTCCCGCCACCAAGGCGATGCCGAAGGAAATGCTGACCGTGGTCGACCGGCCTCTGATCCAGCATGTGGTCGACGAGGCGCGCGAGGCGGGCATCGAGCACTTCATCTTCGTCACGGGCCGCAACAAGGGCGTCATCGAGGATCATTTCGACCTGACAGTACGAGATGGAGCGAACGCTCGCCGAGCGCGGCAAGAAGGCCGAGCTCTCGGTGCTCGCCGAAGCGCAGCCCGGCGCCGGCGCGACCTCGTTCACGCGCCAGCAATCGCCGCTCGGCCTCGGTCATGCGGTGTGGTGCGCGCGCGACATCGTCGGCAACGAGCCCTTCGCCGTGCTGCTGCCCGACATGCTGATCAAGGGCGCAGAAAAGCTGCCTCGCGCAGATGGTCGACGCGCTACGCGCGATCTCGGCGATGGCGCGAACATCATCGCGGTCGAGGAAGTGCCGGAGGATCAGACGCACATGTACGGCATCGTCGGCGTCGGCAAGCCGAAGGGCAAGAGCGTTCGAGATCACCGAGATGGTCGAGAAGCCGCCGCGCGGAACGGCGCCATCGAACCTGATCATCACCGGCCGCTACATCCTGCAGCCGGAAATCTTCGGCATTCTGGAGAACCAGCAGAAGCGGCGCGGGTGGCGAAATCCAGCTCACCGACGCGATGATCACGCTGATCGAAGATCGTCGCCGTTCTACGGCTTCAAGTTCGACGGCAAGCACCTACGACTGCGGCTCGAAGCTCGGTTTCCTTGCCGCCAACGTTGCCTACGCGCTCGACCGCGAGGACCTCGCGCCGGCGTCTACGCGAGGAGCTGAAGCGCCTGCTCGGCTAAGTGCCCTCATTGGGAATGTCAGCTTTCGGGGGGGCAGACCGGACGTGGCTTGAGAACACCGCTGTGTCGCCTTTTGACCCAAAGCGGACCTCGCCCGTAGCCCAAGCGTGCTCCGCATATCACGCGGAACTCGCCATGCACCCCTCTGGCACGTTTGCCTTGCGACATCGGCACCTCGACTCAGACAGACCAACCTAAAACCTGCTCGCTGCCTACCTAAAACCTGCTCGCTGCCTGGCGCCAAGCTCGTTTCCAACGATTCGTTGGCCACATCGCGAGCGCCCGTCATCAGAATGAACCGTTTGGTCCCTGGTACGTTGCCGTCAGTATCCAGCAAATCACGCTGTCTTGTGATTAGATCAGTGGTAGCGCAAGCGCCGCTATCCTGTGCTCTGGAGTCCCGCTTTGATCGCCCCGCCCAATTTATATCCGGAGGCAGCGGCTAAGAGCCTGATGCTGGCGGTGATTGCCTCCTCGGATGCACCGCTGGTACTCCTGGATGGTGATCTTAGGGTTATTGCTGCCAGCGCCTCGTTTTGCCGAGTCTTTCAGATCGACCCAGCCCGCGTGCCCGGCAATCGATTCTCTACGCTGGGCCATGGCGAGTGGGATATTCCCCAGCTTAGCTCCCTGCTCGAAGGGACGGCTTCCGGCGTGGCTGAGGTCCACGCCTACGAATTCGAACTGAATCGCAACGGCCACAACCCACGTTTGCTGGTCATAAATGCTCACAAACTCGATTACGACGACAAGGAGCAGGTCCGCGTCCTTTTGGCTCTTGCGGATGTAACCGAGGCTCGGGCGAGCGAGAAGCTTAAGGACAATCTGCTGCGGGAGAAGGCGATCCTTCTGCAGGAGGTGCAGCACCGGGTTGCGAACAGTCTTCAGATCATCGCGAGCATCCTGATGCAGAGCGCCCGGAAGGTTCAGTCTGACGAAACCCGAGGGCATCTCCACGACGCGCACAGCCGGCTGATGTCCATCGCGGCTGTGCAACAGCATCTCGCGGCATCACGGTTGGGGAGGGTCGAGCTTCGCCCGTACCTTCTCCAGTTGTGCAAGAGCCTGGGCGCATCGATGATCCACGACCACAAGGTTCTCTCAATAGAGGTGGTGGTGGATGACAGTGCGGCCGATGGCGACATCTCGGTGAGCTTGGGGTTGATTGTAACCGAGTTAGTGATCAACGCCCTTAAGCACGCGTTTCCGGGCCATCGCTCAGGAAAGATTACGGTGCAATATGCCTCTCACGGTCCGAACTGGACAATGTCGGTAAGCGACAACGGGATCGGGGTGCCGGACTCCTCAGAGAGTAAGCCGGGCCTCGGCACCAACATCGTGGAGGCACTCGCAAAGCGTCTGGACGCGAAAGTTCAGGTTGCGGGCGCAAATCCCGGCACCGCCGTCTCGATTGTCCATTCGCAGCTTGCCGCCGTTCCAGCTGCCCGGAACGCTTAAGGCGTGCACATGCTCGATCGTTCATGGGTTGGCACCAGCGGTGGGCATTCGCCGCGCCATTCGAGGCAACCATGTCATTGATCGACGCAGTTGTCCTGGTGGTCGAAGATAACCCGCTTATCCTGATGAGTGCTCTGGACCTGGTTACAACCGCCGGCTTTGAAGGCGTAGGGGCCGCGAGTGCCGACGAGGCTATCGGCATCCTGGAAGCACGGGCCGATATTCGCCTTGTGTTCACCGATGTTGAAATGCCCGGCACAATCGATGGCGTGAAGCTAGCTCACTATATTCGCGAGCGGTGGCCTCCAATACATCTGATCGTTGCATCCGGCAGAGCGGTCTTGGAAGAAAGTCAGCTTCCCGCCGGGTCAAGATTTTTCTCTAAGCCGTACGACGACAACAGCATTGTCGCGGCGATGACCAAAATGCTTGTTGCTATCGACGCAAACAAGCCGGTTCACGAAAGCTAAGCGCGGTCGACCTAACCCCCAGCGTGAATGTCGGCTTCTGGGCCCTGAGCGGATATGCGGACCGCCGCACAATTGCCTCTTTTAGCCGAAGAGAGATGGCCGCGCCGACCCGTGAGCACAGGCCCTAACGCTGTAGGCGCATTCCGAGCAGGAAGACCGACGCGTTGTAATCGACGCCGCTCACCGACGATCGCAGCCACTCCTCGCGCACCTCGGCCTTCACCTGCATCATCCTGTTCAGCTTGTAGGTGATCGTGCCCGAAAGCGCGTAGCGATTGTCCTTGCGAGGTGAGCCGACGTAATCGTCGTAACCGTAGTTGAACTTCACCGCACCGATCAGCCAGCGGCGGAACGCGTGCTCGACCTCGACCCCGGCGTTGCGGGTGAAGATGCCGGCCGTGCCCGGGCACAGTGGTTTCGCCCGCGACCGTTTGCGCCGTGAACTTCACATTGGTGAGCGCGCTCAGTGCGTAGATCAGCGAGCCGTCGAACGAGAGGCCCCTGAGCTGTTGCAGGCTCGGGTCCTTGTAGTCGCGTTCGATATAGCCGACCGCGAATTCGCCGGTCAGCATGCGCGCGAACGAGAACGACGAGCCGCCTTTCAGTGTCCATCCGGTCGAGTCGCGTTCGATCCCGAAGCGATCGAATTGCTGGTCGTGCTCTCGCACGTCGTAACCGCCTTCGACGAAAGGCTTGATGCCCGGCATCAGATCGTAGCTGGTCCGCACCAGTGTGGCGTAGCGGTTGAAATCGCGATCGTGATTGGTCTCTGTGGTGCCGTCGGTGAACTGCGAGTCCTGATATTCGGTGCGCTCCACCGTGGTTTTCGCCGTGACCTCGACGCGGTTGAAGCGCTGGCCAATGCCGGCGCTGCCGCCGATCGTCGTGAAGATCGGAAAGCGCGACAGGCCCGCCTGCACGTTCGGACTTCCCGGATTGTCGGTGCCGACGACCAGCGTGCCCTCGCCAAGCAGCGACGTGTCGCGCGTGACATCGAGCCGGCCGGCGATCTTGCCGTCGAAGGCCGGACGATCGAGTTCAGGCGTCTGGCCATAGGCCGTATAACTGCCGCGCAGGTTGGCGGTGATTTCGTGCCGCTCCCAGTCGGACTTGGCGAGCAGTTCGGGCGCGACCGTCAGCAGCGAGGAACCGCGCGCCACGGGCCCGCGCCCGGGGTTGGTATCGTAACCACCTGTGATCTCGACTGCGGGCAACACGATGAAGGCGCCGGCACGCAGGCCGAGTTGCGCGAATGCGTCCTCCTCGACGGCGGTGCGGCGGCGCAGCAGCGTGCCGGCCCCCGGGGACAACTGGTTCGCATTTACCGTTCCGGCGATAGTGCCGCCGGGCGTGCCATCGGGAATGCGCACCAGCGTGGAGCGCGGTGGGGGCGCGGGTGCCGCCGTCAGCGGCTTTGGCGCGGCGGTGGCGGGATCGTTGGTCGGAACGCCGACACCCGAGGGCGCGATCGACAGCGGCGGCGACAAGTTGTTCTGCGCTGTTTTTGCGGCGGCGGCGTTGCGGCGGATCGCGCGCCGCTTCGTATTGGTGGAGACGAAGCCGGTGCTTCCGGCGCCGAAGCCCGGCGAATGGCCATATTCCTGCTGATCGCCGGTATCGTTCAGGCTCGACAACGGACCGACCGGCCGCGTGTCACGACGCTGCGGTGGCGGCACCGGCCGGCGCGGCGTGTCGTCATCCGCAATGCCGCTGCGCAGCCCCTGCATCAGCACCGGCTGCGCATAGGCGAACGCCGCGGCAAAAACGGCCGCGACCACACCGGCGCTCAACGGCGCAAGAGAACCTGTCACGAGACGCCGCACGAAAACATCCTCGCGCCGCAAGCGCGGCTTATGGTTAATGGATGTAAAACGGGGATGGTTAACGTCGCGTTGAGGTCGCCTCGCCGGCGCTTTCCGTGCTAACTGGCGGCGATGACGAAGGTTAACAAATGCCGAACGTGAAGGCCGAGCAGACCGCGCCGCGACGAGAACGCGCTGATCGCAACGGCGCTGCGGACGCTCGATGCCGAAGCAGGTGGGATCGCGGCGCTTTCCTCCGCAATCCGCGGCGGGCTCGCCGAACCGATCGTCGCCGCGATCGCGTTGATCCGGCGCGCGAGCGGGCGGCTGATCGTCACCGGCATGGGCAAGTCCGGCCATATCGGCCGCAAGATCGCCGCGACCTTCGCGTCCACCGGCACGCCTGCCTATTTTGTGCATCCGGGCGAAGCGAGCCACGGCGATCTCGGCATGATCACTCGGGACGACGTGATCATGGCGCTGTCCTGGTCGGGCGAGACCGCCGAACTGAAAGACATGATCGACTATTCGCGCCGCTTCCGCGCCGGACTGATCGCCGTGACGGCGGACGCCAACAGCACCCTGGCCCAGGCAGCGGACGTCGTGTTGCTTTTGCCTCAGGCGCGCGAGGCCTGTCCGCACAATCTCGCGCCGACCACTTCCTCGCTGATGCAGCTTGCGCTCGGCGACGCGCTCGCGGTCGCGCTGCTGGAAAGCCGCGGCTTCACGGCACTCGATTTCCGCGGGCTGCATCCCGGTGGCACGCTGGGCGCGAAACTGAAGTTCATCCGGGACGTCATGCACACGGGCGCAGCGGTGCCGTTGCGCGCCCTCGGTACCGCGATGGCCGACGCGATCGTCGAAATGACCGCCAAGGGCTTCGGCTGCGTCGGCATCACGCACGCCGACGGGCGGCTCGCCGGCATCATCACCGACGGTGACCTGCGCCGCCACATGGGGCCGCATCTGCTTGCCGCGAACGTCGATGACGTGATGACGCACAATCCGAAAACGGTGAGCGGCGATCAACTCGTCAGCGAGGCGCTGGAGCTGCTCAATTCATCCAAGATCACAGCTGTATTCGTGGTCGAGGGCGGCACGCCCGCCGGGATAGTGCACCTGCACGATCTGCTGCGCGCTGGCGTTGCCTGATTACGTGCCGGCGAGCGCCGCCCGCAGAACGTCGGCCGTGTAAGGCTTGCTGTATTTTGGCGTGTTGGAGAAAGGCTCCGGAAACGCCCCCTCCTCGCCATAGCCGGTTGCGAATGCGAACGGGATGTTGCGCTCCAGCAATCGCTCAGCGATCTCGAAGCTGGTCTCGGTGCCGAGATTGACGTCGAGCAGCGCGAAGGATGGGGCCCGCTCCTCGATGGCCCGCAGCGCCTGGCGCACATTGCTCGCGACGCGCACCTCGCTCACCCCCAGCCGGTGCAGCATGTCCTCGCTGTCGAGCGCGATGATAAGGTTGTCCTCGACCAGCAGAACGTCCTGCGGCAACTTGCCCGGGTGCTTGATCTTTTCGCCGGCTTCGGGCGTTTCGCCCGCATGATCGGTCGGCGCCAGCCGGACAAAGCGAGCCGGAATCCTGAATTCGGCGCGCATGCCCGCAAGCGCATATTCGACCGTGGACTCGCCGTTGAGGTCGTGCCGGATGGAGCGCTCGATCACGGTCGAGCCGAAACCGCGCCGCGTCGGCGCCTTCACCGGCGGTCCGCCTTTCTCGGTCCAGCGCAGCACCAAGCCTGCGGGATTCATCGCGGCTTCGATCTCGACGCTGCCGCGGTTGTCGCTCAGCGCGCCGTACTTGGCGGAGTTGGTGATCAGCTCGTGCACGACCAGCGCAACGGTGGTGAAGGCGTCCGGCTCGACAAGAATCTCCGGGCCGCCGATCAGCACGCGGTCGGCCTTGCCGCCAAGATAGGCGCCGGCTTCCGCGACGATGAGATTGCGCAGCGACGCCGGCCCCCAACTGTCCGCGGTGATCTGATCGTGCGCGCGCGCCAGCGCCTGAATGCGGCCGCCGACGATGCTGGTGAAGGACTCAACTGACGTGGCCGAGTCCTTGCTCTGCGAGATGACACCGCGGATCAAGCCAAGAATATTGCGCACGCGGTGATTGAGCTCCGCGATCAGCAGTTCCTGCCGTTCCTGCGCGCGCTGCCGCTCGATCTCGGTCAGGTCGGTCAGGCGCAGGATCACTTCGAGCAGGCTGACGCGTAGCGATTCGGCGATGCGGCATTCGACCGGCGTCCACGGCTGCGACTGGCCGCGTACATTCTCCTTCCAGAGTTCGAAGCTCTGGCGCGGCGTGAGGCGGTCCCCAAGCGGCCCGGTGACGACCGGCTTGTTTGGATCGCCCGCCCAGTCGACACTGCGCGCCACCTCCTTGCGGAAGAACACCAGATAATCCCTCGGGGGACGCGAGAGCGGCACCACCATCATGCCGGCGGCGCGGTCCGCAAACGCGGCGCCTTTCGGATATTCCCGGCTGATTTCAAAACGTGCGTGCGCTTCGGTCAGATTGAGCGTGTTGAGGTATGCGATCAGGCCGGCGAACTCCTCCTCCGAGGGGGTCAGTCCCTTGAGGGTCGCCTTGTCGCGCACCCACAGACCGATACCGTCGCAAGTCAGCAGGTCGGCGATGTCGTCGAGGTGCGCGATGATGCTTTCGAATTGGCTCGCCTCCGCCGCCATGACGGTGACGAGGCGTTGATGCAGGGATTGCGCACGTCCCTCATAGGCGCCTTCGGACTCGCGCTCCCGGTTTTCCATCAGGAACGAGAACATCTGGCCGAACAGCTCGGCGGCCGTGCGCCGCGCAAAGGTGACGTGGTGCGGCGCGTAGTGGTGGCATGCGAACAGCCCCCACAATTTGTTCTGACGCAGGATCGACACCGACATCGAGGCGTCCACGCCCATGTTGCGCAAATACTCGATGTGGATCGGCGATACGCTGCGCAACACGCTCATCGAGAGGTCGATCGGACGGCTGCCGTTCTCCGGCAATGGCTCGATCGGCGATGGCTCGGCATTGATGTCCGGAATGATGCGCAACCAGTTGCGCTCGTAGAGGATACGCGCCTGCTTGGGGATGTCGCTCGCCGGATAGTGCAGGCCAAGATAGCTTTCCAGACCTGAGCGGGCGGCTTCGGCGATCACCTCGCCCGAGCCGTCATGCTCGAAGCGATAGATCATCACGCGGTCGAAGCCGGTGAGCGCGCGCATCTCGCGCGCTGCGACACGATAGAAAATGCGCTGGTCTGCGGTCTTCTGTAGCCGCGCGATCATCCCGCGCACGACCGCGCCGGCATTCATTCCCGGCTCGTCCATCGACGGCTCGCATTCGATCACGACGTGATCGCCCACGACGTGAACCGCGATGTCGTAAGGTGTTCCGCGTCCCGTCAGATCGAGTCCGAAGGCACGCGCGGTGGTATCGCTCAGCACTGCACTTTGCAGGTTGCCGCGGATCGCATGCACCGCATCCGGCGTGAAGACCGTGTCCAGGGCCTGACCGACCAGGCCATCCGGGGCGGCGGACAAAAACTGCGTGACGTTGCGCGACGCGTGCGTGACGAACCATGTGTCATGGGACACGCACAACAGAAAGCCGAACGGCTGCACCGCGCCGAGCAGGTGGATCGGCTCGCGGTCGCAATTCGTCAGGTCGATGGTGCCGTTATCGAGCGCCATCGCGGGCCTCGTATTCACGGGTCGCGGGCGTGATCGGCGAGTCAGCGTCAAACAGCGAAAACGCTGCGCGGGCGCCTGCGATCGCCTCATCCGGCGCGTGGGCCACAGCGGGCGATGTCTCGAGTTGCGCGAGGAACGAAGGCCAGAAGCGCCGGCCCTCGCCGTGGCGCAGGTACCGCGTCGCGCGCAGCATGCGCGGATCACCGGCCGCCTCGGTCGCGCGCAGCACCACCGCCGCCCCGAGGCGCGAGCCCTCCAGCACATAAAGAAAGCCGAATTGCTCGGCATCACCGCCGACCTGAGCCAGGACCGGATAGCCCGGTGCCGCTCCGAGCGCGTCCAGATCAGCGAGCAGCGCATCCCCACGCTTGCGCTCCTCCCAGTCCGGAAGGAGCCGCGTAGCGCCAGCCTCGCTCAAGGCATGTTCCAGGGTCAGGATAACGGATGCGCTTGCACTGAGAAATTCGATGTAGCCGTGACGTCCGCCTGCGATCATCGCACCGAAGCGCTGGTCCACACGCGCATGTGCAGACGCGGTCGAGCGACGCAAAAGATCGCGGATGTGCCCTCTGTTATGATGCCGCAATGCGTCACGATTATCCTGCTGCGATCCTGATCCTGTCCTCGTGAACGGAGAAAACCCGCGGGGCAATTGAAAAGTTCCATTTTAAGCGGTCTGGGTTTGTTCCTCTCCATAGCGCGATACCGACGGACGCGCTGTGTAATTTGCCAAGTAAAACAAAAGAAGTAGCCGCCGAACGGGTTCGCTCAGACCGCTTCCACCACCAGCGTTGCGGCGTCGGCACGCACAACTTTCACGCGGCTACCGGCGGCAATGTCTGACCCGGACAACCGCCAGATGGTGTCGTCGATCTTCACCGTGCCGCTGCCCGCCACGATCGGCTTTTCAAGCGTGAACTCGCGCCCCACGAAGGCGTCCGCACGGCGGTTGAGGAACGGCTGGTCGCCGGTTTTCTCGACCTGATTGGCGAAGCGCCGCCATAGGGGAATCGAGGCAAGCGCGAACACCGCAAATGCGACGAGCTGGTACTGCCAAGGCCAGTCGACGCCAAACGAAATGACTCCGACCAGGAACGCCGAAAGCCCGAGCCACAGCATGAACGCGCCGGGCGCGACCAGTTCGAGCACGAAGAAGATCGCGGCGAGGATCAGCCAGTTCCACTTTCCCCACGCGGCGAGATTTTCCATCAGCATGGTGCTGCTCGCTTATGCGGGAGGTGTATAGCCGGGCGTGGTGAAGCTGGACGTCGCAGGCCCGGTCGGCTTGCGCGGCGCCGGTGTGCCGCCGCCACCTCGACCGCCGCCTGTGCCGCCGCTGCCATCACCGCTTCCGAAGGTCGCCTTCGCGATCTCGCCGATGCCGGCGAGCGAGCCGAGCACGCTGGTCGCCTCCATCGGAACGATCAGCACCTTCTGGTTCGGCGAGGTCGCGAGCTTGCCGAACGCCTCGATGTATTTCTGCGCCACGAAGTAGTTGAGCGAGGCGACGTCGCCGCGCTCGACCGCCGCGCTGACCATCTCGGTCGCCTTCGCTTCGGCTTGCGCCGCGCGCTCGCGCGCCTCGGCGTCGCGGAACGCCGCCTCGCGGCGGCCTTCGGCTTCAAGGATCTGCGATTGCTTCTGGCCCTCGGCCTTGAGGATCGCGGACTGGCGCTGGCCTTCGGCCTCGAGGATGACGGCGCGCTTCTCGCGCTCGGCCTGCATCTGGCGCCCCATCGACTGCACGAGGTTCGCTGGCGGCACGATGTCCTTGATCTCGATGCGGTTGACCTTGACGCCCCAGGGCGACACCGCCGCATCGACCACGCGCAGGAGCTTCTCGTTGATGTCGTCGCGGTGCGACAGCATCTCGTCGAGGTCCATGCCGCCCATCACCGAGCGGATGTTGGTCATGGTGAGCTTGACGATCGCCTGATCCAGATAGGCGATTTCGTAGCTCGCCTTGGCGGCGTCGATCACCTGGAAGAACGCGAGCCCGTCGACCGTGACGGTCGCGTTGTCCTTGGTGATGACATCCTGCTGCGGAATGTCGATCGCCTGCTCCATCATGTTCATCTTGCGGCCGATGCGATCGAAATACGGCACGATGAGATTGAGGCCCGGCCGCAGCGTGCTGGTGTAGTTGCCGAAGCGTTCGACGGTCCAGTTGTAGCCCTGCGGGACGGTCTTCACGCCGGCAAACAGCGTCAGCACCGCGAGCGCCACGATGACGATAACGAAGATATCGAAGCCGAAGAACACGGCATCCTCCCTGCGCGGGCCCGATTCCCGCCTGAGGTAAAATGTGGGAAAGCCGCAACCGGCCCACAAGCCCGCCACGGGACCGGGGGTCCGGGCGTATTCAGGAGCCCGATCTTAGTCGCCGCGAAAGCCCTTTCGGTTCAGGGCCCTATCCAGCCTTTCAGTTCGCGCAACGCGACGTGGGATATGACTGTCATACCGCCTTCGCTGTCGTTCAGGCACGGGAATCGCGGCGAAATTCTTTCCCCCAGCATGGTGAAAGATTTCCGCGTTTTCGCCGGCGATTTCCTCCAGCGTTTCGAGGCAATCGGCGGTAAAGCCCGGCGTGACGATCGCGAGATTTTTCACGCCGCGCTCCGCGAGCGCCTTCACGGTCTTGTCGGTGTAGGGCTGTAGCCATTCGGCAAAGCCGAAGCGCGACTGGAAGGTCAGCATGAAACGACTTTCGTCGAGTCCAAGGCGCTCACGCAACAGCCGCGCGGTCTTGTGGCACTGGCAATGATACGGATCGCCGCTTGCAGCAGATAGTCCCGCGGCACGCCATGGAAGGACGCGAGGATCACCTCCGGCTTGAACGCGAGCTTCTTCAGCCCGGTCTCGAGCGATGCCGCAAGCGCCTCGATGTAAACTGGATCGTCATGCCAGGGCGGCGCGATGCGCACCGCAGGCTGCCAGCGCATCGTTTTCAGCGCGTCGAACGCCTTGTCGGCGACCGTCGCCGTGGTGGCGGCGGAATACTGCGGATAGAGCGGCACCACGAGGATGCGGTCGCAACCCGCCTTCTGCATCGCGTCGAGGCGCGAAGAAATCGAGGGATTGCCGTAGCGCATCGCCCAGTCGACCGTGATCCGCGCGTCCAGAGGCGCCAGCATCTGGCTGCAGCTTTTCGGCCTGCGCACGCGTGATCGTCTTCAGCGGCGATTCGTCGCGCTCTTTATTCCAGATCTTGTCGTAGTCGCGCCCCTTGCGGCCCGGCCGTATCGTCAGGATGACCAGGTTGAGCACCAGCCACCATTTCAGGCGGTTCTCCTCGATCACGCGCGGATCGGAGAGGAATTCCTTCAAATACCGCCGCATCGACCAGTAGTCGGTCGCGTCCGGCGTGCCGAGATTGACGATCAGCACGCCAATGCGCCGCGGCGCGACCGGCGGATGGGTCGCGGAAAGCAGCGGCGTACTCGTCAGGACTTCGTTCATGCTGCTCCGTTTGCCGTCCAGCCGGCGGTGGCGGCTCATATTACATGATGTTAGAGGGCTCGCGAGGAACAAGAGAAAATGCTCAATCGCCGCTCGTTTCTATCCTCCCTCGCCTCCACCCTTGCGTTGGTCGCCGCATGGCGGCCGGCCCGGTCGCAGGCGGTGTTGAGCACGAGCGTCACGTTCGTGCTGGTCAACGACTTCTACATCATGAGCGAGCAGGCCTTCCCGGATGGCCGCAAGCGCGGCGGATTTGCCCGTCTTGCCGCAGTCGTGAAGGCGGAGCGCGCAAAGGGCGGTCCCGTCATCGTGGCGCATGGCGGCGACACGCTTTCGCCTTCGGTGATGTCCGGGCTCGATCGCGGCGCGCACATCGTTGCGCTGACCAACCTGATCGCGCCGGACATTTTTGTGCCCGGCAATCACGAGTTCGATTTCGGCAAGGCGATTTTCCTGGAGCGCATGGCCGAGGCCAAATTCCCCCTCTATGCAGCCAACATGCGCGGGCCGGACGGCGCGCTTCTGCCGGGGTTCAGGGACCGCACGCTGCTCGACCTGAACGGGATCAAGATCGGCCTGACCGGTCTCGCCTACGAGCAATCGCCGCGCGTTTCCTCGCCCGAGGACCTGCGTTTCGCGTCCACCATCGACACCACCAAGGCACAGGCGGATGCGCTGCGCGCCGAAGGCGCCGATTTCGTCTGCGCCGTGATGCATTGCAATCGCGGCGACTCGATGAAGCTGCAATACGACCGCGCCGCCGACCTGCTGCTCACCGGGCACAGCCACGACCTGTTCATCAACTACGACAACAAGTGCGCCATCGTCGGAATCCGGCTACGACGCGCATGATGTCACATGCGTGGACGTGGCGATCTCCGTGCACGAGGAGAGGGGCAAGCGCGTTGCGGTATGGCGGCCGCAATTCCGCGTAATCGACAGCGCGACGGTGATGCCCGATCCGGATGTCGCGGCCGCGGTCGCGCGCTTCGAGCGTTCGCTGCTCGATAAGATGAGCGAGACGATCTGCACCACCATGGTCGCCCTCGACTCGGCGACCGCGACCGTGCGCACGCGCGAAGCCGCAATCGGCAATCTGTTCGCCGACGCGATGCGCGCCGGCACGCGCGCCGACGCCGCGATCCTCAACGGCGGCGGCATCCGCGCCGGCAAGACCTATCAGCCGGGCGAGCCCGCTCAGCCAGGGCGACGTACTCTCCGAGCTGCCGTTCAACAACCGCGTGGTGGTGATCGAAATCGCCGGCGGCGATCTCAAGCGCGCGATCGAGAACGGCCTGTCGCTGCTGCCGCGCCCGAGCGGGCGCTTCCCGCACGTATCGGGCATCGAGGTGCGATTCGATATCGCGCGCGAACCGGGCAGCCGCATCACCGCGATGCGCATCGGCGGCGTGCCGCTCGACGAGGGCCGGGCGTATCGTGTCGCCGTTGTGGATTATCTGGCGCGCGGCAGCGACGACTACGTCATGTTCCGCGACGCCCGGCGCATCACGCCCGACAACGATGCGCCCCTGCTGGTGAACGAGGTGGTGGAATATCTGCGCAAGCTCGGGACGGCGAATACCGATGTCGAGGGGCGGATGGTGGGGCGTTAACAACCATCGAGTCCGATGATCGCCGTTCTGCCCTCTCCCCTTGCGGGGGGGAATCTCAGAGGCCGACCCTCACCCGACCGCACTTGCTGACAATCGGAGTTGCCCTCTCCTACAAGGGGAGAGGGCTCAATAACGATCACTGCGTTCCTGGCACGGTTCACCCCACCGGCCGTTCGTCCGCGATCACCTTGCCGTCGTTCGGCAGGCTGCCCGGCGCGACCAGTTTCACCGCACCCTTCAGCTTGGTCACCGACTGCAGCGTCTCGGCAATCTTGCGCCTCAAGCCCCGCGTCCGCGCCGGCGCACTCGACATGCAGCGTCATCGCGTCCTGCTCGTTCTCGCGCGTCACCGCGAGGCGCACGCGCGCAATCTCCGGATGGCGCTTCATCACCTCGGCGACCTGCTCGGGCCGCACGAACATGCCCTTCACTTTCGCCGTCTGATCGGCGCGGCCCATCCAGCCCTTGATGCGCGTGTTGGTGCGCCCGCACGGGCTCTGACCGGCCAGCACCGCCGACATATCGCCGGTCGCGAGCCGGATCATCGGATAATCCGGATTGAACGAGGTCACCACGACTTCGCCGACCTCGCCCTCGCCGACCGGGTCGCCGGTGCCCGGCCGCACGATCTCGACGATGATGTTCTCGCTCACGACCATGCCGTCCATCGCGTCGGTCTCGTAGGCGATGACGCCGACCTCGGCGACCGCATAGCACTGCTTTACCGCGACGCCGCGCTCGCCCATTTCCTTGCGCAGCGAAGGCGGCAGCGCGCGCGCCGGACACGCAGGCGCGCTTGAGCGACGACACGTCCTTTCCGGACTTCTGCGCGCTATCGAGCAGCACCTTCAGGAAGTCCGGCGTGCCCACATAGGCCGAGGGGCGGAACTGGGCGATCGCATCGAGCTGACCTTCGGTGTTGCCGACGCCGCCGGGGATCACGGCGCAGCCGAGCGCCTGCGCGCCCTGCTCGAACAGCAGTCCGGCAGGCGTGAGATGATAGGAAAAGCAGTTGTGCACGACATCGCCCGCGCGAAGCCCGCTGCGAACAGCGCGCGCGCGATGTTCGCGCCGTCCTTGCCGGGCCCCTCCGGCTCGAAGATCGGACCGGGCGACATGAACAGACGCTTCAGCCCGGCAAGGCGGCGTGACATTGAGGCCGCCGAAGGGCGGCGCGTCCTTCTGCAATCCGGGCAGCGACGACTTGCGCATGAGCGGCAGCGTGGCAAGCGCGGCGCGGCTTGTGATCGATTGCGGATCCGCGCCCGCGAGGTGCCGCGCCCAGCCGGGCGCACGCATCGCATGCGCGATCTGCGCCGGAAGCCGCGCCAACAGGTCCTGCTCGCGCGCGGCGGGGTCGCGGGTTTCCAGCGAGTCGAAATGGTCGGAGGTCATGTCGGGTCGGCAACCTTCCTGTATCGGCCGATAGCGCCCATGAGATCGTCGAACGAGCCGCCAAGGCCGGCCATGTTGATCGAGACATACGACACGCCGCCCGACACGATCCGGTTGTAGGTCGTGCGGCGCAGCTTTGCCGGTGCATGAAGCTGCAGCCGGAGAGAATATTGCTGGCGATCCTTCTTCACATCCATCCGCGCGATGTTGTCCCAGGCGATGATATCCTCCGAGACACGGCGATCGCGGATGCCCTGCGCATCGATCTCGACAATCGGGCCAGTCTGGAAAAGCCGCATCGCAAGCGTTGGTATCAGTGCTCCGAACAGAACCATCCCGAGATACCCGCCGATCTCGATCGACGGCCTGTGCGGCACGCTCGAAGCAAGATTGAGCGCCGCGACGGTCGACAGCAGAAGGAGCAGCAGCGTGATCATGAGAAGGCGGAGAATGGCCGGTCTTGAATAGCGGAATGCGATCATCGCATTGGCACGTTGCGGTCAGGTCAGCCAGCGCTTGCGCCGCTTGTAGTGCTTGACGTCGCGGAACGACTTGCGCTTGCCCTCGGCGATGCCGAGGTAGAATTCCTTCACGTCCTCGTTCTCGCGCAGCGCCTTGGCCTCGCCGTCCATCACGACGCGGCCGTTCTCCAGGATGTAGCCGTAGCGCGCGTATTTCAGCGCCAGGAAGGTGTTCTGCTCGGCGAGCAGGAACGACACGCCTTCCTTGTCGTTGAGGTCGCGCACGATCTCGAAGATCTCCTCGACGATCTGCGGCGCGAGCCCCATCGAGGGCTCGTCGAGCAGGATCATCTTCGGCCGCGACATCAGCGCGCGGCCGATCGCGCACATCTGCTGCTCGCCGCCCGAGGTGTAGCCCGCCATCGACGTCGCGCCGCTCCTTCAGGCGCGGGAAGTAGGCGTAGACGAGCTCGAGGTCGGCGCGGATCGCGGCGCTTGCCGTCGCGCCGCGTGAACGCGCCGGTGAGCAGGTTTTCCTCGATGGTGAGATGGCCGAAGCAGTGGCGGCCTTCCATCACCTGCACGCAGCCGCGCCGCACCAGTTCGTTGGGCGAGCGCGCCTGCACTTCCTCGCCGTCGAACACGATCGAGCCCTTGGTGACCTCGCCGCGCTCGGAATGCAGCAGGTTGGAGATCGCCTTGAGCGTCGTGGTCTTGCCGGCGCCGTTGGCGCCGAGCAGCGCCACGATGCCGCCCTGCGGCACGTCGAGCGACACGCCCTTCAGCACCAGGATGACGTGATCGTAGATCACCTCGATGTTGTTGAGCGCGAGGATCGGCCTGGCGGGTGCGGTCTGTTCAGCGGCGGACATCACGGACTCCTATCCGCCGCCCCGAGCCGGGGTCGGCGGCGACGGGGTGGGGTCTTCGCACGCGGCAAACCCACCCCACCCGCTCGCTTCGCTCGCCACCCTCCCCGCGTCGCGGGGAGGGATGAACGAGATCAGCTCGACTTGTCGCAAGGCTCGGTGCGCTTCGGCCAGCCGGCGTTCGCGCCGACGTATTCCTTCGAGGCCGGAGTCGATCAGCGGAATGACCTTGTCCTTCGATCGGCTCGATCCAGTCGGAGCCCTTGACGTACTTGGTGCCGTCCCACTGCGCCATGAAGGCGGCGTTGTGGCCGTTGTGGTCCTGCGCACGACACCTTCATCGGCGCCGCGAAGCCGTCCGCGCCGAGCTCCTTCAGCCGCGCCGCGCGTGATGTCGAGCGTCTCGAGGCCGCGCCGCATGTCCTCGCCGTTGATCGACCTTCTTGCCGGTGATCTTCTGCGCGTTGCGGATCGCCTCCGCGATGATGATCGAGTTGAGGACGCCGCGGTTGTAGAGCGTCTCGCCGACCTTGTCCTTCGGCAGCAGGCTCTTGCCCTTGTCGACGACGTACTTCAGGATGTCCTGCATCACCGGGAAGTTGGTGCCGGTCTGGTTGAACGTCGAGCGCCAGGTAGCCCTTGGCGCCGGCGCCGGCCGGACGCGCGTCGTCATCGCCGCCCGCCCACCAGTTGCCGACGAGGTGATCCATCGGATAGTTGATCTTGATCGCTTCCTTGACGGCGGTCGGGTTCATCGCGCCGAAGCCCTGCATGTAGATCCAGTCGGGGCGGTCGCGGCGCACGTTGAGCCACAGCGACGACTGGTTCTGCATCTCGGACGCCGGCACCGGATAGAGCTTCAGCTCGAAGCCGTAATCCTTGGCGAGCGCCTCGAGCAGCGGGATCGGCTCCTTGCCGAACGGCGCGTCGAGATAGACGAGGCCGATCTTCTTGCCCTTGAGCTTGTCGAGGCCGCCTTCCTTCTGCGCCGACGTACTTGATGAACATCGAGGCGCCGTCCCAGTAGGTCGCCGGCGGATTGAAGATCCACGGGAAGTTCTTGCCGTCGGCCGAGGCCGAGAGCCCGTAGGCCATCGACAGAACCGGGATCTTGTCGACCGCGGCCTTCGGGATGATCTGCAGCGTGATGCCGGTCGAGTACGGGTTGACGACGACCGGGTTCTTGCCCTTGACCTGCTCGTAGCACTCGACGCCCTTCTTGGTGTCGTAGCCGGTCTCGCATTCCTCGACGTTGAGCTTGACGCCGCCGATGCCGCCGTCGCGCTCGTTGAGCATGTTGAGATAGTCGGCCATGCCGCTGCCGATCGGAATGCCGGAGACCGCAAAGCCGCCGGTGCGGTAGGTGAACAGCGGGATGTAGATCTCGTCGGCCGCGCTCGCCGGCAACGCCGTCGCGAGCGCGAGCGCCGCTTCCCAGGAACAAGGCTTTTCAGTCGCATTGCGTTCTCCCTTCTTATTCGGCGGCTTCTGCCGCCGGTCGTTCTGCGCCGCTCCGCTCGGGCTGCCCGGCGCCTTATCCGGCGCGGAATTGCGCCGTATTTTCGCACACTTAGTACGGGAAAGGCCACACCCTCAGCTTCTGCTTGCCGATCTGCCACAGCCGCGCGAGGCCGTGCGGCTCGACGATCAGGAAGAAGATGATCAGCGCGCCGACGATGATGTATTGCAGGTGCTCGACGGTCGCGGATTGCAGCGGCAGGCCGATCGCCGGCGACGAGCGCGCGCAGCACGATCGGCAGGATGAAGATCAGCGCGGCGCCGAAGAACGAGCCGGTGAGGCTGCCGAGCCCGCCGATGATGACCATGAACAGGATGAAGAAGCTCTGGTTGACGTCGAACACGGCGGCTTCCGCGCCGCCGTACCAGAAGAACACCAGCATCGCGCCGGCGACGCCGCAGTAGAACGACGAGACCGCGAAGGCGAGCAGCTTGGTCGGCAGCAGCCGGATGCCGATCAGCTCGGCCGCGATGTCCATGTCGCGCACCGCCATCCACATGCGCCCGATGCGGCCGTGCACGAGGTTCGACGCGAGCCACGTCATCGCGACGACGATCGTCAGCACGACGAGATAGCGCGTGAACGACGGTCGCGGTCGCGCCGGTGACCGGAACGCCGAACAGCGTGCGGGTCGGCACCTCGATCGCGCCCGAGGTGTTGTAGTTGTAGAGCCACGGCGATGCGGATGAAGCACCATGACAGGAAGAACTGCGCGGCGAGCGTCGCGACCGCCAGATAGAAGCCCTTGATGCGCAGCGACGGCAGCCCGAACAGCGCGCCGACCGCCGCCGAGAAGAAGCCCGACGCGATGACCCAGACGAGGATGTTCACGCCCGGGAAAAGCGTGGTGAGCTTGTAGCAGGCATAGGCGCCGACCCCCATGAAGGCGCCGGTGCCGAGCGAGACCAGGCCGGTGTAGCCGGTGAGGATATTGAGCCCGATCGCCGCGAGCGAGAATACGAGGAACGGGATCAGCACCGCCTGCAGCATGAAGTCGTTCGCGGCAAACGGCAGGACCACGAACGCGACGAACAGGATCGCCGCCATGCCGACGCGGTCCTCGCGCATCGGGAAAACCGCGGTGTCTGCCGCGTAGTTCGTCTTGTACTGGCCGGCCTCGCGATAAAGCATGGTTCAAATCCGCTCGATGATGCGTTCGCCGAACAGGCCCTGCGGCCGGTACAGCAGGAACAGCAGCGCGATCACGTAGGCGAGCCAGCTCTCGATGCCGCCGCCGAGCAGCGGGCCCCAGTAGAATTCGCCGAGCTTCTCGCCGATGCCGATGATCAGGCCGCCGACGATCGCGCCGGGATCGACGTGAAGCCGCCGAGGATCAGCACCGGCAGCGCCTTGAGCGCGATGATCTCGAGCGCGAAGGACACTTCCGAGCGCGCGCCCCACATGATGCCGGTCGCGAGCGCCACGATGCCGGCCGCGAACCACACCACGACCCAGATCTGCTCGAGCGAGATGCCGACCGAAAGCGCCGCCTTGTGGCTGTCGGCGACGGCGCGCAGCGCACGGCCGATGCGGGTCTTCTGGAAGAAGACGCCGAGCGCCGCCACCATGATCGACGCGATGACGGCGGCCGCGATGTCGATCTTCTGCAGCGTACACGAAGCCGCCGAACATCTTGAACTCGATCGCGCCGCTCGGCAGATGCAGATCCTCGGCGATCATCACTTTGGACTCGCCGCCGAACACGATCTGCGCCGAGCGCCGATCAGCAAGTAGGTCAGCCCGAACGTCGCCATGAACAGGATGATGTCGGGCTGATTGACGAGCGGCCGCAGCACGAGCCGCTCGACCGCGACGGCCAGCACGAACATCACGCCGATGGTGATGCCGAGCGCCAGGAAGGCCGCGAGATCGCCGGGATGCACGCCCCATCGGCGCAACAATGCATAGAGGCCGACCAGCGTCAGCGCCGCGAACACCACCATGATGCCCTGCGCGAAGTTGAACACGCCGGACGCCTTGAAGATCAGCACGAAGCCGAGCGCGATCAGCGAATAGAGCACGCCGCGCGACCAGCCCCTCCCACAGCGTCTGCACCAGCAGGTCGGGCGCCGCGCCCATCTGCACGAACGGGTCGATGAAGATCTTGTAGAGGAGGTCCATTACGGCGCCCCGCGTTCGGTGCGCTCCCCTCCCCCTTGCGGGGAGGGGTTGGGGGTGGGGGTCAGGCGGTTAGGCACAGAGACTCCGACCCCCCTCCCTAACCCTCCCCCTCAAGGGGGGAGGGAACACAGCGGCGTTCATGGCTGCAGAGCGTGCCCATCTCAATGCGCCACGCCGAGATAGGCGTCGATCACCGCCTTGTCGCCCTTCACCTCGTCCGGCGTGCCGTCGGCGATCTTGCGGCCGTAGTCGAGCACGACCACGCGGTCGGACAGATCCATCACCACGCCCATGTCGTGCTCGATCAGCGCGATCGTGGTGCCGTAGTGATTGTTCACGTCGAGGATGTAGCGCGACATGTCCTCTTTCTCTTCGAGGTTCATGCCGGCCATCGGCTCGTCGAGCAGCAGCAGGTCCGGCTCCATCGCGAGCGCGCGGCCGAGCTCGACGCGCTTCTGCAGGCCGTAGGGCAGCACGCCGACCGGCATTTTGCGGATGTGCGGGATCTCGAGGAACTCGATGATGTCCTCGACGCGCGCGGCGGTGCGCGACCTCCTCGGTCATCGCCGGGACCGTGGCGCAGCAGCTGCCAGAAGAAATTGCTGTGCATGCTTCAGCGAGCGGCCCGCCATGATGTTGTCGAGCGCCGTCATGCCGCGGAACAGCGCGACGTTCTGGAACGTGCGCGCGATGCCGCCGCGCGCCGCCTCGTAGGGGCGCATCTTGGCGCGGGCCTCGCCCTTGAAGGTGATGCGGCCCTCGCTGCGGCGTGTAGAAGCCGTTGATGACGTTGAGCATCGAGGTCTTGCCGGCGCCGTTCGGCCCGATGATGGCGCGGATCTCGCCCTTGCGGATATCGAACGAGACGTCGGTGATCGCCTTCACGCCGCCGAACGCGAGCGACACGTTCTCGACCGCAAGGATCGCCTCGCCGGCCGCGATGTCATTGCCGGTCGGCGATCTCACGCCGCGTGCTCCATCGGCTTCACGGGCACCGGGTACGTCTTCATGTCGCGGATCGCGACGCGCGCCGAGAGCGATGCCCTTGCGGCCGTCCTCGAACGTCATCTCGGTCGAAATGTCGGCCTCCTTCGAGCCGTCATAGAGCGCCGTCACCAGCGTCGCGTAGCGCTCCGCGATCAGGCCGCGGCGGACCTTCATCGTGCGGGTGAGTTCGCCGTCGTCGGCGTCGAGCTCCTTCGTGCAGCACGAGGAAGCGCTTGATCTGCGCGTCCGCCATCACCTGTTCTTCGACCAGCGACTTGTTCACCTCGTCGACGTGCTTCTCCAGCATGTCGTAGACAAGCGGGTGCGCCGGCGAGCTCCTGATAGGAGCCGTAGACCACGTTGTTGCGCTCCGCCCAGGAGCCGACCGCCGATGAGATCGATGTTGAGCATCACGGTCGACGTCGTCGCGCCCGTCGCCGAGCGCGACCGCTTCCTTGATGTTCGGATAGAACTTGAGCTTGTTCTCGATGTATTTCGGCGCGAACAGCGTGCCGTCCTTGAGCCGCCCGACATCCTTGGCGCGATCGATGATCTTCAGATGCCCGGTCTTCGGATCGAAGAAGCCGGCATCGCCGGTGCGCACCCAGCCGTCCGGCGTCTTGGTCTCGGCGGTCTTCTCCGGGTCCTTGTAGTAGCCCTGGAACACGCCGGGCGACTTGAACAGCACCTCGCCCGCCGTCCGCGATCTTCACGTCGACGCCGATGTTCGGCTTGCCGACCGTGTCGGCGTAGATTTCGCCGTCCGGCTGCGCCGTGATGTAGACCGAGGCTTCGGTCTGCCCGTAGAGCTGCTTCAGGTTGACGCCGATCGAGCGGTAGAAGCGGAAGATCTCCGGCCCGATCGCCTCGCCCGCCGTGTAGCCGACGCGGATGTCGGTCAGGCCGAAGCGGTTCTTGAGCGGGCCGTAGACCAGCACATCGCCGAGCCGGTAGATCAGCCGCGCGGTGAGCGGCACCGGCTCCTTGTTCGAGGATTTTCTCGCCGTACTTGCGCGCGTGATTGATGAAGTAGTGGAACATGCGGCGCTTGAGCGCGCCGGCATCTTCCATGCGCACCATCGTGATGCGTGAGCAGATTCTCGAACACGCGCGGCGGCGCGAAGGCATAGGTGGTGCCGACCTCGCGCCGGTCATCGATCACGGTCTCGCCGGCCTCCGGGCAATTGACGCAGAAGCCCGCCACATAATGCTGCGCGTACGAGAACAGGTGATCGCCGACCCAGGCGAGCGGCAGATAGGCGATCGTCTCTTCGTTCTCGCCGAGATGGTCGAACAGGTTGCCGTTGCGCGCCGAGATGATGGCGTTGTCGAACGACAGCATCACGCCTTTCGGCCGGCCGGTGGTGCCTGACGTGTAGAGGATCACCGCGAGGTCAGCGCCCTTGCCTTGCGCGACGGAGGCCTCCCACGCGGCGAGCCGCGCGGGGTCTTTCAGCGTCTCGCGCCCAACCGCCTGGACATCGCTGATCCAGGCGAGCTTGGTGCGGTCGTAGTCGCGCAGGCCGCGCGGCTCGTCGTAGACCATGTGACGCAGCGTCGGGACGCGCTCCGCGATCGACAGCACCTTGTCGACCTGCTCCTGGTCCTCGGCAACCGCGACGGCGATCTCGGCGTGCTCCAGCACATAGGCCATCTCGTCGGCAACAGAGTCCGCATAGATCGGCACCGGCACGGCACCGAGCGCCTGCCCGGCGCACATCGCCCAGTAAAGCCGCGGCCGGTTCGAACCGATGACGGCGTATTTGTCGCCGCGCTTGAGGCCAAGTTCCTGCGAGCCCGACCGAAAATGCGCGCACCTCCTCGAGCACCTGCGCCCACGTCCAGGACTGCCAGATGCCGAGATCCTTGTGGCGCATGGAGACGCGACTGCCGCGCGTCCTCGCGTTGCTCGATCAGAAGCTTCGGAAACGTGTCCGCTTCGGCGCGCTCGTGTGCCACGACGCCGTCCCCTCTCCTCGACGCCGCGGCCACGCCGCGCGCTGTTCACCCTCGCCGCCGCTCTCCGGCAGTCGTTGTTATTGCGGCATATGAAAGGAGCGGCCGGAGGGGGTCAAGCCTTTGCGGCGCGCAACCCCTTGTCCTTTCGACGCATTCGTTCATCTCGCAGTGCAGAATTGCATCTGCGGGCGTTGCCTCGGGCACGTCGGACGGATGTGATGGGACCGCCCGGAGGACGCATGAGCTGGTCGGCTACCCAATACACCAAGTTCGAGGACGAACGGACGCGGCCGGTGCGCGACCTGATTGCGGGTATCCCGCCGCTCGCGGTTCAAACCGCCGTCGACATCGGCTGCGGCCCGGGCAACTCGACCGACTTGCTGGCGGCGCGTTTTCCCGGCGCAACCCTCAGCGGCGTCGACAGTTCGCCCGACATGATCGCGGCCGCACGCAAGCGCCTCCCCGCGCTCACCTTCGTGCAGGCCGACATCACCGCGTGGTCCGCCTCACCCGGCACGTTCGACGTGATCCTCTCGAACGCGGCGCTGCAATGGGTGCCGGATCACGACACGCTGTTTCCCGCGCTGGTCGCGAAGCTCAACGGAGGCGGCACACTCGCCGTGCAGGTACCGGACAATGCCGACGAGGCCGCGCACCGCGCTGATGCGCGACATCGCGGCCGACGGACCGTGGGCGGGCAAGTTCGGCAATGACAGTGCGGCTGCATCGCCCGGGTGCGCTCTGGTACTACGGCTTGCTGCGCGACAAGGTCACGCGCCTCGACATCTGGCGCACGACCTACTTTCACGTGCTCAAGGGCGGTCCCCAAGCGGTCGTCGAGTGGTTCAGGGGCAGCGGGCTGCGCCCGTACCTCGACGCGCTCGACGAGGTCGAGCGCGCCGATTTCCTCGCGCGCTATCGAGGCGGCGATCGCAAACCGCCTATCCGGCTTTTCCCGACGGCACCGTGTTGCTACCGTTTCCACGGCTGTTCATCGTGGCGACACGCTAGGGCATGATCCCGAAAAGTGGATACCGGTTTTCGGATAAGATCAGGCCCAAGTGAAGACCGCTCCGCCTCGCGACCCAAATCGAAAACCAAGGAAACGCCCGTGACGACATCCAGCGACATGACGATCAAGGACGTGCGCGTGACAATCCTGCGCATGCCGTGGGCCAATCCCGACTGGATCAAGGGGCATGCGCTCGGGCCCGATCGCGGCCTGCTCATTGTCGATGTCGAGACCGCCGGCGGCGTCACCGGCATGGGCTATCTGTTTCACTTCCGCCCCGGCTTGCAGACCATCGCGTCGTTCCTGCACGAGTGCATCATTCCGCGCGTGATCGGCAAGGACGCGACCGCCGTCGAGGCGATCTGGCGCGACCTGTGGACCTTCACGATGACCTACGGCCGCGGCGGCATCGGCTGCATGGCGATGTCGGCGCTCGACATTGCGCTGTGGGATGCGGTCGGCAAGCGCGCGAACCTGCCGCTGCATCGACTGTGGGGCCACTACCGCTCGAAGATCCCGATTTATGGCTCGGGCTGCTTCCGCGGCGCGGGCGGCGACGGCATGATCGAGAAGGCGCTGACCTACGTGAGCCAAGGCTACAAGGCGATCAAGATGCAGGTCGCGCATGTGCATACACTCGCGCAGGACCTCGAAAATGTGCGGCGCATGCGCGAGGCGGTCGGCCCCGACATCGACATCATGATCGACGTCAACATGGGCTGGGACGCCGCGACCGCGATCGAGATGGGCCGCAAGTTCGAGGAGTATAACATCTACTGGCTCGAGGAGCCGGTGCCGGCCGACGACTTCGCCGGCTACCAGCGCATCGCCGCCGCGCTCGACATGCGCGTGGTCGGCGGCGAGACGCATTTCACGCGCTACGACCTGCGGCCGTTCTTCATCAATCCGTGCCTGCCGATCCTGCAGCCCGACCCGATGCGCGGCGGCATGACCGATCTGCGCAAGATCGCGACGCTCGCCGACACCTGGGGCATCACCATCGCGCCGCATCTTTTCCCCGAACTCAACGTGCACCTGCTCGCCTCGATCCCGAACGGGATCTGGGCCGAGAACATGGGCCTGCTCGACGACCTGTGGACCGCGATGCCAAAGATCGAGAACGGCTTTATCACCGCGCCCGAGACGCCGGGGCACGGGCTGGCGTTCAAAGATGGGGTGCGGAAGGAGTTTGTGGTGAGGTAAATCGGCGAACCACGCAAAAATAAATCCGAAACGCCGCGAACCGTTTCGCTGGAATCGAGCCTCTTTCCCACGACGGACATCAGGGAGAGGAGCGAGACCATGCTTTACCGCAAGAACCTGCGCACTTGGGAACGCTGGAGCCGCGGCCTGATCGGCGCAGGCCTGGTGGTGCTTGGCATGACGGCGCAGTGGGATACGCTGATCGGATGGGTCTTAGCCGGGTCCGGCGCGATCACGCTGTTAAGCGGCTTCGCCGGCTTCTGCCCGATGTGCGCGCTGGTCGGCCGCAGATTGCCGGCAGGGGGCGGAGGATAGGCAGATCTCGCCATGGCTGTGCAGCCTGAACTCATCGCCGCCGCGCAGGCCGGCGACAGCGGCGCAATCGCCCGTCTGCTGGCGCGTGCGCAGCCCGACATCCGCCGCTACGCGGAATACAATTGCCGCACCGCGAGCGACGTCGAGGAGGCTGTTCAGGAAGTCCTGATCCTGACCTACCGCAAGATTGAGTCGCTGCGCGCGATCGGCGCTTTTTCGGGATGGCTGTTGTCGATGGTGCGGCGCACCTGCTGGCGGCTGGCGCGCGCGGTTCTCGGCAATGCGCTGCCGCTGGATACGTTTTCCAATTCGGCGCGACTCGCAACCGCCAACGACGATGAACTGCGGCTCGATCTGACCAACGCGATCCAATCGTTACCTGAACACTATCGGCAGATTGTCCTCCTGCGTGACGTCGACGAGATGACGATCGACGAAATCGCGCAGTCGTTGTCGCTCAGCCGCGAAGCCATCAAAGGCCGGCTACACCGCGCGCGCGGACTAATCCGAGAATACCTCACGGGCGAGCAGCATACCCACCCGCTCTCGTATGGAGAGGAACGATGATGTTGGCCATTTTGGGCTCCGCCCTCTTTTTCGTGGTCGCGCCCGGCGTCGTGGCGGGTCTCATTCCGTGGTGGATCACGCAGTGGGTCTTTCTGCCACCGTTTTTCGACGTGCAGGCGACGCGCGCAGTCGGCATCCTGTTGATCCTCGCGGGCTTGCCCGGGCTTATCGACTCCTTTGCGCGCTTTGCCGTGCAAGGGCTCGGCACGCCGGCGCCGATCGCACCGACGCAGAACCTTGTTGTGAAGGGTCTGTATCGTTACGTGCGCAACCCGATGTACGTCGCCGTCGTCGCTGTCATTTTCGGCCAGGCGATCCTGTTCGGAGACGGACGGCTCGTGGCCTACGGCGCGTTGATGTGGGTTATCTTCCATGCCTTCGTGCTGGCGTACGAGGAGCCGGTGCTCGCTCGGAGCTTCGGGGCCGCGTACGAAGAATTCCGCGCCAATGTCCCGCGATGGATTCCGCGGCTGTCTCCCTGGCGCAGCGTATGAGACGCATCGGCTCGAAGGTGGCGTGAGGAAGGGCGCTGACGCATCGCGCGGCAAACTGGCGTTCAAGGATGAGGTGATAAGGAGTTTGTGATGAGTGACGCCAGATCGATGTCCGCTGCCGCCCATTGCTGAAAATCTCTGCTGGGCCGGATCCCAATAACCGTCCTTAGCGGACTCCAGGAGGCTAATTGACGATCCGTATTGCTGCCCTGTGATCAAGCGGACTCGCAACAAAATGTTGGATCGTTCAAACAGCCGATGTGTGAGGGGGAGTTACCATGCGCGTGGGTTTCATCGGCGCCGGCACTATGGCGCAGACAATCGGACGCCACCTGCTGAACGCAGGCCACGAGATCGTTGTTTCAAACTCGAGAGGGCCAGAGACATTGGCCGAAATTATCGATCTGCTCGGTCACGGAGCAAAGGCTGGCACGAAACAGCAGGCGGCCGATTGCGACGTCACCATTCTCGCCGTGAATTGGGCCACGGTACCGCAAGCGTTAAACGGGATCGACTGGACCGGGCGCATTTTGGTCGACGGGACCAACGCCCATAAAGATGTAAAACCAGATCTCAGCCTGAAAGGCGTTACCGCGTCGATTGCCGCGTTGGAAGATCGAACATCGAGTGAAGTGGTCGCTGAAATGGCGCCGGGTGCGAGGGTTGTTAAGTCAATCAGCAACATGCCAATGGCCTGGATCCAAGACTTTTCCCCCCAGAAGCCCCGAACGGTGATTTTTGCCTCTGGGGACGACGTCGTGGCGAAAAAGACCGTGATTGGCCTAATCGACAGCATTGGATTTGTTGCGATTGATCTCGGGCCTCTTGCGAATGGAGGGCTGCATCAGGTTGGCGCGCCCTTGTCGGGGCTCGACTTACATTTTGTCAAACGGCTCCGCCGAGCCTAGTGAGCGGAAGCGCCTATTGCCACGAGCCCAAGCCCGCTCATGGCCCTTGGCAGACATTCAATGGCCGACCCCGCCAAACCGCCTTGCATCTTGACATTTATTCCTACTGTCTATATTCCTACCCCACCCTGCTCGCTGAGGGGCGCCATCATGAGGCGTCTTGGTGGCGGAGCAGGCCGGAGGCGGGCGTGGAGATGCGCGTCCAACTCCGGCGGCCAATGCGGGAAACCGCGGCGGCTGGCGCGGCGCCCGCGCGCGTGGTTCGCAGCCATGCACCCGGGCGGCTTCGGGACCCGACCTGGGGGTACTACGGCCCCTGTGCGAGGAGCTCGCTGACGGCCCCGGTTCATCGCGGGGACACGCAAGCGCGGACCGAAGCCGCGGCATCGCTGAAGGGCGATGCCAGGAGCCGCATGTGGAGCGCCGCGAGGCGAGCGCGTTTCGCAAAAACGCGCGCCGCGCCTCGCAAGCGTGGCTTTGACGGTGCGCCTCGCGGCGCTCCGCGCCCCTCGCATGCGCGAGGGAGGGAAAGGAAACGAGGCGCAGCCCGCGCGCCGTTACAAGCGGGCGGCGAAGCGTTGGCTGTTTGATAATCGAATCCAACTTTTGCAACGGCGCGCTCGCCAGGGCAGCACGTGACCATCGCGTCGTTCACGTTTTCCGCGATCCTCGTGCTTTCCGGCTCGACGCTGATGTCCGCCTTTGACCCGAAGCGAACATGCGGCTCGTCCATCAGGACGTCGCGATCGGCACGGGGAACCCTACAGATGCTCGGCGGTCAGGCATCGGCGGGCCGGCAAAACGTTTCATGAATTATCTGCCACTGCGATTCTGCAAACGCCGCTCTCATCCGGCCTGAACCAAAGCCCGGTCGATTGAGACGCTTTCTTTGCTGCCAGCTGTTCCAAATGAAACTTCTCTCACGTCCGTGGAGTATTTTGAGCGCCTCGAGTAATGCGCTTTGTCGAGGAACTCACGTCGGTGCATGGAACTTCGCGGCATCCCCGAGAGTAGCAACGGAACCATGCTTCACGTTGACGTGCAAAACGCCGCCAAGGCGCCCTTCGACTCGCGAGGGACCCCCCCTATGGATCGCCCGGCGCGAAAACGACCGATTGTCGGCTTGGACCTCGTACGTTTTTTCGCCGCGTTTCTTGTCATGACCTATCATCTGGCATTCTGGTCTTGGTCGGTCCCCTACAAGGCGACGTCCAGCAGCATCACACAAGGCATTCCGGCCTTCCCGTCACTGACCTGGCTGTCGTGGTTCGGCGGCGTCGGCGTCGATATCTTTTTCGTGCTGTCCGGCTTCGTCATCCTGTATTCGGCGGGCCGTGACAGTCGATCGTTTGCGCGCAGCCGGGTGTTGCGCCTCGTGCCCGGGGCGTTGGTTTCGGCGAGCGTGACCGCCATCACCCTGATGCTATTGAATACGTTGCCCGCCTCGTCGGTGGCCATGCGATTCCTGCGCAGCGTGTTCTTCATCCCTTATGGACCATGGATCGACGGAGCCTATTGGACCCTGGGTATCGAAGTCGCTTTCTATTCGACAATTTTCGTGCTGCTCAACACTGCTTCCGTGCAGCGGCTTCGCCTGGTCCTGTATCCGATTGGGCTCGTCAGCTCCGGCTTCTGGCTGATGAGCGCGCTCTTCGGGCTGAATGCCTACATCGATGCCGCGTTCGGCCCGGCGGTCGTTCGTACGCTACAGCTCCTGCTGGTCTATCACGGCAACCTGTTCGCGATCGGCGGCTTGCTGTGGGCGTCACTGCTTGGCCAACGGAAAGGGATGGACCTGCCGGTGATCGTGCTCTGCGCCGGCACCGCAATGCTGCACATCGCCAACGACAAGGCCTGGGAGGCCGAAGTCGCTCACAGCACCGTCGCGGTCCCTATTCTGATCTGGGCGACTTGCGTGGTGGGCATGATCCTTTCCGTGCGGTTCAACGATCAGATTTCACGCGTGATACCCGGGCGATTGGCCCGCAATATCGGCATCGCAACCTATCCCCTTTACCTCATCAATGACGTCATCGGCGCGGCATTCCTCAAAGGCGTATATGCACTCACGTCACATGCGGAAGTGGCGCTCGCGTTTGCGATGCTGGCGACTTGCTCGCTTGCTGTTTCCATGGCGGCATTTGCAGAGCCGCCATTCAGCGCGATGCTCGCCACAGCCTTTGACGGCATGTGGCAGAAGCACTCCCCCCTGCCCCAAAAGGGCGGTTGAGTGCGCGTTGACGATCCAGAACCGAATTTTGTTCCGAAGATATCGCGACATCACAACTTCGTTTTCTTGAACCTACCGCAGAGGCCGCCCGTAACTGGTGCATGGCGTCATTCGACCGGCTCACGGTCGGTCGACAGGGACACCTGCGCGCGTCGTTCATCCAGAGCGCCGTGTGACCCAACTCCAGAGGAACGTTCATGACCAAACATAACCTGCTGCTCGCCGCCGCCACCACGCTTGCACTCACCATCCCGGCATTCGCCAATCCAATGGTCGGCGGCGCGGCGATGCTGGAGAGCAAGAACATCGTCGAGAATGCGGTGAACTCGAAGGATCACACCACGCTCGTCGCGGCCGTGAAGGCGGCCGGGCTTGTCGACACGCTCGAGGGCAAGGGCCCGTTCACGGTGTTCGCGCCGACCAACGAAGCGTTCGCGAAACTTCCGGCCGGCACCGTCGACACGCTGCTGAAGCCCGAAAACAAGGCAAAGCTCACCAAGATCCTCGAATGTCACGTCGTCAAGGCGGACGCCATGTCATCCATGATTGGAAAGATGATCAAGGACGACAAGGGGAAGCACGTGGTGAAGACCTTGGGAGGCTGCATGCTTGACGCCAAGATGAAGGGTGACAGCATCACCCTCACCGACGAGAAGGGCGATGTCGCCACCGTCACCATCGCGGACGTGAAGCAGTCGAACGGCGTCATTCACGTCATCGACACCGTGATGCTGCCGAAGGGCTAAAGACGCACTTAGCGGTCAATACACATGCGCGGAGCCGCAACAGCGGCTCCGCGTTCTCACAAGGTGGCGCGATCGAACTTGCGATCGGCGCTGGTTTACGGGCAGCACCAGCCCCTGTTGCACGAATCCGGCATGCGTTGACAGTTGCCGACGTTCTGAGAGCAGTTCCGGGTGAGCCGCATGAAGCCGCTCGGTGCGCAGCCTGCCGGTCCGGCGGCGGGCCCCGGTCCCGGAGGCTGGCCCTGCCCCCGTCCACCGCGCTGCGGCTGCGCGCTCGCCCCCGCCGACAGCATGATCGCGGCAAGCGCTGCGGCGATATAAATAACGCGGCGTGATGTCATCGGCCGTCTCCTGTCATCCTGTTGCCCCTCGCGGGATGCGACTCAGACGCATTCGACCTTGCGGCACAATCTGCAGCCGCGCAATGCGACATGACGGAGCCGACGCGCGCATTGCTGCTAACGCGACGCCTGTAGATCAGCTCGCCTTCGCGCCGGAGAATTTCACGACCTTGCCCCACTTCTCCGTCTCCTCGGCGAGGAACGCTCCGAACGCATCGGCGGAGAGCGGCATCGGCACGCCGCCGAGATCGAGGATGCGCGACGCAAGCTTGGGCTCGGCGAGACCCGCGTTCACGCCCTTGTTGATGATCTCGATGATGTCGGCAGGCGTGCCCTTCGGCGCGCCGAAGCCGGCGAAGGCCGAGGTTTCAAAACCCGTCACGACCTCGGCGACGGTCGGCACGTCGGGCAAGGCTTGCAGCCGCGTGAGAGAACAGAACTCCGAGCGGGCGCAGCCTGCCGGACCTGATGTGCTCGATCGAGGACGGCAGATTGTCGAACATGACGTGCACCTGCCCGGCGATCAGGTCGGTCAGCGCGAGCGCAGCGCCCCGGTAGGGAACGTGCTGCATGTCGACGCCGGCCATCATCTTAAAATACTCGCCGGTCACGTGCGCGACGGAGCCTACCCCGGCGGACCCGAAATTGATCTTTCCCGGATTGGCCTTGGCATAGGCGATGAACTCCCCAACGGTGTGCGCTGGGAACGCGGGATTGACCTCCATGACCTGCGGCACTTTGTAGATGCCCGCGACCGGCACGATGTCACGGATCATGTTGAAATTCAGATTGTCATAGAGCGACGCGTTGATCGCGTTGTTGGCGCCGACGACCAGCAGTGTGTAGCCGTCAGGGGCCGAACGCACGACCAGTTCGGTAACGACATTGCCGCCGGCGCCCGGCCGGTTTTCGACGATGAACTGCTGTCCGAGCCGCTCCGAGAGCGACTGACCGACAAGCCGTGCGAGAATGTCGATCGCCTGGCCCGCAGCAAAGCCCACCATGAGTCGCACCGGCCGCGACGGATAGGCTTGCGCCCGCGCGATGCGCGGAAGACCCGCAAGTGCCGCAGCACCGGCTCCAAGACGCAGCAATCTGCGACGGGAAGGTTTCATGGCGCGCACCCTCGCGTGAAACGGCCGTAAGCCGAACAAAAGCTTCTCTTGATCGTCAAGGTTGTCAACGTGCAATCGGCCTCTCAGCCCTTCAGGCCGAACAGCCTGGCGGCGTTCTCGCCAAGGATCGCCATCTTGTCCTCATCCGAAAGCGGGGCGCCCATCACGTGATCAACCGGATGCTGCTCCCACGGAATTGGATGGTCGGTCCCGAGCATCAACTGGCTCGCGCCGACCTGCGCCACGAGATGTCGCAGCCCTTCGCCGGAAAACACCATCGCGTCGTAATAGAGCTGGTTGAGATATTCCGACGGCTTCTTCTTCAACTGAATTCCCGGATCGCAATTGCTCGGCGAGACGAAGCACGCATGATCGCCACGCATCGCATAGGACGGCAAATACCCTCCGGCGTGCGCGGCCAGCACCTTGAGTCCGGGAAATTTATCGAGCGTGCCCTCGAAGATCAGATGCTGCAGCGCAATCGTGGTGTCGAGCGGATTTCCGATCGTGTTTGCGAGCCAACCGTTGCCCTTGAACCGCTCTGCAAGCTCCGGCGTCGATTGCGGATGGATGAACAGGACGGCGCCGAGTTCCTCGGCCTTCTGCAACACCGGGTGATATTTCGCGCGCGCAAAATCGTCGCCCGCCACGCTGCCGCCGATCGCCGCGCCCTTGAACCCCTGCTTCCTGACCGCGGTCTCAAGCATCGCTACCGCGAGATCGGGAAATTGCATCGGCAGCGAACAGAATGCGCCGAACCGATGCGGGTTCTGCGCGCACAATTCGGCAAGCTTTTCGTTATGGGTCCGGCAGACCGCCTCGACCTTGTCGCGCTCCATGCGATACCAGAACGGATTGATCGACAGGATCTCCATGTCGATCGCCATCGCATCCATATCGGCGAGGCGCTTCTCGATCGCCGTGCCGGCGATGAAATGCTCGGGGATGCCCTTCACCGGCGCGACGACATTCTCGACCTTCACGCCCGCGATATCGAGGGCTTCCTGGAAATAGCAATGCGCGTGAACGTCGACGGTCTTGATCCGCTTGCCGCGCACCGTGACCGGCAAGCGCGCCGGACCGGTATGCGCATGCGGATGCGCGGCAGGTGCCGCACCACAACTGCTGAAGATCAGCCCTGTCAGCGAGCCTGCTGCTTCGAACAAATCCCAACCTGTCGTCATGGCGCTCCCCTGCGGCGTCTCGTAGGCGGCATTCTAATACGACCGCAAGCCCATGGTGCAGGCTGCGCCGCCGCAATACCATCATGAAAAGTCCGGGAGGTCCCCATGCGCATCAAACATTCCGCCTGCGTGCTTTTCGCCATGGTTCTGTTCGCTGGTAGCGCGCAGGCGGCCGAGATCAAGGTGATGATCTCGGGCGGGTTTTCCGCGGCTTACGAGAAACTGGTGCCGGAGTTCGAGCGCGCCACCGGCCACAAGGTCACGACCGAGCGCGGGCCCTCGATGGGCGAGACACCGCAGGCGATCCCCAACCGGCTGGCGCGCGGCGAATATGCCGACGTGGTGATCATGGTCGGCTATGCACTCGGTAAGCTCGTCAAGGATGGCAAGGTCACGGCCGAGAGCCGCGTGGATCTTGCGTGGTCGCGCATCGCGATGGCCGTGAAGGCGGGCGCGCCGAAGCCGGACATCTCATCCGTCGAAAAATTCAAGTCCGCGCTGATGAACGCGAAAACCATCGCCTATTCGGATTCGGCGAGCGGGGTCTATCTCTCGACCACGTTGTTCAAACAGATCGGCGTGTACGATCAGATCAAGGACAAGGCACGCAAAATCCCGGCCGAGCCGGTCGCCAAGGTGGTGGCACGCGGCGAAGCCGAGATCGGGTTCCAGCCAGTGAGCGAGCTGCGTCCGTTTCCGGGGATCGACATCGTGGGCCCGATCCCGGCGGAGTTGCAGGTGGTCAACGTGTTCGCCGCCGGCATCGGCACAAGCGCGAGAGAGCCCGATGCCGGCAAGGCGCTGATCGCCTATCTGGTCTCGCCCGCCGCGAGGCCCGTGATCGAGGCGAGCGGCATGGAATTCGCCGAGAAGAAATAAGCGCGCATCGCGTCTGCGCCGCGCCCCCTGCCCTCGCCCGCCGCGCATGCTATTCCAAGCGCAAAGGAGAAGACGGAATGACCACAGCGTTTGATTTTGCGCCATTGCTTGCCGCCAATCTGCCGCCGCCGGCGGCGCGCTGGACGGGCCTTGCGAAATTCAATTTCACCGGCGGCAACAATGACTCAGATCAGGTGCCGGTCGAAGGGCTGATCGCGGCCGCGACAGCATCGATCGAGCGCGAGGGGCGCAATCTGGCGACCTACAATCTCGCGCACGGCCCGCTGGGCTACCGGCCGCTGCGCGAATTTCTCAGCCAGAAACTCAAGCGCGATGCCGGCATCGCGTGCGCGGCCGACGATATCCTGCTGGTGTCGGGCTCGTTGCAAGCGCTCGATCTGGTCAACGGCGCGCTGCTCTCGCGTGGCGACACCGTGATCGTCGAGAAGGATTGCTACCAGGGCACATTGACCCGCTTCATGCGGCTCGGCGTAACGGCCATCGGTATTCCGCTCGACGGCGAGGGGATGCGCATGGACGCGCTCGGCGCCGCGCTCGCCGACTGCAAGGCGCGCGGCGTGCAGCCGAAGATGATCTACACCATTCCGACGGTGCAGAACCCGACCGCCACCATCATGCCAGAGGCGCGGCGCTACGAACTGCTGCGGCTTGCCGAACAATACGGCGTGCCGGTGTTCGAGGACGACTGCTACGCCGACCTGATCTGGGACGGCAAGCGACCGCTCTCTCTTTACGCGATGAGCAAGACGCAGAACGTGGTCCACTGCGGCTCCTTCTCGAAATCGATCGCGCCGGCGCTGCGCGTGGGTTTTCTGGTCGCACCGTGGGCGCTGATGTCGCGCATGCTGCCGCTCAAGACCGACGCGGGCTCCGGTGCGCTCGAACAGATGGTGCTCGCCGACTACTGCGCACCGCATTTCACCACGCATGTGCCGGCGCTGCGCAAGGCGCTGCGCGCGAAGGCCGAGACGTTGATGGAGGCGCTGAACGAGCAGTTCGGCACCGCCGCCGAATTCGAAGACCCGAAAGGCGGTATCTTCCTGTGGGTGAAGCTGCCCGACAACGTGGACTCGATGAAGCTGTATCAGGCGGCCCTGAAGGAAGGCGTCGCGATCAATCCCGGCAATGAATGGTCGACCGACAAGGCGCATTCGACGCCGCGCCTGCGCATTTGCTTCGCAAGCCCGAGCCATCAGGAAATTCGTCAAGGCATCGCGATCCTCGCAGAGGTGTGCCGCAAGGAGTTCGGCGTGCCGGCACGAAGCGCCAACGTGGAGCGCGCGCGGGCGTAGCATGTACGTTACGGTCAACGGCGCGCGGCTCTACTTCGATGTCGACGGCGCGGGGCTCGTGCCGGATGGGCCGCGCATGCGCGAGAAGCCGACGCTGTTGCTATTGCACGGCGGGCCGGGCTTCGATCACACCACCTACAAGCCGGCATTTTCGCAACTCGCCGACATCGCGCAGGTGATCTTTCTCGATCACCGCGGAAACGGCCGCAGCAGCGGCGATCCCGATACCTGGACACTCGCGCAGTGGGGGGACGACGTGAAGGGTTTCTGCGATGCGCTCGGCATCGAGAAGCCTATCGTCTATGGCGCGTCGTTCGGTGGTTTCGTGGCCCAATCCTACGCGACGCGCCATCCGGACCATCCCGGCAAACTGATCCTTGTGAGCACCGCGGCGCGCATGGAGTACGAGACGGTATTCGCGGCGTTCGAGCGGATCAGCGGGCGAGAGGCGCGCGAGATCGCCGAGACGCACCTGCCGAACCCGACCGCGGAAAGCCGCAAGCGCTTCCTCGAAGTGTGCCTGCCGCTCTATCGCGTACGGCCGTCGGACCCGGATTCCGCGAAACGCACAACGTACCGCAACGAGGTCGCGTTACAATTTGGCGGCACGAAAGGTGGCTGGGGCCGGATGGATTTTCGTGCCGATCTCGCGAACGTGCGTTGTCCGGTCCTCATCATGTACGGCGACCGCGATCCGATCGCGCCGCCGGAATTCAACGAAACGATCGCCGCGTGCCTCCCGCCGCGTCTTGTGCGGCTGGAGCGCTTCACGAAATGCGGCCACGGCGTGGTGGGTGATGATCCGGAGCGCGCGTTCGGGATCATCCGCGAGTTCATCCTGCCGCAGTGATTACTCCGCGGCGCTCTTCGCCGGCCCATATCCCAGTTCGGCGAAAATCTCCTCATTGTGCTCGCCGAGCGCGGGCGGGGCAGAGTCGATGCGCGGCCCGCCATGCGCGAACATGAACGGCGCGACCGGGACACTGAAGGGGCCGTCCACGCCATTCGCGCCCTTGTGGCGATGCAGAATCCCGCGCGTCGCGAGCTGCGGATCGGCGACCGCCTCACCCATCGTGCGGATGCGGCAAGCCGGCACATGGCGCGCCTGCAGGAATTCCTCCCACTCGTCGGCGGTGCGCGTCAGCATGATCTCCGCGAGCACTTTCATCTCGCGATCGTGATCCGCATCACGCTCGTCGTTGTTGTTCTTCGCCATGTCGGGGCGGCCGACCGCGTTCCACAGTCTCTTCTGCTGCCTCACGTTGCTGGCGCCGAGCATCACCAGCGTTCCGTCCTTGGTAGCGAACGCGCCGTTGGTCGCATTGTGATGATGATTGCCATGCGGCTTGGGGTGCCAGTCGTTGCGCAGATAGCTGGTGAGATGCGAGCTCATCAGGATCATCGCAACGTCGAGCATCGCCATGTCGATGCGCTGACCCTTGCCGGTCCTCTCGCGCTGGAACAGCGCGGCCGAAAGCGCAAACGCGCCGCTCATGCCGGTCGCATAGTCGATCGCGGGCGAGCCAAACTTCACCGGATGCACATCCGCCGTGCCGGTCATCGCCATGATGCCGGACGTCGCCTGGATGACGTGATCGTAGGCGGTCTGCTGGCCACGCGGCCCCTTCTGGCCGAAGGCTGAGAACGAGGCGTAGATCAGCCGCGGATTGATTTTTGACAAATCATCGTAGCCCAAGCCCAGTGCCTCGAACGCGCCGGGCCGATAGTTCTCGACGAACACGTCGGCGGTCGCGACCAGCTTCTTCAGGATTTCGCGGCCGCGCTCGGTCTTCAGGTCGAGCGTGATGGCGCGCTTGTTCGAGGCCTGCGTCAGGAAGCCGGTGCCCATCTGGGCATAATTGAGTTGCTTGTCGCTGCCGCTCGAGCGGCTTTGATCGGGATCGTTCGGATCGTCCACCTTGATGACGTCGGCGCCCAGCACCGCCAGCTGATAGGCGGCGAACGGGCCCGCCAGCACATGCGTCACGTCGATGACGCGGATTCCCTCGAACGGCCGCATGGCGCTCTCCCTTTGCGTTGTTGGCGGCAGAATGGCACGCTTTGCGGCCGGCTTGAACCGCATTTGAGGCGACGATGTACGACGAAAAATTCATGCGCCGCGCGATCGAAATGTCGGCGCGGGCCCTCGACCAGCCGGGCGCGCGTCCCTACGGCGCCATCGTGGTGAAGGACGGCACGGTCATCGGCGAAGGCTTGAACCAGTCCGGCAAGACCTTCGATCCGACCTCGCATGGCGAGGTGGAAGCGGTGCGCGACGCGTGCGCCAGGCTGAAAACGACCGACCTGACGGGCTGCGAACTCTATTCGTCGTGCGAGCCCTGCCCGCTTTGCGTCAGCGCGATGATGATCGCCGGCATCACCCAACTCTATTACGCAGCTTCGCTGGAGCAGTCCGGCGCGATCATCGCGCGTGGGCGCACACCGTCAATCGAGGCGTTGCGCCGCGAGAGCGCGCTGCCGCCGCAGGCCCGTGCAATGCAATCGGATCAGAAACTCGACGCCGATGCGGTTGCCGTGCTGCAGGCGTGGGCGAAGAAGCATCAATAACTATTCGGCAGCCTTCAGCACGGGCGCCTGACCGGAGCGGAACTGCTCGAGCAGCGCCGCCTCATCGGCCTTCGCCGCCACGAGATGGCGCGCCTTGACGTGGCCGAAGCCGCGGATCTTCTCCGGGATATTCGCAAGGCCAACTGCGAGCGCGTGGTTGTCCGGCGTGAGCTTGCCCATGATTTCGGCGAGCAGCGCCTCGTAGTCGGCGATCAGCTTGCGCTCCGTGCGGCGCTCCTCCGAATAGCCGAAGATGTCGAGCGGGGTGCCGCGCAGGAACCTGAACTTCGCCAGCATGCGGAACGCCGGCAGCATCCAGGGGCCGAAGGTCATCTTCTTGGCGACGCCAGTCACCGGGTCCTTCTTCGCCAGGATCGGGGGCGCGAGGTGGAATTTGAGCGTGAGGTTGTCGCCCGCGACCTCGTTCTTCACCTGCGCGAGGAATTCCGGCCCGGCGTAAAGCCGCGCGACCTCGTACTCGTCCTTGTAGGCCATCAGCTTGAACAGATAGCGCGCGACCGCTTCGGCAAGCCCGGTCTTGCCCGGCGCCTTCGCGGCCTCGGCGGCCTTCACCTGATCGACCAGTGTCCGGTAGCGCGCCGCATAGCCGGCGTTCTGGTAGGCGGTGAGGAACGCGACGCGCCGCGACACGGTCTCGTCGAACGATTGCGAAATCCGCCGCGCATCGCTCGCGGCTTCCGGCGCGGGCTTCACCAGCGCCTCGACCGAGGCGGCATCGAACGCCGCGCGGCGGCCAAATTCGAACGCAGCAAGGTTCATCGGCACCGCTTCGCCGTTCAGCTCGATCGCCTTCCGGATCGCCTCCGCCGAGAGCGGCAGCGCGCCAAGCTGATAGGCATAGCCGACCATGAAGATGTTCGCGCCGATCGAATTGCCGAGCAGCGCGGTCGCAAGGCGCGTCGCATCGACGAAATTGGTCTTTTCCGCGCCCGCCGCGGTGCGGATCGCGCGCTTCAGCCGCTCGGTCGGCAATGAGAAATCCGCATTGCGGGTGAAATCGCCCGGCAGGATTTCGGCGGTGTTGATCACCATGGTGGTGGCGCCAAGCTTCGCGGTCGACAGCACCTTCTTGTTGCCGACCACTACCATATCGCCGCCGAGCACGAGGTCGCACTCGCCCGCCGCGACACGGATCGCGTGGATGTCTTCGGCCTTCTTCGCGATGCGGATGTGGCTGTAAACCGCGCCGCCCTTCTGCGCGAGGCCGGCCTGATCGATGATGCCGACGCCCTTGCCCTCAAGGTGCGCTGCCATCCCAAGCACGCCGCCGATGGTGACGATGCCCGTGCCGCCAACGCCGGTGACGATGATCGAGAAAGGACGCGCGATTTCGGGCTGCTGCGGCTCAGGCAGCGCCGGCAGGTCCTTCGGCGCGTCGACGCCCTTGCCACGCTTGAGCTTCGCGCCCTCGACGGTGACGAACGAGGGGCAGAAGCCCTTCAGGCAGGAAAAGTCCTTGTTGCAGCTCGACTGGTCGATGGTGCGCTTGCGGCCCCATTCGGTGTCGAGCGGCTGCACCGAGACGCAGTTCGATTGCACGCCGCAGTCGCCGCAGCCCTCGCAGACGAGCTCGTTGATGACGACGCGCTTGTCCGGATCGGGGAATTGGCCGCGCTTGCGGCGGCGGCGCTTCTCGGCCGCGCAGGTCTGATCGTAGATCAGCACGGACAGGCCTTTGACGTCCGCAAGGCCCGTCTGCACCGTCATCAGGTCGTCGCGGTGGTGGATGGTGATGCCGGGCGGCCAGTCGGTATTCTTCGGGTACTTCCACGGCTCGTCGGTGACGACGACGATCTTCTTCGCGCCTTCGGCCGCGACCTGCCGCGCGATGATCGGCACCGAGAGGCCGCCGTCGTTGCGCTGGCCGCCGGTCATCGCGACAGCGTCATTGAACAGGATCTTGTAGGTGATGTTCACGCCGGAGGCGGCCGCCGCGCGGATCGCCAGATAGCCGGAGTGATTGTAGGTGCCGTCGCCCAGGTTCTGGAACACGTGGTTGCGCTTGGAGAACGGCGCTTCGCCGATCCAGTTGGCGCCCTCGCCGCCCATGTGGGTGAAGCCGTTGGTGTTGCGGTCCATCCACTGCGACATGAAGTGACAGCCGATGCCGGCATAGGCGCGCATGCCCTGCGGCACCACGGTGGACGAGTTGTGCGGGCAGCCGGAACAGAAATACGGCGTCCGCGCCGACACGTCGGTCATCGACGCGACGGCGCTTTGACCCTGCTTCAGCCGCGAGACGCGATTGGCAAGCTCGTCGTTGTGGCCCTTGAGCAGCACCCGTTCGCCGACCGCGATCGCGATGTCGAGCGGCTCAAGCGCGCCCTTCACCGGAAAGAGCCAGCGATCCTGTTCGTCGCGCTTGCCAACCACGACAGGCGGGTTCGGCATGCCGTAGAGTTCCTCGCGCACCTGCACTTCGATGAGTGAGCGCTTCTCCTCGACGACGATGACGAGTTCGAGCCCCTCGGCAAATGCGCGCAACTCGGCGCGCGAAATAGGCCACGGACACCCGACCTTGAAGACCTTGATGCCGAAATCGTTGCACTTCACCTCGTCGATGCCGAGTTCGTCGAACGCCTGGCGCACGTCGAGATAGCTCTTGCCGACTGTGATGATGCCGATCTTCGGATTGCGCCCGCCCGAGATGATGACCTTGTTGAGCTTGTTCGCGTGCACGAAGGCGAGCATGGCGTCGCGCTTGTAGTCGTGCAGGCGCGCTTCCATGTCGAGGATGCCGTCATTGAGGCGGATGTTCAGCCCGCCCGGCGGCATCTTGAATTCGTCGTCGCCCGGAATGACGATCTTCGGATGATCGAGCCCGGCGTCGACCACCGCGGTCGACTCCACAGTCTCGTGCATGCACTTGAGCGCGACCCACGAGCCGCAGTAGCGCGACATCGCCCAGCCGTAGAGCGCGTAGTCGATGAACTCCTGCACGCCGGCGGGGTTCAGGATCGGGATCATCACGTCGACGAAATGGAATTCGGACTGGTGCGCGGTGGTGGAGGATTCCGCCGTGTGGTCGTCGCCCATCAGGGCGAGCACGCCGCCGTGTTTCGATGAACCGGCGAAATTGGCATGGCGGAAGACGTCGCCGGTGCGGTCGACGCCCGGGCCCTTGCCGTACCACATGCCGAACACGCCGTCGTATTTGCCTTCGCCGCGCAGCTCGGCCTGCTGCGTGCCCCACATCGCGGTGGCGGCAAGGTCTTCGTTCAGGCCGGTCTGGAACAGGACGTTGTGCTTGTCGAGTGACGCCTTGGCGCGCATGAACTGCTGGTCGAGCCCGCCAAGCGGCGAGCCGCGGTAGCCCGAGACATAGCCGGCGGTGTTGAGCCCGGCGAGGCGGTCGCGCTCCTGCTGCATCAGGCGTCGCGCGGATCAGCGCCTGATAGCCCGTGACGAACACGCGGCTTTGTGCCAAGATCGTATTTGTCGTCGAGGGTGACGTTCTTTAGCGTCATCGGGCCTCCGCGAGGGAGTTTGACCTCAAGCCTGCGTCGCCGCCAAGGTCATAACGTTTCCAATGCCCAATCTAGGCACCGACTCGATCGAATAAAAGCGTCAGCAATGCTGACATTTCGGTAAGAAGGGGTCAATTTCGTTTGGCGCTGGGATGCCAGCATGAAGTTGCGGCATCCACGGTGCGCGCGACATTTGGCGCAATGCGGTGATCAGGCCTTCGCGCTCGGCCGCGCCGCGACGGCGTCGTACCAGCGGCGCATGTGCGGGCAATCGTCCGGAATGGCGAGCTTGACCATCCCGGTGGCCATGTCGGTGAGCACCATCGTGGAGATGTCGGCGATCGTGTAGCGCTCGCCGGCGACGAACTCCCGGTCGGCAAGCCGCGCATTCATCGCCTTGAAGAAGTTGCGCGATGCGCGCGCGCCCGCGCTCGGCCAATTCCGGGATCTGCTCGTAATCGTGCGGCCCGGGCAGCGCGCGGCCCTTCAGGCCCTTGGCGGTGTTGCGGAAGCGCATCCATCGCGGCGAAGAAGCCGTCACGCTCGATCTGGCGGTTGAGCGCGGTCACGACCGCGCGCTCCTGCGGGGTCGATCCGATCAACGGCGGCTCGGGATGCAGTTCCTCGATGTACTGGCAGATCGCAATCGCGTCGCCGATCACCGTGCCGTCGTCGAGCGCGAGCGCCGGCACGGTGCAGTCCGGATTGATCGCGCGATAGGCGGGCGTGAACTGCTCGCCGTTGCGCAGGTCGACCTGAACGGTATCGATGGCGATCCCTTTCTCGGCGAGAAAGATGCGCACCCGGCGCGGGCTCGGCGCAGTCGCACAATCGTAGAATTTCATGGATCACGCCCCCGTAATCGTCAGCACCTGCCCGCCGTCGACCACAACGGTCGCGCCGGCCATGAAGGCCCAGCGTTGGAGCAGAGCAGCAGCAGCGCGCCGTCGAGGTCCTTGCGTCTCCCCGAAGCGGCCGGCCGGAATACTGCGCGTCATTTCGGGGCGGCTTTTGAGATAGTCGTCGTTGATCTCGGTCACGACAAAGCCCGGCGCGATCGCGTTGACGCGCACGCCGCGGAAGGCAAGCTCAATCGCGAGCGCGCTGGTGAGCTGCACCACGCCGGCCTTGGCGACCGAATAGGCGGCGACGCCCTTCGAGACGCCGTAGCCGAGGATCGACGCGATGTTGACGATCGCGCCCTGCTTCTTCGCGGCGATCATGCGCTTCGCGGCCTCCTGCGCCCAGTAGAGCACGGCGTCGAGATTGGTGCCGAGCACGTGCCGCCAGGTCTCCTCCGGCATGTCGGTCGCGCGATCCGCATGCGTGATGCCGGCATTGTTGATGAGGATCGTCACAGTGCCGAACGCTTTCTCGGCTGTGTCGAACGCGCGCTTCATCGCGTCGCGATCGAGCACGTCGGCTTCGGCGACAGCGGCTTGCCCGCCTGCGCTTCGATCTTCTTCTTCAACGCCTCAAGCCGTTCGGCGCGGCGCGCGACCAGCACGACCTTCGCGCCGTTCTCGGCCAGCGTTTCGGCGAAATGCGCGCCGAGCCCGCTCGATGCGCCGGTGACCAGCGCGACGCGGCCGGCCATGTCGAACAATTCTGATGCTTTCATCAATTTGCTTTCCGCCGTTCCTATCGGCCGCCATACAGCAGCTGCGGGAGGCCGGTCGCAAGGCCCGGCACAAACCACAGCAGCAACAGCAGCAGCAGCTGGATCAGCACGAACGGAATGATGCCGACATAGATGTCCCGCGTGGTGATTTCCGGCGGCGCGACGCCGCGCAGGAAGAACAGCGTCGGCCCGAGCGGCGGGTGCATGTAGGAGGTCTGCAGGTTCACCGCCATCATGATGCCGAGCCAGACCGGGTTCACGCCCTCCATCGCGAGCAGCGGCGGCGCGACGATCGGCACCACCACGAAAATGATCTCGAAGGCGTCCATCACGAAGCCGAGCAGGAACATCGCCAGCATCACGGCGAGGATCGCGCCGGCGGCGCCGCCCGGCAGGTTCGACAGCGCGCGATGCACCATGTCGTCGCCGCCGAGCCCGCGGAACACGAGGCTGAACAGCGTCGCGCCGATCAGGATGGTGAAGATCATCGCGGTCATCTGCGTGGTCTTCGCGAGGGTCGCCGTGAGATAGCCGGCGCGCCAGACGGTGCGCAGCGCGAACGCAAGAGCCCGACCCACAGCGCCGCCATCACGATGAGCGCGAGCGCAAAGCCAATGCCGTGCGCGCAAATCGAGAACGGACGCGCAGCAGCATCAGCACGGCGAACGCCGCGAGGCAGAAGCGCGGGCGGCGCAGTACGCGCCCGCCCCGCGCATCGCCGCGAGCAGGATCGCGCCGACGGCGCCGACGGCAGCCGCTTCGGTCGGCGTCGCGAGTCCGATCAGGATCGAGCCGAGCACCACGACGATCAGCAGCACCGGCGCGACCATGGCGCGCAGCGACGCGCGGCGAGCAGGCCCTCTCCGCCCGCATCGGCGATCGGCGGGACGGCGGCCGGGCGAAAGATCGCGACCGCCAACGAGAAACAGCGATGATAGAGCGCGACCAGCAGTCAGCCCCGGCACCAGCGCGGCGGCGAACAGGTCGCTCACCGACACCGACTCCGGCGCGAAAATGCCCTTGGCAAGCTGCGCCGCCTGAAACGAATTGTTGAGCTGGTCGCCGAGCAGCACCAGCACGGTCGCGGGCGGCATGATCTGCGCGAGTGTCGCGGTCGCGGCGACGGTGCCGGCGGCGATGCGCTTGTCGTAGCCATGGCGCAGCATGGTCGGCAGCGTGATCAGCGCGATGGTGACGACGGTCGCGCCGACGACGCCCTTGGCGGCGGCGAGCAGCACGCCGACCAGCACGACCGAGATGCCGAGGCCGCCCGGCAGCGCGCCGAACAGCCGGCCCATCGTCTCGAGCAGATCCTCGGCGATGCGGGAGCGCTCCAGCATCACGCCCATGAAGATGAACAGCGGGATCGCGAGCAGCACCGTGTTGGTCATCACGCCGAAGATGCGCTGCGGCAGCGCGCCGAGCAGGCCGATGTCCATCGCGCCGAGCGCGTGGCCGATCAGCGCGAAGGCCGAGCGACACGCCGCCGAGCGTCAGCGCGACCGGATAGCCGGCGAACAGCAGCACGCAGACCGCGACGACCATCAGGATCGCGAGGAGTCTCGGGCAGCATCACGCTGCCTTCCGCGCTGCCCGGCGCCGGCCGATGCGCAGCATCATGAGCATCGCGAGCGCCTTGATCGCCTGCGCCAGGCCCTGCAGCGCCACCAGCAGTGCAAACACCGGGATCAATGTCTTCAGCAGGAACACCAGCGGCAGGCCGCTGGACTCGCGCGAGCGTTCGAGGATCGCCCACGAGCGCGCCACGTATGGGGCGAGAAATCAGAGATCGCGCCGCAGAACGGCAGCAGCAGGAACAGGGCGCCGAGCAGATCGATCCACGCCTTGGTGCGCGGCGACGGCGTCGGCGTAGAACACATCGACGCGCACATGGCCGCCCTCCTTCAGCGTCCAGGCGGCGGCCAGCAGGAACAGCGCGGCGTGCGCGTAGAGGATCAACTCCTGCAACCAGATCGAGCCGATGCCGAGCACATAGCGCAGCAGCACCACGGCAAAGCCGATCAGCACGATCGCCAGCGCGCACCACGAGGCGGTGCGGCCGATCGCGGTATTGAACCGGTCGATCCGGTCGCCGACGCGGATGATGAAGTGCGCGTTCGTCATGCTATATACTAGCGCAAAACGGATCGGAGGCCCGCATGGCGCACGACCATGACGATCATGATCACGACCACCATCATCATGACCACGAGCACGGCTCGGAACTCTCCGAAATGCAGATTCGCGTGCGGGCGCTGGAATCGATCCTGACCGAGAAGGGCTATGTCGAGCCGGCCGCGCTCGATGCCATCATCGAGGCCTACGAGACCAAGATCGGCCCGCACAACGGCGCGCGCGTGGTGGCGAAGGCCTGGAGCGATCCGGCCTTCAAGGAGGCGCTGCTGAAGGACGGCACCGCCGCGATCGCGACGCTCGGTCATGTGGCCCGCACCGGCGATCATCTGGTCGCGGTCGAGAATACGCCGCAGCGCCACAACATGGTCGTGTGCACGCTGTGCTCCTGCTATCCGTGGGAAATGCTCGGCCTGCCTCCGGTCTGGTACAAGGCGGCGCCCTATCGCTCGCGCGCCGTGAAGGACCCGCGCGGCGTGCTCGCCGATTTCGGCGTGACGCTGCCGAAGGAGACCGAAATCCGCGTGTGGGACTCGACCGCCGAGACGCGCTTCCTCGTGCTGCCGATGCGCCCGAGCGGCACCGAGGGCTGGAGCGAGGCGCAGCTCGCCGAACTGGTGACGCGCGACTCGATGATCGGCACCGGATTTCCGAAGGCGCCGGGAGCGCCGTCATGAACGGCGTGCACGACATGGGCGGCATGGACGGCTTCGGCAAGGTCGAGACCGAGCCGAACGAGCCGATGTTTCACGCCGAATGGGAAGGCCGCGTGCTGGCGCTGGTCCGCGCGATGGGTGCGGCCGGTGCGTTCAACATCGACACCTCGCGCTTCTATCGCGAGGCGCTGCCGCCGCACGTCTATCTGTCGAGCTCCTATTACAAGAAATGGCTGCTCGGGCTCGAGGACCTGCTGGTCGACAAGGGCTATGTGGCGCCCGAGGAGGTCGAGGCCGGTCATGCGCTGAAGCAGACGAAGGCGCCGCGCGCGGCAACTTCACGCTCGATCAGGTCGAGCGCATCATGGCGCGCGGCAAGTTCGGCGCGTCCGGCGGCCGGCGCCGGCGAAGTTCAAGGCCGGCGAGCGCGTGCGCGCGAAGAACATCAATCCGGTTACGCACACGCGCCTGCCGCGCTACGTGCGCGGACATGTCGGCGTGGTCGAGCGTGATCACGGCTGCCATGTGTTTCCGGACACGGCCTCGATGGACGCAGGCGAGAATCCGCAATGGCTTTACACGGTCGTGTTCGACGGGCCGGGAATTGTGGGGCGCTGATGCCGATCCGACGGTGAAGGTCTCGATCGACGCGTTCGAGCCGTATCTGGAGAAGGCGTGATGGATCCCGGCTCTCGCTCGCATGGCTCGTTCGGCCGGGATGACCAGCGGAGCGTGGCCCGCCAGGCCCTGGACGCAGTCCCGTGCATCCGCTGCGATGCCGAAGGGCCGGTGTTCCGCGAGCCGTGGGAGGCGCAGGCGTTCGCGATGGCGCTCACGCTGCATGAGCGCGGTGTGTTCACCTGGCCGCAATGGGCCGCGACGCTGTCGGACGAGATCAAGCGCGCGCAGGCCGCGGGCGATCCGGACACGGGCGAGACCTACTATCGCCACTGGCTCAACGCGCTCGAACGGCTCGTCGCCGAAAAGGGCGTCACCGACGCCGCAACGCTTGCGCGCTATCAGCATGCTTGGGATCATGCGGCCGACCGCACGCCGCACGGCGAGCCGATCGAACTTCAGCCGCAAGACTTCCACCACAGACTAACCAAAACAACAAACGGCAGGAAACGCATGACCACCGCAACCGTCGGCGCGGCGAAACTCACGCGCATCGAGGAGACCTACGGCTAGTTCTTCGCGGCGAAGGACTTCTTCGCCGACTGGCGCGCCCGAGTTGGTCGACCGAGCACATGGGCTGGATGGTGCCGCACCACTACGACCCGGCAACCGGGCTCCTCAAGCTCAGCATCCATTCGTGGCTGGTCGAGATCGGCGGCCGCAAAATCCTGATCGACACCTGCGTCGGAAATCACAAATCGCGCAAAGCCCGGCCGTTCTGGGACAACATCAACACGCCGTGGCTCGAACGCCTCGCGGCCGCCGGCGTGAAGCCCGAGGAGATCGACATGGTGATGTGCACGCATCTGCACGTCGATCACGTCGGCTGGAACACGCGGCTCGACAACGGCAGCTGGGTGCCGACATTCCCGAATGCGAAGTACATCTGGAGCAAGACCGACTTCGATTACTTCTCAGGCATCGATCGCGACCCGCAGAAAGGCGCCCGCGATCGGCGGCGCGATGCGCGACAGCGTGCTACCCGATCGTCGAGGCCGGGCTCGTGCCGATGGTCGATGGCGCCGCAGGCGATCGAGGAAGGACATCTCGATCGAACCCTCGCCCGGCCACTCGCCGGGGCATTTCGTCGATCAAGCTCGACTCGCAGAGCAAGGCGGCGTTCTTCTGCGGCGACGTGATCCATCACGCGATCCAGGTCTATTACCCGCACTGGAACAGCTTCGCATGTCTCGACCAGGACGACCGCGCGCGAGTCGCGCCGCCGCGTGCTGGAGAAATGCGCCGGCTCGGGCGCGCTGCTCGCGCCGCAGCATTTCGGCGCGCCGCATCTGTGCCACGTCGAGCCACAAGGGCGACGGCTTCGTGCCGCGCTTCGTCTGAACCGCCTCCGAGCGCGGCACCGCGCCTCGCGGCGTGTTCGATCGTGCTCCTCGACGCACGCCGACGCCGGATGAGATCTGCTGCGCCGGGATGACGCCGACAGCGATCGGAAACCAGACGGAACAGGCAGCAGCAACAGCGGCGCGCCTCGGCCGCGCTGCTGCTGGCGAGCGCAGGCGACAAGAGCCCGTTCTGCACGATCACCTGCATGCGCTGCATGACCCGCATCGGGAACGATGCGCCGCGCCTGCACGGCGGCGAGGTGATCGCGCGTCACCGCTCCGGCAAGCGCAGCGGCTCGGCCAGGATGTTCGCGGCCGCGACCGCATCCTGCACGCGAGATTGATGCCGACGCCGCCGACCGGCGACATCGCGTGCGCGGCGTCGCCGATGCAGAGAAGCCCCGGCCGATGCCATTGCGCAGCCGATCGATCGTCACGGTCAGCAGCTTGACGTCATCGAAGCTCTTGATCTCCTCGATGCGGTCGCGCAGGAACGGCGACAGCGCGAGCACGCGTTCGCGGAATGCGGACAGGCCTTCGCGCTTGACCTTGTCGATACCGCCCTTCGGGATCACGTAGGCGCATTGCCAGTAGTCGCCGCGATTGAGCATCACCATCATCTGGCCGGCCTCGATGTGGCCGGAGGTTTCCTCGGTGTCGCTCGTCGCGCCGCGAGATGCGGAACCAGAGCACGTCGATCGGCGCGCCGACGTCGTCAACCGCAGCCCGCCGCGCTCGCGCATCGTCGAATGGCGCCCGTCGCAGCCGACCACGAGGTCGGCCGGATCTCGATCTCGCCGTCCGGCGTCTTCGCGCGCACGCCGTTAATGACGTCGATTGTCGACGAGAGGATCGGTGGCTTCGGTCTGCATCATCAGGTGGAAGCGCGGAAGCGCTTCGCCGTGCGCGGCCAGGAAATTCAGGAAATCCCACTGCGGCATCAGCGCGATGAACTTGCAGTGCGTCGGCACGTGGCTGAGATCCACGGCCGGGATGCGACTCGGCGCCGATCTGGAACGTGAGGCGCTGCACCTTCTGGTGCGGCAGCTTGAGGAACTCGTCGAGCAGGCCGAGCTCGCGCATGAGTTCGAGCGTGGAGGGGTGAACCGTGTCGCCGCGGAAATCGCGCAGGAAGTCGGCGTGCTTCTCCAGCACCACGACATCGATGCCGGCGCGCGCGAGCAGGAAGCCGAGCATCATGCCGGCCGGTCCGCCGCCGACGACGCAGCAGCGCGTGTGATCAGCGTCCTCAAAGCCCGACCAGGCGCTCGTTCGCCATGTAGCCTGCGAGCAGCGCAACGCCGAACAGCAGCACCAGCGCGGCAGCACCGACCTCGACGCCGCGCAGCGCAAGCGAGCCATAGCCGGTGCGCGTCGCGGCGAGCCGCGCCGCGAAGGTGGTCGCCGAGACCGTGATCGTCGCGATGGCCGCGACCGTGATGGCGGTGCCGAGCCCCATCACGAAGGTCGCCGCGACGCCGGCCCAGAAGATGCCCTGCGCCAGCGCGAACACCAGAACCAGGATCGCGCCCGAGCACGGGCCGCAGGCCCGACCGCGAAGATCGCCATCAGGCCGCGCTTCCAGCCGCCGGGACCGGCAAGTTGATCCGGCGTCGGGCCGTGCGAATGGCCGCAGTGCTCGTCGTGCACGTGGCCGGCTTCGCCGTGCGCCGGCAGTGGCGTGCGCGTGATCATGGGTGATGGTGCGTGCGCATGGTCTGTGCGCGTGATCATGTGCGTGGTCATGGTCATGATGCGCGTGGTCGTGATCGTGGCCATGATCGTGGTGATCTGGTCCCGCGCTCCAGGGCGTGCGCCACGGTCGCGGCGGCGCCCAGCGTCTTCGGCGCGCGCAGACAGCGCGCCACTCGCCGATGAAGGCGCGGCCCTTGGTCCACAGCAGCCGCGCGCCCATCGCGGCGATCAGCAGGTAGCTCGACGATCTCGATCCACCACACGGCGTTGTTCATCGTCTTCGGCGGTGGCATTGAGCAGTGCTGCCGCGATACCGACGACCAGCGACCGCGACGAGCGCCTGCACGAGGCCGAAGCGAACGAGAGCGTGATGCCGCGCTTCCAGGTCTCCTCGTTGGCGACCAGATAGGACGAGATCACCGCCTTGCCGTGGCCGGGACCGGCGGCATGGAAGATTCCGTAGAGAAACGAGATGCCCATCAGCAGCCATACGGCGCTGCCGTCGGTGCTGCGCCGCACGGATGGTACCGGCGAGCATGCGGTAGAATTCGGCCTGCTTGGCGAGCAGCCAGCCGACGATGCCGTCGGGGCGGCGGGGGCGCTGCCGGCGGGCGCGGCCCGCCGAACGGGCTCCCTGCGCCAGCGCGATCGTCGAGGCCGAGCGCGGTCAAGGCGAGTACCGCGAGGCCCAGAAGGATCAGAGTTCGTGTCGCCTTGCGCCCCCCGGCCAAGGATGTCACGGGCATTTCACCTGCAGCTTGTTGGAGAACTGTGCGCCGTAATTGGCTCGCCGGCGCGAGGTTGTTGAAGAAGGATTCGCCCGGCTTCGCCTGCGGCAGGCGGCTGGCCTTCGCCGGGCCGCAGGACGGAGAGCTTGCAGTCCGCCGGCGCGCCGACGAGCTGCGCCGGATCCTTGGCGGCGAACGAGAAGTCGACGAAGAAGCTCGGGTCGTACATCTCGACCTCGAGGCTCTGCGCCTTCACCGGCGTCGCGAACGGCAGGGTGAAGTGCAGGATCAGCACGTTGTCGGTGTATTCGAGCCAGTAATCGACCGGCTCCTTCAGGTCGGCCTTCTTGCCGTTCGCGTTCGCGACCGTGAAGTAGTCGTATTCCTTCAGCGACTCGACATTGACCTTGGCGAGCGGCGCCAGCTCCTCGCGGGTGAACTTGCCCTTCTCCTTGCTCTCCAGACCCTGCGTCGCAAGGTCGAGAACATGTCGTCGAAGGTCCAGGCGTGGCGCACGCCGGTGACGCGTGCCGTCCGGCGCGTAGACCAGCTCGCTCTTCATCGTCACCCACACGTGCGGGTGCGCGTATCGCGGGCGCCGCGATGGCGAAAATGATGCAGCGCCGCGCGAGGCGAGTGGCGAGCATTTGAGCATGGGCAGGACCATGCGCCGGGGGTGAGCCGGAGTGCCGCACCATATCACGGAGTGGGGCGGAATGGAGCCGCGACGGCGCCATGCAACTCTTTTGTTCCGCGCGAGTTGGCCCCTGACATCCCATTTGGCCGGAGGGCGGGCCATGGCGCATTCGAATTTCGAGACCTCGATGAAGGGCGGCGGAGGCGATCGACGAGGCCGCGAGGCAGACCGGCAAGCAGGCGGAAGGCCTCTACGAGCAGGCAAAGGGCGCCGCCGTCCGACGCCTACGACAAGGCGAGCCGAAGTAGCGCGGGACGTCGCCACCCGCGTGCAGGATGGCGCCACCGACCTTGACGACATGGTGAGCGAGCAGGTCGGCCGGCATCCCAAGGCGATGATCGCGCTCGGCGTCGGCATCGGCTTCGCACTCGGCATTCTGTTTGCGTCCTCGCGCAAGCCCGAGCCGAGCTGGCGCGATTACGCGACGCTGGAACACGCTAAAGCCCGGCCGCGCCGCCATCGGCGCGCGGGTCGTGCGCGCCTTCGAGCGTGCCCCCCGGATGCAGCACCACGGCGCCGGCGTGGCCCATGGTGTCCGAATAGGCATCGGGCAGAACCTCGACATCGTGACCGGCTGACAACAGCCGGTCGATCAACTCTTCTCGAAAAGCGCGATTCGAGCCGCAGGTTGGTGTGGCTCGACCCCCACGTGCGCCCGAGCAGCCAGCGCGGCCGGTCCACCGCCTCGTTCGAGCGGCTGGCGATAGAGTACATGGCGCGTGAACAGCGCGGCCTGCGACTGCGGCTGGCCGTCGCCGCCCATCGTGCCGTAGGCCATGACGCGGCCATCCTTCAGCACCGCGAGCGCCGGGTTGAGCGTGTGGAAGGGCTTGCGGCCCGGCCGCAGCGGATTCAGTGCGCCGTTCTCGAGCGAAAAGCTTGCGCCGCGATTCTGCATCAGCACGCCGGTGCGCGGCAGCACGCAGGCCGACCCGAACTCCCAGTAGATCGACTGGATATAGGAGACGACGAGGCCGGAGGCATCCGCCGCGCCCATCCAGATCGTGTCGCCCTCGCCCGGCGGCGCCGGCCATTTGGCGGCTTTGCGGCGGTCGATCCTGGCGGCTTCCGAATCGAGGAATGCACTTGTCGAGATAGCGCGCCGGCGGTTCTGCGATCCGCGCCGGGTCGGTGACGTACGCGGTCGCGCACCAGGAACGCGCGCTTGGTCGCCTCGACCAGCCCATGCAGATGATCGAAGCTCTCGGCCTCGGTCACGCGCAGCCGCTCGAACAACGCCAGGATGATCAGCGAGGCCAGTCCCTGCGTGGGCGGGGGCGTGTTGTAGAGCGTGCCGGACTGCAGCGCGACCGAGAGCGGCTCGGCGACGCTTCGCCTCGTAGCGCTCGAGATCGCCGCGCGTCACCGGCGAGCCGATGCGCTCCAGATCGGCCGCGATCTCGCGCCCGACATCGCCACGATAGAAATCGCCAAGCCCCGCATTGGCGAGCTGGTCGAGCGTCGCGGCGAGCGCCGCCTGCTTCAGCGTCGCGCCCTCGGCCGGCGGCTTGCCATCGATCAGGAACGTCTTGGCAAAGCCGGGCGCGTCCTTGCACTCGGCGAGCTTCTCGGCGGTGAGCCGCGCCTGGCTGCGCGTGACCTTGTAGCCCTCGCGCGCATGGCTGATCGCCGGACCGAGCAGCACGTCGAGCGGCAGCTTGCCCCCGTAGGCTTCTCCCGCCTGCAGGGCGAGCATCCAGTGGCCAACCGCGCGCCGGCACCGTGAGCGCGGCGAGCGGCCCGCGCGGCGGAATCGTGTTGTGGCCGTGCTCGCGATAGATGCGCGGGCGTCGCCTTCGCACCCGCCGGACCCGCCCCCATCAGCGCGCGTACGCGGCCCGGATGGCTCGCGCACGAGCCAGAAGCCATCGCCGCCGATATGGTTCATGTGCGGATAGACCGCCGCGATGGTCGCCGCCATCGCCACCATGGCCTCGATCGCGTTGCCGCCCTCCGCCAGGATGGCGCGGCCTGCCTCGGCGGCCGCGTGATGCGGCGCCGCAACGACGCCACGGCGGTGTCCGGCGCTATACAGGTTCATGCTGCGTCCATGAGCCCGCGCTTCTTCAGCAACGGGTCCACGGATGGCATCCGGCCGCGGAATGCCTGTAGGCCTCGGCGGCTCGCGCGCCCCACCCGCCGCGTAGATGTTGTCGCGCAGGCGCTTCGCGACCGCCGGGTCGAATACGTCGCCCGCCTCCTCGAAGGCGTTGAAGGCGTCGGCATCGAGCACCTCGGACCACAGGTAGCTGTAGTAGCCGGCCGCATAGTGATCGCCCGAGAAGATGTGCTGGAAGTGCGGCGGCCGGTGCCGCATCACGACCTCGTGGGGCATCTCCATCCGCCTGCGCGTCGCCATCTCGACCGTGATGCGCGTCCTTCGGCGCCCCCAGATGGAAATCGAGATCCACATAGGACGAGCCGAGATATTCGGTCGTCGTGAAGCCCTGATTGAAGGTGCGCGAGGCGATCAGCCGGTCCATCAGGGCCTGCGGCATCGGCTCGCCGGTCTGATAGTGGCGGGCGAAGCGCGTGAGGATTTCCGGCCGGTCGAGCCAGTGCTCGTAGAGCTGCGACGGCAGTTCGACGAAGTCCTGCAGCACGCCGGTGCCGGAGATCATCGGATAGGTCACGTCCGACATCAGGCCGTGCAGGCCGTGGCCGAACTCATGGAACAGCGTGCGCGCATCGTCGAACGACAGCAGCGTCGGCTCGCCCGCCGCGCCCTTGTTGAAGTTCATCACGTTGAGCACGAGCGGCCGGACCTCGCCGTCGAGCTTCTCCTGGTCGCGCAAGCGTCGTCATCCAGGCGCCGCTGCGCTTGGAGGCACGCGCGAAATAGTCGCCGAAGAACACGCCAACGATGTTTGCCGTCCGGTGCGCTCACCTCCCAGACCCGCACGTCGGGATGATAGACCGGCACGTCCGTCGCGCGGCGTAAAGGTCAGGCCGAACAGGCGGGTCGCCGCGTAGAACGCCGCCTCGATGATACTGTCGAGCGGCAGATACGGCTTGATCTCGCTCTCATCGAGGTCGAAGCGCGCCTTGCGCAGCTTCTCGGCGTAATAGCGCCAGTCCCACGGCGCGAGGCGGAAGTTGTCTCCCTCGGCTGCCGCCAATGCCTGCAAGGCGTCACGCTCCTCCATGACGCGGCGGCGCGCCGGCGCCCAGACCGCGTCGAGCAGGCCGGTGACAGCGGCCGGCGTCTTCGCCATCGTGTCGTCGAGCTTGTAGTGCGCGAAGCTCTGATAGCCGAGCAGCCGCGCGCTTCTCGTCGCGCAGCGCCGACCAGCTCGGCGATGATGCCGGTTGTTGTCGGTCGGGCCCTCATTGTCGCCGCGCGCGATCCAGGCGCGGAACGTCTTTTCGCGCAGGTCGCGGCGGCTCGAGAACTGGAGAAACGGCTCGACGCTGGAACGCCCGAGCGTCACCGCATGGCCGGCAGGCCGCGCTCCTCCGCGGCCCCGCGCGCCGCGGCCCGGGCGAAGTCCGGCAGACCCGCGAGATCGTCATCGCTTAGCGGCAGCACGATAGGACTGCTCGTCGGTCGAGCACGTTCTGGCCGAAGGTCGTGCCGAGGCTCGCGAGCCGCGTCGCCGATTTGCTTCAGCCGCTGCTTTGGCGGCCGAATCGAGCCCCGCGCCGGCGCGGCGGAACAGCGCGTGATAGCGCTCCAGCACCCGCGCCTGCTCGCCCGTGAGGCCGAGGCTCGCGGCGCGCGGTGCAGGGCGTCGAGGCGGGCGAACAACTTTTCGTTCAGGTGGATCTCGTTCCAATGGCGGGCGAGCGCCGGCGCCATGTCGCGCTCGATCGCCTGGATGGCGTCGTTGGTGTGCGCGCCGGCGAGCACGTAGAAGACGTTACTGATGCGCGCGAGCAGCCGTCCCGAGCGCTCCAGCGCCGCCACGGTGTTGTCGAAGTTCGGCGCGGCCGGATCGCTCGCGATGGCGTCGATCTCGCGCCCGGTGCTCCGCACAGCGCCTGCTCGAAGGCGGGCGCGAAATGCTCCGGCCCGATACGGTCGAGCGGCGGCACGCCGAACGGCGCGGTCCATTCAGCGAGCAGCGGGTTGTCGGACTTCGTCATGCGCACAGAATCTCCAATGGGCCTATGTAATGGGCCTTTCCGGCCGCATAAACCAGTAGAACCCGGCGGACTTGATCCCGCCGCACCTTTGGTATTGATTGCGCGCCATGCTCGACGCCACCGGAACGCCGCGCGGCTCCCGCCGCATCAACTGGATCAACGTCTCGACCGTGCTCTCGGCCGCGATCCTGATCTCGGCCGAGGTGTTCGGCGCTGCTTTCGCCGGCGGCTGGGCGTTCGGCAACCTGTTCGCGCTTGGCGAATACGGCACCTACATCCTGCAGGTCCTGTTCTTCGTGCTCGGCATTGCGGTGATGATCGCGTTCATCCGATCGGGCATGCGCATCGAGCCGTTCACGACTCGAAACTGAGTGCTCGAGCGCCGCGCTGACGCCTCCTCAATAAATCGCTAACGAAAAATTCGCGCGCGCGAAAAAAAATACTTGCGTATCGCGAACATTTTCCTTATTTCGCGGTTGCCCAATTTCGCACGTGCCTGTGGCCGCGTGTCAGTCGGTGGGCATCCGGACAAGAGGCCGGACAGCCGCCTGGGGAAGAGATCTAGCTTCCTCAACCATGCAACCGGCAGCCGGAGGCGAAACCGGCGCACCCCGCTCTCAACGGGGGACGCAGCTTAAAGCAACGACGGAGCGGGCTTTTTTGGCAATCCCGGCGTGAATGCCGGACTGACTGAAAAGGCTTGTCCTTCTTTGCCGGCAGTGCGGAACGGGTCCTTCCCTCATCCGGACTAAGGCAGCATCGACGTGGTGCGAGTGCATCCGCCTGACCGCGGCTGCGCTCCGTCATCACATCAGGTTCACCTTAAGCCGCGGCAACCCCCGCGCACACCGGATAGGGAATCTTTCGGCATGACAGCTCGCATCCGCGACTTCCTGCGCCAGCGTACCGATGAAGGGCCTTGCCTCGTCGTCGACCTCGACGTCGTGCGCGACAACTACCAGACCTTCGCCAAGGCGCTGCCCGACACGCGCGTGTTCTACGCCGTGAAGGCGAACCCGGCGCCGGAGGTGCTTTCGCTGCTGGCCTCGCTCGGCTCCTGCTTCGACACCGCCTCGGTCGCCGAGATCGAAATGGTGCTGGCGGCCGGCGCGCCGGCGGAGCGCATCAGCTTCGGCAACACGATCAAGAAGGAGCGCGACATCGCGCGCGCCTTCGCGTTGGGCATTCGCCTGTTCGCGGTCGATTGCCAGGCCGAGGTGGAGAAGATCGCGCGCGCCGCCCCCGGCGCGAAGGTGTTCTGCCGCTTCCTGTTCGACTGCGCAGGTGCCGAATGGCCGCTGTCGCGCAAGTTCGGCTGCGAGCCCACGATGGCGGTGGACGTGCTGGAGCACGCGCACCGGCTCGGGCTCGAGCCCTACGGCGTGTCGTTCCATGTCGGCTCGCAGCAGAAGAACCAGCACGCCTGGGACCGCGCGCTCGCCTCGGCGGCGGCGATCTTCCGCGAGTGCGGCGAACGCGGCATGAACCTGTCGATGGTCAACCTCGGCGGCGGGTTCCCGACCAAGTACCTGAAGAACGTGCCGACGGTGAAAACTTACGGCGCGGCGATCTTCCGCGCGCTGCGCAAGCACTTCGGCAACGCGATCCCCGAGACAATCATCGAGCCGGGCCGCGGCATGGTCGGCAATGCCGGGGTCATCGAGGCCGAGGTCGTGCTGGTCTCGAAGAAGAGCCAGGAGGACGAGGTGCGCTGGGTCTATCTCGACATCGGCAAGTTCGGCGGCCTCGCCGAGACGCTGGACGAAGCGATCCGCTACCCGATCAAGACGCCGCGTGACGGGGACGAACTCGGGGCTTGCGTCATCGCCGGCCCGACCTGCGATTCGGCCGACGTGATGTACGAGAAGCAGCCCTACCAGTTGCCGGTGAGTCTGGAGATCGGCGACAAGGTGCTGATCGAAGGAACCGGCGCCTATACGGCGACCTACTCGGCCGTCGCCTTCAACGGCTTCCCGCCGTTGAAGACGGTCCACATCTGACAACGCCGGGAGCCGCAGCGCGGCTCCCCTTCCCCCAATCGCTGAACGACGACGCTCCCGACCGGAGCGCGGGAAGGAGTTGGCCTCATGGTCACCATCCGAAACGAACGCTCGACCGATATTTCCACGCGCGAACGGCTGCTCGACGCAGCCTTCGGGCCGGCGCGCTTCGCCAAGGCTTCGGAGCGCGTACGCGAGGGCCGTCTCGCAGCCGAGGCGCTGTCATTTGCCGCGACCGAGAACGGCCGGCTCGTCGGCACCGTGCGGCTGTGGAACGTGAACGCGGGCCTCGGGCGGCCGGCACTGCTGCTCGGACCGCTCGCGGTCGCGTCCAACGCGCGCAGCCGCGGCATCGGGGCCGCGCTGATGCGCCGTGCGCTGCGCGAGGCAAAGCGGCTCGGCCATCAGGCCGTGCTGCTGGTCGGTGACGCCCCCTATTACGGCCGTTTCGGCTTTTCGGCGGAGGCCGCTGCCGGCCTGCGCCTTGCCGGGCCCTACGAGCAGCACCGCCTGCTCGGTCTCGAACTCAAGCGCGGCGCGCTAGGCGGTGCGCGCGGGCTTGATCCGTGCGTCGGGCCATCGCATCCCGAAGGGCCTGCCCGACTTCCTCACCGGAGCGAGCGCGCCCGCCGCGCTGCCACTTGCTGCCTGAGAATCGGCGGACATGACAGTGGACGCCGTGCCGCGCTAGCGCGGCGTCCTCTTCCGTTTGCCGCCCGTGGGGGTTATCACCCGCGAAAATTTCGGAGGCGTTTGAAGAATGACCCAGTGGCCGGTGTACGCCCATATCAGCGGGCCCATCGTGATGGTCGGCTTCGGCTCCATCGGCAAAGGCATGCTGCCGATGCTTGAGCGGCACCTGACCTACGACAAGTCGCGCATCACGGTGCTCGACCCGAAGGACGAGGGCCGCAAGGCGCTCTGCGACCAGCACGGCCTGCGCTTCATCCAGCAGGGCGTGACTCGGGATAATTATCGCGCGCTGCTCGCGCCTCTGCTGACCGAGGGCGGCGGACAGGGCTTTTGCGTCAACCTGTCGGTCGATACCGGCTCCGTCGACATCATGGAGCTCTGCAACGAGATCGGCGCGCTCTACATCGACACCGTCAACGAGCCATGGCTCGGGTTCTATTTCGACTCTTCAAAGGGCGCGGCCGCACGTTCCAATTACGCGCTGCGCGAAACGACGCTCGCCGCCAAGAAGGCGCGCAAGCCTGGCTCAACCACGGCCGTATCGTGCTGCGGCGCCAATCCCGGCATGGTCTCCTTCATGGTCAAACAGGCGCTGCTCGATGTCGCCTCGGAGCTGAAGCTCAACGTGCCCGAGCCGAAGTCGAAAACCGAATGGGCAGACCTGATGCGTCAGGCAGGCGTGAAGGGCATCCACATCGCCGAGCGGGATACCCAGCGTTCGAAAAGCCCGAAGCCCCCGGAGGTGTTCGTCAACACGTGGTCGGTCGAGGGCTTCCTCTCGGAAGGCATGCAGCCGGCCGAACTCGGCTGGGGCACGCACGAGAAATGGAAGCCCGCGAACGCGCATTCCCACGACACCGGCTGCGGCGCCGCGATCTACCTGATGCAGCCGGGCGCCAATACGCGCGTGCGCACCTGGTGCCCAACGCGTGGCGCACAGTACGGCTTTCTCGTCACCCACAACGAGTTCGATCTCGATCGCCGACTATTTCACCGCGCACGATGCATCCGGCAAGGTGACGTACCGGCCGACCTGCCACTACGCCTATCACCCGGCCGACGACGCCGTGCTCTCGCTGCACGAGTTGTTCGGCCGCGCCGGCAAGATGCAGGAGAAGCACCACATCCTCGACGAGAACGAAATCGTCGACGGCATCGACGAACTCGGCGTGCTGCTCTACGGCCATGGCAAGAACGCCTACTGGTTCGGTTCGCAACTCTCCATCGAAGAGACGCGTGAACTCGCGCCGTACCAGAATGCGACCGGCCTGCAGGTGACCTCCGCGGTGCTTGGCGGCATGGTCTGGGCACTGGAGCACCCGAACGAGGGCATCGTGGAAGCCGACGAGATCGACTTTCATCGCCTGCTGGAAATCCAGCGGCCCTATCTTGGCCCGGTGAAGGGCTACTACACCGACTGGACGCCGCTCGAAGGCCGCCCGGGCCTTTTTCCGGAAGAGCTCGACACCAGCGACCCATGGCAATTCAAGAACGTGCTGGTTGCCTGACGCCTTGCCCGCCCGCCAAAAGCCTACCACCTAAGCCTCCGGGACACCGTTCGGAGGCTTGCGCATTCCGGCTACATTCCTTTGCGATGTCGCGGTCACATTATTCGCGAGGCATTCGATGAAATTAATCGGCGCAATTGCTTCTTTGGTTTTCCTGCAAGCCCTTGCATGGTCGGCCCCAGCCTGGGCCCAGCCGACCGCGGCCGGGTTATGGGAGCAGATCGACGAGAAGACCGGCAAACCGGAAAGCTGGTTCAACATCGCCGAGAAGGACGGTGTTTACGTCGGCGTGGTGGTGAAGATGTTCCAGAAGCCCGGTGAGCCACCGCCGGAGTCGTGGCGCTGCACCAAATGCGAGGGCGCTGAAAAAAATGCGCAGGTGCTCGGCATGGCGCTGATCAAGGGCATGAAGCGCAAGGGCCTGAAATACGAGGACGGGACAATCACGGATCCGCGCGACGGTTCGGTCTATCGCGCGCTGATGGAGGTGAGCCCGGACGGCAAGCACATGGAAGTGCGCGGCTATCTCGGCATCGCGCTTGCTCGGGCGCAGTCAGATCTGGAATCGGCTACCCGATAACGCGATGGACGCGCCGCGTCCTGAGCAGAAGAAATAGCGATCACGCGAGATCGATAATACCCGCCTCGCCGTCCTCAGTGCCGAACGCAAGCTTCGATCCGTCCGCATTCCATGCAAGCGCCGAGACCGGCGCGCTGCCGGGTTTCTTGGCAAGGATTTCCGCGCCGTCCTCGATGCGGGCGAGCATCACCAGCCCATCCTCGAAGCCGGTCGCGACAATCTCGTCTGTCGGATGCGAGGCGACCGCGACGGCCCGCTTGTTATAGGGCGCAAGCATGCGCGGCTGCTTGCCCATCGGGCCGTCCTTGCTTGAGAAGGGCCACAGAATGAGCTGCTCGGACCCCGACGTCGCAAGCCACTTGCCGCCCGGAGTCCAGGCGCACGAACGCACCTTGGCCGAATAGCCCGACATGCGCATGTCCTTGGCGTCGGCGAGCCGCCAGCCATGCAGCATCGGCTCCTGCATCGCGGTCACGAGGAAGCGCCCGTCGGGAGAGAACATCACGTCGAGATGCGAGCCCTTCCACTCGAACGTATCAGGCTTGGCCTGCGCGTTCGGAAACCAGAGCGTCACACCGCCGTAGTGCGCGGCCGCGATGCGCAGACCCTTCGGCGAGAACGCGAGTCCGCCCGCGCTGGACGGCAGGTCGAGCGATTTGGTCTCGCCCTTCGCGCCCCGCATGAAGACTTGCTTGCCGGCCGACCACGCGATCGCGTCGTCGGGCCGAGCGCAACGCGATCGATCCAGCGGTGCTTTTCGTCGGTGACGCGCGTTTCGGTTTCGCCCTTGGCGTTGGTGGCAACGACCTTGCCGTCATCGCCGCCAGTGAGGATGTGCGCGCCCTCGGAGACCGCCGACAGGATGCCGCCGTCATGCACCGGGACGCGCTGCTCGGCGCCGTCCGGCGCGACAAACAGCAACGCTTCCTCGCCGAGCACGAACACCGCGCGACCTTTGAGGAAATGGATACCGACACCGGCGCGCCCGCCGCCAACGGGCTTCGTCCGGTCGAGTGACGGAGAGGAGATGGGGCCGTGCATGTGTCGGTCACCATCGTCGGGGAGGATCACGCCACGCAGCTCTCGAAGCCCTTGCGGATTTTCTCTTCCGGCAGGTTGCGGCCGATGAATACGATGCGGCTCTGGCGCTTCTCGTCCGCGCGCCATTCGCGCTGATGGTCGCCGTCGAGCATCATGTGCACGCCCTGGAACACGAAGCGCTTCGGATCGTCGAGCAGCGAGAGGATACCTTTGGAGCGCAGGATGTTCGGCCCCTCGGCCTGCGTCAGATTCTGGATGAACGGGAAGAACTTGTCGGGATCGAGCGGCTTGTCGGTCGACATCGAAATCGATTGCATGTCCTCGTCGTGATAATGCTTCAGGCCGCCATGTGAATGCGCGTGATCGTGGTCATGATCGTGGTGATGATGATCGTGACCGTGGTCATGATCGTCGTTTCTCAAGGAACGCCGGCTCGATGTCGAGAATACGTTCGAGATCGAACGCGTTGCGTCCCAGAACCTCGTTGAGTGCGATCTGCGCACGCTGCGTGCGATGCAGCTTGGCGTATGGGTTGATGCCGCGGATGCGCGCTTCGACCTCGCGCAGTTCGGCTTCGGTGACCAGATCGGTCTTGTTGATCAGGATCACGTCCGCGAAGGCGATCTGGTTCTTTGCCTCGGGCGCGTCGCGCAGCCGGTCGCGCAGCCATTTGGCGTCCGCCACCGTCACCACCGCGTCGAGCTTGGCCTTCTTGGCCCGACATTCTCGTCGACGAAGAACGTCTGCGCCACCGGCGCCGGATCGGCGAGCCCCGTGGTCTCGACGATGATCGCGTCGAACTTGCCCTTGCGGCGCATCAGCCCGTCGATGATGCGGATCAGGTCGCCGCGCACGGTGCAGCAGATGCACCCGTTGTTCATCTCGAACACTTCCTCGTCCGCGCCGACGATCAGGTCGTTGTCGATGCCGATCTCACCGAACTCGTTGACGATCACGGCGTATTTCTTGCCATGCGGCTCGGACAGGATGCGGTTGAGCAGCGTCGTTTTGCCGGCGCCGAGATAGCCGGTGAGCACCGTGACGGGAATTTTCTCATTGGTTTCAGGCATCTGTGCACTCCGTAGGGCACAGATATAGGCAATTGGCTCCGGATGTCATCCCGGGCGAGTGCGGACCTGTCCGCTGAGACCCGGGATCCATAGCCACGAGCCGGTCAATTTTGGCTGAACCGCGAGGGTTGTGTTTCTGGGTCCCGGATCGGCCTGCGGCCGTCCGGGATGACACCGTTGCTAGCTCATCAGCGCTTCGGCAAGCTGGCGCACATTGTGGCGCACCATATCGATATAGCTGGGCGCCGCGCCCTTTTCGTCGGTCAGCGCGTCGGAATAGAGCGTGCCGCCGACGCGTGCGCCGCTTTCCGCGCCGATCCGCTTGAGCAGCCGGTCGTCGGTGATGTTCTCCAGGAACACCGCCGGGATTTTCTGCTTCCTGATCTGCGTGATGATTTTGGCAACATCGCGCGCCGAGACTTCGGACTCGGTCGAGACGCCCTGCGGCGCGATGAAGGCGACGCCGTAGGCCGCGCCGAAATAGCCGAACGCGTCGTGCGTGGTGATGATCTTGCGCCGGTCCGCCGGGATCTTCTCCACCGCGGCCTTCACCTCATCGTCGAGCGCATCGAGCTTGGCGAGATACGCCGTGGCGTTCGCCTCGTAAGTCGCCCTTCCCGGCCGGATCGGCCGCCACCAGCGCGTCGCGGATGTTCGCCACATAGATCTTCGCATTTGGCACCGACTGCCAGGCATGCGGATCGGTTTCGGCGTGCCCGCTCCTCGTCCATCTTGCGCGGCTTCACGCCCTTGGTGGCGACGACCATCGGCGCCTTGGTGCCGGAGGCCTTGATCAGCCGCGCGATCCAGCCCTCGAAGCCGAGCCCGTTGACGAATACGACCTTCGCCTCGCTCAGCGTCTTCGCGTCGGCCGGCGCCGGCTGATAGACGTGCGCGTCGCCGTTCGGCCCGACCAGCGCCTGCACGTCGACGCGATCGCCGCCGACATTCTTCACCAGGTCGGCGAGGATCGAGAAGGTCGCCACGACCTTCAGCTTTTCCTGTGCGCGGCCGCGAGATCGATCGAGAGCAGCAGCGCGGCTGCAGCGAGCAGCGATGCGTCGTGTCGGCATGGATGACCTCCATAGGCTTCGAGATGCCGCCCCGGAAATGCCTGGCGCACGAGGCCGCCGACCCGGCCGAACAGCACCGAGACGGCGTAGAGCACGCCCGCGACCAGGATGATCGCAGGGCCCGCACGGCGCGCCGGCGTGGAACGAGAGCAGCAGGCCCGCGTAGCCGGAGATCGCGCCGACTCACGACCGCGATCACGATCATCGCGGTGACGTCGCGCGCCCAGAACCGCGCCGATGACGGCGGGCAGCATCATGATGCCGACCGCGAGCAGCGTGCCGAGCGCATGGAAGCCGCCGACCAGATTCATCACGACCAGCGCGAGGAACGCGATGTGCGCCGGCGCGCCGGCGCGGCTGACCGAGCGCAGAAAGCCCGGAGTCGACGCATTCCAGCACCAGCGGCCGGTAGATCACGCGCGAGCAGCGACAAGCGAGATCGTCGTGATGCCGGCGATCAGCAGCAGCGTCGGGTCGTCGAGCGCCAGCACGCGTGCCGAACAGGAAGTGCAGCAGGTCGATGTTGGTGCCCTTGAGCGACACGATGGTGACGCCGACCGCGAGCGAGATCAGGAAGAACGCCGCGAGCGAGGCATCCTCCTTCAGTTCGGTCGCGCGCGCCACGACGCCCGCGCCGACCGCGATCACGAAGCCCGCGATCAGCCCGCCCGCCGTCATGGCGAACAGCGAGAGGCCGGAGAGCAGAAAGCCGATCGCCGCGCCGGGCAGGATCGCGTGCGCCATCGCGTCGCCGACGAGGCTCATGCGCCGCAGCATCAGGAACACGCCGACCGGGCCGGCCCCGAGCGCGAGCGCGAACGTGCCGACCAGCGCGCGGCGCATGAACTCGAACTCGACGAACGGGGCGATGAGGTGGTCGTAGATCATGTTCTTCTTCGCCTGCCCCTGCGGAGCGAAGGAACCACTACGCGGCGCACTCGTGCGCGTCTCGTCGAACGCCTCGCACATGCGCCGCGCCTTCAGCAGATTCTCCGCCGTCAGCACTTCGTTGGTCGGCGCCCCACGCCACCGGCTCGCGCGCGAGCAGCAGCGTCTCGGGAAACATCGACTTGACCAGATCGAGATCGTGCAGCGCCGCGATCACGGTGCGCTTCTCGGCGTGCCAGCGCATCACGAGGTCGCACAGGTCGGCGGCGGTCTTGGTGTCGATCGCGTTGAACGGCTCGTCGAGCACGATCACGCGGCGCATCCTGCAGCAGCAGCCGCGCGAACAGCGTGCGCTGCATCTGCCCGCCGGAGAGCGTGCCGATCGGCCGTTCCTCGAAACCGGAGAGGCCGACCGCCGAAATCGCCGCGCGCACCTTGTCGCGCTCGCGCTTCCCGATGCCGCCGAACAGACCGGCCTCGCGCCACAGCCCCATCGCGACCATGTCGTAGACGCTGATCGGGAAGGTGCGATCGATGTCGGCGATCTGCGGCAGATAGGCGATGTCGCGCGCGCGCAGGCCGCACAGGTCGATGCCGCCGGCAGCGGCTTGATCACGCCGACGATGCCCTTGAACAGCGTCGACTTGCCGGCGCCGTTCGGACCGACGATCGCCAGCAGCGCGCCCGGCTGCACGTCGCCATGCAGGTGATGCACCGCCGGATGGCGGTCGTAGCCGAGCGTCACGTTATTGAAGGCGAGTGCTGCGGTCATCGGTGACTCGTCATCGATCGCCCAGAGCGACCGCGCCCCACAGCGCGACGATCAGCACCGCCACCGCCGCGAGCCGCTCCAGTGCCGAGAGGCGCAGGATCGAGGGCGAGACGGTCGCGGGCGGATGCGAATGGCCCGGATGGTGGTGGTGATGCGGATCCATGTGAAATGTTATATTATCACATATACCGAGAGTCCAGCCATCTCTGAACTTCCGTCCGCTCTTCGCTAAGAAGGCCGGACCCATAAATTCAAAGAAAGCAGGCTGGATGCCCGCTTTCGCAGGCATGAGCGGAGATTAACGCGGCAACTCAAACCGCTCCACATCGCGCAGCAGTTCGACGAACGCCCGGGCGCCGTGATCGAGCGCCGCCTCGCCTTTCGCGGCGGTCGCGAGCGATGCATCCCCGACCGCGCCGGAGGCATGCAAGTCCTGCGTCATCCAGCCGAACCCGACCGGAAAATCCGCGCGCAGACGTTTGTAGTCGCGCTCCATCGCATACGTTGCCGGAACGAAATTCGCGATCTTGTCGCGCCGCACGAGGTCCGGATAAGCCGCGAGCATGATCGAGGTCTCGATGTCGCCGCCGTGGATGCCGTGGGTGCGCTCGGCCGTCGCTGAACAGATCCTGCGGATAGCCGAAGCGGCCCCATGAGGTGTGCACCGCCATCATGTCGTGCTTCACGCGCAACTGCCGCGCCGCGAGATCGATCAGCGTCGATGTTGCCGCCGTGGCTGTTGATGATGACGAGCTTCTTGATCCCGGCGCGATGCACGCTCTCGCCGATCTCGATGAAGGCGCGCAGCGTCGTCTCGGGCGAGAGCGTGAGCGTGCCGCGAAACGCGCGATGCTCGTCCGACGCACCGACCGCCTGCACCGGCAGGAACACCGCGCGGGAACCGTCCGGCAGCAGCGCGCGCACGCGCGCGAGATAGGCCTGCGCGATGTAGGTATCGACGCCGACAGGAAGATGCGGCCCGTGCTGCTCCACGGCCGCAACCGGCAGTACCGCGATGCTGTCCGCGGCGAATTCCTCGGTCGTCAGTGAAAGCCAGTCGGTCACGCTGCGTCTGGCCTCGCCAATGACATCTCATTGGCCTATGGTCCGCACGAATTTCAACCCATCAGGAGCCGCAATGTCCCCAACGTTGACGCGCCGCGCGTTCACCGCCTCGACATTCGCGCTGCTTGCTGCGCCCGCCGCCGCCCAGACGCTCGACAAGGTCTCGTTCGGCACCAACTGGGTGGCCGAGGCCGAGCATGGCGGCTTCTATCAGGCGGTCGCGGACGGCACCTACAAGAAGTACGGCCTCGACGTGACGATCGTGCCGGGCGGCCCGCAGGTGAACAACCGCATGCTGCTGCTCGCCTCGAAGATCGACTTCTTCATGAGCGCGAATTCACTGCAGACCTTCGACGCGGTCGCGCAGAACATCCCGACCATTGCAGTCGCGGCGATGTTCCAGAAGGATCCGCAGGTGCTGCTTGCGCATCCCGGCCAGGGCTTCGAGAAATTCGACGACCTGAAGAACGCGACGCTGCTCGTTTCATCCGAAGGCTTGCAGAGCTATTTCAAATGGATGCAAGCTCGGAGTTCGGCTTCCCGGAAAACCAGACGAAGCCCTACACGTTCAATCCGCAGCCGTTTCTGGTGGACAAGCATAGCGCGATGCAGGGTTACGTCACCTCCGAGCCCTACGCGATCGAGAAGGCTGGCAAGTTCAAGCCGAAAATCTTCCTGCTCGCCGACCAGGGCTTCAACACCTACTCGACGCTGATCGAGACGCGGCGCGAGGTGGTGGAGAAACGCCCGGCGATGGTGCAGCGCTTCGTCGATGCTTCGGTGATCGGCTGGTACAATTATCTCTACGGCGACAACAAGGCGGCGAACGAGCTGATCAGGAAGCAGAATCCCGAAATGACCGACGAGCTGCTCGCCTATTCGGTCGCCAAGATGAAGGAATACGGCATCGTGGATTCCGGCGATGCGCCGAAGAACGGCATCGGCGCGATGACCGATGCCCGCATGGCGAGCTTCTTCGACAAGATGGTGAGGGCCGGCGTGGTCAAGCCGACGGTCGATTTCCGCAAGTCGTACACGCTGCAGTTCGTCAACAAGGGCGTGGGGCTGGAGCTGCGGCCGAAGTAATCAGCCGAGCACGTAACGCGCGATGACCCCCAGCACCGCCATCACGCCGACCACCTCGATCAGGCTGCGGTGCAGGCCGAACGCCAGCACGGCGGCAATGGCGGCGAGCGCTGCCGCCTTCAGATCGAGCGCCAGCGGGTCGAACGCGAACCAGCGCAGCCATCCGGCGTGCGCTTCCGTCGACCTGGCCGAACAGCACATGCAGTGCGAACCAGACCGACAGGTTGAGGATTACGCCGACCACGGCTGCGGTGATCGCGGCAAGCGCGCCTGAGAGGCGGCGGTTGCCGCGCAGTTGCTCGACGAACGGCGCGCCGGCGAAGATCCACAGCATCGAGGGCGTGAACGTGACCCATGTGGTCATCGCGGCGCCGAGGATGCCGGCGACGACCGCCGGGAACGGCGCGGCGTCGCGAAACGCCGCGAGGAAGCCGACGAACTGCGTGACCAGAATGAGCGGCCCCGGCGTCGTCTCGGCGAGGCCGAGCCCGTCGACCATTTCGGGCGCGGTCATCCAGTGATGCGTCTCGACCGCCTGCTGCGCCATGTAGGCGAGCAGCGCGTAGGCGCCGCCAAAGCTCACCACGGCAAGCTTGGAGAAGAACGTTCCGATGGTCACCAGCACATGGTCCGGGCCCGAGCGCGAGCGCCGCGAGCGCGACCGGCGCCCACCACAGGATCAGCCCGACGATTGCCGCGAGGAAAAACTGCCGCCAGCGGTCCGGCGGCGCGGGCGCGGTTGCAATCGCCTCGCTTTTCAGACCCATCTGCCCGGGGTTCGTTCGCGCCACGAGATAGCCGATGAGCGCGGCCGCCGCGACGATCAGCGGGAACGGCGCATTGAGGAAGAAGATGCACGACGAACGCCGCGCCCGCGAGCGCGATCAGCGTCCGCGGTCTTGAGCGCGCGCTCGCCCGATCCGCAGCAGCGCCTCGATGACGATCACCAGCACCGCCGCCTTGATTCCGAACAGCGCGCCGTCGATCCATGCGACGCCGCGCCCGAGCGCGTAAAGCAGGCTCAGGCCCAGCATCACCAGCGCGCCCGGCAGCACGAACAGGATGCCGGCGACGAGGCCGCCGCGCACGCCGTGCAGCGCCCAGCCGATGTAGGTCGCGAGCTTCTGCGCCTCCGGGCCGGGCAGCAGCATGCAGAAATTGAGCGCATGCAAAAATCGCGGCTCATCGATCCACTTTTTCTCGTCGACCAGCATGCGGTGCATCATGGCGATCTGCCCGGCCGGCCCGCCGAAATTGATGCAGCCGAGCTTGAGCCACAGCCGGAATGCTTCGCCGAAGCTCGGCGAAGCCGACGACGCGGTGGACGTGCTTTGCGTTTGCACCGTCATCTCACGCCGCCTTTGCGGGCCAGTTGTGCCGCTCCTCGGCTGCGTGGCGCGACCAGGCCAACAGCGCATCGTAAACGATGAAGCCGCGTGCGATCATGGCGTGATCGTCATCACCGGCCAGCGCCGAAAGCCCGAGCGAGATCGCGTGCAGCCCCGCCGCTTCCGGCGCGAGATCGGGCCGTGCGGTGTCGGCGCCGCGCACGATCAACGCGACGCGCGCAAGATGCGGATCGGCCTCCAGCCCGAACAGCCGCAGCATCGTGTCGAATGAGCAGCGATCACCTTCATGGCTGATCTCGACGCCTTCGATGTCAAACGGGATCGCGCCAATGTCGTTCGCGATGTTCTGAACTTCCGGCGGGTCGACATAGAGAATGCGTGCCTGCGGATCGATGAAGCGCCGGATCAGCCACGGGCAGGCGACACGGTCGATTTTCGGGCGGCGCCGCGTCACCCACAGGCTGGGCGATGTCGGCGCAAAGCGATCGAGCGCCGTCTTTGTCACCAGCGGCAGGCTGGCGTCGCTCCAGGCCTGACGGCCACCTTCCAGCACCTGCGCCGATACTCCGCGCGCGCGCAGCTCCGCCGCAATCATCTGGCTCAGATTGTGCCCGTAGCGGCAGGCCAGAACGATCGGCCGGTCGGCGGCAAGGCCGGGCAGCCATTCGAGATAGGTCTCCGGCTTCCGCCACTGCGCGGTCGGAATCACGCCCGGACCCGCATCGTAGATTTCGCGCCGACACACATCGAGAATTGCGGGCGCGTCGGCGGTGCCGATGCGCGACCAGAGATCTTGTGGAGAAACAAAAAAACTCGCGAACATAAGTCTCCTCCTTTCGGGAAGGAGACGGCGCTTGGGCCTCGCGAGCCTGACGGGGCGACCGTCGAAGGCCCCGTACGCAATGGCATTAACGCAACAGCGCTAGCCAAGCAAGTTGAACGACCGCAATGCCGCAGGAATAACGAGCGAGCAGCCGGACGCAAGCAGCAGGATCAGGATCACGCGGCGGAAACCGGCGTCATCAAGCTTTCCGTAGAGGCGAAGGCCGCACCAAAGGCCGGCGCCGAGCGCCGGCAACACCAGCACATAGAGCTTCATCGTTTCGAGCGAATACGCGCCGACGAAGGCGAGCGTGACTGCGGTGGTCGCGAAGGTTGCGAACATCACAGGCTGGAAGATTGCGCGTTGCGCATCCTTTGGCCCGCCGCGCAACTGGCACCAGATCGTCACCGCTATGCCGCCGAGCCCGGTCAGGCCGCCGATCAGGCCATTCAGCGCGCCCACGCCGAAATCGGCCGCAGCGCCCACCGTCAGCCTCCAGCGCCGGCCGCGTGAGGCTGTAGACGCTGTAGAGGATCAGCAGCACGCCCATGGTGACGCGCAACACCTGCTGATCGACGAAGGTCAACAGCAGCGTGCCCGCCGGCACGCCGATCAGGCCACCGAGAATGAAGGGCAGCACCCTGCCCCAGTCGATGGCGTTGCGCACGCGCCAGATGCCGGAGCCCTGGGTGACAAGGCCGCAGAGCACGATCAGGAGCGCGTTCTGGCCCGGAGTGATGAGATGCAGCCACACGCCGGAGACGACGAGCCCCATCGCAAAACCCGAGATGCCGGAGGTGAGCCCGCCGAAGAATGCGGCGGCGACAAGCAAGGTCAGACCGATGTTGTCCATGGCTCACTCGCGGCACGGGCAGGCATCGACCCGGCCGAGCCGGTAGTCCTGCACGGATTCGTCGGCTGCAAAATCGATCGACACTTCGACTGCATTCGGCTTCCAGGTGAACTGCTCGACGAAATCGGAGTCAGGCGCGGTCTCCTTGAGTAGAGAGATCAGGATTTCGAAGCGGCCGGAGGTTGTCGCGCAGGGCGAGGCATCGACCGAGAGCTTCGCCGTCCAGATCCGCTCCATCGTTTCGAGCTTGATTTCCGAAAATCTGATCTGCGTGAACGCAAGGACCGGTCTGCACACGGACGCCGCAACGGCATTCGGTGCCAAGACGAGTGCCGCAGCCACGGAAGCGGCAACAAGGCCCGCCCCAGATTTCAGTTTCGGAATGAAATGACCCACACGCATCGAATCTCCTCCTATCGGGAAGGAGACGGCGCTTGGGCCTCAGCAGCCTGACGGGGCGACCGTCGCAGGCCCCGCACGCAGACGGGTAAATGAATTCCGTCTTGCGTTCAACCCCGCGTTCCACAAATCACCCCTGACAATTCGCCCCTCGCGCGATGGGGCGCGGCTTTGCTAGGACAACACTCGCGAGGGAGGCGATCATGCCCAACAAATCGATTTGTCCGGCCGTTTCGCGGTCGTCACCGGCGGCGCGCAGGGGATCGGGCGAGCGATCACCGAGCGCTTCCTTGAGTCCGGCGCGGCCGTGGCGATCTGGGATCGCGACGCGGCATTCGCGCAAAAGACCGTCGAGGAACTCAAGAGCCGCGGCAAAGCTCGCGGCCATCGCGGTCGACGTGACAAATCTCCCCGACGTGGAGCGCGCGCGCGACGATACCGTGAAGGCCTTCGGCCGCATCGACATCCTGGTGAACAACGCCGGCATCGCAGGCAAAAACGCCGTCACCTGGGAGTACCCGACTGAGGAATGGGCGCAGGTGATGCGCATCAATCTCGACGGCCCATTCCACTGTTGCCGCGCCGTGGTGCCCGGCATGATCGCGAACAGGTACGGCCGCATCGTCAACATCGCCTCCATCGCCGGCAAGGAAGGCAACCCGAACGCCTCGGCTTACTCGGTGTCGAAGGCGGGCGTCATCGCGCTCACGAAATCGCTCGGCAAGGAGCTGGCTGGTTACGACATCGCGGTGAATGCCATCACGCCGGCGGCGGCGAAGACCGCGATCTTCGACCAGATGAAGCAGGAGCACATCGACTACATGCTGTCGAAAATTCCTCGCGCGCGCTTCGTCAAGGTCGAGGAGATCGCCGCACTCGCGGCATATTGCGCTTCCGCGGATAATTCCTTCACCACCGGCGCGGTGTTCGACATTTCCGGCGGACGGGCGACGTATTGACCCCGGCGGAGCAAACACAACGAGACAGGCTGACCGGAATCGCGCTGATGTGCGGCGCGGTGCTCCTGTTCGCCTGCAGCGATTCGATCGGCGAAGTATCTCAACGGCTCCATGCACACCATCCAGGTGGTGTGGGCGCGCTACATGTCGGCGTTCATCCTCGCGCTGTTCATGTTCAATCCAGTGAGGCGGCCGCATGTGATGCGGACGTCGCGGCCGTGGCTGCAGCTTGGCCGCTCGACGCTGCTGCTCATCTCGACGGCATTAAATTTCGTCGCGCTGCGCTACCTGCAACTCGATCAGGCCGTCGCGATCATTTTCTGCACGCCATTCATGGTGGCCGCGCTCGGCGGGCCGATGCTCGGCGAATGGATCAAGCTGGCGGCGCTGGACCGCCATCAGCCTCGGCTTCTGCGGCGTGCTGCTGGTGGCGCGGCCGGGCGCGGGCGGCATTCATCCGGCGGCGATCCTCTCGGTCATCGGCGCAGCCTGCTACGCGGTGTACTCCATCTCGACCCGTATCCTCGCGCGCACCGACAGCAACGAGACCACGAACTTCTACTCCAATCTGGTCGGCGCGATCCTGGTCAGCTTCGCGGTGCCGTTCTTCTGGACCCCGCAGAGCGATCCGAAAACCATCGTGCTGATGTGCACGATGGGCCTCTTCAGCGGCATGGGCCACTACCTGCTCATCATCGGTCACCGCCTCGCGCCGGCTTCGGTGCTGGCGCCATTCATCTATACCGAGATCGTCTGGATGATCGCACTCGGCTACATGATTTTCGGCGACGTGCCGAACCACTGGACCCTGGCAGGCGTCTCGGTCGTGATCGCGTCGGGGCTGTACCTGCTCTATCGTGAGCGCATGGTGGGCCCACGCCGCAGCCCACTCGATTGATTTCCCCCTCCCCCCTGCTACAAATCTTCCCGCCAGCAAAACCCTCAGAGGTCCCCTGAATGGCGAGGAAACCTGCCAAGCCACCCGCCCGTCCGGCCGCCCGCGCGCCGGCCAATGGCCGCCGTCCCAACGACGACATCGGCGAGGAGATGCGGCTCAAGCTCTATCACTCGCAATTCCGCCTGCGGCAGGCCGAGCAACGCGCCTACGACCTGTTCCTGCAGAACCTCGTGAAGGGCACCAGCCACCTCTCGCTCGGACAGGAAGCGATCGCGGCGGGTTTCGGGTGCGCTATGAAGAAGGGCGACCTCTCGTTTTGCACCTATCGCGGCCATGCGCACACGCTTGCGCGCGGCGTGCCGGTTGAAAAGGTGCTCGGCGAACTGATGCAGCGCGACAACGGCCTGATGCGCGGCAAGGGCGGCTCGATGCACCTGACCTCCGCCGAACACGGCGTGATGGGCTCCTACGCGATCATCGGCGCGCATCTGCCGATCGCCTGCGGCGCGGCGCTGCGCGCCCAGTACAAGGGCGACAAGGATGTCACGGTCTGCTTCTTCGGCGACGGCACGACCAACATCGGCGCGTTCCACGAGGCGCTGAATTTCGCCGCGATCTGGAAGCTGCCCGTCGTGTTCGTGTGCGAGAACAATCTCTACATGGAATACACGCCGATCGGCGACATTACGGCCGTGCCGAGCCCCGCGGGCGACCGCGCCTCGGCCTATGGCCTGCCGAAGATCGTCATTGATGGCAACGATGCCGACGAGGTCTATCGCGCGGCGCAAACGGCGTTCACGAAGGCACGCGCCGGTGAAGGCCCCTCGCTGATCGAGTGCATGACCTATCGCCACAGCGGGCACTCGCGCGCCGACCCCGGCGCCTATCGCCCGAAGGGCGAACTTGAGCGCTGGAAGAAGGACAAAGACCCGATCAACATCTATCGGGAGCGCTGCAAGCAATTCGGCATCACGGGCGACCAGATCGAGAAGATCGAGGCCGACGTGAACCACGAGGTCGAGACCGCGACCGAGGCCTGCAAGGCCGCGCCAAATCCGCCGATGGATATCCTGTTCACCGATGTCTACGCCGATGGAGGCTGGGCATGGCGGAACTGACGTATCGCGAAGCGGTCGCGCGCGGCATCGCGCAGGAGATGACGCGCGATCCCGACGTCATTTTCTTCGGCGAGGATGTCGGCAAGGCGGGCGGCGTGTTCAAGTCGACCGTCGGGCTGTTCGAGCAGTTCGGCGAGCGGCGCGTGAAGGATTGCCCGATCTCCGAGCAGGCGATTTTGGGCGCCGCGATGGGCGCCGCCATGACCGGCCTCAAGCCGATCGCCGAGATCATGTTCTCGGACTTCTTCGCGGTGTGCTTCGACTACATCGCGAACGAGTTTCCCAAGAGCCGCTACATGAGCAACGGCCAGCTCAAGTGCCCGCTGGTGGTGCGCACCGCCAATGGCGCCGGCTCGCGCTTCGGCGCGCAGCATTCGCAGAGCGTGGAAAACTGGGCGATGATGATCCCCGGCCTCAAGGTCGTGGCGCCATCGACGCCACGCGACGTGATCGGTCTGCTTGCCGCCGCCGTGCGCGATCCCGATCCGGTGATCTTCTTCGAGCACAAGTCGCTCTACGCCACCAAAGGCGAAGTGCCGGACGGCGAGATCGTCGACACGCTCGGCACCGCGAAGATTCTGCGACCCGGCAAGGATGCCACAATCCTGGCGCTCGCCCTGATGGTGCCGCGCGCGCTCGAAGCCGCCGAGAAGCTCAAGGCGGAACACGGCATCGACGCCGAGGTTGTCGATGTGCGTTCGCTGGTGCCGCTCGACACGCAGACCATCATGGGTTCCGTCGGCCGCACCCACCGCTTGTTTACCGTGGAGGAAAACCCACGTTTGTGCGGCTGGGGCGCCGAGATCGTGTCGATCGTCGCCGACGAGGCGTTCTACGATCTCGACGGCCCGCCGGTGCGCATCACGACGCCGCACATTCCGCTCCCCGCCGCTGACGCGCTGGAAGACGCGGTGCTGCCGACGGTGGACCGCATTACCGAGACGGTACGCCGCTCGCTGCAAAGCTGAAGGACCTCAACATGGCCATGTACGACAATCTGCTCGCCAACGTGCCGACCGACCTGTGGATCGGCGGCAAATGGCGAAAGTCATCTGACGGCGCGCGCTTCGACGTGATCGATCCGGCGACCGAGAACAAGATCGCCTCCGTGGCGAGCGCGAGCGTGGACGACGCCAAGGCCGCGATCGACGCCGCGCAGGACGCCTTCGAAGGCATGGGCCGCGCAGCAAGCCGCGCGAGCGCGCCGAGATCCTGCGCAAGGCCTTCGAACTGATCGTGCGCGACGCCGAACGCTTCGCCAAGCTGATCACGATCGAGAACGGCAAGGCGCTCTCGGACAGCAAGGGCGAGGTGCTGTATTCGGCCGAGTTCTTCCGCTGGAACGCCGAAGAGGCGGTGCGCAACATCGGGCAGGTCTACATGGCGCCCGCCTCCGGCGCGCGCGTCGTCGCGCAGCACAAGCCGGCCGGCGTCGCCGTGCTGGTGACGCCGTGGAATTTTCCCGCCGCGATGGCGACGCGCAAGATCGGCCCGGCGCTCGCGGCCGGCTGCCCGGTCGTGCTCAAGCCCGCGAGCGAGACGCCGCTCACCATGCTGGCGCTGATGCCGCTGCTCGAGGAGGCCGGCGTCCCGGCCGGCGTCGTCAATGTGATCCCGTCGCGCCGCTCCGGCCCTGTCGTGTCCGCGATGCTGCACGATCCGCGCGTGCGCGTGGTGTCGTTCACCGGCTCGACCGAAGTCGGCCGCAAGCTGCTGCACGAGGCCGCCGACAAGATCCTCAAGCCCGCGATGGAGCTCGGCGGCAACGCGCCGTTCATCGTGTTCGAGGACGCCGACATCGATGCGGCGATCGAAGGCGCGATGATCGCCAAGATGCGCAACATGGGCGAGGCCTGCACGGCGGCGAACCGCTTCTATGTGCACGAGAAGGTGCACGGCGAATTCGCCAAAAAACTCACCGACAAGATGGCCGGCCTGAAGATGGGCAACGGCCTCGACGACGGCGTGGCGCTCGGCCCGCTGGTCAACGCCGAAGGGCGCGACAAGGTGATCGAACTGGTCGACGACGCGGTGAAGCGCGGCGCGAAAATCCTGACCGGCGGCAAGAAGCCGGAAGGGCCTGGCTTCTTCTATCCGGCGACCGTGCTCACGACGTGCCGGACGGCGCCAAGATGCTGAACGAGGAGATCTTCGGCCCCGTCGCGTCGATCCAGACCTTCAAGTCGGAAGAGGAAGCGATCAAACGCGCGAACGACACCGAGTACGGGCTGGTCGCTTATCTCTACACCAAGGATCTGAGCCGCGGCATGCGCGTCTCGGAAAAGCTCGACTTCGGCATGATCGGCCTCAACCGCGGCCTCGTCTCCGATCCCGCCGCGCCCGTTCGGCGGCACCAAGCAGTCCGGCCTCGGCCGCGAGGGCGCGCACGAGGGCCTGATGGAGTTCATGGAGACGCAGTACATCTCGGTGGCGTGGTGAACCAGCTGGTCATCCCGGCCGAGCGCAGCGAGAGCCGGGATCGATAGCCACCAAGCTTTCGAACATCGCGCCGTTCGTGTTTATGGGTCCCGGGTCGCGCTCGCGACGCTCGCTTGCCCGGGACGACAGGAGTGGGTGGGGATAGATATGGACGTCCTGATGCCGCAGCTCGGCGAGACCGTGGCTGAGGGCAAGATCTCGAAGTGGTTCGTCGCGGCCGGCGATGCCGTGAAGCCGGGCGACAACCTGTTCGAGATCGAGACCGACAAGGTGTCGATGGAAGTGCCGGCGATTTCGGCGGGCACGCTGGCGGCGATCCACGTGCAGGCGGGCGAGGTCGCGCCGGTCGGCGCGGTGGTGGCTGTCATTCAGGGCAAGGGCGAAACAGTTTCGACAGAGAAGCCGGTGCCTCCGGCCGCGCGACCAACCCCGCTCACCCCCGCGAAAGCGGGGGTCCAGAGCCAAGCGAAGAAAGAAGAACTGGGTCCCCGCTTGCGCGGGAATGAGCGGAGCGTGGCTGCTCCGCAAGAGCACACCTCTGCTGCGCCATTCAAAATGCAGCCCTTTCGCGAGGTGCGCTCGCCCGAACGCAATTTCGGCCCCGCGCGCCTGCCTGGCGGCACGGTGGTCACGCCGCTTGCGCGCCGGCTCGCGGGCGAAGCCGGAATCGATCTTGCGAACATCAAGGGCTCCGGCCCGCGCGGCCGCATCGTGGCCGCCGATATTGAGACCGCACGAAGGGCCCCGGCTGCTACACCCGCGCAAGCTGCCGCGAGCATCGTTCTCACGGCGGACATCGCGCTCGGTCAGGCGCTCGCCCTCTGCACGGACGTCAAGGCGATCGCGCTTGCCGACATCATCGTAAAGGCTGGGCCACCGCTCTCCGGCGCGTCTTGCCGGACTCGTCCGGCGATGTCGCGCTTGCGAACGGCAGCGCCGCGGCGCTGATCCACGACGCGGCCTCCCGGACACTGACCGCAATCGCGGCGGGGCGGGAGCAATCCACCGGGGACGCGCACCGCGCGACCACCGGGGTGTTCATCGCAGCGGTACAGGGAATTGCGTCCGTGGCATATGCGGTCCGCTCGCCCCAGACGACGATGCTGAGCATCGGGTCGCGGCGGCGTGTGCCGATCGAGGGCCCGGACGGCGCGGTCATGTTTGTCGACATGGTGACAGCCACGCTGACCTGCGATCCATCGGCGGTCGATGCCGCGCGCGGCGCCGAATTGCTGTCGTCCTTCAGGGGCTTCGTCGAACAGCCGGTGACGATGATCGTCTAGCGCATGATCCCGAAAAGCGGGCACCGATTTTTCGAATAAGATCATGCGCAACTAAAATGGGAGGGGCGACATGACTCGCAAATGCATCATTTCCGCCGTCGTGATGTTCGTGATGGCGTGGGCGTTGAGCTTCCTCATCCACGGCGTTCTGCTTTATTCGGACTATGCGGCCACGCAGGGCATGCGCCCGCCGGCCGAGGCGCAGACGCGCATCCACTGGCTCATCCTGGCGCAGGCGATCTTCGGCGCGGCGTTCGCCTGGGTCTATCATCACGGCAAGGAAGACAAACCCTGGCTGACGCAGGGCATCCGCTTCGGCATCGCGATCGCCTGCCTGACCGCTGTCCCAACCTATCTGATCTATCACGTGGTGACGCCGATCGAACTCGGCGTCGTGATCAAACAGATCGTCTACGACACCATTCGCGCCGTGCTGATGGGCATCGTGCTGGCGTGGATCAACCGGTGAGCTATTCCTTCACCGCGCCGGTCATCGCCGACACATAGTGCTCGACGAAGAACGCGTAGAGGATGACCAGCGGCAGCGAGCCGCACAGCGCGCCCGCCATCAGCGAGCCCCAGCGATAGATATCGCCGTCGACGAACTCGTTCACGATTGCGACCGGCACGGTCTTGTTCTGCACCGATTGCAGGAACGTCAGCGCGTAGATGAACTCGTTCCAGCACAGCGTGAAGCAGAAGATGAACGCCGAGATCAGGCCCGGGATCGCAAGCGGCAGCACGATCTTGAGCAAAATCTGCCAGCGGCTCGCGCCGTCGATCAGCGCGCATTCCTCCAGCTCATACGGAATGGTCTTGAAGTAGCCCATCAGGAGCCAGGTCGAGAACGGAATCAGGATCGTCGGATAGGTGAGGATCAGCGCGAACGGTGAGTCGAACAGGCCGTACTGGTAGACGACGGTCGCGAGCGGAATGAACAGGATCGAGGGCGGCACCAGATAGGCGAGAAAGATCAGCCCGCCGACGAGATTTGCGCCGCGATAGCGCAGCCGCACCATCGCATAGGCGGCGAGCACGCTCGCGACGATCGACAGCACGGTCGCACACACCGCCACATACATCGTGTTCCACAGCCACTCCGGATAATGGCTCTCGAACAGAAGCTTGTGGATGTGCTTGAAGGTCGGCGCCGTGGTCCAGAACGGATTGAACTTGTCGAGATCGAGCAGTTGCTCGTCCGGTTTGATGGCGGTCAGCGCCATCCAGTAGAACGGAAACAGCAGGATCACGACGATGATGGCGAGCGGCAGATAGACCGTGACCAGCCGCCGCGGCAGGTTGTGCAGATAGCTCATGCCCTCCGAGTGATCGGAGAGCGTCGGCGCCGCCGAAGCGCCGGCGAGGACGGTCTTGAGATCGGCCTTCGGCGCGGGGATGTCAGTCATTCGACTCCCCTTGCTGCCATTTGCGGCGCTGCAATCCGAACCACGAGACCATGATGGCGGCGAGCAGGAACGGGATCATCGCGCTCGAAATCGCCGCGCCTTCGCCGAGCTGCCCGGCGATGATCGCGCGCTGATAGGAGAGCGTCGCCATCAGATGCGTGGCGTTGACCGGGCCGCCGCGCGTCATCGCCCAGATGAGCTGGAAGTCGGTGAACGTGAACAGCACCGAGAAGGTCATCACCACCGCGATGATCGGCGTGAGCAGCGGATAGGTGATGTGGCGGAACATCTGCCACTTGGTCGCGCCGTCGATGGTCGCCGCCTCGTAGAGCGAGGGCTGCACGGTCTGCAGGCCGGCGAGCAGCGTGATCGCGACGAACGGCACGCCGCGCCAGATGTTGGCGAAGATCACGCAGGAGCGCGCCCAGTTGACGTCGCCGAGGAAGTTGATGTTCTGCGTGATCAGGCCGAGCTGCTTCAGCGACCACGAGATGATCGAGAACTGCGCGTCGAAGATCCACCAGAACGCCAGCGCCGAGAGCACCGTCGGCACGATGAACGGGATCAGCACCATCGCGCGCAGCATCGCCTTGAACGGCAGGTTCTCGTTGAGCAGCAGCGCGAGATAGAGCCCGATCGCGAATTTGAACGCGCTCGCAACCGCCGTGTAGAGCAGCGTATTGGTGACCGAGAGCCAGAAGATCGAATCGTCGGAGAGCCACTCGTAGTTCTCGAGCCCGATCGAACTCGCCCGGCCGGCCGATCTTGGCGTCGGTGAACGAGATCCAGACGCCGAGGCCCAGCGGATAGGCGAGGAACAGGATCAGGAACGCCGATCGCCGGCAGCATGAACCAGAAGCCGAGCCAGTTGCGGTTGACCTTCAGCCGGTCCCACGCGGTGATGTCGCGCATCGGAGCACGCGCGGTTCTCGGATTGAGAGCGACGTCAGCCATGGGTCACCTCATCGTCGCTCCCCGCGCGGCGGGGAGAAATTAGCGGGCGGGCGACACCCGGCGGGTCACCCGCCCGCTCCGAAAAGCGAAAGCGAGGGGCATGCGGCCCCTCGCGCCTTACTCAGCGATAGATGCGCTTCAACTGCCGCTCGGCCATCGCGATCGCGCCCTTGGCGTCCTCGCGGCCGGTGCAGTAGTTGGCGAACATGTCGACCACGAGGAAGTCCGCGATCGCGGTCGCGGCCTTCTCGCCCGGCGTGCCGATGCCGGAGGCCGGCAGCGCGCGCTCGCTCGCGTGGCTGAATACTTCGTTCTTCGGGTCCGCGGTCCAGACCGGGCTCTTGTCGTAGGCCTTGAGCGTGTGGGTGAGATATCCGCGCGCGCCGGTCAGCCATTTGTCGAAGTTCTCCTTCTCCAGCATGAAGGCGATGAAGGCCTTCGCGGCGTTCGGATACTTGGTGAACTTGAACGCCAGGATCGGCACGCAGAGCTGCAGTTCGGTCGGCTTGCCGACCGGGCCCACCGGCCACAGCGCGTGATAGGTGTCCTCGGCCATATCCTTCTTGGCCGGATCGTCCTTCGCGGCGACGTAGATCGAGATGCCGTTCGAGGTGCAGTAAAGTTCACCCGCCAGGAACGCCTTGTTGTTCGAACTAGTCGTTCCACGACGCGACGCCGGGGATGAAGGTGTCGGAGCAGCGCCTTGGCGTATTCGAGCGCCTTCACGGTCTCGGGCGAGTTGATGATGACCTTGTCGTCCTTGTCGACCGTGTAGGCGCCGTGGCCCCACAGGATCCAGTGCAGCCACGCATTGGCGTCGCCCGAGGCATGGCCGAGCGCGAAGCCGGCCGGCGTGTTGTTCTTCTTCAGCGCCTTGCACATTTCCAGGAAGCCGGGGAAGTCCTTCGGGAATTCCTTGAAGCCCGCCTTGTCCAGCGCCGACTTGCGGTAGGTCAGGTAGCCGCCGATGGTGGCGACCGGGATGCCGAGCCACTTGTTGCCCTGCTTGCAGGTCGCTTCCGCCGCGGCGGTCCAGCCGCCGTATTTCTTGCCGAGATAGTCCGCGACGTCGTTGAGCTCGATCACCTTGGTGGGGAAGAGCTGCGGCAGCGTGTGCAGGCCCCAGGCGAGGTCCATGCCCGACCCGGTGTTGGCCGCGACCGAAGCCTTCGGCTGCACGTCCTCGAACGATTCGCGAGAACACGTTCATCTCGGTGCCGGTCGCCGCCTTGAACGCCGTCGACCATTTCGTTGAACGCCTCGTCCTCGGCTTCGACGAAGCGCTTCCAGCGCATCACGGTGAGCTTGGCGTCCTTCTCGGCCTTCCACGGCGCGCTCTGCGCCCAGGCCTTGGCGAAATCGAACAGCGCCGGGCCGGTGAGCGCGCCGGCTGCGCCGAGCGCGGTGCCGCCCTGAAGTATCGAGCGGCGGGTAAAGTCATGTCATGTCATTCCTCCCTGTTTTCGACTTTTTAGCGTGATTGAATCTCAGGCGTTCAATCGTTTGCCCGTCGCCTCGTCGAACAGATGCACCAGCGAGGGATCGGGCTTGAGCCGGACCTTGTCGCCCGGCTCGAACTTGTGCCGCTCGCGGAACACCGCGACGACTTCCTCGCCGCCGAGCTTGGCGAACACCTGCGTCTCCGAGCCGGTCGGCTCGACCACGACGATCTCGGCTTCGGCGCCATCGTCCGCGATGGTGAAATGCTCGGGCCGGATGCCGTAGACCGCAGGCCGGCCGTCGGACGCGGCCGGCGCGGTCGCGAGCGGCAGCTTCACGCCGTTCGGTCCCTCGAAGCCGACCGAGCCGTTCGCCTTGACCTTGCCCTTGAGGAAATTCATCGCCGGCGAGCCGATGAAGCCCGCAACGAACTGGTTCTCCGGCTTGTCGTAGAGATCGAGCGGCGTGCCGATCTGCTCCACGATGCCGTCATGCATCACGACGATCTTGTCGGCCATGGTCATGGCCTCGATCTGGTCGTGCGTGACGTAGACGGTCGTGGTCTTGAGCCGCTGATGCAGCTCCTTGATCTCGGTGCGCATCGCGACGCGCAGCTTGGCGTCGAGGTTCGACAGCGGCTCGTCGAACAGGAATACCTGCGGGTCGCGCACGATCGCGCGCCCCATCGCGACGCGCTGGCGCTGGCCGCCGGAGAGCTGGCGCGGGAAGCGCTCCAGCAGCGGCATCAGCCCGAGGATCTCGGCGGCGCGATGCACGCGCGATGTCGATCTCGGTCTTGTCGGCGCCGCGCAGGCGCAGCGAAAAGCCCATGTTGGCGGCGACCGTCATGTGCGGATAGAGCGCGTAGTTCTGGAACACCATCGCGATGTCGCGCTCTTTCGGCGGCACGTTGTTGACGACGCGGTCGCCGATGCGGATCTCGCCGCCGGTGATGTTTTCCAGGCCCGCGATCATGCGCAGCAACGTGGACTTGCCGCAGCCGGATGGGCCGACCAGCACGACGAATTCGCCGTCATCGATCGAGATGTCGACGCCGTGAATGACCTGCGTCGCGCCAAACGCCTTGCTGACGTCGCGGATTCCGACCGACGCCATGCATCATCCTCCCAGTTACGCCCCGCTTGGTAGAATGTTAGTTTTACGGGTCGGCAAGTCATCGACCGGGGGCGCAGTGAAGTCAATGCTACCGCAGGCCGCGTTCCTGAGGAAATCATCCTTCCGTGCGGGTAGGCCGAGCAAGCCGAAAGCGCCCGGCCGGGCATTCGGCCGCAGCATTTTCGCGCTTGACGCCTGCGCGTGGCCCAAGGGAGTGTGCCTCCCGCCTTTCCGACCGCCGCGCCGCGGAAATAGTCTATCAGGAGAAGCCTTCATGGCCGGCGAAAAAGCCGATGTGGTGATGTTCGGCACCGAAGCCGATCATCGAGGAGGCGCTGACCAAGGCGCCGGCCTGCACCTGCACAAGGCCTGGGCGGCGCCGGATCACGAGGCGTTCATCAACTCCATCGCGCCGAACGTGCGCGCCATCGCGGCGGCCGGCGGCCACGGCCGCATCGACGGCGCCATCATGTCGCGCTTTCCCAAGCTCGAAATCGTGTCGAGCTTCGGCGTCGGCTACGACCACATCGACGCCAAATGGGCGGGCGAGCACGGCATCGTCGTCACCAACACGCCGGACGTGCTGAACGAGGAGGTCGCCGACACCGCGCTCGGCTTGCTGCTCGCGACGGTGCGCCACCTGCCGCAGGCGGAGAAATATCTGCGCGCCGGCAATTGGCCGAAGCACGGCGACTACCAGCTCACGCCCTCGCTGCGCGACCGCACGGTCGGCATCGTCGGCATGGGTCGCATCGGCAAGGCGATCGCGCGCCGTCTCGACGCCATGAAGGTGCCGGTGGTCTACCACTCGCGCCGGCCCGCGGACGTGCCGTACCGGCACTATCCCAACATCGTCGACATGGCGCGCGACGTGGACCTGATGATCGTCATCACGCCCGGCGGCGCCGCGACAAAAAATCTCGTCAACGCCGAGGTGCTCAAGGCGCTCGGTCCCGAGGGCATCCTGATCAATGTGGCGCGCGGCTCGGTGGTGGACGAGGCCGCGCTGATCAAGGCGCTCAAGGACAAGACGATCCTGTCCGCCGGCCTCGACGTGTTCGCCGACGAGCCGAAGGTGCCGCAGGAACTGATCGACATGGACCACATCGTGCTGCTGCCGCATGTCGGCTCGGCTTCGCACGCGACGCGCCGCGCGATGGACGAACTGGTGGCGAACAACATCATCTCGTGGTTTTCCGGCAAGGGGCCGCTGACGCCGGTCCCGAAACGCCGGTGAAGTCCTAACTCAGCTTTTGGCCTTGTCCGCGGCCTTGTCGAGCGCCTCCTGCGCGGTACCGCCTTCCGCGGAAGCGGCTTTGCCGTCCTTCTGCACGGTGGCGCTGGCGCCCGATCCGGTGTGCGTTTCCACCCGCACGGATACCTTCTTTTCAATTTTCTCGACGCTCATGGATGCTCTCCTGAATACCCCAAGGCTTAATCGTCGGAGCGCGATCTGGTTTCATCGCATCCCGAAGGGTGCGCGCTACCAGGCTACGAGCCACCACAGACGTGATAAACCCAGCAGTATGATGACGTTTTCACGATTTTCCTGCGTGTGCCTGATTGCCTTTACTGCGACGCATGCGGCGGCGCAGGCCCCCCCGGCGCCGCCTCCGAGCGATGCGGCGCGTGCGCTCGCCGGGCCTTGGGAATTGTCCAATCCGGATCGCGACCGGCGCTGCACGCTGACCTTCAAGCTTGATGCCGCGCCGCAGGGCCGCGTTGTAACGCTTGGGCCGACCTGCGCCGCCGCCTTCCCCGATCTGCGCCCGACTGCCGCGTGGACGATGGGTACTGACGACGCCCTCAAGCTGGTCGACGCCAAGGGTGTGGTGCTGTTCGAGCTGAACGAGGTCGAAGCCGGTATGTACGAGACGACGCCGAGCTTCACCCATTATTTCCTGCAGACACTCGCGGCAATCAACAAGGACCGCATCACCGACGATCTGTTCGGCGAATGGCAGATCACGCGCGGCCCAGGCCGCCCGATTTGCGAACTGACGTTGGGCAACACCGCCTACGACACGGATTCCTTCGTGCTCACGCTCAAGCCTGGCTGCGATGCGCTGCTCACGCGCTTCGGGGCGGTGTCGTGGAAGCTCGACCGCGGCCAGTTCGTGATGAACGGTGCGGGAGGTCAGGCCTGGCGCTTCGAGGAAGGCGAGCCGAACGTCTGGAGCCGTATTCCCGCGTCCCGCCCGCCAGTGCTGATGGTGCGGCCGTGAACAAGGAGCGGCTGACCGCGTTCAGCGACGGCGTCATGGCGATCATCATCACCATCATGGTGTTGGAATTGAAGGTCCCGCATGGTGCCGACTGGCCCGCACTTGCCGGCCTGCTGCCCGTGTTTCTGAGCTACGTGCTGAGCTTCGTCTATGTCGGCATCTACTGGAACAACCATCACCACCTTCTGCACGCCTGCCGGCGGGTCGATGGCGCCGTGATGTGGGCGAACCTGCACCTGTTGTTCTGGCTCTCGCTGATTCCATTTGCGACCGGATGGATGGGCGAGAACCACTTCGCCGAGCTGCCGGTTGCGGTGTACGGCTTCGTTATGCTGATGCCCGCCCTTGCCTACTATGCGCTGCAAGCCTCGATCGTGCGGGCGAACGGAAGCGACCACACGCTCGCGCGGGCCTTGGGGCGCGACCTCAAGGGCAAGATTTCGCCGATCCTTTACGTCACCGGAATTGCGCTCGCGTTCGTCAATCCCTGGATCGCGTGCGCGATCTACGTACTGATCGCCTTGATGTGGCTCATTCCCGACCGCCGCATCGCAAAGCGGATCGGCGAAGCCTGAAGTACATTGGCAGCGGCTGGCCTTACGCGGCTTGCGGCTGCATCGGTTTGAAATACATGCGCTCGCGCCGCGCGAGCCTGGGCAACGCGTCGGCGAGCACGAGTTTCTTGAACCATTCGGTCTGCTGGTGCGCGGCAAGCGCTTCCTCGCCGGTATAAAGCTCGTAGAGGAAGAACAGTCGATTATTCTCCGTCGAGCGATGCACCCAGAACACGAGCGTGCCCGGCTCGGCTTTCACGGCGTCTGCCATCTGACGCAGGATCGTCGCGATCGTCTCCGCCTCGCCTTCCTTGGCTTCCCACGTGACCGCGAGTGCCAGTTGACCTTCGGCGGGTGCCGCACCCTTCGCAACAGTGAGCATCGGATTGCCTCCGTTGTTTGATGGCGCACACTGTGCGCGAGCGAGGCGTGTAAATCGACAGGAATCGCTACGGCATGAGCCGAAGCGTTGTCCGGATCAAAGCTGCGCCGGTTGCTTCTTCCTTGCGCTCTGCCGGACGTAGCCGGGATATTTCTTCAGCGGCATGACGCGCTCGCCTGTATAGACCCAGTCCTGCATCTCCTCGATCGCCCAGTGATACAACGGCTGGCGGCCGGTGCGGTTCGCGAACAGCGCGCGTGGAATGTTGATCATGTGGCGCGAGCGCGGCCGCTCGTAGATCAACGGCGTGCCGCAGCGGCGGCAGAAACTGCGGACGGTCTTGTCCGGCTCATGCTCATAGCGCGCGATCTCGTCTTCACCTTCGGTGACGCGGAAGTGTTTGCGCCACACACCCACGTAGGTGGCATACGCGGTACCATGCGCGACGCGGCTCGCGCGCGAATGATCGTGCCAGGACCAGAAGGCCGGATAGTCGATGTCGACACACACCGCGCCGCACAGGCAGCGACCCGTGACAGTCGAGGCGTTGGAAACGGCTTTCTGTTTCATCGGACGTGATCCTGGTCATCCGGGCCGAGGATACCGCGTCCGCCTTAAAACAGCTTCAGCCCCTTCAGGCTGGCGTGGCCGTCCTTGCCGACGATGATGTGGTCGTAGAGCGAGACGCCGAGCGGCTTTGCTACGTTCGCCGACCTGCTTGGTCATCTCGATGTCGGCGCGCGAGGGCGTCGGGTCGCCCGACGGGTGATTGTGCACCAGGATGATGGCGGTCGCCGACAGTTCGAGCGCGCGCTTGACCACCTCGCGCGGATAGACCGGCGTGTGATCGACCGTTCCCTCCTGCTGCACCTCGTCGGCGATGAGCTGGTTGCGCTTGTCGAGAAACAGGATGCGAAATTGTTCTTTCTCGGCGAAAGCCTGCGCGGCGCGGCAATAATCGAGCACCGACGACCAGGATGACAGGACCGGGCGCTTCCTGACCTGCCCTCTGGCAAATCGCTGTGCCGCCGCCTGCACGACCTTGAATTCGGTCATCGCGGCCTCGCCCATGCCCGTCGATTTCCGCGAGCCGCTCCGGCGGCGCCGAAATGGCCTCGGCGAACGAGCCGAACTTGGTGAGCAGCGTTTTCGCCAGCGGCTTCACGTCGCGCTGAGGAATTGCGCGGAACAGGACGAGCTCCAGCATCTCGTAATCGGCGAGCGCCTCCGGCCCAGCGTCACGAAAGCGTGCGCGCAAGCGATCGCGGTGCCCGTGATAGTGCGGCGGCGCCTCGGCCAGGCCGGGCTCGAGTTTGCGCTTTGCCCTTCGGCGGCATGCGCCAAGCATGCCCGGAATGGCGGGATTTGCAATCGCCGCGCGAAGGGGGTTGCGCGCTATTTGTAAGGCGGCAGGTGCCGGCCGGCCGGCGAGATGGTGAACACCTCGCAGCCGTCGTTGGTGACGCCGACGGTGTGCTCGAACTGCGCCGAGAGCGAGCGGTCGCGCGTCACCGCGGTCCAGCCGTCGGACAGCACCTTCACGTGCGGGCGGCCGAGATTGATCATCGGCTCGATGGTGAACAGCATGCCGGGCTTGAGCACGATGCCTTCGCCGGGGCGGCCGATATGCACGATGTTCGGCTCGTCGTGGAACAGGCGGCCGAGGCCGTGGCCGCAGAAGTCGCGCACCACGCTCATGTGCTGCGGCTCGACGAAGCTCTGGATCGCGTGCGCCGATGTCGCCGGTGGTGCGGCCGGGCTTCACCGCCGCGATGCCGCGCATCATCGCCTCGTAGGTCACCTCGATCAGCCGCTCGGCTTTGCGCGGGATATCGCCGACCGGATACATGCGGCTCGAATCGCCGTGCCAGCCGTCGAGGATCAGCGTCACGTCGATGTTGACGATGTCGCCCTCCTTCAGCGGCTTCTCGTTCGGGATGCCGTGACAGACGACGTGATTGATCGAGGTGCAGGTCGACTTGTTGTAGCCGCGATACATCAGCGTCGCGGGCGTCGCGCCGTGATCCATCGCGAAGTCGAACACGAACTTGTCGATCGTCTCGGTCGGCAGGCCGGGCTTCACGATATCGGCACAGCTGTCGAGGCACTCGGCAACGAGCTTCCCGGCCTTGCGCATGCCGGCGAAGGCGTCGGGGCCATAAAGCTTGATCTGCCCGGTCTTGCGCAGCGGCGCGAAGGCCGCATCGACGTAGTTCATGGGAAAATGGTCCGATTCACGGGCAATTTAAGCATTGGCCGAGGACGTGCAACCCGTTCGGGCGGCGGCACTGGTACCGGGTAGCGGCCCTCAAGCCGCGATCTTGCCGCCCAGTTCCTCATCGATATGCACGCGCACGATCTCGTCGAAGCTGTCCTCGACCTTGAAGCCGAGCGCACGCGCGCGCTTGGCGTCGAACCGCGTCGGCCAGCCCGACACGATCTTCATGATCGCCGCGTCCGGCTCGCGGCTGATGCGCGCCACCACCTTGTCGCCCGCGACGCGCCGCAGCGCCGCGATCTGCTCGCCGACCGTGCAGGCAACGCCCGGCATCGTGAGGTTGATGCGCGGGCCCGAGCGTTTCGCGGTCGAAGCCTGCCGCATGGATCAGGAACCCGGCCGCCGAGCGCGGGCTCGCGTGCCAGTGCATCACGCTCTCCTCGACCGGCAGCACCGCTTCCTTGCCGGCCAGCGGCTCGCGGATGATGTTGGAGAAGAAGCCCGAGGCCGCCTTGTTCGGCGTGCCGGGCCGCACGCAGATCGTCGGCAGCCGGATGCCGACGCCGTCGAGAAAGCCCTTGCGCGAATAGTCCGCGAGCAGGAGTTCGCAGATGCCCTTCTGCGCGCCGTAGGACGTCAGCGGCGTGTGGAAGAAATTGTCCGGGATTTCGCTCGGGAACGGCGCGCCGAACACCGCGATCGATGAGGTAAACACGAGCTTCGGGTGATAGCCGCCGCCCGGCGCGCAGCGGATCGCCTTCGAGCAGATAATGCAACGTGATCGAGGTTGACGCGATAGCCCTTCTCGAAATCCATCTCGGCCTCGCCCGACACGACCGCCGCGAGATGGAAGATCACATCCGGGCGGTCCGCGATCAGCTTGCGGCCGGAGTCAGCATCGCTTGAAAATCGGCCGCGTAGGCATCGACTGCACCGGTGAAGCCAGCCGGTCGCTTCGGCGCAACCACATCGACCAGCGTGAGCTTGTCGATCGGTTTGCCGTTCAGCCCCCTGTCGGCGACGAGCCGATCGGTGAGCTTGCGTCCGACCATGCCGGCCGCGCCGGTGATGAGAACGTGCATGATCCTCCCCCATACGACACGTCGTCATCCCGGATGCCGACGCAGGCGGCTATCCGGAATCGCATACCTCATGTACCCAGTCGCCGGCGCATATGAAAGATGGATCCCGGCTCTCGCGTCGCTGACGCGCGTAAACGCGCTGATGGCTCGGCCGGGATGACGATCGCGCGTTAATTCACCCGCGAGAAGAAGCGCGACAGGCGCAGACCCGAAGGCCAGGTCCAGAGCGGATCGTGCCGCACGGCCGGGTCCCACGAGCCGAGGATGGCGTCGACACGGCCGACGAGATTCTCGACCGGCACGAAGCCGACGCCGCCGGCGACCGGCGACAAGGCGGCTGTCGAGCGGAATCGTCGCGATTGTCGCCCATCACGAAGATCTGGTCAGCGCCGACGGCGAAACGACGGGTGTTGTCGAGTTCGCCGTTCCAGCGCAACTTGAAGATCGGGTGCTCGCGTCCGTTCGGCAGCGTCTCGACATAGCGCGGCGCCGTCAGCGTGCCGTCGTCGGTTTCCATCGCGCTGCCGGTGCCGGCGGTTTGCAGCGGCAGCTCCTTGCCATTGATCCACAAGCGGCCCTCGCGCATCTGCACGCGGTCGCCGGGCAGGCCGACGACGCGCTTGACATAGGTCTGGCTCGGATCGCGCGGCAGGCGAAACACCACGACATCGCCATAGTCCGGCAGCTTGCCGAGCAGGCGCTCGGGCGAAGCCGGCGCCAGCGGCAAAGGCAGCGAATAGCGGCTGTAGCCGTAGGGAAACTTGGTGACCAGCAGCTGGTCGCCGATCTGCAGGCTCGGCAGCATCGAGCCGGAGGGCACGTAATAGGCCTCGGCGGCGACCGTCTTGGTCGTCAGCAGGATCGAGCGCGATGACGACGCCGAACTGGCCGATCGCGCCGGCGAGACCGCCGAACCGCCCCTCTGGATTTCTTCTCTTCGCCATCGATCAGCCTCCAGCGGAACCCGCGCCCTGAGATAGCTAGGAGCAAGGCGGCGGAATTGCGACAGGCGCGATCACATCACCGTCGCGTGGTGTCCGCTGCTACAGCGCAAACCCGCCGTCGGCCAGGTGAATCTGCCCGGTGGTGTAGCTCGACTCGTCGGACGCCAAGATAAACCGCGAGCGCGCGATCTCCTGCGGCAGTGCCGAGCCGGCCCATCGGCTGGCGGTCGATGAAATGCCTGCCGCACCGCCTTCTCGGGCTGCCGGTGTTCTTCGCCAGCGTCGCGATGCGGTCGTCGAGCGAGGGCGACTCGATCGTGCCGGGGCAGATCGCGTTCACGCGGATGCCCTTGCGGATGTAATCGGCCGCGACCGACTTGGTGAGGCCGACCACGGCGGCTTTGGTCGTGCCATACACATAGCGGAACGGAATGCCGCGCACCGACGACGCGCCCGACGCGATGTTGATGATCGATCCCTTGCCCTTCTTCAGCATGGCTGGCAGGCAGGCCTTGATGGTGCGGTCCATCGAGCGGACGTTGAGATCGAAGGCGAAGTCCCATTCGTCGTCGGTCGCGTCGAGCACCGTGCCGTGATGCACATAGCCCGCCGCGTTCACCAGCACGTCGATGACGCCGAGCTTCTTGCTCATCTCCTTGACCAACGCCTTCACGTCCGCGGTCGAGCGCACGTCGAGCTTGGCGGGCGTGGCGCCCTTCAGCCCCTTGAGCTTCTTCACGTCGAGGTCGGTCGCGATGACTTTCGCGCCTTCGGCAAGAAACGCCTGCGCGATCGCGCGCCCGATCCCCTGCCCCGCCGCCGTCACCAGCGCGATCTTGCCCTTCATTCGTCCGGCCAACTCCGCCTCCCTATGCGGCGCTGTGTGCCGCGAGCTTTTGAATTTGCTGGCCGTCTTTATCGAAATTGTCCGGCGCAAGCCAGCGCTCGAACGCGGCTTTGCGCGCCGGCCATTCCTTGTCGATGATGGAGAACCACGCCGTATCGCGGCTCTTGCGCTCTTACCACCATGTGCTGGCGGAACAGGCCTTCGTATTTGAAGCCGAAGCGCAGGGCTGCGCGCTTGCGACGGTTCATTCAGGTCGTTGCATTTCCATTCGTAGCGGCGATAGCCGAGCGAGAAGCCGTAATCGCCGATAAGATACGTGCGCCTCGGTCGCGGCGCGCGTGCGCTGGAGCGACGGCGAATACGTGATCGCGCCGACCTCGAACACGCCATTCGCCGGGCGGATTTCCATCAATGTGCAGATGGCCCTTGGCCTTGCCGTCGCTCAGATCGATGAGCGTGAACGGCACGATGTCGGTGCGTTTCACGGTTTCGTCGAGCAGCGCATCGTAAGCGGCGCTGGCTTTGCGGCTTGTCGACAGACAAGTACGCCCACAGGCTCTCGGGCGCGCCCCCGAAGCGCCGCCCAGATGTCGGCGCCGTGGCGGGCGTCCATCGGCTCGAGCCGGCAATAACGCCCTTGCAGTGTCTTGCGTGGAGGGAAAGGCGGCGGCGTCCAGTTCGAAAGATCCTCGCTCATGCGTCGCGTGCCGCCTTGTCCTTGGTGAAGAACGCATTCAGGTCCGCGCCCGAAGCCGCGTCCTTGAAGCCCGCGAACGAGCCCTGCTCGGCGATTTCCTTGGCCATGCGGATGAAGCCGCCCCAGGCCGAGCGCGCCAGCGCGCCGCCGACGCTGATACGCCGCACGCCCATGCCGGCCAGATCGTCACCGAGTGACCGAACGCCGCGCCATTGAGGAAGTTCACCGGCTTCGGCGCGACCGCCTTCACCACCGCCTCGATCTGCTCGCGCGTCTTGATGCCCGGCGCATAGAGACAATCCGCGCCAGCATCGGCGTAGGCCTTCAGCCGCGCGATCATCTGGTCGAGATCAGGCACGCCCGAAATGAAGCCCTCGGCGCGGCCGGTGAGCAGCACGTCAGGCGCGGCCTTGTCGATCGCGGCGCGCGCCGCCTTCATGCGCTCGACCGCATAGGGAATATCGTAAAGCGGCTTGTCCTTGTTGCCGGTCGAGTCCTCGATCGAGAGGCCCGCGACGCCGGTCTCGCAGCAGCGCGTGACATTCGCCGCGACGCCCGCCGGATCGTCCGCGTAACCGCCCTCGAAGTCGGCGTTCACCGGCACGTCGGTCGGCGGCGCAAATCTCCTTCAGATGCGCCAGCACCATGTCGACGCCGACCGCATTGTCGGCATGCGCGACCGACCATGCGAAGCCGGACGAGGTCGAGGCCAGCGCCTTGAAGCCGAGACCTTGCAGATAGCGCGCCGAGCCGACGTCCCATGGGTTGGGAATGACGAAGCAGCCGCTTTCATGCAGTCTGCGAAACGTGGCTCGCTTTTCGGCGACCGATGGACGGGGCATGGCGGTTTCCCTGTTTGGCCGACAGCTTGCGGCGTCGAGCGTCCGGAAGACAATGCTTTTTTCTGATCGATCCGATGAGCCGGACTGATACGCGCGCAGACCGTTCAGACCCGTATTCTTAATTCGCTCCAAGCGTTCGGCACATAGGGCACGTAGGGTTACGCTCTTGCTGCGCCGCCCCGGTACATTAGAGACGGCGCGCCACACCTTGCTGGCATCGCGCTCGGAACGCGCACCTACGCCTCGGCGTGCTTGCGCCATGCGTTGCAGTCGGCGATCACCGCATCCGCCATGCGTTGGGTTGCGGCGGAAAGCCAGTTTGGCAGCTTGTTGCGCGCCACGAGATCGTGCGCGATCGCCTTGCCGCCGGCCGCATTTCCGAGATGAATGTTGGCAAGCTCGTGCCCCATCGCAGCGAGCATGTCGGCGCCCACTAGCGCCGCCAGATCGTCCGCGTCCTTCACTTCGATCTTGCGATTGTTCGGCGACAGGCGGCGAACGACGATATTGTCCTTCCGCCGGTACCAGGGATCGGGCGAGCGATGCGGCCCGGTCGCGACCTCATCGGTGCGGATCGGTTGCGCTTCTCGGCCGGGCGCCAGCGTCCATGCTGACGGCACCAGAGCCTTCGACTCGCGCACCACCGGCGCGCCGCGCCACTCGCCGCACGCCGCAAATCGCGGCCGCCCGAGACTGCCCGTGCCGGCCTGCCGCGGGCGAATCGTCAGCGTGATCCTCTCGTCGGGCATCGCAGCCTTCAGCGCCGCCACATGATGCGCGAGCGGAGCGCCCTCCTCCAGTTCGGCGAGGTCTGTCCAGAATTCATCGCGCGCCGCGTCCTTTACCTCGACTAGCGCGCGCAGCCATTTGTGATCGCGGTCGAGCACGAAGGGCATCGGGTCTTCGAGGCCTTTGGAATAGCCCGCAATGATTGCCTTGCACACCGGCACCGGATCGGCGATTTCGTTCTCGCGCGCCAGCGCAGCGCTGGTCGCGAGCCGCACGAGATCGATCGCGTAGGGCATCTCGGCGGCTTCGTCGAAATCGTTCACGCCCCACACCAGCCGGCCGTCGGCGTCGCGCCATGTGCCGTAGTTCTCCAGATGAATGTCGCCGACCGCGAGCACAGCGGGTGCCGTCGCCAGATCGGGGCATTTCTCCAGCACCGTCTCCGACCAGCGCCAATAGGTCGCGCGCAGGAACGGGAACGCGCCCTTGGCCATTTTCTTGTGCTTCTTCTTCAGATCGTTCGCGACGAATTCAGTCTTGAGTTGCGCCTTCAGCCACGCCTCGTAGGCCTCAACCGATGCAACGATGTCCATGACGCGATCCATGTGACGCGCCGGGTGAATGTCGCGCGGCGCTGCGCTATAGTCTGGCGCAACAGGCGCGCGCCGTCCAACAGGACGGCGACAGACGCCGCCGGGAGGCGACTGATGAAAACCGTGACCATCTGCGGGCTGGCGCTCGCCCTGTTTGCAGGTGGCGCATCCGCACAAGAGAGAATCATGAAAGACCTTGCACCCACCGGGAAACTGCGCGTCGGACTCGTTTTCGCGCCCGTGATGTCGACCTTCTTCGTACTGAACGAGAACGGCAAACCGCGCGGCGTCACCGCCGATCTCGGGGCGGCGCTTGCGAGCAAGCTCGGCGTGCCGGTCGAATTCGCGCTCTATCCGAACTCCGGGCAAGTGACGGACGCGGTGGAGTCCGGTGCGGTGGACGTCGGGTTCATGCCTGTTGATGAACAGCGCAGGAATCGCCTCGCGATCGGGCCCGACTACGTGCGTGCCGAAAGCACATACATGGTCACCGCAGCGTCCGGCGCGAAGACCGTCGCGGACGTCGACAAGGCCGGCATGCGCGTCATCGGCATCGCCAACACGACGACCATCCGCGCAGCGGAGCGCACGTTGAAGAACACGACCATCGCGCCGATGGCATCGGTCGACGACGCGATGGCGGCGATGAAGAACGGTACGGCCGATGCCTTCGCGCTCGGGCGCGACTCGCTGCCGCCGTACGTCGCGCAGGTACCGGGCTCGCGCATGACCGACGGGCATTTCCAGCAGATGGGCATCGCGATCGCGACGCAGAAGGGAAAACCCGAAGCGCTGGCGGCAATCACAGCTTTCATGGATCAGGCCAAGAAAGACGGAACGGTGCGCAAGGCCCTCGATGCCGGCAAGTTCGACGACCCCGTTGCGCCCTAGCGGAACGAACTGAACAGGCCGTCGAACAAACCGCGCGGCCGCATGTAAACCCGCCGCGGCGGCGGGCCGTCGTCGTCGTCATCGTCGATCTCGGGGAAGCCGCGCCGCGGCGCGGCGGCCCGCTCCTCCTCCCGGCGCTGCAATTCCTGCTGACGCCGCTCGGCGAAGAGCCTGTGTCGCTCCTCACGCCGCTGCGCGCGTTCGATGCGATGCTGCTCGCGGCGCGTGAGCGGACGAGTCTCATCCGTTGGGCGCGGGAGCGAGACCTGCCGTTCAGGACCCAGCGGCGGCGAGACCTGGGCGACGCCGGCGGAAGTCGGCGCAGCCTGCGCGTTGCCCGCGGTAGGTAAAGGCTGCTGCGGCTCGGCGGCAGGCTGAGGCGATGCGGCAATTGCGTTTTGCGACGGGCGGCGCCGGCTGGATGACCTGAGAGGGTGCGGTCGCCTGCGGAGCGACGGGCTGAGGCTGGGTCACCGCCTGCGTCTGCGAAGCCGGCTCGGGTTTCGGGTCCGCCGGCTTGATGGCGTCAATATTCCTGGCCAGCGTGTTGAGGTCCTTCGGTTGCGCGTCACTGGCCGGCAGCGCCGGCGCAGCGACATCCCTGACCGCCGGCGCATCCTTGGCGGCCTGGCGTTCGACCTTGTTCGGCTGATGCGGGGTTCCCGACATCATCCCTCCGATCATCACGCCGCCGCCGAATCCGACGGCAAGAATGGCCAGAACCGTGCCGATTCCGATGAAAAACGAGCGAACTTCGATTGCCATCGCAAGCCTCCTGCGCGGAAACGTGCGAGGGCAATGGACGTTCCCGACTGGAACCGACGCGCGGCCGTTGAACTTTTATGATTTTCCGGCGAAGCGCCGGACCCTAGTGGTTATCGCGCGGGATGCCCGAAAGCTGCGCGACCTTCTGATATTTCACCGCCGGCTTGAGCACCATGCCGTCGGAGAGCTGATCCACCATGCCGCGCTGGATTTCCTGCCACGGCGTCTGGCTCTTCGGGAAATGATAGCCGCCATGCTGCGCGAGCTTCGCGCGGCGCTCGGCCAGTTCGGCCTTCGAGATCAGGATATTCGCCGTGCCCTTGTTGAGATCGATGCGCACGCGGTCGCCGGTCTTCAGAATCGCAAGCCCGCCGCCCGCCGCCGCCTCGGGCGACGCATTCAGGATCGATGGCGAGCCCGACGTGCCGGACTGCCGCCCGTCGCCGATGCACGGCAATGACGTGATGCCACGTTTAATCAACGCCGCGGGCGGCTGCATGTTCACGACCTCGCACGAACCCGGATAGCCGATCGGCCCGGTGCCGCGCACGAACAGCATCGTGTTCTCGTCGATCTTGAGCGCCGGATCGTCGATACGGTGGTGATAATCCTCCGGCCCGTCGAACACGACCGCCTTGCCCTCGAACGCCATCGGATCCTTCGGGTTGATGAGATAGCGATTGCGAAATTCGTCGGAAATCACCGACAGTTTCATGATCGCCGAGTCGAACAGGTTGCCCGACAGCACCTTGAAGCCCGCCTTTTCAAGCATCGGGCTCTTGTAGGTACGGATCACGTCCGCGTCCTCGATCTTCGCGCGCTTGACGTTATCGCCCATCGTCTTGCCGTTCACGGTGAGCGCATCGTTGTGCAGCTTGCCGGCGCGGCGCAGCTCATTCATCACAGCAGGCAACCCGCCGGCGCGGAAATATTCCTCGCCGAGATATTTTCCGGCCGGCTGCATGTTCACGAGCAACGGGATATCGAGCCCGACTGTCTCCCAGTCCTCGATCGTGACCTTCACCCCGATGTGGCGCGCGATTGCATTGATGTGGATCGGCGCATTGGTCGAGCCGCCGATCGCCGAGTTCGCCATGATGGTGTTCTCGAACGCCTCGCGCGTGAGAATGTCGGAGGGCTTCAAATCCTCCCACACGATCTCGACCGCGCGCAGGCCGGTCTCGTAGGCGATCTGCGCGCGCTCCTTGTAGGGCGCGGGGATCGCCGCGCAGCCCGGAAGCGACATGCCGAGCGCCTCGGCGAGCGCGTTCATGGTCGAGGCCGTGCCCATGGTGTTGCAATGGCCGACGGACGGCGCTGACGCCGCCGCGATATCGACGAACTCCTGCTGGTTGATGCGGCCGGCCGCCATTTCTTCGCGCGCCTTCCACACCGCCATGCCGGAGCCGCAGCGTTCGCCCTTCCACCAGCCGTTCAGCATCGGGCCGCCGGAGAGCACGATCGCCGGGATGTTCACCGTCGCTGCGGCCATGATGCAGGCCGGCGTGGTCTTGTCGCAGCCGGTCATCAGCACGACGCCGTCGAGCGGGTAGCCGTAGAGGATTTCGACAAGGCCGAGATAAGCGAGGTTTCGGTCCAGCGCCGCGGTCGGGCGCTTGCCGGTTTCCTGAATGGGATGCACCGGAAATTCGAACGCGATGCCGCCTGCCGCGCGAATGCCCTCGCGCACGCGGCTCGCCAGTTCAAGATGATGCCGGTTGCAGGGCGAGAGATCGGATCCGGTCTGCGCGATGCCGATGATCGGCTTGCCGGAGCGCAGCTCCTTCGGCGTCAGGCCGAAGTTCATGTAGCGCTCCAGGTAGAGCGCCGTCATGCCGGGATTTTCCGGGTTGTCGAACCAGAGCTGCGAGCGCAACTCCTTGCCGCGCGGATGGGGCGTCTTTGGCAGTTTCTTCTGCTTCTTGGCTTTCTTGGCCATGACTTCTCCTCCTCGGGCGCGCAATTCTGCGACGTTGAATGGTTTGATTTCGCCGCGACAATGCGCTCAATGAGCGCAGCATTGCAAGGGAGCGACGTCGGCATGTGGGATCAGTTGTTCGCCGGCGGCATCGTCAGTTTCATCAATTTTGGTATCCACGCGCTGGTGAGCGGCGTGGTCATCGAAGCGACGAGGCGCACCGCCGCCCGCACCGATCATCTGCACGCTTTCTTCCGCATGTCGGCGCTGCTGACGGTGACAATGATCTGCCTGATGATCGCTCACGTATGCGAGATCGGCCTTTGGTCCGTTTACTACGAATTCGCTGGAATCAAATTCAAGTCCGCGACACCGTTCGAGTTCGCGTTCGAGAACTACACCGCGCTCGGCTACGGCGACCCGGTCCCGCCCGAGGGCAAGCGGCTGGTCGGTCCGATCACGGCACTCAACGGCCTGTTGCTTGTCGGGTGGTCTGTCGCGATCATCTTCGAGGTAATGCGCATGGCCGAGGTGCGGGTCGGCCGCCTGACCGAGAAGGATGAAAGCTAGAGACCTTATTCGGGCCGAGCGCGCCTTGCGGCGATCCGTTGCGGCGCCGGACGTTTCACGTCCCAGACCAGACCAAGTTTTTCGAACAGCCGGATCGTCAGGAAACCAAGATCGAACTGACGCCAGGAATGGCCGAATGCCGCCGAATACGGAAAGGCGTGATGGTTGTTGTGCCAGCCCTCGCCCCAGGTGAACAGACTGACGATCCAGTTATTGCGGCTGTTGTCGCCGCGCGTCTGAAATGGCCGCGCGCCGTAGAGATGCGAGAAGGAATTGATGGCGGAAATCGATTGCGCGACCACGAACATGCGCACGACACCGCCCCACAGGAATCCCGTGAGCGCGCCGATCAGGCTTTGTGTGAGCAGTCCGCCGATCAATGCGGGAATCGCGAGCCCGGCCAACACCCAGAGATAATAATACTTGTTGACCCGAACCATCGTCCGGTCGGCCATCAGGTCCGGGACATAATGATGGACGTTCGGATAGTCGTGCCGCGCCATCCAGGTGAGTTGCGCATGCCAGAAGCCGCGCAGGCGGCCGCGCCAGCCGCTGCCGTGTAGCATCGGCGAGTGCGAATCCCCCTCCCGGTCGGAAAGTTCGTGATGACGCCGGTGAAACGCCGACCACGAAATCGCCGGACCGCGCCCCGCCATGGCGCCGAGGATCTGCAGCGTGACCGCGACCGGCTCCGAGGTTGAGAACGCGCGGTGCGTGAACAGCCGGTGATAGCCGACCGTGATGCCTAGTCCGGTCAAAAGCCATAATGCGAAGAACAGCCCGATATCGAGTGCGCTGATCGGCACGGTCCGGGCCACCAGCAGCGCCGCAACGGTGCCGACGGCGGGCAGGATGTCGAGCAACACGAAATGCCGGAGTTGCATCCGGTGGAAATACCGGCTCGCAAAGACCGTCGCGTCGCGGGTCCGCCGCGGCCTTGTAGTCGCGGGCGTTTCGGCCGGCTGCAATCCGGCCAGCGTATCTCCGGCGGAGGAATTCAGCATGCGTTTTCCGTCACTCCGCGGCGCCGCCGGCTCCTTCCGGACGGCGCTTCAACTCGTCTTTCCCAGCAAGGGATGAAACTAGCCTTGGATTGCGGATGTGACTATACCCGAGCCAACATCGCATGGGGAGAACGAGGAAACGTCATGCTGAAGACTGTCGCGGACTTTGACCGGATCGGCGAAGAAAATGCCTTCGCGGTTCTCGCGCGCGCAACGGCGCTTGCAGCCCAGGGTCGCGACATCATCAACCTTGGCATCGGCCAGCCGGACTTTCGCACGCCAGACCATATCGCCGAAGCCGCCATCAAGGCGATCCGCGACGGACATCACGGCTACACGGCCGCGACCGGCATCCTGCCGCTGCGCGAGGCGGTCGCCGCCGACCTGCACAAGCGCTTCAAGGTGACGGTGTCGCCGGATGAAGTGATGATCATGCCGGGCGGCAAGCCCACCATGTACATGGCGATCCTGATGTTCGGCGAGCCCGGAGCCGAGATCATGTATCCGGATCCCGGTTTTCCGATCTACCGCTCGATGATCGAGTTCACCGGCGCGAAGCCGATCCCGATTCCAATCCGCGAGGAAAACGGATTCGCGTTCTCCGCCGACGAAACACTGAAGCTCATCACCGACAAGACGCGCCTCATCATCATCAACTCGCCCGCAAACCCGACCGGCGGCGTCACGCCGAAGACCGAGATCGACAAGTTCGTCGCGGGACTGGAGAAGTGGCCGAACGTCGCGGTCATGTCGGACGAGATCTACGACCAGATGACCTATGACGGCGAGACGCACGTCTGCCTGCTGTCATACCCGTCGATCCGCGACCGCCTGATCCTGCTCAATGGCTGGTCCAAGACCTACGCGATGACCGGTTGGCGGCTCGGCTATGCGGTGTGGCCGGGCAAGCTCTACGACTATGCGCGCAAGCTCGCCGTGAACCTCTATTCCTGCGTCAACGCGCCAACGCAATTCGCCGGGCTCGCGGCGCTGACCGGCCCGCAGGATGCCGCCCACGAGATGGTCGCCGAGTTCGATAAGCGGCGGAAGATCGTGGTCGACGGGTTGAACAAGCTGCCCGGCGTGTCGTGCATCATGCCGAAGGGTGCGTTCTACGCGTTTCCGAACGTGAAGCGCACCGGCTGGAAGGCGAAGCCGCTCGCCTCCTCGCTGCTGGAGGATTCAGGCGTTGCGTTAATCGGCGGGCCCGACTTCGGAATTCTCGGTGAAGGCTACGTCCGCGTGTCCTACGCGAACTCGACCGAGAATATCCTTAAGGCACTCGACCGGATGGGGGAATTCCTGGCGAGCCGCAAGGCCGCCTAGGCGGTCACGTCGAGCGTCGCGCCCGGCCCTTTTTCGCGCGATGAAAAGATGCTCGGCGCTTTCAGCGGGCGCTTCGACGTGCTGCTCTCGGCCGGTTCGCTGGGCGGGGTACGCCTGATCTCGGACAGTGCCTGCTGCGCCATTCCGATATCGCCGGATTGCAGCGCGTCGCCGATCTTGCCCAGCGCTTGCGCAACGCTCCCGTTGGGAAGCCCGCGCACAACGTCGGCGGCAGCGCTGTTCACGAAGCTATCGTAGGTTTTTTGCGCCGCCGGCAAATTGCCGGCATTCACGGTTCTGACGAGTTGAACGAACTGCTGCCATCCGTCGTCGTCCTGCCCGGACAAGCGCGGGTTGACGGATATCGAGACCGGGGAAATGGACAACGCCTACTCCACGCACAGATCGGTGACACGCCGACTGTAGCTCCGGCGGACGTAGCGCACCATCGTGAAGCCTACGTAAACACGACCACCCGAACGCGGGAGGTACGTAGTTCTACCGCTTCATCACGAGCCGGAAACCGACCGCCACCACGGCAAGTCCGCCGAGCTGCATGATTGTTGGCATCTCGCCGAGCGCAACGACACCGATCAACATGGTGAATGCCGGCACAAGGGCCGAGAACGTCGCGCCGCGTCCCGTCCCGAGGACACTCGCCGCATAGGCGGAGAGATAGGTTGCAAGCGGGCCGGACAGAACGCCTTGCGCGACGATCTGCAGGACGTTCTCGCTCCAGCCCACCGCGCGCATCGTGTCGAAGCCGAACAGCAACGCGTGCAGCGGCGCGTAGACGAGCAACGACACGACGCTGATCACGATCGTGGCGCGCACACTCTCGATGTCGCGCAGGCGCAAGATCGTCAGCATCGAGGCCCAGCACATGCCGGCCGCGATAAACAGTGCATCGCCGCCGAGCGCGTGCGTGCCGATGTTCAGGAGGCCGTCAATTCCCATCAGCACGAGGCCACCGACGATGGTGAAGGCCCCGGCGACACGCGCGCGCGATGGATGCTCATGCAGCACGAGCGTGGCGAGCAGCAGTCCCCCTAGCGTCGCCATGGAGGGCTGGATCACCGCGCCATGCCCAAGCGGCGCCAGAATGAAGCCCGCGTGACTGAGGATCGAAAGGCCCGGTCCGCCCAGCACCATCAACGCGATGCCGATGCTCCAACCGACTCCGCCGAGATCGCGCAGGCCGAAGCGCAGCGCGAACGGCAACATGACGAGCCCGGACCACATGAAGCGATGGAACGCGAGATCCATCGGCGTCAGGCCGATCGCGATGCCGTGCCGGGCCGCGACAAGTCCTACCCCCCAGCAGGCCGCCGCGCCGATGCCGCAGGCGACGGCAATGAGTTTCGCATTCGGCCACGCGGCCGCTGCCGGAGTTTCGACGGTCATGGAGGTCCTTGGTTGGCGCGGGCATACGCCAGCGCATCAGCCGGTGTCACGCTAACCGGGCGCATGGCTGGAATGCGGGTCGCTGCTCACGCCTGCAGTCGCATCGCCTCGTTCGCCGGGCACCTGGCGGCCGTCTCGGCGGTCAGCCACGTCATCACCTCGCGTAGCGCTCCGGTCCGCGACATTCCGCGAGCGCGGGCATCGCCGAAAATCTCGATCTGACGATCGGCCGCGGTGCCCGCCCGCACGATATTGCGCCAATGCGCAAACTCCTCGCGGCAGCCGAGCGCATCGGCATCTTCATCAAGCACGGCGGCGAGCTTCTCCAGTTCCTCCGCGACGGTCGTTGGCTCGAGCGTAAGCGGATCGACCAGCGATGCCTCGGTCCCGAAGCGTTGAATGCGCCAGCGGTTTTCCGAGATGATCGCTTGCATTTCGGCCGTCACGACGTAGCCGAACCGCTTGTCCTCGCAGAGCCTGCGAACCAGGCAGCGAAACCAGGCCGCCACGCACAGCACGTCGTCGAGGCGCGGATTGCTGTCCGCGATGCGCAGTTCGAGCGTGGGGAACGACGTGGCCGGACGAATGCACCACCAGATGTGCGATGCGTCCGGAATGATTTTCGCCGTCACCAGCGCGCCAATGAAGTCATTGTACGATTGCGTGGAGGAGAACAGCGGCGGGAAGCCGGTGCGCGGAAGCTCGTCATAGGCTGACAGCCGGTAGCCTTTGAGGCCCGTGCGGTGGCCCTGCCAGAACGGCGAGGAGAGACTGAGCGCCAGCACCAGCGGCAGGTAAGGCAGCGAGCGCAGCATCAAGGCGACGCGCCGCTCCGGCTCGGGCACTTCAACGTGAACATGCAGGCCGCACAGCACGTTGCGCCGTCCGACAATCTGCAGGTCGTCCTGGATGCGGTGGTAGCGCGCCTTCTGCGTGACGGACTGCTCGGACCAGATCGCCATCGGGTGCGTGCCGGAGGCGGAGATGACATGGTCGTGCTCGGCCGCGGTGTCGTGCAGCATCTGGCGCAAATGCGAGAGCTGATCGCGCGCCTCATCGAAGGTCGCGCACGCGGCGGTGTTCACCTCGATCTGCGTCTGCATCATCTCGGTGCTGACGTTGCCGTATTTGAGCTTGAGGAATGCGCGCGCAAGATCGCGCGGAACGCGCGTCGCCGGCGCGAAGGTGCGCGCGTGGCTGACGAAGAATTCTTCCTCGATCCCGATTGTATAGGCTTGCATGGATGACCTGGCGATGACGCTTGCGGAACGCCTAGCAGACTCGCGCGCCATCCAACAATGGCACGGCCCGCGATAAGTCAGCACACGCCGTCGCGGTTCCCGCTCTGCTGCAATGCGTCACGCCGCCTGCCAGGTAGCAGGAAGATTGAACAGCCCGCGAAACGCCCAGCCGCCGATGCGCACGGGCTGGCGCTCGTTCAGATGCAGGCCATTCAGCCGCGCAAACACGCTCGGCAACGCCACGTCCGCAATCATCGCGCGCGAGGCGGCCGCCCCCGCGCAGAAATGCGGCCCCGCGCCAAACGCAATGCTCTTGGCCGTGTCGCGCATGAGATCGAACTGCTCCGGACGGTCGAAATGCGCCTCGTCGCGATTGGCCGAGCCGAACATCAGGAACACGCGATCTTCCGGCGCAAAGTCGACGCCGTTCACGGTTGCGGCCCTGGCGACACGGCGTGGCGACATGCCGATCGGTGAGATCCAGCGCGCGAATTCCTCAAACACCTGCAGCCACGACACCCTGCCCTCCTGCACGCGCGCGAATTCGCGCGGGTGCGTGAGCAACGCCCAGATCGTCCCGGCGATCGCCTTGCGCGGCTCGTTCTGCCCGCCCGAGATCGTCAGCTTGATGTTGTGCCGCACGTTTTCCTCCGGCATGCCGCCGTGAATCATCACGCTGAGCAGCGAGTGGTTCGGGGCTTTCCGCACCACCGGCAGCATGTCATCGATCGCCGCATCGATCCCGGAGGTTGCCGCACGGCAGCGAGCCTCGATCTGCGGATCGCCCGCATAGTTCGCGATCCCCTCGATCATGCCCTGCGACCACGTGTCCATGTCCTGATAGCGGATGTTGGTCAGCCCGGTGACCGACTTGAGGCACTCTCCGGAAAGCGGCAGCGCGAACTCCGCGAGCAGATCGCCGGCGCCGCGTGGCGCAAGCGCGTCGAGAATGCGATCCGCATGCCGCTGGAATTCATCGCGCCAGTGCGCGCGCACCGCCTTCGGCGACACGGCGGGAAAGAAGATCGAGCGCTCCGCCATGTGCGCCTCGCCGTCCTTGCGCATCATGTTGTGGCCCATCAGTTTGGTCATCAGGCCGGCAGGCTGATCGGACGAGAACACGTCGATGCGCTTTTCCGACACGAAGATGTCGTCGCGCCGCGTCAGCAGCGTGCTCCCAAGCTGCGGCACGAAACAGATCGGCGCCTCGCGCCGCATCTGCGCAAGCGCAGGATAGGGGTCGCGCCAGAACTCCTGCGGATCGATCGGAAAGTGCGGAGCCGTGGACATGCGCTGCGAGCTTATGCGCCCGCGCGCAGGTCCGAAAGGCGGGACGCCCCGCCGCTACGGCTTCAGCGTCAGATCCTGGATGCGGATGATGCCGTCCGGCGGCTGCTTGTAGCCGTCGAGCTTTGCCGTGTAGGCGAAAATCAGCGACGAGTGATAGAGGTAGATCAGCGGCTTGTCGGCCTCGATCTGCGTCAGCGCGGCCTCATAGGCCACCTTTCGCTTCGCCGGATCGGTGTAGGTGCGCGCCTCGTTCAGCGCAGCCTGCGTTTTCTCGTTGCAGTACTTGCCCCAGTTGAACGGCGTATTGCAGCCGAGATGATTGATCACGTTCTGATCGGGATCGACGCGCCCGCTCCACGCAATCAGGTAGAGCTGGAAGTTGCCCTTCGTTCCCTCCTGCAGCGACGTGGCGAATTCGGTGAGCTGGATTTTCAGATCGAACCCTGCTTCCGCCGCCATGGCCTGAAGGACCTCGGCAACCTGCTTGGTGTCCGGCTGGTTCGGCACCATGAAATCAATCGCGAGCGGCGGTGTCACGCCGGCCTCTTTCAACAGCGCCTTCGCCTTCTCGATGTTGCGCGGCGGGATCGGAAATTTCGCGATGTAGTAGGGGTTGGTCGGCGCCGAGAACTGGTTGCCCGGCGTGAACTCGCCGTTGAACACGACCTTGTTGAGGGCGTCGCGATCGATCGAGAGCTCGAGCGCCTGGCGCACCTTGGCGTTCTGTCCGACCGGATTCTTGGCGCGATCCGTGTTCGCCAGATTGATGGTGATGCCCATGTAGGCAAGGCTCGGCGTTACCAGCAGCTTCAATTTGGAATCGCTGCGCACGGTCGGAATGTCGGTCGCGAGCACGCGCTCGGCCATATCGAGCGCGCCGGAGCGCAGGTTCGCCAGCCGCACCGTGCTGTCGGGAATCGCCAGATAGGTCACGCGGTCGAAGTGGATGCGGCCCTTGTCCCAGTAGTCGGCGAAGCGGTCGAGCACGATCTTTTCCTGCGCGACGCGCTCGGTGAACTTGAACGGTCCGGCGCACACCGGCTTCTGCACGAACTTGTCGCCCGCGTCCTTCACGGCTTTCGGCGACACCATCATGCCGGCACGGTCGGTGAGCTGCGCAATCAGCGGCGCGAACGGCGCCTTCAAGAGAAGCCGGACCGTGAGCGGATCGGCCACTTCCACTTTGTCGATCTGCGAGAGCTCGGCCTTGCGGAACGAGCCTTGCGCCGTCATGTGGCGGTCGAGCGTGAATTTCACCGCCTCGGCGTCGAACGGCTCACCATCCTGGAATTTCACGTTCGGCCGCAGCTTCAGCGTGACGGTTTTCCCGTCCTCCGAGGTCTCGTGCGAGAGCGCGAGCTGCGGCACGATGTTGAGCTTCTCGTCGATGTCGAACAGCTTGTCGCACATCGCGGCGAGCACGATGCGGCCGACGTAAGAGCCCGCCGTCGTCGGATCGAGATTGTCGGGATCCTCGGCAAGGCCGATGCGCAGATTGGTTTGCGCCAGCGCGGGCGATGCCGCCACGGCCGCGGCGAACAGCGCGCCAAGCAGGATGCGAGCCTTCACGATGGATCCCCCATGTGTTTGATAATGCGACCGGGAAGTGTATCGCCGCCCGGATAGCCCGGATAGCGCCTATCAGTTGTCTCGCTCAGTCACCTTGCGCAGCGACGGCGGCCGCGATGCCGGCCTCGATCGTGTCGCGGTCGAGCGTGCCGTTCGGGTTTGCGCGGCTCGGCATGAATTTCACGTAATGGAAAAGCCGCTGTCGGCCGATACTTTCCAGCCGCGCAAGCTCGGCGAGCGGGTCGGGATGGTCGTCCACGCGCAGGCTGACCGCCGGATATTCCTCGGTGGTCCAGATCGCGAGTGCGGCCGACTGCTTGCCGCGCTTGTCGCCGCCCTTGGCTTCGCCCGCCGCCATCGCGGCGATCAGGCGGCGCGGAAACGACTTTTCCTTCGAGGTCTCGAAGGCGTGCGCGGTCGCCGCGATGACATCCGGGCCCGCCAGCATGTTGCCGGCAACCGAGATGCCGGGGCGCACCACATGCCCGCACCAGTCGATGCAGTTCGCGCCGGTGTGCGCCGCAATGCCGCCCTTGGCATCATGCACGTGAAACTGGCGCTGCGCGGCACCGGTATCCGGCTTGATCAGGTGATCGACGATCGCCTGCGCGGGCATCCCCTCGCGCAGCAGGCGCATGCCGCGGTAGCCCCACAATGGGTTCGGCAGCGCCTGCGTGGAGAGTGCGCCGACGCCGCCCTCGCCGTGCGGGCAGATGGCGCCGACTGCGAAGAATTTGCTGGCGACCGCGACGCCATAGGCGCCGTCCGCGTCGCGCGCGATAATGGACCAGGTCATGGTTCGCCACTATACACCCTGACCCGGAGACGCAATGCAGCCCACCTTCACCACACGCCCCGATATCCGCGGCACCTTCGGCGCGGTCGCGAGCACGCACTGGCTTGCGACGCAGACCGGCATGGCGGTGCTGGAGCGCGGCGGCAATGCGTTCGACGCGGCCGTCGCAGCGGGCTTCGTGCTCCAGATCGTCGAGCCGCATTTGAACGGACCGGGCGGCGAATTGCCCGCGATCGTGATGCGGGCGGGCGCCAATGCGCCGGAGGTTATTTGCGGGCAAGGCCCCTTCCCGGCGGCCGCGTCCGCAGACCACTTGCGCGGCATGGGCCTCGTGCAAATGCCCGGCACCGGGCTGCTGCCCGGCGTCGTTCCGGGCGCGTTTGACGGCTGGATGCTGCTCCTGCGCGATTACGGCGCGATGAAGCTGCGCGACGTGCTGTCGTTCGCGATCTTCTATGCCGAGCACGGCTTCCCGCTGGTGCCGCGCATTGTCGCGACGATCATTCCGGCGGTCGAATACTTCAAGACCGAATGGCCAAGCTCCGGTGAGGTCTGGCTTGCGAACGGCAAGGCGCCGCATCCCGACAAGCCGTTCCGCACACCGGCCATCGCCGCGATGTACAAGCGTATTCTCGCCGAGGCGGAAGCCGCGGGCGGCGACCGCGTGCGCCAGATCGAAGCCGCGCGACACGCGTACTACAAGGGCTTCGTCGCCGAGGCGATCGACCGCTTCTACAAGACCGAATTGATGGACTCGACCGGGCAGCGCCATCGCGGGCTGCTCACCGGCGACGATCTTGCGCGCTACAGCGCACACGTCGAACAGCCGGTGTCGGTCGACTATCACGGCTTCACGGTGCACAAGCTCGGGCCGTGGTCGCAGGGCCCGTTGTTCCTGCAGACACTTCGCGTGCTCGAAGGCTACGACATCGCCGCGATGGACCCGCTCGGCGCCGACTTCGTGCACACGCTGGTCGAGGCGCTCAAACTTGGCTTCGCGGACCGCGAGGCATTCTATGGCGATCCCGACGCCGTCGAGGTGCCGCTCGCGCAATTGCTGTCGAAGGATTACGCCGACGAGCGCCGCAAGCTGATCGGCGAACGCGCCTCAATGGAGGTCACGCCGGGCGACATCGGCGATGCCAGGGCGCGCATCGCGCGCGTGCTCGCGATGGCGGGCAAGGAAACGCCGATCGGCCCAGGCGGCGGCGAGCCGACATTTGCTCCATTGCCGCCCGAGTGGGGCGACACCGTGCATCTCGACGTCACAGATGCGGCCGGCAACATGATCTCGGCAACGCCTTCCGGCGGCTGGCTGCAGGGCTCACCGGTCGTGCCCGGACTTGGCTTTCCGGTCTCGACGCGCGGGCAGATCTGCTGGCTGGAGGACGGCCATCCCTCGACCGTGCGGCCGAGCACCCGCCCGCGCATCACGCTGTCACCCACGCTCGTCACGCGCGATGGTGCGCCGTATCTCGCGATCGGCACACCCGGCGGCGACCAGCAGGAGCAGTGGACGCTCGCGGTGTTCCTGCGCCACGTGCATCACCGCATGAGCCTGCAGCAGGCGATCGACGCGCCAGCGTTCCAGACCAAGCACATGGTGCAATCGTTCCATCCGCGCCCGTTCGAGCGCGGACGGCTCGTGGTCGAGGATCGTTTCCCGGCAGCAACTCGCGCCGAACTGGAACGGCGCGGACATCAACTCGTCGTCGAGGGCCCATGGGCGCTCGGGCGCGTGACCGCCGTCGGCCGCTGGGGCGGCTTCATCCGTGCGGCCGCCACGCCGCGCCTGATGCAGGCTTACGCAGCTGGGCGATAAGGCCCGCTTGAAGGCCCACTTGGGCCCCATGACAAAGCCAGTCCCGCGTGCTTCATTCGCGCCAACTTGAATCCTGAGTGGACCGATGGCTGAGAAAACCCGCGTGATCTGCATCGGCGAAGTGATGGTCGAGCTGTCGCGCGGACAGGACAATCGCTACGGCCTCTCGTTTGGCGGCGATACCTTCAACACCGCGGTTTATCTCGCGCGCGCCGGCATTCCGGCCGCGTATGCAAGCGCCATGGGGGACGATCCGTATTCGGCCGCGCTGCTCTCGCTCGCCACCGCCGAGGGCGTGAACAGCGACCTGATCGTGCGCGTGCCCGGCCGCATGCCCGGCCTCTACGTGATCGAGACCGACGACAAGGGCGAACGCAAATTCTTCTACTGGCGCGAGACCTCGCCGGCGCGGGATCTGTTCGAACTTCCCGAATGGCCTCTCGTGGCCGAGGCCCTGCTCAGTGCGCGCGTGATCTATTTCTCGGGCGTTACGCTTTCGCTTTATTCCAACACCGGGCTCGGACGCTTTCTCGCCGCGCTCGAACTTGCGCGCAAGCAGGGCGTCATCGTCGCCTTCGACGGCAATTTCCGTCCGCGCGGCTGGAAGGGCGACGTCGCGCGCACCCGCACGGTGTTCGCCGAGGCGCTCAAGCGCGTCGACATTGCGCTGCCGACCTTCGAGGACGAGGCGACGTTGTGGGGCGATGCGAATCCTGAAGCGACGGTGCAGCGGCTGCAAGCCTTCGGCATCGCCGAGATTGTGGTGAAGAACGGCTCGACCGCCGCGCTGGTCGCCGACAAGTCCGGCCTGGAGCAGGTGCCGGTGCCGGAAGTGGTCAATCCGGTGGATACGACCGCGGCAGGCGATTCATTCAATGCAGCCTATCTGGCGGCGCGGCTGAACGGTCAGGTGCCGGTCATGGCCGCCGGCCTCGCCCACGGACTTGCCGCGCAGGTGATCCAGCATCGCGGCGCGATCATGCCGCGCGCGGCAGCCGCGATGCATTAGGAGCGATGGCAGGAACAGTGGGAACCGGTTTTCCGTCCGGCCATCGCGACCGCTCAAGAGATCTCACGGCTTCCCGGCGATCATCGCCAGCCACGCCGCGATAAACGGCAGCGGCAGCGAAACGACCACGCGCAGCCATACGACGCGCGGCGGCATCGCGGGGATTTCGTAGATCAGCACGCGCTGGAGCGCGAACAGCGCCCAGGCGATCGTATAGACGATGACCTGCGGCGCACCCGCGCCGCTCTTCAGCGCGGTGGTCGCGAGCGCAAACCCGATGACCGGGCCGCCGGGCGTGAGCGCTCCCGCGATCGCCGCGATGACGCAGGCCGAACGGGCCAGTCCCCGGCCCGAACCACGCGGAGATCAGTTCCTGCGGCAGGGTCTCGGCGATGAAGCCCGAGCCGATCATGCCGAGCGCGATGCGCGGCAACAGCGCGAGGAAGTCGCGTCCAGGCAAAGCGCAGCGAGTCGATGAACATCGACTGGCTGCGCGCTGCAAGCGACGAGCCCGAGTGCGACCACGATGCCCCAGAGGAAGACATCGACGAGCAGGGTCATGCGGCATCCCCTCGCGCGGGGCGCGAAATAGCGCCATAGAGCACGCGCCGAGGAGGCCCGGCGATGATCGGCAGCGGAAGCGAGAAGATGATGCGCCAGGTGACGAAATCGAGCCCGAAGAACGGCAGCTCCCAAACGATCGCGCGGGTGTAGCCGAGCAGCGTCCACGAGATGACGAATGCGCAGGCCGCGCCCGCGTCCGCGCCGGCCGACAAGGAATGCGCCCGCGACCGGGTAGATCGTGAACGGGCCGCCCGGCAGGAGCGCACCCGCGATCGGTCGCAACCAGGATGCCGGCGATGCCGGACTCCTCGCCGACCCAGCGCACGATCGCCTCGCGCGGCAGCAGCAGCGTGACAAACGCGCCGATCAGGCAGCCGGCCAGCATCTTCGGCAGCATCGTCGCCGAACAGCCCGATGTCGTCGAGTGAAGATCGAAAGGAAGGCGCCGCGCCCTCGTGCAGATAGACACAGATCGCCGAACCGATGGCGAGCGTGGCGATGGCAGCGGCAGACCAGTCGAACGGCGCGGCGCGGCCGCCGGACTGGCGTCATGCGGCGCTGGCGCGCAACGCGGATGCCTCGCGCGCAAGCTTCGTGATGCGGGCGAAGTCGCCAGCCGCGATCGCATCCTTCGGCGCGACCCACGAGCCGCCGACCGCGAGCACGTTCGGGCAGGCCAAGTAGGTGGCGACGTTCCTGCCGTCGATGCCGCCGGTCGGGCAGAACTTCAGGTCGGGCAGCGGTGCTGCGACGGATTTCAGCCACGCGACCCCGCCGGACGCTTCGGCCGGGAAGAACTTCAGCACCTTGAAGCCGCGCGCAGCGAGCGCCATCGCCTCCGACACGGTCGCGCAACCCGGCAGCACCGGCACGGATGCGTCCGCAGAATGCGGCCAGCAAGATCGGCCGGCGTGCCGGGACTGACGAGAATTTCGCGCCGGCTGCGATCGCAGCCGTGATGTCGGCCGGACGCGTCACGGTTCCGACGCCGACCACGCAATCGGGCACCTCGCGCGGCGATCGCGCTTGACCGCATCAAGCGCCGCCTTGGTGCGCAGCGTCACCTCGATGACGGGCAAGCCGCCCGCGACGAGCGCACGCGCAAGCGGCACCGCATCTGCGGTGCGCTCGATGGTGAGGACCGGAATGACCGGCGTCTCGCGTGACAAGCGAGTGCGTCGGCAGGTCGGATCGCGGGCATGCGCCCCGTCTTATTCCGCCGGCTGTGCCGCCGCAAGGCGCGCCGCGCGCCGTTCTGCCCTGCGCGATTTGCGCCGCTCGCGCCACGCCGCGAGATTGGCGATCGCCATCAGGGCGGCCGGCGTGACGATCAGCGTCAGCACGGTTGCAAAGCCAAGTCCGAACACGATCGCGGTCGAGAGGCTGGATCCACCACTGCGTCGCCGGCGCGCCGACCGTGATCTCGCGGTCGTGAACTCGATGTTCATGCCGAACGCGATCGGCAGCACGCCGAGGATCGCCGTCACGGCGGTGAGCACCACCGGACGCGCGCGCTCGCGGCAGGTCTCGATGATCGCATCGTAGGCGGCGACGCCTTCGCGCCGCAGCCGGTCGTAGGTGTCGATCAGCACGATGTTGTTGTTCACGATCACGCCCGCATTCGCGATCACGCCGATGCCGGTCATCACCACGCCGAACGGCTGTCCCATGATCATCAGGCCGATCAGCACGCCGATGGTCGACAGGATCACGGCGGTGAGCACGAGCTCCGACCGAGATGAACTTGTTGAACTGCGCGAGCAGGATCGCGAAGATCAGGAACATCGCGGTGCCGAACGCTTTCATCAGGAAGGCGCCCGCCTTCGCGCGCTCCTCGTCCTCGCCCTTGAGCCTGAACGTCACGCCCTGTCCGAGATCGGCCTTGGCGAGCTGCGGCGGCAAGCTGCTGCTGCACCACTGCGCTCTGCACGCCCTCGGCGACGTTGGACGAGACCGTGATGATGCGGTTGCCGCCGATCGCGGTTGATGTTGCCGACGCGCTGCGCCGGCACGCGCTTCACGAAGTTGCCGATCGGGACGTTTCCAGCCGGCGTCTGGATGCGCAGCTCGTCGATCTGTTCGAGGCTGCGCCGGTCAGGCGGGAAGCGCACCAGGATGTCGACCGACTTGTCGTTGTCGGACGGACGAAACTCGGTGACCTTGGTGCCGTTGGTGACGAGCTGTACGCCGGTGCCGACGATGTTGACGTTGGCTTGATACTTGGCGGCCTCGCCCTTGTTCACCTCGATGCGCCAGTCGATGCCCGGGCAGCGGCAGGCCGTCGTCGACGTCGCGCACGTCGGGCCGCGCGCTGCAAGGAGAGCCGCGGCCTTCTTGGCGGCAGCGGGCAGCAAGTCCGGGTCGAGCGCGGAGAGCTACGATCTGCATCGGCTTGCCGGTCGGCGGACCGGCGCGCGGCGCCGTCACCTCGACCTGGATCCCGGGGATGTCTGCGGTCTTGTCGCGGATCGCGTCCATGATCTCGTGTGCCGGCGGGCGCGTGCTGCCAGTCGGCGAACTCGAACTGGATGACGCCGATCGTGTCTTCGCCGAGCTCGTTCGACTGGCGCGGCTGCTCGCCGGCGCGGGTATAGACGGTCTTCAGGCCGTCGAATTTGAGCACGCGCTCCTCGACCGAGCGCACCAGGCGGTCCTTCTCGTCGAGCGAAAGGTTGCCGCGCGCCATGGATGATGACCTGGCCGTAGTCGGGCTCGACCTTGGGGAAGAACTCGACGCCATTGCCGAACTTGCCGTACGCCATCTGCACGCCGATCAGCAGGCAGAGTGCAAGCAGCAGCGTCGATGCCCGGGATGGCGCAGCGCGAGGCGAACCGCGCGCATGTAGAGGCCGCGATCTTCGGCGCGCTCGTCGTGCGGCACGGCGGCAGCGCGTCCGAGCAGCGCACCGAGCGTAGGCGTGAAGAACAGCGCGACCACGAGCGAGGCGGATAGCGTCGCGATCAGCGTGATCGGCATGATACTTCATGAACTCGCCGACCATGCCCGGCCAGAACAAAAGCGGCGAGAAGGCAGCGACGCGTGTCAGCGGTAGCGGCGATCACGGGACCGGCCATGCGCTTGGCGGCCAGCGAATAGGCCTCGCGCGGCGCCATGCCTTCGGCCATGCGCCGTTCGGCGAATTCCGACACGATGATCGCGTCGTCGACCAGCATGCCGACCGCGAGGATCAGCGAGAACAGCACCACGATGTTGACGGTGAGGCCCGCGAGCTGGAGCCCGAGCACGCCAGCGAGGAACGAGGCGGGGATCGCGATGCCGATGAACAGCGAGGCGCGGAAGCCGAGCACGAACAGGATGATCATCGCGACCAGCAGCACGCCGGTGATGACCGAGTTCTGCAGGTCGGAGAGCATCTGGCGGATGAGCTTCGACTTGTCCTGCGTGTAGGAGACCTGCAGCCCTTCGGGCCAACTGTCTGGCTGCAGGCGCTCGACGACCTTCTTCACGCCGTCGACGGTCTCGATCAGGTTCGCGCCGGTGCGCTTCGACACCTCGATGGTCATCGCCGGACGGCCGTTGACGCGCGTGATCGAGGTCGCGTCCTTGAACGTCGGCTTCACCTGCGCAACGTCGCCGAGCGTGACGACCGCGCCGGAACTCGCGGCGACCGGGATGCTTCAGCATGTCCTCGGGCTGCTCGATCAGCGCCGGCACCTTCACGGCGAAGCGCCCGCTCGGGCCTTCGAGCGCGCCCGCCGCGACCAGGCTGTTCGACTGACTGCGTGACCGCGATGAGCTGATCGAGCGACACGCCGTAGCTCTTCATCAGCATCGGCTCGGCGACGATCTCGACCGCTTCGTCGCGCGCACCACGCAGTTCGGCCGAGATCACGCCCGGCGCCTGCTCGATCGCGTTCTTGGTGCTTGCGCGCGATGCGCAGCAGCGTGCGCTCCGGCAGGTCACCGGACAACGACGACGACCAGCACCGGATAGAGCGAGAGGTTGACCTCCTGTGCGGTCGGCTCGTCGGCGTCCTTCGGCAGATCGTGCTTGGCCTCGTCGACCTTGGCGCGCACGTCAGCGAGCGCGGTCTTGGAATTGAAGCCGGCCTCGAACTCGAGCAGCACGAAGCCACCGCCCTCGTATGCGGTCGCGCGCATCTCCTTCACGTTCGAGACCGACTTGAGCTTGGTCTCGACCGGCTTGATGAGGAGGCGCTCGGCGTCTTCCGGACTGATCCCGCGCTGCGACAGCAGCGTGTAGATGATCGGGATCTTCACGTCCGGCTCGGCTTCCTTCGGAATCGTCATGATAGGCGACGAGGCCCGCGATCAGCAGGAAGGCGAGCGCCGCAATGGTGAGGCGCGAATGGTTGATCGCGTAGTCGACGGGAGTTGCCATGCGCAGCGATCCTCTAGCGCGCGGCGGTCTGCGGCGGTTCGGCGTCCACCGGCTCGACCGTCTGCCCTTCGCGCACGAAGTCCTGCCCCTGCACGATCACGCGCGACGTCGTCAGGAATGCCGCCGACCCACATGAACTCCTGCTGGTCGTCCACGACACGAGACCTTCACGAACGCGACCTTGTCGCCGGGATCGACGATGCGCACGCCAAGCTCGCCTGCCGACGAGAAGGTGAGTGCGGAGCGCGGCACGCGCGCGGCCGGGACGGCGCCAGCGGGATCGCGACCTCGGCCGTGATTCCATCCGGGATCGCCCAGTCGGCGTTCGGCACTTCGCACGTCGACCCGGTAGGTGCGGGTACTCTGCGCTCGCCGATCTTGGAGATGAAGCGGATCTTGCCGGTCGGCCTTGGCGCCGGTGACCAGCCGGATCTCGGCTGGATCGCCGAGCGTGGACGCCGGCAAGGCTTCGCTCGGCGACTTCGACGACCGCGAGGATCGGATCGATCGAGACGATCTGCGCGATCTCCTTGCCCATGAACGAGAACACCGCCTGCCCGATCTCGACCGGCACGTCGTTGATGATGCCGGCCCACGGCGCGCGGATGACGCTGCGATCCTTCTCGGCTTCGGCGGCGGCAAGCGCCGCTTCGGCCGCCTTGGACTGCGTCTCGAGGTTGACCGCTTCGAGCCTGGGCAGCGTGCCCTGCTTGACCAGCTTCATGCGCGCCTCAAGCTCGGTCTTGCGCTGCGTCAGCATCGCCTGCGCCTGCGCAACGCGCGACTCGCGCGCCTCGTCGGAGAGGATCGCGATCACGTCGCCCTCCTTGACGATCGTCGCCGCGCCGCACCTTCAGTTCGCTCACGATGCCGTCGCACGCGCGCCGTCACCATCATCTTGCGATCGGCCTCGGTGCGGCCCGAGAGCACGAGCTTGCGCGTGCGCGGCTCAACATGGGCTTCCGCGACCGCGACGCGGAACAGCTTCTGCTGCTGCTGTTGTCGGCTGCGCACCGCGGCGTGGCTCTCCGCGCTGTCGTGCGGCAACAGGTGGCCGGACGCGATCCAGGCGGCGGCACGCGACAACGATGCCGACCGCAGCGATACGAGCAGCTTTCATGACTGAGCCCCCGGTCTTGTTGTCATTGGCAGATGCCGACTTGGTGAGCAGGTGCTCCACCATGCCCAGCACCAGCGGCATCACGGCTTCGGCGTTGAACGACGGCTGGACCGCGCGCCGCCACGAAAGCCCGTCGGCGAGCGCGAACAGCACCGTCACGGCGCCGTCGAAGTCGATATCGCGGCGGATTTCGCCCCGCTCGGCGGCGTCGCGGAGCAAGCGCAATGAAGCGCGCGCGCATGTCCGCCTCCATGTCCTGATAGATGCGCGCGACGGCAGGATTGCGGCGGCTCTCCGCCATGATCTCGGCGCAGATCGAGACTTCTTCCATCGTGCGCTCGACCAGATGGTGCTGCGCGAGCGCGGCGAGCCCGTCGAAGAAATTGCCGGTCGCGATCGACGCGGCAAACTGCTGCGCGGCTTCGGCACGGTCGCGCTCGGCGATGCCGGCGATGATGTCTTCCTTGGAGCGGAAGTAGCGATAGAGATTGCCCGGGCTCATGCCGGCCTCGGCGCAGATCTCCTGCATCGAGGTCTGATGGAAGCCCGAGCGCGCGAAGCAGGCTTGCGCGGCGGCGAGGATTTCGCTGCGGCGGTCGGCCTGAAGCTGCACGTTGGCGCGGCGCATGGAAATTGCTGCCCTGCAGTAAGAAAGAGCGAACGTTCATTCGCCTAATAGGTTGCAGGGATGCGGTTAAGAAGTCAATAACGGCGACGGCCGGGCCGCGATCAGCCGCAGCCCATGCTAACATACTGACTATTTATGTCACTGATGGAATTATTGATGGTTGCGATATATGCGCGGCACGGCGCGCAACGCGTACGCCGCCTCCGCAGGTGTCGGCGCTGGCGCTATTCGGCCGGCACGGCGTGCGGCGCGATGCACCATCGTCGGCGCCGATGCCTCAGCCGGCATCTTGCTCAAGGCAAACAGGAACGCCGCCACCATCGCGTAGGCGACCGCGACCGAGGGCGTACTCCGCGATAGCCGACCGTGCTCGCCGTGCATGAAGCCGAAGAAGGTCAGCACCGCGCCTGCGAGCGCGAAGGCGGACGCGATTCGACAAATTTCTTGCTCGATGATGAAGGTCGCCGATCGCGCCGAGCATCACGCCGCCGAGGATCGCGCCGCCGCCGAGCAGTTCGAGCCCGTGATAGAGCACGCCGACCTGGCCGAGCTTGTCGAACCCGACCGTCGCCGCGTTCGTGCCGGCGGCGCCGAGCGCGCCGTCGATCAGCACCTTGCCCCACGCCGCGATGTTCGGGATGAGCGCCAGCACGATCGCGGGCGCATGGCGCTTCGGCGTTTCCTGGAACGCCTGCGCGCCGATCAGCATGCCGATGTAGAGCAGGATCGGCGAGATCGCGACCAGCGGGATCAGCGACGACATCACCGCGATGATGCCGAACCATGACAGCACGATCACCATCACGCCGAGTGGCGGCCGAATAGCCGATGCGGCCGCCCATCGCCTTCCAGCCGGGATGGCCGATGTAGACCGCGTTGATGAACGGGTTGCCCATCAGGCAGCCGATCAGGCTGACGACGCCGTCGGCGGTCAGCACGCGCGTGGTCGGATACGCGTCGCCCGCGGCTTCCGCGCTCTCGACGTTGTCCATCGCCTCGACGAGATCGTAGATGCCGAACGGGATCGCGGTGACGAGGATGACGCCGAGGAATTCGAAGCCCGAGAACACCGTGCCGACGGCCGGGATCGGCACCGAGAAGCCGAAATTGGCGAACGCGCCGGCAAAGTTCGCGACGCTCATGCCGCCATAGCCGAGGCCGAACAGCGTCGAGCCCCACGCGATCAGCATGCCGACCGCGATCGCGACGAGGCCGGCCGGAATGCCCTTCGGATATTTGAATCCGCCGAACCAGCTCACCAGGATGATGGCGAAGCACACGAGGCCGATCACCGGCGTCATGATACATCTCGAGCGCCGGGCGCATCGAGATGAAGGTGATCGAGACGCCGGCGAGCGCGCCGAGCAGCGCCGCGCGCGGCGTGATGCGTGCGGATATACGGCGCGACGAAGCCGCCGATCATCAGGATGAAGCTCTGGAAGAACACCCAGACAAGCCCGGCCGACCAGCCCTTCAGCGGATCGCCGGTCTTGAGCGTGATCGGCAGCATGATCACGAAGGTGACGACGAACATGTGCGGCACGCTGACGCCCGAAGGCAGCGCGCAGACATCGGTGCGTCCGGTCTTCTGCGCCAGCCGATAGGCGAGCCAGGCGTAATAGAAGGTCGAGAGGCACATCATCAGCCCGAGCGCGGGCAGGATGCGGCCGAACACGATCGCGTCCGGCATCTTGAGCACGAAGCGCAACAGGCCGGTGAGCACCAGCATGTTGACGAGGATGTTGGTGCCGAAGCCGAAGAAGGCGTTCCAGTCGCCCGGCGTCCAGAGTGTCGGCTTGAAGTCCGCTGTGGTCGCTGACATTGCCATGACGCTGCTCCCCTCAGCCCCGGTCGGTTGCCCAGTTCAAGCGCGCTAGCCGCTGACAAGCTTCAGCGCCGGCGGCTTGCATCGCCGCGAGCGCGGCTGCCGAAGTCCGACACCCAGCCGAAGATCGCGCCCTGCGCCTTGATCATCGCGAGGCCCATCTCGTGGAATTCCGGGAAGTAGGAGGCGCAGCAGTCGGCGAGCACGACGCAGCGATAGCCGCGGTCGTTCGCCTCGCGCACCGTGGTGTTGACGCAGACCTCGGTGGTGACGCCGCACACCAGCAGATGCTGGATGCCGAAATTGCGCAGCAGCGCGTCGAGGTCGGTCGCGTAGAACGCGCCCTTGCCGGGCTTGTCGATCACCGGCTCGCCGGCGATCGGATAGAGCTCCGGGATGATGTCGTGGCCCGGCTCGCCGCGGATCAGGATGCGGCCCATCGGTCCGGGCGCGCCGATGCGCACGGACGGATGGCCGCGCTCGATCTTGGCCTTCGGCGCGTCGGAGAGATCCGGGCGATGGCCTTCGCGCGTGTGGATGACCAGAATGCCGGCGGCGCGCGCGGCTTCGAGCACGGCCTTGCAGGGCGCGACCGCGGCGCCGAGCAGCGAGACGTCGTTGCCGAGCGTTTCCCCGAAGCCGCCCGGCTCGAGGAAGTCGCGCTGCATGTCGATGATGATGAGTGCGGTGCGCGTCAGATCGAGCGGTACGGCTTCGGGCTCAGCCTTGATGGTCGCGTGCAAAAGACGCCTCCCCGGCCGTACAAATCTGGCACCTTGCGCAGCAAGATCGAGGCCAAGACGATGCGCAGCTGGCTAACCGGCGGATTCGCAGGGAATTCGGCTTCCGCCGCACGAGCCACCCGTCAAATCCCGCGCACAACCTTTGGGCAAGCGCTGCGGACTGCGCCACGCCGATTGACCGCTCCGGCCCTGCGGCGCATAGCCTCTCCCGCGATGGGGATGGAGTCCCCCGACAACCGCCCGCAACGGCTGATGACTCCTACCGCGGACATGGCGGTAGGATTCTGTCTGGACCGCCCCAGCAAGAGGGCGGTTTTTTATTGCCCGGAAAGGGACGACATGGGCTTCCTGATCGTGTTTCTCGGCGGCGGCATCGGCGCCGCGCTTCGTCACGGCGTCAACCTCACATCGGCGCGGCTGCTCGGCACCGCGTTTCCCTACGCGACGCTGTTCGAGAACGTCACCGGCTCGCTGGTGATGGGTTTGCTTGCCGCCTACTTCGCCTTCAAGGGCGACGCCTCCCAGCACTGGCGGCTGTTCTTCACCACCGGGATCCTCGGCGGCTACACGACCTTCTCGGCCTTCTCGCTCGATACCGCGCTGCTCTACGAGCGCGGCGAGCTTGGACTCGCGGCTCTCTACGTCGCGGCATCGGTCGCACTGTCCATCGTGCGGGCTGTTCGCGGGCCTGGCGCTGGTGCGCAATTTCTCTTGATCGGTGTCGAATGCGCCCATTCCGCCACGCGCTGAAACCGCGTAGAGTTTCGCGACACTGCAAGCACCACCCTGGGGAGGGGCACGCGATGATGACGACGGTTCAGCGCTGATCTGGTCAGGCATTCTGACATTCGTGATGGTGATGGTCGCAAGCGCAATGTGCGCGAAGGCGTGGACGCCGGAAGGAATGGTGATCGCTTTTGGCAATCGCGATCTTGTGCCGCCGCCATCCATCCATGCCGGCCGTGCCGATCGCGCCGCGAAGAACATGCTGGTCGGGATGGTGCTGCTGCTGACCGCCGTTCTCGCCGCGCAGATGGCCGGCAAGGGCGCGCAGGCCGCGCCCGGTGCGACCGTATTCTTCTGGGCGCGCCTGGTCTATTGGCCGGTCTATATGGCGGGAATCATGTACCTGCGCACGCTGGTCTGGCTGATCAGCATCATCGGCATCGCGATGATCGCCTGGCAGGTCCTGTAGGCCCGCCGTAAAGCGGATCTACTGCAGCGTCTCGAGTAGCCGCGCATCAACAGGGTGCGCGGCGCGATCGACGAGACAGGCCGTGCTCCCATTCGGTGTGTGCGCCGTCGCCGTCGATGCCGAGGCCGTCGAGCGTCGGCACGCCGAGCGCGGCGGTGAAATTGCCGTCGCTGCCGCCGCCGGTCATGTCGGTGTGCTGCGAGTCGAAAGCCGATGTCGTGCGCGAGCGCCTGCGCGTGACGGAACAGCACGTCGATCGCGGTCGTCTTCTCGAACGGCGGGCGGTTCATGCCGCCGGTCACCTCGACCTTCACGCCCGGCATCGTGCGGCGCAAGCCCAAGGATCTTCGCCTCGAATTCGCGCGCCCGGCCGCCTCGTCGCGCACGCGCAGGTCGACGACGCATGTGGCAGTGCTGCGGGATGACGTTCGGCGCGGTGCCGCCCGACAATCAGCCCGACCGTCGTGGTCACGCCGCGCGCGTAGTCGGTCATGCCCTCGATCGCCAGGATTTGCCGCGCCATCTCCTTGATGGCGCTGCGGCCGTCCTGGTGGCGCGAGCCGGAATGCGCCGGGACGCCGGTCGTCTTCATCTCGAAGCGCCCGACACCCTTGCGCGCCGTGACGATCTTGCCGCCGTCGCGCGCGGGCTCGGTCACGAGCACATAGCGCGCGCGGCGCGCCTCCGCCTCGATCAGGTCGCGCGACGTCGGGCTGCCGATCTTCCTCGTCGGGCGTGAACAGAGATGCGTGACCGGAAGCTTCGCGGTGCCGGCCTGCGCCACTTGACGGAACGCTTCGAGCGCCAGATACGCGCCGCCCTTCATGTCGTAGATGCCGGGCCCATAGAGCTTGTCGCCGTCGCGCCGGAACGGCAGCGGCCCGCCGAGCGTGCCCATCGGATGCACGGTGTCGATGTGCGACATGATCAGAATGCCCGGCGCGATGCCGCCGCCTCGACTGCGCACGATGAGGGAGTCGGCGAGCCCTCGCGGCCGGGGACGCGCTCGATCGCGACCGGCAGCGCCGACCACGTCGGCCTGCACCACGATCGATCATGCGGTTGACGGCGGACGGCATTGCGGGTCGGGCTCTCGACCTCGACCCAGCGCTGGATGCCGTCGATGATGCCGGGGAGATCGACGGGCTTGCATATCCATATCGAACTCATGTCGAGGCGGCGGCGTCGAACCTGCCCAGCCGATTTTCATGCCAATGCGCGGAACACAACGCATGAATTGCTCGCACTCTCCGGTGTTCGTCGACGTCGAATCGTTCAGTCGAACGAGACGATCTCGACCCAGTTCGCGCCCTTGCCGGTCGGATATTTCCGATCTCTTTCAGCGCGCCGCTTTGGCCGTCGATCGAGTAGGACGTGACCGTGTCCGATTTCTCGCCCGATACGACGAGGAACTTGCCGGTCGGATCGATGGCAAACCCGCGCGGCTGCTTCTCGGTCGGCGTGCTGCCGATGTAGGTGAGCTTCCCGGTCGCGGCATCCACTTTGAAAGCTCCGATCGAGTTCGACGTGCGCTCGGCCGCGTAGAGGAAGCTGCCGTCCGGCGTCAGATGAAGATCCGACGCCCAGATGTCGTTGTCGGTGTTGCGCGGGGCTGCCCGGGCGCGCCGACGGCGCCGCGCGGCATGCCGGGCCCGAGCTTGGTGTCGGGCGGCAGGATGGAGACCGGATCGCCGCTCTCCTTCAGCAGGCCGGTCTTGGCATCGAGCGACAGCGTCGTCACCGTCCCGGCCATTTCGCTGAGCAGATAGACGAACTTGTTGTCCTTCGACACGATGATGTGGCGCGGCCCCGTGCCTTGCTTCATCTGCACGACCGCCGGCGTGTTCGCGGTCAGCTTCCCGCTGTTCTTGTCGAACACGAACTGGAAGATCTGGTCGGTGCCGAGGTGCGGCACGAACACGAAGCGGTTGGTGTTGTCGGTGCGGATCGAATGCGCGTTGCGCGCGGTCGGGATGACCTGGATCGGCGCGCCGACCTTGCCGTCCTTGCCGACCGGATTCACGCCGACCTGATTGGCGCCGTAGGACGCCCGAGCAGAAAGCGGCCGGTGCTGGTCGATCGAGATGTACGGATAGCTCTCCGCCAGCGGTCCCTTGCCGACGAGCTTGAGTTCGCCCGACTTGCTGTCGATCGCATAGGTGTAGGCCTCGTACGGCTTGGAGCGGACTGCCGCGATCAGGAAGCGCTTGTCCGGGCTCACCGCCATCGGCATCACGAGCTTTGGCGGCATCACACGCGGTCCCCGGCTTGAGCGAGCCGTCCGCCTGCAACAGTGTAGGTCGAGATGTTGCCGTCATCGGCGTTCGAGACGTAAACGAAGGTGGCAGCCAGCACGGGTGTACTCAAGGCAAGTGACAGCATGGCCGCAAGGATCGGCGCCTTCATAAGCTTCCTCCCGTTGTTTTGAGGAAGCTTACCGAGCGTGCGGACGGCTGACCAGAGGTAGCGACGGTAACGCTTGCATCCTGGCCGAGTGAAGCAAGTGCGGCCCGGAGCGTGAACCCCATCCCCAGTCCCCCGATCAGTACGGTGGGAGCCTTGCGCGATTTGATCCTGTCACATGAAAGCGAGGCCAGAATTTCTTCGGACCCGCTGATGCGACTGTTCATCAGTTCGTAGTGATCCAGCCTGATCGAGAATTCTGATCCACGCTGCATCAGCCGCAGGTTACTCTCGCCGCCGGGCACGATTGCAGTGTCGAGCAGGCGCAGGCGATCCGCTAAGGCCCTCGCGCCGCGCGGTCCTTGTCGTTCTTCGCGCGGATCGCGTCGCGCGCCTCGCGCCACTGTTCGTCGTCCCATTCGCGCAGGTCGTAGAATCCGCCCTGGGCCGAACGAGATGCTGCGCGCCGTCGACCGTGATGGTCTCGCCGTTGAGCCATTCGCAGCCGGGCGCGAGCAGGAACGTCGCGAGGTTCTGCAGCTCGGACATCTGCCCGACGCGGCCCATCGGATTGACCTTGATGGTATGCGCGCCGGGCTCCTCGCCGGGCCGCAGGCGCTTGGCCGCGCCTTCGGTCGGAAACACGCCGGGCGCGATCGCATTCAGCCGGATGCCGTAGCGGCCCCATTCGACCGCGAGCGAGCGCGTCATCGTGGCGATCGCCGACTTGCTCATCGCGGACGGCACCACGAACGGCCCGGAGTTGTAGACCCACGTCACGATGATCGAGACGACGCTGCCTTTCTGCTTGGCGGCGATCCAGCGCTTGCCGACCGCATGCGTGACGTAGAACGTGCCGTGCATCACGATGTTGGCGACAGCGTCGAAGCCTTTCGGCGACAGGTCCTCGGTGCGCGAGATGAAGTTGCCGGCCGCGTTGTTGACGAGCCCGGTGAGCGGGCCGCCAGCGGAAGATGTCCTCGATCATCTCGTCGACCGCGGCCGAATTGCGGATATCGACGCCGTAGCTGGTGACCTGCCCGCCAGTATTTGTCGGCGAGCTCGAACGCGGTCGCATCGCACACCGACTTGCGCCGGCCGCAGATGATGACCTCGGCGCCAAGTTGAACGAAGGCCGGGCGGCCATCTCCTTGCCGAGCCCGGTGCCGCCGCCGGTCACCAGAATGCGCTGCGATTTTAAGAGGCCGTCCTTGAACACGGCGTCGGCTCCCGGTGCTTGCTGCTATTTCGTCTTCTGCGTTCCGATCTCCTGATCCCAGCGGCGGAACGCCGCCACGAGGCGCTGCGGCGTCAGATGCACTTCGATGGGATGCTCGGCGATCAGTTTTTCGTATTGCGGGCGGCCGAACTCCTTGACGATATCCTGGCTTTCCTTCGTGGCCATCGACAGCGGCACGTCCTTCACGGCAGGACCCGGATAGAAATAGCCCTTGTCGTAGGTCAGCGCCTGCTGCTCGGGCTTGAGCAGGAAGCTCATGAGCTGCAGCAGCACGGTGACCTTTTCCGCCGCCACGCCTTTCGGGATGCACATGAACTGCGTGTCGGCAACCCAGTGGAAGCCTTCGAGCGTGGTGATCTCGCAGGCCTTCGGCACGATGCCGAGAACGCGCGGGTTGATGTCCCAGCCGCATGTCGAGACGATCATGTCGCGGGCGCCCTCGCCGAATTCCTTCATCGTGGCGCCGGTATTGCCGGGGTAATACTCGACGTTCTTGCCGAGTTCTTTGAGGTACTCCCAGGTGTTGTCCCAGCCCTGCATCGGATCCTTCGGGTCCTTGTCCTTCAAGATGTAGGGAAGTCCCATCAGCCAGGTCCACCCGGGACCAGAGTTCACCGGCCGCGCGTAGAAGAACCGGTTCGGCTTCTGCCGAGTCCAGTCGAGCAGCTCCTGCGCGGTGGTTGGCGCCTTTCCGGCGCGCTCCGGCGCGTATTGCAGGATCGGTCCCGACGGCGAATAGACGACGGCAAGTCCCTGACCGTGTCCGAGCTGCGTCTGCATCTTCAGCGCGCCCTCGGTGAAGATTGCTTCGGGCTTCGGCAGCGCATCCGCGTGAGCGGGCAAAAGCTCAGTCCACAGCCCCTGCTCGATGCCGTCGGATAGTGCGCCGGGGCCGGTCAACACCATGTCAATATCGACGCGGTTCGCGGCCTGCATCGCCTTGAGCTTCGCCGGCAGTTCGGGCGAGGGCGCGCGCGAGAACGTGATGCGCGAGATGAGGTTCGGATTTTGCGTCTTGAAACGCTCGATCGCTTCCTGCGTCAGTTGGAGATTGCCGGCGACATCGATGATGTTCAGCGCGACCGGACCGGCGCCCTGACCGAAGCTCCTGGTCGCGGCGGCGACCGCCGCGCCCGACAGCCCGGCAAGCACGCCTCTTCGCGTCGCATTACGCATGGCAATTCCCTCTCCTGACGATTTGTGATTTGACGGTTGGATAACGTGGGGCGGCAAGCTTAGCGCAGGACGGCCCGCACAGCCACGACCGCCAGTGTCGCGTGTCCCACGACACACGCAAAGCCGTCCGGGAGGATCTCCATGCCCACCACCGCGCTCGACCGCTTCCGCCTTGATGGGCAGGTGGCCGTCATCACGGGTGGGGCGCGTGGGATCGGGCTCGCGACCGCGCAAGCCTTCGCGGCGGCGGGCGCACGCGTGGTTTTGGCCGACCGCGACCTCGACGAGGCGAGGAATGCGGCCTCGGCGCTAAGCAATGCGGAATCGCACGCGCTCGATGTCACGCTCGAGGCCGAGGTTGACCGCTTCTTCGATCAACTGGCGGCGCGCACCGGCCGCATCGACATCCTGGTCAACAGCGCTGGCGCGTCGATCCGCAAGCAGACGATTGAGCTCTCCAAAGCCGAATGGGACACCGTCATCGCGGTCAATCAGACCGCGGTTTTCCTCTGCTCGCGCGCGGCGGCGCGCCACATGCTCAAGCGCAAGAGCGGCGCGATCGTCAATCTCGCCTCCATCATGGGATTTTCCGGCGGCGGCCTTTATCCGAACATCTCGTACCAGGCGAGCAAGGGCGCGGTCGTGAACATGACGCGCGCCATGGCGATCGAATGGGCCAAGGACGGCATCCGCGTGAATGGGGTCGCGCCGGCCTGGGTGCGCACCGGCTTCATCGCGCCTGTGCTGGCCAAGCCCGAGCTTGTCTCCGCGATCGAGGGCGCGACGCCGATGGGCCGGCTGGTCGAGCCCGAGGAGGTCGCTGCCGCGATCCTGTTCCTCGCGAGCCCGGCCGCCTCGATGACCACCGGACATGTGCTGGCGGTGGACGGCGGCTATCTGGCGCAATAAAGAAAAACGCCGCCAAGCCATTGACTTGACGGCGTTATTTGGTTGCGGGAGCAGGATTTGAACCTGCGACCTTCAGGTTATGAGCCTGACGAGCTACCGGGCTGCTCCATCCCGCGGAAATCTGTGCGGAGGCGTGTGTCCACCGGCGCCGCGTATGTAGCAAGGGCGACCGCGGATGGAAAGGGCATTGAGGAGAAATTCGTCGTCCGGGCGACCGGCTCATGTCCCTGCACCGCCAAGGAAAACCGGCGCGGTGGATTGTGACAAACGGCCGTCATAAAAGCCTCACATGGCCGAGAAACCCGCCCTGCGTCCGGATGTTGGGGTCGGCGAGGCTCTCCAGGCCGTCGCACGCGACATGCTGTCGGAAGCAAACGCGGTGCTCGACGACCACAAGAAATCCGATGCCGTCGCGGTGCACGATTTCCGCAAGGCGATGAAGCGCTGGCGCGCGCTGTTGCGCCTGCTGGAACCTTTTCTCGGCGACGCCTCGCGTCGGCTGCGGGTCGAGGCGCGCGATCTCGCGCGGGAACTGTCCGGCGCGCGCGATGCGCAATCGGCGATCGAGGCGCTCGACGATCTTGCCGGCGAAGGAAAGCTGTCGGCGCGCACCGTTGCGTCGGTCCGTGCCCGTCTCAACTCGATCCGCCTCAACGCCGAGGCCGCGACGCTGAACGCAGGCGTGCGTGCACGATTGAAAACCACCCTCGACGCGGCGGGCGAGGCCGTTGCAGCGTGGCCGGTGCAGAAGCTGAGCTTCTCTGAGCTCGCGCGCGAGCTTGCACGCCCTTACCAACGTCTGCGCGAGGATTCGCCGAAGGACTGGCGCAAGGTCGAAGCCGAAGTGCTGCACGAACTGCGCCGCTGGGTGGTGGCGCATCGCTATCAGATGGAGTTGATCGAGCCGCTCTGGCCGAAGTTCGGGCAGCTCTGGGTCGCGGAGGCGCAGCGGCTGCGCGACCGGCTCGGCGCGTTTCAGGATTTGTCGGTGCTGCTGGGCTTCACGGTGCCGCACGCGCCGTTGGCGCCCTGGCGCGCGCGGCTGACCCCGCTGATCCTTGCGCGTCGCGCAACGCACGCAAAGGCCGCGCAGCGCATCGCGGACCGCCTGCTCGCCGAGCGGCCAAAGGCCTTCCGCCGCCGGCTCGAAACTCTGTGGAAGCGCGGCTAGGCAGACTTATTCCGGCTGAATGCCTGCAGCCTTGATCAACTCGCCACGCACCTTGATGCCATCCTTCACGACGGCGGCAAGATCGTCCGGCGTACCCGCCACCACCACGAGCCCGAGGGCGGCAAGCTTCTCCTTTACGCCCTCGGCGTTGAGCACTTTCGCGACCCCGTCATGCAGCTTGGCGATCACGGGCGCCGGCGTTGCCGCCGGGGCGAACAGCCCGATCCACGACGACATCTCGAAACCCGGCACAGTCTCGCCGATGGTCGGGATGTCCGGCATCGCGGCGTAACGCTGCTTCTCGACAACCGCGACGATGCGGATGCGACCGGTATTCATGTGCGGTACCGCGGCCGAGAGCGAGAGAAACGCCATGCCGATATGGCCGCCGAGCAGATCGTTCACCGCCGCGCCGCCGCCCTTGTAAGGAATGTGGGCGATGTCGATGCCGGCCAACTGATGCAGCAGTTCGCCGGCAAGATGATGCGGCGAACCGACGCCGGACGAGCCGTAATTGAGCTTGCCGGGATTGGCCTTCGCATAGGCGATGACATCGGCCACCGACTTGATCGGCAGTTCCGCGTTCACAGCGAGGCAGATGATGTTCGCACCCGCATAAGCGACCGGCGCGAGATCCTTCACGGGATCGAATCCGACGTACTTATAGAGATGCACGTTGCTCGCCATCTGCGCGTCAGTCCCGACCATCAGCGTGTAGCCGTCAGCAGGCGAGCGCGCGACATACGCCGCGCCGAGATTGCCGCCACTGCCCGGCCGGTTATCGACGATCACGGTCTGGCCCCAGGCCTGATGCAGCCCCTCCGCAATGGTGCGCGCCGTCAGATCCGACACCGCGCCCGGCGTGTAGCCAATGACAATTGTGATGGGCTTCGCAGGGTAGGTCTGGGCGCCGAGCGGCGTGGCGAACAGGGCAAGCGCGGCCACGAGTGCGGCACGGCGACAAAAATTCATCGAGCGTCTCCCATTTTTCAGGGAGTATTTCGCATCGCGCGCGCGATGACCAGCACGTGCCTCAGCCCAGAATTGCGGCCATCTTCTCGCGCAACGCCGCGTCCGGCAGCCGGCCGCTCGCCGCGCCGAGATTGTCGGTCATGTGCTCTGGATTGCCCGTGCCCGGGATGACGGCCGTGACCGCCGTACTGCCGAGCAGGAACTTGAGGAAGAACTGCCCCCAGCTTGTCACATCCATGTCCTTCGCGAAATCCGGCAGCTCCTTGCCCTTCACGGCGCGAAACAGCGAAGTTCGGCCGAGCGGCAGCGCGGTGATCACTCCGGCGCCGGCGTCCGCGGCCGCCGGAATGACGCGCTTCTCCGCCTCGCGGTTGTCCATCGAATAGTCGACCTGCACGAAGTCCGGCTTCTCGCGCTTGATGATGACCTCCATCGCGGCGTAGTCCGCCGCATCCGTCGACGTGATGCCGATGTAACGGCACTTGTCGGCGGCCTTCCAGTCGCGCAATTGCGCAAGGCTCTGGTTGGCGCGCGACACATTATGAAGCTGAAGCAGGTCGACCTTGGCGGTACGCAGCCGCTTGAGTGATTGCGCGAACTCGTCCGCGCCGGCCTTCGCGCTGCGCACCTCGATCTTGGTGGCGAGGAACACCTTGTCACGCAGCTTGCCGGCCTCGAGGATATCGCCGATCACCGTCTCGGCATTCCCGTAGACCGACGCCGTGTCGATCAGACGGCCGCCGCCCGCGAGCAACGCCTCCACCACCTGTCCGAGCTTGGCGCGCTCGCCCTCGCCCGCCGACGGGAAGCTCACGGCGGTGCCCAGCCCGACCGGCACCAGCGTTTCGTCGGAATGCGGAATCTTTCGCGTGATCCGTGTCGCCATCGGCTGCGGCGCTTGGGCGCGCGCGAAAGAGAGCGGCATGGCGGAAAACGCGAGCGCACCGGCGATGAGTGTACGACGGGTGGAATATGGAACGGATGTCATGATGTCTCCTCGTCGCCCCGCGTAGTATAACGGCGCACGGGCAAAATGGATGCGTCAACGCGCCAATTGGAACCGCTCGAAGCGGTGCAGCGCCTCCTCGATCTGCTTGCGGCGCGCCGCGCGTCCTGATTTGCGCAAGCCACGTCCACTTCTGGATCAGCAGCTTGCCGCGCTCGCGGTCGGTCTTGAGATCGAGCACCGCGACGATCTCGTCGCCGATCAGCACCGGCTGCGCAGAAATAGCCGAATACGCGCTTCTCCTTCGGCACATACGCCTCGAAGCGGTGTTCGTAGCCGAAAAAAGCCGCGAGACGCTTGCGCTGGATCACCAGCGGATCGAACGGATTGAGGATGTGCACGATGTCTGCGACCGGCTGGAGCGGCGCCTCGAGCATCGCGGGGCTCACCCAATGCGCGTGGCGTCGCGCCCTCGAGCGCGACCGGCACCAGCTCCTTGCGGCGCACGCGTGCGCCGATGACCTTGTTGATCGCGGCCTTCATCGGCGCGTTGAGGTGGCAGATCGAATCGAAACTAACGACGCCCTGCGCGCGCAGCGCGCGATCGAGCAGATACCCCATGCGCTCGCTTTCAGACGCTGGCTTCGGCAGGCGATCGAAGCCGAAATGCCGCGTCATCAGCTCATAGGTCTTGAGCATGCCCTCGCGCTGGCTCACGGTCAGCACGCCGCGATAGAACGCAAGCTGCAGCGCGCGCTTTGACGGCTTGCGGCTCGCCCATTCGTGATCCTTCTCGCGCAGTTCGTCGTCGTCGATGTCGCGGATGGTGAGCGCGCCCGTTGCGCTTGATGCGGCCGAGCACCTTTTGCAGTTCGCCGCGCTTCACGGTGGAGAAGAAACGGCTGTGGTTGTCGGCCTCGCGCTTCATCGCGCGTGTGAAGAAGCGAATGTCAGCGGTCGGCACGTAGGAGAGCGCATGCGTCCAGTATTCGAACACGGTCTTGTCGATCGACTGCGCCTGCCGCAGATGATCGCGCCGGTAGCCGGGAATGCGCGTGTAGAGAATTTGGTGGTGGCAGCGTTCCACCACATTGATGGTGTCGATCTGCACATAGCCGAGATGCTGAACGGCGGCGGGCGTTGCGAGCGGCCCGTCGCCGAACGGCGCCGCCTCGTCGAGCCGCTGCGCGCGCAGCCAGATGCGGCGCGCGCGGGCTTGAGAAAGGGGGATGGCGGATATCTTGGGCACGGACGGATCATTTCATCTCCGCTCATGCCCGCGAAAGCGGGCATCCAGTTCTTGGCCAAGGACTGGGTCCCCGCTTTCGCGGGGACGAGCGGAACAATGCTACCCCAGCAGCGCTGCGACCGCCTTGCCGGCGGCCTCGGTGTTGGCCGAGCCGCCGAGGTCGCGCGTGCGGGTCTTTGCATCGGCGAGCGCGGTCTCGATCGCCTTCACGATCGCGGCCGCGGCTTCGCTTTCGCCGAGATGCTCGAGCATCATGGCGGCGGACCAGATCTGCCCGATCGGGTTCGCGATGCCCTGCCCCGCGATGTCCGGCGCCGAGCCGTGCACCGGCTCGAACACCGAGGGGAATTTGCGCTCCGGATTGATGTTGCCCGACGGCGCGATGCCGATGGTGCCGGTGCAGGCCGGCCCGAGGTCGGAGAGGATGTCGCCGAACAGGTTCGACGCCACCACGACGTTGAACGTGTCGGGCTTGAGCACGAACAGCGCCGAGAGAATATCGATGTGAAACTTGTTCCATTTGATGTCGGGGAAGTTCTTCGCCATCGCCTCCACGCGCTCGTCCCAATACGGCATGGTGATCGCGATGCCGTTCGACTTGGTCGCGGACGTAAGGTGCTTCTTCGGCGTCTTCTGCGCCAGCTCGAAGGCGAACTTCAGCACGCGATCGACGCCGATGCGCGTGAAGATCGTCTCCTGCATCACGACTTCGCGATCGGTCCCCGGGAATGCGCGCCCGCCGATCGCCGAATACTCGCCCTCGGTGTTCTCGCGCACGACCCAGAAATCGATGTCGCCCGGCTTGCGGCCCGCGAGCGGCGACGGCACGCCCGGCATCAGCCGCACCGGGCGCAGATTGACGTACTGGTCGAACTCACGGCGGAACAGGATGAGCGAGCCCCACAGCGAAACGTGGTCCGGCATCTTGGCCGGCCAGCCGACCGCGCCGAAGAAGATCGCGTCATGCTGGCCGATCTGGTCCTTCCAGTCCTCCGGCATCATGCGGTCGTGCTTGGCGTAATAGTCGTAGCAGGCGAAATCGAACCAGTCCTGGCGGATCTCGAAGCCGAATTTCTTCGACACGGCCTCCAGCGCGCGCACGCCCTCCGGCACCACCTCCTTGCCGATGCCGTCGCCCGGAATGACGGCGACACGATAGACGCGATTGGTGGCGGGCATGGAATTTCCTTGGAGGCTGTTCTGGCGGGACGCGCATTGATAGCGCATGTCGGCGGGCCGCAAAAGCCGGCCCAGTCGTGCGGGAAAGTGCCTCGCAGGACCAGAAAAAACGTGATTTGCCCTTTCATCGCATGGATCGTTCCATGAAGGGCCGCGTTATCCGGGTCCCATGATGCTCAGTCCGACTCAGGCCAGCCGCCTCCACCGGGCGCTTGCCGACGCTCGAGGTCCCTAGCGCGTTGCGCGCGCTCGTGCGCGCGCGCGAAGTCGAGCATCCTGTTTCTCGGCGCCGCGATCGGCGCGCTTCGCCGGCCTCATCGTCGCCGGCATGAGCGCCATCGTGACGCTGATGCACACACTGCTGTTCGCGCTGCCTTTGGGCGAGCGGCTATCGGCTGCCGCAACGCTCGATCCCTGGCGTGCGCTCCTCGTGCCGCTCGCCGGCGGAGTTGTCTTCGGGCTCGGTCTGCTGGCGCTCGCGCGCTGGCGGCCGGTGCGCGAGGTCGACCCGATCGAGGCCAATGCGCTGCATGGCGGGCGCATGTCGCTGCGCGGCAGCCTCATCGTCGCTGCACAAACGATGTGGTCGAGCGGCGTCGGCGCGTCGGTCGGGCTGGAGGCCGGCTACACGCAGCTCGCGAGCGGGTTTGCCTCGTGGATCGGGCGGCTGTTCCGGCTGCGCCGCCGCGACCTGCGCGTGCTGGTCGGCTGCGGCGCGGCCGGCGCGATCGGGGGCGCCTTCGGCGCGCCGCTCGCGGGTGCGTTCTATGCTTTCGAGCTGGTGATCGGAAGCTATTCGGTCGTCGAGCCTCGCGCCGGTCGGCATCGCGGCGCTGTTCGGTTATCTGGTGGCAAACCTGTTCGCGCCGCGTGAACATCGGCTTCGAGATGCCGTTCGTCATGCAGGTTGCGGGGCACGATATCGCGGCCGCCGCGGTGGTCGGACTGGCCGCGGCCGGCGTCGGCATCGTGCTGATGCGCGGCGTCAGCCTGTGCGAAAGTCTGCTCTCGCGGCTGCGCATCCCGCCGGCCCTGCGCCCGCCGATCGGCGGCGCGCTCGTCGGCGCGCTCGCGCTCGCCTCGCCGCAGGTGCTCTCGTCCGGCCACGGCGCGATCCACATCGCCGGGATGCTGCAAAGCCCGCTCCAACTGATCGCGATGCTGTTCGTGCTGAAGGCGCTCGCGTCGATCGTTTCGCTCGGTTCGGGCTTTCGCGGCGGACTGTTCTTCGCTTCGCTGTTGCTCGGTGCGCTCGCCGGGCGCGTGCTCGCCGAGGGAGCGGATTTCGTGTTCCCGACGCTCGCGCTCGATCCGCACATCTACGCGATCATCGGCATGGGCGCGCTGTCGGTCTCGGTGATCGGTGGGCCGCTCACCATGACGTTCATCGCGCTCGAATCGACCGGCGACCTGTGGCTCACCACCGCCGTGCTGATCGCCGTGATCGTGTCTGCGCAGGTGACGCGAGAGACCTTCGGCTATTCGTTCGCGACCTGGCGCTTCCATCTGCGCGGCGAAACGATCCGCAGCGCCGCCGATGTCGGCTGGATCCGCGAACTCAACGTGCGGCGCATGATGCGCGGCGACCCGCGCACCGTCCCGGCGCATACCACCCTGTCGCGGTTCCGCATGGTGTTCCCGCTCGGCTCGACCGCGCAGGTGGTCGCGCTCAACGAGGACAGGAGCTACGCCGGCATCGTGCTGGTCGCCGAGGCGCATGCGCCGGAACTGGAAGAGACTGTTCCGGTGCGCGAGATCCTGCACGCGCGCGACACGGTGCTGCTGCCGAGGATGACCGTGAAGGAGGCGGTCGAGGCGTTCGATACCGCCGAGGCGGAGGCGCTCGCCGTCATCGAGGCGCGCGAAAGGCGCAACGTGATCGGCCTGCTGACCGAAGCGCACGCTCTGCGGCGCTATTCGGACGAACTCGAGCTGCGCCGGCGCGAGTTGACCGGCGAATAGCCCCAGCCGCGCCCGGCCCGGCGCGGCTGCGGGACATTCGGCGACGTCTCAGGCGACGAGCGGCCGCAGCGAAGGATGCTGACGGACGAACGACAGTTTCTCGGCCCATGCGTCCAGCCCCCAGACGTGACCTGCGTGCTTGACGAACAGATAGACCATCACGGTTGCGTACACGATGTGATAGTCGACGATGAAGTTGTTCTTGTTCTCGATGAACGGCCAGTCCATGTGGGCTAGCCAGTACATCAGGATGAGCGCGATACCGAATATGGTGCTGACGCGCACCATCAAGCCGAACAGGAGCGACAAGCCGATCAGCAGGTGGCCCCAGGCCACCATGAAGCTGATGACCGGCGCAATCGCCGGCGCTGTGAACATCGCGAACAAGCCATGGAAGGTTTTCGTGTGATCGAGGAAGCCCACGATGCTGAAGTCGGCGACGAAGGCCTGATGCGAGGCGGCGTAGATGAAGGTCCACGCCATCAACATGCGAAAGATGAAAACAAGATTTCGTTCGGCGTTTGAATTCGGCATCGCGTTCTCCCCGGATTGGAGTGCTCTGAATTCCACCGTGACCTTCCCCCGCGCTTCCTGGAGCGGCATTGATCTAACGCAAGTCACCGGATCAGCCGGCGGCGCCACATGGCAACAAAAGGACATGCAGATGAGCATCACACCGATCGACTATGCGGACGCTTCGCCGCAGGTGCGGGCCGTGTACGACGACATCAAGCGCACCCGCGGCGTGCCGGATGTGAACAATTTCTGGAAGCATCTTGCGCACGATCCCGCCGGGCTGAAACGCACGTGGGAGAGCGTGAAGGAGATGATGGCGCCCGGCGCGCTCGATCCGCTGATCAAGGAGATGGTCTATCTGGCGGTGAGCGTCACCAACGGCTGCGGCTATTGCATCGCAAGCCACGGCGCCGCGGCCCGCAAAGCCGGCATGAGCGAAGCGATGTTCGGCGAGCTGATGGCGGTGGTCGGAATGGCGAACGAGACCAACCGGCTGGCAAACGGCTATCGGGTGCCGATCGATGAAGCTTTTCGGTGACCGTTGAACGGTACGGCCAAGAACGTCTTCCCGGGCGGCCCTACGCGGTTCTGGAGCCGGGAGCCGTCGGCAATAGCCAGCGGTCAAACGGTTATCGATCGGCCGACACGTCCGGTTCAGCCGTAATTGCCTGGATCAAATCGATCGCGTAGCTGTACGCCGCGCTTTGAACGCATTGCGAAAGGAACGGCTGGTGAAGCGATTGGTGCAAGGAGCTGCCGCCACCGCATGTCTCGGCATCTTGTTGCACCCGTTCTTTTTCGTCATCTACCGCCTGATTGCTTTCAACACGGCGCCCCGAGACGATTACACACCGCTGCTGTTCTGGTTGTTCGGCCAGCCCGACAGTATCCCGCCGGGCTCTCCCTACGGGTACCGCATACTGACATTGCTTGCGGCTGTGCCCTTTTACCAAGGGCTGCCGACCATCTTGCTGACCAATCTGCCTTCAGGGATCTCGGAGTCCTACCTGCGTGCGAGCGCAGCGTTTGCGGCGCTGACTTACGTCTCCCTGATTGCTTCATCTTACGGTTTACTTTCTGGCGATCGATCGCGCGCATCTGGGAAAGCTCGATGGGGTCTGCGCCGGCGTGCTCGTGTTCATATCCGGCTGGTATGCCTCCATCATCTTGATCGATACGTTCGCGATCCTGCTGATCTGCCTTGGACTCTACGTCATCCATCGCCAGGTCGCGTTCGGCGTTCTGCTGCTGGTTTCGGTGGCCTGCAATGAGAAGGTCGCGATTGTTTTTGCGCTTTGGCTGACCACCCGATGGATCCTCTGTCCGGAGGACCGCCAAGCTCCTGCGAATGCCGTGGTTCACATCGCTTGCCGCGATCGCGCTTTACGTGGCGATCATCGCGATCGTGCAATTGCCCGGTTACAGCTACCAAACCCGGCCGGCAATGTACCCGTTCACATTCTGGGAAAATCTGACGCTACTTCCAACAACGCGCGGCATTCTTCTCAACATCGTGCCGGTCGCGATTCTGAGCGGTTCGGCTGT
>CAVWSB010000006.1:925000-970056 GCA_963757565.1 uncultured Alphaproteobacteria bacterium
CTCTACCCCCCACAGTATTCATCCGAGGCGCTACCTAAATAGCTTTCGCGGAGAACCAGCTATTTCCCAGTTTGGTTGGTCTTTCGCCCCTAGCCACAGTTCATCCGAGGCTTTTTCAACAGACACCGGTTCGGTCCTCCAGTAGGTGTTACCCCACCTTCAACCTGACCATGGCTAGATCACTAGGTTTCGGGTCTAATCCGACGAACTCAATAGCCCTATTAAGACTCGCTTTCGCTGCGCCTACACCTATCGGTTTAAGCTTGCTCGTCAGATTAAGTCGCTGGCCCATTATACAAAAGGTACGATGTCACCCAGAACGAATCTTGGGCTCCGTCTGTTTGTAGGCATTCGGTTTCAGGTCTATTTCACTCCCCTCGTCGGGGTGCTTTTCACCTTTCCCTCACGGTACTAGTTCGCTATCGGTCGCTGAGGAGTACTTAGGCTTGGAGGGTGGTCCCCCCGCGTTCAGACAGGATTGCACGTGTCCCGCCTTACTCAAGGACGAATGTTCGCATTACCCGTACGGGGCTATCACCCTCTGAGGCCCTGCTTTCCTGACAGGTTCCGGTTGTCTCACATTCGTCACTGGCCTGGTCCGCGTTCGCTCGCCACTACTAGCGGAGTCTCGGTTGATGTCCTTTCCTCGAGGTACTGAGATGTTTCAGTTCCCTCGGTTTGCTTAAAACCCCCTATGTATTCAGGAGTTCTCATACCTTCCTTGTGATAACGGAAGTCCGAAACCAGGCATTGCGTTAGCAATGCGCAGTCCTCGGGCGCGTCCCGAGCACCTCGCGCAACAGGTTGTGCCCTGTCACACATGGACTCGGAATTCCGTTATCGAAGGTGGGTTTCCCCATTCGGATATCCGCGGATCAAAGCTCCTTCGCAGCTCCTCGCGGCTTTTCGCAGCGTAGCACGTCCTTCATCGCCTCTCAGCGCCAAGGCATCCACCAAATGCCCTTAGTTCACTTGATCGCTCTCATTATCAATGCCCACTTCCGCACTCGGCGCGCGGCGTCAACTCGGAGACTTGCGTCTCCTGCCAACGGAACACTGATTAGAAAGACCAGCTTGCAAGATCGAACCGACAACCCTCTGCGGTCAAGCAATGGGCTGACAAGCGAAACCCATGAGTTGCCTCATGCGAATCGCCGGGAGTGCGCGACCGGGACAGCTGTGGGGCCATCACGGTGCTCGGAACGATCTTCTCTTCACGATGTCAGATATCACGCGACTGCCGCAGTTCTTGCGAGCCTTTAGCTCCCGCAAGTCCATAGTGCGACGGACGCGAATTGTTTTGTTTGGACGAGCTATCTCGCTGGCATGCCGACCGAAGCTGCAAGGCAGCGAAGGCTGGTGGAGCCAGACGGGATCGAACCGACGACCTCCTGCTTGCAAAGCAGGCGCTCTCCCAGCTGAGCTATGGCCCCGGACGTCGGTGCAGCAAAAGTTGGTGGGCCTGGGAAGACTTGAACTTCCGACCTCACGCTTATCAAGCGCGCGCTCTAACCAACTGAGCTACAAGCCCGAGATCCAACGGACCGGCCGGCCTTTCGCCGCGATCGCAATAGCGATCGCCAGGCGACGTGCGCGGCACGGGCTCGTCCATGAAGAAAGAGAAACGTAGACGGCGGTGTCCCGCCAAGTGGAGACTTATGACTGAGCCCCTGATGTTTCTAAAACGGTTCGATAGCACTCGCGGATGCGAGGTCTGAAGGACCATCCTTAGAAAGGAGGTGATCCAGCCGCAGGTTCCCCTACGGCTACCTTGTTACGACTTCACCCCAGTCGCTGACCCTACCGTGGTCGGCTGCCTCCTTGCGGTTAGCGCACCGGCTTCAGGTAAAACCAACTCCCATGGTGTGACGGGCGGTGTGTACAAGGCCCGGGAACGTATTCACCGCAGCGTGCTGATCTGCGATTACTAGCGATTCCGACTTCATGGGGTCGAGTTGCAGACCCCAATCCGAACTGAGACGGCTTTTTGAGATTTGCGCAGGATTGCTCCATTGCGTCCCATTGTCACCGCCATTGTAGCACGTGTGTAGCCCAGCCCGTAAGGGCCATGAGGACTTGACGTCATCCCCACCTTCCTCGCGGCTTATCACCGGCAGTCCCCTTAGAGTGCCCAACTAAATGATGGCAACTAAGGGCGAGGGTTGCGCTCGTTGCGGGACTTAACCCAACATCTCACGACACGAGCTGACGACAGCCATGCAGCACCTGTGTTCCCGCCAGCCGAACTGAAGGATCCCATCTCTGGAATCCATACGGGACATGTCAAGGGCTGGTAAGGTTCTGCGCGTTGCTTCGAATTGAACCACATGCTCCACCGCTTGTGCGGGCCCCCGTCAATTCCTTTGAGTTTTAATCTTGCGACCGTACTCCCCAGGCGGGATGCTTAATGCGTTAGCTGCGCCACTGAAGGGTAAACCCGCCAACGGCTAGCATCCATCGTTTACGGCGTGGACTACCAGGGTATCTAATCCTGTTTGCTCCCCACGCTTTCGCACCTCAGCGTCAGTACCGGACCAGTGAGCCGCCTTCGCCACTGGTGTTCTTCCGAATATCTACGAATTTCACCTCTACACTCGGAGTTCCACTCACCTCTTCCGGACTCGAGCTTCCCAGTATCAAAGGCAGTTCTGGAGTTGAGCTCCAGGATTTCACCCCTGACTTAGAAAGCCGCCTACGTGCGCTTTACGCCCAGTGATTCCGAGCAACGCTAGCCCCCTTCGTATTACCGCGGCTGCTGGCACGAAGTTAGCCGGGGCTTCTTCTGCGGGTACCGTCATTATCTTCCCCGCTGAAAGAGCTTTACAACCCTAAGGCCTTCATCACTCACGCGGCATGGCTGGATCAGGCTTGCGCCCATTGTCCAAGATTCCTAACTGCTGCCTCCCGTAGGAGTCTGGGCCGTGTCTCAGTCCCAGTGTGGCTGATCATCCTCTCAGACCAGCTACTGATCGTAGCCTTGGTGGGCCGTTACCCCACCAACTAGCTAATCAGACGCGGGCCGATCCTTTGGCGATAAATCTTTCCCCGTAAGGGCTTATCCGGTATTAGCACAAGTTTCCCTGTGTTGTTCCGAACCAAAGGGCACGTTCCCACGTGTTACTCACCCGTCTGCCACTCCGTATTGCTACGGCGTTCGACTTGCATGTTTTAGGCCTGCCGCCAGCGTTCGCTCTGAGCCAGGATCAAACTCTCAAGTTTGGATGAGATTTTGATCTCGGCGATCACACGTTTTGCGCGTCACGACGCTTGCGCGCCGCAACATTCACATTGACGAGGTCCAACATGTATCGCCCTGCGTGATTGCTCACGAAAGACGACATGGTGTTGTTCCTAGAAACGTGTACCGCCGAAGTCTCGTCCGACCGCCCCTTTCGCCCGAAGAAGGCAAGCCTTCTCCGATCGAGGAAGCGGTCCGCAAGGACTCCGCCGTCCACGTTTCTCTTTCTTCCGATTCACTTGTCAAACAGCCCGGGATCGTAGCCGATCCCCTCCCCGGAACGCCGGAGAGCCGCCGAAACCAAAGCCGTCCGACCGAAACCGGCGCTTTGTCACACCAAAGGTGAGGAGCTTCGCAGGCGCGTCATCACGCCGTATGAGCGGACGGCGCGCCGTTGTGGGCGCTATATAGGCTTCGGCTTTCCGGCTTGTCAACAGCGAAAGCCGCAAAATTCCTCGCGACGTCGTGCTGTGGATCGCGTGCGCTAAACCGTTCTCCCATCGGGGTTCTCACAGACCGGCGCGCCGCACTGGTGCCACATTCCTCCCGCGTTGTTCGCATTGGGGAAGGGCCTGTGGTCACGGTCTGATTCAAAGGTTACGCCAGCAAACACGCGTGTCGCGCGTCCCATCGGACAGCGCAATACGGTGATGAAAGCGCATCCTTGACGTGACCGCCCTGGGGAAACATGGTGGGCCGCCGCGCGCAAGCGTGGCGCGAGTTGAGGGGACAGGGCGCTTGGATCAAGGCAGACGGCGCGATCCAAATCGTTTGCGACCAACCGCACAGCCGATCGATCTCGGCAACGATCCGCCGTTGCTGGCCGATGGCGCGTCGTCCGGGCTCGTCGATCGCCGCCGCGTCTCGGTCCAGTGGTTTTCCGGTACGATCCTGACCGGCTTGTGCGGCGCTGCGCTGATGGGCGGCGCCGTGTTCATCGCGCTCGACGGCGAGACGAATTTCGCCGCCCTCCCCGAGCGGATCGAAGCAATTGCGCGGCACCATTGTGGGCAAGGAGCGCGTTGCGAGCGCGATCCGCAAGAGCGACAAACTCCCGCCAGCCGGCGAAATCAACGCGGCGCGCCAGACGTTCCGCATCTCCACGCTCGAGCCGCGCGGGCGATCGGGAGGTGATGCGTTCGCGGCCCTATGTGCGCGTCGCCTCGAACCTGTCGCTGACCACCTCGGAGCTTTCAGCCAGCGTGCCGAAGTTCAATCCGGCACAGCTGATGATGGACGACGGACGCGGGAACGCCGTCCCATCCGACGAGACACCCGGTGCGGAGCCGGACGCCGAGGTGTCGTTCGTCACACGCGACCTGGCGAGCGTGCTGCCGCGCGTCAAGATCGCCGCGGTGGCGCCGCTCGAGGACGTGATCGCGCGCGTTCGCGATGCCGCCGAATGGTCCGGCAGCGTGCAGTCGTCCGATCACCGCAAGCCTCACGCCCACGCTGCCGGGAGGCGGACCACGCCTGAACTACGCGCCGGACGGCACCGAGGCCGACCCTTACGCGGGGTTCGAGGCGCGTATCGTGCCGGAAAACATCACGATGCTGCCGAAGAGCGGCAAGAGTGAAGGCCCGAATGCGCTGAACGAGCGTGTGGTCGCCGTAAAGAAAGGCGATTCAGCCTCAACGATCCTGCGCGACCAGGGTGCCTCGCCGGACGATATCCGCGGGCTCACCGCCATGCTTGGAGCCCGCGGCCGCGACGGCGGACTGCGCGAAGGCCAGAAGCTGCGCATCCTGTTCGCACCGGATGCCGGCCGGCTTCGCGTCGTGCGCGTGATGGTGGTGGGAGACAGCATCGAGGCGGTCGTCGCCCTTTCGGATACCGGCAAGTACGTGGCGGTCGACGCACAAAGCATGGGCAGCACGACCGAAGTCGCCGAAGCGGACGAAGACGACGAAAATGATTCCAGCGCGGTGCGGCTCTACCAGAGCATCTACGAGACCGCGATGCGCAATCAGGTGCCGCGCCCGGTGATCGACGATCTGGTGCGCATCTATTCGTACGATGTCGATTTCCAGCGCCGCGCCCAGCCAGGCGATTCCTTCGAGGTGCTGTATTCGGGCGATGAGGACGCGAACGCCAACAGCGACGTTCTGTTCGCGGCGCTGACCGTCGGCGGCGAGACCAAGAAATTCTATCGCTATCAATCGCCCGACGATGGCGTGGTCGACTACTACGACGAGACGGGGAAGAGCGCGAAGAAGTTCCTGGTGCGCAAGCCGGTCGGCCCCGGCATTATGCGCTCCGGCTTCGGCTTCCGCCGCCATCCGATCCTCGGCTATTCCAAGATGCACACCGGCGTCGACTGGGCGGCGCCTTACGGCACGCCGATCTTCGCGTCAGGCAACGGCACAGTGGAGAAGGTCGGCTGGGAAGGCGGCTACGGCAAATATATCCGCGTGAAGCACTCGAACGGATATGAGACCGCCTATGGCCACATGTCGGCGTTCGCGCGCGGCATCGAACCGGGCAAGAGTGTTCGGCAGGGCCAGGTGATCGGCTTTGTCGGCTCGACCGGTCTCTCGACCGGCGCGCACGTCCATTACGAGATCGTGGTCAACGGCCGCTTCGTCGACCCGATGCGCATCCGCCTGCCGCGCGGGCGCGTGCTCGAGGGACCGATCCTCGCGCAGTTCGAGAAAGAGCGCGACCGGGTCGAAGGCATGATGCAGCAGCGCAAGGGACCGGCCGCGCGCACCGCGCAGGCGACGGTGAATTAGCAGAGAGGCCAAGCAGAGGGCTCGCGGCGTAATCCACGAGAACCCTAGATTCTTCTTAAGAGGTGGTATCTCGTTGTCATTCCCCAACCCCAACACAGGTTAGGCTACTTGATCGGGCTGCAGCACAAGCCCGGGCGAAAGAGCGTTCCAGGCATCATCAGGCCCTACCTTTGCAAGCAGCTCGGCATATCTTTCCCGCTCGGCCTCCAAAGCCTGCTGGGTCTGAGCGGCGGTGATCGACGAAGAGTTGCCAGCCTGTTTGTCAAAGAATGATTTACCCGTGCGAGGATCGGCCACGGAAGCAAATTCCTGCGCTAGGGCGAGTTGAGCATCGCCAAGCGAAGCGGGCGTTTCTTTGGTGATGAAGCCCTTCACCTGCGGACGCTTGCTCGCGATCAGAAAGTTGCGGAACATGAATTCTTGCAGCGCTGGCGTGAGTTTCCGACTCTTGTCGATCTTCAGCGCCTTGACGCAGTCTGACATTGTTTGCGGAACCCATTGATATTTGCCGATCGCAAATAAGCGATTAGGGTCTCCCTTCGGAAGGGCCTGTTGGGCCATCGCGTCGGTCAGCGTCATATCGGCAAAGTTAATCTTTTTTCCTTTCGAGTTGCCCGCCACGCCCCGGTTGAACGAATTGTAGTCGCCCTCCCCACTCGCAATAAGCTCCCCTAAAATCCCGCCTGCGCCCTTGGGCATCGCGGCCGCATCCGAGACTTCCATTCCCGGTGACACCTCGCCGGTCACGGCGACCGATGCTGGGTCGACCAAATCAGCGGTGCTATCGAGCGCCGCCTTAAGTCCTGCCTTTTTCGTGTCGTCATTCGGCCACTTCGCATAAAGCTCATTGATGCTCGGAAAGCGGTTAAGTTCCTTGCGCAACGCCTCTTGAGCGATAAACGTCATCAAACCCGCATAAAGGCATTGAATCTCCGGTCGATTGATCTGTTTTGACCTGATGGAAAACTCGAACGTCGTGGCCTCCGGCGGATCGCGCGTCGCGTCCCAAACCTCCTGTGTTACACGATACGGACCAACTTCGCCGTCGACGGTATCATCGTTGATGGTGGACATGAGCTCCGCGATTCCAAGGAGGTAATGCGGGCTGACACCGAAGAACAATCCCTGCCTGACGCACTCCTCGGCAAAGTCCGCGCGATCAATAGCCATCCGCCGTCTCCCTCGAACCCGCCAGGCACTTGCAACTTAAGATCCGCAGACGCGCCGCTTCGCCTTCAACTCGCTCCTGACGATCGCCCCGTCAGTTGCCGTTAGGCGGTCGGGATTTCGATCATCCTTCTCTTCAATCTTTACGAGATGCGCGATGATCGTGCTGCGAAGGACTTTGGTGAAATGGCCGTTCTCCGACACGCAGGCAAACCTCTGAAGCAGCCTGATATCGGGATCCTTCAGGCCTAATTCGAAGCCCCCAAGCTTCACACCATCTGGAGTTGGCTGCGCACGTGGCGGAGCAAAGATAGGGCTGTCCAGATCGCGCAGAATGAGTGAAGGTCGCACAGCAAGTGGGGCCTGCGTGACCTCCTGCTTTTTTTCCTTCGTGACGGTTTCCTGATTGCCCGCCGTCGTCGATAGGTCGATGACACCCGTCGTGAGTGTACCCGCGTTGTAATAATCTTCGACATCGGACAGCGCTGCCCATAGGGGATAATCGGCGACGCTCTGAGCCATCTTTCCCGAGATGCTTGTTGCGATACCATTCCGGCTAGATCGCATCTGCTTCTGAATCGTCCGGATGGTCTGAGCGATCAGAATTTCACTCTCATAGTGTCCCTTGGTGGCAAGCACGCCCGTCGCGGCAGCGCTCAGAATGGTCTTCGTTGCGTTCGCAACCACTAGTGTCGCTGCCGTGCTAAGTCCTGTGGCGGCCGTGAGCGCGCCAAAGCCGATTTCCTGACCTTCTCGCGTCAGAGCGTTCTCATATTGAGTATACTGAACATCGATCGCATACATCCGCCGCGTAATGATTTCATTTCGTATCGAACGCGCAGTGGCCAGATTTCCGGTTGAGACCGCGCCGTCATACGCGGCAATCAATCGCACTTGATCCCCGGCCAAAGAGTTCATTTCGACAGCGACGGGAATGAGACGGTCTGGGTTACGGGTCGATGCGATGCATCCACTCAACGCAAATGCGAGCACCAAGGCCCACAATCGGCTTGCCCCTCGAAAGCTCAAGCTCTTCCGCCGGCCGGACATCGCGCGCACCCCCAACTCCGTTGAGGATGGCGCTTTCAACACGCGCGGCGAAGTCAAATTGACTTCTGAATCAACCACAACCTCAACCTGTTAATACCGGGGATTGTGGGGATAATATTTTACAAGCCTTTGATTCTATTCATGCAATCAAAAGAGGTTTTTTGAACACACTGCGCCAGAATCGTAACGGCGCCGGATCGGGTGACCCGGCGCCGTTTTGGCGTTCGATCGGTGCGGCAGCGCGGGGGTTACGCCGCCTCGCGCGCCGCGGCCTCGCCATTGAAGGCGAGGCTCTTCTTGCCCGGCGCGACCGAGACCGTGACGGCCTCGCCGTCCTTCACCTTGCCGGAGAGGATCAGCTCGGCGAGCGGATCCTGCACGGCCTTCTGGATCACGCGCTTGAGCGGGCGCGCGCCATAGGCCGGGTCGTAGCCCTTGTCGGCGAGCCACTCGCGCGCCGCGGGATCGAGCGTGATGGCGATCTTGCGATCCTCCAGCAGCTTATCGAGCCGGCGCAACTGGATCTCGACGATGCGGCTCATCTGGTCGCGCTTGAGCCGGTGGAACAGAATGATCTCGTCCACGCGGTTCAAAAACTCCGGCCGGAACGCGGAGCGCACCACCGCCATCACAGGCTCGCGCACCGCATCGGTGTCCTGTCCCTCCGGCTGGTTCACCAGGAAGTCCGCGCCGAGGTTCGACGTCATCACGATCAGCGTGTTGCGGAAGTCGACGGTGTGGCCCTGCCCGTCCGTCAGCCGACCGTCGTCGAGCACCTGCAGCAGCACGTTGAACACGTCCGGGTGCGCCTTCTCGATCTCGTCGAACAGGATCACCTGATAGGGCCGCCGCCGCACTGCTTCGGTGAGCGCGCCGCCCTCGTCGTAACCGACATAGCCCGGAGGCGCGCCGATCAGCCGCGCGACCGAATGCTTTTCCATGTACTCGGACATGTCCATGCGCAGCAGCGCGGTCTCGTCGTCGAACAGGTACTCGGCGAGCGCCTTGGTCAGCTCGGTCTTGCCGACGCCGGTCGGGCCCAAAAACATGAACGAGCCGATCGGCCGGTGCGGATCCTGCAAGCCTGCACGAGCACGCCGAACCGCGGTGGACACGGCCTGCACGGCTTCGGCCTGGCCGATCACGCGCTTGCCGATCATCTCCTCCATGCGCAGGAGCTTTTCCTTCTCGCCCTCGAGCATGCGGTCGACCGGAACGCCGGTCCAGCGCGAGACGACCTGCGCGACGTGGTCGGCCGTCACGGCCTCCTCAACCACGGCGCCCTTGCCGCTTGCCTCGGTGACGGCGAGCTTCTTCTCCAGATTGGGGATCGTGTCGTAGGAGAGCTTGCCGGCCGCCTCGTAGTCGCCCTTGCGCTTGGCGTTGTCGAGTTCGACGCGCGCGCGCTCCAGATCGGCCTTCAGCTTCGCGGCATCCGAGAGCTTGCTTTTCTCCGCCTGCCAGCGCGCGGTGAGATCCGCGGATTGTTTCTCCAGCGTCTTCAGTTCGCCTTCGAGATTTTTCAATCGCGATTTCGAGCCCGGATCGCTTTCTTTCTTGAGCGCCTCCTGCTCGATCTTCAGCCGCACGATCTCGCGGTCCATCGAATCGAGTTCTTCGGGCTTGGAATCGACCTGCATCTTCAACCGTGCGGCCGCCTCATCGACGAGGTCGATCGCCTTGTCGGGGAGAAAGCGGTCGGTGATGTAGCGGTTCGACAGCGTTGCCGCTGCGACGATCGCGCCGTCGGTGATGCGCACGCCGTGATGCTGCTCGTATTTGTCTTTCAGGCCGCGCAGGATCGAAACGGTATCTTCCACGCTCGGCTCGGGCACGAATACCGGCTGAAAGCGCCGCGCCAGCGCGGCGTCCTTCTCGACATGCTTCTTGTATTCGTCCAGCGTGGTCGCGCCGATGCAGTGCAACTCACCGCGCGCGAGCGCGGGCTTGAGCAGGTTGGACGCGTCCATGGCCCCGTCCGCCTTGCCGGCGCCGATCAGCGTGTGCATCTCGTCGATGAACAGGATGATGCCGCCGTCCGAGGACGTCACTTCGTTGAGCACGGCCTTCAGCCGTTCCTCGAACTCGCCACGGTATTTTGCACCCGCGACCATCGCGCCGAGATCGAGCGCGAGCAGCTTCTTGTCCTTCAGGCTTTCCGGTACGTCGCCATTCACGATGCGCAGCGCGAGACCCTCGACGATGGCGGTCTTGCCGACGCCCGGCTCGCCGATCAGCACCGGATTGTTCTTGGTCCGGCGCGACAGCACCTGCACGGTGCGGCGGATTTCCTCGTCGCGGCCGATCACCGGATCGAGCTTGCCGTCGCGCGCCGCTTGCGTCAGATCGCGCGCATACTTCTTCAATGCGTCGTAGGCGTTTTCTGCCGAAGCGCTGTCCGCGGTACGGCCCTTGCGCAACGCGTTGATGGCCGCGTTGAGGTTCTGCGGCGTGACGCCGGCCCTGGCGAGGATCTTGCCGGCCTCGTTGTCCTTCTCGACCGCGAGCGCGAGCAGGAGCCGCTCGACGGTGACGAAACTGTCGCCCGCCTTCTCGCCGGACTTCTCCGCGGTGTCGAACACGCGCGCGAGCGCCGGCTCCAGATAGAGCTGGCCTGCGCCGCCGCCCTCAACCTTCGGGCGCTTGGCGAGCGCCGCCTCGACGGCGCGCAGCGCCTCGCGCGAGTTCCCGCCGGAACGATCGATCAGACCCGACGCCAACCCTTCCGGGTCGTCGAGCAGGACTTTCAGAAGATGTTCGGGGGCGAATTGCTGGTGCCCCTCGCGCAGGGCGAGCGACTGGGCAGACTGCACGAAGCCGCGGGCGCGGTCCGTGTATTTCTCGATGTTCATTCCTTCACTCCCTCGGCCTGTTCCGGCTGCCCCGAAGGCGCAACTGGACCATCGTCATTGGGTTTCATCGCGCCCTGATCTGGATCAAGCCGCCGCCGCCGGATCCCGAAGGCACCCGACATCCAGAATATGGGAACTCTCACGGGCCCGTGAAAGGGGGATACGCGACGCTTTCGGGGCTGTCTTGCGCGGACAGCAGCGATCGTTAACAAGGCCGCGATGGCCGCCAAAATTCAATCGATCTATCGCTACCCTGTGAAGGGGCTCTCACCCGAACGGCTCGACCGCGCGACGCTGAAAAAGGGCGAATATTTCCCGGGCGACCGGTTGTTCGCGATCGAAAACGGACCTTCGGGCTTTGATCCGGCCGCGCCCGTGCACCAGCCTAAAACGAAGTATCTGATGCTGATGCACGACGAGCGCCTCGCGACGCTTCGCACCTGCTACGACGACGCGGCCGGCACGCTCTCGATCGAGCACGAGGGACGCTGTGCGGTGCGGGCGGATCTCGCCACCAAGGACGGGCGGCTCGCGGTCGAGGCATTCTTCCGCCGTTTCATGCCGAACGACTTGCGCGGGCCGCCGAAGGTGCTGACCGCGCCCGAGGGCTATCGCTTCACGGATTCGCGGCAAAACGGGTTCGTGTCGATCATCAATCTCGCGTCGGTCGCCGCGCTGGAGACCTTGATCGGCGCGCCAGTCGATCCGCTGCGCTTCCGCGCGAATCTCTACGTGGATGGCTGGCCGGCGTGGAGCGAGTTCGACCTGATGGACCAGGAGATTGCCATCGGCGGCACGCGGTTGAAGGTCACCAAGCGGATCGTGCGCTGCGCCGCCACCAACGTCGATCCCGACACCGGAATTCGCGATCTGGAAATCCCCGCCACGCTGCTGCGCGCCTATAATCACATGGATTGCGGGATTTATGCGCGGGTGATCGACGGCGGGGACATCGCGGTGGAAGACGCCCTCGTCATCCCGGACAGCCCGAAGGGCTGAGCCGGGATCCAGTAAACACCGGCGGCGCGAAGAGATCTCGGTCCGTGTTTACTGGGTCCCGGGTCTCGCTTCGCTCGCGCGGGATGACCGTCAGTCGGCAGCCGCCAGCGGCCGCGCCACCTCTTCCAGAGGCTTGCGCTCCGCGTCAATTCCCCAGCGCCACATCACGGCTGCGGCGAGCACCATCAGCACCGCCCCGAGCAGATAGCCGCCGAACAGGCTCGCGCGCGAGCCGGTATCGATCAGCGCGCCGAACAGCAGCGGGCCCGCGACGCCGCCGATCCCCGTGCCGATCGCATAGAAGATCGCAATTGCCAGCGCGCGGATTTCCAGCGGGAAGGTTTCGCTCACCGTGAGATAGGCCGAACTCGCGGCGGCGGACGCAAAGAAGAAGATCGCGCTCCACGCCAAGGTCTGCTCGCGCGCCGACAGCGCGCCCTGTGCAAACAGCCAGCCGGTGAGCGCCAACAGCAGCCCGGACATCAGATAGGTGAATGCGACCATCGGCCGGCGGCCGAGCGTGTCGAAGAAGCGACCGAGCAAAATCGGCCCGAGCACGTTGCCGGCCGCGAACGGCAGGATGTACCAGCCGACGTGCTCACTCTGGATGCCATAGAACGTGGTCAACACCAGCGCATAGGTGAAGAAGATCGCATTGTAGAAGAACGCCTGCGCGGCCATCAGCGCGAGCGCCACCAGCGTGCGGGTGCGATGGACATGCACCAGCGTATCGACGACCTCGCGAAGCGGCGTGTGCGCGCGTGTGCGCAGCCGCACGGTGGCGAGCGGCACATCCGGGATCGACAATCCCTCGCTCCGGATGCGCGCCTCGATCCCGGCGACGACCGCATCCGCCTCCTGCGCGCGGCCGTGCGTCATCAGCCAGCGCGGGCTTTCCGGCAGCCAGAGCCGCAGGAAGAACACGACCAGCGCCAGCGTCGCGCCAATCAAGAAGGCAGCGCGCCAACCATGGTCGGGCGCGAGCAGGGCCGGATCGAGCAACACGATCGCGGCGAGCGCGCCGAGCGCGGCGCCGATCCAGAACGAGCCATTGATGCACAGGTCTGTCCAGCCGCGCACCCGCGCCGGCACCAGTTCCTGGATGGTCGAGTTGATCGCGGCGTATTCGCCGCCGATTCCTGCGCCGGTGATGAAGCGGAAGATCAGGAAGCTCGACAGGTCCCACGAGAACGCGGTGGCTGCGGTCGCCAGCAGGTAGACCGTGAGCGTGATGAAGAAGAGCTTCTTGCGCCCGAGCCGGTCGGTGAGCCAGCCGAAGAACAGCGCGCCGAGCACCGCACCGGCCAGATAGATGCTCCCCGCAAGCCCGACGTCCGCGTTGGAGAACTGCAGCACCGGGCTTTGCTTAAGCGCCCCCGCGACCGTACCGGCGAGCGTCACCTCCAGCCCGTCGAGAATCCACGTGATACCGAGTGCAGCGACCACCAGGGTATGAAAGCGGCCCCACGGCAGGCGATCGAGCCGCGCCGGGATATCGGTTTCGACGATCGGACTTTGATCGAGCTGCGCGCCGGGCATGCGCCGGTCAACGCCGCGCGGCGCGGATTCGTTCAGGGGGCGGAAACGAGATCGACATCGGGGCTGAGCACATCGAGCGGGCGGCCGATGGTCTGCTCGACCAGGTCGAATGTGTCGAGCACGGCGTGCATCTGCACCAGCTTGCCGTCGCGGAAGCGCGAGAATTGCGAGGTGCGCACGCTCATCACCTTTCCAGTGGCGACCACCACCGAGGTGAGGCGGATCAGCGCCGCGGCGCAATTGCCGTCGACCAGCAATTGCTCGACTTCATAGCCGGTGACATCGAGCTTGCGCGCGATCTCGCGGTAGCCATCAAGCACCGCGGACTTGCCGCGCCGTTGCCCGAGAAACGGAAACACGTCGACCGGGCCCTGCACTAGCCAGTCGACATCGTCGGCCAGAATGTCGGCGACACGCTCGACGTCGCGCTCGGCCGACGCGCGGTAAAACTCTTCCACGAGAGGGCGAATAGTCTCGGTCATCGGGATCTCCCCGACGGTAGAACATCACACTGTCTGTTTAGAATCCGTTACGCCAGCGGATCATCTTACCGTGAGGCCGCGGCTTGCTACGCCGCGTCCATGCCAACCATCGCCGGCGTCGCCCCGATCTTGGCCACGTCGAATGGCGTGGTCTGGTAAAGTTCGTTGATCCAGTTGCCGAACAGCAGGTGCGCGTGACTGCGCCAGCGGTTTTCCGGCTGGCGGGTCGGATCGTTCTTCGGGAAATAGTGTCCCGGCAGCTCGATCGTTTTGCCCGCCGCCACGTCACGGAAATACTCGTCCGCGAGCGAACTCGAGTCGTACTCGATGTGATTGAACATGTGCAGTGCGCGATGCGCGGGATCGTGCAGCAGGCAAAGTCCGGTCTCGTCGGACTCCATCAAGGCCTGGAGCCCGCTCGCCGGCGGAATGTCATCGCGGTGTACCTCGGTCCAGCGAGAAACCGGAACGGAAAAGTCGTCGGAGAAGCCGCGCAGATAGGGCGAGGCCGGCGCCAGGTTCCGATGGCGGTAGACGCCGAATGCCTTTTTCGAAAGCGGATACTTCGGCATGCCGTAAAAATGATGCACGGCTGCCTGCGCGCCCCAGCAGACATTGAAGCTCGAATGCACGTTGGTGAGCGTCCAGTCGAACACCGCGCACAGCTCGTTCCAGTACGTCACATCCTCGAATGGCATCGTCTCGACCGGGGCGCCCGTCACGATGAAGCCGTCGAATTTCTCCGCGCGGATATCCTCGAAGTCGCGATAGAACGAGATGATGTGGTCGCTCGGCGTGTTGCGGGCGACGTGATTGGTCATCTTGATCAACGTCAACTCGACCTGCAGCGGCGTCGCGCCGAGCAGCCGGGCGAACTGGGTCTCGGTCCGGATCTTGTTCGGCATCAGGTTGAGCAGGCCGATGCGCATCGGGCGAATGTCCTGACGCACGGCATCGGCTTCGCGCATCAGCATGATGCCTTCGGTTTCGAGAGTCGCGCGGGCGGGAAGCTCGTTCGGAATCTTGATCGGCATCGGCTCATCTCACGCTGGCCGCGGCCGCTGGCGCACGGTGAGCTCGCCAAACAAAAACCCGGCGAGCCGATGTGCCAGCGCCGGGTTTCAAACACCCCGGCCTTTTAGCAAGTTGTTTAACGTGGCTTGCAAGCCGACCGGCTCAAATTGACCACGACGATGTCGCACAGATAAGGACACTGCAGAGCCCTCGTCAAGTCTGGGCTGCCGCCCGCCCGTTGCGCCACCGTTTGATTTCGCCTGATGGGCCACATAGAAACGCCCATCATGGCTAACGCGCCGAAGCCCCCGCTCACCCTCGCCGACCTGCGTCGCGAGATCGATCGCATTGATGAATCGATGCATCGGCTGCTGATGGAGCGGGGCGACATCATCGACACCCTGATCGCCACCAAGAAGACGGCCGAATCCGGCTCCGCCTTTCGCCCTGCGCGCGAGGCCGACATGATGAAGCGGCTGGTCGAGCGCCATAAGGGTCTGCTCCCGCTCGACACGGTGGAAAGCATCTGGCGTGTCATCATCGCGACCTTCACCTACGTCCAGGCGCCGTTTTCGGTGCACGCGGACTTGTCCGCCGGCGAAGCCGCGATGCGAGATACGGCACGCTTCCATTTCGGTTTCACGGTGCCGTTCGTCCCGCACATGGGAACCAGCGGCGTCACCGCGGCGATTGCGGCCTCGCGCGGCGACATCGGGCTGGTCCCTGCGGCTGCTGCCTCGGGCGCCTGGTGGAGCGCGCTGGAGGCAAACGACGCGCCGAAAATCATTACGCGGCTGCCGTTCGTGGAGCGCGCCGATCACCCGGCCGGGCTGCCGGTGTTCGGCATCGCGCGCCCGAACCCGGATGCGCTGGTGACCGACGTGGAAACCTGGAGCGTGCGTGTCTCGGGCTGGGGCCCGGCGGTGTCGCGCGCGCTCGATCCATCAACGGAAGTGATCGCCGTGCCGGACCGCGCCTTCGACGGGGCGGCGCTGCTCGCCTCGGTGCCGCAGCGCGGGATCAATGCGCTGACCGATCAGTTGGTGGAGGCCGGCGCCTCGGTGCGCTCCAAGGCTCTCGTCGGCAGCCATGCGAGGCGTTATACCGTCACCGTCGAAGGCGCCCGGCCCGCCGGCCGCTAGAGCCTGATCCCGAAAAGTGGGTACCGGTTTTCGGACAAGATCATGCTTGAGATGAAATAGCCCTCCTCCGGAGAGAACGATGTCCGTGTCAGAGCGTCCGCAACCGCGTCCCGGCGTGCTCAAGATCCAGGCCTACGTGCCGGGCAAGAGCAGCGCGCCGGGCGTCGCGAAGGTCTTCAAGCTTTCGTCCAACGAGACGCCGCTCGGCGCGAGCGCCAAGGCGATGGAAGCCTATGCGGCAATCGGCAAGCATCTGGAAGATTATCCCGACGGCGCTTCGACGGACTTGCGCGAGGCGATCGGAAAGACGCTTGGGCTCGATCCGAGCCGCATTGTCTGCGGCGCGGGTTCCGACGACATTCTCAATCTGCTGGCGCGCGCTTACCTGAAGGACGGCGACGAGGCGATCCACACCACGCATGGCTTTCTGGTTTATCCGATCGCAACGCTCGGCGCGGGCGCGACGCCCGTGGTGGCGGCCGAAAAGGATTTCACCGCCGACGTCGACGCGATCCTCGCCAAGGTCACCGAGCGCACCAAGATCGTGTTCCTGGCGAACCCGAACAATCCGACCGGCACCTACATTCCGTTCGATGAGGTCAAGCGCCTGCATGCCGGTCTGCCGAAGCACGTGCTGCTGGTGATCGATGCGGCCTATGCGGAATACGTGCGCAGGAACGACTACGAGTCCGGCATCGAACTGGTCGCGACCTCCGAGAACGTCGTGATGACGCGGACGTTCTCGAAAATCTACGGCCTCGCGGGGCTGCGCCTCGGCTGGCTCTACGGGCCGGCGCATGTCGTCGACGCACTCAATCGTATTCGCGGGCCGTTCAATGTCGGCGCGCCGTCGATCGCGGCCGGCGTCGCTGCGATCTCGGATGCGGCGCATGTCGAGAGCGCGCGCCAGCACAATGAGAAGTGGCTGGCGTGGACCAGCGAGGAGATCGCCAAGCTCGGTCTGAAAGTAACGCCGAGCGTCGGCAACTTCATCCTGATCCACTTTCCCGAAACGAAGGGCAAGACCGCCAGCGAGGCCGACGCGCTGCTCACCTCGCGCGGCGCGGTCCTGCGCGCCGTGAAGGCGTATCACCTGCCGAACGCTCTGCGCATGACCATCGGCACCGAGGACGCAAACCGGCTGGTGGTGAAGACGCTCGCCGAGTTCATGGGGAAAAAGTGAGTCCCGTCGTCGACAAGCTCGCGCTGATCGGCGTTGGGCTGATCGGCGGCTCGATCGCGCGTGCAGCGCGCGAATACGGCGCAGCGCGCCAGATCGTTGCGACCGCGCGCAGCGAGGTAACGCGCAAGCGCGTGGTCGAACTCGGGATCGCGGACCAGGTGGTCGCGACCAACGCCGAGGCCGTGAAGGATGCAGACCTCGTCATCGTCTGCATTCCGGTCGGCGCGAGCGGGCCGGTCGCAGCCGAGATCGCCGCCTCGCTCAAGCCAGGCGCGATCGTGTCGGATGTCGGCTCGGTCAAGGGCGCGGTGCTCAAAGACATGGCGCCGCATATTCCGAAGGGCGTGAACCTCATTCCGGCGCATCCTGTGGCGGGCACGGAGAACTCCGGACCGGATTCAGGCTTCCCCGAGTTGTTCGTCAATCGCTGGTGCATCCTGACGCCGCCCGAGGGCGCGGATGCGGATGCGGTCGAGAAGCTGAAAGCCTTCTGGAGCGCTCTCGGTGCCAATGTCGAGGTGATGACCGCGGAACACCACGACATGGTGCTGGCAATCACCAGCCATCTGCCGCACCTGATCGCCTACACGATCGTCGGCACCGCAGAGGAATTCTCCGCCGTGTCGCGCTCCGAGGTGCTGAAGTTTTCCGCCGGCGGCTTTCGCGATTTCACCCGCATCGCGGCGTCCGACCCCACGATGTGGCGCGACGTGTTCCTGCACAACAAGGACGCCGTGCTGGAGATGCTGGCGCAGTTCAGCGAGGATCTCGCCAAGCTCACGCGCGCGATGCGGCGCGGCGATGGCGACACGCTGTTCGAGCATTTCTCGCGCACGCGGGCGATCCGCCGCGGGATCGTGCAGATCGGGCAGGATTCCGCCGCGCCAGACTTCGGCCGCGCCCATCCGGCGAAGGTGGCCGCGCCGATCGCGCGGCCTTATGCGGCGGACGAATAGTCCACGGTTGTCATCCCGGCCGAGCGAAGCGAGAGCCGGGACCCATACTCACAACAAATGGAGTGAGGGAGAGATGGATCCCGGATCGGCCTTTGGCCGTCCGGGATGACAGTCAGTGCTTCTTCAAATCCCGCAATATCTCCCTTGCGGCATTGTGCCCGGGCAATCCCGTGACGCCGCCGCCGGGATGCGTGCCGGACCCGCACATGTAGAGGCCCGGCAGTGGCCCGCGATAATCCGCATGTCCGAGCATCGGGCGCGCCGAGAACATCTGTCCCAGATCGAGCGCGCCGTGGAAGATGTCGCCCCCGACGAGCCCGAAGGTACGCTCCAGATCCAGCGGCGAGAAAATCTGCCGTCCCAGGACGGATGCCTTGAAGTTCGGCGCATAACGATCGACCGTGTCGACCATCAGATCGGCGACCGCCTCGCGATGATCGTCCCACGATTTGCCATCCGGCAATTCCGGCGCGACGTGCTGGCAGAACAGGCTCGCAACATGCTGGCCCTTCGGCGCGAGCGTGTCGTCGAGCGTGGATGAAATCACCAATTCGACGACGGGCTTCTTCGACCAGCCATGCGTGCGCGCGTCGAAATAGGCCTGCTCCATGTAGGCAAAGGCTCGGCGCGATCAGGATGCCGGAGGTGTGATGGTCGGCGAGGTCGCGGCCCGGCAGGCAGGTGAAGTCCGGGCAGTTCGGCGAGCGCCACGTTCATGCGGAACGAGCCGGAGCCGCAACGCCATTTCGCGATGCGCTGCGTTGAATGATGGCGGCAGCAGCGCAGGATCAAGCAGCACACCGTAGAGCAGTTTCGGGTTGAGATTGGAGATGACGGCGCGGGCGCGGATCGCCTCGCCTCCTTCCGTCACGACGCCGACCGCCCGGTCCTCCTCCACGAGGATTTCGCGAACGCCGCTATTCACGCGGATTTCCGCGCCGTGCTCTGCGGCGGCTTTCGCCATCGCCTGCGTGATCGCCCCCATGCCGCCGATGGCGTGGCCCCACTGCCCCTTCTTGCCGTTCACCTCGCCGAAGCAATGATGCAGCAGCACATAGGCCGAACCCGGCGCATACGGGCTCGCATAATTTCCGACGATGCCGTCCCAGCCGTATGCTGCCTTGATCGGATCGCTCTCGAACCAGTGGTCGAGATAGTCGCCGGCCGAATTGGTGAAGAGATCGAGCAACTCGCGTTGCAGGTCCAGCCCAAGATGGCGCAGGCGGTTCGCGATGCGGCCCGACTTGATGAGTTCGGAAATCGCGGCGAACGGATGTCCCTCAACGACATTGGGCGGCGTTTCCAGCGCAAGCGCGCGCAGCACATCGGCGACTGCTTCAAGCCGCGCCGAATAGGCGTCGACCCTCTCGGCGTCGCGCGTGGAAAACTTCGCGACCTCGTCGCGCGTCCTGCCGCCGCCGGTTTTCAGATAATGCCCGTCATCCAGCGGGAGGAAATTCGCAATGCGCCGCTCGACGATGCGCAGGCCATGTTCGGCAAGCCGCAGGTCTGCGATCACCTTCGGGTGAGAGCAGCGAGACCGTGTAGGACGCGACCGAGTTGCGAAAGCCGGGATGAAACTCTTCCGTGACGGCGGCGCCGCCCACGACAGAGCGCCGCTCCAGCACCACCACCTTGCGCCCAGCCATCGCCAGATAGGCGGCGCAGGTCAGGCCGTTGTGCCCGCCGCCGATGATGACCGCGTCGTACATGGAGAAAGTCTAGAACGCCGCCGGCACCTGTCCGAGCGGAATCGGACCGAACGACGCATTGCCGTCGGTGAAGCGCACCGGCACCGCGACGCCACGCTTGCCCTCGATCTCGACCGGCTGTCCGAGCAGCGCGAGCAGTCCGGCCTGGATTGTTTGTGCCTGCGGCGCGAGGCGCGCGCCAAGTCCCGGCACCGCGCGATCGATCGCATTGAGCGCGGGCGCGGCGCGGTCAAGGCTGAGCGGAGCGCCCTTCTGCGAACCGTTCATGGCTGGGAGGAATTTTTCCAGACCCGCGACGCTCAATCGCAGCGCGCCGTCGAGCCGTCCCGCCTGGGTGAGCGCGAGCGTTCCGGTCGCGGTCGCGAGCGTCTCGCCTTGCGCAATGCGTGAGCTCTGGAGTTCGAAGCGGCCGCCAGCCTGCTGCCATTCGCGCAAGCGCACCGCGAGCGGCTTCACGGCCAGGTCCTTCATGCCGTGCAGCACAGCCAGCATGTCGGCGTCGACCGGCTCGCGCGCATAGGGACTTAAAGCCTGCGCCGACGCACCCTTGAGATTCACCGCGAGGTCGATCGCCGGATTGTTCGGCCACGAGCCGAACTGCATGCGCCCGTGAAATTCGGCGTGCTTCGCGTCAAACAGCGGCGGGTTACCCGGTGCGGCGCCGGTGAACTTCAATTCATCGACCGCGATCGAAGCGCGGTCGGGCGCGTCCGGGGTTCCGCGCACACTCGCCTGCGCCAGCGTCCACGAGGCGGTCGCGTAAGGCGGTTGCCCGGATCGGCCGCGGTCAGCGGGCCGGTGAATTCCGCGATCAACGCCTTCGGATCCCACACCTGCGCGACCACGAGAATGCGTTTCACCTTCAACGAAATCGGTGGCTGGGCGTCCTTCAGTTCCACGGCGACGTCGGCGCAATCCACCTCGATGCGGAACGGGAAACCTCCGACGGTCTGCGTGCCGCAGGTGAACGCGCGCCCGGCCTTGGCCTGCTGCGCCTGCCACGCGTCGATGCGTACTTTCGCTTCGCCCGCCGCGTAGTACCAAAAGCCGCACCACAGCGCGCCAAGCACCAGCACGAGGATCAGCGGTGTGGCGATGAGCCACGGCCGGCGGCGTGGCGCGAGGTCGTCGTGATACGTCATGGCGGCTCGTCTGTTGCGATGGGCGCGGCTTGGCCGGGCGTTGTGGCCCTATCAAGGCGGTCTGTCGGCTAGGCTTGTAGCAAGGCGGCTTGCGGATTGCACCGCGCCCCTGTTAGGCGAGCGGGCCGGCCTCTTTCCTTCGCGCGTTGGACATGCAGCTCGACATCGAACACCTGAACGAAGACCTGTGGGTGTTCGGCTATGGCTCGCTGATCTGGCGGCCAGACTTCGACTATGTGGAACGCCGACCCGCGCGGCTGATCGGCGCGCACCGGGCGCTGTGCGTGTTCAGCCATGTGCATCGCGGCACGCCGGAACGGCCCGGCCTGGTGCTCGGGCTCGATCTCGGCGGCGCCTGCCGTGGCGTGGCGTATCGTGTGACCGCGAAGAAGCGCGCCGAGGTGATCGCCTATCTGCGTGGGCGCGAGCAGGTCACCAGCGTCTACCGCGAGGTCCTACGCTCGGTCACGCTGCTGACCGAACCGGCGCGCCGTGTCACCGCGCTCATCTACATGATCGACCGCGGGCACATCCAGTATGCGGGCCGTCTCGGCCTCGCCGAGCAATTGCATCTGGTACGACAGGGACATGGTCAGTCCGGCCCGAACCGCGATTACGTGCTGGCGACTGTGCAGGCGCTGGAATCGCTCGGCCTGTTCGACCGTGACCTGCATCTACTCGCCGAAAAGCTGCGCGGCGGGCAGGAGAAGGCGTGACAATCACCGCCTCCCGTTCCGCTCGTCCCCGCGAAAGCGACCCCGGGGCCTAGGCATGCAGGAAGAGCCGGATTCCCGCTTTCGCGGGAATGAGCGGGCCTGCCCGACGCTAGATCACGCCGCGCGCGCGCAAGCCCGCGATGGTCGTCGCATCACGGCCGAGGCTCGCCATGATCGCGTCGGTGTGCTCGCCAAGCTCCGGCGTCGCCCGGTATTCGTCCGGCTGCGGAGCCTTGGTCAGCGTGATCGGCTGGCCCACCACCTTGATGTCGCCCAGTTGCGCCTGATGCACGCGCCTTGCGATGCCGAGATGCTGCACCTGCGGCTCCGCGAAGGTCTGATCGATGGAGTTGATCGGGCCGCAGGGCACGCCCGCGTCGTTCAGCAGGTTCACCCATTCGGCGCTAGGCTTGCCCCTGGTGACCGCACCGATCCGCTCGTTCAGCGCCTTGCGATTGCGCGAGCGCAACTCGCCGGTCGCGTGCTCGGGATTCGACAGAAGCTCCGGAGCGCCGGCCGCCTCGCAGAAGCGAGCCCAGAGCCGCTCGCCCGAAGCCGCAATGTTGATGTAGCCGTCCGCGGTCGGAAACACGCCGGTCGGGATCGCGGTCGGATGATCGTTGCCCGCCTGCTTCGCGACCTCGCCGGAAATCAGCCAGCGCGCCGCCTGGAAATCGAGCATGAAGATTTCGGATTCGATCAGCGAGGTGTGGACCCATTGCCCGACGCCGATCTGCTCGCGCTGCATCAACGCCAGCAGCACCGCCTGGAACAGAAACAGCCCGGCCGTCAGGTCGGCGATCGGGATGCCGACGCGCATCGGACCGCGCCCCGGTTCGCCGGTGATCGACATCAGACCACCCATCCCCTGCGCTATCTGATCGACGCCCGGCCGGTTCGCATCAGGTCCGTCCTGACCGAAGCCCGAGATGCTGCCGTAGACGATGCGCGGATTGACCGCGGCGACCGCCTCGTAATCGATGCGCAGGCGGTGCTTCACGTCGGAGCGATAGTTCTCGATCACCACGTCGGCGCTTTTGCACAGATCGAGGAAGATCGCCCGCCCCTCCTCGCTCTTGAGGTTCAGCGTCATGTTGAGCTTGTTGCGGTGCAGGTTCTGATAGTCGGGACTGAGCCGGTTGGCGCCGGTCGCCTCACCTTTCGGCCCGCCCGGGATTTCGATCTTGATGACCTTCGCGCCCCAGTCGGCAAGCTGCCGCGCGCAGGTCGGGCCGGCGCGGTGCAGCGTCAGATCGAGGACTGTGAGGTGTTCGAGCGGCAGCGCCATGTTGCTTTTCTCCCCGGCTGGCGGCGCGATCCTCGACTGAAATCCTCAGGCCCGCAACTGTCTCTCCCCCTCGGCGATCAACCGCGCGGTCGCGGCCTCGATGTCGTTTTGCAAGCGAGCCGCGAAGCTTTCGCGATCAAGCCCGGGCGGGATCGGATCGAGCACTTCCAGCAAGATCGTGCCGGGGAATAGCGAAGGAATCTGCGGCGCGGCCAGAACACACCGGAATTGAGCGCGACCGGCACGCACGGCACGTCCGCCGCCGCATAGAGATTGGCGAGCCCGCCTTTGTAGGCGGGCGGTGCGCCGGGCGCTGTGCGCGTGCCCTCCGGAAAAATGACGATCTGCCGGCCGCGTGCGAGTTCAGCGCGGGCACGCGCGATCGTGCCCGCCACCGCGTGCGCGGCGATCGACAGGCACCATGTCGGGCTTCCACAGATACCAGCCGAACAGCGGAATCCACATCAGCTCGCGCTTGAGGATATAGGCCGGGTTGTCGAACAGCGTGAGCAGCGCGCAGGTCTCCCACACCGACTGGTGTTTTGCGCCGACCAGCAGCGCGCCGGGCGGGATTTTGCGCCGACCGCGGTATTCGAAGGCGATGCCCGCGACGGGAAGCAGCGCGTTGCTGGTGTGGCCCCCGATTTCGCCAGCGCCATCAAGACCCTGCGCGGCAGCGTGAAAGTCGGTATCGCGGCAATGATGTGCAGAACGAGATTAACGTAGAACAGGACGTTGAACGCGACCGAACGCAGCGCGCGCATGGTTCAGCTTTTTGCGCCGTCAGGCCCGTCCGTGCTCTCACTCACGGTCGCAGGTTCGATCCGCATGCGAAGTTGCGCTACCACGAACTTTGCGTATTCCGACAGGATCAGCCGTGCGGTTGGCGCGCTGGACCACCACGGTTCGTTGCGCAGCTTCTCGGTCACCACCGGAAACGGCACCAGCGTCACATCGGGCATCTGCTTGCCAAGTTCGGCCATCGTGCGTGGCATGTGATAGGCCGAAGTCACAACGATCAACGAGGAGAAACCGCGCCCGCGCGCCCAGCGCCGGGTTTCGGTCGCGTTGCCGACAGTGTTGATGGCCGAATGATCGAGATCGACGCAGCACGCAACAAACCTTTCGAACTGCGGGTTGATGCGGGCGATCTCGGTCGCGCTGGTCGTGCGGTGCACGCCGCTGATTAGCAGACGCTTGCCGTGGCCGTTCGCCAGCAGCTCGATCGCGTCGGAGATGCGCGATGCGCCCCCGGTCATCACAACGATGCCATCCGCATTGCGATTGAGCGAGACTTCGGTCTCCGGCACGTTGCGCACGAACCAGACAAAACCGCCGCCAAACAGCATCAGCAGAACAACCGCCGAAGTCAGTATCCCGCGCATGAGCCGACGCAGCGGCCTCCGTGGCGCCGCGCTACCCGGAAGATCGGATGCGGAGGTCATCGCTCGTGTCCCGGGGCGATCATAGGGGCAATCGCCGCCGAGAGCGACCGCTTCATTCCATCGCCTGCAGGGTATGGCGCACAGTGAGGCGCGACGTACCCGCCGTGACCGCCGCGACCAGCACGACGAGGCCGACGATGGCGCCATATCCGGCCGTGCCGATCGACAGATTGCCGAACAGATTGTCCGGAGCCCCGCCTTTGACCCAGTCGGGCAGGAAGCCAAGCACCAGGAAGAGGACGACCGCGGCCGCGCCGCCGACCGCGCCACCCTTCAGGCCGAGCAGCAGGAAATGGCGCTGGAACTCGCCAGCAATGAAGGTTTGCCGAGCCCCAACAACATGCAGCACTTCGATGATCGTCCGGTTGGTGGACATGGCCGCACGTGTCGCGAACATCACCGACAACATCGGTGGCGGCAACCACCAGCACGAGGATCGCGAGCCCGATCCCCACGGCGCTGCGCGAGACCGCACGCATGCGCTCGATCCAGCCGCGATGATCGTCCAGCGTCGCGCCGGGAATCTGCTCGCCAAGCTGTTGGCGCAGCACCGAGAGGTCGGGCAATTGCCCCGGCGCAATGCGTACGACCACCATGCGCGGTACCGGCAACTGGTCGAGCGCGAGCCCCTTGCCGAGCCACGGTTCCAGCAGGCTTGCTGATTCGTCCTTGGTGTAGGCGCGCACGCCCGCCACGCCCGGAATGGCAGATGCGAGCCCTGCGGCGCGGCGCACGTCCGCCTCGATGTCGCGATCCGACGGCCTGATCTGGATCGTGACCTCGCGCGCGACCGCCGACTGCCATTCGCCCGCGGCGAGCCGCACCAGCACCACAGCGCCGACGGTAAGAGCGGCGAGAAATGTCATGATGGCGATGACGGCGAGCAAGGCGCGGCCGGAAATCGAATCTGCCGGAACGATCGAGGTTTCGCCATTCGGCAGAAGCTCTTCAAGCGCCGGTTGGGCGGCCGCTGGCCGCGGCTCGTCGTATTCGGTCTGCGCTGCCGTCGCCATGCTCATGAGTAAACCTGCAGCCGTCCCTCATGGAGTACCAGCCGCGGCGCGTCGTAAAGATCCATCAGGGCGATATCGTGGGTTGCGATCACGACGGACGTGCCGGATTTATTGAGTTCGATCAGCAGGCGCAGCAGGCGGCGCGCGAGGTTCGGGTCGACATTGCCGGTCGGCTCATCGGCGAGCAGCAGGTGCGGCTGCGCGATCACGGCGCGTGCGATCGCGGCGCGCTGCTTTTCGCCGCCCGACAGGATCGGCGGCATTGCCGACATTCGTTCGCCGAGCCCCACCCATTGCAGCAGTTCCACGACCTCGTTGCGGTAGGTCGATTCCTCGCGCCCGATCACGCGCAGCGGCAGCGAGACATTCTCGTAGGTCGTCAGGTGGTCGAGCAGGCGGAAATCCTGGAACACCACCCCGATGCGCCGCCGGAGAGTCGCAAGCGCATCCGGCGACAGCGACGCAACGTCGTGGCCGAACAGATTGATCAGACCGCGCGTCGGCTTTTGCGCAAGAAACAGCAGCCGCAGCAAGGACGACTTGCCGGCGCCGGACGGACCGGTGAGAAACTGGAACGAGTGCGCCGCAAGCTCGAAGCTCACATCGCGCAGCACTTCCGGTCCGAGGCTGTAGCGCAAGCCCACATTTTCGAAGCGGATCACGGCTTTCTCCGAATCAGCCCCTCAGAAGCCTTGTTACGGTAGCCGATTAAGATTGCATTAACGATATCTTGCGCAGTCCGGACTAACCCTCAGGCCAATCGGGATTTTTTATGGTTTCCGGTTCGTTAACAGACCGCCGCTATGGTCGCCCGGTCTCCCTCAGGCTTCCCACGCGATGCTGATCGTCTGTCCGACCTGCGACACCTCCTACGACATCCCGCTTGCCTCCCTCGGGGCCGGCCGCACGGTCCGTTGTTCGAGTTGCAAGAACACGTGGTTCGCGACCGCGGAGCGTGAAGTCGCGGAAGCTGTCGCGGCACCGATCGCTCCCGCGGCTGAGAAACCCGAGCCTGCGCCGACCCCGGACCCGGCACCCGACTTCGATTTTGCCGTCGTCGCGGATTCTCCGGGCAGGAAATCCTGCCGCCGATTGCGCCTGCCGATACGCCCTCCGTCGCTGATGCGCCACCGCTGGTGCCGCATGACCCGACCGATGGAGAGCCGGCGCCAGAGCCCCCTAAATTCGAGCCCGGCATTCCCGACGAAGCTCAGACGATTGCGCCGCGCCCCGCACGCGATACGCGCGTCGCGAAGAAGGAGAAGCGCAGTGCCCTGCGGCAGCTGTTCAGCCTGCCGATGCTGATCACCGTGATGCTGGCCATTGTCCTTGGGGCACTGAACTGGCGAGTCCCATGGTCCGCCACTTTCCGCAGACCGCATCGCTGTTTGCGGCGATCGGATTGCCGGTCAATCTGCGCGGGCTGTACTTCCAGAACGTGAAAAGCCGCACCGAGATCATGGATGGTGTCCCGGTGCTGGTGATCGAAGGGACGATCGTGAATTTGACGACTCACACCCTGGAGGTGCCGCGGCTGCGCTTCGGACTGCGCAGCACAGCGGGGCAAGAGGTCTATGCCTGGACCGCGCAGCCGCCGCAGCCGAAGCTTGGCTCCGGGCATGGGCTGGCCTTCCGCGGGCGCCTCGCCTCGCCTCCGCCCGACGGCCGCGATGTGATCGTCCGTTTCTTCAACCGGCGCGACCTTGGCGCCGGTTCGCAGTGAGGGCGGACTTGGCCGTTCCCGGCGATAGCCGCATCCGCATCCTGTTCGACGCCGATACGATTGCGGCGCGAAACCAGGCGCTTGCGCAGGAGATCAAGGCCGCGGCGCCCGAGCGTCTGCTGGTGATCGCGGTGCTGAAGGGGAGCTTCATTTTCGCCGCCGACCTGATCCGCGCGCTGCATGCCGCGGGGCTCGCGCCCGAGGTCGAGTTCGTCTCGCTGTCGAGCTATCGCGAAGGCACGGTCTCGTCCGGCACCGTGACGATCCTGCACGACGTCGAAAGCGAAGTGCGCGGCCGCGACGTCGTGCTGGTCGACGACATTCTCGAATCCGGCCGCACGCTCGCCTACGCGAAGGACCTGTTCGCGGCGCGCGGCGCACGGCGCGTGCTCACTTGCGTGCTGCTGGAAAAACCCGCCAAGCGCGCGGTCTCGCTCAACGCCGATTTCGTCGGCTTCGAGTGCCCCGATTTGTTCGTCGTCGGCTACGGCATGGACGTGGCGCACGCCTACCGTCAGCTGCCGTTCGTCGGCTTCGTGGAAAAAGAAACCTGATGGCACGCATCCTCATCGCCGAAGACGAGGAGCCGTTGCGCGCGCTCGCCGCGCGCGCTCTCACCGACTCGGGGCAGAGGTGGTCACCGCCGTCGACGGCGCGGACGCGCTCGACATCCTCGCGCGCGAGGAGGGCCGCTTCGAACTGCTGCTGACCGACATCCGCATGCCGCTGATGGATGGCATCGCGCTGGCGCTCGCGACCGCGCGCGACTATCCGCAGATCATGATCCTGCTGATGACCGCCTACGCCGACCAGCGCGAGCGCGCCTCGAACCTCGACGCGCTGATCCACGACGTGATGCTCAAGCCGTTCACGCTGGCCGAGATCAAGGCGGCGGTGGCGGAGGCACTGGCGGCAGGATCACCACGCGCCGTCTGATCAAAAATCCTTCAGCAGCCGCTCGATGTAGTCGAGCTCGAGCTGCGGCCGCGCCGGATCGGCGAAACGCTTGCGCAGCTCTTCGAGAATGCGGCGCGCGCGCTGCACGTCGATCTCGCCCGGCACCTTCACCGTGACGTCGTCGCCGTAATCGCGCCCGCGCAGCGGCCGGCCGAGCGGATCGGTGTCGTTGTTGGCGCGCGCCTGCCCGGTGCGGCCCGGCTGGCCCGGACCCGGGCCTTGCCCGTCGCCCTGCTGCATCTGCTGGGCGAGGTTCTGCGCGCCGCGGCGCAGCGCTTCGAGCGCGCGGCCCTGCGCGTCGACGGCGCCGTCCGCATTGCCTTCGCCGAGCGCGCCCTCGGCATCGCGCATCGCGCTCGGCCTGGCCGAGCCCTTCCGCCGGGTCCTGGCCGCTGGCCCTGGCCCGGCTGTGCTGGCCGATCTGGCCGCGCTTCTTCATCTCCTCGAGCAGCTTCTTGAGCTGCTCGCGCAGCGCCTGCTGGTTCTGCCGCAGGTCGCCGAACTTCTGCTCGCCTTGCTGGCCTGCTGGCCTGCTGGCCTGCTGACCCTGCTGGCCGCGTTGCCCGCGCTGCTGCTTGCGGCGCTGGTCCTGTCCCTGCCGAAAGGTCTTGTCGCGCAGGTTCTGCTGCTCGCGGATCATGTTGCCGAGCTCGTCGAGCGCCGACCATGTCGTCGTCATGTCGCCGTCCTGCTGGCCGGGCTGCGCCATCTGCAGGTTCTCGAGCATCTGCTGCAGCTCTTCGAGCATCTTGCGCGCCGCGTCCTTGGCGCCGGAGCGCGCCAGCTGCTCCATCCGGTCGATCATGTTCTTGAGATCCTGCGGCCGCAGCATGCGGGTGTTCGGGTCGAGCGGGCGCGCGAGCTGCTGCGGGTTCTTGCGCATCTGCTCGGCGAGCGCCTGCAGGAACTTGTCGAGCGCCGCGCGCAGCTCCTCGGTCAGCTTCTTGATCTCTTCGTCGGTCGCGCCGCGCTCCAGCGCCTGGCGCAAGGCTTCCTGCGCTGCGCGCAGCGCTGCTCGGCGTCGGACAGCTGGCCGTCCTCGATCGTCGACCGCCATCTCCCACAGCCGCGCCACGACGTCGCGCAGCTGGTCGTCGGTCTTGGCGCGCGTGAGCTGCCAGTAGATCGAGCGCAGGCCGAGATAATGCGAGACCTCCGGCATGAAGCGCTCGGGCGCGATCGAGAGCGCATCGAGCGCCGTCAGACATCGCGGCTTGCGCATCGGCGTCGAGCGCCAGATTGCGCCGCTGCTCGATCAGCGCGCGTGCAAGCGGCTTGACGAACATCCGCTCCGGCAGCCTGAATTCGGTCGGCGAGCTCGCGCCTTCGTTGCCGGCCTCGTCGCGCGCGGTCAGCGTCAGCGCGACCTCGGCGCCGGCCCACGGATGATCGGACAGATCCTTGGTGGTCTGTCCGACGCCGTTGCGGGTGCGCGCCTGCGGCAGCACCAGCGGGAAGTCGGGCGCGCCGTAGAGCGCGCCGCGCGCGGCCATCGGGGCCGGTCTTCTGCTTCAGCGCGAAGGTCGCCTGCGCGCCGACGACGCCGTAGTCGTCTTCGATCTTGTAGGCGAGTTGCAGCGCGCCGCGCGCCTGCGGCTCGGGGTCCTTGGTGAGCGCGATGGTCGGCGGGCGGTCCGGGATGGCGGCGAAATTGAAGATCACGTCGTCGTCGAGCACGCCGCGCAGCGTCGCGGTGCCGCGATCGGTGATGGTGTAGCGGTGCTCCTCGGTGCCGGCGGGCGGAACCGGCGCGCCCTCGCGGCTCGCCTCGGCAAGGCCGCCGGTGGTCGCGACGTCGAGCCTGCTGGCGCCGCTGGCGCGGATCACCAGCACGCTGCCGGTCGGCACGGTCTGCAGCATGGCGGCCTGATGCGGCTCGCCGGCGCGAATGCCGGGCAGGATCACCGGCGGCTTGCCGGTATAGGCGGCGGCGTGACCCAGGCGTCGACGCGGAAGTTCTTGGCCTGCACGACGCCCGGCCCAGTCGAACGCCGCGGTGACGCGCTGCACCCGCTCGCCCGATGCCGCGAAGAACGTCGCGACCACGAGCAGCACGACCAGCGCGCGCACCGCGACCGGATCGAACATCGGCAGGCGCGGACGCGGCATGCCGGCCTTCAGCGCGGTCGCCGCGCGCACCGCCTGCTCGACATGGGCGCGCCACAGCGCCTGCGAGACCTGATCCTGCTCGCCGGCCGCAAGCTCGTCGGCGAGCGCGGTCGCCGGCCGGTGCGCCAGGCCGCTGCCGCGGTCGAGCCGGCGCAGGCCGTCAAAGGTGCTCGGCAGGCGGAAGCGCAGCAGCGGCACCGCCGCGACCGCGATCAGAACGATGAGGATGAACAGTGCGACGGCGCGGCCCATCGGCGGCAGCCACAGCCAGAGGCCCCGCCCAGGAACGGCGAGGAAAAGTCCGATCGCGACCGCGAGCGAGGCCAGCGCGGGCCACAGCCGCTCCCACAGGATCGTCCACCACGCCCGCCGCAGTGCGCGCGCGAGCAGCGTGTCGGCGCCCTGCTCGTCGGGGGAGCGTCGGTCGGGCAGGTCGGTGGGTCGGTCGCTCACCTGCTTCTCCGTTATCAGGCTAGCCTGATTTGGCGGGCGCTCACAAGGAACGCTGAGAAACTAAGCAATTTTCAGGCCGGACGTCGCGATTTCGCCATCACGGCACTGCACATGCGCCACGCCGGTTACGACATCACGCCGCTAGTCAACCAGTCGGCATCCGGTCGAGCCCGATCAGGGCATCGACCTCGAGGCGCGGCCGCACCAGCGCCCATTCGGAACCGTTCACCAGCACCTCCGGCACCAGCGCGCGGGTGTTGTAGGTGCCGGCCTGCACCGCCCCATAGGCGCCCGCCGTCATGACGGCGAGGAGGTCGCCCGGCTCCGGCGCCGCCATGTCGCGGTCGAGCGCGAGGTAATCGCCGGTCTCGCAGACCGGCCCGACCACGTCGGCGACGATGCGCGGCGCGCCGGCGGCAGGCTCGCGCACCGGGCGGATGTCGTGATGCGCCTCGTAGAGCGTCGGGCGGATCAGATCGTTCATCGCGGCGTCCACGATCACGAAGGTCTTGGCCTCGCCGCGCTTCACGTAGATCACGCGCGTGACCAGGATGCCGGCATTGCCGACGATCATGCGGCCGGGCTCGAAGATCAGCTTGCAGTCGAGCCCGCGCGTCGCGCGCTTGACGATCGCCGCATAGGCGTCCGGATCGGGCGGCGGCTCGTTGTCCTCGCGATACGGAATGCCGAGGCCGCCGCCGAGATCGACATGCTCGATGTGATGGCCGTCGGCGCGCAGCGTGCGCACGAATTCGGAGAGCAGCGCGAACGCATCGTCGAACGGCTGCAGATCGGTGATCTGGCTGCCGATGTGCATGTCGACGCCGGCGACGCGCACGCCCTTGAGCTTGGCGGCGTGCGCATAGACCTCGCGCGCGCGGCTGATCGGAATGCCGAACTTGTTCTCCGACTTGCCGGTCGCGATCTTGGCGTGCGTCTTCGCGTCGACGTCGGGATTGACGCGGACCGAAACGCGGCGGTGCGGCCCTTCGCCGCCGCGATCGCCGACAGCGCTCCAGTTCCGGCTCGGACTCGACATTGATGCAGAGGATGCCGGCATCGACCGCGGCGGCGAGCTCGGCCGCGGTCTTGCCGACGCCGGAGAACATGATCTTCTCGGGCGGCAACGCCGGCGGCGAGCGCGCGCTTCAGCTCGCCGCCCGACACGACGTCGGCGCCGGCGCCGAGCCGCGCCAGCGTCGCGATCACGGCCTGGTTGGAATTCGCCTTCATGGCGTAGCAGACGAGCGAGGGCACATCGGCGAACGCCTCGGCGAACACCCGATAGTGCCGCTCAGCGTCGCGGTCGAATAGCAATAGAACGGCGTGCCCACGGCCTCGGCGAGCGCCGCGAGATCGACCGCCTCGGCGTGCATCACGCCGGCGCGATAGGCGAAATGGTGCATGGGAGGGCCCGTCGCCTAGTCGAGGAGCCAGTCGAGGGGAAGCCGTTTTTTCTGGCCCGGCGGGGCGAGCGGGCGTCCCTGCGCGTCCACCTGGCCGCGGCCCTGGCAGCGGTTGACGACGCCCGGCGGCGCGTCGAGCGGCCCACGCCGCCCGCATGCCGACAGGTCAGGCCGAGCGCGAGCGCCAGCGCGCAGCATGCCAGACGGATGGGGCGGTCGAAACGGCTCACAGAACACTCCTGAACCCGCGACACACATACAACAGATCGAGTGCGGCAGGCGAGAGGCAGGCGCCGGATTTCGATCATCGCATCCATCCAGGGTCACTTTTTCCCCAGCCTTTTCAACCACTTGTTGGCCTCGCGCCGCACGTTGGCAGGCGCGGTACCGCCGTAGCTGACACGGCTCGCGACCGAGCGCTCGACCGAGAGGACCCCGAACACCGCCTGGGTGATGCGCGGCTCGATCTCCTGCATGGCGGCGAGCGGCAGTCCTCCAGCGGGACGCCGGCCTGCTCGGCCGCCGCCACGATGCGGCCGGTGACGTGGTGCGCCTCGCGGAACGGCATCTTCAGCGTCCGCACCAGCCAGTCGGCGAGATCGGTCGCGGTGGCGTATCCGGCGCCAGCCGCCGCCTTCATGCGCGCGGCGTCCGGCGTCATGTCGGCGACCATGCCGGTCATCGCGGCGAGTGCAGAGCGTCAGCGCCGAGAGCGCGTCCATCGCGCCCTCTTTGTCCTCCTGCATGTCCTTCTGATAGGCGAGCGGCAGGCCCTTCATCACGACCAGCACCGTGCAGCGCGCCGAAGATGCGCCCGGTCTTGGCGCGCACCAGTTCGGCCGCATCCGGATTGCGCTTCTGCGGCATGATCGAGGAGCCGGTGGTGAACTTGTCCGACAGCGCGAGGAAGCCGACCAGCGGCGAGCACCAGATCACGATCTCCTCGGCGAAGCGCGACAGATGCACCGCCGTGATCGAGGCGGCGGCCAGCGTCTCCAGCACGAAATCGCGGTCGGAGACCGCATCGAGCGAGTTCGCCGCCGGCCGGTCGAAGCCGAGTGCCTTCGCCGTCATCGTGCGGTCGAGCGGGAAACGACGTGCCGGCGAGCGCCGCGGAGCCGAGCGGATATTCGTTCAGCCGCTTGCGCGCATCGGCAAAGCGGCCGCGGTCGCGCGCCGCCATCTCGACGTAGGCGAGCAGATGATGGCCGAACGTCACCGGCTGCGCGGTCTGCAGATGCGTGAAGCCCGGCATGACGGTCGCGGCGTGCGCCAGCGCCTTTTCGGCGAGCGCGCGCTGATAGCCGGCGAGCGCCGCGTCGATGTCGTCGATCGCGTCGCGCACCCAGAGCTTGAAGTCGGTCGCGACCTGGTCGTTGCGCGAGCGCGCGGTGTGCAGCCGCCCCGCCGCCGGGCCGATCAGGTCGGCGAGCCGCGACTCCACGTTCATATGGATGTCCTCGAGCGCCCGCTTGAAGCGGAACTTGCCCGCGTCCATCTCTGACAGGATCGTGTCTAGACCGTGAGCGATTTGGCGGCATCGTCGCGCGCGATGATGCCCTGCTTGGCCAGCATCGCCGCATGGGCCTTGCTCGCCGCGATGTCCTGGCGGTAAAGGCGGCGGTCGAAGTCGATCGAGGCGTTGATCTCCTCCATGATGGCGTCGGGGCCCGACGCGAAGCGCCCGCCCCACATCTTGTTGCTCATGACCCGACCGCCAGGTTCCGCCCATGACCGTCCCGCCCACACGTCCGCACAAAGCGCCGGCTCGCGCTGATCGCGCTGGTTGCCGTTGCGGCCGTCGGTGGCCGGCGCGCGGCGGTATACGGGATCGGCGCGTTGCAGCGCAATCCGGCCGACGCGGCCTGCCGGCCGGCCGAACTGGCAAGGCGCCTGGCGCCGCTCGCGCGCGGCGAGGTCGCGGCGGTCGGCATCGCGGCCGAGCCGAACCGCCTGCCCGAGCTGGCCTTCACGGACGCGGCCGGAAAGCCGCGCACGCTCGCCGACTGGCGCGGCCGCACCGTGCTGCTGAACCTGTGGGCGACCTGGTGCGTGCCGTGCCGCAAGGAGATGCCGGCGCTCGACGCGCTGCAGGCGAAGCTCGGCGGCGACAAGTTCGAGGTCGTCGCCGTCAACATCGACACCCGCAATCTCGACAAGCCGAAGGCCTGGCTGGAGGAGGTCGGCGTCAAGCAGCTCGCCTATTACGCCGACCCGAGCGCGAAGGTGTTCCAGGATCTGAAAGCCATCGGCAAGGCGTTCGGCATGCCGACGACGCTGCTGGTCGATCCGCACGGCTGCGAGCTCGGCGCGCTGGCCGGGCCGGCCGAATGGGCGAGCGAGGACGCCGTCAAGCTGATCGAGGCCGCGATGGGGAAAGATCTGACGCGTATTTCCACACCGCCCACCAGGGCGGCTTCGGACACGGCGAGTGTTAGGGCGATGTGATCGAAGCGGTCGCGGATCTGCGGCGGCACGCTGGCGTTGATGTCGTCGCGCGTGCCCGTGGGAATGCCGGCGCGATCAGCGCATCGACGCCACCGACGGGTTCGGCCGGACGCGCGCTGCTCCGGTTCGCAGCGGCGCGATTGCCCCGATGGCTTGAAAGTCGATGATCGCGGCGATCCTGCGTGCTTGGTGGCGCAAAAGCGATGAGGCTCTTCAGTCAGCTCAGCAACTGCGGTCGTTCTCGACGGATTTGCTGCGGTGGCGCGTCGCCGGCGCTTTCGCCGTGCTGGAAGAGGCTGCGCACGCGGTTCGCGCGGGTTGCGCGCAGACCGAGTCGGCGATCCTGGCGACGTCTTCGACCCCCTCGCCGGCGTAGCGGGGTCGCCGGCTGAACCTGCGGGCACCGCCGCTCGCTTCGCGGCGGGATGTCTCGAACACGGCAGCGAGGCGGTTTGCTGGACGGAAAAAATGCGCGGCACGAACAATACGATGGCGAAATCGACCGTGACGGCGATCCTCGGCGAATAAGATTTCGGTAGACGTATGCGCCTGCTGTTGTGCTCCACGCGTAGCCGCTATCGCGGACATTGGAGCGCATGTTCCACCGCCCGAGCCCGCGATCAGACTGAAATATCGAGGTTTTGGCCAAGCCCCGCCGCGGCGTTGCTGAGCTGGGACAGATTCTGCTGACCAGCCTGAAGCATCTGAAGATCCGGGGTGTGGCTACCGGTGTCCGTTTTCATCATCTGGGCCGCCATGGCAAGCTGCATCCGTCCCATCTGGGCTGCAACGAGCGCGGCTGCAAGCGAGGCTACGTCCATCGAGCGGAACTCCGGGTCCCGAAAGTCGCCACCGGGGGGATTAATTTGCGCTTGGGAAGACGGTCCGAAATTGCGTGGCGACATGGAGAACAAGTGGTTAACGAAAGATGACAAAACGGATATCGGGTGGCGCGGGCCAAGTGAAACGTGCGGATGGGCGCTCCGGAGAACACCTGCCGACCCGTCCCGCGATGGCGGCCGCCGACTGGTTGCTGCTTGCGATCCTGTCGGCCCTGTGGGGTGGCTCGTTCTTCTTTGCCAAGATCGCCCTGTACGAACTGCAGCCGCTGATGGTCGCGCTCGGACGGGTCGGGATCGCCGCGGCGATCCTGCGCACGCTGGCGCGCGCAAACGTGGTTGCGCTGCCGGCGAGCTTGCCACATGGGGGCCCTACGGCGCTGATGGGGCTGCTCAACAACGTGATGCCGTTCAGGCTGATCTTCTGGGGCCAGACCCACATCCCGAGCGGGCTTGCGGCGATCCTCAATGCCACGACACCGCTGTTGACCGTGCTGGTGGCGCATTCTGGACCGCGGACGAAAAGCTGACCGGCCGCCAGATTACTGGGGTCCTCGACGGCTTGCTGGCGTGGTGGCGATGATCGGCCCGGACGTCCTGCGCGATGTGGGCGCCAACGTGCTGGCGCAGCTCGCCTGCCTGCTGGCGGCGATGTCCTATGCGTTCGCGGCGTCTATGGCCGGCGCTTTCGCGGCGAGCCGCCGCTGCGCGTCGCGGCCGGACAACTGACGGCGTCAAGTCTGCTGCTTGCGCCGCTCGCCTTGCATCGACCGGCCGTGGACGCTGGCGCAGCCGGGCGCTTCCACCTGGATAGCACTTCTGGCGCTCGCCAGCATCTCGACCGCGCTCGCCTATCTGATCTATTTCCGCATCCTGCCGCGCGCCGGGGCCACCAACGTTGCGCTGGTCACATTCCTTATCCCGGTCAGCGCGATCTTGCTCGGCACGCTGATCCTCGGCGAGCAACTCGCGGCGCGGCATCTCGTCGGGATGATAACGATCGCGATCGGATTGACCGCGATCGACGGACGGCTGCGGCTCTACCGCGTCGGCACCGGCTTGTCGCCGCGATAATCGTAGAAGCCGCGATTGGCCTTGCGGCCGAGCCAGCCGGCCTCGACGTACTTCACCAGCAGCGGACAGGGGCGGTACTTCGAATCCGCGAGCCCCTCGTGCAGCACCTGCATCACCGAGAGGCAGGTATCGAGCCCGATGAAGTCGGCAAGCTCCAGCGGCCCCATCGGGTGGTGCGCGCCGAGCTTCATCGCGGTGTCGATCGCCTCGACGTTCCCGACGCCCTCATAGAGCGTGTAGATCGCCTCGTTGATCATCGGCAGCAGGATGCGGTTGACGATGAAGGCCGGGAAATCCTCCGCGACCGCGATGGTCTTGTGCAGCGCCTTGATGAACTCGCGGCAGGCCTCGAACGTGGCGTCGTTGGTCGCGATGCCGCGGATCAGCTCGACCAGCTCCATGACCGGCACCGGGTTCATGAAGTGAATGCCGATGAACTTCTCCGGCCGGTCGGTCGCGGAGGCGAGCCGCGTGATCGAGATCGAGGACGTGTTGCTGCCGATGATCGCCTCGGGCTTCAGCGCCGGGCAGAGATCGGAGAAGATCTTGCGCTTGACCTCTTCCTTCTCGGCCGCCGCCTCGATCACGAGGTCGCAATCGCCGAGCGCGTCGAGCGTCTCGGCCGGCGCGATGCGGGCGAGCGCCGTCTTGCGCTCGTCCTCGGAGATGCGCTGGCGGCTGACCTGCCGCGCCAGGTTGCCGTTGATGGTCGCAAGGCCCGAATTGATGCGGTCGGCGAGATGTCGTAGAGCATCACATCGAGGCCGGCGAGCGCGGATACATGCGCGATGCCGTTGCCCATCTGACCCGCGCCGATCACGCCGATCTTGCGGATGTACGGCCGCATCCGCCGCCGCCGGTGCGGGTCTTCGGCCGCTCCTTCACGTCGCTCATATTCGCCATGCGCCCTTTTTACGACGTTCCGCGCCGGAAACCACCGGCGAAGAACCGCCCGTTCGGTCGGCCGTTCTTGTCGAGCTCCTGCGCGAGCTCCGGCAGCGCCTGATAGAGGTCGGCGACCAGGCCGTAGTCGGCGACCTGGAAGATCGGCGCTTCCTCGTCCTTGTTGATCGCGACGATCACCTTGGAGTCCTTCATGCCGGCGAGATGCTGGATCGCGCCCGAGATGCCGACCGCGATGTAGAGCTCCGGCGCCACCACCTTGCCGGTCTGCCCGACCTGCCAGTCGTTCGGCGCATAGCCGGCATCGACCGCGGCGCGCGAGGCGCCGACCGCGGCGCCGATCTTGTCGGCGACCGGCTCGATGTACTTGGTGAAATTCTCGCGCGACTGCATCGCGCGGCCGCCCGAGATGATGATCTTGGCCGAGGTCAGCTCCGGGCGCTCGGACTTCGAGAGCTCCTCGCCGACAAAGCTCGAAATGCCGGGATCGGCCGCAGCGGTCGCGTTCTCGACCGGCGCCGTGCCGCTGCCTGCGCCGGTCGCCTGGAAGGTCGAGGTGCGCACCGTGATGACCTTCTTGGCGTCCTTCGACTTCACGGTCTGGATCGCGTTGCCGGCATAGATCGGCCGCTCGAACGTGTCGGGCGCGACGACCTTGATGATGTCGGAAATCTGCATCACGTCGAGCAGCGCCGCGACGCGCGGCATGACGTTCTTGCCGGTCGTGGTCGCCGGCGCGACGATCGCGTCGTAAGTCCCGGCGAGCGAGACGATCAGCGCGGCGAGCGGCTCGGCCAGCGCGTGCTCGTAGGCGGGCGCGTCCGCGAGCAGCACCTTGGCGACGCCGTCGAGCTTGGCGGCCGCGTCCGCGACCGCCTTCGCAGCGCGCCCGCGACCAGCACATGAACGTCGCCGCCCATCTGCTTGGCGGCGGTCAGCGCCTTGTTGGTCGCGTCCTTGAGCGCCTTGTTGTCGTGCTCGGCGAGGAGAAGCGTCGCCATCTAGAGAACCCCCGCCTCGTTCTTGAGCTTGTCGAGCAGCTCGCCGACGGTCTTGACCTTCACGCCGGCCTTGCGGCCGGACGGCTCGGTGGTCTTCACGACTTCGAGCCGCGGCGCGACGTCGACGCCGTAGTCGGCCGGCGTCTTGTCGGCGATCGGCTTCTTCTTCGCCTTCATGATGTTCGGGAGCGACGCATAGCGCGGCTCATTCAGCCGCAAATCGGTCGTGACGATCGCCGGGCCTTTGAGCTTCACGGTCTGCAGGCCGCCGTCGACCTCGCGCGTGACGCTGACGCTCTCGCCATCGATCGCGAGCTTGGAGGCGAAGGTGCCCTGCGGCCAGCCGAGCAGCGCGGCGAGCATCTGGCCGGTCTGGTTGCAGTCGTCGTCGATCGCCTGCTTGCCCATGATGACGAGGCCGGGCTTCTCCTCCTCGACCACGCCTTTGAGGATTTTCGCGACCGCGAGCGGCTCGGTGATGCCGTCGACCTTCACCAGGATGCCGCGGTCGGCGCCCATCGCGAGCGCGGTGCGGATGGTCTCGGCGGCCTGCTGCGGCCCGATGGAGACCGCCACGATCTCGGTCGCGACGCCCTTTTCCTTCAGGCGGATCGCCTCCTCGACGGCGATCTCGTCGAAGGGGTTCATCGACATCTTGACGTTGGCAAGCTCGACGCCGGACCCGTCCGGCTTCACGCGGATTTTGACGTTGTAGTCGACGACCCGTTTGACGGGCACCAGAATTTTCATGCCTTGCAACTCCCGCGCCGAGCGGCGGGCAACCTATGGCCCACCCTCCGGCCTGTCAACGCAGCGCACACGGCCCAGCAGCGGAGCGTTACGCGGTCCGGCGAAGCGCCGCTCGCCGCGATGGCGTCTTCCGGCCGAAAGCACTCGAACAGTTCCACGCCCGGCGGCCGCATCACGAGGATCAGGAGAGCGCCGACCGCGAGCCCGCCGATATGCGCCCACCAGGCGGTGTCGCCCTTCTCGTCGCTCATCATGTGCCAGACCTGGACCAGGATCCAGAAGCCGAGCACCCAGGCCGAGCCGAGCCGCAGCGGGACGAAGCCGAACGCCAGGACCGCGATCTTCGCGCAGGGCCGCAGCATCAGGTAGGCGGCGACCACGCCGGCGATCGCGCCCGAGGCGCCGACCAGCGGCACGTTCGAGGCCGGCGAGGCGAGCGCATGCACGGCGCCGCCGCCGATCCCGCACAGGAGATAGAAGACGAGATAGCGCCCGTGCCCGAGCGCGTCCTCGATGTTGTCGCCGAAGGTGAACAGGAACAGCATGTTGAAGAAGAGGTGCAGCCAGCCGCCATGCAGAAACATGTAGGTCAGCAGCCCGAGAAAGAGGTCGGGAAGACCGCGCCGGTGTCGGCCTCCCCGGTCAGCGCGACCGGGAAAAGCGCGAAGTTGCGGATGATGATCGCGTCGAATTGTCGGACGCGCGCCTGCTGGAGCAGAAACACCGCGATGCAAGCCGCGATCAGCGCCCAGTTGACGTAGGCGCGGCGGCTTTTCTCCAGCGGATCGTTATCGAAAAGCGGAATGACCATGTGACTTACCTGTTCCCCATTCAGCGATTGGCGCCGGGCTTCCACAACACGTCGCGCGCGCCCTTGTCGTTGAGATAGCGGCTCGCGACGAACAGGAAGTCCGACAGGCGATTGATGTAGCTCATGACCTCGGGCGAGACGCTCTCGCCGGAGTCCTTCAGCTCCACGATCAGGCGCTCGGCGCGCCGGCAGACGGTGCGGGCGAGATGCAGATACGCGGCGGCCGGCGTGCCGCCGGCGAGCACGAAGGTGCGCAGCGGCGCGAGCTCGGCATTGAGCAGGTCGATCTCGTCTTCCAGGCGCTTCACCTGCGCGGCATTGACGGCGAGCCGCGCGCCGCCCGGGCCCTTGCCCAGGTCGGGCGAGCAGAGATCGGCCGCGAGATCGAACAGGTCGTTCTGGATGCGCGCCAGCATCGCGTCGATGTGCGGCGCCTTCGGTGTGCAGGCGCGCGACGCCGATCGCGGCGGTGACCTCGTCGACGGTGCCGTAGGCGTCGATGCGCAGGTCATATTTCTTGCGCCGCTCGCCGTTGCCGAGCATCGTCGTGCCTTCGTCGCCGCTGCGCGTATAGATGCGGTTGAGCACGACCATGACAGTCCCCGAGGCGGCGGCGCCGCTTTCCCAAGCCCGCACAAACGTCTATCTTATCCGATAATGATCCGGAACCAACCTGGGAGGTAATGCCATGCGCCTTGCAATCGATGGCTCTTCTTGCGACCGGTCTGCTGACGCCCGCCGGTCATCACTGGCAACCACTGCCAGCACGCCGGGCTACGCGGCGAAGGTGACCGAGTTCTCCGCTCCGAAGCAGAAGAAGAAAAAGAAGACGGAGGACAACGCTCCGAAGGCCGCGCCGCCAAAGGGTCGAGTCGACCGACTGATCCCGCAAGCGCTAGCGCCCCATCGCCCAGATCGTGATCATGATCACGACACGGCGACGAACTGCAGCAGCACGCGCAGCCGCATCAGCTTCTGCGACGTGTTGGGCGAGCCGCCGCGCATCATGTTGACGAGGCCGAGCAGCAGCACGATCGCGACCGCGCCGACCGCGATCGGCACGCCGAAGTGAGACAGAAAATCCGCCATTCGATCGGCTCCTCGCCGCGCACCCTCCCGCATATCGCGCCGCGACGCGCGGTTTTACAAGCCGCTGGCGCGTCTGGTGTGATCGCGGTGCCGAAGCCGCGGATGACAAGACCGAATCGCTTAAAAGCCCCGCACCCTCGCCGCGCAGGCGCTCGGCGCGATCGATCCCGAAACCAAGGCGGTCGTGCCGCCGCTGCACCTCTCCACCACCTATGTCCGCGATCCCGACAACCAGTATCGCACCGGCTACGTCTACGGCCGCCCGGACAACGCGACCGTGCGCCAGACCGAAGCCGTGATCGCCGCGCTCGAAGGGGCGCAGCGAGGCGATGCTGTTCGGCTCCGGCATGGCGGCGGCGACCAGCGTCGTGCTCGCGCTTGCCGCCGGGCTCGCACGTCGTGGCGCCGGAGGTCATGCTATTGGGGCTTCCGCGACTGGCTCAAGAACGAGGCGCCGCTGTTCGGCTATCGCGTCGACTTCGTCGACATGTCCAGGACCTCGACGCCGTGCGCGCCGCGATGAACGCCGACACCAAGCTGGTCTGGATCGAGACACCGCCAACCCGCTGTGGGGCATCACCGACATCGCGGCCGTCGCCGAGATCGCGCACGCCGGCGGCGCCGCGCTCGCGGTCGACTCGACGGTGGCGACGCCGGTGTTCTACCCGGCCGCTCGAGCTCGGCGCCGACATCGTGATGCATTCGGCGACCAAATATCTCAACGGCCATTCCGACGTGATCGCCGGCGCGCTCGCGGCGAAGCGCGCGACGGACGCACTCTGGGCGCGGATCCGACAGGTGCGCGGGCAGCACGGCGCGATCCTCGGGCCGTTCGAGGCGTGGCTGCTGCTGCGCGGCCTGCGCACGCTCGACGTGCGCGTGCGGGCCGCGACCGAAAGCGCCGGCGCTGCTGGCGACGCGCTTCTCCAACCATGCGCTGGTTTCGTCGCGTGCTCTATCCGGGCCTGCCGTCGTCATCCCGGCCACGCCATCGCGGCGAGGCAGATGTCCGGCTTCGGCGGCATGCTGTCGATCCGTGTGAAGGGCGGCGAGCAGGCGGCGATCGCCGCGGCCGCGCGCGTGGAGCTGTGGAAGCGCGCGACGTCGCTCGGCGGCGTCGAGAGCCTGATCGAGCATCGCGCCTCGATCGAGGGGCCGGGCTCGCCCTGCCCGCCCGATCTGCTGCGGCTCTCGGTTGGCCTGGAAGATGCAGAGGACCTCTACGCCGACCTCGATCGCGCGCTGCGCGCCGCCAACGCTTGAGGACAAAGCCGTGAAAGCCAGCGTTCTGACCATCTCGGCGGCACTCGCGTTCGCGGTGCCGGCTGCCGCCCAGACGACGCTCGAACTGATCAACGAATATCCGGCGACCTCGATCACCGGCGAGGCGGATGCGTTCTTCGCCGACCTGGTGAAGGCGCAAGACCGGCGGCCGCGTCGTGATCAAGCTCCTGCCGAACGCCAAGTCGAAGCTGCGCACGAGCGAACAGCTCAAGGCCGTCACCGAAGGCAAGTTCGCGATGGCGACGAGCTTCGGCGGCGCGCTCGAGAGGCACGACAGCCCGGTGTTCCTGATGTCGCTCGCTGCCGTTCATCGCCGCGAGACCCGGCCACATGACGGCGCTGAAGATTTACGAGGAGACGCCGCTGGCAGTACGACGAGCTGTATCGCCGAGCGAAAGCGAGAAGCTCCTTTACGCGGGCCCATGGCCGTCATCCGGCATCTGGTCGGCGGCGCCGCTCAAGACCGCCGCGGACCTGAAGGCGCTGAAAATCCGGACCTACGACAAGACCAGCACCGACGTGATGGCGAGAGCGTCGCGATCTCGTGCACGCGGCACGCTTGAGTCTCGTTCGACGATCTCAGTGCGCGGCTCGCGTTGCGCGAGCTCAAGCGGTGCTCATCCTCCGGCGATGGCCGAGCGCGCGCGGCGGCGCTAATCAGGAAGCACTGCGCTATTTCTCGCCGGTCAGCTACGCGGCGCCATTGAGCTTCACTTCGATCTCGCTCGAGGCGGGGAAGGCGCTCGGCCTGATCGTGCCAATCGGTCTGCTCCATCGAGCTGCGCCGCGCGCCGACGAATTGACGAGCGGCCCGGCGCGTCGGTGCTCGCTCGCGCGACTTCGCGTCGGCTGCGCGTGAACTCGGTCTTCAGATTGAGCGAGAACTCGCATCGCCGACGTTCTCCAGGATCAGCGCTTGCGCCGTCGCGCACGACGACCCAGTCGCCGGAGTGGATTTTCACAATTGACCATCGCAGGACCTGCTGAACGCCAGATTGCCGATCAGGGCAAACGTTGACCGGCAGTGACGCAACGATCAACGCCGGGGCGCATTCAGTTGCTGCCGTCGAGCAGCCGGCGGGCAATGACCTGCGCCTGGATCTCGGCGGCGCCCTCGAAGATGTTGAGGATGCGCGCGTCGCACAGCACGCGCGAGACCGGATATTCCAGCGCGAAAGCCGTTGCCGCCGTGGATCTGCACGGCGTTGTCGGCCGCCGCCCAGGCGACGCGCGCGGCCAGCAGTTTCGCCATGCCGGCCTCGAGATCGCAGCGCCGGCCGGAATCCTTCTGCGCGCGCCGCGTAGTAGGTGATCTGCCGCGCGATCATGATCTCGACCGCCATCATGGCGATCTTGTCGGCGACGCGGGGAAACTCGATCAGCGGCTCGCCGAACTGCACGCGCTCCTCGGCGTAGCGCAGCGCCAGCTCCATCGCGGCCTGCGCGACGCCGATCGCGCGCGCCGCCGTCTGGATGCGCGCCGACTCGAACGTCTGCATCAGCTGCTTGAAGCCCTGCCCCTCGACACCGCCGAGCAGGTTCTCCGCCTTCACCTCGAAGCCGTCGAAGGCGATCTCGTACTCCTTCATGCCGCGATAGCCGAGCACCTCGATCTCGCTGCCCGACATGCCCGCGCGCCGGGAACGGATCGTCGTCGGTGCCGCGCGGCTTTTCGGCGAGCAGCATCGAGAGGCCGCTGTAGCCCGGCTCGGCGGGATTGGTGCGCACCAGCAGCGTCATCAGGTCGGCGCGCACCGGATGCGTGATCCAGGTCTTGTTGCCGTGACACCTTGTAGACGTCGCCCTCCTTCACGGCGCGCGTCTTGAGCGAGGCGAGGTCGGAGCCGGTGTTCGGCTCGGTGAACACCGCCGTCGGCAGCACCTCGCCGGAGGCGATCTTCGGCAGCCATTGCTGCTTCTGCTCGTCGGTGCCGCCGCCGAGGATCAGCTCGGCCGCGATCTCGGAGCGCGTGCCGAGCGAGCCGACGCCGATATAGCCGCGCGACAACTCCTCGGAGACGACGCACATCGACTCCTTGCCGAGGCCCATGCCGCCGTACTCTTCCGGGATGGTCAGCCCGAAGACGCCGAGCTCCGCCATGTGCTCGACGACCTCGAGCGGGATGTAGCTGTTGGCCAGGTGCCAGTCGTGCGCGTGCGGCACGACCTCGCTCTCGGCGAACTTGCGCATCTCGTCGCGGATCGCGTCGAGCGTCTCGTCGAGCCCGCAATCGCCGACGGTGGCGCCGTGATGCTCGCGCATGAGCGCGACCAGGCGCGCGCGGTTCTCCGCGGTGTTGCCGGTCGCGATCAGGGCGTCGATCGCGGGGGTGACGCGCGCCGCCACCTGCTCGGCGAGAGCCCGAGATCGGCCGGCCGCACGATCTCGCCCTGGCTCATCGGGATGCCGCCGAGCATCTGCGCGAGGTATTCGCCGAGCCCGATGCGGACGAGCAGGTCCTCCATTTCGCCGAAGCGGCCGGCCTCGCTCATACGCTCCGCGTAGGCGCCGAGCTGGCGTATCGCCTCGGTGTAGGT
>CAVWSB010000007.1:0-77764 GCA_963757565.1 uncultured Alphaproteobacteria bacterium
TCTCTTGCAGTCTCGGAACAGTCAGCCACTCGGTATTAGTGTCGCTGCGGTAAGAGAAACCTTCGGAAAGCGGCTTGCCGGGTTCAGGTTGGTCTTTGTCGTGTTTCCGCTGAAAACTGAACTGCGGCAGGACAACGTAATAGCTGCCTCGATCGCGCGCGCTTCTCCCTTCATCTTCCCAATTAAGCTTTCGTGGAGTTTCTCGCCGGGACGGATACCAACGACTTTCGTTGAACAATTCCGCGGCAGGGCCGCAACGAGATCAACGACTTTCATCCTCGGGATCTTGGGGATAAAAAGCTCGCCGCCTTCTGCATTCTCCATCGCGAGCATCACGAGATCGACGCCTTGCTCAAGGGTGATCCAAAAGCGCGTATGCGCCACCGTCCGTAATCGGAAGAGTGGTTACGCCATTGCGGAGCAATTCACAAAAGAAAGGAATGACGCTACCGCGGCTGCCGACTACATTTCCATATCGGACAGCGGCAGAGCGGAATCGCGATGTCGTACATCGCGTTAGCCGCGGTGACAAATTTTCCATAGCGAGTTGGTCGCGCCATAGAGGTCATCGGACTAACGGCTTTGTCGGTAGACAGAGCAATGACCTTTCCGACATTACAATCGAGCGCGGCTTCAACGATGTTTTGCGCGCCAAGAACATTGTCCGCACCGCCTCGAATGGATTGGCTTCAAGCGCGGGAACCTGTTTCAGCGCAGCGGCGTGAACAACAATGTCGATGTTTGTGAAGGCGCGACGAAGACGCTCTTTGTCGCGAATGTCACCCAAAAAGTAGGGTACCGGGTATGTCAAGTCGGAAGGTCTTCGCGGATCTCCGACTGCTTGAACTCGTCCCGGCTGAAGACGATTACTTCGCGCGGCTCCGCTTTCGCGAAGATACGCTCTACAAATTTGCGAAGGAGCCGGTTCGCTGTGATAAAATTCCTTTTCCGTCCAAACCATGTCTTTTTGCGTTTCAGCGCCGCGCGTGCTGGCGCCAATGCCAGCAACGTCTTCAAACCGAGAAGGCTGGGACGTTAGCGTGCTAATCCGGAGTCGTCAAAGAGATGCATATTCTCGTGTATCTCCTCGCGCGGCAGAAAGGGAAACTGGTCCTCCAACGGCCGCGTTCTTCAAAGCTGCCGTCAGGCCGGCGATAGGACATCGTCTCGGGGCTGCGGGGTTGATTCGGTGATAGCTTTAATTCACAAAGGACAGGCTCGTCACCACTTAGCACGTCGCAGAGCTTTTCCCGGATTTCGTCATTATTGCCGATTGATCCGTAGCGGAATCCAAACGCCTCCGCCAGACGACGAAAATCCGGTTTGCAAAATCCCGAACGGAAATCGGAGCCGACAAGGTTTCCCTCAAAGAAATTCTTCTGGGTGGCCCGAATCGACTCATAGCCGTCGTTGTTGAGGACGAACATTTTAACCGGCAGTTTATTTGCCCAAATCGGAGACCTCTGCAAATTGAACATCAGACTGCCGTCGCCGGTGACAAGACAAGTCGCGCCAGGTTTCCACTGCCAATGCATGCGCCGACCGAGCCGGGAAGATCCCAGCCATCGAACCAAAGTTGATGTTCGTGAGGACCCGCTGTCCTTGCTTGATTTCAAAACGAGTGAAGAATGGAAACAATATCGAGCGAATTACCCGTGACCACCACGGCTGAAGAGGATCAAGCGCGGCAGATAGTTCCCGAGCAAAGACGTAGCTGTTAACATTATACTCCGTCGTCAAAATAGTCGGGAGTGACAATCGGATATTGCGATTTCCAACGCGCACAAGAGCTTCCCGCCAACGAGGTGAAAACTCGAACGTGGTACCTCTATTTCCCTTCGGGATGCACGAAAGAAGCTGTTCGCGTCGGCAGCAATCCGCAAGGTGTGGCTTGTAATTCGACTTCTCGAGATCGTTTGCGTCGTTCGTCACCATAATCCGCCTCGCTTTCGGGGCGAAGCCGCTGGTGTTGAATCCGGTGGAGCTAATCGACAGTCGCGCCGATGGAGATCACCAGTCCGAGTTCTGAAGAGTGAAATTCAGCTCGCCGTTGGCCCGTCGGACCAAATCGGCCATGTAGAGGGGATTATCTTCACCTAAAAAGGTAATCCACCAATCGTCGGAAGCAGACTGGCGCGCCAAGCTTCTGACAAAACTCGAAACAATTCCAGTGCCACGCCCGAGGTGGATTCCATTTCCGCCAATCACAACCGGACGCTTCGCCGTTTTCAGAATCGCGGATGTCGCCTCGGCAAGACTAACGTCAAAGATGTTAAGAATCCCCGGTAACCGGCGGTTCGAACTCCTTGATCCTCTGGTTCAGATTCCGGCGCCTTGATTACGTCGAGCGGAATATTAATCCACGCCGGGACCGGGCCGACCGTTTGTCGCATGCCACCGAGCTGCTTCGAGCTCGTAACGCAGCATCGCCGGATCCATCAAGGTTTTGAAATATTTCACTACCGGCCGCGCAGCAGCGTCGATGTTGATCTCCTGCGGACCGAGTTGCCGTAGCTTTGAGTAATCGGCAATGATGTCGCGCCGGACCTGTCCGGAAATCACGATGACCGGAACGGAATCAACGAAAGCACCGGCGATTCCTGAAAGCGCATTCATGCTGCCAGGTCCCGTCGTGACGATGCAGGCGCCAACGCCGTCCCTGATTATCGTGCGTAAGCTTCCGCGGAGATCGCGCACGCTTGTTCGTGGAAATTGCAAATGTAGCGAACACCAGGCCGTCGGCCTAACGAGTCGACAAATGCATGATCCCGCCGCCGGAGACCGTGAAGATGTCCGACGACGCCGCGGTCCGGAGGAAATCGATGACGTAATGCAAACTTTCATGCAAAGCGTTGTTTACCCTTCAGTTACCGCCGGTTTCAGAGTTCTCGCGGGAACGCGGAATTCTTATCGGCGCGGTTGAGCGCCCACCAGTGGACCGTGCGGCGATACCTTCCCTGAGGTCGATCCATACCTCAAGCCCAAGTTCAGTTCGTGCACGGTCAACGTTCGGAATGTAGCGCTCGGCCGGCTTACCGGGCATAGGTTCTTGCAGGATTTCGACCGTCGTTCCGGCAGCAGTCACGTCAACGATGGTGTCAGCTATCGTCTTGATACACCGCAACGGGCGATCGGACATTGTAAGCATCGTGCCGCTGGCGCGCGGCAGAGAATCGTCCACAACCAAATCGCGAGATCCGCAGCATACAAATATGACCTGTACGGCGTACCATCGCCGCTAATTCGAATCGGCCGGCCCGCTGATACATGGCGATAAAATTCCCCATCGCTCCGGTGCCACTAAGCGAGAGACAATAGGGACCAACAAACGCGAACCCGCGGGCAATCGTCGGTTCTATGATCCGCGGCTTCTGTGGTAAGCCGCGCAAAGCCACTCACCAGCCCGTTTACCTTCTCCGTACGCCGAGCTTGTCGTAAAGGGTCAGGCGCGCCCGAGGACCAACTCGGAAACATGCGATATGTCCAGCGGTTGGCGCCCGTAGACTGCTCCCGAGCTGGTGAAGAGATATCGCCGTGCGCCTGCACCACAAGCAAACTCCAACAGGCGACGCGTCCCGTCGACAATGGAAGCGAACAACCCTATAGGCTCGGGTAGACTCAACCGCAGCGTTGATGACGTGCGAGAACTTGCCGGACGGAAAAGCAAAATCGGCTAATTGACCCCGGCAACAACTCGATACCGTCCGCATGCGCAAGATGAGGCACGCGTCTGACTGAACTTCTGCGGGTCGCGGGTAAGAACAGTTGCCTTTGCGTTCAGCTCAAGGCAGCGTTCGCGTAGACAAATGTTTCCAACAGCCAGCGGCCAAAGAAACCGGTCCCTCCAGACGAGAAGATGCGTTTCCCGCGAAATTCTTCCCACAGGTCGCGCGTGTGCGCGAGCACGTGCTCGAGATCGCCGCGCAGCGGATTCTCGTTAGGCGCGAAGTGCGCGTCACGCCTTACGGCAGAAGGTGCTGATCGTCTCGATCATGTAATCGAGCATCGCGCGCGTGAGCCCGGGATAGACGCCGACGAAGATCGATTCGTTCATGATGCGATCCGCGCCCGGGCATTTCGCCGAGAACGCGCAGCGCCTCCGGCCGGTCCTTGCGCAACTGCACGAAAGCCGGCTGGCGCAGCAGATTTCCGCCGAAGAGCATGCGGTTGCCGATGCGATGTTCATCGAGGTGCCGGGCGAGCTCGGTGCGGGTGAAGGGCGCGCTGGGCCTGCACGAGCAGCATGAAGCCGAACCAGGAGGGCGAGCAGCGCGGGCCGCTCTTCGCTCTCCCAGGTGAAGCCCTCCGGCGTCCAGCCGGTGGCGTGCGTGGGCAGATGGAACTCGAAAAATTCCTCGAGGTCCGCGAGGCCGCGGCGCAGGTATTCCCAGTTCTCCCGGCGCGCCTCGCTGAACGCGGGCAGCTTCTTCAACTGCTGCCGGCCGATCGCGGCCTGGATGTCGAGCGGCTTCAAGTTATAGCCGAGGTGGGAGTAGATGTATTTGTGGTCGTAGCCTTCGGGCAGTTCGCCGAGCTGCCAGCCGAAGCGTTTGCCGCAGGTGTTATCCTTGCCGCTGGCGCACCAGCAGTCGCGGCCCCAGTCGCGGAAGCTTTCCACCAGCACCTTCAGCCGCATGTCGCGCACGATATTCACCGCGCCGCCTTCGCCCAGCGTCAGATGATGCGGCGGATAGAAGGATTGCGTGGAGAGATCGCCGAAGGTGCCGGTTAGCTTTGGCTCGGCTCGTCCCGGCAGAGTGTAGGTCGAGCCGAGCGCGTCGCAGTTATCCTCGATGAGCCAGAGATCGTGCTGCTCGGCAGAAAGCCATGATCGCGCTCGAGATCGAACGGATTGCCCAGCGTGTGGGCCATCATCACCGCCTTCGTTTTGCCGGGCACGTAAGCTTCTTCCAGGCGGTCGAGGTCGGGCATTCAGCGTGAGCGGATCGTTATCGAGGAAGACCGGGACCGCGCCGTTCTGGATGATCGGCGCGACGGTCGTGGGAAACCGGCGGCGCAGGTGATGACTTCGTCGCCGGGGCGAATGCGGCGGTCGCCGAGCTTGTGGCTGGTGAGGGCGGAAAGGCAGCAGGTTGGCCGAGGAGCCGGAGTTGACGAGCAGCGAGCGCTTGACGCCGAGGACCTCTGCCAGTTCCTCTTCGAAGGCTTCGCCTTCCGGGCCGAGCGTGAGCCAGAAGTCGAGCGTCGCGGAAACGGCGGCTTCCACTTCGTCCTCGTCGAAGACCCGGCCCGCATAGGGAATCGTCGGTTTCGCCGGGAACGAAAGCATCCGGTCGCGCCTGCCAGCCGGCAAGGTGTTATTGCGATGCACCTTGCGCGCGAATATTCGCGGGTCAGGCGCAGGATTTCGGCCTTCAGTTTTTCACCCTGGATTCCATCTGGTCTTCCTCGTAGTACGTCGCGATCTGCGCCTGCGTCAGCTCGCGAAAATCTCGGTCTTCTCCGCGCCAACATGCTTCGTCTCGCGATACCAGTCCACCGTCTTGTTGATCGTCTCGTCGAAATCCCAGACCGGCGACCAGCCGAGGAGATGAAAGGCCTTCTCGATGGCGAGATTCAGCCGGCCGGCTTCGTGCGGCGCGTTCGGTCGCGATTGATCCTCGCCATTCGCCGGGCCAGTGCTGCAGGATCTCGTCGACGAGCTCGCGCACGGTGCGGTTCGATTCCAGGCCGGGCCGAAGTTGAAGGCCGATCGCGAGACGCGCATGTGCCGGAGCTTCGAGCGAGCTGCGGCGCCAGCGAGAGATAACCGCTGAGCGGCTCCAGCACATGCTGCCAGGGACGCGTGGCGTGTCTTGTTCCGGACGGGATCGGCTCGCCGCGGCTGCAAGGCGCGGATGCAATCCGGCACGATGCGGTCCGGCGCCCAATCGCCGCCGCCGATGACATTGCCGGCGCGCGCGCTGGCGATCGCGACCGGACGACTCAGCGAAAAAAGGAGCGGCGATAGGCGGCGATGGCAATTTCCGCCGCGGCCTTGCTGGAGCTGTAAGGATCGTGGCCGCCGAGCGGATCTTCCTCGCGATAGGCGTGAAGCCACTCGCGATTTTCGTAGCACTTGTCCGTGGTGACGAAGACGGCGCGCACGGCTCGTCAACTGGCGCAACGCTTCGAGCACGTTGAGCGTGCCCATCACATTCGTCTCATAGGTCTCGCGCGGTTCCTCGTAGGAGTGCCTAACGAGCGGTTGCGCGGCGAGATGAAAGACGAAATCGGGCTGCGCAGTCCGCACGATTGCGCTGCGCCAGCTTCTCCGCATCGCGGATGTCAGCACTCGATGTGTCGCATCCGCGCTTCGAGCCCGAGTTGCGGAAAGAGCGCGGGATCAGTCGGCGGCGGCAGGCTAAAGCCGGTGACCTGCGCGCCCAGCGCAGAGCAGCCACTCGCAGAGCCACGAACCCTTGAAGCCGGTGTGGCCGGTAACGACAAACCGTTCCTGACCGTCGAAAGACTGTCGCGGAACATCCACGGCCTACCAGACTTTCCAGGGCGCGTTGCCTTTGTCCCAGAGCGAGTTCAGCAGCGTAAACTCCTGGAAGGTATCCATCGGCTGCCAGAAGCCTTCGTGCTTGTAGGCTGCCAGCTGGCCTTCCGCCGTGATCTGACGCAGCGGCTCCTGCTCCAGCATCATCGCCGGGATCGTGCTCGAGGTAATCGAAGATGCGAGTGCTACAGACCATGAAGCCGCCGTTGATGTAGCCCTCTCGGTCTGCGGCTTTTCGTTGAAACCGTGCACCGTCGGAGTCGTCGTCCAGGCCGAGCTCGCCGAAGCGGCCGGGCGGATGCACCGCGGTCATCGTGCAGATCTTGCCGACGTTGCGGTGAAGCTCAATCGACGGCCGGAATGTCGATGTTCCCGACGCCGTCGCCGTAGGTCAGCAGGAAGTTCTCGTCGTCGCCGAGGTACTTGCCGGATGCAGTAAATGCGGTCGCCGGTCATCGGATTCGGCGCCGGTGTCGGCCAGGGTGACCTTCCAGTCTTCCTCGGTGTGGCGGGTGTGAAATTCGACCTCCGGCTCCCGGCCGAGGGAGAGCGTGGCGTCGCAGGTATTCCAGAGGTAGTTCCGGAAGTATTCCTTGATCATGTCGCCCTTGTAACCGAGGCAGAGGATGAAATCCTTGAAGCCGTAGTGCGCATAGGTCTTCATGATGTGCCAGAGGATCGGGCGGTCGCCGATCGGCACCATCGGCTTGGGGCGAAACTCGGTTTCTTCGCGCAGGCGCGTGCCTTTGCCGCCGCAGAGGATGACGACTTTCATGGAAATCAGGGCGGCAGTCTACGGAGCAACGCCGCTAGAACCAGCCGTTTTTGCGTCAGTCATCAATCGGCTTCGTCGGCTGTGAGCAGCGAGCGATCGATGTCGCGTAACGTCGTGCAGCCGCAGAGCAGCATCGCTTCGTCGAGTTCGCGGCGCAGGATTTCGAGAATTCTGGTCGCGCCTTCTTCGCCAGCGACGGTCAAGCCCCACAAGCACTGGCCGGCCAACCAGCACAGCGCGCGCGCCGAGCGCGATCGCCTTCAAGACGTCGCTCCCGCGGCGAATCCCGCCATCGACATAAATCTCGCAAATATCGCCCGCCTTGTCGGCTATCCGCGCGCAGCACTTCCGCCAGTCGCGGGCGCGGTGTCGAGCTGGCGGCCGCCGTGATTCGAAACGACCACCGCTTTCGCGCCATGCTCGGCCGCGCGACGCGCATCATCGGCGCGACAAACACCTTTCACGATAACCGGCAAAGCCGTCGCGCTGCAGAGCCAATCGAGATCGTCATAGCCGAGATCGTGTTTGAAGTTCGCCCGCACATACGCGGCGAGGCCGGAGCCCGCGACTTCCGGCAAGTCGCCTTTGCCGAGCGGCGCGAGGTTTGCGACCGCAATGCCTTCTGGTAAACCGAAACGATTTCGCGTGTCGCGTTCGCGCGTGCCGAGACCCGGCGCGTCGACCGTGAGCACGATCGCCTCCGCGCCCGCGGCTTCGGCGCGTTGCACGAGATCGCGCGTGATCGTCGCGATCTTTGTAAACGTAAAGCTGAAACCAGCGCGGGCTCGCCGCTTCCGCGAAGACAGCTTCCATCGGCGTATTCGAAAGCGAGCTGAGGATGAACAACGTCCCGGCTGCTTTCGCCGCGCGCGCGGTCGCGATTTCGCCAGCCGTCGCAGGCCAGCTTGTGAAACGCCGTCGGCGCGACCGCGATTGGCATCGAGATGGATTGGCCGAGCACCGTCGTCGCCATCTCGCGCACGCCGACCGACGCGAGCACGCGATAGTAAAGTTTCAGTCGCTCCCAGCCCGCCGTGTTCTCGCGCAGGGTGATCTCGTCGAGCGCGCCGCCTTCGTAGTAATCGAGCACGTCCTTCGCCAGCCGGCTGCGCGCCGCGGCGGCGAAATCAGCGACATTGATCAGCGACGAGCAATCCATCGCGCCGACCTTAACTCAACGACTCGCAATTTGACCAGAAGCACGCGCCAGCCGTCGCGCCGCACCTGCTTCTTTTCACTTTCCAAAACAACGCACCCGCGCTCTTGTCTCCGTTCACCATGGCCGGCCCGAGGTAACAACGAGTCAGCGCGCGCGCGACCGGCATCGTCGGCGTCGCCGATTCTTTGCAGCCGCGTCCTCGGGCTGATTCGCGAAAGTCGTTTTTGCCGCGCTCTTCGGCGCCGGGCGCAATCTCGACGCTTTCCTGATGGCCTTTCGCGTGCCGAATATCCTGCGCGATCTTGTTTGCCGAAGGCGCGCTCTCGACCGCGTTCATCACGACCTTTTCGAAACAGCATCGCGACCGAAGGCGACGAGTCCGCCTGGAGTTTGGCGAACAAAGTCGCGACGCTCGCCGCCATTTTCATGAGCGCCGTCACGCTCATCGGCATCCTGCTTCGCGCCGCAACTCATCGGCGTCATGACGTGGTGGAGTTGGTCGCCGGAAAAAACCGAGCTGACGATCTTGCTCACGCGCGTGATGTGGCCCTTCATCCTGCTCGTGTCGCTGGCCGCGCTCGTCATGGGAATGCTGAATGCGAAAAATGTTTTCGGCGCGCCGGCGATGGCTTCGAGCTTTTTCAATCTCGGCTCCATCATCGGCGGCGTCGCGCTCGGCTGGTGGTTCGATCCGCATTTCGGCGCGCGCGCGCTCATCGGCGTCTCGCCATCGGCACACTGATCGGCGGCTTGTGGCAATTACTCGCGCAATTTCCTTCGCTCCGACGCGTCGGATTTCATTTCCGACCCGACTTTCACTGGCGCGATCAAGGCGTGCGAACGGTCTCGCGCTAATGGGGCCGGCCGTCATCGCCGCCAGCGCCGTGCAGGTGAATGTGCTCGTGAACAGCGGATTCGCCGCGCGGCTCGGCGACGGTCCGGTTAGCTGGCTCAACATCGCATTTCGCCTGATGCAATTGCCGCTCGGCCTTTTCGGCGTCGCGGTCGCCACCGTCACCTTGCCGCTCGTTTCGCGCAGCGCCGCGGTCGGGAACATGCCGGAATTTCGCGGCGCGCTCGCCCATGCCTTGCGGCTGGTCATGCTTCTGACAATTCCGTCCGCGATCGGCCTCATCATGCTGGCCGAGCCGATCATCGCCTGATTTATCGAGCACGGCCGCTTCACGCCATGCCTCCACCGTGCAAACCGCCGACGGCCTTGCGCTTCTACGCGATCGGCCTGGTCGGCTATTCCGCCGTCAAAGTTCTCGCGCCCGCCTTTTACGCGCTCGATAGACGCAACCTGCCCATGCTCGTTAGTCTCTTTTCCATCGGGCTAAATTTCTTCCTGAACTGGATCTTCACCCTCCATCTCGGCTTCGGCCATCGCGGTCTGGCGCTCTCGACCAGCCTCGTCGCGATGACGAATTTCCTGCTCCTCTACTTCATGATGCGCCACTACGCCGGTGACCTCGAATCAGGCGTAATCTTTCCCACGCTCGGCAAGCTAGCCCTGGCCGGCGCAGTCCTCGCCGCGATCTGCTGGTTAGGCATGCACATCTTCTTCGCGAACGGAATCCCGCAGTCATTCGTGCAACGCCTCCTCGGCGTCGGGCACTACTGTGGTGATCGGCAGTGCGGCATTTTTCGGCGCAGCCTACCTGCTCCGCGTCGCCGAATTGCGCGACCTCGTAGAAGTCGTGCAACGGAAATTGCGGCGGTAGGGTTTGGGATTGATCCCGCTGAATTTTCCCGCCAGAATCGCGGAACGAAATTCAAGGGTATTCAGGTTGCGCTCAGTTTAACAGTCACGCTCGCCGTCCTTAAGGCAGAGCCAGCTTCGAGTCCGACCGCTTCTATTTCGCCCGCGCTGCCCCATCCGACGCTTGGAGTTGTTTTTACCGTCAATAGCACCGGCGACGGCGACAACAAAGCCGCTGCTGGGGTCTGTGATGATGGCAGCGATCATTGCACTCTGCGGGCTGCGATTCAGGCCGCGAATAACATTAGTGGCCTGGAAGACACGATTGAGTTCGCAATTCCGACGAACGATGCGGGATACGATCCAGCTACCGGACGGTATACCATCGTCATCGGCTCTTCTCTCCCCGATGTGGCCACGAACATGGCAATCGAAGGGTCGGGCGCGGACAAGCTTACCGTCAAAACACCTGGTCCAGTCACTTATCGGATATTCCGGGTGACGACGCCCGGCGCGGCCTCGTTTTCCGGTATGACAATCGATTCTGGCATGAACGGCAACTTCGACCCGGTCGCAGACGGCGGTGGAATCCAAAACCTCTACGCCGGGACCCTAACAATCGCTGGCTGCAGGTTTACGAATAACTTCGGTGGTTACGGCGGCGCTATCGCCACCTACGATAGGCCCGGTAAACACACCGCGAGCACCTTCGAAAATAACTCCGCGTTCGTGGGCGGCGGCGCGCTTGCCAGCGGGCCGGGTGCCGTCACGGTGAGCGGCAGCACCTTTACGAATAATACATCGTTTCACGGGATTGGAGGCGGGAGCGGCGGCGGCATTTACACCACCGGCGTGCTAACGGTGACTAACTGCACATTTAACAAGAACGCCGGGCGCGGCGGCGCGGCGATCACCAACGTTGCGGGCACGGTCGAGGTAAGAAATTCGACTTTCGCGGGCAACTCTCCGGTAAGCCCGGGCTCCGGAACGCTTGAGAGTGAGGGTGGTACTTTGACCCTCGTGAATTGCACCATAACCGGTAACGACTTGACCAACAGTCTTAACGGTGGCGCGGGCGGTGTTTACTCGATTCGTGGCAACGTGATTGTGCAGAACACAATTATCGCCGGAAATACCGCCACCGGGTTCGAAGTTGCTCCCGACGTAAGCGGCAGTTTTATTTCGAACGGTAATAACATTATCGGGAAAACAGACGGCATACCGGCTTCACGAACCCAAGCGATCACACCGGCACATCGCTGCGCCGCTTGATCCAGGCCTCGATCCCACCGGCCTGCAAGATAACGGAGGTCCCACCCAAACTATCCGGGTTCTTCCCGGCAGTGTGGCCATTAATAACGGCAATGACGCAGCCGCTCCTCCCCGTGATCAGCGCGGTTATATTCGTAGCGGGACGAGCGACATTGGCGCCTTTGAGTTCGGCGGTACGGTCCCTTACTCTAGGTAATATTTCCACCCGCGCCTTCGTCCAGACAGGCGACAATGTCCTCATCGGCGGGATCATCGTTTCCGGCAGCGGCCCCAAGCTAGTCTTACTCCGGGCACTCGGGCCGACTCTTGGCCAGCCGCCCTTTAATGTGCCAGATGCGCTGGCTAACCCGCAGCTAAGTCTCTTCGATTCGGCGAATAACTTGATCACGTCGAACGACGACTGGGGAAACGCCCAGAATGCGGCCGCGATTAGCGCCACCGGCAAAGCGCCACCAAACAGCTCCGAGTCGGCTATTCTTACGACGCTGAATCCGGGTCGCTATACCGCGATTGTTACTGGAGTAAATAACACCACCGGAGTTGCCCTCTTCGATGCCTATGACCAGGACCTCACTGCCGGAAGCCGCTTCGCGAACATCTCCACCCGCGGGTTCGTTCAGGCCGGCGATAACGTGATGATTGCCGGCGTCATCGTGCAGGGACCGGACAGCCAGAACGTCATTATCCGCGGGCTCGGACCGACCCTGGGTCAGCCACCTTTCAATGTGCCGAATGCGTTACGGGATCCGTTTCTGGATTTGCGCGATGCAAACGGCAACCGCATCACGGCGAACGACAACTGGAAGGATACACAGCAAAGCCAGATTGCCGCCACGCCCTACGCCCCGCCTAACGACGCCGAGTCCGCGATCATAACTACACTCGCGCCCGGGAACTACACCGCAATCCTTAGTGGCGTAAACAACACGACCGGCAATGCGCTGGTCGAGGTCTACTCGCTCAAGTAAGAGCCCAGGTTTCGATTTCTCCGGTTGAGACACCGGCCGCGACAAAGGTCGCGATCGCACCGGCGAAGGGAACGAACGGTCATGTGAATGGCAGCCGGATCCGGGCGTTGAAGTAACTAACGAGTCGTCCGCAAGTTTCCGCAGCCGTTCCATAACGGAGGAGACCGCGAGTGTGCGAAAGCCGCTCGCGGTTTTTTGTTTCTCGATTGGGACGTGCCTTTGTCGGCTAGGTGGGCGGTGGTTGTGTTTCGCTTAGGGCCGGCGCGAGGAAGCGTTGATAAACGAAGGATGCGACAATGAGGATGAATGCGACGCCGATGAAGGCGCCGATGCGATAGAGCTGGCTAAGGCTGCCGAGATCGTGCAGGAACAACTTCAGCAAGGTGACGAGTAGGAGCGCAAGGCCGGCGTAGCGCACGAAGCGCAGCTTGCTTTTCATTCCTAGAGGAGGAGCGCAAAGGCGAAGAGTGCCCAGGCGATCGAGTAGGTCATGTCGCGGGCGAAGTTGCCGGAGAACGAGAAGGTGAGCGTCGGGCCGATGGAGAAAAAGTCGGCGATCTCGATGTTGAGGAGAAGGAAGGTAAGAATGGCGCCGAGCGTGTAGAGGAGGCGCGGGACGACGCGGGCGAGTAAGGTCTCGCGGATAATTGCGCAACAAGCCAGCGCGCCGCCGAACAGGCAAAGGCTCGTGAGGCCGTAGGCGTAGAGATACCAGTTCCAGATCGGACGCGGCGTGCGGCGATGGTATTCGAAGACGGCGGGATTAAGAGCGAGCCTAACGAAGGCCAGGACAAAGCAAGCCGGTGCCGACAATGCGCAGGCCGTTGTTTGGCACGCTGCGAAAGAGAGCGAGCAAGGCGAGACCTTCGAGCGCCCAGCCGAGCGTGATCCATTCGCGATCGAATTGGATCGGGAAGATGAGGCTAAGGAAGAACAGGGCCGCCGCCGCCCTGCCAGGCGAGGCGCGCGTCGCCGGAAGCGGGAACGACGCCGCGTTTCTTGACCAGGAACCAACGCCAAAGGCGAAGGGAATAATGAAGACGGCGGGCACGAAGCCGTTCCGCACTGCGGGTAGCATCGATATGAGATCGAAGATGAGGGCGAAATGGAGGACGCCGCGAGAGCGCGCCGATCGCCCAGGGCAACCAGCTGGTTCTCTTCGCGGAGAAAAATGGATAAGCGACGAAGAGAAGAAGAAAGAGCAACATACCAGCCCAAGGCGATGGACGGCGAAACTGGCGGTGAAATGCATCGAGTGCCATTCGCATTCCACCGCCCAGGTGAAGACGAGCGCGATGAGCGCGACCCAGCTCGTGCGCGACAAGATTCCAAGCGCGAGAAGAAGCGCCGCGAGGATAAAGGCGACGCTGAAAAACGGCGTCGGCACGGCGATCGGCAACTTGGCCATCACCATGAGCAAGAGCACAAAAGGCATCGCGGCGGAAAGCGCGGGAACGTGACGGCGCGGATCACGACTCGTTAGGCCGAGCTGGCGGGTGAAGAAGCTGGCACGCGGTGGAAAAGAAAACGCCGAAGCTCCCGACGACAATCAGGATGCCGACGACGCTGTCGTTAACCGGCGGCGCAGTGACGATCCAAAGCCGGCGGTAAACAACGTGGCGAGCAGAGCGCGATCGAACAGCGCGACGACCGAGCTGCGAAGTCACCGCGAGACCGACGGCGATGATGTCGACGATCAGCAACACAGAGCCCAAGCGCGAAGGAAGTTTCGCCGCGCGAACCGCGATGAAGAGCAGGACAAGCGCGAGCAGCGGGACATAGACTCTGCCAGATCGGTGCGGCCGTTTTCGTTTCTTCGACGTGCGCGGCCAGACGGAGAAACCCGCGTGGATCAAAGCGAAAGCACATAGGCGCCGAGCGCCCACCAAAGGAGATCGTGGCGCAGAAAAAGCGCAGTCCAGCTCGCGAGAAGAACGAAAAACAATACTGCCGGCGGGCGCGGCGATGCGCGCGGGATGTTTGCGCGATAAAGCGAGCGCGAGCAAACCGATGTCGGCGAGGAAAGTGTAGCCGAAAGAAGTAGCCCGGCCGCATCGCCAGCGAACGGAAAGTCTAACAAGAAGAAGCCGAACGCGAGCGCGGCTGCGCCGGTGATAGCAGGCCGCGGCCATCGACCATTTCTCCGGTGGTTGCAGTCTTCTGCCGCAGCCAGGCGAAGAGAAGAAATTGCGCTTCGAAGCCGAGGAAAATCAGCAAGCCGGCGGTGGCCTTGCGCCGAACTGAAATCGGTCGCCCAGGCGAGTTGCATGAGGACGGTGCCGGTCGCGGCGAGAACGAGCGAGATAATTCCAGCGTTTGCGCAAGACGACGGCGGCGATGCCGGCGTTGAGCAGCGCGATGTAACCGAAGAGGCGCAGCGGTTGATCGGTATGCTCGTTGAGCAAGGCCGGGGTGAGAAAACCGCCGAGCAATCCGAGGATGACGACGACCTGTGCGTCAAGCCGGACGGCGAGGAAAAAGGCCGCGACCGTGACGACGCACATCAAGGCGAAGGCTGTGCCTAACGAGACCAAACTATAGAAGACATGCGCGCCGAAAATGTCGGCATAGAGAATAACCACGCCGGTGGCGCAAAGGCTTTGGCCGGGGACGCGGTAATTGCGCCGCGCGGCGAACCAACCGGTCGCGATGAGGACGCAGCCGATGATCGCGCCGATCGATGACGCGCATCGCGGGCGTGATGAGATTGTTCTCGAAGGAATACTTCACGAGGAACACGACGCCGAGGAAGAGGACGAAGCCGCCGATCCAGGCGAAGAGTTTTACTCCGAAGAAAGCTTCCCAATCGATCGGCGGACGCGGCGGTTTGGCGCGGCTGGTTTCGGCGGCGCGAGCGACGACAGGAGACGTGGCGCAGCGGCTCGGCGCGACTGGTCGGCAATGGTGGCGGAAGCTGCCGGGTGGCGGCGGCAGACTGCAGTTGGCTCAGATTTGGCCTAGCGACTGGTTCTGGTCGTCGGCGCGACTGGTGCACGCAGCTCCGATTCCGAGCGACGCGAGTCGCGCGCGAGTTTCTGCACGGCTGGCTTCGAGCGCTTTGATTTTGCGCGCGTGCGCGAATGCGAGACATGAATGGCACAAGCAGCACCACCACCGACGACGAAGCAAGACAGGTAAAGAAAGGTTCCATGAGTTACCGCGGGAACCGGAAGCTGACGAGCTTCCTCAAAGACCGGTCGGGGAATCAAGGAATTCCCACGGCACGATCGAAATGTTCCGCGAAGATGCGCGGCCAGCGCTTTCACCCCGAAAGTCTCGGTCGCGTAATGGCCGCCTAACAAGAGATTGAGGCCAAGTTCTTCGGCCGCGACCGCCGCCCAATGCGGCGCTTCGCCGGTGATGAAAGTATCGATGCCTTCGCGGGCGACCGCGTAAATTTCGGAGCCCGCGCCGCCGGTGATAATTCCGATTCGATGTCGTCGGCCGGGCCGCAGGCGAAAAGTTTGACGCTGCTGCCTAACGAGTGCTCGAGCTTGCGCGCGAGTTCGTTCGGGAAAATCTGCAACTTCGCGCGCAGACCGATCAGTTGGTCTTTGTCTTCGAAGAACGGCTCGGTCTCGGTCAGGCCGAGCGCGGCGGCGAGCTGGGCGTTGTTGCCGACGAGCGGATGGACATCGAGCGGCAGATGCGCGCTGTAGAGCGCGATGTCATGTTCGAACAAGATCGCGATCTGCCGGCGCATCGCGCCCGCTGATCGGTTGCGAGACCGGCCCAGAAAAGTCCGTGATGCACGAGGAGCAGATCGATCCCGCGCTCCGCCGCTGCGGTGAAAGTTCGGCTGGAAGCATCCACCGCCGCGCCGATCTTTTTGACCGCTCCCGGAGTTTTCCACCTGCAAGCCGTTGAGAGCATTCGGCCAATCGTCGCATTCGTCGATGCGCAGATACTCGTCGGCGTACTGGACGATTTCGGTAAGGGTCGCCACGGGCGGATGTTATCCGGCGCGGTGCGAGAAGGCCAAGCACAAGATTCAGCGCGCGATCAGACGCGCGACGTCATCCGGATCGCGCGCGAGGCCCGTTCTGCTTAGGCGCAGGAACTGCTTGACGAATTCTGCGCGGAACGGTGAGGGTCGCAGCTCATTTCAACGAAGGAGATCAATTTGGAAAGTCGAATACACTGACGCGCCCGAATCAGAACCGACGCGGCCGCGGAGCCGGCACGATCAATGCCCGCAATGCGGCACGTCCTGCCGGAGGACGCGGATCATGCGCCCGAATGCGAATTGGGTTCGCATCGGAAACCGGAAACCGCGGAGGGCAAAGCGAGCGAGCGGTCGCGGTCATGCTGAGCGTCATTCCCGGACTCGGGCACGTTTACAAAGGTTACGATTTCTCGGGTTGATCTTTTTATCGGCGCGATGGCGCGTCCTGCTCGGCGCACTCGCAGCGACCGCGACGGCGGGTTTCGGCTTGGCTCTGATTCCGATCTATTGGTTCGGCGTCATGTTTCACGTTTACGGAATCCAGGACCGCGTCGCGCCGACGGTCGAAGCGACGAAGGCGAAGAATACTAGCGCTACGCGGCGCGCTCGTTAGGCGACAGCTTCCGTCGCGACGACGGCTTCGTGAATTTCTTCGAGAATTTCGCGCAGACCGTAACGGAATTTCCATTCCGGATAATGCTGCTGGAACTTCCGCACGTCGCTGATCCACCAGATGTGATCGCCGATGCGATTGTCTTCTTCGTATGTTCCAGGTTAGCGCCGGCCGCTGATTTCTTCGCAAAGCTGGATCGCCTCGCGCATCGAGCAATTGCTGTGGCGGCTGCCGCCGAGGTTGTAGACTTCGCCGACGCGCGGCGCTCGATGAATGCGGCGAACGCTTCCACGAGATCGAAGCTGTGAATGTTGTCGCGCACCTGTTTGCCGTTGTAACCGAAGACGCGATACGGCCGGCCGGTCACGGTGCAATTCATCAGGTAGGAAAGAAATCCGTGCAGCTCCGTGCCGGCGTGCGCCGGACCGGTCAGGCAACCGCCGCGAAAACAGACCGTCGGCATTCCGAAGTAACGGCCGTATTCCTGCACCAGAAGATCCGCCGCCGCTTTCGACGCGCCGAAGAGCGAATGCTTCGTGTGATCGATGCTCATCGTTTCGGAAATGCCCGGCTCGTATTCGTGGCCCGGTTCGATTTCCCAGCGCATTTCGAGTTCGCGCAGCGGCAGACGATTCGGCGTGTCGCCGTAGACTTTGTTCGTCGAGGTGAAAACGAACGGCGCTTCCGGACAATACTCGCGCGCCGCTTCGAGCAGATTCAGGGTGCCGTTCGCGTTGACGGTGAAATCCATTTGCGGATCGCGCGCCGCCCAATCGTGCGAAGGCTGCGCCGCGGTGTGCACGACGGCGGCGATGCGTCCCGCTTGCTGCTTGAAAAGTCGCGCACTCGCTGCGCGTCGCGAATGTCGAGATCGTGATGCTCGTAACTCGCTGACCGTCTCGACGAGGTGATCGCGCGTCGCTGCGGTCGAAGCTTCCGCGCCGAAAAACCGGCTGCGCATGTCGTTATCGATTCCGACGACGCGCTGCCCTTCTTTCGCGAAATGCTTGACCGTTTCGGAGCCGATCAATCCGGCCGAGCCGGTGACGATGATGGTGTTCGCTTTCATGCAAATGACTCGTTAGGCAGTCTGGCCGATGATCCAGGTGAATCTCTGCCGCCGGGTTCGACACGGGCGGCCGGATATTGCGCGATCGCCCGCAAGGACTGCTTCGATCAAATCGGCGATGCTTGTTGCCGTCGACCAGAAAACAAACATGTCGCGCCTGCGCGATCAGCGGATAAGTAAAGGTCAGCCGCCACTCGTTCAACTTCGGGACAAAATTCGCGACGACGCGGCGCGACATTTCGTCCAGCGCTGGCGTCCCGGGAAACAGCGAAGCGGTATGACCGTCGTCGCCCAGCCCGAGCAGAATCAGATCGTGCCGAAAAATCATCTCACCTTTCTGCGCGGCTAAAACGTCGAGTTGTCCTGATATTCCTGCGCGGCGAGCTCCGGATCGATCTCGCCCCGCATCCGCGCGACCGAGCGCTCCGGCACCGCCGCCGGAATGAAAAGCGATTCGCGCGCCATCCGGATAATTACTTTGCTCGTCGTCCGGCGGAACGCAGCGCTCGTCGCCGAAGGTGATGAAGACTCGTTCCCACGGCAGATCTCGCCGCGCCGCGCGAACTCCTGCGTAAACCGGCCGCGGCGTATTTCCGCCGGAAAGCGCGATGCGAAATTCGCCGCGCTCCGCCGAGCGCTTCACGCGCGCTTTTGCAAGAATGAAATCGGTCGCGTCGCGAACGAAATCGTTCGTGCGGACAACGTGCGCGTTCATCGAACTCGTTCGGCGCGAATCAGATCGCGCAATGCGTCAGGCCGCGCTTTTCGAGATAACGCTGATGATATTCTTCCGCGCGATAGAACTTCGGCGCCGGCTCGATTTGCGTCACGATCGGGCGCCGAAAACGTCCGCTTTTTTCCAGCTCGTCCTTTGATTCTTCGGCCGCGGCTTTCTGCTCGGGCGAGTAATAAAAAATCGACCGAGCGATATTGCGTGCCGACATCCGGACCCTGGCGATTCAGCGTCGTCGGATTGTGATTCGCCAAGAAAACATCGAGCAGTTGCTCGTAACTGACCTTCGCGGGATCGAACTCCACTTCGACCACTTCGGCGTGCCCGGTCTCGTCGCTGCAAACATCTTCGTAGGTCGGGTTATCCTTCGTGCCGCCGGCGTAGCCGACCGCGACATCATTCACGCCCTGCACATTGCGAAACGTGGCCTCCACGCCCCAGAAACAACCCGCGCCAAACATCGCCTTTCTCCGTGATCATGCCGCAGCATGCGAGTGAAAATTGGCGGCGCAAGATGCGCAGCTAACGCCTAACGAGTCGTGTCGCGGCGGAAATGCTGTCCGGATCGAGCTTCGAAACATGTTCCACCAGGAACAGCTCGCACGCGCCGTTGCCGGTGTCATCGCGCCGCAACGAACTGCGCCAGGTTCCTTGATATTCGGTCCGGTCGCTTCGACCAATTCGCCTTCGAGATGAATCAACTCGCCCGCGCGCAACGATCGACATGCCTTCTCGATCGCATCGATCCGCCGGAATGATGTGCAGATTCGTGCTGTGCCGGATGATCTCGTCCTGCGGAATCGGCGGCGGCAAGCGGTATTCATACCAATAAAAGCGCATGCTCTGGCTGATCTTGAGCTGGTCGAGCACGGCTGAATCCGACATCGCGCCCCAGCCGACCGCGAGATCGATCGGCGCGAGCGCCGACTGCCGATCCTAGCGGTAGCGCTTTGCGATGCAGCACCCGCGCGTCGATCGAAAATGTCGCGAGCGGCTTCAGGTGAAACGCGCCATGCTCGATCGGCATCGTGTTCGTCGGCAACACGTCCTGCTCGGGTTCGTTCGCAATCAAAACACCCGGCGGATGCTCAATCGGCGCAGTGAAATGGCGATAGCCAAAGCCAAGCGAGACCGATCGCGAGGACGAGCGCGCAAAGAGTTTTCACAACAATGCCGCATGGAGCGTTGCTGTGAAAAGCAGCTTCGGTGCTACATCACCATCCCGCCATCGACCGCCAGCACCTGGCCGGTGATGTAGCTTCGCTTCGGGCGACGCGAGAAACGCCACCGCGCTCGCGATATCATCCGGCTGGCCTAACGAGCCCAGCGGGATCTTGGTCAGGATATTCTTGCGAATCTCGTCCGAGAGCACCGCCGTCATGTCGGTTTCGATCAGTCCCGGCGCGATCGCATTCACCGTGATGCCGCGACTCGCCACTTCGCGCGCGAGCGATTTGGTCAAGCCAATCAATCCCGCCTTGCTCGCCGCGTAATTCGCCTGCCCCGCATTCCCGATCAATCCAATGACCGAACTGATGTTGATGATGCGGCCGCTGCGCTGCTTGATCATCGAGCGCTGCACCGCCTGCACGAAATTGAACGCGCCGCTGCAGATTCGTATTCAGCACCGTGTCCCAATCTTCCGTCGACATGCGCATGCGTCAATCCGTCGCGCGTCACGCCGGCGTTGTTCACCAGAATGTCGACCCGACCGAAATCTTCCAGAATGCGCGTCCCGATTTGCTGCACCGACGCGATGATCCGAAACATCCACCGCGTAAGCCTTCGCCGCGTCAGCGCGCGCCGCATTGATTTCATCCGCGGTCTTCTGCGCGTTCGCTTCCGTCCGGCTGACCGACGCGACGCGCGCACCTTCCCTCGCCAGCCGCAGCGCGATGGCGTGACCAATTCCCCGCCCCGCACCAGTAACGACCGCGACCTGATTCTCGAGTCTCATGAGGTGCGCATCCTGCGATGGCGCTGCGATTGCGTCAATCGTTGCCTAACGAGTCGTCAAAATTTATGCGACCAGTGTCGCGCGCGGATTCGGCTCTTCCCACGCGATCGTCGCGATGCCTTTCGGCTCGCCATCTTCGAGGACGCGTCCGTTCATCAGATCGCGGTAGTAATCGCTCCAGCCGTTCGTCGGGGAATGCACATAGCCGTGACGATCCGCGCCGTCCGCATCGCCGTCGGGCATCGCGTAGCCGCGTCGGCGGAAGTGATGACAGACACCGTGCAACCATTCGTGCAGCCAAACTTCGCCGATGCGCGGCAGTTGCCAGATTTCGCGACGCGTGTTCGCGACCGTCGCGTAGGTCGCGCCGTTGGTCTCGTTAGTCGCGCCCATGCCGAAGCCCCAGCCGCCGGACGGAATCGCGCGACCGGTCGCGAAATTCGTCTGCGGCCAAAGAACGAAGATGGAATCGAAGCTGCCGCGCGGCGCGAAGCGATCAAGTTCAGCGCGCGTATCGTTAGGAGCTGGCCAGAAGCCGCCCCACGAAATCGGGCTCGACTTTGCGCAGCGGCGTTTCGACATGAACGATCGAGTAATCGACTGCGGCGCGGCCGTCGGTCAGATCTTGAACGAGCAACGGAAAGTGGCGGAACGAATCCTCCGCCTCTTCGACTTCGGATTCGCTAAGACGATGCGCGAAATGTTTCCACCGCCAGCGGCTCGCGTGATAACGCACGATCGATCTCGGAGTAGACGAGGAGCAGCGCCTTCCAGCTTTGCATTTAGCCTAACGAGTAATCGCAAACCGCGCGCCGCTCCTTCGCGCTGCGGCTGATCGCGTCGAGCACGCGCTGATTGCGCAGGCCATCTTCGAAAGTCGGCTGCACATTTTTCCGCCTAACGACTGCTGCACGAAATCCGCGATCGTGTGCACGAAGGTGTGTTCGTAGCCGATGAGATGGCCGGGCGGCCACCAATTTCTCGACGAATGGATGCGTCGGCTCGGTCACGAGGATGTCGCGAAAACCGCGGCGACCTTCCGGGTCTGACGAGTTGTAGAAACGCAGCCGATTCATTTCTTCGAAATCGAAAACGAGCGAGCCGGCGCTGCCGTTGATCTCGAGCGTGATGCTGTTCTTTCGGCCGGGCGCGAAGCGCGTCGCTTCCAGATTGGCCAGCGCGCCATTGCGAAATCGGCCGATCATCGAAACCGCGTCATCGACCGTGACGCGCCCATCTTGCGCGAGCCAGCCGCAACGGACGTTGCTTCACGAAGGTTTCCATCATGCGCGCAGACTTCTGTGAATTCGCCGACCAGATAGCGGCCGAGATCGATGATGTGCGCGTTGATATCGCCGTGCGCGCCGGAGCCGGCGATCTGCGATTGCAATCGCCAGACCAGCGGGAATTTCGGATCGGCGATCCAATCCTGCGCGTAGCGCGCGCGATAATGATAGATGCGATCGCCTAGTTCGCCGCGCTCGATCATTTCCTTCGCCAGCGCGATCGCGGGAATGCGCCGGTAGTTGTGACAAACCATGTGCACGACGCGCGCTTTGCGCACCGCTGCGAGCATCGTCCTCGCATTCTGCGACATCGAGCCCGAGCGGCTTTTCGCAAAGAATCGCTTTGCCCGCGCGCGCCGCCGCCAGCGCGATTTCGCAATGCGTGTCGTTCGGCGTGCAGATGTCGATGATGTCGATTTCCGGATCGTCGATCGATCTCGCGCCAATCGGTCGCCGCGTTTTCCCAACCGAGTTTCGCCGCCGCTTTTCTAACGCGGCGCGATTGCGCCCGCAGATCGTTTTCATTCGCACCTCCGCCGGCAGATCGAAAAAGCGCGGCGCCTGTCGCCAGGCATTGGAATGCGCCCGGCCCATGAAATCGTAGCCGACCAGGCCGACGGCGAGTGTGCGTCTGGTCGTCATCAGACAGTGCAAAGCGCGCGCGCTCGTTTTATAAAAGGTACTGCGCCGCGGATTCAAGGTGAAAGCCCGTGCGCGCATCCGATGAAGTGTCCATCCTGCGCCATGCCGACTCGACGCGCCGGCGCCGCGCTGCCCGCAATGCAAATTCTCGCTCCACACGCTGGACATGAAATTCGGCATGGTCCCGGCGCATTCGCGTTTCCTGACCGATCGCAGCGGCAAGCTGGCGCTGCGAGGACATGGAGACAACTGCGCGCCAGCTGCGGCTGTTTCAGAAAAAATTTCCGCAGACTCTTTTCTCCATTTTCGTCACTGAACTCGACGCCGGCGTGCGCCGTTGGCGAGTATGCCTTTTGGATGGCGAATCGCGCGCAGCTTCGGCTCCGTCGACAAGGCGCGGCGCGAAAATTTCAATCTGCTGCTCGTGATCGATCTCGCGCAGGAAGCGCGCCGCGCTCACCGTCGGCTACGGTCTGGAACCGTACGTGCCGGAAAGGATTTGCAGGAGGCGCTCGACGAGTTCGTCGCGCACGACTGCGCGAGGCGGTCTGGCGGCTGCGGTCTTGCGCTGCGTTGCATCGAATTTTTCACGCAACGCTGCGCGATCTTTCCGCGCACAGGCGAAGAACTCACAACCGACGGAGACCGATCTGCGCCTAACGATGCGAAGATTCGCATTCGTTAGGCACGATCGCTGCGGCGGCGCTGTTCGTCTGTGACGGCTATCGCGCGCGCAGGAGCAGCGCGCAACTGCCGCTCGCTCGCCTACCGACGCCGTTGTCCTGCGGCACACGGCCGTTCTGGCCCGTCGGTCCAACGCCGACGCCGACCGCAGCGATGGTCGAAAATGACGAACCGGAAAAACCAATTCCGCGCAGTTGGATGATTGGCGGCGGTCGCAGCGGCTCTTGCTGCTCGGCGCGGCGATTTCTTTGGGGCTCAGCGCGCGCAATGGCGTTCGTCGAATTTGTTCGATCGCCAATATCGTTTTCCCGCGCTCGCCGAAGGTCGCGCTTCGTTTCGGCGCAGAAACGATGCGGCGGGCACATGGCCACGATCGGCTGCGGCGCGTCGCGTCGCGGTCAAAAACGAAAGACGCTTAGGAACGCGACCTCGATCGCGAGCGCTTCCTGGATGTTGCGCCCGAGATGGTCGCGCAATTCTTCCAGGCGCCGAATGCGCTTCAGGCATTCGTGCGTGCGTCAGCGTCGCGCGCGAGCGCGCGCGTCTGCTTTCGCGGCCGCCGGAATTTCGTGGCCATTCAGCCCGCGCTGGCGCGCAAAACATCCGACCACCAGCGAAAAAGAACTTCGATCAAGCGCGCGCGGCGCTGCAGATACATGCTTTCGTTCAGCGCCTTGAAATAATCTTCGCGCTCATCGAGCCAGGCGCCGTCGGTCGTATTTTTGTAGCGCGCCTCCTCCTGCTTTCAAGCGCCGCGGCATTTTCGTCGACGATCGCTTCGCGCACTTTGCCGAGCAAACGGTGAAAACCTTGCGCGAGCCGATAGGCCGCCTGCACGCCGCCGTTTTTCGCGGCGCAGATTTCGCCTGAGCAAGTCGATCAGTTCCTGCTTCTTCCGCCGATGGCGCCACATCTTCCGGCGCGGCCAGCGGAAGCGGAATGCAACGCGAGAGGATCGTGTCCGGCAACGCTTCCGGCATCGCGCTGAGGAGCAGAAGCAACGAGTCGTTAGGCGGTTCTTCCAGCGTCTTCAAGAAACGCGTTCGCCGCCTGCGGTTGCAGCCGATCGGCATCGGACAACGATCGCGACTTTGCGGCGTCCGTTCGTCGCGCGCATTTGCAGGGCGTGTTCGAGATTGCGGATCTGCTCGATCACGATCCGGCGCGATTTCGAACCCGGCTCGGCGACAAAAACATCGGCGACCGTCGGCGAAAACATCTCGTCGTCGTTCGTTAACCAGATTCGCGAGGCGCGAAGCGAGCGCGCGTTTGCCCGCGCCGGCGGCGCCGGAAATCAGATAGGCATGCGCGAGCCGGCCCTGCTCGTGCGCGCGGTGCAGATATTTGAACGCGGCGTCGGGCGAAAAGGCCATCGCTAGATCTAAACTTCGATTTTGCACGCAGCTGTGCCAGATTTCCGCTTCGATTTCGTCGGCTGATTGCGCGCCATCGATCAGTCGCACGCGACGGTTCTCGCGCTTCGCCAGCTCGCGATAAGCCGCGCAAACACGTTCGTAGAATTCAATCGGCTCCTGTTCCATCCGATCGACTTCGCCGACCGGACGAACGCGCCGCAGCATGCGCGCCCGCGCGGTCGCGACATCGAGATCGAGCACGAAAGTCAGATCCGGCATGCAATTCGCCGACCGCGAAACGATTCAGCTGCCTCGACGATGTTCGGTTCGAGCTTGCGCGCCGCGCCTTGATAAACGGTCGTCGAATCGAAAAAGCGATCGGAGATGACGATCTGCCCTGCGTCGAGCGCGGGCTCGATCAATTCGCGCACGAGCTGGCTGCGGCTCGCTTCGAAAAGCAGCAGTTCCGTTTCCGGCTGCATCGCGAAACTTTCCGGCGCGAACTGCAGGAGGTCGCGAATTTTTTCGCCGATCGGCGTGCCGCCCGGTTCGCGCGTCAGCAAAAATTGAATCGCCGTCGCGCTCGAATCGCGCGGCCAGCCGCTTCACCTGCGTCGATTTTCCGCAGCCTTCCGATCCTTCGAAGGTGATGAACAGGCCGCGTGACACGCGGCGATTGTGAAACACGCACGGCGGTTGTCGAATCGCGCGCGCGCAAGTGCTACAAACATCGCGATGAAAAATTACTGGCTCGTGAAACGGAACCGTCGTCCTACTCGTGGGACGATCTCGTGCGCGACGAAAGCACGAGCTGGACCGGCGTGCGCAATTTCATGGCGCGAAATAATCTGCGCGCGATGCAGAAAGGCGACGACGGTGTTTTTTTATCACAGCGTGACGCGACAAGGCGGTCGTCGGGATCGCGGAAGTCGCGCGCACGGCTTATCCCGATGCGACGGCCAACGAAGGCGATTGGAGCGCGGTCGATCTCGTGCCGAAGAAAGCGCTCGTAGGCCAGTCTCGCTCGCCGAAGTGAAAACAAATCCGAAGCTGAAAGACATGGCGCTGCTGCGCTTTTCGCGGCTGTCGGTTCAGCCGGTCGGCGCGGATGAATTCGACGAAATCGTGCGGATGGGCAGCGCGAAATAGTCGCGATGCTTTGCGCTTGTTTGCACGCCGCGGACGAAAGTCCGGCGTGACCGCCACTGCGACTACCGCTTTCCCGTGCTTGCCGCCGCTGCAGATGAGCGCAGCCGCTTGTCGTTTCGATGCACGATGTCGCGCCGGCGACGCGTGATGCCTGCGAGAAAATCATCGCCGAGCTGAGCGCATCACGTCCGCTGTTGCTCGCTCCTGGTCGTGCCGAATTATCACGAACGCGGCGCGTCGATCGACGATCGCAGTTTTGTGCAATGGCTGCGCGATCTGGAAGCGGCCGGGCACGAAATCGTCATCCACGGTTATTTTCACCAACGGCCGCGACGCGGACGACGAGTCGCTTCGCGCGAAATTGATCACGCGCAGTTACACCAGCGACGAAGGCGAATTCTACGATCTCGACTACGAAGAAGCGTTGCGACGGATCACGCGCGGCGCGCGACGAATTCGTCGCAGCCGGTTTGACGCCGCGCGGATTTATCGCGCCGGCCTGGCTGTTGAGCGCCGAAGGCGAACGCGCCGCGCGCGATGCGGAGATGGAATACACCACGCGCCTAACGAGCGTGCGCGACCTGCGCACGGGCGCGACCTTCCGTCGCAGCTCGCTCGTTTACAGCGTGCGCAGCGGCTGGCGGCGCGCCACCAGCCTGGCCTGGAACGCGGTGCTCGCGCGTCTGCTTTGCGAACGCCTCGCTCATGCGTGTCAGCATGCATCCGCCGGATATCGCACACGATCGGCAATCTGGCGACAAATCACGCGGCTGCTCGATCGATTAGCCGAAACGCGGCACGCCAACGACCTATCGCGATTGGATTGCGGAACAGCGCGCGATCGCGCGACACGCGAGCCTAACGAGTGTCATGAGCCGCTGCGATCTCCACATTCATTCCCGCTACAGCGACCGCTCGGAGGAATGGCTCTTTCGCCGCTTCGATTTTCCGGACAGCTACTCCGATCCGAAGCAGCTTTGCACGCAGCTCCGCGGCGGCCGGGATGGATTTCGTCACCATCACCGATCACGACACGATCGACGGCTGCCTGCTCGAAATCGCCGAACTGCCAGGACACTTTCATCAGCGAACAGGTCACGACTTATTTCCCGCAGGATCCCTGCAAGATTCACTTGCTCGTCTGGGGAATCACCGAGGCGCAGCACGCGGAGATCATCACGCTGCGCGAGAACATTTTCGATCTGCAAAGCTATCTGCAGAGCGAAGAAATCGCGCACGCGGTGGCGCATCCGCTCTACAGCATCAACGGCAAACTGGAAGCGACCTCGCATCTCGAGCGGCTGATCCTTCTCTTCAAACATTTCGAAGGCAATCAACGGATTGCGCGATGCGCTTCCTCAGCGAACTCGCGCAGCAAATTTTCGCCGGCCTAACGCCGTAAAAAATCGACGAGCTGGCGAACCGCCACGACCTCGCGCCGACCCATCCCGAGCCGTGGCGAAAAATTTCGTCGGCGGCTCCGACGATCACGGCGGCAATGTTCCTCGCCACCGCTTACACCGAAACGCCGACGGCGCAATCACGCCGACGGAATTTCTGCGAGCACGTGCGCGATGGGCGATTGCGACCGCGCAAGGGGAAGGCGGCACGCCGCTCGCCTTTCGCACGGCTTTTACAACACGGTCTCGCTGTTTCATTCAGGATCGCTTCACCGAGCAGCTCGGCCGACGGCGCCGCTCGTCGAAGACGATGTTCTCGCGCTTCATGGAAGGGCGCGATCCGACCGAATTCACGCTCGCGCGAAAAAGCGAACTTCATCGCGCAAGGCGTGCATGTCGGGAAAAATCTTCGAGCTGGCGAAGCGCGAGCAACGTTTCGCTCTGGAAAGAGCTTTCCGGCTACTTCGCGCAAGCCGGAAGTGAAGGCGCGCTCGCGGACGAAGATCGAAGGCGTCGACGAGCCGGAGCGCCGCACGTTTCTGATGGCGAACTGGTCTGCGAGCAGCTCGCGTTTCGCTTCTTCGAAAAATTCGTCCGCAACTGAACAGCGGGAATGTCATCGAAGCCATCCAGGCGCTGAGCGGCATGGTGCCGATTCTCGTCGTGCTCGCGCCTTACATTTACGGATTTCACAGCCAGGCGCCGTCGCGCCGCTGGCTGCGCGAGATCTGCCAGCAATTGATCGGGACGCATTCCGCCGCAGTTGCAGAATCGAAAACGCGCCTGGTTTACCGACACGCTCGAAGACGTGAACGGCGTCTCGACCACCATCCGCAAAATGGCCGCGGCGGCCGCAGGCAGCGGGCGAGGAATTGGTCGTCGTCACGTCGCGCGGCGAGCTGACGCGTCGACGGAATTCCGATCAAGAATTTCCGGCCGATCGGCGAATTCGAGTTGCCCGAATACGAGCTGCAAAAGCTCAGCTTCCCGCCGATCCTGCAGATCCTCGATTACATCCAGCGCGAGCAATTTCACCGAGATCATCATCAGCACGCCCGGGCCGATCGGGCTGACCGGGTTGCTCGCGGCGAAGATGCTGAACCTGCGCAAGACCGGCGATCTATCACACCGATTTTCCGGAATACATCCGCATCCTGACCGAGGACAGTTTTCTCGAAAGTCTTCGCGCTGGACGTTACATGCACTGGCTCTACGGCCAGCAGGACACCGTCTTCGTTAACTCGGAGCAATATCGGCGCAGCTGGATCGATCGCGGCATCGAGCCGGACAAATTGAAAATCCTGCCGCGCGGGCTCGACACCGAGCTGTTCCATCCGACGCGGCGCGATCGAACATTCTGGCAGCGATTCGAGACGCAAACGCACGCGCCGACGAAGTGCTCGCTTGCTTTATGTCGGCCGCGTTTCGAAAGAAAAAGATCTCGATGTCCTCGCCGCGGCTTATCAAAAACTGCGCGAAGCGGACGTGCCGGTGCAGTCTTTACTCGTCGGTCACGGGCCTTACGCCGAAGCTATGGCTGCCGACGTCTGCCCGATGCGGTTTTCACCGGCTACTTATCCGGCGAAGACTTGGCCGCGGCCTACGCTTCGGCCGACATTTTCGTTTTCCCGAGCACGACCGACACTTTCGGCAACGTCATCATCGAAGCGCAGGCCGCCGGATTGCCGGTCGTCGTCTCGGATATGGGCGGGCCGAAAGAATTAGTCGAGAACGGCGTCGACGGCATGGTGACGAAAGCGCGCGACGTCGAAGATTTCGCGTCCGCCATGATCGCGCTCGTTCATCGATCCGACCTTGCGCGCGCGGATGAGCGCACGCGCGCGTGAGAAAGTGGTTAATCGCAGCTGGCCAAATGCCTTCCAAAAATTTTGGGCTGCGACTGCTGGGTAAGGGCGGGATTCTCTTGCGAACCGAATCGCAGAACTCGGCCGAGTCAGTGCCGACTGCTGGACCCATCGCTTCTGCCGAGATTATGGCTCTGACCCTTTTTGTTTCGTCGCAGAGCTAGCTCTTTTGCCGTATTTGCACCCGATAGTAGTCTCATCCGCTTCGATGCGACCCAGTGCATGACCTGTGAACTGAATGGAGTACATCCACGGCGCGCCTGCATACTCCTGTTGTAGCTCCGACGGCCAGCCATACACGCCGATACGTCCGCTGACGATCTCAATCTCAGTGCAGACTTCGAACTCCGCCGGATCGTCCATATCCGGGCACTCCTCGGTTGGCCCACAGCAGACAATCCGTGCGCTGACGTCATTCTCGGGGCATAGCGCAGTGATATGCCGGAGGGTGTTGTGGCGCTGTCGACAATGCTCCGGCGTCCATTCGTCCGGAGCCGCGGGCTCAAAGCCCAGCATCCGCCACGTAGAACTGCTTGTACCAGAAAACACCTTGAACCGCTCCATCGACCTAACGAGACACAAGGTCAGCGACCGCGGGCCCGCTGTGACTTGCTACGAAGTGAAGAGGTGGATGGCAAACACTCATAACGTAAACTCAAGCGCAGCCCGCGGTTCGCTGCACCGCATAGTTAGATGCGGACGTGGCTTAGGACGACTGCGTATTACACCAGCGCGTCACGTTATGCGCTCGGCTAGAAGCTTGTCGCTAGATACACGGGGTGAACTGCTCTGTTCGCGGCATATCGCGAAGTAGGTGAACGTCCGTGTATGGGATGCACACGGCGCTGCTTCCACGCCCACTCGCCGAAGAAATCGGCGGATGATCGCCTGCAATATCACGCGGAGCGTAGCGCTGTGCGTCAGCGGCGGAGAGGTCAAGTGGCGTCTATGCATAGCAGCACAGCGTGCTGCTGCTAGAGCGAGTATGAGAATGCGTTTCATTGGCCTAACGAGACACGAGATCAGCGACTGCGAGAGCGGTGCAACTCAAAACGAAGGTGCAGCGTGGATGGAAGTTACTCAAAGTAGACATAGCGCGCTATCTAGCGGTTCGCTGCATCGCCTGGTTAGGTGTTGTGCGCACATCGCTAAAAAACGTCTCCGCAAAATCGGCGGATTTAGCAACGATCGCGCATTACGACATTGTAGTGGCGCAGCCCGAGCGCACAGGCTGTCTGGCGAGATCGTAAGATTGAGAAAGTAGAGTATATAAAGAGAATGGTATAGTAGATAAGAAGATCGAGCACTGAGAAAATCGCTCTCTACAACGCGCTACACGTCCACGAGTAAGGGCCCGCTATAGCTAAATTTCTGCGGTAGATGGATGCGAAGTAGTGAGGAAAAGTGGTACGTTCAGTGATACAGCGATTCCGGAACTTCGATTGCGAACGCAACTCAGGAGCTACAATGCGACTTTTTTAAAAAACTAGCTCCGACTGTTCCAAGCGAAGCTGCGTCACGCCGCGCGACAAGTCGATCGATCGTGAACTGCCTAACGAGACTAAGGTCAGCGAGCGGACGGGCCCGCTGTGACTTGCTGAAGTGAAGAGTGGATAGGCAAACTCTCATATCGTAAAACCAACGCAGCCCGCGGTTCGCTGAACAGCATAGTTAGATGTTGCGTTTAGTGAGGTGTAGAATCGATCCGCTGGGCTCGGCAATCCGCTGGATCTCGCCGGTGATCTCTGGCGGCGGAAGGCGCAATCGCGTCAGGATACGATCGTACAGTAAATCGATATGATGATAATCATACGAGCTTAAGAGCCTTTCGAAACTGCTCAGAAAGGCTCGGCATAAAAGAGAAGGATGCTGATCGATCGTGAGATACTATAAAGCGAACTTCTCGCCCTTCGTTGGCTGCAGCCACCCCAATCGAGACCAAGCTCAAACATCCATGTGCCGTCGAATCCGTCGAGCCAGTTGAGCAACGAAAAGGGTAAAATGCTGCTCAACCGAGCAGATAGGGCGCTGCGCGCACCCACCAAAGACGGTGGCCAGCACGAGAGCAGCGTGCTACCTGCGAGCGATGCTGCATACATCTAACGAGACTGCAAGATCAGCGACCGCGCGCAGTTACGGCTGACTGTTCGAATACAGAAGAAGCTAGGCACAAGCGCAGACCGCGGTTCGCTGGATCGCATAGTTAGGTTTTTGGACGTGATAAAGCTCAGTAAGAGTATCGGTAATATTGCTCGGCCTGGCTGCGTTTGAAGACTAGAGTTTGCGACTATGACCGGCTGGCGGGAAGAGCAGGGTGGAACTCTGCCGTGCCGATCGAAGTCAGCGATGAGAGGCCCGTGCGCCAAGCCGATACCAAGGCTCGCCGAGAGCCGGATCGCTGTCGCGGAGCTGCCTCGAGTGGCTGGAGATGACCTGCTCGACGGCAGCAATGGCGCGCGACGACGGCAAGTAGTAGGCAATCAAGCCGCGTGGAGTGCAGAGACGTGCATCCGGAGCGGACGAATAGAGGATTTGGAGCAGCCGAAGGTAAGCGCTCTCGGAAAAGCTTTCGCCGATGCGGTCGCCGATCGCGAGCACAATAGAATTCTTTGCGTTGTCCGCTCACGCTAGACCTAACGAGACACAAGATCAGCGACCGCTGGCGAGGGCGAGAGTGGCTGCGGATTGAATGAGAAAGTCATCGGAAGGTTGAAAGCGGCGCGGCGTTTGTTTGGTTAGGTCTTTCATTTTCTGGGGCGTAGCTGTTGTAGACGGAGCGTCGCCAATGTGCAGGCGCGCTTTCGTATAAGACGCATATAAAAGGAGTATCCGCAGGTGGGAACAAGCTCAAAGTGCAGGTAAACGATACTGACAACTGTCATGATGACCAATGCGGTAGCGGATGCTGGCGATGGCAACAAAGTGCTGCGGCCCGATGCAGCACGCAACAACTCGACGAGGCCGTAAAGCGCCGCAGCACCAGCGATCGAACAGCCGATGTAGCCGAAGTAGAAATACCGGAACCAGAGCGGCAAAATCAACGCGGCGGCGCCGACGCCTATCGCGACTACGCTAAAGAGCTAGACAGGTAACGCATGAACCTAACGAGACTTAGACTACTCAGTCCGTAGATAAGGAGGAGTGTGTATGTCTAATCCGTTTCCTACGCCTCGGCGGGTGATAAAAGCGGCCGCATGGCACCTGTGTTAGCGGAACCGGAAAAAGCAGGCAAGCCGGCATCAGGCTTACAGTAAGGAGCAATCATTCACCCGGCGGGAGGTCCCTCGCCGTCTCTGCGGCTCGGGATGACAGGACATTTGCCGGGCTAAACTGAGGTCCGGAGGCAGCAAGGGGGTCAGATTTGTCGGGGGAAAGGCTGCGGGGGACAATATGTGGCCCGGATTTCCGGGGGAACGCATGTCGGCGCAGCAATGTGCCCGGAATTCCGGGGGAACAGATGCGGGTGACAAGATGTGGTCAGGCTTTCCGGGGTAAGGGGTGCTGACACAATAATGTGGGAAGAATTGTCCGGGGAGAACTGGTACTATTGTCCAATTTTGAGGCCACGGCGGCGGCGGAGACAACATTGAGGCGAAGTCTTTGAAGTTTGCGACGGAATGACCACCTTTCGCAAATTGAGTCTGACTTTTGTGCGGGCGGACCGCCTTTGGAAAAATAGATAGGTAAGAATTTCCGGGGGAGACCACATTGTTGTTCGAAGATTGTGACCTGGCGAGATTTTTGGCCTCATTTTGAGGCCATTTTCGCGCGGTCGGGCGGATTGGCATTCGAGTAGCTATAGGTCTGGACGGGATAGTGTATGGCGGCCGGTTAGATTTGGGGCGGTTTTGCTGGCGAAATACGCGAATCTCGGCTGCACGCCGGTCATCCCGAGGCTGGCGAAGCGCGCCGAGGGACCTCACGCGTGCGGGGCTGGTTACACGCAGGACAGGAGCGTGATTCATTTACCTGTGGCGAGGTCCCTCGCCGTCTCCGCGGCTCGGGATGACTCTTCTTGGTAGGGCGCGACCGCTGGGCGCGACGGTGCGCGTGGTCGGTCTGGCGGCGGGATTTTGTCCACGGACGGCCCGGAGGTCCGTCCCTACCTGGCGGGCGGAAGTACGCAGATCACGCGGCTAAACGCGAGCGTGCTTAGCTTTTAGCTCAAGTATTATCCGGTGTTCTATCGTTCGATAATCAGAGCGAAGTCAGCGCGGCAGCGTCTTGGGAGAGGAGCGACTTCCGCCGGTGGACGAGATTGACGAGACGCGGAAGCGGCGGGCGCGTGGCGACGCGAAAGGCAAGCGGCGGATATCTTAGACTTACTTAGAGTGTGGAGAGATCCGCCATTCGTGCGGAGATGAAGACCGAATCTCTCGGCAAGCACCTCGAGCGAGCGAACCGTGTAGAAGGCGATGTGCTGGCCGTGGGCGAGGACGTAATACCACCACGATCCGATCGGAGGAGCGGGCTCGGGCAGGATGACGGTGCTGAAGAAAATGGCCGGAGCGAGCTTGAGCATCTGCTCGAGTTCGGCGCGTGGATCGACGAGGTGTTCGAAGACTTCGAACGCGGTGAGCAATTCGAAGTGATCCTTGTTCCTGCGACTACATCGAAGCCCTTGTGCGAAGAGATTTTCGCAGAAACGAACGACCGCCAGAAATCGTAGCCGGCATCGCGCATCAGGCGGACGAACATTCCGTAGCCGCCGCCGTATTCGACAAAGCGCTTGTCGGGATCGAAGCCGAGCGCGATCAAGGCGCGGGTGACAGCGGGCCAGTGCGACATTGCGGGTCACATAGCCGAAGTCACTGCTGCCAATCGCGCTGGCATAGGCTTCGTCTAACCAGTAGGGCGTCTCGCTCTGGATGAACCCGCAACGGGGGCACCGGAAAAATGTGACGTCGTGCTTGTTTAATACGAGCCCGGTGCCGAACGGCTCGTTCGCCGAGTCGCAGATATTGCAGATTTTTTCGCGATCCATTTTCGAGCTAATCCGTCACGGTGCGTTCCTGCCGAATTTTCCCGCTAAACACAATCACGGCCGGCTCCGATTCCAGAAATTCTATTCGGCGTCGCAACCTCGGCGAGGAAATTCTGGGCGACGACCGCAAACCAGAGCACGTGCGATGGTTATGTGCGCTGCCGCGTGGACAAACTCCGCGGGCGCAGGGAGCGATGGCCCGACGGACACTTTTGATTCTTCTTTTGCTGGCTACCGCGGGCCTCGCGCGGGCGGATGAACGCGTCCGGCAGGTGCAGGAGGAATTGCGCCGGCGAAATCTTTATTTCGGCGACATCGATGGACAGCAAACGCCTGAGCTGTCGAATGCTCTGCGGCGTTACCAGGCGCGCAAAGGCTTCGCGGTCACGGGCGCGATCGACGATGCGACCGCGACTTCGCTCGATGTTCAGCCGGTGAACGCGACGGCTGCGAGCGCGGCGATGCCGCCGTTGCCTGATGTGCCGGTTTTGCGGAGCGATTCGGCCCGGCAACTTTCCGAGGGGGAACGCGTCGCGATTGAAAAGCAGGCGGAAGCGAATCTCGACGCCGCGCAAACTCCGCCGCCACCGGCGGAAGCGCCGACGCCGAGCAACGACATCACGCCGGATCGGGTGCGTGAATACGTTGAGCAATATCTCCGCGACGGCGAGACGCAGGATGTGTCCGCGCAGGTGAAATACTTCGATTATCCGGTCGAATATTTCGATCACGGCGCGGTTGATGCCGACTTCGTGCAAAAGGATGTGGCGAACTACGTGAAGCGCTGGCCGGACCGGCATTACACCTTGCTCGCGCCGCCGAAAATCGTCGCGGCGCCCGAAGCGGACGAAGCGCAGGTGCAATTTCCGATCAGCTTCGACGTGCGAAATCCGAAGCACGCGGCGAAGGGACGAACGAATAATTTTTGGACGCTGCGCCAGGACGGAAACGAGCTGAAGATCGTCGCAATTCGCGAGCAGCGATTGCGCGACTGACCGCGAGCACGGCCGCGCATTCGACGTTGAGCATGAAAGTTCAGACTAAAATAACTCTCCTGCTTGTCGTGGTGGTCGCGACGTTTTTGGGCGGGCTTTACGCCTTCCGCGCCTACGATCACGTCCGGTTTCGCAACATCGCGGAGCAGCGTTTCGAAGAGCGGAACCGATCGTTCGAAGACTTCCTGAAGTATTATGGCCAGCCGCTCGACACCGTCGTGCGCGACTACACGCTTTGGGACCAGATGGTCAATGCGATCGCCGCGCGCGATCAGCCTTGGTTCGACGAAAACATCAGCGACTCGACCCTCGACGGCTTCCATGCCAACGCCGTTTGGGTTTGCGCGGCGGACGGCTCGAGCGTTTACGAGCGGAACAATCTGAACACCGGCGAGCTCATTCCGTTACCCGTGTCGGCTACGTGCGCTGACGCAGTTGTTCGCGCGCGGGCCGTTCGCGCATTTTTACGCGCAAACGCCGCAAGGGCCTGATGGAAGATTCGCGGCGCGAGCGTGCATTCGTCGCGTGACTTCGCGCGCGTCACGCCGGCGCGCGGGTTCCTCTTCGCCGGGCGGCTCTGGAACAATCCGATGCTGAGCGAGATGTCGATGTTCACCGGCAACAAGGTGCAGCTGCTCATCCCGCCGCCGCGCGTCGGCGAGAATTCAAACGACGAGCAGAGTGGCGTGATCGCGTTCTCGCGTTCACTCAATGCCTGGGACGGAAAACCGCTCGCCGAACTGCGTCGTCCGTAACGAGTCGCCCGATCGTGCACGAACTGAATCGTTCGAGCGCGCGCATGCTTCTCGCGATCGCGATTTTCTCCGTCGTGCTGCTCTTGCTCCTAACGGTTTCGCTCGTCCGCTGGGTCCGCCGCCCGCTCCGCCGCACGATGGAAAGCCTGAATCGCGACGATCCCGCGCCGATCGTCGGCTTGTGCAAGGACAACTCCGAGTTCGGCGAGCTGGCGCGCACGATCCGGAAATTTTTCGAGCAGCGCGACAATCTCATTCGTGAAATCGAAGAACGCCGCGCGACGGAAGAAGCGCTTGCGCAAGAAAGACGAAGAACTGCGGCATTCGCAAAAGATGGAAGCGATCGGCCGGCTGGCCGGCGGAGTGGCGCACGACTTCAATAATTTGCTGACTGCGATCATCGGTTACGCCGATTTGATCCATAACCGCGAGCCGCGTGATCCAGTCGTTAAGCAGCACGCCGAGTTAATCCTGCAAAGCAGGCGAGCAGGCGGCCGGCGTGACCAAGCAATTGCTCGCCTTCAGCCGGAAACAATTGCTCCAGCCGCGCGTGATCGACTTGAACCAGCTCGTGGTCGACATGGAAAAACTGCTGCGCCGCGTCATCGGCGAACGCTTCGATTTGCATACCGTTCCGGAGGCGGCGAACGGCCGCGTGATGGCGCGATCCGACGCAGCTCGAGCAGGTCATTTTGAATCTCGGAGTCAATGCGCGCGACGCGATGCCGAAAGGCGGTCGCCTCACCATCCGGACCTCGAACGTGCATCTGAACGCGGTCGAAGCGCGCAAGATTTCGGCCTCGTTAGACGCGGGCGATTACGTCGAGCTTTCCGTAACCGACACGGGCGCGGGCATGGACGAGGAAACGCAGTCGCACATCTTCGAGCCGTTCTTCACCACGAAAGGCCCGGGCAAAGGAACGGGCCTCGGCCTGGCCACCGTCTACGGAATTGTGCGGCAAAGCGGCGGCGGGATTTCAGTCGACAGCGAGGTCGGGAAAGGCAGCACGTTTTGCATTTATCCTTCCCGCAGGAAACCGCGCCGGTCGAGGCGCCGAAGGCAGCTCCGCAGCCGACCGGCGAAGACGCAAAAGTTCGAAACGGTGCTCGTGGCGGAAGACGAAGAAATTGTGCGCGAACTGATTTGCGACGTGCTCGCAGGAAGAAGGCTACGACGTGCTTTGTGCGAGCGATGGCGTGGAGGCGTTGCAGATCGCGCATGATTTCAGTGGGCGAATCCATCTGCTGCGTGAGCGATGTCATCATGCCGCAAATCAACGGCCCGGAGCTCGCGGCGAAGCTCGAGCGTGACCCGGCCCGACATCAAAGTCCTCTACGTCTCCGGTTATTCCGACAACGACATCGGCGATCACGGCGTGGTCGACTCGACGATTGATCTGTTGCAAAAGCCCTTCACCCCGCAGACGCTGGCCCGGAAAGTTCGTGATGTGATCGAGGAGCGCGTTTATGCGCAAACTTCCGCATAGCAATTTCTGCGACGAGAGCGCGCGAGCGTTTCTCCTCCTCGTCGTCTGTTCCTTGGCCGTCTCTGCCCTTTGCCGGCTGTCACCGCAAGACAACGCCGAAAACCGCCCGTCACGAAGAAGCCGACGCCTGATGAGTCCGCCAAACCAAGCGCCACGCCGTTCATCCGCCGCATCATGGCGGCCTGGTACAAGGTGCCGAAGAACTCGTTAGCCAAACGCCGCGCGCCCGACGAATTAACCGCCGCGCATAACAAGCTTCCCATCGGCACACGCGTGCTGGTTACGAATCCGGAGAACGGAAAATCGGTCACGGTGCGGATCACCGATCGCGGCATTCACGATCGCCGGGTCAAACTCGACCTCTGCAAAGAAGCCGCCGAAGCAGCTCGAAGTAGTCGACAAAGGTTTCGCGCACCTCACCATGCAAGTGCTCGACGAGAAAGGCTCCCCCGGCCCGTCGCAAAGCGCATTCGCTGAGGACTGACCGCGTCTGTTCACAACAATTCCATCTGCGGCTTCTGCGATTCGGGCATGCCGGATTTCTTGCGCGCCGACTTTTGCTGGCTGGCTCGGCGGTCGCGCCGTTTGGTTTTTCCAGATGCGCGAGAATATCCTTTGGCGCGATCGAGAATTTCCTTCGGCAAACCGGCCAGTCGCGCGACCTGGATTCCGTAGCTTTTGTCCGCGCCGCCCGGGATAATTTTGCGCAGGAAAATGATCTGCTCGTTCCATTCGCGCACGGCCACGTTGAAATTGCAGACGCCGCTGCGTTCGTCGGCGAGTTTGGTCAGTTCGTGATAATGCGTGGCGAAGAGCGTGCGCGCTTTGATCTTGTCGTGCAGAAATTCCGCCACGCTCCAGGCGATCGAGAAGCCGTCGAAAGTGGAAGTGCCGCGGCCGATTTCGTCGAGAATAACGAGACTGCGCGCGGTCGCGTTGTTCACGATGTTGGCCGTCTCGTTCATCTCCACCATGAAAGTCGATTGGCCGCGCGAAAGATCGTCGTTCGCGCCGACGCGGGTGAAAATGCGATCGACCAATCCAATTTCTGCGCTCGCCGCCGGGACGAAACTTCCGATCTGCGCCATCAAAACAATGAGCGCGACCTGCCGGATGTAGGTCGATTTGCCGGCCATGTTCGGACCGGTGATGATGGCGAGCCGCTTCGTTTCGCCATCGAGCGAGGTGTCGTTAGGCACGAATTTTTCTTCCGCCAGATTTTGATCGAGCACCGGATGTCGGCCGTCGCGAATCACGAGCTGCAATGATTCATCCAGCTTCGGCCGCGCATAAGCGTAAAGCCGCGCGGTTTCCGCCAGACCACAGAGCGCATCGAGCGTTGCGATCGCCGCCGCGGTTGTTTGAATCGCGTTCAGATCACGCAGCGTTTCGTCGCGCAGCTTTTGGAAAAGTTGATACTCGAGCGCGCGCGAGCGCTCATCGGCGCCGAGAATTTGCGCTTCGATTTCCTTTAATTCCGGCGTGATGAAACGTTCGCCGCCGACAGTGGTTTGCTTGCGCGTGTAATTCTCCGGAACGGACGCGAGATTCGATTTCGTGATTTCGATGAAGTAACCGAAAACAGAATTGAATCGCACCTTGAGCGATTTGATTCCGGTCTTGGCGATCTCGCGTTCCTGTAATTCGCCGATCCAGTTTTTGCCTTCACGCGAACCGCGCCGCAGTTCGTCGAGATCGGGATCGAAACCATCCAGAAAAATTCCGCCGTCTTTCAGCGTGAACGGCGGATCTTCCACCAACGCGCGCGTGAGCTGCGCGTGCAGCTCCGGCATCTCGCGCAGCTCTTCATTGAACTGCAGCGTGTAACAGCGCTCCCGTTTCTTTCCGAAACACGCGCGCTCGACTCAGCTTTTTCAGTTCGCGTTTGAGCGCCGGGATTTGCTCGAGCGAAGTGCGCAACGCGACCAGATCGCGCGCATTTCCGGAAACCTGACTCAATCGACCGATGGCCCGTTCCAGATCGCGCACCGATTTCAACGCCGCGCGCAAGCGACGCCAGCAACTCCGGCGCGCCTGCAACAAATCTTCGATCATTTGCTGGCGGCGCTAGAGTTCCGGCAAGGTTGCGCAGCGGCTGCAGAATCCACGCGCGCAATTTCCGTCCGCCCATCGGCGTGACCGTGCGATCGAGCGCGGCCAGCAAACTGGTGTCGCGCGCGCCGCGCGAGGTGACCAGTTCGAGATTCGCCTGCGTGGCGAGATCGAGCACGACGTGTTCGCCCGCCACATCGCAACGCAACGAGGTGAGATGATCGATCTTCCGCCGCAACTGATGCTTGAGATAATGAACGATCGCGCCCGCCGCCCCGACCGCCGCCGGCATCTCCGCTGCAACCAAAACCATCGAGCGATTTGACGCCGAAATGTTCGCAGAGAGTGAAGATCGCCTGCTCCGGCAGAAAGGCGTAGCTGTCGTGCGAAAGCGCGCCGTCGATTTCTTTGAACTGCTCCCGTTGCTGCGTCGCTGATCAACAACTCCGACGGGCGCCACGCGCGCCAGTTCATCCAGCAACGCTGCTCATGGTCGCTAATTGCGCGATGCGAAATTCTCCGGTCGTCAAATCTGCGTAGGCAAAACCAAAAGCACCCTCGTTCGCGTAAATCGCGCCGAGATAATTCGCGCGCTTTTGGTCTAACAAATCTAATTCACTGACCGTTCCGGCAGTAATGATCTGCGTGATCTCGCGCTGCACGATTTTGCCCGGCTGCGGATCGCTGGTCTGATCGCAAACCGCGATGCGCCGTCCGGCCTTGATCAACTTCGCGATGTAATTCTGCGCGGCGTGATACGGCATGCCGCACATCGGCACGCCGTTGCGTTTGGTCAGCGCGAGATTGAGCAGCGCCGGAAGCTTCCTTCGCGTCCTCGAAAAACAGCTCGTAAAAATCGCCGAGCCGAAAGAGAGCAGCGTGTCGGCCGGCACGCTCGCGCGCAGCCGCTGATATTGCTGCATCATGGGCGTGAGCGTTTCGGCCATCGCATCAGCTTGGAATTGCGCACCGGCTTTTGCGAGTTCCTATTTGAACTGACGCCTATGAAAAAATCGCTCGTTCTTTGTTTTTGCTTCCCGTTTTGGTCAGTGTCGGCCGCCGATCAGCCGAAAACAATCACGCCGCCGGATAGCCTGATCGTCGATGGCATTCCGCCGATTTCGACCGAAGTGGTCGAGCAAGTCGGTCGTTACACGGAAGCGCGCGCGGCCGCGTTTGTGGATTGGCATCCGACGAAGCCGGAGGCGTTGATCCTGACGCGCTTTGCGGACACGCAGCAGGTGCATCTCGTCACGCAACCCGGCGGCGCGCGCACGCAGCTGACATTTTTTCCCGGATCGGGTGAACAACGCGACCTATGGATCCGACGCGGGGCGGCTTCTTTCATCTTCTCGAAGAGCGCGGGCGGAAATGAATTCAATCAGAACTACCGCTACGATTTCGCGACCGGCGAGATCACGCTCTTGACCGACGGCAAATCGCGCAACTCGGAGCCGGTCTGGAGCACGAAAGGCGATCGTTTCGCTTACACTTCGACGCGGCGCGAACGGCGCCGATGACGACATTTACATCGAATCGCCTAACGACACCAAGAGCGATCGCATGCTCGCGGAAGTGAAGGGCGGCGGCTGGCAGGTGGAAGATTGGTCGCCGGACGATAAGCAACTCTCGTGCTCGAAGAAATTTCGGCGAACGAGAGTTATCTCTGGCTTTTCGATACGCACGAGCGGCGAGCGCAAAGAACTGACGCCGCGACCTGCGCCGGGCGCGGAGACGGTGGCGTATTTTCGCGCGCGTTTCGCGAAGGATGGCAAAGGCATTTACGTCACGACCGATCGCGAATCGGAATTTGCGCGGCTGGCTTACATCGATCTAGCGAGTGGTAAACATACTTACCTTTGCCGAACGCGAAGTTCGACATCGACGACTGGGACCTGAGTCCGGACGGAAAGCGCATCGCCTACACGCTGAATGAAAATGGTGTGAGCACATTGCACCTGCTCGATCTCGCTTCGCACAAAACCGATCGAGCCGCATTTCGATCCGCCGCTCGCGGCCGTCGGTGATCAACGGGTTGAAATGGCATCCGCGATGCGAAGCAAAGTCTCGTCGCGTTCAACGTGAACGGCGCGCGTTCGCCGTCGGATTTCTATTCCTGGTCAACGGCGGACGGAAAAAACATGGTGACGCGTTGGACGACGAGCGAGACCGGCGGAATTCCCGCGAACAATTCGTCGAACCGAAGCTGGTGAAATGGAAAAGTTTCGACGGCCGCGAGATCAGCGGCTTCCTTTATTTGCCTAACGAGTCCAAATTTCCCGGCAAACATCCGGTCATCATCAACATTCACGGCGGACCGGAAGCGCAATTCCGCCCGACCTTCGCCGGCCGCAACAACTACTTCATCAACGAACTGGGCTGCGCCATGATCATGCCGAACGTTCGCGGCTCGAACGGCTACGGGAAAAGCTTCCTCAAGCTCGACAACGGATTTAAGCGCGAAGATTCCTACAAGGATATTTCCGCGCTGCTCGATTGGATTCGTAGAGCGGGATGTCGCGCACCATGACCATCTCGTCGTGGTCCGCCTCGAACGTGACCGTCAGGTGCCGGGCGGGATCCTCGTGCAGGCCGCTCGCGATCTCGCGCGTACATCTCCGCGACCCGGTGCGGGGTGCGGGCAAGGCCGTCGCGGTCGGGGTCCTCGCCGATCGCGAGCAGGAGCTCGCGGACGGCGCTTCTCGATCCGGGGCAGTCGATCCGTTCGCCGTCGCCGGCACCGCCCGGCGTCGTCGGTCACATCTCCTCCCCGCCGGGAGGTACTCGACGATGTAGGGCAGGTTGCGGTAGCGCTCGGCCGCGTCGAGGCCGTAGCCGACGACGAAGACGGGCGGGATGCGGAAACCCGGTGTAGCGCAGGTCGGGATCGTCGCGCTGCAGGCCCTCCTTGACGAGCAGCGCGCACACCTCGAGCGACGCCGGGCCCGCGCGCGAGAGGTTCTTGCGCAGGTACGAGAGGGTGAGGCCGGAGTCGACGATGTCCTCGACGATGAGCACGTGCCGGCCGGTGAGGTCGATGTCGAGATCCTTCACGATGCGGACGACGCCGCTCGTCCGCGTCGCCGAGCCGTACGACGACACCGCCATGAAGTCGAACTCGACGGGCAGGTCGATCGACGCGAGAGAGTCGGCCATGAACATGAACGCGCCCTTGAGCACGCCGACGAGCAACGGCGGCTCGTCGGCGAAGTCGCTCGTGATCTCCTTGCCGAGTTGCGCGACGCGCTGCTGCACCTCGTCGGCGTCGACGAGGACGCGGCCGAGATCGGGATCGTTCATCGCTGTGACTCGGGTCCGACACGGTCATCCAGAGGAAGCGACGGGTGCCGCGAGGTGACGCGTACCCGATCGTCGATACGGTACCCCACGACCCAGACGACGCCACCTCGAGGCCGCCACGATCGGCCGCGGCCGTGATCGAGCGACGCGGCTCGGTGAGGCCGTGACGACTTCGTACCCCGCAGGCCGAGCGGCGCGAAGCGCTCGCCGCGCGCCGCGGGCCGCAGCCACGCATGATCGCCGACCGAGTCGGCGTCGACGACGCAGGTCTCGCGACCGTCGGGCCAGCCACCGGCGGCGCGTGCTCGATCCAGGCCTCGATCGCGATGCCGCCGACGCAACCGCACCCGGGCACCGAGAACTCCACGGGCGCCGGCGGCGTCCGGCTCCGACGCGCTCGGAGCCGCGGCTCGAGCACGAGAGACCGCCGCGCCGTCGACGCGGCGCCCACCGGGCAGCTCGACCGCCCGCCGCTCGCCCGCGACGACGGCGAGGAGCGCGTCGATCGCGGCCAGCGACGGCGGCGGTCCCGCCGAGCCAGCTCCGCAGCGCGCGCCGGCGCGATCGCGGGCTCGAGCGCGGCGAGCGCCGCCACCGCGGCGGGTCGCCGGCCGCGGCGAGCGCGCGCCGCGAGCGCGTCGAGCAGATCCGACTCGTCGCGCAGCACCTCGGCCTGGCGAGCGAGGACGTCGCGAGGTCGCGGTGCGCGCCGGCTTCGAGGAGCGGGAGCACCTCGCGGCGCAGCCACACCCGCCGGAACCGCGTCTCGCCGTTCATCGGGTCGGCGACGGGCGCCGAGCCGCAGCCGCGCGCAGATCTCGAGCGTGTCGCGCCGGCCGCAGCGCCGAGCAGCGGGCGCACGATGGTGCCCTGCCGCGGCGCCATGCCGCGAGCCCGGCCGTCGCGGAGCCGCGCAGCAGGTTGCAGCAGCACGGTCTCGGCCTGATCGTCGGCGGTGTGGCCGACGAGCACACCGCCGCGCCCCGTCGGCGCGGCCTGTTCGAGGCCGCGTAGCGCGCGTCGCGCGCCCGGGCCTCCAGGTTGGGCCCGGCCGCGATCGCGACGCGTACGACGTCGCGCCGCGGCACCGACGCGCGCCGCGGCCCGCGACGACCGCGGAGTCGGCATCGGATCCGGGGCGCAGCCCGTGATCGACGTGCACCGCGACGACCGCGAACCGGCCGCCGCGGCCAGCGCGAGCAGGGCCGAGCGAGTCGGCGCCGCCCGAACAGGCGACGACGACCGGCCGCGCCCGCGGCGCGAGCTCGTCGAGCACGGCAGCTGGTCGAGCCAGGGTCGCAGCGCGGCGACCGCAGCTCGAGCGCGCCACGGTCGCGGCCTACCCGGCGATGGCGCCGTGCGCCGCGGGGTCGACGCGCGTGCGAGCCAGGCGCGCGGGTCGTCGAGCTCGGCAACCGTCGGCAGCGACGACGCGTCGCGCCACGCCGCGTCGAGCGCACCGATGCCGGCCGCGGTCTTCGACGCCGCGCACGAAGCGCTCGCCGACCTCGTACTGGCGCATCTTCATCTCGATGCCGAGGAGCTTCTGGAACTGGCCGCCGATGCCGCGTTGCTGGCGGCGCTGTGCAGCACCCGCGCCATGCGCTCGGCACCGTTGACGTGGCGCTGGCCGAGCTCGTTCATCACGTAGTTGCCGTGGCCTTCGAGCAGCGACATGAGGGCCTGCACCCGGCCGAGGTACTCCTGCTGCTGCGGCGATGCGAACAGACCGACGAGTCCGCCGTCGTCGAGCGGGTTGCGCCCGGCGCGCAGGGCGTCGGCCGCGCGACCGATCGCCCGCAGCAGCACCGTGGGATCGGGGTCGACGATCGAGAGCGATCCCTGCACGAGCGACAGGAAGTAGTCGCGCATCCACGGCACGCCGGTGAACTGGGCGCGGTGGGTGACCTCGTGGATCGCGATCCAGCGCCGGAAGTCGAGGGGCCGGAACGCGAAGCGCTTCTCGAGCGCCAGAGATGTTGGGGCCGACGTAGTAGACGGCGTCGCCGTCGTCGGCGCCGGCTCCGCTCGGGCACGAGCAGGTCGTACTGACCGAGCACGCGTTGCGCGAGGTAGCCGAGCAGCGAACCGACCTCGACGCCGGCGACCCTGCCGGCCGACCGGCGCGATCGGGCTCTGCGCCAGGCGCTCGCCGAGCTTCTCGGTGAGCGGGGCGAGCATGTGCTGCATCGACGTGACGTTCGCCTCGACCCAACCGGCGCGGTCGAGCACCGCGCGCGTGCGCCGGCCCGGGCGCGCGCAGCCCGGTGAAGTCGGCGACGAGATCTTCGGCTTCGGTCGTGACCGCCTCGAAGTCGCGCTGCAGCGACGCCCCGAGATACGAGGCGGCGATCTGGTCGCGCCCGGCGACCAACCGGGCGACGCGCGCGGGCGTCGCCCAGTCGACCGGGTCCGGCCGCGACCCGCGTCGGTCCGGCCGCCGTCGCGCGGGTCGCACTCACTTCGTGGGCGACCTTTGGTCTCGAGCCGGCCGACCTTGACCCAGTAGCCGACCGCGAGCTGGCACGAGCGACGCCGCGGTGACGAGCGCGAGCAGCGGTGCGATCCAGTAGAACCAGAGCTTGCCGCCGCTGTGGTCGGCGAACACATAGATGCCGAGCACCAGGTCCAAACCACGCGATGGCGATCCCGATGATGGCCAGTCTGGTTCCTGAAGCCTGCCCAGTGCCACGGCCAATCATGCCTACAGTACGACGTTGTCCGCCACTGGCGGGTCGGGCAGTACAGGCTACGCGGTGACTTCGGGCAGCCTGCCATCGTGGCTGAGCCTCAGCACAACGGGCGTCCTGAGCGGCACGCCAACACAGACAGGCACAGCCAGCTTCACGATCACGGCCACGGATTCCAATTCGTCCACCTTGACCGGCAGCAAGGCCTACTCATTGACCATTAGCCCAGCCAGCAGCCTGACGGTCAGTCCCTCCACCCTGTCGAGCGACCACAACCAACAGCGCGTACGGCGCCACCGGTCGAGCACGGGCGGCTCGGGAACATACAACTTTGCCGCATCGGCCGGTGGCTTGCCGCCGGGCCTGGCGCTCAACCCCACCAGTGGATTGCTCAGCGGCACGCCGACGACGGGAGGCGCCTACCTTCACCATCACCGCCACGGATAGCGCTGTCAGCGGCCTGACCGGCAGCCAGGCGTACACACTGACCGTCACAGGCACCAGTTCTCAGCCGTTCCCCAACAACGGCACCCGCCGCCGCTGCCGGCGCCGACCGGGACGGTCATCAACGTCTCGACCGTCAGCCCAGCTTCAGAACGCGGTGGCCAACCTGCAATCGGGCCAGACCATCCTGATCAACGCCGGCACGTACAACCTGACCGGCACGCTGTACGTCCCCCAGAACCTGACGAACATCGCCATCCGCGGCGCGCACCGGCAAGGCCGGCGACGTGGTGATCAAGGGCGACGCCGTCATCGACGCCACGGCCCCCTACAACGGCTCGGCCATCTGGGGGTCCGGCAGCGGCATCAGCGGCACCATGCCGTTCGGCATCTGGCTGGGCAACGTCCAGGGCGTCACCATTGGCGACCTGACCATCGAAAACTTCGTGGACGACGCCATCATTCTGAACGCCGGCGTCCAGTCGCCGCTCATTCACAATGTCGTCATGCTCGACACGGGCGAACAGCTCCTCAAGTCGAACCCGGACGGCAATCGGCGGCGGCGTCAACAACGGCATCGTCGAATACTGCACCATCGGCTACACCGTGGCCGCGCCGAACAACTACACCAACGGCATCGACGTCCACACGGGGCAGAACTGGATCATTCGCGACAACGTCTTCCAGAACATCTTACACGACGAACTCGCATGACGACGACCAGCTCGGCGGCGCTGGCTGGCCCGGCCATCCTGATCTGGAACGGCAGCAAGAACGCCACGGTCGAGGGCAACACCTTCATCAATTGCCAGCGGGAGATCGCCTTCGGCCTGAGCGACCCGAGCACCATCACGGACGACAACACGCGGCGGCATGATCGCCAACAACTTCATCTACCGCAGCGGCACGCAGCACGGCGACGTGGCCATCGGCGTGTGGAATTCCCCCAACACCGAGGTCGCCTACAACACGGTCATCCTGAACGGCGACTACGTCAACGCCGTCGAGTATCGGTTCGCGACCACGACCGGCGTCAAGATCCTCTACAACCTCACCGACGCCGCGATCGCGCAGCGGGACGGCGCCAGCGGCCACGGTGACGGGCAACGTGACCAACGCCAAGTCGTCCTGGTTCGTCAACGAGAGCATGGGCAACCTGAACCTGACGGCGGCGGCGACGGCGGCCATCGGCCACGGCCAGGACCTGTCCGAGGTCAGCACGGATTACGACGGCCAGCCACGGCCGAGCATTCGGCCCCGGACGTCGGCGCCGATGCAATACGCCACGGCCGCCGGCTACCGGCCTCCGACGGTGACCGGCGTGACACCGGCCAACGGCGCGACCAATGTCATCACCGGCGACCAGCGATCACCGTGACATTCAGCGGGGCGGTCGATCCGACGACGGTCAACACCAACACGGTGCAGTTGCTGGACCCGTCCAATACAGCCGTTCGCCGCACGGTAAGCTTCAAGTTCCACCGGACATGGCGACGCTGACGCCGACGAGCGCGCTGGCGCATCGACACGACCTACACGATTCTGGTGTGCACGGCGGCAGCAGCGGCACGGTCGTCAAGAACACCTCCGGGACGCCCCTGGCCGCCAACTTCACCTCGACGTTCACCACCGATGCTCCCGCCGAGCGGCCAACGCCGGGCCGAATGAGTCGGCCCGGAAGGCTAGACCGTCACGTTCGCCGGCTCGGTAACTGGCGGCAGCGGCACCTTGACGTACTAGCTGGACCTTCGGCGACGGCGGCACGGCCACGGGCAGCTTGACGCCCTCGCACGTCTACCCGGAGGCCGGCACATACACTGCCACGCTGACCGTCACCGATAGTTTGGGCCAGATGAGCAGCGATAGCGACACCGTGACGATCACGGCCCCGATCCCACCGCCGGTGGCCAACGCCGGCCCGAACGAGAGCGGCGACCAGAACACAGGTCATCACCTTCGCAGGTTCGGCCAGCGGCGGCACGGCGCCGCTGACTTACTCCTGGACGTTCGGCGACGGCGGCACGGCCACGGGCAGCCTCGCGCCCGGCCATACCTATACTGTGGCCGGCAACTACACCGCTACCTTGACTGTCACCGACGGCCAGGGTCGCAGCAGTGCCGACAGCGATACCGTCACGGTGTTTGCACTGCCGTCAGCCAGCGCCGGCCCGAAAGAGAACGGCACCGCGGGCGAAGCGATCAACTTCGCAGGTTCGGCCAGCGGCGGCATGGGGTCCTTGACTTACTCCTGGGCCTTCGGCGACGGAACCACGGCGACAGGCAGCCTGACTCCCAGCCACACCTACACCGCGGCCGCGGCGTACGGTCCACCCTGACCTTACCGACGCCGATGGCCAGTCGGCAAGTTCCTCCACAAACGTGACGGTCACGCTCACGGTGACTCCATCCACACTGCCTGCTGCCACCGCCAGTTCTTCCTACAGCGTGACACTCTCTACCGCCGGCGGGTCAGGCAGCTTCCGTTACACGATAAGTTCCCGGCGGTTTCCCGTGGGCTGACGCTGAAATACAACGACCGGACTGCTCAGCGGCACGCCGACGACAGCGGGCACCGCCAACTTCGCCGTCGCCGCGACGGACGCGCGCACTTCCACGCTGACGGGCAGTCGGAGTTACGCGTTACGGTCAACGCGTGGAGACGACGCAGCCGGTGACGACTCCATGGGCCCGCGCGGCGGCGGGAGAATCTGCACATAAGTCAATGCTGCGATGCTCAAGACTGCCAGCGCAGCCGAGCCGAGCGAAAATGTGCGCCAGAACACGACGCTCTGCCACAGGCTCTCCCGCGCCGATGCCGATACGATCTAACGCGGGTGCCGGCGCGCGCGCAGCCGCCGGGCGTGCGGCTTGGGGTGCTGGCCCGTCGAGCGCGACCTCAATGCGCGACCAGGCCGCCGTCGGCGGGGCCACCGGTTTTACTTCATCGGCAAGGGCGCCCAGCCGCTCCTCCCAATCAACAATGTTACGCGCGAGAGCGGGTTCGTACAGGAGGCGTTCCTCGACCTCGCGCCGCTCGTCTGCGCTGAGCACCCCAAGGACGTATTCGGCCGCAAAAAATGCGCTGCCTTCCTCGGGCGGACGCCTATCGTCATTATCGATCATTGTTGAGGACACGTCGTTCGAGACACGTGCGCAGCTTCAACAGGCCGCGCCTGACCCAGCTCTTCATCGTGCCGAGCGGCACTTTCATGCGCAGCGACAATTCCTCGTAAGTGGCACCATCGAGAAACGCCGAACGGATGGCGGCCGCATGGCGCTTTTCAAGCTCGCCAAGACAGACTGCCAATCGCGCGTGCTGCTGCGACTTTTCCAGCAAGGCGTCCGCCGCGGGTGTCTGGTCGCGCACCTCGAGCGCCTCCTCGATCGGCTCCAGGCGGCGGCTGACCGCGCCCGAGCGCAGCCGGTCGATCGATCGGTTGCGGGCGATCGCAACCAGCCAGGTGATGGGGCTCGCCCGGGCGGCGTCGAAGCTGCCCGCCTTGCGCCAGACCGTCACGTAAACGTCCTGCAGCACGTCCTCGGCCTCGGCTCTGTCGTTCAAGATACGGAGGCAGACGCCGAAAAGCTTCGCCGACGTATCCTGATAAACCAGCCGCAGCGCGGCGCGGTCGCCGCTCGCGACCCGTGCAAGCGCCGCGGCAAGCTGGCTGCGCGTGGCATCTGCGTCCGTTTCACGCAAGTTCCAGGAGACCGACAGGACAGCACCCTATGAAATTACCGCCGTTCGGGCGTTCGCAATGAGCCATCCAGATTTGGCACATCCAGGCGGAGCCGTCATCCGGTTCCGTGCGCCAGACAAATGGCTGTTTCCGGGATGCGCCCGAAGCGGCCGCTAGCGCGGGATGAGTTTCTTCAAATCGCCATCCCCGTCTAGCTCTTTGTTTACGCATGATCTTTTCCGAAAACCGCTGCACACTTTTCGGGATCATGCTTTAGCGGCCTGATGCTGAATACTTTCGCGCCAATTCCACAACCTGCGGGGGTACATCGACCGCATGCGTGACCAGATCCTGAAGCGCGTCGCCGGCAAGCGGGTCGAGATCGAGGGCGCTCGTTTGGGCCTCGGCGAGCAATGCGGGACTCCGCATTGCCGCCATGAACGCCGTTCGCAGTATCGCGATGGTCTCGCGCGCAACACTCGGCGGCGCCACGATGGCACGGCCGAGATCGCTGCCGCTCGCAAAAAGCGTGAGGATCTGCCGCTGGGCGTCCATTTCCGCGAGCTCGACCACGGCTGGAACGGCGCCAAGCTCTGGATGACGAGCGAGCCCATACTGCACGAGGAGGTTGATCTTGCGCTCGCGCAGCCATTCGGGCCGAACCGTCTTGGTGACCGCCCAGGGTCGCAACACGCCCTCGACTTCGCCTCGTTCCATGGCAAGCGTCACCATGTTGACACCCTCATAGCCGGCAATCACCCGGAATCTCATCCCCAACATGGCGTTGAGCATGCGCGGAAATACGACGGAGGAGGATTCCGGCCCGGTGCCGCCCAAAATCACCTCGTATTTGCGCGCGTCCGCGATGGTCTTGACCGGTGACGTGTACCAGGTCTGTTGCACCTCGACGTTCGAATTGATGCGCCCGATCCAGTTGAATGCGCGCACGTCGTAGCGGACACCAGGCTCGCCGAGCGCTTGCGCAATCGCCACGGTCTGCGGCACCACGCCCAGAACAGTGCCGTCGCGCGGGGCGACATTGGCGAGGTAGTTGGTGCCGTTGAGCCCGCCCGCTCCCGGCATGGTCCTGACGATCACCGCGGGCCGGCCCGGCAGTTGCGCGCCAAGATGCCGTGCCAGGAGCTCGGCATAGGTGGTGTAGCCGCCGCCCGCACCAAAGCTCGAGATCACCGTAATGGTCTTGCCGGCGAAGTCGACACGCGGCTGGGCATGTGCAGGCGAAGCGCCCGACAAAGCTGCGGCTGCTGCGACGACGAGGAGTGCGACCATTCGCATTTGGCTAACGGACATTCACGAGCGCCTGCTACGCCCGCTTCTTTTTACGCTTCTGATCCATATAGGAGCGCAGCACCGCATTGATGCGCCGCTGATAGCCGGTGCCTTCTTCCTTGAAATAATCAAGCACGTCTTCGTCCACGCGAATGGATATTGCTTTCTTCTTCGGCAGGGATCACCAGAACGGCGTCAGACCACTCGAGGTCGAGCGGCACCGCGTCCGGGTCCCTGCGGATGGCCTCTTCAATTTCCGCGTCCGTCAATGCAGCGAACTGCTGCCCAATCAGTTCTCGCCCCGTCGGGGATCGTCCCAGCGAAACCACTGGAATATTTGCGTCATTCGGATACGAGTGCGCGGGGCTGCGCCGAGATGATCCAACAGAGCTCGCCGCGGAGGGCGCAGGGGAACGCGATATTCCTGGCCGTGGACGTAACCGAAGATTTGGTACCTGACTTCACCATGACGATCCGATCGGCGGATGAACGTGTAATCCTCGAAAATGCTTCTAACATCTTCAAAGTCGATTTTATGATCTCTGCCAATTTCTTTTCGCAGCTTCTTGCGGAGATCCATCCGAACTTGCGTATACGCGCGAATAGTTGTGTAAGGCATTTGCGTCCTTCGCGCCTTTAGCGAGCCCACGATCGGATGCCGATACGAGCTCGTTACATGCGGGAAAGGTTCGACTATGACGGATCGTCAAATATCTCGATCGCATCGACAAACCCGATGCCATCGCTTCTTTACATTTGCGCGCGCTTGTTTTCGTCCCACTCGAAATCTGTCGAATTCGACGATCGATTTTCTCTTGAAATCATCGTACCGTTGAGCGGTAAGTCCGTCGATGGTCATTTGAAATTCCGCCATTAAATTATTCGTGCAATAGTCCGATGAATACAGCGCGATCGGTATTGTCAATAAGAGCTCACCTGTGAATAACCGGGACAAATATGGCGACCTTTCTCAACTTGCCAGCGGACCGGCCTGATATTCCCATCGGGGATCCGCTAGAATTCCGACTCACCATGCGATTCTCCGCCGCAATTTCTCGACGAACTGCGCGCGCGGCTGCCAGTCTCCGAGATCGTCGGCCGGCGGGTGAAGCTGCGCAAGGCGGGGCAGGAGTGGAAAGGGCTGTCGCCGTTCAACAAGGAGAAGACGCCGTCATTTTTCGTCAATGACCAGAAGATGGCATGGTTTGACTTCTCCTCGGGCAAGAACGGCAACATCTCCGATTTCTTGATGCTCACCGAAGGGGGAGCTTTCCGGAAGCGGTGGAGCGGCTTGCGGCCCAGGCCGGGCTGCCGCTGCCGAAGATTTCGCGCGAAGATGAGGCGCGCGAGCAGCGCCGCAAATCCCTGAACGATGTAGTTGAACTCCGGCCAAATTCTCGAAACGACGCTCGCTTCCCGGCTTGGTGCCCGCGCCCGCGGGTACTTGCCGACCGCGGTCTCGACCCTGCAATACAGCTTCAATTCCGGCTGGGATACGCCCCGAATGAGCGCTTTGCGCTCAAGGAACACCTCGGCGGCCATGGCGTACCGGTCGAGGACATGATCGAAGCCGGCATGCTCGTCGGCCGGCGACGAAATCCCGGTTCCGTACGACCGTTTCCGCAAGCGCGTCATGTTCCCGATAACCGATATGCGCGGTGGCGTCATCGCCTTCGGCGGGCGCGGCGCCCTGGAGAACCACCACCGGCGAAATACCTCAATTCGCCCGAGACCCCGCTCTTCCACAAGGGGGCGACCTCTACAACGTCGCGGCAGCCCGCCTCGCCGCCCACAGGGGCCTCCAGTCATCGCGGTCGAGGGCGATGTGGACGTGATCGCGTGGTGGCGCAGGCCTCGAGGGAACGGTCGCGCCGCTCGGTACCGCGCTCACGGGGGACCAGCTGGACCGCTGTGGAAGATGACGGACGAGCCCGCGTTGTTTCGCGGCGACTCGGCCTCGGCCGGCGGCAGCGTACCGGCTGTCGACGTTGCGCTGCGCTGATCAGGCCCGGCAAGGCCTGCGCTTCGCCAGCCTGCCCGAGGGAGACGATCCGGACCACCTGGTGCATGCGGCGGGCGAGGTAGCCGAGGTCCTGGTCGCTGCCAGGCCCCTCGCTGACGTCCTGTGGATGCGGGAGGCCGAAGCCGGCCGCTCGATACCCCGAGCGCGGGCCGCGCTCAAGGCCGCCTCGATGTAACGTCCACCATTCAGGACGAGGCGGTTCAGCGGCACTACCGGGCCGAATTCGCGGGCCGCTGCGCCGGCTCTTCGATAATGCTCGCTGCAAGGGCAGCCGTCATCGTTCAGATCGCGTGATCGCCGCGCCGGCTCAGAGCGATTTCTTTGCGGCCCGCGCCGGCGTCGGCCGGGGTCCGCAGCGGACGATGCGACCGCAGGTTGCCGTCACTGTTGAGCCCTACGTGGTGGCCGGTCCGCGGCTGGCTCAAGTCCGGTAGACCACGGGATCCTGCTGCCATCGACGGAGGGAGGCACTGTACCTGCAGATGGGACGTCAACCATCGATGGTTGCTCGCGGAGGACACGGCGAGGAGCTCGCCGGGTTGAAGTCCGCCATGCCAACGCTGAGGTCGAAGGCGGCGCTGATCGACATCAGCGACATGATGGCGTCGCCCCACGAGCCCGCCATGCCCGCGCGCAACTCGCCGCCGCGGACCTGAGCACGACGATGCCTGAAACCAGAAGGCGATCCAACGACTTGGTCCGGCGGCGGGTCCCGATGCCGTCGTAGCCGACGTGGTGATGACGTGGAACCAGCTCTTCACCTTGCATCATCATGGCATTCACTACGGAGGAGCTGCAAGGGACGCTAGAGGCTCCGGCCGCGAGTGACGGTGGTCGCAGTACTCCTGGTTGCAGGAACTAAAGCCCGTCGGTCTGCGATCTGATGGCACCGAGGCGCTGATCGAAGGTTCGGGGCCTTCGGGCCGGGCGGACTCCGCGTTGTGACGACGAGGCCCCCGGGAATGCGCCGGGGTGCTATCAAGGCGTGGAATAGTCCCGTCGTCGCTATAAGAAGGTCAGCGGAGTCTAACCAGCTCGGAGACTGCCTTGAAGTCAAGTCAACCGACGTGACTGCCCTCGACCCAGGCGGCAAACAGTCGCCGCGGCGGCAGGGACCGGCGCCTCCCATAAGGTAGGGGGACTGCGCGTCGTATGCTCAGCGTTCGTGTATTGAGCATCGTGTACTGTGTCGTGTATGTGTTCCCGGAGCGCGGGGCGTAGGAGAGCATGGGCGAGCAGGAGGAGCCAAGCGGCCCAAAAGGAAAAGAGAAGGAGGAGGCCCCCAGAAGGAGGCGCCGGAAACGGCCGGATATCCTTCTCCGCTTCTCGACCTGTCGGATGCCGCCGTCAAAGCGGATGATCAAGCCTCCAAGAAGAGAGGCTTCGTCACCCATCAGGAGCTCAACTCGGTGCTGCCCTCCCAGGAAGTCGTCCGAGCAGATCGAGGACATCCTCGCCATGCTCTCCGACATGGGAATCAACGTCGTCGAAAGCGAGGAGGCCGAAGCGCGCGAGGAGAAGCGACCGCGAGGACGACGAGGAGGAGAGGAGGGCGAGAACGAGCTCATCGAGGCGCCGCAGCGCGTCGCCGGCCAAATCCGAAGCCAATGAGCCATCGACCGCACCGATGACCCGGTGCGGATGTATCTGCGCGAGATGGGCGCGGTGGAGCTCTTGTCGCGCGAGGGCGAGATCGCGATCGCCAAGCGCATCGAGGCCGGACGCGAGGCGATGATCGCGGGCCTTTGCGAAAGCCCGCTCACTTTCCAGGCGATCATCATCTGGCGCGACGAGCTCAACGATGCCAAGGCGCTTCTGCGCGACATCATCGATCTCGAAGCGACCTATGCGGGGCCCGACGCCAAGGTCGGCGCCGGTGATCGGCCCCGACGGCCGGCCGCTCGGCGCCGCCCTTCACCGGTCGCCGTGCCTCAGCCCGGGCAGCCGCCGCGGCGCCGGCGCCCGCCACTGCGCCCGGGACGCTGCCCCTTTCAAGCCGCGCCGGCGAGCGACGCGACGGCGAGGCGAGGAAGGTGCCGACGGACGCGGCGCCTGAGCGAGGCGGATTTCGACGACGATGACGATCTAGAATTCACTCTCGCTTTCCGCCATGGAAGCGGAACTCAAGCCGCGCGTGCTCGAGATTTTCGACCGCATCGCGGACGATTACAAGAAGCTGCGCCGCCTGCAGGATCAACTCGTCGCCGGCCGCCTCGAGAACACGACGCTCACGCCGGCTCAGGAGCGCAAATACAAGAAGCTCAAGCAGACGGTGATCGCCGAGGTGAAGTCGCTGTCGCTGCACAACAACCGCATCGAGATGCTGGTCGAGCAGCTCTACGACATCAACAAGCGGCTCGTCGGCTTCGAGGGCCGGCTGATGCGCCTGGCGGAGAGCCACGGCGTGCAGCGCAAGGACTTCCTCAAGCACTATCAGGGCGCGGAGCTCGATCCGAAATGGATTTTGCGGGTCTCGAAGCTCGGGGCCAAGGGCTGGAAGAGCTGTCGATCAAGGACGAGGAGAAGGTCAAGGAGATCCGCTCGCACATCCATGATCTCGCGACCGAGACGGGGCTCGAGATCGCCGAGTTCCGCAAGATCGTCGCCATGGTCCAGAAGGGCGAGCGCGAGGCGCGCCAGGCGAAGAAGGAGATGGTGGAGGCGAATTTGCGGCTCGTCATCTCGATCGCCAAGAAATACACCAATCGCGGCTTGCAATTTCTGGATCTGATCCAGGAAGGCAACATCGGCTTGATGAAGGCCGTCGACAAGTTCGAGTATCGGCGCGGCTATAAGTTCTCGACCTACGCGACCTGGTGGATCAGGCAGGCGATCACGCGTTCGAATCGCCGATCAGGCGCGCACCATCCGCATTCCCGTGCATATGATCGAGACGATCAACAAGATCGTGCGCACCTCGCGCCAGATGCTGCATGAGATCGGCCGCGAGCCGACGCCGGAGGAGCTTGCCGAAAAGCTCGGCATGCCGCTGGAGAAGGTGCGCAAGGTGCTCAAGATCGCCAAGGAGCCGATCTCGCTCGAGACCCCGATCGGCGACGAGGAGGATTCCCATCTCGGCGATTTCATCGAGGACAAGAACGCGGTCTTGCCGGTCGAAGCCGCGATCCAGTCGAATTTGCGCGAGACGACGACGCGGGTGTTGGCTTCGCTCACGCCGCGCGAGGAGCGCGTGCTGCGCATGCGCTTCGGCATCGGCATGAACACCGACCACACCCTGGAGGAGGTCGGCCAGCAATTCTCGGTGACGCGCGAGCGCATCCGCCAGATCGAGGCCAAGGCGTTGCGCAAGCTCAAGCACCCGAGCCGTAGCCGCAAGCTGCAGAAGCTTCTTGGATAATTAGAAGCATTTTTAGAAAAAGTGGAATCCCGGTTTTCCCTCCGAAAATGCCACCACTCAAATAAATAGAGCACTCCTACCGCTCAATTCGTTATTCCGGGCTCGCGCCATCGGCCGCGCCCCGGAATGACGAGTGGGAATTTCTGCAGGTCGGGTATGATCCGTCACTGGCTGCAACGCCGCCTGCGATCGCCACGGGTAGATCAATGATGCAGCGCGAGCTTGAGCGCGCTCGCCAGATTCTCAAACGAGAATGGCTTAAACTGGAAAACCACGCGATGCTGGCCGGGCGGCACTTCCAGACCGCGGAACAACACATCGGCGCGCAGGATCGGCACCTGCCGACCGTCAATTTCGGCGATCCAGCCTGGGTAGTACACATCGTGCAGCGCGAGCATGCCGCCGCGATCGGACTCAACATCGATCTCGACGCGATCGTTTTGCCACGCCGTAATGCGCGCGCGGCCAGCGGTCGGCCCCGCCATCGCCTCCGCATAGCTCTTCGAAGGCGGCGTGTCGTCGTCGATCAGGACGCGGTCCGGTGAGGGGCTGACCAGCAACTGCCCGCTGTCTCCGACCGCGTCGGCGTCCACGACTTCGATGCGATTAAGGAATTTCACCCTGGGGGCGGGCTCCCGCAGCCGATAGATCCACACGCGCGGGCCGGCGAGCAGCACGTCGGCAACCGGCCGGCGTGCGAGATGCGGAACCGCCTCGATCGGGCGTCCAAGCACAAGAAACTCCAGCCCAAGCGCGCGCGCGAGCGCGCAGTCATAGCCATCGAACGAGGGCGGAAACGTACGCAGCTCCGCAAGCCAATTGCCCTCACCGGGCGACACCAGCCGGTCATAGAAGCCGATGCGCAGAGGATTGTAGCCGTTTGTGGCTTCCAGACCTCGCACCACGGCGAGGTTCTGCCAAGGTCCGCCCAGGCCGATGACCTCGATGCGCGGACGCTCGCCGCTCGCCTGTCGTTCGCGGATCGCGCGTTCCAGCACGGCGAGGGCCGCCGCGTCGGCAGCCGCCGGCGCTTCCAGCACCGCGTAGCGGTCGGGAGGCTCGGCGTTCAAGCGGAACGCCACGTTCCACCACAGGAGCTCGGACGCGGCGACCAGCGTCACCAGGACGGCAGCGATCCTGCGCGCGCGGGGCGTGCGCGCCAGCGCCAGAATGAGGATCGCCGCGATCGGGATCGGCGCGGTCTTGAGCACTTCCAGGAACGCCGCTCCAGCGTGCGCGGTTTGTTGCGAGAACACGACACCCGACACCACGGTGGCGAGGGCCGCCACGGCGACGGCGACGTTCGCAAGAATGCGGCGGGGCGGCAGGCCGGCGCTGATGTAATCGGCCAGGAGATGCCCGGCCAGTATGGCGAGTGCGGCGACGAAGATGAAATCGGCGTCGACCGGGCGGCGGAATTTGCTCACGCCCGGCAGCCAGTCGAAGGCGAGCGCGAACATCGGCGTGTAGCGTCCGAAGGCGTAAAGCACCGACAGCACGAGCGCGCCGGTGAACAGCACCCGGTTGCGCCGGAATGCCCATCCGCCCGCGATCCCGAACCACAGCAGCAGAACGAGCGGCACCGACCCGACGAACATATAATTGAACGAGTCGTCTGTGCCGGTGAGTTCGGGAACGGTGGCGGGTCCGGGGCCCCAGTAGGCGGCCTGTGTGCCGAAAATGTTGGCCACCGCGAGCTGTGCCAGATTGGCTGGATGCAGCGAGCCCCGCAGCGCGACCTGAAGCGCTTCGTCGGGCCGGTTGGACAGGGCGGCGAACTGCATGGTGAGAAGGAGCGGCGCCGCCACCAACGCAAGCCCGACCACCGTCATGACCGCCAGTACGGCAAGCCGCTCGCGCAGGTAACGCAGCGGCCGTTGCGCATTGCCGATTTCCCAGGCGGCGACCGCCGCAAGCACAAGGCACAACAGCAGGGCGATTTGATTGCGGCCGAGCGCGAGCACCCCGGCTACCGTAGCGAAGGCCGTGGCGAACATCACTGAGCGGCGCTCGAGTGCCAGCTGCAGCAGCAGCAAAGCCGGCGGGAACAAGCCATAGCTCAGGATGGCTCCGGTATGCTGCAGGCGCCCCGCAGCGACCCCGCCGAACATGAAGACGATGGCTGCGAGCACCGAAGCCGCCGCCGGCCAGCGCGCCCGCCATCCGATCAGCGCCATCCCAAGACCGCCCGCCAGAAGGTGGGCGAACACGATCAGATCGAACGTACGCAACGATGGCGCGGCGTCGAACAGCGACCACACGACAAACGCTGGCGCGAAGATCAGGGATTGCGGATCGGCAACGCTTGGGTGGCCGCCGTAGTGATACGGGTTCCAGAAGGGCGAAACGCCGGAATGGATGGACGCCGCTAGGAAACGGAAGAAGGCATAGAACTGGTTCTTGGAATCCACGGCACGACCGTACCGGTGGCGATCCAGCGGCTGGCGGCGATGAGCCAGATGGCAACGATCGCCAGGCAGGCCATGCCCAGACTACCTGCTGAGCGCAAGCGGGCGGTCGTTGGGCGCAACGTGCGTCGCCGCTCCAGTCTCGCTCGCGTGGACGTCATTGTGAGCCATTGCGCTGCCTGAAATGCAAAGTCGATCAGAATGGCGCGGGCCCCACTGGAAGTCGAGACTGCCGGGTTCCCGTCGGGAAATTTCCCGACAATCGTCACAGACCGTATTTGCCGCCTGCGAACCATTCCGGCGGGATGGTGCGGTTTGTTCCCTCCGCCTTGAGCTTGCGGTAGAGGATCGCCCCGCAGGCCGCGAACTGCATCGCCAGCCCGGTATTGTTCTTGTAGTAGACGATGGCGTTCGGATCGCCGGAAAGCTTCGCCTTGCCGGCGACGACGTCGCCCAGCTCGTTCACGTTTTCGCGCCGCACCAGTCCCTTCTCGATCGGACCGGTGAGTTCGACCTGCCGGTTGGCGATGACGCTCTCCCAATCGTTGATGATGATGTCGCGCGCGCGCGCAAAGACCGACTCATCGACTTCGCTGCGCGTGAGCAGGACGTCCGAATTGGCGATCGTGATGACCATCTGTCCGTCCTCGAGCCATTCGCCCTGGAACACCGGCACTTTCGAGTTCGTGGCGCAACAATCGATGTCGGCGCCGCGGACCACCTCGCGCGGCTCGTTCACCGCGATGGTCCTGAATTTTTCGCCGGCCAGTCGCTCGACGAACGCCTGGCGGTGCGCCGGGTTAGGACTGTAGACGCGCACCTCCTTGATCGGGCGCACGGACGCAATCGCCCGGCAGCCCGGATAAGCCTGGTGGCCGGTGCCGAAGAGACCCAGCACCTGGCTGTCCGCGCGCGCGGCCGCCGCGACCGCGAGCGCGCTCGTCGCGCCCACCCGGAAGCCGGAGAGGAACGTCTCGTGCATGAAGGCGACCGGCTCGCCGCTGGCGAGATCGTAGAGGATGATGATGGTCGAGTTCACCGGCGAGGGGTCGGCGTAGGACTTGCGCGTGGCACTCGGGTCGACCACGGTGAAGTGGGACCCCGCGCGCACGCAGGCGGTCTGATATGTCGCGACCGCTCCGGCGTGGATATTGGCGAAGTAGCGCCGCTTTGCCTCAGGCAGGTCGAGGCTGTAACGCAGGCGCGGCGGATTGGCGGCGCGGCCTTGCGCGAAATCTTGGAAAGCGATCCGCATGGCCTCGACCGCCTCGGGGATCGAAAGGAGCCGTTGCGCATCCGCGTCGGTGATCACAATGGGCATGGCGCGTCCTTGAGCAAATGGCGGGTTGGATTAAAGCTGCGCGATCCGCGGCATGTCCCTGGACAGCATCAGGGCGGGCGAGCGACGCGCCGCCGGCGCAGGACGGTCAACGTGATCACGGCGGCGAGCGCAATCGAGCCGAATGCAAAGGTCTCGGCGATCCGCCGCGTCATCGTACGGTCCGCGACGAAGTCATGGGCGATCGTAACCACTGTCCGCGGCTCGGTGCGGCCATCGTCATAGCTGGTGACGAGATGAAAACGCCCAGGCTTGGCGATTTCAAACTTGAACAGTGAGCGACCCGCCTCGTCTCCGCTCTCATAAGCGAGACCGGGAGCACCCTCGAGCATGAGCTCGTCCCCACCGGGCAGCGCGCGCACATCGATGAGGAGCCCAGACACACCGGACACGGAATAGGCACGCCCGTCCACCACGCTGCGGTACTCGTGAAAGATCGTGTAGGTGCCGGGCTCCTCGAGCACCAGCTCGGCGTCGCCTGGAACGACGCTCCGGATCATCCGATCGACTGCCGCGCGCGTGCGCAGCGCCAACGTCGCCTCCATTGCCCCCCAACCCAGGAGCACGATCATGGCCGCGACGACGTACCAATATTGGCCGGGAGTAGATGTAGGCGCGGGGGGCACTGCTGTCCTGGTTGCAGATCGTGCCACGCCCGCCGCCGCGCTCCGTGCGACCGTCCTTCTCAAGGCTTGACTGGACTGTCCGGCGCCTCAGTCCAGGCCTTGTAGTCGGCATCAGATACCGTCGGCAGCTTCTTGAGGAAGGCTACGATCCGCCAGATCTCGTCGTCGGGCACGCCGACATCGCCGCCAAAGGTGGGCATGCCGGTCATGTTGACGCCATTCTTGATCGTCCAGAACAGTTCACGTGGTGAACGATCGTTCACGACCTCCTTGAGATCGGGGGGATCGGGGTGCAGGCCCTCGGAAAATTTCTGCCAGAGGATGCCGGGAGCACCGTGACAATTGACGCAGCCGCGCTCGGAAAAGGCGCGCGCGCCCATCTGCACGGTCGCGGCATCGACGAAGGTCGCCGGCGGCGCCCCGATCGTGCTGGCGTGCCGCGCGATCGAAGCTTGCCGGACCCGGATCAGCATCGATTTGACGAAATCCGGCTCCTCCTGGCTGCCGGCGACGCTATAGTAGCCGCCGAAAAAGAACACAGCGGCGCCGATCGCAATGATGATGCCAAGGAGACCGATCAGCGCAAGGATTCTCTGGATGGTCATGGATGATCTCCTGCTGGCCACTCCGTTTCATGGTAACGAAAATGACGTACGCGGCAAGCCGATCCGAGCCTCGGCTCGCCGATCCGTCGAGGGCAGAGAACGCATCAATCGTAAGGGAGATCGGACGTGGCGAAGGGCTATTGGGTTGCGGTTTATCATTCCGTTTCGAATCCGGAGGCCTTGGCGGCCTATGCGAAGCTTGCAGGCCCTGCAATCGTAGCCGGCGGCGGCCGTTTCCTGGCCCGTGGCAATGCGGTGAAATGCTATGAGGCCGGGCTCACGCAGCGTGTGGTGATCATCGAGTTCGACAGCGTCGCACAGGCGGTCGCCACCCATGACAGCGAAGCCTACCAGGGGGCGCTGAAAGTGTTCGCGAACGCGGGGGTGCGGGACCTGCGCATCGTCGAAGGCGTTTAGCGCAGCGCATTGACCGGAGCAGGGTTTGTGTGGCCGTTGGTGACCATGCTGCGGACCAATCCTCCCCTAGACGGTGGCTCGGGTTGCGGCAGCAACGCAAAGCCGCGCGCGGGGCTGCCGAGCGCAGCCGCTTAATTCAAAATTCATCAGTTGCGCCAATCCTCCATTAAGCATGGGCCCCTCGACATCCCGACCGGGTGGCCTGCGATGTAACCCCTATCGATAGGATGCGTAATGCACGTCTCGACCAGATTCGCGCCGGCGGCGGCGCTTGTCCTTGCAGCCGCGTTGATCACTCCGGCGCAGGCGCAGAAAGGACCGCTGCTGCAGCCCGCCGCAGCCCCGCTCACGACAGGGGCCGTACCGGCCGCTTCGCAGGCGAGTGCGCAGCCCGGGTGCAGCAACCCCGCAGCCCTCGGTGTCTCGCGCGTGGTGGAGATCGACACCACCGGAGGGCCGGGCTTCGGCTTTGAGCATTTCAAGCAGCACGATTTCCTGCGCGACGGCGAAGTCGTGCTCACGCTTGACGATGGTCCCTGGCCGGGCAATACGCCCGCGGTCTTGCGCGCGCTGAGTGCCCAATGCGTGAAGGCCACGTTCTTCTCCATCGGCAAGCACGCCATGTGGCACCCCGAAATCCTGCGGCAGGTGGCCGCCGAGGGCCACACCGTCGGGACCCATACCTGGTCGCACGCCAATCTGGCCAAGAAGCCCGGCCCCGAGGCGACCGACGAGATCGAGAAGGGTTTCTCCGCCGTGCGCATGGCGCTCGGGGGAACCCCGCCCTCACCGTTCTTCCGCTTTCCGACGCTGACGCACCCGCCTGCAATGGTCACCTACCTGGGCGAGCGCAACATCGGCATCTTCTCCACCGACATGGACTCCTTCGATTTCAAGCTCAAGAAGCCTGACCTCGTCGTGAAATCCGTCATGGACAAACTCAAGAAGCACGGCAAGGGCATCGTGCTGATGCATGATTTCCAGCACGTGACCGCCGAGGCCATGCCCGACCTCCTCGTCCAGCTGAAGGCCAACGGCTACAAGATCGTGCATCTCAGGGCGAAGGCGCGGTGCAGACGCTCGCCCAGTACGACGCGATGGTCCTCAAGGAAGTGTCACTGCCCACCGTGAGCAGCCGGCCGACCTCATCGGTGGTGCGCACGCTCAGCGAATAGCCGACACTCAGAGATTATGCAGTCGTCATGGCCGGGCTTGTCCCGGCCATTCTCTTTTGAGGAGGTAACGGGGTGGAACCGTCGTCACCCTGCAGCGTTGTCGACCGGAACATCCCAAGAACGTCAGCCCGGCAGCATGACCATGTCCGAACGAGCAGGCGAGACGCAGTCACACGAAACGGCGCGCGCTGGTCACGCCAACGACAATCCCAAGCTTGATCCCGATCCGCCGTCCAATACCGAGAAGAACCCCGATGAGTGGGTTTCCGGCGGTGATCCCATGACCGGCGCGCAGGCATCCTATCTCAAGACGCTGTCTGAGGAATGCGGCCAGCCGGAAGCCTACGAGGACGGTCTTACCAAGGCCGAGGCATCCAAGCGCATCGACGCGCTCAAGGCCGCGCGCGAGCGGGTCCGCTGATACCAGCGGGGGCACTCCTGCGCGCTGTCAAGCAAGCGCGAGCACGCTCACGTGACGGCCAGTGCCAAAGCAGCCGCAGGGATGAACTGCCGCTCTTTCGTTAACGGAACGCGTCTGAACGATAGCCCCTTCCGCCAAGCTCGTCGTCAAGGCTCGAATGTGCAATCTCTACGGGGAACGACGCGAAGGCCGGCGAAGGGATCTCTCGAATGGAGCTTTCCTATACGCAAAACATGGAGGACTACCACCTGTGGCTTGCCTTCGGCGGCCGCACGACCGGCGTATACGTCGACATCGGCGCGGGTCATCCGATCGCCGACAACGTGTCATTCTGGTTCTACGAACGTGGCTGGCACGGCATCGTGGTCGAGCCGCAACCGGAGCTCGCGGCGTTGTACGCGTTGTTGCGGCCGCGTGATACAAGTGTCTGTGGCCTGATCGGACGGCAACCCGGCGAAATCGATTTTCACATCGTGGATCGCCTGCATGGCCTCTCCAGCACGCTCGAGCAGCACGCGCAACGCGCGGAGACCTTCGGGGCCAAGTACCAAACAGTGCGGATGCCAGTGACGACTCTCGCAAGCCTTTGTGAGCGCCATGCACTTGCCGAAATTGATTTCCTCAAGGTCGACGTCGAAGGGGCCGAGGCAGAGGTGCTGTTCGGCGGCGACTGGGAACGGTTTCGGCCGAAGGTGGTGCTGATCGAGGCGATTTCGCCAATGACCAACGCGCCGGCGTGGCAGGAGTGGGAGCCGTTCCTGATCGCGCAAGGCTACCGTTTCGCATTGTTCGACACGCTGAACCGTTTCTACGTGGCGCAGGAACATCCCGACATCCTCGCGCGGATTCCGACCGACCGCGCGCCTTGGGATTGCGTGCGCCACATGTATGAGATCGGACGTGCCCCGGAGAACCCGCTACATCCCGATCATGCGCTTGCGCAGGAACTCGCGCGCGGCTTTTGGGCAAGCCTGCCGCACCTCGACGAAAGCGTGATTGCATCAATCCTGGCGCGCGCGCGGCGCACGTCAGCCGCTCCCGACCCCAAGACGTGGAGTACCATGGTCGACAGCGACGCTTTTCGTGCCGCACTCGGCCGCATCGCATGTGGCTACGATGGCGGGCAGATCCACGATTGCTGAGTCTCAGGGCCGGGTCGAGTCGAACTCAAGCCTTGCGCAAGGCGACGCGTCACCACACGCTTAGAAGGCGCCCGAGGTCATAGATCGCCGCACCGAACGCGCAAGCGGCAAGCCCGCCCCCCACAGTCGTGAGCAGGAGCGCGGTGTTGGCGCGAAAGAACGTTTGCTTCTCGACGAGGTGCGCCATGACAGCCGATTTCGTTAGGTCTTGCATTCCCCTGGTTGATAATCCCCCATTTGGCCATTTGGGCAAGACCCTCGCCGCAGGTCTGGGATGCGTCTCGTGCGGGTCCGAGGTTCCCGGTTATGTCGCGGTTACGGTGTCTATTGCCGTGACAGTCATGTTGGTGATTACTACTAGGAATGCGCCATAACCGCGGGGAAATGTGTGCCATGCTGCATAAGCCGAAATGTCCAGTCATCGCAATCGAGGAACATTACTGGGACAAGGAACTCGCGGCGCAGACTGCCGGCGTGGAGCGCAACACCAACATCACCGAACGTCTGTTCGATCTCGGCGAACGCCGGATCAAGGAGATGGATGAAGCGGGTGTTGACGTGCAGGTGCTTTCACATGGGGCGCCATCGGCACAGACACTCACGGGCGACGGCGCGGTCGCGCTGACGCAACGAGTCAATGACCGGCTGGCCGCCTTCGTGGCGAGCAAGCCTGACCGCTTCTCGGCGTTCGGGGCGCTGCCCACTTGCGATGTGAGCGCCTCCGCGAATGAGCTCGAGCGCATGGTGATCAAGCTCGGTTTCAAAGGAGCCATAATTCACGGATTGGCCAACGGCATGTTCGTCGATGACCAGCGGTTCTGGCCGATCTATGAGCGCGCAGAGCCTCGACGTACCGATCTATCTACATCCCTCAATTCCGCACCCGGCGGTGACGGACGCGTACTACAAAGATTACGTGCAGGATTATCCGATGGTGATACGCGCCGCCTGGGGCTTCACGGTCGAGACCGCAACGCAGGCCATCCGCATGGTGCTCAGCGGCGTGTTCGAGAAGTATCCGCGGCTAAAAATCATCATCGGCCATCTAGGCGAGACGCTGCCGTTCCTGGTGTGGCGCATCGACCAGGCGCTATCGCGGCCGGGCGGCAAGTCGATGAGCTTTCGCGACGCCTTCTGCAGCCATTTCTACATCACGACCAGCGGCAATTTTTCCAACCCGGCGCTGCTCTGCTGCATGCAGGAAATCGGTGTCGACCGCATCCTGTTCGCCATCGATTGGCCATTTGTGCAGAACCCGTTGGGGACGACATGGATGGAGACCGCGCCCATTTGCGACGAGGACAAGATCAAAATCTTGAGCGGCAACGCCAAGCGGCTCCTGCGCATGTAGAGCATGTTCAGGAAACTGGAATCCGGCTTTCCGTCCGAAAATGCGACAATTAGCAACTCTAGTAGCAATGCTGGTCCAGCGCAGAATGCGTTCTGGCGCTCAGTTTCGGGCCGACGCACGCACGCGGCGGTAGCGCATGCGGTAGGTGAACGGGAGCGTGATCGCATATCCGGTGGAGGCATGCGAGGGCACCGTTCGCCCTGCGAGCGCGCGCAGACGCGAACCTCTGATTCTGGCAACCCTGATCTTGCGTGCGGGCCTGATCCTGCCGGCCACTCGAAGCCGCGGCACGATACTTGGTCTGCTTGAGTGGCTGCTCCTGCTGCGTGCTGCTGGCCTGACCGCCGCCGCAAGCTTGAACTTTGCCGGCGGCTTGCTTGGCAGCGTCACTTTTTTGGAGGTGCTTGTGCTCGTGCTCTTGCCTTGATGGGTTTTGCGCAACGGTCGGATGGGGGCCGATTGCAGATCCTCTTCGGCGCGGACGAGTTCAGATGCACCGGCCGGCACGGCGGTTTCGACAGGCGTCGGTTCCAGGCTTGGGGGCCGCGCGCGACCCTCAGCAACTTGCGCTATGATGACAGGCATTTCGACGACGGGGGTTGCACGGACTGTTCCGGTGCTGTCGTCCTCGAGTTCAACGGCGCCAGCTTGGATTGTGGCCGACTCGGCGGAGAATTCGGCAACGATTGGAGCTGCGGCTTCCGGCGCTTCTGAACTGTATTTTCCGGCCGCCTCGCCATCACGAGCAACCGCTGTCAGATGCGGAGCCGGCTCTGGCAATTGCACCGCGGGTGCCGACTCAGCCACTGCGTTACTCCGCGTGTCGGCGAGCTCGACCGCAACGACTGCACTCAGTCCGCCTCTGGTACCCCAACCGTGTTGTCGCGGGCAGTGGCGGGCACCAGCACCGGGACCGCGGCGACGGCCTCGGGTACCTCCGCGGGCACGGCGTCCGCCGGCAGCGCGATCGTAGCCGGGGCGGGCTCGGCCTTGCTCCTTGCCTCATCGATCTGACGCAGGCCGGCCGCATCGTAGAACTCATCTCCAATCGCCGCGGTCGGTATAGGCAAGATGGCGGGTGGACTTGAACGGACCCAAGTTCGCTTCGCGAGCGAGCCGCACGCTCATGCCGATACCAAAGGCCGCAATCGCGAGCATTGCGGTCGCCATGATGGCGCCGATCACAAACCGCAGATCAGATAGCATTGCATTCACCGTGTGTGTGCTTGGCTTGCCGTCTGCGGTCGAATGCTCGCCAGATCAAGCCACACGGCGCCGGCCGCGAATCAGCGCGGCATATATCGAGTCGCACAATTTGCGCGACCACAAGACTGGAGCCGGCGCCGGCGCATGGAGCCGGTACACGCATAGCGAGTCTTTCGTGCGGAATGTGCGCCGCCTGCACGCAGGACGAGTCCCCGCGAGGGCAAAGTCACTCAAAGCGGGGGTCGCGCGCCCTCACACTTCCGGGGCAGGCAAGGCTGGGCTGATGGGACGGCTGCGCTGATGGTTGTCGTCGCGGCAATGACATTATATGCAAGCGTTACCGGTACATGGGCTTGCGGCGCGGCTGCACGGTGGCAACCGCAGGCGTCGGGGGCAGTCCGGGCCCGTAGCTCAATGGTTAGAGCCGGCCGCTCATAACGGTCTGGTTGGAGGTTCGAATCCTCCCGGGCCCACCAATGTTTTCAATGGGTTGTACCGTGCGTGGAATGAGGCGCCTCGCTACTGGCAACGTTATTGACAATGATTGCGCGGCCGATAACCGATCGCTCGAGCCGCCGTTTTCAGATGGTCGGGGTGATGGTGGCTGTAGGCGCGGTCGAGCATTTCTACGCCCGGCAACGCAGCTTTTCATAGATATTCCGCGTGAAGTCGCGAAACCGCTGCCGAAGCGAAAATGAGTTACGATGCCGTTTTGGCCCGGTCCTGCCAACATGTGCATGCATAATCCGGCAGCAATCAGGAGCGAACCGGACCTGCAGTTGACACTCACGCATGGCACTTTTTGGCCCTACTCGGACATCGACCGCTTGGAACCGGGATGATCTTGCAAATGGGAGACTTGGCAGCGCTACAGGTTACTTCGCGGGCAGTCGCAAGCTCGCGAGATCAGTCCCGACGATGATATTTCCGATGAACCCCGATGAGGTGATTGAGCAGTGAAGTGGTGGAGCTACTCTGCTGCTTAAAGCGGCCGCAAAGACCTGCTGATGCGCGTGACCGGTGCATCCCATGCCAATTTCTCGCGCGTCGGATAGCTCAATTCGATGCAATGGATCATGCCGTCACCCGGAAAATTGCACCTTCTATAGAGAATAGTTCCGCGGTGTTCCATCGAAACGGCGAAGAAGTTCGGAGCGACTCGGTTGTAATCGAGGGCTGAACGCGATCCCGGAAAGTGGGTGGCGAGATACTGCCGCGGGTTTTGTCCCTCGCTTGATCGCGTGAAAATGGAGAGGCCGGCACGTCCATCAACCGTCGCAAGTCTCTGACCAACGCCGTTCCTTTCCGCCCCGGCACGAACCGAAAACAGGTGGGCGGGATATTGCACGCTCGTTCCCGTACGGTCGACATAGGTCGTCCAACCGCGTTCCGACTGTGCTGCAGCGGTCTGGGATTGACCAACGATGGGTAATATCAACAGTCCGAGAACGAGGTTACTAATTCTCATCCGGCGCCCCGTGGACATTGGCAGACCAGCGCCCGATTCTCCGAAGTTCGTGATACATGGCCGCACACTGAGAGTCGAATTTCGGAAACGAAAGGGCCGCCAACTCTGTGATCTGAGTGCCGCTTTGCGATTTGAAGTTCCTGATCGCGTTTTCGGCTAGTGGTGTAGGAACTTCGAGTTGGTATTAGTTTTCGCCTGCTCAAGAACGTCAGGATTGGAATGTTGTTCCGCTGGGTGGCCCAGCATGCCAGTCATCTTGTGGGGCATTCCCGTTCTAATCGTTTTAGGTGGTGGCGTGTACTGGCTGGTTCACCTGCACTGAGCAACCACATCGAGAATTCGAAGAGCCCCTTGCGGGGTTCCTTTTTCTTATCAGCCTCAATCATGATCGTGGTCCCGGTCCCGGCGCCGAGAACGGTCGTGGTCACGGTCGCGGTGGCCGCGCCGGATGACCAGGACCTCTCTATCACGATGGTACCGGCAAAAATCCACGGTCGCGCGTCGCGGTGATGGCCCGCGTGAATTTCAAGTTCTTGTGCCTGTGCGGGTGAATGGCCCGGCACCCAAAAGCATGAACGAGTGCTGAGTTTTCAACCTTACATTCCACTGTAATTATTGCCGCTAGTGATTGAACCCGCGGTATTTCAGCACGTTATCGAAGGCGCGTTCCCGGTAGGCAGCGGCGCCTTATAGGAGTGTTACGTGAGGGCATTAGCTTGGCACGGCAAAGGCGACATCCGTTGCGAAGAGGTTCCGGATCCGAAGATCGAAGATCGGCCGCGATGCAGTCATCAAGGTGACCGCCTGCGCCATATGCGGCTCCGACCTGCACATTTACGGCGGGATTATCCCTTCCATGAAAAGCGGCGACATCCTTGGCCATGAGAACATGGGCGAGGTTGTCGAGGTTGGTTCCGAGGTGAAAAACCTGAAGGTCGGCGATCGCGTAGTTGTGCCGTTTACGATCTCCTGTGGCGAATGCTTCTTCTGCCGCAACGGTTTCTATTCTGGATGCGAAAGGACTAACCCCGATCACGAAAAGGCGGCTGAGCTTTGGGGAAACTCACCGGCAGGGCTGTTCGGGTATTCCCATCTTCTCGGCGGTTACGCTGGTGGTCAGGCGGAGTATTTGCGAGTTCCATACGCAGATGTCGGCCCGATAAAGGTGCCGACAAGCTTGAGCGACGAACAGGTCCTCTTCCTCTCCGACATCTTTCCCACCGGCTACATGGCCGCCGAGTTTTGCAACCTCAAAGGCGGCGAGACAGTCGCGATCTGGGGCTGTGGTCCAGTCGGTCAATTCGCGATCCGTAGTGCCCTTCTACTCGGGGCCGAACGGATTCTGGCCATCGATACGGTTCCTGAACGTCTCGCACTCGCGCGCGAGGCGGGCGCTGAAACGATCGATTTTCTGAAGGAGGATGTGTACGAACGCATCATGGAGCTGACAAAAGGTCGAGGGGCGGACGCCTGTATCGATGCGGTCGGCACCGAAGCGGAACCTTCCGCCAGTCTCGACTCGCGATGGGATCGCATCAAGGTCGCGACCTTCATGGGCACGGACCGCCCACACGTCCTGCGCCAAGCCATTCACTGCTGTCGAAACTTCGGCACTGTCTCAGTCGTCGGTGTTTACGGTGGATTTCTCGACAAGATACCGATGGGCTCCGCGATCAATCGCGGGCTGACATTTCGGATGGCGCAAACTCCCGTGCAGCATTACCTGCCGAAGCTGCTTGGGCGCATCGAGAAGGGCGACATCGATCCATCGTTCGTTATCACCCATACGGCCCCGCTCGAGAAAGGGCCTGAGCTGTACAAGACGTTCCGTGACAAGCAGGACGGCTGTATCAAGGTCGTCCTGAAACCTGGCATGAAGGAGATGGCGAATGCCTGAGTCGCAGCGCAAACTGGCGGTGGTGACTGGCGCTTCCACGGGGATCGGGCTCGAACTGGCCAGGGAGTGCGCCAAGAACCAATTTGATCTGCTGATTGCCGCCAATGAACCGGAACTCGAAAATGCGGCGGATGAACTTCGTCGCGAGGGTGTAACGGTGGATACGGTGCAGGTGGACCTTGCCACGACCGAGGGCGTCGATCACCTCTACGAAAAAATCTGCGGCCGCCCGGTTGCTGCGCTACTTGCCAACGCAGGGCGTGGCCTTGGTCACGCCTTCCTTGACCAGGACTTCAAAGATGCGCGGTAAGCCCCTTCTATTACAATCCGCTCGCCGGCCGTGCGCCTTACTTCCTGGATTGGGATTTTACGCTTGAACAGACGGTCGGGCACAACTCCGTCATCCGCGCGAGTTACCACGCTACCGTTGGGCAACAAGCTTCTATCTAAGAAGCAGACACAGAATCAGTTGGACCCGCGCTATCTGACGCTGTATGGCGGAACGCTGCTGAGCCTTCCCTTGAGCGATCCCCGCGTGCAGGCTCTTGGCATTCCGCTGCCCTACGCCAGCTATCCCCACCAGCCGCCAGTTGCAGCAGTTGCTGCGGCCTTACCCGCAATACAACAGTATCGATTCGAACGCGGGCGGCCAGAACGATGGCCATTCCACTTGGCACGCGCTGGAGGCGAGCTATGAACATCGCTTCACGTCCGGCTCGTATCTGCTCGGAAGCTATACCTTCTCCAAACTGATCTCGAACGTCGACGGAGAAGACGCCAATCGCGGTGACGGTTCCGGACAGAATCAGTACAACCGGGCGCTGGATAAAGCCGTTGGCTTGCAGGACCAGACTCACGTCTTTAATCTCAGCTACGTCTATCAACTGCCGTTCGGCCGCGGTAAGGCTTTTGGAAGCAGCATGCCCGCGCATCGCTAATGCGCTCCTTGGGAACTGGCGTATCTCCGCGGTGCAGCGCGACCCCTCCAGGCTTTCCGGTGACAGGCGCGCACATCCTGCGCAGAATATGTTCGGCGCCTCCGGCACAACGCGCGCGTCCTTTGCGCTCGGTGCTGGCGTCACCATCCCTCAAATAAACCACTGGAAGGTTCGACCTGTACAATCCCGGCGCTGCGCCGTACAGGAACCCGGCCGCCTTTATCCGGCCGTGCGAATGGGCGTATTTGGCAAGACACTCCGCGGAACATCCTGCTCGATTGGCAGAACCCTTGGAACTAAAGTGAAGACGTTTCGACATCCCTCAAGAACTTCTATTTCGGCGAGAAGCGATTTGTCGAGTTTCGTGCTTCCGCTTTCAATATCGGTAATCGGCACACTCTGGGTACTGTCGCGACCAGCATGGAAGCCTCGACGTTCGGCTTCATCACGAATCCGCAGATCGATAATCCGAGGTCGGTCCAACTGGGCCTGAAGATCATTTTTTAGAAACATGCGTCGGTTTACCCTTTTTATCGCCGGAGGATGCCTGCTCGGCGTGCTCGCCTCGCGGTCTGCCGAGAAGACCCTCCGGACCGCCTTACCTTTCAAACACACCGTCCCTGGTCGCCCCGGCTGAACCTCAATGCCGGAGCGGCCATGGTCTATGGCATCGGGCCTCATCTCGCCACGGACATGTCGTCGTGGCGGGATCACGGCTATCACGTTCAGTTCATGACAGGCGTCGCGTGGGGCCAATATCAGGATATCTGGAAGGCAAGTTCGACGGGAAGAAACACTTGGATGAAGCGCAAACCGACCGCGACGGCAAGATGATCCTGCACGGCCGTAATCCTCTGGTCCCTACATGTCTCCCGGTGCTTCCTACGGTGATTTTCTGGCCAAGGGAGTGGAACAGGCACTGGACAACGGCGCCGAGGCGATTTATCTGGAAGAGCCCGAATTCTGGGCCCGCGGCGGCTGGAGCGAAAGCTTCAAACGAGAGTGGCAGGACTACTATCACGAGGCTTGGCAGGCGCCTGATTCTTCCCCGGATGCTCAATACCGTGCTTCGAGATTGAAGTACTTTCTTTATCGGCGGGCGCTTTCGCGGGTGTTTGAATTTGTTAAGACGTATTCTCGCGAGCACAACCGGAATGTTCCCTGCTATGTACCCACCCATTCACTCATCAACTATGCGCATTGGCGCATCGTCAGCCCCGAATCATCGCTGATCGACGTAGGCGCGGACGGCTATATCGCCCAGGTGTGGACAGGAACGGCGCGCACCCCGAACGTTTACAACGGCCAACGGGAGGAGCGTACTTTCGAAACAGCATTCCTGGAATACGGAGCCATGCAGAATCTGGTGCGCGCGTCCGGCCGACGAGTTTGGTATCTGAACGACCCGATTGAAGACAACCCAAACCATAGCTGGAAGGACTACCGTCGTAATTGGGAGAACACGCTCACCGCGTCTCTCTTGCAGCCGGAAGTCTCTTCGTTCGAGATCATGCCTTGGCCGGAACGCATTTACAACGGTCAGTATCCCGTCGAAGACGTGCCGCAACAGGATCAAATTCCTACTGGCGCCGCCTCGGGTGGGCGTCCAGCCATGCCGCAAGTCAAGAAAGCGGGCATACCCGCCACGTACGAGACCGAATTACAAACCGTAGTTCGTGCGCTGGGTGAGATGAATCAGCCCAAGAGCGAGACGAGATGGATCATGGCAGGAACACAGGGCGTCGGGGTGATTGTTTCCGACAGCATGATGTTCCAGCGCGCGGATCCGACCCCATCGGATGCGAACCTTGGATCCTTCTACGGTCTTTCGCTGCCTCTCTTGATGTCGGGCACGCCTGTCGAGCCGGTTCAAATGGAGAGCGTTACGGCCGACAAATTCCTGTCGCGCTACAAGCTGCTTCTCCTCACGTTTGAAGGTCAGAAACCGCTCAAGCCTATCTACAACGAAGCTCTCGCGCAGTGGGTCCACGGAGGCGGTGCGCTGCTTGTAGTCGACAATGACCAGGATCCCTATCTGGCAGTGCGCGAATGGTGGAACACAGCGCCGAACTCGTTCCGCACCCCGCGCGAGCATCTTTTTAAAATGCTCGGTTTACAACCCGAACAAACGGGCCTTCACAAAGTCGGGAAGGGTGCGGTGATTTACGAAAGGAGCTCGCCGGCTGCCTTGAGCTATCAGAAAGATGGCGCCGAGAAGGTGAAGCAGCTGGTGGAACAAATAGCTGCTTCCGTTCATCTTCCTGGAAAGAAAGTTCTGCTTTGGTTTTGAAGCGGGGTCCCTATCTGGTCGCCGCGGCGTTGAAGGACGGGGTTAAGCTCCCTGGACGCTACATCAATCTCTTCGATGACAAGTTAGCCGCCCAGGAGGGCTTTACTTTGCCGGCGGGTGGTCGGGCGCTTCTTTACGAGATTCCGCAGACATCCCGTCCAGCAATCGTGGCGGCAGCATCTCGCATTCAAAATGTGACGTGGAACGATGGTGTGATGCGATTTATGGCAGACGGCCAAGCCGACACGGACGCTGTGGTTTGCATCGCCAGCAAGGCGCAGCCGAAAGCGATCGTTATCAACCAACAGCCTCTCCCGGCGACTAGCCTTCGGAACCAGTTGGGATCGTTTGTCTTCTCTTTCGAGAATAAAGCCGAGCCGCAATCCGTTGAAATTCGATTTTGAGAACAGTGCTGACGGGCGAGCAGTCTAGCGGACTATTGAGAGGATAAAGAAGAGATACATCTTGCGTGTGACCGAAAGTGTATGCTCCCTCGCCGATCTGCAAGTACAAACGATGTGACCCGCCCGCGAAAGCGCGAATGATCAAAGAATTAAGCGGCACGTTGATAGAACTTGAGTAAACCACCTAACAGGATGCGGAAATGAGGGTTCATGAGAGGAATTTCCTCCCTGATGGTCTGTGCAGGGCTGCTTGGCTTGAATTTTGAGTGTATCTGGGGGGATTTGGTTTATCCAATGGCCTGTTTCTGGCGTTTGGACACACGCCTTCCGTGACTTATGCAGAAGGAACTGGCATATAGACCAATTCCGCATTCTGCCGAGCTTGTAAACAGCGGCCGCAAACGTGAACCCATCCGATCTTGTGCACGCCGCGATGTCTGGTCTCACGCAGCATTCCAATTGTTTTCAGCCAGCCGAATACTTCTTTGATCCACACATTCCGCTGTAGGCGAGCTTCGCTTCGTGACCACCAGAATCGCGGGCGCCTTACGCTTTGCTTAGGACTCCGCCGCCGGTGCCCAAACTAATGGGGCGTATCGTTACCGCGGGGGAGTGTGGACAGCCGGTTGGTCTGTGCGTTGCTTCCACCGCGGGCGGTGCGCTCAAACGGAATGCCACGACCGATCACAATTAGGGGTACTTCCGTGTGCCACCCCCGGCTGGACCGCGTCCCAGTCTATAGCGGTTCGCCGGCCAGCGGGAACGAGAATGACTGTGGGGAACCGCCCCAGGTCGCCCTCGCAATACACTGCTGCATTCTCTCCGCGCGGCGTCTATCCACGCGAGCGAAACGATAGAGGTCATCGGTGCGGGACCAATCGGGCTTTCGATGATCGCAGCACTGCGAGCCAGCAAGGCAGCACGAATTTGGCCAGTGGAACCCCTGGCGTCGCCGCGAGCTGGCTCGGGGGATTGGAGCTGACGCCACGAACAGGCCGGAGGAGGCCGATCGCTTGCGCGTTTTGGCAATCTTGCGTTCCACAACATTCTCGATTGTCGCCTCGGGCTGGATTTGGCAAGTATGGCTCTTGACGCTACCCGCCGCCATCGAGAGCATCAACGAAGAAACCAAGAGATGTATCCACATTGAATGCAGATGTAATTCTGTGCTTTCTTCTCGGCCCAAGCTAGATTGAGAAACTCACCGCCCCGGGTATTCAATAAGGTTTTCCGCTCGTGGTACTTCTGGCTACCACAGACGACGCACGAGAGTGGCTTCCCAGCAATCTGGACACTGACCGTGCCGTCTGATTCTTTGATTTCATCGATAGTCAACATGCTGTGATCATTACAAAGTATGTTTGCTGTCGCCTTACCCTTCTTCCAGGTTCTCGGGTACCGCTAATTTGTCGGTCATACTACGGCATTTACAGCCCGAATTGACGCGGTAGGGACGACCATCACTGATCGCCCCCCGCACAGATCCGTACGAGCGCGTTTACGCATACGGCTCTTACCTTGGATGAGTGGCGACGAAGCGTTCCTCAGGATAAGGATGCAGAACACGAGGATAGGAATCCAGCGGTCGAGAGATCGGCGTGAGCCGATCCCAGGGCACATGCCGCCGTTGACTGCGACGACTTAAACCGAGCCGCCACAACCGCGCAGCCGCTGCCCAAAGACGCGCAACCGATCCAGGTTTCCGGGCACAGCGTGGTATTGGTAATAGCCCAGCACAACCTTCTGCAGCCACGCGCCGACTGACGCAATCGGCTCATGCTTCCGGCAGCGAAGCTCTGCCTTAATGGCATTAGCTTCGCAACCATCCGCTTCTTCGCCGTCATGCGCCAGACGATAAAAGCTCCATTGCTCATGCCGCTTCCCGCAGAAATGCGTGAACCCCAGGAACGTGAAGGTTTCCGGCTTTCCCTCGCCACGCTGCTTCCGATCGCGAGCGGCGAACCGCCCGAACTCGATCAGCCGCGTCTTGTCCGCATTTAACTCCAGACCGAACTTCGCCAGCCGTTCCTGGAAATCCTCGAGGAACCGCTCGGCATCAGCTCGGTTTCGAAGCCCACCACAAGGTGAGTAGGCCCGGGGAATCTCACCCCGAGCCTCTCTCAGAACCGTACGTGAACCTCTCAGCTCATACGGCTCCCGCCATGGAGCCACGCCGCACGCCCATCTGCCAGTGCGCCCACAACTTCGGATCGCGTCTCGAGATACGCGCGACCCAGTGTGTCGCCCTTCGCAAATGACCACGAAGCTTCTTGTATTTTCGCTCGGCCCATCGGGCCAAGGAGCGATCCAGTTGACGCATCGGCGGATAAAGCGCCGAACGATAAAACCGTCCATAATATTGGAGCCAACCTCGGATCACCGGATTAAACATCCGGGATAGATCTTCGATTTGCTTGTCACTGCGTAGATGCAGATCCCAGCTTCGAATCTCGGCCCGGATGGCTTTCACCGCTTTGTCAGAAATTGCTGGACTGAAATTGATGAAGTGCTTACCCTCGCGATTCTTCGATCGCCGTCGGCCGAAAAGTGTAGCCGAGAAAATCGAATTTCTCGTTTGGATAAGTCCTTCTCCGGTAATCATCCTTGCAATAGACAACTTTCGTCTTTTCGGGATGAAGTTCCAATCCGCATTCCTTCAAACGCGCGGCTATGGCGGTCCGAATCTCCTGAGCTTTCGCCTCTTTCCTGCAATGTACGATGGCATCGTCGGCATATCGTTCAAACGGTACCTGCGGATGTTTCTCCGCCATCCATCGATCAAAAGCATAGTGCAGGAACAGATTTGCCAACAGAGGGCTGATGACTCCACCTTGCGGCGTGCCCTTCTCACGCGGGATCAACTGGCCATCGTCCTCTTGCACCGGCGCCTTCAACCAGCGCTCGATGTAGAGAACAACCCACTTCTCCTTGGCGTGTTTCTTGACCGCTCGTATCAGCAGATCGTGTGGGATGTTGTCGAAAAAGCCCTTGATGTCCAGATCGATGATCCAGTCATGCCACCAGCATCGCTGGCGCGCCTGCCCCACCGCTTCCAGCGCCGACTTCCTGGGGCGATACCCATAGGAATCCGGATGAAAGAGTGGGTCCACCAGTGGCTCCAGTTTCAACTTCACCACCATTTGCGCGATCCGATCCGAAACGGTCGGTATGCCCAGTTTCCTTTCTCCACCGTTCGCCTTCGGTATCTTCACCGTGCGCACCGGCGGCGGAAAGTAACTGCCCGACGACATCCGATTCCAGATCTTATAGAGATTTTTCTTCAATCTCTTCTCAAAGTCCGTAATCGACTGTTCGTCGACCCCTGCCGCTCCTTTATTCGCTCTTACTCGCTTATACGCTTCCCAGACCTCCCACTTCGAAATAACAAACGGCTTTGCCTCACTCATCGGCTCCTCCCATTGCTGGTTGGCTCATTGAATTCGGCTCCATAACACAACCCCTTGGCTCCATCTCCTTTCGGAGACTTCACAGCTACTACGGGTTGCTCCGCCCCTGAGCTCCGCTTCCGTACTCTCGCTCTCGTGGTTCTTCCACTTGAAGCTTCTCTGTTTGCATCGGAGTCCCAGGTTCCCACGTTCCGCTCTACCGCCTCTCGGCAAGCTCAGGCCACCTTAATGCCGGATGCCACTCCGTCCGTAAACAGGTATCGCCGGAGTTGATCCCGCAGTAACGACTCCCCTGCGGTTTTGACATCGTCCCTACGCTTTCGACACGTCATCAGTGGTTCCTTTGCAGTCCTCTTCTTGCCAGTCACCTGACCTGGTTCTTTCCAGGCCTTTTCCATCTGCGCTCACAACCATGGCTTTTGCCCACAGCCGCCAGAGGTGGTTTGGAACCTGCTCCTGTAAGCCGGTCCCGAGGGGCCTCCCCTCATCGGTAAAGCAGTTACGCACTGCGGGCCCTCTTCGGCCCTCTGCG
>CAVWSB010000008.1:0-31204 GCA_963757565.1 uncultured Alphaproteobacteria bacterium
CGCCCGCGCTTCCCGGATCACGCCGGCTTTCGGGTCTTCCGCGTTGGCGCGCGGGCTAACATCACCGGCGTGGACATCGACATGCCGATGAACGGGTGCTGGCCGATGCCCTCGACAAGCACGGCAACACGCCCGTTGTGGTCGTCGGCGGCAATTGAGCCTGGTATTCCCACAACGGCGGAACGCGTTTTATTGGCTGGATCGCAGCCGACCTATCGATATCTTGGGCGACGGCTATGTGGTGGCACCGCCCAGTCACGGCGTAGTCGCTCAATATCGTTTTTTGCAGCGGTCGATTGGATGATCTAACAGGAGCTGGCCGGTACGCGGAACGTCCCTGGCGGCCTGGTGCCGAGCCGGTCTGCTGCTGAAAGCGCTTCTCCGGCTTCCTCAGGCGAGCGCAACAATGTCCTGTTTCGAAGATGCCTTGCCGCGGCGCACCACTGCGATGATCTGGATTCACGACGACGTTGCCTTATCAACAAACCATGGCTTTCTTCCGCTTCACCGGATGACGCCGAAGTCGTGAGCACCGGCAGCTTGCGCACGGCCTGATGAGCAGCGCGGCATGAATTACGTTGGTCAGGCCGAAGTGGTGCCGACGTCGCATAGTGAGATTGATTTACTTCTGCGGGCCGATCCTGACGCTGTCGCGCCGGCTCGCCTCCATCCGCTCGTATGGTGGCATTGGGCGCCAATACCTTTCACGTCGCGAACGCGATGCCGCACGAACCATGCCCGGCTGGCGGTTGGACCCGTAAGCGGTTATCCGCGGCACGCGCTGCACTGGAAGCTGCGGGAAATCGTGTGCGCCCGGCTCTCCACCCGCACCGCCCCGGCGCTGAACGGCTGGCCGTAATGGCGGCCGCAACGGCACCAGTAGAGCATGCACTTCCCCGACCCCCTCTCCCGCACGAACAGAGCAGAAGGCGATGGCCTGCAGATTTCAACTGGACCAGGGGCCGTGCTCGGCAGCAGATGCGCGGGTCCTGTGGAAACTCTGACCGGCGGTCAAAGGCGTCATCGCCCGTGCGCGGTCAGTCCAATCAGTGGGTGTCGCGGTTTTGCACAAGATCGGACGGCGGAACAAGAACCGGGAGGGCTTTGAGATGAGGCGCGGCCTGATGGCTGATAAGATCGTTGCTTTGCGTCGGGGTCTGGATATTCCTCGTGGCGGATCAATCTAAAGCCGTCAGTGCGTCCGTCGCACTCCCAATCAACGGAAATATTGACCAAAAAAGTCCTTGAACAGCGCACTTTCCCAAAATAATAGTTTCGGCTTGGTACTCTTTTATGGCTTTGCGTGGCCTCGATTGAGGTGCCGAGCATCTCAAGTTCAGTTCTGGTTCGCCCCCAGAACCTCCAGCAATGCCGTTCTCTGCACGGCACGCCGCTCCATTTCGGGATGGGCTGCGATATCTATTCCCCACATAAAGGAGATTAACTGCAGGCGTTTTCCCATAGTTCTTGAAACAGAAGGTCACCGCGGGCGCGGACGACGTTGTCGGGATCCCTCCGGTGGTGTTTGGGTACCAAATTATCCCTTTGAATATTTCGGCTTTCAGGTTGTCGCTCTTGAGAACTGGTATACAGATGGGCGCGCTCCAGTGACGGCACTGCTTGTGCGCTGTGTTGGCGGCCTCTGCGGCCTCCCTCGCGGGGTGAGCGTGCTCTCTATTAAACCGGAGCTGAAAATAACAGGCCCAATTTCATACTGCCGCCGCACAATGTGACGAGCCAGAGCGTGAGAATTGCGGCATCATGCGTAATCCAGTCCCAAAATCCGCCATTTGGTGGATGGGCGGAATTTTCCTTTGCAGCATCGGATTGGGTTTGCTGTTGGGTCGATGGGCTACGCGATGATCCAACGCCATCCCCATCGCAAACAAAGGCTATGGCTTATAAGCGCCCCGAAGAATATTTCGGGGAGATTTACCTTCACCCTCAAGCCCCTTGCGCATTTCCCCGCTATCGCGCTCTCAATATCCACCAGTCTCTGACACTCTCAGCGCCGATAGCAATGAGGGCTGCCAGCATCCCGTTCGGGCCGTAACAACGCGTCGTCCGATTGTGGTCCGCTGGGCGGCAAATTCCAGGCCGTCACCCGCCGGGTCAGTAGGAAGACAGCCCATGAACTGATCAACACACAGCGGTCCGGAAACACGATCGACCCGACGTTTCAGCGTTCCTTCACGCTGCGCGCGACCCAGCGCGGCTGCGTCGGTTGGAAATCGTTCTCTGGGGGTGCGTCGATACGCTCTTCCTCGAAGCCGCGCTGGAACGAGCTTTAACCATCCTTCGCGCCGGCCTCGATGATGCCACCTATTTCATCGCGCTCGAAGCAGTCAACGAGCAACTCGAACGCGAGGGCCTCGATCCGATTAGCGCGGTCTGCTTTTCCAACATCGTCACGTCGATCTCGATCTCGGCCGATATCCTTTCGGCGTGTCCGGTCGAGGCTTCGGCGTAACTACATAGGAGTTGGCAATGCCGCGAGGCGGAAATCGCAAAGGAGAACAGCGAGGGAATGCAAAGCGGCGCTCGCATCCGACAACCCGCAACGATGAGATGCGGGACGCGTGACCCGGTCGTCATCCGGAGGGCGCGGTACGTCGGTAAAGGCGACTGAGCGAGCGGATTGAAATTGCCCGGATTATTCGTGGCCACTCCGGCGAGGTGCGGGATATGCCACCGCGCAGAAGTACTTCTTGAAACAGGTGCACTTTCCAGCAAGCGGCTTACCACCGGGGTGAATTAATGGCGAAGATCGTAGACTCTCGATGATCCCGACACCGACGGAATATTCTGCATCTCGAGGGCGAGATCGAGAAATTCGGAACCTGGCGAGCGAAGACGCGTCCGGGTCGCGCCATTCGTCCACCCGCGGCTCGCGCTGGTGCGGTGAGCGCGGATCAGTCGACACGACCCAGACGACATCGTTAGGCAGCTTCTTGAGGATATCGATGGCCGACAGCCGGCAGTGCGAAATGATCGAACACCAGGCTCCTCAAGGCGATGGACATCACGGATAGGGTTTCTTCGAAAATTCGGGACTGATTGCAGGACATGGCCGAGTCTTTTGCGCAGGGGCTAAATCCAGCCCCAATTTCATGGGACGCAAAAAAGATTGTCGATGCATTCCCGGAAACTCACCAGAATTGACGGCCGAACCCTGCGAGGGCAGCCGCCGTATCGCTTCCCACAAAGCTTACCCCGGCCGACGTCGCTTGGATCAAGGCGGTCTTGCTGCTCGATCGCCGGAGCCGCCGGCGCGCGGGCTTGCAAAACCACTCGTCGGGATCCGCGATCGACTGGCAGAGAAATTCAGCGTTTCATCACACACGGTCGAAGCCATCTCCCGCGGTCGCCGCTGGTGCGCGGTCCGGGCGTACAGATGGGATGAGCGAAAATTGCAAAGGCCTCGGCCCATGCTAGGCGGCTCAGCGCACTGACGACGGGACCAACGCGAAAAGGCTCGGCACCCTGTCAGGACCGAGCCTTTCCCGCCGGACGGCAGCTACGGAGTGAGCGTTTTTGGCGTCCGATCACAACGGCAGCCACCGCTGACGGCCATCAATGCATGAGATCAGGACGCGTTCCCGGTCCTAGACGCGGAATATCCGACAGACGATCCAGGCCACGCCCGACAGTACACGCAGCCATGCATTAACGGCTGGTATCTCGCGCTGAAGCCGTTTGCGAATTGATCCGGCTTAGACTTGCCGTCTGCACACCGAGATCGTCCCACCGAGAAAGACGAGGCCGCCAACTAGGTGGCCAAAAGAACCCCGGCACGCGGTGTGGCCAACTACGCGCCGGGGCGACCGCCGGGCCGGTGGATCGGATACGGATCGGAGGTAAGGACACATCATGCCAAGAAACAATGAGCCGCCAACTAGGGCGGCCTCGTGGGTGATCGTCATCACGGCCAACATCACGGGAACGAAAGTCCTACTTCGGCGCGATGCCTTCAACCGCATATGCGCGCACCTTGGAATATTTCTCCTGCACATCTCGAAGCTTCTTTTGCTCCGGAGAATCGAACCATTCTCGCAGCTCCATGCTCTCCCATTGCTGGATCGGTTTTTCACCGGCTCGCCGACCAACGTTGTGGCTTTGCCGCCGCGCGCTAAAAAATGCCCACTTTGCTTGCGCGTGGAGCCCCTATACTGCGAAGCCGCCGATGACTGCGCCAGTGTACCAGATTTGCATGGCCTTACGCCGACCGTACCTCGCCGTCCGATTTTCGTTTGCAGCTTGATAGGTGGACAACTGTTCGCAGCTGTACGTGTTTGCGATCGGCCAGCTGGCTGGATCGATCGGCGCGGGTGGGGAGCGCCGCGTCGGGCCGCGTTTCATCCGCTCCGACAGCAAAACACGAAAACGGAGCAAACGAGAAACGCCCCCACGCCGCAGCCGAACCCTACCCAGAACATCCCCGCACCCATTTGGCCTCGCGCGGGGACCGTAGCGTGCGGATCGCGCGTGCGGAAGCCGCCCCTGGGGAACCCCTCGCGCTTATTCGTCGAGTTCCACCAGATAAACGAGAACGAGATCGTCTGACCCGTTCGACGCCGCGGTCTTCGCTTCTGTGAAGTGGGTCGCTTCTTCTGGCCTTGCCGCTCGAACCGTCAGATCTGCCGTGCCATCCCAAAGAGGCAGTCCACCTGCCTTCGTTTCACGAAGATCATCACGAAGCCACTGCTCTTTCCGCAGGCTTGTCGCTTCAGGGTGTGACCGTGCCGGGAATAAAGATTGGCCTGCCTGCGATCTCTAGGACATAGACCGTGTCGGGACGTGTGACCGTCATCCCTTCGCCTTCAGCCCTAGTGTCGCGGACCTTCACTAGCGGGCCGTGGGGGCCCGCGGCAGGCACTTTATGGCTTTACTCCGCTAGTTCGAAATCGATTTGAAACCGCGCTTCGATTAAATCGATACGACGTCTGCAGATGTCATCTGGTGGTCCGCTTAGCGGAACGATCTGCCAGCCACCGCCCTCGCGGGAAGCTATCTGAATACGCATGTTTTTTGGGCAGCGTTGCGAGTGCTCTAGTTCAGATGAACTTTTCCAAATCCGCACGAGCGATCTTTTGCTTCACGACGATGACCGAACACACATGCTTAACCAGTCAGCACTTAACCTCAATGCGGGACTTTGGTTGCGAGGGTTCAAATGCGCGCTGGTAAATTGGCCGTTGTCTTCGGATTGTCGGTGGCGCTGTTATGCGCTTCCAAACCTGGCGTCGCCTTCGCGGGAGACGGATTTGGAGCGGGCCTCTTTGGAGGGCTGGTTGCCGGCACAATTCTCCGTGCTCCCGCGACAAGTGGACCGCGATACTACGCCCCGGCGCCAGTCTACGTGGAGCCCGCACCGGTGGCTTGTTACTGGACCCGCGGCGCGGCGGTATGGGACGACTATCGCGGGATGTGGGTTCGCCCGCGGATGCGCGTTTGCGAATAATTTGGAGACCCGCTGTCATCGAGCCGATGACCGCCAACTCACGCAAAGCCCTCCGAATACTAAACAGGACGACGCACCCCTCCCGCCCCGAAGCCATCGGGCGCCTCGTGGAGCGGGGGCTGAAGGCAGGGGCGTACAGGTCATGGGCGCCCTCAAAGAGATCAAGTCTTGGCACGGAATGAATGAGTGCGAAGATGAAGCGGGATTGGGCCGATCTCCGCACCGCCGTGACGAACCTGGCGGAATGCGGCGCCTTTTCCTGCACGCGGGTCGGCAACGGCTACCGCCTCGTGGGACCGGGCCAGCGTGGCTGCATCTCAAAGACGACGCCGCACGGCTGAGCCTTCATCGCCCACACTGAAGGTCAGCGCATTCCTGATCACGCGCAGATCATCCTCGTTCGCACCAAACTCCCCAGCTGACCGGAATTTCCGGATATCGATCCGTGTGCGATCAGCGCAGTCTCTCGGGGCGGCTTCCGCGCGCCTGTGGAGCGCGCTACCTTGGCTGCGTGCCAGTGCAGATTCCACGTGGAAAAGACTTGTTCGCCGCGATCGTGGTGGTGGCGGTATAGTCGGCGTCTGGGGCGGCGCGTTGCTGGTACTAGCCGCTCTGTTTTTCCGATCCTAAAGCGCCAGCCCCTCGGGGCGGCTTCCGCGCGCCGTACGCTAGCGCCCATCGGCCAGAGGCGCACAATCGCCCCGCGATTCCATTTTGGAGGCAACAATGGACACGAACACGCTTGTGATCATCATCCTGATCATTCTGTTGCTCGGTGGCGGCGGCTACTACGGCCGCGGACGCTGGTGGTAAAAGCAGAAAATTCGGCGAGCAGAGCGGCCGGTCGAGCTCGGGCCGAAGCAGCCATGAAGCCACCCTGCACACCAAGAGGTGCCACAATCATCGTCTAGTAATGACGCTGTTCGTCAGCCTCGTGTTGACGGCCATCGCATACGCACAAGATGACGTTCGGAAACGCGGACGTGAGGCCTGTCACTCCGATATGGAGACCCTTTGCCAAGGGAAAGGAAGCTCAGGGCGACGGACCTAGTTTGGCTTGCCTGAAAGAAAACCAAAGCAAGCTCAGCGACGGGTGTCGTAAATTTCTGGTGAGTGTCGGTCAACTCAAGTGACTGGCTCAGCGCGCCGGTCGGGACCGTTCCAAGAATACCACGCACGGCGGCCAGACAATCGTGCTAGGAATGATAGCAAGAACGACAACGCAGGAGGTCACGAATGCCCAACGTAAGAACTGCACTGTATGGCATCGCCGCGCTGAGCGGGAGCGTGTTGCTAGGTGTAAGCGCATGGGCTGCCCCTATCGGTCCACGGCTCGAGATAACGTCTCATGTCATCCCCGCAGCGATGTGCGGAAGGAGCTGCAACAGTGGCGGACAATACTTCCCAGGCCCGCCGGAGGTGTGTTCAGAGAACGGACTGAACTATTGCGGTCCCTCTGGCGTGGGCCCTCACCCGGAGTGGGCGTAGTAATTCCGGGTACTGGGATAGGCGTTGGAGTTGGAGGCGGCGGTGGCGGCGGTTCGTCGCACCGCAACGGAATTGCCGCACGATCACTATCGAACGTGACGACGGATCTGTTCGCCGCGTCAGACGCTGCGATTAGGCCGTTTACGAGCGAAAATAGGGACCTGCGTGCTCCAGTAGCGCGGGTGCCACGAAGACGATGCATCTGAGCGAGGCCGAAGCTGTTCGCCGGGCGCTGGATACGTCTCCTCAAACGCTCGTAGCTACTTCCGCTCCTGCGCCTTCCCGCCGCCCGGCGCGATACGTTCGCGCTCCAATCCCTCCGGCAACGTTTCCGGGATCGGCTCTGCCTCGGCGCGGACGTCAGCCCCTTGCTGCATGATCTGCCTTTGTGTCGGATGCTCTTTCACCTGGTCAGGGTTGTCCTTGCCCGGAAGCGTGCCGTAGGTGCCGCCGCGCGTATCGCGCAACGTGTCCTCGCCGCCATCTTTCCAATCTTTCGGATCGTCGCGGCCTTGCGGTGGCTGCGTCGCCTGTCCGCCGTAGTATGGGGTTCCCATTTCGCGCTCTCCTAAAAACGAAAAGGCCCCACATCGCAGTGGGGCCCTTCCTGCGTCGCCTCCGTTACTTGTTCTGGCCGCCTTGACCACCCTGGCTGGCCGCCTTGCTGTCCGCCCTGACCGGGCTTCTGCGTCTGCTGGCCTGGATTCTGCTGGCCGCCCTGACCACCTTGGCCGCCCTGTCCGCCTTGGTTCGGGTTGTTTTGGTTCTGCTGACCTTGTTTGTTCTGGTCTTGATCGTTCGGCATTTCATAACTCCCTGGGAGACGGGTTTGATTACCCGGCTGAAGATAATCACCGCGCACGGCGTGCGTTCCTTTTCCACGCCATGAATCGATTGCGCGCCGCAGCACGTCAAATGAAGCTGTGAACATGCGCTAGAATTGACGCAGGCAGTTCTCTTTTCCGGCGGGCGACCTTTGCGCAGATCCTCTCACGATGGGGGGTAAAAACGCATCCTGAATCGCCCGACCAATGCCATATGCTCTATCTCGCAGATGCGGAAATCGAACTACCCACCGGCGCGTGGCTTTTCATAGGTGAGAGATGCGACCACCCCAAAATGCGGGTGTTCGACCACTCATCATCTTTCAATCCGCTAAAAGACGTTGACAAGAAGACCGCGCGGCAAATTGCGAAGGTGCCGTACCTCACCACTCCCGACGGCGCAAATACGCTCACGGTGAGAAACGGTCGCAGCGCTCTCGCCCCACGACCTCTTGAGTGCGGACGTTTCGACAACGTGCGTGCCACCAGCCGCATCAAAGGCGTGGGCGAAGAAGTCCTGGAGGTCGTCGAGGACCTTCTCTTTACCGACGTGATGCGCAGCGTGCTGTGCTCGGACAATGACTTCGGCTTCGAGCGCCGGAATCGGAAAGTCTTCGCGCGCCTTGATCGCGATGACGCATGAAACCCGCACCGTACGGCAGCAAATTCGAGCAAGGCTTCTGCGCCGGCTGCCAGGCAGCACGCGCGTGGAGAAGTTCATCCGCCACTGCCTGCACTGCCTGGAAGCGACGGCCTTTGCGCTGGGCTCGCACCCCGCTTGAACCCGAGCGGCAGACGCCGCCCTCACCCTCTGCCTGATGGTGGCTGGGGGAAAAGTAGAGGGAACGGTATTCGCGCGGGGGAACGCCCACAAAGGAAGTGAGTTAGGAGCGCGTTGACGGTGGTCGCTTCTGTGCTCGACCCTTGAGGCACTCCGTGACTGCCGGCAATCGAAAGGCCCGCATCACCCTCGCGGGCCTTTCGTTCGTCAGCGGTCTTCTCGTGAGGGAAAGGAACACCCCAAGTTGCGGTGCGTTTGGCCGGCACGATCCAAAGGAGGAAAGCCCATGCGTATCAAGATACTGATCGTTATCGGCGCGATGCTCGCCGCCACCACAGCATTCGCGCAAAACTCAAGTGGGGCCGGTGCCGCCAGTGGCGCTTCGCCGAACACCGGTCACGAGCAACAGCCGCAGACACCCGGCGGACAGACCAACGCCCAAGGCGAACACCCGAAGGCGGGACAGACGATGCAAGAGAAGGGTCGAGCATGACCAACGATACTGAAGGTGCCAAGGGCACACCGGGCTCTACCGGCACGCAGTCGGGAACCAGCCCGAACGGTGCGACGAAGTAGCAAATCGCGCGGTCTCGTTGCCGTCCAGCCATGAGGCCCATCGGTCGGAAGGCCCGGTCCTGACAGGGTGCCGGGCCTTTTCGTAGCGGACTAATCTAAGTTAGTCGGACATGAGAATGAGGCAGCGGATCTGGAACGTTCGAAAGCAGGCGTGGTTGGCCCGACGTGGATGTTTCCTGTTGATGCTCAACTCCTCACCGGCTCCTCGGAGCCGGTTTTTTTTGAGGCATCGGAACGCGGGTGTTGTTGCAGCGTTGGATGTGGACATCGCGTCGCGCCGGTTGCCCCCCCGTTGCCGCCGTGCCGCACACTGAAAGGCTCGATCCCTCCCGGTCGGGCCTTTCTTTTGTCAGCTCTCACGCGCCCGAGCTTCCCCTGAACGAGGGTCGATGAAAACGCGCTCTATGCGCAACAGGAACCGGAGCGCGCCAGCGCAGCTCCTCCAACTCCCAACGCTGGGGATAAGTGTCGGAGGCTGACAGCGAAGTGCATGACCACCTTTGCGACAGGGCCCCAGCTGGAACGCGGCGACACGCGCGTTGCGAACAAGGCCGCCTGAGCCTTCGAACTGGCCCCGCGACCTCCCATACGTTACGCGGATGCCGAACGGCACCACCGCGGACCGGATTAAAGGAGGCAGATCGTGCTCAGGCGTTCCCCCATGCGTTAATTCACGGCTCGCCTTATCTCATCACGCTGCTCTGGACGCTTCCCAGCGCCCTTTAAAATCGATAGGGCAGTGCATCATTTTGTGCCCCCGGTGTGCCCCGAGCGATCTTCTCGACCCTTCAAGCAAGAGGGCCACCCTCTCGGATAACCCTCCATTGCCTAGCCGATATCGGCTATCCTGCTGAAACTAGCAGCTTTTTAGGAACAACTTGCTCCCGAGGCAGCTTTGATCCAGCTTGCCGTGATCGGCGAATGACAATGAGACACTGGATCACTCCTTTCAGTTGGTTGACGACGCAACAAAGCTAAGGCGCGAATTTTGATTTGGCAAGCGACGGCAGTTTTGCGCGCCGCCGCGCGCCTTCCGGCTCGTCAGCCTTTCAGCCGCTTGTTGCATTCGCTGTAGTAGCCGCCGCCTTTCTGAATCCAGTTCAACCCGCCATTGGCGTTCTTTTCCTTGTTGGCGTTGTACTGATCCAGGCAGGTGTGCATCCGTCCCTTGCCCGGGGTCTCCGACGGTAATTTGAATCGACCGCGGTCGGAACACCGCGCTGCCGGTCGCTGCACTTGGCGCCGGGGCGGCCGTCTTGGCGGGGGGTGGCGCCTTGGGGGCCGGTGTCGCCGCTTGCTTCGGTGCTGGCGCCGGTGCGGCCGGTGCGGCGGGAGCGGCCGCGGGCGTCGCAGCGGGAGCGGCCGTCGCATCGGCGCCGCACTCGGCCTTACGGAAATCGTTCCACTTCATGCCGTTGGTCGTACCGGCCGTCTGCGCCGCCTTATACTTGGCGCTGCATTCCTGCATCGTCAGGGCCTGTGCGGGGTGCCCGGTCAACATGGTGGCGGCGAGCATCGCCGCCGCAACTGCCGCGTCGCGCATTGTCATGGTTCGTCTCCCGTTCGAAACAGCTGTGACGCCCTGTCGCAGGGTCATCCGAATTCGGCGGGTAATCAAGACCTTGCAGCGGCCGCTCCCAACGAAATCGTCGCGACGCCTTCACCCGTTCGGCGCCTCAAACTCAGCCGAGCCGATAGAGCCGCACGGAATTGTCGTGCAGGCTGCGCGCCGCTCCACGTCCGGCAGGTGGGCGATCGCCGCGCGGAACGCTGTGACGATCGACGCATAATCGGTCCAGATCTTCTCGACCGGGAAGTTCGAGCCCCAGACGCAACGCTGCGGCCCGAACAGCGTCAGCGTCTCGGCCACCACATCGGCGATGTGCGCCGCATCGTTGCGGCGGATGAAGGTGCCGAGCCCGGAGAATTTCGTGTGTACGTTCGGCTGATCGGCAATCCGCGCCATTCCGTCGCGCCAGGCCGCGCGTCCCTTCGGCGAGCGATCCTCCAGCATGCCGGCGTGGGCAAGAACGAAGGTGACGTCCGGAAACGCCTTCGCGAGCGCAGCGCCGTCCGCCATTTGCGAGGCGAACAGCTGAAGCTCGAACAGCCAGCCGTGATCGCGCAGCCGCGCAATTCTCGCGGAACGCGGCGGTGTTCATCTGGTCGGGATTGGCGCGAAGCGGTACTGCGGATTCTCGTGCCAGTGCATCTGCTGGCGCACGCCGCGCATCAGTGGCGACTTCGCATGCACGGCCATCACCGCCGCGGCATCCTCACTCTGCATGTCGACGAATCCGACGATCGCATGGGCCAGCCGGTACGGTCGGCCTCCGACTGCACCCATTCGACTTCTTCGACGGCGCGCGACGGCGCCCAGTTGGTCTGCACATAGACCGACTTCACGACGCCGGTGCCGGCAAGGTCAGACAGAAATTCCTCGATCGGATAATCGCGCTTGATCGCGTCGTAGGCACCAAAGATGCGCGGCACGGTCGGTCCCTGCATCCACGGCTGGTCGGCGAGACGCCAGATGTGATGATGCGCGTCGACGATCGGCTCCATGGAATTCCTCACCTCTTCTTGTTGATGAGCAGCAATACGATATGTCTATGCGCGCTTACTCGTTCGTCGTCTTGCTGCTCATCAACAAGAACACGTGAGGAATTCCATGGAGCCGATCGTCGACGCGCATCATCACATCTGGCGTCTCGCCGACCAGCCGTGGATGCAGGGCCGACCGTGCCGCGCATCTTTGGCGCCTACGATGCGATCAAGCGCGATTATCCGATCGAGGAATTTCTGTCTGACCTTGCCGGCACCGGCGTCGTGAAGTCGGTCTATGTGCAGACCAACTGGGCGCCGTCGCGCGCCGTCGAAGAAGTCGAATGGGTGCAGTCGGAGGCCGACCGTACCGGTTGGCCTCATGCGATCGTCGGGTTCGTCGACATGCAGAGCGACGATGCCGCGGCGGTGATGGCCGCGCATGCGAAGTCGCCATTGATGCGTGGCGTGCGCCAGCAGATGCACTGGCACGAAAATCCGCAGTACCGTTTGCGCCAAGTCCGACCAGATGAACACCGCCGCGTTTCGGAAAAATCTCGCGCGGTTGCGCGATCACGGCTGGCTGTTCGAGCTTCAGCTGTTCGCCTCGCAAATGGCGGACGGCGCTGCGCTCGCGAAGGCGTTTCCGGACGTCACCTTCGTTCTTGCCCACGCCGGCATGCTGGAGGATCGCTCGCCGAAGGGACGCGCGGCCTGGCGCGACGGAATGGCGCGGATTGCCGATCAGCCGAACGTACACACGAAATTCTCCGGGCTCGGCACCTTCATCCGCCGCAACGATGCGGCGCACATCGCCGATGTGGTGGCCGAGACGCTGACGCTGTTCGGGCCGCAGCGTTGCGTCTGGGGCTCGAACTTCCCGGTCGAGAAGATCTGGACCGACTATGCGTCGATCGTCACAGCGTTCCGCGCGGCGATCGCCCACCTGCCGGACGTGGAGCGGCGCGCAGTCCTGCACGACAATTCCGTGCGGCTCTATCGGCTCGGCTGAGTTTGAGGCGCCGAACGGGTGAAGGCGTCGCGACGATTTCGTTGGGAGCGGCCGCTGCAAGGTCTTGATTACCCGCCGAATTCGGATGACCCTGCGACAGGGCGTCACAGCTGTTTCGAACGGGAGACGAACCATGACAATGCGCTACGCGGCAGTTGCGGCGGCGATGCTCGCCGCCACCATGTTGACCGGGCACCCCGCACAGGCCCTGACGATGCAGGAATGCAGCGCCAAGTATAAGGCGGCGCAGACGGCCGGTACGACCAACGGCATGAAGTGGAACGATTTCCGTAAGGCCGAGTGCGGCGCCGATGCGACGGCCGCTCCCGCTGCGACGCCGGCGGCCGCACCGGCCGCACCGGCGCCAGCACCGAAGCAAGCGGCGACACCGGCCCCCAAGGCGCCACCCCCCGCCAAGACGGCCGCCCCGGCGCCAAGTGCAGCGACCGGCAGCGCGGTGTTTCCGACCGCGGTCAATTCAAAATATTCGTCGGAGACCCCGGGCAAGGGACGGATGCACACCTGCCTGGATCAGTACAACGCCAACAAGGAAAAGAACGCCAATGGCGGGTTGAACTGGATTCAGAAAGGCGGCGGCTACTACAGCGAATGCAACAAGCGGCTGAAGGGCTGACGAGCCGGAAGGCGCGCGGCGGCGCGCAAAACTGCCGTCGCTTGCCAAATCGAGAATCGCGCCCTAGCTTTGTTGCGTCGTCAACCAACTGAAAGGAGGTGATCCAGTGTCTCATCGGAAAACGTCGCGTGTGGTGACTGGATCAATAGCCTCTCATTCGGCGGGCGCAGTCTAGAAGCTGCGCTGATCCAGAGATTTAGCCGCCACGCGGCTTCACGATGGAGGGGCTATCCGAGAGGGTGGCCCCTCGCTTTTTGTGCGCCGGTCTGTCGCCGGGTGCGGACACTCACCCGCTTAATTTTGAGGGCGCTGCAAGGACCTCAATTCGCACACGAGCGCGCTCCCTTTCAGGATGCGACCCCCTCACGTTTTCGCGCGTGCGGGCAGATCGTCACTGTGCGCGCTGCGGCTCTCGGCTGGTGCTCGCTCGGATAGCGCCTGCCATGGAGACGCCGGCTAGCGGCGAATGCGCGTTCGATTGCCTCACTGTGGCAATGAACAATCGAGCTCTGTTGTCTCAATAGACAGTCTTATCGCCGCGGCGATCCTGACCAGGTCAAACGGCGCTGCCGGTCAGTAACCAATACCTAAAATCAGGACGAACTGTCGTCCGCACCAGTACGAGCAGCCCGGGGGGACAAGATAACGCAAACGATAATCCGCAACGGGGCGGATTCCTCCCGCCATGTGACGCTTCACAATCGAGCGCGTCATTTTTGCGGTCGGTGCCTCGTTCGCCGCGAAGGCGGCTTGTGAAACACCGATCGACAAGACGCCTATCGCAACGACCGTTGCGGCGGATCGCATAATCAAAGCGGTAAAGCGCGCCACTGACAAGCTCCAAGGATGATCCGACTTCGTAATCGAGTTCATATTCATTGAGGATGGTCCGCCCAATCTAGGCACTCCCGAGATCAGAATCCAATGCCGATTATTGCGCCGCCGCCTCCGCCGCTTCGGCCGCCGCCGCCGCTGGCAACACTCGGGCGGGCCACGGCCTGCTGGCGTGCGCGGGGTGCCTCCGCGGCCTTGGCACGGCGCGGTTCCTCGCGCTCCGGCTTCCGGACGGCTTGTTTGCGACGGCTCGGAGCGTCGTCGTCGTCGTTCTTGCGGGTGGCGATCGCTTTTGCGGGTTTCGGCTTTTCAGCGGCGACGCAGGTCTCGCCTTTCAGGCTTTCGCCGCTCTTGCACTCGATCTGGCACGCACGGCCCGCGTGCTTGGTCAATTCGTAAAGAAGCGCGTCGGTAACAGCGACTTTATCCGCGGGCTGACCCTCGGTCTTCATGTAGCGGCCCAGCGCAGCGACGGTCGAATCGTTCAGCTTTCCGTCGACATTGCCGGTCAGGCAACCAAGCCGGATAAGTTCGGCTTGCGCCGAGCGGACGAGTTCCGGTGAATTGGGCTCGGTCGCTTCGTGCTGCGCCTGCTCGACCTTGAACCTCTCCAGGGTTGCGCTCGCGACGCCCTTCAGCCTGTCACAGGTTATCGTCTTGGCGAAAGCCGTCAGATCCGTGAGGCCCGATTGACTGCCCTTGGCGTTGATTTCATCCAGCCTGGACAGTTCGGACTTGCAAGCCTCTTCCTTCGCTCCCAGCGCTTGCGCCTGCTTTCGAGCGCCCTCGGCCTGCTTTGCCTCTTTGTCGCTGGCGGCGCGCGCAGCGGCCGCTTCCGCGCCGGATTTCTCTCGCGCAGCCTGATCGGCCCTTTGCTTCGCCTCGGCGGCCTTGCGTTCAGCGGCCTCTGCCTTCGCGCGTTGCTCGGCCTCCGCTGCCTGAGCGCGGCGCTCCTCGTCTTCGCGCTTCTTGGCAGCAGCAAGTTCGGCCGCGGCCGCCTTGGCCTTTTGCTCGGCGTCAACCTTTTGCGCTCGGCGAGTATCCTCCTCGAGCTTCTTTGCAGCTGCTGCTTGACGCTTCGCCTCGGCTTCCAATTCGCGCTGGATACGGGCCTGATCCTGGCGCTCCTGCGCTGATTTCTTCAGCAACTCCATGCGCTGCTGGGCGTAAATGGACAGCGGCGAATCCGGGAATCGCTTGATGAATTGCTGAAGAGCGGACGGGTCCGTGCTGTCTTTGACCTTGTCCCACTCAATCGATTCTTTCGACGAAGACCCGCGGTCGGAAGGGGTCGGCGGCGCAGGAAGATCGGCGAGGATGATATTGGCCTGCCCACCCTGGGGCTTGGCCTTCAGGGCTTCAATCTCCGAACGCGCCAGATCGGCATGGAAGCCCGTCGGGTGGCTCCCCAGAAAAACCTCCCAGGCCCGCACTGTTCCGATGCGCTGGACCAGGTCGAAGTCAGCCTTAACGTCCTTTACGTCGGCCACCGGCGCTTCGACGGCGACTGCCGGCGCCGGTACAAGCGCGATGTTGTTGCCCCCCAGCGAACCGTACACAAACGGCTCCTGGCGATTCCCGGTGGCCTTCAGCACCTCGTCTCTGACGCGTCCGAATGCGAGTCGGACGTCGAGACCGGGCACGGCCAGATTTTTCAGCACCGCCGTGGTGAACGGGCTGTTTTCGCCAATTCCGTCGTCGGCGGTTGAGCCTGCCTTCGCGGCGTAGGCAATCAGGGTGTCGGTGCTTGTCGGCTCGACCTTGCCGAGGCCGGCGCTCATTCCGCGGCTGGCGGTCTTTCGTTCCCGGCGCATCGTCCTGACAAACGGATTGTCGCGGCAGGCGTCGAGAATGACGAGGCGCAGACGTTTTGCGCCATCGACCGAAGCGACCATGCGCTCCAGCAAGATCGCCTCGTCATCCGCGTCGCGGTCGCTTGCGAGCCTTGCGTCTACCGGAATGAGATAATTCGTCCCCGCAATTTCGAGGCCGTGGCCGGCGTAGTACACCACCGCGATGTCGGCCTGGTCGGCCGTGATTTCAAACTTGCGGATCGCCCGTTTGAATTCGAGGTTGCCGACGTTGAGCTGGACATCGACCGAATCGAAGCCGGCGTCCCGAAACATCTTGGCGATCGCGTTTGCATCCTTTGACGGATTGGGAAGCTGTGGAACGTTCTGATAGGTCGAATTTCCGACGATCAGCGCGACACGCTTCTCCGCCAAAGCGGAGCCCGGAGCTGCCATCGCCAAGACGGCTGCTCCGATGACCAATAAGGTTTTGAGGCACCGGATCATCGCGGGTCTCGGTACAAAGCAGCGAAGCACAATGCCACCCCCGTCAACGGGACAGCCGTGCGAGTCTGTCTCCACCTAGGTAACATATCGCTTCACCAGGCTCCAATCAATCCGGATCGGTAACCGCTGCCAGACAGTCTGCCGACCCATGCCGACGTGACCAGTAACCCCAAAGCCGCGCTGAAGCTGTGCTGCCAATCACAGTTTGGCTTCGGTACGAACAAACAATAGGGAAATGGGCCTCCACGGCTGTTGCGATTCCGCCACATGGGTCGGGATTCGAAGGCTGTCCACTGGATGCAGCAGGCGGGCCACTTCCTTTCCGCTTCGTTTCTCTCGTAGGATCTAGGTGACCGAAGTGGGGTTCCTGGTTCTTTGGGGGCGTCTAGTTATGATTACTTTTCATTGGACGGCGCGCAGCGGCTTAGCGGCGAGCACCGTTTTTGTAGGGCTCTTAATAACATCTCCTGCGTTTGCGCAGTGCGCCTCGACCCCAACAGGTGGATTCGTGATCGGCAATGTGGGCCAGCTGGCGGCGCCCGTAGCGGCGGCGAGTTCGGTGATTGCGAATGCGGTCGGCAACGTCAACACGGCGTTCCTGACCCAGCAAGGGAGCGCATTCGTTTCAGCGCCCGCAAATCCGGCACCGGATCAACCAGGCGGCGGAATTTGGGTCCGCGGGGTGGGTGGCCACGTCGATGTGACGACGAACTCGACTTCGAACGTCGTTGGTACGTCGGCGGGCCTAACCAGCACCTCCACGACAACCTGCGCCAACACCCAGCGCAGCGACTTCGTCGGCGGGCAAATCGGCGCGGATATCGCGCGTCTGAACCTGGACGGGTGGAACGTTCACCTTGGGACCACCGCGGGTTATCTTCGGTCCAAGTCCAGCGACAGCTTTGGCTTTGATACAACGGTGGATGTGCCGTATCTCGGCGCGTACCTCGTCGTGACCAAAGGCCGTTTCTTCGCCGACGTGCTGGTGCGCAGGGAGTTTTACAATATCGAGCTCAGCAGTTTGGCATTTAACTATTTCAATCAGCCGGTTGGGGCCCACGGTATCTCGATCTCGGCATCGACCGGATACAATTTCGATCTTGGCCACGGCTGGTTTGCCGAGCCGTCGGGCGGGTACATTTACTCGCGCACAACAATCGATGATTTCGTCAACCCCGGAACCGCGGCACTTGCGATCCCGGGGCTCGTCAGCACGAACGATGTCGAAAGCTCAATTGGGCGGTTGAGCCTGCGGGTCGGCAAAACGATCGAGACACCGAACCTCATCTTGCAACCCTTCGTATCGGCGAGCGCATTCCGCGAGTTCGGCGGGGCCGTGACCTCTAGCTATAATTCGTTGCCGAATGGCGCGTTCTTTGGTTCCTGCTAACACCCCCCTCTCGGTTACGCAGCAGACTGCAACATCCCGCATCGGCACCTACGGACAATATTCGCTCGGCCTTGCTGCGCAGGTTGTCAACACGGGGTGGCTCGGTTTCGTGCGCGTCGATTATCGAAATGGCGCTAACATCGAAGGATGGACAGGGAACGCCGGTCTCCGCTACCAGTTTACGCCGGAAATGGTCGCGAGCGTGTTGCCGACCAAGGCTCCAAAGGGAACGCCTTACATTGCTCCGACCAACTGGACCGGCTTTTATGTCGGCGGTTTCGCGGGCGTCGGCGTTGGCACAACCGGCATCCATTTTGTCGGCGATCCCGTTGCGGGCGCCCGGACCGGAGTTTTAGGCGGCTTGATTGGCGGCCAGCTCGGGTACAATCAGCAGATCAACAGTTGGGTCCTGGGTGTTGAGGGCGACATCGGGGCGGCGAATATCCGACGGTGGCCGAACCGCTGGGACTGCGGATGGGCTCGATAACACGTCGGCGCAATGTTGCAGGTTTCAGCCCTGCCTTTTTTACCGTTCAGGATCGCACAACTGGATGGCGACCGTGACCGGCCGGGTGGGATACGCTTGGAATCGAACGCTGCTTTACGTAAAGGGCGGCGCTGCGTTCGAGGATGGCAACGTCTCGGTGGCTTGCATCTATGGACCCGCGCTCACCAGTTCGCCGTGACGCGGAGCCAAATCGGCCTGCGCATCTACTTCGGGCTTCAGCACGCCGACGGTATACTCGCGTGGGATGGACGATCGGCTACGGCACCGAGTTCGACCTCGGCAAGAACTGGTCCGCAAAGGCCGAGTACGACTACATCTCCTTCGGGGGACGTACAGCCCTTGCCAGCGATGGCACCACGTTCCTCAGCGACCGCGCCGACATCAGTCAGGTCAAAGTGGGTGTGAACTACCGGTTCGCCCCCTCCGCCGTCGTCGCGAGGTACTGAAAACCGCCATCTGTGCCGGATGGGGCCACCCGCAAGGGTGGCCCCATTTGTTTTTGGGCGGGTGGCTCGACGGCGCGAACTGCCTAGTGACCAAGTGCGGTGGTCACGGCCTTGGCCTTCGCGGAATCGAGTTGTGCCGCGAGTGCGCGAATAATTTCCGCCGAAGCTGCGCGCGCCTTCTCGACCGAGATTTCCGGCCCCGGATCGCCGCCATGAATGGCGAGCCAGAGCGCGATGATCCAGGCCGGATCGTTGCGGTGAATAGCAACAATTGGTTTGAGAGACATACTCGTTCTCCTCTGTTACACAGCCATACGGTAACGCAATCATGAAATACTAACTCAGGTAGAAACGCAATTCGCTGCATTTTCAGCGATTTTAACGCAACCGTGTCGCAAGCCTGTTTTGTTTGGGAGAGCTAGCCCGCGCCTCAGGCTGGATTTGCCCAGTGCGCCGAGACGTCAGGTCAATCGAAGGGGTGGCCTTCAATTACAGCGCGGTGGCAATCAGCCCCAGACGATCCACGCGAACTGATGCGCAATAATCCATGCCCCGAGCGTGGTGCTGATCGCCACAATGGCGTCTTCCACGACAGGATTGAGAACGAGATTGTTCATGCCCCTTCCTTCCCACGCTCACAGCCCCGGAAGGGATAGAACAGAATTGGTAAAGGAACCCAAGCGAATTTGGGAGGGTGCTCAAGACGACGTGCGCACGACCGTCACGGTGCACGGAGCCTCCGCCACCACCTTTGCCGATACACTGCCGAGATAGCGGCGCAGCGCCGAGCTCGCGCGCGCGCCAACAACGATATGATCGGCGCGGTTGGTGCGCGCGAAGTCGATCAGTGCGCCCGCGGCGTCCACGGCTTCGAGCACATGATAGGTCAAGCGTTCGGATGGGAGCGGAAGCGCGCGCGCCCAGTGTTTCAGCTCGACGAGGCGCTGAAGGTGCAGATTGCGACCCTGGTCGTCCGCCACCGGATCGATGCGCAGCAACGACCCTTTCAACACGTTGACGCAGGCCAGGCGCGCACCGGGCTCGGTCGCGAGCAGACGACTCACCGCGACGGCGACCGCCCCGCTCAGGCCCTCATGCCCGGCGCTGAGATCGACTGCCGCCATGATGATCGGCGCACGCGCGAGTTGGGCCGCGACACTGCGCCGTTGCGGCGGGAGCGCCGGTCCGCGCGCTTGCAGCCAGCGCGCAAAGACCTTTGCGATGCCGTCGCGCTTCATCCGTCCGGCGCGCGCGGTCAGCACAACGCAGTCCGGATTGCGTAACGCGAAAGCAAGCTCCGCGGCGGTCGCAGGCCGCGCATCGGGATCGATTTCGAGGCAGCGCAGGATGATCTCCTGCAGCCATGGCGGGACGGCCGGATTGCGGGCGCGTGGCGGCACCGGATCGCGCCACAGCCGCCGGCGCCATTCGCGCGCGGAAGCAGGGTCGCCGAACGGCCGCTCGCCGGTCACGAGGAAATACAGGATCACGCCGAGCGCGAACAGATCGCTGCGCGGATCGCTTCTGTCGCCGCGCACCTGTTCGGGAGCGATGTAGGGGCCGGTCCCGATCGGTCCGGCGATCTCCTCGGCGAGGAGATCGGGAAGCTGGTCGTGGCGCGAGAGCCCGAAGTCGATCAGCGCCGCCTCGCCGCTCGCGCGCAGGATCACGTTGCTCGGCTTCAGATCGAGATGAACGACGTGCTGCGAATGCAGGTCGTGCAGCGCGAGCGCGATCCCGGCGCCGATCGCGGCGACCTCATCGGGCGGCAGCGGCGCGTCGTCGAGCCGGTCCTTCAGCGAACGGCCTTCGATGAATTCCATCACCACGTAAGGGTTGGAGAAATCGCCCGCCCGAACGAAGCGCGGCGCATGCTCACCGCTCAGGCGCGGCAGGATCATGCCTTCGACCTCGAAGCCGATGATGGCGAGCGGGTTCTCGCCCGGCCGCACGAACGGCATCTTCAGCACCATCGGCATGGCGTTGCCGGGCTGCGAGACGCGCCAGAGGTTAGCCATGCCGCCGGGATTGAGCGGCGCCTCCAGATGGAAGCCGTCGATCTCAGCTCCGGCTTCGAGCCGGACCGGAACCATCAACGCCCCCAGGCGAGTCGGACGGCGAGAAACGGCGGCAGGCCGGCGTCGCGGATCTTTTGCGCCGCGGCGTCGATGTCGTAGGGGACGCGAACATAGGTGAGCGTGCGGGCACCGTCATCGTAGAGCGCGTAGCAGGCGGCCGGGTTGCGATCGCGCGGCTGGCCGACCGCGCCGATAACTGCGAGCCAGCGCCGCCGCGGATTAAGCGGCAGCGCGACGGCTGCATCGGGATCGAAGCCTGCGATCTTCGCGGTCGCCGTCATGTAGAACAGCGCAGGCACATGGGTGTGGCCGCAAAAGGTGAGCGCCGCGTCGCTCGCCGCGAAGCTGCGCGAGGCGGCACGCTCGTCCACCACATAGTCCCAGCTCGAGGGCTCTGCGGCGCTGGCATGGACGTAAAGCCGGTCGCCGTCAGTTGCGGTCAGCGGCAGAGCTGCGAGGAAATCGCGCTGAACCTGCGTGAGTTGCCGGCGGGTCCACGCGATGGCGAGCGTGGCTTCGTCGTTCATGCGCTCGGAGCGGCCGATCGCCGCGGAGTCGTGGTTGCCAAGCAGCGCTACCGCGCCACGCGCCAAGAATTCCTGCACGGTGTCGACGACGAAGCCTGGATCCGCGCCGTAGCCGACCAGATCGCCGAGGAAGACGTAGCGCTCAACCGGCAGGCTTGCAGCGTGCGCGAGGCAGGCCTCCAGCGCCTCGCGGTTGCCGTGGATGTCGGTCAGGAGTGCGATCAACACTGCGAACACCGCGGCTCGATTGGCTTCCGGAAGCGGTAGCAGAAATCCTGGCGTGCGCGCAAAAAAGCGGCCCTGATCCAGATCAAGGATCAGGGCCGCCCCGTATTTTATCGCCGCAGATTGCGGCGTTGCCGTTACTGCTTCGTGGTCGGCGGCGTCATCGGCGACGGCGCGCCCATCGGGCGGGTCGCATCGCTGCTCACCGGACGCGGTGCCTGGTAGGGCTCGAAGGCGGGCGCGGCCTTCAACTCGTCCTTCGTCATCGAGAGACGAAGTTTGTAATCGCTGGCGTCCTTGCCGGCCACGGTCTGGAAGGCCGTCGGATCGACCGCGACATCCTTCGAGCCGATGCCGAGGAAGCCGCCGACGCCCACGATGTAGGCGAGGACCTTCTTGTCCTTGTCGAACAGAACATCGCTGACGTCGCCGATCTTCTTGTCATCGGTGCCGATCACGTCGGTGCCCTTGAACTTCGAGGCAAGCCACTGATCCGCGGTCTGCGTCGTCACGAAATGGGCGCTGCTGCTGGTGCTGCTGCTCGGCGCAGCCGCGACGGCCGGCGGCGTCGTGGAACTCGGAGCGGTCGACTGTGCCATGGCGCTGGTCAGTGCAATTCCGCTCACGGCCGCTACGGCCATGATGTGCTTAAGCATGGTGTGTCTCCTGTGGGGCGATTTGGTACGAATGATTGTTCGGCCGCCAACGAAATGCGGCGTCCGGTTGTGAACGCGTGAACGGCATACGTGTTCCGGGTTCCCGCCGTGTTCGTGCTGCCGATTTTGACGCGGTGCACCGCGAGCTTCTTGATACTCCACGACACGCGTGGGTCGCTTTTGATGATCGGTTGCGTTCTGAAAATCCTGACGGGGCACAAGGTGTCACGCGATGAGAGCGAGTGGCACGATCGGCCTTCTCATACACGTCGACCTGATCGCATTCTCACGCGCTGTCTGGTGACGTCTAAAGCCCCGGCCACCGCAGCTCCGCTTGGCAACCATTCCTTAAGTTTATCGACCGTTAATAACCGTGCGGGCGCGCGCGGCGGAGCTGCGTGCGCGGATGGCTGTTCGATTGACGACCATAAGGTCCCATGATATCCCAAAATTTCCCAGTCGGGGCACAGGCTGGTCGCGGGCGCAACGCGTGCCCGAGCGATGACCGGGGTGCCCTCCAGGGCGTGAGGTCCGGCCGATCTGCTTGGGCCGAAGGGGGAATTTTCTCGGGGCATGGATCGTTTCGTATCCAATTACACCCTGCGGCTGGACGCGAAGGGCCGCGTCTCAATCCCGGCCCCTTATCGCGCAGTACTCGCCCGCGACGGCCACGATGGCCTCTATTGCTACCCGGCGCTGGACCAGCCGGCGGTAGACGCCGGCGGCAATGCGCTGCTCGCCGAAATCCAGTCTCTGATCGCGAGCTATCCACCCTATTCGGACGAGCGCGATGCCTTCACCCTCTCGCTCTATGGCACGAGCGAAACGTTGAGGATCGACGGCGAGGGCAGGGTGATCCTGTCGGACGCGCTCAGGAGCCACGCGGGCATCACGGAAGCGATCGCCTTCGTTGGCCTCGGCCACAAATTTCAGATCTGGGAGCCCGAACGCTTCCGCGCGCAGCTCGCGGAGGCCACCGGGACGGTGCGCGCGTTGAAGAAGCAGCTGGGCTCCCGGGTGGCGGCGCACGACGCGCACAAAGCACGGGAATGATGGCGGGCCGCGACGAAGGCGTCGCTGGCGGACCGGCTCGTCACATTCCCGTGCTCGCCCGTCAGGTGTTCGAGCACCTCGATCCGAACGCGGACAAGATCATCATCGACGGAACGTTCGGCGCAGGCGGACACACCCGCGCGCTGCTGGCCGCCGGTGCGAGGGTCATCGGCATTGATCGCGACCGAAACGCGGTGGCGAATGGCGCGGGCCTTGTCGAAGAGGTTCAAGGCCGGCTGACACTCGTCGAGGACCGTTTCTCCAATCTCGACCACGTCGCGCAGAGTCTCGGTCTTGATGCGGTCGATGGCATTCTGCTCGATATCGGTGTGTCGTCGATGCAGCTCGACGAAGCGGAGCGCGGCTTTTCGTTCCGCAATGATGGCCCGCTCGACATGCGCATGGGCAGCGAGGGACCGAGCGCAGCAGATCTCGTCAACACCGCATCGGAGCGTGACTTGAGCGTCATCATCGCGACGCTCGGCGAGGAACGCTTCGCCCGCAATGTGGCGCGCGCGGTCGTGAAAGCGCGGGCCGTGGCCCCGATCGAAACGACACGCGCTCTGGCGTCGATCATCGAGCGCGTGATCCGCGCAAAGCCGGGCGAGCTGCACCCGGCGACACGGACCTTCCAGGCGCTGCGCATGTTCATAAACGACGAACTCGGTGAACTGACGCGCGCGCTCGCGGCGGCCGAGGGCTTGCTGCGCACTGGCGGGCGGCTGGTCGTGATCTCGTTCCATTCGCTTGAAGACCGCATCGTGAAGACGTTCTTGACCGAGCGCGGCCGCGTCAGCGCCGGATCGCGCCATCAGCCCGAAACCGTCAAAGCCGCGCCAAGCTTCAGCATCCTGACACGCAAGCCTGTTGCAGCTGACGAAGACGAGGTGAGGCGCAATCCGCGCGCACGCTCCGCCAAGCTGCGTGCAGCGCAACGCGCAGCCGCGGAACCGCACACCGGCGACCTATCGCATCTCCTGCCGCGTCTGCCTTCGCTTGCGGAGGCGATGAAGCCATGATCTGGCGCCTTCTTCACATCGTGGTACTCGCCGCGCTCGTGCTCGCGGCGGCCGATGTCTACAAAATCAAGTACGAGTCGACGCTCGAGGCGGAGCGTGTTGCGAAGTTGCGCACCGAATTGCGACGCGAACAGGACATGATAGCCGCGCTCCACGCGGAATGGAGCAAGCTCGACCGTCCCGATCGACTACAGACCCTCGCGCAGCGCCACCTGCCGCTCAAGCCCGTCGAGCCGCGCCAATACGATACGATCGACCGCCTGCCAGAGCGGCCGATACAGCTGGTACCACCGGGTACCGTCGATCCGATCGGCGCGGTGATCGAGACCCTTGTCGATCCCGATACCTTGACTGGCAGCGTGCCTGAGCCAGAGGACAGGCCGCAATGAGCGAGCCTACGGTCGCAGAGCAAGCTGCGCTGGCGCAACCTGCGCCGCTTGAGCCGTTGCGCCGAAGGGCGCTGCGCAAGCTTCTGTACGGCAAGTCCGACCGAAGCGTGAAAGCGCGTGCACGCATCGGTCTTGCCATAATCGCCTTTGCGGCGGTCTATGCGGTCATCGCGGGGCGGCTGGTTCTCTACGCGATGACTCCGGACAATCATTTTGGGCGTCGCGGCGGCGGCGGCGATGCAGTTGCGACCGCGCGGCCCGACATTCTCGACCGGAAGGGCGAAATCCTCGCGACCGACGTGAAGGCACCTTCGCTGTTCGGCGAGCCCAAGCGGCTTATCGATGTCGATGAAGCGGTCGAACTGCTGACCGCCGTGATGCCTGATCTCGACGCGAAAGAGGTGCGTGATCGTCTCGGCAACCGGAAGCGCGGCTTTGCCTGGCTGCGGCGCGAGATCACACCGCAGCAGCAGAAGGATGTCTATCAACTCGGAATCCCGGGCATAGGCTTCCTCACCGAGAACAAGCGCGTCTATCCGGATGGGGCCGAAGTCGCGCATCTGATTGGCCTGGTCAACGTCGACAACCAGGGCATCGCCGGAATGGAGCGGTGGCTCGACAACAGCGGGCTCGCGGCGCTCCACGCCGCGGGGTTGGCGACCGACCGGTTGCAGGAGCCCGTGCGGCTGTCGGCCGACCTGCGGGTCCAGCATGCGGTGCGTGATGAACTGGTTGCTGCGCGCGACAAATTCAGCGCCAAGGCTGCGGCAGGACTTGTCACCGACGTGCGCACCGGCGAAGTCCTCGCGATGGTGTCGGTGCCGGACTTCGATCCGAACAGCCCGAAGGAAGCGAGCGATCCGACGCGCATCAACCGGCTCACGACCGGCGTGTACGAGATGGGCTCGACCTTCAAGGCTCTGACGCTTGCGATGGGACTCGATAGCGGGAAGTACACGCTGCATTCCATGCTCGATGCGCGTGCATCGCTTCGCTACGGAAAATTCCAAATTCACGATTATCACGCGCAGCATCGCATGCTGTCGTTGCCGGAGGTGTTTACCTATTCGTCCAACGTTGGCACCGCGAAGATCGCGCTGGGCATGGGTGTCGAGCACCACAAGTGGTTTCTGAAAAAAATGGGCCAGCTCGACCGGCTCACCACCGAGCTGCCTGAAAGCGCGATGCCGATCGTACCGAAGCGCTGGGGCGACCTGAATACGATCACGATCGCGTTCGGCCATGGCCTGTCCGTTGCGCCGCTGCAGGCCACCATGGCGGTCGGCGCCCTGATGAATGGCGGCATGATGATCCCGCCAACCTTCCTCAAGCGCAGCGAGGAAGACGCGCAGAAGCTGGCCGTCCGGGTCATCAAACCCGAGACCAGCGTCATGATGCGCTACCTGATGCGGCTCAATGTGGAGAAGGGGTCGGGCAAGAAGGCCGACATTCCCGGCTACTATGTCGGCGCCAAGACCGGCACTGCAGAGAAGGTCGTGAACGGCCGCTATTCCAAGACCAAGGTTCTCAACACGTTCATGGCGGTGCTGCCCGCCGACAAGCCGCGCTATCTTCTCACTGTCATGCTCGACGAGCCGCAAGCGATTCCCGAAACGCACGGCTTCGCTACATCAGGCTGGAACGCAGCGCCGACCACCGCAAAAATCATCGCGCGGATTGCCCCGCTGCTGGGGCTCGAACCCCGCCTCGACTTGCCCCCCGCAGATCAATATCTGCTGGCGAATATGAAGCAGGCGGCGCGTTAGCTAATATCCGCCCGAATCAGGCGCCGGGCGGATTTCGTGAAACTGAGCGAACTCATTGGACAAGAAGGACGAATTCGATCCGCGCTTTGGCGCGCTCGAGGTCGACGGACTAGCCTTCGACAGTCGTAAGGTGAAACCGGGCGACCTGTTCGTTGCGGTGCCGGGCAACAAGGCGGACGGGCTCGAGTTTGCGCCACAGGCGATCGGCGCCGGCGCGGTGGCCGTCATGGGGCCGCGCGCTTTCGACGCTTTGCCGGGTAACGTGGCGTTCGTGCAGGCCGCAAATGTGCGCCGCGCGCTTTCGCTGTGCGCCGCGCGGTTTTTTCCGCGCCAGCCCGGGATCATCGCGGCGGTGACCGGAACGAGCGGCAAGACCTCGGTTGCCGCTTTCACGCGCCAGATCTGGGCGGCGCTCGGAAACGAGGCAGCGAGTATCGGAACCATCGGCCTGGTCACGCCGAAGGAGGAGGTTTACGGCTCGCTGACGACACCCGATCCGATCGAACTGGCGCGCACGCTCGATCGTTTGGCGGAAGACGGCATCACGCATCTCGCGATGGAGGCGTCCTCCCACGGGCTCGACCAGCATCGCCTTGACGGCGTGCGTGTCACCGTCGGCGGCTTTACCAACTTGACGCGCGATCACATGGACTATCACGCGACCGAGGAGGCATATCTCGCCGCCAAGCTGATCCTGTTCGAACGGATTGTCTTGCCGGATGGCGCGGCGGTGGTGGCCGCCGACAATCCGCATGCCGACATGGCGGTGGCTGCCGCGATGGGACGGGGCCTGCGCGTACTCACCGTGGGGCGCAAGGGCACCGGCATTCGCCTTGCGGAGAGCGAGATCGACGGTTTCTCGCAGACGCTGCGGCTTGAGCATGAGGGGAAATCGTATCGCGTGCGACTTCCGCTGGTCGGTGCTTTTCAGGTCGAGAACGCGCTGGTCGCGACCGGAATGGCGATCGCGACCGGTAGCGATCCGGCTGCGGTGTTTCACGCGTTGGAAGGGTTGGAAGGGGCGAAAGGCCGGCTCGAGCTCATTGGCCAGGGTAACGGCGCTCCCATTTTTGTCGACTACGCGCACAAGCCGGATGCGCTGGCCAAGGCGCTGGACGCGCTGCGGCCTTACGCCAAGCGCAAACTGGTCGTGGTGTTCGGCGCCGGTGGCGACCGCGATCAGGGCAAGCGGCCGCTGATGGGCGCGATCGCGGCCGACAAGGCCGATACCGTGATCATCACCGACGACAATCCGCGCAGCGAAAATCCCGCCGCCATCCGCGCGGCCATTCTGGCCAAGGCAAGCGGTGCGACCGAAATCGCGGATCGCGGCGAGGCGATCCGCCGCGCGGTTGCCGCATTGCAGCCGGGCGACGTGCTGCTGGTGGCCGGAAAGGGCCACGAAAGCGGCCAGATTGTCGGCGAGCAGATATTGCCTTTCAGCGACCACGAGGCGGTCGCCGCCGCGCTCAAGGAGAAGGTCGCGTGAGCGAGCCGCTCTGGACCCTCGATGCCATGGCGGCCGCGATGACGGCCGAGCGCGCGGGTGCGCTGCCATCAGGCGTGCCGGGCCTTTCGATCGACACACGCAGCATCAAGGCCGGAGAGGCTTTCTTCGCCATCCAGGGCGAGAACCGCGACGGGCATGACTTCGTCGAAGCGGCGCTGAAGGCAGGCGCCGGGCTTGCAGTCGTGGCGAAGGCGAAGCGTGGCGCGATGCCGAAGGACACGCCGCTGTTGCTGGTCGATGATGTGCTTGCAGCGTTGAACGATCTCGCAAAAGCTTCTCGCGCGCGCTCAAAGGCAAAAATCGTCGCCGTCACCGGGTCGGTCGGCAAGACCGGCACGAAGGAAGCGCTGCGCCTAGTGCTCGTCCGACAAGGCGAGACGCATGCCTCGGCCGCCTCCTACAACAATCACTGGGGCGTGCCGCTCTCGCTTGCGCTGATGCCGCAGTCCGCGAAATTCGGCGTGTTCGAGATCGGCATGAACCATGCGGGCGAGATCACCCCGTTGACGCAGCTCGTGCGCCCGCATGTTGCGATCGTCACGACCATCGCACCGGTCCACCTGGAATTCTTCGGTACACTGGACGCCATCGCCGACGCGAAGGCGGAGATTTTTTCGGGGTGTCGAGCCGGGCGGCGCAGCCATCATCAATGCCGACGTGCCGCAGTTCGCACGTCTTGCCGCCGCCGCGCAGGCGGCCGGCGTGAAGCAGATCATCTCGTTCGGGGCTAGCGAAAGCGCAAACGCGCGCGCGCTGAAAATCTCGCTCCAGGCCGAGACCTCGACCGTGCAGGCGAGCATCCTCGGTCACGATGTGACCTACAAGCTCGGCGCGCCGGGCCGCCACGTGGTCGACAATTCGCTCGCGGTGCTCAGTGCCGCGCATCTGCTTGGCGCGGACCTTGCGCTTGCGGCACTTGCGCTCGTCCGGCCTGAAAGCACCGGCCGGGCGCGGCGAACGCGTGATGCTCGATCTGCCGGGTGGGCGGGTCCTGCTGATCGATGAAAGCTACAACGCGAATCCCACCTCGATGCGTGCCGCGCTCGCGCTGCTCGGGCAGGCGCCGATGCAGGGGCGCGGCCGGCGCATCGCGGTGCTCGGTGATATGCTGGAGCTTGGGCCCGAAGGCACCACCCTGCACGCCGCACTCTCCGACGCGGTGGTCGAAAATGCCATCGATCTGGTCTACTGCGCCGGTCCGCTGATGAAATCGCTCTGGGATGCGCTTCCCTCCGAACGCCGCGGTGGCTATGCGGACACGTCCGCCTCGCTCGAGCCACATGTGCTCGGCGCGGTCGCGGCCGGCGATGCCGTGATGGTGAAGGGCTCGCTGGGTTCGCGGATGGGGCCGGTCGTGAAGGCGCTCAAGCGCCGCTTACGCGCGCCGGCGAGGCGGGCACTCGTCAAGGTTAGACATGCTGTATTGGCTTGCCGATTTTTCCGACAAGATTTCGGTCCTCAACGTGTTCCGTTATCTCACGGTGCGGACCGGCGGCGCGATGATCACGGCGCTGCTGTTCGTGTTCCTGTTCGGGCCTGGATCATCGATCATCTGCGCATCCGGCAGGGCAAGGGCCAGCCGATCCGCGCCGACGGTCCCGCGTCGCATCTCATGACCAAGCGCGGCACGCCGACCATGGGCGGGCTGATGATCCTGTCGGCCGTCACGGTCGCGACCGTGCTGTGGGCGAACCGGCTAACCCTACGTCTGGATCGTGCTCGGCGTGACGCTCGCGTTCGGCCTGGTCGGCTTCTACGACGATATCTGAAGGTGACGAAGCAGAAAATGGCGGATTCGCCGGTCGGCGCGGCTTCATGATCGAGGGCTGGTCGGGGCTGGCCGCCGGCTTCGCGCATCACGCGCTTGGGCGCCCGCCGTTCGCGACCTCGCTGACGTTTCCGTTCTTCAAGGACTTCGTGCGCGATCTCGGCTGGTTCTTCGTCGTTTTCGGCGCGTTCATCATCGTCGGCGCCGGCAATGCGGTGAACCTGACCGACGGGCTCGACGGCCTGGCGATCGGCCCGGTGATGATCGCGGCCGGGAGCTTCGGCGTGTTCGCCTATGTGGTCGGCAACGCGTCTATCGCCGACTATCTGCAGCTCCACTTCGTGCCGGGCGCCGGCGAGCTGGCGATCTCTGTGCGGCGCCGTGATCGGCGCCGGCCTGGATTCCTCTGGTTCAACGCGCCGCCGGCGTCGATCTTCATGGGCGACACCGGCTCGCTTGCGCTCGGCGGCGCTGCTCGGCGTCGATCGCGGTCGCCACCAAGCACGAGATCGTGCTGGCGATCGTCGGCGGGCTGTTCGTGCTCGAAGCCGTCTCGGTGATCATGCAGGTGATCTCGTTCAAGCTCACCGGCAAGCGCGTCTTCCGCATGGCGCCGCTGCACCACCATTTCGAGCAGAAGGGCTGGACGGAGCCGCAGATCGTGATCCGCTTCTGGATCATCTCGATCGTGCTGGCGCTCGCGGGCGCTGTCCACGCTGAAGCTGCGATGATCCCGGTCACCACCTTCGCGGGGAAGAAGGTCGCGGTGTTCGGGCTGGCGCGTCGGCCTGTCGAGCGCGAGCGCGCTGCTCGCGGGCGGCGCGGACGTGGTGGCGTTCGACGAACGAGGCGACAGCGTGGCCGAAGCGCCCGCGGCCGGCATCCCGGCCACCGACCTGCGCGCGCATCGACTGGAGCAGAGATCACCGCGCTGGTGCTTGCGCCGGGCGTGCCGCTGACCCATCCGGCGCCGCATGGGTCGTCGGCCTCGCGCGCAAGCCGGCCGTCGAGGTGATCGGCGACATCGAGCTTTACTGCCGCGAGCGGCGCGCTACCGCGCCGGATGCGCCGTTCATCGCGATCACCGGCACCAACGGCAAGTCCACCACCGCGGCGCTGACCGCGCATCTCTTCGCGGCGCCGGAAGGACGCCGAACTCGGCGGCAACATCGGCACCGCGATCCTGTCGCTGAGCCGCCCGGACGGTCGCGTCCACGTCATCGAGTGCTCGTCGTTCCAGATCGACTGCGCCCTCGCTCGATCCCTCGTGGCATCCTGATCAACGTCAGCGAGGACCATCTCGATCGCCACGGCAGCATCGAGCACTACGCCGCCATCAAGGAGCGGCTCGTCGCGGCGTGCAGCCGAGACGAGCGCGATCGTCGGGGTCGACGACAACTGGTGCGCAGGCGATCGCC
>CAVWSB010000009.1:0-4005 GCA_963757565.1 uncultured Alphaproteobacteria bacterium
TGTCATTCTGGTCGCCGCTATTGTCAGCCCGTCGCTCGGGCAGCCGAGCGACGACCGCTTTCCGTCGCGGGCAGAAGAGCCGGCCCACGCAAAGGCGGCCCAGAAGGCCAAGCCGGGAAACGCGGCGAAAAAAGGCAGCGGTGCGGCCAAGACGGAGGGTGCAAAGGCGACCAAGCACACAAATCCCGATCCCGGCACCAAAGTGCGCGAGCAAGCCAAGCCGCAACCGAAAGCCGCTCAACCACCGGCCGCGACAACGCCGCAGGCGCCCGCGAGCCCTGCAGTCAGTGTCCCCGCGGCGCCGGTCGTGCCCGCTGTACCGCCTCCCGCAAACCCGCCGAAAGCGGCCGCACCAACTCCGCCTCCCGTACCGAAAGCAGATGAGGCCTTCGCGACCTGCCTCGCCTGTCATGGGCCCAACGGGCATTCGGAAACATCCGAGATCCCCTCGCTTGCGGCTCAGCCCGGTCCATTTGTGATCAAACAACTCGCGCTGTTTCGCGCGGGCAAGAGAAAAAGCCCGCCGATGGATTCGGTCGCCGGCCTGCTCGCCGAGGAAAATCTGCGCCGCTATGCGGAGCTGATCGAAAGGCTGCCGAAGCCGCCCGCGCCCGCGACCGGCTTTGATGAAGCGCGTTACCAATTCGGCAAGTCCGTTGCGGCCGCCGCCAACTGCGCGAATTGCCATAACGCCGATTTCGCCGGAGCCGGCGACAATCCGAGACTCGCTCACCAGCGGGAGGACTATCTCCTCAAGGCGCTGCGTGACTTCAAAACGGCCGCTCGGCCGGATCAGCTGATGTCCGCATCAGTCAATGCCCTGGACGACGAACAGCTAAACGCCTTGGCGCATTACCTGGCGTATTTACGATAAGCGTCGCGGGAGCGGGTTTATGCACATTAGCCCGCTTGCGAGAGCCTCAAATCCGTTCATACTCAGACCTTCCGCAACGGGAGATACTGATGCGCACGGTCGCAATAGCCCTCATCGCTGGCCTGGTTCTGTCACCAATGTCCGGCGCATTCGCCCAAATGCCGCCACCTCCGCCTCCGCCGCCGGGGTTCTATCCGCCGCCTCCGCCGCCCGGCATGATGCCGCCCCCGCCGCCGCCCGGAATGCCTCCCGGAGGTGGCATGGGCATGGGTGGTGGCGGTGGAATGGGCGGTGGCATGCCCGGCATGGGCCAAAAGAAAATGAGCAAGAAGCAGATGATGCGCATGATGAAAATGAAGATGCGCATGAAAGGTCAGAAGCGACCGCCCCGCATGCCGCCCGGCCAGCAGATGCAGCAGCAGCCGCAACCGCGCTAATCTACGCGTGACGTGATGATAACGGGCCGTGGCAACACGGCCCGTTTTTCGTTGGGCTAACCGGCGCGCTTGAAAATATCCGACGGCGGGTTCGACGGCTTCTTGACCACCAGCAAACTCGAGCCGTAGCGGAACAGGCGCGACATGAAAAACCCGACGCCCTTGGTATAAATGTAGCGCTCCTCCGAAAAGCATCCCATGCGCGACTTGAAAACCGTCGCGGTCTGTCCGACGTGAATGCGCCGGGCTCCTTTGCGCAGCGCGCGGTCGAAGCCGCCGTACATCAAATTGAAATAGAGATCGAAGTCCTTGTTGAGACGGTAATCGAGACCCGCATACATCATGTGATAGGTGGCCGTGTCGTACAGGCACCAGCCGAATGCGATGATGCGATCGTCCTTGATCATCGCGATCAATTCGACTTGCCCCGGCATTCGCCGCACCAGTTCGCGATAGTATTCGTAGGGCAGCACCTCCACGCGCAGATCCGACTTTAACGTCATCTCGCGATACATCGCATGGGTTTCGGCGTCGTAACGGCGCAGGATCTCGTCCGGATCGGTCAGCACCGTCGAGACGATGCCGCTGCCCTTGAGCTTGCGGGTCGACTTGTTGACCTGCTGGCGATAGCGCGTGCGCAGGGCCGCCGTATAATCCGCGAAGTTCGCAAACGCGGGATCGAGCAGGTGCATCGGCGGCACCTCGACCCTCATATAGCCGCGATCAAGCAATGGCTTCATCGGCTCGGTTTCGGGCGGCGAGAACTCCTTGAAGATGACCGCGTCGAGACCGGCCTCGGTCGCGAGACGGACCATCAAATCGTCAACCAGCGCCAACACCCGCGCGTTGTCGGCCGCTGGCGAGAACGCAATTCCCCTGTCGCCCGGGGAACCGGGGAGGCTGCAGAACAGCACTTTCATGTTCCGAAATCGCCGCAGCAGCGGATTGTATTTCACCAGCCAGGTGATGCGCGGATCCCCGAAGTCGGTGAAGTCGACCGTCATCGCGGTCAGCGCCGCACAGGCGACCGGCTCCGCTCCGGCATAAACGGTTACAAACCAGAACCGGCAGGCCGGTTTGAGCGCGCTCTCGACCGCCTCGATAAATCGCAAATCCATGAAGATCGGCGACGCGGTGCCGTCGCAAATCTGTCGCCAGTCCGCCCGATCGATCTCCGACGCCGAATTGGCAATTCGCGCCGTATAGGGTGCTGCCTGCGAAGGGGACGCGGTGAATCCTGACAGTGCCGCGCCCTCAGGCGCGGAGTTGCGCCCGACAAACGCCTCTGCGGCTGCAAGGGTCATGCATTCACGCGATGACGCTTCCGGTCGACATTCCAATGCCACTGCCGCGCATAGCTCAGCAGCCGCTCGACGAATTTCCGATCGATGGGCGGCGGGTACCGGAAGCGCGCACCGAGATCGCGTGGCGCGGCGTCCATCTGAAAATGCGGCTCAGTCGTGACGTAAGGAATGTAGGCATCGTGCACGACATCGATCCGGCGTTGCAGCCTGCGAACGAACGGCGACTGCGTCTGGATCGCGAGCTCCTTTGCGGCGGCGGTCGCGCAGACGATCATACCCTCGATCTTCAGGAAGTCTGCCGACCACATCATGATATCGCGCATCCGCGGTGGTTGATGATGCACGATGTGAAAGGTTTCGTTTCGTGGTGGAAGGTCGACCGTCGCCGCCATCATGTCGGCGGCCCAATCGATCGGAACATAATTCACGCGCTTGTCGGCCATCAAGATCGCAAGCGGCACGCGAACGCGACCGTCCGAGCTGATCGAGATGTCGGGTGAGGGCGATCCGCCCCGGTGTTCGCGCAGGCTTTCGGCAACCCGGTGAAGCGGCTCCCCGTACCGGTAAAAAGTATCCAGCGTCGGCGTCGTGCCGTCCTCGCAACCGATCAGAATGCTCGGGCGCAGAATCGTGAAGCGCCGCTCGTCGCGCTTGAGCGCCCAGGCGCGCACCATCTTCTCGCCGATGAATTTCAATTCTTCATACGGATTGTGCCAGCGCTGGTTCAGCGAAAGGCTGTCTTCCGACAGGTAGGGCGCGTCTCCAATGACGTAAGCCGTGGAAACGTAAATCACGTGCCATGCGTCGAGAATGTCGGTCAGCTCGAGGACGTGCAGCAAACCCGCCACGTTGGTGATCTGGGTCTCGTTCTTGTCCATGAAATTGATCGATGCTGCGCAATGCAGCACACGTTTTACGCGACCAAGCAAATGCTCGCGATCGAGGTCGCTGATTCCGCATCGTGGTTCGGTGATGTCGCCCCGGATGACTTTGACGTTCTCGCGTTCACCGACAAGATCGCGAATTCTCTTGCGGGCCTCTGCGCGGGTTTTGCCGCGCACCAGGCAGATAACCTCGTACCCCTGATCCGACAGCCGCTGAAGCAGCATCGAGCCGAGCGCGCCAGTCGCACCGGTCAGGAGGATGGTATCCTTCACGCCGGTTCCTCGGTCAGCCGTTTCTCCAGATCGCGGATCGTGGGCAATTCGAACAGGATCGATTCCGGCAGCTCCCTGCCGAGCATCTTCTGGAGTTCCAAACTCACGTCCATCGCTAGCAGGCTATCGCCGCCCTTCTCGAAGAAATCGTCGTCAAGCGAGATATCGTCGGTCTTGAGCACGCGCTTCCACAGCTCGAGCAGCCTGTCGGTCAACCCCTTCTGCGGGGCAGC
>CAVWSB010000010.1:0-797714 GCA_963757565.1 uncultured Alphaproteobacteria bacterium
CCGGGTAGCGTGCGTGGAACTGGGGCAGCGCCGGAATCAAACGAGCATCGCGAGCGAAGCGCTGATGTCGATACGCAGCCGACCCTTCGGGCTCGCCTGCAACAGCGACATGCTGCCGTCGAGCTCGTCGACATCGGCGAGGATGCGCACCACGCGTTCATAATAGGCGGCGCCGTCCGCCGTTACGGTAACGCGGCGGGTGGTGCGGTTGAGCAGCTTGGTGCGCAGATGCGATTCGAGCCCCTGAATCAACTTGCTTAGCGTCGGCTTCGGCATGCCGAGCAACTGGGCCGCGCGCGTGAAGTGCCCGACCTCGACGACGCGCGAGAACGCCTTCATGGCGGCAAACTGATCCATCGCCGTCATGACCTGACTTATCTAGGTGCGATGCAACAAAATTGAGCGAGTACCGCAGTGTTCGGATGCCCACATTCCGTAAATTGTGCCAGATTGTGATCTAATTGTCAACAATTTCATCAATAATAGCGATTGATTGTACACATCCAGAAACAATGAGGTTAGCTCTTAGCCACCTAATACAGCCTCCTCAAGCGACCTAATTTCTCGCTGCGGCCCAGATATGGGTGATCTGCGACGGGCAGACCGATGGCGACATGGACCGACCACACCATCGAAACACAGCAGCGGCGCGCGGGTGCCGGTGCGTGTGCTACGGGAAGAAGACCCCGGGGCGGCGCCGGTCGCGCTTTATCTTCACGGCGGTGCGTTCACCGGCGGTTCGGCGGCCGAGCGAGCGGCTGCCGGCCCTGCTGGCTCAGGCCGGAGCGGTCGCGGTGTCGGCTCCCTATCCGCTGGCGCCCGCACATCGGTTTCCCGACGCGCTCGAAGCGATGTTCGATCTCCTCGGCACGCTGCAGCGCTGTTGTGCCGAGTGGGCGAGCCGGCGGTCGTTGGTTTTCGTCGCCGGCGAGGAAGCCGGCGGCAATCTTGCGGCCGGGCTTGCCCTGATGGCGCGGGATCGGCGCGCACCGCTCGCCGGACAGATTCTCGTTTCGCCGATGCTTGATCCCGTCATGGGAACGTGTTCGCTGCGCAGCGCCGACGCCGGCGCGGTCGGTTGCCCATGGGCCGACGGCTGGCACGCGTATCTCGGCTCGCCCGACAAGGCGGCGCATCCTTACGCGGCGCCGCTCAGCGCGAGCCGCCTTGCGGGTGTCGCGCCGGCGTTGCTGCTCAGCGCGGAAGACGATCCGCTGCGCGATGAGAGCGAGACGTATGCGCGCCGCCTGCGCGCTGCCGGCGTGCGGGTGCAGCACAATGTGCTGCCCGGCCCGACGAACTGGCCGTTCGCGCTGTCGATGCCGACCAACGATGCCGCGCAGTCCGCCTCATGGGAGGGCGCGGTCGTCGGTCATCTCAAGACGTTCTTCGCCGCGACGACGGCCGCGCGCCGCGCCGCGCCCTCGACCCTTTCGGTGCCTCTCCCAGAGAAGGAAGTTCAACAATGAAGAAACTCACGCGTGGCCTCCTTGCCGCTGGCGCGGTCGCGCTTGTCGCGGTCGCGATCGTCAGCGGCGTTTTCTATGCGCTGCGCAGCGACGGCGCGCGGGCAAACGCGCCCGCCGCCGCGGCGCCGGCTGCGACGCCCGTGTCGGTCGCGGTGGTCGAGCAGCGCGATGTCGAGATCTGGGACGAATTCTCCGGCCGGCTCGAAGCGATCGAGCGCGTCGAGCTTCGCTCACGCGTCGCCGGCGCGGTGCAGTCGGCGCATTTCCGCGAAGGCGCGCTGGTCAAGCAGGGCGACCTGCTCGTCACGATCGATCCGGCTCCTTACGCGGCCGAGGTCGAGCGTGCCGAGGCGCAGGTCGCCGCGGCTGACGCGCGCGTGGCGCTGACGAAGAGCGACTACAGCCGCGGCGCGCAGCTTTCCGACCAGCGCAACATCACGCAGCGCGAGCTCGACCAGCGGCTCAACGCGCAACGCGAGGCCGAGGCGAACGCGCGCGCGGCGCGTGCGGCACTCGAGACCGCGAAGCTCAATCTCGGCTACACGCAGGTGCGCGCGCCGGTAGCGGGCCGGGTCGGCACGGCTCGAGATCACCGCCGGCAATCTCGTCGCCGCCGGGCCCGGCGCGCCGGTGCTGACAACGCTGGTCTCGGTCAATCCGATTTATGCGAGCTTCAACGCCGACGAGCGCGTCGTAACCCGCGCGCTCAAGACGCTCGCCGACAAGGGCGCGCCGGGCGAGGTCGAAAGCATTCCGGTGCGCATGAGCATCGCGGCGAGCGACGACACAATCGAGGGAAGCTGCAACTGATCGACAATCAGGTCGACGCGCGCAGCGGCACCGTGCGCGTACGCGCGACGTTCGACAATGCCGAAGGCCGGTTCATTCCCGGTCAGTTCGCGCGTCTGCGCATGGGACAGCCGAAGGCCGAGCCGGTCCTGATGGTGAACGAGCGCGCGATCGGCACCGACCAGAACAAGAAGTTCGTGCTCGTCGTGAATGCCGAGAACAAGGCCGAGTACCGCGAGGTGATGCTCGGCGCGGTGGTCGGACACGTTGCGCGTCGTCAACAGCGGGCTGAAGCCGGGCGAGCGCATCGTGGTGAACGGGCTCCAGCGCGTCCGTCCGGGCGCGCTCGTCGCACCGCAGCCGGTCCGCATGGATGCGCGTCCGAATTGCAGGCGCAACGCTGACGCGGCCGACCCGTCACAACAAAAGCCAGTTCAAGGCACGACATGAATCTCTCCAAATTCTTCATCGACCGGCCGATCTTTGCCGGCGTCATATCGGTGCTCATCTTCGTCGCGGGCCTGCTGGCGCTGCGTGCGATGCCGATCTCCGAATATCCCGAGGTGGTGCCGCCGTCGGTGGTGGTGCGCGCGCAATATCCCGGCGCCAATCCGAAGGTGATCGCCGAAACGGTCGCGACGCCGATCGAGGAGCAGATCAACGGCGTCGAAGGCATGCTCTACATGAGCAGCCAGGCGACCGCCGACGGCCTGATGACGCTCACCGTCACGTTCAAGCTCGGCACCGACGCCGACAAGGCGCAGCAGCTGGTGCAGAACCGCGTCGTCGCAGGCCGAGCCGCGGTTGCCCGAAGACGTGCGCCGCGCTCGGCATCACGACGGTCAAGAGCTCGCCCGACCTGACGATGGTCGTGCATATCCTCTCGCCGAACAATCGCTACGACACGACCTATCTGCGCAACTACGCGCGTGCTCAACGTCAAGGACCGGCTCGCGCGCATCGCCGGCGTCGGCGACGTGCAGCTGTTCGGCGGCGGCGACTATTCGATGCGCGTGTGGCTCGATCCGCAGAAGGTCGCCGAGCGCGGGCTGTCGGCCGAGCGACGTGATCCGCGAGATCCGGGCGCAGAACGTGCAGGCCGCCGCCGGCGTCGTCGGCGGATCGCCCGAGCCTGCCGGGCATCGACCTGCAGCTCTCGATCAACGCGCAGGGCCGCCTGCAGACCGAGGAGGAGTTCGGCGACATTGTCGTGAAGACCGGCGCCGACGGCGAGATCACGCGGCTGCGCGACATCGCACGGATCGAACTCGGCGCGTCCGAATATTCGCTGCGTTCGCTGCTCGACAACAAGTCCGCCGGCGGCGATCGGCATCTTCCAGGCCCCGGGCTCGAACGCGCTCGCGATCTCCGACAACGTCCGCAAGACGATGGCCGAGCTGAAGAAGAACATGCCCGAAGGCGTGGATTACCAGATCGTCTACGACCCGACGCAGTTCATCCGCGCCTCGATCGAGGCCGTGGTGCACACGCTGCTCGAAGCGATCGCGCTGGTCGTGCTCGTCGTGATCCTGTTCCTGCAGACCTGGCGCGCGTCGATCATTCCGCTGCTGTCGGTGCCGGTCTCGATCATCGGCACGTTCGCGGTGATGTATGTGTTCGGCTTTTCGATCAACGCACTCAGCCTGTTCGGGCTCGTGCTCGCGATCGGCATCGTGGTCGACGACGCGATCGTCGTGGTCGAGAACGTCGAGCGCAACATCGAGAACGGCCTGAAGCCGCGCGAAGCGACCTATCAGGCGATGAGCGAGGTGTCGGGACCGATCGTCGCGATCGCACTGGTGCTGGTCGCCGTGTTCGTGCCGCTCGCGTTCATCAGCGGCCTCACCGGCCAGTTCTATCGCCAGTTCGCGCTGACCATCGCGATCTCGACGGTGATCTCGGCGATCAATTCCTTGACGCTTTCGCCCGCGCTCGCCGCGCTGTTGCTGAAGTCGCACAATGCGCCCAAGGACCTGCTCACGCGCAGCATGGACACGGCGCTCGGCTGGTTCTTCCGCCGCTTCAATCGCGTGTTCAGCGAAGAGCTCGGATGCCTACAGCGGCGGCGTTCGGCCGGGTCATCTCGCGCAAGACCGTGGTGATGGGCATCTATCTCGTGCTCGTCGGCGTCACCGTCTTCATGTTCCGCGCGGTGCCGGGCGGCTTCGTGCCGAGCCAGGACAAGCAGTATCTGGTCGGCTTCGCGCAACTTCCCGACGGCGCCACGCTCGACCGGACCGAAGATGTGATCCGGCGCATGAGCGACATCGCGCTGAAGGAGCCCGGCGTCGAAAGCGCGGTCGCGTTCCCGGGCTCTCGATCAACGGCTTCACCAACAGCGCCAACGCCGGCATCGTGTTCGTGACACTCAAGCCGTTCGAGGAGCGCAAGACGCCTGACATCTGCGGCTTCGCGCATCGCCGGCAAGTTGAACAAGAAGTTTGCCGGCATCCAGGAGGCTTTCATCGCGATGTTCCCGCCGCCGCCGGTGCAGGGCCTCGGCCACGATCGGTGGCTTCAAGCTTCAGATCGAGGATCGCGCCGGGCGCGGCTACGACGCGCTCGATGCGGCGACCAAGGCGTTCCTTGCAAAGGCGCGGGCAGGCGCCCGAACTTGCAGGTCTGTTCTCCGGCTATCAGGTGAACGTGCCGCAGCTTTATGCCGACATCGATCGCGTGAAGGCGCGCCAGCTCGGCGTCGCCGTCACCGAGTGTTCGACACGATGCAGATCTATCTCGGCTCGCTCTACGTCAACGACTTCAACCGCTTCGGCCGCACCTATTCGGTGCGCGTGCAGGCGGACGCCAGGTTCCGCGCGCGCGCGGACGACATCGGGCTGCTCAAGGTGCGGTCGGCGAGCGGCGAAATGATCCCGCTCTCCGCGCTGCTGCGGGTGAAGCAGGCTGCCGGGCCCGGAGCGCGCGATGCGTTACAACGGCTTCCTCGCCGCCGAAATCAATGGCGGCGCCGCGCCCGGCTTTTCATCCGGCCAGGCGCAGGACGCGATCGCGCGAATTGCGGCCGAGACGCTGCCGAACGGCTTCGACTACGAGTGGACCGACCTGACCTATCAGGAAATCCTCGCCGGCAATTCGGCAGTGTCTGCTGTTCCCGCTCGCGATCTTGCTCGTGTTCCTGGTGCTGGCGGCGCACTATGAAAGCCTTACGCTGCCGCTCGCGATCCTGATGATCGTGCCGATGGGCCTGCTCTCCGCTATGACGGGCGTGTGGCTCACCAGGGGCGACAACAACATCTTCACCCAGATCGGCCTCATCGTGCTGGTCGGCCTCTCGGCAAAGAACGCCATTCTGATCGTCGAGTTCGCGCGCGAGCTGGAATTCGGCGGCACGCACGCCAGTGCAAGCCGCGATCGAGGCGAGCCGCCTGCGGCTGCGTCCAATTTTGATGACGTCGATCGCCTTCATCATGGGCGTGCTGCCGCTGGTCACCTCGACCGGCGCAGGCGCCGAGATGCGCCACGCCATGGGCGTCGCGGTGTTCGCCGGCATGATCGGCGTCACGGTGTTCGGCCTGTTCCTGACGCCGGTGTTTTACGTTCTATTGCGAGCGCTGGTCGGGAACAGGCCCCTCAAACAGCACGAGAGCTCGCACACTTCCGGTATCGCCCGTGTTGAGAAGGTGGCGTTGCCCTGAGCCGCGGATGCCGCACTCGCAACACGTTCGCTTTATCCGGTCTTGATCCGCCGGATCGCCGTCGCCAGTTCTGGGTGATCGAGAACGGAAAGAAAGACGGGGCCGCCAACTAGGGCGACTCTAACCTCTGAGCTTCGCTCGCAATACGGGCCGGTTGCTGAAGCCAGTCCCCGTGTATTTTCAGCTTAGCAGTTGGAGCCCAGTCGCACTCGCCCGAGCAATATTATTGCTACAAATTCAGAGGCTTTTGGATCCCAGTCGCACTCCCTCCGCCATCTAACCTTATTTTCCTAGCTTCCTCCCTACTGCGGGGGAGAAATCGGGTTTTCCCCGCCAATTGGGCACTTCCCGGGGGGCAAAGCGAACCACCAGACTTGCGGTTAACCTCTCGGAGAGGCCCGAATGGCTATTTTTCTCCAATTGGCCACCCTGTGGTTCGCTTTCGGATTTCAATCGCTCTTCGGACGTTGCCATGCGATGCAACGCGGAGATTGCGTGAGCGTCCGCAACCGGCACGTCGGGCGCATGCCGCGAGAAGAAGATCGGGTCGAATCTTGCAATGCTCCATCAGCGGACGGCGCGTTGCTTTCGACGTCCGCGCTCTTCCGCTTCTGGCCCGAAACAGACGTCGTAACCGAAGTGGGCGAGTTAGTTCACTGAGGGGGAAGCGGATGGATCATTGATGCCATCTTGATGTCTCATCTTGCGCCCAAGAAGACGTGCCGGTCCAGAAGTTGAAACCCTGCGTCGCGAAGACATCGTTCGCGGAGCCTCGCAAGGCCTCTGAAAGTGTCGGTCACGAGACAGAGGCTTAACTCCCAGCGGGGGCCGACGGACTTCGTGATATCGGCCCCAATCGTCCGCTACCCTGACGCGATTGTGGGCATGGCATGTTAGTTGCTACGCTATCACAATCGAAATCCTCGGGAGGGTAGAATGCGTCGGCCAGTTTTCCTGATGACCGCCAGTGCGTTGGGATTGATTGCAAGTGTCGCCCTCAACGTGGCGAACGCGCAAGACAAGACCATCAAGATCGGCGCGCTCTTGCCTATGTCGGGCCCCGGCTCGTATTTCGGCGCGCAGGACAAGCAGGGCGTTGAACTTGCGCTCGAGGAGCTGAACAAGTCCGGCATCAACGGTTACAAGTTTACCGTTCAGTATGAAGACTCGGCTTGTTCTCCGCTGCCCGCCTCGCAGGCGGCCAAGCGCCTGCTCGACCAGTTCAAACCGGACGTCATCATCGGCGAGGAATGCTCGGACGCAACGCTTGCCATCATGCCGATCGTCGAGGAGGCAAAAGTGCCGATCATCAATGCCGGGTCCTCGGCGCTGAAGGTCACCGATCCGGGCAATCCCTATACCTTCCGCATCATGCCGAATGAAGTGATGCAGGGCGTCGACATCGCGACGCAGGCGTACAACAAACTCAATGCGCGCACCGCCGTGCTGCTTTACGAAAACACCAATGCGGGAATTGGCAATGCGAAAGTGTTCAAGGACACCTTCGAGAAGCTCGGCGGCAAGATCGTGGGGGACATCGGTTTCGGCCGCGACGTCAACGATTTCACCTCGATTGCGACCCGCGTTGCGGGCGCCGGCAAGGCCGATGTGATCCCGACCTATACGCTCGAAGGCCAGGGCCTGAAAATCACCCAGGCGCTGTCACAGGCCGGCGTGGTGAAGGGCGGCGGCGGTCAGGCGATTCAACTCGGCACGATCTGGCTGCCGTTCGGCTTCGAGCAGAAGGCCGGCAAGGCCGCCGAGGGGTATGTTCGTATCGTGCAGTTCGATCCGACCGACACCCGCGACATGGTGAAGAATTTCGTCTCCGCGTTCAAAGCAAAATTCAGCGCCGACCCGACGCATCTGAATGCGCATGCCTACGACCAGATCATGCTGATTGCCGATGTCGTGAAGCGCGGCGGAAAGGATGCGCAGTCGATCCGCGATACGCTGGCTGCGACCAAGGACTTCAAGGGCGTCACCGGCAGCGTCGAGTTCGACAGCCACAATCAGAATACCAAGATGGACACGATCCATTACATGGAGACCAAGCCGGACCTCTCCTGGAATGCGCTGAAGTGGAACTGAGCGCGTGACGGCGACGATCGTCGCGCAGCAGGCGATCAACGGCATCGTTCTCGGAAGCCTGTATGTGCTGGTTGCTCTGGGCCTCACGCTGATCTACGGCGTGCTGGTCCAGATCAATTTCGCGCATGCAGACTTTGTGACGTTCGGGGCCTTCGCGGCCTACTTTGTCATGCACGTGCTCGGTGGAAATTATCTGCTGAGTATCGTGGCGGCACTTGCGGTCGGCGCCGTTCTTGGATGGGCGATCAATATTACGGTGTTTGCGCCATTGCGGCGCAAGAGCAATGAATTGCTGCCGCTGATCGCAACGATCGGCGTATCCGTGATGCTGCAGAACGCGATGCTCGCCTGGTTCGGGCCGGTCCCCTATGCATTCGAGACGCCCTACAGTCAGAAGGTCTTCCGTGTCGCCGGCACATTCTTCACGCTGCAAAGCGTGATCATCATCGCGGTATCGACCGCGACCATTGCGCTGCTCTACGCCTTCATGAAGTTCACGTTCCTCGGCAAGGCGCTGCGCGCGGTCGCGCAGGACCGCGAGACAGCCGGCCTGATGGGGGTCAATCCCAACACCCTCATCATGCTGACCATCGTGATCTCGTCGGCGCTGGCCGGCATGGGTGGCGCAATGCTCGCTCCGGTGCTGGTGCTTACGCCGTTTGCCGGCGCCTCGGTGATCGTGAAGGCCTTCGCAATCGTCATCATCGGCGGCTTCGGCAATGTCGAAGGCACAATTCTCGCCGGTCTGATGGTCGGCCTGATCGAGAGCTTCACCACGCAATATCTCGATCCCGGTCTTATCGACATCGTGGTGTTCGGTCTGCTTCTCCTGATGCTCGCGTTCCGTCCGACCGGGCTCATCTCCGAGAGACGGGAAGAGAATGTCTGACGCCGCGCTCTCGCCCGCAGTGCGATGGTGGGTCTCCCGCCGCATCGGATTTCTCGCCGCCGCGCTCGTCATTGCGTCGTTGCCGATGCTGCTCACCGGGAATTACTGGCAGACAAACCTCACCGTGTGCGCCATCAACGTGCTGCTTGCGCTTGGTCTCGACTTCATCCTCGGCTATGCGGGCCAGCTTAATCTCGGTCAGTCGGCATTCTACGGGCTCGGCGCTTACGTCTCGACGCTGCTGATCACGCGGCTTGGCGTCCCGTTCTGGGTGGCCTTCGCCGCAGGCGTCGCGTTTGCCGGAACTCGCCGGCATGATCCTTGCGATGTTTGCGGTACGCCTGCGCGGACATTATCTCGCCATCGCGTCGCTCGGCTTTGCGGTGATCACCTATCAGATTCTCCTCAACTGGATCAGCCTCACGCAGGGTCCGCTCGGCATCTACGGCATTCCACCGCCGCCTGCGATCGCATTCCCTGGCCTGCCGGCCATCAGTTTCCGCAGTCCGGTCGCGCTGTTCTATCTCGTCGCCGGTTTCGCGCTGATTGCATACTTCATTCTCGATCAGCTGGTGCGCTCGCCGATCGGCGAAACGCTCACGGCGATCCGCGAGGATGACATCTCGGCGGCTTCGCTCGGCATCAACACGGCGACATGGAAGGTGTTCGCCTTCGGCGTCGGCGCGGCGGTCGCCGGCGCGGCCGGCTGTTTCTACGCGACATTCGTCGGCACGCTGGTGCCGGACGCTTTCTTCATCACCGAGTCGTTCACGATCCTCTCGATGGTGATCGTCGGCGGCATGGGAACGCTGATTGGACCTGTTTTCGGTGCGATCATGCTGACGTTGCTGCCCGAACTTCTGCGCGACATCGGCGATCTGCGGCTGATCGTCTATGGGCTCTCCCTGACGCTGGTCGTGCTGTTCATGCCCGGCGGGCTGGCGCAGGCGGCTCGATTGCTGGTCGGCAAAATCGGGTTGTCGCGATGACGCTGCTCAGCGCGAAAGGGCTGCACAAGAGTTTCGGCGGAGTACGCGCCGTGCGCGATGTCTCCTACGACATCCCGGAAGGTACGGTATTCGCCATCATCGGACCGAACGGCGCCGGCAAGTCAACGATGCTCAATTTGATCAGTGGGGTTTACCAGCCGGATTCTGGGTTACTAACATTCGCGGGCCAGAGCCTTGCCGGGCTGCCGGCCTACCGCCGCGTGCGGCTCGGCATCGCGCGAACGTTCCAGAAGATCCGGCTGTTCAAGCAACTCTCCGTTCTTGAGAACGTCGTCGCAGGTTTTCACATCCACCACGACATCGGTGCCTGGCAGTACCTTGCACACGGAGGCGCTTTCCGGCGCGATCGTGAACGCTGCCGCGATGAGGCAGGGGAATTGCTCGCCTTCATGGGACTCGGCGGTCGGCGCGACGTCCTTGCGGGCTCGCTCTCCTACGGCGAGCAGCGCATGCTGGAGTTCGCCCGGGCTCTGGCCACAAAGCCGAAGTTGCTGCTGATCGACGAGCCGGCCGCAGGAACTCAACGCCGCGGAGGTCGACAGCCTGCTCGACCGCATCCTGATGACCCGCAAGAAGGGCGTGACCGTTGTGGTGGTCGAGCACAACATGGATCTGGTGATGAATGTCGCCGATCGCATTCTGGTCATGGATTACGGCCAGCGCTTGTTCGAGGGCGCGCCGGCGGATGTGCAAAAAGATGCCGCGGTCGTGTCGGCCTATCTCGGCGGAGAACTCGTGTGACCGCGCTCCTCGCCGCCGACAATCTCGAACTTGCCTATGGCGAGGCTCCGGTGTGCCGCGGCATCTCGATCGAAGTCCATCAAGGTGAAATCGTTGCGCTGATCGGGGCGAACGGCGCAGGCAAATCGACAACGCTGCGTGCCATCGCGGGACTGCTCGCGCCACGTGCCGGCGCGATCCGATTTGCCGGAGAGGACATCACACGGCTGCCGTCGCATGAACGCACCCAGCGCGGAATCGCGCTGGTGCCCGAGGGGCGTCATGTGTTTCCGTTCCTGACCGTGCGCGAGAACCTGGAGCTTGGCGGCTTCAAGAGCAGGCGCGATCCCGCCAAGGTTCGCCGCTTGATCGATGGAATGTTCGACACCTTTCCGCGCCTGCGCGAGCGGGCGGGCCAGAACGCCGGCACGCTCTCGGGTGGCGAGCAGCAGATGCTTGTGCTTGGCCGTGCCATGATGTCGGAGCCGAGGCTTTTGTGCCTCGACGAGCCCTCGCTCGGTCTTGCGCCACTCATTGTGCGCGACATTTTCCAGACCATCAGGGCGATCAACGGGGGCGGCACCAGCGTGCTGCTGGTGGAGCAGAACGCCCGCTATGCGCTCGAAACCGCGAGCCGCGGCTATGTGCTGCAAACCGGCAGTGTCATCGTGAGTGGGGCATGCGCGGAACTTGCGAGGGACACGCGGGTGCGTGAGGCCTATCTGGGGCGCGCCGCGAGAGCGGAGGCGACATGAGCGATCCGGCGCCGCTGAAGGGCAAGAATGCGGTCATCACGGGCGCGGGCGCAGGGATCGGCCGGGCCATCGCGCTGGCGTTTGCGCGTGCGGGCGCCAACGTCGCCTGCCTCGATCTCGATGCGGACGCCGCAAAGGCGACGGCTGCGGAGGCAGCCGCGTGTGGCGCGCGCACCGTCGCGCTTGCGTGCGATGTCGGCGTCGAGAGCGCCGTCATGGCGGCAGCAGCGGGGGTGCTTTCAGCATTCCCCGCAGTCCACATCCTGGTCAGCGGCGCCGCCGGGTACGATCCCAACGGCACCGTACTCGATCTCTCATGGGTCGACTGGCGCCGCGTGATGGACGTCAATGTCGGCGGCGCGTTCCTGATGAGCCGCGCGGTGTTGCCCGCCATGATCGCGGCGGGCGGCGGCAGCATCATTCTGATCGCCTCGCAGCTTGGCAGCGTCGCGGCCCCGCGGCGCGCGGTTTACTGCACCTCGAAGGGCGCGCTGCTGCAGCTCGCGCGCGCGATGGCGACCGACCATGCGGCGCAGAACATCCGCGTCAATACGCTTTCACCCGGCGCGGTCGAAACGGATCGTCTGGTCGCGCGCTTTGGCAGCATGGACGAGGCGCGGCGCGTGTCCGGACCGAAGCACCTGCTCGGCCGCCTCGGTCAGCCGGACGAGATCGCAGCAGCAGCTGTGTTCCTCGCCAGCGATGCATCGAGCTTCATGACCGGGTCAGACATGCTGGTCGACGGCGGTTATAACGCAACGTGAGCGGCGCTATTTTCCGAGGATCGACCCCGCCATCGCGCGCGGATCGCGCACCGGCCAGGTGCCCGCATCGGCCGCAAGAAACAGCTCCTGCAGGTGTGCGTTGAACGCTGTCGGGTCCTCCAGATTGATGTTGTGACCGGCGTTCGGCATCACGACCAGCGCGGCGGTCGTGATGTTCTTTTTCATGAGGACACCAGGTTCGATGCACGGCCAATCTTCATCGCCGGTCATCACCAGCGTCGGCGCCGTGACGGCCTTCATCTTGTCGACCAACTCGAACAGCGAAGGGCGCTTGGCCTGCACGCCGCGCATGGTTAGCGCCGCGCCCTCGGTCGAGTGCTCCTTGAGCTGATCGGCAAACTCGCGCCATCCGCGGGGGTCGCGGTTCTGATGCTGCACGCGCGTCGGTCCAAGCGCGTAGGCCTCGGCAGCCTTCGCCATTGTGAGGTCTTCGAAGCGCTTCGCCGAGGCTTCCGCCTCCGCGGAGAACTGCGCCCGCTTGTCGGGCTCGGCCCCATAGCCGCAACCCGCAATCACCAGCGAACGGGCGCGGTCCGGATAGGTGAAGCCGAAATGCAGCGTCGCGAAGCCGCCCATCGACAGCCCGACGATGTGCGCCTTGTCGATCTTGAGGGCATCGAGAACGGCGCGAATGTCGTCGCGGGCGCGCTCCTGCGAGTATTTCGTGCCCTCCTTTGGGACGTCGGATGGCGGATAGCCGCGCGCATTGACCGTGATACACCGGTAGTAGCGTGCAAAGTAGCGCACCTGTTGCTCCCACGAGCGATAGTCGCCCGCGAACTCATGGATGAAGACAATCGGGGTGCCCTTGCCGGTCTCCTCGTAATAGAGCTTTACGCCATCGTCGGTCGTCAGATGCGGCATGTGAGGTCTCCTGAAATCAGAATGCGCCAGCGCGCGCCGAGAGGCCCGCATCAATCGTGACGACAGACCCGGACGTGTATCCGGAGAGCGGAGAGGCGAGGAACGCCGCCATCGCGCCGATTTCTTCCGGCGTCGCACAGCGTTGGAACGGCAGGGGTTTGCGCAAATCCTGCCAATTGTTCTCGTCGCCGGTGCGGTCCTTCGCCTTCTTCTTCATCAGCGTCACGATCCGGTCGGTTTCAACCGGGCCTGGGCTCAACGCCACCACGCGGATTCCGTCCTTCGCGCTGACACAGCCGAGCGATTGGCTGAACGCTGTCAAAGACGCATTGCCGGCCACGCCGCAAATATATTCCGGATCGTGCGTGTCGGCCGCGTTGCCAACCACGTTGACGATCACGCCAGCCTTGCGTGCTTTCATGAGTGCATAATATCGCCGGCACATGTTGACGTATCCGAAGACCTTGAGATCCCAGGCCTTGCGCCAGGTCTCTTCGCTGACGTCGAGCAGCGTGCCGCCCGGGATCGCGCCAGCATTGTTCACCAGGATGTCGATATCGGGGAAGTCCTTGGCCAGCTTGTCGACGTTGCTGCTGTCTGACAGATCGGCCGCGACGGTGTCGACGCGCACATTGGATGTCTGCGCAATAGTGGACTTCACACCCGCCAGCAGGTCAGCGCTGCGTGCGACGATGATCACGTTGCAGCCTTCAGCAGCAAAAATCTCTGCCGTCGCGCGGCCGATTCCCTTTGAGGCGCCCGTGATCAACGCGGTCTTGCCGGCAATCTTCAGATCCATGATGTCTCCAGCGGAGGGGCGGGGGCGGGCGAGAACTATGAAGCGCCGGCCAGGCGGCAGCAACAGGCTTGTCGCCTAGCTGCGTCCCGCCTCGATCATACGGCGAACGCCCTCGCGATGACCGATTTTGGCGTGAAATCCGAAATCGCGCGCTGGGGCATCCAAATCGAGGACGCCACGCCCGGCCGGTGGCTTCGATGTGTCGATCGCGAGATGCACCGGCTTGCCAGCCGCAGCGCACGCGGCGGCAATATCCTCCGGCGTAACACGCTCAGGATGCGCCACGAAGTAGGCAAGCTGCGTGCGTGTCTGTGAAAAGCACGCCGCGATTGCGGCATCGGCCGCGTCATCGACGTAGATATAAGGCCAGTCCGTGAGTGGATCGAGGCGCGCGTCGGTTCTGGCCAGCGCCGCACGCACGATTGTGTCGATGTGGAATTCAGTTTCCCGGCCCGGCCCGTAAACGGCGGTGAGCCGCAACGAGCATAGGTCGAGTGGCACTTTTCTCCAGAGACCGCGCAGCACGTAATCCATCGCGGCTTTCGAGCAGCCATACGTCGAGTTCGGCCTCATCGCGTAGTCTTCGCCAATCGGCTCGTTCTCGTAGAAATTTCCGAGCGCGGCGACTGACGAGCAATACACGAACGTCTTAACATTGTTGGCCATCGCGGCGTAGAGCAGGTTCATGCTGCCGGTCACGTTGATGGCCAGCACGCCAGCCGGATCGTCGGCCTTGACCATCGGACCCGATACGCCGCCCGCATGGATGATATGCGTGATCTGCTCGCGGGCGATGAGAGCGCGGAGACCAGCTTGGTCGGAAAGGTCGTCGATCACTTGCGTGCCCGACGACGGGATGGGATCGAGCCCGATCGCCTGTCCGGCGAGACGTACCATGATCGCGCGCCCGACGAAGCCGCTCGAACCCGTCACCAGCACCGTCATTCTGACGCTCCTATTGCGGAATGAGCGATGCGATCGCGTCCGGCGTCCGGCCGTGCCAATCGCTCCGCGCCTGGATCGCGGCGGTCAGATCCAGAAGCGCGCGATCCGTCCCGAGACGTCCTACGATTTGGAGACCGACCGGAAGGCCACGATCATCGAACCCGACCGGCAGGGCGACCGCCGGCAGACCAAGCATATTCACGAAACGCGTCAGGCGGCTCAGCTCATAGAGCGTGCTCGCGGAAAATGCGGCGTCGCGCGGATCGCATTCTGCAGCGGCGGGTGTACGGATCGTCATGACCGGGAGAACAGAAATATCTGCGGACTGCAATATCCGCTCGATGAACTCGCCCACGAGAGCGGGCCGCTGCGCCACCGCAGCCGCGAGCGTGGAGTCGTCGATCGCAAGGCCTTTGGTGAGGCGGCGTCGCAGCACGGCGTCGATCGTGTCTGACTCAAGCAAGGTACGGTGGCAGCGGGCGGCCTCGCCCTGCATGATGGTGAAAACTGGTCGATCGGCAGCATCAATCACAGGGAGACCGTCACGCTGATCGAGTGTAACATCGCAAGAGGCAATCGCGTCGATGCCCGCCTGACACGCTTTGCGAACTGAAGGATGTGCGGCCGCCAGTGCATCATCCAGAACGACAGCCGAGCGAATGGGACTCCCGCGGCCCAGGTTAGCCAGGACGCTGGCTGCCGGGATCATGTCCGCTGCGCCGCGCGCGAGCAGCCCGATGGTGTCGAGCGTCGGTGCGAGCGGCATGGCGCCACGCGTCGAGACTACACCCCAGGTGGGCTTCCATGCCGTGACACCGCATGCATGCGCCGGGATGCGCAACGAGCCACCGGTATCCGATCCGAGCGCGACGACAGTCAATCCGCTTGCGACCGCGGCTGCCGACCCGGACGACGACCCGCCCGAGATGAAATCCAGGTTCCATGGATTACGAACGCGACCGTGCACGGCATTGTAGCCGGACGGCTCGTAAGCGATTTCAGTCAGCGCGGCGTAGAAGAGACGCACGGCACCGGCATCGTCGAGCAATCGCAGCACGTCGGCGTAGGCGCAATCCATTGCGGGGAGAGGCCCCGCCAATCCGCCTTGAGGTCGGCGATCGGGCGCGGCGAAGATGTCTTTCGCCGCGTACGGTAGTCCATTAAGCGTGCCGCCAGGCGGTGAGACCGGTTTACGAAATTGCACGATCGCGTTCAGGCTTAATTCGAGCGTGTGCGCACGAGTAAGCAGCTCGGCTTCGATGTCCATCATGCAACCCGTCATGTCATCGCGAGCCTTGCATGCTTCGCACGCGATCTCACCTGTCGCTCGATCAGTCGTCGGCCATAGGCGGTGGATGCGCCTTCGTACCGCTCATCCGGTTTTGGCTCTCTGCAGACATACCATGCCTCGCGCGAACGTCTGCTTGGAGTAACAGGTAGTCGTCTGCGAACTTTATTGAGTTGGCGTCCGGGGCGACAGCAGCGCCGCTCGTCCGTGACAGAAAGCGAACCACGAGACTGCCGCTGCAAGGGTGTCCTCGCGATTTGCGCAGCTCACGGGTGCGACATTCTCTGTTCGCGCTTCGATCCGCTTATGAGCGCGAATTCTGCCGATATTTCAAAGGCAAATCTCGAAAAGCGTACCGTAGGTTCGATTCCCACTTGCTCCGCCATCTAGTCTTATATTCCTAGTCTCGTCGAGAATTTGCGCCAGAAGTGCGGTTTTCCGCGCCAAATGGGCCCTTCTTGTGAGCAAAGCGAACCACCAGAATGCCCGTTGGCCTGATGACGTGAGCCATTAGGCCGTTTTTCTCCAATCGGCCTTCGCGTGGTTCGCTTTCCTGAATTCCAAGCAGCGCAGCGTTGGCACAGCTTACGAGCGGCTCTCGCATTGCCTTTCGCAGCCAAATGGACAGCAGAAAGCGATCGGCGTATTAACTCTAACCCAGTGCAGCCTATCTCATGACATCAATCTATCGTTCAAAGATCTGAGCCTACCGCCAGCGCAATAGTGCTGCGCCCCCAATGCAATTCCGCAACGCTCGCTGCGCTTCGAAACCAAGTCTACGCGCTGCAGTCCCGGTGTTCATGTCTGAACCGGACGCGGGCCTTCCTGGTTGCTCTGCGCCATCCAGCGCGAGACATGATACGGCTCGCCGGCGAGGCCGACGCAGAAGCTCGCAATGTGCGCGGAAAGCCCTTCGGCAAATTTGCGGCGCTCCGCGTTCGCCGACAACAACCTCGTGACTACGTCAGAGACCTGGCCTCGCAGACCGCCGTAATCGAGAGCGACGAATTCCCGGTCCCGCAACAGGAGGCGCCCTGCGACCATGACGCTCGCCACCGCACTGGTGTCGAACCGAGTGCACCAGTTGGTTTGTCGGATCGTTCAGCGGCACGGAGCCGACATCGGTCAGATCGAGGAACGTGATGTCGGCACAGGCTCCAACCGCGATGCGGCCGAGGCGATCGCCAAACCCGAGCACTGAAGCGCTTCCACTGGTCGCCATCGCAAAGGCCGTCTCGGTGTCGATCCATTGCGCGACGTCGGCGGAGAGGATGCGTGACGCGAAGGAGGCCAGTCGCATCGCTTCGAACATGTTTTGATGGTCCGAGCGTTGCGCACCGTCGGTTCCGATACCTACCGTCACGCCGCGGTCCAGCAGCTTCTTCGCGGGAGCGATGCCGGAGCCAAGCCGCATGTTGCTGCCGGGATATCCGCAACTTTGCACCCACGATCGGCGAGGCGTGAGATGTCGTCATCGTCGAGCCACACGCAATGGGCGCCCGTGAAATTCGGAGTAAGCAGGCCAACATCATCGAGGTGCGCGGTCAGCGTCTTGCCATATCGCCGAACGCCCGACAGGGCCTGCACGCGCAACTCAGCCAGTGCATGTGCACGCCAAGTCCGAACTCCTCTGCGAGGACCTGGATTGCCTGATGAAATTATCGCTGCAGTGAAGCGGGATCGTGGGCGCGATCGCGGGTCTGATCTGCGCGCGATCGAATGACCAACGGTCTACGATATTGCGGCACGCACCAGGCGTTGCCCCGGCGGGTTCAAGCCTGACCTTGTCGAGCTGCGCGCGATAGGAAGCAGGCAAGGCTTCGGCGAGGCGCGGTATCGCCTCGAAAAGCGACCGGTCAGCAATCATCGGAGCGATAACGGCGCGGATTCCGGCATCACGGTAACCGCGCGCGACCGCGTCGATGCCCTCGACGGTCGGAACGGGAAACTCGGCGTAGAGATCACGTAAACCGCGGTGCAGCCGCGACGGACCAGTTCGATGCCGTTGAGCAGCGCCGAAAGATACTTGTATTCCAGTTCGCGCCCGCCGATTCATCCACGGGCCAGCGTTGAGCAGAAGTTCAAGCGACCAGCGATCGCCCATGCCTTTGCACAAGCTCCCGTGCCCATGCAATGGGCATTCACAAGGCCCGGGATCAGAAGTCGGTCCGTGACATCGACGGTCTCGGCGTCGACCGGCGCTGCTATGCCGGGCAGGCCGATCTCAACGATGAACTCCGTCTGTGATGAGGACGTCTTTCTCTTCGGCGGCGTGCGCGAGCGCGTTCAGCAGCTTACCGTTACGCAGGATCAGGCTTCTTGATGCCATGGATAACCCGTGCACATGCCGTGGCAGTGGAGCGACCAAACTCCTGACGGCAAACCTCAGGATGACAGCAGATCGAGGTACATCGGGTAAACCCAATCGTAGTGCTCGTCATACCATTGGGAGCGGATCAGCAACTGCTTCGACAAATTCGCCGGACTCAGCGGGTTGCGCCACTTGTACTGGTCCGGCACCAGCGCGCTCGCCGCGGGATTGGCCGGGCCGTAGCCATATCCGACGAACATCTCGGCCTGCCGTTCCGGCTTCTGCGTCGAGGCGATGAAGCGATAGACGTCCTTCCCGGCCAGAATCTTCTTCGGTACGATCCAGACGCCAGGAACCATGACGCCTTGATCGAACGAGAACTTGATGCGGCCTTGGGTATCGTCACCGAGGATCTGCGCGCGCGTGCTCCAGATGCTGCCGATCGTGACCTCGCCGTCACGCAGAAGGGCTTGGCTTTCGGTCCCCGAACCCCAGAAAATCGTTTCGGATTTGATCTCCTTGAGTTTCTTCAGCGCGCGATCCACATCGATCGGATAGATCTTCGCCAACGGCACGCCATCGGCCATCAAGGCGGCCTCGAGGACGCCGTTGAAGCCTTTCCAGAACGTCCGCTTGCCCGGAAATTCCTTCAGATTCCAGACGTCAGCCCAGCTCGTCGGTGCCTTGCTCAGTTTGGCGGAGTTGTACGTGATCACATTGCTAAAGACGCCGTTCGCTACCGCCCACTGATAGACGAACTCGGGAACGACCTTGCTCTTGTCGACGATCGAATAGTCGATCTCGTCGAGATAGCCAGCCTTGCCAAGCAAGAATGAGGTATGCGGAACCAGTCCGCGATATCCCAGGTGATCTTTCCGGAACTCCGCAATCGTTCGCAGCTTGCCGGCGGTCGGGCCGGAGGTATCGGTCGTCGAGGCAACTCCGGATTCGGTTTCGAACGGCTTCGTGTAAGCCTTCTCCAGCCACTTCGCGTTATCGCCACCCCAGTTGATCATGTGAATGGAGCCGGCGGCATGCGCCTCTTCCGCGGTCATGAGGCCCGCGCCACAGTCCCGCGAGAAATGTCCGGCGATTGATCTGCGCCGTTTCCGCCCGTTCGACCATGATCTGGCGGAGATCTTCCGAGAACGATTGCACCTTCGTCATGCCAGCCCCTTGTCGCGCACATCTTGATGCGCACTACCTCGACATTCCCGGTCGAACGCATTGTGATCGCCTCACACCCGATTGCAATTCAATTCCGCGCCGGCCGCGCTCACGACGTGTGCATCATGCCTAGTGCAGGTAGCTTCGACGATCGGCCGCGTCCGGCAGTTGTCACACGACCGGAAATGAAAGCGGAGCGATCTGCTCGCCGCTTCTTCCGAGGAAGTCGCGTGCGGGCGCTCCCCGCTCCGCGCGGCGTTGTCCTCCTCCAGCCGCAAAATGGCTTCGTGCCGGCTGCAAGATGCAACACGCGCCGGTTGTCGACAACCTTGCGCCCGGCCGCGTAGACGTCCCGGACAGCGCGATCGGCGGCCGAATGAAACAGCCCGCGACCGCAGCGGATCGGCGCAGCCGGCCACATGGAAGAAGGATGCTCGGTGTTAGACCACGACAATGTCGGCGCCATGCCGATGCGCAAGACGGGCAATATGGTTGCGGCCCGACGGCATTGGCACCGCCAATTGTGGCTGCGCGGAAAAGGTCGCGTGTCGTGATCGTCTCGATGTCCTCGGCCGCAACGCGCGCGAGGATGCAGGCAAGGCGCATCTCCTCGAGCGGGGGGTATTTCCAGGAGACGTCTCGGTGCCGAGTCCGATGTTGACACCCGCGCGCAACTAGGCGCCGACGTCCTCCATCGTCTGCCCGTAGCGCGCAAAAGGAAGCGGGCAATGCGCAACCGAAACTCCGGATTCGGCCAGCCGAGCGAGATCTCGGTGCCGCGTCCAGTGGAGCCACGAGTGCTGATCGGTGAAGATCGCGTGGCCAAGAATGGTGTCCGGATTGAGCAGTTTGTGCGAGGCGGCGTGCTGCAACGGCGTTTGCCCGTGGCCGCGTGTGAACTCGTTGAACTCTACCACGCTTTCGGCGCAGTGGATCGTCGAGCTTTCGCTTCTTGTCCCTGGCGAGAGCCGGGCATCGCTGGGCGGCTCGGCGTCGCAGGTATCGAGCATGTCCGGGGCAACGATCGCCGAGAGCCGTTTGCTCGGATGTCGCTCGGCTTCGTCCATCGTTTGCTGGCGCGCTGGAATGTCCGGCGCCCTTCCTGTCAGGTTCCAGCGATACTGAAGCTGATGACCGTCTTTCGTATACCAATCGGCGGCGGCGAACATCGGAGCGACAACGCCGCGCAGGCCGCTCTTGCCGAGCATGTCGATGCCAGCCCGGATATGGGCGTGAAAGCTCAACGACGGTGATCACGCCACCGGACGAGAAGCTCCGCGCAGGTGGCTTCCGCGCCCGCAATGGCAGTTCATCGTCGCCCTGAAAGCCGCTTTTACCGTCGTGATAAGCCGGCGCTCATGTAAAACTTTGGGCTGCCGAGTTCCTCGATAATGCCCTAAAGAGATAGCGGTTTCGGGCGCGGATGAGAATGAATGTTAATAAGGCCGGGCATCAGCATCAGACCACGGCCGTCGACCGCACGATCCGCGGCTCCCTGATAGCCCGGTCCAACGTTAAGGATATTCGTCTCGCAGAAGACGACATCTCCGCCGCGGATATAGCGATGGTCCTAGCAGACGCATCGGACGGATGATCCACGCGCAACCCTTGTCATCCATCAATTCGTTCATTTGGTACCATTTTGGTAGGCGGCTATGCCCGTCGTTCCTGCAGGCGCCTCAGCAGAATTTCTGCAAGCCTGGAGTAAAAAGGTGAAGGCGACCATCGCGGCGCTGACCACCGCGATGATCGATGAGGCTGTGACCTGTGTAAATAGCCAAACCATCGCGGCCAGGGTCAGCACCGCGCGGCCACCGACAAACAGCACGATCACGAGCTCGTCCCAAGAGTGAGCGACCGCCGAGGAGACTGAAACGAACAGATTGCCGGGCGATGCCCTCGAAAGCGGTGTTCATCCAGCGGATCGTCTGCGACGTCGTCGCACCGAGGATCACGCGCGGCCTGCTCGAGGCGCAGTTCGAAATTGCTGAGCGCTGCCGAAATCGTGATGATCACGTAAGGCAGGCCGGTCACCGCGGCTGAGCAAGGACTACGCCGGAGCTTCGAGTTCAAACTCCGAGATCGATCAGGTAACAATAAAGCCCGATAAAAACGACGATCATCAGCACACCGAGCGGAAGCATTCATGCGGCCGAAGATTGAGGGATTTGTGGCGGTCCGCAAAGACCCGCCAGAACCCGATCGCCGCGAGCGTACCCGACACCGTCGCAAGGATTGTCGAGGCGATGCCGATGAGCGCGCTTTGCCAGATGCCGGCCAGCCAGTATTCGCTGGTCAAAAAGCGAGCCCAGTGTTGCAGCGACAAGCCGTGCTGGGGCAGCGCGAGAAAGCGTGTGTCGGTGAGCGAGATCGGAAAGATCGCCGGGATTGGCAGGACGAGGAAGGAAATGACCATCCAGGGCGAGCGCCGGACGACTACCGCGGCCAGCTGATCATGGCTACTTCGACGGCTCGTCGTCGACGACCACATGCTGCCCGAGCTTGGTGAAGCGCGACATCACGAACACCACCAGCATCGTGGCGAGCATCAGGACGGACGCCAGCATGGTCGCCCGGCCCAGCGCAGCGTTTCGTTGAGCTGGATTCTCGATGTATTCGGCAATCATAAAGAACACAACCACCTCCGGAAATTCGCAGGAGTGACGTAGAAACCGATTGAAAAGATGAACACAAACAAGCCTGCGCTGGCGATGCCGGACAGAGTGGGTCAAAGAGCTACATGAAGGCGTAGTGCGGCGTCGCACCCAGGCCGCGCGCCGCAAGTATCAGGCGCTTATCGATGCCGCGCATGTTCCAAAAAGAAGTAAGATAGCGAAAGGCAGAAGGTAGTGCACCATTTCCGATCACGACGCCGGTTTCGTTACGCGGCAACAACGGCTCGGAGATTGCACCACTCCACGACAGCGCCTTGTTGATCAAGCCCTCGGTCCGAAGCAGAACGGTCCACGCCAAAGGCGCGCACCAGAACGGAAATCCAAAGCGGGAAAAGGATCAGGTACATCATCCAGCGGCGCGCACCATCGGTGCTGTGCGAGATCGCGTAGGCAACAGGGTAGGCAAGAAGCAACGTCAGCAAGCTTGAAAATACGCTGATGCCGGAGCGTGGTGACGAGAGTGCGCTCGAATGGATGCGCTCGTGAACAACAATCCGTAATTCGATAGTCCGACACTCGAATGGCGGCGGAGTCATCCAAAGTACCCGGGCGAGAGGTAAGGCGTAGAACGCGATCGCCAGGAAGAGCGCGGGAGCGAGAGCGCCCAGTGGGTCGCGCGAGGTCTGCGATCTTGCGTCATGACACTGGCCTGGGACCGGAAAGGCCGTCGCGTCTCTGTCAGCCACCCACGCGGAGTGTTGTTCCAACTGCCGGCGCATTGTTGCCGGGCGCATCCTGAAGCTTCATGAAGAGCGCCACCTCTCCCGGAACTTGAGGTCGATGTCGAAGCTGATGACCAGGAAAACGTGGACGCGTTGCCGACCAACGAGCATCGCCGGTGTTTGCTTGCTCGCTGTCGCCCATTGGCGGATCACCGTTCGGGACGCACGAACACCGGCGACAGCGATCGCCGACATTCTCGCCGCCCGTTTCTGCAGGCGCGCGTCTGGAACTGCTCGCCGACCGCGAGGGCGGGGGGTGCAATGGCCTATATCGAGGCCGATGATCTTCTTCCTCGAGCCGGCTGTTCTGGCCTAGGAATTCGGGCAACGAACGGTGTGCGAGGCCAGTCGTACATCGTTGGCTGCTTGGGTCATCAAGTTGTTCGAGCTTCCCGCGAGGGGTTTGAAGACCGCAGATCCAGGTCCGACATCGTCAAGGCTTCAGTCTGGTACATCAGTCACGTAGATCATCGTGACGCCCGGGCGCTTCGGAGTAGCCGAAGACTGATTGCAGTTGCTCGCGGAGTTGTCGGTCGGGCGCCACCAGCGGCTCTGAGTCGAGCAGCACCGGATAGGAATGAAGATCAGCGCGCGTGCAAGCGCGACGCGTTGCTGCTGGCCTCCGGACAACTGGCTTGGACGCCGAGTTACCGTGCTCGGAAAGGCGTATAAACATCGCGAGTGCTTCGTGCGCGCCGGACGCTCAGCTCTATCCCTCCCGGCTGACGCTAGACATCAGAGGAAAAGCCAAATTATAGGCGACAGTCAGGTTAGGGAAGAGCGCGTTAGCTGGAAGACCATTCCAATATCGCGGCGATGCGGTCGATGGGGCTCGGCTCTTAGCCCGGCCAACAGGATTTCTCCGTGGTCGGCCGTCTTGAAGCCCGCCAGCATCATGAGAACGGTGGTCTTGTGCAAGACCCCGAGGGACCGAGAAATGTCAGAAACTCGCCGCGACCAAGCTCAGGTCGGGCGAATGAACGGCGACCACGTCGTTGAAGAGCTTGCGGACTGATTTGAACTGGAGGAGCGCGTTGTCACCCAAAGTGCGGTGCTCGATCGGTGGCTGCAAGATCATTAGCTCCGCGGGCTTGGCCCTTCGCCCGCAACCCTCTCCAATGGTAGTCTAGGATGACAGCTTGAGAAACGTCAGCAAGCCCCAGAATTGCAGCGGCCGAAGCAGTACGCCCACTTGGCAAAGAGGAACGTCGGCGGCGGCCAAACTCGCGACTTGCCGCCCTTCCCATCCTTCCAAAGCGGGCACACGGCGTCTCGGCGCAGATGTCTGCTTCGAGTAGCAGGTAGTCACCGGCGAACCGCTGGAGAACCGGATCCGCGCCGACTATTCGGCTACTGATTCAGCGATGAAAAGCGAACCACGAGACTGCCGCATGGTCGGGTGTCCAGCCCAATTGCCACAGCTCACGCGCGATTTAGTCTCTGTTCCGGATCTGGTCACGTTGCGACCCGGAATTGTGCCGAGAATTCAAAGGCAAATTTCTCAAAAGCGTACCGTAGGTTCGAATCCCACCTGCCCCGCCAGCTAGTCGTGTATTCCTAGTCTCGTCGACATTCTGCACCAGAAATGCCTGTTTTAGGCGCCAAATGGGCACTTCTTGCTGTCAAAGCGAACCACCAAAATATCTCCGAGCGTCCTGGATCTGGCGCAAACTGCCATTCTTCTCCTGTCGGGCTACGCGTGGTTCGCTTCTCTCGGGACAGAACCCGTCGAGCGACACAGAGCGGACATTGCGTGGCCGACACACAGGTCCGCTTTGACCCGAAGCGGACCGCCGACGATGGAATTGAATGTCGACCGAGCACCAAGTACTCGACAGAAAACCAGACAGAAGCGATCGCGCGTTACGCGGCGCAGCGCAGCATGACGATCGTGCGCACCTATGCCGATGAGGGCAAAAGCGGGCTGCGCGTCGATGGCCGCGAAGCCCTTCAGCGATTGATCAGCGATGTGGAAAGTGGACGGGCCGAACTTGAGGCCATCTCGTCTTCGACATCAGCCGTTGGCGACGCCAACCTCCGTAATGAGCCCAATGGAGCCGTCGCAGCTAGATTGAGCCAAAGCAGCGACGGCCATTGATGTCGCCCCATTGTCGTGCTGTTGCCGGTCTACAACCTAGCCGCTATAAACGTCTAGCGCCCGATCGATTCCACCCACTTTGCAAACTCGCTCCGTACCCCCAAACGCCTCGGCACTTGTCGCCTCGTTGAGGGGCGTAGGTTATTCACTGGAAACCGCTATTGCTGATCTCGTAGACAATAGCATCGCGGCAAATGCGACTGTAGTGGCAGTCAACTGGGATTGGAATGACGGTCAACCCGTTGCTTCGATAGTCGATGACGGCCACGGAATGTCAGAACAGCGCCTCGTTGAGGCCCTGCGGTTTGGCGGAGGTGGCCCTGGCATTACTCGGCGGCCGGATGATCTTGGACGATTTGGCTTAGGCCTGAAAACCGCGTCTTTGTCTCAATGCAGGAAGCTGACGGTCGTCTCGCAGGATGTGTCTTCCAGAAGCGCCTTCACTTGGGACATTGACCGCTTAGCGACTCCAGATAGCGGATGGGACCTCATAGTCGGCGACGATGGTCTTGAGTCCAAAGTGGCGAAGACACTCGCACATCGACCGGGAACGTTGGTTGTATGGCGCAGCGTGGACTTTCGACGGACGGAGGACAAACCAGACCGCCCCGCTTTTCTGCATGAGCTCGAGCGACTGGAACTGCACCTTGGAATGGTTTTCCATCGCTTTCTAAGCGGAGACGCACGTCAACTTGCGATCACATTGAACGGCCGACGGATCGAAGGTTGGGACCCCTTCCTTGAGACGTCGACGATTCTCAAGAAAACACCAATGCGACGAATACATTGGACCTGGCGGGGCTGTGTGGTTTCGCGGGTATGTCCTGCCGCATCGTGACAGGTTCAAGATTCAAAATGACTACGAGAGAGCCGGCGGGCCCGACGGCTGGACTGCCCAGCAGGGATTTTACATCTATCGGCAAAAGCGCTTGCTGAGCGCTGGTGGTTGGTTAGGCTTGGGCGGAAGCCGTGCGTGGACGCGAGACGAATCAAGCCGCCTCGCTCGCCTTCGAATCGACATACCGAATTCTGCCGACTCGGACTGGCGCATCGATATTCGCAAGTCCGTCGCACGGCCGCCGGACGCAATCAGGAAACGGCTACAGCGTCTTGCGGAAGACGTAAGAAAAGAGGCGCGAGAGATCTTTGTTCATCGTGGGACCTACGGCGCAAGAGCGCCTCAAGCCGAAGTCAAACGTATCTGGACCATCAACACGACCGGCAACGGCCGCCGCTACAAGATTGACCGTCAACATGACGTGGCCGCTCTTGTTCGCCGTCGCTTGCCCTCTGACAGCCGAGCTCTTCTTGACGCCCTCTTCGACCTAATAGAGCGCACCGTACCGATAGATCGCGTCTGGCTTGACGTTACCGAGAACGGGCCCCCGGCCGGCATCGTCGCGCAGGACGAAGCTGAACTGCTAAAGGCAGCGCGTGAGATGGTGCAGCTCATGGAGGCCGCAGGTTGTCGAGATTCAGGATGCTCTCGCAGCTGTCCAGTCGATGGCTCCCTTCGATCAAATTGATAGCCTCGCGACGAAATTAGCGTCGAGCCCCGGCAAAAGGCAGAGCTGATGACACCGATTGAGAACGCGATCGCTTCGATGGCCGTAATATTAGTTCGCCAACGATATCCCGCGGACACAGTTGGTCGAGATCAAATCGTCGAGGTCGTAAAGGACTGCGCTAAGGCCACAAGCCACGGACTTAGCGACGACCAACTTGAGACAATTGTAGCTGACCTCGAAACCAAACTTGTGATCAAGGTTGGAAAGGCCACTTCACTCGTTGACGAAACAGGACACGTCTCTTGGTACTTCGGCGACCGCAAGACTGATCGCCGGTTTTACACCCGGTACGAACGGTTTCTACTTGACGATCAAAGCTGGCCACCTGCCTCTGTTGAAGCGATAGACGCTTCGACAGATCTCATCATGGAGCAGCTTGAAGACCCAAATCGAGATGGGCCATGGGATCGCCGCGGGCTGGTCGTAGGTCACGTTCAGTCGGGCAAGACTGCAAATTACGCCGCCTTAGCAAACAAGGCTGCTGATGCTGGTTACAAGCTGATTGTCGTGCTCGCCGGAATGCACAATGCTCTCCGGCAACAAACCCAACGACGCCTAGATCGAGACGTTCTGGGATATGACACACCCCACCCGGCCAAGGCCAAGGCTTTCGCCCGATCGGAGTGAGCCAATTCGACCGGAATGTGCATGCGGAGCACCTGACAACACAGGCTGCGACCGGAGATTTTAACCAAGCCTTTGCAGACAACCTAGGCATGGGCGTGCAGCAACGACCCGTGATGCTCGTTGTCAAAAAAAACGCGAAGATCCTGAGAAATCTGAACAGCTGGGTACAAGAGCGGCTCGCCCAGAAAGGCGATACCGAAACTCGTCCTCTGATTGTTATCGATGATGAAGCGGATCAGGCTTCCGTTGATACGGGCGATCAGACATTTGGTGATGACGAGGCACCCGACCAAGATTACGAGCCAACGCGCATTAATGGCCAGATCCGGCGCCTCCTCATGGCTTTTTCAAGGAGAGCCTACGTCGCCTACACAGCAACCCCGTTTGCAAACATCCTAATACACGACAAAGCTGCTGCCGACGGTTTCGGTCCTGATCTCTTTCCCAAGAGTTTTATCGTCAACTTACCGACCCCTACTAACTATTTTGGCCCTTCCCTCGTGTTTGGCCTTGGGCAGCAATCGGCAGAGACGAAGTTCGAGCGTTACAAACGCGTGACTTCCTCTTGCCCGTGACCGCAAAGGCAACTCGGGAAAGCGGCCGCAGAAAGAAACGGCCGCGCTGGAACCGCGGCCGTAAATTAGAGACCTGCGTACGCTTTACTGATCGCAGGATTCATATCGGCCGTAGCCGAGATCTTCGAAGCACTGGCCGGGGCTTGCCCAGCGCGGCCCGCGTGTGCGCATGGAAACCGGCGAGTTCCGCATCTGCATATTCCGCTGTGAATGCTGCTGATGGTGACGCGCGTCGTAGCGCGAATGGTGCATGTCACCAGCGGAGGCCTGGGACACAGGGGCGATAAGCGCAGCAATCGCAGCCATCGCGAGGAGGCTTTTCATGTTGGTTTCCTTTGGGTATGGGCCTAGCCAACGGCCGAGATGCGCCAACGTTGCATGAGCAATCGGTAATGCCCAGGTGGCATTTGCGAATTCGCTTTGGGGACGTTGCGAGCTGCGTTCCGCTGATTGCGCCAGAGCGCGCGAGCGGTGGAGACACAGAACATAACCCCATGCGCAATCGTATCGGAGGCATCGAGGATCAATCCCGCTGTCGCGCCGACCGAACCGGTGCCAGCTTTCCTCTCGGAGCGCAGCAAGCCGCTTGAAACGGGCTTGCCCATTTCGGGATCGCGTTTCCCCCACGTGAGGGCAAGAAGCGGCCACCACTCTTGAGCGACCGCACTGACAGTCTTCGCCGCGGCTTGGTCAAAGGCAATGCCGCTGTATTCGGGATGCTGTGCGAACGCCATCGCCACCTGTTGGCGGAGAAGATATCCAGCGGAGAATTCTTCCGTTCACGCTGCACGTTCGCTGATGCACCGGTCAGTATGAAAAGCCCGAGAGTGAGAGACGATTCTCATGTCGTCCCTCGGTAAAAAATCTTGGGAGAGCCAGCGGGAGAGTCGAAGAAAGCAAAAAGCCCGGCACCTCACGGGACCGAGCTTTTCCTGTCGAACGAAGCTATCGCGCAACGGTTCTCTGCAGAGTTCCGCAATACAACAACCAAGCGACAATGAACCAATGCGTCGTGAGAACCTTCGTTCCTTTGAAATGACAGAAGACCCGGTGCGGTGAGACACCGGGCCTTCTGCTTATTGCGGCCGACCTACGCGCGGGCGTCGGGGGGGACAGACACATGCAGGTCGCCCGGCAATTACGTTCGAGTGGCAGGCATCCACCACCGGACAACCGCCAGCGGCCAATACGCAAAGGGTATCCTCGGCCGTTCCGGGATTGCCACGATAGGCGGCGCTTGTGCGGCTGCCACTCTCGCGCGCTTTCGTTTATTGGGTCTTTTATGCGGAGCGAGCGCCTTCTTTTTGGCATTGCGTTTGTTACTCATGTGGGCCAACGCGCCGCAGTGCGGTACGTTCCGGTGCAGTGCGATACCAAGATCGCGGAGGATGAGGCAAAACGGCCGTGGCGAGAGCTTTGATGTCCGACGGATGCCTAGCTGAGACCTTCCCGTCGAGAGCCTGACTGGCACGAATTTGGCCCGTGGGTAGCGGAGCCCGGGTTTATGTCCACATGAAGCAAGGAGGTGCGGGCGTCACTGCACGGAATGCGAGGCGATGTTACTTGCCGACACTTCCACCGCAAAGATGTCATGTCTCCTCGTGAGGGCACAACCCCGCGCTCTGCTCTGCGGTCCGTCAGCGCTACGAGGTGGCGTCAAAAGTTAAGCCCCAGCACCTCTCGGCACCGGGGCTAACTCGCTGTCGATCGGGATCTATGCCGATCGGTCCCTCGTTTCTCGGTTACGGTTCTAACCGGCTCCCAATCCACAAGGTGTTCGAGCTTCCAACTCGGAGCTGCCGCATTGGTTCAACAATTGACGGGGCGTACAGAAGTATTCGACGCGGATACGGACCGCGTGTCGTGTCGTCTTTCTCATCCATAAACTGGCCCGCCGTTCCGATCAGCGTTCGGCGTTCTCTGCTTGCGTGCTGACAGTCACACCCGATGATGCTCGCCGTCCCGTTCTGACATGACGCCCCAGCCTGCTGAATAATCGGTCAGCTTATCGGGCACTGTCCATTTTCAAGGCGCGATTAGCCCCCGACTTTCCTGCCATCCGACCCGATGCGCGCACGCTGCAAACCTTCGGGCAATGTCTCGCGCATCGGCTCAGCATTGGGGCGAACGTCGGTCCCGTGCTGTTCGCGATTTTGCTCGGTTGCATACTCTTTGACCGGGGCTGGGTCGTCAGTCCCCGGAAGCGTGCCGTAAGCGCCGCCTTTCGTATCGCGCAGTGTATCAATGCCCGTATGCTTCCAGTCTTCGGACTCGTCGCGGCCCAGTGTCGTATCTTTGTTCTGCGGTGTCATGATGGCTCCTGAAAAGAAAAAACCCCGCCGCAGCGGGGCTCGCAGCGGGGCTCTCTCGTTGCCGCGTTACTTGTTCTGGTTACCCTGTTGGCCGCCCTGGCCGCCTTGCTGTCCGCCCTCACCGGGCTTCTGCGTCTGCTGGCCGGGAGTATGTTGGCCACCCTGGCCGCCCTGCTGGCCGCCTTGGTTCGGATTGTTCTGGTTCTGCTGACCTTGCTTGTTCTGGTCGTTGTTCTGATTCTGGTTGGACATTTGCGACTCCCTCTCGTGGGTATGATTACCCGGCGTACGACAAGCGATGCGGCAGATGGTCGTTCCGAAGGAACTGCGGCCGCTGAAGAATTCGATTGCGCACTGCATCAATATGCAAATGTCGACGGCAATCCCGCGAGTGCTGTGCACTGCCAGCTTGCTGATGTGCTCTACGCGATCGCGCCGCAAGGCGTGAACACACTCACGATGCGCACGGGAGGCGCGCGCTGCTCAGAGCGCTGCTGAAGGCTGACCGCCTCGACAGATCCGTGGTGATAAGGAAGTCACGGCGTGTCGAAGACCTGCTCGCCTCGCCGGTCTTGCGGCGCGTGCTGTGCCAGCCGACCAACCTCCTCCGCGTCCTGCCGAAACGCGACCGCGCGCAGCTCCGCGAGTTGAATCCCTGGTGCTCGGCCTCTTCCTGATGGCCGTACTGCAAAGCTAGCTGGTTATGCCAGACCCCGGCTTCTACGCCGCGACGCGCACGTGAACCTGATTGGGGCCTCGAAAAGGAAAAGCAAGAGCGGACGGAACGGTACTCGTGAGTCGGTATTGGCGAGATGGAAGCCTTGCTATCGGTTCTCCATGTCTCGTTTCCCCATCGTGGCGAGGCTTCCAATCTCCTCCCTCCTCGCCCGGCGCCAATGCCGGGTCTTTTTCTGCCCAAGGAACACCGCAGGTTGCGGCGCGTTGGCTTCTGAAGCTCAACCCAGGAGGAAGGCCATGCGTATCAAGACCCTTGTCATCGTCGGCGCGATGCTGACTGCGACCGTTGCGTTCGCGCAGAACCAGACCGGACAAAGCTCAGGCGTGAGCGACAACAGCGGCCATCAGGCGCAGCCGCAAACGCCCCCCAACGGTCAGACCAACGCGCAGGGCGAGCAGCCGGCCGCGGGCAAGACGATGCAGGAGAAGAAAACCAGCATCACGAATGACAATGGCGGTGCCAAGGGCACGCCCGGTTCGACTGGGACCCAGTCCGGGACCAGCCCGAACGGTGCGACGAAGTAGGAACCGCTTTTGTTGGATAGCGAACGTTGTTGGTGATCGCTGTGGCGCGACTGCATTGGTCGCTCCGTGATTGCCACCAAACGGAAGGCCCGGCCCTGCAGGGTGCCGGGCCTTTTCGCTGGAAGGCTCCCTGTTGTCTACGATTCCTTTGACGGTTCTTTCGACAACTCGGGTGCTTGGGCTGCCGCACGTTCCTCAACCCGCTTCCACAAGTCCGTGCTGCCGCGCACGACGCGGGCCTGCAGGTGCGCGAAGAATTTGCGCAGCAACTGTGCGACCACTCTGCGCTTGGGATCGGTGATGCGATTGCCCATGCCGGGCAACGCCGCGGTTATCCCGCAGTTCCCGCGCTCAGCCGTCTGTTCATCCGTCGTCATGCGCGACCTTCTTTCACGCGGCCTCAATCGCCTGTCCGATGTCTTCAGGCCGTCGCCCAGCGATAGGCGTCAGCGCCGCACGCCTTTGCAATCCCGATGCTCTTGCCGCTTATGATCGGCCGAGCGCTGCAGCCCCCCGAGAAAGTTCACGGCGGTGACCATCCAGATTCATCCATCCTAGCAACAGACGTCCCCCAAAGTATCGAAGCGGTTCAACTCAGAGGGACGCACAGTTCCCCGTGCGGTCGCTCAGATGACGCACCTCAGCGCTAATTGACGGATCGCTCCGCACTCAGGTGAGTTGCCGAATCGTGTCGCGCGCAAGCTGCTTGGCGATTTTACCCGCGTCGGGTGTCCCGCGAGCCAGCGCCTCGACCATGTGCCGGGTTTGCGCGAAAGAAATTCTCGGCGGCAATGGGGGTTCATTGCCGTCGACGACCGCCTCAACGAGGACGGGACCTGAGGTCCCAAAGGCTTCGCGTAGAACGCCTGCGCACTGCTCAGGCTCGGAAACACTATAACCCGCAATGCCGCACGCCCGGGCTACCGCCGCGTAGTCGATCGGATGCAGGTCGCAGCCGAATTCAGGATTGCCGAGGAACGCCATCTGCTCCCATTTAATCTGGCCGAGGCTGTTGTTCTTGAGCACCACGATCTTGACGTTGAGATCGTATTTAGCGGCGGTCGCCAGTTCGGCCATCAGCATGCTGAGACCGCCGTCGCCCACAAGCGCCACCACCTGCCGGCCCGGATAGGCAAGCGCGGCTGCATTCGCGTAGGGAAGTCCGCATGCCATGCTGGCAAGGTTGCCCGAGACCGAAAACATCATGTCGCCGCGAATATCGAGGAAGCGCGCCGCCCATGAGGTGTTGGTGCCGGAATCCGTGCTGAGGATGCAATCGTTGCGCAGAAGTTCGTTCAGCGCATAGGCGACGACTTGCGGCTTCATAGGCCGGTCGCGGACCTTGCCTTGCTCGGCGAGATCCTCGCGCCAGGACGTCACGCCCTTCTGCGCGGCTTCGAGGAACTTGCGGTCGTCTTTCGCGGCGATCCGGCCGTTCAGCGCAGCCAAAGTCAAAGCGGAATCCCCCACGAGGCCGCACTCGACCGGATAGCGAAGAGCGATACGCGCGCCATCGCTGTCGATCTGGATCGCGCGCGCCTGCCCTGGCTTGGGATAAAACTCGACGTACGGGAACGAGCTGCCGACGATCAGCAGCGTGTCGCAGCCTTCAAGCGCATCCTGCGACGGCGCGGTTCCGAGAAGGCCGACCCCACCGGTACAGTTGGGATGCATGTCCTCGAGCGCCGCCTTGCCGAGAAGCGCCTTCGCAACCGGCGCCGCAAGCTTTTCCGATATGGCCGCAAGCTCATCGCGGGCGCCGAGTGCGCCGCGCCCCGCCAGGATGCAGACCTTTTTTCCCTCATTGAGGATCGCTGCCGCCGCATCGAGCATGGCGGTGGGAGCTATCGAGGCCACGCCCGCGCGCGCCGCAGAGACATGATGCGCGACGTTGCGCGGCGAGCGCGTGTCTGACTTCAGCGGAAGAGACTGCAAGTCGACCGGCATTGTGACGTGGGCCGGCCCCGCATTCGCGAGCGCCGACCGGCAGGCCAGCGCCACGACGTTCTCAACGTGCGCCGGTCCCATGATCCGCGCGTTATAGACGCACGCGTCCATGAAAAGCTTATCGAGTTCGACATCCTGTTGCGTGAACGTGTGGATGAGGTCGTGATACTGCAGACCGGTGATCGCCAGCACCGGCGCACCGTCCAGCTTGGCATCGTAAAGTCCGTTCAGGAGGTGAATGCCGCCGGGACCCGAGGTGGCAAGACAAACTCCCAGCCGCCCTGTGTACTTGGCATATCCACACGCCATGAAGGCGGCTGATTCTTCGTGGCGAACCTGGACGAAGCGCACCTTGTCCTGCCGCGTCCGCAGCGCCTCCATGATGCCGTTGATGCCGTCACCCGGGATGCCGAAGATGGTATCGACACCCCAATCGAGCAGGGTTTCGACAAGGACGTCGGCGGCGGTCTTGGCCATCAGGGCTCTCTCCAGCGATTAATGGGTTCTGCCGCACGACTTGTCCGTGCGTCTGAGGCTGTGGGAGCATCTGCCCAGCCGCTGAGTGTCGGCACTCACCGCTGGCAACACCGTTTGTGCGTCAGGAGTTCCGTCACAGAGCGCCGCTCAGAAGTCGGTGATCACAACCCTCACACCGAATAAGGAAACGAAACGAGAGTGCCCGTACCTTTTGGCACTTCAACCGACATTCGGCGCCCACCAACTTGGCCGATAAGGCTTTCAACCAGCCGTAATCCGAACGAACCTTCGCGCAATGGACGCTAAACGGTAGAGTACTAGCGTAAACAACGGCCGCGCTTCTCCGGAGGCGCGGCCGTTCGTCTTGAGAGTAATGCAATGGACGACACGCTCTCGATATGCTGTCCCAAGTGTAAGGGTTGGTTCAGAGACAAAGCACTGCGCGTGCAGGGCGGTTATCCCGGCAATGCCCGAGCTGCGAGGTCGTGCTCTTCTTTGAAGAAGTACTCACAAGACAGAGACATCAAGCGTGCGATCACGTCGGCGAAAGCTCTGCGTCGCAAGCTGGTCTTACAACAACAACAGCAGGATGAAGCGAAGCGGCCATCGTATGCCGTTCGGCCCAGATAGTCAGCGGTGGAACTTTCAACGGAAGTCCGTGTTGGCCCGGAGACAAGGAGTCACACATGGAAACGATCCTCATCATCGTCCTTATCGTGCTGTTGTTCGGCGGCGGTGGCTGGTACGGCCGTGGCCGCTGGTACGGCAGGCGCGGCCTATAAGGTCATCAGCGCTACGGCCATGTTGAAGACCTTATCCTGCAGTGATGTATCTCCGGGTGGGGAGAAGTACATCGTCAATCCGCCCCCCGAGCTTCGGTGAGGATTGGAAGGTCAAGCAAAAATCGAGCTCCATTGCCTGCACTAGATGCGATAGTGAGAACCCCATTTAGCTGCCTCACTAAGCCCGAAATAACCTTGAAGCCCATGCTGCTGCGTGGTTGATCGAAATTGAAGTCGGCAGGAAGCCCGACGCCGTGGTCGGACACTTCAACATGCAGATGACCCTCGGCCTCCCGGGCAGAAACGTCGATGGCACCACCGACACTCGGATAGGCGTACTTCATCGCATTGGTCACGAGCTCGTTGATCAACAGCCCGAGCGGAATTGCGTGGTCCGCCGACAACAACAGCGGGTCGGCATGGCAGTGCAACGTATAGCCTTCAGTCGTACTGCCTAACTTCTTGCAAAGCTCGCCGAGGAAATCCGGCAAATCGACAAAGCCTATCTTCGCGCCGCGCCAAAGATGATCATGCACCTCGGCAATGGTCGAGATACGCAAAGATGCGTCACGCAAAGCATTACTGACTTCTTCGGACTGTGCGGTTCTGGATTGGACGCGAAGCAGGCCAAGAACGGAAGCCAGGCTGTTCTTGACACGGTGGCTCATTTCTCGCGCCAACAATGCTTGATGTTCATTCGACTCCTGGAGTTTGGCGTCAGCCTGTTGCCGCTCAATTGCAACACCCAGCAGACCCGCGAAGACTGCCAAGAAGTCTGCGTCAGCTTCATCAAATTGCCCCGGATCAGGACTGTCGACCTCCAAGACACCGAAGCTCTTGTGTTCGCCGCCACGTTCGATCAACACGTTGATGGCCCTTCGAATGCCATGATCGATCAGGAGCTGCGGCGTTTTGAAGCGAGTCTCCGCCTCAAGGTGGTTCGAGATGACGGACTGCCCAGTTCGATAGGCGTAGCCAGCCGGCGATCCGACGTCGGCGGACAGCGAGACGACATCAATGGTGCCCGCAGGCCATCCAACGCCAGCGCGCACAACAAGACGCTCGTCCTGCGGCACGTACTCCAGGACTTTGGCGAAACGGGCCTGCAGCCCTTGCGCACACAGTTCTGTAGCGGACTGAAGAATGCGGCGATAATCGCGCGTCTGCATTGCGATACGGCCAAAGGTGCCAAGCAAGGTTTGCTGCCGGAGTCGATAAGGGAGTTCATCTCTCATGGACGCTGTCCCTGATCCCGGATTTTTACTTTGATCGGATTCGATTTGAACAAACTATCTCAACGCGCAGAACGCGACGCTGGCGTGCGTGGCCATTCGCGCGTCAAGCCTTTTTGGTCAGCGAGCTGAGGGGGACGTCGAGCGTATAGACGAAGCCTGTCGGCTCGTACGCGAGATCGACCTTGCCGTTCAGCTGCTGCCCGAGCGAACCCATCATGCGAGTCCCAAAGCTGCGGCGGGTCGGCGCTTCCACCGGCGGTCCACCCTTTTCGGTCCAGGTGAGCCGCAGGCGTTGAGTTTCATCATCAACCGCCCACGCGATCTCGACGCGGCCACCGGGAACCGACAACGCGCCAAACTTCGTGGTGTTCGTACAAAGTTCGTTGAAGGTCATCGCCAGGGCAATGACAGCACTGGAGGTGATACCGAGATCAGGGCCATCGACCGAAAAACATCCCGACGCACGAGCATCATACGGCTCAGTCGCCCCGCGAACTATGTCCATCAAGCTCGCGTTCGCCCAACTGACCTGCATCAGCAGGTCATGAGCGCGCCCCAATGCAACCAACCGCCCTTCAATGGCTTGTTGCGCGTGCTCCATGCCGGTCGCCGTCCGTAGGGTCTGGGACGCAATGGCGCTCACGGTCGCGAGCGTATTCTTGATGCGATGATGAAGTTCTTCGAGAATAATCTTCTGCAGTTTGTCAGCGGCCTCGCGCTCTTCTGCATCAATGCCCACCTGCGCGAGCAGCGCCTTGCCATCAAGGACGGCCTGTTCAAGCATCCGTCTGAGGCTGTCATTCTCGGCGGTTAAGAATTCCTGCTCAGTCGAATGCGAAACCGCACCGCTGGGCTTTGGTCTTGTGAGTGCCTCGACAGCAAGCGGAATCGCAGCCTTGGGAACAACTTTCAGCGCACCGGCGCCAACCATGTCCTGAAGTTCAGTGATCATCTGCTTTACTTCAAGCGGCTTGCCAAAGAAGAGGCTATCGGCCGGCTTGTCTTCATCGGACACTTTGACCTGGCCAGAAACCAGGATGATCTTGATGGACGGCCATCGATCGTGAACCGCGTGCGCAAGCTTCAGTCCATCCATCGTGCCGGGCATCTGGATGTCGGAAAATAACAGCGAAATGTCTGACCGCGACTCGAGAATGGCCAGCGCTTCGTCGGCGCTAACCGCTTCGACGGCGGTGAAGCCGGCATCCTCGACGATGTCCACGGCGCGCATGCGCAGCACCATTTCATCCTCAACGACCAAAACATTCGTCGTGGGGTGGGTTGGATCAGATGACATCAGTCGACCTTCATGGTGAGCGATAAGAAGCCGAGCCCCTTGTCGGAGTGGCGTCAGCCTTGCTGATACCGGCCAAATTTGTGTCGCGCGGTGGCCCCGTCACTTGTCAGCGGGATCTTGCCGCCATGAGTGGACGCAAGACGGATCAATGCCTGATCAAACTCACGACACGGACTTGCCGGACGTCATCGGCGGACCGTCGCAGATCGAATTGGCACTTCTGATCGAAGCTGGGCCATGACTGCGCCGAACAGGCAGATCCGGTCACGAGTCTGGGCAACCGGTCGGCCTTCTTAAGAACTCTCGGGCCATCGATTTCAGGGCGCACTTGTGCGGCCGCAGGCGCAATGGGCGTCAGGAACGCCGCCCAAATTCCTAGCAGCGCAGCGGCGACACCGGCCGCGATCGTTTGAAGAAGTCGGAACATTTGGAACTCCCCTACCGTATAGAGGTAAGTGTTAACGTCCCTCCAAGTTCCATCGTATGTAATTAACTTCAAGTATTTTGGGTTGTTCCATCATAGAATTATCGTTCTTTCTTCACGACTACTGTCGCATCCGTCGTAACTGTCTTTCGGCTTGAAAACAAATCCGTCAACGATACGTTGGGTTGAGGAACTTTTATCTTTCGAACAACTTACCTCTGCAGGGCTAGGGGAAAGTTATGAACATCCGAACGATGACGGCGAAGTCTGCGGCTCTTCTCTTAACCGCAGGGTGGATCGGCACCGCTGCTGCAGCGCCCGCTCCCCACTACACACCTGATGATCCCGGTCGCTTGGTTGCCGCCGAGGTCCGCGGCGCTGCTTCAGAAGAGCCCGAGGCTGACTTTCGCCGGCAAATCGTCAATTACCGTACACAAGCTGCGGCGGGGACGATCGTCGTCGATACCGATCAGACCTATCTCTATTACGTTCTCGGCGACGGAACCGCGATCCGCTATGGCATTGGTGTCGGGCGGGAGGGTTTCACCTGGTCCGGGGCGCAGACTGTAACCCGCATGGCGGAGTGGCCGGACTGGACGCCCCCGCAAGAGATGATCGAGCGCCAGCCTTATCTTCCCCGCTGGATGGCTGGAGGTACCGGCAATCCGCTTGGCGCTCGCGCCATCTATCTCGGCACCTCCGTGTACCGGATTCACGGCACCAATATGCCAGAGACCATCGGTCACAAGGTTTCGAGCGGTTGCATCCGCATGCTCAATGCCGATGTGATTGATCTTTACAGCCGCGTCACGCTTGGCACGAAGATCGTCGTGCTTCCGAGCCCCGGTGCAACCATCGCCACGGCACTACCGAAGCGCTTCTGACAATCGCCGCACGTGTGGCCACACGGTCCGCGCCTTGTCGTCCGCAGCGATGTTGTCGACCGCCAGATGGTTGATCAGCAACTCACCGAGGAAAACACATGCGTTTGATCCTTAAGGCCGGCGTACTGGCGTTGACGCTGACCGCTATTGCCGCATCGACCCAAGCAGGAAAGCTTAAGAACGCCCCGGCCAGCGTCACGCTTGAAAGCGATGACATCGGCGGGAACTCGGTAGTTGCGGCAGGAGAGGTTCTCGTTAGCCTTCCTTCAAACCTTTCTCTTGAGGCGATCGATGCGTTGGCGCAGCGCCATCGACTGACGCGCATGGAATCTCAGTCCAGTGCGCTGCTGGGCAGAACAGTTCATCGCTGGAGGATCGTTGATGGGCGCTCGGTACCGAGCGTCATATTCGCACTTAAGCGCGATGGCGGCGTCGATGCTCAGCCAAACAACATCTACACCTTGCAATAAGTGGCCAGAGACATCGAATGACACTCGGAGCACGCGCGCAGTTCGTCGCCATATCAAACAGCGTATTGGCGGCATTGATCCGAGCCAAAGAGGCTCGTTTGGGAGACGTGGGATGACAAGAACAGTAGCGACGCTCATTGCGGCTCTCTTATGCATAATCGGCGCTGGGACAGCCCATGCCGAGTGTCAAATCGCGGATGCAAAACTCGAGGAGGCAATCCTCAACAACCCCCAGCTCCGGGGGATCGCAAATCGGCAAGCCGTGCGCGACTTACGTAGTCTGCGCGACGCGGCCTTCACATTACAATCCTACGGTCGCCATGACGATTGCGAACGGCTGCTGGCGAATATCCGCGAGCTGATTGCCGGTCCCGTGATGAGTTCACTCGGAGACAGCGATGAAGAGAACGCAGACAAGCAAAATACGGCTCGCGAGCGGCAGGTTCATCCAGGCGCGCAGTTAGGCGGTCGAGACAAGAAAGATGCGAAACCGCTCGTGAAAATTGACGACCTCGCTCCCGGCCTCCGAGCCGATGAAATTATCGGTGCAGAGGTGCGCAGTTCGGACGACAAGATCGTCGGCGAGGTCAGAAACATTGTCTTCGGAACGAAGGACGGCCGAGACTACGCGATCGTGGCATCGGGCGGCTTTTTTACGACCGGAAAGAGCAGCATCGTTGTTCCGCTTCAATCTCTTCAGGTATCGCAGGAGCGCGTCAGCTTCTTTCTACCCATAACAAAAGAGGCCGTTGGAAGTGTCTCACTCATGCCGGATGAAGAATACAAATGGCTCTCTGACAATCGCTGGCGTAGCAAGAATGACGCCATTTTTGTCCGCCACTAAAATACCCCCACTTTTCGGTGTACAAATGTTGTCGGTAGACCTTTGGCAATCAATCACCAGCTTCACGAAGAAATTAGGGGCGGCTTTCATTAGCCCTCCGTCCCCAGCACTCATCGTTCATGACCCCGATGCGGAGCAGCCGCACGACCTAGATGATCCTTTCTTCGATCAGAAAATTCAACAACAGATAGGTGAGACAATTGCGAAGTCCGCGGAGAAAAAGTGATGCGGCGTTTTGTTCTCACTGACCCGCCATCCCGATTGTGGTGTTTTTAAATTCGCGAGCCTTTTCGATGATCCAGCAAGCAGCCGACGGGGGGCGCGGCGGTTTACGGCGAGCCGGGGCTCGATCGACGGACACGACGCGCTCGGCAAGCTCGCCAGTGATCCCGGCTGATCTACTGTTCACCGACGTGGTGATGCCGGCGAGAAACCGGGAGCATGAACGCGCCGCCGCTGGCGGAGCCGACGTCCCGACTACCTCATCTCAGTGAGCACCTACCGGGCTCAACGCGGTTCGATTTCTGAAATTCGAGGCTCTTCGGAGTCAGGATGCGACGCACCAGAGCCGCTTCTCAGAAAGCAATCACTAGGCTTCTGTCGCCAGTCCGCTAATTGTAGAAATACCGTGGGATTGTGAGCACGACATCCGGGAAATAGGTGACGACGGCGAGTGCTGCAATTAGCGCAATCAGAAATGGCCAGGTTTCCCGGACAAACGTCTCCATGCTGATTTTGGTCATCGACATCACGATGAACATCAGCATCCCGATCGGAGGATGGATCAGACCCAGCATCAGATTGAGCGACACCATCACCCCGAAATGGACCGGGTCGATCGCCAACGCCTTCACGATCGGAAGCAGAACCGGAACGACGATGACCAGGATTGGGATCGTCTCCATGAAGCCGCCGAGAAACAGAAGCAAGAAGTTCACCGCCAGCAGAAACATCCATGGTGCGGTGTGATAGGTGAGCGCCAGCGAAGCAAGTTCGCGTGGAATGCTTTCGCGCGCTAGAATCCAGCTGAACAAAGCCGCGCAGGCGAGGATGATCATGATTTGGGCGCTATCGACCGCGACCTTGACCATGATCTCGGGGATCTGCGCGAGCCGCAGGTCGCCAATGATCATGCCGGCGATGAGCGCATAGGCAGCCGCCACGATAGCCGCCTCGGTCGGGGTGAAATACCCGCCAAAGATGCCGCCGAGAATAATGATCGGCAGCATCAGAACGGGGATGGATGCAAAAATCTTCTGCCCGAGCACGCGCCACCCAAGCCATTCGCTGCGCGGGAAGTTGCGCCGAGTCGCGACCACCGTTACGGCGATCATCAGGAATGCCGTCATCAGGAAGCCCGGCGCGAAGCCCGCCAGAAACAGCTTGCCGACCGAGGTATCCGTAAGCGAGCCATAAACGACGAGGGGAATGCTCGGCGGGATGATCGGCCCAAGCGTCGCGGCAGCAGATTTGATCGCGGCCGCAAAGCCGAGCGGATAGCCGCCTGCACGCATCATGCCGATTTCGATCTTGCCCAGCGCCGCCATGTCGGCGACGGCCGAACCGCTGATGCCGGAAAAGAGCATGCTGGAGATGACCGTCACATGACCAAGGCCGCCGCGAAAGTGGCCAACAAGAGCACGCGCCAGATCCACAAGACGCTGCGTAATCCCGCCATGCGCCATGAACTCGCCGGCAAGATAAAAGAACGGGATGGAGAGCAGGAGGAACTGATCTGTGCCGGCGCCGAGTTGCTGTGCGACAACGATGAAGGGAATATCCCCTTTCAAGACGAGATAGCCGATCGAAACGGCGAGCATCGAATAGGCTACGGGGATGTTCAGAGAGAGCAACAGGACGAAGCCACCGAATAGAAGCCAGATCATGGGTCGCGCTCCGGCCTGCCGCGCAGTCGGCCGTAAACGTCTACCGCCATGTAAATAAGCCCGATGGCGAAACACACCGGGACACTGACATAGAGCCACGCGCGCGTAACTTCCATTGCGGGATAGAGCAGCGGCACGGTGCGTTGCGCGAGTGTGATCCCCTGCCAGATCGCAACCAGCGAACAGGTCGCGATCACGACGAGACGAAAAGCGTCGAGCGTGATTTGCGCCCGATGGCCGAACATGTTGCGCAATGTGTCGATGGAGAGATGCGAGTTGCTGCGCTGCCCGTAGGCCGCACCGAGAAAGATCATCCAGGCGAACAGCAGGACAGCAAACTCTTCCGCCCAGACGATCGCCGTACCCAAGAAAACACGGCAAAGCACCTGGATGAAGATCGCCAGGGACATGATGGCTGTGAGGGTCGCAAGCGCGACCCACACAGCCTTGTCCAGTAACGTCAAGATGCGCCGGATCATGGGCGCTCCGTGTCGCTCACGCCAAATGAGAGCTTACTTCGCGTCGCGAATCCGCTCGTAGAAACCCTTGGTCCACTTGCTCTCGAACTGCTTGTAGACGTTGGCCGTTGCTTCACGGAATGACGCGATGTCGGGCTGCACGATCTTAACATTGTGCTGCTTGAGCTGTTCGATCGCGGCCTCGTCATTCTTAATCGTGAGGTCGGTTTGATAATCGCCGGCATCGATCGCGGCCTGCACCAGCACCTTCTGCCACTCGGGCTTCAAGCTCTTGAATAGGGGCTCGTTGATGATGACAACCTGGTTCTGCAGGATGTGTCCGGTGAGGTTAAGGTTGTTGATCACTTCCCAGAACGCGCGCGCCGAATAAACGTTCGCGGGATTATCCAGGCCCTCGATCACGCCCGTCTGCAGGCCCGTGTAGACTTCCTTGAAGTCCATCGAGATGACGTTCGCGCCCATAGCGCGCATCGTCTCGATATAGATCGTGGTCGGCTGCATCCGGATCTTGCGACCCTTGAGGTCGGCCGGCGTCTTGACCTCGAAGCCCTTAGTTGCCACGTGCCGCGCGCCGAAGAACCAGCCCATGTCGAGCAGGCGGATGCCAGTTTTGGCGATCATCTCCTTGTTGATTTCTTCGCCGATCGGACCGCGAACGACCTTCATCATGTGATCGACGTCGCGCCACAGATACGGTGCGGCGAACGCCTCCAGGCTCGGCAGGAACCGTCCGACCGCGCCAGACGAGCCCATGTACAGGTCGATGGTGCCGAACTGCACGCCCTCGGTCGATTCCTGCTCGGTGCCAAGCTGACCATCGGCGAATAGCTGGAGCCTGAGCGCCCCGTTGGTTCGCTGCGCGACCAGCTCGGCCATCTTCTCCATCCCCTTGTAGGAGGGCTGGCCCGTCGCCTGGATGGTGGCGAACTTCAACACCTTCTCTTGGGCGTTCGCGTTGCTTGGCGGCAGCCCCATCAAGCTTGCGGCTGCGAGCGCGATGGCGAGACGATAATGCTTCATCACTTTCCTCCCTTGTTGCGGCGAGCTTTTGCCGCGATCTTTTTGATTTTCGATTGAGCCAGCCAGTAGAACTCTTCAACCTGCATCAGGTGACGATTCATCTCCCGTTCGGCGACGTCGGCGTCGCCTTTGCGAATTGCCTCATAGATGAGACGATGGCAGCGCATGGCAGCCGCCATCGAGCCCTTCGGACCCACTGAGTCGGAGCGCTGCGCACTCAGCCACATGTCGAGCGCGCGATAGAGCATCACGATCAGTTCACTGCCAGTGACTTGGGCCAGCGCAAGATGAAAATCCACGTCTGTCCGGATGAAGGCCTCGGGATCATGGCTCGCGTTTTCGTTTTGGATCAGTGCGTGTTTGAGCGCGGCGATTTCGGACGCGCGCGCCTTCTGCGCTGCCTCGCGCGCGACCGCGCCCTCCAGGATACGGCGGGCGTACTGGAAGTCACGCATCCCACCCTCGGTCGACAGGTAAAGCCCGACCGATCCGGAGAGCGTTGAGAAAATGACGTCCGGCGTCGGGCGCGCGACAACCGGACGCGCGCCATTCTGCGTCGCGACCACGCCTTTGCGCTGCAGTTCGAACAGCGCCTCGCGGATCGCCGTGCGTCCGACCGAGAAGAGTTGGGTCAATTCGCGCTCGGACGGCAGCGTATCGCCGGGCTGCAATCGGCCTGACACGATGAGCTCTTCAATGTGAGAGGACACCTGCTCATAGAGCCGCCCACGCTCGATCGGCGTACGGCGCAGCCGTGCTTCAATCGCGACCGCCAAGGGATTTAAGCCGTCCTTCATCAGCATTGACCTATCATACCAACGTACCATACTGAAGGCCGCCCGCAAGAACCTGGCAAAGGCTCGGCTCGCCCGTATCGTGAGGAACGCGGACATGATTGCATCCGACACACGTCTCGTGTCCGAGCAGGCGCTCGTCTCGTTTGGTGTCGCGGTTCTGAGCAAGGTCGGCGTGCCGGACAACGAAGCACGCGAGATTATGGACAACCTCGTGCTCGCCGATCTGCGTGACGTCGAATCCCACGGCATCGTGCGTCTGCCGATCTACGTCCAACGTCTCGCCGCGCGCGCGACGAACCCGCGCCCCCAGATCAGGATCGTGCGAGAGACGCCGACCTCGGCGGTGGTCGATGGCGACAACGGGATGGGCCAGATCGTCGGCCTGCGCGCGATGGAGATCGCGATCCGCAAGGGCCGCAAGAGTGGCGGTATGTGCACGTTTGTTTCCGTGCGCAACAGCAACCACTATGGCGCGGCCGCGGCCTTCGCCGAAATGGCCTGCGCGCATGACATGATTGGCTTGAGCTTCACGATCGGCGGTATCAACCACATGGTCCCATGGGGCGGCGCCGAGGGCCGGCTCGGCAATAACCCATTCGCAGTCGCCTTTCCGGCCGGTACAGAGAACCCCGTGGTGCTTGACATGGCCTGTTCGGTCGCGGCGCGCGGCAAGATCATCGTGGCCGCGAAAGAAGGTCAGCCGATCCCGGCGGACTGGGCTGTCGGGCCAGACGGACAAGCCACGACGGATGCCGTCGAGGCGCTCAAAGGCTTCGTGCAGCCGGTGGGCGGTCCAAAAGGCTACGCGCTGACGCTGACGATAGGACTACTCAGTACGATGCTGTCGGGGGCTGCCTTCGGCAGCGAAGTCACGCACATGTACGATGATTTTGAGAACCCGCAGAACATCGGGCACCTGTTCGGGGTACTGCCGATCGCACTGTTCGAGGATATCGAGGTCTATCATCGCCGAATGGAAAAGGCGGTGAGCGAAATGCGTAACGCCAAGCGCGCGCCTGGCGTAGAGCGCATTTATCTGCCGGGCGAACGCGAGGCAATGAGTTTGGAGAAGCGCCGGCGGGATGGAATTCCTGTCGGCCTTGGCGTGCTCGCCGAACTCGAAGAACTCGGCGCTCAATACGGTGTCCGGCTTGCGGCATTCGAAGGCGCGTGACGGTCCGCATGATCGACCCGACCGCAAAGGTGAAGCTGGGCCACACTGGTGTCGAGGTGTGCCGGCTTGGCTTTGGCGCCGCACCTCTTGCAGGGCTGTTGCGCGAGACGTCCGGCAGGCAGGCCGCCGAGGCCGTTGCGAGCGCACTCGATGCAGGGCTGTCCTACTTCGACTGCGCGCCACAATATGGTGGCGGTCTCGCCGAAACGCGTCTTGGCGAGGCGCTGCGAGCCCTGCCGCGCGCCAACGTCACGGTATCGACGAAGATCGGAAAACTGGTGCGCCCACGTGAGAACGCACCACCACAGACCGTTGGCTTCGTCGGCGCGCCGGCGCATGACATCGCCTATGACTATTCTTACGACGGCGTCATGCGCTCCCTCGAGCAAAGCTTAAAGCGCCTCGGGCTTGAGCGGGTCGATGTCTTGCTCATTCACGATGTGAATCGCAAGTATCACGGGGAGCGTGTGCATCAGCGCCTTGAGGAAGCCGTGACGGGCGCATGCCGCGCGCTGGCCGAACTGCGCGCCGCCGGCGTGATCGGGGCCTTCGGTCCCGCCACGAAAGATCTCGACATCGCCTGTGCGTTCCTGAATCGCGTCGACGTTGATTGCGTCATGGTGCCCGCTCGCCTGACGCTCATCGATAGCTCGGCTCGTGAGGAATTGCTCCCGCTGTGCGATCGGCAGGCTGTATCGGTCCTTGCCGCGGCCCCGTTCGACTCAGGGATTCTGGCGACGGGCACCATTCCAGGTGCCACCTACGACTACGCGCCTGCCGATGAGACGACACTCGCGCACGTTCGATCGATCGAGCTGCTCTGTACGGAGTTCAACGTGAAGCTCGCAGCAGCTGCGCTGCAGTTTCCGCTGCGCCACTCAATCGTTGCAAGCGTTGTCACCGGGATGCGCGACTCAATCGAAGTCGAAGCCAATCTGTCTCTCTTGCGGCAGCCTATTCCCGATGGATTCTGGGACGCCCTCCAGTCGGTTCAAACTGGGGCGGCGCAAGTCCGCTTGGATAGCACGTAGTCTGCTGCGAACCGCATCGAGACAATGTGCCAGCAAGAGCGGCGCAAATTGCTCCCGATAGAAATGCCCAGCGTGTTGGTGTTCGTACTGGCAATGGCGGCGCGGTAGTCACAAAGGACTTATTGGACCGACCGAGAACGTCAGAAACTGAGATGGCCCCTCAGGCGAGCGTTCCAGTCTTCCCGACCACTCCCAATTCTGCTGTCTTCTCAATGCGGCGGTTGGACCCCAGTCGCACTCGCCCAAGCAATATCATTGCTACAAATTCAGATGTTTTTGGATCCCAGTCGCACTCCCTCCGTCAGCTAGTCTTATATTCATAGTCTCGCCGTCGTTGTACGGCCGAAATCGTGTTATCTGCACCAAATAGGCAGTTTGCGAGTAAGCGAACCAACAAAATGTCTCGCGGGCGTCCTGCGCTAGCGCAGAGCGTCAATTTTCTCCTTTCAGGCTGCGCGTGGTTCGCTTTCTGCTCGTCGACACTACGGTCGCCTCTGCGCGGGGACGGCGCGTGACCGCCGTCTCGTAAACACGTGAGTTCGCCGTGGCGCAGAATCTGCTTCTCAACGACCGATATTCAATAACTCAGTTTTCATTCCGAATGCTCCTAGAAACGGTACTAAGGAATCGCTTTCTCCGACGATGATGCGGGCTGCATTTTCGGACAGGCGAGGCGGCTGGAGACAAGCGAAAGCGATCTAAGAGCGCGTCGACACAGCTAGCGAAAAGCAGCGCTGGCGAGCTCGTATAAAACTGATCCACCCGGTTTATCCCGGACACTTATTTTTTGCCCCTTCGCAAGCGCCTACATTGCTGCGCGCCTTTGACATCTGCTACGTCGCAGCAAAGACCCGACCGCAGCATGGGGAGGCGCTGGACAAGCGCGCTCGTTCATCGGATCGTAGGCTGGCGAAAAGCCTGAGATACCAGTGTGCAAGCAAGCGCACGCGAGACGGGGAGGATACGGAATGCTCAAGTCGCGGATTGCTGCCGCAATTGCCGGCTCGCTCATGTGCTTAGCGGCTGCCTGCAGCGCGAAAGCCCAGGACACGATCAAGATCGGCGCCAATCTGCCGATGAGTGGCCCGAACGCCGAGCTCGGCGAGATTTTCTCCCGCGCGGCCAGCATCGCGGTGAAGCACATCAATGACGACAAGCTGTTGTCCAAGAAGCTCGAAATGGTGATCGAGGACAGTCAGGCGACCCCGCAAGGTGGCGTGGTGGCGATGAACAAGCTCGTCAGCGTCACCAAGGTGCCGTACGTGCTCAGCGCCTATACGGCCGTCTCCAAGGCGATCGCTCCGGTCGGCGATCGCGCCAAAGTCGTTAGCATCAACGGCGGCGCCGTCGGCCCGGACCTCGCCGAGCTTGGCGACTATTTCTGGAACGTGATTCCGCTCGTGAACTTCGAAGCCGAAGTCCTCATCCCCTATGTCGTCAAGGAGAAGGGGCTGAAGAACATCGTGCTGATCTTCGTCGACGACCCGCTCGGCGAGGCGGTGCAAAAGGTACTGCGCGAACAGGTACCGAAGGCGGGCGGAAAGCTGGTCGGCGAGTTGCAGGTCCAGCGTTCCACACAGCAGTTCGCCTCGATCGCCGCGAACGTGCGCCAGCTGAAGCCGGACGCGATCTACATCGCTTCGTTCGGCGATCAGGTGAACCAGATCGTCAAGCAGTTGCGCGACAACGGCATCACGCAGCAATTGATGAGCTACTCCGCGATGTCGACCCCCTCGATCGCGATACTGCCCGAGGCGAAGGGCGCCTGGTACACGACCCAATCTGCCGACTTCACCGCGAGCGAACTCGGCAAGCGCGTTGCCAAGGAATACAAGGAACTCTCCGGCAAAGACGCGAACGCGTACGTGGCGAACTACTACAACGCCGTGATGGTGTTCGGTCAGCTGGCGCAGAAACTCGAGAAGGCCGGCAAGCCGATCACGGGCACCGCCCTGCTCGAACAGCGCCGCGCTACGCCGGACTTCGAACTGGTCGGGGGCAAGATGACGTTTCTCGCGAACGGCACCGTCTCGGCGCCGGTTCAGATTCGTGAGATCGACGGCACGGGCACGGGCAAGCTCGTCAAGTAGCTGCCAGTCGAGCGGCCATAGTCATGGTGCTTCTTCAGCTCTTTCTGAACGGGCTGCAGCTCGGCGCGATCTACGCGCTGACGGCAGTCGGGTTCTCGCTGATCTTCGGCTCCACCAAGATCTTTCATGTCGCGCATGGCTCCGCCTTCGCGATCAGCGGCTATGTCTATTGGTGGCTCGCCTCGAAGCTCAACGTGCCGTGGCCGCTCGCCGCATTCGCCGCGGCCGTTGCGGCGGCCGCGTTCGGGCTCCTGATCGAGCGCTTCATCTATCGCCCGATCCAGCGCCACGAGGCGTCGTTCTTCACGGTCTTCATCGCGGCGTTCGGCGTATCGCTCATCGTCCAGAACCTGATCGGCACGATCGCGGGCCGCGGGATGGAAACGGTGACGACACCCTTGAGCCGCAGTGTCGAGATCATGGATGGGCTGTTCGTCGCGCCGGTCTCGGCGATCTCGATTGTCGTTGCGATCCTCGTATTCACCGCGCTGTCCTGGTTCCTGGGCCGCACGCATGTCGGCATTGCGATGCGTGCGCTTTCGGAAAACCCCGATCTGGTGCGCGTGTTCGGCCTCGATCCTGGCCGCGTCGCGCAATGGGCCTTCGTGATCGGCTCCGCGGTGGTGGTGCCCGGCGCGATCTTCACCGCGATGACGGCGGGGCTCAATCCGTCGATCGGTACGCATGTGATGCTGGTGAGCCTCGCGGCGACGATCGTCGGCGGCATCGGAAGCGTGCGCGGCGCCGCCTGCGGCGGTCTTTTGCTCGGGCTTGCCGAAAACCTCGCCTACTGGAAGCTCGACCCGCAGTGGAGCGAGGCGGTCACGTTCATCGTGTTGTTCGCATTCATCATCTTCCGTCCGTCGGGCTTCTTTGGCAGCCCGACGGCGGCACGGTGATCGCGCAATGTTCACCTACATCGTCAGCCTTGCGACCCTGATCGGCATCAACGCGATCCTTGCGGTCACGCTGAACTTCGTTCTTGGCTATGCGGGTATCTTCTCGCTTGCGCACGCGATCTTCTTCGGCATCGGTGCCTATACGGCCGCCGTTGCGGCGATGAAATTCGGCGCGGACTTCACGGTCGCGACCGCCGCCGGCATGGTGATCAGCGGCGTAGTCTCGCTGGCACTCGCGCTGCCCGCGCTGCGCGTGCGTGGCGAGTATTTCGTAGCGGCTTCGCTCGGGCTGCAAATGCTTGCCGTCACGGTGTTTTCGGAATGGAAATCGGTGACCGGCGGTATCGGCGGCCTGATCGGCATTCCGCCGGCGCGGCTGTTCGGTTTCGACGTCAGCGATCCGGGTTGGTTCCTCGGCCTGACGCTCGCGTGCCTCGCGATCACATTGCTGGTAATCCGCGCGCTGGTGCGTTCCAGCTTCGGCCGCAGCCTGAAAGCGATCCGCGACGACGAGACGGCGGCCGCCGCGCTCGGCAAGAACGTCGCGCTGCTTAAGACGCTTGCCGTGATGGTTTCGTCGGCGTTCGCCGCGGTCGCGGGCTCGTTATTTTCGTTCTATCTGAATTTCATCAATGTCGAGAGCTTCGTCCTCGACGTCTCGGTGCAGATCATCGCGATGGTGATCATCGGCGGAACCGGGACGCTGCTCGGCCCGGTCATCGGCGCCGTCATCGTGCTGCTGCTGCCGGCGCTGCTCAGCTATCTGCCGTATCTGCCGCCGACGGAAATCGGCTCGATCCAGCAAATGATCTACGGCCTCGCGATGGTGCTGCTGATGATCTTTCGCCCCGCAGGCCTTTGGGGCTTCGGGTCTGACACCCAGAAACAGGGAGAGCCATGAGCGGCGATATCCTGTTTCAGGCCGACAACATCAGCAAGACGTTCGGCGGACTCAGAGCCGTCAGCAACGTCACCTTCGCGCTGCGCGCCGGCATCATCACGACGCTGGTTGGCCCGAACGGCGCCGGCAAGACCACGCTTTTCAACGCGATGACCGGCCATCTCGTGCCGGATGAAGGCTCGGTGACGTTTCTTGGCAGAAGCATCCTCGGGCTGCCGCACTGGAAGGTCGCGCGGCTCGGCATCGGGCGGACCTTCCAGGACCTCAAGCTGTTTTCGCATATGACCGTGCTGGAGAACGTGACCACCGCGACCGAGTCCGGCTCGTGGCTATGGCAGGCAGGCGGCGCCCCCGCCAAAGCGGTCCGCACCGGACGAATCGAGAGCGCGCTGGAGGCCACGCAGCTTCAGCGCAAGCGCAACACGCGCGCGATCGACCTTTCATATGCGGAGCGCAAGTTCCTCTCGATCGCGCGCATCATGGCGGCGGGCGCGCGCCTGTGGCTGCTCGACGAACCGGCCTCGGGCCTCGACCGAAGCTCGTATGATCGTTTCCTGTCGGTGCTCCGCAACGCCGTGAAGTCCGGCGTCACCATCTGCATCATTGAGCACAATCTCGACATCGTTCAGAGCATCTCGGACCGCATCGCGTTCCTCGACCAGGGCAAGCTGCTCGCCGAGGGAGAGCCCAAGCAGATCCTCTCCGATCCGGCGCTTGCCGCGATCTATTTCGGCGAGCGACTATCATGACAGCCGCGCCGGTCATTCAGGCGCAGTCGCTCGTCGTCGGCTACGGCGGGCGGCCGGTGCTGACCGATGTGTCGATCGAGGTGCGTGCCGGCGAGGTGCTTTGCGTGATCGGCCACAACGGGGCCGGCAAGTCCACGCTGATGCGCTCGTTGTTCGGTCTCACGCGTCCGGTGTCGGGAAAAATCCTCGTGGACGGCAAGGAGCTTTCGCATCACGTGCCGCGCGTTCTCGCCTCGCACGGAATAGCGCTGATGCCCGAGGGGCGCGGCATTTTCCCCGGCCTTACGGTGCGTGAAATCTTCGACCTCGCGCTCTGGTCCGGCTCCATCGCGGAGGCCGAACGGCAGAAGCGGATCGACTGGGTGCTGAACCTGTTGGCGCCGATCAAGGGCTTTTACGAGAGGCGCGCCGGTTTCCTCTCCGGCGGCCAGCAGCAGATGGTTTCAATCGGCCGGACGCTCCTGTCGCAGCCGCGATGCCTGATGATGGACGAGCCCTCGATCGGCCTTGCCCCAAAACTGTTCCAGGACATGCTGCAGCCGATCCGCGCGCTGCAGCGCGAGGCCAACATGGCGGTGATCCTGGTGGAGCAGAACGTGCGCGAGGCGCTAAAGATTTCAGACCGCGTCGTCGTGATGAAGGCGGGCCGAGTGATCCTCGACACGATGCCGGAAGAGCTCTCCGATAATACGCGCCTGATGGAACTATATTGACGTTTAGATTGGCCATCCTCGTGAACTTCTGCAGCCTACGGCCTAGGCTGTTCAATGGATGGTACGTTCGTGAACGGGCACCTCTGCCCGCGCGGCTCGCCCGCAAGCGCACCGAGACTTTGATCACGATCGCTCAGACATTTCCCGCACCCCGCTTATTGGCTTGCCGGATCCAAGATGCTCACTCGTCTGCCGCGACGGCGTTGACCAGGCCGGGGGATGTTTCTTCGCAACAGGTCGAGCAGAAATTCGGCCGCCGGCGTCAGCGGAAGTCCGGAGCGCCGCACGACAACGATGGAGGGCGCCGGAAGTGTCTCGCGAATGGGGATGGGGGCCAGCGAATGGCCGGCCGCCGCGAATTCGATCCACTGAATGGGCACCATCGTCAGCAGATCCGTATTGGCGAGCGCGACCAGCAGGGTCACGGCAGATTGGCTTCGCAAGGCGAGACGCGGCGCTGGCAATCCGTGTTGCTCGAAGAGTTCGCGAAGCTCCTCCTCGGCTTTGAAGGTCACCGACGTTGTCGCCCATTCGGCACTGGCAAGATCGCGCAGCGAGCGCGCATGCGCGAGAGGATGTCCGCGGCGTCCGAGCACGATGCGTGTGTTCTCGAACAGGTGCTCCTGAACCAGTTCGGGCGACGGTTGCCGCTCGTGCTTCGGGCCGACGTAGAAATCGACGCTCCCGTCCTGCAGTCCGGATTCCAGGGTCGGATACCAGCCTTCGATCAGGTGCAGTTGCACTTGCGGATAGCGCTCCCGGAACGGCTTCAGCGCGGTGGGCAGCAATGCGATGTGCGCCGCAAGCGAGAGGCCAGCCACGACACGACCTCGCGTGCCGCCGTGGAGCTGCTCGACCTCCTCGCGCGCACGGCGCACCTCGCTCAGCACCGCGTTGGCGCGGCGCACGAACGCCTCGCCCATGGGAGTCAGGATCATGCCTCGCGCGCGCCGTTCGAACAGCGGCACGCCAAGCTCGCGCTCGAGTTCGTGCACACTGCGCGTAAGCGCGGGCTGCGCCAGGGCGAGGTGGCGCGCGGCCGCGCGCAGGCTCCCGCGTTCTGCGATAGCCACAACGTCACGCAGCTGATTGAACTTCATGGGCTGATATCAAAAAGGTATCGGTTGGACTATTTTGACATCTTTCGGCGATCCCCGTCCACGGGTACGCAAGGGCCAAGAATGTTCAGGGACGGAACACCCCAGTGACTGATCTGACGAACTGCCGGAAAACGCGCGCCCGCGCGGCCGGGCTCTAGGCGCCACCATGGCGACCACTTCCAGCACGATCGACACCCAGGTCCTCGTCGTCGGCGCCGGCCCGGTTGGGCTCGCACTTGCGATTGAGCTCGGGCTGCGCGGTATCCCCGTCACGCTGGTCGAACAACGTTCACGAACGGGCGCCCAGCCGCGCGCCAAGACCACCAATGCGCGCTCGATGCAGCACATGCGGCGCTGGGGCATCGCGGAGGCGTTGCGCGCCGTAGCGCCGCTCCCCTACGACTATCCAACCGACATCGTATTCACGACGGCGCTGTTCGGCCGCACGCTTGCGGTGATCGAGAATGCCTTCGAGGGCGCCAAGCGCCGCGATCCTCGCTTCCCCGAACCGGCCCAGTGGGTGCCGCAATATACGGTCGAGAAGGTCTTGCACGAGCGCATCGGGAAGCTGCCCTCGGTCAATCTCATGTCCGGCACCGTGCTTGAGGATTTCAGGCAGTCCGCCGAGGGCGTGGTCGCGACCGTCCATGATCTGGCCTCGGATCAGCGCCGCAGCATCCGCGCGAATTATCTGGTCGGTGCGGACGGTGCACGCAGTCGCGTGCGCACCGTGATGGGCGCCAAGATGCAGGGCGATCACGCGTTTGGGCACAATTACAATCTGATTGTGCGGATTCCAGAACTCGCCAAAACCCGACCCGCGAAGCGCGCGATCATGTACTGGGTGGTCAATCCGCAGGCGCCGGGTGTGCTGAGCCCCCTCGATGGCGACGACGTGTGGGCGTTCGGCATTATGCTGCCGCCCGGCGTGAAGGAAATATCCGACGAGAGCGTGAAGCAGCGCGTCAGCGCGGCCGTCGGACGTCCGGTCGAGATCGAGATTCTCGAGCGCGACATCTGGGCCGCGCATCGTCTGATCGCGGACCACTATCGCGACCGGCGCGTGTTTCTGGCGGGTGATGCATGCCATCTTCACCCGCCGTATGGCGGCTATGGCATGAATCTCGGGATTGCGGACGGCGTAGACCTTGGCTGGAAGCTGTCAGCTGTTCTCAGCGGCTGGGGCGGAGAGGCGCTGCTCGATTCGTACGAACAGGAACGGCGCGCCGTGCACCAGCGCACGATCGCCGAGGCAGTCACGAACTACAGCACCCTCCCCAATCATCTTCTCAAGGACAATCTTGACGCCGATACGCCGGAGGGTGAACTTGCGCGCGAGGAGATCAGGAAGGCGATCGTCGCGGCGAAGACACGTGAATTCAAGACGCTCGGTGTCGTGCTCGGTTCGCGCTACGAGAATTCTCCGATCATCGTCGATGATGGCAGTACTCCACCGGAGGAGCATCATGCGAACTGGCAGCCCTCCGCGCATCCGGGCTGCCTTGCACCGCATGCGTGGCTCGATGACGGCTCATCGCTCTACGATCATTTCGGACTCGGCTACAGCCTGCTGCTGCTTGCCGAAGCCGGCGTATCTGTCGCTGAGGATATCCAGAGTACAGCGCGCGCGGTCGCTCTGCCGCTGAGCCTGATCGACCTGCGCGGCAAGGACCTCGATATCCTGTACGAAGCGCCGCTGGCCTTGGTCCGACCCGACCAGTACGTCGCGTGGCGCGGATCCGCCGTGGATCCCAAGGCACTTGTCGACGCGCTGCGTGGGGCAGACACACCGGCGAAAGCAAGCCGCGTCGCGACGACCGCGAGCGCATGAACTTTGTACGAAATCACCTCGGACAGGAGTAAGACATGCCGAATACTGCCGTCATTGCACCCGCGCTGCATCATGTGAACCTCAAGACCACGCAGCTCCAGACCATGGTCGATTGGTACGGCGCGGTCGTCGGCAGCAAGCCGACATTCCAGTTTCCGGGCGGGGCCTGGCTCACGAATGACGGCGCAAACCACCGCATCGCGCTGCTGGCGCTGCCGGGCTATGAGGATGATCCCAACAAGGACCGCCACACCGGCCTGCATCACACGGCGTATGAGTACGGCTCGTTCGAGGATCTGATGGATTCCTACGAGCGCCTGCGCGACAAGGGCATCACACCGGAAGTCTGTCTCGATCACGGCATGACGGTTTCGATGTATTATCGCGATCCGGACCGAAACCTGGTCGAGCTGCAGGCCGACGTATTCGGTGCATGGGAGAAGTCGAAGCGCTGGATGGAGACCTCGCCCCAATTCGCCGAGAATCCGATCGGTGTCTATTTCAATCCCGACAAGGTGCTGGCCGCGCATCGTGCCGGCGCTGGTCTTGAAGACCTTCATCGTCGCATGATGGCGGCCGAGTTCGAGCCAAATCCCGTTCCGGTGCTGAGCGTTCCAGATCGCGTGTGAGCGGCGGCGTGCAGAACAACAAGCAAGGGAGGAACAGATGAACATCACGCGACGCACCCTGCTCGCCGGCAGCGCCATGTTGGCGATGCCCTCGGTTGTACGCGCGCAGGAACCGATCCAGCTCAAGGCGACGCACTGGTTGCCGCCGGTGCACCAGATCCACAAGGAGCTGACACGCTGGTCTGAGGATCTGGCCAAACGCTCCGGCAACAAGATCGCCATCACGGTGCTTCCCGCCGGGCAGATGGGCCCGCCGCAGCGCCAGTTCGACCTGGCGCGTACGGGTGTCGCGGATATCGGCTATTTCCTGCCGGGTCTGACACCCGGCCGGTTCCCCATGGCGGATCTGTTCCAGCTTCCTTTTCTGTTCAATCGCGAGGGCGAACTCGACAAGCCGCTCACGGCGGCACAGGCCTCGGCCATCGCCACCACGGTGGCCGATGACCTCAACAAGCAGACGGAGTTCGAAGGAACGAAGATCCTCTACAGCATCGTAAGCCCGTCGGGCAGCCTGTTCATGGCGAAGGCGACCGTGCGCAAACCTGACGATCTCAAGGGCCTTCGTATTCGCCATAACGGTCCGGTCGGCGCCGCACAGCTTGCCGCGTGGGGCGCGACGCCCGTCGCCGTTGCACCGGCCGAGGTGGCCGATGTGATGGATAAAGGCACGATCGACGGCATGATCTTCAACTACGAGGGCGGCCGCGCCTTCCAGATCGGCAATGCGGTGAAGAAGGTGACCGAGTTGAACTGGGCCGGCACCGCCTTCACGCTGGTGATCAACAAGGCGAAGTACAACTCGCTGCCGGCCGATGTCCGTGCCCTGATCGATGAAACCACTGGCGTCGAAGGCGCTCGCCGCGTTGGCGCTCTTTATGATGCGGCGGAAGCCGCAGGTCGCGAGTATTTTGCCAAGGGCGGCACGGAATTCATCCGCCCGACGCCGGAAGAATTCATTGCCTTTAATAACCCCCTGAAGGCAACGCAGGAGCAGATGCTCGCCGAGCGCGAGGCGAAGAGCCTGAAGGCACGTGAATTGTACGCACGCATCCGAAAGCTCGTCGGAGACGCCAAGGCGTGAATAGCGCGATCGTCCAGCTCGGTCGCGCGAGCCGGTTGCTGCTCTATGCGGGGACCGCCGCGCTTGTCGTCATGATGGTCGCGACGACGGCCGACGTTATCCTGCGCGCGGCGATCAACCGTCCGATCCGCGGCGTGGTCGACGCGGTCGAGATCACCATGTTGCTGGTGGTCTTTCTCGGCCTGCCGGACGCGTTTCTGAGGGGCGAACAGGTTACCGTCGACGTGATCGACCATTTGGTGTCGGCGCGCGTTCTCGCGGTGCTGAAGACCGTCGGCGCGATCCTCTCGACGGTTTTCCTCGTGCTGCTTGCTTTAAACCTGATTCAGCCGCTGATCGATGCGTACCGGTTCGGTGACCGAAAGGCTGATCTTCCGGTTCCGCTCTATCCACTGATTGCGATTGTACTGGCCAGCATTGCAACATCATTTCTCGCGATGTTGCTGCTCACAGTCCGGGAGCTGCTCAAGACCGGCGCCGTATTGCGAAACCGCGCGCCCGGGGCCGGCGCATGAGCAACGAGGCGATCGGTTACCTCGGGATGCTGGCGCTGACGCTGCTCATCCTGCTTCGCGTGCCGGTCGCGGTCGCGCTCGGGCTCGTTGGTTTCTTCGGATACTGCGCGCTCGAAGGCTGGAGCAAGGCAAGCCTCGCGCTTGGCGGCGTACCAATGGAACTGGCGTCAGCGTATGGGCTGTCGGTCGTGCCGCTCTTCATGCTGATGGGCGCGCTCGCCACAACGGCTGGCCTGTCTCGCGATCTCTTTTATGGCGCGAACGTGCTGTTCCGCGGTGCGCGCGGTGCGCTCGCAATGGCGGCGATCGCGGCGTCGGCCGCCTTCGGCGCGGTCTGCGGCTCCTCGGTCGCCACCGCGGCGACGATGGGGCGTGTTTCGATCCCCGAAATGCTGAAGGCGCGTTATTCGCATGAATTAGCGGCGGGCGCAGTGGCTGCGGGCGGAACGCTCGGCATCCTGATCCCGCCGTCGCTCATCCTCATGATTTACGCCATCATCGCGCAGCAGTCCGTGTCGAAGCTGTTCGCCGCCGCGTTGATCCCGGGTCTCGTCCTGACCGCACTCTATATCGGGGTCGTTCAGATTATGGTGCGGATCAAGCCCGACTACGCTCCACTATCCGCCGACCCCTCTACCGGCTCGTTCCGTTCGCTGCTCAAGGTCTGGCATGTCGCACTGCTGTTCGCGGTCACGCTCGGCGGAATCTATCTCGGCTTCTTCAGTCCGACCGAGGCAGCCGCGATCGGCGCGATCGGCGCCCTGCTGCTGGGGTTTCTGTTGCGCCGCCTCGAACTCAAGCAGACCGCCGATGCGTTCGTCGACACAGTGCGCACGACATCCGCGCTGACATTGATCGTCATGGCTTCCACGATGTTCTCGTATTTCGTGGTTCAGACACGCATCGCGAAGAACATTGTGGATGCGCTTGCCTCCTCTGGACTCAGTTCGACGCTCATCATCGTTCTGATCGTTGTCTTCTACATCGCACTCGGCTGCTTTCTCGAAGGGATTGGCATGGTGCTCGTCACGGTGCCGATCCTTTTGCCGGTCGTGCTCGCCAATGGGTTCGATCCGGTCTGGTTCGGCGTGTTGCTGGTGATCGTGGTGGAGATCGGGCTCATTCATCCGCCCGTCGGCATGAACCTGTTCGTGATCCGCTCGCAGGCGCCACAGATCGACATTCGCGCGATGTACCTTGGCGTGCTCCCCTTCCTCTTGGCACCGCTGGTGTTGATCCTGCTCCTCATCGTCTACCCGGACGTCGCGTTGTGGCTGCCACGCCAGGTGCGATGACCGCTGCGGCGTCTCTGGTGCCTGCCTCGATCGTAGCGAGGCAAGCGTCCGGCTATGACAACGCCAGTTCGGACATGCCGTCTTCGAAGCCGACCTGCGGTTTCCAATTCAACCCATCACGAGCCCGCGCCGAATCCGCCGTGATGTGGCGGACATCACCAAGTCGGTATTGACCGGTTATGACCGGTCTCGGTCCGCGCAATGCTTCGGCGAGCGCGCGCGCCATGTCACCGACTGTGCGCGGCGTGCCCGATCCGACATTGAATGCCCGAACGCCCGAAGTGTGCTTCTCGCAGGCCAACACGGTCGCGGCAGCAACATCGCGCACATGGACGAAGTCGCGTCGCTGGTTTCCATCCTCGAAGACTTTCGGCGCGTCACCGCGCCGCAATGCCGACGTGAAGATCGCCGCCACGCCTGCATAAGGCGTGTCGCGCGGCATACCGGGCCCGTAGACATTGTGATAGCGCATGGCTGCGACGCAGCCGCCCGTCGCCCGGGCCCAGTTCGCCGCATAGAATTCCTGTGCCACCTTGCTGCTCGCATAGGCATTGCGCGGATCGAGCGGCGCGTCCTCGCCGACCAGCGCGGGCGCGAGCGGCTCGCCGCAGTGTGGGCAGGCGGGCTCGAATTGTCCCGACGCCAATGCGACTTCGGTGCGTGGCGCGGGTGTGACCGCACCGTGCTGGTGACAGTGGCCCACGCCCTCGCCGTACACAACCATCGAACTCGCAAGGGTCAGGCGCTTGACGCCGGCACGCGCCATCGCGGCGAGCAGCACGGCGGTCCCGACGTCATTGGACGAGGCGTAGTCGGGCAGATCGTTGACGTCGACGCCGAGCCCGACCTTGGCGGCTAGATGCAGCACCGCGTCCACGCCGGCGAGCATCGGCTCAAGCGCGTCGGCATCGCGGATGTCGGCCTGCTTGAAAGAGACCCCGGGAGGCGCGATCCATGTTGGACCAACGTGGACATCGTCGCGCAGCGAGTCGAGCGCACGCACGTCATGACCGCGCGCCAGCAGTTCGCGCAACACATGTTGACCAATGAAGCCGGCAGCCCCCGTCAGCAGGACCTTCATCAGGCCGCCTGTGACAACGCGCGATTGAGATCGAGCCGCAGATCGTCGACATCTTCAAGGCCGACCGAGAGACGCAGAAGGTCCGCCGGGCAAGGCGTGCCCGCTCCCTCGATCGAGGCGCGGTGTTCGATGAGACTCTCAGCGCCGCCGAGGGACGTCGCCCGGCGCCAGACGTTAACGGCCGCCGCGGTCGCAATCGCCGCGTCGGGCCCGCCCGTCAGGCGGATGGACAGCATTCCGCCAAAGCCACCCGCCATCTGCCGCGCCGCGATGCGATGGCCTGGATGGCACGCGAGGCCGGGGTAGAGCACCGATGCTACCATCGGATGACCCGACAGGGATCGGGCGAGCTCCGCGGCGGTCGCCGCTTGTGCCCGCACCCGCAGATCCAGCGTCCGCATGCCGCGCATCAGCAGCCAAGCCTCGAACGGCCCAAGCACCGCACCGATCTGGGCGCGGACGTTCTGAATACGAGTCCAGAACCCGTTCGCGCGCGCGGTCACGAGGACGCCCGCCACGACATCGGAATGACCATTGAGGTACTTCGTCGCCGAATGAACGACGATGTCGGCACCGTGCTCGATCGGGCGCGTGAAAATCGGTGTCGCGACCGTGGAATCGACACAGAGTATCGCGCCCGCACCATGCGCGATCTCAGAGATTGCGGCGATGTCGGTGATGGTCCAGAGCGGATTGCTGGGCGTCTCGATCCAGATCAGGCCGGTTTCGCCCGGACGAATAGCGTTGCGCACCGCCTCAAGATCGGACAATTCCACAAACGTGATGCTGTGGCCGAACGTACCAATGTCGCGCAGCCATGCGCGAAAGCCCCAGTACATAACTTGCGATGCAATGATGTGGGTCGGCCGCTCGAGTGCCAGAAACACGGCCGTCGAGGCCGACATGCCGGAGGCGAACATCATGGCGGCTTCGGCGCCTTCGAGCGCCACCATCAGCGCCTCGGCCTGCTGGACGGATGCGTTGTCGGTACGCCCGTACACGTATCCTGAAGAGTACCCGTTATCGGCGTCGCGCAGGTAGGTTGCCGACATGTGGATTGGCGGGACCAGCGCGCGGGTAACAGCATCTCCGGCGCCAAGCGCCTGCGCCACCAGCGTACGCGGTCTCAAGGGGGGCTGGGTTCTATCGTCCATCGGGCCCCCTTCAACGATCCAAGTGACCTGGCAGTTCCATCACGGACGTGCCATCTGCGGCAAAACTCACCGGCGATACACCGCGATCCGGATGGTTTCGTCGGCGGGGATCGCAGCGCCGCTGCCCGAATAGGCCGGCGCGGCCGCAAAGTCCTCACGCGAGAAATCAAGCGCCGCGACCTGACGCGCCAGGATGGCGACTGTCTCAAGCGGCACCGCCACCGTCTTGCGCCCCCAGTCGGTCGGCGCCCAACCGAGCCACGCGCGATAGGGTACCACCAGCACGATTTTGTTTTCGGAGGTGCGCACTACCTCGCGGATGTAGCCGTAAGTCGAGTCGTGCTCGTCCAGAACCGGCAGGCCGATCAGAAAACCGGCCATCACCGGCTGCGGATAGCGACGCTCGAAACGTTCTTCGGGCGTGCGATCCTTGTCCGTCTTGGTCGCGGCGTCCTGCGGCGCGGTCGCGAACACGATCTTGATCGGCGCGGCGACCAGGGCGGCGGCGAGAAACACCGCGGCACATCCGCGAACAAGTTGAGGGCGCAACATCGTGTCCGGCTCCTGACTTTTCCACACGATCACGTGTGTTGCCTGTGATACGAGGGTTGAGGCGTATTAGCGACTTCAGGGCGACATTCCTCATGACCGATATAACAATCAATTCAACAGATCGTCATCCGCGCCGGCTGCATCCTCTCCCGCTGCGGATCATGCACTGGGTAAACGCGCTCGCGATGATCATCATGATCGCCAGTGGATGGGAGATCTACAACGACGAGGTGATCCTCGGTTGGCTGCATTTCCCACACTGGATGACCGTCGGCGGCGGCCCCGAAGGTGCGCTGCAATGGCACTTCTTCGCCATGTGGATCCTGATGATCAACGGCCTTTGTTACCTCACCTACGGGATTGCCACTGGGCGCTTCCGCCGCAAGCTGCTGCCGATCTGGCCGAGCGAACTCATCGCCACCATCCGCGACGCGCTGCGTTTTAAGCTCGGCCATGACGACATCACGCACTACAATGCGGTTCAGAAAATTCTGTATATCGGTGTCATCGCGATCATCATCGTGCAGGTGCTGTCGGGCTTCGCGGTGTGGAAGCCGATCCAGCTCTCCGAATTGTCCGCGCTGTTCCTCGGCTTCCAGGGCTCACGCAATGCTCACTTCATCGGCATGGCGCTGATCGTCGGCTTTCTGCTCGTCCACGTCGCACTTGCGCTGCTGGTGCCGAAAACGATTGGCGCAATGGTCACCGGCGGCCCCGTCGTCGATGACGACAACGACACGCATTGAGCGAGGACACGATGTCGATCAAGACCCCGTCTCCCTCCATCTTCCGGCCCAAGGGCGGCATCGATCAAAGCGCGCTCGACGCCAACAAGGCGCTGGTCGAGGATATCAATCGCCGCGGCCTGCTGCGCGGTGCAGTCAGCCTCGGCGCGCTGAGCATGCTGACCGGCTGCAGCGTGACGCATACCGATCCGGTCCAGGTCGTATTGAAGACGGTCTCGCAGTTCAACGATCGGGTTCAGGCGTTCATCTTCCGTCCCAATCATCTGGCGCCGACCTATTCGGAGTCGCAGGTGGTCAAGCCGCCGCGCTTTAACGCCTATTACGATATCGAGGACATCGCGCCGGTCGACGTCGCGAAGTGGAAATTGGAGCTCGCCGGGCTGATCGAGAACAAGAAGCCATGGACCGCGCAGGAGATCTACGCCCTGCCCGAGCAGGAATGGATCATCCGGCACATCTGCGTCGAGGGCTGGGACTATATCGGCCAATGGTCCGGCGTGAACCTGCGCCATTTTCTTGAGCGCATTGGCGCGGACCTCACGGCAAAATACGTCTCGTTCAAATGCGCCGACGATTATTACGGCTCGATCGACATGGCGACCGCGCTGCATCCGCAGACGATTTTGGCGACCAAATACGCGCGCGAACCGATCACCGATCCGTTCGGGTTTCCGTTGCGCCTGCGGACCGCGACGAAACTCGGCTTCAAGAATCCGAAATGGATCACCGCGATCGAGGTGACCAACACCTATCCGGGTGGATATTTCGAGGACCGCGGCTTCAACTGGTTCAGCGGCATCTAGAACACGATCACGAAAACGGATACCGGCTTTCGGAAAGTTCATGCCCAACTAAGAAGCACTCGCGCGACGGAGCGTGAAGGCGAGGCGCAGGAAGGTCGTGGCGATCTTCCACGCAGCGCTCAAGCCCGCAACGAGATTTCCCGACACCTTCGAGACGCCACCGCTCCGGCGGCGATGATCGACCGGCACTTCGCAGATGCGCAAGCCGGCGGCTGCCGCCCGCATCTGCATTTCGAGATTCCAGCCATAGGTCTGCTCGCGCATGCCAAGGTGGCGCAATTGCAAAACGCGCATCGCGCGGAATGGCGACATGTCGGTGAACCGCACTCCGTAAACGAGTCGCATAAGAAATCCGGCGATGCGGCCGGCGACCAGTTGCTGCGGCGTCATGCTGCCTGGCTCGCGCGTCCCGCGCAGGCGCGAGCCCATCGCGAAGTCCGTCTCACCGCGCGCGACCGGCGCGACCACGTCGGCGAAATACGACGGCACGTCGCTTCCGTCGCCGTCCAGGAAGCAAACGATCTCGGCCTGCGGACGGACGGCGCGCAATCCAGCCGCGCAGGCGCGGCCGTATCCCGGGGCGCGTTCACTGACGACGCGCGCACCCGCTTCGCGCGCCCTTGCGGCGGTCGCATCGGTCGAGCCATTATCGACCACGATGACTTCGCCGACGCCTTGCGCCAGCACGTCGCGCACGACGCCCGCGATGGATTCTTCCTCGTTCAGGCAGGGGATCACGACGCTTGTCGCGGCGGCAAAGTCCACGATGGGTCTCGTCGCAGCCGCTTGGCTCCGTACAGCGTTGTGCCTTGGCCTGCTCCAAACGATGACCAGCGCCATGAGAAACGGCACCGTCGCAAGCGTTTTCCAGACGAGATCGTTGTAGGGAAGAAATGCCGGCCGGTAGAGCATGAACGCGCCGAGCGTCAGCGCCCAGGCCGGGGCGCCGGCGCCGAGCGGGATGAACGGCACCAGCGCGAGGAAATACCAGGCGTAGTTCGGCGACATCAGCACCAGCCCCGCCGTGAGCATGAGAATAGTGCCGCAGATCATTTCGCGTGGCGTCTTGTCCGCGCGCCAGCCGGTGCGCAGGCCAAGCCCGATCATGATGGTAGCGGCCGCAAGGGCATAGACCGCGGTCAGCCCAGGGATTTGGCCGGTCAGCGTCTGGATCAGCAGCACCAGCCAGAAGCCTTCACCGCCGGAAAAGCCCTCCTCAGCCAGATAGCCGGAGGTGACAAAACCGAACACGCCCTTGCCGGCGCCGAGATAAGGAACGTAGCAGATGGCGATCACCGCAATGATCGTGAGCGGTACGCGCCAGTCCCACCGCTTCCAAAATGGCGGAAGCACGAAGACCGCATAGGGTTTCACGAGCATGGCGAGCGCCACGGCCACAGCACCCGCCGCCGGCCGCGCGCGAAGCAGCAACCAGACACCGAGCATCATCAGCGCGACCATCAGTGCCTCGACGTGCCCGTTGTTGGAAATTTCCCAGATCGCCAGCGGATGCCACGCGTAGGCGACGACGGTCGTGATCGGCAGATTGAGCCGGCGCAGCAGATCGATCAGAACGGCGACGATCACCACCTCGCAGCCGACCATCGATAACCGCAGGATCGTCAGCGTCTCTCCGATGCGCGTGATCAAAAAGAAGAACATCTCGGCGATCGGCGGATAGGCCGTCACCGCATAATCTGCGCGATTGATGTGCGGATAGATCGCAGCGTCGCGCAACGCAGCGAGCGCGGGGCTGGCCGGCACATAGAGATACGGATTGATGCCCGCGCCCTGCACGCGGCCATCCCAGATGTAGCGATAGAGATCGGTCGAGAGGTACGGCTCCTCCGTCACGAGCAGCAGCCGCATCGCGAGCGCAAAGCCGAATACGATGAGCAGCCCGCTTCGCGGCAGGACGGCGGCGGCAAGTCGCGTCGCCGCGATGGTGAGGAATCCCGAGGCAGCCAGCGCCGGTACGAACACCGCATAGCTGTAGGTGCGCACGATCCACGGCGCGCCGGCGGCGAACAGCAGCATCGCGCAACCGATGCCAAACAGGCATGCCAGCGCGGTAATCTCGCCCCGCGCCGGACCCTCGGTCTTGGCGGTCACGCCGATCCCACCCGCAGCGGCGGGCGTGTCGCCAGATAGGAGCGCGTCGCGGGCGCCGCCGCGCCGCGCATGGTGGCGAACGGCGGCTCGCCCGCGAGCTCGGCCTCAAGCCACCCGAGCGACTCGGCATCGTCCACGTCGTACCAGCCCGGCACGTTCACCACGGGCACGCCGATCTCGGCGGCGCGCGCGACGGTGGCCCGGTGTACAGCCTCGGTGCTCCACGGAATGTCAGCGAACAGCCGCTCGTGCAGGGCCGATAGGCCGATCAGCGTGTAGCCGCCGTCGCGCGCCGGGCTGAGCACCACGCCGCCCTGCCGCGTGGCCTCGACCGCCTCGTGCAGGATGGCGGCCGGAAGCGTCGGGCTGTCGGCGTTCACAAGAATCGCTCCGGCATGCTCCGCAAGTAGCGCCCGGGTCGCAGCCACGAGCCGCACACCAAATTCGCCCTCGCTCTGAAGCAGTAGCCGGAAATCTGGCGGCAGTAGCGTGCGCAACCCATCCTCGCTCCCGGCCGGTGTATAGACCGCATAGCCGGTCGCGCCGCCATCGCGCGCCACTTCGGCGATCGTCGCGGTCAGATCGCGGATGAAGCACGCGGATAGCGCGGCGCATTCCTCCGGCCGCAGCGGGGGCGACAGCCGCGTCTTGGACAGGCCCGGCGCGGGGGTTTTGCAAAAGATGCCGATCGCGACGGTCCTCACGCTGCCCCCGTTTGCAGTATTGTGCAGCATCTAGGCTTCTACCCTGAAGATGGAGACTGCCTGCGTCATCTCGCATCCGCGCTTAGGCCGTGCGCCTTCAGCCGAAGTTCGATCTGCTGAAAATCAACCCTTATCAAGATTTCCCCTCGACCTTCGGCGCCAATAGGTGGCCCCACTCTCAAATAAACCCGCGAGTCCCGCCGGAAAAGATCGCATCACCACGATCACAATCACAGCAAAAAAGACCAGGCTCCATTCTCCGTATGCCTGCAGATAGGTCGACAGAAAATTGATCGGCGGCGCGGCGAGCACCGGCCCGATGAAATGCCCAAGCCCGCCGATCACCACGATGATGATGATCCGCGCCATCTCGCTGAAATCGACAATCGCGGGCGTCAGCGTCAGCACGTAGTGCGCGTAAAGCACGCCGCCGAGTCCTGCCATCGCGCTGGTGAGCGTGAAAGCGAACAGCTTCACCCGCGTGGTGTCCACGCCAAGCGACTGCGCGCGCATCTGATCGTCCTTCACGGCACGCATGAAGTAGCCAACGGGTGACCGAAGCACGACATATGACAGCAGCACACACAGCGCCGCGATCGTGACAAAGGTGTAGTAGTACGTGAGCGGACGCACGTTGCCGTAGAGCGACGGCACGCTGAGCCCGAGATCGCCGCGGGTAAACTCATACGCGGCGCCGAGCACGATCCGATAGGTTTCGGCGAAGGCCCACGTCGCGATCGAGAGATAGATCGTGCGCATGCGCAGCACGAGCCGTCCGAGCAGATAGCCGCCGAGCCCGGCAGCGATGACGCCGGCCGGAACGCTGAGATAGAGCGGCGTATGCAGATGATAGATCAGCAGTCCCGACGTATAGGCGCCGATTGCCGCGAAGGCGTGCGTGGCAAGCGAGAACTGCCCGGTGAAGCCCGCGAGCAGGTTCCAGCTCACCGCGAGGATCGCATAGTACGCGCCAATGTTGAGCACATGGACGACAAACGGGCCGAACAAAAGCGGCAACACAGCCAGCGGCACGCCGGCCGCGACCGCAACGATGGCGACACGCCGCCAGTCGACGAAAGCGCCCCAGCCTTTGGTCAGCCCAGCAGACATTCCTGGATCAGTGCCCGTACGCGCGCGTTGTCGAATTCGCGGCCCGGCCCTTCCGCTTTCACGCGGCCGAGGTTGAGAAGATAAAGACGATCGGCAAGCGGCAGCGCCTGTTCGACGTTCTGCTCGACCAGCAGGATCGCGACCCCGCTCGATTTCTTCGCCGTGAGCAGGATGTCATAGACCTGCTCGACCAGATTGGGTGCAAGCCCGGCAGTCGGCTCGTCGACCAGCAGCAGTTGCGGCTCGGTCATCATTTCGCGCGCGACCGAGAGCATACGCCCCTGCCCGCCCGACAATTCGCCCGCCCGTGCGCGGCGCTTTCCGGCGAGCGCCGGGAATGTTTCGTAAACGCGCTCAAGCTGACGGCGTAGCCGCCCGGCGTCGCGGCGGAACACCCACGCGCCCATACGCAGATTGTCCTCGACGGTGAGGTTGGGGAAGCTGTTGATGTCCTGCGTCACGTAGCTGATGCCGGAGGCTTTCAGATCGCTCGGCCGCAGACCGGCGGTCGACTTTTCGCGAAACGTGATGGCACCCTGGTTGGGCGAGAGAAACGCGAATACGGTACGCAGTAAGGTCGATTTGCCGGCGCCGTTCGGGCCGATAATCAGCGTGATCTCGTTGGCGCGCGCCTCGATGCTCAGGCCCTGCAGGATATCGACGCCCGGCAGATAGCCGGCATGCACATCGGTAACGCTGAGCAGGGCGCCGATCATGCGAACGACCGCCCGAGATAGGCCGTGATGACATCCTCGCGGCGCGCGATTTCGTCCAATGGACCTTCGGCCGCGACTTTTCCGGCGATCATCACGGTCACGCGCGGGCAGATGCGGCGGATGATCTCCATCTCATGGCTGACGATCAGGAATGCGGATCCGTGCTCGCGGTTTTCATGCAGGATCAGATCGATCAACGTGTCCTTCACCACCGGATTGATGCCGGCGAACGGCTCGTCGAGCACATGCACCTTGACGTCCGGAATCATGAAGCCCGCGCAAGCTTGCAGCAGCATGCGCTGCCCGCCCGACAGGGACTTCGCCAGATCGTCGGCGAGCCGATCGAGCGTCGAGAGCCGCAGCAGTTCGTCCGCGCGCCGCAATCCTTCGCCCGTGCCGCGTGGGTCGTCGCTCGCGAAGAACGGCACCATCAGATTTTCGCGCACCGTCAAATTGCCAAACACATGCGCGACCTGGAAGGACCGCACTAGTCCGCGCGCCGCGATCTGATGCGGCCCGAGACCCGTAATGGGCGCACTGGCGAGCCTCACTTCGCCGGCATCGGGGCGTTCGACACCCGTGATCACATTGACCAGCGTCGTCTTGCCGGCGCCGTTCGGCCCGATGAGGCCGCGGATTTCTCCCGCATCCAGCCGCATCGCAACGCCGTCATTGGCAAGGAGGCCGCCGTAGCGTTTGGTCAAACCCTCGGTGACGAGCAGATCTGCCATTAGGCTTCGCGTCCGCGCTCGCCGAACAGGCCGTAGGGGCGCAACAACAGCACCAGCAGTACGAGCAGAAAGCCGTAAGCATTCTGGTACGGCGATGAAATGAAGGCGGCCCCAAGACTTTCCACCACGCCGAGCAGCAGGCCACCGATCAGCGCGCCCGGGATCGAGCCGAGACCGCCGATCACGATGATCTCGAAGCCCTTCACGGTCGTGACCGCGCCATTGGTCGGATAGACGAGAAACAGCGGCGCGAGCAGAGCGCCCGCAAGGCCGGCAAGCGACACACCGATCGCGAACGCCACCGCGTCGAGCCGGAACACATCGACGCCGGAGGTCTGCGCCGCCACGCGGTTTTGCGCCGCCGCCCGTAACGCGAGCCCGATCCAGCTTCTGGAGATGACCAGATAGAACAGCGCGAGCGCGACCAGCGCGCCGACAGAGGCGACAACGCGTGCGCCCTCCATCGGCAGCGGCCCGACCCACATGATCGGAAGGTTCGTCTCGGGCCGGTACTGGTACGGCCCGCCGAGCGCGACTGCGAGGCTGCGCAGCATCAGGAGTAACGCGATGGTCACAACGGTTGCATAATCGTCGCGCCGCTCCATCGCGCGCGCGTGCATCGGCTTGATCAGGATCGGCTCGAGCAGATAGCCCGCGAGAAAAGTACCTGCGGTCGAGATGATGACGGCGAGCCACCACAGATTCTTGCCGAGCACATACGCGACGACCACATACTGGATGTAACTCCCCAGCATGTAGAACTCGCCCATCGCCCAGTTGATCATCCGGACGATGCTGTAGATGAAGGTGATGCCAAGCGCCATCAGCGCATAGAGCACCCCGATCATCACGCCGGAGATGAGCGTTTGAACGAGCAGCTCTGTGCTGAACATGAACGCGCTCTACCGGCGTGCCGCGGAGCGGCGAAAGGCGCGCGGCGTTCGACCGCCGCGCGTCTGCTCGTTATTCGCCAAGCGTGTAGGCCACCTCGGCATCCGCCTGGGTCTGGTTCGGCTTGGTGTATTTCAGGATCATCAGCGGCGGCGACCAATTGTGCCAGAGCACGCCGTCGGCCTTCGGAAACGTCACCGGCACCGACGACCAGCCCTTGAACGAGCCGGTTTCCAACTCCTTGATCAAGGCTTTCGGCTCGGTCGTCTTTGCGGCTTCGATCGCCTGGGCAAGCACGATCGCATTGGCAAAGCCGTTGAGCGCGGAGTAGATCGGCGGCTCGTTGAACTTCTCCTGATATTTCTTCACGAACCACTCGCCGAGGTCGGAGAGCTTCGACTTCTGCGTATAGAACGCGATGAAGTGGACGCCTACGCCTTCGGCGTCCTTGTGGAGCTGCCAGTGCTGCGGACGGCCGGGCGCATCGTATGACGTGACCATCGGCACCGTCGGCAGGATCCCGAGTGTCGTTGCTTGCGTGATCATGAGATCGAGCGGCTGGCCCACGCCAATGTTAATGATCGCATCCGGCTTGAACGCCTTCACCTGCAGAAGCTGTGGCAGAAGGTCGGTCGTGGTGCGATCAAACATGATGGGCTGGAGCTCCATGCCCAGATTCATGCTCTTGTTCTGGTCCTCAGTCGCCTTCACGAGGCCGATGCCGTAGTCCGTCGTCTCGGCGACGAGCGAGAGCCGCTTGTAGCCCATCTTCTTGGCCCAGCCGAGCCAGGTCGCCGCACGCGGCGGGTCGACAGCATGGGTGCGGAACGCGATGTCATAATGTTTCGCGGTAACGTCGCTGGCGCCCGCCTGCGTGCCGATGGTCGGGACGCCCATTTCCTTGGCGACCTCATTCACCGCGATATTCACGCCGCTGTGGATGAAGCCAAAGACCGCGACCGCTTTTTCGTTGGAGACGAGCCGGCGATAGGCGGCGACTCCCTGCTCATTCTTGCCGGCGCTGTCCTGGATCGAGAGGACGACCTTGCGGCCGAGCACCCCGCCTTTTTCATTGAGATAATCCACGGCGATTTCGCTGCCGCGCTTGACCTGCTGGCCGAGCGACGTTTCGCCCGGAGGCGACAGCGGCGTGATGACGCCGAATACGATCGGCTCCTGCGCCAGGGCTGCGGCGGGCATCAGGGCCGCCGTCATCGCAAGCAACACAACGCGTCTGTTCATCCCAATCTCCCCAATTCCTCAAGCACGGCGAGCACTTGCGCCACGCCTGCTCAGTCTGAAGGCTATCTTTGCGGTTTGCGCGACCGCTGTCGAGGGCGGCCGAAGCCGCACCCAATTCGGCCCTCGCCTTCAGGGAGAACGCTGCTCCAGCCGCGACCGCAGGTCGTTCATGTCACGGATGAAGGTGGCGAGATCGCGGACGTTGAATCCGCCGGCCAGTTCCGGGCTGAACTCGGCGAGGCGCTCGCGCAGGATCCCGGTGTATGTCGCCCGCCCGTCCGGCGCGACCACGAGGCCACTGTCCTGCTCGTAGCGCAGGTTCCAGGCGACCGCCGCGTCGCGCGAAAGTGAGGCCGGAAGATCGAGTTCGATCTTGTTCGCGTGGAGCCGGACCGGATAGCCACCGGGAAGCCCGGCCGGCCCCGGCACATGCCCGCGCCATTCGCGTCCCCGCGCCATCGCCAGCATCAACGGCGCGCCGCTCGCCCCGGAAATCTCGATCGCCGGCTCGCGCGTCAACTGAACGTCGGCGAAGCGCGCATACACGTCCGCGACTTCCTGCTCACCGATCCAGACACGCGCGGCGCGGCCGCCTCGCGTGTTCGCCGGCTGCCGCCAGGGCGCGAGGTTTTGGTAATGCGCCAGCACTCTAAGTTGGTCACCACCGGGCGGCAGCGTGCCGGCGAAGGCGTTCGAAAGTATCGCAACGTTTCCGACGCCGCACGAAATCGGCAGATCGAGCGCCGCAATCAGCGGATTGACCACATCGGCGAAGCAGCAATTGATGAAGTGTGCCTGCGGCCGGACCGATTTCACCGCGCGCGCGACTGCGACAGAGAGCGGGGCCTGTAGCACCGCGGTTGCGCTTAAGCCCCCTTCGGCGACGAGCCTGGTCCAGGCATTGCCCTGATTGCTGATGACGTTGCCGGTCTGGAACGACGCCGCCTGCACAACGACGGTCGGCTCGACCGCCGCGATTGCGGCGGCGGCCGCATCCGCATCCGACAGATCCACCTCCCGCGCCGTGAACCGAGCCGGCCGGCCGAACATCGCGGCGCGCGCGTTGCCGGCGGTCTTGAGCCATTTGAGGCGGTCGCGATTGCGCCCGGCAATCGTCACGGCGACCGGTTCATCCGCCGTCGCGGCCAGATCCATCGCGATGCGGCCGGCAAAGTTGCCGGTCCCGAAGATCAAGATATCGGCGTGTGTGCTCAATGGGGGCGTTCCGATGTACGTCGCGTTTGCCCGATGCTAGGACACCAGCATGCTCACGATCTACACCGACGTTGCGATCATCGGCGGCGGCCTGGTCGGCACCTGGACGGCGTATTTCCTGCGCAAGCGCGGCCACGCCGTCACGGTGATCGAAAAGGGTGCGGTCGGCAGCCAGGCGAGCGGCGTCAATTTCGGGAATGTCCGGCTCGAGGGGCGCCACCCGACCGAGTTTCCCCTTGCGCTTCGGGCGATGCAGCAATGGGAGCAGATCGAGCACCTGATCGGCGAGCGGTGCGAGTTCAATCCGTGCGGCCATGCCTACATCGCGCTCGACCTCAGCGAAATGCCGCGGCTGGAACGCTATTACACGCAAGGGAATGCCGGCGGGCTCAAAGTCGAACTGCTCGGTGCTAACGAGGTACGGCAACGCTTCCCCTATCTCGGCCCGCAAGTGTGCGCCGCGACCTGGTCGCCGCGCGACGGCACCGCGAACCCGCGGCTTGCAACGCCTGCGGTCGCACGGGCCGCGCAAGCGCTCGGCGCGAACATCGTTCCGCAGACTCGCGTTGTCGGGATCGAGGCGATCGGCGAGCGCTTCCGCGTCGTCACTGACCGCGACCTCATCGTCGAGGCACCGTTTGTGCTCAACGCGGCCGGCGCGTGGGGCAACGAGATCGCCAACATCTTCGGCGAGACCACACCAATGTTCTCGGCGGCACCGCCGAACTTCGTGACCGAGCCCCTGCCCTATTTCATCACCACGGTGCTGCAATCGATCGATTCGATCATCATCCGCCAGGTCGAGCGCGGCAACGTGATCGTCGGCTTCTATCCGCGCGGCCCGGCCGACCGTGTGAACAATCGGGCACCCGTGCCGCCGGCCAAGACGCTGACCGGCCTCTCGCACATGCAGCGCGTGGTGCCGATGCTCGCCTCCGCGCAGGTCATCCGCGTGTGGTCCGGCATCGAAGGCTATCTGCCGGACATGCTGCCCATTATGGACTGGAGCCGTACGACCAAGAACCTGCTGCACGCCTTCGGCTTCTGCGGCCACGGCTTCCAGTTGAGCCCAGGTGTCGGCTATACGCTCGCCGAGATGATTGACGAGGGCAGCGCAAAAATTCCGATCGACGCATTCGCGATCGACCGCTTCGCCAATGCCATTCCCGACGAGGAGCGGCTCACCGGCGAATTCGACGCGGCGCTTGCCACCGCCGCGATGAGCGCGCCGGCCCATGCGGGGTCGCCATGACGCGCAAGCGCACCTATTACGGCGTCCCGATCGGCATCCTGATGCTCGATACCAAGTTCGAGCGATTCAACGGCGACATCGGTAATGCGCAAACCTGGCCGTTCCCGGTGCAATACAAGATCGTGCACGGTGCGGTGCCGAACAAGGTCGTCGACACGCTCAACAATCGCGATCTGTTTCAGCGTTTCGCCGATGCGGCCGATGAGTTGATCGCCGAAGGGGTCGACGGCATCACAACCACCTGTGGCTTTCTCGCGCTCTACCAGCAGGAACTTGCGGCGCATTGCAGCGTGCCGGTCGCGACCAGCGCGCTCCTGCAAGTGCCAATGGTCGCCCGCATGCTGCCAAAAGGAAAACGGCCGGCGATCCTGACATTCTCGGCGGAGTCGCTGACCCTGCATCACCTCGCGGGCGTCGGCATCGATCCGCAAACGCCTGTGGTCGGCCTGGCGCCAACCTCCGAATTTCAGCGCTCGATCCGCGAAGGCGACACCACGGTGCCATTCGACGTGCTGAAGAACGAAGTGCTGGACCTTGCGCAGCGCACAATCGAGAACGATCCGTCAATCGGGGCGATCGTGTGCGAGTGCACCAACATCACGCCCTACTCGCACGAGATCAACCGGCGGCTCGGCGTGCCGGTGTTCGACATGGTCACGCTGGTGCACTGGTTTCATCGCGCACTGCGGCCGCAGGATTTCCCGCAAGGCTGAGCGGGATCGGCTTTACCGGCGGCTGCGCGCGCAAACGGCCGACCGCTTCGAGCGGAATGTTGAGTGCATGCGCCGTCAATTCCGCCGCGGCGAGACCGCAGAAACGGCCCTGACATCGGCCCATGCCGCACCGGGTGATCGCCTTGAGGCGATTGACCTCGGTCGGGCCGAAATCCTCGCGCAGCGATTGGCGCAATTCGCCGGCCGAAATGCCTTCGCAGCGGCACACCATCACGCTGTCGTCGAGCGCATGAATCGTGGCGGCCGGCCACGCGAAGGCTTGCGCAAGGCCACGCTGAAACCGGTGCAGCCGTGCGGCGCGCCGACGGAGTTCGGCGCGGTCCGCGCCGGTGGCCTTGATGCCTAGCGTCTTCCAGTACCGCGTATGCGGCAAGCCGGCCGGTGATCGCAGCCGCTTCGGCACCGCCAACGGTCGCGCCGTCGCCCGCCACATAGATGTTGCCGCCGCAGCGGCCGTCGGTGTCGGCGCGCGGCAGCCATTGGCGGAACGTGCCGTCATAGGCGAGCGTGGCGCCGGCAAGCTCGGCGAGTTGGGTTTCGGGCTTCAATCCGAACCCGACCGCAACCGCGTCGCATTCGACCGCATGCGCGCGGCCATTCCTGTCGCGAAAGCGCACGCCATCGACACCATCCGCGCCCTCGAAGGCGGTGAGCGTAACGCCATGATGGATCGGGACGCCCGATCGGCGCAGTGACAGCATGTAGCTAAGGCCCCGCGCGAGCACGCGCGGCGCGGCCAGCAGATCGCGCGCCGCTGCGGCTTTCCTGGCGAAGGGCGTGGTGTCGAGAACGGCGACGATCTCCGCGCCCATCGCGCGGCATTGCTTGGCCGCGAGGTAGAGCAGCGGCGAGCTGCCGCAGAATACGATGCGCCGCCCGATCAGGCAGCCGTGCTCCTTGAGCAGGACTTGCGCGGCGCCCAACGTGAAGACGCCGGGCAGCGTCCAGCCCGCGACCGGCATGGTGCGGTCGGTCGCGCCGGTCGCCAGAATGAGAGCGTCGCAATCGAGCACGTCGGCGCTGCCGGCACGCGACGGCATGAACCTGCTTGCCGTCGACGGCCCAGGCGAGCGTCTGCGGCCGGTAGTCGATGCGGCCGCGCAACGCATCGAAGGTCGCGTGGAAGCGGCGGTAGTTATCGGCCTCGGCGCCGAGCAGCGCGTCGACATCGAGCGCCAGGCCCGCGCGCGCCCGGCGATAGATCTGCCCGCCCGCCTCGCGTCCTTCGTCGATGACTGTGCAGGCGGTGCCGTGCGTGGCAAGAACCTCCGCGGCGGCAACACCGGCCGGGCCAGCGCCGATGATCGCAACCTTGATCATGCGGAAAATCCGGGCGGCGCGGCTGTGAGAACATGCATGCCGTCCGCGACGGTGGCCGTGCAGGCGCGCACGCGCGAACGATCCGCGAGCCAGACCCAGCAATCCTGGCAGGCGCCCATCAGGCAAAAGCCCGCGCGCGCTTCGCCGCTGAACTCATGCCGGCGCAGCGCGCCGCGCGCCGTCAGCACCGCGACCAGCACGCTCTCGCCCGCGAAGGCCTGCACCTCCGCGCCGTCGACGCGAATGCGCACGGACGGACCGTCCGGTACAATCGCGCGCACCACTCTGCCACTCATGATTGCCTTGCTTGCGTTCGCGTCACCGGCACGCATGCTTGCCGAACATGCGGCGCCGTTCAATCCGGCATTTGACAGCGGCGAGGCCCCCTCTTCTATATGCGGGTTCAAGGGAGCGTCTCCATGAGCAATGCGGCCATCGTCACCGAAGTCACGGACGGCATCGGCACCGTCACGCTGAACAAGCCGTGGAAGCTCAACGCCTGGGACACGCCGATGCGAGGCGAGATCACCGCGGTGCTGACCGATTGGAACCGCGATCCGGTCGTGAAAGCCGTGATCATGACCGGTGCCGGCGAGCGCGCCTTCTGCGCCGGTCAGGATCTGGAAGAGACCGAGAAATTCCAGTCCGGCAGCGAGGGCGCTAACTGGTTCCAGTCGTGGCAGGACTTCTACAACGCGATCCGCGGGCTCGATAAGCCGTGCGTGACCGCGCTGAACGGCGTCGCAGCAGGTTCGGCGTTTCAGGCCGTGATGCTGACCGATGCGCGCATCGGGCATCCGGGCGTGCGCATGGGTCAGCCGGAGATCGACGCCGGAATCCCGAGCGTCACCGGCCCGATGCTGATGCTGCCGCGCATCGGACTTGCACGCACGATGGAGCTGACGCTCACCGGCCGCATGATGGAGGCCGATGAGGCCGCGTCGATTGGCCTGATCAACTACCTCGTGACCCGGCCCGAAGACGTGATGCCAAAGACGCGCGAAGTCGCCGCGCTGATGGCGTCGAAGCCGGTGATGGCGTTTCGCCTCAACAAGCAGCGCTTCCGTCAGGTGACGCAGGAGGCATTCGACGAAGCGTTCCGCAATGGCGGGAAGATCCAGGCCGAGGCCTATGCGTCGGGTGAGCCGCAGGAAACCATGCGGCGCTTCTTCAAGGAGCGCGCCGCACGGCGGGCCGCGCGCGGCAAGGCGTAAGTCTCTCGCGCGACATGCTCAATACCGACGACGGTTTCCTGCCGCTGCTCGCGAACCGAGTGGAAGCAAATCCGTCCGGCCTATTTGCACGTTTTGAAGGAACTGCGCTCAGCTTCAGCGAGCTGAACGCCACGGCGAATATCCTGGCGCAATGGATGCGCCGCATAGGACTCGCCCCCGGCGACACCGTCGCGTTGATGATCCGCAACAGCCCGCTCGCGCTCGCCTTGCTGTTTGCGATGGCAAAGACGCGCACCGTCTGGGTGCCCATCAATGTACAGAGCCGCGGCGAGAACCTTGGCTACATCTTCAATCATTCGGCGCCGAAACTGATCATCGCTGAGACGGAGCTGACAGCGACCATCGCGGCGAGCGGTGCGAACCTCGCGGGCGTGCAGGTCTTCACCACCGATCAGATACAGGCCATCGCAGGTGATCCAGGCGCGGCACCGACATGGAACGAGCCGGCACCCGCGGCCGACGACACATTCGCCGTCATGTACACCTCCGGCACGACCGGCCGCCCCAAAGGCGTGCTGGTCTCGCACCGGATGCTGCGCCTCTCAGCCGAGGCGGTCGCACTCGTGTCGGCGGCGCGCGGCGGCGACGTGATGTTCATGTGGGAGCCGCTCTACCATATCGGCGGGCGCACAGATGATCGTGTTGCCGCTGATCCGCGACGTCACGCTGGCGCTGGTCGAGCATTTTTCCGCGAGCCGCTTCTGGCAGCAGGTGAGCCACTATGGCGCGAGCCACATCCATTTCCTCGGCGGCATTCTGCAAATCCTGCTGAAGCAGCCGCCCTCGCCGCTCGATCGTACCCATGGCGCACGGATCGCATGGGGTGGCGGCTGCCCGCGTGAAGTCTGGCGGCCGTTCGAAGAGCGGTTCGGCTTGCAGATCCGCGAATGCTACGGCATGACCGAGTGTTCCAGCATCACGACCTATAATGACAACGGCACGGTCGGCTCGGTCGGCAAACCGGCACCGTGGTTCAGCGTGACGCTGACCGACGCCAACGGCATCCCTGTTCCGACCGGCGAACGCGGCGAGATCATCGTGCAGACCTCGCTACCCGGCGCGATCACGCGCGGCTATCTGTCAAACCCGGAGGCGACGGGGCGCGCGTTGCGCGGCGACGCATTCCACACCGGCGACCTTGGCTCGTTCGATTCCGACGGCAACATGTATTTCCATGGCCGCATGACCGACAATGTAAGGGTGCGCGGCGAGAATGTTTCGGCGATGGAGGTCGAGCAGGTCGCCGCGAAGCATCCGGCGGTCGAGGATTGCGCCATGATCGGCGTCGCGGCGGAGATCGGCGAGCAGGAGATCAAGCTGTTCGTCAAGCGCAAGGCGGGCGCAACGCTCGCGCCGCAGGAGCTGTCGGGCTGGCTCGCCGAGCGGCTCGCGCCCTACCAGAACCCGCGCTACATCGTGATGGTCGATGACTTCGAGCGCACCGCGAGCCAGCGCATCATGAAACACAAACTCGGCACGCTCTCCGCAATCACGTGGGACCGTCGTGCCGTTGTATCTGGATCACGTCCCTAATCGATCCAGCGACTGAAGCCGACATCCGCCGCGGCGGCGCGCTGATACATCGCGCGATAGAATGGCTCGAGCTTTTCCGCTGCCGCCCTTGTGAGGGCCAGTTCGTGATGCATGGCCGCGGTCCGCTCGCGAATTTCGGCGCGAATCGCCGCTTCGTCGACGGTCAGCACCCTGCCGTCTTCGGCGACGATTTGGCCCGCCACCATCGTGAGCGCGACCGCGCTGGCGTTGGCGCAATAGACCAGCTGTTTGCGAATGTCGTTGAGCGGCGTGAACGCCAGATGATCGAGATCGATCAGAATAAGGTCGGCTTGTTTACCTACTGCCAGTGCGCCGATGTCGGGCCGACGCATGCCCCTCGCGCCACCGCTGAACGCACACCCGAGAATTTCCCACGGTTCGGGCCAGCGCAGATAGTCCGGATCGGTCACGCGATGGATCAGACTTGCCATCTTGGCGACCGCCCACATATCAGTCGTGTCGTCCGCCGCCTTCTCATCGGAGCCAAGCGCGATCGGAATGCCGGCATCGCGCAGCTTGCGGAACGGCATGACGCCGCTGCCGAGCTTGAGATTGCACACCGGGTTATGCGCGACGACGCAGCCCGCATCCGCCATCACCGCGATATCGGCGTCGTCGATCCAGATCGCGTGGATCACCATCACCCGCTCGTCGAGAAAGCCGAGATCGTGCACATGACGGACGAGCGACTTGCCCCAGCGCGTGTCTCCAAGCACGCGTTGCGTCTTGGTCTCCAGCATGTGGATGCTGAACGGGAGATCGTGCTCGCGCGAGAACGCGGAGAGGAATGCGAAATAGTCCTCGCTCACGCGCTGCGGCGCCGAGTTCGACACAGCAATGCGCAGTCGCCCGTTCTCGGCGCCGTGCCAGGTCGTGAGGAACCAGCGATAAAGATCGGCAAGGTCCTGCGTCGTCATTTGCGGCGCACGGTCCATCGCGGCGCGGATATCGACCGGCAGGATCTCTTCGAGAAAAGGATATTTCACGTACTCGACGAGGTTCTGATGATTGATCGAGACCGTCGCGCGCAGGCCGGAATCCGCATAGGCGCGCATCAGGCCCGAGATGCCGTCCGTCGTCGGATAGGGATTGTGGAACGCATCGTCGTGCACGGCAGTGACGCCGCATTTGAGCATCTCGATCGCGCCCAGCATGGTCGTCAGATAGGTCAGCCGCGGATCGACTTTGGCAGTTCCTGCCGGCGGCACTTCGAACAGCATGAACAGTTCGAGCGGCCGATTCTCCAGCGCGCCCGCCAGCATGCTTGCCTGCGAATGGAAATGCCCGTTGATGAGCCCCGGCATCGCGAGCTTTCCGGCGGCTTCGCGGATCCTCGCATCCGGCGGAACGGGCAGATCGGGCCCGATCGCCGATATCGTCGTGCCGTCGACAAGAATGTCGGCGCGCGGAAAATCGCGGTCCTCGCCATCGAAGGTGAGGACGCGCGCGTTGCGGATCAGCGTCTTCATGGCCCGGTAAAAAGGCTCCCCCAGCGCGAGCCGCGCGCGGTCTCAACCCCCGCACGCCGCAACGCGTCCCACACGCCAATCGAAACGGTATCGTAGATCGGCAGCCCCAGTTCCTGCTCCATCGGCGCGACGAGATGCGCCGCCGGGAAGTTCGTGCAAAACGTCACGAGCGCGTCAGGCTTCGCGACCGCCACCTTGCGCATCATTGCCAGGATGTCCGCGTCCGGTACGGTGCAATAGGAGAAATTGTCCGAAAAGCCCGCGTGGCCCTCGGCCGCAACGCGATAGCCGCGTTTGTCGAAGGCGGCTACGACCTTGGCCTGATAGCTGTCGGTGTGCGGCGACACGAGACCGATGGTCTTCGCGCCTTTCGTTCGCAACGCGTTTTCGAGCGCCAGAATGGACGTCGTTGCGGCGATACCGGTCTCCTGTGTGATGCGCTCGCACAGCGTCCTGTCGGCATCGAAGCCCAGGCTCGCCCCTTTACTGCCGTTCCAGCAGATCACGTCGACATTGGCATGCGAGAGCAGCCGCGCCGCGCCCAGCATGCCCTCCCAATCGTAATCGTCCTTGTAGCCGTCGCTCGAACCGAACACCGGCGTGCGCGAGAAGTGCCCGGACACCTCGGGGAAATCGCCAAGGATCGCGGCGGTGACGCGCTCGACCACGACATTGCCCGAGGGCGTGATCGTCCCGATCGCCTTGGTCTGGCGCCGATACCAGCCCGGGTCACGTGTCATCGCGTACGATCAGATTTCGCTCGGCGGCCCAGCTCGCGAGCACCGGGCTGCCCGGCTGCAAACCCGCGAACACGTCCGCTCCGGAACTCGTTCTGCCGCACGACGATGAGCGGCTCGCCCGTCGGGCGGTGCAGATAATAGTGCGTGCTTAGCCCTTTGTAGACGACCTGCTCGACCGTTGTGCGGAGCCGGTTCGGTCCCGCATCGCCACCGGGATCGCGCGCGACCTGGATGCTTTCGGGCCGCAGCGCGACGGTCACGCTTGCGTCGGAGGGCGGCGTGCCGTGGAAGCCAAGCCGCATGCCGTCCGGACAATCGACCGTGTAGCCGCCATTGACCTTGCCGCCGACCTTGCCAGTGAAGAAGTTGGACGTCCCGATGAAGCTCGCAACAAACCGCGACACCGGCCGCTCGTAGATTTCGGTCGGCGTGCCGAACTGCTCGATCTGCCCGCGTACATCACGGCGATGCGGTCCGACAACGTCAGCGCCTCGTCCTGATCGTGCGTCACCATCAGCGTGGTAATGCCGAGCCGCTGCTGCAGCTGGCGCATCTCGATCTGCATGTTCTCGCGCAGCTTCTTGTCGAGCGCGCCAAACGGTTCGTCGAGCAGCAGCACGGAAGGCTCGATCACCAGCGCGCGGGCGAGCGCAACACGCTGCTGCTGCCCGCCGGACAGTTGATGCGGATAGCGCGCGCCGAACGCCTCCAGCCGCACCATTGCGAGGGCGGCTTCGGCCTTCTTCAGCGCCTCGGCCTTCGAAATTTTCCGCATCTCCAGTCCGAACGCGATGTTGTGCGCGACGTCGAGATGCGGAAACAGCGCATAATTCTGGAACAGCATCCCGACATTGCGCTTGTGCACCGGGATTGGTTGACCGGCTTGCCCTTGATGGCGATCGCACCCGCCGATGGCCGGATCAGTCCGGCGATCATCCGCATCATGGTGGTCTTGCCGCAGCCGCTCGGTCCGAGCAGGGAGAGCACGTGCCCCTGCTCGACGCCGAACGAGACATCGCTGACGGCGAGCGACGCGCCGTAGCGCTTGGCGACATTCGTGACTTCGATATCCATCGCGTCCTATCTCAAGCTGTCATCCCGGAAGCCGCTGCAGGCGGCTATCCGGGATTCACTATGCAGCGAGTCAAGCGGTTTCATGGATCCCGGCTCTCGCTACGCTCGGCCGGGATGACAACCAAGCCTTACGACACGAAGATCTGCGCCATCTTCTCGATCCAGCCGGGCCGCTCCTTGTTCACGTAGGCCCAGTCGGGAGAGAACAGGCCGAGTTCGATCCATCTTCGTGTCCGGATAGGGCAGCATCTTGGCGATTTCCGGCTTGAATTCGAGGCCGCCGACAGATGGCGCTGCAATGGTGGCCTCCGCAAGCCCTTGCTGAATCTTCGGCTCGAGCACGCGGTTCATGAATGCCGCGCCGAGATCGGGGTTCGGACCGCCCTTCACGAACACCTGGCAGTTCACGCCGGCGAACGCGCCTTCCTTCGGGTAGCTCATGTCGATCGGTGCGCCCTTCACGGCATACGGATAGACGTATTTGGAATATTCCGGACCGCCCATCACGCCTTCGCCCTGCGCCACCTGCAGCGGCGCATCGTCGGTGTCGTAGAGCTTCAGCACGTTCGGCTTGAGCTCGGCGAGCTTCGGCCAGGCCTGCTCGACGAGATATTGCGCTTCCTTATAGGGCTTGCCGGTGACGATCGCCGCCGTCGCGATCGCCATGAACACGCTCGGCGTATTCTTCGTGGTGACGAGCGAGATTTTCTTGGCGAACTTCGGGTCCCACATGTCGGCGTAGCTGTCGAGCGGCTTCGCCGTCTTGGTGTTGTAGAAGATGCCGCCGACGAGATCATCAGCGCGACGCCGTAGCCGTCATTGTAGATGAAACGGGGATAGACCTTCTCGAGGTTCGGCATCTTGTCCTTGGGCAACGGGTCGATCAGGCCTTCGCGCTTGGCGATCTCGACGCCGAGATCGTCGACGAACATCACGGTGAATTTCGGCGCCTCCTTGCTGGCGCGCAGCAGCGAGATCTGGCCAAGCGTCGAGCCTTGCTGCGCCAGCACCTTGCAGTCGAACTCCTTCTCGAAGGCGGGCAGCACGTTCTTGCGGATGAACTCGCCTTGATTGCCGCCCCAGATGCCGACCTGGATCTGCTTGCCCTGCGCCCAGCCGTTCTTCACGTAGCCCATCGGGGCGGCCAGCGCGGCCGCGCTCACGCTCTTGATCAGCGTGCGGCGTGTCAGGATTTTGCTCATGGTCGCTCCTCTTTCGGGTTCGGTGGAATTCTCAAACGCTCAAGGCGCGCTGCAGCCCGGTGAGGCGCTCCAGCACGACGACGATCACGATCGACATCAGGATCATCAGCGAGGCGATCGCCGCGATGCCGGGATCGAACATCCGGCTGATCAACGCGAACATCGCCATCGGCATCGGGAAATTTTCGGCGTCGGCGAGCCACATCGAGATCGCGTAATTGTCGAACGACGTGACGAACGCGAAGATGCCGCCCGCGAACAGCCCCGGCACGATCTGCGGTCGCGTCACCCGCCAGAACGTCATCCAGCGGCTCGCGCCGAGCGTTCGCGCCGCATCTTCGATGCTGGGATCGATCAGCAGCAGGCTCGCCGAGACGGTGCGGATCACATAGGGCACGGTCACGAGCGTGTGGCCGATCACCAGATTGACGAGCGAAGACTGCGAGTGGATCGACGTGAACAGCCGCAACAGCGCGATGCCCGTCACCAGCATCGGGAAGACCAGCGGCGAAAGCACGAGCCCCTGCACAAGGCCGCGGCCGGGGAAACTGTAGCGCACCAGCCCCATGGCGGTCGGCGTGCCGAGCAGCAGCGCGCCGATCGCCGAGAACACGCCAAGCTGCACCGAGAACATGAACGGCGTGGTGAAGTCCGGCTCGTTGAGGACCTTCCAGTACCATTGAAGGGTGAACCCCTGCGGCGGGAACGTGACGAACGGCGTGTCGGAGAACGAGAGCGCGATCGGAAACAGCAGCGGCACGAGCAGGAACAGCGTGATCACACCCGTGATCGCATAGAGCAGCACTGCCCCTTTGCCGAGCCCGCCTTCGCTCATGAGTTGGCATCCGCGGCGCGGGAAGGGAAACGGCGCTCGACCAGCCAGACCGAAGCCAGGTTGACCACCATCACGATAACGGTGAGCAGCGTCGCTATGGCGGCGCCGAACGGCCAGTCGAACACCGTGAGGATCTGTTCTTCGACCAGCGTGCCGAGCATCTTGGCGAAGTTGCCGCCGAGCAGCGCCGGCGTCACGAACGAACTCGCGGTGAGCGAGAACACCAGCGTCGCGCCGACCGCGAGGCCCGGCACGCTGAGCGGCAGCGTTACGCGGCGGAACACCGACCACGAGTTGGCGCCGAGCGTGCGCGCGGCCTCTTCCACCGCCGGATTGATCTTGCCAAGCGCGGCCGAGAGCGGCAGCACCATCATCGGCAGGAACACATGCACCGAGCCGATGATGACCGCCCATTCGGTGTAGAGCAGTTGCACCGGGCCAAGCCCGAAATGCGCCAGGGCCCAGTTGAGGACGCCGTTCTCGCCGTTCGCCAGGATCACACGCCACGCATAGGTGCGCACCACGACGTTAATCAGCAGCGGCGCCAGCACGATCACCGTCAGCGCGCGGCCGACCAGCGCGTTGCCGCGCACCATCACGAGCGCGAGCGGATAGGCGAGCAGCATCGCGATCACGGTGGTCCAGGCGCTCACCCGCAGCGTCGTCATCACCACGGTGCGATAGAGGTCGACTGAGGCAAGCCGCACGTAGTTTGCGAGCGTCGCGCTGCTGGTCAGGTCGCCGGTCTGGGTCTGCTGGTAGAAGCTGTAGCGGATCATCAGCGCAACAGGGATGACGAACACCACTACGAAGAACAGCACCGCCGGCGCGAGCAGCATCACAGCGCCGAGCGCGCGGTTGCCGCTCAGGGTGAACAGGCCGCGGGAGCCACGCGCGGCGGATGCGGGGATCGCCTCAGCAACCGCCATGCGATCCTCCGGGCGACCTGATGAGGCGGAATCGTTCTCGCTGCGGCCGTGAAAGGCTGCGCACTCGGGATCGAGGAGCCATCGCGATCACCGCAGGACGAGAACTGGCACGCCAACCGGAAGACTTCGCTTGCGCGAAGCTGCGCTGTCTCAAATCCAAGCAAACGCCATGCCATTCCGCCGGATTCCGCTGGCGCGCCCAGCGTTCCGGTCTTCCGGCTGTTCTTGTCCAGGCGGCAGGTGCGCCACCCCGATTGTCGACAATCCTGGCACATATTGTGGGCACCTGTGAAGCGTATTGCCTCACCTATTTGCACCGCGACGAACGATGGCGCGCTAGAGTAGCGACGAGAATCGGACAAGCCCTGACGTGAAATCGTCCCGCCGCACCGTCAACGGCCACGCGACCTCCGCGTCGCTCGACGACGAGACTTACCGCCGCATCTACGGTGCGATCGCCGCACAGGAATTGCCGCCCGGCACCCGGCTGCGCGAAGACCAGATGCGGCGGATTTTCGGCGTGAGCCGCGCCCGCATCCGCAAGGTCTTCTCACGGCTTGCGTTCGAGGGACTGGTTTCGATCGAGCCGAACCGCGGCGCGTCGGTCGCCAAACCCTCAGCCGAGGAAGCGCGGGAGAATTTCGTCGCGCGCCGCGCGATCGAGGACACGATCGTGCGCATCATCGCACGGACATTCGAACCGAAGCAGAAGGCCGCACTTGCGAAGCACATCGCGCGCGAAACCGCCGCCGAGGCCCGGCGCGATGCGGCCGAGATGATCAACCTGTCGGGCACGTTTCACATGCTGCTCGCCGAAATGGCGGGCAATCGCTTGTTGACCAAGTTCCTGCGCGAACTGATCACGCGTGAGTCGCTGGTGATCCTCGCCTACGAGAAGCCGGGCCAGCCGAGCTGCTCCAATCACGAGCACCAGATGATCCTCGAGGCGCTTGCCAGGCGCGATGCCATAAAGGCTGCGCGGTTGATGCTGCAACACCTGGAGAATGTCGAAGCGCGCCTCGACCTCGACCGCGAAACACGCCCGGCGGTCGATTTGAAACAGGTGTTTGCGGTACGCGGCTAGGGGATTCCGTAGCCCGCCATCGCGACATCTGCGATGTCACCGGCGCGCGCCGCCCAGATCCGCGAGCGCTGCTGCGCGATATGCGCAAAAGCGCGGCGCAGGTGACGCAGCCGGTGCGGCTGTCCGCTGACATGCGGGTGCAACGAAATCGCGCAAACCAGCGCAGTATCCTTGGCCTGAAGCAACATTTCGTCGAACTGGTCGACGATCAGGTCGGCGAAGTGCTCCGCGGTCATGCGCCTCACGACGATGGCATTCGCGTCGTTTGCCTCCTGCGGATATGGCACGGAAAGCAACGGTCCGGCGCGTGTGGCAAGCGCGACCGGCCGGTCGTCGTGGCACCAGTCGAGCACATAGCCGTAACCCGCCTCTTTCAGCAGGTCCGGCGTCGCATCGCTCTCGGAGATCCAAGGCCCGAGCCATCCGCGCGGCGGCCTTCCTTCGTGCCGCGCGATGTCGGCGGTGGCCTCGGCGATCAGCTTGCGCTCCTCGGCCTCGGGTAACTCACCCTGCCGCTCCGCATTGGTGCGGCCGTGCGCCGCGATCTCGCAGCCGGCTTGCCGGAACGCGGCGATCAGCTCGGGACAAGCCGCATAGATGCGCGAATTGACCAGGACGGTGAGCGGCAATTCGAGCGAGCGGCACAGATCGAGAATGCGCCACGCGCCGACACGGTTACCGTAGTCGAGCCAGGAATAATTCAGAACGTCCGGCGCGGGCGAAGCGGGCACAAGTTCGTCCAGCATGCCCTCGCCGAAGCCGTAAACCTCGAGATTGAGCGCGATGTAGACCGCAAGCCCCTCGCCGTGCGGCCATCGGAACGGCGGCTTCTCGGTGATCGGCCAATACGGATAGCGGCCATGATGGCGCATTGCCGGGCGGATCGGGGTGAGAAGGTTCACGAGCGTACTCTCCGGGCGAACAATGGTCGGCGCACCAATGCGGCGCCGCAAGCCTCATTTTAGCGCATGAATTGCGTACAATATATGCTGGAATTGTCGACAATCCGAGCGTAGCCTTTTGATGTCTGCCGGGGGCGGGCCAAGCGCAAGCACGGCCAAAGAGGGAGACAGCCGATGAGCATCGAATTCGACCGCCGTAGCCTGTTGCAGGCCGGCGCAATCGCAGGCGCCGTCGCGGCGGGTGCGACACAGGCAAGCGCACAGCATGCGCCTGCCAAGCTCTCCACCCACGCACTCGACATGTATCTCGGCAAGCAGGCTGCCGGCATCCGCATCGACTTCTCCAGGAAGGAAGGCGATGCCTGGAAGCTGATCAAGACCGTGACGGCGGACAAGGACGGGCGCGTCGGCGAGCAGCTGATGAATGCCGAGACGATGGCGGTCGGCCGCTACGAGCTGCTGTTCTACGTCGAGGAGTATTACAGGGCGGCGGGCGTGAAGCTCTCCGATCCGTCCTATCTCGATACGGTGCCGGTGCGCATCGCGATCTTCGACGCGACGCAGTCCTACCATGTGCCGCTCTACTTCTCGCCGTGGAGCATCCTGAGCTATCGCGGCTCATAAGGGGAACGGACATGACACACGAAACGATAAATCGCCGTGACCTTCTCGGCGCAGCCGCTGTTGTTGCTGCTTCGTCTGTTGTTGCAAGCGATGCGTCAGCACAGGCGCCGACTGGCCGCATGACGGTCCACATCCTCGATCTCTTCTCCGGCGTGCCGGCGAACGGCGCAAAGGTCGAACTCTTCATGAAAGAGGGCGACGCGATGAAGCTGGTGAAGACGGTCACGACGGGACCGAGTGGGCGTCCTGAAGGACCATTGTTGCAGGGCGAGACGTTCGCCCCCGGCCGCTACATGGTGGCGTTTGATCTGACCGACTACTTCAAGGGTGTCGACAAGTCGCTCCCGGCGAACTTCTTCCGCAAGGTGTCGATGGAGTTCGAAGTCGTCGACGCCAAGATCCCGCACCACATCCCGCTGCAATGCACGCCGTGGACCCAGGCCTGCTCGGTTCTGCCGGGGTAATGTCAGCGGCCGGACAACATCGCGGTGAGCGCCGGATCGAGCGCGCTCACCGCACGCTCTCCGGTCGGCGCATAGCTTCCGCTCATGGGTTTGCGCGCGCCGATACGCACCAGCGCTTCCGCGAGTGGAATGGCCGCGCGCATGCCGTCCAGCACCGGAACGGGAACGCGATCCTCAATGCGCCGGGCCGCGCCCGCCATCACGGCACCCAGCACCACGATGCTCTCGGCACGATCGTTGTCGACCAGATCCTTGGCCATAGCCACCAGTTCATCGTCGAGCGATCTGGTGTCGCCCGGCTTGTAGGCGGTGGTGTTCTCGGAGATGCGCGTGCCGGCAATGCGGCCGGACAATCCGTAGCCTTCGATGAGTTCACGGTAGATCGGCCACACGCGCTTGCCGAACGAGATCAATCCGGTCGGCCCGCCCAGCATGCATGCGGACAGCAGGGCTGCCTCCGTCATACCGACCACGGGAATCGGCAGCATCTCGCGCAGGGCCTTGAGGCCCGTATCGTAGGACACCGCGATCACAACCGCATCGCAACCTGCCGCGTGCCGAGCTGCGAGAACGACCGCGGCATGCTCGGCAATCGCGTGTTCGGTTCGCGTCGCCACAATGGCCGCGCCGAAATCTGCCGTAACCGGCACGATTTCGGTTCCTGGCGAGGCGACGCGGCGGCCCTCGGCGGCCGCCGTCTGGGTCACGAAATCGGTGGTGTTTGCATTCAGGACCAGGATGCGCATCAATCGCTCTTAGCACGGCACGGATGTTGCTTGATAATTGGCTTGTGCGTTCGGCGCCAGGAGAGGTGAAAATGTTGAAGTCTTTGCGAACAGTCGCAGCCTGCACCGTGATCGCGCTTGGCGCGACGGCAGCGAGCGCACAGGCACCAGTCAAGCTTCGCATCATGGGGATGCCACTTTCGACCGGAAACATCCTGAAGAATAAGGAGCAGCCCTACTTCGAGAAGCTGGGCGAAAACGTCGGGTTCCCGATCGACGCCGATTACAAGCCACTCGATTCCACCGGCATCAAGGAATTCGAACAGCTGCGCATCATGCGCCAAGGTCTGTTCGACATTATCGCGCTGCGCCTCGGGCAGGTCTCGCGCGACGAGCCGACCATCCTCGGGCTCGATCTCGTCGGCCTCAGCCCGGACTATGAGGTCGGCCGCAAGGTGGTCGATGCCTATATCGATCAGGTCGATGCGCGCTTGCAGAAGCAGTTCAACGCCAAGCTGCTAGCCGTGTGGCCGTTCGGTCCGCAAATCCTGTTCTGCAAGCCGGCGATCAAAGGCTTCTCCGATCTGAAAGGCCTCAAGGTCCGCATCCTCGACGGCGTGATGGCGAAATTCATCGAAAAGGTTGGCGGCACGCCGGTCACGATGGCCTTCGGCGAAGTCAGCCAGGGTCTCTCGCTCGGCACGATCGATTGCGCGGTGACCGGCCCGTCCTCGGCGAATTCCGGCGGCTGGCCGGAGGTGACGACGCATGTCTATCCTCTGGGATTGCAGCTCGCCGTTCAGGGCTACGCGATCCACCTCAACGCCTGGAACAGGCTGACGCCAGACCAGCAGCAGAAGCTTCAGGCCGGCATCAAGAAGCTCTCCGACGACATCTGGGTCTATTCCAAGACGTTGTGGGACGATGCGATGAACTGCAACGCCGGCAAGGATCCGTGCACCACCGGCAAGAAGTTCTCGCTCGTCACTGTGCCTGTACAGGAAGCCGATCTTGAGACGGTGAAGTCCGCCGTGCGCGATATCTCCTATCCGGCGTGGTCGGAAGCCTGCGACAAGGTCAACCCGGGTTGCTCTGAGGGTTGGAAGAAGGCCGTGGGCCCGCTCGTCGGCATGAAGTAGGCGGGTGAGCCGGCCCGGGGCGGCGCCATGAAGAAGCTGGAGTCGCTCGCGGCGTCGATCTTCGGCATCGCGTTCCTGGTTCTGGCGGTGGCTGTCACCGCCGAGACCATCATGCGCAAGGTGTTCAACCAGTCGCTCCAGGGCGTCGACGAACTCGGCGGCTATATCCTGGCGCTCGCCGGCACCATGAGCCTCTCGGTCGCATTGGTTGCGCGCGCACACATCCGCATCGACATCGTGCACGACCACCTGCCGAAGGCGCTGCGCTGGCCACTGAACGTTCTCGCGAGCATTTCGATCTTTCTGTGCGCGCTCGCACTGCTGCGCATGGCGTGGTTCGCCTACGACGAGTCTTCCGTTCTCGGCGCGACCGCCCAAACCCCGTGGGCGACGCCATTGAAATATCCACAAGCGCTATGGGTCGTGGCGCTCGCACTGTTTGTCGTTGTTTGCGCGGTCGAGGTCTTCAACATCGGCACGCTCTTGTTCAAAGGCGATCTGCGCACGATCGACCGCAACTACGGTCCGCGCACCGCGCGGGAGGAGTTGGAGGACGAACTCGCCGACATGAAGGTCCGCGGCGTCACCGCCGAGGTGCTGCCAAAAGGCGACGCACCATGAGCATGGTCGCCGTTGGCATGACCGGCTTCTTCATCATGGTCGGCCTGATGCTGGTCGGACTTCCAATCGGCGCCGTGATGCTGCTGGTCGGCCTCGTCGGCGGCATGATGGCGTTCGGAATCGCGTTCCTGAATTCTGCGGCGTCTGTCGCATGGGGCACGATGAGCGAGAACGGGCTCACAGCTATTCCGCTGTTCGTGCTGCTCGGCGAATTCCTGCTGAGATCCGGCATGGCGGACCGCATGTACACGGTGTTCGCCGTCTGGCTCGGGCGGCTGCCCGGCGGTCTCCTTCACACCAACATCGGCTGCTGCGCGCTGTTTGCCGCCACTTCTGGCTCATCGGTTGCGACTGCGGCCACCATCGGCACCGTCGCGCTGCCGTCGCTCAAGCGTTACGGTTATCCCATGCCGGACGCGCTCGGCAGTCTGGCTGCGGGCGGCACGCTCGGCATCATGATCCCGCCAAGCATCAATTTCATCATCTACGGCTCGATGACCGACACGTCGGCCGGCAAGCTGTTCATCGCCGGCATCATTCCCGGCCTTGGGCTCGCGGGCCTGTTTATGGTCTACATTTTCATCACCGCGGTGCTGCGCAAGGAAAAAGTCGCAACGGTCGACGTCCCGTGGGACGAGCGCGTGCGGCTGCTGCGCAATCTCATCGAACCCGTCGCGGTGTTCGGCACCGTGATGGGGAGCCTCTATCTCGGCATCGCGACCGCGACCGAGTCGGCGGCGCTCGGGCTGATGGTGGCGTTCCTCCTTGTGATCGTTCAGGGCAAGCTCTCGTGGAGCGTTCTGCAGACCTGCTTCCTGTCGAGCGCGCGCACCACCGGAATGATCCTGCTGATCGTGGTCGGGGCGTTCGTCCTGAACTTGGCGCTGAGCCTTACGGGCATCGGCGAGGCGATCACCAAATGGGCGACGAGCTTCGGCCTCGCCCGTTGGCAATTGCTCACGCTGCTGATCGTGTTCTACCTGTTCCTCGGCATGTTCATGGACACGCTCTCCATGATGGTGTCGACGATCCCACTGGCGTTCCCGGTGGTCACGGCCGCTGGCGTCGATCCGATATGGTTCGGTGTGTTTATTGTGCTGATGTGCGAACTCGGCCTGATCACGCCGCCGGTCGGGATGAACCTGTTCGTCGTGCAGGGCATCCGGCCGGACGGGGGGCCGGTCGCGGATGTGATCCGTGGCGCTGTCCCTTACGCGATCATCATGATTCTGTTCGCAATGCTGCTGATCGCCGTACCCGGCTTGGCGACCTGGCTGCCGCAGCTTATGCGTGGCTAAGCACGCGCAATGCGAGGCTTCGGCCCGAGCGACCTCGCAACAATTCAACTGCTCGTCACCCTTGATCCGTTCGTGAACTGTCACTTCTCCCGGAATGCGCGGCTGGCCTGATCGGCGAGCGGTTTGATCAAGTAGGACACGAGCGTCCGGTCGCGCGTTCGGATAAAGACATCGACCGGCATGCCGGGCACGAACTTCATGCCGGCGTCGAGCTTGTCGACGTTCATGCGGATGCGGGCGAGATAATATGGCAAGCCGGTCTTCGCGTCCTTGGTGACGTCGGGAGCGACACGGATGACCGTGCCTTCCAGCTCGGGCGTCGTGCGCTGGTTGAAATTCGGAAAGCGCAGCATTGCCGGCTGCTCGACCTGAACCTGGTCGATGTCCTGCGGCGCGACGCGTACTTCGACAACGAGGCGATCGGCCTCCGGCACGATCAGCATGATCTGCTCGCCCGCAGCCACGAAACTGCCACGCGCGTGCACCGAGAGGTCCTGCACGACACCGTTTTGCGGCGAGCGGATATCGAGCTTGGTCAGGACATCCTCAGCCGTGATCCGCTTCTCTGACAGTTCGGCTGCTTTCGCGCGAATCTCGGCCAACTCCTTGCCGACGGCCGTTCAAGGACCAGCGAGCCGCGGAAGGGGCTCGGGCATCAGTCCGCGCGGCCGGAAATAAAGGATGAGCAACAGGCTCAGACCGATCAGGAATTCGCGCAGCGCGGCAAGCTGCTCGGCGCTGAGCCAGGGAATGACGCCGACGAGGAAACGCGTCGATTCAAGGAAGAACACCACCACGAACGCGCCGAACACCGCGCCCCAATTGTTGCCGATGCCGCCCGCGGTCAGCGCCAGGAAGATGTAGATCGTCAGCAGCGGCACGTAGATTTCCGGCACGATATAGCTCGAATAGTGCGCATAGAGCGCACCTGCGAGTCCGGCGAGCGCCCCGCCGAGCGCGAACGCCTTCGCCTTGAATTTCAGCACATCCTTGCCGGCGAAGGCCGCGACCTGCGCATCCTCGCGGATCGCGCGCAGCACGCGGCCGAACGGCGAGGTGCGGACGCGCTCAAGAATGAAAATCACGAGAGCGAGGATCACGAGGCAGAACACCAGATAGGCAAGATTGAAGTCGGACCCGAGCATCGATTTCAGCGGCTGCGGAATGCCGGAAATCCCGTCGGTGCCGCGCGTCAGCCAGATTTCGTTCTCGGCGGCGATGCGCACGACCTCGGCGAAGCCGAGCGTCACGATGGCAAGATAATCGTCACGCAGCCGCATGATGCCGAGCGTCACCAGCGCGGCGATGAGCGCGGTGCCGGCCATCGCGGCGGCGAAGCCGAGCGCGATTGGCGCATGCGCGTTGACGGTGAGCAGCGCCGAGATATAGGCGCCAAACGCGTAGAAGCCGACGATGCCGAGATTGACCATCCCGGCCATGCCCCACATCACATTGAGGCCGAGCGCGAGGATCGCGTAGATCGCACCGAAGGTCGCCATCGCGATGAGATAGTTGATCATGCTTCTTCTCTACGCATGATCTGGTTCGAAAACCGGCTCCCACTTTTCGGGATCATGCGCGCGCGCCCATAATGCCTTGCGGGCGCAGCGTCAGGATCAGCAGGATCGCAAAGAAGCCGACCGCGGACTTGTAGGTCGCCGGCAGCGCGAGCAGCGAGAGCTCCTCCGCCATGCCGATCGCGACGCCGCCGACCACCGCGCCAGCGACGCTCCCCAGCCCCCCGACCACGGCCGCGGCGAACACGGACAAGATCGCACGGAAACCGACCAGCGGGTCGACTGATGTATCGAGCCCGACCAGCATGCCGCCGATGCCGGCGAGACCCATGCCAAGGCCGATGGCGAGCCGCGCCATCCGGTTGGGGTCGATGCCCTTGGAATCCGCCAGCATGGGATTGTCGGCGACGGCGCGCATCGCCTTTCCGGTCAGCGTCAGCGACAGGAACACGAACAGGATCGCCATCGCGACGGCCGCGATCGCGGCATTCTCGACCTGCTGCGGCCCGATGTGCAGGAACCCCACGGTCCAGTCGCGCCGCAGCGGGATTGCAAAGTCGCGCGGCGCGCCTCCGAAGAAAAAACGCAGGGCGCTCTCGATCATCACGTTGAGCGCGATCGACGCAATCGCGATGGTCAGCGCGCTGTAGCCGCGCAAGGGGCGAAGCGCGACATGGTCGCTTGCGATCCCGATAACGCCGCCGGCGAGAAATGCGCCGGCGACCGCCACCGTCGCGGGTAATCCGCCCCAGACGTTGAGCATGTAACCGGCATAGGCGCCGACCGCCATGTGCCCGGCGACGGAGAAATTCACGAAGCGCAGCACGGCGTAGATCATCGTCAAACCGATGGCGGGCACCGCAAGGACCGCGCCCGCCATCAGGCCATTGAGCGAAAGCTGGATGATTTTTTCCAAGCGTGATCCGCCGACGTTGAAGCATTCTCCGCTCATGCCCGCGAAAGCGGGCATCCAATTCTTCATCAAAACACTGGGTCCCCGCCTTCGCGGGAACGAGCGGACGCGTTCTTAGCTCTTCACCTCGACAAGCTTTCCATCTTTCACTTGCGTGGTGCGGAACGCGACCTCGATGATGTTGCCGTTGTCGGCGAACTTGCAGGGACCGGAAGCGCCCGAATACTTGATCTCCTTGCCGTCCGCGATGGCCTTGAGGCCGTCGATCGCATTGTCGACCTTCATGGCATCGTCGTTGTTGGCGACCTTGCGGATATTGTCCTTGATGGCGGTGCCGCTCGCATCCTTGCCTTTCGCCATCGCGAGGATCGCGAGATTGGCGTGGTCGTAGGCCTGGCAGATGTAGGTATCGAGCGTGTCCTTCTTGACCAGCGTCTTGAGCCTCGCATAGGCCGGGGAGCCACCCGCCGGCGAGGGCTCGGCGACGCCGTAAATGCCTTCAGCGGCTTCGCCCGCACCCTGGATGAAAGCCGGGGTAACGCCATACGCGAAGCCGATGATCTTGCCTTTGTAGTTGGCGCGGAAGATATCCTTCGCCATCACGATGTTCTCGGCCAGATAGCCGCCCATCATCACGATGTCCGGGTTGAAGCGCATCATCTCGTCGATCTCGGAGCGGAACGAGGTCTTCTTGCCGTCGATGATGACGCTTGCGACCTTCACGCCCTTCGGCTCGAGCACGTCTCGCATTGCCTTGAACTGCGTCTCGGTGAACGGCGTCTGGGGCATGATGAGGTACGCACTCTTGGCGTTGTTCGCGAGGATGAAGCGGGCGAACTCCTTCGATTGCAGCGCAGTGTGCGGTTGTGTGCGCACGAAGTAGCCCTGATGCGGAAGCTCGGCGATCGTGTCGGCGGCCGAGATGCCGAACAGCATCACCTTGTTTTCCCAGCACAACGGCAACACCGCGGAGCCGACCGCCGAGGCCCATACGCTCATGATCGCCTGCGCCTTGTCGACGTCGATCAGCTTGCGTGCCGCGCGCACGCCGGCCTCCGCATTGGTCTGATCGTCCTCGCCGATGTACTCGATTTTTCGCCCGAGCAGTCCGCCCGCCGCGTTGACTTCATCCACCACGGCCTGATGCGCGAGCTTGCTGTTCGGGCCGAACGGCGAGCCGGAGCCGGTCAGCGAGATCAGGCCGGCGATCTTGACCGGTCCGGTCTGGCCGAAGCCGGGCCGCGTGACGACAAGCGGGGCCGCGATGGCGGCGGCGCCGGTGAGCAGTGCGGTGCGGCGCGTGATGACGGTTCGAGACATGACTTTCCCCTGTTCTGGCTGGTCCGATGATAGCAGCGATTATCCCCCGAGGAATGCGTGACGCACCTCCGCATCGGCGGCCAGATCGCTGGCGCGCCCCTCGCGGGCGTTGCTGCCATCGACCAGCAGATAGCCGCGGTCGGCAATCTCCAGTGCATCGAGTGCATTCTGTTCGACCATAACGATGGTGATGCCCTCGCGCTGCAATCCCTTGACGAGATCGAACAGTTCGAGCGAGGCCGCGGGTGATAGTCCGGCGGACGGCTCGTCGAGCAGCATCAGGCGCGGCGCCGCCATCAGCGCCATGGCGACCGCCAGCATCTGGCGCTGGCCCCCGGAGAGCGTGCGCGCATCCTGGGCGCGGCGCTCGGCGAGGACCGGAAAGCGGGCAAACGCCGCCTCCTTGCGCGCCTTGGTGGCGTGACGATCCACATAACCGCCCATTTCCAGGTTCGCCTCGACGCTGAGCGAGGGAAACACGTTCGCCTCCTGCGGCACGAAGGCGATCCCTTGCCGCGTGATTTCGCGCGGGCGCAGGCCGCCGATCGGCTGGCCGTCGAGTTCGATCGCGCCTTCGCGCGGCTTGAGGAAGCCGGCGATGGATTTGAGCAGTGTCGACTTGCCGGCGCCGTTCGGCCCGATCAGCACCACAAGTTCGCGCTCCGCGACCGCGATGCTGACGCCCTTGAGCACCTCGTCGTGCGCGCCGTAACCCGCGACGACATTGGTCACGGACAGCATCATGCGCGATGCCCCATGTAGATGTCCTGCACCCGCCGATCGGCGCGCAGGTCCGCAAACCTGCCCTCGGCGAGCCGCTTGCCCTGCGCCAGCACCACGACATGGTCGCAAAGCGCCGCCACCAGGCTCATGTTGTGCTCGACGATCAGGAACGTCATGCCCCGCTCCTTCAGCGCCAGGATGTGCGCACCAAGATTCTTCGCGAGCGTCGGATTGATGCCGGCGGCCGGCTCATCGAGCATGATCAGCTTCGGTTCGGCCATCAGCGCGCGGCCGAGTTCGAGCAACTTCTTCTGCCCTCCCGACAGATCGATCGCACGATTGTCCGCGACATGCAGGAGATTGAGTTCACGCGCGACCTCGATCGATCGCTGGCGCAGTTCCTCCTCGCGCGCTCTCGATGCGCTGGTGCGCAGCACCGCAGCGCCGAATGTCTCTCCCGGCTGGCGCTTGCCGTAGAGCATCAGATTCTCGATCACGGTGAGCTGCGCCAATCCGCGCGCGATCTGGAATGTGCGCGAGAGACCCGCGCCCGCAAGCTTGTCCGGCCGCCAGCCCGTCACGTCGGCGCCGGCGAAAAATACCTGACCCTCGTCCGGCCGCACCGCGCCGGTCACCGCGTTGAACAGCGTGGTCTTGCCCGCGCCGTTCGGGCCGATCAGCCCGGTGATGCGTCCCTGCTCAACGGTGAGGTCCGCGCCGTCGAGAGCCGCGACGCCCCCGAAGCGCCGCCGCAGACCTTTCACTTCGAGCAAGGCCATGACAACTCCGCAATGTCCGCTCATGCCCGCGAAAGCGGGCATCCAGTCTTTGGCCAAGCTCTGGGTCCCCGCCTTCGCGGGGACGAGCGGAAAAGACTCTAGCCTCGATTACCGCCGAAGGATTGCACGAACAGTTTCTTTGCCTCGATGCGATCGTGACTGAACTGGCGGAAATCGTCGGTAAAAGTCCCGCTCAGCAAGCCCTCCGCCAGTTCCTTCCCGATCGCCGGTGCAATTTTGAAGCCATGTCCCGACCCACCGGAGAAGTCCGCATATCCGGCGATGCCGGTACGCGGCCCGACAAACGGATACCAGTCTGGCGTTACATCGTAGAGCGCCGCATAGGCCTCGATCAGCTTCATGCCGGTGAAGGCCGGGAACCGCCGTTCGACACGGGTTTGCACGTCAGTGATGAAATCGGCGTCAGCGCTTGTCTTATAGTTATACGGATCGACGTCGACATAATCCTTCGGGAAGCCGCGCCCAATGATGAAGCGGCCCTGCCCGAGTGGACGATAATAGCAGGCATCGACGCCCATCGAGACGGACGCTTTCGGCACGGCGCGGCCCGCCGGCACCTGCCAGACCGTGTCCTGCTCGCGAACGGATCGCAGCGGCAGATCAAGACCCGCACTTTCGGCGAGCGGCTTTGCCCAAGGGCCCGCGGCGTTGACCACGATGGTGCCGGCGATCTCGCCGGTATCGAGTTCCACGCCCGTGATCCGGTCACCCTGCCGCAAAAGGCCGCGCACTGGCGTGCGCGCGCGGAATTCACCGCCGAGCTTTGCAAAGGCCGCGACATAGGCCTCGGTCGCCTGCACGGGGTCCGCATAGCCGCCGTGCGGTTCGTAAACGATACCGGCAATGCCGTCCGGATTGATCTCCGGCAGGTGCTGCGGAAAGCCCGGTCCCTCCGACCACTCGTTGACGATGCCGAACCCGCGCTGCATCGCGACGTTTTTCTTCGCCCCTTCGAGCATGTCCGCCGAGACGACGAAGCAATATCCGTCCTGCACGAAACCCGCATCCTTGCCGAGTTCGTCGCGCGCGTTCGCCAGCATCGCGATGCTGGCGTGGGCGAGTCGCACCAGCAGCGGTGTCGAATAGCTCTGCCGGATGATCGCGGCGCTCTTTCCGGTACCGCCGCTCGCCGGCTCGCCGCGTTCGATCAGCAGCGTCTTCGCGCCGGCCTTGCGGAAATGATAGGCGGTTGCCGCGCCGCTGATGCCGGCACCGATAACGATGGCGTCGTAGCTCATGGCTTGCCGGGTCCGTAATTTTGCTCGATGAATCCGCGCGTGAACTTGCCCGAGGCAAGATCGTTCTCGACTTCGGCCGGGGCGCGTTCGTGCGGATTGCCGTAACCGCCCGCGCCCGGTGTTTCGACGATGACCGCCTCGCTCTCCTTCACGTCGAGGTTGGCGGGCTTGGTCGGCAGCGGGATTTCCCTGCCCTCCGAGAGCTTCACGAACTTGCCCGTCCCGCCGCTGCCGCCGCCGAAGATGCCCCACGGCCTGTTCACGAACCGCTCGCCCTGTCCGGAGAACGTCATGGTGTGGCCGACCGGACGCACGACGCGGCGCAGGCCGAGCCCGCCCCGATGTTTTCCCGCGCCACCGGAATCCGGCACGAAGCCGTAGCTCTCGACCAGCAGCGGGTACTCCATCTCGATCGACTCGACCGGCAGGTTCGACGTGTTGGTGATGTGCACTTGCACTCCGTCCTTCCCGTCCTTGGTGAAGCGCCCGCCGAAGCCGCCGCCGAGCGTTTCGAGATAGACGTAATCGCGGTCGTGGCGCGGATCGTGCCCGAAGAACACGGCCGTCGTGTTCGCGCCGTTCGCGGCGCCGACCGCGGCCTCGGGGATTGCCGGCGCGAGCGCGCCGATCACCACATCCACGATGCGCTGACAGGTGTTGGCGCGCGCCGCGACCGCGGCCGGAAACCTGGCGTTGATCAGGCAGCCGGGCGGCGCGTAAATCTCGACCAGATCGATCAGCCCCTGATTGTTCGGCACGTCCGGATCGAACAGCGCCTTGATCGAGTACAGCACGCCGGACTGCGTCGCGGTGCTGTTGGCGTTGATGTTTCCCTTCACCTGCGGCCCGGTGCCGGTGAAGTCGAAGTGGATTTTCCGGTTGCTGTCGTGCGGCGGCACCGTGATCTTCAGCTTGATCGGGATGTTCGTGGTGCCGACGCCGTCGTCGTCCATGACGTCTTCGAAGCTGTACTCCCCGGGCGCGATGCGCTTGAGCGCCTCGCGCAGCCGATCGCCGGTGCGGCGAATGATCTCGTCGAAGGCCGCCACCATCGCGGGAACGCCGCGCGCCTCGATCATCTCGCCGACCCGCCGTACACCGAGCCGGCAAGCCGCGACCTGGGCGAAATAGTCGCCGCGCCGCTCTTCGGGCACGCGCGCGTTGAGCAGCAGCAGGTCCATGATGTCGGATTGCAGCGCCCCCTCGCGGAACAGCCGGATCAGCGGGATGCGCGTGCCCTCCTGATAGATCTCGGTGCCGCCCGCCATGCTGCCCGGCGTGATGCCGCCGATATCGGCATGGTGCGCGATGTTGCACATGAAGCAGACGAGCTTGCCGTCCGCGAACACCGGCATCGCCATGTTGACGTCGGGCAGATGCGTCCCGCTCGCCGCATAGGGATCGTTGGAGATGAAAATGTCGCCCTCGCGAACGTCCGACAGCGGCACCTTGGCCAGCAGCGTGTTCATCAGGCCCATCATCGAGCCGAGATGAATCGCGAGCGAGTTCTCCGCCTGCACGATTAGCCGCCCAGCCGGATCGATGATCGCGGTGGAGTGATCGTGCCGCTCCTTGATGTTGGTCGAATAGGCGCTCTTCATCAGCGCGATGTAGGTTTCGTCGGCGATCGACTTGAAGCCGTTCGACATGATCTCGAGCGTGATCGGATCGATGCTCATGCGGCAATCTCGACAATGAGGTTGAGATAGGGGTCGACGGTCGCACGGTCGCCCGGAAACAGCAGCGTCGTGGAGTCGAGTTGCTCGATCACGGCGGGTCCCGCGAGCGCGTCGCCGGGCATCAGCGTGGCGCGGTCGTAGACCGGCGTATCCAGCGAGGTCTCGGTGTTGAACCAGACCTTGCGGTGCGACGCAGGGTTGGCCTGCCCGGTCTGGCGCGGTGCGCCCGGCTGCGCAGCCGGCTGCCGGAGCTTGCCCGCCGCGATCAGGCGGAAGTTCACGATCTCGATCGGGTCGGCGGGATTGTGGAAGCCGTAAGCGCGCTCATGTTCGGCGAAGAACCGCTGCTTGATCGTTTCGGCATCTGGCAGCGGCTCGGCATCTCCGAGCCCAAGCGCAAGCTCGAAGTTCTGGCCTACATAGCGCGCATCGAGCACCACCTCGACGCTGCGGTCTTGCCGGTCGATGCCCTCGATCCCGAACCAGTCGGCGGCCTGCGTCTTCAGCTCGCCGATGCGCGCAGCCACGTCGGCCATGCGCGACTCGCTCAGTGGTGTCACGGCGGTGCGCACGAACGTCTCGCGCAGATCCGACACGATCAGCCCCTGCGCGCACAGGATACCGGGCGCGAACGGCACCAGGCAGCGGCGGATGCCGAGACTCTTCGCGACGTCGGTCGCGTGCAGCGGGCCGGCGCCTCCGAACGGCAGCAGCGCGAAGGCGCGCGGGTCGTGCCCGCGCTCGACCGAGACCGAGCGGATCGCCCGCACCATGTTGGCGACCACGATCCCGAGAATGCCGTGCGCGGTGCGCTCCACCGTGAAGCCGAGGCGCTGCGCAAGCGGCGCGATCGCCTTGCGCGCCAGATCAACATCGAGCGCCATCTCGCCGTTGAGCAGTCCGCGCGGCGAAAGCCGCCCGAGTACCAGGTTCGCGTCGGTGACCGTCGCCTCGGTGCCGCCCTGGCCATAACAGGCGGGGCCAGGCCGCGCGCCCGCGCTCTGCGGGCCGACTTTCATCAACCCGTCCCGATCGAACCACGCGATCGAGCCGCCGCCCGCGCCGACCGCGTTGATGTCGAGCGAGGCAAGGCGCGCCGGATAACCCTCGATCCATTTGTTGAATGTCGTGCCAGCCGTGTAGTTGCGCATCAGTGCGACGTCCGCGCTGGTGCCACCCATGTCGAGCGTGATGACGTCGGGCACCCCGGAGAGCCGCGCCATGTGGATCGCGCCGACCGCGCCGGCCGCCGGTCCCGACAGCGCGGTGCGGATCGGCATGTGCCGCGCGCGCTCGACCGACATCAGGCCGCCGGACGACTGATTGATGCCGAGCGCCGCCTTCGGCGCGGCTTCGCCAACTCCTTTGGCGAAATCGCCAAGGTAACGGTCGATCACCGGCTGCAAGTAGGCGTTCAGCACGGTTGTCGAGAGGCGCTCGTACTCGCGGAATTCCGGCTGCACCTCGGACGAGATCGACAGGTACATGTCGGGATAGGCGGCGGCGAGCGCGTCACGAATCTTGGCTTCGTGCGCGGGATTGAGAAACGAGAACAGCAGACAGACCGCGCAGGCATCCGGCTTCGCCTCGCCGATCGCGGCGACCAGCGCGGGTAGCGAGTCATGCGTCAGCGCGCGCAGCACCTTGCCGTCCGCGGTGATCCGCTCCGCCGCCTCGAACCGCCGTTCGCGCGGCACCAGCGGCGTCGGATAGTCCTCCTGCAGATTGAAGACATGCGGACGGATCTGCCGGCCGATCTCGATCAGGTCGCGAAATCCATCGGTCACGACCAGCGCGACGCGGCCGCCGCGCCGCTGGATCAGCGCATTCGTGGCGACCGTGGTGCCATGCGAAAGGCGCGTCACCGCGCTCAGGTCGATGCCGTGCCGGCTGGACAATTCCCGCAGTCCCGAAATGACGGCCTGTGCGGGATTACCCGGAGTGGAGGGCACCTTGTGCAGGATGATCCGATCGGTGGCATCGTCGAATGAAAAGAAGTCGGTGAAGGTGCCACCGACGTCGACCCCGATCATCCAGGACATTAGCCACCCACGAGGAAATACATCCGAGTGTGGCCGGGCGCTCGCGCGAGATCAATCGACCCTGGGTTGGCTCCCCGCGATGCCTTCGCGGTCTCCGGCCTCAGGCCTACTGCGGCAGGCCGAAGTTCGTCTCCGACGCATCAATCGCGCATGTCATCGTCTCCGAGAATCCGGAGGGCAGCACCCTCCGCATCCTCGTACTGCCCATTGCGCAGCGACCAGAGGAACGCCGCGAGGCCGGTCAGCCCGAGGCTGAGCGCGATCGGCACGAGATAAAGGAGGACGTTCACGCGGCACTTCCGGCAAGCGCTGGGGCGGATGCGGCGGACTGCGGCTCCGCCATGCCGCGTTGACGCGCGCGGACCCGCAGCGCATTCAGCGTCACCAGAATGGACGAGCCTGACATCGCCGCGGCGGCGATCAACGGCGTCGCAAATCCCATGATCGCGACCGGGACCGCAATGGCGTTGTAGACCACCGCGAGCGCGAGGTTCTGGCGCATCAGATGGCGCGCGCGCGCCGCGATGGCGACTGTATCGAACACCGGAGCAAGCCGCTCGCCGAGGAACACCGCGTCGGCGTGCGCCTGCGTGATATCGGCCGCGCTGATCGGCGAGAGCGAGACATGCGCGGCGGCGAGCGCCGGTGCGTCGTTCAGACCGTCTCCGACCATCAGCACGCGCCGTCCGCCGGCCTTGAGCAATTCGATTGCGGCGATCTTTTCGGCCGGCTTCAGGCCCGCACGCCAGTCGGGAATGCCAAGCGCGGCGGCAATCGGCGCGACCGCAGCCGCGCGATCACCTGAAAGGATGATCAAGTCGAGCCCGCGGGCGCGCAGCGCAGCGGCGGTCTCGGCAGCATCGCTGCGCAGCATCTGGCGAACGGGCAGGATTGCGCTCCGGTCCCCATGGCTGAATGCGATCAGCGAGGTCCCGGCGCCGAACAGCTCGACATTGGCAAGGCCGCAGAACGCCGCGCTGCCGAGCCGGGCTTCCGCGCCGTCGATCATGGCGCGGACGCCGTGGCCCGGCTCCTCGATCGCGCCGTCGTAAGGCACGCGTTCGCGCGCGGCGCGGGCCACCGCGATCGCCAGTGGATGGCGGCTCGACAGTGCCAGCCGAGCCGCCCGCTCCAGCAGGTCTGGCGCAATGTGCGCTGCATCATCGAGACGCGGCTCCGGCAGGGTGAGCGTGCCGGTCTTGTCGAAGATCACGGTATCGATTTCGGCGAGACGCTCGATCGCATCGCCCGCGTTGAGAATCACGCCCGCACGAAACAGCGCGCCGGAGGCAACGACCTGCACCGCCGGGATCGCCAGCGCGAGCGCGCATGGGCATGTAATGATCAGCACCGCGATGGCAGTGACGATTGCGTCGTGCACGCTCGCCCCAGCCGCGATCCAGCCGACGAAGGTGAGCGCCGCGGTTGCGTGCACCATGGGTGCGTAGAGCCGCGCCACGCGGTCGGCAAGGCGCATGTAATGCGATCGTGCGGTGACGGCCTTTTCTAGCAGGCGCTCCACTTCGTCGATCAGCGTGCCGGTCCCCGCGGCAGTCACACGCATCGTCAGTGTGCCCGTGAAATTTACCGCACCGGCATGAACGGTCGCGCCGGCCGCAACGGCGCGGCGCGCGGTCTCGCCGGTCACGATGCTTTCGTCGATTTCGGAGGCGCCGGTCAGCACCACGCCGTCAGCGGGGACGCGATCGCCGGCGCGCACCATCAGCCGGTCGCCCGGCCGCAAAGCCGCGGCGGGAACACGCTTGAGTTCGGCGCCGTCGAAGCGATGTGCGAAATCGGCCTTCAGCGCTGCCAGGTTGCCGGCGACTGCGCGGGTCTTGCGCCGCATCGCGTGGTCGAGGGCGCGCCCGCACAACAGGAAGAACAGCAGCATGGTGGCGGAATCGAAATACGCATGCGGCTGATGGCCCGCCGTCTCGACCACCGACATGCCGAGCGCGAGGATCACGCCGAGCGAAATCGGCACGTCCATGTTGAGCCGGCGCGAACGGATCGCGCGCCAGGCACTCTGGAAGAAGGGCTGGCCAGCATAAGCCCCGGCAGGCAGCGCGATCAGTGCGGACAGCCAGTGGAAGAAGTCGCGCGTCTCCTGCGGCATGTCGCTACCGGACCACACCGACACCGAGAGCAGCATGATGTTCATCGCGGCAAACCCCGCGACGGCGAGGCATTTCACCAGCCAGCGCATCTGCCGCGCTTCCTCGGTTTCGGCGCGCTCGGGCTGGAACGGATGCGCGCGATAGCCGATGTCCTCGATCGCGCCGATCAGGTCGGACGCAGCCAGTTCGCTTTCGCGCCACTCGACCGCAAGACGCCGGTTGGTGAAGTTGAGCCGCGCGGCGGTCACGCCGGGCAGCCGCAGCAGGCTTCCTTCGATCTTGCGGATGCAGGCCGCGCAGGCGATGCCTTCGACCGCAAGATCGATGCGCGCCGCGCCGTCATGATGCGCAACGAAGGTCGAGAGATCGAGCGCCTCGGACATGGCGCGGCCCTATTGCAGAACCAGGCGGCTGCGCGAACGGAACACGCGCTCGCCGTCGCGCGAGAGTTCGACGACCAGATCCCATTGACCGGCCGCCGCCGGCGTCGCAGCGTGGAAATGGCCCGCCGTTTCCTCGCTCAGCGTCACCGGACGGTCGCCGCGCGCATTGGCGGGGTGGTGCAGCGATGCGGTCGCAGTCAGTCCGGTGATCGGGTGGCCAGCCGCATCGCGCGCGTCGATGTCGAACAGGGCTTCGCTGCCGGAGAGGCGTACGTTCGCCTTCACCTGCCAATGCCGCTCGTTCTGCGCGCGCGCCGCTGCCGCTTCCTCCCCGAACTTGAGACCGGCCTGGTAGGAGCTTGCGGCTTCCAGCCCGCCGAACGTCGAGATCGCCTCGCGGATCATGATCGCGTTGACGAGCGAGACGCTGCCGAAGAATGCGAGCAACCAGATCAGCACGGTCCGGCCGGTCAGTGGCCGGCCGCCGGTCGCGCCATCCGTCATCGCCATGTCACTCTCCCGGAGCGCGGAAATAGTCGCTCGCCGACGCGCGCTCGCCGGTTCCGACGTCGTAAAGGTGGAAGTTGACCGGCGTGGAGCCAGCCGGCCGGTCGGCATAGTCGGTGACGAGCACGCGCACTTCGCGCGTCTGGTCCGGACCGACATCGACCACGAAGCGCCCGTCATCGCGCGTCTGCACCACATCGAGCAGCGAGCCTGCGAGGCCGGACAAGCTGAGCGCGAATTCGCGCCGATCGGAGCGCTTGTTCGCAATGCGCACCGTATAGGCGTTGCGGATCGCGCCGTCGGAAAGGCGCACGAAGATCGGGTTGCGATCGTGCAGCACGCTGATCGACTGCGCGGTGCGGGTGATCAGCGCGAAGCTCATTACTCCGCCGACAATGGCGATGATCGCCACATACATCAGCGTGCGGGTGCGCGCGAAGCGGTATTCGGGCGGAAGGCCTTCCCGGTGGCGCTGGATATTGAGATCGGTGTCGTAGGCGATCAGGCGCGGCGGGCGGCCGATCTTGCTCATCACGGCGTCGCAGGCGTCGATGCACAGCCCGCACTGGATGCAGCCGAGATTCGGCCCTGCCGGATGTCCACGCCGGTCGGGCAGACATGGACGCACTGCAGGCAGTCGATGCAGTCGCCGGAGGCGAGGCCTTGCGCGCGCAACGCGGTTGCCTTCTTGACCGAGCTGCGCGGCTCGCCGCGATCATAGCGGTAGGTAACGTTGAGCGCGTATTCGTCGGTCAGCGCCGCCTGGATACGCGGCCACGGACACATATAAAGGCAGACCTGTTCGCGCATGTGGCCGGCCAGCGCGTAGGTCGTGAAGGTGAGCATGCCGATCCACAGATAAGCGACGAGCGGCGCCTGAAGCGTCGCGAGATCGGTGACCAGCGTCGGGGCGTCGGCGAAGTAGAGCACCCACGCGCCGCCGGTCCACCACGCGACCATCAGCCACGTGATAGTGCTTGCAGACGAGGCGCACGACGCGCTCGGCGGTCCACCCATTGCGATCGCGTTGCAGGTGCTCGCGGCGGTCACCCTCCCACAGGCGCTCGATCGCCTGGAACAGGTCGGTCCAGACCGTCTGCGGGCAGAGGTAACCGCACCAGATGCGCCCCGCGAGCGCGTTCATCAGGAACAGCGTCATCGCGGCGATGATCAAAAGGCCGGTGACGTAGTAGATTTCCTGCGGCCAGATCTCGATAAAGAAAAAGTAGAAACGCCGGTTCGGCAGGTCGAGCAGCACAGCCTGGCCCGGCGCATTCGGTCCACGGTCCCAGCGGATGAATGGCGTGAAATAGTAGATGCCGAGCGTGACGAGCAGCACCGTCCATTTGATGCGGCGATAAAAGCCCTGGACGTGCTGCGGATAGACTTTGCGCCGCGCTTCGTAGAGCGGCTCATCGTCCCACTCGTGGCCGGGCTCGGCCTGCGGGACGAGTGGTGGTGGCTCCGCGACCGCCTTCAGTTCGGGCCTGACCTCGGCGCTCTGCGCGAGCGCAAACAGGCCGCAATTGGCGTCCCTGCAGGCGGTCTCGGCCGAAGCGTTGAGTGTTGCGGCCACAGGATCATTTCTCCCCGCCGCCGAGCGAATGGACATAGAAGGCCAGCGCCTTGATGGTGATCGGATCAAGCCGGCCCGACCACGCGGGCATCACGCCGCCGCGTGAGTTGGCGATGACGTCGATGATCGTGGCCTCGTCCGAGCCGAACAGCCAGATGCCGTCGGTCAGATCCGGCGCGCCAAGCTCGCGATTGCCTTTGCCGTCAGGTCCGTGACACACCGCGCAATTGTCGGCGAAGAGTCTTCCGGCCCCCAGATTGGCGTTCGGGCGCGTCGCGAGGTTTGCGAGCGAACGCACGTAATTTGCGACCGTAGCAATTTCGTCGGGCTTGAGCATCTTGTCGCGGCCAAAGGCCGGCATCTGGCTCTCGTGCGCCTTCTGGTGCCCGGAACGCACGCCGAATTCGATAGTCTGCTGGATCTGATCGATCGTGCCGCCCCAGAGCCAGTCGTTGTCGTTCAGGTTCGGGTAGCCCTTCGCGCCGCCGCCGCCTGCACCGTGACACGGGCCGCAATTCTCGCGGAAGGCCGAGCGGCCCTGCGCATAGGTAAAATCGGCAAGCGCCTGATCCGACTTGATGTCGCCAGGTGCGGTTGCGGCGAGCTTGGTCGTCATTGGCGCGCGCAGGGTCTGCAATTCGGTGAGATCAGTAACCACCGCCGAGCGCGCGTGCCAGCCGAGTGCGCCGTCCGTGAACGAGGTGACCAGCGGCCAGGCCGGATAGACCACCCAATATCCGATCGCCCAGATAATGGTGATGTAAAACAGCCAGAGCCACCAGCGCGGCAGCGGCGTGTTCAACTCCTGAATGCCATCCCACTCGTGGCCGGTGGTGGCGGTGCCGGTGACGGCGTCGATGTGGACCTTGTCGACCATGATCAATCCTCGCGCAGCGGCGTGCGGGCAGCTTCATCGAAGACCTTCTGGCGCGATGGCCACAGCGCGTAGGCCATCGCGACGCTGAAGATCACGAGGAAATAGGCGAGACCCCAGGTCTGCGTGAATTCGGAGAGCATCCGGTATGTCTGGTCCATGTCGCCTCAGCGGATGTTGGCTTTGTCGTCGTAGAGCTTGAAGTCGATCATCGTGCCGAGCACCTGAAGGTAGGCGATCAGCGCGTCGGCTTCGGAAACGCGCGAGGGGTTGCCGTCGTAATCGCGCACGGCCGCCTTTGGATAGCGCTTGACGAGATCGGCAGCGTCCGGCGCGTCGGTCGTGGCCTGCGTCCTCACGTCGGCCTTCGCGCTCGCGATCATCTCGGGCGAGTAGGGGATGCCGAGTGCGGCATTGACCCGCAAGTCGTCGTCGATGTGCTCGTAGTCGAGATCGGTCTGTTCTAGCCACGGATAGGATGGCATCACGGTGCCGGGCACGACCGACTTGGGCTGGCGCAGATGGTCGCGGTGCCAGTCGTCGGAGTATTTCGCGCCGACGCGGGCGAGATCGGGCCCGGTGCGCTTCGAGCCCCACTGGAACGGCTTGTCGTACATGCTCTCGGCCGCAAGCGAATAGTGGCCGTAGCGTTCCACTTCGTCGCGTAGCGGGCGGATCATCTGCGAATGGCAGTTATAGCAGCCCTCGCGCAGGTAGATGTTCCTGCCGGCGAGTTCGAGCGGCGTGTAGGGGCGCACGCCATCGACTTTCTCGATGGTGCTCTTGAGGTAGAACAGCGGCGCCACTTCTACGATGCCGCCGATCGCCACCACGATCAGGATTCCGACGACGAGGAGGATCGAGTTCTTCTCGAAGATCGCGTGTTTGTGCCAGAGCGACATGGTCTTCACTCCGCGGGGACGAGCGTTGGCGTCGCGGCCGGAGCCGCCTGCCTCGCATTCACGGTTTGCCAGAGATTCCACACCATCAGCAGCGCACCGGCCAGGAACAGAGCCCCGCCCATCGCGCGGATAACGTAGAAGGGATGCATCGCCTCGACCGTCTCGATGAAGGAGTATTCGAGGAAGCCGAGCGAGGTGTAGGCGCGCCACATCAGGCCCTGCAGGATGCCCGACACCCACATCGCGGAGATGTACAGCACGATGCCGATGGTCGAGACCCAGAAGTGCCAGTTGACGAGCTTGAGAGAGTAGAGCGGCCGGTTCCACAGCCATGGTACGAGGCAGTAGATCGCGCCGAATGATACGTAGCCGACCCAGCCGAGCGCGCCGGAATGAACGTGGCCGATGGTCCAGTCGGTATAGTGCGACAGCGAGTTGACCGACTTGATCGACATCAGCGGACCTTCGAAGGTCGCCATGCCGTAGAAGGCAACCGACACCACGAGCATCCGCAGCACCGGATCGGTGCGCAACTTGTCCCAGGCGCCGGACAACGTCATCAGTCCGTTGATCATCCCGCCCCATGACGGCATCCACAGGATGATCGAGAAGGTCATGCCCAGGGTCTGCGCCCAGTCCGGCAGCGCGGTGTAGTGCAGGTGATGCGGGCCGGCCCAGATGTAGAGGAAGATCAGCGCCCAGAAGTGGATGATGGAGAGCCGGTAAGAATAGATCGGCCGCTCTGCACGCTTGGGGATGAAGTAGTACATGATGGCGAGGAAGCCGGCGGTGAGGAAGAAACCGACCGCGTTGTGGCCGTACCACCACTGCACCATCGCATCCTGCACGCCGGACCAGACGATGTAGGACTTGCTCGAGAACGGCGATACCGGAATTGCGGCGTTATTGACCAGGTGCAGGACGGCGATCGTCAGAATGAATGCGAGATAGAACCAATTCGCCACATAAATGTGCGGCTCCTTGCGGCGCATGATCGTTCCGAGGAACACCAGGAAATAGGTGACCCACACCACGGTGAGCCACAGATCGGCGTACCATTCGGGCTCGGCGTATTCCTTGCCCTGCCCGATGCCGAGCAGATAGCCCGTACCCGCGATCAGAATGAAGAAGTTGTAGCCAAGCACCACGAACCACGGGGAGATGTCGCCTACGAGACGTGCCCGGCAGCTGCGCTGCACCACATAGAACGACGTCGCGATCAGCACGTTTCCGCCGAACGCGAAAATCACCGCGGAGGTATGCAGCGGACGGATGCGGCCGAACGAAATCCACGGCAGGTCGAAATTGAGGACAGGAAACGCCAGCTCGAGCGCCGCGTAGAGTCCGACCGTAAAGCCGGCGATGCCCCAGAACATCGCCATGACGGTCGAGAATTTGACCGGCCCCATGTTGTAGTTCGGCTTGCCATCAATTTCGAGCGGCGGCGGCTCGGCCGCCCGGTCGAAGTAGCGATTGAGGATCGCGAACACCGCCGCAACGCTGCCGATCACGAACAGATAGGCGTGGAATGCGTATTCCTGCGTATACGCCTTGGCGCCGATGACGAGACAGAGGAATGCCAGCACCGCGAACGCTACGGCCGTTCCACCCTCGCCAAACGTCATCGATTTGCGTGCGATTGAAGCCATGATGGTCCCCGCCTCGGCGCGACTCGTCGCGCCCGCCATTTCAACGCATCGCACCATGCTCGAACGGGCGATGCCTCTCCTTGATCGAAATCAAACGCGCGAACGCGCCCTCACCTTTCCAGCGTCTTCAGATACGCGATGACATCGCCAATCTGATCGGGCTCCAGCCGAAACTCCGGCATATTGTCGTGCCCGGTACGAATGCCTTCGGCAAAAGCCTCGGCTAGTGATTCGACGGGATATCTCAGGTGCAGAGTGCGGAAAGGAGGCGCGATCTTGAGCGGGCTTTCGCTTACCTTGTCGATCGCGTGGCAGCGCGCGCAATTGGCACGCACGAAGTTCAATCCGCGTTGGACGGTTGGCTCCGGTGTCTGTCCCAACGCGGAGAATCCGCTCAGGAGACCAGCCAAGACCAGCGCCCCTTGCGTCAGAAAGCGCGCCATGTCCGCCCCCGCCTCAGTCGCGTGTTGCGTTCCTCGCTCCGTAGCGCGTCGAGGGTTTGAAGGTTTGGGCAATATTCCCGCCACTCACGATCCTTGCCGTTCCGGTCGAGGTCTCCCGCGCAACGCCGATGATCGGCGCACTGCGAACACACGCGCTGCAGATCGCGCAACACTTGGGGCTCGGTTTGGACGATCCGCTCGCTATCGAGACCAAGCTCGGCAATCCGTCGTTGCAGCAGATCGACGTTGTCGGGCCATTTCGCCGCAATCGTGCGAAGCTCGGACGAACCGACAGCGATATCGCGCGCAAGGTGCGCGACTTCCTCACGTCCACAGGCCTCAAGCTCGTGCATGCCTGCTTCGCGCCTGCGCCAGTTCTTCCACCATTCGGAGAGCAATCCGATGGGACCGGAATGACCGCTCGCTCGCATCAACTCGTGCATTGCTTTCTCCAATGCTGCGATTGCTGTCGCGTCAGTTGTTAGCTGTTCATTTCCGCAAGCATCGCGGGGTTACGCAGCACGATGCGCCGGGACGCGAGAAAACGAATGATCGAAGCATCCGACAGCTGGGTGAAAGTTCTCGACACGGTTTCGATCGTGAGGCCCAGATGGTCGGCAATATCCTGGCGTGACATCGGAAGATCTAGTTCGCCGCTTGCCGACAGCCGACGCGCGATATCCAGCAGAAAGGCCACCAGTCGTTCCTGGGCCGTCTTGATGAGCAGCAAGCTGTGCTCATGGGCGCGTTTGAGTTGCGCCGCAGTGATCATCCAAAGCGACCGTGCGACGTCGATATCGCGCTCCGCAACATTCAGCAGAATGTTTCTGCGAACCAGCAAAATCTGGCAGTCGCTGATCGCCTCGGCCGAACAGGAGTGCTCGTCTTCGCACTCGAGCCCGAACACGTCGCCCGGCAGATAGAAGCCCACGATCTGTCGCCGGCCATCCCCGAGGACCTTGCAGGATCGCACGGACCCGCGCAGCACCCGGTAGACGTAGTCGGCCGGTTCGCCTTCCCCGAAGATTTCGGCATTCCGACCGAATGGGATCGATGCGCCGTGAAGTTCGGGGCAATCGAACAGGGCGCTCCGGTTGATGGGGGCACATTTGGCCCGTTCCGATCGGGGCGTCGAGGCGGGCTTGAGCTGGATCATCGGCGTGCTTCCGAATTGAATTTAACGCCACAGTACTCACGGGGAGCGTCGATGAAATTCAGATGAGCCGCTTAAGGAATACCCCTTAGTTGACAGCGTCCGCCCCACCCCGCGGCGCGCCTTCGGGACTGCACAGGGCCGCGCCGGCATAGTAAGTCTGTTACATGGCCCCCGCCCCTTCACGGTCCCTCGAGAATCTGCGCCAAAGCTTCCGCGCGCTCGAGCATGCGTCCGTCATGGTTCGCAGCTACGACGGCTTGATCCATTTCTGGGGCCGAGGAATGGAGCGCCTTTATGGATATTCAAGCAGCGAGGCGCTTGGGCAGTCGTCGCACAAATTACTGCGCACCGAGTTTCCCCGGGACCTCCCGGATATCGAGCGAGAAATGCTGGATCGCGGCGAGTGGGCGGGAGAGGTCATCCACTACCGGCGCGATGGGCAGCGCCGCGCGATTGCGACCGAATGGTCTTTATGGGGCGATGCGGAAGACACCTTTGTCACGGTCATCAACAGCGACATTACCAACCTGAAACTGGCACAGCAGGATCTCTTCGCACGCGAAGCACACCTTAACTCCATTCTGGAGACCGTTCCCGATGCGATGATCGTCATCGACGAGCGCGGACAGGTGCAGTCCTTCAGCATCGCCGCGGAACGCCTTTTCGGCTATCGTGCCGGTGAAATCGTAGGGAAGAACATCAAGATTCTGATGCCGTCTCCGTATCGTGACGCTCACGACGGGTATCTCGAACGCTATCAGCGGACGGGCGTGCGCCGCATCATCGGCATCGGCCGGGTCGTCGTCGGCGCACGGAAAGATGGCTCGACATTCCCGATGGAGCTTTCCGTCGGCGAGATGAGATCGAGCAATGCACGTTATTTCACCGGCTTCATCCGCGACCTGACCGAGCGACAGAGAACAGATGCACGCTTGCAGGAATTACAGGCAGAGCTCGTGCACATTTCGCGGCTGACGGCGATGGGAGAGATGGCCTCCGCCTTGGCTCACGAGCTGAACCAGCCTCTGTCGGCGATCGCGAATTACATGAAAGGTTCGCGCCGGCTGCTGGAGAGCCGCACCGATCCGGTCACGGAGCAGGTGCGCGAGGCGATGAACAAGGCCGCCGAACAGTCTCAACGGGCCGGACATATCATCCGCCGTTTGCGGGACTTCGTCGCGCGCGGTGAAACCGAACGCCGCGTCGAAAGCCTCAAGAAACTGATTGAGGAGGCGAGCGCGCTTGCGCTGGTTGGCGCGAAAGAGCACGGAGTTCGAGTCACATTCGACATAGACGGATCCTGCGATGCAATCCTGGTAGACAAGGTGCAGATCCAGCAGATCCTGCTCAATCTGATCAGGAACGCGGTTGAAGCAATGGATCAGTGTCCGAGACGCGAGATGGTAATCGCCGCACACGCCAGAGGCGCCGGCTTTGTCGAGATTTCGGTGGCGGACAGCGGCCCGGGAATCGCGCCTGGGATCGCTTCGCAGCTGTTTCAGCCCTTCGTCACCACAAAGCCCCTGGGAATGGGTGTCGGCCTTTCGATTTCGCGCTCGATCGTCGAGAGCCACGGCGGCCACATCAGATGTGAACCGAACCCCGGCGGCGGCGCCGTGTTTCGGTTCACAGTGCCAAGGGTTACCAACGAAGAGCTTGGTGCTCATGCCCAATAGCCTCGTCCATGTCATCGACGACGATGATGCGCTGCGCGATTCACTTTCGTTCCTGCTCGGAGCGGCGCGCCTGAACGTCAAAACCTATGAATCCGCTGAGGCTTTCCTTTTGGCTCTGCCGAATGTGACGTCGGGCTGCATCATTACCGATGTCAGAATGCCGGACATGAGTGGCGTGGACCTGCTGCGCAAATTGAACGAACTGGACGTCGCATTGCCGGTAATCGTCATGACCGGCCATGGCGATGTCCAGCTGGCCGTCGAGGCTATGAAGATCGGCGCGGCCGACTTCATCGAGAAGCCATTCGACGATGAAGTGCTACTGAGCGCAGTTCGGACGGCTCTCGCCCGGTGGGACGATCGATCCAAGGAAGTCTCGGAGCGCAACAGCTACATCGAAAAGCTGCAAACGCTCTCAACCCGCGAGCGGGAGGTGCTGGAGGGCCTCATTGCCGGCAAGCCGAACAAGGTCATCGCCTTCGATCTCGGCATCAGCCCTCGCACGGTCGAAATCTATCGTGCCAACGTCATGACCAAGACGGGGGCCAACAGCCTGTCGGAGCTTGTCCGGATGACCATGCTGGCTGGGCTATCCAAAACCCGCTCGGTGAACGGGAACTAAGACCCGATCCTGATTGAGCCAGATCAATGCGCGGTTGCCGGCACCCGTTCCAATCGGCGGCCGTGAAGCAAACCGCAAAAAGTCCCTCGGCGGCGACCGCGCCGCCAGTCGCGCCCGCCAAGCCCGTCATCGTCGTCGTCGATGATGACTTCGCGGTTCGCAATTCCCTCGCCTTCGCGCTGACGGAGGAAGGCTTTCTCGCGCGGGTCTACGCCTCCGCCGAGATGCTGTTGAGCGATGAGCCGCTTCACGACGCGAGCTGCCTGGTTATCGATCAGAAGCTGCCCGGACTATCGGGGCTCGACCTCATCGACGAATTGCGCCGTCGCGACATTTCGGCTCCGGTCATTCTGATAACGACCGGACCGTCTCCCCAGGTGCGGCGAGCCGCAGCGGCGGCAGGGGTCGACATCGTCGAGAAACCGCTGATCAGCGATGCCCTGTTCCAGGCGGTATCCCGATTTGTTGCACCCCGTTAATGCCGCCCAACGAAAATCTGAACGATCCCCGCTGATCTGCGCTCACGTCAGCATGAAGTTGTGGTCCTGCAGCGTGCCCGTGAGGTTGGCGAGTTGAATTGCCATGTCGTGAGACGTCATCTGGCCGTCACCGTCCACATCGATCTGAAGCACGGTCACACCGCCAACGTTCACCAGATTTGCCTCGGACAGGCCACCCCCGTCGAAACCGGCGGTTCCGACGAAATGCACAGCCGATGCAAATCCGTTGGCGCCCATCATGCCGTCGAACTTGAACGTGTCGTGATCGGCGTCGAAGTTCGTGATGGTATCGTTGCCGGCGCTCGGCGAATCCGCCACGCTGGTGAAGCGGAACGTGTCGGCACCCGCGCTCGCCGTCATGATGTCCGCACCCAGACCGCCGGTGATCGTTGTGGTCCCTGTCGCGTTGCCGATGGCGATGGAGTCATTGCCGGTGCTGCCGTTGACGCTCTCCACGTTGAGCACGGTGACGCCGAAGGCCCCTCCGCTCAGGTTCAGCGTATCGTTGCCGCCGCCGAGGTCGACGGTTGTGGCACTGGATCGTCAGCGTGTCGTCCGTGGCGCTGCCGTTAATATTCTGAACACCGAAGACATTCACAAGCGAGTTGGTGCCGGCCGCGAGTTGGAGCGTGTTGGTGCCGTTGGCGAGATTGACGGTAAGTCCGCTGACATCATTGAGCAGGGTCAGCGTGTCGTCCGACGGGCTCGCTCGATTGAAGTCCGTCGAATTGATCGACTTCGACATTTTCAACACTGAGCGAATTCACGCCCGTCGCCAAGTTGACAGTATCGTTGCCCCCGCCGAGATCGATGTCGATTCCGCTGACGGTGTTGTTCAGCGTCAAACCGTTATCTCCCGCGGGGAGCCGAAGCTCAGCGTGTCGTTGCCGCCGCCAAGATCGACAATCGGGTTGCCATCCTGGTTGCCGATGGTGTCCGACACCGAGAGCACGTCGTCGGACGCCGTGCCGTTCACCTGGTGCACATTGAAGATATCGACAAACGAATTCGTACCGCCGAAGAGATTCAGCGTGTTGCTGCCGTTTCCGAGATTGACGGTCAGCCCGCTCACATCGTTGAGCAGCGTGAGCGAGTCGTTGGACGACGTGCTGAAATCGGAGCTACTGATATTCTCGACATTGGTGACGCTAATGGAGTTCGCGCCCGCCGCGAGCGAGAGCAGGTCGTTGCCGCCCCCGAGATCGAACGTCACGCCGGTGACGTTGTTATTGAGAGTCACACCGTTGTCGGCGGCGCTTCCCGTGATGTGTTCGATATTGAGCGCGGTCAGGCTCACGAAGGATGCCGCGAGGTTCAGTGTGTCGTCCCCGCGCCGAGATCGGTGCTCGGGTTCGCGTCCGGATTTCCTAAGCCGGTCGTGACGCTCAGCGTGTCGTCGGAGGCCGTGCCGTTGACGTGCTGAGCGTTGAATATGTTGTCGAGCGAGTTGGTCCCGGCCGCGAGGTTGAGCGTATTGCTGCCGTTGCCGAGATTCACCGACACTCCGGTGACATCGTTGAGCAGCGTCACACGGCCGGGCGCGCGTCGTCCCGTTTGGCCCTAGCTAGCCGCACGCTGCGGCCAAGGCTTCACCCGATCGGGTGTTGACCTCGGCGGCGGCGCCGAAAAACACGCGCGGCTGCAGGACAGCGTTAATCGCGACGCGCGCCATCTCATGGCGCGCGCCTCTCGAGCTTTTTCAGCACCAGCGCCAGCTCGAGTTGCCGCCGCGTGCCGGTCTTGTCGAAAATCGATTTCAGCCGGGATCGCAGCGTGTCGCGCGCGATGCCTTCCGTTCTGGCAATGTCGGGCAGAGTTCCACCGGCGGCGATCTGCGCCGCGAGCCGGGCTTCCACGGGCGTGAGCTGGAACACCTGCTGCAGCGTGGCTTCGGGCGGACCGAGGGATGCCGCTTCGAGATCGGTCAGGGTGAGGATCGCTCCCGCGAGGCGAAAGATGTCCTGCCCGTCGCCCACGACCGGAATGATTTCGGCGATCAACGGACGCAAACCATTGCGGCGCGGGAGAATGACCGACCGGCCCGGCTCGCGAACGGTGCCGTCGTAGGTTGTCGCGCGACCAATCGCGGCGGCGAGCCGGCGATCGGCGTCAGGTTGCCAGCAGCCGAGCCGGCCAGTCTTGATGTGGATGCCGTTGGCAATAAGACCATCGAACGCCGGGCTCGTGTGAACGATCCGCCCGTCATGCGAAAGAACCGCGACCGGCTGCCCCAGCGACGCAAAAGCGTCGGCGGTGTGCACCATCGACGACATACCAATCCGCATCGCGACAGCCGCGGCCGAACGCAATTGCTCGGTGAGCTTGTTGATCGACTTAATTTCTGATTTTTCGTAACGACCCTGCTTTGGCCGGCGGTAGATCGAGGCGGACATCATCAGGCCCGGGCGCTTTGCGAGCACGATGCCGGCAAACGACGAGAAGCCGGATGGAATTATGAACTCCTGATGGAAGGGGTCGCGCGCCATATCCTCCGGCGTGAAGATGTCGTTTTCGGTAAGCGCACCCCGCCATCCGCGTTTGAGCAACGCCAGCCCTCGTGCGCGGTGGGAATTCAGTTCGGGCGCGCGCCAGCGCGTGATAAAGTTGTCGTAGAGCGCCGATACACCTTGAGAGAGGATTGAGGTGCGGGTTTCGGTCCCGTTCGCCGTATGGGCCGCCGCGCCTTCCGCACCGCAGGCAAGCGCCAGCTCGTGCAATGCCTGCGGCCACCGCTCGGGATGCGCGGCGGCTTCGAAGAACAATCGAACTACGGGCTCGAAACGTTCGGCGCGAACGGCGTTCATGCCTACCCCGGCGGTACTCGACCCGTGCGCCTCCATCGACGCCGGCGCGTTTCACATCAGGGGCGTGAGGCTAGGGGGTCGTCCGTCACAGGGGCGCAAAACAAACGTCAAAGGCGTACACCATCCGTGCAAAACGTACTTTGAGTTGGCCCACCTGCTCGCTAGGATGACTTTGGGGAATGAGACCAGCCCGTTATGCGAGAACGGTGGTCTGAAGGTGAACGTACATCGGTAATGACAACGCGAACCCGTTTCCGCCTGCATTTGCTCGGCAGGTTTGCGCTTTTCGCCTTCGACGACGCTTCCACGCCCGTCCGCCTGCCCACGCGAAAGTGTGCGGCGCTGCTCGCTTTCCTGGCGACCCGACCGGGTCAAACGGCGGGACGCGAGGAGATTGCCGCACTGTTGTGGGGAGACTGCTCCGAACAGCAGGCCCGTCAGAGTTTGCGGCAAGCACTTGCTTCGGTTCGCAAGGCGCTTGGCGGTGCGCAATTTCTGACCGCGGACAACACCACAGCGCGCCTGGAACCGACCGTCTGGTGGGTTGACGTTCAGGAATTTGAAGACCTGGCCGGCTCATCGGACCCCGCCAACCTGGAGCGCGCCGGTGCGTTGTTCGGCGGCGCATTTCTGCAGGATCTGAATATCGACGAGGAGGGTTTCGACGCCTGGCTGAACAGTCAGCGCCTTCGCGCAGAACTTGCCGCCACGCGTCTGTGTGAGACCTACGCGACGCGCCCGGACCTGGTCGCGGATGGACAGCAGGCCATCGCAACGATGGAACGGCTGCTTGCCCTCGATCCATTGCGCGAGGATCGCCAGCGGATCGCACTTACGCTTTACGCCCGTTATCGCGGCAAGAACGAAGCCCTCGCGCACGCCGCGGCCCTTTGCGATCTCCTGAAGCGAGATCTCGGCGTTGCGCCCGAAGCGGAAACGCGCGACCTGGTCGATCGCATCAGGGCCGGCGAGATTCTTCCCGCTGCCGCGCGTTTTGCCCCCGCTGCAACCGACATCGCCGTTGTCACACCGCCGTCGCTCGCCGCTGACGCGCCCGTCGTCGCGCAGCAGCAGGGACAACCCGTCGTATCGTCCCGGCCGTGGCAGTCGTCCGCCAGAATTGCCGGTATCGCGGCGGTGGTGATTGTCGTCGTCGGCCTTGCGGGCCTTGCGCTGAACGGCTTCGTTTTCGGGCGCGCGGGCAACCCCGCCGCGCAGATTGCGCGTCCGGTGACTTCGGACCAATGGCTCGCACCGGATCATGACTCCGATGCCGGCCGCCGCATCCGGAATCTGACCGCCGTTGCGGTGCTGCCGTTCTCCGCGCTCGGCGCAGATGCCTCATCGATCCAGCCGGTCGCGGACGCCCTGACGGACGATCTCACCGACACGCTGTCGCGTTCCGGCAACCTGCGCGTGATCTCACGTCAGACCATGATGACGTTCCGCGGAAAGCCCGTGGATGTCGCGTCGCTCGGGACGGAGCTGAGTGTTCGTTACGTGCTCGAAGGTACGATCCAGACCGAGGGCGACACGCTGCGCGTCAATGTCGGGTTGATCGACCCTGCCTCCCGCTCCCCCGCATGGTCGACCCGAATCGAGCGTCGTATCGAGGAGCGCGGCGCCGTGCGCGACGAAATCGTGGCGCGACTCGCGCGCGAGCTTGCGCTCAAGATTCCGGCGATCGAGACCGCGAATGCACCGGTAAATCCAACCGTGCGGGATCTCGTTTTGCGCGGATGGGCCGCGATCTATGCCTCGGGATCGTCGGTCGCCGCGTTGCGTGACGCCGAAAGCGCCTTCTCGCGAGCACTTGAGCTCGATGCCCATGCGCGCGGCGCCGCGATCGGTCTTGGCACGTTTCACGCTCTGGCAGCCGTGATGTGGCTGGATCGGGACGTGTCCGGGCACCTCGATCAGGCCAAGAAAATCCTGCTGCCGATCGTTCAGGACTCATCGAGCGGCGCAGGTGGGTATTTTGGGCTCGGCCTCGTGCACGAGGTTCGCGGCAACTTCCCGGACGCGATCGACGCATTCCGCCATGTGCTCGAATACAATCCAAGCCACGCACCGTCCTATGCGGGGATTGGGCATGTGCTGATCTCGTCGGGCAAGGCGTCGGAGGGGCTCGACTACATTCATTACGCGATGCGGCTCAGTCCACGCGATGCGCAGCGCGCGCATTGGCTTCGCTTCGCCGCCGAAGCCGAACTTGAACGCAAGCACTACGACGAGGCATTGAGTTATGCGCGCCAATCCGAATCTCTCGGGCCGCGTCAACCTCAGACATTGCGGACGATGGCAGTTGCGCTTGCCGCCCACGGACAGATCGACGAGGCACACCGCTATCTCACACGCCTGCGTAAGGAATACCCGGCCGCAACCGCGGAACGGATTGTCAAGCGCGCGGTGATGTTGGAGACAGGGCAACCGGAATTTCTCCGCGCCCTGCGGCTTGCTCTCGCGGCGCCGGACTCCTGGGAGTCGCCGGGAGCGCTGGCGCCTCAGCCGGCACACGATGCAACGCCGGTCATTCCGATCCTGGTTCTGCCGTTTGGAACGTCAGGAGAGACGTCTCCGCAGATTCAGCTTATCGCCGACATGATCACCGACGACCTGACTAATGGCCTGTCGCGTGTCGCCTCGTTCCGCGTGATCTCCCGCCAGACCACGCGCAGCCTGCAGAGCCAACCGATCGATGTTGCGGCGCTCGGCGCCGAACTGAAGGTGCGGTACGTGCTCGAAGGCAGCCTGCGTGTGCAGGAAGAAAGGCTGCGTCTGAACGTCGAGCTGATCGATCCGGCGACCCGGCTTCCGGTGTGGTCGGGACGCATCGAGCGCGACGGCGCTGACCGGCAAGGCGTCCGCGACGAGGTCGTTGCGCGCCTCGCGCGCGAGCTTCAGTTCGAGACGTTGCCGATCGAAAGCGCGCGGCTTTCCAAGGACTTTGACGCGGGCTCGGTTGCCTACCGCGGCTGGGCCGCTCTGTCCGACGTCAACCGGCAAGGCTACGAAGAGGCGCTTGCGCTTTTCGAGCAGGCGCTTGAGCGCGACCCGCAAAATCTTTCGGCGCAGATCGGCATCGGCGCCTATCACGCCCGGATAGGCGCGCAGGTTTTCGACACGAATTCGCTCGGGCATCGCGCCAAGGCGGAACAGATTCTGCGCGAGGCGGTTCGCCGCGATCCGCAATCAAGCGACGCGCATTTCTATCTCGGCCTTGCACTGAACCTGCTGCCCACATTGCCCGAGGCGCTCGAACAGTTCGCACGCGCAATCGAGATTGAGCCGAGTCATGCCAGCGCACATGCGCAGATCGGCAACGGCCTGATACGATCCGGCCGTGTGGCCGAAGGCCTTGAGCATGTGCGCTATGCGATGCGGCTGAGCCCGCGCGACCCGATCATGCCGGTCTGGCTTGAATTTGCCGGCAATGCCGAACTCGAACTGAAGAACTTCCCGGAAGCGATCGAACTGTTCCGCCGCTCCACGGCGCTCAATCCGGGATATCCCCGAAGCTGGGCCGGACTCGTGGCGGCGCATGCGCTCGCCGGCCATGCGGACGATGCGCGCCGGTACGCCACGAAGCTCAGGGCGTTTTCGCCGAGCCTGAGCGAAGACGGACTCGTGAAACAATACGGGCGGCACGACGCCTCGCGCCTGGCCGAAGGGCTGCGCCTCGCGTTCGTGCGTTCGGCCGATCGGTAGCGCGGGATCAAGCGGGCCGGGCGCGCTGGCCGCCCGCAAATTTCATTCAAAACGGCGCAAATCCATGCGAGTCCGATGGCGCGGCCATGCATCGCCTCGCCGTCCCGGATATGCCAGTATGACTGCCGCAGCTTGCACCCGAAGGCGTCATGGCAAACCCCGCACCGGTCCCGGAAAATCTGCTGAGCGTTCTGCCGCCCGAGATTGCGGCACGGTTGTTCGCAGTGGCTCGCCCACACAAGTTGAAGGCCGCGCAGACGCTCTTCCTCGCCGGCGATCCGGGCGACGGTTGCTACCGGGTCGAGCAGGGGCTGTTGAAGGTCACCGTTGTGTCGCCGTCCGGTGGCGAGCGCATCCTCGCCATTCTGGGTCCGGGCGCGGTCGTCGGCGAACTCGCGATGATCGACGCACAGCCTCGATCCGCTTCCGTTATCGCAGCGCGCGACTCGGAGCTTCAATTCATTTCGCGGGCATCTTTCGACGAGGTCGCCGCGGCTCAACCGGATATCTACGTCGACATCGTGCGGCTGCTGGTACGGCGGCTCCGCGATACCAACAACGTGGTCGCGGCGATGAGCTTCCTATCGCTGAAGGGGCGGGTCGCGCAGGCGCTGCTCAGTCTCGCGGAAGCATTCGGGAAGGACGTCGGATCCGGTCAGATTCTGATCAAGCAGAAGGTCACACAAGGCGATCTCGCAGCGATGACCGGCATTGCGCGTGAGAATGTCAGTCGCATTGTCAATGAATGGATGCGGCAAAAAAATCTGACGCGGCTTGCGGGTTATTATTGCCTGAAGGACCGGGCTTCGCTCGAGCGCGAAGCTGCCATGTAATCGGCGGCGCTGCGCAGTTGGCGTCAGCGCTTGACTGTTCCCGGCTGCCGCGTCGGCGGCGCGCAGTATCTCAGGATGTCGAGAACCACCTTGAACGCGGCGGTCGGCTGGCGGCGCGACGCCGACGATCGGCATGTCGCATATCGCAATCGCTGAAGCGCTGGATGGAAAGACGGTTGATTGGCTGGAGAAAGTGACTGACGGACAATATGGAAGCTGACGCCCTACGGAGCCAGTTGGCTGAGGCAACCTGGCTTGTTTGTCATCCGCCACCGCCTGCGTTCTCGGGTCATTCGCGACAAGGGCTAACGCCGGCAGCAGGTCCGGCTATTGTGGCGGCCTCCTTCGTGCAGTCGGCATCATCCTTCGTGAGTCCACGCTCTAGTGTGCCGACTGCATCCGAGCGCGATAGCCCGGCGCAAGATGCGCCACGCTGAATACGGCGCCCGTATCGTCCTCCTCGCGCGTCAGCATCCGTGCCAGCTTCTTTCGCGCCAGGAACAGCCGCGTCTTGACGGTGTTAAGCGGCAAGCCCGTGATCGCGGAAGCGTCCTTGAGCGAAACGTCGCGGAAGTAATGCATTTCAACGAGCAGTCCCTGCTCCGGCGGAAGCGCAGCGATGCAGGCTTTGAGGCGTCCGTCCTGCTCGTCGCGCTGCATGCGGGCATCGACGCGCTCGGCGGGATCGACAAGGGTCGCCTCGTGCTGATCATCGAGGCTTTCAGGCGCAAGCCGCCGCGCCTTGACGACCCCCAGCGCGCGGTATCGCGCGATGCCCAGCAGCCAGGTGGCGACCAGCGAGCGTCCCTCAAAGCGCGCGGCCTGCCGCCAGGCGATCAGGAAAGTGTCGTTGACGATTTCGTGCGCCGCCTCGGAGTCGTTCACGAAGCGTAGCGCGAAACGATGGATGCGGGCAAAGTGGCGCTGGAACAGGATTCGCAGTGCGACCTGATCGCCATTCGCAATCCGCGACACAAGTGCTTCATCCGAAGGCGTTCCCGCCGCGCATTTTGCGCCGATGGCTTTTGTCGATCCGCTGGCTTTCGCCGGGGTATGAGACAGTTCGTGTTTCACCGAAGCCTCCCTTTCAAGCTACGGTGTCAGTGATAGGCCTCTGCCAAAAACGCGATGTGACTGAGGTCACAGGTTTTTCGTTTGTTGCGGTTTGTTTTTCGAACCGATCGCGCGATCGCGCGCGTCAATCGCAATTCTATTCAAACTGAAAAATCGCAGCGGAAAAGCGCCCGCTCCGATTCGCATTCCAACGTCAGCGTCGGAAGGTCGGCGGGGAGTGGAATTCAGCGACACGACGGTCGCGGCGTGGATCGAAATGAATGGCTTGAAAAAGCGAGAGACGGGACTGCGTGCAGTCCCGTCTACCCGAAGCGTCACTTAACTTGCTTACTGACCCATCGGCGAGCCGCCGAACATTGCCATCGGGCCCATCGGCGGAGCCGAAGGAAAGCCGCCGCCCATCGGAGCGCCGCCACCCATCATGCCACCACCCATCGGTCCGCCGCCACCGGCCATTTTCGACATCATCATCATGGCCATCATCATCATCATCGGGTTCTTGGCGAGCATTCCCATCGGGTTGCCACCACCACCGCCCATCATCATCGCCATCGGGTTGCCGCCGAGATGCGGCCCACGATGCTTGCCCTTCGCCAGCGCATCGCCGCTGGTTGCGAGCGAGGTGGTGGCCAGCACTGCGATGGTGAGCGCCGCCGCGGAGAGCTTTTTGAAGGTCGTCATTGTCTGCTCCTGGATCTGTTCTCGACGGCGCTATTGCCATCGGTAAACAGAGGTTAGGAGTTGCCGCACCCGGACGATGTGACGGCGATCACGAGAAGACGGATTTGCCGGTCCGCCATGTTCTTCCGCGCGGGAGTTGGATTGCGCAAAAGCGTGCGGCGCCCGCGTGTGGCGGACGCCGCGTTCGATCCTGGTCGATAGGGATCAGCGATTGCGGGCGAGTTGGGCCGGCGCCTGGCGGTACGGCGTCTGCTGGGGCTGCGCAGCCGGTGCTGTGGGTGCGGCCGGTGCCTGCGCCACCGCCCCCTCCCCCTGCTTGATGACAGCCTGCTCCAACGTGCAGAAGTCCTGCAAGATCACTGTGCCATCCTTGAGGTACAATTTGGTCATGCAGTTGCGGGGGCGAGTCTGCGCGGTAACACGGGTCGGCAGGGCGTTGTCGGCATCGGACTCGGCTGATGAAGACGGATCGGGCGCGGGCGGCTGAACCTTGGCCACCGGGGCCACCGGCTGCACGGTGTTCGGCGTCTGCGCCGGTTGCACCGCGCCGACCTGCTGGCTCGTCGAGACCGCGTTCGTCTGCACGCTCGCAGGCGCGGACGCCGTTACGCTCGTTCTGGGCGGATTCACAGCGGCGGGCATCGGCTTGGCGTGCGTTTTCGTGCGGCTCGGGGCCTCTTCGTAAGCCTCGCGGGAGCGTGAGCGGCGCGAGCGCGGTTCGTCCATCATCATGTACCGGGCGCTTCCCATTCCGGGTCCGCCTCCTCCCATGCCGCGCATCATTCCCATCCCGCCACCGCGCATACCCATGCCGCCCATCATGCCCCCCATAGGACCGAACTGGGCCTGGGCCTGACCGGCGAACACCGTCAACGACAGTGCGACCGCCGCGGCGGAGAGCATCTTGGTCGTACCGGTCATGGCGATCATCCTTCGAACAGGGGTGCGGATTACGCTTCCGGGACCAGAATAGACCCAGCGCCCGTGCACGGTGTGACCGCCAGCACAGAATCGGCGATTGAAGCCAAATAATTGAGAGAATTAGGTTTTCAGCGTGATCTTTGCTGCGACACCGGCGCGACCCGGTCGCCGTCACGCACGAAGGCGCCGGCGCGCGCGACCGCGTCCTCGCCTTCGGCCACGCCTTGGAGGATCTCGACGTCCCCTTCTTTCATGAGGCCGAGAACGACCCGCCGGGTCTCCACCCGGTCGTCGCGGACGATCTGGGCAATCGGGCCGCCGACGCCATACAACACGGCAGACAATGGCAGAGACGGGCCGCATCGGCGGCCCATTTGAATGGATGCCTTACCGAAAAGACCCACGCGGATCCGCGGATCGGCACCGATAAAAATCCGGACCTCGCCGAGCTGGGTCGCCGGGCTCACCGAGGTCGCGATGAGGCGCACCTTGCCGGGAATTTCCCCGACGCCGACCAAGTCAACCCTGGCGGACAAATCGCTCGTAACCCGCGCGATGGAGTCGACGGGCGGTTCACCCACCAGCTCCATCTCGCCTTGCCGGGCGATGCGGAACAGGGGCTCATTGCTGCTGCTGATCGTCAGGCCAATCGGCGCCGTAGCGGAGTAGATGACCCCGGCAGCGGGTGCCTGCACGGCCACTTCGCCCGATCCACGCTGCGCATCGGGCTGACGCAGGCGTATCAAAACCTGGCCAGACACGACGGTGTCACCGTTTTCGACCAGAACCTGAGAGACCTGATATCCCTCCCGGTCCGACCGAACCAGAATCTCGTTACGGGGCACTACGGTTCCGGTAACCTGAAGGAGGTCGTCGAAGCAGGTCCGGGCAGCCCTTACGGTCGTGACTGAGCGGGCGAACGTGCTGGCATTGTCGGCCGGCTCGGCCGCGTTCGCGCCCTGAATCGCCATAAGAATTGCGCCGGCAAACAGGCCAACCAGACAGGCGTAGCGAGATTTCTGCGTCATTGCGAAATGTTGCCGCATCATGGCGTTCGCCACAAGCCTTCTCACTCTTGCGCGGTTGGCCCGGTTGAAATGCCATCGCCGCCGTTCCAGGCGACGACGTCATAGGCGGCCATCGGCCGTGTTGAACCCCTTCAAGGTGAGATCGCCGACATGATTCGCCTGAACCTGCGACTGAACAACCGCGTAGGTTCGCTGCGCGATGATGACCTGCCCCGGCTTGGCTTCGTCGCATAGCCGTGAAGCCAGGTTGGTGACGCGGCCGATCGCCGTGTACTCGCGGCGTTTGTCGAAGCCGATGAGCCCAAGGGTCGCATAGCCGGTCGCGATCCCGATCCCGAACCCGAGATCGTGCCCTTTGGAGCGCCATTCCTTGGAGAGTTCGGCAACGCGATCGCGCATGTCGAGAGCAAGACGCACCGCACGGGCGCAGTGGTCGGGCGCCGGGATCGGATCGTTGAACACGATCATGATGCCGTCACCGAGAAATCGTTCGAGGGTGCCTTCGTATTCGAAAATAAGATGACCCACCCGCTCATGGTATTCGCGCAGAACACCCATGACTTCTTCCGGATCCGAGGATTCGGTGAAGGCGGTGAACCCGCGCAGGTCGCAGAACACCACGGTAATTTCGCGGCGATGGCTTTCCAGCGCTGAGCCGTGCGCATCCGAGGAAGCGATGATCGCCGCGACCTGAGGCGCGAGAAACCGCTGCAGGCGCCCCATTCGTTCGATTTCGGCGGATTGATCGGCGACGCGTTGGGAGAGCGACGAATTCAACGCCGCTAGCTCCGCGGTCTGCTGCTGCAACTGCTCGCTCTGCTCGCGGACGGTGTCGTGCAATTGCTTGGCGCGCAGCAGCGAGCGCACTCGCGCCATGAGCGCCGCATGCTCGAACGGCTTTGTCAGGTAGTCGTCGCCGCCGGCTTCCAGCCCGGCGACCACATCCTTGGTGTCGGCCTTCGCGGTCACGAGAATGACCGGGATGAACTTGTGCTCCGGGTCGTTCTTGAGCCGCTTCACCACCTCGGTGCCGTCGAGCTTTGGCATCATGATGTCGAGCAGAATCAGATCGGGCGAGAGCTCGGCCGTGCGCGCGAGCGCCTCCTCGCCGTCAGCCGCGGTGAAAACCTCGTAGCCCTGCGATTCAAGCCGGACGCGAAGAATGTCCAGATTGGTCGGAACGTCGTCGACCGCGAGGATGCGTGGGGGATTTCTCAACCGCCGGCCCTTCCACGCTCAGCGGAGAAAATCCCGCACCATCGCGAGGATCTGGCGCGGGCTGAAAGGCTTTGCGATATAGCCGTCGCACCCGGCCCTGCGGGTTTTTTCCTCGTCCCCCGACAGCGCATAGGACGTCACCGCGATAATCGGAATCTTGCCTGAATCCGCGTCGGCCTTGATCCGGCGTGTCGCCTCGTAGCCGTCGATCACCGGAAGCTGGATATCCATCAGAATGAGATCGGGCTTCTGCGTCTTGGCGGCCGTCACGCCCTGTTCTCCATCCGTCGCTTCGATCACATCGAACCCCGCGTTGGTCAGCAGGTCCCGAAGGATGCGACGGTTGTCCTCCGTGTCCTCGACGACGAGAATACGTTTGCTCACGCGGCCTGTCTCTGCTGGTTGACCCGCACCGGAACGACGATGCTGAAGGTCGAACCTACACCAAGGGTCGAATCCAAGTCGATACGGCCCCCGTGCAAATCGACCAGGCGGCGCGAGATCGACAATCCAAGGCCGGTGCCACCCTTCTTGCGTGTGCTGCTGTTATCGACCTGCTGAAATTCGTCGAAAATCTTGGAGCGGTCGGCCTCCGCGATCCCGGGTCCGGTATCGGTCACCGAGATGGCGAATTCATCGCCGTGGAGCTTCACGCAGACGTCGACGCCGCCGGTGTCGGTAAACTTGATCGCGTTACTCACAAGGTTGAGCAGGACCTGGGTCAGGCGGCGCTCGTCGCCACGGCCGAGCGGAAGCTGGGGCGCGATCTCGGCCCGCAGCTCGATACCCTTGGCCTTTGCGAGCGAATCCGTCGCCGAGACAACGGACTGCACCACGCTCTCGACCGAATAATCCTCAAGCGCTAGATTGAGCTGGCCAGCCTCAATCTTGGAAATGTCGAGGACATCGTTGATCAGCCCGAGCAGATGCTTGCCATTGTACTGAATCCGTTCGAGCACGTCCGTCGCCTTGCCCGGTAGTTCGCCGTACAGACCGTCCGCGAGCATCTCGGCATATCCCAGCACGGCGTTCAGCGGTGTGCGCAACTCATGGCTCATGTTGGCGAGGAATTGCGACTTGTGCTCGCTCGCCACCGCAAGCTCGCGCCCCTTCAGTTCCACCTCGCGGAACAGGCTTGCGTTGTTGAGCGCGAGCACCGACTGGTCGGCGAAGGTTTGCATGAAGCCGACACCGGGAAATTCACCGGCTGCCCGGCGGAACAGGACGAGCGCGCCCAAAATCGAGTCCTTCCCCACCAGCGGCACGACAAGCGTGGACTTGTATCCGGCGCCGACGATCGCCGCCTGGTTGGGAAATGCCGGCCTGACTGAGAGATCGGGAATTGCAATCGGCTGGCGGTCGATGCGAGCGCCGAGCGCACGCTCGTCGAGTTCTGATGCGCGCGGTGGCGATCGACCGCAGCAACTCGGCTTCCAGACCCTTCAACTCGGCGAGGTTGAACTGGTTTTGCGACGGATCGAAAGTATAGAGCGCGCCAGCGTCCGCCTGAATCAGCTCCACCGCTCGGCTCACGACGGTGCCGAGCACCGACTTCGTGTCGAGCGAAGAAGCGACCGCGCGGCCGATCTCCTCGAGAGCCTTGAGCTCGTTGTTCGACTTGGCAAGATCGCGTGTGCGCTCTTCGACCTTTTGTTCGAGTTCTGGTGTAGGAGCCGTGCAGTTCGTCGGCCATCCGATTGAACTGATCGGCGAGTTCGCCCATCTCGTCCTTCGAATCCACCTCGATGCGATGACCGAAGTTGCTGGTTTCGAGCTGCCTGGCGCCGAGGTGCAGGGCCTTGATCGGCGTGACCAGCCTCTGCGCCAGCAGCATGCCGGCAAGGACAGACAAGCCAATACCAAGCAGCACCAACCAGCCGGTCCGGAACAGCAGGCTGTAGACCGGACGCAGTGCGGTGCTCAACGGCTGTTCGAAGAACACACGCCAGTTAAGCTGCCGGACCGTGGCGGACGCGGAGAGGACGGAAGTGCCTTCCGGATCCTTGCCCGTCATCGGGACCTCGGCGCTGCGGTTAAGCAGCGCAGAGACCTGAGGCAGCGAAGCATAGTTTGAGCCGAGCTGCTCTTTTGGATCAGAATGCGAGAGCAGATGGCCCGACTGGTCGACCACGTAGGCCTCGGTGTCCTGACCGATTTGCTCGCGCTCGATATAGTCGGAGAGGAATTTGAGGCTGATCTCGGCAACAGTCGAACCCGCGTTGCGACCGGAGTGAGCCACAGCGACCGCGATGAAGGGATCGCGCCCGTTGAAATAGACCGGCGACCACCATACCGCCTTGCCCTGCGCCTCCTTGAAACGCGGATCCCCCGAGTAGTCGAGATTGCTGCCTGCGACGAACGCGTCCCGCGTGAGCCGAACTTGCTCTCTGCCGGTGCTGTCGAGATAGATCGCCCGCGAGATCGCCGGCACCTGCTGGACCAGCAGCTGATAGTCCTGGCGGCGCTGCTCGATGGTCGTCGTGCTGGCACGGGTCGCCCAGCTGATCTGACGCTCGGTCTCAGAGAAGAACTGCTCGATTCGCCGGGCCGTGGCCTCGGCCTTTTCGCTTTCCGTCTTGACCACGAACTGCGTGGTCTCGCGATACATGAACCATGTTTCGAGCCCGGCGTTCACGAACAGCACGAGAACGACCAGCCCGATGAACGACAGGACAAATTTTGCGAAGTACCCGCGGGGGCGCAACCAATCGATTGTCGACGTCGCCTGAGACATCAAAATCCCTACGGGGCTCCGGCTTTGGTCAAAGCTCGCCGTGAGTTTAGTGAATTCCGGCGTGAAATCGAAATCGCCAAAGCCGCGAGGTCAGCGCAGACCGGTGCGGACCGTGGCAGAGTCGACCGCTTTCACCTTGTCGCCATCGCGCAGCGTGGTGCCCGCGTTGGCGACAACAAGGTCGCCCTCGTTCAGCCCCTTGCGAACCTCGATCTCGTTGTCGGAGTGCAGGCCGACCTGCACGCTGCGGGTCTCGATCACGCCATTGTAAACGACCTGCAGCGTCGTTCCGCCGGTCCGATAGGTGACCGCCGAACGCGGTACCGAAAGGCCGCAGCTGCGCTCCGCACTGATCACGGCGCGCGCGAAGGTCGAAAACTGAAGCTGGGCATCGCGCGACAGCGAGATCCGCGCCCGTCCGAGCTGGGTATGTTCGTCGATATTCGGCGGCGCTAGACGCACCCGGCCGGGAAGTTCGCGATTGTCGCTGATCGTGACGCGGGCGGATTGCCCGGCCGAGACCTCCGGCACACGGATGCTCGGAACTTCCGCCTCGAGCTCGATCTCACTGTCGACCGCAATGCGATAGAGCGGCTCCCGGTCCATCGGAGATGGCACCCGGCCGACCACGGCGGTGGTCCGGATGATCGTGCCCGCAACAGGAGATTTGAGCGCGACTGTCTCGGTTTTCGCCTCGGCGCCAGGGCGCGCCGGCGTGGTCCGGGCGACCTGAACCAGCGACTGATCGAGCCCCACTTTGTCGCCTTCGGCGGCAAGCACTTCGGTCACCTTATCGCCGGGGCCTAACGTCACGACCGCTTCGCGACGCGCGACGAGGAAGCCGGTCACCGGGATCGCCGAGGAGAAACACAGATTGGTCGCGCGGACGACAAGGACCTGAGCGGCGGCCTGTGTCTCGGCATCTTTGCTTTGCGAACGCGCGGGCTCAAGCGCGAACGCCAGCGCGCCGAGCGCAAGACACGCCATGACCCACGCCTTGCCGCTGACCGTGAACGCTCTCATCGATGTGCCTTCCGCATCGACCTGCCCGTGTGCCGTCATGGCAGTTCACGAACGAGCCGGAAACCGTTCGCGCTATATCGCACGTCGTAATCGTAACGAAAGCGCGCCTCGGAGCTTGCGTAGGACGCCTGACTGTCGAACGCGCCACCGCGCAATACGCGAAGCCGGCACTGCCCCGTGATCCACGGCGAACCGTCCGCCGGCGCACCGCGATAATTGTCGTTCCAGCAGTCCTCGACCCATTCTGCGACATTGCCGGAGGTGTCAAACAGACCGAACGGATTGGGTTTGAACGAGCCGACCGGGAGTGTCTTCAGGCCCTGGCCCGTGTTGCATTCTGCGCAGTTGGCATTACGCGAACCCTGGTCCTGCCCCCACCAGAAAGGGGTTTTTGTTCCGCCCCGTGCTGCGTACTCCCATTCGGCTTCTGACGGCAGCCGATAGGTCTGACCCGTCGTCTGCGAGAGCCAGGTGGCGTAGGCCTTGGCGTCGATCCAGCTGATGTTAATGACCGGTCGGTTGGCGCGCCCCCAGCCGCGATCGTTCGGAGTGTGGTTGCAGGGGCCTTCAGTCGTGCACTTCATCCACTCGGTGAACGTGATCTCATAGCGGCCGATCGCGAACTGCTTGTCGATCTGCACGCGGTGGACGGGGCGCTCGTAGTCCTGCTTGGCCCCCATCATGAAGTTTCCGGCGGGGACGACCACCATCTCGGGACAGTCGGCGCAGTCGCGGAAGACCTGCCCGGACTCGAAACTTGCGGGCGCTGTCGACGGCGCGCGATTTGGTGCTGGCGCCGCAGGCTGGGGAGCCGGTGCGGGGCGCGGCGCCTGAGCGACAGGCGCGGGACTGGTGCCGGCTGGGGTGCAGGTGCGGGTGCCGGTGCCGGAACTCGTGCAACCGGTGGCGGCGCAGGCACAGGTGCCGGAGTGGGTGCAGGTACGGGCGCAGGCGCGGGAGCAGCGTTTGCCGAGCCTCTGAAGTAAAACTCCTCCAGCAGCGACGATGCGATCCACGGCACGATCTCGTTGTTCGAGGCGCGTGCGACGCCGATGCGGGTGCGGTTAAACGCCTGTTCGGCAGTCTGGTTCGGGGAGCGCAACTCCTTGACCAGTTCCGTGACGAGGATGCTGTTGGCCTCCGCGCCATCGCGATCGTTCACGATAGTGCCGGGCGCTGCCGAGAACAGCGCCAGCGTGCCCTCCGGTGCGCCGAGCGGCGCAAGGCCGAGCGGCGAGGCACGAAAGCGGCGCTCGAACGGATTGCGCCGCGCTGCATCGATGATCACGATCTTGATCTTCGCGCCCTTGCGATGCATGTCGGCCAGGATATCGTCGACGCTGATACCGTCGCGGCTGACGTCATTTTCCGACCAGACCTGGGCATTGACCGGCAGCAGATAACTGCGCCGCCCGACCTGCAGTCCGAAGCCGCTGAAGTAAAACAGCGCTTCGGTGTCCTTCTTGATCTTGGCGGTAAAGGCGTCGATCGCGCGCCGCATCTCCTCCTTGCCGACGTTTTCGACAAGATCGACCTCGAAATCGACCCGCTTGAATTCATCGGCGAGGGTGCGGGCATCCTTGACCGTGCTCGACAGCGGCGTGCTGGCATCGGGGTAGTTGGCATTGCCGATGATAAGCGCCACGCGCGCGGCCCGCTGTTGCGCCATCGCCGGAAGAGCGAGAGCAACGCACAGGCACAGCAGGGCCAGCTGACCGAATACCTTCATCCAAAACCTGCCGGAAACTGACCGTGCTGAGAGGATCACGGCATCGCTCGCATGCAAATTCTCAGGTGACCCGCATCGCACAGGCATTGAGCGTGATCCAAATGACTCGCCCCGCGTGTCGGCAGCCCAAGAACAGCAACGTCATGCGGCATGGATTCTCTCAGCCGGGACACGCGATTACTATAGACTGGCCAGCCATTTCCGACAACCGAGACATGGGTACCGAAGCAACAGACTAGTTACCGGGAGCGACAGGTTGCCAACTTTTCAGTTCCTAGGCATGATTGTTATCGAGGGCGCGACAACTCTCGCGAAGCGTGCGGTTTCCGGGATCATTGGTTAAGGTTGATCGCAAGTCTGCCCGCGAACGGGCGGCGGCTTCCCGGCATGATGTCACGAAAGGACGAAGTGATGCACGTGCTGACCATCGTCGGAGGGCGGGGCAGGAAGCAATCCGTCCTGTTGACTGCCGTTGTCTTGGCGGGAATTGGATTCGGCGCGGGTGCGGCGTTCGCCCAGCGTGCGAGCGAACTCACACCCTCTCCGTCGGGCGCGGAGGTCTACTTCAACGAGCTGAAGGATGGCGCGACGGTTCCCGAGAAATTCAAGGTCTATTTCGGACTGAAGAACATGGGCGTCGCGCCGGCGGGGTCGGATCTGCCGAACACCGGCCATCATCACCTGATTGTCGATTCCGTCCTGCCGCCGCTCAATCTGCCGATTCCCAACGACTTCAAGCACCTCCACTTCGGTGCGGCCCAGACCGAAGCCGAGATCACGCTTTCGCCCGGTAAGCACACGCTCCAGCTCCTGCTGGGCGACAAGGCACACGTTCCCCACACGCCGCCCGTGATGTCGCAGCAGATCAGCGTGAACGTGATGCCGAAGGGCGGCCCGACCGCATCCGCTCCGGGCGCCGAGGTCTACTTCGCGGAGCTGAAAGACGGGCAGAACGTGCCCGCCAGACTGACGATCCATTTCGGATTGAAGAACATGGGTGTGGCGCCGGCAGGGACCGACCGACCGAGTTCAGGCCACCACCATGTCCTGATCGACGCAGACCTCCCCGCGCTCGATCAGCCGATCCCGAACGACTTCAATCATCTGCATTTCGGAGCGGGCCAGACGCAGGCGACGGTCGAACTCAAGCCCGGCGATCACACACTGCAATTACTGTTCGGCGACAAGGATCACGTCCCGCACAGCCCGCCGCTCTTCTCGCAAAAGATCACGGTGCATGTTGCCGAGTCGGCGGCGCGCAGCCCGTCGCCACCCGATGCAAAGGTTTATTTCGTCGGATTAAAGGACGGCGACACGGTCCCGCAGCATGTCACCATCCATTTCGGGCTGGAGAACATGGGCGTCGCGCCGGCCGGCCTCGTCAGGCCGAACACCGGCCATCACCACCTGTTGATCGATTCGGATGTGCCGCCACTCGATCAGCCAATTCCGAACGACTTCAAGCATCTTCACTTCGGCGCCGGTCAAACCGAAGCGCCGGTGACCCTGCCGCTCGGCAAACACAAGCTGCAACTGCTGCTCGGGGACGCCGCGCATGTCCCCCATGAGCCCCCGGTGATGTCGCAACCGCTCACCGTGAACGTGGTGAAGGACTCGAAGTAGATTTCAGGATTTGGCTGGCGCAGGCGATCCCTTCGCGGGGACCTCGTGGGCTGGTGGCCGTGTGACTGGTCGCCTCGTGGCTGGTGGCCGCGTGACCCGCGGCCCCTGATCTGGCGGAGCGTTCGCCGAGGGTGCTCGTCCTTCTTTGCTGCCGCGTCCGAAGACGACCTCCAAGCGCGGGTTCGACGAGCGTCCACCAACTTACGCTAGCGCCCTAGATCATTAAAAAATCAACGCTAAATTGGGTTCGTTCTGGATCCGGGGTTAATATTCCGCGACCATTACATCAGATTCTTTCACTGGTTGAGCCGAGCGCACGATTTCGACGGACTCGGGCCTCTTGTTCATACCGGTTTAATCGCTCGATCTTCGCCAAAGCAGCTCCGATCTTATCCGTCGTCCCTTGCTGCAATCTAGGATTTTCTCCCCACTTGCGTCCTTGTCGATCTACCATTGCTGGCGCGGACACATCCCAGATCTGATCCAAGAGAGCCGTCTTTGCTTTGCGGACTGCACGCAAGATGACCTCGCTCTTGGCTATCTCGCGTGCGTCCGCTGCCGCCAGGCCGTCGTCATTTTGCAGGAGATCGCGCGCGATGCGTTCGACTTGGTCTCGGACGTGGGACGGAACCTGACCAGCGGCCAATCCATGGCGCAAGCTGTTCTTGCTCGCGCGCATTTTACCCGCGCGCGAGCGCGGCCCGGTGCTTTTAAGGGCGTTCCTCTGATTAGCGGCCAACTGTTTTTCGCTTGGCATCTCGCGCGCGCCTCAAGGAAGTGAAAACTTCACACCTTCAATCTTTGTTAACGAGACGGACCCGAGCTATTTTCGGACGTCCAGTGGACATCTCGTCTGTAACCCGATGATGCGCGGCGCTATGCGCTCTTCACCCTGGTGGGCATTGCGGGCCAGGATGATCTCGACGCGCCGGATTTAGGCATCTCAGCCAGTGTGACCGGAGAAAATAACGCCGCGGCCAAGCCAGCGCAGGGCCGCCGTACTCCCACTAACGGAAATGCCGTAGCCGTGGCGATTGCTGTGCCCGAGCGCGCTCGACGAGAGCGCCCCAGGGCGCCGATTCTTCTCGCCGCGCCTGAGTCCGCGAGACTGCGCGCTCGCTTGATAGCAGAACTTGATGCACTCGATAGCCTCGAACAAGCGACCCGCTGGGCGCGACGCATCCTTCCTGCCAAGAACACCCTCACCCTCGTTGACGCTGAGCAGGTCGAAGCAGCCTTTGGCACGAAAATCGGAGGGATCCGAGAGGAACCGGTCGACAAAACACCTCAGTCTGCCGATCGTCCCGAGGTCCTGGCTCACAACGACGATGCCGCAACGAAACTTCTCCCGGTCGCGGAGACGCTTGTCGTGCCCAGCTCAATTGCGCCGGTCCGGAGATACCGAGCGGCGGAGAAGACAATTCGCCTGCGCGACAAGGAGCATCGTAAATTCGTCGCGCAACAGCCTTGTCTTGTTTGCGGCCGAGCACCGTGCGATGCCCATCATCTGCGCTTCGCCCAGGCGCGCGCCATGGCGCGCAAGGTGAGCGACGAGTTCACGGTGCCGCTGTGTCGAATTCATCACGGCGAAGTCCATCGCGTTGGGAACGAATCCGGCTGGTGGACGCAAATCCGCATCGATCCCCTGCCCGTCGCACGCGCGCTGTGGGATCGCACGCGCCGCTTTGGCGGATGCGACGATACGAAGGCTGTCGACGGTCTGACTGTTCCGACTTCGGCGCCTGGTCGCGCCCGGCGCAACACGACTGGCAAAACGAACCCAGTTTTGGCAGAGTACAATGACTTCGTTTCGGCAGTTGCAGACCAATCGTCGCAATGCGCTCAGGAGCACCGGCCCGACCACCGAAGGGGGCAAACGGCGATCCCGTTGCAATGCCGTTCGGCATGGGCTCACTGCGGAGACCGTCATTGGCGCTCTTGAGGATGCCGAGGATTACAAGAAATTCGAGGCCACGATCATCGATGAATATGAGGCCGAGACGGCCGTTGAGCGCGAGCTTGTGCTACGGCTAGCCAGCCTTTTGTGGAGGTTACGGCGCGCAACAGCGATGGAGACAGGGCTGTTCGAAATGAATGCGGGACAACACGATGACGCGCAACGGACCCTGCACGCCAGTGCCGCGGTTTATATGCTATTCAAACGCACCGAACCTTCGGGTTCCGCACAAATGAGCATCGGTCCGGCAATTGATGCTGATACCGCTCCGACCGCCGTCACTTCAAACGCGCTTGGCACCGAACTGGCGCGCTGTTTCATACGGCTCGCAGATCAACCCAATTACGCTTTGGACCGGCTCAGTCGCTATGAAGCCTCGCTTTGGCGTCAAGCAGGTCAGATCCTGTTTGCGTTAGATGGCCGCCGAAATCCTCAGGCGCGACGACCGTCATTTTTTCGCGGCTGGCCATGACAAAATGGCGTCGACAAACAGAGCTGCGGTGAGGGTTCGTTTCTTCTGCTGGGCGGTCGGCGCGGAATTAATCTCTTAAACTGGACGAGCGGCGGTCGGTGCAACTAGGCATCCGGCGTCCACGCGAGTTTGATCAGTGGCCGGACCCGGGAGCGTGGGCCGACGTCGTGCGAACCGGATCGCGTCGCATGATCTATCGCTAGCTGATTATGCCTGCTGTTGTCGTGCCGCCGGAAATAGAAATAGTACGTAATAATCGGTAAAGTTGAACGAGGGGAATTTGACCGAAGAGGCATACCCTCTGCGCTGTGCTAGGAAGAATAGCAGGACCAAGCCCGCGTATCGTACTAGACACTTCGGCTAAGCGTTTCAGAGTGAACCGCGAACATTGACGTGGCGAACAGAGTAGCTTAGCAACGAGGGCGCATTACGGTCTACAGGCTAGGGGTAGTGATGTTTATGTTAGAGGGATCAATAACGCGCGGCCCTGGAGATTGCACGTTCGGTAATGCAGGACCCGCAGTGAACGAGTCCGTCTACCCAGACATAAACCCGGCGCTCGCTAGTAAGCTCCGGCAATTAAGGCTCGATCGCACGTACGTCCGTGCAACCGGTTCAATCATGACCGACTCCGAAGGTCGCGATGTCATTGATCTAATCGGCCAATTCGGGGCGTTACCCTTCGGACATAATCCGCCGACGATCTGGGAAGCGATCAACGTGGTCCGCCTCACGCAGGCACCAGTCATGGCTGGATTGTCTTTACAACCGGCCGCATCACGGCTGGCCGACGCCTGACGTCGCTCGCACCGTCAGGACTAACCGTGCCTTTTTCTGCTCAAGTGGCTCCGAAGCAATCGAGGCCGTGATCAAGCTTTGCCGCGCCGCGACGGGACGAGCCGGTGTCCTTTCGACCGATGGCGGGTTCCATGGGCTAACGCTCGGCGCGTTGTCGGCGAGTGGGCGGCAGGCATATCAAGAACCTTTCGGGCCTCCGCTACCAAATTTCAAGAAGGTGCCGTATGGCGATTTGACAGCGTTGCGCGAAATGCTCGATCGGTATCCTAAGCACTTTGCGGCATTCATCGTTGAGCCGATACAAGGCGAAGGTGGAGTTGTTGTTCCGCCAGCGGAATACCTACGCGGTGTATCGCAGCTCTGCAAGGCACACGGCGTCGCGTTCGTTCTGGACGAGGTCCAGTCCGGTCTGGGGCGTTGCGGAAAATTGTTTGCGTCGTCGGAGCCGGGAGTCGAGCCTAGTGCCATAACACTCGCGAAGGCGCTTGGCGGCGGGATAATCCCGATCGGCGCCGTTCTTTATCGTGAGGAGCTGGCAACTGAGGCGTTCATGCTGCGGCATGGCTCGACTTTTGCCAACAATGCACTCGGTTGTGCAGCTGCGATGGCGACACTCGATCGGCTGACAGACAATGGCCATGCCCTTATCAAGGCAGTAGCCGAACGAGGCACCTGGGTTAAAGAAACCCTGAACTCGATCCGCGATCGCTATCCAAAAATTCTTCGTGAAGTGCGAGGCCAGGGCTATTTCATCGGCTTGGAGTTCTCGACCGATCCAATCGACTACGAGGGCAGTATCTCTTCACTTCTTTGCCGATCAGAACCATTCGGCTTCATTCTCTCATCCTATCTGCTCGAGCATCATCGGCTCCGCGTTGCACCGACCTTCAATCAAATGGCAGTGCTTCGCATCGAACCGGCCCTCGATATAACTCCGGCCTTGTTTTCAAGCCTGTTCGAAGGCATCGATGCCCTTGCCCATGCGCTCGACCGCGGCGATAGCGCAACCGTGATGGGACACGCCTTGGGGCTTGCCCCGGGCACACGCCGTCACGTCACGGAACGCGTGAAGCGTCAGACGACCACGCCAGTAAGCAGCAGACGATTTGCCTTTCTCATTCATATGATGGATTTGAGCGATATCTCGCGCTTCGATCCGAGCTTGAGCGGCTTGCAACCCGAAGCCTTCGCCGAGGCCCGCAGGATCCTTCCCGATCTTCTCGAACCCGCTGTTCTAACCCGGTTCGAAGTTGTAACGCCGGATGGCCGGAGTGCGGTAGGAGATTTGATCGTTGTTCCATACACAGCCGACGAGCTGATGGAGATGCCGCTTTCCCAATCAAGCCAGATTATTGGCGATGCCGCAGTTCTCGCCGAGACACGCGGTGCCGAAATTGTTGGGCTCGGGGGATTTACGTCCGTAGTGACTGCCGGCGGACGCAGCATTGTTAAGCGCGTTTCGATTCCAGTGACAACCGGCAATGCTTTTACAGCGGTGTCTGGGGTCAAGGCAATCTATTCCGGGTTGGCAGGAACAAAGGCTCCTGCTTCCGCGACGGCGATGATTTTTGGCGCATTCGGATCGGTCGGCGGCGCCATGACGAAACTGTTGGCACAACAGATCGGCCAGCTTCGACTGATCGTCAAGAAAACAGATCAAAACGACCTCATGAGCCGGACGAATGCTCTGCGGTCTTCCCTGAAGTCGGATTTGGCGCGCATGGCTGGCCGGCTTGCCCCAGGCAGCATAGGCGAGGCGGTGCTTTCCGGCGCCGACACTTCGGCAAGGCTCGTCGTCAGCGACGATCCCGATCCTTACTGGCGCAATAGTGATGTCGTCGTTACGGCGACAACTGCTCTGGGAGAAATTATTGCTGCGGCCGATCTGCCTGCAGGCGCGGTCGTCTGTGATATCTCGAGACCCGTTAACATATCACGCGGGATCACCGCCGTTCGGCCGGATGTGATCTTCATCGAGGGAGGCGTCATTCGGCCATATGGCCTCTTCGATTCTGGGAATAGACTTGGGAGTGGGCCGCGGTCGGACCTATGCCTGCATGGCCGAAACGATGCTGCTCGCGCTAGAGGGAGACGCAAGTCGCAGAACGTTTGGCAATGATGTTAACCTTGCAAACCTTCCGTGGCTGGAAGCTGCCGCAGATCGAGCTGGCTTCAGGCTGTCCGGCTGTGCCAAATTTGATGACGTGGAGCTGAAGGCGCAGAATATGAGCACGACTTCTGCTAGCATAACTATCGTGAGGTGACAGATGCAGAATTTGCTTACGCGGGCGGCAACGTGATCGACGTGACGTCAGAGGTGTTGGCCATCCTTCAAAACAAGGTTCGCGGCATGGCTCGACCAATCGAGCTCACTGACAGGCTCGACGAGCTCGGCCTTGAGTTCATCGATATGGTCGAAGCTGTCTTCGAAATCGAGGAAAAGTTCGACATCCACACTCCGTTCAGCCCAAACGAGGTGCGGGAAGAATTTGAATACATCTCTGACGTCGTTCAGAGGGTCAAAGATCTCGTTGCTAAGGTCTGACGTGCATCGCGTCGTTGTTACCGGATGGGGCGTCATTTCGCCAATTGGAAATACGGCGGCCCACTATTGGGATGGGATCGTTAACGCACGGTCCGGACTTGCACCACCCACGTTCGCATCGAGTGATCTCTCGGTAAATTTGGTTGCTGAAGAAAAAAACTTCAATCCAGAGCAGCATTTCGATCGCCGTCAAATCGCTTTAATGGATCGCGTGTCGCAATTCGGAGTCGTCGCAGCCCGTGAAGCTCTCACGCAATCGGGAATGACACTCGATGGCGAACTTGCCACTCGCTGCGCAACGATTATCGGCACAGCCGTCGGCGGTCAGACCACTCAGGATGAAAACTACCGTCGGCTCTATAAGGAAGGCGCGCGAAGACTACCCCCGTTCGCGATCTTCGCCTTATGGTCAACGCGCCATCAAGCCATATCTCGATCGACTGCGGCGCACGAGGGCCGGCGTTCACTGTAGCGAGTGCATGCGCATCAGCGACGCATGCGATCGGTTTGGCATTTCAAATGGTTCGCTCGGGCGCTGTGAGTTGTGCCCTCACGGGGGGCGCCGAAGCCTCTCTCGCGTTCGGGCCACTCAAGGTATGGGAGGCTATGCGGATACTTTCACCCGATGCCTGTCGCCCATTTTCCAAGGGCCGCGGAGGACTCGTGATCGGCGAAGGGGCAGCGATCATGATTATCGAGACGATGGAGAACGCCATTCGGAGGGGCGCCAACATACTGGGGGAAATTACCGGATTCGGGATGAACGCAGACGCCAAGGACATCGTACATCCCGACGACGCCGGTATGGCATGTGCGATGAACATCGCGCTTGAGGACGCCCAGCTAGCTCCTGATGACATTCAATACATCAATGCACATGGGACAGGAACGGTAACGAACGATGCAACAGAGGTGAAAGCACTAAAGCGGATTTTTGGCGATCGCGCGCGCACGCTTCCTATTTCCTCAACAAAGTCGATGATCGGGCATGCTCTCGGCAGTTCCGGAGCACTTGAAATGTCGTAACCTTAATGGGGATGCGCGAGAGCATATCGCCACCGACCATCGGATATCTTGGACCTGATCCAGAGTGCGACATCGACTGTGTGCCGAACGAAGCGCGTCCGCTGAGGATCGAAAATGCGCTTTCAAATTCGTTCGCCTTTGGTGGCCTCAATGCGGTACTGGCTTTGCGGCGCTGCCCGCGCATGCGCTTGGGGAGTTAGGCCACTGATCTCCGCTCGATGGCGAACAGCGCATCAATGCGTTCGGCTGCGTCGACGGCGATCGGCGCCTTCGTGCCAAGCAAGCTCGAAGAAATTGCGCCGCTCATGGCCCAGCGGGCCGCCTCGATGATCGCGCCGGCTCGCGCTGAGTGTCATAGAGTTGGTTGAGGCCCGCATAAGCTCCGCCTGCATTGACCGCGCATAGCCGGGGTCCTGGCGCCGCGATCCACAGAGTAGAAGAAGAGCATCGCCGGCGGATCGCGCCCGCCAAGTGGCCATCATGTACGCAGGTCCAGAGCCGCCCGACGCGGGTCTTGCCCCGGCAAGAACCGGCTCGGTCCTGTCGGCGCGAATGCGCTCGGCCGCGAACACATGGGTTCGGATCGCCTCGATTAACGGCATCAATGTTGCGGCCGCTGCCCTGACCGAATCGGCGAGTTCGAGACATTGAGGTTGTCAATCGGCGCCCAACATTGACCCGTATTTGGAGTGCGCCCCTGAAGATGGACAGTAGGATGCCGCTTCGGCGACGAACTCCACGATCCCCTCTCGCCCGACCCTTCGACGGAGTACAACGTGGCCTGTCGCGTCAGTCCTGCGCGGCTGCAGAAGTTCTTCCCCAGATCGACCCCGGAGTACGGCAATTGCGGGCTTTGTCATCGGTCCTCTCCCTTGTTCGGCTCTAGCCCAGGATGCGTGGGGCAGGCCATTCCATAAAAGCCGCGGCCTATTTCGCGAAGAAATCGATGTGAAGTTTTCATTCAATTGCGAAGCACCGGCGGATTGCTTACTTCGTTGACAAGGGACATCAGAGCTTAAGCGAGTGTCATCCAAACCGGGGGCAGGCCAAGTTCATGAAGACTTGAAGTCCCAGACCGTTTATCCGATGACCTACAAGACGTTCGTCGATGCTCCACTGCCATGTTGGCGGTTAGCAGGCCGTATTGGCTTGGCGCCGCGGCCTCGACGCGGAGAGGGTACCGGCGTAAGCGGCCGCGTCTTGTATTCGAGCAAGAAGTGCGGCCTCGCGGTGTTGTAGTCGGTGACCCAAGCAACGATGAGCTTATCGAGATCGACGAACAGGCTCTCGTTGAAAAGCTCGTCCCGCATCCAGCCGTTGAAGGACCCGATGTAGCCGTTCTGCATCGGTTTGCCGGGCGCGATGTAGCGCCAATCGACACCGGGATCCCTTTCGCCCAACCCAGCCTGGCGTCGAAGGTGAACTCGTTGCCGCTGTGTTGGATACCATTATCTGCCTGCCACGCATGTTGATGATCGTCGTCAGCTCGCGCGCGACGCGCTTGCCGTGATCGAAGTGTCGGGATTGCCGCCAGACATTCGCGCGTGACGTCATCCATGATGTGGAGGTTGCGGAAGGGGCGGCCGGAAGCGAACTGGTCATCGACGAAGTCGAGCGACCATTGATCTTGGCCTCGACCAAGCTTCGGCGTGCTTGTTCAATTGCTTTGCGCCGAGCCTTGCCGCTTGAACAGTCAGCCTTCCTCGCGATTGAGTTGATAGATGCGGTTGAAGCCTGACCGCTCTCCCTGTTCCCGCAGCCTGATGAACAGTCGCCGGAGCCTAACCAGATCCGCTTGATGGTCCGTCCACTATCGAGGCCGGACTTTACTCCGCGTGGAGGAATCTTCAGTCGCAGGTCACGTCCGGTCGAACTTTTCCGTATCCGGCCACCAGCCTTACCATCTCATTGCAGACAGCGGTGTAATGACGAGCAGGTCAAAGGAGAATTGTTGGAGAAACGTCATCCATTGTGAAATTTGCCAGCGACATCGATATTACCAACGCCGTTGTCGCCTATCACGGACTTAACATGGCGCTCGAACCCTTCTACAACCGCTTTTGCTTCAGCTTCCGATCCAACAAGACCACAACCGCTCTCGCCGTCGGCAAACTCATAGGCGACGCCGTATAGGCGTCGGCGCGTATCCCAAGGGATGACCCAGATACGACGCACCGTCATTGGGTCGCCGGTGAACAACATGTAGAAAACTCCTATGCAAAAAACCGGCTTCCGGTCTTATTGCCGGTGTAGATCACCGTCAATGTAAATAAAGATTGGGGAGTTTCCTAGTTTTAAACCCTGCGAATTTCTTCACGTTCATGCATTCCGATGACCGCTTAGCGCACTTGCCAAGCTTTATCATCACCGGATTTTCGTCGCTAATGTCGTTTGATGGATTTGTTCCATCCTACATTTGAAGACCCTTTTTAACCTCACTTTAAATCATCTTCGCCCGATTTCGAGCCAGACGCCAGATGGAGCCGGCGGTGGGTCATGAGAGGCGGAAGTTCACGCGCGAGTTAAGGTCGAGGCGATGCGGCGATCAAGGATCGAGGCGTATCCAAGATGCAGGCGTCGCAGGACCTGAACGTGCATGTGTCTCAGCTGCGCGATTGGGTGGAGGAGTTCTCGGACGATCCGCAGCAGGCTTTCCTCGCCGGCGCGGCAGACCTGATGGCACTCCTTGTGGCCGATAACTCAATTAGCAAATAGGACACTAGCAAGTTTTTCAGGATTGGACCGGCTCAGGCGATCCTTCGCGTGGCGCAGGACTCTCGTGGCTGCTCGCTACGTGACTTGCGGCCGCGTGGTTGCGCTCGGCGGGCGCTGAGGGTATTTCTTCCTTTTTCTCACGTCCCAACAGGATCCATCCGAAGACCTTCCAGGACAGACGTCCGACATCATCCATAATCGTAAAGAAGGCGGGCACGAACAACAGCGACAAGAGTGTCGATGCGATCAGGCCGCCGATCACCGCAATCGCCATCGGCGAGCGGAATTCGCCGCCAGCGCCCAGCGCCAGCGCGCTCGGCATCATGCCCGCCGCCATGGCGATCGTTGTCATGACAATCGGGCGCGTTCGCTTGACGGTCGCATCGATGATCGCAGTCCTGCGATCAATGCCTGCGTGCATGGCCTCAACCGCGAAGTCCACCAGCATGATGGCGTTCTTCGTGACGATGCCCATAAGCATCAGGATGCCAATCACGACCGGCGTTGTGACGGGCAGCTTGAGGATAAGCAGCGCCGTGAGCGCACCCGCGATCGAGAGAGGGAGCGAGAAGAGGATCGTGAGCGGGTGCATCACACTCGAGAACAGCACCGCGAGCACGATGTAGACCATCAGGAGGCCGTTTCGCATGGCCGTGCTGAAACCGTCGAACAGTTCGGCCTGAACCTCGGCGTCGCCGCCATCGCCGATGGTCACGCCGGGCGGCAGGTTCTTGACCACGGGCAAATTTCTCACCGCCTTGGCGGCATCACTCAGAGCTGAGCCTTCGAGCAGATCGGCTTCGACGCGCGCCTGCCGCTGGCGGTCGTATCGCGAGATACTGACCGGACTGGAGTCAAAGGAGATGTCGGCGATCCCGACGAGCGGAATACCGAGGCCGCCACGCGTTGGCACGCGGATCTGCTCAAGCACTCTCAGGTCGGCCCGGGCCTTTTCGTCCAGAAGCACTCGGATCGGAATCACGCGATCGCCGGCGTTGAATTTGGCGAGCGCGGGGCCGACGTCGCCGATGGTCGCGACGCGGATCGTCTCCGACAGCGCTTCCGTCGAGACCCCGAGCCTCACCGCGAGGTCACGGCGCGGGTAGATCCGCAGTTCCGGCCGATTCAGCGTTGCACCCGACGATACGTTGGCGACTGAGGGGACCCTCTGCATCTGGGTGGCGAGCTCCGCCGCGACGTTTGCAACCTGATCGTTGTTGTCGCCGGAGACGATGAAGGTGACATTGCGCTGACCATTCTCGTCAATAAACCAATACCGGATATCCGGTATCGTCTCGAGTTCCTTGCTGATCGACTGCTCGAGTTTCTGCTGCGAAATCGAGCGTTTGTCTTTGTTGACGAAGTTGATCATCAGCGCGGCGTTGCGGACTCCGACTTGGCTACCGGGAATGCGTCCGCCGTCAACGAAGACACTCAGTACCTCGGGACGTTTTCGTAAACGTTCAGAGATTGCATTGGTGACTGCTTCCGTTTCCTGAAGCTGCGTGCCGGGCGGAAGCTCGATCGCAAGCAGCGAACGCGCGATGTCCGACACCGGCAGGAAGCCGGACGCCAGAAACTGCGCGCCGTAGAGCGAAAGGCCAAACAGGGCGAGGCCCGCCGCGACCGTGAGGAAACGAAGCCGCACTGCCCAACCGATGACGCGCTCGTAGCCGCGCACCATCGCGCCTCCCTCGTCCTCTTTGCTTTGATGCGGCTTGAGGAAATACGCCGCCAGCATCGGAGTGATCATGCGTGCGCAGAGGAGCGAGAAGAGTACCAGCACCGAAACCGTTATGCCGAATTGCTTGAAAAACTGCCCGGGAATGGACGGCATAAAGCTCGCCGGAATGAATACTGCCACGATGGTGAGACTGATCGCGATAACGGCGAGCCCGATTTCCTCTGCCGCGTCGAGCGATGCCTGAAAGGGCGATTTGCCCATTCGGATATGACGCACGATGTTTTCGATCTCGACGATCGCGTCGTCGATGATGATGCCGGTGGAGAGAATAATCGCGAGCAAGCTCACAAGGTTGAGCGAGAAGCCAAGCGTGTTCATCACCCAGAAAGCCGGAATGATCGATAGTGGCAAGGCAACGGCGGCAACGAGGGTGGCTCTCAAATCCCGCAGGAACAGGAATACGACGACCACGACGAGAACTGCGCCCTCGTAAAGGGTGTGCATCGCCGAATCGTAGTTCCCGACCGTCTGGGGAACCGACGTGTCGATCAGCTTGATCTCGACATCCGGGTTGGCGGCCTGAATCGACGCAACGCGTGCCGCAACCGCATCCGCGACCGTGACATCGCTCGCGCCCTTGGCGCGCAGAATGTTGACGCCAACCACCGGCGTGCCATTGAAACGCGCGAAAGTGCGCGGCTCCGCTACCGTATCGGCGATTGTTCCGAGATCTTCGAGGCGGACTTCGCCGCCGGTCGGCAGCCCGATCCGCATCGCCGAGACGTCAGCGATCGATTTTACGCCCGCGAGGGTGCGGATTGCCTGATCGCTCCCGCCGATTTCGGCCCGCCCGCCCGCAAGATCCACGTTGCTGCCGCGGATCTGGCGGCTGACGAGCAGTGGGGTGAGACCCACAGCCTGAAGGCGCACCGGATCGAGGCCGACACGGAGTTCGCGGTCCACGCTACCGAGGCGTTCAACATTGCCGACGCCGCGCACCCCCTGCAGGCCGCGCACGAGCACGTCCTGCACGAACCAGGAGAGCTGCTCGGGCGTCTTGCCCGGCGCTATCGCCGCATAGGTGAGGATGGGAAGCCCCGCAATTTCCACGCGCTGCACGATCGGCTCATCGATTCCGCGCGGCAGGTCGACACGCGCGCGTGCCACCGCGTCCTTTACGTCATTGATGGCGCGATCCGTATCGGTCTCAAGCCGGAATACGATCGTCGTATTCGAAATACCGTCGGTCACCAGCGATATAATGTGGTGAGCACCGAGGACGCTCGATACGGCGTCCTCGATCGGTTTGGTCACCTGGCCCTCAAGTTCGGCGGGCGCCGCACCGAATTGAGTCGACCGTGACGGAAATCACCGCCGCGTCGATGTTCGGCATCCGCGTGATCGGCAGCCTGGTGAAGCCTGCAATGCCCATCCCGAAGAATCGCGGCAGTAAGAATGATGGGCGGCAAGGGATTGCGGATCGACCACGCCGAGAAATTGACCGCCATCGCGCCCCTTGCTCCTTCAGATGCGCGCTTGAACCGCGTCGCGATTGCATCAGACTTCCGACCAAGTTCGTCAAAGGAACTTGTGTCCGGCACACGCAGCATCACCCTAGCGGAAAGTGTGCCAGTGCCGCAAAGCGAGTGCAACACCGCGACGCTGAAGTTTACCGCCGAGTGAAGCCTTGAGGGCGTTCATCGACGACACTTTTGGGATCGATCCGAACTGCAAGGTGCTGCTGATCGTCCCATCGACCTTGCCATGGGCATGCGTCCAGCGGATCGATGCAGCAAGCGTTCGGCGCGTGCGCGACGGACCACACAATCAAGCCGAGTGCTTTGCGGATCTTCCGGGGGGGGGGGGGGGGGGAACTTCGGCGTCTACGGCGCGCAAGGTCTGGCAGCAGTTGCGGCGAGAAGCGTTTGCGGTTGCCCGGCGCACGCTAGAGCGGCTGATGGCAAGCCTCGGCTGCAGGGCGAGCTCCACGGCAAGCCAATGCGAACGACGATCAACAAGTCGCGCCTTGCCCTTTGGACGACGTTACACCGGCAGTTCTATGCCGGACCACGGTTATTTGATGGACAGTGTCAGGGGAACGCCCTTGGCATCCGAGCAGTCCATGGTGCCCTTCGTGCCGTCCGCAAACTGCCCGCTATAGGAGCAGGTTGCCTGATCAAACGACATCGTGGCGTCGATGCGCGCGAACGGGCCCCAGCCGGAAATTCGGAATTTCAGATCGCCGGTTTTCTCGACCGGCCCTTCGACCGCGCAAAGGCCGGTATGTGTCCACATCACAGCCCCGCTCATTTCGCCGGATGGCATTGCGGGGTTCTCCGCGACCGTCGCCTTCACCTCCCATTCCGAGAGGTAACCGGCCGTTCCTGCAATCTCCAGTGAGCGCGCGTTTACCGGTGCGGCAAGACCGACCGCCGCAATCGCAATCGTCAGCCGGAGCTCTGAGCAGGATCGCATTCCCCAGTTTCGCCGCTCTCTCGAAATGCCGCAAGACCCGTTTGCTCGTTGAACCCGCGACAGCTAAGATCACACTCAGCGAAATGGGCCGCATTCCGTGGCCTGTCGCCCAGACGGTTGGAACGTGATGGTGACGTCGGCCATTGTAGGTGGCACGATCCGAACTCGTTCGAACGGCTCCGGCAAAGCGATTCTCGGTGATCCGAATCTCACTCTACGCCAGGAAAGACGTCATGGACAAACTTGTCAGACGCGTCACCCTCGTCGAGCGCAGCGGTCAGACCCGCGAGGCGAAGGTCGTATTCGAAAACGAAGACGAGGATAACGATCGGATGCCGCCCGCACTGCACAATCTGGAGCGCAGCGTGCGTCACATGTTGAAGGCGCAGGTGATTGCCGCTCAAGAGGCTTACGAGCGGCATCTGGAATCGGCCGGAAAAGGGCGGCCGCCATTGGCTGACCGAGGGCCCTCGCAACATGATGAGCGCGCGCAAGAAGGCCATGAAGGAGATGACGCCTCGCATCGCCTTTCAAGGTTGAGAAGAACCCCGAATACGATGAGGAGGATTGAGCATGGCGGTAGCTCCAGCAGCGGAAGGACGCGGAAGCGACAAGACAGGCAAGTCCTCGATGGTGATCGTTGAGCTTGACGAGCCGCAGTCTTCGGTCGCGGTCAAGCGGCTCCGGAAGGGCAAAGGAAGTCTTTCAAGAACGTTGAGCAGATCGTGAAGGATCTGAGCGACGAAGGCACGATCAAAACCGGCGCACAGCCGCTCGTGATCATCGTGCAGGAAATCCCCTCGCCGCCCTGGGCATTCGGCGAAGACGACGACGACTGACACGTCGGCACCGAAACGGCCTATAACGGATGACGCGTGCCGGCCGGCGCGCGTCATTTCTGCTTTCAGATCTTGAAGCAAGCCCAGCTCGCTCGTAACTAATTTCCCTACCCTTGAAACCAATGCCGCGATGCAGCACACTCATAACGGATCGGCACGCGGGGCGCTGATGAACGATAGCGCGACTTGCGCGCTGACTTTATGCAAACCGGGGTGGTTGGGTCGGATACTGGGAGCGACGCATGAACAGATCTGGACGATCCCTTCGCCTTGAGCGCCTCTTGAAGAGCGAGCAATCGCCATTCTTCGTCGTTCCAATCGACCACACCGTCACGGACGGCCCGTTCACGGATGCGAGATCGTACGACCGCGTACTCGGTGCGCTCGCAGACAACGGTGCCGATGCCCTTGTCGTGCATAAAGGGCGGCTCGGCCTTCTCAACAAATCGGTCTATTCGAAAATGTCGGTCGTGGTGCACATCAGCGCGTCGACGCGCTACGCGCCCGATCCGAACTACAAGTATCCCGTCGCGGATGTCGAAGACTGCCTCCGGCGCGGAGCTGACGCGATCAGCGTGCACGTCAATGTCGGGTCCGTCACCGAGGATCAGCAAATCCGCGTCATGGCTGATGCCGCTGACGCTTGCGAGCGCGAAGGACTTCCGCTGCTGGCGATGATTTATCCGCGCGGTCCTGGCGTGAAGGATCGTCCTCTCGACGAAACGGTCAAGCATTGTGCCGCGCTGGCCGTCGACCTCGGCGCCGACATCGTAAAGCTGCCGCTGGCCGGCTCGATCGCCGAGATGAAGTCGATGGTGGACTCCTGTCCGATCCCCGTGCTCACCGCCGGTGGATCGCAGGTCTCGGACGGCGCCTTCAACCAGTTCGTGGGCGACGTCATGAAGGCGGGCGCACGCGGGATTGCGGCCGGCCGCAACGTATTCATGGCCGCCGACCCCGGCGCCAAAGTGCGTGAGCTTCGCAAGGTTCTGCAGGCGAATTTCACCGGGGGACGCCCGCAGCCGCAGCTCGCTCTCGCAATCAACAATCCCGAACTTGCCGTCGCAGCCGGCGGCCAACTTTAATCCTGATCAGATCAGGGCACGGAGACTGACATGACGACAGCATGGATCGATCTTCGTGGCTGTGACAGCGGCAAGGTAGCCGAATTTGTGTCCACAGCCGTCGATAACCAGATTGAAGCGGTGATCACTGACGGAGTGATCGATAAGGCCATCGGGCTGCGCCGCAATGGCATCCAGTGGGTGACGTTCGACGATGCAAGCATCAACAAGACTAGCGAAGCCGGCGACGTCAGCGTTCACAATTTCAATGGTCACGCGAGCGAACTGCTTGCCTCGCGGCTGAAGCTCTCCGACCGCGAGGGCATCCTCGTCGACGTCGACAACAAGGAACGGCTCGACGAAGCCTGCGCCGCCGTGCGGGCCGGAATGCTCACCGTTATCCGGTTCAAGGACCCGACCAAGATCCCGCTTGAGATCGTGCTGGCCGCCGGTTCTCGCCGTGGCGCGAAGATCATGACATTTGTCTCCGACCTCGATGAAGCCAGCGTGGTCCTGAGCGTGCTGGAATCGGGCCCGGACGGCGTGATCATGACGCCAAAGACGTCCGGAGACGTCGAGGCGCTGGGCAAACTTTGCAAGCCGACGCGGCCCTGGCTGGAGTTGAAGGAATTTCTGGTCCAGGAAATCGTCAACGCCGGCACGGGCGATCGCGTCTGCGTGGATACCTGTTCGAATTTCCACGAAGACGAAGGCATGCTGGTCGGGTCGTTCGGCGGGGGATTCCTCCTCTGCTGCAGCGAGACTCACCCCTTGCCCTACATGCCGACACGTCCCTTCCGCGTCAATGCCGGTGCGGTCAGCTCCTATGTGCTCTCGACCGTCGAGCGCACCAATTACCTGAGCGAATTACGCCAGGGCCACACCGTGACTGGCGTGCGCGTGAACGGAGAGACGCGGCCCCTTATCGTTGGGCGGGCCAAAATCGAAACACGGCCGCTGCTGCTGGTGAAATGCAAGAGCGCGGACGGCAGCGAAGCGTCCATCATCCTGCAGAACGACTGGCACGTGCGCGTACTCGGTCCGGGCGGCATCGTGCACAACATCACAGAGCTCAAGGCCGGCGACGTCGTCCTCGGCTACGCAGCGGCGCGTTCGCGCCATGTCGGGATGGCGGTCGACGAATATTGCCTCGAGCAGTGAGCTCAGCTCGACGCGGCTTCTGAAAAGAGCCGCGTCGCCAGCCTGCGCGCCAGAACACTCGCCATACGGCGGCGGTAGTGTCCTGGCGTGAAGGTCGTTTTCATCGACATCACCTGATCGAGCACGAGCGTATCGAGCGCCTTCAGAGCCTCGCCGTCGAGCGCGCGACCATGCAGAGCACCGGTCCCTGCGAGCAGCACCGGCCGTGGATTTGTGCCCGTTATGCCGACCCGCAGTTCGGCCAGAGCATCGCCTTCGCGGCGCAGCGCAACAGCGACACCAGCGACTGGATATTCGATCGAGCGGCGGATGCGGATCTTGTCGTACCCAGAGCGCAATCCGGGCGTGGTTTTCGCACGCACCGACACGATGAATTCGCCCGGCCGCAGGGCCAGATAGTGCTTGCCGTCGCCGAGCGTCTCGGTGACAGGCTGATCCTGCCGCGCGTAACCAATGTAGAGTTTTTCCAGCGGCAACGTCCGTCGTCCGTTCGGCCCTGCGATCTCCACGTCGGCGTCAAAGAGGAGAAATGCCGGCGCGAGATCACCGCTGAATGTCGCGAAACAAACCCCGCGGCTTTTTGGCGCGACGTGACAGATCGCTCCTGTCGTCTTGAGGCAGTGGTTCAGTGCGCCTCGCCACCACTCGCTCTGGTTATAGAAAATGCAGCGCGTATCGAGGCAGAGGTTTCCGCCGACCGTCCCCATGTGGCGATGCGTCGGGCCCGCGATTGAGTCCGCCGCCTTGGCGACGGCTGGAAAATGCCGCGTCACCTCGGGATGGCCGGCGAGGCTTGCGAGAGTCACGGATGCTCCGACGTGAAGGCCTCTCGGGTCGCACGCGACGGTCTTCATCGCGTCGACGCGATTGACGTCGATCATGACCGGCGGCGCCACGATCCCGCGGCGGACATTCACCACGAGATCTGTGCCGCCGCCGAGCAGGCGAGCGTTCGGATGTTCGGCGCGCGCCTTGATCACGTCCTCGACGGACCGCGCGTTCACAACCGAGAAATTCGGCAGAACTTCCATCAGCCCTGTCCGGCTCGCCGCCGCTTCTCGATCGCGGCGAAGACCCGATCGGGCGTCATCGGAAGGTTCTCGAAGCGGATGCCGATCGCATCGTCGATTGCATTCGCGAGGGCGGGCAGGAACGCCGCCAGCGAGCCCTCCCCGGCTTCCTTTGCGCCGAACGGTCCATGAGGATCGATACTTTCGACGATCCCCACTTCGATGTCGGGGGAGTCCACAATCGTTGGAATCCGGTAGTCGAGCATGTTGGAGGCGAGCATCAGTCCATCGTGATAGCCGCTCTCCTCGCTCATCGCCTGGCCCATGCCCATCCACACCGAGCCCTGCACCTGGCCTTCGACCGTCAGGCGGTTCAACGCCTTGCCGCAGTCATGCGCCACCCAGACCTTGTCGACCGTGACCGCGCCTGTGTCCTCGTCGACGGTAACTTCGACAACCTGGGCCGAATAGCTGAACCCCATCGTGCCGCCAATTGCCGCGCCGAGATACTTCTTGCCGCCGTGCGATTCAGGAATGGTCGAGTAGGTGCCGGTAACAACAATTGGATTGCCGTCTTTCAACGCTTCGGCGGCGACCTCCTCCAGTGAAAGGCCCCTGTCCTGCGCACCTGCGCGATAGAATTCGCCAAGACACTCGATGTCGTCCGGCCGCGTTTCGAGTTTGCGCGCGGCGGCCTCGGTCAGGATCGCCTTGAGCTGGCGCGCCGCATCGAGGGCCGCGCTCCCAACCTGAAACGTGACGCGCGACGAATAGGAGCCGTTGTCCTTAGGCGCGATGTCGCTGTCACCGGTGATGAACCGAATCCGCGACAGGTCGAGACCAAGAACCTCCGCCACGACCTGGCTGAGAACCGTGGTCGAGCCTTGGCCGATCTCCGCAGCCCCACACAACACGTCGACCGATCCGTCGCGACCTAAAGCGATCTTCACGCTGGCATTCGGCTCGGAGCCTGGATTGACCGCCTTGGAAGCTCCGCTGACATAGTGCGAACACGCAAAACCGAGACCCTTCCCGGCCGGCAGTGCCCCGCGGCGTTCCTTCCACGCGCTGGCGCGTTCGGCCCAGTCGATGCACTCCGGCAGACCGTAGGAGTTCACCATCAGGTCGTTTCCGGTGAAGGTTGGCGCGACGAGCAGGTTCGCGCGCCGCACCGCCAGCGGATCGAGGTCGAGTTTTTTGGCCATGCGATCGAGAAGGTTCTCGAATGCAAAGCGCACATTCACCGTGCCATGGCCGCGGAAGGCACCGGCGGGCGGCGTGTTGGTCAGCACGCGCTTGCCCAGATATTTCACGTTCTGGAGGTCATAAAGCCCGTAGAGCAGTGAGCCGGCATATAGGATCGTCACAATCCCATAGCCGGAGTGCGCGCCGCCACGCTGAATGCACTCGCAATCGACGCCGGTAATACGGCCGTCCTTGCGCAGTCCCAGCTTGAGCCGGATGTGGCTCTCGGGCCGTCCGCGATTTGTGATGAATGTATCCTCGCGGCTGATCACAATCCGGACGGTGCCTTTCGTCTTGCGCGCCAGCAGCGCAGCGATCAACTCAACGTTCAACGTCTCAGTGCGCGCGCCAAATCCTCCTCCGAGCGGTGGCTTGATGATGCGGATTTTCGCCATCGGCATTTCGAGAACATGCGCCATCATCAGGTGCACGTAGTGAGGCGTTTGCGTCGTGGCGTGCACGCTCATCCGATCGCTTACGGCGTCGTAGGCCGCAATCGCGGCGTGCGTTTCCATCTGGTTCTGGCAGACCTCGGGACAGTGGTACGTGCCTTCTTCCACCAGATCCGCATCGGCGAACCCTTGCGTGACATCGCCGATTTCGAACGCGACCTCGCGTTCGATGTTTCCGCGCTTGCGCTCATGGATACGAACCGCATCGGGGGCCAACGCCTCATCCGCCGAATAGCAGGCGGGGAGTTCGCGAACCTGCATGGTAATCAGGGCAACGGCTGCCTTGGCGCTTGCCTCGTCGATCGCCGCAACCGCCGCGACCGGCTCCCCGCGGTAACGCACCTTGTCGCGCGCGAGCGGATGCTCGCTGCGCGCGATCGGCAGCACGCCGAACGTCCGGTCGCAGTCGGCGCCCGTGATGATCGCGCGCACGCCCGGCACCTTGAGCGCTTCCGAGACATCGACCGCAACGATCTCGGCGTGAGCGTAGGGGCTGCGATAGATGCGTGCCGCGAGCGTGCCCGCCGCCATTTCAATGTCGGCGGTGTATTTCGCTCGGCCGGATACTTTTTCCGGGCCATCGACCATCGGCACATAACTGCCAATGGTGCTGGTCGGCAGAATCTCGTTCATCGCGACACGCTCACTGAGGCGTGCGGCATCACGGCGACACGCCCTGCGCCGCAAGGCTGGCTGCCAGGCGGACGGCTTCGAGAATTTTCACGTAGCCGGTGCAGCGGCAGATGTTGCCAGCCAGCGCCTCGCGGATATCGTCGTCGCTCGGATCGGGCTTGCGCCGGAGCAATCCGACCGTCGCCATGACGAAGCCGGGTGTGCAGTAGCCGCATTGCGATCCCAGTTTCTCATGGAAGCCGCGTTGCACAGCCGATAGCGCGTTGCCGGAGCCGAGCCCTTCGACGGTTTCGACGTCGGCATTCATGACCGTGTGTGCGAGCGTGAGGCAAGAAAGTTTTGGCTCGCCATCCACCAGCACGGTACAGGCGCCGCACTCGCCGCCATCGCAGCCGGTCTTGGTCCCGGTCAATCCCGCAACGTCTCGCAGGTAATTCAGCAGCAGCAAGTTGTCCGGCACCGCATCGGCGCGCGGGCGGGCATTCACGGTGACTTCGAGGATGCGCGTCATCGCCCGGCTGAATATCAAGGATCAGCAGGCGGTACAAACCGCCCGATCGGGCGTCAGCGCGCCGGATTACTCCCCGCCGCCTGCAAGATCGACGGCGCCCAGTCCGAGCAGCAATTGATTATCGATTTCGCCGGACGGCTTCATTCCGTATTTCTCCTGGAAGGCGCGTACCGCGGCTTTGGTCAGCGGGCCGGCGACGCCGTCGTTCGGGCCCGGCGTCAAGCCCTTGTCCCTCAGCAACCCCTGGACCTTGCGGACACCGTCCGGATTTAATCTCGGTACGATATTCACGTCGAGCTGGCTGACCGGAGTTTGCTGGGCGTAAGAGGGCGCTGCGATCACAAGAGGAAGCAGAGCCGCAATCGTCACTGCCGAGATCTTCATGACGACATTCCCTGTTTTTGCGAATTCGTGATGTGCCCCGCACGCTTCAACGCAGGCAACTTTAGGCGAAGACCGCGATGGTGGGAAGGGAGTTGCCGCGCGGGCCAATCCCGCTAATCCACTTCGGCGGGACGTCACCTCCGCCAAATCGTAATTCCTGTGACCCCGGTCACAGCCGGAAAGGAAGCATCAAGGCAAAGTCCACCCATCGGCAACCCAGACACCGGACGGCGGTGTCAAAACAGGAGCGTGTCATGACGGTGGACGTGAACTCTCGCATTTTCGGCCGTATCGCCATTGCGGCGGCGGTCATCGGCGCAACCCTCGCGTGCTCGACGGCGAGCTTCGCGAACCCCGGCAGCTCCCAGCAGCAGATGGCATGCATGGGCGATGTCATGCGCCTGTGCATGACCTCGATCGGCAGCGATCAGGCGATCATCAGCTGCATGACCCGCAACAAGGACAATCTGAGCAAGCGCTGCAAGGCGACGCTGCCTCCGATCTGATGCACCGCAAAGGTCCGGGACGTCAGGCGGGAGCCACCAGCTCCTGCCTCGCCCATTGTTGGGGACGGGCGGGTTGGCACTCCCTCGATCTTTACAGTAGGGTTTCAATCGCGAACGGGAGCGCGGCATGGCATGAAGAGAACGGTACGCAACGTCGCCATCACACTCGTCGCGGTCGGGGTCGCCGTCGTGGGCGGCGCGATCTGGTTTCTCAAATGGCGAGCTCCGGGCTCGGTCGACCGGCGTCCGGCAATTGCCGACGTTCAGCCTCTTCCCGGCTGTGACGCGCAGTTCATTGATCGTGACACCCGTCGTGATCCCGTTGGCCGTCATCCAGCAGGCAATCGAGACCGCCGTTCCGCCCACGATGAGCGGCAAGCCGGACATTCCGGTTCCGCCCGGCATGGGCAATGCCGAAATTACCTGGTCTCTCAATCGTGAACCTTTCAGCGTCACGGGAGGGCCAGAAGGCCTCACATTCGCGGCCTCTCTCACAGGCGCACTGCGTGCGAGCGGCCAGATGATGCAAAACATGCCCGGCCAGCAGTCAGGAATGGGCCCCCCCGGCATGGGAGGCCCGCCCGGTATGGGAGGACCACCCGGCATGGGGCCTTCAGGCACAGGAGGACGCGGCCAGGGATTCGCAGGGCCCACCGGGAATGCCACCGATGCCGCCCGGATTCCCGGCGCCACCCGGAGGATTTGGGCCGCCCGGGTTCGGGCCGCCCGGCATGCAACAGCCATCGCAACAACAACAGCAGCAGCAGCAACCACAACAACAGCAGCAGCAGACGCAGCGGCAACAACCGCAGCGTCACCAGCAGGCCGCGGGCGGTGCGACCGAGCAGAGCGCCGAATTCCGCGGCCGCATCGCACTGACGGCGCGTCCGAACCTACTCGCCGGATGGCGGGTCGAGCCGAACCTCTCGTCGCAGATCACGATCGACGGCGCGACGGCCACGATCATGGGAATGCAGCTCAATCTCTCCAATGAAATAAAGCCCATGGTCGAGCGGCTGATCAACGAGCAGGTCTCCCGGATGCAGGAGCAGTTCGCCAACAGCCCCGCAATCGAACAGGCCATGCGCGCCCAATGGGGCAAGATGTGCCGCTCGATTCCGCTCGGTGCCCCGCCGGGATGTCGGGATCGTCCGGCGCCGCTTCGACCGGATCGCCAAGCCTCTGGATCGAGCTTCGTCCGACCGAGGCTCTCGCCTCGCAGCCGAAAATCGACCAGACCAATCTCAGCTTCGCCTTGGGCACACGGGCCGAGACGCGGATATCCTCCGTCCGAAACAAAGCCCGAATGCGCGTTCCCTTCGCAGCTCCAGATCGTTCCCCAGATGGATCAGGGCCGCATGAATATCGACGTCCCGATCGATATCCCGTTCACCGAGGTCAGCCGGCTGGTCGACTCGCAGCTGAAGGGAAAGACATTCCCCGTCAGTGAGAGCGGCGCGGTCAAAGCGACGATCGAGGGCGTCAAGCCTGGCCGCCTCCGGCGACCGGCTTCTGATCACGCTCAAGATCAAGGCGAACGAATCCAAGAGCTGGTTCGGGCTCGCTGCCGACGCGACGATCTATCTGTGGGGCAGGCCGCAGCTCGATCGCGAACGGCGGCTTCTTAGCTTCGAAAACATTTCACTCGATATCGAGTCCGAGACAGCGTTCGGCCTGCTCGGTTTCGTGGCCCGCGCCGCCGTGCCGGATTTGCAGAAGACCCTTGCCGAGAACGCGTCGTCGATCTCTCGCCTCTTGTCGCCAATGCCCGCAAGGGCATGGAGAACGCCGTGGCTGAATTCCGCCGCAACGCGGTCGGCATCACACTCGATGCCGGAGTGACCGATGTGCGTCTCGCCGGCATTCAGTTCGATGCGAACACGTTGCGCGTGATCGCGGAGGCAGACGGTACGATTCAGGTGCAGATCAACAAGCTGGGACCGCCGGTCGATGGCGCGCGTTGATATCCGCGAGTACAGCGGCGACTTCGAGGATTTCGTTGAACTCGCCAGACGGGTCTGGATCCCGGAGTACGGTGGACGAATCTGGTTTCCCGTGCCGGGAGCGAGCTTTCCTGCGCGACAAGCTTGCGAAGGGACAGGTGCGCTTGCCTTGTTGCCTACGAAAGTGGCCGGATTGTCGGCAGCGTGTTCTCGGTGCCGAGATCGCTGCGAATCAACTGGGCGTGCCATATTGTGTTGACGATGTGGACAGGATTATCCGGTCGAACCGGGCAATCGGCGCGTGGCGTTCCGCTGATCGAGCGGCTGTGGCGCGCTCGACGAGGCAGCGCGGCATCGCATTCGGGATCGGCATGGTGCTGGACGATCCACATCCGCATCATTCCAATTCTGGACCAAAGATGCGGATGCGTTCCCAAGAGCTTCGGTTCGTGTTGGATGAAGGCTACTTCGCCAAATTCCTCAGGCCCGATGTTGTAGTTGGCGCCGGCATATGGCTGGGAGAGGATTGCAAGCCGATCTCGGGCCCCTGCTGCGACTGGGTCCCAACAGCCCCAATCCGAAGCACCGTCTATCGTCCTTCGGACCTCGAGCGGTGCACCGAGATCGATCGGGATCCAGTCGATGAACGACCTCGACTGGCGATGCACTGGGAGCGCGAGAGTGAATAGCGTTGGACAGGGCGGACATTCAAGACCTTTTCTACGAGCGCGATGGAAAGTGCATGGAATGTTCCAACGTAATTCCTTTCCAACTTCATGGAACGTCAAATTATCCGTGCCGGCTTCCTCGACACTGCGGCGCATGACGACCTCAATTTCGCCGAGCGGCGCATCTGATCGGCCATCTCTGCCGCCATTTGTGCGAAACGGATGTCCATGCACTGGTGGGCGCGTTCTCCTCGACCAGGGACGAGGGCGCTGATCGCCAATTTCTTCGTTCGCGGCGCACCACATATCCGGATCGGCATATTCCCGACAAAACTTACGCCGGGTCTCCCGCATGCAAGACTTGGAGCTTCGAAATCAAGAATGCGAGGCGCCCCTCCTACCATGGTCCGTTGCTCCTTGACGTTGGGAGATATTATTTTGACTCGGAGGAAAATCGAGACGCATCTGAAGAAGTCAACGCTAAATTAGTGCCACCTCTATGAGTATCGTGATGATATCTGAGCCCAAACGGCGCCGCCATATCGGATAACCCGCGCACGGTTAGTGAAGCGATCCGCCATCATGCGGAATTGTGGCCCAAGCAGGCGGCCTCGTCGGGTCCAATTTCGACAGCGGTGTCGTATCAAGCGCTTATCGACGAGATCGACGGGGTGCGGAACTCGCTGCGGGCTGCCGGCCTCGACCGCAATTCGCGGATCGCGGTCGCGATCGCAAACAGCGCACAGGCGGCGCGCGCGATCATCGCGGTGACCGGGGCAGCGGCCGCCGTGCCCATCGATCCGAAATTGACGGTCGCCGAAGTTGAGCGCTGTCTGCTCATCCTGCGTCCGAACGCTATGGTGGTCCTTGGCAGGAGCGAGTCCTATGCACAGACCGCCGCCGAACAACGCGGCTTTCCCATCATCGAGGCGAGCTTTTCGCCCGGGCTGAAATTCGACGCTCCACGAATTGGAGCCGCATCATCACCCGACGATGAGCCGGATCCCGAAGCACCGGCGTTCATCCTGCACACCTCCGGCACCACGGCCGATCCCAATCTCGTTCCGTTCAGCCATCGAAACATGGGTGCGGTCATCGAGCGGCTCAGCGCATGGTACGATCTCACCCCGCAAGACCGCTGCCTGAACGTTGCGCCGGTTTATTATTCGCATGCGCTGACCACGACGATCCTGCCGCCGCTGATGACCGGTGGCAGCGTGGCGTTCCCCTCCAATCCGACCAATGTGGATCTGGTGGAGTGGTTCGGCGATCTGCGGCCCACCTGGTACTCGGCGGGCCCGACATTGCATTTATCGGTCCTGGAAAAGGCCGAGCAGATGCCGGACGCGAAGACCATGCATTCGCTGCGCTTCATGTCGTCGGCCGGCGCGCCGATCGCGCGTGAGGTGCACGAGCGCATTCATAAAGCGCTCGGAGTACCGGTTCTCGAACACTACGGGTCGAGTGAAACCGCACAGATTGCCAGCAATCGGCTGACACCTGGCGCATCGCGGTTCGGGACCTGCGGAGTGCCCTGGCCCGGCATCGTCAAGCTCGCGGACGACGAAGGCGCGCCGGTGCCAGCCGGAGAGCGCGGTGAGGTTTTCGTGCGGGGCCCATCAGTGATGGCTGGCTATCTCAACGCGCCGGAGCGCAACCGCTCGATCTTCGTCGACGGCTGGTATCGCACCGGCGACATTGGCTCTCTCGATGCCGACGGCTTCCTGACGCTGCATGGCCGCGAGAAGGAACTGATCAATCGCGGCGGCGAGAAAATCGCCCCGCTCGAAATCGATCAGGCGCTGCTCTCGCATCCCCAGGTCGCGCAGGCAGCGGCCTTCGCCGTTCCGCATCCCCGTCTTGGCGAAGACGTCGCGGCTGCGGTCGTGCTGCACGAAGGTGCGAGTGTAACGCCTGCGGAATTGCGCGATTTCATCAGTAACAGCCTCGCATCATTCAAGATACCGCGGCGGATTACCTTCGTTGATCAACTGCCGAAAGGCATCACCGGCAAGGTCCAGCGCCGGCGCCTGAGCGATGTGCTGCGCGACAAGCCGCAGCAGGGCGGCCTCTCCGAAGAGGGGCTGATCGAGACGTTGACCGCCCTGTTCAAGCGCGTTCTCAAGATCGACGTCGTTTCGCCGGACGATGATTTTTTTGAGAAGGGTGGCGACAGCCTCCTGGCCATGGACATGAGCCAAGCGCTTCAGAAAATGATCGGAAAGGAACTCCCGGAGTCCCTCCTGTTCGAGGCTCCGACGATTCGCGATCTGGCAAGGCGGCTGAGGGAGGAAATGGCGTGAAATACCAAGACCAGCCATCGGTTCTGGATGACGCTTCAACTGGCGATCCAACCGCGGATCCAGCTAATTACCGCAAGAATGCGAGACGGCACGAAAGCAACTTTTGGGCGTCGCCTGTGAGCTTGTAAGTTAAAAGTGCCGTCATCCACCGAGTTGCAGAATGATGGATTGCGATCATTTGTTGAGCTAGGTGAAGTACCGTGCATGGGGATAGGCACCAATGTTGGGCCTCCTCAAGTTCTCGAATTGAATCAATCCGCCCCTTGCGCTGGTCCTGGCTGAAGCATTGTTTCGGCCATGGAGGTCGGATCGATGCCGAAGAAGCACAACTGAAGACATCGTTGCGAAGCTACGGCAGGTTGATTTGCTAATGGCGCAGGGCCATCAGGTCGCAGAATACGGGCGATAGGGCTTTTGACCTGTTGCCAGCCAACTAACGCGGTTGCGGCTGCGGATCTTTCATCTGCATCTGCTGGTTTGGCATGCGTTGCCTGTGCGCCTTCATCCGCATCTTCATCATCCGCATCAATCGGGGCTTACTCAGCTTGCCGCGCATGCCAGGGCCTATAGGGGCCATGCCGGGCGGAGGAGGCGGATACAATCCGGGCGGCGACGGCGGATAGAATTCCGGCGGAGGCAGCGGATAATATCCGGGCGGAAGTGGATATTGGGCGAATGCGCCAGACAGGGGTAACACGATCAGCCCAACGATGAGGGCTACTGCCGCTGCGCGCATCAAAACCTCCACTGCGGAAGCTTCAGTATGAACGGATTTGACGCTGTCGCAAGTGTGCTCATGTGCCAATTCGAGCGATACTTCATCGCAAATAAGCTAGGAAATGCGCCAGCGCGCTGAGTTGGGCGTCCTCAAAACTCAACCGATGCGGCCATCAGCGGACCCTGGTTCGGCCGGGCGGCCGCTTTGTACTCACGCAGTGCCTTGAGGAGATAGTCCTCCCGCTGATGTGCGAGTCTCGGATTGTCGCCGGCTCCGGCGAAATCGGCGTTGTGGCAATTCGCGCAGTTCGCCGCCGCCGCGACCGATTTGCCCTGCTCGTAGCGGGATGAATCGAAGCCAGTTAATGGCGCGTCCGGCTTCGGGAGCTTCAATATGATCTCCGAATATCTGCGCGCACTTTCCTCATCTAGAAGTCCGATAACAGAGTCCATCAGGGGACTTTTGCGCTTTCCGTCGCGAAACAAGGCGAGCTGTTTGATCACAAACGGCCCGGGTTGAGCTGCAATCGACGGAATCTCCGATGTTTCGGAATGTCCGTGGGACCCATGACACGCAAGGCAGATTGCGAAGACCTCCTCTGCCTTCTTTGCCGGAGGGGCAGCCGGGGAGACCGCTGTTGGCGCGCTCCCAGCCGGCGGCCTCGCCCCGGGCGCAGTCGTTGCAGGACCTGTGGGCGGGCGCGGCGACGGGGTGGTGGGCGGCGCGGGGGCCAGGGGTGCCGGCTGCGACACGGCGAGCGGCTTTGCGGCCTTCGCCGGCGACTTCGCCTGTTCGCGGGATTTAACGACGCCCTTAGTGTTTGAATGCTCGATCGCTTTGATGCCCTCTTTTTTCGAGGAGGTGATGTTTTTCTTCGCCGGAACAGATCTCGGTTTCTTAGACGGTTGAGACGCGGTCTGCGGCTCCGCAGGTGCGGATCGCGACGGAAAGCGATCATCGCTTGGCTGGCCGAGCGATGGGCTGATGAAGGCCACGAAAACGATGAAAACCGAAGCCTGACACCAAATCCCGAAGCGCAAATTGCGTACTCCGATTTCCACTCGATGTGCGATCCCGTACTTAGCATTCCGCATAATTCTTGAATAGTAGGCGTCTAAAGCGGGGGCCCGTGGACCGAAAATCCGTTGCTCGGAGGATATCAGTGCACGTTGTCGAGCATGAAGGCGTGAAGCTGAAGGGGCGCGACCCACGCCCGTATCGCGGTTGCCGGTTCGCCCCGTGTGGTGTTCGGTATCGACACAGACGCCATCAGCGCCGCAAGGACTGCGATGCAATCACAACGCGGCAGCCCGGTTTTCCCTTCGCCTCTGGTCCAGGCATCAATCGCTCCTGCGGTAATGCAAGCTGACGAAGCGCTTTACTGAAGGCGACAACGCCGGCGTGTTATGGCGGTCACGGCTTCATCTGCCCGTTGCCGGGAAACACATGCTGCGAATCGTCGGCGAACTTCACCCAATCGCGCAACTGCGACACATGCACGCCCAGGTCTTGCGACGCCTGCACATATGACACGCCCCGATCCTTGATGAGGCGCACCGCCTCAAGCTTGAACTAGGGCGTAAACCGACGCCTCTCCATGACCCACCTCCAGCTCCATCAAGACACCTAACTCGGTGTCTTCGGAACCGGGTGGGCAGGGCAGACTGCTGTTGAATGGTGCGAAGCCTGCTGATATCAGCAAGAGTGGGAGGGTTATTTTGCCCAAGTCCGAACTCACGGTGCGCGTCAGAACGGTCTTCGATGGCACGTTCGGGCGCGCCTATGCGTACTGGATGGAGCGTCCCTGGCTTGGACGTGCGGTCGGGATCGCGATGTGGGGCGGCGACCCAAAGCCGTTCTACGACAGCATGCAGGCGGTGAGGGCCCTACCCGATGGCGCAGTGGTCGTCGACGCGCCATGCGGCGGGGGCGTGGCCTTTGCCGCACTGAGCGCGCACCAGCGGCTGCGGTATGTGGCTCTCGACCTATCTCCAGAAATGCTTGTGCGAGCACGCCGGCGCGCTCATACCCTTGGCCTCGACCAGATCGAGTTTGTTGAGGGTGATGCTACGCACATTCCCATCGAGAGCGGCACCGTCGACCTCTTCCTGTCCTATTGGGGCTTGCACTGCATGCCTCGGCCGGAGGCCGCGATCCGAGAGGTCGCGCGATGCCTGCGGCCCGGCGGCCGCCTCGTGGGTGCGATGATCTGTCGGGGTCCTGGCCTGCGGCAGCGGCTGTTCATCAAGGAAGGTATCGGGGCGTTCGGACCGGGTGGCACCGGTGATGACCTGAAGGCCTGGATCGCGGCCGCTGGGCTGATTAAGACACGCCAGCAGCAATCAGGACCATTCGTCATCTTCGAGGCCTCACGTCTTTGACCAAGCAAATCAATTTTCAAGAATATTCGGGCAATTACGACGACGTCTGCGCGTTCTGGAACCGGGTGTGGGTTCAGGAATATGCCGGCAAGAGTTGGACCACGGCCGCTGACCCGGCATTTTTCCGCTGGCTCGTGGGGCCGGGCAGCGGTGCTTTTTGCCCGGCGGTCTATGAAGACGGTCGGCTAATCGGCAATGTGTTTTCCGTACCGCGCGCAATGCGTGCCGGCTCGACCGTGCACTCCATCGGCATGACCTTCGGCTTCACCGTCGACGCCAAGCAACGGCGTGTGGCGCTGCCGCTTGTCCACGAGTTGCGGCGACGCAGCGCCGAGCGGGGCATCGCCTTTTCCATTGCGACAGTCATGAGCGATCCGACGTCGCCCTCTTATCTCTTCTGGCAGAAGTACGCGGAGACCTTTCCCGACCGGCTGACGTCTCTTTTTCCGGTGAATTATTGGGCCAAGACACTGGCGCCCGATGTGGTGTCGCGCGCGGCTGTGCAACGTTGGGAACGGACGCTCACCGGTGTGCTGGGGCCTCTACTCAGTCGAGTTCCGTTCGGACGGGACGCCCGGGTGCGTCCCTATCGACCGGCGGATCTCGTACGCTGCGCTGATCTCGTGCAACGTACCAATGCCACCTGCGAATGGGCGCTGCTCTGGAGCCCGGACGAGTTACGTCATCGGCTGGAAAGCCCTCATTGTGAAACACTCGTATTCGAGCAGAGTGGCATCGTCAGGGGACTAGTGAATAGTCACTACGTCACCATGCAGGGACGGGAAAGTACGCGTGCCGCTGTCATTGCGATGTGGGCCGATGATATGCTCACCACAATGGAACGCATTCGCTTTCTCGGACATTTCTGCGAGAAGGTGCGAGCGCGCGGCGCCCATGTTGTCGTAGCACCGCGCTCGGCAACAATGCCGGCGACGGCTTTCCTAGCTAATGTCTTCATTCCAATCCCGGGACCGTGGCACCTAGCGGTGTTCTGGAGCGAGCGCGCATTCGCCCTGCCATCACCGAAGTCGTGGAGCCTGCTGGTGATGTGATCGACCGCGGGCCAATGCTCTCAGTGTAACGGGCGCACCCCACTTTCATCGCTACTTTGGTCTCGCCATCCGTACGGCGATGTGCCACATAGCCCGCCGCACCAGAGACCTGCGATCCGCTTCTGACAGGTGACTGAATGGAAGGCATCGAGATCCGGGATTACCTGGGCGATTTCGAGGACGTCGCAGAATTGACGCGACGCGTCTGGGATCACGAATATGGCGGCCGCGTGTGGATACCCGTTGCAGATGCCGCCTATCTAAGCTGGCGGCTCTCGCCGGCTTGCAATGCGGTTTGCGTCGTTGCCTATGAGGGCACTAAGATGGTCGGCACCATGTTCTCGGCACCGCAGCCGATGCGGGTACGCGACCAGGAAATTCCAACGTCGTTATCGACGATGTTCACGGTCGATCCTGCCTACCGCCGGGTCGCGCTGCCGCTGATTGAGGAGATGAGGCGGAGAAATGAAGAGCGCGGCATCGGACTGACACTCGGAATAATCCTCGGCGATCCGCAATCGATCTCGTTCCAGTTCTGGACCAAGTTCGCACAGACCTTCCCAGAAAAGTTCAAGGTCGTGTCTCGCTGCCGTTTCCTTGCGAAATTCCTTGCGCCGGCCGTACTGGCGCGCGCCGGCATAAACGCTTCGGAGCGCTTGGCCGCTCGCGCGATTGGCCCCCTCCTCCAACTCACGCCTTTCGGGCAGGATCCTCATGTCCGGCCCTATCGCGACGGCGACCTCGACCGCTGCGTCGAGGTTCTAGAGGTCGCGACGGCGGCGTTCGATTGGGCTTTGCTATGGTCGCGGAAGGAATTCGCCTATTTGGTTTCCAACAAAACCTCCGAGACTTTTGTATTCGAACGCGACGGGGTTGTGCGGGGTCTCGCGCATTATCACTTCCTGACGTTCCTGGGACGGGAGCCGGTTTGCGGCGCGATGTTGGACCTGTGGGCCGACGATGGTCTGACGATGCGCGAGCGGATGCGATTCGTTTGCCATCTCTGCCACCACTTGCGTGACAAAGGCCTTCACGTTCTGGCCGCGCCGCGCACCGGAACTCTGCCGACGGGGGCACTGCTCGCAAGCCTTTTTGTTCCCATGCCCGACGTGGTGCATCTCGCGGTTCATACAACGCCGGGCTTTGAAGATATCGCACCGCCGAAGGACTGGAGCATCGTGCCGACTTGACCCAACGCATTCGCTCCGATTGTTTGTGCACACCCTCCGCCGCGTTAGATTGCGCGGCATCGGCAAATAAGCAGGAGAAAGATGCGGGCATGGCCGAATTCCAAACCGAACCAAATCTCTGCAATGGGCCGGATTATTTCGTCGGGCTTTCGACGATCGGCGCGCGCATCCGGGCGCAGTCCTCCGTCCATGCGGATCGCTTGGCGCTGGTTGGGACTATGTTCGCACCGGTCAGTTACAAGGACCTGACGCGACAGATCGAAGATGTTCGCCGACGCTTTCGCCAAGCGGGCCTTGGACGGGATGCGCGCATCGCGGTTGGCATCGCCAACAGTGCGACTGCTGCATGGAGCATCGTCACAACGGCATGCTCGGCGGCCGCCATTCCGCTCGATCCCAAACTGACCGCGGCGGAGGTCGAGCGGTGTTTCCATAGCGTTCGCCCAAGCGCGGTACTGCTCTCGGAGGGGACGCCGTCGGCCGCGCGCAGCATCGCGGAACGGCTGGCCTTACCGATTATCGAGTCGAAGCCGACCGCCCCCGGACAGCTTGAACTCGCCCTTTCTGTCCCACGGATCGCAGCAACCAGTGAAGACGGCGACCCCGATCCCGACAAGCCTGCCTTCATTCTGCACACATCGGGGACGACGGCCGATCCCCACCTCGTACCGTTCAGCCACCGCAATGTGCTGGCTTCGGCAGAGCGGGTGCAGAAATGGTTCGACCTGCGGCCGGAAGACCGCTGCCTGAGTGTATCACCCATCTATTATTCGCACGCCCTTACGACGACATTGCTTCCGCCGCTGCTAACCGGCGGCGGCACCGCCTTTCCAGCCAATGCAATGACGGTCGATCTCGCAGAATGGCTGGGCGCGCTCCGGCCGACCTGGTATTCCTGCGGCCCAACCGTGCATCTTGCTGTCCTCGACAAGGCGCGCGCGCAGCCGGGCCTACGGATGCTGCACTCGCTTCGCCTAATTTCCAGCGCCGGCGCACCGATCGCGCGGACCGCTCAGGAGGAGATGGAACAGGTTCTCGGCGTTCCGGTGCTTCAGCATTACGGGTCGAGCGAGACCGCGCATATCGCATCGAACAGGCCAGGACCGGGACTGTCAAAGCCCGACACCTGCGGCATGCCGTGGCCCGGCATTGTCAAGATTGTCGCCGAAGATGGCAATGAGGCCGGCCCCGGCGAGCACGGCGAAATCCTCGTGCGCGGGCCCTCAATCACCTCGGGCTACCTCAACGCGCCGGAACTCAATGCGTTCGCCTTCCGCGACGGCTGGTATCGCACCGGTGATATCGGCTCGCTCGATCATGAAGGTTTCCTATCGCTTCATGCGCGCCGTCGAGAAATCATCAGTCGCGGCGCCGAAAAGATCGCCCCGCAGGCGATTGATGAGGCGTTGATGGAGCATCCGGATGTCATGGAGGCAGCCGCTTTTGGCGTGCCGCATCCGAACCTGGGCGAGGATGTTGCAGCAGCCGTCGTCCTACGGCCGGGTACGACTGTGGGGCCAGAGGCGCTGCGCGCCTTCGCCGGAGAGCGGCTTGCCGGTTTCAAGGTTCCGCGACGCATCTTTGTCGTCGCACGGCTTCCCAAAGGAATCACCGGCAAGGTTCAGCGTGCGCGGCTAAGTGAATTTACCCGCGAGGAACTACTCAGCCTTGCGCCGAAGGCGATCGTCTCGTCCCGGTGGCTCAAGCTGCTCGCATTTATCCGTTTCGATCTGAGCAGCGCAGATGGGACGGAGCGCCCGCGAACATCCGCCGAGTTGTTGTCGGAAGACGCTCTCCATGTAGAGGTGCTGAAAATATGGAAGCGACTTCTAAGAAGTCAACACGCTAACGATCGACGATGATTTCTTTGAGAAAGGAGGCAATTCACTGCTGGCAATGGATGTGCATGTAGAAGTCCAGAGATTGGTCGGCAAACAGTTGCCGACCTCCTTCCTCTCTGAAGCTTCAACGGTGCGCAAACTGGTCAAGGCGCTTCCGAACTAGACATGATGTTAAATTGAAGTGGGCTTTTTCGTGCATAATCGTAGATGGCAACGCGCCCCGTTTCTTCGCCCTGTTCCTCGTTAAGATCATCCAGGGCGCCCCTCCCGGGTATCTCGCGCGGCGCGCGACCTTTGTCACTATTGAGGCGCGCCTCTCATCGTCAACGAGGTGCAGACCGGCCTCGGTCGGACCAGCGGCTGTTCGCGTGCGAGACTGAAGGAGTCACTTCGACATCTTCTGCCTTGCCGAGGCACCCGGTGTCGGACTAGCGAAAACCCGCGCGCCTGCCTCTACACAATGTCGGCCTATTCCGAGCAATTCGCCTCCGGCACGGCTCGACCTTATCCAGCAACGCGCTCTCTGCCGCGCGGCTATGGCGACACTTCTAAACGGCAGACGACTGGAAACGGCCAAGCATGGGCCTCCCATGGGCGAGTGCCTGCAGGAGCGGGTGCGCGCCCTCCAAGGCGACTTCCGACCTTCATTAACGACTTCCTCGGCTGTTGGCTGATGATCGGCATCATGTCCTGATATCCAAAACGGGCTTCCCGCCCCTCCAGGCCTGGGGGAGCGGCGGCTTTATGCGGAGATCGACGATGGGCGTCTTGTGACGATGCGGTCGACGGTATCGCCAACTCGCTGGATGTAATCGAATGGCGCGACGGCTGAATTCGTCGGAGATCTCGTGCGCCATGCGTCGCCGAAGCGGACAGGCCTTGCGGACCGCGGCGCGATCGCCTCGCGGCGCAGGTGAAGCAAATCGGCAACCAGCGCTTCGCGTTCAGTGTCCATTTCCTCGAACCTGTCGACCTCGCGCCGCGATATCTGATGGAGAGCTAGACAAGTCGAAATTGAGGTAGATGATTTCATCTCGTCGTGCCGCACGGGCCGCCGAATATACGACACACCGCGAGGCCGCCTACTGCACAACGCACCGCGACCGGCTCAGCGATCCGGATTGAGTTTAGTGTCCGGCAGACCGAGACGGATGACAATGCGGCGAATGACTATGAGAAGCACCGCGATCACCGCAACCTGTATCCAGCCTATAGTGGTGGCCCGATCCAATACGGACGCCCAATCAATATGATAATCAAACCATCGGCGCGCGACGGCGTCAGTGATGAGCGCAAGGCCGATCGCAGACACGATGAGATAGCCGAGCTTGAGGAAGAGCGACGCGATATAGGCGATCTTGCCGACAATGTTGCGGAAATGAATAATCGGGTTTTCGATACCGCGCTGTAGTTGGAAACTGAACTGCGTAACCATGTCGCCGAACTCCTCCATTGCCATATAGTCCATATCGGTCGGGCCCCGCAGACGCTCCCGCATTTTCTTCTTGACGCGTGTGCGGGCCTCCGCTGCCGCCTCCCTGGCATAAGCTTCCCAGACAGTGGGAAGATTGAGGTCCTTGTTTAGTCGAACCACCACGGCATCATAGGCGAACGTCGTGCGGAACAGCTGGATCGTCTCGAAGCTCGCCGGCATCGAGAACTGGCGGGAGATCTCGAGGAAGCGCAGCCAGCTCTGCGCTGCGCTCTTCTCCCACCATTCGGCATCTCGGCTCGCCATCGCATAGACGCCTTCCGCATAAACCTTGTCCATCTCGATACGGATGCGCTCCACGTCCATAGGCGGAAGCGGGCCTATCAGGCTCAAACCGCAATTAACCATGCGACCGATGTCGCCGCGAATCATGTGATGCTGGAATTCGCGCAGCGTCTTACGGGTATGCGTGGAAAAGCGTCCAACTGCCCCGAAGTCTATGAAGCAGACCTCGTTGTTAGGCATTACGATCAGGTTCGCGGGATGGGGATCGGCGTGGAAGAACAACTCCTCCTGAATCTCACAATTCATGATCATGACGATCTTGCTTGCGAGCGTCTTGGGATCGATACCGATCTTGCGCACACGCGCCAGAAATTCCTGGTCGTCGCGGTCAACCGCCGCCATCAGCTCGTACATCCAGACGCCGGACACGAATTCGCTCACCATGACTTCTTCGGAGCAGAACTCGAAGAAAACCCGTGGTGCGGTCACGCCCTTCTTGCGCTTCTTCGCACGGCGACGAAATAGATCAGTGTATCGCGCTTCGGTGCGGAAATTCAGCTCGTTGAAAAGAATTGTTTGAAAGTCTTCGCGAAAGCGGCGAGTCACCCCCGGTGCGATGATAGTCAGCGTCTCAGCAATGGCGAGCAGCCAATCGACGGCACGCAGGTCGGCAGCGATCAACGGTCCGATGCCAGGACGCCGCACCTTCACGGCCACGTGCTCGCCAGTGTACAATTGGGCCTGGTACACGCAGGCGAGCGACGCCGAACCGATCGGCTCGGGATCGAACGCCTCGAACACGTCATAGAGCGGCCTTTTCAAGCTGCGCTCGACGATGGCGATGGCCTGCTCGACCGGAAAAGACGGGGCACGGTCGAGCATTTTCGCCAGTTCAAGGCAATATGAATAGGGCAACATATCTGCACGCATCGAAAGCTGCTGCCCTAGCTTCGCGAATGTCGGACCGGCATCCTCGAAAACCTGGCGCAGGCGGATGGCGCGCCGCTCCTCCGTCCCGCGCCTTCGTACAAAATCAAAAAAGTTTCCTGAGTAGAAGCGGATCAAACTCCACAGCCAGACGAACAAGCGACTGACCGTTCGGAGCGTTCCTGCAGAAAAGCGCACCCTTCGTGCTAGCGGCAAACTGACGTGGGCATCGCTGGCCGAATGCGAGATCTTCCGTCGCGGAAGCGCGCGGACAACTCTCTCGTATTGACCCGCCGTGAGGCTAACGTTTTCTGCGTCGTTAGGTTTGCGCCAAGATAACATTAGATTCATCGGCTTCTCACGAAAGGGTGCGAGTGCGGGAGCCACGGACGTCGCGGGAAGCTGATCAACCTACGCCATCACGTAGCACATCACGTCTGCCCCCCGAGGTGCGACATTGATCCCACGGATTCCCACTAATTTCAAATCCGCTTTTTGGCTACCGGGACGTCACCGTCATGACTGCTAGCCGGCTAGCATCACTAAGTTGTATGAATGCCGAGATATCGCGCATACCGTGGCGCTTGGCTTGATAGTTTTCAATGAGGTCCGCGTATCTGCGGGGCGTTGTCGTCAACCAGAAAGACCGTGACGGGGTCCATCAGTGGGCTAAGGGGCTCTTGCGCTTTCCGTCGCGAAACAAGGTCAGCTGCTTGATCACAAATGGCCCGGGTTGAGCCGAGATCGACGGGAGCTCGGCCGTCTCGGACAGTCCACCGGAACCATGGCAGGCGAGGCAGGTCGCGAAGGTTCTCGTCCACCTTATTGGCTGGCGGCGGACTTGGACTTGGGGCGGCCACTTCGGCGGTGCGGCGGCGGGCGGAACAGTAGGCGCAAAGGGAAAGGCGGGGGGCCCGTGCTCCGGATCGGCTGTGGCGTGGGGGTGGGGAAGTGGCCTGGCAGCCTTCACCCGCGGCTTTACCGGCTCGCGCAGCTTGGCGCTCTCCTTGGCCGGATGTTTGGCGGCTTTGGCAAACTCTTTCTTCGCGGCGCCGTATTTTTCTTCGCCGGAGCGGCCCTTCGCCTTCTGAGAGGATTGAGATGCCGAAGGCCCCAGGCGGGGGCGCGGACCGCGACGGGCTGACAACCGAAGCCTGAGAAAAACCCCGAAGCGCAATGGCTTACCCCGAATTTGCCGCGCGATTCCGCGGAGCCTAGCAGCGGCCTTGGCCGCCGGAAAGGACACCGCATTCAGCATCGAACTCAGAAGTGGCGGCGGATCGGACCACGGCAATCAGCGAACATCGGCGAGTGTGACGGCGTTGAACTGAAGCGGTGCGGCCCACGCGCGGACCATGTCTTCCGCTCCACCATATGGTGTTCGCAGCACCAGTGACGACACCACCAGCGCGGCGAGCGCCGCGGCGCAGATGAGGAGACGGCGGGCACGTTGTCCACGCTTGTCGTGCCGCTGCATGTGTCGCCCCTTCTCGCCAAGAACCGATGAGACAGTCCTAACGGGAGGGTCCGAGCCGGGCTGTGACGGCGATCACGAAGCGGGCGGATACGATCCCGGCCCGTTGGCCGGACCACCAATTCGCGCGCCCTGCTACATATTGGGGCAAACTCCAGAATTTGTGCCCAAAGGGCCCCTTTTTGCAAACTTCTCTCGGGAACCTTTGCAATTTGAGACCTTTTCCTCACCGGGGGCGACACAAAGGAGTGTCGCAATGCGGGTGAAGGTCACCCCAGAGCGTGCAATGTCGATCTACTACCTGCATCCGCTTCTCGCGGGGCAGGTTGGCGCGTGGGCGCCTCATTGCGAGCGCGCGAGGAGCATTGGCTTTTCACACCTGTGCGCGGGACCAATTTTTGCGCCGCTGGCTGGCGGCAGCATTTTCCTTGCCGACGATCCTGAGAAGGCCAATCCCACGCTTGAGGCGGGTAACGATGCGGACAATGCCGCCAAGGTGATCGCGACGTCCTGCGCGACTGCGGGACTGGGCCTGCTGCTGGACGTGGTGCTCGACCGTGTCGCGGCCGGCGGCCATATGTCGCGTTCCGCCTCGCACTGGTTTTATCGCAAGGCGGCGTCAGACGTGGTCGATCCGCGTCAGGAACAGATCGGTCCCGACGCGCTTCTCGCCCATTTCGAGGATCCTGCACGCGAAATGGAAATCACCGCGTGGTGGACGGACCGCCTGATCCGGCTGTGCCAGGCAGGCGTACATGGTTTTCGCCTGCTCGGTGTCGGGGACGTCCCCGCGCGCTTCGTCAGATCGGTGGTCGCGGGTGTGCGCGCGGAAAACAGCGCATGCCGCTTCACCGCGTGGACACCGGGTGTGTCGTGGCAGCGGCTTGCCGAGTTGCAGACTGCAGGTCTCGATGCCGTGTTCGGATCGACAGCATGGTGGGACGGGCGTGCCGGGTGGTTCACCGAAGAACACAACACGCTGCGCCGCGTCGCGCCGCAGATTGTCGGCGTGGCCGAGTCGCCGTTCGAGGAGCGGCTTGCCGCGCGCAGCCCCTCGCCTGAGCAGTCGCAGGCAATATCCCGGCGCGTGCTGCGCATCGCTGCGGCGACCGGACAGGGCCTGCTGGTCCCGATGGGTTTCGAATTCGGCGCCCGGCGCAAGATGGACCCGCGCAACGCGCGTCCCGCCGACTTCGAGCAGGATCGTGCGCCGTTCGATCTGTCCGAAGACATCGCCGCGGCCAACGCGCTGACCGAGCGCATCAGCGCGCGCGGTCCCGCCGGGGAGATGCGCAAGCTGAGCAGCCCCGGCGACGCGATGTCGATGCTGCTGCAAGTGGACGGCCCGGACGCGCGCCACGCCGGTACGGGTCTGCTCGTCGCGATCAACACCGAAGACACGCCACAGCCTTTGTTCGTCCCGGATGCGCTTCCCCCATCCGCAGGCGGCGCGTTCGGCGACGCGCAACCGCTCGAACCGGGCGATCAGAGCAAGGCGCTCGACGCCGGAGAGGTCCGCATCATGACGGTCACGCGCCAGAAGCCGATCGCCCAGCGTGCGCCGCGAAACGGCCTGGCGGCGGCACTGAAATCGCCGCGCGTCGCAATCGAGCGTGTCTCTCCGTCGGTCGAGGGCGGCGACTTTGCGGTCAAGCGCATCGTCGGCGAGCCGGTAACGGTGGAGGCCGACATCTTCACCGACGGGCACGATCGTGTCGCTGCGGAATTGCTCTGGAGAACTGCGGACGAAACGGAGTGGCAGCGCGCGCCCATGCTGGAGCTTGGCAACGATCGCTGGCAGGCCACCTTCCTGCCGCGGCGGATCGGCCGTCACATGCTCGCGGTCGGCGGCTGGCGGGACGACTACGGCTCGCTCTGCCACGAGATCGAAGTGAAATACGAAGCCAAAGTCGACATCACGCTCGAGTTGACGGAAGCGCGCCACTTTCTCGAACACCTGCATGCGCGGTCGGTCCCCTGCAACACCACCGCGCTCAGCAAGGCGATCAAGACGCTGGAAAACGGCAAGCCCGACGAAGGATTGCAGGCCTTCACGGCGCCGACGACCGCGAAGGCCGTCGCGGCATCCGGCGAGCGTCCCTTCGAGGCGCGTTCCCAACCCATCATGCTCGATGTCGAGCGTCCGCAGGCGGCATTCGCAAGCTGGTATGAACTGTTTCCTCGCTCGCAGTCCGGAGACCCCGCACGCCACGGCACATTTTCAGATGTGATCGCGCGCCTGCCCGACATCCGGCAGATGGGTTTCGACGTTCTTTACTTTCCGCCGATCCACCCGATCGGCCGGAAGAACCGCAAGGGGCGCAACAACACGCTCACGCCAACCCCGGACGATCCCGGCAGCCCCTACGCGATCGGTAGCGAGGAGGGCGGGCACGACAAGATCCATCCCGAACTCGGTACGCTCGCCGACTTTCGCAAGCTTGTCGCGGTGGCGAAAGAAAACGGAATGGAGATCGCGCTCGACTTCGCGATCCAGTGCGCGCCGGATCATCCGTGGCTGCGCGAGCATCCGGACTGGTTCAGGTGGCGGCCGGACGGCACTGTCAAATACGCCGAGAACCCGCCGAAGAAATATCAGGACATCGTCAACGTCGATTTCTACGGCGGTGACCAACCGGGATTGTGGGCGGCATTGCGCGACGTCGTTCTGTTCTGGGCCGCCGAGGGCGTGCGCACCGTTCGCGTCGACAATCCGCACACCAAACCGTTGCCGTTCTGGCACTGGATGATCGCGGAGGTCCGCGCGCGCTATCCCGATGTCATCTTTCTGTCCGAAGCGTTCACACGTCCGAAGGTGATGTACCGACTCGCCAAGGTCGGCTTCTCGCAGTCCTACAGCTACTTCACCTGGCGCAATACGAAACAGGAGCTGACAGAATATCTCACCGAACTGACCACCACCGAGGTGAGGGAGTTCTTCCGGCCGAACTTCTTCGTCAATACGCCGGACATCAATCCCTATTTCCTGCAGACGTCGGGACGCCCGGGCTTCCTGATCCGCGCGGTGCTGGCGGCAACGCTCTCCGGCCTCTGGGGGGTTTATTCGGGATTTGAGTTGTGTGAGGCGGCTCCTCTGCCCGGCCGCGAAGAATATCTCGACTCGGAGAAATATGAGATCCGCGTGCGCGACCAGGATGCGCCCGGCAACATCGTGGCGGAAATCTCCGCGCTGAACCGGATCCGCAAGGCGCATCCCGCGCTGCAAAGCCATCTCGGCGTGCGTTTCTACAATGTCTTCAATGACAACATCCTGCTGTATGGAAAAATGTCGGCAGGCCGCCGGGACATGATCCTGGTGCTGGTCAATCTCGATCCGCACAACGCGCAGGAAGCGACCTACGAACTCCCGCTGTGGGAATGGAAGCTGCCGGACCATGGCTCGCTTCTGGTTGAGGACCTGATGCGCGATCAGAGCTTCGTGCTGACCGGCAAGGCTCAACGCATCCGGCTCGATCCCGCCGACATGCCGTTCGCGCTCTATCGGATTGCGCCGCCCGGAGTGGCCACATGAACGCCCCTCAGGTCAGGAACGCGCTGGTGAACGAACAGGATCCGCTCTGGTACAAGGACGCGATCATTTATCAGCTTCATGTGAAGTCATTCTTCGACGCCAACAATGACGGCGTCGGCGATTTTCCCGGGCTGCTGGCAAAACTCGACTACATCGCCGAACTCGGCGTCAACGCAATATGGCTGCTGCCGTTCTATCCGTCGCCACGCCTCGATGACGGATACGACATCAGCGGGTACCGGGCGGTCCATCCCGACTACGGCACGATGGGCGACGTGAAGCGCTTCATCGCGGCCGCGCACGAGCGCGGCATCCGCGTCATCACGGAACTCGTCATCAACCACACCTCGGACCAGCATCCCTGGTTCCAGAAGGCGCGACGCGCCAAGCCTGGCTCGGCGGCGCGCGATTTCTATGTGTGGTCCGACAGCGACCAGAAATATTCCGGCACGCGTATTATCTTTCTCGATACCGAGCGATCGAACTGGACCTGGGACCCCGTCGCTGGCGCATACTTCTGGCATCGCTTCTATTCGCACCAGCCGGACCTCAATTTCGACAATCCCCGCGTCATCGAGGCCGTGCTCAGCGTGATGCGCTTCTGGCTCGAGCTGGGCGTTGACGGCTTGCGGCTCGACGCGGTGCCCTATCTGGTCGAGCGCGAAGGCACCAACAACGAAAACCTTCCCGAGACGCACGTAATCCTGAAGCAAATTCGCGCCGAGCTCGACCGCTCCTACCCGGGCCGGATGCTACTCGCCGAGGCGAACCAGTGGCCGGAGGACACCAAAGAGTATTTCGGCCAGGGGGACGAGTGCCACATGGCGTTCCACTTCCCGCTGATGCCGCGCATGTACATGGCGCTGGCGCGCGAGGACCGTTTCCCCATTGCCGACATCATGCGCCAGACGCCGCAGATCCCGGACAACTGCCAGTGGGCGATCTTCCTTCGCAACCACGATGAACTGACGCTCGAAATGGTCACTGACTCGGAGCGCGACTATCTCTGGGAGACCTACGCGGCAGACCGCCGCGCACGCATCAATCTCGGCATCCGCCGCCGTCTCGCGCCGCTGCTGGAGCGCGACCGCCGCCGTATCGAACTGATGAACTGCCTGCTTCTCTCGATGCCGGGCGCGCCGGTGATCTATTACGGCGACGAGATCGGGATGGGCGACAACATCCATCTCGGCGACCGCAATGGCGTGCGTACGCCGATGCACTGGACGCCGGACCGCAATGGCGGCTTCTCGCGCGCTGACCCGGCGGCGCTCGTGCTGCCGACATTGATGGACCCGCTCTACGGCTACGAGACGGTGAATGTCGAGTCGCAACTGCGCGATCGCCACTCGCTGCTGCACTGGATGCGGCGCACGCTCGCGGTACGCCGGCGGCATCCTGCATTCGGGCGCGGGACGCTGCGCTTCCTCTATCCAAAGAACCGCAAGGTGCTGGCGTTCCTGCGCCAGCATGAAGACGAAACGCTGCTGTGCGTCGCCAACGTGTCAGGCGCCCCTCAGGCGGTCGAACTGGATCTCTCCGAATTCAATGCCCGTACACCGATCGAACTGAGCGCGGGATCGCTATTTCCGCCGATCGGACAGCTCCCGTACCTGCTCACCCTGGCGCCCTATGGCTTCTACTGGTTCAGCCTCGCCACACAAAGCGAGCCACCCGGCTGGCATACACCCGCACCGGAACCCATGCCCGAATACATCACGCTCGTGACGCGCAACAAGGTTGCGGACGCACTCACTTCGCCCGACGGCATCGGCTTCGTGCGGGACGTCATTCCCTCCTACCTGATGAAGCGCCGCTGGTTCTCCGCCAAGGATCAGGCGATCAAGTCGACCAAGCTGAAGTATCTCGCGCCGCTGCCGGACGGAGACCGCGAGGTGCTGATCGCCGAACTGGAGTCCCGGAGCGAAGGCGAGACCTACCGCTGGCTTCTGCCGCTCTCGGTCCTGTGGGACGACGAACCGGCGCTCGCGCTGCCGAACCAGCTTGCGCTTGCCCGTGTCCGCCGTGGACGGCGCACGGGCCTCCTGACCGACGCATTTTCGCTCCCCGCCTTCGCCCAGCAGATGGTGACGGCGCTCGCGCAAGGGACGCGCATCGAGACCACTGAAGGCGAGATCGTATTCGAGCCGACCGAAGGTGGCCGCGAGACGCTGCGCGCACCGGAAAAGGCCGACGTGCTGTGGCTTTCCGCCGAACAGTCGAACAGCTCGCTCATCGTCAACGACGCCGCGATGCTCAAGATCTTCCGCAAGGTCTCGCCCGGCAATCATCCGGAGCCGGAAATGAGCCGGTACCTCACCGCGCAAGGCTTTGCCAATACGCCGGCGCTGCTCGGCGAGGTGACGCGCATCGCCGGAAAGGAACGAAACTCGCTCGCCATCGCTCAGGCATTCGTGCGCAATCAGGGCGACGGCTGGACCTGGACGCTCGATCAGTTCAATCGCGCGCTCGACGACCTCTCGGCGCAGGAGGGCGCGAGCGAGGCGCGCGCCGACAAGGTTGCCGATTATGCCTCCATCGCAAGCGCGATCGGCAAGCGCCTGGGCGAAATGCATACCGTCCTCGCCCAACCATCCGACGATCCCGCGTTTGCGCCCGAGGAGGCGGGTGAAAAGGACATCGACGCATGGGTCGCGCGCGCGACCGACATAGTCGATCGCGCCTTTGACCTGCTCAAGGCACAGGCAACATGGGTCGACGAGACCGTGGAGGCGCGCGCCAAGCAGCTGCTGTCGCGGCATCAGGCGCTTTCGAAGGAGCTCAAGCGTCTCGCTGCGTCCGCGCTCGGCACGCCGAAGACACGCATTCACGGTGACTTCCATCTCGGGCAACTGCTCGTCACCAGCGGCGACATCTACATCATCGACTTCGAGGGCGAGCCGGGCCGGCCGCTCACCGAACGTCGTGCCAAGGCAAGCCCGTTGCGCGATGTCGCAGGATTGCTGCGCTCGTTCGATTATGCTGTCGCCGCGACTGCGGACCCGAAGAATGTCGCTGCCGCGCGCCTCGAATCGGACACGCTGAACGCTTTCCTGACCCAGCTCTGCGACAGCGCTCAGGCAGCCTTCCTCCACGCCTATCATGAATCAATTGGAGCAAAGCCGAACAGCAAGCTGCTCGACTTTTTCCTGATCGAGAAAGCGGCTTACGAACTCGCCTACGAGGCGGCGAACCGGCCGGCATGGCTGCCGATCCCTATCGAGGGCCTGGTCAAACTCACCGAGCGCATTCTGCGCAGCGGATCGAGGAGCGGAACATGAACGCACGCACCGCCACCCGAACCACTCCGATCGATCGCGCGGAGGCCGACGCGCTTGCGCAGGCCCATCACGGCGACCCATTCAGACTGCTCGGCCCGCATGACACGCCCGCCGGCCCGGTGGTGCGCGCGCTCCTTCCCGGCGCGCAGGCCGTCGAAGTGTTGCGGCGCTCCGACGGCACGCGCCTCGCACGGCTTGAATCGAGCGAGCCGGAAGGGCTGTTTCAGGGCGTCGTCAGCGAACGCGCGCCCTACGTTCTGCGCATCACCTGGCCGGGTTCCGTGCAGAAGACCGAGGATCCCTATTCCTACGAACCGCTGCTCGGCGACATCGACATCCATCTGTTCAACGAAGGCCGCCACTTCCAGCTGGCGCGTACGCTCGGCGCCAATGTGATCGAGATCGACGGCGTACGCGGCACGCGCTTTGCCGTTTGGGCACCGAACGCGAGTCGCGTGGCGGTCGTCGGAGATTTCAACACGTGGGACACGCGGCGTCATGCCATGCGGCTGCGCCATGGCTCCGGGATCTGGGAATTGTTCGTACCGCGGGTCACGGATGGCGCGCGATACAAGTTCGACATCATCGGGGCCGGCGGCATTCGCGTTCCGCTGAAGGCCGATCCGCTGGCGCAGCAGACCGAGTTGCCGCCCGCGACCGCCTCGGTGGTGGCGAGCCCCGAGCCATTCCGCTGGAACGACGACGAATGGATGCGCACGCGCGCGGCACGCCACAAGCCCGAAGCGCCGATCTCGATTTACGAGATGCATCTGTCGTCGTGGATGCGCCCGACGCACGACGCGCAGGCTTCGACCCTGTGGGACCTCGCGATCGACCGCTTGATCCCATACCTCGTTGATATGGGTTTCACCCACGTCGAGCTGTTGCCCGTCACCGAACATCCCTTTGGCGGATCGTGGGGCTATCAGCCGCTCGGCCTGTTCGCCCCGAGCGCGCGCTACGGTGACCCGAATGGCCTGGCGCGTTTCGTGGACGCGTCGCATGCGGCTGGTATCGGTATCATCGTCGATTGGGTTCCGGCGCACTTCCCGTCCGACTCGCACGGCCTTGCGCGCTTCGACGGCACCGCGCTCTACGAGCATCTCGATCCGCGCGAAGGCTTCCATCGCGACTGGAACACACTGATCTACAACTTCGGGCGACGCGAAGTGCAGGGTTTCCTGATCGCGAGCGCGCTTCACTGGCTGGAGCATTTTCACATCGACGGCCTGCGTGTCGATGCGGTGGCCTCGATGCTTTATCGCGACTACAGCCGCAACGCCGGCGAATGGGTGCCGAACGTCCACGGTGGTCGCGAGAACCTGGAGGCCGTCGGTTTCCTGCGCCATCTCAACGCAGTCGTGGCGGAGCGCTGCCCCGGCGCGATGATGATCGCGGAAGAGTCGACCGCATGGCCGGGCGTGACCCAGCCGGCATCGGATCACGGCCTCGGCTTTTCCTACAAGTGGAACATGGGCTGGATGCACGACACGCTTCAGTACATCGAGCGCGATCCGATCCACCGCGCGTATCACCACGACGAACTGACGTTCGGGCTGGTTTACGCGTTCTCGGAGAAATTCATCCTGCCGCTGTCCCACGACGAAGTCGTGTACGGAAAGCATTCTATGCTCGGCAAGATGCCCGGCGACCGATGGCAGAAGTTCGCCAACCTGCGCGCCTATCTGGGTTTCATGTGGGCCCATCCCGGCAAGAAGCTTTTGTTCATGGGCGGCGAGATCGCGCAGGAGGCCGAGTGGAATCATGACACGGAGCTGGCGTGGCATTTGCTGAGCGATCCGGCACATGCCGGCATCCAGCGGCTCGTGCGCGACCTCAATCGGGTCTATCGCCAGGAAAGCGCGCTGCATCAGCGGGATTGCGACGGTGCGGGCTTTCGCTGGATGATCGGCGATGATCGCGCCAATTCGGTATTCGCGTTCCTGCGCTTCGATGGCGACGAACGGCCCGTCCTTGTCGTTTGCAACATGACGCCCGCGCCGCGGCATCAGTACCGGGTCGGCGTTCCTCGCGCCGGGCGCTGGCGCGAAATCGCCAATACGGACTTCTCATTTTTATGGCGGCAGCAATCTTGGGAACGAAGGTGCGGTGCACACCGTTGGAGAAGCGGCGCACGGCGAGCCACAATCACTCGAACTCATCCTCCCGCCGCTTGCAACCGTGATGCTGCGGTCCGAGGACTGATCTCATGACAGCCTATCCGGACCGGCTCGCGCCCGGTTCCCCCTTTCCGCTCGGCGCAACCTGGGACGGCCTTGGCACAAACTTCGCCGTCTTCTCCGCGCACGCCGAACGCATGGAGCTGTGCCTGTTCGATCCGTCAGGCAAGCGGCAGGTCGCGACCTTCACGCTGCCGGAGTGTACTGATGAAGTCTGGCACGGATATCTGCCGAACGCGCAACTCGGTCTGCTCTATGGGTACCGCGCTCACGGCCCGTACGAACCGCAGAAGGGATATCGTTTCAATCCACGCAAACTCCTGCTCGACCCCTATGCCCGGCGCATTCAAGGCGAATTGAAATGGTCGGATGCGCTGTTTGGTTACCGGGTAGATTCGCCGCGCGCCGACCTGTCCCTCGATCGGCGCGACAGCGCGCCCGCGATGGTGAAGGGCGTCGTCACGGACGAAAGCTTCAATTGGGCCGATGATCGCCCGCCCAACGTGCCTTGGTCGGATACCGTGATCTACGAGGCGCATCTGCGCGGCCTCACCATGCTTTGCGAGGACATCCGCCCGCCCGAACGCGGCACCTTCGCGGCGCTTGCCGACCCCAAGATCATCGATCATCTGCGCCGACTCGGAATCACGGCGGTCGAATTGCTGCCGATCCATGCCTACGTGCAGGACCGGCATCTACTGCAGAAGGGTCTACGCAATTACTGGGGCTACAACACGCTCGGGTTCTTCGCTGTCGAGCCCGGATATCTTTCGGACAATTCCGCGCATGCGATGCGCGTCGCAGTGCGCCGGCTGCATGCCGCAGGCATCGAAGTCATCCTCGACGTCGTCTACAACCATACTGCCGAGGGCAGCGAACTTGGTCCGACGCTCTCCTTCCGCGGGCTCGACAACACCAGCTATTACCGGCTGGTCTCCGACAATCCGCGTCACTGCATCAACGATACCGGCACCGGCAACACGCTGAACCTGTCCAACGCGCGTGTGCTGCAAATGGTGATGGATTCGTTGCGCTATTGGGTGACCCAATTTCATGTCGACGGCTTCCGCTTCGATCTAGGCGTGACTCTTGGGCGTGAACCGGACGGCTTCGCCCCTGGTGCCGGCTTCTTCGACGCGCTGCGCCAGGACCCGATCCTCTCCCGCGTGAAGCTGATTTCAGAGCCGTGGGATATCGGACCCGGCGGCTACCAGCTCGGTCAACATCCTCCAAGTTTCGCAGAATGGAATGACCGCTTTCGCGATGGCATCCGGCGCTTCTGGCGAGGCGACGCCAACATGCGCGGCGAGTTCGCCGCGCGGCTCGCCGGCTCGAGCGACCTGTTCGATCGCCGGGCGCGGCGACCGTGGGCGTCGGTCAACTATGCGGCGTCACACGACGGCTACACGCTCGCCGACGTGGTGAGCTACGCGGAAAGACACAACGAGGCGAACGGCGAAGACAACAAGGACGGTCACGGCGAGAACTACTCGGCCAACTGGGGCGCTGAAGGACCGACGGAAGATCCGGCGATTCTGGAAACGCGAGGACGAGTGCAGCGAGCGATGCTTGCGACGGTATTCTTTTCCCACGGCACGCCGATGCTCCTGTCGGGTGATGAGTTCGGCCGCACGCAGCGCGGCAACAACAACGCCTATTGCCAGGATAACGAGATTTCCTGGCTGGACTGGAAGCAGGCGGAAACGCCGCAGGCGCAGCAGCTCTCAACCTTCGTCGCTCGACTACTGCAATTGCGCCATGAGAACCCGGTGCTGCGCTGCCGACACTTCCTCCATGGGCGCGACGAGCCGGCACCAGGCGTGCTCGATATTGCGTGGTTCGATACACATGGCGAGATCATCTCAAGCGAATCCTGGAACAATCCGGAAAAGCGTCTTTTCGCCGTGCGCCGCGCATCCCGGAACGATGGCGACGGGCGCGTTCCGATCCTGACGCTGTTTCTCAATCCGAGCGACAGTGATCGCGTGTTCCGCCTGCCTGCACCTGAATTGCCCACGCGCGTCCTGATCGACAGCGCACAGCCGGTCCAACCCGAACGCGACCTGCAGGGTAACGAAATCACGGTGGTGGCGCGCAGCGCTGTGCTGACCAAGAGCATTTACCAGCCTGCATCATGAACCAGTTCGTTCGCGAGTTGCCGTTTGGCGCGACGGTGCTTGGCCGTAACCAAACCCGATTCCGACTCTGGGCGCCGAAATGCGATGCCGTGACGGTGGAGATCGAGGGACACGAAAACGCTCCGATGCGGCGGCTCGATAGCGGCTGGTTCGAAGGGGAGGCCGCGTGCGGAGCCGGTGCGCGATATCACTATCGCGTCTCGCCGGACCTCGCCGTGCCGGACCCCGCCGCGCGCGCTCAGGCCGACGATGTGCATGGCCCGAGCCTCGTGGTCGATCCGGGCAGCTATCGCTGGCGCCACCCGGAGTGGCGCGGCCGTCCGTGGCGCGAAACGGTTCTCTACGAATTGCACGCCGGCCTGCTGGGCGGATTTGCCGGCGTTGAACGCGAGCTCAAGCGCCTTGCCGATCTCGGAATTACGGCGATCGAGCTGATGCCGATCAACGATTTTCCCGGGCAGCGCAACTGGGGCTATGACGGCGTGCTGCCGTTTGCGCCGGACCGCGCCTATGGGTCGCCGGAGGACCTCAAGGCGCTGGTCGATACCGCGCACGGCCTCGGCCTCATGGTGTTTCTCGACGTCGTCTACAATCACTTCGGGCCGGACGGAAACTACATCGCGAACTTCGCGCAGATGTTTCGCGACGATGTCAAAACGCCATGGGGCGCCGCAATCGATTTCCGTCGCGCCGAAGTGCGACAGTTCTTCACCGAGAATGCGCTCTACTGGCTGATGGAGTATCGCTTCGATGGGCTGCGCTTCGATGCCGTACACGCCATCACCGAAAGCGACTGGCTTGATGAGATGGCCGCACAGGTGCGCGCGACCGTTGAGAACGGTCGCCACGTCCATTTGGTGCTCGAGCATGACGGCAACGTCGCGGACCACCTGAGGCGTGACTTCGACGCGCAGTGGAACGACGACGGCCATCATGTCTTGCACGTGATGCTGACCGGGGAGAGCGAAGGCTATTACAGCGACTACGCAGAGAACGCCGCCGAGCGGCTGGCGCGTTGCCTGTCCGAGGGCTTCGTCTATCAGGGCGAACCATCGGCGCATCGCCAGGGTGAGGCGCGTGGCACCAGAAGCGCGGACTTGCCGCCGACCGCGTTCGTGCTTTTCCTCCAGAACCACGATCAGATCGGCAATCGCGCGTTTGGCGACCGCTTGACCGCGAGCGTCAAGCCGGAGGCGATGGAAGCCGCGATTGCGCTGCAACTCCTGTCTCCGCAGATCCCGCTTCTGTTTATGGGTGAGGAAGTGGCGAGCATCTCACCGCTTCAATTTTTCACCGATCATCACGGGGAGCTTGCGGAGGCCGTCCGGGAGGGGCGCCGCCGCGAGTTCGTGAGCTTCGCGGCATTCGCCGACCCCGCACGACGCGCGGCCATTCCCGATCCGAACGACCCGGACACATTCCAGCGTTCGCGTCCCCTGCCCGACCCGAAGCACGCGAAGGAACGGCATGCATTGTACCGGTCCCTGCTGACCATCCGCCGCGACCGGATCGTCCCGCACCTCGACGCCGCCAAATCGATCGGCGCGAAGGCGATCGGCGCATCGGCGGTCATCGCGCAATGGAGACTCGGCGACGCAACGCTGACGATTGCGACCAATCTCGGCGACCAGCCCTGCGCAATCGACGCCCCGCACGGCGATGTCATCTTCGGAAAACCGCCAGGCGACGACCAGACGGTCCCGGGCTTCACCACGCTTGCCTATCTGGAGCACACCGGTGGATGAAGCCGTCCGTGCCCTTTCCGATGAGGTCGGCATCGCGGTCGATTGGACCGACGCGGCGGGCGCGCCGCATCGCGTCGGAATTGATTCCCTGCGCGCGATCCTCGCCGCGCTTGGCTTCCCCTGCCGGACGCCGGACGAACTCGCGCATAGCCGCACGCGCGCGCAAGCGCTTGCCACACGGCAACGTAACTTTATCACCGCGTCCGTCGATAGCCCGCTCACTCTGGAACTTGGTAAGCAAAGCGATGTCGTGGGCGAGATCGCGCTCGACGGCGGCAAGACCATCCCAATCACACTGCGCGCCGCGGGGAACGCACACATCGTGCCGGCGATTGCCGAACCCGGCTACCACCGACTGCGCGTTGCCGATCGCGAAATCACGCTCGCCGTCGCGCCCGCGCGCTGCCTCACGCTTGAGCAGGTTGCAGCGTCCGGCAAGATGTACGGCCTGGCGGTCCAGCTCTACGCACTGCGGCGCCCGAATGATGGCGGCATCGGCGATACCTCGGCGCTCTCCGATCTTGTCGCTGGCGCAGCGCGCGAGGGCGCCGATGCGATCGCGCTCAGCCCGGTGCACAGCCTGTTTACGTCCGAGCCGGGTCACTATGGTCCGTATTCCCCGTCGAGCCGGCTATTCCTGAACCCGCTCTACGCCGATCCGACCGTGCTGTTCGGCGAGGCCCGCGTCGCCACGGCGCGCGAGGGCAGCGGTAACAGCACTGCAGACGATGTGCTGATTGATTGGCCCGTCGCGGCCCGAACCAGGTACACGCTGTTCCGCAAACTGTTTGACGACTTTGCCAATGAACTGAAGCAGACCCCACCCAGTCCGCGTGCAACGGATTATCGTGAGTTCGTACGCGACGGTGGCGCGCGGCTGGGTGAGCACGCACTGTTCGAGGCGGCGCATCGACATCACTATCGTGCCGAAAAACCCGCATGGAGCTGGCGCGACTGGCCCGACGACTGGCGTATCCCGACCGCGACCGGCATCGCGAAATTTTCGGACACGAGCGCGCGCGAGATCGATTTTCATATGTTCATGCAGTGGATTGCGACTCGGACGTTCTCGTCCGTGCAGGCGGCGGCCCGCGATGCGGGAATGCGCATCGGCCTGATCGCCGACCTCGCCATCGGCATGAGCCCGGACGGCAGCCACGCCTGGTCGCGTCAGGATGACCTCTTGCTCGGCCTGAGCATCGGGGCGCCGCCCGATCCGTTCAACACGCGCGGTCAGGATTGGGGACTGACGGCGTTTTCTCCGCAGGCCCTGATGTCGAGGGGCTTCGAGCCGTTCATCGCCACGCTGCGCGCCGCGATGCGCATCGCCGGTGGCGTGCGCATCGATCACGTGATGGGACTGACGCGGCTCTGGCTCATCCCGCGCGGCGGTTCGCCGGTGGACGGCGCCTATCTGCGTTATCCGTTCGAAGACCTGTTGCGCATCGTCGCGCTCGAATCACATCGGCATGGCGCCATCGTGATCGGCGAAGATCTCGGCACCGTACCGCCGGAATTCCGCGCCCGGGCTGCTGCTGCCGGAATCGCCGGCATGGACGTCTTGTGGTTTCAACGCGACCGGCGGGGCTTCATCCCTCCCGCCCGCTGGCGGCGCGATGCGGTCGCAATGACGACAACCCACGACCTTCCAACCGCCGCCGGCTGGTGGCGCGGCGCCGATATCGAAACACGTGCCGGCATCGGTCTTGCCCCCGACAAGGAGGGCGAGCTCAAGCGGCGCGGCAAGGATCGCGCGGCGTTGTGGCGCGCCTATCGCAAGGCGAACATCGCGGATGGACCGATGCCCGCGCCGGGCAACACCGGCCCGGCCGTCGACGCCGCCGTCGCCTTCACGGCGCAGTCGCCCGCCGCGCTGGCGCTCATTCCCGTCGAGGACATTCTCGGACTCGCAGAACAGCCGAATCTGCCCGGCACGATCGACGAACATCCGAACTGGCGGCGGCGCCTGCCCCAGAGCGCGGCCGACATGCTGGCCACGCCACAGGCACGGCGGCGGCTCAAGGCGCTGCGTGACCGCAAATGACGCCGCGCGCCACCATGCGGCTGCAATTCCACAAGGGCTTCACCTTTGCGGACGCGCAACGCGTTGTGCCTTATCTCGCGCGCCTCGGCATCAGCCACATGTATGCATCGCCGATCACGACCGCGCGCGCGGGATCGATGCACGGCTATGACGTCATCGACCCTACGCAGATCAATCCGGAGCTCGGTGGTGAGCAAGGCCTGAAGAACCTCGTCACGGTGCTACGCGCGGCGGGGCTCGGTCTGATCATCGACATCGTTCCGAACCACATGGCGGTCGGCGCCGAAAATGCCTGGTGGTTCGACGTCCTGCGTCATGGCGCTGCGAGCCGTTACGCGCCGTTTTTCGATATCGACTGGAACGCCGAGGACGAGACGCTGCGCGGCAAGGTGTTGCTGCCGGTGCTCGGCAAGCCGTTGCGCGAGGTGCTGGAAGCGGGCGAGCTTGGACTCGCGCGCGAGGGCGAAGAAGTCACTCTGCGCTATTTCCAAAGCCGGTTTCCGATTGCGGATCGGGACACAGCGGAAGTCGCGCATGCTCTTTCGGCCTATGACGGCAAAACTCCCGATGGCCGCGAGCGCCTCGCCGATCTGATCGCACGGCAGCACTACCGGCTGGCGTGGTGGCGTACCGCCAACGACGAGATCAACTGGCGGCGCTTCTTCGACATCAACGAACTGGCCGGGCTGCGCATGGAGCATGCGCCGGCTTTCGAGGCCGTGCATGCTCTGATCTTTCGCCTCTATGCGGGCGGGTCGATTGATGGCGTCCGCATCGATCATATCGACGGACTAGCCGATCCGGCGCGCTATTGCCGAGACCTGCGCGCGCAGCTCGAAGCCTTGACGGAGCAGCGGCCCCCGGACGTGTCGCATGAGCGTCCGTACATCGTGGTCGAAAAGATTCTGTTGCACGGCGAGACGCTATCGCCGGAGTGGAATTGCGACGGCACGACCGGCTACGACTTCATGAACGACGTGAACGCGGTCCAGCACGAGAGGGCTGGCGAGAGCGTGCTTAATTCCGGATGGCATTCTGTGAGCGGCCGCAGCGGGGAATTCGAGCCGGAGGAGCGCGCCGCGCGCCGCGAGATTCTGCGACGCAGTTTTTCGGCGCAGCTCGACGCGTGTGCGGCGACCTTCCACAAACTCGCACAGGCGCAGGGCCGCGAATTGACCCGCGCCGCATTGCGCCGCGTACTGACCGAATTGCTGGTGCATTTTCCCGTCTATCGCGCCTATGGGACCGCACAGGAGCGCCCGGCGCGCGACATTCCATTTCTCGATATCGCGACCGCGGGAGCCGCGTCGACTATCGTTCCGGCGGATCGAATCGCTCTCGACGCACTGCGCGACTGGCTGACAGGCACGACCGACGAACCCTCGTGTTCGGTGACGCTCGCGCGTGCGGTCGCTCAGTTTCAGCAACTCAGTGCACCGGTCGCCGCGAAGGCCGTCGAGGACACGGCCTTTTATCGCTACGGCCGCCTGATCTCGCGTAACGATGTCGGCTTCGATGCTGCCACCCTCGGTACCGATGCGGCGCAATTTCACGATACCGTGCTGCGGCGGCAAACCGGCACGCCGCACGCCATGCTGGCGACCGCAACCCATGACCACAAGCGTGGCGAGGATATGCGCGCGCGGCTCGCCGTGATCAGCGAGTATGCGGAAGACTGGGCGATCGCCCTGCCCGGCTGGATCGCGCAATGCCGCCTGCTCCAGGGCGATACGCATCCAGGCGACATCGCGATACTGCTGCAAACGATCATTGGCGCCTGGCCGCTTGATCTCGCCGTCGAGGATGCTCAGGGCCGTGCAGCCTTCGCGCAACGGCTGGCACAGTGGCAGCAGAAGGCACTGCGCGAAGCCAAGCTCGCGACCGACTGGACCGTTCCGGACGAAGCCTATGAGTCGGCAGCGCGCGAACTGATGCTTGCGCTGGTCGCAAGCGAGAAACCGTCGCAGCTGCTGCGCGAGATCGCGGCATTTGCCGAACGCATTGCGCCGGCCGGTGCCGTCAACGGGCTCGCGCAAACGCTGCTCAAGCTGACGGTGCCGGGCGTGCCCGACATTTATCAGGGCAGCGAGTTCTGGGACTTCAGCCTGGTCGATCCCGACAACCGTCGTCCGGTTGATTTCTCCATGCGCGCGAAAAGCCTGGACGACAGTGCGAGCAATTCGCCGGCCAATTGGCGCGACGGGCGCATCAAACAAGTGCTGATCGCGCGCGTACTCGCGAGGCGCAAGGAGCACTCCCAGCTGTTTGCCGATGGATCTTACGAGCCACTTGAAGTGACCGGCGCGCAGGCGGACCGTGTTGTTGCGTTCGCGCGGCGTGATGAATCCGGCACCGCAATCGTGGTCGTGCCGCGCGCCGCGTCGCATCTGATTCGCGACGGCGGCATCACATTCAAAGCTGATGGCTGGCGGGACACGGCAGTCTCCGGTCCAAAGTTAACCTTATGGGACAGCGTCCTTGACCAGCGTATTGTGCAGCGCGGCGAGCGCCTGCTCATCGGCGATTTGTTCGGTCAATGGCCGATTGCACTGCTCTTCGCGCAGCAATAGTCAATTCGGATTTTTGCGTCGCACAGTATCTCGCGGTGGAGCGTGACTGTCAGCGCGTTAGGAATCGCTATGTAAAATGACAGCACTGCGGTATCGGAGTTTTGAGGACTAACTCGCGGCGGCGTGGAATGCAGACACGCAGCTGAACGCACGGGAGCCGGGGCAAATCCCTTCGGGGGGCGAGCCGAGGAGCGGCAATCCGAATGCAGCGGCCATGACCTCACGGTGCGTAGGTAGCAGAACATGGCAAGCCGGAGTGGCGACCGGCCCGCGAGTGACCTCCTGGCGTTTCCAATAATCCCGTGCGCCGGTGCGATTTACGCCGCAGCAGCCATCACGAGCCCCTCGTTGGCGCGAAGCCGCACGACATCACCGCTGAGCTTTTCCTCACGATCGAGATGCGTCGAGATCAGCACCTCCTGTGCCTCCGCCCGCCGGGGAACGGCACGCGCCTCCGCGCTGAAATTAAGCGCGACTGTGATCCAGCGTCCCGCATGGAAGCGGCGATAGGTCAAAACGTCGCCGATCGCCTCCGCCTTCACATGCACGCCGATCGAGAGCGCCGACTCGCGGCGCCGCAGTGCGATGAGTTGGCGATAAAGTGAGAGCACCGAGTGCGCATCGCCGCGCTGGGTCGACACATTCACATCCTTGTGGTCGGCAGACAGCGGAAGCCACGGTTCGCTCGCTGTGAAGCCCGCGTTAGTCGCTCGTGTCCCATTGCATCGGGGTACGTTCGGGATCGCGCCCCAGCCCGAGACCGGGGACGTTCTTCTCCCACGGGTCTCGCACGGCCTGCGTGGGAATAGACACGTCCGCCATGCCTATTTCCTCGCCCTGGTAGATGGTCGGCGTGCCGCGCAACGTGAGGAGAAGCATCGCGGCGACACGTGCCTGCTCCGGCCCAACGCGGCTTGCAACGCGCGAGCGGTCGTGATTGCCGAGCACCCAGTTCGGCCAGCGCCCTGCGCCGCCGGCCAGGGCGCTTTCGTACTGCTCGATCAGCGCGGCGATCGCGTGCGGCTCCCACGGGGACTTGATGAGGTGGAAGTTGAATGGGAGGTGGAAGCCCGGCGCATCCTTGCCGTAGTAGGCCATGAGTTGTTCGATCGGCAGTGAAGCCTCGCCGATCAGCACCCGTTCGTCGTAACTGTCGGCCAGCGCCCGCATCTCCGCGATGCAGTCGTGAGTCTCGATCTGATCCAGCGAATAAACTCGCGCGAGACGGCGCGCCGGAGATTGTCCCTCGTGCCAGTCCGGATTCGGCGGATTGTCCTTCAGATGCTCCGCCTCGATCAGATGATGGATTGCATCGACACGGAACCCGTCGACGCCGCGATCGAGCCAGAAACGAAGCGCCGCCAGCATCGCGGTGCGGACATCCTTGTTGCGCCAGTTGAGGTCCGGCTGCTCCTTGAGGAAGGCATGGTAGTAATATTGCTGCGTCGCATCGTCGAACCTCCAGGCCGGCCCGCCGAACTCGCTCACCCAGTTGTTTGGGACCGAGCCATCCGGCTTGCCGTCGCGCCAAATGTACCAGCCCCGCTTCGCGCTATCGCGCGAGGAGCGGCTCTCGATGAACCACGGATGCTGATCCGAGGTGTGGTTCGGGACGAAGTCGAGCACGACCTTCAGGCCGCGCGCGTGCGCTGCCGCCACGAGTTCGTCGAAATCCGCCAGTGTGCCGAACATCGGATCGATGTCGGTGTAATTCGAGACGTCGTAGCCGAAGTCGGCCATCGGCGATGGGTAAATCGGCGAAATCCAGACGGCGTCGATGCCAAGCTCGACCAGATAGTCGAGACGCGATGCAATGCCCTTCAGGTCACCGATGCCGTCGCCGTTCGAGTCCTGAAACGACCGAGGATAGACCTGATAAACAATGCCGCTTTGCCACCAGAGATACGTGTCCGGCACGCTTTGCCCTCTCTGAATCATCGGGAGGCGGAATAGAGGTCACGCCGCTCGGCGTCAACGGCTCGGCTCGCTCGCCTCAGTCCATCGCCAATACGCCGTTCGACTTGAAGATGTTGCGGATGCGCGTCGAATATTGATGGAAGCGCTCTGGCAACTGATCAAGTCGGCGCGGGCGCGGCAGGTCGATATCGATGATCTCGACGATGCGCCCCGGCCGCGGACCCATGACCACGACCCGGTCGGCGAGCAGTACGGCTTCCGGGATGCTGTGCGTGATATGTAGCGCCGTCTTGCGTTGTTCCATCCAGAGCCGCTGGATGTCCATCGAGATTTGTTCACGCGTCAGCGCATCGAGCGCGCCGAACGGCTCGTCCATCAGCAGCATGGTCGGGCGATGCACGAGCGCCCGGCAGATCGAGACGCGCTGGCGCATTCCTCCCGACAATTCGTAAGGCTTTTTCTTCTCGAATCCCTCGAGGCCGGTCGCCTTGAGTAAACCACGCGCGACAGGCTCGTATTCGGCGCGATTCATCTTGCGAATGTCGATCTGCAGCATGACGTTTTCCAGAACGTCACGCCAATCGAGCATGATGGCTTCCTGGAATACGATCCCGACGTCGGTCTGCGGGCGGTCGACGCGCGCACCGCCGACCGTGATGTTGCCCGACGTATAGGGTGCGAGCCCTGCGACCATCTTGAGGATCGTGGTCTTGCCGCAGCCGCTCGGACCGACGATCGCAACAAACTCGGATTTCGCGATGTCCAGATTGACTTCCGAACAGGCTTCGGTCGGCCCGGTCTTGGTCTGATAGACTTTGCCGACATTCGTCAGTCGGATGAACGGTTCACTCATTCGGGATGCTGCTGACCTCAGGGAGTGAAAATGCGCCACTCCGTGCGATCACGGAATGGCGCGCTCTTCAGTTTGTTTTCGCCGCGTATGGCGGCTCGGCCAGATATTCGTTGGTGTAATACTTGGTCATGTCGGCCTGCGGCGGCATCTTGGCGTATTTTTCCAGCAGGTCCTGGCTGTCCTGCCAGTCCTCCTTCGCCGACCAGAACAACGGCTTTCCTTCCGTGTGTTTGGTGTGAATGATCGTCATCGTGCCGTTGATCTCAAGCAGCGCAATTTCCTTGTTGAACGCCTTGGCGTGCTTGAGGAAGATCTCGGCGGCTTCGTCGCGATTCTTGTCGGAATATTCCCAGCCGCGCTGCGATGCGCGCAGGAAGCGCTTGAGCTCGTCGGCGTGCTTGGTGTCCTTGAGCCAATCGTTGTTGACGATGATGGCGCTTGAGAGCGTCGTCACGCCTGCCATGTCGAAGAGCCGCGTCCAGCCCATCTTGACACCCGACTGAAGCTGCATGCGCGGGCCCTGATCCATGAAATAGCCAAGCAACGCGTCGGCCTGCTTGCCGAGCACCGCCTGCTCTTTCGCCGCCGGATTCGCGACCGTAATGAGCTGAACGTCGCTCACCTGCATGTTCAGCTTGCCCATGAAGGCAGTGAAGATCGCGAGGCTGGCGTCGCCCGCCGTGATCGCGATGCGGCTCCCCTTGATCTCGTCGATCTTCGTCGGCTTTGCCGCGTCGGCGCGATAGATGAACGACATCGGGCTTTGCTGCAGCGTCACGCCGACGGCCTTGATCGGCATGCCGGCCCCGATGCCGCGCATCATGGTGGCGGCGTCCACGTACCCGATCGGGTTGGTCGCATTGGCAACGAGTTGGGCAACGGTGGTCGAGCCCGAGCCCTCCTGGATTTCGACGTCGAGGCCTTCCTCCATGTAGAATCCCTTGTCGAGCGCGACGAAGAAGGGCGCATGCTCGCCGTAGAGCGTCCAGTTCAGGCGAAACGGAAACTTCTCCTGCGCGCTTGCCGTCGTCGTCATCGCGGCGGCGAGGAGTGCGGCCGCAAGCGTTAGTGCTCCGATTCGTTTCATGTCGTTCTCCCTGTTTGCGTCGTTGTTCTCGTTTTCGTTTGCAGCCGTTACATCGTCCCGGACTCTTCGCGTACCCGATGGGTCACGTGCCACGGGATCAGCAATCCTTCCAATAGCTCCACCGCGTAATAGAAAACTAATCCAATGATGGTAAGGGCCACGATGGTGGCGAACATCAGCGACGTCTGCATGTTGGAATTGGTCACCAGCAGCAGATAGCCAAGCCCCTTGTCCGCGCCGACGAATTCGCCGACTACGGTGCCGGCGATTGCCAGCGTCGCGGCGACTTTCAGGCCGCTGAACAGATACGGCAGACTGGTCGGCAGGCGGAAGCGGCTGAACACCTGCAAGCGCGTCGCGCCCATCGAGCGGGCGAGGTCCGCCATTTCCACCGACATGGAACGCAGGCCGACGGCTGCATCGATGACGATCGGAAAGAACGAGATCAGAAACGCGACAAGAACCTTCGGCGTGGTGCCGACACCGAACCAGACGAGAAATAAGGGCGCAATCGCGACCTTGGGCACGATCTGGAAGAACAGCATCGTCGGCATGACGAATTCGTTGAACCGAGCCGAGGACGTGATCGCGATGGCGAGCGGGATTGCAATGCCGACCGCGAGCGCATAGCCGGCAAGCATCTCATAGACCGTCACCCAGCCGTGTCGCAGCAGGTCGGGCAGATCGCTCACGAATGTCGTGGCGATGGCGACCGGCGAGGGCAGCAGATAGGGTGGCATCTTCCAGATGACGACAAAGAGTTGCCACGCGAGCAGGAATGCGAAAATCCCCGCAAGCGGCATCAGCTTCCTGAGGAAACCGGGGCCGACGGGCAGCCCCGCCACATCCCGCTTTGCGGTATCGCTCACAAGCGCCATCGGGCCTCCCTGCCCTCACCTCTCATGGGTGATCTGCCGCCAGCGTAAACAGTGCCATCGGGCGGGTAAAGCATCGCGGACTTGCGCGACGGGTGTCATCGCGCCGCATGGCGTCAGTGCCGGCCTTCGTAAAGATCGCGGCCGCGCACCAACGCGCGGATCTTTCCGTCCGCGATCCCGCGCTTGAGCATCCAGAAGCCGCAGTCCGGATGGATATACTTCACGCGGCCCGCGCCCAGCACCTTGTCGGCATGCTCGATCGCGCGCGCGATCTCGTCGGCCAACTCGATGGTGGTCTTCTTGATGTCGGAGACGCCTAACCCGAACCCGATTTCCGGCCGCAGCTCGCGAAACACCTCAAGCTCCTGCGGCGGCCGATGCGCGTTCTCCATCACGATATGATCGACATGCAGCGCGTTGAGGTATTTCATCAGGTCGCCCCATCCGCCCTTCTGGATGGTCTGGCCGCCGTAATTGCCGAAGCACAGATGCACCGCGGGCGTCGTCTTGATAGCGCGCAGCACCTTGTTGATCGCCTCGGCGGCCCATTCCCACTCCTGCGGCGCGCCCGGCAGGTTCGCCTCATCGACCTGCACTACATCCGCATCGATATGCTTGACCTGCTCGGCGAGCACGTCGCCGATCGCCAGTGCGAGCTTCGCCTTGTCCTTATAATGCGTGTCGAGCAGCATCTTGGCGAGCATGTGCGGGCCGGTCAGCGTGAACTTGAACGGCTTTGTGGCGAGCGCCTTCGCGCGCGTGCAGGCCGAGGGCAGGTCGAGCGTCCCGGGGCCGACCGACGCTTCGACCAGGCCCGGCGGACGGGTACGGAACGCCATGCCGGGCGCATTCTTGAACGTGATCCATTCGGCCAGACCCATCTCTCGGCGGATGCCGGCCATCGGGCGCGTGAAATACTCGATCATGCCGTTGGTCTCGGGATGATTGACGTCGAAGCGGTAAAGCTCGCCGTCGCAGACCAGGTCGATGCCGGCTTTTTCCTGCGTGCCGATCACGACCCGCGTCGCATCGATCAGCGCCTGTTCGGACGGCAGCGCGGTGAGCCAATCCGGAACCGGGTAGGAGCCGACGGTCGTCGTGAGAATGCGCGAAGACGGCATGTGTGAAGACGCTCCCTGAAACGGATTGCTTCTTGTTGTTGTCAGGCCGCAACCGCCTGCTTCGAGGCGATGCGCGCGCCATCGACCAGCGCCTTGAGCTTTGCCCACACGATGCTCTCGTGGATCTCGTCGTTGCCGGCGAAACTCGCAAAGCCGCAATCCGTGCCCGCAATCACCCGCTCGCGGCCGAACACGTTGATCCAGCGCTCCAGCCGCTGCGCGACGACCTCCGGATGCTCGACCATCACGTTCGATTGCGTGATGACGCCCGGGATCATGATGACGTCGTCGGGAAGCTTGGCATCGCGCCACGAGGTCCATTCGTGCTCGTGACGCGGATTGGCGGCCTCGAACGAGAATGCCTCGACGTTGAGCCGGCCGAGGATATCGGTGATGTACTTCACCTCAATGTCGTGCACGCGCGGGCCGAAGTTAATGCCGTAGCAGGTGTGGAAGCGCACGCGGTCGCGCGGAATGCCCTTGAGCGCGCGATTGATCGCCTCGACGCGCAAAGCAATCCACTTGCGGCATTCGTCCATCGTCTTGTCGGGATGGCAGACGTAATAGGTGACGAGGTGCGGATCGTCGACCTGCAACAGGAATCCCGCATCGACGATGGCGCGGTATTCCACGTTGATCGCGTCGGCGAGCGCGCCCAGATAGTCTTCGTCCGACTTGTAATAGGTGTTGCGGTTCCAATCCTCGATGCTCGACACGGAGGTCGAGGGCACGAACGCCTCGGTCACGTTCGCGCCTTTCAACGCAGCTTTGAGATTATCGAGATCGGTCCTGAGCTGGGCTTGACCGCGATAGGTGACCGGGCCGGTGCAAACGAAATGCTTGTGGCGCGTATGAATGTTGGTGAGCTGCGGCTTGTAGAAATCGTAAAAGTCCAGCACCTCGCGTGATCCCGCCCACGGGCTGCGGTTTTCATACTTGGAGTCCTCCTCGAAGCCCGCGAGCCGCTCGTTGATATAGGTGATGAAGCTCGGCTTGCTCATCTCGCCGTCGTCGACGACATCGATACCGAGCGCGAACTGCTGCTTCACGATGTCCGCGACGGCCTGCCGCACGCGCGCCGCGTAAGCGGTTTCGTCAAACCGTTCGCCCGCGCCGCGCGCGAGGCTCATGGCATGCAGATCCGCCGGCCGCGGGAGGCTACCGACATGCGTGGTGAGGACTCGATCCGTGCTGCGGCGCATGAGGCTTCCTCCGTTTTTCACTCTTTTTCCGAGGATACCTACGCGGTCGACCCCAACCACACAAGAAGCCTCACTCGCTTAGTCATCCAGTTGTAGCGTCAATGAAACGTCGACCCGCGCTTGCACTCGCACTATCGCCGCTTAGAAAATGTGCGAGATCGAGACGTGCGCAAATTTCCCTCGCATTTGAGCTTTCGAGCTGTCCGTCCACCGCATCACCGACCAGCTTGCTCTAAAGACCCAGGTAGGCACGCTGCACGTCCGCGTCGGCGAGCAGGCTTTCGCCGGTCCCGGCTTTGACCACGCGGCCGCGCTCGATGACATAGCCGCGGTTCGCCATGCCGAGTGCGTCGCCGACATTCTGCTCGACCAGCAGAACCGCGATACCCTTGGTACGAACGAGCGACACGATCAGCTCGAACACCCGCTCGACCATCAGCGGCGACAGCCCGAGCGACGGCTCATCGAGCATCAGCAGTTTCGGCTGGCTCATCACAGCGCGTGCGATGGCACACATCTGCCGCTCGCCGCCCGACAGGCTTCCGGCGAGCTGCTGGCGGCGCTCTGCCAGAATGGGGAACAGCGTCAGCACATCCTCTAGCGAGGCCTTGAGCGCAGGCCGCGCGCTCGCATTGAACGCGCCAAGTTCGAGGTTCTCCAGCACCGTCATGAACGGGAACAGCCGCCCGCCTTCCGGCACCATCACGAGACGGCGCGTGACGACCTCATGCGCGGCGAGCCGCTCGATTGCTTTGCCATCGAAGCGGATCGTACCTGCCGCGCAGGGCAGGAGCCCGGAAATGGTGCTCAGCAGGGTGGTCTTGCCCGCGCCGTTCGCGCCGACCACCGAAACGATCTCGTCCGCGCCGACGGTGAGGCTCAGATCGCTCAGCACCGGGATATCGCCATATCCCGAACCGATCCCCTGCACGTCGAGCAGCGCGTTCATGCGTGTCCCACGTGTCGCTTGCCGAGATAGGCGGTCACGACTTGCGGATCGCTCAGAACGTCGGCGGCATTTCCTTCCGCGATCTTGGCGCCGTGATGCAGCACGATCACACGGCGCGAGAATTCGCGCACGACCTTCAGGTTGTGCTCGATCACAAGGAACGCCATGCCGCGCGCATTGAGGCGGTGGATCAGGTCGATCACCTGGCCGACTTCAGTGGCGTTGAGGCCTGCCATGACCTCGTCGAGCAAAATCAAATCCGGCTCGAGCGCGAGCGCGCGGGCGACCTCGAGACGACGGCGTTCGCTCAGCGTCAGTTCGCCGGCCGGTATCTCCGCGCGCGCGTCGAGTCCAACTTCGGCAAGCACCGCGTTCGCGCTCTGGTAAGCGTCCGCATGCGAACGATGCCGCAAGAACGCGCCGACCATGACATTCTCGCGCGTGGTCAATCCGGTGAGGGGCTTCGCGATCTGGAAGGTGCGGCCCATGCCGCGCTGTGCCCGGCCATGCGGCGGCACCTGGTCGATGCGCTCGCCGCGGAACACGATCGCGCCGTCACTCGTCTTGAGCTGGCCGGTAATGAGGTTGAACAGCGTCGTCTTGCCCGCGCCGTTCGGCCCGATCAAGCTCAGGATCTCGCCGCGTTCCATGCTGAAGGAAACGGTATCGACCGCAACGAGCCCGGCGAAGCGCCGCGTCGCGCCTTCAATGGCGAGGAAGCGCTCGCTCATGCGCGCCCCCGCTTGCGCAGCGCCGCAAGCACAGCGCCGACGACGCCGCGCTTGAGGAACAGCGCCGCTGCGACCAGGATCGCACCGAGAATGATCAGGTGTCCGCCGGGAAGTTCGCCGCCAAGCGTGCCGCGCAGATAGTTCTCCAGCGGCACGATCATCAGCGCCCCAACGACCGGTCCAATGATGGTACCGATCCCGCCGATCAGCGAGATCAGCGCGAATTTCACGCCGATGTCCGGCAGCGAGAACAGGCTCGGCGGATCGAGCACGCGCACATACATGGCGAACAGCCCGCCGCCGATCCCGGTCAGAAACGCGGACAGCGCCATGCCCTGCAGTTTCACCTTGAGCACATTGATGCCGGCGGCGCGCGCCGCATCTTCATCCGCCCGCACAGCAAGTAGATAGTGGCCGAGCCGCGCGCGGCGCAGCCAGACCGTGATCAGCACGACGATCGTCATGAAGGCAAACATCAGCAGCGCGTATTTCCAGCGCTCGATGAAGATCATGTTCGCAAGGCCGGCGCGGAACGGAATGAGGATCCCGCGCGGGCCGCCGGTGATCCGGTCGCTGTAGTTTGCGAGCGCGAAACAGGCCTCGTTGATCGCCATCGTGGCGATCGCGAAGAACGGTCCGCGCAGCCGGAACGTCGGCCACGAGATCAGTAGTGCGACGATCGTCGCCAGCGCGGCGGCGGGGAAAACGCCAAGCCAGGGCGTGACGCCTAAATCGAGATAAAGCCGCGCGACCGAGTAGGCGCCGATGGCGAAGAACACGCCATGCCCAAGCGAGAACTGCCCACCGAATCCACCGATGATGTTCCACGCGGCGGCGAGCGCCGCGAACAGATACGCATTGGCCAGCACGTTGACCCAATAGGGATTGCCCCACAGCAGCACGAGCGGCACAGCGCTCAGCAGGAGAAGGCCCGCATAGCGCGTGAGCTGCACGGCGAACGAAGCTGGCGCGCCCGCGGTCGATTGTGGCGCGCGCATCAGGCTTGCTCGCGCAAGCCGACCTCTTCGGCGCCAGCCTGGCCCATCAGGCCGGACGGACGCACAACGAGGACGATGACGAAAATGATAAACCAGATTGCCTGTTTCAGCGCCGGGTCGACATAATAGCCCGCGAAGGCCTCCATTAGTCCGACGAGAAGGCCGCCGATGTAAGCGCCCGGTACGCTGCCGAGCCCGCCGAGCACCACGACGGCGAAGGCCGCGAGGATGAAGTTGCCGCCGATGTAGGGCGAAAGCGTGTAGATCGGTGCGAGCAGCGCGCCCGCAACGCCGGCCAGTGCGGTACCGAGCCCGAAGGTCAGCAGATACGTTCGCTCGACATTGATGCCCATCAGCCGCGCCGACTGGCGGTCCTGGATCACGGCGCGGATCGCCTTGCCGGCCATGGTGCGCGAGAGGAACAGCATCAGGCCGAGTGCGATGCCGGACGCCGCGACAAACACGATCACGCGCGCCATGCTTGCACGCAGGCCGAAGACCTCGATCACACTGCTCGAATAGGCGCCGGCGAGGCTGTAGCCCTCACCACGTGTGATCGCGAGCACCGAGTTCTCGAACAGGATGAGCAGACCGAAGGTGGCGAAGACCTGCATCATCGGCTCGTTCTGCAGCGGCTGCAGCACAAGCCGCTGCACCACGATGCCGACGAGAAACATCAGCGGCGCGACCAGAAACACCGCGTAGTACGGACCGAGTCCGAACTTGGCGAAGCAGAAGAACGTCGCGTACATCGCCAGCATCACCAGTTCGCCTTGCGCGAAGTTGACGATGCGCACGACGCCGAAGATGAGGTTCAACCCGATGCTGACAAGGCTATAGATCCCGCCAAGCAGGATACCCGAGATCAGGATGTTGAAGAACGTTTCCATCCGTCTTGCGCGGCTACCGGGCCGAACAAACGCCGGCCCGGCGTGTCACGCGATCCGCGCCGCTATTTGCGCGGCAGGTTGACGAGCTTCACGTTTGGCTGCGCGGCTTCCTTCGGGAATACCGTGACGACCTTGCCGGACTGCCACTGCACCACCGTCGGGAAAGCGCGCGCATTCTGGAACTGTGCGTCGAACTTTACGCCGAAGCCGGTCGCGTAGCTCTTGAGCGGCTTGTCCATCTTGGCTGCGGCAGCACGCACCTTTTCCATGTCGACGGAACCCGCCGCGGCGATCGCCTCGATCAGCATCTGTCCGCCCACATAAGCGGCCATGCCCTGCGGAGCGATCGGATCGCGCTCGTACTTCTTCTTGTACGCCGCGAGATAGGCCGAAGCGCCGGGGCCGTAGGTCTCGGTCTGGTCCGGGCGCGGATAACCGACCACCGCGATGCCTTCGAGATATTCGGCGCCGAGCGAGTCGAGCGTCTCGAACGTGTCGCCAGTGCCAACCAGCAGGATCGCGGCCGGCTTGAACCCCTGCTCACGCATCGTGCGCAGCAGCAGGTTGCCATCGGGCACGTAGCCGGTGTTGATCCAAACATCCGGCGCGGCGCCCTTCGCGCGCAATACCGAGTCCGTGAGATCCGCTGCGCGGAAATTATGTGCGCCGACGCCAACAACCGTCGCGCCATCCTTCTCAAGGAGTTCCTTTTGCTGCTTGGCAATCGACGTACCGTAGATCGAGTCTTCGCTCTCGATCCAGATCTTCAGGCCCTTGATCGGCTTGCCGAGCGCCGGCGCGAGCAGGTCCTTGGCCGCATTGGCCGACACTTCGGCAAAGCTCGACGCATACGGCCCGCTGCGGATGAAGTTCGGCAGGCCGCGCTGGGTCAGGTCGGCCGCGAGCGCGTTGGTGTCCCAGTAGATCTTGCTGTAGCGCAGGGCTGCATCGCTCGCCGCGTTCGAAACTGCGCTGATATAGGTGCCGACAAACACATCGACCTTGTCGGCGGCGAGCTTCTCGACCGCCGCGATGCCCTGCTGCGGGTTGGATGCGTCGCCGCGCAGCAGTTCGAGTTTGCGCCCGATGACGCCACCCTTCGCATTGGCTTCGTCGATCGCGAGCTGGTAACCGCGCGCAACTTCGTCGCCATAGAGCGCGACGGGGCCGGAATACGGGTTGATCGCGCCGATGCGGATCGGCTCCTGCGCGAACGCGGCACCGGTGAGCACAATTGCGGCGATGCCTGCCGCAAGCAGACTGATCCTCTTCGTCATGTCATTCCTCCCTCGAATTTATTTTTTGCAGTGTCAGTTCAGGTCAGTGCGAAGCGTGCGAGCGCGACGCCGTGTTCATCCTCTATCTTCAGTTCAACGGGCCGCTCGACCTTCAAGCCTGCGTCCGGATTGACGATGTTGGTGATGAGGCGCGGCCCCTCATCGAGTTCGACCAGCGCGACGTTGTAGGGGAGGCGCGCCTTGAACGCTTCGTGATAGGCGTGATGATAGGTCACCCAGGAGATGACGCGGCCCTTGCCTGATGCATCGGTCCAGTCCCATTCGGCGGCCAGGCACTTCGGACACTCGAGCCGCGCCGGCAGCCATGCATTGGCGCACTTGCGGCAGCGCTGGAACGTAAGACGGCCTGCGCGCAGCGCATCCCAGTACGGCTGCGAAAGCGACGTCGGCTCGGGGAGCGGAAAGTCCATTCAGTGCCCCAGAATCAAGGTCGAATGCGTCGTCATGATGCCGCCCTGGTTCGAGACGACGCAGGTCGCGGCGTCCTTCACCTGGTTGACCGAGGTGCCGCGCATCTGGCGCACGCCCTCCATGACCAACTGAAGTCCGGGCATCCCGGTCTCGGAGAGAAGGCCGCCCGAAGTGTTGATTGGCAACTCGCCGCCCGCAGCGACCCGCCCGCCCTCGACCCACCTGCCGCCTTCGCCCTTCTTGCAGAAGCCGTAGTCCTCAAGCGTCATCATGACCGCGATCGTGTAGCAGTCGTAGATCTGCGCGACGTCGATATCCTTGGGCGACAGTCCCGCCATTTTGAACGCGGTCTGCGCGGACGCCTTCGCCATCGTCTCGGTCAGCACCGGGCGCAGCGGCACGTCGTAGGAGGTCTGCCCCTGCCCGAAGCCGAGAATTTTCACCGGCGCTTTGACGCCGAGTTCCTTCGCGCGGGTATCGCTCATCACGACAACAGCAGCAGAGCCGTCAGAAACAAGGCAGATGTCGTCGCGCTTGAGCGGCTCAATGATGAAGGGCGACTCCATGTATTTGTCGAGCGTGAGCGGCACGCGTAGCGCGGCGTGCGGATTGTTGGCGCCGTGATTGCGCACCGCGACCGCGATCTCACCGAATTGCTCCGGCTTGGTCCCGTACTCCGCCATATGCCGCTGCATGGTCAGGCCATAGCCCGCGGCCACCGAGAACCAGCCATACGCGGCGTCCTCGCCCCATGCCTTTTCATACGCCTGGCGCGTGCCGGTCTTCGGATCGTCGGCGAGGCATACGATTGCGACGTCGCACTGGCCGGCGTCGATCGCCATGCAGGCAAACGAGATCATGCTAATGTTGGTGGCACCGCCCTGGTCCCACACACCGCCGACCTTCGGCTGCATGCCCATCGCCTCGGCGAGCGTCTGTCCGTACATCGAGGAGTATTTCGAGGTCGGCACTTTCACGAACAGCGCATCGACGGCGGACTTCTCGATGCCCGCATCGACGAGCGCGTTGCGACATGCCTCGACATTCATCGAGACAGTGCCGCGTCCGGGCAGACGTCCGAACTTCGTGTGACCGATTCCGGCGATGACGTATTTGCCACGCATCACAGGACGCCCTCGCTTGCGAGGCGCTTCACATCGTCGGGCGACAGGCCGAGCCAGCCGCTCAACACGTTCTCATTGTCGGCACCGAGAGTGCGGCTCGGCTGGTGCGGGAGTTGCGGCGCGCCGTCGTAGCGCATCGGGCTTGACTGCACGACGATGCGGCCATGCTCTGGATGATCGATCCATTGAAGCATGCCGCGCTCATGCAGGTGCGGATCATTGACGACCTCCATCAAGGTCCGCACCGGCGCGCACGGCACGCGGTGCTTCATCAGCAGCGCGAACAGATCGAGTTTGTTAAACTGCTTCGTGAATGTGCCAACGAGATCGTCGACCACATCCATGTGGGCGACGCGCGTTTTCAGGCTCGCAAAGCGCGGATCGTCCAACAGGTCTTTGCGTCCCATCGCTTCGAGCAGATTTTTCCAGTGCTGCTCGCCGACGCAGATGATCGCGATGAAGCCGTCGCTGGTCGGGTACACATTATAGGGAGACTCGGCGAGACCGCCGTGCCGGTTGCCGGTGCGGTCGGCCTCCTGCCAGCCGAGTCCGAAGCACATGCCCAAGGTCGACGAGAGCGAGGCATAGACCGCGTCAAGCATCGCGACTTCGACCGTGCGCCCTTTGCCGGTGCGTTCGCGATCGTACAGCGCGGTGACGATACCGCCGTAAAGGTGCACCCCCGCGAAAAAGTCGCACAACGCCGGGCCGGCTTTGACGGGCTCGCGGTCCGGGAAGCCGGTGATTCCCATCACGCCGGACATTGCCTGCACGGTCAGGTCCATCGCCGGATAGTCACGATAGAGCCCTTCCTGGCCGTAGCCGGAGCTTTGCGCATAAATCAGCCGCGGGTTGACCTTGTGCATCGCCGCGACACCGAGACCAAGTCGCTCGGTCACGCCGGGCGCGAAATTCTCCACCATCACGTCGGCGCGCTTGATCATTTCGATCAGCAGATCGCGCCCCTGCGGATTCTTCAGGTCGAGCGAGACCGAGCGTTTGTTGGCGTTGAGCATCGCGAACGGAAGCGCCGCGCCGCCGACCACGCCGCGGCGGCGCAGATGCTCGCCGCCTTTCGGCTCGACCTTGATCACCTCGGCGCCAGCCTGCGCCATCAGGAAGGTCGCGTAAGGACCGTTGTAGATCTGTGAGAGATCCACAACAGTGATGCCGGCGAGTGGGTAGGGCGAAGCCATCTCAGCGCCCCTTGAAATTTGGTGGACGTTTCTCGCTGAAAGCTGCCGGACCTTCTTTTGCGTCCTCGGTGAATTGCAGCATCCGATTGATGACAGCCTCGAATCGCAGGCCTGTCGTGCGATCCATTTCGCGCGAACGCACCGCCATCTCCTTGGCGGCCTGCACGGCGAGCGGCGCATTGGCGGCGATCTTCTTCGCGGTCTCGCGCGCCGTCTCCATCAGCTTGTCTTTCGGCACGACCTTGTTGATCAGGCCGTAGTGCAGCGCCTTTTGCGCGTCCATGGAATCGCCGGTAAGCAGAAGCTCCATGCCGATCGCATAGGGCAACTGATCGAGAATGCGCTGTGTGCCGCCGTTTCCCGGCAGGATGCCGCGCTTCACCTCGGCGATGTTGAACGTCGCATGTTCGGCGGCAATGCGAATGTCAGTACCGAGCAGCAATGTCATGCCGCCAGCGAGGCAATAGCCGTTTACCGCCGCGATCACCGGCTTCCACACCTCCAGTCCGCGGTTGAGCAACTGATCGCGTTGCGTCAACCACATCTCATCCATTCCGGTTGGCGCGGTGAGGAAGCTCTTGATGTCGGCACCGGAAGAGAACGATTTCTCGCCCGCGCCGGTGATGATCGCGACACGGATCGCGGAGTCGTCGCGCACGCGCATCCAGGCCTGCGAGAGGCCCTTGTAGTGATCCGCATCCATCGCGTTCATCCGCTCGGGGCGGTTGATCGTGATGGTGGCGATGCCGTCCGTGACGTCGACTTCGATCGACATGTCTCAGGCCTTGGCTTCTGCGGGTTTCTTGCGCTGGCCGCCGAGCAGGTCGCGCGCGACGACCATGCGGTGTACCTCGGACGGCCCCTCGCCGATGCGCTTGATACGCATCTCGCGATGCCAGCGTTCCAGCGGCATCTCGCGCGCAACGCCGAGCCCGCCGAACATCTGGATGCAGCGGTCGACGACTTTGCCCGCGACTTCGGTCGCGTACACCTTGCAGATCGAGGCGTCGACCTTGATGTCTTGGCCCAAGTCGCCCTTCCACGCCGCCTGATAGACCAGCAGGCGCGCGGCGCGCAGCTCGATCTCCGAGTCCGCGATCATCCACTGGATCGCCTGCTTGTCGGCGAGCTTCGAGCCGAAGGTCTCGCGCTCCCTGGCCCAGTCGATCGCAAGCTGCAGCGCCGCCTGCGCGACGCCGATCACGGCCGCCGCGTAGGGAATGCGCGCGTGGATCAGCCAGGTTTCGGCGAGCTTGAAGCCTTCGCCCTCGCCGCCGAGGCGGTTCTCCTCCGGTACCTCGCAATCCTGCAGGCTGATCTCATACGGGAAGTACGAGCGGATCACCGGGATCGGCTTGTAGGAGAAACCCTTGAATTTTTTCTCGACGATGAAGGACGTGACGCCGCCACGGCCCTTGTCGCCGGTGCGCGCGAAGACAAGCCCCCAATCCGACTGACCGGTACCCGAAATCCAGACCTTCGTGCCGTTGAGAAAATAGCGGTCGCCCTTCTTCACCGCGCGCGTCTGGATGGCGCGTCCCGGATCGGAACCGCCGCTTGGCTCGGAGATCGCGACAAACGTCTTGCCACCGGCCGCCATCGTCGGCACGGCGTATTTCTCGATCTGGTCCTTACGGCCGAGGAAGATCGCATTCGGCGGATCCCAGCCGAAGGCGTGACAGGCCGGGATGTAGAGTCCCATCTTGCACTGCGAGGATTCCTCCGCGACCACGGCCTGACCGAGCAGGTTAAGGCCCGCCCCGCCCCATTCGGCGGGCGACTCGACTTGCCAGAAACCGAGCTTCTTCGCCTCTTCCTGCAGCGGCTTCAGCACGTCCTCAGGCAGCGCGTACGCATCATGCGGCAGCGGCTTCTCGGCCGGTACCACGCGCTCGCGCATGAACCGCCGCGCGGTTGCCTGCATCTGGCGGAATTCGTGCGGCAGCTCCCATGCGCCGCTGCTGTCTGCTGCACTCACGTGTGCGCTCCCTTGGTTTTTGCGGCGCTTGCGCGCTTCTTCTCGCTGGCCGCGATATCGACGCGATAGCGTTTATGCTCACCGACGGCTTTTTCCTCGGCGATGACCGCACCATAGTCGCGCTCAGCTGTCGTGCGCGAGATATAGCCAAGGTTGAGATCGAGCTCGACCGACTCGAGCGGACGTTCGTGCGGATTGCCGAAGCCGCCGCCGCCGGGTGAGGAATTCATCACAAGATCACCGGCCTTGAGCGGCTGCTTCTCGTACTTGCTGCGTAGCGGCGGAACGAACTCCTCGTTCCCGCTGCGATACTTGACCTCGTTCGGCGCAGCGGATTTCCCGCCCGCAACGCCGAACGGCACATGATCGACGCGATCGCCGAGCACCGAGACGAGAACATCGCCCCACGGTTCGAACGAATAGCTCGTGCCGCAGCCGCCGCGGAATTTGCCCGCCCCGCTGGAATCTTCGCGCAGAGAGAAATGCCCGAAGCGCACCGGGTACCGGTGCTCCGACATTTCGATCGACATGAAGTTCGCCATGCTCTGCGGCGTCGTGCCGTGCGCGAGCCCGTCGCCGCCGTTGTAGCCGCCGTATCCACCCGGATAGGGAAACACCGAGACGAAATAGCGACCCGTGCGCGGATGCCGGCCCGCTACCGTCGTCACGCCGGTCGTGCCGAAGGAGGCGGCGGGTGTTCGTTGCGGAATCGCCTGCGCGAGCGCGCCGAACACGACATCGAGCAGTCGGCCGACGACTTCGAGATAGCCGCCGACCGGGGTCGGGTACTTCACGTCGAGCAGGCAGCCTTCCGGGATGTTGAACCTGGTCGGCCGGAACGCGCCACCATTCACCGGCACCTCAGGGAAGATGTGCTTCAGCGCGACGTAACAGCTCGACAGCGTCGTGGTGAGCGCGAGATTGATCGGCCCGTGCGTCTTCTCGCCGGTCCCGGCGAAGTCGAAATGCAGGTCCGTGCCTTTCTTGGTCAGCGTGAGGCACAGCTTGACCGGCTCGTCGACGATCCCGTCATTGTCGAAATAGTCTTCGAACGTGTAGGCGCCGTCCGGGATCTCCGCGATGTAGGAGCGCATCTGCGCTTCCGAGCGGTCCATCATCTCGCGGATGCAATCGGCGAGCTTCTCACGGCCGTACCGCGCGAGCAGCGTATCGAGCCCACGGCGCCCGACGTTGAACACATTGCACATCGCCGAGAGATCGCCGGCGATCTGGTCCGGCAGCCGGACGTTGGTGGTGAACATCTTCACCAGTTGCTCGTTCAGCTTGCCGCGGTCATAGAGCTTCATCGGCGGGATGATCAGTCCCTCCTGATGGATTTCGGTCGCTTTCGGCGCCCAGCCGCCTGGCACGCTGCCGCCGATGTCCATCCAGTGGCCGGTGCTGGCGAGCAGCGCGAAGAGTTCGCCATCCGCGAAGTATGGCGACACCAGCACGACGTCCTGCAGGTGCGTGCCGCTCACATAGGGATCGTTGACGATCCACATGTCGCCGGGCTGGAAGCCGCCTTCCTGCTCGACCAGCTTGATGATGTTGGTGACGGTGAACTGCATGTTGGCGAGAAACACCGGCAGGCCGTAACGGCCCTGCGCGATCGTCTCGCCGGTGGTCGGATGGAAAACGCCGTGCGCGCAGTCGTTCGTCTCGGAGATGATCGGGGAGATCGCCGCGTGGATGAGATGGAGGTCCATCTCATCGCCGATCTGCTCCAGCGCGCCGCGTACGACGGCCAGTGTGACGGGGTCCGTCATGCGGCCTCCACGATCAGGTTGTCAAAGCGATCGACGCGCAGCGACATTTGGGGCTCAACGACCGTCGTCGTGTCAGATTGCTCGACGATCGCCGGACCTGTGACGGTCATGCCGGGCTTTAGATCGGCGCGGCGGAAGATCGGCGTGTCCATCCATTTGCCGAAATGGACACGGCGCTGCGCGGCTGCCTTCGGTGGCTGCGCCGAGACCGCGCCGTTCATGTGACGCTCAGTGCGCTTACGCTTGCCTTCGACGGTGGTGCGCACATTGATGACCATCACCGGAATGCCGGCCAGCGTATTGCCGAATTCTGCCCGGTACGCTTCGCCGAACGCCGTGCTCATCCGGTCGGCAGACCAGTCCGGCTCGACCGGCACGCGCATCGCATGGATCTGCCCGAGATACGCCATATCGACGAAGTGCGTCGCGGTCAGTGCATCGATGCCGGCATCGCTCGCGCGAACCTGCGCATCGCCCTCGGCGCGCTGCTCCTTCATGATGTCGGCGACGGCCGCAGGATCGAGGTCGGTGATGAGGCGCTCGACGGTGCGCGAATAGTCGTAGCGCACGTTGGCGGTGGCGCATCCCATCGCGCAGAGCACGCCCGGAAAGGGCGGTACCAGCATCGCGCCGATGCCGACTTCCTGCATCAGGGCAGCGCCATGGACCGGCCCTGCGCCGCCGAACGCCACGAGCGCGAAGTCGCGCGGATCGTGCCCACGCTCGATCGACAACAGCCGGATGCGGCCGGCCATGCGCTGGTTGACCACTGCGAGGATCGCCTCGGCGGTTTCCTCAACGCCCAGCCCAAGCTTTGCGCCGAGCGTGCCCATCGCGGCGCGTGCGCCTTCGATGTCGAGGCTCTCGCGCTCAATGCCGATCGGACGTGATGGATCGATCCGCGCGAGCACCACGTTGGCGTCGGTCACGGTCGGCTGCGTGCCGCCGCGTCCCCAGCACACCGGGCCCGGATTGGCGCCGGCACTTTCTGGACCAACCTGCAGAATGCCGGCGCGGTCGATATGCGCGATGCTGCCGCCGCCGGCGCCGATGGTGTGCACGTCGATCATCGGTAGGCGCAGCGGAATCCGGAAGTCGAGCAGCGTGTTCTCGGCGATTTCGGGTTTGCCTTCGATCACCACGGCAACGTCGAAGCTGGTGCCGCCCATATCGCCGGTGATGATACGGTCGAAGCCGGCCTCGGCCGCGAGTTCCGCCGCCGCCATCACGCCGGCCGCGGGACCGGAGCGAACGATATAGGCGGCACGTTCGCCAAGCTGCGTGACCGGCACCACACCGCCGTTCGACTGCATGATCAGCGTCTGGCGGTCGAACCCCCATTCGCCAAGCTTCTGCAGCAAGTTTTTCGCGTAACGCGAGACCAGCGGCTGGAGATAGCCCTGCACCACGGCGGTGCTGGTGCGTTCGAACTCGTAATATTCGCGGATGACGCCGGATGAGATCACGATCTCCCAGGCAGGCTCGATCTCATGCAGGATGTCGCGGACACGCTCTTCATGCGCCGGATTGGCGTAGGAGTGCAGCAGCGACACCACGACGGCATCGACGTTTTCGCCCTTCAGAACCTTGGCAAGTTCTCGCACCTGCCGCGTCGCAAGCGGAATGATCACGTTGCCCTGGTAGTCCAGTCGCTCATCCACTTCCCAGCGGCAGTCGCGCGGGATCAGCGGGCGCTGGATGCCGGTCAGCCCATACATGTGTGGTCGGTCGCGCCGCCCGAGTTCGAGCACGTCGCGAAAGCCACGCGTGGTGATCAGCGCGCAGCGCGCACCGCGCCGCTCGATCACCGCGTTGGTGGCGATCGTCGTGCCGTGCAATATCTGATCGAGATCGTCGGGCTTGATTTCGGCCGCGCGCAGCGCATCGAGCAATCCGATCGAGGGATCTTTCGGCGTCGACGGCACCTTGATGACGCGCTCGACCCGTCCGTCGTCGCCCGAGAAATAGAGGTCGGTGTACGTGCCACCGACATCGATGCCCACGGTGCCGGCCATCAGCGCTTGCTCCCGTTGACGGTCTTGCGCGCAGGCTTGCCGTTTGCTTTTCGCGCAGTGTCTTGCTTGACCAGTGCGCTATAGGCGCCGAGATGGCCCTGCATGCGGCGGAACGCAGTGTCGGCATCGCCGGCCGCAATGGCAGCGAGCACGCGTGCGTGGACCCGAACGACCTCGCGATGTACCTCGCTCGAGTAAAGACTATGGCTTTCGGTGATATCGTGCACGGCATCGGCAATCGCTTCGAAGAACGCGATCATCAATTCATTACGGCTCGCGCGGACCACTGCGCGATGCCATTCGAGATTAAGGCGCACATGCGCCGTGACATCGTCGGTTACAGCGTCGAGCGCGCGATGAATCCGCGTCATCTCGGCGAGATCAGCGTCGGAACGGTGGATCGCCGCAAGCCGCGCGGCTGCCGGTTCGATCGCCTCGCGCGCTTCGAGCAGCGCCTCGAAACGCACATCGTGGCTGCGCACGAACAGCTCAAGGGAACGCGAAATGGATTCCCGTCCGGGCCGTCGCACCTGCGAGCCGCCGTTGCGGCCGGCTCTTGTCAGCACCAGACCTTCGGTTTCCAGCACGCGCAAAGCCTCCCGCACCGAGGTTCGGCTGAGGCCAGACTGCGCCACAAGCTCACGTTCGGTGGGGAGAGGCGTGCCCTCGGCAAGCCCGCTCGACAGGATCAACTCGCGCAGCTTCGCGGCGAGCACGTCCGATGCCTTGGGCACAACGACGGCGGCGAGGTCCAGCGACAACGTGGACTCCTCCCTGAGAAACGGCGCCTCTTAGGACGCTTGCCGGAAGCTAAGTCCAAGCGCATATTATTTGTCAAACGAAATTATAAGACCAAAATGCGGAGGAGCGATGCCGGGTGAAAATGGGGCGGAAACGCGTGCGGCTATCGTCACGGGCGGCGCGACCGGGGTCGGCGCCGCGACTGCGATCGCGTTGGCCAAGCGCGGCTACAATGTCGCGGTCGTATTCAGCAAAAGCCAAAAGGAGGCCGACGGGACTGTTGCGCTGTGTGCCGCTGAAGCCGTGCGCGCCATCGCGATCAAGGGCGATGTGGCCGAGGACGCGGCGTGTAGGGCGGCAGTCGATGCGACGGTCGCGGCGTTCGGCCGCCTCGATGCGCTGGTGAACAGTGCGGGCGCGACGCAATTCGTACCCTTGAGCGATCTCGACGGACAAAACGCCGCGGACTTCCAGAAAATTTACGCCGTCAACGTCATCGGGCCGTACCAGATGGCGCGCGCCGCCGCGCCGCACATGCAGCGCGGCGGCAATGGCGCGATCGTCAATGTGTCGTCGGTCGGCAGCCTGAACGGAAACGGCAGCTCATACTCCTACGTGACGTCAAAGGCTGCGCTGAACACGTTGACGCTGGCGCTCGCGCGCAATCTCGCACCTGAGATCCGCGTCAACTGTGTGCTGCCCGGCCTGATCGAGACGCGCTGGCTGAAGATCGGGTTGGGCGACGAGGCCTATCAGCGCGTACGCGACGGATGGGCGGACGCGGCTGCACTCGGCAAGACCTGCACGGCCGACGATGTCGCGCAAACAATCGTATGGCTGCTCGACGAAGCCGCGCTCGTCACGGGGCAATTGCTCACGGTGGACGGCGGGTTTCTGCTCGGGCGCCCGACTCGTGTGGCGCGCTGAACGATGGTCGCGCTGCGGCACGAAACGCATTACGGCGACCGCGTCGTGCGTTGTTTTGCGGAACGTCCCGCGCATATCGACGCGATGTTCCGCGAGGCGGTTGCGCGCAATCCGGAGCGCGTCGCACTGGTGCTCGGCGAAGAACGCATCACCTATCGGGCGCTCGACGCGGCCGTGGATGCGGTCGCCGGCAACTTGGCCGCGCGGGGCTTTCGCAAGGGCGACCGGGTTGCGCTGCTCCTCGGAAATTGCTTCGAGTTTGTCTATGTGGTGCTGGCCTGCGCGCGCACCGGCATCATCGTGGTGCCGATGGGCACTCGCCAGCGCGCGCCAGAAACCGAGTTCATCCTGTCGCAATGCCAGGCGGCAGGCCTCGTCTATCAGGGCGACCTCGCCGCATACCTGCCCGACCGCGCCACGTTGCCGCATTTGCGCGAGATGTTCGTCGTCGGCGACGGCCTCGGCACTCCGTTCGCCGACCTGGCGCGTCCCGTGACCGCGCCGGCCGCCGACATTGCCGAGGAAGACATCTTCGCGCTCCTCTACACCTCCGGCACCACCGGCCGCCCGAAGGGCGCGATGCTGACCCATCTCGGCACCGTGCATTCGCTCCTGCATTACGAATACGGCATGGCGCTGCGCGACGGCGAGGTGTCGGTGCTGGCAGTGCCGGCCTCGCACGTCACAGGCCTGGTCGCGATCATCCTCACCATGCTGCGCGTCGGGGGCTGCTCCGTGCTGCTGCCTGTCTTCAAGGCGCACGGCTTCATGGAGATCGCCGCGCGCGAGCGCATGACGCACGCGCTTCTTGTGCCCGCAATGTACAATCTCTGCCTGCTCGATCCCGATTTCGCAAACTTCGATCTTGGGGCGTGGCGGGTCGGCGCCTTCGGCGGGGCTCCGATGCCGCAGGCGACCATCGAGCGCATCGCGACCGCGTTACCAAACCTCGTGCTCGTCAACGTGTACGGTTCGACCGAGACCACGTCTCCGGTCACAATGCTGCCGCTCGGCGAGGCCTCGACGCGGGCCGACACCGTCGGCAAGCCCCTGTCCTGCACCGACATCGTGGTGATGGATGAGGCTGGCCACGAGGTCGCGCCCGGTGTCAGCGGCGAACTTTGGATCGCCGGGCCGATGATCGTCCCCGGCTACTGGCGCAACGAGGAAACGGCGCGTGCCGGATTTTGCGGCGGCTACTGGAAATCCGGCGATATCGGCTCAGTCGATGCGCAGGGGTACGTGCGCGTGCTCGACCGTAAGAAGGACATGATCAACCGCGGCGGCTACAAGATCTACTGCATCGAGGTGGAGAGCGTGCTGGCCCGCCATCCCGATGTCGTGGAATGCGCCGTGATCGGACGTCCCGATCCGGTTCTTGGGGAGCGCGTCCACGCCGCCGTGGTCGCCCGCAACGCGAACCTTGACGCGGCCACGCTCAAGGCCTTCTGCGCCGAGCACCTCTCCGACTACAAGGTTCCGGACACGGTTGGTTTCCTCGCCGACGCACTGCCGCGCAACGCAAACGGCAAGGTGCTGAAAACGGCCTTACGCAATTGAGACGTCAGCGGCAGCAGTCTATTCGCCTCATGTCGGGTGCGACCAGATCAGCAGGATCACGCCGGCGACGATCAACGCCATGCCGATGCCTTCGCGCGAACTTGTCTTTTGCTTGAAGATGAACGCCGAGATCGCCTGCGCGAACAGCACCTCGACCAGCGCCAGCGTGCGCACGCTCGCGGCGGTCGCGATCGCGAAGGCGAGGAACCAGAATTGCGATGCAAACGCCCCCATGAAGCCGGCGAACAGCGAGCGGCGCCATTGCGCGGCGATAGCGCCGAGCACTGCGCGGTCGCGCAGCGCGAGATAGAGCGTCAGCAGATGCAGCCTGCAGCACGAGTCCGCAGCGCGAGCGTGAAGGTCGCCGCCATCACGAAGCCGGATGATTGCACCGTGAGGATCGCACCGCGATAGCCAATGGCCGAGACCGCGAACATCGCGCCGGATGCCAGTCCGATCGAGGGTGGGCTTGATGCCGCCGGTCATGCCGCCGGGCTTGTACGACATGACGAGGACACCGGCGGTCGCAATCACGATCGCAGTCATCATCGGCAGGCTGACCGCATCGCCGAGGAAGATCAGCCCGAAGATCGCAACCTGGATCGGCTCGGTTTTGATGTAGGCAACGACGACGACGAATGAGCGCCCGCCCATCGCGGCGAGCATCAGCGCGGTCGCGGCGATCTGCGCCAGCGCGCCGACGAGGAGCCAGGGCCAGAAGATCGGGTCCGGCCGCGGCAGCGCGACGCCGGTAATCACCACTATCCCGAGGAGAGAGAGAAGCGCGAAGGGAAATCCGAACAGGAAGCGCACATGCGTCGCGCCGACGGTGCCGAGGCTCGTGGTCAGCTCGCGCTGCATTGCGTTGCGCACGGTCTGGCCCGCGGCCGCGAGCAGCGTGAAGACGACCCAGAGCCAGGGGAGCGTCGGTCATGAGCCGTTACTGCCGCGCCGCTTGTGCGTGGTCAATGCGAGCCCGCGCATGGGTGTTGCGCTTTCCCCTCGCCCGCGAAAGCGGGGAGAGGCTGCCGAAGAGCGAAGGTCTGAGGCGGGAGAGGGGTGGCCCACAGCGAACAGCCCTCTCCCGCGCTCGCTTTCGCTCGGGCAACCTCTCTCCCGCAAGCGGGAGAGGGGAAAGCAAGCATCTACGCCGCCGTTCTCCCGCCAGCACCATGTAGTTCACGTCGGTGTCGGTCGAGAGCTCCCAGCGGTCGGCGAGCAGATTGTAGATCACGCCGCGCTCGTCGGTCGTGGATAGTCCAGCGCGCTCCATCGCGATCTCGAGTTCATCGGGCGTGACGAACTTGTCCCAGCTGTGCGTGCCGCGCGGCAGCCAGCGCAGCACATATTCGGCGCCGACGATCGCGAGCGCGAAGCTCTTCAGCGTGCGGTTGATGCGTGGCGGCGACCATCAGCCCACCGGGCTTCACCATCTCGGCGCAGCGCGCAACGAACAGCTTCACGTCCGCGACATGCTCGACCACCTCCATCGCCAGCACGATGTCGAAGCGCTCGCCCGCGTCGGCCAGTGCCTCGGCGGTCGTGGCGCGATAGTCGATGGTGAGACCGCCTTGCCCGGCGTGAAGTTTCGCCGCCGCAATGTTCTTCTCCGCCGGATCGGCGCCGACAACGGTCGCGCCAAGCCGCGCCAGCGGCTCGCACAGGATGCCGCCGCCGCAGCCGATGTCGAGAATGCGCAGACCTTTCAGGCAGTCGAGCTGTTTGGCATTGCGCTCGAAGCGCTTGCAGGCGGCATCGCGGATGTAGGCAAGCCGCACCGGATTGAACTTGTGCAGCGTCGCCATCTTGCCGCGCGGGTCCCACCATTCCTCGGCAAGCGCCGAGAAGCGCGCGACTTCGCGCCTCGTCGATGGTGGGTTTGCATCTCAACTCCCGCTATCGCTCGATCCCCGCGAAAGCGGGGACCCGAGTTCTTGGCCAAGCACTGGATGCCCGCTTTCGCGGGCATGAGCGGAGATTATTATCCTATCCGCGCGACCCGGCCCTCGATCGGATACTGCGGATCGTTGTAGCCCGGCGCCGCCGGATGACCCGTGACGACGAGATCGTTCGACGAACGCCTCGTCCTCCGCGGTGAACGTCACGTCGAGCGCCTTCACGTAGTCGTCCCACTGCGCTTCGGTGCGCGGGCCCGCCACAACGCCGGTCATCAGCTTGTTGTTGAGCACCCAGGCGACCGCGAGGTGGCTCGGCCGCGACGCCGCGCTTGTCGGCGTACTGCTTGAACTTCTGCGCGGCCTCCAGCGTCTCGGGACGCATCTCGGTTTCCAGCATGCGCTTGTCGGCGCGGCCGGCGCGCGAATCCTTCGCGGCCTCGGCGCCCGGCGCGATATTTGCCGGTGAGCACGCCGCGCGCGAGCGGCGAATAGCTCACGACGCCGATGCCGTAGTTCGCGCAGACCGGAAGCTGCTCGACCTCCGCCACGCGATAGAGCGCGTGATAGTAGGGCTGGCTCACGATCGGCCGGTCGATGCCCATCTGGTCGCAGAGATGGCAGATCTCGGCGATGCGCCAGCCGCGGTGGTTCGACACGCCGAAGTACCGGATCTTGCCGTCGCGGATGCAGCGCCGCGAGCGCGCGCACGGTCTCGGCGAGCGGCGTGTCGTGATCCTCTTTGTGCAGGTAGAGGATATCGACGTAGTCGGTGCCGAGCCGGCGCAGGCTTTCCTCGGCGCACTGGATCACCCATTTGCGCGACAGGCCGCCGTGGTTCGGCCACTTGCCGCGGACGTTGCCGAGCTTGGTCGCCAGCACCCAGTCATGGCGCGGTTGCCGATCGCGCGGCCGGTGACCTCCTCGGACTTGCCGCCGGTGTAGCCATCGGCCGTGTCGATGAAGTTGACGCCCTGATCCTTGGCCTTCGCGACGATGCGCGTTGCGGTCGGCTCGTCGGTCGGGCCGCCGAACATCATGGTGCCGAGGCAAAGCGGCGAGACCTTCAGGCCGCTGGCGCCGAGAGTGCGATATCGCATTTGTTCCACCCGACGGAACTTTGCCGGCGGCAAAGCGTGCGGGCGTTTGTAGCGCGCTTGACTTGGAAGGCTAATAAGAACAAAAAGAGAACATGCTGTCGACGCTTGCAGAAGCTCGAAATTCTTGCCGACGCCGCGAAATACGACGCCTCCTGCGCGTCGTCCGGGCGCCGAGAAACGCGACTCGAAGACAGGCGGGCTCGGCTCCACGACCGGCTGCGGCATCTGCCATTCCTATACGCCGGACGGGCGCTGCGTCTCGCTGCTGAAGGTGCTGCTGACCAACGCCTGCATCTTCGACTGCGCTTACTGCATCAACCGGCGCTCGTCGAACGTACGGCGCGCGCGGTTTTCCGTGAAGGAGGTCGTCGACCTCACGCTCAACTTCTACAAGCGCAACTACATCGAGGGGCTGTTCCTTTCCTCCGGCATCATCCGCTCGTCCGACTACACGATGGAGCTGATCGTGCGCGTGGCGCGCTCGCTGCGCGAGGAGCACGGCTTTCGCGGCTACATCCATCTCAAGAGCATTCCGGACGCCGACCCGGCGCTGATCGCCGAGGCGGGCCGCCATGCCGACCGACTCTCGATCAATGTCGAACTGCCGACCGAGAGCGGGCTGAAGACGCTTGGCGCCGGAGAAGCGCGCCACCTCGATCAAGTCCACGATGGCGAGCCTGCGCATGCGCATCGCGGAGAGCCAAGCGGACAAGAAGCGCGCCGAAGTTCTCGCCCGCCGGTCAGGGCACGCAGATGATCGTCGGCGCCGATGGCGCGAACGACGCCACCATCGTCGCGACGCAGCGCGGCGCTCTACGCGAGCTATGATCTCAAGCGCATCTATTATGCGGCGTTCTGCCCGATCCCGGATGCGAGCCGGCTGCTGCCGCTCGAAAGCCGCGCCGCTGCAGCGCGAGCACCGGCTCTATCAGGCCGACTGGCTCTATCGCTTCTACGGTTTCTGGCGCCGATGAGATCGCCGAGAGCATGGACGGCGGCATGCTCGATCTCGATGATCGATCCGAAACTTGCCTGGGCGCTTGCGAAATCGCGCGCGCTTCCCAATCGACGTCAACACGGCCGCGCGCGAAGAGCTGCTGCGCATTCCGGGGCTTGGCTCAAAAACCGTAGACCGGATCATCGTCGCCCGGCGGCATCGCACGCTTCGGCTCGACGATCTTGCGCGCCTCTCCGGCGCAATCCGCCGCGCGCGGCCTTTCATTATCACGGCCGACCATCGCCGGCTGCCGAGCACACCTCGGCGCGGCTGCGCGCCGCGCTCGCGCCTCCGCCGCAGCAGCTGTCGTTATTCGCATGAACCGCGGATTCCTCGACGAGAAGCTCACCCGCGTCGTTCTCAGCCGCGAGGATGCGTTCGAGGAATTCCGCGACGCCGCGCGCGGCCTGATCGGCGCGGAGATCGCGCCGCGCGATGTCGACATGGCGCGTCGGCGCGCGGCGACCTGATCGGCGGCAAGCCGCCGCCGCACGGACGTCAGCGACGTTCAGCGTTCCGGCCGGCCTACGTGCCGCTCGCCGAACACGTCGTGTGCCACCGCGATCGGCGAGCGTTTCGCGCTCCTCTACGAGCTGCTGTGGCGCATCACGCATGGCGAGCGCGAGCTGCTTTCGGTCGCCTCCGACCCGCTGGTGCATCGCGCTGCAGCGGATGGCGAAATCCGTGCGCCGCGACATGCACAAGATGACGGCCTTCCTGCGCTTCCGGCAGATCGCAGACGACGGCGGCGAGCGCTACGTCGCGTGGTTCGAGCCCGAGCATCACATCCTGCGCCGCATCTCGGACTTCTTCGTTGGCCGCTTCGCCGCGATGCGCTGGTCGATCCTGACGCCGCAGGGCGCGATGCATTGGGACGGCACGGAACTGACATTCTCGGCCGGCGTTTCGCGACAATGACGCGCCGGCCGGCGATGCGCTGGAGGAATGGTGGCGCGCCTACTACCGCGCGACCTTCAACCCGGCGCGCGCCAACCTCGCCGCGATGCAGGCCGAAATGCCGAAGAAATACTGGCGCAACATGCCGGAGACGGACGCTGATCCCGGGCCTTCTGGCCGAGGCGGAGGGCCGCGCCGCGCACATGGTCGAGGCGCCGCCGACTGCGCCGCGTTCCGCGAAAGGCATTGACATGCCGAAGCACGACGACGAGCCGAGCGGATTTCCGCAGCCTCACCGCCGCGCGCAAGGCGGCCGACGCATTGCGAGCGCTGCCCGCTCTACAAGAACGCGACGCAGACCGTGTTCGGCGAAGGCCCGGCGCATGCGCGGGTGGTGTTCGTCGGCGAGCAGCCGGGCGATCAGGAGGATCTGCAGGGCAAGCCGTTCGTCGGCCCGGCCGGGCAGATGTTCGACCGCGCGCTCGCCGAAGCCGGCATCGACCGTAAGCTGCGTCTACGTCACGAATGCCGTAAAGCATTTCAAGTTCGAGCCGCGCGGCAAGCGCCGCATCCACAAGAAGCCCGACAACAACGAGATCGAGGCCTGCCGCTGGTGGCTCGACAACGAGTTGCGAGCTGCTCGAAGCCGCAGTTCACCGTGGCGCTCGGCGCGACCGCGGCGCGCGCGCTCACCGGCCGCGACATCGACGATCTCGCGATCGCGCGGCCAGCTGATGACGCTGCGCGACGGCGTCGAGGGCTTCATCACCGTGCACCCGTCTTTCCTGCTGCGGCTGCCGGACGAGGCCGCGAAGGCGCGCGAATACGCGAAGTTCGTGCGACGACCTGAAGCTGGTGGCCGAAGCACCTGCCGGAGATGCGCAAGGCGGCGTGAACCGTCGTCATCCTGAGCGCCTGCCGAAGGCGGGTCTGCAGGATGGCCGCAGAACCGCTTGCGCCGTCCTTCGAGTGGACGATGCGCGCCTACTTCAGGATGACCCGAGAGGTTGCCTCACCCACCCCGCCGCTATGGAGTGCCCGCATTCCCGGGAACTCCGCTTCGCCATGGCCCGCCTCGTCATGAAGTTCGGCGGAACGTCGCGTCGCCGACATCGACCGCATCCGCAACGTCGCGCGCCACGTCAAGCGCGAGGTCGACGCCGGCCATGAGGTCGCGGTCGTCGTCTCGGCCATGGCGGGCACGACCAACCGGCTGGTCGAGCTGGGCCGCGAGGCGGCGCCGTTGCACGACGCGCGCGAGTACGACGCGGTGGTGGCCTCGGGCGAGCAGGTCACCGCCGGGCTGCTCGCGATCGTGCTCGAAGGCATGGGCGTCAACGCGCGCTCCTGGCAGGGCTGGCAGCTGCCGATCCTACACCTCGAACGCGCATGGCAGCGCGCGCATCGAGGACATCAACGGCGACGAGCTGATCAAGCGCTTCCGCGAGCTGCAAGCAGGTCGCGGTCGTCACCGGCTTCCAGGGCATGCACAAGGAGACCGGCCGCATCACCACGCTCGGTCGCGGCGGCTCGGATACCTCGGCGGTCGCGATCGCGGCCGCGATCAAGGCCGACCGCTGCGACATCTATACCGACGTGGACGGCGTCTACACGACCGACCCGCGCGTCGTGCCGCGCGCGCGGCGCATGGAGAAGATCGCGTTCGAGGAAATGCTCGAGATGGCCTCGCTCGGCGCGAAGGTCATGCAGGTGCGCTCGATCGAGCTCGGCATGGTGCACAATGTGCGCATCTTCGTGCGCTCGAGCTTCGATAAGCCGGAGAGACATCGACCCGATGGCCAACCAGCCGCCCGGCACGCTGATTTGCGACGAGAGTGAGATCATGGAACAGCAGGTCGTCACCGGCATCGCTTTCTCCAAGGACGAGGCGCAGATCTCGATCCGCCAGGTGCCCGACAAGCCGGGGGTCGCGGCAGCGATCTTCGGCCCGCTCGCGGACGCGAACGTCAACGTCGACATGATCGTGCAGAACATCTCGGCCGACGGCTCGACGACCGACCTCACCTTCACCGTGCCGGCCTCCGAATACGAGCCGCGCCAACGCGGTGCTCGAAGAAGTCGCAGCGAGCAGATCGGCTACGATCACGTCGATGCGTCGACCGACGTCGCGAAGGTCTCGGTGATCGGCATCGGCATGCGCAGCCACGCGGGCGTCGCCGCGCAGGCCTTCAAGGCGCTGGCGGACGGCAGATCAACATCCGGGCGATCACGACCTCGGAGATCAAGTTCTCGCTGCTGATCGATGCGGCGCTGCACCGAAGCTCGCGGTCCGCACGCTGCATTCGCTGTACGGGCTCGACAAATAGTGATGCTGCCGCCCCTCTCCTACGCGCAGCGTTTCGAGGACTTCCATCTCTGGCGCTGCTTCGGCGGCGAAGTGCCGAACGGCTTCTACATCGACATCGGCGCGGGCCGTCCGGTCTACGACAACGTCTCGTTCGCGTTCTATCTCGCAGGCTGGCGCGGCATTTGCGGTCGAGCCGAACCCGCGCTCGCGGCGCTCAACCGCGCGGTGCGGCCGCGCGATGTTCTCTACGAGGGACTCTGCGGCGCAGCGGCAGGCGAAGCGACGCTCTATCTGCAGCGCGAATTCCACGGCCTCTCGACCACGATCGCCGAGCACGCGGCGCGGCCGAAAGGAGGTCGGCCGTCGCGCCGAAGCCGTCGACCCTGCCGGTCACAACGCTCGACGGCGCTATGCGAGCAGCACGCGCCATCGCACGATCGATTTCCTGAAGGTCGACGTGGAGGGTGCAGAGGCCGATGTGCTGCGCGGCGCGGACTTCACGCGCTTCCGCCCGAAGGTGATCGTCGTCGAGGCGATCAAGCCGTTCACGCTCAAGCCCGCCTGGGACGAATGGGAGCCGCTGCTGGCCGCGCATGGCTACACCTACGTCTGGGATGACGAGCTCAACCGCTATTACGTCGCCGAGGAGGCGCCGCGCGCTTGCGGACACGGCTCACCGACGGCCCGAAGTGGTACGCGGACGGTCCGCAGATCGGCAACTACAAGAAGGCGCGGACGAGGAGCGGCGACATCCGGACCATCGGCCTTGCGCTGCTGCTGCGCGGCGCTCGACATGGCGGCGCTGCCGCTGAGCGATCCCGACGCGTTTTTTGACATGCTGACCGCTGAGCGTCCCCGATCTCGACGGCCTGCGACCGCCGCCGATATCGCGGCGATCATCACGACGCGCCTGTTCGGCCGTCTCCGCCGCAACGCAGCACACGGCGCCGACAGGTGGTGAAACCATTCGCGACCATTTATCGGAGATCGATCGAAACCGATGCATTTCGTGCGGCCTGCGGCCGCATCGCGGCAAGCTATGCGTGGTGAACGAAGCCTATTGCTTGCCCGCCGACATACGCCATTCGCTATAGACATGACGATCCGCGGGCCGGACACGTCCGCGGATTTCTTGCGACAAAGGCCGATCCGGGGCGTCCCGCCGGGCCCAGGTCGACGGCACGGAGGTACGACTCGTCATGCGTGGCGCGCTCGGCGGTCCGCGCGTGCTGTTGCGTCGGCTTCGCGAGGTGATGGCGGAGCCGGTCAGCGCGCAGGAACGCCTGAACAAGATCGTGGTGCTGATCGCCGCCAACATGGTTGCGGAGGTCTGCTCGATCTACGTGCTGCGCGTCGATGGCACGCTCGAGCTGTACGCGACCGAAGGGCTGAAGCCGGAATCCGTACACGTCACGGTGCTGCGGCCAGGACGAGGGCCTCGTCGGCCTGGTGTCGAGCGATGCGAAGTCGCTGAACCTTTCGGACGCGCAGCACCATCCGGCCTTCTCGTTCCGCCCGGAGACCGGCGAAGAAATTTATCACTCGTTCCTCGGCGTGCCGATCCTGCGCGCCGGCAATACGCTCGGCGTGCTGGTGGTGCAGAACCGCGCCGCGCGCTCCTATTCGGAGGACGAGGAAGAGGCGCTGCAGACCACCGCGATGGTGCTCGCGGAGACCATCGCATCGGGCGAGCTCTCCGCGCTCGCCAAGCCGGGGCAGGAACCGGCCGCGCATCGCCCGCTGCAGCTCGACGGCCTGTCGATCTCGGACGGCATCGGGCTCGGCCACGTGGTGCTGCATGAGCCGCGCGTCGTGGTGACGCAGATCATCGCCGACGATCCGCAGAAGGAATTGCAGCGCATCGACGCCGCGCTCAACACCTTGCGCGCCGACCTCGACGTGATGCTGGAGCGGCGCGAGATCGCCGATGGCGGCGAGCACCGCGAGGTGCTGGAAGCCTATCGCATGTTCGCGAACGATCGCGGCTGGACCCACAAGATGCACGAGGCCGTGCAGACCGGCCTCACCGCCGAGGCGGCCGTCGAGCGCGTGCAGTCGGACAACCGCGCCCGCATGATGCGCCAGACCGACCCGTATCTGCGCGAGCGGCTGCACGATCTCGACGATCTCGCGAACCGGTTGATGCGCCAGCTTGTCGGACGCGACCACGCGCCCTCGCGCGAGCAGATGCCCGACAACGCGATCCTTGTCGCGCGCTCGATGGGCCCGGCCGCACTGCTCGACTACGACCGCAAGAAGCTGCGCGCGACTGGTGCTGGAGGAAGGCGGACCCACCTCGCATGTCTCGATCGTGGCGCGCGCGCTCGGCATCGCGGCGGTCGGGCAGATCGACGAACGCGACCGGCATCGTCGATCCGGGCGACGCGATCATCGTCGACGGCGCGATGGGGCACGTCTACGTGCGCCCGACGCCCGACGTTGAGAAGAATTACGCCGATCGCGTGCGGCTGCGCGCGCGTCGACAGGCGCAATATGCCGAGTTGCGCAACAAGCCGTGCGTCACCAAGGACGGCGAGAAGGTCGGCGCTGCTGCTCAATGCCGGCCTTCTGGTGGACCTGCCGCACATCGCCGAAACCGGCGCCGCCGGCATCGGGCTGTTCCGCACCGAATTGCAGTTCATGGTCGCGGCCGAGCTGCCGCGGAAGCGCCGAGCAGTTGCGCCTCTATCGTCAGGTGCTCGATGCCGCGGAGGACCGGCCGGTGACCTTTCGCACGCTCGATATCGGCGGCGACAAGGTGCTGCCCTATCATGCGCTTCGAGGAGGAAGAGGAGAACCCGGCGCTCGGCTGGCGTGCGATTCGCCTTGGCCTCGATCGCCCGGGATTGCTGCGCACACAGATCCGATCGCTGCTCGATGCCGCCTCGGAGCGCGAATTGCGCATCATGTTTCCGATGGTGACGACGGTCGATGAGTTCGATCAAGCCAAGGCTTTCGTCGAGAAGGAGCTCACGCACCTGCGCCGCCACGGCCATACTTTGCCCGAGCGCGTACACGTCGGGGTCATGGTCGAGGTGCCGGCGCTGCTCTATCAGCTCGACGAATTGCTCACGCGCGTCGATTTCCTCTCGGTCGGCTCGAACGATCTGATGCAGTTCATGTTCGCGGCCGACCGCAGCAATTCGCGAGCTCGCTGACCGCTTCGACGCGATCTCGCCGCCGCTGCTGCGCGCGCTGAAGGAGATCGTGGACAAGGCGCGCGGGGCGGAGAAGCCGGTGACGCTTGTGCGGCGAACTTGCCTCGCAGCCGATCGGCGCGCTCGCGCTGATTGCGATCGGCTACCGCTCGCTTTCGCTCTCCGCCTCGGCGGTCGGCCCTGTGAAGGCGATGGTGCTCGATCTCGACGCCAAAAAGGCCGCAGCGGCGATCCAGCCGCTGCTCGACGGCGCGGGCCAGAAGGAAACCGTACGCGCAGAAGCTGGAAGCATTCGCGGCAGCGGAAGGATTGCAGCTTTAGCTGGAACAAAAGCGGGCAGATTCGGCCAGAATTAACCAGTTCCGAGACTCGCTTTTGAGCTGCCGCATGCCTATATTCGGGTTGCGTTGAACGACCTTCATTCAATTCAACTCAAAAATTCGAAGATCCCGCCATGCCAAGTGCTGCTGCTCGAAAGCCCGTTGCCAAAAAGCCCGTTTTGAAGGCGCAAAAGGCTCGCGTCGTGCAGAAGCCCCGCGTGGTCGAGGCGGCGCCCGCTCCGGCCCCGATTCAGGCTCCCGGTGGGTTCGACTACAGCCTCGAGGCCGAGCTTTTCCCGACGCATAACCGCAAGTATAAGCGCGCGGCGTTCGGATACCGCCGGTTTGCCAATGCCGCAGAGGCGATCCAGTTCGCGGTGGAGCAGCTTCCTGCCGACGCATTGGCGGGCGCATATCTGGAAGTGCGCGAACAGCGCTTCGACCGTAACGGCATCCGCCAGCTTTACGAGAGCGAGGCGTTTCCGCTGGAGCGGCAGAAGGCCGCGTCCTAGATCGCGGACACGTCCCGCGGCGGGGGCGGCCGCATCCGCGATCCTCTTGGGCGGATCATCGGGTTTCTGGGTATGGGTCTGTCCCGCGCAGATCTGATAGCCGCATGACCGTCACACTCCCCCAATCCAAGCTCGATGCCCTGGTGAATCGGATCCGCGCGGTCGAAAGCGACCTCGCGACCGGACCTGATCGCGACAGCTATGTGAGGCTCTCGCGCGAATTCTCCGAACTCCAGCCGGTGGTCGAGGCGATCAAGTCCTATCAGGGCGTGGAGAGCGAGATCACCGACCTCGACGCCATGCTGGCCGATACCGCGACCGATCCCGAGATGCGCGCACTCGCCGAAATCGAAAAGCCTGCTCTTGCTGCGCGGCGCGAAGAACTCGCGCACAAGATCCGCCTCGCGCTCATCCCGAAGGACGCGATGGACGAGCGCAACGTCATTCTGGAAATCCGCGCCGGCACCGGCGGCGACGAGGCCTCGCTGTTCGCGGGCGATCTCTTCCGCATGTACGAAAGATACGCTGCACGGAGTGGCTGGAAGGTCGAGATCGTATCGGCCTCAGAAGGCAGCATGGGCGGCTACAAGGAGATCATCGCCGAGGTAAAGGGCCGCGGCGCCTTCGCCAAACTGAAATTCGAATCCGGCGTGCATCGCGTGCAGCGCGTTCCCGACACGGAAGGGTCTGGCCGCATCCACACCTCCGCGGCGACGGTTGCGGTGCTTCCCGAGGCGGAAGAAGTCGACATGACCATCAACGATGGCGATATCCGTGTCGATACGATGCGTGCCGGCGGCGCGGGCGGGCAGCACGTCAACAAGACCGAGTCGGCGATCCGCTCGACTCATCTGCCGACCGGCATCGTGGTGATGATGCAGGAAGACCGCTCGCAGCACCGCAACCGCGCCAAGGCCATGGCTGTACTACGTACCCGGCTCTACGACCACGAGCGTCAGAAGCTGGATTCCGCGCGTGCCGCCGCCCGCCGCGGCCAGGTCGGCAGTGGCGACCGCTCGGAGCGCATCCGCACCTACAATTTTCCGCAGGCGCGCGTCAGCGATCACCGTATCAACCTGACGCTTTACAAGCTGCCGCAGATTCTCGAAGGCGAGGCGCTGGGCGAGGTCATCGACGCGCTGGTGCAGCGAGCATCAGGCCGAGCTGCTCGCCGCGGAAGACACATGATGGCGGACCTGCGCGGCGCTTCGGTCGCACATGCGCGCCGCGTGCTCGCCGAACAGTTCCGCGAAGCCGGGATCGACACGCCCGAACTCGATGCACGCATCCTGATCGGTCACGCGCTCGGGCTCGATCACACGGCACTTGCGACATCCGCCAATCAGCAAGTCTCTGACGTGAGCGCGTCGGCGATCGAGCGGCTCGCCGCACAGCGCCTGGCGGGCGAGCCGGTCGCGCGCATCGTCGGCGAGAAGGAGTTTTTCGGCCTGCCGTTCACCGTGACGCCGGCCGTGCTGGTGCCGCGCCCCGAAACCGAAACGATTGTCGAACTCGCCCTGTCATTGATCGACCGCGCGCGGCCGCTGCGCATCGCCGATCTCGGCACCGGCTCGGGCGCGATCCTGCTCGCTCTTCTGTCAGAACTGCCGCTCGCGCGTGGCGTCGGCACCGACATCGCGGTCGACGCACTCGACGTGGCGCGCCTCAATGCGCGGCGCCTTGGGGTCGAGAGCCGAGCGAATTTTGTCGCCTGCGACTACGCCACAGCACTGAGCGGCGATTTCGATCTCGTCGTGTCCAATCCGCCCTATGTCGCCACACACATCATCGAGCAGCTTGAACGCGAGGTGCGCGATCACGATCCGCGTCATGCGCTCGATGGTGGCGCTGACGGGCTTGCGGCCTACCGCGCGATCGCCGCGATTGCGGCACAAGTGTTAAAGCCGGCCGGTCATCTCGTGACCGAGATCGGCGCGGGCCAGGAGAACGACGTCTCGGCAATCTTCGCCGCGCAGAGACTTGAAATGACAGGCTCCCGCCGCGACCTTTCCGGCATCGTGCGCGCGCTTGCCGCAAGGCCGCATTAGGCACAAATCTGGAACTGTTGGGCGGGGGCCCGAAAGGCCAAAAAACCGCTTGGAATGTCGCAAAAGACCGACTAGGGTCGCTACAGGAATCGAACCCAGGTTGGGTATCGCACTGCCAGGAGAGGCCCGGAGCGTTGCTCCGTGAGGCGGCGGTGCGGACAGGGCGAATGAGGATTTTTCCGACTTTCAGGGAAACAGCGCCTCGCTGCATCGGGATTCGAATGTTTTCACCGGTTGAGCGCATGCCGGGCTTGTGAGCCCGCAAAGCGCGTGACGAAGGGTGAATCGTGCCACGGCAGGGCCGCGGCGGATTAAGGACTACAGATTTTCGCGATCATCGTCGCCTGACGGCGTGCGGCGTTTGCTTCGGCAGCGCCAATGGCTGCGGCGAGTGAGGATTTCGGGTGCCGGCGGAATGCCGGTTTGAGGGCTGGGACAGACGCCGGGGGGTTAGAGCCGCGGCATATCAGGAGTCGTTGAACAGCAAGCCATGAGAAACGGTCAGCAGCATCACCACAACAACAAGCGTATGCGCGGGCGCAACAACAATCAGCAGCAACAACAACAACCGGCGCAATCAGAATCCCCTCACGCGGGTTTACGAGTTGAACGGCCCCGATGTGAAAATTCGCGGAACGGCCAGTCACGTGGCGGAGAAATATCTCCAGCTTGCGCGCGACGCGCAGTCTTCCGGCGACCCGGTCTCGGCCGAAAATTATTTCCAGCACGCCGAGCATTATTTCCGTCTGATCGCTGTGGCGAACGAACAGTTCCGTCAGCAGAACCCGAACTTTCAGCCGCGTCCCGAAGGCGGCGGCAACGACCAGCAATTCCAGCAGCGCTCCGACGAAAGCTTCGAGGACGGCGAGGAGGACGGGCAGTCATTCGGCGATCAGCCGTTCGGCACGCGCGAGCCGCAGCCCTACATTCCTCCGACCGCGCAGCCGTTCGTCCAGCGCGACAATCAGAACTATCAGCCGCGCGAGCAGCGCGACGGGCAGCAGCAGATCGAACAGCGCCAACCACCGCGCGCTCCGCAGCCCGAGCCAGGCAGTGAAAACGGCCTGCCCGCTTTCATTACCGGTGGCGCGCCGCAGGTGCCGCCGCCGCAAGGCCAGAACGGATACGAGAACGGCGGCCAGCCCGATCGCTTTCCACTGCATCGCCGCCGCCGCCGTCATCGCGGCCCGCGCGATCAGGCTGGGCCGCAGGGTGGCGACCGCCCGGACGATAACGGCAACGCCTAGCCGCTTCGCGCGGCTCCGCCCGCCGAGGGCGCCAGCACCGGCTCGAGCGCAGGCACCAGCCTGCGCTTCTCGCGCCTTGCCGGAATCGCGCGATAGACCTGCTTGGTCGCCTCCACGATGTGCACGCCCGCGAACGGCGCCGAGAGTGTCGCGCCGGTTCGCTCCCACGCGACAGCCGAACGCAGGAACCAGTTGCGCGCGATCGGCGGCACGTAAAGCGCCTCGCTCCAATTGGTCGGCGTGAACCAGGTCTCACGCAACAGCGCGGTAATCTGCGAACGCGAATAGGGCCGCCCGTGGCCAAATGGTGTCGTGTCGGTGCGCGCCCACACGCCGCGCCGATTGGGGATGACAGCGAGCAGCCGTCCTCCCGCCGCCAGTACACGCCACGCCTCGCGCAGCATCGCCTCGGCGTCATGCGACATTTCAAGCGCATGGACGAGCAGCAGGCGGTCGACTGCCGCATCGCCGAGCGGTAGATCGAGTTCCTCCACCAGCGCGGTGAGCGTCGGACGCGCGGACGGCCACTTCACCACGCCCTGCGCGGCCGGCATGAAGGCGAGGCAGCGCTCCGCCTCCTCGCGGAACAGCCCGAGATAGGGTGTCGCATAGCCGATGCCGGCGACGCGCTGCGCGCGCGTGTCCGTCCAGCGCGCGCGGATGCCGCGGCTCACGAACCGGCGCGCGACCGTTCCCAGCGGCTGGGCGTAGAAATTGCGCAGGTCGACGACATCAAGCGACATGGCTCAGTGATGTTCAATCATGGTAGGTAGAAAGGTGAACCCGCCACAGGAGTAACAGATTTCCATGCCGGCAGAGACCCATCTGTTCATGTGTTTCAAGGACAATTTCGGTGTCCTGCTTCACGATCCCTCAACCGGCGCGACCGCCGCGATCGATGCGCCGGAGGCAGCCCCGATCGAGGCCGCGCTCGCCGCGAAGGGCTGGCGCCTCACCGACATCCTGGTGACGCATCACCATCACGACCACGTCGGTGGGATCGAGGAGCTGAAGGCTAAGCACAAGTGCCGCGTGGTCGCACCGCGCGAGAAAAAGGCAAAGATCCCGGCGGTGGACGAGACGGTCGGCGAAGGCGACACCGTGAGGGTCGGCTCTCTCAGCGCCCGCGTGTTCGAAACACCGGGCCATACGCTCGACCACATTTCGTACTGGTTCGAGCAGGACAAGCTCGCCTTCGTCGCCGACACGCTGTTCTCGATCGGTTGCGGCCGCGTCATCGAGGGCACGATGGACATGATGTGGGACTCGCTCGTCAAGCTGCGCAAGCTGCCGGACGACACGCAGCTCTATTGCGGGCACGAATACACGCTGGCGAACGCGCGCTTCGCGCTGACGATCGAGCCGAACAACGAGACACTTCGCAAGCGCACCGACGACGTGACCAATCTGATCGGTCAGGGCAAGCCGACCATTCCGACCACCTTGGCGCAGGAGAAATCGTTCAATCCGTTTCTGCGCGCCGACATCCCAGAAGTCGCCGCCGGAATGGGCATGGCGAATGCCGCGCCCGCGCGCGTCTTCGCCGAAATGCGCACCCGCAAGGACCGGTTCTGAACGCATTGCTGCGCGAAGAAGCACGGCACCACCATGACCGAACGCAGGATGAGAGTCGCAATCCTGTTCGGCGGGCGCTCCGCCGAACACGACGTCTCCAGAGCCTCTGCGGCGAATGTTCTTCGGTCCCTCGATGCGAGCCGCTACGAGGTGACGCTGATCGGTATCGCCCACGATGGCCGCTGGATCGTCGCCGATGCGGGCAATGGCGCGGGCACGGGCGCTGCGGCGTTGACCATTCCGGACGATGGACCGCGCTTTGCACTCGTGCCGGGCGGACAAGGCCGTGGACTCGATGATCCAAAGCGGCAGCGCGGGCGTGCGGGAGACGCCACCGTTCGATCTGGTATTCCCGGTGCTGCACGGCCCCAACGGCGAAGACGGCACGGTTCAGGGTGCGCTTGAACTCGCCGACGTGGCCTATGTGGGATCCCGCGTCATGGGCTCGGCCGCCGCGATGGATAAGGATATCGCAAAACGACTGATGCGCGATGCCGGATTGCCGATCGTGCCGTACGTCGCAATGTCGGCATCCGCTCCGATCAGCTATGCGGACGCTGTCACGGCTGTCGGCTCGCCGGAGCTCTTTGTGAAGCCCGCCAATATGGGATCGTCGGTCGGCGTATCGAGAGCGCGGAACGCGAGCGAGTTCGAAACCTGCTGCGAACTGGCGCTACGCTTCGACCGGAAGATCTTGATCGAGCGAGGCGTTCCGGCGGTGCGTGAGATCGAATGCTCGGTGCTGGAGGATGCGAGCGGCAAGATCCGCGCGTCCGAGCTCGGCGAGATCGTCCCGGACGGCAAGCACGGGTTCTATTCGTACGACGCAAAGTACATCGATGCGGCGGGTGCGGCACTTCAGGTGCCGGCCATCATGCCGCCTGCCCTGACGCCCCGCATCAAACAGCTTGCGATCGATACGTTCCGTATCCTGGGCTGCGAAGGGATGGCTCGTATCGATTTCTTCCTCAGCGGCGAGGAGATATTCGTGAACGAGGCGAATACCCTTCCGGGTTTCACCGACATCAGCATGTATCCGAAGCTGTGGGAGGCGAGCGGATTGTCCCAGCCCAGGCTGATGGATGTGTTGATCGGCCACGCGCTGGCGCGCCACGAAGCCTCCGGGAAACTCGCCTTTCGGCGCGAGTAGCGGGGAGTAACTCTCGAATGCCTTACGCTTTGCGCCGGATCATGTCTCGTGCGGCAAGCACGCCGCCCGCCGCGATCAGCACCGCGGCAAGACCGAGCCAAAGGCTCGGTTGCGCATAACCGGCCAGCATCAGCAAGGCAGTCGAGAGCAGCGGCGCCAGGTATGAGCTAACGCCGAGCACGCGGATGTCGCCCTGCTTCATGCCGATGTCCCACACGTAGAACGCAAGGCCGACCGGACCGATGCCGAGCGCCACGATGGCGAGCCATTCTGCGGCGCCCTGCGGCGAGTGCGTCTGTTCAAACAGCACGTGCGAAATCGCAGCGAGCGCCGCCGTCACCAGACAGAATCCCGCGACCGCGTCGGTCGGCACCGAGGCAAAACGGCGCGACAGTACCGAATAGGTTGCCCAGGTGAAGGCCGCGACGAATGCGGCGGCAAAGCCCGGCCAATACGCCCCGGTGATTGAAATGCCGCGCCCGGCGAACAGCAGCACCGTCCCGCAAAGCGCGATCAGCGCGCCCGCAACATGGTGCAGGCGCAGCCGCTCATCGGGAAGGAATGCGGAGAGCAGCACGATCAACACGGGCCAGAGGTAGCTGACGAGCTGCGCTTCGGCGGGCGGCGCGAGGCGCAATGCCAGGAAATAGAGCGCGTGGTAGCCGAATAACCCGCCGACGCCGAGCGCCCAGACCTGCAACGGCTGGCGCAGCGCCGCTGCGGCGCCGGGCCGGAACGGCCATGTGGCCGCGCCAATGCCGCCCGCCGATCGCGAATGTCATCGCGGCAAGCTGGAACGGTGGCACCGTACCGGACGCCACAGTCAGCAGCGAGAGCAGCGACCACATCAGGATCGCGGTGAAGCCGATGAGGGTCGCGGTGCGGTGCGTCGTTGCCATGGAAATCAGCGAGCACCTGCGCTTAGCGGAGTACCGATCCACAAGCAATCAAGGGAAATGGAACCGCTCGAAAGAAACGTGTTACATCATGATTCCACATCTGAGATTTGTTGATGGTATTTATTCACCGTCTGCGCGACGTCGGTAAACAGTCCCTCCTTCTCCTCGTGGGATTCGCCGCCCTTGTCGTCGTAGGCGTAACCTCCATCGCGCTCGATGCCAAAACCCAGACCGACGCCGAATGGGTCGAGCACACGCTGGAAATGATGAACAATGTGCTGGACGTCCGCCTCTCGCTGCGCCAGGCGGAAAGCACGGCGCGCGGCTATGTGCTGACCTCGGATCCGCAACAATTCGAGGAATTTCACAAAGTCATCAGCAACGTCTTGCCTGCCTTTGCCCGGCTGAAGCGTGCGAGCGCGGACAATCCGGGGCAGCAGCAGTTGCTTACCGACGTGGAGCCGCAAGTGGTTCGCCGGCTTGATGTCCTTCGCACGGTCATCAACCCACAGACGCCCGAAGAGAAGGCAGCGGTCCAGGCCATTTCTGCCAATCGGGAGGGTCGCGGATTGATGGAGAAGATCGACCGCGCGCTCGATCGATTCAGCGCAGAAGAACGACGCCTATTGGCGATCAGGTCAGCCACGTCAAAGCAGACCGGATTGTGGCTTGTCGGGATCGACCTGGTCGCCGTCGCACTCATCCTCGCGATGGGGGGCACCTCGATTTTGCTGGTGCGCACATCAAATCGCGAGCGCGCAGCCGCGATGCGCAAAGTGGAAGCGACGAACGTCAGCCTTGAAAAAGCGGTTGCCGAACGTACCGAACATCTGCGGCTGGCACATCAAGAACTTCAGCAATCCGCCAGCGTGATGCAGACGACGGTCGCCGGCATGACGGAGGCGGTACTCGCCGTCGACCTGCAAGGCGATGTTCTGCTGGCAAACGAAGCTGCCGCCACCATTCTTGGTTATCGGCCGGGCGTTAGTATCGATCAACTGACCGAAGGTATCGTCGCCTTCGAGAGCGACGGCGTGACTCTGTTGCCGTCAAATCGCAAGCCGCTCGCACGAGCGTTGGCGGGCGAGCAATTTGATAATTTGCAAGTCGTCATCAAGCGGCCCGACGTTGCGAGGCCGGTTAACATCGCCGCGAGCGGCCGCCCGCTGCGCAATTCCTCCGGTGAGATTCAAGGCGCCGCTGTCGTCTATCGTGACGTAACTGAAACGCTCGAGATCGAACGCCAGCTGCGTCAGTCGCAGAAGCTCGATGCGATCGGGCAACTCACCGGTGGTGTCGCGCATGATTTCAACAACATGCTTACCGTCATTCTCGGCACCAGTGAGTTTCTGGTGGAAGGCCTTGCCGACCGGCCGGACCTTCTCGGCGTTGCCAAGCTGATCGATCAGGCGGCCGAGCGCGGCAGGGAGCTGACCAAGCATCTGCTCGCATTTGCCCGCAAGCAACCGCTCGACCCACAGGATGTCGATGTCAACAAGCTAGTGCTGGAGACGGCGGCGCTGTTGCGCCCCACACTTGGCGAACACATCGAAGTCGAGTCGATGCTGGAAGGTGAACTGCAGCAGGCGCACATCGATCCATCGCAACTCTCCACCGCGCTGCTCAACCTCGCCGTCAATGCACGAGACGCCATGCCGAGTGGCGGCAAGCTCACGCTCGAGACCGGCAATGTCGTTCTCGACGAATCCTACGCCCAGCACAATGCCGAGGTACAGCCGGGCGTCTACGTGATGGTCGCGGTGAGCGACACGGGCGGCGGTATCCCGCCTGCGCTGCGCGACAAGGTGTTCGAGCCGTTCTTCACCACCAAGGAAGTCGGCAAGGGCACCGGGCTCGGCCTCAGCATGGTCTACGGCTTCGTCAAGCAATCGGGTGGCCACATCAAGATCTACAGCGAAGAAGGCCACGGCACGACGGTCAAGCTCTATCTTCCCTGGGCAGGGGAAAGCGCTCAGGCGCAAGCGACCGCTGCTCCGGTCACAGCGGGCGGCCACGAGACGATCCTCGTGGTGGAGGACGACGAACTGGTCCGCGATTTCGTGGTCGCGCAGCTGCACAGCCTCGGCTATGCGACAGTGACGGCGCTCGACGGCAATGCTGCGCTGGCGCAGGTGCGAAGCGGCGTTCCGTTCGATCTGCTGTTCACCGACGTGATCATGCCCGGCGGCATGAACGGCCGACAACTCGCGGAGGAAATCCGCAAATTACGTCCCGGCGTCAGGGTGCTCTTCACCTCCGGCTATACGGAAAACGCCATCGTTCATCACGGCCGGCTCGATCCGGGCGTGCTTCTGCTGGCCAAACCCTATCGCAAATCGGATCTCGCCCGCATGGTGCGCAGCGCGCTTGAACAGCTGGCTGCGTGATGTCCACTGTTGCGATGGCTGGCTACCGGCGCCGAGAGGGTGCGCTTTATTCCGCCGCCAGGGGCCTTGCGCTTGCTTCTACATAGCCGTCGCGCGTCTGCGGTAGCTTCCAGCCAAGCATGCGCGATGCGACGAGCGTGCGCAGCACCTGCGCGGTGCCGCCGCCGATCGTGAACATGCGCACGTCACGCGCCATGCGCTCAAGCGGCAGATCGCGCGAGTAGCCACGCGCACCAAACAGCTGCAGCGAGTCGTTGACAATGCGGATCGCGGCTTCGCTTGCGAAAATCTTCGCCTGCGCGGCGAGCATCGGGTCGGGAAACGCCGATCCCTCCCCGCGCGAGCCCGCCGCCGCGTATAGCATCAGGCGCGAGGCGGTGAGTTGGGTCTGCATGTCGGCCAGCATCCATTGCAGGCCCTGGAATTCACCGATCGGGCGGCCGAACTGCTCGCGCTCCTTGACCCACGCGACCGCGAGATCCAGCGCGCCGGCCGCGATCCCCATCGCGACCGTGCCGGCGCCTACGCGCTGGCTGTTGTAGGCGGTCATCAGGTCCGCAAAGCCGCGACGGAAACCGGACGGCGGAAGCACCGCCATGCCGGCAGGCACTTCAAGATCTTCGAAGACCAGCTCCCCCTCCGGCATACCGCGCAGGCCCATGGTCTTTTCGCGCCGCACGACGCGCAGGCCCCTCGCCTCATCCTTCACGGCGAGAAAACCGCCGATACCAAGCTCCGCGCCCTTCTCGTCGAAAACGCGCGCGAAGATCAGATGCAGCCGCGAGACGCCCCCGCCGGTGATCCAGTGTTTGCGGCCATTGATGATGAACACATCGCCACGCCGGTCGGCACGCGTGGTCATTGCGGTCGCGTCGGAGCCGGCCTTGGGTTCGGTGATGCAGATCGCAGGCTTGTCGCCTGCGAGCACCAGAGAGGCGGCAAACTTCTTCTGCTCCTCGCTGCCATAGGTCATCACAGTCGAGATCGCGCCCATGTTGGTCTCGACGACGATGCGCGCCGTCACGGTGCAGCACTTGGCCATTTCCTCGATCACCAGCACGGCCTCGAGGAACGAGCGCCCCTGCCCGCCATACGCGACAGGGATCGTCAAACCGACAAAGCGATGCTCCGTCAGCGCCTTGACGATGTCCCACGGGTATTGCTCGCTCGCATCGACTTCGGCCGCGCGCGGACGCACAACCTCATCCGCAAAGGCACGTGCACGCGCTTGCAGGGCCAGCTGATCGACGGAGAGCCCGAGGTCCATCATCACCTTGTTCAGCCGTCACCCTGGGCGCGAGCTCTTGCGAGCCTCGAAGGGCGCAGCGCTTACGCCGAACTAACGGCCATCCTTCGAGGCCCGCTGCGCGGGCTCCTCAGGATGACGGTGAAAATCAGATCATCACCTGGCCGCCGTTTGCTGACAGCGTCGAGCCAGTGATGAGCCCGGCATCGTCGGAGGCAAGGAAGACCACGCAGCGGGCGATTTCTTCGGCTTCCCCGAGCCGTCCAATCGGGATCAGCGGCAGGATATTCTTTTCGAGCACGTCCTTCGGCACCGCCTGCACCATCTCGGTGTTGATGTAGCCCGGGCAGATCGCATTCACCGTGATGCCGGCGCGCGCACCTTCCAGCGCCAGCGCCTTGGTGAAGCCGATGTCGCCCGCCTTGGAGGCCGAGTAATTCGCCTGCCCGAACTGGCCCTTCTGTCCGTTGATCGACGAGATGTTGATGATGCGGCCGAACTTGCGCGACCGCATGCCCTCCCACACCGGGCGGCTCATGTTGAACAGCGAATTGAGATTGGTGTTGATTACCGCATACCACTGGTCGGGCGTCATGCGGTGGAACGGCGCGTCCTTGGTGATGCCGGCATTGTTCACCAATACGTCAACCGGTCCGACATCGGTCTCGATCTGCTTGAGGCCCGCGACGCAGGCGTCGTAGTTCGACACGTCCCACTTGTAGACGTTGATGCCGGTCTCGGCCTTGAACTTGTTCGCGGCCTCGTCGTTGCCGGCGTAGCTCGCCGCAACCTTGTAGCCTGCCGCTTTCAGCGCCTTGGAAATCGCTGCGCCGATACCGCGCGTACCGCCTGTGACCACTGCAACCCGGGCCATTCACGCCTCCCCATACTATGTGGTCATGCCGGGTTTCGCCCGCGCACCCACGCTTGTTTCGACAGCTTAAAGACGTTGATGCCCGGCACAAGGCCGGGCATCACGCCTCGAACGAGAATGTTCTTAAAAGATCAGCGTTCCACGCTGGCCGATCGGGTGCGCTAGCGCTCCACGCACATGGCGATGCCCATACCGCCGCCGATGCAGAGCGTCGCGAGGCCCTTCTTGGCGTCGCGCTTCTGCATTTCGAACAGCAGCGTCGTGAGCACGCGGGCACCGGATGCACCGATCGGATGGCCTATCGCAATCGCGCCGCCATTGACATTGACCTTGGCGGTGTCCCAGCCGAGATCCTTGTTCACCGCACACGCCTGCGCGGCGAACGCCTCGTTGGCCTCGACAAGGTCGAGGTCGCCGGCGTTCCAGCCGGCCTTCTTCAGCGCAGCGCGCGAAGACGGGATCGGCCCGGTGCCCATGATCTTGGGATCGACCCCGGCCTGCGCCCACGAGACGATGCGCGCGAGCGGCTTGAGACCGCGCTTTGCGGCTTCGCTCGCCGTCATCAGCACGACCGCCGCCGCACCGTCATTGATGCCGGAGGCATTCGCCGCCGTGACGGTGCCTTCCTTGTCGAAGGCGGGGCGCAGCTTCGCGATCGCGTCGATCGTCACGCCGGCCTTCGGATACTCGTCCTTGTCCACCACGATGTCGCCCTTGCGCGACTTGATGGTCACAGGCGCGATCTCGTCCTTGAACTTGCCGGCCTTCTGCGCGGCCTCGGCCTTGTTCTGCGAGGCGGTCGCAAACTCGTCCTGCTGCGCGCGCGTGATCTGGTACTGCTTGGCGACGTTCTCGGCAGTGTTACCCATGTGGTAGCCGTTAAAGGCGTCCCACAGGCCGTCCTTGATCATCGTGTCGACAAGCTCGAGCGAGCCCATCTTCACGCCACCGCGCAGGTGCTGCGCGTGCGGCGCCATGCTCATCGATTCCTGCCCGCCCGCGACGACGATCTGCGAGTCGCCGTTCTTGATCGCCTGATAGCCGAGCGCAACCGTGCGCAGTCCCGAGCCGCACAGCATGTTGACGCCCCAGGCCGGCGTTTCGACCGGAATGCCGGCTGCGATCGAAGCCTGACGCGCCGGGTTCTGACCTTCGGCAGCCGTCAGGATCTGGCCCATGATAACCTCAGAGACGTCGGCACCCTCGACCTTGGCGCGCTTCATTGCTTCCACGATGGCGATCCGGCCGAGTTCGTGCGCCGGCAGGGCACCGAACGCACCGTTGAACGCGCCGACCGGCGTACGGGCCGCACTCACAATGACGATGTCATCACTCATGAAAATCTCCTGTCCGAGCGGGTTTACCGCTGTCCGTCCGCCTGCCTTTGGTCATCCATGATCGCCCTCCGAAGGGCTGTCAATAAGACCTTCCATGCAGGCGCGTATTGCAGGGCACCATGAACTAGCGCAAAGCGCCACCGGCGTTTTCCATGATGTATGCCGCCTTGCACAAAAAGGTAGCCCGTTTCACTCAAAAGTGCTTATGCTATCTCGGGTTACCGCGCAAAATGGTCCTCCCGCCAGGGCAGCGAACAATGAGCACAGCCACCAAATCCGACGGTCCGGTGACGATCAAGAAATACGCCAACCGCCGTCTCTACAATACCGGCACCAGCACCTATGTGACCCTCGAAGATCTCGCCGTGATGGTAAAAAGCGGAGAGGACTTCGCCGTTTTCGACGCCAAGACCGGCGAAGACATCACGCGCTCCGTGCTGGTGCAGATCATCTCCGAGCAGGAGAACAAGGAAGGCGCCCAAAACCTGCTGCCGATCAACTTCCTGCGCCAGTTGATCCGCTTCTACGGCGACTCGATGCAGATGCTGGTGCCGCGCTATCTCGAGACATCCATCGATTCTCTCACGCGCGACCAGCAGAAATTCCGCGATCAGTTGTCACAAGCCTTTGGCGTGAGTCCGTTCGGTGCGCTCGACGAAACCGTCCGCCGCAACATGGAAGTGTTTCAGCGCGCTTTCTCGATGTTTACGCCGTTCGCGCGCCGCGAGGACGGAACGGCCGTCGAGGAAAAGCCCGCGTCGTCCGGTAACGATCTGGACGAACTCAAGCGCCAGCTCTCCGACATGCAGAAGAAGATCGACAAGCTCGGCAGCGAATAGGCGTCAAAGCGCCGCGCTGTCCGCAGCCGGCTCAATCCACGCGCGCTCCAGCGTGGCACGACCAACCAGGTCGCCCTGCAGAAAGTCACATCCCCAGCCGGCGAGAATCGCGGCCGACTCTTCGTCCTGTACCCATTCGGCGACCGTCTGCAGGCCGAGCGATCGGGCGAGTTCGACCAGCGTGCGTACGAAGGCGCGGTCGTCCTCCGAGCGCGTCAGGTTCTGGACAAACGCGCCGTCGATCTTGATCAAGTCGACGCCGAGCCGCCGCAGATTGCGGAACGAGGTGTAGCCGGCACCGAAATCATCGATCGCGATGCGGCAGCCGAGATCCTTTGCGCGGGTAATGAAACCCGCAAGCTCATCGATGTTCTGGATCGCGGCGGTCTCCGTGATTTCCAGGATCATGCGCCGCGCGATGCCTGGCCGCGCGCGCAGCTGCGCGCCAAGCGCCGACCACCACTCGGGATCGGTAATGGAATCCGGCGAGACGTTGACGCTGACCTTGAGGTCGGGTGCGGCGCCCAGCTCCGCGGTGACCAGTTCGATCACGCGATGATCAATCAGCCGCACGAGGCCAAGCTGTTCGGCAATCGGGATCACGGCGCTTGCCGGCACCAGAGTGCCGTCGGCGGCGCGAATGCGCATCAGGCATTCATGAAAGGCGACTTGCCGTCCCTCGGTCGTTGCGATCGGCTCGAAGGCGAGCAGGATACGCCGCTCGTTCAGGGCCGCGATGATCTGGTCGGTCGAGCGCACATTCTCCTTGCGCAGCGCGTCGCGCTCGACGTTCGGCCGATAGGCCACATAGGTGCCCCGGCGCCTCGCCTTGGCGCTGTCGAGCGCCTCTTGCGCATGCGCGAGAATCTCGTCGACCGTCCGGGCATGGCGGGGCGCCGCGACGGCGCCGATGGTGACTGTGGCGGCGACTGGACCATGCGCGGTCTGCACCACCTCCTCGCGTACCGCCGTGAGGAACCGATCCGCCGCCATCGCGAGATCGTCGGGCGTGCAGGTGTTAAGCACCACACCGAACTTGTTGGACGAGAAGCGCCCGAGCAGGTCGCCTCCGCGCATGCGGCTGCGGATGCGCCGGCCAACAGCCGCGATCACTTCGTCAGCGGCGCCGAAACCGTAGGCCTCGTTGATCCGTGCGAGATGATCGACCGCGATCAGCATGAAACCGCACGACCCGCGATATTTCAGCGCGTCGTCGAGCGCGGCCGCCAGCGTCTCGGTCAGCGCGTTGCGATTCATCTCGCCGGTCAGGCGGTCGAAGCGCGACAGATACGCGAGCTGCTGCTCGTTGTCGTGTCGTTCCGTGATCGCGCGCACCACGCCGTGCGCACGCGCCGGGCGTCCGTCCGGGCCGGCGAACCAGCGCCCATTATCCTCTACCCAAAGCGGTGACGTGCCGCCCGGACCGCTCAGCAGGCAGTACTCGGCCTGATAGGGGACGCCCGCGCCGCTATCGCGGCCCGCGACCCGCATCACGGCGTCATAACGCGTTGAGGTGTTTGTCGGATCGAGCAAACCCGCATACCCGCGCCCGGTGGCGATACGCGTGCGGATCTCCGACCTGGAGGACTTCGCTCGCATTCGCACCCCAAATCAGGATGTCCGTGTCGATGCGCCAGTCGTAAGCGACCAGCCCGATCGAAGCGAGGACCCCGCCGGGATCGGCCGAACCGTCCGGTGCGCGGAGATCGGGAGCGGGAGTCCGGGCGTCGCGCGTCACGAAAGAACCTGTTCTGGGGAGGGCGCGTGAAAGGCCAATGTGTCGGGAAACTCTTAAGGATCTGGCAATCGCAGAACCTAAATCCGCGTCCCGCCCCGGAACGCCCCGCGTGGCACGGCCGTTGCGACGTTGGGTCTGGAAAAGGGCAATCTGTCCCGATTCGAGACACGAGGTGGGTCCATGCGCATTGTCCAGGTCGACGGGTCGTCCGTCACGACGCCGCCGCGCCGGCGTGCGACCGATACGAGCGAGCCGAATGCGGCTCCATCCGAGACGCGTGCACTGATCGCGGTCGAAGCGGCTGTGCCGAGCGAAAGTTTACCCCGCATATCGGGCAGGCCCGGTGCGCCATTCCTGGCCCAGTTGATCGCGACGCAGATGCAGGCACCACAGACCCGCGCCCGCAGGCGAGTCGAGCCCGAGGAGGGCGTTGCGGCTTACCGCTCAATGACGAAGCCAGCCGCACACCGGCGCCCCGGTGGGACGCGGGCCTAATACCCTAGCGCGCAGCCGTCCTTGCGGGGATCGGAGCCACCGATCAGCACGCCGCGCTCCCAGTCGATTTGAATCGCCTGTCCGCCGCCATGCGGCGTCGGCCGTACGACCACGTTGTGGCCGCGCATCTTGAGGCCGGCGATCGCGTTCGCCGATACGCCGTGCTCGACCTCGCTCGTCTCATCGAGGAAGAACACGCGTGGCGAGTCGATCGCCTGCTGCACGTCCATGCCGTAGTCGACGATATTGCTGACGACGTGCGCGTGGCCCATCGGCTGATAATCCGCCCCCATGATGCCGAACGGCATGACACATCGCCCGTCACGCATCGCGAGCGCGGGGATGATGGTGTGCATCGGCCGCTTGCCGCCCGCGATTGAATTCGGATGATCCGGTTCGACGACAAAGCCGGAGCCGCGATTGTGCAGCATGATCCCGGTCTTCTCGGTGCAGATGCCGGTGCCGAACGGCGAATAGAGCGAGTTGATCAGTGAGACCGCCATGCGGTCGCGGTCGACGACGGTGAGATAGACCGTGTCGCTGCCGGGCTTGGGCGCCCGCGGCAGCGGCACGCGCTTGTCCGCATCGAGCAGGCCGCTGAGTTTTTTGGCGAACCCTTTGTCGAGCATTCCGGCGACCGGCTCGCGCATGAAGGCCGGATCGGCGATGTGCGTGTCGCGCACCGCGAAGGCGAGCCGCGCGGCTTCGAGCGCGAGGTGAAAGCGCTCGGCGCCATGCGGTTCGAATTTGCCGAGATCGAAATTCTCCAGGATGTTGAGCAAGACCAGCGCGGTGAGCCCCTGCCCGTTCGGCGGCAGTTCGACCACGTCGAGCCCGCGGTAATTGGTCGAGATCGGCGTCACGACGTCGCCCTTGTGGCGCGCGAGGTCCTCTGCGGCGAGGCAGCCGCCGAGCGCCTGAACGGTGGCGGCGATGTCGGCGGCGATCGGACCCTCGTAGAAGGCCTTCGCGCCTCCCGCCGCGATCGCCCTTAGTGTTGCGGCAAGCGCCGGAAACCGCACTGTATCGCCGAGCGCCGGCGCATGTCCGCCCGGCAGGTAATACTTCGCCGAACCGGCGTGTGGCTTGAGCTTGTCGGCATACTGCGCCCAGTCGAAGCCGACACGCGGCGCAATCGGAAAACCGTCCTCGGCGTGATGGATCGCCGTCTGCAGAACGCGATCGAGGCCAAACCGGCCGTGCGCCTTCAGGATTGCTTCCCAAGCTTCGATCGCACCCGGCACCGTGACGGCATGTGGCGATGTCACCGGGATCTTGCGCGGCATGCCCTGCGCCAGCAGCTTCTCGGTACTGACACCCGCCGCCGCGCGGCCCGACCCGTTGTAGCCCCACACCGGCATGTCCGGCTTTGCGACAAGACAAAAACAATCGCCGCCGATGCCGGTCATCGCGGGCTCCACGACGCACAACACAGCAACAGCAGCAACAGCAGCATCAGCCGCGGTGCCGCCGGCCTTGAGCGTGTCGATCGCCGCAAGGCTGGCGAGCGGATGCGAGGTCGCGGCCATTCCTTCGCGCGCAAAGACGGGCGAGCGGCCGGGCAGATGGAAATCGCGCAATGGCATATGCGGGGGTCAGGCCGGAGGGCGTGCGAGGCGTAACACTACGGCTCGATCTTTTGCACGGAGTCGACCCGGATCACAGGCGGCTCGGTGCGTGGCGCCGGCGCGAAAGGAGAGTCCGGATGCGCCGGCTCGACGCGGACGGGCTCGACACGCGCAGGCTCCACACGGACGGGTTCGACACGCACAGTCTCGACACGCGCGGGTTCGACGCGGGCTGGGTCGACGCGCACCGGCTCGGCCGCAGGCGCGACGACAACCGGCGTCTGCTCGACGACCACCTTGCGCCGCGCGCGCCGCAGCGCCGCCGAGAAGCCCGCGAACAGGTCGACGAGGCAGATCACGGTGAACAGCACGAAGGTCGAGCTTGCGGCCTGCGGCACCTTCAGGAGTTCGGCGACCGCACCGCCGGCGAGCAGCAGCGACAGGAAATGCTCGATGAAGGACTTGCCGTGCTTGGCGGACTTCGCGAACTCGAACAACAGCATCAGCAGCGAAAAGGCGAGGAACGCGTCACCCAGCGTCGGCGACCATTCCAGCCCGGACAGCAGGCGGAACGTGTAGAGCTTGGTGCCCCAGTCCATCGGCGTGATGAACGCGATCATGTTGTAGATCGCGAACGGAATGATCAGCAGCGGAAACCCGATCACGCGCGCCTCCCACAGTCCCCGAAACTGGCTAGCGGCCCACTAAGGCAAAAATATCGCGCGCCGAATGACTCCGGCGCGCGTCAAGCCTAGCGCAAAACCGGCCGTCAGGCCTCGGTCTTGACCTTGAGAACCTGCCGGCCGCGGTACATGCCGGTCTTCAGGTCGATGTGGTGGGGACGGCGCAGTTCGCCCAAATCCTTGTCTTCCACATAGGTCGGGCGCTTGAGCGCATCCGCCGAACGGCGCATGCCGCGGCGCGAGGGTGAGGTTTTTCGCTTCGGAACGGCCATTGAAAACTCTCCAGAAAATGGCGCCCGCGCCAGTGCCGGTCGCCCAAATCGTCGGGAAGGCGCGCTTATAGAGGATCGGTCCGGCCAAGGCTAGTCCGCCGCCCGGTCAACGCCGCAGGCACTCGGCCGGCGCGGCCGAGCGGGCGGCGCGCCCCTGGTAGATCCCGGCAAGCCGCCGCACACCCGGCCCCGGCCGGGCGGTGCTCCGGACGTGAGGATTGGGCAGGATCGCAGCGAGCAGCGCAGCCTCGCGCCCCGTCAGGTCGCGTGCCCCTTTGTCGAAGGCATGGCGCGCGGCCGCCTCCGCGCCGAATTCACCGTCCGGGCCCCATTCGGCGATGTTGAGGTAAATCTCCATCACGCGGCGCTTTCCGAGCACCAGATCGACCCAGAGCGCCAGCGGAAACTCGAGCGCCTTGCGCACCACGGAACGCCCCTGCCAGAGGAACAGGTTCTTCGCGGTCTGCTGCGCGATGGTCGAGCCGCCGCGCATGTCGGAGAGATCGTCCGCATCCTCGATCGCAGCACGCAATTCCCCGAAGTCGATCCCGTGATGCACGCAGAAGCGCCCGTCCTCCGACGCCATCACGGTGCGCGGCAGGACTGGCGCAATGGCCGATAGCGGCGTCCAGGTGCGCTCGACCCGCTGACCGGTCGCGCGGCGCCAGATCATCAGCGTCGAAACAGGATCGACAAAACGGTAAATCGGGGTGAGCAGATAGGGCAGCACGAGCACGAGGAGCAGCGCAAACACGACCGCGCGCACGATGCGGAACCCGATGCTGCGGCGCGTCCCAGCCATCCGTTCGTCCATATTTCTCCGGCGCCTTGCGCTTATCGCTGCCGGCGCCCTTGAGCTAGGGATCAATTGAGGCTCGAATAGCCCAATGACCGGGGAAAATACCACCGCGCCGAACGCCGCCGCACGACGCGCGCCGCGCTTCTTACGCATTATCCGTACGCGTCCGCGGCTCTTCATCTCGGCCGCGGTCGGGTTGATTGCGATCGCGATCCTGTTCGCCGTGACCGATTGGCGCACACCGACCAAGCTTCTGGTCGGCTGGGACGTCGGGCTCGTGCTTTATCTCCTGCTCGCCTTCAGCCTGATGGGGCGCTCCGATGTGCATCGGCTGAGGCGTCGTGCCGCCAATCAGGACGAGGGCAATCTCGCGATCCTGTTTCTCGTCGTTGCGGCCGCGGCCGCGAGCCTCGTAGCCATTTTCTCGGAGCTTGCAACAACCGCCGGCGCGACGCGCCAGCCGGGGCAACTCATTCTGGCGACCGCGACCGTCGTGATGTCATGGGCCTTTATCCATTCGATCTTCGCGCTGCACTACGCGCACGAATTCTATGGCGAAGGTCGCGATCATCATCTCGGGGGCATGACGTTTCCGGACGACAACGAGCCGGACTACTGGGACTTCACTTACTTCGCCTTCACCATCGGCATGTGTGCGCAGGTCTCCGACGTCACGGTGTCGTCCAAGTCGATCCGCCGCACCGTGCTGGTGCACAGCGTGATCTCGTTCCTGTTCAACGCCGCATTGCTGGCATTGACGGTGAACATCGCGGCGAGCGCGATCTGATCACGCCGGTGGAATGAACACCTGCTGGATTTTCTGGAAGACCGGCAGCGCTTCGCAGCGTTGGGCGTGCGCGGCGAGCGCCGGAAAGCACGCCATGTCGATGACGCCCGGATGTGCGTCGCCGATGAGGCGCAGCGCCGCTGCGACTGCGACGTCGGCGTGACTGATGGCTTCGCCGAACCAGTAGGCGGTCTTTCGCGCGGCGCGATCCGCCTCCAGCACGGAAAGCGCGCCCGAAATCTGAGTGCGGCAGCGGCTCGTCCACACATCCGACGCCGTGCCCTTGTGCAGCACTTTTTCGTAAAACAGGGCGACCGCCTTTTCGGCAGTGTGCACGCCCATGGTGGTCACCTTGAGCGCCCGGTGCCGCGCGGGCTCGGCCACCGGCAGCATGCGCTTTTCGGCCGGCATGAGGCCGTCGAGGTAGTCGAGGATCGGCGTCGAGTCGATCAGCACGTCGCCGTCGTCGAGCACCAGCGTCGGCACGCGTGTGAGCGGGTTATAGGGGCGGATTTTCTCGGCATCGCCGAAGGTCGACCACGGCTTGTGCTCGAACGGCATGCCGTACAGCGTCATCGCGATGCCGACGCGGCGCACGAATGGCGAGTCGTACTGGCCGATGAGGATCATGAAAAAGCTCCCGTTTCGACGGAAGCTTGCGATCGACGACTGACTCGATCAAACGAATTGTGATGATGGATGCCGACAACGCCGTTTATCAAACGTCCCGGCCCCGGTATTCGCGCCCTCTCCCCTTGAGGGAGAGGGCCACATTGAAGCGTCAGCAGACTCAAATGGGTGAGGGGTTCGTGCATTTAAGGCACCACCCCTCACCCATTCTTTATCGTTGAACGTGTCGTGTAGCCCTCTCCCTCAAGGGGAGAGGGCGCAGTAACGTCGCCCGTTCTCAATTCTTATAATCTGGCTCTTTCTTGTCGAGGATGCGCTTCAAAGCCTCGAAGTGCCAGACGTGCGGCTTCTTGCCCCCGTAGGGCTTCGCGCTGCGGAATTCCGCGATCGTCTCGTCGATCACGTTCTGCGGCAGCACGTGCAGCGGGCGCTGCGTCCACATGGCGTAGATCTGCACCTGCGCGACGCGCTCCACATAATAGAGCAGGTCGTAGGCTTCCGAGATGGTGGGCGCGACGGTCGCGACGCCGTGGTTCGCCATCATCAGCACCTTCTTGGTGCCGAGGATGCCGGCGAGGCGTTCGCCCTCGGCCGGGTCGTTCGCCGGACCGCCATAGCTGTCGTCGTAGGCGGTGTGCATCGAGATCGCGAGTTCGGTCTGGCCGATCGGCAGGATACGCTGGTCCTCAAGCCGCGTCAGCGCGGAGACGAACGGCATGTGGGTGTGAAACACCGCGCCCGCGTGCTGCGCGAGGCGATGGATCGGCGCGTGGATCGCATAGGCCGAACGCTCGACCTCGCCTTCGCCGGATATCCGTGTGCCGTCGTAGCCGACTTCCATGAAGCAGCTTGCGGTGACTTCGCTCCAGTGCAGCCCGAACGGGATCTGATAGTAGCGGTCGTTCGCGCCCGGCACGCGGAAGGTCAGGTGATTGAAGATGCCTTCGTTGAAGCCGTGCATCGCGGCGAGCCGATGCGCCGCCGCGAGGTCGACGCGCGCCTGATGCCGCGCGGTTTCGAGGTCAACGCCCTGTTCGATCGTTTCCTGCAGCATGTCGCGCTCCCTGTTTGCGCCATTCTACTCCGGCTTGAAATCCATCGCTACGCCGTTGATGCAGTAGCGCAACCCGGTGGGCGGGGGTCCGTCCGGAAACACGTGGCCGAGATGACTGCCGCAACGGCTGCAATGCACCTCGGTGCGCGTCATGCCGTAGGCGTTATCGTGCGATTCCTCGACCGAGCCCGGCTCCGGATCGTTGAAGCTCGGCCAGCCGGTGCCGCTCTCGAACTTCTTCTTCGAGCGGAACAGTTCCTGCCCGCAGCCCGCGCAGGCGAACGTGCCGGCGCGCTTTTCATAGTTCAGCGCGCAGCTTCCCGGCCGCTCGGTGCCGTGCTCGCGCATGATGTGGAATTGCTCGGGGCTCAGAATCTTGCGCCACTCGGCGTCGGTGTGCGTGACGGGGTAGGTTTTCACGTCCATCGGTCAGGCTCCTCTGTTCGCCCCGCGATATAGTTATTGCGCCTTGATGTTGCCTTCCTTCACGACGCGGCCCCACTTCACGATTTCGTTTTCGATGTACTTGGAAAAATCGTCCGTGCTCATGGTGACCGCGGCCGCACCTTCACGATCGAACGCCGCGGTCAGCTCGGGCGACTTCAGTACCTCCTGCACATCCGCATAGAGCTTGTCGATAATCGGCTTCGGCGTGCCGGCCGGCGCCATCAGGCCCCACCAGTTGTTCGCCTCATAACCGGGGACGCCCGCTTCCGCGACGGTCGGCACGTCGGGCAGCACCGGATTGCGCTTCGATCCGCCGGTGCCGAGCGCGCGCAGCGCCCCCGACTTGATGAACGGCGTCGTCTGCACCAGCGAGGAGAACATCACCTTCACATGGCCAGCGACAACGTCCTGCATCGCGGGACCGCCGCCCTTGTAGGGCACATGCTGCAAATTCACGCCTGCGACCAGCTTGAACAATTCGCCGCCGAGATGCTGGAAGCTGCCGACGCCCGCAGAGGCATAATCGATCTCGCCGGGCTTCTGCTTCGCCAGCGCGACCAGCTCGGCCACGTTGTGAACGGGTAGCTCCGGGTTCACCACCAGCACATTCGGCCCGGTCGCGAGGATCGAGATCGGCGCGAACGATTTGATCGGATCGTAGCTGAGCTTGTAGAGCGCCGGATTCACCGCATGCGCGATCGAGATGATCAGCAGCGTGTAGCCGTCGGGCGCGGCCTGCGTCGCCGCCTCGGTGCCCAGTACGCCGCCCGCCCCGCCGCGATTGTCGACGAAGACCTGCTGGCCGAGCCGCACCGAAAGCTGCTTGGCGACCAGCCGTCCGACCACGTCATTGCTGCCGCCGGGCGGGAACGGAATGATGAGCCGTACCGGATGATCGGGATACTCGGCCGCCGCCGGCGCAGTCAGCGCCAGCAGCAGCCCCAATGCCGCGAGACCCTTCATTACAGACCACGCTCCAGCACTTCGATCGAGACGCCTTCGGGCCCGCGGACAAAGCAGATCTTGATGCCGGGGCGCGGCGAATTCAGCTCCATGGTGAACTCGGCGCCCTTGGCCTTGAGGTCCGCCACCACCTTGTCGATGTCCTTCACGCGCAGCCCGAAGTGATCGAGCCCCTGGTAGGGCGTGACCGGCGGCGGGTTGACGTTGCTCTTTTCCGGCACCGGCGCGATGAACACATCCTGCCCGCCGATCTTCATGTCGATGCGCGTCGCGCCGCCGTCCTGCGGGGTACGGATGATCTGCGCCTCAAACATGCGCTCGTAATACGCGGCAGTCTTTTCCGGGTCGCGGCTGCGGATATGGATGTGGTCATAAGTGAAGGTCGACATGAGTGCTCCTCGGACGCCCGTGTTGTTATAAGCCCGCCAGCGTAGCGCGGATGGCGCACAAGTGAAATCGCTCTGACGCGGGCCTCTCATGCGAAGGACGTGTGGAATGATCGACCGGAGGCAGTTTTCGGCGGGCATCGTCGCCCTCATGGGCCTCAGCGGGCCGGGACGGGCGCAGACGCCGCCCGCTTTCTCTCAAATCGAGAAAGAGAGCGGCGGCCGGCTCGGCGTCGCGGTGCTCGATACAGGCAGCGGACGGCGCCTCGGCTATCGCGCCGATGAGCGGTTCCCGATGTGCAGCACCTTCAAGCTGCTCGCAGCCGCTGCCGTGCTGGCGCGGGTCGATGCCGGGAAGGAGCAGCTTGACCGGCTGGTGCGCTATGCGCCCGCGGATCTTCTCTCCTACGCCCCGGTCGCCAGGGAGAAGATCGCGACCGGCATGACGGTCGGCGAACTGTGCGAGGCGGCGATCACGCTGAGCGACAACACCGCCGCCAATCTTCTGCTCGCGAGCTTCGGCGGGCCTCAGGAGCTAACCGCTTTCGCTGGCGCCCTCGGCGATAGCGTCACACGCCTCGATCGCATCGAGCCCGCGTTGAACGAGGCGGCACCCGGCGATCCGCGCGACACCACCACGCCCGACGCGATGCTTGGCGATATCCGGGCGCTGGTGCTCGGCGATGCGCTCTTGGAGAAGTCGCGCGAACAGTTGAAGCAATGGCTGATCGCCAACAAGACCGGCACCGGACGCCTGCGCGCGGGCGTTCCCGAGGGCTGGGACGTGGCCGACAAGACCGGCTCGGGCGACCGCGGCACCAACAATGACGTCGGCGTGCTGTTTCCGCCGGGCCGCGCGCCGATCGTGGTGACGGTCTACCTCACGGCCAGCGAAGCGCCCGAAGCGCAGCGCATCGCCGCGATCGCGGCCACCGGCAAAGCCGTCGTTGACGCGCTGACGCAATAAAATTCGTTGCGATCGTAACCGGCGCGATCGCGCTGCAGCTTGCGGATGGATCGCTACAACGACAACCTGTCGCGGTCTTGATTCGGACGGCGAACCCCAAGGACAATCCCATGAAACTCATCGCTCTCTCGGCGGCGTTCGCGCTGCTGCTCTCCCCCTCGGCATTCACGGCGCCCGCGCGCGCCGCGACCACAGATGACGTGAAGTGGATCAACCAGTGCGTCACCGACAACAAGGACGAAGGCGCGAAAAAGGAAGTGGTGCTGAAATACTGCACCTGCATGAACAACAAGATGGACAACAACGAGACCCAGTCGATCTCGACCTGGGAAAAGACCCACAAGACCGAGCAGGCCGCGTGCAGCAAGGAAGCCGGCTGGAAGTAACCTGAGAGCGACGCGATGGCCGGGCAGCATCCATCAACGACGGACGTGAACGCCCTGTCGCCCGGCTATCGTCATTGCCGGCACGCGTAATAGATCGATGTGGTGATCGCGCTCCGGCCGCTTTCCTTCTTGCCGCGCTCGTTGCGATAATTCGTCTGCGCGAGCGCGGTCACCACCACGATCTTGCGTCCATCGATCGTCTCGAAGTGCCAGATCTCCCGCGCTGACCAGCGCATCCCCTCACCCGAACAGGCGAGTGCGACGTCCATGTTGATGCGGCCGGTCTCGTCCGGATTGGGCGCATGCAGCAATTTTGCCGATCGCACCTTGCATTGCTGTTCGTAGTACGTGATCCCGGCGGGCGTAACCTCCATCATGACATCGACCGGGCGATCATCTTCGCCCTTGGGCTCGTCCCTCCGGCATTTGTCCTTGTTGGGTGCTTCGGCGGCGACCCACAGGCCGTGAAACTGCTGCGGCAATTCCGCTGCCTCCGCGCCGCCTGAAAACGCAAACGCGAGCACGCAACCCACAAGCCATGCCGCGCGGCGCGGCGTCACACCGGCCGCTCGCCCTTGACGGTGACGCGATTGCCAGAGCGCGTGTGCGGCCAGTAGTCCCACATCGCGCGATGCTGCGTGCAGCGATTGTCCCAGAACGCGATCGCGTTCTCGGTCCAGCGGAAGCGGCACTGGAACAGCGGGTTCTCGCAGTGCTGATAGAGGTAGGCGAGGATCGCATCGCTCTCGTCGCGCGGAATGCCGATGATGTGCGAGGTGAAGCCGCGGTTCACGTACAGCGCCTTGCGGTTTGTCACCGGATGGGTGCGCACCACAGGATGTTCCGCGCGCGGATAGCTCGGCTTGTCGGCGACGCCGTGATTGGCATAGAGGCCGCGATAGGCCGGCTCGCCGTCATGCAGCGCAGTGATTCCATCGAGATAAGTCTTCATGCGGTCCGACAGTGACTCGTAGGCTGCATACATCGAGGCGAACAGCGTGTCGCCGCCGCGCGGCGGGCACTGCTTGATGTAGAGGATCGAGCCCATCGGCGGCTCCTCGTCGCACGACACGTCGGTATGCCAGCCCTCGCCGTTCGCGCGTGGCGAATTCTTGTCGGCATAGATTTTCATCAGCGCGGGCTCGCCCTCCTCGTGCGGCGCAGCCGGATGGATGTGCAGTTCGCCGAACTTGCGGCCGAACGCGAGGTGCTGCTGCGGCGTGATCGCCTGGTCGCGAAAGAAGATGACGGAATTTTCCGCAAGCGCGCGATGGATTTCATCCATCTGCGAGTTCGAGCGGTCGTCCGACACGAGCTTGCCGAGATCGACACCTGAAATCTCCGCACCGATGATCGGGGTGAGCTTTTCGACCGTGATGGTCTCGTAGGGCTGCTCCTCGCCCGCAACGTGGCGGATGCGCGGGCCCGATTTGCTGGCGAGCGAACTCATGGGCGTCTCCCTGAAGGATTTGGCGGCATTTTCGTGAAAACAGCCGCCGCTGTCGAGGCGCGTCCGCGCATAAAGACACTGTTAACCCACACGAAAGCACCTCGCCTTATTGTCGACCCATGAGCCAGCGAAGCCTCTCTGCGCGCGGGCGGGAACCCGCGCGTACGGCGAGTGGCGGGAACCTGCATTGACGCTTTCATGACTAGGCTCCGTCGATCGATTCCGGGCCTGTTTGCGCTTGGCCTCGCGCTGATCGCGCTTGCCGGCTGCGCGTCGGTGACACGCGCGCCGTTCACCGCGGAAGAGCAGGCGGTCGCCACCATTCCCGGTATTCCAAATGCGCGTGTGTGGTCGGATGATCGCGCCGACGCACTGCTCGCGCGTGCGCGCTCCGAAGTGCTGGCGCGCGGCGGGCAGATCAACGTGCTGGCGATTTCGGGCGGCGGCTCGAACGGCGCTTACGGCGCAGGCCTGCTCGCAGGCTGGTCGGAGCGCGGCACGCGTCCGGAGTTCGCAGTCGTGACCGGCGCGAGCGCGGGCGCGCTGATCGCGCCATTCGCATTTCTTGGCCCCGCCTACGACCCCATGCTGAAGAGCCTGTTCTCGGAAGGCATCGGCGAGGAACTGCTGCAGATCGACGGCCTCTCGGCCATTTTCGGCGCGGGCGTGTTCAAGACCGAGCCGCTCAAGCGCCTGATCGCGCGCTATGTGGATGACGCGATGCTGGCGCAGGTCGCGGCCGAATACCGCAAGGGCCGGCGGCTGCTGGTCGTCACCACCAATCTCGACGCACAGCGCACCGCCGTGTGGGACATGGGCGCGATCGCGTCGAGCGGCGCGCCCGGCGCGCTCGAACTGTTCCGCAACGTGCTGGTCGCCTCCGCGAGCGTGCCGGGTGTCTATTCGCCGGTGCTGATCGATGTGGAGGGCGAGGGCCGCCGCTTCGAGGAGATGCATGTCGACGGCGGCGTGCGCGCGAACCTGCTGGTGGTGCCGGAATCGCTGTTGCTCTCGAGCCTGCCGCCGCCCTCCTCCGGCATTCATCCGCGCGTGTGGATCGTGATGAACAACAAGCTGGAGCAGGATTTCGAGATCGTCGAAGGCAAGACGCTCACCATCGTGTCGCGCTCGTTCACCACCGCGGTGAAGGCGAACACGCAGAACACGCTGATCGCGACCTATGAATTCGCGCGCCGCAACAAGTGGGACTTCAACCTCGCCTCGATCGACGCCGACTATCCGACCACGACGTCGATGGGCTTCGACCGCGGCTACATGCAGCAGCTCTACCAGTACGGCTACCAGCAGGGCACGCAGGGCTCGCCATGGCGCAAGACCCTGCCGACCACCTATGCGGTGCCGACACTGAGCGTGGAGCGCAAGCCGGCGGCCGTCCGCGCCAGCGTGCGTTAGGTTTGATCACGCAGCGCGCCGCTGCGCGCTCCACAGTTGCCGGCTGCGCGTCAGCACCTCGTCATAGGCCGCATCGAGACCTTGCGCAGTGACGCACAGCCCGTCCGCGCCGAGCGCCTTGTTGGCGGAGCGCGTGCCGCGCGCGATGGCCGACAGGTGCAGCCGCTTTTCGGTCTCGGGATCGACATCGAGCACCATGACGCGCTGACCGAAAGCACTCCAGGTCGAGACACCGCGCACCGCCGACCACGGGATCGTTTCCGCCGCGATCCGCGTGTCGCGGATTCCTTCCGGCGCGAGCGTCACCACCGCGCCACGCTCCGTGGCAAGCCGCCAGAACGCCACGACGGTACAGAACGCAAAGAACAGCGTGCCGAATCCCATGAGCACGCGATCGAACAGCGACGGCGTTTCGCCCGGCAGCAGCGAGAGCGCGATCACGGCCGACAGTGCCGTCATCGCGATGCCGCCAAGCCCGAGCACGACGAGCTTGCGCGGCGATGCCTTGATATCGAGCGTGTTGGATTTGGACATGATCTTCCTTTCCTGGTTTGCGTGTGCACGCGCCAAGTTGATGATGCGTGACGATGCAGACGGGAGAGGTTCTGCGCTGTGACGCGGGTCACGTTTGCGCGCGATGCATGCTTCGGCGCGGCGCAACGGGCGAAGCCAACGCCGCGCCGGCCCTCGTGGTGGCGCGGGCAGCGCCTTCGCCTCAATCAACGCCCCCGTGAGGGGAGCGGAGCGCCGGGAAACGCCGGGGTTTGCGAAACCCCGTGAGCGGCTGGCGCAGCCGCCCGGGGGCCACCTTTTGCGCAGACTGCGTAAACTTGTCTGCGGGTGATCCCCAGTCCCTCCGTGCGATGGGAGGGACGCGCCTCACGGCGCTCCACTGGCGGCTTTTGTCGGTCCCGGGCCACGCTTTCCTCGGCGCGCTTGTTGCGCCGACGTCAGCCAGCTCCTGGCAGGAGGTCCTTAGTGACCTCCGAGTGGAGCCCCGGGCCGCCCGAGTCCGGCATGCCTGCCGGCCGCGGGTGCCGCACCTTGCTCCGCTCTCTGGATGCCTCCGGACGGCGCCCCTCGATGAGCAAGGTGGACGGAGGATAGATTGCTATTTAGTCTCTGTCAAGGATTATATACATATTTGACTTATGAGCTCTCAATACACACACTGTGTCACACTGAGTAGAGGCGAGCGCCCCTCAGCAGCGGCATCGTACTGAGTGTTGCTCACAACTAAGTATGGGAAAAAGGCACGAACAATAAGGATACCGTCGTCTCGACCCTCAAGGAAAGCCTTCAACGACTACGCGATATGCTGCCAGAGAATCGAAGTATCACTGCTACTCAGGCAGCGTCTGAGAGTCTTGTTCGTTAGACCAGCTACTCCGCCGCCGTCCTTTGCCCCGCGCTCGCGGCGCCGTAGCGCTTCTCGATATACTCGATCACCATCTTCTTGAAGTCTGCGGCCACAGTAGGCCCGCGCAAGGTCACGGACTTTTTGCCGTCGATGAACACCGGCGCTGCCGGCGTCTCGCCGGTGCCGGGCAGCGAGATGCCGATGTCGGCGTGCTTGCTCTCGCCCGGGCCGTTCACGATGCAGCCCATCACGGCAACATTCAAAGACTCCACGCCCGGATACTGCGTCTTCCATGCGGGCATCGAGGTGTGGATGAAGCTCTGGATGTCGCGCGCGAGTTCCTGGAACGTGGTCGAGGTGGTGCGCCCGCAGCCGGGGCAGGCGGCGACCAGCGGCACGAATACGCGGAAGCCCATCGTCTGCAGGATTTCCTGCGCGACCTTCACCTCGAGCGTGCGGTCGCCGCCAGGCTCGGGTGTCAAGGAAATGCGGATGGTGTCGCCGATGCCCTGCTGCATCAGGATGCCGAGCGCGGCGGATGACGCCACGATGCCCTTCGAGCCCATGCCGGCCTCGGTGAGGCCGAGGTGGATCGCGTAATCCGAGCGGCGGCCGAGCTCCTGATAGACCGCGATCAGGTCCTGCACCGCCGAGACCTTGGCCGAGAGGATGATCTTGTCGCGCGCCAATCCGATTTCTTCCGCGCGCGCGCCGGAGATCAGCGCGGACTGCACCATCGCCTCGCGCGTGATCGCGCGCGCATCCTGCGGGTTCGGCGAGGCGGTATTTTCATCCATCAGCCGGGTGAGAAGCTCCTGATCGAGCGAGCCCCAGTTCGCGCCGATGCGCACCGGCTTGTTGTGCTTGATCGCCATCTCGACGATGGAGGAGAACTGCGTGTCTTTCTTTTTGCCGAAGCCGACATTGCCGGGGTTGATGCGGTATTTGTCGAGCGCTTCGGCGCAGGCGGGGTGATCGGCGAGCAGCGTGTGGCCGATGTAGTGGAAGTCGCCGACCAGCGGCACGTCCACGCCCATCTTCAGCAGCTTTTCCTTGATGTGCGGCACGGCAGCTGCCGCCTCGTCGCGGTCCACCGTGATGCGGACGATCTCGGAGCCGGCGCGGTTGAGCGCGGCGACCTGTTTGACGGTGCCGTCGATGTCGGCCGTGTCGGTGTTGGTCATCGACTGCACCACGATGGGCGCGCCGCCGCCGACCTGCACCTTGCCGACGAATACGGGAACCGACTGGCGCCGCTGTTCCGGGGCCGCGGACTGGGTCATTAAAGCGCTCCAAAAACTGATCCCCGTCACCCTGAGGCGGCCGCGAAGCGGCCCTCGAAGGGGACGGCGCATGTCATCCTTCGAGGCTCGCTGACGCTCGCACCTCAGGATGACGGGCTACGACGTGCCAGACCGGCACTCTCACGTCAATTTATGCGGCGTTTGTGACAGTTGCGAGGTGCCGGAACCGTTAATTTGGCCGGTTCGCCGTGCCCGGTCAGGCCCAAATCGCTCAAAACCCGGTTCCGTCAGGCTTCCCGGCAATGCCGGCATACGCCGGTGATCTCGATCACCGGGCTTTTGGGCGAGAAGCCCGCAGCTTTCGCCGCCGCATTCAGGCTCTCGGCGACCGCCGTGGAGGGGGCCTCGCCGACCTTGCCGCAGTGCTCGCAGATGAGGAACACCACCGGCGCACCGTCGGCGTGATTGTTGATGCAGGCGAGGAACGCGTTGCGGCTCTCGATGCGGTGAACGAGCCCCTGCGCGGTGAGGAAATCGAGCGCCCGGTAGATCGTGATCGGCGCCGGGCGTGGGCCGCGCGCCGCGACCGCATCGATGATCTCGTAGGCGCCGATCGGCTTGTGGCTTGCGGCCAGCACCTCCAGCACATGGCGGCGCATCGGGGTCAGCCGTTCGCCGCGCTTGGCGCATACGGCTTCGGCATGGGCCAGTGCATCGGCCGAACAACGGCCGTGATCGTGGTCGGGCGCGGGGAAAACAGTCGCCATTCCTCAATTATATCCGATTCCGGTCGCGCTTTCGTGATGCGCCCTGTTGACGTTGATGTTGCAGCGCAGCAATGGTGCCGCAATATCGGATATAATGTCGCACCCCCTCCTCCCGTAACCCTCAGGTTCAAAGCCATGTCCCTCAAAGGAAAATCCGCCGTCGTCACCGGCTCCACCTCCGGCATCGGCCTCGCCATCGCGCGCGAATTCGCCAAGGACGGTGCCAACGTCACCATCAATGGCTTCGGCGCGGCGGCCGACATCGAGAAAGAGCGCGCCGGCATCGAGACGGACTTCGGCGTGAAGGCCGCCTACTCGCCCGCCGACATGACCAAGCCGGCCGAGATCGCCGAGATGATCAAGACGGCGGAAAAGACCTTCGGTTCGGTCGACGTGCTGGTGAACAACGCGGGCATCCAGTTCGTCTCGCCGATCGAGAATTTTCCGGTCGAAAAGTGGGACCAGATCATCGCGATCAATCTCTCCGCCGCGTTCCATGCGATGCGCGCGGCCGTGCCAGGCATGAAGGCCCGCAAATGGGGCCGCATCATATCGACCGCGTCCGCGCATTCGCTGGTCGCCTCCCCGTTCAAGTCCGCTTACGTGACGGCCAAGCACGGCATCGCGGGCCTCACCAAGACGATCGCGCTGGAGACCGCGACCTTCGGCGTCACCGTCAACTGCATCTCGCCCGGCTACGTATGGACGCCGCTGGTCGAGAAGCAGATCCCCGACACCATGAAGGCGCGCAACATGACCAAGGAACAGGTCATCAACGATGTCCTGCTCGACGCGCAGCCGACCAAGCAGTTCGTGACCGTCGACCAGGTGGCATCGCTCGCGTTGTATCTGTGTTCGGACGCGGCTTCGCAGATCACCGGCGCTAACCTCTCCATCGACGGCGGCTGGACCGCCGAGTGAGCAAGTCTCCCAAGGCACCGCACGCCTCCAAAAGCGGCGACGCGCCCGCCGCGTCAGGCGCCAAGAAAATCAACCTCGGCCTGCAGGGCGGCGGCGCGCACGGCGCCTTCACCTGGGGCGTGCTCGATTATTTGCTCGCGGACGCGCGCATCGACATCGAGGGCATTTCCGGCACCTCGGCCGGCGCGATGAACGCCGTGATGCTGGCCGACGGGCTTGCGCGCGGCGGGCCGACAGAGGCGCGCAAGCGGCTCGGCGATTTCTGGCGCGCGGTGAGCCGGGACGGCAGCCTCACCGCCCTGCAGCGCGGCGTGATGGACCGATTGTTCTCGTTCGTGCCCTACGAGGGCTCACCGGTGCAGGCCTGGTTCGATGCGGTGGCGCATTACATGTCGCCCTACGACCTCAACCCGCTCAATATCAATCCGCTGCGCGACCTGATCGATCAATTCGTCGACTTCAATGCGGTCCACGCCTGCAAGGAGGTCAGTCTCTTTATCTCGGCGACCAATGTGCAGACCGGACGCGTGCGCGTGTTTTCGCAGGACAAGATCACCGCGGACGTCATCATGGCGTCGGCCTGCCTGCCGACACTGTTCCAGGCGGTCGAGATCGACGGCGTGCCCTATTGGGACGGCGGCTACATGGGCAATCCGGTGCTGTTCCCGTTTTTTGACGCGACGCTGACCGAGGACGTACTGATCGTGCAGATCAATCCGGTCGAGCGCAAGGCAACGCCGCACACGCAAACCGAGATCCTGAACCGCATCAACGAAATCTCGTTCAATTCCCCGCTGCTCGCCGAATTCCGCGCGATCGATTTCGTCACGCGGCTCATCGACCAGGGCAAGCTGCCGCGCGGCATCGGCGCGGGCGAATACCGCCGCATCAACGTGCACCGCATCGCGTTCGACGACAGTTTCAAGGAGCTCAGCGCCGGCTCGAAGCTCAATTCGGATTTCGATTTCTTCGAGCGGTTGAAGAAGGGTGGCGAGAACGCCGCGAAGAAATTTCTCGACAAGCACTTCGACGATATCGGCAAGCAGAGCACCGTGAACCTGCGCGAAGAGGCCAAGGCCGAGTGGGCTTAACTGTCCTTTTCTTTCCCCTCTCCCGCTTACGGGAGAGGGTCGCCGCGAAGCGGCGGGGAGAGGGCACTTTCTTCGTCATGGCCGGGCTTGTCCCGGCCATCCACGCCTTGCTTGCTTCAAAAGATCAAGAACGTAAGACGTGAGATGCCCGGCACAAGGCCGGGCATGACGGAGTGAACCTCCAGGTGCCGGCGTGTTAAAATGCCGCCATGCCTCCCCTCCTCTCCTTCGCGGTCGGCCCCGTCACCTGCGACATCCTCGTCGCCGACATCACGACGCTGCCGCTCGACGCCATCGTGAATGCGGCGAACACCTCGCTGCTCGGCGGCGGCGGTGTGGACGGCGCGATCCATCGCGCAGCCGGGCCGGAGCTGCTCGCCGAATGCCGCACGCTCAACGGCTGCGAGACCGGCTCGGCGAAGATCACGCGCGGCTACCGGCTGCCCGCGCGCCACGTCATCCACGCGGTCGGCCCGGTGTGGCGCGGCGGTGGATCGAACGAAGACGCGCTGCTGGCCTCCTGCTATCGCACTGCGCTCGACCTCGCGGCCGCGGACAACCTTGCCTCAATCGCCTTCCCGGCGATTTCGACCGGCATTTACGCGTTTCCGGCCGATCGCGCCGCGCGCATCGCGGTCGGCACGGTTGCGTCTGAACTCGCCGCCGCGCCGCGGTCGTTCGGCCGCGTGGTGTTCTGCTGTTTTCGGCGTCGGCGCGGATAGTGACGCTAGAGTTTCTCGGCGCAGTCAGCGCAGCACCACGTCGCGGCTGCCAGAGATCATCTCGGCCTCCCCTAACGGCGGCGTTTCTTGGCCGCGCCGTGCGCCCACGCGATCTTTAGCGCGTCCTGCAACTCAGCCTTGCTCAACTTGGACAGCGTCACCACCGTCCAGCCCTGCTTGCCCCACGCATTCGGGATCGGCGCGAACGCCTGGGGGGCCAGCAGGCACTTGAACTCCTGCTCTTCCGGCGTGAATTTGAAATTCGCGCTACGGCCATCGGCCGCGAGCGTGACGTAGATGCGCGCCACCTTGAAGGCGGCGCGGTCGAAATGCGGGCTTTCGACCGTGCCCTCCAGCGCGAGAGCCGCCTGCCGAAGATCTGCACCCGTCGCCATTTTGCGTCCCTCCCACGCACACGCGTCATGCGTTGCGGTTTCGCCCTTTCCACATGCGCTCCGCTCCGTCTAAATTCCCCGCCGACAACGAACAACCATTTTGGGAGGCCCAATGGCCAAGAAGAACAAAGTCATCATCACCTGCGCGGTCACCGGGTCGATCCACACGCCGTCGATGTCGCCACACCTGCCGGTCACAGCGAGCGAGATCGCGGATGCGGCGATTGGGGCTGCGGAAGCCGGCGCCGCCGTGGTGCACCTGCACGCGCGCGACCCGAAGGACGGCCGCCCGGATCAGACCCCAGAGGCGTTCTCGCCATTCCTGAAGGTGATCAAGCAGCGCTCCGGCGTGGTGGTGAACATCACCACCGGCGGTGCGCCGACCATGACGGTGGAGGAGCGCGTGAAGCCGGCCGCGACCTTCGCGCCGGAGGTCGCCTCGCTCAACATGGGCACGATGAACTTCGGCCTGTTCCCGATGATCCCGCGCTACAAGGGCAAGTTCAAACACGACTGGGAAGAGCCGTATCTGGAAAATTCGCGCAAGGGCATGTTCAAGAACACCTTCGCGGACATCGAGTACATCCTCACCACCTGCGCGAAGAACAACACGCGCTTCGAGATCGAGTGCTACGACATCGGCCATCTCTATACGCTCAAGCACTTCCTCGACCGCGGCGTGGTGAAGCCGCCGCTGTTCGTGCAGTCCGTGTTCGGCATTCTCGGCGGCATCGGCCCGCACCCGGAAGACGTCATCATGATGCGGCGCACGGCCGACCGCCTGTTCGGCGACCAGTATCACTGGTCGGTGCTCGGCGCCGGCGCGAACCAGATGCGTGTCGCCGCGCAGGCCGCCGCGATGGGCGGCAATGTGCGCGTCGGCATGGAGGATTCGTTGTGGCTTGGCCCCGGCAAGCTCGCCGAGTCGAATGCCCAGCAGGTGACACGCGTGCGCCAGATCCTCGAAGGGCTTGGGCTGGAGATCGCGACGCCGGACGATGCGCGCGAGATCCTCTCGCTCAAGGGCGGCGACAAGGTGAATTTCTAGAGAGAGCGCGCTGCTTCACCTCTCCCATCGGGAGAGGTCGGATCGCGAAGCGATCCGGGTGAGGGGTTACGGACCAACGAAAGACGTATCCCCTCACCCCAACCCTCTCCCCACAGGGGAGAGGGAGCAGAGCGGCGCTCGCAGCGACATCGGATTTGAATTGAGAGGGACCGCATGAACATCTCCACCGTCAACGCCGCCGCCATCCGCGAAGCCTCCGAAAAGCTTTCCAACTGGGGCAAGTGGGGCAAGGACGACATGAGCGGCACGCTCAACTATGTCGAGCCGCACCACATCGTCGAAGCCGGCAAGCTCATCAAGAAGGGCAAGTCATTCGCGCTCGGCATTCCGCTCGACCGCACCGGACCGCAGAGCGGCCTGTTCGGCGGGCGCTTCAATCCGATCCATCAGATGCTCGCCACCGGCACCGACGCACTCGCCGGCCAGCAGGACTGGAACAAGCTGCGTTATGCCGACGACACGCTGATGCTGTGCGTGCAGGGCGCAACGCACTGGGATTCGCTCGGTCACATCTTCTACGAGGACAAGGCCTACAACGGGCATTCTCCGAAGCTGATCGACTCGCGCGGTCTCTCAGTGCTCGGCATCGAGCACTCCAAGGACAAGATGAACGGGCGCGGCGTGCTGCTCGACATCGCGCGCTTCCGCGGCGTGCCGTGGCTGAAGGACGGCGAAGGCATCGGCAACGACGAGCTTGATGCGTGCGCGAAAGCACAGGGCGTCAAGATCGGCCGCGCGGATTTCGTCATCGTCCGCACCGGACAGATGGAGCGCTGCCTCGCCGAGAAGGAATGGGGCGGCTACGCGGGTGGCGACGCGCCGGGCGTGAAATTCGAAAACTGCTACTGGTGCCACGAGAAGGAGATCGCGGCGATCATCACCGACACGTGGGGCTGCGAGGTGCGTCCGAACGAGACCAAGGACGCAAACCAGCCCTGGCACTGGGTCGTGATCCCCGCGATGGGCCTGTGCATGGGCGAGATCTTCTATCTCAAGGAGCTCGCAGAGGACTGCGCGGCAGACAAGGTTTACGAGTTCTTCTTCTGCGGCCCGCCGCTCATTATTACGGGCGGCACGGGAAGCCCGATCAATCCGCAGGCGATTAAGTAGCTTTTCTTTCCCCTCTCCCCGTGAAACGGGGAGAGGGTGCCGAGCAAAGCGAGGCGGGTGAGGGGCCGCGCGCAATCTCGTAGTTGCCCCTCACCCGGCTCAGTGCGTCGCACTTCGCCACCCTCTCCCCGCTTCGCGGGGCGAGGGAAAGAACGGAGAGACCTCATGCCCACGTTCCTCAAACGCGGAATGGACGCCGGCGCGATCGAGGAAGCCGACGCCAAGGTGCGCGCAGACCGTTGAGGGCATTCTCGACCAGATCAAACAGCACGGCGATGCGGCCGTGCGCGAGTTGTCGGAGAAATTCGACAAATGGTCGCCGGCGAACTTCAAGCTTTCGGCACAGGAGATCGAGACAGCCATCGGCCAGGTGGCGAAACGCGACCTTGAGGACATCAAGTTCGCGCAGGCGCAGGTCCGCAACTTCGCGCAGAAGCAGCGCGACTCGATGAAAGACATCGAGGTCGAGACGCTGCCCGGCGTGATCCTCGGCCATCGCCACATCCCGGTCAGCTCCATCGGCTGCTACGTGCCGGGCGGGCGCTATCCGATGGTCGCCTCGGCACACATGTCGATCGTCACCGCCAAGGTCGCGGGCGTGCCGCGCATCATCGCCTGCGCGCCGCCATTCCGTGGCGGGCCGCATCCCGCGATCGTCGCGGCGATGCATTTCGGCGGTGCGGATGAGATTTATGTGCTCGGCGGCGTGCAGGCCGTTGCCATGATGGCGCTCGGCACCGGCTCGGTGCAGGCCGTGGACATGATCGTCGGGCCCGGCAACGCCTATGTGGCGGAGGCCAAGCGTCAGCTTTACGGCCGCGTCGGCATCGACCTCCTCGCAGGCCCGACCGAGACGATGATCATCGCGGACGACTCGGTCGACGGCGAAATCTGCGCGACCGACCTGCTCGGGCAGGCCGAACACGGGCCAACCTCGCCCGCGGTGCTGATCACCAATTCGGAGAAGCTCGCGCGCGACACGATGAACGAGGTCGAGCGGCTGCTGAAGATCCTTCCCAGCGCCGATCTCGCCGGCAAGGCGTGGGCCGATTACGGCGAGGTGATCGTCTGCGCGGACGAAAAAGAGATGATCGCCGAGGCGGATCGCATTGCGTCCGAGCACGTGCAGGTCATGACGCGCGATCCGGATGTGTTTTTGAACGGCATGAAGAACTATGGGTCGCTGTTCCTTGGGCCGCGCACCAACGTCGCCTACGGCGACAAGGTGATCGGCACCAATCACACGCTGCCGACCAAGAAGAACGCGCGCTTCACCGGCGGACTGTGGGTCGGGAAATTCCTCAAGACCTGCACCTATCAGAAGGTGCTCACCGACGCAGCGTCGCGCGATGATCGGCGAATACTGCTCGCGGCTGTGCATGCTCGAAGGCTTCACCGGCCACGCCGAGCAGGCGAACGTGCGCGTGCGCCGCTATGGTGGGCGCAACGTGCCCTACGCGCAGGCGGCGGAGTGATGCAGCGGCAAACTCGGTGCACTCCCCTCCCCCTTGCGGGGAGGGGTTGGGGGTGGGGGTCGCCGCGGTGCGCGCAAACTTCGACCCCCCTCCCTAACCCTCCCCCTCAAGGGGGGAGGGAAAAGATCTGCGTTCGCGGCGAGTACGTGCCATGACCGTCTCCCTTCACACCGCCCCCTCGTTCCGCCTCGACGGCAAGCGCGCGCTCGTCTCCGGCGCGGGGCGCGGCATCGGGCTGGCGGCCGCATCGGCGCTCGCCGACAGCGGTGCGCACGTGACGCTGGCCGCGCGCTCGGCGAACGAGATCGAGGAAGCTGCCGCCGCGATCCGCGCGCGCGGGCAGCAGGCCGAAACGCTGGTGCTCGATGTGAGCGACCTGCCGGCAATGCAGAAGGCCATCGCCGCCGCCGCACCGTTCAACATTCTGGTCAACAACGCCGGCACCAACCGGCCGAAGATGCTGATGGACGTCACCATCGAGGACTTCGACGCCATCATGGATCTCAACGTGCGCGCCGCTTATTTCGTCGCGCAGGCGGTCGCGCGTCGGCTGCTCGACGCAAGGCAGCCCGGCTCGATCATCAACATCTCCTCGCAGATGGGCCATGTCGGCGCGGCGCGGCGCACGGTTTACTGCGCCAGCAAGCACGCGATGGAGGGCTTCACCAAGGCGATGGCCATCGAGCTGGCGCCGCACGACATCCGCGTCAACACGATCGGGCCGACCTTCATCGAAACACCGCTGACCAAGCCGTTCTTCGAGAACGAGGCGTTCCGCAAGGAAGTGCTGGCTAAGATCAAGCTCGGCCGCATCGGGCAGATGGACGAACTCACCGGCGCGATCGTCTATCTGGCGAGCGATGCCTCGCGGCTGATGACGGGCGCCGCGATGGTGATCGACGGCGGCTGGACTGCGGATTAGCGCGCGATGTTCGTTGTTGCGCCCTCTCCCCTTGAGGGAGAGGGCGACGAGGACATCTCGACAGACTCGGTCGGGTGAGGGGTACCCCTCACCCATTCTTCGTCGTTGAAAATCATGTGTAGCCCTCTCCCTCAAGCGGAAATCATGTGTAGCCCTCTCCCTCAAGGGGCGAGGGCACGAATGACGACCAACCGCGCACTCTGCTTTTACTCCGCCGCGACCTTGCTCTTCCCGATCGCCGCATTGACCTGCGGCATCACCTTCTCGGCGAGCAGTTCCATGTTGCGCCGGCCGAGCGTGCGATCTTTCCAGTCCTTGCCGGCCATGAGCAACGTGCCGAAGTCTCCGATTTCCTCGCGGAACGCCAGGATCTGATCGGCGACGCGATTGGGCGAGCCCCAGAACACGAGCTTGTCGCACACCGCGTCGAGCGACACGTCCTTGTCGTCCTGCTTCGGATCGGTCTTGAACGCGATCGCGCGGCCGCCGCGCTGCAGCTTGGTGAGAAGCTGACTGTAGTAGTAGCGATAAGGCCCGTTCGGATCGGTGGCGTAGCGCTTCGCGGTCGCATCATCGTCGGCAACGAAAATCGATTTTGCGACGCGCCAGTTCGCCGGATCGGCCGGGCGACCGACGCGCTCGCAGCCTTCGACATATTTCGGCCAGTGCGACTTCACCCACACCGGCATCAGGAAGTTTGCCGAGATCGGATCCCAGCCGCGCGCCGCCGCCTCGGTCACGCCCTTGGAGAACGGCGCCACCGCCGTGACGACGATCGGCGGATGCGGCTTCTGCAAGGGCTTCGGCAGAAAGCCCTGGCCGAGATCGAGCATGAGCTGGCGCTCCAGCACGATGTTCCAGAACTTGCCCTTGATGTTGTAGGGCGGATCGCTCGCCCAGATTTCCAGCACCTGATTGATGCATTCGAGAAACATCGCGTTGCGGTCGGCATCGAGATTGCCGAACACCTCGGCGTCCGACATCAGCCCGCCCGGCGAGATGCCGAAGATGAAACGGCCGTCGAGCATGTGATCGAGCATCGCGAGGTTGGCGGCGACCGCGGCCGGATGATTGTTCGGCATGTTGACGGTGCCGGTGCCGAGCCTGATGCGCTTGGTCGCGTCCGCGAGCGAGGCGATGAACATCGCGCACGACGTGATGTTCTCGGCGCGGTCGGTGTGATGCTCGCCGACATAGCCTTCGGTGTAGCCAAGCTCATCGGCGAGGATGAACGCCTCGCGGTCCTCGCGCAGCGAGATGCGCCAGTCCTTGTCGACCGGATGGATCGGCATGGTGAAGAAGCCGAGGTTCATACGTGACTCTCCACTGTCATTCTAGGGCGCGGCCAACTCGCGCCTTCGTCATGCGCGGGCTTGACCCGCGCATCCACGTCTTTCGTTCATCACACAATGTAAGACGTGGATGGCCGGGACAAGCCCGGCCATGACGAAACATGCAGCGACGTATTGCGCTTTCACATCATGCAATCTCTTGCCACGCGCCGTTGCGCTCGGCGGACGCGAACACCGCCTCCAGCGCCGCAACGGTATGCAAGATGCCGGCGTCATCGATCTGGAACTTTCCCTTGCCAAGGGCGGCACCCGCAAAGGAGTCGAGATTCGCGCCGATGTGGTTGGTCTGCGGCGCGTCGAATGTCTCGGGCTTGCCGTCCTTGCGGCAGATCGTGACCTTCGTTTCCGACAGCGACTCCGCCCACATCTCGGAACCGTAGACGGCAAGCCGCCATACGAAGCCCGGCGTTTTCAGCGACGTCGCGATCGTCGCGGTCGCGCCATTGCGGAATTCCAGCATGGCCTGCGTGGTGTCGCCGGTCGGAAACGGCAGGACGCGTTTGGTCGAAAGCGCGCTGACGCGCGCCATCGGCCCGATCAGAAACGAGTATGCATCGAGCAGATGGATGCCCATGCCGGTCATGCCGCCGGCCTTGGTCTCCTGTGGCGCGGAGCGCCAGTTGTCGAGCGGCGTGTTGGCCAGAATGTCGTGACTGTAGTTGCCCTCGGCGAACATCACGGTGCCGAACTCTGCCGAAGAGACGACCTCCTTCAGCTTGACGATCGAGGGCCAGAGGCGGCGATTCTGCCCGACGCCGAGCGCGACACCCGCCTTGCGGCACGCCGCGATCGCGGCCTTGGCATCCTCGACAGTGAGCGCGAACGGCTTTTCGCAGAATACGTGCTTGCCGGCGGCCGCCGCGGCCTCGACCTGCTCGCGATGTTTCGTGTGCGGCGTCGCCAGCACGACAGCATCGATCGATTTGTCCGCCAGCACGTCGTCGTAGGAGGTGCCGAGGTCGATGTTCATCTCGCGAGCGAAATCGCGCACGGTGTCGGGCTCGAGCGTGATGCCGCGCGTGAAGCGCATCAGCTTGCTCTCGCGCTGCGCGCGGACAAGCTCCTTGCCCCACCAGCCCAGCCCGATCATTGCGGCGTTCAGCATGCGACGGCTCTCTCCGATTCCCCTCCCCCTTGCGGGGAGGGGTTAGGGGTGAGGGTCCGGATTGATGCACCAGCGTAACCGGACACACGACCCCCCTCCCCAACCCTCCCCCTCAAGGGGGGAGGGAGATGAGAGACCGAGCCTTGCATCAATGCGCCACGCTCGCTGGCGCGCCGGGCTGCTTCAGCGGATGCGCCTTGGCGAACGCCGGCAGTTCCATGCAGGCCGTCGCGATGCGCATCACGGTCGGGTAAGGCGCCACGTCGACCTTGAAGAAGCCCGCGCCGGTCACCTGCGCGGCGACGCAGATGTCCGCCATCGTCACAGCATCGCCGTGCGCATACTTGCCCGTCTCCTTGTCGCGCGACAGATGGCCTTCCATCGCGGAAAGCCCCTGCCCGATCCAGTGCCGGATCCATTTCTCGCGCGCCGGCTCATCGAGCTTCAGCTCGTGCTGCATGAAGTCGCGCACACGCGGCACCATCAGGGGGTGGGAGTCCGCCGCGTTGATCAGCGCGAGCGCACGCACGCGCGCCCGCCCGCGCGGGTCCTTCGGCAGGATCGGCGGGTTGGGGTGTGTCTCGTCGAGATACTCCATGATGGCGATCGACTGGAACAGGATCGGGCCGTCGCCGTCGATCAGCGCCGGGAGCAGCATCTGCGGATTGACCTGCTTGTAGTCGTCCTTGAGCTGCTCGCCCTTCATCAGGTCGACATTGACGACCTCGTCCGGCACCAGCCCCTTGATGTTGAGCGCGATGCGCACGCGGAACGAGGCAAGCGAGCGCCAGAAGGAATAGAATTTCACGAGCGCCTCCCAGATTTTGCGCAAGCTTATGCGGCGCGCGGCCTCTTGTCATTGCCGGCGCGAGCGGGCAATTCAGTTGCCATCTCCACCGTCATCCTGAGGTGCGAGGCGCAAGGCGCCGAGCCTCGAAGGATGGAAACAAGCGCCGGTCCTTCGAGGCTCGCCCTGCGGGCGAGCGCCTCAGGGTGACGGTGCCCACAAAGGAAACGCCATGTCGCGCCTGCCCGAACTCGATCCCGCGAAATTTTCACCTGAGCAAAAGAAGGTGCACGAGGCGATCCTCGCCGGGCCGCGCGGCAAGGTGGTCGGGCCGCTCAAGGTTTGGCTGAATAATCCGGGGCTGGCGGAACACGCGCAGGCGCTCGGCGCCTATGCGCGCTTTAATTCGAGCCTGCCGCCGCGGCTGTCGGAACTGGCGATCTGCGTCACCGGCGCGTTCTGGAAGGCGGAGTTCGAGTGGTACGCGCACGCACCGCTCGCCATCAAGGCCGGGATCGATCCGGCCGCGATCGAGGCGATCCGCGTAGGCAGCACGCCGAAATTCACCAAGGTCGACGAGCAGGTGATCTACGATTTCGCGATCGAACTGGTGAACACCAAGCGAGTCTCCGACGCGACCTTCGCGCGCGCGAAGAAAGAGCTGGGCGAGACCAGCGTGATCGATCTGGTCGGCATCATCGGGTACTACAGCCTCGTCTCGGTGACGCTGAATGCGTTCGAACTGCCGTTGCCCGACGGCGAGAAGACGCAGTTCGATGTGAAGTAACCGCGCGCAACGCTGCCGCATTTTGCGCCCCCCCTTGAGGGAGGGGCCTTGGGGCGCGTTCAACAAGCTCGATTGGGTGAGGGGTAATGAGTTGCTCAATCGGAAAGAACCCTCACCCGGTCTTCATTTGCTGAAACTCTGAGTAGCCCTCTCCCTCATGGGGAGAGGGCGAAATAACTCGTATCGCGCTCGAGGCAGCGGTCTACTACTCCGACTGGAACTGCTGCCAGCGCGCAAACCAGACATCGATCGCCGCCTCAAACGAGGCGCCTTCGCGCCCGGACGGCCTGCGCCGGAGTCCGCGGTCGAAACCAAGCGCACGCGCCGTCACGGCGCGGCCGACATCGATCACCGTGTCGAGGTCCTGCATGGCGAAGTCGATATACGGCGCCGCTTTGCCGTAACCCGCGACAGCATCGTCATGCCGTCCCGCCATCCAGTCCGACACGATCGAACACAGCGGCGCGGTCATCTCGGGCCCCGGGATGACGCCGGTCGCGCCGATCCGCAGGTAGTCGATGATGTTCTGACCGTTGCGGCCGACCAGAAGATCGAATGTCTTCCCAATCGCCCGCAGGTGCTGGTCGAGTTCGATGCTGTTGTACTCGGCTTTCAGGAAGCCGACCCGCTGCACCACATCGGGCAGCGCCTGAAGCGAGGCCGCCGAGAACGCGGTATCGATCAGGCCCGGCGCGAGCTGCAACCCGATGCTGACGCTGGATGCGAGCGAAGGATCGGCGGCTATGCCGCGAATTTGTGCGATCGACGGCGCCGGGTCGGCGCCGATCTGCACGATCAGGCCAACGTCACGCCGGGATTCCAGCGCGATCCGCGCGATGTCGTGCAGGTCATCGTCGGGGCGCGTGGTGACAAGAAGGATCGCCTCCGCGGCCAGACGCCGCGCAGTTCTGGTAATCACGGACTTTCGCTCGTCCTGCGTCAGCGATGCGCCTTCCGAGGCAAGGCCAAGCAGCGTCACGCCGGCCGCGCCACCGCGCATGACCCAATCGATCTGCCGGTCATGCGCCTCGGGATCGAGCGCGCCTGATGTGCCGAAGTAGCTGTAGAGAACCGGAATGACGCCGCGGATCATGGCGGCGAGCTACGCGCCCACCACCGCCTTCAGCCCTGCGGCTTCGATTCCTGCGATCCCACAGGCCTCATCCTTGTCGGAGACATCGCCCGAGATTCCGACCGAGCCGAGCACACCGCCGCCCGCATCCTTGATCAGCACGCCGCCCGGCACCGGAATGAGCCGGCCCTGGCTCACAGTTGCCAGCACGCCAAAGAAGAGCGGGTTCTTGCCGGCGCGGTCGGCGAGTTCGCGCGAGCCGAAGCCCATGCCAAGCGCGCCCCAGGCTTTGCCGTAGGCGATGTCGAAGCGCAGGATGCCGGACTTGTCCTCGCGCTTGAACGCGACGAGATGCCCGCCGGCGTCGAGCACCGCCACGGTCAAGGGCGCGCAGTTCATCTCACGCGCCTTCTTCAGTGCGGTATCGACGATGGTGGAAGCCTGAGCGAGCGTGACGGACATGCGTTCTCCTATTTCTTCGACCAATACACCGAATGCGCCGCGGCTTCCTTAGCGCCAATTCCCTGCGAAGCCGACTCCTCCATGCAGGCCGCCGTCATCTGTACCAACGGCAGCGAGAGCCCGCGCGCCTTTCCTTCGGCCTGCATCGCTTGCAGATCCTTGATGCAACCGTCGACATCGAACATCACCGGCCCGGTGTCCTCGCCCTTGAGCAGTCTCGCCACGACCGGCCCGCGCGTCTTGAGCATGTTCGGCGCGCCGGAGGTATCACCGATGATGTCCATCAGCCGGTCGGGTGGAAGGCCGATGGAGCGCGCCATCGACAGCGCCTCGCCGAGCGCCTGGTAATAGATCATCAGCGGCATGTTGATGGTGAACTTGGCGAGCGCGCCGTTGCCGACCGGCCCCACATGCTCCAGCCGCCGGCAGAGCTGATCGAGGATTGGCTTTGCCAGCGCGACATCGCCGGCCTCGCCGCCCGCAAAGCCGAACAGCTTGCCCTGCCGCGCCGGGCCGGTCGTGCCGCTGACCGGGCATTCGACGAAGCGCCCGCCGCTCGCGCGCACGACTTTCGCGAGCGCAATGGTGACCTCGGGCCGCACCGTGCTCATCTCGATGAACAGCCGGTCGTGCGCGTCGCCGTTCAGCAGCCCCTGCTCGCCATTGTAGACGTGATCAATCGCATCGGCGTCCGTGAGCATGGTGATGACGACCTCGCTGTGCTCGGCGAGATCTTCGGGCGTCTCCACCTGCTTCGCGCCGGCATCGGTCAGCGGCTTTGTCCTGCCGGGCGTGCGGTTCCACACGGTCAGCGTGTGACCGACATCCATCAGCCGCGCCGCCATCGCGGCACCCATGCGGCCGATCCCGGCAATTCCGATTTGCATGAGCGCCCTCCGCGGTGTCCTATTCGTCCGCACGCGCGCAAGACGCGGAACCGAGGAGGCATCATGAGCGAAGCGAACCGCAAGGGGCAAGACGGCTCCAAGATCGTCGGCGTCATCGGCCTCGGCATCATGGGTGGGGCGATTGCGAAGAATTTGGCGGCAGCCGGCTGGCAGGTGATCGGCTTCGACATCGCGAAAGACAAATGCGACGAGGCGAAAGCGGCGGGCGTCGAGATCGCCGCAAGCGCCGCCGGCGTCGCGACGAAAGCGACGAACATCGTCATCAGCCTGCCGAAGCCCGAGGCACTGATGGCGACTGTGGAAGCGATCGCCGACGCGAAGCTCTCGCGCCGCGTCATCGCTGAGCTTTCGACCTTCTCGCTCGACGACAAGACGCAAGCCGAAGAGGTGCTGCGCGCAGCCGGTCACACCCTGCTCGATTGCCCGTTGAGCGGCACCGGCGCGCAGGCGCGCACCCGCGACCTCGTCGTGTATGCAAGCGGCGACGCGCAAGCGATCAACGCCCTGATGCCGGTGTTCGCGGATTTCTCGCGCGCAGCGCACGATCTCGGCGCCTTCGGCAACGGCATGAAGATGAAGTTCGTCGCGAACCTGCTGGTCGCGATCCATAACGTCGCAAGCGCCGAGGCGATGGTACTTGGCATGAAAGCCGGACTCGATCCGGCGCAGATCTTCAAGCTGATCCAGACCGGCGCCGGCAATTCGCGCGTGTTCGAGTTGCGCGCACCGATGATGGTCGAGCAGCGCTACGACGGCGACAATCTTACCATGCGCAATTCGACCTGGCAGAAGGACATGAAGGTGATCGGCGAATACGCCGCGAGCGTCGGCTGCCCGACACCGTTGTTCTCGGCAACCGAGCCGATCTATCGCGCGGCGATCTCGACCGGATACGCCGATCAGGACACCGGAGCGGTGTGCGCCGTGCTGGAGGCGATGGCCGGCGTCAAACGGTAGCGCCTGCCCACCATCTGCCCAAAAATGACGCGATCGTCATCCGCGTTCGCGCCGCAACCCGGTTGCGCGAAACGCGAAGTTGAACGACCATCCCGCACCAAAAAAATACTCCGGAGGAAATGACATGAGCTTCAATCGCCGCACCGTCCTTAAGGGCGCGCTCGCCGCGGGCGTTGCCACATCCGCGTTGAAAGTGCCGGCCGCCGTCGCACAGCCGGGACCGATCAAGGTCGGCTTTCTCACTGTGAAATCCGGCGCGCTCGCCTCCGGCGGGCTGCAGATGGAACAGGGCATCACCACGTTCCTGAAGCAGCGCAACAACGTGATCGCAGGCCGTCCGGTCGAGATGACCACCGGCGACACCGCCGGAAATCCCGCACAGGCGCGCACCAAGACGCAGGAGCTGGTGGAGCGGTTCGGCGTGCACGTGCTGATCGGGCCACTTGCCGCATTCGAGGCGCTGGCGATCGACGACTACATCCGCTCCTCGAAGACCCCGATCCTGACCGTCGCGGGCGCCGAGGACATGACACAGCGCAAGGCGAACCCGTGGCTCGTGCGGCCGAGCTGCACCTCGGCGCAGTGCAGCTATCCGATGGCCGACTACGCGGCGAAGGAACTCAAGCTCAAGCGCGCCATCACCATCGCGGACGACTTCGCCTACGGACACGAAAATGTCGCCGGCTTCCAGAAGGTGTTCGAGGACGCGGGCGGCAAGGTGATCCAGAAGATCTTCACCCCGCTCAACGCGCCCGATTACGGCACCTATCTGTCGCAGTTCAAGGACGCCGACTGCCTCTACACCGGGCACGCGGGCTCCAACGGACTGAAACTGATCCGCCAGCTCGCCGAGTACGGCCTGAAGGGCAAGTTCACCATCGTCGGCGGTTTCACACCGATCGACGAGTTCGTTCTGCAGCAGATGGGCGAGGAAGGTGTCGGCTGCTACTCGGGCTGCTGGTATTCGGCCGCGCTCGACAATCCGATCAACAAGCAGTTCGTCACCGACATCCAGCGCGACTACAAGACCGATCCGGGCGTCTACGCGGCCGAGACCTACGTGGCGGCCGAGGTGCTGGAGACCGCGCTCAAGTCGATCGGCGGCAAGGCCGAGGACAAGGATGCGCTCAACAAGGCGCTGCACGAGGCCAACCTGAAGGAATCGCTGCGCGGGCCGTTGCACTTCGACAGCTACGGCAACTCGGTCGGCCCGCTCTACATCCGCAAGGTGGAGAAGAAGGACGGCAAGTACGTCAACACGGTGATCAAGACCTATCCGGACGTCAGCCAGTTCTGGACCTACAAGCCGGAGGACTTCCTGAAGGAGCCGGTGTTCTCGCGCGATTATCCGCCGGCGAAGAATCTGGAGTGATCCTTCACGTGCGCCGTCACCCTGAGGAGCGAGCCGCGCTTGCGGCGAGCCTCGAAGGGCGGCGGCGCCCGCGTATGCAGCCATCCTTCGAGGCTCGCTACGCTCGCACCTCAGGATGACGGCGGCGTAGGCGGATAGCGTCACCCATGCAATTCTGGATCATCCAGACCCTCAACAGCATCGCCTTCGGCGGCCTGCTGTTCCTGCTCTCATCCGGGTTCTCGCTCGCCTTCGGGCTGATGCGCATCCCGAACCTCGCGCATGGCGGCTTCTTCATGCTCGGCGCCTATCTCGGCGCGACCATCGGTTATCACGGCGGAAATTTCTGGCTCGCGGTGCTCGGCGCGGGCCTCGGCGTCGGCATCATCGGCATCGCGTTCGAGCGCCTGATCCTGCGGCGGCTCGCCGGCAACGTGCAGGGCCAGGTGCTGGTCACGCTCGGCGTCTCGTTCATCATCGCGGACCTCTGCCTGATGATCTGGACCGGCGACCCGTGGACGCTTCCCGCGCCCGCCGAACTGCGTCCCCCGATCCGTGTTGCGGGATTCGCGTTTCCCGACCTTCCGCCTTGTCGTGCTGGCGATCGCGCTCGTCGCCGCGGTTGCGCTCTATCTGCTGATGGACCGCACGCGGCTCGGCGCCATGATCCGTGCCGGCGTCGACGACATGGAGATGGCGCGCGGCGTCGGCATTCCGGTGTCGGCGCTCTTCACCACCGTGTTCGCGCTCGGCGCGGTGCTGGCCGGCCTCGGCGGCACGCTCGGCGCGCCGATGCTCAATGCCTATCCGGGGCTCGATGCCGACATGCTGCCGCTCGCGCTGATCGTGGTGATCCTCGGCGGCGCAGGCTCGCTGCTCGGCGCGTTCGTGGGCAGCTTCGTGGTCGGCTTCCTCTATAATTTCGGCATCGCGCTGTTTCCCGACCTCGCCTACTTCATCTTGTTTTTCCCGATGGTGCTGGTGCTGGTGTTCATGCCGCAGGGCCTGTTCGGCCGGGTCCCGACATGAACCGCGGCTGGCTTGCGGTTGTCGTCGTGGCGGTCGCGTTGCTCGCGGTGCCGCTCCTCGTCACCAACGAGTTCTATCTCAACCTCGCGAGCCAGATCCTCATCTTCGCGCTGCTCGCCGTGAGCCTGAACCTGCTGCTCGGCTTCGGCGGCATGGTCTCGCTCGGGCACGCCTCCTTCATCGGGCTGACCAGCTACTCGGCGGTGCTGCTCATCAATGCCGGGGTCGGCCAGCTTGCCGCCGCGATCGGCGCCATCCTGTTCTCGACCGCCTGCGGCGCGCTCTTCGGCCTGCTGGCGCTGCGCGCCTCCGGCATCGGCTTCCTGATGATCACGCTCGCGCTCGGGCAGATCGTGTGGGGCATCGCGTATCGCGCCAACACGCTCACCGGCGGCGACAACGGCATCCGCTACCCGGCCCGCCCGCACCCGTTCGGCATCGACATCTCGGCCGCGCCCGCCTTCTACTACTTCACGCTGATCGTGTTCGCGCTCGCGCTGTTCTTCATCTGGCGGCTGACACGCGCGCCATTCGGCGCGGCCTTGCAGGGCGCGCGCGATCAGCCGCGCCGCATGCGCATGCTCGGGCATGACGTCTGGCTGGTTCAGTGGCTCGCGTTCGTGCTGGCGTCGTTCTGGGGCTCGGTCGCGGGCCTGCTCTACATCTACTACAATCTGTTTATTTCGCCGCACGCGATGTCGCTGCAGCAGTCCGCCGAGGTGCTGCTGATGGCGATCCTCGGCGGCGCCTCCACGCTGACCGGGCCGATCGTCGGCGCCGTCATCATCACGCTGGTGAAGAACGTGGTCTCGACCTACGTCGACCGCTGGAATTCGCTGCTCGGCACGATCTTCGTCATCGTGATCATGTTCATGCCGTTCGGCATCGTACCCGGCCTGCGCCAACTTTGGATGCGCTTGCGCCGCGCGCCCAGGCCCGCGAGCGCCGCATGACGCCCGCGCACGAAGTCCCCGCTCTGGAAGTACTCGGCCTGAAGAAGCGCTTCGGCGGCCTGCCGGCGACGCGCGACGTGTCGCTCACCGTGATGCCGGGGGAGCGGCGACTCGATTATTGGACCGAACGGCGCCGGCAAGACCACGCTGTTCAATCTCGTGACCGGCGATCTGACGCCCGACGCAGGTTCCGTGAAATTGTTCGGGCAGGAATTGCTCAAGCTGCCGACGCAGCGGCGCGTGCATCTCGGGCTCGCGCGCACCTACCAGATCCTGACGTTGTTTCCCAAGGAAACGCTGTGCCACAACGTCGTGCTCGCGCTGCTCGGCCTCGACCCGCTGCGCTGGAACGTGTGGACGTTTCTTTCCCGTCAGCGTCAGCTTTACGACGCAGCGCGCGCGGCGCTCGCGCTGGTCGGCTTGAGCCATGCGGCCGACCGCACCGTGGCGGAAACATCCTATGGCGAGCGCCGCCGGCTCGAAATGGCAATGGCGCTGGCGCAAAAGCCGAAGGTGCTGCTGCTCGACGAACCGCTCGCGGGGCTGAGCCAAGAAGAGCGCGCGCAGGTGCGCGAGGTCCTGGCGCGCGTGCCGCGCGACGTCACCATCGTGATGATCGAACATGACATGGACTCCGCGCTCGCATTCGCCGAGCGCATCTCGTTGCTGCATTACGGCGAGGTGATTGTCGAAGGCACCCGCGCCGAGGTCGTCGCCGACCCCCGAACCCGGGAGGTCTATCTTGGCGAGTGAAGCGCTGCTGGTGCACGACATCGATGCCTATTACGGCGACAGCCATGTGCTGCACGGCGTCGGCTTCGCATTGCAGGCAGGCCGCCTGCTCGGTCTCTTGGGCCGCAACGGCGCCGGCAAGACCACCTGCATGTCCACCATCATGGGCTTCCTGCGCCCGCGCCGCGGCACGGTCGCGCTGTTCGGCGAGAATGTTGCGGGGCTCGCGCCCGAGACGATTGCCCGCAAGGGCATCTGCCTGGTGCCGCAGGGCCGGCGCGTGTTTCGTTCCCTGACGGTGCGCGAGAACCTCGAAGTCGCGCGGCAGGCGCGCGGCAACGGCGCGTGGACGCTCGACCGCGTGTTCGCGCTGTTCCCGCGCCTGAACGAGCGCCACGCGCAGGTCGCGGGCTCGCTCTCCGGCGGCGAGCAGCAGATGCTCGCGATCGGCCGCGCGCTGATGGGCAATCCGCGCGTGCTGTTGATGGACGAGCCGTCCGAAGGGCTCGCGCCGCAAATCGTGCAGGAGGTCGGCCGCACCATCGCGCAACTAAAAGCCGAGGGGCTCTCGATCGTGCTGGTCGAGCAGAACATCAAGCTCACGCTCGACCTTGCGGACGACGTGGTGATCGTGAATACCGGCGCGGTGGTGTTTTCCGGCACGGCCGACGAAGTCCGCACCGACGAGAAACGCATCGCGCAGCATCTGGGGGTGTTTTAGTGGCAGCGGCACGCAACGACGCCGGCATTTCGCGCCCTCTCCCTTTGAGGGAGAGGGCTACTCGGAGGTTCAGCGACGAAAACCGGGTGAGGGGTATTCTTGGAGCAAGCTGACCCCTCACCCAATCGAGTTTGTTGACCCCACTGCGTTGCCCTCTCCCTCAAGGGGAGAGGGCGCAGTAGCAATCACCCGCGCTCGCGGAAAGGAAACAAAAATGACCGACACCAACCGATACGGCCCGACCGCCGCGCGCAAACAGGGAAAGCCTGGCCGCGAGGTACGGCCGAAGTCGATCACCATCGACATCCATTCGCATGTCGGCGTGCCGGCCGCGGCGCAGATCGCGCTGCCGCATCTCGACGTCACGACCAGTGCCGCTCGCGCATTTCGCAACCGACAACGTCAAGGCGCTCAACGCCAAGCAGGAGGGCGACCGCCGCACGCGCATGACCGGGCTCGACAACGGCCTCGACGAGCGGCTGCGCGACATGGACGAAATGGGTCTCGACATGCAGCTCGTCATGCCGCCTCCCCCGCAATGCTATTTCACCGTGCCGGTGGAAATCGGCGTGAAGGCGACGCGCGTGCTCAACGACGGCATCGCCGCTTATGTGGCGCGCAAGCCGGATCGTTTTGTGGCGCTCGGCACGGTGCCGCTGCAGGACGGCAAGGAGGCCGCAATTGAACTCGAACGCTCGATGAAGGAATTGAACTTCAAGGGCTGCCAGATTTTGACCAATGTCGGCGGCCGCGAGCTGTCCGATCCGGCGTTCGCGCCGTTCTGGGCCAAGGCCGAAGCAGCTTGGCGCGCTGGTGGTGATCCATCCGAACGGCTTCACGCAAGGCGAGCGCTTCAGCCGCCTCTATTTCTCCAACGTCATCGGCAATCCGCTCGATACGACTGTGGCGCTGCACTACCTGATCTTCGATGGCGTGCTGGAACGCCACCCGAACCTGAAAATCCTCGCCGTGCATGGCGGCGGCTATCTCGGCGGCTACTCGGGCCGCATCGATCATGCCTGGGGCGCGCGCTCCGATGTGGCGAACAATCTGCCCAAGCCGCCGACCGAATATCTCAAGAAGGTCTATGTCGACACGGTGGTGTTCACGCCGCACCAGCTCGAATATCTCGTCAAGGTGTTCGGCGTCGATCACGTCATCATGGGCACCGACTATCCGTTCGACATGGCGGACTACGATCCCGTGGGGCACGTGGCGTCGGTCGAGACCTTCGACGAGAAGACGCGCGCGGCACTGTGCGGCGGGAACGCGAAGAAGCTGCTGGGATTGTGAAAGTCGTCACCAAGGCGGCGGGTTACGCTCCGCTAACCCGCCCTACGGATCGCTCTAATAATCCATCATCGCGGTTTCGCTCAACACAGCCTCCGGTGTGCGGTGGCGCGCGGCATATTCGCGCTCGGAGTCGCTCTTGAGGTCGGCCTGCACGTAAGCGCCGAGATGGCGCGTGCGCGCGACGATGCGTTGGCCGACCGAGAGGCGCGGCGCCTCGAACTGCGCCAGCGCCGCTTCGACCTTTTGATCCGCCGCCAGCGCATCGGCGAGCGCGAGCGCATCCTCGGCGGCTTTCGCGACGCCGGCGCCGATGTGCGGGCGCGCCACGAACGCGGCATCACCCAGAATGACAGCGCGCCCGAACACCATGCGTGGCGCTTCGAGATCGTAGATCGGTTGCAGGAATGGCTGCTCGCATAATCCGACCATGTCGCGAAACTGCGGCGCGAGCACGCGGGCCGCTGCTTCGCGCATCCCGGCGATAACCTCGCGCGCGATCAGCGGCGGCGGGATCGAGAGCGTGTGCGTGCGGCCATTGTCGTCGGTGAGCAGCCGCCGCAGCTCGCGCTCTTCGCTTGCCGGGCGATACCAGACGAAATTGTAGCGCCGGTGGCCCGGCCGCAGATCGTTGTCGGGGCCTGCGACCGGATAGCCGAGCATCTGTTCGTTATCGGGCAGGCAGAACGAGAAGGTCTCGAACAGCTCGCGATGCAGCGCGGGCGGAAACGCCGCCTCGTTCACCAGCCCGCGCCACGCCGTGTAGCCCGCATAAAGGGGCGTCACATCGGGCAGATATTGCTGCCGCACGGTGGAGCGGATGCCGTCGGCGCCGATCAGGAGATCGCCCTCGGTGCGCGATCCATCGGCGAAATGCGCCACAACGCTTGTGCCTTGCTCGATCCGGCGCAATTCCTTGCCGCGATGGTAGTTCGCCTCCGGCAGCGCGACTTTCAGCAAGTGAAACACGCGGTCCCATGCCGTCATGGTCTGCGGGATCGCCGCGCGATGCGTCACGCGCCCCTCGCGCGAGAACATCAGCCGCTCGGGGACTTCGATGCCGAGGTCGCGATCGGGATCGAGCCCGAGTGCGCGCAGAATCGCCTTGAGTTCCGGCTGTGCGACGATGCCGGCGCCGCGCCCGGCAAGCTCCTCGGCGGCGCGCTCGTAGACCGCGACGTCCCACCCGCGCCGCGCAAGCGCGAGAGCGGCGAGCAGGCCGCTCATCGATCCGCCGATCACCAGCGCCCGCACGTATCCTCCCGGCTTTTCCCGCCCGCGCAAAACTTGCTATAGCTTGGCCATATCCAAGAGGAGAACACCATGGCGATGTCCATGAAGGAAAAGGCTTCGAACAGCCACGTCAACGTGGAGTGGACGCCCGCGCTAAAACAGGAATTCGCCAGCGAGGCGCAGCGTCCGAACGGCTGCGTCGGCTCGGAGCTTCTTTCCGAGACTGACAAGACGCGCGTGTGGATGATCCGCCTGACGCCGGGTCAGCGCATCGGCTTCCATCGCCATGTGCTGAATTATTTCTGGACCTCGGTGAATGGCGGTCGCGGCCGCCAGCATCTGATGGACGGCACCACGGTCGAGTATTCCTACTATCCGGGCGAGACGCGCCACGAGACCTACGGTGCGGGCGAGTTCAAGGTGCACGACCTGGAAAATCTCGGCGACCAGGACATGATCTTCATGACGGTCGAGTTCGATCGAGGGCTCGGCGAACAAGCCGCTCGCAGTGCCGGAGACGGTGCGGCTGAAAGCGGCGTAGGCTCAATTCCGCTCGTCCCCGCGAAGGCGGACCCAGTTCTTTGGCTCTGGATCCCCGCTTTCGCGGGAATGAGCGGCGAGGTTTCACCCCGCGATCATGAACCCGTCGAAATACGCCGAGAGCTCCGCGCATCCATCCAGCGGCAGCACGTGCCCGACGAATTGGTCGGGCCGCACGATCACCATGCAGCCGTTCTGGCGATCGATGCCGCGCATCGCAAAGATGTCGTGCCCGCTTTTGAGGTCCGGCGCGAAGATTTTCTCGTAATCGCGCAGGCCGTAGCGCCCCTTCTGCGGCAGGAGCAACGCCGGCATCGTCTTGAGGTCGATCTCCTGATGTCCCTGTTGGAACACGGCGCGGACATCGATCACCGCGTCGATATCGGCACCGGCCCGCGTGTACTTCATCACAGGCGACTCGACCGACATTGAGAGAAAGTCGCACAGGGCCCGGATGCCGGAACCCGGCGCGGCTGAATCTGCCGGCTCCCGCGAACGCAAAGATCCGGAAACGCCCGTCCGCCTTCACGGTATGGCCGAGCTGGACGGGCTTGGCGTCCGCCACGCGAATGACCGGCGCGGAATGAAAGCGCATGCCGATGGTCAGGCCTTCGGCGAGATGCTGATGCGTCGGCCCGCCGGTGAGCGCCGACTGCTCGCGATAGCGCGTTGCGGTGCCCGCCGTGTAGCGCCCGTGCTGCACAAAATAGCGCTGCGTCGCAGCCGGATCGAAACCCTTGCTCGATGCCAGCGTCGCCGCCCACTCACGATCGAAGTCGATCAACTCGCTGGCGACCGCCTGGCGCTCCGCCGAATAGCTGTGCAGCAGGCGCGGCGCGGCGCGCCCGCGCAGCACCGCCGCCAGCTTCCAGCCGAGATTGAAGCCATCCTGCATCGAGACGTTCATGCCCTGCCCGGCTTTCGGTGAGTGCGTGTGGCAGGCATCGCCCGCGATGAACACGCGCGGCAGACGCTGCGCGATCGCGTCCTGCGGCACATCGTCGAACTTGTCGCACAGGCGCTGGCCGATCTCGTAGACCGACCACCACGCGACCTCCTTCACGTCTAGCGTATGCGGATTGAAGATGCGCCGCGCCGCCGCGATGAGATCGTCGGAGGTGATGTTGCGGTTGGACACGCGCTCGCCCGCGCCGAGCTTGTCCAACTCGACATAGATGCGGAACAGGTAGCCGCCCTCGCGCGGAATGATGATGATGCTACCGTCCTTGGCGGACTGGATCAGCGACTTGTAGCGCACATCCGGAAAATCCGTGACGGCGAGAACGTCCATCACGCCCCAGGCGTGATTGGCGGAGTCGCCCTGCAGCGCACGCCCGATCGACTTGCGCACGCTGCTGCGCGCGCCGTCGCAGCCCACCACGTAGCGCGCCTTGATGGTTTCCTTCTGCCCTTCATGCGCGGCATCGACGCGCTCGAGATGCGCGGTCACCTGATAGGGCGATGCGTTGTCGCCGGCCGCGTCATCGATCTCCAGATCGACCAGCCGCCGCGCGTAATACGGCTCCAGCTGCGACGGCGATTTACGCATGACATCGAGATAGAAATCGTGCACGCGCGCCTGATTGAGAACGACGTGAGGAAATTCCGACAACCCGTCCTCGACATCCTGCACGCGTCCGCTGCGCACGATGTTCTCGCGCTGTTTGTCGTCCGGTTTCCAGAATGTCGTCTCGTTGATCCAGCATGCTTCCTTCAGCACGCGCTCGGCAAAGCCGTAGGCCTCGAACATCTCCATCGTGCGGCACGCGATGCCGTCGGCCTGCCCGCGCAGCAGCGGGCCGGGCTTCTGCTCGACGATGGCGGTCTTGATGTCGGGAAATGCGGAGAGTTGGGCGGCGAGCGTCAAGCCGGCCGGTCCGCAGCCGACGATCAGGACATCGACCTCCTCCGGCACCGTGCCGGGCAAGCCGGGCGATCCCTGGCGCTGTGCCGGATCGGCGATTTCCGGATCGCCGGGTTCGAACCCGTTCAGATGGAATTGCACGTAACCTCACCGAGTTCTGGCGGCGTTCGCGATGTCGCGATTTGGACCAGAGCCGGTCGACTATCTCAAGCACGGAAGATGTCGTTTTCGGTAATCTGGAGTCCTGTACGCCGACCAGCGGGCGTGAGCCCCTGCAAAACCACGCATCGTCACCAGCAATATTGTTCGCGCAGGAATTGCCGCGCTGCCTTTAGACTAATTTGCTGCACTGCGGTCAGCCCCCAACGACAATATTCCCAACAATTTCCACGACATATCGCAGCATCGTCATAAAGTCGAACGCGACAAAATGCCCTCCCAACCCGCCGCCGGTTTTGGCATACTTTATTATCTCTTAACGAGGTCTGCCCACCCGCGGGGGCCGGTGAGCGGAACGGCGGCAGCAACGACTGCCGCTGAAAAAAGACTCCGCGATTGGAGTCACAAAGGGTGGAGGAGGAAACGCAATGTCCGTTGCATCAGGCACGAGCGCGTCATCGTCGGCAGCAACCGCTTCGGAAGCGACCCGCTGGGGTCAGCTGATTTTCGGCATCATCTGCATGGTGATGATCGCCAACCTGCAATACGGCTGGACGCTGTTCGTCGGACCCATCGACCAGAAATATCACTGGGGCCGCGCGGCGATTCAGGTTGCCTTCACGATCTTCGTGCTCACCGAGACCTGGCTCGTTCCGATCGAAGGCTACCTGATCGACAAGTTCGGCCCTCGCATCATGATCTCCGGAAGCGGCGTGCTCGTCGCGATCGCCTGGGTGATCAACTCGGTCGCGGACTCGCTCTTCCTGCTCTATCTCGGCGCCGCGATCGGCGGCATCGGCGCGGGCGTCATTTACGGCGGCTCGGTCGGCAATGCGCTGAAGTGGTTTCCGGACCGTCGCGGACTTGCGGCAGGTCTCACAGCGGCAGGCTTCGGCGCGGGCTCGGCGCTCACCGTCATTCCGATCGCCAACATGATCAAGAGCACCGGCTACGAATCCGCGTTCCTGTGGTTTGGTCTCGGCCAAGGCATCGTGGTGGTCATCGTCGCCCTGCTGTTGCGCGCACCGTCAGCGGGCGAAGTGGCCACGCCCGCCTCCCCGGCGGTCCAGCAAACGCGCCGTGACTACTCGCCGGGCGAGGTGCTGAAGACGCCGGTGTTCTGGGTGATGTACTTCATGTTCGTTGCGGTCGGCGCGGGCGGCCTGATGGCGGTGGCGCAGCTCGCGCCAATCGCGAAGGACTTCAAGGTCGCCGATGTGCCGGTCTCGCTGGTCGGACTGACGTTACCGGCGCTCACGTTCGCGCTCACCATCGACCGCGTGCTCAACGGCGTGTGCCGGCCGTTTTTCGGATGGGTGTCCGACAACATCGGCCGCGAGAACACGATGTTCATCGCCTTCATGGTCGAAGGTATCGGCATCTATTGCCTACACTTCTTCGCTGGCAACCCGGTGCTCTTCGTGATTCTGTCGGGCATCGTGTTCTTCGCCTGGGGCGAGATCTACTCGCTGTTCCCCGCAACCTGCACCGACATCTACGGCCGGAAGTTCGCGACCACGAATTACGGCATGCTCTATACCGCCAAGGGCACGGCGGCGCTGCTGGTGCCGCTTGCGAACGTGCTGACCAACGCAACGGGGAGCTGGCACGCGGTGTTTTACGTGGCCGCCGCGCTGAACATCGTCGCAGCCATCATGGCGCTGGTTATTCTGAAGCCGATGCGCGTCGCCACGATGGCGCGGAGCTGAGGTCCTGAGATTTGGTCGGCGCGCGAGAATGCGCGCCGGCCATCATTCTCAGCGGAATCGGAATACTGTCATCAGGAGGGGTCAGGCGAGGCCTTGCGGCGCCGCGGGTGTGCGCACGACCAGACTGGCTTCCGTCGAGCGGCAAAGCCAGGTCACCACCGACATCGAGGCGATCAGCAATGCGGCGGAGCCGTAAAGAAAGGTCATCGTGACGAGGTCGCTGCCCAGCACGGCGTCGAGTTCGCTCATCATGGCAAATTCTCCTGTCCCATCCTCACGTTGAACTCCGCTCTTCCATGAGTAAGGCGGCAGATCGGTTGGTTCAAATACCGAGACGAGATTTGTGAAAAGATCTCGAGAACATCGACTTTCGACGCACCGAGGGTCGACATCCTGGTATAATTTATTATACTTGCCGAAAAGACGCATAAAAAACGACGGGAGACGCGCATGAGCCTGATGGACCGCCGGAATCCCGCCGCGAGTGCAGTACGCATTGCGCTTGCACCGCTCGAAGACACCTCCACCTTCGCGGATCGCGCCTACGCGGTGCTGAAGGACACGATCGTCACCCTCAACGTCTATGAGCAGCCGGGCGAAGTGCGGCTCGACGAGCGCCAGCTCGCGAGCGATCTCGGCATTTCGCGTACGCCCGTGCGCGAGGCGATGGCGCAGCTCGAACGCGAGGGTTTCGTACGCTCGGTGCCGCGCCGCGGCATCTATGTGGTGCGCAAATCCCGAAAAGAAGTGATCGAAATGATCACCGCCTGGGCGGCGCTTGAAAGCATGGCGGCGCGCCTGATCACCCAGAACGCCTCGACGGATGAAATCGCCGCGTTGCGCGAGATGTTCGCCACCTTCGAGAACGGCGAGGCACGCGCGCATCTGGATGAATATTCCGAGGTCAACATCGAGTTTCATCAGACCATCATCCGCATGAGCAAGAACGGCGTGCTCATCGAACTCGCTGCAAACCTGTTCACCCACATGCGCATGATCCGCCGCAAAACGATTGGCGAGCAGGATCGCGTCGACCGCTCGATCCGCGACCACATGAACATCATCGAGGCATTGGAGGCGCGCGACACCGATCGCGCCGAAGACCTCGTCCGCAACCATGCGCTCGGCCTTGCCGAGCATGTGGCGAAATACGCTGATTATCTGGACTAGACATACCAACATGCCGCACTTTTTCTGCAAGCTGATCGCGCCGCGCCCGACCTTTGCGTTCGATATGAACGAGCGCGAGAAGGCATTGATGGGCGAGCACGCGACCTATTGGTCGGGGATGCTGAATGAGGGCGCCGTCGTCGTGTTCGGGCCAGTGATGGACCCGAACGGGCCATTCGGCATGGGCATCATGGAAGGCGCCGACGCGGCGGATGTGAAGCGGCGCACCGACGCCGATCCGGTGATGCAGGCGAATATCGGATTCAAGGTCGAGATCATGCCGATGCGCGCGATCACGCGCGCGGCCGCATAGGGGAGAATGCCAATGGCCGAAGCCGCAGTGAAGGAAAAAACCGCAGCCGCGCCAGAAGACGAGCGCGAGCTGACCGACGGCTTCAACCTCGTCATGGACGCGTTGAAACTCAACGGTGTGAAGACGCTCTATGCCGTCCCGGGCATCCCGATCACCGACTTCCTGCGCATGTCCCAGGCCGCCGGCTTTCGCGTGCTGTCATTCCGTCACGAACAGAACGCCGGCTATGCGGCGTCGATCGCCGGCTTCCTGACCAAGCAGCCGGGCGTCTGCGTCACAGTCTCGGCACCGGGCTTCCTCAACGGCCTGACCGCGTTGGCGCACGCGACCACCAACTGCTTCCCGATGATCCTGATCTCCGGCTCGTCGGAGCGCGAAATCGTCGACCTGCAACAGGGCGACTATGAGGAGATGGATCAGCTCGCGATCGCCAAGACGATGTGCAAGGCTGCCTATCGCGTACTCCATGCCGAAGACATCGGCATCGGTATCGCCCGCGCGATCCGTGCAGCCGTGTCGGGCCGTCCGGGTGGCGTCTATCTCGATCTGCCGGCGAAACTGTTCGGCCAGGTGATCGACGCCGAGAGGGGCAAGAAGTCGCTGGTGAAGGTGATCGACGCCGCGCCGGCGCAGATCCCCTCCCCGAGTCGATCAAGCGCGCACTCGAAGTCCTCAAGAGCGCAAAACGTCCGCTGATCATCCTCGGCAAAGGCGCGGCCTACGCACAGGCCGACGACGCGATCCGCGCGCTCGTCGAAAAGAGCGGTGCGCCGTTCCTGCCGATGAGCATGGCCAAGGGCCTCCTCCCCGACACACATCCGCAGTGTGCCGGCGCGGCGCGGTCGACCGTGCTGGCGCAGTCCGATGTCGTGATGCTGATCGGCGCGCGGCTCAACTGGCTGCTCAGCCACGGCAAGGGCAAGGCGTGGGGCACTGAGCCGAAGAAGTTTATCCAGATCGACATCGAGCCGAAGGAAATGGACTCGAATGTCGAGGTGGTCGCGCCGGTCGTCGGCGACATCGGTTCGTGCGTCGCGGCGTTGCTGAAGGCAGCGACGTCGCCAGCGGCGGGCGACGAAGATCCCTTCCCGCTCAAGGTTGCCGACTGGCTCAAGACCGTCACAGCCAAGCGCGACGAGAACGTCGCCAAAATGGCGCCGCGCCTGCGCAACAACAATTCGCCGATGGACTATCACGGCGCGCTCGGCGTGCTGAAGGACATCGTCAAGGATCGGCCGGACGCGATGCTCGTCAACGAGGGCGCCAACACACTCGACCTCGCGCGCGGCATCATCGACGTCTACCAGCCGCGCAAGCGCATCGATGTCGGCACCTGGGGCATCATGGGCATCGGCATGGGCTACGCCATCGCGGCTGCGGTCGAGACCGGCAAGCCGGTGCTGTGCGTCGAGGGCGACTCGGCGTTCGGCTTCTCCGGCATGGAGGTGGAGACGATCTGCCGTTACAATCTTCCGGTCTGCATCGTCATCTTCAACAATGACGGCATCTATCGCGGCACCGATGTCAACGCGACGAGCGACGATCCGGCGACGACCGTGTTCGTCAAGGGCGCACGCTACGACAAGATGATCGAGGCCTTCGGCGGCGTCGGCGTCAACGCCACATCGCCCGACGAACTGCGCCGCGCCGTCAACGAGGCGATGGACAGCGGCAAGCCGACGCTGATCAACGCGGTGCTCGATCCAGGCGCCGGCAGCGAGTCCGGCCGCATCGGCAATCTCAATCCGCAAAGCAAGCTGAAGAAGAAGTGATTCATGCCGCCTGTCCCCGGCGAGAGCGCGGACCCGGAGCCAAAAACTGGATGCCCGCTTTCGCGGGCATGAGCGGAGAGACAGAGGAGGAAACTGAAATGGCCAAGGCGAAGAAAAAGGCGGCAAAGCCCGCCAAGAAGGCAAGGGCGAAAGCACCGGCCCGCAAGGTTGCGGCGAAAAAAGCCACGCCACGGAAAGCCGCGCCGAAGAAGGGCGGTATCCTGTCCGCCGTCACCTCGACGATCCGCAAGATCGCGGGCGGAAATGGCACAAAAAAATCGAACGGCAACGGCCATCCTAAGCCTTCAAGCAAGCCGTTCGGCCAGGCCGGGAAGGCGCTCGACGGCGTGCGCATCCTCGACTTCACGCATGTGCAATCGGGCCCGACCTGCACGCAGCTTCTCGCCTACATGGGCGCGGACGTCATCAAGGTGGAGCGGCCCGGTGTCGGCGACATCACGCGCGGCCAGTTGCGCGACGTGCCGAACGCCGACTCGCTCTATTTCACGATGCTCAACGGCAACAAGCGCTCGATCACGATCGACAGCAAGCACGCCAAGGGCCGTGAGATTCTCGATCGCCTGATCAAGTACTGCGACGTGCTGGTGGAGAACTTCGCGCCCGGCGCGCTCGACCGCATGGGACTGACCTGGGAGCACATCCACAAGCTCAACCCGCGCATGATCGTCGCCTCGGTGAAGGGCTTCGGCCCCGGTCCATACGAGGATTGCAAGGTGTACGAGAACGTCGCGCAGTGCGCCGGCGGCTCGGCCTCCACCACCGGCTTCCGTGAAGGCCCGCCGCTCGTCACCGGCGCGCAGATCGGCGACAGCGGCACCGGCCTGCACCTCGCGCTCGGCATCACGGCGGCGCTCTATCAGCGCATCCGCACCGGCCGCGGACAGAAAGTGCTGTGCGCGATGCAGGACGGCGTGTTGAACCTCGCGCGCGTGAAGCTGCGCGATCAGCAGCGCCTCGCGCATGGACCGCTGAAGGAATACAGCCAGTACGGCGAAGGCGTCGAATTCGGCAAGGCGACGCCGCGCGCCGGCAACGATTCCGGCGGCGGACAGCCCGGCTGGATTCTCAAGTGCAAGGGCTGGGAGAACGATCCCGACGCCTACATCTACTTCATCACGCAGGCGCCGGTGTGGGGCGCGATCTGCGACCTGATCGGCAAGCCGGAGTGGAAGACCGATCCGGATTACGCCACGCCGAACGCTCGGCTGCCGCGCCTCAAGGCGATCTTCGCGACCATCGAGGAATGGACCATGACCATGACCAAGTTCGAGGTCATGGACAAATGCAATGCGGTCGACATCCCGGTCGGCCCGATCCTCTCGATGAAGGAGATCGCCGACGAGCCCTCGCTACGCGCGACCGGCACCGTGGTCGAGGTCGATCATCCGACGCGGGGCAAGTATCTGACGGTCGGCAATCCGATCAAGCTTTCGGATTCACCGTGCGAGGTGGCGCGCTCGCCGCTGCTCGGCGAGCACACCGAAGAGATTCTGGGCAAGGTGCTCGGCTATTCGGCGAGCGAGGTTGCCGAGATCAAGTCGTCCGGTGCGATCACGCCGGCCGAGAAGGGCGCGCGGGCGGAAGCGGCGTAAGTTACGAATGCCGCTCGTCCCCGCGAAAGCGGGGACCCAGGGGCCACACGAAAAGACTGGATGCCCGCTTTCGCGGGCATGAGCGGAACAAGCGGAGGTATTTGCTATGCGTATCGTGGTTCACGGCCAGCAGGCCTTCGGCAAGGCGGTGCTCGAAGCGCTGCTCAAGCGCGGCGACGAGGTCGTTGCGGTGTACGTCGCGCCGGAGAAGCCGGGCGCGAAGGCCGACCCGCTGCTCGAAGCCGCCATGAAGGCGAACCTGCCGGTCTATCAGCCGGCGTCCTACAAGGACCCGACGGTGTGGGAGGAATTCCGCGCACTCAAGCCCGACCTGCAGGTGATGGCGTTCGTCACCCTGTTCGTGCCGGAGGATTTCCTCAACATCCCGACGCACGGCTCGATCCAATATCACCCCTCGCTGCTGCCCGCGTATCGCGGCGCGAGCGCGATCAACTGGCCGATCATCAAGGGCGAGAAAGAGACCGGTCTTTCGGTCTTCTGGCCCGACAACGGGCTCGATACCGGCGACGTGTTGATCCAGAAGAAAACGCCGATCTCCGACACCGACACGCTCGGCACCGTCTACTTCGACCGTCTCTTCCCGATGGGCGTCGATGCGATGCTCGAAGGCGTCGACCTGGTGAAGTCTGGCAAGGCGCCGCGCATCAAGCAGGATGAATCGAAGGCCACCTACGAAGGCCGCTGCGGCCCCGGCAATGCGCACATCGACTGGGGCAAGCCGTGGGAGCAGATCGACCGGCTGATCCGCGGCTGCAACCCGGCGCCCGGTGCGTGGTGCACGCTGAACGGCGCGACTGTGAAAATCTTCGATGCCAAGCCCCTGCCCGCCAAGAGCCCGAAGGGCATCGCCGGCAAGCTCGGCGAGATCGTCGCGGTCGAGGCCGACGGCATCACTGTCGTCTGCGCCGACGGGCGCTTCAAGGTCACGCGCGTGCAGCCGGACGGGGCCAAGAAAATCGAAGCCGCCGAATGGGCGAAGAGCGCCAATATCGAGAAAGGCGCAAGGTTTTCATGATGCGACTCCGTCATGGCCGCGGTTGACCTGGCCATCCACGTCTTTGCACCAACAAAAAGGACGTGGATGCCCGGCACGAGGCCGGGCATGACGAATGGATAATTCGTACTCAACTCCCTCCTGACGGATCACAAACCATGCCCGCCTCGCAGCACCAAAACCCGAAGTCCGATATCGAAATCTCGCAGGCCGCCGAGAAGCGGCGCATCCTCGACGTCGCGAAGGACAAGCTCGGCATCGCGGCCGAGAACCTCGACCCGTATGGCCACTACAAGGCCAAGGTGTCGATGGACTTCATCAAGTCGCTCAAGGACAAGAAGAACGGCAAGCTCATTCTCGTCACCGCGATCTCGCCGACGCCGGCGGGCGAGGGAAAGACCACCACCACGGTCGGCCTCACCGACGCGCTCAACCACATCGGCAAGAAGGCGATGCTGTGCCTGCGCGAACCTTCGCTCGGGCCATCATTCGGCATGAAGGGCGGCGCGGCCGGCGGCGGCTATGCGCAGGTGATCCCCATGGAAGACATCAACCTTCATTTCACCGGCGACTTCCACGCCATCACGTCGGCGCACAATCTGCTCTCCGCGCTGGTCGACAATCACATCTACTGGGGCAACGCGCTCGGCATCGACTCGCGCCGCGTCACGTGGCGGCGCGTGATGGACATGAACGACCGTGCGCTGCGCGAGATCGTCTGTTCGCTCGGCGGCGTCGCGAACGGCTTCCCGCGCGAGGCGGGCTTCGACATCACCGTGGCGTCGGAGGTGATGGCGATCTTCTGCCTCGCCAAGGATCTCGACGACCTCAAAGCGCGGCTCGGCAACATCATCGTCGGCTACACGCGCGAGCGCAAACCCGTGCGCGCCAAGGAGGTGAACGCACATGGCGCCATGACGGCGCTATTGAAGGATGCGATCGCGCCAAACCTGGTGCAGACGCTCGAAGGCACACCGGCGTTCGTGCACGGCGGCCCGTTCGCCAACATCGCGCATGGCTGCAACACGGTGTCGGCCACCACGACGGCGCTCAAGCTCGCCGACTACGTGGTGACGGAAGCCGGGTTCGGCGCTGACCTTGGCGCGGAAAAATTTCTCGACATCAAGTGCCGCAAGGCTGGCTTGAAGCCCGACTGCGTCGTGGTGGTGGCGACGATCCGCGCGCTGAAGATGCACGGCGGCGTGAAGAAAGAGGATCTGAAGAAAGAAAACCTCAAGGCGCTCGAAGCCGGCATGGCGAACCTGCAGCGCCACCTCGAGAACATCAAAAAATTCAATCTGCCGGCCGTCGTCTCGATCAACCGCTTCTCGGCCGACACGGATGCCGAGATCAAGCTGGTCGAGGAAAAGTGCAAGGCCTTCGGCGTGCAGGCGCTGATGGCCGATCACTGGGCGATGGGCGGCGAAGGCGCGGCCGATGTCGCGAAGGCTGTGGTGAAAACCATCGACGAGGGCAAGGCCGACCTGAAGCTGCTCTACCCCGACGACATGCCGCTGTTCGAGAAGATCCGCACCATCGCGAAGGAAATTTACCGTGCCGACGATGCGACCGCCGACAAGTCGGTGAAGGATCAGCTCAAGACCTGGGAAGACATGGGCTTCGGCAAGCTGCCGGTCTGCATCGCCAAGACGCAGTATTCGTTCTCGACCAACCCGGACGCCAAGGGCGCGCCCACCGGCTTCTCCATTCCGGTGCGCGAGGTGCGGCTCTCGGCTGGCGCGGAGTTCATCGTGGCGATCTGCGGTGAGATCATGACCATGCCGGGCCTGCCCAAGGTGCCGTCGGCCAACTCGATCGATGTCGACGCACAGGGCCGGATCGTCGGATTGTTCTAGTCTCTTTCATCATGCCGAAGGCAAAAGGCCCCGCCCCGTGCGGGGCCTTTTTTTGTTGGGCCGGATCAACAGTTCGCGATGGCATCCGACCGTATCGTGGCGCGGCGGCGGAACTGCTATAGAGCGCGTGCCGCAAGCCTGCGGCCGATCATCCTTCGAGGCTCGCTTTGGCGAGCGCCTCAGGACGACGGATCAACAAAAGAGGAAATCTTGCATGATCAAGTTCTATTATTCCGGCGCGCCGAACCCGACCAAGGTCGCGCTCTTTCTCGAAGAAGCCGGCCTGCCCTATGAGCCGATCGCGGTCGACACCCGCGCGGGCGACCAGCACAAGCCGGAATTTCTCAGCATCAATCCGAACGCCAAGGTGCCGGCGATCGTGGACGGCGACGCCACCGTGTTCGATTCGAGCGCGATCCTGCTTTATCTCGGCGAGAAGACCGGCAAGTTCATGCCGGCGAAGACCGACAAGGCGCGCGGCGAATTGCTCTCATGGATGATGTTCGTCGCTTCGGGCGTCGGGCCTTATTCGGGCCAGTCGGTTCACTTCCGCAACTACGCGCCGGAGAAAAACGAATATGCCATCAACCGCTACGCCTTCGAGGCGCAGCGTCATTTCGGCATCATCGATGCGCGTCTCGGCAAGAACAAATACATGCTCGGCGACACCTACACGATCGTCGACATGAACATCTGGGGCTGGGCGCGGCTTCTGCCGAACGTACTGGGTGAGGGCGCGGCGGCGAAATTCCCGAACCTCAAGCGCATGGTCGACGAGATCAGCGCGCGTCCCGCAGCCGCCAAGGCCATCGCGCTCAAGGACAAGCACAAGTTCAAGACCGAGATGGACCAGGAAGCGCTGCACGCCATGTTCCCGCACATGAAGGTGAAGGTGGCGTAAGGCTTTCTGAAAAACTCTGCGGCCCCTCCCCTTCAAGGGAGGGGTCCGCGATTATCGCAACTCCAGCGGACGCCACGTGACCGAAGCATTGAACATGGCGGCGCGCACCAGAGATACCGAATACGGGTTGCCGAACAGGCGCAATGTCTCTTTCGAGTGACCCTGGACGATCACGATTTCCGCGCTGATTTCGCCCCGCGCCTCGAGCCGCTCGCGCATGCGCGCCGCGACATCCTCTATCGCCCCCAGCGCGAGGATCGCGTCTTCAATCCGCACGACGTAGGTCGCCTGCCGCCGTGACTCCTGTACGGTCGCGTAGGACAGGCGATGCGTCATCGGGCGCCCATTGAACAGGCGCCGCCCCGGTCAGAGCGGCGCCTTTCGTTGTAATTGCGTCAGAAGATCTTCGCTGCGTTCTTCAGCGTGATCCACACGCCCCAGGCGAGCGGAATGCCGACGAAGCACCAGAACACGGCCGCCTGTACATCAAGCCCGCCCTTGCCGATGCCGAACGAACCGGACGATCCGCCGCTGCCGGCCGCTTGCAGTTTCGTGACCTCGTCCTGGCTCATGTACCACTTCGAATCGACCGGCTTGATCATGTAGTTGCAGATCAGGCCGATGATCAGCATGCCGCACAGGATGTACATGGTGGTGTTGTAGAGCTGGTCGCGCGGCACGCCGGCGGCGAGCTGGAATTCGCGGATGTAGTTCACCACCACCGGGCCGATGATTCCGGCCGTCGACCATGCGGTCAGCAGCCGGCCGTGGATCGCGCCGACGAACTGCGTACCGAACATGTCCGCGAGATAGGCCGGCACGGTCGCGAAGCCGCCGCCGTACATCGAGAGGATGATGCCGAAGGCCAATACGAACAGCAGCTTCGATCCCATCGCCGCGAAGGTCGGCGCCAGTGCGTAGAGCAGGATGCCGATCACGAAGAAGCAGTAGTAGGTGTTCTTCCGGCCGATATGGTCCGACAGCGAGGCCCAGAAGAAGCGGCCACCGATGTTGAACAGCGAGGGAGCCCGGTGAAGCCCGCCGCGATCGCCGCGATGGCGGCTTTCTGCTCTCCGCTCAGTGCATTGAACTTCACACCCGCCTGACCGATCAGGTCGCCAGCGAAGATCTCCTGCAGCATCGGCGAGGCCATGCCGATCACGCCGATGCCGGCGGAGACGTTCAAGGTGAGCACCCACCAGATCAGCCAGAACTGCGGCGTCTTGTGCGCATCCCGCAGATGCACGTTGTTCTGTGAAATCATCGCATTCGCTTTGGCGGGGGGCGTCCAGCCGTCAGGGCGCCAATTGGCCGGCGGAATGCGATAGCGGAACGCGCCGACCATCATGAAGAAGAAATAGATCGCCGCCATGGTGACGAAGGTCTGCCACGCGCCGACCGAAGTCGGCGTCTTGAAATAGTTCATCAGGATGTCGGCGAGCGGCGCGCCGATCATGGCGCCGCCGCCGAAGCCCATGATCGCCATGCCGGTCGCCATGCCGCGCCGGTCGGGAAACCACTTCACCAGCGTCGACACCGGCGAGATGTAACCAAGGCCGAGGCCGATTCCGCCGAGCACGCCCGAACCGAGCCACATCAGCCAGAGCTGATGCGTGTAGACGCCAAGCGCGCCGATCAGCAGACCACCGCACCAGCACAGCGCCGCGACGACGCCGGCCTTGCGTGGACCCGCGCGTTCGAGCCACCCGCCCCACACCGCAGCCGCGATCCCGAGCAGCACGAAGAACAGTGTGTACATCCAGCCGAGGCTGGCGACGCGCCAGTTGCAGCTCGTCGCAAAAAGCTCCTGAACGAGATCAGTGCAGGCTGGCGCGCCCTGGACTGTGCGCGACAGCGGCAGCCAGAACACCGAGAACCCGTACGCCATGCCGATGCAGAGATGGATGCAGAGCGCGGCCGGCGGTACCAGCCAGCGGTTGAAGCCCGCCGCCGCGATGATGCGTTCGCGATCGAGAATTCCTGCGACCGGCCCTGCGGGCGCGAATGTTTGATCGGCAGCCGTCATGCGTTTCCCCTCCGCCAAAAACCCCGAGCCGCTTGAGGCGACTTCTGCTTTTGAGACTGTCGGTTGCGGTTGTGGGAATCAATTATGCTATGGCTATGAGCCGATAGAAGATTTCAATTTCGCAATAGCGAAGCGCTATGTCGACCTCGCCGTGCGATCGAATTTTCGGCACTGGTTAGCCGTACTAGAACTTTAGTCGATGTCTATTTCGCGGCGATCAATCCTCGATCGTCGCGGAGAGGCGTCGTGCTTCCGCGACCAGCGCGGCGTTGAGCGGCGTCATTGGCTCGCGCGTCGGGACGACGAGCCCGATCAGGTGTGCGGCCTCAGGCTCGACGATCGGGATTGCGCGGATCGTATCGGTCAGGCCGAGCGTGTCGGCAAGTTTCGCCGGCATGACACACGACCAGCGTCCGGTGCGGACGTGCGTGAACAGAACGACCACAGAATTCGATTCAAGCGTCGGGTTCGAATTGCCGCCCGCATCGCGCAACAGCTTGTCGATGATGCGGCGGTTCTGCATGTCGGGCGTGAGCAGGCAGAGCGGCACCTGCGCGACCTCGCGCCAGGTGATGGTCTCGCGGTCCCCGAGCGGCGTATCAACGGAAACCAGCAGGCGATAGCGCTCGCGATAGAGCGGCACCGAGGTGACGCGGCCGAGCGGCTCGTTGTCGAGATACGTCACGCCGGCGTCGATCTCGAGATTTTCCAGTTGCGCCAGCACCTCGATCGAGGTGCGCGACATGATAGTGAACTGCACGTTCGGATGGCGCTGGCGGAACGGCGTGGTGAGGCTCGCGATCATCGCGAGCGCGGTCGGGATCGCGGCGATGCGCAAACGGCCCGATAGCCCGTGGCGCAACGCGTTGATCTCGGCGCGCATCGCACGCTCGTCGCCGACGATGCGCCGCGCCCAGCCGAGCACCTTCTCGCCTTCCGGCGTAAAGCCGCGAAAGCGCGAGCCGCGCACGACCAGCATCACGCCCATTTGCTCTTCAAGCTGCTTCACCCCGGCCGAAAGGGTCGGCTGGGTCACCCCGCAAGTCTCGGCGGCACGTCCGAAATGGCGCTCGCGCGACAGCGCAAGAAGGAATTCGAGCTTGTCGATCAATATGTTAGCCTTTGCCTCAAGGGCCGCGACGGTGTATCGTTATGACAAATATCGATAGGAAAATCCAATCAATCAATGTCAGTTGAGGGATTGTTTCCGAGCGATCAGTCAAGTCTTGTTCCAAACCAGACAACCGCCGAGAGCGCAATGAACGCCCCAGTGACCTCGCCAAAAGGCCCGAGCGGACCGGGTCGCAAGCGCCGTGCGCCAAAGACGCCCAAAGGGCGCCAGATCAATCTGGCAGCGCTTGACGAAGTCCGCGCGCTGCTCGGCGACAAACCGCGCCGGCGCGATCTCCTGATCGAACATCTGCATCTCGTCCAGGACCGCTACGGTCATCTTTCGGCCGCCCATCTCGCGGCACTCGCTGCCGAGATGAAGCTTGCGATGACCGAGGTCTACGAGGTCGCGACCTTCTACGCACACTTCGATGTCGTGAAGGAAGGCGAGACCCCTCCTCCGCCGGTCACGGTGCGCGTGTGCGATTCATTGTCGTGCGCGATGGAGGGAGCGGAGACACTGCTCGCATCGCTTCCCGACAAACTCGGCCCGGGTGTGCGCGTGGTGCGCGCGCCCTGCATGGGCGCGTGCGACAGGGCACCGGTCTGCGCCGTCGGGCACGTTCAGGTGATGCGCGCGAACGAGGCGAGCGTCACGTCCGCCGTGTCGAAGACGTCGCACGCGCATACGCACAAGCCGAAGATCGATTTCCCGGCGTATCAGGCACAGGGCGGCTACGCGCTGCTGCGCGATTGCGTCTCAGGAAAGCGCACGCGCGACGACATCATCAAGATCGTGAGCGATGCGGGCTTGCGCGGGCTTGGCGGCGCCGGCTTTCCGACCGGTCGCAAATGGTCGTTGGTGCGCGGCGAGCCCGGCCCACGCCTGATGGCGGTGAACGGCGACGAGGGCGAGCCCGGCACGTTCAAGGACCGGTATTATCTCGGCCTCGATCCGCATCGCTTCATCGAAGGCATGCTGCTCGCCGCCTGGGTGATCGAGGCGGCCGACATCTACGTTTATATCCGCGACGAATATCCCGAGCTGATCATGATGCTCGAAGCCGAGTTCGCGCGCGTCGCCGATGCGGGACTCGCCATGCACGCGACGATCCATCTGCGCCGCGGCGCGGGCGCCTACATCTGCGGCGAAGAATCCGCGATGATCGAGAGTATCGAGGGCAAGCGTGGACTGCCGCGCCATCGTCCGCCCTACGTGGCGCAGGTTGGCCTGTTCGGCCGCCCGACACTCGAACAGAATGTCGAGACGCTCTACTGGGTGCGCGATATCGTCGAGAAGGGTGCCGCGTGGTTCACGGGCCAAGGGCGGCGCGAGCGCAAGGGCTTCCGTTCGTTCTCGGTATCAGGCCGCGTGAAGAAGCCCGGCGTGGTGCTGGCGCCTGCCGGCGTCACGGCGCGCGAACTGATCGAGGAATATTGCGGCGGCATGGCGGACGGCCACGGCTTCAAGGGTTACCTGCCGGGCGGCGCGTCGGGTGGCATCCTGCCGGCCTCGATGGCGGACGAGCCCTTGGACTTCGGCACGCTGGAAAAATACGGCTGCTTCGTCGGTTCCCACGCGGTTGTCATCCTGTCCGACAAGGACGACATGAAGGCCGTGGCGCTCAACCTGATGCGCTTCTTCGAGGACGAAAGCTGCGGCCAGTGCACGCCCTGCCGCGCCGGAACCGAGAAGGCCGTCAAGCTGATGGCAACCGGGCCGTGGGACGAGGCGTTGTTGACCGAGCTCTCGACCGCGATGCGCGATGCGTCGATCTGCGGCCTCGGTCAGGCCGCGCCGAACCCGCTGACCTGCGTGTTCAAGTATTTCCGCGACGACCTGACCCAGCCTCTGGGCAAATGGTGACGCAATGAACGACACGACCAAACCTGCGGGATACGGCCACGACGCCAAGGGCGCGGCCGGCGGCACCAACAAGGGCGACGGCAAGCCCGGCGTTGCGCACACGGTCGCGGCCGACAAGGTGATCGGCGAAGGCCACGGCGAGGAAACCATTGCGTTCACGCTCGACGGCGTCGAGGTCCACGCGAAGAAAGGCGAAACCATCTGGCAGGTCGCCAAGCGCCAAGGCACCGACATTCCGCACCTGTGCTACGCGCCGGAGCCCGGCTATCGCCCGGACGGCAATTGCCGCGCCTGCATGGTCGAGATCGACGGCGAGCGCGTGCTCGCCGCGTCGTGCATTCGCACGCCGAGCGCCGGCATGAAGGTCACGAGCCAGTCGGACCGCGCCAGGACGGCGCGCAAGATGGTGTTCGAGCTGCTCATCTCCGACCAGCCCGACCGCAGCACGCAGGCGCACGACCCGGGCTCGAAGTTCTGGGAATGGGCCGACCGCATGGGCATCGCGACCAGCCGCCTGCCCGCGCGCGAACGCCAGCCGGCGCCCGACCGCAGCCATGTCGCGATGGCGGTTAACCTCGACGCCTGCATCCAGTGCAATCTGTGCGTCCGCGCCTGCCGTGAAGTGCAGGTGAACGACGTGATTGGCATGGCGGGGCGCGGTCACAACGAGCACATCGTGTTCGACTTCGACGATCCGATGGGAGCATCGACCTGCGTCGCCTGCGGCGAATGCGTGCAGGCCTGCCCGACCGGCGCGCTGATGCCGGCGACGATGGTGGACGCAAACAACCTCTATCTCGGCAAGCCCGACCGCACCGTGGATTCGGTTTGTCCGTATTGCGGCGTCGGATGCCAGCTCACCTATCAGATCAAGGACGACAAGATCGTCGCGGTCGAGGGCAAGAACGGCCCCGCGAACCAGCAGCGCCTCTGCGTCAAAGGCCGCTTCGGCTTCGACTATGTGGCGAACCCGCAGCGCCTGCTGAAGCCGATGATACGCCGCGACGGCGTGCCAAAGGTCGCGCACGAATTCATCGACCCATCGAATCCGTGGACGCATTTCCGCGAAGCCACCTGGGAAGAAGCGCTGGATCGCGCTGCGAACGGCCTGAAGAAGATCCGCGACCGCGACGGCGGCGATGCACTCGCCGGCTTCGGCTCGGCCAAGGGCTCAAACGAAGAGGCTTATCTTTTCCAGAAGCTGATCCGTACCGGCTTCAGTACCAACAATGTCGATCACTGCACGCGGCTCTGCCACGCCTCATCGGTGTCGGCGCTGCTCGAGGGTGTCGGCTCGGCCGCCGTCACGGCGACCTTCAACGAGTGCAAGAACTCCGAAGTCATCATCGTCATCGGCGCGAACCCGACGGAAAACCACCCCGTAGCCGCGACCTTCTTCAAGCAGGCCGCCAAGCGCGGGGCGAAGCTCGTCATCATGGATCCGCGCGGCACGGCGATGAAACGCCACGCCTGGAAGATGATGCAGTTCAAGAACGGTACCGACGTCGCGATGCTCAATGCGATGCTCAACGTCATCGTCACCGAGAAACTCTACGACCAGCAATACATCCAGACCTATGTCGAAGGCTTCGAGGCCTGGAAGGAAAACATCAAGGACTTCACGCCGGAGGAGATGGCGCCGATCTGCGGCATCGATGCCGATACGCTGCGCGCGGTCGCGCGCGCCTATGCGCGCGCCGAAAGCTCCATCATCTTCTGGGGCATGGGCGTGTCACAACACACCCACGGCACCGACAATGCGCGCTGCCTGATCGCGCTCGCGCTGATTACCGGGCAAGTCGGGCGCCCCGGCACCGGGCTGCATCCGCTGCGCGGCCAGAACAACGTGCAGGGCGCCTCCGACGCGGGCCTGATTCCGATGTTCTTCCCCGACTACAAGTCGGTGGAAGATCCGGTGATCCGTGCCGGCTACGAAAAGCTCTGGGGCGTGAAGCTGCCGCCCAAGCGCGGCAAGACCGTCGTCGAGATCATGGACGCGGTCCACGCCGACGAGATCAAGGGCATGTACATCGAGGGCGAGAACCCCGCCATGTCCGACCCCGATCTGAACCACGCGCGGCAGGCGCTCGCGCATCTCGAGCATCTCGTGGTGCAGGACCTCTTCCTCACCGAAACCGCCGTGTACGCGGACGTGGTGCTGCCCGCCTCAGGCTGGCCCGAGAAGGACGGCACCGTCACCAACACCAACCGTCAGGTGCAGATGGGCCGCCAGGCGATCCCGCTGCCGGGCGACACGCGCCACGACATCTGGATCATCACGGAAATCGCCAACCGAATGGGCTGCGGCTGGAACTACAAGCACGTCGGCGAAGTGTTCGACGAAATGGCCTCGATGATGCCGGCGCTTAACAACATCACCTGGGATCGCGTCGACCGCGAATACGCCGTCACCTATCCGGTCGATGGTCCGGATGTGCCGGGCCGCGATGTCGTGTTCGATGCGGGCTTCCCGCGGCCGGGCGGCTTTGCCAAGCTCGTCGCCACCAAGCTTCAGCCGCCGGACGAAGTGCCGGACGCCGAATACCCCTTCATTCTCTCGACCGGCCGCCAGCTCGAACATTGGCACACCGGCTCGATGACGCGCCGCGCCACGGTGCTCGACGCGATCGAGCCAAACGCAAGCGCACAGCTCTCACGCGGCACGATTGCCGGGCTTGGCATCGAGGCCGGGGACATGGTGCGCGTCACGACGCGGCGCGGCACCGTCACGCTCGCTTCGCGGCAGGACGACGCCGTGCCGGACGGCGTGGTGTTCATCCCGTTCGCCTATGTGGAGGCGGCGGCGAACCTGCTCACCAACCCGAAGCTCGACCCGTTCGGGAAAATTCCCGAATTCAAGTTCTGCGCCGCGAAGGTCGAGAAGGCGGAACCGGTGCGCGAGGCGGCGGAGTAACGGCCGCCGCTATTTCGGCGGCTTGGTGCTGACTTCGATCGCGGCGAAATAGGCCGCGAGGTCGGCGACATCCTGGTCGGAGAGCTTCTCGACCACGATCGTCATCATATCGTTCTTGCGCAAGCCCTTGCGAAAATCATTGAGCGCGTTGACCAGAAACGGCTCGGGCTGACCGCCGAGGTTCGGCGCTTCGGGCAGCTTCGAAAGTCCGTCGAGACCGTGGCAGGTCTGGCACTGAAGGGCCTTTTGCCGCCCGGCCTTGACGTCACCGGCGTGTGCTGGCGCACCCGTCGCAAGCGAGAGTGCGAGGACAAGCGCCGCGAGCACTCCTCCCTCTCCCGGCAAAGCCAGATGCAAATCCCTCACACGACCGCCTTCGGCGGTCGACCTCTCCCCGCTTGCGGGGAGAGGGACGCAGCGCAGGTCGTGCAAGACCGCATTACTTTCCGTCATACCAGATGCGATAGAGCGCGCCGGCGAGATCGTCCGATACCAGGATCGATCCGTCGGGCAGTTGCGCGACATCGACCGGGCGGCCGAGATATTCGCCATTATCGTTCCAGCCCTCGGCGAACGGCTCGGTCTTGTCGGCCGTGCCGTCTTCCTTCAGGCTCGTGAACATCACGCGTGCGCCGATCGGCACCGTGCGATTCCACGAGCCGTGCTGCGCCGAGAAGATGCCGCCACGGTACTTCGCCGGGAACTGCTTGCCCGAATAGAACGTCATGCCGAGGTCGGCGGCATGCGCCGCCATCTCGACCTGCGGGAACGTGACGTCGGCCGGCGGGGTCTGGTCCTTGTACTCGGTGGTGCGGGTCTTGCCGCCGCCGTAGTACGGAAAGCCGAAGTTCATGCCAGGTTTATCGGCGCGGTTGAGTTCGCCCGGCGGCTGATCGTCGCCCATGCCGTCCACCTGGTTGTCGGTGAACCACAGCGACTTGTCCTTCGGATTGAAGTCCATGCCGACCGAGTTGCGCACGCCCCAGGCGAAGACCTCGCGATCCTTGCCTTCCTTGGTCATGCGGATGATGCCGCCGATGCCTTCCTTCTTGAAGCCGTCGAGCTTCTCGGGCGCCGGCACGTTGAACGGCTGTCCGAGCGTGATGTAGAGCTTGTCGTCCGGACCGATGCGGCACACACGCGCGGTGTGGTTATAGGATTCGTCCGCGGGCGGAATCAGTTCGCCCTGCTTCACCACGTTGAACGCCGCCACATCCGGCCCTTCGTAGAAGAACTCCGCGGCCGGGAATGTCAGCACGCGGTTCTGCTCGGCGATGAACAGAAAGCCGTCCTTCGAGAAACACACCCCGTTCGGAAGCTTGAACTCGATCGAGGGCGCGAACTCCTTCACCTCATCGGCGACACGCGCCTTGGCGCGATCGGTGACCGACCAAACCTTGCTCTTGCGCGTTCCGACGAACGTCACGATCCCTTGCGGACCGACCGCGATGTGGCGCGCGTCGGGCACCATCGCATAGAGGCTGATGTGGAAGCCTTTCGGCACCTTGATTTTCGTCGCAAGCGTCTTCTTGATCGCTTCGACTTTCGGCCCGGTCTGCGGAATATGCGCCGGCTCCACCGTTCCGGTCTGCTGGAAGTTGCCGAGCTTTTCGAGATTGCCCGCGGTCGGCTGCGGTTGCGCGAGAGCGGACGAGGCGAAGGCAAGTGCGAGCGCCGACACGGCGCTTAAGCCGATGACTCTCATGGTGTCCTCCTGGCGTCCTTTTTTTAAAGGCGGACGCTGCGAGGAACTATCGCACAACCTGCGGAATGTGTCGTTCAACAATTTCTTGATCGCGGCAGCCCCGCCTTGCGCACGGTGTGGGCGAAACCACAGACGACAGCGGAGAAACAAGTTGGCAAAACTGGCGCCGCGACAAAATGAAACGGCCGCCGCAGATGCGACGGCCGCCTCGGTAACAAAGCGAAATCGGCGATTAGAACTCGGCCGGCAGATAGCCGTTGATCTCGAGCCCGATGCAGATTTCGACGAGTGTCGGTGTCGTCCAGGCCATGGTCTTTCTCCTTGAAATGGGCGCGTCCGCCCTTCAGGCAACAATGCAACTTTACGCTTTTCCGGGTCGAGGCGCAATGCCTTCGCCTATTAACGCAGCATCCCGAAGTCTGTTTCAGCGCAATCGTGCCAAAAAGTGGGCAAGATCCACGATGTCCGCTTCGCTCACGCCACGGATCACTTCGTCCATCGTGGCGTCATATCCGGGCCGTTTGCCGCTCTTGTAGTCGCGCAGCGCTTTCAGCAGGTAGTCCTCGCGCTGCGCGGCGAGCCGCGGCATCTGATCGCGACCGGAGAAATCCGGGTTGTGACAGGAGTTGCAGTGTTCGCGCGCAATGACGGCCTGCGCGCGCACCGCGATCGCCGGATCGGCTGCATCGCCTGAGGCTTTCGGAGGCGGAAGCTTGGCGAAGTAGTCGGCGAACTTGCGCAGGTCATCGTCGGTCATGTCCTTGGCGAGGTCGTTCATGATCTCGACCTTGCGGGTTCCCTGACGGAACAGGAACAACTGGATCAGCGTGAAATCCGCCGGCATGCCGGCAATCGAAGGCACTTCGGCGGTTTCGGAAACGCCTTTCTCGCCGTGACAGGCCAGACACGCGGGAAGCTTCTCCTCATACGTCAACGCACGCGCGGCCGGAGCGCTGAGGGCAATGGAAAGCGCGGCGGCAAGAACGATCCGCATGACGATCCTTCTGGAGTTGAAGCGAGGGCGGCAGCCGCGCCGCCCCCGCGATTGGCTTTACTTCGCCGAAGCGTTTTTCTGATTGCCGTAGGTCAGACGATAGACCGCTCCGTTGAAGTCGTCGGCGATCAGCATCGAGCCGTCCTTGAGGAACAACACGTCACAGGGCCGACCGATGTAGTTGTTGTCGGGACCGATGAAGCCGGACACGATCGTCTCCATGTTTTTCACGGTCCCATCCTTGTTCAGGAACACCGCGACGATGTCACCGCCGAACTTCTTGCTCCGATTCCACGAGCCGTGACGCGCCACGAAGATCGCGTTCTTGTATTTCGCCGGGAACATGCTGCCGGTGTTGAAGCGCATGCCGAGCGATGCCGAATGCGGTCCCATCTTGGCGACCGGCGGCTCGAACTCGCTGCACGAATGGCCCCAGCCGAATTCCGGATCGAGGAAGTCGCCCTGGTAGCAATAGGGCGATCCGAAATGCTGGCCGACCTTGGTCAGGCGATTGAGTTCGTCCTCCGGCACATCCTCGGAGGCCCAGTCGCGCCCATTATCGGTGAAATAGAGTTCCTTGCTGACCGGATGCCAGTCGAAGCCGACCGTATTGCGCACGCCGCGTGCAACGACTTCGACGCCAGTGCCATCGAGATTCATGCGACGGATCTGCGCGTGAGCATCGGATGGCATCACGTTGTTACCGGGCTGGCCGACCGGCACGTAAAGCTTGTTGTCCGGGCCGATGCCGATGAACTTCCAGCCGTGCGCCTCGTCCTTCGGCAGGTCGGTGTAGAAAACCGTCGGCTTCGGCGGATTGTCCAGATTGTCCTCGATCTTCTCGATCTTGGAGATCTGCGACAGCTCCGCGATGTAGAGCGTACCGTCCTTGATGGCGAGGCCGTTCGGGCGATAGAGGCCCGACGCGATGACCTTTACCTCGCGCTTGCCGTTCTTTTCGACGATGGCATGCACCTTGTCGATCAGACGGCTGCCGACGAACACAGTGCCCTTCTCGCCCTGACGCATCGAACGCGCGTTCGGCACGCCCGCCGCGTAAACCTCGATGTTGAAACCCTTGGCGAGCTTGAGCTGCGGAACGACCGCCTGCACCTTGTCGGCGCTCGCCGGGATCGGCGGCGCCGCGACCGGCGCGAGCTTCATCGCAGCTTCGGTGTTCGGGCGCCCGATCAGGGGCGAACCCGGCGGCAAGGGTGCTGCTGCGGGTGCCGGTGCGGCACCGGGCGCAGGCGCCTGCGCGTAGGCCGGCATTGCCATAAAGAGTGCGCCGAGCGCACCGGCAAGCAGCAAAGCCCGCCGGCCTGAGGACCGGAATGTCATGTTTAACCTCCCTGACGCGGGACCCTCTTCCGCGCCGGAAAGACATTCCGGCAGGTGTGGCCCCATCGCCCCAAGTCTGTGCTTTTTGCTCTGCGAGTGCAATCTCCTCGCGAAGCTCTCCCGACCCGCGCGGCCCATTGGCGTGCTTCCCAATGTGCGATAAACGCCGTGAAACAATCTTCTCCGAGGAGCCGCCATGCCGGAAGCATTCATCTGCGACGCGGTGCGCACGCCGATCGGCCGTTATGCGGGTGCGCTTGCCAAGGTGCGGACCGACGACCTCGCGGCCGTTCCGCTGCGCGCGCTGATAGCGCGCAATCCGAAAGTAGATTGGTCAAAACTGGACGAAGTCTACTACGGCTGCGCCAATCAGGCCGGCGAGGACAACCGCAACGTCGCACGTATGGCGCTGCTGCTGGCGGGCCTTCCGGACAATGTGCCCGGCGTGACGCTGAACCGGCTCTGTGCGTCGGGGCTGAACGCCGTCGGTGCCGCCGCGCAGGCGATCCGCGCAGGCGACATCGATTTCGCCATTGCGGGCGGTGTCGAAAGCATGACGCGTGCGCCATTCGTGCAGGGCAAGGCCACCGAGGCTTTTGCGCGCGCGGCCGAGATCTACGACACCACGATCGGATGGCGCTTCATCAACCCGCTGATGAAGAAGCAATACGGCGTCGATGCGATGCCCGAGACCGGCGAGAACGTCGCGGAGGAATTTCAGGTGAAGCGCTCCGACCAGGACGCGTTCGCCTGGCGCTCGCAGCAGCGCGCCGGCAAGGCGATCGCGGCCGGCTACTTCGCCGAGGAGATCGTGCCGGTGACGATCGCCGGCAAGACGCCTGTCGTGGTCGACAAGGACGAGCATCCGCGGCCCGATACGACGCTTGAAAACCTCGCCAAGCTCAAGACGCCCTTCCGCGATCCCGGCACCGTGACTGCCGGCAATGCGTCGGGCGTGAATGACGGCGCCGCCGCCATGATCATCGCATCGGAAGCGGCGGTGAAGGCCCATGGGTTCACACCTCGCGCGAAAATCATCGGCATGGCGTCGGCCGGCGTGCCGCCGCGCATCATGGGCATTGGCCCGGTGCCGTCCACGCGCAAGCTGATGGAGCGGCTTGGTTTGAAGATCGGCGACTTCGACGTGATCGAGCTGAACGAAGCCTTCGCGTCGCAGGGCCTCGCGGTGTTGCGTCAGCTCGGGCTTCCGGACGACGCCGAGCACGTCAATCCGAACGGCGGCGCGATCGCACTCGGTCATCCCCTCGGCATGTCGGGCGCGCGGCTCGCCATGACGGCAGCACATCAACTCGCCAGGACTGGCGGAAACCGGGCGCTCGCCACGATGTGCGTCGGCGTCGGTCAGGGCGTGTCGCTCGCGATCGAGCGGGTATAATTCATCCTCCGCTCGTCCCCGCGAAAGCGGGGACCCAGGGCCAAAGAACTGGATGCCCGCTTTCGCGGGCATGAGCGGAACTTGGGAGTCTTCCGAGATGCCTATGAGTACCGGCTACATCCCGTTCCACCCCAATCCCTCGAAGCCGACATACAAGCCGCCGGCAGGCAGCGTGGATGCGCACTGTCATGTGTTCGGGCCCGAGGCGGTGTTCCCGTTTGCGCCGAAGCGCAAATACACGCCGTGCGACGCGCCGAAGGAAAAGCTGTTCGCGCTACGCGACTTTCTCGGCTTCGACAAGAACGTGATCGTGCAGGCGACCTGTCACGACACCGACAACCGCGCGCTGGTCGATGCGTTGGTAAGTTCCAACGGCAAGGCAAAGGGCGTGGCGTTCGTCGGCGAGGAGATCACCGACGCTGAATTGAAGGCGCTGCACGATGCCGGCGTGCGCGGCGTGCGTTTCAATTTCATCAAGCGGCTGGTCGATTCGACCCCGCGCGACGTGATGCTGCGGATCGCCAAGCGCATTGCCGACCTCGGCTGGCACATCGTGATCTATTTCGAGCACGCGGACCTCGACGAGATGGGCCCGTTCCTCAAGTCGCTGCCGACGGCGCTCGTGTTCGACCACATGGCGTGTCCGGATGTGAAGGCTGGCGTGGATGGCAAGGCGTTCCAGAACTGGCTCAAGGCGATCGACGCCAACAAGAGCTGGATCAACAAGGTGACCTGCCCCGAGCGATTTACCGTCGCGGGCCCGCCCTACGACGACGTCGCGCCGTTCGCCCGCGCGATCGTCGAGCGCTTCGGCGACCGCGTGCTGTGGGGCACCGACTGGCCGCATCCCAACATGAAAAACGAGGCGCCGGACGACGGCGTGCTCACCGACATGATCCCGAAGATCGCGCCCACCGCGGCGCAGCAGCAGGCGCTGCTGGTCGACAACCCGATGCGGCTCTACTGGGCGCGCTAGGCGCTGGCCTTTGCACGGGATTTGAGAGAACGATTCCCCATGCTGCGGCCTTGACGCCGCAAGCGTTGCCAAGCGTGCCGTCCGCGCGTATGTGAGGCGTGAAATCCTGCTCCGCAAAACGGACGCCGTTTCAGGGAGAAACGCCGATGGCTCAGGCGAAATCCAAAGAGAACGAATACGAAGACATCCCCGGCACCTTCGTGTTCAACGCCGATCGCTCGCGCGAGGGCTACGGCATCAACATGTTCTGCATGTCGCTGATGAAGGATGAGAACCGCAAGGCTTTCAAGGCGAACGAAGCCGAGTACCTGAAGAAATTCAATCTCACGCCCGAGCAGACCGACGCCGTGCTCAAGCGCGACTACAACCGCATGCTCGAGCTCGGCGGCAACATTTATTTTACCGCCAAGCTTGGCGCGACCGACGGGCATTCGTTCCGCCATCTCGCGGCGGTCATGACCGGCTCCACGCAGGAAGACTACGCCGCCATGATGCTGAACGGCGGCCGCCAGGTCGAAGGCAATCGCTCGAAGTCCGGCAAGTTCGACAAGAAGCCGCCGGCGAAGAAGGCCGCGAAGAGCGCGAAGAAATCCAAATCCTCAAAGAAGCGGAAGTAGCACCGTGGCGAAGATCATCGCAGGACTAGCCTCGTCGCACGTGCCGGCCATCGGCGCCGCGATCGACAACAAGCAGACCGAAGATCCGTACTGGAAGCGCGTGTTCGCCGGCTTCGAGCACACCAAGAAGTGGATGGCGGACGTCAAGCCCGACGTCGTCATCGCGATCTATAACGATCACGCCTCGGCGTTCTCGGTCGAGTTGATCCCGACCTTCGCGCTCGGCTGCGCCGCCGAGTTTCCGCCCGCTGACGAAGGCTGGGGGCCGCGCCCGGTTCCAGTGGTCAAGGGCCATCCGGAGCTTGCCTCGCACATCGCAACTTCGGCGATCCTCGACGGCTTCGACCTCACCATCGTGAACAAGATGGAAGTGGATCACGGCCTCACGGTGCCGCTGAACCTCGCGTTCGGCTCGCCATCCGAATGGCCCTGCCCCGTGATCCCGCTGGCGGTGAATGTCGTCCAGTACCCGCCGCCGACCGGCAAGCGCTGCTTCGATCTTGGCCGCGCGATCCGCAAGGCGGTCAGCACCTATCGCGACGATTTGCGTGTCGTGGTGTTCGGCACCGGCGGCATGTCGCACCAGATTTCGGGTCCGCGTGCCGGCCTGATCAACTCCAAATTCGACAAGGCCTTCCTCGACGGGTTGACGAAGAACCCACGCAAGCTCGCCGCGATGCCGCACCTTGAATACATGCGCGAAGCCGGTGCCGAAGGTATCGAGCTCGTGATGTGGCACGTGATGCGCGGCGCGCTCGACGACAAGGTGAAGGAGCTTTACCGCTTCTACACCGTGCCGGCGTCGAACACCGCCGTCGGCCACATCATTCTGCAGAACGGCGGGAAATCCGCAAAGAAGGCCGCCAAGCGGGCGCCCGCGAAAAAGAAGACGCTGAGGAAGGCGGCATGAGGATCTGCGTTGCCGGTCAGGGCGCGTTCGGCCAGAAGCATCTCGATGCGCTGAAACGCATCCAGGGTGTGGAGATCAGCTCGCTGGTCGGCGGCAATCAGGATGCGACCAGGCAAGTCGCCGAGAAATACGGCATCAAGCATTACACCGGCGAACTCTCCGAAGGCATCGAGCGCGCCGACGCTGTGATCCTCACGACGCCGACCAAGATGCACTTCAGTCAGGGCGAGCAGGTGATGCGCGCCGGCAAGCATGTGCTGGTGGAAATCCCCGTCACCGACTCGGTCGAGGATGCCGAGAACCTGGTGAAGATCGCGAAGGAAACCGGTGTGATCGCGATGGGCGGCCACGTGCGCCGCTTCAATCCGAGCCACCAGTACGTCCACAAGAAGATCGTCAAGAACGAGCTGACGATTCAGCAGATGGACGTGCAGACCTATTTCTTCCGGCGCAAGAACATGAACGCGGCCGGCCAGCCGCGCTCCTGGACCGACCATCTGCTCTGGCACCATGCCGCGCACACGATCGACCTGTTCCAGTATCAGACCGGCGAGACCATCACGGATTGCTACGCGGTGCAGGGGCCGGCGCATCCCGACCTGAAGATCGCGATGGACATGGGCATTGTCGCCAAGGTGCCGTCCGGCGCGATCCTCACGCTGTCGCTGTCGTTCAACAATGACGGGCCGCTCGGAACGTTCTTCCGCTACATCTGCGACAACGGCACCTATCTCGCGCGCTACGACGACCTGTTCAACGGCAAGAACGAGCCGATCGACGTTTCCAAGGTCGATGTCTCGATGGACGGCATCGAACTGGAGGACCGCGAGTTCATCGCGGCCATTCAGGAAAAGCGCGAACCCAACGGCAGCCTGGCGCAACTCCTGCCGTGCATGCGGGTGCTCGGAAAGCTGGAACAAATCGTCGATCCCAAACGCCTGGCGCACGCCTGACGCTGCGCTGCGGCATCGGCTTTTGACTTTGCGCTGACATGCCAGTTCCCGCCAAATGGCGGGCACTTCCCGGTTAAGGGTGCTGCCTATTGCCGCTTTGCCCTTTAAGAATTCCGCGCTACGGAGAGCGAGAGTGGGCAAGCCCCCGCCCGCCCAAGAAACGTCACCGCCCTACGGAGGAACACGATGTTGCGCAGGCAATTCCTTTCAGGCGCCGCGATTCTCGCGAGCGCGTTCCTGGCCTACCCGGCCGCCGCCGAGGATACGGTCAAGATCGGCCTGATCGTACCGATGACCGGCCAGCAGGCCTCCACCGGCAAGCAGATCGACGCCGCCGTGAAGCTCTATCAGGCCCAGCACGGCACGACCGTCGCCGGCAAGAAGGTCGAGGTCATCCTCAAGGACGACGCTGCGGTGCCGGACAACACCAAGCGCATCGCGCAGGAATTGATCGTCAACGACAAGGTCAGTTTCGTCGCCGGGTTCGGCATCACGCCAACCGCACTTGCGGTCGCCCCGCTTGCCACGCAGGCGAAGGTGCCCGAGGTCGTGATGGCGGCCGGTACCTCGATCATCACGGAGCGCTCACCCTACATCACGCGCACCAGCTTCACGCTGCCACAGTCCTCCGCGATCATGGCGGACTGGGCGCTGAAGAATAACATCAAGAAAGTCGTCACGCTGGTGTCGGACTACGCCCCGGGCGCCGATGCCGAAAAGTCGTTCGCGGATCGCGTCAAGGCCGGCGGCGGCGAGATCGTCGCGGCGATCCGCGTGCCGCTCGCCAACCCGGACTTCGCACCATTCCTGCAGCGCGCTGCCGACGCCAAGCCTGATGCGATCTTCGTGTTCGTGCCGTCCGGCCAGGGCGGAACGTTCATGAAACAGTTCGTCGAGCGCGGGCTCGACAAGGCTGGGGTCAAGGTGATCGGCCCGGGTGACGTGACAGACGACGACCTGTTGCCGAACATGGGCGACGCGGTCATCGGCACCGTCACCGCTCACATCTATTCGGCGTCGCATCCCTCGCAGATGAACAAGGATTTTGTCGCGGCCTTCGAGAAGGCCAACAACTACCGCCCCAATTTCATGGCGGTCGGTGGCTATGACGGCATGCACCTGATCTACGAGGCGCTGAAGAAGACGAACGGCGATACCGACGGCGACAAGCTGATGAGCGCCATCAAGGGAATGAAATGGGAGAGCCCGCGCGGGCCGATCTCGATCGATCCCGAAACCCGCGACATCGTGCAGAACGTCTACATCCGCAAGGTCGAGAAGGTGAACGGCCAGCTCTATAATCAGGAGTTCCAGACCTTCGAAGCCGTCAAGGATCCGGGCAAAGCCGCCCAAAAGTAGCCAACGCTTGACCGAGCCCTCCCCCGCTTGCCGGGGGAGGGCTCGGCATGTTCAGACGGGCCCATGCTGACCATCCTGTTCGACGGTATCGCCTACGGCATGCTGCTTTTCGTCGTGGCGTGCGGGCTCGCCGTCACGCTCGGGCTGATGAATTTCGTCAATCTTGCACACGGCGCGTTCGCGATGGCGGGCGGCTACATCACCGTCATCCTGGTAAACCGCCTCGGGCTGCCATTCCTCGCCTCGTTGCCGCTCGCCTTCGTGCTTACGGCGATTGTCGGGCTCGCGCTCGAGCGCACGCTCTATGTCCACGTCTACGCCAAGACGCACCTCGAACAGGTGCTGTTCTCGATCGGCCTCGTGTTCATGTCGGTGGCGGGCGTCGACTACGTGATGGGCTCCCAGCAGCAGTTCGTCGCGATCCCGTCGTACCTTCAGGGCCAGATCGATTTCTTTGGCGTCGGCATCGGGCGCTATCGCCTGCTCATCATCGCCATCTGCGGCGTGCTGATGGCTGCGCTGCAGTTCGCGCTGACACGTACGCGCTTCGGCTCGCGCCTGCGCGCGGCGGTCGATGATGCGCGTGTGGCGCGCGGGCTCGGCATCAACGTCAACGCGGTATTCGCCATCACCTTCGCGGTCGGCTCCGGGCTAGCCGGACTTGGCGGTGCGCTCGGCGCCGAGATCCTCGGCCTCGATCCGATCTTTCCGCTCAAGTTCATGATCTATTTCCTGATCGTCGTCACCGTCGGCGGCACATCGAGCATCACCGGGCCATTCATCGCCTCGCTCCTGCTCGGCTTCGGCGATGTGGCCGGGAAATATTACGTCCCGCAATTTGGCGCCTTCATCATCTACATCATCATGATCGTGGTACTGATCTGGCGGCCGCAAGGCCTGTTCTCGCGCGCGGTTGCCAAATGAGCGTGATCGGCGACCGTTTCGATTCCGCCGCGCTGATCGCGCAGGGGCGCGCAAGCTTTGCCAACCGCGCACGTTGGAGCCTGCCGGAAATCGCGTTCTGGCTGGTGGCGATTGCGAGCGTGTTCTTCCTGCCGAGCAAGCACCTGATCCTGACCGAGATCGCGATCCTCGGCCTTTTCGCACTCTCGCTCGACCTGATTCTCGGGTACGCCGGCATCGTCTCGCTCGGCCATGCGGCATTCTTCGGCTTTGGCGCCTACGTGGCGGGTATCCTCGCCAAATACGGGATCGTGAAGGAGCCGGTGCTGGCGATGCTGGTGTCTGGCGTCGCCGCGATGGCGCTCGGCTTCGTCACCAGCTTCCTGGTGCTGCGCGGTTCCGATCTGACGCGCCTGATGGTCACGCTCGGCGTCGCGCTAGTCTTGCGCGAGATCGCGAACCGCCTCGACATCACCGGCGGTGCGGATGGCTTGCAGGGCATCACGATGGAGCCGCTGCTCGGTCACTTCGCGTTCGATATCTACGGCAAGGTCGCCTACATCTACAGCCTGGTCGTTCTGTTTGTCCTGTTCGTGATCGCGCGTCGCATCGTCAATTCGCCATTCGGACTTTCGCTACGCTCGGTGAGGGGAAATTCGCTACGCGCTTCGGCAATCGGAATTCATGTCAACGGCCGGCTGGTCGCGATCTACACCATTGCGGCCGGATTTGCAGGTATCGCAGGCGCGCTGCTGACGCAGACCACGCAATTCGCCTCGCTCTCGGTGCTGGACTTCGAACGCTCCGCCGATGTCCTGCTGATGCTGATCATCGGCGGCACCGGTTATCTGTACGGCGGAATGATCGGCGCGGTCCTGTTCAAGCTGGTGCAGGACTATCTCGCCAACGTCACGCCGCAATACTGGCAGTTCTGGCTCGGCCTTGCGCTGGTCATGATGATCCTGTTCGGGCGGGTGTACGGTGCGATCATCGCAGCGGCGATCTTCGGTCTCTGCACCGTCCTGCGGCTCCCATTCCTCAACAGCATCCTGTTCACCGTGATACTGGTTGCGGTGCTCGGGCTTGCGCGGCCGTATATCCTTCCCGTCACGGCTAAAGTCACCGAACGCGCCAACGCGCTTCAGCGCGGCATCAAGGCACGCTTCGCGCGCAACCAGGGGGACACGCATGCCCCCGGTGCTTGAGACCCAAGGTCTGGTGAAGTCCTTCGGCGGCATCGTCGCCACCAACGACGTTTCGCTTTCGGTCGAGAAAGGCGCGCGCCACGCGCTGATCGGCCCGAACGGCGCCGGGAAAACGACGATCATCAACCTGCTGACCGGCGTGCTGCGCCCGACCGCGGGCCGCATCCTGCTCGAAGGGCGCGACATCACCGCTCTTGAGCCGCACAAGCGCGTCGGCCTCGGCATCGCGCGCACGTTCCAGATCAATCAGCTGTTCGCCGACCTGACACCGCTCGAAACCATCGGACTTGCGGTCTCCGAGCGCATGGAGCTTGGCCGGCAATGGTGGCGGCTGACCGGCTCCAAGGGGATCGTGATCGAGGAGTCGGTCGATATCCTCCGGCGCTTCAATCTGGCCGACGTGATGAGCGAGCGCACCGCGACGCTCCCCTATGGCAAGCAGCGGTTGCTCGAAATCGCGCTCGCGATCGCCTGCCGGCCGCACGTACTGCTGCTCGACGAGCCTGCTGCCGGCGTACCGGAAGGAGAGCGGCACGGCATTCTCGATGCGGTCGCGGCGCTGCCCGAGCGATGTCACCGTGCTGCTGATCGAGCACGACATGGACATCGTGTTCTCCTTCGCGGACCGCATTTCGGTGCTGGTCAACGGCGCGCTGTTCGTCGAGGGCGCGCCCGAGGAGGTCGCGGCCGATCCGCGTGTGAAGGCGGTCTATCTCGGGGAGGAGGCGGATGCCTGAGCTCCTCACGATCGACAATCTGAAGGCCGGCTACGGCGAAGCGATCGTGTTGCCGGGGCTGTCGCTGTCGATCGCCGAAGGGCAGTCGCTCGCCCTGCTCGGCCGCAACGGCATGGGCAAGACCACGCTGGTCAACTCGATTGTGGGGGTCACGCGCTATTTCAGCGGCGCGATCCGCCTCGGCGGACGCGACATCACGCGCATGCGCGCCGACCAGCGCGCGCACGCGGGCGTCGGCTGGGTGCCGCAGGAGCGCAACATCTTCAAGTCGCTGACCGTCGAGGAAAACCTCACCGCGGTGGCGCAGCCCGGCCCGTGGACGACCGAGAAGGTGTTCGCGATGTTTCCGCGGCTCTCCGAGCGGCGGCGCAATCTCGGCAATCAGTTGTCCGGCGGCGAGCAGCAGATGCTCGCGGTCGGCCGCGCGCTGATCCTCAATCCGCGCATCATCCTGCTCGACGAGCCGCTGGAAGGCCTCGCTCCCATCATCGTCGAGGAACTGCTGGCGGCGCTGAAGCGCATCATCCGCGAGGAAGGGCTGTCGGCGATCCTGGTCGAGCAGAACGCCAAGAAGATCCTGGGCGTGACCGACCGCGCCGCCGTGATCGAGCGCGGCGGCATCGTGCATCAGGCCGAGAGCGCAACGCTGGCGGCCGACAAGGCGGTGCTGGAGCGGTACCTGGGCGTGACGGACAGCAAGCATCTGACACGCGGGCGCCGCGGACAAACTTGACCGGCCGTCAGGCTGCCGTTTCCAGAGGATTTGTGGATTGCCGGACTGGCTGAGTATCGGCCTGATACGGCGTATCGCCTTCGCGAAAGCCGAGACCTTCGCCGAACGAGCCTGCGGCGCGGCGCGGGCTGTCCCTCACGGTCACGCCGGCAAAGCCCGTGGCTTCCCCGAACCATTCCGGCGGCGGCGCAGGCCCCCAAGCGCTCGCTTTGCGATCCACCTCATGCCGCACCAATTCCTCGTCGGCATCGATGACCTGAATCGGCGGCAGCAACAATGCAATGCGATGCCCGTCGGGATCGCGCAAATAGACCCGATAGGAATGACCGTACCGGCCGGGACCGTGTTCAAGCGCCCGGGTCAAACGCAGCTGGCGCGCCGCGTCGATCGCACGCATCACGTGGTACGTCTCGGGAACCACGTAGCCCACATGATGCAGTTGCGGCCCCGCGCCCTCCTGCAGCACCAAATCGTGCGGATCGTCCTTGCGATGCAACAACGCGCCGACGACATGCTCGCCTACACACGAATATTCCGAAATGCGAAACCCGGCATCGCAATAAAACGCAGACGCCGCCAGCGACATTCGGCAGCGATAACTGGAAGTGGCTGATGCGCAGGGCACCCGCGCCCCGGTGCGCGGTCGTGTCGGCGTAGCGGGCGCGGGAGAGTCTTCATGCGCGCGCAGAATTCAAGCGGCGTTCCGGCGGCGTCCGTCCCATGCAGCGTGCGGCCCTGAAACGGGACGTTGACGAATCGCGACGGCAAGCCTCTCGCCTCGAAGTGCGACTTGGCCCGCTCAAGATCGTCCTCGTCGAACATGCGAAAGCCAATGCGCTCGCATTCGGGCGGCCCCTTGGCCCGCCGCATCGTCAACGAGTGATGCGCACGCTCCTCGACCCCGCGGAAATGTATCGTTGTTGCAGTTTCGTGCGAAACCTTGAGGCCGATCACTTCGGTATAGAAATCGCGCGCCTTGGCGAGATCGCCCGATGTGAGCACCACGTGGCTCGCGCGGGTGACATTGAAGGGCGGCACAGCGTTGGTTGGTGGAAGCATCTGAATGCCCACTGAGCTAAAGTCATGTTCTTCTTTTGTTCTAGTAGAGTCAAGGGTATCTTTGGAAAAGGAAGCGCGTTGACCGGCCTAAACCGGCTGTATACAGACTGCATCCAAGCAAGAAAGGCTTCGGCCGCAAGGGAGCAGGCGCTTGACCCAGTTTGAGGGGCCATCCTCGCAGACCGTGAAGGCGCTGCTGAGCCTGCGCGAGCTCATCCTTTCGGGCGAGCTGAGCCCCGGCGAACGGATTTCCGAGCTGTCGGTTGTCGAGCGCCTCGGCGTATCGCGCACGCCGATCCGCATGGCGCTGGTGCGGCTGGAGGAAGAAGGCCTGCTCGAGTTGATTCCCTCCGGCGGGTTCTCGGTGAAGGCTTTTTCGGAGCGGGATATCGACGATGCGATCGAGGTGCGCGGCACGCTGGAAGGTCTCGCCGCGCGCCTGTGCGCCGAGCGCGGACTGACGAACGCAGCGCGCGGCGATTTTCACGATTGCCTTGCCGCGATCGACGAACTCGTGGCCACGCCACGCGTCACCGTCGAACAGTTCTCGCGCTATGTCGACCTGAACGCGCGCTTCCATGCCTTGCTGATTGAATCCGCGAATTCGCCTGTGCTGGCGCGGCAGTTGAAGCGCGCACTCAATCTTCCGTTCGCTTCACACAACGCGTTCGTGCGCGTGCAGGCCGAGCTGCCGGAAGCCCATATGGTGATGAGCACCGCGCAGAATCAGCACCGCGGCGCCATCCGGGCAATCGAGGGCAAGGACGGTCAGCGCGCCGAAGCAATCATGCGCGAGCATGCGCGGCTCGCGATCCGCAATCTCGAACTCGCGCTGCAAAATCAGCGTATGCGCGGGCTCGTGCCCGGCTCGGCGCTCATCCGCCAGCCCGGCGCCGCTGCCATGATGTGACCTTGGATTTCCAAAGGAGAGAAACGTGCAGAGAACAAAAGCCCCGTTCCGTGCCGACCAGGTCGGCAGTTTCCTGCGCTCCGAGCCGCTGAAAGAGGCCCGTGCCAAGCGCGAAAAGGGTCAGATCAGCGCCGCCGACCTGAAAAAGGTCGAGGACACCGAGATCGAAAAACTGATCAGGAAGCAGGAAGAGATCGGCATGCAGCTTGTCACCGACGGCGAGTATCGCCGCGCGTGGTGGCATTTCGACTTTCTCGAAGGGCTCGGCGGCGTCGAGGGCTATGAGGCCGAACACGGCATCCAGTTCGCCGGGGTCGAGACCAAACACCGCGGCGTGCGCGTGACCGGCAAGGTCCACTGGAAGGATCACCCGTTTGTCGAGCACTTCAAGTTCGTGAAGGATCACACCAAAGTCACACCGAAGATGACCATTCCGGCGCCGTCGGTGCTGCACTTCCGCGGCGGCCGCAAGGGCATCTCGAAGGACGTGTACCCGAACCTCGATACTTTCTTCTCCGACCTTGCGCAGACCTACAAAGACGCCGTCAAGGCGTTCTACGATGCCGGCTGCCGCTATCTGCAGTTCGACGACACCGTGTGGGCGTATCTGTGCTCGCAAAAGGAGCGCGACCTCGCCAAGCAGCGCGGCGACGACCCGACCGAACTGCCGCGGATTTACACCCAGGTCATCAACGACGCGATCAAGGATCGCCCGTCCGACATGACCATCAGCACGCATGTGTGCCGCGGCAATTTCCGCTCCACCTGGATTTCGGAAGGCGGCTATGAGCCGGTGGCCGAATGGCTGTTCGGAAAATGCGGCTATGACGGCTACTTCCTCGAATACGATACCGAGCGGGCCGGTGGTTTCGAGCCGCTACGCTTCGTGCCGAAGGGCAACAAGCAGATTGTGCTTGGGCTGGTCACCTCGAAATCGGGCACCTTGGAGAAGAAAAGCGACATCGAGGCCCGCATCAAGGAGGCCGAGAAATTCGTCGCGCTCGACCAGCTTTGCCTCTCGCCGCAATGCGGCTTTGCCTCCACCGAAGAGGGCAACGTCCTCACCGAGGAGGCACAGTGGAACAAGATGAAAATGATCCTCGACATCTCGAAAGAGGTTTGGGGCTAAATCGCAGTTGACCGCCGCCGTTGACAAACTCACTATCCTGCCAACGGGCGCATTGATGGCACCGACAAATGGGAGAGTCCCATGGCTATTCTGACTGGTGACGAGTTCACCAAATCCGTCCTCAAGCGCTACGAGGACATTCCGGACGCGCGCCTGCGTGAGGTGATGCAGTCCGCGATCAAGCACCTGCATGCGTTCGTCAGCGAAATTGAGCCGACCGGCGAGGAATGGTTCAAGGCGATCCAGTACCTGACCGCCATCGGGCACAAGTGTGACGACAAGCGCCAGGAATTCATCCTGCTGTCAGACACGCTCGGCGTTTCGATGCTGGTGGACGACATCAACAATCGCCGCATGCCCGGCGCAACGCCGAGCACGGTCGAAGGCCCGTTCCACATCGCGGATGCACCGCAGTTCGCCGACGGCACCAGCATGGCCGGCACGGCGCCGGGCATTCCATGCTTCGTTACCGGCACGGTAAAGGGTATCGACGGACGTCCGATCGGTGGCGCGATGCTCGACCTCTGGCAGACTGATGGCGAGGGCCTCTACGAGGAACAGCGCCGCACCGCCGAGCCCTGGATGCGCGGCATCTACCACACCAATCCCGACGGCACATACTGCGTGCGCACGGTGGCGCCGATCAGTTACACGATCCCGATGGACGGCCCGGTCGGCGCGTTCTTCAACAGCACCGACATGAGCCACATGCGCCCGGCGCACATCCACTTCGCGATCTCGGCGCCTGGCCACCACTATTTGGTCACGCATCTGTTCCAGGCCGGCGACGAGTACATCGACAACGATGTTGTCTATGGCGTGAAGGCGCCGCTGGTCGTTGAGTTCGTCAAGCGCCCGCCCGGCAAGGCGCCGAACGGCGAGACGATCGATACGCCGTTCTACGAAGTGAAGTACGACTTCGTGATGGAGCAGAAGCAGGCACAGCTCGCCGCCGCGGAGTAGCAATCGCCAGCGTGTCTCGGTCGCAGCGCAGCATAAATAATGCGCTGCTGAACCGAGACCCGGCTCCTGAAAAAGCAAGAAATCGAGATCCCGCATCTGCGATGCACCGTTTCACGATGCATCGCGTGCGGGACACAGGGAGAATCGTTTGTCGCGTAAGCCGCCCTTTCGGGCTGACCATGTCGGCAGCCTGCTGCGTACGGCGGCGCTGAAGGACGCGCGCGCGAAACATGCGCGCGGCGAGATGGACACCGCGGCGCTCGCCGCCGTCGAGGATCGCGAGATTGCGGCGCTGATCGCCCGGCAGGAGGCGGTCGGGCTCAAATCCATTACCGACGGCGAATATCGCCGCGCCTCATGGCAGACCGATTTCCTGCGCGAACTGCCCGGCGTCGAAACCTTCCTCGGCGACCGCAAGCTCAAATTCCAGGGCGGCGCGCAGCCGCCGCAATGGGTCTCGCGGGTCACAAGAGAAGCTCGGGCGTTACTCCGCGCCGCATCCGCAGATCGCGCACTGGAAATTCGTTGCCGACCACACGCGAGCAAACCGCGAAGGTGACGATCCCCTCCCCGTCCGCGCTGCATTTCCGTCAGGGCCGCGCTGCCGTGCCGGAGGCGGTTTACCCCGACATGGCGGATTTCTACCGCGACCTCGGCACGCTCTATTCCAAGGTCGTGCGCGGCTTTGCGGACGCCGGCTGCCGTTACCTGCAACTCGACGAAGTGAACCTCGCCTATCTGTGCGATCCGTCGCTGCGCGAGCATGTGCGCGCCCGCGGCGACGATCCCGACACGCTGCCGCTCACCTATGCGGGCATGATCAATGCCGCGATTGCGGGTATCCCGTCCGACATGACGATCACGATGCATCTGTGCCGCGGGAATTTCCGCTCGAATTTCGTCGCCAGCGGCGGCTACGAGCCGGTCGCCGAAATCCTGTTCAATACGATCAACGTGCACGGCTACTTCATGGAGTACGACTCGGAGCGCGCGGGCGGCTTCGAGCCGCTGCGCTTCCTGCCGAAGGGCAAGACGGTCGTGCTCGGGCTGGTCACGTCGAAGACCGGACAGCTTGAAACGCGCGATACCGATTCTGCGCCGCATCGACGAGGCCGCGAAATTCGCGCCGCTCGATCAACTCGCGCTCTCGCCGCAATGCGGCTTCGCCAGCACGGAAGAAGGCAATACGCTGGCCGAGGATGAGCAGTGGGCGAAGTTGCGCATGATCGTCGAGATCGCCAGCGAGGTATGGGGGACCTCATGAAGCGCACCAGACCGCCGTTTCGCGCCGATCACGTCGGGAGCCTGTTGCGGCCGGCGGTGCTGAAGGATGCGCGTGCGAAACGCGCCAAAGGCGATATCTCCGCTGCGGACCTGAAGGCTTTGGAAGACCGCGAGATCGAACGCATCATCAGGAAACAGGAAGACGTCGGCCTGCAGGCGGTGACCGACGGTGAATTTCGCCGCTCGTGGTGGCATCTCGACTTTCTCTGGGGCCTCGACGGCGTCGAGAAGCACGTGATGGAGAGCGGCGTTGCGTTCGCCGCCGTCAACACACGCGCCGAGGGCATCAAGGTCAGCGGCAAGATCGGCTTTTCCGGCCATCCGATGATCGAGCACTACAAGTTCGTCGCGGACGCACACCAAGGTGACGCCGAAGATCACCATTCCGGCACCGTCCGCGCTGTACGGCCGCCCAACCGCGACGCCGATCGACCGCACGATCTATCCCGACAACGACGCGATGTTCCGCGACCTCGGCCTCGCCTATCGCAAGGCTGTTCGCGCCTTTGCGGATGCCGGCTGCCGCTATCTGCAGCTCGACGAGGTGTTCATCGCGATGTTGTGCGACGAGAAATACCGCCAGCAGATGCGCGACCGCGGCGACGATCCCGACAAGCTCGGCGAACTCTACGGCGATCTGATCAACGTGGCGATGTCGGACATTCCGGACGACATGACCATCACGATGCACATGTGCCGCGGCAACTACAAATCCACCTTCATGGGCGCGGGCGGCTACGATGCCGTGCAGGAGATCCTGTTCAACAAGATCAACGTACACGGCTATTTCATGGAATACGACGACGCGCGCTCGGGCGGCTTCGAGCCGTTGCGCATGCTGCCGAAGGGCAAGCAGGTCGTCCTTGGGATCGTCACGACGAAAACCGGTGCGCTCGAAAGCAAGGACGATCTAAAGCGCCGCATCGACGAGGCCGCAAAGTTCGCGCCGCTCGATCAGCTTTGTATCTCCGGCCAGTGCGGCTTTGCCTCGACGGAAGAAGGCAACACGCTGACCGAAGACGAACAGTGGGCCAAGCTTCGGCGCATCGTCGAGGTCGCGAACGAAGTGTGGGGATGACAATGCAACGCACCAAGCCGCCGTTTCGCGCCGACCATGTCGGATCCTTCCTGCGCACCGCGCCGATCAAGGAGGCGCGGGCCAGGCGCGAGAAGAATGAGATCACGGCCGACCAGCTCAAGGCGGTCGAGGACGCCGAGATCAAGAAGATCATCGCGCATCAGGAAGCTTGCGGGCTGAAGCTTGCGACCGACGGCGAATTCCGCCGCTCCTGGTGGCACTTCGATTTTCTCTGTGGCCTCGACGGCGTGGAGATGAAGCAGATCGACCACGGCATTCAGTTTGCCGGCGTGCAAACCAAGGCGGAGCGGCCGGACATCGTCGGCAAGGTCGGCTTTTCCGGCCATCCGATGATCGAGCATTTCCGATTTCTGGCCGAGAACACGCGCGTGACGCCGAAGATGACGATCCCGTCGCCGACGCTGCTGCATTTCCGCTTCGGCCGTCAGTCGATTTCGAAAACGCTCTATCCCGACCTCGATCAATTCTTCGACGATCTCGGCGCGACCTACGCCAAGGTCGTGAAGGCGTTCTACGATGCCGGCTGCCGCTATCTGCAGTTCGACGACACCATCTGGGCGTTCCTCTGCTCGGAGAAGGAGCGTGCGCAGTCGCGCCAGCGCGGCGACAATCCCGACGAGCTCCAGGGCAAGTACGCCAAGATGATCAATCAGGCGCTGGCCGCAAAGCCCGCCGACATGACCATCACGACGCACATCTGCCGCGGCAATTTCCGCTCGACCTGGATTTCCGAAGGCGGCTACGAGCCGGTTGCCGAAACGCTGTTCGGCCAGCTCAACTACGATGGCTTCTTCCTCGAATACGACACCGATCGTGCCGGCGGCTTCGAGCCGCTGCGCTTTGTGCCGAAGGGCAACAAGCAGATCGTGCTCGGGCTCGTGTCGTCCAAGATCGGCGCGCTGGAGAAGAAGGATGATATCAAGCGCCGGATCGACGAGGCGGCAAAATATGTCGCGCTCGATCAGCTTTGCGTTTCGCCGCAGTGCGGCTTCGCCTCCACCGAAGAGGGCAACGTGTTGAGCGAGGACGAGCAATGGGCCAAGCTGGCGATGCTCGTTGAGCTGGCGAACGACGTGTGGAAATAGCGTCACCCTGAGGTGCGAGCCGTACTGGCGGCGAGCCTCGAAGGGCGACGGCGCAGATCCTTCGAGGCCCGGCTTCGCCGGGCACCTCAGGATGACGAAGAAGCAGGGGCGGAACGCATGACGGGATTTGTCGCCGGCAAAGTCGCCATCGTCACCGGGGCTGGGCGCGGGATCGGACGCGCGATCGCGATGCTGATGGCAAAGGAAGGCGCGAGCGTCGTCGTCGTCGACGTCGGCGCGGCACTCGACGGCTCGGGCGGCGATCAGGGCCCGGCGCATGACGTGGTGAAGGAGATCGAGGCTGCGGGCGGCAAGGCCATCGCCTCCACGCTCTCGATCACCGAGCCGCAGAATGCAGAGACGATTGTGAAATCCGCGATCGATGCGTTCGGCCGCGTCGACATGCTGGTGAACAATGCCGGCATCCTGCGCGACCGCATTTTCCACCGCATGAGCTGGTCGGACTGGCACGACGTCATCAACGTGCACCTCAATGGCTCGTTCAACATGGCGCGCGCCGTCGCTGGTCACTTCCGCGAGCAGCAAAGCGGCTCGATGGTGCACATGACCTCCACCTCGGGCCTGATCGGCAATTTCGGGCAGGCGAACTATATGGCGGCGAAGCTCGGCATCCACGGACTGGCGCGCGGCATCGCGCTCGACATGCAGCGTTTCAATGTGCGCTCGAACTGCATCTCGCCGTCCGCCTGGAGCCGCATGATCGGCTCGATCCCGACTGAAACCGCTCAGGAAAAGCTGCGGGTCGAGCGGTTGAAGCAAATGACGCCCGACAAGATCGCGCCGCTCGCGGTCTACCTGTGCTCGGACAAATCGGAGGGGATTTCCGGGCAGATCATCGGTGTGCGCAACAACGAGATTTTCCTCTACTCGCAGCCCCGCCCGGTCCGCGTGCTGCACCGCTCCGACGGCTGGACAGTGGAAAAGCTCGATGCGCAGCTCAAGAACGCGTTCAAGCAATCGCTGACGCCGCTGGAGCGCTCCGGCGACGTGCTGAACTGGGACCCGGTATGATCGATTACGACAAGCTGCTCGCGCTCAAGATCCCGGACGTCGAGCGCACCTACACCAGGCGCGACCCGATCTTCTATGCGCTGAGCCTCGGCTTCGGACAGGATCCGACGGACGCGGACCAGCTCGCGTTCGTGCTGGAGAACGATCCGAAGGTCCTGCCGACCTTTCCGGTGGTGGTGGCGCAGCCCGGCATGTGGGCGCGCGATCTCGACACCGGCATGGACTGGGTGAAGATCGTGCACGGCGAGCACGAGGTGGTGATCCACAAGCCGCTGCCCGCAGCCGGCACGGTCACGAGCAACACGCGTGTGATCGATGCGATCGACAAGGGGGCCGGCAAAGGCGCGTTGATCATCTCGCAGCGCAAGGTCTACGACAAGGCGAGTGGCGAGCTTTACACCACTATCACCCAGACGACATTCGGGCGCGGCGACGGCGGTTTCGGCGGCCAGAAACGCCCCTCCCCGGTGCCGCACGCCATCCCCGACCGCAAACCGGATACCGTTTGCGACCTACCGACGCGACCCGAAATGGCGCTGCTTTACCGCTGGAATGCCGACATGAACCCGCTGCATTCCGATCCGGCCATTGCCGCGAAGGCGGGGTTCCCGCGCCCGATCCTGCACGGGCTTGCGACCTTCGGCGTCGCAGGCCACGCGATCCTGAAAGAAATGTGCGGCTACGACCCGGCGCGCTTTAAGTCAATCGCGGGACGGTTCTCCGCGCCGGTCTATCCGGGCGAGACCATCCGCACCGAGATGTGGAAGGATGGATCGACCGTCAGTTTCCGGGCGCGCCTCGTCGAAAGAGAGGTGGTGGTGCTCAACAACGGCAGGGCAGAAATCGCCGACGCCTGATACAATCTCCGCTCATTCCCGCGAAGGCGGGAATCCAGTTCTTCCTTTTTCCTTGCCCTAGGTCCCGCTTTCGTGGGGACGAGCGGACCGAAGACAATTCAGCACCGATGAAAGCAAAACAAGACAGCGAGGAGATTTCCGGCATCCGCGCCGCGGTGCGCGCACTGTGCGAGAAATTCCCCGGCGAATACTGGCGCACGCTCGACCGCGAGCGCGCCTATCCGGTCGAATTCGTCACAGCGCTGACCGAGGCGGGATTCCTCGCCGCACTGATACCGGAGGAATACGGCGGCAGCGGCCTGACGATTTCATCCGCCGTCGCCATCATGGAGGAAATCCACGCCGCGGGCTGCAATGGCGCAGCGTGTCATGCGCAGATGTACATGATGGGTACCGTGCTGCGCCACGGCAACGCCGACCAGAAACAGCGCTACCTGCCGAAGATCGCGACGGGCGAACTGCGGCTGCAAGCCTTCGGTGTGACCGAGCCGACCTCAGGCACCGACACGCTGGCGCTGCGCACGGTCGCGGTGCGCGACGGCAACGACAGCTACCGCGTCAACGGGCAGAAGATCTGGACCTCACGCGCCGAGCATTCCGACCTGATGCTGCTGCTCGCCCGCACGACGCCGCGCGACCAGGTGAAGAAACGCACCGACGGCCTCTCCGTGTTTCTCGTGGACATGCACGCGGCGGGTGATGCGCTGAAGATCAATCCGATCCGCACCATGATGAACCACGCGACGACCGAAGTGTTCTTCGATGATCTGCGCGTGCCGGCCGAGAACCTGATCGGCGAGGAAGGCCAGGGCTTTCGCTACATCCTCTCCGGCATGAACGCCGAGCGCATTCTGATCGCTTCGGAATGCATCGGTGACTGCAAATGGTTGATCGAAAGGGCGACGGCCTACGCCAAGGAGCGCAGCATCTTCGGCCGCCCGATCGGTCAGAACCAGGGCATCCAGTTTCCGATCGCGAAGGCCTACGCGCAGATGCGCGCGGCCGAGCTGATGGTGCATGAGGCGGCCTCGCTCTACGAACAAGGCAAGGACTGCGGTGCCGAGGCCAATATGGCGAAAATGCTGGCCGCCGATGCCTCGTGGGCCGCGGCCGATATGTGCGTGCAGACGCACGGCGGCTTCGGCTTCGCGGAGGAATTCGACATCGAGCGCAAATTCCGTGAGACGCGGCTCTATTCCGTCGCGCCGATCTCGACCAACCTGATCCTCTCGTTCATCGCCGAGCATGTACTCGGCCTGCCGCGATCGTTCTGATGCTGCCGCTGGAAGGCCTCCTCGTCGTCTCGCTGGAACAGGCGGTCGCGGCGCCGATGTGCTCATGCCGGTTGAGCGATGCCGGTGCGCGCGTCATCAAGATCGAGCGGCCGGAGGGCGATTTCGCGCGCGGCTATGATTCCCTTGCCAAGGGCGAGAGCGCCTATTTCGTCTGGCTCAATCGCGGCAAGGAATCGGTCGTTCTCGATCTGACGAAGGACGCCGACAAGGCGCTGCTGGAAAAACTGCTCGCGAAGGCCGACGTGTTCATCCAGAACCTCAAGCCCGGCGCGGTCGGCAAGCTCGGCTTCTCGATCGAACGTTTGCGGCGCGATTACCCTAAACTGATCTGCTGTTCGATCTCGGGCTTCGGCGAGAGCGGCCCTTACGCCACGCGAAAATCCTACGACCTGCTGGTGCAGGCCGAGAGCGGGCTTGCCTCGGTGACCGGCGGACCGGAGGCCCCTGCCCGCGTCGGCGTGTCGGTGACGGATGTGGCGGCGGGCATGAACGCCTATGAGGCCGTGCTGGAGGCAATCATCGCGCGCGGCCGTACCGAGCAAGGCGCGGCGCTGAGCGTCTCGCTGTTCGACGCGATGGCGGACTGGATGACGGTGCCGCTGCTGCAGCACGAGGGCGGGAAATCGCCGAAGCGCCTCGGCCTCGCGCATCCCTCGATCGCGCCTTATGGCGTGTTCAAGTCGCGGGACGGCGCCGATGTCCTCATCTCAATTCAGAACGACCGCGAGTGGCGCGTGCTTGCCACGCAGGTAATGGGCGATGCTGCGCTCGCCGCCGATCCGAAATTCGCCAGGCTCATCGATCGCGTGAAGCACCGCGCCGAGACGGACGGCAAGGTCGCCGCCGCGTTCTCCACGATGGATGTCGACGCGCTGTCGAAAAAGCTGGAGGCGGCCGATATCGCGTTCGCGCGCGTCAACGATGTGGCCGGGTTGATCCGCATCCGCACCTGCGCCGCATCAGCGTCGAGACGCCGCATGGGCCGGTGTCGTATCCGGCCCCCGCGCCGATCCGCGATGAAGTGCGCAAGTATGGTCGCATTCCGGCGTTGGGCGAGCATACCGAGAAAGTGCGGAAGGAGTTTTCTTAAGCGCTCGTCCCGCGAAAGCGGGACCCAGAGAGCAAAAGAACTGGATGCCCGCCTCGCGGGCATGAGCAGGAAACCGCTTTTACTCCATCACCTCGACTTCGACCTTGCTGCCGCGCAGCGAGGCCGTCGAGCCGATCGCAAAGACGAACGGGATCGACAGGACACAGATCAACGTCAGCAGCATGAAGTCGTTGGCATAAGCCATGATGACCGCCTGCAGCGTGATCATCTGGTCGGCAATAGCGCGGCCCTGGTCGGTCGCGAGATCCATCCAGCGCGATACGTCCATGTTCTGCAGCGCATCGTTGAACGGCGAGATATGCTCGGCAAGCTGGCTGTGGAACGACGTCGTCATATTGGTGAGATTCGCGATCACCACCGAGATGCCGGCCGAGCTTGCGACGTTGCGTACCAGCGTGAGCATCGCGGTACCGTCGGTGCGGTAGCGCGGGGCAAGCGAGAGGAATGCGACGGTGCTGAGCGGAATGAACACAAAGCCCATGCCGAGGCCCTGGATCAAGCCGCAATAGACAACGGTGCGGCCCGACGTGACGTCGGTAAACCCCGTCATCTGGTACATGGTGAAGCCGGTCAGCGTCAGTCCGATCAGGATGAGCCAGCGCGCCTCGATCAGCCTCAACAGCCGCCCGATCATCAACATGCCGAACAGTGTGCCGACCCCGCGCGAGGAGAGGAGCCAGCCGGTGCTCTCGATCGGATAGCCGAGGATGTTCTGGATGAACGGCGCCGACAGCGCCATCGATGAGAACAGCATCAGGCCCATGATCAGCATGAAGAAGCAGCCGATCAGGAAGTTGCGGTCCTTGAAGATCGCGAAACGCACGAACGGCTCGTCGGTGGTGAACGAGTGCGCGAAGAAATAGTAGAAGCCGATAATCGACACGACCAGTTCGCCGACGACCTCGGGCGAGCCGAACCAGCCGAGTTGCTCGCCGCGATCGAGCATGAGCTGCATGCTGCCGATGCCGGCGGCAAGGGTCAGGAAGCCGAACCAGTCGAAGCGCAGATGTTCATGTCGCTTGGTCTCGTCCATGAACACGAGCAGTCCAAGCACCGTCACGATGCCGACCGGCAGGTTCACCAGAAACACCCAGTGCCACGAGTAGTTGTCGGTGAGCCAGCCGCCGAGCGTCGGACCCATTATCGGACCGAGCATCACGCCGACGCCCCAGATGCCCATCGCCTGCCCACGCTGCTCGATCGGGTAGGCATCGAGCATGACGGATTGCGACAGTGGCACCAGAGCGGCGCCGCACATGCCCTGCAGCAGGCGGAATGCGACGATCTGCTCGATGTTCTGCGCGAGCGCGCACAGCAGCGACGCAATCGTGAACCCGCCGACGCACACCAGAAACAGTTTCTTGCGCCCGAAGCGGTCGGAGAGCCAGCCGACCGGCGCGGTCATCACCGCGGCCGCCACGATGTAGGAGGTCAGCACCCAGCTAATCTGATCCTGCGAGGCCGAAAGCGAGCCCTGCATGTAGGGAAGCGCCACGTTCGCGATCGTGGTGTCGAGCGCCTGCATGATCGTCGCCGTCATCGTGCAGACGGTGAGCAGGGTGCGCCGCGCGGCGGGGGAGAGGCCTGCGACCGCGGGGATCATTTTTGCGAGTCCGCGACTTTGCGGGACAGGCCGAGCGAACCCAGCACCGTGTTCTGCCGTCCGGTGTCGATGTCCACCGTGACGCTCATGCCGGCGCGCAGATCGCGCACGTCCTCATCCTTGTCGAACGTGATGCGGACGGGAACGCGCTGCACCACCTTGACCCAATTTCCGCTCGCGTTCTGCGGCGGCAGGATCGCGAACTGCGCGCCTGTGCCGGGGCTGACGGCCGAGACCGTGCCGCGGAATTTGCGGCCCGGAAACGTGTCCACGGAAATCTCAACCGCCTGGCCCGCCCTCAGATGGGTGATGTCGGTTTCCTTCGGATTGGCGTCAATCCAGGGATTGGCATCGTCGATCAGGCTGAACACCGGCGTGCCGGCCGTGACGTAGCGGCCAAGCTGGATGCTCGACACCTGCGTGGCGATGCCGGCGATCGGCGCGCGCAACACGGCATGATCGAGGTCGCGCTTGGCCTGATCGAGCGCCGCGAAGGACTGGCTGTAAGCGGGGTATTTCTCGATCGGCAGGTCCTTGTCGCCGAGCAGCTGGTTGAGGATGCCCTGCTGCTGCTGCTCGAGCGTTTCAAGCTGCGTCTTCGCCACCACTACGGCGGTCAGCGCATTGTCCATGTCCATTTGCGAGCCGGTGCGATTGGCAAGCAGCGTGTTCTTGCGTTCCACGTCGCGCTGCTTGAGATCGACCGTCTCGCGCCCGAGTGCGATCCGCTTCTGTGTCGACGCGAGGTTGGTCTTCAGATTGGCGAAGTCGGTGCGCACAGCCGCAAGCCGCGCCTCGGCTTGCGTGACGGCAATGCGAAAAGGTTCGGATTCGATCTCGAACAGCGCGTCGCCCGCCTTCACGCGCTGGCCTTCCGCGACCGTAATGTTGGCGATCTTGCCGGAAATGTCCGGCGTGATGAGCACCTTCTGCGCGCCCACATAGGCGTTGTCGGTCGAGATGTAGCGGCCAGAGGTGAGATAGAAATAGGAGCCGGCGGCGAGTGCGATCAATGGGATCACGACCAGCAGCACCATGCGCAGCCGCTTGCGCGAACGCTTCGGCGGCGCCGTCGCCAGCGATGGCGCCGCCACAACTTCGTCCTGCGGCTTTCTCAGTTCGACGACTTTATCGGCCATGGTGTGTCTCAGGCGGCGGCCGCGGTCTTCTCCGCGGGCTTGCGGGCGATGGCGCCCTTCAGATTGTCCTTCGCGACCGACAGTTCGCCTATCATGCGTTCGATCGTCTCGACGTCGAAACCCTGCAGCACCGTGCTCATCATGTCCTGGCCGAGATCGGCGAGCCGATCCATCAGCGGACGGGCGAGAGGCGTCAGGTGCAGGCGTTTGGCGCGGCGGTCGTTCGGGTCGGGACGACGCTCGATCATTCCATTGGCGCAAAGCCGGTCGACCAGGCGGGTCAGCGTGATCGGCTGGAGATCGAGCATCTCGGCGAGTTCCGATTGCTTCAGCCCTTCGGCATGTTCCAGCCGCGCCATGACGGCCCATTGGGCGCGCGTGATGCCAAGCCGACGCGCCCGCTGATCCGCATAGGTGCGGAGCATTCGGGCTACGTCATTGATCAAAAAAGCGAATTCTCTTTTTGGGTTGCGCGGGCGCATGACTGTTCCTTGTCATGCATATAATAAGCTTCCTTATTATATCGTCAACGCGAGCGCACCGCATGGCAGCCATCAAATAGGGTTGATCAGACCTTCCCCAGCGCGCGCAGCACCACCGCCGGCGTGATCGGAATTTCGGTGATCGGCGCTGCGCCGAGCGGCGCCAGTGCGTCGTTAACGGCGTTCATCACGGCGGCCGGCGCGCCGGCTGTGCCCGCCTCGCCCAGCGCCCTTGGCGCCAAGTTCCGAGTCCGCCGTCGGCGTCACCACATGGCCGACTTCGATATCCGGCATCTCGGCCGCCATCGGCACCAGATAGTCCGCCATGTTGCCGTTGAGCATTTGCCCGCGCTCGTCATAGAGGCATTGCTCGAACAGCGCCGCGCCAAGCCCCTGCACCACGCCGCCGCGCACCTGCTCGTCGACAAGTTGCGGGTTGATCACCGTGCCGCAGTCTTCCACGCACCAGTGCTTCAACAGCTTGATGAAGCCGGTGTCGGTATCGACCTCGAGCCAGCTTGCCTGCGCGCCATTGGTGAAGGCGAAGGCGTAAGCGCGCGGCACGTAATGGCGCGTCGCCATCAGTTCGGCCTGGAAGCCCGGCGGCAGCGTATCGGGGCGGAAGTAGGCGATGCGCGCGACCTCATCGAGGCCGATGCGTTCGGTGCCCGTGTCCTTGTCGACCACGATGCCGTTGCGGATGTCGAGCGCTGCCGCGTCGGCCTGCAGGATGCTTGCCGCGACCGCGCACACATTCGCGCGCAACGCCTTGCCGGCCTGCCATGCGGCTTCGCCGCCGATGCCGGCCGCGCGCGACGCCCAGGTGCCGCCGCCATAAGGCGTATTGTCGGTGTCGCCCATGAAGACGCGCACGCGCTCGATCGGTAGGCCGAACGAAGATGCCGCGACCTGCGCAATGACGGCCTCGGCGCCCTGTCCCTGCTCGCTGACGCCGATGTGGACCGCAAGATTGCCCTGCGCATCGAGCTTGAACGTGGCGCCATCCTGCGCGGAGATTTTCGCGCCGCCGACACCATAGAACGCCGCCGAAGGATTGGTCACTTCGACGAAGAACGCAAAGCCGAGCCCACGGTAGATGCCTTTCTGGCGCAGGCGCTCCTGCTCGGCGCGCAAGCCGGCGTAGTCCATCAGCGAGTCGAGATGCGCCAGCGTCTCGTGGTGCGAAAGCGCCTCGAATTTGATTCCCGAAGGGCCCTGCGAGGGATGCGCGTCGTCCGGTATGAGATTGCGACGCCGGATTTCCAGCGGGTCCATGCCGATCTTTTGCGCCGCGAGATCGACCAGCCCCTCGGTCACGGAGGTGGCGATCGGATGGCCGACCGCGCGGTACTGGCACATCACGTTCTTGTTCTGGAACACGACGCGGCAGCGCGCGCGATAATTCGCGCACGTGTATGGCCCGCCGGTCAGGTTCACCACCTGATTGGCCTCGATCCCGCTCGTGCGCGGATAGACCGAGTACGGCCCGATGCCGGTCAGATCGTCGATCTCCCACGCGGTGATCGTTCCGTCGCGCTTCACGCCGATCTTTCCCTTGACGCGATGGTCGCGCGCGTGGATGTCGGTGACGAAGCTCTCCAGCCGGTCGGCGACGAACTTCACCGGCCGGCGCAGCAACTTCGACAGCGCGACCGTCGCCATCTCGTCCGCGTAAGTGTGCACCTTGATGCCGAATGAGCCGCCCACATCCTTGGTGATGACGCGGACCTGCTGTTCTTCCAGCCCGAGATGCCTGGCGAACAGGTTCTGCATCATGTGCGGCGCCTGCGTGCCCTGATAGACCGTCAGGCGCTGTTCGCCCGAATTCCAGTCGGCGACGATGGCGCGTGGCTCGTTGGTGACGCCGGTGTGGCGACCGGTGATGAACGTCGCTTCGACGATTTCGTCAGCCTCGGCAAAACCCCTGTCGGGATCGCCCGCCTCATGTTTGCGCTCGAAGCAGAGATTGTCACCAAGCTCCGGATGGATCAGCGGCGTGCCGGCATCGAGCGCGGTTTCGGCATCGGTGACGGCCGGCAGTTCCTCGTATTTGACCTCGACCAGTTCGCACGCGTCTTCGGCCTGCGCGCGCGTCTTCGCCACCACCGCGCACACCGCCTCGCCCTGCCAGCAGGCGCGCTCGATCGCGATGGCGTGCTGCGGCGCGGACTTCAGGCCCTTGAGATGCGTCAGAACACCGACCCATGGCGTGATGACTTTCGCAAGCTCGGCGCCGGTGACGACAGCGATCACGCCGGGCGCCTGTTTCGCTGCTGCGGTATCGATGGAAATGATGCGCGCATGAGCATGCGGCGAGCGCACAAAAGCGACATGCGCCATGCGCGGCAGCACGACGTCACTGACATATTGCCCGCGCCCTTCGGTCAGGCGCGTGAGATTCGGCCGCGGCACCGAGCGGCCGATATAGGAATTGGGCCGGTCGAGCGCGGTCAGCAGCGGCGGATTGTCGGCGGTGATTTTCATGAGCGCCGACCCTCCCCCGCTCGTCCCCGCGAAAGCGGAGACCCAGTATTTCGGCCTGGAACTGGATTCCCGCTTTCGCGGGAATGAGCGGAGTTCATGTGCGGACCGTCACGCTCACAAAAACCGGTTCGGCCACATCATGGTGCGCCACATGTGCGACGACGGAGAGCTGTCGAGGCCGAGCCCTTCCTCCGGCTGGCGGAAGTTGCGCCCGATGATGTCGACGAAATCGTCGAGGTTTACCTTCATGTTCGGATCGAATGAATAGATGTCGTTCACGCAAATCAGGCGGGAGGTCATGTACCACTTGTGTTTCTTCGCGCGCTCGTATTCGGCGACGATGTAGGGCTCGGGTTTGTAATCGTCGCCGAACAGCTTGATGTACATGTCGGGATATTTGTAGCCCGCCGCCTCGTCGGGGAAGAAGCGCAGCGCCTGGTGCGTGCGCACCGCCCAGCTCACCTCCTCGTCCACGTAAGGCTCGATCATCTGCGCGCCCCAGTAGCCATGGTCGCAGCGGATGAAGCTGACCACGCCGATATCGTGCAGCAGGCAGGCGAGAATGACCTTCTCGTTGTGCCCGGCCTTGAGCGCATGCGTTGCGCTTTGCAGCAGATGCGCATGCTGGGCAAAGCGGCACTTGAAATAGTCGATCAGCGTCGGTTTCGCCGGCATCGGCGGCAGGCGCGGGTCAGGCCCCATGTTGAAGATCGCGTTGGGATCTTTCGCCCACGCCGCCGCGCTGGTGTCCATTTTCACCTGGCCATCGGCAAGATAGTGCAGCGTCGACTTGGTGATCACCCGTTCCAGTTCGTGCATCATCTCCTCTTCGAGATGATCGGCCTTCTCGGAAATGCTTTGCGGCTTCGTGTGCTGGTTCATGGTCTCACCTTTTTGCCCGCGCTTGCGCGACGTATTCGATCGCATCGACAATCGCCTGATAGCCGGTGCACCGGCAGTAGTTTCCCGAGATATGTTCGCGGATTGTGTCACGGCTGGGGACGCCGCCGCGCGCGAGCAGTTCCTGCGCGGTCAGCAGCATCGCGGGCGTGCAGAAGCCGCATTGCAGCGCGTTGCGGCGGCGGAACGCGTCCTGCAAATCGGCGATCGAACCATCATCGGACACGCCCTCGATGGTCTCGACCCTTGCACCGTCGCATTGCACCGCGAGCGTGAGACACCCGCGCACGACGTCCCCGTTCACCCGCACCGTGCAGGCGCCGCACACACCATGCTCGCAGCCCACGTGGCTTCCCGTAAGTCCAAGGGTCTCGCGCACGAAATCAACCAGCGTCATACGCGGCTCAACGCTCTCCGCCACAGCCTCGCCATTCACGGTGAGCTGGATGTCCATCATGCGCGCAGTTCCGCGAGCTGCTTTGCGACACGGCGCAGCAGCACGCCCGCGAGATGCTTCTTCACCGCGCCGGTCGCCTGGATATCGTCCGGCGGATCGAGATCGAGCGCCGCAACCGCGTCGTCAACCGACCCATCTGCCAGAACCGCCTCCGCCTTGCCTGCGCGCCGCGGCGTGTCGCCGACACCGAAATAAACCAGCCGCACGTCAGAGAGCACCCTTGCCGCATGCCGTGGCGGTCGCCGCCAGCCCAACGATCGCGTAATCGCCATGCCGGCGCGCAAGCTCGGCAAAGCCAACGCGCGTGTCGGCCGTGGCAGCCGGGAATCGGAGCGCGCTGAGAACGTCGTGCGGCCCGAGTGCCGTTTCGAACAGTCCCTTGAAGAAATCCGCAGCCTTCACGCTCCGCGTGCCGGTTTGCCCCACAACGTCGATCTCACCGTCCAGCGCCACGAGACACGCCGGCAGTTCCGCCGCCGGATCCGCGTAGGCGAGCGAGCCGCCGATGGTGCCGCGATTGCGGATCGCCGGATGCGCGATGTGCGGCATCGCCAGCGCAAGCAATGGCGCATGGCTCGCGATATCGGCGGAGCGTTCGAGCGTGACGTGGCGCGTCAGCGCGCCAATCTCGACCATGCCGTTTTTGACGCTGACGCTGTCGAGTCCCGCGACACCGTTGATGTCGATCAGCAGCGACGGGCTCGACAGCCGCATGTTCAGCGTCGCGATCAGGCTCTGCCCGCCCGCCAGCAGCTTCGCCTCGCCTTCATGCGCCGCAAGTCGCGCAACTGCGTCCTCGAGCGAACGCGCCTTGGCGTATGCGAATGGTGCAGGCTTCAAGCCGTCCTCCCCGCCACGGGCTTCGCCCGCTTGGCCAAATTATCGCAAATTCGCGCCGCCCGGGCCAGCGCGGCCTATTCGTTGCGCCCGGCGATTTCGGCCTGCCACGGCGCTACCCGGCGCTCGACCCAGCCGATCAGGCCGTTCAGGCCGATCGCCAGCACCATCAGCACCACGATCGGCACGAACATGGTGGCGGTGTCGAAATTGTTGGCCGAGTTGATGATGATCGCGCCGAGGCCCGAAATCGTGGTGAAAAACTCGGCGATCACCATCGCGACGACTGCGCGGCCGACCGCTAGGCGGATGCCGGCCATGATGTACGGCAAGGTCGCGGGCAGCACGATGCGGCGCAGGATCACGGTATTCGGCGCGACGAAGGCGCGGCCGACCTCGATCAGGCTTTTCGGCACCGCCGCGACGCCGAGCCAGGTGTTGATGATGATGGGGAAGAGCGACATCAGGAAGACGACCGCGGCCTTCACGGCGAAGCCAAGGCCGAGCCAGAGGATCAGTAGCGGCACCAGCGCGACCAGCGGCATCGCGTAACCGGCCGTGACGTAGATGCCGAGCGCGGCTTCCACCGCACGGGAGCGCCCGATCACCAGCCCGAGCGGCACACCGGCGACGATCGCCAGCCCGTATCCCACGACGAACGGCCGCAGGCTTTCATAGAGCGCCGCGCCGAGCTGGCCGGTTCGCACCAGTTCGACGAACGCCGTCGCGATGGCGCTCGGATAGGAGCCGAACACCGGATTGATGTCGCGCCCGAAAAACTCCCATGCGCCGATCAGCACGGTGAGCGAGGCGAGCGTGATGAACCAGCGCGGCATCAGTGCGTCCGCGCGTTGATGGCGCACCAGAGGCGGTAGCGCGTCTCGGCGAACGCCGCGCTGCCGCGTACCGGGCCGAGATCGCCGCGCGGGCGCGGCAGCGGCACGTCCATGATCTCCTGCACGCTGCCGTGCTGCATCACCACGACGCGATCGGCGAGCAACACCGCCTCGTCGAGATCGTGGGTCACGAACAGGATGGTCTTGCGCGTACGCGCCTGGATCTCCGTGAGTTCGCCCTGCAGCGCCTCGCGCGTCTGCGCGTCGAGCGCGCCGAACGGCTCGTCCATCAGCAGCACCTTCGGATCGATCGCGAGCGCGCGCGCAATGCCGACGCGCTGCTGCATGCCGCCGGAGAGCTGATACGGGCGGCGGCTGGCGGACGCCTGCAATCCGACCAGCGTCGAGATAACGCTGCGCGGTTTCGCGCAGTTCCGCGCCGCGCATGCCCTTCATTTCGAGGCCGAACATCACGTTTTCCGAAGCGGTCAGCCACGGCAGCAGTTCGGCATGCTGGAACACCATGCCGCGATCGTGTCCGCAGCCACTCACCGCCACGCCGTCGACCGTGACCGTGCCGCCGCTCGCCGCCTCGAGCCCCATCGCGATGCGCAATGCCGTGGTCTTGCCGCAGCCGCTCGGGCCTATCAGCGCGACGATCTCGCCGTCGCGCACCGAAAAGCTCAGATGATCGAGCGCCTGCACGGTCTGCTCCGCGCCATCGATGCGCAGCGTGAACCGCTTCGACACGCCGATGAGGTCGATCGCCCCCACTATTTCGCAAGCTCCAGCGCCTTCGCGCGCACGTCCGGCGCGACAATCTTCGTCAGGTCGGCAGGCTTGGGCATGCTGCCGTTTCTCAGCAGCATGTCCTGCGTCCAGGCAAGCTTATCCATCGGCAGGCCGATTTCGGGATCGATGTCCTTATGCTTCACGGCTTCATCGAAGATGAAGCCCGGACGCGGATCGTCCGGTTTCGCCTTGGAGGTCTCGAAGGTGAGCTTGAGTTCCTCGTCACGATTCGCGACCGCATAACGCAGCGCGGAGATTTCGGCCGCAAGGAACCGCGCCGCCTCGTCCGGCTTTTCGGCGAGCGTCTTGCCGCTGGTCATCATGCAGACGCGCATGAAGTTCGGCAGGACCTCACGGCCCGCCGCAAGCAGCTTTACGTTCTTCGGCGCGATCGGCAGATATTCGGTCGACACGATCGCGGCGTCGACCACGCCGACGGTCAGCGCCTTGTAGCGGTCGGTGTCGCTGCCGAGGCTGGCAAACTTCACCTCCGCGGCCGGCACCCCATGCTGTTCGAGCACGGCGCGCACCAAAAGGTCCGGCAACGCCCCCGGCGACGAGATTGCAACATTTTTGCCGCGCAGGTCCTCGATCTTGGAAACGCCCTCGCGCGCAAACAGACCATGTACCAGGCCCGGCCAGTGGCAGCCGAGGATTTTCACATCCGCGCCGCGTGCCGCCGCCACGATGGCGCCGCCCGGCCCGCCCTCGTAGGAATCGAGCTCCCCGGCGAGCAGTGCCTTCAGGCCGATCTGGTCGGCCTTGATCTGCATGATGTCGAGCTTCAGGCCCTGCTTCTCGGCAAAGCCGCGCGTCACCATCATGGCGAAGCCGGCATCGCTCTTCGCCTCGATGATGGCGTGGCGCCACGCCTTCTGCGCTGCCGCGGGAGTTGCAGCGAGGGCGAGCGCAAGGGCCGCCACGCACCATTTGTCCATCCGGCGTCTCCCACATCCTGAAAATTTGCACCGCATGGTGCCAGCCGAGGCGGCGGCGAGCAATGCGGCTTGTTTCGCGGCCTGCATCATGCTCGGTATCGTTCCGATCAATCGAGGGAGCTATCGGTGAAGCAGGTCGAGGTCGGGTGTATCGGGGTCGGCTGGATCGGGGGCCTGCGTGCCGAAACGCTGGCGCGCACCGCGCTGGTCGACAAGCTGCACCTGTGCGACATCCGGCCGGACCGACTTGCCGAGGTGAAGGCGCTCTACAAGCCCGCGACCGCGACGCTCGACTATCAGGACATCATCAACAATCCAAACATCTCGGTGGTGTTCGTCTCGACCACGCCGGAGGCGAACCACTACCCGATCGCGCGCGACTGCCTGAAGGGCGGCAAGAACGTGATGCTGGAAAAGCCGATCGCGCTGGAACTATGGGAGGCCGACGAGCTGATCCAGATCGCCAAGCAGAACAACCTGAAATTCACCATCGGCTATTCGCAGCGCTTCAACACCAAGATCGCCTACGCCAAGAAGAAGATCGTCGACGGCACACTCGGCAAGGTCGTCTCGGTGCTGGTGAGCCGGCATCTGTCGCGCGCGCTCGGCAAGAAGATCGCGAGCCGCGTGCGGCTCTCGCCGGTGGTGATGGAATCGACGCACGATCTCGACTTCGTGTTCTGGCTCCTGGAGCCGGCCAAGCCCGTGCGCGTCTATAGCCAGGGCGCCTACGGCTACATGCAGCCGGTGAACGGCTCGCACGACATCATGTTCACCACCGTCACGATGGACAACGGCGTCGTGGTGATGATCGGCGGCGGCTGGAATTTCCCCGAGAGCTATCACAACTACTGCTTCGACCTGGATCGAGATCACCGGCACCGACGGCGCGCTGACGCTCGACGACACGCAGCGCGACAACTGGCTCAACACCGAGAAGACCGGCCAGGTGTTCCCGATGTCGACCATGCCGGGCGAGATGGTCGACCACGTGTTCGCCGGCGGCATCGGACCGGAGACGATCTATTTCGTCGAGGCCTGCATCCGCAACACGCCCGTGATGGTGACGCCGGAAAGCGCGCGGCGCGTGATGGAGACCTATTCGGCGGCCGATCTCTCGGCCGACCTGAACGAGCCGGTCGACCTGCCGCTGACCAACCAGACGATTTCGCAGATCGCCGAGTTCAAGCAGAAGATCCGCGCGGGGTTGAACAATTGAGACCGCAGGCAAAAGAACTTGGCGTCGCGATCATCGGCGGCGGACGCGTCGGGCTGTTCCGCGGCGAGGTCGCGAACCGTCATCCGGCCGTGAAATGGGTAGGCTTGGCCGAAAAGAACCCGAACCGCGCCGGCGAAGTCGCCGGCAAGGTCGGTGCGGATTTCGTCACGCAGAGTCACGTCGAGCTGATCAACCGGCCCGAAGTGAACTGCGCGATCATCGCCACCGATGAGCACCTTCACGTCGAGCCGATCCTCGCGGCCGCCGCGCGCGGCATTCCGCTGCTGATCGAGAAGCCGCTCGCGACGGATTTGGCGCAGTCCGCCAAGGTGCTGAAGATCATCAAGGACGCCGGCATCGACGCGGTGGTCGGCTACACGCAGCGCTTCCGCCGCAAGTGGCTCGCCGGCAAGGAGAAGGTGCGCTCCGGCGCGCTTGGGCGACGTGACGCTCGTCACATCGCGCGCCTTCATGAACCGCCTCGTCGCGATCGACAATTACAAGCGCACCGACGATCCCGAGCACGATCTCGCCGATGGTGATTTCCGGTACGCACGCGCTCGACATGTGCATGTGGTATCTGGAAAAGAAAACGCCGGTCGAATGCTATGCGCGCTCGATCGACAAGGTGCTGGGCCCGCTCTATCAGGGCATCGATGCCACCGCCGGCATGATCATGATGAGCGATGGCACGATCTACCACCTCAATATCTCGTGGGCGCTGCCGGTGACCTGGCCCGGCGCGGTCTATTCGCTCGAAGTCGGCATCACCGGCACCGACGGCGTGCTGACCATCGACGACACGCACCGCGACATGGTGCTGGCGGTGAGCAAGCCGCAGAGCGAAGGTTACGCGCCGGACCAGACGCGGCTCGTCGATTTCCTCGGCTCCTATCCGCCCGGCGACATGGCGCTCGGCGAACTGCGCGGCCCGATGGCGGACGAGACCGTGTCGTGGCTCAACCGCGTCGCGCTCGGCCTGCCGACGCCCGCCGCAACGGTGGAAGAAGCGCACAAGAACCTGATGCTGACCAAGGCGCTCGATCTGTCGGCGAAGACGAAGCAGCCGGTGAAGCTGCCGCTGGAGGTCTAGCCGGCAACCGCGGGTGCGGCCTCCGTCGATGCGCCCTCTCCCCTTGAGGGAGAGGGCATCTCAAGACTTTCAGCGATCTCGTAGGGGTGAGGGGTACCCCTCACCCGATCGCCCCTGTGGAAGTTTCGGAGTAGCCCTCTCCCACAAGGGGAGAGGGCACAAATACGATTAGTCGCGCTCGCTGAGCTTCTTAACGCACAGCTCCCCCGCCATCGTGTCGAGCTGCGCCATCAGCGCGGCCGACACCGGCACGCCATCGCGCGTGCGCTCGTCGCGGCATTGACGCCGCCGTTCGCCCGGCATGCGGATCTCGTCCACGCCCGGCAATCGTTTCGACCCCTTCAGCTCGGCGACATGCCGGTCGACCTCGGCCTTGTAGTCTGCGAGCGGCAAGAAACGCGCGACGTCCAGCGCCACGATGAAGTGCCCGGTGTTCGTCTCGCTCGAATCGTCGGCGTTGAAGTCGATCACGTCGCGTCCGAACGCCGCGCGGTTGAGCGTGCCGCACAGGAGCCCGAGCATCACGGCAAGCCCCGAGCCTTTGTACCCGCCGATCGGCAGCAGCAGGCCTTCGGCGCTCTCCTTCGCGTCGATGATGTCCGCGCCGGTTTCGGTGTTGACCATCCAGCCCTTCTCCATGGGCTTTCCCTGCAGCGCGTAGTTCTTCACCGTGCCGTAGGACACGACCGTGGTCGCCATATCGAGCACCACCGGCCCTGCTCCGCTCGGCACACCGATTGCCAGCGGATTGGTGCCGAGCAGCGGATCCGCCCCACCCCACACCGCCATGTGGTTTGCGTTCGCGACCGCCGAATAGACCCCGATCATGCCGGCCGCCGCCGGCATCTCGGCGTAAAGCCCCGCCGGCCCCGCATGATTCGAGCGGCGCACGCCGACCCACGACACGCCGTTTTCCTTCGCGAGCGCGACCGCGGTTTCGGCTGCGCGCGTCATCACCAGATGACCCATGCCGTTGTCACCCTCGACCAGTGCGGTCGCGGGCGCGTTGCGTGTCACCGTGATGTTCGGATGCTTGTTGAACCCGCCCGCCTTCAGTCGCCGCACATATTGCGGCAGGCGGAAAACACCATGCGCATCCGCGCCGGTCAGGTCCGCCTCACTCATGCGCAGCGCACACAGCGCCGCATCCGCGCGCGGCAGGCCGGCCACGCTGAGCGCATCCTCGATCATCAACCGGATCGCCTCAACCGGTATGCGGCGCGAAGCTGATTGATCCATTCCCGCTCCTGTTTTGCGGCTTCGTTTAGCACACCGATAGAGCGGCGCTATCAACTCGATGGCATGACAATATTTCAGTCATGAGCCTGGACAGGACAGGATGCAGGCCAACGAAATACACACCATATTGAGAGAAGGCCCGCTGCAAACGGGGATTGCCATGAACAATCGCGTCGTCATTGTCGGAGCCGGATTTGGTGGATTGTCCGCCGCGAAGGCGCTCGCCGGAAAGCCGTTCGACGTCACGGTCATAGACCAGCACAATTATCACCTGTTTCAGCCGCTGCTGTATCAGGTGGCGACGGCGGGCCTGTCGCCGGCCGACATCGCTTCACCGATCCGCGGCATCCTGACCGATGCAAAGAATGTCAACGTCGTGCTCGGCAAGGTGTCCGGCGTAGATACCGCGCAGCACGATGTCATCGTCGAAGGGCGCCGCATTCCTTACGACCGTCTGATCCTCGCGACCGGCGCGCAGCACGCCTATTTCGGGCATGACGAGTGGGCGCCCTTCGCGCCCGGACTCAAGACCATCGACGACGCGACCTACATTCGCCGTCGCATCCTGCTCGCCTTCGAGAAGGCCGAAACCGAAGCGGACCCGCATGAACGCTCGCGGCTGTTGAATTTCGTGATCGTCGGTGGCGGGCCGACCGGCGTGGAGATGGCCGGCGCCATCGCGGAACTTGCCAACCGCGCGCTGGCAAAGGACTTCCGCGCGATCGATCCGCGCTGCGCGCGTATCATACTGGTGGAGGCCGCGCCGCGGCTGCTGACGCCGTTTGATCCCTCGTTGTCGAAAGCCGCGAAAAAGTCGCTCGAACAACTCGGCGTCGAGGTGCGACTCGGCGCGGCCGTGACTGCGCTCGACGCCGATGGCGTGTCGATCGGTGCCGAGAGGATCGAGGCCCGCACCGTCATATGGGCGCGCAGGCGTAATGGCCTCGCCGGCAGCGCATTTGGCTCGGCGCGGAGGCCGATCGCGCCGGCCGCGTGAAAGTGTCGCCCGATCTGTCCGTGCCTGGTCACCCGGATATTTTTGTCATCGGCGACACTGCGCTCGCTTCAGGCACGGATGGGAAGCCGTTGCCAGGCGTGGCGCCGGTGGCGAAGCAACAAGGCCAGTACATCGCGGACCTGCTGATTGCGCGCCAGGACGGCAAGGCGCTGCCGTCCTTCCACTATCGCGACTTCGGCTCGCTCGCGACCATCGGACGTAAGCGCGCGATTGTTCAGATGGGCCGCTTCAAGCTGAACGGATTCATCGCGTGGGTGCTCTGGAGCGTGGCGCACATCTATTTCCTGATCGGCTTCCGCAACCGGCTGGTGGTCGCCACCAACTGGCTCTGGAATTACATCACGTTCCAGCGCGGCACGCGGCTGATTACCGGCATGTCCGGCGCCCGCATGGAGGACATGCCGGTGCCCGACGAAGAGGCAAGGCCGCCGATGCGCGGTGCCGCTTGAGCTTCGCTTTCGCCCTACGCCTCACGCCCGCCACAGCGCCGCGCGCCAGCGCAGCGCAATCACCAGCGTAAAGATCAGCCCGATCACCGCATAGAGCGTCGCCATGCCGCGATAGCCGAACAGGCCGATCAGCGGGCTTGCCGCAAGCAGCCCGAGCGGCAGCTGAATAGATCGCCATCATGCGCACGCCCATGACGCGGCCGCGAAAGCGCTCGCCCGCCTCGCGCAGCAGCGTGATCTGCAGCGATACGATGGAGAGGCTTTGCATCACGCCCGCCAGGACCAGGAACACCATCGCCCAGCCCGGGCTTGGCATCTGGGCGAAGACCAGTAGCGTCATGAACCAGAGCGCCGACCCGGCCGTCATCAACCGCGTCAGGCGCACGCCGCTCGCCACATTGCTGAGCAGCAGCGATCCGATCAGCGATCCCAGTGCGAACGACGCCACCAGATAGGCAAGTCCGGTCTGATCGATGTGGAACACATCGCGTGCCGCGTAAGGCAGGAGCCCGTTGGACAGCGGGAATGCGGCGAGGTTGGTGAGAAAGGCCAGCGAGACGAGCGCGAGCAGAATAGGCGTGGCCCGGATGTGCGCAATCCCTTCCGTCAGGTCGCGCCACGGCGACTTGCCCTGCAGTTCTTCCGGCGTCATCGCGAGCGAAACATGGCGCACCGGCGCGGTGTCGCCCAGCATCAGCAGCGCACCCGTGATGTAGAACACCGCGATAAGCACGTAGGCATACGACATGCCGAAATAGGCCACGATGCTGGCGCCGGCGAGCGAGCCGGCGATGCGGGCGGAGTCCTGCGTGGTGCGCGAGATGCTGAGCGCGGCGACCAGCGTGCTCGCCGGCATCGACTCGGCGATCAGCGCGCCGCGCACCCCGAGGTCGGAAGGCCGCACCAGCCCCATCACGGTGGTGACTGCAAGCACGACCGCGGGACTGATCCAACCGAGCAGGATGAACGTCAGCAACGAGCTGGCGCAGACCCCGTAGATGGCGCGCATCCCGAGCAGCAGCGACTTGTGGCCGAGGCGGTCGCCGGCAACGCCGTACATCGGCGCGATCAGCGTGCCGAGATATTGAGAGGCGCCGAACGCCGTGAGCCAGAACACCGACCCGGTCTGGACCAGCACGTACCAGCCCAGAATGATGGTCTCCATCTCGAACGCCCACGAGGTGAGCAGATCGGCGGGCCACTGGAAACGGAAGCTGCGCGTCCCGAACGGCGCGAGCATGGCAAGGCGCGGCAGGCCGGAAGCCGGCTTGCCGTCCGCGCGTGTCGCATCGCTCTGGCGAGAGGTCCCGGTCCGGTCGAGCATTTCCAACGCTGGCGGCCGGCTTGTCGACACCGGCCTACGCGCGACCTTAGACGAAATGACCTGTGCGGCGAGGCCTAAATGCGCATGGGCGCCTTGCGATGCTGCGCTGCATCACGTGCGTTTTTCCTCGCGCAGCACCTCGGCGGCAACGCGATGCGCCTCGTTGGCGGCCGGGATGCCGCAATAGAGCGTGACCAGCAGCAGCACCTCCTGAATCTGTTCCACGCTGCAGCCGTTCTTCAGCGCGCCTTTCAGGTGCACGCGCAATTCGTTGGCGTGGCCGGCCGCCGCCATCATGCCGATCATGGCCAGCGACTTGGTGGCGAGCGGCAGCGCCGAACGGCTCCACACGTCGCCATACGCATAGGCGTTGATGACGTGCTGCAGCGGCTTGCCGAATTCGCCGAACGCATTCATGCGGCTCTCGACAGCCTCGCGGCCGAACAATTGCGTGCGCAGCGCCAGTCCGCGGTCGTGCTGGTCTTGTGTATCCATGATGGTGCTCCGGTCATTGGCCGGGCCGATCATGGCACGGATTGCGCTCAGGCGGACTTGCGCCGCCGGCCTCTTGCTTCTTTGTCGTGGATTCCGCGAGCGCGGGAACAGCGAGCCGAAGGCTACTGCTTCTCGATCCCCGCGGCCTCGCGCACGCCGTTCCAGCGCGCGAGCTCGTCGGCCATGAATTTGCCGAAAGCCTCAGGCGTCGAGCCCTTCACGGCAACGCCCGCCTTGGTCAGCTTCTCGCGCACTGCCTCGTCCTTGAGCGCTTCATTCATTGCCTTGTTCAGTTTGGCAACGACTTCGGGTGCAAGCCCGCGCGGCCCGAAAAACCCATACCAGGTCGAGACATCGTAAGCCTTCATCGCGGCGGATTCCGCAATCGCCGGCACGTCCGGAACGATCGGGAAGCGCTCCTTCGAGGTGACGGCGATGGCCTTGAGCTGGCCGGACTGCACCTGCCCCAGCACCGCCAGCGCTGTGTCGAACAGCACGTCGACCTGCTTGCCGAGCAGCGCCGTGATCGCCTCCGGCGTGGTGCGGAACTGGACCGACACCATGTCGACGCCCGCCATCTGCTTGAACAGTTCGCCCGACATGTGCTGCGTTGCGCCGAAGCCCGGACTCGCGAGGTTGATCTTGCCGGGACTGGCCTTCGCGGCCGCGATGAGTTCGTCGACGTTGTTCGCCGGAAAATCCGCCCGCGCGACAAGCATCAAGCTTGCGGTGCCAACTTGCGAAATCGGCTCGAACGCGGTCGCGGTGTCGTAGCGCAGCGACTTGTTCATCACGCCAGCGATGATCTGCCCCGCCGTCATGACGCCGATCGTGTAGCCATCCTTCTCAGCCCGCGCGACAACCTCGTTACCGAGCGTCCCCGCAGCGCCCGGCCTGTTCTCGATCACCACCGGCTGGCCGAGCTTCTCCTGCAGCACCTGCCCAAAGATGCGACCCACGATATCGCCGCCACCACCCGGACCGAACGGCACGATGATGCGGATCGGTCTACTCGGATAATCCTGCGCGGTAGCCGGCGCAGCGACGAGCGCGCAGGCGAGCGCAGCCACGAAAAGTCTGATCATTGGGCACCCTCCACGCGCTCTGAGGCGCTTGGAGCAAAGAATGCCGCTTTGGGTGGCAGCATGTCCACCGGCCTGGTGATTAGACCGTGAAGAAATGCGCTGAACTCAAGGCATTTATCGAAAAACCGCGCCCGCCGGACGGCTCGGACCGCTTGGCGCGCAGGCTCGGCCCGCGATATGATGGCCCTATCGATATCCAGTCCAAATCACCATCTTTGTGAGACCCGGCGTACCTGCGAGATGTCGCGGGTGGCGTTGCACTTTTGATCAGGAGCGATCATGAAATTCGGCGTTGGCCAGCCCGTTCGGCGTGTTGAAGACCAGTCCCTCATTACCGGCACAGGCCGCTATACCGACGACATTACTCTTCCCAACATGACGCAGGCCTATGTGCTGCGCGCTCAGGCCGCGCACGCCAACATTCGCAAGATCGACACCGCCGCCGCCAAGTCCATGCCCGGCGTATTGCTGGTGCTGACCGGCGATGACGTGACGGCCGACGGGCTCGGCGATGTGCCCTGCTCCGCGCCGCTCACCAATCGCGACGGCAAGCCGCGCTCCGATACGCCGCGCCCGGTGCTTGCGATCGGCAAGGTGCGCCATGTCGGCCAGCCGGTCGCCGTGGTGATCGCTGAAACGCTCGCACAGGCGCAAGACGCCGCCGAGGCGATCGAGATCGATTACGATACGCTGCCAGCCGTGACCGACGGGCGCGCCGCACTCGAAAGTGGAGCACCGCAGCTGTTCGACCACGTGCCGGGCAATCTCGTCTTCGACTGGGACAACGACACCTCCGATTTCGCTGCAACCGATGCGGCGTTCGCCAAGGCGGCGCACGTCACCACCATCGAGATCATCAACAATCGCGTGGTGGCAAACTCGATGGAGCCGCGCAACGCGATCGGCGACTGGGATGCGGCGGCCAGCCGTCCTGTCCTGCACACCGGCACGCAGGGGTCACACATCGTGCGCGACACGCTGGCCGAAGTCGTTCTGAAAACGCCGAAGGAAAAGCTGCGCGTGATCACGCCGCCGAATGTCGGCGGTGGGTTCGGCATGAAAGCCTTCGTCTATCCCGAACAGGCGCTGGTGGTATGGGCCGCCGGCAAGCTTAAGCGCCCCGTGCACTGGCAATCCGATCGCTCCGAGGCGTTCATTTCGGACAACCAGGGCCGCGACCATTTCACCAAGGCCGAGCTCGCAATGGATGAGAAGGGCAGGTTCCTCGGCATCCGCGTTTCACTGATCGCCAACATCGGCGCGTATCTCTCGCCGATGGGTGCATTCGTGCCGACGCGCTCGACCGACCTGATCTCCGGGCTCTACACGACGCCTGCGATTGCCATCAACGTCAAGGGCGTGTGCACCAACACGGTACCGGTGTGCGCCTATCGCGGCGCGGGCCGGCCCGAATCCTCGTACCTGATCGAGCGCCTGGTCGATGCGGCCGCGCGCGAGATGAACATGACGCCGGACAAGATCCGCCGCATCAATCTGATCCCGGCGAAGGCGATCCCCTACACGTCACCGACCAAGCTCACCTTCGACAGCGGCGAATTCGAGAAGATCATGGACGCCGCGATGGAGAATGCCGACTGGAAGGGCTTCAAGTCGCGACGCCGCGAAAGCGCGAAGCGCGGCAAGCTTCGGGGTATCGGCATGGCGACCTACACGGAGCGCTGCGGTGGCGGCATGCCGGAAAGCGCCGGCATCGAGTTCAAGGGCGAGCGCATCGACCTCGTGATGGGTAATCAGGAATACGGCACCGGTCTCGTGACTGCGTACAAACAGATGATCTCCGATCGCCTCGGCATCGATGCGGATCGCGTGGATGTCGTGTACGGCGATTCGGACCGCTCGCCGCGTGGCCTCACCGGCGGCTCGCGCGCGCTACCGGTCGGCGGCTCCGCGATCCACGAGGCTTCGCTGAAGGTGATCGACAAGGGCAAGCAGATCGCCGCAAATCTGCTGGAGGCGTCGGCCGTCGATATCGAATATGGCGATGGCGAATTCCGCATCGTCGGCACCGACCGCCACGTGGATTTGTTCGCGGTCGCGCAAGCCGCGAAAGATCCGACCAAGCTTCCAGCCGGTACCGCGCCGGGTCTCGACGTCACACATGTGCAGACGCCTGCTGGCGCGACGTTTCCGAACGGATGCCACATTGCCGAGGTCGAGATCGACCCAGACAGCGGCATCACGACAATCCTGCGCTATACCGTGGTCGATGATTTCGGCGTCACGATCAATCCGATGATGCTCGAGGGCCAGGTGCATGGCGGCGTGGTGCAGGGCATCGGCCAGGCGCTGCTGGAGGAGGCCGTGTACGATAACGACTCCGGCCAGCTCGTCGCCGGCACATTCATGGACTACGCCATGCCGCGCGCCGACAACCTGCCGAACTTCTCGTTTTCGACGCGTAACGTTCCCTGCACGGCAAACCCGCTCGGCGTTAAAGGGGCGGGCGAAGCCGGCGCGGTCGGCGCTCCGCCCGCACTAATCAACGCGATCGTGGATGCGCTGCATGAGCGGGGCATCCGGCACATCGACATGCCGGCGACTCCCGCCAAGGTCTGGCAGGCCCTGCACGCTGCCGGCCGATTGAAGGCCGTCGAGGATACCCAGTAAGGCGTCCGCGGCACGCGCGGGCGTATGCATCGAACCGCGCGCGCGCAGCGCTTCACGATCGGGTCGCGACGTCATGGCCTGTGTTATTGCCGCCGCGAGAGCATCGCTGTCGCCGACCGGGACCAGTGTGCCGTAGCGCCCGTCCGCGAGAATTTCCCGCGGCGCATAGGGGCAGTCCGTCGCCACTACCGGCGTGCCGCATGCGAGCGCCTCGACCATTGCATTGTTGAAGCCGTCGCAACGCGCGGACCAGACTGCGAGCGCAGCGCGACGCAGGACCGGCATCGTATTGTAGAGGGAGCCGGTCAGAACGACGCGCGCGCGTACGCCGAGCGCAAGCGAGAGCGCATTGAGTTCATCGCGCATCGGTCCATCGCCGACGATCGCAAGCCGCCAGCCGGGTTGGGCCGCCTTGGCGAACGCGCGCAGCAATGTCGCGTAATCGTTCTCGCGCGACAGCCGCCCCACCGACACGATGAGATTACGCTCGCGCGGCTCCGGCTTGGCGGCCAAGCCATCGATGACCGCGCTCGCCGACATACGGGCAAGCTTTTCCGGCGGCACACCGAAGTCTTCCTGCAGATCCTGTTCGGCGCCTTCTGTCAGCGTCACGATCGAATCGGACCATCGGTACAACGCGCGCAAGCCCCAATAGGCAAGACGGTTCTGCCATTGCGTTTCATGTCGCAAAGCCGCTGACGGGGTGCCGGTTTCGCGCAGGACGATTCGCGGGCGGATATCCTCAGGCATCAACCGCGCGGCAAGCAGTGCGACCAAGTTGGGCGCCGCCTCGGCGCTGATCAACACGTCGGGCCGTCCCTCGATCAAACGGCGCCGCAGATAGGGAACGGCACTGCGCAGATGATTGCTGCCGACCCGCACGATCCGCACCTGTTCGTGCACGATGAGGCGCGCGGTGCCCTCCGGCACCAGCGTGAGAATTTCGACCGCATGACCCCGCGACGCGATTTCGTTGGCGAGCAGGATCGTATCGCGCGGCGCGCCCTCTCCGCTGAGCGAGCGGACGAAGAACGAAATTCTCAAGGAGCCCTCGACGGCGTGCGGCGATAGCGGGATCGCCTCCCGCTCGGGGTAAATGAAGCGCCGCATGATCGCGGGCACGCCTTGATGCCGCTTCAGGAAATCCGCGACGCGCTCAAGCGCCGTCGCGGGGGGAAGATCGCGCGGCGCGAGAGCATCGGGCGCATGAAGCGGCGGCTCGATTGGAGAACGTCGCGTGCCTCGTCCTTTGTCGTGGACGGAGACCCGTTGTGTCGCTTCGCGCATGACCTGGGCTGTTCGTATCTTGTCTCACTGCCGTTAAGGCATTGTCTTTACCTAACGCTTCGCACCCTTCCTGAACATTGCCGAGACTCTGATGTTTGTCGGTAACCTTGACGCGCGCCAGTAACCTTTACGGCAGCCAAACGCCCATTCCACCGAAGAATTCCATTAGATCAGCGTTGAAGCAGAGCCTGCAATCGGCGGCTCGCAAGACAACTGCGATTGAGGCGAGACGAGCCTTTGTCCTCCGACTGAACCAATGCGTATCCTGCAGATCATTCGCGGAAACGAGACGGGCGATGTCAAAGCGCTGAGCGAGACAGTCGGCAGCGGACTCGCGGAGCGTGGCGCGACAGTCGAGACCGCCATTCTGTTTCCCGAAGCCGGCACGCGCGCCAAGCTCCGCGGCGCGCTGCATGTCGCATGGCAGATTTTGCGGGGACATTACGATGCGGTGATCGCGTATCAGGCGAGTTCGTCGATCGTCGCGTGCGTCGCCGCTCTTTTCACGCGTTGCCGTTATCGCATTGCGCACCAGACCGTGCCGCCGCGCGATTTGCGCACACCGCCCCGCTGGCTCGACGGCATCGTCGGGACACTTGGCATCTATACCGTCAACGTCGCGAATGCGCGCGTCATATTCGACGCCTTCGCGCGTTATCCGGCAGGATACCGCCACGCCCTCACATTGATCGAGTACGGCGCTTCGACGACGCGCTCCCGGCGCGCGCGCAGCACAACTCTGACGCGCTTTGCCATTCCGGATGACGGCGCGATCGTGCTGACGACCGTGGGGCTGGAAGCGCAGCGCAACCACATCGTGCTTGTGCGTGCGCTGAGCCATGAGCCTTTGGCGCGGCTCATCATCCCCGGCGACGGCCCGATGCGCGACGAATATCTTGCAGCCGCGCACGCACTCGGTGTTCTCAACCGCGTGCATCTGCTTGGCGACATCAGCGAAAAGGACATGTCGGACCTACTCGCAGCCGCGGACCTTTTCGCGATCCCTTCGACGACCGAGACATTCGGTCTTCCGGCAATCGAAGCTGCGGCCGCCGGCATTCCGATGATTGCAAGCGACCTGCCGATCCTGCGTGAGGTCCTGTCGGCCGGTGCGGAAACGGCCGCCCATTTCGTTTCGCCATCGGATCCGGTGGCCTGGGCCCACGCGATTGCAGCAGGCCCGCCCGCTCATCCGGCGCGGGGCCGGGAGATCGCGCAGACAATTGCCCAGCGCTACGCCCCGGGTCGCATGATCGATACCTATGCGGAATTGCTTGGGTTGCCCAAAAAATCCAAAGCGGCCCAGCGCCGGGCGGCAGCCGCCGCCGCGGCTGAAGTGCCCGTGCCGGCAAAGATCGTTGCGCAAAAGAGACCGCCACGCCGCCGCGTCGTCAAAGCGCGGCCCCAGGAAGGCAAGTCGCGGCGGCGTGCCAGTAACGAATAGAGCGCAGCGGCTCGGCCGTTATCGGGAGGTCGCGCGCTGCCGGTGTGCGCCGATCTTCTCCATCAACCAGTCCCACGCTTCCTGTTCGACCGGTCCCGCGGTCTTGCTTACCGCTATTTCAAGATAAGCAAGTTCGCTCTCGATCTTGTCGGGTGGCAGCATGTGCAGGCGGCTGGTGAGGATCGCGGCCTCGATCACGGCAGCCTGCGCCCGGTTGAAGCCGCGGAACGGCGCGTGCTGCGCGAGGTGCACCACACCGCAATGAAAGCGCGGGCGCTGCGCGTCCTCGGTGATCTGCGTCACGGACAATTCGGCATGCGCGAGCGTGGTTGCAAGGCGCGGCACCGGCACCTGTTCCGATTTGACGGTCGGCCACGGCCCGCGCCCGGTGAGACAGCCTGCGAACACACGCACATCGTCGGTGTAGTTCGCGACCGCGAACGGCACGGCCCGCAGATTGTCAAGCGTGGTCGAGGGGTGGAACGGCGCGATGATCCAGTCCTCACCGTCCGCGATGATGCCGAGTGGCGCGATGTGCACCGCGCCCGCCGCGTTCACCGTCGTCACGATGGTTTCGCGGATCAACGGCATGTCAGGTTCCGGTCTTCGCGCGCATCGTATGCCCGATTTCCTTCAGGCGCGTTCGGTCCTCGGCAGGCTCGTCGGCGGCCGCGCCCCAGTCGAGCGGCTCGTCCTGCGCGTAACGCTTGCCCAGCCGCCACGCGATCTCGGCCTTCATCAATTCGGCGCCGAGATAGAACGCATGTGCACCGTCGCGCTCGACACCGAGTCTGCCGAACAGCGCGAGCGCATCCTGCCCGACATGATGCCCGTGCCGGTTATAGACATGCACGCCATCCTCGGCGGTCTCGATGCGGAAATTGTCGTCCGTCACCTGCACGGCGACCTCGCCGACCTCCTGCGCCGAATTCGGAAACGGCTTCTTGTCATGCACCTGCAGCAGCGCCGCGCCGTAATCCTGCGGCAGGCTTGCGTCCTCGCGTGCCGCGAACATGATACGCCGCGCCGCATCATGCTCCTGAATGGTGCGGCGCGTGTGCGGGCTCACCTGCACGACGAGCAGATTGCGGATGTGCAGTTCCGAGCAGATGCCGAGCAGCATCGCGGTGACGCCGCTGGAATCCGCGTCGGTCAGTTCGGTCAAATTGCCGGTGCCCATCAGCATGTCGGCTTCGGGCAGCCTCGCGCGCAACTCGGCGTAACGCGACAGCGACGACATGAAGCCGAAGTGAATCGGGTCAATTACCGGATCGAGGATCGCCCTGATGCCGCGCCGCTCCGCGGCTTCGGCGGCACGATAGAGCGACGCCATGTCGCCATGCGCGCCGGGAATCAGCACCGGCGTCGCGCCGGTGTCGGACGCGATGTCGAGCGTATGCTCGGTGAGGCTGAGCAGAAAGTCCGCACCCGCCGACGCGCCCCGCTGCAGTTCGGTGACGTCGGCCGAGTCGACGCTGACTTTGAAATCCTGCGCTTTCAGTTCGCGCACCGCGTCTTCCAGATGCCGAAATGGCGTATCGGGCAGACAACCGAGATCGATCACATCGGCTCCGGCCGTGCGCATCGCGACGGCGCGCATCACGATCGCCTCGACGCTCAACGCCGACGCATCCACGATTTCGGCGAAGATGCGCATGTCATGGCGCGACAGGTCGAGGCCGCGCCCGCGTTTGCCGAAATAGGCGGGCAGGTCTTTTAATTCGTCCGGGCCGCGCTCGAACGGCACGCCGAATTCCGCCGAAAGACGCGTTAAATCGGCGCGGCAACGGCCCGGAACGACGATCCGGTCGGCCGCGACTGGGCGCGGCAGCCGGCGCGCGATGATCGCCTCGGTCATGAGTGCCGCGACCTTCACGCCGATGTCGGCGATCGACCGATTCGAAACCGAGATCGCCCTCGCGCAACACCTTTTCCAGTCGCGCATGCGCGAGATGGCCGGTGAGGAAGAGAACGCGCTCAGCCATGCGCCAGGTCTTGGCGGCGCCGGTCGAGCGCCGCGCGCAAGTCATCGAGCGTTTCGACCACTTGCGTGTCGGCGAACGACTTCAGCCGCTCGGTGTTGTCGAGATCGATGCGGCGGGGATAGACCTTCACCATGCCTTTCGGCGCCTCGGTTTCGAGTTCGGGCGCGGTGTCGCACGCAAACACGATGGCCGGGACGCGGCATTTACCGGCCTGCGCGAACACGTTGGTCACCAGCGTGTCGGAAATGCCGAACACGCATTTCGCGACCGTGTTCGACGTCGCCGGTCCGACCACCAGCGTGTGGTAGGTCCCGTAATAGAACGCGCCGACGGGTGCCGCGCTCGCGGTCTTGTCCTGGAACAGCCGCGCGGACTTCGGCAGCTTGAGCTCCTGGCGATACATGCGCACGACCTCGGCCGCCGCCTTGCTGACGAACAGATCGACGTCGTCGAGCTCCGCTATCAGCGTGAGGCACTCCTTGAAGAAATGTCCCGATCCGGTCAGCGCCCAGCCCCAGCGCGGCGTCTTGACCTTGGCCATCACGCGGGCTCTTTCGCGCCGGCAAGCATTGTGTGATCGGCCGCGCCGAGCACTGAGAACGGTACGCCGCTCGCCTTCGCGAAGTGCGGAAAGGCCGGGTCGACCACACCGCGCGCCGCAAGTTCGTCTGCGCTCGCGCGCGCAGCATCATGCTTGACCAGCAACAAGCGGCTCGCGCCGAGCACTTCGGCGAGCCACGCCGCGAGGCTGTCCGATGTGACATCCCACGACCACGGAATCTCATTGGTGACGAGCACCATGCGCGTCGGCAACCACACCGGCACGTTGCCCGCCGCTACCGCACCCTCGATGTCGGTTCGCGACTCCGCCAGCACGAAGCGCGAATTCAGACTCGCCAACGCACAGCCATATTGCTCCATGGCGAGTAAGGCCATCCGGTGCGCGGCGGCGTCATTAAAGCCGATGCGCGGCTGCGCGTCGCGCACCGCATCGGCAAACGGCCCACCGCCGGGCACGACCACAATGTGGCCGGCACATTGTACGATCGCATCGAGCCAGGCGCGAAGATGCGGCGCGAAGGCGTGGCTGCCGCCGAGCTTGATGACAGTCAGGTCGCGCATTTCACGTTGCCTTGTCGCTCTCCGCGGCCGCGACGGGAAACAGATGATGCACCTTCGCGGCCTCGGCAGGGCGTTCGCGCACAATCTCAACGCCGACCGCGCCCGGCCCGACATCAAGTTTCTCGACCCGCACGGTGACGCTCACGACGCGCGGGTTTGTCAGCACCAGGGCGGCGACCCGTTCAGCCAGCATCTCGACCAGCGCAATGTGCTCCTGCGCGACGATCATGCGGATGCCATCGGTGATGACGTCATAGGAGAACACGTCGCGCATGTCCTCGGGCGCGTGGCTCGCGCGCGTTACCTTCGCGTCGACGTTCAAGCGCACATTCTGCGGCTTGTCGTGCTCGCGCGCGTAGGCACCGATGCGCACCGGCAGCACAAAATCCCGCACGAACACGCGGTCGGTGTTGTCGTCGCGGCGCGGATCCACGGAATAACCGCGCGCCGCGAGCAAGCGATAGTCCACCCGCGCCGGTGCCGGCTTGTCGCGCGCAGTCCGGCGCATGTCGGGTGGAATGAGGCCGCGGATTGCATCGATCGCAGTGGGATCGATTGATGCGGTGCGGTCGCCTGCGGCGCAGAGCGCACCACGAAAACCAAGAATGTCCGGCGTCAGCAGCAGCAGGCGCGGAATATCCGGCGCTTCAAGCGAACCCGCGAGGCCCGCCAGCAGATTCTGCGCGCGCGCCGCATCGACGAAATTTCCGAGCGCCGGGATGTCCATGTGGGCGAGCAGACCGCCGTTTCGCTTGCGCGCCGTGTCGAGCATGACGCCGGCGAAGCCACTCTCCGCCAGCAGGGAAACCAGCGCCGGATCGGCCCCGTCGTCGGCAAACATCACCCCGACGAGCCGGGCGCGCCGCGCCAGCGCCGCAAGCGCACGAATGCAGCCGGTCCGCCTGGCGTCCGGATAGAGACCCGACCTTGACGTATTCGGCGCCCGCATCGGCCATCGCGGTTGCTGCCGCGACGAGCGCGTCCGGTTCCATCGCGATCTCGCCCGTCACCGCGCTGACCGGACGCCGCCCCGTCACTGCAGCGACGGTCGCGCGCACGGTTTCGGTCGACACCGCACCAAATGCGCCGTTCGTGGAATCCTTCAGATCGACGATGTCGGCGCCATGCGCGAGCGCGATCTCGGCCTCCTGCGGGCCGGTGACGCTCGCGAGCATCAGCGTCATGGCTTCACCCCGCGCTCGGGATCAAGCAGCCGGTTGCGCACCAGCCAATCCAGTGTGCGCGTCCAGGATTCGTCGGTGTCGCCGCGCAGGTCGGCCTGTGCCACCGCGAGGTTGCTCCCGGTCTTGGTGTCGCGCACGAAGATCGTCATGTTGAGGATCAGGTTCGAGATCTTGAACACCATGCCGGTGACCGCAAGGTCGGCCCCGACTTCGTTCGCAAGCTTGATGTCGCAACCGCCGCAGGATTGCAGGTTGCTGCCGTGCGCCTTGGTGGCAATTGGCGCGATATCCACCAGTGAAAAGCGCCCGGACTCCGCGAGCCGTGTGCGCAGCCGCTCGCTGATCAGCGCAAGGCGCGCGACGTGTTCGGGGTCGGTCGGCGCAAGCTGGTTGTCGCGGCTGGTATCGGTCAGCTCGAAGTCGAAAATTGCAGCGGATTGTTCCCGCGCGGGGGCCGCCGCCGGAAACAGCAAAAGTGGGAGCATGATGGTCGCGACGATGCGCATGACGCAGCCCTTGCACTCCCTACCCGCTGACTTTCTTCCCCTTCAGAGTATGACAGAATGGTCATGATTAAACCGGAAATCCAAGTATTATAGGGAGTTAGCCGGGAGATACACCCGGTCCGGAGGAGCGTCTTGGTTCGGTATCTTGGTGGTTCTCTGCGCCTTGCTGGCCTCGGCATCCGCCTACGCGGCGGACGCGGTCGCGATCAGGATCGGCTATCTGCGCGTGCCGGAGGGCAAGAGTGCGATCTCGCTGCTGGATGTGCCACCGCCGGACGACGGAATCGCCGGTGCGAAGCTTGCGATCCAGGACAACAACACGACCGGGCGCTTCCTCAACCAGACGCTTCTCGCTCGATGAGGTGAAGTTGAAGGACGGCGACGATCCGGCCGCTGCGGTCACGGCATTCGCGCAACGCGGCGTTTCGACGCATCATCGCGGACCTGCCGCCCGACATGCTGCTCAAGGCGGCTGATGCGGGCCGCGATCTGATCTTCTTCAACGCGGGGGCGACCGACGACCGGTTGCGCGAGGAAGATTGCCGCGCCAACGTGATCCACACCGCGCCGACGCGCTCGATGCTGGCCGATGGGCTCGGCGCAATATCTCGTCTGGAAGAAATGGCGCCGCTGGCTGCTCGTTGTGGGTTCGCACGACAAGGACAACCTGTTCGCCGATGCGTTGCGCCGCACCGCGACCCGCTTCGGTGCAAAGATCGTGCAGGAGCGCACATTCCAGGATACCGGTGGCGCGCGACGCACCGACAGCGGCATCGTGCAGATCCAGCGCCAGATTCCGGTGTTCACGCAATCCGCGCCGGACTACGACGTGCTGGTGGCGGCGGACGAAAGCGATGTGTTCGCAAGCTACCTGCCCTATCGCACCTGGGACGCACGGCCGGTCGCGGGCTCGGCGGGCCTGATCCCGAAGAGTTGGGACCCGGCGCACGATCAGTGGGGCGCGAACCAGCTGCAGAACCGCTTCGTCGCGCTGTTTTCGCGCCGCATGAGCGAGCGCGACGGCAACGCCTGGGCGGCAGCCCGCATGGTCGGCGAAGCCGCGTCGCGCGGACACGCCCAGGACCCCAAGGCGATGCTCGGTTTCTTCAGAAGTCCGGACTTCTCGCTTGCCGCCTTCAAGGGGCAGCGGCTGACGCTGCGCGACTGGAATCAGCAGTTGCGCCAGCCCATTCTGCTCGCCGACGGGCGCGTCATCGTCTCGGTCTCCCCGCAGGACGGGTTCCTGCATCAGGTCTCCGAGCTTGATACGCTCGGCTACGATCGCCCCGAAACCAAGTGCAGGCTCAAATGACGGAATCATCTGCGCAACTCGCTCTCGGTCTCGGCCTGCCGCTCGTCGCCTGTGGGCACGCGAGCGCCTACCTCGCCTATATCTCGAATGAGAAGAGCAACACGGTATCGGTGATCGACACCGCGAAATGGGAGGTGGTGCGCACCATCAAGGTCGGGCAGCGCCCGCGCGGCATCGAGATCACGCGCGACCAGAAATTTGTACTGGTCGCGGTCGGCGATGACGACACGATCCAGATGATCGACACCATGACCAATCAGGTGACCGACACCCTCCCCTCCGGTCCCGACCCCGAGTTGTTCGTGCAGGATCGCGGCAGGGAAAATCCTCTACGTCGCCAACGAAAACGACAACACCGTCACGATGATCGACATCGAGCGCCGCGCGCGGCTGGGCGACGTGCAAGTCGGCGTCGAGCCCGAGGGCATGGGGATAAGCCCGGACGGCAAGATCCTCGTCAACACGTCGGAAACGACGAACATGGCGCATTTCATCGACACGAGCACGCGCGAGATCGTCGCGAACGTGCTGGTCGATGCGCGCCCGCGCTATGCGGAGTTCAAGCAGGACGGCTCGGAGTTATGGGTGTCGGCCGAGATCGGCGGCACCGTCAGCGTGATCGATCCCGCCAAGCGCGAGATCAAGAAGAAGATCGCGTTCGAGATCGCCGGCCTGCGCCGCGAGGCGATCCAGCCGGTCGGCATCAATCTCACGAAGGACGGCAAGACCGCCTTCGTGGCGCTCGGGCCGGCAAACCGCATCGCGGTGGTGGACGGCGCGACACACCAGGTGACGAAATACCTGCTGGTCGGCCAGCGCGTCTGGCACATGGCATTCACGCCGGACGAGAAATTCCTGCTCTGCACCAATGGCGTGTCGAACGACGTGTCGGTCATCGACGTCGCGTCGCTCAAGGTCATCAAGTCGATCCAGGTCGGCGAGCTGCCCTGGGGCGTCACGATTTCGCGGGAATGAGGATGCAGGAACGAGCATGAACGGGACTGCCGCCGCGCTCGCCGTCGAAAGCGTCAGCCATTCCTACGGCGCGCGCAAGGCGCTCGACACCGTGTCCTTTGCCGTCAAGCCCGCGACATTCGTGGCGCTGCTCGGGCTGAACGGCGCGGGCAAGAGCACGCTGTTCTCGCTGGTGACGCGGCTTTATGCGGTGCGTGCCGGGCGTATCTCGATCTTCGGCCACGATGTCGACCGCGAGCCCGGCGCCGCATTACGCATGCTTGGCGTCGTGTTCCAGCCGCGCACGCTCGATCTCGATCTCTCGGTCGCTCAGAACCTGACCTATCACGCGGCGCTGCACGGCATCGGCGCGCGGCAGGCGCGCGAGCGCGCGGCGGAGGTGCTGGCGCAGATCGCGCTGTCGGATCGCGCCAACGACAAGGTGCGCGACCTCTCGGGCGGACAAATGCGGCGCGTCGAGATCGCGCGCGCACTGCTGCACCGGCCACGCCTCCTGATCCTCGACGAAGCGACCGTCGGGCTCGACATCAAGGCGCGTGCCGACATTCTCGAACATGTGCGCCTGCTGGTGAAACGCGACGGCGTCGCGGTTGTGTGGGCGACCCATCTGGTCGACGAGGTCGCCTCCGACGACGATCTGATCGTGCTGCATCGCGGGCGGATGCTGGCGCACGGCTCAGTCTCGCAAATCGTCGGACCGGACAGTGTCGCGGCAGCCTTTACGCGTCTCACGCGCGGCGCCGACGCGAGCGAGGCCGCATGAGCGCCTCGACGCTGACGCCGGCCGGCTTCTCGGCCGCGCAATATGCGATCTGCCTGAAGGGCATCGTATGGCGCGAGGGTCTGCGTTTCCTGCATCAGCGCGAGCGCTTCGTCTCCGCGCTGGTGCGTCCGCTGGTGTGGCTCTTTATCTTCGCGGCCGGGTTCCGTCAGGTGCTCGGAATTTCCATCATTCCGCCCTACGAGACCTACATTCTCTACGAGGTCTACATCACGCCCGGCCTGATGGCGATGATCCAGCTTTTCAACGGCATGCAGTCTTCCCTCTCGATGGTCTACGACCGCGAGATGGGCAATATGCGCACGCTGCTGGTGAGCCCGCTGCCGCGCTGGTACCTGCTCTCGTGCAAGCTTATCGCCGGCACCGCGGTGTCGCTGCTGCAGGTCTACGCGTTTCTGGCGATCGCGTATTTCTGGGAGATCGAGCCGCCACCGCTCGGCTACCTCGCAGTGCTGCCCGCACTGATCCTGTCCGGCCTGATGCTCGGCGCCCTTGGCATGCTGATCTCGTCCGCGGTGAAGCAGCTTGAGAATTTCGCCGGCGTGATGAATTTCGTGATCTTTCCGATGTTTTTCGCCTCCTCGGCGCTCTATCCGCTCTGGCGCGTGCAGGAGGCGAGCCCAGCTCTTTATTACGTGTGCCAGCTCAACCCATTCACGCATGCGGTCGAACTCATCCGCTTCGCGCTCTACGGCAAGGTCAACTGGATTTCGCTTGGCGTCGTATGCGGCTGCACGGTCGTGTTCATGATCGGCGCGATCCTCGCCTATGATCCGGCGCGCGGCCTGCTCGCGCGCCGCGGCGGTCCGGGAGGAGAATGATGACGCGCGTCCTTCTTGTGATCATGACGTTCGCGATCGCCTTCGCCGCGCCGGCGCTGGCCGCCGACCCGCGCTATCCGGACTGGCCCTGCGCGCAGGCGAAGGTGCCCGAGCTCTCCGTCGCTGCGATCTGGGCCGGTCCTCCGCTCGACGATGCTGCCACGGCTTGGGAGAGCGACCCGAAAATCAAGGACATGGTGCCGCGGCTGGCGGCGCGGCGCATCCCACTCGAGGATGCGCAGAAATCAATCGCGGACTTCATCATCGGCAGCGCCGCCGAGCGCGGGCAGAAGGCAAAGCTGCTGTTTGCCGGGCTGTTCGACCGACTCAACCGCGAGCGCACCGAAGTGATGAACGGCATCGAGCGTGTCGCGCGCCATCAGAGAGACCTGGCCGACAAGATCAAGTCGGACGTGGCGGCGCTGCACAGCGCGCAGGACGCCACGCCGCCGGATCAGTCCAAAATCGACCAGCTCGCCGCGCAGGTCGAATGGAGCACGCGAATCTTCGAGGACAGGCGCAAGACCATCCGCTTCGTATGCGAAGTCCCTGTCGAGATCGAGCGGCGCCTGTTTGCACTATCGCGCACGGCTCAGCAGGCGATGGAATAGAGCGCGATCCCGGAAAGTTGGAGCCGGCTTTCGGACAAGATCGCGCTCAAACAGAAGGCCTATTCGGGGCGCGGTTCTGGTGTCGAATCCGCAAGCGGCAGCAGCGCATCTTCCCAGCCATCGGTGCCGTCCGGATACCAGACCACATTGGTGTAGCCGATCGCGAGAGCACGCCTGGCGGCGTTCCACGACATCCAGCAGGAGCGCAGGCAGTAGAACACCAGCATCTTCGCGGTGTCTCCACCGGTCACCCGCGTGAGATTGCTGCGCAGATAATTTTCCGTGACGGCCGCGAGCGCACCATAGCCTGTGTCGGGCAGCCAGGTGCTGCCGGGAATATTGTGACGCGCTTTCTCCCGCCAGATCGTCCCGGCAGGCAGGTTGGGCGGACGCGGCGGGTGCGGCATAACGTCGATGAAGATCGCACCGCCCGCCTTCCAGAGCACTTCAGCTTCGTCGGTCGTCACCACGCGGGCGCCGCGCAAGGTCGCGGGCGTTGGCGCGCGGTAATCTTCGTTGCGATAGATGTCGGGCTCGGGCGGCGCTTGCGCGCGCGCCGGTCCTTGCGCCAGAACGAGCGCGCCGAGCACGGCGCTCGCCCACAGCCGCGTCATGGCTTGCGGTCGAGCGAGCTTTCGGTGATCGGCTGGTCTTTCTCGTCGAGCAGCGGGACGCCGTACCCGATCATGATTTTGTTGATCTCCGGCTGATTGTCTCGGATGAGCTGACTGAGCTGGCGCTTCCAGTTCTGGTCCGCCGGCCGCACGCCCATCGCGATGCGATAGGATAGCTGCGGGCCGCCGCTCTCCTTCATCAGCGGCACCACCTTGACCGCGGGGCTGGCGGAACGTGCATAGAAACCCGCCATCGGTCCCCACAGGATGCCGGCGTCGATCTCGCCGGACTGCAAGTCCTTCATCATCGCTTCGGCGGACGAATCGATGCGCGTATCGATCATCAGTGCATAGGGCTTGGCCTTGACCAGCAGGCTGTGGATTGCAAGGTAGGTCGCGGGCGGGGTGCCAGCGACGATCCCTATGCGCTTCTGCTTCAGTCGCTCGTCGGAGATCGTCTCCACACCCTCGAGGTCGCTGCCGGCTTTGTAAATCAGCGCATAGGCGGTGCGGTAATACGGGTTCGTGCTCTGCACCAGTTCGTCACCCTGGGGGAAGCCCATGATGACGTCGCAGCGGTGCGAGCCGAGCGTCATGCGCACGAACCCGGTCGCCTGCGGAAAGTAGGTGTAGGCAAGCTTCTTGCCTAGCTTCTCCGCAAACAGTTCAGCGAGCTTGTTCTCGAAGCCTTCGCCCTTTTCGTTCGAGAACGGAAGATTGTGCGGGTCGGCACAGACGCGCAGGACGTTGGGGTCGACCAGTTCGACCGAAGTGTCCGGAGCCTCGCGGCCCGGCATCAACCGGGGCTGCGCGGACACCGCGACGGGGATCGCCGCAAGAGCGAAGCCGCACCAGGCGATGCGGCGCCATCTGGGGGCAACTGCCATGCACTCTCTCCAGCTCGGCGGCCGTGCATCGGAGCGCGACCGCGTGTGGCCCCAGGCCTCGGTCACTTGCCGATGCAGCTGTCCTCGGCCTTCGCATAGGCCTCCGGCTTGTCCTCGCGCTTGGCCGGCCGCACGCGGCCGACCGCTTCGTTCGCGCGGGCGCGCAGATAGACGTAGATGTCGTCCATGTAGCAGGCGACGTTGGGATTATCGCCGAACGCCGGCATCACATTCTCCTGCGAGGTCGTGACGTTCTTTCGACCGCCGGCGACGACGCCGAGGAAATCCCCATAGCTCATGGTCTTGAGCGAATCCTTCAGGGCAGGCGCATAGCTCGAGCCCTCGCCGTCGGGTCCGTGACAGACATGGCATTCGGAGTGGTAACGCCGGTAACCCGAATAGGTGTACCAGTCGACGGTGCCGTCGGCCTGGACCTTGTAGGTCGGCGTGCCCTCCTTATCGAGGTACTTGCCGTCTTCCTGCTTGACCGCTGTTGGATCGCCCGAGCCGTCTGCGCACGCGACGCCGCTCCCCAAGGCAACCGCGAGCGCGGCCGCCACTACGACTAAACTGAGTCTCACTGAACGTTTCCCTCGGCACGCTGGCTGGCGAAAATCCCGGCGCGCCACGCGGCGCGCCGGGCGATCTCATTCAGCCTGTCGGCCTCAGTTCGGCAGCGTGAAGACCGTGAGGCCCCCACCCAGTGCCGTGTAGTTGCGCAGGCCGGCATAGCCGCCGACTGCGCCCAACCCGGCCGTCGGATCGGTCAGGCCCGCCGCAAGGCCGATACCGGCCCAGCCGCCGACGCCCGACAGGATCGCAACGTACTGCTTGCCGCCATGCTCGTAGGTCATCACGTTACCGATGATGCCGGACGGGGTGCGGAACTTGTAGAGCTCCTTGCCCGTCTTGGCGTCCACCGCCTTGAGATAGCCTTCGAGCGTTCCGTAGAACACGATGCCGCCGGCGGTCGCGAGCGCGCCGGACCACACGGAGAACTGCTCCTTGTTGGACCACACGATCTTGCCGGTCTTGCCGTCCCACGCGATGAAGTTACCCATGTTGGTCTCGCCCTGCGGCGGATACATGGACAGCGTTGCACCGACATAAGGCTGGCCCGCGGTATAGCGCACGCGGAACGGCTCGTAGTCCATGCACACGTGGTTGGTGGGCACGTAGAACAGCTGCGTGTCCGGCGAGTAGGCCGCCGGCTGCTCGTCCTTGGTGCCGAGCGCGGCCGGGCAGATGTTCTTCGAGTTCACGTCCTCGCCGTTATGCTCGGTGGAGTACTGCGGAAGCACCGCAGGACGTCCGTAGGTCGGGGAGTTCTTGTTCATGTCGACGCCGGAGGTCCAGTTCACCTTCGGATCGAATTTCTCGGCGACGAGCAGTTCACCGCTGACGCGATCGAGCGTGTATCCGAGACCGTTGCGGTCGAAGTGCGTCAGAAGCTTTCGTGCCGTGCCGCCGACCGTCTGGTCGGTGAGGATCATCTCGTTGACGCCGTCATAGTCCCACTCGTCATGGGGCGTCATCTGATAGACCCACTTCGCCATGCCGGTATCGGCATCGCGGGCCCAAATGGTCATCGACCACTTGTTGTCGCCGGGGCGCTGCTTCGGATTCCAGGTCGAGGGGTTGCCCGACCCGTAATAGACCAGGTTGGTTTCGGGATCGAAGGAGTACCAGCCCCACGTCGTGCCGCCGCCGATCTTCCACTGATCGCCTTGCCACGTCGAAGTGCCGGAGTCCTTCCCGACCGGCTTGCCGAGTGCGGTGGTCTTCGCCGGGTCCATCAGCGTGTCGCTGTCCGGACCCATCGAGTAACCGCGCCAGGCCATCTTGCCGTCTTTGATGTTGTAGGCGGTGACCGAACCACGGACACCGAACTCGCCGCCCGAAATGCCGATGTAGACCTTGTCCTTGAACACGTGCGGAGCCGAGGTGCCGGTCTCGCCTTTGCCCGGGTCGCCGTTTTTCACCGACCACACGACCGCGCCGCTCTTCGCATCGAGCGCGACGACGGTGGTGTCGGCCTGGTGCAGGAAGATCTTTCCGTCAGCGTAGGCGACACCGCGATTCACCGTGTCGCAGCACATCACCGGGATGACGTTCGGATCCTGCTTCGGCTCGTACTTCCAGACGATCTTGTTTTCGTCGTTCAGGTTGAGCGCGTACACGATGTTCGGAAACGCCGTGTGCAGATACATCATGTCGCCGATCACAAGCGGCGCACCTTCGTGACCGCGCAACACGCCGGTCGAGAAGGTCCAGGCCACCTGAAGCTTGGCGACATTGTCGGCGGTAATCTGCTTGAGGGTCGAGTAGCGGGTGTTGGCGAAATTGCCCGCCGGCATGACCCATTGCTTTGCGTCTTGCTGCAGCTTCGCGAGTTCTTCATTTGCGCTTGCGGCGCCCGCGACGAAGATAGCCGCGGTTCCCAAGCACAAAGCCTTGATGATTTGGCGCATTCTTAGCCCTCCCTGCGACGTTGTCGTTAGGGATGCACCGGAACAAGCGCGCCAACTCAGCGTGCCCGGTTTCGGCACAAGCCCGTCTTGGGAAGAATCTCCGGCAGCGTGTCACAGCCTTAGCAAGGCATGAGGGCATTTACTCGATGCCCGCCTTAGCCTTCGAAGAATCGTCGGCGTTCCCTACAAGCCGACGCCCTTGAAGCCGGAAACCTGGAGAAATTCTAGGCCCGCCTTTTTCCCGGCGCAACACATATTCGCGCCCACGATGTATTGCATTTACAGACCGATGCCCAACATTCGCCGCAGTAGTTTTGGGACGCGTGCATGCTCAAGAGCGCATGGTCGATGACAAAATCACGAAAGACATTCGCGATTGCGGCTGCGTTGCTGGCGCTTCTGGCAATTGTGCAGTGCGGCGAATTCGATATTGCGCGCGCGGATGAGCTCAAGCCGCTTGCGGTGCGGCAAATCGCGTCCGGCGTTTATGTCTACGAAGGCGCCATTGCGTCGATGACGCCACAGAACGAGGGCGCCATTGCCAATCTTGGCTTCGTGGTGGGCAACGACGCGGTCGCCGTGATCGACACAGGCGGCAGCGTGCGCGAGGCGCGGCGCTTTATCGCCGCCATCAAGGCGGTCACGCCGAAACCGATTCGTTACGTGATCAGCACCCACGTTCACCCCGATCACCTGTTCGGCAATGCGGCGTTCGAGCGCGCGACATTCGTCGGGCACAAGAATCTGCCGCGCGCGCTTGCGGCACGCGGGCAATTCTATCTCGACACGTTCCGCCGTGTTCTCGGCGAAGAGCTGATGGCGGACGTGAAAATTGTCGCGCCGACACTGCTGGTGGACAGCGAGACCTCGCTCGATCTCGGCGGGCGCGTATTGCGGCTGAAAGCCTGGCGCGCCGCGCACACCGATAACGATCTGACGGTTTTCGACGAGACCACGAAAGTCCTGTTCGGCGGCGATCTCGTGTTCCTGCGGCATCTCCCCGTGCTCGACGGCAGCATCAAGGGCTGGCTTGCGCTGTTCGACGATCTCGCGCGTATTCCGGCCGAGCGCGTGGTGCCGGGCCACGGGCCAGTCAGTGCGTGGCCCGCCGCGATCGCGGACGAGCGCCGCTATTTCGAACGTTTGGCGCAGGACGTGCGGGGGTCGATCAAGCGCGGCGACCCGATCGCGACGGCCGCCAAACAGGCAGGCGAAACCGAACGGCCGAAATGGGACTTGTTCGACGAAAGCAACGTCCGCAACGCCACGGCGGCGTTTTCCGAACTTGAGTGGGAATAGCATTGCACGGAACTGTGGCGTATAAAGCGGCCACCTGTTCGGCGTTGCAAACGCAGGAGCGAACAATGATCCGACATGGTTTGGCGCTGGTCTTCGCAGCCACCCTCGCGCTGCATCTCGCCCCTCCGGCAGCCGCGGCGGACGCCGAAGATGCCTGGCCGTCCCTCGCGAACGACGTGTTCAAGGGCCGCCCGCTCACGGACGGCACCGGCCTCGTTGGCCTCGAGATGCCGGTGCGCGCCGAGGACGCCGCGATCGTGCCGGTCACGATGCGCGTTACGCTTCCCGCCGGCGACACGCGCCAGCTCAAGGCGATGACGCTGGTGATTGACGATAATCCGGCGCCGGTTGCCGCGACCTTCAAGATCGCGGACGGCGCCGGCATCTCGACCATCTCGACGCGCGTGCGCGTCAATGCCTACACCAACGTTCACGTGGTAGCCGAGCTGAGCGATGGGCAGCTCTATGTCGTGAAAACCTACGTGAAAGCCTCCGGCGGCTGCGCTGCGCCGGCCGCGAAGAACGCCGATGAGGCAAGTGCGAGCCTCGGACAAATGAAGTTCCGCCAGTTCGGAAAGCCGACCGAAGCAAGCGCGCCGCGCGAGGCGCAAATCATGATCCGGCATCCGAACAATTCCGGGCTGCAGCGCGATCAGGTGACACTGCTGTACATCCCGCCGTTCTTCGTCAGCGACCTCAGCGTCTGGCAGGGCGACAAGATGCTGTTCACGATGGAAGGCGGGATTTCGATTTCGGAAGATCCGAACTTCCGTTTCGACTTTCGGCCCACCGGCGCCGACACCTTCCGCGTCGAGGCGAAGGACACCGACGGCAAGGTCTATCGCCACGAGTGGCCGGCCAGCGCGACCATGTAGGTCAGAAGCAGCGCACCTCGGCTTCGGCCTGTGCGCGGCGGAGACTGTCGACGGCGGTTTTCGACTGCTCGGTGGAGCGGAATTGCGAACCCAGATTGCCCGGCACCTGCGCCATGCTCAGCACGGTTTCCGCCGTTACGTAGCGCTCATAAGGCAGCAGTGACGCGATGATGTCGATCGAGCAGGAGCACTGTTCGAGCGCATGGCGCGTGTCGCCGTTCGCCTTCATACAGGCGAAGACGTAATCGGCGCGCGCGGTCGTCGGATAGTCGTTGAGATCGTCCGCACGGACGGATGGCACCGCAACACATGCGAGCCAGCAGAACGCGATCGCGGCCATGCGGCCCATTGCTTTCTGTCCTTCTCAGACATGCCATATATAAACTTGGGGCGACGCGCTCAAGAGATGGCACGGATGGGAGTGAAGCGGCCAGATGAATCCAGTCGTCAGCATCATGCTCGCACCGGCGCTGCTTGCTGCGCCTGCCATCGCCCGCCTCGACCGCGCGACTTTCGCATGACGACGCTCGTCTTCGACTGCGACGGCGTGCTGGTCGATTCCGAGGTGATCGCGCACCAGACGCTGCTCGACGCCCTCGCACCGCTCGGTCTGACGATCCCGATCCACGAAGCCTACACCCTGTTCTCCGGCCGTAGCCTGAAGGACACCACCGCGCTGATCGAAAAGCTGCTGGACGGTCCCCTGCCCGCCGATTTCTTCCAGCGCAGCCGCGAGGACCTGTTCGCGCGCTTCCGCGCCGGCCTGAAGCCGGTCGCCGGTGTCGCGGATGCGATCCATGCGATGCCATACCCGCACTGCGCCGCGTCTTCGTCCTCGCCCGACCGGCTGCAGCTCGCGCTCGAAGTGACCGGCCTCGCGCCCCTGTTCGGCGCGCACGTCTATAGCGCCGTGCAGGTCGCGCGCGGCAAGCCGGCGCCGGACCTGTTCGTGTTCGCTGCAAAACAGATGGGCGCGCAGCCCGCGCATTGCATCGTGATTGAGGATTCACCGCTCGGGGTCGAAGCCGGGCTCGCCGCCGGCATGCGGGTCATCGGGTTTGCAGGCGCCAGTCATGCGAGTGAAGGGCTGGCGCAACGACTGATCGCGGCAGGAGCCCACAAGCTCATCCGCCACATGCGCGATCTGCCGCCTTGCGTCGAAGCCGTGAAGGTGCCGGAATGATCAAAAATCGAGGGACCGCATGATCCGCATTGTTGCAATCGCGCTCGCACTGGTCGTCGTGGCGACAACCGCGCACGCGCAATCCGCCAAGCGCAGCGGCATGCGCTTCTGGAACCTGACCCTCTACACACTGACCAGCCTGCAATTCTCTCCGCCCGGCCAGAACGCATGGGGCAAGAACCAGTGCGAGAACGACGACGACAAGACGGTTGATCACGACGAGCGCCTGCGCATCACCGGGCTCACACCCGGCCGCTACGACGCGAAGCTTGCCGACAAGATCGGCCGCACCTGCGTGGTGAAGGATATCGAGGTGAAGGACGGTGTCTTCTCGGTCGAGGAAAAGCAGATGACCGATTGCACGACGAAATAATCAGCCGCGGATCGTGTGGAAGACGCTCAACGCCGCGACGTGCTCGGCGACGTCGTGAACGCGGAATAGCGAGGCGCCGGCTGCCGCCGCGGCGAGAGACGCTGCAATCGTGCCGATCAACTCGCCTTCGCTGCCGTCGCCCAACGTTTGCCCAAGAAACCTCTTGCGCGACGCACCCACTAGGATCGGCCGTCCGTAGTCCTGCAATTCGGCAAGCCTGCGCACCACGTCGATGTTCTGCTGCGCGGATTTTGCAAATCCTATCCCGGGATCGAGAATGATACGCTGCGCTGGAATCCCCGCCCTGGCGGCGAGCCCGAGCGAACGATCGAAGTAGCGCCGGATGTCGTCCACAATATCGATCTCGCGATCCTTTTCATCCCTGTTGTGCATGATCACGAGGGCGGCTTCCGAGGCCGCGACGGTGTCCGCCATCGCGGGATCGCGCTGCAGCCCCCAAACGTCGTTCACCAGAATCGCGCCTTGCGCGACGGCATGTGCCGCGACCGCGGCCTTGGTGGTGTCGATCGAGAACGGCAAGTCGCCGATTGCCGCCAGCACAGGCGCGAGCCGCGAAAGCTCTTCGCTTTCGGTCACCGCAACCGCGCCCGGCCGCGTCGACTCCGCTCCCACGTCGACAACGTCAGCGCCCTGCGCGATCATGTGCCGGGCGCGCGCAACTGCCGTGTCGGCCGATGGAAACAACCCGCCGTCGGAAAACGAATCCGGCGTCACGTTCAGCACGCCCATCACGACCGGACGGCCGCCGATCTTGCTCAGGAATGCGTCACGCCGCGCGCGCTGGTCCGCGCGCATCGGCCTTGTCCTGCTTGCCGGGATATTCGCAATGATAGTTCCTGATCATCCATTGCGGGTGTTCGCCGATCCACTGCGCCATGTAGGGCTGCGCCGCCATCACGCACTGCTTCAGCGAGCCCTGCCAGGCGAATTGCAAATGCTTGTCCTCGCACTTGTCCGGATTGGCGACAGCACACACGAACATGACGATCTCGATGAAGCCCTGCATGGCAAATCCTCAGGAGGCTGGCGCCAGCAATATATACGCAATGCGTCAGGTTTGGTTTCCTGTGAACAATTCTCCCTTGCCGAGAACGGCCATATCGCCGGCATAGCGGCGCATCGTGCCGCCCAATAATACCGCCGCACCCTTGCTGTAGGATTTGACGAAATTTGCCATCAGGCGCAGCGCCAGCAGCCTGTGGCTGCCGCAATCGAGGAAGGTCGGTGACATCGCGCTCGCGCCGTCCCCCAGAATGATGGTGCCGCGCTTCATCAGGTAGCCAGGCAGGCTGCCCGCACCGCGCCGCACAATCAGCGTCCCGGCGATCATGCGGCTGCCAGCGTAGTCGCCGGCCTGTCCTTCGATCAGGATGGTGCCGCGCCGCATCCTGTCGCCGGTCCGCGCGCCCGCATTCCCGCGCACGATTACGATGCCGCCGCGCATCCCCGCGGTTTCGCCCGCGAGTGGTCCGCCGAGCCGGTCCCCCGAAGAGCCAGCAATCTCCATCTCGCCACCCTTCATGCCGGACGCCGCCCAATGGCCTGCGTTACCGCTGATGGTCAGCCGGCCGCCGGTCATCAGCCGGCCGGCCTGAATTCCGGCATCGCCCTCGACGTGGATTTCGCCGGCCGTCATGGCGGCGCCGATCTGGTCAAGCCGGTCGTCACCCCCGTCGATGCGGATGTGCTCCGCATCGCCCGTGCGCAGCCGGAACGCGTCGCCCACGGTGACGCGCACTTTCGTCGTCTGAAGTTCAATCCGGCCGATATCTGCCGCGCTTTTCCTCGCCAACAGATGCGGCACCAGCGGCGAGAGATCGAGCCGCTGCTCGGGGCGCGCCCGCAGGGTAAGGACGAGCGTCACGGCAGAAGATCCTTCAAGCGAAAATGATGCGGCCCGAGCTTGCCGCCATAGTTGCCAGCGCCGATGCGCACCGCGCCGCGCTTGGGTCCGAGCTTGAGGATCGCCGCGATTCCGGCACGCATCGCGTTCGCCACGGCGTCCGCCGTCAGTCCGTCGATCACGATCTCCAGCACCGAGGCGACGTCCTCATCCAGCGCGGTCTTCACCGCACCGCGCAGCGTCGGCGCATAGGCGTCATTGGTCGACGCCATCACGCCCTTGTATTTCGAGCCGACCTTCGAGCCCGACCGCACGATGCCGCCGGGAAACGGCGCGATCGCATCCGCCACGCCATCGATCGCCTTCGCGGCGGCTTCGGCCGCAGCCAGCGTACTCTCCGTGCTGCGGCCCATGATGATCAGATTGCCGCCGCCGACCGCCTGCTTGGTGAGGCCAGTGGTCGCCTCACAGACGAATTCGCCGTCCATGACGGGCAGTCGCCAGTAGTGCTTGCCGCCGAAGCGCTTTGAAATCTGCCAGCCGTCGCCGAAATAGCGTAGCGCGTTGCCGAGCCGCAGCGATTCCTCACCCTCGAGACCCGCATAGCAGGCCGAGCCGGGGCAGGTGAGAACGCACTGGCCCACACGGGCGGACAACTGCTTCTGTAGTTCGGTTGTCGATATCGAGAACAACAGCACGCGCACGCCCGGCCGCCCGTCCGGCGTCTCGCGTGGGGATAGCGCGCGGTCGATCCCGGCCTCCGCACCGCATCCGATCACCGACGTGGCAAAGCCCGTCATGGTGACGGCGGCCCGACGCGCCCAGCGTGCGCTATCGGCCGTGATGGTGAGCGCGGTCGCCCGCATGCCGAACGCTTCGGCGAACGTGTCGTCGATGCGCACGCCCTTGACCGTCAGCGTGCGCATGGCACCAGTCCGAACGGATCGGCGCGCGGGATCGCGTGCTCCGGCACCTTGAGGAAATCGGCGGGGAGGCCGTAGCGCGTGTCGTAGTACTCGGCCATGCGACGCTTCATCGTGGCGTCGTAGCCCGGCTGCACGGTGAGCGCACGTCCAAAGCGATAATGCGTAACCTTGCCATCACGTACGACGAGGTCGCCATCCTTGAACACCAGCGCGGCCGAGCGGAACATCTGCGCGCGATCCTTCACGTCGTCGTAGACCGCGACATCGGCGATTGCGCCTGCCCCAAGATGCCCGCGATCCGAAAGCCCCAGCAGGCGCGCCGGCGCTGCGCGCGTCATTGTGGCGATTTCGCCGAATGTGTATTCGCGCGTAATCGACGACAGCGTCGTCACCGCCATCGCGGCGGGGGGCAGTTTCGCGATCCACTCGGCGCGCAGGTCGCGGCTCATCAGCAGCGCGAATATCTCCGGATAGGTGGTGAACGGCGCGCCGTTCGGATGATCGGTCGTGAAGAACACGCGCGAGGGATCATCGATCAGCAGGAATAGTTCCAGCCCTGCCGCCCATTGCACCGCATTGTAGAAATCGTCCGGCGCGGTAATTGTACGGGACGATGCCGCCGCCATTCGCGTCGCCGTCGAAGATCACCCACTTGTTCGGCTTCGCCTGATGGCGCGCGTTGAACTGGCGCAGCACGTCGGACGAAATCGTGACCGTCTGTCCGAACATCACCTGTCCGACATCGATGGTGAGGTTTTTTGCGGCGTTCACGGCTTCGGCGAGCCGCGGCGCGGCGGAGGAAAAGCCGCGCTCGCCCTCCTTGCCGTAGGCATAGAACTGCAAGTGCGCCAGATGCAGCGGCAGTCCCTCCGCCGCCGCAATGGTCGCAAGGGCCGTCTCGGCATTGCCCGCCATGCCGAGATTGTTGCAGTGGAGGTGAAGTGGATGCGGCACACCAAGTGCATGCACCGCATGTTGCAGCGCCTTGAAGATCGCGCGCGACGACACGCCATACTGCGGCACAACGTCATCGAGCGAAAACGCCCGCGCATTGGCCTTGAAGGCGGCAGCACCTCCCGCATTGATCGTCTTGATCCCGAGCGCGCGTGACGTCTCCAGCGTCCAGGCGACGTAATCGCCAATCGCCGCCACGCCGCCCCTCCGATGGAGGAGATCGAGCAGGAAGTCGTCGTTGCCGAGCACCGCGAGGATCGCCTTGTCGATGATCGGCGTATCGGCAAGCTCCAGATGCGCGTGCAGCGCGTGATGCGGCGACACCGCCGGCTCGACCACGGTGGTGAAGCCCATTTGCGCGTAACGACAGCCGGTCTCGAAGGTGGACCAGCCGGCGGTCGAAAGCGGCGTTTCGGCCGGACGCGGCACCGCCGCCTTGTGCTGATCCGGCAGCAGCAGACGCGCCGTATTGGTGTTCGCGCCGGCGATGTGGGAGTGGATGTCGATCGCGCCCGCCATGACGATCTTGGCCTTGGCATCGTGCGTTTCATCGGCGCGCCGGTCCGGCGGCGCATCGACAATGCGCCCGTCGCGTATCCACACATCGCCGACATCGTCACGCCCGTGCGCGGGATCAATCACGCGCCCATTCGCGATACGCGTCAGCACGGCCACGCTCCGCGCAGTGCGGCCGCGATGCGCCCGATGACATCGGCAACCGAAGGCATGTCGCTGCGTTGCGATGCCGCACGCGGCGACCAGCGTGCCGGTGTTGCTGTCGTGCTCGACCGCATCGTGATCGAGCGCCGGGCCGTCCGACCTGAATTGAAATGCCCGACGTGACCGGTTCCGCCGCGAGCGTGATCGTGGGCAGCTTGCGCTGCCAGTTCGGTGCCGTTGGGCCATAGGCCGAGATCCACAGCGCGCAATCGGCCTCGCCGTCATCCACCAGCCGCTTCGTGTCGTGACGCCACACATCGTGCTCGGGAAAACTGCGCCCGAGCGCGGTGCGCGGCGGAAACCCGGTCATCCAACCGCTTGCTTGCAACACGCCGAACGCATTGTCGCCGGGAGCGAGCGGCAGGCCGGTAAAGCGGGTTGCGGCATTGAGTTCATCGATCAGACCGAACAGCATTTCGATGGTGAGTTCACCCAGTGAAGCCGCCGACCACACCGCCACGCCAAAGCGCGCCGCCTGCAGTGCTTTGGCGAGATCCGCGACCGCCTTCGGGAGCCTAGTCATTCGTCCGCCAACGCACGCGCGCAACAGCGCGAGCAGCGTCGGCAATTCACCAGAATTGCGGCCGATAACTTTCACCGCGGATGGTGCTTCGCCCTTCCCTGGGCAAAGCCAGAAGACCTGGCGCGTCCCGTTTATTTCCGGCGCAAGCGGTGCATCGAGCAACCGCTCTCCCAACTCCGGCCACGCGTCCAGCAACCCCGGCCCCACCAGCAAGAGCGTATCGCCGCGCAACCGCGCCTCGTTCGGCGTCGTGGCGTAGGCGCCCGCCTCGCGAATCACCGCAAGATCGCGCAACAGCGAACCCGAATGCATGTGATCGACCACGCCGCCGACCCGTTCTGCGAGCGCGATCGCGGCGCGCGCGCCCGCGATGTCGGTGCCGAGTCCGGCAATACCGGCAGGCGGCTCGCGCCGAGCAGCTTCGCGGCTTCCGCAATGGCGGTTTCGAGCGCCACGGGTCTGCCGTCGATCCGCGCATCGCCCATCGGGTTTCCTCAAATCTTCGCCGCTGTCGATCGCGGCGTTCGAAATCATGCGTCGTATTTGATGTAAGCGAAGCGCTGGTCCGTCTCGGGCGTGCCCTCGAGCGCGCCGCCGCTCTTGCCGGCTGCCAATGCACGACGTCCTCGATCTTCTTCGCCAGTTCGAAATCCTTGTCGGTGATCCCCTTCGCGGCGTGATTTTGCAGCCGCACTTCGACCCACGCATAGGACGCGGTGATGTCGGGATGGTGCCACGCAGCCTCGGCGAGATGGCCGACGGTGTTGATCACCATCAGCGTGCCCTTCCAGCCGTGCGTCTTGTATTTGCGGCGGATCCAGCCGCCCTCGAGGTGCCAGTGCGGCAGATCACGCTTGAGACGCTCGGTGACTTCGGCGTCCGAATAAGTGCGTTCCTTTTCGGCCATCGCTTTGCTCCTTGACGCGCAGTCGATTGCCATCGCGCGGTGCGTGACGCAGTCTAGACTCCGATTTAGATCAAAAACCGGCGCATGACGAATCCCGAATCCTTGAAAGCAATCGAGCGCGTGACGGTCAGCGTTCCGGCACGGCTGCATCTTGGGTTTCTCGATCTCAACGGCGGGCTGGGCCGCAAGTTCGGGAGCATCGGACTGGCCATCGATGGACTTGGCACGCGGTTGACGCTGCGGCGCGCAGCGCAGATGCGCGTCGAAGGGCCGGATGCCGAGCGCGCGCAAGGCTACATCGCGACGATGCAGCAAGCTCTTGGGCGCGACGGCAGCTATCACGCGGCGATCGAAACGGCACTTCCGCCGCATGCGGGGCTTGGATCCGGCACGCAATTGGCGCTCGCCATTGCCGCAGCGATGCGTCGCCTCCACCGCCTGCCGCCCGATCCGGAAGGCGATGCTGCGCGGCTCGGGCGCGGGCAGCGCTCGGGCATCGGCTTTGCGACATTTCAGTCCGGCGGATTGGTCGTGGACGGTGGGCGCGGTGCGGCAACGCGACGTGCCGCCGCTCATCAGCCGCATCGCGTTTCCTGGCGGCTGGCGCGTGATTGTCGTGCTCGATCCGGCGCGACAGGGCGTGTTTGGTGCCGACGAAGTCGCAGCCTTCGCGCGGTTGCCGGAATTTCCCGCAGCCGACGCGGCGCACCTCTGTCGCCTTGTGATGATGCAGGCCCTGCCCGCCGCCGCCGAAGCGCGACCTCGTCGGCTTCGGGGCCGCCATCCGGGAACTTCAGGCCCGCATCGGGGACTACTTTGCGCCGGCACAGGGCGGGCAACGCTTCACCAGCCCGCGATGTCGGCGCGGTGCTCCTCCATCTCGACACACATGGCGCGCATGGGATGGGGCAAAGCTCGTGGGGTCCCACCGGCTTTGCATTCGCGGCGACGCTGCACGAAGCAGACCGCCTCGCTGCGATTGGCACGCGCGCACCCGCGAGCGCGAGGTCTGGACATCCGCATCTGCGCGGCGCTCAATCGCGGCGCCGAAATCACCGAAGAATAAACGCGCCGGAGGAAGCGATGGCGGACAAGAACATTCTGCACATGGTGACGCCGCTCAAGCATATGAGCCCGTTCGACGTGAACATGGCGCTCGATGCCGGCTACGATGCAGTGCTCCCTTACGCGAGCGTAACGCTCGACGAGATCACCGGCCTGGTGCAGGACGCGATCTTCTCGCGTCCGCCGAAGACCGGCGTGCGCACCGGCTTCTTCATCGGCGGCAAGAACGCTTCGCTCGCGCTCGACATGCTGGAGACGGCGAAGAAAGCGCTGGTGCCCCCGTTCGGCATTTCGTTCTTCGCCGACCCAAGCGGCTCGTTCACGACCGCTGCCGCAATGGTGGCGTGCGTCGAGAAGGTGCTGAAAGACAGGAAGAAGCGTGACCTCAAAGGCCTGAAGGTCGCGGTGTTCGGCGCCACCGGCGTGGTCGGCTTCACCGCCGGCGTTATCGCCGCGCTGGAGGATGCCGACGTGACGCTGGTGGGCTATGACGGCATCAAGCGCGTCGCCGATGCCGCAACCGAGATCAAAGCGCGCTTTGGAGCCGGCGTGCATGCGGCCGACGGCAGCGACGACACCAAGAAGGCGGACATCCTGAAAAATGCCGAGGTGGTTCTGGCCGCCGGCCGAGCCGGTGTGCAGATCCTGTCGAAAGATCAGATCGCGGCAGCAAAAAATCTGCTGGTCGTGGCGGATATCAATGCGGTCCCGCCCGCCGGCATCGAAGGGCTGAAGGGGAATGCAAACGGCGACGAACTGCAAGGCGGCGCGCTCGGCATCGGCGCATTCGCAGTCGGCGGCATCAAGTACCGGACCGAGTTCGGCCTGTTCAAGAAGATGATCGAGGCGGCAAAACCCGTGCACTTCGATTTCCGCGATGCGTTCGCGCTTGCGCGCGAACTCAATGGATAACAACACCGTTCTGATCGTCGCGGCATCGGGACGTGCGCTCGCGGCGTCGGCACGGCGCGCGGGGTATCGGCCACTGGTAATCGACTGGTTCGGCGATGCCGACACGCTCGCGTTGGCGCACGTGCATGTTCGGCTCGACGACGGGCTCGCGCGCGGCTTCACGGCTAGCGCGCTCGATACCGCGATCGAAAGGATCGGTGGCAGCGAACCCATTGGGGTGGTCTGGGGCACGGGCTTCGAGGATCGCCCCATGCTGATCGCGCGCCTGGCGCAGCGCTTCCGCCTGTTCGGGAACACAGCCGACACAGTGGCGCGCCTGAAAGATCCGCAAGCATTTGCATCGCTTTGTCGCGACTGCGGCGTTACGCATCCCGATATATCGCTCACACCTCCCGCGAGTACCGCCGGGTGGCTGGCGAAGCGCGTGGGCGGCGCGGGCGGCAGTCACATCAGAGCGGCCGCCAGCGAGACAATGCGCGGATATTATTTCCAGCGCGAAGCCGCCGGTGTTCCGGTCTCGGTCCAGATCCTCAGCGACGCTAAACGCGTTCTGGTATTGGGCTTTAGCGAACAGTGGTCGTCTCCGGCGCCGCGCCAGCCATTTCGTTATGGCGGCGCGGTACGCCCGGCCAACGTCAGCGAAAAAATGGCAAGCTCACTTGCCCAAACTGCCCGGCGTGTTGCTCTCGCAACGCAGCTCGTCGGATTGAACAGCGCGGATTTCCTTGTCGAGGAGGATGATTTCCGGCTATTGGAGATCAACCCAAGACCAAGTGCGACGCTCGACATCTACGAGCCGCCAGGAGGATCGCTCTTCGCTCTGCACATGGCGGCATGCCGCGGTGAGCTTGATTCAGATGAGCCAAGCCCGCCCGATGCCGCCGCAACGGCGATCGTCTATGCCGAACGCGATGTGTCCATTGCGCCTCTCGACTGGCCCGACTGGACCGCGGATCGGCCACACACGGGCACCGCGATTGGCGCGGGCGAGCCGTTATGCACGGTTCAGGCTTGCGCCGCGACCGCGACGGAGGCGAGGCAACTTGTCGAGACCAGACGTGCGACGGTTCTGACATGGACCCACTCAAGGAAGCCGTGAGCAGCGGCGTCAGCGTGAACGAGCGTGCGGCCACGCTGGTCGATCGCCTTGTCGCGGATGCCGCCGAGTTGAAGATCGGTGTCGCGCGCGGCTCGCTCGGCGAATTGCTGATCGACGCCGGGGCGAACCATCCGGGCAGCATCGCGGCCGGCCTGCGCGTTGCCGAAATCTGCATGGGCGGGCTCGGCAGTGTCGCGCTTGAACCGTCGGCGACGACGCCGAACTGGCCCTGGACGCTGGTGAGCCGCTCGTCCAATCCGGTGATAGCTTGCCTCGCGAGCCAATATGCCGGCTGGCGGCTTTCGCATGAGGACGGTGCGGACAAATTCTTCGCGCTCGGCTCGGGTCCTGGCCGCGCGCTCGGCCGGCGCGAGCCGCTGTTCGACGAGCTCGGCTATGCCGACAAGGCGGCGCGCGCGACGCTGGTGCTGGAGAGCGCGGGGCCGCCGCCCTCGCCGGTCGTCGAGAAGGTCGCACGCGATTGCGGCGTCGCGCCCGGCGACCTCGCTTTCATCTATGCGCCGACGCAGAGCCTGACCGGCAGCGTGCAGATCGTCGCGCGCGCGCTCGAAGTCGCGCTGCACAAGGCTTATGAGCTCGGCTTTCCGCTCGAACACATCGCCGAGGGCATCGGCGCCGCGCCGCTCTGCCCACCGCATCCCGATCTCGTGACCGCGATGGGCCGCACCAACGATGCGATCATCTACGCGGGACAGGTTCAACTCTTCGTGACCGGCCCCGCCGACGCGGCGCGTGCGCTTGCGGAAAGACTGCCGAGCGAAGCCTCGCGCGACTACGGACGTCCGTTCGCGGAGATTTTCCGCGGTGTGAAAGGCGACTTTTACGCGATCGACCCAATGCTGTTCAGTCCGGCCGCCGTGATCGTGACGGCGCTCGATACCGGCGAGACGTTCCGCGCAGGGCGCGCGAATTTGAGCCTGCTCGATGCCTCGTTCGCTTGAGCGCCCCGCGACCAGGTCTGCACGGTCACGTTTGCGCATCGGGCTTGTGGTCGATCGCTGGGACTGGCACGCGCGCGAGCTCGCTCGGGCGCTCAAGCCACTCGGCGCCGATGCCTTTCCGATCAAGCTCGAAGCATGCGGCTTCGACACGCAGAACGCGTCCGGGCTCGCGATCCCCGACTGCGATGGGCTGCCCGACGCCGTAATGGTGCGATCGATGTCGGGCGGCACGTTCGAGGCCGTGACGATGCGCCTCGGTGTACTGCATGCGTTGCGCGAATGCGGCGTGCAGGTATGGAACGATGCGCGCGCGATCGAGCGCTGTGTCGACAAGTCAATGACAAGCTTCCTGCTGGCGCGCGCCGGCATTCCGACGCCGCCGACCTGGGCCACCGAGTCGCACGAGATGGCGCGCGCTATTGCGCGGCGCGAAGCCGTGCATGGGCCGCTGGTGCTCAAGCCGTTGTTTGGCTCGCAGGGACGGGGGCTGCGGCTGATCCATGACGAGAGCGAACTGCCCGAGCCAAGCGACGTGGCGGGCGCTTATTATCTGCAACGCTTCATGGGCGTTGAACGCGAAGGGTTTCGCGACTTTCGCCTGCTGGTCTCGCAGGGCCGCGTCGTCGCGGCAATGATGCGCCATGCGCCGACCTGGATCACCAATGTAAAACGCGGCGGCAAGCCGCTTGCGGCCGTGGTGGACGAGCATGTGAAAGAGCTCGCGGTGCGGGCCACCGCCGTGGTCGGCGCGGCCTTCGCCGGCGTCGATATCCTGTTACGGCGCGGACGGCCAGCCGACCGTGCTCGAGGTCAACAGCATGCCGGCATGGTCCGGCGTGCAGAAGGTGACGTCTGTGCAAATCGCGGCCACCCTCGCCGCAGATCTTGTGAATGTGCTGCGTCGGCGTGCTGGACGCGCGACGCCGGCATGATCGCGCGAGCGCATCGCCGCTGCGTTCGTCGCCGCCTGCCGCGACGAACTGGCGGCGCCCAAGCCCGGCAATGTGCACGTCTTCGCAAACGGCCACCACATGACCGCGGACGATTTCATCCGCAGCGCCGATGCGGCGGCGGGCCCGCTGACCGCACCGGCTGCACGCGTCGGCCAGCGCATACTGGACGCCGTCGAAGCGACGCAGAACGTGGTTGGTGCGAACACCAATCTCGGGATCGTCCTTCTCTGCGCGCCGCTTGCAGCGGCGGCGGACCAAGGCGTTCTGGACCTGCGCGCTGCGCTCGCGAGCGTGCTGAACGGACTCGACATCGATGACGCAGATCTCGCCTTTCGGGCCATTCTGCTCGCGTCGCCCGCCGGTCTCGGAAATGCCGAAGACCACGACGTCCGCCACGCCCGCGACGGTGTCGTTGATGGAAGTCATGGCCGACAGCGGCCGACCGCGACCGCATCGCGTATCAATTTTCCCACCAGTTCTGCGGACATTTTTGATCGCGGGCTGGCTGAATGCGACGCAGCATTGCGCCGCTGGGCCGATCCGAGATGGGCGACGCTCAGCGTCTATCTCGGCTTTCTGGCCGCATTTCCCGACACCCACATCGTGCGCAAATACGGCGCCGCCGTTGCGGAGGACGTGCGTGGCGCTGCGATTGCGCAACGCGACCGCCTGCAAGCGACTGCCGATCCCAAAACGATCCTTGACGATCTGCTGGCATGGGATCGCGCGCTGAAACAGCGCGGCATCAATCCCGGCACGAGCGCGGACCTCACGGTCGCGACTCTGTTCGCGCATCGCCTCACGGGCATCTTGCCGTCGAGCGCGTAACAGTGGTTGACTTCATCGCGCGGAAAAACTCCGCCGCTATCTGGCTAACCGGTCCGGCTTACTCCGGACGCTGTCAACAAGGATAGCCGTTGTGCCGAGCGCCGAATGGCGTTGGGTGCGCGAGCAAACAAGTCAGATTTTCCTTGGGAGGAAGATGGCGATGGCGAAAATCACAGGACTCTGCGTCGGCGAATCGCTCGTCGGCGAAGGCAACGAAGTGGCCCATATCGATCTGATCATGGGGCCGCGCGGCAGCGCCGCCGAGACGGCATTCGCGAACTGTCTCGATGAACAACAAGGACGGCTTCACGTCGCTGCTGGCGGTGGTCGCTCCGAACCTGCTCACGAAACCCGCGACCGTGATGTTCAACAAGGTCACGATCAAGGGCGCCAAGCAGGCGGTGCAGATGTTCGGCCCGGCGCAGCATGCGGTCGCGATGGCGGTCGCCGACAGCGTCGCCGACGGCACGATTCCGGCGGACGAGGCCGACAACCTGTTCATCTGCGTCGGCGTGTTCATCCACTGGGAAGCGGCCGACGACAAGAAGATCCAGGAATACAATTACCAGGCCGTGAAGGAATCGATCGCAGCGCGCCGTCGCGGGTTCGCCGAAGGCGTCGGAAGTCGTCGCCCAGCGCAACAACGTCAAGCATCCGTTCGCCGCCTAGAGCGGAAACCACCGCGAGGAGACAAAACCTCCGGCGGAATCCGAAGGGCTCCTGCGCCGGTTGGGTCGGATGCTCGGGTTGTCATGACAGAGGGGAGCGCAAGCTCCCCTCTGGCTGCGTTTGTCACAAATCGCGGATCGCGGCTGCTGCGAGCCGGCCGTCGTGCAACGCGGAGGCAACAAGTGCGCCCGCGATGCCGGCTTGCCTCAGCGCGATCAGATCGTCGGCAATCGCGCACGCCTCCCGCCGCGTAGAGATGGCGATCTCCGGCCAGCATCCCGAATTGCGGTCAATCGCGTCAAGGTCCGGCCCGGCGCCGCTGCCGACGCGCGCGAGAGTCATCGACGATGATGCGCTGCGGCCAGATGTCGGGCGCCGCGAGCAGCGACGGCGGACCGAGGAACGCATTATCGCGGAAGTCGAGCGAGAGAATAATGCGGCCATCGTGCTTTAGATTTTCAACGAGAGAGCCATCGTGTTGCGCTTCGCTGCCGAGAACCAGATAAGCCTGCGTCGACGCAAGAAATCGTTGCGCCGCAGCGGCATCCGCCAACCCGTTGTCGACCCAGAGCGCAAGCTGCGGAAATATTGCGCTCAAACGCGCCAGAACGCCGTCATTGTTGCCCGTGCGCTCGATGGCATCGAGATCGGCCACGTACAGCGTGGGGAACGGAAATACCGACAGCAGCCCGCGCGTGACATCGACCGGGTCGCTGGTGCGCGACAGCGGCGTCTCGATCGGCCGGTACAGGTCGCGCTGCCCCATGCGGGCGCGCACCACCTGCCCGTCTTTCAGATCGATCACCGGAATGATCTCCATGCGGCTCCTGATACGCGATATGCTTGAAATAATCATCGGATCGACCCGCGACATGAACGTGATCGGCTGGGATATCGGCGGCGTGCATCTCAAGGCGGCGCGCGCCGAGGATGGCCGCATCGTCGGATGCGGTCCAGATCGCCGCGCCGCTTGCGCGGCGGGCTCGAGCCGCTGGTCAAGGCGTTCGAGCAGGCGAAGGCGCGCATGGGCGCGCCGACTGCCACGCCATCACCATGACGGCCGAGCTTGCCGACACGTTTTCGTCGCGCGCCGAGGGTGTGGAGCGCATCGCCACGCTGGCGGCGCGCGCGCTGTGCGGTGCGCCCGCCCTCCTCTACGCCGGCCGTGCCGGCTTCATCGCGCTCGATCGCGCGAGCCGCCATGTCGAGGACATCGCATCGGCCAACTGGCACGCGAGCGCAGCGCTGGTCGCGCGCCACCGCGCGAGCGCGCTGTTCATCGACATGGGCTCGACCACGACCGACATCGTGCCGGTCGCGGGCGGCGACGTCGCCGCGCGCGGCTATACCGACGCCGAGCGACTTGCCGCAGGCGAACTCGTTTACACCGGGCTGGTGCGCGGCTTCATCATGGCGACGGCGCCCGCGCGCGCCGTTCGACGGCGCGCTGGACGCCGCTGATCAACGAGAATTTCGCCAATATGGCGGACGTGCATCGCATTCTCGGCAGCTCTGCCCGACGGCGCCGACCAGATGGCGACCGCGGACGGCCGCGAGAAAACCATCGCGGCCTCGCGCGCGCGCCTTGCCCGCATGGTCGGCCGCGACGCCGCCGATGCGGACGATGCCGCATGGGACGCGCTCGCCCGTTGGTTCGCCGAGGCGCAGATGCGCGCGATCATCGACGGCGCGATGCTGGTCGTATCGGCCGGACGCGTGGCGCCGGATGCGCCGGTCGTGGGCGCGGGGATCGGCGCCGGAATCGTGCGCGAGATCGCGCGGCGCCTAGGGCGCGAATATATCCCGTTCGAGGGCCTGCTCGATGTTGCGCCTGAGGCGCGCGACGCCGCGTCGCAGTGCGCGCCGGCCGCCGCGCTGGCGCTGCTCGCTGCCGCGGCGATGAACCGACTCGAACTCCCTGCCCGCGGTGAAGTAGTATCCGGTGGGGACTGTGTCATGAGTGTCACCAACATCGCAGAGCCAGCGCAATTTGTCCGCGCGATGCCGCGCGACATGACGCTGGGCGCATCGACGGCATGGCACCGGCTCTCGCTGCGCGCAAAACTCCTTCTCGTCTTTATCCTGGTCGACCTGATCGCCGCGCTGGTCATCGGCGGCGTGACGATCCTGAAGGCGCGCACCTCGACCCGGGTCGAGATCGCGGCCTCGATGACGCTCGCCGAAACACTGGTCTCGGAAGCGATCGGCGCGGCGCAGCAGCAATCGGTCAATTCGCTCGCCGCGCATCTTCCGGCGCAGCGGCTGATGCGCCACGTGCGGCTCTCGGTGCGCAATGCCGCGCACCTGCCGGTCGCGATCGGCCCGCAGGCCGCGGCCGACGGCGCGCGCTCCCCGGCCCCTGCATGGTTCGAAGCGCTGATTGCACCGCCGGTCGAACGGCGCGAGTTGCCGATCGTCAGCAACGACCAGACGATCGGGTCGGTCCTCATCACGGGCGTAGCGCAGGATGAAATCGCCGAGGCCTGGGAGAATTTCGCGGCGCTTATCTCCGTCGGCACCGGACTGAACATCGCGGTGATCGCACTCCTGTATCTATTGTTCGGCCGCGTGCTCGGCCCGCTCAACGGTCTCGCGAAGGGCCTCGGTGATCTCGAAGCGCGCAACTACGGTGTCCGGCTCGCCCAGCCGGGTTCGCGCGAACTCGGCGCGATTGCGGATCGCTTCAACTCGCTGGCGCAAGCGCTCGCCTCGCTGCGCGCCGAGAACGTCGACCTCAATCGCCGGCTGATCACAGCGCAGGACGACGAGCGCCGCCACACCGCCCTCGAACTGCACGACGAAGTCGGCCCCAGCCTTTTCGGTCTGAAGGCGAACGCAACCTCGATCGTCCGACACGCGGCATCAGGTGACATTGCCGAACGCGCGCAAGACATGCTGGCGATCATCGACCATTTGCAGGCGACCAATCGCAATCTGCTGAATCGCCTGCGGCCGATGGCGCTCGGCGACGTGCCGCTTGGCGACCTGTTGTCCGAGATGGTGCGCGACCGCGCCCGGCAAAACGGCGACTTACAAGTCAGTTTCACGCCTGGCGCGGTGCACCCAAGCTATGGCGAGGCGGTCGATCTCACGATCTATCGCTGCGTCCAGGAAGGCCTGACCAATGCGATTCGCCATGCGCAAGCGTCGCGGATCGGCATCGCGCTCGACGAGACGGGCGGCGTGCTAAACCTGCAGATCGAGGACGATGGATGCGGCATTGGTTCCCCGATGGGACGCGGCCTCACCGGAATGCAAGAGCGCGTGCAGGCGCTTGGCGGCCGGTTCGCCATCGATAGCAGGCCACGCAATGGCACGTCGCTGCGCATCGCAATCCCGCTGCGAGGCGCGGGATGACCTCGGCGCTGATCATCGACGATCATCCGATCGTGCTGCAGGGCTGCCGCCGCGTGCTGCTCGATGCGGGCGTGACCACCGTGAACGAAGCGCGCGACGTCGTGTCGGGTTACCGGCTTTATCGCCGCAACCGTCCCGATGTTGCGGTCGTCGATCTCTCGCTGCAGGGCAAGGGACTTGCCGGCCTGCCGCTGATCCAGCGTATCAAGGCGCACGATCCGCGCGCGCGCATTCTGGTGTTCAGCATGCACAGCGATCCGATTATCGTATCGCGCGCCCTGAAGGCAGGCGCGACCGGCTATCTGCTCAAGGACACATCGTCACAGGAGTTGGTCGAGGCGTTCGAGAAGGTGCGCGGCGGCGCACATTATCTCTCCGGTGAACTCGCCATGCAGGTCGCACTGGTCGGGACCGGCGCGCATCGCGACCCGCTCGCCGATCTGACGCCGCGCGAATTGCAGATGCTTGGGCTGCTCGCGCAAGGCAATCCCTATAGCCGCATCGCCGAAACGCTCGGCGTCAGCTACAAGACCGTGGTCAACACCTGTTCGCAGCTCAAGCAGAAGCTCAATGCCCGCAACCTGCCCGACCTGATCCGGATCGCGGTGCAGCTTGCGCCGGTGGCCTGAAGGCCACATTGCCAAAACTGCCCGGTCCGATTTGGCAAAACATACCGGAGACAACGCGCCGCAATCATTGGACAATTCCGCCAAAGCAAGAACCATCGTCGGGGCGGGCGTATGCGTGGGCGGGATATTGGAATTGGCGGAGCGTCGGCGCTGTTGTGCGCGCTGACCTCGTTCTTCGCACACGCTCAGACGGTGCTGCCTGAAATCCAGATCATCTCGACCTCGCCGCTCGGCGCCGGCATCGACCGCGACAAGGTTCCGGCGCTGGCTCAGTCGATTACGTCGGAGGATATCGCGCGCACCAGCAGTCCCAACATCACCGATACGCTTTTCCAAAATATCCCCGGCGTCAGCACATCCGACCAGCAGGGCAACAGTTTCCAGACCGACATCCGCTATCGCGGCTTTGTCGCCTCCCCGGTGCCGGGTCAGCCGCAGGGCCTCGCGGTTTACCTGAACGGCATGCGCATCAACGAGGCGTTCGGCGACACGGTGAACTTCGACTTCATCCCGACCAACGCGGTCGATCGAGCCGACATCCAGTCGAACAATCCGGTGTTCGGCCTGAACGCGCTCGGCGGCGCGATCAATTTCCAGATGAAGAACGCTTTCAACTTTCACGGCTTCGAAGGCGAGTTTCTGCTCGGCTCCTACGGACGCATTTCGACCGGGATGCAGTACGGTATCCAGAAGGACGATGTCGCCGCCTATATCGCGGTGCAGGGAATGAACGAGACCGGATGGCGCCCGCAATCGCCGAGTGAATTGGCGCGCGTCTATGCGGATATCGGCTGGCGTCATGACGGCAACGAAGTTCACGTCACATTCGGCGCCGCGTCGAACTCCTTCGGTGTTGTCGCGGCAACACCGATTGAATTGCTCCAGCAGAATTGGAGCTCGATCTATACTTGGCCACAAACCACGCTGAACCAGAACATCTTCGGCTCCGTCAACGGCAAGTACATGGTGACGGATAACTGGACGCTGCAGGGCAACTTCTACGCCCGCAGCTTCAAGCAGGCGCATGTCGACGGCAACGGTGCGGACGTCGAGCGGTGCAGCAACGCGTCGTCATTCCCCAACCGGCTTTGTCTCGAAGACGACGGCTTCCCGCGCCCGACCCCGGTGACGGCCGCATTCCGCAATCAGTTCGTGATCCTCGATCAGAACAACAATCCGATCCCCTGCCCGCCCGGCGCCGGCAATACTTGCGCGCCCGTGCCGTATGGTACGCTTGATCGCACCAACACCGACAGCGTGACCGTCGGCGCCTCGCTGCAAGCGACCAGCGATGCAAGGCTGTTCGATCATGGTAACCGCTTCGCCATCGGCGGCAGCATCGATCACAGCTGGACCAACTTCACATCGTCCAGCACGCTCGCCCTTATCAATCCCGACCTCTCAATCACGACGACCAATGGAAGCATTCCAGGCCTCCGGTCGGTCATTCACACGCTGGGCAACATCGGATTCATCCCGGTCAATCTCAACGCGCAGAACAATTATCTCGGCCTGTTCGCCACCGACACGTTCGACATCACCTCGCAGCTATCCGTGACGGCCGGCGGGCGGCTCAATATCGCACAACTCCAGATGACCGACCTCACCGGCGCATCGCCTGACCTGAACAACAATCTGACCTACACGCGCTTCAATCCGCTGGTCGGCGTGACCTACAAGATTGTGCCGGGGCTGACCGCCTATGGTGGATACTCGGAATCGAACCGCGCGCCGACGCCGCTTGAACTCGGCTGCTCCAATCCGAACAAGCCCTGCCTGATCGAGAGCGCGCTCGTCTCCGATCCGCCGCTCAACCAGGTGGTCTCCCGCACCTACGAGGCGGGCCTGCGCGGCGACCTGCCGGTGTGGAACGGCCGCTTCGACTGGAAGCTCGGCGCCTACCGCACCGACGTGACCGACGACATCATCACCACCGCCAGCAATCTCCAGGGCCGCGGCGTGTTCCAGAACGTTCCGGCGACCCGACGCCAGGGCATCGAGGCGGGCGCGCGTTATGTCGAGCCGCGCTGGATGGCGTATGCGAGCTACAGCTTCATCGACGCGACCTATCAGTTCAATGGCACGGTCGCTTCGCCGAACAATCCGATGGCCGATGCGGACGGCAATATCTTCATCGTGCCGGGTAACAAGATCCCGGCCATCCCGGCGCATCAGTTCAAGGCAGGCGCCGAAATCGCAGTGACGCCGGAATGGAAGATCGGTGCGGACGTGGCCGTGATCGGCAGCCAGTATTTCGTCGGCGACGACGGCAATCAGAACGCCAAGGTACCGGCCTACTGGACCACCAACCTGCACACCTCGTACCAGATCACCAAGGAATTTCAGGTGTTCGGGCTGGTCACCAACGTGTTCAACCAGCGCTACTATACCTACGGCAGCTACTTCCAGCTCGACGGCGTCTCGAAGGCGGTCACCTACACGTTCAGCGATCCGCGCACGATCACGCCGGCACAGCCGCTTGCTTTCTATGGCGGACTGCGCGTGAGGCTGAACTGAGCAAACCGAATTACGAGCGTGCCGCGCTGGTCTTGGTGACTTCCAGGGTGTCACCATTCTCGCCGCAGGTTGCGGTCATTTGATCGCCCTCGGCGCTGCCGAGCCCCATGCTCTCGCCCGGCGCCATCCCGAAACTCATACGAGCTGCTGGCGGTGCTTGCCCGACATCCGGATCAATCGCCTCGGCAATCATCAGCGTAACCTGGCACTTGCCCGCCACCGTCTGGAAATATCCGATCGCGCGCTTGCTGCCGACCAGATAGCTCAGCGCCTGCGTGGCGCGGAAAACCTGCGGTCCGCCCATTCGTGCCGACGCAACGCTGGTACCGGCGGCCGCGATGAGAGCACCTGAAACGAGAAGCGCCGGAAACCGGCGGATGAAAATAGACATGATCGCAATCCTCTTCGTCCGGGTATGAAAAGAAGATCGCCGAACGCGGCCCCGGCCCCGCCTCGGCACTTGCCCGTTAGTCGGTGGACCGGCCCAACCGGTTCAAGGATTCAGCACAAAAGCCACAAAATCACACGATCCGCCGACGGGGACGACGGGTCAAAATGCCCCTTACGGGCCTTGGATATTCCGATTAGGGTTCGGCCACGAAGGACGGGTCTCGAATGCCCGCCAGGCGGCAAGCAAAATCAATGACTTGCTGCGAACGCTGGGAGGATACCACATGCGCAAGACTCTGTTGCTGAGCGCCGCCCTGCTCGCGCTGTCCGCTGGCGCGGCGAGCGCGCAGAAGACCATCAAGATCGGCTTCGTCTCGACCTTTTCCGGTCCGACTGCCGTGATCGGCAACGACATGCGCAACTCCTTCGAGCTTGCGCTCGACCATCTCGGACGCAAGATCGGCGGCGCGCCGGTCGAGGTGATCTACGAGGACGATCAGCAGAAGCCCGAGGTCGGCAAGCAGAAGACCGAGAAGCTGATCGAGAGCGACCAGGTCGATTTCATCGTCGGCTACATCTGGTCGAACGTGTTCCTCGCATCGCTCAAGCCCGCGGTCGACTCCAAGACCTTCATGATCTCGACCAACGCCGGGCCCTCGCAGGTCGCAGGCGAATTGTGCTCGCCATACGTGTTCTCGACCTCGTGGCAAAACGACCAGACGCCGGCCGCGATGGGCCTCTACATGAACAAGAAGGGCGTGAAGAGCGCGTTCCTGATCGGCCCGAACTACGCGGCCGGCAAGGACATGCTGGCGGGCCTCATCTCGACCTTCAAGGGACAGATCCTCGGCCAGGAATACACCAAGTGGCCGGACCAGCTCGACTTCTCGGCTGAGCTTTCCAAAGCGCGTGCCGCGAAGCCCGAGGCGATCTTCGTGTTTTATCCGGGCGCGGCCGGCATCCAGTTTCTCACGCAATACGCGCAGGCCGGCCTGAAGGGACAGATCCCACTCTACACCGCGTTCACGATCGACGAAACGACGCTGCCGCGCCAGGGCGAGCTCGCGATCGGCGTGCCGGGCGCGCAGGAGTGGGTGAATGATCTGCCGAACGAGCAGAACAAAAAGTATGTCGGCGACTATCTCAAGAAATACACCGGCACCCGTCCCTCGTTCTATGGCGCGCAGACTTACGACGCGGCGTATCTGATCGACTCCGCGCTCGCCGCCACCAAAGGTGACACCAGCGACAAGGAAGCGCTGCGCAAGGCGATGGAAAAGGCCGATTTCAAATCCGTGCGCGGGCCGTTCAAGTTCGGCAACAACCACATTCCGATTCAGAACTACTATCTGCAGGACGTAGTGAAGGATGCCGACGGCAAGCTCGTGCTCAGGACAGTCGAGACGATCGTGGAGAACGATCAGGATCGCTTCCACGACAAATGCCCGATGAAGTGATCGCATCCTAGTGCATCGGCCGCGCCGCATTTAAGCTGCCGTTTCGCCGCGCGGGGGAACGGCATGCTTTATTTCATCGAGCAATGCCTCAACGGTCTGCAGGTCGGCATGCTGCTGTTCCTGCTCGCGGCCGGGCTGACGCTCATCTTCGGCATCATGAATCTGGTGAACTTGGCGCACGGCTCGCTCTACATGCTGGGCGCCTACTTCGCCGCGACGTTCGCGGCATGGACCGGCAGCTTCCTCGCCGCCGTGGTGCTGACCATCGCTGCGACGCTCGTCGTCGGCATGGCGCTCGAGGTGATCGCGATGCGCCACCTCTACGGGCGCGATCATCTCGATCACGTGCTCGGCACGTTCGGCCTGATCCTGTTCTTCAATGAGGCGGTGCGGCTGATCTGGGGCCCGGCCGGCATGAACCTCGCGGTGCCGATGTGGCTCAACACCGCGGTCGAGATCATACCCGGCATTTTTTATCCGGCTTACCGGCTCGCGATCATCGTGGTGGCGCTCGCCGTCGCAGTTTTCCTCTACGCGCTGGTCATGCGCACGCGCATCGGCATGTTGATCCGCGCCGGTGCCTCCGACCGCGAAATGGTTGGCGCGCTCGGCGTCAACATCAAGCTGCTCTCCACGCTGATCTTCGGCATCGGCGCGGCGCTCGCCGGCCTCGCCGGCCTGATGCAGGCGCCGATCCTCACCGCGCAGATCGGCATGGGCGAAAACATTCTGATCGTCACGCTGGTGGTCATCATCATCGGCGGCATCGGCTCGATCCGCGGCGCATTCATCGCCTCGGTCTTCGTCGGCCTGACCGACACGGTCGGCCGCGCCTTCCTGCCCGACCTGCTCAAGCTGGTCCTGAGCCAAGCCGCCGCCTCCACCGCGGGCCCTGCTCTTTCGTCGATGCTGATCTATCTCGTGATGGCGGTGATCCTGATCGTACGGCCCGAAGGTCTGTTCCCGGCAGCGGGCAAATGAACCTCCGCGACCCGCGCATCGGGCTGATCGCGCTGCTGCTGCTGTTTCTTCTGCTGCTGCCCCTCTACGTCGCGGCCGGCGGCAACACCTTCCTGCTCATCCTGTTCACCCGTATCGTGATCCTCGCGCTCGCCGCCACCAGCCTCAATCTCATCCTCGGATATGGCGGCATGGTGAGCTTCGGGCATGCCGTCTATCTCGGCATCGGCGGCTACGTGGTCGGCATTCTGGCTAAGGAAGGCATCAATGCGGGCGCCATCCAATGGCTGCTCGCACTCGCCGTCTCCGCGCTGTTCGCGCTGGTGATCGGCGCGTTTTCACTGCGCACACGTGGCGTTTACTTCATCATGATCACGCTCGCCTTCGGACAGATGATCTATTACGTCGGCGTCAGCCTCGACCGTTACGGCGGCGACGACGGCCTTACGATTTATCGCCGCAGCCAATTCGGCCTGCTCAATCTCTCCAACAAGATCGTCTTCTACTACGTCTGCCTCGCGCTCCTGCTCGCGACGATTGCTCTCGTCTACCGCGTCGTGAATGCGCGCTTCGGCATGGTGATCCGCGGCGCATTTTCGAACGAGCGCCGCATGCGGGCGCTCGGTTTCCCGGTCTACCGCTACCGGCTCGCTTGCTTCGTCATCGCCGGCACGCTGTGCGGCTTGGCCGGCGTGCTGCTCGCCAATCACACGGATTTCGTCAGCCCCGCGATGATGCACTGGACGCGCTCGGGCGATCTCATCGTCATGGTGGTGCTCGGCGGCATGGGCTCGCCATTCGGGCCGCTGATCGGTGCGGTGATGCTGCTCGTACTCGAAGAAGCGCTCTCCGGCATCACCGAATACTGGCAGATCATTTTGGGACCGCTGCTGCTGCTCGTCGTGATCTTTGCGCGCGGCGGCATCGACGGCATGCTGCGGACGCGGTACCCCGAGAACGTCAGCCCCGTTCCACGATGACCGCGACCGGCCCGCCGCCGTCCGGACCCTGATGTTCTGCGCCGCCCGAGACGTAAATCTCGGCGTGGCCGACGAGCCCGGCGAGCGCACCGCACACGAATGCGCGCGCGTGTCGGGTGGAGGAAATATCGGAATCGTCCAGCATGGTGTGGCGAAAGCCGCGAAGCTTGCCATCATGGCTCGCCTCGGCCTTGGCCAGCATTGCGACCAAGCGGCCGTCGAGGCGCGCGAGGGCGGCGCGCACCGGCGCGACGTCGATCGCGTCGGCCATCACGGCGTGATCGACCGCGAGGCGGCCGCTCCATGAATCCGACATGCCGAGCACGATGATCTCATGGTTCATCAGCTCGATTCCCGCCGATGCGCTGGCGCGGCCGGAGAAAAACGAAAAGTCGGCACCGATGGCGGCCTCTATGATTGTCGCGCGTGGAATCTCGCCGAGTGCGACCGCGACGCCGAGCGAACTTGCGGCGCGCGAAAGGCCCATTGAGCGCAGCGTGTCATGCGTCGCGACGGCTTCGCTGCGCGCGGTGGCGTCGCCAACGCGCTGCTGGGTGAGCAGCGGACACTTGATCTGCACGAAATGCACATCGCCTGCATCGGCGATCTGCGCATCCGCCATCGCGGCGCGCACGCCGGCCGCGACGATGTCGACCTGTGCGAGACGGCCGATCTGTCAGGGCTTCAGTTCGGGCGTATGGGCGCGGCCGATGGCGAGCGCCGTGGGTGACGAAGTTGGCCTCCGCTCGTCCCCGCGAAAGCGGGGACCCAGTGCCTGGTCCCGGACTCCCGCTTTCGCGGGAGTGAGCGGAATGTTGTCGAGGCGCTCGAACACCACCCAGTGCGGTGCCATCGCGCCCTCGGTGCCGCCGGACATCACGAGGCAAACATCCTTCGCGCGCGCGCCGAGGTGTTTTTCCAGCATCAGCGTCAGGCTTTGTGTCGCAAAGCCGCGCGTGAAGTCGTTGACGTTGCCGTTGCCCTCGGTCTTGCCGAGGATCGCGACGATGCCGGCCGGATCGATGCGGCCTTGCGCGATGTCGGCCTCGATACCGCTCACGTCATTCGGTGCGGCGGCGGAGATGCGATGGACCTTGGCGACGGGCATGTCAGCAGCACGGTGTTTCGAAATGGCCGCGCACCGCGCGCTCCAAGTGCGGCAGCGCGGCGGCCAGCATGGCATTCTCCGCAATGCCGTGGCGGAAGCGCGCAAGCAACTCCTGGTTCATTGCCGCGAGATCAACACCGGGTACGATGCCGTCGTGCATGATTGTCTTGCCGGCGACGATCAGCTCCTTGATGTGGCGCGCGGTCGAACGCGCGAACAAGAGGTCGAGCGGATCGAGGTCCGGCCGCAGCCGGTCCTCGTCGAGTTTCTCCCAGTCGAGCAACAGAACGTCGGCCGGTGCGCCGGCTGTGAGCGCGCCGCCTTCGTCCCTGTTGGTGACAGAGCGCCGGCCGTTGAGAAGGATCGCGGTGAGGATCTGTTCGCGCGAAACCTTCGTCTCGAAGCCGATCGCGCCATGCAGCAGATCGGCGAGCCGCATTTCGCGCAGCGCGTCGTCGTCCTCGTCGAGCGTTGCGCCATCAAGCCCGAGCGCCACGCGACAGCCGCGCCGGATCATCTCCGGCAGTGGCGCGATGCCTGAGCGCAAATGCAGGTTCGACGAGGTGTTAACCGAAATGGTGACGCTACGCTCCGCGAGCAACTCCAGTTCATCCGGCCGCGCCCAAGCGCAATGCGCCAGCGTGAGCCGCTCGCTGAGGAATCCGATCGAGTCGAGGTAGCGCACGATGCCTTCGGGAAACTCACGATCGGCCCAGTCGCGCTGATAGCGCGTCTCCAGCAAGTGCATGTGGATGCGCCGGCCGGTCGCCGTCGAGGCCGCGGCGACGCCACGCAGCAATTCGTCGCTGCACCACTGCACCGCGGCCGGACCGTACTGCACATCGAAGGTCTCGCTCTGACACGCGGCCGCGACGGCGTCGACCAACGCGATCTGCTCTTGTACGGGCAACGGCTTACGGATGAAGCGCCGCTCGACCTCGGCACGCGCCTCAGCAGGAAGCGCCGCGAGGATCGGCTTGGAGGGGCCGTACACCAGTGGATTGCGGTCGCGCAACGCAGGCGCGAAACCGACGCGCACACCGACATTGGCGGCCGCGCGCGCGACCTCCTTCGCCTCGGTCACATAATCGGTCAGGCCCTGCGCGCGCGTGTAGTGCACCATCACGCTGCCGGCGCCGCCGCGCGCTGAACGCGCAAGCGACACGGCGGTCGCGAGATATGGATCGACCGCGGGCAGCAGGGCGAGCCAGTGCAGCCAGATCTCCAGCGGCTTGCCGGCGGTGCCGAACGACGACGAGCGCGCCGGGCGCGCATGGTCGTGTGCGTTGGCGAGTGCGGGCAGAGCGAACAACGACTCGGCTTGCGTGGCGGATTCGACGGCCGCGATGCGGGCGCCGTCGATGCGGATCGCATGATTGCGGACGGCGGCCGATGTGGCCGCCGGGAGGAGGTGGGCGCAGGCAATCTCGCGCATCGGCCCTTAGTTCGTCACCGCCGGCAGCATGCGCTCGGCCTTCGGCGGCAGGAACGCGCGGCTGAACACATCGCCCACCGCGGGTGACTTCGGCAGATCGTACGCCGCCTGGATCACCTTGATCGCCTCCTCCATGCGCGCGTCCTTCATGTCGCCGGCGCCAAGCTCGGCGGCCTCCGGCGTCGCGATCAGGGTCTTCGCCACATAGACGAGCCGGCGCTTCTCGATGTCCTTGTTGACGAGGGGCTCCTGCTTGGCGAGCAGCGCGATCGCCGCGTCCGGGTCGGCCAGGCAATCCTTCATCGCCTTGTTGATCGCGCGCACCAGGCCTTTCACCGCCTCGGGCTTCTCCTTCGCGAGCTTCTGCGAAACCATCACGCCGTTGGAATAAAGATCGAGCCCGCCGTCCGAATAATAGATCCAGCGGAAATCCTTGTCGGGATCGAGCTTGAGCGCGACCAGGTTCATGTAGCTGGTCGCGGTGAACAGGGCCGAAATGTCCACATCGCCGCGGATCAGCATCTGCTCCTGCAGGTTCGGCGCCATGTTGACGACGTCGACCTTGGCGGGATCGAGCCCGTTCTTCTTGGCGAGCAGCGGGAAGAGCTTGATCGAGGCGCCGCCGGCGGGCGAGCCGAGCTTCTTGCCGGCGATGTCCGCGATGGTCTTGATCGGCGAGTCGGCCTTCACCAGCAGGGCGAACGGCGCCTTGGAGTAGATCATGTAGACCATCAGCGGTGTTTCGGCCGGGCGCGCCGCGGCGTTCTGGATGATGGCGTTCATGTCGCCGAAGCCCGCATCATAGGCGCCGCTCATGATGCGCGTGACCGTGGCGGCCGAGCCCTCGCCCTGGTCGATCGCAACGTCGAGCCCTTCGGCCTTGAAGTAGCCCTTCTCGGCCGCCCAGTAGTACCAGGCGTGGATGCCCTGGATTTTCCAATCGAGCGTGAACTTGATCTTCTCCTGAGCCTGGGCAGGCGCAAGCGCGAGCCACAGGCCTGCGGCGATCGCCGCCAATCGGGTGAGCATTTGGTTCTCCTGTTCGGGCGTTAGCCCATGGCGAATTCGGTCTTGCGATGCGCCCACCCGGTGACGCGCGCTTCGACCAGCGAGAAAATGGCGTAGAGGAGGACGCCCAGCACCGCGAGGATGAACACGCCCGCGAACACCAGCGGCACGTCGAAGTTCGCGCTCGCGATCATCATCATGGTGCCGATGCCGCGGTTCGACGCCACGGTCTCGGAGATGACCGAGCCCACGAAGGCGAGCGTGATCGCGACCTTCAGCGAGGCGAAGAAATACGGCATCGTGCGCGGCAGTCCGACGTTCCACAGAATGTCGAACTTGGTCGCCTTCAGCGCCTTCATAACGTCCTCGAGCTCCGGCTCGGTGGTGGCGAGGCCCGTTGCGACGTTGACCACCACCGGGAACAGGCAGGTGATCAGTGCGGTGATGATCGCCGGCACGGTGCCGGAACCGAGATAGAGCACGAGGATCGGCACCACGGCGACTTTCGGCACCGACGAAAAGCCGATCAGCAGCGGATAGGCGATGTCATAGGCGAGCTTCGACCAGCCCACGATCACGCCAATAATGACGCCGATCGCAACCCCGAGCACGAACCCGACCAGCGTGGTGTAGAGCGTCTGCACCGTGTGCGGCCAGAGTGCCGGCGCCTTCTCCCACATCGTGTAGAAGACCTGGCTCGGTCGCGGCACGATCACGTCGCTGACGTGAAAGACGATGCAGATCACCTCCCACAGCACGAATAAACCGATGATGAAACCTGCGGAGGCGAACTTGCGCCCAAGATCGCTGTTCATGCGGCGACCTCCGTGCGGGTCTGCGGGACGTTGTCGCCGCGCACCTCGACGATCAGCTCGCGCAGCCGGTGGGTCATCGTCACGAAGGCCGGGTCGTAGATCATGTCCATCGAGCGCGGGCGCGCGAAGGGAACCACGCTGTCGTCGATGATGCGGCCCGGACGCGCGCGCATCACGGCGATGCGGTTCGCCAGATAACCCGCCTCGCGCAGATCGTGCGTCACCAGAATCACGGTCGGCTTCCTGGCGATCCAGAGGTCCTGCATGATCGCCCACAATTCCTCGCGGGTGAATTGATCGAGCGCACCGAACGGCTCGTCGAGCAACAGTAATTGCGGGTCGTGAACCAGCGCGCGGCAGAGCGAAGCGCGTTGCAGCATGCCGCCGGAAAGCTGCCAGGGATATTTGTCGCCGAAGCCTTTCAGGCCGACCTGCGCGAGAAGCGCCTCGGCGCGATCCTTGAACTCAGTGTTCTTCTTCGCGCCGTACTCGCCACGGAACGGCGGCACGATTTTCAGCGGCAGCATCACGTTGTCGCGAATCTTCAGCCACGGCAGCATGGTCGGGTTCTGGAACGCGATGCCGATGCGCACCGGCTCGGCGCCCAGTTCGCGCCCCGCCACATACACATAGCCACGCGAGGCCGGGATCAACCCGCCGACCAGCTTGAGGATCGTCGATTTGCCGCAGCCCGACGGACCGACCAGCGCGATGAAATCGCCCTGGCCTATGCGCAGATTGGTGTCGGCGAGCGCCGTGACGGAGGTGTCGGCATTTCGCCCATAGGTGACCGCGACGTTTTCAAGCTTGACGAAATCATCATCGCTCATGCGGCGCTCTCGGTTGGCCGCGCCGGCACGCGGGTGATGGAAGCCATCGTCTGGTCGGTGTTCTGCGGCGTTGCCGCAGGCATTTTTTGAATCGTGTGCACCGAGCGGCCGTGGCCGCGCGTGCCTTCGTCGAGTGTGCGGTCGCGCACCACGAAGCGGCCCCGAACGATCGTGTGGATCGGCAGTCCCTTCACCTTCATGCCGTGGAACGGCGTGACCTTCGAGCGCGACTGGAGTTTGGCGTCATCGAGCGTCCATTCCCGCTTGAGATCGATCACCGCAATGTCGGCCTCGCTGCCCGGCGCGATCACGCCCTTGCGTGGATAGAGGCCGAAGGTCTTCGCAGGTTTCGCGGCGGACATCGCGACGTAGTCCATGATCGTCATGCGACCGGCGTTCACATGCGTGAGCATCAGCGGCATCTGCGTCTCGACGCCGGGGAAGCCGCAATCAACATCGAACATGTCGTTGCGGGTCTTCTCCTCGCGCGAATGCGGCGCATGGTCGGTCGCGATCAGATCAACGGTGCCACCGGCGAGCGCGGCCCAGAGCGGCTCCTGATTGCGCGCTTCGCGCACCGGCGGGTTCACACGAATGACGCCGGCAAAGCGTTTGTAGTCATCGGCCGAGAGCATCAGGTAATGCGGGCAGGTCTCGCCCGTGATGTCGACGCCGCGCGCCTTGGCCTCGGCGAGCGGACGCAACTCCTCGGCCGACGAGATGTGCAGGATGTGAATGCGTGCGCCGGTCCACTCGGCGAGGATCGCGGCACGGCTTACCGCCTCGACCGCGACGACGGCGGGGCGCGAGTCGAGATGTGCGATCGGATCGGTGCGGCCGGCCGCGCGGATGCGGCTCTCGCGCCGCTCCATAATCGAGTTCGTCTCGGCGTGGAGAGAGATGCGTTTGCCGGTCGGCGCCACCACCTCGAAGGCTTCGAGCATCGCGCCGGTCGACGGTGAAGGGATCTTGCCGAACGTGTTGCCCATGTAGAGCTTGAAGCCGATGCAGCCCGTCTCGACCAGCGCCGGCACATGCTCGATCGAGTCGTCGCCCAGCACCGCATAAAGACCGAAATCGACATGCGCCTTCTCGGACGCCATCTTGAGCTTGGCGGCGAGCACTTGCGGATTGTTCACCGTCGGGATCGTGTTCGGCATATCGAACACCGTGGTGACGCCGCCGAACGCCGCAGCGATGGTGCCGCTCTCGAAGTCTTCCTTGTGTGGGTAGCCGGGATCGCGGAAGTGCACATGCACGTCGATCGCGCCGGGCAGGACATGAAGGCCGGAGACATCGACGGTCTCTTTCGCGGGTGGCATTGCGTCGGCCGCGCCGACGGCGAGGATTTTGCCGTCCTTAATCGCGACGGCGGCCTCGATCACGGCGTCGGTGGATACGACCTTGCCACCGGTAAGAATGAGATCGGCGGTGATGCTCATAGCGCGGCCCATCCGCCGTCGACCGGAATGTCAGCGCCGGTGATCTGGCGCGACGCATCGCTCGCGAAGAACAGGCAGGCATTCGCCACATCGGCGTCGGTCGTCACGCGCTTGAGCGCGTAGTCATTCGCGTGGCGCTGCGCTGCCTCCTCGACGGTGATGTTGAGCTTCTTCGCCATGTCGGCGCAGACCTTGTCGCGGAAACGCGGGCCATCGACCATGCCGGGCGCGACATAGTTGACGTTGATGTTGTACTGGCCGACTTCGAGCGCGAAGCTTTTCGTGATGCCGCGCAGTCCCCATTTCGATGCCGAGTACGCCATGCGCCCGGCCCGTCCGCGCATGCCGAACGTGCCGCCGACATTGACGATCTTGCCATAGCGCTGCGCCATCATGGCGGGCAGCACGGCATGCATCGTGTTGAAGCAGCCGTTCATGTTCAGCGTGATGATCTCGTCGAACTCGTCGGCGGTGGTCTCCGCGCCGGTCTTGCCGATCGGCCCGGAGCCGCCGGCAACATTGACCAGAATGTCGATGCGCCCGCCGAACTTGTCCGTGGCAGCCTTTGCGGCGCTTTCGCACGCCTCCGTGCTGGTCACGTCGCACGGCACGATGATGGCTGCGCCGCCGCCATCCTTGATCTCCTTGGCGACCGGCTCGATCGCCCTCGTATCGCGCCCGATCAGCGCGAGCTTGCAGCCCTCTTGCGCGAACGCCTTGCTCACCGCGGCGCCCATGCCTTTCGCCGGTCCGGTGATCACCGCAACGCGATCTCTTAGCCCCAAATCCATTTTCGATATGTCCCAGCGCTGTGTTGGATCGATCGATCCGGGGCGCGGTCTCACCGCCGCACCCCGGATAGTCTGGTCAGTTTGTCTTCGCGTCGATCAGCTTGGTCGGACGATCCGCTTTTGGGGGCAGGAATTCGCGCGTGAAAATCTCCTTGATGTCAGGCGTGCGCGGCAGCTGGTTGGCGTCGACCAGAATATCGATCGACTTCTTCAGCCGCGCGTCGTCCACATCGCCGAGGCCGAGCGTGGCAACCTCCGGATGATTCATCTCGTCCTTTACGGTCGCGTCGAAGCGCTCAAGCTCGACGTCCATCTTGAGCAGCGGCTCGCGCTTGGCGACCGCTTCGACCGCAGCCTTGGGATCCTTCAGCGAGTTGACGACGGCCTTGTTCAGCGCGCGGAGGAAGCCTTGCACGGCTTTGGGATTTTCCTTCACGAACTTCTTCGAGAAGATGATGGCGTTGGAGTAAAGGTCCATGCCGTAATCGCCGTAGTTTATCCAGCGGATTTCCTTGTCGGGATTGATGCCCGAGAGCTTGGCCGAGAAGCGAATGGTGTTAACGTAGCCGAATACCCCATCGGCCTGCCCACGCATCAGCATCTGCTCGCGCAGGTTCGGCTGGAAGTTGGTGATGGTGATCTTGCTTGTGTCGAGCTTGGCGAGCTTGGCGAAGGCGGGGAACAGTTTCAGCGCGCCGTCATTCGCGGCGCCGCCGAGCGTCTTGCCCTCGAGATCCTTCGCGGTCTTGATCGGCGAGTTGGCTTTCACCGCGATCGTGAAGGGCGGCCGATTGTACATCACATAGACGGCGATCGGGGCTTCATCGGGTTTTTTCGCAGCAAATTCGATCAGCGCGTTGATATCGCCGAAGCCGATATCGTAGGTGCCGCTTGCGACCTTCGGGATCGGCGTCGCCGAACCATCGCCCTGGTCGATGGTGACTTCGAGCCCTTCCTCTTTGAAATAGCCCTTGTCCTCGGCAATGAAGAACCAGCCTTGGGGACCCTGATACTTCCAGTTGAGCACCAGTTTCAGCTTGGTCTGCGCCTGCGCGGGCTCTGTGAGCGGCGCGGCGAGCGCCAGCGCGCCAGCGAGCGCGAGCAGGGAAGAGCGTCGGGTGAAGTTCATCAGGTTACTCCTGTTGGCCGGTTTCGTTGCCGGCATATGAGCAAGTGGCGTGCCGCGCGCTAAGCGCGATTGTTCTGTTGTCCACGCTAGCGGCATCGAGTGTTGCGCTCTGCCGCTGATTTCTTGCTAGACTGTTGCCGAAAAGTACACGGTCATGAGTTAGTGGCTATGTCCATGCGCCATTTGAGGTTTTTGCGGTACGTTGACGAGGTGGCGCGCGCCGGATCGATCCGGAAGGCGGCTGAACAACTCCATGTCACGGCCTCCGCGGTGAACCGCCGCGTGATGGACCTCGAGGAGGAACTGGGCGCGCCGCTGTTCGAGCGGCGGCCCCGCGGCGTGCGGCTGACCGCGGCCGGCGAGCTGTTCGTGCGCTATATCCGCGAGCAGACCGGCGACGTCGAGCGCATGAAGTCGCAGATCGAGGACCTGAAAGGTCTGCGCCGCGGCACGGTGCGCATCGCGTGCAGCCAGGCGCTGGCGCTCGACTTCCTGCCGCGCGAGATCGCCGCCTACCGGGCGAAGTTTCCGCTCGTGCAGTTCGAGGTGAAGGTGTTCGACCACGAGCGTGCGATGGCGACGCTCGCGGCACTCGAAGTCGATCTGGTGCTGGTATTCCGCCCGCCGTTTCTCGCCAACTTCCAGCCTCTGATGAGCTTGCAGCAGCGGCTCGTCGCACTGATGCCGGCGGATCATCCGCTGGCGGCACGCAGCAAGATCCGGCTGAGCGATTGCGTCGGCTATCCGGTCGCGCTCGCCGAACGCAGTATCGGCGGGCGGCAGCTGCTCACCGAAGTGCTGGCGCGCTCGAACTTGCGCTTCGATATCGTGACGGAGAGTAATTCGTTCGAATTCCTGCGCGGCATGGTGCTGCGTGGCGGTGTGATCTCCTTCCAGATCGAGATCGGCGCGGTGGAAAGCCAGGGTCTCGTGGCGCGCCAGATCGACGATCGCGACGTGCCGCGCGCCGATCTCGTGCTCGGACATCTGCGCGGGCGCAATCTCCCGGTGACGGCCGCGAAATTTGCCGAGCAACTGGCGCGCGTGTTGGAAGGGATGCGACGCTAGCGCGATGAGGCATGACGGGCGTCCGCTACGTGGCGAGGGCCCGCGTTCGCTTGTGGCATACGTGCTTGTTACGATAGGCTTCACGAGCCGGGCAGCACCTCGGGGAGTTCCTTTTATGAAGCGACATGCGTTCCTGCTTGCGACAGCTATTGCGCTGGCCACGTCTCCGGTGAGGGCGGAAGACACGCCACTGAAAACTGTGGTGGACGGCACATTCGCACCGCACGCGATGCCGAAACTCGGCGGCGGATATGAGGGCTTCAACATCGATCTCGCCGACCGAGATTGCCAAACGGCTGAAGCGCAAGCCGGTCATCGACGCCGTCGCAGTTTTCGGGCATCGTGCCGGCATTGCAGGCCGGCACCTACGATTACGTGGCGGCGCCGACGACCGTGACACAAGAGCGCGCCGAAAACATGCTGTTCACGGAGGGTTATCTCAACACCGACTTCCAGTTTCTGATCAAGAAGGGCGCTCCGAAGGTCGAGAAGCTCGAGGACCTGAAGGGCAAGACCGTCTCGGTCAACAAGGGCTCGGCGTATGATTCCTGGGCGCGCGGCCTGGAGGCAAAGATCGGCTGGAAGGTCGAGAGCTTCGGCACGCAGACCGACGCCGTGCAGGCCGTGCTCGCCGGGCGCGCCGACGCCAACGTCGCGGGCAACACCGTCATCGCCTGGGCGGTGAAGAACAATCCGCAGCTCGAACTGTCCTACCTGCACTCGACCGGCCTCGTCTGGGCCGCGGCGTTCCGCAAGGATTCCGGCCGAACTGCGCAAGACGGTCGAGAACGCGATCGAGTGCATGAAGCTCGACGGCACCATCGCGAAACATGCACGAGAAGTGGTTCGGCATTGTGCCCGCGCCCGGCTCCGCGGCCGTGACGGTGTTTCCGGGTTACGGCGTTCCCGGCATGCCGGGCTACGATCCGACCGAGCACAAGCCGGAGTGCGGCTGAGTGCCCGCGGCCGCGCCGCAGCCGATCCTCGAGATCCGCGGGCTGCGCAAGAGCTTCGGCCCCACTGAGGTCCTGCGCGGCATCGATCTTGCGGTCGCGCCGCAGGAGCTCGTCTTCATCATCGGCCCGTCCGGCTCGGGCAAGAGCACGCTGCTGCGCTGCTGCAACCGGCTGGAGGAGCCGAGCGGCGGCGCGATCCGGCTCGACGGCGTCGACCTGATGGCGCGCGCGACCGACATCAACGCCATGCGGCGCCGCATCGGCATGGTGTTTCAGTCGTTCAATCTCTATCCGCACATGACGGCGCTCGGGAACGTGACGCTGGCGCTGCGCAAGGTCGTCGGGAAAGTCGCGCGCCGAGGCCGACGCCGCTCGGCATGGCCGCGCTCGACCGCGTCGGGCTTGCCGAGAAGGCCAAGCGCCTATCCGGGCGAACTCTCCGGCGGCCAGCAGCAGCGCGTCGCGATCGCGCGCGCGCTCGCGCTCGAACCGAAGTGATGCTGTTCGACGAGCCGACCTCGGCGCTCGATCCCGAACTGGTCGGCAGCGTGCTGGCGGTCATGCGCGAACTCGAAGGCGCCGGCATGACCATGCTGGTGGTCAGCCACGAGATGCGGTTTGCGCGCGACGCCGCGGACCGCGTGATCTTCATGGATCACGGGCTGATCGTCGAGGAAGGGCCGCCGGCACAGATCTTCGCCGCGCCGCAGGAGCCGCGCACGCGCGCCTTCATCGCGGAGCTGACGCGGTGAATGACCGCTTTCTCGAAACCTTCTTCAAGCCGGACCTGATCGCGCAGTATCTCCCGTCGATCCTCAAGGGCGTCGTCACGACGATCGAGATCGCGCTCGCGGTCGTCGTCACCGGCTTGCTGCTCGGGCTTGCTGCTCGCGATCATCCGCGCGTTCCAGATCAAGGCCGCTCAATGCGCTGATCGTGGTCTTCGTCGACATGTTCCGCGCGCTGCCGCCGCTGGTGCATCGTGCTGATCGTCTATTTCGGCCTGCCCAATGTCGGCGTCAGCATTCCGTCCTTCGCGGTGCTGTGGCTCGTGCTGTCGCTGGTGCTCGCGGCCTTCGCGGAGGAGATCTTCTGGGCCGGCATCCTGTCGATTCCCAAAGGCCAGTGGGAGGCGGCGCGCTCGACCGGCCTCGGCTTCCTCGGCACGCTCGGCCTACATCGTGCTGCCGCAGGCCGTGCGCCTCACCGTGCCGCCGATCACCAACCGCACCGTCGCGATCACCAAGAACACGGCGCTCGGCACCGTGATCGGCGTGCCGGAGATCCTCAACCAGGCGACCACCGCGCAATCCTTCTCCGGCAACGCCACGCCGCTGATGATGGGCGCGATCGCCTACATCATCCTGTTCATTCCGGTCGTCGCGCTCGGCCGCTGCATCGAAACGCGCTTCGCCTGGCGGAGGGACTGATGGACGCGCTCATCCAGCAGTTCTTCAATCTCGACATCATGGCGCGCGCGCTGCCGCTGGTGCTGCACCGGCCTGCGGCAGACGCTGCTGCTCTGCCTGATCGTCATCCCGCTCGGCCTCGCCGGCGGGCTCGCTCTTCGCGCTCGCCTCGCTCTCCGGTTCGCGCACCGTGCGCTGGGGCATGATCGCGGCGATCGATTTCTTCCGCGCGGTGCCGCCGCTGGTGCTGTTGATCTTCGTCTATTCGGGCCTGCCGTTCGCCGGCATCCGGCTGTCGCCGCTCGACCGCGGTCGCGGTCGCGTTCTTTCTCAACACGTCGAGCTACTACGGCGAAATCTATCGCGCCGGCATCGAGAGCATCGGCCGCGGCCAATGGGACGCGGCGCGCTCGACCGGGCTGTCGCGCGTTCGCGACGCTGACTCATGTCGTGCTGCCGCAGGCGGTGCGCAACGTGCTGCCCGATCTCGTCTCCAACACCGTCGAGGTCGTGAAGCTCACCTCGATCGCCAGCGTGGTGGCGCTGCCCGAGCTGCTGTATTCCGCCGACATGGCGCGCTCGGTCACCTTCAACGCCTCGCCGATCGTGCTTGCGGCGGCGATCTATCTCGTCATGCTATGGCCGGTGGTCCGGCTGATCAGCCGGCTTGAACGAAGAATGGCATCCTGATGTCCCGTATCCTCCGCGTCGCCGCCGCCCAGTCGGGCCCGATCCAGAAGGCCGAGTCGCGCCAGGCCGTCGTGAAGCGCATGTGCGACCTGCTCGACCAGGCACATGCGCGAGAAGCGTCGATCTTCGTCGTGTTCACCGAGCTGGCGCTGACCACGTTCTTTCCGCGCTGGTACATGACCGATCAGGCCGAGGTCGATCGCCTGGTTCGAGCGCGAGATGCCGAACGCCGCGACGCGCCCGCTGTTCGAGAAGGCCGCCGCATACAAGATCGGCTTCTATCTCGGCTATGCCGAACTCACCCCGGACGGCCATCACTTCAACACCGCGATCCTGGTCGACCGCGACGGCAAGATCGTCGGCAAGTACCGCAAGGTGCATCTGCCCGGCCATTCCGAATTCGATCCCGAGCGCGCGTTCCAGCATCTGGAGAAGCGCTATTTCGAGCCGGGCGATCTCGGCTTTCCGGTGTGGCGCACGATGGGCGGCATCTTCGGCATGGCGATGTGCAACGACCGCCGCTGGCCCGAGACCTATCGGGTGATGGGCCTGCAGGGCGTCGAGATGGTCGTGCTCGGCTACAACACGCCGTCGGTCAATTCGCAGAAAGCCGAGGAAGGGCCGGAGAAGCGCCTGTTCCACCATAATCTCTCGGTGCAGGCCGGCGCCTACCAGAACTCGACCTTCGTGGTCGCGACCGCGAAGTGCGGCGTCGAGGACGGCTTCCCGCTGTTCGGCGGCAGCTGCATCGTCAATCCGGATGGCGAGATCATCGCCAGCGCGAAGACCGAGGACGACGAACTGATCGTCGCGACGATCGATCTCGACGACACCAGGTTCGACAAGGAGACGATCTTCGACTTCAAGCGCCACCGCCGCATCGAGCACTACGGGCGCATCACCATCGCAGGTCGGCGTCGAACTGCCAGAATAGCGGAATCCCAATGACTGACGATTTATCCTATGATCCGAATGCCCTCTCGGAGCGCGATCGCTACAAGCTTCTGATCAGTCTCGTTATCCCCCGTCCGATTGCGCTGGTGACAACGGTCGGGCCGACGGGGATCGTGAACGCTGCGCCGTTTTCGTTCTTCAATCTCTTCAGCGAAGCTCCCCCGCTTGCGGTCCTCGGTCTGCAAGCGCGGCCTGACAAAACGCTGAAAGACACGTCGGCGCACATTCGCGAACGCGGCGAGTTCGTCATCAACCTCGTCGATGAGGCGCTCGGCGAGCAGATGAACCAATGCGCCGTCGACTTTCCGCCTGAAGTCAGCGAGATCGACGCTGCGAAACTGACGACGCTGCCGAGCGAAAAAGTGAAGACCCCTCGTATCGCCGAGGCCCCGGCGTCACTCGAATGCCGCCATTACACCACGTTGGAAGTCAGCGCCTCGCGTCGGCTCGCAATCGGTGAGGTCGTTCACATCCACGTGCGTGCCGGTTTGTGGGACGCCGCCAAGATGCGCATCGATATGAAACAGTACCGGCCTCTCGCGCGCCTCTACGGGAACTTTTATGCCTCACTGGGCGAACCGTTCACCCATGTGCGACAGAGTTACGAGGAATGGCAGGCGGATCAGAAGAAGGGGGCCCCGTCAATTTGAGCTACGGGCAGAGTGGCCACAGCAGAATGACGGATCTGGGTCAACGCCCCAACTGCACAACGCCGATCGCCATGGTCACCGCCGCCTGCGTCGGATCGATCACCGGAATGCCCAGTGCATCCTCCAGCGGCCTGCGATGCCGCGCCATGCCGGCGCAACCCATCACAATGGCGTTCGCGCCGTCCAGTTCTTTAAGGGCGCGCCCGACTTCAATCATGCGCGGCAATGTCTTCTCGCTGGCTGACTCCGCAACCGAAAGCTCGAGCGGGCGCTCACCAGCCAGCCGGTCCGTCAGCCCCATCTGACGCAGATAACGCATGTGCCGCGCGATCGAGCGTTTGCAGGATCGCGATCACGCCGAAACGTTCCGCGCGCGCCAGTGCAGTCAGTATGCCGCACTCCGCGATACCGAGCACGGGCCGCGCCGTGCCCTCGCGGCAGACATGCAGACCGGGATCGCTGTAACACGCAATCACGAACGCATCGCTGGCATTGTCGGCCTCGACGAGCCGCCGCAGCGGCAACGCAACGCTTTCGACATGCTGTTGCGTCTCGACGCCGAACGGCCCCTCGGCAAGCGTCGAACACACGATCTCCGGCCCGTCAGCAAATCGCAAAGGCCCAACTGCCTCGTCGATGCCGCGCGTCACGGCCTCGTTCGAGTTCGGGTTGATAACCCGGATGCGCGTTCGCTGGCGGCTCAAGAGTGTCACCCCATTCAGGATCAAGATGAGGTGTATACGCCGTCCGGCTTGCCCGCGCACCGATTAAGAGAGGGCTGCGTGGGAGGTCCTCGCCGTGATCCGCAGCTAAACGTTCGCCAAGCTAGTCACGCGGGAATGGCGCTATCTCGAAGCTGGGTCCGCGCAGGAAAGGATCAGCGCCCCTTAAACAAGGTGCTCAAGCACGGCCGGGTTCGCCAGTATTTTATCTGCCGCGTCGTGGTGCTGCACGGTCCCGGCGCCGAGCAGGTAAATGCGATCCGCCACGCTGCAGGTGAGCTTGGCGTTCTGTTCGACCAGCAGGACGGTCAGATGCTGTTCGCGCAGGCGGCGCAGGGTACGCCCGATCTCGCCGACCACGATAGGGGCAAGGCCGAGCGAGGGCTCATCCAGCACCAACAGCTTTGGATCGGACATCAACCCGACGCAGACCGCGAGCATCTGCTGCTGTCCGCCGGACAGCGTCCCGGCAGCCTGCCAGCGGCGTTCTGCAAGAATCGGAAACAGCGCAAAACTGCGCTCGATATTCGCCGCGGTGCGCACTTTGTCGCCGAGCGGATAGCCGCCCATCAGGAGATTTTCTTCCACCGACATGTTCGCGAAAAGGCCCCGCCCCTCCGGCACGATCGAGATCCCGAGCGAGATGCGCCGGTGTGTCGGAATGCCAAGCAGATCCTGTCCGAGGAACGTGATGCTTCCAACGCCGGGCCGCACCAATCCGCCGACCGTCTTCACGATCGAGGACTTGCCCGCGCCGTTCGGTCCGACCAGCCCGATGATCTCACCCTGCCCCACCTTGAGCGACACATGGTCGACCGCAAGGAACGGACCATAGCGGACCGTGATGTCGGACAGTTCAAGCATCGATGCTGCCGAGATAATTTTCGACGACGCGCTTGTCGGCGAGGATTTCGCGCGGCGGGCCGTCCGCAAGCTTTTCGCCCGCAAGCAGCACCACGACACGGTCCGCAATTTCGCGGATCACCTTCATGGTGTGCTCGATGATGAAGATCGTGCAGCGCTGCTTCAGCTCCGTAAGCAGCGCGATCATGGCGCGGACCTCGGCGGACGAAAGCCCGCCGACCGGCTCATCGAGCATCAGGAGTTTTGGGCTCTGCACCAGCCGCATCAGCAATTCCAGCCGCCGCTGCTCATAAAGCGTGAGGCTGCCGGCCGGCGCGTCGAGGCGATTGCTCAGGCCGAGCCACGCGGCCGTCTCGGCGACGGCTGCGGCATCGAGCGGAGCCGCAGCATCCACCAGCGCGGTCTCGACGTTTTCGTGCCCGGTGAGCTGGCCGAACACGCGCACGGCCTGATACGTGCGGGCAAGCCCAAGGCCCGCAAGCCGGAACGGCCTGCGGCCGATCACCGAAGTGCCATTGAACGCGATATCGCCGCCGGTGGGCTTCAAATGACCGGTCATCACGTTGACGAATGTGGTTTTACCCGAGCCGTTCGGCCCGATCATGCCAAGCGTCTCGTTCGTATCCTGATGCACTTCGACATTGCGCAGCGCCTGCACGCCGCCGAAGCGCATCGACACGCCTTTTGCGTCGAGCAGCCTCATCGGGCGCGCTCTGGCTTGAGCGCGACCGTCGGATTGGCGGAGCGCTGGGCGCGCCTGAGGCCGCCCGCGATGCCCGCCGGCAGCAGCACGATAACGCCGATGATCAGGAGCCCGTACACCACATCCTTGATGGTGTAATAATCCTGCAGCAGGAATGGCACGGGCGCGAGCAGGACCGCGCCGAACACCGGCCCCCAGATCGTGCCGCGGCCACCAAACGCCACCATCAGCCAGATGTTCAGGCTGACCAGCACGTCGAAGCTGCGGGGCGAGATGAAGCCCACATAGGGCGCGTAGAGCGCGCCGCCGATGCTGGCGAAGATCGACGCAATGAAGAATGCCACCATCTTCTGGCGGGTCACGTTGATGCCGAGCGTTTCGGCAAGCCCGTCATCCTCGCGGATCGCAATCAGCCGCCGCCCAAATGGCGAGTTCACGATGAGCCTCAGTGCCACAGTGCCAAGCACCGCCAACGCTGCCAGCACCAGATCATAGGCGAGCCCGGTGAGCCGCCCGCCGCCGGGAAGCTCCGGCAACGGGATCTGCGAGATGCCGGTATCGCCGTTCGTCAAATTTACGAAATAGACGAAGCCGAGCGTGATGACGGTCTGGATCACCAGCGAGCAGAGCGTGAAGTAGAAGCCGCGCAACCGCAGGGAGGGCAGCCCCAGGACAACACCGATCAGGGAAGCACCAAGCGAGCCGACCAGCATCGCGGCCCAGAAGGACCATCCGACCGCTGCGAGTCCGATGGTCATGTAGGCGCTGATACCCGCGATGCCGGCGAACATCATCGGCATCAACCCGGTGTAGCCGTAAAGCAAGTTCATGCCGGTCGCCCAGAGCACGCTGATCAGCGTGATACCCGCGATGAACGCGAAATAGCGATTGCCCGAAAGGAGCAACGGCACGCCGAATGCCGCGACAGCGAACAGCGCATGCCACAGCCAGGATTTTTTCGAGGTCATCGGGCGAACAATCCCGAGGGTCGCACCAGCAGGATCACGAGCATTGCGCCGAGATAGGAAAAGGCCGCGATCGTGGGGCTGGCGAAAATGCTGACGATGGCTTGCGTGAAGCCAAACACCATCCCGACGATGAGCGCACCCAGCACCGAGCCGGGGCCGCCGATGATCATGATGGCGAAGGCCGTGACCGCCATGGTCCACGCGACCGTCAGATCCACCGAATAGGCGCACGCGAACAGCACGCCGCCAGCGAAGATCACGCCGTTGCCGAGAATGAACGAGAGGCGGTAGATCGCGCGCACGTCGACGCCACGCAGCGCCGCGGCTTCACGGTTCTGGAATACGGCGCGGAGCGCGCGGCCGTAGCGATGGAAGCGCAACAGCATGAACAACAGCAGCAGCAGCAGCGCCGCGATGATCATCGCGGCAAGCCGCGTGTTCGAGATCGGAAACGCCCCGAGCATCGTCACGCCCGGCACCAGCGGCGGAAGCTGGAACTGATCGCTCCACACCCCGTATGTGATGGAGAAAATGCCCGCGAGGATCTGCGTAATGCCCAGCGTCAGCACGAAATACGACACGTTGCGGTTCGGCACATCGTAGAAGCGCCGCACCAGCAGGAGCTCAAGCACATAGGAGAACGGCACGCTGAGCCCGATGACGACCAGCGCCGCGGCTGCCGGATGCAGCCCCCATGACACCGAGGCGGACCACGCGAGCAACGCCGCAAGCAGGAAGAACTGCCCGTTCGCGGCGTTCGGCATCCAGATGCTGCCATAGACAATGGTCACGCCGACCGCCACCAGCGAGAAGATGACGCCCAGCATGATGCCCGTCGTCAGCGTGGACATCACGAGGATCAGCGTTGTGTCGGACATCGCTCTTACCGGCGCGGTGATGTTGGCAGGCTGCCGGTCACTTCACGAGATCGTACACGGGAAGGATTTCAGGATCCCACTCGATATAGAAGGCCTCCTTCGCCTTGTAGTCCTTCGGACCGATATCCTCGATCTGCATGAAGTACATGTACTCCTTGCGCGCGCCGTTCTTGTCGAAGCTGATCGGCACACCCGAGGTCGACTCCTTTCCGGTGTAAGCCGAAAGCGCGTCGCGGAATTTCTCGCGGTCGTCTGCGGCTCCAGGATTCTTGTCGATCACGTCACGGAAGATCTGCGCCGTGATGTAGCAATAGTTCTCCGCATAGGAGGGCATGCGATCGTTCTGCTTGGTGAAGTCCTCGACGAACTTCCTGCCCTCCGCGGTGAGCTGGCCGAGGTTCGCGTCGAAGAACGTGCCGTAATAAGAGCCGACGCTGCGCTTGGTCCAGCTGCGGATGATGGTGGTGAAACCGTAGGGGTGGATGATCTGCTCGGGCTTGATACCGATGTCGAGCAGCTGGTTCGTCACCGAGCCGTCGAACGCGCCCGCGCCGACCCACACGACGTAGTCAACATTCGCGGCGCGCACCTGCGCGGCCTGCACGGTGGCGTCGCTCGATCCCTGCGGGAACACGATTTCCGGCTCGATCTTGATGCCGGATTTGGGCGCCTGCCATTTGAGGCCGGCCGCGATCGCGCGCATCAGTGCGTAGTCCGAATAGAGCAAAGCCACCTTGGCGCCGGGCTTTTTCTTCGCAACGAAATTCGCGATCGCGTACCCCCAGCCGGCCGCATCCGGCTCCACGCGGAACGTGTAGCGCGTGCCCGGCTTGGTGAGCTGCGGGAACGCCGCGACCGGCACCATGAACGGCACCTTGTTCTGCTCGGCATAGCCGTAGATCGCGAGCGCGGTATCCGAGCTGGTCGGGCCGGAGAGCGCCAGCACCTTGCTCTGCACATCGAGATTGCGCGCGGCCGCCACCGCCTGTGCGGGCTGCGTCTGGTTATCCATCATGACGAACTCGATCGGCCGCTTGCCTGCCGGATTGAGCGTCGATTGCGCGAGCTTGAGGCCCGCGACGCAGCTTGATCCAGTGAAGGACCACGGCCCCGTGAGTTCGGTGATGAAGCCGATCTTCACGGGGTCCTGCGCCTGCGCTACGGCGCTAAACGCAATCGTTGCGACTGATAGCGAGGCGAGCATTGCTCTCTTCAGGATCGACATGACGCTTCCCCGATTTCTTCTTGTCGCCGCGATGGCCGCTACTTCACGAGTTCGTAGACCGGAATGACTTCGGGATCCCACTCGGTGTAGTAGATTTGCTTGGCCTTGTAGTCTTTCGCGTCCACGTCCTTGAGCTGCATGTAATAGATGTATTCCTTGCGCGCGCCGTTTTTGTCGAACGAGATCGGGATTCCCGATGTCGACTCTTTGCCGGAGTAACCTGACAGGGCATCGCGGAATTTTTCGCGATCGTCGGCAGCCTCCGGATGCTTGTCGAGCACATCACGGAAGATTTGCGCGGTCACGTAACAGTAATTCTCGATGTAGGACGGCGGCCGGTCGTTTTGCGCGCGGAAGTCCTCGACAAACTTCTTTCCTTCAGGCGTCAACTCATCGAGGTTCGCATCGAAGAAGGTGCCATAGAGCGAGCCCACGCTCCGCTTACCCCAACCCCTGATCTGCGTGGTGATGCCGTAAGGGTGGATGATCTGTTCGTTCTTGATGCCGATGTCGAGGAGCTGGTTCGTGATCGTGTTGTCAAATGCCCCCGCGCCGATCGGCACGACATAGTCCGGCTTCGCAGCCAACACCTGCGCGGCCTGCACGGTCGCGTCGTTCGAGCCTTGCGGGAACACGATCTCCGGATCGATCTTCAAGCCGTTCTTGGCCGCCTGATACTTCAGGCCGGCCGCGATCGCGCGCATCAGCGCGAAATCGGAATGAAGCAGGGCGATCTTCGCCCCCGGCTTCTGCTTCGCGACGAACTGCGCGATCGCGTAGCCCCAGCCGGCCGCGTCCGGCTCAATGCGGAAGGTGTAGCGCGTGCCGGGTTTGGTGAGCTGCGGGAAAGCCGCGACCGGAACGAGGAACGGCACCTTGTTCTGTTCGGCATAGCCATACATCGCAAGCGCGGTGTCCGAGCTTGTCGGGCCGGACAGCGCCAGCACCTTGCTCTGCACATCGAGATTGCGCGCGGCAGCCACCGCCTGCGCCGGCTGCGTCTGGTTGTCGATGGTGACGAATTCGATCTTGCGCTTGCCGGCCGGATTGAGCTGCGCCTCCGCGAGCTTGAGGCCCGCGACGCAGCTTGTCCCGAAGAAAGACCAAGGACCCGTCAATTCGGTCACGAAGCCGATCTTCACCGGCTCCTGCGCCAGCGCGGCGCCAGCGTACAACGCGAGCGGAATGCCGAATGCCAGCCGTCTTGCTGCTTTGATTGTCATGGTCGTCCTCCCGATTTCGCTTTCTTGTTTCGTTAGCGGCCCTAAGCCGCAGCGCGGCGCTCGTTCTGGCCGAGCAATCCGGCCTCGACCAGCGCGAGGCGAATGCGCTCGATCTCGGCGCTTTGGATCTTGACCAGCGGCGGGCGCACGACCGCGCGCGGCAGCTTGCCGAGCAGCACCAGCGCTTCCTTCATGCGGTTATGCATGTCGACGAACGGATCGGCGTAGAACACGCGCGCCGTCGGATAGATCAAGTCATTGAGGCGGCGCGCTTCGGCGAGATCATTCGCCTGCACGGCACGGAACAACCGTGCCTGCAAATCGTGGATCACGCTGCCGGAGCCGGAAAGCAGGCCGTTGCAGCCGAGCACCAGAGAGGACAGCAGCCACGCCGAATGCGTGCTCAGCACGGTCACCGGCCGCGATAACGACTGCAGTGTGCGCACATGCCATTCGTGCTGCGGCACGTTGTTCGACCAGTCCTTGATCGCCCGCACGGTCGGCACTTCCTCACAGATACGCAGCAGCGTGTCGCCCGGATAGCCTTGACCGGTCGCGAGCGGATACTGGAACACAATCAGCGGCAGATCGGTGGCATCCGCGATGTGCTTGAAGTGCGCGAGCGCCATGTCGGCATTCTGGTTCAGCGTGAACGGCGCGGGCGGAAACACCAGCAGTGCGGAAGCGCCGCCTGCCGCCGCCGCCTTGGCGATGCGCGCCGCCTCGAGGCTGCCGTCGGCCCAGATGCCGTGGACGAGCGGCAGCTTTGTCGCCGACTTCGTCCTGCGTAATATCGAGCACGCGGCGCTGTTCGTCGAAGGTGCAGGACGCGACTTCGGTGGAGTGCGCGTTGATGGTGAGCGCGGTGACGCCATCGGTCGCGCCGACATCGCGCAGGTGCGAACGGAACGAGCGCTCGTCGATGGAAAGATCGTCGTTGAACGGAAGCAGAACCGCCGGAATGACGCCGTTCGGGAGATACTGCGCGTGACGCGGCATGATGTCCTCCTAGGTAACCGTTGCGGACTTGCGACGTGGACTGAGAACGCGAAGCGTGCGCGGTTCGAGCGGCCAGATTTGCGCAAGGCGCGCCACCGTCGCAAGCAACTGCGGGCTGCACGCCATCAATTCGCGCTCGTTCATGCGGTTGGTCGGTGCCGCGAGGCTGACCGCGCCGACGCATTCGGGCTCGCCGGTCAGCGACGTCAGGACGATTGGTGCCGCAATCGCAATTACGCCGAGCTCGCTTTCCTCGAAGCTCGTCGCGTAGCCACGCTTGCGCGTCAAATCGAGCTCGGCGCGGATCGCCTTGGCGCTGGTCTTGGTGAATTTCGTGCAGCGGCTTCATGCCCTCGCGCAGCATGTATTTCAGCGCGGTCTCGAACGGCAGTGTCGCAAGCCACGACTTCCCGATCGCCGTTGTGTGCAGATAGGCCTCGAGCGTGTAGTTCGGATCAAGCTGGAACGTGCGCTTCGCGCCCGCAACTGCGTAAACCCACGTGATGCGGTCCCCGTTCTCGACCACCGCCAGGCGCACCAGTTCACCCGTCTCTTCGGCGAATGATTTCAGAACGGATGCCGATTGATCGAGCAGCCGTGTCTTCTGAAGCTGGCGGAGCCCGAGATTGCTGATGCGGTAAGTGAGGTTGTAGCGCTGCGCGACGCCGTCATGCCACACGATGTGGAGACCCTCCAGCGTAGCCAACAGCTTCACGGCAATCGCCTTGTTGACGTCGAGGTGGCGCGCGATGTCGGCCAGGCTTGCGCCCTCCGTGGCGTCTGCCAGCATCGCGACGATCTCGAACGCGCGTTCGACCGAAACGATCGTGTCCTCGGCAGGTCGCTCGACTACGTCGCTGCGTCGTGATGTCTGCGGCATCCGCTCGTCCTAGCAGCAGCGGAAGGTGTTGAGTCCGGCGGCGGCGGCCGCGCGGATCAATCGGTTCGGCACGCGGATCGAGGGTCGGGAAGGCGCAGTGCGGGCATCCAAAGCGGGAGAAATCCTCACGCGCAAACGGCCGATCCTTCGGCAAGCCCTTGCGGCGCATGTCACGCCGCAGCGCCTCGCTGCGCGCCCTATCCGCGCGCCCGTCCGCGCCGAACTCGACGCCATAAAGCTGATGCGCCGCCTCGGTCGAGACATAGCCCTGCCGGACATCGTTTTCGACATCGTCGAGCTTGCGGTCGAGCGGATTGCCGCATCCGCCGCCGCCGCCCGAACGCAGCGTGTAGGCGTCGCCCTTCTTGAGGAACTGCGCCAACACCTTGCCGGTCGGAAAGCGGATGTCTTCTCCCTCGCGCTGGAGTTCGACCTGATTGCCGAGCGCCGAGAGCCCGCCAAACAGTCCCCACGGCCGGCAATCGACCCGCTCGATCTGCGCGTTGAAGCTGATCTCGTCGAGCGCACGCACGATCTGCTCGGTGCCGAGCCCGCCGCGATGCTTGCCGGCGCCGCCGGAATCCTCGCGCAAGGCGTAACGCTCGACGATCAGCGGATACTTGGCCTCGACCTGTTCGCTCGGACCGTTGTGCGTATCGCCGTCGTTGATCGCGATGGTGGCGCTCATGCCATCCTCGCCGTGCTTGGCGCCCCAGCCGCCGCCGATCAGGCCGCCAAGATAGATAAAGAGATTGCCGTCGCGCGGATGGCGGCCGTTGATGTTTGCCACGACGAGGTCGGCATGATGGCCCGCGATGACTCGGGTCGGCACGGCCGGCGCGAGCGCCTTGAAGATCGTGTCGACGATGGTCATCGGATACGTCATCCACCAGCGCATCGGCGCCGGGCGCTGCGCGCTCACGACCTTGCCGGGCGGCAGGATGATGTCGAGCGAGCGGAAGGTGCCGTCATTGATCGGCAGATCGCGTCCCGACGTGATGCACTTGAACGCGACCTGCGCGGCTGAACGGCCAGCCGTGATGCCCGAATTATAGAAGCCTTTCACCTCCGGGCTGATGCCGGTGAGGTCGATCGTCATCCGGTCGCCCGCGACCGTCACCTTCACGCGCATCGGGATCCGCTTGCCGGTATCGACACCGTCGTCGTCCATGAAGGATTCGGCCTCGTAGACGCCGTCCGGGATCTGGCGCACGCTTTCGCGCGCCGTCGCCTCGGCGGCATCGAAGATCGCACCAATCGCGCCGAGTACGGCATCGCGGCCGTACTTCTGCGCCAACTCGAGGAAGCGCTTCTCGCCGGTTTTCACGGCGGCGACCTGCGCGCGCAAATCGCCCATCGCGCGCTCGGGAATGCGCACATTCATGCGGATGACGCGCAGGATATCGTCGTTCGGCTCGCCCTTGCGCCACGCCTTGACGATCGGCATCTGCAGGCCTTCGGAATAGATGTCGCGCGTCATGCCGCCGAGCGTGCCGCCGATGTCCTGCCAGTGCGCCATGCACGCCGAGAAGCCGATCAATTCGCCGTCATGGAAGACCGGCACCGAGAACGTCATGTGATTGAGGTGGCTGCCGGTCGTATAGGCGTCGTTGGTCAGCAGCACATCGCCCGGATGGATGTTGTCGTAGCCAAAATATTCGATCTTGGCCTTGATGGTCTCGCTCATGCCGCGGATGAACATCGGCAGCCCGAGGCCGATCGAAACGGTGTTGCCCGCGCGATCGAACAGGCCGACCGTGAAGTCGAGCGCCTCGTAGATGATCATGTTGTAGGCGGTCCGCATCAGGTTGGTCTTCATCTCCTCGGTCGCGGCGATGAAGCCATTGCGGACGATTTCAGTCGTGACGGGATCGATGCGGTGTCATATGCACATCCACCGTAATGTCGAGATTGCCGAGGCGGTCGACTTTCAGCGTGTCGCCCGGCGCCAGCACGGTCGTTGACGCATACTCCTGAATGAGCGCAGGCCCGGCGAGCGTATCGCCTGCGCCGAGCTTCTCGCGCGCATAGATCGGCGTATCGATGCGTCCGCCGAGCACGCCAAATTCCACCGGCCGCACGCTGATCAGCGCCGCATCGATCGAACCGCTGCCGGCGGGGAGCGCAGTCTGCGCCGGCTTGCCGATGACGCCGGTAACCGAAAGGCGCAGGCTGACGATCTCGGCCTTTTCGTCCGCCGACGCGTAGCCGTAGCGAACCTGGTGAACGGCATCGAAGCGCGCCTTGATGCCGGCGGTGTCGCGCCTGGCGAACAGCTCGCCCGGCACCTCGACGGTGACGGCGTGCTCCTGCCCGATGTAGCGCATGTCCGCCGCGTGTTTTACCACGATGTCGACGCTGTGCGGTGCGGCCGCGTGCACATCCGCCCGCCCCTGCGCCTCCATCTCGGCGAACACCTTGTCGAACGTCTCGAACGGCGCATCCGCGAGCCGCGCGAACAGCGATCGCACGAAGTCGCGGCGCAGGTCCGTGACCAGCATGCCATAGGCCGAGAAGTGACCCGGCGCGACCGGGATAATGACGCGACCGATCTTGAGTTCGCGCGCAACCAATGTCGCGTGCAGTGGACCCGCGCCGCCATAGGCCACCATCGCGAAGTCGCGCGCGTCGAGCCCGCGTTCCGTGGTGACGCGCTTGACGACGTTTGCCATCTGCGTCACCGCGATGCGCACAATGCCGTCCGCCGCTTCATTTGCGCTGAGCTTGAGTGGATCGGCGATTTTCTCGACAATCGATTTTTTCGCACCCTCGACATCGAGAAGCATCTCGCCACCAAGGAAAAGCTCCGGCGTGAGGCGGCCAAGCACAACGTTTGCATCCGTGATGGTCGGCTCCGTCCCGCCATTGCCGTAACAGACCGGCCCCGGCACGGCGCCCGCACTCTCCGGCCCGACACGCATCGCCGAGCCCGCGACCACACGCGCGATGCTGCCGCCGCCCGTGCCGACCTCTTCGATATCGATCATCGGAATCTGGATCGGGAGTCCTTCGTTGTAGCCGCCGACCATCACCTGACCTGCAGTCAGTTCCACGCCATTGAGGATCACGCCGGCCTTCGCGGTCGTGCCGCCCATGTCGAACGCAATCGCATTCGGCAGGTCGATCTGCCGGCACAATTCACGCGTGCCGATGACGCCGGCCGCCGGGCCCGATTCCAGCATGCGGATGCATTCGCGCCGGGCCTGATTGGAATCGTAAAGGCCGCCATTCGACTGCACGACCAGGAATTTGCCCGGGAATGCTGCACGTTCGAGAAACGCGTTGGTCTCGTCGAGGTAGTCCTTCACGCGCGGACCGATATAGGCGTTTGCCGCGACCGTCGAGGTGCGCTCGAACTCGCGATATTCCTGCGAAAGCTCATGCGACGCCGTGACGAACGCGTTCGGCAAGCGGCGGGCAAAGAAGTCGCGCGCGCGGATCTCGTGCTCGGGATTGCGATAGGAGTGCAGGAACAGGATCGCAACTGCGTTGATGTTTTCCGTCTCGAGACGCTTCGCGATCAGCTCCAATTCGGCTTCGTCGAGCGGGCGCAGCACCTCGCCGGCCGCATTCATGCGCTCGATCGACCTCGATACGCAGCGCGCGTTCGATCAACGGGCGATGCTTGCGGAAGAACAGGTTGTAGGCTTCCGGCCGGTTGACGCGGCCGATCTCGTAGATGTCGCGGAAACCTTTGGTGGTCACCAGCGCGGTCTTGGCGCCTGTGCGCTCCAGCAGGGCATTGATGGCGACGGTAGTGCCATGCAGAAACAGTTGCCCCGCACCGAACGATGCCCCGGCCTTGCTTACGCCGGTAGCCATGCCTTCAATCAGGTGCGATGGCGTCGTTAACGTCTTGCCGAGCCGAATGCGGCCGGAGCCTTCATCGAACACCGCAAGATCGGTGAATGTGCCGCCCACGTCGGCCGCAATGCGCAGCGTCGCCTGTCCAGATAGCCGCTCCGACATCCTCGACTGCTTCCTCGCGCTGTTGATCGCCGATCTTAGGTAACGGCGTTACCCCAGAGAAAGAGGATATATCCGGCGTCAAGTCAACCACCGAAAGGCGACCCTCGGCTTCCGCTGATTTGATCCGGATTACATTGAGGCACCCGGCTCAAGTTTGCGCGGTACAGTCTCCGGGGAAATTGCAGCGTAGTGCAGAGCCGTCATGAACCTTTGGTGGCTGTTTTTGGTTCAACTCAACCGTCGTTATAGAACCGCGTCGCTCAGATTCCGCGAACGGCTAGCGACCGTTGAAAGAAGGCTCCCGGCGCTCCACGAAAGCGGTCACACCCTCCCACGCGTCCTCCGAATGTGCGATCCGCGCGAGCGTTTGCGCCTCATCCTCCATTTGGGTTTCAACACCCTGTGTCCTGCCACGCAACGTCAGTTGCTTGATCGCATCCAGCGCAAGCGGCGCGCCAAGAGCAAGCTTCTGGGCCGCCGCTTCGGCCTGCTCGAACAGCGATTGCGCGTCACCAACGACGACATCGACAAGTCCGGCTGCGCAAGCCTCGGTCGCGTCCATCACTTCGGAGAGCAACAAAAAGCGCTTCGCACGGCTCAAACCCATTCGCTGCGCCAGCGTGACGGTCGAACCGCTGTCTGCACTAAATCCAATCCGTGCAAAGCCGGCAGCAAACCTGGCATCCCTCGTTGCATAAACGAGGTCGGCAGATGCGACGAGCGATACCGCGCCGCCGCCAACGCTGCCGTTTACCGCGGCAATGACTGGCGCGCGCATCCGCATAAAGCGCGCGATCGCGGAATGGAGGTCTGAGGTCCATTCCTTGACCATTGTGGGAAGTCGCTCGCGACTTCTGGCAAACGCCTTGATATCGCCGCCAACGCTGAAGATGCGGCCGCGGGCACTGAGCAGGACCACGCGAACGTTCTTATCTTCGCCAAGCGAGATCGCGAGTTGCTTCAGCTCCTGGCTCAGAATCGCGTCGATTGGATTTCCACGGTCGGGCTGGTTGAGAACAACGCGCGCAATGCCCCCACTGATCGTACACTCAATCGATTTCAAATTATCCGACGTCATGCTTTCGCCTCCTCGCGAATGACCGCTGCGAGCGCGCCAGCAGCCTCAGCCCGCCATCGACAGGCCGCCCGAGACGCTGATGACCTGCCCGGTCACGTAGGCCGCATCGTCGCTGGCAAAGAACGCGATCGCGCCCGGCAGGTCGTCGGGCGCGCCGATACGGCCAAGCGGAATGGATCGCCGGAACGCGTCCATCAGTTTGTCCGGATTGCTCGCGCCTTTGAGAAACTCCGCGAAGAGATTGGTACTGGTCGGCCCCGGGCATACGACATTCAGCGTGATGCCATGGCGCGCGTGCTCGCGCGCGAGCGTCTTGGTGAGGCCGAGCATCGCGGCCTTGCAGGCGGCGTACACCGCCTCCCCGGTCGAGCCCACGCGCGCCGCATCCGACGCGATGTTGACCACCCGGCCATATTTTCTCTCCACCATGCCGGGCAGGACCGCGTGATGCATGTGCAGCGGTCCGTGCAGATTGATCGCGATCAAGCGCTCCCACTCCGACGGCTCGGTCTTGAGGAAGGGTTTGAAAATGTCGAAGCCCGCATTGTTGACCAGGATCGCAGCAGGCCCCAGCGCGGCCTCGGACGCCGCCACGGCAGCATCGACGCTTTTGCGGTCCGTGATGTCGCAGACGAAAGACTGCGCCTTGAAGCCTGCGGCACCGATCTCGGCCGCAACCTTGCCGGCGCCGCCCTCGTCGCGATCGAACACGGCGACGCGTGCGCCCTCCGCGGCAAGTCGTCTGCATGTCGCCGAGCCGATCCCGCCGGCGCCACCCGTGACGATGGCGACCCTGCCGTCAAATCTCGTCATGTCGTTTGGTCCCAACTGAATTCGATGAGGGGCGAGGCCGGGCAAGCTCCCGGCCGCGCCGTTACCGCTCTATCGTGGCGGCCGAACTACTTCTTCCCTTCGGACTTGGCATAGTCGGCCGAGTTCTCTTTCACGACCTTCCACACCTCGTCGGAGAAGCCGGCGATCCAGTCGGTCTCCGGAACCCATTTGGCGCCGTCCCACATCTCGATGCGGGTTTTGCCGCCGCCGCCGTGATCCTTCGCCGTGACAGTCATTGGCGCCATCAGGCCATTGGCGCTGAAGTCCTTCATCGATTCGAGGCCGGCCTTGATCTTCTCCGGCGTCAACGGCCAGCCGCCCTGCTTCACGGCAAGGCGAGCGCCCTCGAACGCGATCGAGTACATCGCAAGGCCGGTGTTATAGTAGACGTCCTCGAGGTGCTTGCGATCGCCGGCCCCTTTGCCCTTGTCGTAAAGCTCCCTGACGATCTCCTGGATCAACGGATGATCCTGACCGCCGGCCACGTTGGTGCCGCGCTTGAGCCCCTTTGCGGCGTCCGCGCCGATATTCTTGATGTCCACTTCATTGAACCAGTTGACCGCGATGTACTTGCTGATCGGAATGCCGTTGCGCTTCATCTCGCGCGACGCGATCACATGCATGTTGGAGAGGCTCCAGCTGATGATCCAGTCCGGATTGAAGCGCCGCATCTGCGTCCATGCGGACGCCTGATCGTTGCCGGGCAGCGGATAGGGGAAGAGCTGAAGGTCGAAGCCCTCCTTGGCGGCGAGGGTCTTGAGGATGCCGATCGGCTCCTGGCCGAACGGATAGTCGACGTAGAGGAAAGCGACCTTGACGTCCTTCAGCTTACCGTCCGACTTCTGCTTGATGTATTCGACGTCGTTGGCGGCCTGCCCCCAGTAGGTCGGCCCGACCGGGAACACCATCTTGAAGACCTCGCCATCGACCGCGTCGCCGCGTCCGGCGAGCGACTGCAGCATGATGTTTCCGTCCTGCGTGATGCGCGGCAGCACCGCGCGCGACACCGGCGTCGACAGGAAGTCAAACACCATCACGCCTTCGCGCTTCAGCTTCTCGTAGCACTCGATTCCGCGCTGCGGCTCGTTGCCGTGATCCTGGACGATGACCTCGATCGGATGCCCCTCGATGCCGCCTTTCTGGTTCAGCAGCGTGGCGTAATCGCGCGCAGCCTGAGCTACCTGCGGTGTCACGAACGAATAGGCCTTGGTGATGTCGTAGCAGAGCGCGAACTTGATCGGCTCCTGCGCAGACGCGGGCGCCATGCCTGCGACTGCGATCGCCGTGGCGGCGAACAATGTGGACAGTGTGAGCTTCACTTTATTCCTCCCTCGCGAAATGCCGTGTTTGTTTTCAGTTTGTCAGGTCAGCCAGCGTTTGCGGCGCCGGTAGTGCTTGATGTCGTGGAAGTTTCGCGCCTTGCTTCCTCCAGGTAGAATTCTTGGATATCGGGGTTATTCTTCAGTGCGTTCGCACTATCATGCATGACCACGCGCCCGCTCTCAATCAGGTAGCCGTGCGACACGATTTCGAGCGCTGCGACAGCATTCTGCTCGACCAGCAGCACGGACAGTCCTTCCTCTTTGTTGATGTTGCGTACGATTTCGAAAATCTCCGCGACCAGGAACGGCGCGAGGCCGAGGCTCGGCTCGTCCAGCATCAGGAGCTTCGGCTGTGTCATCAGGGCGCGGCCGATCGCGAGCATCTGCTGTTCACCGCCCGAGAGGTAGCCGGCCTCGGATGATCGGCGCTCATAAAGCCGCGGGAAGTAGCCGTAGACCCGCTCCTTGTTGCGCGCGACATCGTGGCGGCTGCGGATCGCGGACGCGGCGACGAGATTCTCGTCCGGCGTCAGATGCTCAAACACGCGGCGGCCTTCGAGCACATGCGCGATGCCGAGACGCACGCGCTCCTGCGGCGGCAATCCGCCGATATCCTTGCCGAGGAAAGACAGTTCGCCGCGCCGCACCTCGCCGCGCTCAGCCGTCAGCAGCCCGCTGATCGACTTCAGGGTGGTGCTCTTGCCGGCGCCGTTCGCGCCGAGCAGCGCGACCATGCCGCCCTCCGGAACCTGCAGCGACACGCCCTTGATGGCGAGCGACACATAGTCGTAGACGACTTCGATATTGTTGAGGGTCAGGATCGGGGCTGTCATGGCTATTTCTTGACGTAGCCGAATGGCCAGACGAGCAGATAGTCGCGAATATTGCCGTAAATCTTGCCGAGCCCGAGCGGTTCGATCAGCAGGAAAATGATGATCAGAGCGCCGTAGAGCGCATGCGGCAGGTGAGCCAGCGTCTCGATACCAAGCGAGACGCCGAGCTTCGCCGCACCCCACGAAATGAACGTGTTCATCAGGCCGGGCATCAGCAGGATGAAGCCTGCGCCGAAGTAGCTTCCGATGATCGAACCGAGCCCGCCGACGATGACCATGGCGAGCGCCTGGATCGACACATCGACGGAAAACTGTTCCGGCGTGACCGCGTGGTAGAATGTTCCAATCAGGATCGCGCCGGTGACCCCGCCGATGAACGAGGACGCCGCGAAGGCGACGAGCTTGAAATAGAAGCTGTTCACGCCGATGACGGCGGCCGCGTAATCCTTCTCACGCACCGCGATCAGCGCGCGGCCGAGCGCGGTGCGCCGCAAATTGAGCATGAAGAGTGTGACGAGCACGCACCAGCCGAGCGTAATATAATAAAGACCCGCTTCCGACCGCACCGCGATGCCAAGCAGGCGAATGTCCGGCGCCTGCAATGTCGCCTGCGTGCCGCCGCTGATCGCCGGAACGTGCGAGATGGTCCAGTCCATGACGAACTGCAGCGCAAGCGTACTGAGCGCGAGATAAAGCCCTTTGACGCGCAGCGAGGCGAACGCAAACACAGAGTCCGATCGCCGCCGCCGTCAGCCCGCCGAGCACGATGGCGATTTCCCACGGCACGCCGAAGCGCGTCGCATGCACGGTCGCGTACGCGCCGATCCCCATCACGGCCGCATATCCGAGGTGAAACTGGCCCGCCCAACCGATGATGAGGTTGAGGCCGAGCGTTGCCGCCGTCCACACCAGCCATGGAAGAATGAAGCTGCTGAGATAGAGCGAGTTGACGCAGAACGGCGCCACAATGGCGAATGCCAGCAGGCCAGCGATCATGATCCGGTCAGCCGGGATCGGGAACAGCGCGCGGTCCGCCGCGTAGTCCGTGTGGAGTATCCCCGCCTGACGGAACAGCATTACACGCGCTCGATGTCATGCCGGCCGAACAGGCCGTGGGGGCGGACCAGGATGGTGAGGATCAGCATTGCGGCGTCCACCAGCTCACGGCTCGCGCCGCCGAGCACCGGATCGAGATAGGCGGACGCAACGCCCTCGACTACGCCCAGCAGCACCCCGGCCAGCAGCGCGCCTCCGATGCTGTCGAGGCCGCCGAGCACCGCAACCGTGATGCACTTGAGCAGAAGCAGCGCCAGCGACTGATCGACGCCCTGCACCGAGCCCCACAGCACGCCCGCCGTGGTGGCGACGACGGCCGCCATCGCCCACGACAACGCAACGCCGCGTTCGACCGAGATGCCGACCGACCAGGCCGCCGTGTAGTCGTCCGAAATCGCGCGCAGCACCGTCCCGACCCGGGTTCGAAAGAACAACACGAACAGGCCGAACATCGCCACCGCGATCACGCCGCCAACCGCGTACGCACGGTTGATCAGCAAAGGCCCGAGGAACAGCGGCAAGTCGTCGATGCCAAGCTGGATCGGGCGTGTGGTTCCACCCCACACGGTCATCGCGCCGGCGCGGAGAAAAATGTCGAGGCCGAGGGTCATCATCAGGATCATGACAATGGGCCGCCCGGCAAGCCGCCGCAGCGCGAAGCGCTCGATCGCGATGCCGACACCGAACATCGTGACGAGGCCGAGCGGGATCGCCACCCACAGCGGCAATCCAAACCCCGCGAAGGCGAGCACCACATAGGCGCCGAGCATGACCATCGCGCCCTGCGCGAGGTTCGGCACTGACGAGGACTTGTAGATCAGCACGATACCGATCGCGACCAGCGCGTACATCAGGCCGACGAGAGCGCCGTTGACCGCGAATTCGAGGATGAGCGTGACATCCATCGCTCAGATGTCCTGCACGGCGAGCGTGCGCTCGATCACGCCGGTTTCGCCGGTCTCGTATTTGATCTGTGCCTTCATCAGCACCTGCGGCTCGCGGCCGTAGATCGCATCGATGATCGCCTTGTAGCGCTCCTCGACGACGTTGCGGCGGATCTTGCGCGTGCGCGTGATCTCGCCGTCGTCTGCGTCGAATTCCTTGTGCAGGCAGACGAACTGACGAACCTGCAGGCCTTCCGGCAGGGTCTTGTTGACCTGCCGGACCGCGCCGGAAACCAGTTCGTTGACCTTCGGATCTTGCGCAAGGTCCGCGTAGGACATGTAGGAGATGCCGCGCTGTTCGGCCCAGAGACCGACCGCATCCTTGTCGATGCAGACGATCGCGGACAGGCGGTCGCGATCGCGCCCCAGCACCGCCGCATCCTTGATGTAGGGGCTGAACTTCAACCGGTTTTCGATGTAGTTCGGGATATAGCGCTCGCCCTTCGCGGTATGGACGACTTCGGACACGCGCCCCAGAACCACGAGATGTCCGTCGGGTTCGAGATATCCGGCATCGCCGGTGTGCAGCCAGCCGCTGCGCAACGCCTCCGCGCTCGCCGCCTCCTGCTTGAAGTAGCCCGCGAACACGCTGCCGGATCGCACGAGAATTTCGCCGACATCGCTGATCGACAGTTCAACGCCGGGCAAGGGCCGCCCGACCGTGTGCAGCCGCACCTCGTCGATACTCTGCATGGCGTTGTAGGCGCTGGTTTCGGTCTGCCCGTAGAGCTGCCGCAGCTTGATACCGAGCGCGCGATAGAAGACGAACGTGTCTTCGCCCATCGCTTCGCCGCCGGTGTAGGCATTGCGCAACCGCGTAAGCCCGAACTGATCCTTGAGCGGACCAAACACAAGCCATTCACCGATACGCTGCAGCAACCATTCGCGCGGGGACGGTTTGCCGCCATCGAGTTTGCGTTTCTCGGCCGCGATCGCCGCCGCCAGGAAATAATTGTAGACCTCGCGCTTGAGCCAGGTGGAATCCTCCATCCGGACCTGGATCGTCGTCAGCAGATTGTCCCAGCTTCGCGGCGCCGCCAGATAGAGGGTCGGCGCGGTCTCGCGCATGTTCTGCAGCACGGTTTCCTGCCGTTCCGGGATGTTGATCTCGAAATGAAGCGGGATACCGGCGCCCATCGTGATCGCGAAGTCCCCGACCCACGCCATCGGCAGGTAGGCGAGCACGACCTCGCCGAATTCGAACGCCTTGGCCTTGTAGGCATTGGCGACGCCGGCGAGGAAATTACGGTGTGAGAGGACCACGCCTTTAGGCTTGCCCGTGCTTCCCGACGAGTGGACGAAGACCGCAGGCCCCTCAGGCTTGGCGCGTTCGATTAGGGCAGCGCGAAGCGTCGGGTCTTTCACGAGACGCTCGGCCCCTTTTGCCTCCAGTTCCTCCCAGCCGATCAAGCCGGGCTGACGATAGGCGCGCAATCCACGGCCATCGTCGTAGACGATGCATTCGATTTTCAGGCCCTGATCACGCAGGTCGAGAATCTTGTCGACCTGCTCCTGGTCCTCGGCGAGTGCGAAGCGCACGTCGGCTTCTTCGGCGAAGTGATGGATCTCTTCGAGCGTCGCGTCCGGATAGGCCGGCATCGCGTACCCATCGAGCGCGCCGGCCGCGAGCATCCCTGTGTAGAGTCGCGGCCGGTTATCGCCGAGCACCAGCATCGTATCGCCGGACCGAAAGCCGAGGCCTTCGAGACCGGCTGCCGCGGCGAGCACGCTGTCGAGCCACCGAGGCCAGGTCGTCTCCTGCCAGATGCCCTTGGCCTTTTCGCGCAGCGCGATCCGCTCCGGAAACAATTCGGCATTGCGCGCCAGCACGCGCACCAGGGTGGTGTCGGTTTCGAAATTCCAGGCGGCTCCCTCAGTGCGCCGCATGCACGCCTCCGATATAGGCTTCGACGACACGAGGATCGGCAATAACATCGGAGGGTTTTCCGCTGCCGATCATGGCGCCATAGTTGAGCGCGAGCATTCGGTCGCAAATGCCCGTGATGACGTCCATGTGATGCTCGATCAACAGCACCGTCACCTTGCGTTCGTCTCGCGCGTCTAGAATGAAGCGCGCCATGTACTCCTTCTCTTCCTGGTTCATTCCCGCCATCGGCTCGTCGAGAATGAGGAAGCTCGGCTCCGCCGCGAGCGCACGCGCCAGCTCGACGCGCTTCTTCAGTCCGATCGGAACGCCGTCGACAAGTTCGTCGCGCACGCTTTCGAGCTGGAGAAAGTCGATGACGTCCTCGACGACGGCGCGATTGGCGCTCTCCTCCTTGCGAGCGAGCCACCAATAGAGCGCGGTACGCGCGACGCTCGGATGCATATGGATGTGCCGGCCGAGCAGGATGTTGTCGAGCACGCTCATGCCGTTGAACAGCGCCAGGTTCTGGAAGGTGCGGGCGACGCCGAGGCCCGCGATGCGGTGCGGCGCCATGCCTGTGATATCGCGGCCGTTGAGGGCTATGCTGCCGCGTTGCGGCGGGTAGAAGCCCGTAATGGCGTTGACCAGTGTGGTCTTGCCGCAACCGTTCGGCCCAACAAGGCCGAAGATTTCGCCGCGCGCGATGCTCACGTCGATCCCGTTGAGCGCGATAACGCCGCCGAAATGCCGTTCGATATCCCGGCATTCGAGCACCGGACCGGCGGTTTCACCAGTCACCAGCAAATTCCCCCCTGCACCATGGGCGCCCGACGGCGCTTTTTTCTTCGATGGGCAAAGCAAAGGCTACTCAGAGTTGGAATCGCTGGCAAGGCAACGAGATCATCCAAATCGCGGCTCGCGTTTCTCGCGGAAGGCGCTGATCCCCTCGCGTGCATCCTCGTGGGTGAAAAGGATTGGAAATCCGTCGATCGCATGCCGCATCTCGTCGCCGCCGAGGCCGCGGTTGTAAAACGACTTGGCCATTCTCACCGCAAGGCGCGGCTTTTCAGCAATACGGGCGGCGAACGCCAATGCCTCCGCAAGGACCTGCTCGTGCGCCACGACGCGCAGGACAAGCCCCAGACGGCAGGCTTCCTCGGCCGAGATCGGATCGCCGAGGATGCTGAGCTCCTTGGCCTTGGCGCGCCCGATGATGTCCTGCAGCCGCACAATGGCGAAGCCGGGCAACAGGCCGAGCTTGATCTCGGGCACGGCGAAGCGCGCGCGATCCGACGCGAAGATGAAATCGCAGGCGATCGAGAGTTCGAAGCCGCCGCCGTACGCGATGCCGTTGACCGCGGCGATCACAGGTTTGCGCGTGCGCTCCGGCGCCTGCAAGACGTCGAGGGCCTCGATCAGGAATGCGCGCGCCGTTTCGGGGTCCAGGGTCATCGAACCGATGTCGGCGCCCGCGCAGAATGCCTTTTCGCCACTACCGGTGATCACAGCGACACGAATGTCATCGTCGTCGTCGGCCTTCTTCAGCCCGGCGAGAATGCCCTCGCGGATTCCCGCGGTCAGCGCATTGAGTTTTTTCGGCTCGTCGAGCGTGAGGATCGCCACGCGTCCGTGTGTTTCGTAATTGACGCTGCCCAGCCGCATGTTCTTCTCCCGCTATCCCGCTACCGATCCTGCTCGACCACAATCACGATGGCGTTGCGCTCGACCATGTCTCCGGCCCGGCAATTCACGACCGCAACGACACCATCGACCTTGCTGGCGATCCGTAACTCCATCTTCATCAATTCCAACACGGCCGCGACGTCGCCGCTCTTGACCCGGTCACCCGCCGCGACGTTGACCTTGGTAATCATGCCCATCATCGGTGCGCGCAGTTCGCCGCTGCTTTCCGCGCTGGCGCTGATGTAGGTCAGATACGGGATCGCGCGCAGTGCGTGCACGCCATCGCGATCCTGCACATAGAACATCTCGCCGTCCTGATGGATGCGGATCGCTTCTTGCCTCGTGCCCAGAGTGGCGAGAGAGGCGCCATCGGCAAGCGGCTGGAGGCCGACGGTAATCTGCTCTTCGCCGACCGCGATCAGCATCGTGCCGTCCGCGCGGCGCGGCGAGAAGCGAATCTCCGCGCTCGCGCCTTGCGCTTCGAGATGCAGGAGAGGAATCGGCGAGAGCCCGGCATCGCCGCTGCCCATGTGCCAGCCCGTCATGGTGTCCGACAACCACGGATCGCTCGACGCTACCTTGCGCCATCCTATCATCCAATGGTGCGCCGCAAGCGCGAAGGCCTGTGTCGAGGGTCTCGCGCCCCCGCCAACAAGGGCACCGAGTTGCTCGTCGATCAGGCGCGTGTGGAACGTGGCCTTTCTGGTTTCGGGAAGCGCGATCAACCGGCGCAGAAAGGCCTGATTGGTGGTCACTCCGAAGATCGATGTCTCGCGCAAGGCCTGATCCAGTTGGTCGAGCGCGGAATCCCGGGTCGCGCCGTGCGTGATCAGCTTCGCCACCATGGAGTTGTAATACGGCGTGACCTGCGAGCCGGTCTCGACTCCCGTCTCGACCCGTATGCGGCTTGCCGGGAAGCAGACATATGAGAGAGTGCCGGTCGACGGGAGGAAGTTTTCGGACGCATCCTCCGCGCAAATCCGCGCTTCAACCGAATGGCCGGTACACACGATGTCCTGCTGCGCCACCGCCAGCCCCTCACCCGCCGCGATGCGCAACATCAACTCCACGATGTCGAGGCCCGTCACCATCTCGGTGACCGGATGCTCAACCTGCAGACGGGGATTGACCTCGAGGAAGTAGTACCGATCGCCCTCGACGATGAACTCGACGGTGCCGACCCCGCGATAGTTGAGCCGCTGGCCGAGCCGGACAGCGTCGGCCAAGATATTTTCCCGCATCGCTGCCGAAAGGTTCGCCGCCGGCGCCTCCTCGATCAGCTTCTGGTGGCGGCGCTGCAGCGAGCACTCGCGTTCGAACAGATGGATGACGTTCCCTGCGCCGTCACCCGCGATCTGCACCTCGATGTGGCGGCCGTGTTCGACAAGCTTTTCGACGATGAGGCCGGCGCTGCCGAAGGCACTCCGCGCCTCGCGCATCGCCGATCCGATCTCGTCGTCGAGTTCCTCCAGCGTCGCGATCGCGCGCATCCCCTTGCCGCCGCCGCCGGCAGCGGCCTTCAGCATCACGGGAAGGCCGATGTCGCGCACCGCCTTGGCGACCTCCGCGCGGATCTTCGCTCGGCGTCTTGCTGCCAGGCACCGTCGGAACGCCCGCTGCGTCCGCCTCCTGCTTGGCGGAGGCCTTGTCGCCCAGCCGCTCGATCGTCTCCGGCGCCGGGCCGATAAAAACCAGTCCCGCGGCTTCGACAGCGCGCGCGAACGCTGCATTCTCGGCAAGAAAGCCGAAGCCCGGATGGATCGCTTGCGCACCGGTCGCCTTTGCCGCCGCAATGACGGCGTCGATGCGCAGGTAGCTCTCGGCGGCTGGCGCGCCACCAATCTCGATCGATTCGCCGATCGTCTTGACGTGCAGCGCGCCGGAATCCGCCCGCGAATGAATGCCCGCCACCCCGACGCCGAGCCGCCGGCACGTACGCGCGATGCGGCAGGCGATCTCGCCACGGTTGGCTATGAGGATTTTCTTGAACACGCGCGAGACCGCCCATCACATCCGCAGGATGCCGAACGTCGTATCCTGCTTCGGCAAACGTCCCGCGAGGTCGAGCAGCAGACCCATCACCTGGCGCGTTTCGAGCGGATCGATCACCATGTCGCACCAGGTGTTGCGGGCGAAATTGTAGGCGTTGGCGAAGTCCTCGAAGTTCTTGCGTGTCGGCGCGATGTAGGCCTCGCGCTCCTCGTCGGTCCAGGTCTTGCCTTCCCGCTTGTTGGCTTCGTCGCGCACCATCGCGAGCGTGTTGGCGGCCTGATCCGGGCCCATGATGGCCGAGCGGCCGCTCGGCCACATCATCATGGCGTGCGGTTTGAACGGACGGCCGCACATCGCCATGTAGCCGGCGCCATAGGCGCTGCCGATGACGAGCGTATATTTCGGCACGTTCGCGCTCGCCATCGCGCTGATCATTTTCGCGCCGTTCTTGGTGATCCCGCCCTCTTCCGCGCCGCGGCCGACCATGAAGCCGGTGACATCCGCCATGTACAGCATCGGAATGCCGCGCTTGCAGCACAAGTCGATGAAGTGGGTCGCCTTCAGCGCGCTTTCGGAGAACAGGACGCCGTTATTGCACAGGATGCCGATCTCGAAGCCCATGATCCGGGCAAAGCCGGTGATCAAGTGTGTCGCCGTAGAGCGGCTTGAATTCGTGGAATTCGCTGTCGTCGACAATACGCGCCAGGATGCGCGATTGTCGGTCGGGATCTGCGGATTTGCGCTGATGATCCCGTAGATCTCATCAGGATCGAAACGCGGCTTCACGCAGAGTCGCGGCTGTCCATCGTTGCGACGCGATCTCGCCGAGATTGGCGACGATATCGCGCGTGATCGCGATGGCATGGCTGTCGTTCTCGGCCAGATGATCCGTGACGCCGCTGACGCGGCTGTGCATGTCGCCGCCACCGAGCGCTTCGACGCCGACCTCCTCGCGGGTCGCCGCATAGACGAGTTGCGGCCCGCCGAGGAACATCGCACCCTGATTGCGCACGATGACCGTTTCGTCGCAGAGCGCCGGCATATAGGCGCCGCCAGCCGTCGATGGCCCGTGCACGACGGCGATCTGCGGAATGCCTTCCGCCGACATACGGACCTGCTGGTAGAAGATCGAGCCGAACTGCCCTTCGTCGGGGAAGATATCCGGCTGCTCCGGCAGGTTGGCGCCACCCGATTGCACCAGCGTGATGCACGGCAGGCGATGTTGCCACGCGAAGCCTTGCGCGCGGACATGCTTCTTGCAGGTGATGCCGTAATAGGTTCCGCCTTTCACGGTCGCGTCATTGGCGATCACCATGCAGGGACGCCCCGACACGCTGCCGACACCCGTGATGATGCTGCCCCCAGGCGGGACGCCCTCGTACATGCCTTCCCCGGCGAGCTGACAGAACTCCAGAAACGGCGAACCCGGATCGAGCAGCGCCGCGATGCGCTCGCGCGGCAGCAATTGCTTGCGCTCCTTGTGCAGTTTGCGGGCGCGCTCCGACCCGCCAAGCGTCGCGGCAGCGCGCCGCCGATGCAGATCGGCGATACGCTCGCGGTAAGCGGCGTCGTTGCGGCGATATTCTTCGCTGGACGTGACGACGTCCGACTTCAGCGTTGCCATCGAGGACTCTAGTAGCTGCGCGGCAAGCCCATGACGTGCTCGCCGATGTAATTGAGAATCATTTCGCGATTGAGCGGCGCGGTCTTGAGCAGACGCACCAGCGGATAGAGATCGAAGATGCCGTATTCCTTGGTGAAGCCGTTGCCGCCATGTGTCTGGATCGCGGCATCCACCGCCGCGATCCCGGCATCGGCTGCGGCGAGCTTCGCCATGTTGGCGAATTCTCCGGCTTCGCGGCCCTGATCGAAAACCCAGGCGGCCTTGAGCGCCATCAGCGATGCCATCTCGACCCTGGTGCGCGCGTCCGCGAGCGGATGCTGCACACCCTGATAGGCGCCGATCGGGACATCCTTGAACACCTTGCGCTCGTTCGCATACGAGACCGCCCGCGTCAGCGCATAGCGGCCGAGACCGCAGCAGATCGACGCCACCAGGATTCGTTCCGGATTGAGGCTCTTGAACAGGATGCCGAAGCCACGATCGATCTCGCCCACCACGTCGTCGGGGCCTAGGTCGACCTCGTCGAAGAAGAGCTGCCACTGCGTTTCCGGTGCCGGAATGCTGACCGGGATGAACTGCTTGTCGACGCCCTTCCCCTTCAGGTTGACGACGAAAAGCGTGAAGCCATCCGTCTTGCGCTGCACATCGGTGTGCGGCGTCGTCCTCGCGACAACCAGCGCGTAGTCGGAGCCGTCGGCATCGGTGATGAAGGTCTTCGACCCGCTGAGGGCGAAGCGGTTGCCGCGCTTGCGCGCGATCGTCGCGGTTCGGATGGTATTGCTGCCGGCGTCAGATTCGGTGATCGCGAAGCAGAAGCGGGTCTTTCCCGCGCAGGCGTCCGGCAGGTAGCGCTTCTTCTGCTCCTCGGTCCCGTGCTTGGCGAGAAAGCCGAGACTCATCGCTGCGCCGACGACGAGGTTCAGCAGCGGGATGCCATTGTTCGAAAGCCCCTCAAGGAACAGGTGCATCTCGATCATGCCCTGCCCCGCGCCGCCATACTCTTCCGGGACCATCGTCCCGACAAAGCCGTCCTGCGCGACGCGGTCGTAGAGTGCCTGGGGAAAGACGCGTTTGTCCGCGCAATCCATCCAGTATTTTCGATCGAACTTCTGCGCGACGGCGTCGCCGTATTCGAGGATCTGGCGTTGCTCTTGGGTGAGCTCAAAATCCATCAATCACTCCAGGCGCACCTTACGCAAAGCCCGCAGTCGAAAGCGGACACCAGGGCCGGTCACGGGCGCAATCTAACACTTGTTAGAATTCTGACAAATACCGCGAGATCCGGCAGTGCGCGCGCCGCGTTCAAGCGCGCCGGAAGCGCGGCAGCGTGACATCGTCGCTTATGCGTTCGCAGACGAGCATCACGTCCATGTCGAACGTCACCTCGCCGGGATCGCCGCCGACATAGGTCGAGATCATGCGCGGCCCCTCCTCCAGCTCGACCAGCAGAACCGCATATGGAACGTCCGCCTTGAACGCCGGCCCAGGCGCGCGATGGACGACGCTGAACGAGTGCACCTTGCCGCGCCCGCTGGCCGGACGATGAGCGATGTTCTCGCTCCCGCATACGCGGCACATGACCTGCTGGTAATACTGGATATGGCCACAATCGACGCAATGCTGCAGCAAGAGCTTTCCCTCGCGCATGCCGAGCCAGAACTGCGCCGTGTCGGCGTCCGGATGAGGGACCGGCTTTTGAGCGTCCACGAGGCTCATAGCGTGTTCTCCGTGCCGAGGATCGTTGTCGCATTGGTGGCAAAGCCGGCGCCGAGGCTGTGGACGAGGGCAAGCTCCGCGCCCGCGACCTGCCGCTCCCTGCATTGGCCGCGCAATTGCGCGATGACCTCATGGAAGTGAAACAGCGACCCCGGTATCCCGGAGTGCGCAAACGACAGCAGTCCGCCGTGGGTGTTGATCGGAATGCGGCCTCCGTATGTGATCGCGCCGTCCGCGACGAAACGCCCGCCCTCACCTTTCGGACAGAAGCCGAGGTCCTCCAGCATCATGATGGCGGTTCCAGTAAAGCAATCGTAGACACCCGCGGTATGCATGTCGCGCGGACCGTAGCCTGCCATCGCGTAAGCCCTGCGGCTCGATTCGACCGCGCCGGTCGTGGTGAGCGACGGCATGAGAAAGATATGCTCGTGCGTGTAGCATTCGCCCGCACCGAGGACGTAAACCGGCTTCGCAATGCCGAGCGCTTTCGCGTGCTCCGCGGATGTCAGCACAAACGCCGCGCCGCCGTCCGAGATCAGCGAGCAGTCGAGCTTGTGATAGGGCGTCGTCACCATGCCGGAGCTGAGCACGTCGTCGACCGTGATCAGCTTGACCTGTTGCGCGCCCGGCGTGCGCGCCGCATGGCGACGATGGATCACGGCGACCTCGGCCAGTTGCTCGGCCGTGGTACCAAACTCCTTCATGTGCCGGTGCGCCGTCATGGCGAACGTGTTCGCAACCGGTATGCCGAAGGGCATCTCGTACTGCTGGTCGCGGCTCTCGGTCAGCGCACGCAGCGCAAAATCAGGCGTCAGGCCGGTCATCAGGCTGTCCGCGGCGACAATCAGCACATTCTCCGCAAGGCCGGCCTGGATCGCGGCGGCGCCGATGTTGAACATCGTTGCCGCCGTCGCGCCCGAAACCTGAAGCGTGTTGGAGAAGGTTGGCTGAATTCCGAAATATTCGCTGAACGCGACGCTGAACCGATGAAACGGCGAGGCAAGGGCATGGCTCGACAGGACGCCGTCAATAGCGGGCTTCCTGAGTCCCGCATCCGCGATCGCCTTGCGCGCGGCGTCGGTCGCAAGCCACAGCGGACTGCGGCCCGGCACTTTCCCGACAGGCGACTGCCCGATGCCGATGACGCAGACCTGGCCGCGCAGCGATCTCTCGCTCATGGGGATTCCTGTGCGAGACGCGCTTCCAGTTCGTGGCGCTGCACCTTGCCGCTGGTCGAGCGCGGGAAATCGCCGAAGCCGAGAAAACGGAATTCGCGCGGGCGCTTGTAGCGCGCCAGATCGCGCCGGCAGAGCTCGGCCAGTTCAACATCCGTTACCGAGCCGTCGCGGCATGCGACGAAGGCGACCGGGGCTTCGCCCCACTTCGCATCCGGCGCGCGCACAACGGCCGCCTCGCTAACGCGGCTGTCGCTCAGCAGAACCCGTTCGATCTCGGCCGGATAGACGTTCTCGCCGCCACTCTTGATCATGTATTTGGCGCGATCGACGAAATCGAGTGTGCCGTCCTCGTTGCGGCGGAACACGTCCCCCATGTGAAACCATCCACCACGGAAGTCGTGCGCGTTTGTCTCGCCGGCTTGCCAGTAACCCGAGAATAATGTCGGACCGCGCACCGCGAGTTCGCCGGGCATGCCCGCCGGCACCTCATTGTCGGCCGGATCGACCAGCTTGATCTCGCAGAAGGCGTTCTGCTGTTTGGAAAGGCGGGTGGGCGCCACGCCGATCGGGATCAGCGTGCGGGTTGCCGGCGGCAGTCCGGTCTCGGTCGAGCCGAAGCTGTTGAGGTAGGGCGCCTGCAGTAACTCCGTCACCGCCGCGATGGTCTGCGGCGGTACGAGGTCCGCCATCGCGCCGCAGAGGCGGATTCCCTTGGGTATGGTTCGTTGCGCGCGTAGCGCATCGGCAAACGCATCGACCATTCCGGGAATGAGCACCAGCCAGCCGATCCGGTGACTCGCGACCGCGGCAAGGATCGGCTCGGCCTGATAGCCGTCGACCATGACGACAGTCCCGCCGCGCAGCAACGTGGCGAGCGCATGGTCGGTCGAGGCCATGTGAAACATCGGCGCCCACGCCACGAAGGCATCGTCCACGCCGACGCCAAGCTCCGAAGTGAAGACAAGTGCACGCGCGATCATGGCGCGATGCGAGACAACGGCACCCTTCGGGAGTCCGGTGGTTCCACTGGTATAAAGGATCACGAGACCATCTTCCGGTTCGGCGACAATCGGCGTGCTCCCGCCATATCGCGCCAACAGGCGCTCATACTCCGCGCCGATGCCGATCGTCGTGCGCGCCTCGTCATCGATCGCTCCAGCCGTCGCGGCAAGCTCCGGCTCGACGATCAGCACCTTTGGCGACACGAGATCGATGCAGTAGGAAAGTTCGCGAGCCGACAGACGCCAGTTGAGGCAGGCCGTGATGACGCCAAGATTTGCTGCCGCGAGTTCGATCTCGAGGTATTCGGGGCGGTTGCGCGACAGCAGAGCGACGCGATCGCCGCGCACCAGGCCGAGCGCCGCCAGCATCGCGCTCGCGCGATTCACCCGGTCGAGCAGTTCCCCGTAGCCGATCCGGCGGTCGCCATGCTCGACCGCAATCGCGGATGCCGCAACGCGGCACGCGCACGAAACAAGGCACCGACCGTGCCGAGAGCCCCGACCTGTTGCGCGGCTGCGTCCGTCCTTGGGCCCGTCATGCTTCTTGCTGCATTCGCGGATCGTATCTAGAATTTCTAACATTCGTTAGAAACGCTGGATAGAGCCGCGAACCACGTGCGCGGCGGGGAGACGTGATGCCAGATCGCTACGCCGCCTACACCAAGCTGAAGATCGATTATCCGGCAAAGCGCATCCTGCGCATCACTTTCGATCGGCCCGAGACCTACAACTCGGTCGATGCCGAGACCCATACGCAGCTCACCCACATCTGGCGCGACATCGGCGACGACAACGAGATCAACGCCGTCATCGTGACCGGCGCCGGCAAGGCGTTTTCCGCCGGCGGCGATTTCGAGCTGATCAAGACCATTCTGGACAATCCGGTCGCGCGCATGTCGACCTGGAAGGAGGCAAAGGACCTCGTCTACAACGTCATCAACTGCAACAAGCCGATCATCTCGGCAATCAACGGCGTCGCCGTCGGTGCCGGACTTGTCGTCGGCATCCTGGCGGATGTGTCGATCTGCGGGAAATCGGCGCGCATCGTGGACGGGCACACGCGGCTTGGCGTCGCCGCCGGTGACGTCGCGTGCATCATCTGGCCGCTGCTGTGTGGGCTCGCCAAGGCGAAGTACTACCTGCTGACCTGCAAGCCGCTGTCGGGCGAGGAGGCCGAGCGCATCGGCCTTGTCTCGCTTTGCGTCGAGGATGCCGAATTGCAGCAGATCGCGCTGGAGACGGCCGAAGGTCTGGCAAATGGCGCGCAAAGCGCGATCCGCTGGACCAAGTACGCGCTCAACAACTGGCTGCGCGTCAACGGGCCGCTCTTCGACACCTCCACCGCACTGGAGATATTGGGCTTCACCGGCGCCGAAGCGCGCGAGGGGCTCGCATCGCATGTGGAGAAGCGCAAGCCGCAGTTCCCGCAGGACTGCCCGCTTTAGGACGCTGCGGCCTTCTCCCTCAAAGCCTCCACGGCTTCCGGGTTCGCGAGCGCGGACAGATCGCCGGCATCCTTGTTCTCCAGCACCGCGCGCAGCACGCGCCGCATGATTTTCATGTTGCGCGTGCGCGGCAGGTCGTCCACCAGCAGCACGCGCTCCGGCCGGTAGGACGCGCCCATTTCCTTCACCAGCGCGGCGGAGAGTTCTTCGGCCAGCCCGCGCGTTTCAGCACCCGGCATCGGGACGCACGCGCACACGATGGCCGATCCCTTGACCGGATGCGGGATGCCGAACACCGCGGCCTCGGCGAGCTTGCCGGTGCCGAGCAGGATGCCCTCGAGTTCGGCCGGACCCGTGCGCTTGCCGGATATCTTGATCGTGTCGTCCGAGCGGCCGAGGATGTAGAACAAGCCGTCGCGTCCCTCCATGGCGAAGTCGCCGTGCACCCACAGGCCGGGGATCGCGGACCAGTAACTTTCGAGATAGCGCTGGTCGGCCTTCCAAAGGCTTTTCGTCATGCCGATCGAGGCATTGCGCAACACGAGTTCGCCCACCTCGCCCGGCGGCACGCGCCGGCCCGACATGTTGACAATGTCCGCGCCCATGCCGAGCGCCCGGCGGGAGAACGACCCGGGGTTCATCGGGTGATTGGTCGTCCCGATGAGGATGCAGCCGCCCACCTCCGTGCCGCCCGTGATGTTGATGATCGGAATCTTGCGCTTGCAGACATGGTCGAAGAACCAGCGCCACGGCGCTTCCGTCCATGCCTCGCCGCCGGAGGTCGTGATCCGCAGGCTTGAGAGGTCGTAACGCTCGACCTCGTCGCCGTAGCGCATCAGGCTGCGCACGATCGTCGGCGAGACGCCGAGATACGTGACCTTGTGCTCCTGGATTAGCCGCCAGAACCGCCCGGTGTCGGGAAAGTCCGGCGTTCCCTCGGCGATCAGCAGGCTGCCACCCGCCATGCTCGGGATGCAGGCGCACATCGCGCCGACCATCCAGCCCATGTCGCTGAAGAAGAACCAGCGGTCCCTTGATTTGAAATCGCCGCAGATGATGAGGTCGCGGGTCACCATCGAGCCGATGAAGGAAATGTGCGTCCACACACATCCCTTCGGCTCGCCAGTCGTACCCGACGTGTAGAGCAGAACCGCGGGAGCATCGGCCGCCATCTCGGCGGTCGGCGGCACGCCGTCCTTGTCCGCCACGAGATCGCGCCACCACCGGTCCCGCCCGTCACGCATCGGCGTGTCGACGGCGAGCCCTTCCCGTTCGACGACCACAACGTGGCGCACGGTCGGCGCCGCATCGAGCGCCGCATCGAGCACGGACTTGAGCGGCGCCGCAGTGCCGCGCCGCCAGGTGCCGCTTGCCGTGATCACTGCTTTGGCGCCACCGTGATTGAGGCGCGTCTCGATCGGCTTTGGACCGAAGCCGGAGAAGAGTGGCATCACAATCGCGCCGACCTTCAGGATTGCGAAGAACGCGACAAACGTCTCCGGCAGATTGGGCATGTAGACCGCGACGACATCGCCCTTGCCGATGTCAAGCTCGAAAAGGCCTTGCGCGAGACGCCCGACCTCGTGCGCGAACGCCCGATAGGTCAAATGCTTCTGTTCGCGGCCGTCCTCGCCTTCCCAGATCAGGAAGGTCCGATCCCATGCAGGCGTGTCGCGGTGCCTGTCGATGCAGTTGAGAACGATATTTGTGGTGCCGCCGACGCACCAGCGCGCCCACGGCAGGCCGCGCGCGAGATCGAGGATCCGCTCGTAGGGACGATAGAATCCGACATCGCAGAAGCGGAACACTTCTTCCATCAGCCAGGCCGGATCGGCGTCCGCGCGCGCGGCGAGCGCGTCATAGTCCGGCTGCGCGGTCTGGCGCAGAAACGCCGTCAGATTGCTGTTCTCCACCAGCGCGGCCGGCGGCGCCCAGACATAGGTCGGTGCAGCAGTCATGATGTGCCGTCGAGGCCAAGATTGACCGCAATTTCTAACATCTGTTAGGTGAGGTCAAACTGAAAGGCCTCCCCGATGCCGCCCGTGTGTCTGCCGGAGTACCTTGAACCAAGCGATTTCATCGACAGCGATGCGGCGAGCGTTCGCGCGTTCACGCAAAGCGCGCTTGCCGGCTCACCCGCCGCCGATCCGGCGCAGAAAGCCATCCGGCTGTTCGATGCGGTGCGCGATCGGATCCGGTATGACCCGTTCAACATCGGCACGACCGCCGACACATATCGCGCCAGTTATGTTGCCGAGCAGACCTCGGGATATTGCGTGCCGAAGGCGATCCTGCTCGCCGCGGCGCTGCGTGCAGCCGGCATTCCGGCGGCCGTCGGATTCGCCGACGTCCGCAACCATCTCAACTCGCCGAAGCTTGCCGACCTGATGGACACGGATCTCTTCATCTACCACGGCTATGTGGCGTTGTGGCTCGACGGGCGCATGATCAAGGTGACGCCGGCGTTCAACACCGAGTTATGCGAACGCTTCGGCGTGAAACCTTTGGTCTTCGACGGCCGTAACGACGCGCTGTTTCACGAGTTCGACATCCGCAACAACCGGCACATGGAGTACGTGAGGGATCGCGGCTGGTTCGCGGACCCGCCGATCGAAACCCTGCTGACGGATTTTCGCACGACCTATCCCAAGCTGTGGCGTTCAAGCGAGGCGCGGGGCACGCGCGGCGACGCGGCGTTCGGCGTCGTGCGTTGATGCCGCCTCAGGGCTGTTTGGCGTACTGCACTGCGACGCGGCCGACCTTCTCGCGCGCGATCACAAGTTTCTGGATCTGCGCCGTACCGTCGCCGATCTGCAGTCCCATCACGTCGACGTAACGCTGCTGAAACGGCAGGTCCGTCGTATAGCCGTAGTGGCCGTGCGTCAGCAGGCACTGATGGATGATCTCGCACGTCACTTTGGGCACGTACCACTTGCACATGGCGGCTTCCGCCGTGTGTGGCAGGTCCCGGTCGCGTAGCGAAAGCGTGTAGTAGCAAAGCTGCCGCATCATGGTGAGTTGCGTCTCGGCTTCCGCCAGCGGGAAGCTGACACCCTGAAACTGGGCGATCGGCCGGTCGAAGGCCTTGCGATCTGCGGCGTAGCGCCAGCTTTCATCGACCGAGGCTTGCGCCGGACCGACGCATTCGAGGCCAATCAGAGCCCGGCTGTAGTCAAATCCTGCCATGATCTTTGAGAAGCCCTTGTTCTCTTCCGCCATCAGGCATTCGGCCGGGACGAAGACGTCATCGAAGAAGACCGAGCCACGCCCCACGGGTTTTGTGCCGATGTCGTCGAAATGCGTGCGCGTGATGCCGGCCTGATTGAGATCGACGAAGAAAGCGCTGACCCCGCGCGCCCCATCCTCAACCTTGCCGGTGCGTGCGAAGATGACTGCCGCGTCGCACTGATCGGAAAAGCTCATCGACGTTTTCTCGCCGTTGAGCCGGTATCCGTTTCCGGATCGTTCGGCACGCAGGACGAGGTTCGCCGCGTCCGAGCCGCCGCGCGGCTCGGTGAGCCCGAGACCGATCACGGCGCTGCCGCTCGTCACCTTCGGCAGCCATTCGTTCGCGATATCCGGGGTGGCGTGCTGCGCGATCATGCCGCCCATCAACGATGCGAGAAGCTGCACGTAGCTGCAGTTGAAATCGCCGTAGGCAATTTGCTCGATGATCACGCCAGCCGTCACGCTGCTCTCGCCAAGGCCACCATAGCGCTCCGGAATATCCGCGCCGATCAGCCCGAGCGCGCCCATCTCGCGCAGCAGGCCGCGATCGAGGCGATGCTCGCGTGCCCGCTTCTGATAGTGCGGTGCAAGTTTCTCACGCGAGAAACGCCCGGCCGCTTCCTGGAACGATTGCTGTTGTTCGGTCAGCGCGTAATCCATGAGGGTCCTCTGCGGCGGTGCACATCTTGCATTCCGCATCATATTGAATCAGTCTAACAAGTGTTAGAATTCCTCACAATTTCCCGACGCCCAAGGCTGCTGAGATGACGGCTGACCCCGGAACGGCGCGCTTCCCGCATCTGCTGTCTCCGCTGAAGCTTCGGCACACGACGCTGCGCAACCGGATCGTCATGGGGTCGATGCACACCCGCCTCGATATGGAGGAGAACGGGCTGCACAAGATGGCCGTGTTCCTTGCAGAGCGGGCCAAGGGCGAGGCGGGCCTTATCATCACGGGCGGCTACGCGCCCAACACGGCCGGGCTGATCGAGCCAGGCGGACCCATTCTGACCGAACGCGCACAAGCGCTGGAATTGCGCCGCATCACGGATGCGGTGCATCACCATGGCAGCACCGTGTGTCTGCAGATCCTGCATGCGGGCCGCTACGCGAAGCAGGAGGAGTGTCTCGGGCCCTCGGCCATCCGCTCTCGCATCAATCGTTTTCAACCTCAGGCGATGACGGCCGCGCAGATCGAGACGACCATCGCGGACTACGTTCGCTGCGCCACGCTGGCGAAGGAAGCCGGATTCGACGGCATCGAGATCATGGGTTCGGAAGGCTACCTGATCAACGAATTCAGCGTGACCTACACCAACCACCGCACCGACGAGTGGGGCGGCAGCGAGGAAAACCGGCATCGCCTGCCGGTCGAACTGACCAAGCGTATCCGTGCCGCAACGGGCGAGTCGTTCGTTATCATCTATCGTATTTCGGCAATCGATCTGGTCGATGGCGCGGCGACCGGCGACGAGATCGACCGGCTCGCGCAACGCGTCGAATCCGCGGGCGCGGACATTCTCAACACCGGGATCGGCTGGCATGAGGCGCGCGTGCCGACGATCGCCTATCCGGTCCCGCGTGCCGCGTGGCGCTTCGCCCCCGCGCGGCTGAAGCGCGCCGTCGCGATCCCCGTGGTGGCGTCGAACCGCATCAACACGCCGCAGCTCGCGGAGGAGATTCTCGCGTCCGGCGACAGCGATCTGATTTCGATGGCGCGCCCGATGCTGGCCGACCCGCATTTCGCGAAGAAAACGCGCGAAGGCAAATGCCGACAAGATCAACATCTGCATCGCCTGCAATCAGGCCTGCCTCGACCGAATCTTTTCCGACCGCAGTGCCACATGCCTGGTCAATCCGCGCGCCTGCCGCGAGACGGAATTCGACGAATCCCCTGCCGCCAAAGCGAGAACGGTCGCCGTGGTCGGTGCTGGAGCCGGCGGGCTGGCGGCTGCCGCTGAAGCAAGCCGTCGTGGTCACCGCGTCACGCTGTTCGAGGCCGCCGACCGCATCGGCGGCCAGATCAACCTCGCCCGCATGGTGCCGGGCAAGGTCGAGTTCGACGAGATGCTGCGCTACTACGGCGGCCAGATCGCCGATGGCGGCGTGGAGTTGCGACTGAACAGCGCGCCGTCCGCGCGCGATCTTGCGGGCCGCTTCGATGCAGTCGTCATGGCGTCCGGCGTCCATCCGCGCGTGCCGGATATTCCCGGGATCGATCATCCCAAGGTCATTAGCTACAGCGATCTTCTCAGCGGGGCGCGTCACGCCGGGCGGCGCGTGGCGATCATCGGCGCGGGCGGCATCGGTTTCGATGTCGCCGAATACCTCTGCCACTCAAGTCCGGACGAGGGCCCGCACGCAAGAGGGCTCGATCTCGCGCAGTTCCAGGGCGAATGGAATGTGGACCCGAGTTTGAGCCAGCCGGGCGGATTGACGGGCGATCCGCTTGCGCCCCGCGAGCCGACGCGCGACATCACCATCCTGCAGCGCAAGGCCTCGCGGCCCGGCGCGACACTCGGCGTGTCCACCGGATGGATCCTGCGCAGCAGCCTCGCCAAGCGCGGCGTCAAGATTCTCACCGGCGTCGCATACCAGCGCATCGACGATGCCGGACTGCATGTGCTGATCGATGGCGCACCGCGCGTGATCGAAGCCGACACGGTTGTGATCTGCGCCGGCCAGGAGTCGAACCGCTCGCTCTTCGACGAATTGCGCGCGACCGGCATCGAGACGCACCTGATCGGCGGCGCCCGGGAGGCGACCGAGCTCGATGCGATGCGCGCCGTCTATGAGGGCGTGCGCGCCGCGCAGGCGCTGTAGCGAGCCGGGAGAGAAGGATGTCCGACAAGGAGCCGGTCCGCTACAGCCTCGACGGCGGGGTCGCGACCGTCACGATCGATCGCCCGGAGCGCAAGAACGCGCTCTCGGTCGAGGCGATGAACGGACTTACCGATATCTGGGAGCGGATCGAGGCGGACCCCACGGTGCGCGTCGTCATCCTGACCTCGACCGACTGCGGCGTGTTCTCGGCGGGTCTCGATCTCAAGCAGGCGAGCGAGATCAGGGCGCGCGACGGCATCGATATCCTGACCCTGATGCGCGATCCGATGCAGACCACGATGCGCAGCGTGACCAAGCCGATCATCGCCGCAATGACCGGGTCGCTGATGGCAGGCGGCATGCTGCTCGCTCTGCAGTGCGATCTGCGCGTCGGCCTTGCCGGAACCCGCGCCGGCATCACCGAGGTGCGCATGGGGCGCGGCACGCCCTGGGCCGTGCCGCTGCTGTGGATGCTGCCGCAGCCGCTGCTGATGGAGCTGGTCATCACCGGCGAAACAATGCCGATCGAACGGCTCGCCGCATACGGCTTCACGAATTATCTCGAGGCCACGCCCGACGCGGTGCGCGGAGCGTGCGCGGATGCTTGCGGCGACGATCGTCGAGGGCGCGCCGCTCTCGGTCAAAGCCGCGAAGGCGAGCATCCTCGCCGGAATGGATCTGGGCTGTGCGCAGGGGCTCGCTCGAGGCGAACCGACTTCACGTCGAGGCCTATGCGAGCCTCGACGCCATCGAGGGTCCGCGCGCCTTCGCGGAAAAGCGCAAGCCGGTTTGGCAGGGCAAGTAGCGAGAAGGACGAAGACAAGGCGATCAGGATTTCTTGACGCCGTCGAAAATGAGAAGCTCGGTGCGTCGTGCCAGCTTGAGCACGTCATCCTTGCTCTTGAGACGAAACCATTCGATCGTCCAGTTGAGCGCCCCGATGACAAAAATGCGCAGCGGCACGATCTCGATATCCGCGCGGATCTCACCGGCCCGGCGCGCGTTCAGGAATAGCCTGTCCCAGTATGCCGCATAGGCGCGTCGCAGCGGCCGATGACGCTTCTTCAGGCGTTCGGGGAGTTGTCCATACATGCGAATGTTGGCGGAGGTGAATTCACTGCTTTCCAGCAACGCCACCAGGTGCGCCTCGATCGCCAACGCGACCCGCCGCCGGTGCGACGCCTTCCCGGCGCCTTGGACCGCGGCCTTGACCGAGTCAAAAACGTGCTGCAGGCCCTTGTCGAGAACCTCTTCCAGAATGTCTTCCTTCGAGTCGAAATGGTAATAGATGCTGCCTGCCTTGATCTTCGCAGTGCCGGCGATCTGACGCAGTGTCGTTGCGGAATATCCCTGACCACGAAACAGCACAGCGGCCGATTCCAAGATTGCGTCGCGCGATTTTTTCGATTTTCTCGCGGCCGTCGACGTTAAGGCGCCTTTGTCGCGGCGCCGTCCGTGGCTTCGTCTTGGATTTAAGTGTGATGTTGGTTCTTGCACCCGGCAGAGGGCGTCGCGCCGAAACCATTCCGCAAGCCTTCGCTATCGATCAGCATCCGTCATCCTCAAATCCATCATGTATCAGGGTCGCGGCAAATGCGCACTCCCGTCGGGTCACATGTGCAACGCGCGCCCTACAAAATGACTGCCGCAGGCTGCGGTGAATGCCGCTCCAGCGCCGCGTTGCCGACAGTTCACGCAGCATCACGCCTTGCCAACAATTGCAATTTAAACCGGGCGTGCTCATGGTGGCGGTATCTCCCAGCCGTTAGCCAGCCAGTTTGTAATGAACACAAGCATCAATAGAATTCTGACAACTCACACCGGCAGCCTTCCGCGCCCATCAGATCTCGTCGACGTGCTCAACAAGAAGGAATTGAATGAGCCATACGACCACCAAGCCTTTGCGGACAGGGTACGGCGGGCGATATCTGAAATCACCCAGCGGCAAGTCGAAACGGGCATCGACATTGTCGACGATGGCGAGCACTGCAAGGTCAACTGGATGGCCTATGCGCGCGCGCGTCTGAGCGGCCTGGAAGAGATCGACAGCCCGCCAAAATTTCGCGGCCCAACCAGGGATTCACTCGCTTTCCCGCAAACCTACGAAGACATGCGGGTCATGCTCGCGGGCCGATCATCAGCGATCGTCGCCAAACGCCAGGTTCGGCCAAGAGCCCAAGTCTGTACCGGCCCGATCGCCTACGTCGGCCAGACCGAACTCACGACTGATATCGACAATTTGAAGATGGCACTCGCCGGCCTCAAGGTCGAGGACGTGTTCATGACCGCGATCTCACCGTCCAATCTCGAGCTCTATTATGAAAATCGCTTCTATAAATCAGACGAAGAGTACCTCTCCTCGTTGGCCGAGGCGATGCGCGTCGAATACAAGACGATTGTTGATGCGGGCTTTCTGCTTCAGATCGACGATCCCCGAATGGCGACGCACTACAATCGCGCCGTAAATGCGTCGATCGAGGACTGCAGGCGCTTTATCGCGCTTCGCGTTGAGGTGCTCAATCATGCACTGCGCGGAATTCCGGAGGACCGCGTCCGGTTTCATACTTGCTACAGCGTCAATATTGCGCCGCGGGTCTACGATTTCGAACTAAAACATTTCGTTGACCTGATGCTGAAGGTCCGCGCTTCAGCCTATGTCATCGAGGCGGCAAACCCACGCCACGAACACGAATGGCAAATCTGGCAAGAGACGAAGCTTCCAGAAGGTAAGATTTTGATACCGGGTGTTGTTTCGCATTGCGTGCATCTCGTTGAGCACCCGCAGCTTGTGGCTCAGCGAATTGAGCGCTTTGCCAGTGTCGTCGGCCGCGAACGCGTGATTGCAGGGACTGACTGCGGCTTTGGAACCTCCGGAGCCGGCGATGAACTTCATCCGGAAGTCGCGTGGGCTAAACTGCGATCTTTGGCGGAGGGCGCACGAATTGCAAGCAAGAGACTCTGGATGAACTAAGCCCCAGCAAGCGGACGCAATCCTTAGTTACGTCACAACGTTTTTCGACGATTCAAACATTGATGTCCCTCTCCGATCGGAATCTTCTGATCGATCGATAGGCCGCCTGTCGTTGCGGTAATGTAGTCGCAACCAAGCTTCTTCAATTCGCCGGCGAAGACCTCAGCGTCCGCGAGTGTCCACCCGCCTTCGGCCCAATCCGTGACCGAGTGACGAACGCCCATCGGCCGGTCCGCCGGCCAGACCGCACGCATCGCGGCGATAGAGCCCGACGTGTTCGACGAAGGCCCCATTCTCATTTTCCATCATGGATCACGGGGCACCGCCGCGAACGGGCGTTGGCTTTCTTAGCGCCGCAGTGAGCGGATATCGGTTCGGTTGCCTGGCAGGTCTGAGGCCACTTGGAAAAAAGCCGTCACCAACTGCCGACTGCGCTCGCTCTTGAGACAAGCGACATAATCCGTGCTTTCGAGCATCGCATTTCTGAACGGGATCGTGCGAAAGCGCGTCGAACCGTACGCTTCAAGCTCCCAGATGACGCTGTGCCCAAGGCCAGCGCTGACGGCCTCACAGATCGCCTCGCGACTGCCAAGTTGCAAAACTGTTCTCGGTTTCACGCCGGCACGCGACAGCGCGTCGTTGACGACGCGTTGGGTCATCGAGCCGTCCTCGCGCGCGATCATAGGCTCGCCGTCAAGATTTTCGATCGCAATGCTCCTGCGGCCAGCCCAAGGATGTGTAGCAGCGACGATCAGCACAGCGCGATGATGCCAGAGCAGTTGAGCATGGACTTTGGGGTGCTCTTTTACTCCGGGCAGGATCGCGATGTCGGCGCGACGCTCGAACAGTTGCTCGCGCACGAACTGGGTATTTCCCATGGCGACCGACAACCGGACGTCCGGATGGCGTTTGAGGAAGCGATTGAACAGACCCATCACGATGTGCGGGCCGTCGGCGGCAAGCCTGAGTTGGCCGCCCTGCAGTTCCTGTGTCTGAGCCAGGGTTTCGCGGATCCGTTCTTCCAGTCCCGCCATCTGCCGTGACATGCGGAAGAGCTTCTCGCCCATGCTCGTCAGCTTGATGCCGCGCCCTTGGCGTTCGAGCAGCTTGACCCCATGCCGCTCTTCAAGAGTCTTCACCTGGATCGTCAAAGCCGGCTGCGTCACACCGAGAACCTCTGCGGCGCGCGAAAAGCTTCCCTCACGGGCGACTGCATCGAAGGCGCGTATTTGCGTGTAGATCATTCCCGGGCTCGCACTGAAAAGAACCTGATATAAATTCTTATGAAGGGCAACGAACTTTTTTTAAATTGTCTTATAGCGCCTGTGGCCGCGAAAATGCCGAGGAATGGACGGCTCAATAGAGCAGGCTCTTGATCGCGCCCGGTCGGGCGAAGCGCACAGTATTGCGCAGCTCGGCGATCTCGTGCGCATCCGGAGCCTCACCGGCGAAGAAGGGCCCGCACAGGCGCACATTGAAGCAATACTGCGCAACCTTGGCGCAGAGGTCGTCGCCGCAGAGCCCGATATCGCAGAGATGTTCCGGCGTTTTCCGGACGTCGCGCAGTACCCTACGCACTGGCAGCACGATCTGATCCTGCCGTACGCCGAGCTGCCCACCTTTGAGGCGTTGCAGAACAGCGGGCTGCAATCCGTCTTGAATTACGATGGACGGCCAAATGTCGTCGGATTATTCCGGGGCACGGGAGGCGGCCGCTCCCTGATATTCAACGGCCATTCCGACACCGTGACGGTGGAACCGCTCGATAAATGGACGCGCGACCCGTTCGGCGCCGAGATCGCGGACGGCGTTATGTACGGCCGCGGCACTTCGGACATGAAGGGCGGCGTCGCGGCTGCCCTGATGGCGATGACGTATTTGCGAGAGGCTGGTGTCGCATTGCGCGGCGATGTGGTGTTCGAGTGCGTGGTAAATGAGGAACATGCGGGCAACGGAACACTCGATTTGGTTCGGCGAGGATTTTCCGCGGACGCTTCCATCTGTCTCGAGCCGACCAGCAACACGATCGCGGTCAGTCACCCCGGTGGTCTCTATTGGCGTGTGACGGTTCCCGGCGTGCCGCGCTCTCCGGGAGCACGCTGGAGCGGCCCGCACAAGGAGGGCATCAGCGCGATCGAGAACCTGCCGACAGTCATCGCAACTCTGCTCGATCTCGAGCGCCGCTACAATGTCGGGCGGGACGTTTACCCGGGCGCTCCGGCGCTGTTTTCATTGGTCATGGGCAAGATCGCCGGCGGTCACTATGAGACAGTGACGGCCGGCGAGGTTGTTCTCTCGGGCGGCGCATATTTCGCTCCCGAAGTCGGTGATGTTGTCGCAATCATGCAAGGCTTTCGGGACGCAATCGCGGCCGCGAATACGCGCGATGCGGGCTTGCGCGCGCTTCCGGCTCGGCTCGAATTCCTTCACCACGACGATGCGACCTTTCAACGCCACGACATCGAGATTGCACGCGAGATGGGTCGCGTGCTCTCCCGGCGCGGTGGAGACGGCACGGCTTATCCGGGCGCGTTCTGCTGCGACGCACGCCATCTCGTGAACCAGGGCGGCATCCCGACGATCATCTTCGGACCCGGAACGATCGCGCAGGCCCACAAGCCGGACGAGCACATCGTCCTGTCCGACTACCTCGCGGCGATCGAACATCTCATCGAATTCATACCGCACTGGTGCAACGCAGAGATCCGATAGCGAGTAACTTCCCCTGGAATGAATCCTGCCTCGTGCAGACATCATGGAGGTCGACCGATGACCCGCAGTCTCCGCTTATCCCTGTTCGTAACAGCGTCCTTGCTGACTCTCACAACTGGCGCGCTGGCAGAGCAATGCGGCAAGACCGGGGGCACTCTGACCTATGTGTATCATCCCGAGCCGACGGCGCTGTCGACCATCGCGACCTCGGCCGTGCCGGTCGCAATCATCTCGACGAAAATCTATGAGAGCCTGCTGTCCTATGAGGGCGCAGCACTGACGCCGAAGCCAAGCCTCGCCGAATCCTGGACGGTATCCGACGACAAGAAAACCTACACGTTCAAGCTACGCCACGATGTCAAATGGCACGACGGCAAGCCGTTCACCGCCGACGACGTCGTCTTCAGCGTCGATAAAATCGTTCGCCCCTACAGTTCGCGTGGCAAGGTCTATTTCGGCGATCTCGCCGGTTTGGAGGCGCCCGACCCCTACACGGTCGTTTTCAAGCTCAAGGACGCGGTCCCGTTTTTCATGAACGTGTTTCAGCCGGGCGAGACGCCAATCATGCCCAAGCACGCATTCGACGGCATCGATATCAGCACTACGGCCGGGGTGCGCGGCGCACCGATCATGCAGAAGCCGATCGGCACTGGCCCGTTCCGCTTCAAGGAATGGAGCAAGGGCAGCTTCATCGCGCTGGAGCGCAATCTCGATTACTGGGATAAAGGCCATCCGTGTCTCGATCAGGTCGTGCTGCGTGTTCTCCCCGATGGTGCGGCGCGCGCGATCGCGGTCGAAAACGGCGAGGTCGATCTCGCGCCGATGAGCGGACTCCCCGAGGCTGAGATTCTCCGCCTTTCCAAGCTCCCTCAGATTGTCACCTCGGGCGAAGGCGCCGAGGCGCTCGGTCCAAACATGTGGCTTGAAGTGAACACGCGCGAAAAGCCGCTGGCCGATCAGACGGTGCGGCAGGCGATCAGCATGGTCCTCGATCGCCAGAAAATCGTTGATGTAATCTGGTATGGGCAGGGAAAGGCCGCGACCGGTCCGATCGTGAGCGCGAACCCGACCTACTTCAACAAGGCGCTCAAGCCTTACGAATACAACCCCGCCAAGGCCAATCAGTTACTGGACGAGGCCGGCTACAAGCGCGGCACCGATGGCGTAAGGTTTAAGCTGACGCAGAACTTCCTGCCCTATGGCGAAAACTATGTCCGTCTTGCCGAATACATCCGCCAGGAGCTTGGCAAGGTCGGCATCGCGGTTGAAACGCAAAGCCTCGACCTCGGAGGCTGGCTAAAGGCCATCTACACTGACTGGAATTTCAACTTCACCAGCACGTTCAGCCACAACTATTCGGATCCCTCCATCGGCGTGGAGCGCACCTTCACCTCGGAAAACATCAAGAAAGGCGCAACCTTCACCAATTCGATGGGCTACAAGAATCCGCGTGTCGATGAACTGTTCGCCAAGGTCGCGCGCGAGACTGACGTGAGCTGTGCGCAAGAAGGAGTTCGACGAGATCCAGCAGATTCTGCACGACGAATTGCCGGTCATATTCCTGGTCGAGCTGTCGTACACTCATGTCTGGAACAAGCGGGTCCACGGACTCATCACCAACGGCATCTCGATGTATTCGAGCTGGTCCGGGGTGTGGAAGGACTAGGCGCGTCCACAGCGAAATGAGCAGCGATGCCGGCAAAGCTCTGGTTCGTCCTCAGGCGTTTGTTGCAGGTCATCCCGGTCGTACTGGCCATCGCTGCGCTGAACTTCCTTCTGCTGCATCTTGCGCCTGGAGATGCAGCAGACATCATCGCCGCCCAATCCGGCGGCGCCTCGGCCGACTTCGTCGCAGAATTGCGCCGCTCGTTCGGACTTGATCAGCCGCTCTATGTGCAATTCTTCATCTATATTGGACGCCTGCTGACGTTCGATCTCGGGTATTCCAACGTTCAGCAACGCCCGGTATTCGACCTGATCGTCGACCGCATGCCGGCGACGTTGCTCCTGATGCTGGTGAGCATCGGCGTTGCCCTGATTGTCGGCACCTTGCTCGGCATTCTGGCAGCGATGCGCCACCGCCGCTGGGTCAACTCGGTCGTCTCGGTGCTGGCACTGGTCGCCTATGCGACACCGCAGTTCTGGCTCGGCTTGATGCTGATCGTATTGTTCTCGATCACGCTGGGCATCCTCCCCTCGGGCGGGATGATGACGATCGCGACCGAAATGAGCGCGGGCGCACGCACGCTCGATGTTGCAAAGCATCTTCTGTTGCCAGCGCTGACCCTCGGTCTCTTCTATGCGGCAGTTTATGCGCGGTTGATGCGCACCGCGATGCTTGAGGTCTATACCTACGACTTCATCACCACGGCACGTGCGAAGGGGCTTTCCGAAGCGCGCGTCGGCCTTGTTCATGCGGCGTCAAACGCACTGCTGCCGGTCGTGACGCTGGCTGGTGTGCAGATCGGACATCTTCTCGGCGGTTCGATTCTGGTCGAAACCGTGTTCGGCTGGCCCGGCCTCGGCCGCCTCGTGTTCGACGCACTGCTGCAGCGCGACCTCAACCTCCTGCTTGGGATTCTGTTCATGTCGTCCGTGGTTGTCGTACTGATCAATCTCGCGGTCGATCTTCTCTACGGCTTTCTCGATCCCCGGATTGTCTACAAATGAACGGACTCGCCGCATTCTGGCGTAAGTTCGCGCGCAATCGCGCCGCGGTCGCGGGCTTCGTAATCCTGAGCATCGTTCTTGTCGTGGCTATCTTCGGCCCCCTGCTCTATCCGGTTGATCCGTTCGATATGGTCGGGCGGCCGTCGACGCCACCCTCGGTGCGATTTGTGCTCGGAACCGATGTGTCGGGGCGCGATATTTTTGCCGGCCTCATTCACGGTGCGCGCGTATCGCTGCTGATCGGCGTGGGCTCGAGCCTCGCCGCGACGTTGTTCGGCCTGATGGTCGGCGCGTTAGCCGGTTATTACGGACGCGCCACAGATACCGTGCTGATGCGTTTCACGGATTTTTTCCTGACCATTCCGTCTTTCATCCTTGCGATCGTCATCATTGCGATTTTCCGTCCCTCTGTTGTCAGTGTTACGTTGGCGATCGCGGCCGTATCCTGGCCGCAGGTCGCGCGGCTTGCGCGCGCGGAGTTCATCGCCCATCGCGATCGCGAATATGTCCTCGCCTGCCGCGCGCTCGGCATGTCCGACCTCGAGATCATCACACGTCAGATCCTGCCGAACGCCCTGCCCGCAGTCATCGTCGTCTCATCGCTGCTCGTCGCGACCGCGATCCTCACCGAGTCCGGGCTTTCATTTCTGGGCCTGAGCGATCCCAACGTGGTTTCGTGGGGCTACATGATCGGCGTTGGGCGAACCGTCCTGCGCGTCGCCTGGTGGATGCCAGCCATTCCGGGCATCGCCATCCTTGTCACGGTCCTCTGCATCAATCTCGTCGGCGAGGGTCTGAACGATGCGTTGAACCCGCGGCTGCAGCGCCGATGACAACGCTGCTCGACATCGAAAGGCTATCGGTCCGCTTTCCGACGACGCGCGGCGACGTGCGCGCTGTCGAGGATCTGTCGTTTTCCATTCGCGAAGGAGAGACGGTCGCGCTGGTCGGCGAATCCGGTTCGGGCAAGAGCACGGCCGCGCTCGCGCTGACGCGGCTGATTCCGGAGACCAGCGGCCGAATCATCACCGGGCAAGTCACCTTCGAGGGTCAGGATTTGCTGACGCTTTCGCCCAGCGCACTCCGCAAGATCCGCGGCCGTCGTATCGGCATGATCTTTCAGGACCCGATGATGGCGCTCAACCCGGTGTTCACGATCGGATGGCAGATCGCCGAACCGCTGCGCGAGCATCTCGGGCTGTCGGAGCGCGCCGCGCGCGATCGCGCTGTCGAACTGCTGAACCAGGTCGCCATTCCAGCGCCCGAGCAGCGCATCGATCAATATCCTCACAATCTGTCGGGCGGCATGCGCCAGCGCATCATGATCGCGATAGCGTTGTCGTGCAGGCCAAGCCTTCTGATTGCCGACGAGCCGACGACCGCGCTCGACGTAACCGTTCAGGCACAAGTGCTGGCGTTGATCCGGGAGCTCAAGACGGAATTCGGCACCGCCGTTCTCCTCATCACCCACGATCTCGGGGTCGTATGGGAGACGGCGGAGCGCGTGGCGGTCATGTATGCTGGGCGCAACGTCGAGGAAGGTTCATCCGCGTCGGTCTTCGCGCACCCGGCGCATCCATACACGCAGGGTCTGTTGCGCACCGCCGCATTCGCTGAGGGGCCGGATGGCCGGATGCCGGAAATATCCGGCACCGTCCCCTCACCGTTCGAAATGCCGTCAGGCTGCCGCTTTGCGCCACGCTGCACCCACGCGCGGGATATCTGCCGCGCCGCGCAGCCGCAGCTCATCCCCGCGGGAGCCGGTCACGAAGCGGCGTGCGTGCTGCTCGGCGAGATCGTCCAATGAAGGAGCCACTGCTCGTCGCGCGCGATCTGGTGAAGACCTTCAGTGTCGGCGGCGGATGGCTTGGCTCGACCGCGACCGTTCACGCGCTCAGCGGCGTTTCGTTCGACCTCGCGCCGGGCGAGACGCTCGCGATCGTCGGCGAGTCGGGTTGCGGAAAGTCGACGCTCGCACGCTGCCTGGTCGGCCTCCATAAGTTCACCAGCGGTTCGCTCAGGGTCGACGGCAAGGACAGCGCTGCATTCAAGCGCGACGACGCACTTGCGTTCCACCGCTTCATCCAGATCGTTTTCCAGGACCCTTATGCAAGCCTCAATCCACGCAGAACGATCCAACAATCCATCGCAGACGCGCTTCGCCTGCATCGCATCTGCCGCCGCAACGAGGAGCGCGCGCAAGTCACGGACCTGCTATTCCAAGTCGGACTTTCAGCCGACTATCTGGAGCGCTATCCGCATGAACTGTCCGGGGGACAGCGGCAGCGCGCATGCATCGCGCGCGCACTTTCAGTGGGGCCGAAGGTGCTGGTCTGCGACGAGCCGGTGTCCGCACTGGATGTGTCGATCCAGGCCCAAGTCATCAATCTGCTGAAGGATATCCAGCAGCGCTCGGGCATCGGCTATGTCTTCATTTCCCACAATCTCAACCTCGTGCGGCATATCAGCGACCGCATCGCCGTGATGTACCTCGGCCAGATCGTCGAGATCGGAACGGCGCCGACGCTGCGGACACTGCTGCATCCGTATTCGCGTGCGCTCTTCGCTGCTACTCCGGTGATCGGCCGGCCTGCCGACGAGCGCACACCCAACCTCCTCGTCGGCGACGTTCCGAGCCCGCTCCACCCACCCTTGGGCTGCCGCTTCAGAACACGTTGCCGCTACGCAACGGAGCTCTGCACCAAAGAAGCGCCACAGTTGCGCGACGTTCAGAACCGGATGGTCAGATGCCATTACGCCGAGGCTGTTGGACTTGTCGCGAATCGGCATTCCTAATGTGAAAATCTCGATAAGGCTGGGAATTCTGACTGGTTGGCGGAGGAAGCAGTCACCTGCGAACCAGTCTCCGCAGCTGGATTCCCTGCGAACAGGGAAAAGAACAGGGAATTTTCGTGATTCCGAGGCCTGCGGGCAACTTTGTCGCGCCGATTGATCAATAAATTGGGGCATATCTGATCAAATTCCCTACGAGCAGAACAGGGTGTTTTTACGCCAGATCAAGGTACGAAAAATCAGGAGCAGGGAGCGGGCAAGCGATGATGCGTTGATTGTGAGTCTGCGTTTTCAACTCTCGAAAGGTTATTCCTCAGTCTCGGTCGTCGCTGCATATTACGCTACTAAGTGGGCCGTCGCAGAGCGGACATCAGCGGCTCGAGTGACGTGAGCGTGTCGAGATTTTCGACGAGCTCGACGACCCTTCGAGCACCGGCAGCGCCGATGACGGGCTCAGCCAATTCGCGGAATTTTGCCGTCACGGTCTTCTCATCGAATGGCCTCGCCGCGTCGCCGAGCGGCACGTCGATCTCGGCGCGGTGCCGTGTGCCGTCGGCCAACTCGACCTCGATGATTGCGGGTCGGCCGCGCGGGAAACGTTGATTGAGATCGTCGCTGCCGACCGCCTTCGTCTTGCCGAGTAGTGCGACGATGTCAGCGTCCTTGAAGCGGTTGCGCTCAAACTGCTGGTCAGTCAGCTTACCGTCGGTAATCGCCATCGCGACGCAGGCGGGCAGGCTGTGATCGGCGGTCTCGCGGTTGGCGGGTTTGAATTTGGACGGATCGGCAATGTTGCCTAGCTGCGCCGGGCGCATGGTCGCCGTAATGGTGGCGATCTGGTCGAGTTTGCCCTTCAGTGCCGCATGCAATTCAACCGCAGCCTCGACCGGCCCCTGCAGCGCGTACTGGATTGGATAGCGCTTCAGACTCGCGCGCTCGATTCGCCAGTCGGACATCTCCAGCGGCAGCGTGACGGAGCCAAGCTTTGCCTGAGCCACCTTATTGAACAGCCATTCGAACGACGCGAGCGGCCCGGTGAAACCCTTTCCGGCGAGCCGCGCCGCCGTAATCGCCTCGGCGCCGCTTAGCGAATACGCGAGCGCCTTAGCCATGCTGAGGTCGCCGGCGAGCAGCGAGTTCAGCGTCATGTGCCGGGCGCCGCCCAACACGCAGCCGTGCGCCATGACGTCGGCGGTCTGTTTCCAGGCCTTTCCGGCGACGAGCGGAACAACAAAACCGGCGGCGCTCGCCGGATGCATGTTGATGGAAGGAAAGCCGAGGACATCGCACAGCCGCGCCTCAGCCTCATAGCCGACCACGAAGGCCTCGATCAGGTCGCGGCCTGAACCACCTACCTCCTCAACGCAGGCAATGGCCGGAGGAATGTTTTCGCTCGGGTGGCAAACGTCCTTCGTGAAGTAGACATCGAGGAAATCGAGAAAGCGCACTTGCGTGCCGTTGACAAAGGATGCGCCCGACGCCGAGACGTGGCGGCCGCTACCGATGATGGTCGCGCCACGCTCGGCCGGAGCGAGCGCAGGAATAGTCGCCTCGGCGATGCGCGCGGGTTCGCTGTCGATCGCACCGAGCGCACAGCCGAGCGTATCGAGCATAAGTCGCTTCACCGCAGCAACCGTGCTCGTAGGCAGCTTGTCGAACGCGATATCGGCAGCAAATTGCGCAAGCCGCTGCGCCTCGGTCGGGGAGCCCTCGGCCAACGCGCGTGCTGCTGGGAACGATGCGCTGGTGAGCAGACCGGCGGCGCCACTGAGCAACTTGCGGCGCGACAAGAAGGCGGAGCTTTCTGAGGGTGCTATGTGATCGGTGTTTCTCATGGCTCTCTCCCGGCGGACGCGTCCACCGCCATGGCGATGCCCCGTCGCCATGATGGTTGCGTGTCGCCCGGCGAGATTCAATCCCCGCTCGCTCACATCGAAAGCGGCTTTCCAGATGCCGCGATAAAGGAGATGCTGCCGCCAACGAGATCTCGGGAAGGCGACCCACGGAGGCACGCAGCCATGAGACGTTGCAAGGCGCATCCGTGCAGCTACGCAGCCGCGGTTGCGGCGGCATACTTCGTCACATGCGCGTTCGCCTTCGCCGCCGAGCCCGAATACGTGCCCTCCGCCGAACTGCTCGCGGCGGCTAGGAATGAGGGCAAGATCGTTCTCTACACGGCGAACTTCCTCGACACCGAACAGGCTGTGGTCAAACGCTTCTCGCAGCGCTTCTCCGGCATCCAGATCGAGATCGTGCGCGCGCCGACCGGCTCGCTCATCACGCGCGTCAAGACCGAGGCGGCGGCGAACCGGTTGATTGCCGACGTCATCGACTTCACCGACCGGCCGCAGGCGCGGGCCATGGTTGAGCTGTTCGCGCCCTATGCGCCGCCTAATGCCGCCGACTATTCCGATATGGCACGCACGACCGACCGGTTGTGGCCGCGCTCGGGCAACGCTTGGACCATCACGTACAACTCCGAGCTTGTGAAGGACCCGCCGAAATCCTGGGCCGATCTGGCGAAGCCAGAATTCGGCGATATGCATCTGGGGCAAACCGTGGTGGCGGCCGGCGGAGGGCCGTTCGCGCGCGCAATGTTCGAGCGCAAGGTGATGGGTGAAGACTACTGGGCGAAGCAGGCGGCGCTTAAGCCGGCGCTGTTTCCGAGCCAGGCCCCGATGGTGGACGCCATGATCCGCGGCGAGATCGGCATTGCGCCGCTGGTCACCGTGCTGGCGATCCCGCTGACCGATCAAGGTGCGCCGCTCAAATGGTTCTTCGCGCCGGAAGGCGTTCCAGTCACGGTGTTCTGCGCCGGAATGGCGAAGGGCGCCACGCACCCCAATGCGGCTAAGCTGTTTCTCGATTGGTCGCTCTCGCGCGAGGGCCAAGCGCTGATGGTCGAACTCGGCTCGTTTTCCAGCATGGCGCAGGCCCCGATGCCGCCTGGTGTCGACGCCGCGACTATCAAGACCTGGTATCCGGACGACGACGAGGTCGAAAAGATAATCAAGTCTTGGACTGACGACTGGAACAAGGCCTACAACTATCGCCAATAGGGCCGCCGTCCACCTTGCTCCATCACCCTTAACCCACGGAGACGACCGTGCTGACCATCACGCGCGACATGGTTTTGCCCACGACGATCACTGGCTCGTATCCGCGGCCACTGTGGTTCGACCGAAGCCTGGACGGCCGCTCATTCAAGGCGGCCCTCGGCGACTCGCTGTTCCGCGAGCAATACCTTGATGCGGTGGCAAGTATAATCGCCGAGCAGGAATCGGCCGGCCTTGACATCGTGACTGACGGCGACAGCCGCTTCGATCTGACGGTTGGTGGCAAATCGTGGTTCTTCTATCCAATCGAACGACTGGGCGGCATCACGGGCCATCGCGACACGTCGCGCGGGTGGATGTCGCGCCACGGCCTGCGCCCCGGCAAAATTCTTTGGGAGGTGCAGGAGGCCTACCAGCCCGGCGTGGTCGGCGAGAAGCTGACGCGTGGTCCTCTTGAATACGCCGCGATCTGGCAGGTTGCGCAACGAATGACCGACCGGCCGGTGAAATTCGGCGCCATCTGTGCGCCGTCGATGGCCGGGATGCTGTGGAATGCGTTCTACAAAGACGACAAGGAGATGATGCTCGACCTCTGCGACATCATGAACGCGGAGCTGCGCGATATGGCGGCCGCAGGCTGCCCATTGATCCAGGTTGAGGAGCCGCCGCATCACATGCGCGCGCAGCAGAAGGAGTGCACGGATGCCGATCTCCAGTTCCTCACCGAGGCGTTCAACCGCCAGCTCACCGGTGTAAATGCCGAAATCTGGGTGCATACCTGTTGGGGCAATCCTAACCAGCAGCGCGTTCATTATAACGTGCCGAGCTACGAGCGGGCATTGCCACATCTGCTGCAGCTCAATTGCGACGTCCTAACGATCGAGTGCGCGAGCTCAGCCGGCAAAGATCTGCCGCTGTTCAAGCACATTAAGACCGACAAGAAGATCGCGATCGGGGTGGTCAATCATTGCGACACAGTGGTCGAACCGGCTGAGAAGGTGGCGGTTCTGATCCGCAAGGCACTCGAATTTATTCCGAAGGAACAACTCATCATCAGCACCGATTGCGGCTTTGGGCGCGAAGGCCTATCGCGGCGCATCGCGTTCTACAAGTGTATCGCGCTGGTCGAAGGCACCAATATCGTGCGGCGCGAACTCGGATTGCCGGAAGCGCACGTGCGCGCGGCCGATCCAAAGCTTTGGTTTGCGTCGCGAGACGTAGCGCAGTGAGGCGCCAGGCAAGCACGACGCCTCGCTTGCTTCAATCAAGAAGAAATTCGCGGACGGTACTAGCGAAGAATTCAGGCCGCTCGCGATGTACGTTGTGAGCGCAACCGGGAGCGATACACAGCCGGCTATCCTCAATTCGCTCTGCGAGGGAGACAGCCTGGTCGAGTGAGATCGGGCCATTCGTCGCGCGAATGGCGATATCAGCAATCTGCGGCGACTGACATTCAGCAATCTTCGGCTTCAGCCGTGGAAGTCCCCTGGGAAGTGTTTATTCATCGGATGTTAAACATCGGATGATTGCGCCGGCAACCGGATCGGTATATGCCTTGAACGGCCAGCTGGCCTAAGAGCCGGCGGTCGGGAGCGAACAGTTCTTGCGTACCAAGCGCACCAAATCGGCCGAAAAGCGTCCGAAACCGGGCCGCATTCACGCGGTGCTAACGACACTCGGTCGCGAGATCGCTCGGGAGATCATCCCGGCCGGCGCGGCACTGCCATCCGAATACGACCTCGAAATCCGCTTCGGCGTTGGCCGCGGCGTGGTTCGTGAGGCGATCAAAATGCTGTCGGGAAAAGGGCTGATCAGCGTCCGGCCGCGCCACGGCACCCATGTCTTACCGCGGCGCGATTGGAGCCTTCTCGATCGCGACGTGTTGAACTGGCTGGTCGGTCAGGACAAACCCGACCGCGAGTTGCTGCTGGCCATTCAGGAAGTCCGCTCGATCATTGAGCCAGCCGCTGCCGCACTCGCCGCGACCCGCGCCACCAAGAAAGACCGGCAGCGGATCAATGCGGCCCTGGAAGCGATGGAAACCTCGGACAACCAGGCCACCGCGACTGCCGCGGACAAGGCGTTTCATCTCGCTATTCTGGATGCCACACACAATCCGGTGTTGCAGGGCTTTCGCGGCGCGATCGACACAATCCTGAGTGCGGTGTTTCTGGTCGCCGTCGACAGTATCGATGGCTGGTTCGAAGACAACCTTCCCAACCATGCCGCCACCGCTCGCGCTATCGAAGAAGGGGATGCCAAAAAAGCCCGCAATGCGATGGAGCAGGTCCTAGGCTACACCCAGTCCAAACTTTCCAGCCCAAATTCCGGCGCCGGCCGCCGGGATGGCCGGCCAAACCGCCGACCCGATCTGGGGCACACGTGATGCGGCACCGGCTCTCCTCGGCGCTTTGGTTCTGCGCTCCCTTTATAGTTCTACTCGTCCTCTGGGCAGTTCTGGTCCCCTACTTCGACGTCAACCCGCGGCTATTTCCTCACCTCACTTCCGTGGTCCAGGCCGGGATCGAGGGAATACAGGACGGCACCCTTGTTCAGCACATCGGTGCGAGCCTGCTGCGCGTCGCCGTCGGCACCATGCTCGCGCTATTGATCGCCATTCCGCTGGGCGTCGTCATGGGCGTCAATCGGGTTGTCTCCAGCTTCCTGACACCACTTCTAAGATTTTTCTCGGTGCTGGCCGGCATCGCTTGGATCCCCATTGCGACGTTGTGGTTCGGCTACGGCTTCGGCGCCATCACCTTCGTGATCTTCAATGCCGTGTTCTTCATCGTGACGTACAACACGCTGCTCGGCGTCTCGACCATTCCCTTGCACGTGCGCAACGCGGCCGCATCGCTCGGTGCAGGGCGATGGGCAATGTTGACCGAGGTACTGCTGCCGGGTGCACTTCCCAACATCGTCACCGGCATACGCACCGGGTTGGGCTTTGCCTGGCGCGGGCTGATCGCAGCCGAGATGATCGCCACCAATGTCGGCCTCGGTTACATGCTGTTTGTGGCGCGCGACTACTACAAAACAGAAGTGATCGTTCTCGGTATGATTGTGATCGGCGTGCTGTGGCTGCTGCTCGACCGGCTGCTGTTGGCACCGATCGAGCGCGCCACCATTGAGCGCTGGGGCATGGTGCAGCGCGCATGAGGCAATTTCTTCTCAACGTCTGGAGCCACTGCGTGCGCCTGACGGCGCGCTGGCCGTCGATCGGTTCCATCGCGCCATTCATTCCCGTAATCGCGGCCTGGTGGATCGTCACCGAGCTGCAGATATTTCCACGCGTGTTCCTCCCGGGACCCATGGAGGTCGTGCGATCGTTCGGTTCGCTGGTCTATACCGGCATCCTGCCGGAATACCTGCAGGACAGCATGGTGCGCCTCGCCGTCGGTGCGTTCTGGGGCATCGCGCTCGGCATCCCGCTCGGGATACTCGTGGGCCTCAGCCCGCGCGCGCACACTGCGCTGTGGCCACTGCTGCTTTTCTTCCAGGCCATCGGCGACATTGCCTGGCTGCCGATCCTGGTGATTTGGTTCGGCTACGGCCTCACCACCATGACGGTAGTTATCGTCTACACGGTGATCTTCCCGGTGGTCCTGAACACGGTGCTGGGCGTGCGCTCGATCCCGATAAATATGCATCGTGCCGCCCTTAGTCTCGGTGCCTCGCGCATCCGCATGCTTTGGGAGGTGGTGTTGCCCGGCGCGCTCCCGAACATCGTGACCGGCCTGCGCAATGGGCTTGGCTACGGCTGGCGCGCGCTGATCGCAACCGAGATCATCGTCGGCACCAGCGGCATCGGCTTTCTCATGTTCGATGCGCGCCGCGCCGGTTCGGTCGTCGAGATCCTACTCGGCATGATCATTCTCGGCATTCTTTGGTACATCGTCGACAGTTGGATGCTGGCGCCCATCGAGCGGGCCACCGGACAGCGCTGGGGGCTGGTGACGCGGTGAAGAACCTGATCATTCGCAATTTGTCGAAGACCTACTTCGACCTCTATGCCGGCACCAAGGTCACTGCCGTACACGACGTATCGCTTGACGTGCAGCAGGGCGAGTTCGTTTCCATCGTGGGGCCGTCGGGCTGCGGCAAGAGCACCATCCTCAACATGATCGCGGGCTTCATTCCACACACAGGCGGCGAGATCCTGCTCGACGACCGGCCGGTGAATGGTCCGGGAGCCGACCGCGGCGTGGTATTCCAGTCGTTCGCGCTGTTCCCATGGAGAACCGTGTTGGAGAACGTCGCCTTCGGCCCAAAGATGCGCGGCGTCGGCAAAGCCCAGCGCGAGAAGATCGCGCATGAATATCTGGCGCTCGCCAAACTGACCGAGGCGGCAGGGCGCTATCCCGCCGAGCTGTCGGGCGGCATGCAGCAGCGTGTCGGCGTAGTCCGCGCGCTGGCGAACGAGCCGGACGTGCTGCTGATGGACGAGCCGTTCGCGAGCGTCGATGCCCAGACGCGCATGACGCTGCAGGAGGAACTGACCCGCATCTGGCAGGAGAAGCGCCCTACCGTCATTTTCATCACCCATGATGTTGGAGAAGCCGTGTTTCTCGCCAACAGGGTAGTGGCGCTATCCAAGGGACGCGTGCTCGAAGACATTACCGTGGACCTGCCGCGGCCGCGATCGTGGGACGCGCTGAACGACGATACGCGCTTCAAGGAGCTGACGGGACGCGTGCTGCAACTCGTGCGGTCGGCCTGACACATGCTGCAAGACGCCCTTAGATCGCGAAAGACGCATATCCTGCTGGCGGTGGGGGTCTGCTACCTGGCCTGGGAGCTTTGGTTGACGATCGCGGCGCCGCGTAAGATCGCGGACTTTGCTAGCGGCACGGAGAAGGTCAACATACTGGTCACCCTGCCTTTCCCGCCGGAGCGTTTCCACGTTCAGCTGTTTCAGACCTACGGCAGAGTATCTGGGACACAAGAAAACGCCGTTGAAGTTCGGGGGGTGAAACGAGCGGACCTGCCGACCGTCGCCCGCCCTTATTGGGTTACGCGCGTCGAGCCGCTTCAACCAGGAGGATGACGGGAATGCAAAGGATCATCACGCTACTCTGTGCCCTGTTGCTGTTGCCGCTGCAGGCGATGGCGCAGGCCAAGGATCCCATAAAACTCAAGGTCGGCATGGTTGCCGCCGTCGACATGCTGGCGCTGCCTATTGCAGTCGAGCGCGGCTTCTTCGAGAAATACGGGCTCGACGTGACCATCGCGCGCCCCTACGCCACTGGCGTGGATGCGCTCAATGCTTTGCAGGCGGGCGAGACCGACATGGTGCAGGCCGGCGTGCCCGCCATCGGCGCCATCCTGCGTGGCATGGATCTGGTGTTCTTCGGCAATTTCAGCGGCAACGCCACCAAGCTCGGCTCGGACGCTACCCTCGCGCTGATTGCCGGCAAGGACTCGGGCATCGTCAAGGGCGATCTCAAGAGCCTCAAGGGCAAGAAGATTGCCACTTCGTTCGGGACCATCAACCATCTCTATCTACTCGGCTTGCTCGAGAAGGCCGGCCTCAACCCAGCAGACGTGACGCTCGTCAACACTCCGCCGCCGGAGATGAACGTAGCGTTGCTTGCCAAAGGCGTGGATGCGTTTGCGTGCTGGGACCCGGTGCCGGTGATCGGCATGAAGGACGTACCGGGCGCGATCGAGGTCATCCGCGGCGGCGATGTCATCTCCTACCTCGGCTTCAATATCGCGCTTCGGCCCTGGATGGAGAAGAACGGGGCGACGATCGAGAAATTCCTGGCGGCGGTGTCGGAGGCCGACCAGTGGATGCGCAGCAACCCCAAGCAGGCTGCCGCGATCGGCACGCGCTGGATTCCGGGATTGAAACTCGACGTGGCGGAGACTGCGATGCAGTACAACATCCAACAGGTGGACCGCCGCATTTCCGCTCACAATTATCGTGCGCTATGGAAGGCACAGGACACGCTGCAGCGGCTAGGCGTGATCAAGTCGGTGTTCGATGTGAACAAGCACATCGAACCCAAGTTTATCCTCAGCGTGATGAAGACCTACCCGAACCTGTTTTCCGACCTGCCGCCCATTCCCGCGGACGTGGCGATTAAACCGGACTTCATGTTCAAGCCCTGAATCCGAGTTGCCGCGCACGCCGTAGCTGGTGCGCGGCAACCACGCTCCTGATACATCGAAAAAGTTGCCATGCCGAGTTGGCTGCACAGGCAGGGTATTCAGTGATTTTAAACGTCTATAGTTGGTCAAGAGATATCTTCCAGATCTTTCCCAGCGTGGGCGACGTGCGCCTCACCAGGAGCGGCCTACCGACTTGCTCGCTCCCATTCGGCACATTCACCTTCACTATAGCCATGCGTTGATCTTCTTCATCATAAGTCGGAACGCAATCCGATCGTTACGCACCTGCACATGAGCCTCAATACTTGATGTACCAGTTCGCCGCCTGGTCGAAGGAGAGCCAGAGATCGTAAGGTCTCGAGGTTTGGATCGCCGGGGTATGCGGCGCTTGCCTAATGCTGAGGCACCGTCAGTTTCGTTAGGTCTGACACGCTCCGAGATGCATCCAGCGCCCACACGGCGTCGATGAGCATCGCGACGTTGTGCTTCACATTCCAGCTTTCGGCCGCGGTACGCAGTTTGCCTTCCAGATCGCGATCGCTCATTGGGTTGGCCTCGCTACCGCGCGCCGCTTGCTGAGACAACGGGTGGGTCTTGCCATCCGCAGTCGTGACATCGACGTCCGCCGAGACGGTTGAGAATGCCGGATCGCGCACAATTTCCCTGACCTTCGCCCGCAAGGCTGCGACTTGCGGATCGCGGACGCACGCGTCACTGAATTGTTCGACGCCCGCCTTGCCGGTCACCAGCGCGGCAGCGATCACGTGTTGCACACTTACCTGCAACTCGCGTCCGGTCGAGATGTTCGGCCGATCCGCGCGCTGGCCAAGCAGCGGATTTCCGCGCACCACTACGCGTGTCACGACAAACTCCGGATTGTCACGCCGCCAGTCGAGTACGCAGTCGAGCACCGGATTGATGATGAAGCCGCAGGGGTACGGCTTATACGTGGTCGCCATGATCTCCCAGGTTTCGCCTAGTCGGTTCGTGATCTGCGAGAGATCGGGCGGGACGCCCATTACGTTGTAGAAGCCTTGCACGCCGTTAATTGGCTCCGCAGGTCCGTCGAAACCGTCATTGGCGAGTAGTGCGGACCACAGGCCGTTACGCGCGCTGTTGCCGACACTCGCGCTCTTTGACGCAGTGCCCAGGCATTCGCATAGCCCACTCGACTGCGTGGCGGCAGAACCACGCCCACACTATCTTCTCAGGCGAGAGGTCGAGCAGCTTGCCGCTGCCCGCCGCCGCCCCGAAAATTCCGCAGGTCGACGTGATGTGCCATCCCATCGAATAGTGCTTAGGCGAAATGGCGAGGCCGATGCGCGCTTCGACCTCATGTCCGATTATAAGCGCGAGCAGCAGATCCGGCCCGCTGACGAGACGTAGTTCCGCTAGCGCGAGCAGCGCAGGTGCGACCGGTGCGGTCGGGTGGATGACGGTGGCGGTATGGTTGTCGCAGAAGTCGTAAACGTTGGCGCTAGCGGCATTGAGGAATGCTGCGCTCAGGGCATCGACGCGCTCGTTCCGCCCAACGATGGTTGCCTGTTCGCCGCCCGTGAACCTTGCGAGCGACCGCAACGCGGTATTGATGGGAGGCGTGCGACAGCCGGCCAGCGCGACCGCGAAGTAGCTCATCAGGGAGCGCTTGGCCTGATGGATGACCTGTGCGGGAATGTCGGCGATCTTGGGCGGGCCACGAACTCTGCCAATTTCGACGTCACGGCTTCGCGCTAAGTCATCTCGTCACTCGTCACTGGTGCGACAAAGCCCTCGCGGTTGGCAGAAAGTTTAAAGCACGAGCGTCTGTTGTCGGATTGAATGATGGTCAGTAGAAGCGGCCTTCCGTACGATCAAGAATGCAGCATTGCGCTACTCGCTTCGCGCATCACGTCACCTGATCGAGAGTTTGCATGGACACATCGCGCTGGGACCCCGAGATGCTCGCCTTTCATAAAGAGGGCGAAATTGCTGCTGCGAGCTATCCGCCCATCAAGATCGAGTTGCCATTTGGTCCGCAGCGGGCCGTGAACGACGCTCTTAGCATGCGGAATGCGACTGGCGGCCCGATCCCGGCCGAGACGATCGACCGCTGGATTCCCGCCGAAGGCCGCCGCGTATTCTGCCGCGTGTTCCGTCCGAGCACTGACACGCCGACGCCGGTGATGATCTATTTCCATGGCGGTGGCTGGGTGTGGTCGTCGGTCGACACGCACGACCGCGTCGCGCGTGAGTTCTGCGCGGCAGCCGAGATCGCCATTGTTAGCGTCGATTATTCGCTCTCGCCGGAGGCGAAGTTTCCGCGCGCGCTGAATGAGTGCGTCGAATCGATCCGCTATATCGCCGGGCACGGGCGGGACTGGGGTCTCGATGCGACGCAAATCCTGGTTGGCGGAGATTCTGCCGGCGGCAACCTGGCGCTCGGCGCGGCAATCCAGCTTCGTGACCAAGGCCTCGTTTCGCTGAAGGGTCTGTTGTTGGCGTATCCGGTTTGCGACAGCAACTTTGATCGTCTTAGCTACCGGGAGTTCGCCACTGGGCACGGGCTCACACGCGATAGGATGATCGCGTATTGGAATCTCTATGCTGAACGGTCGCATGACCTTCAGCATCCTTTGGCGGCGCCTTTGAAAGCTGACCTTAAAGGGCTGCCGCCTACTCTCGTCCTGTTGGCGGAACTCGACGTGCTGCGTTCGGAAGGCGAAGCGCTGGCCGCGAAGCTGCGGCAGTCCGGAGTCGAGACGGAATTGGATATCGTCAAGGGCGTGATCCACGGCTTCCTTCGCGCATCCGGCAGGGTCTCAAAGTCGCGCGACGCTTTTGCCCGCGCCGGAAAATGGATGGAGCAAACACTCGTGCGCCGAGCGAAGATCTGAAAGGGCCACCCGCAACTCTCAGCGCTCTTTCGCGGCAATGATCCGCTTGAGGAAACGTTTAACGATCGCGACCTCATGCGCCGGAATGTCAGAGAACTGCTGCGCTTCGAAGGCAAACGCGCGCCTGCGTAAGCCTTCCAGCCGCTCCCTTCCGGCTGGCAGCAGCACCGCGGTGTTGTCGGAGTGTATTGACGCGTAGCCCAGCCGCTCAAGCGCTCGCAGCGTCACTTCCGTTTCCTCGAAGCTCAAGAAGCAGCGGCGAGCGATGGTGTCCAAATCAATTCCGGGCTGGCGCTCCAATGCAAGCAGGACGCGGCCTTGATCGATCGTGAGCCCGGCCTCCTCGCGGTCGCGTTGGAACGCACCAGAATAGTGGAGCATTGCGTTGCGTAGCAGACCAATCATCATGTCTGGTCGCTCGGGTTCGTACGACGCCTTGCTGGCGACCGGCTGCGTCGGGAGATCCGGGTGCTCGATGCCCAGCCCGTACCGTCCCTTGGCGAATAACAGGAGCGGTTTGTCCTGATGCCGGTAGTTTTCCACGCGGCCGACGAGGATCGTGTGGTCGCCGGCGTCATGGCGCGCTTCGCGCGTGCATTCGAACACGGCCGCGCAGTCGTCGAGCAAAGGTGCTTTGCCCAATCCCAACTCGCTTCTCAGCCCGGCGAATTTCTGGGGCCCAGAGCGTGCGAACCGACCGGCCAGCTCCATCTGGTCCGCCGTGAGCACGTGGACGGCGAAGTGTTGCGCCTGCGCAAACACCGGGTAACTTTGCGAAGTCTTGCCGATCGACCAGAGAACCAGTGGCGGATTGAGCGACACGGACGAGAACGAGTTGACTGTAACGCCGACCGATTGCCCATCTGCGTGCGCCGTAACAATCGCGACGCCGGTCGCGAACTGGCCGAGGGACTGGCGGAACGCCCGCGCAGCATCCAGTGCGGGCGCTGCGTTGTCGTCTTTCGCTGTCGTGAGGGAAACGCTCACCGATTAACTCCGGCTAAAGTTGCGCGGCGAAGCGTTTCACCTCGGCGAACGTGGCGTCCGGTTGCTCGACGTGCGGATAGTGTCCTGCACCTTCGATTACAGCGAACTTGGCGCCGGGCACGCGGTCGGCATACTTACGGCCGTAACTCAGATCCACAAATCGGTCTTCAGCGCCCCAGATGAACTGCGTCGGCGCCTTAATGCGAAAGAGCCAGCGGTCGAGGGTCGGATTGTGGAAGAACGGCTTCCAGCCGTAGAAGACCTCGGCCTCGCGGTCCTGCACGATCGAGGCAAGCTCGGCGTCGGCAAAGCCGGAGTAATCAAAGAAGCGGTGCTTCTCGGTCGCGTAGAGCAGCGCCTGCTTGTCGTCCGGCAGGGCCGAATAGATATCGGAAATGTCGCGGTCGGTGGCCTCTCCCATCTTCACGCCGAGCGGATCGACCAGCACGATGCCGGAGAGCCGGTCGCTCGAACGGACCGCAAGCTCGATCGCGATCCACCCGCCAAACGATGCGCCGACGAGAAACACGTTTGATAGGTTCTGCTGCTCCAGATATTCCAGATAGAGCAGCGCAAGCTCGTCGACGCCGCGAACATGATCGACGAAGCTGACTCCGCCATAGCCCGGGTGTTTGGGCGCATGCACGTCCCAGTTTTGCGCGAGCAACGTGCGCCATCGCAGCGAGCGATGGAAACCATCACCGCCGTCGAGGAACAGCAATGGTCGGCCACTGCCGCCACGCCACACCGGCAGGTCCACACCGGCGATATCAACCTTTTGCATCCCGGGTTCAGTCATGACGCGACAGCCTCCTGATTCTGCGTCGTCGCAGCCGGTAGGCTGCCAAGCGCGGCAACCGCCGGATTGTTGGCGGGGGTTTCGTTGTCTTGAATGCGCGGCACGGTCGCGTCGAGCGGTGGCGTCGGCGATCGTGCCGATGTCGGCGATGCTTGCCTCGCCGCGCCTCGCCAAGCCGAGCGTGACGGCGGAGATAAACGATGCGGTCGCTCAGCGAATTCAGGATCGATCGAACTGTCATATTTCGCGAACCATCGATGAGGATCGAATAAAAGCTGGGGGATCGCCTCGCGCAGCGATGGGCGGCTGACGTCCACTATCTCCCAAAGCTCGTGCTCGGCCAGCCACTGCCGCGGGGCAAAACGCTCGCTATTGATTGCGCCTCGGACCGTCGCCACGAACTTGTGGCGCAGCGGCGTTTCGACGAGATGCGCTCGCGGCGTCTGCATCGCCAAACGAGGTTCGTTCACGTCTGCATTCCCCAGCGCATGACGGTGCGGCGCTCGATAGTGCGGAACACCACGTTCTCGACGAAGAAGCCGAACAGGATGACGGTGAGCAGACCCGCGAAAACGTGCGGAATCTCCAGCAGGTTCTTGTTTTGGTAGATGTACCAGCCGACCCCGCCGCGGCCCGAGCTACTGCCGAACACGAGTTCCGCGGCGATCACTGTGCGCCAGGAGAATGCCCACCCGATCTTTAGTCCGGCCAGAATGTTCGGAAATGCGCCGGGGATGAGGATGCGCAGCACGAGCAGCAGGTTCGACAAGCCGTAATTCTGGCCGACCATGCGCCATGTCTGGCTCACAGCTCGGAAGCCGATAAACGTGTTGAGGGCCACCGACCAAAGTACGGCATGGATAAGAACGAATACGATGCTGAGATCGCCAAGGCCGAACCACACCATCGCAAGTGGCAACAGCGCGATCGACGGCAAGGGATTGAACAGCGCCGTCAACGTTTCTAGCAGGTCGGCCCCGATGCGCGTCGCGCTGGCGACGATGGTTAGGATCATCGCGAGGAAGAGTCCGACGATATAGCCTTGGAGCAGCAACTTGAGCGTGTACCAGATCGCTGTGAGCAGCTCTCCGCTGAGCAACGAGCTGTAGAGCGCGCCCAGCGCTGCACCGAGCGTCGGCACGAGCAGGTCGTTGTTTAGAATGAGCGCATAGATTTCCCAGATGAGCCCGAGCACGATCAGGATCGCCGTCTTGCGCACGGCGTTGTTACCCAGCAACCGCTCCATTGTGCCGAGCGGCCGCTCCACGATACCGAAGTCCTTGTTTTGGACCGCGGTGATAATCTCCGGGCGGTAGTTGTGGACCTTATCAAGCATGTCCGATCGGCCTTTCGCTGGCTTCATCCTCAAATAGCATCGTGTGGATTCGCTCTGAGAGGGTCCGACCATCCGCGCCCGTTTTATCGATGCCGCTGCTGTTCACCTCCGCCTTGACCTGTCCGGGATGTGCCGTGAGCAGGAGAATACGGTTTCCAATCTTCACTGCCTCGGGGATCGAGTGGGTCACGAAAATGACGGTGAACCTAATCTGCTCCCACAGCTGGAGTAGTTCCTCCTGCATCCTTGTTCGCGTGAGCGCATCGAGCGCCGCGAACGGCTCGTCCATCAGCAGCACGTCGGGCTCCATCGCCATGCCGCGGGCGATCGCGACGCGCTGCTTCATGCCGCCGGACAGCGTGTGCGGATAGCTGTCCGCAAACCGGGTGAGATTGACGAGTTCGATGTAGTGCATTGCGCGCTCCTCGGCTTCGCGCTTGCGCAGCCGGTTGCTCGCGGTGAGCGCAAACGCGATATTCTGCTTCACGGTCTTCCAAGGCAGGAGTTGATCGAATTCTTGGAAGACGAGCACGCGATCCGGGCCGGGGCGCGTGATGAGCGATTGGTTCAGTCGGATTTCACCCTCGACGGGACGGATGTAACCGCCGATCGCTTTCAGCAGCGTCGATTTTCCGCAGCCCGATGGACCGAGAATGACAAAGCGGTCCGCTCGCTGGACTTGGAGATTGACCCGGTAGGTTGCTGTGACAAGTGCCTCGCGCGTCTTGTACTGCAATGTCACCCCGCTCACGGTCAAAAGCGTGTCGGGCTCCGCGTTCGGAATCATTGGCGATCCTTGCTGCCGCTGAGAGCTGGAGGCGATTGGCTCGCCTCCTTGTTTGACCAGCAACCGTCAGCTTCCAGGCAGCCCTTGCGCTTCCGGCGCAAAGAAATCGGTCCACTTGGCAAGGCGATTCTTAAGCGACCCGACGTCGGCCATGAAAGTGGCGTAGCGCATGACGTTTTGGGGGGTGACATCGAACTTGATGTCCGGATCGTCCAAAACCTCGACAAGCTCGCTCACCTGCCAACCGTGACCACCCATGACCTCGAGCAAAATCTCAGCCGCTTGCTGCTTGTGGATTTTGATGTACTCCTGCGATTCCTTGAGCGCGTCGTAGACCACCTTGAAGACTTTCGGGTTCTCATCCCGAAACTTCTTCGTTGCCACGAGGACCGCAAAGGATGTGGGACCCCCGAGCACATCGTCCGATGTTTGAATCGTGCGGATTTTGGGATCCTTCCGTTCACGCTGATGATAGGGCGGCGAGGAGTAATGCGCGGTCACGCCGGCGCTGTTCGACAGCAGTGCCACCAACCCGTCGGGATGCTTCATCGCTACGGTGAAAGGATCGAAACGGAAGGTCTCCGCGGCACCATACTTATCACGCGCATACATCTGCATCACGATTGAAGGAATCGAGATCTTGATCGCCGTCACCGCGATCTTGTCCTTTGCCGCAATATCGTCGATCGATTTGATGTTGGGCGAGTTGGTGTTCAGATACATCGGCTCGGTGCTAATGGAGCCGACGCCAATCACGTCCATCTTGCCCTTGGTGCGGTCCCACAGGGTGAGCATTCCGGGCAAGCCGCCTGAGATGAAGTGGGCTGAGCCCGACAGCAGCGCATCGTTCACCGCGCCGGATCCGCTAATATTAACCCACTTGGCGTTGACTTTGATGTCCGCTGCGATGGCATTCTTCTCGATCAGCTTCAGTTTTTCCATCACCATCAGCGGCAGAAAGCCGACACCGTCGCCGCGTGTTAGCGTGACTTCACCGACCTCCGCATTTGCGTGCAGAGACCCGGTGGCCGCTAAAGCGCAAACAAGCGTAAGAAGCGCTCTCTTCATTCATCCCTCCCTGAGGTCATGATTCGTTTTGTTGACGGCGCGGCGCACCGCTCAACTGTCCGGTAGGCGTTCAGTCCACATATTGTATTACGGTATGATTGACAGTCAACCTTTCACGGCCCTCTAATAAGCCTGCACGAGAGGACATGAACTTGGACAGAAAAAACGCAGTCGTTATCGGTGGAGCATCGGGCATAGGATTTGCGGTCGCCCGTCGCTTCGCGGCTGATGGCGCGAACATCACAATCATCGACATCGACGCCAGCAAGGTCGAAAGCAGCGCGCGCGATATTTCCACAGATGTCGGCGCAAACGCTCTTGGTCTCGTCGCCGACATTCGAAGCGGCGCGGACCTCGCCGCAGCGTGCAGCCGAAGCGCATCGCGGCACGGGCCGATCGACGCGCTTGTCGTCACTGCGGGCGTGCTCAAGCCCGCATTTCTCGCGCAAATGAGCGAACTCGAATACGACCTTACGTTCGATGTGAACGCCAAGGGATTCTGGAATAGCGTGAAGGCGGCCTTGCAGCATCTGTCGCCCGCGAACGCCGTGATTGTGGCGATCTCCTCTGCCTCCGGTCAGCGTCCGAAGGCCGGAAATGGTGCGTATGCGGCATCCAAAGCTGCTCTGCAGTTTCTCGTGCGGACATTCGCTCTCGAACTTGCATCGCAGCAGGTGCGCGTGAACTGCGTGTCTCCCAGCACGGTCGAGACGCCGCTGATCGCCGAATATGCAACGAGGCCGGCTGCCAGCGGATATGCGCCATCGGCGCCGCCGCCGATCGGCCGGCTCTGTACGCCGGAAGACATCGCCAAGGCGGTGGCGTTCCTGTGCTCTGATGACGCGGCTTTCATCACCGGCGCGACGTTGAGCGTAGATGGGGGATTGACCGCCGGGATCCCCCTTTCGCGCTGACATGCGATTACTGCGCCACGAAGCCACCGTCGATCACGAGTTCGGCGCCCGTGACGAACGATGCCTCATCCGAAGCGAGAAACAGTATGCCCTGTGCGACCTCAATCGGCTTGCCGATCCGGCGCAGAGGCGTCAGCGGCACCTTATTCTCTAAGATGCCCGCCGCCGACCCGTTTCGCATCGGTGGGAGGAACCCGGGATGAACGGAATTGACGCGCACGCCCGAAGGCCCGTAGCGGCAGGCCGCGGCCTTCGTGTAGTGGCGGACTGCGGCCTTCGACGCAGCGTAGCCAGGATGGCTCTCGCCTTGCGCGACGATGCCGATGATCGAGGAGATGTTCACAATGGATCCGCTGCCGGCCTGGCACATCACCGCAGCCGCATGCTTGGTGCCGAGGAACACGCTTTGGGCATTCACAGTCATCAGGCGGTGCCAGCCTTCCAAGGCGTCGTGATCGCCGACAGTCTTGCCGCCAATGCCGGCGTTGTTCACCAGCACGGAGAGTTTGCCGAAGGTGGCGAGCGCGCGCTCGATCAAACGTTCCCAATCGCTCTCGGAGGTCACGTCGCAGCGGAAGTACTCCGCGCGGCCACCCGACGCGTTGATGGAATCGACGACCGTAAGGCCTTCTTCGGCAGATTGATCCGCGATCGTCAACGCAGCGCCGTGCAATGCAAACAGCCGCGCCGTCGCTTCGCCGATCCCCCGCGCACCGCCTGTCACGATGGCGACCTTGTCCTGCAGCCGACCGAACATCTGGATCCTCCGCTACTCAAAGATTGTATGATCATCCCACAGTATGCTTGACTGTCAATTTCGGGGCATTCATGATTTTTGCCCACGCTGGCCAAGGTAACGAAGCGAAGGAGCTCTCGGCGATGAAGGTGTTCTATTTCTGCGAGATGTCCTTCCACCCGGCGTGGGACAAAGGGCAGTACATCCGCAACGAGCTTCCAAGCATGCATTACGACCCGCAGGTCGGGTCCGAGCTCTACAATCGCTATCTCGACGAGTACGCGCTGTGCGACGAGCTCGGCTTCAACATCATGGTCAACGAGCACCACAGCACGGCGACGTGTCTGAACGTCGCGTGCGCGATTCCGCTGTCGATTCTGGCGCGTCAGACCAAGAAGGCGCGATTGCTCGCGCTAGGCATGCCGATTGCAAACCGTCTCGAGCCGCTGCGTGTCGCCGAGGAGCTCGCGCTGATCGATGTCATCTCAGCAGGCCGGCTAGAGATGGGCCTCGTCAAGGGATCGCCCTACGAGGTTTTCCCAGCCAACAGCAATCCGGTCGGAATGATGGATCGCTTCTGGGAAGCGCACGATCTGATCCTCAAGGCGATGACGACGCACACAGGTCCGTTCAACTGGGAAGGGACGCATTTCCACTACAGGAACGTGAACCTGTGGCCACGTCCCTACCAGCAACCGCATCCGCCGGTGTGGATCACAGCGAGCAGCCCCGACACGGCGCGCACCATCGGGCAGAAGGGTTACGTGTTGGCGACGCTCAACACCGGTTACGCACGGACGCGCCCGCTTTTTGACGCCTATCGCACGGCCGCGGCCGCGGTCGGACAGTCCACGGGTGACGATCGCTTCGCTTATCTCGCGCTAGTCGCGGTCGGGAAATCGAAGAAGGAAGGCTTCGAGCGCGCGGACAAGATCGTAGACTACATCCGCAATAGCGGGCGCGTGGCGCCGCAGTTCGTCAATCCACCAGGTTATGCATCGCGCGATTCCAACGTCCGTGCCCTGAAGGCAAGTGGGCGAGCGCACACGCCCGACAACTCAGTAACGTCGCGAAAAGGCGAGAGAATCACCAAGGATCAATTCACCGTCGAATCCCTGATCGATGCCGGCGTGCTTTTCGCCGGTGACCCAGACATGGTCTACAATCAAATCAGGGACTTCTACAGATACGCCGGAGGCCTCGGCAATCTGCTCATGATGGCGCAAGGCGGATGGCTCGATCACACGGACACGGTGGGCAATCTCACGCTGTTCAGCAAGGAAGTGCTCCCGCGCCTTAACGACCTGAAGATCGAGGAAATCGCTCCACCGCATGCACGCGCGAGCTAAGGCGCGGGTGACCTAACAGGGCCATGACATGATCCTGCGTATTGCGGCCGATCTTGCGCTCACTCTCGAGCAATCGTCCGACTTCAAGCGCTTCAAAATCGAGGTGAACCGGCGGGAGGCCGATCTCGTGGAAGTTGCCAACCGCAATCAAGATGTCTTGCGCTTCCAGGACGAGAAGACCGCGTGGGTGAATGCCACGGCCTTTAGTGCGTTTGGCGGATTGTCAGACGATCCGGAGTGGCGGGAATCATTTAGCGCGATGCTCGATCACTGTAAGAAAATGGGCTGGCTCTCGGACGACGGCCGCGAATTCCGCTCACATGTGGAGTGGGCATCATGAGACTGCGCTTTTCTCGCCTATTCCGAGCCGCGAGATGCTGAAAGGACGGTGCGCAATCGTGACCGGGTCCTCCGGCGGCCTAGGTAACGCGATTGCTATGGCCCTTGCGAAACAAGGCGCCAGCGTGGTCATTCATGGTTTGTGCGATCCCGCGATAGGGCAAACCGCCGCCGATAAGCTCGCGCGCGCGACCGGCGCCGGTGTGATGTTCGACGACGCGGATCTTGTGGATGTGTTGGCGATTGAAGGGATGTTCGGCCGGGCGCGCGCGCGCTTCGGTAACATCGATATCATGGTCAACAATGCGGTGACACGGCACTTCTCATCGATCGACAAGCTCACGCCCGAGCAGTGGAACACATCGCTCGCTGTCAACGTTTCAGCAGCCTTTCATTGCGTGAGGCTTTCGTTGCCAACGATGCGCCAGAAAGGTTGGGGCCGGATCATCAACGTGTCGTCGATTTACGGCGCACGCGGTGCAGAGAACCGAATCGACTACGTAACGACTAAAACCGCGCTGCTGGGCATGACGCGCGCGATCGCGATCGAGACCGCCGAGACCGGAATCACCTGCAACGCCATTTGCCCGGGCGTTGTGCCGACCCCAGCGATCCTCAACCGCATCGCTGAGAGCGCAAAGCAAGAGGGTAAGACTCAAGCCCAAGGCGAGCGTGACTATCTCAGCACCCGCAACCCGACGCGGCGATTCGTGTCGTTAGAGGGCGTCGGCGAATTGGTGGCTTTCCTTTGCAGCCAGGCCGCGCAGGACATCACCGGAGCAACGGTTCCAATCGATGGGGGATGGCAGGCGAGTTAAGGCCGACGTATCACTCATAGTTCTTCACCCGAGCTTTTGGCATAAGGCTGACATGTTTGGACAAACCCGATGGCCCTCCGCGACTGCGGATTTGCACGAGTTTCGGGCGGAGAAGATCGCCGCTCCGCTCCGACAGAGCGTAACTGAACGAATACGATACGCGATTGCGGTCGGTCGTTTCCAAGGCGGTGACCGGCTTCCTGAACGTAGTCTTTGCGAAATGACAGGTGTCAGTCGCACGCTGGTTCGAGAAGCTCTCCGTCAGTTAGAGTCGGAAGGGCTAATCGAAGTCGTGCCCCACCGAGGGCCTGTCGTCGCGTGTGTCAGCGCCGAGCAGGTCAAGGGCATCTACCAGGTTCGTGCCGAGCTCGAGGGCTTGGCGTTCCAACTCTTCGCCGAGCGTGCGACCACAGAGCAAAGGCAAGCGCTTCTTGAAGCATTTAAGAAGCTGAAGCGGTCTGTCAAAGATAGCGATCCCATGGCGCGACTGTTCGCCAAGGATCATTTCTACGAGTGCGTGGTGAAGGGCTCAGGAAATGAGGCGCTAGCCGATAGTCTGCGGCTTTTGAACGCAAGATCTCTTTTGCTACGCGCCCGATCTTTGCGCACAGCCGCTCGAGTGACCACGAGCCTTTCGGAATTGTCGAAATTAATGGACGCCCTAACTGCCAAGAACGGCAAGCGGGCACGAAGCTTGGCCGAACGCCACGTCCAAAATGCAGCCAAAGCGGCGATTACCTTGCTGGAATCTCATTCCGATCCGTAACGGCTGATCGGACTGCTAAGAGCTCCAGCTCCGGACGCCGCCGTCGCCCCGGCCGTGCCGCACGCGCGACACATGCCCTCGCACATCTACTCGATGCTGGGATTGTGGGACGATTCGATCGCGTCGAACGCTGCGGCGATTGCGATCCAGCCTGACTATTATCACGCGGCGGATTTCTCCGTTTATGCGTACTTGCAGCTTAGCCAGGACGACAAAGCCAGGGCTCTGACCGAGAAATCAGTCGCCACCGCGGACCGCGGCGATCGCCCGATTGTCTTCGCTAACTTCACCGCCAAGAACGCGATGCCCGCACGCTATGTGCTGGAGCGCGCCGATTGGACGGGGGCAGCCGTGCTGCCGCTTAAGCCCAGCCAATATCCCGCAGCGGATTTGCTGACCCGCTTCACGCGTGGGCTTGGCATGGCGCGCAGCGGTGACCTCGCCGGCGCGAAAGCCGAAATTGAGTCAATCAAGACGCTGCGGGCGACGCTTGAAAAAGCCAACCAGTCCTATTGGGCGAGCCGTTCGGAAGAGCAGATCCTGACCATCTCGGCCTGGATGGCGTTGAAGGAAGGCGACCGCGATCAAGCCGTCAAGTTCATGCGGGCTGCTGCCGATAGTGAGGATGGAAGTATCAAGAGCGTGGCGATGGAAAATCGCCTCTATCCGTTCCGCGAGCTGTTGGGCGAACTGCTTCTCGAAATGGGCCAGTCGGCCGAAGCCTTAAAGGAGTTTGAGACGGCGCTTCGGCAAACACCGAACCGCTATCGCACGCTTGTTGGAATAGCGCGTGCCGCAAGTGGCGCGGGCAACGTCAGACGGCGATGGAATATTATGGCAAGCTTTCTGACCTCGTCAAAAACTCCGACGAAGAGCGGCCAGAAACGCGTGAGGCCAAGGCATTTCTCGCTAACAAGAAGGCGAGCAGCAAGTGATGCGAGCAGGTGCGTCGGCCGCGGTTTTGGGCGCATTGATTGCGGGCGGCTCGTGGTACGCTGCGAACGGCTCGGCATGGATAAGTGCGATCGCCAGCGGGGCTCACGCCTCGATCGAGACGACTGCCGCGACCAAATCTTGGCCGATCTGCGCCACGATGACTGGACTTGGGACCGAGTCCGACTGGGCGCAGCTGGACCCCGATCTCGCCGCGGGCAAGAGGGCGCTTGCCGTGGAAGACTGGGATGCAGCGATCCGAGCACTCGATCTCGCGTCCCTGCGCGATCCTGAATAGGCTGGATGCCGGTCGACAGAATTTACGACGCCAACGACTGCTTCTGGCCAACCTGACGCTGCCAAGGCCCTGATCAAGTATCTTGCGACACCAGAGGCGGCAGCCGTCATCAAGGCGAAAGGCATGGAGCCCCTCGGTCGGTGATGTCTCTTGGGGGCGTCGCTTCCTGGCGGCGCCGCTCAGCGTAACGGAGCGGTCGGGCGCGTGTGGTTCTGTCTGATAATGGCCCGTTGCGGACACTCCACGAACGCTGCCTTATGTCTGCTTTAGCGGAGAGCGGACGTCGGCCGCGCATTCCATAACGCGACATTATGCGAGCATTATGGACGCGAGGTCGTAAGGGACTACTGAGCTTTTAAGCCTATCGAGCAGACCGAGATCCACTGACTAAGACGCTGCGAGCCCATAGCGCAGCCGCAACCGGTCGGACAGGAGCTTCCCGCACGCCGACACGAGAAAGACGAACGTGATGTAGATCGCCGCGGTTGCGGTGAGGATCTCGATCGGCTCGTACCAGACGGCCACGAGCTTTTGCGATTGCGACATCAGGTCCGGCACGGTGATGACCGAGACCAGGGTCGACGACTTTACGATCACGGTGAACTGGTTGACGATCGAGGGCGCGCTCGCGAGCATCACCTGCGGCATGGTGATACGGCGAAACGCCTGCGGCTGGGTCATGCCGAAGGAAAACGCCGCATCGCGCTGGCCGCGCGGCACCGCCTCGATGCCGGCGCGGAAGGTCTCGGCAAGGTAGCCACTCGACTGCAGCGCGAGCGCCAGCCAACCCGCATTGAAGAAGCTGTTCGGAAAGCCAAACAACTCCGGCCATACATAGGCGACCCACATCAGTTGCACGAAGATCGGCGTGTCGCGGAAAAATTCGATCAGGAAGATCGCGACCGGCCGTAGCGGCGCGATGTAGAGACGCACGAGGCAGAGCACGAGCCCGCCAACGATCGCGCCGATGAACGCAAGAGCGCAGATTTCGACCGTGACGCCGAAACCCGCAAGCAGAACATCGCGTTGGTTCCAGACGAGGCGCTCCCAGTTGCCCATCGTCAGACCATGATCTTACGGCGCCAGCTTTCGCTGAAATGGCGAACACCGACGGAGAGCAAAAAGATCAAGAGAAAATACGTGATGGCAGCACCGGTATAGAGCGGGAGCGGACGCATCTCCTGCTGGATCACCATCGAGACGTTGTACATCAGGTCCGGCACAGCGATCAGCGAGACGATCGTGGTTGCCTTGAACATCGAGACGAACAGGTTGAGCGCCTCGGGCAGCATTCGCCGCACCACCTGCGGCAGCGTGATGCGCCACAGGATCAGCCGCTCGGACATGCCGAATGCGCGGCCGGCATCGAGATTGCCCTGCGGGATCGCCTGCATGCCGGCACGGAACGCCTCGGCGAAGTAGCCGCTATAGACGAGGCCGAGCGCGATCACGGCAGAGACGAACGGATCGAATTCGACGCGTCGCTTGATCGCGATGCCGATCAGCAGCGGCAGCACGAAGTGGATCCACACCAGCATGATGTAGTCGGGCGCGTTGCGAAAAATTTCAACGTGCAACGTACCGACGACGCGTAAAGGCCAGGCGCGATTGATCCGCAACAGCGCGGCGCCGAGCCCGACCGAGAGCGCGACCGCCGCGGCGCAGAGAAACACGAGCACGTTGAACACGAGGCCTTGCAAAAGGATCGTCCGATATTCGAGGAATATCGAGATGTCGAGCGATTGCTTCAGCGCGTCCGACAAAGCGAACCTATTTCCGATATTTGGAGAGAAACTGGCGCAGCCGGTCGGACTTCGGAGCGTCGAAGATATCCGCGGGCGATCCCTCTTCCTCAATCACACCCCGATGCAGGAAGATCACGCGGTCGGAGACCTCGCGCGCAAAACCCATCTCGTGGGTCACGACAATCATCGTCGTTCCATCGCGCGCAAGCCCGCGCATGACGCCGAGCACCTCGTCGGTCAACTCCGGATCGAGCGAAGATGTCGCTTCGTCGAACAGCATTGCCTTCGGCCGCATTGCGAGCGCGCGCGCGATCGCAGCGCGCTGCTGCTGGCCGCCGGAAAGGCGCGCCGGATATTCGTTAGCCTTCTCGATCATCTGAACACGGCGCAGGCACTCCTCGCCATAGGCGATCGCTTCCTTGCGCGGCACCTTGCGAACGCGAATCGGCGCCTCGATTACGTTGCCGAGCACGGTCATGTGCGGCCACAAATTGAATTGCTGGAACACCACCCCAAGTTCGCGCCGAATAGCGTTGATCTCGGCGAGCGAACGCGCCTTGTGGTTGCCGCGCGCATCTAGGCACGTCCCGAGCGACTCCCCTTCGATGTAAATCTCGCCGGCGTTTGGCGGTTCGAGATAGTTCATGCACCGCAGCAGCGTGCTCTTGCCCGAGCCGCTCGCGCCGATGACGCTGACGACGCTGCCGCGCGGCACGTCGAACGAAACGCCGCGGAGCACTTCGAGTGGACCAAAACTCTTGTGGATGCCGGCCACACGAATGCTGGGGACTTCGCTCATGAAGATCGGGCACTCTCGCGTGTGGCGCGTAATGGACAAGGTCGTCCGGCAACGAATATGCTAACGCTCCAAAGTCACGCGGTAAACCAATGAACCCGCCTCCCGCCGAAATCGGCGCTCCCGTTTCCGACATCGACACGCCCGCGCTCATCGTCGAACTCGATGCGCTCGACCGGAATATCGCAAAAATGGCCGAGTTTTCACGCACGACCGGCGTGCGCGTGCGTCCGCATGCCAAGACCCACAAGGCGCCGGCGATCGCGCTGCGACAGATCGCGCAGGGCGCGGTCGGCCAGTGCGTGCAGAAGGTCGGCGAGGCAGAGGCGCTGGTACGCGGCGGCGTGCGCGACATTCTGGTGAGCAATCAGATCATCGGTGATCGCAAGTTGCGCCGTCTTGCCGCGCTCGCGCAGGATGCGACGATCGCGTTGTGCTTCGACGCCCCCGAGCAGGTTGATGCGGCCTCGCGCATCGCGACGGATTTCGGCGTGGAACTTGGCGCGCTGGTCGAGATCGATGTCGGCATGGAGCGCTGTGGCGTCCCGCCCGGCAAGGCCGCAGCAAAGCTCGCCCGCCGGATCGCGGATGCGCCGAACCTCAAATTCCGCGGGCTGCAGGCCTATCATGGCCGCGCGCAGCACTTGCCGACCCATCAGCAGCGCGCGCAGGCAATTGCATCGGCGGTCGATGCGGTGCGTGAAACGCTCGACGCGCTGAAAGCCGAAAACCTCACCTGCGAGATCGTCGCGGGTGCCGGCACCGGCACCTTCGCGTTCGAGACAGAGAGCGGCGTCTATAACGAGCTTCAGGTCGGGTCGTATGTGTTCATGGACACCGACTATGCAAAGATCGGCAACAAGGATGGCGGGCTCTACACCGCGTTCGAGCACAGCCTGTTCGTGCTCTCGTCTGTGATCAGCACGCCGACCGCGGACCGCGCCATCGTGGACGCTGGGCTCAAGTCCTACAGCGCCGAGAAAGGGCCACCCTGGGTTCACGGGCTTGAGGGTGTCGAACTGACGAACGTTTCGGACGAACACGGCAAGCTCGTGCTTGGCCCGAAGGCAAAGCCGCTCAAGCTCGGCGACAAGGTCTGGCTCATTCCGGGTCACTGCGATCCGACGGTAAACCTGCACGACTGGTATGTCGGCGTGCGTCACGGGCGCGTGGAAGCGCTATGGCCGATCAGCGCGCGCGGCGCGAGCACGTGACGGAGACAGGAAGTCAACGTTCTACGGAGGGTGACATGAATGACATAGTGGACGACGGAAAGCGCGACTTCCTCAAGCACGCGACACTTCTGACTGCTGCGGCGGGTGCGGCCGGTGCCGCGATGATGCCAAGCTCGGCGCTCTCTCAGGTGCTGGAGACCGGCGTGCGCGAGGATTCGGTTCTGGCGAAATGTCGCAAGGAGGGCGTGCTGCGCGTCGGCTACGCGCAGACCGGCCCGTGGTTCTACAAGGACGCCAAGACCGGCGAACTAAACGGGGTTTACAAGGACGTCGTCGAGCAGCTCGCCAAGGAAATTCAGGTCAAGGTCGAGTGGAAGGAAGTGACCTTCCAGAATGCGACTATTGCGTTGCGCAAGGGCGATTTCGACCTGTTCGGCTCGTCCCTGACGTATCTGGTGTCGCGCGCGATCGCGGTCGATTTCGTCGGACCGTACTATTCGCGCGGCACGCTGCTCCTTTGTCACAAGGACAACGCCGACAAGTTCAAGACAGCCGCGGACGCAAACAGCCCCGACGTCACGTTCTCTGTCACATCGGGCGCGAGCGAGGAGCCACGCATTCCGCTACTGTTCCCGGCGAAGCCGAAAGTCATCACCACGACCGGCCAGATTTCGCTCGGCGCCGAGCCGGTGCGCGCCAAGAAGGCCGATATTTGGCTCAGTGGGGACGTCGACGTGATCCTTCTTGCGAAGCGCAACGCGGACTGGGCGCATGTGATCGATCCCGGCAATCCGCTTGATCGCCGGCCGAATACGCTCGCGATCCGCTACGGCGATCCGGAGTGGAAGAGCTTCATGGACTTCTATGGCCGCTATCTGACGGTCAACGGCGAAGTCGAGCGGCTGCTCAAGATTCACGTCGAGAAGCTCGGCGGCGCATGACGCGCGCCATCGGCCTTCGTTGCGTCCGCAGGTGATCTGAATGATCATCGACTGCCATGCCCACGTGTTCCAGAACTGGCACGGGCCATGCGGACATCCCTCCATCGACGTTCACCTGAAGTACATCCAGAAGAACGTCACGCGCCCGGCGGCCGAGACCTTCCGGGTGCGCGATGGCATGCGGGTGAAGCCTGGCCTTCTGTTTCGTCACGGCGACAACACCTGGGCCGGCCTGCGCGACGTTGAATTTCGCATCGGCCGTTATGGGCGGCTTGAGTTCATGCACGAAGGCGAGGAATACGCGATCCAGTACATGCCGGTCGGCATGCAGACGATCGAAGTCGCCGCCCGAGTTCATGATCGCGCAGATGGTCTATGCCGGCGTCGATCACTGCATTCTCCAGGCCGGCGGCGGGTACGGCGCAATGAACGACTTCAACGCGTTCACGCAGGGTGCCTTTCCAGAAAAATTTACTGGCCTGTTTCACATCGACGAGGCGATGGCCGATCGCGATGACGTGCTGGCCAAGGCCGACCGCGCACATACGCTCGGCCTCAAGGGCCTCTATTATTCGCACGACTTCTCGCGCCACGGTTATGCGCGCAATCTCGACCACGATGCGTTCCGTCCGTTCTGGGACAGAATAGCCAAGTGGAAGTTTCCGGCCTTTGTCGAGCTTTCGGCAACGCCCGACTACGACAGGAGAAGCTATATCGCGAACCTGATGGCCCTCGAGCGCTTGATGCAGCGATATCCGGCCACGCGTTTCGTCCTGGTGATGGGCCCGCCGGTTGCGCATTTTGCAGCATCGGGCAGCTGGGAGTTCCCGCCGGAAGTGCTGGCCGCGTACAAGCGCGACAATCTGCTGATCGAGATCATGTTTCCGATCACATGGGGCGGCGTCTGGGAGTATCCCTATTCGGAAGCGCAGACACTGATCCGACAGATGCGCGATTTATTCGGTGCATCGAAGCTTGTCTGGGGTTCGGACATGCCGAATCTCGAGCGCTTCTGCACCTACCGGCAATGCGTCGACTATGTGCGCAAGCACTGCACGTTCCTGAGCGCGGCCGAAAAGGACGCGATACTCGGCGATAACGTCGGCGCGCTTTTCAATCTCGCCAAATAATTAAGAGGACAGGCCGTGGCCGACAGTTTCGATCCCATTGCGTTTGAGCTTTTCAAGAACGCCCTGTTCTCGATGACCGACGATATGGCGCTGACGATCTTCCGCACGACCTATTCGGGCGTGCTGAAAGACAACATGGATTATTCGACCGGCTTTGCGGACGCCGAGGGACGGCTGGTCGCGCAGGGCCTCACGCTGCCAGGCCATCTTGGTTCGGTACCAACCGCGCTTGCCTCGATCATGCGTCACTTCCGCGACGACATGGCGGAAGGCGACGTGTTCATCATGAACGATCCGTTCGATGGCGGCATGCATCTGCCGGACATCTTCGTTTTCAAGCCGCTCTATCACAAGGGCGAGCGGCTCGCGTTCGCGTGCACCTGCTGCCACCACTCCGATGTCGGCGGCCGTGTCGCTGGCTCCAACGCGTCGGACTCGACCGAGATCTACGCCGAGGGTCTGCGCATCGCGCCGATGAAACTCTATGAGGCGAGCAAGCTAAACAAGACGATCATGACGTTCATCGAGAAGAACGTCCGCCTGCCTGTGCAGGTGCAGGGCGACCTGCGCGCGCAGCTTGCCGCCTGTCACATCGCCGAGGGCCAGTTCGCCGAACTCATTGCAAAATATGGTCCTGCGCAGACAAAGGCGTTGATGGCCGAAGTGCTCGACCATGCCGAGCGTCTCACGCGCGCCGAGCTTGCTAAGTTGCCGAACGGCGAGTGGAGCTTCGAGGACTGGATCGACGACGACGGCATCGACTACGGCAAACCGATCCGTCTGTTCGTCACGATCCGCAAGACCGGCGACTCGATGGTCGTGGACTGGACCGGCACCAACCCGCAGGTCAAAGGCGCGATCAACAATACGCTGTCGTTCACCAAGGCGGCGTCCTATTGCGCGGTGCGCTCGGTTCTGCCGCTGAACATCCCGAGCAACGAGGGCGTCTATCGTGCGATCGACGTGATCTGCGCGCCTGGCACCATTGGCAACGGCGTGCTCCCTGCGGCTTGCGCGGCGCGCGGGCTCACCGGCTTTCGCATGGTGGACTGCATGTTCGGCGCGCTTGCCATGATGCTCCCCGACAAGGTGACAGCAGCGGGCGACGGCGGTAACACCGGCATTTCGATCGGCGGCTACAGCCAAGCGCGCAAACCGTTCGTCTATGTTGATTTCACGTGCGGCGCGTGGGGCGGCAGCCCGTGGGCCGACGGCCTCAACGGCAACTCGCACATGATGGCGAACATGGCGTCGCAGCCGGTCGAGGTAACCGAGGCCGAAATGCCGCTCGTCGTGACGGCTTATGAATTCGTGACCGACAAGGCGGGCGCGGGCAAGCAGCGCGGCGGCGTCCCGTTCCGGCGCGATTATCGTTTCACCGAGCACGAGGGGACGCTACAGGTGCGCTCCGACCGGCGCGATCATCGTCCCTTCGGACTTTACGGCGGCGGTCCGGGCCAGCCGTCGGAAAACTATCTCAACCCCGACGCCGGTGGAAAGCTACTGCCTTCGAAGCTGACAATGACGATCAAGAAGGGCGATGTCTTCCGTCATGTCCTCGCCGGCGGCGGCGGATGGGGCGACCCGCTCGAGCGCGACCCGCAGGCCGTGCTGCGCGACGTCCGCAACGAGTTCCTCTCAGCCGCGCGCGCGAAGGCGGACTACGGCGTGATCGTCAACACGAAGATCTGGCATGTGGATGAGGCAGCGACGCGCAGGCTGCGCGGCGAGATTGCCGCCGCGCGCGGCTGGCGCGAGGTTCCGAAGGTGCAATGGCGCGAGCCGGCATCTCTGACGCAGGTCGCCGAGTAAACCGCATGCCCACTACTTTCCGCGTCGGTGTCGACATCGGCGGCACCTTCACCGACATCGTCGTTCTTGGTTCCGACGGTTCAATCCACACCAAGAAGGTGTCGTCCAGCGTCGGCGACTATGCGCGCGCGATCGTCGATGGCCTGACCGAGCTGTTCATCGAGACCGGAATCGCCGGCAGTGCGATCGAGGAAATCCGTCACGGCACGACGGTCGCGTCGAACGCGATCCTTGAGCACAAGGGTGCGCGCGTCGGCCTGATCACCACGAAGGGCTTCCGCGATGTCCTGGAGATCCGCACGCTGCGGATGCCGCGTCTTTACGATCTCACCTGGACCAAACCGCCGCCGCTGGTCGAGCGCTATCTGCGCAAGGTCGTCGATGAGCGCGTCGACCACCGCGGCAATGTCGAGCGGGTGCTCGATCCAGCCGATGCCGAACGCGCGGTCGATGCGTTGCTCGCCGAAGGTGTCGAAGCGATCGCAGTCTGCCTGATCAACTCGTTCGCCAATCCGGCGCATGAATTGATAATCAAAGAGGTGGCGCAGCGCAAAGCGCCTCGGATGCCCTTGAGCATTTCGTTCGAGGTGCTGCCCGAGATCAAGGAATACGAGCGCACCTCGACCACGACGATCAACGCCTATGTGATGCCGATTGTTACAACCTATCTGCGCGCGCTGCGCGCTGGTCTCGATGCGGCCGGAATCCCGGCGCGGCTCCTTTTGATGCAGTCGAATGGCGGACTGACGACCGACAAAGTCGCGGTCGAAAAGCCGATGAACATCGTTGAGTCGGGTCCCGCCGGCGGCGTGATCGGCGCGCAGGCGGTGGCGCGCTCAAAGAGGTTGCCGAAAATCATCACGTTTGACATGGGCGGCACGACCGCGAAGGCCTCGATGGTGGAAAACGGCGAGGTCACCCGCGCTCAGGAGTACGCGGTCGGCGCCGGCATCATGATCGGCTCGCGCCTGCTCACGGGCGCCGGATATACGCTGAAAGTGCCGGCCATCGACCTTGCCGAGGTCGGCGCGGGCGGCGGCTCTCATGTCTGGATTGACGCCGGCGGCGCTTTGCAGATCGGGCCGCAGAGTTCGGGCGCGTTGCCGGGTCCGGTTTGCTACGACCAAGGCGGAACAGTGCCGACCGTGACCGACGCGAACGTGCTGCTCGGCTACATCAATCCAAAGCACCTCGTTGGCGGCGCGCTCAAGCTCAACGCTGGCAAGTCGCGGTCCGTCTTCACCGAGATCATCGCGACGCCGATGAAGATGAGCGCGGAGGATGCGGCCTATGGGGCGCACCGGATCGCCGCCTCGAACATGATCCGCGCCATCCGTGCGATATCGAGCGAGCGCGGGCGCGACCCGCGCGAGTTTGCGCTGTTCGCATTTGGCGGCAACGGGCCCCTGTTCGCTGCCGGCATGGCGGCGGAGCTTGGCATCCGGCGGATCGTGGTGCCGCCGTGCGCCGGCTTGTTCTCGTCATTTGGGCTTTTGTATTCGGATGTCCAGCATCACTTCGCCCGCACGCTCCGCCGGCTTCTGCGTGGCTCAGATCTTTCGGAAATCGGACACGCCTGGGATGCGCTATCACAGCAGGCTGCGGGTCAGCTCGCGGCTGATGGATTCACCGGCCCGCAGGCACAGATCAAGCGGTCCGCGGCACTTCATTATCAGGGGCAGACCTACGAGCTGGTCGTACCGGTGCCGGAGGGGCCAATCGACGCCCGCATGGTGTCGCATCTTGAGGACGCGTTCGGCGCCGAGCACGAACGCACCTACGGCCATAAGGCTGGCCGCGACGAGCCGGTCGAGCTTGTGTCCATTCAAGTCGTCGGCGCCGGTCTGCGTCCGGGCGGCGTTCCCGACCGCGTAGTCGTCAGCCGCCCCGAACCCGAGCCACCGCCACCCCGCCAAGCTTATTTTGGCCGCGAACAAGGGTGGATGCAGACGCCGGTGCTGCGGCGCTCCGACCTTTCAAGCTTGCAGGACGGCCCGTTGATCATCGAAGAATACGATGCAACCTGTATCGTTCCTCCCCATTCGCGCGCGGTGCTGGATGCCGGCGGAAACATCGTGATCGAGCGATAAACGCTCCGGCCACCCCATGGCAGGTATGGATGCACTTTGCGCTCAAGGCATCAGCCAGCCCGCTTTGAAATTCGGGAATTTTCGGCAATGGCGTCAAAAGCAAGGAAGGAAAAGCCCGTGACCAAAACAACCAACCCACCAAGACCCGCGACGCAGACATTCCGCGTCGTGTTCGAGTAGTCGATTTTTTTCACCATTGAGATCGAGGCCGCCGACACCAGCGAAGCCAAAACTCTCGCGCAGGCAAAATACGACGCGACCCCGTTTGCCTGCCCGGACATCGACGGTTTCAACGTCGAGCAGCACGACTGCCACACCCACATTTGTGAGCTGGCGAAACCGGTGACGCGGAGGACGCGTCATGAGCCGCGACGTTTATCAGGAGATCACCAACAAGATCCGTCGCTGAGCTTGAGCGCAGCACGCGCCCCATGGCTGCAGCCATGGAACGCCGATCACCTCGGCGGACGCATGACGCTCCCGTTGCGTCACAACAGCATCGGTTATCGCGGCGTGAACATGATCGCGCTGTGGATCGCCGCGATGGACAAAGTCTACCGCTCGCCATCTGGATGACCTTTAAGCAGGCCATCAACCTCGGCGGCGCGGTGCGCAAAGGAGAGAAGGGGTCGCTGATCGTTTATGTGCCGTTCTACGAGCATTGAGAAGCCGAACTGGAAAAACTGCAGCGACCAGTAGGTCAAGCCGAAGGCGCGTCTGATCGCGTTGAAATGCGTATTGAGCCAGACCGCCGCATTATAGGCGCGTCGCCGAGAAATGCGAGCCAGCGCGCATGTTTGATGATGACGTGGCCTACGCGTTGTAACGAGAAACGCGGGCGCCGCGCGTGAATTAAACCAGTCGCCAGCGCCAGCGCGTAGAGAACCGAAGTGGGTATTGGCCATTCAGAGAAAATTGGCGCAACCACCTCTTTCCGAGCGGCCTTCGCCAGTCTCGCACTTCGGTTCTCGAGCGAAAATCGCCCATTCGGCGCGGAAACCGCGCTTTTCAAGGCCAAATCAACAAGACTAGGAAAATAAGACTAGCTGGCGGAGAGGGAGGGATTCGAACCCCCGATACGGTTGCCCGTATGCCGCATTTCGAGTGCGGTGCATTCAACCACTCTGCCACCTCTCCATCATGGGCGGGACATGCCCCGGTGGTGCGGCGCAGTCATAATGGAGGGCTTCGTCCGAAACAAGCGCGGGCACCGTACCGGCCCCTCGCAATCAGCCCTTGTTCTTCTTGTCCTCGCCGCCCCCACCCTTTTTCGGCGCTTCGTCCTTCGCGCTCTGCCGGTTGCTGAACCGCGCGTTCCCGAGCCCGGTACCGATCGTGAGTACGCCCCAGCGCTTCACGTCGCGCATGTGCGGCAGTTCGCTCAAGCCCTGCACGACGGCATCGTTGTGCATCAGGATCGTGACATCATGATCGCCGACCTGCGGGAACGCCTCGGCGAGGCGAGCGGGCAGATTGAAGCGGCTGCTCTCCCAGTTTCCGGGTAAGTTCTGCGCGCCCTTTGCGATCGCGCCGTCCTCCTCGATCTTGCCGGGGCAGGCGATGCCGATGAACGGCGCGAGGTTGTACCCTTCCTTCTTGGCCTTTTTGCTCAGGTCCTTCAGCATGCCGATCAGTTCGTCGACCGCCTGCTCGCGGTTGAGCTTCTCCTCGTCGGCGTGGCGCCACTTCTCGGATTTCCAAACCGACGCCTTGGTGAGATCGCTCGCCTTGGCGGCATTCGGCAGCACCACACCGGCGCGCATATTCGTGCCGCCGATGTCGATCGCCAGGATGCTGTCGTGACCCTTAAAGATCCATGCGGGCGCAAGGAACAGGCTGCCGATCAGCGCGGCCTCGTCGGGATCGTTATGGATCGGCACCATGTCGACCTTGATGCCGTCGGCCTTGAGAATGAGATTCGCGCGCGCGATCGCGAGTTCGCCGATGCGGCTCTCGCGAAAGCCACCGCCCATCGCGATGCGCTCGGTGCCCTCCCAGGCTTTTGCCTTGAGGAAGCGCCGTGTAACGAGGGCGAGCTCCTGCGCGTAGTCCTCGATCGCGCTCTGGATCACGACCGCAGCTTCCGGGTCTCCGTCCTTGAGGATAACGTCGAGTTTCGGACGGCTCAGGTCGTCGGAGTCCGTGTCTCCGAACGGGTCCTCGCCCAGCTTGCGCAGCGGCTTGCGCCAGTTCTCCAGAATGGCGTGAAACGCCTGCCGGCTCGCGCGGTCGCCGAGGAAGCCCTCGTCGTCCTTGAGTTCCAGGTTGTAGTTGTCGACCTCGACCGCCGGCAGCACCTTGGCGCCATGCGGTCCGATGATCGTTGCGGCGGCTGTGTCGGCCATAGTGCCCTCCAGTTCCGCCGATCAACGCCGTGCCGCAGCGAATGTTTCCCGACCGGCTCGCCGCGGACAAACCCTGATTTTCAGCGGCTTTCTTGACAGGTTGGAGCCTGCCCGCCATAAGCATGCGGCGCGCGGGACTGGCTTTGCGGCCGTACCGCCCGTTTGCGTTTCGGCTGCCCTTAAGTGGCTGAAACCATTCACATAAACCGACTGAACAAAAAGCCCGGCCGGGTAACCTGAGCCGCGGAACACGAACACGAGGGAAAAATGTTCGCAGTCATCAAAACCGGCGGCAAGCAATACCGCGTTGCGGCCGACGAGAAGCTGAAAGTCGAAAAGGTCGCCGGCGAGCCCGGCGATATCATCACGTTCGGCGAGGTGCTGGTGGTTGGCGGCGATACGCCAACTCTCGGCACCCCGACCATCTCGGGCGCCTCGGTCGCGGCCGAGGTCCTCGATCAGGGCCGCGGCCCCAAAGTCATCGCGTTCAAGAAGCGCCGGCGCAAGAATTCGCGCCGCAAGCGCGGCCACCGGCAGGAATTCACGCTGGTGCGGATCACCGAGATCCTTACCGACGGCGCAAAACCGACCAAGAAAGCCGCGCCCAAGCGCGCGAAGAAGCCAAAGGCCGACGAGAAGACCGAGGGCGAAGGCGCAGCCGCCTCCGCCTGACACAAACGTCAAAAGAAGTGATGGATCAGCCGCTATTCAGTTGATGCATTCATCGCTGAATCGCGCTACATAAAAGAAGAGTTTCGGAGCACCTCATGGCCCACAAGAAAGCTGGCGGATCATCGCGCAACGGGCGCGACTCGGGCGGTCAGCGCCTCGGCGTCAAGCTGTTCGGCGGGGAAGCCGCCGTGGCCGGCAATATTATTGTGCGTCAGCGCGGCACCAAGTGGCACCCGGGCCACAATGTCGGTGTCGGCAAGGACCACACCCTGTTCGCCAAGATCGATGGTCGCGTGACGTTCAATACCAAAGCCAAAGGCCGCACTTACGTATCCGTCCTTCCGATGACGGAGGCTGCGGCCGAATAGACGGTGGACCCCAAGGTCCGCCGGCACCCGATGCCCCGGCGGACCCTTGGATGACCAGAGATGGGTTCCAGGACCGAGGGGGAGACGGGATGCCGGCTCCCCCTCGGTGCTTTTGACAAGGAGCCCTGCGATGACCTGCCTGGAAACTCTGCCTCCGCCGACTCTCCGCGAAAGATGTATTGCCGTCCTCGAGACGCAGCGGCTGGTGTTGCGTGCGCCGCAGCTTGAGGACGCTAAAGCGATTGCCGCGCTCGCAAACGATCGCCGTATCGCCGAAAACACCGCGCGCATTCCGCACCCCTACCGGATGCCGGATGCCGAGAGTTGGATCGCCGGCTCGGCTGCCGAAGACGACGCCGAGACCTATCTGATCACGCTTGCGAATGGATCGGTGATCGGCGGCTGCGGCTTCGACCTGCGCGAAGGTCCGGCGCCTGAGATCGGTTACTGGCTCGGTGCTCGCTACTGGGGCAAGGGTTACGCGACTGAGGCGGTGCGCGCGCTGATCGATCACGCGTTCACCAATCTTGAGCACACGTCGCTGCAGTCTTCCGTGCGCGTCACCAACCCGGCCTCGCGCCGCGTCCTGGAGAAGTGCGGCTTCCAGTGGAACGGCGTCGGCCTGTGCCGCATCCGCGCGCTCGGCTCGTCCGTGCCGGTCGATCGCTTCCGGCTCGAACGCGGCATCTGGACCGCGCTGAAGAGCTGGGGCCCGGTGAAGCGGGTGGCGTAACGCCGCCCGCTTTCATTATCCTGGCGGCGGCGCGAACGCAGGGTCGCGCCGCCCCACCACCTGCTCGCGCCAGAAAATATAAAGGCCCGCCGCGATGATGATTCCACCGCCGAGCAGCGTATAGCGGTCCGGCACATCGCCGAACACGAGAAAGCCGAGCGCGACCGCCCAAACGATCATCGTGTATTGATACGGGACGACCACGCTTGCGGGCGCGAGCTTGAGCGAGCGGTTGATGCAGGCGAACGCCGCCGTCGCGACAACACCGAGCACCGACATCAACATGAAGTCGCGCGCGCTCGGCGCGATCCAGCTTAACGGCGCGACAGCCCCCGCCACGATCAGCATCGCGCCGAACGTCCCGCTCACTAGCACGACATCGCTGGTGCCGCGCAATAGCCGCGTCGTGATGAGAAAGATCGAAAAGAAGACGCTGCCGGTGAGCGCGATCAGCGCCGGCCAGGTCAGCGTGGCCGCGGAAGGGCGCAGCGCGATCAGTACCCCGATGAATCCGACCACCACGGCGCTCCAGCGCCGCCAGCCGACCGGCTCGCGCAGAAAGATCGCCGACAGCGCCGTCACATAGATCGGCGCCGCCAGATAGAACGTCACGGTGTCGGCGAGCGGCAGATAGGTCACCGCCCAGAAGAACATGATCGACTCGGTCACCGACATCGCGACGCGGATTACCTGCAGCAGCGGACGCGGCGCGCCTGTAATCGCGACTTTCCCTTCACGCCAGATCAAGGGAGATAGCAACACGAGCGCCGCGACGCTGCGGATCACCAGCATCTGCCAGACCGAATAGGTGCCGAGCAGCCACTTGCCGAGCGCATCGTTGCAGCAGAACAGAAAGATGCCGGCGAGCATCAGCCCGATCCCTGCAAGAGTGCCGGAGCGCGCGGTAATCGATGATGAGGCGGGCGTCGTCATGGAGGGACGCGGACGTTAGGTCGCCCCCATCGGTGCTGCAAGCGCCCGAATGGCCGCGCTACGTCCCGCTGGATTGGGCTGCCGCGAACCTGCGGCCAAAATCCTCAAGTTCCTCGGCGTTGAGATCGCTGATCGCCCAAAGAGAAAATCCATGTTCGCTCCAGTGCCGCACGTTGAAGCCCTGTGAGGCCTCGATCGCCGCATGACGCTGCGTGCCGGGCGATTGCGCAACGAAGAGATTGATGACGTGAATGCGACGGCGGTACACGAGCGCCGCCACCGCCTTGCCATCGAGATAATCGAGCCGGCCGCCGATCAGGGTGAAGCCCTGTGCGGTCAGGTCGGTCACCGGCGGCGCGGCGTCGAGCTTGCCGTTGAACCATGGCTTGACCGTATGCTGGTCGGTCGACTGAACATCTATCAGATGATCGGCCTGAAGTGAGCGCAGATGAGCCGACACGATTTCGGCCATCATGCGGCTATCCTGGTCGTTGCGCATGACAGCAACCACAACAGCTGATGCGGCCAGGGCTGAAATCCCGGTGCCGAGCGCAAAGCCTTTCAGCAAGATCCTCCGGTTCGGCTTCACCGCCGGTGCCGGGAGCCGCGCGTCGATGCGGGCACGCAAGCCGGCGGGCGGCGCGTATCCCAGTTTTGCACTCGCCAATGCGCCGTGCATGGCACGGTAGTCGCGCAGCTGTGCTGCGCAGCGGTTGCAGGCTGCCACATGCGTCTCGACGTCGCGTGCGTGGCCCGCGTCCAGTTCGTCGTCGATCAGCGCGTGCAGCAGGATTTCGACTTCCTCGCATTTCATGCCGGAGACCCTTTCTTCTCCACCGCGATCCACGCTTCGCGCAGCAGCGAGCGCGCGCGTGCGAGGCGCGACATCACAGTGCCGACCGGCGCATCAATAACCTCGGCAATCTCGCGGTAGCTCAGATCATTGATCTCACGCAGCACGACGACCTCTCGGAACTCCGGCGACAGTTCCGCGATCAGCCGCTGCATCGTCTCGGCATCGAGGCGGGTCAAGGCGAGCACGTCCGGCGCCTCGCGTGCCTCGTTCCACAGCGGCGCGGCATCGTCCGGCAATTCGCCGGCCACGCCGCCAAGCCCGACCACCACGCCCGCACGGCGTGCATATTCGGCGCGGCAGACGTTGCGCAGGATCGCGAGCAGCCAGGGCTTCACGGCTCCGCCGCGAAACGTATCGAAATGCCGGAATGCGCGCAGACAGCACTCCTGCACAGCGTCCTCGGCGTCGCTGCCGTTGCCGAGCAGGTAGCGGGCGAGCGAATAGACGTCGTCGAGATACGGCAGCGCCGTCTCGCGAAAACGCCGCGTTCTGTCGCCTTCGAGACTCACACTTGCACTCTCATGGGTGGCCGTCCTCGCGCGATTCAGCGCTTCGCCTGTCAGCGGACGGTTCACGCAGCCAGCCTCATTGCGTCGCGCCGCTCACCGCTTCGACCACGATTCGGCCGGTCATGTGCGGATGCAGCGAGCAGAAGTATTCGAACGAACCCGGCGTCGTGAACGTGAAGGAAAACCTGTCGTCCGTGTCGAGCGGCTTCGACCTGAATGCGCCGCCGCTCGCCACGACCGTGTGGGGAATGTCGTCCTTGTTGTACCACGTCACGGTGGTGCCGGCCTTCACAGTCAGGCGAGGTGGATCGAACGTGAAATTGTCGATCGTCACCGCCGCCTCGGCCGCGCAAGCCGGGGCCATTCCTCCCGCAAGGACGCAAAGGAGCGCGGCGGCGCCTCGCCGCAAACAATCGTCTGTTCATGTGAGAAATTCCCAGTTCGTTCAGCCCTGCAGCGGCTGATCGATCACCGCGAGGCGCTGCTCGCCCTGCCGGAACACAACGCTGCTGACGCCGAGCAGGCCGCGCAGCTTATCGTCGGCGACCTTCATTGGCCCCGGCGATGGCGCACTGCCGGGCGCGGGTTGCGGGAATGCGGTCGATCGCGCGGTGTGGAACGCGACGTTCCCCTCGACCTTCTGCATCACCTGATGGATGTGGCCATTGAGCACCGTCACCGAGCCGAAGCCCTTGAGCAGCTCGAGCGCGCGCCCTGAGTCCTCGGTGCCCCAGCCCCATTCCGGGTAGACCGCCCAGAGCGGGATATGGGCGAACACCACGATCGGCGTCGATGCGCTCTTTCCCTTCAGGTCGTCCTCGAGCCAGGCGAGCTGCTCGGCGCCGAGATTGCCGAGACCACCGGCTTTGAGGTTCGCGACATTGACCAGACCGATAAAGTGCACGCCGTTTGCGTCGAAGGAGTACCAACCCATCCCCTTCGTGCCGCGTCCATAACGCTCGCGATAGAGCTTTACCTCCTCGTCGATGATGTCGTGCTCACCCGGCACGTAGTGCACGTCGAGTTTGGCCTGCGAGATGATCTTGTCGGCATCGTCGAACTCGGCCGGCTTGGACAGATGCGTGATGTCGCCGGTGTGGATCATGAAGGACGGCTTGACAGGCAGGCCGCCGATCTTTTGCATCGCTTCTTCCAGCGTTCCTTTGACATTCGGGTTTGCGGGCTTGTCGAAGCCCATGTGACTGTCGCTGATCTGCAGGAAGGTGAGCCCTCCCGCGCCCTGCGCCATCGCCTCGTTCACAAGTCCAAGCGAACGCGGCACTCCGGCCGTGACCGTCCAGAGCACGCCGGTCCCGGCCCAGGTCATGCATTCGAGAACGCGGCGGCGGCTGATATTGTGATCGTCGTGATGGGTGCTCATATCCGTCTCCCGTGGAGGGCGTGACTGCCTGCAGGGGTCCAGATCGGTGAGACGCCGGTTTTATTCCCGGAATCTCGCGCTTTCAAAATTGCTCTGTCTTTTCATGATTTTGCGCTAGTAGATCGCCATGAAATTCCTCGACGAGGCCAAGGTCTATATCCGTTCGGGCGACGGCGGGAACGGCTGCGTGTCGTTCCGCCGCGAGAAATTCATCGAGTTCGGCGGGCCGAACGGCGGCGACGGCGGACGCGGCGGCGACGTGATCGTGACCGCCGTAAATGGCCTCAACACGCTGATCGACTACCGCTACCAGCAACATTTCACCGCGCAGAACGGCCGCGGCGGCATGGGCCAGGACTGCCATGGCGCAAACGGCAAGAGCATCACCATGAAGGTGCCTGCCGGGACGCAAATCTACGAGGAAGACGGCGAGACGCTGCTCGCCGATCTGACCGAAGTCGGTCAGACGATCGTGCTGTCCAAGGGCGGCAATGGTGGGTTCGGTAACGCGCATTTCAAGTCCTCGAAAAATCAGGCGCCGCGCCACGCCAATCCGGGTCTGCCCGGAGAAGAGCGGACAATAAGGTTGCGGCTGAAACTGATCGCCGACGCCGGCATCGTCGGGCTGCCGAATGCCGGCAAGTCGACCTTCCTCGCGGCGGTCAGCGCCGCCAAGCCGAAGATCGCCGACTATCCGTTCACCACGCTGCATCCGCAGCTCGGCGTCGTTCGCATCGACAATCGCGAGTTCGTGCTCGCCGACCTGCCGGGGCTGATCGAGGACGCGCATGAAGGCGTCGGGTTGGGTGACCGCTTCCTCGGCCATGTCGAGCGCTGCCGCGTCCTGCTGCATCTGATCGACGGGACCGGCGAGCACGCCGGCAAGGACTACAAGACAGTGCGCCACGAGCTTGAGGCTTACGGTCACGGCCTGACCGACAAACCCGAGATCGTGGCGCTGAGCAAGGCGGATGCGCTCTCACCGGAGCAGCTCAAGGAGCAGATCGCGCGATTGAAGCGTGCCGCCAAGAAAACACCGCTTGTGATCTCGGCGGTGGCCCAGCAGGGCGTTCCCGACGTGCTGCGCGCGCTGGTCCGCGTGATCGATGGCGACCGCGTCGCGAGCGGCGAAACAGAGCCAGCCGAAGCCTGGCATCCGTAACAATCACACGCTCCTAACCTCCCCCTTCAGGGGGAGGGAGCAGCCCGAGCTTCTGGCAACGCAAGTCCATGCCCCACAAAATCCCTGCCCTCACGGACTTCCGCCGCATCGTCGTCAAGGTCGGCTCGTCGCTGCTTGTCGACAGCGCAGCGGGCCGCGTGCACGAGGACTGGCTCGCCTCGCTCGCGGACGACATCGCGGGTCTGCATCAAGAGAAGCGCGATATCCTTGTAGTGTCGTCTGGCGCAATTGCGCTTGGGCGCGCCGTGCTGAAGCTGCCGCGCGGGCCGCTCAAGCTGGAGGACTCGCAAGCCGCCGCCGCGGTCGGGCAGATCGCGCTCGCGCGCACCTGGGCTAGCGCGCTCGAACGCCACGGCATTTCGGCCGGACAGATCCTCCTGACGCTGAGCGACACCGAGGAGCGGCGCAACTATCTCAACGCGCGCAGCACCATCGGCAAGCTGCTCGAATGGCGCGGCGTTCCCGTGATCAACGAGAACGACACGGTCGCCACCAGTGAGATCCGCTATGGCGACAACGATCGCCTCGCCGCGCGCGTCGCCACTATGACGAGCGCGGACCTGCTGGTGTTGCTCTCCGACGTCGACGGCCTCTACGACGCCCCACCGCAGAACGGGGGCGCGAAACTCATTCCGGTGGTCGAGCGCATTACGCCCGAGATCGAGGCGATGGCGGGCGCATCCGGCTCGGAGCTGTCGCGCGGCGGCATGACGACCAAGATCGAGGCCGGCAAGATCGCGACCACCGGCGGCATCCATATGGTGATCGCCTCGGGGCGCATTGCGCATCCGCTGCGCGCCATCGCGGAGAAGAAATGCACCTGGTTTCTGACCCCCGCCAATCCGGTGACAGCGCGCAAGAAATGGATCGCGGGTTCGCTCGAGCCGAAGGGCACGCTCACCATCGATGCCGGCGCGGTCGCGGCACTGCGCCGGGGCAACAGCCTGCTGCCGGTCGGCGTGATCAAGGTTGAGGGCGAGTTCGCCCGCGGCGATGCCGTGGTGGTGCGCGGACCGGACACGACCGAAATCGGCCGCGGCCTTGTCGCCTACGACGCCGGCGATGCCGACCGGATCAAGGGCCGCTCTTCCGCGGACTGTCAGCTCATTCTCGGCATAACCGGGCGCGCCGAAATGGTACACCGGGACGATCTCGTGGTTGGCCACGAATAGCATTCCGGAGGGAACTTTTCTGCAACGCCCGCGTCATCCCTCGGGCGGCTGAATTCTCTGGATTTTCCTTGCGCGCCATCACCGTACATCCGCCAAATCCGAATTCCGTCGAGCTGCGCGACGTCTCCGATCCGCCGGTTTCGGAAGGCGCAATACTTGTTGACGCTCTGGCGCTCGGTATCTGCGGGACCGATCACGAAATCGTCGACGGTCATTACGGTGAAGCCCCCGAGGGCCGCGAGCGTCTGATCCTCGGACATGAATCCCTCGGCCGCGTGCGCGAAGCGCCGCCGGACTGCGGGTTTGCGAGGGGCGATCATATCGTCGGCATCGTGCGCCATCCCGACCCGGTCCCCTGCCCGGCGTGCGCGGCAGGTCAATGGGACATGTGCCGCAACGGGCAATACACCGAGCACGGCATCAAGGCGCTCAACGGTTTCGGCGCGGAACGCTGGCGCATCGACCCGGACTTCGCCGTGAAGGTCGATCCGGAGCTTGGCATCCTCGGCGTGCTGCTTGAGCCGACCAGCGTTGTCGCCAAGGCCTGGGATCACGCGCATCGTGTGCAGCGCTTCGCCGCGAACTCACGCCGCCTGCTCGTTACCGGCGCGGGGCCGATCGGATTGCTGGCAGCGCTGCTCGGAAAACAGCGCGGATACGAGGTGCACGTCTACGACCACAACAAGCCCGGCCCGAAGGCCGAACTGGTACGGGCACTCGGCGGCACGTATCATTGCGGCGAACTCGACGATCTCGCGAAACTCGCGCCCGATGTGGTGATGGAGTGCACCGGCGTGCCAGCCGTGATCGCGGCCCTGCTGACACAGATCTCGCCCGACAGCACCATCTGCCTCGCGGGTGTCGGCACGCCGCGTCATGTGGATTTCGACATGGGCTTGTTTAATCGCACCATGGTCCTCAACAACGGCACTGTGTTCGGCAGCGTCAATGCCAACCGCGACCACTACACCAAGGCGGCGGACGCGCTCGCGAAGGCCGATCCGGCCTGGCTCGCGCGTTTGATCACGCGGCGCGTGCCGTTGGCGCAATTCGCGGACGCGTTCAAAAGGCAGAAAGGCGACATCAAGGTCGTCATTGAGTTCGCACAGGCATGATCCCAAAACGTGAGTGCCGGTTTTCGGGAACAGAATATGCCAGGACCTAGATAACCCCATGCCCCAGCGCATTGAGGATTACGCGATCATTGGCGATTGCGAGAGCGCGGCGCTCGTCTCGCGCGAAGGCTCGATCGATTGGCTGTGCTGGCCGCGCTTCGATTCCGATGCCTGCTTCGCGGCGTTGCTCGGCGCGCGCGAGCACGGCCGCTTCCAGATCGTGCCGCGCGACAAGATCACCAACATCACGCGCCGCTATCGGCCTGGCACACTGATTCTGGAAACCACATTCGAGACCAAGGATGGCGCCGTGACGCTCGTCGACTTCATGCCGATGCAGGGGCGCAACCCGGATTGCGTGCGCATTGTCATCGGCAAGCGTGGCCGCGTTGAAATGAGCATGGAGCTGGTGCTGCGCTTCGGCTACGGCGAGATCGTGCCCTGGGTGCGCAAGCTCGCCACGACCGGAACGCTGCGCGCGATCGCCGGCCCCGACATGGTGGTGCTGCGCACGCCGGTGCACCTGCGCGGCGAGAATATGACGACGGTCGGCGAATTCGTCGTTTGCGAAGGCGATCGCGTGCCGTTCGTGCTGAGCTACGGCCCTTCGCACTTGCCGGTGCCGGAAGAATTCTCCGCCGACGCGGCGCTCAAGGACACCGAAAAATATTGGCAGGCCTGGACGCAGAAGGGCCACGTCCACGGGCCGTGGGCGGAGGTGGTGACGCGCTCGTTGCTCACGCTGAAGGCGCTCACCTACCAACCGACCGGCGGCATCGTGGCGGCGCCGACGACCTCGCTGCCTGAATTCATCGGCGGAGAGCGCAACTGGGACTACCGTTTCTGCTGGGTGCGCGACTCGACGCTGACGCTGCTCGCGCTGATGAACGCCGGCTACTACGAGGAGGCGCAGCGCTGGCGCGACTGGTTGACTCGCGTGGTCGCCGGCCGACCGGAACAGATCGGCGTGATGTACGGCGTCGCGGGCGAGCGCCGGTTGACCGAATGGGAGGTCACAAACCTTCCCGGCTACGAGGACTCCCGCCCGGTACGCATCGGCAATGCGGCGCACCAGCAGCTTCAGCTCGACGTATTCGGCGAGATCATGGACACGATGCATCAGGCGCGGCGCGGCGGCCTGCCGTCGAGCGAGTCCGCATGGGACGTGCAGATCGCGCTGCTGGAGCACCTGGAAGAAATCTGGCGCAAGCCGGATCACGGCATCTGGGAGGTGCGCAGCGAACCGCTGCACTTCACCTATTCGAAGGCGATGGTCTGGGTCGCGTTCGACCGCGCGATCAAGAGCGCCGAAATGTTCGGCCTCCCCGGCCCGGTGGATCACTGGCGCGAACTCTGTGCCGAGATTCATGCCGATGTCTGCGCCAAGGGCTGGGACGAGACGCGCAACAGCTTCATGCGCTCGTATGGCTCGAAGGATCACGACGCCAGTCTGTTGCTGCTCGCGCCGATCGGCTTTCTCAAGCCTGACGATCCGCGCTTTCGCGGCACCGTCGAAGCGGTCGAGCGCTATCTCCTCGTCGACGGGCTGGTGATGCGTTACGACACCCGGCACGCGCCGGACGGCCTGCCGGTCGGCGAAGGCGCGTTTCTCCCCTGCAGCTTCTGGCTGGCGGACGCCTGCCTGCTGCTCGGCCGCCGCGCCGACGCAGAACGCCTTTTCAAGCAACTCGTCGCCCTGTGCAACGATGTCGGACTACTGAGCGAAGAATACGACCCGCGCACCATGCGCATGCTGGGCAACTTCCCGCAGGCGTTCTCGCATGTCGCGCTGATCAACACCGCGTTCAACCTGACGCGCGCCGAGAAGCCGGCCGAGCAGCGCTCCGACCTGCCGAAAGGCACGGCGAAGTCCGCCGAGAGGGCCCCTGCCTGAGCTCAACTGCTTGGGTTGACACGCGAAATTGACCTGCTCTGTTGCAAAAGAGTGACGGCCGGACCGCAATTCGCCCGCTATTGTGGGGGACTAGTTAAGGAACGGCCGGCAGGCTCGGCCGTTGAGTGCATGATCCCGACAGCGGATCGCACATAAGAGTAACGACGAAGGGGTCGACGATGCGTCTCGCTTCTGTGCTCTCTCTCGGCGCCGCCGCGATAGCCCTTGCGGCGCTTGCGAGCCCCGCCGACGCACAGACCAAGCGCGGTATTCGCGGCGACCAGAGCGAACGCATCACCATCATCGACGAGAACGGCCGCGTGCGTACCAAGATCACGGTGCGGCCGCGCAGCTTCCTCGACCCGGGCACCGAAGTGAAGCCGGGCGAGCGCAAGTTCAGTGATTATGCAAACCCGCCGACCTACATGAGCGGCTCGGCCTACGCGTCGTGGGATCCGACCGGCAGCCACCGTTCGCCGCTGCCGATGCCGTTCGAGCTTCCGGGCTACAATCCGTACGTCCCGTACTAGGCGGCCGCCTTCTCCATTTCCGAAATGATCGCAGCGCCCATCTGGGCGGTGCCGATGCTCGCCGTTCCGGCCGGCGCGATGTCGGCGGTGCGCAGGCCTTTCGCGAGCGCAGTCGCGATCGCCGCTTCGATCATGTCGGCCTCCTTCAGCATCCCGAACGAATAGCGCAGCGCCATCGCGAACGATGCGATCATGGCGATCGGATTGGCGATGGCCTTGCCGGCGATGTCAGGCGCCGAGCCATGCACCGGCTCGTACAATGCCTTGCGCTTCTGCGTCTTCGGATCGACCTCGCCGAGCGAGGCGGACGCCAGCATACCGAGCGAACCAGTGAGCATCGCGGCGATATCGGAGAGCATGTCGCCGAACAGATTGTCGGTCACGATTACGTCGAACTGCTTCGGCGACCGGACAAGCTGCATGCCGCCGGAGTCGGCGAGCACGTGTTCGAGCTGCACGTCCTTGAACTCGCGCTGATGAACCTGCGTAACCACCTCATTCCACAGCACGCCGGTCTTCATCACGTTGCGCTTTTCCATCGAGGTGACCTTGTTGCGCCGCTTGCGCGCCAGCTCGAAGGCGACGCGCGAGATGCGCTCGATCTCGTAAGTGTCGTAGACCTGCGTATCGACCGCGCGCTTCTGCCCGTTGCCGAGATCGGTGATGGTCTTCGGCTCGCCGAAGTAAACGCCGCCGGTCAGTTCACGCAAAATCATGATGTCGAGACCCTCCACCAGTTCGCGCTTGAGCGATGACGCATCCGCGAGCGCCGGATAGGTCACGGCGGGACGCAAATTTGCATAGAGCTGGAGGTCCTTCCGCAGCCGCAGCAGCCCCGCCTCGGGACGATGCTCGTACGGCACCTTGTCCCACTTCGGCCCGCCGACCGAACCGAAGATCACCGCGTCCGCGGCCTTCGCCTTCGCAACCGTCTCGTCGGTGACCGCGACACCATGCGCGTCGAACGCGCAGCCGCCGCACAGGCCTTCCTCGATATTGAAGGTGCCCATGCCGTGCTGGTTCATCCAGCCGATAAGCTTCTTCACCTCGGCCATCACTTCCGGGCCGATCCCGTCGCCGGGGAGAAGCAGGAGATTGTAGCTGGGCATGTGGCGTGTCCTCGGAGTTCGTCATGCCTGGCCATAGCCCGTCGGCGACGGGCGTAAACGCGCTAATGGCTGGGCATCCACGTCTTATCTTTATGCGTCCATAAAGACGTGGATGGCCGGGTCAAGCCCGGCCATGACGCAAATGGAAAGGGCCATGCTAGTGTCGGCCGCCGGAGTTGATGACGCGAATGGACGTTCGATGACCAAAACCACGCCGGGCAATTTTTTTGAGGACTTCCGCCTCGGCCAGACGATACGGCACGCAACACCGCGCACCGTCACGCTCGGCGACGTCGCACTTTACAACGCGCTGTTCGGGGCGCGCTTCGCACCGCAGTCCTCGGACATGTTCGCCTACGCTATCGGCTATCCGTCCTCGCCGGTCGACGACCTGCTCGTCTTCCATATCGTGTTCGGCAAGACAGTGCCGGACATTTCGCTCAACGCCGTCGCTAATCTCGGCTACGCGGACTGCCGGTTCCTGCGCGCGATCTATCCCGGGGACACCTTGACCGCGACGTCGGAGGTCATCGGCCTGAAGGAGAACTCCAGCCGCAAGACCGGCATCGTCTACGTGCGCTCGACCGGCTTCAGGCAGGATGGATCAAAGGCGCTCGAATACGTGCGCTGGGTCATGGTGCGAAAGCGCGACGAAGCTGCTGCGGCCCCTGCCGATGTGGTGCCGGACCTCGCCAAGGTGGTCGACGCCGAGAGCCTTGGTGAGGCATCTCCGATGGTGGTTGTGCGCGCCTACGACTTCGCCCTGTCCGGATCGCAGCACCGCTGGGGCGACTATCAGGTCGGCGAGAAGATCGACCATCAGGACGGCATGACGGTCGAAGAAGCCGAGCACCAGATGGCGACGCGACTTTATCAAAACACCGCGCGCGTGCACTTCAATCAGTTTGCCCAGAGCCAGGACCGCTTCGGCCGCCGGCTGATCTATGGCGGACACGCGATTTCGCTCGCACGCGCGCTGTCCTTCAACGGACTCGCCAACGCATTCCACATCATGGCGATCAACGGAGGACGCCATGTCGCGCCGCTCTTTGCGGGCTGCACGGTGTTTGCCTGGTCGGAGGTCCTGGGAAAAGTCGAACTGCCGGGCCGCACCGATGTCGGCGCGCTGCGCCTGCGAACCGTCGCCACCAAGGATCAGCCGTGCGGCGACTTCCCGCTCAAGCAGGATGGCGGCGACCATCCGGCGGTGATCCTCGATCTGGATTACTGGGTACTGATCCCGCGGTAATTGCCGCGGAAACCGTCACGTCTCATGTAATCTCTCGTCTCTCCTCGCGCATGTGATCCACCAGTTGGCGCGCGAACGGCGCAAGCGCCTTGTAATCCCGCACGCAAATCGAGAGATCGCGCAGCGCCCACGGGTCGGTCAGTTGCACCGCCTTGATCGCCATCGCCTGCGCGGCCCAGCGCACCGTCGTTTCCGGCACGATACCGACGCCGACATTGCGCTCGACCAGCCGGCATACGGCATCGAACGAGCGCAACTGCACGCGCAGCTTGATCGGGCGGCCGGCGCGGCTTGCCTTCTCGGCGAGGAAGCGCTGCAGCGCGCTCGCGCGGTCGAGCCCGACGTAATCGTAATCCAGCGTCTCGGCGAAACTGAGCCGGGCGCGGCGAGCGAGCGCATGATCGTTCGCCACCACCAGCACGAAGCGATCGCTGCGGAACGGGTACGTGGTGAGCCGTCCGGGATCGACGGTCCCCGCCACGATGCCGATGTCGCCGACACCCTCCGCGATCAGGCCGACGATCTCGTCGGAGAGCCGCTCCTCCAGATCGACGCTGACATGCGGATGTGTCGCGAGAAACGACGAGAGCGTTTCGGGCAGAAACTCGGTCAGCGCATTCGTGTTGGAGAGCACGCGCACCTGCCCCGCCTGTCCGCCCGCATACGCGCCGAGGTCTTCGCGCAAACGCTCCGACTGCGCGAGAATCGTGCGCGCATGCTGCAGCAGCGTGCGGCCGGCCTGCGTCGGCGTGACACCGGCGCGGCTGCGCGTGAGCAGCGGCGCACCCAACGCTTGTTCCATCTGCCGGATTCGCGTGCTCGCTGCGGCCAGCGCAAGATGTGCGCGTTCCGCGCCGTGGGTGATGCTGCCAGCCTCGACCACGTGGCGAAAAAGACTTAGGTCGGTCAGGTCAAAGCGCATACGTTCCTTCGTCTTTAGCGAAGGGTGCCTCCGCCAAATAGACATTGTAAGCCAATGTCTGCATCAAGATACTTCGTAAAACACGAAGTGTCGACCAGCTGCTGATCAGATCGCCCTTCGACCCTCAAGTGGTGGATTCACGCGCTATCCCGCATTGCGACGGTTGGACGCATCAGTTACCAACACAACGGATGTCACGCGGCGCACCGGAGAGTGATCGATGGCCGAGACCCAAATAAACCGCCCGATCTCTCCACACCTGTCGATCTACAAGCCGATGCTCACGATGATGATGTCGATCGTGCATCGCATCACCGGCACGGCGCTCTATTTCGGAACACTGCTGATGGTGTGGTGGCTGGTCGCAGCAGCGAGCGGCCCGAACGCCTACGCCAAGGTGCAGTGGTTCATGGGCAGCTTCATCGGCCGGCTGATCCTGCTCGGCTACACCTGGGCGCTGATCCATCACATGCTCGGCGGCTTGCGCCATTTCATCTGGGATACCGGACACGGCTTCGGCCCGAGCGAGCGAGAGTGGCTGGTGCGCGCCAATCTCGCAGGTTCGATCGTCCTCACGATCGTGCTGTGGGTGATCGGCTATGCCATCATGGGAGGCGGACAATGAGCGGGGCTCAAATCCGCACGCCGATCGGCCGCGTCCGCGGTTTCGGTTCCGCCAGATCCGGCACCGGCCATTTCTGGCATCAGAGGCTCACTGCGATCGCGAACGTACCGCTGACCATTGCGTTCATTATTATCCTGGTGTCGCTGCTTGGCCGCAGCCACGCCGCGGTCGTACAGATCCTCGGCTCGCCGCTGGTCGCGATCGTGATGCTGCTGTTCATCGGCTCGATCAGCTATCACATGAAGCTCGGCATGCAGGTCATCATCGAGGACTACGTCCACGACGAGACATGGAAGTTCGCAGCCGTCATCGGCAACATCTTCTTCAGTCTCGCGGTCGGCCTCGCGGCCGCCTACGCGATCCTGAAACTGTCCTTCGGAGTTTAGAATGGCGACCAACGGCAACGGTCACGCTGCGCCCGGCGTCAATGGCCGCGCCTATCCGATCGAGGATCACACCTACGATGTGGTGGTGGTCGGCGCGGGCGGTGCGGGACTGCGCGCGGTCGTCGGCTGCGCCGAAGCCGGCCTGCGCACCGCCTGCATCACCAAGGTCTTTCCGACGCGCTCGCACACCGTTGCGGCACAGGGCGGCATCGCGGCTTCGCTCGGCAACATGGGCGAGGATGACTGGCGCTGGCACATGTACGACACCGTGAAGGGGTCCGACTGGCTCGGCGACCAGGACTCAATCGAATACATGGTGCGCCACGCGCCGGCGGCTGTTTACGAACTCGAACACTGGGGTCTGCCGTTCTCGCGCCGCGAGGAAGACGGCAAGATCTACCAGCGCCCGTTCGGCGGCATGACCACGCACTACGGCAAAGGCACTGCGCAACGCACCTGCGCGGCGGCCGACCGCACCGGCCATGCGATGCTTCACACCATGTATGGGCAGGCGCTGCGCCATCACTCGGAATTCTTCATCGAGTATTTCGCGATCGACCTCATCATGGATGAGGACGGCCGCTGCCGCGGCGTTGTCGCGCTCAAGCTCGACGACGGCACGATCCATCGCTTCCGTGCGCAGACCACCATTCTGGCGACCGGGGGCTACGGCCGCGCCTATTTCTCCTGCACCTCCGCGCACATCTGCACCGGCGACGGCAACGCGATGGTGCTGCGCGCCGGCCTGCCGCTCGAGGACATGGAGTTCGTCCAATTCCACCCGACCGGCATCTATCCGGCGGGCTGCCTCATCACCGAAGGCTCGCGCGGCGAAGGCGGCTATCTGACCAATGCCGAGGGCGAGCGTTTCATGGAGCGGTACGCGCCTTCCGCCAAGGACCTCGCCTCCCGCGACGTCGTCTCGCGCGCGATGACCATCGAGATCCGCGAAGGCCGCGGCGTCGGCAAGGAGAAGGACCACATCTTCCTGCACCTCGACCATCTCGACCCAAAGGTGCTGCACGAGAGGTTGCCCGGCATCTCGGATACGGCGCGCATCTTCGCCAATGTCGACGTGACGAAAGAGCCGATCCCGGTGCTGCCGACCGTGCACTACAACATGGGCGGCATCCCGACGAACTATCACGGCGAGGTGCTGACCAAGAAGAACGGCGATCCGGATTGCGTGGTGCCGGGCCTGATGGCGCTTGGCGAAGCCGCCTGCGTCTCGGTGCATGGCGCGAACCGCCTCGGCTCGAACTCGCTGATCGATCTCGTGGTGTTCGGCCGCGCCGCCGCGTTGCGCTGCGCCGAGAAGCTCACGCCGGGCGACAAGCAACCCGAGTTGCCCAGCGATTCAGCGGAGCGGCCGCTCTCGCGCCTCGACAAATTCCGCAACGCCTCGGGCAGCGCGCCGACCGCCGAACTGCGGCTGAAGATGCAGCGCGTGATGCAGACACAATTGCGCGGTGTTCCGCACCGGCGAGGTGCTCGATGAAGGTCACAAGCTGATCCACGATGTGTTCGCGGGCGTGCCCGAGGTGCGCGTCAGCGACCGCTCGCTCACCTGGAACTCGGATCTGATCGAGACGCTCGAATTCGATAACCTGATCGCGCAGGCGGTGGTCACGATGGACTCGGCGCAAAACCGCACCGAAAGCCGCGGCGCGCACGCACGCGAGGACTATCCGGACCGCGACGATCAGAACTGGATGAAGCACACGCTCGCCTGGTTCGACGATGCGACCGGCAAGGTGACGCTCGATTACCGTCCTGTGCACACCTACACGATGACCAACGACATCGCCTACATCGAACCGAAAGCCCGCGTTTACTGAGAGCCCCGCATGGTCGAACTCACTCTCCCGAAGAATTCCAAAGTCGCCGAAGGCAAGGTCTGGCCGAAGCCCGAGGGCGCGAAGGAAACGCGCGAGTACCGCATCTATCGCTGGAACCCCGACGACGGACAGAACCCGCACGTCGATACCTATACGGTCGACACGCGCGACTGCGGGCCGATGATTCTGGACGCACTGATCTGGATCAAGAGCAAGATCGATCCGACGCTGACCTTCCGCCGCTCCTGCCGCGAAGGCGTCTGCGGCTCCTGCGCGATGAACATCGACGGCACCAACACGCTTGCCTGCACGCGCGGCATGAGCGAGGTGAAGAAGGACACCATCACGATCTATCCGCTGCCGCATCAGCCGGTGATCAAGGATCTGGTGCCGGACCTGACCAACTTCTATGCGCAGCACGCATCGGTGCAGCCTTATCTGCAGACCGTCTCGGCCGCGCCCTGAGAAGGAATGGAAACAGTCGAAGCAGGATCGCGACAAACTCGACGGGCTTTACGAGTGCATCCTGTGCGCCTGCTGCTCCACCTCGTGCCCGAGCTACTGGTGGAATTCGGACCGCTACCTGGGTCCTGCGGCGCTGCTGCAGGCGCGGCGCTGGCTGATCGACTCGCGCGACGAGACGACCGGGGAGCGGCTGGACGATCTGGAAGATCCGTTCCGCCTTTATCGCTGCCACACCATCATGAACTGCGCCAAGGCCTGCCCGAAGAACCTCAATCCCGCGCAGGCCATCGCCGAGGTCAAGCAAATGATGGTCACGCGTCAGGTGTGAGCCGATGATCGACCACGTCGGCTTTCCGGTTTCCGACTATCCGCGTTCGAAAGCCTTCTATGAGCAGGCGCTGGCGCCGCTCGGCTATGTTCTGGTCACGGAGGTGCAGCAAGACGAGAACGATGCCAAGGCTGCGGGCTTCGGGATCAACGGCAAACCGGATTTCTGGATCGGCGGCGAGGGCGCGCTGAACAAGCCGGTTCACATCGCGATTGCGGCGAAAGATCGCGCGTCGGTCGACGCGTTCTACAAGGCTGCGATCGCGGCGGGCGGGAAAGACAACGGCGCGCCCGGTATTCGCGCGCGTTATCATCCGAACTACTATGGCGCCTTCATGCTCGATCCCGACGGCCACAACATCGAGGCCGTCTGTCACGCACCCGCCTAGGCGGCGCTGCGCTCGCTCTCCGTCAGGTCGATCACGAGGCCGAGCATCGGGCCGCGTTCGACAATCTGGCCGCCGTTTCTCCGGATCAGGCCGATCATAGCGGAATTGTCGGGCAGAACCTCGAAAAGCAATTTGGAAATCCCCGCATCACGTACCGCATCGATCACTGCGCGCATCAGGACCCCACCGATTCCCTGCGCCTGGTGATGCTGCTCGACCGTGAAGGCGGCCTCTGCGCGCCCGCACCTCACCGGCACGATCTCGGCCGCGCCGCATAGAACGCCGTCGCAGAAGGCGCCGATGACGATTGCATTTTCGTCGGCGAGATGAGTGCAATGGGTATCGATCGAAACATCATCGATCGTGCCGGCAAACCGCGCACGGCGGCTTGCGCAATCGAGCCGCTTGAGATGCGCCTCGTAGTCGGCAAATTCCGTCCGGCCGAGTACACGTGTCTGGATTGCGCTGATCACATCTTTGCCCCGTGCCCATACAGGCTGACCGTGGGGCCGAGGCAGTTAACGCGCGCTGTCCGCAGGCATCCGTACTCGCACGTCCGGTCTTGTACCGATATCAGGCCGGCCGGAGCATCTTTGTCTGCACGTCGAGCATGGCGGTCGCGAAGCCGTGGCTGTCGGCGACGAACTCACGCCACATCGACATCGGAGTCGGATGCGCGGCCTCGACCTCGCCGACGACGCTGCCGAAGTCGAACGTCAGTTCGGCTTCGAACTTCTTGGCAAGTTCGACCATGCGCTGGTTGTTGGCGAGGCACGCCATGTGCATGAGCTTGATGCCACGGTTGCGCGCCGCGAGCAGCGTGCGCTCCAGCAGCGCGCTGCCGACGCCGTGACTCTGCCACGGCTTCTCGATCGAGAACGCTGCCTCCGCCTCGTGCGCGAAATCCCTTCCAAGCGGCCGCAACTCCGCGACGCCGCGCAATGTGCCCTCCACGAAGAAGCCGTGCATCACGGCATCGAGGCCGACCGAAAGCGCGGTATAGTTTTCAATGAAGGCGTCCGACACCGCGCCGCCAAAACGATTCCGTCGGCTCTCCGGATCAAGGCGCAGGAGGTGGTCGCGATATGGCCCGCTCCGCTCTACCCAGATTTTGCGGATTACACCGTCGATCGGTGGCTCGTGCATCGGGGTCTCCTTATTGTCGGACCACAGCCCAGTGAAACGAATCCCCTCCCCAGATCGGGTAATGTTGCAATGCAACAATCTTTTGACAAGGGCGCACCAACGCGTAGCGACCCAGCATGGTAAATGGGACAGATTCGTGCGCAGTCGACCTATGTTGCGATGCAAAATTTCCAACTACGACTGAACGCACTCCAATGGTTCAGTCGCCCGAATCGGAGCAGCCGGCACGAGGCCGGCTGCTCCTTGGGTGAACCGGCGCGGGGGGACATCGCCGGTTCGGGGGACGGGAAAATTAGAAGCCGCCGCCCGCGTAGGGCGACGACGCGCGATCGAAGCGATCCGCGTTGAACTCGCTCTGCCCCGCCACAATGCCGGAGTTGTTCGGCAGTACGACGTTGCGCTGCTGCAGACCCACCGGAGCGCTTTGCAGCGTGCGGGCGTGCGCCGTTGCATGTGCGGCGGGCGCGACCGGATTTGCGTAGCCCGGATACCGGTTTGCCATGTTCGGGTCGAAGCCCTGAGCGAACGTCACGGAGCTGGTCGCAGCAAGCATCGCGGCGGCGATTGCAATCTTGGTCTTGGTCATGGTGGTTACTCCTCGAAGTTGACAGTCTGGTTTCTTGAAGCCGTGGTTCTTCGCGACTCCTTGTCGCCGAGGACTGATCGCCCCGGCGATGCACACGAGCTATGGCGCGCGCCGCGGACTTCCAGCGGTCGCGCGATCACAAAATTTGTGAACGCATCGCGGGGATAAAAGCGTGGGGCAGATTGGCTTCGTTCACGCGCGAAGCAGAACGATCTCACTGAAAAACCGGCGATAGGAGAGAACAGACGATATCTGGCGGCATGCGACGCGCGTCACCCTGCGCACGTTGCAAGTCAGCAAATGACTTTCGGCATGCCTGCCCGAAGGCATTCATTCGCGGCCGCAATGTTTGCGATGTGCGCCGTTGATGTGGCCAGGTCGATCTCCAACGTATGACGGCGGCGCAGGTGAGGCGCCGCCGCATAGACCACGGTGAAGCCGCGAGGATTTACTGTGTAGCCGGGCCGTACGAATTCATGTGATCGCCCGTGCGGTCATACTGCACAGACGGGATCACCATCTGCGGCGAGGCTGCGTGATGCTCGGCTGGTGTCTTCGGAGCGACCGCTCCAGTCGTTGTGCCGTAAGAGAACATGTGGTCCCCGGTGCGGTCGTACTGCATCTGCTGGGCGAATGCGCCCGTCGTGCTCACCAGCACCAACACACTCGCCGCCAGGATCATCTGCATCTTCATTGGAATCTTCCGTCTTCGATGGTGCCGCCCCGCTCGCCCCCGGCCCACCGGCCGAAAAATCGGCCACCTGGATCACCGCGAGGCTAGGTTCGCATCGACGCGGAAGACCAATCACAACGGATTGAAGAGCGCGCCGAATGCTGCATGCCTGCCATTCCGGACGGCGCCGATAATTGCCGAATGTTAATGAGCGCGGGCGCGGGCGGCCGATTCGTCAAAAAAAGAACAGCCGGCGCGGGGGAGAGCCGGCTGTTCTTGGGCGACCGGCCGGGGGAGCCGGTTCGGGGGGACGCGACGAATTAGAACGAGCTGCCGCCGTAGGACGACGACGCGCGGTCCTGGGTAGCCGGCGCGCGATAGACGGTGCCCTGGCCTTGTCCAAGCGCGACGTTGCGGCTGGTCAGAGCCGGCGCCTGCTGCTGCTGTTGGGGCTGCGCGGCCTGCGTGTAGATGTTGATGCCAAAGGACGAACTCGAATTCTTCGGCAAGCGCTGCAGAAGCGGTGCCAAGGACGAGAGCGGCGATAAGAGCGATCTTCTTCATGATGGTATCTCCTCGTTCAAGTTGGGTACATTGAAGTCGATCTTGTTTTTCTCGACTCCATCGTCGGAGGCGTCGTCGCCTCGACTGATGCCGCAGAGATACGGATCGCGCCGATCAACAGGAAATCACGAGGCAGCGCCTGAGATCACGGATTCCGTGAAGCGCTTGTGATCGGAGTAACTGAAACTCGTTCTCGGCGTCGCGCAGGTATCGCGACTGTATCGTGTGTGTCGCGCGAGACACCCCGGCCGCACGAAATCGAAGGATCGCCGGCGCATTTCAGGATCACACGGGCTATCGCGCAGGCGAATGCCCCGTGTCGTGCAGGCCGGACACAAAGACTTGAATGGACCGTACGCGATGCGCACTCGGGGCGCGGCCCCTCCGAACGCCGTTAAATCGCATTTACATGCGCCACATGCGGCGGCATACCTGACGCAACGTCCCGCCTCATATCAATCGCGCTGATGCCTTCATCCGTTACCGAACGTTACGCGGCCCTTGCCAGCGAGGGCGAGATCGAACGCGATCCCGCGCAGGAGGCGGTGGCCGCGCGGCTTTCGCGACTCGAAGAGCGACTGGCGCAGCACCGTCTGTCGCGCAAGTCCTCGCATCTCGGCTGGCTGTTCGCGGCGCGCAAGCCCGAGGGACCGATCAAGGGGCTCTACATTTTCGGCGAGGTCGGCCGCGGCAAGACAATGCTGATGGATCTGTTCTTCGCGGCGAGTGCGGTGAAGCGCAAACGCCGCGCGCACTTCCACGAGTTCATGGCGGACGTGCACGAGCGGCTCAATGCCGTGCGCCACGACATGAAGAACGGAAAGATCGCGGACGGCGATCCGATCCGCCACGTCGCCGACGCGCTCGCCGAGGAGGCATGGCTGCTCTGCTTCGATGAATTTCACGTCACCGATATCGCCGACGCGATGATCCTCGGGCGTCTGTTCACGCGGCTGTTCGAATTAGGCGTCGTGGTGGTGGCGACATCGAACGTCGAGCCGGACGAGCTCTACAAGGACGGGCTCAATCGCGCGCTGTTTCTTCCCTTCATTGCGCTGCTGCGCCAGCAGATGGATGTGGTGCGCCTTGGTGCGCCGAAGGATTTCCGGCTGGAGAAGCTCAGCGGGCAGCCGGTGTGGTACGTGCCGGCCGACGAAGATGCCGAAGTCGCCCTCGATATGTCATGGCAGCGCCTCACCGGCACGCTCACGGGCGAGCCGTGCGAGATCGCCGCGAAGGGGCGCGTCATCCGTGTGCCGGAAGCCGCCAAGGGTGTCGCGCGGTTTTCCTTTCGTCAGCTCTGCGAGCAGCCCCTCGGCGCAAGCGACTATCTGCGCATCGCGCGCGAATTCCACACGGTGATTCTCGAAAACGTCCCGGTGATGGATTATCCGCAGCGCAACGAGGCGAAGCGCTTCATCGCTCTGATCGACACGCTCTACGACAACGCCGTGAAACTGGTCGCCTCGGCGGCGGCCGAGCCGACCTCGCTGTATCTCGCAACCGACGGCTACGAGGCGAACGAATTCAAGCGCACCGCCTCGCGGCTGATCGAGATGCGCTCGGATGAATATCTGGCGCTGCCGCACGGCCACAACATCCTCGGCGCGTCCGGCTCAACGACGGGGATCGTGGAGACTTAGCTTTTGCCGGGTAAGCTCGACCACAGCAGCAGCGCCACCGCAATCGCCATCAATCCGGTCGCGAGCCAGCCGAGCACCTTGAGCCAGCGTGGCAGTGCGAGCTTGTGCGCGAGTTCACCGCGAGATACGACCCACATCATCGCCGCCATGATCGGAACCGACGCGATGCCGTTGATGACGGCGGACCAGAACAGCATCATGATCGGATCGATCTCGGTTGCGGTGAGGGCCGCGCCGCCGAGCGTCGCCGCCCCGACGATGGCGTAGAAACCGAGCGCGCGGCTCGCCGGCAATTCGAGACTGCCACGCAGACCGAAGGTTTCGGCTGCCGCATAGGCCGCGGAGCCCGCGAGCACCGGCACGGCCAGCAGCCCGGTGCCGATGATTCCCATCGCAAACAGAATGAAAGCCAGATTGCCGGCGATCGGCTTGAGCGCCTCGGCAGCCTGCGCGGCAGTGTCGACTTTCGTGATGCCGGCCGTGTGCAGTGTCGCCGCTGTTGTGACGATGATGAAGAAGGCAACGAGATTGGAGAAGATCATCCCGATCCAGGTGTCACTCACGATATGCCGGAAGTGTCCGCTTCTGGCGGCGCTTGCTTCGGCGTGCGTGGCGCGCGGCGGTTGCTCCTGCGTGACCGCGGCGTGCCTCACGCGGTGGCTCAGCCGCAATTCCTCGGCCTCCTGCGAGGCCTGCCAGAAAAACAGATACGGGCTGATCGTCGTGCCGAACACCGCCACGACGGTGAGGATCATGTCGCGATCGAGCGATACCTGCGGGATGAATGTGGCGCGCACGACCTCGCCCCACGGGATGTGCACGCTGAACGCCGCCGCCACATAGACCAGCAGTACCAGTGCGATGAACTTCAGCAGCCCTGCATAGCGGTGATAGGGGATCGCGATCTCCAGCACGAGACAGATGCCGCCGAAGACGAGCGCGTAGAACACCTGCGGGCCGCCGGCGACAAGCTTGAGCGCCTCACCCATCGCGGCGAGGTCGGCCGCGATGTTGATCGTGTTGGCGACGACCAGCAGCGCGACGAGCGCGAGCATGGCGGGCGCGGGAATCTGCCTGGCGAGATTGCGCGCCAACCCCTGCCGCGTCTGCCATCCGATCCATGCGCTGATGATCTGGATCGCCGCCATGAACGGCAGCGTGAGAAACATCGTCCAGGTGAGCGCGAAGCCGAACTGTGCGCCGGCCTGGCTGTAGGTTGCGATACCGCTCGGATCGTCGTCCGCCGCGCCGGTGACGAGGCCCGGCCCGAGCGCCGACCAGAACCGCCTCAAACCACCATTCGCCATTGTGCCAGCCCGATCGACGCCCGGCCGGATGCTAGGCCTTCATCGGCCGGAAATCTGCGCGCGCGGACCGGACGCACGGTATTATCCACGGCTTGAACGGCCCTTCCGAACGGGCTAATGACGCGGTGCAGCACGGGTTTGCATTCGCTGCCGGGTTTTCAAGGACAATTCCCCTCATGGCGCGCAAGAAAATTGCATTGATCGGCTCCGGCCAGATCGGCGGCACGCTGGCTCATCTGATCGGCCTGAAAGAGCTTGGCGATGTCACGATGTTCGACATCATGGAAGGCATCCCGCAGGGCAAGTCGCTCGACATTGCGGAGTCCTCGCCGGTCGAAGGGTTCGACGCGAAATACAGCGGCGCCAATTCGTATGAGGCGATCGAGGGCGCGGATGTGTGCATCGTCACCGCCGGCGTGCCACGCAAGGCAGGCATGAGCCGCGACGACCTGCTCGGTATCAATCTCAAGGTGATGGATCAGGTCGGCGCCGGATTGAAAAAATACGCGCCGAACGCCTTCGTCATTTGCATCACCAACCCGCTCGACGCGATGGTGTGGGCACTGCAGAAGTGCTCCGGCCTGCCGAAGAACATGGTGGTCGGGATGGCGGGCGTGCTCGACTCCGCGCGCTTCCGCTATTTCCTCGCCGACGAGTTCGACGTGTCGGTAAAGGACGTGAGCGCGATGACGCTCGGCGGCCACGGCGACGACATGGTGCCGCTGATCCGCTACTCGACGGTCGCGGGCGTGCCGCTGCCCGACCTCGTCAAGATGGGCTGGACGACGCAGGCGCGGCTCGACGCGATCGTGGAGCGCACCCGCAAAGGTGGCGGCGAGATCGTCGCGCTGCTCAAGGCCGGCTCGGCGTTCTATGCGCCCGCCTCCTCGGCGGTTGCGATGGCGGAGAGCTATCTCAAGGACAAGAAGCGCGTGCTGCCCTGCGCCGCCTATCTCAATGGCGAATACGGCGTGAAGGACCTTTACGTCGGTGTGCCGGTCGTGATCGGCGCGAAGGGTGTCGAGCGCGTGATGGAGCTGGAGTTCAACAGCAGCGAACGCGACATGTTCGACAAGTCCGTCACCGCCGTTCGCACGCTGGTCGATGCCTGCAACAAGATCGCGCCGGCGCTCGGCAAATAATGAGTTCTTGTAGGGTGGGTTAGCGCGACGCGCGTAACCCGCCGCTTTGTCTCGGTGGTTACGGCCTTTGGCCTAACGCATCCTACGGACCTGGGGATCGCCGCATGAACATCCACGAGTACCAGGCCAAGCAGGTTCTCGCGAAATTCGGTGTGCCGGTGCCGCGCGGTTTTCCCGCGATGAGCGTTGCGGAGGCAAAGAAGGCCGCGGCCGATCTCGGCGGACCGGTCTGGGTCGTGAAGGCGCAAATCCACGCCGGCGGGCGCGGCAAGGCAGGCGGCGTCAAGGTCGTGAAATCCACCGACGATGTCGAGAAGGAGGCGAAGCGCCTGCTCGGCTCGACGCTGGTGACGCATCAAACCGGCCCGAAGGGCAAGGTTGTCAACCGCCTCTACATCGAGGAAGGCTCCGCGATCGAGAAGGAGTTCTATCTCTCGATGCTGGTCGATCGCGAGAGTTCGCGTGTCGCGATCGTCGCCTCGACCGAAGGCGGCATGGACATCGAGAAGGTCGCGCACGACACGCCCGATAAGATCGTCACCATCACGGTCGATCCGGTGGCGAACATCTGCCCGCATCATGTGCGGCGGCTCTCCAAGGCGCTCGGTCTCAACGCTGACCTGACCAAGCAGATGAGTCCGCTGCTGACCGATCTCTATCGCGCCTTCACCATGCAGGACATGGCGCTGCTGGAAATCAATCCGCTCGTCGTCACCAAGGACGGCAAGCTGATCTGCCTCGACGCCAAGGTCGGCTTCGACGACAACGCGCTGTTCCGCCACGCCGACATTGCAGCGCTGCGTGACGAAACGGAAGAAGACGCCAAGGAGATCGAAGCTTCGAAATACGAACTCAATTACATCGCGCTCGATGGCGAGATCGGCTGCATGGTGAACGGCGCCGGTCTTGCGATGGCGACGATGGACATCATCAAGCTCTACGGCATGGCGCCTGCGAACTTCCTCGATGTCGGCGGCTCGGCCACAACCGAGCGCGTCACTGCGGCATTCAAGATCATCACGTCCGATCCGAACGTGAAGGGGATTCTGGTCAACATCTTCGGCGGCATCATGAAGTGCGACGTGATCGCCGAGGGCGTCGTGACCGCGGTGAAGGAAGTCGGCCTGCGCGTGCCGCTCGTGGTGCGGCTCGAAGGCACCAATGTCGAGAAGGGCAAGGAGATCATCGCGAAATCCAATCTCAATGTGACTTCGGCCGACGACCTCGACGATGCGGCGCAGAAGATCGTGAAGGCCGTGAAGGGCTCGAACTGATGTCCATCCTCATCGACAAGAACACCAAGGTCATCTGCCAGGGCTTCACCGGCAAGAACGGCACGTTCCATTCGCAGGCCGCGATCTCCTACGGCACCAAAATGGTCGGCGGCACGGCGCCCGGCAAAGGCGGCCAGACGCATCTCGATCTGCCGGTGTTCGATACCGTCGCGGAGGCGAAGGAAAAGACCGGCTGCGATGCGAGCGTGATCTATGTGCCGCCGCCCGGCGCCGCCGACGCGATCGCGGAAGCGATCGACGCGGAGATTTCGCTCATCGTCTGCATCACCGAAGGCATCCCGGTCGAGGATATGGTGAAGGTGAAGCGCTCGCTCGCCGGCTCGAAGTCGCGCCTGGTTGGGCCGAACTGTCCCGGCGTGATGACGGCGGGCCAGTGCAAAATCGGCATCATGCCGGGCAACATCTTCAAGCCCGGAACGGTTGGCATCGTGTCGCGCTCCGGCACGCTGACCTACGAGGCGGTCTTCCAGACGACCCGCGAGGGCCTCGGGCAGACCACCGCGCTCGGAATCGGCGGCGATCCGGTGAAGGGTATGGACTTCATCGAGGGGCTGGAGCTGTTCCTTGCCGATCCGAAGACCGAATCGATCGTGATGATCGGCGAGATCGGCGGTGCGTCGGAAGAGGATGCCGCGCAGTTCCTGATCGACGAGGCGAAGAAGGGCCGCAAGAAGCCGATGGTCGGATTTATCGCCGGGCGCACCGCGCCGCCCGGCCGCCGCATGGGGCATGCGGGTGCGATCATTTCAGGCGGCAAGGGAGATGCAGAATCCAAGATCGCCGCCATGGAGGCCGCCGGGATCAAGGTCTCGCCGTCGCCTGCGCGGATCGGAAAGACGCTCGTGGAAGTTTTGAAATCCTGATTCAGTTCTTGGTCTTTTTCTTGTCTTGTCTGGTGCTTAAATAGGATACAACGCGCCGCCCACCGGGGAATGGGCGGATTCGGGGCCAGAATCGGCTTGATTCGGCGGACGCCACGCCGCCGAGCTACCAGGATGCGGCATATGTCACGTCAGGACGCGAACGCAGCTTTCGCACTTTCCTCCTTTCTCTACGGCGGCAACGCCGCCTACATCGAAGATCTCTACGCCCGCTACGAGGGCGACCCATCCTCGGTCGATGACGAATGGCGCGATTTCTTCGGCAGCCTGAAGGAATTCGGGCGCGGACGTTGCGAGGAGTGCACGCGGCGCTTCGTGGAAAAAGCCCTCATTCACCGATCGCGACGAAACGCTCTCGGCGCTCGACGGGCAATGGGCCGAAACCGAAAAGAAGCTCGGCGACAAGGTGCGCGCCAGGGCGCAAGGCGCGGGCGTCGAACTCTCCGCCGCCGATGTGCAGCAGGCCACACGCGAACTCGATCCACGCGCTGATGCTGATCCGCGCCTACCGCATCCGCGGCCACTTCCACGCGAAGCTCGATCCGCTCGGCATCGAGGGCCTGAAGGACGACGAAGAACTCGACCCACGATCCTACGGCTTCGGCGACAACGACCTCGATCGCAAGATCTTCATCGACAGGGTGCTGGGGCTGGAGTTCGGCACCATGCGCGAGATCGTCGCGATCCTGCAGCGTACCTACTGCCAGACGATGGGCATCGAGTTCATGCACATCTCGAACGCGCAGCAGAAGGGCTGGATCCAGGAGCGCATCGAAGGCGCCGACAAGGAGATCACCTTCACGCGCGAAGGCAAACGCGCGATCCTCAACAAGTTGATTGAGGCGGAAGGTTTCGAAAAATTCTGCGACACTAAGTTCACCGGCACCAAGCGCTTCGGCCTCGACGGCGGCAAGTCGCTGATCCCGGCGCTCGAGCAGATCATCAAGCGCGGCGGCAATCTCGGCGTGAAGGAAATCGTGCTCGGCATGCCGCATCGCGGGCGGCTGAACGTGCTGACGCAAGTGATGGCCAAACCGCATCGTGCGCTGTTTCACGAATTCAAGGGTGGCTCGGCCGCACCCGACGATGTCGAAGGCTCGGGCGACGTGAAGTATCATCTCGGCGCATCGTCGGACCGCGAGTTCGACGGCAACAAGGTGCATCTCTCGCTGACCGCCAACCCGTCGCATCTGGAGATCGTCAATCCGGTGGTGCTCGGCAAGGTGCGCGCCAAGCAGGACCAGCACGGCGCGACGCCGGAGGACCGCACGATGGTGCTGCCGCTGCTGATGCATGGCGATGCGGCGTTCGCCGGCCAAGGCGTGGTGGCGGAATGCTTCGGGCTTTCCGGTCTGAAAGGCTATCGCACCGGCGGATCGATCCATTTCATCGTCAACAACCAGATCGGCTTCACGACGTATCCGCGTTATTCGCGCTCCTCGCCCTACCCCTCCGATGTCGCCAAGATGATCGAGGCGCCGATCTTCCACGTGAACGGCGACGACCCGGAGGCGGTCGTTTACGCTGCGAAGGTCGCGATCGAATACCGGCAGAAATTCCAGAAGCCGGTCGTGATCGACATGTTCTGTTACCGCCGCCACGGCCACAACGAAGGCGACGAGCCGGCGTTCACCCAGCCGCTGATGTACAAGGCGATCCGCGCGCATGCGTCGATCACCGAGATCTATTCCAAGAAGCTGATCGCCGAGGGCGTCGTCACCGAAGGCGAGTACGCCAAGATGCAAGCGGATTGGCGCGCGCGGCTCGAAGCCGAATACGAAGCCGGGACCGGCTACAAGCCCAACAAGGCCGACTGGCTCGACGGGCAATGGTCCAAGTTCAGGTTCTCGGACGACGTCGACGACCCGCGCCGCGGGCACACGGGCGTCGCGATCGAGACGTTGAAGGACATCGGCCAGAAGATCACCGCGGTCCCGCAAGGCTTCCATGTCCACCGCACGATCCAGCAATTCCTCGATACCCGCCGCAAGGCGATCGAGACCGGCGACGGGATCGACTGGTCGACCGGCGAAGCGCTGGCCTTCTGCACCCTGCTGCTTGACGGCCACCGTGTGCGGCTGTCCGGGCAGGATTCGGAGCGCGGCACGTTCTCGCAACGCCATTCGGTGCTGATCGACCAGGAGAGCGAGGCGCGCCACACGCCGTTCAACCATCTCGCCGAGAAGCAGGGCCGCTACGAGGTTCTCAACTCGATGCTCTCGGAGGAGGCTGTGCTCGGCTACGAGTACGGCTACACGCTCTCCGAGCCGAACGCGCTGACGATGTGGGAGGCGCAATTCGGCGACTTCGCCAACGGCGCACAGGTGCTGTTCGACCAGTTCATCTCGTCGGGCGAGCGGAAATGGCTGCGCATGTCCGGGCTCGTCTGCCTGCTGCCGCACGGTTACGAGGGGCAGGGCCCGGAGCATTCATCGGCGCGGCTCGAACGCTTCCTGCAGATGTGCGCCGAAGACAACATGCAGGTCGCGAACTGCACGACGCCGGCGAACTACTTCCACATCCTGCGCCGGCAGTTGAAGCGCGAGATTCGCAAACCGCTGATCCTGATGACGCCGAAGTCGCTGCTGCGCCACAAGCGTGCGGTGTCGCAGTTGCACGAACTCGGGCCGGACTCCACCTTCCACCGCCTGCTGTGGGACGACGCGCAGACGAACCCGCACGAAAAGATCAAGCTGGTGGCGGACGACAAAATCCGCCGCGTCGTCCTGTGCTGCGGCAAGGTGTATTTCGACCTGCTGGAGGAGCGCGAGAAGCGCGGGCTCGACGACATCTACCTGCTGCGCGTCGAGCAGCTCTATCCCTTCCCAACCAAAGCGCTGATGACTGAGCTCACGCGCTTCAAACAGGCCGAAATCGTGTGGTGCCAGGAAGAGCCTCGCAACATGGGCGCGTGGTTCTTCGTCGACACCTTCATCGAATGGGTGCTCAACCAGATCGGCGCCAAGAACAAGCGTCCGCGTTACGCCGGCCGCCCCGCAATGGCGGCGACCGCGACCGGACTGATGTCGAAGCATCAGGCGCAGCTCAAAGCGCTGCTCGAAGAGGCATTGGGTTAGCTCTCTCAACGCGTCATGGCCGGGCTGACCCGGCCATCCATGGCTTTCATGCACGAAGCAAAGGCGTGGATGTCCAGCACAAGGCCGGGCATGACGGAAGAAGGATAGGACAATGGCTGAAATCCGCGTCCCGACGCTCGGCAAATCCGTCACCGAGGCGACGATCGGCAAGTGGTTCAAGAAGCCAGGCGATCCGGTGGCGGTGGATGAGCCGCTGGTCGAGCTTGAAACCGACAAGGTGACGATCGAAGTCCCGGCACCCGCCGCAGGCACCCTTGGCGAGATCTCGGCGAAGGACGGCGAGACCGTCGCGGTCGGCGCGCTGCTTGGCATGGTGACGGAAGGCGGGGCTGCCAAGGCGGCGCCCAAAGCCGCCCCTGCCGAGGCCAGGGCCGCGCCCGCGGAGGCCAAGCCTGCCGCGAAGCCCGCTCCCGCCGCGCAGCCACCGAAGATCGCCGCAGCCGATGCGCCGCTCGCCCCCTCCGTACGCAAGATGGCTGCGGAAACCGGCATGGACCCGGCAAAGGTTGATGGATCGGGCAAGGACGGTCGCGTCACCAAAGGCGACATGATGGCGGCAATCGAGAAGGCCGCCGCCGCGCCGGTCGCGGTCGCGCAGCCCGCCGCGTCCATTCAGGTGCGCGCGCCCTCGCCCGCCGATGATGCCTCGCGCGAAGAGCGCGTGAAGATGACGCGGCTGCGCCAGACCATCGCGCGCCGACTGAAGGACGCACAGAACATCGCCGCGATGCTCACGACCTACAACGAGGTCGACATGAGCGCCGTGATGCATATGCGCAGCCAGTACAAGGAGCTGTTCGAGAAGCGGCATGGCGTGAAGCTCGGCTTCATGAGCTTCTTCGCGCGCGCCTGCATCCAGGCGCTGAAGGAAGTGCCGGAGGTCAACGCCGAGATCGACGGCACCGATCTCATCTTCAAGAACTACTACCACATCGGCGTCGCGGTCGGCACCGAACGCGGCCTCGTCGTACCGGTGGTACGCGACGCGGATCATCTCTCGCTCGCCGGCATCGAGAAGGCGATTTCGGCGCTGGGCAAGAAGGCGCGCGACGGTCAGCTCAAGATCGAGGACATGCAGGGCGGCACCTTCACGATCTCGAACGGCGGCGTGTACGGCTCGCTGATGTCGATGCCGATCCTCAACGCGCCGCAGTCCGGTATCCTCGGCATGCACAAGATCCAGGAGCGGCCGGTCGCGATCGGCGGCAAGATCGAAATCCGCCCGATGATGTATCTCGCGCTCACCTACGACCACCGCGTGGTCGACGGACAGGGCGCGGTCACGTTCCTGGTGCGCGTGAAGGAGAATCTCGAGGACCCCGCGCGGATGGTGCTGGATCTGTAGTTTCTTCCGTTACCTCTCCCCTGTGGGGAGAGGTCGCGAGCGAAGCGAGCGGGTGAGGGGTACGCTTGATCGCTGGCATCATTTCCCCCTCACCCGATCCTCGGGCGCTGCCCTTCGGATCGACCTCTCCCCACGGGGGAGAGGTGAAGAAGCGAGTATGACGCGATGGCTTACGACCTCACTGTCATCGGCACCGGCCCGGGCGGCTATGTGTGCGCGATCCGAGCGGCGCAGCTCGGCCTCAAGGTCGCCGTGGTCGAGAAGGATAACACCTTCGGCGGCACATGTCTGAATGTCGGCTGCATTCCGTCGAAGGCGCTGCTCTACGCTTCCGAGCTGTTCGAGGAAGCGGGCCACGGCTTTGAGAAAATGGGCATCAAGGTGCCGGCGCCGAAGCTCGATCTCGCCGCGATGCAGCGTTTCAAGGACGAGGGCGTTGACGGCAACGTCAAGGGCGTCGCGTTCCTGTTCAAGAAGAACAAGATCGACGCCTTCATGGGTCACGGCCGTATCGTGGCGCCTGGCAAGATCGAGGTGAAGGCCGCGGACGGCAAGACGCAGACGGTCGAGACCAAAAACATCGTCATCGCCACCGGCTCCGATGTTGCGCGGCTCAGGGGCATCGAGATCGACGAGAAGCGCATCGTGTCGTCGACCGGCGCGCTCACGCTCGACAAGGTGCCCGCCGACTGCTGGTGGTCGGCGCGGGCGTGATCGGACTGGAGCTTGGTTCGGTGTGGCGTCGGCTCGGCGCGCAGGTGACGGTGGTGGAATTTCTCGATCGCATCCTGCCCGGCATGGATGTCGAGGTCGGCCGCCAGTTTCAGCGCATCCTGCAGAAGCAGGGGATGACGTTCAAACTGTCCTCCAAGGTCACCGCGATCGACTCCGCGGGCAAGACACTGAAGGCGAGCGTCGAGCCGGCGGCGGGCGGCGCGGCGGAAACCATCGAGGCCGATGTCGCGCTGATCGCGATCGGTCGCGTGCCATACACGGACGGCCTCGGACTTGGCGAACTCGGCGTTGCGATGGAACGCGGCCGCGTCGTCATCGATGCGCATTTCAAGACGAATGTGGATGGCATCTACGCCATTGGCGATGTCGTCGCGGGACCAATGCTCGCGCACAAGGCCGAGGACGAAGGCATCGCGGTTGCCGAAACCCTCGCGGGTCAGGCCGGTCATGTGAACTACGACGCGATCCCGAACGTGATCTACACTTATCCGGAGGTCGCTTCGGTCGGCAAAACCGAGGAAGATCTCAAGTCTGCCGGCATCGCCTACAACGCGGGGAAATTCCCTTTCACGGCGAACGGCCGCGCCAAGGTCAATCACACCACCGACGGCTTTGTGAAAGTTCTGGCTGATGCCAAAACCGACCGCGTGCTCGGCGTGCACATCGTCGGGGCCGACGCGGGCACGATGATCTCGGAGGCGACCGTCGCGATGGAGTTCGGTGGCTCGGCCGAGGACATCGCCCGCACCTGCCACCCGCACCCGACGCTGTCGGAGGCGGTGAAAGAGGCTGCCTTGGCGGTCGCCAAGCGCGCGATCCATATGTGACGAGCAGCATCATCCAGGAAAGCACGACGAGCTTCTCCGGAATCGCCGAGACCGCTTCGCCGGGAAGATGCCGCGCCGATAACGTCCAAACTCTCGACACGCCGCCTAATCGTTAGGCAAGGCGACATCTGGAACGCCGCGCGCGCCATTCTGAAGCGGCAATTCCCTGTCTTTCGCTGGCATAGCTCTTGCTGGATTCCCTGCCAAACGTGTTTCGGCAGAGGGGTTCTCGATGCGTCAATTTGTCTGCAAGTCCGCGTTGCTGGCGGCCTTCACGGTTATCAGCGCGGGCGTGGCGCTCGCGCAGGGCACGCTGCGTATCGGCATGACCGCCTCGGACATTCCGCTCACGACAGGTCAGGCCGACAACGGCGGCGAAGGCATGCGTTTCATGGGCTACACGGTCTACGACGGCCTCATCAATTGGGACCTGACCAGCGCCGAGAAGGCCTCCGACCTCGTTCCCGGACTGGCAGAAAGCTGGAGCGTCGATGCGGCCGACAAGACCAAATGGATCTTCAAGCTGCGCGACGGCGTGAAATTTCACGATGGCTCGGATTTTACGGCCGAGTCCGCGGTGTGGAATTTCGACAAGCTCCTGAAAAACAACTCGCCGCAGTTCGACCAGCGCCAGTCGGCGCAGGGCAAGTCGCGCATTCCGGCGGTTGCCACCTACAAGGCGACCGACAAGCTCACGCTTGAGATCACCACCAAGACGCCCGACGCGACGCTGCCCTACCAGATCGCCTGGATCATGATGTCGTCGCCCGCACAGTGGGAGAAGCTCGGCAAGAGCTGGGACGCATTCGCCAAGACGCCGTCCGGCACCGGGCCCTGGAAGCTGACCGCCTTCGTGCCGCGCGAGCGCGCCGAAATGGCGCCGAACAAGGACTACTGGGACAAGACGCGGATTCCCAAACTCGACAAGATGGTGCTGCTGCCGCTGCCGGAAGCAAACGCGCGCGTCGCCGCGCTGCGCGCCGGTCAGGTCGACTGGATCGAGGCGCCCGCGCCCGACGCCGTCGAGTCGCTCAAGAAGGCGGGCTTCAACCTCGTCACCAACGCGTATCCGCATAACTGGACATGGCATCTCTCGCGCGTCGAAGGCTCGCCATGGAACGATATCCGGGTACGCAAGGCCGCGAACCTCGCGATCGATCGCGCCGGCATGCAGGAGCTGCTCTCCGGCATGATGATCCCGGCCGAAGGCTTCTTCCCGCCCGGCCATCAGTGGTTCGGCAATCCGACGTTCAAGCTTAAATACGACCCGGCCGAGGCCAAGCGGCTTCTGAAGGAAGCGGGCTTCACGCCCGAGAAGCCGCTGGTCACGAAGATCCTGATCTCGCCGTCCGGCTCGGGACAGATGCAGCCGCTGCCGATGAACGAATTCGTGCAGCAGAACCTCGCCGAGGTCGGCATCAAGGTCGACTTCGAAGTGGTGGAGTGGAACCAGCTCATCAACATCTGGCGCGCCGGCGCGAAGGACCCGAGTGCGCGCGGCGCAACCGGCATGAACTACACGTACTTCATCCAGGACCCGTTCACCGGCCTGATCCGCCACCTGCAGTGCAATCTGCAGCCGCCGGCCGGGACCAACTGGGGCTACTACTGCGACCCCGAGATGGACAAGTTGTTCGAGCAGGTGCGCAACACGTTCGACGCCGCCGAACAGACCAAGGTGCTGCAGAAGATCCACGAGAAGTACGTCGACGAGGCGTTGTTCCTGATGGTGACGCATGACGTGAACCCGCGCGCGATGAGCACCAAGGTGAAGGGCTTCGTGCAGGCGAAGAACTGGTTCCAGAACTTCTCGTCGATCACGATGGACAAGTAGCGCGCGGGCCGGGAAACCGCCGCGCCGCGGGGCCACGATGCTGCTCTACACGCTCAGACGAATCCTGCATGTCCTGCCGGTCGCGTTCGGCGTGAGCGTGATCTGCTTCCTGCTGGTGCAGCTTGCGCCCGGCGATCCGCTCACCGCCGTGATGCCGATCGACGCGACCGCTGCGCAGCAGGCGGAGATCCGCGCCGCTTACGGGTTCGACCGGCCGCTACCTGTGCAGTACGGCATCTGGCTCTGGCGGGTCCTGCATGCCGATCTCGGGCAGTCGATCGCGAGTGGCCGCCCGGTGCTGGCCGAGGTGAGCCGTGCGGTCGGCAACTCGCTCATTCTGGCCTCGGTCGCGACCCTGATCGGATTTGCCTTCGGCACGTTCTTCGGCTTCGTCGCCGGCTATTTCCGCAACTCGCCGCTCGACAAGATCGCCTCGCTGCTCTCCGTCATCGGCGTCAGTGTGCCCCACTATTGGCTGGGCATGGTCATGGTGATCATTTTCGCCGCGACGCTCGGCTGGCTACCGCCGACCGGCGCGGGACCCGACGGTTCGGGCAACTGGCGCCCCGACTTCGACCATCTGCGCTACATCATCCTGCCCGCCATCACGATGTCGGTCATTCCGATGGGCATCATCGCGCGCACCGTGCGCGCACTGGTCGCCGATATTCTGGCGCAGGAGTTCGTGCAGGCGCTGCGCGCCAAGGGGCTCTCCGAGTGGGGCGTGTTCAAGCACGTCGTCACCAACGCGGCGCCGACCGCGCTCGCCGTGATGGGCCTGCAACTCGGCTATCTGCTCGGCGGCTCGATTCTGGTCGAGACCGTCTTTGCGTGGCCGGGCACCGGCTTTCTGCTCAACGCCGCCATCTTCCAGCGCGACCTGCCGCTGCTGCAAGGCACGATCCTAGTGCTCGCGATGTTCTTCGTCGGCCTCAACCTCGTCGTCGACATCCTGCAAACCGCGCTTGATCCGCGCATCCAGCGGAGTTGAGCGATGGCCGCGATTGCCGATGCCGCCATCCTGCCGCCGCCGCGCGCCAGCCGCGGTTACTGGTCAAGCGTCATGCACCGCGTGGTGCGCGATCCGCTCGCGATGACGGCAGCGTGTATCATCGTGCTGATCGTACTGGCGGCGATTTTCGCCCCCTGGGTGGCGCCGGCCGACCCGTACAAGGCCTCCATGCTGCGCCGCCTGCGCCCGGTCGGCTTCCCGGGCTATCCGCTCGGCTCCGACGAGCTTGGCCGCGATATGCTGAGCCGGCTGATCTATGGCGGCCGGCTTTCGATCTTCATGGGCATCGCGCCAGTGCTCTTCGCGTTCATCGCGGGCTCGGCCATCGGTGTCTTCGCCGGTTACGTCGGCGGTAAGATCAACACCGTTCTGATGCGCACGATTGACGTGTTCTTCGCGTTCCCCTCGGTGCTGCTGGCGATCGCGCTTTCCGGCGCGCTCGGCGCGGGCATCCTCAATTCGATCGTGTCGCTGACGATCGTGTTCACGCCGCAGATCGCGCGCGTCGCCGAAGCGGTAACGACCCAGATCAGGACGCGCGACTACGTCGAGGCGGCGCGCATCTCGGGCGCCGGGCCGGTCACGATCGTGCGCATCCATGTGCTCGGAAACGTGCTCGGGCCAATTTTCGTCTACACCACCAGCCTGATCAGCGTGTCGATGATCCTGGCCTCGGGGCTCTCGTTTCTCGGGCTCGGCACCAAGCCGCCCGAACCCGAATGGGGCCTGATGCTCAACACGCTGCGCACCGCGATCTATACCCAGCCGCTGGTCGCCGCCCTCCCCGGCGCAATGATTTTCCTCACCTCGCTGTCGTTCAATATCTTTTCCGACGGGCTGCGCAGCGCGATGGACGTGAAGCAATGAGCCTTCTCGCCGAAGCTGCGCCTCCCCTGGCCGCAGTCGACCGCGGCGGTCCCGCGACGCCGCTGCTCGCGGTGCGCGGGTTAGTCAAGCACTTCGGCAACAAGGGCGGTGTCCTGTCCGGGCCACCCGCGGTAGTGCGCGCCGTCGACGGCATCGACTTCCAGATCGGCAAGGGCGAGACGCTCGGCATCGTCGGCGAGTCCGGTTGCGGAAAATCGACCATCGCGCGACTCGTGATGCAGATCATCGCGCCGGACGAGGGCGAGATACTGTTCGACGGCGAGGCGGTTGGCTCGCTCGCGTTGAGCCTGACGTCATACCGCAAGCAGACGCAGATGGTGTTCCAGGACAGCTATGCGTCGCTCAATCCGCGCCTGACCGTCGAGGACACGATCGCGTTCAGTCCGCGCGTGCATGGATTTTCGCGCAAGGTCGCGCTCACACGCGCGCATGATCTGCTGCACCGGGTGGGGCTCGAACCGGCGCAGTTCGCCGGACGTTATCCGCATGAGATTTCCGGCGGCCAGCGCCAGCGCGTCAACATCGCGCGCGGGCTGTCGCTTGAGCCCCGGCTGCTGATCCTGGACGAGGCGGTCTCGGCGCTCGACAAGTCTGTCGAGGCGCAGGTGATCAACCTGCTGCTCGATCTGAAGGACGAGTTCAAGCTCAGCTATATGTTCATCTCGCACGATCTCAACGTGGTCCGCTTCATGTCGGACCGTGTGATGGTGATGTATCTCGGCAAGGTCGCGGAGGTCGGGCCGGCAGAGTCGATCTTCGGGAATCCGCGCCATCCCTACACCGAAGCGCTGCTCTCCTCGATGCCGTCGATGGATCCGGACCACCGCACCGAGGAAGCACCGGTCACCGGCGATCCGCCCAATCCGATCAATCCGCCGTCCGGCTGCCGTTTCCACACGCGTTGCAAGTTCACCGCAACGGTCTGCGCGAAAGTCGAGCCGGCTCTGTTCGATGCCGGCACCGATCATCTCTCGGCGTGCCATCTGGTGAATCCGAAGTCTGGCCATCCGCAGACTCGCGGCTGCGAGGGCCGCGTAATGCTGCAGACGGTTGACCCAGGCCCGATCGTCGCCGTGAAGAACCTGACCGTTGATTTCGGCTCCGGCGCGAAGGCGGTGCGCGCGGTCTCCGGGGTCAATATCACGCTCGCGAAGGGCGAGACGCTCGCGCTGCTCGGCAAATCCGGCTCGGGCAAGAGCGTGACCCTGCGCGCGCTGATGCGGCTGCATCCGAAGTCCGCGCGCTACGGCGGCGCGATGACCGTCGACGGGCGCGATGTTCTTGCGCTTTCGCCGGCCGAGCTTGCGCGGCATCGCGGCGGCATCGTCTCGATGGTGTTCCAGGATCCCGGACTTGCGCTCGATCCGGTCTACCGGGTCGGCGACCAGATCGCCGAAGCGGTGGTGCGGCACGAGAAGGTTGCGTTTCGCGAGGGACGCGCCCGGGCGCTCGCGCTGTTCGAGCGGGTGCGCATCCCTTCGCCCGAACGCCGGCTCGACAATTATCCGCACGAGATGTCCGGCGGCATGCGCCAGCGCGCCATGATCGCACTCGCGCTCGCCTGCAAGCCCAAGGTGCTGCTCGCGGACGAACCGACTACGGCGCTGGATGCGACGGTCCAGATCCAGGTGCTGCTGCTGCTGCGGGAGTTGCAGCGCGAACTCGGCCTCGCGGTCATCTTCGTGACGCACGACATCGGCGTCGCGGTCGAGGTCGCCGACCGCATCGCCGTGATGTATGCGGGCCGCATCGTCGAACTCGGTCCGTGCGCGGAGGTAATCCGCACGCCCGGCCATCCCTACACCCAGGGTCTGCTGTCGTCGCGCGCCGGTCATGCGGTGCAGAAGGGTGCGCGGCTCAGGGCGATCCGCGGCGCGCCGCCCGACCTCACCCGGCTGCCGCCGGGCTGCGCATTCGCACCCCGTTGCGATCTCGCGATCAAGTCCTGCCGCGCGACCATTCCGCCGGAAGTCGCGATCCACGGCGCGCACTTCGCCCGCTGTCTGCGTATCCCGACCGCCCTCGCCTCCTGAGCCCTTCACAGAGCGGCCGGTCTCGTCGCAAGGTAAGCTCGCGACGGGAGGGAGCAGACGCATGCAGGGCAAGATCGCGCTCGAAGAGCACTTCGCCATTCCGGCGACGCTCGACGATTCGAAAGTGTTCGGCGCGCACGTGTGGGAGGAGCTCGGGCCACGCCTGACTGACTTTCAGGACAAGCGGCTGCGCCTGATGGATGCCTCCGGCGTCGAGATCATGATCGCGTCGCTGAATGCGCCGGCCGTGCAGGCGGTGCATGATGTGCGGCGCGCGGTCGCCCTCGCGCGCGAAGCGAATGACGTGCTGGCCGCCGAAATCGGCAAGCGCCCGGATCGCTTCCGCGGCTTTGCGGCGCTCGCCGATGCAGGACCCGGACGAGGCCGCCCGCGAACTGACGCGCTGCGTCACCGAACTGGGCTTCGTCGGCGCGCTGGTGAACGGCTTTTCCCAGTCCGGCAGGCCGGACAGCGCCCTCTACTACGATCTGCCGCAGTACCGGCCGTTCTGGCGCGAAGTCGCGCGGCTCGATGTGCCGTTCTACCTGCACCCACGCAACCCGTTGCCGGGCGCGGTCGCCGCCTATGAGGGCCACAACTGGCTGATGGGCCCGAACTGGGCGTTCCATGCGGAAACCGCCGTGCACGCGCTGCGCCTGATCGGCTCCGGCCTGTTCGACGAATTCCCGAGCCTGCAGATCATCCTCGGCCATCTCGGCGAGGGCATCCCGGCCTATCTGTGGCGCATCGACCATCGCAACGACTGGATGAAGGCGCCGCACAAATACGCCGCCAAGAAGCGTGTGTGCGACTATTTCCGGGCCAACTTCGTGCTGACGACATCCGGTAACTTCTCGACCTCTGCGCTCGATCAGGCCATTGCGGAAATCGGCATCGAGCGCGTGCTATGGTCAGCGGACTATCCGTTCGAGGACATCAGCGATGCGGCCGAGTGGATCGACGCAGCGCCGCTGAGCGAACAGGATCGCGAGAAAATCGTGCGCGGCAACGCGCAGAAGCTTTTCAAGCTGAGTATGAGGGGGAACGCATGAAGGTCAAGGCCATCCTGGCGGCGGGGCTGCTGTTTGCAAGCGCAAGCGCGCCGCGCGCGGAAGTTTCCGAGATCACGGTCGCGCAGCAGTTCGGTGTCGCGTTCCTGCCGTTGATGCTGATGGAGCGCGACGGCCTGATCGAGAAGCACGCCAAGGCAGCCGGCATCGAGGTCAAGACCAATTGGCAGAAGGTCGCCGGTCCCAGCGTCATCAATGACGGGCTGCTCTCTGGCAACGTGCATTTCGGTGCGCTCGGCGCGCCCTCGCTCGATCACGCTGTGGTCGAAGACCAAGGGTAATGTCGGCGTGAAGGGCATGGCGGCGATGACGTCGTACCCGCTCTATTTCGTCACGCGCAATCCGGACCTGAAATCGCTGAAGGACCTGCGCGACAAGGACAAGGTCGCGGTTCCGTCGGTGAAAATCTCGACGCAGGCGATCATGCTGCAGATGGCGGCGGCCGATCTGTTCGGGCAGGGCGAACTATCAGAAGTTCGACGAGTTCACGGTATCGCTGTCGCATCCCGACGCGCTGCTCGCGCTGATGAACAATACCGGCGGCGTGAATGCGCACTTCTCCACCTCGCCATTCTACGAGCAGGAGATGAAGATCCCCGGCGCGCGCGTCCTCACCACCAGCTACGACATCCTCGGCGGGCGTGCCTCCGCGCTGGTTATCGTCGCGACGACGAAATTTCACGACGCCAATCCGAAGCTCTACAAGGCGTTTCTCGCACGCCGAGACGGAGGCGATCGAAACGATCAACAAGGACAAGCGCGAGGCTGCGCAGGCCTATCTCGACATCGCGCAGGACAAGAAAAGCACGCTCGACGAGATCTTCAACGTGATCAACGACAAGGATTATGCCTACACGCTGCTGCCCGAGAAGGTCTTCAAGACCGCGGTCTTCATGGGCAAGGTCGGGAGCGTGAAGGACCCGCCCACGCACTGGCAGGACCTGTTTTTTCCCGACATCCACGATCTTCCGGGAGACTGATGATCGGCGAACGCCCTCCTGCCGATGCGCACGATGGAAATCGAAGCCCGTTGAAATTGACACTCGTTCGCGCTTCGGTGCGGCCATGAGTGCCGCCGATACCTTCGCGGCCGCGATGCGCCAACATCAGGCTGGCCGGCTTGCCGAAGCCGAGCGGCTCTACGGCGAGGTGATCGCCGCGCAGCCACGCCATCTCCAGGCGCTGGTCATGTGCGGCGCGCTCGCCCACATGGCGGGACGCAACGAAAAAGCCGTCGATCTGTTCGGCCGCGCGCTTGCGATCGGCGAAGATCCGAACCTGCATTACAATATCGGTCTCGCCAAATGGGCGCTCGGGCAGCGCGCCGACGCCGCGGCGACACTGGAAGCAGGCGATCGCACTCCAACCGAATTTCGCGCAAGCGCACATGAACCTCGGAAATGCGCTGCGCGAGGACGGACGGATCGAGGAGGCTTTGCCTCATCTGCGTCAGGCGCTCCACCTGCAGCCATCCCCGTTCGCCCATAACAATCTCGGGCTGGCGCTCGCCGAGCGCCGCGATCCGCAGGCGGTCAGCCACTTCCGCCGTGCGATTGAGATGGATGCGCGCTTTCCCGAAGCGCATTTCAATCTGGCGCTTGAACTCGCGAACACGGGCGACGTCACGGCCGGCGCTCGTCTCGGTACGGCGCAGCCTCGAGATCAAGGAGACGCCGGCCAACCAGGCGCTGTTCGTGCGGATCGCCGCGCAGCTCGATGTGTTCGCCGAAGACTCGGGCCTGCGCGCGCTGGTGACCCGCGCCGTGACCGAAGGCTGGCCGCGCGCTGCCGATCTTGCGCCGCTGGCGACGACGCTGGTCAAATCCGACATCCGCGCCGGCGACCCGCTGCTGCGTTGGCTGCTGGAATCCGGGCCGATTTGCGACCTGGCCGTTGAAGCATTTCTTAGCGCAAGCCGCGCCGGTTTGCTCGACGCCGCGGAAAAGGACGACGACACGGCCCGCGAATGATCAACTGAGCTTTGCTTGCGCGCTTGCGCGGCAGTGTTTCATCAACGAATTCGTCTACGCCGCAAGCGATGACGAACTCGCCCGCGCCACACGCCTGCGCGATTCGGTCTTGGCAGCCGGGGAAAACGCACAGCCGGCGCATATCGCTGTGGTCGCGGCCTATTTCCCGCTGCATTCGCTCCCCATGGCAGATGCGCTCCTCGCGCGCTCCTGGCCGGAGCCGCTGGCCGCGGTGATCGATCAGCAGATCCGCGAGAAACGTGTCGAAGTCAGCTATCGCGCGGCGATCCCGCGCCTTACTCCGATCGAGGACGCGGTATCACGACGGGTGCAGGAGCAGTACGAACAGAACCCCTACCCGCGCTGGATTACCCCCGAGCGCCGGCAAAGACACGACACCGTTGATTCGCTGATGCAGCGCGAACATCCGCATGCACCGTATCTCGCGCGCGATCGGCGCGGGTTCGACGTGCTGGTCGCCGGATGCGGCACCGGGCGGCACTCGATCGGCGTCGCGCAGCAGTTCGAGGGCGCGAACGTATTGGCTGTCGATCTGAGTTCGGCGAGTCTTGGCTACGCGAAGGCGCGAACCGCCGCTCTCCACCTCCGCAACATCGAATATGCCCAGGCGGATATCCTGGCGCTCGGCGCGCTCGGGCGAAACTTCGACATGATCCAGTCGGCCGGCGTGCTGCATCACCTGGCGGACCCGTGGGCCGGATGGCGCGTGCTCACATCGCTGCTGCATCCACGTGGCGTCATGTTCGTCGGCCTCTATAGCGAACGGGCGCGGCAGGACATCGTCGCGGCGCGCGCGTTCATCGCCTCGCGCGGCTACGGATCGACCGCGGACGATATTCGCGCGGCGCGCAGGGACCTGATGGCGCAGAGCGACGCGGCGCTGCACAACGTCGCGCTGTTCAACGACTTCTTCACCCTGAGCGAATGCCGCGATCTCCTGTTTCACGTGCAGGAGCACCGCATGACGCTGCCGCAAATCAAAGGCTTTCTGGCGGAAAGCGGACTGACCTTTCTTGGGTTCGAACTCGACGTCCGCACGGCGCAGAAGTACACCGCGCGTTTTCCTGCCGACAAAGCCATGACCGACCTCGATTGTTGGCATCAATTCGAGCAGGATTGGCCTTACACGTTTGCCAGCATGTATCGCTTCTGGGTTCAGAAAACAGGATGACAATGCTCAACATCGACGACATCGAAATTCTAAGCGCGGGGGCGGCAAAGTCGCCTGCCGCAATGTTTGCCGCAATCGCACAGATCGCGACACGGCGGGTCGACGCGGGGCTCGTCACTGCGATGCGTCACGACGAGGTGGCGTCCACCGTCGAGCGCATCTATTCATCCAACGAGCAGGCCTATCCGGTCGGCGGCCGCAAGGTGAAGCAGGAGAGCGACTGGAGCCGGCATGTGCTGGTCGAGCACAAGGTGCTGGTCAGCGCAGGTGATGACGGGATCAGGAAGCACTACAACGATCACGCAATCATCTTCGGCCTCGGGCTGCATTCCTGCGTGAACGTGCCGCTGGTGAATGCCGGCAAATGCATCGGCACGCTCAATGTGCTCTCCGCACGGGCGGACTGGGACAAGGAGCAGGTCGGGATCGTACGAGAGCTCGGTATCGCAGCGCTCGCAGGCGCGCTGGCGCTGAAAGCCTGAAGGTTAGTTCTGCCAGCCGAACGCCACCTTATCGAGGCTCTTGGCTCCGAATCGTTCCGACGAGCGCGCGACCGCGCGGCCGCCGAGCGCCTTGTAGAAGCTGACCGCCGGATCGTTATCGGACAGCGCCCAGATCACCAGGCTCTTCAGCCCGCTCTGCGCGAGGTCGCGCCGCGCGGCGGTAAACAGCCGCCGCCCGAAGCCCAGTCCCTGGAATTCCGGACTGAGATACAGCTCGTAAATTTCGCCGTCGTAGAACAGGCTGCGCGCGCGATTGCGGCCGTAGTTCGCATAGCCCGCAACGCGATCGCCGAATTGCAGCAGCGCGACGCGGCTGCCCTTGGTGATGGCATTCTCCCACCAGCCCGGCCCGCGCCGGCTGATGAGCTTGTCCAGTTCGGGGCCCGGAATGATCCCGCGATAGGCCGTCCTCCACGCCGCATCGTGCGTCGACGCGACCAACGTGGCGTCGGCGGCCTTCGCACGGCGTATCTCGATGAGGACGGTACTCATGAGTCGAATTGAACTAAGGGATGCGTCGGGTTGCAAGCCCTCTGTTAACCGACAGTTAACGATTTGAACAGCGTGTCGCACGCGCATCAGTGTCGCGCGGGCGGCACCCAAGTCTTGACTTCACAAAAGAAAAGTGCCGCCGCCACAACGAACTGTCGCAAAACGGGACACGCGGCGCGTCAGGCGACCGCGACTTCCTTCGCCCGTTCGGCGCGCTTGCGCTCGTTCGGATCGAGCAGCTTCTTGCGCAGCCGAATCGACTTCGGCGTCACCTCGACCAGCTCGTCGTCCTGGATATAGGCGAGCGCCTTTTCCAGGCTCATGCGGATCGGCGGGGTGAGCCGCACCGCCTCGTCCTTCGAGGTGGTGCGGATGTTGGTGAGCTGCTTGCCCTTGAGCACGTTGATTTCCAGATCGTTGTCGCGCGTATGCTCGCCGACGATCATGCCGCGATAGACCTTCCAGCCCGGCTCGATCATCATCGGGCCGCGGTCTTCCAGCTTCCACATCGCATAGGCGACCGCGTCGCCCTGCTCGTTGGAAATCAAGACGCCGTTGCGGCGTCCCTCGATGTCGCCCTTGTGCGCCGTATAGCCATGAAACAGGCGGTTCATGATCGCGGTGCCGCGCGTGTCGGTGAGCAACTCGCCCTGATAGCCGATCAGTCCGCGCGTCGGCGCGAAGAACACCAGCCGCGTGCGATGCCCGCCGGACGGCCGCATCTCGATCATCTCGGCCTTCCGCTCCGACATCTTCTGCACGACGATGCCGGAGTGCTCCTCGTCGACGTCGATCACGACCTCTTCGATCGGCTCTTCCAGTTCGCCGGCTTCGTTTCGGCGCAGCAGCACTTTCGGGCGTGACACCGACAGTTCGAAGCCTTCGCGGCGCATCGTCTCGATCAGGATGCCGAGCTGCAACTCGCCGCGGCCGGCAACTTCCATCGCGTCCTTGTCGTCCGATTCACGTACGCGCAGCGCCACATTGCCTTCGGCCTCGCGCAGCAGCCGGTCGCGGATCATCCGCCCCGTCACCTTGCTGCCCTCAGTCCCGGCAAGCGGCGAATCGTTGACGCGGAACGTCATCGCCAGCGTCGGGGGATCGATCGGCTGTGCGGCAATCGGGGTCTCGATCTCCGGCGCGCAGATCGTTTGCGCGACCGTCGCGTTCGGCAGGCCCGCGATGGCGACAATGTCGCCCGCGTCAGCCTCGTCCACCGGGACGCGCTCCAGCCCGCGGAATGCCAGCACCTTCGTGATGCGGCCTTGTTCGACCAGCTTGCCGTCATGGTCGAGGACCTTGGCCATCTGGTTCGGTTTGACCGAGCCCGATGTAATGCGGCCCGTGATGAGGCGTCCGAGATACGGATTGGCTTCCATGATCGTGCCGAGCAGGCGGAACGGACCTTCCTCGACGACCGGCGGCTTGACGTGGTTGAGGATCAGCTCGAACAGCGGCTTCATGCCGTCATCGTGCGAGCCATCCAGGCTCGTCGCCATCCAGCCCTGTTTGGCCGAGCCGAACAGGATCGGGAAATCGAGTTGCTCGTCGGTCGCATCGAGCGCTGCGAAGAGGTCGAACACCTCGTTCAGCACTTCGGTCGCGCGCGCGTCGGGGCGGTCCACCTTGTTGATGACGACAATGGGCTTGAGGCCCATTTTGAGCGCCTTCGACACCACGAACTTGGTCTGCGGCAGCGGACCCTCGGCGGCATCGACCAGCACCAATGCGCCGTCGACCATGTTCAGGATGCGCTCGACCTCGCCGCCGAAGTCCGCGTGGCCCGGCGTGTCGACGATGTTGATCCGGTGGCCCTGCCACAGGATCGAGGTCGCTTTGGCGAGGATGGTGATGCCGCGCTCGCGCTCCAGATCGTTGGAATCCATGGCGCGCTCGACCTGGCGCTGGTTATCCCGGTAGGTGCCGGATTGCTGCAGCAGCCGGTCCACCAGCGTGGTCTTGCCGTGGTCGACGTGGGCGATGATCGCGACGTTGCGGAGATCCATTGGACTTTTCTGAAAATGCAGGTGCCCGGCGGTCGGCCGGGCACAACGATGCTGCGCTGCATATAGAGATTCGCAGGGCGAAGGGCAATCCGGACTAGCCCGCGGCAGGAAAGCCACGCCCTGTGGCTTTCTATCCTAACCTATTGATTGCAAACGACGCGTCGGGGATGATCGGACCCCTGAGGGGCTGGAGGACCGCATGAAGTGTCAGGTAGCCGTGAGGAATCAACGCCGCGTGCTGTGCGTGTTCCCGACCTACACGCCCTCGTTTGGCACGTTTCAGCACGCCTACAAGCTGATGTACCGGGTGACGGCCTTCATGCCGCCCCAGGGGCTGTTGCTGATCGCCGCCTACATGCCGGAACCATGGACAGTCCATTACGTCGACGAGAACATCAAACCGGCGACTGCCGACGATCTGGCATGGGCCGACGTGGTGCTCGTCACCGGCATGCACATCCAGGCCGAGCAGATCCGCGACATCCAGCGCCGCGCGCACGCCGCCGGCAAGGTCACGGTGCTTGGCGGTCCTTCGGTCTCGGCCTCGCCGGAGATGTATCCCGATTTCGACTATCTTCACGTCGGCGAGATGGGCGACGCCACCGACGCGATCATTCGTGCGCTCGATGAAAGCTGCGCGCGCCCGCCGCAGCAGGTCGTGGCGCAGACTAAGGATCGACTTCCGCTCACCGATTTTCCAATCCCAGCCTACGACAAGCTGTCGTTCGGGCGGTATCTGCTCGGCACGGTGCAGTTCTCGTCCGGCTGTCCTTACACGTGCGAGTTCTGCGATATCCCGGGCCTCTATGGGCGGCAGCCGCGGATGAAGACGCCGCAGCAGATCATCGCCGAACTGGACTTCATCTTCGCGCAGCCCAATCCGCCGAACACGCTCTACTTCGTGGACGATAATTTCATCGGCAATCGCAAGGCCGCCAAGGAAATGCTGCCGCATCTCGTCGAATGGCAGAAGCGCAATCACTATCCGGTGATGTTCGCCTGCGAGGCGACCCTCAACATCGCCAAGCAGAAGGATATCCTCGCGCTGATGAAGGAGGCGAACTTCGTCGGCATGTTCGTCGGCATCGAGACGCCGGAGGCCGACGCGCTCGACGCGATGAAGAAGGGGCACAACAACGCCGTGCCGATGCTCGAGTCGATCAAGATCCTGAACGACTACGGCATTGAGGTCACCTCGGGCATCATCATCGGCCTCGACACCGATGGACCGGACACCGAGCAGCGGCTGAAGGACTTCATCGACATCTCGAAAATCCCGATGCTCACGATCAATCTGCTGCAGGCGCTGCCGAAGACACCGCTGTGGGACCGCCTCAAACGCGCCGACCGCCTGTCATTCGATGAATCCCGCGAGAGCAACGTCGTGTTCATGCGCCCGCACGACGATGTGGTTGGGATGTGGCGCCGCTCGATTGCCTACGCGAACGACCCGGAGCGGCTGTTCTCGCGTTTCCGCCATCAGGTCGACGCGACCTATGTGAACCGCAAGGTGACGCCCGCGAAGGGCAAGCTGACGTGGCCCAACCTGCGCGGCGGCGCGGTGCTGATGTGGCGCTCCGTGCTGCACCTGCTGATCCTGTCGGATTTCCGCCGCGCCTTCTGGAAGACCGCAAAGCATGCGCTCAGCCGCGGCCAGATCGACGGCATGCTCGGCGCGGCGTTCATGGGCTATCACCTGATCCACTTCACCCGTGAAGCGCTGCGCGGCGACCAGAACGCCTCGTACTACTCCACCAAGAAGCGCACGACGCCGATGGCGGTCGACAAGCCGCCAGCGCGCCAGGACGAACAAGTCGCGGCCTGACCCTCCGAGAGGTTCGGCGAGGAACATCGCAAGGCCACGGTCGTTATCGGCCGTAGCTTTGTGGAGGATTCCGATGGCCGACTCTGACACCGCCCGCGTTTGGGAACTCATGGACAAGATTTCGATCTGTATGTTCACCACGCATGATGGTGAGCGGATCCGCGCGCGGCCGATGGCGGCCTTCGTGCGCCGTGAGGAGCATGCGGTCTATTTTCTCGGCGACGCGAAGGATCACAAGGACGAGGAAGTCCGGGAAAATCCGAACGTGGCGCTGGCCTTCGCCGACGGGAAGAACTTTGTGTCCGTCACCGGGCGCGCCGGCGTGTCGCAGGACCGGCAGAAGATCAAGGATTTGTGGGGACCGGCCGCCAAGGCTTGGTGGAGTTCGTCTGACGATCCGAACATTCGCCTGATCAAGGTCGCACCCGACGATGCGGAATTCTGGGAAGGCCCGAACAAGATCGTCGGCACGATCAAGATGCTGGCTGCCGCCGCCACCGACTCGCGCCCCGACTATGGCACGAACCGAAAGGTGGCGATGTGAGCCCCGGGACAACGCCACAGCCGGGGACACAGCCCGACCCTGAGGAGCCCACCGGCCCGCGCACGCCGTATCCGGTGGATCACCCCGGTATCCGGAACCTGCCGGGTGTCGAGCCGGACGTGCTGCCCGGGAAGCAGCCTGAGGATTTGCCGAAATTCTAACGTCAGCCGCCGTCAAGCGCGGTGCGGACGGCTGCGGCGAGAGGTTGCGACCGATACGGCTTGCTCAGGAGAGCGACTCCTTCCTCGGTCGGGCTACGGCCCTTGAGGAAGTGCTCCGAATAGCCTGACGTGAACAGCGCCTTGAGTCCCGGCCGCAGGGCACGCGCGCGGCGCAACAGTTCCTGCCCGTCGATCCCATTCGGCATGATCAGATCGGTGAAGAGCAGATCGATCCTTCCAGGCTCCTGCAGAATAGCAAGCGCACTTGGACCGTCCTCGGCCTCGAGCACCTGATAGCCAAGCCCGCGAAGCGTGCCCACGGCGACGCGGCGCACGGGTCCGCTGTCCTCGACCACCAGAACTGTTTCGTGTCCCGCCAGATTCGCGCGCGCGGGTGCAGCGTCGCACGCAGCCGCCACGTTGGCGGCGCGGGCGCGCGGCAGATAGATTGTGATGCGCGTGCCGTGCCCGACCTCGCTGTAGATTTTGACGTGTCCGCGCGACTGCTTCACGAAGCCGTAGACCATGCTGAGGCCGAGGCCGGTACCGCGCCCCACTTCCTTGGTGGTGAAGAACGGCTCGAACACGCGCTCCAGCACGTCCGGCGGGATGCCGGTGCCGGAATCGCTGATGGAGATCGCCGCATATTCACCGATCATCACTTCGACATTCTGCGCCGCATAGTCCGCATCCAGCACGGCGTTCGCTGTCTCGATCACGAGCTGGCCGCCACTCGGCATCGCATCGCGTGCGTTGACGGCTAGGTTGAGGATCGCGTCCTCCACCTGTGAGGGGTCGGCAAGCGCCTCCCAGAGGTCCATGGCCAGGGCCGATTTCAGTGCGATGTCCTCGCCCAGCGTCCGCTGCAGCATCGGTACGGCACGCCCGACCACTTCGTTGAGGCTGAAGCTGCGTGCCTGCAGCGGCTGCTTGCGCGCGAACGCCAGCATGCGCTGCGTCAGTTGCGCGCCACGCGCGGCGGCCTCGTCGATCGCTTCCACGATCGGTGAAAGCTCCCCGTCACGCACCAGCGCATCCGCCAGAAGCTCACCCATGCCGATGATGACGGTGAGGATGTTGTTGAAGTCGTGCGCGATGCCGCCGGTGAGCTGCCCGACCGCTTCCATCTTCTGGGCCTGGCGGAGTTGATTTTCCAGCGAGACCCGCTCGGTCATGTCGCGGCCAATGAAGAAATACTGTCCGTCCGGCTCGGACCAGACCCCGGTCCAGGCGATCGGCACCGGGCGGCCGTCCTTGTGCATATAGCGGCAGGCAAAATCGCGCGGCAGTCTTCCGCGCCGCGCGCTGCGCATGTTCTCGCGCGTGTTTTCCAGGTCATCCGCATGCACCAGATCCTTTGCGCTGCGGCCGATCAGCTCTTCCGGCGCGTAGCCCAGAATGGCGCGCGAGCTTGGACTGACCCGCAGGAAGTCGCCGCGGCGGTCCACCACCAGAATGAGATCGAGCGAGGTGTCGAAGATGCGCTGGTTGATCGAGCGGTTCGCCTCGCGCTTGCGCTCGCTTTCCGCCATCCGGATTGTCGGCCGTTCACGCGAACCCGCACTGAAAAGAATTGTGTAGCCGTCGGCGTGGGGATATCCGCGCGCGTCGACAAACGCGCCGAACACTTCCGAGTAGCCGGCAAATGCCACTGGTTCTCCGTCGCGCTTCGATTTCTCGTAAGCCGCCATGAACGGATTGTCGGCCGCAAGCTGGAGCGAGTCGTGCAGCGTCTTGCCGATCATCGCTCCGGATCGGTGACCCCAGAGTCGTTCGGCGGCGGCATTGGAATAGACCAGCCGCCAGTCGTTATCGAACGCGATAATGGCGTCGGAAATGCCGGCAAGGATGGCCGCCTCGCTGGGCGGAGCCAGGCAGCCATTGCCGGAGCGCGGGAATTCCGCGACCGCCTCGCGGCGTTGCGCCGAGGTTGCGGCGCCGGCACGGTATTCATTCATGGCCAACTCCGACGCCACGGGGAGCCGAGCGCCGCGTGCGGCACACCCCCGGCAAGGTCAGGATGCTTCCTTTTGCCGCGCCCGCTGGCGCAGCAACGCGACCAGATCGCTCTTCGGCATCGGGCGCGCGAGGAAATAGCCCTGCCCCATGTCGCAACCCAGCCGGTGAATGGTCTGCAGGTCGGATGCGTTCTCGATTCCCTCGGCGACCGCGGTGGCGCCGAAATGATGCGCCAGATTGATGATCGTTTCGCAGATCCCGGCGTTGCGGGCGTCGTTTCCGCTGTCCTTCACGAAGCTTCGATCGAGCTTGAGTTCGGCGAACGGCAACTCGCGCAGGCGCGCGAACGAAGAAAAACCCTCGCCGAAATCGTCGATCGCGAAGGTAATGCCGTAGATGCGCAACTGCGTCGAAATCTCGTGCATCAGCGGCACGTCTTTCACGACCTCGCTCTCGGTGACCTCCAGGATCAGGCCGGGCCACTTGGCGTTGCGCGGACGATGTTCGCGAATGAGGGCGGGGAGCTGCAGGTTCGCCAGCGCACCAATCGAGGTATTCACCGCGGTGTGCAGGTGCACGCCGCTCTCCGCGATTTCGTCCCAGTCGCGCAGCGCACTCGCAATGACAAGCTCGGTCAGCTTGGCGTGGCTGCGCTCGCTCGCGCCCGGGAGAAAACTCGCCGGGGGAAGCATCCCGTGCTCCGGGTGGCGGCAGCGGATCAGGCCCTCGGCGCCGGCCAGCGTCTTGCTGCGCAGATCGATTTTCGGCTGATACCACAGCTCAAGCCAATTGCTGGCGAGCGCCTCATCGAGATCGACCTCGGTCAAGGAGCGTTCGGCACGCTGCACGCCGTTCACAACCTGTCGGATCATGCTCGGCCGGAATGGTTTGGAGATGGGCTGAAGCATGTTCAGCCCGTGGCGCGCGCCGATGCGCCTGACATCCTCCAGAAGCGAAACGTTACTTCCGCTCATGAGCTGTACGATTCCGCCATAACCCTTTTCTCCGAGTCCGCGGATGACATCGACGGCGTCGGAGCCCTTAAGCGCCACATCGAGGAAGATGATCGCCGGCAGCTTGCCGTCGAGCGCCGCGATGGCGTCGGGCGCCGTGTGAAATTGTTCGATGTCGAACCCGAGCGGAGACAGTGTCATCGTGACGAGTTTGCAGACACCCAGATCGTCATCGACCACAAAGGCGTGCGGCGAGGCTGACCGCATGTCGTCGGTCGCAAGCGGCGCCAATGTCACGTCTTCGCCGCTGTCCGTCGTCCGGAACCAGTTGCGGATATCTTCAAATACTCGATGCGGCATGCCCTGTCCTCCGCTCGCGCGTGGAACTCAACAGGACACCACCGGCGAGGTTCCCGAGAGCTGGAACATGATCGCGGAGGTACGTTAAAATACGGTACTACGCGTGATGCGCGCCGCGATGCGGCAAATATTGTCTTCGCGCATTAGGCCCGAATCAAATTCAAATTGATTTTATTTTCTCGGCGGGCCTTCAGAGTTTCAGCTTGCGTTTGCGCTGTCCCAGCGTGCGCAGCCGCAGGGCATTGAGCTTGATAAAGCCCGCCGCGTCGCGGTGGTCGTAGGCGACAGCGCCCTCCTCGAACGTCACGAGATCCTGATCGTAGAGCGAGTACGGGCTTTCGCGCCCGATCACTGCGACCGAGCCCTTGTAGAGCTTCAGCCGCACCCGGCCGGTCACGAACTCCTGTGACTTGTCGATCGCCGCCTGCAGCATCTCGCGCTCGGGTGCGAACCAGAAGCCGTTGTAGATCAGCTCGGCATACTTCGGCATCAGCTCGTCCTTGAGATGCGCCGCGCCGCGATCGAGCGTGATCTGCTCGATGCCTCTGTGCGCCGCGAGCAGGATCGTGCCGCCGGGCGTCTCGTACATGCCGCGCGATTTCATGCCGACGAAACGATTCTCCACCAGATCGAGCCGGCCGATGCCATTGTGCTTGCCGAGTTCGTTCAGCTTCGTGAGCAGCGTCGCCGGCGACATTTTCTTGCCGTCGATTGCGACTGCATCGCCGCGCTCGAAATCGACCGAGATGACGGTCGGCGTGTCAGGCGCTTTCTCCGGATCGTCGGTGCGCGAATAAACATAATCCGGCACATCCTGCGCCGGATCCTCCAGCACCTTTCCCTCGGACGAAGCGTGCAGCAAATTCGCATCGACCGAGAACGGCGCATCGCCGCGCTTGTCCTTTGCGATCGGAATCTGGTGCGCCTCCGCAAATTCGATCAGCCGGGTGCGCGACGTCAGATCCCATTCGCGCCACGGCGCGATCACGGTGACGTCCGGCTTAAGCGCGTAGTAGGCCAGCTCGAAACGCACCTGGTCGTTGCCCTTGCCGGTCGCACCATGCGCCACCGCATCCGCGCCGACTTTCTCGGCGATCTCGATCTGTTTCTTGGCGATCAGCGGACGCGCGATCGAGGTGCCGAGCAGATATTGCCCCTCGTAAACGGTGTTGGCGCGAAACATCGGAAACACGTAATCGCGTACGAATTCCTCGCGCAGGTCCTCGATGAAGATGTTCTCCGGCTTGATGCCGAGCAGCACCGCCTTGGCGCGCGCCGGCTCAAGCTCCTCGCCCTGCCCGAGATCGGCCGTGAATGTCACGACCTCGGCGCGATAGGTCTGCTGCAGCCACTTCAGGATGATCGAGGTATCGAGCCCACCCGAATAGGCGAGCACGACCTTCTTGACGTCGGATTTGGCCATGGAGGGTCCGCCAGAGGAAAAAACGCGCGGACTATAGGGAGAATGCCCGCCCGTGCAAGCTTAGGGCTCCTCGCCGCCCCGCTTGCCGCGCATGCGCGCGCACAACCGTTCCAACGGCCGGTAGACCGGCAACACGATCCGCTCGATCGCGCCTTCGACCTGCGCGTCGGAGAGCCGCGTTGCCGGCCAGCGATAGATCAGGCCGTGAACGAGCCAGATAATCAGAAAAGTGAACACGCCCGAAAACGCCACGTCGGAGACGAAATGCGCACCGGCCGAGAGGCGCAACAGCCCGGCGGCCGAGCCGAATGCGAATGCCGCGCCGTAGGCCGCCGCGCGCCACGCCGGCGGCGCGAGCGCGGCCGGAGCCAGCATCCAGTAGCCACCCGCGCCTTCGCCAGCCACGAACGAGCAGTTCTTGTCGCAGCCGCCACGCGGGTCCCACCACGGCACGAACCGGGCCGGCCCGTAAAATTCCGTGACCTCCGCGGGGCGCGGCCGGCCCCAGTAATCCTTCAGGATCACGTTCGCCATCAGGCCGGGCGCAAGCGCGAGCGTCGCAATCAGAAACAGCGCGGCGCGCGGCGCGATCAGCATGCGCCGCCGCGGCAGCACCAATTTGACGGCGGCCGCGATGAAGGCCGGCGCCGCCATGGCCGCTATCGCATAGCTGAACAGGTCGCGCAGATGGCGCGCGACGAGGCTGTACTGCACCGGAAACACGCGGTGCGCCTCGTCGAAGAACAGCCGCGAGATCGCGATGTCGAGCTGCGGGAGGACCGCGAACACAACGCCGACACCCGCGCCGACCAGCAGCGCGGTCACAAGACCCGTCCGATTCATGGCGAGCGGTCTAGCGGAGGGCAGGCTTTGGGGAAAGGGCGGACCGCGCTAGGGTAACCTATGGCAACACTCGATTTCTTTTACGAATTCGCCTCGACCTACTCTTACATCACGGCGATGCGCATCGTCCCGCTTGCCGAGATTGCGGGCGTCACGCTGCGCTGGCGGCCGTTTCTGCTTGGACCGATCTTCAAGGCGCAGGGCTGGCAGACCTCGCCGTTCAACCTCTATCCCGCCAAGGGGAAGTACATGGTGCGCGATTGCGAGCGCCAGTGCGCCGATATCGGCTTGCGGTTTCGCCTCCCCGATCCGTTCCCGCAGGGCTCGCTTCCAGCGGCGCGCACCGCGCTCGTCGCGATCGAACAGGGATGGGGCGTGGAGTTCACGCGCGCGGTGTATCGCGCGGAGTTCGGCGAAGGCCGTCAGATCGGCGATCCGGCTGTGATTGCGGAAATCATCCGCGATCACGACCGGGACGATACCGCGATCACGGCACGCGCCCAGTCCGACGAGATCAAGGGGAAGCTGCGGGCGCAAACCGAAGAGGCGCAGCAACTTGGCATCTTCGGCGCCCCGAGCTTCGTGGTGAGCGGCGAATTGTTCTGGGGCAACGACCGGCTCGAACAGGCGCTCGAATATGCGAGGCGGCCGTGAATTTCCTGCCCGATCTCGGCGTCCTGCTCGCCTACACGGCAGCCGCAGTCGTGCTTGTCGTCACGCCTGGGCCCGACATGACGCTGTTCCTCGGCCAGACGCTGACCGGCGGACGCGCGCGCGGCATCGCGGCTTATCTCGGGGCGTCCGCAGGGCTCGTCGTACACACCATGCTGGCGGCGTTCGGGTTATCGGCGCTGCTCGCACATTCGGCGGCAGCCTTCGGCGTGCTCAAGATCGCGGGCGTGGTCTATCTGCTCTGGCTTGCCATCGAGGCGCTGCGGCGCGGATCGGCGCTGACGCTTGTGCCCGGCGTGGGCAGGCCGCAGCCGCTCGGGCAGGTGTTTCTGAAGGGCGTTGCCATCAACCTTCTCAACCCGAAGATCGTCATGTTCTTTCTGACCTTCCTGCCGCAGTTCGTTTCGGCGCACGATCCCCATGCGGGCGGCAAGCTGATGTTCCTCGGCCTCTATTTCATCGTGCTGGCGGTGCCGATCTGCCTTGCGCTGATCCTCGCAGCCGAACGACTCACGACAGCGCTGCGGCGCTCGCCGCGCGTGATGCGCGGCATCGACTATCTCTTCGCCACGCTGATGGGCGCGTTCGCCGTCAGGCTCCTGTTCGCGCGGGCGGATTGAACGGATCGCCGGGCCGCGCAGACGCGGGCAGCGGCCGCCTGAACACCGGCCTCCAGAAACCCGCGCTCCAGCCCGCAACCGCCCAGTAGGCGAAACCGCCGGCGAGCCCCGCTGCGATCACATAAGTCGGATCGCTCGGGAAGAGGTCCGGATCCACATCGCCGAACAGCTTCCAGCCGATCCACGCAGACACGGCGCCGCTCAGCGCATGGAAAATCCACGAGCGGATCGCAAACGCCTCCGAAATCAGGATGCCGATTGCCGCGGGCAGCCACATCGTGGCGAGCAGCACCACCAGCAGGATCGGCCCCGCAATGACGAACCCGAACAGTCCGGCACGCACCGCGTCCGGATTGTCGCTGAGAATCAGCGTGCCGGATCTTCCACGAGCCGAACAGAATGATGCACACGCCCGCGATCACCGCCGCCAGATAGCCAAGCGGAACGAGGACGAACCGCAACAGCAGACGCAGCACGGAATCCATCGATCAATCCGTCATCGCCATCGCGCGCAGCGCCATGCGCTCGCGCGCCGACAGTTTCTCGGTCGCGCTCTTGAGCTGGCCGCAGGCGGCGAGGATATCGCGCCCGCGCGGCGTTCGCACCGGCGAGGAATATCCGGCGTTGAAGATGTATTCGGAGAATTTCTCGATCTGCTCCCAGTCGGAGCATTCGTATTTCGAGCCGGGCCAGGGGTTGAACGGAATGAGATTGATCTTCGCCGGAATGCCCTTGAGCAGCTTCACCAGCTTCTTCGCATCGTCGAGCGAATCGTTCACGTCCTTCAGCATCACGTATTCGAAGGTGATGCGCCGCGCATTCGACACGCCGGGATAGTTGCGGCAGGCGTCGAGCAACGTGGCGATCGGATATTTGCGATTGAGCGGCACCAGGTCGTCGCGCAGGTCGTCGCGCACCGCGTGCAGCGAAATCGCCAGCATGGTGCCGATCTCTTCACCGGCGCGCGCGATGTTCGGCACGACGCCGGAGGTGGAAAGCGTGATACGGCGCCGCGAGATACCGATCCCGTCGCCGTCCTGCACGATCAGCAACGCATCGCGCACCGCGTCGAAATTATAAAGCGGCTCGCCCATCCCCATCATGACGATGTTGGTGACGAAGCGCCCGCCATCCGTCGGCACGATCGCGCCATCCGGCGGCGAGCCGCCCGGCCAGTCGCCGAGCCGGTCGCGCGCCACCATCACCTGCCCGACAATTTCGCCCGGTGTGAGATTGCGCACCAGCCGCTGCGTGCCGGTGTGGCAGAACGTACAGGTCAGCGTGCAGCCGACCTGGCTCGACACGCACAGCGTCGCGCGCCCGGTGTCGGGGATATAGACGCACTCGACTTCGTGTGGCCGCTCGCCCGCATGTTCGCCCGGAAGCCGCAGCAGCCATTTGCGCGTGCCATCGACCGACACCTGCTCGGCGACGACCTCGGGACGCTCCAGCGTGAAGCGCGCCTCAAGCGCGACACGCAGCTCCTTCGACACGCTGGTCATGGCGTCGAAGCGCGTCACGCCACGCACATAGATCCAGTTCCAGAGTTGCTGCACGCGCATCTTGCGCTGTTTTTCGGGCACGCCGATGGTGCCCAGCGCATCGGCCAGCACGGCGCGCGACATCCCGACGAGCGATGGCTTGGCGGGAGCCACATAGGTTTCGAGCGCGGTCTTCTCCACGAAGCCGCGCGTCCCGGTCTCAGCCTGCAGGGTGGTCGTCATCGCGCCGGATGTGGGGCTTCGAGGCCCCGGATTGCAAGTTATTTGCACTCCTGCGCGACGCGATCGAGCGCCTGCGCCAGACCTTTCAGCGAATAGCGGTCAGTCGATTTGGTGCCGCGGCCGGATTCGCCGGTCACCACCATGTCCGCGCCCTTGCGCATCGCCTCGACCATGCGCGCCTCCTCGGCGGCATTCTTGATCCAGGCGCCGTCCCCTTGGGTGTACATGGCGTATTTGGCCGAGCCGATGTCGACCGCCGCCTCATAGCCCGGCTTGAACGGATATCCGATCACGATCGAGATCTCGTTGCGGACATTCTCGGAAGGGCGCGTCGACACGAACGTGAAGGCCGGATCGCGCGGACGGTTCGCCGGCTCGGTCGCCTGCGAGGCCGGCTTCGCCAGCGCGTAGCAGACCTTTTTGCCGCTGCTCGATGCCGTGTAGGCGCCCCAGTCGCCGAACTGGCCAAGCAGCGTCGGCTGTCCGGCACCCGCGGGCGCTGGCGCCGGCGTGGGCGCCGGTGCCTGCTTGGCGGGTGGGGATTTGGCGGCCTTGCTGTCCTTGGAACTCTGCGCAAGGCCAGCCGTCGAGAGACCGGCCACCGCCACGAGCGCAAGCGCCACTGATCGGTACGCGCTTTTCGTCGTCATCGGTCCTCCCGCCCAGCGTCCCGGAAGTCATAGAAATACCTGCGGAAATCGACAATGTGAAGGCACCGCGGCATCTGGTCTTGGTCTTTCAGGCCCCGTGACGGCGCGGTTGGGGCACCCTAAGCTGGGTCCGATCCGTCCATCCCGAGCGCGAAGTCCCCATGAAAGCCATGCTCTGCACCCGCTTCGGCGGTCCCGACGATCTCGAATATGCCGACCTTCCCGACCCCACGCCGGGCGAGGGTGAGGTCGTTGTCGCCATCCGGGCGGCGGCGCTCAACTTTTTCGACACCCTGATTATCGCGGGTAAATACCAGTTCAAACCGCCCTTCCCGTTCTCGCCGGCTTCCGAATTCGCCGGCGTGGTCGAGAGCGTCGGCGCGGGCGTCAGCGGATTCGCGCCGGGCGACCGCGTGCTCGGCTATGGCGGCCACGGCGCGGCGCGCGAGAAGATTGCGATCACGGCTCAGCGCGTCGTGAAAATACCCGACACGCTCGACTTCGACCGCGCCGCCGGCATCACCGTGATCTACGGCACCACGCTGCACGCGCTGAAGGACCGCGCCAGGCTCAAATCCGGCGAGACGCTTGGCGTTCTCGGCGCGTCCGGCGGCACCGGCCTGGCGGCGATCGAACTCGGCAAGCTGATGGGCGCGCGCGTGATCGCGTGTGCGTCCTCCGATGACAAGCTTGCGTTCTGCCGCGAGCGTGGTGCCGACGAGGTCATCAACTACGCCAAGGAGGACGTGAAGGAAGGGCTGCGCCGCGTCACCGGCGGCAAAGGCGCGGACGTGATCTACGATCCGGTCGGCGGACCCTATGCGGAGCCCGCGCTACGCGCGATCGCCTGGGCTGGACGCTATCTCGTCATCGGATTCGCCGCCGGCGAGATTCCGAAAATTCCGCTCAACCTCGCGCTGCTCAAAGGCTGCGACATTCTCGGCGTGTTCTGGGGCTCGTTCATCGAGCGCGACCCGAAGGGCCATCAGGCCAACATGGCCGATCTCGTGCGCTGGACCGCCGAGGGCAAGCTCTCGGCGCATGTCCACGCCGTCTATCCGCTGAAGGACACGCCGGCGGCGCTGAAGGCGATCGCGGACCGCAAGGTCATGGGCAAGGTGATCTTGCGGCCCTAGCCAGTACGCGCATCCGGCGTTTGGACGGCGATCACATCGCCGTCTTCCTTTGTGAATTCGCCAATATCGGGATGGGGGAGAAGGTCGAGTACGACTTCTGACGGCCGACACAGTTTCGCGCCCTTCGGCGAAACGACGATGGGCCGATTGATCAGGATCGGATGCGCCATCATGAAATCGATCAGATCGTCATCGCTCCATTTTGGGTTGGCAAGATCGAGTGAGGCATAAGGCGTACCTTTCTCGCGAAGCAAGGCGCGCGGCGTCACTCCCATCGCAGCTATCAGCGCGACCAACGTGTCGCGCGAGGGCGGATCCTTCAAATACTCAATGATTTTGGGCTCTTCCCCACTTTGGCGGATCATCGCCAAAGTGTTGCGTGACGTTCCGCATTGAGGATTGTGATAGATCGTAACTGTCATCGCGCTGCTTCCGTCTTTGCTTCGGCATGCTGCAGGAGCCAGGTCATGAACGTCAACGCGACCACAGCTCCCAGAACTTCGGCGACGATAAATCCCGGCAGGTCTTGCGGGCGAATGCCGGAAAACGTGTTGGTGAACGATCGCGCAATGGCGACGGCCGGGTTGGCGAAAGACGTCGAAGCGGTGAACCAGTAAGCAGCCGTGATGTAGAGCCCGACGAGCCACGGAATCGCGGCCTCGCGAAATCGCAGCCCGCCGAGAATTGTCGCAACCAGCCCGAACGCCGCAACGCCTTCCGCGAACCACTGCGGAAACCCGGTCCGTGCCTTTGCGGAAAATTCCAGGAGCGGCAGGCCGAACATGACATGGGCCACCATCGCCCCCAGGACTCCGCCAACGATCTGCGCCGCCGCGTACTGCGCGGCGTGCGTCGGGCGCAGTTCGCCCTTGAGCATGAACACAAGCGTAACCGCGGGATTGAAATGAGCGCCACACACCGGCCCCAGGATCGTGATCAGCACGACCAGAATGGCGCCGGTGGGAAGCGTGTTGCCGAGCAGCATCAATGCCATGTCTTTGGTCAATGTCTCGGCCATGATGCCGGACCCGACGACGGTCGCGACCAGAATCAGCGTACCGAGGCCCTCGGCAGCAAGACGTCGTGGCAGATCGAAATCCCGCATCAGGCGCGCGCTGTCCTCTTTTTCCTGGCAGGCGAGCAGGCGGCGTCCGCGAGTGCCGGCGAGCAGATGTCCGGATGGCCGGCGCAACAGTCCTTCATCAGAAACGCGATCAGGTCGCGCAGGCCGGCGAAATCAGCCGAGTAGATGATCGAACGCGCCTCGCGGCGTGGCGTGATCATGCCGGCGTGCTCAAGATCTTTCAGATGGAAGGACACATTGGACGGCGACACTTCAACTGCATCGGCGATTGCTCCTGCCGCCACCCCCTCGGGGCCAGCCCGAACGAGCAATCGCACGATCCGCAGCCGCGTTTCCTGCGACAGCGCCGCAAACGCCGTTCGGGCTTGACGCTCGTCCATATTCCGATAATCCTACAATTCAAGAATAATTTGAATGAGGGTATCAGCCATGTCCCAACTTGCCAATACGCGCTCGACAGTCGGCGCCTTGTTACCGGTGGATGAGCTATCGGCCGATGCGCTCCTCACCAGCCTTGAGGCCCACAAGGAAAAGCCGCTCGTTTTCAATTACGACGGCAAAGACACCCTTCCGAGCTACCACGTGACCGAGGTCAAGACGGGCTCGTTTAAGGCTCTCGACTGCGGCGCAAACCCGGAAAGCTGGAGCGAAACCTTCATTCAGCTTTGGGATATCGAAGAAGAAAACCGGGGGCACATGCCGGCGGGGAGGTTTCTCGCGATCATCCGCAAGGTCGACCAGGCCGTTGGGTTCGATCCGAAAGCCAAGCTGACCTTTGAAGTGAGCGATGGCGTTCGGCCGATGCAAATCTATCGTGCGGAGCGCATCGATACTGCCAACACCGTGATCCGCGTCTTTCTCTCGGCGCGCCCATCAAGTTGCAAGCCGCGCGACCGGTGGCTTCTCGAAAGCCAATCGTGTTGTTCGCCAAAGACCAAACAGCCTTGCTGCGGCTGAAGCCTCGCCGGTCTCATTCCTCCCAGCGTCCTTGAAGGCGATCGCGGAGCGCAAGGTTGTGGTCCAGGTGATCTTGCAGCCCTAAACCGAGGGCGCCGTTGTCGCGGCGATGCAGCTTGCGCTCACGATTCTCGGCGGCAAGGGCAAGGGCACGCTATCGGCCTTGTCGATCTTTATCGTGCCATCTCCAGCGGCGGTGACATCGATATCCATCTCCAGCCTGGCAAATCCGCTGATCTCGCCACGCGACGTAGCCTTCCGCTCGGACGTGTATTCGAACCTGGCGGCGGGCACATCGTGCACGACGCTGAGTCCGAACGATCGTGCGATGGACCTGCTTGTTGTGTAGATGGAGGTCGGCGCGTCCGTGGACACCGACCGCGTGACCGAGGTGAAATCGCCGGCGCCGGTCACGCGCGCCTTGTTCGCCATGGCGAGCACGCCGGTCAATTCCCACGAATAGCCGACGCCCGTGAAAAAGATCACAAGACGCACGTGATCGCCGGGCGCGAATGTGCCGCTCATCGCCGCGGCATCGCTTTTGCCGAAGAGCCGGTGCGCATCAGCGGCAAATCCGCCGCAGCTCGTCACGACGGCGGCGGAGGACTCCGCGGCGCGGCTTGGCCGGCTGAACTGCCACAGCCCGCCCGCAACGGCGATTATCGCCGCGGACAGGCCGAGGAGCCGGGTCATTCGATTCAGTTTGAACATCCAGCGTTTGTCGTCGCGACCGCGCTGCGGGTTCATGGGCCGGTTGTTGCCATCCAAAACCAAGAAACCTTGTGAACTGAGTTTAGGGATCACGATTCAGGGCACGTGGCTGACGATACATCGGCGTGCTGGCTTCGTCGGACTCGCAATCAGAGCTTCGGCCGCAGCCGATCAGCAACTCTGCACGCGATCTCGTCCGGCGCCTCGTCGGGGATCGGAAACACCGAACTGACGTTGATCTCGCCAAGCACGTAGCTGTCGGCGCCATCGCTGCCCGGCGGGCCAAGCATGAAGTCCGCATCCCAGATCATCGGAAGGTCGCGCAGCGGGATATCCAGCAAGGAGGCCAGTCGCGGTGTCCACTCGTCTTCCATCAACCGGCGCAGGCGCTGGAAGCGGGGATCGGCTTTGGATGTGTAGCGCCGGGGGCCGGCCTCGGCGCGCGCGGCCGGTGCTTCGATCAAGGCCTTGACCTTCTGATGGCCAAAGCCGGCGCAGCGATCGCCCGCCATGTAGCAGCGCACGACGCCTTCGCCCAGGCGCGCCTGGAACGGCTGATCGATCACGCAGCCGTCTTCGAAGTAATCCGCGCACCGCTCCAGGAACGCATCCAACGCCAGATCCTCCGATGTGTCCTTGGTGGCATCGAGGACGCGCACCGTCGATCGGGCGTGCGTACCTGCCGACATCTCGACCTTCCACACGCCTTGGCCGCCATTGCCGCGGTTGCGCTTGATCACCCGCGGTCCAGCGGCCAGTCGCGCCGGCAATTCGAGGCGCATGGCCTCGGCGGTTCGATAGAGGGCCGTGTCACAGCCCCAGCTCATGGTGCGGGTGCGATGGAGCACCTCCTTGGTGCCCATCTTGAGCACCACATCAGGATGCGCGCTTACCCAGACGCCACGCTCCGCGACCTCGCGCAGCAATGCGTCGAGTTTTGTGCGGTTGCGCCCTTCGTGAATTGGGTTGACCCAGACGAGGACACCATCATGTGCGGTCAACTGCGCGCGCACGGCGTCGAGGACATGGTCCTCGTAAACGATCGGCGTGGCACCGACGCCGGCACCGGCGAGCGCGGCGAAGACGGCCTTGAACCGGCTCGACTCTCGCGTTGCGCCGGCGCGCTCCGCGTCATCGCCCCGCCACAGGATCGCGACGCGGCCGAGGCGCAATTTGGCTTCCGGAATGGAAAACGGCTCCGTGTTCATGATCATGCTCCTGTCGCGCGACCGCGCGAACCGCGAGCAGGGCTTGGACGGGGAGCCGTCTTTGAGGTGTCGGGAGCCTGCGAAGCCCCGGCGTTCGGTACATACGACGCGACGCGGTGTGGGATCAAGTTTCGAACCGAAGCGCCACGAAGCCGCCGAAGTGCCCGGGCGAGCCCCGCGGACGCCACGACGGCGCGGCGGTTGTTGCCGGCGATATCCCATGACACCATTGCGCGGAGATTCTTGTGACGCCTTGAGGCCGCATGCCGCGCCGAAAATATGCCTGGGAAAAGCTGTCGGACGAGCAGTTGCTCAAGCGGCGGCTGAGCAGCCTGAGGGTCACGATCGAAGGCACGTGGCTGGAGGATTGCCTCGCCAATCTCCATGAAGAAATGGAGGAGCGCGGCCTGCGGCTGCGGCCGCATGCGTGGATATCGAGCGAGTGGTTCAGCCCGGACAGCACGCCCGGCATCGCGATCCCGTTTTATCTCGCGCACCCGCGCCTGATGAAGCTCGAGAACAAGATGATGCTCGACGTCGAAGGCGGCACGTGGTCCGAGTGCATGGCGATCCTGCGTCACGAGGCCGGCCACACCGTGCAGCACGCCTACCAGCTGCATCGCCGGCGGCGCTGGCAGCAACTATTTGGTCCGTCGTCGAAACGCTACCCGCGCTACTACCGGCCCAATCCGGCGAGCCGCCGTTATGTGCAGCATCTGCGGCTCTGGTATGCGCAGAGCCATCCGGACGAGGACTTCGCCGAGACCTTCGCGGTGTGGCTGCGGCCGCGTTCGAACTGGCGCACGCGTTACGCCGGCTGGCCCGCGCTCAAGAAGCTCGAATATGTCGACGAGCTGATGGAGGAGATCGCCGGGAAGCGCCCGTTGCTCACCCTGCGGGAGCGCGTCGATCCGCTGAACGAACTGAGCCAGACGCTGGCCGAGCACTACAAGAAGAAGCAGGCGTTCTACGCCTTCGAGCCGCCGAAAACCTATGACCGCGACCTCTACCGGCTGTTCTCCGCCGATCCGCGTCATCACCGGTCGCAGCCGGCCTCGACCTTCATCCGCCGCCACCGCGCCTACATCCGCAAGCTGGTCGCGCGCTGGACCGGCGAGAACCAGCTCACGCTCGACGCGGTGCTCGACGACATGATCATCCGCTGCCGCACGCACCATCTGCGTGCGGTCGGTCCTGAGCGCAAGCTGCTGACCGATTTCACGGTCCTGTTGACGGCCAAGACCATGCACGCGCTGTTCGGCCCGACCAAACGCAAGTGGATCGCGCTATGAAAAAGCTGCGCATTCTCGTGCTGATGGACCCCGCGCTGGTGCCGCCGGACACCACCAAGGGCTACACCGCGGAGGAGATCAATCAATGGAAGACCGAATTCGACATCGTGAGCACGCTGCGCGCGGCGGGCCATGACGTTCGCCCGTTCGGCGTCGAGGACGAGCTCAAGGCGGTGCGCGAGGAGATCGAAGGCTTCAAGCCGCACGTGGTGTTCACGCTGCTCGAGGATTTCCACGGCAAGGTCATCTACGACCAGAACGTCGCGAGCTTTCTCGAGCTGATGCAGATCCCCTACACCGGATGTAACCCGCGCGGCCTGATCCTGGCGCGCGGCAAGGACCTCTCCAAGGCGCTCGTGCACTACCGGCGCATCGCGGTGCCGGCGTTCGCGGTGTTTCCGAAGGGCCGCAAGGTCAAGCGGCCGGCGCGTCTCGCGCTGCCGCTGATCGTCAAGAGCCTGACCGAGGACTCATCGCTCGGCATCTCGCAGGCCTCCGTGGTCGACACCGACGAGAAGCTCGCCGAGCGCGTCGCCTTCATCCACGAGCGGATCGGCACCGCCGCGATCGCCGAGCAGTATATCGAGGGGCGCGAGATCTATGTCGGCGTGATGGGCAACGAGCGGCTGCGCGCGCTGCCGGTATGGGAGCTGAAATTCGGCAACCTCGCGCCGGGCGCGCGCGCCATCGCCACCGAGAAGGTGAAGCACGACACCAGCTACCAGAAGCGCGCCGGGATCGTGGACGGCCCCGCCATGGACCTTGCGCCCGAGGTCTACGCGCGGATCCAGCGAACGGCGAAGCGGATCTACCGCGCGCTCGATCTCGACGGATATGCGCGCATCGACTTTCGCCTCTCGGCCGATGGCGTCCCGTATTTCATCGAGGCGAATCCCAATCCCGAAATCGCCAAGAGCGAGGAGTTCGCGACCGCCGCGCTGCACGACGGCCTCGCCTACCCGAACCTGCTGCAGCGCATCGTCGCGCTCGGGATCAGCCGGGCGAAAGCCGGCATGTTCGTGAGTTGATAAGACTCCCGCGCGGACGCGCCGCGCGGCGTCACGTCACCAGCGGTCATCCCGCCGGAAGTATTGGCCGCCGCCCCAGCCCTGATTGTTGCCGGACTGAGCGCCCCACCCGCGCTGTTGAGCGGGTTGCGCGCCCCGGCCACGCTGGGAGTCGGCGCCGCGCTGCGGCGGATTGGCGTTTTGCAGACCCCAGCCGCGCTGCGGCGGCGCATCGCCGGTCTGCGAGCCCCAACCGCCACGCCCGAAGAAGGAAGCGAAGCCGTCGTCCTGCGTGGTCGCCGCGATCTGGTCCTGAGGTGGCGTCGGCTTGCGCGTGATGAAGCCGCCCTGTGGCTGGTCGCTCAGCACCGCGACGAACTCGGTGCGATAGTTGGTTTCGGCGCTGAGCGGCTCGTCCGAGATCACGATCGAGGACCGCGGCAATGCGGTCGGGGCGATGCGATCGAGCACGTCCTGCGGGATGGTGATGCGGTCGAGCGCATCCTTGGCGTCGATCCCGCCGTCGACCGTGACCGCGCTCCAGCGCAGGCCTGCGTCCGACTTGGCCATCGCGGTGAACACGTGCGTGCCGATCGGCTTCTCGGGATTGCGGATCGTGACCGGCACCTCGATGGAGGTATCGAACACCTCGCCGCCGCCGTCGGGCGCGGGCTTGTGCGTGTTGCGCCGGACGTAAAGCTTCTGCGTCGCACGGCTGATGTAGATCGACACCGGCTCGAGCGCGAGCTTCGCGTCCTTCGCGGCCCTGGCGGTGGCGGCTTTCTGGGTCTCGGCCGCCTTGGCGGCCTCCTTTACGGCCGTGGCGTCGGGCCTGGTCTTTGCCTCGGCCTGGGCGGCCTCCAACTGGGTCCCCGCCTCCTCGGCTTTGGCGGCAGCCTTCTGCTTCAGGTCCTCGGCTTTCGCCTTGGCGTCGTCGGTCTTTGCGGCACCGAGCTTCTTGTCGGCGGAAACAAGCGCGGTATCGGCGCTTTTCTTGGCGAGTTCCAGCTTGCGCAACGAGGCTGCGAGCGCTGCCGCCTCGCGTGTCGCGGTCGCTGCGGTCTTCTTCGCTTCGTCGGCAGCCTTGGCGGCGGTGTCGGCCTCGCGGGCGAGCGTCTCGACCCGCGCGGGAGCCGCCGCGAGGGCGTCCGCCTTGGGCATGAACAGCGCCGGATGTGAAATCTCGACCGGGGCCGCGTCGTTCGGCGAGATGATCACCCGCATGCCGATCCACGTGCGGTCGAACAGCTTCTCGGCAAAGCCATAAGGCATGCGCACGCAGCCGTGCGAGGCCGCGTAGCCGGGCAGCGGCCCGCCGTGCAGCGCGACGCCGTTCCAGGTGATGCGCTGCATGTTCGGCATCCAGGCGTCGTCATACATCGTCGAGTGGTGGTCCTTGTCCTTCTCGATCACGGCGAAGACGCCGGCCGGCGTCTCGCGCCCTTTGACGCCGGTCGAGACCGGGGCGCGCATGATCCAGCCATCGGCGTCGTAGAAGGTGACCTGCTGGGACTTGATCGACACGATCGCCATGATCGGATCGCCCGCGGTGCGCGGCGCCGTCGCCTCCCGGGGCGCGGACGGGCGCGCCTGTCTGGCGCTGGCGGGCTCGCTCCATGCCGTCAGCGAGGCCATCGCAAGAAGCGCCACGAACGCAGGAGGTCCGATACGCCGCATGTTGGATTGCGCCGTCGTCAACTGATTTGCCATGCGGTGTCCGGTGGAATGCCTGTTCGGGATTGCGTCAATCGGGCGTCAGATCGCGATGTTTGTGTCACCGATCCACGCCGCCATTGTGTCAGGGAACCAGCGGCACGTTTCGACAGACGAGTCACTCATATATGACAGCCCGCGCGGGAGGATAAGGTGGTTCGCGATGGGGATGGCACAAATCTGAGTGTTCGAGGAGGTGTGTAAGGCGTTCTGCTTGCTGTCACTCCTTCTCCAGCATGCTCCGATGCCGCTGCTCGCGCGTGAAATATCGCGCATTGCCGCGCCCGCGTGAGCGCGGCGGTCGCTCGTGCGACGGCGGCAGCACGCGATGCGCCAGGAAATCATCGAGCGCCTCGCGCGGCGCACGATGGAGATCGACACCAGCCGCGCACAATTCCGCCATCGGGCGCATCGGCTCGCCCCACATCACGGCTTCGTCCCGGCGCGGCGTGCGGCGCATGACGGCAAGCCGCGCCATTCTGGTCAGCTCCAGTGCCTGCCCGAGTTTGTCGGGATCGATGGCCGGCGCTTCTTCGAGTTCGCGGATATAGCGTTCCGCCAGCGCGGCGAGGCGCGCCGCCAGCGTTCGGTGCTTGTTGTAGGCGGTCGCGCGCGGGGTCGGCACGGTGGCCATCGAGCGCGGCGCGAACAGCGGCCGCGTCCATCGGCCGGCCTGCTTCCAGCGGCTGATGCTGGCGGGCGAGGCGCCGGTCCGCGCCGCGATCTGATGGTAGGTGAGCGTGGTCTCCTCGATCAGCCGGCGCACGGTCTCGACGGCATCATCGGCGTAAGGCCAACCCTTGCCGCCACGCGGCGGCCGCGGCACCCGCCCGGCCGCATTGGGGGCCGGGCGAGCCCTGGGGCTGAGACGGATGATCGGTTCGTCGAAGATCGGCGGGCGCATGGCTTTAGGAATATAAGCCAGAAAGCGGCGATGTGCAAGGGACTCTCACCACGGGCCGTGGTGGCGGTTTTTTGAGCCCTCTCCCCTTGAGGAAGAGAGGGGTACCCCTCACCCATTCTGTAGTGCTGAAATTTCGAGGAGCCCTCTCCCACAAGGGGAGAGGGCGCGACAACGACGTCCGCGCTCGCGGCTGCCTAGTTTTCAGCAAGCCCGCGCGCGATCGCCTGTTTCGCCGCCTCGCGGTGCTCGGGGCGCATGTGGCTCGCGACCAGCCGCAGCGCGGTTGCCAGCACGGCGGCATCGTCGGCGAAACCGAGCACCGGCAGCACGTCGGGAATCACATCGAACGGAAGCACGAAATAGGCGAGCGCGCCGAACAGCGCGGCCTTCACCTGCAGTGGCGTGTCCCGGTCGAGCGCGCAGTAGTAGGCGGCGAGCAGATCCTCGACGAACGGCAGCCGCGAGGCGAAGCGGCGCAGCTTTTTCCAGAAGCGCCGGCGCACCGTGTCCTCGTCGCGCGCCAAGCGCTCCGCATCGACGGTCGCGAAATCGGATTCGTTCCAGGTGGCGGTGTGTTCGCTCATGCGGCGAATGTGGCGACGGATCGGGGCAGCAGCAAGGCTCTCCCCCTCCGCTCATTCCCGCGAAAGCGGGAATCCAGGGCAAGGAACGCAAGAAAGAACTGGGCCCCCGCCTCCGCGGGGACGAGCGGAAACCGGTCAGGCCGCCAGCGGATAATCCGCCTCGATCACATACGGCCCGCCACCGACGGAGCGGCGCGAGGAGAACAGCACGAAGCGCGAGGCGCGGAACGAGGAGCCGAACAGCGGCGCGCGGGTCTGCAGATAGTCGGCGACATCGCGGCTGGAGGCATCGCGCAGCCGCGCGAGCGTGACATGCGGCGTGAACTTGCGCCCCTCGGGTTCGAGCCCGAGGCGCTGCATCAGCCGCTCCTGCTCGGCCTGCAACTCGACCAGCGGCGAAACCGGCGCGACGCCGGCATAAACCGCGCGCGGCTTGCGCCCGCCAAACGAGGCCAGTTCCTCGAAGCGCACATCGAAGCTGCGCCGCCGCACGCCCTCGAGCAGGAGTGCGATGTCGTGCGCGAGCCGGTCGTCGATGTCGCCGATGAAGCGCAGCGTGATGTGGTAGTTTTCCGGGTCGATCCAGCGCGCCCCAGGCAACCCGCCGCGCAGCATCGAGAGCGCCTGGCCGATCTCCTTCGGCACTTCCAGACCGGTAAACAGACGAGGCATCGCGTACTCCCGGGGCCGGCCACCCCTCGAATCATGCCGAATCATGGCCGGATTTGGCCAGCCGGATCAACACAGAGGTATGACGGCGGAGGGGTTTGCGCGCGAACGGCGGCGGCGGCGCCAGTTCCCCTTTCGCGCGATGCGTCAGGAGGCCGCTTTCAGCCGGGCGATCAGTTCCTCGACCCTGGGCAGCATGCGGCTCACCATGACGTCCACCCCGGCCGGGGTCGGGTGCATGCCGTCCGCCTGCGTCAGGGAGGACTCGCCCAGCACGCCGTCGGCGATGAAGGGATAGAGGATAAGGCCGTATTGCGCGGCGAGTTCCGGGTAGATCGGATCGAACGCCCTGGCGTAGTCCGGCCCGAGATTGCGCGGCGCCAGCATTCCGGCAAGCAATACCGCGATCTTGCGCTCCTGCAGGCGGCGGATGATCGCATCGAGCGAGGCGCGCGTCGTCGTCGGATCGGCGCCGCGCAGGGCGTCATTGCCGCCCAGTTCGAGGATCACCGCGTCAGTGCCGTCCGGCACCGACCAGTCGAGCCGGGAAAGCCCGTTCGCCGCCGTGTCGCCGGAGACGCCCGCATTGGCGATCTCGACCGCGTAGCCCTTGGCCTTGAGCGCGCTCTGGAGCTTGGCCGGCAGTGCGTCCTGCGCGGACAGTCCGTATCCCGCGCTGAGCGAATCGCCCAGCACCACGATGCGGAAAGTGCGATCCGCCGCGGCGGCGGGCATGGCCAGCGCCGCCAGCGCGCCCGCCAGCACCGCGCGGCGCGACTGGACCGGGCGGGTCGGCTTCCCATATGACCGGCTGGCACCGGGGCGCGCGAAGGACTGCATGAACGAAACCTCGTTTTCCGCCCCGGCCATCCGGCTGTCCGGCGTCAACCTCTCGCTCGGCCGCGGCGCCGCCCGGGTGCATATCCTCAAGGACATCGACCTGCATATAGGCAGCGGCGAGGCGGTCGGCCTGGTCGGGCCCTCGGGGTCCGGCAAATCGACACTGCTGATGGTGGCGGCGGGGCTGGAGCGCCCCGACAGCGGCGCGGTGCAGGTCGCGGGCCAGGACCTTGCAGCACTGGGCGAGGATGCCCTCGCCCGCTTCCGCGGAAAAAAAATCGGAATTGTGTTTCAAAGTTTTCACCTCATCCCGACCATGACGGCCCTGGAGAACGTCGCGGTGCCGCTCGAGCTTGCGGGGGCGGCCGATGCGTTCGAGCGCGCCGCCGCCGAGCTTGCCTCGGTGGGTTTGCGCGAGCGCGTGGACCATTATCCGGCTGAGCTCTCCGGCGGCGAGCAGCAGCGCGTCGCGCTCGCCCGCGCACTCGCGCCGCATCCTGCAATTCTTGTCGCCGACGAGCCGACCGGCAATCTCGATGAAGCGACGGGGCGCGAGATCATCGAACTATTGTTCGCCGGCCATCGCGAGCGTGGCACCACGCTGGTGCTGGTGACGCACGACAATGCACTCGCGCAGCGTTGCGACCGCGTGGTGCGACTGCGCTCAGGTCACGTCGAGGAGCGCGTCGCGTGAGCGAGATGGCGGCGAGCGCGTCGCGCGCACTCACCTGGCGCTTCGCACTGCGCGAGATGCGCGGCGGCCTGCGCGGTTTTGCGGTGTTCATCGCCTGTATCGCGCTCGGCGTCGCGGCGATCGCTGGTGTCGGATCGTTTGCCCGCAGCCTGGGAGACGGACTCGCGCGCGAAGGCCGGGTGATCCTCGGTGGAGACGTGTCGTTCTCGCTCATGTCACGTGAGGCGAGCGTCACCGAGCGCAAATTCCTCGACGATAACGGCCGCGTCTCGGTCGCCGCCACGCTCCGCGCGATGGCACGCACCCCCGACGGTCAAAGCGCTCTTGTCGAGATCAAGGCCGTGGACAGCAGCTACCCGCTGTTCGGCGCTGTCGTGCTCGATCCGCCGGGCAACCTTGCCGATACACTCGCGCAGCGTGACGGCGCATTCGGTGCGGCCGCCGATCCGGCGCTGCTGGCACGGCTCAATTTACAAACCGGCGCGCGCGTCACCATCGGCGGCGCGACGATCGAGCTGCGCGCGGCGCTAAAAAATGAGCCCGACAAGCTTGCTGGCGGCATCGGCTTCGGGCCGCGCCTGCTCCTGAGCGAAGCGGCACTGCGCACGACCGGCCTGATTCAGCCCGGCAGTCTGATCCGCTGGCACTATCGGCTGCAGCTCCCCGCCGCGGATTCGAACGACACGATCGCAAACGCCGTCGTCGCGGCGGCCGAGAAGCAATTGCCGGACGCCGGTTGGGAAGCGCGCACGCGCCAGAATGCCTCACCCGCGCTTGGCCGCAACATCGAGCGCTTCACGCAATATCTCACGCTCGTCGGCCTCACCGCGTTGCTGGTCGGCGGGGTCGGCGTCGCGAATGCGGTGAAGCACTATCTCGATCGCCGCCGCAACACGATCGCGACATTGAAGTCACTCGGCGCGACCGGTGGGCGCGTATTTGCGATCTATCTGATCGAAGTGACCCTGCTCGCGGCCATTGGTGCGGTCATCGGTCTCGTGGTCGGCGCGATCCTCCCTTTCGCGATCTCGGCAGCTTTCAGCGGCGTGTTGCCGTTGCCGATTGTGCCCGCGGTGCATCCGGGCGAACTGGCGCTCGCGGTGCTCTACGGCTTTCTCACTGCGCTCGCTTTTGCCCTCTGGCCGCTCGGACGCGCGCATGACGTGCCGGTGTCGGCGCTTTATCGCGATGCCGTCGCGCCACAGCGGCGCATTCCGCGCATGCGCTATGTGCTGGCCACCGCTCTGGTAACCGGCGCGCTGGCGGCGATCGCCGTCCTTCTCGCCTTCGACCGCAAGATCGCGGCGATATTCATCGTGGCAGCGGCCTGCGTGTTTCTCGCGCTGCGTCTTGTCGCTCTGCTCATCATGGCGCTGGCACGCCGCGCCCCACGCCCGCGCTACGCGCTGCTGCGCCTTGTGCTGGCCAACATCCACCGCCCCGGCGCGCTGACGCCGACCGTGGTGCTGTCGTTAGGGCTCGGACTGGCGCTGCTCGTCACGTTGTTGCAGATCGACGGCAACTTGCGCCGCCAGTTCGTGGCTTCGCTTCCCGACAAGGCGCCGTCGGTGTTCTTCGTCGACATCCAGGACGCGGACGCCGCCCGCTTCGATGCCTTCGCGCGGAAAAACTCGCCGGACGCAGTCTACGAGCGCGTGCCGATGCTTCGGGGCCGCATCGTCGAGGCGCACGGCGTCCGCGCCGAGGACCTGAAGCCTGCACCGAACGCTGCATGGGTCCTGCAGAGCGATCGCGGCATCACCTATTCGGGTGAAGTGCCTGCCGGTTCACGCGTGGTCGATGGAAAATGGTGGGGACCGGATTACCAGGGCCCGCCGCTTGTTTCGTTCGAGAACAAGATCGCCGAGGGACTGGGTCTCAAGATTGGCGATACGATCGTCGTCAACGTACTCGGTCGCAACATCACAGCGACGGTCTCCAACATGCGTGCCGTCGACTGGCAATCGCTCGGCATCAATTTCGTGATGGTCTTTTCGCCAGGCGCGTTCCGCGGCGCGCCATACACCCACATCGCGACCTTCACCTATCCGGGCGGCTCGACCGTCGAGCAGGAAGTCGCACTGCTCAAGGCGGCGGCCACCGAATTTCCGACCGTCACGGCGGTGCGCGTGCGCGAGGCGCTCGAAGCCATCGCCAAGGTCGTTTTCGATTTGACGTTTGCGATCCGCGGCGCGAGCGCGATCACACTGATCGCCGCCGTGCTGGTGCTCGCTGGCGCGCTCGCGACCGGCCACCGCCATCGCGTTTACGATGCCGTCGTGCTGAAGATGCTCGGCGCGACGCGCCGCCGCCTGCTTGGCGCCTATGTGCTCGAGTACCTTCTGATCGGACTGGTGGCCGCCGTGGTGGGTGTGGCGGCCGGCTCGCTGGCGGCCTACCTCGTGATGACCGGAGTCATGAACCTGTCGTTCACATGGCTGCCGTTGCCGGCGCTCGGCGCAACGCTTGCCGCGACATCCTTGACCATCATATTCGGCCTGATCGGCACGTTCTCAGCTTTGGGACAAAAGCCCGCGCCGGTTCTGCGCCATTTGTAGCGAATTCGACGGATACCATTGATTTGCGCGACAAACCGCCGCGCGGCGCAATCGCAGACCCCTGCGTCGGTACGGCACCTTGTAGGGCTTTTGGTTTTGTCCATATTGAGCGCGCGCGGATGAGCCTATTTGCCGTCCGAGCCGGGCGAACATAGAGGTTTCGAACATGGCGGATTTTGATCGCAATGCTGCCACGGCGCAGTACGGCCAGCCGCTGACACGCGCCGAGGCCGCGGTCGTCGATGAAGGCCTGCGGGCCTACATGCTGCGCATCTACAATTACATGGTGCTCGGCCTCGCGATTACCGGGCTTGCGGCGCTTGGCGTCTACATGCTTTCGGTGACATCCGATCCTTCGCTCGCGTATCAGGGTGCGCGTCCGCTCGCGCGCGGAATGTACCTGACGCAAATCGGCTATACGCTGTTCGTCAGTCCGCTGAAGTGGGCGGTGATCCTCGCGCCGCTCGGACTCGTGTTCTTCCTCTCCTTCCGTATCGAGCACATGCGGCCCGCGACTGCGCAGCTCACTTACTGGATTTACGCGGCACTGGTTGGCGTCTCGCTCGGCTCGATTTTCCTGATCTACACCCACACCTCCGTCGTGCGCGTGTTCTTCATCACGGCGGCGTCGTTCGGGGCGTTGTCGCTGTGGGGCTACACCACGCAGCGCGACCTCACCGGCATGGGCTCGTTCCTCGTCATGGGCCTGTTCGGGATCATCATCGCGTCGCTGGTGAACGTGTTTCTCGCCAGCTCGATGATGCAGTGGATCATCTCGGTCATCGGCGTGCTGGTGTTCGCCGGCCTCACCGCCTACGACACCCAGCGCCTGAAGAATGAATACGTCTACGGCGCAATGGACGGCGCCGTGATGGAGCGCTCCGCCATCATGGGCGCGCTTTCGCTTTATCTGGACTTTCTCAACCTCTTCACCATGCTGCTCCAACTGCTCGGCACACGCGACGAGTAGGCCCTCCCCCGACGATCCGCCCGTGACGACCAAGCCCCGGCGATTGCCGGGGCTTTTTTTTGGTCAGCGCCGGTTGGGCTGGCCGCCCGCCGGTACGACTCTTGCTTCGCTTCACGGCATCGCCGTTGCGTTCAGCAGGAGCTTTTGATGTCCTTTGTGCCTCTCGATCGCCGTGAATTCCTCAAAGCCGCCGGAACGGTAGGACTTGCGTTCGCCAGCGGTACCGCCTTCGCACAAGGGCGCAATGAAACGCTGCTGGTTGTGCAGGAGCTTGGACCGAACAGCCTCGACATGCAGGGCGTCGGCTCGAACCAGACCGTCAATGGTCTTGCCTGGAATTGCTACGACCGGCTGATGACCTATGCGGCAAAGACGCTGCCCGACGGCACGCCATCCTATGACCGCGAGGTGTTGGCGCCGGAACTCGCCGAAAGCTGGCAAATCGCGTCAGACGGGATGTCCTGCACCTTCAATCTGCGCAAGGACGCAACCTTCCACGACGGAACGCCGGTCACCGCCAAGGACGTGAAATGGTCGTTCGATCGCTCGGTCTCGGTCGGCGGCTTCCCGACCTTCCAGATGTCCGCCGGCAGCCTCGAGAAACGCGACCAGTTCGTCGCTGTCGACGATCACACCTTCCGGGTGGACTTCATCCGCAAGGACAAGATGCTGATGTTCAACCTCGCAGTCGTGGTGCCGTTCGTCATCAACTCCGAACTGGCGAAGAAGAATGCCACGGAGGCTGACCCGTGGGCGCTCGGGTGGCTGAAGCTCAACGAGGCCGGCGGCGGCGCCTACAAGGTCGAAAGCTGGAAAGCCGGGAGCGAGACGATCCTCGCGCGCTTCGACAACTGGAAGAGCGGCCCGCTTCCGAAAATCCGGCGCATCGTCGCGCGCGATGTCCCGTCCGCCGGCACGCGGCGCGCCATGCTGGAGCGCGGCGACGCGGATCTCTCGACCGGCTTCCCGCCGAAGGACTTCGATCAGATGATCAAGGAGGGCAAGGTCAAGGTTACCGGCGTGCCGATCCCGAATGCGCTTTGGTATCTGGCGCTCAACACCTCCAAGCCGCCGTTCGATAACATCAAGCTGCGCCAGGCGATTGCCTGGGCAGTGCCCTACGAGGACATCCAATCCGCCGCGTTCTTCGGCCGAGCGAAGCCGATGTACGGCGCGTCCGGTGCAGCCGAGCAGCCGGTGTGGCCGCAGGCATTTCCGTACAAGACCGATCTCGAGAAGGCCAAAGCACTGATGCAGGAAGCGGGCTTCGCCTCGGGCCTCGACACGACGATCTCACTCGATGTCGGCACCGCGACAGTCGGTGAGCCGACCGCGATCCTGGTGCAGGAAAACCTCGCCAAGATCGGCGTGCGCGCGACGATCGAGAAAATACCCGGCGCGAACTGGCGCACCACGCTGAACAAAAAGGAGCTGCCGGTGGTACTCAACCGCTTCAGCGGCTGGCTCGATTATCCGGAGTATTATTTCTTCTGGAATCTTCACGGCAACAATTCGATCTTCAACATCTCGGCCTACAAGAACCCCGCGATGGACAAGCTGATCGACCGGGCGCGGTTCACCGATGACAAGGCCGAATACGACAAAGCCGTGATCGAGTTCATCACGCTCTGCATGCAGGAGGTCCCGATCATCCCGCTGAACCAGCCGATCCACGATGTTGCCATGCAAAAGGCGGTCGGGGGCTACGAATTCTGGTTTCACCGGGAGCCGGACTTCCGCCAGTTTACCAAAGCGTAATGATAGCGACCCGATGCCATCTGGTGCCCGCCCGGCTCCCGCATTAGATTGGGGCTAACCGGAGCGCCGCAGTTCGCTGTGGCTTCCCGTGGCCGCCGGCACAGGCCGGGCGGCCGACCAGGAGGATGCTTCCATGTCTGACTTCGAGCGGAATGTCGCGGCCTTCCCCGGCGCCGCCCGGACGGTTGCGGTCGATGCGGGCCTGCGCGCCCATATGGTCCGCGTCTACAACTACATGGCCGGCGGCGTCGCGCTGACCGGACTTGTCGCCTACTTCACCAACGAGCTTGTCGGGCCGCAGCTCTACGCGAGCCCGCTGATGTACGTGCTGATCTTCGCACCGCTTGCGCTGGTGTTCTTCATCAGCTTCCGCATCGAGCATCTTGCGGTGTCGACAGCCCGGCTCTTGTTCTTCGTCTACGCGGCGCTGCTCGGCGCCTCGCTCGCGGTGATCTTCGCGGTCTACACCGGTTCCTCGATTACGCGGGTGTTCTTCATCTCGGCGACCTCGTTCGGCGCACTCTCGCTGTGGGGCTACACCACGCAGCGCGATCTCAGCGCCATGGGCTCGTTCCTGATGATGGGCCTGATCGGTATCATCATCGCGAGCCTTGTCGGCATCTTCTGGCAGAGCACGATGCTCCAGTTCATCATCTCGGTGGTGGGTGTGGTCGTGTTCGCGGGTCTCACCGCCTGGGACACGCAGAAGATCAAGGAGATGTATTCGCCGATGGACGACGGCAACGTCACAGGCCGCAAGGCCGTGATGGGCGCGCTGTCGCTCTACCTCGACTTCATCAACCTGTTCCTGATGATGCTGCGCCTGTTCGGCGACCGCCGCTGATCTCGGATACACGATATAGCGAGCGCCCCGGGGTTCATCTCCGGGGCGCTTTTGTTCCAAAAGTGGGAACCGGTTTTCGGATCAGATGATGCTGATGTAATCTGATTGCATGAGCGATATTTCGACCCGCCCCGCAGCCCTTTTCGACATTCCCGCGATCACCGCCATTTACGCGCACGCGGTGCGCCATGGCACGGCGTCGTTTGAGCTTGAGCCGCCGGACGAGGCCGAGATGACGCGGCGCATGCAGGCGCTTTTCGACGGCGGCTATCCCTATCTGGTCGCGGAGAGCGCCGGCGCGGTTCTCGGCTACGCCTATGCGGGCGCCTATCGGGCGCGGCCCGCTTATCGGTTCAGCGTCGAGAATTCGATCTACGTCGCGCCGCACGCGCATCGGCGCGGCATCGGCCGCATGCTGCTCGACCGGCTGATCACGGAAAGCGAGAAGCGCGATTACCGGCTGATGATCGCGGTGATCGGAGATTCAGCGCAGACGCCCTCGATCGAATTGCACCGCGCCGCAGGCTTTACGCTGGTCGGCGCGCTCGAAGGCGTCGGCTACAAGTTCGACCGCTGGCTCGACACGGTGCTGATGCAGCGTCCGCTCGGCGCAGGCCGTGCCGCGCCGCCGTAGGGCATGATCCCGAAAAGCATGTCCTCGACACTGATCGGGGACGGATGCCGGCTTTCGGAATCAGATCATGCTCGGAAAGATCTACACCGCCACCAGTTTCAGTGACTTGTCGACCGCACGCAGGACGTTATCGAGTTCGTGTCCGCGCTTGACGATCAGCCCGGTCGCCGAGATGACGCTGTAGGCGCCCTGCTTGCGCGCGAGCCGCGGGTCTTTTTCGATCCGATAGAGCGGGACTTCCGAAGCGCGGCGGAAAACCGAAAACACCGCGCGATCTTTCAGAAAATCGATCGCGTAATCGCGCCACTCACCGGCGGCCACCATGCGGCCGTAGAGCCCTAGAATGCGGTCGAGTTCGCGCCGGGTGAACGTAACCTTGCCGGGGACGCTGGCCTGGCCGCTTGCCATGCCCCCGCGCTGCTCGCTCGGATCAGCTTCGCCGAAAGTCATGCGGCGCCTCCGTGTGTCTGGTTTCGGATGATCGCGCCGCCGGGCCGCGCCCGCAAGGGCCAGACGACTCGATGTAACGCCAGAATGACAAACTCCAGGAAATCGAACGCTTTTCATAAATTCTGCGAGACACTTATCCGCCGCCTCACGGATTCGTTACGAGATTTCACAACAAAGCCCCAGTTCTGCCAAGGGCACGCCGCGGTGAAAGGCGAGAAGGACAACAGTTGATTAGGACCCGGCTGCGTTCGAGCGCCGGATTCCTCAGCCCCCCAGCCCCCCGGGGCTTGGACAAGCCGGGTCCTGATTTACGCGTACGGTTCAATCCCCCAACGCTCTTGGGGCCGGTTCTCACCGGCCCTTTTTTATTGCTGATCCAATTGCGATGGGGTCAGTGCAGCGAGGCCACGGCCGCACCCAGCATGCCGGCAGGTGCTTCCTTGGTGCCGGCTTGAACGACGACCGCGACCTCATCGCCGCCGACGCCAGTCACGTCGCTCACCGGAACCTTGAAACTGCGTGCCGCGCCGGTCCAGTCGCCAAGTTTGATCCAGCGCCGCACCACGTTGTGATACGTGAACGTGTGTCCGGAATTTTCACCGCGCCCGATCGGCACCTCGACGGTCGCGGTCATCGGACAGAGCCAGATCTCACCCTTCGCGCTGTCTTTCGCGGCCGGCACCGCGACGGAAATCTCGCCGCTCGCAACCGATAGATTGACAGACAGCGCCAGCACGCCGGGTTGCTGATGCGTTGTTGTGATCGCGTTGTCGATCGCGCTCTTGTCGCTGCCAAGCACGTGCGTCACGCCGTTGACGACCATTTGCGGCGTGTAGACCTCGCGATCGCCACGCGTGCGCGAGTAGGCGCGTTGCCGATTTGTGTGTCCCGGGAGTGCCAGCGTGTCGTGCCAGCCGAGGTAATCCCAGTAATCCACCGCGAGACTCATCACGATCAGCGAGGGGTCGCGCGACAGCTCGCCCGCAAGCTTGTCCGCGGGCGGGCACGACGAACAGCCTTGGCTGGTGAACAGTTCGATCACGGCACGCGGCTCGGCGAGCGCGTAGGCCGACGTCAACACGGTCGAAGCGAGCACGGCCACTGACAACGCGACGCGGCGATTCATGCCGATCTCCACATCCCTCAAGTCCTTGACGGCAGCACGGCGCCGCTACCCGGCACCGAATACCGCAATCCCGTCAGACCGCGGATGTCTCGTCCCACAATCACACATACTGACGACAGCGATCACCAGCCACTCAATTCACGGTGAGCGGCCCTTCAATTGCTGAGGAGCGGAAGACCCATCGCTCAGAGCGGCGAGCGCTACGCTGCGAGATGACGCAGGACGTACTGCAGAATACCGCCATTCTTGAAGTATTCGAGTTCGTCGAGCGTATCGATGCGGCAGACCAGCGGAACACGCTTGAGCGCACCGTCCGCCGAAACGATCTCGGCAATCAGACGCTGGCGCGGCTTGAGATCGCCATGCAGGCCGCGAATGGTCACGGTCTCATCGCCCTTGAGCCCGAGCGTCTGCCACGACGTGCCTTCCTCGAACACGAGTGGGACGACGCCCATCCCGATGAGGTTCGAGCGATGGATGCGCTCGAACGACTGGGTGACAACGGCGCGGATGCCGAGCAGCGTGGAGCCTTTGGCAGCCCAGTCGCGTGACGATCCCGTGCCGTATTCCTTGTTGGCGAAAACGATCAGCGGCACGCCCTCCGCCTTGTACTTCATGGCGGCGTCGTACATCGCCATGCGCTGCTTCGACGGATAGTGGATCGTCACACCGCCTTCGACGCCTGGCACCATCTGGTTCTTGATGCGGATATTGGCGAACGTGCCGCGCATCATCACCTGGTGATTGCCGCGTCGCGTGCCGTACTGATTGAAGTCCTTCGGGCGCACCTGATGGTCGCGCAGATAATGTCCAGCCGGGCTCTCTTCCTTGATCGATCCTGCCGGCGAGATGTGGTCGGTCGTGATCGAGTTCGAGAAACAGTCCGAGAATGCGCGCATCGACAATATCCTCAATCGGATGCTGCCGCTTCTCCATGCCTTCGAAGTAGGGCGGGTTCTGCACATAGGTCGAGCGGTCGTCCCAGCCGTAGGTGAGACCGCCCTTCACCTGGATCTTGCGCCAGTTCGCCTCACCCTTGAACACGTCGGCATATTTCTTCGCGAACACGCCCTTGTTGATCGTCTTGCGAATGACGCTCGCGATCTCGCGGCTGGTCGGCCAGATGTCGCGCAGATAAACCTTCTTGCCCTTGTCGTCGGTGCCGAGCGGCGCGCGCGCGAGATCGACGCTCATGTTCCCGGCGAGCGCATAGGCGACGACCAGCGGCGGCGAGGCGAGGTAGTTCGCCCGCACGTCCGCGTTGACGCGACCTTCGAAGTTACGATTGCCTGAAAGGACCGCTGCCGCGACCACGTCGTTCTTGGCGATCAACTCGGAGATTTCCTCGGCGAGCGGTCCGGAGTTTCCGATGCAGCTCGTACAGCCGAAGCCGACCAGATTGAAGCCGACCTTGTCGAGCTCCTTCTGCAGTCCCGATTTGTCGAGATACTCGGCAACCACCTGACTGCCCGGCGCAAGCGAGGTCTTCACCCACGGCTTTGGCTTGAGCCCGCGCGCCGCCGCTTTCTTGGCGAGCAGTCCCGCCGCCACCATCACATTTGGATTCGACGTGTTGGTGCACGACGTAATCGCGGCGATCACCACATCGCCGTGGCCGATATCGTGCTTGCGTGCTTCGACCGGAAAGCGCTTGCCTTGCTCGCTTCCCTTGTTGAATTCCTTCTCCATCGCGCCGGCGAAGCCGTTCTTCACGTCCTTCAGCAGCACGCGATCCTGCGGACGCTTCGGCCCAGCGAGCGAAGGCTCCACCGAACCGAGTTCTAGTTTCATCACGTCGGTGAACACCGGATCCTGCGTGTTCTTGGTACGATAAAGGCCCTGCGCCTTCGCATAGGCTTTCACCAGCGCGACGCGATCGATCTTGCGCGCCGTCTTGGTGAGATAGTCGATCGTGTCGTCATCGATCGGGAAGAAGCCGCACGTCGCGCCGTATTCCGGCGCCATGTTGCCGATCGTGGCTCGATCCTCGATCGTCAGATGATCGAGGCCGGGTCCGAAGAATTCGACGAACTTCCCGACCACGCCGCGCTTGCGCAGCATCTGCGTGACGGTGAGCACGAGGTCGGTCGCCGTGATCCCTTCCTTGAGCTTGCCGTTGAGGCGGACGCCAATCACTTCCGGCAGCACCATCGAATAGGCCTGGCCGAGCATTGCGGCCTCGGCCTCGATTCCGCCCACACCCCAGCCAAGGACAGCGAGGCCATTCACCATCGTGGTGTGCGAGTCGGTGCCGACCAGCGTGTCCGGATACGCGATCTCGGCGGTCACATCCTTGCCGTCGACCTTGACCTTTTCCTTGCCGGCGCTGAGCCACACGGTCTGCGATAGATATTCGAGATTGACCTGGTGACAGATGCCGGTGCCCGGCGGCACCACACGGAAGTTATCGAACGCCTTCTGCGCCCATTTGAGAAACGTGTAGCGCTCCTGGTTCTGCGCATATTCTTCAGCGACGTTCTTCTTGAACGCAGTCGGCGATCCCGCAAAGTTCACGATCACCGAGTGATCGATCACGAGATCCACAGGCACGAGCGGATTGATCTTGGACGGATCGCCGCCGAGCGTCTTCATCGCGTCGCGCATCGCGGCGAGATCGACGACCGCGGGAACTCCGGTGAAGTCCTGCATCAGTACACGCGCAGGGCGGAAGGCGATGTCACGCTCCAGCGACTTGGTCTTGAGCCATTGCGCGACGCCCTGGATGTCTTCCTTGGTGACGGTGCGCCCGTCCTCGTGCCGCAGGAGATTCTCCAGCAGCACCTTCATCGAGAACGGGAGGCGGGAAATTCCCCGCAACCCATGTTTCTCGGCTTCGGGAAGGCTGTAATAGACGTATGTCTTGGCGCCGACCGTGAGGGTTTTGGCGCACTTGAAACTGTCGAGCGAGGTCATGGCCGGTTTTTTCCATCCCATCGGACCAGCAGGGGTCGCAGAACGCGCTCCCCGAATGCCCGTCCGTTACGCGATGGGCCGGCCCGCGGTGATGTGCGCCGCCCCACGCAACACCCCGGCTTATATGGGCTTTTCGGCTGGCATGCTACTGATTGGATCGCTGCCAAGGTATGCGATCCGCACATTTTGTTCGCCTGCCCGCGAAATGAGCGGACGATACGGCAGGGTAACCTGAAATGCTGCGGCTTTCGGCATCAGGTTTGGCCTGCGTTCGCGGCTCTCGTGCGGTATTCAGTAATATCAACCTGGAGTTATCGAGCGGCGAGGCGCTCGCCTTGGTCGGTCCAAACGGGTCTGGAAAATCCTCTCTTTTGAGGCTCGTCGCGGGCCTGCTGCGGCCGACCGGCGGGGCCATTGAGCTTTCGGGTGGCGAGGCGGAACGCCCCGTCTCCGAGCAGGCGCACTACCTCGGCCATCAGGATGCGCTGAAGCCCTCGCTAACGGTTGCCGAGAACCTGAGCTTCTGGGCCCGCTTTCTCGGGGCCGGAGACGGCCCCCTTGAACCTCATCTGGCTGCGGTAGGCCTGGGCGGCATCGCCGACCTGCCGGCCGGTTATCTGTCGGCTGGACAGCGGCGGCGGCTGTCGCTCGCCCGGCTGATCGCGGTTCCCCGCCCGATCTGGCTGCTGGACGAGCCGACCAGCGCACTCGATTCCGCCGGCCAGGAGCGGCTCGCCGACCTGATGCGCCAGCACCTTGGCGGCGGCGGGCTGATCATGGCGGCAACCCACGGACCGCTTGGGATCGCGGCGCGGGAACTGCGGCTCGGAGCGACGGCATGACCGCTCTCTCCGCCCTGCTCCTGCGCGACGTCCGCCTCTCCATCCGTGTCGGCGGCGGCGCGCTGATGGGCGTGTTGTTCTTCCTGATCGTGGTGACGCTGGTCCCGTTCGCGGTCGGCCCCGACCTGGCGCAATTGCGACGCATCGGGCCCGCGATCCTCTGGCTTGGCGCATTGCTCGCATCGCTGCTGACCCTCGACCGCCTGCTCGCCGCGGATCACGAGGACGGCTCGCTCGACCTGCTGCTGATGGGCGCAGCGCCGTTGGAACTCAGCATCCTGGCAAAAGCCGCCGCGCACTGGATCACCAGTTCGCTGCCGCTGGTGATCGCAACGCCTTTGCTCGGCTTGTTCCTCAATCTCGAACCGATCTCGATCGGTGCGGTCGCACTCACGCTGCTCGCCGGAACGCCCGCATTGACTGGTATCGGATTGATCGGCGCGGCGCTCTCGGTCGCCATCCGTCGCGGCGGGTTGCTGCTGCCGGTGCTGGTGCTGCCACTCACCGTGCCGGTGTTGATCTTCGGCGTCGCAGCGGCGAATGCCGCCATCACGGGGCCGATGAGCTTCGGCCCGCCGTTCATGATCCTGTGCGCGCTGACGCTCGGGAGCCTCGTGCTCGGGCCCTTCGCGGCCGCGGCCGCATTGCGCAACGGACTTGAGTGAGCCTAAAGACATCGCCATGGCGCTGATCGACCTCGCCAATCCGACACGCTTTCTTTCGCTCACGGCGCGCGTATTGCCGTGGCTCGCCGCCGCGACGGCAGTCATGTTCGTGATCGGACTTTATCTCTCGTGGCACGCACCCGACGACTATCAGCAGGGCGCGACCGTGAAGATCATGTTCATCCATGTACCGAACGCGTGGCTCTCGATGGCGGTGTGGGCCGTCATGAGCATTGCCAGCATCGGCACATTGGTGTGGCGTCATCCCCTTGCCGATGTCGCTGCGAAAAGCGCAGCGCCGATCGGGGCGGCCTTCACCCTCCTCGCACTGATCACCGGCTCGCTCTGGGGCCGCCCGATGTGGGGCACCTACTGGGTGTGGGACGCGCGGCTCACCTCGGTCCTCGTGCTCTTCATCATGTATCTCGGCGTGATCGCGCTGTGGCGCGCGGTGGACGACCCCTCCCGCGCAGCGCGCGCGGCCGCGATCCTCACTCTGGTCGGCGCGGTGAATTTGCCGATCATCAAGTTCTCGGTCGACTGGTGGAACACGTTGCATCAACCGGCGTCGGTTTTCCGCGCGGGCGGCCCGACCATCGATCCCTCGCTCCTCACGCCACTGATGGTGATGGCGCTCGCGTTTCTGCTGCTGTTTCTGTCGCTGCATCTCGCCGCAATGCGCAATGAAATCCTCCGCCGCCGCGTGCGTGCGATGTGGCTGATGCAGGCGCACGCATCGTGATGGATCTGGGACCGCACGCTGCCTTTATCGTCACCGCCTACGTCACGGCGGCGGCTGTCGTACTCGCTCTGATCGTGTGGGTGCGCGCCGATCACGCGGCGCAGCGCCGGCTGCTTGCCGACCTTGAGGCGCGTGGGGTGACGCGGCGCTCGGAAAAATCGGAGGCCGCATGAGCGCGACTGTTCCGGACGACAGGCCGAAGCGCCGCCTGTTCGTGTTGCTGCCGCTTGTCGTTTTTTTGGCGCTTGCCGCGCTGTTTTTCTTCCGCCTCGGATCGGGCGACCCCTCGCGCATTCCCTCCGCACTGATCGGTCACCCGGCGCCGCAGACCGACCTTCCGCCTCTCGCCGGCCTGCTTTCAAGCGACGGCAAGCCCTTGCCCGGTATCGCGCCTGCGGATTTCAAGGGCGCGGTCACGCTGGTGAACGTGTGGGCGTCCTGGTGCGTACCTTGCCACGACGAGGCGCCGCTGCTCAGCGCACTGTCGGAGGACAAGCGAATTCGCGTCGTCGGCATCAACTACAAGGACCAGCCCGACAATGCGCGCCGCTTTCTCGGCCGCTACGGCAATCCGTTCGCGGCCGCGGGCGCTGACGGCAATGGCCGTGCCTCGATGGAATGGGGCGTCTATGGCGTGCCAGAGACATTCCTGGTCGGCCGCGACGGCCGCATCGCCTACAAGCTGGTCGGTCCTATCACCGAGACCAACCTCGACCGCATCCTCAAGCCGGAAGTCGAGAAGGCGCTGGCTGCAAAGCCATAACGCCCCGGCCGCCGTCACCCCTTTTTTCCGCTGAGCAAGGTGTATTATGGGTCTCGGCCAGATCGGCCGGACAGGGAGAGAAACATGCGCCAATTCATTCGGGCATCGCTTATCGCGTTCGGGCTTGCGCTTGCAGTTCCGGTACTTGTCACACCGTCTGCACCCGCGATCGCGCAAGCTGCCGCCTTGCTCGACATCAACAGCGCCAGCAAGGCCGACCTCGACGCGCTGCCGGGCATCGGCGCCGCGCGCTCGGACGCGATCATCAAGGGGCGCCCCTACAAGGGCAAGGACGATCTCGTGAACAAGAAGATCATCCCGCAGAATGTCTATGACGGGATCAAGGACAAGATCATCGCGAAGCAGAAATAGGCTTCACGCGACCGCGGCGGCGGCTGCGCGGCCGGCGATCCGGCCGGAGAAAATGCAGCCGCCGAGGAATGTCCCTTCGAGCGCGCGATAGCCGTGCACGCCGCCGCCGCCGAAGCCCGCGGCTTCGCCGGCCGCATAGAGGCCGGGCAGCGGCTCACCATCGCGCCCCAGCACGCGCGATGACAGGTCGGTTTCGAGCCCGCCCAGCGTCTTGCGCGTGAGCACCGAGAGCTTCACGGCGATCAGCGGTCCCGCCGCCGGATCGAGAATGCGGTGCGGCTTCGCGACGCGAATGAGCTTGTCGCCGAGATAATTTCGCGATGCGCGGATCGCCATGACCTGCGCGTCCTTGCCGAATTTATTGTCGATCTCGCGATCGCGCGCGACGATCTCGCGCTCCAGATCGACTACATCGATCAACGGCATGGGAGTCAGCCGGTTCATGCCGGCGACAAGTTCGGGCAGCGTTTTTCGCACGACGAAGTCTGCGCCGCGCTCCATGAAGCGCCTCACCGGCGCGGGCGCGCCCTTGCCGATGCGACCGAGCACTAGCTTGATGCTGCGCTCGGTCAAATCCGGATTTTGCTCGGAGCCGGAGAGCGCGAATTCGCGCCCGATGATGCGCTCGTTCAGCACGAACCACGAGTGATCGAACCCCTCGCGCGTGATGTGCTGCAGCGCGCCCAGCGAGTCGAAGCCCGGAAACAGCGGCACCGGCAGCCGTTTGCCGCGCGCATCGAGCCACAGCGGCGACGGCCCGCTCAGGATGCGGATTCCGTGATGACTCCAGATCGGAGCATAGTTCTGGATGCCCTCCGGGTAATGCCACATGCGATCTTCATTGATGACGCGCGCGCCGCTCGCACGCACGACATCGAGCATCAACCCGTCGACATGCGCGGGCACCCCGGAAATCATGTTGAGCGGTGCCGCGCCAAGTCTCTTTGGCCAATGCCGGCGCACCAGCTCATGATTGCCTCCGATGCCACCCGACGTGACGATGATGGCCTGCGCGGTGAGCGCGAACGAACCGGCCAGCCGGCGCGAGCTTGCGATGCCGCGTTCGGCATTGCTCGGCTCCAGCACATCGCCCCGCACGCCGTCGATGACACCACCGGTCCGCGTCAGCGCGGTGACGCGATGGCGAAAGCGGAAGGTCACGAGCCCGCGGCTTTCGGCATCGCGCACGCGCCGTACGAACGGCTCGATCACGCCAGGCCCCGTGCCCCAGGTCACATGAAAGCGCGGGACCGAATTGCCGTGGCCGGTTGCGAGGTATCCGCCGCGCTCCGCCCATCCGACGATCGGGAAAATCCTTAAGCCCTGCTGGCGCAGCCACGCGCGCTTCTCGCCGGCCGCGAAGTCCACATAGGCCTCGGCCCAGCGGCGTGGCCAATGATCGTCGTCGCGGTCGAAGCCGGCAGAGCCGAGCCAGTCCTGCAAGGCGAGATCGCGGCTGTCGCGGATGCGGAGCCGGCGCTGCTCGGGGGAATTGACGAAGAACAGTCCGCCGAACGACCAGAACGCCTGGCCGCCAAGCGAGGCCTCAGGCTCCTGATCGAGGATGATGACGCGGCGCCCGGCGTCGGCCAATTCGGCGGCAGCGACCAGTCCCGCAAGACCCGCGCCAATCACGATGGCGTCTGCGTCCACGCCGTCCTCCCGCACCTTGATTGGTCAGGATGTTAGGCCGTCAGTGACACGGAATACAGGCCGGGGGACTCAGGGGCACAATCTCGGAACGGTCGCGAGCGACGCGTCAGAGAATGCCGCCGATCTTGTCCCACCACACGGTTTTGAGGGTGGTGCCCATGTTGAAGACCGTCGCCGCAATGGCCGCGCCGATGCCAGCGGCAATCAGCGCGTATTCGATCGCAGTCGCACCACTCTCGTCGGCGCAGAGGCGCCGGGCAATTCCACCGAACGAACGAAGCATCAGCGCGCCCCTCGTTGCGTCCCGAAGCGTCAGAGCAATGTCGTCAGATGCGCCACCAGCGGCACGTCCGCGGGCGGCATCGGATAGTCGCGCAGCCGGTTCGGCCGCACCCAGGCAAGACTCTGGCCTTCCTTCGCGGTCACCGCTCCGTCCCAGCGCCGGCACACATAAAGTGGCATGACGAGATGGAAATCCGGATAGGTGTGGCTCGCGAAGGTGAGCGGCGCGAGGCAAGCCTCCCTGACGACGATACCCAACTCCTCCTCGAGTTCGCGGATCAACAATTCCTCGGGCCGTTCGCCCGTCTCGACCTTGCCGCCGGGAAACTCCCACAAGCCGGCCATCGGCTTGCCCTTCGGCCGTTGTGCGAGCAGCACGCGGCCATCGGCGTCGACCAGGGCGCAGGCAGCAACCAGCAGGATGTTCACCGCACGCGCCCCGTCACACTATCGGGTTCCGAGTTAAGGACCGATCAATACGATTGGAGAAACGGCCCGGCCATTATGGCTAACCAATTGCGTATGCGCCGATTTTTCAAGAACGATAGTCGCCATTGATCGCCACGTATTCCTTCGTCAGGTCGCATGTCAGTACCCGGTCGCGCCCTTTTCCCAGGCCCAGACCGACCCGCAGCGCGATTTCGGGGTTCTTCATGTAGGCCGATACCGCTGTCTCGTCGTAATCCGGATCACGCGCCCCTCGGTGCGCCACGCGCGTGCCGCCGAACCAGATTGACAATTTGTCGCGGTCGGCCGGCTCGCCGGCCTTGCCGACCGCCATGACAACCCGCCCCCAGTTGGCGTCCTCACCGGCGATCGCGGTCTTGACCAGCGGCGAGTTCGCAATCGAGAGCGCGATACGCCGCGCGGATTTCTTCGAGGTCGCGCCTTCCACGACGACTTCAACCAGCTTGCGCGCACCCTCGCCGTCCCGCGCGACCTGCTCGGATAGGTCCGCAAGCAGGCGGGTGAATGCGGTGCGAAACGCTTTCAGCTTTGGATCGGCAGCCCGTGTGATCGCCTTCCCACCGGCCGCTCCGGTCGCGAAGGCAAGCAGCGTGTCGGACGTGGAGGTGTCGCCATCGATCGTGACGGCGTTGAACGTGTCCACGACGGTCTCCGACAGGATCGCCTGCAACGCCGACGCCGCAATCGGTGCGTCGGTGAAGACGAACGACAACATTGTCGCCATGTCAGGGGCGATCATGCCCGCACCCTTGGCGATGCCGTTGATCGTCACGGTCGTGTTGCCGATCTTCGCCGTCACGGTTGCGACCTTCGGAAACGTGTCGGTGGTCATGATGGCCTTCGCGGCCTCGAGGAAGCGTCCCGGTCCCGCCTTGTCGACAAGGCCCTGCATCACGCCCTCGAAGCGCTGCGCCGGAAGCGGCTCGCCGATCACGCCGGTCGACGCCAGAAAGATGTCGCCCGGCTTGCAACCGGCCGCCTCGCTCGCGAGCTTTGCGGTTAATGCCGTGGCGGCGCGCCCGGTCTTGCCGGTGAACGCATTGGCGTTACCCGAGTTCACCACCAGCGCGCGCGCCTTGCCGCCCTTGAGCTTGGCGCGGCACCATTCGACCGGCGCTGACGGACATTTCGAGCGCGTAAACACGCCGGCAACCGCGGTGCCCTTGTCGAAGAGTGCAAGCAGCACATCGGTGCGGCCCTGATACTTGATGCCGGCAGCGCCGGTGGCAATGCGCACACCGGCGATCTCCGGCATGTCGGGAACGTGTTTGGGCGCAAGCGGAGAAACGGCTGAGGACATGAGCGTGACATCCGGCTGATCGCGTCAGATACGAAAATGCCCGGCGCGACGGCCGGGCATTTGCATTTGTCTTTTACACCGCAGGAGGCGGCGGATCAATTCTACTTCTTCTCTCCGGCCGGCGGCGTCGCGGGAGCCGGTGCAGCCGGCTCGCCGACGCGCTCGACCTTGCCTTCGGCGCGCAGCTTGGTGATCAGCGCACTCTGCTGACGCCGCACCACGAAGTTCTCAAGCTGATCCTTCACCTTGTCGAATTCCGGCGCCTTCTTCTCGCGCTTGTCCTCGACCTGAATGACATGCCAGCCGAACTGCGACTTCACCGGCTCGGAGAGCTGGCCCTTGTCCAGCTTGAACGCGACCTCGGAGAATTCAGGCACCATCTGGTCCTTGGTGAAGTAGCCGAGATCGCCGCCATCGGCCGAGCCCGGATCCTTCGACTTCGCCTTGGCGAGTTCGGCGAAATCCGCACCCTTCTTCAGTTCGGCCAGCACGGCCTTCGCCTCGTCCTCTGTCTCGACCAGGATATGGCGCGCCCGCACCTCGGGCTCGGACTTCATCTGGCCGATCGCCTCGTCATAGACCTTGTGCAGTTCGGCGTCGGTTACCGAGGCCTTCGCCTCGGCCTGCAGATAGGTCTCCATCAGGAGCTTGGTGCGCGCATAGGCAAGCTTGTGCTTGAACTCGGCGCTGTCGGCGACCTTCTTGTCCTCGGCCGCCTTGGCGACGAGCATCATGTCGGTCACGAAGGTGATGAGATAGTCGTGCTTGGCCTCGGGCGTCATCTGGGGCGTGTTGCCACCGAGATCTTCCTCGGCCATCGCCAGGTCGCTTTGGTGAATTTCTGTGCCGTTCACCTTCGCGACCACCGGGTCGTCGGCGGCGTGCGCGGGCGGCACCGCGAGCATGAGCGACAGGGCGAGCGCGGAAGCGAGGCATGCGCCGGGCAAGCCCAGAGCGGGTAACTTCGGCAGTTTCATGGAAAAATCCTTCGGTCCGGGATCAAGGCCCCCGCGATCGGCGGCGGACACTCGCGCAAACGTGGTTTTTTTTCAATGCCGGAGTGGCCAGCGCGTCTAACAACGGCGTGAGTGATTGCGCCTGTCTGGCGGGCAAAAGCGGCAAATTCGGGCCGATTGACAAGGATCGGACCCCCTCCTATCTCTCCGGAAGTCCCTCGCAGGCCGATCCGGCGGGGCCATTTACGTTGCCCGCCAAACCCGAAAAGAGCCACGCTCCAGGCGCATCGGGGCGGCGCTAAGGCCGCATTGCCAGAGTACGGAACCCATAAGGACGTCATCGCTCATGTTCGCCGGTCTCGCCCGAAAAATGTTCGGTTCCGCCAATGAGCGGCGCATCAAAGCTTACCGGCCCCGGGTCGACGAGATCAACGCGCTGGAGAAGGAGCTGGAGAAGCTCTCCGACGAGGCGCTGCGCGCGCGCACCGACGACTTCCGCAAGCAGCTCGCGGACGGCAAGACACTGGACGACATCCTCGTTCCGGCATTCGCCACCTGCCGTGAGGCAGCCAAGCGCACATTGGGCCAGCGTCATTTCGACGTGCAGCTGATCGGCGGGATGATCCTGCACGAAGGCAAGATCGCCGAGATGAAAACCGGCGAAGGCAAGACGCTGGTCGCGACGCTCGCCGTCTATCTCAATGCCCTCGCGGGCCGCGGCGTGCACGTCGTCACCGTCAACGACTACCTCGCCAAGCGCGACGCCGAGTGGATGGGACAGGTTTACGGCTTCCTCGGACTGACAACGGGGAACATCGTTCACGGCCTGGACGATCCGGAGCGCAAGGCGGCCTACGCCTGCGATGTGACCTACGGCACCAATAACGAGCTCGGCTTCGACTATCTGCGCGACAACATGAAGTACCGGCTGGAGGACATGGTCCAGCGCGGTCACGTCTTCGCCATCGTCGACGAAGTCGATTCGATCCTGATCGATGAGGCGCGTACGCCGTTGATCATTTCCGGACCGCTCGACGATCGCTCCGACTTCTACAACACCATCGACACGTTCATCCCGAACCTCGACAAGACCGACTATGAGGTCGACGAGAAGCAGCGGACCGTCAGCCTCACCGAAGCCGGCATGGAGAAGATCGAGCAGCGGCTCAAGGCCGCCGAGTTGCTCAAGTCGGAATCACTCTACGACGTCGAGAACGTCTCGGTGGTGCATCACGTCAATCAGGGGCTGCGGGCGCACAAGCTGTTCCAGCGCGACAAGGACTACATCGTGCGCAACGGCGAGGTCGTCATCATCGACGAGTTCACCGGCCGCATGATGCCGGGCCGGCGTTATTCGGAAGGTCTGCATCAGGCGCTGGAGGCCAAGGAGCACCAGCCGATCCAGCCCGAAAACCAGACGCTCGCCTCGATCACGTTCCAGAACTACTTCCGCATGTACAAGAAACTCGCCGGCATGACGGGTACGGCGCTGACCGAGGCGGACGAGTTCCTCGACATCTACGATCTCGAGGTCCTCGAAGTCCCGACCAACATGCCGCTTGCGCGCGACGACCAGGACGACGAGGTCTATCGCACCAACGCGGAGAAATACCGCGCCATCATCACCCTGCTCGACGAGTGCAAGACAAAGGGGCAACCGGTGCTGGTCGGCACCACGTCGATCGAGAAGTCGGAACAACTGGCCGAGATGCTGCGCCAGAAGGGCTGGGAGCAGCACGACTTCTCCGATCCGAATGCGTTCGCGGCGCTCTACACCGGCGACGAGGGCGCGAAGAAAACCAAGGTTTTCGCGGTTCTCAACGCGCGCTACCACGAACAGGAAGCCTACATCGTGAGCCAGGCGGGCGTGCCCGGCGCGATCACGATCGCCACCAACATGGCGGGCCGCGGTACCGACATTCAGCTCGGCGGCAATGCGGACATGCGCATCCGCCAGGAATTGTCCGACGTCGAGGACTATCAGGAGCGCATGCGCGATCCGCGCGCCGATGCAATCCGCACGCAAGTGGCGCGTCTCAAGGAGACCGCGCTCGCTGCCGGCGGCATGTTCGTGCTCGGCACCGAGCGGCATGAGAGCCGGCGCATCGACAACCAGTTGCGTGGCCGATCCGGCCGTCAGGGCGATCCGGGCCGTTCAAAGTTCTTCCTGTCGCTCGAAGATGACCTGATGCGCATCTTCGGCTCCGACAAGCTCGACGGCATGCTGACCAAGCTGGGGCTGAAGGAGGACGAGGCGATCGTCCATCCCTGGATCAACAAGGCGCTGGAGAAGGCGCAGCAGAAGGTCGAGGCGCGCAACTTCGACATCCGCAAGAACATCCTGAAGTTCGACAACGTGATGAACGACCAGCGAAAGGTCATCTTCGACCAGCGCGTCGATCTCATGAAGGACGATCAGGTCGCGGGCACCATTGCGGACATGCGTCACGCGGTGATCGACGATCTCGTGGCGAAGCACGTTCCCGAGAACGCCTATCCGGAGCAGTGGGACACGCCCGGGCTGAAAACCGAACTGGAGCGCGTGCTCGGCCTCGACGTTCCGGTCGATCAATGGGCGAAGGAAGAAGGCATCGCGGACGAGGAGCTGATTTCGCGCATCGAGAAGCGCGCCGACGAGCACATGGCCGGTAAGGTCGCCCAATGGGGCCCGGACGTGATCCGCTACGTCGAGAAGTCGATCCTGCTGCAGACGCTGGACCATCTGTGGCGGGAGCATCTGTTGATGCTCGAACACCTGCGTCAGGTGATCGGACTGCGCGGCTACGGCCAGCGCGATCCGCTCAACGAATACAAGTCGGAGTCCTTCAACCTGTTCGAGGCGATGATCGCGAAGCTGCGCGAGGCGGTCACGGCGCAGCTGATGCGCGTCGAGATCGTACAGCAGCCGCCGGAAGAAGAGCAGCAAAACCTGCCATACATGGAAGCGCACAAGATCGACCCGGCGACCGGCGAGGACGAGTTCGCGAACGCCACGCTCACGCCGGCGATGGCAGGAAACGGCAACGGCACGGCGGGTGCCGTGAACCCGAACGACCCGACGACGTGGGGCAAGGTCGGCCGCAACGATATGTGCCCGTGCGGCTCCGGCAAGAAGTACAAACATTGTCACGGCCGCTTCGGCTGAGCGCCGAAACAAAAAGGCGGGACCCTGTCCCGCCTTTTTGCCAGCTTTGAGCCTGGTTCGCGGCGACTACCGGATCGCGCCCCAGCGCTGATCGAAATTACCCGCGGGCACCGTCGGCGCCGCCCCACTCATCAGGCTTGAACCGCTTGCGGACGACTGCCGCGCAGGTGTCGGCGCAGTCACGGGCGCAGGCGGCGGCGCCTGCTCGGCCTCCTCGGGCTGCGCCGCAGGCTGCTGCTTCGGGCGCGGCGCCACATTCGGCGCAACATGCGGCCGCGCTGCTGGCTTCGGCGCCGGTGTCACGGCGGCGGCCTTCGCGCGCGAGGCATCGGCAGTTGGCTTATCGTCCTCGCCGATCAGGCGGCCGATAGTCGAGCCATACAGGTTCGAGAACATGCCGCCGGATTCCTTGGGCGCAGGAGCAGGTGCAGGCTTCGATTCAGCCGATGCCGTCATGTATGCGCCACCCGACTTGCCCTTCGGCGCTGCGCGCGGAACCGGAACGCTTCCGCTCGCGGTAGCAGTCGTGTCGGTGTCGACCGGATAGGTCTCGATCGGCGGGTTGACGTAGGAGCCCAGCTTCTTGGCAGCATTCTCGTCGACCACGTAGCGCAGCGTGCCGTCCGGCTCGCGCACTTCCTGCGGTTTGAGCTTGGCCAGGAAGGTCGGGTGCATTCCGCCGTCGCGGCCGGTCTTGATCGGCGCGAGCGTGACGCGCGAGGCGAGTGCCGCCATCTGCTGGTCATCCTGCTGCTGCTTCGCCTTCACCTCGGCGACCACATCGGCCGGCTGCTCGTAGACCGGGCACTTGCCGGCCGGACTGAAGTTCAGCGCCGCCTGCGACTGCTGCAACGGCCGCATGCCGCCCCAGGGCGTGCCGACCTGAATGCCATCGGCCGGGGTCATGTTCTTCTGCGGCGCTTGCGCGTTGAACACATAGCGCTTTTCGCAAACGTCGACCTTCGGCTCCTGGTGCGTGATCTCGAAGTGGTCGCTACCTTCCTTCAGCATGCGCCAGAACGGCATGTTCGGATTGTTGCGATGGCGCGCGAAGTTCGCCGCCGTCATGCGGAACGGATAGGCCTGCACCTGGAAGGCGCGCTGCCCGCCGAAGAAAGACTCACGCGCGAGCGCATAGATCTCGCCGATCTGGTCGTCGGTCATGGCGTAGCAGCCGCGCGACGAGCAGTCGCCGTGGACCATCAGCTGCGAGCCGGTGCGACCCCACGCCCTGTCGTAGGCGTTGGGATAACCCATGTTGAACGACAGGTAGAAGGCGGAGTTCGGGTTCATCTGCGCCGGCGTGATACTGTAGAACCCCTCGGGCGCCTGACGGTCGCCTTCCTTGATCTTGGGCCCGAGTTCACCCGACCAGCGGCAGATCGGATACGTCTTGAGCAATTCGTATCGGCCGGAGGCGTCCTGCTTCCAGACCTCCAGCTCGGCCTCCTCCTTGAAGAGCCGCGCCAGGATGGACGACTCAACCGGCATGTTCTTCTGCTGGAGATCGGCGCGCATCTCGGGAGAGAGTTCCCGCATCGCCTTGTTGGTGCTGAGGCCATCGGTATCGCAACCGGCAAGCGCCACCACGGCGGCGAGCGCCGCGGAGGTCATCAGGCCCCGCACGTAACCAGAAAAATTCAACCCCATGCTCCCCGACCCGATCACGGCCCTGCTTGGGCCCATTGGGTCTACATTAGGCAACCGTTATCCCTAAAGATGAGGCAATCACAAGGCAGGCTAAACACCCATCCCCGGTCCGACCACGAATATGGTGAACGAAAGGTAAACCGGTGGCGATGGTAGGTCAAAGCGCCCTGCCGATATTGAGGAATTTCTCGCGCCGCTCGCGCCGGACGGTATCGCGATCGAGGCTGGTCAGGGCGGCTAGGGCGTGACCCAGGGCTTCCCCCGTCGCCGCGATGGCGGCCGAGGGATCGCGGTGCGCCCCCCCGACCGGCTCCGGAATGATCTCGTCGATCACGCCGAAGCGCATCAGGTCCTCGGCGGTGATCTTCATGTTGGTAGCGGCGTCCTGCGCCTTGGAGGTGTCGTGCCACAGGATTGAGGCCGCACCCTCCGGCGAAATCACGCTGTAGATCGCGTGCTCCAGCATCAGCACGCGGTTCGCCGTCGCAATCGCGATCGCCCCGCCCGAACCGCCCTCGCCGAGAATCACGGCCACGTTCGGCACGCCAAGCATCAGACAGGCATCGGTCGAGCGCGCGATCGCCTCGGCCTGCCCGCGCTCCTCCGCGCCGATCCCTGGATAGGCGCCGGCGGTATCGACCAGCGCGATCACCGGAATGCCGAAACGGTCGGCCATTTCCATCAGCCGGACGGCCTTGCGATAGCCCTCGGGGCGGGCCATGCCGAAATTGTGCTTCAGCCGGCTCTCGGTGGTCGAGCCCTTCTCCTGTCCGATGACGCAGATGCTCTCACCCTGAAAACGGCCGAAACCGCCCACGATGGCGTCGTCTTCGCCGAACTTGCGATCGCCGGCGAGCGGCGTGAAATCGGTGATCAGTTCAGCCACATAGTCGAGGCAATGCGGACGCGTCGGCCAGCGCGCGACCTGGGTCTTTTGCCAGGGTGTGAGATTCTTGTAGAGTTCGGTCAGGGTCTGCGACGCGCGCGCTTCGAGCCGATCGATCTCGTCGGTAACCGAGACATCGCCGCTGGCCTGCATCGCGCGGAGTTCCTCGATTTTCTGTTCGAGTTCTCCGACCGGTTTTTCAAAATCGAGATAGGAGCGCATTGCGCCTCAATATAGGAACGGAAACCGTGCGCCGCTCGCGCGCGGCGGAAACTGGCCGCTGGGGGCATCCAAGTCAAGAAACGGGGACTTCACTGTTCCCCCAGAGGATGCAGGTCACGCACCAGGCTTTTCAGCCGCTCCTCCAGCACATGCGTGTAAATTTGGGTGGTCGAGATGTCGGCATGCCCGAGCAGGGTCTGCACCGAACGCAGGTCCGCGCCGTTCTGCAGCAAATGGCTTGCGAAGGCATGACGCAGCACATGCGGGCTGACGTTTTTCGGCTTGAGCCCGCTTTCGGCAGCGAGCGCCTTCAGGTCGCGCGCGAAATGCTGGCGCGTCAGATGCCCGCTCGCGCCGAATGACGGGAACAGCCACTTCGCGGTTCTCACCGCGCCTTTTTTCACGACCTGCGCGCCTGCTTCCTCGCGCAACGCGAGATAGTCGCGCATCGCCTGCTTAGCGGATTCATTCAGCGGGACGAGCCGCTCCTTGTTGCCCTTGCCGCGCACGATCAGCATGCGCTGGTCGCGTTGCGCCGCCGACACCGGCAGCGCGACCAGTTCGGAGACGCGCATGCCCGTCGCGTACAGCACCTCAAGCAGACAGTTGAGCCGAGCGGCGCGAACACGTTCACCGATCGCGCCATCGCCCTCCATCGCCCTCCGTGCGGTCGCCAACAACTGATCGACGTGTCCGATCGAGAGGATTTTGGGCAACGAGCGGCCGCGCTTCGGACCTTCGATCGCGGCAGCCGGATCGTCCTTGCGAGTCCCCTCCGCATAAAGAAACCGAAAGAGCTGGCGGATCGCCGACAAGCGCCGCGCCACGGAAGCCGCCGAAAAGCCGCGCTCGCTCAAGCGGCCGAGATAATCGCGGATATTGTCGCTGCCGGCTTTCGCGATCGACCCGCCATGCTCGTCGAGATCGCAGCAAAAGTCTGACAGGTCGCGCCGATAGGCCTCAAGCGTATTCGCGGCGGCGCCACGCTCGGCCGCAAGCATGTCGAGATAGAGGTCGATCAGCCGCTCGTCGGTTGGCTTCATGCGAATCGTTCCGCGCACTCCGCTGCGCCCCCTCCCGCTTGCGGGAGACGGTTGCGGAGAGAGGGCATCGTAGCGAGAATCAGTAAACGCCCTCTCGCAGCGCGCATGGCGACCTCTCCCGCAAGCGGGCCAGGTGAAGAAAGGAATAGGATCAATTCGGCTTGGCCAGCCGCTGCTGCGGAATCGTGATGGTCATTTCGCGCGGCTTGGGCTGTACGAAATTCGCGAGCGCAAACATCGCCCCGTAGGCTGCGCCGCCAAGCAGGCCAACAACCATCAACAGGCGGATCAGACTCGGCATCGCCACAACTCGAAAATGTCCGCGATCCGTCGGATGTCCGCCGTCAGTCTGGCGAACCGGCCTCCCGTCCGGCAACACGCGGAAGCCTCTAACCATCACGTTCCCGCGCAACTGGCAAGGGTGGCGTGGTCGCGGTATATGCTTGCGGAATTAGAGGGCGAACGGCGGCCTCTCGGCTGTCAGCCGGAACTGGATTAATGAACGACGTCGTCACCCGCGAGGTTGCTGTTGCGCCGCAAGAGGGCGCATTGCTCGCAGCGCTCGGGCAGCGGTCGGTCGTGCTGGTGGGGATGATGGGCGCCGGCAAGTCGTCGATTGGCCGGAGGCTCGCGCAGCGCCTCGGATTGGGTTTTGTGGACGCCGACGCCGAGATCGAGGCTGCGGCCGGCATGACGATCGCGGAAATCTTCGCCTCCTACGGCGAGCCCTACTTCCGTTCCGGCGAACAGCGCGTCATTGCCCGCCTCCTCGATGGCGGGCCGCAGGTGCTGGCGACCGGCGGCGGCGCCTACATGAATTCCGAAACACGCACCGGCATCCGGCAGAAGGGCGTTTCGATCTGGCTCAAGGCCGACTTCGACGTGCTGATGAAGCGGGTCAAGCGCCGCGCGACCGCCGACCGTCCGATGTTGCAGGGCGATCCGGCGCAACGCATCCGCCAGCTCATTGCGGAACGCTATCCGATCTATGCCGAGGCGAACGTGACGGTGATATCGCGCGAAGTTTCGCACGAAGTGATCGTCGGCGAGATTGTTGCCGAACTGGCGGGCGTGCTCGGCATTCCGGCCCCTGTCGAGGCTGTCCGATGATGACCGCTGCCATGCGCGCCAACGAAATCACCACCGTGCCGGTGTCGCTTGGCGCACGCGCCTACGACATCGCGATCGGCCGCGGTCTGATCACGGAGCTCGGCCATCGGATCGCGGCGCTCAAGCCCGGCTGCTCCGCCGCGATCGTCACCGATGAAACCGTGGCAGCGCACCATCTCAAGGCGGCCGAGGCCACGCTGGCCGCGGCCGGCATCCGGACGACCTCAATCGTGGTGCCGCCCGGTGAATCGACCAAAAGCTGGCGCATGCTGGAAGATGTCTGCGATCGGCTGCTTGATGCGAAGATCGAGCGAAACGATGTCGTCGTTGCGCTCGGCGGCGGCGTGATTGGTGACCTTTCGGGATTTGCCGCCGCCATCCTGCGCCGAGGCCTCGACGTCGTGCAGGTTCCGACCACGCTGCTGGCGCAAATCGATTCGTCCGTTGGCGGCAAGACCGGGATCAACACGAAACACGGCAAGAATCTCGCCGGCGCGTTCCATCAACCCATTCTCGTCATTGCCGATACTGCGCTGCTCGATACGCTGCCGAAACGCGACTTTCGCGCCGGCTACGCTGAGGTCGCGAAATTCGGTCTGCTCGCCGACGCGGGCTTCTTCGCCTGGCTCGAAGCGAACTGGAAGGATGTGTTTTCGGGCGGCACCGCTGCGGGCAATTCTGCGCGCGAACATGCGATCGCGATCGCATGCCGCGGCAAGGCCGAAATCGTGGCGCGCGACGAACGCGAGACCGGCGAGCGCGCCTTGCTCAATCTCGGGCACACCTTCGGTCACGCATTCGAAGCGGCAGCTGGCTTTTCCGACAAGCTCCTGCACGGCGAGGCGGTCGCGCTCGGCATCGCCTGCGCGTTCGAGTTTTCCGCGCGCCTCGGGCTCCTGCCTCAGGCGGACGCAACCCGCGCGATCCTTCATCTTGCGGCCGTCGGGCTGCCGACCCACATCCGGGAGGTTGCGGGCTTAACGGTAACGGTGGACGGGCTGATGGATCTGATCGCGCAAGACAAGAAAGTGCGGCGCGGCAAGCTCACTTTCATTCTGTGCCGGGGAATCGGGCAGGCTTTTGTGGCAAACGATGTCGATCCGGCGCAGGTGCGCGAATTCCTGAACGAGAAGCTCAGCTAGACGATGACACTACTCGACTGGACTTCGATCCTTATCATCATCGCGTGCCTGCTGCTGTCGGCTGTGTTTGCCGGAAGCGAGACCGCACTGATGGCGTTCTCGCGCGCCCGCATGCTGCGCCTGGAAAAGAAGGGAAACCGCAGCGCCGGGATCGTCAACCGCCTGCTCGAAGCACGCGAACGCCTGATCGGCGCGTTGCTGCTCGGTAACAACGCCGTCAACATCGCGGCCTCCTCGCTCGCGACCAGTGTGTTCCTGATCTGGTTCGGCGACGTCGGCGTGATCTACGCGACCATCGCGATGACAATCATGGTGGTGGTCTTTGCCGAGGTGCTGCCAAAGACCGTCGCAATCAACGATCCGGATCGGATTGCGCTGCTCGCCGCAAAGCCGATGCAATGGGTCATCCGGCTGCTCGGTCCGGTGCTGACCGCGATCGAGGGATTGGTGCGGGTCATCCTGCGCGTCTTCGGTACGCGTCTCGGTGACGACCAACCGGTTCTGTCCGCGCACGAGGAGCTGCGTGGCGCGGTCGACCTGCTGCATCACGAAGGCGGCGTGGAAAAGCTCGACCGCGACATGTTCGGCGGCCTGCTCGATCTGCGTGATCTCACTGTCTCTGACGTGATGATCCACCGCACCGAAATGATCACCGTGAATGCCGACGAGTCCCCTGCGGATGTCGTCAAGGCCGTCCTCGCCGCACCCGTGACGCGCGTGCCGCTGTGGCGCGATACCGCCGAGAACATCATTGGCGTCCTGCACGCGAAGGACTTGCTGCGGGCGATCCAGGCGGCCGGCGGCGATCTGTCCAAGGTCGACATTGCATCCCTGGCGCGACCGCCGTGGTTTGTGCCCGACATCCGGCCGCTCTCCGAACAACTCAAGGCGTTCCGGCGCCGCAAAACGCACTTCGCGTTGGTCGTGGACGAGTATGGCGAGGTGATGGGCCTCGTCACGCTCGAGGACATTCTGGAGGAGATCGTCGGCGACATTTCCGACGAGCACGACATCACGGTCAGCGGCTGCAAGCCGCAACCGGACGGCTCGGTCGTCGTGGACGGCGCCGTGCCGATCCGCGACCTGAATCGGCTGATGGACTGGAGCCTGCCGGACGAGGAGGCCACCACGATTGCGGGCCTCGTGATCCATGAGGCGCGCTCAATTCCCGAAGCCGGCCAGAGCTTTACCTTCCACGGCTTCCGTTTCCGCGTGCTGAAGAAGCAGCGCAACCGCATCACCGCGCTGCATGTCGCGCCGCTCAGCCGCAAGCCGGCGACCAAGGCAGCTTGAGTCCGGAGGAGCCGATGACCAGCGAAACTGCCGCAATCGAAAAAACGCTGTGGACCTATCTCGACGGCTTGCACGAGGGCGATGCCGAGAAGATCGCCGGCGCGTTCCATCCGGTGTCGCATCTCTACTCGGAGGCGAACGGAGAGGTGGTCGATGTCCCGCGCGAAAAATGGCTCGACATGGTGCGCTCGCGCCCCTCAGCGAAATCGCAGGGGCATACGCGTCACGACCGCATCGTCACCATCGATCAGTCCGGCCCGGTGTCGGCGTTCGCCAAGGTCGAATGCGCGCTGCCGCCGCGCTTCTTCGTCGACTATCTGACGCTGCTCAAAACCAAGGACGGCTGGCGCATCGTCGCCAAGGCGTTCAAGACCGAGACGCGATAAGGGCGGCGCCAGGAAAAGTGGAAGCCGGTTTTCCGTCCGGCGCCGCGACCGAGACTAAGGCCGCGTCCCCGCTTTCGCCGGGACGAGCGGGGTGTGTCTCTTCTCGCGCCATTCCAGCAGCGTGCCCAGGATGCCCTTCGGCATGTAGATGATGAACAGGATCAGCAGCAGCCCGTAGATCATCGTGTCGAGCGCAAGCGCGCCCTGACCGAAGATTGACTGCATGATGCCGGATCCCTGGATCGTGACGCGCAGCAGCTCGGAGAGCACCTGCGTAAACACCGCGCCGACCGTCGGCCCGAGCATCACCCACATGCCCCCGGCAATCACCGCGAACACGATATTGAGCGAGACGCCAAGGCCCGCGATCGTCTCCGGCCCGATGTACATCTGGTACTGCGCATAGATCGCGCCGCCGACCGCGCACATCGCGGCCGAAATCGCGGTGATCTTGAGCTTCTCGCGCGTCACGTCGATGCCGACGGACGCCGCCGCATCCTCGTCCTGGCTCGCCGCGTCGAGCGCATAGCGGTCCATGCCGCGGTCGACGCGCCACCAGATGTAAAGTCCGACCGCCCACAGCGAGAGCGCGATGTAATAGGACAGCACGCGGTCCGGCTCGAACTGGAGCGCATAAAACGAGATTCCGTCGCCGAACCGGCGCGGCTGGGTGCCGAGCGAGCCACCGGTGTAGTCGCGCAGACCCACGATGCACAGCCGCACGAACTCGGTGAGCGCCAGTGTCAGCAGCGCGAAGTAATGTCCGATGATGCGCAGGTGGAAGCACGGATAGCCGACCAGCAGCGCGACGATCACCGCGACCACAACCGCAATCGGAATGCCGATCCATGGCGTGATGCCGGCGTAGTTCCACAGCAGCACCATCACATAGGCGCCGATGCCGGTGAACGCGCCATGCCCGAGCGAGGTCAGCCCAAACCGGCCCATCAGCGACCAGCCGGTGTAGATGAACGACCAGATCAGGATCTGGATGAGCAGATGCAGGTAATATTTCTCCGAGGCGGGAAGCGCGAAGCGCACCGCGAGCGGCAGCAGCAGCAGGACCGGAATGCCGATGATCGCCGTGCGGGAGATCTTCACGACTTGCCCCCGAACAGGCCCTGCGGACGGATGAAGATCACCACCATGAAGAACAGGAACGCGATGGCGTAGCCCCACTCGGTGGCAAAGCACGAGCCGCCAACCGCGATGAATTCCGAGATGATGAAGGCCGCGACGAAGCCGCCGATCATGTTGCCGAGCCCGCCCAGCACGCAGATCATGAAGATGAGCGGACCGAACTGCAGGCCGATCTGCGGATAGATATCGAACTGCAGCACCATCAGCGCGGCCGCGAGGCCCGCAAGCCCGCCGCCGATCGCGGAGGTCACCAGATAGACCTTGCGTTGGTCGACGCCCATCAGCGGCATGATCGCCCGGTCCTGCGCGATCGCGCGGATCGCGATGCCGATGTAGGTCCGCTGCAGAAACGCCCACAGGGCGACCATGGTGGCGATCGCGACGCCGAACGTCACGATGCGCGCGTAGGAGAACGACATGTCGAAGGTGTTGTAGGAGCCGAGCCTGATCCCAATGTTGCGGAACTCGATTCCGAACAGCATCGTGGCGGCGGCCTGCAGGATGAACAGCACGCCGCCGGTGACGAGGAGCTGGTTGATCGGTGCGGACTCCAGCACCGGGCGGATCACCAGATAATGCAGCACCATGCCGGCGAGCGCGATCAGCACGATGCCGAACACCGCCGCAAGCAGGAACGGCGCGCCGCCCTTGTAGGCATAGTTGATGCCGTACATGCCGACCATCACCAGCTCGGCGTAGCAAATCCACACCACGTCGATGACGCCGAAGATCAGATTGAGCCCGAGCGCGAGCAGCGCCAGCAGCCCGGCGAGCAGCAGGCCGTTGAGGATCGCCTCGAGGAAGAAGATGTCGAGCTGGCAGTCCATCCAAATCCCCATGTAGGCGCTGGCGGATTTCGTCGCTCGCGAGCAGGTCCTGCGACGAGCCGCTCGCCTTGATCCGCCCGACTTCCAGTAAATAGGCCCGGTCGGCGATCTTCAGCACCTGGCGCACGTTCTGTTCGACGATCAGCACCGTGTAGCCTTCGCCGCGCAGGCGGCGCACCAGATCGAACACCTGCGCGACGATCACCGGCGCAAGCCCCATCGAGGGCTCATCAAGCAGCACCAGCTTCGGCCCGCTCATCAGCGCGCGCGCGATCGCGCACATCTGCTGCTCGCCGCCCGACAGCGTGCCGGCAAGTTGCGCGCGCCGTTCCTTCAGGCGCGGGAAAAGGCCGTATACAAGCTCCAGCCGCTCGGAGAATTTCGCGCGCGCGGCCGGAATGAACGCGCCGATCTTCAGATTGTTCTCCACCGAGAGCCGCGGAAACAGCCGCCGCCCTTCCGGTACGTGCGCGATGCCGGTCTCGACGATCTTGTGTGGCGGCGTTTCGCGCAGGTTCGCGCGCTCCATCGTCATCGCGCCCGCGCTCGCCGGAAGCAGCCCGGAAATAACGCGCAGCAGCGTGGTCTTGCCGGCGCCATTCGCGCCGATCACCGCGACAGCTTCTCCCGCCTTGACCGACATCGAAATGCCGAACAGCGCCTGGAAGCCGCCATAGCCCGCATCGATGCCGGAGAGCTCAAGCAACCGCTTCGCTCCCCAGATAGACCTCGACGACGCGGGCGTTGCCCTGCGCCTCCTTCGGCGGCCCGGAGAAAATCACCTCGCCGTGGTCGAGCACCACCACCCGATCGACCACGCGCATCAGCACGCCCATGATGTGCTCGACCCACACAATGGTGATGCCCTTCTCGCGCCGGATGCGCTGGAGCATGTCGGCGGCCTGCTCCATTTCGGAATGATCGAGCCCGTTGAGGCTTTCGTCCGCCAGCAGCAGCCGCGGCTGCGTCGCGAGCGCGCGGGCAAGTTCGAGTTTCTTCAGCGCGGCCGCGCCAAGCCCGTCGGTGGTGACATGCGCGCCGGCCGGCAGCCCGACCAGCGCGAGCGCCTCCTCGGCGAGCCGCCAGCAATCGCTTTTGCTCTTGCCGCGGTCCTGTCCGAAGAATGCTGCGGTCGCGACGTTCTCGAGCAGCGACAGATTGTGGAAAGGCCGCGGAATCTGGAACGTGCGCCCGATGCCCTTGTGGCAGATGCGGTTCGGCGCAAGGCCGGTGATGTCGGCGCCTTCGAACGTGATCGTGCCGCCGTTCGGGACGTACAGTCCCGCGATGCAGTTGAAGGTCGTGCTCTTGCCCGAGCCGTTCGGGCCGATCAGACCGAGGATCTCGCCCTGCTCGACATCGAACGACACGTCATTGACCGCACGCAAGGCCCCGAACCGCTTGGTGAGGCCGGACACGGTAAGCATCGGCATGGGGACTGTTCCGGGTCCGCTTCATCCCTCCCTGCGGGGGAGGGATGAAGCCTACTTCGCGTAGGCGTGGCCCTTCGGGAACGGAAACACCGGCTCCGCGCTCTTGATCTGCGGCGGCCACACGACGTTGGTCTTGCCGTCCACGAACTGCATCACCACCGCGATCGACCGCTCGTTCTGTCCGGCCATCGGCGTACCCGGTGCGAAGAACTTTACGCCGTAGCCCTGCATCGTGCCACCGATCGGAATGTCGGTCTCGAGCGCAGCCTTGCGCAGCGCCTCCGGGTCCCAGCCGCCGTACTTCTTGATCGCGCGCGGCAGAACGTCGGTCAGCAGGATCCAGTGGTTGTTGAAGCCCATCGAGGTGTGCGGCGGCACTTCCGTCGCGCCCGCCTCGGCCTTGTAGCGCTTCACCATCTCGGCGATGAGATCGCCGAGGCCGGGCGCGAGCGTCTTCGGATCGAGCACCTGTGCCGGCGCCGGATCGACGTCGAGCAGGTAGTTCACGTCGTCCTTGAAGGTCTCGTAGAGCTTGTCGATCTGGCTGTAGCCGGCGCCGTGGCCGATCAGCGCCGAGAACTTCAGGCCCGCATCCTTCGCCTGGCGCAGAAACAGCGTGATGTCCGGGTTATAGCCGGTGTGCAGGATGACGTCGGGCTGCGCGCGGCGCAGCTTGCCGACCATCGCCGAGAGATCGCTGGTGGTCGCCGAATAGGCTTCCTTGTGCACGACCTGCATGCCGAGTTCTTTGCAGCGCGTCTCGTTCGCCGATCCGACGCCGACGCCGTAAGGCCCGTCCTCGTGAATGATCGCGACCTTGATGTCCTTCACGTCCTTGCCGAGCTTGGCGGCATTTTCGGCGATGAACGAGCACGACGCATCGCCGTACTGATCGGAGTGGATGGTCGGGCGGAACACATATTGCAGGTTCTTGCCCTTCAGCACCGCGGAGGAGACGCACACCGGCATCCAGAGGAATTTCTTCGCGGCATCGACCTTGGCGGCCACCGGCACGCACTGCGCGCTCGAATAGAAGCCGGTGAGAATGTCGACCTTCTGCTCGTTCAGCAGCCGCTCCGCCTCGTTGATCGCGACGTCGATCTTCGACTGCGCGTCGGCGAAAATCGGCACGATCTTGTGTCCCTCGACGCCGCCCTTCTCATTGATGATGTCGATCAGGATCTTGGTGCCGAGCGCCGCGGCCTTCGAACCGCCGCCCGCGAAGGGGCCGGTCTGATCGAACACCGCGCCGATCTTGATGTCTTGCGCGGATGCGATCGCCGGCAGCACGGCGATACCCAACGCAATAGCGACTGTAGCGATTGCACGCTTCATCCCATCCCTCCCTGGCTGGCCTTTTCGGCCGATTGATTGTTCCGAGTGTGCGAAGCGCGATGCAGGGTTGTCAATGGCGCGGGCTTGTCGCAGCGTGCCTCGATTTCATGCAAAGAGGCATCGAGGCATGACGAGCGTGTTCGCGGAGGGCGGCTATCGCTACATCCCGGCGGTCTTTCAATATTCCGGCGGCGTCGCGGCCGAGCCGGGCTTCGAGATCGTGCGCGTGCGCTTTCACACGCCGGTCCCGCTGGCGGAGGGCTTTGCGCGCATCGAGCGCACGCATCCGCGAGGCGGGGCGTCCGCTCGCCGCATTCTGTGCCTGCGAACTGCGCTCGCCCGCGCCGTTCACCGAAGACGGCTTCCGGGCCTTCAATCAGATCTATGTCGGCACGCTGCGCCAGTGGGGCGTGATGAGCGGCGACACGAACCCGGTGGCGCGCAGCAATGTCTGCCCCGAGATCGATCCCCCGCGCGGAGCCTTCGTTCTACGCTTTCTGCTTCACGGTTGCGTCGCAAGGCGCACGGCCGACCTTCGTCGTCGCGGGAAGCGGCGAAGCCGTGGAGGGAAAGGCGAACTATCGCGATCACACCGTGCGGCTGGGCGAAACGTCGCCCGACGCCATCGCCGAGAAGGCGCGCTACGTGCTGGGCGAGATGGAGCGGCGGCTTTCGGCGCTTGGTTTCGGCTGGACTGACACAACAGCGAGCCAGCTCTACACCGTGCACGACCCGCATCCGTTCATGGCGAACGAGATCGTGCGGCGCGGCGCCGCACGCGCCGGGCTGACCTGGCACTACTGCCGCCCGCCGGTGCGCGACCTCGAATACGAGATGGATTGCCGCGGGATCGCGACCGAGCGGGTGATCTGAGTTGCGGGCGCAGCGGGCGCGATGCCCGTTGATGCGCCGTCTCCCCTTGAGGGAGAGGGCTGCTCAGAGATTCAACTTGGACCACGGGGCGAGGGGTAAGGGCGTTCCGGGTTGTACGAAACCCCTCACCCCTTCGAGCTTCCCGAAACCTCGGCGTCGCCCTCTCCCTCACGGGGAGAGGGCACAATAACAGGCGTCAGGCGATCTTCGCAGCTCCGCTATTCGCCGCCTGGATCGCCGCCCACACCCGGCCCGGCGTCGCCGGCATGTCGATGCGATCGATGCCGAGCGGCGAAAGCGCATCGATCACCGCATTGATGACAACCGGCGGCGCACCGATGGTGCCGGATTCGCCGATGCCCTTCACGCCGATCGGATTGGTGAGGCACGGTATCTCTTCCAGCGCGATCTCGAAGTTCGGCAGCATGTCGGCGCGCGGCATGGCGTAATCCATGAACGAACCGGTCACGAGCTGCGCGCTGTCGCGGTCGTAGGCCAGATGCTCGTACAGCGCCTGCCCGATGCCCTGCGCGACGCCGCCGTGCTGCTGACCGTTCACGATCATCGGATTGAGCACCTGACCGAGATCGTCGACCATCACATAGCGGTCGACCAGCACCTCGCCGGTTTCCGGATCGATCTCGACCTCGACCGCATGCGCGCCGTTCGGATGGCTCGGCGGTTCGGGCGAGTGCGAGCCGGAACCTTCGAGCCCGATGCCGAACTTGGTCATCGGCCCCATCGGAGCGAACGACGCCTTCGCCACCTCGACAAGCGGGATCGCCTTGTCGGTGCCAGCGACCTTGAATGTACCGTCGGAGAACTCGATATCGCCCGCGTCCGCCTCCATCATGGCGGCGGCCATCGGCTTCGCCTTGTCGATGATGACATCCGCTGCGCGCTTGAGCGCGCTGCCGCCGACCACCGCCGAGCGAGCGCCATAAGTGCCGCGGCCGAACTGCACTTGCGCCGTGTCGCCCTGCACGTAGCGGATCTGCTCGAACGGCACGCCGAGGAATTCGTGCACGAGCTGCGCGAACACCGTCGCGTGTCCCTGCCCGTGCGAATGCGTGCCGCCGAAGACCGTGACCGTGCCGCCCGGGTCGAAGCGGATGTCCATGCGATCGTTGAAGATGCCGCCGAACTCGATGTAGTAGCAAACCGAATGGCCGCGCAGCTTGCCGGCTTTTTCCGACGCCTTGCGGCGCGCCTCGTAGCCCTTCCAGTCCGCCATATCCATGCACTTGTCGAGCAGGCGCACGAATTCGCCGGAGTCGTAGGTGTACCAGGTGGGCGTGTTGTAGGGGAATTTGCTCGGCGGGATCAGATTGATACGGCGAATCTCATCCACCTCCATGCCGATCTGCTTTGCCGCATGCTCGATCATGCGCTCGGTGAAATATGCTGCCTCCGGCCGGCCCGCGCCGCGATAAGGTCCGGCCTGCGGTGTGTTGGTGAACAGGCCCTTGCAGACGAGATGCACCGTCTGCACGTCGTAGGCCTCGGGAATGAAGCGCATCGAGAACAGGCCGCTCACCATGCCGGGCCCGACGAAATACGCGCCGATCTGAAACAGCGATTGCGAGCGGATCGCGAGGATTTTTCCCTTTTCGTCGAGCGCCAGTTCGCCATAGCTGACGAGATCGCGCCCGGTGTGATCGGTCATCATCGACTCGGAGCGCGACGCGACCCACTTCACCGGGCGGCCCAGCTTCTTCGAGGCCCAGAGCGCGAGCGCATCGTCGGGAAACGCGCCGCCCTTCAGCCCGAAGCCGCCGCCGACATCCGGCGACACCACGCGGATCTGGTTCTCGTTCACATGAAAGATGTGCGACATCTCCATCCGTACGCCGTGCGGATTCTGCGACGAGGTGTAGAGCGTGTAGGCGTCTTCGGCCGGATTGTAGTCGCCGATCGCGGTGCGCGGCTCCATCGATACCGGCGCGAGGCGGTTGTTCTCGGTGCGCAGCGTGACGTGATGTTTCGCTTTCGCGAACGCCTCGTTCGTCGCCTTCTCGTCGCCGATCATCAGCATGAATGCGACGTTGCCGTTCGGGTTGTCGTCCCACACCTTCGGCGCGCTATCTTTTGCGGCATCCTCCACCAGCGCGACCGCCGGCAATTCCTCGTATTCGACCTCGACCAGCTCGGCCGCATCGCGCGCCTGTGCCTGCGTCTCGGCGACGACAAACGCGATGCGATCGCCGACGAAGCGCGCCTTGTCGGATTGCAGCAGTTGCTGGTGGATGCGGTGTCCCTTCGGTGCGCCGAGATCCTCCGGCATCATGGCGGCGGTGAAGCCGCCGAGCTTCTCGGCCGCGACATCCGCGCCGGTCAACACCAGCAGCACGCCGGGCGCGGCCTTCGCCTTCGTGCCGTCGACCTTCTTGATGCGGGCATGCGCGTGCGGCGACAGCACGTTCACGCCATGCGCCATGCCGGGCAGCACGATGTCGTCGACGTAGCGGCCGCGCCCCGTGATGAAGCGCGCATCCTCGACGCGCCGCACCGCCTGCCCAATTCCGAACTTCGCCATGTTCCGCAATTCCTGTGTTGCCGGGCGGGACGATATGGCGGCGGTGCGCGAAGGGCAAATGCCGCAACGTCGCGTTATTCGGCGGCCTTGACGCCCGTATAGCCATAGACGTCGCGCGCGGTATCCGCCGACACCAGTTCGTCCGCGACATCGAGCGCGACGCGCTCGGATTCGCGCTTTTCGGGCGCGCCGATGCCGCCGCCGCCCGGCGTCAGCACCACCAGCCGGTCGCCCGGCGGCACGAGCTGGAAGCCCTTGCCGCGGAATTTCTGCCCCGATTTCAGTCCGACATATCCGGTCGCACCGTTCGCGCCGCCGTCACGCCCGCGCGCCGGATGATCGATGCGGTCGAACGCCGCGAGGATGTCCCACGGCCGCCCGATGCCGCTTTCCATCTCGATGATCTGCCCGTGCCCGCCCTGCGTGCGGCCGAGGCCGCCCGAACCCGGCCGCAATTCCTTTTTCCAGAAGATGAGTGGGGTCTGGCTTTCGGCGATCTCGACCGGCGTGCCGCGCACGCCGCTCGGATAGGCGGTCGCGGAGAGGCCGTCCTTGTCCGGCCGCGCGCCGGTGCCGCCGTTCGAGGTGATCGCCATCGAGAACCCGTAGTTGCCGCCCGCTCCCGCTTGCGTCTCGCCGCGCACGATCAGATTCCACAGACACGACGTGCCCTCAGCCGGCACGCGATCCGGAATGATCTGACGCAGGCACCCGAACACGACGTCGGGCAGCATCTGCCCGGTGACATGGCGGATCGCGACCGGCGCGGGCTTCGGCGCATTCAGGATGCAGCCAGCCGGCGCGGAGACGGTCAGCGGGCCGAGCGATCCCGCGTTGTTGGGGATCGCGCTCGCCACCACGCAGCCGAGGCCGAACACCGTATAGGCGGTCGTGTAGGACAGCGGCACATTGATGCCGCGCGGCGATTGCGCAGACGTTCCCGTGTAGTCGACGTGGATGCCCGTGTCGCTGATCGTGAGCGAAGCCTTGAGTGTCACCGGCTGGTCGTAGCCATCGACGATCATCGCGTTGTGCCATGTGCCCTTCGGCAGTTCAGCGATTTCGGCGAGCACGGCCTCGCGCGAGCGGGCGCAGATGTGCTCGGCGAGCGGATCGAGCGAGTCGATGCCGAACTCCTCCATCATCTCGCCGAGGCGCTTGGCGCCGACATCGTTGCAGGCGGCCAGCGAATAGGTGTCGCCCTCGGTGTCGACCGGCAACCGCGTGTTGGCGCGGATCATCGCCATCAGGGTCTCGTTCACGACGCCCTGATCGATCAGCTTGAGCATCGGAATGTAGAGACCTTCCATGAACACGTCGGTCGCATCCGGGCCGAAGCCGATGCCGCCGATGTCCATCAGGTGGCTGGTGCAGGAGAACAGCGCGACCAGCTGGCCCTTTTTGTTGAACGCCGGCGTCGTGATGACGAAGTCGTTCAGGTGCCCGGTGCCCATCCACGGATCGTTGGTGATGTAGGCATCGCCCGGCCTCATCTGATCGAGCGGGAAGTGGCGGATGAAATGCTTCACCGACTCCGCCATCGAGTTGACGTGACCGGGCGTGCCGGTCACGGCCTGCGCCAGCATGCGGCCCTGACGGTCGAACACGCCGGCCGAGAGATCGCCGCACTCGCGCACGATCGGCGAGAACGCCGTGCGGATCAGCACCTGCGCCTGCTCCTCGACCACCGCGATCAGGCGATTCCACATGATCTGCAGGTCGATCAGTTTCGTTGCGTCGGTCATGCGTTCGCCCTCCGCTCCATCACGATGCATCCGGCCGCATCGATGCGCGCGTCGAAGCTCGCCGTGATGAATGTCGAGGTCTCGTCCTCGGCGATGATCGCCGGGCCCGGCACGCGCACGCCGGCCTCAAGCCGCGAGCGCCGATAGGTCGGCACCTCGATGGTGCTGCCCGCGCGGCCGTCGAAGAACGCGCGGCTACCGTCCGGCGGCGGGGCGCGCGTCTCGGCGGCCTGCGCGAGCGCAATCGGCCGCTGCGCCTGCGTCGAGATCAGCACCGACCAGCTCAGCACCTCGATCGCGGCGCCGGGGATCGGGCGCTTGAACAGCACCGAATATTCCGCCTCGAATTGCGTGCGCAGCGCGACGGCGTCCGCCGTTGTCAGATCGCGCATGGGCAGCGGTACCGTGATCTCGTGCCCCTGCCCCACATAGCGCATATAGGCGAGCCGCCGCTCGGTGACCGGCGCGCCGCGCGCGCCCGGCTCGACCAGCGCACGCGCATCGCGCGACATTTCGGCAAGCAGCGCGGACGCACCGGCGAAATCGAAATCGTCGAGCCGCATGTGGCGGCTCTTCACCAGTTCATACGAAATTGGCGCTACCAGGAACCCGACCGCCGAGCCGACGCCCGCATTGGGCGGCACCAGCACGCGCGCCACGCCCAGCTTCTCGGCGACCCGCGCCGCATGCAGCGGGGCCGCGCCACCGAACGCGATCAGCGTGTGATCGCCGACCACCTCGCCGCGCTCGACCGCATGCACGCGCGCCGCGCTCGCCATGTTTTCGCACACCATTTCGTGCACCGCATAGGCCGCGGTCTCGGCATTCATGCCGAGCGCATCGCCGACATCCTTCGCCAGCGCCTTGCGCGAAGGCCTCCGGATCGAGCGCGATCGTGCCCCCGGCGAAGGTCGCCGGATCGATCATGCCGAGCGCCACGTCGGCATCGGTCACGGTCGGGCGCGTGCCGCCGCGCCGGTAGCACGCTGGCCCCGGTTCGGAGCCCGCGCTTTCCGGGCCGACGCTGACGCGCTTGAGCGCATCGACATGCGCGATCGAGCCGCCGCCCGCGCCGATCTCGACCATCTCGATCACCGGAATGCGCACCGGCAGGCCGGAGCCCTTGAGGAAACGTGCCGCACGATCCACCTCATAGACGCGCGCGCTCATCGGCTCGTAGTTCTCGATCAGGCAGATCTTCGCCGTGGTGCCGCCCATGTCGAACGACAGCACCTTTTTCTCCGCGCCGCGCGCCGCGACCTGGCTCGCGAAGATCGCGCCGCCGGCCGGACCGGACTCCACGAGCCGCACCGGAAACTTGCGCGCGGTGTCGATCGAGGTCAGTCCGCCGCCCGAGGTGACGAGGTAAACCGCGCCGCGATACTGTTCGGCGCGCAGCGCCTCGTCCATGCGGGCGAGATACCCGTCCATCAGCGGCTGCACGTAGGCGTTCGCGACCGCCGTCGAGGTGCGCTCGTATTCGCGGATTTCCGGGCACACTTCCGACGAGAGCGTGATGCTCAAACCCGGCATCGCCTTGTGCAGGATGTCCGCGGTGCGCTGCTCGTGCGCCGGGTTCACGTAACTGTGCATGAAGCAGATCGCGACCGCCTCGATCCCGTTATCCTTCAGACGTGCCACCTGCGCGCCGACCGCCGCTTCGTCGAGCGCAAGCCGCACCGCGCCGTGCACATCGACGCGCTCCGGCACCGTGAAGCGCAGCGCGCGCGGCACCAGCGGCTTCGGCTTCTCGATCATGAGATCGTACTGGTCGTAGCGGCTCTCGGTTGCGATATCGAGCGTGTCGCGAAAGCCGTCCGTGGCGATCAGCGCCGTGCGCGCGCCGCGCCGCTCGATGATGGCATTGGTGGCGAGCGTCGTGCCGTGAATGAACACGTCGATGTCGGAGAAGTGCAGGCCCGCATCGCCGAGCACGAGGCGCGCTCCGTCGAGCACGCCCTCCTCCGGCCGCTTCGCGGTGGTCAGTACCTTTCGGGTGATCCGCTCGGTGCCGCGGTCGAGAACGATGTCGGTGAAGGTGCCGCCGATATCGACGGCCATGCGGACGTCGGTGCGTCCATTGGTTTTTGAAGGCATGGTCTGATGTTCGCACGTCATTCGGGCAGATGTCATCCCGGCCGGGCGGAGCGAGAGCCGGATGACAGTGGGAGCGTTAGTGATTGCGCTCCAGCCGCGCGATCAGGAACTCGATCTCGGCAATCGCTTCCTTGGACAATTTGATGCCCGGCTTGCGCTGCGCATCCGAGGCGATCGCGCCGCGGCGCTTGAGGATGTATTTGCGCACCGCGAGCCCGAGCATTCCGGGCTGCTGCTCGTAGCGCAGCAGCGGCAGGTGGCGGTCGAACAGGTCGTGCGCCTCCTCGCGCTGGCCGGATTTGACCAGCTTCACAAGCTGCACCAGCATTTCGGGATACGCATAGCCGGTGTTGGCGCCGTCTGCGCCGCGCTCCAGTTCGTGCGGCAGGAAGATGCCGCCATTGCCGCACAGGATCGCGACCTTGCGCATGCTCGCGTCCGCGATCATGGCTTTCAACGCGGTGAGCTTGTCCAGCCCCGGCCATTCCTCGTGCTTCACCATCCGGCAGGACGGATTGTCCGTCACGATGCGCCGGATCACCGACGGCGCCATGAACACGCCCGATGCATACGGATAGTCCTGCAACACGAACGGCACGTCTGCGCCGATCGCCTCGGCGGCGTTGCCGTAATACGTCACGATCTGATCGTCGGTCTTGAGTGTCGAGGGCGGCGCGATCATCACGCCACCCGCGCCCGCATCCATCACGTCTTTCGCCAGTGCCGCCATCTGGGCGAAGCCCGGCGCGGAGGCCCCGACAATCACCGGCAGGCCGTTCACGCGCCGCACCACCTGGCGGGTCAGCGCGACCGCTTCGGCGTGCGTCAGCTTGGGCGCCTCGCCCATGATGCCGAGCACGGTCACGCCGGTGACGCCCGCGCCCATATAAAAGTCCATCAGCCGGTCGAGGCTTGCGGTATCGACCGCACCGTCGTCGGTGAACGGCGTCGCCGCGATGATGTAGACGCCGTTGGCGGAGGTATCGAGCAAGGGCATGGCGCCACCTTAAAGGCGTGGATGTTCGGGACAAGCCCGGGGATCAAGATTGAGCTAAGGCTAGCATTCCAGCTATGCGTGGCCGCAGGCTTTCGAGGAGAGTTCGATGCAGCCCTTCGATCTGGTGATCCGCGGCGGCACGGTCGCGACCGCGACCGACGCTTTCAAGGCTGATATCGGTATCCGCGGCACGACCGTCGCGGCGATCGGCGACGGACTCGACAAGGGGAAGAAGGAGATCGACGCGCGCGGCAAGCTGGTCCTGCCGGGCGGTGTCGATGCGCACGGCCACATCGAGCAGTTGTCGGCGTCCGGCAAGATGAATGCCGATACCTTCGAGAGCGCCACCACGGCGGCGGCTTTCGGCGGCACCACGACGGTCATTTCATTTGCCGCCCAGCATGTGGGCATGTCGCTGAAAACCGTGGTGGACGAGTATCACGAACTCGCGGAGCGCGGCGCGGTGATCGACTACGCGTTCCACATGATCCTCGCCGATCCGCGCGAGGAGGTGCTGGAAAAGGAAGTCCCGCCGCTGGTGAAGGCCGGGCACTCCTCGCTCAAGGTGTTCATGACCTACGACCGCCTCAAGGTCGACGACGAGCAGTTGCTCAACGTGCTGCAGGCCGCGCGCGACAATCGCGCGATGGTGTGCGTCCATGCCGAGAACCACGGCATGATTTCGTGGCTCGGCAAGCGGCTGATCAAGCACGGCTACACGGCACCGAAATTCCACGGCATCGCGCATCCGCGCGTGTGCGAGCCGGAAGCCTTCACGCGGCTGATCGCCTGCGCCGCGCTGGTCGATCAGCCGATCATGATCTTCCATGTCTCGACCGCCGAGGGCGCGGCGGTGATCCGCCGCTTCCGCGGCGAGGGCCTGAAGATATTCGCCGAGACCTGTCCGCAGTATCTGTTCCTCACCAAGGAGGACCTCGACAAGCCGGGCGTCGAGGGCCGCAAGTGGATGTTCTCGCCGCCCGCGCGCAACCTCTCGGACCAGGACGCGCTATGGCAGGCGCTCGCGCTCGGCGACCTGCAACTGATCTCGTCCGACCACGCACCCTATGCGTTCAACGAAACCGGCAAGCTGATGGGCGGCAAGAACGCCACCTTCAAGCAGGTGCCGAACGGCATGCCCGGCTATGAGGGCCGGCTGCCGATGGTGTTCAACGAGATGGTGTCGAACGGCCGTTTCGACGTGAGCAAATTCGTCGAATGGACCTCGACCAATCCGGCCAGGATCTACGGCCTCTACCCGAAGAAGGGCACGCTCGCGGTCGGCTCGGATGCCGACATCGCGATCTGGGACCCCAAGAAGAAGGTCACCTTCACCGATAGGATGGTGAAAGACAAATCCGGCTACACGCCCTGGAAGGGCCGTACCGTGACCGGCTGGCCCACGACCGTGCTGCTGCGCGGGGCCGTGCTGGTGGCGGACGACAAGCTGAAGGCCAAGGCCGGTTCTGGCCAGTTCCTGCCGCGCAAGGCCGGCAAGGCCGCCGAGCCACTCGGCCGCGCCACGCAGGAGTTCGACCCGAAGCGGAATTTCGGCGCGACGTTGCGGTGACGCAACAATGACGGTCGTCATCCCGGGCGAGCGCAGCGAGACCCGGGACCCATAACCACCGTCTGTCAAATGAAGAGCAGTGGTTATGGATCCCGGATAGCCGCTTCGCGGCTTCCGGGATGACGCCGAAAAATCCCCGCTTTCGCGGGCATGAGCGGACACATACAGTCCGTGAAATGTCGGACGTCCAACTTAACAACATCACCAAAAGCTGGGGCGCCGCCGCCGCGGTCGAGGACATCACATTCACGGCGCCGAGCCGGACACCTTGTCGCGCTGCTTGGGCCTTCAGGTTGCGGCAAATCCACGACCCTGCGGCTGATCGCCGGCCTTGAGACGGCGAGCGCCGGCATGATCACCATCGACAATCGCGATGTCACGGCGCTGCCGCCCGCCAGGCGCGGTGTCTCGATGGTGTTCCAGAGCTACGCGCTGTTTCCGCACCTCTCGGTCGCCGAGAACATCATGTTCGGCCTGCGCGTGCGCGACGTGCCGCGCGCGGAGCGCGATTCGCGGCTGAAGCGCGCGGCCGGCATCCTCGGCCTCGATGCATTGCTCGAGCGCAAGCCCTCGCAACTCTCCGGCGGACAGCAGCAGCGCGTCGCGCTCGGCCGCGCCATCGTCGCCGAGACGCGCGTCTGCCTGATGGACGAACCGCTCTCCAATCTCGACGCGCAATTACGCGTCGAGATGCGGCGCGAAATCCGCGCATTGCAGCAGCGGCTCGGCATGACAATGCTGTACGTCACCCACGACCAGGTCGAGGCGATGACGATGGCGGACCAGGTGGTGCTGATGCGCAACGGCCGCATCGAGCAGGATGCGGCGCCGGCCGCGCTCTATCAGAAGCCCGCCACGATCTTTGCGGCGCGCTTTGTCGGCACACCGCCGATGAACGTCATTCCGGCCACGCTCGTGCCCGACACGTTCGCCGCGACACCCGCCGGACGCGCGCGCGACACGCTCGCCATCGGCATCAGGCCGGAGGCCGCGCGGCTGTCCGCCGGCGGGATACCGGCGACCGTCGCGGCGGTGGAATATCTCGGCGCCGACACGCTGCTTGATACGCGCATCGCCAATCAATCCTTCACCGTGCGCGTCGGAGGCCATGCGTCAGCCGCGGCCGGCGACACGGTGCACATCGGCTGGGAGCCGGGTGCTGTGCATTGGTTCGATCTGTCGTCAGAATGTCGTATCGATCGCTGAAACAAAAACATCATCCAAGGGAGCACATCATGGACCGCAGAGAATTTCTCAAAACAACCGCTGCCTTCGCCGGCTCCACGCTGGCCGCGCCAGCGCTCGCGCAGGGCGTCACCGAAGTGCCGTTCTTCTATCCGATCGCGGTCGGCGGCCCGATCACCAAGATCATCGACGGCTATGCGGCCGACTTCGAGAAGGCCAACCCGTCGATCAAGGTGAAGCCGATCTATTCGGGCACCTATCAGGAAAGCATCACCAAGGCGCTGACCGCGCACAAGAGCGGCACGCCGCCGGTGACCTCCGTGCTGCTCTCGACCGACATGTTCACGCTGATCGACGAGGACGCGATCGTGCCGATCGACGGCTTCATCAAGACCGACGACGACAAGAAATGGCTTGCGAGTTTCTTCCCGGCCTTCATGGAAAACAGCCGTACGCCGGGCAAGACCTGGGGCGTGCCGTTCCAGCGCTCCACCATCGTACTTTATTACAACAAGGACGCCTTCAAGGAGGCGGGCCTCGATCCCGAGAAGCCACCCGCAAACTGGGAGGAGATGCAGGCCTTCGCCGAAAAGCTGACCAAGCGCGACGCATCGGGCAACACGACGCAATGGGGCGTGCAGATCCCCTCGTCCGGCTTTCCCTACTGGCTGTTCCAGGGGCTGACCACGCCAGCCGGCGCGATCCTGATGAACGAGGCGGGCGACCGCACCTTCTATGACAAGCCCGAGGTGACGGAGGCGCTGCAGTACTGGGTCGACCTCTCGCGCAAGCACAAGGTTCATCCGCCCGGCATCGTCGAGTGGGGCACAACGCCGAAGGATTTCTTCGAGCGCAAGGTCGCGATGATGTGGACCACGACCGGCAATCTGACGAACGTGAAGGCGAACGCGAAATTCCCCTTCGGCGTCGGGATGCTGCCGGAGCACAAGCGCCGCGGCTCGCCGACCGGCGGCGGCAATTTCTATATCTCGAAGAAGGCGAGCGCCGCCGAGCAGAATGCGGCGTTCCAGTTCATCAAGTGGATCACAACGCCGGAGCGCGCCGCGCAGTGGAGCATCGACACCGGTTACGTCGGCGTGCGGCCGGATGCCTACGACACCGACGCGATGAAGAAATACGTGGCGGACTTCCCCGCCGCCGCGGTCGCACGCGACCAGCTCAAGGTCTCGGTCGCGGAATTGTCCACGCACGAGAACCAGCGTGTGACGAAGGCGCTAAACGACGGCCTGCAGGCGGCGCTGACCGGCACCAAGGAGCCGGGCCCGGCGATGAAGGACGCGCAGGCCGAGGCAGAGCGGATTTTGAAGCAGTATCGGTGATGGCGCCCGCTGGGGCCGCATACTCCGTTTACCTCTCCCCTGTGGGGAGAGGTCGGCGCACGCAGTGCGCCGGGAGAGGGGGGACAGGGCAACGAAGAACTAACTCCCCTCACCCGCTCGCTTCGCTCGCGACCTCTCCCCACAGGGGAGAGGTGTCCGAGCACGCTGCACGGCTTCCAAACCCATGATCTCCCGCCTCACCGTCACGATCCATGGCTGGCTGCTGCTGCTGCCCGCCATGGCATTCCTTGCGCTGTTCACGCACTGGCCCGCGCTCGCGACCTTCATCGACTCGTTCTATTCGACGCCGCGCCCGCGCCGGCCGGCGCGCTTCGTCGGCCTCGACAACTACGCCACCATCGCGGCCGACCCGGTATTCTGGCGCGCGCTCTGGAACAACCTGATCTTCGCGGCCGGCACGATCCCCATCTCGATCGCGCTCGCGATCCTGATGGCGCTGTGGGTGAACGATCGCATCGCGGGCCGCACGCTGATCCGCATGGCGTATTTCACGCCGACCATCCTGCCGATGATCGCGGTCGCCAACATCTGGCTGTTCTTCTACACGCCGCAATACGGCCTGCTCGAGCAGATGTCGGGCGCGCTCGGCTTTGCCTCACACAACTGGCTCGGCTCGCAGGATACGGCATTGGCCGCCGTGATCGTGGTGGCGATCTGGAAGGAAGCCGGCTTCTTCATGATCTTCTATCTCGCGGCGCTGCAGGGCATCTCGCCCTCGCTCGCCGAAGCCGCCGCGCTCGAAGGCGCCTCGCGCTGGACCTTCTTTCGCCGCGTGCAATTCCCGCTGCTGATGCCGACCACGCTATTCGTGCTGATCAATGCGGTGATCAACGCGTTCCGTACCGTCGACCACATCATCGTCATGACGCGCGGCGGGCCGGACAACGCCACCACGCTGCTGCTCTATTACATCTATCAGGTCGGCTTCAATTTCTGGGACACGACCTACGCGGCCTCGCTCACCACGATCCTGCTCGCGATGCTGGCGCTCGCCGCCTTTGCCCAATACGGCTTCCTCGAACGGCGGACCCATTACCGATGAGCGTGCTTGCGCGGCCCGATCCGTACGCGCCGTCCGGCGTTTGGCGCGGAATTGAGAGCGCAGCCGCCGCGTTTCTCGCCATCCTTTGGGTGCTGCCGCTCGCTTATGCCGTCTGGGCGGCGTTTCACCCGGGCGAATTCGCCACGCGTTTTGCGCTGTCAGCACCGCTCACGCTGGACAACTTCGAACGCGCCTGGGCCGCCGCACCGTTCGCGCGCTATTTCCTGAATACATTCGTGCTGGTGACGCTGACGCTCGGCTGCCAGCTCGTGCTCTGCACGCTCGCCGCCTATGCGTTCGCGCGCTACGAGTTCATCGGCAGCAACGTGGCGTTCGCGCTGGTGCTGGCGCAACTCATGATCATGCCCGACGTGCTGATCGTGGAGAACTATCGCACCATGGGTCGCCTTGGCCTGATCGACACGATCCCGGCGATCGCGCTCCCCTATGTGGCCTCGGCGTTCGGCATCTTCCTACTGCGCCAGACCTTCAAGACCGTACCGAAGGAACTGGACGATGCCGCGCGCGTCGAAGGTGCGTCACCGCTGCAAGTCTTGATGAAGGTCTATGTCCCGCTCGCCCGGCCGATCTACGTGGCCTATGGCTTGGTGTCGGTGAGCTATCACTGGAACAACTTCCTTTGGCCGCTGATCGTCACCAACTCGACCGAGGCGCGCCCGCTCACGGTCGGCTTGCAGGTGTTCTCGTCGGGCGATCAGGGCATCGACTGGGGCATCATCTGCGCCGCCACGCTGATGACCACCGCGCCGCTGCTGCTCGGCTTCCTCTTGTTCCAGCGCCAGTTCGTGCAGAGCTTCATGCGCGCGGGAATACGCTGAAGCCGCCGCCGGGGTTGTTCAGCCATTGACATTGATCGATGGAACTACAACGTGATCCCGGAAAACCAGGCGCGGCTGGGACGTTCCGCGAGAAGCGTCATTGCACGGGGTTTAGACATGACTCAGCTCATATCGCGCACGCGTTCCCTGCTGGCCGTTGTCCTGCTCGGACTGACCGTTTCGGCTTGCGGCTACAACACCATCCCCACGCTCGAAGAGCAGGCCAAGGCGAAATGGGCCGACGTGCAGAACAACTATCAACGCCGCGCCGACCTGATCCCGAACCTCGTCGCCACCGTCCAGGGCTACGCCAAGCAGGAGAAGGACGTGCTGACCAGCGTTGTCGAGGCGCGCGCCAAGGCAACGCAAGTCAAGATCGACGCCTCCCAGCTCACCGACCCGGAAAAACTCAAACAATTTCAGGATGCCCAGAACCAGCTTTCCGGCGCGCTCGGCCGCCTGCTCGCCGTCAGCGAAAACTACCCGGACCTGAAGTCGAACCAGAACTTCCTCGCGCTCCAGTCTCAGCTGGAGGGCACCGAGAACCGCATCACGGTCGCGCGGCGCGATTACATCGAGGCCGTGCGCGCCTATAACACCGAGTTGAGAACCTTCCCGGGCGTGCTGTGGGCTTCGACTGCATTCCGGTCGAACAAGCCGATGGCGGAGTTCGCCGCCAACGACACCGCGCAGTCGCCGCCCCAGGTCAAGTTCTAGACCCGCCGTTCGGCGCGCAGCCGGATGATCGCGCGCACGGCACCTCGCAACGGGCTCCGCGTCGCACACGCGGGCGCCGCTGTCCTTGCGCTGCTGCTGCTTGCGCTTGCGGCCGTTGCGGCGAACTTGCCGGCACTCACCGGCCGCATCGTCGATCAGGCCAATGTCATACCGGCCGCGACCCGCGACGCACTCGAACCAAAGCTCGCCGACCTCGAGTCAAAGTCCGGCATCCAGCTTGTCGTCGCGACCGTCAGCTCGCTCGACGGCGAGGAGATCGAACCTTACGCCAACACGCTGTTCCGCGCCTGGAAGCTTGGCGAAAAAACCAAGAACAACGGCGTCCTCTTCCTCGTCGCGCCGAAGGAACACCGCGTCCGCATCGAGGTCGGGTACGGGCTTGAGGGTACGCTGACGGATGCGCTGTCCAAGGTCATCATCGCCAACGCGGCCGCGCCGCAATTCAAGACCGGCGATTTCGGCGGCGGTATCGTGCGCGGCGTCGACGACATCATCACTGTACTCACCACCGATGCCTCGGAATGGCAGAAGCGGCCTTCCCTGCGGCTCGACAGCGAGAACAAGCCGGATCCATTCGGCTGGGTCATCATCGCCGGCCTCATCGGGGTCGTGATCCTGCTCATCGTTTCATCCGGCTTCCGCTCGTTCTTTTTCAACATCGTGTTGCCGGTCCTGCTGAGCTCCGGCGGCTCGGGCGGGGGCGGGGGCTATTCGAGCGGCGGAGGCGGCGGCTTTTCCGGCGGTGGAGGCTCTTCGGGCGGCGGCGGAGCATCGGGTAGCTGGTGATGACCATTTCAAAAGAGGATCGGGAACGCATCGCGCTTGCCATTCGCGCCGCGGAACAGAAAACGTCGGGCGAGATCGTCTGCGTGCTGGCGCACCGCAGCGCCGATACGACGGCGCTTCCAATCCTGATCGCAGCGGTCGCGGCGATCGCGTTGCCGTGGGCTCTTGTCGCATTCACGACACTGACCGTGCAGCGCGTTCTTGCGCTGCAGGTGATAACCTTCGTTCTGCTCGCGGGATTTCTTTGCCTTCCGGCCATCCGTGGCGCGCTGATTCCGCGCGCAGCCCGGCGCGCCGCCGCCCATCGCGCCGCGATGGAGCAATTTCATATCCGCGGAATTGCGCGCACCGAAGATCGCTGCGGCGTTCTGATCTTCGTCTCGCTGGAGGAGCGTTATGTGCGCGTCGTCGCCGACGACGGTATCGCTGCCCGCGTTCCGCAAAAGGAATGGCAGAAGGCCGTTGACGCGATGGTGGCCCACATGCGCGGTGGGCGGATCGCGGACGGCTTTATTGCGGCGATCGATGCGTGTGGCGAGAAACTTGCTGCGCATTTTCCGCGCAAGGCCGACACGCGCGACGAATTGCCGAACCGCGTCTATGTGATCTGACGCGAGAGGCTGCGCGAGACGCTTTGCTATCGCGCCTGCTGCTGATCTCGCTCGAGGCGCGCGCGCTTGTTCGCCTCATGCCGCCCGATCGCACATCCGGCAATCGCGCCGATGACACCATGATGATGGGTGTAATGGCCCGCGACACCACCAACGAAAGCGCCCTTGAGGCACCCCTTCGCATCAGCCGGGGACGTTGCGGCGAACATCAAAGCGGCGACGGCGCAAACAGCGGCAAACTTCATGGTGCGCTCCTCTGACGCACATCAAACGCGGTGTCAGGCCGCCGAGTTCCATAAAATTCGACGTGTGCGGACATCACCCCACGAACCGCGGGAGTTTCTTCTCCACGATGCCGGCCAGCGCCGCCGAACCCATCGGCAAAATCGCGTCGTTGAAATTGTAGCCCGGATTATGCACCGGCGTGCTGCCGGCTGTGTCCCCGTTGCCGATGTTGATGTAGGCGCCGGGCTTGGCCTCCAGCATGAAGGAGAAATCCTCCGACGCCATGATGAGGTCGCGCTCGCGATCGACATTCTGCTCGCCGACGATCTCGGCTGCCACGTCGGCGAACTCGGCGGTCGCATTCGCGTCGTTCACCAGCGGCGCAAACAACCGGCGGAAGTCCACGCTCGCCGTCGCGCCAAAGGCGGACGCAACGCCCGCCGCGATGCGCTTCATGTTATCTTCGACGAGTGTCATCGTCTCGTTGGTGAAGGTGCGCACCGTGCCTTTGATCTCGGCGGTCTGCGGTATGACGTTGTAGGCGTCACCGCTCTTGATCGCAGTCGCGCTGACCACGGCAGAGTCGAGCGCGCTGATGTTGCGCGCCACGATCGCCTGCAACGCGCTGACCATCTGGCAGGCGACCAGCACCGAATCGATGCTCTGCTCTGGTCGCGCGCCGTGCGAGCCCCGCCCCTCGACGTGGATATCGAAGAACGCGCCGCCCGCCATCATGGTGCCAGGGCGGATCGCGAACTTGCCGACCGGCATGCCCGGCTGGTTGTGCATGCCGAACACCGTGTCGCAGGGAAAGCGGCCGAACAGATCGTCCTTCAGCATGGCGCTGGCTCCGCCGAGGCCCTCCTCAGCGGGCTGAAAGATAAAATTGACCGTGCCGTTGAAATTGCGCGTCTCGGCAAGATAGCGCGCCGCGCCAAGCAGCATCGTGGTGTGGCCGTCATGGCCGCAGGCATGCATCACGCCCGGCCTGGTGGATTTGTAGGCGATGTCGTTCGCCTCAAGGATCGGCAGGGCGTCCATGTCGGCGCGCAGACCGATCGCGACCGGCCCGTTGCCCTCGCGCAGCACGCCCACCACACCGGTTCCGCCGACGCCGCGATGCACCTGGATGCCCATCGCCTCAAGCTGCTTCGCAACGATGTCGGAGGTGCGGTGCTCCTCGAAGCCAAGCTCCGGGTGCGCATGAATGTCCTGACGGATCGCTGTCAGGTCGGCGTGGTAGCGCGTGATGTGTTCGATCGGTTTCATGCAATGCCTCGGCGATGGGTGCGGCCAGCTTTGCCGATGTATTTGCTGGGGGAAAGGCTGGTGCCGCGGGAGGGACTCGAACCCCCGACCCCCGCTTTACGAAGCCAGAATTCCCCACGTTGCGCAAGTAAAGCCTAGTCAAACCAAGTGCTTCTCAGTGCGCGGCGGGCCGGTGTTTCAGAGCAGGTCCAGTTTTCAATGAAAGCCCGCCAGCGTAAACCCCGCCGACTGCAGCGAAGTCGAGGAAAAACTTGAAACTGCAACCGCGCGGTAACCGCGGTAACTTTCTTTTGGCAGGGGCGACATCGCAAGCAAACGCCGGCCACAACGGGTCAGGCTTGATTGCCGTACCTCTCTGTTACAGCCGCAGCGACGTATATTTTTTGACCATTGCGCCCCGGACTTGTGCCATGGGCAGCGCACCAATCCGGGAATGTGTTCGGATCAATGTAAACGCGCATCACAGGATGTCCGTACTCTTTAAGGCCTCGCTCCATTTCCTCGGCCATCTTCCGCCACTCCTTCCAGGAAGGTGGCAGTTTGTTACCATCCTCGAAAATTTCCAGCAGTATCGAGTAATCTTCCTCTTTAACCCAATAGACTCCGACCGCGGGAAGCGGCTTGTCCTCTATGGCATTCATTCGGTCGTACTGCAGTTGCGATTGGTTAAGAGCACGATGCGGCCAATCCGAGAGCATTTGATTGACGTCAGCTCGGGGACGAGAACAGACATCTCGATTCAGGGACACCACTTCTGCTTTTGATCCATTGCGTTCCTCAGCCAGTCTCATGTTGCACCAGCAAAACTGGTTTTACTCCTATCAAGACGATCGATCGCCGATACAATTCGCTTTAGTCTTGAAGGCGGGCATGCGGCGGCGGGGATTTAGTTGGTCTGGTCGGCGCGCCGATGACTTGGCCGCGTGAAGCTTACTCGTGATAGCCGATCATGCCAGTGAACGTTTTGAGCGGCAGGTCCGCCGCTAGTTCGGAACTGTATCCTGGAACCCAAGACGTCCTGCGGCTGCGCAGGGCTTCTCGTTAGGAGGCGCGATCTGCCGTCGCTCGTCAGCGGCGCTTAAGCCCGATAACATGGGCCTTGGCATCGTAGAACACATCGAAAGTGAAGAACGGCAGCACGCCGGCGTTGGTGAATGTGGCGGCGGCATTCGCCTGCGATGCCATGCTGACATGAGCTCCGGGCATGCTCATGCCGACCGCAAACTCCATCATAGTTTTCGGCGGCCCCGCGTCTTCCTCCCGGAAGGCGACAGTTCCGTGCGTACCTGGCGGCCACGATCGCGGTGGCACTCCCGGCGTCGTGATGCGGACGCCAACCTCCCCGCTATCCAAGAGAACTGGTCCGCAGAACGCCCGTCCGGTGTCTTCATTGTGGATGCATCCGGGCAGCGCCTCCTGGTTCATGCTCGCAATCGGCGCCAGCTTGTCGAACATCGTGTAGCTCGCAAGGTCACGCCCGTCAGGGTTTATGATCAGATGGCCAGGCGCGCTCTGGCCGGGCAGCGGCAGGGACACGATCCATCGAGCCTCGCCGATGAACAGCAGCGGATTTTCAAACAGGCGCTCGGGGTGACCGCGAACCGGCATGCTGGTCCCGACGATCGCCTTGAAACCCTGGTTCGCAATGCCGTCTCCGCCCAGGCCGTACTCCGCCTGGCTGATGCGCGAGGCCGGGCAATCGGTCTGGTTGTCGAAACAGCCGATGCTCTCGACAGCGTGGATATGAATCGGTGTGCTGATTTCCAGGTCTCCGATCCTGACCGCGGCGTTTGCGACCCGACCTGACAGCTTCACCCCCGATCCATAGCCGTAATCCTGTATCCGGCCGGTCAGCGTTACGCTGTCGGAGGGGAGAACTCCGGGAAGGACATGAATTCCGTTCGAGCCGGTGTCCAGCATGGCCTTGATCGGCGGAGACGAACCGATCCGGATCAGGATCGAATATCTCACTGTCCTATCGGGGAGCACGGTCTGCGCGATCGGCACGTCGACGCGCTCGCCGGACGCATTCGCGGCCGCGGCGCTCCCGGCAATCATGAGCAAGGACAGCGCCAAAGCTGCAACACAATTCATTGGGCTTTCCCAGGCGGCGTCTATCGGACATCACCGCCCTTGCAGGTATGTCAAAAGACACGGATAGTACACCTTCCCCGGGCGCGCTCGCCGTGTCTCTATCTTGATGACCGATTTTCCGCCGAATTTCGCGAGGAGTTATCAATGAACAAACTAGCTAGCGTTCTTTTGCTGGCGGCCTGCATCGTTGGCTTGCAGACCGTGCAGTCCAACACCGCAAATGCAGCCACCTGCGGACGGAATCAAGTTTATAGCTCGAGCATGGGCCAGTGCATCCCGCGCAACGCCGGAAACGGCACAAAGGTTTTCATCCCTCACGGCTGCCCTTCAAACCTCGACAAGGTGTGCATTAGGACCCAGGGCGGCCTGTTAGTTCAATGCCGGTGCGTCAGCTGATTGTCTCTGCTCTGCGACGTGGACCGATCTCACACGGTCTGGGAGGTCATAGCAAAATTTTCCGGAGCGCTTGCGCGCTGTCATAGCGTCGCGATGCTTCACTTCGTACTCCGCGCGAGCCGCCGCGCCTCTCCGGCCCCTTGTAGTTCGGGTCATTCTCTTTGCGGCGCTGCATTGGGCCCTCGCGGAGCACGATGAAGAAATTGCGCACCTGCTCGGTGAGCTTCTCGGCGGCACTCGAGACGGTTCCGGAAGCCGCGCGCACTTCTTCGGCCGAGCGGTTCGCCTCGCCGATCGCACTGTTCACGGTCGCGATGTTGCCGGACAGGCGCTGCGTCCCGGTCGATGCCATCTGAACGCTGCTGGAAATCTCACGCGTCGCGGCGCCCTGTTGTTCCACCGCGCTGGCGATCGCGGTCGTTACCTCGTCGATCGAGCGCATCGCAATCGCGATCTCCTTGACTGCCTCGACGGTGCTCTTCGTCGAGGTCTGGATACCCTGCACCTGCTGGGCTATTTCCTCAGTGGCCTTCGCGGTCGCGGAGGCAAGGTTCTTGACTTCGGTGGCGACGACCGCGAACCCGCGACCGGCATCGCCGGCGCGCGCGGCCTCGATTGTTGCGTTGAGGGCGAGCAGGTTGGTCTGTGCGGCGATCGCCTGGATCAGGTCGACGACCGCGCCGATGCGCTGCCCCGCCGAGGCAAGGCCTTCGATCTCCGTGACTGAGCGTTCCGTGGTGGCGCTTCCCGAGCGGACCGCCTTGGTCGCCTGTTCGACCTGGCGGCCGATCTCCTGGATCGAGCTTGACAGTTCCTCGGCAGCGGCCGCGACCGTCTGCACGCTGCCGGCGGTGTCCTCGGATGCGCTGGCCGCCGACAGAGCCTGGTTTGCCGCATCGCTGGCGACACCGGTGAGCGTGGTCGCGGTATCGTTCATCAGGTTGGCATTACGCCCGACGGTCGAAAGCAGTTCATTCGCCGAGAGCCGGAAGCCCTCGATGACGCCTTCCATGTCCTTGTTGTGAGCATCGCGATCTTCGACGGACTTCTGGAATTCTGCCCCGAGCCGAAGTTGTTCCAAAGAATTGTTCTTGAATATGTTGAGCGCCCCGGCCATCCGGCCAATCTCGTCGACACGGCCGAGGCCGGGTACGACGGTGTCCTTCTCGCCACGGGCCAATGCGGTCATCGCATTGGTGATTCGCTCGATCCAGCCGGTTACCTGACGGGCAATGATGAACGTCAGTCCGAGCGCGCTTGCGAAGATGACACCCGCAATACCAAGCATCGTCCACAACCGGGCCTGCAGGCTGTTGATCCGGTCGGTGAGCAGCGTGTCCAACTGGTTTGCCGTCGCCTGCCACATCGTTTCGGTGGAGGCCATTGTGTCGGCATAGAGGCTATTCGCGGCCGACAGGTCGACCGTCTTGCGCGTTGCGTCGTCGCGCAACGCAACCGCGATGCTTTTCATCATGGCGGAAAATCTGTCTGTCGTTGCCATGAAGGATTTGGTCGTGGCTTCGAGCTTGGCGCGAACCGAACCGTCAGTGCTTCCCTTGAAAGCCGAATCGAGTGAAGCCTGCGTGCCGGCGGTCGCACTCGCGAACAATCCGAGTTGGATCATCAACTCGGCCTTGTCGTCATCGCTCAAGATCTCCTGCTGCCGTTGCGAGCGCGCCAGCGCGATCAGGCTGGCGGCGCGGTCAAGCACCTCTGGAAGCTTGGTGGTATTGGCGTCCATCACGTAAAAGCTGTCGAGGTCGGGATCGAGCGTGAGGTTCGAGCCATCCGCGATTTTGCCGAGCAGGGCGCGCGCGGCCGCGATGGCCTTTTCCGATGCCTCGTTTCGCAGAAGTGTGCCGTTCGGCCAGTGCACGGTGCGTAGCGCGCTGTTCAACGCCTTGGCAGCCTCGGCGCTCTCCATATCGGCATCATAGCGTAGCCCGAGGGCCACAAGGTCTGGTCCGTCCTTGAGCAGAGACGACGGCGAGCTTTTCGGCTCGTTGCTGGCGGAGATCAGCGCATTTGCAACCGGCCACACTGCGCGTAGATAGGTAACGCCGTCGCGCTCCTTCTGACCGAAGTGAATGTCCTTGAAGCTTTGCTGGATGAACAGCCAAGCGAGCATCGCTATCGGGATGGCAAATACGATGACGATGGCGGCAAGCTTGTGCCGAATCGCAACCTGATCGAACGACATTGAGGTTATCCGCAAAGATGAGGCAGGCCATGAAGGCTCCCCATGAGAAACGAGGCGCATTAAATAGTTCGTAATCTGGGCCTCGTTGCCTGCTATGTACAAATACGAATCGGGACAATTGCGTACCTGCAAGTTCAGCTTCTGGCCCGAGGCGGACCTGTCGTTGGCTCGACCCACTTCCGCTCAATGGTGTGAGGTAGACGTTGCGCTGGCGTGCACTTGCTTCCTAGTCTGACCCGAAGCAGACCTGAGCTACTCGATATGGTGAGTGATCCTCTGCATATTTGTGCATCACCTCACGCGATTCCGGCCTAGAAGCGGCTGAATGTCTGAGGCAGTACGAAGGATCATACACCGCTCCTTGATCGATCATATGTGCTGTTAGGTTTCGGCAGACAGCCATCAGGCTTTGCGAGAGGTAAGAGCGGCTATCGCGATTCGCGCTGCGAAAGGGCGGGTGCTCTTGCCATCCTCCGCATCGAAGCCGTCAGCGGTCAGGCCAGCCCTACCGCCTGATCTTCAGTGTCGCGATGACGCCTGCGTGGTCCGAAGGCCACAGCCCTGAAGCGGTGCGGTCGCCCGGATTTTCGCCGACGCGCTTGATGTCGACGATCTGAATGTTGCCCTTCGTCAGCACGAGGTCGACGCGCGTGGATAACTGCGATGCTGGATTGAGCAGATTCGAAGCCTGGCAGCAGGTCAGGCCCGGATCGGGAGCGCGCCGTGCCGGCCATGCCTCGGCAAACCCTGCGTTGATGAACTTCTGGTAGGTGGGGAACGTCGGGTCCATTCCGCTGTTGGCGGCTGCGTTGAAGTCGCCGACAAAGACAAGTGGAAGGTCCGTGGCGCCTGCGCTACCGATCATTTCGTGCGCCTGCTTGAGCTGAATTGCCGGACTGACGGTGTCGAGGTGCGTGGTGGCAAAGCGAAACTTGCGCCCCCCGGTCTCGACATCCACCGATGCCCAGCCGCGCGTGTCGGGCAGCGGTCCGCCAACCGTCGAGAGCGCGCTGTTGTTCAGATAGCTCTGAATCTGAACGTTCGACAGCCTGAGATCGGATGAGCGATGCGCGCGTGCGATGATTGCGATGCGCGTGGTCAGCCGGGCATCGTGACCGAGCGTGGTTGGAAGTTGCGCGTCGAATCCGGGCACGATCGCGACGACCTTGTAGCGCTCGCCGAGACGATCGAGTTCGTCGAGGATGAGTTGAAGCTGGTCCGAGACGACCGTGGTGGTGGGGAGGAATGTCGCGGGGTTGGGAGGAAGCTGCAACGGGCCTTTGCGAACGAGCCCGGCCTCCTGCAATCCGACGAGATCGACGTTGTTGCGGGCGATCTCGCGCGCCACGGCGGCTGCACGCTCCGCAGGTTTGGTTGCCGCGATCTCGTTATAGACCTGCGCCGCAGCGGCGACGAGCGCCGGAAACGACGTTGCGCCGGTGACCACATCCGCGGAGCTCCCGAAGTAAAGGTTGCGCGTCATGATGCGCACCGTTGCGTCGTCGCGGTCATCATTCGCGCCAGCGGGAGTATTCAGGAGGGTGAACGCAAGGCCGGCAAGCGCGATGGCTCGCAAGCTTCGAGCAAGTTTCGTCGTTACTCCGCTCATCTTCGGTCTTCCTGTTGGTAGAGAATTGTGAACTACAGCGACAGATGCAGCCGCTCGGCGGTCACGAACAGGCTGTGATCGGAGAAGCGCGGCATGCCGCATACGCTCGTGCTGCCCGCCTGCGCAGCATTCTTGAGCTGATGCACGGCGAGGACGGGGACGCCCATCATCAGGGCGAAGGCGAGAGTTGAGAGAATCTCGGTCATGGCGTCCTCCGTGGATGCGCGATCCTGCGGGCGAACGCGGCTTCAAGTCCTTGGGCCGGGCCTGTCTCGTCGCTGGGAAACGCTGCCTTTTTCCCGGGATTCATGAATAATGGGGCCACGGAGGGCGACAGCAGGTGACTTACGTCTTCGGGAACTACGTTTTTGATGTTGGCCGCCACGAACTGCTGTGCGGCGGCACGCGGGTCGACGCCGAGCCGGGGGTGCTCGATCTGCTGCGCTACCTGATCGAGAACCGCGATCGCATCGTGAGCAAGGACGACTTGATCGCCCACGTCTGGAGCGGGCGCATCGTGTCCGAGTCGACGTTGACAAGCCGGATCACGGCCGCACGCCAGGCCATCGGCGACACCGGCAGCGCGCAGCGCCTGATCCGCACGATCGCGCGCAAGGGGGTGCGGTTTGTCGGCGATGTCAGCGAGAGCGCGCCGGCCGCCAATGCGTCGCGCATGACGATGCTGATCGTGGACGACCACGTGCTGATCCGGGAAGCCTTGCGCGGCGTGTTGCGCAGCCTCAACAGCAGTGCAACCGTCCTCGAAGCGCCGGACGCCCAACGCGCGATGCAGATCGCCTCAGGCGATCCGCCGATGGATCTCATCCTTCTCGATCTGAAATTGCCGGATCGCGATGGCTTCGACGTCCTGGCCGATTTGCGCAAGCGCCACGCGGCGACGTCCGTTGTCGTGTTGTCGGCAAGCAATGCCCGCGATGACATCGCGCGGGCGCTCGATCTCGGTGCCTTGGGCTTCATCCCCAAGTCCGCGTCGCGCGAGGTGATGATGAGCGCGCTGAGCCTGATCTTTGCCGGTGGCATCTACGTGCCGCCGGAAATCCTTGGACCGCGCGAAACAAAGGCGTAGCGGCGCGACCGGCCGTCAGCGCACGAGCAACTGGTTGACCAGCGCCCGCAAACGCATGGGCGACACCGGCTTGTGCAGCAAAGGTAAGCCGCCGGCACTCGCCTCGCGCAGCCGCTCGGGTGCAGTGTCGCCAGTGATCACGAACGCCGGAACGGCCACCCCCGCGGCCTGTCTCAGGCGCTCGATCGCTTCCATGCCGGTCTTGCCATCAGCCAGACGGGAGTCGGAGATAATGAGGTCTGGCCTGACGCCGCGTTCGCCGAGGTCAGCGAGTGCGGCGGCACCGGAGGCTGCGGTCCGCACCTCGCAGCCCCAGCTTTGCAAGATGCCGCGCATGCCATCAAGTACGAGCGTGTCGTCGTCGATCACCATGATCAGCCTGCCGCGCGCGGGATCCGCAATGGCCTCCGCTGGGACGTGCGCATTCATCGTCGCCTGCGGCTGGGTGGCCAACGGCACCGACACCGAGAAGCGCGACCCGTGGTCCGGACGAGAATCCAACTCAACCGCGTGTCCGAGAAGGTGGCTGAGCCGGTCCACGATGGCGAGGCCGAGGCCCAGACTGCCTTGCCGGCCCGCGTCAGCACCGCCGAGCTGGTAGTACTCGCCGAAGATATTGCGGCGCTGGTCTTCCGGAATGCCGGGGCCGGTATCGCAAACATCAAAGCGCAGCGCGTTGCCGCGGCGTCGGCAGCCGACCACCACACCGCCACGCGCCGTATAATTCACGGCATTCGACACTAGATTGAACAAGACGCGCTCCAGCAGAATAAGGTCGCTGCGAACCCACGCGCTGCTGGGGATTACACGCAGCCGCAATCCCTTTTTCTGCGCAGCATCGGAGAAGGTTGTTTCGATGCGTTCGAATACCCGTTGAACGGAAAATTCCGTGACATTGGGTTGAAGGACGCCGGCCTCAAGCTTGGTCATGTCGAGCAGCGCCTCGAACAGCTCGTTCATCGAGTCGACGGCAGCATGTATGCGCGCGGCCAGCCGATCGCGCTCGGCCGGCTTCGTTTCGCTGCGTAATTGAGCGACGAACAGGCTCAGCGCATGCAGCGGCTGACGCAGATCGTGGCTTGCCGACGCGAGGAAGTGAGATTTGTATTTGTCCGCGATTTCAAGCTGGCGGGTCTTGTCCTGGCTTGCCGCGTATTCGCGCGCGAGATTCTCTTCGGCTCGTGCCGCCTCACGCAAGGCGTAGCTGACAATCGCCAATAGCGCGCCGCAAGCGACAATCGCGTTGACGGTAAAATTCGCAAATTGAGTGCCCAATGGCTGTACTCCCGTATTGTACGGTACGATCCACTGCAGCACGACAATCAGAACGATAGCGAGTGCGCCAAAAAGCGCCGAGAGCACGATCCGCTCAGTGCCGAAATAAAGAAGCGTGAGCGCTACGCCCACCAGATAGTATTTATCCATGCCATTGCCGGTCCCGTTCAACCAGGTGGTCACGAACGCAACAGCAAACCCGGCGAGCATGAGCATCGATCCGGCCACAACTGGGCCCAAACGATGAAGAAACGGGACTGAGATGAAGGTCAGCGCAGCTAGGGTGGAAACCACTCCAGGCTTCCACATCCCCGGCGTGGGATTCAAGAAATGGGCGACCGCAAATCCCGTCGCGGTGATGACAAGAATCCGGGCGGTGAGATTGACCGCGCGAAGACGTCGAGCGACCTTTCCCGGGTAGCCTTCGGTGCCGTAGTCGAGGTCCAGCAGAAAGCGCAATCGAGCCTCTCCCGCCTATCGTTGCCCGAACATATCAGACGAATACGGGTGTTGCGCTGCCGTGAACTCGAAGCCGTCCAAAGGGAAGCTGCGCTTCAGAAGGTTGCTGCTTTGGCCAAGGGCAGATGTTAGCCGTGCGTCCGTGCAAAGGTCCGCTTCTGGCCCATAGCAGACCGACGACACTCGACCTTGGATGTCTGCTCTTCGGGGTAAGGCGGACGTAGCCCGGATGTGAAGCTACGTCTGCAAATGACCCAAAGCCGACATTGCGAAGGTCATGGAGCACGTAGGCGCGAGCGCCGTACACTAGCTGCCTCGCGCACCGCGTCTCGGGGTTTCACCGGAGTACGCTTGGATACGCTCCAGACCAACTTTCGATTGGTAAGATGAGTGGTGCCGCGGAAGGGACTCGAACCCCCGACCCCCGCTTTACGAAAGCGGTGCTCTACCAACTGAGCTACCGCGGCACAGCGGTCGTTTCAGAGGCACCTGATAACGAGCCACGCCCAAAATCGCAAGAACAGGTCGGCCGGCCCACAATCCCTCAAACACGCGGGGGAACGCCTGTAAGGCCGGCCGGTCCGTTACCGGACAACCCCAGTGTCATCGGAAAAGCTGACGAATTCGTTGCCACCCCGGAGACGGCGGGGCATCCGCAATCTCGACATCGGAGACCGGCTCCGGTTCGGGACCGGGGTCGTCCGGTGGCGGCGTGAGCGGGATGATCGGCGCTGCGCGGGGAATCGGGGGCTGCGCGGGAGCCGCGGGTGTACCGCTCTCCGGCTCGGCGTTGCCGGGAAGCGGCGATGCGGGATCGTGCGAAACCGGATCGGACAACTGCGGAGGCGCCATTGGGCCAGACTGAGGTTCGGGTTCCGGCGGCGCCTCGATGATCACCGGCGCGGGTCTACCGAGTTCGGCAAGCGGCACCTTCCACTGGAACGCATCGAGCTTGCCGGTCACGGGCGAGACCGGAAGCCAGCGATCCGACACATACCCGTCCGCCGTCCAGGCCGGGTCGCGCGCCGCGTTGACGGCGCGGTTCATCCACTCGCGCGTCCGGCCATCGTCACCCTCAAGCTGTTCGAGTTCCGCCATCAGCACAGCGACACGCCGGGTCGGCTCGCTCACGAACGGGGCGAGCGCCTCGCGCGCCGCCGCGAATTCGCGCGCATCCATCGCGGCACGCGCGACCGCCAATGCGCTTTCGGCGTGGCCGGGCGCGAGCCGCGCCAGCGCCTGCACGCGCGCAAGCCGCTCCCGCGCCGAATCCGCAAGCCGCAGGTGCGCGAACGTATCGGCAAGATCCGGATGCGGATTGGCCTTCCAGGCGGCCTCGAGGATCTTGCCGGCCTTGCGGCGTTCGCCGCTCTCCGCGAGCAACCGCCCCGCGAGCGCAGCGGCCGGCACCAGTTCGGGCACGAGCCGGGTGGCGTCGACAGCGAGCGTGCGCGCCGTGTCGCGGTTGTCGTCCACCGCTGCAATGGCGCGCGCCGTCAACAGCACGGCGCGCTGGCGGCGGAAAGCATCGCGTTCGAGGGTGCCGGTACGGCGGTTGGTTTCCAGCAGCGCGAGCGCGCCGTCCCAATCGGCGGCACGGCAGCGCAAGTCGAACACCGCCTGGTTCGCCCATGCGGCGGCGGGTTCGTCCTTGAACGCCTGCTCGGCCAGAAGCCGCGCCGCAACCGGATCGTTGCGCCGTTGCGCCTCGATGAAAAGGCCGCGCAGGCCGAGCAACCGCGTGTCGTCCCGCTCCGCCATCGCGCGGAACGCCTGTTCGGCGCTGGTGCGGTCGCCATGAAGCTGCGCCGTCTGCGCGCGCAGCAGCAGCGTGAGGGGCTCGCCCGGCAGCTTCTTTTCGGCGTTTGCCGCAAAGCGCAGGGCGGCCTGCGGATCGCCCGCGCCGATCGCGATCAAGCCATGCGAAATCGCGTCGTAACCGGCACGCCGCCGGCGGTCGCGCATCGCAAGCGAAAACAGCTTCGGAGAGCGAAACAAAAAGCGCACGATTGACCAAACGGCGATCGAAACGATCGCGATCGCGAGCATCGCCAGCACGGCAACTGTCACGGAGGTGTCGGCGCGATAGCCGAGCCAGGTAATCGCGATCTGCCCTGGCCGATCGGCGAGCCATACGGCGCCGAGCGCGATCAGCCCCGTGACGACGAGAAAGGCGAGGACGCGGATCATGCGCAGGGTCCGGTCATGGCGCCGCCTTGCCGAGCGCGCCGACCGCGTTGTCGGCGAGCGCCCGCGCCGCCGCGAGCGCGGCGGTCCGCGCCTCGGCCTTCGTGATCCAGCCCTGCGCGGGTGCGCGAACGCCCTCCGGCAAGCTCGTCAGATCGGCGACCGCGCCGGCGAGATTGCCCTGCGTTGCTTTCGTCTGGGCTCGCGCCACAACGTCCGCCGCGTCGTCACCCGGCGCCGCATTGATCGGCCGGATGCGGACCAGTTTCTCGGCATTCTGTTGCAGGCGATCGAGTATCCCGCCCTCGCGCGGCGAAGAGGCGGCCGCACTCGTCATTAGCGCGGTCAGCTGCGAAAGCTCCTGCGCCAGTGCGCTCGGCTGTGGAACGCCCGTCGCGGCGAATGGCGCGAGCGGCGCAAGCGCCGCCACGTCGGGAACCAGTTGCTTCGCCGCGGCAAGCTCCTGCTCATAGGGCTCACCACGCACCACAGCGTCGCGCAACGCGATCGCGACGAACGCCAGCCGTCCGGCGCGATCCTGCCCGGCGCTGACCGCCGCCACGTGCGCAACCTTGTCCGATGTGGCTTTCGTGGCCTGCTCCAGCGCGGTCACACGGGCCGTCAGCGCATCCAGCACCGCCGGTGCGACGGAAGGCTGGGACGCTGCATTTTTTTGCGCAGCGTCCAGCGCCGCATCGGCGCGGGTCCTCGCCTCGCGCGCGGCGGTTTCCGTCGCGGCGACACGGTCGGCCAGCGTTTTGTCGGCGGGCGCCGGTCCGGCGGCCTCGATCTTTGCGATGCGCGAATCGAGGGCCGCAAGCGCACCGGGATTGGCCGCCGGCGTGCGCGCTTTTGCCTCAAGTGCCATGACGCGCGCCGACATATCGGCGCGATCGTCGAGCACGAACCACCACAGCGCGCCGAAAATAGCCGCCATCGCGGCCGCCCCGATGACGCTCGCGAGCACGATGCTGCGGACAGGCGAAGGCGGCGCGCCGCTCGCGCTGGGTTTGTCGGTCAGGCGCGGTTCCGGCGTATCGCCAGCGCTGTCCGAACCGGTCGCGCCGGGCGAATCTGATGTTTGCCGAATCGATTCAACGCCTTCGGGAGATTTGACCGGCTCGGACGCAATTTCAGTCGCCTGCACGTCAATGGTGGCGGGCGGACGGCGGTTCGCGGCTCCCAATTCGTTTTCATCCGCCATTCGCACAGTCCATCGCCAAGGGCATGCCCTGCTGTACTGCGATGCGGCAGGGCGGGCAACTTAAAGCAGCGCAATCAATGCGGTTTCATCCGAATGCGCCGCAATATGGACTCGTGTCGCGCCGGCAGCGCGCAGGGTTTGCGCAATCGAATCGGAGAGGCAGTAATGCGTAAGGCCGATCACGCCGCTTCGCGCGCCCGCCTCGCCGGCGAGTCGGATCAGCGTGGCGGCGCTGCGCGGCGAGTAGTGCAGCGCGCCTTCGAGCCGTGAGACGGCAAGTGCTTGCGTGAGTTCCCCCGGGAGCCGATCCATCGGGACTGTGCGGTAAATGACTATGGTTTCAACGGCGAGACCGTGCTTGGCGAGCGCGCCGGCGAGATCCCCTGCACGGTCCTCGCCCGCGAGGTAGAGAAGCCTGCCGGAGCGTTGAGAAAATCGCGCCGCGACCGTCCGCACCAGATCGTCGAGCGCGCCATCGGCGGATACCACATCGACGAAGCCAGCGGCGCGGGCCGCATGCGCGCTGCGTTCACCGACCGTCAGGCATGGGAGCTCGGTCAGTTCGCTGGCGCGCGGATGATTCCTCAGCACACGCGCCGCATTCGTACTGGTCATCAGGACGGCGTCATAGGAGGCCGCGAATTGCACGTCGACCGGCTGCGTCGCGAGAACCGGCGCGACCAGCACGCTGTGCCCACGCGCACGCAGGGCCTGCGCGGTGCGCGCCGCATCGGGCTCCGGCCGCGTGACCAGCAGCCGCATTTCAGACCGCGAAGAAATCGGAGGGCGCGCGGCGTTTCAATTCGGCGCCCGCATCCGCGCCGAGCGCTTCCGCATCGTCCCGCTTGCCTGCACGGCTCGTTTCGAAGGCCTCGCTTCCGTCCGGCCGTAGAATCATGCCGCGAAACGCGATCGCATCGCCGTCGAGCACGGCGTGCCCCGCGATCGGCGTGCGGCACGATCCGTCGAGCACGCCGAGGAAGGCGCGCTCGCAAGCCAGCGCCACACTGGTGTCGGCGTGATCGATCTTCGATAAAATCTCGCGCGTGCGCGCATCATCCTCACGCGCCTCGAGGGTAACCGCGCCCTGCCCGACCGCCGGGAGAAACTCGCTCTCGTCGAGCAGCGCGGTCGCCTGGCCGGCAAGGCCGAGGCGTTTGAGGCCGGCCAGCGCCAGCAGAGTTGCATCGACCTCGCCGGCTTCGAGCTTACGCAGTCGCGTCTGCACATTGCCGCGCAGGATGACCGTAGTGATATCCGGCCGGATGCGCTTCACCATCGCCTGCCGCCGCAGCGAGGCGGTTCCCACCACGGCGCCATGAGGCAGCGCGCGCAGGCTCGGGGCCGTTCGGCTGATAAAGGCGTCGCGAACGTCCTCGCGCGGCAGGCACACGGCGAGCATCAGCCCATCCGGCAGCAGGGTGGGCATGTCCTTGGCGGAGTGCACCGCAAGGTCGATCGTTCGGCCAAGCAGCGCCTCCTCGATCTCCTTGGTGAACAGGCCCTTGCCGCCCGCCTCCGAGAGCGGGCGATCCTGGATGCGGTCGCCGGAGGTACGGATCACTTCGATCGTGGCCTCAACGCCGTGCGTCGCGAGCGCAGCTTCTGTCATATGCGCTTGCGCCAGCGCGAGCGGGCTGCCGCGCGTGCCGATGCGCAGTCTTGATTGCGTCACGGGACCTCCCAATGCTAGGCGGACGCAGCATATATAGCGTGCTCCTGGACAAACAAATGCTCGTTCTCGGCATCGAGACAACCTGCGACGAGACGGCCGCCGCCGTGGTGCGGCGCGCCGACGATGGTCACGGCGAAATCCTTTCCGACATCGTTCTGTCGCAGATCGCCGAGCACCAGCCCTATGGCGGCGTCGTGCCGGAGATTGCCGCGCGCGCGCACCTTGAGGCCCTCGACCAGATCATCAGTCGGGCGATGATCGAGGCCAATGTGGGCTTTGGCGATCTCGACGGCGTCGCGGCAGCCGCCGGCCCCGGCCTGATCGGCGGAGTCATCGTCGGACTTACCACCGCGAAAGCGATCGCTTTGGTGCGCGAGAAGCCGCTGCTTGCGATCAATCATCTCGAGGCCCACGCGCTGACTGCACGGCTGACCGACAACATCGCATTCCCCTATTGCCTGTTCCTCGCGTCCGGCGGTCATACCCAGATCGTCGCGGTGCTCGATGTCGGCGAGTACGTCCGGATCGGCACGACTGTCGATGACGCCATCGGCGAGGCATTCGACAAGACCGCAAAGCTCCTCGGCCTTCCCTACCCGGGCGGACCCGAAGTGGAGCGCGAGGCGCAGAAGGGCGACGTCGATCGCATCATTCTGCCGCGCCCGATGCTCGGCCGTGCGGAGGCTGACTTTTCACTCTCCGGGCTGAAGACCGCGCTGCGCATCGAGGCCGAGAAGATCGCGCCATTGAGCGATCAGGACGTCGCCGACCTTTGCGCGGCGTTCCAGATTGCGGTCGTCGATGTCGTGACTGACCGGCTGCGCGCCGGTCTGCGGCTGTTCCGCGAGCGGTTCGGCGGGCCGACGGCGCTTGTCTGTGCCGGTGGCGTCGCCGTGAACCAGTCGATCCGGCGCGCGCTCAACCGCGTGGCGGTTGAGCAAAGCACCGTGCTGGTGGCGCCGCCACCTGAGCTTTGCACCGACAACGGCGCGATGATCGCCTGGGCGGGTTGCGAACGGCTTGTGCGCGGCCTGGTGGACACGCTCGACTTCGCGCCCCGCGCGCGCTGGCCGCTCGACGGTGGCGACGAATTTCCGAGACGTGGTGTAGCGAAGGCCTCGTGATGCAGCGCATCGCCGTGATCGGTGCGGGTGCATGGGGAACGGCTCTGGCGAATTGCGCTGCGCGCGCCGGGTGCACCGTGACGCTGTGGGCGCGCGATCCCGCGACCATCGCGGGGCGCGAAAGCGCACGCCTTCCCGGCATCCGGCTCGATGAGCGCGTGGATGCGACCGACGCTCTCTCGGATACGGCGCATGCTGATGCGTTCCTGCTCGCTGTTCCGGCGCAGGAGCTACGCGCGGCCGCGGGCGCGCTCGCGCCGCAAGTCACACAGAGCGCGCCGGTCATCGCCTGCGCCAAGGGCATCGAGCGCGGTACGCACCGCTTCATGACCGAGATCATCACTGAGACGATTCCCGGCGCGACGCCGGCGATCCTGTCCGGTCCGAGCTTCGCCGCCGACGTGGCGCGCGGCCTGCCGACCGCCGTCACGCTCGCGTGCGCAGACGAGGCAATCGCAGCCGCGCTCGCCCGCGCGCTCGGCTCGCAGACCTTCCGCCCCTATCACACGACCGATGTGCGCGGCGTCGAGATCGGCGGCGCGGCGAAGAACGTACTCGCCATCGCGGCGGGCATCGTGCACGGGCGCAGGCTCGGCGCGAGTGCGACCGCGGCGTTGGTGACGCGCGGCTTTGCCGAACTGGCACGCTTCGGCCGTGCGCTCGGTGCGCGCACCGAAACCTTGACCGGCCTCTCCGGCCTCGGCGACGTTGTGCTCTCCTGCTCGACGCCGCAGTCGCGTAACTTTTCGCTCGGCATCGCGCTGGGCGAAGGGCGCGCACCCGACCAAAAGCTTGCCGAAGGCGCGTTCACGGCGCGCGCGCTGGTCGAGCTTGCCAACGAGAAAAAGATCGAGATGCCGATCGCCAGCGCGGTCGCGGCCGTGCTTGACGAAAAGCTCAGCGTCGATCAGGCCATCGAGTCATTGCTGACGCGGCCGTTCAAGGCGGAGGGTTAGATGCACTGGCTGTTGAAGACCGAACCCGATGCGTATTCGTGGGATGAGCAGGTGAAGAAAGGCACCAAGGGCGATGCCTGGACCGGCGTGCGCAATTTCGCGGCCCGCAAGCATCTGCAGGCGATGAAGAAGGGCGAGCAGGCGTTCTTCTATCACACCGGCGACGAGAAGCAGGTCGTCGGCATCGTCGAAATCGTCAAGGAAGCCTACAAGGACCCGACCGACGAGAAGGGGGTGTTCGTCTGCGTCGACACGAAAGCAGTCGCGCCATTTCCCAAGCCGGTGACGCTGGCTGCGGTGAAGGCCGAGCCAAAGCTGAAAGGCATGGTGCTGGTGCGCGAAGCGCGCCTCTCGGTGCAGCCAGTGACTGACGACGAGTGGAAGGCTATCTGCAAGATGGGTGGCGTGAAGGGCGCGTGAGCCCGAAAAGTGGAGTTCGGTTTTCGGATAAGATTACGCGCAAATAATACTACGCCGCCATACTGGCGACGACCTGCGCCAGCAATTGCTCGCGATGCGCCGGCGAGCGGCGCCGTTTCAGCGCCTCGGAGAATTTTTCCAGCTTTCCGTTCTCGAACGCCGCCACGACGGTCTGGTGCACATAGCTTTTGCGGCAGATGGTCGGCGTATTCGCGAGCTGTTCCGACACCGCCGTCACGGCTTCCTTCACCTGCCGCCTGCGTCCGCGTTCGCTGGCAGCCGGTTCGATGTGCGCCAGCGCCTCAAGCGCCGACGCCGACGCACACAGCGTGCGGAAATCCTTCAGCGAAATCTTCACGCCCGCGATCTCGCGCAGGAACACGTTAACCTCGGTTGCCGTGACGAAACGGACGGCGCCATCTTCGGCGCGATACTGGAAAAGCCGCTTTCCCGGCAGCGTCAGCATCACGTTGAGCGCGGCCGCGCCACGCGGGCAGCGGAATTCCTTCTCGACCGCCTTGCCGCCCTTGGCACGGAATTTCAGCGCGATGGTCGCGCCCTTCACCGTCACGTTGGACTTGTGCAACGTCGCGGCGCCGCGCGTGCCGTTCTCCTTGGCGTAACTCTCGCTGCCCGGCCGGATCGCGCTGCACGAGATCAGCTCGATCACAGCGGAGAGCGCGAACGCGCGCGTCGGCTCGGCAGTGGCGAGATGCTTGTTCACCGCGCGGCGAATGCGCGGCAGCGCTTCCACGATGCGTTGCAGACGCCTCGCCTTGCGACGCTCGCGCACCTTTTCCCAGTCGGAATGATAGCGGTATTGCAGCCGGCCGGCCGCATCGCGCCCGATCGCCTGGATGTGCGCGCGGGGATCGGTCGCGTACAGCACCTCCTCGTACGCAGGCGGCACCGCGAGGCGCTTGAGGCGCGCGCGTGTGATTTCGTCGCGGATGGTGCGGCCGCGCGCGGAGACGAAGGTGAAATTTTCGCCGACGCGCTTGCGCCGGATGGTCAGCGCATCGGTCGAAATGTAGCGCAGGCCGAGGCGCTTCATCGTGACCGTGGCGAGCCGTGACTTTAGCTTGCGCGCCGCCTGTTCGCCTGAGCCGTGACCGCCGGCCGACATGACAAAGTTCCTTCCCAAAGCGGGAAAGAAAGTCACCGGGGCCCCAAATGGTTCCGAAACCTCAGTTTTTCAGTATTTCGGCGATTCCGTCGGTGAAAACCTGCGCGCCGAGCACCAGATCCGCGTCTGAGGTGTTCTCGCTCCAGTGATGGCTGATGCCGCCAATCGACGGCACGAACATCATGGCCGCGGGCAACTTGCGGGCGAGCCATTGCGCATCGTGGCCGGCGCCGCTCGGCATCCGGATGTGCTTGCCCGGCGCATGGCGCTCGGCTGCGATGTCGAGCGCCGCCATCAGCCGCTCATCCATGCGCGCGGGTGTCGATTGCGAGAGGACCCCGAGTTCGAGCTTACAGCGGCCGTCGCGGTTTGCCGCGGCGATGAGGTCATTCAATTCCGCGTCCAGACGGTCGAGCAGCGCGGGGTCGGCATCGCGCAACTGGAACAGCGCCTCGGCGCCGCCTGGAATGATGCTGTGGCTTCCGGGATCGAGCGTGATGCGGCCGGTGGTCCACACGGTGCGCGGCCCGCAAATTTCAGGAAAGCGCTTGTCGATCGCCGAGAGGAACCGCACCAGCGCAAGGCCCGCATCGCGCCGCCGCGCCATCGAGGTCGTACCGGCGTGGTTCTGTTCGCCCGTCACCGTGATGGCGTACTGCCAGATCGCGACGATCGCGGTGACGACGCCGATGCTGAGCTTCTCGTCTTCCAGCGTCGCGCCCTGCTCGATATGCGCTTCGAAGAAGCCGGCGTAGCGCTCGGGCTCGATCACAAGTCGCGGCCGTCCCGCGTAGCCCGCCGCCTTGAGCGCGTCGCGCATCGGCGTGCCGTCGTTCTTGCTCTTTGCCTTGTCGATGTCGGCTTCGCTCAGCAGGCCGGTAAACGATCTCGAGCCGAGGAACGAACCGAAATGTCCTTCCTCATCGCAAAACACGACGACATCGACGCCGGTATCCCCGCCCGCCTCGCGGATCGCACGCGACGCCTCCAGCGCGTAGATGCAGCCGAGCGCGCCGTCGAGCCAGCCCGCATGGTTCTGCAATTCCAGATGAGAGCCGGACAGAGCCTTGCGGCCCTGCGCCGGTGACTTGCCGAGTATATTTCCGATGCCGTCGATGGTGGTCTCAAGGCCGGCCGCGGTGCATTGCTCGGCGAACCATGCGCGCGCCTCCACGTCCTGCGGAGAAAAAGTCGGCCGGTGCACGCCGGTCTTGTAGGCGCCGAACGAGCGGAGCTTGTAAAGATCGCCGAGCAGGCGGTCGGGCTTGATGGCGGGCATATCGGCTCCCTTGTCGGCCGGTCGATGAACTGGCCATAATCACCAAGCCTCGCTCGCTTGCAATGCACCTCTCGCTTTCCGCCGGCTTGTGACAAGCATCACAGCAACGGCCCCGCCGGTTGAATAGGGTGAAGTAAGGTGAGTGAACGACGTTCCGGCGAAAGACCCTGACGATGTGGAGACAAATTCCGGTCATGAGATGGGCGCTTGCAGCCGCGTCGCTTGCTGCTGTCCTGAGCGCCGCGGCGCCGGCACACGCCATCGAGGTCACCTGCATCGAGGCCTCGCGCTACAAGTATATTTATCGCATCTTCGACAACGACCGCATCCGCTTCGCGACGTTTTTCGGCGTCGACGCGCGCCGGCTTCCAGGTCCTGAGACCTGCCGCGCGGTGATCGTGACGGGGTCAATCGACGCCCAGGAGGGCGAACGCAGTTCGGACGCCGATCGGCTCGTTGACGCGATCCGTTCTGGCGGCGGCTGGCTGTCGACCATCTACCTCGCGAGCCCCGGCGGCAACATCGGCATGGGACTCAATCTTGGCGAGTTGACGCGGATGTTCTGGCTCAACACCAACGCGGTGCAGAATGGCGTCTTCGATTATGTCCCGGATTTCATGAGTGCGCTGGGCCCCGGCAACGATGGCGAAATACCGCCGAACATGCAGCGCGGCTACGCCGACTATAGTGCCGTCACGGGATCGTTTGCCCACCTGCAGATGACCGACAGAAACTCGCGCCGCTGTGCCTCGGCATGCACGTACATGCACGCGGCCGGCATCTTCCGCGCCGGCTCGGCTTATTACCATCGTGGACGAAGCGGACGCGCCTCCGAAGGCAAGGACCTCTCGATCACACAGGTCATCGAAAGTCTCCAAAGGAGCGAAAACCGGATCGTCGCCTTCTATCGCACGATGGATACGGGCGACGAGGCGATCCAGGCGTTCCAGTCCACGGCCTCGGAAACGACCCAGGCCGCTTCCGTTCCGATGATGCCGCGCTACGTCGGCGATTTTCTCAAGAAGCAATGCGGACAGAAAGCGCAAGCGTCGCCGCAGCGCGCGTTTCCGGCCGACGCGGCCGATATCCAGTGCCTTGCGGGCGCAAACGCGCGCGAGCGCCTCCAGCAGTTTAGCAAACTCTGCCCCTCCGATTGCGACCGCAAGGCCTTGATCCGGGAAGCCGCCGAGCGCGCGCAGGCCCTCCTGCCGGAGGAGGCCAGTGGGCGGCAGCCCTCGGTCTCGCAACGCGGATCGGTGCGCTGACCAAAGGCGTGTATCCTTGCTCGGTCATGATTGCAGACCGCCGCGCGTTCATTCGCGCCAACACACGTCTCAGTCCCGTGCCGCACGTCCCCGAGATCAGTCTCTACGTTGCGGAAGAATCGGTTCCGATCTGGCAAAAGACGGAAGAAGAACTGGATGAGATGGGCCTTCCACCCCCCTACTGGGCCTTCGCCTGGGCGGGCGGGCAGGCGCTCGCGCGCTACGTACTCGACAATGCCCACGCCGTCGCCGGCAAGCGCGTGCTCGATCTCGCGGCAGGCTCGGGGCTGGTCGCGATCGCCGCCGCAAAGGCGGGCGCGGCGCCCGTGACCGCGGTCGACATCGATGCTTTTTCCGACGCCGCAATCGCGCTCAACGCGGAAGCAAACGCGGTCTATGTCGATGTCACCGTACACGACATGCTGGATCATCCGGCGCCGCCCGAGGCGCGCTACGACGTGATCCTCGTCGGCGATCTGTTCTACGAGCGCGACACCGCGGCCCGCGCGCTTGCCTTCCTCGACCGCCACGCCGCCCTTGGTACGCGGGTGCTGATCGGCGATCCCGGCCGCACCTATCTGCCGAAGGATCGCCTGACGCGGCTCGCCGAATATTCCGTGCCGGTCACGCGCGAACTGGAGGATCTCGAGATCAAGCACACGACGGTCTGGGAGCTTGAATTCTCATCGGTAGCAGGCGGAGGGCGGTCGAACGCGCCTAAATCCCGCTGATCTCCCCGCGTTCGACCAAAGTTTCAGCCCGGCTTGTTTCAAGTCAAAGCCGCAACGCATAATATCCGCCAAGCAACCAACAGGCCGTCAGGCCGCGCGTATCGCGTGGGAGGAAGTAATGTCCGACAAGACCTATCCGGTGACCGCGGAGTGGAAGTCCCGCGCCTATGTGGACGAAGCGAAGTACCGGGACATGTACGCGCGCTCCCTGAAGGGCCCGGATGCCTTCTGGGCCGAGGAGGCAAAGCGCCTCTTCTGGTACCGGGCGCCCACGAAGATCAAGAATACCTCCTTCGCGCCGGACAATGTCTCGATCAAATGGTTCGAGGACGGCGTCACCAACGTTGCCTACAACTGCATCGATCGCCACCTCGACACGCGCGGCAACCAGGTTGCGATCATCTGGGAAGGGGACGACCCGTCCGAGTCGAAGACCATCACCTATCGCGAGTTGCACGACGAGGTGTGCCGGATGGCCAACATCCTGCGCAACCGCAACGTCGAGAAAGGCGACCGCGTCACCGTCTACATGCCGATGATTCCCGAGGCCGCCTACGCAATGCTCGCCTGTGCGCGTATCGGCGCGATCCATTCGGTGGTGTTCGGCGGCTTCTCGCCAGATTCGCTTGCCGGCCGCATCGAGGACTGCGCCTCAAAGGTCATCATCACCGCCGATGAAGGCCTGCGCGGCGGCCGCAAGGTGCCGCTCAAGGCCAATGTCGACGCAGCGATCGCCAAGCTCGCAAATTCTGGTTTTTCGGTCGATCATGTGATCGTGGTGAAGCGCACCGGCGGCAAGATCGAGATGGATCCGGTGCGCGATGTCTATTACCACGACGCCGCCGATCAAGTGACGAGCGAGTGCCCGTGCGAGCACATGAACGCCGAGGACCCGCTGTTCATCCTCTACACCTCGGGCTCCACCGGAAAACCCAAGGGCGTGCTGCACACCACGGCGGGCTACAATCTGTTCGCCGCGATGACGCACAGCCTCGTGTTCGACTATCACGACGGCGACATCTACTGGTGCACCGCCGACGTCGGCTGGGTCACGGGCCATTCCTATATTCTGTATGGCCCGCTCACCAACGGCGCGACCACGCTCATGTTCGAGGGCGTGCCGAACTATCCCTCGATGTCGCGCTTCTGGGAAGTCATCGACAAGCACAAGGTCAACATCTTCTATACCGCGCCGACCGCGATCCGCGCGCTGATGCAGGCGGGCGAGGACCCGGTGAAGAAGACCTCGCGCACATCGCTGCGCCTGCTCGGCAGCGTCGGCGAGCCGATCAATCCGGAAGCCTGGGAGTGGTACTACCGCGTGGTCGGCGACAACCGCTGCCCGATCGTCGACACGTGGTGGCAAACCGAGACCGGCGGCATCCTGATCACGCCGCTGCCCGGCGCGACACCGCTCAAGCCCGGCTCCGCCACCAATCCGTTCTTCGGGGTGCGGCCCGAACTGGTCGATGCCGAGGGCAAGGTGCTGGAGGGTGCGGCCACCGGCAATCTCTGCATCGCGGATTCATGGCCGGGGCAGATGCGCACCGTCTATGGCGACCACCAGCGCTTCATCGACACCTACTTCAAGGCCTATCCGGGCAAGTACTTCACCGGCGACGGTTGCCGCCGCGACGCCGACGGCTATTACTGGATCACCGGCCGCGTCGACGACGTGATCAACGTGTCGGGCCATCGCATGGGCACGGCCGAAGTCGAGTCCGCGCTGGTCGCGCACGAGAAGGTCTCGGAAGCCGCTGTGGTCGGCTATCCGCACGACATCAAGGGCCAGGGCATCTACGCCTACGTCACGCTGATGGCCGGCGAGCAGCCGAGCGAAGCGCTGCGCAAGGAACTGGTTACCTGGGTGCGCAAGGAGATCGGCCCGATCGCGGCGCCCGACCTGATACAATTTGCGCCATCGCTGCCGAAAACCCGCTCCGGCAAGATCATGCGCCGCATCCTGCGCAAGATCGCCGAGGACGAGTTCGGCAATCTCGGCGACACCTCCACGCTCGCCGACCCGGCCGTCGTGGACGATCTGGTCGACAACCGGCAGAACAAGCGTACGCACGCCTGACATCGCGGCAACGCAGCAACACCGTCCCGAAAAGCGGCCCGTAGGCACCGAATTCTGTGGCCATCCGGTTGCGGCGCCCGGCAAATCTTGATTGTTTTTTCACTCTGATCGCAGGTCAGGCTCAAGTAACGGCGCGGCCTGCGCTATCATGGGCGTTGGGACAAAATCGTGCGTGTCGAATCGGCGCGCCGGATACGTGGGCAGGGGTCAGAATGCGGACAATCTCCATGCTTGGCGGCGCGGCCGCGCTTGCCCTGACGCTCGGCGCGGCTCCGGCGGACGCCCGCGAGGTCGTCACCTTCAAGGACACCAGCGTTTCGGCCGGCACCGTCGTGGTGCGCACGCATGAACGCCGACTATACTACGTAAACGGCGACGGCACCGCGGTCCGCTATCCGGTCGGCGTCGGCATGGCGAGCAAGCAGTGGACCGGCACGACGCGCATCGACGGGAAATATGTCCGCCCCGCATGGTCCCCACCCGCCGTCGTCAAGCACGACAAGCCGTCATTGCCCGACCTGATTGCGGGAGGTTCGCCGCGCAACCCGATGGGCGAGGCCGCGCTGACGCTCGCGGGTGGCGAATACGCGATCCACGGCACCAACGTGCCGCATTCGATCGGCGGCTATGTCTCCTACGGTTGCATCCGCATGTTCAACCAGGACGTGGTCGACCTCTACAGCCGCGTCCGCGTCGGAACCACCGTGATGGTGGTGCGGTAAGCCCGTAGGCCGGCGTGCCGAATAACGAACGGGATCGTCGCGCGGCGCGCTGAGCCATCGCGCGGGCCGTCCTAGAATTCACTAGCGAAGCGGCTCGGCCCGCATCTCGCGGATTGCTTTCCACCGCGCGCCCTCCAAGGGCCTCAGGTGCCAAGCCTTCACGGTCGTGTCGAGCATGACCTCGGGCGGCGTAATATAGTAACAGCAACTTTCATCAAGATGGATTCCGATAATGAATGCAAACGGCGGGCTGATCTGGAGCGCGCCGACGTCGGCGTCATAATCTCGCTTGAATGCTTCAACCTGCGGAATTTTCCGAAAGTCCGAATAATATACAGATGGTACGCTAATTGGCTTTTCTGCCCCGTCGGGCAGAACCAGAAAACCTGATATTCCTACCCCTCCCACTAAAACCGCATCATCAGTGGCTCGCGAAATAGGAGCGATACTCGCCTTTACATATCTTCCGAGTATGGCATGGGAGGTCGCGGGCGCCAGCACAGCGAGTAGCGCGACTAGACCTAAGCAGGCGACTCCAGTGCGCCAGCCGAGCGAAGGTATCACGTTAGATTGCGGTGCTTTCAGAGGACTTGAGCAAGGGAGAGCCAGAAGTACCGCGAGCACAACGTACGTCACCTGCATCGCGCGGAAGCCGTCATCAGCATAAATAACCGCGGCGGATGCCAAAGTGCTGATAAAGAACCCCGCCCAGAATGTCGTTTCCTTTTTTGCGCCGCGCCGCCACAAATCGACACCTAGGCCAGCCAAAATCGGGATTGAAATCAGATTGACCTCCAGCGCGTGATCAGTATTTGTTCGCTTCAGAAAAATACCCGGAAGCTGCAAAACATAATTTACACTGTTCATAATCATCGAGTGCAGCAGAACGCCGGGGTTGTCCGCGATATTAGTCAAAGCTTTCTGCAGCAAAAACGCCATGATTGCGGGCTCGTTTCCATGGAAACCAGCGACTTCGTTGCCATAGAGACGCAAATAGCAGTCGCCCCAACCTCCTCCCACTGACAAACCACATAGCGTGAGGCTTATACTCGCCCCCGAGACGACGCCTGGTGGAGAATAAATGGCACTCAGCAATGCATTGATCGAGAATATCGCCCCCACACAAACGACTCCGATGGCTGCGAAGCGAGCCCGTGTCCGCGCGTTGGTGCTGAAGGCAAGCGCAAACCAAAGCACGAGGAACGGCACGGTTAGCATGCTGCCGGCGCGCACCATGAGACCCATCGTGATGCCAAGCAAAGCAACTGCCGCGTGCCCCCGCGAGTGGAGTCGGAGCGCGTCGCACAGGTAAGCGCATGAAAAAAATGCGATCGCGTGCCCGATCGGTTCAGTCATCATGGTTCCGAGAAATCCACGGACCAGAGCCAATGCGAGACCGACAAACGCAACAGCCGCCCACACGCCACGCCAATGCAATATCCTGGCGGCGGCAAGGCTAATACCGACTGAGACCGATGCGGTTTGTAGAAGGATCGTTCCGGGATGGGAGTATCCCGCAATAAATACGAGCCCATCCCGCAACGATTGCGCCAACGGTCGCCGCGCAGGAATATCGCCCCAGCTATTCAGCGAGGCACGGTCGAGCGAACTTCCAAAATACGTGATCGCGTCGGACTGCGGTAGGAGATTAAGAATATCCCAGGCGGTCGACGGATGCCCCGTGTCGCGGCCGCTCCAGCCTCCGCTGCTCACGATAATCAGTAGTAAGCACAAAACCGACGGGATGCCCCACCGTCGGGCGAGAGACTCAAGCCGGCTCTCTAAGGAGGCGATACGGTCTCTTTCAAGAATGCCAGCGTACCCCATCCATGAGACCGTCGCGCCGGCGGCCGCGACCGCGAGGACAAGATTCGAGAGATACGGCTCGACACGTATGATTTCCTCGGTTCCCGGAATCAGGCGAAAGATCGCAACGGTCGGCAGCGCGTAGCCACTTGCAATGCCATAGAGAGCGAACGCAAGATATAAAGAGCTCAGGGAGATGCCGAGACCAAAAATGATCCGGAATAAAACATCAATTGACGCGGTCACAGTGCGCATCATCTTCAAAGATACTTTGTTGAACATGGCGCGCACAGATCTGTCGATCCTCCAACGCAACTTCGTACTACATCGCCCCGATTTACGAAAAGCGATTGCGGCCTCCCACAACGAGGCTGGCGAGCGCGGCGGTCATCGCCGCGATCGCGGTGGAGCGCCGGGAGGCGCAGCGTCCGGGCGGCGGGCTTCGCAAACCCGCCACTGCGGGACGCGCGCGCCTCGGGATGGGACTCGCAACCCCGCCCCGACAACCGGATGGGGTAGCCCTCGCAAAGCCAGTCGATCCGCGGCGCGCGAACTGCCCCGATCGCAAGGGGCTGCAAGGGCCTCGCAAGCCCCTGGCGCCTCCCGGCGCTCCATTCAGGAGAATGGGATTGGGACAGGGTGTACCCGCACCCCGACGAACGGGCGGCGGAGCGTTGGCTTGCGATGAACCGTCATGCTTTCGCTTGGATAGGCTGGCAGAAGTGATTCGCTGGTTCGCGTTGGATCGGACGAGTCAGCATTTGCCAGCCGCTAACGGAACCCGAAGCACCTTGAAACCCATGACGCCGGCCAGACGTGCAGCGCCCGCGGAGGTTCCGGGCCTCGCCGCGCGCCGCATCGCAGCCGACATTCTCGACAATGTGCTGCGCCGTCGCCGCCCGCTCGACGGCGAACTGGACGGAACCGAGCAGCATCCAGGTCTGGCAGCGCTAGCCGACCGAGACCGCGCGCTGGTGCGCAAGCTGGTCGCGACCGTCCTGCGCCGCATCGGCACACTGAGGCACTTGCTCGAAACGTCGCTCGATCGCGGGTTGCCCGACGACGCGCCCCGTGTCGAGACTGTGCTGCTGCTTGGTGCAGCGCAAATCCTGTTCCTCGATGTGCCGGATCACGCCGCCGTGGATCTGAGCGTGCGGCTGGTGCAGGCGGATCGCCGCGCCGCCAAATACCCAGGCTTGATCAACGCGGTGCTCCGCCGCGTAACGCGCGAGGGTCGCGATCTGATCGCCGCCATGGACCCCGTCCCGCTCGATACGCCGGCGTGGCTGTTCGCGCGCTGGCGGCACCACTACGGCGAGCCAACCTCACGCGCGATCGCGATCGCACATGGCCACGAGCCGCCGCTCGACCTGACCGTGAAATCCGATGCCGAAAGCTGGGCACAGCGCTTGCGAGGACGCGTCTTGCCGACCGGTACTGTGCGGACCGTCGCACAAGGGCATGTCGGGCTGCTGCCCGGCTACCATGAGGGCGCATGGTGGGTGCAGGATGCGGCGGCCGCGCTGCCTGCGCGGCTGTTCGGCGACGTCGCCGGCAAAGAGATTGCCGACCTGTGCGCGGCACCCGGTGGCAAGACTGCCCAGCTTGCCCTCGCCGGTGCGCGTGTCACAGCGGTAGACCGTTCTGCGAACCGGCTTGTGCGTGTGCGCGAGAATCTCGCCCGGCTGGGCTTGCAGGCGACCCTGGTCGCGGCTGATGCGACCGAATGGCAGGCGGGACCCTTTGACGCGGTGCTGGTGGATGCGCCGTGTTCGTCCACGGGCACCATCCGCCGCCACCCGGACGTGGCATGGCTCAAGTCCGAGGTCGACCTGAGCCAGCTTGTCGGGTTGCAGCAACGGCTTCTCGACCGCGCCGTAGCGCTTACCCGGCCCGGCGGCACGATCATCTATTGCGTCTGCTCGCTCGAACCCGAGGAGGGCGAGCAGCAGATCGCGGCCTTGCTGTCGCGCGAGGCGGGCGTGCGCCGCCAGCCGGTGCAGCCGGACGAAATTGCGGGGATCGCCGAATTCGTGAACGCGGACGGCGACTTGCGCACCTTGCCGAGCCACTGGGAGGACCCAGACCCGCGCATGAGCGGGCTCGACGGCTTCTTCGCGGCCCGTCTGGAGCGCATTTGAGGCAGTTTCAATAGGTTGGCCGCTGTTGGCCCTGCCTCCTGCGGGCGCTATCTTGGCGCCGAATCCCAGCGGGAGTCGGCCCGCGTCGGGGACGGGTCGGAGGGGGTTAGCGCGTCAATGTCCCGCGGATTCGCGGATCGTACGAGGTTGGCCGCTTTCGCGGCCCGGCGTGCTATGCGCGTCGCGCTGGGCAAGATCAACGCCCATCCGCTGGTGCGCTGGCGCTTTACGCCGGCGATCGCGGACCGGCTCCTGATCGCTCCGCAGGACCTGCGCACCGCCGACCCGACGCGCGCGAGCGAGATCTATTCCGGCCGTTTCGCCTTTGCCGGCAAGATCGTGATCTGCGACGGCCGTTCGCCATTCGAGATCGAACCGCCTTCGGAGGAATGGTCCGACCAGCTCCTCAGCTTCGGCTGGCTGCGTCATCTGCGCGCCGCCGATTCGGCGATCACGCGCGCCAACGCACGCGCGCTGGTGGATGAGTGGATTTCGCTGCAGGGCGCCTTCGATGCGGTGGACGGATGGCGGCCGGACCTTGTCGGGCGGCGGATCATCTCGTGGCTGTGCCAGGCGCCGCTGGTGCTCCACGAAGCCGATATGCGGTTCTACCGTCGCTTCCTGCGCAATCTTACCCGCCAGGTGCGATACCTGCGCCGCGCCTACACATCCACGCGCGACGGCGTGCCGCGCATGCAGGCGATCGTCGCGCTTACCTATGCGGCGCTGTGCATGCAGGCCCAGGCGCGCACGCTAAAGACCATGACGCGCCTGCTGGCAGACGAGCTTGACCGCCAGATCCTGCCCGATGGCGGGCATGCGAGCCGCAACCCCGGAGCGTTGGTTGCACTGCTGCTTGATCTGCTGCCGCTGCGCCAAGCCTTCGCGGCGCGCAATGTGCCGCCACCGATCGCCCTGAACAACGCGATCGACCGCATGATGCCGATGCTGCGTTTCTTCCGTCACGGCGATGGCAACTTCGCACTGTTCAACGGGATGGGACCGACGCGCAGCGACCTGGTCTCGACCGTTCTTGCCTATGACGACGCACGCGGCATGCCGGTCGCGAATGCGCCGCATTCCGGCTATCAGCGTGTGCAGGCGGGCGATGGCCTGCTGCTCGTCGACGCTGGCCGCCCGCCCCCGCTCGCGGTGAGCCACGAGGCGCACGCCGGCTGCCTTTCGTTCGAGTTCTCGGCGAAATATCACCGCATCGTGGTGAATTGCGGCATGCCCGAGACAAGCCGGGAAACCTGGCGCCACGTCGCGCGCGCGACAGCGGCCCATTCCACCGTCATCTTCAACGACACCTCGTCATGCCGCTTTCTCACCTCGAATTCGCTGAAGGCTCTCATCGGCGCCCCAATTCTCTCCGGCCCGTCCGAGGTCGAGGTGTCGCGCCAGGAGCGCGAAGACGGCATCATGCTGCGGCTCTCGCACGACGGCTACGCTGCGCGCTTCGGTGTCGTGCATCAGCGCATGCTGCGCCTCTCGCATGATGGGCGGCGTCTCGATGGTGAAGACTTCTTCGTTCCGGCGCACGGCGACAGCCTGCCGGTGCGGCGCGGCGACCATTATGCGGTGCGCTTCCATCTGCACCCGCTGGTCAAGGCAAACCGTCACAGCGACGGACATGGCGTGATGCTGGTGCTTCCGCACAACGAGGTCTGGACTTTCGACTCGTATGAGCACCGTGTCGAACTCGAGGAAAGCGTCTATCTGGCCGGGCCCGACGGCCCGCGCCGCGCGGTGCAGATCGTGATCTACGGGCGCGCCCGCACGGTGCCGAGCATCCATTGGTCGCTCGCGCATCAGAACGCGCAGGCGCAGGAACCGCCACGGCGCAGCACGCGTGAAGAGCCGCAATTGCCGCTCTAGCGTCGCACCCGCTCCACGCTCTCGCGTCTAAAATCCGCAAAGACGCGTGTGGATAGCGAAGCACGGCGTTGCGAAGCTTCGAACTATTGTGGTTATGGGGTCCGTGCAGCCCTGTGGCGGCTTCCGGAAGGACAAAATGACCGATCTGCGCCGCGTGACCCGTGCCCTTCTCTCGGTGTCCGATAAAACCGGGCTGATCGATTTCGCCCGCGCGCTTGCCGCGCACGGTATCGAGCTTGTCTCAACCGGGGGCACCGCAAAGGCGATTGCGGAGGCAGGTCTCGCAGTGCGCGACGTCTCCGACCTGACCGGGTTTCCCGAAATGATGGACGGGCGCGTCAAGACGCTGCATCCGAAGGTGCATGGCGGGCTGCTGGCGATTCGCGAAGACGCAAAGCATGCGGCGTCGATGAAGGAGCACGGCATCGCACCGATCGACCTGCTGGTGGTCAATCTCTATCCGTTCGAGGCGACCGTCGCGAAAGGCGCGGCCTTCGACGACTGCATCGAGAATATCGACATCGGCGGCCCGGCGATGATCCGTGCCGCGGCGAAGAACCATAATGACGTGGCGGTCGTGGTCGACGCCGACGATTACTCGCGTGTGCTCGACGAACTGAAACAGAATGGCGGCGCCACCACGCTTGCCTTGCGCAAGGCGCTGGCGCAGAAGGCCTACGCTCGCACCGCTGCCTACGATGCGGCGATCTCGAACTGGTTCGCAAACGAGCTTGGCAACGTCGCGCCCGCCTATCGGGCGTTCGGCGGCAAGCTCGCCGAGGCGTTGCGCTACGGCGAGAATCCGCACCAGAGCGCGGCGTTCTATCGCGCACCCGAGCAGCGTCCAGGTGTCGCGACCGCACGGCAAGTACAGGGCAAGCAACTCTCCTACAACAACATCAACGACACCGACGCCGCCTACGAATGCGTCGCGGAGTTTGCCGGGCGCGGCCCGGCTTGTGTGATCGTCAAGCACGCTAACCCCTGCGGGGTCGCCGAAGGCGCGAATCTCGTCGAGGCCTATCGCAAGGCGCTCGCCTGCGACCCGACCTCAGCGTTCGGCGGCATCGTCGCGCTGAATGGCATGCTCGACGTTGACGCCGCGCGCGCCATCACGGAAATCTTCACCGAGGTCATCATCGCGCCCGACGCGAGCGAGGAGGCGATCGCGATCGTAGGTGCGAAGAAGAACCTGCGCCTGCTGTTGGCCGGCGGCCTGCCCGACCCGAAGGCGTACGGATTGACGGTAAAATCTGTCGCGGGGGGCCTTCTGGTGCAATCGCGCGACAACGCGGTGGTCGACGATATGCAGCTCAAGACCGTGACCAAGCGCGCGCCGTCAGACGCGGAGCTTGCCGACCTGCGCTTCGCCTTCCGCGTCGCCAAGCACGTCAAGTCGAACACCATTGTTTACGCAAAGGATCGCGCCACGGTCGGCATCGGCGCCGGACAAATGAGCCGCGTCGATTCGGCGCGCATTGCGGCGCGTAAGGCGGAAGATGCCGCAAAGGAGCAAAAGCTCTCAGCCCCGCTTACCAAAGGCTCGGTCGTCGCGTCGGATGCGTTCTTCCCGTTCGCCGACGGATTGCTGGTGGCGATCGAAGCCGGCGCGACCGCCGTGATCCAGCCAGGCGGCTCGATGCGCGACGACGAGGTGATCCGCGCCGCCGACGAACATGGCATCGCGATGGTGTTTACCGGAACACGGCATTTCCGGCATTAGATCGATGCCGCTCGTCCCGGCGAAAGCGGGGACCAGGATCAAGAAAAGGAAGAGACTTCCCGCTTGTGCAGGGATGAGCGAAGCAAGGGTTACTGCTTCACCAGATCGCCCAGCAAACTCGCCGCGACCGAAAGCTTCGAGAGCGTGAGTCCCGAGCTTGCGATCCCGTGCACCGCCAAGCGGATGCGCTCGACCTCGCCGGCGCGCGGCCCAACCCATGCATTGACCGCGTCGGTACCGGTGACGCCATTCCCGACCATCTCGGCGGTCAGCCGCCGCTCCGCCACGCCGATCGAGTTCGAGCGCACGGTCGAGCGCGAGCCGGTCGAAATAGTCGGTCACATGGATGTTCCGCGCCGCGTTGGCGATCCGATCGAGCTGGAAGAACGCGCCTGCGGCGAAATAGGTCGCCGCCACGTCCTGCACGGGTTTGCCGGCACGGTCCGCGACCGACACAATATCGGGTGCCGAGGACAGCGCGCGCAGATTGGCGATCCGCCGCGCCAGTTCCTCCGGCACGCCGGCGCTCGCCAGTTCGGCCGCCCGTGCGGCAAGGGTTTCTTCGACATCATCGGGAAGCACGCTGTGAAGCGCGTCCGCGACCGCCGCGATGCCCGCTCGATAGTGTTCGACGATGTCCGCCAGGCTTTTCGAGACATCGACATTGCGAATGAACCACACGATGCGGTCGAGCAGCAGGCTCTCGATCGTTGCGTACAGTTCGAGCTGAAGCTTGCCGGAGATCTTGCTGTCCAGTGCATCGATCGCGCTGTTGAGTCCGATCATGTCGTAGCTGTTGCGCACCACGAAGAACGCCGCGGCGATCGTCGCGGGCGAGGCGCCGGTCTGATCGCCGATCCGCACCGCGAACGACGGTCCACCGCGGTTGATCATGGAGTTCGTCAGCTGCGTCGAAATGATCTCGCGACGCAGGCGATGGCCATCGAGCGCTTCGGGATAACGCTCGACCAGTTCCTTCGGGAAGTAACGGGACAGTTCGCGCCCGAGATAGGGATCGTCAGGCACACGCAAGTCGAGGAGGTCGCTGTAGAGCGTCAGCTTGGCGTAAGCGAGCAACACGGAAAGCTCCGGGCGCGTCAATCCCTGCCCGCGCTTGCGCCGCTCGCCGATTTCCATGTCGTCGGGGAGGAATTCGACACTGCGGTCGAGATGCCCGCGCTGTTCGAGCGCCTGCATCAGGCGCTGATGGAAGCCGAGGTCTTCGAGCGCGCGCCGCTGCGCCAGCGAGAGCGCCAGCGTCTGCTGATAGTTGTTGCGCAGAACGAGCCGCCCGACTTCGTCGGTCATTTCGACCAGAAGCTTGTCGCGCGCGTCGAGCGACATGCGCCGGTCGCGCATCAGCGGCGCAACTGCGATCTTGATGTTGACCTCGACGTCGGACGTGTTGACGCCAGCCGAATTATCGATCGCATCGGTGTTGATGCGCACGCCGCGTTGCGCCGCCTCGATGCGGCCCCGCTGCGTGACACCGAGATTTGCGCCCTCTCCGACCACCTTGGCGCGGACGGCTGCACCTGTGACCCGGATCGGATCGTTGACACGGTCGCCAACCTGATCGTCGCTCTCGGCCGTGGCGCGGATATAGGTCCCGATGCCGCCGAACCAGAGCAGATCGACATTGAGCGTGAGGATCGCGGTCATCACCTGCTGCGGCGTGACCTTTTCGTCGAGGCCCAGCAGCGTACGCGCCTCTTCGCTCAGCGTGATTTCCTTCGCCTTGCGCGAATAGATGCCGCCACCGGCCGAGAGCAGCTCCTTGTTGTAGTCCTGCCAGCTCGACCGCGAGAGATCGAACAGGCGCTGCCGCTCGCGGAAGCTGCGTGCCGCATCGGGCGCCGGATCGATGAAGATATCGCGATGATCGAACGCCGCCACCAGCTTGATGGTGTTCTCGCGCAGCATGCCGTTGCCGAAGACGTCGCCCGACATGTCGCCGACGCCCGCGACCGTGAACGGCGTTGCCGTGATATCGACATCCATCTCGCGGAAATGCCGCCGCACCGCCTCCCAGGCTCCGCGCGCCGTGATGCCCATTTTCTTGTGGTCGTAACCGGCCGAGCCGCCTGAGGCGAATGCATCGCCGAGCCAGAAGCCGTGCTCGATCGCAATGCCGTTTGCCGTATCCGAGAAGGTCGCGGTGCCCTTGTCGGCGGCCACGACCAGATACGGATCGTCGTCGTCGTAGCGGATGACGTCGGCCGGCGGTATGACGCCGTCCGTACCAAGATTGTCGGTGATGTCGAGCAGGCTTGAGATGAACACCGTGTAGGCGGCGGTGCCTTCGGTCTGGATCGCGTCGCGCGGGCCGTTCGGCAATTGCTTCGGCACGAAGCCGCCCTTGGCGCCGACCGGCACGATCACGGCGTTCTTCACCTGCTGCGCCTTGACCAGCCCGAGCACTTCGGTACGGAAATCCTGCGGCCGGTCGGACCAGCGGATGCCGCCGCGCGCGACCTTGCCAAAGCGCAAGTGCACGCCCTCGACCCGCGGCGAGTACACGAAAATCTCGTACAGCGGCTTCGGCAGCGGCAAACCGTCGATCTTGCGGCTATCGAACTTGATCGCGATCGTCGGCTTGGGCTGGGTGTTTTCGGACTGATAGAAATTCGTACGCAGCGATGATGTCACGGCGTTGACGAAGTGACGCAGGATGCGGTCCTCGTCGAGGCTCTCGACCGCGCCGAGCGCAGCTTCGACATCGGCGCCGATCTCGGCCTGGCGTTCGTTGCGACGCTCCCTCGAGATTTCGAGGCGCGGATCGAAGCGGCTGTGGAACATCGCCGCGATTTGCGACGCGATCTGCGGGTGGCGTCGCAGCGTGCCCCACATGTAATCCTGCGAGTATGGCACCCGCACCTGGCGCAGATAGCGCGAGATGGTCCGGATCAGCGCGACGTCGCGCCATTGTAGCCCCGCGCCCAGTACCAGCGCGTTGTAGCCGTCATTCTCGGCACGCCCGCGCATGACGGCCATGAACGAGGCTTCGAGCCGCGCCTTCAACGCTTCAAGGTCGAACGCGTCGCCATCGGCGCGCTCCAGCATCATGTCGTGGAGCCAGACTTCGGCGAAGCCGACCTCGCTCGGCTCGATGCGATAGGTGCGCTCGTCCACCACCTTGAAGCCCATGTTTTCCAGCACGGGCACGCGCTCGGACAGCGGAATCGGATTCTCGCGGCTCCAGACCTTGAGGCCGGCGCAGGACGCATCGCCATCGCCGCGGTTGTAGAACTCGGCGCCGAGCGGGCGGATCGGCGACAGCGTCTCGATCAACCGTATGTCGGCGACGGCCTGGGGCGGCGCGTAGGCTTCCCGATATCCAACGGGAAACGCATCCCGGTAACGCCGGACGAGTTGCTGCGACTTGATCGGCTCATGCGCCAGCGTCAGCGCTTCAGCGAGCGCATCGGTCCAGGTGCGCACCAGTGCTTCGACCGCCTGCTCCAGGGTTCCGCGGTCCGGATTCGGCGTGTCGCCCTCATAGCGCGCGATGATGAAATGCACGCGAACCAGCGGACCTTCGGGGAAGAACGGATAGAACGCCGAAACGCGCCCGTTGTAGACGCTCGCCAGATAGCGGCCGATCGCAACACGCGTAGACGATTCGTAACGCTCGCGCGGCACGAACACCATGACCGACACAAAACGATCGAAGCGATCGCGCCGCGGCAGCACGCGCACGCGCGGCCGCTCATCGAGATGCATGATTGCAAGAACGAACTGGTAGAGCGTGTCTTCGTCGATCTGAAACAGTTCATCGCGCGAGTAATTTTCCAGTACCGCCGCAAACGACTTTCCGGAATGTCCATCCGGATCGAAGCCGGAGCGGCGCATCAGGTTATCCACCTTGCGCCGCAGGTAGGGGATCGAACGCGTCGAGCGCGTATAAGCCGTGGAGGTGAACAACCCGACGATGCGGAATTCGCCGACCAGTTCGCCGTTATTGTCGAAACGCTTCACGCCGATGTAGTCCATGTGCACGCGCCGGTGCACGCGCGAGCGCACGTTCGCCTTGGTGATGATGAGTTCCTTCGGCTCTTTCAGGAACTCCATGATCTCCGGTGTAAGCGAAACCAGTTCTCCACCACGGCGCAGGACCCGAACTTCGGTGTTTCGCAGAATGCCAAGGCCCGACTCGAAAAGCGGCTCGTAGTTGCTCTTGTCGGCTGTCAGCGCGTATTCGCGCACACCCAGAAACGTGAAGTTGTTCGCCGCCAACCATTCGAGGAATTGTGTCGCCTCGGCGATTTCATCCACCGGCAGCGGCGGCGGGCTGTTCTTGATCTCGGCGATCACTTCGCCAAGGCGCGAGATCATCGGCCGCCAGTCCTGCACACACAGCCGCACGTCCGACAGCACCGCGCCGATCGCCTCCAGGATCGTGGCCTGGCGCGCCTCGTCTTCGATGCGTTCGACGTGGATGTGGATGAAGCTTTCACGACTCGCCGCGCCGACCGCAGGGCTTTCGCCACGGAAGGCCGTGAGTTCGCCCGACTGATCGCGCTCCAGGGTGAACACCGGGTGCAGCACGAAGCGCACGTCGACGCCTTGCTCGGTCAGCTCGGCCATGACCGAGTCGAGCAAAAACGGCATGTCGCTGTTGATAAGTTCGATGATCGTCACCGAGCGGACGCGTTCCGCGCCCATCGGACCCGTGCGCGATTCAATTCGCATCTTCGGCTCGCCGGGCTTGCGCTCCTGGAGGAAGGTCCAGGCGGCTTCCGCGAGCTCGGCTAGCTCGCGCGCCTCGTAGCGCACGAGATCCTCGGGCGACACGCCCGCGAACAGCAAAGGCGCGAAGCTTTCCGGCACGTCGCCGCGCGCGCTCTTGATGATGATGCCGGCCTGCTCGATCAGCCTGCGGGCGGCGCGTTCCTCATCGCCGATAAACTGCCCCTGGATATTCATGGCCTTCTCCCGGGCTGGCGACATGCGCCGCGCTTTCGCGCGACTCTCCCCGAATCGCACGGCGGCGTCGAGTGAAAAGCTTGCGCCACGCACCGCACAACGGTGATTTCACCCGAATGACGAACGCGGTACGCTGAGACGCAAGAGCGGCCGCAAGGGAGGCTTACCGTGGCGAGAAAGCCAAGCAAATCCAACATACTGGCCTATCCACCTCGGAAGGCCGCGCGCGCCATCGCAAAGGCTGCCGCGGCTGCGGGCTCAGGCGTGCCACGCCAGGATGACACGCGCGTGATGGCGCTCGATCTGCCGCCCGGCACGCTCTCGCCCGCCATGCAGGCCTATTTCGACAAATGCAAAGAGAAATTGGGCTTCGTGCCGAACGTCCTGCTCGCCTATGCGTTCGACAACGCCAAGCTCGAAGCCTTCGCGGCGTTCTACAACGACCTGATGCTGGCGCCCTCCGGCCTCTCCAAGCTGGAGCGCGAGATGATTGCGGTCGCGGTGTCGTCGCAAAACCGCTGCTACTACTGCCTCACCGCGCACGGCGCGGCGGTGCGGGTGTACTCAGGTGATCCGGCGCTCGGCGAACTGATGGCGATGAACTATCGCGCCGCCAAGCTCACCAAAAAGCAGCGCGCGATGCTCGATTTCGCCGTGAAGATGACGCTGGAGTCCTCCGCCATCGAGGAAGAGGACCGCGAGGAGCTGCGCCGCGCGGGATTCTCGGATCGCGACATCTGGGACATTGCGGCGGTCGCGGGCTTCTTCAACATGTCGAACCGCATCGCCAGCGCGACCGACATGCGGCCAAACGCGATCTATCACGGACAGGGACGGTAGCGCGGCTATCCGATCAGCGGATTGACGACGGTCAGTCCACCGAACCGGCTGAAATCGCGATCGGCCGACCACAACTCACGCACACCATGCTGTATGCACAGCGCCGCCACCCGCGCGTCGTGAATTCGCGGCCCGGTCACCTGACCGGCCTGTGCGAGCGCCCGGAGTGGCGGCCAATGCAGGTCTGATTCTGCGAGCAGCACCAGCGAGGGCGCTTCGAGCCAGGCATCGACCTGTTCGAGCGCAGCAGTCAGCGGCGTCGGGGGATCGTAGATGCGCGGATGCGTCGCGATCGCGAGGAACTCATGCACGCACGGCCACGGAATGGCCCAGGAGGCTTGGCCCTCCGCGAGATCCGACAGTTTACCGGCAGCCGTCTCATGAAACGGCGAATCCTCGCGGTGCGCATAAACCAAAATGTTGGTGTCGACGGCGATCACGCACCCCGCCCCTCATAGGCGATGTCGCGCACGCGCTCCCATCCGGCATTGTGCAGTTCGGGGTGTAGCCCCCTGCCTTTGAAGCTGGCACGCCGAAGCTTGAACGGCGACTGTTGCCTTTCGGCGACCACGCGCCGCAACCCCCGCTCCACCAGCGCGCGGAGCGTTGTGTTCTGACGTGCCGCAACTTTGCGCGCCTCGCGCAGCAATGGATCGGATATTTCCAGCGTCGTTTTCATGTCTGCCGTATATATGGTACCCCTGATATGGGTACCCATATCACAGATCGATACGCGTGCCAACGACAACGAGCCGGGCGGGTCGCAACCATTGGGTCTACCCGCTAGACTGCCGCTATGCTCTCACTGAGACGAATATCGATTGCGGCGGCAGCTTTTCTCGCCGCGTTTTCGTTTGGCTTTGCCCAAACCGCCCCGCCCGCGCCGGTTCCGATCATCACCAATGCGGCGCGCTCCCTGCCCGTCGTCGCGCAGCACGGCATGGTGGTGAGCCAGGAGAAGATTGCAACGCATGTCGGCGTGGAGGTTTTGCGAGCCGGCGGAAATGCAGTCGATGCGGCCGTCGCGGTCGGTTTCGCGCTAGCGGTAACGCATCCGCAGGCCGGCAACATCGGCGGCGGCGGCTTCATGCTGGTGCATTTGTCGGCGCGGAACGAGACGATCGCGATCGATTATCGCGAGACCGCGCCGGCCGCGATGACCAAGGATGTCTTCCTCGACGACAAGGGCGAAGCCGATCCGGCGAAGTCGCGCGACTCAGCGCTGGGTGTCGGTGTCCCCGGCACTGTCGCGGGACTCGCGCTCGCGCACGAGAAATATGGCTCGGGCAAATTCACGCTGGCGCAACTGATCGCGCCCGCGATCAAGCTCGCACGCGAAGGTTTTCCGGTCGAGGACGACCTCGCGGATTCGCTGCCGCGCATTCAGCCACGCCTTGCGCGCTGGCCCGCCTCGGCGAAGATCTTTCTCAAGGGCGACGCACCGCTCGCGCGCGGCGACCAGCTGGTGCAATCCGATCTTGCGGCCTCGCTGGAGACAATCGCTTCCGGCGGACCGCGCGCCTTCTATGAGGGGCCTCTCGCTGAAAAGCTGATCGCGGGTCTGCGCCAGAGCGGCGGCATCATGACGCGCGATGATCTGAAAAACTATCAGGCGGTCGTGCGGCCCGCCGTGCACGGCACCTATCGCGGCTATGACATCGCTTCGATGCCGCCGCCGTCATCGGGTGGCGTGCATCTCATCCAAATCCTCAACATTCTTGAAGGCTATCTACTGCGGGACACCGGGCCGCAGTCCGCCGCGACGCTGCACCTGATGATCGAGTCGATGAAGCCCGCCTATGCGGACCGCTCGCAATATCTTGGCGATCCGGCGTTCGTGCAGGTGCCGGTCGCGTGGCTCACCTCGAAGCACTACGCCGACGAATTGCGCAAACAGATCGATCCCGAGCACGCCAGGCCCTCAAAGGATATCCGCCCCGGTGCACCGCCGCGCGAGGGCGACAACACCACACATTTCTCGGTGGTGGACGCGCAGGGCAACGCCGTCGCCAACACCTACACGCTCAATTTCAGTTATGGTCTTGGCCTTGTCGCCGAAGGCACCGGCATCCTGCTCAACAATGAGCTCGACGATTTCGCCGCCAAGCCCGGCGCGCCGAATGCCTATGGCCTGGTCGGTGGCGACGCCAACGCGCCCGGCCCCGGAAAGCGCCCGCTCTCGTCGATGTCGCCGACCATTGTGACGCGCGACGGCCGTGTCGTGCTGGTGACGGGCACGCCCGGCGGCAGCCGCATCATCACGACGGTGCTTCAGGTCGTCCTCAACGTGATCGACCACCAGATGAACATCGCCGAGGCGGTGACGGCACCGCGCATCCATCATCAATGGCTGCCGGATCAGGTGTTCGCTGAACGCGGCCTCTCGCCTGACACAATCCGGCTGCTCGAAGCGCGTGGCCACAAGATCGTCGTCGGTGCAACGATGGGTTCGGCCAACTCGATTCTGATCTCGCCCGACGAACTCACCGGCGCCGCCGACCCGCGCCAGCGCGGCACGCTGGCGGAGGGTTATTGAGTTTGCGATCGCTGGTAAAATTGGAGCGGGCGAAGGGATTCGAACCCTCGACCCCGACCTTGGCAAGGTCGTGCTCTACCCCTGAGCTACACCCGCATCCGAGAAGCCCGCGGCTGGGTGGCCGTGGGCGCGCCACCTATGCCAAAAGCGGCATGCGATTGCAACAATGGCGCCGGAGCATTAACGACGCTGAAAAGCCGACGGGCGGCTGGCAGGAACCCCGTGCCAAGCCGCCCGTATCATCCGTGTGGATTTGACGATGCCACACTGTACTTCCCGGCGATTGCGGAAAAGCTAACTCAATTCGCAACAATTATCGGGAATTCTACGGACAGTTCCATATGGCCGCGACGCCGGACGAGCTCTTTGCCTACCTCGATAGTCTGGCCATAGCGCACCGGTCCGTCACGCATCCGCCGCTTTTCACCGTCGAACAGAGTCAAGCGCTGCGCGGCACGATTCCAGGCGGGCATACGAAAAATCTCTTCCTCAAGGACAAGCGCGACACGGTGTTTCTGGTGGTCGCGCCCGAGGACGCGCGCGTGGACCTGAAGACGCTTCATCACCAGCTTGGCGCGCAGCGTTTCTCGTTCGGCTCGGCCGCGCTGCTGGAAGAATTGCTCGGTGTCTCGCCCGGCGCCGTCACGGCGTTCGGCGCCATCAATGATAAAAGCGGGCGCGTGAACGTCGTGCTCGACGCCGGACTGATGGAGAACGCGATCATCAACTGCCATCCGCTCGTCAACACCATGACGACCTCGATCGGACGCGACGACCTGATCAAATTTCTCGAAGCCACGGGCCACACCCCGCGCATCGTGGCGGTCACCGGAGAGGCCCCGGATGGGTCCTGAGACGATTGCAATCGGGCGCGCTCTGACCCATGTAGTTGGTGAATTTCAGGGTTCGGCGCAGGGCGCCAACGGGAAACGACAATGACGCTGCAGGATATCGCGGGAACGAAGCCGGACAGCCTCGTCAAGGACGCCACCACACAGTCCTTCATGAAGGACGTGATCGAGGAATCGAAGCGCCAGCCGGTGCTGGTCGATTTTTGGGCCGAATGGTGCGGCCCGTGCAAGCAGCTTGGGCCAGTGCTCGAGAAGGCGGTCGCGTCCGCCAAGGGCAAGGTCAAGCTGGTTAAGATGGACATCGACAAGCACCCGGCCATTCCGGGACAGATGGGCATCCAGTCAATCCCGGCCGTGATCGCCTTCGTCAACGGCCAGCCCGCCGACGGCTTCCTTGGCGCGCTGCCCGAGGGCCAGGTCGCGGACTTCATCGCGCGCATCACCAAGGACAAGCTCGGCGGAGAGCAGCAGGACCTGCTCAAGCTTGCCGAAGAGGCGCTCGGCGCCGGCAACGCCGTCGAGGCGGTCGAGCTCTACGAGGAGGTCCTCAAGGAGGAACCCGGCAGCGTGCCGGCGCTGGCTGGTCTCGCGCGCGCCTACGTTTCGACTGGCGCGACCGAGCAAGCCAAAGAGACACTCGCGCTGGTGCCGGAAACCAAGCGCAACGACGCAGCGGTGGTCGCCGCGCAATCCGCGCTGGATGTCGCCGAGCAGGCGAAATCTGTCGGCCCGGTCGCCGAACTCGAACAGAAGGTCGCGGCCAATCCCGCCGACCATCAGGCGCGCTTCGATCTCGCGGTCGCGCTCAATGCCGCAGGCAGCCGGGACGATGCGGCGGAGCATCTGATCCAGATCGTAAAGCGCGATCGCAAATGGAACGACGACGGCGCGCGCAAGCAGCTTGTGCAGTTCTTCGAGGCATGGGGCCCGACCGACGAGGCGACGGTCGCGGGCCGCCGCAAGCTCAGTTCGGTGCTGTTCGCGTAATCGTTCGCCCGTCCGAAGACGGAGAACCGACGATGCCGATGAATGCCGTTTATCGCGGGCCATCCGATCTGCCCGCCACGATCCCCGTGTTTCCGCTCCCGGGCGCACTTCTGTTGCCGCGCGGGCAGATGCCGCTCAACATTTTCGAGCCACGCTACCTCGCCATGATCGACGACGCGATGGCGGATCGCCACCGCCTGATCGGCATGATCCAGCCCGACACCGCGCACCCCGGCCCGAACGAGGCGAAGCCCAACCTCTACAAGATCGGCTGCGTCGGGCGCGTCACCCAGCTCGCCGAAAGTGGTGACGGGCGCTACCTGCTCGAACTCACCGGCGTTACGCGCTTCAGCATCGTGGACGAGCCTTCGGTGTTGACGCCGTACCGCCAATGCCGCGTCGACTATCATCCGTTTTCCGAGGATTTCACGGCGCGCTCGGGCGAGGAGGCGGTCGATCGCGACGCACTGCTCAAGGCTCTCGCTGGATTTCTGAAAGCCAACAAGCTTAACGCAGACTGGGATGGTATCGAAAAGGCGCCCAACGAAGCGCTGGTTAACGCGCTCGCCATGATGTCGCCCTATGGGCCGGCCGAAAAGCAGGCCATGCTGGAAGCGCCCGACCTCAAGACGCGCGCCGAGATCCTGGTGGCGCTCACCGAGATCGAATTAGCCAAGAGCGAGAACGATGGCGAAAGCAAGCTGCAATAGCCTTGCGCCGCGTGCTATCAGCACCGCCAGATTAACCGGAACCAGCCCATGACCGAACGTCCTGCCGGCAGCGTCGATCCCAAGCTGCTCGAAATTCTCGTCTGCCCGCTCACCAAAGGCCCGCTCGAGTACGACCGCGACAAGCAGGAGCTGATCTCGCGCTCCGCCAAGCTTGCCTATCCGATCCGCGACGGCATTCCGATCATGCTTCCCGAGGAAGCGCGCCGGCTGGATTAGTTTCTCGACGGCCGCGTGCCTTATGGCGCGACAATACGGCCGCAAGTCCGAGCGCAGCGACAACCAGGATCGCCGCGACCGCGAATGTCACCCGCATACCGTGGGCTACAGCCGTCGGGCCTGCCGTCGTGATGTCGGCGCTTGCAGTTGCGAACGCGAACACCGCGCCCATGACTGACGCACCTGTCACGAGACCGAGATTGCGCGAGAGATTAAGGATGCCGGAGATGACACCCCGCTGGTTCTGCGGGATGTCGGCCATCACCGCGGTGTTGTTGGCCGCCTGGAACAGCGCATAGCCGGCGGTGAGAACCGCGATCGCGGCGGCGTAACCCGCCGCACCGAATGTCACCGGCATGAGCGACAGGAGCCCGGTGCCGACAGCCATAGCGGCCAGGCCGGCGGCAGTCACCCGTTGTGCGCCGAGCCGGTCCACGATCCACCCGGCCGGCACGCCGGTCAGTGCGGCAACAATCGGACCGGCCGAGACGACCGCGCCAACAAGCGCCGTATCGAGTCCCAGCCCGCGCGAAAGATAGAATGGCCCAACGACGAGAGTCGCCATCATCACTGTCGCGACCAGCGTGTTCATGCCGAGGCTGGCGCTCAAGGCGGGATCGCGCAATCGCGACAACCGGATCAGGGGCGATGCCACGCGCGCTTCGGCCAGCACGAAGAACAAGACGCCGAGGCCGGACGCCATCAGCAGCGTCATGTTGAGCAAGCCGAAACTGCCGCGCCCGACCGTCATGGCGAGCGCATAGGCGCCAAGCGCGAGCGCCAGTAACGCCGTGCCAAGGAAATCGAAGCCAACCCGATCGGTTCTGGCTTCGGGGCCGACTGGCAGGAAGCGCCATGCGAGAAGAAACGTCAGTGTGCCAAGCGGCAGGCTAATGAAAAAAATCGCCTTCCATCCAAGCCCGGCGATCAGCACCCCGCCGAGCGAAGGACCAAGCGCGGTGCCGACCGCTGACATCGTTCCAAGCAGCCCCATCGCGCTGCCGGTCCTCCCCTTCGGAACGGTCTCACTCACGAACGCCATGGTGAGCGCCATCATGACTGCCGCACCCAGGCCCTGCACCCCGCGGGCCGCGACCAGCAGTCGAAGCGTCGGCGCGACGCCGCACAGGGCGGACGCCGCGGTGAACAAAGCGATTCCGGAAAGCAGCAACCGCCGGCGGCCGACGATATCTCCAAGCCGGCCTGCGCTCACGATCAAGGTCGTGATGGCAAGCAGGTAAGCGAGCACGATCCATTGCACATCCTGGAAGGACGCGTTGAACGCCTGCGCCAGTGCAGGCAAGCCGATATTCGCGATGCTGGTGCCGAGCGAGGACAGCAACATCGAGAGCGACAGCGCGGCGAGCGCCCATCGGACCGGCGGGTCGGCACGTCCGGTTAACTCCACATCCCGCTCTGCGCCAATCGACATGAACATCTTCTCTGCCTTCTGAAGCCTTCCTGCCGAGTTAGGCCTATCCGCGATATTGCGATAGGCGCACGTTTTGCACTGTATTCATGCATTTGACGCCATATCTCCGCTGGCTCCGTGCTATAGGTTGCCGGCATGACCCCGCCCGATTTCAATCTGCTCGTTACGCTCGACGTGCTGCTCGCCGAAGGCAGCGTTGCCCGCGCCGCCCGGCGTCTGAGGCTGAGCCCGTCGGCGATGAGCCGGGCGCTTGCGCGGTTGCGCGATGCGACAGGCGATCCGCTGCTGGTCCGGGCCGGACGCGGCCTCGTTCCCACACCGCGCGCGCTCGAACTGCGCGCGCCGGTCGCGCGCATCGTGCAGGACGGACAGGCGGTCCTGCGCCCGGCCGAAACGCTCGACCTGAAAAAGCTTGCTCGCACCTTCACGTTGCGGACCCGTGATGGCTTTGTGGAGAACTTCGGACCGGCCCTTGTTGCGCGCCTCGCCGCGCAGGCGCCGGGCCTGCGGCTGCGCTTCGTGCCGAAGCCCGACAAGGACAGCGCACCACTGCGCGACGGGATGGTCGATCTCGAAACCGGCGTGATCGGCGACACGACCGGCCCCGAGATCCGCACGCAGGCCCTGTTCACCGACCGCTTCGTCGGCGTGGTGCGAAAGGGGCATCCGCTGACCAAGGGCAAGATCACACCGGCGCGCTATGCGGCCGGCGGGCATATCCTGGTATCGCGGCGCGGTCTCGACACCGGACCGATCGATGACGCGCTGCGGTCACTCGGGCTTGCACGCCATATCGTCACGATCGTGGACAGCTTCTCGGCAGCGCTCGCGCTCGCGCGTGGTTCAGACCTGATCGCCGGCGTGCCCGAGCGCGGCACCGGCAATCTGCGCGCCGGGATGTTCAGCTTCCCGCTCCCCGTACGGTTGCGGGATTTTACCATATCGTTGCTGTGGCATCCGCGGCTCGATGCCGATCCGGCGCATCGCTGGCTGCGCGGCGAAATGCGCGCGGTTTGCGCCGGACCTCGGACGCGGACGCCCTCCAGGCATCAACTTTCTTGACGTCAACTCAGCGTCAATGGCCGCGACAAGCCGCCCGGTGGCGGCTAAACAATATAGTGCGACAGGAAATCGGGAGAACGCGATGATGAAGATGTGGGGCCGCAACACCTCGTCCAATGTGCAGAAGGCGATGTGGGCTGTCGGCGAATTGAAATTGTCGTGTGAGCGCATCGACGTCGGCGGCGCGTACGGCAAGACCAAGGACCCGTTTTATCTCGCGATGAATCCGAATTCGCTGGTGCCTACACTCGAAGACGAGGACGGCTTCACGTTGTGGGAATCGAATTCGGTCGTGCGCTATCTCGCCGCCAAGCACGGCGGCCTGGAGCCGAAGGACGCCAAGGTGCGCGCCAAGGCCAGCCAGTGGATGGATTGGCAGCTTTCGGTGCTCGGCCCGGCGATCACCCCGGTGTTCTGGGGCCTGATCCGCACGCCGCCCGAGAGCCGCGACCAGAAGGCGATCGATGCCGGCAAGGAAAAGACCACGGCGGCGGCAAAGATCATGGACGCGCAACTCGGCAAGACGCACTTCATGGCGGGTGATGAATTTTCCTATGGCGACATTCCGGTCGGCGTGATGATCCGCCGCTACATGGAACTGGTGCCGGAGCGGCCGAAGATGGCGAACCTCGAACGCTGGTTCGGCGAATTGCAAAAGCGCCCGCCCTTCGTCCAGCACTGCGGCGGCATTCCGCTGACGTGAAGCATCATCCCGAAAAGCATGTCCTCGACTGCGATCGGGGGTGGGAACCGGTTTTCGGATAAAGATGATGCGCAATGAATAAAGAAGCCCGCATGCTCGGCCTCGTCGGCGGGCTCGGCCCGAACGCCACGGTCTATTACTACAATGGCCTGATCGCGGCGCATAAGGCGCGAGGCGCCGTCGCCCGCATGCTGATCGCACATGCGGATGTGGATCGCGGCCGCCCGCTCGCCGAAGCCGGCAAGCTCGACGAGCTGGCGCGCTATCTGAACGGTTTCATCGACGCGACCGCCGCGGGCGGCGCCGAGATGGCGGCGATCGTCGCGGTCACGCCGCATATCTGTTCGGCGCAGCTCGCACCGCTGTTGCGTATTCCGCTGATCGACATGGTGGCGACCGTCGCCGACGCGATCCGCGCGCGCGGATTGAAGCGCGTCGCAATGCTCGGCACGCGCTCGACGGTGCAGTCGTGCATGTTCGGCCGCCTGGGTGTCGATGTCGTCGTACCGAAGGCCGACGAAATCGAGACGATCAACAACGCCTATCTGGATGTCGTCTACGACCGCAACACAGCCGCGACGCTCGACCGCCTGCGCGAACTCGCGCACACGCTCATGCAGCGCGACGGCGCCGAAGCCGTGCTGCTGGCCGGCACCGATCTCTCGATGGTGATGAACGAAGCGAACGCGGGCTTCCCGACGCTCGATTGCGCGGGCGTGCACATCGCGGAGATCACGAAGCGGCTGCTTGCCTAGAGCGTCTCGCCGCGCAGCAGCTTCGGCACGTCGCCCGTGACGCCCGCGGCTTCGCGGATGAAAAACGACTTCAACGCCGGCATCCGGTCGACCAGCCCCATGCCGACATCGCGCATCAGTCGCAGCACGTCGGACTCGTTGGAAAACAGCCGGTTCAACCCGTCAGTCGCGATGCCCATCGTCATGGTGTCGAAGCGCCGCCAGCGTTGATAGCGGTCGAGCACATCGGCCCCGCCGACATCGAGACCGAGCCGGGCCGCATCGACGATGGCTTCGGCCAGCGCCGCGATATCCTTGAGCCCCATGTTGAGCCCCTGGCCAGCTATCGGATGGATCACGTGCGCGGCGTCGCCGACCAGCGCAATGCGCTCGGCCACAAATGAGCGCGCGATGAACAATCCGAGCGGATAGGCGCGTTTTGCGCCGACAACACCGATATCACCGAGATGCAGTCCGAAACGACGTTCGAGCTCTCCATGAAACTCCTCATCCGGCATCGCGAGTATACGCGCGGCCTCAGCGTCAGCCTCGGTCCACACCAGCGAGGAGCGGTTGCCCGTGAGCGGCAGGATCGCGAACGGCCCGGCGGGCAGAAAATGCTCCTCGGCCCGGCCATTGTGCGGCCGCTCATGCGCCACCGTCGTGACGATCGCCGACTGTCCGTAATTCCAGCCGTGTACCGCGATGTCCGCCTGCTCGCGCACCCGCGACTTCGCACCATCGGCCGCGACTAGCAGCGCGGCGGACACGCCGCCGTCGCCAAGCGACACCGCAACACGCGATGCCTCATGCACAAATCCGGTGACAGCCGTCGCACGCAATTCGATCCCCTGCGCGCGCGCCTTCGCGGCAAGGGCTGCATTCAGCGGCGCGTTCTCGATCATGTGGGCGAACGGCAGGCCTTCCTCGACCTCACCCGCAAAGGTCAGGAACACGGGCCGCACTGCGTGCTCCAACTTGGAGTCGGTCACCACCATGTCGAGGATCGGCTGAGCATTATCGGCGACCGCCTCCCACACACCAAGTGTCTCGAACATGCGCCGCGCCGCCGCCGCGATCGCAGAGGCGCGCAGATCGGGCTTGGCGCCTTCGGCAAACGCGGGGTCGGCCACCACGATACGAAACGAGTCGCCGAGCCCCTGGCGCAGCGCGAGCGCCAGCGCCAACCCGGCAAACCCGCCACCCGCAATCACCACATCGGCACGCTGCGCCGCGGCCGGCTGCGGCATTTGCGACTCCTCGGGCGGAACGCGGGACACAGGCATGAGTTCATGTAAGCTTCCCGCGGGGGGCAAGGCAACGCGGCACCGGATAACCCGGACGCACGCAGATCCGGCTCAGAGGAGGCAGGCAGATGCGAATTCAAGTTGCGATCACGGCGTTGGTGGCGGTTCTCGCATTGGGCGCGTGCTCCAAGGGTCCCGAGGGGCCACAAGGTCCGCAGGGCGTTGCCGGGCCACAGGGCGCAAAAGGAGACGTCGGCCCGAAGGGCGAGACCGGTCCGCCCGGGTCTGTTGGGCCCAAGGGAGACGCGGGCCCGACCGGAACGGCCGGCGCAAAGGGCGAGACAGGAGCCGCCGGCGAACGCGGGCCGGCTGGCCCGCAGGGTGAGCGCGGGCCGCAAGGCGTCGCGGGTGCCAAGGGCGAGCCCGGCGCGCAAGGCCCGGTCGGCCCGCAGGGCAATCGCGGCGAGAAAGGTGACAAGGGCGAGAACGGGACCGCACTGCGCGTGCTTTTGTCCAACAACACCGTCGCTGAATGCGGCAACGACGAGGTCATGATCAGCGCGATGTGCGTCGGCGGCCAGATCGTCCCGACGACCGGCCAAAACGGCGCCGCGTGTGGCGCCGACGTCAACGCGCCGGTCAAGGCGCGGCTCGTGTGCGCCAAAAAGTAGCCTGCCTCTGCCGAGCGAAGCGCACCGGTCCCCGCGCGGGGCCGGTGTTGTCTTGACTTTCCTCGCCCTGCGAGGCGTGACTGCTCGCGATGCAGGCAAGCAAACCAATGTCCACTGCCGTCCAGACCATGCTCGACGTGCTCAACATCGAGCAGCTCGAGGTCAATCTGTTTCGCGGGCGCTCACCGCAGGATCGCTGGCAGCGCGTGTTTGGCGGACAGGTGATCGGGCAGGCGGTGGTCGCGGCGTGCCGCACCGTCGAGGGTCGCCCGCCGCATTCGCTGCATGCGTATTTCCTGATCGGCGGCGATCCGAAAGTGCCGATCATCTACGAGGTCGATCGCATCCGCGACGGCAAGAGCTTCACGACCCGCCGCGTGGTGGCGATCCAGCACGGGCAGGCGATCTTCACGCTGATGGTGTCGTTTCATAACGACGAGGAAGGCCTCACCCATCAGGCGCCGATGCCCGAGGTTCCGCCGCCCGAGGACCTGCCGAGCGAAGCGCAAATCAAGGCGACCGTCCTTCCGTCAATGCCGGAGGCGGTGCAGCTCTATTACAAGAGCGAGCGGCCGATCGAGCTGCGCCCGGTCGAATACGGCCGTTACCTTGGCAAGAAGGTCGAAGGCGGAAAATTCAACGTGTGGATCAAGGCCACCGGCCGACTTCCGGACGATCCGGCAATCCATCAGTGCGTGCTTGCCTACGCATCCGACATGTCGCTGCTCGACACGGCGCTGGCGCCGCACGGACGCAGCCTGTTCGAGAAGGACTTCGTAGGTGCAAGCCTCGATCATGCGATGTGGCTGCACCGCCCGTTCCGTGCGGATGAATGGCTGCTCTACGCCCAGGAGACGCCAAGCATGATCGGGGCGCGTGGGTTTTCCCGCGGCCTGATCTACACGCGGGAGGGAGCGTTGGTGGCGAGCGTTGCGCAGGAGGGACTGGTGCGGATCAGGCGCAAGGACGCCTGACGCTGATGTCGGGGAAACCGGCAATCCACGCGCTCCTGCGGCGCACGGGCTTTCCTCTCGTCCTGTTGACCGGCAGCCTGTTCGCGTCGGCGGCGCACGCGCAGTGTTCGGTCGGCGCAACCAACATCCCGTTCGGAAACATCGACCTGATCTCCGGCTCGACCATCACCTCGACCGGAACGGTGTCGATCAACTGTCCGGGCGGGTTTGGGAGCTTTCCCTTTCTCTGGATCTGCACGTCGATCGGTGTCGGCTCGAACAGCACCAGCGTGAACACCCGCACCATGAAAAACGGCGCGAACACGCTCGGCTACCAGCTCTATACCGACAGCGGGATGACGACGATTTGGCAGTATACGCCGTCGAACCAGTATTCGGCGCCCTACAACAATTCTACTGGCGGCTCGTCCAATGCGACCGTCTACGCGAAAATCCTCGCAAGCCAGACATCACCACCGGGCAGCTACACAGACACCTATTCGACCAGCGCGCAGGCCCAGGTCAGCGGCAACGTCGCGAGCACCCTTCCGGGCAATTGCGGCGGTGGCACCGCCGCCATCGCGTTCACCGTGACGGCGACCGTGCTGGCGAACGCGAGCGTTTCCGCCACCACACTGAATTTCGGATCGACCTCCACGTTGGCCTCCAACATCGATTCCACCGCGACCATCACCGTGCAGGCAACGAACACGACACCCTATTCGATCGGGCTTGGGCTCGGCTCCAACGCGTCGGGCAGTCAGCGACGCGTTCGCAACGGCGCGACTGCGAACTACATCAACTACAATCTCTATACCAACTCCGCGCGATCCAATGCCTGGTCCACGAGCACATCCACGACAAGCTGCACCAGCGGTGCATCCACCTGCATCCTCGGGCACGGGTACGGGCCTGAGCCAGAACATCACGGTGTACGGACGCGTGCCGGCGCAGTCGGTGCCCGCGGCCGGTACCTTCACCGATACCGTGGTCGTCACAGTCACGTTCTAACGCATCAGCGGCATTCCACCGGCGCGATGCGCACCTGCTGGCCAGGTTTTGGCGTGAACGGAAATTCCGCGCGGCAGCTTCCATCGACCAGTTCGATTGCAGCGGCGTTCGCCACACCCAGGTCCTTCACGAAGGCCTGCCCGTCATATCCGACGACGAACTCGCTGCGCTCGCCGACGCGGCCCACCGAGCCGGGCGGCACGAACGTACCATCCGGCCGGACGAACACGACAAGCGCCGAATGGGTATCGCTGCGCACCTTGAAATTCACCAGCACGCCCGCGCGATCCGCAGGTGCAACGATTTCGCGCGTGCTTTCGATTTCGGCATCGACCGGCAGATTGGACGGGTCGATCGTGATCTTGTTTTTCTGATACGAGCGCAGCGTCGGCACCAGCAGCATGCCGCGGAAATCGGTCACGCCCATCGGGCGATTGTCGTGCAGCACTTCGATGCCACGCGCGCCGGCGTCGACGACTGCGAACCCGTCGTCGATCCAGTTCGACAGGAATACGCCGCCACCCATCGTTGCGATCGAGCCACGCAATTCGAGGAGCCCTCGGCTGTCGCTGCTGTCCTGACTGGCGCCGACCTGCACTGCCCCATAACTGGAACGATAGGAGACAGAGGCTTCGCGGTAGCGCGTTGCGCCTTCGGTGTCGCGCACGCGCCAGCCGTAGCTTCCGGGCTGGGGGCCGAGCGCCTTGTAGGCGTCGGCGCCATAGGATGTGCCGCCCTGCCCGGTCGATACGACGGCGGACGCCGAGACCGAGTCGCTCAACGGCATGGTGAAGCCTGCGAGAATCCCCGTGTTGCGATTGGTGCCGAAGTCATGAAACACGGTCGCGTAGACGGACGCGTTATACGGCAACGAACGCGTGTAGGAGGCGGTGGCGATCTGGGAGAGGTTGCCGGCGACATCCGACAGGTGAACAAAACTCGCGCTCACACTCGATCGCGGGTCGAAGGCGAGCGGCGCGCTGATGCTGATGCGGTCGAGCGCCCGCGGCGGACGGGCGTTGATGTAGATCGGCGTCAGCGTGGCGGCGCCAAGATTCAGTGGCGGGACGTAGTAGTAGCTCGACGGAACGGCGGCGAAGAGGCCGGCATTCTGGAAAGCGTCGGACGGAAGCTCCTGCAAGCGCGCGGTCGCGGAGGCGAGGTCGTCATAGTCACCAAACGTGCGCTGCGAACTTACGTTGATGTTGAGACCGAGCAGCCATGTTTCGTACGAGACGTAGGTTTGCAGCCCCTTGCCGCCGGCGGTCGAGCTTGCCGAGACAGCCGTGGACGCAACGCCGAGCGTGCCGGTTTTGAACACCGCACCGATACCGCCATTGGCGACGCCGCCTCCGCCCTCCACGTGCGCTTCCAGCGTAAGCGCGTCGAAAATGCCGCGGCGCAGGCTGGCCGAACCGACAGGCAGCTGGACATACGAGTCCGCACCCGAACCGTACGACAGGCGCGGGAGGCCGCCCTCGACGGACCAGGACGATAGGCCTGGCGCCAGCAGACTCGCCGATGCGTAGAACGGCAGCGTGGTCCGTGTCTCGTGCCCGGCGGAGTCGCGGATGACGAGCTGCGCATTGCCGGCGCCCGAGACGAGCGGAACATTGTTCACGCTGAATGGGCCGGCGCCAACGTTCTGCGAGAACGTCTTGATGTTGTTGACATACACATCAACGGTCGAGGGGACCGCCGCGGTACCGCCCAGTTGCGGGAGCGGCATGGTGATGAGATCGGGACGCAATGCGAAATTGCTTTGCGCCTGCAATCCGCCGATCCGGATCGGGCGCGACCACGCAAGGCCGCCCGAGATGGCATCGCCTGCGCGATAGCTGATCATCCGCTCCTGATCCGAATATCGGAACGAGGAGTCGAGGCGGATCAAATCGGTCGCCTGGTCCGGAGCTGCGCGCGCTATCCCGGATTGCTCAAAGGTCCCGTACGGCGAGAACGCGCGGGCCTCAAGCGACAGCGACGTGCCGGCGAAGGACGGCCGCAGCTCCCGCAGCGTGCCGGTGGTGCTGAGAACATCGTAGTTGAGCACCGCACCCCAGCCGCCTTGCGCGCGCATGTAGCGCCCCGACGACTCGCTCAGATCGAACACGCGACCGCGCCGGTCCGCGTCGTCGACCGTGATGCTGATTTTCTGCACCCGCTCGTCGTACTGGTATTTCAGTCGCGGGATGTCGTCGAGCAGCACGACGTCGGTCGGAACAGGGCGCGGGCCAATGCGCAGACCCACCTCCTCCAGCTCGTTTTTCGTCGCACCGATGCGCCCGTCGGGAAACAGCACGAAGCTCCCGATCATCTGCGCCGGAATGTTGTTGATCACGACGTCGAGCTGAAGATTCTTCTGCTCCTGGCCCGCGCGAGCGCGCTCCGCGCCGGCCGCGGCGCAGAGGATGGATGCAAGTGCGAGTACGAGGAACGCTCTACCGGCGACCGACTGCTTGAGCCATCGCATTGATGGGCCCCTTGTCGGTCTCGGCAGTAATCGACACAGACCCACTCGCGCCAAAGCCTCGCGGATGGCTTGGCGCAACCCAACGCATGGATGACTGGCCCAGCGAATAACCGACCAGGCCGCTGCCAAACGAAATCGTCGCCCCCGCAGCATCGCGGAGCCTCAAGGATGCGACCCGCAGACGCTCGTCTCCGCTGTTGTTTGCGACGACGACGAGCTTGTCGCCGTCGGACGCGAGCGACCAGCTCACACTCGAGGCGCGCAACTGCGGATCGCGGAAGAACACCGGGATCGAATGCCGGATCAGAAGGTTGATCGCGCGCGCTTGCGGCCGGCGCAGGTTGGGCAACTGATCGACGATGACGCGATAGCTTTCCTCACCGCGCACCGGCTGTTTCGACACCCTTACAACGCGCACCACGTAATCGGCGTGCGGCGCAAGGTTGACCGACGGCGGCGAGGCGACGACGTCCGTGGTCGGCTCGAGGATTTCCTTGCCGTCTGCCTGCGACCAGCGCATCACGCGCGTCTGCACCACGACATCGGTATCTTCGTCGTTGCGCAGCGTGAGCGAACCCGCGGCAGCGGGTGCATTCAGCTCCAGCAGCACCGGCTCGACGCGCAATTGCGCGGCATACGAACGCCCGCCGCACAGCAGCGCCGCTATCGCCAGAATCGCAATGACCGGTTTGGAGATCATGCCACCGCGGATCAGTACGTGATCGTCATCGTGACGGTGTCGGTGTAGCTGCCAGCCGGCGGTGCGGTGCCGATCGATGGGACGCGGCCGTAGATGCTCACCGTCTGCGCCGAGCCGTTTCCAGTGCCGAGCGCGCACGAGTTCGCGGTCGTGCAAGTCGTGCTGCTCGCCGCCGTGGTCCACGCGTTGGTGCGCGCGGAGTCGACGTAGAGATTATAGTTCAGGAAGTTCGTGCCGGTCTTCATGCGACGCTGGGCGCCGGTGGCGTTCGCGCCGTTGTCCATGCCGATCGAGTACGGGCTGCCGTTGGTGCAGGTGACCGACACCGTCGTGGCGGCGTCGATGTTCGACGCGACCAGCGAGGTACCCGCGTTGGACCCAAAGTCGAGCGTCGCCGCGTTGATGGTGCATGCCGCGGTGATCGTGACCTGCACCGTCATATTGGCGGTGGCCGTTCCGGCTTGCGATTCGGACGACGGCGCCAAGCCAACAAGAAATGCCACACAAAGCCCCGCAATCCAGCGCAGCGGACTTTGCCGCGCGACCATGCGTCGGGAATTCTCTTGCAACCACAACAACTCACTCATCCGACCGCCCCTACGGAACATGCCCCTGCGTTAGTATTTAGAGTTCCATTCTTAACAAGCGATTAAGTATATTTCCGCACGTGGAAGTTGGTACCCAAGGTTGGATTTTCGCCAAGCAGCAGTCCAAAGTCGCCGCTTAAGCCTCCGATCTCTGCTTAATTTCTGATGTAATTGCCGCTAGCTTGTGCATCGCGGCCCGGAACAGGGTCGCGGGGGGAGTGCGACGCATGAAACTGGTCACCGCCATCGTCAAACCATTCAAGCTCGAGGACGTTCGCGACGCGCTTACAAAGCTCGGCGTCGCAGGCCTGACCGTCTCCGAGGTCAAGGGATTCGGCCGCCAGAAAGGCCACACCGAGATCTACCGCGGCGCCGAATACACCGTGAACTTCCTGCCCAAAGTGAAGGTCGAGGTCGTGGTGCCGGACGATCGCGCCGATCGGGTCGTTGAGGCGATCGCGACCTCCGCCAAGACGGGACAGATCGGCGACGGCAAGATTTTCGTGATCGATGTCGAGCACGCGCTGCGCATCCGCACCGGCGAGCGCGACTCCGACGCGCTTTAGATGTTGAGCGTCGTGCCGTCGCGGTGAGGCGGCGGCACGGCGTTGCTAAAAGGGACATCCGGGGCTGCCCATGAAAATCCGTTCGCTGTTTTGCGCGGTGCTCGCGCCGATCGCTCTTGCGTCGCCGGCGCTTGCACAGCCGACCGCGTCGACGATCAATCCCGCCGATACCGCCTGGATGATCGCCGCTACCGCGCTCGTGCTGATGATGACGATCCCCGGCCTTGCGCTGTTCTATTGCGGCATGGTGCGCAAGAAGAACGTGCTCGCCACCATGGCGCAAAGTTTTGCCGCGGTGTGCCTGGTGTCGATTCTGTGGGCGCTGCTCGGCTACACCCTCACGTTCTCGGGCGATGCGCCGGTGCTCGGCAATCTCGACCGCGCGCTGCTGCATGGCATTGGCATCGACTCAGTGAGCCCACTCGCCAAGACCATCCCCGAAAGCCTGTTCATGCTCTATCAGATGACGTTCGCGATCATCACGGTTGCGCTCGTCTCCGGCGCCGTCGCGGATCGCATGCGTTTCTCGGCATTTCTGCTGTTCTCGACGCTGTGGTTCTTCATCGTTTACGTGCCGCTCGCGCACTGGGTCTGGGGCGGCGGCTTCCTTCAAACATTGGGTGTGCTCGACTTCGCGGGCGGCACCGTCGTGCACATCAACGCCGGCGTTGCCGGGCTGGTCGCCGCCCTGATGCTCGGCAAGCGGCGCGGTTACGGTACGGAAAATCTCGCGCCGTATGATCTCTCAATGGCGGTTGTCGGCACCGGCCTCTTGTGGGTCGGCTGGTTCGGCTTCAATGGCGGCTCGGCCCTCAGCGCAGGCTCGCGCGCCTCGATGGCGATCGTCGCGACGCATCTCGCAGCGAGCGCTGGCGCCCTCACCTGGATGGCGCTCGAATGGAAGGATCGCGGCAAGCCGTCCATGCTCGGCATCATCTCGGGCGCGGTCGCAGGGCTCGGCACGATCACACCCGCATCCGGCTTCGTGCTGCCGTGGCACGGTATCGTGATCGGCATTATCGCGGGGTGCGCATGCTACTGGGCCTGCACGCGGCTCAAGCTGGCGCTCGGCTACGACGACTCGCTCGACGTGTTCGGTGTGCATGGCGTCGGCGGCATCGTCGGCGTGACACTCACCGGCGTGTTCGCGACCGCCGCCGTATCGGTCGACACCATTAACCCGAACGGCTTTCCCGGCCTGCTCGACGGCAATCCGCGCCAACTGATGATTCAACTCATCGGCGTCGCCGTTACGATTGCCTGGTCCGTCATCGCCACCGCCGCCATTCTCAAGGTGGTCGGTGTCGTGACGGCGTTGCGCGTGTCGCCGGAGGCCGAGCAGATGGGCCTCGACGTGACGCTGCACGGCGAATCGATCCACACTTGAGGGGTTGGAAGCGCCGTGAGTTAAGTGTCGCTACGGCAGGCGTTTAACTTAATGACCAAATTTTATGCAGGTTTGACGCACGATTGTGCGGTGCACCGGAACGCACTTTCGGTCGGACCCAGCCGCGCATCATATTTTTCCATTTAGCCAACGGCTTAGGCCCTTGGAACGAGTCTGGCACGGCCCTTGATTAGGAGTCCCCGTTGCCGCGCGGCGAATGCCGTCACGCGGGTCGTGTCATCGAGCCCGCCCAAGCTGGGTCAGTCGAAGGTGGGCCGTACGGGGAAAGAACCCATGAAAATCGTCATGGCGGTGATCAAGCCGTTCAAGCTGGACGAGGTTCGCGACGCGCTGACTGCGGTTGGCGTGCACGGACTGACGGTCACGGAGGTCAAGGGGTACGGGCGCCAAAAGGGCCACACCGAGATCTACCGCGGCACGGAATACGCGGTGAACTTCTTGCCCAAGGTGAAGATCGAGGTGGCCGTTGATTCCGGCCAGGTCGACAAAGTTGTCGAGGCCATCACGACGGCGGCGAAAACCGGCCAGATCGGCGACGGCAAGATCTTCGTCATTCCTCTCGACCACGCGGTTCGCATCCGCACGGGCGAGTCCGACGTCGCGGCACTTTGACCGCACCAATCCTACGGACAGGAGCTATCGACCATGAAGTTCAAGAAACCCTTCCGTGCCGGGCTGGTGGGGCTCGTCCTAGCGGGGCTGCTAGGCGTGTTTGTCAGTGTCGGCACCGTAAACTATTCCCACGCTCAGACCGCAGCACCGGCCGCAGCACCGCAGACGCCTGTTGCGGCGCCTGCGCCGGCTGAAGCCGCACCGGTCGCCTGCGCGGCCGATCCCGATCCGAAGAAGGCCGTCACCGAAAAGTGCATGCCGAATTCGGGCGACACCGCCTGGATGCTCACCTCCGTCGCACTGGTGCTGATGATGACGGTCCCGGGGCTGGGACTGTTCTACGGCGGCATGGTGCGCAAGAAGAACGTGGGCGACACCGTGATGACGAGCTTCGCCATCACCTGTCTCATCACGATCCTCTGGGTGATCTGCACCTACTCGCTCGCGTTCCGCGCCGGCTCGCCGTACATCGGCGGCCTCGATCGAGCGTTCCTGCAAGGGATCGTGAGCGACATCGTCAAGGGCATCGGCAATCCCAATCCGCTCGCCCTGACGATCCCGGAAACAGTCTACATCTGCTTCCAACTCACCTTCGCGATCATCACTCCGGCGCTGATCGCGGGCGCATTCGCCGAGCGCATGAAGTTCTCCGCGATGCTCTGGTTCATCGGCCTGTGGGCGATCCTGGTATATTCGCCGGTCGCGCACTGGGTGTGGGGACCGGACGGCTTCCTCGCCGCCGGAAACTCCGACGCCATGATCAAAGTGCTCGACTTCGCAGGCGGCACGGTCGTGCATATCAACTCCGGCGTCGCAGGCCTGATGTGCTGCCTGATGCTCGGCAAGCGCAAGGACACCGGCCCCGGCCACAACATGGTGCTGACCTTTATCGGTGCAGGCCTGCTGTGGGTCGGTTGGTTCGGCTTCAACGCGGGCTCTGCGGTGACGGCCGGCATGCAGGCCGGCATGGCAATGGCGGTGACTCAATTCGCCACTGCTGCGGCGGGCTTCGTGTGGATGCTGGTTGAGTGGATCCACCGCGGCAAGCCGACAGTCATCGGCCTCTGCTCGGGCGCGGTTGCCGGCCTTGTGGCGATCACACCGGCCTCGGGCTTTGTCGGCCCGATGGGCTCTCTCGCGATCGGCGCTGCCGCCGGCATCGTCTGCTACTGGGGCGTCACCGGGCTGAAGCACATGTTCGGCTACGACGACGCACTCGATGCGTTCGGCGTGCACGGCGTCGGCGGAATGCTCGGCGCGCTGCTCACCGGCGTGTTCGCAGTCGAATCCTACGGCGGCACGGCCGGCCTGCTCGAGGGCAACCCCGGTCAGGTCCTCAACCAGATCGAAGGCATGGTCATCATCATCGTCTACGACGTGATCGTGTCCCTCATCCTGCTGAAGATCATCGACGCCGTGATCGGCCTGCGCGTCACCAAGGAGGTCGAGCAGGAAGGCCTCGACCTCGCGCTGCACGGCGAGGCCGTGCAGTAAGCAAGAACTCAAGACCGCCCGCTCCGGAGCGCATCCGGGGCGGGCGACGGTCACCGAGATTGCGCCAACCGATTGTTACCGGATACGGTTGGGGTGGAGACCCGGCACCGCCCCCTCCGTCGAGAGGCCTCGGCTCACCCCGGGGCCTCTCACTTTTTGGGACGGTACGCACCGCATCAATCGTCGCTTTTGTGATCGCCATCACAACTCATCGCCTCCGCGCGCCACACCCCAGTTTATGGGCAGAGGCACGACGCCTTCGGTGGAAGCTCCACGGAGAGTGCGATGGTCAGCAAGACAATCGTCGAGCGACTTCACCACGGCTGAGCCGATATTGGATCAAGTCACCATCACCACCGCCTCGGGCTTCGTGCCGGCCTGAGCCGCGTATCAATCACGATACAGGCTGGAAGCCTTTTTCTGGACTTCCTCCTGCCGGGAGGCCCCGATCCACCCGGGGCCTCTCACTTTTTTGGCGATGGCCGCGAGAGAGATCAGCCGATCGCCCTCCGATCCCCATTGGTTAATCGCGCCTTAACCTGACGCCTCCTATGGTGCCAGAACCCTACTCCGGCGGGGCCTTCCCGCCACACAACGGTCCATGAACGCCACCGAACGCGCATCCCCCGCTCGGACCCCCGACGCACGCTCGCCGTTCGTCAGGCTGACCGAACTTCTGGGCGACACGCCGCCCGGCATGCCGGCGATCAATATCGCGGTCGGCGAGCCGCAGCATCCTGTTCCGCCCTTCGTCGCGCCGGTGCTGGCAAAGCACACCGCCGCCTTCGGCCACTATCCCGGGAATGCCGGGACGGACGCCTTCCGCCAAGCGGTCGCCGCGTGGCTCGGTCGCCGCTACCGGCTGCCGCGGCCGATCGAGCCGTTGAGCGAAGTTCTTGTGCTGGGCGGTTCGCGCGAGGGACTGTTCCTCGCCGCGATCGCGGCGAAGCGATTCGTCGGCGCGCGCCCCGGCAAGCCGGCCATTCTGATGCCGAATCCCTTTTACGCGCCCTACTCGGCCGGTGCGATCGCGGCCGATTGCGAGCCGGTCTATCTCGATGCCACGGCGGGAAATGGCTTCCTGCCCGATCTCGACGCGCTCTCTCCCGAGTTGCTCGCCCGAACCGTCGCGTTCTATCTCGCCTCACCGGCAAACCCGCAGGGATCGGTCGCAAGCCGTGAGTATCTCGCACGTGCGGCCGCACTCGCGCAGCAATATGGGTTCATGCTGTTCGCCGACGAGTGCTACTCGGAAATCTACTGGAAAGAAGCGCCGACCGGCGCACTCGACGTCGCGGGTTCGGACTTCGCGAACGTCGTGACATTCAACTCACTCTCCAAGCGCTCCTCGCTGCCTGGCCTGCGTGTTGGCTTCGTGGCGGGCGACAAGCGCTTCCTCGCTGCTTTCCTCAATCTGCGTACGGTGTCGGCTCCGCAGGTATCGGTTCCGTCGCAGGAGGTCGCGATCGCGGCTTATAACGACGAAGCGCATGTCGAGGAGAACCGCGCGCTCTACCGCGGAAAATTCGACCTTGCCGACCAGATTCTCGGCAACCGCTACGGCTACCAGCGGCCGGCCGGTGGCTTCTTCCTCTGGCTCGATGTCTCGCAGCACGGCGGCAGCGAAGGCGCGACCGTGAGGCTCTGGAAGCAGGCGGGGCTGCGTGTGGTGCCCGGCAGTTACGCAGCGCGCCCGCAGGCCGACGGCTTCAACGCGGGTGACGGCTACATCCGCGTCGCGATGGTGCAGGACCGCGAGACCACAGCCGAAGCGTTGCATCGTTTGGTCAAGGTGCTCGGATAATGCCGGCGATTTCCGCAGAAGATTTCATCTCTGACGAGCTGCGCGACGCGATGCGCCGTCGCGTGCACGAGATCACCGGCATTGCACTGCTTGGCGTTGCCGGCATTGCGGCGCTCGCACTCGCCACCTGGTCGGTGCAGGATCCCTCGTTCAGTCATGCCACCAACGCGCCCGTGCATAATATGCTCGGGATCGTCGGCGCGGCGAGTGCCGACCTGATGATGCAGATTCTTGGGATCGCCACAGTTGCGCTGCTGTTTCCGGTGTCCGCATGGGGCTGGCGCCTGCTCACGCACCGCCCGCTTAACCGCGAACGCCGGCGCGTGGTGCAGTGGGTCGCGGGAACGATCGCGGCGGCAGCCTTCGCCTCCTGCCTGCCGCCGAGCACGGCATGGCCGCTACCGACTGGCCTCGGCGGCGTCGTCGGCGATGCCCTGTTGCGTGTGCCCGCATGGCTGTTCGGGGCGCCGCTGTCGGGTGCGCCGCGGCTTGTCCTCGGCATCGTGATCGGCGTCACCGCGATGCTGACGCTCGCGCTCGCGGCTGGCTTCACGTGGGGCCGTGCCGAAGAGCAGGAAGTCGAGGAAGAAGAGGAAGCGCCGAAGCGGCGCAAGAAAGCCGCAAAGGCCAAGGCACCCGCCGAGGAGTACGAGGAAGAAGAGGAAGAAGAGGAAGAAGAGGAGGCCGAGTCACGCGGGTTGGTTTCGCTCGGTTGGCTCTACCATTTCCTCTACAGCGTGAAGGCGCGCATCGCGCTGCTGCCCATGATGCTGTTCAATCTGCTGCTGGACATGCTGCGGGAGAGGCGCAAGCGCGTCATCCCGCTGCGCCACGATCCGTCCATGGTCAAACTTGCCGACCCGCGCAGCGAGCCTTACTCAAACCCGGCCGTCGATCAGGCCGAGGAAATCGACGAGGACGATCTCGAGGACGAAGACGTGGTCGTCGAGGTCACCCCGCCCAAGCGGGTGAAGCAGGTGGCCCGGCCCGCGGCCAAGCGCGGCAAGGATGGATACGATTTTCCCTCGCTCGCCCTGCTGGCCGCACCGCGCGCGATGGATCGTCAGACGCTGTCGGAAGAAGCCATCCAGGAAAACGCACGCGCGCTCGAAAGCGTGCTCAGCGATTTCGGCGTGCGTGGCGAGATCATCAAAGCGCATCCCGGCCCCGTCGTCACGCTCTACGAACTGGAGCCCGCGCCCGGCATCAAGTCTTCGCGTGTCATCGGCCTCGCCGACGACATCGCGCGCTCGATGAGCAAGATATCGGCGCGCGTCGCGGTGGTGCAGGGCCGTAACGCGATCGGCATCGAGCTGCCGAACCCGAAGCGCGAGAAGGTCTTGTTCCGCGAAATGCTCGCGGCGTCGGAGTATACCGAAACTCAGGCCAAGCTGCCGATCTGCCTCGGCAAGACAATCGGCGGCGATCCGGTGATCGTGGACCTCGCCCGCATGCCGCATCTGCTCATCGCGGGCACCACCGGTTCGGGCAAGTCGGTCGCGATCAACACCATGATCTTGAGCTTGATGTATAAGCTCACGCCCGAAAACTGCCGTCTCATCATGATCGACCCGAAGATGCTGGAGCTCTCGGTCTACGAGGGAATCCCCCATCTGCTGACACCGGTCGTCACCGACCCGAAGAAGGCTGTGGTCGCATTGAAATGGGCGGTGCGCGAGATGGAAGAGCGCTACCGCAAGATGTCCAAGCTCGGCGTGCGCAATATCGACGGCTACAACGCACGCGTCACCGAAGCGAAGAACAAGGGCGAACCGATGTTCCGCACGGTTCACACCGGATACGACAAGGAAAGCGGCGAGGCGATCTACGAGCGCGAGGATCTCGAGCTCGACAACATCCCCTATATCGTCGTCATCGTCGACGAAATGGCCGACCTGATGATGGTCGCCGGCAAGGACATCGAAGGCGCGGTTCAGCGCTTGGCGCAGATGGCACGCGCGGCTGGCATCCACGTCGTGCTCGCGACACAGCGTCCGTCGGTCGACGTCATCACCGGTACCATCAAGGCAAATTTCCCGACCCGCATCTCCTTCCAGGTCACCTCCAAGATCAACTCGCGCACGATCTTGGGCGAGATGGGAGCCGAGCAACTGCTCGGTCAAGGCGATATGCTCTATATGGCAGGCGGCGGGCGCATCAGCCGCGTGCATGGTCCATTTGCGTCGGATGAGGAAGTCGAGAAGGTCGTCCGACATCTCAAGTCGCAGGGGCAGCCGCAGTATCTCGAAGCCGTCACCGTCAGCGAGGAGCCTGAGGAAGGCGAAGAGGGCGCGGACGGCGCCGTGTTCGACAACTCCGAGATGGGCAAGACCAACGATCTCTACAGCCAGGCCGTGGCGATCGTGATGCGCGACCGCAAGGCATCGACCAGCTACATCCAGCGCCGTCTGCAGATCGGCTACAATCGCGCCGCCTCGCTGATGGAGAAGATGGAACTGGAAGGCATCGTCGGCGCCGCCAACCACGCCGGAAAGCGCGAAATACTGGTGGGCGAACCGGAACACGCGTCGTATTAGTGGAATCGAGAAAGTCGCGAAATCGCCACAGCGGGGCGGTTTAAGACCGGCTCTTGGAGGACGGAATGCGGATACCCGCCACGCTGATCGGCGCCTGCCTGCTCGCGATGGCGTGCACCGCTGCGGCGCAGCCGATGCCAACTCCGGCACCGAGACCCAAGACGGGCCTCGTGCCTCCTGCCGCCGTTCCGGAAACAAAATCGGCTGCGAACAACCTGTTTCCGTTCAAGATTCCGGGCTTCTCCAACCCGGGCACCACGTCCAATTTCGATGCCGGTCAACGCGCACTGATCGACCGGGTGAATGTCTACCTGATGAGCGTGCAGACGCTGGTGGGGGACTTCGTTCAGGTCGGCCCGGACGGCCGCCGCTCGGAAGGCAAGATCTACCTGCAGAAGCCCGGCCGCGTGCGCTTCGAATACAACCCGCCGAGCCCGGTGGAACTCGTCTCCGACGGAAATTCGCTGGTGGTGCGCGACCGCAAGCTCGAGACGCAGGACCTCTATCCGCTGTCGCAGACCCCGCTGCGCTTCCTACTCGCCGACCGGATCGATCTGCTCAAGGAAACCAATGTGATCTCGGTGTCGTCCGACGACACCTTCGTCAGTCTGGCGATCGAGGAGAAGCAGACGCTGGGCGGCACGCACCGCGTCCAGCTGATGTTCTCGGTCAAGGACATGCAGCTCAAGCAGTGGACCATCACGGACCCGCAGGGCTACGACACCACCGTCGCGCTCTACAATCTCGACCCGACGGTCAAGCTCGATCCCGGCATGTTCAGGATCGATTACGCGCGCAAAGAGATCATTCAGTAAGCGCCCTTCGCTCGGACCTTCGTCATGGCCGGGCGTAGCCCGTGGAAAACGGGCGTGACCGCCCTAGTGCCCGGCCATCGCCGCCTTTAAGTATCGGGCAACATGCCCCTTACCCTCACCACCTGGAACATCAACTCGGTGCGCCTGCGTATCGATCTCGTTGCGCGCTTCATCAAGGCGGTGCGGCCGGATGTGATCTGCCTGCAGGAGACGAAGTGTCCTGACGATGCGTTTCCCCTGAAGCGCTTCCGGCGCCTTGGCTACATGCACGCGGCGCTGAACGGGCAGAAGGGTTATCACGGCGTCGCGGTGCTCTCGCGCCTGCCCTTCGAGAGCGTCACCATCGACAATTACTGCGGCAAGACCGACTGCCGTCACGTCGCGGTGACGCTCGGCGAGAAGGCGGGCCTGCGCGATCCCGTCACGGTGCATAATTTCTACGTGCCGGCCGGCGGTGACGAGCCCGACCCGGCGATCAATGTGAAGTTCGCGCACAAGCTCGCCTTCCTCGACGAGCTGCACGCGATGGAAAAGCTGCGCCCGAAAGAAGGCGAGCGCGCGATCCTGGTCGGCGATCTCAACGTCGCGCCGCTCGAGCATGACGTCTGGAGCCACAAGCAGCTCCTCAACGTGGTGTCGCACACGCCGGTCGAGACCGAGAAGCTCAACCTCTTCCGCACCGCCGGCAACTGGATCGATGTCGCGCGCCACCGCACGCCGGAGCCGGAAAAAATCTACACGTGGTGGAGCTATCGGGCACACGACTGGCGCGCCGCCGACCGCGGCCGCCGCCTCGACCACATCTGGGTCTCGTCGCAACTGGGCGACCGCGTGTCGCGCTTCGACATCGCCAAGCACGCACGCGGCTGGGAGCGGCCCTCGGACCACGTCCCGGTGACGACGGGCGTCGAGGTGTGATCTGCAAATGACCGACGCGATCAATCTCGCCGCAAAGCTCGCGAGTTTTGCCGACCACTGGTCCCCGCGCACGGTCGCGCAGTTCAACGACTACGACGTAATGGTCGTGAAGGTGAAAGACGAATTCGTCTGGCACAAGCACGACGATACCGACGACTTCTTCCTCGTCCTCAAGGGCGTGCTCGACATCAGATGCGCGACCGCATCGTGACGCTTGGCCCGGGCGAGATGTTCATCGTGCCGAAGGGCGTCGAGCACTGTCCTCGCGCGCGCGAGGAAGTGCATCTGCTGCTGATCGAACCGTCCGGTACGCCGAACACCGGCGATGCCGCGGCTGCGGCTCCGCGCAAGCTTGCGTAATCAGGCTGCGGCGGCTCCGCGGAAATTCCGCGCCGACCTCCAGATCAGCCAGATGAAGATCAGCAGCAGGATTCCCTGCGCGATCAGGAACGGCGGCGCGGGGTTGTCCGGCGCCTCCGGCGAGAGCGCGTGGATGGCCGGGACCTTCAGGAACAGCTGTGTCACCAGCACGAAGAAATTGAGATAGACCGCAAGCCCCATGCAGATGGCGTAGATCACGCGCCAGGCGCCGGCGAAATGGAAGGCGTAGTGCGCGGCGAGCGCGAGCGCGATGAACACGAGCGAGATTACGCCGGTGATGTGCGAGGGCAGGATCTTGGTGGCCGGCAGGAAAAACCCGGTCACGTCGGTTGCCACCATGGTGACGAGAAAGACCATCGTCCACATCCCGGGCCACCGGTTCTGCACCAGCGAAGCCATCACGGCGACGCCCGCGAGGATCGCGATCAGACTGAGCGCGGTGTGAAAAGCGATGGCCGGTGTTGCGAACATGGTCCTCTCCCCCGAGAATTCGAACATGCTAGCGCGGAGTTTCGGTAGAACCTAGAGGCTCGCGACGCAACACTGCGGTGCGTTTACTCCCCCGTCACCAAGGGCCGGCGCACGCCCCAACCGCGCATCGTCGCCTCCATGTGCTCGGCGACGAAATGGCGCGCGCTCTCGCGGTCATAGCCCTGCGCGAGCAGCGCGTCGTAATCGGTGAAGACGTGACGGGTGTAAGCCACGAGGGAGAGCCAGGCGGCATCCGGTGGCGCGGCAGATGTCAGGCCAACGCTGTCGAGCACATGATCGACCACCGCATCGAATTCGTGCGCCGGCATCTTCGGTGCGAGATGGCGCAGTGCGGATTCGATGTCCCGGCGGGACGGCATGATCCGATGGAAGCCCCGGCTACTGCCCGGCCTTTTCGTCCGCGAACGCCGCGCGCACGCGCGTGAATTCGGTTACCGCCTGGTTGACGCGGCCCGCGATCGCGTCGCGCATGTTGATTGCGGCCTGCGGATAGCCTTCGAGCATCTTGAGGAAGAGCTGGCGCGGAATGCGGATCACGGTCGAGGGCTCGCGCGCAATCGCTGCGACCGGCCTCTTGGTATCGACCACCAGTGCGAGTTCGCCGATCAAGGTGCCGGGTCCCGCGACCGAGCGGGGGATCAGCTCATTTTTCTCCGACACAAGGTCGAATGAGCCGTCCTGCACCACATAGGCGGCGTCCGCATCCTCGCCTTCGCCGAACAGCGAGATGCCTTGATGGATATGACGGCTCTCCGCGCCGATCGCGATGATGCGAAGCGCGTCACGGCCAAGCAGCCGGAGAGCGGGAACGCGTTCCAGGAATTCGATTTCGTCCTCGACCGACATCCAGAGTGAGACTCACGCACTCGATACAGCCGGCCCAAACCGGGCCACACACGCTCCACTGACGCCACAGTATCCTAGAATGGGCCTATCCGGCACAAGGGCGGCCGGAAGGGTAAATATCACGGCATCAGCTTGTAGCCGCCGCCCTCGGTGACCAGGATCGCCGGAGCCGAGGCATCCTTTTCGACCTTCTGCCGCAGCCGATAGATATGGGTTTCCAGCGTGTGGGTCGTGACCCCCGAATTATAGCCCCAGACCTCCTGCAGCAGCACCTCGCGCGACACCGGCCGCTGCCCGGCGCGGTAGAGGTAGCGCAGAATCGCGGTTTCCTTCTCGGTGAGGCGAACCTTGCTGCCCTTCGGGTTCAACAAAAGCTTGGACGAAGGCCGGAACGTGTACGGCCCGATGGTGAACACGGCGTCCTCGCTCGCCTCGTGCTGACGCAACTGCGCACGGATGCGCGCGAGCAGCACCGCGAAACGGAACGGCTTGGTGATGTAGTCGTTCGCGCCCGATTCCAGCCCCAGAATGGTGTCTGAATCGGTGTCATGGCCGGTCAGCATGATGATCGGGGCCTTGAACCCGTTCTTGCGCAGGATGCGAACCGCTTCACGGCCGTCCACGTCGGGCAGGCCGACGTCCATGATGACGAGGTCAATGTGGCCATTGCGCGCGACTTGCACGCCCTTGGTGCCGGAATCGACTGCTTCGGCCTCGAATTCCTCGTGCAGCGCGAGCTGCTCGACCAGCGCCTCGCGCAATTCGGTATCGTCGTCGACGATCAGGATCTTGCGCGCGTTTGACATCGGCCGCTCCGGGGGTTCCCGAGTAGCGCGAAGTAGTACATTCCGGCGTAAAAGCGCAAGCGCCGGCGGCTATCGATTCAATTCACCGAAGGCATGGTGGGAGTTGGGTAAACCGGCATGACGGAAGGTGTCTTAAAGGCGATTTACGTTCGGCGCGCAGCAGGAAGCCAGACGCGCGGCTGGATGATGGCCGGGCCGCTGGCCTGGCCGGTCGCGCTCGGCCGCGGCGGGATCCTAGCGAACAAGCGCGAGGGCGATGGGGGCACCCCACGCGGCATATTCCACCCCGTACGGCTGTGGTTGCGGTCCGATCGCCACCCGCGACCCGCGACTTCGCTGCCAATCCGGCGGATCACCGCGCTGGACGGCTGGTGCGAGGACCCGTCCGACCGGCGCTACAACCGGCCGGTGCGTCTTGTGGCTGGCAGCCCCGGTGATCGGCTCCAGCGCGCGGATCATCTTTATGATTTCATTGTGGAAATCGACCACAACACACGCCCCCGCGTGGCCGGCAGGGGCAGCGCGGTATTCCTTCATCTGGCCCGGCCGGGCCTCGCACCGACGGCCGGATGTATCGCGATGCCGGCGGAACGGTTGCGTCAGCTTTTGAAAAAAATTTCGTGCGGCACGCGTATCGTCGTCGCCTGATCAATTTTTTAACGACTTTTCAACAAGATAACGAGCTTCGGCCAAATCGAAAATTTCTCAGAAGATCCGGGAACGAACCCCGGGCAGGCACGTTATTTGGGAAGTTGTATGTGCGGCAGCCGAAGAGGCCATCGCACAAACAAAGGCCCCGACGCTCTCAGCCCCCCAGCCCCGCGTCGGGGCCTTTCTTTTGTCTGGACCCGAAAATCGCCGTTCCGACCCGCACATGGGTCGCGCCGAAGGCAATTGCGGTCGCGTAATCCGCGCTCATTCCCATGGATAGCAGTTTGAGCGCGTTGCGCGCTGCGATCTTGGCGGTGAGCGCGAAATGCGGCGCGGGCGCCTCCTCGAATGGCGGGATGCACATCAGGCCGGCGACATCCAGGCCGTATGTCTCACGGCACGTCTTGATGAAGGCATCCGCGTCCTGAGGGAGCACGCCGGCCTTCTGCGGCTCGGCGCCGGTGTTGATCTCCACGAACAATTGCGGCGTCCGCCCCTGTTTCGCGATTTCCTTCGCGAGCGCTTCCGCGATGCTGGCGCGATCGACCGAATGGATCGCGTCGAACAGCGCGACGGCTTCCTTCGCCTTGTTGGATTGCAGCGGGCCTATCAGATGAAGCGTGATGCCGGCGTGAGCATCGCGTAGCGCCGGCCACTTCCCTTTCGCCTCCTGCACGCGGTTCTCGCCGAACACGCGCTGGCCCGCCACGATCACCGGCACAATGTCTTCGGCCGGAAATGTCTTCGACACCGCGATCAACGTCACAGCGGCGGGATCGCGCCGGGCCTCGGTGCACGCGGCAGCGATCTCGGAGCGCACCTGTTGCAACGCGTCGGAGTCCGACGTTTCAGCGACGTCATTCATCACGGAAGTTCATAACACGAATTCCGGGACTGCGTTTCCCCCGGCCGCACCGAGATGCTACCAACTGCGCGCAACGTCAACGCCGGGATGGAAATGTGACCGCCGTAACCGCCGGGCGCGCCGATTTGAGCGCGGTCGATTCTACTTATGCTTGGATACGCCTGTTCGTCGCGGTGGTGCTTGGCACCATCGGCAGCGTCGGCATGTGGTCGTTCGTGGTCGCGCTGCCGCCGGTGCAGGCCGAGTTCGGCATCGATCGCGCAGCCGCCTCGACGCCCTACACCGCGGCGATGATCGGTTTTGCGTTCGGCGGCGTCGTGATGGGCCGTTTCGCCGATCGCTTCGGCATCGTGTTTCCGGCGATCTCCGGCACGCTCCTGACCACGCTGGGTTTCGTCGGCGCCAGCTATGCGCCGAACATCTGGATTCTCGTCGTCGCGCACATCGTGATCGGGTTCGGCTGCTCGGGCACCTTCGGCCCGATCGTCGCCGACATGTCGCACTGGTTTCGCAAGAGGCGCGGCATTGCGATCGGGATCGCGTCGTGCGGCAACTATGCGTCCGGCGCGATCTGGCCACCGATCATCCAGCACTTCATCGAAGGCCATGGCTGGCGCACGGTGCATCTTGGAATTGGCGCATTCTGTCTCATCACGATGGTCCCCCTCGCTCTGATGCTGCGACGGCCCTCGCCCGTGGAGCCGCATGTGCCGACCGTCGCAGGCGAGACGCACGGCACGCTCGGCCTCAAGCCCAACACGTTGCAGGCATTGCTCGCCATCGCGGGTATCGGCTGTTGCGTCGCGATGGCGATGCCGCAGGTGCACATCGTCGCCTATTGCGGCGATCTTGGTTATGGACCGGCGCGCGGCGCCGAAATGCTGTCGCTGATGCTTGGCCTCGGCCTGATCGCGCGCGTCGCGTCGGGCAGTATCGCGGACAAGATCGGCGGGCTTGGCGCGCTGATGATCGGATCCTCGCTGCAGGCCTTCGCGCTGCTGCTCTATCTCGGCTTCAACGGACTGACCTCGCTCTACATCGTGTCGGGCCTGTTCGGCCTGTTCCAGGGCGGCATCATCCCGATGTATGCGGTGATCGTGCGCGAGTATTTCTCGCCGCGCGACGCCGGCATCCGCGTCGGCGTGGCGCTGATGTTCGCGCTGTTCGGCATGGCACTTGGCGGCTGGATGTCGGGCGCGATCTTCGACTACACGGGCTCCTATCGCGCGGCGTTCGCGAACGGCTTCCTGTGGAATCTGCTCAACCTTGCGATCGTCGGCTGGCTTCTGGTGCGCAGCCGCGCGGGCACAAGCGGTCGATTGGTGACGGCCTGAGCCGTCTCAAACGTTGCTTTTTGCTTCTGCAAGCGGCCGTTCGCTGCGTCTGACCGGATCGCGTTCGCCTTGGTGCGCAAGATCGATGATCCGGACCGCGATGGTCTCCCGCGCCCCGGAATCCGCTTCCAGGTGAAGCGCGTGGCACACCTCGTCGAGCGCTTGCGACATCGAGTGGATATCCTGAGGCTCGAACACGGTGCGCTCTTCGAGAAAGCTAAGGATGGTACCCCTGACGATCACCCGCTCGGTGGTTCGGTCGGTCGCTCCCTAATCGATGCTGATCTGGCCTGACCGGGCGCCGGAAAAACCGGGCAGCCATCGATGGCGGGCGATTGTAGGGCGGCGGGGAGTGTTGTCGGTACGATACCGTACTACTTCATCAGCCGCCGGTACTCGGCTTTGGGCGTGCCATAGAAGTGCCCGGCAGCTTTCTCGATGCCCTTGCGGTCGAGAATCGTGATCGCGCGTCGTGGGCCTTGAACAAACCTATGAGTCTCGCTTCCAACAAGGCATCGGACCGTTGCGACTATTGCGGAGCTTAACTTCGCGACGCGCGATTGATCGGAAGTAGTAACTCGACGCCGACCAGGTTCTGCTCCTTCCTCTGCTACGACAAATCGAGCCTCGCAGCGCGCCAGGATTCCGTGTGTGAGCTGAAACGACCGTTGGCGTCAGATTTTCCGCACGGGTAGATCGCTTCCGACCGGCATCATCTCGTAGGGCGGCTTCCAGCCGGACATCGCGGCGAGGCGCCGTCGCCATTCATCGATCGCCGGATAACTCGCAGCGATGTCGAAGCCGGTCTCTTCCGGCGGATAGTAGATGTAGCCTGCCATCGAGAAGTCCACGATGGTCGGCCGGTCACCCAGCATGAAAGCGCGATCCGAAAGTTGCTTTTCGGCAATCGCCAAGCTGGCTTCCGACCGCGCACGAAGAAACGCGAGCACGGATTCATGCACGGGCTGCGGGGTGAAGCAGCGCTGAAACCGGTGCATCGCGTAATTGTTGGTGAACTTATGGTTATCGAAGAACATCCAGCGCAGCGCCTCGAACCTGTCATCTGGATCGACAGCGTACCTGCCGGTGGTTTCGGCAAGCCACGTGAGAATCGCGCCGGACTGGGACATGCGGTTCCCGTCGACCTCGAGCACCGGAACCTCGCCCATGGCATTGGTCGACGCGCGCCAATTCGGATCGCGCGTTTCGCCACCGGCGAAATCGACACCGACCGGCTCCCAGTCAAAGCCGGCGCAGTTGAGATAGAGCGCGATCTTGTAGGAATTCCCCGAGGCGCCGACGCAGTAGAGCCGGTACTTCGCCATCAGCTTCCCTTCAGTTCATGCACTTCCGGCATGAACATGTCCTTCCAGTCGCCGGGCAGCTTCTTCATCGTGCCGACCTTGTGCATGAACTCCACGTAGCGCATCGCGTTCTGCGGCGTCGTGGTCCAGTTGTTGTCGGGGTTCGAGATCATCTTCTCAAGCTCGGCCGGACCCGAGCGCTTCTCGCCGGTCTTCTGGATATAGATGTTGGCGCTCTGGCGCGGCTGCTTTTTGATGAAGTCCGACGCTTCGGCGAGCGCCGCATAGACTGCGCTCGTGACCTTCGGATTGGCATCGCGGAATTTCTTCGCCATGAACATGACGCCGTTGGTCGTCCGACCGCCGAGCGTGTCGTAGGATTTCAGCACCAGGTGCGTGCCGGGCGCCGCAACCTCGTAATCCTGGAACGGCGAGACGCCGTAATGCGCGGTCAGTTCGGGTGAATTCGAGATGATCGCGATCGCGGCGTCCGGATGCGGCAGGGTGATCGTGTACGGATCGAGCCTGGCGTAATTCTCCTGTCCCCATTCTTTTGCCGCCGCCATCTGCAGACAGATCGCCTGATTGGAGTTCTTGATTCCCGGCACGGCGATCTTGTCGCCCTCCTTGAAATCCTTGATCGACTTGACCGTGTCGCGGTGCGTCATCAGCAGGAACGGCATCGACTGCGCGGCGGAGAGACCGCGCACTTCGTTCGGCGTCCCGGCCGTCTTGTCCCACAGCGTGGCAAGGCCCGGCACGCCCGCAATACCGAAGTTCATCTGTCCGCTGAGCAGCGCATCGATCAGCGACTGCGTGCCGCCGAGCGTGCGGTAATCCGTTTTCAAATCCACAACGCCGAGCTTCGCGGCGTGCTTTTCGACGAGCTTCTGCTGCTCCATCACCATCAGCGGCAGATAGGGCAGGCCATGCTGGCTGATCAGCGTGATGCTGGACACGTCGTCGGCGAAGGCCGAGCGCGCGAGCGCCGGCATGGCGATCAGGCCCGCACAGAAATCACGGCGGCGCATGCATTCCTCCCTTGCTTTTGAGCAAGCCTAGCGCAGGTGGAGCGCGGGCGAAATCCGGGTTACCTTTGGGGTAGGGAGAGAACGCGATGAATTATGCAACCGACTTCAAATCCGTGCGCGAAGCCGTCAGCCCGGAGGAATGGCAGACGCGCTGCGACCTCGCGGCCTGCTACCGGTTGATGGACTGCTACGGGATGACCGACCTCATCTACAACCACATCACGGCGCGCGTGCCCGGCACCGAGCATCTGCTGATCAATCTCTACGGGCTGCTCTACCGGGAGATCACCGCGTCGAGCCTGGTGAAGATCGACGTCGAGGGCAACATCATTGCCAAGCCCGAGACCGACTACGGCATCAACAAATCCGGCTACGTGATCCACGGCGCGATCCACAAGGGACGCCCCGACGTGTCCTGCATCATCCACACGCATACGCGGGCCGGGATGGCGGTCGCGGCGATGAAATGCGGGCTGCTACCGATGTCGCAGACCTCGATCCGCTTCGAGGGGCATATCGGCTATCACGATTACGAAGGCCCGGCGGTCGATCTCGACGAGCGCGAGCGGCTGGTGCGCGACCTTGGGCCGCACGACGCCATGATCCTGCGCAACCATGGCCTGCTCACCTGCGGGGCGACGATCCAGCAGGCCTTCAACACGATGTATCAGCTCGAAATGTCCTGCCGCGGCCAGGTCGACGCGATGGCGGCGCGCACCGAACTGACCATGCCGGGCGAGAACGTGCTGGCGCACACCGCGCACCTGTATCAGCCGGGCACGCGGCGGCCCTACGGGGTGCTGGAATGGCCCGCGATGCTGCGGCTGCTCGAGGCCGAAGAGAAAAGCTCCGGATACCCGGCCTACTGGAATTAGTGACCGCACCTTGTCTCAATCAATGCTGTTCCGTATAGTGGACATATGTCCACCATCGTTGATACGATAGATTCAGTTTTGGCCGCGCGCATCCGGGGCGAACGAACCGCACGCCGCTGGTCGCTCGACGACCTTGCCGAACGCGCTGCCGTCTCCAAGGCGATGATCTCGAAGATCGAGCGCGCGGAAGCGAGCCCGACCGCCGCCCTGCTCGGGCGCCTCGCAGCCGCTCTCGGACTCACACTGTCGGCCCTGCTCGCCGAATCCGAACAGCCGGAGCGCGGCCCAATTCGCGCCGCTGACCAACCGGTCTGGCGCGATCCCGCAAGCGGCTACATCCGCCGCCAGGTCTCGGCTTCGCCGCGCCTGCCCTTGGAGATGACCGAGGTCGATCTGCCACCCGGCGCGTCAGTTTCGTTTCCCGCCGCGTCCTATCGCGGCATGTCGCATGTCATCTGGGTGCTCGCCGGGCGGCTCACCTTCGCGGAAGGCGCGGTAACGCACACGCTGCTCCCGGGCGACAGCCTCGAATTCGGCCCGCCGGCGGATTGCACCTATCGCAACGACGGCGCGGGCGCCTGCCGTTATCTCGTCGTGCTGTTGCGGCGCTGATCATGCGTTTGCCGCCTCGCACCGACAATGGCGGCCCGCCGCTCGACGATGACGAAGGCCCCGAGTGGGGCGACGGCGACATCTACATCTATTTCAGCTGGAAGGCCGCGCACCAAAAGGCCTGGAAGCCCGCCTCGCGCGACGTGGCGCTGTTCCGGCTCGAAAGGGCCGAGGCGCTCGGTCTGACCTACGAGGAATACACCCTCGAAATCCTTGAGCGCGGGCGGCACCTCTCGCAAGCCGATGCGGAGCGCATCGCGAAGATCAAGGACAAGCGGCCGCTGTGAGCTGCGGTTGGCGTGCTCCGTATGGTTAATCCCCGATTAACCCCTCCCTATTACGAATCGAAGCAGCGCGAGCTTCAGGGATTCGTGGCATGCGGACAGGACTGGTGACGCTGATCGCCTGTGTCGGGATCATTCAGGCCGCCTCGGCCGCCGATCTCAAAATATCGAAGCCACCGGCCGAGCAAACCGGCACGGTCGAGCGCAAGAAGCCGAAAGCCGAAGGCAACGAGAAGCTCTTCATGGACTTCCTGCGCTGGCAGAAGAACAAGCAACAACCTCAGCAGTAATTGCGGGCCGGCCGTTGTGACGGCCGCGCCAGCCTGACATTCTCCCCGGCAAATTTTCGGAGGGGACGATGTCCAGCCAAGCGATCAAAATCCGCGCGCGCGACGGCGGCGAATTCGATTGCTACCTGAGCCTGCCTGACACAAGCGGCGCGGTTCCGGCCGTAGTACTCGCTTCCGCGGTTCATGGCGTCGATGCGGATGTGCGCGGCATCGCTGACGCCTTCGCGGCGAAAGGCTTCATCGCGGCCGCGCCCGACCTGTTCTGGCGCACGCTTCCCGGACCGCTGCCCGCGCGAGGACAAACGGGCAGGCGAACGATCGCAGCCGCGGCTCGCACGCATCAAGGCCGGCGAAGCCGACATGGCTGATACGCTTGACCATCTGCGAAATGAAAAACTTCAACGGCAAGGCCGCCGCGATGGGCTTCTGCTATGGCGGGCCATATTCAATTCTTGGTCCGAAGCGCCTCGGCTACGCGGCCGGCATCTCATGTCATGGCACGCAGATGCTCGACTATGTCAGCGAACTCGACGGCGTCGCAAAGCCGGTCTGCATTGTCTGGGGCGACCAGGATCACGTCGCGCCGCCGCCGGTGCTCGATGCCTACCGCGCGATCCCGGCGCACATGCCGAACGTCGAGGTGAAAATCTTCTCCGGCGTGCAGCATGGCTTCATGATGCGCGCCCACGCTGCCGCGTTCGATCAGACGGCGTATGATTTCGCCATGGAGCGCAGTCTCTCGATTCTCGAGAGTCTTCAATCGTCCTGATCGAGGCTTCGGAACGCGCCGTTAGCCGAATGTACCAAGTGATTTTATCTAGGTATTAAGATCGCCAGCCCAAGTTGGTTCGGTACCCACCGGAAACCGACCTTGGGCGCCTCACACGCCAAACTCGCGACCCCGCAGGAAATCAGCCTCGCAGAACTGCTCGGCGCGCTCAGTCACGCGCTCGACATGGTCGAAGGTCAGCCGGCCGGACATTGCGTCCGCTGCTGCTGGATCGGAATTCATATCGGCCAAGAGATCGGGCTGAACGATGCCCAGATCTGGGAGCTCTACTACACGCTGCTGCTCAAGGATCTCGGATGCAGCAGCAACGCCGCGCGCATTTGCCGTTTGTTTCTCACCGATGACCTCAGCTTCAAGCACGACGCCAAGACGATCGACGGCAGCCTGCCGCAAGCGCTGCGCTTCGTGCTCTCCCATACCGGGTTGCAGGTCGGACTGGCCGAGCGCTTTCGCTCGCTGGTCCATGTGTTCCTGAACACCGGCGCGATCGAGCGCGAGCTGATCGAGACGCGCTGCCATCGCGGCGCGGACATCGCCCGCAAGATGCGCTTCTCGGAAGCGGTCGCACTGGGCATTCAAAATCTCGATGAGCACTGGGACGGAAGCGGCCAGCCGCTCAACCTGCGCGGTGATGCGATCCCCATCTATGCTCGTATCGCGCTCATGGCGCAGGTGATCGACGTATTCCAGATCGCAAACGGCATCGAGTCCGCGAAGTCGGAAATACGCCGGCGTGCAGGCGCCTGGTTCGATCCGCAACTGGCCGAAGCATTCGCGCGCGTGTCCGGGCGCGACCGATTCTGGAAGGCGCTGCGCTCCGATGACTTGCAACAGCAGATCTTCGCACTTGAGCCCGCGCGGCACAGCAGGACTGTCGATGAAGATTACCTGGACGATATCGCGGCTGCCTTTGCGCAGGTCATCGACTCCAAGAGCCCGTACACCAGCGGCCACAGCGAGCGCGTGACCCTGTTCAGCGACATGATTGCGGAGCAACTCGCGTTCACGGCGGATCAGCGGCGCTGGCTCAAGCGCGCCGCGCTGCTGCACGACATCGGCAAGCTCGGTGTCAGCAACTCGATCCTCGACAAACCCGGAAAGCTCGATGGCGACGAGTGGGAGGCGATGAAGCTGCACGCCCTGTACACCGAAAAAATCCTGTCGCGCATCGCGGCATTCCGCGATCTTGCCCCGATCGCGGGTGCCCATCACGAGCGGCTCGATGGCAAGGGTTACCCGCACGGGCTCGCCGGCGATCAGATCACGCTTGAAACGCGAATCATCACGACTGGCGACATCTTCGACGCACTGACCGCGGACCGGCCCTATCGTGCCGCAATGCCGGTGACCAAGGCCCTTGCGATCATGACCGGCATGGTCGGGACTGCGATCGACGCCGATTGCTTTGAAGCGTTGCGGCGCGGTCTCGCGCGCGCCGACGAGGCGCTGGCGGCGTAAGAGGCTCCACGTGGCGCCACTTGCAACCCATTGACCCCTCCACCCCGGCATGGCCTAGTCCCGCGCACTTTTTTGCGTCCGAGAGCCGGATTCGCATGACGCCCGATCGCTACAACGCCCGCGAGGCCGAGCCGCGCTGGCAGAAGGTGTGGGACGAGCGGGGCATCTTCGCCACCGCCAACGACGACCCGCGCCCGAAATACTACGTGCTGGAGATGTTCCCCTATCCGTCGGGGCGCATCCACATGGGGCATGTGCGCAACTACACGATGGGCGACGTGCTGGCGCGCTTCATGCGCGCGCGCGGTCACAACGTGCTGCACCCGATGGGCTGGGACGCGTTCGGACTGCCAGCCGAGAACGCCGCGATGGAGCGCAAGATCGCGCCCAAGGCCTGGACCTACGAGAACATCGCCGCGATGAAGAAGCAGCTCCAGACCATGGGGCTCTCGCTCGACTGGTCACGCGAGTTCGCGACCTGCGATCCGGCTTACTACAAGCATCAGCAGAAGATGTTTCTCGACTTCCTCAAGGTCGGGCTCGCCGAGCGCGAGAAGCGCTACCTCAACTGGGACCCGGTCGACATGACCGTGCTCGCCAACGAGCAGGTGATCGACGGCCGCGGCTGGCGCTCGGGCGCGCCGGTCGAGCTGCGCGAGATGAACCAGTGGGTCTTCAAGATCACGAAGTACGCGCAGGAATTATTGGACGCGCTCGATACGCTCGACCGCTGGCCCGACAAGGTGCGGCTGATGCAGCGCAACTGGATCGGGCGCTCGGAAGGCATGCTGATCCGCTTCGCGCTCGATCCGACGACGACACCGGCGGGCGAGAGCGAGCTGAAAATTTTCACCACGCGCCACGACACGCTGTTCGGCGCGAAGTTCATGGCGATCGCCCCGGATCATCCGCTGGCGCAGGCCGCGGCCGCCAAGAACCCGAAACTCGCGGAATTCATCGCCGAGGCGAAGCGCCACGGCACCGCGCAGGAGATCATCGATACCCAGGAGAAGATGGGCTTCGACACCGGCATCCGCGCCGTGCATCCGTTCGATCCCTCGTGGCAACTACCGGTTTATGTCGCGAACTTCATTCTGATGGATTACGGCACCGGCGCAATCTTCGGCTGCCCGGCGCACGACCAGCGCGACCTCGACTTCGTCAACAAATACGGGCTCGGCAACACGCCGGTGGTGTGCCCGCCGGACGTCGATCCGAAATCGTTCGTCATCACCGACGTCGCCTATGACGGCGATGGCCGCATGATCAACTCGCGCTTTCTCGATGGCATGACCATCGAAGAGGCGAAGGCCGAGGTGGCGAAGCGCCTTGAAGGCGAAACGCGCGGCAACATGCCCGTCGGCGAGCGCCAGGTGAACTTCCGCCTGCGCGACTGGGGCATCTCGCGCCAGCGCTACTGGGGCTGCCCGATCCCTGTGATCCATTGCCCGAAGTGCGACGTGGTGCCGGTGCCCGACAAGGATCTGCCGGTCGCGCTGCCCGAGGACGTGACATTCGACAAGCCCGGCAACGCGCTCGACCATCATCCGACCTGGAAGCACGTCACCTGCCCGCAATGCGGCGGCAAGGCCACGCGCGAAACCGACACGATGGACACGTTCGTCGACTCGTCGTGGTACTTCGCGCGCTTCACCGATCCGTGGAACGAGAACGCGCCGACCACGCTGCCGGTGGTCAACCGGATGCTGCCGGTCGACCAATACATCGGCGGCGTCGAGCACGCGATTTTACATCTGCTCTATTCGCGCTTCTTCACCCGCGCCATGAAAGTGACCGGCCACATCGGCATCGAGGAGCCGTTCGCCGGCATGTTCACGCAGGGCATGGTGGTGCACGAGACCTACCAGAAGGCCGACGGCAGCTACGCGACGCCGGCCGAGGTGAAGATCGAGGGCGGCGGGCGACGCGCGCCGCGCGACGCTCGCCGTCGACCGGCGAAGACGTGAAGATCGGCTCCATCGAGAAGATGTCGAAGTCGAAGCGCAACACGGTCGACCCGGACGACATCATCGGCGAGTACGGCGCGGACGTCGCGCGCTGGTTCATGCTGTCGGACTCGCCGCCTGATCGCGACGTGATCTGGACCGAGGAGGGGGTGCAGGGCTCCTGGCGGTTCGTGCAGAAACTGTGGCGGCTGGTCGTCGAGGCGGCAGAGATCGGCAAGATGGCGGCAGCCGCGGAGGCGAATTCAGCAGGGGAGGCAGCAGTCCCGGCGGCGATTCTCGCTCTGCGCAAGGCGGCACACGGGGCGCTCGCCAAGGTCTCGGAGGATATCCCGCGGCTACGGTTCAACCGTTGCGTGGCGCATATCTACGAGCTGTCGAACTCGCTCCAGACCTCGCTGGCGTCTGCAAAGGGACAGGGGATCAGCCCGGCTCACGCGGCCGCCATACGCGAAGCCATTGAAATCATGACTCTTTTGTTCTCGCCGATGATGCCGCATCTGGCCGAGGAATGCTGGGCGGCGCTCGGCCATAAGGAACTCATCGCAGAGGCCACCTGGCCTGAAGTGGAGAAATCCCTGCTGGTCGAGGACACCATCACCCTGCCGGTGCAGATCAACGGCAAAAAACGCGCGGATGTGACGGTTGCGCGCGACGCTACCCCTGCCGAGATCGAGGCGGCTGTGCTAAAATTGGACGAGGTGGTACGGGCGCTGGAAGGCAAAGCCCCCAAAAAAGTCATCGTCGTCCCGCAGAGGATCGTGAATGTGGTGGCGTAATCTGATCCGCATTGCGTTTGTGGCTGGGCTCGGGGCGCTCAACGCCGCGTGCTTTCAGCCGCTTTACGCCTCGAAATCGATTCTCGGCGAAACACCCATCTCGTCCGCGCTGTCCTTGGTGCAGGTCGAGCACGTCGACGCACCGAACGGAACACCCGAGTCGCGGGTTGCGGTCGAACTTCAGAACGCGCTCGATTTCGAGATCAATGGCAGCGGCGGCCTGAATTCGCCGACGCACCGGCTCAAGGTTCGCATGGGCGTGAACCGCTCCTCGATCATCGCGGACATCACGACGGGGCGTGTCGAAGCGGAAATCACCGGCATCGACGCGACCTTCACGCTGACGGAACTCGCGACCGGCAAGGCCGTGATGCAGGGGCGGACCTTCGCGCGCGTGTCGTCGGATTATCCGGGTCAGCAACAGCGCTTTGCGCGCGTTCGCGCGCGCCTCGACGCCGAGAACCGCGCCGCCAAGGTGATCGCCGAAGCGGTGCGCACCCGCGTTGCCTCCTATTTCGTCGCGGGCACCTGATTGGTCGCGCTGAAAAACGCCGACATCGAATCGTTCGTCGCGCGTCCTGATCCGTCTCGTTCTGTCGTTCTTATTTTCGGGCCCGATGCCGGCCTCGTGAGCGAGCGCGCCGACGCGATCGTAAATGCATCCGTCGACGACCCGAACGACCCCTTTGCTCTGGTCCGACTCGATGGCGATGTGCTGGCATCCGATCCGGCCCGGCTGATCGACGAGGCGATGACCGTGCCGCTGTTTGGCGGACGCCGCGCCATCCGCGTGCGCACCGGAAGCCGCAACATCGTGCCGGCGATCGAGAACGTCCTCGGCGCGAGGCTGAAGGATTGCCGCATCGTGATCGAGGCGGGCGACCTGAAGCGCGGCGTCGGATTGCGCGCATTGTGCGAGAAGGCGAAGAACGCGGTTGCGCTGCCTTGCTACGCCGACGCGGACCGCGACATCGCCCGCATCATCGACGACGAGATGCGCACCGCGGGTCTCGCGATTGCACCGGATGCAAAGGCCGCACTCGCCTCGTTGCTGGGAGGCGACCGCCGCGCTTCACGCGCCGAGCTGCGCAAGCTGGCGCTTTATGCGCACGGGCAGGAGCGCGTCGAGATCGACGACGTGATGGCTGTCGTCGCGGATGCATCCGCGCTTGCGCTCGATAGCCTGATCGACGCGGCGTTCGCCGGACGACTTGGCGATGTCGAGAAAGAATTCAGCAAGGCAACCGTCGCCGGTACAAATCCGACCGCGATGGTCGGTGCCGCGCTGCGTCAACTCGATCGCCTGCATATGCTGCGGCTCACTGTCGAGAGCGGTACATCTGTCGGCGCCGCGGTCGAGCAGGCGCAGCCGATGATTCACTTCCGCCGCAAACCGCTGGTCGAAACGGCGTTGAAGGCCTGGACATCGGAACGCCTGGCAAAAGTGATGGCCATGCTGGCCGAGGCCTCGCTCGATGCGCGCCGCGTATCCGATCTCGGCGAAGCGATCGCACAGCGCGCCTTGATGCTGATTGCGCGCGGGGCAGGGCGGCGAGAGTAAGATGCCACTGAGGACTCTGATTCCCGCGTAAGCGGAAACCCAGAGTCAAGGCTGGTCCCCGCTTTCGCAGGGACGAACGGAACGTCAGTCCGACCGCGCAATCCGCCGGATCACGTCATCGAGCTGCTCAAGACTCTTGTAGCGGATCTTCAACTCGCCGCCTGCGCCACTATGCGCAATCGTCACGACAAGGCCGAGCGCATCGGAGAGGCGCTTCTCCACCGCGACCGTGTCGGCGTCCTTGGCGCCACGCTCGCGCGGCTTTGCGGTTTTGCCAGCCTCGCTCGCACGATCGCGCACGATCGCCTCGGCCTGACGCACATTCAGTCCTTGCGCCACGATCGCTTCGGCGAGCGCGAGCGGATCGGGCTGGCCGAGCAACGCGCGCGCGTGTCCGGCCGAGAGTTTGCCGTCGCGAACGAGTGCCTGCACACCTTCGGGCAGCTTCATCAGCCGCAACGTGTTTGTGACGTGACTGCGGCTCTTGCCGACGATTTTCGCGATGTCGTCCTGGCTGTATTTGAATTCGTCGGCGAGTGCCTGATAGCCGCCGGCTTCTTCAAGCGCGTTGAGATCGGCGCGTTGAACGTTCTCCACGATGGCGAGTTCGAGCGCTTCGCGATCGTTTACCTCGAGCGCAATCACCGGCACGTCATGCAGACCCGCGCGCTGCGCGGCGCGCCAGCGCCGTTCGCCCGCGATGATCTCGTAGTGGTCCGTCGTGCCCCGTGTGCCGCGCACCAGGATCGGCTGAATGATGCCGCGCTCGCGGATCGATGCCGCAAGCTCGTCGAGTTCGGCCTCGGCGAAAGCGCGGCGCGGATTGCGCGGATTCGGACTGACGAACTCGATCGGCACGCGACGCTGGTTGCGTGCGCGCTCGATCACGGCGGCCTCGTCGTCCACATCGCCGATCAGTGCCGCGAGCCCGCGGCCGAGCCGGGATCGTTCGTCGGCCATCACCGCCTCCCTCGCCATTCACTTCACTCCGATGTTTGCAGAGAACTTCGACGCGACGATCACGCGGCGCGCAGCGTACGCTCGCGTTGAATGATCTCCGAGGCAAGCCGCAGATACGCCTGGCTGCCGACGCATTTGAGATCGTAAAGCAGCACCGGCTTGCCGTAGGACGGCGCCTCCGAGACGCGCACGTTGCGCGGGATCATCGTCTGATAGACCTTCTCGCCCATGAAGCTGCGCACGTCGGCGACCACCTGGCCGGCGAGATTGTTGCGTGCGTCGTACATCGTGAGCACGACGCCGTGGATCGTGAGACCGGGATTGAGCGAGGTCCGGACCTGCTCGACGGTTTTGAGAAGTTGCGACAGACCTTCGAGCGCGAAGAACTCGCACTGCAGCGGCACGAGGATGGAGTTCGCGGCCGCCATCGCGTTGACGGTGACGAGATTGAGCGACGGTGGGCAGTCGACCAGCACATAGGAATATTCGGTGCCGCCGTTGGCGCTGGCGTTGAGGGAGGCGAGGGCGTCACGCAGACGGTATGCGCGGTCGCGCTCATGCGCGAGTTCGAGCTCGAAACCCGACAGGTCCATGGTCGAGGGGACGATGTGAAGACGAGGGACGGCGGTTTCGAGAATGGCGTCGCGCACCGCGACCTGGCGCGTGAGCACGTCGTAAGTGGAGCGGGTCCGGCTCTTGCGGTCGATGCCAAGCCCGGTCGATGCATTACCCTGCGGATCGAGGTCGACGATCAGAACGTTCTCGCCGATGGCAGCCAGCGCGGTTCCAAGATTGATGGCGGTGGTCGTCTTGCCGACGCCCCCCTTCTGATTGGCAAGCGTCAGCACCCGCAGCGTGACGGGGCTGGGCGTCGCGGCCGATCCGGAGCAGTTGAAATCTCTGATATGTCAGACATTACAATAACTTGGTTGCCCGGCGCAGGATCACGATGCGGCTGCGGGGGTCGGTCAGGCTTGGAAGGAGCTCGGCCTCGATACTCCAAGATTTAGCGGCTTCGGTCAATTCAGCCTCTACATCTTGTCCCTTGGGAAACACGCCCAGTGCACCCGTTTTCAACAGCGGAATCGCGTAGCCGATCAATCGGTCGAGGGGCGCGAGCGCACGGGCAGTGACGACGTCGAACGGCTCTTCGATCCTGGCAAGAGAGTCCTCGATTCGCGCTGCATGCACAATGGCCGGCAGACCGAGGGTACGGATCGCCTCGCGCAGGAACGCCACTTTCTTCTGATTGCTCTCGACCAGGTGAACCTGACCGACTCCCACAAGCCCGCAGGCGATAACCAGACCGGGAAACCCGGCGCCTGCGCCCAGATCGATCCAGCGTCGCGCGCCGGGCGCGAGGGCAGGGAGCTGGAGTGAATCGGCAATGTGGCGGGTCCACAGATACGGGAGGGTGGATGAAGCCACCAGGTTGGTGGTCTTCTGCCATTTCAATAACAGCGCCACGAACCCGTCGAGCCGCTCCCAGGTTTCACGTGAAACCCGATCGCCGAGCAGCGCGATGGCTCGGGCGCGGTCTTCCGTCAGAGGATCGACAGGGCGACGCATCAGCTTGGCGGTAAGCTCCAGAGGCTTAACGAGTCCCTAAGAGTTCGCGCCGGCTTTCGGGCGTTTGCGTTCGCGACCCCCGCGCAGATGCGCAACGAGCAGCGTGAGCGCGGCCGGGGTCATGCCATCGATCCGCCCCGCCTGTCCAATGGTACGGGGCCGAATCGATTCGAGTTTCTGGCGCACTTCCATCGAAAGCGCGGTCATCGCGGCGTAGTCGAAGCCTTCGGGAAGCTCCAGGCCTTCGTCACGCCGGTAGGCCGCGACGTCGGCGGCCTGGCGGTCGAGGTAGACCGCATACTTGGCGTCAGTCTCGATTTGCTGGGCGATCGGGGCAGGGACCTCGGCGAGCTGCGGCCATACGCGGATCGCTTCGGCCATTCCAAAATTCGGATGCGAAAGAAGATCGAAGGCAGTGCGGCGCTGGCCATCCTTTTTCAACGTGAGGCCGTGGCGCTCTGCTTCGTTCGGCGTGACCGACAGGGCATTTGCCAACGCGCGCGCGGCATCGAGCGCCGCCATCTTGGCTCCGAACGACGCGGCCCTTGCCGTACCGACGCAGCCGATCGCGATACCCTTCGGGGTCAGGCGCTGGTCGGCGTTGTCGGCGCGCAGGGTCAGCCGGTATTCGGCACGAGACGTAAACATGCGGTACGGCTCGGTGACGCCGCGTGTCACCAGGTCGTCGATCATAACGCCGAGATAGCCTTCGGACCGGTCGAACACGATGCCGGCTCCGCCCCCTGCCCGCGCGGCCGCGTTCAGCCCCGCGACAAGCCCTTGCGCTGCAGCCTCTTCGTAGCCGGTCGTCCCGTTGATCTGTCCCGCCAGGAACAGGCCGCGCACCCGTTTGGTCTCGAGTGTTGCGCGCAGCTCACGCGGATCCACGTAGTCGTATTCGATGGCGTAGCCGGGCCGCACCATACGGGCCTTTTCCAGGCCCGGAATGGTCGCGACCAGCGCGCGCTGCACGTCTTCGGGCAACGAGGTCGAAATCCCGTTCGGATAGACCGTGGTGTCGTCCAACCCCTCGGGCTCGAGGAAAATCTGATGCCCGTCGCGCTCGCCGAAGCGCACGATTTTGTCCTCGATCGACGGGCAATAGCGCGGGCCGCGGCTCGCGATCTGGCCGGAGTACATCGGTGAACGGTGCACATTCGCCCGGATGACGTCGTGCGTGGCAGCAGTCGTGCGCGTGATGCCGCATTCGATCTGCCGCGTCTCGATGCGCGCGGTGAGCGTCGAGAACGGCTCGGGCGGATCGTCGCCCGGCTGCATCTCCACCCTGCCCCAGTCGATCGTCGCGCCGTCGAGCCGCGGTGGCGTGCCGGTCTTGAGCCGACCGAGCGCAAAGCCGAACCGCTCCAGCGTGAGCGAAAGCGCGACCGCCGGCGCCTCCCCGACCCGGCCCGCCGGCGTCTGGGTCTCGCCGATATGGATTAGCCCGCGCAAAAACGTGCCGGTGGTCAGCACCGCGGCGCCGCAGGACAGCGTCTGGCCGTCGATCAGACGGACACCTGTCACGCCGCCCTCACCGATTGTCAGATCGTCGACCTCTGCTTCGATCACATTGAGATTCGCGGTCTCGCGGATCGCGCGCTGGATCGCGTGTGCGTAGAGCTTGCGGTCGGCCTGGGCGCGCGGACCTCGCACGGCCGGCCCTTTGCGGCGGTTGAGCACGCGGAACTGGATGCCGCCCGCGTCGGCGGCGCGGCCCATCAGGCCGTCGAGCGCATCGATCTCGCGCACCAGATGACCCTTGCCGAGCCCACCGATCGCCGGATTACAGGACATTGCGCCGATGGTCGCGAACCGATGCGTGACCAGGGCGGTTCGTGCGCCCTTGCGCGCCGCCGCCGCCGCGGCTTCGCAGCCGGCGTGCCCGCCGCCGATCACGATCACATCGAAGGTACGCATGATGGGCGGACTTCTATCCAAATGAGTGCCTTGGGACAACAAAATTGGGGTTCTGCGATTCAGAACGGACACGAATTGGATTTCCACAGCGCGGGCGTTGTTTCACGTGAAACATCGAGCCTTGGTCCCAATTCACCGTTGAAATAGTTCAATAAATCACAAGATAGTGCATGCAAATACCACCAATTGTATTCGTGGAAGTCTCAATCCTCACTGCGATTAGGCGGCCGAGGAGCCCGGATCGGAGAGCGATCGATAACGAGCCGTGGAACCCTCGTCCGTTCTCGATCCCTACACCGTTACCATCACTTCCCAATACAAAAATCACGGAAGATGACGTCGAGGATGTCCTCCACGTCCACCCTCCCCGTCAGGCGTCCCAGCGCGCGAGCCGCAAGCCGCAGCTCCTCGGCAACCAACTCCTCCTCCCCGGCTGGCGCAACCAACGCTCGACGCAACGCCGCCGCCACGTCGCCCAAGACGTGCCGATGCCGGTGACGTGTGACCAAGGCTGGTTCGCCGCCTGACAGCGCATTCGAAGCAAACTCACCGAGCGCTGAGATCAGGCGATCGAGGCCGGCGCCGGTTCGCGCCGAAATAAAAAACAGGCGGGTCGACTCTACAGGCTGTTTCGAGCCGGGGCTGACGAGGTCAGTCTTGTTATGAATTATCCAATATTCATTAAATTCATTCTTTTGTTCACTTCTTTCTCCGACTTTCCCGGCTGCATCCTCCACCCACAACACGAGGTCTGCCGCCTCCGCCCGGGCCCGTGCCCGCCGCACGCCCTCCTGTTCCACCGGGTCTTCACTTTCGCGCACGCCGGCCGTATCGAGCAACGTCACCGGATAGCCGCCGAGATCGAGATGCACTTCAATCACGTCGCGCGTGGTGCCGGCGTGGGGCGACACGATCGCGGCCTCTCGCCGCGCGAGCCGATTCAGGAGGCTCGATTTTCCCGCGTTCGGCGGCCCTGCGATGGCAACGACCAGCCCCTCCCGCAACCGCTCACCGCGATGTCCGTCCGAGAGAGTTTCATCAATCTCATCAACAAGTTGCCGCGCAGCATGGAGCGCAGGAGAAACCAGATCTTCCGGTACGTCTGCTTCGTCGGAAAAGTCGATCCGCGCCTCCACCAGCGCGAGCGCCCCGATCAGGCGCTGCCGCCAGTCCTCAGCGCGCTGGCCGAGCAAACCCTGCACCTGCCGCATCGCCTGGGCGCGCTGCGCCTCGGTTTCGGCGGACACCAGGTCCGCGAGCCCCTCGACGGCGGTGAGATCGAGCCGCCCGTTCTCGAATGAGCGGCGGGTGAATTCGCCGGCCTCCGCGCCGCGGAATCCCGGCAGTTTGCCGAGTGCGTCGAGCACGGCGGCCACAACCGCCCTGCCCCCATGCAGGTGCAGCTCCGCCATGTCCTCGCCGGTCTCGGTCTTCGGCCCGGGAAACCAGAGCACCAGCGCGTCGTCCAGCACGGTCCCGGCGCGGCGCAGCCGGCGCAGCACCGCGCGGCGCGGCTCCGGCAGCTTGGCGCCGAGCGCGGTGATGCCATCCGACGCGCGTGGACCGGAGACGCGCACGACCGCGACAGCCGCCGGCGGCCGGCCGGACGAGAGGGCAAAGATGGTGTCGGCGGACATCGCCACGACGGAAGCGCCGCGGTCGTCAACGGTCAAGGGGTGAGGCGCCTGTGACCGTCACTCGGAGTCGACAACCGCCACGCAATCGATCTCGACATCGAATGGCCCTGGCCACGATGGCACATGCACGAAAATCCGTGCCGGGTTTTGGCCGGCAAAATAGCGATCGTAGACGGCATTGAATGCGGCGAAGTGCGAAGGCTCCGGCGTGCAGTACACGTTGCACTTGAGTACGTTGCCGAGCGATGAGCCGGCCGCCTCAAGGCAGCGCTTCATTTGCGCAAGCACGCGCTCGGCCTGCTGCTCAAACGCGACCGGCTCGATCTCGCCGGTCTCGGGATCGAACGGCGGCAGGCCCGACACAAAGACGAATCCGTTCGCGACGCTCACCGGAAAAGACCGCGCCTTTCGGTAACGCTCCAGATAACTCGAGATCGGCTCGACGCGCAGTCGTTCGACCATGTTGCCCTCGTGTGGTTTTCGAGAGCACCATAGCGGCGCGATCGCATCCACGTTTCGGCGAAAGCCGAACTGATCCGGGACAGCGCAATGGCCGAGGTGAAAATCACGTTCGATGCCGCCGACGACTATGAACGTTTCATGGGACGCTGGAGCCGCGCCATCGGCGAGAAGTTTCTCGACTGGCTCGCCGCACCCACCGATGCCCGATGGCTTGACGTCGGCTGCGGCACCGGCGCGTTCAGCGAACTAATCCTGCGGCGCTGCGCGCCGCGTTCAATTACCGGCATCGATCCGTCGCCGGCACAGATCGCGTTCGCGCGCACGGCGTTGCCGGGGGCTACCTTCGAGGTCGCGGACTCGATGGACCTCCCATTCGCCGATGCGGCGTTCGACATCGCGGCCTCAGCGCTGGTGCTCCATTTCATTCCGGATCGCGCTAAGGCCTTCGCCGAAATGCACCGCGTGCTGCGGTCCGGCGGAGTTGTCGCGGGCTACACATGGAAGCGCACCGCGACGACCGACTTCGCTCCCTACATGCCGATGCTGCGCGGCGCGGAAAGCGTCGGCGGCGAGTCAATGAAGTCGCCGACCGTGCCGGAAGGATCGCCCGAAGGACTGAGCGCCTCGCTTCATGCCGCAGGCTTTCGCGACATTGCGGTAACCGAAATCGCGGTCAGCCAGACCTTCCGCGACTTTGACGAATACTGGGAGGTGCAGACGCTACCGTTCTCGCCGCCCGGCAAGACCGTCGCCAGACTCAGCGACGACCAGCGCGCGCGGCTGCGCAATCACTTGCGCGAGACGTTGCCGGCCGCGGACGGCAGCATCACGTATTCGGCGACCGCCGTGGCGGGCAAGGCGCGCAAGACGTGATGTCAGCGAGCGGCGCACGATGACCGATTCGCTGCTCGCCTTTCTCGTCAAGCTGCCGCTTGCGCTGCTGGTCTTCATGCTCATTGCCTATGCCGGCACCGCAAACCGGCGAATAGCCGGCGTACTGTTCACCTTCCCGATCCTCAACGGCGTTGCGATCATCGCCAGCCCCAACCCGATCATGGTGGCGGATGCGATCTATCCGCTGGTGATATTCAACTGCGTGCTGTTCGCATTCGTGATCTCCTTCCCGCGCGCGCTGCCGCCAGTGCAATCGTTGTCGCGCGCGCTGCGGCTTCTCGTGCGCGTCGTCGCGTGGGCCGCTATCTGGTTCGCCGGCGCCTGGTGGCTCACCGACGTTCGCGGCGCGATCCCCGGCGCGGGTGTGCTGTTCGCAGGCGCATTCGTGTTCGCCGTGCTCTTCATGATGGCCTTCTGGACCCGCGCACCTCCGACAAGCGCGAACGATCGGGCAGGGGGACTCCATCTTGCGGATCACCACTGGAATAGATTCAGGACCTTCTGGGTCAGCCCGATCGGTGCTGGCCGGATCGTGTTTTTCACGCTCGCGTATGCGTGCGTATTCTTTGCCGCGCGCGCCGCGCTCGACGAAAAATGGGTCGGCATGGCGAGCGCACTCCCGCTGCCCGGCTTCTTTGCGCTCGCGTCACTCATCGACGACACGGAAGAAAGGCCGGTGGCTCTCGCGTCCCTGAAGCAGATCCGTGACACCCTGTTCCTCGGGCCCCTGCTGGTGATCCCGTTCAACTGGATGTTCTCCCACCTGCTCGCGTTCGCGATCCCACCGAGCGAGACTTTGCTGCGCTACGCGTTGCTGCTTGCGCTTTGGTCTGTCGCTGCGGCTGCCGTGATGCTCGCCATTCCGCGGTTGTCGGCCCGGTTCCAACATTACGAACCCGCATAGGTACATGAACCGGACCGCGTTACCCGGTTCAGACAGGATACACCGCCATCTCGCTAGATCGTTCGCGGGGCACAGTTCTCAAAGGAACTGTCATGACGAACGATACAGACAAGCAAGCGACGACAACGAGCACACCAGACTGCCCACGCTGCGGAAAACCGATGCAACTTGCGCGCATCGAGCCTGATAAACCGGAACACGACCGACGCACCTTCCAGTGCGCGAGTTGCGGCGAGTCACGCAGTGAAATCGTCAAATTTCGCTAGCGTAGAATCCGGCCTCGCGGCTTGCGGAACGCTGGCATGGACGTGTTACCTTGACCGGCATGTCCAGCGATCCGGCCCATCAAAACCGTCTTGCGCGCGAGACATCGCCTTACCTTTTGCAACACGCGCACAACCCGGTGAACTGGTGGCCGTGGGGTCCGGAGGCCCTCGCCGAAGCGCAGCGGCTGGGGAAACCGATCCTGCTATCGGTCGGTTACGCGGCCTGCCACTGGTGCCACGTCATGGCCCACGAGAGCTTCGAGGACACCGCGACCGCGCGGGTGATGAACGCGCTCTTCGTCAACATCAAGGTGGATCGCGAGGAGCGGCCCGACATCGACCAGATCTACATGAACGCACTGCACCTGCTCGGCGAGCAGGGTGGTTGGCCGCTCACCATGTTCCTGACCTCGCAGGGGGAGCCAGTGTGGGGCGGCACCTATTTTCCCAATGAGGCGCGCTACGGCCGCGCTGCCTTTGTGGATGTGCTGAAGGAAGTGGCGAGGCTGTTCGAAGAAGAACCGGACCGCATCACGAAAAGCCGCGATGCCCTGATGGCGCGTCTGGCCGAAAAGGCGCGGCCCGAAGGCCAGCCGGTGGTCGGCTTGCAGGAAATCGACCGGGTGGCAAATGCGCTCGCCCGCGCGATCGATCCGGAAAACGGCGGCCTGCGTGGTGCACCGAAATTTCCTCAATGCGCGCTGTTCGAGCTGCTGTGGCGCGCCGGCGAACGTGCGCCGAGCCAGGAAAATGAGACACGGACAGCGGCGGCCGCGTTTTTCGGCCGCGTTTTGCTCACCATCGAGCATATCTGTGAGGGCGGAATCTACGACCATCTGGGCGGAGGCTTTGCGCGCTACTCGGTCGACGAACGCTGGCTCGTGCCGCATTTCGAAAAGATGCTCTACGACAACGCCCAGCTTCTGGAGTTGCTCGCGCTCGCGCACGCCCGCACCGAAGTACCGCTTTACCGGGAAAGAGCGAGCGAAACGGTAGATTGGCTGGCCCGCGAGATGACCACCGCCGAGGGGGCGTTTTCAGCCTCGCTCGACGCCGACTCTGAGGGTGAGGAGGGCAAATTCTACGTCTGGTCGCTCGACGAAGTCGAACATGCGCTCGGTGCCGACGATGCTGCATTCTTCTCGCTGCAATATGACATTACCCACATCGGAAACTTCGAAGGACGGAACATTCTCAACCGTCTCAATGACTTACCGCGCAACGTGGCGCACGATGCTGCATCGCAGCAAGGCGCTGAGCGGATTGCCATGTTGCGCGGTAAGCTGTTGAAAGAAAGAGGCAAACGGATTCGCCCCGGCTTGGACGACAAGGTGCTCGCCGACTGGAACGGATTGATGATCGCCGCGCTGGCGAATGGCGGGGTGTTGCTGAACGAGCCGGAGTGGATACGCATGGGGGCCCGCGCCTTCCGCTTTGTGGCGGGAGCCATGACGCGAGGCTACCGGCTGGGGCATTCATGGCGGGCGGGGCGGCTCATGTTCCCGGGCCTCGCGTCGGACTTCGCCTGCATGATCCGGGCAGCCTTGGCACTGTGCGAGGCGACCGGCGAGCGCTCTTACCTTGACCAGGCGCTCGCGTGGCAGCGGACGCTCGACCGGCACTACGCCAATCCCGACAATGGGGGTTACTTCCTGACGGCGGACGATGCCGAAGGGCTGGTGGTGCGCCCCGGCGCAACGCATGACGATGCCACGCCGAACCCAAACGGCATTGCAGCACAAAACCTGGTTCGGCTCGCGTCTCTTTCCGGCGACGACGCGTGGCGCGAGAAGGCGGACCGGCTGATCGAAGGCGTGCTGGGAACGGTCGGAGAAAACCTCATCGGCCATGCCTCGCTGCTCAATGCGCTCGACCTCCGGCTGCGCGCAACCGAGATCGTCATCACCGGGACAGGCGATGACGCCGAGGCGCTCACCGCTACGGCGCTGCGGCTCCCGCTGCTCACCCGGATCGTGCTGCGCGCTCCGAGCGCCGAGGCTCTTCCGCCGACCCATCCGGCGCGCGAAAAAATAGCGGCGTTGCCGCACGCCGCAGCGTTCGTATGCATCGGCGAGACCTGTTCGCTTCCCGTGACCGAGCCACACGCGCTATCCCGCACCGTGCTCGACATGCGCGGATAACGCCCAGCTCATAGTCGGTCAAAACTGAAAATGTTGTGCGCTGCGCCGCGATGGCCGACACTGACGCAAGACCGATGGAGGATCGATATGCGGCTTGCGCTGCTGTTGCTCGTGCAAACCCTCGCGCTTCCGATGACGGCGATGATGGCGCGCGCCGCGGAGGAATCGACGCGCATCGAGCTCAACGCCGCCGAGAACACCGAGAACCGCTGCCGCCTCACCTTCGTGATCGAGAACAAGGGCAAGGCTGTCGACAGCCTCAAGGTCGATCTCGCGCTGTTCAACACCGAGGGCGCGGTGTACCGCCGCATGCTGGTCGACATGGCGCCGGTGCGCGCGAACAAGACCATCGTGAAGACGTTCGTCACCGAGGGCGATTGCGCGCAGCTCGGCTCGATCCTGGTCAACGAAGTCACCGCGTGTCAGCCGGGCGAGCCCGCGGCGTGTCAGGACCAGCTTGCGCTCTCGTCGCGCGTGAAGACGGTGAAGTTTTTCAAGTAATTATTCCGTCAGCTCCAGCGCCATGTACATCACGCCCGGCAGCGGATTGTCGTAGTAAGGCTCCGTCGGCGCAAAGCCGAGATCGCGGTAGAGCGCGCGGGCGGAGGCCATCGAGGCGAGCGTGTCGAGCAGCATGGTGCGATAGCCCTGCGCGCGGGCATCCTCGATCAGCTCGTTGGCAAGCTCGCGGCCAAGCCCGCTGCCACGAAATGCCGGCCGCACGTAAAGCCGCTTCATCTCACAGACGCCCGGCTCGACCATGCGGTACGCAACAGCGCCGGCGGCCTGCGCACCATCGCGCGCGATCAGCACTACGCCGGTCGGGCGCGCGTATTTACCCGGCAGGCCGGCAAGTTCGTCATCGACATTCTGGAAGCTGATGTCTTCGGCGAGCGATGCGACATACTCGCGAAACAGCGACTCGACTGTCTCGCGATCGTCCGGCCAGCGGGCTTCGGTAATGCGAAGCGCCGCCGCCATGGCTTTAGGCGTTCATGCTCTCGAAGAACTCGCCGTTCGTCTTCGTCGAGCGCAGCTTGTCGAGCAGGAAGTCGATCGCGTCCATCGTGCCCATCGGATTGAGGATGCGGCGCAGGATGTACATCTTCTTGAGCTGCTGCGGATCGGTGAGCAGTTCTTCCTTGCGCGTGCCTGACCGCGTGATGTCGATCGCCGGGAAGGTGCGCTTGTCGGCGACCTTGCGATCGAGAATCAGTTCCGAGTTACCGGTGCCCTTGAACTCTTCGAAAATCACTTCGTCCATGCGCGAGCCGGTATCGATCAGCGCGGTCGCGATGATGGTGAGCGAGCCACCTTCCTCGATGTTGCGCGCCGCGCCGAAGAAGCGCTTCGGACGCTGCAACGCATTTGCGTCGACACCGCCGGTCAGCACCTTGCCGGATGACGGCACGACCGTGTTGTAGGCGCGGCCGAGGCGCGTGATCGAGTCGAGCAGGATCACGACGTCGCGGCCGTGTTCGACCAGGCGCTTCGCCTTTTCGATCACCATTTCGGCGACCTGCACGTGGCGCGAGGCCGGCTCGTCGAAGGTCGAGGAAATCACCTCGCCCTTCACCGAGCGCTGCATGTCGGTGACTTCCTCTGGCCGCTCGTCGATCAGCAGCACGATCAGGAAGCACTCTGGGTGGTTCGCCGTGATCGAATGCGCGATGTTCTGCAACAGCACGGTCTTGCCGGTGCGCGGCGGCGAGACGATCAGGGCGCGCTGGCCCTTGCCGATCGGCGCCACGATATCGATCACGCGCGCAGAAAGGTCCTTTTTGGTCGGATCCTCGTATTCCATACGGATGCGCTCATCCGGATAGAGCGGCGTCAGGTTATCGAAGTTGACCTTGTGGCGTGCCTTCTCGGGATCCTCGAAATTGATCGTGTTGACCTTGAGCAGCGCGAAGTAGCGCTCGCCTTCTTTCGGGGATCGAATCTCGCCTTCGACGGTATCGCCGGTGCGCAAACCGAAACGGCGGATCTGGCTCGGGGAAACATAAATGTCATCCGGGCCGGGGAGGTAGTTTGCTTCCGGCGCACGTAGAAAGCCGAAACCGTCGGAGAGAACCTCGACGACGCCTTCGCCGATGATATCGATTTCTTTTGCCGCGAGCTGTTTGAGGATCGCGAACATCTGCTCCTGCTTGCGCATGGTCGAGGCGTTCTCGACCGCGTGCTCTTCGGCAAAGGCAAGCAGTTCGGTGGGGGATTTGGACTTGAGGTCCTGGAGTTTCATTTCCCGCATGCGGGTAATCCTGGAGTCGTCCGGCGGTTTCAGAAAACAACGCCGGGAAGGGGGAGGGAGGGGAGTCGCAGGTCTGGCGGAGGACGAGTCCTCTGTCCTGATGCGGTGCCCGGCTCGGTCAGAACCGGAAACTCGAGTGCATCCGCCTGCGTTTCAGGAGAGTGATTCGAAAATATGGAAGGAGTTGGACGAACGCAAGAGGGAGCTTGGTTTCACGCAGAAGGCTGCAATCCATGGGCTGAATCGGTAGATTTCGTAGCAATCAGAAAGGTTTAACAACGACAAGAATCACAATTCCGATCATCAGGATCGTGGGAACTTCGTTAACGATGCGATAAAACTTCTGCGAGTGGGTGTTGCGATCCTCGGCAAATTCCCGTGTCCAGCGCGCCAGAAGCCCGTGCACGCCTGACAATACGACCACCAGCAAAAGCTTGCCGTGGAGCCAGCCAGCCCTCAGGAAACCGCCCTCGATCGCGAGCCAGATGCCGAGCACCCAGGTCGCGATCATGGCGGGATTGATGATCGCCCGCAGGAGCCGTCGCTCCATCACCTTGAACGTCTCGGACTGCTTCGACCTCGCCTCCGCATCGCAGTGATAGACGAACAGCCGCGGCAGATAGAGCATGCCCGCCATCCAGGCGATCACCGCGATGACATGCGCGGCCTTGAGCCAGAGATAAAGTTCGGCTGGATTCCAGGTCATCGCTCTGCCCAGCTGCGTTCAGCGGATCGAGATCGCCAGAACCTGCAGCCGCATTGGAGGGGATGTGCCGTGACCATGACCCAAACTCGCATCATGGCGGCCAAACACAAGCCCCAAGTGCTGGTCGACCGGACTTATGGATCGTTTGCACAGGCCGAGCGTTGCATACCGGTCCCTTCTACTCAGCTAAGTTTTAGATTCTTGTCTGAGACTCTTTGACAGTGATTATGACTCGTAAGTCATGTGAGGCTGGCTCTCCCGACGCTGTCCTCATGCAATCACGATTCCTGCAATTCTGGCCGGTGTTACCGCTTTCGACAGGCTGCTGATTTCTATTGCGGTTTCCGAAACCATCCACCGGCTTTTGCACAGATCATCCTGCGTCTACCCTTTTCAACACTGTCCACAAAACCGGCGGCGGACGGCAGTCGTGTGGAGGAGATCGCGACTTGTCCCGCCGGGTCTCGGTTCCCCTGCTTGCCTCCCGGCCTCAGTCGTGGCCTTCTCCCCAGCAGTTCACACCTTATGTCCTCCATGCCTCATCGCGGCGGCGGTTTTTTTCATCTCCATCTCGTCTCGGACGCAACCGGCGAGACACTGATCACGGTCGCGCGTGCGGCCGCCGCGCAGTATGCGTCGGTCGCGCCGATCGAACATATCTATCCGCTGGTGCGCACAGAAAAGCAGCTCGACCGCGTGATTTCCGAGATCGAGGCAGCGCCCGGGATCGTGCTCTATACGATGCTCGATTCGGCACTCGCGGAGCGGCTGCAAACCAAATGCCGCGAATTCTCGATTCCGTGCCTGTCGATTCTCGATCCGGTGCTGGGACTGTTCCAGTCGTACCTTGGCGCTGAATCCGCCCGGCGTGTCGGCGCGCAGCACACGCTCAACGCCGAATACTTCAAGCGCATCGATGCGCTGAATTACACCATGCTGCACGATGACGGGCAGCATACCGACGATCTCGAACACGCCGATGTCGTGCTCACTGGCGTATCGCGCACGTCGAAAACGCCGACATCGATCTATCTTGCCAATCGTGGCGTGAAGACCGCGAACGTCCCGCTGGTGCCGAACATGCCGGTGCCGTACCAGCTCGAGCAGCTCACGACGCCGCTGGTGGTCGGGTTGACGGCAAGCCCCGAGCGCATCGTGCAGATCCGTCAGAACCGGCTACTCGGGCTGAACGCCAACACCGACGGGGATGCGTATGTGGACCGTCAGGCGGTCGCGGAGGAAATAGCCTTTTCGCGAAAGCTTTGCGCCAGGCACAACTGGCCGATCATCGACGTGACGCGCCGCTCGATCGAGGAAACAGCCGCGGCTGTGATCGCGCTGCTCGCCGAGCGGCGCCGGCAGGCTGTGCCTTGAGCTGCGCATGATCTTGTTCGAAAACCGGTTCCCACTTTTCGGGATCATGCGCTGATGCCCCTCTGGATGCCGGCCGAACCTTTGGTGCTTGCTTCGCAGAGCAAGGTGCGCCGCGGACTGCTTGAAGCGGCCGGCATCCCGGTCGACGCGCGGCCGGCGCATCTCGACGAACGCGCAATCGAAAAGTCAGTGACCGGCGGCCCCGGCGAGGTCGCACTGACGCTCGCGCGCGAAAAAGCCCGCACGGTCGCGGCGATGTCGGGAAATGCCTACGTGGTCGGTTGCGACCAGACGCTCGCGCTTGGCGAACGGCGCTTCGACAAGCCGACGGACCGAGCCGCGGCGCGGGTGCAACTCCTCGCGTTGCGCGGCCAGACCCATGCGCTGCATTCGGCCGTCGCGGTCTGCCGCAACGGTGCCGTGACGTTCACCCATGTGGCGGTCGCCCGGCTGACCATGCGGGCATTTTCCGAAGACTTTCTCGATAGTTATCTCGATGCTGCGGGCGCCAATGTGACCGCTAGCGTAGGGGCTTATCAGTTGGAACGAACGGGCATTCATCTCTTCGAGAAAATCGAGGGAGACCATTTCACGATTCTCGGTCTGCCGCTGCTGCCCTTGCTTGCCGAACTCCGGCGCGAAAAGGTGCTCGCCGGATGACAACCCTTTCCGACAGTGCTCGGCCTCGCGCGTGCATCATGGGTCATCCGGTCGCGCACTCCCGTTCGCCGATGCTGCACGGCTACTGGCTGCGCACGCTTGGGATCGACGGGTCTTACGAGCACGCCGACGTGCCGCCGGAAGAATTCGAGGCGTTTTTCCGCGGGCTGAAGCGCAATGGCTTCGTCGGCGGGAACATCACCATCCCGCACAAGGAGGCTGCGTTTCGCCTGGTGGATCGACGGGAGCGCGCAGCGGATGCGATCGGCGCGGTCAACACCGTCTGGTATGAGGGCGACACGCTGGTTGGCGGCAACACGGACTGGCTCGGCATCGTCGGCAGTCTCGACGACATGCACCCCACCTGGGATTCGCCGCCCGGCAGCGCAGAGAAATTGGCGCTTGTGCTCGGCGCTGGTGGCTCGGCGCGCGCCTCGGTATTCGCGTTTCTGGAGCGCGGCTTTTCGGTCTCCATCGTCAACCGCACGCGCGAGCGCGCAGAGAAACTTGCCGCCGCCTTCGGCCCGCGCTGCTCGGTGCACGATTGGGCCGAGGTGCCGGCGCTGCTTGCGCAGGCCGACGTGCTGATCAACAACACATCGCTCGGCATGGCGGGCAAGCCGTCGCTCGATATCGATCTTTCGCCGCTGAAAAAATCCGCCATCGTTTACGATGTGGTGTACGTGCCGCTCGAGACCGCGCTGCTCAAAGTCGCGAAACAGCGGGGCTATCGCACGGTCGATGGTCTGAGCATGCTGCTCTATCAGGCGGTGAACGGCTTCTCGCACTGGTTCGGCGTGGCGCCGAAGGTCACCGCCGAACAGCGCAAGATACTGGAAGACGACATCCGGGCGAAGACTGGAGGCTGAGATGTTCATCCTCGGCCTCACGGGCTCGATCGGCATGGGCAAGTCAACCACCGCGGGGTTTTTCCGCGAGGCCGGCGTGCCGGTGCATGATTCCGACGCGGTGGTGCATCGGCTCTATGAAGGCGAGGCGGTTGGCCCGGTCGAGGCAGCGTTTCCGGGCGTGGCGGTCGATGGAAGGATCGACCGCGCGAAGGCTGGCGCAAAAGCTGGTCGGTCATCCGGACGCGATCAAAAGGCTCGAAGCGATCGTGCATCCGCTGGTCCGCGCCGTGACGCAGCGCTTCATCGAGGAACACCGTGCCAAAGGGGCGCGCATCATTGTGCTGGATATTCCGCTGCTGTTCGAAACCGGCGGCGAGAGGAATGTCGACGCCGTGGTGGTGGTGTCAGCACCCGCGGATGTGCAGCGCGCGCGGGTGCTGTCGCGCGCCGGCATGACGGCGGAGCGCCTCGACGCGCTGCTGGCGCGCCAGATGCCGGATGCCGATAAACGCGCGCGCGCGCATTTCGTGGTGGATAGCTCGCGCTCGTTCGATTCCGCGCGCACACAGGTTCATGGCATTCTGCGCGCGGTTTCGGCCTTGCCCGGGCGGCGAATCGGATAAACAGCAGCGATGCGCGAGATCGTGTTCGACACCGAAACCACCGGGCTTGACCCCTATCAGGGCGACAGGCTCGTCGAGATCGGCTGCGTCGAGCTGGTCAACGGCTTTCCGACCGGCAACAGCTTTCACTATTACCTCAACCCGCAACGCGACGTGCCGGATGGCGCGTTCCAGGTGCACGGGCTCTCGGCCGAGTTCCTGAAGGACAAGCCGCTGTTCGCGGACGTGTGCGAGGAGTTTCTCGCCTTCGTCGCCGACGCGCCGCTGGTCGCGCACAATGCGATGTTCGATCTCGGCTTCATCAATGCCGAGCTGGAACGCTGCAAGAAGGTGCTGCTGCAGCGAGACCGGCTGGTTGACACGCTGATGCTGGCGCGGCGCCGCTATCCAGGCGGGCCGAACAGCCTCGATCATCTGTGCACGCGCTTCTCGATCGATACGTCACGCCGCACCAAGCACGGCGCGTTGCTCGACGCCGAGCTGCTCGCCGAAGTTTACGTCGAGCTGACCGGCAAGCGTCAGGCGCGGCTCAGCCTGGTCGAAGAACCGATCTCCGTCCACGCGGGCGTCACGATTGCGGTGGTGCGCGTGCGGCCTGCGCCTTTGGCGCCCCGCGTAACCGATGCGGAACGCGAGGTGCATCTCGCGTTCGTCGCGACGCTCGGCGAGAAGGCGATCTGGAACGAGTATCTTGGCGCCTAGGCCGAGGGCGGGACGGCCGGCGGTTGCTGTTCGCCCATGCGCTGGCGGTAGAGCGCGACGAAATCCACCGGATCGATCATCAGCGGCGGAAAGCCGCCGTTGCGCACCGCGTCCGCGATGATCGAGCGTGCGAACGGGAACAACAGTCGCGGGCACTCGATCATGACGATCGCGTGCACGTTTTCCTGCGGCACGTTCTGGATGCGGAACACGCCCGCATAAAGCAGGTCGAAGCTGAACAGGAACAGGTTGGGCGCCTCCGCGCGCCCCTCGATCTTCAGTTCGACTTCGAAATCGTTGTCCGCCATCGGCTTGGCGTTGACGTTGATCTGGATGTTGATCTTCGGCGGCTGTTGCTGCTGTTGCAGCGAGCGCGGCGCGTTCGGATTCTCGAACGACAGATCCTTGACGTACTGCACCAGCACATTGAGCTGTGGCACGCCCTGCGCTGCCATCGCGTCGGCCGGCGGGCTGCCATTGGTCGATGCCATCTTGTCCTCCGGCATTGGCGCCGGGTCTCCGGCACAAGCGGCGGTGTGGCTAACACAAGCCCCCAAGGGCGACAAGAAGCGCGGATTTCTCAGTCAGGACGGGTAGATGGCTTGTGCGCGATGCGCTCCTCAGGGACCCGCTGCCACTCGCCGGGCGGGAGGTCGACCACATCCGGGCTGCTGCTGTTTCTGCTGTTGTTGCTGTTGCGCTCGGCTCGCCCGACGGCGCGGCGCAACGCCGCACCGATTGCAGACTGCGTCAACGGCAGCAGCAACAGCAGACCCAGCACGTCAGTGATGAAACCCGGCAGCACCAGCAGGAAACCGCCGAGCACGGTCAGGAAACCGCGCCCGTCGAGTGCGACCCGGCTGATCCTGCGCTCGCCGAACGCCGTGCGCATGCGCTGCATATCGCCCTGGCCGGCGTTGCGGATGACCGCCATGCCGGCGATAGACGTCAATATCATCAGCGCGATCGCCGCCAGGAAGCCAAGCTTGACCACCACCACGACGAACACGGCGATTTCCGCGAAAGGCAGCATCAGCAGCCCGAAAATCGCCCATTTCACCAAAGACATCCGGATACCTTATGCGCCCAAGGTTGTTGGCGCGGAAGCCTCGATCGTCTAACATGCGTCGAACGGCGCACTATGCGCTGCATGCGCCGTGGACCCTGGAACGGCTCGTGTTGTTACATAGGTAATATCGGCGAAATCGGCGTCCAGTCCGGGCAGCCCGAACGCCGCCCGGCCTTGAGAGCATCGCGACTTGTTCGACATCTACACCATCATCTTTCTGGCGCTCGCAGTGTTCATTTTCCTGCGGCTGCGCAGCGTGCTGGGCCAGCGCACTGGCCGCGAGCGCCCGCCTTACGATCCCTATTCGGCGCGCGAGGCTGCGCGACCGCCGACCAATGACAACGTCGTGGCGCTACCGCCGCGTGCGCCGGACACCGCCCCAAAACCGGTCATCGACGCCGAGCCGGCCGCGGACCGCTGGAAGGGCGTCGCCGAGGCGGGCTCACCCGCCGCCGCCGGCCTCGATGCGCTGCTCGCGCAGGATGCGAGTTTCGATCCCAAGCATTTCCTCACCGGTGCGCGGGCCGCCTACGAGATGATCGTTACGGCGTACGCGCAGGGGGACCGGCGCGCGCTGAAGAACCTTCTGTCCAAGGAGGTCTATGACGGCTTCGAGTCCGCCATCAAGGAACGTGAGACACGCGGCGAGAAGGCGGAGACGCGTTTCGTCTCGATCGACAAGTCCGACATCACCGCCGCCGATGTGAAGGTCCGCACCGCGCAGGTGACGGTGCGCTTCGTGTCGCAGCTTGTCTCGGTCACTCACGATCGCGACGGCAATGTGATCGACGGCAGCCCCGACAAGGTCACCGACGTCACCGACGTTTGGACCTTCGCGCGCGATCTCTCCTCGCGCGATCCCAACTGGAAGCTGGTTGCAACCGAAGCCGGGCAGTAACCCCACATGATCGCGCTGCGGCACGCCCGATCCCTCGGACGCGTCGCAGTGTTCGCACTCTGTTGCCTGCTCGCGGCCGATGAGGATGCCGACGCGCGTCGGTCGCATCACGCGCGGCAACAGCGACACAGTCCAGCGCCCGAGTTCACCGGCAAGCCCAATCCGGCGGGACCGATCCGGTTTCCCGATACACGCTTCGAGCCAGTCGCGTTCGACCAGATCGATGGTTGGGCGGCAGACGATCACGCTGCAGCGTTCGCGACGTTTCTTGCGAGCTGCCGCGCGCTGACCGCCAGTGCCAAAGGCGCGCGTGATACGCGTCCGGTCTATCCGGCCTTGGTGGAGATCTGCCGCAAGGCGCGCACGGCGGGCAAGCTCCCCGGGGGAGCAGCGAAGACGTTCTTCGAGGAGAACTTTCGCGCCGTCCGCGTTGCGAAGCTCGACGACCCGGCTGGATTTCTCACCGGCTACTACGAGCCGGTGGTGGAGGGCTCGCGCGTCCTGACCGACGATTTCAAGGTCGCGCTGTACGGCCGGCCGCACGACCTCGTGAATATGGCGCGGCGGCACAAGGGCGATGCATTCCCGAACACCGGGCGCGTGGTGCGGCGCATTTCGCGCGGAAAATATTTGCCGTATTTCGACCGCGCGCAAATTGAAGACGGCGCGCTCGCGACCCGAAATCTGGAAATCTGTTACCTGCGCGATCCCAACGATCTCCTGTTCATCCAGATCCAGGGCTCGGCACGCATCCGCCTCACTGACGGCACGCTGCTGCGTGTCAACTATGACTCGCACAACGGCTATCCCTACACGGCGGTCGGCCGCATCCTGATCGACCGCGGCATCATTCCGCGCGAAGAGATGTCGATGGATCGCATCCGCAAATGGATGGCGGAGAATCCGGAAGGCGGGAAAGAGTTGCGGCGGCAGAACAAGTCTTATGTATTCTTTCGCACCACCAACCTGCCGGAGAATGAGGAGGCGCGCGGCGCGCAGGGTGTTCCGCTCACGGCGACGCGCTCGATTGCGGTCGACAAGGCGCTGCACGTTTACGGCACGCCGTTTTTTATCGCGGCCGATTTACCGATCGAGAGCGAAACGTCGGCGACGAAATTCCGCCGCCTGATGATCGCGCAGGACACCGGCTCGGCGATTGTCGGTCCGGCGCGGGCTGACATCTATTTCGGCTCCGGCGACGAGGCAGGTCGCATCGCGGGGCGCGTCAAGGATCGCGCGCAGTTCGTCATGTTGATGCCGCGCGCGCTCGATCCGGTTGAAGCCGGGAAGGCGATGCCGGTGCCGGCCGCGCGGCCCGCAAGCGCGCCGAAGCGCGCACCCGGCTTGGTGGATGACACGCCGGCGGCTGCGCCGTTCACCGGTTCGATCCCTGTGCCGAGACCACGACCGAAATCATGACGCGCCGGGGCAGGGGGCTTTCGGACGATGAACGCGCATTGTGGGACACAGTGACGCGCGCGATCGCCCCGCTGCGCAAGCGCAGGGCGAGAAACAAGGCACCGGACACCGAGCCAGCAAGCAGTGCGCCCGCGCCGGCAAGGCCCGCGCGTGTCGTCGTCACGCCACCGGCACCGAAATCGATTCAGCGTCCGGTACCGCCGCCGCTCGCGCCGCTCGGCCGCCGGATGCGGTCGAAACTCGCCAGAGGCTCGGAAGAGATCGACGCGCGCATCGATCTGCACGGCATGACGCAGGCCGATGCGCATTCAGCGCTCGCGCATTTCCTGCGCCGCGCGCAGCACGACGGTGCCCGCGTTGTATTGGTGATCACAGGCAAGGGCGCGCGGCCGGGTGGCGAGGGCTATTCCGAGCGCGGTGTGCTCAAGCGGCAGGTGCCGCTCTGGCTCGAAAGCGGCGAACTGCGGCCCTTCGTGATCGGCTTCGAGAGCGCCGGCATGGGCCACGGTGGCACCGGCGCGCTGTATGTGCGGGTGCGGCGCGGTTAGTAGCTTTCACCGGCGCGCTGCGGATGTAGATCGGGAAATCCGCCGACGCCGAACTTTACTACGACGGCCGCCCCTCGTGCCGCGCGCGCGCGCGCGGCCCTGCACGGCTTCCAGCGCCAGCCTCAGGGCTTCGATAAAGAGTGCGCTGGGTACTCGTTCTACCAAGCGATCGTGATCTACGGCTCGCATGAGCACCTTTCCTCAATTTCGGGAAACTCGCGGAAGTCGCGAACAAGAAAAACACAATCAATAGTCTAGCGAGCAGCAAATGTTATCTACCTACGAACGATTGCAGCACGGTCGGAAACCGCCATCGCGGTTGTGGTCCACGATCAGACTATTGCTTCATGATTTCTGATGGTTGCTAGCCCACTACAACCCGATATCTCCCTTTGCGAGTGTATTTCCCGTTCCGGTATTACGATCTTTGGCTGTGCTTCCAGTCGCTCGTCGATAGCCGGCGGTTGTTCGTCGAACGATAGGATCTGCTTGCTGCGGCGTGTTCGAGAGGTGGACGCCAAGTTACAAACCCAGCAGCGCGCAATGCTCCGAAAAATGCTTTCGGGCTAAGCCACCAGTTACAAAATAAACCGGCTTAGATCGGCGTTCTTTGCGAGATCCCCGATGTGCTGGCGCACGTAAGCCGCATCGATCTTCACCGTTTCGCCCGAGCGGTCTGGCGCAGCGAAAGAAATCTCGTCGAGGACGCGCTCCATCACGGTCTGCAGGCGCCGCGCGCCGATGTTCTCCACGTTGGAATTTACCTCGACCGCGATGTCCGCAATCGCGTCGACCGCATCGGCGGTGAAGTCGAGGGTCACACCCTCGGTGCCCATCAGCGCCACCGTCTGCCTGATCAGCGAAGCTTCGGGCTCGGTCAGGATGCGGCGGAAATCGTCGCGCGTGAGCGGCTTCAGCTCGACCCGGATCGGCAGGCGGCCCTGCAATTCAGGCAACAGGTCGGAAGGCTTCGAGACATGAAATGCGCCCGACGCGATGAACAAGATGTGGTCGGTCTTCACCGCGCCGTGCTTGGTCGAGACCGTCGTGCCCTCGATCAGCGGCAGCAGATCGCGCTGCACGCCTTCCCGCGAAACATCCCCGCCAACGCGACCGTCCCGTGCCGTGATCTTGTCGATCTCGTCAAGGAACACGATGCCGTTCTGTTCGACCGCCTTGATCGACTCCTGCACGAGCTGATCCTGGTCAAGCAGCTTGTCGGATTCTTCGCTCACCAGCGGTTCGTAGGCTTCCTTCACGCTAAGCCGACGCGTCTTGGACTTGCCGCCCATCTTGCCGAAAATATCGCCGATCGAGATTGCGCCCATCTGCGCGCCCGGCATGCCGGGGATTTCGAACATCGGCATGCCGCCGCCCGATTGCTGCACCTCGATCTCAATTTCCTTGTCGTCCATTTCGCCCGCCCGCAGGCGCCGGCGAAACGAGTCCTTGGTGGCGGGGCTCGCGGCCGGGCCCGTCAGCGCATCGACCACGCGATCTTCCGCCGCAAGATGCGCCTTCGCCTCCACGTCCTTGCGCTTTCGCTCGCGCGTCTGCGCGATGGCGATTTCGACCAGGTCGCGCACGATCTGCTCGACGTCGCGGCCGACGTAACCCACCTCGGTGAACTTGGTAGCTTCCACCTTGAGGAACGGCGCGCCCGCAAGCCGCGCCAGGCGGCGCGAGATTTCCGTCTTGCCGACGCCGGTCGGTCCGATCATCAGGATGTTCTTCGGCAGCACTTCCTCGCGCAACTTTTCGTCAAGCTGCATGCGGCGCCAGCGATTGCGCAACGCGATCGCGACCGCGCGCTTGGCGTCGCCCTGTCCGATGATGAAGCGGTCGAGCTCGGAAACGATCTCGCGCGGGGAAAAATCGGTCATGCGTTACGCACCATCAGAAGCGACACGCCGTCTGGCGTATCGACGAGCCTGTCTCGCGCAAACCCGGCCTTTTCATAGGCTCGGATCGCGCGCGCGTTATCCTCGTCCGGATCGGTGACGATACGCGGCGAGCCGGTCGCAAGCAGCGCGCCGGCGAATGCCCCGATGAAGGCCGAACCGTGGCCGCGTCCGACCATATGGGCCTCGCCGATGAACTGGTCGATGCCGCGCGTGCCTTCGGGGTGCTGGCCGAGCCCGCCTTCCGGCCACTCCGCGGGGTCGTAGCACTGCAGATAGGCGAACGCCCGGCCCGCGGTTTCTACGATGAACTGCTCCATCGCGGGATCGTCGAGGTCCTCACTGACCAGCTCGAACTGCTCGCGCGGATCGCCCCACCACTCCGTGACATGCGGCTTGGCGAGCCAAACGCGCAGCAAGGGCAGATCGTCGGCCGCAAGCGCGCGAAATCGGTACGGCACCATCGCTCAGGCCGTCTTCAGCGTTTCAACCGTGACGTTGCGGTTGGTGTAGACGCAAATATCGGCCGCGATGTCGAGCGAGCGACGCACAATGTTTTCGGCGTCGATCTCGGTGGTGACCAGAGCGCGAGCGGCCGCCAGCGCATAGTTACCGCCGGAGCCGATGCCCATCACGCCGGCTTCGGGCTCGAGCACGTCGCCGGTGCCGGTGAGCACCAGCGACACGTCCTTGTCGGCGACGATCATCATGGCTTCGAGCCGGCGCAAATAGCGATCGGTGCGCCAGTCCTTGGCGAGCTCGACTGCGGCGCGCATCAGCTGGCTCGGGTACTGTTCGAGTTTTGCTTCCAGACGCTCGAACAGCGTGAAGGCGTCCGCGGTTGCGCCGGCAAATCCGCCGATCACGTCGCCCTTGGCAAGGCGGCGCACCTTCTTGGCGTTCGCCTTGACGATGGTCTGGCCAATCGAGACCTGCCCATCGCCGCCGACCGCCACCACGCCGCCCTTGCGGACGGTGAGGATGGTCGTGCCGTGCCAGATGTCAGGCGATGCCGGTTGCATGGGAGCGTGATGTAGGCACTTCGCGCGTGCGGCGCAATCGCCGCCCACTTGACCGCGACCGGAGGCATTGTCACCCTCTGGCATGTTAGCTGCGTGAGCCAAGAAAATCAGGCGCCAAGCGCCCGGGAGGAGCTTCCACACATGACCAACACGTTCAGCCGCCGGTCCCTGCTGCGCGGCGCAACCGCCGTTCCGCTCGGCGCCGTTCTTTCGCCCGCCATCATCGGCAAGGCGCGCGCCGCTGCGATGAAGCTGCGCATTTCGTCGTCGCAGCAGAACGATCCGAAATTCGCCAACGGGCGGGTCTATTTCGACAACCTCTCAAAGCACGTCAAAGCCGGCGGGCTCGCCGAACAGGTCGAGCTGTCGTTCTTCCCTGACAATCAGTTGGGGCAAGAGATCGACGTCATCAATTCGGTCAAGCTCGGCGTCATCGACATGATGATCTCCGGCTCGTCGATTTCGGCGAACCTCGTGCCGCTCGTCGGCGCGTTCGATCTTGGCTACCTGTTTGACTCGTTCGCGCAGCAGACCAAGGCGTTCGACGCCGGCGCCGCCAAGCCGGTCGAGGAGGCGCTGCTGAAAGGCGCGAACATCCGAATCATCGCCTGGGCGTATAATTTCGGCTCCCGCAGTGTGCTTGCCCGCAAGGCGGTAAAGACGCCGGAAGATCTCGCCGGCCTGAAGATCCGCACGCTGCCCAATCCGATCATCACCGAATGCCTGCGCCTGATGGGCGCGGCCGCGACGCCTCTCGCCTTCGGCGAAATCTACACGGCGCTGCAGGCGGGCGTGCTTGATGGGTTGGAGCATGATCCGCCGACCATCGTGGCAAGCAAGTTCTACGAGACCGCGAAGTTCTATGGGCTGACCGAGCATAACTTCTCGCCGCTCTCGATCTATTTCAGCGAAAACACCTTCAAGCGTATGGACGCCAAGCTGCGCGACGCGTTCGCCGACGCCGCGCAGAAGGCCGCGGCCGAGACGCGTGCACACGGCATGGCGGTCGAGGGTGAGGCGAAAAAGCTGCTGCAGGAGAAGGGCGTCGCGATCAACGAGGTCGACAAGGACGCTTTCCGCAAGCGTGTCGAGGTGCAGACCGACAACTTCATCAAGCAGCGGCCGGAGTCGAAGGGCTTCATCGAGCAGATCAAGTCCACCAGCGTCTGAGATTTCCGTGACAAGCACGACCGCGAACACCGGTGCATCCGCGCCGGTGCGCCTCCTGCTCGGCAGTCACCGATACGGTTGCGGCAGTGCTGCTCGCCGCCGACCTCGCGGTCGTGATCGGTTCTGTGACGCTGCGCTCGCTGTTCAACGCGCCGGTCGAATGGTCGGACGACGTTGCGCGCGGCCTGATGGTTGGATCGAGCTTCTTCGGCGCCGCGAGCGCGCTGGCGCGCGGCGAGAATGCCGGCGTCGCGTTCTTCGTTGATCGCGTGCCGTCAAACACACGGCGCATCGTCGACGCGGTGACGTCGTTGCTCGTGCTGATCATCGCCGCTTATGTGTCGTTTCACGCCATCGAGCTGGGCATGCTGACGACCGGCCAGACCACCGGCTCCGGACTGCCGCTGGAACTGACGTTCTATCCGATGGGTGGCGGCGCGGCCTGCATGACGGCGTTCGCGCTCGACCAGTTCGTGCGGCGCAGCGTCCGCGACATCGCGTTGGCGCTCGCGATTGTCGGCGGGCTGACCGCGCTGTGGCTTGGGTGGAGCGCGCTCTCGCCTGGCACCACGCCGGGTGCCGCGCCGCTGATGCTGATCGGCTTCGTGATCAGCCTTGCGGGCGGCATGGCGATCGGCTTCGCGCTCGCGCTCGCAGCGCTGATTTACATCTGGTCCGAGGGCGCGCTGCCAGGCGTGATCTTCGCGCAGCAGATGGCGCGCGGCATCGACAATTTCGTGCTGCTGGCGATCCCGTTCTTCATCCTGGTCGGTTACCTGATGGAAGCAAACGGCATGTCGGTGCGCCTGATCGCGCTGCTCGAGCGCATGGTGGGGCGGATGCGCGGCGGACTCAACGTCGTGATGGTGCTCTCGATGGTGATCTTCTCCGGCATCTCCGGGTCGAAGATGGCTGACGTCGCGGCGGTCGGGTCGGTGCTGATACCGGCCGCGCGCCGCTCGCGGCAAAATCCCGGCAATGCGGTGGCGCTGCTCGCAGCCTCCGCCGTGATGGCGGAGGCGATCCCGCCCTGCATCAATCTCATTATTCTCGGCTTCGTCGCGAACCTCTCGATCGGCGGCCTGTTCATGGCGGGGATCGTGCCGGCGATCCTGATGGCGCTCGCGCTGATCGCGGTCGCGATCATCTTCGGGGTGCGCAGCGACATCGCCGACAGCACCACGGCGCATGTTCCAACCGCGCAGCTCTGGAGCGGCGCCGCCGCGACCGTTGGGTTGATCGTGCTGATCTTCGGCGGCTTCAAGTCGGGGTTCGCCACGGCGACGGAGATCTCCGCCTTTGCAGCGCTCTACGCACTGGTCGTCGGCAGCCTCGTGTTCCGCGAACTCGGTTGGCGCGCGGCGGTGCGCGCGTTCACACAGTCGGCGGTCCGCTCCGGGCTGATCATGTTCATCGTCGCGGGAGCGCAATCGCTCGCCTTCGTGCTGACCTTGCAGCAGGTACCGCACATGCTCGGCGATGCGCTGGTGCACCTATCGCAGTCGAGCGGCACATGGCTGTTCATGCTGCTGTCGATCGCGATCCTGATCGTGATGGGTTCGGTGCTGGAGGGGGCCGCGGCCCTCATCATCTTCGGCCCACTGCTGATCCCGGTCGCCGCCAAACTGGGGATTGCGCCGCTGCATTTCGGGGTGGTGCTGGTGGTCGCTATGGGGATCGGACTGTTCGCACCGCCCCTCGGCCTGGGACTCTACGGCGCCTGCCTGGTCGGGAACGTGCCGATCGAGCAGACCGTGAAGCCGATCTTCGGCTACCTCGGGCTGCTGCTGGTTTGCCTCCTGGTGATCGCCTTTGTGCCGGCCTTAACCCTGTGGCTGCCGCACGCGCTTGGCTATTAGACGCCGGGGACGTCCCCTGATAAAAGGCGCGCGCATCCAAGGGATTACCCATGCGCAAGGCCGTGGTGACGCGGAAAACCAAGGAAACCGACGTGTCGGTCGAGGTGAACCTCGACGGCGCGGGTGCATCGAACGTCGCGACCGGCATCGGCTTCTTCGACCACATGCTCGACCTGCTGGCGCGCCATTCGCGGATCGACATGACGGTGCAGGCCAAGGGCGATCTGCATATCGACCACCACCACACCACCGAGGATGTGGGCATCGCGCTCGGGCAGGCGGTGAAACAGGCGCTCGGCGACATGAAGGGCATCACGCGCTATGCAAGCGTGCATATGCCGATGGACGAGGCGCTGACGCGCGTCGCGATCGACATTTCGGGCCGGCCGTTCCTGGTGTTCAAGGCCGAATTCGGCCGCGACAAGGTCGGCACGTTCGATACCGAGCTGGTGCAGGAGTGGTTCCAGGCGTTTGCCATGAACGCCGGCGTGACGCTGCACGTCGAGACATTGTACGGCACCAACGACCACCATATCTCTGAGTCGTGCTTCAAGGGACTGGCGCGCGCGTTGCGCACCGCGGTTGCGATCGATCCGCGCGCGGCCGGCGAGATCCCGTCCACCAAGGGAACGCTGGGCGGCTGAGTCCTTCATCCCTCCCCGCTTGCAGGGAGGCTCAAGACACGTGAGTGCCGAACATGCCCGTCTATACGGTCTACGAGCCTCCACGGCGCGACGACGACACGCTGGCGCATACCGCGCGCTTCCGGTTCGTGCGTGACGGATTCCATGTTTGGGCGTTCCTGCTGGCGCCGTTCTGGATGCTGCGCCATCGGCTGTGGCTCGAGTTCATCGTCTCGGCGCTGATCGTCGGAGCTGCCGCTTTGCTGCTGCGGCGATTTGGCATTGCAGGCAGCGCCGGCTTCTGGGTTGTGCTGCTGCTCGCGATCCTGATCGGGATCGAGGCTTCGTCGCTGCTGCGCTGGAAGCTTGCGCGGCGTGGCTTTGCCAATCGTGGCGTCGTGGTCGGCGAGGATCTTGAGGACGCCGAGCGGCGTTTTTTCGACGGCTGGGCCGATGCGCCACGCCGTCCCGCCGTCCGGTACCGCCGCCGCCCGCGCCGACTCCGTTCGATCCGCCCGGTACGACCGACATCGTCGGACTGTTCCCGCAAGCGCAGGCGCGGCCATGACGGTCGCGATTGTGGACTACGGGTCCGGCAACCTGCACTCGGCGGCCAAGGCCTTCGAGCGGGCTGCGCGCGAGTCGGGCCACGACCAGCCGATCCTGGTGACCGACGATCCCGACCAGGTGCGGGCCGCGGATCGCATCGTGCTGCCCGGCGTCGGCGCGTTCGCGGACTGCCGCCGCGGGCTCGATGCAGTGCCGGGCATGGTCGATGCGCTGAACGAGACGGTACGAAAGAAGGGCCAGCCGTTCCTCGGCATCTGCGTCGGCATGCAGCTGATGGCGGAACGCGGCCGCGAGTATGAGGTCGTGGAAGGGCTTGGCTGGATCCCCGGCGAGGTCGACCGCATCACGCCGCGCGATCCGGACCTGAAAATCCCGCACATGGGCTGGAACACGCTGAACGAGCGCCGCGCGCATCCGCTGCTCGACGGCATCCCGCTCGGGGGCGACGGACTGCACGGCTATTTCGTGCACTCCTATCAGCTCAACACCAACAAGGATTGTCTGGTGGCCGACGCCGACTACGGCGGGCCGGTCACCGCGATCGTCGCGCGCGACAACTATGCGGGCACGCAATTCCATCCCGAGAAGAGCCAGAAGCTCGGGCTTGCGCTGATCGCGAATTTTCTCAAGTGGAAGCCATAGTCTCGTGATCCTCTTTCCCGCCATCGACCTGAAGGACGGTCTCGCGGTGCGCCTGCAGCAGGGCGACATGGCGCGCGCGACCGTATTCAACTACGACCCGGCGAGCCAGGCGCACGCCTTCGAGGCGCAGGGCTTCCGCCATCTCCACGTGGTCGATCTCGACGGCGCGTTCGCCGGCAAGCCGATGAATGTCTCTGCGGTGGAGCGCATTCTGGAGACCGTCGGACTTTGCGTGCAGCTCGGTGGCGGCATCCGCGACATGAAGACCATCGAGGGCTGGCTCGGCAAAGGCGTGAACCGCGTCATCATCGGCACAGCAGCGGTGCGCGATCCCGCACTGGTGAAGGATGCGGCGAGGAAATTTCCCAAGCGCATCGCGGTTGGGCTCGATGCGCGCGACGGCAAGGTGGCGGTCGAGGGCTGGGCCGAGCAATCGGAACTGACCGTGCTCGACATTGCGCGGCGCTTCGAGGACGCGGGCGTGGCAGCGATCGTCTATACCGATGTCGCGCGCGACGGGATGCTGCAGGGGATCAACTGGGACGCCACAATTGCGCTCGCCGAGGCGATTTCGATTCCCGTCGTTGCGTCGGGCGGGCTCGCTTCGATCGACGACATCAAGGTGATGACGCAGCCGCGCGCGAAGAAGCTCGAAGGCGCGATTGCGGGCCGCGCGCTCTACGACGGGCGGCTCGATGCCGCCGCGGCCATCGCGATGCTGAAGGCGGCGCGGGCAGCCTGATGTCGTTCAAGGTCCGCGTCATTCCCTGCCTCGACGTGAAGGACGGCCGCGTCGTCAAGGGCGTCAACTTCGTCAACCTTCGCGATGCCGGCGATCCGGTCGAGGCCGCGATCGCCTACGATGCGGCCGGCGCGGACGAGCTTTGCTTTCTCGACATCACGGCGAGCCACGAGAACCGCGACACCATCTTCGACGTGGTCACGCGCACGGCGGAAGCCTGCTTCATGCCGCTGACCGTGGGCGGCGGCGTGCGCACCGTGGAGGACATCCGCAAGCTGCTGAAATGCGGCGCCGACAAGGTGTCGATCAACACCGCGGCGGTGAACAACCGCACCTTCGTGAAGGAGGCGGCAGAGAAGTTCGGCGACCAATGCATCGTGGTGGCGATCGACGCGAAGAAGACCTCAAAGCCGGGCGCGGCTGACCGCTGGGAGATCTTCACCCATGGCGGGCGCAACCCGACCGGCATCGAGGCGATCGGCTATGCGCGGGAAGTCGTCGGGCTCGGCGCGGGCGAGATCCTGCTCACCTCGATGGATCGCGACGGAACCAAGAGCGGATACGACGTGGCGCTGACCCGCGCGTTGGCCGACGCCGTTCCTGTTCCGGTGATCGCCTCCGGCGGGGTCGGCAATCTCGACCATTTGGTTGAGGGCATCCGCGACGGGCACGCGACCGCCGTGCTCGCTGCCTCGATCTTTCATTTCGGCGAATACACGGTGCGGCAGGCGAAGGATTACATGGCGAAAGCCAGCCTGCCGATGCGGCTCGATCCGTAGTTAAGTCGTATTGCCGCTCATGCCCGCGTAAGCGGGCATCCAGAGCAGAAGAACTGGGTCCCCGCTTTCGCGGGGACGAGCGGAGCAGTGCTTACCCCTGCGCCGGCGCTAGCTTCGAAATTGCACCCGCCATCGTGACGAACTCGCTCGGCATCATGATGATGGTCATCGTGTTCTGCTCGGCGCCGACTTCCGTAATCATCTGCATCCGGCGCAACTCCAGTCCGGCCGGGTTCTGCATGATGATCTCGGCGGCCTGACGCAATTGTGCAGAGGCCTCGTATTCGGCCTGCGCCTTGATCAGGCGCGCGCGCTTCTCGCGCAGCGCTTCGGCCTCTTGCGCCATCGCGCGCTGCATCGACTGCGGGATCTCGACGTTCTTCATCTCCACCCGCTCGACCTTCACGCCCCATGGTTCAGTGACGGCGTCGATCTTGAGCTGGATCGCAGTCGACACCGCCTCCTGCTCCTTCAGCACCTCGTCGAGCGAATGCTGGCCGATGCCGGTGCGAAGGTTGGTCAGCGCAACCTGGATCACGGCGTTGTCGATATTCTTTACCTCGAGCTTGGCCTGCTTCGGATCGACGATCCGGTACCACACGACGGCGTTTACCTTGATCGGGACGTTGTCCTTGGTGATTGTTTCCTGCTCCTCGACCGCGGTCGTGTTGATGCGAAGATCGATCGTGTACTGCCACTCGACGAACGGGATGATCCAGTAGAGGCCGGGACCGCGCGTCGAATGATAACGCCCAAGCCGGAACACGACGGCGCGGGCATACTGGTTGGCGATGCGCAGACCCGCGAGTGCAGTCAGCGCCGCGAGTGCGACGACGATAGACAAAAGAGTTAACATGGTTCCGCTCCTGCGGAGGGTAGAGCGGCCGTGAGGCCGCCGGTATCGCCGTCGATACCGTCAAGGATCTGAGACGGCGGAAAGGGCTGCCGAAGGGGATCCGGCGCCGCCATAAGACATGGTGTTTAGGCGAGGTCGCAGAGGCCAAGATTTCGCAGAGCCGCTATGCTATGGCCGTCGGACGGAGCCCTTGAATGAGCAGTTTCACCCTTCAAGACCTCGAGGCGCGCGTCCACCAGCGCGCCAGCGAAAGCGCGGACAAGTCCTATACCCGCAAGCTGCTCGACAAGGGCGTGGCGCATTGTGCCAAGAAACTCGGCGAGGAGGCCGTGGAAACCGCGCTTGCTGCGGTGACCGAGGATCGAGAGCACCTGATCGCCGAGACCGCGGATCTTCTGTATCATCTGTTGGTCGTGCTGGAGGCACGTGGCGTCAAGCTTGCGGAGGTCGAGGCGGTTCTGGGCGAGCGCACCGTTCAGTCCGGGCTCGACGAAAAGGCGTCCCGCAAGGGTGGATAATCCGGCGAGTAACCGATGGACAAGCGTACCGACGACGGCCTTTCGCCCTATCTGACGCTGTTGCGTGCCGAGTGGGCCGCGTTGCGCGAAGACACTCCGATGACACTCACCTCGGACGAGGTGACGCGTGTGCGCTCGCTGCACGACCGGCTCGACATGAGAGAGGTCGAGGAAATTTATCTTCCGGTGTCTCGATTGCTGTCCCTCTACGTTGCGGCGGCGCAGCGACTGTTCATCGTGCAGCAGCACTTCCTCGGCACCGCCGAAACCAAGGTTCCCTACATCATTGGTGTCGCCGGCTCGGTCGCTGTCGGAAAATCCACCACCGCGCGCGTCCTGCAGGCGCTGCTCGCGCGCTGGCCGAATGTCCCGAAGGTCGATCTCATAACCACAGATGGCTTCCTGCTGCCGAATGCCGTGCTCGAACGGGAAGGCCTGATGGAGAAGAAGGGCTTTCCCGAAAGTTACGACTTGCCGTCGCTGTTACGGTTTCTCGCGGACGTTAAAGCGGGACGGCGCCCGGTGCGCGCGCCGATCTACTCACATCTGGTCTACGACGTGATGCCGAACCAGTCGGTCGAGGTGGATCGCCCGGATATCCTGATTGTTGAAGGGCTCAACGTTCTTCAGACCGGCCATCCACCGAAAGACGGCAAGGCAATCCCTTACGTGTCGGACTTCTTCGACTTCTCGGTTTACATCGATGCCGAAGAGGAGGTCCTGCATAAATGGTACGTGGATCGTTTCCTCACGCTGCGCGAGACCGCGTTCCGCGATCCGAAATCGTACTTCCATCGCTATTCGAAGCTGAAGGACGCGCAAGCGGCTGAGACAGCGACCTCGATCTGGGAGCGCATCAATCTGGTCAATTTGCGCGAGAACATCCTGCCGACTCGGCGGCGCGCGCATCTCATCCTCAAGAAGGACGCGAGCCACCTCGTGCAGGAAGTCTCGCTGCGGAAGCTCTGATCAGGCAGCGATCGAAGCGGCGCCGCCATTGAGAACGCCGACGAGCCGGTCGCGATCGAGCGGCTTCACCAGAAAATCGTCCATCCCGGCCGCAACGCACGCCGCGCGATCCTCTCCGAACGCATTTGCCGTGAGGGCGACGATGCGGGTGCGGCGCAAGCCAAGCGCACCCTCAGCGGCACGGATACGGCGCGTCGCCTCCAGTCCGTCGAGTTCGGGCATGTGTATGTCCATCAGAACCAGATCGTATGGCGTGCCGGCGTTGGCGGCCGCAAGGAAGGCTTCGAGCGCCAAGGCGCCATTCTGCGCAATCGTGGGCTGGTGACCGAGCCGGTGCAGCAAAGCGCGCCCGAGCAATGCGTTGATGTCATTGTCCTCCGCCACCAGCACTGCGAGCCCGGTTCTTGGCTTAGTCTCTGGCAAATCCTGGACTTCGTCGGCCATGCCCGAGCCGCCGGAGGCGGCGGCGAAGCGCGCCGCCAGCGACGCCGCCCGCACAGGCTTCACCAGATAGTCGGTGAAGCCGTCCGCCTTGAGGGCGGCAAGCTCATGTCGTTCAGCCGGCGTGAGGACGACGACGCGTCGCGCGACCGATGGGGTTTGTGCGAGTGCGCTTGCGGCTTGGGGCCCGATGATATGATCGACGACCAATGCGTCCCACATGCGCTCGGCCAGCAGTGTGGACGCTTCTGTTTCGTCAGCCACGAGGCTGACCTGCGCGCCCCAACCGCGCAAGCGTTGTGCGACCATCGGCGCTTCGATGCGCCCAGGCGCAACGATAAGAATAGATTGGCCGCAGAGATCCGGCGCGGTCGCCTCGCTTCGCGTCTTGTTTGCGACGGGCAGGCGTGCCGTGAATCGAAAGGTCGAACCCAGTCCGGGTGCACTGTCCAGCGTGATGCTGCCGCCCATGCGTTGGACGATGCGGCGCGAGATGGCAAGGCCAAGTCCGGTGCCGCCGAACTTGCGCGTCATGCCGTCGTCGGCTTGCTCGAACTCTTCGAACACGCGCGCCTGCGCCTCGGGTGCGATGCCGATCCCGGTGTCGCGCACGGCAAAACTGATCTCATCGGGCGCGGATCCGGGCGCAACGATTATTGCGACCCCGCCCGTCTCGGTGAACTTCACCGCATTGCCGGCGAGATTGAGCAGCACCTGGCGCAGCCGCGCCGGATCGCCGAGGACATGCTCGGCCAGGCCGTCGTCAATCGATGAGGCGATTTCGATGCCCTTTGCCTGAGCGCGGGGTGAGAGGAGCTCGACTGTTTCTTCGACCAGCGTGGCGAGTGAAAATGGCTTCACTTCAAGGTCGAGCTTGCCGGCTTCGATCCTGGAGAAGTCGAGGATTTCCTCGATCAGCGACAGCAGCGCATCGCCAGAGGTCTGAACTGCCCTGGCATAAGTCGTCTGCTCGGGGGAGAGCGACGTGTCGAGGAGCAGGCCCGTCATCCCCAGGATGCCATTGAGCGGCGTGCGGATCTCGTGGCTGACCATCGCGAGAAAACGACCCTTGGCGCGGTTGGCGGCTTCGGCCTGATCGCGCGCCTCGGCGAGCGCATGTTCGGCCTGCGTGCGCGCGGTCATATCGCGACCCACGCTCTGCACCTCGGTCACGCCCGACGTGGCGTCTCGCAATGCGACGTCGCGCCAGGAAATCCATCGAGGACCATCGGCTGTTGCAATCTTCTGGTCGTGAACGCGCGTGCCGTCCGGCAGTGCGGTGACCGGGGCCTGCTCGACGGGCGACAGATTGAAGTCGCTGCCGGTGAGCTCATCCAGTGCGTTCCCCGCCAGACGGCAATAGGCCTCGTTGGCGTAAACGATGCGGCCGGATGCGTCGCGCCTCACGATGATGTCGCCGAGCGCCTCGAGGAAACTCCGATTGCGTTCGGCCGCTTCCTTCAGCTCCCAATTCTTGTCACCGAACTCCTCGGCGCGCGCTTCAAGCCGCGCTACATCGTGCGCAAGTACGCGATTGCGCCGCGCGAGCAAGCCGATGACGGCGCAGGCCGCAATGATGAGCACGCCGGTGATAAGTCCCGGAATCGGTGCGGCGAAACCGTGAAACGTCGCGTCGGAAACGAGCAGCGGTCCGGTCAGGTAGAGCGCCAGCATGACAGCAGCGATCCGTGCTGCAACGCCCCAGGCGCGCCGCGCGAATGCGGCGCGCGTTGTGACATCTCTCGCGCTGTCGGTCGGAGCCATAGAGACCGGCCTTGTTTTGTCCCGGTGTGGAATTTGATCCGGGAATCTTCCAATTCCCTTTCGGATAGCGAGGACGCAAGGCAGCCACCGTCTGCAAGGTTGACGGCGCGTGAACACGATCGGGAAAAGTTGAATTATTCGGTTCGTGCGAGAGCATGGATCGGCCGGTTCGCTGCTGCGAAAAGAGCCGCCCCCTCCTCCTGCGTGAGCAGGCCGGAACGGATGAAAATGCGATAGTCCGCCGATTGTGCGCCGCTCGCAAAGCCCACGGTCACGTCGGGACCAGCCGCGCTCGGATCGATCGCCACGGCATGGCCCGCCGAAACGGTCCGGCAGCCCGTTGGAGTGCCGTCATCGACAAAAACGAAATCGGCCTCATCGGCTGTGTCGGCGAGCCGGATCCGAACATCGGGCGCAATCGCCTCGGGGTCGATGCGCACCGTGACGCTCGCCTTGGTCGATTTGGCCGCGACCGCCCACGTGGTGGCCCCGATCGCAAGGCAGGCCTGTGGCTTCGGTTGTGAGGAGGATGCGAAGGTGTGGCCGGCTGCAGGAAGCGCGATGGCCAACGCACCGGATGCGAGGATCTTTACATTGCGACGCACGACCGCCCCTTCGCGGCCCGACGGGCCAAACGACAGGGCTGAAGCTACCGAATTGGGGTTACCAACGGCTGAATCTGCGTCGAACCCGCTTCTGGCGCGATGCTTTCGACAAGATCCACCACGGCCCGCTGCACTCCGCCCGGGGGAATACGCGAGAATGCGCGCAACAGCCGCAGCGAATAGGAGCTGTCGAGATAGCCGAGGATCGCGCGCGTTTCTTCCGAACCGACGTCCGCCACCCCGAAGAAGAACGAAACCGGCACTTCGAGCGCCTCGGCGACCCGCACCAGACGGCCGGCACCCACGCGATTCACGCCCTTTTCGTATTTCTGCACCTGCTGGAAGGTGACGCCGAGCAGCGCGCCAAGATCGGTCTGCGACATGCCCTTGGCCATCCGCCGCGCGCGGATGCGTTGTCCGACCTCGACATCGTGCGAGGTGGTGCTCTTGGTGGTGGACTTGCTATCCATCCGGTGCGTCGCGCCCCAAACCCCGCGAAGGCTGCCCCTTGCGCGCAAATCCTGGGTTGGATGGTCAGAGTTGACCACCGTGATTTGAAGATTGCGCACTGCTGGTTGCGGGTTCGCAGGCGGGTTGTTGGCGCGGGAAAACACTGGGCGAGGAAAGATTGAACAGGTTTATCCGGTCTTTAGCCGGCCCGCGGGATTCAGAATGGGAAGGTTAAGTGCGCGACTAGCCAAGGACGCCGCATCGAGCGGCCGCAGATCGCGAGGGTGGATGAATTCGTCTCCAAACCAGGGATACTGCTTTGGGTCGAACAGGGTCTTGAGCCAATCGATGAAGAACGACACGCGTCGAATGCTGCGCGCATCCGGGTGGTAGGTCATCCAGATGTCGACTTGGTGACGCACACCGATATCGACCGGAATCAGATTGCACCCGAGCCCCACCATATAGGTGGGTAGGCCGCCAATACCGATCCCGAGTTCGACCGCGCAGGCATGGGTGATGCTTGCGTTTGTCCGAAGCGCGAGAATTCCCTCGATGCTCGGGACATTGAGAAGGCGCTGCGTTGCCTTCTCGTCCACCTGCGGACCTTTTTGGTGCACAATCCGATGCTGCTTGAACTCGCTCAGATCTTTAGGCAGTCCATGATTTTCGACATAGCGCGGCGAGGCGAACGGGTAGATATGCATGCGGCCCAGCCGGATGACCTTGACGTCCGGACGCTCCGGCTTCTCAAGCTGGATCGCAACGTCAGCCTCCATACGCAGCACGTCGGCGACTTCCATCGAGCAACGTAAGTCCACAATCGTGGCAGGATGCGTATGGCTGAATTGGGCAAGGTGAGGCAGAACCCACGCCGTGCCGAGTCCTTCGGTTATCGAACAGCGCACCATGCCGCGCGTCGTCATGTCCTGGTCGAGATGGGCGCGTAACGAGTGACTGGCGCGCTCCATGTCTTGCGCGCTGCGGTAAACCGAATGTCCCTCTGCGGTTAGCACGACCCCGTCAGGCAGGCGGTCGAACAGACGAAATTCGAACGTCTCTTCGAGACGCTCCATGCGCCGCACGACTGTCGACGAACTGGTACGCAAGGCGTTTGCGGCCTTGCGGAAACTCAGCGTCCGCGCAACCACGACGAAGACGCGTAGATCGTCCCACGAAATGCGTTCAAGCAGGGCGGCCCCGATGGGCTGCTCCATTTTTGCAGCATCCCGCTCCGAAAATTTTGCCACCGTTCCGCGCACCAGTTCACTATGCTACTTCCCGGACGTTCATTCTGACCTGAAATCATTCGTTGTGCACATGATTTTAGGCGCCAACTGTCCCCGGTGACGCCATCTGGTTGTGCGCCGCGGCGAATTTCTCATTTATCGGGGGTACAGGTGACCGGCGGTCGTGAGGGAGTCCGCAAACGCCGCGCAGGCGCCGAGGATGTCGAAATCGGGCGGAAGATCCGGGCGCTGCGCCTGGAACGCGGACTCTCGCAGGCCGGCCTCGCCGATGGGATCGGGTTGACGTTCCAGCAAGTTCAGAAATACGAAAAAGGCAAGAACCGGGTCTCGGCCGGCCGATTGCAGCAGATCGCCGACATTCTTGGAACGCCGGTGATGTTTTTCTATGGTGGTATGGGACTGCGCGCGAAGAAGCGCGAGCGGGGCACGACGGGACTGGCGTTCCTGCAGACCAAGGGCGCCGTGCGGCTGATGCGTGCCTACTCGGAGATCCCCTCACGCGCGACCAAATACGCACTGGTCGTGCTGGCGGAGTCGCTGCTGGAGAAGAAGTGAGAGCGCGATGCGCGCAAGAATAAGCCTTGTTTTCTAGGCACGCACCGCGACGGCATCATCGACCGGACCAGATTCAAATAAATTCTCGAGTGGCGGTCCACGATACTCGCCGGCAAGCTCTCGCGGATGGATGAATTCGTCCTTGAACCAAGGATACTTTCGCGAGTCGAACGAATCCTTGATCCAATCGATCAACCTGCGAACCCGCGGAATTTGTGCCGCATCGGCATGGTAAGCCAGCCAAACATCGAAAGAAAAAACCAGGTCGAGATCTATCGGGACGATCCGCGGACCCAAGGCGTGCACGTACGTCGGACACCAGCCGATGCCCACACCCTTGCTGATAGCCCAAAGCAACGCCGTACTATTATTGGTGCGGAAGGCGACCCAACCTGCATGAGGCACGCCAGGGTAAAATTGGTTATAGATATCCTCTGTGCCGGTTTGTTCAGCAAACTGCAGCGCAAGCCGATGGCTCGGTAGATCGTCGAGACCCTTCGGGGTGCCGTAAAGATCGATGTATGACTGGGCTGCCGAAGGCACAGAATGAATTTTTCCTAGTCGGACTACCTTTACGTCGGCGCCCTTGGGCTCGCTGAGCTGAACGGAAGCATGCGCCTCAAGCCGGAGTATATCCGCCGATTGCATCGCGCAGCGGATATCGACAAGCAGCTTCGGATTCTTCCTTTGAAATTCGACCAATCGCGGGGCGAGCCAAAATGTACCGAAAGCCTCGGTCGTCGCGACCTTGACTTCACCGCTGTATGGATCGGCGCGCTCTTTTGTGCGCATTAATCCAAAGAAGGCGCCCTCCATATCCTCTGCCTTGGCCAGGGCCTCCCGACCTTCCGGCGTCAGCCGTACGCCTTCCACATCACGAGTGAAGAGCTTTGTAGAAAGCTGTCGTTCCAGCTCATCGATACGACGTTTGACTGACCCGTAGGAGACCGCGAATTCTCCGCCGCCGAGCGCAAGCTGCCGCACCGGGCTGTCTCGAGGAATGTGTGAATATTCTCCCAATCGGGAGACGGCGAGGATCCCGAGTGATCCGTGGGTGTAACACCCCTGCTCGTAACTAGGCGCATACGGCCGGTCCCATTACGCTTAAGCTTCGCAGAGTAACTTGCGCCTGACAACAGGGACACCGCCAATGAACGCGCACGCGAGACGCGTCACACGTGCCGCCCAGCCGCTGATCTCGCCAATGCGGCCTGCGAAACACCATTTAGGCAATCTGAATACAAGGGTAGCGCAACGATTAGTTGTTTTTACGCCCACGGTCGCGGACATCAACTCGCTACTTCCTCAGGCCAGGGCCGAGATGGGGGGCGCAGCGTCGCCCGAGGTTGTACATCGCGTCTTTCGTCACAACCCCGACAGCTTTTGGGCCATTGCCCGTCGTGACCACTTCATGGCCGGGCTCGGTGGAGGCGAGGGCTTCGTCGCGTATCTGATGCTCAATCAGGCTGGGGTAGACAGCCTGTTCAATGGCTCATTCTCCGCACTGGATCCCGACCTCTCCTTCATCTGCCGTCAGAGCGAGACGCCCGTTGCGATCTACGTCTGGGGAATTCTTGCGCGTGGGATTATCGCCGGAGGAATTCCACTCACGTATGAAAAAATCTGCACGCCGCGATATTGCGATATTCCGCTCTATACCCGCGCTGCAACTCCGCAAGGACGCCGCATTATTGAAAGTCTGGGCTTTGTGCAGGGGGCGAGCTGTAGGGGCCGGTTTCTTCCGAATTTGTATACCTTCCAGCGTGGAAGGACATCACGTCCATTTGTCCCTCTCTATGACACTTATGCGGCAGATGGTCCCAGCGATGCGGTCGGAATTACTGTCGCGCGTTCGATCGAAGATTTCCTTCGCGTCATGTCCATTCGGAGCGCAGTCTACGTCGCCGAGCAGGAATGTCCCTATGCAGAGGAATTTGATGGCAACGACCTAACTGGCACTAACCTTCTTGCCTATCTCGGAAATGAACCCGTCGGGTCTCTCCGGATTCGTTTCTTTGCCGATTTCGCAAAGCTTGAGCGCCTTGCGGTGCGGCGTGAGTTTCGTAAACTTCACCTCGGAACAAAGTTAATGCAGGCAGGCGTCGAGTTCTGCCGCGCCAAAGGATATCGCCGTATTTACGGACATGCCGAGAAAAACCTGCTCGGGTATTACCTCGGAATGGGGTGGCGCCAGATGGAGGAGGCTCGCCGCGTGGTTTTCTCTGATTACGAATATGTCGAGATCATCTTCGACGCCGCGCCTTCACCGAATGCCGTCAGTCTCGAGTCCGACCCGTACATCGTACTGCGTCCGGAAGGACGCTGGCACCTGCCCGGAGTGTTAGAACGCTCGGCTCTCCGCCCGGTTACCCGATCTCCCGTCGAACGCGATGAAATGCGGCCGGCCCGCGTTCGATCGGTGGACAAATCCCGAGAGAGGGCGCGCGCATGAGCTCGGTCATCGACCTGCGCGCCTACGTCAATCCGTCGGTGATCCAGACGCTGGTGCTGGTCGACCTGCAGCAGGAGTATGTCGCAAGCCCGCGCGTGCTGGCGCTGGAGGAGACCAAGGGCGCGCTCGCAAATTGCCGCGCTGCGCTCGCGCATGCGCGGGCCATGGGCCTGCCGGTTGCATTCGCACGCTGGATCGACCGGACGCCGCTGTTCAACAAGGCGACGCGCTTCTCGCGCTGGATCGAAGGCTTCGAGCCGCACGGCGTCGACATGATCTTCGAGCGCAACCGGCCGTCCTGCTATGCCAGCAAGGACTTCTCCGAGGTGATGGAGTCGGGCGGCGGCAGTTTTGTGCTGGCGGGCTTTGCCGGCGAGGCGGCCTGCCTTGCGACCGCAATCGACGCTTTTCACCGCGGGCACACTGTCACCTTCCTGGCGGATGCATCGGCGAGCCATGCGCTCGACGACATTTCGGCGAATGAGGTGCATCGCGTTGTTTCGGGCGTTGCAGGCCTTTACGGCGACACGACAACGACAAGGAGCTGGATCGCGCGCACGTCGCGCAAGGGCAACTGGAGGGGGCTGGGCGATGGAAACGAACATGGACGAACGGCTTGAGCAAGCTCTCGCGACGCTCGACGATCTGATCGAACTGGTTCGCGCGGGCGGCCTCACGCAGTCCGAACTGTTTCTCGACATGGCGAAGCTGCAGCTGCGGCTCGATCTCAACGGCGTCACCAACGAGGAATTCAGTGCGTTCTGCGAAGCGGTCGACCGCAAGACGGATACCGGCGCGCGCGCCAAGCGCAAGCGCACAGGCCATTCGCGGCCCCGCCGCGACGGCGAATTGCGCCTGATGCGGCGCGCCTGGCGGCGCCCGGAGAAACCAGCCGCGCTGCGCGGCACGCGCCGCCGCGCCGGGCAGTAACCAGCTTGGACCTTTCGCGTTGACCTGACATGGCGTCGGCCGCAACGTGCCCCCAGGGTGGGGGACATGCTGCGCCGGGCGCTGAAAATCATTGCGTTTCCGCTCGTCGTGCTGGCGCTGTTCGGCCTTCTCTATGCGGTCTGGCTCGCGCTCGATCTGCCGCCCGAAGAGACGATGGCGCAGGCGGCGAAATACTATCTGGATCGCTACGGCGTCGTGATCGTTTTGGTCAGCGCCTATCTTGAAGGGATACTGGTGGTCGGCTGGTATTTTCCCGGCACGCTCGTGATCGTGCTTGCCCTGGTGTTCGCGGCGCCGCATCCGGCCCGTTTCGCGCTGGTGGCTGCGATGGCCGGAACGGGACTTTTCAGCGCATTCGTCACCAATTTTTTCGCCGGCAAATATGGCTGGTATCGTGTGCTGCTCGCCTTCGGAATGCGCGAGCCGGTCGAAAACGCGCAACGCAGGCTGACCCGCTACGGCCTGAGTGCGATCTTCACCACCTACTGGCAGGCGAACCTCGCCTCCTGCATCTCGACGGCCGCCGGCATTCTGCAGTTTCCCGTCTCGCGCTTCCTGGTTTATTCGCTCGCCGCGGAGGCGATGTGGATCACATTCTGGTCGAGCCTGATTTTCTTTCTCGGCAGCGCGGCGCTCTCGCTTGTCGGCTTCCGCATGGTGTTGTTCCTGATCATGCTCTGGATTGCCGTGCGGCTGATCTACAAATGGAAGTTCGCGGAGAAGCACGCGCCCTAAAGGTTACGCGGCGCGGCGCACCTCGTCCGCCAGCGCCCGGTAGGACAGCGCCTCGGCCAGATGCAGGCGGCCGACCGTTTCCGCGCCGTCAAGATCGGCGAGCGTGCGCGCGACACGCAGGACACGATGGTAGCCACGGGCCGACAGGCGCATCGCGTCCGCCGCGTCGCGGATCAGCGCAAGTCCGGCCTTATCGAGCTTCGCCACCTCCTCGAGCAGCGGCCCGCTTGCCTGCGCATTGGTGCGGATCGCCTCCATGCCGAGCGCCGCATAGCGTTCGGTCTGCAGGGCGCGCGCGCGCGCCACACGCGTTGCGACCTCGCGGCTTCCTTCGGCCGGAGACGGCAGGATCAGATCTGCCGCAGTAACGGCCGGAACCTCGATATGAAGGTCGATGCGGTCGAGCAGCGGACCGGAGAGCCGCCCCTGATAGTCGGCCGCAGCAACGCGCGTTCTGTCCGCGCCGACAGGAAAAGCCCGGATCGCTCGCCCTGCCGCATCGGCACGGGTTCATGGCGGCGACCAGCATGAAGCGCGCCGGATAGGTGACGCGATAATTGGCTCGCACGATCGTGACGTCGCCCGAATTCAAGCGGCTGGCGCAGGGAGTCGAGGACGGCCGGCTGGAATTCGGCGAACTCGTCGAGAAAGAGCACACCGTGATGCGACAGCGAGATCTCGCCCGGCTTGGCGCGCAGCCCGCCACCGACCAGCGCCGGCATGCTGGCCGAATGATGCGGGCTGCGGAACGGCCGCCGGTCGGTGAGCGCGCCCTCGGCGATCGCACCCGCCACCGAGGCGACCATCGAGACCTCGAGAAGTTCGGCGGGCGACAGTGGCGGCAGGATCGATGGCAGGCGCGCGGCGAGCATCGACTTGCCGGCGCCTGGTGGCCCGACCATCAGCAGGTTGTGTCCGCCGGCCGCCGCGATTTCGAGCGCGCGCTTCGCGCTCTCCTGGCCCTTGATGTCTTTCAGATCGAGCGGCGTGCCTTCGGCCTCGCGGATTTTCGGGCGTGGCCGCATCAGCACCTGCGTGCCCTTGAAATGGTTGGCGAGCTGGATGAGCGAGGACGCCGCGATGATCTCCATCTCGGGGCTCGCCCAGGCGGCCTCCGGTCCGCACGCATAAGGGCATATCAGGCCTTCGCGGCGCGCGTTCGCGCCGATCGCCGCCGGCAGCACGCCCGCCACCGGTGCGATCGAGCCGTCGAGTCCGAGTTCGCCCAGCACCGTGAAGCCGGATAGCGCGTCGGGCGGGATTGCGCCGATCGCCGCCATCAGGCCGAGCGCGATCGGCAGATCGTAATGGCTGCCTTCCTTGGGCAGATCGGCCGGCGCCATGTTGACGGTGATGCGGCGGGCCGGCAGTGCGAGGCCGGAGGCGATCAGCGCGGCGCGCACCCGCTCGCGCGCCTCGGAGACCGCCTTGTCGGGAAGGCCGACGACGTTGAACGCCGGCAGGCCCGGCGCAACCTGCACCTGCACATCGACGGCGCGCGCCTCGATGCCCTCGAACGCCACGGTTGAGACGCGCTGGACCATGGGCCTTCCCCTTGCCAGCCTTAGGCTACCTCAAGGTTGTTGACAGTTGCAAGAACATTTGCAGAACAAAAGGAACCGAGGTAAGCTCTCGCGGGATTCGAAACTCAGGAGGCCACCATGATCGATCTTCGCGAAGTCCAGGCCGAGTTGAGTTGCGCGCGGGCGGCCCGCGCCGCCGTCGAAGCGTCCGAAACCGAAATCGAAGCGCTGGTGTTCGACATGCAAAATCATGCCTGGCAGCGCGTGATGCTGGTCGATTCCCTCCTCGACGAGAGCTACGACCCGCACCTGTTCAAGCCGCCGGGCGCGTCGCGACATTGACGCCGTGGATGTAGCGCGAGCGCGCGCAACGTCGTTCAATGCCGGGTGAGAGGACTCACCCGATGGACACGAAAGCTGAATCTTGGCCGGCGCTCGCCTATGCGGACTGGGCCGAGACCTGCAACACGCTGCATCTGTGGACGCAGATCGCCGGCAAGGTGAAGCTGGCGCTCAGCGCCGTTGCAGAACCACTGGTGGGGCATCGTTCTCACTGTGAACGCGCGCGGGCTTACCACCGGAGCCATGCCGTATCGCGGCCGCGCGCTCCAGATCGATTTCGATTTCTGCGCACACCAGCTTGTTCTGCACACCAGCGATGCGCGCGAACAGCGCATCAAGCTTGAACCCATGGCTACGGCGGACTTCTACGCCGCCGTGATGAGGGCATTGCGTGCGCTCGATGTCGACGTGCGCATCTGGACCATGCCGGTGGAAATCGAGGGCGCGATCCCGTTCGAGCAGGATCGCCAGCACGCAAGCTACGACGCCAAAGCCGCGAATACGTTCTGGCGCCAGCTCGTGCAGGCGGATCGCGTGTTCAACATCTTCCGCGCGCGCTTTCTCGGCAAGACGAGCCCCTCTCACTTCTTCTGGGGCTCCTTCGATCTGGCGGTAACGCGCTTCTCGGGCCGCGCCGCGCCGCCGCTCAAATCGAACGACACGCCGAACGTCGCCGCCTGGGTGATGAACGAAGCCTATAGCCACGAGTGCGCAAGCGTCGGCTTCTGGCCCGGCAATGGTGGATACGGCAAGGCGGCGTTTTACGCCTACGCGTATCCCGAGCCGGAAGGCTTTGGCGCGCAGCCCGCGCGACCCTCGGGCGCGGCCTACAACAAGGATATCGGACAGTTCTTGCTGGACTACGACACCGTGCGGATGGCGACTTCGCCCGACGCCGCGCTGCTCGATTTCATGCAGAGTACGTACGACGCCGCGGCGAACCGCGGCGGCTGGGAGAGGACAGCGCTGGAGCGGCCGACGTGATCAGCCGCGCCGCTTCGCCTCGATCGTGTCCCACACCATCCTGGCAATGTCGGGCCCGCCGACGTTCTTCACCGCGCGGATGCCGGTCGGCGAGGTCACGTTGATCTCGGTCAGGTAATCGCCGATCACGTCGATGCCGACGAGCAGCAGTCCACGCTCGCGCAAGTGCGGACCGAGGCGCTGGCAGATTTCCCGCTCGCGCGGCGTCAACTCCGTCTCCTTCGGTGAGCCGCCTCGCACCATGTTGGAGCGCAGGTCGTCGGCCGCCGGCACGCGGTTCACCGCACCCGCGTAATCGCCGTCGACCAGCAGGATGCGCTTGTCGCCGTCCTTCACGTCCGGAAGGAATTTCTGGATCACCCACTGCTCGCGGAAGGTCGCCGCGAACATGTCGTAGAGCGAGCCGAAATTCAGATCCTCTTTGGTGAGGCGGAATACGGCGCCGCCGCCGTGGCCATAGAGGGGCTTCATCACGATGTCGCCGTGCTCGGCGCGGAACGCCTTGATTTCGGCGAGGTCACGCGTGACCAGCGTCGGCGGCATCAGGTCGGGGAAGTCGAGCACGAAGATCTTTTCCGGCGCGTTGCGCACGTGAGCGGGATCGTTGACCACGAGCGTCTTCGGATGCACGCGCTCCAGCATGTGGGTGGTGGTGATGTAGGCGAGATCGAATGGCGGGTCCTGGCGCAGCAGGACCACGTCCATGTCCGTCAGGTCGGTCCGCCGCTTCTCCCCCAAGGTAAAATGGTGGCCCACCTCGTCGCGCACGGTTAGCGGCTGCATCGCGGCAAAGACTCGGCCACCTGTCTGCGCCAGCCGGTCCGGGGTGTAATAGTTCAACCTGTGCCCGCGGGCCTGTGCCTCCAGCAGCATCGCAAACGTGGAATCACCACGGATGTTGATGCGCTCGATCGGGTCCATCTGTACGGCGACGTTCAGCATCCTTGTTTCCTCTAACGAACTTTTCCGACGGGCCGTTAACAGGTTGCAGGCAGATTTGACGGCCCGTGTCTGTATTTCCGGGGATTAGGGACCGATGCCCAAGGTGCCCAGTCTTTCGATCGCGGCCAAGCTTTATACGATCTTCGCGCTGCTCGCGACCGCGACTGCGGGGCGGTCCCTGCTGGCGGTTCTCAACGCGCATCACAACAGCACGCTGACCAATGCATTCGAGCGCGCCTTTATGGGTGCTCAGAATGTCGAGTGCGTCAATGGCCTGTTCTACGCGGTGGTGATGGAATCGCGCGGCGTTTACATGTCCGCCCGACATTCCGACCGCGAAGCGGTACGGTGCGGCTCGGCACCGAAGTCTCTCCCGCGAAGGGTCGCGAGTGGGGGCGACAACGAGGCAAACCGCGCCAAGCGGACCGCACTGAACAAGGATCTCGATATCCTCGCACAGATCTACGATACGCACTCGAAACAGGTCTATGCGGAGCTTGAGACGGGAGTCGCGCGCACCAAATGGCTGCTTGGCGCGATGTCGATCGTCAGCGTTCTGCTTGCGATTGCCGGCATCGTCCTCATCGGAAAGGCTGTCGCTCGTCCGCTCGCCGATATCACCCGCGTGACCGCCGAAGTTGCGGCTGGCGCTGTCGGCGTCGTCATCCCGAACGTTGAACGCCAGGACGAAGTCGGCGCGCTTGCCCGATCCATCATGATTTTCCAGCACGCGATGGAACGAAACGCTGAATTGAATCGCACTGTCGCGCAGGATGCGGGCTCGGGATGCCCGCAACCGGCACATCGAGAACGCGGCGGAGTCCTTCCGCGTTTCGGTCGAGCAGGCGCTCGGAGCGGTCCCCTCGACCGGCGCGAGATGGATGACCCAAATTTCCGGGGCCGGGAGCGGCGCCTGGATCGCACCGCAAGGTCCGCCGCCTGATCAGTGGCTCGCGTCGAATGCCGACTCGATGTGGCGCGGCAGGCTTCTCGGCGCGACCAGGATCGCATCGAAACGGATATTGCAATTGATGTCGTCCGGGTGGCTCGCGAGCCACGCTTCGGCCGCCGCAATAATGCGGCGCTGCTGACGCGCGATCACGGCTTCGGCCGCGTCGTCGAGCCGTTCGCGCGCCTTCACCTCGACGAACACCAGCGTGCGCCGCCGTCGCGCCACGATGTCGATCTCCCCGACCGGGCTCTTCCAGCGGCGCGCCACGATGCGATAGCCCTTGGCAATCAGATATGCGGCGGCGCGGCTTTCTGCCGACAGCCCGAACTGGAACGCGACCTGCCGCTCGGGCCGCGGCGCGGACGATGCAATCGTGGGCGGCTTGCGTCCGGTTGGGCGCGTCACGGCTCGCGCCCTTTCGCGAGTTCGAGTGCGCGGCTGTAGATCGCACGGCGCGGCTCGCCGGTCGCGGCGGCTACCTCGGCGACCGCGTCCTTCATCGACACGCGTGCGAGCGCGGCGGTGAGCAGTGAGTCGATATCGGCGGCGCTCGATGGCTCCGCCTCGGCGGGCGGCTCGATGACGATCACGATTTCGCCGCGCGTCTCGGCTCCGCCTTGGTATATGGCGGCGAGCGAGCCAAGATCGCTGCGCCGCACTTCCTCATGCAGCTTGGTCAGCTCGCGCGCGATCGCGGCTTGCCGCGATCCGAGACCCGCCGCGAGGTCCGCGAGCGCCGCTGCGATGCGCGGGCCGCTCTCGAACATCACAAGCGTCGCGGGAATGCGCGCAAGTTCCGCGATCCGCGTGCGCCGCGCGGCTTCCTTCGAGGGCAAAAATCCTTCGAAGAAAAACCGGTCGGTCGGCAGCCCCGCGACGGTCAGCGCCATCAGGGCGGATGATGGACCCGGCGCGGCGGTCACCGGATGGCCGGCTGCAACTGATTCGCGCACCAGACGGAACCCTGGATCGGAGATCAACGGTGTTCCGGCATCCGACACCAGTGCGACTGCGCCCCCCGCCGCCAGCCGTTCGAGAATCTTCGGCCGGGCCGACTCGGCATTGTGGTCGTGATAGGCGATCAGCGGTGCCGACAGTCCGTAATGGTCGAATAACTTGCGGGTGACGCGCGTGTCCTCGCAGGCCACAAGATCGGCCGCGGCGAGAATTTCCAGCGCGCGCAAGGTGATGTCGCGCAGGTTCCCAATCGGCGTCGCCACCACGTAGAGCCCGGCGTGCAGTGCGGGCGCACGGATGGTGTTCCCCGCGACCGTGAACCGGGGAGCGCCGGCGCTGCGGTTTTCATGAGGGGGGCGCGATGACGTGGGAGGCATGTGGCCCAGAATACCCGGGTCCGAAGAATTCGTCGCGGTTGCCCCCAAGCTTTTGACTCGATTGGTCTTTGCGACCAGTATGCACTGGGAAGGGAGGGCAGCCTTGCCCCCATGGCATGAGAGCATTGCGAGGCGGGCGCTTGGCGCGCGCATCGCCGTCGTTGCAGCATTAGGGCTGCTTGCCGCCGCATGCTCGGGTATGCCCGGCGCGGACGTATTCAATCTTGGCTCGCCTCCGCCTCCACCTGCGGCGCAGCCCACCGCGGTCGGTGCCGGCCAAGTCAAGGTTGCGTTGATCCTGCCGCTCTCCGCGCAGGGCAACGGCGCAGCCGTCGCACAGGCAATGCGCAACGCCGCCGAAATGGCGCTCGCGGAATTTTCCAATCCGGACATCCAACTTCTGGTGAAAGACGACGGCGGCAATTCCTCCGGCGCTTCGCAGGCCGCGAGCCAGGCGCTTGCCGAAGGCGCCGAGATCATCCTCGGGCCACTGTTTGCTGTCTCGGTCAGTTCGGCCGCGCAGGTTGCGCGTGCGCGCGGTGTGCCGATGATCGCGTTCTCTACCGATTCAACCGTGGCAGCGCCGGGCGTGCACCTGCTCAGCTTTCTGCCCGAGTCCGACGTCGATCGCGCGATCGACTACGCGACCCGGCAGGGCAAGCGTTCGTTCGCGGCGCTGATCCCGGACAACGCCTACGGCAGTGTCGTGCAGGCTGCGTTCCAGCAGGCCGTGTCGCGCGGCGGTGGTCGCGTCGTTGCAATGGAGCGTTATCCGCTCGACCGCGCCCTCATGGTCGAGCCCGTGAAACGTGTCGCCGCGGCATTGAAGCAAGCTGATGCGATTTTCATTCCGGACGGGGCTGACTCGGTCATCACGGCGGTTCAGACGCTCGCGGCGAATGGCGTGAACACGCGCCGCATCCAGCTCATTGGCACCGGCCTGTGGGACGATCCGCGCATCTTTGCCGAGACCGGCACGCAGGGCGGTTGGTTCGCGGCGCCCGATCCGTCCGGCTATCGCGCCTTCTCGGGCCGCTACAAGAGCCGCTACGGACAGGATCCGCTCCGGCCCGCAACGCTTGCCTACGATGCGGTGTCTCTGGTCGCTGCACTGGTGAAGACGCAAGGCGCCGCACGCTTCTCCGAGGAAATCCTGACCAACGCTTCGGGCTTTGCCGGCATCGACGGTGTGTTCCGCTTCAAGCCCGACGGCACCAATCAGCGCGGACTTGCGGTGGTGCGCGTCACCTCGTCCGGTCCGCAGGTGGTCAACCCCGCACCAAAGGCATTCAGCGCGAGCGGGACTTAGACGTTCGTTACGGCACGCTCTCAAAAGCCGGCGACTGTGTTACGCCGTCTGATGCCGTTTCAAGAACGCGCGCGCACGGTTGATAGTGCGTGCCTTTAGATCCGCCTGCTCCTTCCAGGGAAACACTGTGATCTCGGCGTTCGGGACAAGCGACGCGATGTCGACGGAGACCTGAAGCGGGTGTGCCGGCACGTCGTCGGGCAGCACAATCAATGGCGTCTGGCAGGACTTCGCGAAGTCGCGCGGCACGCTGTAAACGAAGTCGGGTCGCGTGCGGTAAAGGTTATGCAGATACTTCTCAATGGTCCCCATAGATACATCGGGCTGACGCGCGCGCAGCTCCTTGGCCCAGACGTCACGGCCGGCGTCATACATGAAGTCAGGATTGTCCGGCCGATGCCCGACCGGCTGGCTCAGGATCGCCGCGACGACGCGCTGCGGCGCGCGCTCCATCAACTTCATGGCGAACGGGCCGCCGATGCAGTTGCCGAAGAAGAAGAACCGGCTGATGCCGAGATGATCCATCAAGCCGAGCTGATCGTCGGCGAATGCATCCCACGGGTTATCGACTTGGACCGGTCCAGTGGACTCGCCGCCACTCGCGTTGCGCTGGTCCATGGTGATGATGCGGAAGTCGCTCTTGAATTCTTCCGGGATGTTGATCACTGCGTTCGGCCAGACTGCCATGCGGGAATTCAAACCGCCGCCGGGCGTCGCCAACAGCGGGAAGCCCGCGGCCGCGCCGGTCTCGGCGAAGCGGATGCGGACGTTGCCTCTCTCGTAGAATCCGATTTTGGCGCCAGCCGGCAACACCTGCGGAGCAGCCGATTGCTGGGCCTGTGCGAACACCTGCGGTGCGGTGGCTACCGCAGCGGCGGCAACACCGGCTCCAAGAACAGTGCGCCGGCTTGAATCGATCATCGGCTACCTCCTTGTGGTTATTTTGTTTATGCGCGCCCGACCGCGAGCTTCACGCGAGCGACCGCGGCAATTCCAAGAATTCAAGTGCTGCTCGTTGTATCAGGACTACGCCGGCTTGGCACGCCGGTGCACGCCTCTACGCCGCGAGATCCGCCACCACGGCGTCAAGCACCGGAAACCCTTCGCGTGTGACGCGCAGGCGCCCGTCGGGTGTCTGCTCGACCATGCCTTCGGCATCGAGCGCGGCAATGCGCACCTCGTCGAGCGGGTGGCCCGAGAACGCTGCGTAACGCTTCGGTTCGATTCCTTCGGCGAGCCGAAGGCCCATCAGCAGATATTCATCCGCCTGCTCTGCGCGGGTCAGTGTTTCATCCTCGGTAACGCCGTGACCGGTGGCCTCGACTCGCATCAGCCAGGATTCGGGGCGTCGCTCGGTCGCGGTGGCGTGGCGCTTCCCGTCGATCACCAGACGCCCATGCGCGCCGGGTCCGACACCTGCATATTCGTGGTAGCGCCAGTAAACGAGATTGTGCCGGCACTCGGCGCCGGGACGCGCGTGATTGGAAATCTCGTAGGCCGGAAGCCCGCGCGCCGCGGTGACGTCCAGCGTGGTGTCGTAGAGCGCGCGCGCCGAATCGTCGTCCGGCGTCTTGAGCTTGCCGGCCGCATGCAGTGCGGCAAACGGCGTGTCCATCTCGATGGTGAGTTGATAGAGCGAGAGATGCTCGGCGGCCTCATCGATCGCGCGTTCAAGCTCGGCGCGCCATGCCGCGGTCGTCTGACCCGGGCGCGCATAGATCAGATCGAACGAGTATCGCTCGAACGCGCCGCGCGCGATCTTCACGGCGTCGAGCGCTTCCTGTGCGGTGTGCAGCCGGCCGAGTTCTTTCAGGGAGACATCGTCGAGCGCCTGCACGCCGAGCGACACCCGATTGACGCCCGCTGCGCGATATCCCGCAAAGCGCGTCGCTTCCACGCTGGTCGGGTTCGCTTCCAGCGTCACCTCGACGTCGGGCGCAACGGTCCAGTGCCTGCCGATCGAATCGAGAATTGCGCCGACCGTCGCAGGCTTCATCAATGACGGCGTCCCGCCCCCCATGAAGATGGTCGAGACGGTGCGGCTGCCCGTGCGCGCCGCCGTCGCGGCGATCTCGGCAGTGAAGGCGCGCACGTATCGCTCTTCGTCGACGCCGGTGTGGCGAACATGAGAGTTGAAGTCGCAGTACGGGCACTTCGACAGGCAGAACGGCCAGTGGACGTAAACGCCGAAGGCTTCCTCAGTGTCGCGCAAGGCAGGCCTCGGCGAGCTTGAGGAACGCGCGCGCGCGGTGCGACAGCCCTTGCCCCTTCGGTGGCAGTCCGTGCTTTTCGTCGCGACTCATCTCGCCGAAGGTAAGGTCAAAGCCGTCGGGAAGAAACATCGGATCGTAGCCGAAGCCCTCCTCGCCGCGCGGCGGCCAGATCAGAGTTCCATCCACGATCCCGTCGAATTCCTCGACATGTCCGTCCGGCCACGCGACCGCCAGCACCGAGACGAAATGCGCTCTTCGGCTCTCCGGCGTGAAGGCATCTCGCTCGCGCAGACCCGCCTCTACCCGCTCCATCGCGTAATGGAAGTCTTTCGTCTCACCGGCCCAGCGTGCCGAATAGATGCCGGGCGCACCGTCGAGCGCATCGACCGCGAGCCCGGAATCGTCCGCAAAGGCGGGCAGTCCCGAAGCGTGCGCGGCGGCTTCCGCCTTAAGGCGTGCGTTTGCCGAGAAGGTCGTGCCGGTTTCTTCCGGCTCGGGAAGGTTCAGCTCCGCTGCCGACACCGCCTCGATGCCATAGAGCGCGAGCAACTCGCGCATCTCGATGAGCTTGCCCTTGTTGTGGGTGGCGATGACAAGGCGGCCGGTGATCTGCCGGTGCATCACATCACGGCAAGCTTCTGCAGATCGACGAGCTTGCCGATCCCCTTGCGCGCAAGCGCGAGCAGGGCGAGCAACTGCTCCTCGCTGAAGGCGACCTTCTCGGCGGTCGCCTGAATCTCGACCAGGTTTCCGCCGCCGGTCATCACGAAATTCGCATCCGTGTCGGCCTCGGAATCTTCCGCGTAATCGAGATCGAGCACCGGGACGCCATTATGCACGCCGCACGACACCGCCGCGATATGATCCCGCAGCGGATTGGCGCCGCGCAGCATCTCGCGCGTCTTCATCCAGTTGATGCAGTCCGAAAGCGCGACCCAGGCGCCGGTGATCGATGCGGTGCGGGTGCCGCCGTCGGCCTGGATCACGTCGCAATCGATGCTGATCTGCCGTTCGCCTAGCGCCTGCAGATCCACGATGGCGCGCAGCGAGCGTCCGATCAAACGCTGGATCTCAAGCGTGCGTCCGCCCTGCTTGCCGGCAGACGCCTCGCGCCGCGTGCGTTCGTGCGTCGCGCGCGGAAGCATGCCGTACTCGGCCGTCACCCAGCCACGTCCCTGTCCCTTGAGCCAAGGCGGTAGGCGATCCTCAAGCGTTGCCGTGACGAGCACGTGGGTGTCGCCGAATTTCACGAAGCACGAGCCCTCGGCGTATTTCACGACGCCACGATCGAGCGATACGACGCGCAACTCGTCGGGTTGTCGGCGGCTTGGCCGCATCGGCGATCCTTCGCTTCAAAATGCAAGAAAGCTTGCAGGGCGTGCAACGCGCGGCACATTGCATACCGCGCTTGCGGAACGCAAGGTTGCCTGGGGCGGACGCCAGATCGTCGAAGGCGAGGGGAGGATTGCCTGCGTAAGCTACGCGGTGAGCAGATCCGGAATGAGGGACGCGAGCCGAGGCGGTACAGACCGCGCCAGCGTGATCACCGCCCGCCTGCCGTAGGCCGGCCTTGCGGCCGGGCGCTCTTCGCGCGACTGCGCGTAAAGGGTCTGGCCCGCGGCCGCCGAGTTCGAAGCTGTGATCAGGGAGCCCAGTTCGCATTGCGCCGCGATCGCGAGCCCGATCGCGTTGAGGTGGGCCCGCCCGTAGCAATGAACCGCCAGTTTGGCGCGTTCGCTGGGCGTAAGACCTTCCACAACGTCAGCCACAGTCTTCAGTGAGGCCTGTTGTAGCCGGTCGAGCGCCCGCGTCATGGCGGCGTGGTCATCGCGGGCGACATCGCGGCTGGCTGCGATCTTCGGTGTTGCGCGCTTCATGACCAATTTCCTGCCGTTTTTCGGGTTGGCTCCGGCCCTGCGACGTTCCGCCTGGCCGGAGCCTGACGCCTGCCCCGAATTAACCCGCCGAACACATCATCTCATGGCAGAGTCGCTGGGAACAGTTGTGGCGATTCCGGCTAGGGAACGTCCTGAGCCGATAGCTTGAATAGACCTAATCCGTTAATGATTGGCCGGTTGAGGAGTGATGTCGTTGTCTTTCGAGGTTCCGCTCAGCGCGCCAAACTCTGCCTCACAGGCGGGTCTGGCCCTGCTTAACGAACGCTCACGCGAAATCTTCCGTCAGATCGTCGAAAGCTATCTGGCTACCGGCGAGCCGGTCGGATCGCGCAATCTTGCGCGCATCATCCCGATGACGCTGTCCCCCGCCTCGGTACGCAATGTCATGGCGGATCTCGAACAGGCGGGACTGGTCTATGCGCCGCATACGTCGGCGGGACGGTTGCCGACCGAACGAGGCCTTCGTTTTTTCGTTGATGCGCTGATGCAGGTCGGTGATGTCGCCGAACGCGACCGGCAGGCGATCGAGGCGCAGGTTGCAGCCGCCGGCACCTCGAAGTCGGTCGACAATGTGCTGACCGAGGCCTCCGGCATGCTGTCCGGCCTGACGCGCGCGGCCGGCGTCGTGCTGGCGGTGAAACAGAACACGCGGCTCAAGCACATCGAGTTCGTGCGGCTGGAGCCGGAACGTGCGCTCGTCGTTTTGGTGGCCGAAGACGGACAGGTCGAGAATCGGATTCTGACCTTGCCGCCTGGCCTGCCGACCTCGGCCTTCACGGAGGCGACAAACTTCCTGAATGCGCGCATTCGCGGCCGCACGCTCGCCGAGGCGCGCACCGAACTCGAACGCGCGCTCGAAGCCGGCCAGGCCGAGCTCGATCAACTCACCCAGCGCCTCGTGTCGGCGGGTCTCGCGAGCTGGTCGGGTGGCGAGGCTGAAGCGCGCCAACTCATCGTGCGCGGGCAGGCCAATTTGCTCGAGGATTTGCACGCACTGGAAGACTTGGAGCGGGTGCGTCTGCTGTTCGACGATCTTGAGACCAAGCGCGGCGTCGCCGATCTGCTCGGCCGCGCCGAGACCGCCGACGGCATGCGGATCTTTATCGGTTCGGAGAACAAGCTCTTCTCGTTATCGGGATCTTCCACGATCGTGTCTCCCTATCGTGACGGGCAAGGCCGCATCGTGGGCGTGCTCGGCGTGATCGGCCCGACCCGCCTGAACTACGCGCGGATTATCCCGATGGTCGATTACACCGCCAGGGTGGTCAGCAAGGTTCTGGCCGGTTGATCACCAAGACTTGATTTTTGCTGGTTCAGCCCTGATATGCGGGGCGAAATAGGCACATTGCAGACGGATTGAATGATGACGGATACCACCGGCGCGAACGGCACCGAGACCGTTCCCGATACCGCGTCTACAGCGGACGCACAGCCGGACCCGATCACGGCGCTGGCAAAGGAGGCCTCGGATCTGAAGGACCGCCTGCTGCGTACGCTTGCCGAGATGGAGAATCTGCGCCGCCGCACCGAGCGCGAAGTCGCGGATGCCCGCGTCTACGGGGTTACCAATTTTGCACGCGACATTCTGGCGGTTGCGGACAACATGGACCGCGCCATGAAGGCGCTCGATGACGAAATCCGCGACAAGGCCGATGCCGGAGTGAAGGCGCTGCTGGATGGTGTCGAACTCACCGAGCGCGAGCTTATCAAGGTGATGGAAAAGCACGGCGTGAAGAAGATCGAGCCGCAAGGACAGAAGTTCGATCCGAACATGCATCAGGCGATGTTCGAAATGCCTGATCCAAGTGTACCGGCCGGCACGGTCGTGCAGATCATGCAGCCCGGCTACACGATCGGCGAGCGCGTGTTGCGGCCTGCGCTGGTCGGCGTGTCGAAGGGCGGGCCGAAGGCGCACGCGCCGGCCGAACCCCCTGCGAACGATAATTCCGGTAAGGAATAATCAGCGCGGCTCAATGCTGTCGCGGACCTGGCGCAAGCGCGGGAACACATCGTTCCAGGCGGTCTTTCTCACCACAGCAAACATTTGCATGTAGCCGCTCTGGCCGAAGCGCAGCCACTGCACAGTCGTGACGTCGGTATCGGAAACCGAGTCCTTCGCGTCCGCGACGATTTCATAGCCTTGCGCCTGACCAATTCGCAGCGGCTCAGATCGCGTAATCTTCACATCCTTGATGCCCGGTGCAGTGCCGAGAAGGCGCTTGGCGAACGCATCGCGGTCCTCCGGCTTTGGCGGCGCGCCGGGTGCAACACCGATAATGAAGAAGGGCTGCTCGACCGCGGTGACCTCGTCTTTCGGACCGTCGGTCAGGATCGTAAGTCCCTCGCGCCCAGAGCGGACGATGCGAAACTTTGCAAGATCGTTGATCTTGTAAGGGAGCACAGCCAGGCGCTCGCTCTCCGGCACATCTGAACGCACCGCGAGCGTCTTGAATGTGTTGCGGATGACGTCATCGGTCATCGTGGCGCGGCTTTCCTCGACCATCTGCAGCGAGGTGATCGAAGTGACGTTTGCGACATTTGCGATCAGCACGGCCTCGTAGCGTTTCACGCCGGCGGATTCCTGCGGACCCGAAACGAAGAAACCCTTGCCGTCCTTGAAGGTCAGCGGCTCGTGCAGTTGAACCGTCATGCCGCGCGCTCGCAACGCCTCGTCGGTGAATCCTTTTTCGAGATCGGCATACGCATTGTCGGGCAACTCGACGATCAGCATCGCAGCACTGGCCTGCGGATTCTCGAAACCGGAAAATTTCTGGCTTGGAACGAAGCCCGCCGGTAGCGCAAATCCGACACGCGAATTGACCGGGAATACCGGATCGGCCGCATAGGCGGGGGCTACGGCAAGCACGGGCGCGATGAGCGCGGCGTACAGCGAGATTCGCAGGCCATTTTGCGAAAACATGGATAACTTCCCTAAAGCCGCGCCCCCAAGACCGGTCGCCGGTGACATACAGGGTTGCAACAGAGGCCACAATGCGGCCGGGATTTCGGATTGTCGGAACCGGGAGAGGGCGACGATGACGACCAATGGCAGCTTCTACTGGAACGAATTGATGACGCGCGACGCCGAGGCGGCGAAGAAATTCTATGCCGCGACGCTCGGCTGGACCTTCGAGCCGATGGCGCAGGGCGAGGGCGCGACCTATTGGGTCGCCAAGGTGGGCGAGGAACGCGTGGCCGGCATCTATCCGATTGAGGCGAACGATCAGGATACCGGTGAGGGCTGGTTTGCCTATGTGGCGGTCGCGGATCTGTCGACAGCGCTCGCGCGCGCCACCAGCGAAGGCGGCGAGGTCGTGCGCGAGCCGTGGGACGTCCCGGGCGTGGGGCGAATCGCAATCGTCAACGACAATGCCGGCAACACGATGGGGTGGATGACGCCGAGCGAGCAAGGTTAGCCGGGCGGCGTCACCCGCCGCAGCGTCAGGTTGATCCGGCCGCCTTCCGGCAGCAGCGTGGAGGTGCCCGGCAGGATGCGGTCGACGCCGTGGAAAGCGAGCCGCCCTTCGCCACCCAGCACGACCGCGTCGCCGGACGTGAGGCGGACGGAACTGGTCGGATCGCCACGCTTTGGTCCGCCGACACGAAACAGGCCGGTGTCGCCAAGCGAGAGCGACACGACCGGTGCGGCGAAATCCTCTTCGTCCCTGTCCTGGTGCAGGCCCATGCGGGCTTCGGCTGCGTAGAAATTCACCAGGCAGGCTTCCGGCGGATGCGGATAGCCGGAGAGGTCGCGCCACGCGCGCAGGATGATCTCAGGGATAGGCGGCCACGGCGCGCCGGTCTCGGGGTGCGTGGCTTGATAGCGATAGCCGCGCTCGGCGTCCGTTACCCATCCGAGCGGCGCCGCAGTTCGTCATCCGCACCGACATCGGCTTGCCGGTGCGCGGCATGCGCGGAATGTAAAGTGGTGCCGACTCGATAACGGCATACACAGCGGCCAAGAGCTTCGTTCTGTGCGGCGCGGTCGAGATAGCCCGGCGTCAGCGTCACGCCGGACGCGATCGTGATGCTCATGGCAAATGAGATAGTTCATCCGGCGAGCGCCTGCGACCCGTTATCCGGCGTCGCTTGCTTCAGTACCCTCCTTGTCGAATGCTGGACCGATGAGCGGCATCCGCGATTTCGAATATGCGGGCTGGCAGGCGGCGGCGCCCGCCTATGCGGCGACGTTTTCAGGCGCGACGCGGCCGTTCGCCGATCCGTTGCTCGACGCGGTCTCGGCCGGCCCCGGCGTGACGCTTCTCGATGTGGCGTGCGGGCCGGGCGGGGTCTCCGCGCTGGCCGCCTCGCGCGGCGCGGAAGCAGCCGGCATTGATTTTTCGCCCCAGATGATCGGTCATGCGCGAGCCGCGCACCCCGCGCTCGATTTTCGCGTCGCCGACGTCGAACAGCTTCCCTTCGCGGATGCGAGCTTCGACGCCGCGATCGCGAATTTCGGCCTGCATCATTTCGAGGACCTGCCGCGCGCACTCGCGGAGATCGCGCGGGTGCTGCGGCCGCGCGCGCGTTTCGCCTACACCAAATGGGTGCCGCAGCGGGATAACCCGCCGTACCGCGCGATCCTTGATGCGATCGCGGCGCACGGCACGATGAATGTCGCAATGCCGGCGGGACAGGATGCCAATCTCACGCTCGATGCCATGAACCGAACGGTGCGCGAGGCGGGCTTCACGCTCGACGCAGAAGATACGCCGCCGACTGAGAAAGTCTGGCGGCTTCCAGCCGATGCCGACCTGATCGATGTCTTTCAGTCCGCAACGGCCCGCATGGCGACCCTGCTGCGCGGCCAGTCTCCGCAGGCGATGACGCAAATCCGCGCACAGGTGCGGGAAACCGTTCGGCACTACGTGCGCGCCGATGCGATTGAAATTCCCGTCCGAGCCTGCGTGATGGCCGCTACGAAGGATTGAGCGGCGTTACGCCGCTGCGGTCTCTTTGACCTTCTGCGGCACCAGACGCTCGCTGCCGAGCGCTTCCTGCACGCCCGAGCCGCCGGCCTCGTGATACTCGGCGTCCTCGTTGACGTTCCAGATGTCGTAGACGCGCTCGCCCGCCAGGATGTTCTTCGCCGTCAGCATGGCGGTCATCATGGCGTGGTCCTGGTTGTTGTATTTGTGCATGCCGTTGCGGCCGACCATGTGCAGCGTCGGATAGAGTCCTTCGAGGTCGCGCCGCACGGTGGCGACATTCTCGCGATAATCCTCGTCGTAGACCGGATAGGCTTTCGGCTGGCGCACCACGCAGGCGTCGGTGACGTCGCTTTCGGCGATCAGTCCGATCTTGGCGATCTCGCGTTTCGCGAGCGCGATCAGGTCCGCGTCCGGCGCGTTCCACAGTCCGTCGCCCTCGAAGCAGAAATATTCAAGCCCGAGGCAGCTCATGCCCGGCAGCACCATTTCGGGCGACCAGGAGCGGAAGTTCTGCACCCGTCCGACCTTCACCGAGGGATCGTGGATGTAGATCCAGTTGTCGGGGAAGAGGTCCGGCTTGTTCACCATCAAGGCGACGGTGAGGAAATCGCGATACTTCAGTTCGCGCGCATGCAGCCGCGAGATCGGCGTCGGCGCGATCTTCTCGACCAGTTCGCGGACCGGCGCAGACGAGACGACATGGTTCGCCGTGTAGGTCTCGTTACTTCCGTCCGTGCAGGAAACCTCGATGGTGCCAGAGCTTCCTGGCATGATCGTAGGAGAGTTCCTGCAGCTCGCGGCCTTTCAGCACCTTGCCGCCGCGCTTCTGGATCTTGCGCGAGGCCGCTTCCCACATCATGCCCGGACCCTTGCGCGGGTACTGGAAGCTCTCGATCAGCGTCTTCACGACCGGCTCGCCGGCCTTCGGCTTGCGCGCGGGCAGCAGCGCCTTCTTCAGCGCGTTCATCACCGCGACGCCGAGGTCGAGACCCTTGATGCGCTGCGCGGCCCAGTCGGCGGAAATCTCGTCGCACGACATGCCCCACACCTTCTCGGTGTAGGTCTTGAAGAAGATCGAGAACAGCTTCTCGCCGAACTGGTTGCGCACCCATTCGTGGAAATTCTTCGGGTCCTTCGATCGGCATCAGCTTGGCGTAGCGCGAACGACAGCATGCAGGCGGCGGACGTGAAGAGGCCGAGATTGGACAGCGCCTCGAACGCGCTCAGCGGATACGAATAGTATTTGCCGCCATAGTAGATGCGCGACAGGCGCGGCCGCTCGATGAAATCGTCGGGCAGGATCTCCTTCCAGAGATCGACCACTTCCTTCGACTTCGAGAAGAAGCGGTGCCCGCCGATGTCGAACATGAAGCCGTTGTATTCGACCGTGCGGCTGATGCCGCCGACATAGACCGGATCCTTCTCGATCACGATGACCGAGGGGTTTTCCTTGGTGAGGCAATAGGCGGCGGTCAGGCCGGCCGGCCCCGCGCCGATGACGAAGACATCGGCATGGGTGCTCATCGGGCGCCCCGATGTGCAGCAGCACGCGCAAGAATGCTGATTTGACCGGCGGGCGTGCCAACTGCGGCTGCCTCGCCCGGCTTCAGATTGACAGAACTCATGCAATGACCCGACGCACGCGACCCCACGCATCAGGTTTGGCAGGATTTCGTTAATTTCGGCCTTATCGGGACGCCGAAACTAAGCATTTCCGGGCGTTTCTTAAGCGAAACTCAACGCTGTTCAATCATTTCTTGCGGGGCGGCATGAGCCGGGACGGGGATCGAGGATGTCGGGCACAGCGCGTCAGCCGGGTTTCGTACTGCTGCTCGTGCTCGCCTGGGGGCTGGTCGTTGCGCAGCTGCTCGTGCAGCACTGGATCGAAACCGGCCTGACGCTGCTCCGATACCGACGACGCGATGCGGCTCGCGCAGCTGCATGACTGGCTTGGCGGGCAGGGCTGGTACGATTTGCACCAGTCGCGCGTCGCAGGGGGCTATGAGTTGCACTGGTCGCGGCTGATCGATGCCGGCCTTGCCGGCACGCTGTGGATTTTCGGTCTGTTCTTCGATGGCGCGCTTGCCGAGCGGCTGATGCGCACGGCGTGGCCGATGCTCTGGCTCATTCCCACGATGGCCGCCACCGCCGCGATCGCGTGGCGGATCGCGGGCCGCGAGGCCGCGCTGATGGCGCTGCTGCTCGCCGTCGTCGGGTTACCGGCGTTTCACCAATTCAGGCCGGGACGGATCGATCATCACAACGTCCAGATTGCACTCAGCCTGCTCGCGGTCGCCGCGACGGTATGGTCTGACCGCGTGCGCTGGGCTGCAACGCTGGCCGGCGCCTTGACCGGGCTCGCGATGGCGATCGGGCTTGAGTGCCTGCCGTATCTGCTGGTGTGTGCCGGGGCTTTCGGGGTGCGTTACGTGCTGGATCCAAACAGCGCGGGCGCAACCGGCCGCTATGGGGTTGCGTTGGCCGCGAGCTCGCTTGCGGGCTTCTTCGCCATCATCGGCCCGGCGCACTGGGCGAGCGGCATGTGCGACGAGATCGCAATCAACTGGGTTGCGCTCACCGTTGTGGGCGGGCTTGGCCTTGCACTCGCCGCGACATTCGAGAGCGACCGGGTCTCTGTTCGTGGCGTGAAAGCCATTCTGATCGGCGCGGTCCGCGGCCGCTCTGTTTGTCTGGATCGAGCCCCGCTGCCTGCGCGGGCCCTACGCCATGATGGACCCCGCCGTGTGGCCGATTTGGCTTGCGCATGTGCGCGAGATGCAGCCGCTCATCGCGCTGACCGCCGAAAGCCCGCTCACCGCGCATCGCGATTGCGGCGTTCCCGGCGCTGGCGCTTTTCGCCGTGTTCGCGCTCACACGTTCAGCGCGAGACGCGGGGCGATTTCGGCTTCCTCGCCGCAGCCGCTGCGTTTCTCTATGGCGGCTTCGTCACCACGTTCGCGGCCGTCAAGGCCGCATTCGTACGCGACCTGGCTCGCCATGCCGCTGGTCGCCTGTTGTGCGCTGCATCTGTTCGCGTGCGCTGCGGCTCAATCGCTCGTGCCGCGCTTGGCCGTCGGGCATGCTGCTGACGCCGGCCGGGCCTCTCGCATCGGGGCGATCGGCGATCGCGAACGCGGCCGGCATCGACGACACGATGAAGTTCAACCGCGCCGAGCGCCGAGGCCTGCTTCGCGACCGCGAGCTACCGCAGCCCTGGCACGACTCCCGGCCGGGCTGATCGCGGCCGACATCGACTTCGGGCCGTTCCTGCTGGCGCTCACGCCGCATTCGGTGCTGGCCGCGCCGTACCACCGCCTCTCCACGGGAACCATTCTGCGGCGCACGAGGCCTTCACGGCGCCGCCCGACGTGGCGCGCCGCATCTTGGCGCGCGCGCGCGTCGATTATGTCGTGACCTGCGGGCCGCGTCCGCCTTCCGGGCTCGCCGGGGAGGCTTGGCCGCGAGCCTCTGGGGCCGGCTGCAGCGCGGGCGACGTGCCGGCCTGGCTTGAGCCGATCCCGCAGGCGGGTCCCTTTGTGGCCTACCGGGTCAAGCCGCAATCTGAGCGGTGCTATCCTGTTCACGCTCGACTCGGAACCCAATTTCGTGATCGTGGCGCTTGCGAGCGAGAAACCCCCGTCCTATATGACCCAATGAACGCCGCCGGGGGGCGGCGAAGTCAGTTCAATGGGGATCGGACCGGGGGATTTGCGGGCTCTGAGCCCGTTCGACCTCCCTCCGGGCGCCGCAAGGGCTCGGCCGATCTGCCGGAAAGAGAAGGACAAGACATGGCGAAGGTCATCGGCATCGACCTCGGCACGACCAACTCCTGCGTCGCCGTGATGGAAGGCGCAACGCCCAAAGTCATCGAGAACGCCGAAGGCGCACGCACCACGCCCTCGATCGTCGCGTTCACCGACGATGGCGAGCGGCTCGTCGGCCAGCCGGCGAAACGCCAGGCGGTCACCAATCCGGAAAAGACCTTCTTCGCGGTCAAGCGCCTGATCGGACGGCGCTACGACGACCCGATGGTCGAGAAGGACAAGAAGCTCGTCCCCTACAAGATCGCGCGCGCCGGCAACGGCGACGCCTGGGTCGAGGCGGACGGCAAGACCTATTCGCCCTCGCAGATCTCCGCCTTCACGCTGCAGAAGATGAAGGAGACCGCGGAGGCCTATCTCGGCCAGAAGGTCGAGCAGGCCGTCATCACGGTCCCGGCCTACTTCAACGACGCCCAGCGCCAGGCCACCAAGGACGCCGGCAAGATCGCCGGCCTCGAAGTGCTGCGCATCATCAACGAGCCGACCGCGGCCGCGCTCGCCTACGGTCTCGACAAGCAGAAGACCGGCACCATCGCGGTCTACGACCTCGGCGGCGGCACGTTCGACATCTCGGTGCTCGAGATCGGCGACGGCGTGTTCGAGGTGAAGTCCACGAACGGCGACACGTTCCTCGGCGGCGAGGACTTCGACATGCGCCTCGTCGGTTATCTCGCCGACGAATTCCAGAAGGAGCAGGGCATCGACCTGCGCCGGGACAAGCTCGCGCTCCAGCGGCTGAAGGAAGCCGCCGAGAAGGCGAAGATCGAGCTCTCGTCCACGACGCAGACCGAGATCAACCTGCCGTTCATCACGGCGGATGCGTCCGGTCCGAAGCATCTGACCATGAAGCTCACCCGCGCCAAGTTCGAGGCGCTGGTCGACGACCTCGATCCAGAAGACCGTCGAGCCGTGCCGCAAGCGCGCTCAAGGACGCTGGCCTGTCGGCCGCCGAGATCAACGAGGTCGTCCTGGTCGGCGGCATGACCCGCATGCCGAAGGTGCAGGAGGTCGTGAAGCAGTTGTTCGGCAAGGAGCCGCACAAGGGCGTCAACCCGGACGAAGTCGTGGCGATCGGCGCCGCGATCCAGGCCGGCGTGCTGCAGGGCGACGTCAAGGACGTGCTGCTGCTCGACGTGACCCCGCTCTCGCTCGGCATCGAGACGCTGGGCGGCGTGTTCACGCGGCTGATCGATCGGAACACGACGATTCCGACCAAGAAGAGCCAGGTGTTCTCGACCGCCGAGGACAGCCAGACCGCGGTGACGATCCGCGTGTTCCAGGGCGAGCGCGAGATGGCGGCCGACAACAAGTTGCTCGGCCAGTTCGATCTCGTCGGCATCCCGCCGGCGCCGCGCGGCGTGCCGCAGGTCGAGGTCACGTTCGACATCGACGCCAACGGCATCGTCAACGTCTCACGCCAAGGACAAGGGTACCGGCAAGGAGCAGCAGATCCGCATCCAGGCGTCGGGCGGCCTGTCGGAAGTCCGACATCGAGAAGATGGTGAAGGACGCCGAGGCGCACGCCGAGGACGACAAGAAGCGCAAGGCCGCGGTCGAGGCGAAGAACCACGCCGAGGCGCTGATCCATTCGACCGAGAAGGCGCTCGCCGAGCATGGCTCGAAGGTCGGCGACGCCGAGCGCCGTGCGATCGAGGACGCGATGAGCGATCTGCGCGAAGCCCTCAAGGGCGACGACGCGGAAGCCATCAAGGCCAAGAGCAATACGCTGGCTCAGGCTTCGATGAAGCTCGGCGAGGCGATGTATGCCCAGGCGCAGCGCCCGCGAGGTCGGGCATGCCGCCCAGCGCGCCGGTGCCGTCCCCGAGCTCCTCGACGCTGGCGTGGAACGTGCTCGCCTCGCCGCCGTCGAGGTGCGCGGCCCAGACCGCGACGCAGGTGCCGTCCTCGACCTCGCGGCGCGCGCCGATCACGCCGCCGGCGCCGCAGCCGATCAGCGCGCGCGGCGCGAGCGCCTCCTCGATGCCCTCCAGCGTGGCCTCCGGGGCGGCGACGTGCGCGCCGGCCGCGAAGGCGACCACGAGATCGCAGGACGCGCCGCCCAGGCCGTGGCGCGCCGCGATGGCGGCCTCGACCGCGCCCGCCCGGGCGTCCGGGGTGGTGGAGAGGCCGGTGCCGATGCGGACGGGCATGCCGTCTGACGATACCCCGGCATACTCGCGCCCGTGACCGCGTTGCCGCTCGTCGCCGTGTTCGGCCCGACCGGGGTCGGCAAGACCGCCGTCGCGATCGCGCTGGCCGAGCGCCTGCGGGCCGACGGGGAGGACCCGGTGGCCGTCTCGGCCGACGCGCTGCAGGTCTACCGCGGGCTCGAGATCCTGACCGGCGCGGCCTCCGAGGCGGAGCGCGCGCGGCTCGAGCACCGGCTGATCGGCATCCTCGACGTGGGCGAGACCTTCAGCGCCGGGGCCTACGCGCGCCTGGCCCACGCCGAGATCGACGCGCTCGTCGCCGCGGGGCGGCGCCCGATCGTGGTCGGCGGCACCGGCCTGTACCTGCGCGCCGCGCTCGCGGACCTCGACCTGCGCCCGCCGGTCCCCGCCGCGATCCGCGCGCGCTGGAGCGAGCGGCTGTCCGCCGAGGGCGCGCCGGCGCTGCACGCCGAGCTCGCCGGGCGCGCGCCCGCGGTCGCCGCCGGCCTGCGGCCCGGCGACGCGCAGCGGATCACCCGCGCGCTGGAGCTGCTCGACGCGGGCCAGCCGCCGCCGCCCGGCGCCGGCGACGCCGGCTCGCAGCTGTGGACGAGCGACACGCGCCATCCGACGCTGCTCGCCGGCCTCGTGCGCGAGCGCGACGAGCTCTACGCGCGCATCGACGCGCGGATCCAGGCGATGGTCGCGGCCGGGGCGCAGGCCGAGGTGCGGGCCGCGGATGCCGCCGGCGCGTCGGTCACCGCCCGCCGCGCGCTCGGCTTCGACGAGCTGCTGCACGGCGACGTCGCCGCGATGGCCCAGCGCACGCGCCGCTACGCCAAGCGCCAGCTGACGTGGATGCGGCGCCTGCCCGGGGTGCGGCTGGTCGACCTCAGCGGGCGCAGCCCGCAGGACGCCGCCGCCGAGCTGCACGCCGCGCTGCGCGAGCGCACGCCATGATGGCGGCCGTGCGCTTCGAGAAGTGGCAGGCCCTGGGCAACGACTACCTGATCGTCGAGCGCGACGCGCTGCCGTTCGCGCTCACCGCCGAGCGCGTCCGGCGCCTGTGCGACCCGCACTTCGGCCCGGGCGGCGACGGCGTGCTCGAGCTCGCCCCGCCGTCGCGTCCCGGCTACGTCGCCGACCTGCGGATCTTCAACCCCGACGGCTCCGAGGCCGAGCTGTCGGGCAACGGCGCGCGCGAGGCGATCCTCTACCTGCGCCGGTCGGGCTGGACGGAGAGCGACACGTTCTCGATCCTCACCGCGGCGGGGGAGATCCGGCCGACGATCACCGGGCCGACGACGTGCCGCGTCGACATGGGCCGCGCGCGTCTGCACTCGGAGGCCTACCCGGACGGCGGCCCCGACGGGACGGGGACGCTGGTGGCCGGCGGCCACGAGTGGCGCTTCCAGCACGTCTCGATCGGCAACCCCCAGTGCGCGATCCGCGTCGCCACCCGCGAGCAGCTCGAGGCGCTCGACCTCGCCGCGGTCGGCCCGGACATCGAGCACGCCGCGATCTTCCCGCAGCGCACGAACACGTCGTTCTGGTGCGAGCTGGCGCCGGACGCGATCCGTGCGCGGATCTTCGAGCGCGGCGTCGGCGAGACGCTGTCCTCGGGCACCGGCGCCTCCGGCGCCGCGGTCGCGCACGTGCTGCGCGGCGGCGACTCGCCGGTGACGGTCCGGCTCGACGGCGGCGAGCTGGAGGTCGACGTCGACGAGAGCCTCCACGTCGACCTGACCGGCTGGGCGGAGCCGGTCTACGCCGCGACCCTGAGCGACGCGGCGCTGGCGGCGCTCGCCGCGCTCGACGGGTAGCGTGCCCGCGCGATGAGCTCACCCGAGACGACGAGCGCGTGGGGCGTGGGGCTGGCGACGCTGACCGACCCCGGCGACCGCGTGCTGGACATCTTCTTCCCCGACCCGCGGCTCGGCCGCGACGTCGCGCCGCACGACGACGAGCACCCGCTGGCCGGCGCCCAGCGCCGCGACGAGCGCCGCGGCGTGCGCACGGAGCTGCGCACGGTCGTGATCGAGGACCTCGCCGAGCCGCCGGCCGACACGCAGGACGCCTACCTGCGGCTGCACCTGCTCTCGCACCGGCTCGTCGCGCCGCGCAGCGTCTCGCATGGACGGGATCTTCGGCGTGCTGCCCAACGTCGCGTGGACCACCGCCGGCCCGGTCGACCCGGCCGAGCTGACCGCGGCGATGATGCGCTTCCGCGCGGCGGGCACGCCGATCCAGGTCCTCGGCGTGGACAAGTTCCCGCGCATGACTCGACTACGTCGTCCCGTCCGGCGTGCGGATCGCCGACGCCGACCGCGTGCGGCTCGGCGCCCACCTGGCCAGCGGCACGACCGTCATGCACGAGGGCTTCGTCAACTACAACGCCGGCACGCTGGGCGCCTCGATGGTCGAGGGGCGGATCTCGGCGGGCGTGGTCGTCGGCGACGGCTCGGACGTCGGCGGCGGCGCCTCGATCATGGGCACGCTCTCCGGCGGCGGCACGCAGGTCATCTCGATCGGCGAGCGCTGCCTGCTCGGCGCGAACTCCGGCGTCGGCATCTCGCTCGGCGACGACTGCGTCGTCGAGGCCGGCCTCTACCTGACCGCCGGCACGCGCGTCGCGCTGCCGGACGGCGACGTCGTCAGGGCCCGCGAGCTGTCCGGCGCGAGCGGCCTGCTGTTCCGGCGCAACTCGGAGACCGGCGCGGTCGAGGCGCGGCCGCGGTCCGGGCGCTGGGGCGGGCTCAACGCGGCGCTGCACGCCAACGACTGATGCGCGCGGAGTACGTCTTCGCGGGGATCCCGGTCGCCGACCGCGACGCCGCCGTCGCGTGGTACGAGGCGGCCATGGGCCGCGAGCCCGACCTGATCCCCAACGACGACGAGGCCTGCTGGCAGCTGACCGACACCGGCTGGATCTACCTGATCGCCGACCCCGAGCGGGCCGGGACGGCGCTCAACACGATCCTCGTGGCCGACCTGACCGGGCTGGTGGCGGCCTTCGAGCGCCTCGGCATCGGCCCGTCGCCGATCGACACCTCGATCCCGGGGATGCTGACCTCGGTGCTGACCGATCCGGACGGCAACCGGATCCAGTTCGCCCAGCAGGCCTAGAGCAGGGCGGCCGCGCGCTCGCACTCCTCGAGCGGCGGGACGAGCGCGAGCCGCAGGAAGCCCTCGCCGGCGGGGCCGAAGAACGACCCCGGCGCGACGATGATGCCGCGCTCGAGCCACTCGGCGGCCGTGGCCTCCGCGCCCGCGCCGCCGTCGAGCCAGAGGAAGAACGTCGCGTCGCCGCCCGCGTGGCGCAGCCCGCGCGCCTCGAGCGCCGGCAGCAGCACCTCGCGCGCTCGCGGTAGAGCGCCCGCACGGCCTCGACGTGCGCCTCGTCGCCCCACGCCGCGACCGCGGCGCGCTGGACGAACTCCGGCGGCGCGACGCCGACGTTGGGGCGGTAGCGCTTGAGCGCGGCGATCACGTCGGGGTCGCCGGCCACGAAGCCCGAGCGGTAGCCCGGCATCGAGGAGCGCTTGGAGAGCGTGTTGAGCGCGACGACGTTGGTGCGGTCGGGGAGCTCGAGCACCGAGCCGGGGCGCCTCGCCGACGTAGATCTCCGAGTAGGCCTCGTCGGAGGCGAGCACGAAGCCGTGCTCGCGGGCGAGCGCCGCGGCCTGCTCGTACAGCGCGAGCGGCGCGGAGGCCGCCGTCGGGTTGTTCGGGTAGTTGAGCCACAGCAGCGAGACGCGCGCCCAGGTGTCGGCCGGCACCGCGTCGAGGTCGGGGAGGAAGCCCGCCTCGGCGCGCAGCGGCAGCTCCAGCACGCCCTTGCCGGCGAACGCGGCGCCGCGCTCGTAGACGGGGTAGGCCGGCGCCGGGACGGCGACGAGGTCGCCGTCGAGCACCTGCCGCGAGGCTGAAGATCGCCTCCTTGGAGCCGAGCGTCGGGATCACCTCGCGGTCGGGATCCAGCCGCGCGCCGAAGCGCCGCTCGATCCAGCCCGCGATCGCCGCGCGCAGCTCGGGCAGGCCGGTCGGCCAGCGGGTAGGTCGACAGCGGCTCGATCGCCTCGGCCAGCGCCGCGCGGATGAAGGCGGGCGTCTCCTCGCGCGGCTCGCCGATGCCGAAGTCGATCACCTCGACGCCGGCGCGCGCGCAGCCGCGCCTTGGCGTCGGTCAGCCGCACGAACGGGTACGTGCGCAGGTCGGCGCAGGACGGGGGAGAGGCGCACGCTCACGCGAACGCCTCGAGCACCCGCTGGCAGCGCACCAGCGCGGCGACGGTGATCGACTCCGTCGCGCGTGTGCGCCTGCGCCGGCTCGCCGGGGCCGAAGTTGATCGCCTCGATGCCCGCGGCGCCGAACTCCGCCACCGGCGTCCACGCCTGCTTGGGCGCGACCTCGAGGTCGCCCGCGGCGGCGCAGCCGGCGCGCGAGCGGGTTGGCCGTCGCGACGGGGCCGGAGGGCGCGTTGGCGTCGATCCGCAGCTCGCCGGCCGGCGCACAGCTCGGCGCAGCCGCGCCTCGGCCTCGGCCGGCGAGCGGCCCGGCGCGTAGCGGTAGTTCACGTGCGCCTCGGCGAGGTCGGGGATGACGTTGCCGGCGATCCCGCCGGCGATCCGCGTCACCGACGCGACCTCGCGGAAGACGCAGCCCGTCGAACTCGTGCGGCTCGGGCTCGTGGCGCGCGAGGGCGGCGATCGCCGGCGGCCGCGCGGTGGATCGCGTTGTCGGCCAGCCACGGCCGCGCGGAGTGCCCGGAGCGCCCGTGGAAGGTCCAGGTCGCGTTGACGTTGCCCAGGCAGCCGGCGTGGATCGCGTTGTCGGTCGGCTCCATCATCACGACGAGCTCGGCGGCGACCTCGTCGCGGGCGCGCGCGAGCAGCGGCGCCAGCGCGCTCTCGGCGAACGGCAGCTCCTCGCGGCCGAAGAACAGCGCGCGCGAACGGCAGCGCCCGCGAGCGCGAGCTCGATCATCACCGCCAGCGCGCCCTTCATGTCGCTCGCGCCGAGGCCGTGCACGCGCTCGCGCGTCGCGGCGCCCGGGGCGGTTGCCCTGGGCGGGGACGGTGTCGAGGTGGCCGGCGAGCAGCACGGCCGGGCGCGTGCCCGCGCGGACGCGCGAGCACGCAGGTGTCGCCGAGGTCGAGGACCTCCACGCCGCCCGCGCGCAGCACGCCCGCCACGTGGGCCGCGAGCGCCGCCTCGTCGCGCGACTCCGACGGGATGTCGACGAGCTCGAGCGTGCGCGCGGCGAGGCGCTCGCCGAGCTCGCCGTCGTCGAGGGCCTCGGGCACGGCCCGAGACCCTACAATGGGTCGGGAATTGCAGAAGACCAGAAACGGCCGCACGGCGCAGACCCGCGCCGCCTCGGCCCCGCAACCCGGCCGCGCCAAGCAGCGCGCCTTCTCGATCGCCGCGCTCCCCGACGGCGACGACCTCTCCGAGCTGCGCGAGCTGCTGCGCACCGCGGCGTCGCCACCGTCGGCGAGACGGTCCAGCACCGCGAGCAGCCGCACCCGAACCTCTACCTCGGCCCGGGCAAGGTCGAGGAGCTCAAGGCCGCAGCTCAAGGCGCGCCGACGCGAACGTCGTCGTCGCCGACGACGAGCTGACCCCGCGCCAGCAGCGCAACCTCGAGGCCGAGCTCGGCCTGCCGGTGATCGACCGCACCGCGGTGATCCTCGACATCTTCGCCGGGCACGCCCACACGGCCGAGGGCAAGCTCCAGGTCGAGCTCGCGCAGCTCGAGTACAACATGGCCCGCATGCGCGGCCTGTGGACGCACCTCGAGCGCCTCGGCGCGGGGCGCGGCGACGGCGGCATCGGCACCCGCGGCCCGGGCGAGTCGCAGATCGAGACCGACCGCCGGCTCGCGCGCGACCGCATCACCGCGCTGCGCCGCCGGCTCGACCAGGTCAAGCGCCACCCGCGCCGCCCAGCGCGCCGAGCGCGAGCGCGCGCACCTGCCCGCCGTCGCCCTCGCCGGCTACACGAACGCCGGCAAGTCGACGCTGCTCAACGCGCTCACCGGCGCCGAGGTCGGCGTCCGCGACCGCCTCTTCCACACGCTCGACCCGACGACGCGCGACGCTGCGCCTCGACGGCCGCGCCTACCTCGTGACCGACACCGTCGGCTTCATCCGCAAGCTGCCCGCATCAGCTCGTCGACGCGTTCGCCGCGACGCTCGAGGAGACGCAAGCGCGCGGACCTGCTGCTGCACGTCGTCGACGCCAGCGCGCCCGAGGAGGAGCTGACGCGATGACGCGCGCGGTCGAGGACGTCCTCGAGGAGATCGGCGCCGAGCGACAGCCGCGCATGCTCGTGCTCAACAAGGCCGACGCGCTCGACGACGAGCGCCGCCGCGAGCTCGCCTTCCGCCACCCCGACGCGTCGCTCGTCTCCGCGCGTCACCGGCGAGGGGCTCGACGAGCTGCGCGAGCGCATCGGCGCCGAGTTCGAGCGCACGCTGCGCGACGTCGAGCTGCTGCGTGCCGTTCTCCGAGGGCGGGACGCTCTCGGAGCTGCACGACGTGGCCGGCGAGCTCGAGCGCACCGACACGCCCGACGGCGTGCGCGTGCTGCGCCCGCCTGCCCGCGGTGATCGCCGAGCGCTACGACCGCTACGCGGTCGGCGCCAACGGCACCTCAGCGGCCTGAGGAGCCGAAGCCGAGCTCGCCGCGGTCGTCGGGCGCGGGCGCCAGCGCGTCGACGGCCACGACGGCGGGCGCGACGAAGGGGACGAGCAGCAGCTGCGCGATGCGATCGCCCGGCTCGCCCGCGAAGGGCTCGTCGCCGAGGTTGACCAGCACGACGCGGATCTCGCCGCGGTAGTTGGGGTCGATCAGGCCGGGGCCGTTGACCACCGACAGCCCGTGGCGCGCGGCGAGGCCGGAGCGGGGGACGACGAGGCCGGCGACCCCGGGCGGCAGCGCGATCGCGATCCCGGTCGGCACCGTCGCGCGCTCGCCCGGCGCGAGCGCGAAGGCCTCGACGGCGTGCAGGTCGTAGCCGGCGTCGCCCGGGCGGGTGCGCGCGGGCGCCCGGGCGCCCTCGCGCAGCAGGCGGACCTCCAGGCGGTCGGCGTCGACGGACACGGCCATGCCCCGACGATAGCCTGCGGCCCGGATGCCGGCCGACCTGCTCACCGAAGCCGAGCTGCGCGCCCACGTCGAGTGGCTCGCCGCCCTCACCCGCGAGACCGGCCGCGCCGGCGAGCGCGCCGCGGGGGAGCGGATCGGGACGATCCTCGAGGGCCTCGGGCTGACCGTGCACCGCGACGCCGAGCGCGTGCACGGCACCTACTGGTGGCCGGTCGGCATCCCGGCCGCGATCGCCGCGCTCGCGGGGATCGCCGGCCGGCGGGCGCCCGCCGCCGTCGCCGGAGCGATCGCGGCGCTCGCCGTCGCCGACGACATCGCCGCCGGTCCCCGCCACCTGCGCCGGCTGCTCCCGCACCGCGACACCGTCAACGTCTGGACCGCGATCGGCCCGGAGGACGCCGCGCACACGGTCGTCGTCGTCGCGCACCACGACGCCGCGCACTCCGGCCTGGTGTTCGAGCCCGGCGCCCCGCGCGCGCTGCTGCGGCGGCTCCCGCCCGCGCTGGTGGCGAGGGCGAACACGACGCCGCCGACCATGTGGGGCGCGGTCGCCGGCCCGGCGCTGGTCGCCGCCGGCGCGCTGCTGGGCTCGCGCCGCGTGCGGGGGTGCGGGATCGCGCTCTCGGCGGGCTACGCCGCCGCGATGGCCGACATCGGGCTGCGCGCCGTGGTCCCCGGCGCCAACGACAACGCGACGGGCGTCGCCACCGGGCTGAGCCTGGCGCACTGGCTCGCCGGCGGCGTCCCCGACGGCGTCCGGGTGCTGCTCGTCTTCCCCGGCGCGGAGGAGTCCTTCATGGAGGGGATGGTCGCCTGGTGCGACCGCCATCTCGCCGAGCTCGATCCCGCGCGCACCACGTTCATCTGCGTCGACACGGTCGGCTCGCCCAACCTCGTCGCGCTCGAGGGCGAGGGCATGCTCTACATGAACGAGTACCCGCGCGACGTGCTGGAGCTGATCCACGCCGCCGCGCAGGAGCTCGGCATCTTCGTCCACCGCGACCTGCGCTTCCGCAACGCGACCGACGGGCTGATCCCGCTCAAGCGCGGCTACCGCTCCTCGATGCTCGGCTCGGTCGACGAGTACAAGCTCCCGCCGAACTACCACTGGCCGACCGACACGGCCGACCGCGTCGACTACGGCACCGTCGCCGACACCGCGCGGCTGTGCCGCCGCGTGATCGAGCGGCTCGCGGGCTAGCGCGCGGCGCCGACGAGCCCCGTCTGGCGCAGGAACTGATGCGCGACCGACCGCGCGCTGCGCTGGTCGAGGTCCACGCGCGCGTTGAGCTCCTGCATGTTCGGGGCGGTCAGCTGCGAGTTGACGAGGCGGATCGTGCGCTCGAGGTCGGGGCCGGCATGCGCGATCACCGACCGGCGCAGGACCAGGGTCGAGTTGTAGGGCGGGAACATCCCGCGGTCGTCCTTGAGCAGCACCTCGTGCCCGCGGCGGATCTGCGGGTCGGTGGTGAAGACGATCGAGACGTCGGCGCGACCGTCCTGCAGCACGTCGTGGCGCTCGCCGACGTCGACCGCGACGAAGCGCTTGAAACGCAGCCCGTAGACCTGCTCGAGCCCGAGCAGGCAGTCCATCCGGCGCCGGCACTCCGGCGAGCCGTAGAGCGTGAGCCGGGGGGCGACGCGGGCGAGGTCGGAGATCGTGCGCAGCTTGTAGCGGCGGGCCGTCGCCTCGGTCACCGCGACCTCGTTGGAGTCGGTGAACGGCGTCGGCGCCAGCGCGATGAGCCCGCGCGCGGCGAAGTCGCGGCGCGCCTGCTGATAGGCGGCCTGGTCGTTGTGGGGGATGGCCTTCGCGCGCACGCCGAAGAACGCCACCAGCGCCGTGCCGGTGTACTCCGGGTAGCCGTCGACGCGGCCGGCCCGCAGCGCGCGCAGCGCCGAGTCCTGGTCGCCCAGGTTCAGCCGCGTGCGGACGCGGTAGCCGGCGGCCCGCAGCCCCTCCGCGTAGACCTCGCCGAGCACGCGCTGCTCGGTGAAGTTCTTGGAGCCGATCGTCAGCGTCGTGCGCGCGTTGGCGGCGTGGCGGGTGATCGTCGTGGCGCTCGAACGGGGCGTTCGGCGTGCCGTCGCCGGAGCCGCACGCGGCCGCGAGCAGGCTGCAGAGGACCGCGACGAGGAGCCATCCGTGACGCATGGAAGCGGAGAACGTACTAGGAGCCGAGGCCGGCAGCGCGTCGCGCGGCCGCGTGGGCCGCGTCCTCGAGGCCGTCGTCGAGCGGCGCCAGGGCGTCCGGGCCGATGCCGAGCGCGGTCGCGGCGAGCCAGTCGGCGAACCAGGCGTTCTTGGGCAGCAGCGGGCCGTGCAGGTAGGTCCCGAGGACCGTCCCGTGCGCGCCGCCGCGCACGCCCTCGGCCCCGGAGCGCCCGTCGTTGCCGTGGCCCTTGAGCACGCGGCCCGAGCGGCTGCGCGTCGCCGCCGAGCCGGGTGCGGCCGCCGTGGTTCTCGAAGCCGGCGAGCACGCGCGGACCGGCGCCGAGGTCGACCTCGATGGCCACGTTGCCGATCAGCCGCGGGCCGTCCTCGCGCACGGTCTCGAGGTCGACGAGGCCGAGGCCGGGCAGCCGCTCGTCGCCGAGCTCGTAGCCGTGGCCGAGCAGCTGGTGGCCGCCGCAGACGCCGAAGACGACCGCGCCGCGGGCGGCCGCGGCGTGCATCGCGTCGCGCTTGACCGTCGCGAGGTCCTCGGCGCACAGCGCCTGGTCGCGGTCCTGGCCGCCGCCGAGGTAGAAGAGGTCGTGCGCGTCGGGGTCGAGCGCGTCGCCGAGGCCGGCGCCGGCCAGCTCGAAGCCGATGCCGCGCCACTCGCAGCGCCGCTCGCAGCAGCAGCAGGTTGCCGCGGTCGGCGTAGATGTTCATCAGGTCGGGATAGAGCGCGCAGACGCGCAGCGTCAGCTCAGCCACGGAGGATCACCACCTCGAGCCGACGTGGTCGGCGGTCTCGGCGATGTGCTCGCGGCGCCTCGGCGGTGCAGCCCGCGGCGACCGCCTCGCGCCGCGAGCCCGCCGGCGTCGACGCGGTCGAGCTCGATGAGGTCGTCGTCGGTCGCTGCGCGAGCCGTCGGGCGCGACGAGCGTGCGCATGCGCTCGATCGCCACGTGTCGCCGCGGCGCGAGCGGATGGCCAGCGGCTGGGAGACGAAGCGCCGCCGCCCGCCTCGCCGACGTCGGGCGGCGGGAGCGGGCCGGGCTCCTCGAAGGGCTCCGAGCGCGTCGGCCAGCGCGAGGGCGACGCGGCCGCCGGGAGCCAGCGCGCGGCGCGCGGTCGCGAAGAAGCCGGCGCGCGCCGCCGCGCCGGGCAGCAGCTGGATCGTCTGCATCGGCACGGCGATCAGCGCGAACGCGGCGCCGGGCAGCGCGAAGTCGCGCGCGTCGGCGCCGACGGTCTCGACGCGCGAGCCCGCCGGCCTCGCGCGCGCGGCGCGCAGCGCGTCGAGCAGCTCGGCGTCGATGTCGAGCGCGGTGACCTCGTGGCCGGCGGCGGCGAGGTCGAGCGCGACGCGGCCGGTGCCGGCGCCGACGTCGAGCACCGGGCCGCCGGCTCGCGCGGCGAGCTCGCGCCACAGCGGCAGGTCGGCGTCGTAGGTGCCGCACTCGACGTCGTGCCAGATGACCGCGGGGGAGCGGGCGATGCGTGCGCGCTCATCGCCAGTAGGCCTCCGCCTGGCCGCGGCGGGCCAGCAGCTCGCGCAGCTCGAGCAGCGCCGTGTAGGTCGGCAGCGCGTACAGCGGGCCGTCGCCGTCGGCGAGCGCGGCGTCGAGGCCGGCGCTCGAGCTCTCGGCACGACGTGCGCGCTCGCCGGGCACGCCGGCGTACTTCAGGCGCAGCGCGAGCTCGGCCGCGCGCGTGCCCGAGCACGTCATGCGCCGCACGTGCGGGGCGAGCACCTCGCAGTCGGCGTCCCAGACCCAGGAGATGTCGCGCCCGTCGGCGATGCGGTCGTTGAGCACGCCGAAGAGGTCGAGCTGCCGCCCTCCAGCGCCAGCGTCCGCAGCACCTCGTTGGCGCCGGCCGGGTTCTTGACCAGCAGGATCGAGGTCGCGCGGCCGTCGAGGTCGATCGTCTCGGCGCGCCCGAAGGCGGGCTCGACCGCGCCGAGGCCCGCGACGACGTCGTCGAGCGCGGCGCCGAGCGAGAGCGTCAGCGCGGCGGCGCCGAGCGCGTTGTAGACGTTGTAGAGGCCGGGCAGCGGCAGCTCGACGCGCCGCTCGCCGGCCGGCGTGTGCAGCGTGAACGCGCGCGGCGCGGATGCCGTCGCAGCTCGACGTCGGTCGCGCGCACGACGGGCGCGGGGCGGCGCTGGCCGCAGTTCGGGCAGCGGTAGTGGCCGAGGTGGGCGAGGTAGGCGGCGTCGTAGACGTAGGCGTGGCCGCAGCGGCGGCAGTGCTTGGAGTCCGACGGCGTGCTGGAGCTCGGGCAGCGCGAGCGAAGTCGTCGTCGACGCCGAAGTAGACGACGGCAGGCTGGTCGCGGCCGAGGTCGGCGATCGAGCGGGTCGTCGGCGTTGAGCACGAGCGTCGTGGCCGGGTCGCGCGCGGCGACGATCTCCGCCCAGCGGTCGGCGATCGTCTCGAGCTCGCCGTAGCGGTCGAGCTGGTCGCGGAAGAGGTTGCTCAGCAGCATCGCGCGCGGGCCGAGCTCCTCGACCACCGGGCCGAGCCAGAACTCGTCGACCTCGAAGAGCCCGAGGTCGCCGTCGAGCTCGCGGCCGCCGCGCCGCGGCGGCGCCGGCGAGCGCCGCGGCGACGCCGCCGGCCATGTTCGCGCCCGCGCGGTTGTGCACGAGCGTCGCGCCGGTGCGCGCGCATGATCGCCGCGACCATCGCGGCGGTCGTCGTCTTGCCGTTGGTGGCCGAGATCACCACCGATCCGCGCTCCAGGCGGCGCGGCGAGCTGCGCCGATGGCGTGCGGCTCCAGGCGCGTGAGGATCTTGCCGGGCAGCGACGTGCCGCCGCGGCCGGCGCGGCGCGGGACGCGCGCCGGCGGCGCGGGCGGCGAGCAGCCCGCCGGCGAGCTTGGCGCTCACGGCGCAGCACCCGCAGCGCGCCCGGCCGGACGCACACCGTCGTGGGCAGCTCGGCGATCGGGTCGCCGTCCGCGTAGGCCATGAACGGGCGGTCGGCGGAGAACGTGACCTGCGCGCCGCGCAGCACGTGGAAGCCGGGCTCGTCCACGTGCGTGCCCTTGAAGACGCGACCGAGCGTTGAGCAGGAACGCGGCGTGGGCGGTGCTCGGAGAGCGCGACGTCGAGCAGGCCGTCGTCGAGCGAGGCGTCCGGGACGAGCCACATGCCGCCGCCGAAGACGCCGGAGTTCGCCACGGCGACCGAGTAGCCGGTGAACGGCGTGGCGCTCGCCGTCGACGGTCACCTCCAAGCCGCCGCGCGCCAGCCGCGCAGGGCGCGCAGCGTGCCGTAGAGGTAGACGAGGTTGCCGAGCGGCAGCCGGGTGGCGTTGGCGATGTCCTGCACGTCGGAGTCCAGCCCGGCCGAGAGGATCCCGAGGTAGCAGCGCCCGCCGGCCTCGGCGACGTCGACGCGGCGCTCGCGGCCGTCGGCGATCAGCGTGCAGGCGGCGACCGGGTCGCGCGCCGATGCCGAGCTTGCGCGCGAAGTCGTTGCCGCGCCCGCCGGGCAGGACGGCGAGCACGCCGTCGGAGTCCGCGCAGCTCGCCGGCGACCGCGCCGGTCAGGCCGTCGCCGCCCATCGCCGCGGCGACCTCGCCGGCCTCGCGCGGCGCGCCGCGCCAGCTCGCGGGCGTGCTCGATCGACGTGCGTGCGGTCGACGCGGAAGGCGAGCCCGAGCCCGCGCAGCGCCGCCTCGACCGCGGGCAGCAGCCGCGCGGCGCGGCCGCCGCCGGCGCTGGGGTTGACGATCAGGCGGACGGGCGCGGTCCATGCGCGCGGTGGAGGCTAGTAGGCAAGGACGAGCGCCGCGAGCGAGTCGGCGACCAGCAGCGGCGGCCCGCGCCGGGTCGGCGTCGGCCGGCGCCGGCTGCCGCCGGTGAGGACGAGCGCCGCGTCGAGCCCGGCCGCCGCGCGCGCCGGCCACGTCGACGTCGAGCCGGTCGCCGACGCCAGCACCGGCGCGCCGAGGCCGTCGAGGGCGGCCGCGTACATCGCGGGCTCGGGCTTGCCGACGATCAGGTCCGCGGCGCGGCCCGCCGCCGTCCTCGACCGCCGCGAGCACCGCGCCCGTGCCCGGCCACGGGCCGTCGGGCATCGGGAACGTCGCGTCGCGCGTGGCGCCGATCAGCTCGGCGCCGCGCGAGACCGCCTGCGTCGCCGATCGCGCAGCTCGTCGTAGGCGAGGTCGTCGTGGTCGGCGACCACGACCACGTCGGCGCGGGCGGCGAACGGGGTGCGGTTGACGATCCGCAGGCCCGGCCGCGGCGACGTGGTCGACAGGGGCGCGCGAGCCGATCACGAACGCCGTCCCGCCGCCGCGCTCGGCGAGCCGGTGCTGCAGCGCCGCGCCGACGCTCACCACCTCGCCGACGAGGCCTGGAAGCCGAGGCCCCACAGCTTGCGGACGAACTCCTCCGGGCTGTGGCGGACGTCGTTGGTGAGGAAGCGCACCTCGAGCGCGGCCGCGCGGATCGCGGCCACCGCGGCCGCGGCGCCGTCGATGGCCGCGTCGCCGAGCCACAGCGTCCCGTCGAGATCGAGCAGCACTGCTGCGTAACGTGACGAGCGTGGGGGAGAGGGCCACGCTGCGCATTATCATCGCCGCCCATGCCGCGCCCCTCCCTGCCGCTCGCCGCCGCCTGTGCCGCGGTGCTCGGCCTCGCCGCCTGCGGCGGCAACGGAGCGCGGCCGAAGGCAGCGCGCCGACGGCCGACGCCGGTGGCGCACCGCCGGCCTGCCGCAGGGCTGCAAGCAGGTCGCGCAGCCGCAGCCCAAGCGCCGACCCGAAGCTCCCCAGGCCCAAGCTGAAGCTGAACGCCGGCGAAGACCTACGTGGCGACGATCGCGACGAGCTGCGGCAGCTTCGACGATCACGCTCGACGTCAAGCACTCGCCGAAGACGGGCGGCGTCGTTCGCGTCGCTGGCCGCCAAGCGCTTCTACGACGGCACCACGTTCCACCGCGTCGTGCCCGGGCTTCGTGATCCAGGGCGGGGACCCCAAGGGCGACGGCAGCGGCGGCCCCGGCTACAAGGTCGTCGAGGCGCCGCCGAAGAGCGTCCGCTACACGCAGGGCGTCGTCGCGATGGCCAAGACCCAGTTCGAGGCCCGGGCACCTCCGGCAGCCAGTTCTTCGTCGTCACCGGGACAAGTACCAGCTCGCGCCCGAGTACGCCGTGCTCGGCCGGATCTCCGGCGGCCAGCAGACGGTCGACCGCATCGCGGCGGTGAAGGCGAACCCACAGAGCGGGGCGCCGGTCAGCCCGGTCGTGATCGACTCGGTCCGCGTCGCCGCGAAGTAGCCGCGCTCAGCGCGGTGCGAGGCCGAGCAGGTCGAGCCCGACGGCGAACGCGAGCGCCAGCTCGGCGGCCAGCGTCACGAGCGTCCAGAGGATCGCGTCGGCGATCCCGTCGTGCCTGGCCAGCCAGCCGCTGACCAGCGCGGGGACCAGCAGGGCCGCCGCGAGCAGCGCGACCGGCACGCCGCGCGCATGCAGGATCGCGAGCGCGGCGGCGGCGCCGAGGCAGGGCAGCAGGACCCGCAGGGCCCAGACCGTCCCGCTCCGGCGTCGCCGCCGCCGGTCCGCCGCACGCTGCCGCGCCATGGCACGCTCGCGAACCCGCGTCTCGGCGTGCTCCACGGCCTCCCAGCCTCGTGCCGGCGGACCCTCCATCGCTGCCGCTGGTTTCGACGGCGGGGCGCGGCGCCCTGCGTGCTACTTCGAGCGGCGCGCGGCGCGGCCCGAGCCGAGCGCGTTCGCCCGCTGCTCGGCCTGCCTCGCCCGCGCCGCGTTCTGGCGCCGGCGCCCGAGGAAGGCGAGCACGCCGACGACGACCGCGACGAGGACGAAGCCCCAGAAGATCGAGAGGATCGGGTTGACGCCGCCGAACGGCAGCGCGACCAGCTGGACGATGCCCCAGCCGAGCGGCGAGCAGCGCGATCACGAACGCCAGCAGCAGCAGCACGCCGCCGATGCGGCGGGCCATGCCCGCGCTCTGCGGCGGCGCGATCAGGCCCATGAGGCGCAGGATGAGCAGCTGCCGGCTCGACGGCGCCTCCTGGCCGAGCCTCTCGGCGGCGGCCTTGAGGTCGTCCGGGCGGCGCTCGGCGAGCGCCAGCGACGCCTCGGCCATGCGCCGCAGCTGCAGGCGCTCCTGCGGGCGCGCGGCCGCGATCGCGGCGCGGAAGTGCTCACGCGAGCGCGCGGCGTCCATCCGCTCGGCGGCGCGAGCCCCGAGGATGGCCTGCGCGGCGGCGCGGAAGCGGGTCTCGGCGAGGAGCTCCTCGTCGGAGCGGTTCTCGAGCTGCTGCATCGCCGCCGAGGGCCGACTTCTGCTCGATGCGGATCTGACGCTGCTTGGGCGGCATGGTTGGCGTCCAGTCTAGATGCGGCGGCGGAAGCCCGTGCCCTCCGGCGCGGGGTCGAGCGGGCTCGGGCGGCAGGCCGGGCTCGGGGTCGAGCGCGTCGTAGCCGCCGGGGGCGATGTCGTTGGGGCCGTCCGGGTGGAAGAGGGCGGCCAGGCAGCTGGATCTGGTCGCGCCCGACGCCGAGCTCGTACTGGCCGCCGCCGTAGGCGCCCATGCCGCGCTCGGCGCAGAAGTCGTAGGCCTCGAAGAGCGCCTTGACGCTGCCGAAGCGCGACGGCTTGAGGTTGACCGTGCGGGGGATCACGCGCCGGGCGAGGATGTCCTGCACCGAGTGGATCGGCGCGTCCCAGGTGATGCGGTCCTGCGAGCGGGGCGAGCGCCGCGCGGGCGTCGGCGTCCTCGAGGTCCGGGTCCTCGAGCCAGGCCTCCGGGAAGGCCTCGGCGACGCGGCGGTAGAGGCCGGCGTCGGTCGGCGATGTCGACGCGCGTGCCCTTGTAGGCGCCCTTGAAGTCGATCGAGTCGACGGCGCCGGTCGCCGCCAGCGCGGCGATCAGCGCGTCGTCCCAGTCGGGCGTGGCGTCGAGCTTGAAGCGCAGCTCGGGGTAGGCGCCAGCCGCCGGGCGACCGGGTCGATCGTCGGCCGGCTCGCCCATCCGCGAGCGAGACGACGAAGCGCACGGGCCGCGGCTCGCGGCCGAGCGCCTCGGCGAGCGAGCGCCCCGCCTGGCGCAGCGCGAGGTCGAGCGCGGCGCTCTCGTAGGCCCAGCGCCGGTAGTTGCGGTAGACGCGGGAACCCCGGGTCGCCGCCGGGGAAGAGGTCGAGCGCGCCGAGGTGCTCGGAGAAGCCGTCGAAGCTCCAGCGGCCGGCGAGCCCGAGCTCCGGCCCGCGCTCGAGCGCGACGCGGTGCTCGTCGGGCTCGTAGGTGACGTCCTCGCCGATGCCCTCCTCGCCGTCGCCGCGCAGGTGGATCACCGTGCTGAGCCGCTCGAAGCCGCTCGAGACGACCCGCGAGAGGCCCTCGAGCTCGTAGTCGTCGACCGTCAGCGCGAGCCCGGCCACCCGTTCGTAGGTCCCCATCGTCTGCCGCAGCCTACGGCCCCGCCGCCCCGTCTTCTAGCGTTGCCGCCCGCATGCTCCAGGCGCTCGGCTTCTTCGGGCTGGTCGAGGTGGTCGGGCTGGCCGCCGCGCCGCTGGCCGGGCTCGCGTTCGGCCGGTTGCCGGGCTCGGGCCTGGGCTTCGGCAAGCCGCTCGGCGTGCTGCTCGTGACCTGGCTGGTGTGGATCGCGGCCGGCCTCGGCGTCGCCGGCTACGGGACCGGCCTGATCGTCGCCGCCGCGGCGGTCCTGATGCTGGCCGGGCTCCTCGCGGCGCTGCGCCAGCGCTCGCTCGGCCGGCGGCTGCGCGTGACCGAGGCGCGCCCGGAGCAGGGCATCGCCGCCTGGCGCGGGCGCCGGATCGCCGCGCGCGCGTTCCCGGCCGACGATCCGTCGCGCCGCTCGCTGCTCCTCGGCGCCGAGGCCGTGTTCGCCGTCGTCTACGCCGCCGCGGCCCTGCTGGTCAGCTACTCGCCGGACGTGTGGGGGACCGAGAAGCCGATGGACATGGCGTTCGTCAACGCCATCAACGCCTCCTCGAGCTTCCCGCCGCACGACCCGTGGATGGCCGGCGAGCCGCTCAACTACTACTACCTCGGCCACCTGGCGATGGCGCTGCCGGCCAAGCTGCTGGGCACGGCGCCCGACGTCGGCTACAACCTCGCCGTCGCGCTGATCTTCGCGCTCACCGCCACCGCGGTGTTCACCCTGGCGGGGACGCTGTGGGCCGCGGCGCGCGGCGCGACCTCGGCCATCCGCGGGGGGCCGGTGGCCGCCGGCGTCGCCGCGGTCGTCGTCTGCCTGGTGCTCGGCAACCTCGCCGGCGTCAAGGCGTGGCTGGACGCCGCCAACCCGCCCGGCGGCTACGACTGGTTCGCGCCCTCGCGCGTCATCCCGCACGCGATCGACGAGTTCCCCTACTTCTCGTTCCTGCTCGGCGACCTGCACGCGCATCTGTTGGCGCTGCCCTTCACCGTGCTCGCGCTCGGCTTCGCGCTGCAGGTCGTGCTCGTCGGCCCGCGCGGCGACGCCGTCCTGCGCGGCGCGACCGAGGCGCTCGCCGCCGGGCTGGCGATCGGCTCGCTCTACGCGATCAACTCGTGGTCCTATCCGGTCGCCGCCGGCGTCCTCGTCGTCGCGGTGCTCGCCTGGCTGCGCGACCCGCGCTCGCGCGGGCGGGTGGTCTACGCGCTGCTGTGGACCGTGCTGGTGCTGGTGGCGAGCGTGGTCCTGCTGCTGCCCTTCTGGCTGGACTTCGACCCGGCCGCGCGCGGCTTCGCGCTCGTGACGCACCACGCGCCCTTCGCGCGCTACCTCGGCCAGCAGGCGCTGATCTACGGGCTGCTGGCCTGGATGCTGGTGGCCGCCTTCGCCGGCCGCCTGCTCGCCACGCGCCACCCGTGGCGGATCGCGGGGTGGGGGATCGCCGCGGCCCTGTTCGCGGGCTCGCTGCTCGCGCTGGCCGACCTCGCCGGGCCGGCGGTGATCGTCGCGCTCGCGCTGATCGCGCTCGGGGCGGTCTTCTCGCGCCGCATCGGCCCGGCCGAGCGGGCGCTGTGGCTGCTGATCGCGGCGGGCTTCGCCTGCGTGGCGATCCCCGAGGTCGTCTACCTGCGCGACTCGTTCGACGGCGGCCCGTTCGCGCGCATGAACACGATCTTCAAGTTCGGCTACCAGGGCTGGGTGCTGCTGGCGATCGCCGCCGCGTGCGTGCTGCCCTGGGCGGCGGCGTGGCTCGGCCGCCGCAGCTGGCCCGTGTGGGCGGCGGGCACCGCCGTCGCGCTGCTGCTCGGCGCGGTCTACCCCTACGCGGGGACCTACGCGCGCAAGGACGCGTTCCGCAGCACGCCGACGCTCGACGGCCTCGGCTGGCTGCGCGAGCGCGCGCCCGGCGATCCCGCCGCGATCGACTGGCTGCGCACGCACACGCCGGGCGACGCCGTCGTCCTCGAGGGCTTCGGAGCCGACTACTCGGCGTTCGGCCACGGCCGCATCTCCACGTTCACCGGCCGCTCGACCGTGCTCGGCTGGGCGGGCCACGAGCTGCAGTGGAGCCACGACCCGGGCTCGCGCGCGGCGGACGTCAAGACGCTCTACACGACGACCGACGACGCGACCGCGAAGGCGCTGATCGCCCGCTACGGCGATCGGCTACGTCGTCGCCGGGCCGATCGAGCGCACCGAGTACGGCGAGCAGGGGCTGGCGAAGTGGGACCGTCTCGGCCGCCGCGTGCTCGACACGCGGGGGACGACGGTGTGGGCGCTCAGGGGCGCGGCGCCGGGCCGAGGGAGCGGGGCCACTCCAGCCACTCCCGCATCCCCCCGGTCGGGCTCCAGGGGTCTCGGGCGCTGAGCCACTGCCAGGCCGACCCCGGGTCGAGCTTGCAGTAGTCGCGCACCCACCAGACCCGGAAGGCGAAGCGGCGCTCCTCGAAGCCCGCGAGCTGGGCGCGAGGCGCTGGCGCGAGGCGTCGGTGAGGATCGCGAGCGTTCGGCGGCAGCGTCCCGGAGGCCGACAGGTCGGGGTAGCCGACGTCGAGGTGGCGGAAGTACCAGGCGTAGGGGAACGTGGCGCCGTCGGCGGAGTCGACGTGATCGTCAGCCGGCCGCGCCGGCGCTCGCCATCACCGGGTCGGCGATGTGCTTGACCTCCTCGGAGGACTGCGTGGAGACCAGCAGCTCGCGCGGGTTCGCGCGGTGCAGCGCGTTGACCCAGCACGACGCGAGCGGGCGTACAGAGCGCGACCGCGGCCACGCGCCAGGCCGGCGCGCCCGAGCCGCGTGCCGGCGCGACTCCCAGAGCCACTGGATGCCGAGCCCCGCGAGCAGGATCAGCGGCAGCAGCGGGTGCAGGACGAGCCAGGCGAACTTCTCGCCCGCCCACGAGTAGACGATCAGCGACAGCGCGAAGGCCCAGACCAGGAAGGCGCGCAGGACGGTCGGCTGCCGGAAGGCGAGGACGGCGCCGATCGCGCCCAGCAGCAGCACCGGCCACTCGTCCCCGAAGAGCACGACGACGTAGAAGTGGCGCTCTCCCCGCCGCGGCCGACCCGTGCTGGCGGATCCAGTAGTCGAGCCCTTGTAGATGCCGTCCCAGAGCCCCGACGGGTTGGTCAGGAACGATCGTGAAGAGGATCGTGAAGACGCCGACGAAGGCGGCCGAGCGCCCACACCCACGGCGTCCCAGCCGACCGAGCGACCGTCCGCGCCGCCCGGCGTCGCGCCAGCTGCCCTCGCGCACGCAGCAGCAGCGCGGGGGAAGAACGTGCACGCCACGAAGACGGTGATGAACATCGTCTCCTTGGTCGCGAAGCCGAGCGCCATCAGCGCGCCGATCAGCGCCGGCTGCCGGCGCCGCGGCGCGTCCAGGAAGCGGAAGATGACGACGAGCAGCGCCAGCGTGATCGCGGCGAAGTAGATGTCCTCGCGGGCGAAGCGCGAGAAGTACAGGTAGGACGGCCCGAAGGCCAGCAGCGCGGCGGCCGAGAAGGCGGCCCCGGCGCGGCCGAGCTGGCGGCGCAGGCAGTAGGGCATCGCGACCATCGGCGTGCCCATCAGCGCCGGCGCGAGCCGCGCCGTGAAGTCCGAGTCGCCGAAGAGCGAGTAGATGATCGCGGTCAGGTAGAAGCGCAGCGGCCCGTGCAGCAGCGGGTTGTACGGCGTAGTCGCCCGGTGTGCGTGAAGAGGATCCAGGAGAAGTAGGCGTCCTGGCTCTCGTCGTGGTGGAACGGCCGGTAGCCGAGGGCGATCAGCCGCAGGGCGAGCGCCGGCGACGAGCACAGCGTCCAGGCCGCGAGCTCCGCGCGGGCGCGCCGCCAGCGCGGATCGCGACGGCTCGGGCGCCGCCGCGACGGACGCCGGCGGGTGCGCGGCGGCCGCCATCTACGCGGTGGCCTCCGCCTCGCGCGCGCAGGCGGCGCAGGCCGCCGTAGCGGGACACGAGCAGCAGGAAGCCGACGATGGTGATCGGCACGAGCAGGGCGAAGCGCAGCATCACGAGGTAGGACACGGCGGCCTGGGCGCCCGTGCCCCCAGGGCCTTGATGCCGAGGACGGCGGCCGCATCCTGGGTGCCTGCGTACGCGGGCCCGGACGGGATCAGCGAGAAGACCGACGCCAGCGCGACGAGGTAGAGCGCCCTCGAGTAGCTGATCCCGAAGCCGACCGAGGCGCCGAGCGCGATCCAGACCGCGGTCTCGATCGCCCAGATCGCGAACGTCATGCGGCGAGCAGGGCAGCCCGTGGCGGCGGCGCAGGCGCAGCGTGGACGACAGCGATCGGCGCGACGAAGTCGTGGATGCGCTGCGTGCGGCGCACCAGCGCGACCGCCACGGCGCCGCGGCCCCACGCGACCACGGTCGCCGGCGACGAGCCCGGCGCCGGCCGGCGCCGACCTTGCCGAGCAGGCCGTAGCCGACGACGAGGAAGAGGACGACGATCACGGCGACGTCGAGGAGCCGCTCGGCGACAGCGTGCCGACCACGGTCCGCACGCGACAGCTCCGGCGCGCGGCGCCATCAGCACGCGCGCGACGGCGTCGCCGGCGCGCGCGGGGAGCATGTTGTTGACCGCGTAGCCGACGAGGTCATGCGCGAGCGAGTCGATGCGCGCTGGCTGGCGCCCTCGTCGGCGAGCAGCCGGTGCCAGCGCTCCCAGCGCACGAGCGTGTCGAGCCGTAGAGCGCGATCGGCGCCGAGGGCCAGCAGCTGCGGGCCGGTGTGGGGCAGCCGCGGCGCCTGCTGGCGCGCCCACCAGACCACCGCGGCGACCGCGAGCAGCGAGATGACGATCCCCGCCCACGCGAGCAGTCGCGGCCGCTGTCGCGGCCGGCGCGGGCTCAGGCGTGCTCGCTGGAGTGCTGGTCGGTGTCGCCGGCGGCGAGCCGTCGTCATCGTCGGGCTTCGGCGGGGGCGTGTCCTTCGCGCCGCTCGCGCCTTCGGCGCCGTCCTCGCGAGCCTCGCGGTCGCGGTCGTCGTCTTCGTGTGCGTGCGTCATCTTCACTCACTCCTGGGTTCGGATCGAGGGTCATGATGGCCCATCGGACAGACTGCCCCGGATGGCAGCCGAACCGATCCCGCGCGCCGTCGAGATCGTCGTGGGCGACGATCCCGCGCGGTGGGCCGCGCTCGGCTTCGCCGTCGACGCGGGCGCGGTCTCGGTGCCGGGGTACGGATCACCGCGGCGGGCGGCCCACCCGGGCTGCGCGAGCTGCGCCTGGAGGGGCTGCGGGCGCAGCGGCCCGACGGCCTGCCGCTGACCGCCGCGCGGCCGGGGGAGGGCGTCGCGCCCGGCCGGCATCCCAATGGCGCGCTGGCGGTCGATCACGTCGTGGCGCTGACGGACGACGTCGCGCGGACCTCCGCCGCGCTCGAGGCCGCCGGGCTGCCGCTGCGCCGCGTGCGCCGGCCGCCCGAGGCGCCGGTCGCGCAGGCCTTCCACCTGGCCGGGACGCTCGTCGTCGAGGTGGTCGAGGCCGAGGGACGCGCGCCGTAGCTGTGGGGGCTCGTCGTGGTCGTCGCCGACCTCGACGCCGCCGCCGGGCTCTCGGCGAGCGCCTGGCGGCGCCGAAGGACGCCGTCCAGCCCGGCCGGCGGATCGCCACCGTGCGCCGGTCGGCGGGGCTGTCGGTCGCGCTCGCGCTGATGACCCCGCGGGGCTGAGCCGCAACCTCGGAGGCCCGCGGCGGTTGTCAGTACTCGATGCGCCGCCTCCTGCCGCTCTCCATCTCCATCGCCGCCGCCCTGCTGCGCCTGCGCCGCGCCCGCCTCCGCGACCGTCCGCGTCGACGGCCGCGGCTGGGGCCACGGGATCGGGCTCTCCCAGTACGGCGCCTACGGCTACGCGCTCGACGAGGCGCGCGACCACGCCTGGATCCTGGAGCACTACTACCCGGGACCGCGCTGGCCCGGACCGGAACGGCCAGCGTGCGCGTCGCGGCTCGTGCGCTCGCGCCGCCAGCGCCTGCGGTGCGACGCGGCTGCGCGAGGCGAGCGGGCGCCGCGCTTCGACGCCACGCACGTCTACCGCGTGACCCGCGCGGCCGGCGGGGCACGCTTGGCGCTGCGCGACCTCACCAGCGCGGCGCCCGCGCGGGATCGTGGCCGCGCCGGCCCGTGACGGGCGACAGCCGGCTGGTGCCTGCGCGGGCAGGCCGCAACGGCGTCCGCGACGGCGCCTATCGCGGCTCGGCACAGCTGCTGCCGGACGGTCGCGCGATCCTCGTCGTCAACCGCGTCGGGCTCGAGGGCTACCTGCGCGGCGTCGTGCCGGCCGAGATGCCGGCGTCGTGGCCGGCGCAGGCACTGGCGGCACAGGCGGACATCGCCCGCTCCTACGCGCTGCGCGCGCGCAACGCCGCCGCGCCGTACGACGTCTTCGCCGACACGCGCTCGCAGATGTACGGCGGCCTGGGCAGCGAGGTCGCGGCCGCGAGCGCCGCCGTCGACGCCACCCGCGGCGAGGTCGTCACCTACGGCGGCGAGGTCGCCCAGACGTTCTTCTTCTCCTCCTCGGGCGGGCGCACCGCCGCCAACGACGAGATCTGGGGCGGCGCAGCGGTCCCTTACCTGCGTTCGGTCGACGATCCCTACGACCGGCTCTCGCCCTACCACCGCTGGACGGCGAGCTTCTCCGACCGCGATGCCGCGCACCGGCTGGCCGGCGTCGCCCCGGGGAAGCTGCGCTCGCTGAAGGTCGTCGCACGCACCGCGTCGGGCCGGGCGGCGGTCGTCGCCGTGCGCGGTCGGAAGGGCACGGCGCAGGTCCCGGCGTCCACCGTCGAGGCCGCGCTCGGCCTGCGCAGCCAGTGGTTCTCGTTCCGCTGAGCGGGAGGATTCGAACCCGCTCGGGCACGCGATCGCGCTGGACGGATGCACCCCGATCCGGTAGCTTCGATCGTCCGATGACTGGCACCCGCCTTCACCTGATGCCCACGCTCGCGCCCGTGTTCACGGGCGGCGATGCCGCGTGGAGCGTCGTGAAGGTGAAGGCCGCCATCGCGACGCCCAACGTCCAGCCGCGCTACTAGCGGACGAGAGCTCACCATGGCCTCGTCCGCGGTGTCGCGGACGGGCCTCGAGTGAGGCGCTGGACCCGCGAACTCATCATCACCAAGATCCGCGAGTGGAACGACCGCTACGGCGAACCGCCGTCGTCGGCCGACTGGAACCCGTCGCTCGCCCGCTGGCGCGCCCAGGAATGGCGTGCCGAGCGCTACCGCGAAGGGGTCTGGCCCTCCACGAACGCCGCCAAGCGCCCGTTCGACGGGTCGTTCGACGCCGCCGTCCGCGCGGCGGGGCTGGAGCCCCGCCGGCCCGGCCCGCGACGCCGCGCGGCCGGTGCCGGCGCGTCCTGACGTCGCCCAGCGCGGCCCGGCGCCTCCGCGCGCGCTCGAGGACGAGCTCGCGGACGCGCTCGACCGCCTGCGCGAGGCGGAGGCGCGCGCCGACGCGCTCGAGCGCAGGCTCGAGCGCGCGCAGGCACGGCCGAGCGTGCGGAGGACGAGATCGGCGACGCCCGGCGTCGTGCGCGGCGGGCCGGCGAGCAGGCCGGGCGCGCGCGTCGCTCGCGCGAGCAGGCCGAAGGTGTCCGAGCGCGTCGTGCGCGCGGAGACGGTCGAGCGCCTCGAGGCGGCGGTCGCGGACGCGGACGCCCGCGTGCGCGCCTCCGACGACCAGGCCGAGGCCGCGTCGCGCGACGCGTCGGAGGCCAGGCGGGCGGGGCACGCGGCGGAGCTGCGCGCGGTCGAGGCCGAGGCGCGCGCCGAGGCGGCCGAGCGGCTCGCGGCGATCCATGCCGCGGCGGACCAGGACATCGAGGCGGCGCTGCGCGCCGCGGAGGGGGCCGAGGCGCGTGCGCGCGCCGCGGAGCGCTCCGCGCGCGAGCTGGCGACGCTGGTCTGCGGTGAGCCGCGGCGGCTGACGGCGGCCGAGCTGGCCGCGCTGCGCGACGGCGGCCGTCCGGGCCGGCGGTGCTGGCGGGCGCGCTCAAGACGCTCGCCCGCGCTCGCGCGGACGCCGACCGGGTGGCGCTCGACGCGGCCCTGGCCGACCTCGCCTCCGCCGCGGTCCGCTGGCGCGACCACCTCTAGCGGGGCCTGGCCCCTTCATGAAGAGGGGCCAGGCACCTTTCATGAAGGGGTCAGGCACCTTCATGAAGGGGTCAAGGACCCTGAGTACTCGGGGATGGCCGCCGCCGTGGATCCCGCGCCCGTCAGCACCAACCCGCTGCGCCGGATCGCGGTCGAGCTCCAGGCGGAGCGCGGCGCCGCCGCGGCGCCGGCCCCGCGGCGACGTGCGGCCGAGCGTGCGGCGGACCGCGGCATGATCGCGCGATCCGCTGCGGCTGCTCCTCGATGCCTACGAGCGCTACGGGCCGGTGTTCTCGCTGCGCGTCCTCCACGCCCGCAACGTCTTCGTGCTCGGGCCCGAGGCCAACCACCAGATGCTGGTCTCCGAGGCCGACGCGTTCCGCTGGCGCGACGGCGCGTTCAGCGACCTGATCCCGCTGCTCGGCGACGGCCTGCTGACGATCGACGGCGACCGCCACCGCCGCGACCGCCGGATCATGCTCCCCGCCTTCCACCACGAGCGGATCGCGGCGCCGCCGCCGACGTCATGCGCGAGGAGGCCGAGCGCGCGCTCGCGCCGTGGCGAGGACGGCGCGCGCGTCGACATCTACCACTGGGCGCGCGAGCTCGCGCTGCGCGTCGCGCTGCGTGCGCTGTTCGGCATCGACCCCGACGCCGCGCGCCGCGCGGCGACGACCCCGCGCGCGACTTCGAGATCGCGCTCGGCTTCTACGGCTGCGACTACTGGCTGCAGGTGCTGCGCGGGCCCGCGCACGCCGTGGGCCGCGATGCAGCCGCGCGCGGCGCGGCTGGACCGCCTGATCTACGGCGAGATCGCGCGCCGCCGCGCGTCGGGCGAGCGCGGCGAGGACGTGCTGTCGCTGCTGCTCGACGCGCCGCGACGCCGGCACGGGCGAGGGCTCGACGACGCGGCCGTGCGCGACGAGACGATGACGCTGCTGTTCGCCGGCCACGACACGACGACCGCGACCGTCTCCTTCCTGCTCTACGAGCTCGCCGCGCGCACCCGGACGTCGACGCGCGCGGCTCGCGCGGCGAGCCGGCGCGACCTGCTCGACCAGGTGCTCGACGAGACGCTGCGGCTCTACCCGCCGGCCTGGATCGGCCCGCGGCGCGCGATGCCGAGACGTCGAGATCGCCGGCACGCGGATCGCCGCCGGCGCTGCCGGTCAACTACTCCTCGTGGGCCTCGCACCGGCTGCCCGGACGTCTGGGACGAGCCCGACGCGTTCCGCCCGGAGCGCTTCGCGCCGGAGGCGCGGCGCGCGGCTGCCCAAGGGCGCCTACGTGCCGTTCGGCGGCGGCTCGCGCATCTGCATCGGGATGCGCTTCGGCCAGCTCGAGATCAAGGTGATCGCGACCGCGCTGCTGGAGCGCTTCCGGGTCGAGCGCGTGCCCGGCCACCGGCTCGAGGTCCGCCAGACGCCGACGCTCGGGCCGCATCGCGGGCTGCCGCTGATCGTCCGTCAGCGCAGCAGCGTCAGCGACTTCACGACGGTGAAGCCCAGCGCCGCGTAGACGTCCCGCGCCGGGTTGCCGTCGGAGACCATCAGGCCGATCCCGGCGTGGCCCTCCGCGGCGGCGGCCGCGCAGGCGCGCCGCAGCAGCGCGCCGCCGACCCCGCGCCACTCGTCGCCGGCGTGGCGGAACGCGTCGGCGATCAGCGGCCCGGCCTCGACGATGTTGCCGGGCTCGAGGTCGGTGACGAGCACGGCGCCGACGACGCGCTCGCCGGCGACCGCGAAGCGCGTGCTGCCCATCAGCGGCCCGCACTCGCGCCCGTCCATGATCCGCGCCTCCTCCGCCTCGGGATCCCAGCCGGCCCTGTGGTCGGGGTGCGACGGCGGGTAGGCGGTGACGAACGCCTCGACGAGCTCCGCCGGCGCGCGGCCGGGCCCTTCGAAGCGCACGCCGGGCGGTCCGGCGGCGTGCGCCCCAGTCCTCCGGGACGGCGCCCAGGTCGAGCCGCATGACATGGCGCACCAGCATCGGTCGAGGATGCCAGAGCGGTTGGCAGCGAAGCGGCCGGGGCGTAGTGTCCGGCGCGGAGCGACGCCCGCCGAAGGAGGAGAGACCTGTATGGCACGTCCTGTTCGAGTGTCCCTGCGTGTGAACGGGGTCAAGCAGACGCGCGAGGTCGAGCCCCGATTGCTGCTGGTGCACCTGCTGCGCGACACCCTCGGGCTGACCGGGACGCACGTCGGGTGCGACACCTCCAACTGCGGCGCCTGCACCGTCCACCTCGACGGCGACGCGGTGAAGAGCTGCACCGTCCTCGCCGTGCAGGCCGACGGCGCGAGGTCACGACCATCGAGGGCCTCGGCAGCGAGGGCGACCTGCACCCGATGCAGGAGGCGTTCTGGGAGCACCACGGCCTCCAGTGCGGCTACTGCACGCCCGGCATGATCATGGCCGGCGGCGACCTCATCGCGAAGAACCCGGACCCGACGCGAGGAGGAGGTCCGCGACGGCGCTCGCGGGCAACCTCTGCCGCTGCACGGGCTACCACAACATCGTCAAGGCGGTCCGTCTGCCGCCGCCAAGGCGAACGTCCCGAGCCCGCCGGAGGTGAGCGCATGACCGCGATCGAGCAGCCGGCCGAGCAAGTGGGTCGGCCAGGCGATGCGCCGCAAGGAGGACCCCCGGATGATCACCGGGCGCGGGCGCCTACGTCGACGACATCGATCCTCTCGGGCATGCTCTACATGGCCGTCGTCCGCTCGACCGAGGCGCACGCGAAGATCGTCTCGATCGACGCCGTCGGCGCGCCAAGGACTGCGAGGGCGTCCGCGGCGTCTTCACCGGCGAGGACCTGACGACCTGGCGTCGCCGCTGCCGATGGCCTGGGTGCCGCCCGGCGTCGAGGTCAAGACGCCCGAGCACTGGCCGCTGGCGCACGGCGAGGTCAAGTACGTCGGGCGAGCGCGGTCGCGGTCGTCATCGGCGAGGACAAGTACGGCGTCGTCGACGCCGCCGAGCAGGTGCTGGTCGAGTACGAGCCGCTGCCGGTCGATCGTCGACCCCGAGGAGGCGCTCAAGGACGAGTCGCTCGTCCACGACGTCGCTCGGCACCAACAAGACCCACGAGTGGTCGATCGGCGGCGGCGACATGGACGCCGCGTGGGCCGAGGCCGACGTCGTCGTCGAGCGGCGCATCGTCAACCACCGCACGGCCGGCGCGCCGATCGAGCCGCGCGTCTGCATCGCCGACTACCGCGCCGGCCAGCTGACGCGTGCACCTCACCAGCCAGAACCCGCACCTCATCCGGCTCTTCATGGCGCGGCGAGCTCGGGATCGTCGCGAGGACAGCATCCGCGTCATCGCCCCCGACGTCGGCGGCGGCTTCGGCGTCAAGATCGCCCACTACCCCGAGGAGATCATCGCGGCCTGGGCGTCGCGCAGGCTCAGCCGGCCGGTCAAGTGGACCGAGACGCGCTCGGAGCACATGAGCTCGACGATCCACGGGCGCGACCAGATCGACTACATCAAGGTCGGCGCCAAGCGCGACGGCACGATCACCGGGCTCGAGTGCACAGGCGATCTGCCGACTTCGGCGCCTACCACACGCTGCTCACGCCGTTCATCCCGTCGTTCACCGGGTTCGTGATCTCGCGGCTGCTACGCGATCCCGAACCTGTCCTTCACCGCCATCAGGGCGCCTTCACCAACAAGATGGCCACCGACGCGACCCGCGGCGCGGGCCGGCCCGAGGCGACCCACATGATCGAGGTCGATGATGGACCAGCTCGCCGCCGAGCTGGGGATGGACCGCGCTCGAGCTGCGGCGGAAGAACTTCATCCCGCAAGGAGGACTTCCCGGCCGAGGTGGCGATCGGCATCGTCTACGACTCCGGCGACTACCACGGCTCGCTCGACCGGCTGCTCGAGCACGTCGACCTCGAGGCCTTCCGCCGCGAGCAGGCCGAGCTGCGCGAGCAGGGCGATCTACCGCGGCATCGGCTTCTCGACCTGGATGGAGATCTGCGGCCTCGCGCCCTCGCGCGTCGTCGGCCCGAGCGGCGTCGGCCTGCAGGCCGGCTTCTGCGAGTCCTCGATCGTGCGCGTGCACGCCTCGGGCGTCGGTGACCGTCTACACCGGCACCGCGCCGCACGGCCAGGGCCTCGACACCGCGTTCGCCCAGGTCGTCGCCGACCGCGCTCGGCACCACGCCCGACCAGGTCGACGTCATGCACGGCGACACCGGCACCGGGCCGTTCGGCCTCGGCACCTACGGCTCGCGCTCGCTCGCGGTCGGCGGCGAGTCGCTGGCGCGCTCCGCCGACGAAGGTGGCCGAGAAGGCGAAGCCAAGATCGTCGCGCACCAGCTCGAGGCCGCGCCCGGAGGACATCGAGCTCAACGACGGCAAGTACTCCGTCAAGGGCTCGCCGGACAAGGGGATGACGCTCGCCGAGGTGGCCGGCGCCGCCTACATCCCGGAGAACCTGCCCGAGGGCATGGAGCCGGGGCTGGAGGAGACGACGTTCTACGACCCGGAGAACTTCGTGTTCCCGTTCGGCGCGCACGCGTGCATCGTCGACGTCGACGCCGAGACCGGGAAGGTCGACGTCGTCGCGCTACGTCTGCGTCGACGACTGCGGCCCGGCGATCAACCCGATGCTGATCGACGGCCAGATCCACGGCGGCATCGTCCACGCGCATCGGCCAGGCGCTCTACGAGCGCGTGCACTACGACGACGAGCGGCCAGCTCGTGACCGGCACGTTCGTCGACTACGCGCTGCCCAGCGCCGCCGACGTGCCGAGCTTCGAGACCGACCGCACCGAGACGCCGTCGCCGGTCAACTCGCTCGGCGTCAAGGGCGTCGGGGAGGCGGGCACGATCGCGGCCTCGCCCGCGGTCGTCAACGCCGTCGATCGACGCGCTGCGCCCGCTGGGCGTCACGCTACATCGACATGCCGCTCAGCCCGCAGGCGGTGTGGTCGGCGATCCAGGAGGCGAAGGGCAGCGCGCGCCGCGGCGACCCGGGCAAGCAGGGCGGAGCTGGGACGAGCACGGCTCCGGCAGCGCCGGCTCCGGACCGACCCGCCGAGCGAGGGAGGTGGGCTGTGATCCCCGCCGAGTTCGACTACGTCGCGCCCGAGTCGCTCGACGACGCGCTGGCGGCGCTGCGCCGACGGCGGCGAGGACGCCAAGCTGCTGGCCGGCGGCCACTCGCTGATGCCGCTGATGAAGCTGCGGCTCGCGGCGCCCGGCGCTGCTCGTCGACCTGCGCAGGGTCCCGGGCCTGCGCGGGGATCCAGCGCGAGAACGGGAGCTGGCGGATCGGGGCGATGACGACCGCACACGGCGATGGCAGGACACGCCGGCCTCGGGCTGATGTCCGCGGTCGCGGAGCACGATCGCCGACCCGCAGGTCCGCAACCGCGGCACGATCGGGCGGCTCGCTCGCCCACGGCGACCCGGCCTCCGACCAGCCCGCGATCATGCTCGCCTGCGAGGCGACGATGACTGATCCGCGGGCGCCGACGGCGAGCGCGAGGTCGCGGCGGCGGACTTCTTCCAGGACTACCTCACGACCGCCGTCGGCGAGGGCGAGGTGCTCACCGAGGTCCGCGTCCCGGCGCTGGACGGCTACGGGTTCGGCTACAGAAGTTCAACCGCCGCAAGGAGGACTGGGCGATGGTCGGCCGTCTCGCGCGCTGCGTCAAGAAGGCGGGCGACGGCTCGCTGCGAGGACGTGCGCGTCGGCGCTGACCCACATGGGCCTCGCGCCGCTGCGCGCGAGCGCGGTGGAGGAGGCGCTGCGCGGGCAGCCGCTGACGCCGAGGCGATCGCCGCGCGCCGCCGAGCAGGCGGCGGAGGGCACCGAGCCGCCGGCCGACCTCAACGCGAGCGCCGGACTACAAGCGCCACCTCGCGCGCGTGCTCACGCCGCCGCGCGCTGGAGGAGGCCGCGGCTGGCGCGTCAGCCTGACGCGCGCCGTGCCCTGCGCAGTCGCCCGACGACGTGATCGGCGGCCGCTCGCGCCGGCGAGCGGCTACCTCGCCGACCGGGGCGCTGCGCGACCGCCGTCTTCCTCGCCGCGCGCGCTCGAGCAGCCGCTGCTGCTGGAGGGCGAGGCGGGCGTGGGCAAGACCGAGGTCGCCCGGCGCGCTCGCGCGGCGACCGGCGCGCGGCTGATCCGCCTGCAGTGCCACGAGGGCATCGACCTCCACCACGCGCGTCTACGACTGGGACTACGCGCGCCAGCTGCTCGCGATCCGCGCGGCGAGGCGGGCGCGCGACGCGGGCGAGCTGTTCGGCCGCGAGTTCCTGCTGCGGCGGCCGCTGCTGGAGGCGCTCGAGCACGACGGGCCCGGCCGTGCTGCTGATCGACGAGGTCGACCGCGCCGACGACGAGTTCGAGGCCTTCCTGCTCGAGTTCCTCTCCGACTTCGCGATCACGATCCCCGAGCTCGGGCACGGTGCGCGCGCCGCGCCGGCCGCTGGTCGTGCTCACCTCCAACCGCACGCGCGAGCTGCACGACGCGCTCAAGCGCCGCTGCCTGTACCACTGGATCGACTACCCGACCCCGAGCGCGAGGCCGAGATCGTGCGCGCGCGGCTGCCGGGCGTGCCGGAGGCGCGTGGCGCGCGCGGGTGTGCGACGCGGTCGCGCGGCTGCGCGGCGAGGAGCTCTACAAGCTGCCGGGGGTGGGGGAGACGATCACCTGGGCGCGGGCGCTGCTCGCGCTGCGGCGCCGACGCGCGCTCGACGACACGCTCGGCGTCGCGCTGAAGGTGCGCGAGGACATCGACCGCGTGCGCGCAGCGGGGGTGCTCGATGGTGTCTGAGCTCGCCCGCGTCGGCGCCTCGCGGCTGGCCGCGCTGATGCGCGCCGCGCGCGGGCGTGCGCGTCGGCGTCGGCGAGCTGCTGGCCGCGCACCGCGCGCTCGGCGCGGTCGACGCGCCGGCTCGCGCAGCCGAGGCCTACCTCGCGCTGCGCGCCGCGCTGTGCTCGTCGCACGCCGACCTCGACGCCTTCGACGAGGCGTTCGCGGCCGTCTTCGGCGCGCCGGCGGAGCCGAGCTGCGACGACCCGCTCGCCGAGCGCTCGGGGCGACGTCGAGCGCCGCGCTGCCCGCGCGTCGGCGTCGCCGGCGACGGGGCGCCGAGCCGAGCCGATCGCCGAGGCGACCCCGTGCCGCGCCGCCGGCCTGGAGCGAGGTGGAGCTGCTGCGCGAGCAAGGACTTCGCGAGCTACACCGACGCCGAGCGCGCGCTGGCGCGGCGAGCTGCTCGCGCGCCTCGCGCGGCGCGGGCCGCAGCGCATCAGCCGCCGCACGCGCGGCACGCGGCGGCGCCGCGACGCCGCACGACCTGCGCGCCACGCTGCGCGCGTCGCTGCGCCACGGCGGCGAGCCGTCGAGCGCCGCTAGCGCGCGCCGGCGCAGCGCCCGCGGCGGCTGGTGCTGGTGTGCGACGTCTCGGGCTCGATGGCGCCCTACGCGCGCATGCTGCTGCAGTACCTGCAGGCGGCGTGGCCGCGCGGGCGGCGCGTCGAGGCGTTCGTGTTCGGCACCCGGCTGACGCGCGTCACGCGCGAGCTCGACGGCCGCGACCCCGACCGCGCGCTGGCAGCGCGCCGCCGAAAGCCGTCGGCGACTGGTCGGGCGGCACGCGCATCGGCGCCGCGCTGGCCGAGCTCAACCGCGTGCCACGGCCGCCGCATCGGCCGCGGCGCGCTCGTCGTCGTCCTCTCCGACGGCTGGGACCGCGGCGACCCCGAGGAGCTCGCCGAGGAGATGGCGCGCCTGCGGCGCTGCGTCGCACCGCGTCGTGTGGCTGAACCCGCTCGCGGCCGACCCCCGCTACGAGCCGCTGACGCGCGGGATGCGCGCGGCGCTGCCGCACGTCGACCAGCTGCTGCCGGGCAACTCGATCGCCTCGCTGGAGGCGCTGGCCGAGCTGATCCTGGAGGCGGCATCGCGATCGAGCCAGGATCGGCGGCCTCGTGCTCGCCGCCGGCGAGGGCCGGCGCTTCGGCGGCGCCAAGCAGCTGGCCGAGCTCGACGGCCGGCCGCTGCTCGAGCACGCCGTGCGACGCGATGCGCCGCCGCCCGCAGCTCGAGCCCGGTGGTCGTCGTGCTCGGCGCACGACGCCGAGCGCGATCCGCGTCGGCGGTCCGACCTGCGCGGGGCCGAGCTCGTCGTCTGCGCCCGACTGGGCCGACGGCCAGTCCGCGTCGCTGCGCGGCGGGCGTGCGCCGCGCTCGGCGAGCGTCGAGGCGGCGGTCGTGCACGCTCGGCGACAGCCCGTTCGTGCACCGCCGCAGGCGATCGCCGGCATGCGTCGCGCTCGCGGCGGCCCGCGCGCGGTCCGCGCCGACCTACGACGGCGCCCCGGCCACCCGGTGCTGCTCGAACGGCCGCTGCTCGACCGCGCGCGGCGAGCTGAGCGGCGACACCGGCGTCCGCGACCTGCTCGCGGCGAGCGCGTGCGGAGCTTCGAGGCCGGCCGCCTCGGCCGACCCGACCGACATCGACACGCCCGCAGGAACTGGAGGTCGAGCCGATGAAGCTCGAGCAGTCGTTCGACCGTCGCAGGCGCCGATCGATCAGGTCTGGGCGGCGCTCATCGACGTCGAGCGGGTCGCCCCGTGCCTGCCCGGGCGCGGAGATCACCGGCCGCGACGAGGACGGCACCTACCACGGCACGCTTCCGGTCAAGCTCGGGCCGACGACCGCGCCTACCGCGGCACGATCGCCATCGAGAGGCCGACGAGAGCCACCCACACGCGCGACGATGAAGGCGCGCGGGCACCGACAAGCGCGGCCAGGGCGGCGCGAGCGCGACGATCGCCAACACGCTAGTCGAGCAGGGCGGCGCGACGCAGGTCGAGGTGGTCACCGACTTCACGATCACCGGGCGCCTGGCCGCGTTCGGCCGCGGCGGGATGATCGAGGACATCTCCAACCGCCTGCTGCGCGACTTCGCGACTGCCTGCAGGGCCCTCGCGGCGAGGAGCCCGCGGCCCCGCCGCCGCAGCGCCCGCCGCGCCGGCCGAGACCCCGGGCTGCCGGCGACCGAGCCGCCCGCGCAGGGGCCCCGCACGACCTGCATCCCGGCGGCGGCCGCGCTCCGCCGCCGGTCCGGCGGCGACCACGCCGCGCACCGCCCCCGCCGGCGCCGCGCCCGGCGCCGCCGCCGCCGCGCGCCCGCCAAGCCCGTCAACGGCCTGTCGCTGTTCTTCTCGCGTGCTGCTGGGAGCGCATCCGGCGCCTGTTCGGGCGCGGGGGGTGAGATCGCGGCTGCTCCGGCGCGGCGCCGCGCTCGTCGCGCTGCTGGCCGTCGCGGGCGCGGTCGTCGCGATCGCGAGCGGCGTCGCCCGGGGCTCCCCGCCCGCAGCCGGCAGGCGCCCGGCCGCGCGCGCGCCGCGCGGCCGCCCAGGCGGCGCGGCACGGGCCGCCGCGCCGGCGCCCGGGGCCTCGTCCACGGCGCCGCGGCGCGCCGGCTCGCGATCCCGATCCTGATGTACCACGTGATCGGGCGGCGCCCGAAGGCCGCGCCCTTCCCCGAGCTGTGGATCACGCGCGCGGGCCTTCGCCGCGCAGCTCGCGGCCTCGCGCGGCGCGGCTACCACGCGATCACGCTCGCGCGCGCGCATGGCCGCGTGGCGGCACGGCGCGGCCGTCCCGCGCCGGCCCGTCGTCCTGTCCTTCGACGACGGCTACCGCACGGACGCCACGGTGGTCGCGCCGCTGCTGCGCCGCCGCCACTGGCCGGGCGTGCTCGACCTCGCGATCCGCAACGTCGGTCCGGGCGGGCTCTCGCTCGCGCACCTGCGGGGCCTCGTGCGCGCCGGGTGGGAGATCGACTCGCACTCGGTGACCCACCCCGACATGACGGCGCTCGGGCCGCAGGCGCGGCGGGCCGAGCTGGTGCGCTCGCGCCGGTGGATCCGGCGCGTGCTCGGCGTCAGCGCCCGCTTCTTCTGCTACCCGGCCGGGCGCTTCGACGCGGCGGTCGTGCGCGCGGTCCGCGCCGCCGGCTACGAGGGCGCCACGAGCGAGCTTCCGGGCGTCGCCCGCGGGCGCTCGGACCGGTTCGCGCTCCCGCGCGTTCGGATGCTCCCCGGCGAGCGCGCCGCGAGCGCGCTCGCGGGCGCGTCGTAACCTGGGGGCCCATGGCCTCCGACCCTTGCGACACGGGCATCTGCGGCGCCGAGGTGCCGCCGCTGATCGGGCAGGTCCTGACCGGGACCGGGATGACGCTCGAGCAGGCGGCGAGCGCGATCGAGCGCGGCGAGACGCCGCGGCTCACGCCGGTGCAACGGCGGATCGTCGAGGACTGGGCGACCCAGAGCGCCTAGTGGTGGCGCGGACCTACGACGGGACCCGGCTGTGCGTCGAGGCGATCGGCGATCCGGCCGACCCCGCGATCCTGCTGATCGCCGGCGCGGCGGCCTCGATGGAGCTGTGGGACGACGAGCTCTGCGCCCGGCTCGCGGACGAGGGCCGGCTCGTGGTCCGCTACGACCATCGCGACACCGGCCGCTCGACGACCTATCCGCCCGGCGCGCCGCCGTACACCGGCGCCGACCTCGCCGAGGACGCGATCGCCGTGCTCGACGCCCTCGAGCTCGGCCGCGCGCACCTGGTCGGCATGTCGATGGGCGGCGGGCTCGCCCAGGAGCTCGCCTTCAGCCACCGCGACCGCGTCGCGAGCCTGACGCTGATCGCCACCACGGCGATCGACTTCGAGACCGGCGACCTGCCCGGGATGAGCGACCAGCTGCGCGCGGTGTTCGCCGACCCGCTGCCCACGCCGGACTGGACCGACCGCGCCGCCGTCGTCGAGTACCTGATCGAGAGCGAGCGGCCGTACGCGAGCGTGCGCGACTTCGACGAGGCGCGGGCACGGGCGCGCGCCGAGCGCGTCTACGACCGCAGCACCGACCCGGCCGCGGCGGCGAACCACTGGTCGATCGGCGGCGACGGCGCGCCGCCGCGCGACGTCGGCACGCTGCGCGACCTGCCCGTGCTCGTGCTGCATGGCACCGCCGACCCGTTCTTCCCGGTCGAGCACGGCCGGGCGCTCGCGGACCGGATCCCCGGCGCGCGGCTGATCGAGCTCGACGGCGTCGGGCACCAGGTCCCGCCGCCGCGCACCTGGGACGTCGTCGTCCCGGCGCTGGTCGAGCACACCGCCGCCTAGCCGGAGCTCAGGCGATCCGCAGCAGCGCGACGGGCGCGCCCGCGGGCAGCGAGCCCGGGGAGTCGGGCACGATGGCGAAGCCGTCGCTCTCGCCGAGCGCGCCGGTCATGTGCGAGCCCTGCCGGCCGGTCGGCGTCGCCTCCAGCACGCCGTCCTGCGCGGCCACGAGCCGCGAGGTCAGGAAGGTCGTGCGCCCGTCGGAGGCCTCGGCGGCCACCGCGAGCCGGCCCTGCTCGAGCAGCGGCAGCGCGTCGGCCTCGCCGCCGAGGCGCCGCAGCGCGGGGGCGATGAACACGCAGAAGCAGACGATCGTCGAGAGCGGGTTGCCGGGCAGCCCGAACACGAGCTGCGTGCCCTTGCGGCCGAACCAGATCGGCTTGCCCGGCCGGATCTGCACGCGCCAGAAGACCTCCTCGACGCCGCAGGCCGCGAAGGCGGGGCGCACGTGGTCGTGCGGGCCGACCGAGACGCCGCCGGAGACGACCAGCACGTCCGCTCCGCGAGCGCGCGCGCCGACGGCGGCGATGGTCGCGTCGCGGTCGTCGCCGACGATCGCGGGCGCGGCCGCCTCGGCGCCGGCCTGCGCGGCGAGCAGCCGGATCATCAGGCCGTTGGACTCGTGGATGCGGCCCGGCTCGGGCGCCGCGCCCAGCGGCAGCAGCTCGGAGCCGGTGATCGAGCACGCGAGACGCGCGGGCGGCGGCGCGACGTCGACCGTGCCGACGCCGGCCGACGGCGAGCGCCGACAGCCGCGGGAGCGTCAGCCGCTCGCCCGGCGGCCGCGAGCACGTCGCCGGCGCGGACGTCCTCGCCGCGGCGGCGGACGTGCGTGGCCGACCGCGACCGCGCCGTCCGGGGCGACGGTGCCGTCCCGCTCCTCGCGCGCTCGGACTGCAGCACCGCGTCGGCGCCCGGCGGGATCGCCGCGCCGGTCGAGATCCGCACCGCGGTACCGGGCTCGAGCGTGGCGGCGGCGACCTCGCCGGCGGCGACGCCGCCCGCCAGCCGCAGCGGCGACGCCGGGCGCGGTGTCGGCGGCGCGCAGCGCGTAGCCGTCCATCGCCGAGCGGTCGAACGGCGGCAGGTCGACCGCGCTGCGGCCGGCTCGGCGGCGACGCGCCCGTGCGGCGTCGGCGATGCGCCACCGCTCGCTCCCCAGCGGCGCGAGCCCGTCGAGGACGAGCTCGAGCGCCTCCTCGATCGAGGCTTCATCCGCCGATCTGGGACATCGTCCGCCGCGGCTGCACGAAGCCCGGGTCGTTGACGTGGTGCTTGAGCTCCTTGCGCCAGACGGCGTCGCGGATGATCTGCTCGAGCTCGTCGTCGCTCGCGCCCGGCGCGCAGCGGCGCGCGCAGGTCGGTCTCGACCATCGAGAACAGGCAGGTGCGCAGCTGGCCCTCGGCGGTCATGCGGATGCGGTTGCAGTCGCCGCAGAACGGCTCGGTGACGGGGGAGATGAAGCCGATCGCGCCCTGCCGTCGGCGAAGCGCCAGCGCCGCGCGGTGCCGGAGCGCTCGCGGCCGAGCGACTCGAGCGGGTAGCGCGGCTCGATGATCGCGGCGGACCTCCGCGTTGGGCAGCACCTTGGTAGCGGTCCCAGGCGCGGTCGGCGTCGAGCGGCATGAACTCGATGAAGCGGACCTCGTACGGGTTGCGGCGCGCGAACTCGCGCGAAGCCGCACGCACCTCGTCCTCGGTGAAGCCGCGGATCGCGACCACGTTGACCTTGATCGGGCGCAGCTCGGGATGGCGCTCGGCGGCGGCGAGGCCCCTCGAGCACCTGCGCAGCGAGTCGCGGCGCGTGAGCGCGAAGAAGCGGTCCGGGGCGAGCGCGTCGAGCGAGACGTTGACGCGCCGCAGGCCGGCGCGCGACGAGGTCGCCGACCTGGCGCTGCGAGCAGGTAGCCGTTGGTGGTCAGCGAGAGGTCGTGGACGTCGTCGAGCGCGGCGAGCCGCTCGACCAGGCGCCGCAGCTCGCGGCGCACGAGCGGCTCGCCGCCGGTCAGGCGGACGTCGTGCGACGCCCATGCCGGCGAGGATCCGCACGAGGCGCTCGATCTCCTCGTAGCTGAGCAGCGCGGCGCGGTCGAGCCACGGCAGCCCCTCGGCGGGCATGCAGTACTGGCAGCGGAAGTTGCAGCGGTCGGTGACCGAGATGCGGACGTCGCCGATCGGCCGCCCGTGGCCGTCGATCAGCGGCTCGCTCACGACCGGTGCCAGTCGCTCTTGCCGCCGGTCTTGTCGAGCAGCTCGACCCGCTCGACGACCACGCCGGGCTCGATGCCCTTGACCATGTCGTAGACGGTCAGCGCGCCCACCGAGGCGGCGACCATCGCCTCGAGCTCGACGCCGGTGCGGTCGGCGGTGCGCGACTCCGCCATCAGCGTGACCGTGCCCGCCTCGGCGTCGACGGCGAGGTCCACGTCGAGGTGCGTGAGCCCGAGCGAGTGCGCGAGCGGGATCAGCTCGTCGGTGCGCTTGGCGGCCTGGATCGCCGCGATCCGCGCGACGCCCGTGACGTCGCCCTTGGGCGCCTCGCCGGCGGCGACCCGGCGGGCGGCCTCCGGGCTCATGCGCACCACGGCGCGGGCGCGCGCCCAGCGGGCCGTCGGCGTCTTGGCGCTGACGTCGACCATGCGCGCGCGGCCCTCGGCGTCGAGGTGGGTGAGCGCAGGCTCCATCTCCCCGGATGGTAGCCCTATGGCCCTCCAGGACCGGGCTCATACGGCCGATGACCGGGCCATGGGCCGCGTCCCGCCCTCGCCGCTCGTCAGCGCCAGCGCGCTCGACGAGGTCCTCGCCCATGTCGGGGGTCTTGACGCGTCCGCGCTCGGCGGGCTCCCCGGGACCGCTGCGATGGTGCTCGACCGCGACCTCGTGGTGCTGCAGATGTCCGGTCCCGCGTGGGAGGAGATGGGCGTCGATCCGCACCAAGGTCGTCGGCCGCCCGCTGCGCGACACGTCGCCCGACGCCGCCTACGCGATCGTCGCGCCCCACTACGCCGCCGTCCTGGCCGGCGAGGAGCGGGCGTTCGAGCTGCCGCTGCGCGGGGGCCGCTCGCACTGGCTCACCGCGCGGCCGGTGCGCGTCTCGCCCGACGCGCCCGTCGAGGGGGTCCTGGCCGTCTCGTGGGACCAGACGGGCGCCCGCCGCGTCGGAGGAGACCTACCGGCTGCTGGCCGAGAACGCGACCGACGTCGTCACCCGCCACGACCTCCAGGGCCGCTACCTCTACACCTCGCCGTCGATGACCGCGACCTTCGGCTGGACGCCGGAGGAGCTGCTCGGCCGCTCGAGCTTCGAGCTGATCCACCCCGACGACGTCGACGCGGTGGTCGCCGAGCTGGCGGGCGCCTCGCTCGCGGTGCGCGTCGTCACGATCGAGTACCGCATCCGCCGCCGCGACGGCTCCTACGTGTGGGCGGAGAGCTGGTGCCGCTGGGTCGCTCGACGCCGGGGCGCCGGCGATGACGGAGATCCAGTGCTCGACGCGCGACTGAGCGAGCGCCGCCGCGCCGAACGCGAGCTGGCGCAGCGCCTCGCCCAGCAGTCGGCCGTGGCCCGCCTCGGCGACCTGGCCCTGCTGCGCGGCGACCTCGGCGCGCTGCACGACGCAGCCTGCCGGCTCGTGGCCGAGACGCTGGCGGTCGACTGCGTCTACGCGCTCGAGCACCTCGGCGACGCGCAGATGCGCGTGTGCGCGCCGTCGGCTTCGCCGACGGCTTCACCGGGTCGGAGTTCGAGGTGCGACCTTCCGCGCGGACGGGCTGGGCGCGCTTCTACACCGACGGCGCCGTCGCCGTCGACGACCTGCGTCGCATCCGATGCGCGCCGCGCCGCTGCGCGCGGAGGGCGTGGTCTCCTGCGCGCACGTGCTGATCGGCGAGCGCGGACGCCCGCTCGGCCTGCTGGGCGCCCACAGCCGCGCCCCGCGCCACTTCACCGCGCAGGACCTCGACTTCCTGCATGTCGTCGCGCACGTGCTCGCCGGTGCGCTCGAGCGCGTGCGAGGTGGAGGAGCGCATCCGCCACGACGCGCTCCACGACGCGCTCACCGGCCTGCCCAACCGCACGCTGCTGCTCGACCGCCTGCGCATCGCGCTGGCGCGCGCGCGCCGCGACGGCCGCGGTCGCCGTGCTCTTCCTCGACCTCGACCACCTCAAGGTCGTCAACGACTCGCCTCGGCCACGACGCCGGCGACGACCTGCTGCGCGCCGTCGGCCCGCGCCTGCGCCGAGGCGTGCGCGCCCAGCGACACCGTCGCCCGCTTCGGCGGCGACGAGTTCGCCGTGCTGCTGCAGGGCGTCGCGGGCGAGCGCGGGGCGATCGCGCGTCGCCGAGCGGATCGTGCCGCCTTCGAGGAGCCGTTCTCGGTCGGCGGGCGAGACGCGCTTCGGCTCGGCCAGCGTCGGCCTCGTCGTCACCGGCCCGGCCGGCACGCGCGAGCCCGAGGAGCTGCTCCGGACGCCGACGCGGCGATGTACCGCGCCAAGGAGCGCGGGCCGCGGGCGCTGCGAGCTCTTCGACGCCGGGCTGCGCGCCCGCATCACCGCGCGGCTGCGGCATGGAGGCCGACCTGCGCCGCGCGCTGGAGGGCGGCGACGAGCTGTGGGTCGCCTACCAGCCGCTCGTCGACGCTGCCGCGGCGCGGATCGCCGGCGTGGAGGCGCTGCTGCGCTGGGAGCACCCCGAGCGCGGGCTCGATCGCGCCGGGCGAGTTCATCCCGGTCGCCGAGGAGAGCGGGCTGATCGTCGAGCTCGGCGCGTGCGTGCTGCGCGCGGCCTGCGCGCAGGTCGCGCGCTGGCAGGCGCCGCGTGCGGCCGCAGCTGCAGCTGACCGTCAACGTCTCCGCGCCGCCAGGTCGCGTCGCCCGCCTCGTCGACGACGTCGCGCGCCGCGCTCGAGCGCGACCGGGCTGCCCGCCGACGCGCTCGGGCTGGAGATCACCGAGGGCGCTGCTGCTCGAGGAGACGCCGGCGACCGCGCAGGCGATCCACGCGCTGCAAGGCGCTCGGCGTGCGGCTCGATCCTCGACGACTTCGGCACCGGCTACTCGTCGCTGCGCTACCTGCAGCGCTACCCGCTCGACGGGCTCAAGGTCGACCGAGTCGTTCGTCGCCGGCCTCGGCCGCCGACGGCGCGGCGACGGCGCGATCGTGAGGCGATCGTCGGCATGGCCCGCGCGCTCGGCATGCGAGTGATCCCCGAGGGCGTCGAGACCGCCGGGCAGCTCGACGCGGCTGGTCGCGCTGGGCTGCGACTACGCGCAGGGGTTCCTCTCTCGCGCCCGCTCCCGCCCGAGCGGCCTCGAGGCGCTGCTGCGCGCCGGGAGCGCGGCGCCGTGCTGACCGAGCCGGAGGGCGTCGCGCTGTCGGAGGTGCTCGGCGCGCTGTCCTACGCGCTCGACCTGACCGAGGGCCAGCCGCTCGGCCACGCCGTCCGCACGCTGCCGATCGGCATGCGCCTCGCCGAGGAGCTCGGGCTGCCGACGACGCAGCGCTCGGCGCTGTTCTACGCGCTGCTGCTCAAGGACGCCGGCTGCTCGAGCAACGCCGCGCGGCTGTCCTCGCTGTTCGGCGGCCGACGACCACCAGGCCAAGCGCGGCGTGAAGCGCGGTCGACTGGCCAAGCCGCGGCGCGCTCGCGCTCACGTGCGCGCTACGATCGAGCCCGGGCACGGTCCGCGTACGCCAAGCGCGGCGGATCGCAGTCGATCGCGCGGCGAGGAGGCGGTCACCCGGAGATGATCGGCACGCGCTGCGAGCGCGGGGCCGACATCGCGCGCATGCTCGAGCTTCCCGCGAGGCCAGCGCCGAGGCGATCCGCGCGCTCGACGAGCACTGGGACGGCCGCGGGCACCCGAGCGGCCTGCGCGGCGAGGCGATCCCGCTGCTGGGGCGGATCCTCTGCCTCGCGCAGACGATCGGAGGTCTTCTCGCGCACGCGCGGCCCGCACGGCGCTACGCGATGGCGCGCAAGCGCCGCGGCCGCTGGTTCGACCCGGCGCTGGTCGACGCGCTGCTCGCCGTCGGCGCGACGAGGCGTTCTGGGACGACGCTCGAGCGACGCCGGCTCGTCGCCACCTGCGGCCGCCGAGCCGGCCGACCGCGTGTCGTGCTCGCCGACGAGCAGCGCTCGACCGCGTCGCGACGGCGTTCGCCCGCGTGATCGACGCGAAGTCGCCCTACACGGCCCGCCACTCGAGCGGCGTCGCCGAGCTAGGCCGTCGCGATCGGCGGGCAGCTCGGCATCGGCGCCGACGGCGCGCTGCGCGACCTGCGCCGCGCCGGGCTGCTGCACGACATCGGCAAGCTCGGCGTCTCCAACCGGATCCTCGACAAGCCCGGGCAGCTCGACGCCGACGGAGCTCGCGGCCATGCGCGAGCCATCCCGCTGTCACACGAGCAGATCCTCGAGCGCGTCGCCTGCTTCGGCGAGCTCGCGCGATCGCCGCCGCCCACCACGAGCGCCTCGACGGCAGCGGCTACCACCGCGGCCTGGCGGCCTTCGACCTCTCGCGGGCGGCGCGCATCCTCGCCGTCGCCGACGTCTGCGAGGCGCTGACCGCCGAGCGGCCCTACGCGGCGCGATGGATCCCGCGGCGGCGATGGAGATCGTGGCGGCCGACCGCGGCGTCGGGCTCTGCCCGGCGGCGATGGACGCGCTCGGGCGCGCGCAGGCGGCGCCGGCGCCCGCCGCTCTACGCTTGGCGGGATGAGCCTGCTCCTCGGCCCGCTGCTGCTGGCGGCCGCGGTCGCGCCGCCCGCCGCGCCCGCTCCCGCGTCGGCGTCCGCGGCCCCGCGCCCGCCGATCGTCCAGAGCCGATCCCGTTCGGCGCGGCGCCGGCACGAGATGGCGGCCTACTCCGAGCGGCACTACGGCAGCGCGCCTGCGCGGCTGCGCCACCCGCACGTGATCGTCGAGCACTACACGGCGAACGACTCCTTCGTCGGCGACGTGGAACACGTTCGCGCCGACGTGCCCGACGCGGAGCTGCACGAGCTGCCCGGCACATGCGCGCACTTCGTCGATCGACAGCGAGGGGACGATCTACCAGCTCGTCCCGCTGCGCTGGCGCTGCCGGCACACGGTCGGGCTCAACTGGACGGCGATCGGGATCGAGCACGTCGGGCACGAGCGACGCGGCGATCGTGCGAGCGCCGCGCGTGCTGCGCGCCTCGCTGCGGCTCACGCGCTGGCTGCGCTGCACGCGACGGCATCCGCTCCGCGACGTGATCGGCCACGGCGAGAGCCTCTCGTCGCCCGTACCACCGCGAGCGCGTCCGCCCTGGCGCGCGCCAGACGCACGGGGACATGACGCACGCGGCCATGCACGCTACCGCGCCGAAGCTCGCCGAGCATGCGGTGCTGGCGAGGCGCGTCACTCGGTCGAGCTTCGGCCGTAGCCCTTAGCACGCCTGCCCGTGAGGATCTCGGTGCGCCTGTTCGCCGGGCTGCGCGAGCGGGCGGGGCCGAGCGCGGTGGAGGTCGAGCTGCCGGAGGGCGCCTCGCGGCCGCCGACTGCTCGCCGCGATGGCGGGGACGCCGGTCGGGGCGCTCGTCGCCCGGGCAGTGCGTCGTGGCCTCAACCGCGAGTACGCGGGCGCCGACGGGCGCCGTCGCGCCGGCGACGAGGTAGCGCTCGTCCCGCCGGTCTCGGGCGGCGACCACGGCGAGTGCGCCGCGTGGCGGTGACGGGCGAGCCGCTCGACCTCGCCGCGCTCGCCGCGGCGGTGCGCGACCCGCGCGCCGGCGCCGTCGTGTGCTTCGAGGGCGTGACGCGCGAGGTCCCGCAGCTCGAGTACGAGGCCTACGCCGAGATGGCCGAGGAGCGCCTGCACGCCATCGCGGCCGAGGAGGCCGAGCGCCACGGGCTGTGCGCGGTGGGGTCGAGCACCGCACCGGGACGGTCGCCGCTGGGCGAGCCGAGCGTCATCGTGGCCGCCTCGGCGCCCCACCGCGGCGAGGCCTTCGCGGGGGCGAGGGCGGTGATCGATCGCGTCAAGGCCGAGGCGCCGATCTGGAAGGTCGAGAGACCGAGGCCGGCGCGCGACGAGTCGAGGGACCCTGCCGCCATTCCGGCCCGCGAAGCGAAAAGCGGTCCGATTCTCGATCGGGTATGGTGTATAATGGGCGTCGACCCAAGTAACCCGACCGGTTGATGGAGAACCAGCGCATGCCACGACGCTCCCTATGGCTGCGCTGCTCGCGGCGCTGCTCCGGCCGCCGCCTCGCCGGCTGCGGCGGCCCGGCAACGGTCCGGGAGCGCCGCTCGGGCGAGCAAGCGCCAAGATCAGCCTCGTGGCGTACTCGACGCCGCAGGAGGCCTACCAGGCGCTGATCCCGGCCTTCCAGAAGACGGCGGCCGGCAAGGGCGCCGCTTCACCCAGTCCTACGGCCCGTCGGGCGATCAGTCGCGCGCCGTGGCCGCCGGCCTGCCGGCCGACGTCGTGGCGCTCTCGCTCGCTCCCGACGTCGACAAGCTGGTCGACCCCGGCCTCGTGAGCTCCGACTGGGCGCCACCCCGACGCACGGGTTCGTCACCGACTCGGTCGTGGTCCTGACGGTGCGCAAGGGCAA
>CAVWSB010000011.1:0-2733829 GCA_963757565.1 uncultured Alphaproteobacteria bacterium
TCTCCGCCAGCGGCTCCTGGCACAACGTTCTCAGTTGCGCCAAACGGATTGAGAACCCGCAACAGCCGTCGCATTTCGTCTGCGACCTGTGGACTTTCGGAGGATCGGCGGCGTGTAGTGCCGGTCTCTTTCGCCATTTCTCTCGAAGCTGCGGACCGCCGGCAATCAGACGCAGTTTCTAAGCGTTTGATATTCCACGATTTTCGTCTTCCACGTCCTGAGCACCTTTTCGAAGTTCGGCCCGCTTGGGCGGTATTGTCCTCAAACTTTCGAGGGCAGTCGGATGTGCGGGCTATCGAAATAGACCGCTATCGGCTTGAAGGCGGGGTCCAAGTCCAGTTCGAACGGAAAATGCGTTCAATCGGACCGGCGTTCCACTTGCGCTCCTCCCACATCGATCGACCGTTGTTGGAGATCTTCGCCTTGTTGGCCAGAGCGTCATAAACGTTGCCCGAGATATCCATAGCGCAAATTGTCCTCCCGAATACCGCTAAGCTTGGCAGCAACGTTTTGTGCCTCGGCGATCAATACAAGATCGTTATTGTTGCGGATGCCATGAATGCGAGTAATCAGCGTCCAACGCAAAGAGAAAGGCGGCCTTTCCTTCGGCGCTAGGGAAGAAAACCCGAGATCCGGTCGAGCTGATTAATGGCGGTTTTCAAGCCATTGTCGGCCCAATTTGCCGTAGGCCGCTCGCTAATCTTTCGCGGCTCCGCGTTTGCCCAACAAAACGTTTTGCGACGGGCGTTGGCGCCCGATGATTTAGCCTTGCGAATCGCAAATGACCGGCAGACCATTGTGGTTCGCTACGTCGGATTCGGCAGCCACGTGCGGATTTTGTGAAGTGCTTCCCGGCGGCCACTGGCACATCGGTAGCAACCCCACCATTTGCGGACCAGAAGGCCCGGGCATTTCCCGGTCAAAACGTAAACCTTTAAAGTGGTGGGCTCGCGAGAGCGCGCAAGAGGCTTGTTGAGGAACGGCCATGGGTAATTGGAATAAGGAGCGCGCGAAGCGGCTTGACGATAAAATTGCCTCGCTGCCGCTCAAGGACATCGAGATTAAAGAGTACGTGCGGGACACCGACCTGACGGGCCTGCCCGCGAGCGTGGCGTATCGTATCAATGGTGCGCACCTGTATGCCGATATTCGTACTCAACGACATGCTGCACGTGACGGATTTCGAGGGCGAAGACTTGTCATAAGCGCACACTTCGCTTCCTCAACCTTCACTACCGGGCTGTCCACCGCATCATTAGCCGGGTCGATGCCCTGCTCAGCGGACTTCCATAATCAGCGGCTACACTCGGTCATCGCCAAACCGTATGATGATGAAGCGAGCGGGTTGATCGCGCAGTTGCCACCGGACAGCTCATAATTGATGTGCTGGCGCAGACTGGCGAAGATGCAGATCATCCTCCTGCCAAGGTGAGGATCGGCATCGACTCCGGCAAGGCGTTGGCCGTCAACAATGGGCGCCGCGGCCATCGCGAACCGCTGTTCCTCGGCGAACCGGCCAACCACGCAGCGAAGCGTTCGGGTGAGGCAAGGCCACTGGCATCTACCTGACCAATAAGGCACGAGGTCATCGGCTTGAAGGAGGCCGCGGACGAGGACACGACGCCGCTGACTATGGCCGAAATCGAAGCGAGCCAGAAAGCGGCCAAGCTAGACGTGACGGCTGATCAAATCGTCAGGGAATGGAAGCAGGACCTGGAAGACAATCCGATCGGCTCTTTCGAGTTTAAGGGGGCATACTCCGCCGTACAAGACGCTCGAAATTGAAACCCTGTCGGCAAAGAACTCGCGCCGTCAGGACGCCACCACGGTCTATGGAGATCTGGACGGATTCACAGCCTACGTGGGCCGCAACGTCGGCACGGACGAAGGCGCTAAGCACGTTGTCCGCGCTCTCCACGCTCTGGTGCGTTCCGAACTTGACGCGGTTTTGATGGAGGACTTCGGCGGTCGCAAGGTACGCTTTATCGGAGATTGCGTTCATGGCCTTCTTGTCGAAGGCACCGCGCAGACGACCGACGTCGAAGAGACCATCAGCAATATGACCCTCTCGGCGCTGGCGGCATGCGCAGCAGTTTCGACTTGGCTATCAGCCGTCTCAAGGCCAACGGCACGGACGCTACCAGCCTCGGTCTCGCGATCGGCTTCGAGTTTGGACCGATGAATGTGACGCGGCTCGGACATGAAGGGCGAGCTGATCCGCTGCTCGGTCAGCCGTGGCGTCATCGCCGCTGAGAAGGAAGAGGCGCGGTGCAAAGGCACGGAAACCGCCATCGGTGGTACTGCTGACGGCGGCAGTACCATGCTGTTCGCGCCATCTTTGGCAACGCACGCAAACGCGCAGGATTGGATTACGACACGGCGGTCAATGAGATGTCATCCAAGAATGACAAGCTTGGCCCGGCGGTCGCTAAGGCTGCGTCGGTCACCACGCTACTAAAGCCTGCGACAGCCGCTGCTGCTCCGCTCTCATTCCCGGACCGGCCGACGGGACCGGCGAAACCCGGCGGGTTTGCGTGACGTGGTATTTCACGGACTCTAGCTCGCTTCAAAGCTGAACGCGAAGTGCTTGAATTGTTCGGGCTCGACGACGACTGGTTCGTGTTTGGCGGCTGGCGTTCCGACGACCGGATGCGCCTTGTCCTTGACGCCGATATCGTTGTGGCGGCAAGACCTGGCCAATCTATCTGCAATTCCCGCAATCTCTACCCCGACGCGCCGCCTTCGGTCTTTCCGGTGAGGTGATGATTTGCTGGTCCATCACCAATACGGCACGGGTGGTGAACTGGGCCTTGAATACGGGCCCGACAATTGGACAGCCGACTTGACCGGCGTCGAAGTTATTCAAAGCGCATATCGCCTGTTGAACGGCGAAAACCCCACGCCTGACGAGGTCGGCACGGTCGCTTCTCGCGCCACTCGGAAACGCTCTGGGCCGGCAGTTGCGCTCCAAAAGAATGCGCTTTCTGAGGACCCGTGCCGATACGACCGCTCTCGCCGACGTCCAGGACGACGAGATTCGTTCGGGAGAGGCTGTCTACTGCTGGCACAAAGACGCGATTGTGTTCGTCATCGGCTCGCTCAAGGGGCCTCCTGCGTGGACGAACTCTGACGTTCCTAAACAGTTGGGGGACGAATACTACAAGCGCGACTTGGCCGCGCTGCGGATTGGTGTACACGCCGCTCTCCCGCCGACGGACATGCCTGCGAGCTTTCACGCAGCGGTGGACTCGCGCCGGACGCCGGGCCAGTCGCTCGTGTTTCAGGGAGAGACAGTACGCGCGTTCTATATATTTGCAGACGAAGTCGCCGAAGCGGCCGTCATTCCGGCACAGCCGGAAGCGCGGCGCACAGATGCCATCTTCGACGGCCTTAAGGATAAAAAAGTCGGACTTGTCGGCTGCGGCTCTCTCGGCGGTAAGATTGGTGCAATGATGACCCGTGCTGGCGTCGGTAAATGGCTGCTCGTCGACGACGACCTGCTCATGCCGGACAACTTCGTCCGCAACGAATTGGATTGGCGCGACGCCGGCAGTCACAAGGCATCGGTGTTTGCGCGGCGCATGGAGATCAACCCGGCGGTCATACTAATGTGTGGCAGACCGAGCTCGGAACGCAGGCAGCTTCTGAATTGGCCGATACCATCATGCGACTGTTGGGCGCGTGCGACTTGATCATTGACGCAACCGCTAATCCTAACGCACTGAACATCATTTCAGCTGTCGCCAGGGCGAAAGAGAAACCGGTAGTATGGGCTGAAGTGTTCGGAGGTGGCATTGGCGGCCTGATGGCCCGCTACCGCCCGGGCCTCGAACCTACACCCCCTCTGATGCGCCGTGCGATCGAGAATTGGTTTGGCGACCAACAGCGTCGTCAGTCCGAAATGCACGGTCCTATGAGACCGGCAGCGTGGATGGGCCACTTATCGCCAACTATGCTGATGTGTCGGCCATTGCCGCTCATTCGTGCGGTTCGCGATTGACCTTCTCGCTCGTCCGGCCTCGAGCTATCCGCACTCTGTCTATGCCATCGGTTTGGGCGTGGGCTCGGTATTCACCGAGCCGTTCGATACACGTCCTATCGACGTCGGTCCGCCGCCAGCTGAGATGCCGCGACGACAGCTCGGCGAGGCGGAGATGCACGCCGAGCTGACGAAATTGATCGCTTACCTTAAGCCGAAAGACGATGAAGCTGCTGCTGCCATACCAGATAATCAAACGCCTGCGGCGTAAGCTCCGGGGGCGTCTCCGCGAGATGGGCGGCATCATGGTCGGCGAGCACGTTGCTGTGACGGTTTCGTGTGGTCGATCTCTCGTTTCAGAAGCACGGTGGAACGATTGCGCATTTCATTCGGGACCCCGCGCATCACAAGGCATTTCTCGCTGAGTTCTTCGCCAAGACTGGCAACAATTATAAGCGGTTCAACTATCTAGCCGAATGGCATTCGCATCCAAGTTTCGAGCCGCGAGTAGCCCAGCGGTGAGGATCAACAGACTATGTATGAGCTGGTCGACGACCCGGAGGTTGGCGTGAATTTTCTTGTCCTCATCATCGCGCGTCTGCGCGGATGGTCCACCGTCGAAGCTTTCCGCGACCCTGTTCCGTCCGGGCTACATGCCGGAAGCGGTGCAGGTTGAGGTCGAGAGCGACCGCAACACCGTCGTCAATTTGGGCGTTTTGTCACGGTTATTCGACGCTTTCTGGTGAGCGACGTTACGCGCCAACGTGTTTGCGCACGCCCCGCTGGTGGATGATTTTAGCAAGACGACGGTTGAAAGGCAGCGCGATCGACCAGCGGGGCGTGCGCAAACACGTTGGCGCGTAACGTCGCTCACCAGAAAGCGTCGAATAACCGTGACAAAACGCCCAAATTGACGACGGTGTTGCGGTCGCTCTTACTTCAACCTGCACCGCTTCCGGCATGTAGCCCGGACGGAACAGGGTCGCGGAAAGCTGACGGTGGACCATCTGCGCAGACGCGCGATGATGAGGACAAGAAAATTCACGCCAACCTCCGGGTCGTCGACCAGCTCATACATAGTCTGTTGATCCTCACCGCTAGGTAGGGGCTCGAAACTTGGATGCGAATGCCATTCGGCTAGATAGTTGAACCGCTTATAATTGTTGCCAGTCTTGGCGAAGAACTCAGCGAGAAATGCCTTGTGATGCGCGGGGTCCCGAATGAAATGCGCAATCGTTCCACCGTGCTTCTGAAACGAGAGATCGACCACACGAAACTCATCACGGCCAACGTGCTCGCCGACCATGATGCCGCCCATCTCGCGGAGACGCCCCCGGAGCTTACGCCGCAGGCGTTTGATTATCTGGTATGGCAGCAGCAGCTTCATCGTCTTTCGGCTTAAGGTAAGCGATCAATTTCGTCAGCTCGGCGTGCATCTCCGCCTCGCCGAGCTGTCGTCGCGGCATCTCAGCTGGCGGCGGACCGACGTCGATAGGACGTGTATCGAACGGCTCGGTGAATACCGAGCCCACGCCCAAACCGATGGCATAGACAGAGTGCGGATAGCTCGAGGCCGGACGAGCGAGAAGGTCAATCGCGAACCGCGCCGAATGAGCGGCAATGGCCGACACATCAGCATCATTGGCGAGAAGTGGCCCATCCACGCCTCGCTTCATAGGACCGTGCATTTCGGACTGGCGGAGCGCTGCGGTCGCCAAACCAATTCTCATCGCACGGCGCATCAGAGGGGGTGTAGGTTCGAGGCCCGGGCGGTAGCGGGCCATCAGGCCGCCAATGCCACCTCCGAACACTTCAGCCCATACTACCGGTTTCTCTTTCGCCCTGCGACAGCTGAAATGATGTTCAGTGCGTTAGGATTAGCGGTTGCGTCAATGATCAATGGCATGCGCCCAACAGTCGCATGATGGTATTCCGCCCATTCAGAAGCTGCCTGCGTTCCGAGCTGGGTCTGCCACACATTAGTATCGACCGCGGGGTTGATATATTCCATGCGCCGCGCGAGTTCCGATGCCTTGTGACTGCCGGCGTCGCGCCAATCCAATTCGTTGCGGACGAAGTTGTCCGGCATGAGCAGGTCGTCGTCGACGAGCAGCCATTTACCGACGCCAGCACGGGCTACCATCGCACCAATCTTACCGCCGAGAGAGCCGCAGCCGACAAGTCCGACTTTTTTATCCTTAAGGCCGTCGAAGATGGCATCTGTGCGCCGCGCTTCCGGCTGTGCCGGAATGACGGCCGCTTCGGCGACTTCGTCTGCAAATATATAAACGCGCGTACTGTCTCTCCCTGAAACACGATGCTACTGGCCCGGCGTCCGGCGCGAGTCCCCACTGCTGCGTGAAAGCTCAGGCGTGTCCGTCGGCGGGAGAGCGGCGTGTACACCAATCCGCAGCGCGGCCAAGTCGCGCTTGTAGTATTCGTCCCCCAACTGTTTAGGAACGTCAGAGTTCGTCCACGCAGGAGGCCCCTTGAGCGAGCCGATGACGAACACAATCGCGTCTTTGTGCAAGCAGTAGACAGCCTCTCCCAAACGAATCTCGTCGTCCTCGACGTCGGCGAGAGCGGTCGTATCGGCACGGGTCCTCAGAAAGCGCATTCTTTTGGAGCGCAACTGCCGACCAAGCGTTTCCGAGTGGCGCGAAGCGACCGTGCCGACCTCGTCAGGCGTGGGGTTTTCGCCGTTCAACAGGCGATATGCGCTTTGAATAACTTCGACGCCGGTCAAGTCGGCTGTCCAATTGTCGGGCCCGTATTCAAGGCACAGTTCACCACCCGTGCCGTATTGGTGATAGGACCAGCGAGAATCTTATCGCCCCGCGGAAAGACCGAAGGCGGCGCGTCGGGGTAGAATTGCGGGAATTGCAGATAGATTGGCCGGCGCTCTGCCGCCCGCGACGATATCGGCGTCGAGGACAAGGCGCATCCGGTCGTCGGAACGCCAGCCGCCAAACACGAACCAGTCGTGCGTCAGCCCGAACGATTTCAAGCGCTTCGCGTTCAGCTTTGAAGCGAGCTAAGTCCGTGAAATACCACGTCACGCAAACCCGCCGGGTTTCGCCGGTCCCGTCGGCCGGTCCGGGAATGAGAGCGGAGCAGCAGCGGCTGTCGCAGGCTTTAGTAGCGTGGTGACCGACGCAGCCTTAGCGGCACGGGCCGACTTGTCATTCTTGGATGACATCTCATTGACCGCCGTGTCGTAATCCAATCCTGCGCGTTTGCGTGCGTTGCCAAAGATGGCGCGAACAGCATCGGTGCCATCCGCGTAGGCAGTTTCACCAATGGCGGTTTCCGTGCCTTTCGCACTGCGCCCTGTCCCTCCAGCGGCGATGACGCCACGGCTGACCGAGCAGCGGATCAGCTCGCCCTTCATGCCGAGCCGCGTCACATTCATCGGTCCAAACTCGAAGCCGATCGCGAGACCGAGGCTGGTAGCGTCCGTGCCGTTGGCCTTGAGACGGCTGATAGCCAAGTCGAAACTGCTGCGCATGCCGCCAGCGCAGAGGGTCATATTGCTGATGGTCTCTTCGACGTCGGTCGTCTGCGCGGTGCCTTCGACAAGAAGGCCATGAACGCAATCTCCGATAAAGCGTACCTTGCGACCGCCGAAGTCCTCCATCAAAACCGCGTCAAGTTCGGAACGCACGACGTGGAGAGCGCGGACAACGTGCTTAGCGCCTTCGTCCGTGCCGACGTTGCGGCCCACGTAGGCTGTGAATCCGTCCAGATCTCCATAGACCGTGGTGGCGCTCCGACGGCGCGAGTTCTTTGCCGACAGGGTTTCAATTTCGAGCGTCTTGTACGGCGGGAGTACGCCCCTTAAACTCGAAAGAGCCGATCGGATTGTCTTCCAGGTCCTGCTTCCATTCCCTGACGATTTGATCAGCCGTCACGTCTAGCTTGGCCGCTTTCTGGCTCGCTTCGATTTCGGCCATAGTCAGCGGCGTCGTGTCCTCGTCCGCGGCCTCCTTCAAGCCGATGACCTTTCGTGCCTTATTGGTCAGGTAGATGCCAGTGGCCTTGCCTCCACCCGAACGCTTCGCTGCGTGGTTGGCCGGTTCGCCGAGGAACAGCGGTTCGCGATGGCCGCGGCGCCCATTGTTGACGGCCAACGCCTTGCCGGAGTTGATGCTGATCCTCACCTTGGCAGGAGGATGATCTGCATCTTCGCCAGTCTGCGCCAGCACATCAATTATGAGCTGTCCGGTGCGCGATTCGCGATCCACCCGCTTCGCTTCATCATCATACGGTTTGGCGATGACCAGTGTAGCCGCTGATTATGGAAGTCCACTAAGTAGGACATTTTACCGGCTAATGATGCGGTGGACAGCCCGGTAGTGAAGGTTGAGGAAGCGAAGTGTGCGCTTATGACAAGTCTCGCCCTCGAAAATCCGTCACGTGCAGCATGTCGTCTGAGGTTGAGAATATCGGCATACAGGTGCGCACCATTGATACAGTACGCCACGCTCGCGGGCAGGCCCGTCAGGTCGGTGTCCCGCACGTACTCTTTAATCTCGATGTCCTTGAGCGGCAGCGAGGCAATTTTATCGTCAAGCCGCTTTTTCGCGCGCTCCTTATTCCAATTACCCATGGCCGTTCCTCAACAAGCCTCTTGCGCGCTCTCGCGAGCCCACGACTTTAAAGGTTTACGTTTTGACCTGGAAATGCCCGGGCCTTCTGGTCCGCAAATGGTGGGGTTGCTACCGATGTGCCAGTGGCCGCCGGGAAGCACTTCACAAATCTGCATGAAGTTGCGAATCCGACGTAGCGAACCACAATGGTCTGCCGGTCATTTGCGATTTGCAAGGCTGAATCATCGGGCGCCAACGCCCGTCGCAAAACGTTTTGTTGGGCAAACGCGGAGCCGCGAAAGATTAGCGAGCGGCCTACGGCAAATTGGGCCGACAATGGCTTGAAAACCGCCATTAATCAGCTCGACCGGATCTCGGGTTTTCTTCCCTAGCGCCGAAGGAAAGGCCGCCTTTCTCTTTGCGTTGGACGCTGATTACTCGCATTTATGGCATCCGCAACAATAACGATCTTGTATGGATTGGCCCAGCACCAACGTTTGCTGCCAAGCTTAGCGGTATTCGGGAGGACAATTTGCGCTATGGATATCTCGGGCAACGTTTATGACGCTCTGGCCAACGAGGCGAAGATCTCCAACAACGGTCGATCGATGTGGGAGGAGCGCAAGTGGAACGCCGGTCCGATTGAACGCATTTTCCGTTCGAACTGGACTTGGACCCCGCCTTCAGACCGATAGCGGTCTATTTCGATAGCCCGCACATCCGACTGCCCTCGAAAGTTTGAGGACACTGCTCGAAGCGGGCCGAACTTCGAAAAGGTGCTCGAGGATGTGGAAGACGAAAATCGTGGAATATCAAACGCTTAGAAACTGCGTACTAATTGCCGGCGGTCCACAGCTTCAGAGAGAAATGGCGAAAGAGACCGGCACTCACGCCCGCCGATCCTCCGAAAGTCCACAGGTCGCAGACGAAATGCGACGGCTGTTGCGGGTTCTCAATCCGTTTGGCGCAACTGAGAACGTTGCGCTAGGAGCCGCTGGCGGAGAGGGTGGGATTCGAACCCACGGTACGCTTTCACGTACACACGCTTTCCAAGCGTGCGCCTTAAGCCACTCGGCCACCTCTCCGGCTGGCGTCTTTTGGAGTGCGGGGCGGCTTTTTTCAAGGGCGGAACGCGTGAGCGCGTTTGGCCATGAGAGGCCCGCCACAACCCCTCGCGGTTGACGATCAACGTTTCTCCGGCGCCGGCGCCAATGTCGCGAGGTCCCGGAGCGGGACTTGGGGATTCCAGAGCCGGTCGACGATTGCCGCAAATCCGCAAGGCTCCGACACAGCGCAACGATTGAACCTCGCGTCGCGCCGGGGTAATCGAACAGCCGAGTACCCGGCGGACCGGGACGGGAGGCTCAACCGTTGATTCGATTTGTATTCCGCTTCCTCGGCCTATGGGTTCTGGCGGCCGGGTTTGTCGCGCTGGTGCGCGACGGCACCAAATCGATTGCCGGTAACGCGGTGTTCGTCACCAGGCTTGCCGACGACTGGACCAACATCCAGGCTGGCAGTCTGGAATCGCTGAGAGCGCTGATTGAGGGGCGGGCCGGGGCCGCAGCATGGGATCCGATCGCGACCTACCTGCTCGGCGCGCCGACCTGGCTGGTTTTCGGTGTGGTCGGATCCATCCTTATCTTGCTTGGCCGCAAGAAAAAGCCGCTGATCGGTTACGGCCGCGACTGAGATCGGGCAAAGAGCCGCGGCGCGCGGCCGCGGCTTTTGCTTCATCTGCGGTTGTTATTTGTACAGGTCCGCGCCGGCCTTGCAGGCAACGCCGTCCTGCGGCCCGGTGCCGCCGCTGCAGCCGATGGCGCCGATCAGTTTCCCGTTTTCGAGCAGCGGATAGCCGCCCGGTGAGGCAACGGGTGGCGGACTGCCCAAGGTCGGCACATAGGCGCCCGCCGGTGTCGACATCACATTGGCGAACGCCTCGCTCGGCCGGCGGAAGCGTGCGGCGGTGCGCGCCTTGCCCATCGAGATCGACACCGAGGCGATCTGCGTCTGGTCCATTTTGCGGAAGGCGACGAGTTCGCCGCTCGGATCGACCACGGTCACGGCCATCTTCCAGTTGCGCGGCGACTTGGAGGCCTCCGCGATCGCCGCAGCGATTGCCTTTTCGGCCTTTTCCAGATTGATCGATTCGCCGTACGGAATGTCGAACGGCATCTGCTCGGGCACCGCGGCCGGAGCGGCGGCCGCCGCTGCTGCCGGCGCCGACGGAGCTGTTTGAGCCTGCGCGGCGGTCGCCGCCGCGATGGCAGCGAGTGCGGCAAATGCGGTCATGCGCATCGAAGTCCTCCCTCATCTTTGTTTTACGAAGCGCATTCGGCGCTCCATCCGCATCCTGACATTGCGGCGGCCTCGCGCGCCAGCGCTCTCGTCGCCCTCGCGCCTTCGTGATTGCGGAGAGCATCCGACCTGTTCAGGATGTGAAAGGGCGCGGCCGTGCAGGACGCGGCGGGCGCGCATTATATATGGCGGCACGAAAAGGGAGATTTTTTCCATGTTCATGTTCAGAAAGAAGCTGGAAATGCCGAGCGCGGCCGACGCCTTGCCGGGCCGCCCGAATGCGATCCCGACCGCCGCCACGCATTTCGTGCTGAAGCGCCCGCTCAAGGGCCCGTATCCGGCCGGCACCGAGACCGCGATTTTCGGGCTCGGATGCTTCTGGGGCGCGGAGCGGGTGTTCTGGAAACTCGGCGAGGGCATCTACACGACCGCCGTCGGCTACGCGGGCGGCGTCACGCCGAACCCGACCTATGAGGAGGTGTGTTCGGGCCGCACCGGCCACAACGAGGTGGTGCTGGTGGCCTACGACCCGGCCAAGATCTCCTACGAAAGCTGCTCAAGACCTTCTGGGAAAGCCACGACCCGACGCAGGGCATGCGCCAGGGCAACGACGTCGGCACGCAATATCGCTCCGGCATCTACGTGACGACGCCGGCGCAGCGCAAAGCCGCCGAGGCTTCGAAACAGATGTACGAGAAGGCGCTTGCCGCCGACCGCTACGGATCGATCACCACCGAGATCGTCGATGCGCCGCGCGTTCTATTTCGCCGAGGACTATCACCAGCAGTATCTCGCCAAGAACCCGGCGGGTTACTGCGGGCTCGGCGGCACCGGCGTGAGCTGCCCGATCGGGACCGGCGTCGCGGCATAAGTGCTCGGCACTCGCGAAATGCGAAGGGGCGCCACGCGGCGCCCCTTTTTTCTTGAAACAGCGCGGCGCTCAGTCCTTCGCGCGCTCCACATAGCTGCCGTCTGCCGTCATCACCACGATCCGCGTTCCGATCGCGATGAATGGCGGAACGTTGGTGCGCACGCCGTTTGAAAGCATGGCGGGCTTGTAGGACGACGAGGCGGTCTGCCCCTTGGTGGTCGGCTCGGTGTCGGTGACTTCCAGCGTCACCTTCTGCGGCAACACGATCGCAATCGGCCTCGACCTCGTGCATGCTGAGCTTCACTTTCATCTCGGGGTGCAGGTAGGCGGCCTGATCGCCGATAACGTCGTCCTGCATTGTGACCTGATCGTAGTTTTCCATGTTCATGAAATGGAAGCCGTCGCCGTCCTGGTAGAGGAACTGGATGATCGCGTTCCTCGACCGTGGCGCGCTCGACCTGCTCGGTGGTCTTGTAGCGCTGCGCGGTCTTTACGCCGTCGCTGATCCGGCGCATGTCAACCTGCGTGGTCGGCGTGCCCTTGCCGGGATGAAAGCTTTCGGCGTTCAGCACGACGTAGAAGCTGGCCCTCGATGCTCGAGAATATTGCCCTTGCGGAGCGACGAAGCGATGACTTTCACGATTGTTCCTCAGTGGTTGGGGCCGAAACGGCCTGAAATGTCGGGGCGCAACATACTGATATTGCGCCGCATGCGCCAGTCATTTTGTGCCGTGGACTCAGGCGAGCCGGCCGGATGACCGCGTCTCCCTGGTGGGCGCCGCACGTTTATGCCGACCGGCGGCCGTTTCTGCTGGCGCGCATGCGCATCACGGCGGCCCTGCGGGCGTGGTTTGTCGCCCGCGATTTCGTCGAGGTCGAGACCGCGATCCTGCAGGCTTCGCCCGGCAACGAGGCGCACCTGCACGCGTTCGCGACCGAATTGATCGCGCCGGACGCGAGCCGTTCGCAGCTCTATCTCCATACCTCGCCGGAGTTCGCCGCCAAGAAGCTGCTCGCAGCCGGCGAGCAGCGGCTGTTCACCTTCGCGCGCGTGTTCCGCAACCGCGAGCGCGGTGCGTTGCATCATCCCGAATTCACCATGCTGGAATGGTACCGGGCGAACGAACAGTATGACGGCGCTGATCGCGGACTGCGCCGCGCTGCTCGCGGCTGCGGCCGAGGCGGCGGGCACGAAGCAGCTTCGGCTTTCGCGGCCGCGAGCGCCGATCCGTTCGCGGCGCCGGAGCGGCTGACGGTCGCGGAGGCGTTTCGAGCGCATGCCGGAATCGACCTGCTTGCGACGCTCGACGATCGGGATGCGCTGGCGGCCGCTGCGAAAGGGCAGGGCATGCGCGTCGCTGATGACGATACATGGGCCGACGTGTTCAGCCGCGTGCTCACCGAGCGCATCGAGCCGAACCTCGGCATCGGCCGCGCGACGATCCTCGACGAATATCCGGTATCGGAGGCCGCGCTCGCGCGGCCGACGCGCGCACGACGCGCGCGTTGCCGAGCGCTTCGAGCTTTACGTGTGCGGCGTCGAGATCGCGAACGCGTTCGGCGAACTGACGGACGCGGCCGAGCAGCGCCGCCGTTTCGAGAGCCGAGATGGCGGAAAAGGAGCGCGTGCACGGCGAGCGGTATCCGGTCGACGAGGATTTTCTCGCCGCCCTCGGCCAGATGCCGCCGGCCTCCGGCATCGCGCTCGGATTCGACCGGCTGGTGATGCTGGCGACCGGCGCCCAGCGCATCGAGCAGGTGCTGTGGACGCCGGTGGTCGATCCGCAGTAAAGCGTCTCCTCCGCTCATTCTCGCGAAAGCGGAAATCCAGAGCCAAAAAGAAGACTGGGTCCCCGCTTTCGCGGGACGAGCGAAACGAGGGGTCCAAAACGAGGTCGCATGACGAAGCCTTTGCGCACCCCGGCCGATCTGATCGGAGCGAATCTCGCCCCGCTAGAGAAGCTTGCCGATCTCGCGCGCGTGGCCGAGCGCTACGCGGTCGCGATCACGCCGTCGATTTCCGAGCTGATCGACCGCAACGATCCGCGCGATCCGATCGCGCGGCAGTTCGTGCCCGACATCGCCGAACTGACCACGACGCCCGACGAGCGCGCCGATCCGATCGGCGATGACGCGCATTCGCCGGTCGAAGGCATCGTGCATCGCTATCCGGATCGCGTGCTGCTCAAGCTGGTGAACGTCTGCGCGGTCTATTGCCGTTTCTGTTTCCGCCGCGAGATGGTCGGGCCGGGCAAGCAGATGCTGACCCCGGCAAAGCTCGATGCGGCGCTCGGCTTACATCAGCGCGCATCCCGAGATCTGGGAGGTCATCCTCACCGGCGGCGATCCGCTGGTGCTCTCGGCGCGGCGGCTCGGCGACGTCATGCAAACGCATCGCCGCCATCGGGCATGTGAAGATCGTCCGCCTGCACACGCGCCTGCCGGTCGTCGCTCCCGAACAAGATCACGCCCGCGCTGGTGCGCGCGATGAAGAGCTCACGGCGCAGACGACCTACGTCGCGCTGCACGCCAATCATCCGCGCGAACTGACGCCCGCTGTCGCGCGCGGCCTGCGCGCGCATCGTCGATGCCGGCATCCCGATGGTGAGCCAGTCGGTGCTGCTGCGCGGCGTGAACGACGATGCCGCGACGCTCGAAGCGCTTGATGCGCGCATTCGTCGAGTGCCGCATCAAGCCTTATTATCTGCACCACGCGGATCTTGCGCCCGGCACCTCGCATTTCCGCACGCACGATCGAGGAAGGCCAGGCGCTGATGCGTGCCCTGCGCGGCCGCGTCTCGGGCTTGGCGCAGCCGACGTACGTGCTCGATATCCCGGGCGGCTACGGCAAGGTGCCGATCGGGCCAGGCTATGTCGACATGTGCGGTGAGGCGGGAGCGGTGGTGGAGGATATCAGAGGGGTAAAGCGCAACTACGGGCCAACCGTGGATAACTCTGATCCGCTCGTCCCCGCGGAAGCGGGGACCCAGTGCTTTGCCGAAATCTGCGATGCCCGCTTTCGCGGGCATGAGCGGAGCGCGGTCAAGCCACAGCCTCCTGCGCCGGCATCGCCGCTGCACGCTCCTTCACCAGCTTCGCCACGCCGACCATGTCGATCTTGCCGGTGCCGAGCACGGGCAGCTTGTCGAGCACGACGACCTCGGCCGGGATCATCAGGTCGCCGCGCCTTTGGATCTTGGCGAATGCCTGGAATTCGCTGCGCGTCGCGCCTCTTCTGCTGCGTGACCAGCACGAGCCGTTCGCCCTTGCGCGGGTCGGGCGCGGTCGCGACCGCCGACATCGCGTCGGGCCAGAGCTGCGCCGCGAGCATCTCGACCGCCGCGAGCGAGATCATCTCGCCGCCGATCTTGGCGAAGCGCTTGGCGCGGCCCTTGATGGTGACGAAGCCCTGCGCATCGATGGTCACGATGTCGCCGGTGTCGTGCCAGCCTTCCGGCGGCGGCTCGATCACGCCGGGGTTGTCGGCCTTGAGATAGCCGAGCATCACGTTCGGGCCGCGCACGAACAGCCGGCCGCCTTCATCGACGCCCGGCACCGGCTCGAGCCGCGGCTCCATGCCGGGCATCAGCCGCCCGACCGTGCCGAACTGGTTGAACATCGGCGTGTTGAGCGCGAGCACCGGCGCGGTCTCGGTCACGCCGTAGCCTTCGAGGATGCGCAGGCCGAACTTCTCCATGTAGGTGCGGCGCGTCGACTCCCGCACCGGCTCGGCGCCCGCCACGATGTAGCGCAGCGAGCGGAAGTCGTAAGGATGCGCCGAGCGCGCGTAGCCGGCGAGGAACGTGTCGGTGCCGAACACGATGGTGGCGTTCACGCCGTAGATCAGCTCCGGCACGGTGCGGTAGTGCAGCGGCGAGGGATAGAGATAGATCGGCACGCCCGAGACCAGCGGCAGGATCGTGCCGGCCGTCAGGCCGAAGGAGTGGAACACCGGCAGCACGTTGAACAGCTTGTCGCGACGGCCGAAGTCGATGCGCGCGGCGGCCTGCGCGCAGTTCGCCAGGATGTTGCGATGGGAGAGCACGACGCCTTTCGGCGTGCCCTCCGAGCCGGACGTGAACAGGATCACGGCCGGATCGTCCGGGTTGGCGCGCGACCAGCGGCTTCTTGTACGCGAACAAGGCCGCGCAGCTTGTCGCCGGTCGACACGGTCGCGCGCACGTCTTCGAGATAGACGACGGTCAACGATTGCGCGAGTTGCGCCACCACGGCATCGAGCTTGCCCTTCTCGACGAAGGCGCGCGAGGTCAGGATGGTGCCGACCTCCGCGGCCTTGCAGGCCGCAAGGATATTCGCCGCGCCCGCCGTGAAGTTGATCATCGCGGGGACGCGTCCGGCCGACATCACCGCCGAGAATGGTCACGACCGCGCCGTTCGCGTTCGGCAGCATCACGCCGAGCGCCTTGCCCTCGGCGGCGAGCGGCATGAGCTTGCGGCCGAGCACCGTGGCGCCGAGCAGCAAGCGCTTGTAGCTGAGCGAGCCGGTCAGCGGGTCTTCCACCGCGACGCGCTTCCAGCCGTGCACTTCGGCGGCATCGACCACGGCCTCGAACACCGTGCGGTCGGTGGGCGTGGTGCGGAACACGAGGTCGGACATGATCTCGTAGAGCGCGGCGCCCGGCCGCCTGCCGGCGCCAGCGGCCCTTCAGCTCATCGGCAACCGCGAGCTTCACCGGCGGCAGCACCGTGATGACGACTTTCGGGAACCAGCGCCGATGCACCTGGCTGCGTGACAGGCGCGAGAATGGCGTCGCCTCCAGCCCGTCGATCTTCACCGGCACGACCAGCGCGCCGGACTTGTCGGCGATCAGTCCGACGCCGTCATAGACCTTCATCAGCGCTGCCGGTGACGGTGATGCGCCCTTCCGGGAAGATCACCAGCGGCTCGCCCGCCTTCACGGCGTTGATCAGCGTGCGCGTCGCCATCGGTTTCGACGGATCGAGCGGCATCGCGCGCGTGAGCTTGAGGAAGGGCTTCACCCACCAGCGCTGCGCGATGTTGTAGTCGATGGCGAACACCGGCTCCTTGTCCATCAGCGAGAGCGCGACCGCGGCGTCGAGGAAGCTGACATGGTTGAGCGCGACGATCGGGTTCGGTCCTGCGTTTTCGAAGTTCTCCGCGCCCTTCACCTCCATGCGATACATCGCGCGCAGCATGGTGGTGAGGAAGTCGCGCAGGCCGTTCGCCGGCATGGTCCTGGCGACGACGATGAGCACGATGAAGTTCAGCACGCCGATCAGCAGGAACAGCATCGGCAACGTCAGTCCGAAGGACTGGAGCGCCGCGAGCGCCAGCGTGCCGACCACGATGAACGCCGCATTGAGCACGTTGACGGCCGCAATGACGCGCGCGCGCTTGTCGGGGCCGGCCCAGGACTGCACGGCCGCGAACGCCGGCACGATGAACAGCCCGCCCGCGATCGCGAGGCCGGCAAGGTCGATCGCCACATGGATGCCCGCGCCAGGATGAGAACGTCTGCGCCACGGTCTGGCTTGCACGCCTGCAGGCGCGCCGTAGACCGTAAAGCCGAGATCGAGTGCGAAGACCGCAAGCAGAAACGCGCCCGACCAGCGTCGGGAAACAGCACGATGCGGCCGTGCGCGAGCCATGCGGCGAGCAGCGAGCCGACCGCGATGGCGACGGAGAAGATCGCCAGATAGACGGTGACGACCTCTTCGGTTCGCGCCGAGGACGTTTTTCACCAGCGGCGGCATCAGCGAGAGCGCGACCGCGCCGACCAGCCAGAACCAGCTTGTCGTGAGGCTGCCCCACCACATGCGGCTGTCGGCCCAGAGGTCCTTCAGCAGTGCGCCGGTGGAGCGCGCGATGTTCGGATCGACGCGCAGATGCGGTGCGCCCTGGCCGGTGCGCGGGATCAGCAGGCTCGAGCCCCAGCAGAGCAGCGCGAAGATCATGATCATCGCGCCGAAATACGGCCGGATGTGTTCCTTCCTTGGCGGCAAGGCCGCCGACGATCGTGCCGAGCAGGATCGCCATGAAGGTCGCGCCTTCGACCAGCGCGTTGCCGGCGGGGAGCTCTTCCGCTTCAGGTGATCGGGCAGGATGCCGTACTTGATCGGCCCGAACAGCGACGCGATCACGCCGAACAGGAACAGCGTCACGAACATGATCGGGATCGAGTGTAGCCAGAAGCCGGCGACGCCGAGCGCCGACGACCGCGATCTCGCCGAGCTTGACCCAGCGCGCCATCATCGGCCTTGTCGAAGCGGTCGGCCATCTGGCCGCCGAGCCCCGAGAGGAAGAAGAACGGGCCGATGAAGATCGCGCCGGTGAGCGTGATCAGCGCCTCGCGATTGTCCACGCCGGGCGCGAACAGGATCAGGAACACGAGCGCGTTCTTGAGGAAATTGTCGTTGAACGCCGAGAAGAACTGGCACCAGAACAGCGGCGCGAAACGCCTCGTGGTCAGCAGCCCATTAGCCATCGGTGATTCCTTGCGCGGGCGCGATGGTAGCGGGGCCGGCGTTGGCGCAAAAGGCGCGAAGTGCGCCGTCAAACGAAATGCCCGGCACTGGGCCGGGCATTTGTCACAATTCCGTTTTGCGCCGCGCTCGCTGTTATCGCTGTTGCGGCATTGGTTGCTGCGCCTGTGTGTTTTGCGCCGTCGCCGGTGGTGCACCCGGCAGCACCACGACGCGCGTGCCGACCTGCACGCGGCTGTAGAGGTCGGCGATGTCGTCGTTGGTCAGCCGGATACAGCCCGAGGATACGTATTTCCCGATCGTCGAGGGCTGGTTCGTGCCGTGGATGCGATAGAGCGTCTTGCCGAGATAAAGGGCGCGCGCGCCGAGCGGATTGGTCTCGCCGCCGGCCATCATGCGCGGCAGATAGGGCTGCCGCTCGATCATCTCGGAGGGCGGATACCAGTCCGGCCACTCCTTCATGCGCGACACGCGCTCCGCTCCCGCCCACGTGAAACCCTCGCGGCCGACGCCGATGCCGTAACGCATCGCCTGGCCATTACCGAGAACCAGAAAGAGGAAGGTGTTCGCCGTATCGATCACGATCGTGCCGGGCGGCTCGGAACTCTGAAAGTTCACGACCTGACGCCGGAACTGGGGAGCAAGCTCGGCCTTGTCCGGGTCTGGCTGTTCTTCGGGCGGAAGCGTTGCGACGGTGCTCGGCCGTGAGGCAGCGGCGATGTCGCGCGGCGGGGCGAGCTGTACTGGATCCTGCCCCGGCGCCTGCTGGTAGGCTGCAGGCGGTGCCCCATAGGGCTGCGGTACCGGACCTTGCGGATAGCTCTGCGGCGCCGCGGCGCCGTACAATTCGGGTTGGCCGTTACCCACCGGACCCCGACCGTAAGGCTGCGACTGATAGGCCGGCGGATATTGCTGCGGCCCGCGGTCGCCGTAGACGACAGCCGGTGGTTGGCCGTACCCAGGGGCCGGCGACGCCTCGCGCTGCATCCCGCCGGGCGACATTCCGCGCTGATCCGGGAACACGTAACCCCCCGGGGGGGCCGGATAACTTCCCGGCGCGGCTCGTAAATTCGGCGGCAGATCATCTTCGTCATCCGCGACCATCGGGGCCAGCGGGCGCGGCGGCGGATAGGCCTGCGCGTTAGCGGGAGGATAATAGGGCTGTGGATAGGGCTGCGCCTGCGCGGTTCCGAACACCGCAAGGCCGGTCGCCAGCACCCCCAAGGCAAAGACCGAACTCAGATTCATTTTGTTCCCCAAGCGCCACTGCCCCCAGCTGCCGCATCCTATGCGGGTGAGTTGGGGCGGTATGAAGGCGTTGTGCAGATGCGACAAACGCAAGTACGAGCGTTGTTTTCCGCGTCCCAGGTACAGCATACGAATATGGATAACGATTGGTAAATACCATGCTTCGCACCTGCTCGTGAACAGCCCATTCGTCCGGCGGAGCAGGGAGGATAATCTGCGAAAGCGAGGGCGGATCACGATGAGAGCTTAGGAGCAAACGCCTTGGCGATCATTTCATACGAATGTTTTCGGGCGTCGTGATCAAACACCATCGTGGTGATCATGACCTCGTCGGCCTTGGTCAATTCGGCCAGCGATGCGATCCGATTGTGCACCTGTTCGGGCGAACCCACGATCAGGCGCTTGCGATTATGCGCGATGCGCTGGCGGTCGATGGGCGTGTAGGGATAGGAGGCGGCCTCGTCCGGTGAGGCGAGCGGGCCGTACTGTCCGATGGCGCGACGCGCGAAATGAAGGTCCGCACTTGTCGCCATGAGGTCAGCCTCGGCCTCGGTGTCGGCGCAAATCGCCGCGACGCCGAGGATGGCGCAAGGGCTGTCGCGCCATGCCGACGGCTTGAACTGGTTGCGATAGGTCAGCATCGGGATTTCCGGCGGGAAATCCGAGAAGTGATAGGCGAAGGAAAATCCCGCACCGACCTGCGCGGCGAGCTGCGCCGAATAATCGCTCGAGCCGAGCAGCCAGATCGGCGGCAGTGGCACGCCGGTCGGCATCGCGTCGACCTTTGAGAACGGATGGTTTGCCGGGAAGCCGTGGCTCTCGAACAGGATCATTTCCTGAAACCGGTCGAGGAAATCATCCTGTTCGTTGCTGGTGTCCTGGCGTCGGCGCAGCGCCAGTGAGGTGACCTGGTCGGTGCCGGGCGCGCGGCCGAGCCCCAGATCGATGCGGCCGGGAAACAGCGCCTCCAGCACCTTGAAGCGCTCCATCACCATCAACGGCGCATGGTTCGGCAGCATCACGCCGCCCGAACCGATGCGCATGTTCTTCGTCACCGCAGCCACCTGCCCGATCATGATGTCGGGCGCGGAGCTCGCGATGGTCGGCAGGTTATGGTGCTCCGCCAGCCAGTAGCGCTTGAAGCTAAGCGTGTCACAGAAGCGCGCCAGATCGAGCGTGTTGTTGAGCGCCGCCGCGGGCGGCGTTGCGGTGGTGACGGGGGAAAGGTCGAGAACCGATAGGGCAACCATCCCTGACAGGTAACCACTTGTCGCGCGTTCGCCAACCGCTTCCAAACCGGCAGCGGTTCATGGCAGGTTTGCACGCATGAGGCGGATGGCGGTTGTGGCGATGGTCGTGATGCTCGCGAACTGCGCGGGCGGCGAGCGCGAGTATACGGGCCCGGAAACCGCGGGCGGCACGAGCGTCAATGTCGCGCCAGAAAACTACCGCGCCGAAATACTCGCCTATGAGCGCAGTTACCTGAACGACCCGAGCGGGATCCGCTCGGCCGCAATCTCGCAACCCGCGCTGCGCAAGGTCGCCAACGTGGAGCGCTATGTCGCGTGCGTGCGCTTCGACGCCAAGGGGCCAGCGGGCGCGTATTCAGGTGTGCGCGATCACATCGCCATCTTCCTTGCCGGCAAGCTCGACCAGCTGATCCAGACGCGCGAGCAGTGCAAGGACGCGACCTATGAGCCTTTCCCGGAACTGGAGCGGCTGAGGCGATAACGCGGCGCAATACGGTCAGGCCTTGGCGGCTTCCCGAACCGCATCGCGCCGCAGTTGCTTCAAGACCTTGGCGGGTCGCTTCAAGGGCCGGATCACCAGACCGCGCGATTTGCGGTACTCGCTGCGGTGACCGCGCCGGTTCTCCTTGGCGAAGCGTTTCGCTTTCGCCGCGCTACCGAACACGTTCGAAACCTTGCCCTTTTTCTTGAGGATCACGTAGCCGCCCTTGGTCATGCTGAATGGCTTCTTGAGCAGGCCGAGATGATCGAACTTGGTACCGGCCGGGTGAACGAACGGCTCGAACCACGACGGATGGACGAAGTTCGACATCGCAATCCCGTCGACCAGGAAAGTATCTTCCTCGACCGGATCGCTCATCTCGTAGGCGTATTCGGTCCCGTCGGAGGCCTCCGCCCAGAGATTTGCGATCGGATCGATCGCCATCTCGAACAGCTCGTGGCAAGCGGTCACGCTGACCTTTTCGCCGGCCGCGATCGTGGTCTTGACGAAGATCTTGGAGATCGGCTGCCCGTTTTCAGTGAGATCGTGATAGCCGAGCGCGCCGGCCTGATCCGCATTGTCGAAATAAATGAACTGCCAGTCCGAGGGCTTTGCGACCTTGGTGTTGTAGAGTTTGAGCGGGTAGCCCCACACGGGCAGGAAGTACTGGTCGTAACATTTCTGCAAAGCGGCCGTGAGCTTGTCGAACGGAGCGCCGAGATCGACGGTCGCCATGTTGATGCAGGCGACGCTGACAGCGCCGCCCTGACCTGCTTGTGCGGCAAGGATTGTTTTCATGGATACCCCCAGAAGATAGATGCGAATGCCCGAGATAGGCCCGCCATCGGATTATCGTTAAGATTGTATCACGTTGAAGTGTGCTGAGAAAGTCCAGCGACGTTTATTGAGGTTTCCAACTGGGCTAAGCTGCCAAATATCGGATCGGTGGAGATGCTGGAGATGGTGATGAAGCCCACGATGCTTGTATGCGCGCTCCTGCTGCTGTCCGGAGCGGCTCATGCGCAACAGCCTCCACCCGCGCCCGCCGCGCCATTCATCGACTGGGCGAAGATCGAGATCAAAACCACCGACCTCGGCCACAACACCTACCGGCTGGAAGGGCAGGGCGGAAACATCACGATCGCGGTCGGCACCGACGGCATCATCATGGTGGACAGCCAGTTCGCGCCGCTCTCCGACAAGATCAAGGCGGCCATCAAGGCGATCTCGCCGCTGCCGGTGAAGTACCTCATCAACACGCATTTCCACGGCGACCACACCGGCGGCAACGCGAATTTCGCCAAGGATGGTGCGGTCGTGGTGGCGCACGACAATATCCGCGTGCAACTCGCGGGCGGATCGGTCTCTCAGGCGAACGGTCAGGTGGTGGCGCAGATCCCGCCCGAGGGGCTGCCGACCCAAACCTATTTCGGGGGCTCGATGACACTTGAGGTTGGCGGGCGCAAGGCAGTGCTGACCTACATCGCCAACGCACACACCGACGGCGACACCTGGGTGTTTTTCGCCGACGCCAACGTGTTGTGCACCGGCGACACGGTGAACAATCTCAAGCGCTACCAGAGCATCGATTACCGCAACGGCGGCGATGTGCGCGGCATGATCCGAGCCGAAGAGACGTATCTGAAGGTTGCGAACGACGAAACCAAGATCGTCGTCGGCCATGGCCCGCTCGCCAACAAAAAGGACGTGCAGGAATTCCACGACATGCTGGTGACCTCGCGGGATCGCATCAAAAAGCTGTTCGACGAGGGCAAGTCGGAAGCCGAAGTTGTGGCGCTCGATCCGCTCAAGGACCTGAACGAGTCATGGGCTACCGGCAATCCGTCGCTCGGCGTCAGCCACCTCAGGAATGTCTACCACTCCTTCGAGCGGTATTGATCGCTGAGCCCTTAGGCTACCAGTTCGCGGGCCGGGAGACCCGGCACGACGGTCGCCTCGGTGACTTCTTCGGTCCACACCGTGTGGTTCTTCAGCCGGTGCCAGCCGAATGTCGTGGCGATCGCGACGTCCGCCGCATCGCGACCGCGCGCGATCACAACGCGACCGATGCGCGGCTCATTGTGGCGCGCGTCGAACGTGTACCACTGACCACCGAGATAGACCTCGAACCAAGCGCTGTAGTCCATCGGCTCCGGATCGAGCGGCACGCCGATGTCACCGAGATAACCGGTGACGTAGCGCGCCGGAATGTTCATGCAACGGCAGAGCGCGACCGCGAGATGCGCGAAGTCGCGGCACACCCCGGTGCGTTCGTTGAAGACGTCGAGCGCGCTGCGGTCGGCACGTGCCTGCAGGTAGTCGAACCTGATGTGGTTGTGCACAAAGTCCACGATCGCCTGAACCCGCGGCCAGCCGTCGGGCGTATTGCCGAACTGCGACCATGCAAACTCGGACAGCCGGTCGGTCTCGCAATAGCGGCTGCCCATCAGAAACATCAGCGCATCGTTCGGCAGTGCGGCGACAGGGACCTGCGGCGCCTGCGGCACGACTGGCTCATGGAGCCCCGAGTCCTGAACAATCGTGTCGGTGACGATGCGCAATTCGCCTGCCGGCGCGACGAGGCGGCAGCAGATGTTGCCGAAGACGTCGGTGTAGATCGTGAGCGGGCGGCGCGGCGCGACACGGATCAGGTCGGGCGCAAGCAAATCCGCAGCGCGCGAGGGATGAACATTGAGCATCAGCACGATGGGCGTCGGAGCGGCAAACTCATACGTCAAATCACAACCGACCCTGATCTTCATCTCGCTCTCACTCTTTGAATTGAAGCGCTCGTGCGATGGCTTGCAACGCGTCACGCTTTGGCCCGTTCCACCGGCCGCAAGGATGGGCTGCGTATCATTCCGGATGCGGGCAATCGACGTCATAGGTTGGGCGCCAGAAAACGGGCAACCCCAAGCGATGCTCAGGAACCGGGCAGATTGCTGGCGTCGCAACCAAAATGTTCTCTGCGGGGCGAAGTTCTAGGAAGGATGCGCGCGAGAACCACAATCTCTAGAGGCGCCAGGCAGATGGTCCAGTCGCAAGGCGGCTGGCGCGGTGCTTACAATATTTGCATTCGGAGCAGGTTCCCCAGACCTCGAGCGCGCCGTTCGCTTATCTCGTCAGCACAATAAAATCGGTGCCGCGGCCGGTCTCGTAGCTCATGCCAAGATCTGAAACGATCAGCGTCGCACCCGGTGTCATTAGTTCGTTGATGCGAGCGAGCGCATCTTCCGGAATGGTGATGCGCTCCAGCGCGGCGCTCGGATCGCCCGGCGGCAGGGTTTCGCGCGTGGGTGCGGCCAGCTCCTTGCGCAGCTTTTCGCCGGTCGGTGTGCGCGTGACGAGGTACTTGCCCGGCCTCACGATACGCTCGACCGGCAGCGAAGCGACGTTCCAGCGCATGGTGCCATCATCGTGCCCTTCGAGCGCGGTGAATACATGCGTGCCCAGGGGCGCGTCCGGACGATCGATTGTCACCGGCGCATCGAAGACCTCAACGAAGCCCTTGCGGACAAACAGCTTGCCGAGCTTGCGGCTGATATAGACCGAGATCGGGCCGGAGCGGAGCATCGGATCCTTCTCGGCGGCAACGGCGGCAGGCTTCTCGAACAGCCGCGGCGGCGCATCTGTCGTCTGCACGGCCGTCTCGGCCTGCGCGCGGCCGGCGCCCACCATATCGTCGATGGCGCGTTCGATCCGCGCCTCTTCGCTTTCGGCCGTGGCGGCCGACCCGTTCAGCGGCGCATCGGTGGTGACGTTGGTGGCAACGCGCACGCGCGCAGGATGCGCCTCGGCCGTTACCTGCGGCAGCGTGGTGAACAGCCGATTGCTGGAAATGTCGTGGAGCGCGACCTCGTCCTGGGCGATAATGACGCGCGCGCCAACCTTGGTCATGCCCCAAAGCCGCCGCGCGAATTCAGCCGGCAGGCGGATGCAGCCATGCGAGGCCGGGTGGTTCGGCACGACGCCCTGATGCATCGCAACGCCGGACCATGTGATGCGCTGCATGAACGGCATCGGCGCCGCGCTGTAGATGTTGGACTCGTGATAGATCTGTTTCTCCAGGACCGAGAACACGCCCTGCGGCGTCGGGTGACCCGGAACGCCGGTCGAGACCTGCGAATGGGCAACCGGCCGTCCCCCCGCGAAGAGGGTGAGCTGCTGCTTCCTGATGGAAATGACAACCTGCAGCGGACCCGGCGGGAGCTTTTCGGCAACCTTCTTCTCGGCGGAAAGTTTGCGCGTCATCTCCTTGTGGCGGTTATGGCGTGTCGCCGCCGGCGCGATTTTGGGATCGGGCTGTGCTTTTGCGACTGGTGCCGGTGGCACGGGGTGCACGAACGGAAACCGGTCGTCGCTGGCTGACGCCGAAGTCGCGGCGAATCCCGCCGTCACGCACACGGTGAGCAAAACGCGCCCCAGGTCGTACGCAGAGGTTCTGAAGTTCGGCAGCACCTAAAGTCCTCCGGACGCTGGGCAATCCCACGCTCTCGTTTTCGCGCGACATGGCAGGCGCGATCAAGGGAGCAAAGGCGTGTCATCCACGTCTTCGCGCGCGTGTGTCGCGCGAGCATCACTTGCGGTTCAACGCCTCCGCCCGTTGCGGGGTTCGCGCGCGTGAACGCCAAGTGTCGGAGATTAAATGACGAATTTCTCACCGAACCGTGAACCGACCTGGCTCCCCTGCGCGACCAATGGGCCGAACGAACCATTCGCCCCTGCGAAAACCCCAAGGAGAGACCTATGTCCATCAAGATCCGGACCTCGATGTTTGCAATCGCTGCCGTCGCCGCGCTCGGCGCAGCCAGCCTCCTCTCGACCACGTCCTCGGCCGACGCGCGCGGCTTTGGCGGCGGTGGCTTCCACAGCGGTGGAGGCTTCCACGGCGGCGGCATGCGCATGGGCGGCGGCCCGCGCATCGGCGGACGCGTGCATCTGGGAGGCGGCCACCACATCGGTATCCGTCACCCCGGCCTCCGCATCGGCCACCGTCATCCGGACTGGTGCCGCATCAACGGCCGCTGCCACGTCCATGTCCGTTGGCACCGTCCGTGGATCGTCGGGACTGGCGTGGTCGCAACGACGTACGCGGTGACCCCGGCCATCGCGACGGCGAAGCCCTGCACCTGCCTGACCAAGGAATACACGCCGGATAACCTGGTGGTGTTCAAGGATCAGTGCACCAAGGAAGTCGCTTCTGCGCCGGCCGGCAACACCCAGGCTCTGCTTCCGATGCCGCAACAGGACGCGCCTGCGGCGACGCAGCAGTAATCCGCCCGCCCAAAGAGACAGAACCCCGGCCTCAGGCCGGGGTTCTTGACGCTTGGGGAATCACTTATTTCGCTCCGAATCCGTCTCGCACTTCGCGCATGCGCGGCAGCACATCCACCCATTGATCGCGTCGCGCGACACCGAACATCTGCACGACGCCCTCGCCGAAGCGCAACCATTGAACCAGCACGAGGTCGTCGCCGGTCCTGTCGTCCTTGCCGGCTGCAACGATCTGAAATCCCGGGACGCCACCGATACGGATCGGTTCGGAATTGATGATGTTCATGTTCGGCCGGTTGAGAAATGCCGCCATCAGGCGCTGCGCGAAACGCTCGCGATCCGCGGGTTGTGGCGGCTCGACAGCGCGCGGCGCGACCATGAAATAGGGCTGATCGACTGGCAGCGTGGTGTCGGCCGGCCCGAGCGTCATGACGGCGGTGCCGTCCGGCGTGGTGCGCAGAAGGTGGAAGCCCGCCAGATCGCCGAGCCGGTAGGGCAAAACAGCAAGCATCTCATCCGGCGTCGGCTTTGCACGCACCACGATGCTCGCGAGCGCCGCGCGCATCGCGCTATCCGGATAGGCGTCCCGCTCGGCATCCGGCAGCGAGGCGATGACTGCAGCTGCAATGTCGCTGTCGCGCAGCAGCAGCGCCCATTTGCGCATCGCGACACCGTTCTCGTTCTGCTGCGCCACCACGAGCGTTCCCTCTCCCGACGCGAGCGGAATTGTCTCGCGCGCGATCTCCTCCATGCCGCCGGCATGCATCTGCTCGGGAGTGAAGCTCTCCGCCACCTTGTCGTAGGTTTGCGGCAGAAACTCGGTGACCAGCAGCAGCGCTCGATGCGCGCGATCTTCGAACCCCTGAAACGATGCGCTCACCGTCATGCCGGGCGGCGGAACGAGGCCGATTCGGGAGCCCGGTGGATAAATCGGCTCCGCGGCGTGTGCGGGGAGGGCGAGAAGTAAACACGCAAGACACGCGGGCAGAAGACGGGCTGGATACATAATAAGCATCATAGTGCAGTGCCTGCGCGACATGCATCTGCTTGCGCGATCACTTTCGCGACAAGGATAGAGACAGATCGCGTCAGTGCTCCGGCTTGATGCTCGCGAGTTCCGCGTCGTTCGGTGTCACATCGAGCCGCACCACGATGCCGGCCAGTTCCGGCGATGGCGGCGGATAGAACTGCATCACCTTGGGGTCATGGCCCGGCACGATGTGCTGCGGCGTCGGCGCGTTTGCGCGCAGCGTGCCGTAGGCCTCCAGCATGTCGCCGATATGGAACGCCGTGGTGAACGGGCGGCCGGTCATCATGTTCTCATAGAAATGCGTGGTGTCGGAAGCGACGACCACCCAGCCGCGCCTGGTGTGGACGCGCACGAATTGCAGCCCCATCGAGTGGCCGCCAACCGGATGCAGCGTGATGCCGGGCGCAAGCTCGGCGCCGCCATTGTAGAACTGAACGCGGTGCGCGTAGTTCAGCCGCACCACGCCGACCACATCCTCCACCTCGAAGGAATGCGCGAGGCGGTGGTAGCGCATATAGCGCCCGACGGCATAGTGCAGCTCGGGTTCCTGCAGGTGGAAATGTGCTTTCGGAAAGCGATCGAACCCGCCGACATGGTCGTAGTGCATGTGGGTCAGGATCACGTCCTGCACGGTGTCGGGATCGACGCCGACGAGCTTGAGGGCATCGATCGGATCACGCAGGAAAGTGCGCTTGCGCTTTTTCGCGGTTTCCTCGGTGAAGCCGCAGTCGATGACGAAGGCGCGCTCTGCGCTCTTTGCCACCCACACGAAATAATCCATCGCCATGGGGCCGTCGTGCGGGTCGCCGCCGATGAAGTGGTCAGCGCGGCGAGCCTCGCGCATCGCGTAGCGAATGGCGAAAAGTTCGTACTCGGGGAGGGCGGTCATGTGAACTTCTTCGCCTCGCGCGCCTGAATCGCGTTGTGGATCGCCAGCAGGTTTTGCGCACGAAGCACCACCGGTACGTCGATCATCTTGCCGTCGACTGAGATCGAACCGCGGCCGGCCGCGACTGCTTCGTCGTAGGCGGCGACGATCTTTTGCGCGGACCCGACTTCGTCAGATGCTGGCGAGAACTCCTCGTTCAGGATTGGGACCTGTGCGGGATGGATCACGGATGCGCCGCGGAAGCCAAGCCTGCGCGAGCGGCGCACTGTCTCGCGGAATGCATCGAGATCCTTGTAGTCGGCGACCGTTCCAATGAAGCCGAGCGGCAGGATGCCCGCCGAGCGAGCCGCGATGGCGAGCTGCTGCTTCGGCATCAGCAGCGATTCTGCCGTCGGCAGCATGCCCATCTCGAGCGCGAAATCCTCGCCGCCGAGCGTGAGCGCGATGATGCGTTTGTCGGCGCGCGCGATCTGCGGCATCTGGAACCAGGCGCCCGGGGTCTCGATCATCGCCATGAATTGCGTCGACCCGACCGCCATGCCGCGCTCGGCTTCAAGCTCGCTCACCACTTCGGCGATCAGCTTGATGTGATCAGCGCTGTCGACCTTCGTCACCGCAAGCGCTTTCACGCGCGGCGAGATCGCCGCCTCGAGGTCGAGCATCGTCTGGCGCCAGGGGCGGTTGATGCGGACGATGATGTCGGCGCCTCCGCGCGAAACGCTTTCGCACGTCGCCTGCAGATCGCGCCGCGCCGCCGGCCGCTCGGCGATAGGCACCGAGTCCTCCAGATCGACGATGATGGCGTCCGCACCCCGCTTGTATGCGCCGTCGATGAACTTCGGCACATTCGACGGGACGTAGAGCGCGGAGCGCCAGACGGGCAAGGTGCGGTCGGTTGTGTCGCTCATATCACCTTCCGTTGGCGCAAATCGGCGATTGCGTCGGCGCTAAACCCAAGGGCTCCCAGAATAGCGCCGTTGTGCTCGCCGAGCGCGGGTGCGGGCGTGCGGATTTCGCCGGGCGTATCGGAGAGACGCGGCACCACCGCATGCATCGGCACCGCGCCCATTTCGGGATCGGGCAGCTCCGTCACGATCTGGCGTGCCTGGACATGCGGATCGGCGATGAACTGGTCGATGTCATAGACCGGCGCGGCGGTTACCTCGGCGGCCTCGAACACCGCGAGGTTGTCGACGAGCGACCGCGCCTTGATGAACTCGGCGATCGGGCGCTCGGCCTCGTCGATATTCTTGACGCGGTCGGTGTTGGTGCGGAAGCGCGGATCGTCGATCATGTCGGCGCGGCCGATGGCGCGGTAGAGCCGCTCCGCCATCGACTGGATCGAGGCCGAGATCGCGATGAAGCGGCCATCCTTGGTCTCGTACACGTTGCGCGGCGCGGTGTTGTTGGAGCGGCTGCCGACGCGCTTCTCGATTTTCTGCGTCAATTTGTAGAGCGCCGCTTCCGGCCCGAGGATCGAGACGATCGGATCGAGCAGCGGCAGGTCGATCACCTGACCCTTGCCGCCGCGCTCGACCTCGCGCAGCGCGATCAGCACGGCGTTCGAGCCGTAAAGCCCCGCAATCATGTCGGCGAGCGCGAGCGGCGGCAGCACCGGCGGGCGATCGTCAAAGCCGTTCTTCGACGCGAAGGTCGACATGCCTTCGACCAGACTGCCGAAGCCCGGCTTGTCGCGATACGGCCCGTCCTGCCCCCAGCCGGAGATGCGCACGATGATGAGCTTCGGATTGATCGCGTGCAGCGCGTCCGGGCCGATGCCCATGCCCTCCAGCGTGCCGGGCCGGTAGTTCTCGATGAACACCTGGGCGGTCGCGACGAGCTTACGCAGCAGGTCCATGCCTTCGGGAGCGCGCAGGTTCAGCGTGACGCTCTTCTTGTTGCGCGCATAGACCTTCCAGTGGACGCGAAATATTGTTGGTGCGCCAGTCGCGCAACGGATCGCCCTTTCGCGGGTCCTCGATCTTGATGACCTCGGCGCCGAAGTCCGCGAGTTGCAGGCTCACCATGTTGCCGGCGACGAGGCGCGACAGGTCGAGCACGCGGATGCCATCGAGCGGGCAGGAGGCTTCGGGACGGAAGGGGCGCATCGGCTCCGATCTGACTCCCTCCCCCTGAAAGGGGGAGGGTTGGGGTGGGGGTTATGATCCCCACCCGGTTTGCTTCGCAAACCGACCTTCCCTTTTCAAGGGGAGGTAACGCGCCGCATATGCGGCATGCGCCACTCACCTCAAGTGACACGCCACAAGCTGGCCCGGCTTCACTTCGCGCAACGCAGGGTCCTCGACCCGGCAGCGGTCGAACGCATAGGGGCAGCGCGTGTGGAAATGGCATCCCGGCGGTGGCTTCACCGGGCTCGGCACATCGCCCTGCAGCACGATCTTCTTGCGCTTGATGGACGGGTCCGGCACCGGCACGGCGGCGAGCAGCGACTCCGTGTAGGGATGCAGCGGCGCGGTGAATAGCGTGCGCTTGTCGGTGTATTCGACGATGCGGCCGAGATACATCACGGCGATGTGGTGCGCGATGTGCTCCACCACGGCGAGATTGTGCGAGATGAACAGGTAGGTCAGGCCGAACTCGTCCTGCAGGTCCATCACCAGATTGAGGATTTGGGCCTGGATCGAGACGTCGAGCGCCGACACCGGCTCGTCGCCGATGATCAGGCTCGGCTCCAGCGCGAGCGCGCGCGCAATCCCGATGCGCTGGCGCTGCCCGCCGGAGAACTGGTGCGGATAATTGTCGATCGCCTCGGCGCGCAGGCCGACGCGCTTGAAGATGTCGGCGACGCGGGCGCGGCGTTCCTTCGCATTGCCGATGCCATGCACGCGTAGCGGTTCGCCCACGATATTGCCGGCCGTCATGCGCGGATCGAGCGACGAAAACGGATCCTGGAAAATGATCTGCATCTGCCGGCGATACGGGCGCAGCTTCGGTCTTGTCGAGATGCGTGATATCGGTGCCGTTGACCGTGATGCTGCCGGCGGTCGGCTCGATCAGCCGCAGGATGGTGCGACCGACGGTGGATTTACCGCAGCCGGATTCGCCGACCAGCGCCAGCGTCTGGCCTGCTTGTATCGAAAGGCTCACGCCGTCGACCGCGTAGACATAACCGGCGGTGCGGCGCAGCAGGCCCTTCTTGATCGGGAAGTGCTTCTTGAGGCCCTTCACCTCCAGCACGGTGCGCGGCGCGGCTTCAAGCATGGTCCGCTCCGTAGAGCCGCTCGGAATGCCAGCACGCGGCCCAGTGCTGCGGGCGCTTCTCCTCGTAAGGCGGTGCGACGGTGCGGCATTTGTCGTCGGCGAACGGACAACGTGGCGCGAAGGCACAGCCAGGCGGCAAGTTGGTGAGCGCCGGCACAATGCCGGGAATTTCCTCCAGCCGGTGTTTCGTTTCGCCGGTGCCCCCGCGCATCAGTTCCAGCCGTGGGATCGAGGCCATCAGGCCGTGCGTGTAGGGGTGCTGCGGGCGCGCGAACAATTCCTCGACCGGCGCCTCCTCCACTTTCTTGCCCGCATACATCACGATGACGCGCTGCGCGGTCTCGGCCACCACGCCGAGATCGTGCGTGATGAGGATGACGGCGGTGCCGAGCTTTTTTTGCAAGTCGAGGATGATGTCGAGGATCTGCGCCTGAATGGTGACGTCGAGCGCCGTGGTCGGTTCGTCGGCGATCAGCACTTTCGGATTGCAGGCGAGCGCCATCGCGATCATCACGCGCTGGCGCATGCCGCCGGAAAGCTGGTGCGGATATTCCTTCAGCCGCTGCTCGGGTTCGGGGATACGCACCAGGCGCAGGATATCGACGGCGCGGCGCATCGACTCCGCGCGGCTCATGCTCTCGTGCAGCAGCAGCGCCTCGCCGATCTGGCGGCCGACCGTCATCACCGGATTGAGCGACGTCATCGGCTCCTGGAAGATCATCGAAATGTCTTTGCCGCGCACGCGGCGCATCGCGCGCTCGTCGAGCGCAAGCAAGTCGCGGCCATCGAGCGTGACAGAACCACTCACGATCTTGCCCGGCGGCTCCGGAATCAGTCGCATCAGCGAGAGGGCGGTCATCGACTTGCCGCAGCCGGATTCGCCGACGATTGCCAGCGTCTCGTGGGCCTTGAGCGAGAAGCTCACGCCGTCCACGGCTTTGAGGATGCCGCCGCGCAGATAGAAATACGTGCGCAAATCCTCGACTGCGAGGAGCGTCCCGGCTTCGGTCTTGGCGGGCTGCGCTTGGAGCATCGTCAGTCGCGCTGGCGCGGATCGAGGATGTCGCGCAGCGCGTCCCCCAGCAAATTGGTGCCGAACACCGCGAGCGAAATCGCCGCACCGGGGAAGATCACCAGCCACGGCGCGACGCGCACGTACTCGGCGGCCGATTCCGACAGCATGCGGCCCCATGAGGGATGCGGTTCCGGCACGCCGAGGCCGAGGAACGAGAGTGCGGCCTCCACCAGGATCGTGGAGCCAAGCTGCGCGGTTGCCAGCACGATCAGCGGCGCGAGCGTGTTCGGCAGCACGTGGCGGACCGCGATGGCAAACTCGTTCATGCCGACCGCGCGCGAGGCTTCGACGAACGGCATCTCGCGCAGCATCAGCGTGTTCGAGCGGATCACGCGCGCCACCGTCGGCACCAGGGGAATCGCGATTGCGATGATGGTGTTTTCCAGTGACGGGCCGAGCGCCGCGGTCATCACCAGCGCCATCACCAGGAGCGGCAGCGATTGCATCATGTCCATCAGGCGCTGCACCATCAGATCATACCAGCCGCCGAAATAGCCGGAGGTGAGCCCGATGGTGACGCCGAACAGGCAGCCGAGCCCGGTCGAGCCGAGGCCGACCGCGAGCGAAATGCGCGCGCCGTAGACGATGCGGCTCCACATGTCGCGGCCCATGAAGTCGGCGCCGAGCGGATGGTCGCCGCCCGGATAGGCGAGCGACACACGCGGGTTCGTGCTGGTCGGATCGAATTGTGTGATCCACGGCGCGAAGATCGCCATCAGGACAAATGCCGTAACGATCACGGCGCCGGCGGCGCCGAGCGGATAGCGCCGTACATAGAAGGCGAGCGTCGCGAGCCGGCTTTCGCGGCGGGCTTCCGTCTCAACTGTATCAACGACGGCCATCTATTTATCCTTGAGCATGATCTTTTCCGAAAACCGGTGCCCGCTTTTCGGGATCATGCTCATTTCTCGTACGCGATGCGCGGATCGAGCGCGAGATACGCCATGTCCACCAGGAAGTTGATCGACACCACGCAGACGGCAATGAACATCACGAGGTTCTGCACGATCGGATAGTCGCGCCACCGGATCGCTTCGACGAGGAAGCGCGCAACGCCCGGAATGTTGAACACGGTTTCGGTCACGATCAATCCCCCGACCAGAAACGCCGCCTCGATGCCCACTATGGTGACGATCGGTAGCACCGCGTTGCGCAGTGCGTGGACGAAGTTGACCTTGGCGTAGGAGGCCCCCTTGGCGCGCGCGGTGCGGATGTAATCCTGGCGCAGCACCTCCAGCATGGAGGAACGTGTCAGCCGCATCATCAGCGCGGATGAGCGGAAGCCGACCGCGGCCGCCGGAATGGCGAACAGCACGATCTCGTTCCACCACGTTTTGGGCGGCTCGGTGTAGATCGGGATCCAGCCGAAATAGCGCACGCATACCATCAGGATCAGGAGGCCGAGCCAGAACGACGGCAGCGAGAGGCCCGAGAGGCTCACCACGCGCAGCAAATAATCGAGCGGCGTGTTCTGGCGCACCGCGGAGATCACGCCGAGTGGAATGCCGATCAGAACCGCGAAGGTGAGCGCCATGCCGGCAAGCTTCGCCGAGATCGGCAGGCGCGGGAGGATTTCATCGAGCGCAGGCTTTTCCGAGACGTAGGAATAGCCAAGGTCGCCGTGGGCCAGCCCCGCGATCCATCGGATATATTGAATGTAGATCGGCTGATCGAGCCCGAGCTGGCGTTCGATGTCGAGCTTGTCTTCCGGGTTGATCATGCCGGAGGCGGAGAACAGGATGTCGGCAATGTTGCCAGGCACGACGCGCAGCAGCGCGAAGATGACGACCGAGATGCCGAACAGCGTCAGCAGCATCAGCAGGAAGCGCCGGATCAGATAGGCGGCCACGGTGCTCTCCTATGCCTCGGTCCGCTCATGCCCGCGGAAGCGGGCATCCAGGACTTGGCAAAGAACTGGGTCCCCGCTTTCGCGGGGACGAGCGGAGCACCGGTGCATGGCGCTCCCGCCTACTTGTCCATCCACACGTCCTCGTAGCGGTATCCGTTGTAAGACGAGTTCGTCATGACGGTGACGTTCTTCACGTACGGCGCCCAGCAGGTGCCCTGCTCGGCGTGATAGAGGATCGGACGCGCCACGTCTTCCTGCAGTTTCTTGTCGATTTCCCAGACAAGTTTCTTGCGTTTCGCGACGTCGGTTTCCTGCGATTGCGCGTCGAACTGTGCCTGCAGGTCCTTGTTGCAGTAGTTGGTGTAGTTGCGCTCCGAGCCGCAGCCGAAGTTTTCATAGAAGGTCTGGTCCGGATCGTCGATGCCGGCGCCGGTCAGGTTGAGGCCGACCGAATATTCCTTGCGCGCGATCTTGGCGAACCAGATGCCGCTCTCGATCACGTCGAGCTCGCCGTCGATGTAAATGTCCTTGAGCTGGTCGATCAGGATCACCGCCGGATCGCGATAAACCGCGAGATTGCGGGTCGAGACCTTGAGCGCGAGATGCTTGTTCGGGCCGTAACCGGCCTTCTCCATCATCTTGCGGGCCTCTTCGCGATTTGTCTTCACGTCGCCATAGCCGAGAACAGTCTTCAGTTCGTCCGCGGGCATACCCCACACGCCGTCGGGCGGCGGCAGCATCGCGCCGCCGATGGCGGACTTGCCTTCGAACATGATGTCGAGAAACGCTTTGCGGTCGAGCGCAAGCGCAAACGCGCGGCGCACATTGTCGTCGCTGAAAGGTGCGGCGTCACGATTCATGATCAGGTTGGTGGCGACGTTGGTCTGCGCCAGCACGCACACCGCGTCCGACTTCTGCGACTTCACATCCTTCATCAGCGGGATCGACACTTCGGTCGGGAAGGTAATGTCGAACTTGCCCGCGACGAATCCGAGAATCGCGGTCGAGCGGTTCGGCAGGATCGTGTATTCGATGCCGTCGAGGTAGGGCAGGCCCTTCTTGAAGTAGTCGGGGTTCTTCACGAGCTTGATCGACTCGTTCTGCTTCAGCTCGACGAACTTGAACGGCCCGGTGCCAATCGGATTGGTGCGCTCTTGCGCGGCCGACACATGGCACGGATAGATCGGCGAATAGCCGGACGCGAGCATCGCAAGCATCGCGGGCTGCGGACGGTTCAGGTGGAAGGTCACCTGCATGTCACCTTCGGTCGTGACGTCGGCGAGGTTGAAGTACCAGCCCTTGCGCGGGTTCTTGCGGAATTTGTTCTGCGAGGTGCCTTGCAGCATGTCGAATGTGCATTTCACGTCAGCAGCCGTGAACGGCTTGCCGTCGTGCCATTTCACGCCCTCGCGCAGCTTGAAGGTCAGTGCCTTCTTGTCGTCGCTCCAGGTCCAGCTGGTCGCCAGTTCGGGCTGGACGGTGTCGATCGAATTCTGCGCCTTGTGCTGGTCGTAGATCACCAGGTTCGAGAAGATCGGCATCGAGGAGACGTTGACCGAATAGGTCGCTTCCTCGTGGATCGACATGCTGGGCGGATTTTCGCGCTGGTACATCCGCAGGATGCCGCCAGACTTGGGCTCCTCGGCGTGGGCCGCAAATGCGGCGGAAACGGCGATCGTGGCGACCGCCAAGCACGCGAGCTTGGTCTTCATCTTTCCCCTCCCAATTTCGCCGGCCGGGTCGCCCACCGGCCTTGGCATTGTTCTTGGGGCGGCACGCTAATGAGTCGAGTCCGCACGGGCAACCCGGACGATGGGCTAACCGGGTGCGGCATCATGCGCTCGTGGCCGGAATGGCAGCCTTCCGCGGGCGCGGCTTGCCAAGCCGCAGCGTTTCCGCCCACCATTGGGCTACGAAATCGGGAACACAGGAAGCGCCGTGAACGAAAGCCGATCGATCGTCGCCGATACGGCGGCACGGATTTTTGCCGATCTGGCCGATCCGCAGGAAGTGAACAGCGCCAAGGATGCCGGCTGGAAGGCACCACTGTGGCGCGCGCTGTCGGAGGCCGGGCTGACGCTCGCCTGGGTGCCTGAGGAACAGGGCGGCGCGGGCGCGGAACTGGCCGACGGGTTCGCGGTTCTGGGCGTGGCCGGACGCTACGCCGCGGCGGTGCCGCTCGCCGAAACGCTGCTCGCCGGATGGCTGCTGTCGCGTGCCGGATTGAAGGCGCCCGAGGGCGCGATGTCGGTTGCGCCCGCGCGGCCGCGCGACAGGATCACGCTGAATGCCGATGGCACGTTGAGCGGCGTGGCGCGTGGCGTGCCGTTCGCGAAGGAGGCGCAGCATCTTGCCGTGCTGGCGGGTTCCGTGGCGCTGGTGGCGACCAGCGCCTGCCGCATCAACGACGGCGTCAATCTCGCAAGCGATCCCTCCAACACGGTGACGTTCGATCGCGTGAAGCCGTTGGCGATCGCAAAGGCTGACATCGACCAGACCGCACTGATGCTGATGGGCTGCGTGGTGCGCGCCGTGCAGACGGCGGGCGCGCTGCAGCAGGTGCTGGACTTCACGGTGCGCTACGCCAACGAGCGTGTCGCGTTCGAAAAGCCGATCGGAAAATTCCAGGCCGTGCAACACAATCTCGCGCGGCTCGCCGGAGAGGTGTCCGCCGCAATGACCGCCGCACATTCGGCCGCGGACGCAATCGCTCGTGGCGGTGCCTTCGACGATGCGATCTTCCTCGAAGCGACGGCGGCGAAAATCCGCTCGGCCGAAGCCGCGCAGGAAGGCGCCGCAATCGCGCATCAGGTGCACGGCGCGATCGGCTTCACCGCGGAGCACATTCTTCATCGCTACACGCTGCGCATGCTCGCCTGGCGCGATGACTTCGGCAACGAGAGCTACTGGGCGGCCGAACTCGGCAACAAGATCGCGGCGCGCGGCGCGGACGATTTCTGGCCGCTGGTCGCGGCCCGCTGACGGATCACACGCATGACCACAAGCCTGCAATTCGACCAGATCCGCCTGCCGCCCGAGTGCGACGAACTGCGCCACGAGGTGCGGACGTTTCTCGCCGACGAGGTCGCGCGCGGCACGTTCGATCCACACCGCGCCGGTCACGGCGACTCCCATTCGAAGGAATTCAGCCAGCGCATCGGCGCCAAGGGGTGGATCGGCATGACCTGGCCGAAGAAATACGGCGGGCGCGAGCGCACATTCCTGGAACGTTACGTCGTCACGGAGGAATTCCGCGTCGCGAATGCGCCGGTGCGGCTGCACTTCGTCGCCGACCGGCAGAGCGGGCCGATCCTGATGAAGTACGCGCCCGAGCACGTGAAGATGGACGTGCTGCCGCGCATCTGCCGCGGCGAGGTGTGTTTCGCGATCGGCATGAGCGAGCCGGGCTCGGGCTCCGATCTGTTCGCCGCCAAAACAAAGGCGACCCAAACCAAGGGTGGCTGGCTGATCAACGGCACCAAGATCTGGACCAGCAACGCGCACATCGCGGACTACATGATCGGCCTGTTCCGCACCTCGCCGCCCACGAAAGAGAACCGCCGTCACGGGTTGACGCAATTTCTCGTCGATATGAAGGCACCGGGCATCAAGGTGAACCCGGTCTATCAGTTGACCGGCCAGCACGACTTCAACGAGGTCGTGTTCACCGACGCGTTCATGCCGGATGACTATGTGCTGGGCGAAATCGACGGCGCATGGAAGCAGGCGACGAGCGAACTGGCTTACGAGCGATCCGGTCCGGAGCGTTTCCTTGAAACATTTTACACGCTGGTTGAACTGGTGCGTGCGCTCGGCAACAAGCCGGACATCCGTTCGGCCGAAGGCTTGGGCCGACTCGTTGCGCAGCTTCACACGCTGCGGCGCATGTCGGTCTCTGTGAACGGCATGCTGCAAGCCGGCAAGGAGCCGGTGGTCGAAGGCTCGATCGTCAAGGATATGGGCACCGTGTGGGAGCAGAAGCTGCCGAACCGCGTGCGCGAGCTGGCGGCCTTTGTCGAGGAAGACGTGGGCAATCGCGTCACCCTGGAGGAGCAGATCCGCTTCGCCACCATGATCGCTCCGAAGGTCACCATCCAGGGCGGCACCACCGAAGTGCTGCGCGGCATCATCGCGCGCGGGCTTGGATTGCGATGAGTGGGTTGTGAGGAGCCTGTTTCCATTTCCACATTTGCCGCTCACCCCCGCGAAAGCGGGGGTCCAGTTCTTGGCAAAGCACTGGATGCCCGCCTTCGCGGGCATGAGCGGAGCGCGTGACAACGCTTGCGGATTGATCTCCAGTGCCTGACTTACAAAAATTGCTATGGCCGAAGTCGGTCGCGATCGTCGGCGCCTCGTCGGACACGCGCGGCCTGCGCGGGCGCATCGTGCAGATCATGCGCGGGCACCCTTACTCAAGGTGCGATCTATCCGGTGAGCCGCAGCGAGTCAGAGGTGCAGGGGCTGAAGGCCTACAAGTCGGTCGCCGATCTGCCGCCGACCGATCTCGCCGCACTGATCATTCCGGCGAAGTTCGTGCCGCAGGAACTGGAGCGTTGCGGCAAGGCCGGCATCAAGGCGGCGATTATTCTCTCATCGGGCTTTGCCGAAGAGAAAGGTGAAGCGGGCCCGGCGTTGCAGTGCGAGGTGCAGGCCATCGCGCAGAAATACGACATGGCGGTGAGCGGGCCGAACGGCGAGGGCTTCGCCAACACGGCCGCGTCGCTTTGCCCGACGTTCAGCCCCGCGATGGATGCGGGCGATGTACCGCTGCTGCCACGCGCCGACCGCACGCGGGGCCAGGTCGCAGTCATTTCGCAGAGCGGCGGCATGGGCTTTGCGTTCTTCGATCACGGGCGGCCGAAGGAATTGTCGTTCCGCTACATCATCACGACCGGCAACGAGGCGTGCCTTTCGGCCAGCGACTTCGCAGAGTTCGTCATTGACGAAGGCAAGACCGCCGCCATCCTGATGCTGATCGAAGACATCAAGAATGTGGCGACCTTCGAGCGCGCCGCCGCCAAGGCGCTGCGCGCCGGTGTGCCGCTGATTGTCAACCGGCTCGGCGCTTCGGAGGCCGGGACGCGCGCCATCGCGGCGCACACGGCGGCGCGGGGCGACGATGCGGCGTACCGGGCGTTGTTCAGGAAATATGGCGTGATCGAGAGCAACGATCTCGACGAGATGATCGACATCGCGGCGGCCTTCGTTGGCATGGGTTCGCGTCTTCCTGCGGGAAATCGCGTTGCCATTGCGTCCTCGTCCGGCGGCGGCGGCGCGTGGGTGGCCGACGCCTGCGCACTCGCGGGCCTCGACATGCCGATTCTCGACGATGCGACGCGCGCGAAAATCGACGTGTATCTGCCGCTCTATGGCTGCTCGCAAAATCCAGTGGATGTTACCGCGCAGGCCATTCACGAGCGCGGCTATGCGGAGTTCGCGCGGCTTGCCGGCGGGTCGCCGAACGTCGATGGCGTCATTCTGGTGGTCACCGGACGCCATCCGCGCTTTCTGCTGGAAGACCGCGACCACCTGATCGCACTCGGTCGCGACACGAAAAAGCCCGTGCTGCTGTGGAGCTACACGCGCCCTGCGCAGGTCTGCGTCGATCTGTTGAGCGAAGCGGGCTTGCCTCTGTTTACCAATGTGCACAATTGCGCCCGCGCGATGCGCGTCATGGCCGACTACCGCGCGGCGCGCGCGTCTTTCAAAGGATAGATCGGATGCCTGATTACAAGGATATTGGCGTCACGCTCGCGGGTCACGTAGCAACAATCGAAATCCAGCGCCCGCCGAACAATTTCTTCGACCTCGTGCTGATCAATTCGATCGCGGACGCGCTCGACGACCTGGACAAGGATGACGCATGCCGGGCCGTCGTGCTGGCCGCGCAGGGAAAATCGTTCTGTGCCGGCGCGAATTTCGGCGACGGCACGACGCTCGACAAGTCGGGCCAGCGGCCCGGCGAGGCGAGTTCGCCGATCAGCCATCTCTATATGCAAGCCGTGCGGCTGTTCCGTTCGAAGAAGCCGATCGTGGGCGCGATCCATGGCGCGGCGGTCGGCGGCGGGCTCGGCCTCGCGATGGTGCCGGATTTTCGCGTGGCGTGTCCGGAGACGCGGTTCGTCGCGAACTTCACGCGGCTCGGCTTCCATCCGGGGTTTGGGCTGACCGAAACATTGCCCGCAGTGATCGGCAAGCAGGACGCCGCCATGATGTTCTACACCAGCCGCCGCATCGGCGGTGAGGAAGCGCTCGGGATGGGGCTTGCGGATGTGCTGGTGCCGCAGGATCAGGTGCGTGCAGCAGCAGAGAAGCTTGCAGCGGAGATCGCCGAGAATGCCCCGCTCGCAACGCGGGCGACGCGCGCCACGATACGGCATGCACTCGCGGACCGTGTTCAGGCCGCGACCGAGCATGAGCTTTCGCTACAGACGGCGCTGCGCGCGACGGAAGACTTCAAGGAAGGCGTTGCGGCGATGGCGGAGCGCCGCGTTCCGAATTTCAAGGGGCGGTAGCTTTTCTGGCCGCGAATTCGGCGGTTGCCGATGCGCCCTCTCCCCTTGTGGGAGAGGGCAGCTCATAGTTTCAGCAAGAAGTCGGGTGAGGGGTGGCCAGTGACCCCTCACCCGACCGAGCAAGTTGATCCTCGGACAATGCCCTCTCCCACAAGGGGAGAGGGCTCGTATACGACCATCGCGACGCTTGCGTTGCCTAAGCTTCCGCCTCTTCCTTGATCAAATCCGCCATGCGCTCCGCCACCATGATGGTGGAAATATTGGTATTGGCGCAGGGGATCGACGGCATCACCGAAGCATCGCAGATGCGCAGATTGTCCACGCCGCGCACACGCCCTGAGGGCGTCGTCACGGCGAGCGGATCGCCGTCGCGCCCCATGCGGCATGTGCCGACCGGATGCCACACGCCGGTCACGGCTGTCGCGAGATAGGCATCGAGCGTCGCGTCGTCTTTCATCACGTCGGCGAGTGTGATGCCACCCGTGACCATCGTATCGATCAGCCAGCCGCGCAGCGCCGGCGCCGCGTCGAGCAGCCCAGCGAACAGGCTCATCTGGATGGCGTTGCGCAGGCCCGGAACTCGAGACCCGCCGTACGCGGTCGGAATACTGCGTCGGGAAGATGTGCGAGCGAACGCCGTCAAGCTCCGGCGCGGTGGCGATCTGCGCCACGAAGCGGAACGCATTGCGCATCCTTTCGAGATCGCGCCGATCCGACAGCATGCGGAAGTCCACCAGCGGCTCGTCCGCGGGGTCGGCGGAGCGCAGCGTCACCACGCCCTGCGAGTAGGATTTGTTGACGAAGAAATAGAGCGAGCCGACACGCCGCCCCATCGCATGCCAACCCGAGCGCGCGAGCAGCGCGATGCACATGTCGCCCGCGGGTATTCCCGCCATGCCGGAGGAGAAGCGCGCCTGCACCTGGGTGTGATGGCGCCCCTGGTCGGCGAGGCGGCCATGGCGCGCGAGGTAGCAGGAGATGCTGACGGAAGGATGTTCGAGCAGATTGCGCCCGACGCCGGGAAGCGCGGCGGTCACTGCGATTCCGTGTTGCGCGAGTTCGTCCGGCGCACCGACGCCGGAGCGCATCAGCACGGCGGGCGAATGGATGGTGCCACAGGTCAGGATGATCTCGTGGCCGCGCACCGTCTCGGTTTTGCCGTCCGCCGCGATTTCGGCGCCGGTCGCGCGCGTGCCGTCGAACAGGATGCGGCGCACGAAGGTCTCGGTGCGGATCGTCAGGTTCGGCCGCCGCCGCACCGCCGGCGTCAGGTACGCGTAGGCGCACGAGACGCGGCGATCGTTCTCGTCGATCGAGGTGGGCAGCGGCATCACGCCGTCCTGCCAGGCCCCGTTCTGGTCCGGCACGGTCGGCAATCCGCGCTGGTTCAGCGCCTTCGCCACCGCGCCGACGAATCCGGTCCAGTCCTTGGCGGGATAGCGGCGGATGGTAATCGGTCCGTCTCGGCCGTGGTACTCATCGGCGAAATCCAGATCGCGTTCGAGCTTGCGGAAATAGGGAAGCACGGAGGCGAAATTCCACCCCGTTGCGCCCATGTCCTCCCAGCCGTCATAGTCGGTCGGCGCGCCGCGCACCGCGATCAGCCCGTTGATGCTCGATCCGCCACCGAGGATGCGCGCCTGCTCGTAGCGCGCGCGCTTGCGCTTGTCCGGATCGTTGGTTGCGGCGCCGCCGAGCATCACGTCGAGCCCGGGCCAGGTGAAGGCTGGATTGAAATAGGCGCGGCCCGGATAGCTCGCCAGCACGTCCGCGGGTGCGGTCTCGGCGGTGATGTCCTTGCCGGCCTCGACCAGCAGCACGGTTTTCCTCGGGTCTTCTGACAGCCGCGCCGCGAGCGCGCAGCCCGACGATCCGCCGCCGAGGATCACGTAGTCATGCATGGGCGCTTCCCTTCTCCTTTACCGCAAGACTATTCGCATTGTGACGATATCGGCGAGGCGCAATCCATGCTTCAATTCCGGTCGATCGGGTGAGCGCATGATTGAGCCAGGACCGTCAGTTCCTGGGGCGGGAATTGACCGAGAGGGTGGATGAAAATTTCAGCGGCCGAGTCGATCCTGCTCACGGTCCCGTATGCCACGGCGGGCGGCGTGCAGGCGATCGCCGGGCGTCCTTCGTCGGGGTTGAATATTCTTTTGCTGCGGCTTGAGACGGATGAAGGCGTGGTCGGCTGGGGCGAGGCTTTCGGTCACGGCGTATCGCCGACGAGCAAGATCGCCTTCGACTCGCTGGTCGCCCCGATGCTGATTGGCCGCGATCCAGCGAAGATCGATGCGGTGATGGACGACCTGCAACGCACGCTGCACCTGTTCGGGCGCAGCGGGGCGGTGATGTATGCGCTGTCGGGTGTTGATATCGCGCTGTGGGATATCGCCGGCAAGATCAAGCGAACGCCGCTCTACCGAATGCTCGGCGGCGCGGATCGGGCGTTGCCCGCCTATGCGAGCCTGTTGCGTTGCTCCGGCCCCGACACCGTCGCGCAAAGCTGCCGCAAGGCGCTGGAGCAGGGCTATCGGCAGATCAAACTGCACGAGATCACGTTGCCCGCGGTGAAGGCCGCGCGCGATGCGGTTGGGGATGACGTGACGCTGATGCTCGATACCAATTGCCCCTGGAGCGTCGGCGAGGCGCTGAGCATGGTGCGGGCGCTGCAGTCCTACGATCTGCACTGGCTGGAAGAGCCGGTGTGGCCGCCGGAAGATCATGCGGGCCTCGCGAAGGTGCGCATTTCCGGCGCCGTGACCGCCGCCGGCGAGAATGCCGCGGGCCTTGCCGACTTCGCACACCTGTTCGAGCTGCGCGCGCTCGATGTGGCGCAGCCGAGCGTGACGAAAATCGGCGGTATCAGCGAGATGCGCCGCATCGCGGCGCTGGCCAAGGAGTTCGGCGTGCGCGTCGTGCCGCACTGTCCGTATTTCGGACCCGGCTTCATCGCGAGCCTGCACATCGCGGCTTCGCTGCGCGCCGATACACCGGTGGAACGGCTCGCCGTCGATCTTGAGGCAAGCCCGATGGGCGACTGGGTCGACGCAAAGGACGGGATGCTACGTGTGCCGCAGGGACCGGGGCTCGGCGTCGATCCCGATCCGGAGCTGATCGCGCGCTACCGCCGTCATCCGCCGACGATCATCAGGTAGGCCTTCGCATGTCCGCTGTTCTCGAAGCGAAGGATGCAATCCGCGAGCTGATGGCGACTTACGCCATGGCGCTGGACGCCTGTCGCTTCGCGGATGTGGCGGCGTGCTTCGCCCCCGATGGCGAATGGACAACGGACTATGGTGCGGCGCGCGGCCCGGCCGAGATCGAAAAGTTCATCTCGGGCATCGTGCCGCTGAAGGGTGAGGGGCCGCAGCGCAAGCACTACATCACCAACATCATTGTCACGGTGGATGGGGACACCGCGAGCGCGGTGTCGGATTATCTCATCATCCGCGAGTCCGAGATCGGCCTGATGCCGGTGATGGGCGGCACCTACAAGGATCAGTTCGTGAAGACGCCGGCGGGCTGGCGCTTTGCCCGCAAGGAGCTGGTGCACCACATCAAGGGTGACATGGCGCTCAAGAACGGGCGCTAAACCGCGCGCAAGGAGAAAGAGCGCGCTTCACACCGGCTGGCTATGAAGCGCGCTCGTTTCGGCAGCCCCTGCTCAGGCGGCTGCCGTTTTCTCGCTGCGCGATTCGATCACGGTGCCGGACATCGGCTCGATCCAGACCAGCCGGTCCTCGACCTTCTTCACGCCCGCGGTATTTTCGGCGGCGACACGCAAGGCCTCGCGCTGGCGATCGTCGAAGATCGCGCCCGACAGCCTGACCACGCCGTCCGCGACCGTAATATCGATAGCCACGGTGGGTGCCCACGGCTTTCCCTTCAACTCCGTCAGCAGGCTTTCACGGATCGCGGCATCGTCGGTGGAAACCGGAACGGTTGCATGCGTTGCGCCAGCCAGCGCGCGCAACAGGTTCGTGCGCGTGACGATCCCGGCCAGCCTGCGGTCGCGCAGAACCGGCACACGCTTGATATGCCGTCGTTCCATGGTGTCGACGACCTCGGAAAGCGGCGTGTTCTCATCGACCGCATAGACCTCGGCGGTCATCACATCGCGGACCTTGCGGCCGGTTGCGTGCACATAGTTCTGCGCAAGCTTGCCGGGCCCTGTGAAGAATTCCGCCCAGCGCGATGCGCGCTGTTCGGTCCCGAGCTCCGAGCGGCGCAGGAAATCCCCCTCGGTCACCATGCCGACGAGAGTACCGGCGGCGACAACCGGCAGGCCGCTGATCCGGTGCTGCAGCATCAGCCGGATCGCTTCCAGGACGGACGCGTCTTCCTCCACGGTGAGCATGTCGGACGTCATGACGTCTTTTGCTTTCATGGCGGGCTCCTTTCAGGTTGCCCCGGAGCCTAGCGCCCTCCCGGAGCACCACCGTTGCGGCAGATCAAAATCGCGCTGGCCGGCGGACACAAAAAAAGAGCCCCGGCGCGAAGCCGGGGCCAATTTCGCATTCCAGGCAGTGGGAGGAGTAACCGCCCGGACAGGTCAGCCGATTAGGCCGTGTGCCTGATTCGGAAAATCCGGTGGAGTGCGTACGCCGCATTTCAACCCATGGGTTGTCCTGCGGTTCATTTGGTCAGGAGGAGCTTGTTCTGCCCGGTGAGGCGCAATCGATAGGTCTCGCCGGCGTGCTGGATCAGGACTTCACGCGTGCCGGTGAACAGATCGCGGCTGTCGATCCTGTGGTCCGCGACCGGGATCGATCGCGATCCGTGGGGCGCCGGATCGCCCGATTTGCGATCTGGAGGGACGGAAAAATGACTCACTTTGCAGCCGTTCTAATCTAGCGATAGGCCAGTCATCGTTGTCCGCAGATGCATTCTCAGTTTTTATTGATTTTAAACTGCGAATACTTCAGTTTAGAGCGATTTCAATCGGTATTTCTGCCATTCCGGAACCGTGAATACGTAGCATGCCCTCGGGAAAGACTTCAATTGGCGGTGCGCGGAGTCGCTTTCCACAGATCAGTCAGGCGGCTGCTCGACGCGCGGCCGAGCGGGACCACACGTGTCGCGTGGACGTGCGCTCGTCGGGTTGGCCTTGTGCATCCGCGCGGCGTATCGTGAGCGGCAAAGGTTGGCGCATGAGTGTCAGGAAGTTGCAGGGAGGCGAGCTGATTGCTCTGCCGCGTTCCGGTGAGGTTCGCGCCGAACCTGCTGTCCCCGACCTCGCAAGCGCCGATCTCAGCAACGTCGTTCCGTTCGCGCGCCCGCACGCGCTGCGTTTCGCGCCTGACGTTCTTCCGCCGGTGGATGCAGCGCGCCCGGGACCAGGCGCCCTTACGCGCGAGCGTATGCAACTCATCGCGTTCGCGGCGATATCGCTGGCGCTGCACGGTGGTCTCTTCGCGGCATTCTGGCGCGAGCCGGAGCCGCTCGCGAGCATTGGCGAGCAGGTGATCTCGATCGAGATCGTGGTCGGTGCGACCGCACCCGCGGGTGTCGCGCAAGCTCCCGGTCAGACCGAAACGCAGGCTGCGGCTCCGGATGAGCAGGCGGCAGACCAGCAGCAAGAGGTCGAGCAAAAGGCAACCGAACAGCCGCAGGACGTTCCGGTTGCGTCCGAGGAACGCGCGCCCGAGCAGACTGCGAAGGCGGATACGCCGGTCGATCCGAAGGCAAGCGAGGCTGCGAAACCCGACGAACAAAAGCCGCGCGAAGCGCAGCCCGACACCGAGGTTGCGCTTGTGCCGCCGCCGGAACAGAAGCTCGCCGAGCCGAAGGCCGCGCCGAAGCCTGTGCAGAACGCCGCCCCGGCGAAAGAGCCGCGCCGGATCGCCGCCCCGACCAACGAGCATGCCCAGAAGCAGGCGAAGGCGCCGCCCGCGACTGCCCCGGCAAACAATGTCGGCGTCGGCCGCTCGGATAATGACAGCAACTATGCGGGCATCGTGTCGGCGCATCTGCGCCGCCATCAGCAATATCCCGCCGACGCGCGCAGCCGCGGCGAAACCGGCACCGCTACGGTGAGCTTCGGTCTCGACGGAGGCGGGCGCGTGACCTCCTCGCGTCTCGTGCGCGGCTCAGGCATCGCCAGCATCGACCAGGAAGTGCAGGCGATGGTGCGGCGTTCATCGCCGTTCCCGGCGCCGCCGTCCGGCCGGGGACAGAGCTTCACAGTGCCGGTCAGTTTTCGTCTGAATTGACGAGCTTTTCGTAGGCCGCATAGAGCCTCGTGAAATCCTCCGCGCCCATGCCGGCGTCCATCGCTTTCGCCAGAATGCTTGCAGTCAGGTGCGTGTAGGCGTTCGCTTCGCCGAATTCGTTCGCGAATGAATCCGCCATCGCGAGATCCTTCGCGAGATTCGACACGGTCGATCGGCCGTCGAATTTGCCCGACAGAATGTGGTTGGGAAACCGCTGCTCGCTGATGTAGCTGCGCGCATTGCCGGCGTTGAACACCTTGATGGCGGTTTCCAGCGGAATGCCGGCGTGCTCGGCAAGCTTTCCGGCCTCGGCGACGACCAGAAAATTGGTGTGGCACACCATGTTGTGCAGCAGCTTCACGGCGTGACCCGCACCGCTCGGACCCGCATGCGTCACGGTGCCGGCGATGGCGTCGAAGATCGGCTTGCAGGCCGCAACCGCTTCATCCGCGCCGCCGACCATCAGCGCCATCTTGCCGGAGTTGGCGCCCATCGCGCCACCCGACATGCCACAGTCGACATAGTCGCGGCCCGCGGCCCCTGCCTTTTCGGCAAGCGCCTTGGTCTTCGCCGGATGCGAGGTCGTCATGTCGATCAGGATCTGTCCGTCATGCGGCTTGCTCAGAAGTCCCTCCGTGCCGTCGAGGATCGTCTCGATCTGGGTCGGACCGGGGACGACGAACAAAATGAAATCCAGCCGCTGCCAGTTTCCCGGCGACCATAGTGTCACGGATGCGGATAGCCCGGCGTTCCGGCGTGCGTCTTCTGCAAGATCCCACGCGGCTGCGAGCCGCCCGGCACGGTCGAGATTGCGCGCAATCCCGCGCCCCATATTGCCGAGACCGATGACGCCGGTATCGCGTGTCATTTCGCGCTCATGTGCTGCGGCAGCCACAACGCCAGCTCCGGCCAGAAGATGACCATGGCGAGGACGCCGAACATGATGAGGTGGAACGGAATCGTCCCGTAGACGACCTCGGCGAGCTTGCCGTCCCAGATCGCACTGGATCACGAACAGGTTGATGCCGATCGGCGGCGAAATCTGTCCGAGTTCGACGAACAGCACCAGCACAACGCCGAACATGATCGGATCGATGCCGTAATTGTGCAGCACCGGAAAGATCAGCGGCACCGTGATGACGATCATGCCGAGGCTTTCGATCAGGCAGCCGAGCGCCGTGTAGAGAATGAACAGCGCGAGGAAGAATTCGATCCGGTTCAGCTTCATGCCGACAACGAACTCGGTCACCTTCTCGCCGATGCCGGCGAAGCTGATCGCGTAGGAGAAGATGTAGGCGGTAAGGATGATGAGCAGGATGTTGCCGGAGAACTTGATCGTGTTGTGCATCGCCTCGACGAACACGCGCGGCGTGAGGTTGCCGAACACCGCGCCGAGCACGATCGCCAGCAGGCAGCCGATCGTGGCGCCTTCGGTGGTGGTGACCAGTCCCGCATAGATGCCGCCGAGCGTGCCGGTGATCAGCACCGCGAACGGTAATACGTCGAACAGCGCGCGGAGGAGTTCCGCCAGCGATTGCGGGCCGCTCTCTTTCGGCGCGACATGCGGCCGCAGCAGCGCGTGGATGCCGATATAGAGCATGAACAGCACCGTCATGATCATGCCGGGCACGATGCCGGCCATGAACAGCTTCGGCACCGATGTTTCGGTGAAGCTGCCGTAGACGATCATGCCGAAGCTCGGCGGCAGCAGGATGCCCAGCGTGCCGCCGGCGGCGAGCGATCCCGCCGCCATGCGCCGGTCGTAGTTGCGGCTCACAAGTTGCGGCAGTGCGACGCCGCCGATCGAGGCTGCGGTCGCGATGCTCGATCCGCTGACCGAGGCGAAGATCGCGCAGCCAGCGATATTGGTTTGCAGCAGCCCGCCCGGCAGCGGCGCGACGAGCTTCGAGAGGCCGGTGTAGATGCGGCTCGATAGCCCGCTGATGCGCAGGATCTCGGCCATGAACATGAACAGCGGCACGCAGGTCAGCACGAACGAGTTCATGCTGCCCCAGCTCATCAAGCCGAGGCCGCCGAGCGCCGTGAAGCCACCCTGCATCAGCAGATAGACGATCGCCGGCACCGCGATCGCGAAGGGCACCGCCATCCCGGCCGTCAGCAGGACGAGGAACAGCACCATCGCGACGATGAACTGGACCTCAACGCCCATGCGTGCGCTCGCTCGCCGGCGGCGCGCAGGCGCCGGATATGCAGCAGGATGGTGCGGCAGACCGCGAGGCACAGCGCCGCCGCCCCAATCGCCATCACCAGGCGCGGAAACCAGAGCGGCGTTTCCAGATGGTCGGCGCGCGCTCGCCGAAGCGCCACGAGGAGAATTCGAGCTTGATGTAGTGCCACACCAGCAGCGCGGCGAATGAGAGCGTCAGCACGTCGAACACCAGATTGCTGATCGCGCGCCCGCGTGGCGACAGCCGCGCCTGTATGAGCTCGACATGATGGAAGCTGTCATTGACCTGGCAGACCGACAGCGAGAGGAACGTGATCGCCGCCAGCATGTAGCCGCCGATCTCGTCGGAAATCTCGAACGAGAAATTGAGCAGCCAGCGCGTGAAGATGTCGGTGCCGATGACCACCAGCATGACGACCAGCGCCGCCTCGCAGGCCCATTTGCAGGCAGTCTCGACCGGTCCCTCCGGCACGATGCTCTTGTGCAGCGCCAGCGGTTGCCCGCTGGCGGCCAGTTCGTCGGCTTCGCTCGGCATCAGGCGTTACCGGTTGAGCGCGGCGCGCACCTTGCCAAGTGCTTCCACCACGACCGGACCGCGCGACTTCGCCCAATCGTCCCAGTAGGGCTTCATCGTGTCGGCGACCTTGGCGGCCTCCTCGGCCGTGCGGCGTCGTCATGGTGTAGCCGGCCTCGGTCAGCACCTTCACGGAGGCGGCTTCCTCGGTCTGCATCGTGTCCTGATTCCATTTGGCGGCATCCTGCGCGGCCTTGCGTAGCTTGGCTTGCAGGTCGGGCGAGAGCTTGTTGTACGCTTCGGCGTTGGCGAGGATGTAGGAGTTGTTCCAGTTCACCGGGATCAGGAAGCCGTACTTCAACAGGTCCTTCCACAGCACGGCGCCGACGCCGGCGGTGAAGATGCCATCGACCACGCCGCGATCGAGCGCGGAGGGGACTTCCGGAGCCGAAATCGTCACCGAGGTGCCGCCGAAGCGGCGCACCATCTCGCCCTGCTCGGGCTGCGCGACGCGCAGCTTCAGTGCCCTTGATGTCCTCGAGCGAGGTGAGCTTCTTGCGCCCCCAGATCACCTGCAGCGGATAGGTGTAGTCCGCAAGCATCACGATGCCCTTCTCGGCGAAGGCTTTTTCCAGATACGGCCGCAGCACGTCGGCGCACTTGGCGAATTCCTCGTAGTTGCGCACGAGCCCGGGCAGGCGCGGGATGCCGGCGAGCGGAATGTTGCCGGAGTTGAACAGATCGTCGGCGATCTGCACGACGCCTTCGGCGACCGCGGGCGTGATGTTGTTCGGCGCGATCTGCAGCGTGCCCGAGAGATGCAGGCGCGCCTTGACCTCGCCGTTGGTCGATTTCTCGATCTCCTCGCTCAGCATCTTGGCGCCGCGCGAGGTGGCGAACAGCGGCGCCGACTGGTGATGATAGAAATTCCATTCGACCGCGAAGGCGGGCGTGGCGAACGCGAGCGAGCCAGCGCCGCCAAGGCGATCCTTGAACTGTTCATGATGTCCTCCCGAGCCTTTTCGTTCGTTTCAGAACAGCCTCGACGACGCGAGCTTCGCGCCCTCCGCCATCGATTTGAACTTCGCCCACACCACGTCCTCGGCGACACGCCCGCGCCCCGCGATCGTCTCGAAGCCGCAATCGCTGCCTGCCATGACGCGATGCGGGTCGCCGATCGACCTTGGCGACATTCTCCAGCCGCTCCGCGATCACTTCCGGGTGCTCGACGAAATTGGTGGTGGAGTCGATCACGCCCGCCACGATGATCTGGTCGCGCGCGATCAGGTCCTTCAGGTAGCGGTATTCGTGCGCGTGGCGCGGGTTCGCGAACGGCAGCACGAAGCCGCCGACCTTGGCGCGCTTGAGAAATGGGATGATCTTGTCGAGCTCGACATCGAGATCGTGCGGGCCCTCGTAGTTGCCCCAGCACACATGCAGCCGCACGCTTCTCGGGCGGGATGTCGTGGATCGCGGCATTGATGGAGTCGATCACGCGGTTGCCGAACGCGATGAAGTCGGCGATCGGCCGGTCCGCGAAGGTGTTGTGCTTTTCGCGCGCGAGATCCGGGCAGTCGAGCTGCAGCAGGAAGCCCGCGTCGACGATCGCCTTGTATTCGGTGCGCAAAGCGCTGCCGAGCGCTGCCGAGGAATTTCATCTTCGTCGTGGTAGTGCTCGTCCTTCACGATCGCCGACACCATGCCGGGAGAGGGGGCGGTGAGGAACGCCTCGGTGAACGGATTGCCGCTCGCGTCGAGCGCGGCGCGGAAGTCCGCGCACTCGGCCTTCACCTCGCTCGGCGTCCGGATAAGCCGATCTCGCCGATCGCCTTCGGCAGGCCGCGGATGTCGTCGACCGACTCCTTCTTTTGCGACGCCTCGTAGGACTCCTTCATGAAGATCGGATAGCGCTCGACGTCGGCGCGCTGGCGCCGCTGCCACGAGCCGCCGAGCCCGCTCAGCCGGTCACGGATGTAGAAGATGAAGGAGTCGCGCTGCTGCTCGCCATTGTTGCCGATATCGACACCGGCCTCGACCTGTTTGCCACGATGTCGTTCATCGCGGCGCGGCCGGCGGCGGCGAGTTCGCCCGCGTCGACCGGCTCGCCGCGCGCGCGCCGCGCATAGAGCCGCGTCAGCTCCAGCGGGCGCGGCAGGCTGCCGGTATGCGTGGTGAGAATCCGCTTGTCGCTTCGGCGCATTCCGTCCCCGATCGTCCGCCCGATTTTTCAGGACTGTGCCGCCCGGCGTCGCCGCGCGCAATGGGCGATGAGCGCAAAAGCGATTTCGCGCGGGCGCGTCAGCGCTGTGTGGCACGCATGGCCCACCGAAAGTCGGGCGATCACGTTCTGCGCCGCCTGATCTCTTCGATCACCGCGGAATTGTCGCGCTCCGCTTCGCCGCGCTTCACGCACGCTGCCAGCACTGCGGCGTTGAGCGTCGCCAGCGGCATCGCCTGTCCGCGGCTTGCCGCCTGATCGAGGATCAGGTTGAAGTCCTTCAGCGACTGATGGATGAAGCCCTGCGGCGTGTAATCGCCGCTCACCATCTTGGGTCCCTTGATGTCCATCACCTGGCTGTAGGCGGCCGACTGCCGCGCGACATCGAGGAAGGCTTTCGGGTCGAGCCCGAGCCGCTGCGCGAACACCAACCCTTCGGCGAGCACCAGCCGATTGAGCCCGAGCAGGTGATTGATCGCGAGCTTGGCGCGTCCGCCGTTTCCCGCCGCGCCCATGTAGAACCATTTCGGATAGAGCGCATCGAGAATGTCGGCGACGCCATCGACCGTGTCGCGCGCGCCGCCGATCAGCCCGACACCGTCGCCGTCGTGCACCTGCTTCGCTCGACCCCGACACCGGCGCTTCGATCATGCCGACGCTGCGCGGCGCGACCTCGCCGATCAGCGCCGCGATGCGGTCGGGATCGCAGGTCGAGGCGGACAGCACGATTTTCGGAATGCCGGGCGTCAGCGCCGGCAGGATGGCGTTGCGCACCACGTCTTCGACCTGCCCGGTGTCGAACACCGCGAGCAGCACGACGTCGCATCGCGCGACCTCGTCCAGGCGTCGCCGCGGTGCCGCCAGCCGTGGCGAAGCGCCGCGGTCTTTGCGGCGTCGATGTCGTAGCCCTTCGGATCGAAACCGGCGCCGATCAGCCGATGCGCCAGCGCGCTGCCGAGCAGGCCAAGGCCCGCGATGCCGATGCGCGTGCAGTCGTCATGCGCGCCGCCGTCTCGGCCAGGATGCCCATCAGTACATCCGGGCAGGTGATGTGCGGGTTGTGGCTCGCGTCGATCTCATAGGTGCGCCAGCCCTCGCGCTTCCGCGTTCGAGAAACTGGCGGAAGCCGTCAGCCGGCCGTGCACGCTTGGCATAGATGTAGGTGCGCGGCGCAGACGGCTCGGCGGACAGCTTCAGCTTCGTCTCGAAGGTCTTGATCGGCTGCGGCTTGACGGCGCGGCGTCGCCCAGGCGAGGTCCTCGGGCGACGTGTCCGGCGGCATCGGGCCGGTTGCCATACGCCAGCCATCGCCGCTTCTTTAGCCGCTCGCGCCGTTGCGCGGCGATGTCAGGCGGCTGCAGGTCGAACGCCGACTGGCCATCCTTCGGTGCGAAGGCGTCGACATAGATGATGTGCTTGATGCGATCGCGCGCGCGGTCGGCGACGCCGGTCGCCACCATGCCGCCGTAGGAGTGGCCGATCAGGTAGACGTCGCGCAGGTCTTCGGCCTCAAGGACGGCGAGAATGTCCTGAATGTGCGTGTTGAGATCGACATCGGCGTTGGCGAGATGCGCGCGCTCGCCAAGCCCGGTGTAGGTCGGCGTGAAGAAGTCGTGCCCGGCGGCGCGCATCAGCGGGCGCATCTTCTTCCACGCCCAGCCGGCCGACCACGCGCCATGCGCCACAAGAAACGTTGCCATGCTCGCGTACTCCTTACTGCGGCGCCTGATGCACTTCGATGACGTTGCCGTCCGGATCGTAGAAGAAGATCTGGTGCCAGCCGGCCATCGCCAAGCCGCCGTAATCGGAATACTTGATGCCCTTCTCGTCCAGCCGCTTCTTGAACGCCGCGATGTCGTCGGTGCGGAACGCGATGTGACCGCTCGCACCGGATTGACCGTCTGTCCGGTGCGGAAGCCGGTGTCGATGTCCTGATCGGCGAGATGAAATTGCGTCGTGCCGTCGGTGACGAACGACACGTCGCCCGGATAGCCCTGATCCTTGATGCGGCTTTGCGCCATCGCGGGCTCGGTCTCCATGTCGAGCACCTCGCGATAGAATTTGTCCATCGCCGGCAGATCGGTGCTGCACAGATTCACGTGATGCAGTTTGAGTTTCATGGGCGCGTTCCTTCCATCTTCGTCGTCATCCTGAGGCGGCGCGCAGCGGCCCTCAAAGGATGAAATGCACGCCGTCGTCCTTTGCGGCTCGCCGCAAGCGCGGCTCGCTCCTCAGGATGACGGCTATGAGAGTTTCCTCGTCAATCGTCGAACAACTCGTCCATCGTGAACGCGCGCGGAATGATCTTCTGCTCGACCGCATACTGCATCACCATGCTCGAGCGGCTTGCGCAGCGCCTCGACGCCGAACGGGTGAAAGTCGATGCCGTCGGCGGGCGGGCGGCATCGCGGCCTTCGTCTCCTTCAGCATGCGAAAGATCTCGGCGACCACATCCGGGCCGCTGTGTCGGCGAGCTCCTTGTCGACGCAGAACAGGTGATTGACCGGCACCGTGTTGTACTTGGCGTACCAGGCGCAGCGCGGCTTCCTTCGTGGTTCGGGATCAGGTGCGTGACGCGCGGCTCGTCGAGGTATGTCGACGCCGAGGATTGCGCCGTCGAGCTTCGCCGTCGAGCAGCATCTGATCGACCTTCTTCGCGCCCGGCGGCGTGCGCTCGACGATGGACGGGTCCTTGAATTCGGCGAGATGGCCGTCGTCGTTGCACACCCACGTCACCTTGTTCAGATCGACGCCGTATTCGTGCTTGAGGATGCCGCGCACCCAGATGCCGGTCGTCTGCGTGTAAGAGCGGATGCCGATGCGGCTTGCCCGCGATGTCGCCGGGCCGAAGGCGGCCTGCGCGCGGTCGCAGCGCAGCGCGTGGTCATGCTGGAAGCGCCCCATCACGACGGCGGGCAGCAGCGTCACCGGCTTGCCGTAGGACCTCGCCTCAAGGAACGTCCGATCGCAAGCTCGCCCGCGTCGAACGCGCGCTCGCGCACCATCGGCTTGAAGCCCTGGATGGCGACTTTCGGCCCGCAGAAATCGAACGTCACGAGATCGGAGCTTCACAGCGCCGGACTTCAGCGCCTTGGTCATCGCGTAGTCGGCGAGGTTGGTCTTGAGCGTAACCGGGCCGGACTACGGATACTACGGCATCGCGTTACTTCACGCCCGCGGCGGCGCGCGCCTTGTCGAGATGACCGTAGGAGCGCGTCGGCGCGCACATCAGGAAGCGATAGCCTTCGTTGAGGATGCGCTCGCAATTGCCGGCTTCGACATGCGGATGGCCGACGATGACGTTGTGCTTCTTGCAGGTGTCGACCACGCGCTTCATCTGCTTGAGCAGTTCGGGATGCTCGTACTGGCGCGGAATGCCGAGCTCCTGCCCGAGATCGCCTTCGCCGATGAGAATGGCGCCGACGCCCTTCACTTCGGTCAGCATCTTGTCGAGGTTCTCGACGCCGCGCATGTCCTCGATCTGCAGGATCGCGAAGATCTCGCCGTTCGGATCGAGCGGCCACACGTCGGCCTTGGCGTAATACTCCTGCTGCGACAGGCCCCAGTAGCGCACCGCGCCGTGCGGGCCGTCGCCGCGGATGCCGGCCGGCTCGAAGTTCTTCGCGCTCTTCAGACGCGGATAGCGGCATGCCGCGACCGCGTTGTAGGCCTCTTCGACCGTCGAGATATGCGGGAACACGATGCCGTAGCAGCCGATGTCGAGCGCCTGCTTGGCCTGCCACTGCGCTTTCTCGACGCCATTGACCGGGATGCGCACCATCGGCGTCACGGCCGGCGCGACAGTACCGGCCTTCACGATCTGCGCGCGGTTGAGCATGATATTGCAGACGTGTCGCGCAGGGCGCGTCCGTCCCACGGATTGTGCTCCATCTCCCACACGACGCCGTCGAATTTCGACGTCGACTGGATCGCGTAGGCGGAATCGATTTCCGGCAGGCTGAGAAACAGGTGAAGGCTGGCCGCCCCGCTTCCAGCGCGCGGATCACTCCATTGAGCCGCGGAAGGTCGGCCATTCGTACTCCCCATGCTTTTCGTGATTTAGCGCTAAGGGACCGTATCAGACGCGCACGCACCTCACAATCATCGCACGCGCAGGGCCCCATGATCATCGACTGCCACGGCCACTACACGACCGAGCCCAAGGATCTGCATCGCTTCCGCAAGGAGCAGACCGAGGCGCGTGAAGAACAAGACCGCGATGCCGCCGCGCGCCGGGCTGAAGATGTCGGATGACGAAATCCGCGAGAGCCTGGAGGCGAACCAGATCCAGCTGCAGAAGGAGCGCGGCACCGACGTGACGATCTTCTCGCCGCGCGCATCCGGCATGGGCCATCATGTCGGCGACGAGGGCGTCAGCATGGAGCTGGACGCAGATCTGCAACGATCTGATCCACCGCTGCGTCTCGCTGTTCCCGAAGAATTTCATCGGCGTGTGCCAGTTGCCGCAGTCGCTCAACGTCGCCGCCGAAGCAATTCCGCGAAGGAGCTGGAGCGCTGCGTCAACGAGATCGGGCTTCGTCGGCTGCAACCTCAATCCCGACCCCTCGGGCGGCTATTTCAATTCGCCGCCGCTGACCGACAAGTGGTGGTATCCGCTCTACGAGAAGATGGTCGAACTCGACGTGCCCGGCATGGTGCACGTCTCGGGCTGCGCCAATCCGGCGATGCATACGACCGGCTCGTATTATCTCAACGCCGACACGATGGCGTTCGTGCAACTCATCCTCTCCGACCTGTTCAAGGACTTCCCCAAGCTGCGGCTGATCATTCCGCACGGCGGCGGCGCGATCCCGTTCCACTGGGGCCGTTTCCGCGGCATCGCGCTCAATGCCGGCAAGCCAGAGCTGTCCGAGATCATGGGCAACAACATTTTCTTCGACACCTGCGTGTATCATCAGCCGGGCATCGACCTGCTGTTCAAGGTGGTGCCGACCGACAACATCCTGTTCGCCTCCGAGATGGTCGGCGCCGTGAAGGGCAACGATCCGAGGACCGGTTTCGGCTTCGACGACACCAAGCGCTATGTCGAAGGTTCGAGCCTTTCGGCCGCCGACAAGGCGAAGGTGTTCGAGGGCAATGCGCGGAAGGTCTATCCGCGGATCAACGCGAAGGTCGCATCCTAGCTCCGCTCATACCCGCAAAAGCGGGCATCCAGTGCTTTGCAAAGAACTGGGTCCCCGCTTTCGCGGGGACGAGCGGTGGTGTCAGTCCCCCTTCACGCCCGCCGCCTTCACGGCCTTGCCCCAGCGCTCGCTCTCCGAAACGAGAAACGCGCCGTACTGCTGCGGCGTGAAGATTTGCGGCGTCGCTTCGAGCGCGGCGAAATTTGCCTTCACGGCCGGGTCGCTCAGCCCTGCATTGATCGCCGCATTGAGCTTCGCGATGATTTCGGGCGGCGTCGCCCTTCGGCGCCGCGAAACCATACCATCCGTTCGCCTCGTAACCCGGCACCGCTTCAGCGATGGCCGGCACATCGGGCAGCGTCGCAAGGCGCGTCGGCGCGGTGACGCCGAGTGCGCGCAGCGCACCGGACTGCGCGTGCTGACGGCTCGACGCGATGTCGGCAAAGATGAGCTGGATCTGCCCGCCGATCAGGTCGGTGTAGGCGGCCGCGTTGCCGCGATACGGCACATGCACAAGGTTCGTGCCGGTCATCACCTTGAACAGCTCGGCGGCGAGCTGGTTCGACGAGCCGACGCCGCCCGAGGCGAAGTTGATCTTGCCCGGATTGGCTTTCGCATAGGCGATGAACTCAGGCAGATCTTTCGCCGGCAGGCCCGGATTGATCAGCATCAGGTAGGAGATGCTCGCGAGCCCCGCGACCGGCGCGGCATCGCGCAGGAAGTCGAACGAGAGCTTGGAGTAGAACGTCATGTTGATGGCATTGGCGGTCGACGTGACCAGAATGGTGTAGCCGTCGGGCGGCTGGTTGATCACGTATTCGGTCGCGATGTTGCCGGTCGCGCCGGGCTTGTTCTCGACCACGAATGGCTGACCGAGTTTCTCGCTCAGATATTGCGCCATGCGCCGCGCCAGGATGTCGGTCGGCCCGCCCGCCGCGAAGCCGACGACGAGCCGGACGGGGCGCGTCGGATAATCGAGCGCAATGGCCGCGCTGTTCGCAGAACACAAACGTTATGATAGCGATCAGCAACCTGCGCATGGCTCAGCCCGTTGCGAGAAATTCGCGCGTCTTCTCCAGTGTGGTTTTCGCCCAGCCGCGCGCGCTCGTGCCGGCCGGCGCCAACGCATGTGGCAGCTCGACGCTGAGCGGAACGTCCTTCGGCAACGCGGCGAGCAATTCGCGCAGCGGCAGCGTGCCTTCGCCCGGCATCAGGCGCGTGCCCATTCCGAGCTTGCCGAACAGGTCCGGGTTCGGCTCGCCCGGTTCGAGTACGCCGTCGGAGATCTGCGCGTAAGGAAAGAACTGCGGGTCGAGCGCCTCAACGTCGGCCGGATCGCCGCCCGAGCGGGCAAGATGCAGCGGGTCGATGCAGATCACCGCCTCACGCTCGGCCTCTTCGATCAGGCGCAACGTCTGTGGCAGCGTGGCGAGCGGGCGGATCACGGCGAATTCGAGCGAGCAGGTCAGGCCGAACTGCGCCGCGAGATCGCAGGTCTTCGCGAAGTTGTCGCGCTGGCGCGACCATTCGGTGTCGGCGCCCATCACGGTCGCATATTTCGCGCCGAACGATGCGCCAAGCTCCATCGCGGGCGCGAAGCTCGCGACGTCTGTCTCGGGTTCGAGATAGAAGCTGTAGAGGTCGAAGACTTTCAGCCCCGCATCCGCGATGCGGCCTTTCATATCGCGGATCAGCGCCGCATCGCCCACCACCGGGATGAAACGGCAGGCCGGGCGAGCGATGCACGCGCAGCCCGATGCCGTCATAGCCCGCCGCGGCGGTCGCCTCGATGTATTCGAGCGGCGCGGTGTCCTGCAGCGTCGTCGGCGCGATGATGAGCTTGGTGCACGCGTTTCCCCGGCGGCTCTTATGCGTTTTCCGTCCCGTTGTGGACGGGCCTTGCGTGACACATTATGCATCAACGACGCACCGATGAACGAGGCGCGCGCATGAGCGTGCAGGCTTTGGGCTACATCGGGCTCCGCGCCAAGGAGCTTGGCGACTGGGCGAAGTTCGGCTCGGATTTCCTCGGCATGCAGCGCATCGACAAGACGCGCCAGACGATGGCGTTCCGCATGGATGATCGCAAGCAGCGCTTCATCATCGACGCGGACGGCGGGCAGGGCATCGGCTTCTTCGGCTGGGAGGTCGCGGATGCGTCCGCCATGGAGGCGCTCGCGGCGAAACTCGAAGCCGCCGGCGTGAAGCGTCGCGCGCGGCTCGCGCGCGCTCGCGGACGAGCGGCACGTGAAGGACCTGATCGTGTTTCAGGATCCGGCCGGCACGCGTATCGAGGCGTTTCATGGGCCGGAGGTCGCCGCGACGGCATTCGTTCCCGGCCGCAACATCTCGGGGTTCCGCACCGGCCCGCTCGGCATGGGGCACGTCGTGCTGCATTGCGAGGACATCGAGCGATGACGGCGTTCTACGAGGGCCTGCTCGGCTTTCGGCTCAGCGACTATTTCCTGCGGCCCTATCCGGCGCGTTTCTTTCACTGCAATCCGCGCCACCACTCGCTCGCGCTCATCGCGACGGGCAAGAACGCGCCGCATCACCTCATGATGGAGCTTTTCTCGCCTCGACGATGTCGGGCAGGGCTACGACATCGCGCAGAGGTAACGAGGGACAGGTCGCGGTGACGCTCGGCCGCCACTCGGGCGACTACATGACGTCGTTCTATTCGTGGAACCCGTCCGGCTTCATGACCGAATACGGCTGGGGCGGGCAGGTGGTCGACGACGCGACGTGGAAACCGTTCGAGCGGCCGTACGGTCCGAGCATCTGGGGCCACGATCGCGCATGGCTCACGGAAGAGAAGCGCGCGAGGCGCGCGAGATGCGCATGAAGGCCGCGGAGGATGGGCTGCGCCAGCCGGTGCAGGTGATCGAGGGCAATCACCGTCTGATGCCTGGCGCGTGTCCGTGGTGGGATCAGATGAAGCAGCAGAAGGCTGGGTGAGCGATGCCAGGAAAAGTGGACACCGGTTTTCCGTCCGGCATCGCGACCAGACAAAAGAGTCGTTCATGAAGGCTGCGAGTGTCTTCGCCGAACGGACTGGTGCTGCGCGACATTCCGCAGCCGGTGCCGAAGCCGAACGAGGTGCTGACGCGCGTGAAGGCCTGCGGGCTCAACCGCGCGGACCTCTCCGCGGCCAAGCCTCGCTCGGTCATGGCATGATGGGTGCGGCGCTCGGCCTTGAGTGGGCCGGCGAAGTCGAGGCGGTCGGCGTCGACGTCAAGGAATTCAAGCCGGGCGACCGCGTGGTGTGTTCGGGCTCGGGCGGTTACGCCGAATATGCCGTGTCGGATTACGGGCGCACCGTCCCGCTGCCGGCAGGCTTTTCCTTCGAGCAGGCCGCGGTGCTGCCCGTCGCGCTGCATACGCTGCACAACGCGCTCATCACGCAAGGCCGTCTGAAAGCAGGCGAGAGCGTGCTGATCCAGGGCGCAAGCTCCGGCGTCGGACTGATGGGCTTGCAGATCGCCAAGATGAAGGGCGCGAGAGCCCGTGATGGGCTCCGCGACCAACGATGCGCGCCGCGCGCGGCTGAAGGAATTCGGCGCCGACCTGGCGATCGACACGCGCGACGAGAAATGGCCGGATCAGGTGCTTGAGGCGACCGGCGGCAAGGGCGTGAACCTCACCGTCGACATGGTGTCGGGGCCGTCTGTGAACCGGGCTGATGAAGGCGACAGCCGTGCTCGGCCGCATCGTCAATGTCGGGCGGCTCGGCGGCGCCAAGGCGGAATTCGATTTCGACCTGCATGCCATGAAGCGCATCGACTACATCGGCGTCACGTTCCGCACCCGCAGCATCGAAGAGGTGCGCGAGATCGTGCGGCTGATGCGCGCCGATCTGTGGGACGCGGTTTGCGCCGGCAAGCTCAAGCTGCCGATCGACCGCACCTTCCCGCTTGACGAATGCGTCGCCGCGCAGGCGCACATGCGGGCGAACCAGCACTTCGGCAAGATCGCGCTGGCGATGTGAAAGTGCAGTGCCTGTTTCTTGCTCAGTCATGCCCGGCCTTGTGCCGGGCATCCCGCCTAGGAGGGCACTGATCGACCCTTGTCGGGATGGCCGGGACAAGCCCGGCCATGACGGATGTTTCCGCCAGCAGCGACAATCCGCCCGCAACATTGCACTTTGGTAATGTGCCGGGATGCCACCTACTATGCTAAGCCAAGGCTAACCAAAGAGCCGCCCATCCGAAGGTCCGGCCACCAGAGGGGAGACGCGTGACCGCGGAAACTGCCGCATTGGTCGCACCGCGTGAAGCGGCGAGGCGCCTGCCGCTTGGCTGGCTGTGGTCGGCCGCGCTGCTGCTCGATCCTCGCATTCCTGGTGATCTATCCGGTCGCCATGCTGCTGCTCGGCGCGCTGACCAACACCAATCCGGTGGTGGACGGCTTCGGCGTCTACGACATTTCGCTGAAGAACTTCATCACGGTTCTCGGCAATCCGAACGTCCATCTGGCGCTCGCCAATTCGCTGATCGCCTGTGGCGGCGGCACGCTGCTCGCCGTCATCATCGGGCTGACATTCTCCTGGGTGGTGGTGCGCACCGATACGCCGTGCAAGCGCTTCATCGCGGCCGCGAGCATGATCCCGCTGTTCGTGCCGCCGCTGGTCGCCGCGGTCGCGTGGTCGATCCTTGCGTCGCCGAAAACCGGCCTGCTCAACACCATCATGAAATGGATGGGCATCGGCTGGCACTTCAATGCCTATTCGATGGAGCGGGCTGATCGCGATCTTCGGCATCTATTACGCGCCTTACGTCTACATGTTCACCGCCTCCGCGCTGCGCAACATGGATCCGGCACTGGAAGAGGCGGCGGAGATTTCCGGCGCGAGCGCGCTGCGCATCCTGCTCACCGTGACGTTCCCGCTGATCGCGCCCGCGATCATCTCGGGCATGCTGCTATCGTTCGTCGTGATGCTCGGCATCTACGGCATTCCGGCGGTGCTCGGGGCGCCCGGCGATATTCCGGTGCTCACCACCTACATCTTCAAGCTCACCAACTGGTCGCCGCCGCTCTATTCGACCGCGGCCTCGGTCGCGATCATCCTGATGATCGTCACGGGGTTTCTGGTTTACCTGCAGCAGAAGGTAATCAGTTCGCGCAGCTACATCACGGTCGCCGGCAAGGCGTTCCGTCCGGGCGTGATGAAGCTCGGGGCGTGGCGTTTCTTCACGCTTGGGCTCGCGGTCGATTTATCTCGTCGTCGTCGTGGTGCTGCCGACGCTCGCACTGATCGTCGCGGCGTTCCGCAAATTCCTGTTCATCCGCGACGTGAACAGCCTGTTCGACATGAAAGCCTACTCGCTCATCCATTTCCAGCGGCTGTTCGAAAATCCGCTGGCACTGCGGTCGATCGTCAACACCATGGAGGTCGGGTTCGTCACCGCGGTGTTCGGCGGCATCCTGGCATTCGCGATCGGCTACACGGTGCAACCGATCGCGCGCTGCCGGACGGCGCAGCCATCGACGTGATCTCCACCATTCCGGTCGCGATCCCGGGTCTGGTGATCGGCGTCGCGTATCTGTGGGCGTGGATCGGGTTGCCGGGCGGGCTTTACGGCACGATCTGGATTTTCGCGCTCGCCTTCATCGCGCGCTTCATGCCCGACACCATCAAGGCGCTATCCACCTCGCTGCTGCAAATCCACAAGGAACTCGAGGAAGCCGTCCTGGATCTGCGGCAAGGGCCTGCTCGGGACCATTCGGCTGATCGTGTTGCCGCTTGCGCGGCCGGGCGTGATCGCGGCGATGACGCTTGCTGTTCATTTTGGCGATCCGCGAACTTGGCTCGTCACTGTTCCTCTACACGTCGAACACCATGGTGATGGCGGTGCTGCTGCTCGACTACTACGAGGGCGGCAATGTCGGCATCACGTCGGCCTTCAGCCTGGTGCAGACCCTGCTGCTCGCCGTGCTGATCGGGGTCGCGAATTTCCTCTCGCGCGGCGGCGGGACAAGCTCCTCGGTCGGGCGCGCTGGGTAGAAAAGAAACGAATGGGAGAGACGCCGATGAAGAACAAATCACCCGCCGCCAGTTCGGCTTGACTGCTGCATCCGGCCTCGCGGCCGCGGCGCTCGACGTCAGGCCCGCCGCCGCCCAAGCCTATGGCTCGCAGGAGCTGATCGAGGCCGCCAAGAAGGAAGGCAGTATCGTCTACTACACGGCCGACTTCACCGAGCCGGAAAGCGAGATCATCAAGGCGTTCAACAAGCGTTTCCCGTTCGTGAAGGTCGAGATGGTGCGCGCGCCTGGCGGGCAGCTCATCACGCGCATCAAGACCGAAGCGGCGGCCGGCAAGCTTGCCGCCGACGTGGTCAACCACTCGGATCGCGGCCTGATGCAGGACATCGAGGACGTGTTCCAGGACTACACAGCCGCCGAACGCCGCCGATTATCGCGACGATGTGCAGGTCGCGCCGCAGCTCTGGCCGCAAGACCGCGCTCGGCTGGTCGATCGCCTACAACACCGAGCTTGAGAAGAATCCGCCCAAGACCTGGATGGATCTATGCAAGCCTGAATACGGGCCGAAGAAGATCGGGCAGGTGATCGCGCCGTCCGGCGGCACGACCTGGACCCGCATCATGTTCGAGCGGCAGACCTTCGGCGAGGACTACTGGAAGAAGCAGGCCGCGACCCAGCCGATGCTGTATCCGTCTGGTGCGCCGACCTCCGACGCGCTGGTGCGCGGCGAAGTCTCGATCGCGGTGCTGCTCTACAACATCGCCTACATCAAGAAGAAGGACGGCGCGCCGGTGGACATCATCTTTCCGTCCGACGGCGTTCCGCTCAACTACTATGCGGCGGGCATCACCAAGACCGCAGCCAATCCGAACGCCGCCAAGCTGTTCCTCAACTGGTGCATGTCGGAAGAAGGCCAGACCTTCCACATCAAGGAGCTCGGCTATCTGACGGCGCTGAAGAATCCGCCGTTCAATCCGCCGGGCTACGATCCCGAAGATCATCAAGGCCTGGGCGCCGAACTTCGAGCAGTACCAGACGCTGCGCGACCAATGGGTCGAGGAGTGGAACAAGACGTACGGCTACCGGCAGTAGAGTCGGCCGCAATGCGCGACGACGCATCATCGGACGGACTGACCCAGGACGCCAGACGTTGCGCGCGTGCCGCGGCGATCGGCTGCTTCGCGCTCATCGGCACGCCGCGCGCGCCGCCAGGCCTTTCAGCGCCCCCGACAGCCTCGTCGAGGCCGCGAAGAAGGAAGGCAAGATCAACCTTTACACCGCGACCTTCACCGAGGTGGAGCAGGAGGTCGTCAACGAATTCCGCAAGAAGTTTCCCTTCATCCAGGTCGAGATGCTGCGCGCGCCGGGCGGTCAGTTGATCCAGCGCGTGAAGACTGAAGCGGCGGCCGGAAAGCTCGCCGCCGACGTCCTGGTCCACTCCGACCGCGGGTTGACCAAGGGCATCGAGAACATCTTCGCCGATTACGCGCCGCCGAACGCCGCCGACTATCTTCCCGAGTCGCTGGTATCGCCGAAGCTGTGGCCGACGCTCACCGCCGGCTGGTGCATCGCCTACAACACCGAGATCACGAAGAATCCGCCGAAGACCTGGATGGATCTGACCAAGCCCGAATACGCCGACGGACAGATCGCGCAGGTGATCGGGCAGTCCGGCGGCACGACCTGGACCCGCATCATGTTCGAGCGGCAGGTGCTCGCGCCGGATTATTGGGAGCGGCAGGCCGCGACCAAGCCGAAGCTTTATCCCTCCGGTGCGCCGTGCTCGGACGCGCTGGTGCGCGGCGAGTTCTCGATTGCGCCGCTGGTCTACAACATCGTCTATCCGAAGGAGCGCGATGGCGCGCCGGTGAAGACCTTCTTCCCGCCTGAAGGCGTGCCCATCGTGCCCTACGGCTCCGGCATTCCGGCGACTGCGAAAAATCCGAACGCCGCGCGCCTCTACATGGATTGGCTCCTCTCCGAGGAGGGGCAGACATTCCAGATCAAGCAGCATGGCAACCTGACGTCGCTCAAGGTCGCACCGCTGCTTCCCGAAGGCTTCGCCAAAGAGACGAAGGTTTGGGTGCCGAAGTTCGCGGAATTCGAGACGCTCTACGGTCAATGGATTGAAGAATGGAACAAGGTTTACGGGTATCGCCAATGATCACACGTCGCACGTTTGTCGCAGGCGCGAGCGCGCTGGGGATGCTGCCGGTCGCCGCGCGCGCGCAGTTCGGTTCGCCGGAGCTGATCGAGGCCGCGAAGAAGGAAGGCAAGCTCGTGTTCTACTCGGCGCAGGTTGCCGAGAGCGAAATGCCGGTCATCAATGCGTTCAACAAGCGCTTTCCGTTCGTGAAGGTCGAGTTCCTGCGCGCGCCGGGCAATCAGTTGATCCAGCGGGTGAAGACCGAAGCAGCCGCCGGCAAGCTTCTCGCCGACGTGGTCGACCATTCGGATCGTGCGCTGATGCTGGAAATCCAGGATCTGTTCCAGGATTACAAGCCGCCGAACGCCGACGACTACATTCCCGAAGCGCGGGTCTCGGACAAGCTATGGCCCCGCTCCACCTCGGTCTGGGCGATCGCCTACAACACCGAAGTCGTGAAGACACCACCGACCTCGTGGGCGGACCTCACCAAGCCTGAGTACAAGGGCAAACAGATCGGACAGGTGATCGCGCCATCGGGCGGAACGACCTGGACACGCGCGATGTTCGAGCGGCAGGTGCTCGGCGAAGATTATTGGCAGAAGCAGGCGGCAACGCAGCCGTTGCTGTTTCCGTCCAACGCGCCGACATCCGATGCGCTGGTGCGCGGTGAGGTCGCGATCGCCCCACTGCTCTACAATGCAATTCTCCCGAAGATTCGCGACGGTGCGCCGGTAAAGGCGCTGTTCGCGCCGGAGGGCGCGCCGATCACGCCGTTCTCCGCCGGCATTACCAAGGCTGCGGCCAATCCAAACGCAGCGCGCCTGTTCCTCAACTGGTGCATGTCGGAAGAGGGGCAGGCATTTCAGATCAAGGAGATCGGCTATCTTTCGTCGCTGAAGAAGGCGCCGCTCTATCCGGAAGGTTTCGATCCTGCGAAGGTGAAGGTGTGGCTTCCGAAATACGACGAGTTCGTGAAGCTGCAGAAAGACTGGATCGAGGAGTGGAACAAGGTCTACGGCTACCGGCAATGAACCTTCTCCGCTCATGCCCGGGCAAGCGAGCATCCAAAGCCAAAGAACTGGGTCCCCGCTTTCGCGGGGACGAGCGGCATTGGTGATGACGGAAACGAGATAATGTCCGCCGAACTGATCGTCTCGCATCTGCGCAAGCAGTTTCTGGTCGGCCGCCCCGCGGTCGACGATGTCAGCTTCCGCATCGCGGCGGGCGAGATCGTCGTGCTGCTCGGGCCTTCGGGCTGCGGCAAGACCACGACGCTGCGCTGCATCGCGGGCCTGGAGCAGCCGACCGCCGGCATGATCTCGATCGGCGGCGACGAGGTCGCGGCGCCGGAGCGCGGCGTGCATGTGCCGCCGCGCCTGCGCAACATTGGCATGGTGTTCCAGTCCTATGCGGTGTGGCCGCACATGACGGTGCGCCAGAACGTCAATTATCCGCTGCGCCACCGCAAGGTGCCGCGCGATCAGGCGCAGCGAAAGGTCGACGAAGTGCTCGGCCTTGTCGGCCTGAGCGAATATGCCGAGCGGCCGGTGACGCAGCTCTCCGGCGGGCAGATGCAGCGCGTCGCGCTCGCCCGCGCGCTCGTCTACGAGCCGCGCATTCTCTTGCTCGACGAGCCGCTCTCGAATCTCGACGCCAAGCTGCGGCTGCGTCTGCGCGACGAACTGCGCCGCATCATCAAGGCCGCGAAGGTCACCGCGCTGTACGTTACGCACGACCAGTCCGAGGCCGTGGTGCTCGGCGATCGAATCGGCGTGATGGAGAACGGCAAGCTGATGCAGATCAGCGCGCCGGTCGAGCTCTACAACAAGCCGGAGAATCTGTTCGTCGCGAACTTCACCGGTGTCTCGAACCTAATCAAGGGCAAGATCGCCGCGCCCGACACGGTAAAGACTGCAAGCGGCGAGGTGCTGCGCATCACGCAGGTGCGCGGCAAGCCGGGAGACGCCGTGCTGGTGGCGGTGCGCCCGGAGAACATTTTGTTGCGCGGGAACGGCGAGGCTGCCGACGCGAACAGTTTCCCGGCGCGCGTGATCGAGGGGCATTTCCACGGCACGCAGACGACCTACGCGCTCGACACGCTTGGTCATCGCATCGAGGCGATCGAGTTGGGCACCGTCCCGCGTTTCGTCGCGCAGGATCAGATCCGCGTGGTGATCCCGCCGGACCACTCCTGGGTTTTTCCGCAGACCTGAAGGCTGTTGCCAGCGGCCGCAAAGCGTGGTGGCGTCAGCCGGACAGAACGAAAATCGCCGGGAGGCGCACATGATCAATTCCCGCACCCTCGCCCTGATCGCGCTTGCCTGCGCGCTGCCGATTGCGGCGCAGGCCGAAGAGCTCGTCGTCAGCAACTACGGCGTGACCACCAACGGCATGCCGTTCGCCGTTGCGATGGAGAAGGGCTTCTTCAAGCAGCAGGGCGCGGACGTCTCCGGCATCCTGACCTCGGACGGAGGCGGCACCACGGTGCGCACCATGCTCTCCGGTAATCTCGCCTATGGGGAGATCAATCCGACCGCGACCGTGATCGCGATCCAGCAGGGCGCAGACCTGAAGATCGTCAGCGACAATGTGCAGACGGTCGCGGAATTCGTCTGGGCGGTGAAGCCGGACTCGCCGATCAAGACCGCCGCCGACCTGAAGGGCAAGAAGATCGGCTACACCAATCCGCGCTCGACCAGCCAGGCGCTTGCGATCCTGGTGCTGGAGAAGGCTGGGCTGAAGCCGACGGATGCCGAGCTGGTGAAGACCGGCGGCTTCGGCGAAGGGCGTCGTCGCGCTCGATCTTGGTGCAGTGGACATCACGCCAATCCCCGAGCCGCTGTGGTCGAAGTATCAGGGCAAGTACCGCGCGGTAGTGAAGGCGAGCGAGCTGTTGCCGCCGCTCGACAACGTGGTCGGTGTGACGACCGGCAAGGCGGCGGCCTCGCGCGGCGATTTCATCCGCGCGGTGATCCGCGCCCGCCGCCAGGCCGTCGACTACATGTACGCCAATCCGGACGAGTCGGCCGACATCATCGCTAAGGTCTACAATCTCGAACCCGAGATCGCGCGCAGCGCGGTGAAGAACCTGCTTGAAAGCCATGCAAAGTCTGGCGTGAAGTACTGGAGCGGCGGTGAGATCAATATGAAGGCGCTCAACGAGATGATGCGCGCACAGAAGATCGTCGGCGCGTTGAAGGACGACCCGGACTGGAGCAAGATCATCGACGACAGCTTCCTGCCGGACGATCTGAAGAAGAAGACCAACTGATCGTGAAGCCGGTTCATGTCGCGCTCCGTGGCGTCACCCGGGTTTTTCCCGCGACAGCGGCGCAGCGTGAGGTCAAGGCCCTCGGACCGATCGATCTCGATCTGCGCACCGGCGAATTCTTTGTGGTGGTCGGCCCGTCGGGTTGCGGAAAATCCACGCTGCTCGAGATCATCGCCGGACTGAACAGCCCAACCGAAGGCAGCGTCACGCTCGAAGGAAGGCCGGTTGCCGGGACGGTGCCGGAGGGCATCGGCGTCGTGTTTCAGGAGGACGCGAGTTTCCCCTGGCTCAATGTCGCCGACAATATCGCGTTCGGGCTGCGCCGCACCGCGCTTGGAAAGTCCGAGATCGCGTCGCGCGTCGAGCGTGCTCTGCGGCTGATGGGACTGCGCGAGTTTGCCGCCGCATACCCGGCGCAGCTTTCCGGCGGGATGCGCCAGCGCGTGTGCCTCGCGCGCACGCTGGTGCAGGAGCCGCGCGTGATCCTGCTCGACGAGCCGTTCGGCGCACTCGACCAGCAGACGCGGTTCCTGATGGGCGACGAATTGCTGAGGCTCTGGCGTGAGTCCGGATCCACCATTCTGCTCATCACGCATTCGCTCGACGAGGCCGCCATGCTGGGTGACCGCATCGGTGTGATGTCGGCGCGGCCGGGCCGTGTGCTGGACATCATCGAGACGGGCTGGGGCGAGGAGCGCGGCAGCGGCGTGGTGGCAACGCCGCGCTTTGGCGAGATCACGGCGCGACTGTGGCAATTGTTGCGGGGGGAATCCTTGCGCGCGATGGCGGGTGCGCCGTGACGCCGGGCCGGGTCCGGTTTGCACTGGCTGTGGCGCTCGTGCTGCTGCTTGAGGCGCTGTGCCGCTTCGGCATCATCGATCGCTTCGCCATGATCCCGCCGAGCGAAATCCTGTGGGACCTCGGCAAGATCCTGGTGGGCGGCCAGATGTGGCCGGCGATCGCCAAGACGCTGGCCAACGTGGCCGTCGCCTGCGTGGCGGCGATCATCGTCGGCGTGGTGCTCGGCACGCTGATCCATCGTTGGCTGCCGCTGCGCGAAACGCTCGATCCGCTGTTCGCCGCCTACTACGCGATTCCCGTCTATGCGTTCTATCCGCTGTTCATCGTGATCTTCGGCCTCGGTGACGCGCCGCAGGTGCTGATCGGCTTCATGCTCGGGGTGGTCGCCGTCATCGTGAACACGCTGAACGGCCTCGACCGCGTGCCGCGCGCCCTGATCAAGACCGCGCGCATCCAGCGGCTCGGGCCGCTCGCGACCGCACTGCAAGTCGCGCTCCCCTACGCCGTCGCCTTACATCTTCACCGGCGTGAAGCTCGCGGTCGCATATTCGTTCATCGGCGTGATCGGGGCGGAACTGATCATGTCGCGCACCGGCCTCGGTTACGAGATCGGCTTTGCCTACAACAATTTCGACAATGCCGTGATGTATCCGCTGATCGTGCTGGTGCTGGCTGTCGCGGCGAGCGTCAACACGATGTTCTTCCTGTGGGAGAAGAAGCTGCTGGCGAGGCGGCGCCGATGAGGTGGTTGCGCGCCGCGATCCTCATCGCTTGCTCTCGCTGCCGCGTGGCAGCTGCTGTTCTGGTACGCCGGCGAAACCGCTCTGACCTCCCCGCGCGAGACGCTCGCGTATCTGCTGCAGCTTCTCACGTCACCCTCATTCTATCCGCACATTGCCGAGACGGCGCGCGCCTTTGCGCTGGCGCTCGCCATCGCGATCTCATGCGGCATTTTTATCGGCTTTTCGCTTGGCCTTTACCGCTTCGCCGCGGAGGTTGGCGAGCCGGTGCTGGTCGCGCTCTATTCGATCCCGAAGATCACGCTCTATCCGATCGTGCTGCTCGCCTTCGGCATCGGCATGCCGGCCAAGGTCGCGTTCGGCGCAATCCACGGCATCGTGCCGGTCGCGATCTTCACGCTCGGCGCGGTGCGCAGCCTCAATCCGGTCTACGTCAAGGCCGCGCGCGTGATGCGCCTGCCGCCGACGCAGATCGCCCGTCGCGTTCTGCTTCCGGCTGCGATTCCGGAAATCTTCACCGGCATCCGGATCGGCTTTTCGCTCACCTTGATCGGCACGTTGCTCGGCGAGATGTTCGCCTCGCAGCGCGGGCTCGGCTACCTGCTGATCCAGGCGATCGGCTTGCATAACGTCAAGGTCATCATGGCGGTAACGCTGCTGCTCGTGATCGTCGCGGTTGCGGCGAGCGCGGCGCTGCTGGCGCTCGATCGCAGGCTGCGGCGCAACAGGCACGGTGCGACCTGACGGGGCGCTTCATCCGCGCAGGCGTTGTTCTTGCGGGCCGCCCTCTGTAACGTTGACTTAAACGGCATGGACGTCCGACGTCGGACCGGGGAGGGGCTCAAACGCATGGCGCCGCGCAGTACCGAGCGCTTTCTTACCACCCACACCGGCAGCCTGCCGCGTCCGGACGATCTGATCCAGACGATGTACGCCAAGGAGAGCGGCGTGCCGGTCGATCGGGACGCGCTTGCGGCGCGCGTGCGCGAAGCGGTGGCCGAGATCGTGCGCAAGCAGGTCGACGCCGGCATCGATGTCGTCAATGACGGCGAACTCTCGAAGCCCAGCTACGCCACCTATGTGAAGGATCGCCTCGCGGGCTTTGGCGGGACCGGCAATACGTTCGTCTACAAGGATCTCGCGGACTTTCCGAAGCTGCAGCAGAAGGTGTTCGGCGATCCGGGCCGCTCGCGGCGCAAGACGCCGGCCTGCAACGCGCCGATTTCGGTGCGCGACCCGCAGGCGGCCGTCGCCGATACGGACAATCTCAAGGCGGCGATCGGCGGGGTGAACGCGACGGGCGGGTTCATGAGCGCGGCCTCGCCCGGCGTGGTCGCGGTGTTCTTCCGCAACGATCATTATCCGAGCCAGGAGGCGTATCTCTACGCCATCGCGGATGCGATGCGGCACGAATACGAGGCGGTGGCCCGCGCGGGCTTCGTGCTGCAGCTCGATTGTCCCGATCTGGCGATGGGCCGTCACATCCAGTTTCACGACAAGGATCTGGCGACATTCCGCAAGGCCGCCGCGATGAACATCGAGGCGATGAATCACGCGACTGCCAACATTCCGGCCGAGCAGCTTCGCATTCATGTGTGCTGGGGTAACTACGAAGGCCCGCATCACCATGACGTGCCGCTCGCCGAGGTGATTGATCTCGTGTTCAAGGCGCGCGCGACCTACATCTCGTTCGAGGCCGCGAACCCGCGCCACGCGCACGAGTGGACGCTCTTCGAAAAGGTGAAACTCCCGGACGGCAAGGTGCTGATCCCCGGCGTGATCGAGTCGAAATCGAATTTCATCGAGCATCCCGAACTGATCGCGCAGCGCATCTTCCGCTACGCCAAGCTGGTCGGCCGCGAGAACGTGATGGCGGGATCGGATTGCGGCTACGGCACGTGGGTTGGGCAGGCCGCAGTCGATCCCGACGTGGTATGGGCAAAGCTCGCGGCGCTTGCCGAGGGCGCGCGCATCGCCTCCCGCGCGTTCTGGACAGAACGCCCATGACATCGAAGGTCGAAATCTTCGGCGCCGCGCTGGGCAAGGCCGTGCGCCGGACTGCTGACAAATTCAAGGACGACGCGTCCGATCATACGAAAGAGCAATCCACGATGAATGCCTGGGACGATCCGCGCATCGCGCGCGGCATGGAAAAGCAACTCGCGGTGCGCCGCGCACGCATTGCCGCAGGCGAGCAGCCGCTCGGCTGGAAGGTCGGACTCGGTGCACCGCCCGCGATGGAGCGTCTCAAAATCAAGGGACCGCTGGTCGGCTTCATGATGCAGCGCTCGCTGCTGCCGAATGCCAGCACGGCCTCGCTCGCCGGCTGGCACAAGCCCGTCGCCGAGCCTGAGGTCGCGGTCTACATGGGCGCGGATCTCGCGGGCGGGGCGGACCGCGCCGCAACCGCGGCGGCGATCTCGGCGCTTAGCCCGGCGATCGAATTGGTCGATCTCAACCCGCCGCCCGATGATGTCGAGGCCGCGCTCGCGGGTAATATCTTCCATCGCCACGTCATCCTCGGCGACCGGGACGCTTCGCGTGCCGGCGCGAAGCTCGATGGACTGGTGGGCCATGTGTTTCGCCGCGGCGCGCTCGCCGCCAGGCAGGACAATGTCGAAGCGCTGATCGGCGAGATGATCGGCATCGTGCAGCATGTCGCCGGCACGCTTGCGGCCCACGGTGAAAAACTGAGCGCCGGCGATGTGATCATCACCGGCTCGATCATCCCGCCGCCGATGCTCGACCCGGACGAGACCGAGTTTGCCTATACGCTCGAGCCGCTCGGCGGGCTGTCGGTGCGGTTCGCACGGTAGACGTTCGTCGCATGCGTCACTTCGGCATCGGCCGGTGGGTCGCCGCCCATCCGATAGGATTCGACCCCGTCTCCGATCGCCGCTAGATTTGCCTCAAAGCAAAACCAATTCCGGAGGGAGCTGACACATGAAACGTCTGTTGGGAATTCTTGGTCTTGCGGCGCTGACCGCCGCGCCGGCCGCCGCGCAGGACACGATCAAGATCGGCATTATCCTGCCGTACTCCGGCCAGTTCGCCGACGGCGCAACGCAGATGGACAACGCCATCAAGCTCTACGTGAAGCAGCATGGCGACACGGTGGCGGGCAAGAAGCTTGAATTCATCCGCAAGGATACCGGCGGCATTGCGCCGGATGTGGCCAAGCGCCTCGCCCAGGAATTGGTCGTGCGCGACAAGGTCGACATCCTGGCAGGCTTCCTGCTCACGCCGAATGCGCTCGCGGCCGGGGACGTCTCGGCCGAGGCGAAGAAGTTCATGGTGGTGATGAATGCCGCGACCTCGATCATCACGACCAAGTCGCCCTACATGGTGCGCACCTCGCTCACCACGCCGCAGGTCAATTCCTCGCTCGGCACGTGGGCCTACAAAACCGGCATCCGCAAGGTCTACACCATGGCGTCGGACTACGGTCCAGGCCTCGACGCGGAAGGCGGATTCAGCAAGGCCTTCAAGGAGGCGGGCGGCGAGGTGGTCGGCTCGGTGAAGATGGCGGTCGCCAATCCTGATTTCTCGGCTTACGTCCAGCGCGCCAAGGATCTCAATCCGGAGGCGATCTATGTGTTCGTGCCCGGCGGCGCGCAGCCTCCGGCGTTCGGCAAGGCACTTTCCGAGCGCGGCATCGATCCGCAGAAGATGAAGGTGCTGGGGCAGGGCGAGATTACCGACGACCAGGCGCTGAAAAGCATGGGCGATGTGGCGCTCGGGATTGTCACGGCCTTCCACTACGATCCGAACCACAAGTCCGCGATGAACGAGAAGTTCGTGAAGGACTATGCGGCCGATTACGGTGGCCGCAATCCCGACTTCTTCTCGGTCGGCGGCTGGGACGGCATGCATGCGATTTATGAGTCGCTGAAGAAGACTGGCGGCAAGACCGATGGCGAGTCGCTGATCGGTGCCGTGAAGGGCATGGCCTGGGAAAGTCCGCGTGGGCCGATCTCGATCGACCCGGAGACGCGCGACATCATCCAGACTGTCTATATCCGCCGCGTCGAGAAGGAGAACGGCAAGGTCGTCAATGTCGAGTTCGACAAGGTCGAGAACGTGAAAGACCCGGTCAAGGCGGCGATGAAGAAGACGAATTGAGATCTGCTGCTCCGCTCATGCCCGCGAAAGCGGGCATCCAGTTCGTGGCCGAAGTACTGGGTCCCCGCTTTCGCGGGGACGAGCGCACGTGGGACCTGGCGCTATTGAATCGGCCTGTTGAGGCTGCGGTAGTCACTCCATGATCGGCGTCCTGTTCGACGGCTTCGCGTACGGGATGCTGCTGTTTCTCCTGTCGGTCGGACTGTCCGTCACGCTCGGGATGATGAATTTCGTCAACCTGGCGCATTGCGCGTTCGCGATGCTCGGCGGCTACGTCACCGTCACGCTGATGAACCGGTTTGGCTGGCCATTCTTCGCGACGCTGCCGTTCGCGTTCCTGGCCGCCGCGCTGGTGAGCATCGTGCTGGAGCGCACGCTCTACCGGCGCCTTTATCGTGCGGGCGAACTCGACCAGGTGTTGCTCACCATCGGGCTTGCCTTCGTGTCGGTCGCGGCGGCGGCCTACGTGTATGGGACCGTGCAGCAGCCCGTTCGCATGCCGGACTACCTGCGTGGGTCCGTGACGATCCTTGGGCAGAACCTCGGTGTCTACCGGATGTTCCTGATCGTCACCTCGCTCGTCATCACCGGGCTGCTCGTCGCCGCCCTCGAATACACGCGCTTCGGCGCACAGGTGCGCGCCGCGGTCGATAACCAGCGCATGGCGCGCGGCCTTGGCATCAATGTGGACCGCGCGTTCGCGCTGACCTTCGCGCTCGGCTCGGGGTTGGCCGGTCTCGGCGGCGCGCTCGCGATCGAGATCGTCGGGCTCGATCCGACTTTCGCCTTCACCTACCTGATCTATGTGCTGATCGTGGTGTCGGTCGGAGGGCTCGGCTCGATCGGCGGCTCGCTTGCCGCCGCATCGCTCATCGGCATCAGCGACGTCGCGGGGAAATATTACGTACCGCAGCTTGGTGCGTTTCTGATCTATCTCGTGATGATCGTGCTGCTGATGTGGCGGCCGGCCGGCCTGTTCGGGAGGCGGTGATGGCAACCGCCGCACTCTCACCGCACGCCTACCTACAGGCGCAGGCGCGCTGGACTGGGACCGAGATCGCGTTCTGGCTCGCCACGCTGCTGCCGTTCTGGCTGTTCCCGGATTATCTCGCGCTGGCCAGCCAGATCGCCATCACGGCGCTGTTCGCGCTCTCGCTCGATCTGATCCTCGGGTATGCGGGCATCGTGTCACTGGGTCATGCGGCATTCTTCGGACTCGGCGCGTACGCGGCGGGGATTGCATCGCGCTATGGCTGGGGCGAGCCGGTCACCGGTCTGCTGATCGGCGCGGCGGCCGCCGGCCTCGTCGGTTACGCGGCGAGCTTCATCATCTCCCGCTTCCGCCATCTCGCGCTGATCATGATCACGCTCGGCATGGGCCTGCTGCTCGCCGAGGCGGCGAACAGCGCGCACTGGCTCACCGGCGGCTCCGATGGCCTGCAGGGCGTGGACACCTGGCCGGTGTTCGGCATCTTCCGCTTCGACCTCTATGGTAAGACGGCATACGGCTATTCGCTGGGCGTGCTCTTTCTCGTCTTCCTCGTGGCACGCCGGCTGATCAATTCGCCGTTTGGACTATCGCTGCGGGGCATCCGCGAAAATGCGGTGCGCATGCCGGCGCTCGGTGCGCCGAGCCGCGCGCATCTGCGAAAGATTTACACCATCGCGGCCGCAATGGCGGGCGTCGCCGGTGCGCTGCTGGCGCAGACCACGGCGACTGTCTCGCTCGAATCGCTCGGCTTCCAGCGCTCCGCCGACGTGCTGGTGATCCTGATCCTCGGCGGCGCAGGCCGGCTTTATGGCGGGCTCGTCGGCGCGATCATCTTCATGGTGGCGCGCGATCAGTTTTCCGGGAACACGCCGCAGTTCTGGTACTTCTGGATCGGCATGCTGCTGATCGGCGTGGTGATGCTGCTGCCGAACGGCATTCTCGGCGGCTTGGCGCGCCTCGCCGCATCGTGGCGGCGTCCATGAGCGCGCTCTCCACACGAGGGCTCGCGAAGCAGTTCGGCTCGCTCGTTGTCGCAAACGACATTGCATTCGATCTGCCGCAGGGCGCGCGCTACGCACTGATCGGCCCGAACGGCGCAGGCAAGACGACGCTGATCAACCTGATGACCGGCATGCTGCGCCCGGATGCCGGCGAGATCCTGCTCGGCGATGAGGCGATCACGCGGCTCACGCCGGAGAAACGCGTTGCGCGCGGACTGGTGCGCACGTTCCAGATCAACACACTGTTTCCCAACCTCAATGCGCTCGAAGCCGTGACACTCGCGGTGTGCGAGCGCGAGGGCGTGGCGAAAACCTGGTGGCGTCGCATCTCGGGTTACACGGCGGCGGTCGATGAGGCGCACGCGATCCTGACTTCGCTGATGCTCGGCGAGGATTGCTATCGTCCGACACGTGAGCTGCCCTATGGTCGGCAGCGGTTGCTTGAAATCGCGCTCGCGCTTGCGACACGGCCGAAGGTGCTGCTGCTCGATGAGCCGGCCGCAGGCGTGCCACGCGACGAAAGCGCCGAATTGTTCGAGGTGATCGCGCGGCTGCCGGCCGACATCACGGTGCTGTTCATCGAGCACGACATGAACTTCGTGTTTCGTTTTGCCAGCCGCATCATCGTGATGGTCGGTGGCGCCATCCTGCTCGAAGGCACGCCCGCCGAGGTCGCCGCCGATCCACGCGTGCGCGAGGTCTATCTGGGCAAGGCCGGCCACGGGTTGCGTCATGGCTGAGCCGCTTCTCGCGTTGGCCGACGTGCGCGCCGGTTATGGCGACGCGGTTGTGCTTGACGGGATCTCGCTTGAGATACCGGAGCAGGGGAGCCTGGCGGTGCTCGGCCGCAACGGCGTCGGCAAATCGACGCTGCTGCTCACCATCATGGGCGCGACCAAGGTGACACGCGGTGCGCTGCGCTGGCGCGGCGAGGATATCACAGGCCGCGCGATACACCGCCGCGCGCGTAGTGGACTCGGCTGGGTTGCGCAAGAACGCGAGATATTTCCTTCACTCAGCGTCGAGGAAAATCTCACCGTGGCGTCGCGGTCCGGCCGCTGGACGCTCGACACTGTCTACGGCCTGTTCCCGCGCTTGCGCGAGCGGCGCGGTAACATGGGGAATCAGTTGTCCGGGGGCGAGCAGCAGATGCTCGCGATCGCGCGCGCGCTGATGACCAATCCGACGCTGCTGTTGCTGGACGAGCCGCTCGAGGGGCTGGCGCCGATCATCGTCGAGGAATTGTCTGCCGCGATCGGCCGCATGATCGCGCAGGAGGGAACCGCGCTGATCCTGGTCGAGCAGCACGCCGGGATGGCGCTGACGCTGACGCAGGAGGCGGTGGTGATGGAGCGCGGCACGATCGTGCACCGCGCGCCCTCGCGCGAGCTTCTCAGCGATGCCGCGACACTTGATAGGCTGATCGGGCTTCGCGTCGAGGCCGCTAGCCCGCCAGCGTGACGATCGCGCCCTCGTACTGGCCGCCGCCCATGCCGGTATCGGCGAAGATGCCGTGGTCGGCGATCCACTTGCGCGAATCCTCGAACACCTCGCGCGTATAGGGCTCGAACACGATGCGCTCGCCGGGTCCCCAGCGGCGCGTATCCATCTGCGGATGGAAGCGCGTCGGGAATTCGTTCTTGTAGTAATGCGTGTAAAGCTCCGGCCGCAGGTCGATGTCGCGCTGCGCGCGGCGCAGCGCCGCGGAAGAACTTGCGCAGGTCCTCCGGGTCCGGAGTGCCGGTGATCATCGTGCTGATCATGAAGGTGTTGTCGATGATCTTGCGGAAGCCGAGCTGCTCGGCAAAATAGTACGGCCCGCAGAACAGGGCGCAGGCCGGCAGCTTGCCTTCGACCAGCAACTCCATGCGGCGGAACAGCATGCCGTCGTTGAACGACAGGTTGATCTTGTCGGCCGGCATGTACTGTTCGAGCGCCTGGATGGTCGAGTAGTGGCTGCCGGACTGGAAGCCGACCGAGATCGGCACGCCCGCCAGATCCTCTGGCGTTTTCACCTGCGAGTCCGCCGGCACGAAGATGCCCGACGGTGCGACCGAATAGACATCGGCGTAGAGCTTGCCGTGCCCGCTCGGTCGCCGCGACGTTCACGGTCCAGTGGCAGGCGCAGCTCACGTCCGACTTGCGGCCTTCCTCGAACGACTGATAGGCGCCGACCTTGTCGCCCTTGTCGTGGACCTTGCCGCCGGTCGCCTGCACCTCCTCGCGGAATTCGTAGTCGAGGCCTTCGTCCTTGAAGTAGCCCTTCTCCTCCGCGACCCACTCCTGCAGCCGGAAGTGCGGCTGGATGATGAATTTCTGGTTTCGCATGATGTCCATGGCGTTCTCCCTCGGTTTGTTTTGTCAGCAGCAGTGATCAGAATCGTGTGCGTGCTCGGCGACCCGGCGCGCGCGGATCATCTTGACGTGATCGTCCATCAATCGCCGGGCGCCCGCGGCGTCGCGCATCTCGATCAGCGATGCCAGCTCGCGGTGCACGTCGAGCATGCGGCGCGCGACCTGCGGCGTCAGCGTGCGGTTTTCGGATGGCCACGATACGTGCTGCAGCGAGATGAGCTGCGTCACCAGCACGCGATTGTGCGAGGCCTCCGCGACCGCGAGATGGAAGTCCCGGCACGAGCGCGTATAGGCCGGCGCGTCGTCGATGATCGCCTCGGCCTCCGCGAGCAAGCGCTTGAGGTTTGCGTGATCGACCGCGCTCGCATGTTCGGCGGCGAGTTCGGCGGCAAGCGTCTCGATCGCGCGCTGCGCATCCATGATCTCGGCAGCACTGACGCCGGTGAGATCGAGCTGCACGGCGAGCGCCTCGGCGAACAGGCGCGGATTGCCGCGGGCGATGCGCGCGCCGCCGCCCTTGCCCATGCGAATGTCGACGATGCCGAGCGCCTGCAAGGTGCGCAGCGCGTCGCGCGCGACGATGCGGCTCACGCCGAAGCGCGCCGCGAGGTCTTTCTCGGTGCCGAGGAAATCGCCGGGCTTGAGCTTTTTGGCAAACAGCGCATCGCGCACGTCCGCGACGATCTGTGAGGACAGCGAGGCCGAGCGGCCGCCGAGGAAGATCGGGGCAGGCTCACGGGCCGTGTCGCCTTGGATCGCCGGGTGTACGGACATAAGCGGGGTCTGGTTAAAGTAGTAAAGATATCATCTTATAATTTTCGACCTGTCAATGAATGCTTGTTGGTTGAGAAAGCATACGAATTTGAATGGGTTGGCGTGGGGGTAGTTGAGCCCACGGGGGCCGCTGTGCTGAAGTCAGTGGAAATTCCGTCCCTTCGGCATAACCCGGGCGGTCTGCACCGCGATATCGCCGGCGAAGCGCGGCGTCTCCTTCAAGGCGAGGACCAGCGCGTCGCCCGCACGCGGATGACGATGCCGTTCGATCGGCGGACGGCGTACTTCATCAGCATAGGCGAGCGCCTGCACGCCGCCATGTTCCTCCGAGAGGTGACGTAACAGCGGCGTCAGATCTTCGATCTGCTCCGTCACCACATGGATCACACCGGACGCGCTCTGCACCGGGCCGGTCACGGCGACGAGCCGCGCGCCGATCACGATAGGGCGGATACTGCTCGAACGCGCGCGCCCACACGATGGTGTTGGCGATGCCGGTCTCGTCCTCCAGCGTCATGAAGATCACGCCCTTGGCGGTCCCGGGCCTTTGCCGCACCAGCACGAGCCCCGCGACCGTGACGCGTTGTCCGTTGGGAATTTCGGGCAGGCGTTCGTGTCGTGTGATGCCGCGACGATCGAGATCGCGGCGCAGGAACGAGACCGGATGCGCCTTCAGCGAGAGATGCAGGTGGCGATAGTCCTCGACCACCTGCGCGCCGATCGGCATCGGCGGCAAATCAACATCGGGCTCCATCTCGTCCATCGCGACGCGGCGGAACAGCGGCAGATCATCCTTGTCGCCGGCGCGTTGCAGCGCACGCACTGCCCACAACGCATCGCGGCGCGTGAGGCCGAGCGAGCCAAACGCGTCGGCATTCGCGAGCCGCTCCAGCACGGAAGGCGGGAGGCGCGTGCGCAGCCAGAGATCGCGCACCGAGTCGAAGCCGCGCCCGCGCGTGCTTTCGATGATCTTGGCGTGATCCTCCGAGAAGCCGCTGATCTGGCGGAAGCCGAGCCGCATCGCGTGCGTGGTGCGGATGTGGGGTGTCATGGAGGCGTGGCGGGGATGGACAGTTCCGCGAGCGAGATGCGTGCCATCTTCGCTCTCTCCCCTTGTGGGAGAGGGCATTGCAGGAATCTCAACATGCTCGATCGGGTGAGGGGTACCCCTCACCCCTTCATCTTCGTTGAAACTCTGCGTCGCCCTCTCCCACAGGGGGAGAGGGCGCAATAACGATGTCCCGGAAGACAAGTTTTCCAGCGTGCAATCCCAATCGGATAAATTGACATCGGCCGGCCGCACCTCGACGCCATGCTCGCGCGCGTCGCGCACGATCTGCGCCGGTGCGTAGAAACCCATCGGCTGACTGTTCAAAAGCGCAGCGGCGAACACGTCCGGGTAGTAGCACTTCATCCAGCACGAGACGTAGACGAGGTTGGCGAAGCTCGCCGCGTGACTTTCAGGAAAGCCGTATTCGCCGAAACCGCGGATCTGCTCAAAGCATCTTTCGACGAATTCGCGTTCGTAGCCGCGCGCCGACATGCGTTCGACGAACTTCTCTTGAAACATATGAATCGTACCGGTGCGCCGGAATGTCGCCATGGCGCGGCGCAGCCCGTTCGCCTCGACCGCGGAAAATTTCGCCGCCACCATGGCGATACGCATGGCCTGTTCCTGGAACAGCGGAATGCCAAGCGTCTTGTGCAGGATGCTGCGCAGCTCATTTTTTTTGTCAGGATAGAGAGTGGGAAACGGGTAGGGCGGCTCCTCTTGTGTCTCGCGATAGGTTTCGCGCCGCTGCAGATAGGGGTGCACCATCTTCCCCTGGATCGGTCCCGGCCGCACGATCGCGACCTCGATGACAAGATCGTAGAACTGCGCGGGCCGCAGCCGCGGCAGCATCGACATCTGCGCCCGGCTTTCGATCTGGAACGTGCCGAGCGTATCGGCGCGCTGGATCATCTCGTAAACCGGCCGTCGCTCGGCTTCGTCTTCTTTCTCCCGGCCTGTTCGAATGCTTTCACGTTCAAGGATGGCGGTGATCGTTTCCGGCAAACGGTAACGATCTTTCAGAAGATCGAAGCCACGCCGGAGGCATGACAGCATGCCGAGTCCGAGCACATCGACCTTCATGAGGTTCAGTGCTGCGAGGTCGTTCTTCTCCCATTCGATGACAGTGCGGTCATCCATCGTGGCATTCTCAATCGGCACGACTTCGTCGGTGCGCGACCGCGTAATCAGAAAGCCGCCGGGATGTTGGGAAAGGTGGCGGGGCGAATCGATCAGTTCATCGGCAAGCTGCATCACACGATTGAGCCGCGGATCGTCCGGATCGAGCCCCGCCTTGCGCGCCTCTTTTTCCTTCACACCGGATTGTGACCAGCCCCACAACATGCCGGCGAGCGCGCCCACAGTGTCGTCCGACAATCCGAACACCTTGCCGACCTCGCGGATCGCGCTGCGTCCGCGAAAGCAGATGACGGTTGCCGTCATGCTGGCGCGATGACGGCCGTATTCCTCGTAGATGTGCTGGATCACCTCTTCGCGCCGTTCATGCTCGAAATCGACATCGATATCGGGCGGCTCTTTGCGCTCTTCCGAGACGAATCGCTCGAACAGGAGGTCGACCTTGGCGGGGTTTACTTCGGTGATGCCGAGGCAATAACAAATCACCGAGTTGGCGGCCGAACCGCGCCCCTGGCACAGTATGCCCTTGGCTCGTGCGTATTTGACGATGGAGTGAATGGTGAGAAAGTATTTTGCATAACGAAGCTGGCCGGTGATATCGAGCTCGCGATCAAGCGCGTAGCGAACGTTCTCGGGAACGCCATCCGGATAACGCCATTCCGCGCCTTTCTCCGACAAATCCTTCAATGCTTCGTGTGCGTTGGCATAGCCTTCGCGGTTCTCGTCGGGATATTCGGTATCTTCCAGCTCACCGAGCGAGAACTTGCAGCGCTCGAGGAAGCGCAGCGTACGATCGACAGCATCCGGCGCGCGGTGAAAAATACGCGCCATCTCTTGCGGCGATTTCAGATGCCGCTCCGCATTGGCTTCGAGCAGGCGTCCGGCCGTATCGATAGTGACGTGCTCGCGGATGCAGGTGACGACGTCCTGCAAGGAACGCCGTTCAGGGACATGATAGAGCGCGTCGTTCACAGCGATCAGCGGGACCGAAGTCCGCTCGCGCAAGCGCTCTCAGGCGCGCGAGGCGGCGGCTGTCGTCGCCGCGGTAGAGCATTCCCGCGGCAAGCCAGACGAAGCGCGGCGCGGCGGCGGCGAGGCGGGTGAGGAGGATTTCAAATTTATCCGTTCGTCCCCGCGAAAGCGGGGACCCGGATTTCGACTCTGGATTCCCGCTTTCGCGGGAATGAGCGGGTTGTCGTTTAAATAGCGCCGGCGGCATCACGATGAGGTTGAGGCCCGCGATGTGCTCGATGAGATCGTCGAGATAGAGGATGCACTCGGCCTTCTCGCCACGGCTTTTGCCCACTGTGAGGAGACGCGTCAGCCGTCCCCATGCGGCGCGGTTCTGCGGATAGGCGAGGATGTCCGGCGTGCCGTCGGCGAAGACGAGACGTGCGCCAACGGCGAGCCGCAGCGTCGGCAATTCGATGCCTTTCTCTCTTTCGCTTTCAACATGCTCGTTCCATTCCTCAAGCGCGCAGTAGGCGCGCACGACGCCCGCCACGCTGTTGCGGTCCGCGATGCCGATACCGGTCAGGCCAAGTGCCAGAGCCTGCAGGATGAATTCTTGCGGATGCGAGGCGCCGCGCAGGAAGGAGAAATTTGTCGTGACGGCAAGCTCGGCATAAGCGTGCGCGGGATCGGGGCTGGGAAGAACGAAGGTTCGTTCAGCCTTTTTATCCTTGTCGGGAAAGCGAACGATATTGCTCATGCGAACACGCCGTGCACGAACCAGCTTGTCGGTGATTGCTGCTGCTGAGCCTGATCTTGTTCTTCATCATTTTTTGGCTTTGGCCATGCACGAAAGATCCAGACGCGCAGCCCTTCACGGCTCTCGACGCGAAAGTAATCGCGCATGAGCATCTTGCCGGTCTCATCGCGCCACCACTCCATCGCGATGCGCTCGGGGCCTTCGACATGCGCGACGTCGTGCAGCACGTGGCGCCAGCGAAATCGCACCGGCGGACCGTCCGGCACTTCTGCGATCGCCTCGACGGGTTCGGGCCGCGCGAACAGCCGGATGGGACGTGTGGGTGCGAGGGAGTCCTGGAAAGTGGCAGGCTCTCTCGCTCCCTCCCCCCTTGAGGGGGAGGGCTGGGGAGAGGGGTAGAACTGAGGTTCACCGGCGGGCCCCCATCCCGCCCGCCTTCGCTGCGCGACGGCGCCCGACCCTCCCCTCAAGGGGGAGGGTAAAGAACCCATATGTGCCCCCACCGCCGCCACGGCGAATTCCGGAATATGCGTGTCCTGCGGCGATCTGCCGCGTGACGCGCCGCAGTCCGAAACGCGCGCCGAGCCGGTCGATCAGATGCGCCAGTTCCTGCGCATGGTCGGGTGACGTCGAGCCCGGTCTGCATTGGCTCGCTTCGCTCGGTCACGAGCGCGGCAAGCCGCAGCATGTCGTAACCGAAACCCGGATCGATTTCGTCGCCGATCACGCCGAGCCGGTCTGCGAACAGATGCCGGATGCGCGCGGGCTCGCGCAACGGCTCGCTGGTGCCGACCTCGATGCGAAAGACTTTTCCGTCGGTGCGGAACAGCGCGGCCTGCAGCAGCCGCGCGCCTTCGCCGCGTCGCTCCAGCAGCGTTCCGAGCTTTTCGGCGAGCCTCTCGATGGTGCCGAGCACGTCGCGCTCGAGCGCGATCGGCTCGGCGAAGCGCTGTTCGGCGATCGCGGCGGGGATCGGCAGCCGCGGGGTGATCGGCTCGTCGACTCGGCCGAGCGCCTGGTCGAGACGGCGCACGAAGGCCGCGCCGAAGCGCGCGGCGAGCGGCGCGCGCGGACAGGTCGATGCACGTCGGCGATGCGCTTGAGCCCGACCTGCGCGAGCGCCGTGATGGTGGCGGCATCGAGCCGCAGCGCCGCGAGGGGGAGGGGGACGAGAACGTTCTCTCGTGTCCGGAAGGAACAAGGCAGTGGTTACGTCCCCTGAAAGGGGGAAGTCGACGCACGAAGTGCGTCGGGTGGGGGTCATGCTGCCAGAAGCGACCCCCACCCGGCTCGTTTCACTCGCCGACCTCCCCCTTTCAGGGGGAGGTGAAAACAAAAAGAATCGCGCCACCGCCCACGCGCACCCGACCGTATCGGCGACCGCGACGCGCGCCTGATAGCCTTGCGCATTGAGCCGCCGCACGAGATCGGCCGCAAGCGCCGCCTCGCCGCCGAACAGATGCGCGCAGCCCGCGATATCGAGCATCAGCCCGTCGGGCGCATCGAGCCCGACCAGCGGCGTATAGCGGTCGCACCAATCGGCGATCGCTTCGAGCAGCGCGAAGTCCGCGCGCTCGTCCGCATCCACGACGGCGATCTTGGGATACATCGCGCGTGCGTCGGCAAGAGCCATGCCGACATGCAGGCCGAGCGCGGCTGCGGCGTCGTTCACGGCGGAAAGCCGCAACGCGCCCTTGACCGGAACGGCAACGACCAGCGGTTCAGGCGGAAAGCGCCTGATCCGGTCGGTCGGAAGCCGCCGCAGCCACGCCGACAGATAGCGCCGCGAAGACGCGTTCATGATGGTTCCAGTTGAGTGTCCAGGTGCCGCACGGGCCGCGGCGGTTGCGTGTGAGCGAAAGCCGGAAGGCCGTGAGCCCGAGGCCGCCGAATTCGTCCGGCACGCTCGGCGCAGCCGCGACCTGCCAGCGCGTGAAGGCCGCGCTCGGCGGCGTCGGTGAGCTTGTGGCGCAGCAGAAGTCCCAGCGCGCCGCCCTCGCGCGCCGCCAGCGTCAGCCGGCGTGTCGCCGTGAGATCGGCCTCGCCGTTCAGTTCCGCCACCACGGCGCCGAGCGCGCGGCACTTGAGCGCCTCTTCGGCGGCGAACAGCGCATCGACCGGCCGCGCGACGCGCGCGATCAGCAGCTTCGCGCTGGGAAGCCCGATCTGGTCGAGGCCGGGGCCATAAAGCCCCCCGGTTTCCAGCATGCCGAAATCGGTCGCGATCCAGAGGGCCTGCTTGGGCTGTTCGGGCGCGCGCGCTGCGAGCATCAGCGCAAAGCCCGCCGCAGCGCCGAGATGCAGCGGGGCTGCGCTCACCTCATGCAGCGCCGCACAGGCAAGGCCCCCGCCGAGTGCCGCATCGACCTCGCCGATGCCGAAGGGCGACACGCGCGTTTCGTCGAGAAGCGGCTCGCTTTTGGCGATGGCCCGGCGCAGACGCGAAAGCTGTTGCTCCTGGTTCGGCAGGGAGCATGGCGATGATCCAATGTTCATGTTTTGTTCTTAGAATTCCTTGTACCCTTGGCCGAGTCAAGCTAGGCAGGTGCGGGAGGGTGAAGAGATTATTGCACCATTGATTCTCCTCAGTTTTTGGCGACCGGATGTTCCCCGCCCTTCTCGTTGTCCTCGCCTTCCTGCCGGCGATCGGCGTCAGCCTCCTCGCGCTGCGCCTGCGCTGGACCGGGCTGCCTGATCCCGCCACCCGCATCGGCTGTATCGACGGTGCGCGCGGCTACCTGGCGCTTGCCGTGATGGTCCATCACTTCGCGATCTGGCTCGCCGTCTTGCAGGGCGCTCCCTGGGTGGCGCCGGACAGCAACGTGCTGCAAAACCTCGGACACGGCGCCGTGGCGCTGTTCTTCATGGTCACCGGCGCGCTGTTCGCCGGCAGGATCGCGAACGGTTTCTGGCTGACGGACTGGCGCTCGCTCTATGTCTCGCGCGTGTTCCGCCTGGTACCGCTGTTCTGGTTTGTTTTCGTGCTGGTCAACGCGATCGCGTTTGCCCGCAACGGACTAGCGACCGGTTTGGCGAAATACGCCGAGGGTGCTGCGAAATGGATGCTGTTTCTCGGATTGCCGCCGCTCAACAACGTCGATGCCGGGCGCATCGTCGCCTACGCGCCCTGGACGTTGAAATACGAATGGATCTGCTATTTCGCGCTGCCCGCCGTCGCGGTGTTGTTCGGTTTCATCCAAACCATCGTCGGACGGATCCTCGCCGTCACGGTGCTGAGCTGCCTGTGCGCGGCAGCCATCCTGATCTGGACGTTTCCGCCCACGATCGACACCGCGTTGCGGCTGTTGATCCCATTCTTCTTCGGCATGATCGGCATGATGCTGGTCCGCTATCCCTTCGTCGCCAAGGCGCTGCGATCGCCCGTGGCGGCGCTGATTGGAGCGGCCGCGCTTCTTGGGGAACTGATCGCGTTTCCGGACTCGTTTGCGTTTCTGCCCTGTGTCGTCCTGTTCGTGTTTTTCGTGCCGATCGTCGCGGGAAACTCATACTTCGGTCTTTTCGCGGCGCGTCCCAGCATCGTGCTGGGCGAAGCGAGCTACGGCATTTATTTGCTGCACGGCATCGTGCTGTTCGTTGCGTTCGCGGACGCAAGCCCGCTGATGGCCCACTATGGGTCCGTGCCGTTCTGGCTGCTGCTGCCGTTCTTGGCGTGCGTCGTGGCCGTGGCGGCCATCGCCGCCCATGAATGGCTGGAAAAACCCGCAATCCGGTTCGGCCGCCGCTTCCGCACTCAGCCTTCGCGCACCGCCGTCACCTCGACCTCGACCTTGAACTCAGGCCGGGTGAATCCCGAGACGATCACCAGCGTCGACGCGAAGGCATTTCCGGCGACATAGCGGCTGCGCACCGCGCCATAGATCGGAAAATAGGCGCGGTCGGTGACGTAGGCGGTGAAGCGCACCACGTCAGCGAAGGTCATGCCGGCCTCGGCCAGGATCGCCTTGATGTTCTCGAAGCACAGCACGGCCTGCGCCTCGGCGTCCTCCGGCACATTGTCGTCCGGCGACACGCCAAGCTGGCCGGAGGCGAACAGCATCCGCCCGGCCGGCACTTCGACGGCGTGGCTGTATTGCGCGAACGGCGCGCGGATCGTGGCGGGATTGATCGGGCGTTTCATGATTGTGTTCTAGCACATTCTTCGTCATGCCCGGCCCTGTGCCGGGCATCCACGTCTTACGTCACAACAGAAAAGTCGTGGATGGCGGGGACAAGCCCGGCCATGACGAAGTAGAGAAATGAGATGTCCTTCATCACCATCCCGCCGAACGTCGCGTCCTATCGCCTCGCCAATGCGCGCGTGCCGGTCTGTCTCGTCGCGGACGCGGCGCAACTGAAAGCCGATGCCGACGGTCTCGCGCCCTGCGACATCGTGATCGATCGACGCACGCATCGCGGCCATCGGCCCAGTCGGCGCCGAGACGATCTGCCGCGCTTCGATCTCGACCACGGCATCGTACTGCCGCGCCTTGTCGACATGCACACCCACATCGACAAGGGCCACATCTGGCACGCGCGCGCAGAACCCGAACGGCACGCACATGGGCGCGCGCATGGCCGTGATGGGCGACCGCGAGAAGAACTGGTCGCGCGAGGACGTGCAAAAGCGCATGGACTTCGCGCTGCGCTGCGCCTTCGCGCACGGCACCGGCGCGCTGCGCACCCACATCGACAGCTATCCGAAGCAGACGCCGATCCGTGGCCGGTGTTCGCCGAGATGCGCGAGCAATGGAAGGGCCGCATCGCGCTGCAGGCGGTGTCGCTCTGCCCGATCGACGTGGTGAACGACGAGGAGGTGTTCGGCGCGCTGGTCGCCACGGTCGCGCAGCATGGCGGCATCCTGGGCGGGCTCACATGTCTCGGCGAGGCGCCGAACCCGAAGACCGACGCGATGCTCGACAAGATCTTCGAGGCCGCGATCGCGAACGGCCTCGATCTCGACTTCCATGTGGACGAGAGCGATTCACCCAACGCGCGCTCGCTGGCGCAGATCGCCGACGCGGCGCTGCGCCACAAGTACAAGGGCCAGATCGTCGCCGGGCATTGCTGCTCGCTCGCGCTTGCGGCGAGACGACGAGCGCGCCGCCATCATCGCGAAGGTCGCGGAGGCCAGCATCGCGATCGTGTCGCTGCCGATGTGCAACATGTATCTGCAGGACCGCACCGCGGGCCGCACGCCGCGCTGGCGCGGCGTCGCGCCGCTGCACGAGCTCGACGCCGCGGGCGTCACCGTGATGGTGGCGAGCGACAACACGCGCGACCCGTTCTACGCCTACGGCGATCTCGACATGCTGGAGGTGCATCGCGAGGCGACGCGCATCCTGCATTTCGATCACTCGGACCGGCCGTGGTTCAGGACCGTGGCGGCGACGCCGGGCGAGGTGATGCGCCTGCCGCACGGCCGCATGGCGGTCGGTGCGCCGGCCGGGCCTCGATCCTCACGCGCGCGCGCACGATGAACGAGCTTCTCTCGCGCCCGCAGGCGGATCGCGTGGTGCTGTGCGCGGGCAAGCAGGTGGATCGCGCGCTGCCGGATTACCGGGAGCTGGATTGAACTTCTTTCCCCTCTCCCGCTTGCGGGAGAGGGTCGCCGACGAAGTCGGCGGGGAGAGGGTGTCCAGGTTTGAGAGCAGACCCTCTCCCGGCTCGACGCTTCGCGTCTCGCGACCCTCTCCCGCAAGCGGGAGAGGGGAAAGCGGAGTACGCGGCTCGCCTACGCCAACCGGCTCAACTCGAACCGCTCCACATCGCGCAGCAGCTCGATGAACCGTCGGCCTGAAACTCCGCCCACGCCTTGCCCTTCTCGGCCGTGCCGAGCGAGGCGTCGCCGGCGGCGCCGTCCGGATGGATGTCCTGCGCGATCCAGGCGTGCGCGTGCAGGCCGGTCGGGCGCAGGAACTTGAACTCGTTCTCCATCCGCACCGATGACGGCACGAAGTTCTGCACCTTGTCCTTGCGCACCAGGTCGGGGCGGAAGTGCAGCATCAGCGAGGTCTCGATGTCGCCCGCATGGATGCCGTGCAGCGTCTCCTGCTCCGAGAACAGACCCTTCGGCACGCCGAAGCGCCAGCCGGTGGTGACCACCAGCATCTGGTGAGCGACGCGCAGCTCGCGCGCGACGACGCGCATCGTGTCGACGTTGCCGCCGTGCGACGTGACGATGATCATCTTGCGCACGCCGGCGCGCGCGACGCTCTCGCCGATCTCGGTCCACACGCGCTGCGCGGTCTCGGCCGTGTAGGTGATCGTGCCGGGCGAACGGATGTGCTCGTTCGACTTGCCGACCGACTGAGATCGGCAGGAACAGCACCGAGAGATCGTCGGGCAGCCGCGCGATCACGGCGTCGACCATGCTCTGCCCGATGATGGTGTCGGTCGAGACCGCGAGATGCGGCCCGTGCTGCTCGATCGCGGCGATCGGCAGGACCGCGATCGTCTTCTCCGGGATCGAGGCCGGCGAAGTCCTCGGTGGTGAGCTCGATCCAGTGGCGGTGGGGCATGGCGCCTCTTTAGCGCGTAATCCGCCGGCATTGAAGCGCTCTCCGCTCATTCCCGCGAAGCGGAATCCAGTGCTTGCAAGAACTGGGTGCCACGCTTTCGCGATGACGAACGGCGCTAGAACTGCGTCATCGCCTTGCGCACCTTGGCCATGAAGCCTCGCGCTGTGCCAGCGTCGCGACGTTCATGTGATAGAGCGGATAGTAGTCGACCTTCGCGCTGCCGCCGGTGAAGCGCGGCAGGTAGCGCGTCATGATCTTCTTCGGCGGGTTGCCGACCAGCAACGCGTTCCACCACGGCCGGCCGTAGGTCGTGATCCCGGCGATGCGCCTGCAGGTTGCCGCAGCAGCGGCCTGCACGTGTTCGGGTTCGACAGGTCGAACGCGACGCCCGGCATGAACAGGCGGTCCATCCAGCCCTTGAGCATGGCGGGCGGCCCGAACGACCAGACCGGAAACTGGCAGATCAGCGCGTCGGTCTCGCGCAGGCGGCGCACGTAGTCCGTGACGGTGCGCTGGTTGGGCCCGACGTCGTGATAGTCGCGCCGCTCCTCGACCGAGAGCACCGGATCGAATTTCTCCGCGTAGAGATCGCAGAGATCGACCGTGTGGCCGGCCTCGTCGAGTCCGGCGAGCGCTTCGTCGCGGATCGCGGCGTGGAAGAATTTCGGGGAGGGGGTGGCAGTAGACGTAGAGGATTTTCATAAGCTCGACCGTCATCCTGAGGCGCGAGCGAAGCGAGCCTCGAAGCGATGGCCGCTTGCTCCGCGCTCGTTGCCATCCTTCGAGACACCGAGCTTCTCGGATCGCACCTCAGGATGAGGTGCGCGGCGCTGTGCATGCGGCTCATTGTTCACCGGCACAAAGGTCCGCATCTTGCCCGGATTGAGCAGCCCGTACGGATCGACCTCGTGCCTTCATGCCGAGCTGATCGGCGTCGGTCGCGCTTGTGGCGGCTGCCGTCCTCCAGCGTGTAGCACGTGCGGATTGGCGATCAACACGCCGTGCTTCTCATGCAGCGCGATGATCTCGTTCAGCCGCTCTTCGGTGGTGTAGCGCACGATCGGCAGCGCCGAGCAGGTCATGCGTCCGCCGAAGCGGATGAACTCGAGGTGCGGCAGCACCTCGTCGGGAAACATCTTCGCACATCTCGCCGACGCTCTCGATCAAGCCGGTCGTGCGGGAACAGGCACTGCAGATAGGTGATGGTGCGGTCCTGCTTCAGCCACTGCAGCGTCGTGTGGTTCCAGGTGTATTCGTAGAGCGGCTCCTTGCCCGGCGCGTCGTCGTGCGGCTGCTCATAGCGTGATGGTGCCGCGCGCCCCGAGGATCGCCTTGAAGCTTTCGAGCGAGGGCTCGGCGATCATCGCAGAAGAGGACGTGCTTGCCTTCGGGGCAATGCGCCTTCAGCGCCGGGAAATGCTGCGGCATCGGCCGAGATCATCGGCGTGATCAGCTTCTTCACGACGCCGTCGGCGAGCGCGACCTCGTAGCCCGAACTGCACCGCCTCGACGAAATCGTCGAACGTCACGATCACGTCGATCCATGGCCATGCGGGCGCGAGCGGCATTTCCAGCGCCGTGATGATGCCGGTGGTGCCGTAGGCGCGATTGACCTTCTGCGCCGCATCGGCGCGCAGCTCGATCGTGCGCGGCTTTTCTTCCACCGTGACGATGCGCGCCGCCAGGATGTTGCCGGGCTCGCGCAGGCCGCCGTAGTTGACCGAGCCGACGCCGCCCGAGCCGCCGGCCGACGAAGCCGCCGATCGTCGCCATGCGCTTGGTCGAGGGATGCATGCGCAGCTCCCAGCCGTTCGGCCGGGTCTGCGGCGTCGAGGTCGTTCATCTTGAGCCCGGCTGCGCAGCGCACGAGGCCGGGCTTCTGCCATTCGATCGCTGGTCATGGTCGGTGAGGTCGAGCAGCACGCCGCCTTCGAGCGGCACCGCCTGCCCGTAATTGCCGGTCGCGGCGCCGCGCGGCGTGAGCGGGATGCGCAGCTTTGCGCAGGCCGCCGCGACGCGATCACGTCGGCCTCGTCGCGCGGCGTCGCCACGATGTCGGCGGTCTTGCCGTGGAGCTGCTTGTTGAGGACCGGCGAGTACCAGAAGTAATCGCGCGAGCGGAGCCGCACCCGCTGCATGTCGGTCGTCACCGGCACATCGCCGATGCGCTTCAGGAAGCCATCGATGTCGTAGCGGGCAGGGGGTTTTCGGCGGTCGCGGGCATCGGTCACTCCAAGTCGCGCTGAAACTGGCATCCGCTCCGGGGAAGCGCAATCGCGCCGCGCGCCGCCATCCACGCAACCTGAAAGCGTACCGCTGGCTGTGGGTTACGGGGCCGGATTCCTCCCTGCCTCTTACCTGAGCGCGCCGGTGCTATATCCTTGGGCATGACGGGCTTCCCGAGCGGTTTTCAAGGCCGCAGCGGCGGCATATCTGTTGCTTGGAAAGTGCCCTGGTTTGTCGCCCTTCCGGGGTGCTGGGAGAGACGAAGATGAACACCAGATATCGCATCGACCGCCGCAAGGCGCTGGGCCTCATGGGCGGCGCGGCCCTGGTCGCGGTTCCCGGAGCGCGCGCGTCTTCGCGCAGACGCTCGACAAGGTGAGCTACCTGACCAACTGGCGCGCGCAGGCCGAGCACGGCGGCTTCTATCTCGCGCGCGAGAACGGCATCTACAAGAAGCACGGCATCGACGTGCGACCTGCGCCAGGGCGGCCCGCAGCAGAACCCCTCGCAGCTCCTGCTCGGCGGGCGCGTCGACATGATCATGTCGAACTCGTTCGAGGGCATCAATTACGCCAAGGAGAACATCCCGTTCCTGGTGATCGCCTCGATCTTCCAGAAGGACCCGCAGGTCATCATCTCGCATCCGGGCGTCGGACACGACTCGTTCGAGCAGCTCAAAGGCGCGCCGATCCTGATCGGCGCCGGCGGGCGCAACAGCTACTGGCCGTTCCTCAAGGCGCAAGTTCGGCTTCACCGACGAGCAGGCGCGGCCCTACACCTTCAACATGGCGCCGTTCCTCGCCGACAAGCAGCTCTCGCAGCAGGGGTTCCTGTCGTCCGAGCCCTACGTGATCATGCAGGCCGGCGTGCAGCCGGTGGTGCACCTGATCGCGGACGCCGGCTTCGACAACTACAACACCACGATCAACATCTCGCAGCAAGATGGCCGACCGAGAAGAAGGACGTGGTGCAGCGCTTCGTCAACGCGACGCTGGAAGGCTGGGCCGAATACATGAAGGGCGGTCCGGCGAACGAGGCCGCGAATGCCGCGATCAGGCAAGACAATCCCGACATGACCGACGACAAGATCGCCTATGCGCTCAAGGTCATGAACGAGAAGGGCATCGTGAAGTCGGGCGATGCGCTCAAGCTCGGCATCGGCGCGATGACCGACGAGCGCTGGAAGCGCTTCTACGAGACGATGACGGCGGCCGGCGCGTTCCCGGCCGGGCATCGACTACAAGAAAGCCTATCAGCCTCGAGTTCGTGAACAAGGGCGTCGGCGCGTGAATGCATGGCCGCTGCGGCGCGAGCGCGCGCCCGCTCGTTTCGATCCGCAATGTCTCCAAGCAGTTCGCGAACGGCACGCTCGCGATTCGCGGCGTCGACCTCGACTTGCGCGACGGCGAGTTCGTCAGCCTGCTCGGGCCCTCGCGGCTGCGGCAAGTCGACGCTGCTGCGCATCATCGCGGGGTTGGGTGCGCCGAGCGCCGGCACGGTCGAGTGGCCGAGCGCGCCGCACTCGGCGAGCGGCGAGCCGCAGCCGGATCTCGGCTTCGTGTTCCAGGACCCGACCCTGATGCCGTGGTCGAATGCGCTGCAAGAACGTGATGCTGCCGCTGACGCTCGCCGGCGTGCCAGAGCGGGCGAGGCCGAGGCGCGCGCGGCCGAAATGCTGGCGCTGGTCGGGCTCAAGGGCTTCGAGAAATCCTATCCGCGCGAACTCTCCGGCGGGATGAAGATGCGCGTCTCGATCGCGCGCGCGCTGGTGACGCATCCGAAAATCCTGCTGATGGACGAGCCGTTCGCCGCGCTCGACGAGATCACGCGCCACAAGCTCAACGACGATCTGCTCGGCGCTGTGGTGGCAGAACCGTTTCACGGCCGTGTTCGTCACCCATTCGGTGTTCGAGTCGGTCTATCTGTCGCAGCGCATCGTCGTGATGGCGGCGCGGCCGGGCCGCGTGATGGCCGATCTGCGCAGCGAGGCGCCATATCCGCGCGACGGGCTGTTCCGCACCTCGGCCGAATACGCGCATCTGTGCCGCGTGGCGTCCGGGACTTTGCAGCGAGGCGATCGCCGCATGAGCGATCTGCCGCTCGGCAAACGACGCTGTCCTCCCCCGACGGCACCGACGCCGCGGCGCGGCCGGTGTTCGCGCAGGAGCGGCGCATCCTCGGCCTCGCGCCAAGCGCGTGGCCCGGCATCCTCGCGCCGCTGGTGATCGGCATCGCTCATCCTCGCCGCTTGGGAAGCGATCGTCGCGCATCAAGGGCATCCCGGTCTACATCCTGCCCGGCCCGATCGTGATCGCGCAGACGCTGTGGACCGACTGGGGCACGCTGTCGCAGTCGCTGCTCATCACGCTGCGCATCACCTTCGCGGCACTGATCGCCGCAGTGGTGGTCGGCGTCGCGCTCGCGATCATCTTCACGCAATCGAAGTGGCTGGAGAAATCGCTGTTCCCCTATGCGGTGATCCTGCAGGTGACGCCGGTCGTCTCGATCGCGCCGCTGATCATCATCTGGGTCGGCGACATCAATCTGTCGCTGCTGATCTGCGCCTGGATCGTGGCGTTCTTCCCGATCCTGTCGAACACCATCCTTGGGCTGAATTCCGCCGACCACAATCTGGTCAATCTGTTCCAGCTCTACCGCGCGAGCCGCTGGCAGACGTTGCGCTATCTGCGCCTGCCGGCGGCGCTGCCGTATTTCCTCGGCGGCCTGAAGATTTCCGGCGGGCTCGCGCTGATCGGCGCGGTGGTGGCGGAATTCGTCGCCGGCACCGGCGGCAGCGCGTCGGGGCTGGCCTATCGCATCCTCGAATCCGGCTACCGGCTGCAAATCCCGCGCATGTTCGCGGCCCTGATCCTGATCTCGCTCACCGGCATCGCGATCTTCTTCCTCACCAGCTGGATCGCGCATCTTGCGCTGCGTCACTGGCACGAGAGCGCCATCCGGCGGGAAAACTAGAGCGATGCCAGGAAAAGTGGACACCGATTTTCCGTCCGACATCGCGGTCAGAGCAAGATGACCGAAACCATCGCCGAAATCCTTGCGGCGCACCGCTCCGGCGCCTCTCCGGAGGAGACGGTCGCGCGCACCTACGCGCGCATCCGCCAGCACAACGATCCGGCGATCTTCATCACGCTGCGCGACGAGAAGGAAGCGCTGGTCGAGGCGAAGACCATCGCGGCGCAGCTCGATCCCGCGCTGCCGCTGTTCGGCGTGCCGTTCGCCGTGAAGGACAACATCGACGTCGGCGGCATGCCGACGACGGCCGCCTGTCCGGATTTCGCTTACGTCGCCAAAAACGACGCGACCAGCGTGGCGCGGCTGCGCGCGGCCGGCGCGATCGTGATCGGCAAGACCAATCTCGACCAGTTCGCGACCGGTCTTGTCGGTGTGCGCTCACCCTATGGGGTGCCGCGCAACGTGTTCGATCCGAAACTCATCCCCGGCGGATCGAGCTCGGGCTCCGGCGTCGCGGTCGCGGCGGGGCTGGTGCCGTTCTCGCTCGGCACCGACACGGCCGGCTCCGGCCGCGTGCCGGCCGGCCTCGGCAACATCGTGGGCTTGAAGCCGAGCCTCGGCGTGATCTCCACCGCCGGCGTGGTGCCGGCCTGCCGTACGCTCGATTGCGTCTCGGTGTTTGCCTGCACGGTCGACGAAGCGTGGGCGGTCTTCTCCGCGATGGCGGGACCGGACATCGCGGACCCGTTCACGCGCAATCGCGCGCCCGGAACGCTCGGAGCGCTTCCGGCAAACCTGCGCATCGGGGTGCCGATCAAGGGCGAGCGCGTGTTCTTCGGCGATCAGGTGTCGGCGGCGCAATTCGAGGCGGCCGTCGAGCGCTTCGCGGCGCTCGGCGCCGCCATCGTGGAGATCGACATCGAGCCCTTCTACGAGACCGCGCGGCTGCTCTACGAGGGCCCGTGGGTCGCAGAGCGTTACCATGTGGTGCGCAGGATGATCGCGTCGTCGCCCGAATCGATGCACCCCGTCACGCGCGAGATCATCGCTGCAGGGCGCGCGCTCGAGCGCGGTCGATGCGTTTGCGGCGTTCTACAAGCTGGAGGATCTGCGCCGCGTGCGCGATCACATCTTCCGCAGCATCGACGTGCTGCTCCTGCCGACCATGCCGACCGTCTACACGGTCGACCAGGTTCTGGCCGACCCGATCCAGCTCAACTCACGGCTCGGCACCTACACGAATTTCGTCAACCTGCTCGATCTGGCCGGCCTCGCGGTGCCGGCGAGCATGCGGCCGGATCGGCACGCCGTTCGGCATCACGCTGCTCGCGCCCGGCGGACGCGATGCGCTGCTCGGCTCGCTCGGCCGGGTATTCCACGCCGATACGGGCCTGCCGATCGGCGCGACCGGCGCGCCGCAGCCGCCGCTGGCGCCGCTCGCAGCCACGCCGCAGGCGGGCGAGATCGCGCTCGCGGTCGTCGGCGCGCATCTGTCGGGCATGCCGCTGAACGACGAACTGAAATCCTTCGGCGCGCGTTTCCTCGAAGCGACGACGACCGCGCCCGACTATCGCCTGTTCGCGCTCGATACCGCGCCGCCGCCGCGCCCCGGCCTGCTGCGCGTTCCGGCCGGGCAGGGCAGTGCGATTGCAGTGGAAGTGTGGGCGCTGCCGGCCGAGGGGTTCGGGCGGTTTGTCGCCGCGATCCCGCCGCCGCTCGGCATCGGCACGTTGCGGCTCGCCGACGGGCGCGGCGTGAAGGGTTTCCTCGCCGAGGCCGAGGCGGTGACGAGCGCGCGCGATATCTCGCACTTCGGCGGCTGGCGAGCGTTCGTCGCGCAACGCTGATCCCGCTCATGCCCGCCGAAAGCGGGCATCCAGGAAGACCTGGGTCCCCGCTTTGCGGGGACGAGCGTATGATCAGGTAGCTTTTGTCGTCGATCAAACTCACATGCGCCGCCACCACGTGCCAGCCGTCGGGGAAGCGCGCCCAGGTCTGCATCTGCCGGCCGACCTTGCCGGGCGCGCTGTCGCGCCGGAACAGCGTCGAGGCGACGGCGAAGTCGCGGCCGTAGGTCGTGATCACCGTCTGCGAAATGCTGCGCATCAGCCCGACCGGCGAGCGCGCCGCGCGGAAGCCCGCGATCTGTGCGTAGCCATAAAGGTTCTCGCCGATCCCGTAGCGGATCGTCTGCGGCGCGTCGTGGAAGATCGAATTCAGCGTCGCGACATCGTTCGATGTGAGCGCCTTCTCGTAGCGGTCGAACGCGGCCTTCACCTCGGCGACGACCTCCGGCAGGTCGATTTGCATACTCGCTCCCTGGTCAATGGCCGCTCGTCCCCGCGAAAGCGGGGACCCAGTGCTTCGCACAGAACTGGATGCCCGCTTTCGCGGGCATGAGCGGAGAAGAACATCACATTATAGCGCGGGCCGCGGCGCGACGCATACGCCGGCTTGCTCCAGCGAATGGGCGATACGCAGCGCGATGTCCTCGCGCCACGGCGCGGCGATCACCTGCACGCCGATCGGCATCGGCGAAAGCGGCACCGGAACGGCGACCACAGGCAGACCGATGAACGAGATCGGCTGCGTGTAGATGCCGATATTCGGCCGCACCGGAAGCTCGACACCGTCGATCATGAAGGTCTTCTGCCCAATCTCCGGCGCCGTGCACGGCGTCGCGGGCGCAAGGATCGCGTCGAAGTCCGCGAACAGCTTCAGCACCTCGCCGCGATACCAGCGGCGGAATTTCTGCGCGCGGTTGACCAGTGCGGCAGGGATCATCGCGCCCGCGATCAGGCGGTCGCGCACCGCCGGATCGTAATCATTCGCGCGCGTGCGCAGCCGGTCGAGATGCAGGCTCGCGCCTTCGCTCGCCGTGATGAGGTAGGCGGCGGCGCGCGCACGCGCGGCTTCGGGGATTTCGATATTGGCATTGGCGCCGAGCGCCGCGGCCACGCGCTCGACCGCGACGCAGGCCTCCGGGAACATGCCCTTCTTGAAATAGCCATTCGCGACCGCGATGCGCAGCCCCTGCGTGCCGCGCGCGAGCGCGGGCAGCGTCGGCTCGAGCGGCCGGTCTGTGCACACCGGGTCCTCGGCATCGGGCCCCTGCATCGCGTCGTAGGCGAGCGCGAGATCGTGCGCCGAGCGCGCCAGCGGCCCGAGATGATCGAAGCTCGACACGAACGGAAACGAGCCGCGCGCGGGACAGCCTGCCGTAGGTCGGCTTCAGCCCGAACAGCCCGCAGAACGAGGAGGGCACGCGGATCGAGCCGTTGGTGTCGGAGCCGAGCGAGAGCGGCACCAGCCCGCCCGCGACTGCGCCGCCCGAGCCGCTCGAGGAGCCGCCGGTCATGCGCGTCACGTCGTGCGGATTGTGCGCGTTGCCGTCGTGCACGTTCTCGCCGGTGAAGTCGTAGGCGTATTCGCCCATGTTGAGCGCGCCGACCAGCACGGCGCCGGCCGCTTCGAGCCGCTCGATCAGCGGCGGAGTCATGTTGCGGCAGGGAGGAAGCTCGCGATTGATCTTCGAGCCGGCGACGCGTCGGCAGGCCGTTCACGTCGAACAGGTTCTTCACCGCGAACGGCACGCCCGCGAGCGGTCCCTTGAGCTTGCCGGCATCGACCGCGGCGGCGCGCGCGAGCGCGCGCTCCGCCAGCACGTCGGTGAACGAATTGAGCACAGGATCGCGGCTGGTGATGCGGGCCAGCGCATCCTCCGCGACCGTCACAGCCGAGACGCGGCCTTCGGCCACCGCGGCGGCGATTTCGCCGGCGGTCGCCCAGGCGGTATCGAATTGCGGCTCAGGCTTTGAAGCAGATCTAGGCGTTAAAGATTTGCGCGGGCTCGGCATCGTCCGGCAACTCCTTCTCGCCCACCAGCGCGGCAAGCTTGAACGTGACCGCCAGATTGGCGCGGATTTCGCCCTTCCATTCGGGCGCGACGGGGATCGCGAGCGCGGCCGCGGCGGCATCGATATAGGCGTCGAGGGGATCGGTCTTCGGCATCAGGCTACTCTACACCGGCGGATGCGGGATTGCCTCAAGCAGATCGCGCGTGTACTGCGCCTCCGGCGCGAACAGCACGCGCTCGGTCTCGCCCTGCTCGACGATCTTTCCCTGCCGCATCACGATCACGCGGTCGCACAACAGCCGCACGACATTGAGATCGTGCGAGACGAAAAGATAGCTCATGCCGAGCGGTGTCTTTCAGGTCCTGCAGCAGGTTCAGCACCACGGCCTGCACCGACACGTCGAGCGCAGCAGTCGGCTCATCGAGAATGATGAGGTCGGGATGCAGCGCGATCGCACGCGCGATGCCGACGCGCGCTTTCTGTCCGCCCGAGAGCTGGTGTGGGAAACGGTCGAGAAATTCCAGCGGCAGTCCGACCTGCGTCGCCAGTTCTTCGCAGCGCGCCCGGATCGCGGTCGCGCCCACTGACGTCGCCGAGCCGCAGGATCGGGTCGGCGATCGCGCGCGCCGCCGTGAAACGCGGGTTGAGGCTGTCGGTCGGGTCCTGGAACACCATCTGGATGCGCTTGCGCAACGGCAGCGTCGCGAACTGCTTGGCCGGGATCGCGCCGATGTCCTCGCCGTCGAACTGGATCAGCCCGTCGCTCGCATCGATCAGCCGCATCACCATCGTGGAGGTGGTGGACTTGCCGCAGCCGGACTCGCCGACGAGCCCGACGCTCTCGCCGCGATCGATATGGAAGCTGATGCCGTCGACGGCGCGGAAGATCTCGGGTTCCGGCGCGGGACCTCTGCGGAACAGGTTCGAGAGCGACTTGGTGATGCCTTGGCGCGGATATTCCTTGATCAGCTTTTCGACCACCAGCAGAGGCTCGGCCTTCGCGGGCCCTTGCCGTTGGTCGGCGCCGTCGCCGGAGCGGCGGGGACGGTTGCGACGCCGTCGGCCTCTTCCGGCAGCAGCTCGCGCAGCGACACGCCGGGCCGTGGCGTCGCGCGCATCAGCTTGCGGGTATAGGGATGCGCCGGTGCTTTGAAGATGGTGGCGGACTTCGCGGTCTCGACCACATTGCCCTTTTCCATCACGACCACGCGGTCGCAATAGACGGCGGCCAGCCCCAGATCGTGGGTGATCAGGATGGTCGACATGCCGTTCGCGCGGGTCAGTTCCGTGACAAGGTCCATCACGGTCTTCTGCGTGGTGACGTCAAGCCCGGTGGTCGGCTCATCGGCGATCAGCAGCTGCGGCTTGCAGGCGAGCGCCAGCGCAATGACCACGCGCTGGCACATGCCGCCGGAGAGTTCGAACGGATAGGCATGATAGCGCTCGCGCGGCCGCGCGATGCGCACCTGATCGAGGATCTCGATCGCCTTGTCGGTGATCGCGGTGGAATCGGCCTGCGCGTGCTGGCGCAGCACGTCCTCGATCTGCACGCCGACCTTTCGGATCGGGTTGAGTGCGGCGCGCGGATTCTGGAAGATCATCGACATTTCTCGTCCACGAAGGTCGCGCATCGTGTCGTCGTCGGCGGCGCGCACATCGATGCCGGAGAACATCACCGAGCCCTCGGCGATGCGCCCGGCGCGATCGAGGATGCGCATCACCGCGAACGACGTCACCGACTTGCCCGAGCCGGACTCGCCGACGATCGCCAGTGTCTCGCCTTTGGCGACCTCGATATTGATGTTCTTCACCGCCTTGACGATGCCGCGGCGGGTTGCGAACTCGACGGTCAGGTCCTTGATGTCGAGCAGCGGCACCGGCGGCGGCGCGTTGCTGCGAAGCACATCGCTCGTATCCATCACGTCCGCCTTTGCGGGTCGACGATGTCGCGCAGGCCGTCGCCCAGCAGGTTGAAGCAGAACACCGCGACCATCAGGGCGAGGCCGGGAAACAGCGCGACCCACCATTCGCCCGACACCATGAAGGCCGCGCCTTCCGCCACCATGATGCCCCACTCGGGATCCGGCGGGCGAACGCCCAGCCCGATGAACGAGAGGCCGGCCGCATTGAGGATCGCGTAGCCCATGGTGAGCGACATCTGCACGATCATGATCGGCATGATGTTCGGCAGGATATGCGCAAGGAGAATGCGGAATTCGCCATTGCCGGAGAGCCGCGCCGCCTGCACGAAGCCGGCCTCGCGCCGCACGTTCGCTTCGGTGCGGGCGATGCGGGCGTAGAGCGGGAAGTTCACGATCGCCGTGGCGATGATGATGTTCTGCACCGTGTTGCCGAGCGCGGCCACGATGCCCATCGCGAGCACGAACAGCGGGAACGCCATGATGGTGTCGGCGATGCGCGAGACGATGCGGTCGGTCCAGCCGCCGAAGAAGCCGGCCGCGACGCCGGCGAGCCCGCCCATCAGGAACACCAGCACCACCGAGAACACCGCGATGATGAAATCGAGCCGCGTCGCCACGACCACGCGGCTGAACACATCGCGGCCGATCTGGTCGGTGCCGAACCAGTGCGCGCGCGAGGGCGGCTTGAGCGCAGCGGCGGTGTCGCTCGCGAGCGGATCGTAGGGCACGATATGCGGGCCGAGCACGGCCGCGATCACGATGATGCACGAACAGGCCGAATGCGAATCCCGTCACCGGGTTCTCGCCGATGACGTAGCGTGCGTGCTTCAGCGTCGCGAGAATCCCGCTCGACGGCGCTTCGGGCTTCGCCAGTGCGATCTCGCTCATCCCTCAAGCCTCACGCGCGGATCGATCACGCCGTAGAGAATGTCGATCAGCAGATTGAGCAGCACGTACATCACCGCCATGGTGAGCACGAAGCCCTGCACCGGTGCGAAGTCGGACGAGATCAGCGCCTCGACCGCGTAGGAGCCGATGCCCGGCCAGGCGAACACCTTCTCGACCAGCACGTTGGCGCCAAGAAGGAACGAGAACACCATGCCGAGCGTGGTGATGACCGGCAGCATCGCGTTGCGGAACGCATAGGTGACGATCACGGTGAACGGCGTCAGGCCGCTCGCGCGCGCGGTGCGCACGAAGTCGGAGGCGAGCACCGCGAGCATCGAGGCGCGCGTCATGCGGGCGATCGGCGCGAGCGAGAAGATGCCGAGCGTGACGGCGGGCAGGAAAATCTGGCTCAGCGCCCCGCGAAAGGCCTCGAAATTACCCGCGATCAGCGAGTCGATCAGCAGGAAGCCGGTCACGCTCGGCGGCGGCGAAATGAACGTGTCGAGCCGTCCGAGCGGCGCCGGCGCCCAGCCGAGCAGGTAGTAGAAGACGTAAACCAGAATGAGTCCGGTGAAGAACACCGGCAGCGAGACGCCGGCCGTGGTGACCACGCGGCAGGTGTGATCGACCCATGAATTCGGCTTCACCGCAGCGAAAATGCCGAGCGGGATCGCGATCGCGATCGAGACGATCAGGCCGAGCAGCGTGAGTTCGGCAGACGCCGGCAGCCGGTTGCGGATCTCGGTCAAGACCGGCTGGCCGGTGGTGAGCGATTCCCCGAGATTGCCGTGCGCGAGATCATCGACGTAGCGCACGAACTGCTGCGGCAGCGACTTGTCGAGGCCGAGCTTGACGCGGATTTCCTGGATCGCCTCCTTGGTGGCGGCAGGCCCCGCGAAGTACGCCGCCGGATCCCCCGGCAGCGCCCGCGTGAGCAGGAACGTCACGATCACGACCCCGATCAGGCTCGGGATCGCGATCAGCAGGCGCTTGAGGATGACAATCAGCATGCGCGCTCCTCACCGCATGTCCGGGATGGCGCGGAAGTTGGGGAGGGGGGCAGCGACATGCCGGGTGTTTGCAGCCACCCCCCACCTTGTCCTTCCCCCGCGAGGGGGGAGGGAACGCGCGTGGCGGCAAGAACAGCGATGCGCGCCCGATGACGCGTCATCCCTTTGCCAGCGCGCGATAATCGAGCCGCCGGTGGAACCAGTACTGATAGCCGGAGATGTTCTTCTGCATCGCGACGTTGACGTATGGCTGGAAGATCGGAACGCGCGGCATGTCGGCGAAGGCGAGATCGACGAAACCCTTCACGTCTTTTTCGTAGGTCGCCTTATCGCCGATCGCGGCCGCATTCACGGCGCCGTCGATGAACGCATCCATGTCTTTCGACTGGTAGCTCATCGTGTTGAAGATCGAATTCTTGCCGTGATAGCACCAGATGAAGAAGTACTCCGGATAGTCGAGCCAGCCCGAGAACACGTTGAGATAAAGCGGCAGCACCTTCTTGTTCAGCTCGGTACGGAAGTTCGAACCTGGGATCTTGTTGATCGTGGTCTTGATGCCGATCAGGTTGAGGCTTTCCTGGATCAGGATCGCGGTCGGCTCGTTGACGGTGGCAAAGCCAAGTCAAACGACAGCGTGGTCTCGAAGCCGTTCGGATAGCCGGCTTCGGCCATCAGCTTCTTGGCCTTCTCGATATCGGTGTTGAACTTGGTCGGCTGCGGCCACGCAACTTCAGTCGGCTTGTCGGCCGGCGCGCCGAACATCGGCTTCGCCAGTCCGTACAGCACCGCGTCCATGATCTTCTGGTACGGGACCGCGTAGGCGACCGCCTGGCGCACTTTCGGGTTATCGAACGGCGGGTTCTTCACGTTCATGCCGAGATACTGGATGCCGTTCGAGAACGGCGTCGACACAATGTTGAGCTTGCCGGCGTCCTTCAGCTCGACGAAGTCCTTGTTCGGCAGCTCGTAGGAGATGTCGGCATCGCCGCGCTCGAGCAGCGCGCGCCGGTTGCCGGCCGACGGCACCATGCGCCACACGATGCGCTTGGTTTTCGGCAACGGCCCGCCGACCCATTTGTCGTTGCGTTCGAGAATGACTTCCGTGCCGGCGGTCCATTGCACCACGCGGTAGGCGCCCGAGCCCGCGGTGTTCTGCTTGGTGTAGTCCATGCCCCACGGGTCTTTTTCCGTGGCGTGCTTCTTCACAAGTTCCGAATTGATGATGCAGGGCACGATGACGGCGAGATCGGGAATCGTCAGGCGATCCTTCTTCGCGAAGTCCACGCGGAACGTGTTGTCGTCGACCACGACGAACTGCTCGGGCTTGGTGAGCGAGCCCGCGCCCATCTGGAAGGTCGGGAAGCCGCCGACCGACACCGCGCGATCGAGCGACCACTTCACGTCCTTGGCGGTCACCGGCGTGCCGTCCTGGAACACGGCGTTTTTCTTCAGCTTGAAGGTGGCCGACATGTCGCCGACGTTCATGTCGTCGGCGAGCTCCATCTTGAACTTGTCCTTGTCGTAATACGGCTGGCCGTTCGGGCCGGTCTTCATCTCGTGGCTGATCAGGCGGTCGTAGCAATTCCACGAGACCTCGTAGCCCGGCACGTTGGTGCCGACGCCGTGGATGTCGATGTTGTTGGGGCCGCTTTCCGAAACGACAAGGATGGTCTCGGCGCGCCCCTGCGCCTTCGCGGGCGAGAAGATCGCGGGCGCCGGCAGTGCGGCGCTCGCCGCAAGCACGGACGCCGATTTCAGGAATTCGCGACGCTTCATCAAACAGCCCTCCGGATCGCCCCCGCGTATCTCCGGGCTTCAGTTCCGCAAGGGCCGTGCCAGCACGGCGGAGCGCGCGGTCGCAGGGGTCAACATATTGAGGAGTCGACGGGAATCGCCGGAGCCGAACCCAGGCAGGGTCATTCGGCGATGCAGGAGGCCTGCCCCGGACAAAGCGGCTCCGGACTAATTTTTGGGCAATGCGGTGGCAACCGCACGCGGCCGTGCGTCAGGCCTACGGCCGCACCGCCGGCGTCTCGACCGTCATGCCGCGCGCGCGCCACATCAGGTACAGTTCGAGATCGACATACTCGTCCGCGCCGTAGGCGATAAGGCTCGGCGCGCATGCCGATCATGCAGTTGCGCAGCCGGCGCTGCAGCGAGCCGAGGCTCTGCCATTCAAGCCGATAGACCGGGTAGCCGGTCGGATGCCCTTGCACCAGCGGCACGCCCGCGAGCTTCTGGCCCCAATTGTCGTCGTGGCAATTCTGGCAGGAGAGATTGAGTTGCCCTTCGCGCGACGAGAAAATCCGGCGCCCGGACTCGATGAACGGTTTGGTCTTCTCGTCATTCGCCACATCGATCGGCATGCCGCGCGACTGGCGGCCGACATAGGCCGTGAGCGCGAGCAGGTCGGCGGCTCTCGTGCGCGAGCGGCGCTGCTTTCTGCTTCTCGGTGCGGCAGAGATTGATGCGCTGCTCGATGTCGATCGGCCGGCCCTTCGCGGGACTGAAAGCCGGATAGCGCGCCGAACGCCGCGCATCGAGGCTTCGGCATCGCCATGGCAATCCGCGCAGGCCTTGCCGGCGTCGCCGACTTTGCGCTTCCACAGCGCCTCGCCGTCGAGCACCGAGAGCGTTGCGGGATTGGACGTGTCGTCGTCCTGCATCGCCCTGGTGGCGGGGCTCATCTGCTCGTAGCCGGAGCGGCGCTGGTCGAGCGGGATTTCGGCGTGGGTGAGGATGGGAGGAGGGCGAGGATGATCGCGATGGTCATGGTCACGCGCGCTCTTACCCTCTCCCCTTGTGGGAGAGGGTGGCGAGCGAAGCCAGCCGGGTGAGGGGTCAGCTTCGCTGAAATTCGACAACCCCTCACCCCGCCGCTGCGCGGCGACCCTCTCCCACAAGTGGAGAGGGTTGCCCGAGAGCGGGGCGCCACGTCACGCCACCTCAATCTTCGCCTCTTCGGTCACCGCGAACCCGTTGTCGCCTTCCCAGGTGAACGCGAGCGTGCCGCTCTCGGCGCGACCGCGATAGAACGTCAAGAACGGGTTCGCGGCGATCGCCGGAAGAGCAGCGTGGAGAAGACTTCCTCGCCGTTATAGCGGCAGGTGAACGACGTGATGATGTCGCGCGGGATCATCCGGCCGTTGGTGCCGTGGCGGAAGCCCGTTTCCATCTTGTGCGAGATCAGCGTCTTGATCTCGATCACGTCGCCGCGCTTGGCCTTGCGCGGCACATTGATGAGCGCGCGCGCCTCATGGCTGCAAGTCCTCCAGGCAGGCCGCGAGCGTCACGACGACGTCCTGCGTGTCGGACCAGTACGTGCCATCCGACAGTTCGGCGATCGCGATGATCTTCTGCGTGTCGGCGAGGCGGATGCGCGTCGAGACCTCGCGCCTTGCCGGCGCGCGGCCCGAGCGTGACGCTGATCGACATTCGGCTGCGGGTTCTTCTCGTTGAATACATGGATCGCCTTGACGTGATCTGCGCGGTCATCGGGCTCGCGACCGTGACGGTCATCGGCACGGTGTTGCCGTTCTCGACCAGCGGCGGCAGGTCGAGCGTGACCTTGCCCTTCTGGATCTTGGCCTCGCCGATCAGCGCTGCGGATCGCGGCTTCCATCTGGCCGGGCACGGCAGGATTGCGCCTGCGCACGCGGCACGGAGCGGCGCTCGCCACCAGCCCGCCGATGATCGCTCGCGCCGTGTGATGCTTCATCATCGTCATCTCAATCTTTCAACGTCACCAGATACGCCACCACGTCCTCGATCTGCTCCGCGGTCAGGATCGGCTTGCCGCGGAAGCCCGGCGCGACACGCGGTCCAGGCCATCGACCCGATAATAGGGCGGCATGATGGTCGTCGGGATTGATCCGCGCCGCATCCACGATGCGCAGCCGCAACTGTCCTTCGCTCCAGCGCGAACCGGCCCCGCTGAGGTCCGGCGCCATCGTGCCCTGGAACCGCTCTGCGTATATGGCCCCGTATGGCACAAAAGACAAAGCCCGACCTGCCGGTTGGTGACGATCTTCAGCCCGCGTTCCGCATCGCCCGCCGTACCGGTCAGCGAGGCCGGGATCGCGTCGCCGACGACCGTGATAAGGGCCGCAGCCCGCCCTGCGCCGATGCGAGCGTTCGCGCCCGATATCAACATGGCGGCGATGAGCGCGCGCATCATCCGAACACCTCGGCGGTGATCGCCTTGAACCAGCCTTCGGCGTATTGCGCCTCGACGCACGCGATCCTCGCGCGGCGCATCGACCGGGCTCGAACCCGCCGCGCCCTCGACGTCGACCAGCATGCCGTTCGCGGGCTTGAACACTTCGGCGAACGAGATGCCGTAGTCGGGCGCGACGAAGCTGTAGCAGGTGTTGATCAGGCGCGGCTCGATCGGCTTGTCGCCGCGCAGCAGCGCCGCGACTGCGACGGCGCACACCTTGGCCTGTGCATTCGCGGCGAAGGCCGCCTTCGGCATCGCGCCGGTCATCGCGGCATCGCCGATCACATGGATGTTGGGCACAAGCTGCGACTCGAACGCGAGCGGCTCGACCGGGCACCAGCCGGTGCGGTCGGTCGACGCCGGCAGCCTGCGCGATCGCGCCCGCGCGCTGTGGCGGGATCGGCGTTGGCGACGTCCGCTTCGTAATTGTCGAAGTCGGTCACGAAGGTCTTTGTCACCGACTGGATTTCCGTCACGTTGCCGCCTTGCGACAGCGACACCCATTCGAGATGGTCGGGATAAAGCTCTTTCCAGGCGTTCTGGAATAGTTGCGCTGCTGCGAGAACGTGTCCTTCGCGTCGAGGATGATCAGTTTCGAATTCGGCTTTTTCGTTTTGAGATAATAGCGCGATCAGGCTCGCGCGTTCGTAGATCGCCGTCGGGCAGCGCACCGGCGTTGCCGGCGACGACATCACGACCTTGCCGCCGTCTTCCATCGCGTCGAGTTGGCGGCGCAGCAACTAGCGTCTGCTCGCCCGCCTTCCAGGCATGCGGCATGATCTCGGCGGCCTGTCTCGTCGTAGCCTTGCAGCGCCTTCCAGTCGATCTCGATGCCGGGCGCCAGAACGAGCCGGTCGTAGGCGAGCGTCGCGCCATTCTCCAGCGTGACGCTGCGCTTGCCGCCGTCGATCGACTGTCGCCGCCGAGACCGCGATCGTCACGCCCTCGGCCTTCACCTTGTCGTAGTTGAAACTGTTGCGCCGCCATGTCGCGCATGCCGACGATCACGTGGTTGGAGAACGGGCAGGCGGTGAAGGTCGGTCGCCATCGACCCAGCGTCACATCGAGTTTCGGATCGGCGCGCTTGAGGAAGCGCGCCACCGATGCGCCGCCGAAGCCGCCGCCGATCACGACGATCTTCGCGCCGTGCCTTGCGCCAACGCGGGCAGCGGCAACAGCGCGCCGCACCCGCGCCTTTGAGAAAGCTGCGCCGGTTTGTGCGTGCGTGCATCATGGCGTTCTGTGCCGCATACCAGGCGGCGATCGCCCGGATTTCGTCGTCGGTGAAACCTTTGGCGAGCCGGTCCATGATCGTTGCCGGGGCGCTGCCCGGCCCGAAACGCCATCATCGCCTCGGCGATCTTCTCCTGCCGGCTGGCCCGCGAGCGGCGGCCATCGCGTTCGACGCCGGCGCTTGCCGCGTGACAGCCGGTGCATGACGAGGCGCCCGGCGGCGCGTCGGCGCATACGCCGGCTGCCCCGGAAAAAACAACGAAGATCGCAGCGGCGAGAATGCGCGTCGCGTTCATGCCTGACTGTACCAAGGGCAGGCGGCGGCAGCCATCGGGCCGCCGCCGGTTTTGCGCAAGGTCACGCCATGTAGATGTCGTGGTTCTTCAGCGGGAACGAGCGGATGCGCTTGCCCGTCGCCGCGAAGTAGGCGTTGAGCACCGCCGGCGCCGCGACCGCAGATGGTCGGCTCGCCGACGCCGCCCCAGAAGCCGCCGGAGGGCATCACGATCGCCTCGACCTTCGGCATCTCGGCAGATGCGCATCGAGTTGTAGACGTCGAAGTTCTCCTGCTCGACGCGCCCGTCCTTGATGGTGATCTCCTGATAGAACAGCGCGGAGAGCCCGTAGACGAACGAGCCCGCGACCTGCCGCTCGATCTGCGCCGGGATTGACCGCATAGCCACGGATCGGTTGCCGCCACGATGCGGTGGACCTTGATCTTGCTGCCGTTGTCGACGGAGATTTCCGCGGCGCCCGCCACGTAGCTGTCGAACGCCTTCACCTGCGCGAGCCCGCGATAGACGCCCTTCGGCGCCGGCTTGCCCCAGCCGATCTTCTCGGCCACGGCATCAAGCACCGCGCGGTTCTTCGGATACTTGCCCATGACGCTGCGCCGGAACTCGAGCGGGTCCTTGCCCGCGGCGAGCGCCAGCTCATCCATGAAGCATTCCATGAAGATGGTGTTCTGGTTGATGTTCACGCCGCGCCAGAAGCCCGGCGGAACATGCGGATTGCGCATCGCGTGGTCGATCAGCAGGTTCGGGATGTCGTACCCGAACGCCTGCTCGCCGGAGGGTGACAGGCCCTGGAACGTGAGCGGATCCTTCCCGTTCTGCAGGTTCTGCGGAAACACCGCCGCCATGATGGACTGACCGGAGAGACGGAAGTGCAGGCCGGTGAGGTTGCCCTTCTCGTCGAGCGCGCCGGTGAGCTTCGCCTGCATCACGGGATGATAAGTCCCGTGCAGCATGTCCTCTTCGCGCGACCAGACCAGCTTCACCGGCGTGCCGGGAATCTGCTTGGCGATCAGGACTGCCTGCGACACGTAGTCGGAGCGTCCACGCCGGCCGAAGCCGCCGCCGAGGATCGTCTTGTGCACGTCGCACTTGTTCGCCGGCAGGCCGGAGGCTTCGAGCGTTGCGGCAAACGCCGCCTCGCCGTTCTGCGTCCCGGTCCACACTTCGCATTTGTCCGGCGTCCACACCGCCGTGGCGTTCATCGGCTCCATCGGCGCGTGGTTCTGGTACGGATACGAGTAGACCGCCTCCACCTTCTTGGCGGCCTTGGCGATCGCGTCCTTCGCATTACCCGCCTCGTTGCCGACGAAGGCCTGCTCGGCGTCGAGACCCTCTTTGAGCCACGCCGCGATCGTCTCGCTCGAGACCTTGTTGTTCTCGCTCTCGGTCCATTTCACGTCGATCGTGTCGAGCGCGACCTTGGCCTGCCAATAGGTGTCGGCGACCACCGCGACCCCGCTGTCGCCGACCTTGAGGACGTGACGCACGCCCTTCATGGTCTTGGCCTTGGCGTCGTCGTAGCTCGCGAGCTTGTTGCCGAAGACCGGGCAATCCTTGATCGCGGCCGACAGCATGCCCGGCAGCTTCACGTCGATGCCGTACATCATCTTGCCGGTCGTCTTGTCGAGCGTGTCGAGCCGTTTCAGTGGCTGACCGATGATGGTCCAGTTCTTCGGATCCTTCAGCGGCACATCCTTCGGCGGCTCGATCTTCGCCGCGGCTTCGGCGACCTTGCCGTAGGTCGTCGAGCGGTTCGACGCCTTGTGCGTGATCACGCCCTTCGAGACGGTGCATTCGGTGGCCGGAACGTTCCATTGGTTCGCCGCCGCCTGCACCAGCATGATGCGCGCCGCCGCGCCGCCCTTGCGCACGTATTCATGCGAGGAGCGGATGCCGCGCGAGCCGCCGGTGCCGAAGTCGCCCCACACGCGCTTGCGCGCCACGTTCTGTCCGGGGGTCGGGTATTCGGTCGTCACCTTGTCCCAGTCGCACTCGAGTTCTTCGGCGACCATCTGGGCGAGCCCGGTCAGCGTGCCCTGACCCATCTCCGAGCGCGCGATACGCACGACCACCGTTTCGTCAGGCTGGATCACCACCCAGGCATTCACCTCGGGCGAGCCGTCGGCGGCGCGCACGACGTCGGGACCGAATGGCAAATTCAGGCCGAGTGCAAGCCCGCCGCCCGCTGCGGCCGAACTCACGAGGAAGGAGCGGCGATTCATCTTGGGAACGAAATTCATGATGCTCTCCCTCACGCCGTCGCCGCGGCATGGATCGCCGCACGCACTTGCTGGAAGGTCCCGCACCGGCAGATGTTGGTGATGGCCTCGTCGATATCCTTGTCGGTCGGCTTCGGATTCTCGGCGAGCAACGCGGACACCGCCATGATCATTCCGCACTGGCAGTAGCCGCACTGCGGCACATCGTGATCCACCCAGGCCTGCTGCACCTTCGTCAGCTTGCCGTTGTCGGCGAGGCCCTCGATCGTGGTGATCTTCTTGCCGGCCGCATCGCCGACCGGCAGCGAACAGGAGCGCACGGCCTGTCCGTCGACGTGAACCGTGCAGGCGCCGCATTGCGCAATGCCGCAGCCGTACTTGGTGCCGGTGAGGCCGACCTGCTCGCGGATCACCCAGAGCAGCGGCGTATCGGGATCGACGTCGACGTTGTGCGATTGTCCATTGATGGTCAGCGCAACCATATGTGCTCCTCCCGCTCACCATCGGTGAGCCGTTCATCGCCAACTCGCGCGCAAAGCTCTTGATTGCTGGCGGATTTTCGCAGGCGCGCGTCGGCAAAATCCTAGCGGGTCCCGCCGGAGTCGGACATTCGCAATTCCGTGATGTCAGGGATGCCGTAAGGAGAGGGAACAAATTGGTGCGATGCGAAACAACGCTCGCCCGCGCCGGACGCTCGGTCTTTAGTTCACGCCCTTGCGGCGCCGCGCTTCGTCGACCAGCGCGATGTTGTTCGCGACCGTCGGATTGCCGGGGTCCTTCGCCTGTGCCTCGGCGAACTTCGCACGCGCCCGGCGCAGGTCACCGCGCAGGAGGTACGAGTACCCTATGTTGTTGATGACGTCGGCCTTCGGCCCGATGATCGCGACCGCACGCGCATAGGCGTGATCGGCGTCGTGGTAGCGCTTGAGCCGGTCGTAGGATGCCGCAAGGCCGAGCCAGGCGTCGCCGTCGCGCGGCTTCTTTTCGGTGGCGCGGCGGAAGTGCTGCGCGGCGAGGCGATAATCGCGTTCGCGATAGTGGCGCTTGCCGAGCGCGACATCGTCGCCCGCGGCGAGCGGCGCGTCGTTGAGCACGAGCGGCGGCGCTTCCATCTCAGCTGTGCCACCAATGCTGCCTGTGATGTCGATGGTGGCGGATGCCGGACTGCTGACCATCGCCGGCGAGGCGGGCGGTGGGGGCGGGGTATCCTGTCCCCAACTTAGCATCGAGAAATCGCGGGACGATCCGCAGCCGGCAAGCGCGCTCAGACCCGCGAGCGCGAGGACGCGAACGATACGCATGAACTCTATCCACCCCGGCGAACAGCCGGTGTTACGCACACAAGCGGGAAATCCAGAACGCGACTCCCCGCCGGAGGATAGTCACGAAAGTATTAAGGGATTGTGCGCGATTTTATCGGTCGGCGTTCAAGCTCCGCTGGCTGTCATCACCAGATTAGAACGGTGCCTCACCGCGTCGTGTATCAGATGCTGCCGCAACGATCTCATCTTGATGCCGTTGGATAATCGACCAGTCGGTGGTCGGTAGAACGATGATCGCGAGACGTAGTCCGGCAAGGTTTTGCTGGTGGCGAAGGCTCTGGTCCGTTGTGATCAGAACGTCGAATTCGGCGCTTCCCTGCTTTAGCAACGCTCCATCGTCAACTGGGCCCAGCCCAGTTCATAAGCCGTCGCAACCGTATGGCCGGAAAATGCGCGACGCAGCGGCGCCGGAACGCCTTGGTCAAACAAGATCTTCATCGAGGTACGAAGCAAGCCGTCGATCATACAGCGGCAAGACTGCGTTCGGCATGCCGCAGGACCGTCTCGATGTGCTCGCGCGTGACACCCGGAAACCAGTCGAGAAAATCGTCAACGCGTGCGCCGCCCTCGAGATTTTCAAACAGCGCTCTTACGGGCACGCGCGTGCCCTTGAACAGCCACTCACCGCTTACCTTGCCGGGGATACGTTCCACCGCCGGGCATTGTTGCCAATCGAGCATGATGATTTCTCGAATTTGCGCGAAATGTATCACGCGCACGAAATCCGGGCTACGGCAGTGGGCGCCGTAAAGCCATGGCGCGCCAGAATGCGCTGCAGGGTTGCGGCAATATGGGGATCGTCGGGGACGCTGCCGTCGGCAGCCTCGAACGCGATCGCAACCTCCGTCAGCGCGCCACGCAACGAGCCAGCGGCGTGGAGTTGGACTTCGGCGGCGCGCGCGGGTGCGATCATCGACCGGGCGAGCGCCGCTGCAGGACAACGTCATGCGCCCGGCGCATTGGCGTTCGGAAAGAACAGTTGCTCGCCATTGATCTTGTAGCCGGCGATCGCCTTCTGCCCCTCGCCGGAGATGAGCCAGTCGACGAACTGCTGGCCGAGTTCCTTCTTCACGCTGGGATGCTTCTCGGGGTTCACCAGCATGACGCCGTATTGGTTGAACAGCCGTTTGTCGCCCTCGACCGCGATCAGGAGGTCGCCCTTGTTCTTGAAGCTGAGCCAGGTGCCGCGGTCGGACAGGACGTAGGCCTCGCTCGCCTGCGCGGTGTTGAGTGCGGCACCCATGCCCTGGCCGATCGATTTGTACCAGGGACCTTTCTCCTTCTCGATGTCGATGCCGCAGGCCTTCCACAGGGCAAGCTCTGCCGAATGCGTGCCGGAGCGGTCGCCGCGCGAAATAAAGGACGCCTGCTTCTCCTTGATGGTCTTGAGCGCGGTCTCGATATCCTTGCCCTTGATGCCGGCGGAATCGTTCTTCGGCCCGATCAGCACGAAGTCGTTGTACATCACCGGATAACGCTTCACGCCTTCGCCATCGGCAAGAAATTTCTCCTCCTGCGACTTCGCGTGCACGAACACGACATCGGCGTCGCCGCGCCGCCCGGTGTCGAGCGCCTGTCCGGTGCCTTGAGACAAGACCTTTACGTCGATGCCGGTCTTGGTCTTGAACAGCGGCAGGATGTGGCCGAACAGACCGGAGTCCATCGTCGAGGTGGTTGACGACACGACGATCGACTTGTCCTGCGCGAGTGCGCCGCCGCAAAGGACGGCCGAGAGAGCGAGGCCGAGAAGCGCGCGCCTGCTTCCGCTCGTCCCCGCGAAAGCGGGGACCCAGTGCTTTTTTAGCTCGTGGCTCTGGATTCCCGCTTGCGCGGGGATGAGCGGCGTGTGGGTCTCTGCCTCCATATTGTCCTCCAAAGTCAGATTACGAGATCGCCGCGCAGAAACGCGGCGGCTTCGGCTGTCACGGGCGAATTGAAAAAGTTCGCAGCATCGGCGCGTTCGACCAGCCGCCCGCGCGCGAGAAACACGATGTCGCCGGCGAGCCGCCGCGCCTGGCCGATGTCGTGCGTCGCCATCACGATCTTCACGCCGGATGCCGCGACCGCGCGAATGATATCCTCGACCGCCTTCGTGGCGGCCGGATCGAGACTCGCGGTTGGCTCGTCGAGAAACAGGATTTCGGGATCGCGGGCAAGCGCCCGCGCCAGCGCGAGCCGCTGCTGCTCACCGCCGGAGAGCCGCCGCGCCGGTCGCGTGGCGAGATGCGCCAGCGCGACCCGGTCGAGCAGCTCGGCGACGCGGACCTCGTCGCGGCGTCCGAGCGCAAAGGCGACATTCGCGGCCGCGCTCCGGCGCAGCATGACAGGCCGCTGGAATACCATCGCGAGGCGTTCGCCCGGCGTTTCGCGCCCGCCCCAGTTGATGCGCCCTGCGGTCGGCGCCACGAGTCCCATCGCGAGGCGTAGCAGCGTGCTCTTGCCCGAGCCGTTCGGGCCGAGCAGCAGCGTCGGCGCGCCGCCACTGAAATCGAGCGAAAGATCGCGCACGACCGCGACGTCGCCGATGCGCAGCGATGCGCCGTCGAACACGAGCGGCAGATTGCCGACCGGCGCCCGCATCAACCATCTGCCTTGCGCATGATCTTTTCCGAAACCGGGATCATGCGCTAACCGGCCCGGATCTCGCCGACGCGGCGCGCACCCCAGGCGAGCGCATTCACCGCGACGATCAGCACGATCAGCACCAGCCCGAGTCCCATCGCAAGGGGCAGATCGCCTTTGGAGGTTTCAAGCGCGATCGCGGTCGTCATCACGCGGGTAAACCCGTCGATGTTGCCGCCGACGATCATCACGGTGCCGACTTCCGCCGCCGCGCGGCCGAAACCCGCAAGCAACGTCGTCACAAGCGAAAAGCGCGCATCCCAGATCAGCGTCACGACGCGGCGCGCGGGTGTCACGCGCAGGGCCGTCAGTTCTTCACGGTACTCGGCCCACAGGTCCTCGATGGTCTGGCGCGTCAGCGCCGCGATGATCGGCATCACCAGCAGCGCCTGCGCGACGATCATGGCGCGCGGGGTGAACAGCAGTCCGAGAAAGCCGAGCGGGCCGGAGCGCGAAAGCAGGAGATAGACCGCGAGTCCGACCACAACGGGAGGCAGGCCCATGAACGCGTTGACGACGACGACGACGACGGTGCGGCCGGGGAATTTCACCAGCGCCAGGAATGCGCCGAACGGGAGCGCAACCAGCGCGGCGAGCAGCACCGCCGAGACGCTCACATACAGGGACAGCGCCACGATGGCGTAAAGCGCGGGGTCGCCGCCGAACACGAGTTGGAGGGCCGATACACTGTCGGGCATGCGTCTGGTTTCGCCAAACCGCGAAAGCAAGGCAAGACGCGCAATGTCGCGATTTGCAAATATAGCCTTGGGCTATGCGCCTATTTCCGAATCCCGGAGAGGAAATCGAAGTCGCAGCCTTCGTCCGCCTGCGTGACGTGGTTCTGATAGAGCCAGGAATAGCCGCGATCCGAGCCCTCGTGCGGCGGCGGCGCTTTCCAGGCGGCGGCGCGCTTTTTCAACTCGGCGTCGTCGACCAGCAGTTCGATCGAGCGCTTCGGCACGTCCAGACGAATGCGATCGCCGGTCTTGATCAACCCGAGCGGCCCGCCATCGGCAGACTCCGGCGTGATGTGCAGCACGATGGTGCCGAACGCCGTACCGCTCATGCGCGCATCGGAAATGCGCACCATGTCCTTCACGCCCTGCTGCGCCAGTTTCTTCGGGATCGGCAGGTACCCCGCCTCCGGCATGCCCGGCGCGCCCTTCGGGCCGGCGTTGCGCAGGACCAGCACATCGTCGGCCGTCACATCGAGATTCATGTCGTCCATGCGCAGCGTCATGTCCTCGATGTCCTCGAACACGACTGCGCGGCCCTCATGCGTCATCAGCTTCGGCGTTGCGGCGGATTGCTTGATGACCGCACCGCGCGGCGCGATATTGCCGCGCAGCACGCACATCGCGCCCTGCTGGTTGATCGGATTTTGCCGCGTGCGGATGACGGTCTGCCCGGGCACCTGCTCGGCGACCTTGACGTGATCGCGCAGCGTGCCGAACACGCTCGGCGCGTCGAGATCGAGAATGTCGGAGAGCTCCTGCATCAGGCGCGGCACGCCGCCCGCGTGATGGAAGTGCTCCATGTAGTGATCGCCCGAGGGCTTCAGGTCGATCAGCACCGGCACCTGCTTGGAAAGCGCGTCGAACGCATCGAGATCGAGCGTGATGCCGGCGCGCCCCGCCATCGCGGCGAGATGCACGATGCCGTTGGTCGAGCCGCCGATCGCCTGCAGTACGATCAGCGCGTTGCGCAAGCTCCGCTCGGTGAACAGCTGGCGCGGCGTCGGTGAGCCCGCCTTCGCCATCTCCACGGCTTTCTTGCCCGAGGCTTCCGCGATGCGCACACGTTCCGCATGCACCGCCGGCACCGCCGCCGCATAGGGCAGCGAGAAGCCGAGTGCCTCGATCACGCAGGCCATCGTGCTTGCGGTGCCCATTACCATGCAGGTGCCGACCGACGGCGCGAGCCGCCCGCTCACGACCTCCATCTCGGCATCGTCCATCTTGCCGGCGCGATGCTGCGCCCACAGCCGGCGGCAGTCGGTGCAGGCGCCGAGCACCTCGCCCTTGTAGTGGCCGACCACCATCGGCCCGGTCGGCACCACGATCGCGGGCTTGTCGGCCGAGACCGCGCCCATCACCTGCGCCGGCAATGTCTTGTCGCAGCCGCCGATGACGACGACGGCATCCATCGGTTGCGCGCGCACCATTTCCTCGGTGTCGATCGACATCAGGTTGCGCAGATACATCGAGGTCGGCGCCGAAAAGCTCTCGTGGATCGAGATGGTGGGAAATTCCATCGGCAGTCCGCCCGCCAGCATCACGCCACGCTTCACCGCTTCGATCAGCTGCGGCACGTTGCCGTGGCACGGGTTGAAGTCGGAGTAGGTGTCGGTGATGCCGATGATCGGCCGGTCGAGCGCGTCGTCGGAGAAGCCCTTCGCCTTGATGAAGGCCTTGCGCAGGAACAGCGAAAAGCCCGGATCGCCGTAGGAGGTCAAACCCTTGCGCAGGCCGGAGGGGTCCTTGGACATGCGAATTCTTTCTCGTTATGCGCGCGTCGTCGCAGGAGACTCAATTCCAGCAGATGACGCGCCGGGTCAAGCCCGCGCGGCTTATCCCGCCGTCCGGATCAGCCCCGCCAGAACGCCGCGCGTGTGGTCCGGGATCGGCACCGGCGTATTGGTCGCGCGCGCCACATAGACGTGCACGAAATGGCCCTGCGCGGCGGCGACGTCATCGTCATTCGCGAACAGGCCGATCTCGTAGCGCACGCTGCTGGTCCCGAGCTTCGCGACGCGGATGCCGGCATGCACGACGTCCGGATAAGCGATCGGCTTGAAATACTGGCACTGCGTCTCGACGACCAGTCCGATCTCGGCGCTCGCGTGGATGTCGAGGCAGCCGGTCTCGATCAGATAGCGGTTCACCGCGGTGTCGAAGAATGCGTAGTACACGACATTGTTGATGTGACCGTACACATCATTGTCGTTCCAGCGCGTGTCGAGCCGCGTGAAGTGAACGAACGCCGCGCGCGTCTCGCCGGTCCTCATGCGTCGTCCTTTAGCTGTGCAGGCCCGGCGCCTCGTGGCCGGTGCGCGCGACGTATTCGGTGTAGCCGCCGCCGTACTGATGGATGCCCTCGGGGGTGAGCTCCAGCACCCGGTTCGACAGCGCGGCGAGAAAGTGCCGGTCGTGCGAGACGAACAGCATGGTCCCCTCGTAATCCGACAGCGCCGCGATCAGCATTTCCTTGGTGGCCATGTCGAGATGGTTGGTCGGCTCGTCGAGCACCAGGAAGTTCGGCGGGTCGTACAGCATCTTCGCCATCACCAGCCGCGCCTTCTCGCCGCCGGAGAGCACGCGGCATCGCTTCTCCACATCGTCACCGGAAAAGCCGAAGCAGCCGGCGAGCGAACGCAGCGAGCCCTGGCTCGCCTGCGGGAATGAATCCTCCAGCGACTGGAACACGGTCTGCTCGCCGTCGAGCAGGTCCATCGCGTGCTGCGCGAAGTAACCCATCTTCACGCTGCCGCCGACCGCCACCGTGCCGTCATCCGGCTCGGCCGAGCCCGCCACCAGCTTGAGCAGCGTGGATTTGCCCGCGCCGTTCACGCCCATCACAGCCCAGCGCTCCTTGCGCCGCACCATGAAGTCGAGCCCCTCGTAGATCGTCCGGCTGCCGTAGCTCTTGTCGACATTCTTCAGGCTGACCACGTCCTCGCCCGAGCGCGGCGCTGCCGGAAAATCGAATGATACGCTCTCGCGCCGCTTCGGCGGCTCGACGCGCTCGATCTTGTCGAGCTTCTTCACCCGGCTCTGCACCTGCGCGGCATGGGACGCGCGCGCCTTGAACCGCTCGATGAACTTGATCTCCTTTGACAGCATCGCCTGCTGGCGCTCGAACTGCGCCTGCTGCTGCTTCTCGGCGAGCGCGCGCTGCTGCTCGTAGAATTCGTAGTTGCCCGAATAGGCGGTGAGCGTGCCGCCGTCGATCTCCAGCACCTTGTTGACGATGCGGTTCATGAACTCGCGATCGTGCGAGGTCATCATCAGCGCGCCGTCGTAGCCTTTGAGGAATTGCTCGAGCCAGATCAGGCTCTCCAGATCCAGGTGGTTGCTCGGCTCGTCGAGCAGCATCACGTCGGGCCGCATCAGCAGGATGCGCGCGAGCGCGACGCGCATCTTCCAGCCGCCCGAGAGCTTGCCGACGTCGCCGTCCATCATCTCCTGGCTGAACGACAGTCCCGCCAGCACTTCGCGCGCGCGGCCTTCGAGCGCATAGCCGTCCAGCTCCTCGAAGCGGTGCTGCACCTCGCCATAGCGTTCGAGAATCTCGTCCATCGCGTCCACTTTATCGGGGTCGGTCATCTCGGTTTCGATCGCCTTCAGCTCGGCGGCGATTTCGGCGACCGGCCCCGCGCCGTCCATCGTCTCGGCGACCGCGCTGCGGCCCGCCATCTCGCCGACATCCTGGCTGAAGTATCCAATGGTGACGCCGCGATCGACCTGCACCTGGCCCTCGTCGGGCACGTCCTCGCCGGTGATCAGGCGGAACAGCGTGGTCTTGCCGGAACCGTTCGGGCCGACCAGCCCGACCTTCTCGCCGCGCTGGAGCGCCGCGGAGGCTTCGATGAAGACGATCTGGTGGCCGTTCTGCTTGGAGATATTGTCGAGACGAATCATGGGCGCGCGGAGAACCTTGACCTGTTGTGTGCGGCGCTCTTAGGCGATGCCGCGCGGAGAGGGAAGGGCCGGCGGAACGCTGCGGCACGCCCGCATTGGTTAATCCGCCAAGCTGGCAATTGCCGCCCGCAGCGTCCATATAGGGGCGAACCGGCGCGAGCGCCGGCACGCTTTCTCACACCATGCGCGAGCCCGCGCGGTTTGCCCTGCAAGCCGCGTTCATGGCGCATCAGGATCAGGAGTGTTTCGCATGGCCTTGCGCCCGACGACGACGACCAAGATCAGAGCCAAGGAGTCCGAGCCGATCGAGGAGGCGCCGCGCGTCGTCGATCAGCGCCGGAAGCCGGACGCGCGCTACTGGCTGCAGGTCGATCGCCAGACCAAGCGCTCGTTTGCGACGCTCGAGCCCGCCGCCGAGGCCGGTATGCTGATCAAGAAGGCCCACCCGATCGTGCAGGTCTCGATTTACGACTCGATCGATTGCGTCAACCAGATCGTCGGCGTCGACGGGCTGGTGCCGGAGCCGGCCGCCTCGGCCTGAGCGGCGGACGCACGGCGGCCGCGGTCAGGACGGATTGACCCGAGCCCCGAGGCGGATGATTTTCGCGAAAAGAGCTTCGCGATGACCATCACCATTACGGCCTTCGAACGCTCGCCCGATGGCGGCAAGGGACTGGCGCGCGATACGCGCGTGCGCTGGGCGCTGGAAGAAGTAAGGCAGCCCTATGCGGTTCGCCTCGTGTCATTCACCGCGATGAAGCAGCCCGCGCATCTCGCGCTCAACCCGTTCGGGCAGATTCCGACGTACGAGGAGGGCGATCTCGCGCTGTTCGAGACCGGGGCGATCGTGTTCCATATCGCCACGCATCATGCGGGCCTGTTGCCCGACGTTGCCGACGCCCGGGCGCACGCGATCACTTGGATGTTCGCCGCGCTCAACACGGTCGAGCCGCCGATCCTCGAACTCGTGACGGCGAAAATTCTGGAGGGCGACAAGCCCTGGACCAAAGAGCGCCTGCCGAGGGTCATGGAGCGCGTGCGCGAGCGGCTGCGGCAACTCTCCGCGCGGCTCGGCGATGCGGACTGGCTCGATGGCGCCTTCAGCGCGGGCGACCTGATGATGGTGCATGTGCTGCAACGGCTGAAGCCGTCGGGCGTACTCGACGAATTTCCGAGCCTCGCCGCCTATGTGGCGCGCGCCGAAGCGCGGTCGGCGTATCAGCGGGCGTTCGCCGCGCAATTGGCGGTGAATGCCCGAGATCAACTGTAGCATCCACGACCTTGAGCACTGCCTAATATCTTGGTCGCTCCTGAATCAACTGACCCAATTAGATCAATCAATGCTGATCAGCGTCTAGCTCTTCGTACCGCAGTGCGATGCGAAAGAGATCGGACTCCATCTCCCAATCCCTCGGCGGCATTCTACCTCTAGTATTCCCAACAATTTGCGTTTTTAGGCGTAGTTTTCCTACCAACCTTCATCCCCGCCTATCTCTTTGGCGGCGTGGTCAGGAGATTGCTCAGCGTGCGCTCGAGCCTAGATCATCGGTCGGCATGATTTGCGATTCGTTTGCTGTCCCAAGCGTCGGACACAAGTCCGTCAAGCGCTAACACGACTATCCACGCGCTAATTTGTCTCCCGGTGAGAATCGGGGAGAGTGGTGATGCAGCAATCGCACAATCGCTACGTTCCGCTCGCTGTGTCAGCGTCTACTTCGTCGATGATTCGTAATCGGCATCTTGGAATGACGGTGGGTGGGGCCGCCCGCAAAGCACCCCACCCGTCACCCGAAAGGTGACCCCAAATGGCGCGTCCCGAAGCCTCAGTCGAGCATTGGGCGCCCAGAGGGTCAGCCGTCAGAGCGTCTGGTCTTCCCGGTCCCTTCCATAAGGACCGGCATCTCGCATCTGGCCCCTTCCATAAGGGCCACCCTCAGCTCCCCCTCCTCACATGGAAGGGTCGGAAGGCTCCTTAACGGGGCCGTTTGGGGCCGTCTTCCTTGACCGGGGGCGGCCCCCTTCTCTTCGTCCGACTCGACCGAGTTCGACGAACTGGCCCTAGTTTGCCCCCAGCGAACTAAAGCGCAACTTAAATCCAAGGCATCTGGACCAAGGTCCCCGCCGTACACAGGCGCATTTTTATGCCCGTTGACTCCATCTTCGAGCACGCTGGCGGTGGACTCTACTAGCATAGGCCTGTCACGCGTTTATCACCGCGCCGTTTTCGGTGTGAATAAATCCCTTGACAGGCTTATAATCCTTAGCTAGGAAACCCCCACCCTGCTCGCGGAGGGGCGCACTCATGAGGCGTCTTGAGCGCGGAGCAGGCCGGAGGGGGCGTGGAGATGCACGTCCAACTCCGGCGGCGGTCAAGCGGAGCAATCCGCAAGCACGCTGGCGCGGCGCCCGCGCGCGTGGTTCGCAGCCACGCTCCCGGGCGGCTTCGGGACCCGACCTTGGGGTACTACGGCCCCTGTGCGAGGAGCTCGCTGACGGCCCCGGTTCATCGCGGGGATACGCAAGCGCGGACCGAAGCTGCGGCATCGTTGAAAGGCAATGCCAGGAGCCGCCATGGAGCGCCGCAAGGCGCGGTGCTCTCGCCAGAGCACCGGCCCCCAGACAAGGGGGCAACGATGTGTGCGCCGTGCGGCGCTCCATCCCCTCTTCTCTTTTTCTCAGGCGCGGCCCGCGCGCCACCATAAGCGGGCGGCGGAGCTTTGCCTGCGCAACCTCCATGCTGTTGACCGCCGCATCGCGCGGCGCGAGCCTGATCAGAACAACAACGGAGGATACGTCCATGCGCCTCGACCGGCGTTCGGCTCTCATGGGTGGTGCGAGCCTTGCATTCGCGGGCCGTGCCTTCGCCCAACAGGGCGTCGCGCAGGCGCCCGCGCAGGCGATCGCAGCCGGGCGCGCCGAACACGAGAAGCTCGCAGCCCTTTGCGATGCGCAGTTCGTCGGTCTGCCGTCCGCGACCGCGCCTCGTTCGGAGGTCGGCGGCCATCCGTGCCAGGGCATCTACTGGACGCCGAAGGGCCAGCGCCCGAAGGTCGCGCTGATCGCGAACCACTACAACGTCGATTTCGCCGAGCATTACCTCGCGCCCTATCTCGCCTCGCGCGGCTACGGCTTCCTCGGCTGGAACACGCGCTATCGCGGCAACGAGGATCTGTTTCAGCTCGAACACGCGCTGATCGACATCGCGGCCGGCGTGAAATGGCTGCGCGAGAACGGCGCGGAGCGCGTGGTGATCCTCGGCAATTCGGGCGGCGGCTCGCTGATGGGCGCCTATCAGGCCGAGGCGACGACGCCGACGCTGCACACCGCGATGAAAGGCGCCGCGCACGACGCGCTCGCCGACCTGCCGAAGTCCGACCTCTACATTTCGCTCAACGCGCATGCGGGCCGGCCCGAGGTGCTGACCAACTGGCTCGATGCCTCCGTCACCGACGAGTTCGATCCGCTCGCGACCGATCCGTCGCTCGATATGTACAGCAAGGAGAACGGCCCGCCCTATTCGGACGAATTCATCACGCGCTATCGCGCGGCGCAGAAGGCGCGCAACCAGCGCATCACCGACTGGTGCAAGGCGGAGCTCAAGCGCCTGAATGCGGCCGGCGTGCCGGACCGGCTGTTCGCGCTGTTCCGTGCATGGGGCGATCTGCGCTTCATGGACGGGCGCATCGACCCGTCCGACCGCGTGACGCCCGGCTGCTATCGCGGCGATCCGGCCGTCGCGAACCGCACGTTCGGGCTCGGCCGCGCCAACACGCTGAAGGGCTGGCTCTCGATGTGGAGTCTCGAAACCTCCAAGTGCCAGGGGCCGGAGCAGCTCGCGAAGTTCGCGATCCCCGCGCTGGTGATCCAGGCGCGCGGCGACAAGGGCGTTTTCCTGAGCGATGCGCACAAGATGTTCGCGGCGGTCGGCTCGAAGGACAAGACGATCGAGCTGATCCCGGGCAATCATTATCTGGAGGATGGCCCCGACTATCGCCACCGCGCCGCGGGGATCATCGCGGATTGGCTGAAGACGCGAACGTGACTTCACCCGCTCGTCCCCGCGAAAGCGGGGACCCAGGGGCCCAAGACATAGAAAGAACTGGATTCCCGCTTGCGCGGGAATGAGCGGAGCTAGGACGATGCCTTGTACCAGTCCGCGATCTGGCTGCCGGTCCAGAACAGCACGTTCGGCCGCGTCGCGATCATCTCGATCACGCGGCGGAAGTGGCGCAGCCGGTGCGCCGCGCCGAGAATGTAAGGATGCTGCACCAGCGCCATCACGCGCGCGCCGTCCGCCGCGTCCGCGTAGATCTGCTCGAACTGGTCGCGCGCGCGGTCGAAATATTCCGACGCCTTGTGATGCTGGATCAGCATCATGGCGACGTCGTTGCACTCCTGCGTGTAGGGCACATTGAGGATCGGCTTGCCGCGCGTCTTCAGCCACACCGGCTGGTCGTCGAGCACCCAGTCGCACACATAGTCGTAGCCTTCCTCCGCGAGCAGGTCCGGCGTCTCCCATGTTTCCGTCAGACCTGGCCCCAGCCAGCCGCGCGGCGGACTGCCGGCGGCTTGCGTGATGACCTCGCGCGTGCGGCGGATGTCGGCGCGCTCGTCCTCCACCTTCTGCATGTTGCGCTGGGTGAAGCCGTGGCCGATGAACTCCCACTTGCGCTCGTTCGCGGCCGCGACGATCTGCGGATAGGCGGCAATGGCCGAGCCGTTGATCGCCAGCGTCGCCGGCACCTTGAAATCGTCGAACACCTTCAGCATGCGCCAGAAGCCGACGCGGTTGCCGTATTCGTGCCAGGCCCAGTTCGGAATGTCGGGCGAGGGCGCGCCGCCGGCCGGCGGCGTCAGCACCGTGCGCGGCATCGGCGCATTGATGTCCCATTCCTCCACATTGACGATGCACCACACCACCATGCGGGCGCCGCCCGGGAGCTTCGAGCTTCTTGCGTCCGGCGATCGGCGAATAGGCGATGCGCTCGGTCGGCAGCATGCCGACGGGCGGGCGTTTGGTGGTGTCGTTCATCCGGCAGCCTTCGTCGTTGCTTTTGTCTGCGCCAGATACCAATCGAGAATCTGTTCGCCGTTCCAGTGCAGCACGCCCTCATGGCGCGCGACATGATCGTAGATTTGTTCGAGATACTTGATGCGATGCGGCTGGCCCGAGATGTAAGGATGGATCGCGAGCGAGCAGATCTTCGCGCGCTCTGCGCCCTCGGCATACAGCCGGTCGAACTGGTCGATGGTACGCTTGAGCAGGTAATCGCTCTCGTGATGCTGCACGAGCATCATCGGAATGTCGTTCAGCTCGACCGAATAGGGCAGGGTGACGAGCGGGCCATTGCCGGTGCGGATCACGGTCGGCTCGTCGTCGTACACCCAGTCGCCGATGTATTTGACGCCGGCGGCGGCGAGCAGCTCCGGCGTTTCGTAGGTCTGCGTCAGGCCCGGCCCGAGCCAGCCGACCGGCCGCTTGCCGGTGAACTTTTCCAGAATGCCCATCGAGCGCGCGATCATCGCGGCCTGGTCGGGCTCTTTGTGGATCGGGCCTTGTTCGTAGGAATGGCCCATGAACTCCCAGCCGGCGTCCTTCGCCTCCTGCGCGACGCGCGTGTAGTCCTCGCAGACGCGCGCATTGATCGAGAGCGTCGGCGCGATGCCGAGGCGCGCGGAACAGGTCGAAGAAGCGCCACACGCCGACGCGCATGCCGTATTCGTGCCAGCTCCAGTTCGGCACGTCCGGCAGCATCGGCTGCGCCGGTCGGCGCCGGCAGCACCTGCCGCGCCATCGGCTTGCCGATGTCCCACACTTCGAGGTTCACGATGCTCCAGAACACGATGCGTGCGCCGCCCGGGAGCTTGAGCGGAGGGCGGTCGACGATGGCGGAATAATCCACGCGCTCGCGCGGGAGGGTTGGAGAGGGCATCGGCGTTCCGCGGTACTCGTCATGCCCCGCGAAAGCGGGGCATCCAGTAAACTCCGATTGCGGCGATCGTAACGCTATATGTCGCGCGCTTTCGCGAGGAGACATCGATTGCGCATCCTGATCGCTCGGCGCCGGCATCGGCGGGACTGACGGCCGCGCTCGCGTTGCTGCGAGACGGCCACGACGTCGAGGTCTACGAGCAGGCTCCGCAACTCGCCGAGCTTGGCGCGGGCGTGCAGATTTCGGCCAACGGCGCGCGCGTGCTGTTCGCGCTCGGGCTTGAGGACGCGCTGCGCCAGCGTGTGGTCCGTGCCGGCCGGCAAGGAAATCCGGCTCTGGAACACGCGGCGAGACCTGGAAGCTGTTCGACCTCGGCGCGGAGTCGGTCGCGCGCTACGGCGCGCCGTATTTCATGATCCATCGCGCCGACCTGCATCGCGTGCTGATCGATGCGGTGCGCGACGCAAATCCGGACGCGATCCGGCTCGAATGCGCGCGTGTGCCAGCTTTGAGGATGACGGGACACACGTCACGCTTAGCCTCGCGAACGGCGAACGCGTGACCGGCGACGCGCTGATCGGCGCCGACGGCGTGCATTCGCGCATCCGCAACAAGCTTGTCGGCGACGACCGGCCGCGAATTCACCGGCTGCATGGCGTGGCGCGGGCTGGTGCCGGCGAGAACGGCTGCCGGCGCACATGCGCCGCAATGTCGGGATCAACTGGGTCGGCCCCGGCGGCCACGTCATCAACTATTTTCTGCGCCGCGGCGAGATCTTCAACTTCGTCGGCATCGTGGAGCGCGACTGGCGTATCGAATCCTGGATCGTGCAGGGCACGCGCGAGGAATGCGCCGCCGATTTCAGCGGCTGGCATGACGACATCCATGCGATCATCCGCAACATCGAGACGCCGTACAAATGGGCGCTGCTCGGTCGCGACGCCGCTCGATCACTTCTCGCGCGGACGCGTCACGCTAATCGGCGATGCCGCGCATCCGACGCTGCCGATGCTGGCGCAGGGCGCCAACATGGCGATCGAGGACGGCATGGTGCTGGCGCGCTGCCTCGCGGCTTATGGCGAAGTCGGAGACCGCACTCGCGCGGTACGACGACGCGCGCGTCGAGCGGACCAGCAAGCTGGTGCGCGGCGCGAATGATATGGCGAAGCGTTTTCACAATCCGGCGCTCGCGGACGCGGCGGGCGCGAAGGCTTATGTCGATGCGCAGTGGAGCGAGGAGACTGTGAAGCAGCGCTATGACTGGATTTTCCAATACGACGCGACCAGCGTGGCGATCTGAATGACGCAACGCGCCGGCAACTCCTGCTCCATCATCGCGATCTTTGCGCTCGCATTCCTCGTGCCGGCTTGGCCGTGGCTCTCGGGCGCCGTCACGGTGCCTTACGACGCGAAGTCGACCTTCCTGCCGCCGGTCGAGTTCATGGCGCATGCCTTCGCGAGCGGGCGAGTCGCCGTTCTGGATGCCGAACGTCTATCGCGGGCTGGCCGAACATCGCCGACCCGCAGTCGATGCTGGCCTCGCCGCTGCATGTGCTGCTCGCGCTTGTCAGCGCCGCGCCGGGATTTCGCGCCAATCGACGCCGTGACATTCGCGTATCTGTTCCTCGGCGGGCTCGGGATCATCCTGTATTTCCGCGACCGCGGCTGGCATGCGGCCGGCGCGCTGGTTGCGGCGCTCGCCTTCGCGTTCGGCGGCGCCGCGAGCGCGCGGCTGCAGCACACCGGCCAGGTCATCAGCCTCGCGTATCTGCCGATCGCGCTGTGGCTGCCTGTCGCGCGCGCTCGATCGCGCATCCGTGGCGCTAGGGTGCGCTCGCCGGCGTCGCGGGTGCGCTGATCGTGCTCGGACGCGATCAGGTCGCGCTGCTGGAAGTCTATCTGCTGGCCGGATTTGTGCTGGCGCACTGGTGCGGCACGGGCTGGCGCGGCGCGTGCGCGCAGCGTCGAAGCCGCTGATCGCGGGCGGCATTGTCGGCGCGCTCATCATCGCGCTGCCGGTTTTTCTCACCGAACTGCTCGCGACCGACTCGAACCGCCCGGAGTTCTGCCTTCGTCGAAGCCGGACGCGGCTCGCTGCATCCGACGCACTGCTCTCGCTCGGTATTCGCCGACCTGTTCGGCGCGATGGACCCGAAGGTCGATTTCTGGGGCGCGGGAGGCTTCGCCTGGAACGAGCGCTTCGGCATGGCCGACCTATTTCTCGCGCAGAACATGAGCCTGCTTTATTCCGGCGCGCTCGCGCCGGTGATGCTGGTGCTCGGCGTGACGCGCGGGTGGCTTTGGTCGCGCGAGATCCGCTTCTTCGCGATCGCGGCGTTGTTCACCGCGTTCTACACGTTCGGGTGGTACACGCCGGTCGTTCCGAGCGATGTACGAGTTGATGCCCGGCGTGAAACTGTTTCGCCGCCCGGCTGACGCGACCTTCGTGTTCGGCGCGGTGGTCGCGATCATGGCGGGCTATGTGCGTGCATCGCTGGCTCATCGAGTCCGCGCGCAAGTTGGCTTCAGCGCAGCATCGAGGCTGCCATCGCGGCCTTCGTCATCGCATTCGCGATCTGGCTTGCGGTCACCACTGTCGGGATCGGCCCGGCCGTGAAGCCGATGATCAGCGGCGCTATCTGCGTTGTCATCGCAGTCGTCGTGCTGTTCTGTTTCGCGCCGGCTCGCGCTCCGGCGCGCCGGTGACCGCGATGCTGCTGCTCGTCGTCGTTCACGACGGCCGATCTCGCCTGGAACAACGCGCCGCACGAATCCACGGGCGTGCCGCCGCGCGATGTACGACGCGCTGCGCCCCGACACGCAAAACGAAACCGTCGCGCTGATCCGGCAGCGCCTCGACACGCAAGCAGCCGAACCATCGCGACCGCGTCGAGGTGATCGGCGTCGGCTACCATTGGCCGAACATCTGCGTGATCCAGGGCTGCGAGCATGTGTTCGGGCACAATCCGCTGCGGCTGAAATGGTTCTATGACGCGACCCACGCCGAGGACACGGTCGCGGCGCCGGGCCAGCGCGTGTTCTCGCCGCTCTATCCCGCGCTATCGCTCGGTGTTCGCGGACTTGCTCGGCGTACGGATCATCGCGACCGGCGTGCCGGTCGAGCAGATCGACAAGAAATTCCAGCCCGGCGACCTGAATTTCGTCGCACGCACCAAGGACGCCTATGTCTACGAGAATCCGCGCGCGCTGCCGCGCGTGATGATGGTCGGTGACTGGACGCTTGCGGAATTCGACGATCTCATCGCGAACGGTTGGCCCGCGGATGTCGATCCGACGAAGACCGTGCTGTTGGAAGCGGCGCCACATGCCGCGCCGCTCGGCGATGTTCGAGTCCGCCGGCACCGCGCGGCTTGTTCGTTACGCCAACACCGAAATCGTGGTCGAAGTCGACTACGCCGTCCGGCGGAATTGCTCGCTGCTCAACGATGTCTGGCATCCGTGGTGGCGCGCGAGCGATCGACGGCGTCGAAGCCGACATCTTGCGCGCAAATGTGATTTTCCGCGCCGTGCAGGTGCCGCCGGGAAAATTCACCGTGCGCTTCACCTTCGAGCCGTTGCACGGGGCGTGGAAGGAATTGCGCGCAAAGCTGCGCGGCGGCTAGCGCGCAAAATCCCGAAACACCATGTCGGGCGCGCTGGTGTTGTGGCGCGAGGGCACGAGGCGCCCGGCCCAGATTTCCAGCGCGCTCGCGCGCTTGAAATCCATGATGCCGCTGCGCTGCCAGCTTGGCGCGTCCTTGGTGCGCCAGCCGAGCTGCGCCACGTCGTTGTTGATCTCGGTGACGAACATCGAGCGCAGCGCCGCGAACGGCATGTCGCCGCCGACAGGCGGGTCGAGCGTCACGTCGAGCACCTGCCGCTCGGTATCGAGCTTCTGCACGCGCAGCGTCGCGCTGCCACCGCGCGCGAATGTCGAGGCGAAAGGTCTTCGTCTCCGGCTCGAACACGATCTCGCGGATCGCCGACAAGCGGGCGCTGCTCGAACTCGATCGGTCCGATCATGAACGAGGAGCCATAGGCGCTCCAGCTTGCAGGTTCTCCGGCGGCAGCGGGCGCGCGCGCCAGTAACCATCCTGCGGATAGAGTACCAGCACTTCCTCGGCGCGGTCGTGCGCGCGCACCCAGAGCTGCAACAGTTGCACGCCGCTCTCGACGCGGTCGCCGACTCGCACCGGCACCATGTTCTTGCGCCAGAAGTTCGGGATCGTGATGCCGACAAGCTGCAGGTCGGGCGTTTCGAAAATCGTGATGCGGCTTCGGCTTCTCGGTGATGACCGGCGCGGCCGCGAGGTCCGGGCAGTTGTTCAGGTCGAAGTCGGAGCGGTCGGCTGTGAGCGTGCCGATGTAATTCGGGATGCACTGCCTCGATGGTGAAGCGCCGCACGTCGGCGAGATCAGCTTGAGATAGACGTTGTCCTTCTCGGCGCACAGGATCGGCTCGCTCGCGTTCTGCACGTCGACCGCGAGGTCGTCGGCGGCGTAGGCGGCCGTTGCGAACACGAGCGCGAGTGCAATCAGACTAGCGCGCCGCATACACATCCCCGGAATTCGCCTCCATCGGCAGCGCGTCGAGCCAGCGCCGATGGCGTCCGCGCTCTGCCACGCATCGTGCACCAGCGTCTGGCTCTCGCCCAGCGCCGCATTGTAGCGCGTGTAACCAAGCGCGGCGCAACGCGCGATGCAGGCGTGCGCAACGTCGCGCTGGATCGTGGTAAATTCGAACGACAGCGCGGCGACCGGCTGCGTCAGTCCGGCGAGCGCCTCGGCTTCGAAGCCTTCGACATCGATCTTGATGAATGCCGGCGTGCCGTGCCGCGCGATCAGCGCGTCAAGCGTGGTCACGCCTTACCTTGATGGTCTTGTCCCAGCTCTGGCCTTCCCAGCCGGGCGCGCCTTCGCGAAGCCTTCACGAAATCGCGCGACGCGGTCGAGACGGTCGGGTTGTCGACGTTGATCTTAGCTCGATCTCGCCTGCTTCGGCGCGCCGACCGCGACCGGCTCGATCGTCACCATGCCGTCGCTGCCGTAAATCGGCCGCAGCATCGTGCACCAGCGACGGATTGGGCTCGCAGGCGACGACCCGCGCGCCGAGCCGCCGGAATGCCGCGATCCGGTCGCCGACGTGCGAGCCGATATCGAAAACAAGCGCACCCGCCTTCACGAAGCGCGCATAGAGCGCGTCCATCGCGGCAGTGTCGCGCTGTTCGTCGTAGTAGATGCGCAGCGAGCGTATCGATGCCGCGTCGCGTGCGTTCGTCCTCGGACATCAGGGTGCCCGTGCGCGCCGCGGCCTCGATCGCCGGCAGCCTGAGCGCGCGCAGTGCAGCAGGCGGCGCGTTCTCTTCCGGCAGTGCGCCGATGCCGGCGCGCATCAGCATCGCGGCCGACCGAAGGCCACGACGTGATGACGGCAAGCGGAATCGCGAGCGCGGGCCCGGCCGCGATGAACAGCGCGTAGGGGATGGCGGCCGGCACCGTCGCAGCGAGCAGAAGGATGCAGAACCAGCCGATCAGCGTATGCGGCCAGAGCTGCCTTGCGGCATCGCTCCACGGCACGGCGTGATCGTCGCGCGCCTGACCGCCCCAGCCGAGGCGCTTGCCGAGCACGAGGCCGGCGAGAAACATCGTGTGGCCGACCCACATGATCGGCGAGAGCATCAGGAAGAAGATCGTTTCGGCGATCGTGCTGAGCGATGAATCGCGCCGCGCCGCCGAACGAGCGCCGCAGGGCAGGCCGCGAGACCACGTCGATCACCGTGGCGATCTTCGGCGCGAACCACATGATCAGCGTGATGATGAACAGCGCCATGCCGGCATCCGGCCGGATGAAGTTCGCCGCGCCTTGCGTGGCGACCGCGATGCGTGCCGAGCACCAGCAGCCCGATCCAGGCGGGGCTCCCGAGGAACATCAGCATCGCGAACGCGATCTGGTAGCGGCTGACCGGGCGCAGCCCCGGCATCACGAGATACGGCCAGTACTGCATGTTGCCCTGCGCCCAGCGCAGGTCGCGGCGGATGAATTCGAGCAGCGTCGGCGGGTTCTCCTCCCAGCTCGCGCCTTCCTCGGGCAGCACGCGCACTTCGAAGCCGGCGCGCCGCATCAGCACCGCCTCGATCTGGTCGTGGCAGAGGATATGCGTGCCGTCCGGGCGCGGCGGGATGTGGCAATGCGCGATGAACGGCGCGAGGCGCATGCACCGCGTTGTGGCCCCAGTACGGACCGCAGTCGCCCTGCCACCACGCGCTGCCGAGCGTGTAGGAGCGCATGCCGAGCCGCATGCCGAACTGGAAGATGCGCGCGAACGCGCTGGTCGATGGCATGCCGACGACGAGACTTTGCAGAATTCCAAGCTTCGGCTCGACCTGCATGATGCGCACCATGCGCAGGATCGAGTCCGCGGTCTGGAATGAAGTCTGCGTCGAGTGTGACGGCGAGTTCGTAGTCGGCGCCCCAGCGCGTGCAGAAGTCGAAAACGTTGCCGGCCTTGAAGCCGGTGTTGTCGGTGCGCCGCCGGTAGGTGAGTTCGAGGCGGCCCTCCCATTTCGCCTTCAGCGCAGCGAAGCGGGGCTCCTCGATCGCGGCGATCTCCGGATAGTTGGTGTCGCTCAGGATGAAGACATGGAATTGAGCCGCCGCGTCGGAGGCCGCGATGACCTTCCATCATCGGCTCGATGTTGCGGATGACGCGCTCGGTGTCCTCGTTGCGCACGCACCACAGGATCGCGGTCTTGGCCGTGATCGGCTCGTGCACCGGTGACGCGCGCCGACACCGGCGTCACGGCTGCGACCGGATCGGCCGAGCGCATGATGAACAGCCCGATGGTGGCGTTCCAGAAGCCGATCACCGACCACGGCAGCGTGACGGCGAACAGCACCACCAGCATGAGGTCGAGCGCCGCGAAGCCGCCGGCCGACAGCGCGAACGACAACAGCCAGATCAGCCCGACCATCGAGGCGAGCACGATGGCGGTGAAGAAAACGCGGCGCGCCGTCAGCGGGTCGGCGGGCGGCGCGGCGGCGTATCGGGAAGCGTGTCGGTCGGTCATGGGTGCTTTTTCGGGCCGCGCAGGATATAGCGGGCGGCGGTTTCGGGGTCCAATCGGGATGGCGACGTCAGAACAGGCGCAGGCGCTCTGGTATGTCGGCTCCGGGGAAGGCAGAAATCCGCGCCGAACCTCTCCCGCCGCTGGCTCCCGGACGAGGCACGCGTGCGCGCCGTCGCGAGTGCGCTCAGCCGCGGGACCGAGCGGCTGGTCTTTTCGGGGGCGTGCCGGAGAGCGAGTTCGAGCGCATGCGCGCGCCATTCATGGACGGGTGCATTTCCTTTTCCCGTTAAATATGGCTACGCGATGGTGGGCGCGCGTCGAAGACGGTCCGGCGGAGCTGAAAGGCCGCCTCGTGTTTTGCGCTTTATCCGCACCAGACCGCGTTTAACCTTGCGGCTGAAAATGTTGTGCCGTTGCCGGACGGCTGCCGCCCGAGCGCGCCGATCGCTCGCCGCCAACATGGAGACGGCGCTCAACGCCACTTGGGACGGCGCAGCCGAGCATGGCCGAGCCGCATCGCGGTGGTCGGGGCGGGCGTGCTCGGGCTGCTGGTGGCGCGGCTGTGCGCGCAAGCTCCGGCGCGGACGGTGACGGTGGTCGACATCGAGCCGTCGCGCGCCGCGGTGGTGCGCAAGCTCGGCGCCGCGCTTTGCGGCGCCCGATGCGGCGCCGACCGGACTGCGACCTCGTGATCCACACCAGCGCGTCGGAGGCGGGGCTCGCGACCGCGCTGCGGCTTGCGGCATTCGAAGCGACCGTGCTGGAGCTCTCCTGGTACGGCGCCGAGCGACGTCAAGGTGCCGCTCGGCGGCGCATTCCATTGCGCAGCGCCTCAAGCTCGTGTCGAGCCAGGTCGGCCATGTCGCGCCATCGCATCGCGCGACCTGGACGTATCGCCGCCGGCTGGAGGAAGCGCTTCGACCTCCTTGACGATCCCGTGCTCGGATGCGCTGCTTGCGCCGCCGGTCGCGTTCGCGGACCTGCCCGGCGCGCTTGCCCGACATTCTCAATCCCGCGAGCGGCGTGCTCTGCCAGCTCATCCGTTATCCGGCGGTCCGGCCGCATACCAAGGAGGTTGTCGTGAGAACGCTACGCCGTCGAAGTTTCCGACCACATCATGATCGCCCATTCGTTCAAGGGCGAGGTCTTCGGCCCCGCGCAGGCGCTGCACGGCGCGACCTTCACGGTCGCGGTCGCCTTCATGGCGGAAAAGCTCGACGCCAACGGCATCGTGGTCGACATCGGCTGCGCCATCGACGTGCTCAAGGCGACGCTGAAGCCGATCAACTACAAGAACCTCGACGACGATCCCGGAATTCAAGGGCGTCAACACGACGACCGAATGGCTGACCCGATGGGTGTTCGACCAATTCGCCGCCGCCGTGAAGGCCGACAAGCTCGGGCGCACGCCGAAGGAAATCTCGGCGCTGCGCGTCACCGTCGGCGAAGTCGCCGAACGCGCGCGCCTGGTACGAGGCGCCCTTGTGGTGAAAGGCGATTTCGTCTTCGCGGTGCCGGGCAGATCTCGATACGCCGACCGGCGGCTATGCGTACGACAAGCGCATGATCGCCGAACTGCGCGAGCTCGGTTGGCGGCCGGAGGTGCTGAACATCGGCGAGGGATTTCCGCGACCCGACCGCGCTGACGCGACAGCCGGTGCCGCCGCGCATCTTGCCGATGTGCCGAAGGGGCGGCCGATCGTGATCGACGGGCTCGCGTTCGGCGTGTTGCCGGAGGCGGCCGAGACGTTGCGCGAGACGCATCCGCTGATCGCGCTGGTGCATCATCCGCTCGCGCTGGAGACCGGCGTAGCGCCGGACGAGGCCGAGCAGCTGCGCGAAAGCGAGCGCGCGGCGCTAGCGTGCACGCGCGCCGTGGTGGTGAACAGCCCGGCGACCGCGCGCACGCTCGTGCCGACTACGACGTTCCGGCGGACCGCATCACCGTCGCGCCGCCGGGCACGGATCGTCCCGCTGCGCGGTGCGGCGAAAAGGCACATCGACTGCGGTCGAGTTGCTCGCCGTCGGCGCGCGTGGTGCCGCGCAAGGGCTACGACGTGTTGATCGCAGCGCTCGCCGGGCTCGTCGACTTGCCCTGGCGCCTGACCATCGTGGGCGATGCGCCGCGATCCCGCGACTGCCGGCGCGACTTCAACGCCGACGATCGCGCAGCACAAGCTCGGGCCCCGGATCACATTCTAGGGCGCGGTCACGGCTGCAACGGCTCGCCGCGCTTTACGCCGCCGTCCGACCTGTTCGTGCTCGCCTCGCGCTATGAGGGCTTCGGCATGGCCTATGCGGAAGCGATCGCGCACGGCCTGCCGGTGATCGGCACGACTGCCGGTGCGATCCCCGATACGGTCCCGGCCTCGGCCGGCATTCTGGTGCCGCCGGGCGATGCCGCCGGCGCTGGCCGCGGCCCTTCGCCGCCTGATCGAAAATACCCGATGAACGCGACGCGGCTCGCGGCTGGGCGCGCGCGCTGCGGCGGACAAGCCTGCCAACCTGGCGCGGATCGGCCGAGCGGTTCTCGGACGCGATCGAGAGGGTCGTATGAGCTTCTCGGCCGGATGGCTGGCGCTGCGCGAGCCCTTTGACAAGCGTGCGCGCAACGCGTCCGTGCTCGCAGGCGGTCGCCGCGTGGGGGGCCGACCGCGCTTCGGTCGCCGCGGTCGGATCTCGCCTGCGGCCTCGGCTCGACGCTGCGTGCGCGTCTCCGAACGGCTGCCGCGCCGCCAGAGCTGGCGGCTGGTCGACAACGACCTCGAGCCTGCTCGCGCGCGACCGCAGTGCTCTCGCGGCCGCCCGACCTGACGGTCGACGCCGGTGCCGGTCGACCTCGCGCGCGATCTGGAAGCCGCGCTCGATGGGCCGGTCGATCTGGTCACCACCTCGGCCCTGCTCGACCTCGTCTCGCACGATTGGCTCGACCGGCTCGTCGACGGAGGCGGCGGCACGGCGCCTGCCGGTCTATGCGGCGCTCAGCTACGACGGGCTGGCGACGCTCGACCCGGTGGATCCGAACTCGATGCCGCCGTGATCGATGCCGTCAACCAGCATCAGCGCGGCGATAAGGGCTTCGGTCCGGCGCTCGGTCCGGAAGCGGCCGCGACCGCGCCGAGCCGGTTCAAGGCGGTCGGCTACAGGGTGACGCAGGGCGTCGTCCGACTGGGTCTTTGCCCCGAAGGATACCGAGATCCAGACCGAGGTGCTGACCGGATGGGCTGTCGCCGCCCGCGAAATCGGCGCGCCCGCCATCGGCGATGTCATCGCGCTGGCTCGCGCGCCGGCGCGACCACATCGAGGCCGGGCGGCTCATCCATGCGGGTCGGTCACGTCGATTTCTTCGCCCGTCCGACGACGACGCGCTGAGCCGACAGATCGCAGTCGAGCAGCACTTCGTCGCCGATCAGGTGCGCCCGCATCGGCGCGCGTAACGCCTCGTCGGCGCGCGCGATCGGAGCTTGAGCGTGACGCCGGTTTGTCCGGCGCCGATGATGATCGGCGCGACCATCACATGCAGCCGGTCGAGGCAACCGGCCGCAATGAAGCGCGACACCGTATGCGCCCCGCCCTCGATCAGGATGCGGCGAAATCCGCGTTCCGCCAGCGCAGCGAGGATCGCGGCCGGCGCGATCTCTCCGCCCACTGCCGGGACCTCCACAACCTCAACACCCGGCCCAAAGTGCGGCCGGCATACCTTCGGCGGTAACACCAGCCGCCGCACGCCGTCGTCGGCCAGGACCTGGGCCTCGGGTGAAAGCCGTCCCCGCGGATCGAGCACGACCCGGGCCGGGCTCAGGGCCGGCCACGCGCCGTACAGTGAGGAGCGGGTCGTCGGCGACCGCCGTCCCAATGCCGACCAGCACGGCGTCAACCAGGGCGCGCAGCCGATGGAGGTGGTCAGTCCGGCAGGGCCATTGATGTACTTGGAATGGCCGGTCACCGTCGCGATCCGGCCGTCGATCGATTGCCCGATCTGGCCGACCACGACCAGATCGTCGACCGTGCCCCGGCGCAGCGGGCCGAAACGGTCCTCCCACGGCGGAGGGAGGGGGTCTGAACCGGTGCGAAAATTGCTTGGAACCAAACTCCAATTGACCGCGTTGCCGCTCGGGCCATCCGGCTCGTCTTGATGGGTCATGTCTTCGCGGTGGTCTCTACAGCAATGGGAAGATGTGGGCGCTCTGCGAGATGATCTTCAGTAATTAACGGCCGTTCAGGGAACAGGGACTTCATCCCGCCACACTAATCTGATACGCAGAACCTTGAACGCCGAAGAACTATCAATCGGAATAACACTGTAGTTCGCGGTTTTCACCCTGTCATATGGAATCCTCACGGAACATGAGTAAATCGAAGAACGGGAACGGACACGCGGGGAGCGGGGTGTTCGGTTCACCGGATCGCGTGCTGGTCAAGCGCGGACTTGCAGAGTTCCGCAGCGGCCGGCCAGTCATCTTCTCCTCAGCCGACAAGAAATATCTTCTCGCGCTTCCGGTCGACGGTCTCGACGAGGCCCGACTGCATGCCTTCGAGCAGCTTTGCGCACCCACCGTTCCACAACTTGTCGTGACGGCGCGTCGCGCGCGTGCGCTCGGCATCGAGTCGGCGGGAGCGGTTGCGCTTGACCTGGAGGACGGCGTTAGCTCGGACGAGATCTACTCGCTTGTTGCCGATGCGGACCCTGAGGAAGACGCCGACCTTGCTGGCGCGGCCGACGAACGCGCGGCTGCGGCAATCGAGCTTGCGAAGATCGCGCACCGTCTTCCGGCGCTCCTGATCGCGGAGATTGCGTCACCCTCCAGCGTGCTGATCGAGCCGCCGCTCGTGGTCGTCGCCTCCGAAGCGGTGAAGAAATTCCGCAAGGACGACGTTCACGCGCTGGAAATCGCCAGCGAGGCGAAGGTGCCGCTTCAGGGCGGTCATCGTCGACTCGCTTCGTCGTTTTCCGTGATGCGGTCGGCGGTGGCTCGGTGGCGGTGATCGTCGGCGAGCCGGATTTTTCCAAGCCGGTGCCGGTGCGTCTGCACTCGGCCTGCCTGACCGGCGATGTGTTCGGCTCGAGCCGCTGCGACTGCGGCGATCAGCTTGCGCCTCGCGACTCAAGCGGCTGAACGATGAGGGCGGTGGCGTCATCCTCTATCTCGAGCAGGAAGGCCGTGGCCTCGGCCTTGCCAACAAGATGCGCGCCTACGCGCTGCAGGATGAAGGCCTCGACACCGTCGATGCCAATACGACGCTCGGCTACGACGACGACGAGCGAGACTACGGCATCGCCGCGCGCATGCTGCAGAAGCTCGGCTGCACGTCGATCTACCTGATGACCAACAATCCCGCGAAGCTGGACGGCCTGACCGGCGCTCGGCATCGAGGTCGTCGGGCGCAAGCCGCTGCACGCGCCGATCAATGCGCATAATCGCCGCTACATGACCGCGAAGGCGATGCGCGCAGGGCACAAGCTCGACCACCTGATCGGTCGCGCTGCTGCGGAGGCGAGCGAGGTGCCGAGCGTGGTCAGGGCGGCCGAAGAGGTCCGCTAGAGCGGCAATTCTGCGAGTTTTCATCGGCGCGGGGCGAGAGCCTCGCGCCGATTTCATTTTGTGGGTCGCCGGCGGGATGCTCGTTTAAGCGCGCGTTAACCATGATCTTTGCGCCGCGCGCCACCTTCGGCGACCTTCACCCTTTATAGAGCCTGTCGGCGTAAGCAAAAGTCCGGGGGTCCGGCGACGCGACCGCGCGTTCGAGCAGGGCCGGCTTCATGTCGTTCGAGGTGAACACACTTTTCCTCCTCACGATCGATGTCGAGGCGATCCTCGGCCTGCTGTTGCTGCTGGTGTGGGTGCAGAACACGCGCGTCACCGCGGTCGCGTGGTGGGCAAGCGGCGCACCTGATGCGCGCAATCTCGGTGATGCTCTACGGGCTTTACGGCTCGGTGCCCGATCTCGTTTCGATCGACCTCGCCGAACGTGATCCTGTTCTCGTCGTTCGGCGTGACGTGGAATGGCGCGCGCGTCTTCAACGGTCGCAACTGCGCTTCCGGGATCGCTGATTGCCGGTGCCGGCGCTGTGGCTGCTCGCCTCGCAATGGCCGGGCTTCGAGGTCGGTCTCGGAGATGCGCGGCCAGCTCTCCGCGCTGATCATCGCGACCTACGCGTGGCTCACGGCCTACGAGTTCTGGCGCGGCCGCAACGAGCCGCTGGTCTCGCGTTGGCCCGCGATCTCGCTGTTCTTCACGCACGGCGCGATGTTTCTGTTGCGCACGCCGATCAACGCGCTGCTGCATGAGCAAGCGAGGCCGACACGCGTGCTCTCGAGCGCCTGGCTCAGCGTGCTCAGCCTCGAAGCCTTCCTGATGACGATCGCGACCGCCTTCATCCTGCTGGCGATGTCGAAGGAACGCACCGAACTGCGCCACAAGACCGCCGCGATGATCGATCCGCTCACCGGGTTGCTCAATCGCCGCGCCTTCCTGGCCGGACGCCGAGGCACTGTTGCAGCAGCAGATCGCGCGCGACCGGCCGATCGGCGTGTTGCTCGTCGATCTCGATCATTTCAAGTCGATCAACGACCGCTTCGGCCATGCGGTCGGCGACAAGGTGCTGCAGATTTTCGCCAAGACCGCGCGGGCGGGCCTGCGGCCAGACCGATCATCGTCGGCAGGCTCGGCGGCGAGGAATTCACCGTCGGTGCTGGCGGATGCCAGCCATGGACAACGCCTTCCTGGTGGCGGACCGGTTGCGCCGGACGCTTCGCCGCCGACGCGGCGGTCGTCGACGGCAGGCGATTTACGCGACCGCGAGCATCGGCGTGTCGGTGATCGTCGATCCGCAGCAGGACCTCGCGAAGCTGATTACACTCGCCGATCAGGCGCTGTATCTCGCGAAGGCGCGCGGGCGCAACCGCGTCGAGGTCGCGCCGATCGATGCGGTCGCCGAACGTAACACGATCATCCGCGCCATCGAGCAGAGCGCCGCCTGAAGCTCAGGCCTCGCGACAGGCGCGCCAGATTTTTGCCGGTGTCGCCGGCATGTCGATGTTGACACCGCGTCCATCCGGAATCGCGTTCGCAATCGCATTCATGATCGCCGCGATCGAGCCGGTGGTGCCGGCCTCTCCGACGCCTTTCACGCCGAGCGGATTGGTCGTCGCCGGCACGTTGTGACCGGCATCGCGCACCGGCGGCATGTCCTCGGCGCGCGGCATCGCGTAGTCCATGAAGGTGCCGGTGACGAGCTGACCGTTCCCCTCGTCGTAGACCGCGGTCTCCATCAGCGCCTGCCCGATGCCCTGCGCGAGGCTGCCGACGAGCTGGCCCTCGACCAGCGTGTGATCGAGCACGACGCCGGCATCGTCCACCGCCGCATAGGCGACGATCGTCGACCGCGCCGGTGTCGGGGTCGATCTCGACCTCGGCGATGTGGCAGCCGTTCGGAAAGGTCTGCGGCGTATCGACGGTCGCCTTGGTGTCAAGCGGATCGCCGCTGGCCGTCGGCGCGCGCCGCGACCTCGAACAGCGACGACGCGGCGGTCGGTGCCGACCACCTCGAAATGGCCTTCGCTGATACGCGATGTCGGTTTCGGCTGCTTCCAGCATTGCCGGATGCGATCGGCTTTGCCTTCTCCAGCATCAGATCGACCGCGCGATACAGCGCGCTGCCGACCGTCATGGTGGAGCGCGAGCCGACCGACGGGTTGCCGCTTCAGGCCGAGATTCGTGTCGCCGTGGCGATGCGCGATCTGCGCAGCCGGAATGCCGAGCTTCGCTGCGATCAGGCGCGGATAGATCGTCGCGTGGCCTTGGCCGGTGTTCTGCACGCCGATGCCGAGCACGAGCCTGTCGGCGCCGGGAAACAGCAGCGACGCGCTCTCGGTCGGCAGCGCGCCGGCATGTTCGAGAAAGCACGAGATGCCGATGCCGCGCAGCTTGCCGCGCTTGAGCGGCCTCGCGCTGCGCTGCTTGAAGCTCGGTCGTAGTGCGCGAGCGCCAGCGCCTTGTCGAGGATCGGCGCGAAGTCGCCGCGAGTCGTAGGTCGTGCCGACCGCGGTCTTGTAGGGGATCTGCTCGGCGCGGAATCAGATTGCGCCGCCGCAGCTGGACCGGGATCGATGCCGGTGATCCGCGCGGCCTCGTCAACGAGCGCGCTCGAGCGCGTAGTTCGCCTCCGGCCGTCCGGCGCCGCGATAGGGCCCGGTCGGCACCGTGTTGGTGAAGACGCATCGCACGCCGACCGTGATGTGCGGGATCGTCATACATGCCGGGAAAGCAGCGCGAGAAATTGTTCGTCTGGATGTGCGCGCCCGGGCACGCCGATGAAGGCGCCCATGTCGGCGATGTGCGTCACGCGCAGCGCGAGGAACTTGCCCTTCTCGTCGAGTCGCAAGCTCCGCTTCGGTGACGGTGTCGCGCGCCTGCTGGTCGGAGAGGAAGGATTCCGAGCGCGTCGCCATCCAGGCGACCGGCCGGCCGGTGAGTTTCGCGGCGACCAGCAGCGCGGGATATTCCGGATAGGCCGCGGTCTTCAGGCCGAACGCGCCGCCGACATCCTCGGTGATGACGCGTAGCTTCTCGCGTGGGCAGTTCCCATCATCGCGACGAGCTGGTCGCGCTGCGGCCGCGCGCCCTGCGAGCAGGAGCGCAGCGTGTAGCTGTCGGTCGCGGCGTCGTAGCGCGCGGTCGCGCCGCGCGGCTCCATCGTGTTGACGACGAGGCGCTGGTTCACGCAGGACGTCCGCGCCACATGCGCGGCGCTCTGTGAAGATCGCTCGCGATCTCGCGCGCGTTGGTGCCGTCGGGTCCGGCACTGGGCCCGGCCAGTCGAGCGCGAGGTTGCCGGGCGCCTCGGGCAAGAGTTGCGGCGCGCCGTCGGCGAGCGCGGCGCGCAGGTCCGCGACCGCATCGGCAGCTCCTCGTAGTCGACCGCGATCAGTTCTGCGGCGTCCTGCGCCAGCGCCAGTCGTCTCGGCGACGACCAGCGCGACCGGCTGACCGACATGCATCACGCGGTCGCGCGCGAGCGCCGGACGGAACGGCATGATCAGCTTGCTGCCGTTGCGCCCGTCGAGCGGCGGATGCACCGAGCATCGAGCCGACGCCGGCCGCGTCGATGTCCTTGTGGGTCAGCACCGCGACGACGCCTTTCGCTGCGCGCGCTGCCGTCGAGGTCGATTGCTGTGAATGCGTCGCGTGCGCATGCGGCGAGCGCACGAACACGCCGTGAGCCTGATTCGGCTGCGGCGCGTCCTCGACGAAACGCCCGCGCCCCGGACCAGCGCGACATCCTCGACGCGCGGCTCGAAATGATGCTCGTGCTTGTCGGCTTTGGTCCACGCGACGCTCCGTTCCCAGACGCGCCTGTCATAGCGCGAGCAGGCGGGCCACCGCGATCGGCGGTTATTCCGGAACGACCGCGGTCGCCTCGATCTCGATCTCGCGCGCTTGCTCTCCAGCAGCCCCACGACCTGCACCACCGCCATCGCGGGATAGTGCGTGGCCGATGATCTCGCGATAGGCGCGGCCCAGTTCGCTTGCAGGCTCGCGCGGTATTCGTCGAGATCGACCACGTACCAGGTGAGCCGAACGAGATGTTCCGGGCCGGCGCCGCCTTCGGCGAGCATTTCCAGCATGTTGGAGAAGAGCTGGCGCGCCTGCGCGGCAAACCGTTCGGGGAAATTGCCCATCACGTCCCAGCCGACGAGGCCGCCGTGACGATGATGCGGCCCTTCGCCGTCATGCCGTTGGCGTAGCCGAGCGGACGCGGCCAGGCCGGCGGCTGCAGGCGTGCGCGGGAGGTCGTCGTCATCGGCGATGGGCACGAGCGGTATCGGCTTTCGGTGGCGTCATGGCCTTGATCCCGGAATGTCTACGACGCGAGCTTGCGGGCGGCCTGCGTTCGGCGGCGGCCTTGCGCAGTTCGAAGCGCTGCAGCTTGCCGGTCTGCGTCTTCGGCAAGGCTCGCGACATATTCGATCGCGCGCGGATACTTGTATGGCGCGATCGTCGCCTTCACGTGATCCTGCAAGCGCCTTGGTCATCGCGGCATCGCCAGCGTGTCCCGTCGCGCAGCACCACATAGGCTTTCACGATCTGTCCGCGATCCTCGTCGGCGACGCCGACCACGCCGCATTCGGCGACCGCCGGATGCGTCAGCAGCGCGGATTCCACTTCGGGCCCCGCGATGTTGTAGCCGGCCGAGATGATCATGTCGTCGGAGCGCGCCTGGTACCAGAAGTAGCCGTCGCGCATCCATCACGTAGGTGTCGCCGGTGACGTTCCAGCCGTTCTGCACGTATTACGCTCTGGCGCGTATCGGCGAGATAGCGGCAGCCGGTCGGGCCCTCGCACCGCCAGAAGCCGACCGATGCCGGGCGCGCACTCGCGGCCCTCGTCGTCGATCACCTTTGCCTCGTAGCCGGGCACGGCCTTGCCGGTCGAACCGGCGCGCACGCTCTCCTGCGGCGCGCCGATGAAGATGTGCATCATCTCGGTCGAGCCGATGCCGTCGATGATCTTCATGCCGGTCGCCTGGTGCCAGGCCTCGAAGGTCGCCTTCGGCAGCGCCTCGCCGGCCGAGACGCATTTGCGCAGGCACGAGATGTCGTGGTCGAGCGAGCTTCGGCAGCATCGCACGGTAGGCGGTCGGCGCCGTGAAGCAGATCGTGGCGCGGTATTTCGCGATCGCCGGCAGCAGCGTCGTCGGGCGGCGCCGTCTCGAGCTGGATCGTGGTGGCGCCGACGCGGAACGGGAACAGCACATGCCCGCCGAGGCCGAACGTGAAGGCGAGGGGCGCCGAGCCGATGAAGCGGTCGTTCGCGTTCGGCTGCAGCACATGGCGTCCGAATAGGTGTCGCAGGTTGCCAGCACGTCGCGCTGGAAATGCATCGTGCCCTTCGGCTCGCCGGTGGTGCCGGACGTGAAGGCGATCAGGCAGACGTCGTCGCTCGCCGTGTCGCAGGCGTCGAACCTCTCGTAGCCAGGCTTGGCCATCAGCGTTTCGAGGCTCGTCGAGCTTGTCGTGCCGAAATAGACGATGCGCTGAAAGCTCGCGCGCCAGCGGCTTTGGCCTTCTCCATCTCGTCGGCGAGCCGCGCGTCGCATAGCGCGAGCCTGATCTTCGCCTTCGTCGACGATGGTCGACGAGCTCCTTGGCGCGCAACAGCGGCATGGTGGCGACCGTGATGCCGCCCGCCTTGATCACCGCCAGATAGCCGGCGATCACCATCGGCGTTGTTCGGCGCGCGCAGCAGCACGCGATTGCCCGGCACCATGCCGAGATCGCGCGTGAGCACATTGGCGATGCCGATTGATGCGCTCGGCAAGCTGCGCGTAGGTCAACGTCTCGGTCGGCGACATGATAGCGAGGCGATCGCCGTCGTCCGCCACAACCCAGCGGTCGACGAACTCGCGTCACGCAGTTGAGCCGGTCCGGATATTGCAGCTCAGGCAAGCGTGAACCGGAACTCCGGCCACTGGCGCCTGCGGCGGCAGGTTGTCGCGCGCGAACGTATCGACATGTCCCGATCGGATCATGGCGCTCTCCATCATTCCGCCGCCAGCGCCGGTTTCGCCGGGCGGTTCTTCAAAGCCTCGCGTGCGATGACGATTTTTTGAACCTCGGTCGCACCCTCGTAGATACGCAGTGCGCGGATTTCGCGATAAAGCTCTTCGACCTTCTCGCCCTTGGTGACGCCGCGGCCGCCGTGCAGCTGCACGGCGCGGTCGATTACGGCCTGCGCGATTTCGGTCGCGTACATCTTGGCCATCGCGGCTTCGCGCGTGACGCGCGCCGCGCCCAAACCTGTCGGGCCAACGTCCTTGGTCCAGGCCGCGCGATAGACCAGCAGCGCCGCAGCATCGACCTCGGTGGCCGATTCCGCGATGGTAGCCTGCGTCATCTGCAAATCGCCGAGCGGCGCGCCGAACAGATTGCGCGTGGCGGCATGCTCGACGGTCTCGTGCAGCGCGCGGCGCGCGAAGCCGAGTGCGGCGGCGCCCACGGTCGAGCGGAAAATATCGAGCGTCGCCATCGCGACCTTGAAGCCTTCGCCGGGAGCGCCGAGCCGGTTCGTCACGGGAACGCGTACCGCGTCGAATTTCAGCGTCGCGAGCGGATGCGGCGCGATCACGTCGATGCGCTCGGTCACCGAAAGTCCAGCCGCGTCGGCGTCGACCATGAAGGCAGAAAGGCCCTTGGCGCCCGGCGCCTCGCCGGTGCGGGCGAACACCACGTAGTGGTCCGCGATGCCGCCATTCGAGATCCAGGTTTTCGCGCCGTCGATGCGAATATGCGCGTTGCCGTCCGGCGTCGCGGTGGTCGCCATCGCCGCGACATCGGAGCCGGCTTCCGGCTCGGACAGCGCGAAGGCCGCAATCGCTTTGCCGTCGCGCACGTTCGGCAGATACCTCTGCTTCAGCTCTGGCGTGCCGTAGAGCGAGATCGAGCCTGTCCCAAGCCCCTGCATGGCAATCGCGAAGTCCGCGAGCCCGTCGCGGAACGCCAGAATCTCGCGCGCGATGCACAGCGTCCGCACATCGAGCTTTGGGTGCAGACCGCCGAATTCGGCCGGCACGCAAGCCTTGAGAAACCCCGCCTTGCCGAGTGCGGCGACCCGCGCGCGGCAGGCTGCATCCACATCATCGTGCGGCAGCCCGGGCAGCGTGGCGTCGGCCCAGCGCGCAAGCTCCTCCGCGAAGCGGCGGTGATGCGCCTCGAAGAACGGCCAGCTGAGCGTTTCGGCAAGCGACATCAGTTGCCCTCGAACACCGGCTTCTGCTTTGCGGCGAAGGCGCGGAACGCGCGCGCGAAATCTTCTGTCTCCATGCACAGCGCCTGCGCGACGGCCTCGGCCTCGATCGCCTGCTCGACCGACATCGCCCACTCCATTTCGAGCATGCGCTTGGTCATGCCGTTGGCGAAGGTCGGGCCATCGGCCAGTTCCTTCGCCATTTTGGTCGCATCGGCGAGTACGGCCTCGGGCGCGCAAAGGCGATTGAAAAAGCCCCAGCGCTCAGCTTCCTCGCCGCCCATCGATCGGCCTGTGTAAAGCAGCTCGGATGCGCGCCCCTGTCCGATAATCCGCGGCAGGATGGCGCACGCACCCATATCGCAGCCGCAAGGCCGACGCGGTTGAACAGGAAAGCGACCTTCGCCTTGGCGGTGCCGAGCCGCATGTCCGAGGCCATCGCGAGGATCGCGCCCGCGCCCGCGCAGACGCCATCGATTGCCGCGACGATCGGCTGCGGGCATTGCCGCATCGCCTTCACGGCTTCGCCGGTCATGCGGGTGAATTCGAGCAGATCGACCGTGTTCATCTCGACCAGCGGGCCGATGATCTCGAACACGTCGCCGCCGGAGCAGAAATTCCCGCCTTCGCCGGTGAGGACGAAAGCCTTCACCTGCTTGTCCTTCACTGCCGCGCGGAAGATGTTTGCGATTTCGGCGTAGCTTTCGAAGGTGAGGGGGTTCTTCTTGTCCGGCCGGTTCAGCGTCAAGGTCGCGACCTTGCCGTCGACCGTGAGGCGGACATGCTGCGCCTTGTAGTCCGACAGCGGCAGCGTGACGGCGTTGGCGATCATTCGGCGCTCCGCTCGGCCTTGCGTGCGGAGGTTTTCGTTTTCGCCAGCAGCGCCATCAGCGTTTCGATCTCGCCGGCGTCGAGACCGGCGAAGATCTCCGCGATCCAGTCCTCGTGCGTGCGCGCCATCGTGCGGAACGCGCGGCGTCCGTCCGCGGTCAGACTGACGATCTGCGCGCGCCGGTCTGTCGGGGAGGCGCGGCGGTCGAGCAGGCCTTGCTCCACGAGCCGCTCGGCAAGCCCGGTCACATTGCCGTTCGATACCATCATGCGCTGCGACAATTCGCCGAGGGTCATGCCATTCGGCGCCTTGTCGAGCTGCGCCATAAGGTCGAAGCGGGGCAACGTCACGTCGAACGCGTCGCGCAGCCTACGGCGCACCTCGCCCTCGATCAGCGTCGTGCAGGTGAGCAATCGCAGCCACAGCCGCAACTCCGCCTCGTGGTCGGCCGGGCGTTCGGCGACCTTCGTTTCGGAATCGAGCGGGATCAGTCTCGCTCCATCAGATCTCTCCGCCCGCGACGGTCAGCGTCGTGCCGGTGATCGCGCTCGCGGCCGGCGAGCAGAGGAACAGCACGGACGCTGCGACTTCCTCCGGCGTAATGAGGCGGCCAAGCGGCTCGTCCTTCAGCATGTCGGCGATTGCGGCTTCGCGCGTGCGCCCGGTCTTCTCGATCACATGCGTGATGCTGGACTGGACGAAGTCGGTGTCGGTGTAGCCGGGACACACGGCGTTCACCGTCACGCCGCTCTTCACCGTCTCCTGCGCGAGCGCGCGCACGAAGCCGACGGCCGCGTGCTTTGCCGCACAATAGGCGGTCACGTACGCGTAGCCTTTCAGACCGGCGACCGACGAATTCACCACGATGCGGCCGAAGCCGCGCTTAACCATGTCGCCAAGCACCGCGCGCGTCGCATGCACGGCGCCCATCACGTTCAGGTCGAACATGCTCGCGGAATTGCGCGGACGTGCCCTTCATGAAAGGCACGCTGACCGCGCTGCCCGCGTTGGCGACGAGAATGTCGATCGGGCCACGCGCGGCCGCGGCCTTTTGCACCGCCGCGCCGACCGCGGCTTCGTCGGTCACATCGGCGACGCGTAACCCCTGGCGGCGCCGGCCGCGACTGCGTCCTTGAGCGCGGCTTCCTGCCGGCCCAAGACCGTGACAGCAGCACCCGCGCCCGAGAGGGCCGCGGCAATGGCCCGGCCGATGCCACGCCCGCCGCCGGTCACAAGAGCATGCCGCCCGTCGAGGATTGCCATGCCGCGCCTTTCGCGGATCGCCCGATTCCACAGGCCCGAAATTACTTTAAGCTTCAAATTTCCAGGCTTCAAGCAGTCGCAGGCTCTTGTCGGAAAATTATTTTAAGCTTAAAGCAATTTCGCGAGTCAGCCTGCGGAGGCGACCATGAAAGTCGACGTGATCGGCGGCGGCCCGGCGGGGCTTTACTTCGCAATTCTGGCGAAGAAGGCCTGGCCGCAAATGCGGCTTACCGTTTATGAGCGCAACCGGCCGGACGACACGTTCGGGTTTGGCGTGGTGTTCTCGGATGAGACGCTCGAGACCTTCGAAAAATACGATCGCGAGAGCTACGCGGCGATCACCGCCAACTTCGCCTATTGGGACGACATCGAAATCCATCATAAGGGGACGGTGCATCGGGTCGGGGGCAACGGCTTCTGCGGCTGCGCGCGCGTCACCCTGCTGAAGTTGTTGCAGGAGCGGGCTCGTGCGCTTGGCGTCGAGCTGAAATTCCAAACCGAGGTCGACCCCGCGACACTCGACGATGCGGACTTGGTCGTCGCCGCGGACGGGATCAACTCGCGTATCCGCGCCCAGTATGCGGGCACCTTCAAGCCAGCGTACGGACCTGCGGCTCAACAAGTTCACCTGGATGGGTTCGACTCGGCCGTTCGATGCGTTCACGTTCTTCTTCCGCGAGACCGAAGACGGCATCTTCATCGCGCATTGTTACCAGTACGAGCCGGGCCTTTCGACCTGGGTCCTGGAGACCGATCCCGAGACCTGGCAGCGCGCCGGCCTCGACAAGATGGGCGAAGCGGAGTCCGCGCGCTTCCTCGAAGGCGTGTTCGCCGAAGGAACTGCAGGGCCACAAGCTCATCATCAATCGCTCGCTGTGGCGCAATTTCCCGACCATCCATTGCGAGCACTGGACGCACGACAATATTGTGCTGATCGGAGACGCCAAGGCGACCGCGCATTTCTCGATCGGTTCGGGCACCAAGCTCGCGATGGAAGACGCGATCGCGTTGTTCGATGCCTTCAAGGTGACGGGCGGAAAGGATGTGAGGCGCGCGCTCGCGCATTACGAAACGGAGCGGCGTCTTGAGGTCGAGAAGACGCAGCATTCGGCCGACGTCTCGCTCGTCTGGTTCGAGCACGTGCGGCGCTTCTGGGACATGGAACCGACGCGCTTCGCGTTCGGCCTGATGACGCGCTCGAAAGCGATCACCTACGACAATCTCGCGCTGCGCGCGCCGGAGTTTGTCGCCGAGATCGATAAGCTCGTAGCGAACGATGTGCGCGCGGCAGGGCTTCGACGCCGATGTCGTGAAGCCCGACCGTGCCGATGTTTCAGCCATTCCGGTTGCGCGGCATGACGTTGAGCAATCGCGTCGTCGTCTCGCCGATGGACCAGTATTCGGCGGTCGACGGCATGCCGACCGACTGGCATCTGGTGCATCTTGGGAGCCGCGCGACCGGCGGCGCGGGACTGATCTTCACCGAGATGGTGTGCGTGTCCGGCGGATGCGCGCATCACGCTCGGCTGCACCGGCCTCTACAACGACGCGCAGGAGGCCGCGTAGAAGCGTATCGCCGATTTCATTCACGGCAACTCGGCCGCGAAGTTCTGCCTCCAGCTCGGCCATGCGGGCCGCAAGGGCGCGACGAAGCTGATGTGGGACGGCATGGACGAGCCGCTGGCGGAAGGTGGCTGGCCGGTCATCTCGGCATCGCCGATCCCATACTATCCGCACAGCCAGGTGCCGCGCGAAATGACGCGCGCCGACATGGACCGCGTGATCGCGGACTTCGTGCAGGCGGCCGAGCGCGGCCAGCGCGCCGGCTTCGACATGCTGGAGCTGCACTGCGCGCACGGCTACCTGCTGGCGAGCTTCATCTCGCCGCTGACGAACAAGCGCGCCGACGAATACGGCGGCGCGCTCTCCAATCGCCTGCGCTTTCCGCTGGAAGTCTTCCGCGCGATGCGCAAGGCGTGGCCGGACGAGAAGCCGATGTCGGTGCGCATCTCGGCGACTGACTGGGAGGAGGGCGGCATTGACCGGCGAGGATGCGGTGCAGGTCGCGCGCGCCTTCGCCGAAGCCGGCTGCGACCTGATCGACGTGTCGACGGGCCAGACCACCCCCGATGCCGATCCGATCTACGGCCGCATGTTCCAGACGCCATTCTCCGACCAGATCCGCAACGATGCCGGGATCGCCACGATGTGCGTCGGCACGATCACCTCGGCCGACCAGATCAACACTATCGTTGCGGCTGGCCGCGCCGACCTCGTGGCGCTCGCGCGGCCGCATCTGGTCGATCCGTTCTTCACCATGAAGGCGGCGGCCTGGTACGGCGCCGATATCCATTGTCCGCCGCAATATCTTGCCGGGCGCGACCAGATCTTCCGCAATTCGGTGCGCGATCGCGCCGACCTGACGCAGCTCAAGCTGAAGGCGAAGCCGAAGGGCCACGCGCAGCGGCGGCTGGAAGCAGGCGGCGGAGTGAGCGCGCTTTGGCGCGCCACTAGACCTGCAGATACTTCGTCTTCACGCTGGCATCCGCCGCGAGCTGCGCCGAGGTGCCGGTCCACACCACGTGGCCCTTCTCGATCACTACATTGCGGTCGGCGATCCGCGTCAGCGCATCGAGATGCTTGTCGACCAGCAGGATCGCCTGGCCCTCGCTGCTTCAGCCGCGCGAGGCATGCCCAGATTTCGGCGCGGATCAGCGGCGCGAGTCCCTCCGTCGCTTCGTCGAGAATGAGCAGCTTCGGATTGGTCATCAGCGCGCGGCCGATGGCCAGCATCTGCTGCTCGCCGCCGGAAAGCTGATTGCCCATGTTGGCGCGCCGCTCGGCGAGGCGCGGGAAGAACTCGTAGACGCGTGCGAGCGTCCAGGCCTCGCCGATGCGCGCTTGCCGCGGTCGCGACCAGGTTTTCCTCGACCGAAAGCGTCGGGAAGATCATGGCGGCCTTCGGGCACAAGCCCAGGCCTCGCTGCGCGATGCGATAGGGCGGCAGCACGAGTTCAGCCGCTCGCCGTCGAACGTGACGTCGCCGCCCCGCGCCGGCAGCAGGCCCATGAGCGTCTTGATCGTGGTGGTCTTGCCCATGCCGTTGCGGCCGAGCAGCGTCACGACCTCGCCGGCGCCGACCGTGAAACGTCACGTCGAACAGCACCTGTGCGTGGCCGTAGCCCGCCTGCGAGATTGTGCGACGGTGAGCATGCTCACTCCATCTCGTCGCCGAGATAGGCGGTGATGACCTGCCGGGTCGGCGCGCACCTCGTTCGGGCGTGCCGCTCGCAAGGATACGGCCGTAGATCAGCACCGAGATGCGGTCGGCGAGCGCGAACACCGCGCCGCATGTCGTGCTCGACCAGCATCATCGGGAAGCGGCCTTTCAGGCGAGCGAAGCACTGTCGACCAGCCGCTCGGTCTCGTCGTGCCCGGTGCCGGCCATCGGCTCGTCGAGCAGCAGCAGCTTCGGCTCCATCGCGAGCGCGATGGCGAGCTCGAGCGCCCGCTTCTCGCCGTGCGACAGTTCGCCCGCCAGCGATATCCGCGCGTTCGGCGAGTCCGACCTGCGCCAGCGCGGCACGTGCCGGCGCGTTCAGCTCCTCCTCGTCCGCCGCACGCCCGAAAAAGCGAAAGCTCGAACCGCTGCGCGCCTGCACGGCGAGCGCGACGTTCTCCAGCACCGAGAAGCCCGGCAGGATCGAGGTGATCTGGAACGAGCGCGCGAGCCCGCGCGTCGCGCGCGCGTGCACCGGCAGATTGCGTCACGTCCTCGCCGCCGAAAAGGATCTCGCCCTGCGTCGGGCGCGAGCAAGCCGGAGATCTGGTTGATCAGCGTGGTCTTGCCGGCGCCGTTCGGTCCGATCACGGCGTGCAGTTCGCCCGGCCGCACGTCGAGCGTCACGTCGTCGGTGACGCGCAGTCCGCCGAAGTTCTTGGTGAGGCTTTCGATGCGCAGCACGGCGTCAGCCACGGAAGACACCCCGCAGTCTCTGCGGCCACGCCGATCAGCCCGCCGCGCGCGAACAGTGCGACCAGCACCAGCAGCGGCCCGAAGATCACCTTCCAGTGCTCGGTCAGTCCGGACAGCCATTCCTCGGTGAGCAGGAACGCCGCCGCGCCGACGATCGCGCCATTGAGCGTTCCCATGCCGCCGAGGATCACCATGATGAGAAGGTCGCCGGAGCGCTGCCATGACATGTAGGCGGGGCTGACGAAGTCGGTCGCGTTGGCGAGCAGGAAACCGGCGAGGCCCGCCAGCATCCCGGCGATCACGTAAGCACGAGCTGAAAGCGATAGACCTCGAAGCCGATGGTGCTCGAGGCGCTGCGGCGTTTTCGCGTGCGCCGCGATAGACGCGGCCAAAGCGCGATGCGATCAGTGCGCGGCAGAGCAGGTACGCGCCGACCAGGCATGCGAGGCAGATATAATAGAGTGCGCGGTCGCTGCCGAAGATCGGCAGAACCCGCGAGCGTCGAGCGGGCGCGCAGGGTGAGGCCATCGTCGCCGCCGTAAGGGCGCGAGCGAGTTGCAGTGAAATAGACCATCTGCCCGAAAGCCAGCGTGATCATGATGAAGTAGACGCCGCTTGCGTGCGCAGGCAAACGACGCCGGTGCGCCAGGCGAACAGCGCCGAGGCGATGAGCGCGACGGGCAGCGAGATCAGCAACTCGCTGATCCCGTGCGACGCCAGAATGCCGACCGCATAGGCGCCGAGCCCGATGAAGGCCGCATGGCCGAACGACACCAGCGCGCCGTAGCCGACCAGCAGGTCGAGCGCGAGCGCCGCGATCGCGAAGATCATCACGCGCGTGAAAAGCCCGAGTACGTATGCCTCGGCGTTGAAGGCGGCGAACAGCGGCACAATCGCAAACAGCAGCAGCATTGCGGCTGGCAATGCGTATCCGCCATAGGGCCGCGGCACATGCGCCTGTGCGGATGCCGGCATCGCGAGGTCTGCCATCACGTAGCGCCCCTTCGCGGGGAACAGCCCGGCGGGGCGGAGGTACAGCACGACCGCCATCAAGCAGATAGATCAGCATCGAGGCGAGCGCCGGCCCGACCGTGCGCGCCGGGCGAGGGCGCCATGAACAGCCGCATGATGTCGACGGCGAACGAGCGGCCGAGCGTATCGACGAGGCCGATGATCAGCGCGGCGATGAAGGCGCCGCGGATCGAGCCGATGCCGCCGATCACGATCACGACGAAGGCGAGGATCAGGATCGTGTCGCCCATGCCGGGTTCGACCGACAGGATCGGCGCGATCATGATTCCCGCAAAGCCCGCCAGCATGGTGCCGAAGCCGAACACGATCATGAACAGGCGGCGGATGTCGACGCCGAGCGCCGAGACCATCGGCAGCGTTGGTTGCGCCCGCACGCACCAGCATGCCGACGCGCGTATGGCTGACGAGCAGATAGAGGATCAGCGCGACGCGCGAGTCCCGAGCCGATGATGACGAGCCGCCACACCGGATAGAGGATGCCGGGCATCAGCACGACCGAGCCGGAAAGCGCATCCGGAATCGGCAGGCTCAGCGGCGAAGCGCCCCACAGCAGCTTCACGCCCTGGTTCAGGAACATGATGATGCCGAACGTCGCGATCACCTGGTCGAGATGGTCGCGGTCGTAGAGATGGCGGAACACGACGAACTCGAGCAGCAGCCCGAAGAGCGAGCGCCGCGCCGAGCGCGAGGACCAGCGCGAAGGAAAAAGTTGCCGGTGAGACCGTAGAACATCACCGCCAGATAGGCGCCGAGCATGTACTGCACGCCATGCGCGAGATTGATGAAGTCCATCACGCCGAACACGAGCGTCAGCCCGGCGGCGATCAGGAACAGCAGCACGCCGAGCTGCAGGCCATTCAGGGTCTGGACGAGGAGGAGGGTGAGGGACATGGCGCCTCTTCATCCCTCCCCTGGAAGGGGAGGGTGGCTCCGAGGAGCGGAGCGAACGAGGAGCGGGTGGGGAGTCTTCGATGGTCCGGCCCCCACCCGGACGCCGCTTTGCGGCGTCCACCCTCTCCCCGCAATGCGGGAGAGGGATCAGCAGGAGCGTCACTTCATCGGGCAATCCTTGACGTGCGGGTCGGCGTAGTCGGTGAACACCTTCTGGGCGATCTCGGTCTGGTATTTGCCGTCGCCGCGCTTGGCCACTTTCACCAGGTAGAAATCCTGGATCGGATAGTGGTTGGTGTTGAACTTGAACTTGCCGCGCAGCGACTTGAAGTCCGCCTTCATGCAATGCGGCGCGCAGCGCATCCTTGTTGTCGGTCTTGCCGCCGGTTTGCTTCAGCGCCGAGTCGATCAGCTGCGCGGCGTCATAGGCCTGGAACGCGTAGCTCGCCGGGACGGCGTTGTATTCCTTCACGTACGCATCGACGAACTTCTTGTTCTGCGGATTGTCGAGGTTCGGCGCCCAGTTCGAGCCGCCGAAGAAGCCGAGTGCCGCATCCTGCTGCGCCGGCAAGCGTGCCACTCGTCGACCGTGAAGGCGGAGAGGAACTTGATCTTGTCGGCGAGGCCGGCCTGGCGGAATTGCTTGACGAAGTTGACGCCCATTCCGCCGGGCAGGAACACGAAGATTGCGTCGGGCGCCGCCGCAGCGATCTTGGACAGCTCCGCCGAATAATCCAGCTGGTTGAGTGGCACGTACACTTCGTCGACCACTTCGCCCTTGAAGTAGTTCTTGAAGCCGGCAAGCGAGTCTTTGCCCGCCTGGTAGTTCGGCGCCATGATGAACGCCTTCTTGATCCCGCTGTCTTGCGCGTACTTGCCGAGCACCTCGTGCACCTGGTCGTTCTGGTACGAGGTGACGAAGAAATTCGGGTTGCACTCCTTGCCGGCGAAATTCGACGTGCCGGCATTGGGCGAGATCAGGATCGTGCCGCCGTCGGCGGTTGGCTTCATGATCGCCTGGAGAATGTTGGAGAAGATCGGACCGACCACGAAGTCGACCTTGTCGCGCTCGACGAAGGCCTTCGCCTTGCCGACGGCGACATCGGGCTTCAGTTCGTCGTCCTGCCACGATGATCTCGACCTCCCGGCCGCCGAGCTTGCCGCCCAGTGTCCTTCACGGCCGAGCATGAAAGCCGTTCTTGAGCTGCCTGCCGAGAACCGCGGGCGGACCGGTCAGCGTCGTGATGAACGCCGATTTTGAGCTTCTCCTGCGCCTAGCGCCGCGTTCAACGACAGCAGAACGGCCGTCGTGGCGGCCAGCATGCGTTGCGATCTTCATATTCACCCTCTCTTCAGTGATGTTGAGTTTCTTGATTTCAGCCGTCGCCCGCGCAACTTCGGGCTCTGCCGTTCGGAATTCGTCAGGCCGCACCGCATATGGCACCTCTATTGTCGCCGGTCGGACAAAGCGTGGCGTCTTGACGCTCGCCTCGAACTCCTTGGCGAGCGTGCCGGCATCCAGCACGACCACCTCCGGTGTCAGCCCGAAGGTATCGCGCACCGTGGTTTGCAGGCCGTCGGACACCGGCGCGGGCACCGTGCCGCGCTTGATCTCGATCGACAGCCGCAGCACGTCGAGGTCGCGCGCGCTCACCAGTTCGGCCTTGAAGTCGGCGACCGCCACATTGCGGAACATGAAGTCTTCAAACTCCGCGTGATTGAGATTGATGCCGCGCACCTTGAAGAAGCCGCTGGTGCGGTGCGCGTGCTTGACCAGCGGGAATACCGAGAACGGGCCGCTACCCTGGCTCGCTTCGTGCCAGCGTGACGAGGTCGCCGGAACTCCAGCGCAGAAACGGCGTGACATTGTTGGTCCACAGCGGCGTCACCACGAGGCTGCCGATCTCGCCCTCGCCCACCGGTGCGTGCGTTTCGGGATCGAGCACCTCGATCAGGAACATGTCGGTCCAGACGCGGAAGCCGCCGCCGTCCGCGTCCTCGGCGCCCATCATGCCGGCTTCGGTCATGCCAAACGTGTCGCGCACCTGCGCGCCCCATTGGCGCGCGAGCTTCGCGCGCTTCGCCTCCGACAACGGCTCGGCAGAGCACAGGATCGTTCCGACCGACGCAGGCCGCGAGATCGAAGCCCGCGCGCTTCGGCCAGATTCGCGAGGTGCAGGCCATAGCTGCTCATGCCCATCCAGATCGTCGGCTTGAGCCGGTCGATCAGCTCGATCTGCATCGACCGACGGCGTGGTGGTCCCGGAGCCGGCCCAGTTCACCGCGATGCCGACGTCAGTGGCGCAACGCGCCAGCATCTGGCCGACCGGGTGGATGCCGAGCGGAAACGACACATGCGCGCGCCCGCCGCGTCTGGCATCCGGCGCATCGATAGATGCGCGCAAAGCCGACCATCGCGTGGCGGATATCCTCGTAGCTGCGCGGATAGAACAGCGGCGTGCCGGTCGCGCCACCCGAGCGCCAGAATTCTGCGATGCCGTCATCCGGCGTCAGGCAGAAATTCGTCGTAGAAATGATCGTCGGACAGCTCGCGCAGCATGTCCTTGTCGAGGATCGGGATCTTGCGCCACTCGTCCGCGTCGTCGAGCCGGTCCAGGTCGATGTGATCGAGCTTGCCGGCGTAGAACGGCGCGCGCGTCGCCTGCTCGACCGCATGGCGCTTGCGGCTCTTCTGGATCGCGGCGATCTCGGCGCGCGACTTCGGCAGCGCGCGAGTCATCGGCTTCACCGTCGGCTGCATGCAGAGAGCCGATCCAGCGCTCCTGCGCCGCGTAATCGTCTCCCGGCAGTGCCCGCTTGCTCGTCCGTCACCATGCGCGCGGCGCGTTGCTCCTTCGCGGGCGTGGATTCCGGGATGGCATCGAGCGCGTCGCTCAGCATCGCCTGATAGTCCGCGCCGACCGGGCACACATCCGCGCATTTGCGGCAACCGGTGATGACGCCAGAGCCGCGCAGGATGCTTTGCCAGAGATTGAAGCTGTCCTCGGTGCGCACCAGTTCCTTCTGCGCCTCCGGCGTTCGGTTCGGCGATGATGCGCGTGACGTGATCGGAGAGCTGCGCGAAGCCGTGCGGCGAGCGGTGCGGATCGCAGGCGCTCCAGTCGCGGCTCCAGTGCCCGACCGCATCGCCGGGGCACACCTTCAGGCAGCGCGCGCAGGAGGGGCCGAGGCACAGCGCCTGCTCCATCCTGCGGTCGCAGCTCGACATCGACCGAGCAAAGCACCGCGGTCAGCACCACGCGCGGGCCGTATTCCGGGGTGAGCAGTTGCAGATTCAGCCCGAGCGTGCCGAGGCCGGCCTCGACAGCCGCATGCGGCAGCGAAAGCAGCGTCGACAGGTGCTTGCTCCGGCTTGCCGTCCTCGTAGGTCCAGGGATCGACGTGCGTCGGCGGCACGATGATCGCCGGATAGCCGTTGTCCTCGAGCCAATAGACGAGCTCGAGCGAGGCTTCTTCAAGCCGCGTCAGCGCAAGCTCGTCGTTGTAATATTTGTGCCGGTCGTTCCAGGCCGCGATGCGCGCGACACCGCGCGAGAGGCGCTTCGCCAGCACGATGACGCGCGCGCCGTCGAGCTCGGTGATGTCGGAGGGCCGCTGCGGGTTCTTCGGATCGGGCGGGTGCGCTTCGAGGGCGGCGCCGTCCGCGATGCCGACGAGATCGGCGCCCAGCGCACGCGCCTTCGCCTTGATGGCGTCGGCGGTCAGTGTTTCCCTGAAGATCGAGACCATCACTGCGCTCATCCGCCGGCGCCGGCTCGGCCTTGCGTTTCGCGCGCGCGCAGCTTGCGCTTTTTTGAATTCCTGCAGCTGGCGCGCCACCATGCCCTTGTAGCCCTCGGGGCCGACCCAGCGCCTGTTCCAGTCCGCTCAGTCCCGCGATCGCTTCGCCCTTCTGGCGATTCTCCTTGTAGGCCTTGCCGAGCGCGACCTTCTCCGGCGTCTTCTCCGGGATGGCCTTCTGAATGTCGGCAAGATGCGCGTGATAGTCGTTGCCGACCGGGCAGACCGCGAGGCAGCGCGGGCAGTCGCCGAACGAGCCGACGACGCGCAACAGTCCCTGCCAGAAGCCGAAGACATCGCGCGAGCGCGGCCGCGGCGACTTTCTCCGCGTGCGGCATGTCGACGAAGCGTCTCGAAGAACTGCAGGATGGTCGTGAAGCCGAATTCCTGCGCCTCGGTCGCGCAGGCGCGCTTGTCGATGCCGAAATGCAGCACCGCGTCGGCCGGGCACGAGTGCAGGCAGCGGCTGCAGGATTCCCCGATGCAGACCTGCTCGGTGATCGGCCGGTCGGGCTCCAGCTCGACTTCGGTCAGGATGCCGGTGAGATAGATGCGCGGGCCGAATTCCGGCGTGAGGATGTTGACCTCCAGCCCGAGCGTGCCGAGCCCGGCCTCGACGCCGAGATGGCGCGTGGACAGCCGGCCGTAGCTCGCGCGCTTGTAGTTCCAGTCGGTCTCCTGCGCGGCGGTGACGAAGCTCGGATGGCCCGCCTCTTCCAGCTCCTCGGCGAGCGCGGTAGGCGACCTTGTCCATCTTCCGCAGCACCAGCATGTCGATGTACTGCACCGGCACGTTGGTCTTGCAGCGGAACGCGCCGGCCGGAATGCGCTGCACCAGCACGATCACGCTTTTGCAGTAGGGCGAGATGCGCTCCGGCGTCTGCGGCCAGCGCGGATCGGGCGGAAAAGCATTGAGCGTCGCGGCGCTGGCGATGCCGACGAGATCGGCGCCAAGCTCCCTGGCGCGGCGTTTCACCGTTGCGGCGTTGATCTCGGCGATCGCGCTGTCACGGAGCGGATCGCGCCTCCAGGCGGGCATTCCCAAGCATTATTTTAAGCCTAAAGCATCTGGCCTGTGAAGCCCCGATTTCCGGCGTCCGGCACATTCGCGCAGGCAACGTGGCCAATCTGCCGCGTTTACGCTTTCGGCAGATCGCAGTCGCGCTTGAGGCTGTCGGCCGTTCCGGGCAGCGCGGCGTTTCGTGTTTGAATGCGCGCGCGGTGAGGAGCGAGTGGAGTGAGGCGTTCCATGCAGTTGACGGCAGGCATCACCAAGGCGATCGACCGGCATCGACGGGATCATCCTGGAACATCCTCGGCCAGACCTATGTGCCGAAATCGCTCAGCGAGAACTCGTTCTCGTGGCACGCGACCTTTCCGCCCGGCACCTTCGTGCCGCCGCACATCCATCCGACGCAGGACGAGTTCATCTACATGTTCGAGGGCCGCCTCGACGCGGTGATCGACGGCCGCGGATTCGTGGCGACCGCCGGCGACCTGATCCGCCTGCCGATGAACATCCCGCACGGCCTGTTCAACCAGTCCGACCAGCCGGTGAAGTGCCTGTTCTGGGTCACGCCGACGCGCAAGCTCTACGACCTGTTCTGGGCGATCCACGGCATGAAGGAGCAGAACCCGCCCGACGTGGTGGCGCTCTCCGCCAAGCATGAGGTCGTGTTCCTGCCGCCGCCGGAGGCGTGAGTCCTGTCCGGCGCGCGCGGCGGTCATGCGCGCCCCGGCTTGTTGCAGGACTGCGTTCTGATAGTTTGCGCCTCTCGCGGAATGTGAGGACAGGCGTGACCAGACTGATTGCCATTGGCGTTTTGTCGCTGACCCTTTCGGGCTGCGTCACATCTCCGCTGACGCCGGCCCCGATCGTGCAAACGACATCGTCCTCCGCGCTGCGTCCGCCGCGGCCCGCGACTGCGCCGCAGAGCGAGACCCAGTGCATCCACGATGAAGGCTACGGCCGCTGGACCGATTGCGGCAGCGAGATGTAGGCGCTCGCGCGCGTTCCGATTTTCCTGTCAAACAGCCAACGCTCCGCCGCCCGCTTGTCGTGGCGCGCGGGCCGCGCCTTCGTGTCAGCGCCCCCGTGAGGGGAGCGGAGCGCCGGGAAACGCGGAGGCTTGCGAAGCCTCCTGGGCGGCCGGCGAAGCCACCCGGTGTGCCTTGCGGCACGGCCTCCCCTTGCGATCGGGGAGGCGCGCCTCTCGGCGCTCTGCTTGGCGGCTCTTTTCGGTCCGGGCCACGCTTTCCTCGGCATTCGCGCCGACGTCAGCCGGCTCCCGGCAGGAGGTCCGTAGTGACCTCCGGGTGGAGCCCCGGGCCGCCCGGGACCGGCATGCCTGCCGGGCGCGGGGACCGCGTCAGCGAACCTTTCGGGTTCGCCCCGGACGTATCAGAGCCGCATCTCCGGCCCATTCGTCCAGCCTGCCCCGCATTCAAGACGCCTCATGAGTGCGCCCCTCGCGAGCAGGGTGCGACGACTATAGTCCTATGATTATAGTCTTGTCAACCACAACCACCCACGATCCGAATGCAATTCTTCGGGGAAGCCTGTGCGTGGAAAAAGCGATCCAAGCTTGAAAAATATGATCTCGCCCCGAACGGGAGGGATTGATGCCAAGACCCATCATTGCGGCGGCCGTGAATCTCATATGCCTTGCTCTTCTCGCCAATTCGGCATTCGCGCGATGGGCCGATAGGCCGAATTCGGGCCAATGCAAAAGCGGGGCAGCGGTATTCGATGTAAAATCCTGCAAGGAAAATGGTGGACGGCGGTAGTGGTTCTGAGAACTCGATTGTTCGCGCTACTTAGGCCTGTTCACCTGCTCCCTGCGCGAACCCCGCCGTGCTCGCGTAGCCGCGCACGATCGCCATGCGTTGGCGTAGCGGCAGCACGTCGTCGATATCGGTGAAGCCGTCGGGCGCAAGCGCCTCGACGGCGTCGATCACGCCCTCCGGCCCGCCCTTGCGGTTCATGCGCACGATCTGCGCGGTCGGCGGCAGGCGTTCGGCCTCGTAGGCGGCGAGCGCGTGCATCGGGTGCTCGGCGCGCATGCAGCCAGTCGGCGAGGCAGCGCGCATCGAGGATCGCCTGCGAGGCGCCGTTCGAGCCGACCGGATACATCGGATGCGCGGCATCGCCGAGCAGCGTGACGCGCCCGTGCGACCAGCGCGGCAGCGGATCGCGGTCGCACATCGGGTATTCCCAGAACTCGCCGGTCGCCTCGATCAGGTGGTTCACGTCGCACATAGGGAAGGCGGAAGCGCTTGAGGTGCGGCCCGAGATCCTCCCAGCGGCCGGGGCGCGACCAGTCCTCCTTGCGCGGCGGCGGCGTCGACGCCGTCGGAGACGCGCGCCACCACCGCCCAGTTGGTGAGGCGGCGGTCGGGCGCGCTGCCGGCGGCGATCGGATAGAGCACGAACTTCGCCTCCAGGCCGCCCGCGATCATCATCGAGCGGCCGGTGAGGAACTGCGGCCAGTCGATCGCGCCGCGCCACAGCATCAGCACCGTTCCAGGCCGGCGGGCCTTCGTTCGGAAACAGCGTGTCGCGCACGAGCGAATGGATGCCGTCGGCACCGATCAGCACGTCGCCGCGCGCGGTCGCGCGGTGCGAGCCATCGCGGTCGAAGAAATAGGCGGTGACGCCGGCATCGTCCTGCTGTGAATGAGCCGAGGCGGTGGCCGAAGATGGATGCGGCTTTCGCCGAGCCGCGCGCGCGCCGCCTGGTAGATGACGTTCTGCAGCTTGCCGCGATGGATCGAGAATTGCGGCACCTCGAAGCCCGCGTCGAGTGCCGCGCAGCTCGTGCCAGACTTCCTGCCCGAAGCGGTTGAGATAGAACAGCTCGTAGGTGCGGATCGCCACCGCGTCGAGCCGCTCGAGCAGGCCGAGTTCCTTCAGCTCCTTGATCGCGTGCGGCAGCGTGTTGATGCCGACGCCAAGCTCGCGGATGCCATCGCCCTGCTCGTAGACCTCGCAGTCGATGCCACGCGCATGCAGCATCAGCGCGGTGACGAGCCCGCCCACGCCCCCGCCGACAATGATGACCTTCATGCACGCGATACGCTTTACGCAACGCCGCCGGCCATTGTGGCCCGGCACACGCCGTCCGATCAATCGCCGGGCAGCCATACGGTTAGCGGTCTTTACGGGCCGGGATGCGAAGGCTAAAGCGATGCGAAGCAAGTCAAGGAAACGCCGATGACGCAGCCATTAACGCTGTTCGACAAGATCTGGGCGGAGCACGAAATCCTCAAGGCCGAAAACGGTCTCTCGCTGCTCTGGGTAGACCGGCATTACGTGCACGAAGGCTCGTTCCAGGGCTTCGACAAGGTCAATGAACGCGGCGAAAAGGTCGCGCGGCCGGACCTGACCTTCGGGATCGCCGACCATTACGTCCCGACCGCGCGCAATCGCGTCTTCAACGACCCCTCGCTTGCCAAGATGGTGTCAGCAGCTTGACGACAACACAGCCCGCCATGACGTGATGCTGATGGGGATGCACGACCCGCGTCAGGGCATCGTGCATGTGGTCGGCCCGGAGCAGGGGCTGACCCTTCCGGGCCTCGTCATCGTGTGCGGCGACAGCCACACCGCGACGCACGGCGCGCTCGGCGCCATCGCGATCGGCATCGGCGCTTCGGAAGTGTCCCACGTGCTGATGACGCAGACCTTCTGGCAGAAGAAGCCGAACCGCATGCGCGTCACCGTCGACGGCACGTGCGGACCGGGAATCGGCGCGAAGGATATTGCGCTCTCGATCATCGCCAAGATCGGCACCAATGGTGCGCAGGGCCATGCGGTCGAATATGCGGGCACTGCGATCCGCGCGCTCTCGATGGAGGGGCGGCTGACACTGTGCAATCTCGCAATCGAGTCCGGCGCGCGCACCGGCATGGTGGCGCCGGACGAGACGACATTCGCCTACGTGAAAGGCAAGCCGTTTGCCCCGAAAGGCGCGGCGTTCGAGCGCGCGGTCGCGGTGTGGCGCTCGCTGCCGAGCGACCGCGACGCCGAATTCGACCGCGAGGTTTCCCTCGACGCTTCCGCGATCGCGCCGGTCGTGACGTGGGGCACCAGCCCCGAGGACACGCTGCCGATCGATGGCGCGGTGCCCGATCCCGCGCAGGTGGACGATCCGGCGCGCGCACAGCAGATGCAGGGCGCGCTCGACTACATGGGCCTCTCGCCGCGCCAGAAGCTGACCGACATCCGCGTCGACCGCGTCTTCATCGGTTCGTGCACCAATGCGCGCATCGAGGATTTGCGCGCCGCGGCGGCCGTGCTCTCGGGCCGCAAGGCGATGGTGCCGGGCCTCGTCTCGGCCGGTTCCACGGTGGTCAAGCACCAGGCCGAGCAGGAAGGCCTCGACAAGGTGTTCACCGCGGCGGGGCTCACCTGGGGCGAGAGCGGCTGCTCGATGTGCCTCGGGATCAACGGCGACATCGTGCCGCCGGGCGAGCGCTGCGCCTCGACCACCAACCGCAATTTCCGCGGCCGGCAGGGGCCGGGCGCGCGCACGCATCTGATGTCGCCAGCGATGGTGGCGGCCGCCGCCGATCACCGGCCATCTCGCCGACGTGCGGCCGATGCTCGCCGGGAGGGCATGATGGAAAAGTTCACACAGCTCAACGGCGTCGCGGTCGCGCTGCGGCGCGACAATGTCGATACCGATCAGGTGATCCCGGCGCGCTTCCTCAAAGTCTCGCGCGCCGAAGGGCTCGGCGATGCACTGTTCCGCGATCTGCGTTTCGACGAGAACGGCAACGCGCGTCCCGACTTTCCAATGAACGATCCTGCGCGCAAGGGCGTGAGCATCCTGATCGGGCGCAAGAACTTCGGGGTCGGTTCGTCGCGCGAGGCGGCGGTGTATGCGCTGGTCGATCACGGCATCCGCTGCGTGGTGGCGACAAGCTTCGGCGACATCTTCGCCGGCAACGCCGTGAATAACGGGCTGGTCGCGGCGATCGTGTCGGACGAAGACATCGAGAAGCTGCTCTCCGCCGTGGAGCAGACCGGCAAGGCCGAGGTCGATCTCGAAGCGCAGACCATCAAGTCCGGTAATTATGTCGTGCCGTTTAGCATCGACCCGGCGCGCCGGACGCGGCTCATCAACGGATGGGACGAGCTCGATCTGACCGCACAATACAAGGACCGGATCGAGGCCTTTGCCGAGCGGGACAAGGCCAGAAGGCCGTGGGCGGTGCCGGCTTCAGAATAGGCGCTTTCCCGCGAGCGGGAGAGCGCGCTACTTCGAGATCCGCAGGCTCGCCAGATTCTGCGCGATCGATGTGAACACGCCGTCGAGCTGGCTCGCCTGCTGCACGTCGTAATACATGGTCGGATAGGTTGCGCAGCCCTGCAGCAGGCTCGCGTTGCCGTCGATCACGCGCACCGTATAGACCCTGATATTGGCGGCCTTCACATTGGCGCACGCCGTCTGCATGCGGCCGTCGATCGACGACTGCGAGGTGGACCAGCGGTCCTGCGTATTGGTGCCGTCGGTCAGCATGATGATGACCTTGTCGAGATCGGGCGCAGGCGCAGTCCCTTCCGGCAAGGGCAGGGCGGTGGTGAGTGCGTGCCAGCCCCACACCAGCCCGATGGTGGTGTTGGTGTTGCCGGCGGGCGTCATCGCATCGATGCGGCTGTTGAGGTTGGTGAATCCGGTCGAGTCAAAAACGTCGGTCAGCGGGATCAGCGTCGCGAGCGAGCCGCACTGAACCGCCGGGAAGTAGGTGGCGGTGTCGGAGGTGGTCGGCTCGGTGTCCTTGACGTTGTAGTTGACGCTGTTCGGTGACCTGTTGCGATCCTCGACACAGCCTTCCCACGAGTTCTTTGAGATACCGTTGGTCGCGTAGTCGACCCAGAACTCGTTTTTGTAGGTCGTCCCGATCTTCACGGTCGTATCGAACGGCACAACCGCCACCTTCACGTCGCCCAGCTTTTTCGCGGCATTCTTCAGCGTCGTGAGCAGATTGTGCGACGCCGTCTTGAGCGCCGTCATCTTGCCGCTCTGTGCCATCGAACCGGTGTTGTCCAGCACCATCGCAAGTTCGAGCCGCTTGATGCCCCATTTGACTTCAGCCGAAGCCGAGATCGGCACCGAGTTCTGCCCGAACACGGCGGTGAAGCGCTGATCGACGTTGGCGGTCGCCCGCACGGTCAGCACGAAGCTGCCGGACTGCGGACTGGTGTAGGTCGGCGTCACGGTAACATTCTGCGCCGCCTCATTGCTGAAGTTTGCATTGAAATAGCCTGTCGCTTTCTGGCTCAGCTGCGTTTGCGTCAGGCCGGCCGCATCCTTCGACAGCGCGAGCGCCGTGGTGTCGAGCGCGGCCTGCATATCGGTGCGCGCCGCATTTGCATTGCTGTAGTCGACCGCGGCGCCCGTGAGGCCGATCACCGGCACGATCGCAATCGCGAAGATCGGTGCGACGTTGCCGCGGCGATCGCCACGAAAGCGCGCAAGCGCGGTGGCAAGAAACGAGGCAAGCGTGTGCGGCATGGTGCTATCCCTGCGTCAGATGGCGCACCCTCGCTTTTGCAGCTTGCGAAAGAGTCGTTCGGGGCGGCAGGTTTTGAATCGATAACCGCGCCAAATCTCTGTGCAATTGTCCGTAAGTGGAAAATTGCACGCGTCCTCAGTGGTCTGTGCCGGACGTACGGGGAAACACTGAGGTTCCCCGTGCCTTTCGCTCAAGGTGTACGAAAGACTAACGGGCCGTCGCGATTAATCGGCCAGCAGGCCTGCGACGCGTGCGCCGAAGGCTTTCGTGCCGAGCGGGCCGCCGAGATCGCCGGTGCGCCATTCGGGCCGGGCGATCGCCGCGTCGAGCGCATGCTCGATTCCGGCCGCGGCCTGCGTCAGGCGTGCATCGTCGCGCCGCTCGCCGAGCCAGGCGAGCAGCATCGCGACCGAGCCGATCAGCGAGGCGGGGTTGGCCTTGTCCTGCCCGGCGATGTCGGGCGCGGAGCCGTGCTGCGCCTGCGCCATCGCGTGGTCGGTGCCGGAATTGATCGACTCGGCAAGTCCGAGGCTGCCGGCGATTTCGGAGGCCTCGTCGGACAGGATGTCGCCGAACATGTTGGTGGTGACGATCACGTCGAAGACGCTGGCGTCGCGCACCAGCAGCGCCGCCATCGCGTCGATGATCTTTTCCTCGTAGCGCACCTGCGGGTAGCGCGCCGCCACCGCGCGTGCGCATTCCAGAAATAATCCGTCCGAGACGCGCAGCACGTTCGCCTTGTGCACGGCGGTCACATGTTTGCGCCGCCGCATCGCCAAACGAAACGCTTCCTCCACGATGCGGGTCGAGCCCTCGCGCGTGATCTTGCGCACCGCGAGCGCCACGTCCGGGGTCGGCATGAACTCGCCGGAGCCCGCGAACATGTTGCGGTCGGCGTAGAAGCCTTCGGTGTTCTCGCGCACCACCACGAGATCGACCGGCTTGCCGCAGCGAGCCGGGAAATCCGCGCGGGTCTTCGCCGGCCGGATATTGGCGAACAGATCGAGCCGCTTGCGCACCGCGCCCGACGGATTGATCCCGCCATTGTCGGCCGGCGGATAATCATTGTGCGAGACCGGACCCAGGATCACGCCATCGGCGGCCTTGGCGGCGTCGAACGCGGCCTCGGGAAACGTCGTGCCGAGCGTTGCGAGCGGCTTCAGCCCGACCTGCACCTCTTCGAACGCGAACTCGATCTGCCACTTCGCCGCCGCGGCGCGCAGCACGCCGAGCGTTGCGGCGGTGATCTCGGGCGAGATGCCGTCGCCGTCCATGACGCAGAGGCGGATCGGGGAGGTGTTAGGTAGAGGCATGGTTGTTCTCGATGGTCATCCCGGGCGAGCGAGCATAGCGAGAGAGACACGGGATCCATAACCACCTGGGGTGCATTTCTGCACTGCCTGTGGTTATGGGTCCCGGCTCTCGCCACAATGCGTCGCAGACGCGCGTGAACGCGCTTAAGGCTCGGCCGGGATGACGACCAGAAGCGCCCGCCGAATCGCTCAGATCGTCATGTTGGTCAGTGTCTGCAGCATCTCGTTGGAGGCCGTCACCACCTTGGTGTTCGCGCCGTAGGCCTGCTGGGTCTGGATCATCACCGTGAACTGGTCGGTGATGTCGGCGTTCGAGGCCTCCAGCGCGCTGCCGACGATCTGGCCCGGCGCGCCCGCCTGCGCGGCGCCGGATTGCGTCGTCGGCGTGAAGGTCGCGCCATCGCCTTGCTGCAGGAATTCCTCGCCGCGAAACGACGACAGCGGGACGCTGGCAAGGTCGATCGACTTGCCATCCGAAAAGGTGCCCTGGATGACCCCGTTCGCCCCGACCGAAATGTTCTGCAGCGCGCCGTCGGCGGCCGGCAGCGATCCGCTGTCGAATTTCAAAAGCTGCGGCGTCCCTGTGCCGGCAACGCCCGTGGTCGGATCGACCGCATTGCCCATCAGGTAGTCGCCGGCGCCGTTGACGAGGTAGCCGTTGCCGTCGAGTTGAAAGTCGCCGCGCCGTGTGTAGGCCGTACTACTGCCGGCGAAGCTCGGCGTTCCGCCGCTGCCGACCGACGACGGCTGTTCGACGCTGAAGAAGCCGTTGCCGTTGATCGCCATGAAGCTGCTGATGTCGGAGTTCTGGATGGCGCCTTGCACCGTGTCGGTCTCGGTCGACATTGCCTGAACGCCGTCGGACGACCTGTCGCTCGGGAATTGCGCGTTCAGGACATCCAGAAACGTGGTGTCCGTCGTCTTGAAGCCGGTCGTCTGCGAATTGGCGATGTTGCCGGAAATGTTCTGCAGCGCGAACGACTGCGCCTGCAATCCGGAGATCGCGGAGGAAAGCGAGTCGAACGATCCCATTATCGAGGTTTCCAGAAGCCCTGGGCAAACGACGGCACGTCAGCCCACCGAGCCGGTCAGGCTGTGACGTTGAGCGTTGCACCCGGCGCGTTCGGATCGCTCGGCGATGCGCTGGCCGGAGCAGATGCGGTCTGCGTCGCTCCGCCCGACCCGCCACGATGGTGGTGATGGCCGTGCGCCGACTTCAGGGAGGTGAGCGCCTGCTGCGCTCCGCTCACGTCGCCTGACTGGAGCGACTGACCGATCTGGCTCAGCGCCTGACCGAGCGGGCTGTTCGGATTGGATGACGCGGCCTGGCCGGCAGGGCTTTGCGTGAAAGCCGCGTAAGCCTGCTGCGCCGCGCTGGTATCGCCGGACTGGATCGCCTGCGCGAGCTGCGCGAATTGTTGCGCGGTATTGTCGTTATTGCTTTGCGGTGTGTTGATCGTCGACGATGAAACCGGTGAGATGCTCACGGCACTCTCCAGTGAGGGCCCGCACTCACGCAGGCCAGCATCGCCCCAACGTCTTGGTAAACGAACACGGTAAAAGAACCGTTAAGCGCGCCGCGCGGCAAACCGTCGCTGCGGCGCCTCGCGCGCTGTCACGCCTGCTCTGACGAATACGCGGATCGCGATTGCGCGCGACCCGCGATGACGTATCAGTGGCCCGCGTTCGCGGCGTCGACAAACTTTTCCGTATAGGTCTTCGCGAGGTCTATCGTCGCGGCCTGCACGTTCGGATCGAACGCCTTGAGCACCTTCAGCGCGGTCTCCGGCCCGTTCTTCAGGAACTTGCCGTCGGGCGAATAGGCGTCGTGGTTCGCCTTGATCGACTGCACGAACAGCGCCTTGTCGCCGAGCATGTATTCCTCAGGCATCATCTTGGCGATGTCGTCGGCATCGTGCGCCTTCACCCATTTCAGTCCGCGCACGAACGCCGTCACCAGCGCCTGCACGGTGTTCGGGTTTTTCTCGATGAAGGCCGACGGGGCGTAGAGCACCGCTGCCGGATAGGGACCGCCATAGACCTTGGTTGTTCCTTCGAGCGTGCGCGTATCGGCGACGATCCGCACCAGCCCCATGCTGTCGAGCTTGGTCACCATCGGATCGGCGTTGGAGATGCCGTCCACATCGCCATGCTCGACCGCCGCGACCGTGGTGGCGCCCGAGCCGGTGCCGATGAACGAGGCATCCTCCGGCTTCATGCCGGCCTGCGCCATCATGTAGAGCACCATGAAGTGCGTGCTCGAGCCCGGCGCGGTGACGCCGATCTTCATGCCCTTGAGGTCCTTCGCGTCCTTGTAGTTCGCAGCCTTGTCCTTGCGCAGCGCGAGCGCGAAGCCGGGGAACTGTCCGAGCTGCGTGACGGCGACGATCGACTGGTTCTTTGCTTGCATCTGGATGGTGTGGTCGAACGAGCCGGTCACCACGTCGGCCGAGCCTCCGATCAGGGCCTGCAGCGATTTCGCGCCGCCCGCGAAGTCCGAAATCTCGACGTCGAGCCCGGCCTCCTTGAAGTAGCCGAGCCGCTCCGTGACCGTGAGCGGCAGATAATAGAGCGAGGACTTGCCGCCGACCGCGAGTCTTACTTTCGCGGTCTCGGGCTTTTGCGCCTGCGATACCGCCGGCGCCAGAATGAGCGCCACCGCCGCGATGGCCGCAAACCATTTGCGCATGAACAAGCCTCCCATGACTCAACCGATATGACATCAACCGATCGTTACGCGGATGTTATCCGACTATGAGGCAGAACTGAACGGCTTGTTATTCGCTCTTGATGGGCGGAAGGCGGAGAGTGGGCAATGGAAGGAACACGCGCCATGCCCCAGTTCGACGCCATCGTCATCGGCACTGGCCAGGCCGGTCCCTCATTGGCGCGGCGTCTGGTCGCGGCAGGCCGCAAGGTCGCGGTGATCGAGCGCGGCCATTTCGGCGGCACCTGCGTGAACAACGGCTGCACGCCCACCAAGGCGATGGTCGCGAGCGCTTATGCGGCACACACCGCGCGCCGCCACGCCGACTACGGCGTCACCATCGGCGGTCCCATCGCCGTGGACATGAAAGCCGTGAAGGCGCGCAAGGATGCGATCGTGGCGCCCTCGCGCAACGGGGTTGAGCGCTCGCTGAAGGAGCTGGACGGCTGCACGGTGTTTCAGGGGCACGGCCGCTTCGTCGGCCCGCACGCCGTGCAGGTCGGTGAAACCATTCTCGAAGCGCCGCAGATCTTCATCAATGTCGGCGGGCGCGCAACCGTCCCGCCGATGCCGGGCCTCGATGCGGTGCCGTATCTTACCAACGAAAGCATGATGGAAGTGGATGTCTTGCCCGCGCATCTGATCGTGATCGGCGGCAGCTATATCGGGCTCGAATTCGCGCAGATGTTTCGCCGCTTCGGCGCGCGGGTGACGGTGATCGAGATGGCGCCGCGCCTGATCGCGCGCGAGGACGAGGACGTTTCGATGGGCGTCGCCGAGGTGCTGGACGGCGAGGGCATCGCGCTGCGGCTGAACGCGACGTGCCTCGCGGTTAAGAAACATCCGGAGGGCGTCGCCGTGCATGTGGAATGCACCGAAGGTGCGCCGGACGTGATCGGCTCGCATCTGCTGCTTGCAGTCGGGCGGCGGCCGAACACCGACGATCTCGGACTCGACAAGGCGGGCCTCGCGACCGATGCGCGCGGCTTCATCACGGTGGACGACAAGCTGCAGACAAACGTACCGGGCATCTTCGCGCTCGGCGACTGCAACGGGCGCGGCGCGTTCACGCATACGTCGTACAATGATTTCGAGATCGTGGCCGGCAACCTGCTCGACGGCGAGGACCGCCGCGTGACCGATCGGCTGACAGCTTACGCGCTCTATACCGATCCGCCGCTCGGGCGCTGCGGCATGACCGAGGCCGAGGTGCGCAAGTCCGGCCGCCCCGCGCTGATCGCCACCATGCCGATGGAGGATGTGAGCCGCGCCTTCGAGAAGGGCGAGACGCACGGCTTCATGAAGATCCTGGTCGACAAGGAAACGAAGCAGTTCCTCGGTGCTTCGCTGTTCGGGCTAAACGGTGACGAGATTGTTCACACGATCCTCGATCAGATGTACGGCAAGGTGCCCTACACCACGATGATGCGCGCAATGCACATTCATCCGACCGTGAGCGAGCTGCTGCCGACCATGCTGCAGGAATTGCGCGAACTGGAGTAGCTCCTCCGCTCGTCCCCGCGAAAGCGGCGACCCAGCGCTTGGCCAAGAAGCAAAGAAAGAACTGAATTCCCGCTTTCGCGGGAATGAGCGGAGTTGTGGCTTCCGCCCTGCGAAAATCCGCGGCTTGTCGTCCGCTGCCGCCTGCCGCATTCTCGCAGGAACAATAGGGAGAAGCGCATGGCCTCGCCGTTCAGCCTGGAAAACAAGGTCGTCATCGTCACGGGGTCGAGCCGCGGAATCGGCCGCTCGATCGCCGAGCATTGCGCGCTGCTCGGCGCCAAGGTGGTGGTGTCGAGCCGCAAGGCGGATGCGTGCGAGGAGGTCGCGGCCGGCATCAAGGAGAACGGCGGCGATGCCACCGTCATCCCATGCAACATCTCGCGCAAGCCGGAAGTCGAGGCGCTGGTCGCCGGCACGATCAAGCAGTACGGCGGCATCGACGTGCTGGTCTGCAATGCGGCCGTGAACCCGTATTACGGTCCGCTCGGCGGCATTTCCGACGAGCAGTTCGACAAGATCATGGCGTCGAACATCAAGAGCAATCTGTGGCTCTGCAATCTCAGCATTCCCGAACATGGTCGAACGCGGCGGCGGCTCGGTGATCATCGTGTCGTCGATCGGCGGCATTCGCGGCTCGGAGGTGCTCGGCGCCTACGGCATCTCGAAGGCGGCGGATTTCTCGCTCGGCCGCAGCCTCGCGGTCGAGTGGGGACCGAAGAATGTTCGCGTGAATTGCATCGCTCCGGGACTGGTGAAGACCGATTTCGCCAGGGCGCTTGTGGGACAACCCGGAAGGCGTTGCGAAGCGCAATGCGCAAACGCCGCTGCGCCGCATCGGCGCGCCGGACGAGATCGGCGGCGTCGCGGCGTTTCTCGCCGGGCCGGCGGCGAGCTTCATCACCGGCCAGGTGATCGTGGCCGATGGCGGCGTGACGATTGCTTGAGGGGCGCGGCGAGCAGCCTCGCCGTATGTGCGCCTCACCCCTTGAGGGAGAGGGTTACTCAGAATTTCAGCGACGATGAAGGGGTGAGGGGTACCCCTCACCCGGTCTGCGTTTGCTGAATCATGGAGATGCCCTCTCCCTCAAGGGGAGAGGGCGCATCGACAACGACCGTGGCTCACTTCTTCTTCTGACTCCTATCCTCGTACTTGCGCAGCTCCAGCCGCGCGACCGCCTCCTCGTGCACCGCGTCCGGGCCGTCCACAATGCGCATCGTTCGGGTGCGCGCATACGCATAGGCGAGGTGGAAGTCCTGTGAGACGCCGCCGCCGCCGTGCACCTGGATCGCGCGGTCGACCAGCTTCTGCGCCATCTTCGGCGCCACCACCTTGATCATCGCGATCTCGCGGCGCGCTTCCTTGTTGCCGACCGTGTCCATCATGTGCGCCGCGTAAAGCGTCAGCAGGCGCGACTGGTCGATCTCCATGCGCGACTCGGCGATCCACTGCCGCGTCACGCCCTGTTCGGCGATGGTCTTGCCGAAGGCAGTGGCGCGACATCGCGCGCTGGCACATCGACTCAAGCGTGCGCTCTGCAAGCCCGATGGTGCGCATGCAGTGATGGATGCGCCCCGGCCCGAGCCGGCCTTGCGCGATCTCGAAGCCGCGGCCCTCGCCGAGCAGGATGTTCGAGGCCGGCACGCGCACGTTCTCGAACATCGACCTCGCCGTGCCCGTGCGGCGCGTCGTCATAGCCGAACACATGCAGCGAGCGCAGCACCTTCACGCCGGGCGTATCGATCGGCACCAGGATCATCGACTGGCGCTTGTGCTTCTCGGAATTGTCCGGGTCGGTCTGCCCCATGAAGATCGAGATCTTGCAGCGCTTGTCGGGTGCGCCGGAGGTCCACCACTTGCGCCCGTTGATCACGTAGTGATCGCCGTCGCGCTTGATCGAGGAGCGGATGTTGGTCGCGTCCGACGAGGCGACCGCCGGCTCGGTCATCGCGAACGCCGAGCGGATGTCGCCCGTCCATCAGCGGCTCGAGCCATTTCTTCTTCTGCTCCGGCGTTGCGTAGAGGATCAGCGTCTCCATGTTGCCGGTGTCGGGCGCCGAGCAGTTGAACGGCTCGCCGCCGATCGGCGAGCGGCCCATCGTCTCGCACATGCTGGCGTATTCGAGATTGGTGAACGAATCGGCGAAATGCTTCTTCGGCAGGAACAGGTTCCACAGGCCGGCCTTCTTCGCCTTCGCCTTCAGCTCATCCATGATCGGCGGCGAGTGTCCAGCGGTCGCTCGCCCTCGTCGAGCTGGCTGTGATAGGTGTGCTCGGCCGGGATGATGTGCTCCTCGAGGAACGCCTTGACCTTCTCGCCGATCTCGACGGCCTTTGCGCTCGGCGGCGGCAGGGTCGGAATGGCCATTTGTCTCTCCCGTTTCTTCTTGCTGTGCCGTTAAGCGGCCTGAATGATCCCGCCCATGCGGGCGAGCGCGGCGAGATGATAGTCGGCGTCGCCGAACATCGTATCGATCATGGTGACGCGCTTGAAGTAGTGGCCGACCTTGTACTCCATCGTCATGCCGATGCCGCCATGAAGCTGGATCGCCTGCTGGCCGATGAATTTGCCCGAGCGGCCGATCTGCACCTTCGCCGCCGTGATCGCCTTGCGCCGCTCGGCGGCGTTCGGCTCCTCGGCCATCATGGTGGCGAGCATCGCCATCGAGCGCGCCTGTTCCAGCGCGATCAGCATTTCGCCGGCGCGATGCTGCAGCACCTGGAAATTGCCGATCGGCACGCCGAACTGCTTGCGCTGCTTCAGGTAATCGACGGTGATCTCGTGCATCGCGCCCATCGCGCCGACCGCTTCGGCGGCGAGCGCCGCGATCGCGATGTGGCTGACCTGCTCGATCAGCGGGAAGGCATTGCCGGGCTCGCCGATCACGGCGTCGGCGCCGACCTTGACGTTCGGCGAGTGTGACTTCGGCGGCGCGCAGGCCGTCCATCGTGGGATAGCCGCGCCGCGAGACGCCCGCCGCCTTGGCGTCGACCAGAAACAGCCCGATGCCGTTCTGCGTCGCGCTGTTCGCCCGAGACCCGCGCCGAGACGATCAGCTTGTCGGCGCACGTCGCCGTGGATGACGAGGCTCTTGTCGCCGTCGAGCACGTAGCCGGCGCCGTCCTTCTTGGCGCTGTCGTGGCGACATCGGCGAGGTCGTAGCGGGCCTGCCGCTCGATATGGGCGAACGCAAGGAGAGACTCGCCGGCCGCGACCTTGGGCAGCAGGTCCGCCTTTGCGGCGTCGCCGCCGCCGAGCTTCAGCAGACTGCCGCCAAGCACGACGCTGGCGAAATACGGCTCCAGCGCCAGCGCGCGCCCGAACGCCTCCATCACGATCATGGTCTCGACCTGCGCCGCCGCCGATGCCGCCATGCTCCTCGGCGAACGGCAGCGCGGTGAGGCCGAGGTCGACATACTGCTTCCACAGCGCGCGGCTCCAGCCGTCGGTCTCCTTCATGTATTTCCTGCGCGCCTCGAAGTCGTAGCGCTGCGTGGTGAGGCGCTCGACCGAGTCTTTCAAGCAGGCGCTGTTCGTCGGAAAGTTCGAAGTCCATGCTCTATCCTTTCTTCCCCTCGCCCCGCGAAGCGGGGAGAGGGTGGACCGCCGAGCGTAGCGAAGGCGGGCCGGGTGAGGGGCCGTCTTGAGTTCAGCCGTGAAGATGCCCCTCACCCGGCTCGCAGCTTGCGCTGCTCGCCACCCTCTCCCCGCAAGTGCGGGGAGAGGGGAAAGCAAAGTCAAAGTCCCAATATCGCCTTCGCGATGATGTTCTTCTGGATCTCGTTCGAGCCGCCATAGATCGAGATCTTGCGCCAGTTGAAGTATTGCGGCGCGAGCGGAGCCGCGTAGTCCGGGCCGATCGGCGGCTCGTTCCAGCGGTCCTCGTCGCTGTGGCGGAATTGATCCGGCAGCGCGTAGGGCCCGATCGCCTCCATCAGCAATTCCGAAATGCCCTGCTGGATCTCCGAGCCCTTGATCTTGAGGATCGACGACGCCGGGTCCGGCTTGTTGCTGCGCCCGCGGTTGCGCTCGTCTGCGACGACGCGAAGCTGCGTCATTTCCAGCGCCTTCAGCTCGACCTCGAGCGCGGCGATCTTCATCGCGAAGCGCTCGTCCTGGATCAGCGGCTTGTCGCCGACGCGCTCCATGCTGGCGATTTCTTTCAGGCGGCGCATCTGCGCCTTCGAGGCGCCGACGCGCGCGATGCCGCTTCGCTCGTTGCCGAGCAGGAACTTGGCGCAGTCCCAGCCCTTGTTCTCCTCGTAGATGCGGTTCTCGACCGGCACCTTCACGTCGTCGAAGAACACCTCGTTGACTTCGTGGCTGCCGTCGATGGTCTGGATCGGCCGAACCGTGATGCCGGGCGTCTTCATGTCGACAGAGAATGAAGGTGATGCCTTCCTGCTTCTTCGCGTTCGTGTCGGTGCGCGCGAGGCAGAAGATCCAGTCGGCGTATTGCGCCGATGTGGTCCAGGTCTTCTGCCCGTTGATGATGTAGTGGTCGCCCTCGCGCTTCGCGCTGGTCTTGAGCGAGGCGAGATCGGAGCCTGCGCCCGGCTCGGAGAAGCCCTGGCACCACCAGTCGTCGAGATTGCGATGCGCGGCAGATAGCTTCTGCTTCTGGTCCTCGCGGCCGAACGCGATGATCACCGGGCCGACCATCGAGACGCCGAAGGGCAGGGGCTCCGGCGCCGGGGCCTGCTGCATCTCCTCCTTGAAGATGTAGAGCTGCACCGGGCTCCAGCCCGTGCCGCCGTATTCCTTGGGCCAGTGCGGCACCGCCCAGCCCTTCTTGTTGAGGATGCGCTGCCAGGTGACGATGTCCTCCTTGACGTAGCGGATGCCCTCGGCGGCCTTCTTGCGGATGTGATCCGGCAGGTTCGCCTTGAAGAACGTGCGCACTTCCTCGCGGAACGCGTTTTCTTCCGGCGTGAAGCGAAGGTCCATGGTCAGTCCTCCCGTCTTCGTCATGGCCGGGCTTGACCCGGCCATCCACGTCTTTGTTTCGAGCAAAGCAAGTCGTGGATGCCCGGCACAAGGCCGGGCATGACGGAGTAAGCTAGTGAATCTCGAACAGTCCCGCCGCGCCCATGCCGCCACCGATGCACATGGTGACGACCGCGTGCTTCGCGCCGCGGCGCTTGCCTTCGATCAGGATGTGCCCGGTCATGCGCGCGCCGCTCATGCCGAACGGATGGCCGATCGAGATCGAGCCGCCGTCCACGTTGAGTCTGTCCATCGGAATGCCGAGCCGGTCGCGGCAATAGAGCACCTGTGCAGGCGAACGCCTCGTTCAGCTCCCACAGGTCGATGTCGTCCATCGACATGCCGGCGCGCTGCAGCAGCTTCGGCACTGCGAACACCGGGCCGATGCCCATCTCGTCCGGCTCGCAGCCCGCGACCGCGAAGCCGCGGAACGTGCCGAGCGGCGTCAGCCCTTTCTTCTCGGCCATCTTGGCGCTCATCACCACGCAGGCGGATGCGCCGTCGGAGAGCTGGCTGGCATTGCCGGCGGTGATGTAGCCGCCCTCGCGCACCGGCTTGAGCGCCGAGAGGCCCTCGATATTGGTGTCGGGGCGGTTGCCCTCGTCGCTTTTCAGCAGTGCGTCCTCGATCGATTCGGCCTTGGTGTTCTTGTCGACCACCTTCTTCTTCGAGGGCAGCGGCACGATCTCGTCCTTGAAGCGCCCGGCCTGCTGGCCCGATGCGGTGCGGCGCTGGCTTTCCAGCGAATACTCGTCCTGCGCCTCGCGCGAGACGCCGTAGCGCGCCGCCACGATGTCGGCGGTCTCGATCATCGGCATCCACACTTCCGGCTTGTGCGCGAGCAGCCAGTCCTCGGTGACCGGGCCGGCGCGTCCGCCTTCCTGCGTCAACGAGATGCTTTCAAGCCCGCCCGCCACGATGCAGTCGGCCTCGCCCGCGATGATGCGCTGCGCCGCCATCGCGATGGTCTGCAGGCCGGACGAGCAGAAGCGGTTCACCGTCACGCCGCGACACCGTCACCGGCATTCCGGCGCGGATCGCCGCGAGCCGCGCGACGTTCGACGCCGGTGGCCTTCTCGGGCGTCGCGCAGCCGAGCACCACGTCCTCGACCTCGGCCGGATCGATGCCGGCGCGCTCGACCGCGTGCTTCACCACATGGCCGCCAAGCGTCGCGCCATGCGTCATGTTGAACGCGCCGCGGAACGCCTTGCCGATCGGCGTGCGGGCGGTGGATACGATGACGGCCTCGGTCATAAGTCGCTCCCTGTCTATCTCTCTCCGCTCATGCCCGCGAAGGCGGGGATCCAGTTCTGTTCGGCCCTGGATTCCCGCTTCGCGGGGGTGAGCGGAATCCGATTTCTAATTCTACGCAGCCTTCTGACTTGCCGTAGTCGCGAAGCTGCCGCCCTCGTCGGCGAGTTTATTCAGCAACGCGGCCGGCTCATGGCGCTTGTCGCCGCTTTCCTTCGCAAGCTGCCGCAGCCGGTCGCGGATCTTCTGCAGGCCCACGGTGTCGGCCCAGTGCATCGGACCGCCGCGCCAGGCCGGGAAGCCGTAGCCATAGAGCCAGACCACGTCGATGTCGCCCGAGCGCGTCGCGATGCCCTCTTCGAGGATGCGCGCGCCTTCGTTCACCATCGGATAGACCAGCCGCTCGATGATCTCTTCCTTCGAGACGTTGCGCCGCTTCACGCCCATGCGCACCGAGGCATCGACGATCAGCTTTTCCACTTCCGGATCGGGGCGCGGCGAGCGGCCTTCGTAGAGATAGAAGCCCTTGCCGGTCTTCTGGCCGAAGCGGCCTTGCTCGGCGAGGGTGTCGGCGATCTCGTTGCGCACGCCGCGTTCCTTGCGCGAACGCCAGCCGACATCGATGCCGGCCAGATCGCTCATCGCGAACGGACCCATCGGGAAACCAAACTCGGTGAGTGCGCCGTCGACGTCCTGCGGCAGCGCGCCTTCCAGCAGCAGCTTTTCGGCTTCGATCCCGCGCGCCGAGAGCATGCGGTTGCCGACGAAGCCATGGCAAACGCCGACCACCACCGGCACCTTGTTGATCCTGCGCCCGACCGCCATCGCGGTCGCGAGCACATCCGGCGCGGTGTCCTTGCCGCGCACGATTTCCAGCAGCTTCATCACGTTGGCGGGCGAGAAGAAGTGCATGCCGAGCACGTCCGGCACGCGATGCGTCACCTGCGCGATCTCGTTCACGTCGAGATAGGAGGTGTTGCTCGCCAGCACGGCGCCGGGCTTGGCGATCTTCTCGATCTTGCCGAACAGCTCCTTCTTCACCGGCATGTTCTCGAACACCGCCTCGATCACGATGTCGGCGTCCTTCAGCGCGTTGAGGTCGGTAGTCGGCGTGAACAGCGCGAGGCGCTTCTGCCATGTTCTCCGGCTGTCAGCGAGCCGCGCTGCACCGAGGTCTGGTAGTTCTTCTCGATCGTCGCCATGCCGCGCTTCAGCGCCGCCTCGTCGTTCTCGATGATCGTCACCGGAATGCCGACATTGGCGAAGTTCATCGCGATGCCGCCGCCCATCGTGCCGGCGCCGATCACGGCGGCCGACTTGATCTCGCGCGGCGCCACGTCCTTGCCGATGCCCGGGACCTTGGCGGCTTCGCGCTCGGCAAAGAAGATATGCCGCTGCGCCTTCGACTGGTCGCCGACCACCAGCTTCATGAACAAGTCGCGCTCTTTCTTCTGCGCCTCGTCGATCGGCGTATCGAGCGTCATCTTGATGGCTTCGATCGCGGCGGCAGGCGCGTGCAGGCCGCGCGTCTTTCTTGACGTGCTGCGCGACAATCTCGTCGAACTTCGCCGGATTGGCGCGGATCTCCTTGAGCTTGTCCTCGCGGTCCTTCACCCGCACCAGCGGGCGCTTTTCGGCCAGCACCTTGCGGGCGAAGGCCACAGCGCCCGCGACCAGATCGCCTTCGATGATTTCGTCCACCAGGCCCGCCGCCAGCGCGTCCTTCGCGGGGATCGGATCGCCCGACAGGATCATCGGCACGGCCTTTTCGAGCCCAACCAGCCGGGGCAGGCGCTGCGTGCCGCCCGCGCCGGGAATGATGCCCAGCTTGATCTCGGGCAGGCCGAGCCGCGTACCCGGCGCCGCGACCCGGAAATGGCACCCCATGGTGAGTTCGAGTCCGCCCCCAAGCGGCGTGCCGTGCACCGCCGCGATGGTCGGCTTCTTGATTTCGTCGATCAGCGCAATCACCTCGATCAGGCTCGGCGGCTGCGAGGGCTTGCCGAATTCCGTGATGTCGGCGCCCGCGACAAATGTGCGCCCCGCGCCGGTGACGACGATCGCCTCCACGCTCGCGTCGTCGCGCGCCTGCGCGAAGCATTCGGCGAGGCCGGCGCGCACGCCATGGCGCAGCGCGTTCACGGGCGGATTGTCGACGGTGATGATGGCGACGTTGCCGTCGCGGCGCATGCTGACTGGATTGCTCACAACACAGGTCCTTGGGTTTTCTTTTCTTATAGCAAGCTTGTGCGCAGCCTGCGCAAACGCGTCGCAACAAATTCCGCGACGCGGAATGACGTTCTGCACGTTGACCGTGACGCTAGGGTGTGGTGGTCTTGCTTGTCAAATGCGCGCGACAAGATGCGCAAGACTCGTTCAGGGGCGTGGGAGCGGCACAGTTGATCCTCGACGTCGGTCACGAGTCCTGGGACGTCGCGCCTTCCCGCGGCGCGCGCCCGGCTGTGCCGGGCGACCGCAAATTCATCACGGCGCTGGCGCGGGGGCTGGAAGTGCTGCGCGTCTTCACCCCGACCGAGGCGCTGCTCGGCAATGGCGAAATCGCCGAGCGCACCGGCTTGCCGAAGCCGACGGTATCGCGGCTCACCTACACGCTGACCAAGCTCGGTTATCTCGCGCATGTCGAGCGGCTCGCGAAGTACCAGCTCGCGCCCGCGGCGCTCGCGCTCGGCTACACGGCGCTCGCGAACATCCGCATCCGTCAGCTTGCCCGCACCCACATGCAGGAACTGGCGGACTATTCGGAGGCGGTCGTCGCACTCGGCACGCGCGACCGGCTCGACCTCATCTATCTGGAGCTCGCACGCAGCAAGCACGGCTCCATGCTGCGCCTGACGCAGGGTTCGCGCCTGCCGATCGCCAACACCGCGATGGGCCGCGCCCTGATCGCCGGAATGCCGGAGAGCGAGCAGAGCTGGCTGCTCGGCTACATCAAGCGGCAGGAAGGCAAGAACTGGGCGAAGGTGAAAGCAACCATCGAGCGTGCGATCCGGGATTTCGAGACGCGCGGCTTCACGCTGTCGCTCGGCGACTGGGAGCGCGACATCAACGCGGTCGGCGTGCCGCTCACCGCGCCGGACGGCTCCGGCGTATTCGCGTTCAATTGCGGCGCACCGGCGTTCCACTTCACGCGCGAGAAACTTGAGGGCGACATCGGGCCACGGCTCGTCAACATGGTCCGTAATGTAGAGGTAGCCTTGAGCGGCAGATAAGCCGCCGGGGCGAGGGGAGAGCGTCATGGATTGCAGCATCGCCGGTTCGCCGGGCGGCTGCGCCTGAGCATGTCGGCTCAGGCCGTCGAGATGGATCGGCCGCGCGCCGCGTTGGCGGACGCGCTGATCGAAGTGCGCGATATCTGCGTGCGCTTCGGCGGCATCGTGGCGCTCGACCGGGTGTCGTTCACCATCGGCGACCAGCAACTGCTCGGCCTGATCGGCCCGAACGGCGCCGGCAAGACCACGCTGTTCAACTGCTTCTCGCGACTCTACACGCCGGTCTCCGGCGACATCGTGTTCGAAGGCCGCTCGATCCTCGACCGCGCGCCGCACCGCATCGCCGAGATCGGCATCGGCCGCACGTTCCAGAATCTCGCGCTGTTCCGCACCATGTCGGTGCTCGACAATGTCCGCGTCGGAAGCCATCCGCTCGGCCGCACGGACTTCTTCTCCAATGCGCTGAAGCTGCCCTGGACGAAGCGCGAGGAGCACGCGCTCGCCGACATCGCATGGGAGCTGATCGAGTTTCTCGACCTGACCGACGTGGCGCACCGCCGCGTCGCCGACCTGCCGTTCGGCATCCAGAAGCGCGTCGAGCTTGCGCGTGCGCTTGCGGCGCGGCCGAAGCTCCTGCTGCTCGACGAACCGGCCGGCGGCCTCAATCACACCGAGATCAACGGGCTCGGCCAGTTGATCAAGCGCATCCGCGATGAGCGCCGCATCACGATCCTGCTGGTCGAGCATCACATGAGCATGGTCATGTCGATCTGCGACAAGGTGGTGGCGCTCGACTTCGGGCGGAAGATCGCCGACGGCACGCCCGTCCACGTGCAGAACGACCCCGAGGTGATCCGCGCCTATCTGGGGACGACCAAATGAGTCGTCTGCTCGAAGCGAGCGACCTCTGCGCCTATTACGGGCCGACGCAGGTGCTGTTCGCGCTAGGGCTCGGCGTTGACGATGGCGGCATCACGACGCTGCTCGGCGCGAACGGCGCAGGAAAGACCACCACGCTGCGCTCGCTCTCCGGCATGTGCCGTACGAGCGGAGAGATCCGCTTCCAGGGCAAGCCGATCGGCGGGCGTGCGACCGAAGACATCGTGCGTCTCGGCATTGCGCATGTGCCGCAGGGGCGCGGCACCTTCTCGCGCCAGACGGTCGAGGAAAATCTCCAGATCGGTGCAATGACGCGGCATGGCCGCGCCGAGATCGCGGCCGACATCGAGCGCGTCTACGGCTACTTCCCGCGCCTGAAGGAACGCCACGGCCAGCAGGCGGGCACGCTTTCGGGCGGCGAGCAGCAGATGCTGGCGGTCGGGCGCGCCATGATGCTGCGCCCGCGCCTGATGCTGCTCGATGAGCCCTCGTTCGGGCTCGCGCCGCTGATCGTGGAGGAATTGTTCGGCATCCTGCGCACGCTGAACCGCAACGAGAAAGTGAGCATGCTGCTGGTCGAGCAGAACGCCGCGCTCGCGCTCGATCTTGCCGACCACGCCTACCTGATCGAGACCGGCCGCCTTGTGATGGAGGGGCCGGCGAAGCAGCTGCGCGACGACGAGAACATCCGCCGCGCGTATCTGGGATACTGAGCATGGAATTGTTTCTGCATCAGGTGCTGGCGGGGCTCGCGACGGGCGGCATCTATGCGTGCATCGCGCTCGCGGTGGTGATGATCTACCAGGCGATCGATCATCTGAATTTCGCGCAAGGCGAGATGGCGATGTTCTCGACCTTCATCGCCTGGCAGCTGATCCAATGGGGTGTGCCGTACTGGCTCGCCTTCGGCGCCACCATCGTGATCTCGTTCGCGGCCGGCGTGCTGATCGAGCGCGTGGTGCTCAAGCCGATCCATGATGCGCCGATCCTCAGCCACGTCGTGGCCTTCATCGCGCTGCTCGCGATCCTCAATTCGGCGGCCGGCTTCATCTGGGACTACACCATCAAGAGCTTTCCCAGCCCGTTCGGCTCCGGGGCGCTGTTCGGCTCCGGCCTGATGAGCAATCACGACGCCGGCATGATCTTCGTGACGCTGCTGCTGCTGGTGCTGCTCTATCTCTTCTTCCGTCATACGCGGATCGGGTTGGCGATGCGCGCCGCCGCGGCGAACCCCGAGAGCGCGCGCCTTGCCGGCATCCGCGTCGGCTGGATGACGGCGCTCGGCTGGGGCATGGCGGCCGCCATCGGCTCGGTCGCCGGCATGCTGATCGCGCCGGTGGTGTTTCTCGAACCCAACATGATGCTCTCGATCCTGCTTTACGGTTTTGCCGGCGCGGTGGTCGGCGGGCTGACCAGCCCGGGCGGCGCGGTGTTCGGCGGCTTTGCGGTCGGCGTGATCGAGAACCTCGCCGGGACCTACATTCCGGTGGTCGGACGTGAGATGAAGCTGTCGATCGCGCTCTGCATCATCGTGGCGGTGCTGTGCGTGAAGCCGAGCGGCCTGTTCGGCCGCCGCGTCGTGACGAGGGTGTGATGCTGCTGCGCACCGAAACACGCGAGGCGCCCGCGCAAACGATCGCCGGGATCGGTCTGCCCGTATGGCGGCTGATCCTGCTGGCCGCAGGGCCTCGTCATCGCGGCGGTGCTGCCGTTCGTGCTGAAGAACTTCTTCATCTTCCAGATCACGCTCGCGATCATCTACGCCATCGCGATCCTCGGCCTCAATCTGCTGACCGGCTTCAACGGCCAGTTCTCGCTCGGCCATTCGGCGTTCTACGCCATCGGCGCCTATACGGCGGCGATCATGATGGACGGCTTCGACATCAATTACGTCTGGACGCTGCCCGCCGCCGCCATCGTGTGCTTCGTGTTCGGCTTCCTGTTCGGGCTGCCCGCGCTGCGCCTCGAAGGCATTTATCTCGCGCTCGCCACTTACGCGCTCGCCATCGCAATTCCGCAGGTGCTCAAATCATCCCTGGTCGAAAAGTGGACCGGCGGCGTGCAGGGCATCACCATCATCAAGCCGGACGCGCCGTTCGGCCTGCCGCTCAATTCCGATCAATGGCTCTACCTGTTCACGATCCTGGTCGCGATCGTGATGTATGTCTGCGCGTTCAACCTGGTGCGCAGCCGCACCGGGCGCGCGCTGGTCGCGATCCGCGATCATCCGGTTGCAGCGAGTGCGATGGGCATCAACGTCTCGCTCTACAAATCGCTGACCTTCGGGGTGAGCGCGCTCTATACCGGCGTCGCCGGCGCGCTTGGCGCGATCGCGATCTCGTTCGTCGCGCCGGACAGCTTTACCTTCGTGCTCGCGGTCGCGCTGTTCGTCGGCCTCGTGGTCGGCGGTGTCGCGTCGATCCCCGGCACGATCGCCGGCGGCTTTTTCGTGCTATTCGTGCCGAATATTGCCGAGACGTTTTCCAAGGGCTTGGCCGGCGCGGTGTACGGCGTAATCCTGCTGCTGGTCATCTATTTCATGCCGACCGGGGCCGCGGGCCTTGCACGTCTGGTCACGGGAAAACTTACGCAAGGCCGCTGACGCGTCATGCGCGGAAAAAGACGGCTGCAACACGAGCGGAGGAAGCCATGCGGTATGCCAAGCGTGCGCTGATTGCGTCGGTTGCGCTGTGTCTGGCGGCGGCGCCCGCTGCCGCGCAGAAGAAATACGATCCGGGCGCAAGCGACACCGAGATCAAGCTCGGCAACACCGTGCCGTACTCGGGTCCGGCCTCGGCCTATGGCACGAACGGACGCGCAGTGGCGGCCTATTTCCGCATGATCAACGATCAGGGCGGAGTGAACGGGCGCAAGATCAATTTCATCAGCTACGACGATGCCTACTCGCCGCCCAAGACGGTCGAGCAGGTGCGCAAGCTGGTCGAGAGCGACGAGGTGCTCGCGCTGGTGCAGACGCTCGGCACCGCGACGAACTCGGCGATCATGAAATACACCAACACCAAGAAAGTGCCGCAGCTTTTCGTCTCGACCGGCGGCACCAAGTTCGGCGACCCCAAGCACTTTCCCTGGACCATGGGCTTCCAGCCCAACTACCAGAGCGAAGGCCGCGTCTACGCCAAATACATCCTGACCAATCATCCGTCGGCCAAGATCGCCGTGCTCTTCCAGAACGACGACTACGGCAAGGACGTGCTGAAAGGATTGAAGGACGGGCTTGGCGAGAAGATCGCGATGATCATCGCCGAAGCGCCCTACGAGACCGGCGATCCGACCGTCGACTCGCAGATCGTGCGGCTGCAGGCTTCCGGCGCGGACGTGTTCGTGAACATCGCGACTCCGAAATTCGCCGCGCAGGCGATCAAGAAGGTCGCCGAGCTCGGCTGGAAGGCGACCCACATCCTCAACAATGTGGCGGGCTCGATCGGCTCGGTGCTCAAGCCGGCAGGCTTCGAGAATTCCAAGGGCGTCCTGTCGACCGCCTACCTGCAGGACCCGACCGATCCGGCGAATGCCAATGATCCGGGCGTGAAGGAATGGGCTGCCTTCATGGACAAGTATTTGCCCGATGGCGACAAGACCAATTCCGGCAATGTCAGCGGCTACGTGATCGCGCGGCTGATGGTGCAGGTGCTCAAGCAGTGCGGCGACGATCTCACACGCGAAAACGTGATGCGGCAGGCCGCGAACCTCAAGGATGTCGATCTCGGCATGCTGCTGCCGGGCATCGTGGTCAACACCAGCCCGACCGACTATTTCCCGTTGAAGCACCTGCAGATGCGGCGCTTCAACGGCACGGGCTGGGAGAATTTCGGTCCGGTCATTTCGGGCGAGATCGGAAGCTGAAAACAACGTAGACTGAACCAAACGAACCGCCGCAGCGGTCGACGAAACAAGGAGAGAGAGCTGTGATGATGAACAAGCGCATGCTGCTGACGACCGCCTTGGCGGGCTTTGCATTCGCGGTGGCAGGCCCCGCGGTCGCGCAGAAGAAATACGGCCCCGGCGCCAGTGATACCGAGATCAAGGTCGGAAACATCATGCCGTATTCGGGTCCGGCCTCGGCTTACGGCCTGATCGGAAAGACGATCGATGCCTATTTCAAGAAGGTGAATGCCGAGGGCGGCATCAACGGCCGCAAGGTGACGTTCATCACCTATGACGATGGCTACTCGCCGCCCAAGACGGTGGAGCAGGCGCGCAAGCTGGTGGAGAGCGACGAGGCGTTGCTGATCTTCCAGCCGCTCGGCACCGCCACCAACACGGCGATCATGAAATACATGAACAGCAAGAAGGTGCCGCAGTTGTTCGTGGCGACCGGCGCGACCAAGTTCGGGGACCCGAAGGACTTCCATTGGACGATGGGCTGGCAGCCGACCTATCAGGCCGAAGGCCGCATCTATGCGGCCTACATCCTGAAGAATCATCCAAACGCCAAGATCGGCATCCTCTACCAGAACGACGACTACGGTAAGGACTACGTGAAGGGCCTCAAGGATGGGTTGGGCGACAATGCGAAGCTGATCGTTTCCGAGCAGCCCTACGAGACATCCGACCCGACCGTCGACTCGCAGATCATCAACCTGAAATCCTCCGGCGCGGATGTGTTCTTCAACGTCACCACGCCGAAGTTCGCCGCGCAGGCGATCAAGAAGGCGCACGAGATCAGCTGGAAGCCGGTGCATCTCCTGAACAACGTGTCGAACTCGGTCGGCTCCGTGCTCAAGCCCGCGGGCTTTGAAGCGTCGAAGGACGTGCTGTCGACCGGCTATCTGAAGGATCCGACCGACCCGACCTGGAACGACGACGCCGGCAAGAAGGAATGGCTCGCCTTCATGGACAAGTATTTCCCCGACGGCGACAAGACATCGAGCTTTACCGCGTACGGCTACTCGGTGGCGCAGACGATGGCGCAGGTGCTCAAGCAGTGCGGCGACGACCTCACGCGCGAGAACGTGATGAAAGAGGCCGCGAACCTGAAGGACATCCAACTTCCGATGGCCTTGCCGGGCATCAAGCTCAATACCAGCGAGAAGGATTACTACCCGATCGAGCAGATGCAGATGCAGAAGTTCAACGGCGAGCGCTGGGAGCTGTTCGGTCCGGTGCTGAGCGGCGAGATGAAGGGAAGCTGACGCGCGACGTGTTGCTTCAAAAGGATTGAGTGGCCGGGCGAAAGCCCGGCCATTTCGTTTAGAGCTTGTGCGGGCTCATCCAGCGGGCGGCTGCGAGAATGCCAAGCCCGATCGCGGCGGGAAGCAGCGCGAGCCATGAGCCGCCGGCGGTGACCGCAGCCGCGGCAGCCCACGAGATCGAGGAGAACGCCTCCGCGAAGGTCGCAAAGCGCGAGGCGGTCTGGCGGTGGCGGAAGTAGCGCCGCGTCGCCTGCTTGCGGAACCAGAACTGGATGCCGGTCGCGGCGGTGGCCGAGGCCATGATGCCGAGCGCGGCGACGAGCGCGCCGAATACCGAGATCGCCGTGAGCGCCGCGATGAAGGGCGCGAACACGATCGCGACGGCGCCGAGCACCGCCTCGATCTTGGCGCGGACGATCATGCGGCGCGGGACCGGCGCGGTCGCCACCAGATCGGGCGCGTCCTCGCCGGAGATCGCGAGCCAGGCGAGACCGCCCGCGAGTTGCCCGGCCGCCATCACCAGCACCGGGACGAGAACCACCAGCGCGCCGGTGCCTTCGCCATAGCTGCGCCACAGCAGCAGCGCGGGCGGCAGCAGATAAAGCATCTGCATCAGGGTCTGCGAGGCGAGCCACGGGTCGCGCAGCAGCAGCGTCCATTCCTTCTGGCGCAGCACACGTGCGGCTGAACGTCGTCGGAAGCCGGAGCGTGCCGTCTGCCGCGCGCCGCTTGCCGCAACGCCGGAGGCCGCGATCGCGTGGTCGCCGAAGCGCGAAGAGAACACCACAATGGCGGCGCCGAGCATCAGCAGGCTGCCGCCGAGCACGATTGCCAACGCCCTGAGGTCGCCGAGGGCGGCACGCGCCGGCAGCCACACGAAACTGTCAACATCCGGCACCATCGCGACCAGCGTGTCGGATTCCAGAAACACCATACGCGAGAGCGTGCCGTTCGACAGGATTGCGGCCACTTGCAAGCCGATGATGAACACCGCCGCGATCACGGCGGCGACGATCTGCGCGGCGAGGCGCGTGCGCTTCGGCCCGATGATGCGGAACAGCGCGATCGTCACCGCGACCGCGCAGGCCGATGCCGTCGCGCCCATCGCGATCACGACCCCGTAAGCGCCGAGCCAGCGTGCCCCGCCGCGCGCGATCGCCACATTGATGATCGGCGCGCCGAGCAGCGCCGCCATCAGGATCACCGAGAGCGCCATCGCGGCGATCCGCACGGCAAAAATCTTTCGCGCCGCGGCCGGGGAGGAGAGAATGAGGTCGAGGTCGGAGCGCGCGTAGAACGCGCGCGTCACCGATTCCATCGCCTGCGACATCAGCAGCGACCACGACAGCAGCACGGTCCCGGTGATGACCACAAGCGCCGGCTTGTCCGGCTCGGTGCCGACATTGACGTAGCCCGCGACGAAGTACCAGGCGAGCAGGTGCGCGAACACGACGAAGATCGAGAGTGCGATCGCCAGCACGCGCTCGCGGCCGCGGCGCCCGGCCGTCATCATCGAGAGCCAATCGCGCCAGGCGAGGCGCAACTCGTGGCTGGCGAACCAGGGAAGGGTGCCGGCCGTCATGCGGCCTGCTGCTCGGCGACAAGCGCGAGGAACGTATCTTCCAGGCTGGTGAGACTCTGCCCCGCCTGCGCGCGCAACTCGTCGAGCGTGCCCTCGGCGATCAGCCGCCCGCCCGCGATGATGCCGACGCGGTCGGCCATGCGCTCGGCGACTTCCAGGATGTGCGTCGTCATGATGACGGTGCCGCCGGCCGCGACCCGCTCGCGCAGCACGCGCTTGACCTGCCGCGCCGAGCCGGCGTCGAGGCCGGTCAGCGGCTCGTCCAGAATGATGACGCGCGGCCCATGCACCAGCGCGCCCGCGAGCGCCACCTTCTGTCGCATGCCCTTGGAGAAGCCCTCGCAGCGCTCATGCGCGTGCGGCGTCAATCCGAGCCACGCCATCAGTTCGTTCGCGCGCGTCTCGGCAACGTGAGGGTCAAGACCCCACAGCCCGGCGACGAATTCGAGATATTCGTAAGGCGTGAGCTTGTCGTAGATCATCGGCTCGTCCGAGACCCACGCGACGATGCGCTTCGCCTCGACCGGATCGAAACGCGCATCGATGCCGCAGATGTGGATCGATCCGGCATCCGGCGGCAGCAATCCGGCGACCATGCGCAGCGTCGTGGTCTTGCCGGCGCCGTTCGGGCCCAGCAGCGAATAGAACTCGCCCATGCGGACGGTCAGGTCGAGACCGGCGACGGCCGGCCGATCGAACGATTTGCACAGGCCGTGGATTTCGAGGGCAGGCGTCATGGTAAATCTTTGGTGAAATCGGAACCTGCAGTGTAGCGGGAGAGAAGTTTCGGCCGCGTGAATCCATGCGCCGGTTTCGTTGACATTGCGGCGCGCGATAGCGATAGTTCCGCAATGCAGAGCCGCTTCGCGCCGAAAGCCAAAAAATCCTCCGCCTCGGGGATGGGGTCTTCGCGCGCGCGTTACGGTTAAGCACCCGCAAACACGCTGAAGATCGCGAAGCCCCGCCGGTTCCGGACGGGGCCTTTCGCTTTTTGGCCCTCTCCTCCGGCTCACCAGAGAGGAGACGCAGATGACGAATGTTCAAGGATTGTGGCTGCCGCTCGTGACGCCGTTTCGCGACGGCGCGCTCGACGAGGCATCGCTGCGGCGCATGGCGCGGCATTACCGGGCGGAGCCGATCGACGGCTTCATTCTCGCGGCGACCACGGGCGAGGGCCTGACCATCGACGAGGACGAGACCGAGCGGCTGGTCGCGATCGTCGCGGAGGAGATCGGCGGCAAGGTTCCGGTTTATCTCGGCGTGTCGGGGAGTGATACGCGCAAGGTCGCGAAGGCGCTCGCGCATACCGCCGCGTGGCCGGCCGCCGGATACCTGATCGCCTGTCCTTATTACACACGCCCCTCGCAGGACGGACTCTATCGCCATTTCGCGGCGTTGGCGGACGCGACCGAGCGGCCGATCCTCGTCTACAACATCCCGTATCGCACCGGCGTGAACATGAGCAACGACACGCTGCTGCGGCTCGCCGAACTGCCGAACATCGCGGGCGTGAAGGACTGCTGCGCGGATGCGGGGCAGTCGTTCGACCTGATGCGCGCACGGCCCGAAGGCTTCTCGGTCATGACCGGCGAGGACGCGATGCTCTACACGGCGCTGACGCAGGGCGCCGAGGGCGGCATCACGGCCTCCGCACACATTGATACCGCGCGCTTCGCTGCGATCCGCCAGTTGCTCATGGCTGGCGATCAATCGGGCGCGCTGCGCGCCTGGCGCGCGCTCGCCGACCTGCCGCGGCTGCTGTTCGCCGAGCCGAGCCCGGCGCCGATCAAGCACTGGCTCTGGCGCATCGGGTTGATTGACAGCCCGGAGGTGCGCCTTCCGATGACGGAGGTGAGCGACACGCTGGCCGCGCGGATCGATCACGACGTGGAGCGCGCAAGGCTGGCAGCGTGATCGCCGACGCTGGTTGTTGCGCCCTCTCCCCTTGAGGGAGAGGGCATCTCCGAACATCCCACATGGGAGGTTGGGTGAGGGGTTAAAGTGACCCCTCACCCCGTTGAGTACGTTGGCGCATCGGCGTCGCCCTCTCCCTCAAGGGGAGAGGGCACGAGATGCAGCCGCCGAGCGCGCGATGCCACCAGCAGGTCTGCGCCACAGCGGGTAGACAAACTGGGTCCATTTCGCCGATTGTCAGCCCCCAAACATCCCGCTTGCCGGAACCCTGCATGTCCTTTCCCAAGGCTTCGACTGCGCTCAATCGCTTCACGGTGCTCGATCTGACGCGCGTGCGCGCGGGTCCGACCTGCGTGCGCCAGCTCGCCGACTGGGGCGCGAACTGCATCAAGATCGAGATGCCGGAGCACATGGCCGATGGCGAGGGGCTCGGCGGCCCGCGCGAAGGTTCCGACTTCCAGAACCTGCACCGCAACAAGCGTTCGGTCACGCTGAACCTGAAGTCGCCCGAAGGCGTCGCGGTGCTCAAGAAAATGGCCGAGAAGGCCGACGTGGTGGTGGAGAATTTCCGCCCCGACGTGAAGAAACGGCTCGGCATCGATTACGCGGCGCTCTCGGCCGTGAACCCGCGGCTCATTTACGCCAGCATCTCGGGCTTCGGACAGGACGGGCCGTACGCCAACCGGCCGGGCTTCGACCAGATCGCGCAAGGCATGGGCGGGCTGATGTCGATCACGGGTTTGCCGGGGCAGGGGCCGGTGCGCGTCGGCATTCCGGTCGCGGACCTGTGCGCCGGCCTGTTCGCCGCGATGGGTATCATGGTGGCGTTGCTGGAGCGCGAGCAGTCCGGCAAGGGGCAGGCGATCGATACGTCGCTGTTGCAGGCGCAGATCTTCATGCTGGATTTCCAGGCGACGCGGTGGCTCACCGGCCACGAGGTGCCGCCGCAAGCCGGCAACAATCACCCGACCTCGATCCCGACCGGCGTGTTCAAGACCTCGGACGGCTACATCAACATCGCGGCGGCGGGCGGCAAGATGTGGGAGAAGGTTTGCGAGACGCTTGGTTTCCCCGAAATGATCAAGCATCCCGACTACGCGACCGGCGCCTCGCGTTCGAAGAACCGTGATGCCGTCAATGCCATGATGGAAAAGGTGACGATCACCAATACCAGCGCGCACTGGGTCGGCGAGTTCAACAAGACCGGCGTGCCGTGCGGACCGATCTATTCGATCGATCAGACCTTCGCGGACGAGCAGGTCAAGCACCTCGGCATCGCCAAGGATGTGCAGACACAGAGCCAGAAGAAGATCACGCTGGTGGGCCAGCCGGTGCGCCTCTCGCGCACCCCGAGCGAGATCGTGGCGCCGCCGCCGCTGCTTGGCGAGCACACGGACGAGATCCTGGCCGAATTCGGTTTCGGCAAGGACGAGATCGCGAAACTGCGCGCCGACAAGACATTATAAGAGTATCATCGACTGGAGCATTTTTCCGCTCGTCCCCGCTTTCGCGGGAATGGGCGCAGTGTGAGGCAAGCCTCGGCGCGAACGAAGAAAGCGAGACCGACATGAACGAAATGGCCAAGACCGACAAAGTCCTCTCGCGCAAGGAGGGGGGCGTCGGCTATGTGGTGTTCAACAACCCGGCGCGGCATAACGCGATGTCGCTCGACATGTGGGCCGAGACCGGCCGCATCATGGAGGACTTCGCCAAGGACGAATCGTTGCGCTGCGTGGTGCTGACCGGCGCGGGCGAGAAGGCGTTCGTCTCCGGCGCGGACATTTCGCGCTTCGGCGCGGAGCGCTCCAACGAGGAAGCGGTCGCGCATTACAACAAGACCACGGAAGCCGCGAGCCTCTCGCTCTTCACCTATCCCAAGCCGACCATCGCGATGATCCGCGGCTACTGCATCGGCGGCGGGCTCGGCATCGCAATGTGTTGCGACCTGCGCATCGCGACCGAGAACTCGACCTTCGCGGTTCCGGCCGCCAAACTCGGGCTCGGTTATGGCCACCTCGGCGTAAAGCGGCTGCTCGACGTGGTAGGGCCGTCCTTCACCAAGGAGATCTTCTACACGGCGCGCCAGTTCACCGCCGAAGAGGCGAAGACCATGGGGCTGATCAACCGCGTGGTGCCGAATGCCGAGCTTGAGACCTACGTGAAGAAATATGCCGAGACGATCGCAGGCAACGCGCCGCTCACCATCAAGGCGCTCAAGACCGTGGTCGGCGAACTGGTGAAGGATGAGACCAAGCGCGATGTCCAGTTGATGCACGATGTCGTCAACACCTGCTTCCGCAGCAAGGACTACATCGAGGGCCGCGACGCCTTCATGGAGAAGCGCAAGCCGGTGTTCACCGGAAGCTGAGGCGGTCGATCCGGATTGTGTTGCGACCTTCGTCCGCGCGTCCCCGCGAAAGCGGGGACCCAGCTCTTGTTCCTGGCGCTGGATGTCCGCTTTCGTGGGCATGAGCGGAGAGAGCAATGAGCCGTCATCGCGAACTTTTGCTCAATCTTCTCGTCTCGCTCGCGAGCGTGGCGTTCTGCCTGCTTGCGGCCGAAATCGTCATGCGCTTCCTGCCGGTATCGACCGGCCTGCGCAGCCTGCCGGTGACCGCCGCCGATCCGGTGCTGCATTTCTCGCCCGATCGGCCATTCGTCAATTCGCTTGGCTGGAACATGCACAACGTGGTGCGTGGCCGCGTGAACAATGCGGGCTTCGTCAACGATCAGGACTACACGCACACCGGCGCGCCGCTGATCGCGGTGGTCGGCGACTCGTTCATCGAGGCGCAGATGGTGGCGTATCCCGAAACGCTGCAGGGCCGGCTCGCGGCGATTTTGGCGCCGAAATTCCGCGTTTACAGTTTCGCCGGGTCCGGCGCGCCGCTCAGCCAGTATCTCGCCTGGGCGGGTTACGCGGTGAAGGAATACGGCGCCCGCGCGGTGGTTATTAATGTCGTGGGGAACGATTTCGACGAGAGCTTGACGGCGTACCGACTCGGGCCGGGCTTCTGGCAATACGCGCCGGACGAAAACGGCGTGCTGCGGCTGCGTCTCAACGAGCACAGGGCCGGCACGCTGATCTCGATTGCGCGTCATTCGGCGCTCGCGCGCTACTTCATCATCAATCTCGGCATCCAGAACAAGCTGTTCGCGATCCGCTGGCTCGGCGAGATGATCTTCGGCAAGTCCGCGAACGCGCAGCCGCGCTATGCGGGCAACACCGATGCTTCGGTGGAGGGCAAGCGCGTCGCAGACTCGTACGCGGCGATCGACGCGGCGCTGCGCGATATTCCGGAGCGTGTCGGCCTGCCGCCGGATCGCGTGCTGTTCACGCTCGACGGCTTCCGTTACGCCGACGCCGCGCAGACCGGGCAGGGCACCTATTTCGACCTGATGCGCCGCGCCTTCATCGAGAAGGCAACCGCGAAAGGCTACGAGGTGCTCGACCTCGATACGCGTTTCATCCCGCGCCATGCGCGGACCGGCGAGAGCTTCGAGTTCTACGACGACAATCACTGGAACGCGGCAGGTCACGAAGTCGCGTTCCAGGCCGCGATGGAGTCGAAGCTGCTTGCGCGGCTGCAGCAATAAGGCGACAAACACGGCATAAGCTGGAGCATCGTCCCCGAAAGGTGTGTAGCGGTTTTCGGAAAAAGATGATGCTTAAAGAGTACCCGGAGGGGACGTGGCGTCGGTTGAACTGCGTGGACTGACCAAGCGGTACGGTAATCTCGCGGTGGTGGACGATGTGTCGCTGCGCATCGAGCACGGCCTGCTGGTGTGCCTGCTCGGCCCGTCGGGTTGCGGCAAGACGACGACGCTGCGGCTGATCGCGGGCTTCGTCGAACCCACGCAGGGTGAGATCGCGGTCGGCGACCGCGTGGTGTCCTCGCCGGCGCGTACGCTGCCGCCCGAGCAGCGCAATATGTCGATGATCTTCCAGAGCTATGCGCTGTGGCCGCACATGACGGTGACGGACAACGTCGCCTACGGCCTGACGCTGCGCAAGATGGACAAGGCGGTGATCGCGCAGAAGGTCGGCACGATTCTCGCGGTCACCAAGCTTGATGTGCTGGCGCAGCGTTATCCGGGCGAACTCTCCGGCGGGCAGCAGCAGCGCGTTGCACTCGCGCGCGCACTGATCGTCGAGCCCGAGACGTTGTTGCTCGACGAGCCGCTCTCGAATCTCGACGCGAACCTGCGCGAGGAGATGCGCTTCGAGATCCGCCGCCTGCATGACGAATACCGCTACACCACCGTCTACGTGACGCACGACCAGTCCGAAGCGATGACCACTGCTGATCTGATTGCCGTGATGAATGGCGGCAAGATCGAGCAGCTCGGCGCGCCCGAAGAAATCTACGACCGGCCGCGCTCGGAGTTCGTCGCGCGCTTCATCGGGTCGAGCAACATCGTGAAGGGCAAGGCGCTCGACGCCAGTCACATCGAGGTCGCGGGCGTACCGCTCGCCTGCACAGGCGAGGCGATGACGGCGGGTACCGCCCGCGCCATTTCGATCCGCCAGCACGAGATCGCGCTGTCCCCGGCGCGCCCGCTGAACGGAAACGCGCTGCAGGCGACCGTCACACGCCATGTCTTTCTCGGCAACAGCCGCGACTATCTGCTGGCGCTGGACGACGAAACCCAGTTGCGCGTGGTGACCTCGCCGCAGCAGAGTATTCCGCAGGGCGACAAGGTCTGGCTTGAGCTTCCGCCGCAGCGCTGCCGCGTGCTTGTTGCTTGAGAAAAGAACAACAGGGAGGAAACACATGCTGTCCCGGCGCAAGCTTCTGCAAGGCACGGCCGCGCTCGGCGGCGCCGCGCTTGCAACGCGCGTTGTGTCCGCCGCGCCCGCGGCCGAGCCGATGACCGACGCGCTGATCGCGGCCGCCAAGAAGGAAGGCAAGGTCGTCTATTACACCTCGATCGACCTGCCGGTCGCCGAGAAGATCGCCAAGGCCTTCGAGGCGAAATATCCCGGCATCGCGGTGCGTACCGAGCGCTCGGGCGCCGAGCGCGTGTTCCAGCGCATCGGGCAGGAGTACACCAGCAAGGTCTATGCGGTGGACGTTGCGAACTCCTCGGATGCCGCGCACTTCATCGCCTGGAAGCGCGACGGCTGGCTTAGCGCCTTCGTTCCGGAGGATGTGGCGAAGTTCTATCCGGCGGAGCACCGCGACGCGGACGGGATGTCGGCAACCTTCCGCATCTATTTGAGCGTGGTCGGCTACAACACCAATCTGGTGAAGCCCGAGGACGCGCCGAAGAGCCTCAACGACCTGCTCGATCCGAAATGGAAGGGCAAGATCGTCAAGTCGCATCCCGGCTACAGCGGCGGGGGCATGACGGCGACGTTCCAGACCGCGCGCGATCTCGGCTGGGGCTTCTACGAGAAGCTCGCGCAGCAAAGCGTCATGCAGGTGCAGTCGATCGCCGATCCGCCAAAGAAGCTCGCGCTCGGTGAGCGCTCTGTCATGTCGGACGGTGCCGAGTACGTGACGCTGCTCTTGAAGGAGAAGGGCGATCCCATCGAGCCGGTCTACGCGACCGAGGGCACGCCGCTGATTGTCGGGCCGAACGGCATCTTCAAGAATGCGCCGAACCCGAATGCCGCGAAGCTGTTCCAGGCCTTCTGCTTCACCGCCGAGTGCCAGCAACTCATTATCGATACCGGCGGCCTGCGCTCGGTCCATCCGCAGATCAAGGAGCACCCCGGCCGCAAGCCGCTGAAAGAGATCAAGCTGATGAAGGACGACCCCGCCGCAGTGGAGAAGACGAGCGACGAGGTCAAGGCCAAGTATGTGAAGCTGTTCAAGGTGTGAGGCTTCTTTCCCCTCTCCCGCTTGCGGGAGAGGGCCCGAAGCGAAGCGAGGGGCGGGAGAGGGCTTCGCGTTATGGAGAATCCCTCTCCCGGCTTCGCGGACTGGCGTCCGCCCAGCCACCCTCTCCCGCAACTGGGAGAGGGGACAGGAAGTGAGACCGAACATGAAAATCTCCCGCCGCACGTTCCTCGCATCGTCCGCCGCGACGGCCGCGCTCGCAACGCGCGTCGTGTCCGCAGCGCCCGCCGCCGAGCCGATCACCGACGCGCTGGTCGCCGCCGCGAAGAAAGAGGGCAAGGTCGTCTATTACACCTCGATTGATCTCGCCGTCGCCGAGCGCATCGCGAAATCCTTCGAGGCAAAATATCCCGGCATCACGGTGCGTACCGAGCGCTCCGGCGCCGAACGCGTGTTCCAGCGCATCGGGCAGGAATATTCGAGCAACATCCACACGGTCGATGTGGTGAACTCCTCCGATGCGGCGCATTTCATCGCCTGGAAGCGCGAAGGCTGGCTCGCACCATACGTGCCGGAGGACGTCGCGAAGTTCTTCCCCGAGCAGCATCGCGACCCGGACGGCATGTCGGCGACCGCCCGCATCACGCTGAGCGTCATCGGCTACAACACGACTTTGGTGAAGGCCGAGGATGTGCCGAAAAGCTTCGCCGACCTGCTCGATGCGAAATGGAAGGGCAAGATCGTCAAATCGCATCCGGCCTACAGCGGCGGCACCATGACGGCGACGTTCCAGACCGCGCGCGATCTAGGGTGGGACTATTTCGAGAAGCTGGCCAGGCAGAGCATCATGCAGGTGCAGTCGATGACCGACCCGCCGAAGAAGCTCGCGCTCGGCGAACGCGCCGTGATGTCTGACGGCGCCGAATACGTGCTGTTCCTGCTGCGGGAGAAAGGCGATCCCGTTGAGGCGGTCTACGCGACCGAAGGCACGCCGCTGATCGTAGGGCCGAACGGCATCTTCAAGAACGCGCAGAACCCGAATGCCGCGCGGCTGTTTCAGAGCTATTCGTTCTCGCCCGAGGCGCAGCAGGTGATGATCGACGTCGGTGGTCTGCGCTCGGCGCATCCGCAGGCCAAGGACAAACCCGGCCGCAAGCCGCTCGCCGAGATCAAGCTGATGAAGGACGATCCCGCGGGCGTCGAAAAGTCGAGCGACGACATCAAAGCGCGCTATACGAAGATCTTCAAGGTCTGACGGCATGGCGCAGATCACACGCCGCAGCTTCCTCGCATCCTCAGCGCTCGCGGCGTCTGCGGCGTTCGCGACGCGCGTCGTCTCGGCCGCACCCGCCGCGGAGCCTGTCACGCCCGCGCTGATCGAGGCGGCAAAAAAGGAAGGGAAGCTTGCCTTCTACACCGCGATGGACCTGCCGGTCGGCGAGAAGTTCGCGCGCGCCTTCGAAACGAAATATCCCGGCATCGCGGTTCGGGTGGAGCGCTCCGGCGCCGAGCGTGTGTTCCAGCGCATCGGGCAGGAGATGACCAGCAACATCCATGCGGTCGATGTGGTGAACACCGCGGACGGCGCGCACGTCATCGTGTGGAAGCGTGAGGGGTGGCTCGCGCCTTATGTCCCCGAGGACATGGCGCAGCATTTCCCCGCGCAGTACCACGATCCCGACGGCATGAGCGCGCTGACGCGCGTGTGGCTCTGTTCGCTCGGCTACAACACCAATCTCGTCAAGCCTGAGGACGCGCCGAAAAGCTTCGCCGACCTGCTCGATCCGAAATGGTCAGGCAAGATGGTGAAGGCGCATCCGGCCTATTCGGGCACGATCATGACGGCGACCTTCCAGATCGCGCGCGATCTCGGCTGGGGCTATCTGGAAAAGCTCGCGAAGCAGAAGATCATGCAGGTGCAGTCGTCGACCGATCCGCCCAAGAAACTGGCGCTTGGCGAACGCGCCGTGATGGCCGACGGCAACGACTACAATCTGATTCAGCTGAAGGAGCGCGGCCAGCCGGTCGAGGTCGTGTACCCGACCGAAGGCACGCCGTTCGTGTCCGGTCCGACCGCGATCTTCAAGTCCGCGCCGAACCCGAACGCCGCGCGGCTGTTCCAGAGCTATCTGCATTCGCGCGAGGGCCAGCAATTGCTGGTCGACTTCGCACGCCAGCATTCGGTGCACGATCAGGTTGAGGAAAAGCCTGGTGTCGCGAAGCTCACGGACATCAAGCTGTTGAAGGACGACGCGGCCGGCGTCGAGCGCGATGCCGAGGAGATCAAGGCGCGCTATGCGAAGACTTTCGGGGTGTGATGCGTAGGCCTAGCTATCGAAGGTGCCGCGTGCTCCGCCCTGCTCCCTCCCCCCTTGAGGGGGAGGGTTGGGGAGGGGGGTCAAAGTTTGTGGCGCGGTCTATCTTTAACCGCCTGACCCCCACCCCTAACCCCTCCCCGCAAGGGGGAGGGGAACAGACCGGCGCGCGGGGTACGCTATGACCATTACGTTGTCAGCCCCCGCGCAACGGCGCACGCGCATCGATCTTTCGTGGCCGATCCTGATCGGATTCGCCGCGATCCTGATCGCGCTGATCGTGCTGCCGATGTCGTGGCTGGTCTATTACAGCGTGACCGACAAGGCCGGCGCGCTGACGTTCGATAATTTCGTGCGCCTGTTCACCGACCCGACCTTCCTTGATCCGCTCATCACCACCGTGACCATCGCGACCTCGTCGGCGATCATCTGCTGCGCCATCGCGGCGCCGATGGGCTGGCTGGTCGCCCGCACCGATATGCCGTTGCGCCGCACGATCCGCGCGCTCGTCACCGCGTCGTTTGTCACGCCGCCGTTCCTCGGCGCGATCGCCTGGGAGCTGCTTGCCGCGCCGAACTCCGGCCTGCTCAACCAGATCTTCCGTGCCGTGACCGGCGCGCCGCCAGACGAGCACCTGTTCGACATCTACACGCTGACCGGGCTGATCTTCGTCATCTCCTGCTACACGTTCCCGTATGTGTTCGTGCTGGTGGCGAATGCGCTCGACCGCATTCCCGGCGATCTTGAGGACGCATCCTCCATCCTCGGCGGCCGCATGTGGGTGACGGCGCGGCGCATCACCATTCCGCTCGCCGCGCCCGCGCTGCTCGCCGGCGCGCTGGTCGCGTTCCTGCAGGCGATGACGCTGTTCGGCTCGCCCGCGATTCTGGCGATCCCGGCGGGCTTCCACACCATGACGACGAAGATCTGGAGCCTGTTCCAGTATCCGCCCAAGCCAGAGCTCGCCGCCGCGGCCTCGATCCCGCTGCTCGTTCTGACCGTGCTGCTGCTGCGCGCCGAGCACATGATTTTGGGCCGCCGCTCCTACGCAGTGGTCGGCGGCAAGCAGGGCGAGCCGCGTCTCGTGCAGCTGGGCGGCTGGAAGTGGGTGGCCCTTGCGCTTGCGCTCATCGTGCTGATGAACCCGGTGTTCCTGCCTTACGGCGCGCTGCTCAACGCCGCCTTTTCGCCGGTTGCCACGCAGTTCGTCACGTTCGGCAACGCCACGCTGCACAACATCCAGTTCGTGTTCTTCGAACTGTCCGCCACCAAGCTCGCGTTCAAGAACACGTTCATCCTCGGCTTCTCCTCCGCCACCATCGGCACGCTGATCGCGGTCGTGATCGCCTACGTCACAACCCGGCAGGCGATTGCCGGTTGGCGCGCGCTCGCGTTTCTGGCGACCGCGCCGGTCGCGGTGCCGGGCATCGTGCTCGGCGTCGGACTGTTTCTCAGCTACACGCGGCCACCCTTCGTGCTCTACGGCACGCTGTGGATCCTGCTCATCGCGTTCGTCACCATCGCGCTGCCCGCCGCCTATCAGCAGCTTCAGTCCGCGTTCCGCACCGTGAACGTCGACCTCGAGGAGGCGAGCCGCATCCTCGGCGCGACGCGGCTGCAGGCCTTGAGCCACATCACGGCGCCGCTGTTGCGCACCAGCGTGATCGCCACCTGGTGCTTCATCTTCGTCGGCGTCATCCGCGAACTCTCCGCCGCCATCATCCTGTTCACCTCGGAAACGAAAGTGATCTCCGTGCTGATCTTCGATCTCAATGAATCCGGTGACCTCGGCGCCATCGCGGTGCTCGGCATCATCATGCTGGTCGTTACGTTTGCGATCGTTGTCGCGATCAACCGCGTGCCGGGCTTCGGCGGCGCGAGGCTGCGCAACGCATGAGCGCGCTCCCCGAGGTTTCGGTCGCCGAGCAACTGGCCGAACGCATCGCGGCGCTCGCCGTTCCGGCGGCGGTACGGGAAAAGTGCATCGATCTCGCCGTCGATGTGATCGGGCTGATCGTTACGGCGCGTAACGAGGACTACGTGCGCGCGACGCTCGCTGCCTGCGACGATGATGGGCCGTGCACCGCGATCGGCCACGGCCGCACGTTAAGCGCAGCGGCGGCCGCGCTGGTGAACGGCACCGCCGCGCATGGCGAGGATTTCGACGACACCTTCGAGGGCGGGCCGGTGCACGCCGGCGCGGTGGTCGTGCCGGCCGTGCTTGCCGCGTGCGAGCGGCATAATCCGGATGGCGCGGCGGCGTTGAAGGGCATCGCAATTGGCGTCGAGGTGCTCTGCCGTCTCAGCACCGTGGTGCCGAAGGCCGTGCACAAGGCGGGCTTCCACCCGACCGCGGTGTTCGGCGCAATGGGCGCGGCGGCCGGCGTCGCGGCCGCACTCGGGCTCAACAAAAAGCAGACGGTCGATGCGCTCGGTGTCGCGGGCTCGATGGCGAGCGGCATCATCGAATATCTCGCCGAAGGGTCGTGGACCAAGCGCATGCACGCCGGATGGGCAGCGCAATCGGGCCTGCGCGCCGCCTTGATGGCGCGTGCGGGCTTCTCCGGACCGCGCACCGTGTTCGAGGGCACGCATGGTCTGTTCCACGGCTTCGCGCACAGGACCGACGGCGACTACAACGCGCTGCTCGGTGATTTCGGTCAACGCTGGGTGACCGAGACGATCGCGTTCAAGCCCTATCCGTGCGGGACCATGACGCATCCCTACATCGATTGCGCGCGGCGGCTCGCGGCGCGCGGCATCAAGGGCGAGCAGATCAAGGACATCGTCTGCGACGTCGGCGAGGGCACGGTGCATCGGCTGTGGGAGCCGCTTGCCGCAAAGCAGATGCCCGCGAACGGCTACGCGGGCAAATTCTCGCAGCCCTACTGCATCGCGGCCGGGCTGGTGCGCGGCAATGTCGGCCTGGGCGATTTCACCGACGCGGCCGTGAAGGATCCGGCCGTGCTCGCGGTCGCCGGCAAGGTGCGCTACCGCATCGATCCGCAAAATCCCTATCCGAACGAATTCATCGGCCATATCCGCGCGACGCTGGCCGATGGCAGCGTGGTCGAGGAGCGCCAGCCGCATTTCCGCGGCGGCGCCAAGGAGCCGCTGACGCGCCCTGACATCGAGGAGAAATTCGCACTCTGCTGCCGCCACGGCGGATGGGATGACGCGAAGACGGCTACCGCGCTGAAGGTGGCGCAAGCGCTCTATGACGGGCGCATCGAGTTGAAGGAGTTGCGCGGGTGAGTGACAAAGAACTATCCGGCCGCGTCGCGCTGGTGACTGGCGCGGGCCGCAACATCGGGCGCTCGATCGCGAAGTCGCTGGCGGATGGCGGCGCCGCGGTGATCGTCAATGTGCGATCCAACAAGGACGAGGCCGCGAAGGTCATCGCCGAGATCGAAGCGCGCGGGCGGCAAGGCGCTCGCCGCGATCGCCGACGTGGTGGACGAACAGGCCGTGCAGGCGATGGTGGCGGACGCCGTGAAGACGTTCGGCCGCATCGATTATCTGATCAACAACGCGGCGCTGCGGCGCGAGCGTTCGTTCGAGGAGATGACCTTCGCCGAATGGCGCGAGGTGCATGGTGTGATTCTCGACGGCGCGTTTCACTGCACCAAGGCGTGCCTGCCGCACCTGAAGGCGAGCGGCGCGGGCGCGATCGTCAATATCGGCGGGCTTTCGGCGCACACCGGCTCGGCGCATCGCGCGCATGTGACCTCCGCCAAGCTCGGGCTGGTCGGATTCACGCGCGGGCTCGCGCACGATTTCGGGCGCGACGGCATCACGGTGAATCTCGTCTCGCCCGGCACGGTCGATACGCCGCGCCCGGCCGGCGCGCCGCTGCCGGCGCATCACCTCACCCACAACATGCTGATGGGCCGGCGCGGCGCGCCCGACGAAGTCGCTGCCGCGGTGCGCTTCCTCTGCGGGCCCGGCGCGCGCTTCATCACCGGGCAGACGATCCATGTGAGCGGCGGCGCGTATCTGTCGAGCTAGGCGAGCGCGCGCACGGAATCAAACAGTGCGCGCACGGTTTTCTCATCGACGCCGCGCGTGATGAACGCGAGACGGCTCGTGCGATCGTCGTCCGGCCATGCCTGCAACTCGACCGGTGGATGCGCGAGATGCTGAACGAATTGCACCGCGACCGGCCCGCGGCATCCGGCGATGCTGATCAACCCCTGTACATGCAGCAGGTCCGGGCCGCGCAGCGCCATCAGGGTCGCCATGAAGCGGCTGAATGCGTCCCATCGCAGCGGCGCGTCCTCGGTCAGCATGAAGCGGTTGATGGTCTCGCCATGCGCACCAAGCGCGGCGGCCGGGAAATCCTCGACGTAAAAGTCGGCGCCAAGAGCGCGCTCGGCCGCAAAGGTGCGCAGGATCGGGCCGAGGTCTTCGCCGGTCTCGATCACCACGCGACTGACATGCTTCCGCCCGCTCGACATGCGCCGCAGCGCGGCCTGTAACTCGAGGCGCACCGTGCAGCACGAACAGCCGCCCGGCAGTGGCGTCACATCGCGCGCGCCGAACGTGTCCCGCAGGACGATTGTGTTGTCCCTCGCTTTGCTCGCGTCGCTGACAATGCTGACCGGAATGCGATGTCCGCGGGCATGGCGCTGCCGCCGCCCGAAGAGGCCGATGTCAGAGGAGGGGAAGTGTTTCAACCCGTCACCCTGAGGTGCGAGCGTAGCGAGCCTCGAAGAGCCATGGTGCTCGCAACCATCCTTCGAGGCGCGCCATCGGCGCGCGCCTCAGGATGACGACGGAGTTCAAAAATCCATCTCCAGGATATACAGCCCGCCAGCGTGCCGATCGACCGTGTAGACGATTCCGCGCTCGTCCACGAAAACGTCGTTGAGCTGGATCGTGCCGAGCGGCGCCAGCGCGGGAGCCTTCGGCACGAAGGTGCCGACTTCCTTCGGCTGATACGGATTGGAGATGTCGTAGGCGCGCAGGCCGCCGTTGAAGAACGTGCCGATGATGATCGTGTCGGAGTGCCACGAGGTCGGCAGCGGCACGTTTTCGTGGATGTTGTGTGCGCCGAAGCGTCCGCCCGCATGCGCAAAGGCATCGTAGGGCAGGGGACAGGTCGAGATCGGCACGGGATTGCGCTCGTCGCGCGCGTCCATGATCCATACGAGCTTCGGCCAGTCGTCCGCGTTGTCGACCACCGACTCGTCGGTGACGACGAACAGGCCGCGCTCGAACAGCGGCAGCACCGTGTGGGTGAAGCCATGGTAGGGAGGCGAGTTGTCCCAGCGGCAGATCGGCTTCGGGTTCGCCTTGTCGGAAATGTCGAGCACGAACATGCCGGCGTCGATGTAGCCGAGATAGCAGCGGTCCGGCCGCTGCGGATAGACGTTGGTGTTGTGCGCGCGCATGCCCATGTCGAGGATCGGCGCCTTGTGGCGCGGCGGCTGCGGCGCTGCGTCGCCAACGCGCGTGCCCGGCAGCCACCAGCGCCCGGCCTCCTTCGGCGCGCTCGGATTGCGCACGTCGAAGATCTGGTAGCACTGATCGTCGAGCTGATTGTGCGTGACGAAATCGCCGGCGCCCGAGGCCATGTGCACGTATTCGCCGTCGCAGAACCAGAGCTGATGCACACCGCGTGACTTGTCGCCGGAGCGATCGACGAACGCGATCGACTTTGGTTTTTCGGGCACCGAAATATCGAACAGTTCGAAGCCCGCTGGCTTCTGCCCCGGCTGCTGCACCTGATAAGCGACCGCCATGATGTCGCCGGTGACTTCGAGCGAATTGGAGCGCATGAAGGCCTGCGGCAGCTCGGTCTGCACCACGACCTTGGGCTTGCGCGGATCGCTCACATCGACGGCGGTGAAATTCTTCGGCGCGCTCTCATGCGCAAGCCAGATGATGCGCCGGCCGTCCTTGGCGATTTGGATCGACATGCCCTCGCCCATGCCGCCAAAGCCTTCCAGCTCGTGATGGGCGATAAGCTTGAAATTCCATTCGATCTGATCGGGCATTCCTGTCTCCAGCGGTCATGCCGCCGCGGGGGCGGGGCATTCACGTCGTTCAGCCACGGTTGTTAGACACGAAGGCCGCGGGCAAGCCACACCCGGGATCATGGCGTCGCGCGGTCAAGGCCGGTGGGCCGCGCAGAGCTTGTTGCCCGAAGGATCGCGCAGGTAGGCGAGGTAGAGCTTTCCTCCCTGACGCCAGCCCGGCGGGTCCTCGATGCTTTGGCCGCCATTGGCGACGCCGGCATCGTGGAAGGCCTTGGCCTGCTCGGGGCTCGCGCACGCGATGCCGATTGTGCCACCATTGGCGTGCGTGGCCTCCGCGCCATCGATCGGCTTGGTAATGGCGAAAGCGCCGGTGCTGGTTCGATAAAAGACGCGACCCTTCGCATCCGTTTGGCCGGCCGCAACCCCGAGCGAGCCGAACGCAGCGTCGTAGAACGTCTTGGACGCAGCGATGTCCTTGGCGCCGACCATGACATGCGTGAACATGCGCTATTCTCCTTTTTGCGAATTTTGATTTCGGAATCGGTTCAAGGTGGCGGCCAGGCAAGAAAGCCGCCCCCTTAAGCCCCCGCCCGTGCCTTCTCCATGAAGTCCGGGCGCAGCGCCTTCGACCAGTCCGGGATCGCGGCGATCTTCTTTTCCTTGAGCAGGATCTCGGCCTGCTCCTGCATGTAGGGCTTGAGGTCGCCCGGGAAGCCGGGATCGACGTCCACGGTCGCCATCGCGGTGCGGAACGTATCCTGCGAAAGGGTATAGCCCTTGCCGGTGTAAAACGCATAGATCGCGTCGGCGACCTTGGCGGGACTTTCCTTGAAGTCCTTCGCGGCGTCGAGCCAGGCCTTGAGATAAGCCACCACGGCGTCCGGGCTTTTCTGGATGAAATCCGGCGTCGCCGCCATGAACACCGGCATCTTGTCGGTGTCGTAATAATTGATCAGCTTTACGGCGAGCCCGTCGGCTTCGGAAATCGCATTGTAGGGTTCGACGTTCACCATCGCATCCACGGTTTTCGCGGACAGCGCCGTCATCATGTTGTTCACGTCCATGCGCACTTCCTGATAGTCGCCTTTCTTCAGTCCGTGCGCCGGTCCGATCTGGTCGGTGAAGATGTTGCCGATCGAGGAGCCGGTCTGGTTTGCGATCTTCAATCCCTTGAGTTGCTCGACCTTCGTGAGCCCAAGGTCCTTGCGTACCATCACGCTCGCGGTCTTGCCGACATGCTCGATCTGCGCGATCGCGACGAGGCCGCCCTTGTCGTGGCCGAGGATGAGCGAAGGCCCCGCATAGGTGCCGAGGTCGACCTGCCGCGCCACCATCTGCTGCATGGTCAGGTTGCCGGAGGGTACGGCGAACTCCTCGAATTTCAGTCCGTGTTTTTCGAGCAGGCCGGAGCGCATGAGATAATAGGTCGGCATGCCCCAAAGGTTGGTCTGGTAGCCCTGCCGGATCGTGGTCTGCGCAAAGGCCGGGCGTACGCAGCCGGCAGCCAGAACGGCGCTTGCCGCGGCGAGCGCGTGCCGGCGAGAAATCTGCGTCATCGCATTCCTCCATCCACGGCCGTTTCGGCCTTCGTCTCTCCGAGATGATTCAACAATTGCTTCTGCAATTCCAGAAATTCCACGCTCAGCGGATCGCGCGGGCGCGGCAGCGTGATCGGAATGCAGGCTTTTACGGTGCCGGGATGCGGGCTCATCACGATGACACGGTCGGCGAGATACACGGCCTCGGCGACATTGTGGGTCACGTAGATCACGGTTTTGCGCGTTTCGCTTCCATACATCCGCCAGGAGGCGCTGCATGTCGTCGCGCGTCAGCGCGTCGAGTGCGGCGAACGGCTCGTCCATCAGCAGCACCGCCGGATTGTAGGCGAGCGCGCGCGCGATCGCGACGCGCTGCTGCATGCCGCCGGAGAGATGGTGCGGATAGGAATTGCAGAACTTCTCCAGCTTCACGAGGCGAAGCTGGTTGCGCGCGATCTCTTCGCGCTCGGCCTTGCCCACGCCCTTCATCTCGAGGCCGAACGTCACGTTGCCGAGCGCGGTGCGCCAGGGAAACAGTTGCGCGAAATCCTGGAACACCACGCCGCGGTCGAGCCCGTGGCCGTTGACTTGTTTGCCAGCGATGCGGATTTCGCCGCCGGTCGGTTTGAGGAATCCCGCGATCAGATTGAGCAGCGTGGACTTGCCGCAGCCGGAGGGTCCGACGATGCAGAGGAATTCGGATTCCTCGATATCGAAGCTCGCGCCCGCCACGCCCGCGACGCGCCCCGCCGGCGTGCTGTAGGTGAGCGAGACATCGCGGATTTCGATGTGCGGCATCGGCGTTTCCAGCTTTTTGAAAAGCCTAGCACGGATCGGGCCGTCGTCAGCCCTTCTCCCACTTTCCGGCGCGCTTCTCGGCGAAGGATGCGAGTCCTTCGCCGGCTTCGGCCGACTGACGCTTGGCCGAATGGCTCTCGATCAGCGCATCGAAATCCTGTTCGCCGAGATCGCTCCAGGCCGACTTTAGGATCCAGGCCTTGGTCTGCGCGACGGCCTCGGGGCCGTTCGCGAGCAGATGGGAGACCATGCGCCTGCCTTCGCTCTCAAGCTCGAACAGCGGAACGACGCGATGGGCCAGCCCGATGCGGCGGGCCTCCTCCGCATTGAATCGCTCGCCGGTCAACGCATAGCGCCGCAACTGGCGCACACCGATCGCATCGGCGAGTTGCGGAATGATGATCGAGGCATGCAGCCCCCAGCGCGCCTCGGCAATCGAGAACACGGCGTTCTCGGCTGCCAGCACGATGTCGCATGCCGCGATCATCCCGGTGCCGCCGCCGAAGCAGCCGCCATGCACCAAGGCAACGGTCGGCACCGGCGCTGTGTTGAGCCGCTGCACCGCCTCGGCGGTCGCGCGCGAGATGCGCAGGTTCTCGGCCGGCGAGGACTTGCGCACCGTGTTGATCCATTTGAGATCGGCGCCCGCCTGGAAGTGCTTGCCGTTGCCCTTGAGCACGACGGCGCGCAGGCCTTCGGCTTTGCCGAGCGCATCGAGTGCCGCGAGCAGGCCGTCGATCATCGCGCCGTTATAGGCGTTGTTGACCTCGGGACGATTGAGCGTGACGGTCGCGACTCCGCGCGGGTCGATACCCCAGAGCACCGGGCCATTGGTGGACGTCATGGGCGCGGCTGCGCGTTACCAGGAGCGAGGAGGAGTGGCCTATCCGATCGCGCGGCGCGGCATCACGACCGGCTGACGGCTCTGGCGCGAGACGCGGCGGGCGATGTCGCCGGCAATCGTGAGGCCAAGCGCAAAGCCAGTCGCGAGGAACAGCGCCACCATGCTGAACAGCGCGAGGCTCACGACGAACAACAGCGGAAGGGCAATGACCGGCGCGAGCAGGACGGCATCGAACAGGCCCAGCCTGAACGTGCCGCGGTGAAGGTCCGATGTGTCGCGTCGCCGGAACATGCAGCCATTCCTCCCGGATGACGGTGTCGCTTTCGTGGCAACACCCTAACGTCGGTTGCCTAAAAAAGATACGCGATTCGAGGCGGGCGCCAACCCCGGTATTTCCCTGAGTAGCCCGCTAACCCTTTGCGGTTCTCACCATCCCCCAGCGCAGCACGGTTGCGCGCTCGAGCGATCCGAACACCAGGCGCTCGAACACAAAGCCGATGGCGCCGATCACCGCCAGCGACGCCAGCATCAGGCTTGTGTTGAGGAACTCCTTGGCGTCGAAGATCACCCAGCCAAGACCCCAATCGGAGGCGGCGAGCATCTCGGCCCCGACCACCGCGATCCAGGCACGCAAGAAGGCCTGCCGCAGTCCGGTGATGATGAAGGGCGAGGCGCCGGGGATGATGACTTTCCAGAACAGCGCGTTCTCGCCTGCTCCCATGGCGCCTGCGGCACGAAGCCACAGGGGATTCACGGCGCGCACGCCGGTCCAGGTATTCAACAACATCGGAAATAAAGCCGCATAAAACACAATCAGGATGGCGACGGTGTTGCCGATGCCGAACCAGAGCATGAACACCGGCACCCAGGCGAGCGAGGGGATTGGCATCAGGGCGCTGGCGAGCGGCAGTACGAAATGTTCGACCGCACGGAAGCGCCCCATCAGGATGCCGAGCGGAATGCCCGCCACGACCGCCAGCGACAGCCCGAACATCACGCGATACAGCGTCGCCGCCGCATGGCCGGCCATGCTGCCGTCGGCAAGCGATGCAATGAGTGCGCTCGCGATCTGCGGTAGCGTCGGCATCAGCGCGGGCGCGAACCATCCGGAGCGCGCCAGCGCCTCGTAAAGCGCGGCGGCGAGCGCCAGCGTGATGGCGGCGCGCAGCCACGAGCGAGCGCGGTCGCTCATGTCATCATGCCCCAGCGCACCACGGTAAACTCCTCCAGCCGCTGGAACACGAGCTTCTCCAGCGCGAGCCCGACGATGGCGATCACTGCGACGCCCGCCAGCATCACGTCCATGTTGAGGAATTCGCGCGCGCCGAAGATCATCCAGCCAAGCCCCCACGGCACGGCGGCGAGCATCTCGACGCCGACCAGGATGCGCCAGGCCTGCGCGAGGCCGAGCCGCAGGCCGGTCAGGATGTAGGGCAGCGCGCCCGGCAGGATGACATGGCGGAATAGGCGCGCATCGTCCGCGCCCATCGCCTGCGCGGAACGTACCCAGATCTCCTTCACGGCCTTCACGCCGGTCCAGGTGTTGAAGATCACCGGGAAGGCCGCCACGAAGCCGACCAGCAGCACCGCCGAGGTGTTGCCGAGCCCGAACCAGAGCAGGAAGAGCGGCGCATAGGCGAGACCGGGGATCGGCGCCCCGACGCTGACCAGCGGCAGCGCAATGTCTTCCGCGGTGCGTGAGCGTCCCATCGCGAGGCCGATCGCGACGCCGGCGATCGCCGCGAGTGCGAAACCAAACCCGAGCCGGATGAGCGTGTCGAGCGCATGGTGCGGCAGGATACCGGAGACCGTCAGCCGCCAGAACGCCGCCGCGATTGCTTCGAGCGAGGGAAACAGGCGCGGTGGGAATATGCTCGCGCGGGCGACGGCTTCCCAGATCAGCGCAACGACGAGAAACGGAAAGACATTGCGCCACGCCGCGCGCCAGTGCGGCTCGCTCTCGGCGGCGGGCTGAATTGCGAGATCTGTCATGATACTGCGGCTTCGGGCAGCGCGACTCCGAATACGCGCTGGGCAAACTGCGGATAGACCTCGGCGAGTTGCGGCGCGACCGTCTCGCGCATCAGCCGCAGCGTCTCGGCGCTCGGCGCCTGAGTTACCGGCACATCATCAGGCCGGTCGAAATCGAAACCGGTATTCTCGATCACCTCGTCCACCGTGTGGCCCGGATGCACGCTCGCGAGCGTGAAGCGTTTCCGCGCGCGGTCGAACGAAAACAGGCAGCGGTTGGTGATGAGCCCGACCGGGCCGCCGGGCCGGTGCACATTCGCCTCATTGCCGCCCGGCGCCGAGACGAACGACACCTTCGGCACCAGGGTGCGGCGCGAATGTTCGACGCGAAACAGGATCACTTTCGGGACAACGTAATAGAGATAGCCGGAGCCGAACGAGCCGGGGAAACGCACCTTCGGCTGATCGTAGTCGCCGATACTGACGAGGTTGATGTTGCCTTCGCCGTCGATCTCGCCACCCGAGAGAAAGAACACATCGATGCGGCCCTGGCCGGCGCAGTCGAACAGCTCCTTGCCGCCATCGGTGAAGAACATGTGGCGGCGACTGCCGAGCAGCGACACATAAGGCATCCCGCCGCCCATTTCCCGAAGCGTGAGCGCTGCCAGCGCCGGGATCGGCGAGGCATTGCCGACCGCCACATGCCGCACCTCGCCGATCATCCGCATGATCGTATCGGCGAGCAGTTCTTCGGGGGCGAAGTCGGTCACATTCTCTCCACTGTCATTCCGGGGCGCGCCGTAGGCGCGAGCCCGGAATCCATAACCACGTGTCTCCTGGTTTGCACAAAATCGTGAGAGCCGTGGCTATGGATTCCGGCCCTCGCTGCACTCGGCCGGAATGACGGGCACCATTTCACGCCGCCTTCCTTGCATACACATGCTGCTCGCAGTAGTGCGCGAAGCCTTCCGCCGTCGCGGCCGCCTTGGCGTAGTCGGCAAGATGCGCGCCGTCGGCCGGGTAATAATCGAGCAGCGGCAAGAGGCCACGCACCGCGCTCCGCCACCGCGACCGTGTCGACATAGAAGCCCGGCACGGTGCCGGCCGACAGCGCCCGATCGTCCATCAGGTTGCCGGAATAAATCCTCTCCACCGTCGCAATCGTGCGCACCGAGGCATGCGCCATCGTGAGCAGTTCGCGGTCGCGCCCGATGAACACATTGCCGAAGCGGTCCGCCATGCCGGCGTGGAACAGCGCGACATCCGGCTTGATCGCGGGCAGCAGCACGATCGGATCGTTGTTGCCGAACGGGTTGTCGATCACCCGCCAGTCCGGCCGGTGCGCCAGAATGTCGGAGCCGATCAGCCCGCGCAGCGGAACGAACGGCACGCCCTTTTCGGCCGCCTGAAACGACGCATAAAGGGCAGGACAGGTGGCGTCCTTCATGGCGATCGTTTGGCCGGTGATTGCCGCGGTGAAGCGCGGCGCAAGCCCGAACTCGCCGAGGCTCACGGCTGACGTCTCCAGTGTCTCGACACAGCCCGCGCCGATCAGCATGTCGGCCTGCAGCGTAGAGGTCGGCAGGCACACCAGATGCAGCCGCTTCACGCCGCGCCGGATCAGCGCGCGAGTCGCCTCCATGGGCACGCCGGAGGATTCGCGCGGCACCACCAGCATCGCGCCGTCCGGGATGGAGGCGATCGCGTCGTCGACGGAGGCGGAGATCGTTGGCATGGCGGAGTTATCCGAATTCTGCGGGCCCATCATACCCGATCAAGGCTCTGTGAGCAGGCCCCCAGACCCTGTCGCGGCAGCCGGCATCCTGGCCTATAGTCGCTCCAAACAACGGCAATATGTGCCGCAAGACCCGCCGGAAACGGCGGGAGACATCATCGGTTCACGCCAGGGAGGCCGGGCAACCATGACCAAGGACTTCACCCTCGACGTCAACGGCAAGCAGCACAAGGTCAACGTCGATCCGGACATGCCGCTGCTCTATGCGCTGCGCGATGATCTCGGCCTGAACAATCCGCATTTCGGCTGCGGGCTCGCGCAATGCGGTGCATGCACGGTCCATCTCGATGGCCAGCCGATCCGCTCCTGCGTGACCTCGGTGTCGGACGCGGAAGGCCACAAGGTGGTGACGCTCGCGGGCCTCGGCACGCCGGAAAAGCCGCACCCCTTACAAACCGCCTACATCGAAGAGCAGGTGCCGCAATGCGGCTACTGCATCAACGGCTGGATCATGACGGCCGCCGCCTTCCTCGCAGAGAAGAAGAAACCGAGCGAAGCCGAGATCAAGCAGGCGCTGGAAGGGCTGAAATGCCGGTGCGGCACGCACATCAGCATTCTCAAAGCGGTCAAGCGCGCCGCCACGATGATGGGTTGAGGGAGGCACACATGACCAAAATGGAAATGCCGTCCGTCCTCTCCCGCCGCGCGCTGCTCGCCGGTAGCGGTGCACTCGTTGTCTCGGTCGGTGCGCCGCTCGGCATCGATGCGCTGCTCGCAATCGACGAAGCGCGTGCGCAGGGCGCGAAGCCTCCGCTGACGCCGGATCAGCTTTCGTCCTACATCGCGGTCAATGCCGATCGGCCGCGTGGCCGCTTATTTCGGCAAGATGGACATGGGCCACGGGTTGTTCGTGGCGATCGGCCAGATTGTTGCCGAGGAACTCGACGTGCCGTTCAAGGCCGTGACGGTCTACATGGGCGACACCGCGACCTCGGTGAACCAGGGCGGCGCGTCCGGCTCCACCGGCATTCAGCTCGGCGGCAAGCAGATGCGCATGGCAGCGGCCGAAGCGCGCCGCGTGCTGCTCGAAATGGCGGCCGAAAAGCTCGGCACGCCCGCCGACCAGCTTATCGTCGTCAATGGCGCGGTGAGCGCCGCGTTCAATCGCGACAAGAAAACGTCCTATGCCGAACTGATCGGCGGGCGCTACTTCAACGTCCAGCTCGAGTGGAACAAGCAGTGGGGCAATGCGCTCTACGCACCCGGCAAGGCGCAGCCGAAGCCGCACACCGCACACAAAATCGTCGGCCAGCCGATCAAGCGCGAGGACATCGCGCCGAAGGTCTTCGCGCAGGAGGACTTCTGCACCGACGTGAAGGTGCCCGGCATGGTGCATGGGCGCATGATCCGTCCTGCGGTTGCGGGCGCGGTCCCGGTGAAGGTCGATGAGGCCAGCATCAAGGACATCAAGGGCGCGCAGGTCGTCTGGCAGAGCGGCTTCCTCGGCGTGGTGGCGGATCGCGAATGGGACGCCATCAAGGCAGCCGAAAAGCTCGCCGTCGAATGGTCGAACGCCGCCGATCCGTTTCCCGAGCAGAACGCGCTCTACGATCACATCCGCAAGGCGCCAGTGCGCAAGGCGCAGATCGAACAGCAGGACGGCAATGTCGACGAGGCGTTCCGCACCGCGGCGCGCGTGATCGAGGCCGAATACGAATGGCCGTTCCAGTCGCACGCCAGCATGGGACCGGCGTGCGCGCTGGTCGAGATCAAAGACGGCAAAGGCGACAGTCTGGAGCGGTACGCAGAAATCGCACTTCGTGCAGCAGGGCGTGGCGGCGACCATCGGAATGCCGGCCGAGAACGTTCATGTCATCTGGAAGACCGGGCCGGGCTCATACGGCCGCAACGATGCGGACGATTGCGCGGCGGATGCTGCAACGCTCGCCAAGGCGGTCGGCAAGCCGGTGCGGCTGCAGTACATGCGCGAGCAGGGCACCGGCTGGGACCCGAAGGGACCCGCGTCGGTGCACAAGGTGCGCGCTGCGCTCGATGCGTCCGGCACTGTCACGGCGTACGAGTTCATGACCAAGGCGTTCTCGCGCGTCGATGTCGACACCAACGGCAGCAAGGAGTTCGACACGCTGTCCGGCCAGACGCGCGGCGTCGCGCTTAAGTCTGGAGACGGGTTCGGCGTGCCGGCGGAATCCTACGGCTTCGCGAACAAGAAGATGGGGTGGGAGGTGATCCCGCCGCTGCTCGATCGCGCCTCGCCGCTGCGCACCTCGCATCTGCGCGATCCGGTCGGGCCGCAAATTCACTTCGCAAGCGAGTCCTTCATTGACGAAGTGGCGGCGGCGGTGAACGCCGACCCCATCGAATTCCGCCTGCGCTACATCAAGGATGCGCGCGACAAGGCGCTGATCGAGGCGGTGCGGGCGAAATCCGGCTGGGAGACGCGGCCTTCGCCGCATCGCGACCAGACCGGCAGCAAAGTGGCGGGGCGCGGCATCGCATACTCGCAGCGCAACGGCACGCGCGTCGCGATTGTCGCGGAGGTCGAGGTCGATCGCGAGAGCGGCAAGATCCTCGCGAAGAAATTCACCGTCGCGCATGACTGCGGGCAGATCATCAACCCGGACGGGCTGGTGAAGTGCATCGAGGGCAACATCGTGCAGGGCATCTCCCGCACGCTGTGGGAGGAGGTGACCTTCGACCGCAAGGCGGTGACCAGTGTGGACTGGATGACCTATCCGATCCTCGACATCACCGAGACGCCCGAACAGGTGGACTGCGTGCTGATCAATCACCCCGAGCTGCCGCCAAGCGGCGCGGGCGAGCCCTCGATCCGCCCAGTCGCCGCCGCGATCGCCAACGCGATCTTCGATGCGACCGGCGTGCGCATCCGCCGCGTGCCGTTCTCGCCGGAGCGCGTGAAGCAGGCGCTGTCGTAAGATAGACGGACCGCTCTGTCCCTCTCCCCGCTTTGCAGGGAGAGGGAACAAGGTTGGGTCACTGCTTCTCCATCTCGGCGATCACTTCCTTCGCGACGCGCACCGAGTCGAGCATGATCGGCGCGCCCGCGTAGAGCCCCACATGCAGGAAGATCTCGCGGATCTCCTCCTTGGTGACGCCGTTGGTGATTGCGCCGCGCACATGGCCGCGCAGTTCGTGCTGGCGGTTGAGGATCGCGAGCATCGCGAGATTGAGCATCGACTGCGTGTCTTGCGGCTCAGGCCCTCGCGGCCCCACACCGCGCCCCAGCCGTGCTCGGTGATGAAGTCCTGGATCGGCTTGCCGATGTCGTCCTGGTTCGCATCGAGCGCGCGCTTGACGTAGGTCTCGCCCATCACGGCTTTGCGCAGCTCCATGCCCTTGTCGTAAAGTTTCTGATCCACGGCGTTTCTCCCTTTTTTGATTGCTACAAACGATAGATGCGCACGGCGTTGTCGTGGAACAGCATGCGCCGTTCCTCCATCGGCCGGTTCGATACGGCGGCGCGGAAGCCCGCATAGATCATCTGGAACGAGCCGGTCAGGCCGTCGACGGGAAAGTTGCTGCCGAACATCGCGCGTTCGTGCCCGAAGATGTTGAGCGCGTCGCGGATCACCGGCACGTTCGCGGTCAGCGTCCACGGCTCGCCCGGCCGCCCGATACCCGACACCTTGATCGCGACATTCCGATGCGCCGCCGCAAGCTCGAGCGCGGCACGCCATGCGGCGAGACCCTCCTCGCTGCGGTCGGCCGGCAAGCCGGTATGGACGATGATGATTTGCGTATTGGGAAAGTCGTGTGCCAGGTCGGCTGCGGCATCGAGATGCCACCACGGCGTCTGCAGGTCGAACGAGAAGCCGTGGCTCTCCAGCAGCGAAAAGCCGAGCCGCCATTTTGGATCGTCCATCGAGCCGGGCTCGCCGCGCTTCGCCTCGGCAGGCGTGGCGGCGGCGGTTGGAAAATTGCGCACGCCGCGCGTCAGCTGGCTTTTCGCGTGGGCGGCCAATACGTCGCCGATGTTGTTGCTGGTCAGAGACACCGCGCCGACGCACGCACTCGGATAGCCGTACTGCTGCGCGACGTCTTCGAGCCAGCGCGCTTCGGCGGCAGGGTCCGTCGGATCGAACGCGGCTTCGATATGCACGGTCTTGACGATGTTGATGCCAGCCGGCGTCGCGCAAATAGTCGGGCGGCAGATAGTTGCGCTTGAGCGCCGTGTAATCGCCGTAGCGGAACGGGACGGGCTTCGGATCGCAGAGCCAAGGATAATAATTGCGCCCGAGGTCCCAGAAATGCTGATGCGCGTCGACGATCGGGATCGAATCTGATTTGTCGTCGGCACTCACACGTCGGCCCTTCGGCCTTTTCCGGCAGACGGAAGAAGGGTGGGAAACATCACTCGGCAGCCGCTCTGGCCGGGCTTGCCGCGTCGGCGAAATAATCCATCGCGGCCTGCACGCCGCCCTTGCGATGCGGCACGCCGGCGAGCGCGAGACCCATCTCGACGCCGGCGAGCGCGCCGATGATCGTCAGATCGTTGGTGTCGCCGAGATGTCCGATGCGGAACACCTTGCCGGCGACCTTCGACAGGCCGGTGCCGAGCGACACGTCGAAGTGCTCAAGCGCGGTCTTGCGGAAGGCGTCCGCGTCGTGGCCGGCTGGCATCATGATCGCGGTGAGCGACGAGGAATAATGCCGCGGCTCCTTGCACAGGATGTCGAGGCCCCAGGCGCGCACCGCGCGCCGCGTCGCCTCGGCATGGCGGTCGTGCCGCGCGAACACGTTCTCCAGCCCCTCCTCGTGCAGCATGTCGATCGCCTCGGCGAGCGCATAGAGCATGTTGGTCGCGGGCGTGTAGGGGAAGAAGCCGGTCTTGTTGCTGGCGATCATCTCGTCCCAGCCCCAGAACGATTTCGGCAGCTTGGCGGACTTCGATGCAGCGAGCGCCTTCTCGCTGACCGCGTTGAACGAAAGGCCGGGTGGCAGCATCAGCCCCTTCTGCGAGCCGCCGACGGTCACGTCCACGCCCCACTCGTCGTGGCGATAATCGATCGAGCCGAGCGACGAGATCGTATCGACCATCAGCAGCGCCGGATGGCCGGCCGCATCGATCGCGCGGCGCACCTCGTCGATCAGCGTGACGCAGCCGGTCGAGGTTTCGTTGTGCACGACGCACACGGCTTTGATCTCGTGCGCCTTGTCGTCACGCAGCCGCGCCTCGATCTTGGCCGGGTCGGCGCCGGCTGCGCCAATCCGACGCGATGAACTCCGGCACGATGCCGATCTTGGTCGCCATCGTCTTCCACAGCGAGGCGAAATGACCGGTCTCGTACATCAGCACTGTGTCGCCGGGCGACAGTGTGTTCATCAGCGCGGCTTCCCACGCGCCGGTGCCTGACGCCGGGTAAATCACCACCGGCCCGGCGCAACGGAAGATCGTCTTGATGCCGTCGAGCACGCGCCGCCCGAGCTTGCCGAAATCCGGCCCGCGGTGGTCGATCACCGGCATGTCCATCGCGCGCAGGATGCGGTCCGGTACCGGAGTGGGGCCCGGAATTTGCAGGAAATGCCGGCCGGCGGTGCGCGAGGAGTTTTGCGACATGGAGCGCCTGAGGTTCGTCATCAACACTGTGTGCAGCGACTATACATTATCGTCGCCGCGGTACGACTGTGCTAACCTAATCTCATGACAGAGTTACTTGGGCAAGCCGTTGAAAATACTGGCCGACTGCCCGAATCTGGCTGCGAAAAAACTGTCCGGCTCCTGGAGCGGCGTGACGCATGACGGCCGCCCAACTGCTGCCCGGGCTCGAACGCAAGCTGAAGGCCGAGATCACCGGCGACGTGATGTTCGACCGCTTCAGCCGCGGCCGCTACGCGACGGATGCGTCGCACTACCAGATGATGCCGCTCGGCGTGGTGGCGCCGCGCACGGTTGCCGAGGCCGAGCGCACGATCGCGCTGGCACGCGAGGAGGGCGTCAGCGTGCTGCCGCGCGGCGGCGGCACCTCGCAGGCCGGGCAGACGGTGAACGAGTCGCTGGTGATCGATTGCTCCAAGTATCTCAGGAACATCTACGAGATCGATGTCGGTGAGCGGCGCTGCACCGTTGCGCCTGGCATCGTGCTCGACGACCTCAACCGCACGCTGAAGTCCTACGGTCTGTGGTTTCCGGTTGACGTCTCGACCGCCTCGCGCGCCACCATCGGCGGAATGACGGCGAACAATTCGTGCGGCGGGCGCTCGCTACGCTACGGCACGATGCGGGACAATGTGCTGTCCGTCGATGCCGTGCTGGCAGACGGTACGCCCGCGCATTTCGGTCCGGTATCGCCGGGGCTCTCGAACCTGCTGCCGTCCTCGCCGGTGCGTCCGCTCGCGCGCAGCCTGCTCGATATCGGGTTGCGCGAGGCGGACGAGATCGACCTGCACTTTCCCAAGGTGCAGCGCCGCGTCGGCGGCTATAATCTCGATGCGTTCGCGCCGAACGCCCCGCAGCACAATCTCGCGCACATCCTGCTCGGCTCGGAGGGCACGCTCGCCTTTTCCACGCGGATCGAATTGAAGCTTTCGCCGCTGATGGGAAAGCGCGTGATCGGCGCGTGCCATTTCGGCTCGTTCTACGAGGCGATGGATGCCGCGCAGCATCTGGTGAAGCTCAAGCCGATCGCGGTGGAGCTGGTCGACCGCACCATGCTGGAGCTGGCGAACGAGATCGCCATGTTCCGCCCGACGCTGAAGGCGTTCGTGGAGGGAGACCCGGCGGCGATCCTGCTGGTGGAGTTCGGCGAGGACGAACTCGAAAACCAGCGGCGGCTGAAAGAACTCGCCGCCATGATGGGCGATCTCGGCTTCGGCTTCGATAAGAGCGGCGCCCAATGGGGCGGCGTGGTCGAGGTGACCGATCCGGCATTGCAGGCCGCGATCGCGGACGTGCGCACCTCCGGCCTCAACATCATGATGTCGATGAAGGAGGAGGGAAAGCCTGTCTCCTTCGTCGAGGATTGCGCGGTGCCGCTGATGTGCCTTGCGGACTACACGCAACGGCTCACCGAGGTGTTCGAGAAGCACGGCACGCGCGGCACCTGGTACGCGCACGCCTCGGTCGGCTGCCTGCATGTGCGCCCGGTGCTGAACCTGCGGCAGGAGAAGGACGTGAAGGCGATGCGCGCCATCGCCGAGGAAGCCTTCGCGATGGTGCGCGACTACAAGGGCTCGCATTCGGGCGAGCACGGCGACGGCATCGTGCGCTCCGAATTCCATGAGTTCATGTTCGGAAAGCGGCTGGTGAAGGCGTTCGAGGAGGTGAAGGATCAGTTCGATCCGACCGGCGTGTTCAACCCCGGCAAGATCGTGCGCGCCCCGAAGTTCGATGACCGTTCGAAATTCCGCTACGGGCCGGACTATCGCGCGCAGGAGATCAAGGCGGCGCTCGACTGGTCCGCATGGCCGGGCGCGGGCGGCGGTTTCCAGGGCGCGGTCGAGATGTGCAACAACAACGGTGCCTGCCGCAAATCGGACGGCGGCGTGATGTGCCCTTCATTCCGCGTGACGCAGAACGAGCGCGACGTGACGCGCGGCCGCGCCAATTCGCTGCGCCTAGCGATCACAGGCCAGCTTGGCCCCGATGCGCTGACCTCGGACGAGATGGCGGAGACGATGAAGCTGTGCGTCTCGTGCAAGGCGTGCCGGCGCGAATGCCCGACCGGGGTCGACATGGCGCGCATGAAGATCGAGGTGCAGGCGGCGCGCGTCGCCAAACACGGCCTCTCGCTGCGAGACCGGTTGATCGGCTACATGCCGCATTACGCGCCCTATGCGGCGCGCTTCCCGTGGCTGTTCAATATGCGCGACAGCGATCCACGGATTGCGGCGCTCTCCGAGCGCTACGCGGGCCTGAGCGCGCGGCGCACGCTGCCGCAATGGCGCAAGGACGTGTTCGATGATTCCAAGGAGGGCGCCGCGCAGGGGCTGGCCGCGGTCGACGCGTCAAAAGAGGTCGTGCTGCTCGCCGACACCTTCAACCGGTATTTCGAGCGCGAGAACCTCGACGCCGCCGTCACCGTCCTGCGCGCGGCCGGCTATACGGTTCATATCGCCAAGCCCGTGAGCGGCACCCGGCCGCTCTGTTGCGGGCGAACATTCCTGGCGGCCGGCCTCGTTGATCAGGCGCGGCGCGAGGCCGAGCGCGTGATCGCCTCCGTCCAGCCGTTCCTGGCGCGCGGTGTCCCGCTGGTCGGGCTCGAGCCGAGCTGCATTCTCGGCTTCCGCGATGAAGTGCCTGCGATGATCAAGTCGGAAGCCGCGAGCCAGCTTGCCATGAATGCGCTGATGTTCGAGGAATTTCTGGTGCGCGAAGCGGCGCTCGGCCGCCTGTCCCTTCCGCTCAAGGCGGTGGCCAAGCGCGCGTTGGTGCACGGCCACTGCCACCAGAAGGCGTTCGGCATGTTCGGCGCGGTCGAGCGCATCCTCAGGATGGTCCCGGACCTGAAGGTCGAACCCATCGAGTCGAGCTGTTGCGGCATGGCGGGCGCATTCGGCTACGGCGCCGACACCATCGATGTGTCGCTCGCGATGGGCGAGCTCTCGCTGCTGCCCGCGGTGCGCAAGGCCGACCAGGACACGCTGATCGTCGCGGACGGCACCTCCTGCCGCCATCAGATCCACGATGGCGCAAAGCGCGATGCGCTGCATGTCGCGCGCGTGCTTGCGATGAGCGTTGCGTCCGACGCGTGATGTCCGAGCCCGTCACGATCGCGGTCGATGGCGGCACCGTCTCCGGCTTGCTGGATGTTCCGCCACTCGCGACCGCTGCCTACGTGCTGGCGCATGGCGCGGGCGCCGGCATGACGCACCCGGCGATGGCCGCTGTCGCGGACGAACTCGCCGAACGCGGCATCGCGACGCTGCGCTACCAGTTTCCCTACATGGAGCAAAAGAAGAAGCGCCCCGATCCGCCTGCACTGGCGCACGCGACCGTACGCGCGGCCGTTGCGCTGGCGCGCGCGCGCATGCCGGCGCTACCGCTGTTTGCCGGCGGGCGCTCGTTCGGCGGCCGCATGACCTCGCAGGCGCAGGCGAAGGCGCCGATGCCCGGCGTGCGCGGACTGATCTTTCTGGCCTTCCCGCTGCATCCGGCGAACAAGCCGTCGCGGGAGCGTGCCGTGCATCTTTCCGATGTGATCGTGCCAATGCTCTTCCTGCAGGGCACGCGCGATGCGCTGGCGCATCTCGACCAGCTTGAGCCGGTGTGCGCCGCGCTCGGGCCGCGCGCCACGCTCACGCTGTTCGACGACGCCGACCATTCCTTTCACGTTGCCGCTCGCTCGGGACGCACCGACAAACAGGTGCGCGCCGCGATGCTCGATGCGCTGGTGGCCTGGGTCGCGCGGGTCGCCACCTGAAGGCGGCATGACATGAAGATCGCGACCTTCAACATCAACAACGTCAACCGCAGGCTCGACAACCTGCTCGGCTGGCTGGCGCAATCAGAGCCGGACGTCGTCTGCCTGCAGGAACTGAAATCAACGCAGCGCGATTTTCCCGAGGCGGCGCTTGCTCGGGCGGGATACTCGGCTGTGTGGGTCGGGCAAAAAAGCTGGAACGGCGTTGCGATCCTTGCGCGCGGTGCCGTGCCGATCGTGACGCGCAGTGCGCTGCCGGGCGACAAGGCCGACGACCAGGCCCGCTACATCGAGGCCGCGGTGGACGGCGTGCTGATCGCCTCGCTCTATGCGCCGAACGGCAATCCGCAGCCCGGGCCGAAATTCACTTACAAACTCGCCTGGCTGGCCCGACTTACCCGTCATGCGCGCGGCCTGCTCGCATCCGGCGCGCCCGTCGTCCTTGCGGGCGACTACAACGTGGTGCCGACCGCGCGGGACATCTATCCCACGCGCTCGTGGGACGACGATGCGCTGGTGCAACCGGAAAGCCGTGCGGCGTTCGCCAAAATCGTCAAGCAGGGGTGGACCGACGCGATCCGCGCGGTGCATCCAGATGTGCCGATGTACACCTTCTGGGACTACATGCGGAACCGCTGGCCGCGCGACAAAGGCCTGCGGCTCGATCACCTCCTGCTCTCGCCTGACGTCGCAACGCGCCTGAAGGATGCTGGTGTCGACCGCGCGGTGCGCGGCGAGGAGAACGCCAGCGATCATGCGCCAGCCTGGATCGAACTCGGGACTTCGCGCCGGCCGCTTGCCAGGCAGCGCAAGCCGCGGCGCGCCTCCTAAATTCCGTTGCGGTATACGATTTTGCCGCCCACCATCGTGAGCAGCGCGCGGGTGTCGCGGATCGCATCCGGCGGCACCGCCAGAATATCCTGCGACAGCACCGCGATGTCGGCGAGTTTGCCCGGCTCGATCGATCCGCGCTCGTTCTCCACGCCCATGATGCGCGCGTTGTTGATGGTGTAGAGCTGCAGCGCTTCCTTCGCGGTGATCGCCTGCTCCTTGCCGAGCGCGTAGCCTTTCAACACCTGCCGCGTCGTCATCCACCACATCGAGAGATAAGGATCGACCGGCACCACCGGGCCGTCGGTGCCGCCGCCGACCAGAATGCCGGCGTCGATGACCTTCCGGATCGGGATCGCGTAAGCCGCATGTTCGTCGCCCCACCAGCGGCGCTGATTGTGCCCGAGCAGAACCGGATGGTCCTGCATCGTCGCCAGAATTCCGATGTCGGCCATCTGCTTCAACGCCGCGTCGGAAGGATGGAACAGATGCATCACGGTCCAGCGCAGATTGCGGATCGGAATCTCGGCGTTGACGCGGCTGTAGGAGCGCACCACGACGTCGATCGTCTCGTTGCCGACCGCATGCGTCTGCGCCTGCAAGCCGGCCTGCGCGATTAGCTTCAGGCCATCGACATACTCGTCCTCGCCGCCGGATGGCAGCAGCAGCACGCCGCGATAAGCCGCATCGGGCTGCTCGCCTGGTACGATGCGATACGGCCAGGTCATGCGCCCGCCCTCCACCCCGCCGTCGAGCAGGAATTTGATGCCGACGAAGCGCAGCATGTCGTCGTTCTTCTGCGCCTTGACGACTTCGATGCCTTTCTCGACCTCGCTCTTCTTCAGCGCGCGATAGAGCACATCGGTCCGCACCGTCATGTCGCCCGCATCGTGCACGTCGTTGTAGAGCTTGACCTGCGCCTCGTTGATCCCCGGCTCGACCACGCCGACAATGCCGTAGGAATTGAGATCGTGCATCGCGATCTTGAGCAGGTCGGCGAGATTACCGGGCGGCGGCGGCAGCACCTTGCGCACGAGGTTCGCGGCGTTTTCCAGCAGCACGCCGGTCGGCTCGCCTGTTGCCTCGTCGCGCACGATCACGCCGCCCTCGGGGTTCGGCGTATCCTTCATGATGCCGGCCGCCTCCAGCGCCTTGGAGTTCACCGTAACGACATGGCCGCCGCGCGGAATGAACACCGGATTGTTCGGCGAGACTGTGTCGAGCTCCTGCCGCGTCGGCATGCGGCCTTCTTCCAGGATGCTCTCGTGCCAGCCCGAGGACGCGATGACCCATTTCCCCGGCTCGGTGCGCGCGACGCGCTCGGCGATCGCGGCCTGTACGTCCGCCACGGTCTTCGCGCCGAGCAGTTGTACCGCGGGTCCGTTCAGTGCGGCGAACAATTGATGCAGATGCGAGTCGATCAGGCCCGGGACGACGGTCTTGCCGTTCAGCTCGATGATTTTGGTGTCGCCGCCGAGGTGCCGGCCCATCTCCCTGTTGTCGCCGACCGCGACGATGCGCCCGTCCTTGATCGCGATCGCCTGCGCGACATGCCAGTCCTTGTCGACCGTGATGACATTCCCGCCGCGCAGGATGATGTCTGCGGGCTGCGCGAGGGCAGGGGTGGCGAGGAGGAGAGAGAGCAGGGCGAGGCGCAGGCGCATGGACTTTCCTTTCTTTCCCCTCTCCCGCAAGCGGGAGAGGGTCGCCGCGAAGGGGCGGGGAGAGGGCCTGGACGCGCGCGAAGCTTCCTCTCCCGGCGCGCAGCTTCGCTGCTTGCAACCCTCTCCCGCAAGCGGGAGAGGGGAAAGCGAAGAGCGATTGCCGCCTACTTCACAAACTTCTTCCCCGTGATCCGCTCCAGGTTCCCGTAATACACCTGATTGCGCGCTTCCTTGCTGATATCGAGCGCGTCGATGATGCGGATCGTCTCGCGGATATACATCGTGCCCTTCTCGGGATCGAACGGGCAGTCGCTGGCGAACACGATCTTCTCCAGCGGATAGAACTCCATGCCGAGCCTGGTCGCGCCGTCGGAGGTGAACACCGCGGTGTCGGCATAGAAATCCTGCTTGAAGTAATCGAGCGGGCGCTTCTTGAGCGACTTGAGCAGCGCGCCATAATCCGCGTCCGACGTGCGCGCGCCAAGCTGGTCCCAGCCCGGTCCGAGGCGCCCTTCAAGCATCGGGATGATGCCGCCGAAGTGATGCACCAGGATTTTCAGGTCAGGGAATTTGTCGAGCGTCTTGGAAAACACCATGCGCGCCATGAACGCGGCGGTGTCGTAGGACCAGCCCAAGGTCCACCAGATTTCGTACAGCGATTTTTCTTCCGCCGCATAGTCCGGCGTCTTCGCGGTGCGGGTCGGATGCACCCAAACGGGGTTCTTCAGCGCATTCATTTTCTCGAAGAACGGCACAAACTCCGGCGCATCGAGCGCCTTGCCGTTTACGTTCGTTACGATCTGCACGCCGCAGGCGCCAAGCTCCTTGATGGCGCGCTCGCTTTCGCGCGCGCCCGCGTCCTTCGCGGTCAGCGGCACCTCGGCGACGAAGCCCGCGAACTGGTCCGGGTACTTGTCGCACAGCTCCTTCAGGCCGTCGTTGGCGAGCTTCGCCATGTCCTCGGCCTTGTCCGGCGAGGTCCAGGTGCCGATCGGCGGCAGCGCGACGCAGATGACCTGCTTGTAGTCGGGAAACGAGTCGATCACGCGGCGGCGCGTGTCGAGATCGTGGATCGCCGGCACCTCGCGCACGCGCTTGCCGATATCGGGCACCTTGCTGTCGGTCAGTGCCTGGAAATATTTCGCCGGGAAAAAATGCGTGTACGCGTCGATGCGCATGGGACGGGTTACTCCGGTTCAGTTGGGAATGAGAACGTTGACGAGCGCCTGCTTTCCCCCGCGCACGGCATCGCGCGCGCGGGCAAGGGCAGGGGCCAATTCTTCGAATGTCTCGACGCGCTCGCCGTGGCCGCCTTGCGCGCGCACAAGTTCGTCGAACGGCGGCGAGGGCGACAGGTCGGCGAGGAACTGGCCGTCATCGTCGCCCGCGACGCCATCCTTGAACATGGAGAGCGTCGCGCGCCGCACCGCGCCGTAGCGCGCATTGTTGAACACGACCGCGAGGATCGGCAGGTCGAATTTGCCGGCGACCCAGTGGCACACGGTCGGGTTCGCAAACATGTAGGCACCGTCGCCGATCGCTGCGACGACGAACTTCTCCGGCGCCGCAAGCTTCGCGCCGAGCGCGGCACCGAAACCCCAGCCGAGCCCGCCCGCGGTCGAGAGCCCGTAGAACGTGCCCGGTTTCTCGCGCGCGCAGTATTCGAGCGAGAGCGGATATTCGTTGAAGATCACCGCGTCTTCGCCGACAGCCTCGGCCACGGCGCGCGAGAAGGTTGCGGTGTTGAGCGTCTGCGCACGCGCTTCCTTGTCGGCCTTGGCGCGGCGCGCCTGATGGCGCTCGATAAGCCTGGCGCGACGCGCGTCGACATCAAGCGTTTTCTTCGCGAGCGCGGCATCGAGCGCTGTCAGCACAATGCTCACCGGCGCAGCGATCGAGAGATCGGTCTGGAACGTGCGCATTGGGTAACGTGCAAACGTCGGGTCCTCGCCGATATGCGCGACGCGGCAGCCCGCGGCAGGGCTTTCGACGCGCGGGTACCACGGCGCGTCGCTTTCGATCACGAGAATGAGGTCCGCATCGCCGACCAGTGGGGCGGAGTCGTAACCCGCATTCATCGGATGCGACGACGGCAGCGCAAGCGCGCGCGCATTGTGCGTCACCACCGGGATGGCGGCGCGTTCGGCAAGTTTCGCCAGCGCCGCGACGGCGCTCTCGTCCGTGCCGAACCCCGCGGTGATGACGAGCGGCCGCTCGGCCTTGGCGATCCAGCCCGCGAGCTGTTCGATCGCCGCCGGATCGGGATAAGCGGCGCTCGGCACAGGGCGCGGCACGATCGCGGGTTCTTCATCGAGCGTAGCGGACAGCGGCTCGCGCGGCAGCACCAGATAGACCGGTCCGCGCGGCGCCGTCATCGTCTGCTCGTGCGCGCGCGCCACCACATCGGCGACCTGCTCCGGCACGCGCAGCTCGTAATCCCACTTCACGATCTCGCGCACCATGCCAGCCTGGTCGAACATCTCCTGGCCCCAGTGAATCTGGCGCGAGCGCGAGCCGAACTTGCCCTTCTCGGTGATCGGCGTGCGGCCCGCCGCGAGGATCAGCGGCACGCGATCGCGCGCCAGATTGATCAGATTGTTGATCGTGTTTCCCGTGCCGACATTGACATGCACCATCACGGCCTGCGGCCGACCGGTCTGGGTGTAGGCGCCATGCGCCATCGCGACCGCGAGGTTTTCATGCGGCACAAGCACCGGGCGCGGCAGCTTCGTGTTGCTCTTGGCGCCGCGCGCGAAGGCCTCGACGATCGGCGGAAAATCCGTGCCGGGATTGCAGAAAAAATAATCGACGCCGTGCTCGGCGAGCGCGCGCAGGAACACCTCGCCTGCGATCGTTTTGCGCTCGACGCTGCCTTGCACGTTCGTCCCTGCGGCTGGTTATAGTGCCGATGTCCTACGCGACCCGGATGGCGCTTACAACATGGGCCCGGCCGGTTGGGCCATGACAAAACGCATGGGGGAGGCATGATTTCGCCTGAGCCGATTTTCCGCATTCATTGCGAGGTGGCGAACCTTGTCGACCTCGGCCCGGCGCCGTTCGGGCATCGGCGCGTCGTCAATCTGCTGGGTGGAACCGTGAGCGGTGCAAAGCTCACCGGCCGCATCCTGCCGGGCGGCTCCGACTGGCAGGTGATGGCGGCGGACGGCGCGCTCGACATCCACGCGCGCTACACGATCCAGAGCGACGCCGGCGCGCTGATCCAGGCGGATTCCAAGGGCGTGCGCAACGGGCCGCCGGAGGTGATGGCGCGGCTGGCGAAGGGCGAGGATGTCGATCCTTCTCTGTATTATTTCCGCACCGTGATGCGGTTTGAAACGGCGCATCCGAGCGCGATGTGGCTGAACCGCATTCTGGCGCTCGCAAAGGGCGCAAGAGAGAAGAATGCCGTGAAGCTTGAGGTGTATGAGGTGTTGTGAACGCCGCTGTCGTCCGGAAGTCGCGAAGCGGCTATCCGGGACCCATTTCTCCATCAGCGCGAACCGCGAGGTGGGTCCCGGGTCTCGTTCGCTGCGCGAACGTCGCCCGGGATGACAACCGGGCGAAACTATCCCCCCTTCACCGCACCCGCTGTCAGTCCCGCCACGATCTGTCGCTGCGCGAACACGGTGAGCAGCAGCACCGGCAGCGTGACAAGCAGCGCGGCGGCGGCGAGCGGCCCCCAGCTCAACTGGTCGAACGAGATCATGTTGTAAACCGCGACGGGAAGCGTGCGGGTCTCGCGTCCCGCCAGCACGATGCCGAACACGAAGTTGTTCCACGAGAAGATCACCGCGAGGATGAACGCGACCGCGATGCCGGGCTTGGCGATCGGCAGCGCGACATGGCGGAACACCTGCCAGCGCGTCGCGCCGTCGATCAGCGCGGCTTCCTCCAGTTCCAGCGGCGTCGTCTCGAAATAGCCGATCATGATCCAGATCACGATCGGCACCGTGACGACCAGATGGATGATGATCTGCGGCACCAGTGTGCCGAGCAGACCGAGCCACTGGAACATCAGGAACAGCGGGATCAGATACGAGAGCCCCGGCGTGATGCGCGCGATCAGGATCACGATCGCGGACTTGTGCGCGTTCATGCGCGCGATGCCGTAGCCGGCCGGCACGCCGACCAGCAGCGCGAGAAGCGTCGCCGATCCGGTGACGATCAGGGTGTTGAAGAAGTAAGTGGTGAAGCGATTCGACGCGAGCACCTGCGCGTAGTTCTCCCACGCGATGCGGTCGGGCCAGAACACCGGCGGATAGCTCGCATTGTCGATTTCGTATTTCAGCGACAGCGAGATCATCCAGAGGAAGAACAGGATCGCGGGCGACACGATGACGAACACCGAAACGCCGAGTGCGACCTTGCTCAAGATTTGCCGCAGGCTCATGCGCCGGCCTCGACCCAGTGCATGCGCTGGCGCGCATAAAGCATCACGGCGGCGAGCATCACAATGATGACGAAAAAGATGAGCGCGATCGCCGAGCCGTAGCCGATGTCGTAGTAAACGAACGCCACGCTGTAGAGATAGAGGTTGATCGTTTCAGATGCCGAGCCCGGCCCGCCCTGTGTGATCGCGAAGATGATGTCGAAGCTTTTCACCGCGTCGATCATGCGGATCATCGCGGCGATGAACAGGAACGGCGTGATCAGCGGCAGCGTGATGTAGCGGAACATCTGCCAGAAGCTCGCGCCGTCGATCAGCGCACTCTCATAGGGCTCCTGCGGAATCGCCGCGAGGCCGCCGAGCACGATCAGCATGACGAGCGGCGTCCATTGCCAGGTCTCGACCAGCACCAGCGACGGGATGACGGTGCCCGGGTCGAACACCCAGAGCTGCGGCGGGATACCGACGAGCGAGAGCAGATAGTTCAGCACGCCGAGCTGCGGGTGGAACATCATGGTCCACACCAGCGCGATCGCCACCGGCGTTGCCATCATCGGCATGATGAAGATGCCGCGCAGAACACCGCGCATCGGAAATTTCTGGTGGAACACCACGGCCGCCAACGTCCCGAACAGGAGCGGCAGCACGACCGAGAGCACGGTGTAGAACAGCGTGTGCCCGACCGCCTCGATGAAGCGCGGATCGTTCGGCAGCCGCAGGTAGTTCGCGAGCCCTACGAATGTGGTCGGCGCGCCGACCTTCCACTCGTGCAGGCTCATCCAGACCGTAAAGACCCACGGAAAGATGATGACGGCCAGCACGACGATCAGCGCCGGCATCACGAACGGCCAGTAGGACGGCGGCCGCCACTCGGTCTGCGGCGTGACTGGTGCGCTCTCGGCAGGCTGCATGATCTTTTTTCGCGTGCCGCTCACTTTGATCAGCGGCGTGTTGCGTTCTGGTGCGCGACGGCCGCGGCGATCTCGGAATCGTCGCCGCTCGCCCGCGCGTTGAGGCCCTCGACGACGCCCTTCCAGTCCGGCTCCTGACGATTCTGGCTCATCTTCCACTTGCCTTCGAGCCGCGTGATCGGAAACCGGAATCCGACAATGCCCCGTGTCATGACGTCGATATAGCTGTCGGGTGCGTCGGAGAGCTGCCACGGCCGAGGCTCGGTTTGCTCCTGCTGCGCGGTCAATTCGCCCACGTGTCGGCGCAGCCATTCCTTGTCCTGCATCACCTCAGGACGGCCGTAGGCGTGCGCGACCGCGTAATTCCAGGTCGGCACGACTTTGCCGGTCTCGGCTTTGGCCGGATACCAGTTCGGGGTGATGTAACCCTCCGGTCCCTGGAAGATCATCATCGCCTCGTTGCCCTCGGCGAGGTCGCGCCAGTGCGGATTGGCGCGCGCCAGATGGCATTCGATCAGGCCAAAAGGTCCCTCGCTTTTCAGCACGGTCGGAAGATGGCTGGCGTAGAGACCGAGGGGGCCATTCGAGATCAGCGCCGCGAAGGGTCTCCCGCGCATCAGTGCATGAATCTGCGTCACGTCGTCGACGCGGAAGTGGTCGGGCAGATACATCGCGGTTGAACCTCTCTCCCGCTCGTCCCCGCGAGAGCCGGGACCCAGCTTAAGGACGGCTGGAGTCCCGCTCGCGCGGGAATGAGCGAGATCGTTTGCGACCGAAAATCGTCACGCCCGGGACAGTTGCGCCCAACACGCTTACGCCCAGTTCGCTTACGCCCAGGACGCTTACGACGCCTTCTCGCTGCGCTCCAGGATCGGGCGGAACTGTTCGTGCGCCTTTTTCAGTTCGGTCGCGGGATCGGCACCGGCGAGCGTCGCCGTCACGGCGGCGCCGACGAGATCGCGGAATTCCGCCACCGGAATGACGACCGGCAGGCCGAGCTTGGAGATCTTCCCGGCATCCACCACCGACTGGAACCACTCCTTCGGCAGCGTCACGCCTTTCTGCACCTCGGTGTCGTTGAGGATCGAGTTGCGGAACGGCACGCCGCCGCCGGCCTGCACCAGCCGCGCGCCCTGCTGTTTCGAGACGACCCACTGGCAGAGCAGATACGCGGCTTCCTTCTTGGTGCACGCCGCCGGAATCCCGATGCCGTCCCCATACGTGGCCGAATACTGACCCTTCGGGCCGGCCGGCACCATCGCGTAGCCGACCTTGCCGACCACGCGCGAGGAGTTCGGGTTTTCCACGCCCGGCGCCCAGCCGACGCCGTCGACCCACATCGCGGCACGCCCCTGCGCGAAGGCGGCAAGCGACTCCATCCAGTTGAAGCCCGCAACGCCGGGCGGCGAGTACTTGTTGGAGAGGTCGTAACACTTGGTCGCCTCGATCGCCTCCGGCCCATCGGTCAGGATGTTGCCCTTCGCGTCGAGGAATTCGCCGCCGTAGTTGAGGAAATAGTTGGTCCACAGCGTCATGTTGGCGTTCTTCAGCCCGCGCCCGACATAGCCGTAAACGCCGGCCTTGGTGTCGGTCAGCTTGTCGGCGAGCGCGTTCATCTCGTCGAGGGTCTTCGGCACCTGCGCGCCGGCCTTCGCGAAGATCTCCTTGTTGTAATAGAGAATGAAGTAGTCGACCGACCACGGCAGCGAGAGCATCTGCCCCTTGTCGTTCTTGGCGTAGGAAAGCCCCGCGGCGGAGAAATCGCTTTCCACGAGATCGGGCGCGGTCAGGCTCGGGTCCTTCATGAACGGCGTCATGTCGGCGAGCCAGCCGGCCTTCTCGAACTGCCGCTTCTGCACATGATAGGAGACGTGCACCACGTCGAAGCTCGGCTTGCCTGAGGCAAGCTCGATCACGCATTTCTGGCGCTGCTGCTGCTCGGGGATCTGCTCCGACTCGACCTGGATGCCGGTGAGCTCGGTGAATTCCTTGATGTACTTCTGGAAGTTGTCGCCGCGCGGCCCCTTGGCGAGGATCGCCTCGAGCTTGGTGCCGGCATATTTCTTCCAGTTCACCTCGGCGCGCGCGGGCGTTGCGGCCAATCCGGCGGCGGTTGCGGCGGTGCCGGCCAAGAGTGCGCGGCGCGATAGCCTGATCTGATCCATGCGATCCTCCCGATTTTGTTATGTCGTGCCGGATTGTAGCGTGCGCTAACATGTTTGCCAGCCGCGACCCGCTGCCGCAAGCTTGACCCACGCCGGCGCCGAATGTGATGTTGCATAACAATCTTGGATCAGGGCAGGAAACATGGCGAAGCGGCCGCCCAAGCTGCCGAAATCCCTCAACGTCGAACGGCGCGGCGCGGTCGCAATCGTAACGCTGGCGCGGCCCGAGAAGCGAAATGCGCTCAACGACACGACCGTACTCGGGCTTGAGGCCTTCTTCGCGAGCCTGCCGGCGGGCGTGAAGGCCGTGGTGCTCAACGCACAGGGCAAGCATTTCTCCGCCGGGCTCGATCTTTCCGAACTCAAGGTGCTGAGCACCGAGGACGGCATCGCGCACTCGCGCATGTGGCACGGCATTTTCGACAAGATCGAATTCGGCCGCGTGCCGGTCGTCACCGTGATGCACGGCGCGGTGGTCGGCGGCGGGCTGGAGCTTGCGGCCGCGACACACATTCGCATCGCGGAGCGCTCGGCCTATTACGCGCTGCCGGAAGGGCTCGCGCGGCATCTTCGTCGGCGGCGGCGGCTCGGTGCGCATCCCGCGCCTGATCGGCGTGTCGCGCATGATGGACCTGATGCTCACCGGCCGCACCTACGGGGCCGAGGAGGGCCAGGCGCTCGGGCTGTCGCATTACCTCGTCGGGGACGGCGAGGGGCTCGCGAAAGGGATCGAGATCGCGAAGCGCATTGCGACCAATTCACCGACCACAAACTTCGCGATCCTCAATGTGCTGCCGCGCATCGCCGAGCAGGACCGCGCCAGCGGCTATGTGATGGAATCCCTCACCGCCGCAATCGCACAGGGCAACGAGGAAGCCAAGAAACGCATCCGGGATTTTCTCGAAAAGCGCGCCGCCAAGGTGGAGCGGAAATGATTCACTCTCCGCTCATGCCCGCGAAAGCGGGCATCCAGTTCTTCGCTCTGGGTCCCCGCCTTCGCGGGGACGAGCGGAAATAATGGCTGCGCCACAGCCCGTAAGCACCAAAGTGCGTCGCACGCGCGCCGTGAAACTCTGCGCGCCCGAAGTGCTGCTCGATCGGCGCGCCGACGGCACGATCTTTCTCAAATCCGGACGCACGCTGCCCGCATATTCCGCGAAACTAAGCGACCGCCTCGTGCACTGGGCGCACGTTGCGCCGGAGCGTGCGTTCATGGCCGAGCGCGACCCTCTGACGGCGGCTGGCGCACGCTCACCTATGCGCAAACGCTGGCAGAAAATCCGCCGCATCGGCGCCGCGCTGCTGACGCGCGGTCTCTCGGCCGAACAACCGATCGTTATCCTCTCGGGCAACGATCTCGAACACGCGCTGCTGGGCTTGGCCGCCAATTACGTCGGTATCCCCTATGCGCCGGTCTCGCCGGCCTATTCGCTGATCTCGTCCGATTTCGGCAAGTTGCGCCACATCGTCAACCTGCTCACCCCCGGGCTCGTCTTCGCCGCCAACGAACATTATGCGCGCGCGATCGCGGCGGTCGTCCCGCCCGGCGTCGAGGTCATCGTCGGCAAACTCGACGTGCTTGACGCTGATCCGCAAGCCGCCGATGCGGCGCATTCACGCGTCACACCAGATACCATCGCGAAATTCCTCTTCACTTCCGGCTCGACCGGCATGCCGAAGGGCGTCATCAACACCCAGCGCATGTGGTGCGCCAACCAGGCGATGATCGTGAGCGCGCTGCAATTCTTGGCCGACGAGCCGCCCGTAATTGTCGACTGGGCGCCGTGGCATCACACCGCCGGCGGCAACCACGATGTCGGGATCGTGCGTCCATAACGGCGGCACGATGTATATCGACGGCGGCAAGCCGCTGCCCGGCGCCATCGAGGAGACGGTGCGAAACCTGAAGGAGATCGCGCCGACCTGGTACTTCACGGTGCCGAAGGGCTATGAGGCGTTGCTGCCGTTCTTCCGCGCCGACGCCGCGCTGCGGGAAAACTTCTTTTCGCGGCTGAAGGTGCTGTGGTTCGCGGGCGCGGGCCTTGCGCAGCACGTGTTCGACGAATGGAAGGACATGGCGCACGCGACCTGCGGCGAGGACATCCTGTTCCTCACCGGGCTTGGCTCGACCGAGACCGCGCCCTACGCGTTCGGCCGCATGTGGGACACGGAGAATTCCGCCAATGTGGGCCTGCCGCCGCCCGGCATCGACGTGAAGCTGGTGCCGCTCGGCGAAGGAAAATACGAGGCGCGCCTCAAGGGGCCGAACATCACGCCCGGCTACTGGCGCGACGCAAAACTCACCGCCGAGGCGTTCGACCACGAGGGCTTCTACCGGCTCGGCGACGCGATGCGCTTCGATGATCCGGCGGACCCCGCGAAGGGCCTGCTGTTCGAAGGCCGCATCGCCGAGGACTTCAAGCTCGCGACCGGCACGTGGGTCGCGGTCGGCCCGCTGCGCGTCGCGCTGATCGCGCATTTCGCACCCTATGTGCGCGACGTGGTGATCGCAGGCGCGGACCGCGATGCCGTCACGGCGATCATCTTCCCGGATCTCGACGCCTGCCGCCGTCTTGCGCCCGACCTGAAGGATGCGGACGCCGCGACGATCGTTGCGCACGAGAGCGTGCGGCGCGAGTTCGGCTTTCTGCTCGGTAGCTTTGCCAAGGCCGCGACAGGTTCGTCCAATCGTGTGATGCGCGCGATCTTGACCGAAACACCGCCCTCGCTCGACGTGGGCGAAGCAACCGACAAGGGCTCGATCAACCAGCGCATGGTGCTGCGGCATCGCGGCGCGCTGGTGGACGAGCTTTATGCCGACCAGCCATCCGCGCGCGTGATCGCGGCCGACGAAAAGGTAGTTCGATGAGCAAGGCTCTGACGGCGTCATGGGACGATGTTTGGCTGCTCGACGGCGTGCGCACGCCGTTCGTCGATTACAACGGCGGCCTCGCGCAGATTTCGCCCATCGACCTCGGCATCAAGGTGGCGAAGGAAGTGTTCGCGCGCTCGGGTGCGTCGCCGGACGACGTCGGCACGGTCATCACCGGCAACATGGCGCAGGCGAGCTTCGATGCGTACCTCACGCCGCGCCACATCGGGCTTTATGCCGGCGTGCCGATCGAGACGCCGGCGCACATGGTGCAGCGCGTCTGCGGCACCGGCATCGAGGTCCTGATGCAGGCGGCCGACACGATCACGCATCGCGGCGTCGACCTTGCGCTCTGTGTCGGCACCGAGTTCGATGAGCCGCAACCCGATTGCCGCCTACACGCACCGCAGCGGCTTCCGCATGGGGCAGGTCGAGTTCAAGGACTTCCTCTGGGAGGCCCTGATGGACGTCTCCGCCAAGGTCACCATGGGCGACACGGCGGAAAACCTCGCGCGGCAATATCAGATCACGCGACCCGAAGTGGACGCATACGCGGCGCGCTCGTTCCAGCGTGCCGTGAAGGCAAAGGAGTCCGGCTTCCTGGCCGGCGAGATCGCGCCGGTTCGCACCGAAGAGTTCGCACGCGAGGGTTACAACGCGCGCGGCATCAAGCTCGCGCGTGATGCCGGGGAACTGGATCACGATACGCACATCCGCCACTCCACGCCGGAGCAGCTCGCGAAAATCCGCCCGGCGTTCGGCGGCGTGCAGACCGGCGGCAATTCATCCGCCATCGTCGATGGCGCGGCGGCTGCGCTTGCGGCTTCGGGCGACTATGCGAAGAGCCACGGCAAGGACCCGCTCGCGCGTCTCGTCGCGGGCGCGGCGGCCGGCGTTCCGCCCGAGATCATGGGCATCGGCCCGGTGCCGGCGATCAACGCCGTGCTAAAAAAGGCCGGGCTGACGCTCTCGGACATCGACCGCTTCGAGATCAACGAGGCGTTCGGCGCGCAGGTGATGGCGTGCGCGCGGGCGCTCGACCTCGACGAGGACAAGCTCAACGTCAACGGCGGCGCCATCGCGATCGGCCACCCGCTCGGCGCGACCGGCGTGCGCCTCGCGGTCACGCTCGCGCGAGAGCTCAAGCGCGCCGGCCTGCGTTACGGCATCGCGTCCGCCTGCATTGGCGGCGGGCAGGGCATCGCGCTATTGATCGAGAACATGCAAGCGAGGAAGCATTAGATGGACATCAAGGGACATGCGGCGATCGTCACCGGCGGGGGCTCTGGCCTCGGCGCTGCGACCGCCGCGATGCTGGCGAGCGGGGGCGCCAAGGTCGCGCTGCTCGACGTCAACATGGACGCGGCGAACGCGCATGCGGGCAAGATCGGCGGCATCGCGGTCAAGTGCGATGTGTCGGACTCGGCGAGCGCCGAGGCGGCCGTGAAGGAAGCAAACGCCAGGAACGGCGTCGCGCGCATCCTGGTGAACTGCGCGGGGGTCGGCACGCCCAAGCGCATCGTCGGACGCGACGGCCCGATGCCGCTCGGCGACTACGAGAAGGTGATCAGGATCAACCTGATCGGCACGTTCAATGTACTGCGCCTGTTCGCGGCCGATTGCAGCAAGAGCGAGCCGCTGGCGGCGGGCGAACGCGGCGTCGTCATCAACACGGCGTCGGTCGCGGCGTTCGACGGGCAGATCGGGCAGGCGGCCTATTCGTCCTCCAAGGGCGGCGTGGTCGCCCTGACGCTGCCGGCCGCGCGCGAGCTTGCGCAGTTCGGCATCCGCGTCTGCACCATCGCGCCGGGCATCTTCATGACGCCGATGCTGATGGGGTTGAACGAGGAGGTGCAGAAGTCGCTTGCCGCCTCGGTGCCGTTTCCGCAACTGCTCGGCACGCCGGAGGAGTATGCCTCGCTCGCAAAGCACATCGTCGAGAACCGCTATCTCAACGGCGAGACCATTCGCCTCGACGGCGCGCTGCGTATGGCACCGAAATGACTTATCGCACCAACACTACCACCCGCCGCATCGAGTGGGGCGAGTGCGACCCCGCCGGCATCGTGTTCTATCCGCGTTTCTTCGCGATGTTCGATAATGCGACGACGCTGTTGTTCTCGGCCGCACTTGGCATGACGAAATTCCAGTTCCTGGAAAAATACGAGTGCGCCGGCTATCCGATGGTCGATACACGCGCACGAATTCATGATTCCCTGCCGGTTCGGCGACGATGTGACCATCGAGACCGCGATGACCGAAGCGAAACGCTCCAGCTTCAACATCACGCACCATCTCATGAAGGGCGGCGCACTCGCCGTGGAAGCCTTCGAGACGCGGGTATGGACCGGACGCGATCCGGCCGATGCGAGCAAGATCAAGTCGCAGCCGATCCCGGCCGAAGTGCTCGCGAAGCTTTCGGTTTGACGCGCGCGCCATTGCGCGGTTCGCGCCCGCCCGCAATCTCGTGCAGCAGCGCGATCAAGCGGTCGCGCCCATCCTCGCCGAGCCTGGCGATCATGCGGCTCTCATGCGCCTTGAGCACGGGCTTGAGCTTGCGCATCAGGGCGGCGCCATCCGCCGTCAGATAGAGCGCGTAGGAGCGCTTGTCGCGCGCCTGCCGCCGTTCCGCGAGCCCGCGCGCCTCCAGCGCATCGAGCAGCCCGACGAAATTGGTGCGTTTGATGCCGAGCGCCTCGGCGACCTGGCTTTGCGTCAGTCCCGGATTGCGCTCGATCACGGTCAGCACGGCGAACTGCGCCGGGCGGATGTCGAATGGCGTGAACGCTGCGAAGAAATCCTGGAACACGACGAGCTGCGCGCGCCGCAGCACATAGCCGATCAGGTCCGGCAGCGGCCCGAGATCGATGGTTTTCCGCTGCTCGCTCATCGTCCTCCCGGCCTGCGTCGAGACAGCGCATAGGCGAACGGCCGAGAGTGCACAAGCGGGAGTTCTCCGGGATTTATCGGGATGATCCGGGGTTCTGCCGCAGCACCGAACAGTTGTCTCGCGCGGCGCTGCTGGCTAGTGTTGCGCCAACTGAAAAACGCCCGGAGGGAGGACTTTATGCGAATGAAAATGCTGGCGCTCGGCGCCGTCTTCAGTCTCGCGGCCGGCGCCGCGATGGCGCAGGACAAGACCATCGAGTTGCGCCTCTCGCACTGGGTGCCGCCGTCGCATCCGCTGCAGAAGGCGCTGGAAGACTGGGGCGCCGCCGTCGAGAAGGCCTCGAACGGCACCATCAAGTCCAAGGTCTATCCCTCGCAGCAGCTCGGCAAGGCATTCGACCACTACGACATGGCGCGCGATGGGATCGCGGACCTGACCTATGTGAGCCCCGGCTACCAGCCCGGCCGCTTCCCGATCATCGATGCCGGAAACCTGCCGTTCATGGTGTCGAACGCCAAGGAAGGCACCGCCGCGCTCGACGAGTGGTACCGGAAATACGCCGAAAAGGAGATGAAGGACGTCCACTACTGCTTCGCGTTCTTCCACGATCCGGGCTCGTTCCATTCCAAGACGAAGAAGATCGTCGTGCCGGGCGATATCAAGGGCATGAAGATCCGCCCGGCGCACGCCACGACGGCGACCTGGATCACGCAGCTTGGCGGCACCAACGTGCAGTCGTCGGCGCCCGAGGTGCGCGACATCCTCGACAAGGGCGTGGCCGATGCCGTGACGTTCCCGTGGGGCTCCATCGTGCTGTTCGGCGTCGACAAGGTGACGAAATATCACATGGACGCGCCGCTCTATGCGACCAGCTTTGTGTGGATCATGAACAAGGCGAAGTACGAACAGATGTCGCCGATGCAGAAAAAAGCGATCGACGACAACTGCAATACGCAGGCGGCAATTCGCGCTGCGAGCCCGTGGGCCGATTTCGAGCACGCCGGCATCCAGAAGATCAAGGATGAACCGGGTCACGAGGTCTACACGTTGACCGATGCGCAACTTGCCGAATGGAAGAAGTCGGCCGAGCCGGTTGTCACCGCGTGGTCCGATGCGGTGAAGAAGGCCGGCGGCGATCCCGACGCCATCATGAAGGACTTCAAGGCGACGCTCGAAAAGCACAAGTCGGCGTATTGAGACGTGGCGCTCCGCTCGCCCCGCGAAAGCGGGACCCAGTCTTGAGTCTGGATGCCCGCTTTCGCGGGCATGAGCGGAGAATGCCCATATCTCCGACCAATTCCCACCTTCCGTTCCCTTCTCAAATCTGAACAAAATCGATCATGGCCGGAGGCGAAACAGCACTCGTCAGTGAGGTGTCCACACCGCGCAAACGCGGCGGAATGGACCGCTTCATCGACGGCATCGAGCTGATCGCGGCGTTCTTCGTCGGCATCGTGGCGGCCGACATCTTCATCTCGGTGCTGCTGCGCTACTTCTTTTCGTTTCAGATTCCCGACGCCTACGACTTCGGCCGCCTGCTGCTCGGCATCCTGATCTTCTGGGGGATCGCCGCGACCTCGTATCGCGGCACGCACATCACGGTCGATCTCGTCTATGCCAACGTGAACCCACGATGGCAGCGCTGGATCGACGTGTTCGCAACGCTGGTGCTGTTGTTCGTCGTGACGGTGCAGACTTACACGCTACTCGACAAGGTCGTCTCGACTTACCGGGATCACGTCCTGACCTTCGACCTGCGGCTACCCACCTGGCCGTTCTTCGCGATTGCCTGGATTGGCGACGTTTCGGCCGTGCTGCTGATCGCGATCCGCACCTACCGCCTGATCTTCCATCCCGACGAGATGGAAAGCGGCGGCTATCGCATCAAGCCGGTCGAGTAGCGCATGAGTTCGGACGCCGTCGCGATCATCGGTTTCGTCGCGCTGTTTGTGATGATGCTGTTGCGCGTGCCGGTCGGCATGGCGATGGGGCTCGTCGGCGTGACCGGCTTTTCCTATCTGGTGAACGGCGACGCCGCGCTGAAGATCATCGGCCACACCTCGATGCGCACGGTGACCGACTACACCTTCGGCGTCATCCCGATGTTCCTGCTGATGGGCGCGTTCGTGTCGAACTCCGGCATGAGCCGCGAACTGTTCCGCGCCGCAAACGCGTTCCTCGGTCATCTCAAGGGCGGGCTCGGCATCGCCACCATCGCGGCCTGCGCGGGCTTCGCCGCGATCTCGGGCTCCTCGGTCGCGACCGCCGCGACCTTCTCGACCGTCGCGTATCCCGAGATGCGCCGCTTCAACTATCCGCAAAGCTTCGCGACCGGCGTGATCGCGGCCGGCGGCACGCTCGGCGCGATGCTGCCCCCGTCAACCGTGCTCGCGGTCTACGGCATCATCACCGAGCAGGATATCGGCAAGCTGTTCATCGCCGGCGTCCTGCCGGGGGCGCTCGCCGCCGCGATGTACATCATCACGGTCACGCTGATCGGCGTGGCGCGGCCGGGCTTCCTGCCGTCGGGCCCGCGTGCGTCGTGGAGCGAACGGCTCGCGGCGGTGCGCGACGTGTGGGCGACGCTTCTGCTCTTCTGTTTCGTGATCGGCGGCCTTTACGGCGGCCTGTTTACCCCGACCGAAGCCGGCGGCATGGGCGCGGGCGGCGCCTTCGTTATCGGCGTGCTGCGCGGCCGGCTCGATCGCGCCAACATCCGCAAATCGCTGCTGCAAGCGACGCGCACCGCGGCCGCCGTCTTCACGGTGCTGATCGGCGCGCTCTTGTTCGGCTATTTCCTCACCGTGACACAGACGCCGCAGAAGGTGACGATGTTCCTCACCGGTCTCGGCATCGGCTCCTACGGCGTGCTCGGCCTGATCATGCTGATGTACCTGGTGCTCGGCTGCCTGATGGATGCGCTCGCGATGGTGATCCTCACCGTGCCGATCATCTTTCCGGTCATCAAGGAGCTTGGCTTCGACCCGATCTGGTTCGGCGTCATCATCGTAATGACGGTGGAGCTCGGCCTGATCCATCCGCCGGTCGGGATGATCGTGTTCGTGATCAAAAGTGTCATTCAGGATGTGACGTTCGCCACCATCTTCCGCGGCGTGCTGCCATTCATCGTGACCGATATCATTCGCCTCATCATCCTGATCGCGTTTCCGATCATCGCGCTGTGGCTGCCATCGCGGATGTAGTCGCTTCGTCCCGAAAGCCGCTCAATCTGTGTAGCCTCACAGCGTCGTGGCGGGTTCCAGGATACAGCGCCCGGCATCCCCGACCTCGATCTGCACGGTCGGATGATTGATCTTAAAGCGATGGTCGAGGTCGTGGCACAGATCGGCTAGGAACGCATCGCCGGGATGGCCGTTCGGGATGACAAGGTGAGCCGTCAACGCGTTTTCAGTCGTGCTCACCGCCCAGACGTGGAGGTCATGCACGCTTGTTACGCCGGACAGCTTTTCGAGGAAGCGGCGCACCTCGCCCGGATCGATACCAGTGGGAACGGCGTCCATGGACATGCGCGCGGACTCGCTCAGTAACCCCCATGTCGTCCAAACGATCACGACCGAAATCGCCAAGCTCACCGCTGGATCAATCCACATCCAGCCGGTCAGCAGGATGACAATGCCCGCGACTACAACGCCCGCTGATACGCCAGCGTCGGCCATCAGGTGCACAAACGCGCCCCGGATATTGAGGTCGCCTTTCTGGCCCGCCATCAACACCCAAGCCGACAAGCCGTTGACGACAATCCCCGCCGCCGCCACCACCATCACAGTCATACCGGCAACGTCGCCCGGATCGGCAAAGCGGCGGACTGCTTCCCAAGCGATTGCGCCGGTCGCGATCAGCAGCAGCACTGCATTCAGCAGCGCGGAGAGAATAGAAGCCGAGCGATAGCCGTACGTAAAATGCGCCGTGGGCGTTACGCGCGCGAGCGAATGAGCGCCCCACGCCAGCAGCAGGCCTAACGCGTCACCAAAGTTGTGCCCGGCATCTGCAAGCAGAGCGACCGAATGCGCCGACAAGCCATAGATCACCTGTATTACGACAAGCCCGAAATTGAGCGCGGTCGCGAGGGCGAACGCCATGCCGAAATGCTTGGGCGCGTGCGAGTGGTGAGCGTGGTCGTGGGCCATGCTGCTATATGGCTCCAGCCCCGCTCGTTACACAATCACGGCTTAGGCTTCGCCTTCGCGATCTGTTCCCTATCTTCTTCTCAAATGCCCTTTGTCCTCGTCGCATTCGAGGCGACGGGCAACGGGCAACGGTCAGGTATGGTATCGCCTTCGGATACGGATAGTGCGCAAAGCAGAAAGGAGCCCCGACATGAAGTGGCTTGTGCCGATCATGATGTCCGCGCTGTGGGCGTGTCCCGCCCTCGCGGCCGACATGGAAGCTAACAAGAAGGCCGTTGTGGAATTCTATGAGGCGGGCCTGAACAAGAAGGACTTCGAGGCGGCGTCGAAATATTTCGGGCCCAAATACATCCAGCACAATCCCGGCGCACAGGATGGCCCCGAGGGCTTCAAAGGCTTCGTCAATTTCCTGAAGGAGAAATTCCCGAACTCGCACAGCGAGATCAAGAAGGTCTTCGCCGACGGCGACTTCGTGATCCTCCACGTCCATGCGGTGCGCGAGCCCGGCACACTCGGAAAAGCCATCGTGGACATTTTCCGGCTGGAGAACGGAAAGATCGTCGAGCACTGGGACGTCGCGCAGGACATTCCCGAAAAGATGCCGCACAGCAACGGGATGTTCTGAACGCGCATGAAGGTCACGATCCTCGACGACTATCACGACACGCTGCGCACGCTCGACTGCTTCGCCAAGCTGAAGGGCCATGACGTCACGATCTGGAATGATCATGTCCAGGACACCGACGCGCTCGCCGCACGGCTCAAGGATACCGAAGCGCTGGTGCTGATCCGCGAGCGCACCAAAATCCGCGCGCCGCTGCTCGAATGCCTGCCGAAGCTGCGCCTCATCAGCCAGCGCAGCGTCTATCCGCACATCGACATCGGCGATTGCACGCGGCTCGGCATCATCGTGTCGTCCGGTCAGCACGCCGATACGCCGTCATACGCCACCGCCGAGCTGACCTGGGGGCTGATCCTCGCGGCCGCGCGGCAAATTCCGCAACAGATGGCGGCGCTGAAGGCCGGCAACTGGCAGATCGGTGTCGGCTCGACGCTGCGCGGCAAGACGCTCGGCATCTATGGGTGGGGCCGCATCGGGCGCGTGGTCGCGGGCTACGGCCGCGAGTTCGGCATGACCGTGCTGGTCTGGGCGCGCGAAAAATCCCTCGAACGCGCGCAGGCGGACGGTTGGCAGGTCGCAGCGAGCAAAGAAGAATTCTTCGCCCAATGCGACGTGATCTCGCTCCACATGCGCCTCGTCGAGGCGACGCGCGGCATCGTCACCGGGACGGACCTCGCGCGCATGAAGCCGACCGCCATGCTGGTGAACACCTCGCGCGCGCCGCTGATTGCGCCTGACGCGCTGGTGAATGCGCTGCGCGCCGGCCGGCCGGGCTTCGCGGCGGTCGATGTCTATGAAGACGAGCCGCTGCGCGATATAGCGCACCCGCTCCTGAATATGCCGAACGTCGTCTGCACGCCGCACATCGGTTACGTGTCGCGCGAGGAATACGAGCTGCAGTTTTCCGACATCTTCGACCAGATCGTCGATTACGCGGCCGGCACACCGAGCAACGTCGTCAATCCGGACGCGTTGAAAAACGCGCGCCGTGCGTAGTGCCGGTACCAAATCTCCCACCGAAAACGGTAGGCCGATACGCTCCTCCGGCCGAGTATTCCGGGAGAGGCTGTATGCCGATGCTGACTTGGCCCAGTATTCCCAGAGGTTGTATAAATATAGAAAAGCGCGCGTCTTATTTGAAGGGGACAGCATTACTCGCATGTCGGGATATATCACATATATACACGAAATAAGTGTGTAAGAAAAAGCGAGATTACTTACTTTTTTGGCGGCGACAAATGGCTGTGCGGCATTGAGTCGGTCGTAAAAGCGGAATTGAAACAACAGGTTAATGGTGTTCATGGAACTTCGGGCAGAACGCCGGTTCCGCAATTGACTCCGGTCTTAAGACTCCATTTACTTTACGGAACGTCGAGCCTGAAGGCGTGCACCTGCGTCTTGGGAAAGTCGATTTGTACCGCTGTCCGCTTGGCAGCGGATTTTTTCGGGGGTGAGCATGGCTATCGACAAGAACAATCAAACCGGACCAGTTGATTCGTCGACGACCTCTCCTGTCGATCCAAGTTCGGGCGGCGTCGCGTTGGCTGCACCGGTTTCTAATCTGGCGCAGGCGCCCACATTCACACTGGATCCCGCCGCGCTCGACGCGCAGGTCGCCATGTCGATCGCTTTCACCGACATGAAAAGCGGTGCGCTGACGAAGTTGGATACCCAGCTGTCCGCTCTCTATTACGCGAATACGTCGCAAGCCGTCGCGATGGAGGCGTTCACGACCTCGGTGCAGCACTTCAGTGGTGCGCTGAGTCCTGACGGGCAATTCGTCGTCATCGATGCGACCGCTGCGGACGGCAACGGCGCCGCGCTGCTGGCGCAGCTCGAGGCCATCGGCCTGCAGAATGGCGCGAGCTTCGGCAGCGTGGCTTCGGGCGTCATCGCGGTCAGCGCGGTTCCGGATCTGCTCAATGTTGCGGATCTTGCGCACGCGCAGGAATCCGCGATGACGGTGAACACCGGCTCGGTGGACACGCAGGCGGACCAGGCGCAACACGCCGACACGGCGCGCGCGAGCTTTGGTTTCGACGGGACCGGCGTCAGGGTCGGCGTCATTTCCGACAGCTTCAACAATCTGGGCGGTGCTTCGGCTGGTGTCGCCAGCGGCGATCTCCCCACCGTGCATGTGATCCAGGATTCCGGCACGACGGACGAAGGCCGTGCCATGGCCGAACTGGTCCATGACCTTGCACCTGGTGCGGCGATTTCGTTTGCAACGGCCAACGGCGGCCAGGCGAATTTCGCCAACAACATTCTGGCGCTGGCGGCGGATGGCGCGAAGGTCATCGTCGACGACGTGCAGTACTTCGCCGAGCCCGCCTACCAGGATGGTGTCATCGCGCAGGCGGTGAACCAGGTCACCGCGCAGGGCGTCGCCTATTTCAGTTCCGCGGGCAACCAAGGTTTGCAGGGATACGAGGGGGTCTGGAACGGTGGCCCGGCGAAAACGATCGGCACGACGCAGGGCGGCCCAATCACCGAGTCGTTCATGCAGTTCGCCCCCGGGCAGGACTACCTGACACTCGATCTGCAGTTCGTCGACACGATCGTGCTGCAATGGGACCGGCCGGCGAACTCGGCCAGCGGCCCCAGTCCCGGTCCGGGCGATGACCTCGATCTGTTCATCACCAACGCGGCGGGCGACCGGATTTTCGAGGCCGATACGGCGATCAACTCGACCGGCGATCCGATCGCGATCGTCAGCATCAGCAGCCTCGCCGCCAACCAGACCACCGGCACGAACTATCTTCGGGTTGGCTTCTTCAATAACGGCGGCGAGACGCCGCCGACCGAGATCAAGGTTATCAGCTTCAAGAATACGCTCGGCAACAACATCGCGTCGAACCTGAATAACGGCACCGTTTACGGCCACGCGGCCGCGAGCGGCGCGACCGGCGTTGCGGCTTCGGCCTTCTACGACACGCCGGCATTCGGCACGACGCCGCCCCTGGTGGAGAGCTTCTCCTCCGGCGGTCCGGTGACCAAATGGTACGACGTCAACGGCAACCGGCTTGCGACACCGCAGGTCGTGGGCTCGCCCCAAATCACCGGCGTGGACGGCGGCAACACCACGTTCTTCGGATCGGACTCCTCGCACGATCCGGACGGCCTCCCGAACTTCTTCGGCACATCCGCGGCTGCGCCCGACGTCGCCGCCGTCGCCGCCTTGCTGTTGCAGGAAAACCCGTCGCTCACCCCGGCGCAGATTCTCAATATCCTTCAGTCGACCGCCATCGATATGGGTACGCCGGGTTACGACTCACGCACCGGCTCCGGGCTGGTCGATGCCTTTGCCGCGGTGCAATCCATCTTGCCGGTTGCGCCGACGCCGACCACGGCGCCGACGGACTTCAATGCCGATGGCAACAGCGACATGTTGTGGCGCAACACGGGCAACGGCTTCGTGTCTGAATGGCAGATGGCCAACGCGAAGCTGCAGAACAATCTGGGCGTCGACCAGCTCAACGGCACCTGGCATTTCCAGGACACCGGCGACTTCGGCAACGACGGCAAGTCGGACATCCTGTGGCGCAACAACTCCGGTCAGGTCGTCCTCTGGACCATGGACGGCAACCACATCACCGGGAACCAGAATGTCGGAACGCTGAACGCCCAGTATCACAACCAAGGCGTCGCTGACTTCAACGCCGATGGAAAGGCGGACGTGCTGTGGCGCCACAACTCCGGGCAGGTCTCGCTCTGGACCATGGACGGCAACCAGATCGTCGGCAACCAGAACGTCGGCGTGATCGCCAGCAACCTGCATATCCAGGGCCTGCTGGATGCCAATGGTGACCACAAGAGCGATGTGCTGTTGCGCGACAGCAACTCCGGGCAGGTCGTGCTCTGGACGATGGACGGCGCCCAGATCGTCGGAAACCAGGCGGTCTCGAACAACCTCGGCCTCAATTGGCACATCCTCGGGACGGGTGATTTCAACGCGGACGGCAAGGACGACATTCTCCTGCGAGAGGGTAACACCGGTCAGGTCGCGCTCTGGACCATGAATGGCAATCAGATCACGGCAAATCAGAACGTCGGCGTGATCGCCTCAAACTGGCAGTTCCAGGATGCGGGCGACTATAACCACGACGGAAAGAGCGACGTGATCTGGCGCGACGCCGGTAGCGGTCAGGTCGTGATGTGGGAAATGAACGGTGCGACCATCACGGCAAATCATGAAGTGATGATGAGCAACAACCAACCCGCGAAGATCGGGCTGGACTGGCAGTTCCAGGTCCATCACTTCGATCTCGTCTGAACATCGCGACAAAGAAGTAACGGCGCGTCACACCCTCAGGTGTGGCGCGCCGCTCTCGTTTCGGGTTGCGGCGCTTGAATACCGCGTCAATTCGTGCGGTTCTTGTTCGCCTCGCGCACGAACGCCGCCAGCTCGGTATTGAAGCGCGCTGCGTCCTCGTAGAACGGCGCGTGGCCGATGCCCTGGTAGACCGAGAGCTTCGCGCCCGGAATCGTCTTCGCCGTGTATTCGGCGGTGCCGAGCTTGGAGTTGCGGTCCTTGTCGCCGTGCGTGACCAGGACGGGGATCTTCAGCTTGGACATCACGTCGGTCGCGTCGAGCGACCGTCCGCCGAGGTTCGCCCGCACCACCGGCGGCACCATCATGTTGAACGACAGCATCGTCTCGAAGTCATCCGCGGTCGGCTGCTTCTCGAAGCAGCCGTGCACGAAGGCGCGGGTCGCCGCGATGTTTGTGGCGAGGTCGCTCGATGTCATCGGCGCCTGGTTCTTCAGGTTCTCGCCGACGAACTCGGGGAAGAACTTGATCGAGGCGTCGACGAAGTTGATGCCGGCGAGGCGGTCCGCGCCATGTGTCGTCACGTAGTCCGAGATCACGCGGCCGGCGTATGACCAGCCGACCAGCACCGGACGCTTGAGGCCCGCCGCGTCCATCACGGCCTTCACCTCGTCGCCCCAGGCCTTGTTGTCGTGATAGGGCGCCTTGTCGAGCGGCTTGTCGGAGTTGCCGTGGCCGCGCAGGTCGTAGGTGATGATGCGGAATTCCTTGGCGAGGTCACTGTCGGTCTGACGCATCCAGGACAGATAGCTCTGCGCATAGCCGTGGATGAAAAGGATTTCCGGACCCTGCGGGTTACCCCATTCCTGCGCCGAGATGGTGAGGCCGTCCGGGGTCTTCACGCTGATCGGCTTGTATTTGATGTCCTGCGCTAATGCCGGCAGTGACAGCGCGATCAACGCGGATGTGGTCGTTGCGAGGCCGAAGCCGCGCATGGATATCGTCATGGTCGCCTCCCGATGTTGTATTTATTCGGAAAGCATAACCTGCACGCTTGGCGCGAGGAATGCGGATTCGCCCGTCCCACGCTTCACCGAAGCGTGAAGCGGGCGAACGAAAACCTGCCCATAGAATGTCGGGATGCCGCTGTCCGCCAAGCCATTCGCCACGAAGAAATTCGCGACCGTCATGGGCCGCCGCATGGCCTATATCGACGAGGGCGCGGGCGACGCGATCTTGTTCCAGCATGGCAACCCGACCTCGTCGTATCTGTGGCGCAACATCATGCCGCACTGCGCGGGCCTCGGGCGGCTGATCGCCTGCGACCTGATCGGGATGGGCGACTCCGAGAAGCTGCCGGGGTCGGGGCCGCAGCGTTACACCTATGCGGAGCATCGCGACTTCCTGTTTGCGCTGTGGGACCAGCTCGGCCTCGGCGGACGAATCATCTTCGTGATCCACGACTGGGGTTCGGCGCTCGGTTTCGACTGGGCGAAGCTGCACCGCGAGCGTGTCGCCGGCATCGCCTACATGGAGGCGCTGGTCACGCCGGTCACCTGGGACGATTGGCCGGAGAATGCGCGCCGCGCCTTCCAGGGGTTCCGCGGTGACGGCGGCGAGGACATGATCCTGGAGAAGAACATGTTCGTCGAGCGCGTGCTGCCCGGTTCGGTCCTGCGCAAGCTGACCGACGCGGAGATGACCGAATACCGCCGGCCGTTTCTTGAGGCGGGCGAGAGCCGCCGCCCGACGCTGACCTGGCCGCGTCAGATCCCGATCGAGGGCGAACCGGCCGATGTGGTGAAGGTGGTGGCGGACTATTCGGCATGGCTCGCCAAGTCGCCACTGCCGAAGCTGTTTATCAATGCCGAGCCGGGATCGATCCTTACCGGCCGGCAGCGCGAGGTCTGCCGCGCCTGGCCAAACCAGACCGAGGTCACAGTGCCCGGCCTGCATTTCCTGCAGGAGGATTCACCGGACGAAATCGGGCAGGCGGTCGCGGCGTTCGTTCGCCGGGTGCGCGGCTGAGTTCTACCGCACGATCGGACTGAAAACGAACCTCCGGTCCGTTCCGTGCGACCAATGATCGGCGCACCCTCCCGGTGCGACCGGAGACGCGTTGCGCCATGAAGCTGCTGCTGCTCGGACTTGCACTGCTGGCGGGCGCGCTCGCAATGCTGATCTTTTCCAATCTCAATCCCTCAACACTGGTCATAGCGGGCGCGGTGTGCACCTTCCTCGGCGTCATCAATCTTGTGTCGCTGTTGTCCGGACTTGGAGCAGGGGTCTCAGCGAGCGACACCACCGATGCCGTAAACCTCGTCAGGCTCAACAATCACAGTCCGGGCGGCGGCAGCGCCGAGGGGTTCACCGATCGCGTCTGACATCACACCGGCTTGAGCACGTGGATGGTGCGGCTCGCGACCAGATCCTTGTTCTTCTCCCCATAGGCCTTCATGTGCGGTGCCGCGGCATGCGCCTTGAGGTGATCCTCGCTCTCCCATTTCTCGATCACCACGAAGGCATCCGGCCCGTAGGCCGCGGTTCCCATGTTCTCCACGTCCACCGCCGCGCCGTATTCGATGCAGCCGGCCTCGGCCAGCACGGCCGGGCGGTTCGCGGCGAAATTGGCGAGCACGGCCGCGCGCTGTCCGGGCCTAGCGGTGATGATGGCGACGACGTGGATCATGGTTCCTCCCCGATCTTGCAATGAATTCCTGATCCTATCCGATTTCGCTCGTCTGCGTGCAAGCGCTAGCCCCGCGGCTGCAGCCACTCCCTGCGACGGATTCCCGCTTTCGCCTGCGGGGGCGGCGCGTTAGAACCGATCCAAATACCATCAGGATTCCCGCATGGCCGAACGCTCGTTCGCGAAGGAAGTCGAGGCGCTCAAGCTCGGTGACGGCGAGACCTTTCGCGGCGAAGGCATCCTCGCGGTGACCAAGGCGCTTCTGCAGTCCGGCGTCGCCTATGTGGGCGGCTACCAGGGCGCGCCGGTGTCGCACCTGCTCGACGTGCTGGTCGACGCCGAAGACATGATGGCCGAGCTCGGCGTGCATCTGGAAACCTGCACCAACGAGGCCTCCGCCGCCGCCATGCTCGGCGCCTCGATCAACTATCCGTTGCGCGGCGCCGTTACCTGGAAGTCGATCGTCGGCACCAATGTGGCGGCCGACGCGCTGTCCAATCTCTCCTCGCCCGGCGTGATGGGCGGTGCGCTGATCATCATCGGCGAGGACTACGGCGAGGGCGCGAGCGTCATCCAGGAACGCTCCTACGCCTATGCGATGAAGTCCTCGATGTGGCTGCTCGATCCGCGCCCCGACCTGCCGACCATCGTGCGCATGGTGGAGCAGGGGTTCGAGCTCTCCGAGGCGAGCCATGCGCCCGTGATGCTGGAGTTGCGCGTGCGTGCGTGCCACGTCACCGGCGCGTTCATGGCGAAGAACAACCGCGCATCGGCGGCCTCCGGCCTCAACCGGATCGACGCGCCGGCCAAGTTCAACTATGCGCGGCTCGCGCACCCGCCGCTGACCTTCGCGCATGAAAAGCTGAAGGTCGAGGAGCGGTTGCCCGCCGCGCAGGCCTTCGCGCGTGAGCACAGGCTCAACGAGTTCTTCGAGGGCGAGATGACGGATCTCGGCATCATCGTGCTCGGTGGTCTCACCAACACGGTGCTACGCGGCCTGGAGCGCCTCGGGCTTGCCGACCACTTCGGCAATTCGCGCATCCCGATCTACTGCCTCAATCTCGCTTATCCGCTGATTCCGGACGAGGTGCGGACCTTCTGCGCGGCTAAGAAGGACGTGCTGATCGTCGAGGAAGGCTTCCCCGACTATATCGAGCAGGCGGTCGCGGTCGAGTTGCGCCGCGCCGACATCCAGACCCGCATCCACGGCAAGGGCGCGCTGCCCAAGGCCGGCGAGTACACCGGCGAAGTCATGGTCCGCGGCATCGCGAACTTCATGCGCGACGTCGAGCCAGCCGGCCTCGATGTGGACGAGCTTGTGGCGAATGCGGACCGCATGCTCAGTCACAAGGTTGTGGCGCTGGCGACGCTCGGCGAGATCCCGCCGCGCCCGCCGAATTTCTGCACCGGCTGCCCGGAGCGTCCGGTGTTCGCCGCGCTCAAGCTCACCCAGCGCGACATCGGCCCGACGCACATCTCGGCCGACATCGGCTGCCATTCGTTCGCGACCTTCGCGCCGTTCTCGATGGGCAATTCGATCCTCGGCTACGGCATGTCGCTCGCGAGTGCGGCCGCGGTCACGCCGAACCTGAAAGCGCGCCCGATCTCCGTGATGGGCGACGGCGGGTTCTGGCACAACGGACTGATCACCGGCGTCGCGTCGAATCTCTTCAATAAAAACGACGGCGTGCTGATCGTGATGCAGAACGGCTACACCTCGGCGACCGGCCAGCAGTTCATGCCCTCGAGCGGCAGCAGCCGGCAGGGCGTCGCGCCGGGCATGGACATCGAATCGACGTTGCGCTCGTTCGGCGTCAAATGGCTGCGCACGGTGCGCACCTACTCAGTCGCCACCATGGTGAAGACCCTGAAGGAGGCGATGAGCACCACGGTATCCGGCCTGAAGGTGATCATCGCCGACGGCGAATGCCAGCTTGCGCGCCAGCGCCGCGTGCGCGCCGAGGATGCGGTGAAGCTCGAGGCGGGCAAGCGCGTGGTGCGCACCAAGTTCGGCGTCGACGACGAGATCTGCACCGGCGACCATTCCTGCATCCGGCTGTCCGGTTGCCCGTCGCTCACCGTGAAGCCTTCGCCCGACCCGCTGCGCACCGATCCGGTCGCCACCGTGATCGAAAGCTGCGTCGGCTGCGGGCTGTGCGGCGAAGTCGCGCACGCGGCAGTGCTCTGTCCTTCGTTTTATCGCGCCGAACTGATCCAGAACGCCACCGGCTGGGACCGCTTCCTGCATCGCGTGCGCCGCTGGACGATCAGCTGGTTCGTGCCGCGCGAGGTCGCGGCGTGACCGACGCCAGGCCCGTTACGCTCCTCATCGCCGCGCTCGGCGGCGAGGGCGGGGGCGTGCTCACCGACTGGATCGTGTCGGCCGCGGAAGCGAGCGGACTGGCGGTGCAATCGACCTCGATCCCCGGTGTCGCGCAGCGCACCGGCGCGACCACGTATTACATCGAGATTTTTCCGGTGCCTGTCGGACAGCTCGGCGGCAAGCGGCCGGTGCTGGCGCTCGCGCCCGGCGTCGGCGATGTCGACATGGTGGTGGCGAGCGAACTGCTCGAAGCCGGCCGCGCGATTGCGAACGGCTTTGTGACACCGGACCGCACGCTGCTGGTCGCCTCGCTCAGCCGCGTCTATCTGACGGTCGAAAAGATGCAGATGGGCGACGGGCGCTACGACAGCCGGCGCCTGCTCGACGCGGTCGAGCGCAATTCCAAGGAGCGTATCGTCTTCGACATGGAGGCCGCCGCCAAGCAGGCGGGCGCGATGGTCAGCGCCGTGATGCTCGGCGCGATCGCGGGCAGCGGCGGTCTGCCGGTGTTCGTCGAAGCGTTCGAGCAGGCGATCCGGCGCGACGGCAAGGCGGTGGAGGCCAATCTGCGCGGCTTTGCGGCCGGGCTGGAGGCTGCGCGTGCGGAAGCGCCGGGCAAGCTGCGGCGCACCCGCAAGCGTGCCGCGCGTCCGACCTACGCCCAGGTCGAGACTCGCGCCGCGGCGTTCCCGCAGCCCGCGCGCACCTTTGCGATCGAGGGCGTGCGCCGTCTCTTCGCCTACCAGAACGCCGCCTATGCGCAGCTTTTCCTCGACTGGCTCAAGCCGATCGCCGACCTCGACCTGCGCGGCAATGCGGGCGGACGGCTGCTCGCCGAGACCGCGCGCCATCTTGCGGTGCGCATGTCGTATGAAGATGTGATCCGCGTTGCCGAGGCGAAGATTTCACCCGCGCGCTTCCGCCGTATCGAGAGCGAGATCGGCGCCAAGGGTCAGCCCTACGTCGTCACCGAATTCCTCAAGCCAGGCATCGAGGAACTGGCGCAGGTGATGCCGCGCCCGCTCGGGCAGGCGATCGTCTCATACGCGGAAAAACGCGGCTGGCTCGGCAAGGTCTATTTCGGCATGGAGCTGAAGACCACGACCGTCTGGGGCTATCTGCGCTTCTGGGCGCTGACCAAGCTCAGGCGCCTGCGCCCCTACAGCCTGCGCTATTCGGAGGAGTTTGTCGCGATCCAGTCCTGGCTGGTGCTGATCCGCAACGCGGCACGGCTTTCGCCCGAACTCGCGCTCGAAGTCGCGGAATGCGCGCGGCTGATCAAGGGCTACGGCGATACCTGGAAGCGCGGTGCGGCGAATTACGACACCATCGAGGAAAGACTGATCGATCCCGCGCTCGCCGGCCGCATTCCGTTGCAAGTCGCGGTCGATGCGATCGCCTCGGCGCGCACCGCGGCGCTGCTCGATCCGGAGGGGGAGGGGCTCGCCCGCGCGCTCGCCGCGATCGAGGCGCAGGTGGCCGAGGCGAAGGAAGCTGCGCCGCACGAGCCAGCGGAAGCCGCGGAGTAGCGTTCCCACAAGCGCGCCGTTACGTCCGGTCGACCTGTTTGTCGGCATATGTGTCGACCAGCGCGCGGATCATGCGTTGATACGGCACCCGCCGCTGTTTTGCAGCGCGCTTGAAGAAATCCACACTGCGACGTGAAAGGCTGAGGGTCACTTTCACATTATCCTCGCGCGGAACGAGCGCATCCGGCGGCGGCAGGAAATCTGCGATCACGCGCGTCTTGCCGATTTCACCGGCTGTATATCTGACGGTTTTGCTGCTCATAGATTGTCTTTCCCTTGCGCCAATACCCGGTGCCGAAGATCCGGATGCGCCCGCGGCGCCAGGTGAAACGAACCGTCATGACTCCGCCATCGATCCAGCCGAAGCAAAAATACCGCGACTCTGTCAGGCTATGGCTCAAGTCCTCGGCGATAACGCGACGCGGATCGAAAAAGGCATGCTGCGCAAGGGCGAACGACACGCCGTGCTTGATGCGATTGGAGCGCTCCTTGGCTTCGTCCCGATCAAAGCGCGGATCGTTGTCCGCAGTCATATGGGCAATCTACCATACAAAAGTATGGCCGTAAATCGTGAAACGCCGCGCCCTACCTCGCCTCGCTTACCTGCTTGAGCTGCGCCAGCCCGCGCTCGAAATCGGGACCGACCGTCTTCTCCATGTTCATCACCAGGCAGATCGCCTTGCCGATGAAGGTCTGCGTGCCGCTCATGGTCCAGATCACGTTGGTCTCTCCGTTCGTCTCGGAGAGCACGAAGTCCGCGGTGCTCGTGCCCTCGAACGGCTTGACGAAATCCGTGCGCGTCGCGATGCGCTCGTTCGGCTTGCTTTGCGTGATCGTCATGGTGCCGGTGCCGATCTTGTCGTTGCCGTCCCATGCGAACGCAGCGCCGGTGCCTGCCTGCGGGCCCGAGAACGTGATCTTCGCGTTCGGATCGAGTTTCGCCCAGGGCGACCACGTCTCCCACTGATGCAGGTCGTTGACACGCGGAAAGATTGCCGCCGCGGGCGCCGCGATCACGGTCTGGCGCGTCAGCCGATAGTCGTCGGGCTGCATCCACACGACGACGGCCGCGGCCCCGGCGAGAAGCGCGAGACCGATACCGAGGCGTTTGACAAATCGCATGAGCGTGTCCTGTCGAAGTTGGAGGTCGTGTCCTGATGGAAAGCCTTTCCGAATGCCGCCGCTATCGTGCTCCCCCGAATCGAAGCCGAGAATAATCCGATCTGGCTGGTTTCTCAGCTTATGGCAAAACTACGCGGCGCGGTCGGACGGCACGCGCAGGAAGCATCGGAAAATTCCGAACCCTTCTTCGCGGCGGAACCATCGGAGTCGGTGGCGATTACAGCAGGGGTGGCACAGTCACATCCGAGGAGAAGTTTGATGTTGAAGATTGCCGGGCCTGCTTTGGCCCTCGTCATGCTGAGCGCGCCTGCGTTTGCGCAATCCACGGTCCAGGGCTCCATCCCGGCGGATTCCGTGACCGTCACGCACTGGTACAAGCAGGCCGTCTATGATCCGAACAATTCCAAGATCGGAGACATCGACGATGTGCTGGTCACCAAGGGTGGTCAGATTACCTCGCTCATCATCGGCGTCGGCGGATTCCTCGGAATGGGAGAGAAGGACGTTGCGGTCCCGCATAGCGCGGTGCAGACCACGACCAAGGACGGCAAGCCGTACCTTGTGATGCACGCGACGAAGGACGAGCTGAAGAACGCGCACGGCTTTAAGTACGACAAGGACAAGATGAGCTGGGTCGCCGACGCAAAATAAACTGACAAACGAAGCGAGGGAGCCCGGTCAAAGCCGGGCTCTTTTTTTGTCTGCGCCGCCGTCTCATCTTGGCCCAATCGCCACAATATTGTCCCAATCTAGGAATAAAAGCTGTTACCCTTCCCACATCGAGGGCATCTGCAGCGTCGACAGGTGCGGGGAGGGTGCGGTGGCTGCGCCGGGGCGACGGACGTGCCGCCCAACGCGCAAGCAGCCGAAGCCGTGCGGTCCCGATGCGCCTGCCGCGCGTCACGCGGGCCGTGGCGGCGGTTCGCCACGTGGCAGCCACGCCACGCGCGAACCGTCAGGCTCCAGAGCGGTGGATAGGCCGCCTCGCGCAAGCGAGGCCGCCTGAAAGGTCAGTCCACCGGGGGGCGCGCGGAGCAGGCTTCAAACATCGCGTGCGGGACGCCGGAGACTGGGCGGACTTGCGGTTTCGACAATCCGGACGGCGCTTTTTCGAAGAAGCATCGTCCCGCTTGCGTCTCGCGAGAGGCGCAAGCCCGTGGGTCCGTCAGGACCCCGGCGTTCCGCGCGCCCCTTTGGGGGCGAATGGAGAAGGCGCAGCCCGCGCGCCACCACAAGCGGGCGGCGGAGCGTTGGCTATCGCCCTTCCAGTCGGACAAGTCAGCTTCGGGCGTCCGAACGGAACTCGTGTCGACACACGCGCGTTGGTGCTGGCGTTTGGCGATCGCATTCATCCTTTTATGAGTATTCAGAACGACATGGATCAGCAGGTCGCCCCGCGCCGAGCCGGCGCAGAACCCCAGCGCGCCGAGAAATCGGACCGGGACGCCGCTTTGGCAAGCGACACGCGCGCGCGACGCGCCGCGGCGCGTGACTCCCTCGGCCTCAAGCTGACCGAACCGTTGCCCTTGTCCGGCGCGATGGCGGTGTGGCGCCTTGCCGCGCTGGTCGCCACGCTGGTGATGGGCGTCATCGCGCTCATCGGCGGGCTCTATTTCGGCCGCTCGATCCTGCTTCCGGTGGTCGCCGGCATCATGATCGGCATGCCGTTCGGCCCGGCCGTGAAGTGGTTGCGGCGAATGGGCATCCCATCAGCGCTCTCCGCTGTGGTCCTTGTTTTGTTGCTATCGACCGCGATCGCAGCCGCGCTCACTTTCTTTGCCTCGCCGCTCACGGACTGGATCGCGCGCGCGCCGGAAATCGGCAAAGTCATTCAGGAAAAACTGCGCGTGCTGGATTACCCCTTATCAATATTCCACAGCATCAAAACCGCCATCATGCCAGCTGCATCAGGGGCGACTGTCGCTGTCGAATCGAACCCGGCCGAGATCGCCACCCAGATGCTTGGCGTTATCACGCCGGCGGTGACCGAATTCGTCGTGTTCATCGGCACGCTGATCTTCTTCCTCGCGACCACCGCGCAACTGCGCCAGAAACTCGTGGTCGCGTTCGTCACGCGCGAGGCGCGCCTGCGCACGCTGCGCATCTGGAATGATATCGAGGAGAACCTGGTCGACTATCTCGGCATGGTCACTGTAATCAATCTCGGACTCGGCGTTGTCACCGCCGTGATGCTGTACCTGGTCGGCTTTCCCAATCCGGTGACCTTCGGCCTGCTCACGATGGTGCTCAACTATGTGCCGTATCTCGGCTCCGCGATGGTGGCCACGATCCTGTTCAGCGTCGGGCTCGTCGCCATGCCGTCTCTTTCACAGGCGGCGCTGGCGCCCCTGTTCTTCATCGGCATCGCGACGCTGGAAGGCCAGTTCGTCACGCCGAGCATCATGGGACATCGCCTCACCCTGAGCCCATTCGTGGTGTTCCTTTCGCTTGCCTTCTGGACCTGGCTGTGGGGCCCGGTCGGGGCGTTCCTGGCGGTGCCGCTCGTGATCGTCTCGTTCGTGGTTTTGGGCCACCTGCTGCCGCGCGACGAGAGCACGCTGCCCGGTTGAGTTGGATCAAGGAACGAGCAGCCCAACGATGGAACTTTTTGCCTCAAGGCCGCGTTGGGGCCGAGATAAGGGATCTCATCATGTCCACTATGTCCACATCGACCGCCAGGGCGGGCGCGACCAGCGGCACGACGCCAGCCGATGTCGAAAAGCAGCTTGAAACGATCCGCGACGATATTTCCGAATTGACCCAACAGGTGGCTGACCTCGTCAGCCAGGCAAAGGACGACGCAATGACTCAAGTCAAATCCCAGGTCCGCAGCGCAAAGGCGCAGGCCAACTCGATGCTCTCGGATGCGCAGGACACCGGCCGCGAGGCGGTCGATGCGTTCCGCGACGTCGCCGACACCTTTGGTGACGCGGTCGAGGATTCGCTCAAGCGCCGGCCCTACGCCACGCTTGCGATGGTCGCCGGCATTGGCTTCCTGTTTGGTGCGGCCTGGCGGCGCTAGGCCGTCAGGGGGCATCGGTGTTCGACAGGCTCATCGCGACCGCAAAGACTGAGTATCAGTCGCTCGTGACCACCCTGATTTGCGGCGTGGTTGCGGGCATGTCCGCCGTCATCGGTGTTCTGTTCGCCGGGATCGCGATTTTCATCTGGGCGGCCGATCGGTTCGGGTCGCTGCAGGCATGCGCGGCGATGGCCGGTTTCTTCATCCTGATCGCGCTGATCGCGGTGATCGTCATTCTCTATATGCGTAGCCAGGCGCACAAGCGCGCCGCGATCCGCGCCGAGCAAGAGCGGCGCGAGCGCGAGGAAGCCGAGAAGAACGCGCCGCCGATCTGGGCTGACCCGTCGCTGTGGCCGAAGCTGATCCCGATGTTGCTGCCCGTCGCGCTCAAGGCTGGGCAGGTCGGCCTCAAGCATCGCGGGCTCTTGTTCGCACTGGTCAGCTCGGCTGCCGTCGGCTGGGGTCTTTTGCGCGAGCGCGGCGCCGCGAAGGACGAGATGCCGGCGGCCGAACAGCCGGCGGAGTAGCGCATGATCCCGAAAAGTGGGAACCGGTTTTCGGACAAGATCATGCGCGAAGAAGAAAGCTAGCAGACGGTGTTGAAGCGTTCGATACAGGTGCGCAGCACCTCTTCGCCCGGCCGCTTCCACCAGTTCTCGGCGGAAAAGATCTCCACCTCCTGATGGCCGTGGAAGCCCGCGCCCTCGACCATGCGGCGCAGGCCCGGCAGGTCGATCACGCCGTCGCCCATCATGCCGCGGTCGAGCAGCATGTCCTTCGTCGGCACCAGCCAGTCGCAGATGTGATGCGCCAGGATGCGCGATCCCGCGCGTGCGATCTGGCGTTGGAGATCCGGGTCCCACCACAGATGATAGGCGTCGATCGCGACGCCGACGCCCTTGCCGAAGGCGTCGCACATGTCGAGCGCCTCCGCGAGCGTCGAGATGCAGGCGCGATCCGCCGCATACATCGGATGCAGCGGCTCGATCGCGAGCGGCACCTTGGAGGCGCGCGCATGCGGCAGGATCGCCGCCATGCCGTCGGCGAACATCTGCCGCGCGGCCGAGATGTCGCGCGAGCCCTGCGGTAGCCCGCCGCCGATCAGGATGATGCAGTCGGCGCCGATCGCAGCAGCCTCGTCGATCATGCGCTTGTTGTCGTCGATGGCGGCCTGCCGCCCGGCCTCATCCGCCGCGGGAAACAGCCCGCCGCGGCAATAGCCGGTCAGCCTCATGCCGTTTTGCTTGATGATCCGCGCGGCCTCCGCGACGCCGACGGCCTGCACGTGGTCGCGCCATGGCGAAATGGCCGTGATGCCGAGCTTGCGGCACGCCTCGATTGCGCCTTTCAGATCGAACTGCTGGCGCACGGTGCCGAGATTGATCGAGAGACCTTCGGTTTTCATGTGTGTGGTCAGGTCCCGGTTTCGTCTTGATGCAGCGGATACGGCTCAAGGCTCGGCGACATCGCCTTGAAGTCCGGCATCGGTCCTGCGCCAAGGCCGGGCGTGTCGAGCGAACTGAGCGAAATCACGCCGCCGCGGATCAGCAGGCGTACGCGCCCGTTCGGGGCGCGGCGATAGATGTCGCGATGATAGCGCAGAAACGCATCTTCCTCGTCACGCGGCGCGCCGGTCATGCCGTCGACATAATGGTGTCCGTTGCGCTCGATATGCGCGGCGCCGATGAGCGTGGCGAGCGCGAGATCCTGCTGCACGGCGATGCCGGCCTGCGTGGTGAGATCCTCGGCCGACATGAAATAGCGGCCCGGCTGCTCGGCATTCAACTTCTCGATCCGCGCGCGATTGATCAGGCCGCGATAGAACCCCTTGCAGGATTTGGTCGAGATGCCGCGGTATCCGAGCGCGATGGCGCGGGGAAAAGCACTGATGTCCGCATCGGATTCGTCGATCTCGACCGGAACCTCGTTCGACAGGCTATCGACCGGCGCGGACAGCGCTCGGTCGCGCGCGATCGGTTGCTCGAGAAACAGGATAGAAGACTTGAGCCGCGCGAGCCGCGGAGTCTCGCCGATCCGGCGCCACAGTTCGGTGACCTCCTCGACGTCGTGATACTGCTCGTTGCCATCGAGCGTCACGCGGTAGGGCGCCTCGGAATTGTTCAGCACCGCCGCGATGGCGCTCAGGCGCTCGATGTCGGCATCGATCGCGCCGGAGACCTTGAGCTTGAAGTAACGGTGTCCGTAAGTCGCGACGACCTCCTCCAGGCTTTCGGGGAGGCCGTCGTCGATCCGCTTGCCGCTGGTGTCCGACCAGGTGAGCGCATCGACCAGACCGACGGTATGGCGCGCCTGGATCGAGCGGGCCGGGCGCAGCGCGGCGAGGAATTTGCCGAAGTCGAAGCCGGACAGGTCCGGTGCGGTCGCGGCGCTGAGGCCGAGCAGGTTTTCGCCGACCAGCGTGAAAGCCGACACGCGCTCCAGCCGGCCGAGCGCATCGATGATGGCGCGGTCGATCAGCGCGAGGCCAAAGGAGGCCACCAGGCCGTTCAGGCCGACCTTGGCGCAGGACTCGTGCAGCGGCTGATCCACGGCGGCCGAAAGGCCGAACGGCGTATCCGGACCGGCGGTCATCAGCGCGAGCTTGGCGAAGGCCAGCGAGAGCCGCAGCTGGAAGAAGTTTTCCTCGTTGGTCAGGTCCGGGGATTTGTCGAACCATTTGGGCGCCAGCATCTCGGCCGACACCCCTTCGCTCTCGCGTCCGTCCGCAAGCCGCACGCGGGCGCGCACGAACACCTGCGGCGCCTCGGTGAGCGTGACCACGCCGAAGCGGAACGGCAGGCGCAGCTTCACCGGCCGTTCGAAGAAGTCCGCAGCGATCAGTTTCAGTTTCGGCGCGTTCATGCGGCCAGCGTGTCCAGGATTCCCCGAATGTACCCAATACCCCGCGCCGCGCAGGCCGGACCATCCGGCTGGTAGAGAAAGGGCTCAATCGATGCGTTCCCCTTATAGCCTCCCTCGCGCGACGCGCGAAGGATAGGGGGGAAGGAAAGCCAGCCCATGCCAGGCCCGCGCGGGCCCGGATCGTCGACATGGATGCGTGAAATCAACCCCGGGGGAGCCAGCGGCGCATCAGCGCGCCGACCGTCTCGACCGGTCCGTCATAGTCGGGCGCGGCGGCAGGCTCGCACGGCGCGGGAAAGCGCAACGCGGCGATCACCTCGTTGCACAGCGACATCAGCATTCAGGCGAGGCCATGCACCGCCAAGAGCTTGTTCATGCGCGACGCCGCCATATCGGGATCGTGCAGCACGCGGGCCTTGTCGGCGAGGCGAAACAGTTCGGCGAGATGCAAGAGCGAGCGCGCGCTCTCCTGTCCGCCGATCATCAGGAAATGGTCCTGCAGGCCGTTGAGCCAGGCGAGGAATACGACGCCGGTTTTGTAGAAGCGCGTCGGGCTCTTGAAGATGTGGCGCGAGAGCGGGACGGTCGGCTCCAGAATGCCGTGGAAGCCCTGCACGTCGTTGTTGGCGAGCCGCGCCAGGCCCGCGGATGCGGCCGGCGCGATCGCGTCGAAAATGCCGAGCAGCGCGTCCGAATGGCCGTCTTCGTCGCCCGCGATCAGCTCGGCGTAGTTGAAATCGTCGCCGGTATACATGCGCACGCCTTTCGGCAGGCGGTTGCGCATCGAGATTTCCTTCTCCTTCGACAAGAGCGAAATCTTGATGCCGTCAATCTTGCCGGCGTGCTCCTGCAGGATCGCGAGGCAGGTTTCCATTGCGGCGTAGTGATCCTCCGCGCCCCAGTATCCGGCGAGTGCCGGATCGAACATCTCGCCGAGCCAGTGAATGATCACCGGCTGCTTCACCTGCCGCAGAATGCGGCCATAGACGCGCGCGTAGTCCTCCGGGCTTTTCGCCACGCGCGCGAGCGCGCGGCTCGCCATCACGATGAGCTGCCCGCCCATGCCCTCGATGGTCTCGATCTGCTCCTCGTAGGCGCGGATGATGTCGTCCACCGACACGCGCGCATTCGCGTCGAGATGATCCGTGCCGGCGCCGCAGGCGATCTTCACGCCGGGCCGGCGGCGCGCGGCTTCGAGCGCGCGACGCATCAGTTCCTTGGCGCCGTTCCAGTCGAGCCCCATGCCGCGCTGCGCGGTGTCCATCGCCTCGGCGACGCCGAGCCCGAGGTCCCAGAGATATTCGCGAAACGCGATGGTCTTGTCCCAGTCCACCGCCGCATCGAGCCATGGATCATTGTCGGCGAGCGGATCGGCCACCACATGCGCAGCCGCATAGGCGACGCGATTGAATTTCGGCGCGGCGCCGCGTTTCGGCAGCAGGATCGGCTCGCCGGTGGTGTAGGGCGAGAAGCTGCGGTCTTTGTTCGGTAATGAAATCGTCGCCACAAGAGTCTCCTCAAATACTCAGCGCCGGCACGTCGAGCCAGCGCCGCTCCGCCCAGCTTTTCAGGCCCAGCTCGGCCAGCTGCACGCCCTTGGCCCCCTCGACCAGATCGTATTTCCACGGCGTGTCAGCGCAAACATGGCGGATGAAGTCCTCCCACTGGATCTTGAAGCCGTTCTCGTAGGTGACGTTGTCCGGCACCTCTTCCCACTGCTCGGCGAATTTCATGGTCTGCGGCACGTCCGGATTCCATACCGGGCGCGGCGTATTCACGCGTGCCTGAGTCACGCATTTCGTCAGCCCGGCGACCGCCGACCCATGCGTGCCGTCGACATGGAAGGTCACGAGATCGTCGCGCCGCACGCGCGTCGCCCAGCTTGAATTGATGTGCGCGATCACGCCGCCTTCCAGCTGGAAGGTCGCGTAGGCGGCATCGTCGGTGTCTGTCGCGTAGGTCTTGCCGCTCTCGTCGACGCGGCTTGGAATGTGCGTCGCGCCGAGACAGCTCACGGCCTGCACCTTGCCGAACAGATTGTCGAGCACGTAGCGCCAGTGGCAGAGCATATCGAGGATGATGCCGCCGCCTTCGCCCTTCTTGTAATTCCAGCTGGGGCGCTGCGCGGGCTGGCCCCAGTCCCCTTCGAACACCCAGTAGCCGAACTCGCCGCGCACGCTGAGCATGCGGCCGAAGAAGCCCGCGTCGCGCAACATCGCGATCTTGCGCAGGCCGGGCAGGAACAGCTTGTCTTGTACCACGCCGTTCTTCACGCCCTGCTGCTTGGCGAGTTTCGCGATGGCGATCGCCTTGTCGAGCGAGTCCGCGACGGGTTTTTCGCAATAGATGTGCTTGCCCGCGTTGATTGCCTGCGTGACGAGATCGGCGCGCATCTGCGTGGTCGCGGCATCGAAGAACACGGTGTCGTTCGGGTTCTTCAGCGCGGCCGTCAGGTCGGTGGTCGTGCGGGCGATGCCGTATTGCTTGCCCAGCGCCGCGATCTTCTCGGCATTGCGGCCGACCAGAATCGGGTCGGGTATCACGCGGTCGCCGTTCGGCAGCGTCACGCCGCCCTGATCGCGGATAGCCAGAATCGAGCGCACGAGGTGCTGGTTGAGCCCCATGCGTCCGGTGACGCCGTTCATGATGATGCCGAGATTGCGCGTCGCCACGTGTCCTCCCATGCTTCTGTTCGTCATCCCGGAAGCCGCAAAGCGGCTATCCGGGATCGAGTAAACACCAGCTGCGCAGCAATCTCACGGCCGGTGTTTACTGGGTCCCGGCTCTCGCTTCGCTCGGCCGGGATAACGATCCAACCGGGCTTTGGTGACCGGTGGATACCGGAAAATCAAGTCAGGTCGTTGATCCCGAGCCGCGCGAGCCGTGTAGCCTTTTGCCGGTTCACCGCTTCTGGGGGTATGCGTCCTGCGACCAGATCGCGGACCTGCCGCACCGTGTCGAAGGCCTGATGCTCAATCGCGTCCGGCGTCAGCCCGGCGGTGTGCGGCGTCGCGATCACGTCGGCGCGGCTTGCGAGGTTGAGCGAGGGCTTCTGGTCGAACGCGCGGCCGACATCCATTGCAGCGCCCGCGATCTGCTTTTTCTCCAGCGCGGCGAGCAGCGCGGCCTCGTCCACCAGATTGCCGCGCGACAGATTAAGGAAAAATGCGGTCTTCTTCATGCGAGCGAAATTCGCTGCGTTCATCAGGTTCTCGGTCTCTTCGTTCGCGATCACGAGACAGACCACGAAATCGGAGCCGCTGAGCAGCGTATCCTGATCGACCTGCCGGATCGCCGGGTCGTCAACCTTGGCAAACGGATCGCTCACCAGCACCGTCATGCCGAGCGCGACGCAGATCGGCGCGAGGTGTCGCGCGATGGCGCCGTAGCCCATGATGCCGACGGTCGCGCCGTGAAGCTGGATGCCGCGTCGCGGCTCCGGATCGAGGCCGTTGCGATAGTCGATCACCTGCTCGGTGATCTTGCGCCCGCAATCGATCATCATGCCGATCGCCATTTCGGAAACCGACGCCATGAAGCCAGGCGTCGCGCGCGTCACCAGCACGCCCTGCGCGCTCGCCGCATCCACATCGATGTTGCGGATATCGACCGCGACGCGCAGGAACGCGCAGCAGTCGCCCGCGTGCGGAAAGAATTCTGCCGGCCCCGGCGTCTGACGATCCGATACGATGATCTCGCAACCCTTGGCGGCGGCCGCGAGCGCCTTGGCGTCGAGCACCTTGCCGCTTTCGTTGACCCGCACCTCGCCCAGTTTGCGCATTTCGGCAAGCGCGCGCGGCCCGTAGTAATTCTCCAGCATGTCGGGGACGTGGGTCAGGAAAATGCGCATGCTCACCCTGCGGGATCGCGTGTTGCCAGAAATCGTGGCCGATGCTTTATCGCGCGCTAACATGTCAGGCAAACAGGGGAAGCGTCCATGAAGATCGTGGGTTTTGAGGCCGAAGGCGGATTGCGGCTCGGCGTCGTTGAGGGCGACCAGGTGATCGACCTGCAGGCCGTGGATGCGAAGGTGCCGGCCAATCTTGCCGACGTTCTTGCGGCCAATAACGGCGACCTCAAGCCGCTTGCCGACATGGCGAAAAAGGCGCCGGCCTCGGCGCGCCGCCCGCTCAACGGGCTGAAATTCGGCCTGCCGGTTGCGCGGCCGGGCAAGATCCTCTGCCTCGGGCTGAATTATCTGGAGCACGTCAAGGAAGGCTCGCAACGCGACAACATCCCGAAATTCCCCACCATCTTCCTGCGCGGCCTCACCTCGATGGTGCCGCATGGCGAGCCGATCATCCGCCCGAAGGTATCCGAGCAACTCGATTACGAGGCCGAGATGATGCTGGTGATCGGCAAGCGCGCCAAGCACCTCACCATGGATAATGCGACCTCGTGTATCGCGGGATATTCCTGCTCGAACGAAGGCTCGGTGCGCGAATTCCAGCGCAAGACCACCCAGTGGGACATGGGCAAGAACTTCGACCGCACCGGCGGCTTCGGCCCATGGATGGTGACGGCCGACGAGCTTCCCGATGCCGGCAAGGGGCTGAAGATCCAGTCCCGCCTGAATGGCACGGTCATGCAGTCGGACAACACCGACAACATGATGTTTCCGGTGCGCGAGATGCTGGTTTACGTCACGCAGGGCATGACGCTGGAGCCGGGCGATATCATCTTCACCGGCACGCCGTCGGGGGTCGGCCATGCGCGCAAGCCGAATCCGGTCTGGATGAAGGACGGCGATGTCTGCGAAATCGAGATCGAGGGAATTGGAACTCTGCGGAACCCGATCAAGGATGAGGGTTGAAACGTCCGGTTAACTGCTTAGGCCGCTTCAAAGCGAGGGTCATTTAACGATTTTCTGCGCAAGCTGTCGTGAACGCGGCAGCTTTTGACCCATGACCACGCAGATTTCCCTGCTCGGCGAGCTTGAGGCGGCGATCCAGTCCGGCTCGAGTGCGAAGCGTACCGAAATGCTCCGACGGGTCACGGACCTGTTCGTCGTGACGGCGCCGTCCGTCACGCCGCAGCAGGCCGGCGTGTTCGACGACGTGTTCGAACAGCTGATCAAGGAAATCGAGTGGAAGGCAAAGGTCGAACTCAGCGACCGCGTCTCTCCGCTCGGCAACGCCCCGGACCGGTTGATCCGCCACCTCGCGCACGATGACTCCATCGAGATATCCGGGCCGGTGCTGGCGAAGTCGCCGCGCCTCGGCGAGGAGGAGCTTGTCGCCATCGCTCGCACCAAGAGCCAGGCGCATCTCGCGGCGATCGCAGGCCGTCCCGACATCGGCGAGCAGGTGACCGATGTGCTGGTCGAGCGCGGAGACATGACGGTCGCCCGCAAGGTCGCGGCCAACAACGGCGCGCGCTTCTCCGAAGGTTCGCTGCGCAATCTGGTCGATCGGGCGACCGATGACGGCGATCTGGCGAGTGCGGTCGCGCGCCGCCGCGAACTGCCCGCGCCGATGTTTCGTCAGTTGCTGACCAAGGCGACCGACGCGGTACGCCAAAAGCTTCTGGAATCCGCGCAGCCGAATACGCAGGCGGTGATCAACCGCATCCTCTCCGAGGTGTCGCAGACCGTCGAGGAAACGGTCGCACCGAAGCGCGATTACAGCGCCGCCAAACGGCTCGTGAACGAGATGAAGCGGCAGGGCGGCGTCGCGGCCGCGAACCTGATGCAGCTCGCACGCGCGGGAAAGCTTGAGGAAACGGTCGTCGTGCTCGCGCATCTCACCGGGGTCTCGGTCGATGTGATCGACCGGCTGATCGACGATCCGACGGACGACCCCCTGCTGGTCGTGTGCAAGTCGATCGATCTCGACTGGCCGGCCGTGGCTGCCGTGATGGCGGCGCGGCTCGGCAACAAGGATCTGCACGAGGGCCGGCTCGATCAGGCCGACCGCAAGTACCGCAAGCTTACCGTCACCTCGGCGCAGCGCGTCATCCGCTTCTGGCAGGCGCGCGAGAAGCTCGCCGGCTAGCGCTTGATGGCGATCAGCACGGCGCCGGCCGCGATCAGCGCGATGCCGAGCCAATTCTGCGACGACGGCCGTTCGCCCAGAAACAGGAACGCGAACACCGCGACCAGCACGACGCTGAGCTTGTCGATCGGCGCGACCTGCGCGGCATCGCCGATCTTGAGCGCGCGGAAATAACAGATCCACGACGCGCCGGTCGCAAGCCCCGACAGCACCAAAAAGGCGTAACTGCGCGCCGACACCGAGCCGGGCGGCTGGAATTGTCCGGTCACGGCGAGGATCGCGCCAAGGCAGAGCAGGATTACGATGGTGCGGATGAAGGTCGCGAAGTCGGAATTGACGTTCTCGACGCCGACCTTGGCAAAGATCGCGGTGAGAGCCGCAAAGATCGCGGAGAGGATCGCCCAGAATTGCCAGGAGAGGGTGGTGGTGGTCATCACAGAACCTCATCCTGAGGAGGCCGCGCAGCGGCCGTCTCGAAGGATGGCCTCATCCACCGGCGTTTTGCCTCCATCCTTCGAGACGCGTTGCTGCGCAACGCTCCTCAGGATGAGGACCTTCGAAGCTAGTTCCGCTCATCCGGCAGGACGGGAAGCGGATGAAACTCGATACCTTCCTCGTGCAGTTCCTTGGCATCCTGCGGCGTGGCCTCGCCGTAGATCGAGCGGTGTTCGGTCTCGCCGTAGTGCATCTTGCGCGCTTCCTCGGGAAACTTCTTGCCGACATTGTCGGCATTCGAGGTGAGATGGTCGCGCAGCTCCTTCAGCTTCGCGCGGAACTCCTTTTCCTGCGGCGAGATCATCGCCACCGGACTCGATGTTTCGGGCGCCGGTGAGGGCGCCATCGCGTCGGCCGGCGCCATGATCGGCGCGCCCTTGTCCTTGCGCGCAAGGCGCGGCGCCATGATCGCCTTCTCGACTTTGCCCGAGCCGCACAGCGGACAGGAGATCAGCCCGCGCTTCGCCTGCTTGTCGTAGGTGGCCGAATTGGCGAACCAGCTTTCGAAATCGTGGCCGCTTGTCGCAGATCAGATGTGTAGCGGATCACGCATCGCCTCCGACCACATGCAGGTGCGTCGGCTCGGCCATCGGCTCGAGAATCTCGAAACGCCGGCCGTGCTGCAGCGACGGGACGCGCCCGCGCGCAACCGACACTTCGGCCGGATCGACATCGGCAAAGATCACGCCCGGCTCGGTGCCGCCTTCGGCGAGAACGCGGCCCCAGGGATCGACCACCAGCGAATGCCCGAAGGTCGAGCGGCCGTCCTCGTGGTCGCCGCCTTGCGCGGCCGCGAGCACGAAGCAGCCGTTCTCGATGGCGCGTGCCCGCATCAGCGTGTGCCAGTGCGCCTCGCCGGTCTGGCGCGTGAACGATGAGGGGATCGCGAGGAAGCTCGCACCGGCTTCGGCGAGCGCGCGATAGAGCGCAGGGAAGCGCAGATCGTAGCAGATCGAGATGCCGAGCCGGCCCCACGGCAGATCGGAGAGGACCGCAAGATCGCCCGGGCGATACGCGCGCAACTCGCGATAGCTTTCGCCGCCTTTGAGATCGACGTCGAACATGTGGATCTTGTCGTAGCGCGCGACGATGTCGCCCTTGCGGTCGATCAGGAAGCCGCGGTTCGCGGCCTTCTCGTGCGAGACCTTCACGGCAAGCGAACCCACATGCACGTAGATGCCGAGCGCGCGCGCCAGTTCGCGGAAGGTTGCGAGAGATGGATCGCTTTCCTCCGCGACGATGGTGGAGAACAGGTTTTCGCGCGAGCGTTCCAGGATGTTGGTCATCTCGGGCGTCTGCACGTAATCCGCGCCGCCCGTCTTCGCCTCGCCGATCATTTTCGCGGCGGCGTCCATGTTGGCGGCTGGCGTGCGGCCTGAGCGCATCTGGATCAGGCCGACGCGGAAGGTCGAACCGCTCATGGGGTATCCTCGCGGATGATCCGGCGTGGGAACCGGCATTCGAAGATTGCTCTAGGCAAGCATCGCATCGAGCTTGCCCTGCTCCTCGAGAGCATAGAGGTCGTCGCAGCCGCCGACATGCGTGTCGCCGATGAACACCTGCGGAAATGTGCTCCCGCCATTCGCCTTCTCGATCATCTCTTTGCGCAACTCGGGCTTTCCGGTCGCGTTGAATTCCTTGAACGCAACGCCCTTGCGGGTCAGCAACTCACGTGCGGCATCGGAGTAATAGCAGAAATCCCGCGTGTAGATCACAACGTCAGCCATGATCACTTACATGCCGTTAATGCGAAACGAGCCCACTATATGGGCCTGTTTCCGCCGTCAACAACCCGGGCGAACACCAGCACATCGACCTGCGCGGCGCCCGCGCGCAGCAGCGCCCGCGCGCAGGCGTCCGACGTCGCGCCGGAGGTAAGTACATCGTCGATCACGATCAGGCGGCGGCCGGTTACCTCAGCTTTGCCCGACGGCGTGACGCGAAACGCGCCTTGTACGTTGGTGGCGCGATCCTTCCGCGACAGCCCGACCTGCTGCGCGGTCGCCTTCACGCGCGAAAGCGCCGTATGCGCGACCGGTATCCGGCTCTCGCGCGAGATCGCCTCGGCAAGCGCGGCCGACTGGTTGAAGCGGCGTGCCCACAGCCGCCGCCAGTGCAGCGGAACCGGCACCAGCGCGTCGGCACCTGCAAACAGATCGGTTCCCGCGCGCGCCATCCAGCGTCCGAGCAGCGGGCCGAGGTCGAGCCGGTCGCCATACTTGAAGGCATGCACCAGCTTCGCCGCGACATCGTCGTAGCGCACGGCGGCGCGGGCGCGCTGGTACGCTGGCGGATCGGCGATCGCCTGCATCGACAGGATGCCGGGGCCGGGATCGTAGACGAACGGAATCCCGAGCCGCGGACAATAGGGCGCCGCGATGAAGGCGAGCTTGCTCCAGCAGGCGGGACACACGCCATGATCCGCCACCAGATCGCGGCAGGAGGGACAGAGCCGCGGCAGCGCGGTGTCGAGCCCAAGCCGCAGCGTGGCGCGCAGGCCTTGCCTCAGGCGCGCGAGACGCGACGGTTCGGACTGTTGCGGCGGTGTCCATGGGCGAAGGTTAGCGGCCACAATTGCCGCTGTCATCGCCCGCGCAGGCGGGCGATCCAGTAAACTCAGACCGTCGGTCATCAGCATGAACCGTGTTTACTGGATCATCCGCTTTCGCGGATGATGACGACCGAGAGATTTGCATGGATCCGAACCCCATCATCTTCGACCGGGCGCTGCTGCGCCGCCGTCAGGCGCGCGCGCGTGCGCTCGGGGCGGAGACCTTCCTGCTCGATCGCGTCGCGGTCGATCTTGCGGACCGGCTCGGCGCGGTGCTGCGCCGAGTTCGACCTGGCGGTCGATCTCGGCACGCCGGCCGGTGCGGTGCGCGATGCGCTTGCGGGCAGTGCCGCGCATCGGGCGTCTGATCGCCGCCAGCACGGCCCCGGACGCAGATGTCATCGCCGACGAGGAGGCGCTGCCGTTCCGCGACGGTTCGCTCGATCTCGTCGTCTCGGCGCTGGCGTTGCACATCGTCAACGATCTGCCGGGCACGCTCATCCAGATACGCCGCGCGCTCAGGCCGGACGGACTGTTCATGGCCGCGCTGCTCGGCGGCGACACGCTGACCGAGTTGCGCCAGTCCTTCGCGCAGGCCGAGGCCGAGATCGAGGGCGGCGTCTCGCCGCGTGTCGCGCCGTTCGCCGATGTGCGCGAGATGGGTGCGCTGCTGCAGCGCGCCGGTTTCGCGCTGCCGGTGACCGATGTGGACCGGATCACCGTGCGCTATTCGTCGCCGTTCGGCCTGATGGCGCGAGTTTCGCCGCATGGGCGCGACCAATGTGCTGACCGAGCGCCGCCGCACGCCGCTGCGCCGCGCGACGCTTGCCCGCATGGCGGAAATCTATGCGCAGCGCTTCGTCGATGCGGACGGCAGAATCCGCGCCACCTTCGAGATCGTCTGGCTGTCAGGCTGGGCGCCGCACGAGAGCCAGCAAAAGCCGCTGCGCCCGGGCTCTGCGCAGACCCGGCTCGCCGATGCGCTCGGCGTGCGCGAGATCGGGACGGGCGAGAAGCCCGGCTCATGAATCTACGGGACAACCTGCCGATTCATCATTGACTCCGAAGGCCATCGGAGTCCGTGCGGTGTTAATGCTTTCGAGCCGGGATTCGCACGACCGCCAGGGAGTCCATACCCGATCTGGTAGGAATCAAAATAACTTGGCCCGAGCGCTTGCGGAGGTATCGCTGAGTTACCGATTCGGGCGCGGTTCGTTCCAGACTCGTTCCGGTTTGTAAACTTTAAGCCGATTCGGCGGGCCTTTCTGAGCAATGCGTCACATCCCGGGACGCTTTGCGCGGCGCGGGAGGTAGGACGATCTTAAGTGCTCGATCCGGCGAATCGCCGGGAAGCGATTCGGGCACGCTCTGTTCGGGGCACGTTCGCTTTATTAAGGCGCCGCGGGTTTGCGCCACCAAGGCGTTGCAATTCGGGACCTCATCGCCGAGATCAAAGGTATGCGGCCGCCCTACAGCTACCGCGAGGATCGCGCCGTTCCGCCCTTTGCGGACGACAAGCCGGTCATCATTTTCGACGGCTATTGCGCGCTGTGCTCGGGCTGGGCGTCGTTCGTGCTGCGCCACGACAGGGCGGGAAAATACCGCCTGCTAGCCGCGCAGTCGCCGCTCGGACGCGCGCTCTACATCCACTACGGCCTTAACCCGGACGACTACGAGACCAACATTCTGGTGGCGGACGGCATCGCGTGGTTCAAGTCGGAGGGCTCAATCCGCATGGCGGAGGGGCTGGGCTTCCCGTGGCGGCTCGCGGCGGCGTTCCGCGTTCTCCCGCTCGCCTTGCGCGACATGCTGTACGAAACGGTCGCACGCAATCGGCTGAAGTGGTTCGGCAAGCGCGCGACCTGCTATCTCCCCGACGCGAAGTTCGCCGACAGATTCCTCGCATGAAGGTGCTCATCCTCGGCGGCTACGGCACGTTCGGCGGCCGGCTTGCGGCGCTGCTCGCCGACGAGGCGCGGCTCACGCTGGTTATCGCGGGACGCTCGCTCGGGCAGGCGCAGGCTTTCTGCGCGGCGCTTGCGGCGCGCGCCACCTTGATCCCGGCGGCGTTCGACCGCGAGGGCGATGTGGACGCGCAACTCGGCACGGTCGCGCCTGACCTCGTGGTGGACGCGAGCGGCCCGTTCCAGGCGTACGGCGATCCGTATCGCGTGGTCCGTGCCGCGATTGCGCGCGGCATTCCTTACCTCGATCTCGCTGACGGCTCGGACTTCGTGAAAGGCGTCGCGCAGTTCGACGCGGCGGCGCGCGAGCGCGGGGTCTTCGTGCTCTCGGGCGTATCGAGTTTTCCGGTGCTGACTGCCGCGGTGACGCGACGGTTGAGCCGCGACATGGCGCAGGTTGAAACGATCAGTGGCGGCATCGCGCCGTCACCCTATGCGGGCGTGGGGCAAAACGTCATCCGCGCGATCGCCGGCTATGCGGGACAACCGGTGAAGCTGGTACGCGCGGGTGCACCCGCGACCGCTCATGCGCTGACCGAGTCGCGGCGGTACGTGATCGCGCCGCCCGGCCGCATGCCGTTGCGCGACATCCGGTTCTCGCTGGTCGACGTGCCGGACCTCCAGGTGCTGCCCGAGCTCTGGCCGGGCTTGCGCGAAATCTGGATGGGGGCAGGCCCGGTGCCGGAGATCCTGCATCGCGCGCTGAACGTCTGTGCCTGGGCGGTGCGGTTGAAACTGCTGCCATCCCTGTCGCCGCTCGCCGGACTGATGTACCGGGCGATCAACGTGCTGCGCTGGGGCGAGCATCGCGGCGGCATGTTCGTAGCGGTCGCAGGCCTCGACCACAATGGCGAGCGCATCGCGCGGACATGGCACATGATCGCCGAGGGCGATGACGGTCCGTTGATTCCCTCGATGGCCTGCGAGGCGATCGTCCGCCGGTCTCTCGATGGCAACCCGCCTGCACCGGGCGCGCGGCCTGCCACCAGCGACCTCGAACTCGAGGACTATGAGGCGCTGTTCGCGCGCCGCACGATTCATGCCGGCACGCGGACCGAATCGCAGGGGACGATGCCCGCTCTATCGCGATCTGCTCGGCGAGGCTTACGGCTCGCTCCCGCCGGCGCTGCAGGCGATACACGACCTCAAAACCGAAATCGTCGCGGAGGGAACCGCAACGGTAACGCGCGGGCGCGGATTGCTCGCGCGCCTCGCGGCGGCGGTCATGGGTTTTCCGCAGGCAGGCGAGAATGTGCCGCTGCGCGTTCATTTCAACTCTGAGAACGGGCGCGAGCGGTGGAGCCGCACCTTCGCGGGCCGCTCGTTCCACAGCACGCAGGAAGCGGGTCGCGGCGCGTCGCGATGGCTGCTGTGCGAGCGTTTCGGACCGCTTTGCGCCGCCATGGCGCTGGTTCTGGACGACGGCAAGCTGCGGCTGATCGTGCGGCGCTGCAGCCTGTTCGGACTGCCGTTGCCGGTCGCGCTCGCGCCACGCGGGAGCGCATTCGAATACGAGGAGAACGGCCGCTTCCATTTCGATGTGCAAATCGCACATCCGCTCACGGGGCCCATCGTCGGATACCGCGGCTGGCTTGTTCCGCTCTGATTTGCGCCCGGAGTTGCTATGTGCCAAGCACATCGCCTTGCCGCATTCATGGCGGAAAGACCGGGGCCGTGAGCCCGTCTCGATGAGCGGCTGCCCCATTAGATGATTGCCGAAACTGCTCCGGATTGTTGATGCCGATTTCATTTTCTCGTCCTTCGACCCGCGACGCGCGCGGCGCCGGCGTGACCGCGGTCCTCGGACCGACCAACACCGGCAAGACGCATCTGGCGATCGAGCGCATGCTCGCGCATTCGAGCGGCATGATCGGCCTGCCGCTGCGGCTGCTCGCGCGCGAGGTCTATAACAAGTGCGTCGAGAAGCGTTGGCGCGGAGCAGGTCGCGCTCATTACCGGCGAAGAGAAGATCAAGCCGCCGAACCCGCGCTTCTGGGTCTCGACCCTGGAGGCGATGCCGCGCGACCTCGATGTGTCGTTCGTCGCGATCGACGAAATTCAGCTCGGCGCCGATCTCGAACGCGGGCATGTGTTCACCGACCGCATGCTCAACCGGCGCGGCCGCGACGAGACGCTGGTGCTCGGCGCGGCGACCATGCGCAACATGGTGGAGAAGCTGCTTCCGGGCGCGAACATCCTGTCGCGCCCGCGCCTCTCGACGCTGAACTTCGCGGGCGAGAAGAAATTGACGCGCCTGCCGCGCCGCTCCGCCATCGTGGCGTTCTCGGCGGACGAAGTGTATGCGATCGCCGAATTGATCCGCCGCCAGCGCGGCGGTGCCGCCGTGGTTCTCGGCTCGCTCTCGCCCGCGCACCCGCAACGCGCAGGTCGCGCTCTACCAGTCGGGCGATGTGGATTATCTGGTCGCGACCGACGCGATCGGCATGGGGCTCAATCTCGACGTCGATCATGTGGCGTTCGCGGCCGACCGCAAATTCGACGGCTACCAGTTCCGCAAGCTCAACCCCTCCGAACTCGGCCAGATCGCGGGCCGTGCCGGCCGCGCGATGCGCGACGGCACGTTCGGCACCACCGGCCGCTGCCCGCCGTTCGAGCCCGAACTGGTGCAGCAACTGGAGAGCCACACCTTCGATTCCGTGAGGGTGCTGCAATGGCGCAACAGTGCGCTCGACTTCGCCTCGCTCGGCGCGCTTGCGGCCTCGCTTTCCCAAACGCCGACCGAACAGGGTCTGACTCGCGCGCCTGATCGCCGAGGATATTCAGGTGCTGGAGCATGTTTCGCGCGACGAGGAGGCGCGCGCGCTCGCGACATCCCGCGCCGCCATCGAGCGGTTGTGGGAGGTCTGCCAGGTTCCGGACTATCGCAAGGTCTCGCCCGCCGCCCATGCCGAGACTGGCCGTCACCCTCTATGGTTTCCTGATGCGGGAGGGTACAATCCCGCCCGACTGGTTCTCCGCGCAGGTCGCGCAGGCGGACCGCACCGACGGCGATATTGATACGCTCGCGAACCGTATCGCCCACATCAGGACCTGGACCTTTGCGGCAAACCGTCCGGATTGGCTCGCCGATCCCGAACACTGGCAAGGCGTCACGCGTGGCGTCGAGGACCGTCTGTCCGACGCGTTGCACGAGCGTCTCGCCGAGCGCTTCGTCGACCGCCGCACCAGCGTGTTGATGAGGCGGCTGCGCGAGAACACAATGCTCGAAACTGAAATCACAAAGTCCGGCGAGGTGGTCGTCGAGGGTCACCCGATCGGGCGGCTCGCGGGCTTCCAGTTCGCCGCCGACTCCGCCTCCGCCGGTCCGGAAGGCAAGGCGTTGCGCGCCGCCGCCCAGAAGGCGCTCGCCGGGGAGATCGACGCGCGCGCGGCAAAACTCGGCCACGCGCCGGACGACCAGTTCGCGCTGTCGAGCGACGGAGGCATCCGCTGGCATCGGCGAGCCGGTCGGCAAGCTGACTGCCGGCGACGATGTGCTGCGCCCGCGTGTGCGCATTCTCTCCGACGAGCAACTGACGGGCGCCTCGCGCGATGCCGTGCAGGCGCGGCTCGATCTGTGGCTCAAGGCGCATCTGGAAAAGGTGCTCGGGCCGCTGATCGCGCTCGGCTCGGCGGAAGACATCACCGGCATTGCGCGCGGCGTCGCTTTCCAGTTGACCGAGGCTCTCGGCGTGCTGGAACGCTCGCGCGTCGCCGAGGAGGTGAAGGGTCTCGACCAGGAAGCGCGTGCGACGCTGCGCAAATACGGCGTTCGCTTCGGCGCCTATCACCTCTATCTGCCGAACCTGCTCAAGCCCGCGCCCGCGCGCGCTCGCGGTGCAGCTCTGGGCGCTGAAGGAAGCGACGCCCGACACCAAGGGGCTCGACGAGGTGCCGCATCTTGCGTCCTCCGGGCGCACGTCGTTCCCGGCCGACAAGGATGTGCCGAAGGCGCTCTATCGCGTGGTCGGCTACCGCGTGTGCGGCGAGCGCGCCGTGCGCGTCGATATCCTGGAGCGGCTCGCCGATCTTATTCGGCCGGCGCTTGCCTGGCGCTCCGGCTTCGCCGGCGCAGAAGCCGCCCGGTGCGTTCGAGGGCGGCGGCTTCACCGTCACGGTGAACATGACGTCGCTCACTGGTTCATCGGGCGAGGACTTTGCCTCGGTGCTGCGCTCGCTCGGCTACCGGATGGAGAAGAAGCCGAAGCCGGCCGAGGCGCCGCCCGCGCCCGCGGTTGAGGCCGCTTCGGCGACATCTGCGCCCGAAGTCGCCGCCGGCTGATGGGGCTACCGCCGAGCCGCCACCAGCACACGAAACGACGATGCCGGCCGAAGCGCCGGTCGAGACCCGCCGCGCCGGCCGCCGAACCCGCCTCGGCTCCTGCGGAATCGGTCGCCATCGAGGCCGCAGCGGAAACGCCTGCCGCCGAAGGCGTCGCGACCGGTCGCGCCCGATGTCACGGCCGAGGCCGGTCCCGGCGGATGCCGCGAGCTCCGAAGCCAAGCCTGAGGAGAAAGCCCGCCGAGCCCGAGATGATCGAGGTATGGCGTCCGGGGCGTCCGCCCGAGGAGCGCCGTCCGCCGCGCCGCGGAGGCCGCAGGGCGAACGCCGCGAGCAGACCGCGCCGCGACCGCGGGCCGCGCCGCCGATCGCGGCACAGGATGGCGCAGCCGGCGGCCGCACCAGCCGAGGCGGTCGCGGCGGCTCCTGCTGCCGACGCCACGCCAAGGCCACCGCGCCAAGACCGCCCGCGGCATGGACGCGGTGCGCGTCCCGAAGGCGGCGTGCGTCCCGAAGGTGGCGATCGGCCCGAACGAGCGCGAGGGCCGTCCGCAAGCAGCGCGAACGCCGCGGCGGCGAGCGTCCCGACCGGGACCGCCAGGATCGCGGGCCCCGCCGCGAAGGCGGCGGCGCGATTTCAAGGATCGCGATCGCGGCGAAGCCGCGCGAGTGGCTCGATCCGAAGGAGAACGTGCGTGCGTCAGGCCGATCCGAATTCGCCGTTCGCCAAGCTTGCGGCGCTCAAGGCGCAGCTTGAGGGAAGCAAAGAGCTCCGTCATCGCCGGCGCAAGCCGTCGATGACAAAGGAGAGTTGGAGCTGACCGACACGTCGCAGCGCATCGACAAATGGCTGTGGCACGCGCGCGTCGTGCCGCACGCGCACCGCGGCGGCAGCGCTGGTCACGGCGGGCCATGTGCGGCTCAATGGCGCGCGGATCGCCGCAGCAAGCCAGCTCGTGCGTCCCGGCGACGTCATCACGGTCGCACTCGACCGTACGGTGCGGATCCTGAAGGTCACCGGTTTCGCGGAGCGGCGCGGCGACGCGGATGCGGCGCGATTGCTGTGCGAGGACCTGACTCCGGCCTCACCGCCGCGTGCCGCGGAGCCGCCGCCGCCGAGCGCGACCCCGGCAGCGGGCGGCCGACCAAGCAGGAGCGCCGCGCCCTCGACCGGCTGCTCGGGCGCGATTGATTTGCATTTGCGCATGATCTTGTCCGAAAATCTGCGGGCCCGCTTTTCGGGATCATGCGCGCGCTTGCGTGCCCGAAGTCATTGCGCTAGCAAACCCTGCAATTCGGCCGGAGTTCGTATGACCTACATCGTCAACGACAGTTGCATCAAATGCAAATTGATGGACTGCGTGTCGGTATGCCCCGTGGACTGCTTCTACGAGGGCGAGAACATGCTGGTCATCCATCCGGACGAATGCATCGATTGCGGCGTGTGCGAGCCCGAGTGCCCGGTCGAGGCGATCAAGCCGGACACCGAGCCGGGACTTGAGGAGTTTCTCAAGATCAACGCCGAATATTCCAAGACCTGGCCCAACATCACGATCAAGCGCGAGCCCCGCCCGACCACAAGGAATGGGAGGGAAAGCCGGACAAGATGAAGTATTTCTCGCCGAATCCGGGTGAGGGCGACTAGCTCGCCGACAAGTTGCCGACGTTAACGATTTTCCCGAAAAGGCCGCCCAAAGCGGCCGTTTTCAGCCGCGATCGATGCTCCAAGGCATTGATTTTGGCGGAAAATGTGCTATATTAACGCCACAATGAGCAGCAACCCGGAAACGCTCCCCTTGGGGAGCTTATTTTTTCGGGAACTTTTCGGGAAACGGGGTCAGGGAGCGTGAGTTCCACGCGAAAGCAGTGGCTGAAAAACCGCGTCAACGTGTGAAGAAGAACAGCAGCAAGAAGGCCTCCGCCGGCAGTGGCCGGAGGGTGCCGTCGTCCCGCAGTGCCGCCCGCGGCGCGAAGCAAAAGCCGGTTCGCGAAGACGAGCCGACAAGGAGCACCCCGAAGCATGACTGCCAAGAAGACTGTCGCCCGTCCTGCCGCCCCGCGCCCGGTTGTTGCCGTGGTGGAGCAGCGTCCTGCCGTGAAGGCGACGCAGCGGCACGGGTTCAAGGTCAACGAGTATATCGTGTACCCGGCCCACGGCGTCGGCCAGATCCTCGCGATCGAGGAGCAGGAAGTCGCCGGCTACAAGCTCGAGCTGTTCGTCATCAACTTCATCAAGGACAAGATGACGCTGCGCGTTCCCGTGTCCAAGATCGCGACCGTCGGCATGCGCAAGCTCGCCGAGGGTACGCTGGTGAAGCGCGCGCTCGAGACGCTCAAGGGCCGCGCCCGCATCAAGCGCACCATGTGGTCGCGCCGCGCGCAGGAATACGAAGCCAAGATCAACTCCGGCGACATCGTTGCAATCGCGGAGGTCGTGCGCGACCTGTTCCGCTCCGATACGCAGCCGGAGCAGAGCTATTCGGAGCGCCAGCTTTACGAGGCCGCCCTCGACCGGCTGTCGCGCGAAATCTCGGCGGTGCAGCGTTGCACCGAGACCGAGGCGATCAAGGAGATCGAGGGCGCGCTCGCCAAGGGCCCGCGTCGTGGTCCGAAGCCTGCCGACGAAGCCGCCGAAGAGGCGGTCGAGGACGAAGCGGCGTAACCCGACGCGACGATCCGACGACAAAACAAAGGCCCGGTCGAAAGACCGGGCCTTTTGTTTTCGTGCTCCCAACGCTGCTGGGTTCGATTCCAGAATCTCGGTAAGGTCGTATTTATCTCGTATTCTTGAGATGGTAGAGTTGCTCCTGCCGCCGGGCGAGGTCTGCGTCAGGATCGGGAGCGCGTACCATGGCAAAGCACATCCGCAAAAACGTCTGGGAGCTTGGCGGGGACTGGGCCGATCCTATTCTCTGGTACGCGCGTGGCGTGAAAGCCATGAAGGCGCGCGCGCTGAAGGAGCCGACCGCGTGGCGCTTCTACGGCGCCATCCACGGCATCGACCAGCCATTGTGGAAACAATTGGGATATCTGAGCAATTCGGACCAGATGCCGAGCCACGCGCTCGTCAGCCAATTCTGGAACCAGTGTCAGCACGGCAGCTGGTACTTCCTGCCCTGGCATCGCGGCTACCTGATCGCGTTCGAGTCGATCGTGCGCGACGCGATCGTGCAACTTCATGGGCCGGCCGACTGGGCGCTGCCCTACTGGAATTATTTCAAGCCGCACCAGAACAAGTTGCCGCCCGCCTTCGCGTCGCCTAACTGGCCGGACGGGCAGGGCGACAATCCGCTGTTCGTGAAGGAGCGCTACGGACCCCAAAACAACGGCAATGTTTCGGTGCCGGTGAGCCAGGTGAACATGAATGCGCTGGGTGATCCGCATTTCAGCGGTACGGCGAACGGAGGCAGTCCGGGCTTTGGCGGCGTGAACACCGGCTTCAGTCACGGCGGTCAGGTTCATGGCGGCATCGAAACGCAACCGCATGACTGGGTTCACGGTCTCGTCGGAGGGCACAAGCCGAACAACGTGAACTCGCCCGGCCTGATGTCCGATCCGGACACCGCCGGACTCGATCCGATCTTCTGGCTGCACCACGGCAATATCGACCGGTTGTGGGAGGTGTGGCGCGAGCATCCGCCGACCCATGTGGACCCGACCAGTACGAACTGGCTCAAGGGCCCGGCTTCGGTCGGGCAGCATGCGTTTGTGTTGCCGGTCCCGGGCGGCAAGACCTTGACCTATACGCCGGTCGAGATGAGCAACTTTGCCAAACTCGATTACACCTACGACGATCTGTCCGCGCCCTCCACCACGCCGCTCGCGGTGGCGAGGCTGCGGCAACTCGGCGTAACCGCTGCGGCGGCCGAAACGCTGGTCAGGAGCACAGCGATGGCTGAACCGAAACCTGCCGAACTGCTCGGCGCAAACAGCCAGAGCATTCGCCTCACCGGCACCGAGGCAAAGACCTCGGTCGCGCTCGATGCGACGGTGCGCAACAAGGTCACGGCGGCGCTCATGTCGGCCCGCGCGGCGGCGCCGACAGCGCCCGATCGCGTGTTCCTCAATCTCGAGAATGTACGCGGCGTAAGCGACGCAACCGCCTTCAACGTCTACGTCAATCTGCCCGACGGCGCCGATCCGGCTCAATATCCGGATCACCTCGCCGGCAGTGTTGCGCTGTTCGGCGTGCGCAAGGCGAGCGCCGCCAATGGCGACCATGCGGGCGATGGGCTGACCTTCGTGCTCGAGATCACCCACGTGATCGACGCCCTGCATCTCGCCGGTGGCTTCAACGCCGATCAGCTGCACGTGCGGCTGGTCCCGCTCAATCCGGTGCCCGAAGAGGCGAAGATCAGCATCGGGCGGATCAGCGTTTTCCGGCAAGGCTCGTAACGGAGACGTGCGATGGCGCGCGTCACGCGCCTGCCGGAGCCATGGCTTGCGGTGCTCGGATTAACGAGCCTCATCGCCTGGTTGCTGCTTGCGCTTTACTGGGACGATCTGGCGTTGCCTGCATTCTGCTCGGCCGGTTCGCTGTGGAACGCTCCACCGGTTGCACTCAGTTTCGCCTTGCTGGTCAACGCGCCGACGCAGCCTGCGCTGTGCTGGACGCTGATGATCGCTGCCATGATGGCGCCCGCGATTATCGCGCCGTTGCGGCACGTGCACGACCGCAGCTTTGCGCGCCGGCGAACGCGCGCGATGCTTCTGTTCACGGCCGGCTACGCCACGATCTGGATGGCCGCTGCCGTGCCGCTGCACGTGCTCGCACTCGCCGCTGCGTGGCTCGCGCCCACGCCGCCGGCCTTACTGTTCGTTGTGCTCGCGGCGGCGGTGCTCTGGCAGGTTTCCCCCGCCAAGCAATGGTGCATGAACCGCTGCCATCGAAAGTCGTACCTCGCGGCGTTCGGGGCGGCGGCGGATCGCGATGCGTTGCTTTTCGGCCTGACGAATGGCCTTGCGTGTGTGGGGGTGTGTTGGGCTTTGATGATCGTGCCGCTCGTCATCGGCATAGGGCATGTTGCCGGCATGGCGGCCGTCGCGGGCTTCATCGCCGCCGAACGGCTGGAAGATCCCGCGCCGCTCGCGTGGCGCTGGCGCGGCGCCGGCAAGGCTGGTCGCATTGTTGCGAACTCAAATCCGGTCCCGTGTCGCGGCCCCCACCCACTAGAGCGAGTGCAGGTAAGTATTGTCGCACCGACTCTCGCAGAATAAGGCATCATCCTGAAAGGGAGCCGGCTCGGAGAGATCATGCTCAAGCAAAAAGACCTGCGCTTCGCCGCGATCGGGCTCGATCACCGCCACATCTACGATTTGGCCGAGGGCCTGATCGAGGCCGGCGCGACTTGCGCGGGTTACTGGCCGCAGACGAGCGACACGCGCGTGCTGAAAGGCTTCCGCGAGCGCTTCCCCGACATTCCCGCCGTCGAGGATCGCGATGCGCTGATGCGCGATCCGGCCATCGACGTCATCGTCTGCTGCGCGGTGCCGAGCGACCGGCCGGCGATCGCCATCGAGGCGATGCGCAACGGCAAGGACGTGATGGTGGACAAGCCGGGCGTCATCACACCGGACGCGCTCGAACAGGTGCAGCGCGCCGTGCAGCAGACCGGCCGCATCTGGTCGGTGTGTTTCTCCGAACGGCTGATCACGCCGGTGTCCGAAGTGGCCGCGAAACTGGTCGCGGATGGTGCGATTGGCCGCGTCATCCAGACCGTCGGCCTCGGCCCGCATCGTTTCAACCGCGCGATCCGTCCGGCATGGTTCTTCGATCCGGCGCAGGCCGGCGGCATTCTGGCAGATATCGCGTCGCACCAGATCGAGCAGTTCCTGTTCTATACCGGCTCGACCGATGCCGAGATCGTCACCGCGACGATCCGCAAATTCGGTACGGCGGATTTTCCCGACTTCGAGGATTTCGGTGAGGTCGTGCTGCGCAACGAGCGTGCGAGCGGCTATCTGCGTGTCGACTGGTTCACGCCCGACGGCCTTCCGGCCTGGGGCGACGGGCGCTTCACCATCGTGGGGACCGACGGCACCATCGAGCTGCGCAAGTATGTCGACATCGCCGGCCGGCCCGGCACCGACCACCTGTTCATCGTGGATCAAAAGGGTACCCGCTACATCGATTGCAGCAGCGAGCCGGTGACGTACTTCCGCAAGTTCGCCGCCGACGTGCGCGACCGCTCCGAGACCGCGATGACGCAGGCGCATGTTTTCACGGTGTGTCGTCTTGCACTTGAAGCACAGGCGCGCGCGACGCGGTCCGCTCCGCTGCGGACGTAAGCGCGTGAGCCACTTACTCGCTGACGACCTTGACCTTGTCGCCCGGTGTCAGCGTGTCGCCTGGGTTCAGTCCATTGAGGATCAGGAACCGCTCGAGCGGATGATCGACCAGCGGCATGCGACCGGCCATGCGCTCGGGCGTATCGCCCGGCGTCACCGACACGACATGCAGCCGCAACGGCCGCGCTGACTCGACCTCGCTTTGAGTCATGCGGCGGAAGGTCGAGACCGAGTAGCGGAAGGCACGGTCGGCTTCCTGCGTCATCTGCTTGGCGGCGAAGATAAAGCGATAGACGTCGTCGTTGAAGCGGATGGCATAGAGCCGGAACGTCCACTGGTCGCCCTTGGCGAGCGCGGTCGCGGTCGGCAGGCCGTTGATGTCGAACTCCTCGATCGATTTCTCGTCGACATTCTCGATCCAGCCGGAGGCGAGGTATTGCGCCAGCGTCTGCTCGGTCGGCACGCGCACGACGTCGAGGCGCAGCGCGAGGTTGCCGCTGTCGCGCACGCCGAGCACCGCCTGTGCGGTGTTCTCCAGCGTGAAGCGGTCGGGCGCCGTGAATGTGAAGGCGAGTCGCGGATGCAGGAAACGCCGACCGCGTACAAAGCCTTCGCTCGGGTCCTCGCCGTAGGGCAGGCCATCCATGGAGGCGAGGTAGCTCTCCTTGTCGCGCGGCACGTCGCCCGGCGATGTGTACTGGCGCGCATTGGCGCGCACGATCTTGAGCCGGTCGGGCGTGCCGGGGTGCGATGAAAGAAAGTCGAGGAAGCGCGCGTCGACGCCGTTGTTGGCGGGCGCGCGCAATTCCGCATTGCGGCCCATCGCGGTGAGGAAGCGCACCGCGCCATACGGATCGAATCCTGCACGCGACGAAATGCCGACACCGACGCCGTCGGCTTCCAGTTCCTGCTGCCGCGAGAAGGTCGCAAGCGCGATCTTGGAGCGCGCGAGCGCCATCGCGCCCATCTGCGGATCGTTGAACACGTCCGAGGCGACGCGGCTGACCAGCGCGGCCTGCTTGGCCTGATCCTCGCGGATCGCCGCATGCCGCGCGATCACGTGGGCCATCTCGTGGCTCAGCACCGAGGCAAGTTCGGACGTATCGTTGGCAAGTGCGAGCAGCCCGCGCGTGACATAAAGCTGGCCGTTTGGAAGCGCGAAGGCGTTGATCGCCGGCGAATTGAGAATGGTGACCTTGTATTTCAGGTTCGGACGCTCGGACGCGGCGACCAGCTTGTCGACCGTCTGGGTGATCAGCGCTTCGAGCTTTGGATCCTGATAGGCGCCGCCGTAAGCCGCCAGGATCCGGTTGTGCTCGCGCAGCGCCGGCGTCGGCTCGGCCTGCTGCTTGGGCGGCGTCTCGGGAAGGTTGACCGGCGTCGTCGCGAGTTGCGTGATGCTGGTGCAGCCTGCAAGCAATAGCAGGAGCGCCGGCGCCGCCAGTCGGCGCGCCGCAGAGACTCCGAACGATTGCCTCGCGACAGTCACCAGCTTCCGCCCGCTAGTTATTGAGGACCTCTATCTGCTCGGGACGCGCCGCATCCACCCAGGGCCCGCCCCGCTCCTCGATCCATCCTCGAATTCTCACCCGCTTGCCGCTCAGCGATTTCGGCGCGAGACCGGCGGCGGAAAACACGCGCTCGTTGCGCTTGGCGATGGTGACGGTGAAGTCCTCCGACCAGCGCCGTCCGAAATTCACATAGATCGTTCCGCCGCTTTCGCGCACCGAGACGACCTTGCCCTCGACCAGAGCGAACCGGCCGCGGCTGTTCTGGATCTCGGCCGGGTTCTCTGCCTTGCCGATGACATAAACCGGATCTGTCCACAGGCCAAGCTTCGCGGCGCGCGCGGAATCCTCTTTTGCGAGCAGCATCTTGGCGCAGCCAGCATCGCCCACCCGGGAGGAAACGCGCGCCAGGCCGCGCGCCGACCAGGTCGGCCTGCAGCCAACGCTCGGTTCCATTGTCGTCGATGAACACATGCGCGACCACGCGGCCATAGCGGTCCGGGCCCGGGGCAGCGAGGCGCTTGAGCGTGATCGCCGTTCCGGACGGCAGGTCGGTCAACGGCCCGGTGACTTCAATCCCGGCGAGGCGAACCGTGCGTCCATCCTCGAGCACGACGCCGTCGTCTGTCGTGCCGCGCACCGTGGCGGTACCGATCGCGACGAGAGAGCAGGGCTGAGCGACGGCCATCGCGGGGACAAGCCAAAGGCGTGGCGAACCCAACCGTTCGCGCGACACCACGCAATTGCCGGAAAGCGGACACGTCCGCCCCTCAAGAGTGACCCCGGACGAATCGAAGCGCCCCAATGCGGCAGCACTACGGCGCGGGCAGCCTGCGGTGTGGGTGTGACCGCTCAACCCCGCGTGGCGGCGAGATTTTTCCGTTTCGGCAGCGGCCATGACAGGCCGCGCAGCCGGTCACGCTGCGCGCGCGCGAACGCATAGCCGCGCTCGTGCAAGGCGGCGGCGAGGAACCCGGCCGACCTGCGCGCGCCGACATCGACCAGGAGATCCACCGTCATGCGGCGGCCGGACCAGAGTTGCGCCATGAAGCCGCCCGCGGGCGAACAGGACTCGACCTTCTCGATGCCGGAGGCGAACAGCGTATCGGTCATCTTGTCGATGAGCAGCGCGCCCGGCGAGAAGCGTGCGAATTCCGGATCGAACGCGGTCTTCCAGGTGTAGGCGGTCGCGCCCGAATAGAGCAGCACCTGCGTTGCGACGGCGCGGCCATCGACGCGCAGCAGCGCGACCGATGCGGCCTCTTGCGCGGCGAGACGCAGCGATCCAGCGCCGCGCGAACGCCGCATCCTTCGCGTCCGACAACAGCGCGGTGCCGTGACGTGCCCTTCCAGCCCTTCGATTCCAGCGTGAGGAACGTCTCGAATGCCGCGCGCACCTGCTCGAGCTCGCGATCGTTGACGACATCGACTGCGCCGAGTGCTGAGAGACGATTCCAGTCCTGCCGCAGCTTCTTGCCCGTCGAGCCGGAGCGCTTGCGCTCGGATGCGTCGCCAGAAACGGCCGCGCGCGTTCCGCAAGCGTGAGCACGGGGCGCGTGCCGAGCGCGCTCATCATCGCGCGATAGGTTTCCGAGTCGCCGTCGAGCAACTTCAGCTGGATCACGTTCGGCAGTCGGCGGTCGCGCGCGATCGCGTCGAAGAACGCCGGCAATACGTCCGGTTCATCGGGATCGACCACCGGCGTCCCGACGAACGAATATTCGTAGGGCGGCGCCGCGAGAAAAGCCGGCAACAATCCGACGCGGCCGCGCTGCGCAGCGCCCACAGCCCGACCAGCCTGTCGCCATCCCAGGCGAGCAGCATCTCGATCTTGGTGAAGCCGTCCGCCGCGGCGGCGACGAGCGCTGCCGGATGCATGAACACGTTGGCGTCGGTACGGGACACCAGGGTGTTCCAATGCGGGACAAGCGCAAGGTCGGGCGCGCGAATTTCGACGATCATCACCAGTCCCACGCAAACGCCGCGCCCAGCGCGCAATCTCCTCCGCGCGGCCTTGCGGTTCGGTTAAGGGAGTCGTACCGGCGCGCCAAATTCGCCAGCATGATCAATGATCCGGCATCGCCGATCCACCGCGTTTGCCAAAAATCCTTAAAGCTCCATTCAGCCTTTTGGCGGCATGGATCGTGCAAACACCGTGCAGCCGCGGACAAATCGACGCGGACAGGACAGCGCCATGCGTCAAACTGACATCGTGATCGCGGGTGGCGGCCTCGCCGGCTCGACGGCGGCCGCCATGCTCGGCCGCGCCGGCCACAAGGTCGTGCTGGTCGATCCGCATACGGTCTATCCGCCGGATTTCCGCGCCGAGAAGATCGACGGCACGCAGGCCGCGATCCTGCGCCGCACCGGCCTTGCCGACGTCGATGCTGCGCGCAGCGACGCTTGGACGGCGAAAGCTGGGTCGCGCGCTTCGGCCACTTGGTCGAGAAGCGGCCGGGCGACCAGCACGGCATCCTCTACGACACGATGGTCAACACGATGCGCGGCGAGATTCCGGCCCGCGGTGGAATTCGTCTGCGCCAAGGTCACCGACATCGCGACCAGCAAGATGCAGCAACTGGTCACGCTCTCGACCGGCGAGGAGATCACGGCGCGGCTTCTGATCGTGGCGAACGGGCTCAATGTCGGCCTGCGCGACAAGCTCGGCATGACGCGCGAGATGATCTCCAAGACGCATTCGGTCATGCTTGGCTTCGATCTCGTGCCGGCGGACGGCACGACGTTCGCGTTTCCGGCGCTCACCTATTACGGCGAGCGCGTCGCCGATCGCGCCGCCTACATCACGCTGTTCCCGGTCGGCAACGCGATGCGCGCGAACCTCGCGGTCTATCGCGACATGGACGATCTGTGGCTGCGCGAATTCCGCAAAAGCCCGCGCGCGACGCTGATGCGACTGATGCCGGGCCTGGAAAAAATCACCGGCGCTTACGACGTGCCCGGGCTGGTGCAGGTGCGCCCGGCCGATCTCTACGTGACGCGCGGCCACCGGCAGGCGGGCGTGGTGCTGATCGGCGATGCGTTCTCGACCTCATGCCCGGCAGCCGGCACCGGCACCGGCAAGGTGTTCACCGACGTCGAGCGGCTGTGCAACGTTTACATTCCGCGCTGGTTCGAGACGCCCGGCATGGGCGCGGAGAAAATTACCGCGTTCTATAATGATGAGGCGCGGCAGGCCTATCACGCGCACTCGCGCCACAAGGCGTTTCACCTGCGCTCGATGACGGTCGAGCCGGGGGTGAAGTGGATGGCGCAGCGCTGGGCGCGCTTCTTCGTGCGGCTCGCGAGCGGCAAGCTGCGCGAATGGCGCGGAGAGATGCCGCAACAGGCGGCGCGCGGAACGCCGATCGGCGGAAATTTCGAGCGGGCGGCGTAGTCTCGAGCCCCACGCTCGGTCCGCTCCCTCTCCCCTGTGGGGAGAGGGGTGGGGTGAGGGGGTGCGCTCTATCGATAGACCTTAATCCCTCACCCGGATCGCTGCGCGATCCGACCTCTCCCGATGGGAGAGGTGAAGGACAGCGTTACCCCGCCTTCCTTCGCCCCGCCGGCCTGGTCTCGCGCCCGTTCTCCTTCGCGGCCTTCGCGGCCTTGCCTTGTCCCTTGCCGGCGATCGGGAGCAGCATTTCGCGCTGGCCCTCGACGCGCTTCTTGCCCTTCTTCGGCGCGGCCTTCTCGGCCGCCTTCGGGGCAGGCTTCTCCGCCTTGGTGCGCTTGCCGCTGTCGACCGAACGGCGCAGCGCATCCATCAGGTTGATGACGTTGCGCGGCGCGTCGGCCACCTTCTCGGTCGGCACCGCGATGCCGGCCTGCTTTTGCTGCAGCATCTTCACCACGGCGTCCTCGTAGTGGTCCACGAAGGTCGCGGGATCGAAGTCGTCCTTCTTCGTATCCAGAATGTGCTCGGCGAGCTTGAGCATCTCGCCGCCCACCTTCACATCCGGGATCTCGTCGAAATATTCTGCCGCCGGCCGCACCTCGTAGGCGTAGCGCAGCGAGGTGCCCATCAGCCCCTTCTCCCAGGGCTGCAGCATGATGACGCGCTCGCGCTTGGCCAGCACGACGCGCCCGAGCGCCACCATCTGCTTGCCGCGCATCGCCTCGCGGATCACCGCAAAGGCCTCCTGGCCCACCTGGTCGTTCGGCGTGACATAATAGGTCGAGTCGAAATAGCGCTCGTCGATCTGCGCATGCGGCACGAACGTGTCGATCTCGATCGTGTGATTGCTCTCGATCGCGACCGCGTCGAGCTCCTCGTCCTCGACCGGGATGTAGGCGCCCTTGGCGTATTCGTAGCCGCGGCCCTTGTCGGCGCTCTCCACCGGCTCGCGCGTCACCTCGTCGACGAGCTGCTGGCGCAGCCGGTTTCCCGTCTGCTTGTTGATCTGGCGGAAGGCGATGCGCTCGCCGCCGGACACCGCGGTGTGCAGGGCGATCGGGCAGGAGACGAGTGAGAGCTTGAGATAGCCCTTCCAGTAAGGACGCGGCGCCACGGGACACTCCTACGCAACAAACGAAAACGAGCGATGAGCCTGACTCTGGACCGGGCAGGGGGAGAGTCAAGCAAACGCTCATTGTGCGGGAGGCGGGTTAAGGCGGGGTCAAGCGTTTGAGAACGAAGGGGAAACGAAGGTTGCAAAGAAAGAGTTTGTTTCCTTTCGACCTCGGTCGCCGTCGCCGGTTCATGACATACCGAATAGCTCCCAAGGCACTGCCTGAACTCCAAGGCGCAGCGTGCGACCGGACTCAGCGCGCTACCCAAAACCGTTTCCGTCCAAATCGACCATCCGTACGATCATTGCCCGCTGCGGATCGAACGGCAGGCTCTCGAAACCCCAGCGCGCGTAGAATTCGCGCACCTGTTCATCGAGGGGATGCGTGATGACGCCGAAGCTGCCAACGTCGCGCGATGCGCGCAGGGCGGTAGCCAGCGCAAAGAACAAGAGCGAGCGCGCATGGCCGCGCCCCTGGTGGCTGCGGTCCACCGCAAGCTGGCCGAGCAACGTGACCGGGATCGGGTCCGGCGTGTTGCGCCGATGCGCCTTGGCAAGCAACGCACGCTCGATCTGCGCGGCGCTGAGCGTCACGTAGCCGACGATCTGTCTCGAGCCGCGATCGCAAATGACGTTGGTGCGCGAGATGCCGGCCGCATGATTGTGCCAGGCGTGACGCAGAAACCAAGCGTTCAGTGACTCCCGCCCGCAATCGAACCGGCCGCGGTCGTCTTCCTCGGTGAGCGGCCGCGGTGGCGTTACGTCCGCCACGTCGGCGGCCGCTTCGCGAGTTTCTTCAGTCCGGAGATGTCCCGCGCCGGCTTTCGCGCCCAGGCTTCGAAGCGTTCCCAGTCCTTGGTCGGAATCGTTACGATCCGGCGCTCGGTGAGGTTGATTTCGGCCGCTTCCAGCGCCTTGCGCCGCACGAAGTCGCTGACGTTCGTGTTGGTTTGCGCGGACGCTGCTTCGAGCAGGTCGCGTTCCTTGCCGCTCAGGCGAACGCTCAGCACGGATGAGGCCATCGAAGAAGCTCCTGTATGACAATGGCATACATAGCAGCGGCAGGCTCATAATGTCGAGGCGGCAATAATAAAATCATCATACTTTGGTCGCAATCTAGGTATTTATTCAGGTGGCCTCGCTCTCCGAGGGGCGTCAACCGGTGACGCTGTTTGACGGAGCGGGCCGGAGGTGCGGCCGGAGATCAGGTCGCGGCTTCCGGGCATAGGGGTCGCGCAAGCGATCCCCGTGTTGCGCGGCGCCTGCGCGTCGGGGTTCGTCACCCCGGCACCCGGGCGGCTTCGGGACTCCGCCCTGGGGGTACTACGGCCCCTGTGCGAGGAGCTCGCTGACGGCCCGGGTGACACCGGGACACGCAAGCGCGGCCCGAGGCTGAGGCGAATGCGAAAGCATTCGCTGAGAGCCGCACGTGGAGCGCCGCGAGGCGAGCGCGTTTCGCAAAACGCGCCCACGCTTCGCACGCGTGGATCAAGGTGCGCCTCGCGGCGCTCCGCTCCCCTCATTTCGGTGAGGGCGACCGAGACAAGGCGCAGCCCGCGCGCCATCACAAGCGGGCGATGACGCACGGGTGGATGATGAAAGGACGATGCGAGATGCGCGGCGGATGCGACACACCCCACTTTCCCCTCGCCCCGCGCAGCGGGGAGAGGGTGCCGAGCGAAGCGAGGCGGGAGAGGGGTGGGGCCACAAGCTCAGGCCCTCTCCCCGCCGCTGCGCGGCGACCCTCTCCCGCAAAGCGGGAGAGGGGAAAGAAAGAGGGCAGGAGAGGGGACAAAGGAGTTCGCCGCGCATGGATTCCCGCTTTCGCGGGAACGAGCGGACGCGATATACGAGGCCCCACGGTCCCGTAGCTCAGCCGGATAGAGCAGCGGTTTCCTAAACCGAAGGTCGGGGGTTCGACTCCCTCCGGGACCGCCAATCCTGCAGAAGTGGCCACCATGGAACCGAGCGCGGCTCGACGGTCTGCCAGAGGCGCCACGTGTTGACCGGAATGAGGATGCAGTGCAGCGCAAGCACCGGCCCGAGGTGAAGCTCGAACCCGTAAACGATGAACGCCACATTGCTGCACAGCGCGGCGAGGCGCAGCGGCACCATCTCGCTCATGCAGAACGTGAGCAGCACAAGGCTCGACGCGATGTACCCAGCGGCATCGACCGACATTGTCCCCACTCCCTTATTCGCTGACCCTGCCGTGATGTAGCGTTGCGGTGGGGCGGCAGGTGTGATGCGGGTCACTCGGAGTCGTTTTGTGAACAAAGCAGATGAACCAAACCGGGCATCGGATTTTGATGGCTGCGCGGCTGCGGGTAGGATGGGCCGTCGCAATTGTCCGGTGAGAGAGCAGAACGCATGAGCGCGGGCACGCAGCGCCGATCGTCCTACGACGCGATCATCGTCGGCGCCGGTTTCTCCGGCCTCTACATGCTGCACCGGCTGCGCGGCCTCGGCATGACGGCGCGGGTCTACGAGCGCGGCGCGGGCGTCGGCGGTACCTGGTACTGGAACCGCTATCCGGGCGCGCGCTGCGATGTCGAAAGCGTGCAGTATTCCTATTCGTTCTCTGACGACCTGCAGCGCGAATGGCAATGGAGCGAGCGCTACGCGGGCCAGGCGGAGATTTTGCGCTACGCCAATCATGTGGCGGACCGCTTCGATCTGCGGCGCGACATCGAATTCGACACCGCCGTGGCGGCGGCGGAATTCGACGAGGCGGAGAATATCTGGCGCGTGACGCTCGGCGACGGGCGGCGCGTCACCGCGCAGCACATCGTGATGGCGGTCGGGTGTTTGTCGAATGCGCGCACGCCGGATTTCCCCGGGCTCGCGTCGTTCAAGGGCCAGGTGTTTCACACCGGCGCATGGCCGCACGAGCGCGTGGACTTTTCAGGCTTGCGAGTCGGCGTGGTCGGCACCGGCTCCTCCGCGATCCAGTCGATCCCGGTGATCGCCGGGCAGGCGCAGCACGTCACGGTGTTCCAGCGCACGCCGAACTACAGCATTCCGGCGCGCAACCATCCGCTCAGCGACGACGAGAAGCGGCTGTGGGCGGAGGACCACAAGGAACTACGGCGGCGCGCGCGCGAGGAGATGCGCAACGGCATCGTGAGCGAAATTCCGCTAAAAGGCGCGCTGGAAGCAAGCGACGCCGAGCGCGAGGCCGCCTACGCGTTTCGCTGGAAGCGTGGCGGCATTCCGTTCATGAGCACCTACAACAATCTGGCGCTCGACAAGGCGGCGAACGACACCGCGGCCGATTTCGTGCGGCGCAAGATCGGCGAGACCGTGCGCGATCCTGCGGTCGCGAAGTTGTTGCAGCCGACCACGTATCCGATCGGCACCAAGCGCATCTGCCTCGACACGGATTATTTCGAGACGTTCAACCGCGACAACGTCACGCTGGTGGATATCCGCGACGCGCCGATCGAGCGCATCACGCCGGACGGCATGCGTGACCGGCGGTCGCGAATACGAACTCGACGCCATCGTGTTCGCGACCGGCTTCGACGCGATGACGGGCTCGTTTGAGGCCATCGACATTCGCGGGCGCGCCGGCACGCTGAAGGACAAATGGGCGGAGGGGCCGAAGACCTATTTGGGCCTGATGGTCGCGGATTTCCCGAACATGTTTCTGATCACCGGGCCGGGCAGCCCGTCGGTGCTCTCGAACATGATCGTGTCGATCGAGCAGCACGTCGACTGGGTGGCGGATTGTCTCGCGGCGCTGCGGGCGCGCGGCGCCGCCAGCATCGAGGCGACGCGGGACGCGGAGGACAAATGGGTCGCGCATGTGAACGAGGTGGCGCAGACCACGCTCTATCCGCAGGCGCAACTCCTGGTACATGGGCGCGAACATCCCCGGCAAGCCGCGCGTGTTCCTGCCCTATATCGGGGGCGTTCCGGCGTATCGCGCGATCTGCAACGATGTCGTCGCGAAAGGATACGAGGGCTTCGCGCTGACTCCGCGGCGCAGCGTGGCCGCGGCGGAGTGATGCGGCGTCTCTCGCTGGCGCTGCTGCTGGTGATCGCGGGCGGCGACGCGCAGGCGCAGTTGCGCGGACACGGCGGGCCGGTGCGCGCGGTCGCGGTGTCGGCCGATGGCACCGAGGCGCTCTCCGGCAGCTTCGATTCATCCGCGATCCGCTGGTCGCTGAAGAGCAATTCGGCCGAGCAGGTGCTGCGCTTTCACGCCGACGCGGTGAATGCGGTCGCGCTGCTGCCGGACGGGCGCGCCGTGACGGCGGGCGCGGACGGGCGCATCGCGATCTGGCGCGCCGGCGCGCAGGTGCCCGAGACGGTGCTGGAGGGGCACACCGCGCCGATCGCCGCGCTTGCCGTCTCGCCGGACGGCGCGTGGCTGGCGTCTGCCGCCTGGGACAACACGGTGCGGCTCTGGCCGCTCGCCGGCGGGAGCCCGCGTGTGCTCGAAGGCCACACACAGAACGTCAATGGCGTGGCGTTCCCGCCGGACGGCAAGGCGGTGGTCAGCGCCGCCTATGACCTGACGTTGCGAATCTGGCCGCTCGACGGCGGTGCGCCGACCATCGTGACGCTGCCGGCGCCCTTAAGTGCGGTCGTGGTCGTGCACGACGGCGAGATCATCGCAGCAGGTGCGAACGGCGTTGTTTACTTCCTCGATCGCGACGGAAAGCAGACCGGCGAAGTTCAGGCCGCGCCGACTCCGGTCATTTCGCTCGCCGTGTCGGGCGATGGCAAGCTGGTTGCAGCGGCCGGCATCCGCGGTTCGGTGACGATCATCGGCCGCGCGGCGCGCAAGCTGGAACGCACGCTCGTTGGGCCCGGCCTGCCGGTGTGGTCGGTCGCGTTTCTCCCCGACAGTCGAACGATACTGACCGGCGGGGCGGACCGCATGGTGCGCCGCTGGGACGCGACGACCGGCGATCCTATCGGGGCGGTCACGATGGGGACCCCGGAGGACCCGCTCGCGGCTTATGCGGGCGATCACGGCGCGGAGGTGTTCCGCGCCTGCGTCGCCTGCCACACGCTCTCGCCCGACCAGGGCAACCGGGCCGGCCCGACACTCGCGGGCCTGTTCGGACGCAGGATCGCGACATTGCCGGGCTACGATTTCTCCGACGCGCTGAAGCAACTCGAAATCGTGTGGACGCCGGAGACGGTCGCGAAGCTGTTCGAGATCGGGCCCGCCACCTACACGCCGGGCACCAAGATGCCGCAGCAGATCATCGGTTCGGAAGCGGACCGCAAGGCGCTGACGGATTTTCTCGCCAGGGCGACGAGGTAATCAGCCCTCGCCCTTCGCCTCCCGCTCGCGCAGATAATCGTCCGTGGTGCGCGGGGCCGGGCGGGCCGGCGCGCCGAATGGATCGAATTTTTCTTCCGACATCGCGATCACGCGGCAGTCGGCACACATCTTGATGACGTCCAGGCGCTTTGCGGAGTTCTGAAACATCCAGTGCTTGCCTTCGAGCTTGGCGGCAACTCGCTCGACGCTTGACTTCACGCCGAACGGCTTGGCGCAGCGGATGCAGCAGAACGGCTCTTCTTGCTTCAATACGCGCGCTGGCGCGGTCGCGGCGCGGAAGTCGAGTTGCGGCCGCAGCGTGATGACCTTCTCGGGGCAGGTCGCCTTGCACAGCCCGCATTGCACGCAGGCATCCTCGGCAAAACGCAGCAGCGGACGCTCCTGATCGTCTGATAGCGCACCGGTCGGGCACGCGGAGACGCACGAGAGGCAGAGCGTGCAGCCCTCGACGTTGAGCACGACCGTGCCGAACGGCGCGCCGTCGGGCAGCGGCACGATGTCAACCGGCGCCGGCGCCGCATGATGCAGTTCACGCAGCGCCAGCCGCAGCACGTCGCGTTTTGCCCCGATCGGCTGGAATGTCGCGGGACGCAGCGCGCCATCGAACGCCTCGATCGCGCGCAATGTTTCACCAAGCGCGAACGGGTCGTCGGTCTCGATGGTCGAGACGCGGCCCGCACCGAACCCGAGGCCCGCGAGGATCGGGTCGGCGAGTGCAACGGTCTTGTACAATCCGGCCACATCATGCCGGGCTTTTGCACGGATGAGGAAGCGCAATGCCGATGCCCCGTAGGCAAACGTGGCCGCGACTGCCTCGAGTCCAACCTGCGTCACCTCATTAACGGAGAGCGGCAGCACGTTCGCCGGCAAACCATCACCGTGACGCGCCAAAGCTTCGATCAGGGGAAATCCGTGCGGCTGGTCATGCAGCAGCACGACCGCGCGCGTGCCGCCCGCTTCGCGATAAGTCGTGAGCAGCGTACGCAGCTTGCGCAGCAGCGCATCGGCCGGCGGCAGCACATAGGCCGCAGCGCCGGTCGGGCACACGGCCGCGCATTGGCCGCAGCCCGCGCACACATTTGGGTCGATTGCCACATGATTGCCCGCAGGCGCGATGGCACCCGTCGGACAGAGATCGAGGCAGCGGCGGCAGCCGACGATCTTCGAGCGTGAATGCGCGCAAAGCTCGGCAGTGAAATCGATGTAGCGCGGCTTATCGAAGCGCCCGACCAGATCCCGTGCCTTGAGCACCGCGCGCAGCACCGCCGTGGCGTCCTCGGGATCGGCGCGCAGATAGCCGTCGCGCAGATCGTGCGCGGGAAACAGCGGCGCGCCGCCCGAAAGATCGATTACGAGATCGCAGTGCGACACCGCGCCATTGCGCGGCGGGCCAAAATTCAGCGTGTCGCGGGAGGAGGGCGCGGGTGCAGCAAAATCGTCGACGGTCAGCTCGAACGCACCGAGGTGCCCGTTGGCTGAGCGGATTGTGCCTTTGACGACAGGAAATTCGGTAACGCGCGGGGGCTCAAGTTCGTTCGGCCTGGAGAGGAGAACCGTGACGTCGAGATGGTCCGCAAGCAGCTTGGCGGCTTCGATCGCGCGCTCGTCGCGCCCGTAGACCAGCGTGACACCTTCGCTCGACAGGCTGAGCAGCGGAAAATCCGGCACTGGCGCGGCTGCGGCCGCGATCAGTGCGGCCATCTTCGGTCCGGCCTTCGCGCCATCCGACGACCAGCCGGCGGTTTCGCGCAGGTTCACGAAAGTGAGCGGCGCCGGCTTTCCCTGCTCGGCTGCGACCTCGGTAAACAGCGGCGCTTCCTGCGTACAGCCGACGATCAGGCGCTCGCCGGGCGCCGCGGCGGCGCGAAACCGGTCGATCTCGGCACGGCAAAGGTGGTCAGCAGTGGTGACCTTCACGCCGCAGCCGCGCGACACCGCGTCGATATCGAGCGGCATCGTGTCTTCGCAGGAGCAGATCAGGATTTGCGGGCGTTCCGCCATCGGTTTGGCACCTTGTCGGTCCGTACTTATAATTAAACCAGAGAAAAAGTAAGCGGAGCGGATTTGCACCTCAAAGCACGAAGCCGCACGCCGTTTGCCGCGACGCTCGATTTGCCCCCGCCGTTCACGTTAGTGACGCTGCGCGAGGTCGGCGATGCGTTTGCCCATGCAGCAGAGATCGCGCCCAAGCAAGGCGCCGGAACTCTGGTCTATGTCGGACGCTTTGATCTCGCCGAGTTCGCCGTTGTGCTCGAGCCGGACGAGCCACTTCATCGTGCCCGCCGAACACTTTATCTCGGCATGGTGGCACTCATGGACGCGCTTCTTACTCACGCGCCGCCCGAAAAACCGATCGCATTCGACTGGCCGGATGCGATCCACGTCGATGGTGGGCTGGTGGGCGGCGGGCGCATCGCGTGGCCGCAGGATGCAGACGAGGACGCGCCCCCGGACTGGATGGTATTCGGCGCGATGATCCGGACAGTGTCGATGGGCGAAGAGCCCGGGCTCAATCCCCTGGCGGCAGCGCTGGACGAGGAGGGCTTCACCGATTTTACCGCTGGCGCGTTGGTGGAAAGCTTCGCGCGGCACCTGATGGTGCACAACGACGCCTGGCAGGAATACGGCTTCGACGCGGTGGCGAAGGAGTTCCTGAAAGGGCTCCCGCGCGTGACAGGAATTCGCCATGACATCGACGAGAATGGCGATCTGCTGGTGCGGCGCACCGGCAACGAGGAGCCTGAGCGCAAAGCTCTGCTGCCGCTGCTCAGTATGCCGTCGTGGATTGATCCGAGGACGCGCGGTCCGAAATGAAGCTGTTGCGCACCATCAGGCTCGATCCGTCCGACACCTTTGTATTCGAGCGTGCGGCGGAGCCGGGCGAATGGGCGGTGTCGGGTGCCTTCGCGTTCTGGCATGCCGATGTGGAGGCGCTCGAAGGCAAGGCGCGCTCGGCGTTTCGCGGGGCATTTCTCGGAATAGAGTCGCTTGGCTGGTCCACGCTGGTGCAGATCGTGGAGGCGCGCGAGGCGGATCGTGCGAACATCGTGGAGGGATTGGCGCAGCAACTGGTCGCGGAGTTCGGCGCGCCGGACATCGTGACGGCACGCGCTGCGGCAGATGAGGAAGTAAATTTCGTGGCATCGCTCTGCCATCATCCGGCCGACACACTGGTCGCGGTGCATCGTTCTTTCGAGAACGGAGAGGTGCGCGAAGCGTTTCGCACGCTGCACCCGCGCGGTGACAAGAAGCCGATGCGGGCGTTCTCGTTCGTGGACGTTGAGGGCGAGGACGAGCCCCTCGTGGACGAGGTCGATCTGGTCGCGATGGCGGCGGCCAGAACGGAACGGCCATGAGGGATTTCTGGCTATCCTGCGGTCATCATCTGCTCGACCGCGACGAAGGCGGCGGCCTCATCGTGACCGACGAATTCCTGAAGGTCTATCTCGCGCGGCCCGAGCTGACACCGCCGCCCGACGCCTGCGTGGTCGAGAAGACCCTGCATTCCGCGCTGATGGCCGACCCGCGTCGCCACGTTGCTGCAGACGAGATTGGGGCGATCGCGGATGCCGACGCGCGCGAGAACTGGCAGGTGATGGTCGCGTTCCGCGACCGGCTCATGCGCCATCGCACGCTGGAGGCCGCGTACCTCGACATCGTGCGCAGCGGCGCGAAGGTGCCGCACATCTTTCTCAACCAACTCGTCCACGTTATCTTGCGCAATGCGCTCGATGGCTGCGACGACCCATTCGTGTTGCGCGCCGCCGAACTGTTCTTCCGCACCCAGCGCATGACCGTGCATGACGGTGCACTGATCGCGGCAGATGAGGAGACGGTTGCCGGCACGTCGAACACACCGGCCTCGCCGCTCGTCTCCATGCTCGGAATTCCAGCCGAGGCCGAGATCGACATCATGTCGGAACAAAATGCGGAACATTATTTCGAGCACAGCGATCGTTTTCACGTTGCGCTCGATCTGACCGGCGGCCGTCGCGGACTTGCGGCGCTCGCCGACGCGATGCGGCGCTGGGTCGCGCATGTCCTCAACATCGAGGTGGCCATCGAACCGCTGACCGAACTGCGCGACGCGAAGTTCACCTGGTATGTCGGGCTCGACCAGGACGGCAGCAGCCTCGGCGACCGGCTTTGGAACGGCGAAGAACTCGACGATGCAAGTGCCGGGCGTGTTGTCGGGTTGTTTAGCCTGACGTTCCGCGATCCCGACGTCGCGACGGAGAAGGTGCGCGGCGATCCCGTCTACCTCATCCTCGCGATGACGGCAGACAAGTTGCTGCGCTTCAAGCCGCAGAATCTCGTTACCGGCCTGCCGATCCGCCACCTGGAGGCCATCACATGAGCCCGGCCGCAACGCCGCTGACGCGCATTCCGGCGGGGGTCGTGGTTGCGCGATACGAGGCGGAGTCGCATTGGATCGATTACACGTGGGCTCCGGTCGCGGTGCTGCACGGTGCGCCAGAAGCAGCACCGTGGACTGAACTGCGCCACGAGGGCAGTGCCACGATGTTTTACGCGGGCAGTGCCGAGATCGAACTTTACCGCTCGGAGACGACCTACTATCGCGACAATCTGGCGAGCGGTTCGCCTGGCCTATGGGTTGTGATGAGCGCAGCCGAGGGCGATCCGCCTTATCGTCTCGTGACTGTCACGGCCGATCCCTCCGAAGGCGAAGGCTTCTCGGAAAGCGCGGCCAATCTGGTGGAGCAGGTGCCGATGCCCGAGTCGATCCAGGCCATCGTTGCAGCGTTCGTTGCCGAGCATCATGTCGAGCGGCCGTTCTTCAAGCGCAAGCGCGACCGTCAGGATACCGAGTCGCTGGCGCGGCGCGGTTACGGAGACCACGATGACTGAGGAGGATTTCCTCCAGCGCTGGTCGCGCCGCAAGCGCGAGGTCGCCAAGCCCCAAACGGCGCCGCCTCCGAAGTTCGAGACTCCGCCCGCCGATCAAGTCGCGGCTGTATCTGGAACGGATGAACCGGAATTCGACGTCGCGAGTCTTCCCCCGCTCGAATCAATCAATGCCCTGACCGATGTCACGGCCTTCCTGCGAGCGGGCGTGCCCGTGGATTTGACTCGTGCGGCGCTACGCCGCGTCTGGACGGCGGATCCGTCGATCCGCGATTTTGTCGGGCTCGCCGAGAATGCTTGGGATTTCACCGATCCTGATGCAATGCCCGGCTTTGGTCCGCTGGAGTCCAGCGACGAAATACGCCGGATGATCGCGGACCTGGTCGACCAAATCGGAAAAGTTGCACGACCAGATCCCTTGGAGACGGCGGACCCTGCTGAGAATGCAAGTGATACCAGTGGGATAGAATCGGCCTCATCGTCCTTCGAAGCCACCGAAGCGGGCCACGTATTCACCGAGGCGAAAGACGATTGCTCGCCGGATGCAGTATTGCTGCAGAGTGACACGTCAAATACTGCATCGCAGCACGACGTTACGGAAGGAGCGCCAGAATCGCTGCAACTAACGCGTCGATCTCACGGCGGAGCGCTGCCGCGATAACTAAAGATATAGCCTGAAACTATTGCCCAGCTATTGACCATTCGGGTTCGCGGGTCCTAGCCTTTTGAATACTTCTCAAGAAGGGGTGGGGCACCCTGACGCGAGTTTCCTTCGACATGCGCGATCCAGGGCTAAGCGAAGCAGTTCAGGCGGTTGGCGGAGTTTCGGAACTCGCGCGGCGGATTGGAATTTCGCAGCCCTCCGTTTCAAATTGGGACAAGATTCCGGCAGAGCGTGTGCTCGCCGTCGAGGCAGCCACAGGCGTGGCGCGTGTTCGGCTCAGGCCCGATCTTTATCGCCCTCCAGCGCAGAACGACGTGGACGAAATCGACCTCGCCCGATCGCAGCAGTACGCGCTGCTCTCCGCGTTACTCGCACGTGCTCCCGATGCGGGTCTGCTGTCGCGGCTGTCGCGGCTCGGAGGCGACGCGAGCCCGCTGGGCCTTGCGCATGTCGGCCTCGCCGAAGCTGCGTCGCGCATCGAGCAAAGAGCAATCGAACGCGAATACTTCAATCTCTTCATCGGGCTGGGGCGCGGCGAACTTCTGCCCTATGCCTCGTACTACCTGACCGGATTTCTCAACGAGCGGCCGCTCGCGCGCCTGCGGGATGATCTGGCGGCGTTCGGTGTTGAACGCGTCGAGGGAAATTACGAGCCGGAAGATCACGCCGCGACGCTGTGCGAGATCATGGCTGGACTTTCGGGCGGCCTTTTCCCGGCGTCGGACGGCTCTGAACGTAGGCTGTTTGAGAAACACATGGCGCCGTGGATCGGGCGCTTCTTCGCCGATCTCGAACGCGCCGACGCGGCCGACTTCTATCGTCAGGTGGGAACGGTCGGGCGGGTGTTCGTCGAGATCGAAACGGAAGCCTTCGCGTTGCCGGGATAACGGCTGCGAAATCGAGGAGGAAACGCGATGCAATCCAAACGCAAGACGACGGTCGGACGTCGCGAATTCCTTCGCGTGTTGGGCGTTGGCGCGACGGCTGCCGCCGCAGCTCCACTCGCGACCGCGGCGAAAGCCGACACCGAGACGAACGATGAGAAGCGCAAGGCGCGCTACAAGGAAACCGACCACGTGAAGACCTACTACCGCGTCAACCGCTATCCGAGCTGAGGGAGGTCTCCGTGCTGATCAAGCGAACAGAACGTCAGGCACGCCGCGGCTCGCTCAGCGGCGCGCTGGCCGATCACAATGGCGGCGGACTGGACCGCCGCGCGTTTCTGCGCCGCTCCGGCGTTGCGGTTGGTTCGCTCGCAGCGCTTGGCACGTTGCAGCTCGGTGGCGTGCGCAGGGCCGAGGCCGGTCCACCGCCGGCGCAGGGCGCAGCCGTGACGTTGCGCAAAAACATCTGCACGCATTGCTCGGTCGGCTGCACCGTGATGGCCGAAGTGTCGAACGGCGTGTGGATCGGCCAGGAACCCGGATGGGACTCGCCGATCAACCGCGGATCGCACTGCGCCAAGGGCGCGGCGACGCGCGAACTGGTGCACAGCGACCGGCGGCTTCGCTACCCGATGAAAATGGTCAACGGGCAATGGACGCGCGTGTCGTGGGATCAGGCGATCGGTGAGATCGGCGACAAGCTGATGGCGATCCGGGAAAAGTCCGGACCGGATTCGGTCTACTGGCTCGGCTCCGCCAAGTTCACCAACGAGGGCGCCTATATCAACCGCAAGCTCGCCGCCTATTGGGGCACGAACAATTCGGATCACCAGGCGCGGATCTGCCACTCGACGACTGTCGCGGGCGTAGCCAATACCTGGGGCTACGGCGCGATGACCAACAGCTACAACGATATCCGCAACGCCAAGACCATGGTCATCATGGGCGGCAATCCGGCCGAGGCGCATCCGGTGTCGCTGCAACACGTACTGGCCGGCAAGGAGCTGAACCGCGCCAACATGATCGTGATCGATCCGCGCATGACGCGCACTGCCGCTCACGCGACCGAATATGTGCGGCTGCGCTCCGGCACCGATATCCCGGTGATCTATGGGATGATCTGGCACATCTTCAAGAATGGCTGGGAAGACAAGGAATTCATCAAGCAGCGCGTCTACGGCATGGACGACATCCGCAAGGAAGTCGCGAAGTGGACGCCCGAGGAAGTGGAGCGCGTGTCCGGCGTGCCGGGCGCGCAACTCGAGCGCGTCGCCAAGATGTTCGCGACCGAGAAACCCGCGACATTGATTTGGTGCATGGGCGCAACCCAGCACACAGTGGGCACCGCGAACGTGCGCGCGTTCTGCATCGCGTTGCTGACGACCGGGAACGTCGGAAAGTTCGGCACCGGCGCCAACATCTTCCGCGGCCACACCAACGTGCAGGGCGCGACCGACCTCGGTCTCGATATCGTGACGCTGCCGCTCTACTACGGCCTGGTCGAGGGCGCCTGGCGGCATTGGTCGCGCGTATGGGAAACCGACTACGACTGGCTGGCGTCCCGTTTCGACACCGTCAACGGGCCGGATGGCAAGCCGGTCAAAATGATGGAAACGCCGGGGATTCCGTCCACGCGCTGGTTCGATGCGACTTCTTATCCGAAGGATCAGGTGTCGCAGAAGGATAGCGTCAAGGCGATGTTCGTCATGGGCCACGGCGGCAACACCGTGACCCGTATGCCGCTCGCCGCGCAGGGCATCGAGAAGCTCGATCTCCTCGTTGTGTGTGATCCGGTACCCACCACCTGGGCGGTGCTCTCCGAGCGCAAGGAGAACACCTATCTGCTGCCAATCGCGACCAGTTACGAGAGCAACGGCTCCCGAACCGCGTCGAACCGCTCGCTGCAGTGGGGCGAGCAGATCGTCAAGCCGATCTTCGAGTCGAAGGACGATCTCGAGGTGATGTATCTCCTGACGAAGAAACTCGGCTTCGCCGACAAGATGTTCAAGAACATCAAGGTCGAGAACAATCTTCCGTCGGCCGAGGACGTCCTGCGCGAGATCAACCGCGGCGGATGGTCGACCGGCTATTGCGGTCAGTCGCCCGAGCGGCTCAAGGCGCACATGAAGAACCAGGACAAGTTCGACCTGGTGTCGCTGCGCGCTCCGAAGGATTTGCCGGAGATCGGCGGCGACTACTACGGCCTGCCGTGGCCTTGCTGGGGGACGCCCGAGCTGCGGCATCCCGGCACGCACACGCTCTACAACACCAACCTTCATGTCATGGACGGCGGCGGAACGTTCCGCGCGCGGTTCGGCGTCGAACGGGTGGTCAAGGTCAAGGTGCAGGAGAACGGGCAGGAGGTCGAGAAGGAGGAGAAACACAATCTTCTTGCCGAGGGCTCCTACTCGAAGGACAGCGAGATCAAGGATGGCTATCCGGAGTTCACCTACGGCGTTCTCAAGAAGCTGGGCTGGGACGGCGATCTGACCGAAGCAGAGCTGGCGGTGATCCAGCGGGTCAATGCGAAGACGCCGGAAGCCGTGTCGTGGTCGATCGATCTGTCCGGCGGCATCCAGCGCGTCGCGCTCAAGCACGGCTGCATTCCGTTCGGCAATGGCAAGGCCCGCGCCAACGCTTTTGGCCTTCCGGACGCAATCCCCGTGCACCGCGAGCCGATCTACACGCCGCGACCCGACCTGGTTGCGAAATATCCGACGCTGCCGAATGCGCGCCAGTTCCGTATGCCGAATGTCGGATTCGACGTGCAGAAGGCCGCGGTCGAGAAGGGGATCGCCAAGCAATTCCCGATCATCCTGACCTCGGGCCGGCTGGTGGAATACGAAGGCGGCGGCGAGGAAACGCGCTCCAACAAATGGCTCGCCGAATTGCAGCAGGACATGTTCATCGAGATCAACCCTGACGATGCCGGCGAGCGCGGCATCAAGGACGGCGGGTGGGTTTGGGTGACGGGAGCGGAGAACTCATCCAAGGCCCGGATGAAGGCCTTGGTGACCCCGCGTGTCGGCAAGGGCGTGGCCTGGTGTCCGTTCCACTTCGGCGGCTGGTTCCAGGGTGTCGATCAGCGATCCAAATATCCCAAGGGTGCCGATCCCGTGGTGCTCGGCGAAAGCGTGAACACGCTCACCACGTACGGCTTCGATCCTGTGACCGGCATGCAGGAGCCGAAGGCCACCCTGTGCCAGATCAGAGCGGCTTAAAGGAGCAACGACCATGGCCCGTATGAAATTTCTCTGCGACGCCGATCGTTGCATCGAGTGCAATGCCTGCGTGACCGCCTGCAAGAACGAGCACGAGGTGCCCTGGGGCATCAATCGCCGTCGGGTCGTCACCATCAATGACGGCCAGCCCGGCGAGCGCTCGATCTCGATGGCCTGTATGCACTGTACCGACGCGCCGTGTGCGGCTGTGTGCCCGGTGAACTGCTTCTACACCACAGCCGATGCCGTGGTGCTGCACTCGAAGGACCTGTGTATCGGCTGCGGCTATTGTTTCTACGCTTGCCCGTTCGGCGCGCCGCAATACCCGAAGGTCGGCAACTTCGGTTCACGCGGCAAAATGGACAAATGCACCTTCTGCGCGGGCGGCCCGGAAGCCGACGGCACCGCTGCAGAATACGAGAAATACGGCACCAACCGACTCGCCGCGGGCAAGTTGCCGCTGTGCGCCGAAATGTGCTCGACCAAGTCGTTGCTTGCCGGCGACGGCGAAATCATCGCGCAGATCTACAAGGAACGTGTCACGAAACGCGGCTACGGCTCCGGTGCCTGGGGCTGGCAGACGGCGTATCGCGAGACCATCGCGACCTGACGGAGCGGTGCCGGGACCGCCGTGCCGCTTTCTGCGGCAGGCGACAGACGCAGGAGGTTTTGCATGGCGGGATTCCTCGCGCGGGCGCGCCACATCATCGGCGCGTTTGCCGTCGCTCTTATCCTTGCATGCGCGTTGCCGGCGTTTGCGCAACAGCCAACCTCGGTCAATCCGACCGCGCAGTCCGTGAAGGAAGACCAACTTCTCAAAGGATTGAAGGTCATCAGCGGGCGCGGGTCGATTCCGGACACCAAGTCCTACAACCTCGAGCAGCCTGCGGGGCGCGATTGGCGCCAGTTCCATGAGGTGACACTGCGCTGGATCGGCGCAATCGCAATCCTCGGCATGGCGATCCTGCTGGTGGTGTTCTATCTGATCCGCGGCCAAGTGAAGATCCACAATGGCTTCTCGGGACGGCGCATCGTTCGCTTCAACGCCTTCGAGCGCATGATCCACTGGATGACCGCGACCTGCTTCATCATCCTGGCGATCTCCGGCCTCAACATCACGTTCGGCAAGCCGGTGCTGCTCCCGCTGATCGGCGAGGGCGCGTTCGCCGCGTGGGCGCAATGGGCAAAGTACGCGCACAATTATCTGAGCTTCCCGTTCGCGATCGGGGTTGTCTGCATCTTCCTGATGTGGATCGCCGGCAACATCCCGAACAGGGTCGATCTGGTCTGGCTGAAGGAAGGCGGGGGCATCGTCGGCGACAAGGAACCGCCCTCGTACCGCTTCAACGGTGGCCAGAAGATGATTTACTGGATCGTTGTCATCGGCGGCACCTTGATCGCGGCGTCAGGCTACCTGCTGATGTTCCCGTTCTACCTGACCGACATTCAGGGCATGCAACTGGCCCAGACGGTGCACGCTGTCATCGCAGTGCTTTTCGTGGCCGCGATGCTTGGGCACATCTACATCGGCACCATCGGCATGGAAGGCGCCTTCGAGGCGATGGGCGAGGGCACCGTCGATCTCAACTGGGCGAAGCAGCATCACAATCTGTGGCTCAAGGACGAAATGGCGCGCGTCGGGCCGAACGAGTCGCAAAGCCAGGCTGCTGCCACGCCCGCCGAATAGACACCGGGGAAACACCATGAAGTCCTTCGTAGCGGCGGTTGTGGCGGCGGTCTTGATCGCTGCCATCGCGGGGTTCGTACTTAATAATGTGCAGGAGCCGGTCGGCGAGGCCTACGCGACGAGTGGCGTGCGTCTCTGACGGCGCAAGCGAGGTCGAGCGCCCGGCTGCCGGTAGCCGGGCGTTTTGTTTGGGCCGTCACGCGATGATGCCGTCCGCGATGCGCAGCGAGCGATGCGCAATGAGTCCCGCAAAATCGTCATCGTGGGTGATGAACACGACACCGTAACCAGACTCCGCCAACCGCCCGATCGCGCCGGCCAGCGCTTGGCGTGTTGCGTAGTCCTGTCCGAGCGTCGGCTCGTCCAGCATGATCCACGGCATCACGCCGGACAACGGCCAGAGCCAGCTCATCCGTTTGCGCGCTACGAGCGGCAGTTCGTAAAGATGCTGGTCGAGGGTCGCGACGCCGAGATTTGCCGCGAGCGCCGCGACGGTCTCATTCGCCGGCATGGCGATAGAGAACCGGGCAAGTGCAGCGCGCCTGCGCGCGATGTCCTCGGCCAGTGTAGCGCCGCACCACTGGTGATCCGGGTTCTGCGTTGCGTACGCGAATACGCTGTTGCCCGTGCGCCACGGCGTATAGGCTTGGCCGTCCAGCGCGAGCGCGCCGGCCTGCGGTGCCAGCGCACCGGCGAGCAGCTTGAAAAGCGTTGTCTTGCCCGCGCCGTTCGGTCCCGCCAAGCGATACACACGGCCCGGCTCCAGCGTGAGCGATGCTTCGCGGAAAATCTCCGCGCCACCGCGATAGCGAAACGAGAGCCGATCGATCCCGATCGCGGGTGCAGCGCGGGCCGCCAGGCCGGCCGCCGCTGCCGCGAGGTTGCACTGGGGCGCAACCCCGCTGGCCGGCATTGCGGTTGGAAACCAGCCCTCGACCGCATCGAGCCGGTTATCGACCAGCACCGTGTCGATGTCCTCGCGCGACAGATATGACAACGCGTCATCGCGGTTGTCGGGGTCGAGTTGCTCGAGCGCTGTGTCGATCCCGATGGCGCGGTCGCGTGACCGCGAGAAGCAATGAAGTGCGAGCAGTACCTGTTCACCGCCGGAGAGGGTCGGTGGTTTGCGGTTCGCGGCGGCGGCAACATCGATTTGAGTGAATGCCGGCCGGCCCGGATCTGCGGCACGATAGATCGCAATCTCGTCGGCGACGGTGCTGGAGAGCCCCGATAGCGCCGCCTCGGCATAAGGTCCGATGAAGAATGCGGTCGTCGCGGTCGATCGCAGGCGTTCGCGCAGTCTGGCGCTCCGCCCGGAGAAATTCGGGCCAGTGATCAATTCGCTCATTCAGCGCAGCCCAAGCGCCGCTGCGAGAGCGGCAATCGCGATCACAAGCCAGCCAATATCGGTCGCGGCGAAGTGTGGGGCTGGGCCGGCGGCCAGCACGCGGTCGAGCCGGCCGAGCGTGTCCTCGATCGGCCATTTATCGCGCGTGCGGCCAAGCGCGATCGTGATGACAGTGAGCCACACGGTCTGCACCAGCACCCAGCCCTGACGCAGGTTGCGCAGCGATTGACGGCGCGTGATGAGGCCGGCCGCGATCAACGCAGTGCGCGCGCGGTCGACAGCCTGCATGATGGTTTCGATCAGCGAGAGTGTGAGCACCAGCAGCTTCTTCACGATCACGGGCGCGGCCAGCGCACCGACGAAGCGCAGCGGCGTCCATCCGGTGAAATGCAGGAAGGCGGCCTGCACGGTGAACGCGATGATGAACAGCCGCAGGCAAATGAGCGTCACGTAAAGCGCCGCCGCCTCGCGCGAGCCTTCGACACCGGCGGCGATTTCGTTAGGCGCGCGGCCGACCACACCGATCCACACCAGCGCCATGAAGACCGCGAGCGGTGCGACGATGCCAGCCGACCAAGCGAGTGCGCTCCAGATGGGGCGCCTGCTGCCGAATGCGAAAATCAGGGCAACGGCCAGAATGACAGCAGGCCCGGCGAGGTCGCGCGCCAGAAGCGCCCCGGCGATCACCAGCAACCCGAACAGAACGGCGCCGTTGGGCGTCATGTCGTCTGCGTTCGGACCGGCGCCAGCAAGGCGATGAATTCGCGCGGTGTCGCACGGTAGAGCAGCGCGGCGAGCAGGACCTGCAGGGTCTTGTCGATCGGCTCGGTGGTCAGCCCGGCCAGCACGGCCGAATTCAGGAGCTGTTGACCCGTCTTGAGGAAGAACGCAACCATGAACGCACTGCCGCTGCCGGTCACGCCGCCGAACAGATAAACGACGACTGGGGCCGATGCGGCTGCCGATGCGATGCCGGTGATAATACCGAACGTCACGACCTTGCCACCAAACGCCGCAACCGGCATCGGTCGTTCGCGGAAGGTCTCGGTCGCGAGCGCAGTCAACAGCGCGGACACAAGCGCGATGGCGAGCACGGTCAGCATGAACCAGGGCAAGAATGGATTGACCACCAGCCCGCTCAGGATCACCGAAATGAAACCCGCAACGCATGCGCAAGTGATTGCCGCCAGCCGGTCCGGAAAGATCAGCAGAGCGCAGAGGATCGTCCCGATCGAGTCGAGGTAGATCGGCAATTTGATAAGATAGACGATGTTGCCGATCGCGAAATTAAGTGCCGCGCACAGCGCGATCGTGACCAGCCGTGGCGTCGTGAACATGGATGGCTCCCTTCGGAATTAGACCAACAAGTCGCTGGCGGAACAAGCACAATTGGTTTGCTTGACAGGCCGCGGCGTGCACGAAACAAGGCATCGTATCGCAACGGAAACCGCATGGTCCGATTCGCGCTTCGCATTGTCCCGCTCTGGGTCCTGGCGCTGCTCGTCTTTGCGCCGCTCGCGGCCGCGCAGCAGCAGGCCCCTCTCGTCGGTATCGAACCGATGCGCGCCTCGATCGATCAGATCGAAGTGGCGTCGCGCCGCTCGCCGACCGTCAACGAATTGATCGACCTCTCGCAGAGCCTTGGGCCGCTGCGCGACCAGATCCGCGACAAGCTCGCCGATCTTGAACCCCAATTCGCCGATGTACAGGCGCGGTTGAAAGGACTTGGCACGCCTGTCGCTGGTAGTGCCGAGGATTCTACGATCGCCGCAGACCGGGCGCGGTTGACGCAGCAACGCAACGAATTCGATTCCGCGCTCAAGCAGGTGCAGCTTCTGCAGACCCGGGCCGAGCAGCTGACAACCGCACTTTCAGACAAGCGCCGCGCCGCATACGCCGAGACGATGTTCCGCCGCTCACCGAGCGTGCTCGATCCGTATTTTTGGTACGAGGTGATCCTCGCGCTGCCCGAGGAAGGCGCGCGGCTTTTGAGATTTGTGCAGGAGCTGGACACCAATGCGCGCACGCAGGCGGGCCTGGCGCGCATAACGTCCGCCGCCGTCACGCTCTCTGGGCTGTGCATTTTCGCTATCGGCTTCATCCGCTGGTGGCGCCGCCACGCTTTCATCGCAAAAATCGGCGCGCGCTACGGCACGGCGATCGCGTCGCTTGCGGTGTTCCTGCGCCGCACGCTGACGGCGCCGATCGCGCTCTTCGTCGTTTTCGAACTGCTCGACCAGTTCAAGCTCATTCCCGATGCATATGAGCGGTTCGAGGAAGGCCTTATTTTCGGCGTCGCAATGGCGGCGCTCGCCCGCGGTGCCGCCACCAGTGTGCTGGCGCCGGACGATCCGGCGCGCCGTCAGATCATGTTCGGCGATATCAGCGCGAAATGGCACGCCCATCACCTGATCTGGGCCGGCCGGCTGTTTGGCGCTTTCCTGGCGCTTCGCGCGCTGGAGCGAACGATCGGCAGCGCGGAAACAGTCAGCACCGCGTTACGCATGATCTTTGCACTCGCGATTGTGGTGGTGCTCGTGCATCTCCTGGTTCGCGAACGTGACGACGAGGAGCATAGTCCGCGGCGCATTCCGGGCGTGCGGCTGCTCGCCTGGGCCGCGGTCGCCGTCATCCTTGGCGCATTGCTCGCGGGTTATTCCCGGTTCGGGGCGTTTGCGGCGGGCCGCGTCGTGTTCACGCTGACGCTGATCGCAACTCTCTATCTGCTGTTCATCGTCACGGACGCCGCGATCAACCGGACGATGGCGCCGGACTCGACCGCTGGGCGCAAGCTTGCGCGCCAGATTGGCATCGATCCGCGCCGGCTCGGCCTGTTCGGGAAGCTGACGTCCGGCATCGTGCGCGCGCTGTTCGTGCTGGTCATCATCGCACTCGGAATCGGACGCTGGGAGGTCGCCGCCGGCGATCTTCTCGAAGCGATGCGCAATTTCTCGTTTGGCATCCGGATCGGCGATTTCACCATTTCGTTCGGTGCGGTGTTCGGCGCGATCGGCTTCTTCCTGGTCGTCGTCGTGTTGACGCGATTGCTGCAGCGCTGGCTCGAAACCGAGGTCATGCCGCATACGGCGATCGAGCCGAGCCTGCAGCTCTCGATCGTCACTATCCTGGGCTATGTCGGCTTCATCATCGCGGTGGTGCTGGCGCTCGGCGAGATCGGCATCGATCCGCAGAAGATCGCGCTGGTCGCCGGTGCGCTCTCGGTCGGTATCGGCTTTGGGCTGCAATCCATCGTCTCGAACTTCGTCTCCGGGCTCATTCTGCTGGCCGAGCGGCCGATCCGCGTCGGCGATCAGATCGTTGTCAAAGGTGACGAGGGATTTGTACGGCGCATCAGCGTGCGCGCGACCGAGATCGAGACGTTCGAGAAGGCGAGCGTGATCATCCCGAATTCGGAACTGATCACGGGTGTGGTGAAGAACTGGACGCATGCCAACACGCTGGGCCGGCTGAATATCAAGGTGACGACCGGCTACGATGTTGATGCCGAGCAGGTGATCGCGCTTCTCGAACAGTGCGTTGCCGAACATCAGGGCGTGTTGAAGCTTCCCGCGCCCGCCGTGCTCCTGACCGAGCTTGGCAGCGCGCTGACCTTCGAGGTGTTCTGCATCGTGCCCAACCTGGCGGATCGCGGCGGGGTCAAGAGCGACCTTCACATCGCGATCCTGCGTGCCGCGCGTGAAGCCGGGATCGGGTTCGCGCCTCCGCAGGACCTGCGGCTGATCGGCGGCATGCCGCAGCCGGTCGCGGGAAAAGCCTGATTTCAAGGCCCATCTTCGCCGCATTCATCTTTCAGTTACTATTTCGCGGCGTTATCGCTGCGGGGATTTCAACGGGGATACCGGATGACCGGCGCGCTGACTGCGAACTGTGTCCTGCGCGTTGCGGCCGCCCTGGCGCTGCTCGGGTTTTCCGGCTGCACCAGCGATGCGCCGGCGCCGACCGGCCAGCCCAGCTTCTATCGCAATCTTGCCGAGGGCGGAGAACTCGATCCGGCCGCCGCGCAGTCGATGATCACCGGCTATCGCGCGAACAACGGGCTTGGCGCGGTTACGCTCGATCCGGCGCTGATGCAGCTCGCCGAGGAACAGTCCCGCACCATGGCGTCGCGCGACAAGCTCGATCATGACGCGGGCAAAGCGCTGAACCGGCGCGTCAACGGCAACGACGCGAAGCGTGCGGTCGAGAACGTCTCGGCCGGCTATCACACGCTGGCCGAAGCCTTCTCGGGCTGGCGCGACTCGCCACCGCATCGCGCCAACATGCTCAACAAGGGCGTCACCCGCATGGGCATTGCGGCGGTCTATTCGCCGAAGTCGAAATACAAGGTGTTCTGGACGCTGATCCTGGCGACGCCGGACGAGAAGCGCAGTTAGCCTCTTTCGTTTGCGCAGGCCGTCATGCGCCCGGGACCATCCCGAACATCTCCTTCCCGTACGTTTTCTGCGCATCGGCCCAGAGCGGCTGCACGGCTTTCGAGAATGCCGTGAGCTCTGCTGGCGTCAGGTCTGTGATCTCGCAGCCCTGATCGACGATCGCCTTGCGTGAAGCGACGTCCTCTTCCTCGGCAAGTCCGCGCTGATACGCGATCGACGCCGCGACCGCTTCGCGCATCGCGTCCTGCAAATCCTTCGGCCATGCGTCGAAGGCCGTTCGATGCAGGAAGATCGGCCGCGAAATATAGAAGTGGTTGGTCACCGAGTGATAGTGGTGAAATTTGTGAACGCCATAGGTCACCGTGTTGGCGAACGGATTTTCCTGCGCGTCGATGGTGCCGGCCTTGATGGCGGCGATCGCCTCGGTCAGATCCCAACGCAGCGGCACGGCGCCGAGCAGCTCGAACGTGCGCGCCTGCACGTCGCTCGGCAGCACGCGGATGCGCATGTCCTTCATGTCCGACGGAGCGCGGATCGTGCGCAGCTTGTTCGAGATCTGACGAAAGCCGTTCTCAAACCAGCCGAGGATACGGTAGTTCACTTCGCTCTCGATCTTGCCGGCGAGAAAATTTCCGAGCTTGCCATCCATCGCGCCGCGCGCCTGATCGCGCGTTGCGAACAGGAACGGCAGATCGACGAAGCCGAGTTCGCCCACGCGATCCGTCAGGTAGCTCGACGACTGATAACCGAGCGTCAACACGCCGCTTTCGACCAGCCAGAGGATTTCCTCGGCGCGATAGCCGAAATCCATGATGTTCCAGACGTACTTCACGTCGATCCGGTCGCCGAACTGCTTTTCCAGCCGCTCGCCGATGAATTTCAGCGATTTGGAAAAGCCCGTGGTGGCGGGGCCATAGCCCCCCATGCGGATCGGAATTGCCTTCGCCATGAACGCTCGTCCCTTCGTGTTGCGCGATGCTCATAGCCTCACTAGTTTCGCTGCGCCAGCTAGTGGAGCGGATTTGACATTCGCTATCCACTCCGCCGCGAGCTCGAGAAGCGAATGTCAAATCTAAAGCTCCACTAGAATGTAATACTTGCTAGTGGTCCGTTGATTCTAGCATTCGGCAAAGCGCCTGCCGCACGGGGATGCGAATGTTAGAATCGGACCACTAGGACATTTTCATGCTACCGAATATCCGCGACTACGAGGCGCTTCGCCGCGAATTCCGCTGGCCGAAGCTCGCGCACTACAACATCGGCGTCGATGTCTGCGACAAGTGGGCCGACGCCGATCCCGCCCGGCTCGCGATCCTACACATTCGCGCGGACGGCAAGAGCGAGGAAATCACCTTCGGCGCCCTGCGCGAGACGTCGAACCGGCTTGCAAACACGCTTCGTGCGCACGGCGTAGCGCGCGGCGACCGCGTCGCGATGCTGCTGCCGCAGACGCCGGAGGCGGCCGCCGGTCACATCGCGATCTACAAGCTCGGCGCGATCGCGGTGCCGCTGGCGATTTTGTTCGGCGTCGATGCGCTGAGCTACCGCCTGCAGAACGCCGGCGTCAAAGCCGTCATCACCAACGCGCAGGGATTGGCGAAACTCGAGCAAATCCGTGGCGATCTGCCAAACCTGTTCATGCTCTCGATCGATGGTCCCGCCGACGGCGCACTCGGCCTGCACGAGACGATTGCGCGCGCATCGTCGGATTTCACGCCGGTCGAAACCGTGCCGGACGATCCCGCGCTGATGATCTTCACGTCCGGCACCACCGGCCAGCCGAAGGGTGCGCTGCACGGGCATCGCGTGTTGCTCGGCCATATGCCGGGCGTGGAGATGCCGCACGAGTTCTTTCCGCAGCCGGGTGATCGGTTCTGGACGCCGGCCGATTGGGCATGGGCCGGCGGCCTGCTCGATTGCCTTTTGCCGAGCCTGCATCACGGCGTGGCGGTCGTGGCGCGCCGGTTCGAAAAGTTCGATCCCGAGGAAGCCTTCGCGCTGCTCGCTCGGACGGGTGTGCGCAACGCCTTCATCCCGCCGACCGCGCTGCGTATGTTGCGCTCCGTCCCCTCGCCGAAGGGCCGCCACGACATTCGCCTGCGCACGCTCGGTTCGGGCGGCGAGTCGCTCGGCGCGGAGACCTACGAATGGGGCCGCGACGCTTTCGGCCTCACCATCAACGAGTTCTACGGCCAGACCGAATGCAATCTGGTGCTCTCCTCCTGCGCGGCGATCGGCGTGTCGAAGCCCGGTTCGATCGGCAAGCCGGTGCCGGGCCATGACGTCGCGGTGATCCGGGAAGACGGATCGCGCGCGGACGCAGGCGAGCTTGGGCAGATCGCGGTGAAACGGCCGGACCCGGTGATGTTTCTCGAATACTGGGGCCGGCCGGACGAGACGGCGCAGAAATTCATCGGCGACTGGATGACGACCGGTGACCAAGGCACCGTGGACGATGAAGGCTACATCACCTTCGTCGGGCGCGATGACGATGTCATCACGTCAGCCGGCTATCGCATCGGTCCGGGCGAGATCGAGGATTGCCTGATCAAGCATCCGGCGGTCGCGCTCGCCGCGGTGGTCGGCAAGCCCGATCCGGTGCGCACTGAAATCGTGAAAGCCTTCATCGTGCTCAAGTCCGGCTACCAGCCGTCCGATGCGTTGGCGGGCGAGGTGCGCGACTTCGTGAGGACGAAGCTGTCGGCACATGAGTATCCGCGCGAAATCGCTTTCCTGAATGAATTGCCCATGACAACGACCGGCAAGATCATCCGCCGGATGCTGCGCGACAAATAATTACCGGATCCGGTCGCGTATCCGCTTGGCGGATGCGAGCCCGGCGCGGCGCAGCACTTCGAGATGGCGCGCGATGCGCCACTGCGCCAGCGATGCGGCACCCGGCGCGATCAGCAGATCGGCGACCGCCATGCGCTCGGTCCACAGATGATCGATCATCGGATGATCGGCGGTCGCACACGAATCCGTCTGCGAGATAGAGCGTTCGGCCAGCAGGTCGCGGGTCACGTCGAGCGCGAGTTGCACACCGGGTGAGGACCGCGAGAACGCCTCATCGTGGGCGATCTTCCAAAGCCACGCATGCGTGTCGCTCAGCAGCGTGATCGTCGCGGCGAGGGGGCGGGCTCCGAGGAACAGGCGGTCGATACGCGCCTGGCCAAGCGCCGCCAGATCGGGCACGGCGCGCTGCATGAACTGGCGGATGGCGTCGCTCTGCACCGCGGCCGTACCGGCCTCGCCCTTCCAGCCGTTCGCTTCCAGTGAAAAGAAATCGACAAGCGCGGAGGCGGTCGCGGCCGGCTGCCATGTCGTTTCGAGCGAAACCGGCCCGTCATCGGAGAGGCGGCGGCGCAGGCGGCGCAACTCCTTCAGCTTCTTCGGCGCGATATGGTCGAGATAGGTCTCGCGGCGGTCCTCGGGGGCCATCATCGCGCGCGCATGCTCGCCGAACGGGGCCATCGCGCCGCCACGCTGCGCGAGCACCCGCGCGAGCGCCTCGGCGAAGCGTCCGTTGCGCGAAATCATCGGCAGCAGCAGCACCTTGGGCAGGCGCGGATGCGCCTCGACATGATCGAAGAACGCCGCGAGCGCGGCTTCGGGCTCGTCGCGGTCGATGAGCGGCACGCCGTAAGGCGCGAACGGGTGGGTCCAGCCGGTCAGCGTGCCCATCACGCCGTAACGCCGGTCCACACGGGCCGGGAACAACCCGATCAGCCGCCGCGCGCCTTTGGCCCAAACGGCGACCGCGCCGACGCGGGCACCGAGCGCGGGAGCGGCGGCAAGCGCAAAAGCCGGCTCGTAGAACACGTTGGGCTCGAGCGCGTGCAGCGCGAGTTCGCGCCACTCGGCGCGCAATTCGCCGAGCAGCTCCAGCGACGTCCAACCCGCGCGGGTGGCCGAGGCAAAACTCGGCGTCTCTTGCGCGCGTTCGCGTGCCAGTCCGATGCGGGCGACGAGGCTGGTCATTTCTGTCTCGGCCGCCAGATGAAGACGTGCAGGCCGAGCCGCGCGCGGGTGACCCAGAACAGCAATACGGATTCAAGAATCATCGCGGCCGAGATCGCGATCGCGGCGCCGGCAACACCGAGCGGCGGGATCAAGATCACGCACAGGCCGATGTTGGTGATGAACGCCGCCGCATAGACGCGCGCACACGCGCGCTGCTCGCCGACCATGTTGAGCAGCCGCTCGACCGGCCCGACGGTCGCGCGCGCGAGCGGCCCAATCGCCAGAATGAACATCAGGTAGTAGCCGTCGACGAATTGCGGGCCGAACAGCCAGAGGAACGGTTTGCCGAGCGCCAGGATGATGATGGTGGCGGCGAGCGAGGGCCAGAAGGTCCACTTGATCGAGTCGGCAAGAAAGTTCGAGAGCTCGCGCCTTGTTGCCGTTGATGTGGTACTCGGAGAACCGGTGGCCGACCGCGGCCGACACCGAGAAGTACACGAACGCCACCAGCGCCAGCGTTTTCGCCGCCGCGTAATAGACCGCGACTTCCTCCGGCGAGCGGAACTGCTGCAGCACGATCACGTCCGCATAGGTGAGCAGCAGATAGAAGCCTTCGACCATGAAGATCGGCACCGAGACGGCCAGCCATGTGCGCGGCAGGTGGGTCTTCGGGGCCGACTTCGGTCTTTTGCCTGAGCCGCTGGTTCAACACCAGTGTCTGCCCGAGCACGGTCGCCCAGGTGGAGAGGATCGCCGCATACATTGCGGTCGACGCATCGGTCGGCATCTTCAGCGCGAAGGCGATCGCCATCAGCGCGATCAGCAGCACCGAGCGCCAGATGTAGGCCGGCATCAGCGCGAGATTGATCCAGTCGAACGAGCGAGCGATGCCATCCTGCATGCGACCGACCGTGAACACCGGCAAAATCACGCAGGCGAGGTAGAGCGGTATCACCTCATAGGAATGCACCAGATCGCCGGCGAGCCAGACGCACAGGGCCGCGGCGAGCGCCCAGCCCGACGCCAGTGCCAGCGTCAGCCAGCGCGACCCGGACAGGAAGCCGCGCAGGAGATCGAGCCGCTTGGTGCCGGCATATTCGGGAATGAAGCGCTGCGCCGAGGTGGCGAGGCCGAGATCGACCAGCCCGCCAAGCAGCAGCACCCAGGTCCAGACGTAGACGTAAACGCCGAATTCGAACGAGCCCATCCAGCGCGCGAGCAGCACCTGCACCAGATAGACCAGCGCGGCGCTCGCGACACGAATGAGAAACGCGGTGCCGGCGGCGCGTTGCGCGCGCGAGCGGTCGGAATGGTCGGCGAGCCAGCCGCGCACCGCCTCGATGGTCCGCGCGACGAACGCCGGGCCGCGATCCGTCTCGGTCAGCGCCACACCCACACTCCGGTCTGCTTTCACGACCGCATTTCCTATCAAGGGCTGCTTAATGTTCGGTTCGAACGGGGGGTCAAATCGGCCGCGTTTGGCCGGGATCAGAAAACAAAATGAATTCAATGCCCTGGGCCCCTGCGACAAAAGCTCGCCGGCCCCGTGCGGCATGGCCGCCGGGGGGGTGGGTCGTTGAGGTTCCCCGCGACACGAGCCGAGGGGAGCGGAGCGCCGAAAAACGCCGGAGCCTTGCGCAGGCTCCGTGGGCGGCAGGCGCTGCCACCCGGCGGATCACCCTTGCGGGCGATCCGCGGCGCCCCGTTGCGATCCGGGGCGCGCGCCTCTCGGCGCTCCACCGCGGCTTTTGTCGGTCCCGGGCCACGCTTTCGGCATCGCAATCAGGCGATGGCGTCAGCCAGCTCCTGGCAGGGGGACCGTAGTGTCCCCCGGGTGGAGCCCCGGGCCGCCCGGGTCCGGCTTGTGAGGCCGGACGCAGGTGCCGCCCCCATCCCACGTTCAGGACACCTCATGAAAATGCCCCTCGATGGATGGAGTGAAGGGAATATAGTCACATAGGAATATTTTGTCAAGCGCCATGTCATCCCCGACGTCGATATTTCCGACACGACGAAGAACCAGCGTCGTAGTGCACGGGCGCGCAGCGAAGGTCGGCCTGCTACAGCGCCAGTTCGCCAAGCACATCGAGCGACTTTTCGGCGCGCTCGCTGAGCGCCTGCGCGGCAAGCCGCACCGAAGCGTTCACGGCGCCGAAGCCGTCGTAGTTTTGCCGCTGCACGATCTCGAAGAAGAAGCGCCCATCGAACGCGCGCGTATAGGCGTGGAAGAATTCGCCCGCGCCAGAGCGGTCGTACAGGACGCCAAGGCTGCGCATCTGCTCGATCCGCGCCGCATCGAGATCGTGCATCGAAGAAAGCCCATCGTAGTAGGTCTCGGGGATTTCCAGGAGCGGAACGTTGCGCGCGCGCATCTCCGCAACGGTGCGGAAGATGTCGTCGGTCGCGATCGCGATGTGGTGCACGCCGCCGCCGCCGTAGCTTGCAAGGAAGCGCGCGGTCGCGGTGCGCGCGCTCGCCGTCGCATTGAGCGGCAGCCGCACGGTGCGGTCGTGGCTCTCCACCACGCGGCTCTGGATCAGCCCGTACGGATCGACCAGTTCGTGTACCGGCTCGGCTTCGAAGCCGAAGACAGATTTGTAGAACAGAAGCGTGCCGTCGAGGCTGCCGCGCGGCATCACCTGCGAGACGTGGTCCACCTTGGTGAGGCCACACGCGGCGGCGGCTCCTGCTGGTTCCGGTACAAAGTCGACGTCGTAGAAAGCGCCTGCGGCGCGATCCACCAGATAAATGAGACTGCCTTCGAGCCCGCGGATCGCCGGAATGACCAGTTCGTTCGGTCCGACCTTGCCGCGGAAGGTCTGCGCCTTGTAGCGCAGCGCGCGCTCCAGCGCGTTGCGCGCATCATCGACGCGGAACGCAAGCGCGCACACGGATGGGCCGTGCAGCAGGAAGAACGAATGTGCGAATGCGTCCTTCTCGGCATTGAGGATCAAGATTGACGTCGCCCTGCCGATGCAAGGTGACGTCCTTGGAGCGGTGGGTGCCCGACATGCGCGAAGCCCATCGCAGAAAACATTTCGGTGAGGCGTGGGCGCGTCTCGGCATCGACCGCGAACTCGATGAATTCGAAGCCGTGACACACCGGCGCAGGCGGGGAGGCGAGCATGCGCGGCGCCGTGGCGGCGTCGCCCGCGAGTTCTTCCTCCAGCAGCAGCAGCGAACGCATTGCGTCGATCGCAGTCGGGCGCGGCGGCGCGGCGCGGAATTCGTCGTTGAATATTTCGAGCGAGATCGGTCCGTTGTAGCCGCTCGCCAGCACATTGCGGGTGAAGCGGGTGACCGGGAACGCGCCCTGTCCGGGGAACAGGCGGAAATGCCGGCTCCACGACAGTGGGTCGAGCCGCATCATCGGCGCGTCGGCCAGCTGGGCGAAGAAGATGCGATCGCCCGGAATTTTCGCGATGGGCGCGTCGTCGTCCTCGATTGCGAAAGTGTGGAACGTGTCGACCACCAGCCCGACCGCCGGATGATCGGCCGCCTGCACAATCTTCCACGCATGGCCGAATTTATTGACCTGGCGCCCCCAGGCGAGCGCCTCGTACCCGATGCGGAAGCCGCGCCGCGCCGCACGCTCGCCGAGCGCGCGCAGGTCTTCGGCGGCGACCGCGTCGTCGCCGATCGCGTCGGGCGCAGTGTTGCTGCACACCAGCATCAGGTCGGCGCCGAGTTGCTGCATCACGTCGAACTTGGCTTCGGCGCGGTCGAAGTTCTTCGCCATCCGCGCGCGGGGCGCGGCCTCGAAGTCGCGGAAGGGCTGGAACAGCAGAACGCGCAGGCCGAGGTCGCCGCAGATCGTCTTCACCTCGGCGGGCGAGCCGTCGAAATAGAGCAGGTCGTTCTCGAAAATCTCTACCCCGTCGAAGCCGGCCGCCGCGATGGCCTGCAGCTTTTCGATCAGCGTGCCGCCGAGCGACACAGTGGCGATGGACCGAAGCATTCGGGTTATCCTATAAATTGAAAATCATAGGAGATTATGGCAAGACAGCCATAGCGTGATAAGACCTGTTTGGGAATGGCCTGCATGCACGAAATCCCGCGATCCCTGTTGAAACGCCGCGGCCAGCGAGTCCGCCGCGTGGTTCGTTCGCTGCGCCTGATCGGGAGATAAGCATGGACGCGAGAACCGACCAGCCCGAGTATTCCGGCGTCGCGGATGCGGCCTACAGCCGCCTGCGCGCGGACATCCTTGGCGGTGAGCTGCTGCCGGGCATGAAGCTGAAGCTCGATGCGCTGCGCGCGCGCTACGATGTCAGCGTCAACACGCTGCGCGAAACGCTGTCGCGCCTCGCCGCTGACGGGCTGGTCGAGGCCGAAGGTCAACGCGGCTTCACCGTCATGCCGGCGACGCTCGCCGACCTGATCGACATCACCGAGACGCGCCGCCTGCTCGAATGCCACGCGGCGCGGCTCTCGGTCGAACGCGCCGACCTCGAATGGGAATTGCGGCTGGTTGCGGCCTATCACAAGCTTTCGCGCGCCGAGGAACTGGTCGCAAAGGAAGGCGACCGCCACGCGGATCAGTTGGAGAAGTACAATCGCGAATTCCACATCGCGCTGATCTCCGGGTGCAATTCGCGCTGGCTCTTGCACTTCCATCGGCAGATGTACGACCAGAGCCTGCGCTACCGCATGCTGGCGTTCCGCGTGAAGAATTTCCCGCGCGATCAATCGCGGCGCGAGCACAAGCAGATCCTCGATGCGGCGCTGGCGCGCGACGTCGAGACGCTGGTGTCGGTGCTCGGCACCCACATCACCAAGGGCGCCGAGATGTATGCGGCGCATGAAGCGGAAGGCGCCAAGGTCAAAAAGGCGCGCAAATGACGCCTCGCCGACCATCATAGGAGATTGACCGGAATATAGGAGACCATGTAATAGGCCCATAAATCTGCCGCTTAACGGCAGGAAAGTTCGGGAGAGCGGAATGCCGGAGGCGGTGCGTACCGCGAGTCATCAGGATCGGAGCGCGCCGGATGCTGCGCCGATCCTGCTCGGCCTGATCGGTTCTCCGATCAAAAGCTCGGCCGCGCCCGCGATGCACGAGGCCGCCGCCGAAGCGCTGGGCTTGCGCGCTCAATATCGTTTGATCGACGTACCGGGCGCCGATGGCGCAAAACTCAAGGCGATGCTCGACGGCGTGCGCCTGCTCGGTTTTTCCGGCGTTAACGTCACGTTCCCGTACAAGGAAGCGGTCATTCCGCTGCTCGATGCGCTGAGCCCGAACGCGGCCTCGATCGGCACCGCGAACACCGTGGTGGCGCGCGACGGCACGCTCACCGGGCACAACACGGATGCCACGGGTTTCGCTGCGGCCTTCAAGGCCGTGCTGGGCGAGCCGGGCAACGCGCCGGTTGCGCTGATCGGAGCGGGCGGGGTCGGCCGCGCGATCGGCTTTGCGATGGCGGAAATCGGCGCGCGCGCGCTCAACATTTTCGACGCCGATGGCGCAAAAGCAGCCGCACTGGCCGAACGCCTGCGTGACCGGATGGAAACGAAGGTCTGCGCGAGCGTCGCAGAAGCGCTGCAGGGCGCCGGCGGCGTCATCAACGGCACGCCGATCGGCATGCTGCCGAACCGCGACAGCCCGGTGCCGGCGGACCTGCTGCACGCCGGCCTGTTCGTCGCCGATGCGGTTTACACGCCGCTCTGGACCCCGCTGCTGCAGGCCGCGCGCGCCAAGGGCTGCCGCGTCATGACCGGCCGCGAGCTTTGCATCTATCAGGCGGCCGACGCCTTCCGGCTGTTCACCGGCCATGAGGCCTCGCATGAGCGGATCGGCGCGGCCTTCGATGCGGTTATCGCCAAGCGCGGCGAGCCAAAGTAAGCTGATCACAAGCAACAATGACCCTTAGGGAGGACTGAATGAAGACAACGCTTCTCGCGGCCGCATTCGCGACCGCCTTTGCCGGCAGCGCGCTGGCGCAATCGGGCCCGGTCAATTTCGCCTTCATCGGCGAACTGTCCGGCGCCGGCGCGGTGTCCTCGACCAATTTCCGCGATGGCGCGTTGATGGCGATCGACGAGATCAACGCCAAGGGCGGACTGCTCGGGCGCAAGATCGAGCTGAAGCAATACGACACGCAGACCAATCCCGGCACCGCGCGCTCGCAGATGCAGAAGGCGATCGACGAGGATCCGTATGTGGTGCTCGGGCCGATCTTCTCCGGCATCGTGAAGGTCTCGATGATGCTCACCGAGCAGGCCGAGATCCCGATGGTGATGGGCGGCGAGGCGAGCGATCTCACCCAGCAGGGCGCGAAGTACCTGTTCCGCACCTCGTTCGGCCAGCAGGTCTCGATGCCGAAGATCGCGAATTACGTGCGCGATGTCGTGAAGGCGAAGAAGGTCGCGGTCGTGTGGGTGAACAACGATTTCGGCAAGGGCGGTCGCGACAATTTCACCAAGGAAATGAAATCGCGCAGCATCGAGGTTGTCGCCGACCTGTCGACCGAGTCCGGTCAGACCGATTTCGCCGCTGACGTCGTGAAGGCGAAGGCCGCAAACCCGGATGCGATCTTCGTTTATACCAACGAGGAAGAGAGCGCGCGCTTCCTGCGCGAAGCGAAGAAGCAGGGCATCACGGTGCCGTTGCTCGGCGAGACCACGCTGCTTGGCCAGAAGGTAATCGATCTTGCTGGCGATGCGGCGAACGGCGCGCGCGGCCATGTCGGCCTGTCGGTCGATATTCCGGTGCCGGCGGTGACGGAGTTCAAGGACAAATTCAACGCGCGCTTCAAATATCTGCCCGACCACAACGGCATCAAGGGCTACACCGGCGTCTATGCGGTGGCCTACGTGACCAGGAAGCTCGGCAAGCTCGACCGCAAGGCGCTCGCCCAGACGCTGCACGGGTTGACGATCAGCCCGAAGGACGAGCCCGGCATCCTTCTTGAGACGAGCTGGGACGACAAGGGCGACATCGACCGCATCAGCTACATCGCCGAAGTCGCAGGCGGGAAGCAGAAGATCGTCACCGAACTGCCGAAACTCGGCAAGGGGACGAACTGAGCGAGCAACCCTCGTCATGCGCGGGCTTGACCCGCGCATCCACGACTTCCTTCGGTGTTGCGGCCTAGACGTGGATGGCCGGGTCAAGCCCGGCCATGACGAAAATAGGGGCGCGTACCATGGCCGACTTCATCCAGCTTCTCGTGGCAGGGCTCGCGACCGGCGGCATTTACGCGCTGGTCGCGATCGGCTTCACGCTGTTGTGGCAGACCTCCCAGACGATCAACTTCGCCCAGGGCGAGTTCGTCATGCTGCCGGCATTCTTCATGCTGATCGCGATGGGCGCATTCGGTGTGCCCTTCTGGGTCGCTGTGATCATCGGCATTATCGTTTCGGCGCTGGTGCTCGGCCTGCTGTTCAAGCGCCTGCTGGTCGATCCGATGCTGCGCCACGGCGTGCTGCCGCTCGCCATCGCCACCATGGCGCTGGCGCTGTTCCTCAAGGAGGCCGTGAAGGACTTCTACGGTGCCGAGGCGCAGCCGTTCCCGCCACTCGCCGCCGACATCAATATCTCGATCTTCGGCGCCAGTGTCGCGCTGCAAAGCCTGATCGTGGTTGGGATTGCGATCGGCGCGGTGGTGGCGCTGCAGCTTTTCCTCACCCGTACGCAAACCGGCCGCCGCATGCAGGCGACCGCGCAGAACCCGACCGTCGCGCGCATTCTCGGGATTCCGGTCGAGCGGATGATCCTGCTCGCCTTCGTCATCAACGCGGTGCTGGCCGCGCTCGCCTCTGCGCTGGTGACGCCGATCTATCTGGCGAAATTCTCCAACGGCGAATACCTCGGCATCGCGGCGTTCATCGCGGCGATTGTCGGCGGCTTCAACCAGGTGCGCGGCGCGATCGTCGGCGGGCTGCTGCTCGGTGTCGTCGATAATTTCGCTGCTGCGTACCTCTCGGCGCAGTATCGCGCCGCGATCCCGCTGGTGCTGCTCATCGTCGTGATCCTGTTCCGCCCGCAGGGCCTGCTCGGACGCGTCGAGGAACGCACCGTATGAGCGGGGCGCGCATTCTCGGCGCGGTCGCGGGTCTTGTCATCGTGGCCGCTCTGATCGCGGCGCCGTTCGGGCTCAAGCCGTACGGCATCTACATCCTGACGCTCTGGGCCGTCACCACCATCGCGGCCATCGGCCTCAACCTCACGCTCGGCTACGCGGGGCAGGTCTCGCTTGCGCAGGGCGCGTTCGTCGGTATCGGCGCCTATGCGGCGGCGCTGCTCACCACGCATGGCTGGCCGCTCGGCTCGGCTTACGTCATCGCCGCGGTCGCATGCTTTGCGATCGGCTGGGTGCTGGGCTATCCGGCGTTGCGCGTGCAGCATCATTACCTCGCGTTCGTGACGCTGGCCTTCGCGACGCTCGCCTATCTGGTGTTCCGCAACGAGGAGTGGATCACCGGCGGGATCTACGGGCTAAGCAACATTCCGCGGCCGAGCCTGTTCGGTTATCTGCTGCGCACCCCGCGCGATTTCTATTATTTCTGCCTCGCCAATCTGGCGATCGTGTCGCTTGCCGCATGGTGGCTGATCCGCTCACCGTGGGGGCGCGCTTTCGTGGCACTGCGCGAAAATCCGCTCCGCGCGCTGTCGCTGGGGATCGATACGCGGCGCTACACGCTGATGGCCTTCGCGCTCGGCGCAGGGCTCGGCGGCATCTCCGGCGTGCTCTATGCGCCGCTTGTCCAATACATCGATCCGACGCCGTTCTCGCTGCTGCTGTCGCTCAATCTTCTGCTGATGGTGATCGTCGGCGGCTCCGGCTACTTCTTCGGCCCGTTCGTCGGCGCGGTCGTCGCGGTGCTGCTGCCCGAGTGGCTGCAAGCCGCGTCGAAATACTACCTCTTCTTCTATGCGGCTTTCGTCATGGTGCTGCTGGTCCTCAGCCCGAGCGGCATCATCGGCTTCTTCGAGAAGCGCTTCGCTGCGTCGCGCAAGGCCGATCCGCCCATATCCGCTGCCGAAGCCAAGGTGGCGTGATGGCAACCGTTTTGGAGGTCCGCGATCTCACCAAGCAGTTCGGCGGCATTCACGCGGTGCAGGGCGTGTCGTTCGACGTCAACGAGGGCGAGATCCTCGGCATCATCGGGCCGAATGGCTCGGGCAAGTCCACGCTGTTCAACTGCATCCTGGGCCAGCTTCAGCCGACCGCGGGCGAAGTGCGGCTCGACGGCCGCGCTGTCACAGGCATGCGGCCGTGCGATCTCAATCGCCTGGGCGTCAGCCGCACCTTCCAGCTTCTGCAGGTCTTCCCCGAGCTCTCCGTGCGCGAGAATCTCATCCTCGCCGCGCAGGAGCACAAGGGTTCGATGCTGACGCGCTTGTTCGGCGCGCGCGACCTTGGCCTCACCGGCGACGCGGAACGCATGATCGCGTTCTTCCGCCTGGCGCATGTCGCGGACAACAAGGCTGGCGCGCTCTCCTACGGCCAGCAGAAGCTGCTCGACGCCGCAATGGCGTTCATGGCCGGCCCGCGCCTCGTGCTGCTCGATGAACCAGCGGGCGGCGTGAACCTCACCATGCTGGCGAACCTGCGCGACCGGCTCGAAGCCATCAACCGCGAGGGTGCGACCTTCGTGGTGATCGAGCACAACATGGAATTCGTGATGCGGCTCTGCTCACGCATCGTGGTGCTGGCCGAGGGGCAGATCATCGCGCAAGGCGCACCCGAAGACGTGCGGCGCGACCCGAAAGTGATCGAGGCATATCTTGGCCACTGACGCGATCCTGATACTGGACGAGGTCATCGCCGGCTACGGCAAGATGACGATCCTGAACGGCACCAGTTTTTCGGTGGCGCGCGGTGCGATCACCACCGTGATTGGACCGAATGGCGCCGGCAAATCCACCGTGTTCAAGACCGTGTTCGGCATGCTGGCGGCGCGCTCGGGCCGCATCCTGTTCGACGGTGGCGAGATCACGAACCGGCCGCCGCGCGATCTGCTGGCGCGTGGCATCAGCTACGTGCCGCAGGGGCGCAACATTTTCCCCGAGCTGTCGGTGCGCCACAATCTGGAGCTTGGCGCCGTCATGGCGCCGGCCGATTTCGATCTCGCGGGCCGCATGGGTGCGGCGATGGATCGTTTCCCGGTGCTGCGCCGCAAGGCGGACCAGCAGGCGTCCACGCTGTCGGGTGGCGAACAGAAAATCCTGGAGATCGCGCGCTCGCTGCTGCTGGAGCCGAAGCTGATGCTGATCGACGAGCCTTCGATCGGGCTCTCGCCGATCATGGTCAACGAGCTGTTCGCGGTGCTGACCGAAATGCGCGGTCGCGGCATCACGGTGCTGCTGATCGAGCAGAACGCCAAGCGGGCGCTGGAGTCCTCCGACTACGGCATCGTGCTGGAGCTGGGCCGCACGCGCATCGCCGACACGGCGGCGGCGATCCTGGCCGATCCACGCATCGGCCAGCTTTTCCTCGGCGGGGGGCTACAGGAAAAGGTGGCCTAAAAAGGTACGACCCGCTCCAACGGGGACTGTCGGAGCGGGTCGATTCAACCGGCGCGGGGGTGGAAGGGGGGCGGACGCGCCGATCGAGCTGTAAAACTCGTGCCCCGGAAAACTTTTTCCGAACTCAGTAGTACTCGCAGACCTTCACGGAGCCGCGGTAGTTGCCCCAGTTGTCGTAGCGGGAAACCCAGCGGCAGCCGGGGCCGCCGTAGTAGGTCGGGGCGGTTGCGGCGACCGCAGCCGCGCCAACGATGCCGGCAGCAATTCCGAAGCCGAGGCCGCCTTTGCCCCATGCGTGCGCTTCGCTGGAGGTCGCAAGCGAGCCGGCCGAAAGGGCCAGGGCCGCAGCCGCGACAGCGGCGAATTTGGTGAGCTTGGTCATCGATCCGTTCCCGCGAATTGGGTGAGCCAGCAGGCCCCGTTCATGACCATTGGTCGCGCGTTCCCGCGCTCCGGTTCATGGGATTTGCAAAGAATCAGTTCGCTTGGACTTTCAAGGGGTTATCAAATGCGAGCCTGTCCACTGTAAAAGTGGACGAGCGCTAAAAACCGGATTCCCGCCCCGTGCGTTACGGCAGCATCTGGGTATCGCCGCAGATCGAGATCGCCTGCCCCGAAATGGTGCGCCCGCGCTGCGAGCAGAGAAATACCACCTGATCGGCGATCTGCTGCGGCGTGACCGTGGTGCGCATCGAAACGACGGACAGGGCCTCCTTCAGCATCTCGGCAGCGCTGATGCCGCGCGCTTTGGCCTTGTTCGCCATCACCCGGTCGATCCGCTCGCCCGCCACGATGCCGGGCTGGATCGCGTTGACCCGGATGCCCTCGGGGCCAAGCTCGGCGGCGAGCGACTTGGTGAAGCCGACCACGGCCCATTTCGCCGCCGAATAGGGCGTGCGCAGCGGAAAGCCGAGGCGGCCCGCCGCCGACGACAGGTTCACGATCGAGGCGTTCCGGCTCTTGCGCAGGTGCGGCACCGCAAGCCGTGTGCAGTTGAACTGTCCGGTGATGTCGATCGCGAGGGTGCGGTCCCAGTCTTCCGGCGCGATCTCGTCCACCTTGCCGGTCGGTCCCGCGATGCCGGCATTGTTCACCAGCACGTCGAGACCTTTCAGCGTGGCGAGGGTTTCACGGAACAGTTTCGCCACCTGGCGGCGATCCGACACGTCGCAGACCGAGCGGGTGATCTTCGGATCGGTGCGCGACAGTTTGCGCAGCGACGACTTGTCGACGTCGCAGACATGCACCCGAGCGCCCTCTGCGACGAATGCCCGCGCAATCTCCAGTCCGATGCCGCCGGCGCCGGCCGTGACGAGGACTTTCAGGTTCTTGATGCCGAGATTCATGTTGCCTCAATCCGCCAGATCGAATGCCTTGCACCAGCCGGTGATCGCCACGTCGCCCTCGACAACCTTGCATCCCTTCGGCGGGATGAACAGCGAGCAAGTGCCGCACATCAGCATGCCCTTCGGCTCGTCCTGATATTGCGCCTGTTGCCTGGTCATCTTGTCCTGCGCGTGTACACGACGTGACCCGAGCGCAAGGCCGCCGAGCGCCAGCATCAGATCGCGGCGGCGAAGCTGCGACATCGCGATGCATTCCTTCTTGCGTTTCCTGCGCGCCGGACGGTAAGCCGCATCGGACAACACGACAAGAAGGCGGGGAGGGGACATGCGCATTGCGATTATCGGATCGGGCCTGATCGGCCGCGCGTGGGCGATGGTGTTCGCCCGCGCCGGCTGGGAGGCGGCGATGTACGACGCGGTCGATGGCGTGGCGGACCGGGCGCTCGGCCTCGTCGCCGAGGGTCTGGATGAACTCGCGAAACATGGGCTGGTCGACGATCCGAAAGGATCGGCGGCGCGCGTGCGTGCGGCGAAGAGCGTGGCCGATGCGCTCGACGGCGCAATTTACGTGCAAGAGAACGTGCCCGAAACCGTGGAAGCAAAGCGCGCGATCTTCGCCGAACTCGATGCATTGGCGGCGCCCGACGCGATCCTCGCCTCGTCAAGCTCGGCTATCGTACCGTCGCTCTTTGCCGAGAACCTGAAAGGCCGCGCGCGCTGCCTCGTGGCGCACCCGGTCAATCCGCCGCATCTGGTGCCGATCGTCGAATTGGTCGGCGCGCCGTGGACGTCACCCGAAACGATCGCGCGCGCCAAGCAGGTTTACGAGTCGGTCGAATCAGGTGCCGATCGTGGTGCGGCGCGAGATCGAGGGCTTCGTTCTCAATCGGCTGCAGGGCGCGCTGCTCGCGGAAGCATTCCGGCTGGTCGGCGAGGGCTATGTCTCGCCGCAGGACCTCGACAAGACCATCAAGGACGGGCTCGGGCTGCGCTGGTCGTTCATGGGGCCGTTCGCCACGATCGAACTGAATGCGCCCGGCGGCATCGCGAGACTACTGCGCGCGCTACACCGGCTTCTACAAGCGGCTCCAGGCGAAGCCTGCCGATGTGAGTGTGTTCGAGGATGCCAACGTCGCGAATATTCTGAACGGCTGGGGCAAACAGGCGACGCCTGCTGAGCTTGCCGAGCGCACTCGCTGGCGCGATCAGCGGCTGGCTGCATTGGCGGCGCATAAGAAGGGGCAGCCAGAACCATAGAACCGCTCGTCCCCGCGGAAGCGGGGACCCAGTTCTTTCTCAGTCCGTGGCCCTGGATTCCCGCTTGCGCGGGAATGAGCGGAGATTGTCTCTACTTTTGCTGCGGCTGAACGGGCGCATAGGCCGCCGCATCGACCTCTGCCGGCCGGCCCGGCAGATCGAGCCGCGTCACGGCGCGCGGGCTTTCGGCGATCACCTTGCCGCGCCGCACGACGAACAAGCGCCGTGCCTTCAGCCGGATCGCCTCGATCGGATCGGCGGCCTGCAACACGACGAGATCGCCATTGCGGCCGACGTCGAGGCCGTAGCCTTCCAGGCCCATGATCTTTGCGGCGTTGGTGGTGACCGCCTCGAAGCAGTAGCGCATGGCCTCGCGCGAGGTCATCTGGGCGACATGCAGCGCCATGTGCGCGACCTCGAGCATGTCGCCACTCCCGAGCGAGTACCACGGGTCCATCACGCAGTCGTGGCCGAACGCCACATTGATGCCGGCGCTGCGCATCTCCGGCACGCGCGTCTGTCCGCGCCGCTTCGGGTAGGTGTCGTGGCGGCCTTGCAGCACGATGTTGATCAGCGGATTGGCCACGGCGTGAACCTGCGCCTCCGCCATCAGCGGCAGCAGCTTCGACACGTAATAGTTGTCCATGCTGTGCATCGAGGTGAGGTGCGAGCCGGTGACCCGGCCGTGCAGGCCGCGCCGCTGCGTCTCTGCGGCCAGCGTCTCGATGTGGCGCGAGAGCGGGTCGTCGGTCTCGTCGCAATGCATGTCGACCATCAGGCCGCGCTCGGCCGCGATGTCGCACAGCACCTCGATGGAGCGCGCGCCGTCTTCCATCGTGCGCTCGAAATGCGGAATGCCGCCGACAATGTCGACGCCCTTGTCGAGGGCACGGTCGAGATTGTTCGCCGCATTCGGTGAGCGAAGGTACCCATCCTGCGGGAACGCGACGAGCTGCAGGTCGATGTAGGGCGCGATCTTCTGCTTCACGTCGAGCAGCGCATCGACCGCGACGAGTCGGTCGTCGCAGATATCGACATGGCTGCGGATGGCGAGCAGGCCTTGCGACACGGCAAGGTCGCAATAGCGCAGCGCACGCTCGGCGACCGCCTCGGCGGTGAGCAGCGGCTTCAACTCGCCCCACAGTGCGATGCCCTCGAGCAGCGTGCCGGACTGGTTGAGGCGCGGCAGGCCGAGCGACAGCGTCGCATCCATGTGGAAGTGAATGTCGACGAAAGGCGGCGCAACCAGACAGCCCTGCGCGTCGATAGTGCGGGCAGCCTCAGCCGCGATGTCGCGCTCGATGGCGGCGATCTTGCCGTCGCGAATACCGATATCGAGGCCGGCGCGGCCGTCGGGCAGGGTGGCGTTGCGAACGATCAGGTCGAACATCGGTTCCTCAAAGCGCCCGGCCTGCGATGGGCACCAATCTATTATCGATCTCAACGGTCGTCGCCTCAATTCCGAACACTGTGGCGAGCCGGTCGGCCGACAATGCTTCGGCCGGCGTGCCGTCCGCGACGATCGCGCCGCGGTCCATCACGACGACACGATCCGCGAAACGCGACGCCAGCGTCAGGTCATGCATGATGGCGAGCACCGCGCCGCCCGCATGCGCGGCATGGTGCAGCATCGCCATGACGGTGAGCTGGTGGCGCGGGTCGAGCGCAGCGGTCGGCTCATCGGCAAGCAGCACCGGCGCCTGTGTGGCGAGCGCCCGGGCAAGCGCGACGCGCGCCTTTTCGCCGCCCGACAGCGTAGTCACCGAGCGCGCGGCGAATACCTGCGTTTCCGTCGTCGCAAGTGCGTTCGCGACGGCGGCGCGGTCGTCCGCGGTCGTCGTCGAAAACGTATCGGCGTGTGGCGCGCGGCCCAGCATCACGATGGACGCCACACTCATCGGCCAATGGAAGATGTGGCCCTGCGGCAGATAGGCGACCGCGCGTGCCCGCTCGCGCAGGCTCAGGTCTGCCAGCGGCTTGCCGCCGAGCGTGATGCTGCCCTGTGCCGGTATGAGCCCCGCGAGTGCGCGCATCAGCGTTGTCTTGCCGGCGCCATTCGGGCCGACCAGCGCGACGAGCTCCCCGGCATTCAGCGCAACGGCTGCATCGCGTACGATCGCCGTTGCGCCGATCCGCACCGTGACGTTGATGGCGGAAAGCGCACTCACGACGCCGCCCCTTCCAGCAGGCGCCGCTCGCGGAAGATCATCGACAGGAAAATCGGGACGCCGATCAGCGCCGTCACCACGCCGAGCTTGATCTCGACCGCCGAGGGCCCGAGCCGGATCGCAACATCGGCGCCGAGCACCAGCGCGGCGCCGGCAAGCGCCGCCGGCAGCATCACGCGGGCCGGGTCGGAGCCGACCGCGCGGCGTACCAGATGCGGCGCCACCAGCCCGACGAAGCCGACTGCGCCGGCAACTGCGACGGCCGCGCCGACGCCAAGTGCGACGCCGATCACCACCATCAGGCGCGTGCGCGCGATATCGACACCGAGCGAGGCGGCGGCGTCCTCGCCCAGCGTGAGTGCGCGAAACGCGCGCGCCTGCGTGCCGAGCACGATCCAGCTTGCCAGCATGAACGGTGCCGCGATGATGAGGTGGTCGGACGAGCGATCCTCCAGCGAGCCGAGCAGCCAGAAAGCGATTTCGAGCGCGATGAACGGGTTCGGTGCGAGGTTGAGGATCAGCGCAGTCGCGGCGCCCGCAAAACTTGCGAGCGCGAGCCCGGCAAGCAGCGTCACCGTCAGGCTTGCATGCCGCCCCGCGATCGCAACAAGCCCTGCAATCGAGAGCGTCGCGCCCAAGATGCCGGCGACCGGCACCGCAAATGATGTCACGGGTGCGAAGCCGAATGCGATCACCAGCGCCGCCGCGGCGGCAGCCGCCTGCGGCGCACCGAACAGCGCGGGCTCGGCCAGCGGATTACGCAGCAGTCCTTGCAGTGCTGCGCCGGACAGACCCAGCGTCGCGCCGATCAATCCGGCGAGCAGCGTGCGCGGCAGGCGGATGTCGCGCACGATGACCCCGGCTGGACCGTCGCCAGAAAATAGCCCCGCAATGGCGGCGCGCGGCGACAGCCCGGCGGGCCCGACCATGAGGGAGAGCACGGCGAGCACGACGATCAGCGCCGCAAGTGCGATTTCGAGACGGAAGATTTTCACGCGTTTCCTATAACCGGATTTCACAGCCGCAATCCAATTTCGTCTTGGTCGGGCTTGTCCCGGCAACCACGCCTTGCTTCTTTCCCAAAAGTCGTGGATGCCCGGCACAAGCCCGGGCATGACGTGGGAGAGGCCATGCGCCTTGCACTGAACGTGATGGCACTGCTTGCGATCGGTGTGGCATCCGCGCTCGCCGACGCCCCGCGCCGTGTCGTGTCGTTCAACCAGTGCGGCGACCAGCTCGTGCTGGCGCTTGCCGATCCGCAGCAGATCGCTGGGCTCTCGCCCTATGCGGCCGACCCGACGCTCTCAGCGGTCGCCGAGCAGGCGAAGGCCTATCCGCGCCTCGACTGGCAGGCGGAATCCACCATCGCGTTGCAGCCGGACCTCGTGCTGATCGGTCAGAATGACCGGCCGATCACCAAGCACATTCTGCGTGCGCAGGGGCTGCATCTTTACGAGATCGCGCTGATCTCCGATCTCGACGCGGCCCGCGGTCAGATAGTCGACGTTGCCGCCGCGCTCGGGCATCCGGAGCGCGGCGAAAAGCTGCTGGCCGACCTCGATGCGGCGCGCATGCGGCTGAAAGCCGGCCCGAAGCCGCCGTTCACCAGCGCGCTGCTGGTCAATCGCGGCGGCTATACGGCCGGCACGCAAAGCCTTGCGGCAGCACTGCTCGCGGAAGCCGGGCTCAAACCACCGCCGGGTGGGCCGCCCGGCTATGGGGGCTATGTGCCGCTGGAAAAGCTGCTGATGCTGCGGCCCGACGTGATCGTGCTCAACAACCTGCCGAGCGAGTCGGACGAGGGGAGCTATAATCTCAGCCACCCGGCGCTCGCCGCGCTCTACCCGCCGCAGCGTCGCATCATCCTGCCGCCGCGCTACACCATCTGCGGCGGCGCGGCGCTGGTCGAGGCGTTCGACTATCTCTCGGCGCTGCTGACCCGGCTCGCCCAATCGCCGACGATGCGCACCAACTGATCGAGCCCGTCGGTCAGCGCGGCCGGTCCCGGCTGCAGGATCATCGCGGACTTGATCTCATGCAGCGCACCGTCGCGCACCGCAGGGGTTGCGGCAAAGCCCGGCCGCGCTGCGACCTTCGCGGGCACGAACTTCTTGCCGCACCACGAGCCGACGATGATGTCGGGCGCCGCCGCGATCACGGCTTCTGGCGAAACAATTCGGTCCTTCGCGTTCTTGTTTTCGGCGAGCGCTGGAAACACCTCGATGCCGCCCGCGGCCTCGATCAGTTCCGACACCCATTTGAGGCCGGAGATCATCGGCTCGTCCCACTCCTCGAAATAGACCCGCGGGCGGCGCGGCAGCGCGGCAGCCTGCGCGCGCACCGCTTCGAGCCGGTGCTCGAGCGAAACCGCCAGCGCTTCGGCCTTTTCGCTCGCGCCGACCAGCGCGCCAAGCGTGCGGATCATGTCGAAAATGCCGGCAACGTCGCGCTGGTTGAACGCATGCACCGCGATATTGCGGCGGATGAGTTCGGCGACGATGTCGGCCTGCAAATCCGAGAATGTCAGCACCAGGTCGGGCTTGAGCGCGACGATCTTCTCGAAATCCGCCGAGATGAACGCCGAGACGCGCGGCTTCTCGCGCCGCACGCGCGGCGGGCGGACCGCGTAACCCGACACGCCGACGATGCGGTGCTCCTCACCGAGCAGATACAGCGTCTCGACGGTTTCCTCGGTGAGGCAGACGATGCGTTCGGGCGGAAACATGCCGCGATACTAGACGAACGCGTCCTCGTCCGCAGCCGCAAGAACCTCCGCGCCACCGATGGCAGAGATTTTTCCGCCCTCGATCCGCACGATGGTCGTCGCGATGCGCCGCACTTCGGCGGCGTGGTGGCTGACATAGATCATCGGCACGGCCTCGTCGCGCAGGCGCAGGAGATATGGAAAGATCTCGCGTTTGCGTGCGGTATCGAGCGAGGCAAGCGGCTCGTCGAGCAGCAGCAGTTGCGGCTGCATCAGCAGAGCCCGGCCGATCGCGACACGCTGACGCTCGCCGCCCGACAGGTTGCGCGGTCGGCGGACGAGCAGGTGGCCGATGTCAAGCATATCGACGATGCGGGTGTGCGCGGCGCCATCGCGGGGCAGGCGGTACATTTTGCGCCCGTAGTCGAGGTTCTGCGCCACCGTCATGTGCGGGAACAGCCGCCCGTCCTGGAACACGTAGCCGATGTGGCGGCGGTGCGGCGGCTGGTTCACGCCGCCCGCCGAATCGAACAGCAGCATGCCGTTGCACATGATCCGGCCACGGTCCGGCCTGATCAATCCCGCCACCATGCTGATGATCGACGTTTTCCCCGCGCCGGAGGGGCCAAACAGCGCGGTCACGCCGTCCGGGGCATCGAATTTTGCCCCGACCGAGAATTCGCCCAGCCGCTTTTCGACATCGACCGCCAGCATGTCAGCCCCCGTGCACACGCTTGCCGGCGCGGCGCGCAAGCCATTCCGAGCAGATCAATGCGACGAGGGAGATCGCGATCGAAATGATGACGAGCTGCGCCGCCGCGGCGTCGCCGGACGGTGTCTGCGTGTAGGTGTAGATCGCCGCCGAGATGGTCTGCGTCTCGCCCGGGATGTTCGACACGAACGTGATCGTGGCGCCGAATTCGCCCAGCGCCTTGGCGAAGCACAGCACCATACCGGCGATGATGCCAGGCAGCGCCAACGGCAGGGTGACGGTGAGAAAGACACGCAGCGGGCTTGCTCCGAGCGTGCGGCTCGCGTCTTCGAGCCGGATATCGACCGCCTCGATGGAGAGTCGGATCGCGCGTACCAGCAGCGGAAATCCCATCACGCCGCAGGCGAGCGCCGCCCCGGTCCAGCGGAATGCGAACACGATACCAAACCAGTCAGCGAGGAATGCGCCGACTACGCCGCGGCGGCCGAACCAGATCAGCAACAGGTAGCCGGTGACGACCGGCGGCAGCACGAGGGGAAGCAGCACCAGCGCATCGAGCAGCGATTTGCCCCAGAAGTCCTTCCGCGCCAGCACCCAGGCGATTGCGATGCCGGGGGGCAGCGCAAACAGCGTCGCCACCACGCGCGACGCGCAGCGAGAGAAGAATGGCGGTCCATTCGTCGGGGGAGAGGGAGAACATCTTCTGTCTCACCATCACCCTGGGGTGCGCGCGCAGCAAGCCTCGAAGGGCGGCCGCGCCCGCATGCATCCTTCGAGGCCCGCCTTCGGCGGTCGCCTCAGGATGACGGGAAGGTGGAACGTCACGACACCGGCTTGATCAGGAAGGTGAATCCATACTTCTCGAACACGGTCTTTGCTGCGTTCGAGCGCAGAAAGTTGAGATACGCCGAGGCCTCCGGCTTCGCATTCACGGTCGCGGCAACCGGATAGATGATCGCCGGATGCGAGTCGGCCGGGAACGCGCCGACGATCTTCACGCCGGCGTCCACCTTGGCGTCGGTCTCGTACACGATGCCGAGCACGGCTTCGCCGCGCGACACCAGCGCGAGCGCGGCGCGCACGTTGTCGGCCATTGCGAACTTCTTCTCCACCGAGGCCCAGATGCCGAGCTTCTCCAGCGCGCCCTTGGCGTATTTGCCGACCGGCACCGAGGTGACCTCGCCGGTCGTGATGCGGCCGTCGCCGATCAGCTCTGGCGAGATCGAAGCCGGGAGCGATGTCGACCTTGTCGATCCTGGAATCCTTCGGCGCGATCAGCACCAGCTTGTTGCCGAGCAGGTTGACGCGTGTGTCGTCCTTGATGGTCTTTTTCTGCGCCGAATAATCCATCCATTCGAGATCGGCCGAGATGAACGCATCGGCCGGCGCGCCTTGTTCGATCTGCTTGGCGAGCGCGGAACTCGCCGCATAGCTCGTCACGACCTTGACGCCGCTTTCCTTCTGATAGGCGGCGTTCACGTCGTCGAGCGCGTTCTTCATCGAGGCGGCGGCGAACACCGTGATGGTCTTGTCCTGCGCCTGCGCGGCTGTGCCGGCGGCGAGGCAAAGGCCCACGCCGATAAGGGTTGAGAGAAATTTCGTTCGAAGCATGGTGGCGTTCCTTCCGGCCGCCTTGCGGCACAGCCTGGAATACGGAATGACAGGAACCGCCGTTCCGGATTGCTTCGGGCGCGCGCACAGCGCAACCGATGCCCGCATCCTAGAGTGCTCAGCGCGGAGGTCAATTCGGAAAGCCGCGGTTGTCACATTGACGGCGGTTGGCGTTAAGTAGACCCAAAGGGAAACGCATGCCCGACGCTGCACGACTCGAGGGCGATTACGACACCATCATCGTCGGTGCGGGCTCGGCCGGCTGCGTGCTGGCGAACCGGCTGTCGGCCGATCCGAACCACCGCGTGCTGCTGCTGGAAGCCGGCGGCCAAGGACAACTGGATCTGGTTTCACATCCCGGTCGGCTACCTGTTCGCGATCGGCAACCCGCGCTCCGACTGGATGTTCAAGACCGAGCCCGAGCCGGGCCTGAACGGGCGCGCGCTCAACTATCCGCGCGGCAAGGTGCTCGGCGGCTCGTCGGCGATCAACGCCATGATCTACATGCGCGGGCAGGCGGCCGATTACGATCACTGGCGCCAGCTCGGCCTCAGCCGGCTGGGGCTGGGACGATGTGCTGCCGCTGTTCCGCAAGCAGACCGATCATTTCCTCGGTGCGAGCGAACATCATGGCGTCGGCGGGGAGTGGCGTATCGAGGCGCCGCGGCTGCGCTGGGATCTGCTCGACGCGTTCCGCGAGGCCGCGGCGCAATACGGCATCAAGCAGATCGACGACTTTAATCGCGGCGACAATGAAGGCTCGGCATATTTCCACGTCAACCAGCGCATGGGCCGCCGCTGGTCGTCGGCGCGCGGCTTTCTCAAGCCGGTGATGAACCGCGCGAACCTGCGCGTCGAGACCGGATGCCTCGCCGAGCGCATCACATTCGATGGCCGCCGCGCCACCGGCGTGATTTGGCGGCAGGATGGCGAGACGCGGAGCGCGCAGGCGAAGCGTGAGGTGATCCTCTCAGCTGGCGCGATCGGTTCGCCGCAGCTTCTGATGCTCTCCGGCGTCGGCCCCGCGAACGACCTGCGCGACCTTGGAATCGATGTCGTGCTCGACAAACCCGGCGTCGGACAGAACCTGCAGGACCATCTGCAGATCCGCATGATCCACAAGGTCTCGGGCGTGAAGACGCTGAACGAAACCTATCATTCGCTCATCGGCCGTGCCCTCATGGGCCTCGACTATGCGCTGCGCCGGCGCGGGCCGCTCACCATGGCGCCCTCGCAACTCGGCCTGTTCACCCGCTCCGATCCCTCGCGCGAGCGCGCCAATATCCAGTTTCACGTCCAGCCACTCTCGCTCGACAAGTTCGGCGACCCGCTGCACACCTATCCGGCCTTCACCACCAGCGTGTGCAATCTTCAGCCGGAAAGCCGCGGGCAGGTGAGCCTTCGCTCCGCCGATCCGGCCGACAAGCCGAAGATCGCGCCGCATTATCTCTCTGCCGAAGCGGACCGTCGCGTCGCGGCGGATTCGCTGCGCATCGCGCGCGCCATCGTGGCGCAGCCGGCCTTGCAGACCTATCACCCGGTCGAGATGCTGCCCGGCGACAAAGTCCGTAACGACGACGATGCCGCGCTGGCGAAGGCCGCGGGCGATATCGGCACCACAATTTTCCATCCCGTCGGTACGGCCAAGATGGGACTGCCAAGCGACCCTTCCGCCGTGACCGACGAGCGGCTGCGGGTCATCGGCATAGACGGCCTGCGCGTGATCGATGCCTCGGTGATGCCGACCATCACCTCCGGCAACACCAATTCACCCACCATGATGATCGCCGAGAAGGGCGCCGCCATGGTGCTGGCCGATCAAAGGGGTTGATAGCGCGGAAAGCCCCCGTGACAGCGCCCACGGGCGGCGGAACAATGCCGACTCGGGTACGAGGAGATCGTCATGGACATCGTCAGCCGCGTGAAGAACATTCTGCTCGATCCGCAGAATGAATGGCGCGTGATCGCCGGTGAGCCGGACCAGCCGTCCGAAATCCTGAAGAACTACGTCGCGATCGTCGCGGCGATCCCGGTCGTCTGCAGCTTCATCGGCGCGTCGATCATCGGGGTCGGACCCTATCGCACCGGCATCTTCGCCGGCCTGATCGCCGCCATCGTTCACTACCTGCTGACGCTGATCGGTGTTTATGTGATCGCGTTCATCATCGACGCGCTGGCGCCGACCTTTGGCGGGACCAAGAATTTCAACAGCGCCTTCAAGATCGCCGCCTATGCGCCGACGGCCTCCTGGGTCGCGGGCGTGTTCGCGCTGCTGCCGGTCCTGTCGGTGTTGATGATCCTCGGTCTCTACAGTCTTTATCTGTTTTACATCGGCCTGCCGTTCCTGATGCGCACGCCGCCCGAGCGCGCCATCGCTTACGTGCTCGCCGTGATCGTGTGCGCGATCATCGTCTGGGTGCTGATCTTCTCGCTGCCGCTGATGCTGCTCGGCATGCACATGCTGTGAGTGGCGCTGACGCCGCTCACCAGCAGAGATTTCCCATCTTCTTGCCGCGCTTGTCCGCGATGACGACGGGACAATCGTCGCGCTTGAGTGCCGCCTTGGCGTCCTCGTTGCCGAGCGCCACGGCCCGCTCGTAGTAGGTTTTTGCGGAGCTTGAGTCCTTTGGCCCGCCGCGGCCGGTGCGGGCAAATTCGCCCATCCGCTCGAGCGCGCCCGGATGGTTTTGCGCCGCCGCGCGCTCGAACAATGCGCGTGCACCGACATCGTCCTGCGGTCCGCCGGCGCCGTCCGCCAGCAGCAGGCCCAACTGGTACTGCGCCTCGGCGTTCGTCTCGGCGGCCTTCGTCAGCAGCGCTCGCGCGCGCACCGGATCGGTCTGCGTGCCGGTATTTGTCGAAAGTGCCGCGAGGTTCGCGACGCCGCGCGCATTGCCGGCTTGCGCGGCGCGTTCGAGCAGCGCGCGCGCCTGCGCGTCGTCCTTCGGCACGCCTGTTCCGTTGCCGTACATCACACCAAGCTCGACCATCGCGGCGCTGCTGCCCTTGTCGGCGGCCTTGCGCCAAGTCGCGATCGCCTCCGGCATCTGCCGGTTCGCCGCGTAGGCGCGGCCAAGCTGGAACAACGCGCGGCGCGAGGCGCCAGAGGCGGTCTTGCAGAACTTGATCGCGGTCGGGATGTCGGACGGCGCGATCTCGTTGACGCCGCGCACGTCCGCCGGTTTGTCCGGGTCACTCGGCTCGGCGGAGACGCGGTCGCACAGCACGAGATCGGCGGACTGCGCGCTGACCTGCGCGATGCCGAGCGTCAGCAGGCTACAGGCAATCAACGTTGCGCGTATTGTCACGGCAGCGCCTTGAGGTAGCGGATCGGCCGGCCGGGCGCGATCGCCTGCGCGCCGGCCACGATCGCATTCGCGTCGATGCCGTAGTGGCGATAGAGGTCGGGGATCGAGCCGGTCTGGCCGAAATGTTCGACGCCAAGCGCGCGGGTGCGATGGCCGTGGATCGCGCCAAGCCAGCCGAGCGTTGCCGGATGCGCATCGCACACCGTGACGATCGCGGCGCCGGCAGGCACATCCGCCAGCAATCGCTCGATGTGCGAGCGCGCGTGCACCAGTCCGCGCTCGCGCGCGCGCTGCGCGGCGCTCCAGCCGGCATTGAGCCGATCCGCCGAGGTGACGGCGAGCAGCCCGACATCGCGCCGGTCCTCGCCCATCAGGCCGATCGCCTCGATCGCCTCGGGCGCCACCGCGCCGGTGTAGGCGACGATCACCTGACAGTTCGGTCCGGGCTTTCGCATCCAGTAGGCGCCATCGATGATCGCCTGCCGCAACTCGGGCGTGACGGTTCGCTTGATCTGCTCGACCGGACGCGTGGAAAGCCGCAGATAGACCGAGCCGCCGGTCTCGTCGCGCAGCCAGTTGCGCTCGGACGGCTGGCCCTCGCCGCCCTTTTGAATGTAGTCGAACGACCACGCCATGATGGCGGCAAGCTCGTCGACGTAAGCCGGCTCGAACGCCGCGAGCCCGTCCTGCGCCATGCCGATCAGCGGCGTGCCGATCGACTGGTGCGCGCCGCCTTCGCCCGCAAGCGTGATGCCGGAGGGCGTCGCGACGAGGATGAAGCGCGCCTCCTGATAACAGGCATAGTTCAATGCATCGAGGCCGCGCGCGATGAACGGATCGTAAAGCGTGCCGATCGGGAACAGCCGCTCGCCATTGATCGAGTGCGACAGGCCCAGCGCCGACAGCGCGATGAACAGATTGTTCTCGGCGATGCCCAGCTCGATGTGCTGGCCCTGCGGCGAGAATTCCCAGTTGAACGTGGACGCGATGCGTTCACTCTTGAACGTGTCCGCCATTTTCTCGCGTGCGAACAGATTGCGCCGGTTCACCCACGGCCCGAGATTGGTCGAGACCGTCACGTCGGGCGAGGTCGTGACGATGCGCTTGACGAAATCGTTGTCGCCGCGACCCAACTCGTTCAGCAATGCACCGAAGCCGAACTGCGTCGACATTGTCGGCTGGATCGCAATCGACAGCTCATTCGGAACCTCGACGTGCGGCGCAACGTGGCGACGCGACTCCCTGGTGGCGAACGGCACGCGGTCGAGGAATGCCTGCAAGTCCTTCGCGGGCGTCGAGAGACCCTCGAATTTGTCCCACTCATGGCCGGCGCGGACGCTCATCGACTCGCGCAGTGAATCCATCTGCGCCGGCGTCATCATGCCGGCGTGATTGTCCTTGTGGCCCGCCAGCGCCAGCCCCGATCCCTTGATGGTGTAACAGATGAAGCACGTCGGGCGGTCGCTCTGCGCCGCCGTGTCGAACGCCTCGATCAGCGAGGGCAGGTCGTGCCCGCCGAGGTTGCCCATCAGGCGCGCGAGTTCCTCGTCGCTGCGCTTCTCAAGCAGTTTCGTCACCGGACCCTGGTCGCCCAGCTCGTCGGTGAGGCGCTTGCGCCAGGCTGCGCCGCCCTGGAACGTCAGCGCGGAATAAAGCTGGTTCGGGCAGCTGTTGATCCAGCTTCGCAAAGCCTCGCCGCCCGGCTCGTTGAAGGCTTCCTGTTGCAGCAAGCCGTGTTTGACGATGACGACGTCCCAGCCGAAATTCTTGAACATCGTCTCGTAGCGTTCCCACAGCCCCTCGCGGATCACCGCGTCGAGGCTCTGGCGATTGTAGTCGATCACCCACCAGCAATTGCGCAGGCCATGTTTCCAGCCTTCGAGCATCGCCTCGAAGATGTTGCCCTCGTCCATCTCGGCGTCGCCGACCAGCGCCACCATGCGGCCTTCGGGACGCTTGCTCGGAAAGTGCGAGCGCACGTAATCCTGCACCAGCGAGGAGAACAGCGTCTGCGCCACACCGAGGCCGACCGAGCCGGTGGAGAAATCCACGTCGTCGGAATCCTTGGTGCGCGAGGGATAACTTTGCGCGCCCTTGTAGCCGCGGAAGCCTTCGAGCTTTTCGCGCGTCTGCTTGCCGAGCAGATACTGGATCGCGTGGAAATTCGGCGACGCGTGCGGCTTGACGGCGACGCGGTCCTGCGGACGCAGCACGTGGAAATAGAGCGCCGTCATAATGGCGGCGAGCGAGGCGGACGAGGCCTGATGCCCGCCGACCTTCACGCCGTCGTGACTTTCCCGAAGGTGATTGGCGTGATGGATCGTCCAGCTTGAGAGCCAGAGGACCTTCTTTTCGAGTTCGCCGAGGATTTCGAGATCGCGGCCGGGCAGTTTTTGGGTCATCGCCAATTTCTAGACCCAACCGCGCATCCCGGTCTACTCAATCCACGATCGCCTGATAGACCAGCGCGTTGATCAATTGGCGGTAGTGCCAGCGGGTTGGCCCCGGCGAATGCGCCATGAACACCACCACGAGGTCCTCCTTCGGGTCCGCCCACCAGTTGGTGCCGCTCGCGCCCGGCCAGTTGAAATCGCCGACCGAGCCCATCAGCCTTCCGCGCCCGGCTTCGGTGCGCACCGCAAGACCAAGGCCGAAACCGTAATCAGCGCGGGTCGGGTCGGCGTTGGCGATCAGGTTCTTCACCTCCGGCCCGAGCTGGTTGGTCAGCATGTATTCGGCGGTCTTGCGGCCAAGCACACGTGTCTCGCCATACACGCCCTTGTTCAACAGCATGAGCGCAAAGCGCATGTAGTCACTCGCCGTCGAGGACAGGCAGCCGCCGCCGCACTCGAACTTCAGCGGCTTGGTCAGGTCGGGCGAATTCGCCTGCGGTTTGCCGGTGTCCGGATCGGTCGGGAGCGTTTTCGCGTAGCGCGCGGCCTTCTCGGGCGGAATGAAGAATGCCGTGTCGGTCATGCCGAGCGGCTTCCAGACATTCTCCTCGAAGTATTTGCTGATCGGCTTGCCGGATACTTTCTCGACCACCTGCGCCGTCACATCCAGCCCGAAGCCGTAGTCCCAGGTGGCGCCCGGCTGGTTGAGCAGCGGCAAGGTGGAGAGCTTCTCCATGAATTCCGCGCCGGTCATCGTCTCGGCCGCAGCGCCACTGCCACCCGGATAGAGCTTGTGTACCGCTGTGCTGCCGCGCCCGCCGTAGACGAGCCCGGACGTGTGAGTCATCAAATGGCGCAGCGTGATGGGTTGTGTGGCCGGCACCTTGCCGGTGATGGTATCGCCGCTGGCGTCAAGCTCGGCGACCTCGGGCTTGGCGAAATTCGGAAAATACTTCGAGAGCGGATCGTCGATCAGCAGTTGGCCGCGTTCGTAAAGCTGCAGGGCCGCAACCGCGACCATCGGCTTGGTCATCGACGCGATGTTGAAGATCGTGTCCTTGGTCATCGCGACGCCGGCTGTCTTGTCGCGAAAGCCGAACGCCTCGTAATAGACGAGCTTGCCATGCCGCGCGACCGCGATGACGGCGCCGGGCAGGCGGCCCTTCTCGACATCCGCATCGATCACCTTGGCGATCTCGCCGAGCCGCTCGGACGACATGCCGACCGTTTCGGGCTTTGCACGCGGCAAGGGATCGGTGCTGACGGTAGCGGCCGCCGTGCTGGTCATGGTGCTCAGCTGGGCCGTCGCTGGACCATGGATCGGAATACCGAGAAGAAATGCCGCGATCGCGGTTGACGTGTGCTTGAGCATGATCGCCTCCCTGCGGTGCGTCTTCCGGCGCCGCTGGACGCAAAGCTACACTAAACCTCAGGGCGCGAGCAGCACCTGCTTACAGGCGGCCGGCAGGTCCGCCATGGTCAGCGGCGCGCGCGGTTTCGGCGGCTCCTTCGGCGGAGGCGGGTGCAGGACCGAATCCTTGAACCAGTAATCGAGGTCGTGGCCACAGCCTTCGGTCTCGCCGGGCGGCTCCTGGCCTTTGCACTCCGGGCTGCCGGGCTGGCAGACGATGCGCACGTGGAAATGATAGTCGTGGCCCCACCACGGCCGCACCTTGTGCAGGAAGGTGCGGTCGTTGCCGGCCTCGCGGCAAAGAGCCTTCTTGATCGCCGCGTTCACGAAAATGCGCTCGACCTTCGGGTCCTCCGCGGCGGCCTTGATCACGGCAAACTGCCCGTCGTGCCGCCATACCTTCGGATCGACATCGGTGCGGCTCTCGGCCACCACCATGGTGGCGGACATTTCCTCGCGCTCCTCGCGCGAGAGCGGCGTCTTCGGCATCGGGGTGAGCCAGATGTCGGCATCGAGTCCGACCTGGTGGCTGGCATGACCGGTGAGCATCGGGCCGCCGCGCGGTTGCGACATGTCGCCGACCAGGAGCCCCGGCCACGACGATACCTTCGGCACCTTCTCGGCCAGGCGCTCCAGGAATGCGATCATCTCCGGATGACCGTAGTTGCGATTGCGCGAGAGCCGCATCACCTGCCAGGTCTTGCCGTTGATCGGGAGCGCAACGCCGCCGGCAAGGCAGCCGTGGGTGTAGAAGCCGATCGAGCGCGCCTCCATCGGCACCGGCTTGAGCCTGCGCGCGAACAGTTCCCTGGCGGGAGTCTTCGGGTCGTCCGGATTGGCGAGGGGCGGCAGCGGCTTCGGATCGACCGTCCCTCTGTCCTGCGCCAGCGCGGGAAGGGACAAGACAAGGACCGGAACAAGCGCAAGCGCGGCAGCCAATCGCATCGGGTCTTCCTGGCGCTTTGAGTCGTCCCCTGCGCCATCTTCACCTTTCGGCCGCCGCTGCCAAGAGGGAACCGGATCGTCGCGCGCATCGCGGGAACCGACAGCCCGCGCGTCCGTTGCAGGTCCAAGGGAAGGGGAGAACATCAAGGAGAATCAAGAATGGCAACGTCTGCAGCAGTCGAAAAACGCGAAACCGCCTCGCTGATCGGCAGCGACAAGGTCGAAGGCACCAACGTGTACCGCTCGAACGGCGACAGCATCGGATCGATCGAACGCATTATGATCGACAAGCAATCCGGCAAGGTTGCCTACGCTGTGATGAGCTTCGGCGGCTTCCTCGGCATCGGTCACGACCACTATCCGGTTCCGTGGTCGCTGCTCACCTACAATACCAACCTCGGCGGCTACGAGGTCAACATCTCGGAGCAGCAGCTCAAAGGCGCGCCGAGCTACGCCAACGACAACGATTGGGACTGGGAAGACCGCAAGCGCGCCCAGCAGGTCTACGATTATTACCGCGTACCGCCGTACTGGATGTAACGCGGCGCGTCAGCTGCGCTCAGCATCGCCCCGTTCGGGAAACCGAGCGGGGCGATTTCATTTCACACATCCACCTTCAGCGCCGCGATGAACGCCTCCTGCGGGATGTCGACCTTCCCGTACTGGCGCATCTTCTTCTTGCCTTCCTTCTGCTTGTCGAGAAGCTTGCGCTTGCGCGAGATGTCGCCGCCGTAGCACTTCGCTGTCACGTCCTTGCGCAGCGCGCGCACGGTTTCGCGCGCGATGATCTTGCCGCCGATGGCGGCCTGGATCGGCACCTGGAACATGTGCGGCGGGATCAGCTCCTTCAGCTTCTCCACCATGGCGCGGCCGCGGCTTTCCGCGCGCGTCTTGTGCACCAGCATGGCGAGCGCATCGACCGGCTCGTTGTTGACCAGAATCTGCATCTTGACGAGATCGGCCGGCTTGAAGTCGGTGAGGTGATAGTCGAACGACGCGTAGCCCTTCGAAACGGACTTCAGCCGGTCGTAGAAATCGAACACCACCTCGTTGAGCGGCAGGTCGTATTTCACCATCGCGCGGCTGCCGACGTAAGTGAGCTCCTTCTGCGTGCCGCGCCGGTCCTGGCAGAGCTTGAGCACCGAGCCGAGATATTCGTCCGGCGTCAAAATCGTCGCCTCGATCCATGGCTCCTCGATTTCTAGGATCTGCATCACGTCCGGCATGTCGACCGGATTGTGAATCTGGATGTCGGAGCCGTTGCGCAACTTCATCTTGTAGATGACGGATGGCGCGGTCGCGATCAGTTCGAGATTGAACTCGCGCTCCAGCCGCTCCTGGATGATTTCCAGATGCAGCAGTCCGAGGAAGCCGCAGCGGAAGCCGAAGCCGAGCGCGGCGCTCGTCTCCATCTCGAACGAGAAGCTCGCATCATTGAGCCGCAGCTTTCCCATCGCGGCGCGCAAATCCTCAAACTGCGCGGCATCGACTGGGAACAGGCCGCAGAACACCACCGGGATGGCGGGCTGGAAGCCCGGCAGGGCGTGCTCCACCGGCTTGCGGTCGTCCGTGATGGTGTCGCCGACGCGCGTGTCGGCCACCTCCTTGATCGAGCCGGTCATGAAACCGATCTCGCCCGGACCCAGTTCGTCGGCCGCGACCAGCTTGGGCGTGAACACTCCGACGCGATCCACGTCATAGGCCGCGTTGGTGCCCATCATGCGGATGCGCTGACCCTTTTTCAGCACGCCATCGACGATGCGCACGAGCACCACCACGCCGAGGTAGACGTCGTACCAGCTGTCGACCAGCAGGGCCTTCAGCGTCCCTGCGCGATCGCCCTTCGGCGGCGGCAGGCGGGTGACAATCGCCTCCAGCACCTGATCGACGTTGAGTCCGGTCTTGGCCGAAATCTCGATCGCGTTGGAGGCATCGAGCCCGATCACGTCCTCGATCTGCGCCTTCACCTTGTCGACTTCGGCGGCCGGCAGGTCGACCTTGTTGAGCACCGGGACGATTTCGTGGCCGGCGTCGATCGCGTGATAGACGTTGGCGAGCGTCTGCGCTTCCACACCTTGAGAGGCATCGACCACCAGCAGCGAGCCCTCGCAGGCGGCCAGGCTGCGGTTCACCTCGTAGGCGAAATCGACGTGCCCGGGCGTGTCGATCAGGTTGAGGATGTAGGTCTTGCCGTCCTTCGCCGGATAGGTGAGGCGCACGGTCTGCGCCTTGATGGTGATGCCGCGCTCCTTCTCGATGTCCATCGAGTTCGAGGATTTGCTCGCGGCCCGCCATCTCGCGCGCGTCCATCGCGCCGGTGAGGCCGATCAGCCGGTCCGCGAGCGTGGATTTGCCGTGGTCGATGTGGGCGACGATCGAGAAATTGCGGATGTTGTCGATGGGCGAAGCCGTCATGCGCGGCAGATAACACCCGCGCTGCAGTGCGGCAATGTCTGTTCTTTCCACACTCCGCTCATTCCGGCGACACTTTCTTTCCCCTCTCCCTGAAAGGGAGAGGGTTGCCGCCGCAGGCGGCGGGGAGAGGGTCTTCGCTTCGTTCCGGCCCTCTCCCGCCTCGCATTCGCTCGGCACCCTCTCCCGCAAGCGGGAGAGGGGACTCGCGGTGAGTGTGTCGCGCAAAAGGGTAATCGACATCGTTCTCGCGACGCATCCGCGCCCGAGTCATGCCCGCATCCTCCGCGCCTCCCCCAAAAAGGGGAAGCGGAGCGCCGGGAAACGCCGGGGTCTGCGAAACCCCGTGGGCGGCTGGCGAAGCCACCCGGCACCGTAAGGAGGTGCCGCGCGCCCTTGCGATCGGGGGCGCGCGCCTCCCGGCGCTTCGCTTGGCGGCGTTTTCCGGTCCCGGGCCACGCTTTCCTCGGCGCGCTTGTTGCGCCGACGTCAGCCGGCTCCCGGCAGGAGGTCCTTAGTGACCTCCGGGTGGAGCCCCGGGCCGCCCGAGTGCAGCATGCCTGCTGCCCGCGGTGCCGCGTGACGAACCCTTCGGTTCGCCCCGGAAGTATCAGCGTCACATCTCCGACGCGTTCCTCCGGCCCGCCCCACCCAAGCGATGCCTCGCGAGAGCGCCCCAAGGTGGGCGAGATGAAGAATATAAACCAATTAATAGGATCATTGTCAAGATCGCGACTTAGAGGCATTGTAAGACGTAATGCGGTAAGTTAATATCCTGACTATGAACAAACCGGCCCGACCTCCTGTGGTTTTTTCCAAGGTCTCGGTGAAAAGCCAGACCGTGATTCCCCGCACCGTGCGCGAGCGACTCGGCGTTCAAGCCGGCGACATCCTTCGTTACCGCGTGACCGACGAGGGCGTACTGATCGACAAGGCGCCGGCTTCCGAACAGGACGATCCGTTCGCGTCGTTCTCGGAGTGGTCAAGCGAAGCCGACGAAAAAGCCTATGCCGGTCTCTGAGCCGCGATTCGATGCCTTCGATATCGTCGTCGTTCCATTCCCGTATGCGGATCGCCTGGCCGAAAAGCGGCGGCCCGCGCTGGTCATCTCCAACAAGAAACTGGAAGCGCTCGGCGTAATCTGGGTTGCGATGATCACGAGCGCGGATAACGAGAGCTGGTCGAGCGATGTTCCGATCGTGGACCTGGATCGCGCCGGACTCCCGGCGTCATCGGTCATCCGCCCCGCGAAGATCGCCAGTATCGATCCGGCTCGTGTGTTGCGCCGGGCCGGGAAACTCGACAAGGCAACGGCGCGGACAGTCTCGCAAAGGGTGCGGAGATTTCTCGGCTGATGGTCGCGCGCTTGATGCCCACGCAAAAATTTCCCACCGCGCGCGCCTTCGTCCCGGCAAAAATCGCCGGCTACGATTTGCTAACCATCTAAGTCGTTGCGCGGTCTCGGGCGCGTTTTGGCATGCGGCTTGCGAAGACCTTTTCGAAAACGCAGTTCTCCCGTTGCGTTTTCCCGGGTTCCGTCTGAGCCCCGGTGATACGGCCCCGGTCCGCGCGTGCCACACACCCCCGAGCGCGGCCGGGGCCGTTCAATTTCGGATGGGCTTTTCAGGCCGCGGCGTTTTTGGTGACGCCTGCCGGCGCAACGAGCGCACCGAGATTTTCCAGCAATGCGGCGGCCCGGCGACGCGCCAGCCGGCTTGCCTTGGCTTGCAGCTCGGGGTCGACATCGGGAAGCGGCACGACGCCTGGCGCCGTCTTGTCGAGTGCCTCGGCGAATTCAGCGATCACCGTAGACATCGACTTGCGGCTGTTCGCCAGCATGACGCCGATGATGGCGCGGGTGATCAGGCGCTGTGTCGTCACCTCGATCAGCAGTTCGTCGGCAAGGTCTTCATGTCGCTGGCGCATGGGGGGCTCCTGAGCTGGGACGCAACCGTACGCTTGCGGCTCTTGCGCCGCCGCTAAGCCCGCCGGATCAACTTTCCGGCGCGCCTTAACGTCGCGCTGACCCTAAGCGGGCGGAAAGTTCCGTCGGTGCAGTTGCTGGCAGGGCGTCGCGTACCCAGAAGCGTCATCCGATCAACGGGTTACGTTCGGGAGATCGTGGCGGAAAGATTTTCCCCGCCCGTGTCGATCGACCGTCCGCCGAATCGTCGTCATGTTGACGCCGCGCGTGCGGCCGATAAGACGCGCGCAAACCAAGGAGGAAAAAATGGCAAAAGCCCGAGCGATCACGCCTTGTCTCTGGTTCGATGACCGCATCGCCGAGGCAGTGAAGTTCTACATCGCGGTATTTGGCGACGGCGAAATCCTCTCGACATCGCATTACGGGGAGGGCGCCCCGCAGCCGAAGGGCACGGTGATGGTGATCATGTTCCGGCTCGGATCGCAGAAATTCATGGCGCTCAACGGCGGGCCGCTGTTCAAATTCACCGAAGCGGTCTCGTTCATGGTCGATTGCGACAACCAGACCGAGGTCGATCATTTCTGGAATTCGCTCACCGCGGATGGCGGTGAGGAAAGCCAGTGCGGCTGGCTCAAGGACAAATACGGCCTGTCGTGGCAGATCACGCCAAGCGCCCTGCTGCGCTGTGTCACCGACAAGGATCCGGTGAAGGCGCAGCGCGCGATGGCGGCGATGATGACCATGAAGAAGATCGACATTGCGGCGATCGAGCGCGCGCACGCGGGGTAAAGGGCCTACGAAAACCAGGAGACTCACATGGTCTACGTCGACGGATTTGTCGTGCCGCTGCCGAAGAAGAACCTCAAGGCCTATCGCGCGATGGCGAAGAAGGCCGGCAAGGTTTGGCGCGAGCATGGCGCGCTCGACTATCGGGAATGCATCGCCGACGACGTGAAGATGGGCAAGCACACCTCGTTCCCGCGCAGCGTCAAGCTGAAGAAGGACGAGGTCGTGGTGTTCTCCTACATCGTCTATGCGTCGCGGGCGGCGCGCGACCGCTGCAACGCCAAGGTGATGGCCGACAAGCGGCTCGCCACGATGATGGATCCGAAGGCGATGCCGTTCGACGGCAAGCGGCTGATCTATGGCGGGTTCAAGACGATCGTGGAGGCGTGAATGCTGACGCTGCATTTCCATCCGCTCTCCTCGTTCTGCCACAAGGCGTTGATCGCGCTTTACGAGAACGATACGCCTTTCACGCCGAACATCGTGAATCTGCAGGACGAGGGCGAACGCGCAGCGCTGCTCAAGCTCTGGCCGATCGGCAAGTTTCCCGTGCTGCAGGATTCCACGCGCGACCGCGTGGTGCCGGAAGCGAGCATCATCATCGAATATCTCGACCAGCATTATCCGGGAAAGACCAGGTTCGTTCCGGCCGATCCGGATGCGGCGCGGCAGATGCGGCTGCGCGACCGCTATTTCGACCTGCACATCCACATGCACATGCAGAAGATCGTCGGTGACCGGCTGCGTCCGGCAGACAAGAAGGACCTGCATGGCGTCGCCGACGCGCGCGAGCGTATCGGCCGCGCACTCGTTGCACTCGAGAAGCAATTGCCGGGCAAGCAATGGATCATGGGCGACACGTTCAGCATGGCGGACTGCGCGGCTGCACCCGCGCTGTTCTACACCGACTGGCTGATGCCGCTCGCGCAGGATTATCCCAACACCGCGGCCTATCTCGGCCGGCTCAAGGAACGGCCGTCCTATGCGCGCGCGCTGAAGGAGGCGGAGCCATACTTCCAGTATTTCCCGAAGGAGTAGGGCGTGGCGACGAAATCCGACATCATCCAGGCATGCTTTGCGGCCTATCGCGACCGCAAGCGCGAGGTGCTGGAGCGGGCTTTCGCGGAGGACTTCACCTTCACCAGCCCGTATGACGACCACATCAGCAAGGCCGAATATTTCCTGCGCTGCTGGCCGCTCAGTTCATCCGGCCAGATGACCAACGAGGTGGAGCGCATCTTCGAACAGGGCGATGCGGCGTTTGTGACCTACCGGGTGGTCGCCACCAAGGGCGAATGCTTCCGCAACACGGAATTCTTCGTGTTCGCGGGCGAGAGGGTCAAAAGCATCGACGTCTATTTCGGCGCGAGCTACCAGGACGGCAAGTTCGTGAAGCAGAAAGCATCGTGATTCCGGGCCGTTAGAACGGCCCCTCTCGCGGCCGATTTATTTCCCTCACGCTTGTCGATCCGCCGCCGCCTGGTTCGTCGTGTCATCGAAGGGGTTCATGGTCCGGATGGACCGGATGACAGGGATGGCACCCATGATCGAATTCACGCCACGCTTTTTCCTCCTGCCCGCCATCGCGATCGCGGTGCTGGGGATGCTCTATGTCCCGGCCGACGGCGGCCATGCGCGCGGGATGTGCGGCCCGGCGGTGACCATCGCCGATCCCGGCATCCGCGCGAGTTTCGCAGCCGCGCAGCGCCGCCAGTCCGCGGCGGCATCCGAAATCTGCGCGGTACATGCCAATAATCTGCGCTAAACAACCCATGCACGGAGAGAACCGATGCGTTTCATGGTGATCGTCAAGGCGAGCAAGGAATCCGAGGCGGGGCAAATGCCCTCGGAGGACATGCTGTCCAAGATGGCGAAGTTCAATGAGGAGATGGTCAAGGCCGGCGTCATGCTCGATGCGGCGGGCTTGCAGGCGAGCTCCAAAGGTGCACGCGTCCGCTTTGAGGGTGACAAGCGCCGCGTGATAGACGGGCCATTCGCCGAGACCAAGGAGCTGGTCGCCGGCTACTGGATCATCCAGGTGAAGAACAAGGCCGAGGCGATCGAGTGGATGAAGCGCTGCCCGAAGCCGCACGAGGGCGATTGCGAGATCGAGATCCGCCAGTTCTTCGAGATGGAGGACTTTGGCGAAAGCCCGGCCGTCGATCACCACAAGGCGGTTGGCGAGAAGATGATGGCGCAGAAAAACTAGCCGCGCGCCTGTCACATTCTTCGCTCACACATCACTCAGCAGAAAAGGAACGCGTCATGCACAGCCAGATCTATCTGTTCTTCGAAGGCCGCACCGAGGAAGCACTTGCGTTCTATAAAAAGACGCTCGGCGCCGAGATCGAGATGATGATGCGCTTCAAGGATGCGCCTGGCCCTCAGGATCCGAATTGCGAGCCGCCGAAAAGCCCTAACGCCGTGATGCACTCCACCTTCAAGCTGGCCAACCAGCAGATCATGGCCTCCGATGGCATGTGCAGCGGAAAGACGAATTTCGGCGGCTTCGGACTTTCGCTTTCCCTGAAGACGGAAGCCGAGGTCGAGAAGATGTTCGCTGCGCTGGCCGAGGATGGGAAGGTGCAGCAGCCATTGATGAAGACGTTCTTCTCGCCGAAATTCGGTGTCGTCGCCGACAAGTTCGGCGTGACCTGGATGGTGCTGGTCGAGCAGGCTCCGCCGGGTTAAGCGGGACCTCCAATCCGGGAGAGATTTCCATGCCTTACATGTTGCTGGTGATGGAGCCGTCGGGGCAGCGCGACACGCGCACCCTGCCGGAAGGCCATGAGGCCTACGATAGCATGGTGCGTTTTGGCGAGGGTTTGCGCGCACGCGGCATCCTCAAGGCCTCCGACTCGCTCGGCTCTCCGGCGAAAGGCACGCGCGTGCAGGTGCGCGGCGGCAAACGCAGCATGGTCGACGGACCGTTTGCCGAAGCGAAGGAGATCGTCGGCGGGTTTTTCCTGCTCGATTGTTCCAGGGATGAGGCGCTCGCCGCGGCGAGCGAATGCCCGGCCGCCGCGTTCGCCACCATCGAGGTGCGCGAAGTCGGGCCCTGCTGGGAAAAATAGACGCGCGGAATATTTTTTCCACCCGCGTCGAATCCTTGCCGGCCCCGTTCGTCGTCACGTTGTCGGGGAATACTCGCCGGGACACGGGAGAACATCATGCGTTTCATGGCGATCATCAAAGCCACCCAGGACTACGAGGCGGGCCGGCCGCCGAAGCCTGAACTGATGGCCGCGATGGGCAAGCTGTCCGAAGAGGGGATCAGATCGGGCCGGTATGAAATGGGCGGCGGACTGTTGCCGAGTGCGAAGGGCCACAAGGTTTCGATGACGGGCGGCAAGGTCCGCGTGATCGATGGTCCTTTTACCGAGACCAAGGAAGTGATCGGTGGCTTCGCGATCCTGAACTATGGATCGCACGAGGAGGCGATCGATGGCGCAAAGGAAGTCCTCAAGATTCATGCAGATTGCGGGATCACCGATCTTGAAATCGAGATTCGCCAGATGTGGGACGCGCCGCCCTGTCAGCCGCAGTGAAGGAGCGGGCACATGCTGAAGATTGCACTGATTATTGTCGGCATCATCGCCGCCGGCATCGCCTGCGTTCTGATCGTCGCGGTGTTCCGCCCGAACACGTTCACCGTGCAGCGCACCGCCAGCATCAAGGCGCCGCCGGAGAAGATCTTCCCGTTCATCGACGACTTCAAGCAATGGCCGGTGTGGTCGCCGTTCGAGAACATCGACCCGGACATGAAACGCACCTACGGGCCAAAGACCGCCGGCGAAGGCGCGACCTATAGCTGGGAGGGCAACAAGAACATCGGCTCCGGGAGCATGGAAATCCTCGACGCGCCCGCGCCGCGCCAAGTCACCATCAAGCTCGATTTCACCCGGCCGTTCGAGGCGCACAACGTCGCCGAGTTCACGCTGGTGCCGGCGGGCGACGCCACGAATGTGACGTGGGCGATGCGCGGACCGGTGCCGTATTTCTTCCGGATCATGCACATGGTGATGAACATGGACAAGATGGTCGGCGGGCAGTTCGACAAGGGCCTCGCGGACCTGAAAGCCGCGGCCGAGAAGTGACGGGCTTGCCCGCCGGGATGGAGTTGCCGTAACCGGGAGCCGTGACGGCTCCCGACACCCATAGCGCCATCGCGGCGATCTGGCGCATCGAGCAGGCGAAGATCATCGCCGGCCTCGCGCGCATCGTGCGCGATGTCGGCCTCGCCGAGGAGTTGGCGCAGGATGCGCTGGTCATCGCGCTCAAACGCTGGCCCGAGCAGGGCATTCCGGACAACCCCGGCGCCTGGCTGATGGCGACCGCGAAGAACAAGGCGCTCGACGCGCGCCGCCGCGCGAAGCTGATCGCGCGCAAGCACGAGGAGATCGGCCGCGAGATGGACGAGCAGGACCTGCCCGATCTCGACGCGGCGCTCGACGACGACATCGGCGACGATCTGCTGCGGCTGATCTTCACCTCCTGCCATCCGGTGCTCTCGACCGAGGCGCGCGTCGCGCTGACGCTGCGGCTGATCGGCGGGCTGACCACCGAAGAGATCGCGCGCGCGTTTCTGGTGCCGGAGCCAACCGTCGCGCAGCGCATCGTGCGCGCCAAGCGCACACTCAGCGAAGCCAGGGTGCCGTTCGAGGTGCCGAGTGGAGACGCGCTCGACGAGCGGCTCGCCTCGGTGCTGGAGGTGATCTACCTCGTGTTCAACGAGGGCTACTCGGCGACCGCCGGCGAGGACTGGGTGCGCCCCGCGCTGTGCGAGGAAGCGCTGCGGCTTGGGCGCATTCTTGCCGAACTCGCGCCGACCGAAGCCGGAGGTGCACGGCCTTGTGGCGCTGATGGAAATCCAGGCCTCGCGGCTTGGCGCGCGGGTGAGCGCGACGGGCGAGCCGGTGCTGCTGCTCGATCAAAATCGCGCGCGCTGGGATCAGCTTGCTGATCCGCCGCGGGCTTGCGGCGCTGGCGCGCGCCGAACGGTTGAACGAACAACGCGGGCCGTACGTGCTGCAGGCCGCCATCGCGGCGTGCCACGCACGCGCGCGAACCGCGGACCGGACCGACTGGTCGCGCATCGCCGAGATCTATGCGGAGCTGGCGGAGCGCACGCCATCGCCGGTGATCGAGCTCAATCGTGCGGTCGCGGTGTCGATGGCGCAGGGGCCGGCGGCGGGCCTCGAACTGGTTGATGCGCTCACCGCCGAGCCGACGCTGAAGACCTATCACCTGCTGCCGAGCGTGCGCGGCGATTTCCTCAAGAAACTTGGCCGCAATGCCGAGGCGCGCGCCGAGTTCGAGCGCGCCGCGTCGCTGACGCAGAACGCGCGCGAGCGCAAGCTGCTGCTCGACCGCGCCGCCGCGCTGTCGTGATGCATCACTGGCGCCGCACCGAATCGTGGTTCGCGGCGCACTTGTACGATCACGACACGCGCGCTGCGTTGATCGCCATCGCGCTGTTTTCTATTGCCGGCGCGTTCTTCCTCACCGGGCTGAAGGCCGCGCAGGATGTGTTCATCGACGCGGCCGAAGCCTATGCGTGGGGGCAGACGCTGCTCGGCGGCTACGGCCGCCATCCGCCGATGACCGGCTGGATCGCGCACCTCTGGTACAGCGTGTTTCCCGCCGCCGACTGGGCCTCCTACGCGCTCTCGCGCGTGATGACCTTCGTGACGCTGGCGGCGCTTTATTTCATCGCGCGCCGCGTCGCCGGGCCACGCCGCGCGCTGTTCGTCGTGCTGGTGATGATGCTCTACCCGCTGTTTCACACCAAGGGCGAGCGCTTCAACAATTATCAGGTGCTGCTGGCGTGGCTGCCGGTGCTGGTGCTCACGTTCCTGATCGCGTTCGAGAGGCGCACCGCGCTGTGGGGCGCGCTGCTGGGTTTGGCCGCGGCCGCCTGCACGCTGACGATCTATTCCGGGTTGATCGGCCTTGCCGCCGTGGGGCTCGCGGCACTGATCCACCCGGATCGCATGCGCTTCCTGCGCTCACCCGCACCATGGGTCGCGCTGCCGGTCTATCTCGTGGCGCTGATCCCGCATGTGCTGTGGCTCGATCAAATGGAATTACCCGACGCTGCAATGGGCGAGCTCGTTGGCCGAGCAGCCGGGCGGCGTGCTGCACACGCTCGACTATCTCGGGCATCACCTGGCGCTTGTCGCGATCCCGGTTGTGATCGGCGCCGCGCTGCTCTGGCCGTGGCGGCGCGGGGCGCGTGAAATCGCTACGCGCGCGCCGGATGCGTTTCTCGTGCTGGTCATATGCGCCGTGCTGGTGTTCCTCGCGCCCGCCGTCGCGCTCGTGATGGGAAGTTATCTGCGGCTCGACTGGGGCAATCCGCTGTTCTTTCTCGTGCCGCTGGCGCTGCTCGTGCTTGTGCCGCTACGCATGACCCACCGTGCGGTGGCGCGCGCCGCCATCGTGGCGACCGCGTTCACGCTTGTGCTGCTCGCCGCCTCGCCGGTCTATCCGTGGGTGAATTATCGGCTGCGCCCGGTCGGGGGCTCGCACGCGCCGTATCACGAGATCGCCGATGAGCTGACGAAGCTATGGCACGCGCGCTTTCATTCGCCGCTGCCGATCGTGGTCGGCGGCTACGAGGTCGCCGCTTACGTGGTGTTCTACAGCCCGGATCACCCGAAAATGTATGCGGACTTCGACCCGGCGCTCTCGCCCTGGCTCGATCTGCCGGACGACCTGAAGAAGGGCTTTGTCGGCGCCTGTGCGCCCTACGCGCCGGAGTGTATCGCGAAGCTCGATGCGCTCGATCCGAACGCCGAAAAGCTGGATGTCTCGGTCACGCGCCGCATTGGCGACGTGACGGGCGACACGATGATCTACGCGGTGCGGATTTCGAAGCCGAAGTAGAGCGGCGGGCTTACTTCACCTCTCGGGAGAGGTCGGATCGCGCCGCGATCCGGGTTACTCCGCCGCGACGCGGGCCTCTTCGGGGAACGGCAGCAACTCGACCGGCCCATGACGGCGCGCCACGATCAGGTGCTTCTGCGGCACCAGCTTCCAGTGCGCACGGTCGGTGTCGAGCGGCTCGGACACGACCACGACATTGTTGCTCGACTCGCGATAATACAGCGTGTTCGGCGTGTCGTTGTTGGAATAGCGAAACGCATAAAGGTTCTCGCCGTCCGCCAGCGCCGAAGTGAAGCGCAGCGGCTCGGTGGTGCCGCTCGCCCGCACCATGTCGGTGAGAACGTTAAGCGTGCGCATCGTGGCGGCGACCGGATCGGTCTCGGCACCCGCACCGAGGATCGCCAGGAACACCGCCTCGGAGTCCGTGGTGCCGACGCGGCTCTTGTAGAGATCGTCCGGGATCAGCGCCTCGACGCGGCGGCGGATCAGCGACCAGTCACCGACCTGTCCGTTGTGCATGAACAGCCAGCTTGCCGAACGCGAACGGGTGGCAATTCGGCCGCGTCGTCGGCGTGCCGGTCGAGGCGCGCACATGCGCGAAGAAGAGATGCGAGCGGATGTGACGGCAGAGGTGGCGCAGGTTCTCGTCGGACCAGGCCGGCCGCACTTCGCGGTAAAGCCCCGGTTCGAGATCCTGCGCATCGTACCAGCCGAGGCCAAAGCCATCGCCATTGGTCGAGGCGTTCCCTTCCAGCGCCCGCAAGCTCTGCACCACCAGCGAATGCGATGGCGCGGTCACGTATCGCTCGAGTTTGATGGATTCCCCGCGGTAGGCGATCCAGCGGCACATCGGCGGCTCCTTCAGGCGTGATGATAACGCCTGAATCGGTGAAAATATCGCTGCGTCGGCCCCTTTGAAACGTAAAATTTGACGATTTTCGGGTGTTTGGGCCGTCGTTTAGCGCTGTCGCCAGACGAACGCGGCGCTGACCACGTAATTCCACACCGCCCCCATCAGCGCGCCGCCCAGCCCCGCGATCCACCATTTCGGGTCGTAACGATAAATTACGCTGGCGATGCCGACGTTGGAAATGGCGCCGACCGCGCAGATCACCTGGAAGCCGATCAGGCCTGTGAGAAAGCGCCAGCCCGCCAGCCGCTGGTCGCGGTAGGTGAACATGTTGTTGAGCACGAAATTCCAGGTGATCGCCGCGAACGTCGCGATGGTCTGCGCCCAGCCGAACTGAATGCCGAAGCCGAGCGCAAACTGCAGCGTTGCCATGTGGATCGCGATGCCGGTGAGGCCGACCAGGCAGAACAGCAGGAAGCGAAACGACACCGCATCGTTGGTGAGTTTGGCAAGGATCAGCGCGGCGAAATCGAGCGCGACGCGCGTGTCGAGTTTGCTCTCGCCATGTTGGCGCTCGCCAAACACGAACGGCAGCTCGGCGATGCGCAAGCTTCCGCGCGCGGTCGCCACAATGTCGAGCAGGATCTTGAAGCCCTGCGAGGAGAGCTGCGGCGCCAGCTCCTCGAAACGGTCGCGCCGCATCATGAAGAAGCCGCTCATCGGATCGCTCAGCGTGACGCCGAGCAGGCGGCGCGTCATCGCGTTCGACACGCGGCTTGCCTGCTCGCGGCTCGCGCTCGAGAGTCCGGCGGCCGAAGCACCCTCCGCAAAGCGGCTCGCGACCGCAAGATCGACGCCGGCGCGCAATCGTTCGAGCATTGCGGTGAGCAGCGTCTCGTCGTGCTGCAGATCCGCGTCCATCACGGCGACGTATGCGGCTTGCGAACTCAGCATGCCCTCGATGCACGCGCCGGCAAGCCCGCGCCGGCCGATGCGCCGCACGCAGCGTACGCGCGCATCGCCCGCGCCGATCTCGCGCGCGACCGTCGCGGTGCCGTCCGGCGAATTGTCGTCGACGAAAATGACTTCCCACGCGAGGCCGTCGAGCGTGCGCGCGAGCTTCTCCACCAGCAGCGGAATATTGTCGCGTTCCTTGTAGGTCGGAACCACGACGCTCAATTCCGGCGCGGGCCGCGTCGCGGCGACGGGCGCAGGCGCGAGCGCTGGCGAAACGGTGCTCATTGCGGTCGTGATAGGCGAGGGCGGCGCGCATTTCAATGCGGATGGACGCTTCCGGAGGCGCATGCGATAGACCCTTCCGCTCCACGAGGTTGATGATTTGCGGCCGCTTTCTCTCTGCAACGATGCGCTTTCGCGCCTGGTCGATGGGCTCGCCGATCCGGCGCGGCGGCGGCGCGCGGCACTGACGTTCGTGTTTTGCTATGCGGTGCTCTGGTTCGTCTATGCGCTGATCGCGAAATCGAGCCAGGACCTCAATGCCGACATGGCCGAGATGATCGTCTGGTCGCGCGAACTGGCGTGGGGCTATCCGAAGCATCCGCCGCTGCTCGCCGCGATGCTGTGGGGCTGGTTCAAGATATTTCCGCTCGCCGACTGGTCCTACCTGCTGCTGTCAGCGGTGACGCTCGCGGCGGGAATTTGGCTCGCGATCGAACTGTCGGCCAAATGGCTCGAGCGGCAGAAGCTCGCCGCGGTGCCGTTTCTGCTCGCCGCGATCCCGTTCTACAATTTCCTCGGTTTGAAATGGGACCAGAACTCCGTGCTGATCCCGCTCTGGGCGCTCGCCATGTGGGCGATGCTGCGTGCGCTCGACACGCGCCACGCGGGCTGGGCGGCGCTGGCGGGGCTCGCGGCGGCCGCGGCGATGCTGTCGAAATACTGGTCGGCATTTCTTGCTGGTGGCGCTCGCACTCGCGGCTCTCGCGCACCCGAGGCGCCGCGATTATTTCCGCTCCGCGGCGCCGTGGGTGACGGCGGGTCTGTTTCTTGTTGCCATCGCACCGCATGTGGCGTGGCTGATCCGCGAGGATTTCCCGCCGATCACCTGGGTGGCGACGCGGCGCATTTCGGAATCGTTTGGCGACACGCTGCGCTCGATGGTCGAGTTTCTCGCCGGCACGGCGGGCTATGCGGCCGCGGCGATCGCGCTGGCGCTGTTTTTCATCCGGCCGCGACCGCTGGCGCTGGCGGACGGATTTCTCCCGCGCGATGAACGCCGCGGTGCCGCGATCCTGTTCTGGACCCCGCTGCTGCTGCCGATCGTGCCCGCGCTGATCAAGAACATCGCGTTGCTCTCGCTCTGGAACACGCCGGCGCTCAATCTGCTGCCCGTCATGCTGCTCGGCTCGCCGCTGGTGACGGTGTCGCGCGCCGCGGTGCTGCGCCTCGCGCAGGTCATGACGGCGATCACGCTCGTGATCGTCGCCGTGTCGCCCTTCATCGGGTACGCGTTGCTGAAGTCCGGCGTCGAGAACAATGCCGCCTATGCGCGCCTTGTGATGCAGGAAACCGAGCGCGCGTGGCACAACGCGACCAACAAGCCGCTCAAGCTGATCGGAGGACCGTTCGTGCTGGTGAGCACGGCATCGTTCTACGGGAGCGACCAACCGTCGACGTACGCCGATCTCTCGCCCTATCTTTCGCCCTGGGTGAGCGACGAACGCATTGCGCGCGACGGGATGGCGATCATGTGCGACGAAGGGCCGTTCTGCACGATCCTGCATGACAAGATCGCGGAACGCTTCGGCAAACCGCTCACACGTGTCACGCTCGAGCGGCGCTGGCTCTGGTTCACCAGTGCGCCCGCACGCTTCGAGATCACGATCGTTCCGCCGCGATGAACATGCTGGCACCCTTCGAACGCATGATCGACGCGCTGACCGACCCGGCGCGGCGCGAGCGCGCGGTGCTGTGGCTGCTCACTGCCTATTGCTTTGCGTGGTCGCTCTACGGCGTGATCGCCAAGGGCAGTCAGGACATCCATTTCGACATGGGCGAGATGGTGGCGTGGTCGCGCGATGCCGGCATCGGCACGCCGAAGCATCCGCCGCTCGCCGCATGGCTTGTCGGCGCGTGGTTCAAGGTCTTCCCGCAGGACGACTGGGCCTATTACGTGTTCGCGATGGTGATGGCGACCGTCGCGCTGTGGATCGCATGGCGCGTCTCGGAGCGCTATCTCGACGGCGAGAAGCGCGTCGCCGGCCTGCTGTTGCTGACCTTCATCCCGTTCTTCAATTTCCACGCGCTGAAATACAACGCCAACACGGTGCTGATCCCGCTCTGGGCGCTCGCCACCTGGTGCTTCCTGCGCTCGTTCGAGACGCGCAATGCACAGTGGGCGGCGCTCGCGGGCGCCGCGCGCCGCGGCCGCCATGCTGGGGAAATACTGGTCGATCTTCCTGCTCGCGGGGCTTGGCATCGCGGCGCTCGCCGATCAGCGCCGCGGCGAGATATTTCCGCTCCGCCGCGCCCTGGGTGACGATCGCGGCGGGCGCGATCCTGTTCGCGCCGCATGTCGTCTGGCTCGTCGCGCAGCGATTTTGCGCCGTTCACCTATGCGGTCGAGTCGCACACCGTTCGACGCTGGCGAGTGCGGCGCTCTCCGGCGCTGGATTCCTCGCCGGCGTCGCCGGCTATATCGCGGCGCCGGCCGCGATCGGTGCTGGTCATGCGCGCGCCCCGGCATGGCGGCGGTCGCCGACACGCTGTGGCCGCCGGATGCGCCGAGCGCCGCCTCGTGCTGGTCGCGTTCGTCGCGCCGTTGATCCTGCCCGTGTTCGCCGCGATGCTGGCTGCAGGTCGAGATCGTATCGCTGTGGGCGATGTGCGCGATGACGCTGCTGCCGCGTCGGTGCTGCTGTCGTCGCCGCTGCTGTCGGTCACACGCCGCGCGGCCAGCGCCGCTGCTGCCGCCGCAATCGCGCTTCCGGTGCTGATGGTGCTGGCGGCGCCGTTCATCGCGCTCGTGGATCCATCGCGCAGGGCGTGCCGAATTACGCGACCCACTACCGGCAGCTCGCGCAGGCGGTCGATACGAGTCTGGCATGGGGACGTCAACACGCCGCTGCGCTACCTCGGCAGCTACACCAACATCGTCAATGGCGTGTCGTTCTATCTGCCGGAGCATCCCTCGACGCTGGACATCGTGCGATCCGGCTTCCACGCCGTGGTCGGACGCGCGCGACGTCGAAACGCGCCGGCGTCGCCCTGGTATGTCCCGAGCCCGAAGCGATCTGCATGCTCTCGCTCGAACCAGCGTGCGCGGCGACCTGCCGCGCCACGCCGTGACGCTGTCGCGCACACTACTGGCGGCGAGCGCGATGCGCCCGTGCGCTACGTCATCGTGATCGTGCCGCCGGCGTGATGTGTCCGCCGCTTCCCGCGCAAGCGGGAATCCAGAATTGAGGACTGGGTCCCCGCTTTCGCGGGGACGAGCGGCAGAGGAGGGCGCCTCAGTAGCGATAATGATCCGCCTTGAACGGGCCTTCCTTCTTCACGCCGATGTAGGAGGCCTGGTCGTCGCGCAGCTCGGTGAGCTTCACGCCGATCTTGGCGAGATGCAGCCGCGCGACCTTCTCGTCGAGCGACTTCGGCAGCACGTAGACTTCCTTCTTGTACTTGCCGTCCTTGTTGTTGGCGAACAGCTCGATCTGCGCCAGCGTCTGGTTGGTGAAGGACGCAGACATCACGAAGCTCGGATGACCCATCGCGTTGCCGAGATTCACCAGGCGGCCTTCCGACAGCATGATGATGCGGTGGCCGTCGGGGAATTCGATCTCGTCCACCTGCGGCTTGATGTTGTTCCACTTCATGTTCTTCAGCGAGGCGACCTGAATCTCGTTGTCGAAGTGGCCGATGTTGCAGACGATGGCCCGGTCCTTCATGGCGCGCATGTGGTCGAGCGTCAGGATGTCCTTGTTGCCCGTCGCCGTGACGAAAATGTCGGCCATCGGCGCGGCGTCTTCCATCGTGACGACCTGATAGCCTTCCATCGCAGCCTGCAGCGCGCAGATCGGATCGATCTCGCTCACCATCACGCGGCAGCCAGCCTGGCGCAGCGAGGCGGCCGAACCCTTGCCGACGTCGCCGAAGCCCGCCACCATCGCGACCTTGCCGGACATCATCACGTCGGTGCCGCGGCGGATGCCGTCGACCAGTGACTCACGGCAGCCATAGAGGTTGTCGAACTTCGACTTGGTGACCGAGTCGTTCACGTTGATGGCGGGCCACAGCAGCGTGCCGGCCTTCTGCATCTCGTAGAGGCGATGCACGCCGGTGGTGGTCTCCTCGGAGACGCCACTGAATGCTCTTCGCCATCTCGGCGAAGTAGCCCTTCGGCTTTTCCTTGAGCTGCTTCTTGAGCAGCGCGAAGAACACTTCCTCTTCCTCGGAGCCCGGCTTGTCGAGGAACGCGGTGTCGCCCTTCTCGGCGCGCAGTCCGAGGTGGACGTACATCGTGGCGTCGCCGCCGTCGTCGAGGATCATGTTGGGGAAGCCACCGCCGTGCCAGTCGAACATCCGGGCGGTGTAGTCCCAGTAGTCCTTCAGGCTCTCGCCCTTGATGGCGAACACCGGAACGCCGGCCGCCGCGATCGCGGCCGCCGCGTGATCCTGCGTCGAATAGATGTTGCACGAGACCCAGCGCACATCGGCGCCGAGCGCGGTGAGCGTCTCGATCAGCACGCCGGTCTGGATCGTCATGTGCAGCGAGCCGGCGATGCGCGCGCCCTTGAGCGGCTGCTTCGGGCCGTACTCCTCGCGCGTCGCCATCAGGCCGGGCATTTCGGTCTCGGCGAGCGACAATTCCTTGCGTCCGAACTCGGCGAGCGAAATGTCCTTGACGATGTAGTCGGATGCGGCGGCAGCCTTCGGCGTGGCGTGAGCGGTCATGACAATCCCTGTTGCGAGTGAAATGCGGACGCGCCGGAGAAGCCGGCCCGTGACGTGGCCGTGGCTATAGCAAGGGGCCGGTGAGGGCGCAAGAAGGATATAAGGATTTCTTTATATCGATTTTGAAGTGACCGTCATTCCGGGTGGGAGCGAGCGAGGGTCGAAAATAACTAGTAAAGTCATATTGTTATGGAAAGTCTCGGAGCGATGGATTTCGACCGCCGTCGTGAGGCGGAGTCTTATTTTGCCTCGACCTGCTCGCGCAGTTCTTCCAGCCGCAGCCATTCGTTCTCCGCAGCCGAGAGATCCGTCTGTGCTTTCGCCAGCGCGGCGGATGCCTTGTCGAACGCGGCGCGATCCTTGGCGTAGAGGGCTGGGTCCTCGATCGTTTTGGTGAGTTTGCCGATCTCGGCTTCGAACTTCGCGATACGCGCCGGCAAGGTTTCCAGCGCGTGCTTGTCCTTGAAGGAGAGGCGCGTTTTCGGCGCACTTGGCGCCAGAGCCTCGGATTTTTCGCGCGGCGCTTTCGCCTCCTTCGCGGCAGCCTTCGCCGTCACGCCTTCGCCGCGCTGCGCCACCATGTCGGAATAGCCGCCTGCATAGACGGTCCAGCGGCCTTCGCCCTCGGCGACGATGACGGCATTCACCGTGCGGTCGAGGAAGTCGCGGTCGTGCGAGACGAGCAGCACCGTGCCGGGATAGTCGTCGATCATTTCTTCCAGCAGATCGAGCGTTTCGAGATCGAGATCGTTGGTCGGCTCGTCGAGCACCAGCAGGTTCGACGGCTTGGCGAGCGCGACCGCGAGCGTGAGGCGTCCGCGCTCGCCGCCCGAGAGCGCAACAACGGGCGTTCCGGCCTGCTCGGGCGCGAACAGGAAGTCCTTCATGTAGCCGACGACATGGCGCGTCTGTCCGCCGACGAAGACGCTATCGCCGCGCCCGCCGGTCAGCGTGTCGCGCACCGATGTGTCCGGATCGAGCGCATCGCGGCGCTGGTCGAGCGTGGCCATCTGGATGTTCGCGCCGAGCCGCACGTCGCCTGGTGTCGGGCGCAAGTTCACCGGTGAGAAGCTTGAGCAGCGTGGTCTTGCCCGCGCCGTTCGGGCCGACCAGCCCGATGCGGTCGCCGCGCTGGATGCGGATGGAGAAGTCGCGCACGATCGGCTCGGCGCCGAAGCTTTTGGAAATGTTTTTCGCCTCCGCGACAAGCTTGCCGGACAGTTCGGTTTCGCTCACCGCGATCTTCACGCTCCCGAGCGCGCCGCGATGCTCGCGAAAATCCTTGCGCAGTTGCGCCAACAAGCCGACGCGGCGGACGTTGCGCTTGCGCCGGGCCGTGACGCCGTAGCGCATCCAGTGCTCCTCGGCGACGATCTTGCGGCCGAGTTTGTGCTGTTCGCGCTCTTCTTCCTCCAGCACCTGATCGCGCCATTCCTCGAAGGCCGCAAAGCCGCGATCGATGCGACGCGTGATGCCACGATCGAGCCAAACGGTCGCGCGCGAGAGCTTCGACAGGAAGCGCCGGTCGTGGCTGATCAGCACCAGCGCGGAGCGCAAACCGGAAAGTTCGTTCTCCAGCCATTCGATTGCCGGCAGGTCGAGATGATTGGTCGGCTCGTCGAGCAGCAGGATGTCGGGCTGCGGCGCCAGCACACGCGCGAGCGCTGCGCGGCGTGCCTCGCCGCCAGAGAGGCGCGCGGGCTCTTCCGAACCATTGAGGCCGAGTTGTTCGAGCAGATAGCGCGCGCGGTGCGGCTCGTCGCCGCCCGCCATCCCGGCTTCGACATAGGCGAGTGTCGTGGCGAAGCCGGCGAGATCCGGCTCCTGCGCGAGATAACGGATCGTCGCGCCGGGCTGCGCAAAGCGCGTGCCGCGATCGGCCTCGACAAGTCCGGCAGCGATTTTCAGCAGCGTCGATTTGCCCGAGCCGTTGCGCCCGACCAGGCAGACGCGCTCGCGTTCGCCGATGGAAATCTCCGCGCCTTCGAGCAGCGGCGTGCCGCCGAACGTGAGATGGATATCCTGCAGGGTAAGGAGGGGCGGGGCCATGCGCTGTCTTTTAGAGAGGGAGCGCGAGAGGGCAACCTTCTTTTCCCTTCTCTCGGAAGCGGGAGAGGAGAAGAAAGAGTGCCGCTACTCCTCTTCCCCGAACCGCGTGGACACCAGCGCGTCGAGCGCGGTGATGACCTCCTGCGCCTGCGGGCCGGTTGCCGTCACGGTAATCGAGGTGCCGATCCCGGCGGCCAGCATCATCAGGCCCATGATCGAATTGCCGCCCGCGCTTTCGCCCGCGCGCTCCACCGTCACCTTGGCGTCGAACTTCTCCACCATCTGCACGAATTTCGCGGACGCGCGCGCGTGCAGGCCTTTCTCGTTGACGATCTTGAGTACGCGCGTGATGGCGCCGGGCGTTTCAGCGGAAGCGTCGGGCGAACTCATTTCCCGGCAAGCACGCGGCTCGCGATCGTGATGTACTTCTTGCCCGCCTCCTGGGCCGCCGCGACCGATTTGTCGAGCGGACAGTCGGCGCGCACCTTGGCGAGCTTGACCAGCATCGGCAGGTTGATGCCCGCCACCACCTCGACGTTCGGCCGGTTCATCACGGAGATCGAGAGGTTGGACGGCGTGCCGCCGAACATGTCGGTGAGAATGACGACGCCGTCGCCGCTGTCGGCCCGCTTCACCGCCTCGATGATGTCGCGCCGGCGCTGCTCAACGTCATCGTCGGGACCGATGGTGATGGTTTCGATCTGCTTCTGCTCGCCGACCACATGCTCCAGCGCCGCGCGGAACTCGACGGCAAGCCGTCCGTGGGTGACGAGAACCAAACCTATCATCGGAAGATCGGAAACTCCGGCCGGCGCATCTGGCGCCCACCCGCACGAAAGGGCGCCATCATGACCATGTGGGGTGCAAGCGCAAGGGGGTGGTAGCGGGCCGCGGCCATATTTTGCGGCGCAGTAAACGGCGGCGAAAATCGCTGCTAACGGCTCGATTCATCAGTTCGCAATGCAGCAATCAAGAGGGAAAGCGCATCCCCGCCGGGCGCGACTCCCAGTCGCGGCAACACGATCCCGGCGATCTCGGTTGCGGCATCAGCCGGGAGCGGAAGGCGCGCTGCGTCGGCCGCGCCGAGGTCCACGACAAGCCCGACAACCGCCACCGCCTCGAACGGGACGCGGCGAATGCCGAGCCCGCGCGCCTCGATCAGACCGGCGAGCGTCTCCGCGGGACGAACCAGCAGGCGCCCGTGCGCGGCTTCGATATGCACGCGGTCGTCGCCAACGAGGCGGGCGAAGGGCAGGGCCATCGCGCCAGCCTGGATCAGCGCGAGCGCGAGCCGCGATTTGCCCGCGCCCGACGGCCCGCGGATCAGGACTGCGCGTGCACCGATGAGCACTGCGGACGCGTGGATCGTCGGCTGTTGATTCATGTCGCGCCGGACCCTCGCTTTGCGCGGCGGCGCCCCGTCACATCGCCGGCAGGCGCATCACGAAGCGCGCGCCGATCACTTTCGGGCCGTCTTCATCCGGCACGCCCATGCGGTTCTCGGCGCGGATGCGCCCGCCATGCGCCTCGACGATCTGGCGCGAGATGGAAAGGCCGAGGCCCGAATTCTGTCCGAAGCCCTGATGCGGACGGTCGGTGTAGAAGCGCTCGAAGATGCGCTCGATCGCGTCGGGCTGGATACCGGGGCCGTCGTCGTCGACGGTGATCTCGACCGCGGTGCGCAGCCGTTTCGCCAGGATGCGGACCTTACCGTTCTGCGGCGAGAAGGAGCGTGCATTCTCGATCAGATTGTCGATCACCTGCCCGAGCCGCGAGTCATGGCCGGGAACGACGAAGCTGCGCGGTGCGCCGCCCTCGAACGAGAGCGTGATCGTTACGCCGTCGTCGCGGCGCACTTCGTTGGCGACCGTCACGACCGTATTGAGCAGGCGGGTGAGGTCGACCGGCGCCGAAATCCTGGCGCTGCAACTCGGCATCGAGGCGGCTCGCATCCGACACGTCGGTGATCAGCCGGTCGAGCCGGCGGACGTCGTGCTCGATGACGGCGAGCAGGCGCGCCCGGCTCTCCGGGGTGCGTGCGAGCGGCATGGTTTCGACCGCGGAACGCAGGGAGGTGAGGGGGTTCTTCAGTTCGTGCGACACATCCGCCGCGAAGCTCTCGATTGCCTCGATGCGGCTGTAGAGCGAATTGGTCATCTCGCGCAGCGCGCCGGAGAGTTCGCCGATCTCGTCGCGCCGGTGCGTGAAATCCGGAATCTCGCCGCGCGACTTGATGCGTCGCCGCACATTCTCCGCCGCCTCGGCAAGCCGGTGCACCGGTCCCGCGATGGTGCGCGCGAGTAGCATCGAGAGGAGCACCATGACGGTGCCGAGTGCAAGGAACAGCAGCAGCACCTGCAGCCGCTCCGACTCCACCGCCGAGTCAATTTCGCCGCCCTGTGTGGAGAGCAGCAGCGCGCCGCGCACGGCCCGGAAGCGCTGGATCGGCACCGACACCAGCACGATGATCTCGCCGCGGTCGTTCACGCGCACCGCGCTCGCATCGTGTCCGGCGAGCGCCTGCTTGACCTCGGGGTATCCCTTGCCGTTGGCGGGTCCAAGGTCGCGATAGAGCGGATAATTGCCGCGACCGAACCAGTTCTTGATCGCAATCCAGGCGCGCTCCAGGCGGGTCGGCCGGTCGTCCGGCGGGATCAGGTCGAAGCGCAACACGTCGCCCCGGCCGTAGAGATTTCGCGAGTCGATCTGCAACGCGCCATCCCGGTCGTAGATGCGCGCCTGCGTACGCGTCGGCTGCACCAGGCGGCTCAGCACCGGGGCGACGCGTTCGAGATTGATTGGGAATTCAAGACCCAGTTGCCCCTCGTCTTGCGGGCCATAGGTTTCGCCGGCCTGCAACTCGAGCAGCTTCTCCGGATCGATCGCGACGCTGTCCGTGTCGGTGGTGGCCGACGCCGCGATCGCGCTCGCGATAATCTCGCCCTGCACCAGCAGGCTCTGGACCCGGGCGTCGATCAGGCCGGCGCGGAACTGCGACAGGTAGAGAATGCTGATGACCAGCGCGAGCAGGCCCGCAATGTTCAAAAGGACGATGCGGCGCGTGAGGCTCGATGAACTTTGCGCAACGAGGAAGCGCACGCCGCGGCGCAGCGGGTAGAGGAGCCGCCGCAACGTCGAACGGCGGGCAACGCGCGGCGCTTCGCCGGGCCCGTTTTCGGCGATGGCGGTCATATTCGCGGTTCGATCCAGCACTTCAGGCTACATCCGCTGGAGGTTCGTGCGCACCCATAGGCGCGCGCCGATGTTACCGCAATCGGGCCGGAAAATCAGGCCTCTTTGAAGCGGTAGCCGACGCCATAAAGCGTCTCGATCATGTCGAAGTCGTCGTCGGCCACCTTGAACTTCTTGCGCAGCCGCTTGATGTGGCTGTCGATGGTGCGGTCGTCGACATAGACCTGATCGTCGTAGGCGGCGTCCATCAGCGCGTTGCGGCTCTTCACCACGCCGGGGCGGCTGGCAAGCGCCTGCAGGATGAGGAATTCGGTGACGGTGAGGGTCACCGGCTCGTCTTTCCAGGTGCAGGTGTGGCGCTCCGGGTCCATGCGCAGCAGGCCGCGCTCGAGGACCTTGCGCGTGTCGGTTTCCTTCACCGTGGTCGCATCCTTAGGGGTGCCACGGCGGAGCACCGCCTTCACCCGTTCGACCAGCAGGCGCTGGGAAAAGGGTTTGCGGATGAAATCGTCCGCGCCCATTTTCAGGCCGAACAGTTCGTCGATCTCCTCATCCTTGGAGGTGAGGAAGATCACCGGCATGTCGGTCTTCTGGCGCAGCCGGCGCAGCAATTCCATGCCGTCCATGCGCGGCATCTTGATGTCGAGGATGGCGAGGTCCGGCGGGCTCGACTTGAAGCCTTCGAGCGCGGATGCGCCGTCGGTGTAGGTCATGATCCGGTAGCCTTCGGATTCGAGCGCGATCGAAACCGAGGTCAGGATGTTGCGGTCGTCGTCGACCAGAGCGATTGTGGGCATGGACGGCCTTCTAGCACAAATCGGCCGTGCGAAAAGTGCCCGGCCCCGGTTCCAAGACAATCCCGCCGAACCGGCGCAATTGTGGCAAAGGCGTGAAAAATCGTGGCGGCTGAGGTATTTGCGAAGGGGGGTAGGAGGACTATTTCCCTTCACCGCGAACGACTTAGAGCATTTTGGCGGAGAGCTGAGCAGATGGACGAGAGTGCAGAACCGCTGCCCGGCGTGATGCCGGATCGCCTGCCCGAAGGCGCGCGGCCACCGGCCGATTTCGATCCGAGCGCCGTGGCGAAGGCGCTGCTGCGGGCGACTCGCGCCGGCACACTCGCCACACTCGACCGCAATACCGGGCACCCCTTCGCATCGCTGGTGAACGTCGCAACCGATGCGGATGGCGCGCCCGTGATCCTGACCTCGCGGCTTTCGACCCACACGGCGAACCTCGAGACCGATGGCCGCGCCTCGGTCCTGCTCGCCGAGACCGGGAAGGGCGATCCGCTGGCGCATCAGCGGCTGACCGTGCTCGGCGCATTCGCACGGCTGGAGCACGACGGAGCGGACGACGCGCGCGTGCGCCGCCGCTTTCTCGCGCGGCATCCGAAATCGGAGCTTTACGCGGGCTTCGGCGACTTCGCGTTCTGGCGCATGCGCGTCGCGTCCGCGCATCTCAATGGCGGTTTTGCCCGCGCGGCCGATCTCGCTGCCGCAGACGTGCTGACCGACCTAGCGGGCGCGGACGACCTGATCGCGGCAGAGGATGGCGCGGTCGAACACATGAATGCCGATCACGCCGAGGCGACACGCCTTTACGCAACGATACTGCTCGGCGAGGCAGACGGGCCGTGGCGCGTCACCGGACTCGATCCGGATGGCGCCGATCTGGCGGCCGGCGATCGCACCGCGCGGCTGCCGTTTCCGCAGCGCGTGACCTCGGCCGGCGAACTTCGGCAGGTGCTGGTCGAACTGGCAAAGCAGGCGCGCGCCACGGGCTAGATCAGCGGCCGCCTCGGCGCCTCTTCGTCGAAATACTGCGCCATGCTCTCCAGCGCCTTGGGGTTCGAGAGCAGCAGCATCCCGCCGCTCAGCGAAAACATCCCCAGCCGGCGCAGTTTGGCGAGCGACTTGTTGGTGTGCACCAGCGACAGGCCCAGCATGTCGGCGATGTGCTGCTGCGTCAGCGGGAACGGCATAGCGCCGTTAATCACCATGCCGAGCTGATCGAGCCGTTTGTAGAGCATGATGACCAGCGCGGCGATCCGTTCGGCGGCACTGCGCCGCCCCGCGCTGGTGAGGTTTTCGTCGACCTGGCTCTCTTCGCGCGCCCCGAGCCAGGTCAGGTCGAAGGAAAGCTCCGGCATGTTCTCGAACAGCGACCAGATCTTGCGCCGCGGAAGTAGGCAAAGCTGCACCTCGGTGATCGCCTCGACGCTGTAGGCTGCGGCTTCGAACATCGCGCCCTGAAGGCCAATCAAATCGCCTGGCAAGTGAATGTTGAGGATCTGCCGCCGCCCGTCGGGCAGCGTTTTGCAGCGGATCGCCCAGCCCGCATAGAGCGTGTAGAGCTCGGCCTGATCCTGTCCGGCGGCGATGATCTCGGCGCCTGGCGGACACACAAGATGGTCCCGCTTCATCTCGTTGATGAACGCAAGCTCCATGTCGCTGACCGGCTTGAAGGCGCCGGACGCGCGCAGCCTGCATTCGAAACATGATACGCGCATCGTTCTTTCCGCTCTCGCACTGGCATCATATGCGGCGCGCGCACGGATTTCTTGCGTCAATTGACACACCAATCCGCGCGCTTGGAACCTACAGTGCCTGAAATTTTGCGTCAGGATAAGCCGCGCATGGCGACGGACGACGACACGCTGCTTGCCACGCAGATGAGCGAGCTGCGGCACCGCCTGCGCAACCATCTGCAGAACATGATCAGCCTGATCACCCTGCAGATCCGTCGCGCGCAGAGCGTGGAAACCATTGCGGCGCTGGAGGACCTGCGCGCGCGCTTCTCCACGCTGACGAGTATCTATATCGACCTCGACAATTCGAACGATCGTGTGCTGGCGCTCGACAGCTTCGTGCCCGATCTGGTGCGCCGTATCGGAGAGCTTTACGACCCGGCCGGCGAACATGCCGCCGCGGTCCGCGTGGCGCCGCTCACGCTGCCGGGCCAGCGCGCAGCCATCCTCGGGCAGATCGTGGTCGAGTTGATGATGAACGTGCATCGCCATGCCTTCGAGGGGCGCAGGGGCGGGCGGGTATCGATAGACCTCGCCGCCGAGGGCAGCGACCTGTTGTTGGTCATCGCCGACGACGGTCCGGGCCTCCGTGCGCCGGACGAGAGTCGCAAGCACTATGGCTTCACCCTCGTTGCTGGTCTTGCGAAGGGGCTCGGCGGCGCGTTCGACCACGAGAGCCGCAACGGACTGATCACGCGGGTGCGCTTCCCGGCTGATTCGACGCCGCGCTGACGGGAGCTTGCCCACGCTTCACCCGCAGTTCGGCGGAGCTTGGCCCACGGGTGGCGATAGCCGGCAAGATCGGCGACAATACCGCAAGGAAAAAACGGGGAGGACATCATGCGCGCGCTGCTCGCACTCGCATTGCTGATGGTCGCGCCTGCCGCGCGCGCCGAGGAAGACATCGTTCTGCGCGGCATGGGCTCGTTCCATATCGGCGGGCGCATCGCCGAAGTGAGCGGCAAGCCGGTCACCGAAATTCAGCGCGTGCCAGGCGGTCCGATGTCGAAGCTCGACCGCAACGGCGAGTTCATGGTCGAGCAGATGTACGTGCAGTATTTCCTGCCGAAGAACCGCAAGGGCAAATACCCACTGTTGATGTGGCATGGCGCGGGACTAACCGGCGTCACCTATGAGACGACGCCTGACGGCCGCGAAGGTTGGCAGAACATCTTCATCCGCAAAGGCTGGGACACGTACGTGTCCGACGCGGTGGAGCGTGGCCGTTCAGGCTTTGCAAGCCCTGACGTTTGGGAAAACGACTCGCCGGTGTTCCTGAACTACCAGGATCCCTACGAGCGCTTCCGTATCGGGCAGGGGCCGGGTTCGTGGAATGCCGATCCCGCCAAGCGCAAGCCGATGCCGGGCACCCAGTTCCCGGTCGAGGCGTACGACAATTACATGAAGCAGTCGGTCCCGCGCTGGCTCTCGACCGACAAGGCGGTCGTCGCCGCATACGTGGCGCTGGTCGACAAGATTTGTCCGTGCGTGGTGATCACGCATAGCCAAGGCGGCCACTTTGGCTTCCTTGTCGCCGAGCAGCGGCCCGACAAGATCAAAGCAATGATCGCGGTGGAGTCCGCGAGCGCCGGCATTCTGGCGAACGCCCCCAAGCTCAAGGATATTCCGGTAATGTTGATGTTCGGCGACTACGTCGATCAGCATCCGCGCTGGGCCGCCTACAAGAAGACCGACAGCGAATACGGTGACGCCATCAAGGCGGCGGGCGGCAGCGTCGACCTTGTGATGCTTCCCGATATCGGCATCAAGGGCAATTCGCACATGCTGATGCAAGAGAAGAACAACGCCGAGATCGCCGACGTGATCCAGAAATGGCTGGTGAGTAAGGGGCTGGCGGATTGAGGGCGACTTGAATCGACAATGACCGACAGGGGCGAAACACAATGCGTATGGTACTTACACTGATGGCGACGCTCGCAGCCTCGACTGCCTTGGCACAGAATGCCGGCCCGATCCCGTTGCGCGACATGGGCTCGTTCCATGTCGGCGGGCGCCTGATCGAGGTCACGGGGCAACCGATCAAGGAAGTGCTGTTCTCGGCCGGCGGCGTGCCCGCCAAGATGGATCCCAACGGCACGTACCAGGTCGAGCAGATGTACGCGCAATATTTCCTGGTGCAGAACCGCAAGGGTAAATTGCCGCTGCTGATGTGGCATGGCGGCGGGCTCACCGGCGTCACCTACGAGACCAAGCCAGACGGCCAGCCCGGCTGGCTCAACTATTTCCTGCGTCAGGGCTGGGACACCTACATCTCCGACGCGATGGAGCGCGGCCGCTCCGGCTGGACCGACAAGTTCAAGGGCGACCCGGTGTTCCTGCCGCTCGGCGATCCGTGGGAGCGTTTTCGCGTGGGACCGATCGGCTCGTGGAATGCCGAGAAGGCCAAGCGCGTCACGTATCCGGGCACGCAGTTCGCAACCGAGGCCTACGAACAATTCATGAAGCAGGGCGTGCCGCGCTGGACCACGACCGACGATCAGATCGTCGCCGCCTATATCGAACTGGTCGACAAGGTGTGCCCATGCGTGGTGCTGGTGCACTCACAGGCGGGCAACTTCGGCTTCCGCGTGGCCGAGGCGCGGCCCGACAAGGTGAAGGCGCTGGTGTCGGTCGAACCCTCGGTGCCTGGCACCAGGGACAAGGTCGCGAACCTCAAGGACATTCCGATCGTGGTGATCTATGGCGACAACGCCAAGGACCATCCGCGCTGGGGCAAGATCCGCCAGAACGTGCACGATTACCTCGGCCTGATCCGCCAGGCCGGCGGCAAGGTCGATACGATCGATCTCCCGGACATCGGCATCAAGGGCAACACCCACATGATGATGATGGACAAGAATTCCGATCAGGTCGCCGAGGTGATCCAGAAGTGGCTGGTGGAGAAGGGGCTGGTGGAATGACGCAGCGCAGCAGAACACTAACCTTTTCGCTAACATTCTAGCGAACCGCGCCCTTGTTCTACCCAATTGCCTTGGCAGGGATTGGGATGCCCAGTATAGCTCCCCGCCTTGCGGGCGTTGAGAAAGCGCCCGCACGGAGGAGGCTCGGCGGCGAGCCGGATGCGGCGGAGGTTTGCGTGAACGAGACGGGTTTGCGGAATAGCGCGCATGGCGCGGACAAGTTCGGCCTGAAGGATCTGGCCGGCGTCCACTGGAATCTTCCGCCCGAACAGCTTTATGAATACGCGATCGCCGCGAAGGAAGGCCACGTGGTCGAGGGCGGCGCGTTCTGCGCCGAGACCGGCATCCACACCGGCCGCTCGCCGAAAGACAAGTTCGTCGTCTGCGACGACTCCACCGAGAAGACGATCTGGTGGGAGAAGAACGGCAAGCTTTCGCCGCAGCAGTTCGACGTGCTGCTCAACGATTTCCTCGAGCACGCGCGCGGCAAGCAGCTGTTCGCGCAGGACCTCTATGGCGGCGCCGATCCGAAATATCGCATCAAGGCGCGCGTGTTCACCGAACTCGCGTGGCATTCGATGTTCATCAAGTCGCTCCTGATCCGGCCCGATCGCAAGGATCTGCCGGGATACACTCCCGATTTCACCATCCTGTGCCTGCCGACCTTCAAGGCCGATCCGAAAAAGCATGGTGTGCGCAGCGAAACGGTGATCGCGCTCAACCTCACCAAGCGCATGATCCTGATCGGCGGCTCGTTCTATGCCGGCGAGATGAAGAAGTCGGTGTTCACGACGCTCAATTACTACCTGCCGGCCGAAAGCGTGATGCCGATGCACTGCTCGGCCAATGTCGGCAAGGACGGCGACGTCGCGTTGTTCTTCGGCCTCTCCGGCACCGGAAAGACCACGCTCTCCGCCGATCCGAACCGCACGCTGATCGGCGACGACGAGCACGGCTGGGGCCCGAGCGGCGTCTTCAATTTCGAGGGCGGCTGCTACGCCAAGACCATCAAGCTCTCGCGCGAGGCCGAGCCCGAGATCTACGACGCGACGCTGCGCTTCGGCTCGGTGCTGGAGAATGTCGGTTTCGATCCCGACACGCGGCTGGTCGATTTCGACGATCAGTCGAAGACCGAGAATACCCGCTCGGCCTATCCGCTCGAATTCATTCCGAACGCGTCGCGTTCGGGCCGCGCCGGCATGCCGAAGAATCTCGTGATGCTCACCGCCGATGCCTACGGCGTGATGCCGCCGATCGCGCGGCTGACGCCCGCACAGGCGATGTATCACTTCCTCTCCGGCTACACCGCCAAGGTCGCCGGGACCGAGAAGGGCCTCGTCGGCGTCGAGCCGGAATTCTCCACCTGCTTCGGCGCGCCGTTCCTGCCGCGCCATCCGACCGTTTACGGCAACCTGCTGCGCGAGCTGATCGCCGTGCACAATGTCGATTGCTGGCTGGTCAACACCGGCTGGACCGCCGGCAAGTACGGTGTCGGCCGACGCATGCCGATCAAGGTGACGCGCACGCTCTTGACCGCAGCACTTGACGGCTCGCTGCGCAACGCCAAGTTCCGCACCGATCCGTATTTCGGTTTCTCGGTGCCGACCTCGGTGCCGGGCATCGAGCCGCATCTGCTCTATCCGTTCAAGACCTGGCAGAACAAATCCGAGTTCGACGAGACCGCGCGCAAGCTGGTCGCCATGTTCCAGAAGAACTTCGTGCAGTTCGAGACCCACGTCGATGCCGACGTGCGCGACGCGCAGCCGGAAGTGCGCATCGCGGCGGAGTAAAACTCGGTTGCCACCCCGGGCGAGCGAAGCGAGACCCGGGACCCGTAACCACGATCATCTCGACTTGAAGCATGGATCCCGGATAGCCGCTGCTCGGCTTCCGGGATGACAATCCGGTATTGCTGCATCCCCCGCTTTCGCGGGGACGAGCGGACGGACGTGCTGTTAACATTCCGGCAACAGAATTTGGGGAGGGATTGATGGCGCAGGCGACGAGCGTGGCCGAGGCTGCGAACTATCTTCATGTCCGCAACGACTGGCTCGCAAAACGCAAGGAGCCAATTCTCGAACCCGATCTGCCGATCATCGATCCGCATCATCATCTGTGGGATCGCGAGGGCTGGCGCTATCTGCTCGACGACCTGCTCGCCGATACCAACTCCGGCCACAACATCCTCGCCACCGTCTTCGTGCAAGCGCGCGCGATGCTGCGCGCCGACGGGCCGGCCGAGATGAAGCCGGTCGGCGAGGTCGAGTTCGTCAACGGCGCCGCCGCCTCGACCGCGAGCGGCGCGTACGGAAAAATCCGCGCCTGCGCCGGCATTGTCGGGCACGCCGACATGATGCTCGGCAACCGCGTTGAGCCGGTACTTGCGGCGCTCGACCGCGCCGGGGGCGGGCGCTTCCGCGGCATCCGTCATATCGTCGCCTATGATGCCGATCCGCAGGTGATGAATCCGGGCAATCCGGCGTGGCCGAAGCATGCTCGGCGATGCGAAATTCCGCGACGGCGTGAAGACGCTCGCCCGCATGGGTTTCTCGTTCGACGCCTGGCTCTACTGCCCGCAGATGGATGAACTGACCGCGCTCGCCGACGCGATTCCGGAATGCCGGATCGTGCTCAATCATTGCGGCGGTGTGGTCGGCATCAATGCCTACAAGAAGGACGAGGTCTTCCCGGTGTGGAAGAAATCGCTCGAGGCGCTCGCGAAGCGGCCGAATGTCTATGTAAAGCTTGGCGGGCTCGGCATGCGATTGTGCGGGCACGATTTCGACAAGCTTGCCGAGCCGCCGTCATCGCAGATGCTGGCCGATGCGTGGAAGCCTTATATCGACACCTGCATCGCGGCGTTCGGCACGAACCGCAGCATGTTCGAGAGCAACTTCCCGGTCGACAAGGGCTCTTACAGCTATCCCGTGTTCTGGAACGCCTGCAAAATTCTGGCGAGGGGCGCGAGTGCCGCCGAAAAGGCGGACCTGTTCTACAGCACGGCCAAGAATTTCTATCGGCTCGATGGCATCGCGGCGCGTTGAACGGCCGCAGCCCGCGCCTTACGTTCATCAAATGCAAACACGCACACTCGGCCGCAACGGCCCCACTGTTTCCGCGCTCGGCCTCGGCTGCATGGGGTTTTCCGGCGGCTATGGGCCGGTGGACGATGCTGAAAGCATCGCGACTGTGCACGCCGCGCTCGATGCCGGCGTTAACTATCTGGACACCGGAGATTTCTACGGCTCCGGGCAGAACGAGATGCTGCTCGGCCAGGCGTTGAAGGGCCGGCGCAACAAGGCATTCATCTCGGTGAAATTCGGCGCGCTGCGCGGACCCGACGGCGCGTTGTTCGGTAACGACGCGCGCCCGGCCGCGGTGAAGAATTTTCTCGCTTACACGCTCAAGCGCCTCGGCACCGATTACGTCGATCTCTACCAGCCGGCGCGCGTCGATCCCGCAGTGCCGATCGAGGAGACGGTTGGCGCCATCGCCGAAATGGTGAAAGCGGGTTACGTGCGCCACATCGGCCTGTCTGAGGCGGGCGTCGACACCATCCGCCGGGCGCATAAGGTGCATCCGATCGCCGCTTTGCAGATCGAATACTCGCTGATGAGCCGCTCGCCCGAACGGAAAATCATCCCGGTGCTGCGCGAACTGGGCATCTCGCTCGTCGCCTACGGCGTGCTGTCGCGCGGACTGATTTCGGATCATGCGCTCACCGGAAGCCAACCGGGCGAAATCCGCGCCCGCATGCCGCGCTTCCAGGGCGACAATCTGGCGCGCAACCGCGCGTTGGTGGAGGCGCTCGCGGCGATCGCCAGGGAGAAGAACTGCACCACCGCGCAGCTTGCCATCGCGTGGGTCGCGTCGCGCGGATCGGACGTGATCCCGCTGATCGGCGCCAAGCGTCCGCCGCAACTGACAAGCGCCGTCGCGGCACTCGGCGTGACGCTGACACCGGACGACTTGAAACGCATCGAGGCCGCGATGCCGGTCGAGGCGGTCGCGGGCGACCGCTACGCGACAGCCATGATGGCCCATCTCGACGCAGAGCACGCCGGGTAATACGAAAAGACCTTCGTCATGGCCGGGCTTGTCAGGGCCATCCACGTCTTACATCTGGTGAGAAGGCGTGGATGACCGGCACAAGGCCGGGCATCCGTGTGGAGAGGTTATGCAGGTTCTCGTTATTGGAGCCGGTGTAGTCGGCCTTGCGTGCGCGCGCGCCGCGGCGCTCGCCGGGCATGAGGTGATCGTCGCGGAACAGACTGGCGGCATCGGCAACGGCGTGTCCTCGCGCAACAGCGAGGTGATCCACGCCGGCATGTATTACCCGACCGGCAGCGTGCGCGCGAAGCACTGCGTACGCGGGCGGCGCATGCTCTATGACTTTCTCGGCTCGCACGGCGTGCCGCACAGAAAGGTCGGCAAGCTGATCGTCGCGACCGACGAAAAGCAGACCGCCAAGATCGAAGGCATCGCCAAGCAGGGCGCGATCAACGGCGTCGAGGGGCTGGAATTTCTCGGCGGCAATGCGGCGCGGGCGATGGAGCCTGCGCTCAATTGTGTCGCCGCGCTGCTCTCCAGCGAGACCGGCATCATCGACAGCCACGCTTTCATGCTCGCGCTGGAAGGCGATCTGGAGGATCGCGGCGGCATGATCGCGTTCAACACGCCGGTCGAAAGTCTCGAGCATACGCCGCAGGGCTGGGAGGTACGCTTCGGTGGTGCGGAGGCGGGCACCATGACGGTTGATGCCGTGATCAACTCGGCCGGGCTAGGCGCGCAGAAACTCGCGGGCGCGACGCAAGGCTATCCCGAGGCGCGCGTGCCGCGCCTCGTGCTCGCCAAGGGCAACTACTTCGGCTTCATGGGCAGGCCGGCGTTCTCGCACCTGATCTATCCGGCGCCGGTGGAGGGCGGCCTCGGTACGCATGTCACGCTCGACATGGCGGGGCGGATGCGCTTTGGCCCGGATGTCGAATGGATCGACGCGGAGAGCTATACGGTCGACCCGAAGCGCGCGGAGTCATTCTACGCGAGCGTACGAACCTATTTCCCGGCGTTGCCGGACGGTTCGATCGTGCCGGATTACTGCGGCATTCGTCCCAAGCTCACCGGGAAAGGCGAGCCGGCGGCGGATTTCCTGATCGATACACCCGCCGATCACGGCCTGCCGCGCCTCGTGCAACTGTTCGGGATTGAATCGCCGGGACTGACCTCGTCGCTGTCGATCGCCGAAGAGGTCGTCAGCCGCGTCAGTGAGGCATGATCCCGAAAAGTGGGAACCGGTTTTCGCATAAGATCATGCGCAAAGATCAATCTTCCGGCCGCTCTTCGGTGTCGGGATTGAGGTCCGCCGGCTCCGGTGTTTTGGTTTTCGCTGCTGCGGCCGCGGGCTTCTCCGCAACAGTGTTGCGCGCCTGCTTGTTCGCCGCCGCCGCGAGCGCGGCCTTCTGGTTGTCGCCGTTGGAAACGATATCTCCAGGGCGCAGCGTCGGATCGTTCGCCACGCTGATCGGCGCAAGGCCAAACGTGTCGCGCCCGTTGCAGGTGCAGCCCGCCACGATCTGCTTGCGATAGACGAACGCGTTTTCGAGATCGGCGTAGCGGCCGCCGTTGTTTCCGACCGCGTAGTCGATCTGGCTGCCGTTGAAGACCTGTGTCTTCGCGGCGGGACAGAACGAACTGCAAAGCTGAACGGGATTGGCGTTGGCGTGACGCACCATCGGGAAATAGCGCCCGTCGCAGAGCCTCACGCAGTACGCGACCGAGCGTCCGGTGTTGCCGCCGATCGAAGGCGCGGTCGCCGGACCGTAGCGTTCCTCGTAGGTCGCGCTCGGATCGTTATAGGCGCTCGGCTGCTGTGGCGTGTACTGGCGCTGGCCAAACCAGGAGTCCTGCCGCCGTTCACCCCCGCCGAACCATGAAATCCTGGCGCTGCTGCTGGCGCTGATTGCCGCCGCCGCCGAACCAGTTGAAGAAGCCTTGAGCCGAGGCTGGAGCGTCCTGCGTGGCAAGTGCCAGCACCGCCAGCCCAATGATGCGCGCGGATGCGAAGCGAGATCGCACGGCATACTCCCCTGCACGCGCCGTTCCAGGCCCGTGTTGGACCGGATACGCGCCCAGGAACCATTTGGTTCCCTAATCAATTCCGTGGCACGGCGTTCGTTAAGGTTCCGTAAACCAATGCAAGTAGCTGGGAGCTAAAGGGTTTTTCGTCAGAAGTAACGCCACCAGACGTAAACGTGGCAGATCGCGACCGACACCAGCATCATCGGGAAGGCGTAGAGCGTGTAGGTCATGAAGCGGAATGGGATGCCGTTGCGCTCCGCGATGCCCGCGACCGTCAGGTTGGCCGAGGCGCCGATCAGCGTGCCGTTGCCGCCGAGACACGCGCCGAGCGAGAGGCACCACCATAAAGGCTCGATCTTGTCCGGCCCGCCGTAGGACGCCGCCATGCTCTTGATCAACGGGATCATGGTGGCGACGAATGGGATGTTGTCGACGATTGCCGAGAGGACCGCCGATGCCCACAGGATCGCATAACCGGCGTTCGCCATGCTGCCACCAGTCGCCGCGACGAGTTTTTCGGCGAGCAGCTTGAGCAGTCCGCCGTGCTCGACGCCGTGCACCACCATGAACAGGCCGACGAAGAAGAAGATGGTGATCCACTCGACGTCGCCGAAGGTCTGGTGGATGTTCTGCGCGGCCTTCTCGGTGTGATGCGCCCAGTTGTCGAGCAGCATCAGCACGGCGGCGCCGAACATCCCGATGGTGGCGGGCTCCAGATGCAGCGGGCGGGCAAGCACGAACGCGATCATCACCGCCGCGAGCACGACGAGAGACTGCTTCAGGAGCAACCAGTCCTGGATCGCCTCCGCGGGATTCATCGCCATCACGCGCGCTTCGCGTTCGGGCGTCGCCTTGAGATCCTTGCCCCAAAGCAGGTGGATCATGATCGCCTGCGCGATCATCACCACGATGATCACCGGCGTGAGATGGACGACGAACTCGTTGAACGAGAGACCGGCCTGCGTGCCGATCAGGATGTTCGGCGGGTCGCCGATCAAGGTCGCGGTGCCGCCGATGTTGGAGGCGAACACCTCGGCAAACAGATACGGATAGACCGGGACATCCAGCTCCTTGCAAATCGCGAGCGTCACCGGCACGACGAGCAGCACGGTCGTCACGTTGTCGAGGAACGCCGAGAGCACCGCCGTGGTGATCTGCAGGATGAACAGGATGCCGGCCGGGTGCGCCTTGGCGGCTTGTGCCGACCAGATCGCGATGTACTGGAACATGCCGGAGCGGCGCGAGATCGACACCAGGATCATCATGCCGGTGAGCAGGCCGATCGTGTTCCAGTCGATGCCGCGGATCGCCTCGGTCTGATCGAACACCCCGACCAGGATCATCACGGACGCGCCGATCAGCGCGATGATCGCGCGATTGACCTTTTCCGACATGATGATCGCGTAGGTGGCGAGCAGGATGACGGTCGACACCCACATCGGATTGAGGCCGAAGTAGACGCTTGAAGCGTGGTCACCCATCAGCAATTCCCCCCAGGAAGCCGCAAGGTCCGGTACGCGCCGGGAGGTGTCAAGACTTCAGGATCGGCGCGACCGGCAGCAGCGTGAGCAGGACGAACAGTGGAATGAGGATCAGCGCGGCCCACAGCGTGTAGGCGAAAAAGCTCGGCATCTTCACACCGCGCTCCTGCGCGATCGCGTAGACCATGAAGTTCGGCGCGTTGCCGATGTACGTGAGCGCGCCCATGTAGACCGCGCCCATCGAGATCGCCGCGAGCGTGCCGGCGAGCGGGCCCATCAGCTTGACCGGGTCGCCGCCCGCAAGTTCGAAGAACACCAGATAGGTCGGCGCGTTATCGAGGAAGGCCGAAAGCGCGCCGGTCAGCCAGAAATACGCGACCTCATGTGGCGTTCCGTCCGGTTCGGTGACAACGCGCAAGAGCCAGGCGAACGCGCCGCCGCGCCCGGCCTGCAGCATCGCCAGCACCGGAATGATGGTGACGAAGATCCCGGCGAACAGCTTTGCAACCTCGCGGATCGGCTCCCAGGTGAAGCCATTCGCCTCGCGATGCTCGTTCGGCGTGAGCCAGAGCGAGGCGAGCGCGATGAGGATCAGCACGGCGTCGCGCGCGAGGTTTTCGAGCGCGACGTTCGTTCCGTGGACGTCGAATGCGATGCCGGGTTTCCATATGGCCGAACCAAGGATGGCCGCGATAATCAGGGTGATCAGCACGAGGTTGATCTTGCCGCGGAGCTTGAGATCGAGCGGCTGATGCGTCTCCGGCGCTGCATCCTTGCGCCCGAGCACCGCGTCGATGACGAAGAACAGGATCAGAATCGGCAGCGCCACGATGGCGGTCTGAAGCCATAGATGCTGCGCAGTCCAGGAGAAGCCGACGCCGCGCAGGAAACCGACGAACAGCGGCGGATCGCCGAGAGGCGTCAACGCGCCGCCGACATTCGCCACCAGCACGATGAAGAAGATGACGACATGCGCCTTGTGAGTGCGCGCCTCGTTCGCCCGCAGTAGCGGCCGGATCAGGATCATGGCGGCACCCGTGGTGCCGACAAGGCTTGCCATCACCGTGCCGATGCCGAGGAGAATGGTGTTGCTCAGGGCCGTGCCGCGCAGATTGCCGCGAACCAGGATGCCGCCCGCCACGACGTAGAGTGCAAACAGCAGCACGATGAAAGAGAGGTATTCGGCGAGTATCGCATGCACGAATGCGGCGGCCGCAGCGGGCACGCCGTAGAGTGCTGCGAGCGCGCCGAGCGCCACCGCGCTCCAGCCGAATGCGATCTTGCCGTAATGCCGGTGCCAGATTTTTGGAAACAGCAATGGCCCGGTCGCGATCGAGAGCAGCATCGCGCCGAACGGGAGCGCCCACGGCCAGCCCATCGCGGCGCCATCGAGCGAAGCCGCATGCGCGGGCGTGGCGACGATGAGAAACGCGATTGATAGAAGGCGGTTCATCCGACCGCACTAACAAGCGCCCGCCATGGAGCAAACGCGACGAATGAGCGCGCCTAGTGCGCCTCGTCCCAGTTGTCCGCGGCATGCGCATCGACGGCGAGCGGGACGGAGAGCGCGATGGCCGGGTGCGGCGCGTCCTCCATCACCTTCTTCACCACCGGGAGTGTCTTTTCGACTTCGCTCTCCGGCACCTCGAACACCAGTTCGTCGTGCACCTGCAGCAACATCTGCGCGTTCAGTTTTTTCGCCGCCAGCGCCCCCTCCATGCGGATCATGGCGCGGCGGATGATGTCGGCGGCCGAGCCCTGCAGGCGCGCATTGATGGCGGCGCGCTCATTGAAGGCGCGCAGCGACGGATTTGAATTCGCGATATCGGGGTAGTGGCACTTGCGCCCGAACAGCGTCACCACGTAGCCGTTCTGTTTGGCGAACGCCTTGGTCTCGTCCATGTAGGCGCGGATGCCGGGGAAGCGCTCGAAGTATTTCTTGATGTAGGCGCCGGCTTCCTCGCGCGGGATCGCAAGCTGGTTGGCGAGCCCGAAAGCCGAGATGCCGTAGATGATGCCGAAGTTGATCGCCTTGGCGCGGCGGCGCACGTCGGCCGGCATGCCTTTCACCGGAACGCCGAACATCTCCGAGGCCGTCATGGCGTGAATGTCGAGCCCGTCGCGGAAGGCCTGGCGCAGCGCCGGCACGTCAGCGATCTCGGCAAGCAGGCGCAACTCGATCTGCGAATAGTCGGCCGAAACGAGTTTGTTGCCCGGCGTGGCAATGAACGCGCGGCGGATCTTGCGTCCTTCTTCGGTGCGGATCGGAATGTTCTGCAGGTTCGGCTCGGAGGAGGAGAGGCGGCCGGTCGGGGTCGCGGCGAGCGCGTAGTTCGTGTGCACGCGCTTGGTCGTGGGATTGATGTAGCCGGGGAGCGCGTCGGTGTAGGTCGATTTCAGCTTGGTGACCTGCCGCCAGTCGAGAATTTTCTGCGCCAGTTCGATGCCCTGCTCGGCCAGCTCATCGAGCACCCGCGCGCCGGTCGACCATTGTCCGGTCTTGGTCTTGGTGCCGCCGGGTAACTGCATCTTGCCGAACAGCAGATCGCCGAGCTGCTTCGGCGAGCCCGGATTGAAAGCGGGATCGCCGGCAAGCTCGCGCACTTCGTGCTCCAGTGCGGCGCCGCGCTGCGCGAATTCGCCCGAGAGCCGCGAGAGCACCTGCCGGTCGACCGAAATGCCGCGCCGCTCCATGCGCGCGAGCACCGGCAGCAGCGGGCGCTCCAGCGTCTCGTACACGCTCATCACATGCTCGGCGACCATGCGGGCTTTGAGCACGTTCGTGAGGCGCAGCGAAATGTCGGCATCCTCGGCGACATAAGGCGCGGCCTTTTCCAGCGCGACATTGTCGAACGTGACCTTGGCCTTGCCGCTGCCGATGACGTCGTTGTAGTCGACCGCCGCGTGATTGAAGTAGCGCGGCGCGAGCGCGTCGAGCGAATGGCCGAAGCGTCCGGCGTCGAGCACATAGGACATCAGCATGGTGTCTTCGTGCGCCTGCATGTCGATCCCGCGCACTGCAAACACCTGCAGTTCGTATTTCAGGTTCTGCCCGATCTTGAGGATGCCGGGGTCCTCCAGCAGCGGCTTGAGGGCGGCGAGTGCGGCATTTTCGGTAAGCTGGTCCGCGTGCAGCCCGCCACCGAACAGGCCGTCGGCATCGCCGCTGCCATTGCCGCCCTTGCGGTGCGCGAGCGGGATGTAACAGGCCTCGTTCGTTCCAACCGCAAGCGCGATGCCGCAAAGCGGGGACTGCATCGGATCGATGCCGAGCGTTTCGATGTTGACCGCGACCACGCCGGCGTCGAACGCACGCGTGATCCAGCTTTGCAGTTGGTCAGCGCTGGAAACGATTTCATAGCGCGGCCGCTCGATTCTGGCGGCGCGCGCCGCCTCGAGCCGCGCGGCGGCAAGCTGCTGCGGTGTCGCGGCGACCGCGGGCTCCGCCGCGCCCGGGCGCGGCTTCGGCGTCATGCCGCCGCCGGAGAGCGGCAGGCCGGGCGCGATCGACGGGGAGGCCGCAGCGGGACGGTCGGTCTTCGGAATGACGGCGGTCGATGGCTCGATTGCTCCCGAGTCGATCTCGGCAAACTCCGCGACACGCCGCGTCAGCGTGGAAAATTCCATCTGCTTCAGGAACGCGATGAGATTTTTGTGGTCGGGCTCATGCACGGCGAGATCGTCGATGGGGACTTCGAGCTTCACATGCTGGTCGAGCGTGACGAGCTTCTTCGAAATGCGCGCCATCTCGGCGTGCTCGATCAGACTTTCGCGCCGCTTCTGCTGCTTGATCTCACCCGCGCGATTCAACACCGACTCAAGGTCACCGAACTCGGTCAGCAACTGCGCCGCGGTCTTTGGGCCGATGCCCGGGACGCCTGGCACGTTGTCGGTGGAGTCGCCGATCAGCGCCTGCGCCTCGATGACCTTCTCGGGCGGCACGCCGAATTTCTCGATCACCTCCGCGATGCCGATCTTCTTGTCCTTCATCGTGTCGTACATGATGACGCAGTCGTTCACGAGCTGCATCAGGTCCTTGTCGGACGACACGATGGTGACGGTCGCGCCTGCCTCGCAAGCCTCGCGCGCGTAAGTGGCGATCAGGTCGTCGGCCTCGAAGCCGAGCATTTCCAGGCACGGGATGTCGAACGCGCGCACCGCCTCGCGGATCAGCGGGAACTGCGGGATGAGATCGGCCGGCGCGTCAGGCCGGTGCGCCTTGTACTCTTTGTAGAGTTCGTTGCGGAACGTGCGTTCGGACTTGTCGAACACGACCGCGAGGTGCGTCGGCCGCTCCTCCGGCTTCATGTCGCGCAGGAGCTTCCACAGCATGTTGCAGAAGCCGAGCACCGCGTTGACCTGCAAGCCGTCCGACTTGCGGTTCAGCGGCGGCAGCGCGTGGTAGGCGCGGAAAATGTAGCCCGAGCCGTCGACCAGAAAGACGTGGTCGCCCTTCTTGACGGGACGCGAAGCGGGCAATGCCGCGGGGGCGGCGACTTTAGCAGCGGATTTGGCCATGGCCGGAATATAGGGCTTCGGCGGCCGGATTCACATCGCCAAAGGGGTTATCCACGCCCGCGCAAGACGTTGCGAAACTTGAAGAAAAGGATCACGGCGAGGAACGCCAGACTGACGCCGTTCGCCAGAATGATGACCGTGTCGCCCTTCATGGCGCCGTATAGGACCCACAGGGCGATCCCGGCGAACAGGACCAGGAACATGACAAGCGAGATGTCCTCGGTCTCGCCGCTCGTCCAGATCTTCCTGATTTGCGGAATGTAGGACACCGTCGTGCAGAACGCCGCGACGAGGCCGGTCAGCGTGATGAGGGTCATGGACCCGGCTAACGGCCGGGTGCGGGCCGGGTTCCGTTACTCGGCCGGCTGGAGCGCGTAGCGCGGCGCCGTGTTCGACAGGCGCGCCCAGGCGGGACGTTCGAACAGGAACGCGAGGCGCGTGCGGCGCACCGCGAGGAACAGCGCGACTGCAACCGCGATGCCGGATGCCGTGACAAGCAGCGCGACCGCGCCGAGGTCCGGAACGATGCCGGTTTTGAGCAGGAGGGAACGCGAGGCCGCCATGCCGAGGAAGAAGGCGAGATAAACCACGATGGAGTTCTTGCCGAGCCAGCGCAGCGGCGCGAGCCAATGGGATTTTGCCAGCAGTGCCGAAACCGAGACGACCGCGACCGCGCCCATCAGCCCGAGCGTGAGCGAAACGAATGGCTTCCCGTCGATGCCGAGCGACACATAGGCGCCGTTGAAGATCGACCACATCTCGAGCCCGAAGACGGCCGTCCACGGGCGCGCCCGTACGAAGGCGGCGATCTGGAAGATTCGCGCCGCCAGAATGTACCCGGTGTAGAAATAGACGAAGCGCGCACAGAACTCGTCGATCACGGTCCAGCCGGTTTCGATGTGCGCGATTTCCAGCGCGGCGAGAACGGTCCAGATGGCCAGAACCGGGACACCGCGGGTCAGCTTGGTGAAGACGAAGAACACCGGCAGCAGATAGATGAACCAAAGCGTGCCGAACGGCTCGATGAAGGCCTGCAGATACATCAGCACGACACCCGCCGCGCCGTGCTCGTGCGCGAAGGCGGGCGCCTTGAAGGCGAACTGGATCGTGACCCAGAGCGCGTAGAAGTATACGAAGTGGGCGACCTTGCGGTCCAGGTATGTGCGCCAGTCGCGGTCGATCACGCGCGCCAGGAACAGGCCGGAGATCATGAAGAAGTCGGGCATCCGGAACGGCTTCGCGAATGCGACCACATGGTGCATCCAGCTTGTTTCGCCGGCGGCCGCCTCGACGCCGAGCGTCGAGTGCATCATCACCACCATGACGATGCAGAAGCCCTTGGCGTAATCGACCCAGTCAACCCGTTGACCCTCGGGCTGTCCCATTTCCGTTCCCATGCGTGCCATTTTGCGACCAAGCTGTTGCGTTCGGCTTTACGGGTGCAAGGGGTGGGCCGGGGCCGCGATTAGGAATGTGTTAACCATAACGGCCGAGCCGCCACCCGTCGTTCGTCATCCCGGCCGAGCGCAGCGAGAGCCGGGACCCAGTTAACACCGGCGGTGCGTGGTCGCTCGGCTTTGTGTTTACTGGATCCCGGGTCTCTGGCGCTTCGCGCCGTCGCCCGGGATGACAGCCTGTGGTGATGTTCGACACTTCTCTCCCCATCGACGACGCATTGCCGGCGCTGACCGGAGCGTTGCGCACGCGCAATGCCGCCGTGCTGGTCGCGCCGCCTGGCGCCGGCAAGACCACGCGCGTGCCGCTGGTGCTCAAAGACGAGCCGTGGGCGCAAGAGAACAATAACGGCAAAATCCTCGTGCTGGAGCCGCGCCGGATCGCGGCGCGCGCCGCCGCCGACCGCATGGCGAAGACGTTGGGCGAGCGCACCGGCGACACGGTCGGGCTGCGCGTGCGCTTCGGTTCCAAAGTGTCCGCCAAAACGAAAATCGAAGTCGTGACCGAGGGCGTGTTCACGCGGCTGATCCTCGACGATCCCGAACTCAAGGGCATCGCGGCGGTGCTGTTCGACGAATTTCACGAACGCTCGCTCGATGCCGATCTCGGACTTGCGCTGGCGCGCGATGCGCAGGGCCTGCGCGAGGATCTGAAAATTCTGGTGATGTCGGCGACCATCGACGGCGCGCGCGTGGCCAAGCTCTTGGGTGACAAACAACTCGGCGACGCGCCGGTGATCGAGTTGCAGGGCAGGGCGTATCCGGTCGAGACGCGCTATCTCGGCCGCGACCCGCGCGCGCGGATCGAGGACCAGATGACTGACGCGGTGACGCGCGCGCTGCGCGCCGAGCCGGGTTCGGTGCTGGCATTCCTCCCGGGGGCAGCCGAAATCCGCCGCACCGAGACCATGCTGCGCGAGCGCGTCGATGCCACGACCGATGTGGTGGCGCTGTTCGGCGCGCTCGATGCCGACACGCAGGACCGCGCGATTTCGCCGTCACCCGCCGGACGCCGCAAGGTCGTGCTCGCGACGTCCATCGCCGAAACCTCGCTCACCATCGAGGGTGTGCGCATCGTGGTCGACAGCGGCCTTGCGCGCGTGCCGCGCTACGAGCCGGACGTCGGCCTGACGCGGCTTGAAACCGTGCGGGTGTCGCGCGCCGCCGCCGACCAGCGCCGCGGCCGCGCGGGGCGCACCGAACCCGGCGTCTGCTATCGCCTGTGGGACGAGCCCGCCACCGCGTCGCTCGAACCCTATGCGCGGCCGGAGATCCTGTCCTCCGACCTTTCGGGCTTCGTGATCGATCTCGCCGCATGGGGTGCCGCGCCGGAAACGCTGACGTTTCTCGACCCGCCGCCGAAGGGCGCGCTCTCCGAGGCGCGCACGCTGCTCACCGAACTGGGCGCGCTCGATGAGGGCCGCATCACGGCGGAAGGCCACGCGCTGCGCCGCCTGCCGCTGCCGCCGCGGCTCGCCCGCATGGTGGTCGATGCCGCGCGTGAAGGGACGGGGGCGCTGGCGGCCGACATCGCCGCGGTGCTGACCGAGCGCGGGCTCGGCGGCGACGACGTGGATTTGACTCATCGCGTCGAGAGCGTTTCGGCGCGATCGTTCGCGGCGCGCGAGCGACGCGCGGGCGATGGCGAAGCGCTGGTCGGACTTGGCTGGATCTACTTCCTCCCCGCAGGGGGAGGGGAGCCACCGAGCATCGGGTCCATTCTCGCGCTCGCCTATCCGGACCGCATCGCGCGAAACCGAGGGAATGGCGCGTTCACGCTGGTGAACGGGCGCGGCGGCAATGTCGATCAAGCCTCGCCGCTTGCGCGTGAGCCATTCATCGCGGTTGCGGAACTGACCGGCAGCGCCGCGAATGCGCGGATCGTACTGGCGGCACCGATTACGCTGGAGGAGATCGAAGCGCGCTTCGCCGGCCGCATCGAGAACCGCGACGACGTCACGTTCGACGAAAAATCCATGAGCCTGCGTGCGCGCCGCTCGCGCCGGCTCGGCAACATCGCGCTTGCTGAACAGACCCGTCGGGTCGAGCCGAATGACGAGACGGCGCGTCTGCTGGCGCAAGGCATCGCGCGTGCCGGTATCGCCAGGCTGCCGTGGACCAGGGCGCTGACCCAATGGCGCGATCGCGTCATGTTCCTGCGCAAGGCCGAGGGCGACGAGTGGCCGGACCTGTCGGATGCAGGACTTGCGGCGAATGTCGATTGGCTCGTTCCGGCTGTCGCCGGCAAGACGGCGGTGTCGTACGTATCGCCGGACGATCTTCATGCTGCGCTGACCGATCTGTTGCCCTGGCCCTTGCGCCGCCGTCTCGAAACCGAAGCGCCGACGCACTTCACCGCCCCGACCGGCACGAACGCCGCGATCGACTATGAGGCCGAAGCCGGGCCGACCATTTCGATCCGGCTGCAGGAATTATTCGGGCTTGCGCAGCATCCGAGCATCGCGGGCGGGCGTATTCCATTGGTGCTGGAATTGCTCTCGCCCGGCCACAAGCCAGTGCAAATCACGCGCGACCTGCCGGGTTTCTGGCGCGGCTCATATGCGGCGGTGCGCACCGAGATGCGCGGGCGCTATCCGCGCCATCCGTGGCCGGAGAATCCGCGGGACGCCGCACCGACCCGTCGCGCCAAGCCGAGGGGGACGTAGGTCCTTCATTCGTCATCGCCCGCGCACGCGGGCGACCCAGTAGACACCGCTCTCTCGATAGTCTGGTGTGTACTCGGTGCCCCGCTTCGCGGGGCATGACGGGAGAGATATGAGCGAGCCGCATCTCATCGGCCTCGACTGGGGCACCACATCGTGCCGCGCCTATCTGATCGGTGCGGATGGCGTCGTGCTCGATCGGCAAATCGATGGCCCCGGCATTCTCAAAGCCGAGGGACATTTCGGTCCGTGGCTCGACTCCATGGTCGGCGGATGGATCGCCACCCACGGTGCAGCGCCGGTCATCCTCTCGGGGATGGTCGGATCGCGGCAGGGCTGGAAGGAGGCGCCGTATGCGCAGTGTCCGGCCGGCGCGGACGATATCGTGCGTGCTCTGGCACGGATCGAATGGGCCGAACTCGCGATTGCGCTCGTGCCCGGGCTCGCGACCGAAAACGACGGCATGCCGGACGTGATGCGCGGCGAGGAAACGCAGATCTTCGGCGCGCTCGCGCTCTCAGGCAGAAGCGATGGCCTGTTTCTCCTGCCCGGCACCCATTCCAAATGGGCCGACGTGAAAGACGGCCGCATCGTATCGTTCCGCACCTTCATGACCGGCGAAGTCTTCGGCGCGCTGAAGGAGCACACCATCCTCGGCCGGCTGATGCGCGACGGCGCGGACGCGGAAGGCTTCGCGCGCGGCGTACGCGAAGGCGCGGCGCTCGATGGCGCAGGCGCGTTGCTCAATCGTATCTTCGCGACGCGCAGCTATGGCTTGATGGACAAGCTCATCGACACGGCACTCGCGGACTATCTCAGCGGGCTTCTCATCGGCGCCGAGGTCGCGGAGGCGACGCGCCGGTCCAATGCCGGCGTCACGATCATCGCAAGTCCGGCGTTGGCGCAACGCTACACCGACGCGCTGCGGCTGCTCGATCGCGACAGCGCGCTCGCACCGGAGGATTGCGTCGCCGCCGGTCACTGGCACATTGCACGCGCCGCCGGCCTGTGTTGAGAACGGCTCATGCTCGACCTGCGCGCCGCCCTTGCCCAATGCCCGATCGCCGCGATCCTGCGCGGCGTGACGCCGGACGAGATCGACGGCGTCGGCGATGCGCTGGTTGAAGCGGGGCTCACCGTCATCGAGGTGCCGCTCAACTCGCCACAGCCGTTCGAGAGCATCAAGCGACTCGCCGCGCGCCACGGTGCGTACGCGCTGGTCGGCGCCGGGACGGTGCTTGAAACGGCGAACGTCGCGCGCGTCAAGGAGGCAGGCGGCAAGCTCGTCGTCGCGCCGAATTTCGATGCCGATGTGGTGCGCGCTGCCAAGGCGTCAGGACTCATCGCGCTGCCCGGCGTGATGACTCCCTCCGAGGGCTTCGCCGCACTCAAGGCCGGTGCGGATGGGCTGAAGCTGTTTCCCGCCGAGATCATCCCGGCCGCGGTCTTCAAGGCGTGGCGGGCGGTGTTTCCCCGCGAGACCCTGATGCTCGCGGTCGGCGGCGTCGGCGTCGATAACATCGCGACCTACCGGGATGCAGGTGCATCCGGGTATGGCATCGGCTCGGCGCTCTACAAACCGGGCCGTGCGGCGGGGGAGATCGGACCGCTCGCCCGCGCGCTGGTTGCTGCCGCAAAGGCTTGATTTTCCGGCCATTCCGTCCCATATTGGGTCCAACGAAATCAGGCCTCTCGTTCGGCAATTGTCGCGCGGGAGGTTTATTGCTTTTGGGGCGTCACAAGGCCCGAATTCGATGACCAAGCAGAACCGCGGCACGCATATCCGTCTCACCTCGCACCCCGGCAGCCGGGGCGGGGTCGCCTCGCGCTTTCCGATTGAATGGGGTGCGGCCACCGCGAGTGAGCGCGGGCCGGTGGTCGGCACGGTCAACGCGGGCGTCGATCGCAACGCGATCGGTGCCCATGGCGGCTCCTATGCGCTCTATCGCGCGCTTGCGGTGTCGTCCGGTGCGCTGAGCCCGATCGCGCGACCCGATCTCACCAACACATCGCCCGTCATCGAAATCGGTCCGTTCCCGCAGTGGTCGGAAGGCAACCGCATCGTGTCGCTCGACCCGTGGGGCCATCGCGTCGCGGAGGATTTCCGCCAGGAGATTGGCGAGGGCGTGGATATCCGTCCGAGCATCGCCATCACCAAGGCGCGGCTCACCATGTCCGAGCTGAACGAGGCCGTGGCCGCCGGACGCCTCAAGGTCGACGGCACGATCATGAAGGACACGGGCGAAGTCGCCGTGACCAAGGCGGCCGTCGAACCGGTCTGGTATCTGCCCGGCATCGCGGAGCGGTTCGGCGTTGCCGAGGATGCGCTGCGCCGCACGCTGTTCGAGCAGACCGGCGGCATGTATCCGGAATTGGTGACGCGGCCGGACCTGTCCGTGTTCCTTCCGCCGATCGGCGGCATCACGCTCTACATCTTCGGCGATCCGTCCGCCGTGTGGGACAAGCGCCGCACGCTTGCCTGTCGCGTGCACGACGAGTGCAACGGCTCGGATGTGTTCGGCTCCGACATCTGCACCTGCCGGCCGTATCTCATTCACGGCATCGAGGAGTGCATCAAGGAAGCGCAGAACGGCGGCGGCGGGCTGATCGTTTACAATCGAAAAGAAGGCCGCGCGCTCGGCGAGGTCACCAAGTTCCTCGTTTACAACGCGCGCAAGCGCCAGGAAGGCGGCGATCAGGCCGCGACTTATTTCGAGCGCACCGAATGCGTCGCCGGCGTGCAGGACGCGCGCTTCCAGCAATTGATGCCCGACGTGCTGCACTGGCTCGGCGTAACGCGCATCGACCGCTTCATGTCGATGTCGAACATGAAGTACGACGCGCTCGTGTCCTCCGGCATCGCAATCGGCGAACGCGTGGCGATCCCGGACGAACTGATCCCCGACGACGCCAAGGTCGAGATGGAGGCGAAGAAGGCGGCCGGCTACTTCGCCGCGCACACGCCGACCACCGACGAGTTGAAGGCAACGGTCGGCCGCAAGATCGAGGAATTCTGATTGGGTGACGCCGACGCCGCGCGCTCGCTGCTGTCGGCGGAAGCCGTGCGCACGCGTGCGCATGAGATGCTGGCCGCCGGCTTGCGCGGCGACCTCACCCACTTCACCGTCGATCTCGAATCGCTCAGCACGGCGGCCGCGGTCGTCTCGGAGCTGATCCGCGTCAATTATCCCGATCTCAAAGTGCCGTTCCACGCGCGCTGGCGCCATTTCGTGCTCGGCGGCCGTGACCTGTGGTCCGAACGTGCTTCCGAGGCGACATGGCCGACGCCCGCCGCGAAGGCGCGCGCTGAATTCGATCTCGCCATCACCTCCGTGCTGCTCGATGCCGGGGCAGGGCCATCGTGGAGATATCTCGATAACGCGACCGAGCAGGTCGTCGCGCGCTCCGAGGGATTGGCAATCGCGAGCCTGCGCATGTTCGAGGCGGGCGCATTCTCTTCCGATCCCGCCGACCCATTGCGAGCCGATGCCGAGCAGCTGATCAATCTGAGCCACGAGGCCGTCGCCAACGGCTTCCAAAGCATGGTCGGCAACAGGCTGGTGGGTGTCGAGGGCCGTGCCGATCTGCTGGCCGCGCTCGGCAGCGCTGTCTCGGCTAGTCCCAAAGTGTTCGCGCGCGAGGACCGCGCGCGTCCCGGCGGGCTGTACGACTATCTCGTCGCCAAGGCCGAGGACGGCGAGCTGCCCGCGCCGCGCATTCTCGAAGCCCTGCTTGAACATCTTGGACCGATCTGGCCGAGCCGATTGACACTCGGCGGCGTCGCGTTGGGCGACACCTGGCATCATCCGGCGATCAAGCGCGACGACGCGACCAATGGCCTGATGCCGATCCACAAGCTCTCGCAATGGCTCTCCTACTCGCTGATCGAGCCGCTGCAATGGTCAGGCATCGAGGTGACCGATATCGACGGCCTCACGGGTCTGGCCGAATACCGCAACGGCGGGCTGTTCGTCGATGCGGGCGTGCTGCGCTTGCGCAATCCCGAAGAGGCGATCCATCCCAATTCGGTCGACTCGCAGCTGATCGTCGAGTGGCGTGCGCTGACCGTTGCGTTGCTCGACGAGATCGCGAAGCTGATCCGCGAACAGCGTTCGCTCACCGTCGAGCAGTTTCCGCTCGCCTGCGTGCTGGAAGGCGGCACCTGGGCGGCGGGCCGCTTGCTTGCGCGCGAGAAGCGCCCCGATGCGACGGCGCCGATTGCGATCGCGAGCGACGGCACGGTATTTTGATTTTTGGGGGACCGCATGCAGGGCGTGACCGTCGTCGATCATCCGCTGGTACAGCACAAGCTGTCGCTGATGCGCGACAAGCAGCGCTCCACCAAGGGCTTCCGTCAGCTCCTCAACGAAATCGGCATGCTGCTCGCCTACGAGGTGACGCGCGACCTGCCACTCGAAGAGATCGACATCGAGACGCCGCTGATGCCGATGAAGGCGAAGGTGCTGGAGGGAAAGAAGCTGGTGCTCGCGCCGATCCTGCGCGCCGGCGTCGGGTTCCTCGACGGGATGCTGAGCCTCGTGCCGTCCGCGCGCGTCGCGCATATCGGCCTCTACCGCGACCCGAAGACGCTGGTGGCGGTCGAGTATTACTTCAAGGCGCCGGAGGACATCGCGGACCGCCTCGTGCTGGTGCTTGATCCGATGCTCGCAACCGCGAACTCGGCGATCGCGGCGGTGGACCGGCTGAAGGAAGCGGGCGCAAAGAACATTCGTATTGTGTGTCTGCTCGCCGCGCCCGAAGGCATCGAGAAATTTCTCGGACATCACCCGGATGTGCACATCTGGACTGCCGCGGTGGACGAGAAGCTCAACGAGCATGGCTACATCGTGCCGGGCCTCGGTGACGCGGGCGACCGGATGTACGGGACGAAGTAACGCGGACAATTTGAATCTCCTCTGCAACCCTTCGTTCACCACCCGCGCCCAAAAACCCGCACCGCAACATCGCCGTTAGCGCGCCGCTTGCCATCGCTGTGCTTGGATCGCCGCACGCGTCGTCGGGTAGATCGGTCATGCGGCAGATTCTCTTTTTCGCCATTGCGGCGCTGGTTCTGGCCTTCGTCATGCCCCAGGTGATGGGCAGCGTCGGCGGCAGGCCGGCTGACGTGCAGCCGGCCAAGCACGCCGAACCTGCGCAGAAGGTTCCGCCGCGCACCGCGACGGTGCGCGACGATGCGCGCGGTCATTTCCAGGTCGAGGGCGTGATCGACGGCCGCCGCATCGACTTCCTGGTCGATACCGGAGCCTCGACGGTCACCCTGCGCGAACGCGACGCTTCAAGGCTAGGCATCAATCCCGCGCCGCGCGATTACACCGGCCGCGCCAGCACGGCCAACGGCACGGTGCGATACGCGCCGGTGCGCCTGCCGTCGCTCGAAGTGAATGGCATCCGCATCTATGACGTTCAGGCCGCGGTGCTGCCCGACGAGGCGCTGAGCACGAACCTGCTCGGCATGTCGTTTCTCTCGCGCGTGCGCCGCTTCGAGATGGCGAACGGCCGTCTCGTGATGGAACAATAAGTTCCCGTTTTGCTTTCATGTGGGTGGCGGCTGCGCTAAGAGCCTGACGCCTCTCTCCGCACGCCCGAGGATATCATGCTCCCGAAGCCGAAAGCCGCGCTGTCTCCAAACACTTATGCCTACGAGTCCGAGCCGATGGTGAAGCCCACCGGCTTTCGCGAATACGACGCGCGCTGGCTGTTCGGCAAAGAGATCAACCTGATGGGCATTCAGGCGCTGGGGCTCGGCCTCGGCACGCTGATCCATGAGCTTGGCGTGAAGCCCGAACTGGTGACGGGCCACGATTTCCGCGGCTACTCGGCCTCGATCAAGATGGCGCTGGTCACCGGCTTGATGACGGCCGGCGTGAAGGTAAAGGATATCGGGCTTGCGGTAACGCCGATGGCGTATTTCGCGCAGTTCGATCTCGACGTGCCTTGCGTCGCGATGGTGACAGCCTCGCACAACGACAACGGCTGGACCGGTGTGAAGATGGGTGCGAACCGCCCGCTCACCTTCGGCCCGGACGAGATGACGCGGCTCAAGGAAATCGTGCTCAACGCGAACTTCAAGCCAAAGGCGGGCGGCGCTTACGACTTCATCGAGAATTTCCCCGCGCGCTACATCGCGGACCTGACCAACCGGCCGAAGCTCAAGCGCAAGCTGAAGGTCGTGTGCGCGTGCGGCAACGGCACGGCGGGCGCGTTCTCGCCGCAGGTGTTGCGGGCGGTTGGCTGCGAGGTGGTGGAGCTCGATTGCGAGCTCGATCACACGTTCCCGAACTACAATCCCAACACCGAAGACATGAAGATGCTGCACGCGATGCGTGACGCCGTGCTCAAACACAAGGCGGATGTCGCTCTCGGCTTCGACGGCGACGGCGACCGCTGCGGCGTTGTCGATAACGAGGGCGACGAGATCTTCTCCGACAAGGTCGGCGTGATGCTGGCGCGCGACATTTCGGCGACCATCCCGAACGCAAAATTCGTTACCGACGTGAAGTCGACCGGCCTGTTCATGACCGATCCGGTGCTGAAGAAAAATGGCGTGACGACGGATTACTGGAAGACCGGCCATTCCTACATGAAGCGGCGCGTCAACGAGATCGGCGCGGTCGCGGGCTTCGAGAAGTCCGGGCACTTCTTCTTCAACAAGCCGATCGGACGCGGCTACGACGACGGGCTGATCTTCGCGCTTGCGGTCTGCGACATGCTTGATCGCAACCCGACAAAGACAATGGCCGACCTGAAGAACGCGCTGCCGAAGACCTGGGGCTCGCCCACGATGTCGCCGCACTGCGCCGACGAGACCAAGTATGGCGTGGTCGACGATGTGGTGAAGCACTTCGAGGCGGCACAGAAGAACGGCGAGAAGGTGATCGGTCAGCCGATCCGCGACCTCGTCACCGTTAACGGCGTGCGCGTCACCGTCGAGGACGGTACTTGGGGGCTGGTGCGCGCCTCATCGAACAAGCCTGAGCTCGTCGTGGTGGTCGAAAGCCCGGTCTCCGAGGCGCGCACGCGCGAAATGTTCAAGGCGATCGACGCGGTGCTGCGCACGCACAAGGAAGTTGGCGAATATAATCAGACGTTCTAAATCGGAGCGTTACGGCTCCACGTCCTTGAACACGTCGATTTCGACGCCGCCGGGCAGCATCGTGCGCCACGCTGTGAGAAAGCCCTGCATGCGCATGTCGCCGGCGATACGCGCGCGGTTGATCTCCATTTCCTCGGCGGTCTCGTACTCGATCACCTGAATGAATTTTCCGGGATCGTCCACGTTCTGCAGTAGCCGCACTTCCGTGCCGCCGAGCATTTCGTAGAACGGCTTGGATGCATTCACCAGCGAGAGTAGCTGGGAAGGGTCGGCCGAGGAGAGGGTAAACCGCAGATGCAGCGTGCGACGGACCTTGCGGGCTTTCTTCGCCATGCGATTCCCTCCGGGATTTCACATCGACTGTGCCACCCCGCGCTACTTGCCGGAAGCCCGGTATTTGGCATTGCCGGGATAGACCCCGAGAATCTTCAGTGAGCCCTTGTGGGAGAAGAAGTCGAGTTCCTCCAGCGCGCGGGCGAGCGGTGGGTCGTCCGGGTGGCCCTCGACGTCGGCGTAGAACATCGTCGCGAAGAAATTTCCCTCAATCATGTAGCTTTCGAGCTTGGTCATGTTCACGCCGTTGGTCGCGAAGCCGCCGAGCGCCTTGTAGAGCGCGGCCGGCAGGTTGCGCACCTGGAACACGAAGGTCGTGACGAGCAGCCCGCTATTCTGCCGGGCGATCTTCTTTTCCTTCGACAGGATCACGAAGCGCGTGGTGTTGTGATCCTCGTCCTCGACATTTTCGGCAAGGACCTTCAGCCCGTAGATCTTCGCGGCCAGCTTTGGCGCGAGCGCGGCGCGCGTCACGTCTGTCGTCTCCGAGATGTGCCGCGCGGCGCCCGCCGTGTCGGCAGCGACGACGGCGCGGTAGCCGTGCTCGCGAATGAAGCGGCGGCACTGGCCGATCGCATGGATATGGCTCTCGACCGTCTTGATGGTCTTGAGCGTCGCACCCTTCGGCGCCATCAGGTTGAAATGGATCGGCAGGAAGTGTTCGCCCACAATGTGCAGGTTCGCGTGCGGCAGCAGGTGATGGATGTCCGCGACGCGGCCTGCGATGGAGTTCTCGATCGGGATCATGCCGAGTTCGGCCCGGCCGCGCTGGATCGCGGCGAGCGCGTCCTCGAAGGTCGGACAGGGCATCGGCTCGCACCCCGGGTAGACCTCGCGCGCCGCAATGTCGGAGTTGGCGCCAGGCTCGCCCTGGAATGCGATCTTCAATTTGCTCATGAGTGTTCCGTAGCTTGCGGGTTCGCTCGCGGTCAACCGAGCAGCGCGCGCGCCTTGGCGAGATGCTCGGGCGTGTCGACGCCGAAGATCGGATTCTTGGTCAACGCCACGTCGATGCGCATGCCGGCTTCAAGCGCGCGCAACTGCTCCAGGCGCTCGCGCTTCTCGAGCGGCGAGGGCGGCAGCGTGACGAAGCGCTCCAGCGCCGCGCGGCGATACACATAGAGGCCGATGTGGTGATAAAGCGGCCCGTGACCGTATGGTGCAGTCGCGCGGGTGAAATAAAGGGCGCGGAAACGCCCCGGGGACACGGCCGAGCAGATCGCCTTGACGACATTCGGATCGGCGCGCTCGGCCTCTTCGGTGATTTCCAGAGCCAGCGTCGCGATGTCCACCGCCGGATCGGCGAGCGGTTTGAGCGCCGCCTTGATGTCGTCGCCGCTCAGGGTGGGAAAGTCGCCCTGCACGTTGACGACGATCTTCGCCCGCCCGTCCGGGTCGGCTTTTCCCAGCGCCTCAAAAATGCGGTCGGAGCCGGTCTGATGGTCGCCGCGGGTCATCACGGCTTGCCCGCCAGCCGCCGTCACAGCGCTCGCGATCTCGTTTGAATCGGTCGCGACCACCACAGGTCCGACGCCTGCCTCTTCGGCGCGGCGCATCACGCGCACGATCATCGGCAGCCCGCCGATGTCGGCGAGCGGTTTGCCCGGAAGTCGTGCCGAGGCCATCCGGGCCGGGATCAGGATCAGCACGTCGGAAGTCATGGAAAATGCCGGGTTTCCGGCCTCGATATGCCCACAGGAAAGGCGGTGCCCGGTGTGGTTATACGGGTTGCCAGCGCGGCGGCAAACCGGCTATGTGTCGGCTCTGTCGGGCGCCGCTCCAGCGCCGATTCCGCAACGATTTCCTGCCTTTCAGGAGCCGAAGCCGCGATGGACTCCTTCGAACTCAACAAGATCCTGGGCGCATTGCTGTTCACCTGCCTGTGCCTGCTGTCGCTCAATATCGGCGCCGAGGCCGTGTTTCACCCGGCCAAGCCAGAGAAGCCAGGCTTCGAGGTCGTGGTGCAGGAACATGCCGCCGCTGGCGGCCAAGAGGCGAAAGCCGCGCCGGATGAGCCGATCGAGAAACTTCTCGCGAGCGCGGACGTCGCCAAGGGCGAATCCTCGGCCAAGAAATGCCAAGCGTGCCACACCTTCGGCAAAGGCGAGCCGAACCGCGTCGGTCCGAATCTCTATGGCGTGGTCGGTCGGCCGAAGGGGACCGAGGCCGGGTTCGACTATTCGGCAGCCATGAAGGGCAAGGGCGGAAACTGGTCCGTCGACGATCTCAATCAATTCCTGACCAACCCGAAGGCCTTCGTGCCCGGCACCAAGATGAGTTTCGCAGGCGTGCCGCGCGGCACCGAACGCGCCGACGTGATCGCGTTCCTCAACACCAAATCGGACAGTCCGCAGCCGCTGCCGAAGGCGGCCGATGCGGGTGCGCCGAAACCCGCGGCTGACGCGGGTGCCGCCGCCGCGCCGGCGGGCCAGAAAAAGTAGCGTTTGCCCACGCGGCCTCGCGCCGTGCGACGATTTGCGCCGTCCGGCGTTACGCAGTAACGGCATCGTCAGCCGGTGCGTCTGTTGACGCACCGGAAAACGGACATAATTCAACGAAAGTCCTGGTTCAGCGAAGTCCCCGGGTGCGACGTTTTGGGAGCCAATCCGTGAAGCTTTCCCGCCGGACCCTTTTGCGCAGCGGCGCGGCCGCCCTGGTTGTTCCCGCAGCCGCCATCGATCCCCTCGGGCTGCCAGGCGCTGCTCGCGCCGACGAGAAGAGCTGGCGGCACGGGCTCTCGCTGTTCGGCGACCTGAAATATCCCCAGGGCTTCAAGCGCTTCGACTACGTCAATGCGGAGGCGCCGAAAGGCGGCGTGGTCCGCCAGATCGCGATCGGCACGTACGACAATTTCAATATCGTCGTGTCGGGCGTGAAGGGCTCGATCGCCGGCGGCATGGATCTGGTCTACGACACACTGAACGTGCCCGCCTACGACGAGGTGTCGAGCGAGTATGGCCTGCTGGCCGAGAGCGTCAGCTATCCGGACGACTACTCCTCGGTCACCTATCGGCTGCGCGCAGAGGCGAAATGGCACGACGGCAAGCCTGTGACGCCGGACGATGTCATCTTTTCCCTCGACGCCTACCGCAAAAATCATCCGCAGCTTTCCGCCTATTACCGCCACGTCACCAAGGCGGAGAAGACCGGCGAGCGCGACATCACCTTCACGTTCGACGGGCCGGGCAATCGCGAACTGCCGCAGATCGTCGGCCAGATCAACGTGCTGCCGAAGCACTGGTGGGAGGGGACGGACGCATCCGGAAAGAAGCGCGACGTGTCGGCGACGACGCTCGAGCCGCTCCTCGGCAGCGGCGCCTACCGGATCAAGGATTTCGTCGCGGGGCGCACTGTGGTGTTCGAACGCGTGAAGGATTACTGGGGCCGCGACCTCAACGTGAATATCGGGCGCGACAATTTCGATGAGCTGCGCTTCGAGTATTTCCGCGACTCGATCGTCGCGATCGAGGCCTTCAAAGGCGATATGGTCGACTGGCGCTCGGAGAACTCGGCAAAGAACTGGGCGACCGCCTATGACTTCCCGGCTGTGAAGGACAAGCGCGTGGTGCTGGAGGAGTTTCCGATCCGCTCCTCGGGCGCGATGCAGGCGTTCGCGTTCAATACCCGGCGCGAGAAGTTCAAGGATCCGCGCGTGCGGCTCGCGATGAATTACGCGTTCGATTTCGAGGAGATGAACAAGCAGATCTTTTTCGGCCAGTACAGGCGCATCGCAAGTTATTTCGAGGGAACGGAGCTCGCCGCAACCGGCCTGCCGGAGGGCCAGGAACTGGAAATCCTGCAGAGCGTGAAGGACAAGGTTCCGGCTGAAGTCTTCACCAAGCCCTACACCAATCCAGTCAACGGCACGCCGGAGAATGTGCGCAGCAATCTGCGTGAATCGCTGCGGCTGTTGCGCGAGGCGGGCTACGAGGTGCGCAACCAGAAGCTCGTGAATGCGAAAACCGGCGAGCAGTTTACGGTCGAGTTTCTCGTCTCCGATCCGAACTCCGAGCGGTTCGTGTTGTTCTACAAACCCTCGCTCGAACGGCTCGGTATGGTGGCAAGCGTGCGCACGGTCGATGACGCGCAATACGTCAACCGCGAGCGCAGCTGGGATTTCGACATTGTCACCGGGGTGTGGGTCGAGTCGCTTTCGCCCGGCAACGAGCAGCGTGGCTACTGGGGTTCGCAAGCCGCCGACCAGGCAGGTTCGCGCAATCTCATAGGGGTCAAGAACGAGGCGGTCGATGCCATGATCGAGCGCGTGATCTACGCTAAGGACCGCGCCGGACTGGTTGCCGCCACCAAAGCGCTCGATCGCGTGCTGTTGTGGAACCACTACGTCGTGCCGCAATGGACCTACGGCAAGCAACGCAGCGCGCGTTGGGATCGCTTCAGCCATCCCGAGACGATGCCGCAATATGCCGCGGCGGCGTTTCCGACGATCTGGTGGTGGGACGCCGCGCGCGCCGCCAAGACGGGATCGCGCTAGTGGCGTTCACGCGCCGGAACGTTCTGACGATCGGTGCGGGCGCGCTTGCCGGTAGCGTGCGGTCCGCGAAGGCGGCGCCGGCCGAGGGCGAGACCGAAACTCATGGCATCTCATCGTTTGGCGATTTGAAGTATCCGGCCGACTTCAAGCAGCTCGACTACGTCAATCCGGATGCGCCCAAGGGCGGGATGTTCTCGCAGATCGGTCCGGCGCGACAGTTCAATCAGAACTTCCTCACCTTCAATTCGCTCAACAGCTACATCCTGCGCGGCGATGCCGCCCAGGGCATGGAGCTGACCTTCGCCACGCTGATGAGCCCGGCCGCCGACGAACCCGACGCGCTGTATGGCCTTGCGGCGCGCGCCGTACGGATTTCCGCGGACCGGCTCACCTACCGCTATCTGATGCGGCCCGAGGCGCGTTTCCACGATGGTACCAAACTGACCGCGCATGATGTCGCATTCTCGCTCAAGCTCCTGAAGGAGAAGGGGCACCCGATCATCGGCCAATTGACGCGCGATTTTCTCGGCGCGGAGGCTGAAGACGACGCGACGCTGGTGCTGAAGTTCGCGGAAAGGCGCGCGCGCGACGTGCCGCTGTTTGTCGCGACACTGCCGATTTTCTCGCGTGCCTATTATTCGGCGCACAATTTCGAGGAGACGACTCTGGAGATACCGCTCGGTTGCGGACCGTACCAGGTCGGCAAGTTCGAAGCCGGGCGCTACATCGAATACGACCGCGTCAAGGACTGGTGGGCTGCGGACCTGCCGATCGCGCGCGGGCAATACAATTTCGACACCGTGCGCTTCGAGTTCTACCGCGACCGCGACGTCGGCTTCGAGGGCTTCACAGCGAAGAACTACCTGTTCCGCGAGGAGTTCACCGCGCGGACGTGGGCGACGCGCTACGACTTTCCCGCCCTCAAGGATGGCCGCGTGAAGCAGGCGGTGCTGCCCGACGACACGCCGTCTGGCGGGCAGGGCTGGTTCATGAATGTCAGGCGCGCCAAATTCCAGAACGCCGCGCTTCGCGAGGCGATCAGCGACGCGTTCGATTTCGAGTGGACCAACAAGACCATCATGTACGGCGCTTACAAACGCACGGTCTCGGTGTTCCAGAATTCGAACATGATGGCGCAGGGCAAGCCGGTCGGCGCCGAGCTGGCGTTGCTCGAGCCCTTTCGCGGCAAGGTGCCGGACGAAGTTTTCGGTGAACCCTATGTGCCGCCCGTCTCGGATGGCTCGGGCCAGGATCGGCTGATTTTGCGCAGGGCCTCGCAAATGCTGCAACAGGCCGGATACCCTATCAAGGATGGCAAGCGGGTCGACCCCCAGGGTGACCCGCTGACGTTCGAGTTTCTGATCGACGAGCCGACTTTCCAGCCGCACCACATGCCGTTCATCAAGAATCTCGCGACCATCGGTATCGACGCAACCCTGCGCATTGTCGATCCGGTGCAGTATCGCAAGCGCGTCGATGAATTCGACTACGATGTCACCGTGGAGCGGATGAGTTTCTCCACCACGCCGGGCGACTCGCTGCGCTCCTTCTTCTCCAGTGAATCTGCGCGCCGTCCCGGTTCGAACAATCGTGCCGGCATCGCCGACCCCGTTGTCGACATGTTGATCGAGAAGATCATCGCGGCGCCGACGCGCGACGATCTGACGATTGCGTGCCGCGCGCTCGATCGCGTCATCCGCGCCGGACGTTACTGGATTCCGCACTGGTATTCGGCCTCACACCGCATCGCCTACTGGGATGTATTCGGCTTTCCGCCGAAGCCGCCCAACTATTCGCGCGGGGTTCCCGAAACCTGGTGGTACGATCAGGACAAAGCGGCAAAACTCGAGCGGGGGCGCTAGTATTCATGGCACCTCCGACTCACAGGCATTGAATGGCCGCCTATATCACGCGCCGCATCCTGTTCATGATCCCGACGGTGCTCGGGATCATGCTGGTCTCCTTCATTGTGGTGCAGTTCGCGCCCGGCGGACCGGTCGAGCGCGTGATCGCGCAAATTTCCGGGCAAGATACCGGCGCGACCTCGCGTATCTCGGGCTCGTCCGGCGGCGATTTCGCAGGACGCGCGCCATCGCCGGGCGCGGCCGGCTCGGCGGTGAATTCGAAATATCGCGGTGCGCAAGGGCTCGATCCCGATTTTATCAGGAAGCTTGAGGTTCAGTTCGGCTTCGACAAGCCGGCCTGGGAACGCTTCGGGATGATGATTGCGAATTTCGCGACCTTCGACTTCGGCAAGAGCTACTTTCGCGATGTGAGCGTGCTCGATCTCATCAAGGAGAAGCTGCCGGTCTCGATGTCGCTCGGCATTTGGATGACGCTGCTGAGCTACCTGATCTCGATCCCGCTCGGCATCCGCAAGGCGGTGAGCGACGGATCGCGCTTCGACACCTGGACCTCGGGGGTCATCATCATCGGCTATGCGATCCCGGGCTTCCTGTTCGCGATTCTGCTGATCATCCTGTTCGCGGGCGGCTCGTTCTGGGATTTCTTCCCGCTGCGCGGACTGCTCTCGGACGGCGTCAGCGGTTCTGCCTGCGCGCCGCTCTCCTGGGTCGGCTTTCATCTCGATACGTGGTTCGTGCCGTTCCGGCCCAACGGAAAATTCGCTCCGCTCTATTGCGCAATGGTGGTGGTACCGGACTATTTCTGGCACCTGACGCTTCCGCTGATCTCCATGGCGCTCGCCGCCTTCGCCACAACGACGCTGCTCACCAAAAACTCGTTTTTGGACGAAATTCGCAAACAGTATGTGCTGACTGCGCGCGCCAAGGGCTGCACCTCGCGGCAGGTGCTTTACGGGCACATCTTCCGCAACGCGATGCTGATCGTGATCGCGGGATTTCCCAGCGCGTTCGTGCATGCCTTCTTCACCGGGTCGCTGTTGATCGAAACGATATTCTCGCTCGACGGGCTCGGCCTGCTCGGCTTCGAGAGCGTGCTCAACCGCGATTATCCGGTGGTGTTTGCGACGCTCTATATCTTCTCGCTGGTCGGCCTCGCCGTGAATCTGATTTCCGATCTCACCTACACCTGGGTCGATCCACGCATCGACTTCGAGACCCGGGAGGTGTGATGGACGCGCGCACCACACCGGATACGCCCGACATGACCGCGGTCGGGGTGATGGGACTCGATGTACTCCCCGAGCGGCACTCACTCACGATGTCGCCGCTCAACCGTCGGCGCTGGCAGAACTTCAAGGCAAACCGGCGCGGCTACTGGTCGTTCTGGATTTTCCTGGTGCTGTTCTTCGTGACGCTGTTTGCGGAGTTTCTGGCGAACGACAAGCCGTTCCTCGTCCGTGTCGACGGCCAAACCTTCGTGCCGGTGCTTTTCAACTATCCGGAGACTGCGTTCGGCGGCGAATTCGAGACCGCGGCCGACTATCGCGATCCGTATTTGAAGAAGATGATCGAGGACAAGGGCGGTTCGGTCTGGTGGCCGCCTATCCGCTACTCCTACGACACCCACAATCTCAACCTGCCGACGCCGGCTCCCTCGCCGCCGACCTGGATGCTGACGGAGGATCAGTGCAAGCAGACTGCCGGCAGGCTGGAAGACGCCCTGAGCAAGAGCGCCGCTCCGCCGCCACAGGGCGTCCGGATGGGCTGCAAGGATCTCGAATACAACTGGCTCGGCACCGACGATCAGGGCCGCGACGTCGTGGCGCGGCTGATCTACGGGTTCCGCATCTCGGTGCTGTTTGGCCTGACGCTGACCATCGTGTCGTCGGTCATCGGGGTCGCGGCCGGCGCCGTGCAGGGTTACTTCGGCGGCTGGACGGATCTCTTGTTTCAGCGCGTGATCGAAATATGGACTTCGATCCCCTCGCTCTATCTGCTGCTGATCATCTCGTCCGTGCTGGTGCCAGGATTCTTCGTGCTGCTCGGCATCCTGCTCCTGTTTTCGTGGGTGTCGCTGGTGGGGCTCGTGCGCGCCGAATTTCTGCGCGGGCGCAATTTCGAGTACATTCAGGCGGCACGCGCGCTCGGCGTCTCGAATGCCACCATCATGTTCCGCCACCTTCTGCCGAACGCGATGGTCGCCACCATGACGTTCCTGCCGTTCATCGTGTCGTCCTCGGTGATGACGCTGACCGCGCTCGACTTCCTCGGCTTCGGCCTGCCACCGGGCTCGCCCTCGCTCGGTGAACTGCTCTCACAAGGCAAGGCGAACATCCAGGCGCCGTGGCTCGGCCTGTGCGGGTTCATCACGGTGGCGTTCATGCTCTCGCTTCTGATTTTCATCGGCGAGGCGGTGCGCGACGCATTCGATCCGCGAAAGACGTTTGGGTGAGGGCGTGCTAGGATGCCGCTCGGTGAATGCTATGAACAAGATCGTGAAAGAGCACTATCCGGTCGAGCGGCTTCCGGCTGATCTGCAGGCGGGTCTGCCGAAGGAGGGGCGCGTCCGCATCGAGTTGGAGCCCGAGCGGGAGCAAGCCAAGTCCGAGCCTTTGGCGAAATTGGTTGGCACTGGCAATAACGTCCACGGTGACCTACACGCGATCCTCAAGCGCACAAGCTCTCTCAGAGACAGTCGCTGATGTGGGATGGATTTGTGGGCGATTCGATCTACCTGGATACGAACGTCATCATACTGGCTATCGAAGAAGGAAATCCGTGGACGGATTCATTGCGAGAGCTCTTCGAGGCTATCGATGAAAACGCAATTCGTGCTTTTACGTCGGAAATGACTTTGGCTGAGGTTTTGGCAAAGCCGCTTTCCTTAAGCGATGGTGCGCTGATTGAAAAATACAATCAGCTACTGGCGCCCGAAAGCGCGCTAAAGGTCATCCCGATTGACAGGCCGATTTTGCGAGCAGCATCGCAGCTTCAAGGCGAGCTGGGAATAAAGCTTATGGATTCGATCCATATCGCGACTGCTCAATCGACAAAGTGCGACTTCTTCTTGAGTCAAGACCAGCGACTTGGCCACGCGATACGAGAACGCTTTCGTTGGATACAGCTTTCAGACGTGCATGAGGGTTCGCCGTGAACCAGCCGCTCCTCTCCGTCCGCGACTTGTCCGTCGCGTTCCGGCAAGGCGAGCGGCAATTGCTCGCAGTCGATGGTATTTCGTTCGAGTTGAAGAAGGGCGAGACGCTCGCGCTGGTCGGCGAATCCGGCTCGGGCAAGTCGGTGACCGCGCTGTCGGTGATGAAGCTCTTGCCATACCCATCGGCGAGCCATCCCTCAGGCACTATCCATTTCAAGGGTCAGGAACTGCTCGGCCTGAGCGAACGCGAGATCCGCCACGTGCGCGGCAACGACATTACCATCGTGTTCCAGGAGCCGATGACGTCGCTCAATCCGCTCCACACGATCGAAAAGCAGATCGGCGAAATCCTGCTGCTGCACGGCGGCCTCACCGGCGCGCCGGCGCGTGCGCGCATCATCGATCTGCTGCGCCAGGTCGGCATTCCCGATCCAGAGGGAAGGCTTGCGAGCTATCCGCACCAGCTTTCCGGCGGGCAGCGCCAGCGCGTGATGATCGCAATGGCGCTCGCCAATGAGCCGGACCTGCTGATCGCCGACGAGCCGACCACCGCGCTTGACGTCACGGTGCAGGCTCAGATCCTGCAATTGCTGAAGGAACTTCAGGCCCGCCTCGGCATGGCGATGCTGTTCATCACTCACGATCTCGGCATTGTGCGCAAGATCGCCGACCGGGTGTGCGTGATGAAGGACGGCAAGATCGTCGAGACAGGTCCTGTGACCGACGTGTTCGAGCGCCCGCAACATCCCTACACGTGCGCTCTGCTCGCGGCCGTGCCGAAGCCCGATCCGGCGCCGCTCCAGCCGCAGGCGCCGGTTATTATCGAGACCGACAATCTCAAGGTCTGGTTCCCGATCAAGCGTGGCGTGATGCGCAACGTGGCCGGTCATATCAAGGCGGTCGACGGTGTGAGCATTTCGGTGCGGAAGGGCGAGACGCTCGGCATTGTGGGAGAGTCGGGGTCCGGCAAGACCACGCTCGGCCTTGCGATCCTGCGCCTGATCTCCTCCGACGGGCCGATCGTGTTCATGGGCAAATCACTGCAGGGGCTCAAGTTCAAGGCGATGCGCCCGTTCCGCCACGACATGCAGATCGTATTCCAGGATCCGTTCGGGTCGCTTTCGCCCCGCATGTCGGTTGCCGACATCATTGAGGAGGGGCTGTGGGTGCATCAGCCGCAATTGACCGCCACCGAACGCGAGGCGCGTGTCGTCGCGGCGCTGACCGACGTTGGCCTCGACCCTGAGACCCGCTTCCGCTATCCGCACGAGTTCTCCGGCGGGCAGCGCCAGCGCATTGCGGTCGCGCGTGCGGTGGTGCTTGAGCCGACTTTCGTGGTGCTTGACGAGCCGACCTCTGCGCTCGACATGCTGATCCAGTCGCAGATCGTGGACCTCCTGCGCGACCTGCAGAAGCGGCGCAATCTCACCTATCTGTTCATCTCGCATGACCTGCGCGTGGTCTCGGCGCTGGCGAGCCGGTTGATCGTGATGCGCAACGGCAAGGTCGTGGAGGAGGGACCCGCCGTCGACATCTTCCGGCGGCCGAAAAGCGATTACACCCGCGCCCTGTTTGCCGCCGCGTTCAATCTCGACACAGTCGAGGGGGACCAAGTCGATGACACGGCTCCGAGCCCGCAGGATGCCGCGGATGCTCTCAAGACCATGCACGACCAGACATGGTCACCCGAGTGAGCAACGGCGCGCTCGCGCTGCTCATCACCGGCAGCACCGAGAATTGGGCGCCGCGGCGCTGGCGCGAGCGCTTCCTGCGCGTGTGCCCGGAGCGGCCGGTGGCGCTGATCCCCGAGGACAAGATAGATCCGGCGCTGGTGCGCTACGCGGCGGTGTGGAAGCCGCAGCCAGGCGCCCTCTCTGCGTTTCCGAATCTCGCGGCCATCTTCAATCTCGGCGCCGGCGTCGATGCGGTGTTGGCGGACAAGACGCTGCCCGACGTGCCGCTGGTGCGCGTCGCGGTCGATGATCTCACCGCGCGCATGACCGAGTACATCGTGATGCACGTGCTGATGCATCATCGCCGGCAGGGCTACTACACGGAAAGCCAGCGCAACAAGGTCTGGGCGCCGAAGTTGCAATGGGCGGCGCGCGATCTGCGCGTCGGCATCATGGGGCTCGGCGTGCTGGGGCGCGATGCGGCGCAAGTGCTGGCGCGTATCGGTTTCGACGTCGCGGGATGGAGCAGCACGGCAAAATCGATCCCGGGAGTCGCGTGCTTTTCGGGTGAACAGTTCGATGCGTTCCTCGCGCGCACCGATGTGCTGGTGTGCCTGCTGCCGCTGACGCCACAAACGCATCACATCCTCAATCGCGACCTGTTTGGGAAACTCGCGCACGACGGCAAGCTCGGCGGGCCGGTGCTGATCAATGCGGGGCGAGGGGGCTTGCAGAACGAGGACGATTTGCTGGCGGCGCTGGATGACAGAACGCTGCTGGCCGCCACCCTCGATGTGTTCCACAGCGAGCCGTTGCCGCCAGAGAGCCGGTTCTGGTCGCATCCGGGAGTCACGCTCTCGCCGCACAACGCCGCTGACACCGATCCGGACGCGATCTCGGTCTACGTCGCCGACCAGATCGCGTGTCATGAGCGCGGCGAGCCGTTGGTGAACGTGGTCAACCGCAACAGCGGCTACTAAGCGCCTGTCACGGCCTCGTGACTCGCATTTGCCCACGCCATCGCCGAAAGAGGCGCGCATGATCATGCGCCTCATTGCCGTCTCTCTTCTTGCGACCGCAGCCATCACGGCGCACGCCGACGAGGCGTCCTACGACATCACCGGCATCGACGGTACAGCCGTAATGAATCATGTCGTCCCGGTCACGACCGGGAATGACATCCGCAAGCTCCCGAGCGTCGTCGCCGTCGGCAATCCCAAGGGCGATGTCACGATCTACGAGTTCTACGATCTCAACTGCCCGTACTGCCGCCGCGCCTCGACCGATTTGCGGGCGCTCCTTTCGGCCGACAAAGAGATCAATCTTGTGCTGGTGCCATTCCCGGTGCTCGGCATTCCATCGATTCAGGCCGGGCGCGTGGAGTTCGCACTGGCGCAGATGGCCTCGCCGCTGAAGTTCAGCCTGTTTCACCAGAAGATGTTTTCCGGACGCGGCGTCGTTGACGGCAATCGCGCCCTCGCCGGCGCGACGGAACTCGGGTTCGAGCGTGAGAAGATTCTCGCACTCGCCAACGACGACACCATCACCGAGGCCATGAAGGCGCATGTGAAGTTCGGCGACGTGCTGGGGATGGAGGCGACGCCGTCGTTCGTCATTCAGGACGTGGCGATCATCGGATATCCGGGTCGCGATGCGATCGAGAAAATCGTCAAGTCCGTGCGGGCCTGCGGCAAGGCGCAGTGCTGAGCGTCAGGACGGCCGCCGCACGCTGGTGACGTGATTGCCGCCCGCGCCGATCCGCGCGATCGCCTCGGCGAGCGGCTCGATCGCGACCGCCATATGGAAGGCGTTGGCGTGCACGAGCGTGGCCGCATCGCGGACGATGGCGACATGTCCCTTCCAGAACACAAGATCGCCGCGCCGCAGCGATTTCAGATCGGCCGACGTGCCAAATGCGTTTTCCTGCATGTCGCTGTCGCGCGGGCAGGGGATGCCGCAGGCATTCAGCGCGACCTGCACCAGCCCGGAGCAGTCAAGTCCGTAATTGGTTTTGCCGCCCCACAGATACGGCGTGCCGAGGAAGCGCTCGGCGACGGTGACGAAATCGGTCTCTTGCGTTTCGAGTCTGCGCCAGATGCGCGGCCGGCAAAAATCCCAGCGCTGAAACCGCGAAGCGGTCCTGCTCGCGCGCGACCGCGATCGTTGCGCCGAGCGGCGGCATCGCGACCGGCGGCAGCTTGATCGACGGTCCGGGAAAGGCCAGCGTTCGCAGCGCGCTCACCCTGTGCGTCGGGCGGATCACGCGGCGCGAGCAAAGCGCTGGCCGCAAGCCAGCCCACATATCCGTCGGCGGCAAGCTGGCCCCACGCCCAGCCTTCGTCATCGAATTCGTAGATGGTGACGCGCTCGCCCATCAGGGCCTCGGTCATCAGCGGCGCGTCCGGGGCAGGGCGCTCGCGGACCGGCGTCTGTGCGTCGATCACCTCGCGCGTTTCGCCCGCGACGAAACGCGCCGCGTTCACCTTGCCTTCGAGATGCTTGGCGGCGAGGTCCGGCCGCGCCGGCGTGATGCGCGGATCCAAACTCACCGCGGCAGCCCCCGCGCCTTGGCAATCAGCACGTCGCCAAGCCGCTCAACCGCGAGGGCTCCCGCAGCCGTGCGCTGGATCACGACATTTCGCCGGTCGGTCTCGTCGCGGCGGCGCGAGACGAGCCCGATCATTCCCATTGTGTCGAGTGCGCGCGTGATCACCGGCTTGGTCACATTCAGCTTGGCGGCAAGGCCGCGCACAGTGTGCGGTGGTGGCTCCAAATAAATCGTAAGCAGGACGGAAAGCTGGCGCGCTGAGAGGTCGGGCTCGCCGTCGGTGACGAGCGCAAACGCAAAATCGTGCAGCAATCGCAACGCTTGCGAGGGACGCAACTCAACTGCCATCGCGACACCGAATTCGTTTCGGGGCCGAATTGTTTCAGGATCGCAGCCTTCGGATCAACCGCCGTAGCGGTCCTTGAGCAGCGCATAGAGCGCACGCGCGACCTGGCACTCGCCACCATCCGGGCGCGCCGGCTTGGCGCTGGGCGTCCAGGCGTAGATGTCGAAGTGAGCCCAGCTTTTCGCCGCCGTGACGAAGCGGGAGAGGAACAGCGCCGCCGTGATCGCGCCGCCTTGCGCGCCTCCCACATTGTTGATGTCGGCGGTCTTGGACTCCAGCATCGACTCGTAGGGCCGCCACAGCGGCATACGCCAGACCGGATCGCGCTCGGCCTGGGCGTGCCGCGCGAGGTCGGCCGCAAACGCATCGTCATCGGTGAAGAAGGGCGGCAGCTCTGGCCCGAGCGCGACACGCGCCGCGCCCGTCAATGTCGCCATGTCGACGATGAGGTCCGGCGCTTCTTCATCGGCGAGCGCCAGCGCGTCTGCCAGCACCAGGCGGCCTTCCGCGTCGGTATTGCCGATCTCGACCGTGATGCCCTTGCGCGACCGGTAGATGTCGAGCGGGCGGAAGGCATCGCCCGAAATCGCATTCTCGACCGCCGGGATCAGGACGCGCAGGCGAACGTCCAGTTTTGCATCCATGATCATGTGCGCGCACGCGAGCACGTTCGCGGCGCCGCCCATGTCCTTCTTCATGATCAGCATGCCGGCGTCGGGCTTGATGTCGAGCCCGCCGGTGTCGAAGCAAACACCCTTGCCGACCAGCGTGATCTTCGGGGCGTTGGCATTGCCCCAGGTAAGGTCGACCAGGCGCGGCGCGCGCGGCGAGGCGCGGCCGACCGCATGGATCAGCGGGAAATTCTGCTTCAACAGGTCGTCGCCGATGACAGTCTGGATCGCCGCGCCATGCCGCGAGGCAAGGTCGCGCGCGGCCAGTTCCAGCTCGGCCGGACCCATGTCGTTTGCCGGCGTGTTGATGAGATCGCGCGCGAGCGCCACGCCCTCGGCGATGCGCGATAGCTCCGCGCGCTCGGCGCTATCGGCGATTTCAAGCTGCGCGCCGTTCGGCTCGCCCTTGCGGTAGCGCGTGAACCGGTAAGAGCCGAGCGCGAAGGCGAGGGCCGCGAGGCGCCCGTCGTGCGGCGCATTGGCGAAGCGATAGACGCCGGGGGGAAGCAGGCCGGGCAGGCGGCCCGGCGCGAACCGGTCCTTGTCGGGCTTGTCGGATGGCTCGAAGCCGAACAGCACGCCCGTGAGCGCGCCATCGTCGCCCGGCAACAGCAGGAAGCGGCCGGGCTTCGGTTCGAATGTCGCGGTTTCGGCAAACCGCCGCGCCACGGCGCCGAGCTGTGCGCGCACGTCGCCCCAGGTTTCGGTATTGACGAACCAGACCGGTACGGACGCGCCGCCCGGTGCAACGAAGGCCGGATTCATGGAAGGTCCCCGAAGCCCTGCTAGCACGCCGGCGCGCATGGCGTGAAGCGGGCGCAAGCGCCCCCGATTAACCAAGCCTTAGGGTTAACGATCTATTGCTGGGGCGGGTGGCGAAAGCCGCTGGAGCACCATCATGACTGTACGCGTAGCTTTCCGCGTTTGTTCGTTTGTCGGCGTCGTGCTGATCGCCGGTGCACTCGCGGGGTGCACGACCACCGGGTCGAGCGATACCACCGGCTCGATTTCGTCCGGCGGCGCGCAGCACACCGAAGCCGAGTGGCGACGCGCGGCCGATGCGCTCAGCGAGCGCTTCCGCGCCAACCCGCGCGATCCCGACGTGGCAATCCGCTATGCGCAGGCGTTGCGCGCGACCGGGCAGCGCGCGCAGGCAGCGGCGGTACTTGAGACCGCTTCGCTGCACAACCCGAACAACAAGTCGGTGCTCGGCGCGTACGGCCGCGCGCTCGCGGATTCCGGGAACTACAAACAGGCGATGGATGTGCTTGAGCGCGCCCATTCGCCCGACCAGCCCGACTGGCGCATTCTCTCCGTGCAGGGTGCAGTCATGGATCAGACGGGCCGCCACGAGGAAGCGCGGCTTTATTACGCAAGTGCACTCAAGATCGTGCCGGACGAGCCCTCGGTGCTGTCCAATCTCGGCCTGTCCTATGCGCTCTCGAAGGACCTGAAGCAGGCCGAGGAGACATTGCGGCGCGCCTCCCAACGCGGCAGCGCCGACAAGCGCGTGCGTCAAAATCTCGCATTGGTGGTCGGCCTGCAAGGTCGCTTCCAGGAAGCTGAAGCGATTGCGCGTGCCGACCTGCCGGAAGGCGAGGCGGTCGCGAATGTCGCTTATCTTCGGCGGATGCTGGCGCAGAAGAATAATCCGAACGCTCTCAAGAAGAACACCTCGCGCACGATCGAAGGACTCGAACCCGCGGAAGTCAGCGGCAGCTAGGTCCGTTTCCGTCGTCCGCTTCAGCGAAGTCTCCTGCCGGATCGCGACTCTCCCAATTCCTTACACGCGCGTGCGCCGGTTGTCGGTGCGTGTTTCTTGTCGTTTCCGATCTGAATGCTAAGGTTGCATTGCAGGGACGAGACGGGGGAGCGCGTCAATGGCGGAAAAGCCCACGCAGTGGCGCAAAGCTACCATTGAGCAGTGGCCGGCGACGAGCTGGCTTGATCCGATCGATATCACGCGCACCGGCCTGCTCACGGTTCTTGCGGGCCTGTTCGGATCGTTCGCCGATAAACGCGAGACGCTGGCGGCGCTTTACCCGAGCGATCCCAAGTCGCTGGCCTTCGACCACACCCAGGGCGACGACGTCTGGTTCGACTACATCTGCGACACCGGTGATGGTTGGAACCCGACTTACTCCATCGCCTATCTGGTCGGACAGGATTCGCTTGCGGTCGAGAACGCCGACGGCGGCGACAAGAGGATGCTCCCGCGCGGCGCCTTTATGGTTCTCGGTGGCGATCAGGTCTATCCGGTTGCTTCAGCAGATACCTATCGCAACCGGCTGGAAGGTCCGTACTTTGCGGCGCGGCCGCAAAGCTACGACAAAGCGAACCGCATTCCGGTTTACGCGCTTCCCGGCAATCACGACTGGTATGACGGGCTCACCTCATTCATCCGTCTCTTCTGCCACAGAGACCGCTGGGTCGCGCAGTGGACGGCCACGCAATCGCGCAGCTACTTCGCGCTCAAGCTTCCGCACAAATGGTGGGTCTGGGGCCTCGACGTACAACTGGAGTCGGACCTCGACGTCCCGCAGGTCGACTACTTCAAGCGATGCGCCGACCTTCTGGGCGCGGGCGATCGCGTGATCATCGTGAGTCCCGAGCCGACCTGGATCAAGGCCGGGCAGGATCGAGAGCAAGACGTCGATCCGTCGCACCGGAATATGCTGTACCTGGAAAGCCTCATTCATGCCAAAGGCGCCGACATCCCGGTCAAGATTGCCGGCGATCTGCATCACTACGCCAGGTACGAAGAAGAGGGCGGGTCGGGCCAGAAGCGGCAGTTGATAACCTGCGGCGGCGGGGGCGCGTTTCTCCACGGCACCTACGGGCTGCCACCAAAGCTCCTTTTGAAGGAGGCGGAGGCGCGTGAAGGGTCATACCGGAAACCCATCGAACGGGAATTCGGGCGAAAGAAGATCGTGCCGAGCGAGAGCCAGTCCAAAGCATTACGCCTCGGAGTCATCCGGCACCTGATCCCTCAAAATCCCTGGTTCGCGGTTGCAGTCGGTTGTGTCTACTGGGTCTACAGCTGGCTCCTGCAGTCCGCCAGCGAGGCTCTGAACACCTTGCCCTGGACCGCGCCAACGCTGCTCGACTATCTGCGGACCAGTTGCCGTACCGAATACTGCCCAGGTCTCTTCCTTGCGTGGTGGGACGTCGTGATCCGCGATCCGCGACTGTTCATCTTCACTGCGGTGATTGTCGGAGGTTGCGGCATGTTCGCGCTCGTGAGCAGGCGCGCCAGCTCACCGCTCTGGAAGAAGACGGGCCTTGTCCTGCTCGGCCTACTCCATGGATGTGGCCATATCGCGCTTGCCCTCTTGCTCATGGATTGGCTCGCCCAGTGCGTGACGGCGAACTGGTTCGTTCACTTCATGACGTTGCCGACCGGTGCGATCCCAGGCGCACTCCTGATGTCAATCTATCTGCTTCTGGCGAGCGTTTTATTTGAGGGACACGACCAGGAAGTGCTCTCGACCCAGGCGATCGCGGACTACAAGTGCTTCACCCGCTTCCACGTCACGAAGGACACTGTGACGATCTATCCCATCGGGCTGGAGACGGTGTGCAAGGAGTGGGAGCTTGCCGCGGGCATCGAGCCAAGGACTTACAAGCAGCATCGGTTTCCGCGCCGCAAGCGCGTCTACCGCGATCTGAGAATTCCGCTAACCGTCAAGGCGATCTTCGAGCCGGTCCGGGTGAAGGAGCTAACGCCGCGCCTGCTGGAAGCTCCGATCGTGGTGAACTGGCCGGCGCCTACTGGATCGCCATGACGCGGATCGCCGCCGGGCCTAGAATGACGATGAACAGCACCGGCAGGAAGAACAGGATCATCGGCACGGTGAGCTTCGGCGGCAGCGCGGCCGCCTTCTTCTCGGCCTCCGACATGCGCATGTCGCGATTTTCCTGCGCCATCACGCGCAGCGTCTGTCCGAGCGGCGTGCCGTAGCGTTCCGATTGCTGCAGCGCGACGCAGACGGACTTCACGCCTTCGAGGTCGGTGCGCTTGGCGAGATTTTCATACGCCACCTTGCGGTCCTGCAGGTAGGACAGTTCCGCGGTGGTCAGCGTCAATTCCTCGGCAAGCGGGATCGATTGGGACCCGATTTCCTGGGAGACCTTGCGGAACGCCGCTTCGATCGACATGCCGGACTCAACGCAGATCAGCAAAAGGTCGAGCGCATCGGGAAATGCCCGGCGGATCGAAAGCTGGCGCTTGGAAATCTTGTTCTTCAGGAACAGGTACGGCAGCTGCATGCCGACGAACGCGGCGAATCAGGCACATGCCGAACTTCATGACCGGCGGCTTCTCCATCTGCATCACGAAGAAGATGTAGAACAGCGAGAAAAGGAACGCGACGATCGGCGTCACCATGCGGAAGAACAGGTAGGTCACGTAAGGCGCCTGGCCGCGGTAACCCGCCTGAATGAGTTTGTCGCGCGCCTGTTCCTGACCGACCCACTTGGTCAGGTTGAATTGGTCGACAACACGCTTCATGTACTGCTTCGGCGACTGCCGTAGCTGCACTTTGTCGCCGCGCGCGAGGCGTTCGCGCTCGCGCTGCCGGATCTTCTCGCGCTCGATCGCGACCGCCTTCAGCCGCCGATTGCAGATCGTCGCGCGCGAGCAGCGGCATCGCGAGCGTGATCACCGTCGCGATGGCGGCGATCGCGGCGAATATGCTCGCCATGAACTTCGGGTCGTGCATCTTGTCGATGAGCAGTTCGAGCACGGCGCGGGTCCTTAACGTTCATGCATGGCTCGGTCCAAAAGCCGGCATGCCCCTAGAAATCGAAGTTGATCATCTTCTTCATGACGAAGACGCCGATCAGCATCCACACTGCGGAGCAGGCCATCATCAGGCGGCCGGTCGGGTGCGTCCACAACAACTCGATGTAGTTCGGGCTGGAGATGTAGACGAGAATCATGACGGCGAACGGAAGCGCTGCGATAATGGAGGCGGAGGCTTTTGCCTCCATCGACATCGCCTGGATTTTGGCCTTCATTTTCTTGCGGTCGCGCAGCACACGCGACAGGTTGCCGAGTGCTTCGGAAAGATTGCCGCCTGCGCGCTGCTGGATCGAGACCACGATGCCAAAGAAGTTGGCTTCCGGGAGCGGCATCCGCTCGTAAAGCTTGGCGCAGGCATCGCCCATCGAGATGCCGACAGTCTGCGCTTCGACAACGGTCTTGAACTCGCTTCTCACCGGCTCCTGCGACTCGTTCGAAATGATGCGCAGGCAATCGCCGAGCGGCAGACCCGCCTTGACGCCGCGGACGATCACGTCCACCGCGTCGGGGAAGTAATTCAGGAACTTGCCTTCGCGGCGCTTCTTGAGAAACGCCAACAGCCAGCGCGGGGCTCCAAATCCACCGGCGAATCCCGCACCCGCGGCGGCGAGTACGCCACCGCCGACCAGAAAGATCGCGACGAACAGCACCATCCCGATGCCGACGCTGATCATGATGTACTGACGCTTGCTCCATTGGAGGCCCGCTTGGGAAATGCGCATCGCCAGCGGCAGGTTTTTCTGCTTCTTTTGCCGGACTTCCAGTTCTTTGAGCGTGTCTTCGATCTGATCGCGCCGCATCCTCGGCGCGCGGCCGGCAGCGGCGGTGACGCGCGCGGTTGGCTCGGCGCGCACCACGCTTTCCTGGCGCCGTTCGGCGTGCCGCTCGCCCGACAGGATCGGATAGACGAAAACCCAGATGACCCCGCCGGCTGCGAGCGCCACCAGCGCGAACATGGCAAGCGATTGCATCGGCATGTAGACGCCCTTATCCCTTGAACGGCTCGCCGGCGACTTCGGCGGCATCGAGCGCTGCGCCGAGCCGCTTCTCGTCGCCGTAATAGCGTGCGCGCTCCCAGAAACGCGGGCGTCCAATGCCGGTGGAGCGATGCCGGCCGATCAGCTTGCCGTGTGCGTCCTCGCCCATCATTTCGTAGACGAACACGTCCTGCGTAATGATGACATCGCCTTCCATGCCCATCACCTCGGTCACGTGCGTGATGCGGCGCGAGCCGTCGCGCAGACGCGCGGCCTGGATGACGACATCGACCGACGAGCAGATCATTTCGCGGATGGTCTTGGAGGGGAGGGTGTAACCGCCCATCGTGATCATGGATTCCAGACGCGAGAGAGCTTCGCGCGGCGTGTTGGCGTGCAGCGTGCCCATCGAGCCGTCGTGGCCGGTGTTCATCGCCTGCAACAGGTCGAACGCCTCGGGTCCGCGGACTTCGCCGACGATGATGCGTTCCGGGCGCATACGCAGGCAGTTCTTGACCAGATCACGCATCGTGACCTGGCCTTCGCCTTCGAGGTTCGGCGGACGGGTTTCGAGGCGTACCACATGCGGCTGCTGCAGCTGCAACTCGGCCGCGTCCTCGCAGGTAATGATGCGCTCGTCTTCCTCGATGAAGCTGGTCAAGCAGTTCAACAGGGTCGTCTTGCCGGAGCCGGTGCCGCCGGAGATCAGCACGTTGGCGCGGCAGTGGCCGATGATCTTGAGGACCTCAGCGCCCTCCGGGGAAATCGAGCCGAACTTGACGAGTTGGTCGAGCGTCAGCTTGTCCTTCTTGAACTTGCGGATGGTGAGCGATGGCCCGTCGATCGCGAGAGGCGGAACGATCGCGTTGACGCGAGAGCCATCGGGCAGGCGCGCATCGCAGATCGGCGAGGCTTCGTCGACGCGGCGGCCGATCTGGTTGACGATGCGCTGCGCGATATTCAGCAGCTGCTGATTGTCGCGGAAGCGGATGTTGGTCTGCTGAATTTTGCCGTTGACTTCGATGTAGACGGTGTTGGCGCCGTTCACCATGATGTCGGCGATGTCGTCGCGCGCCAGCAGCGGCTCGAGCGGACCATAGCCGAGCACGTCGTTGCAGATGTCGTCGAGCAGTTCTTCCTGCTCGGAGATCGACATCACGATGCTCTTGATCGCGATGATCTCGTTGACGATGTCGCGGATTTCCTCGCGCGCGGACTCCGAGTCGAGGCGCGCAAGCTGCGACAGGTCGATGGCCTCGATCAGGGCGGAGAAGATCGCGCCTTTGACCTCGTAATAGGTCTCCGAGCGGCGCGAGTCGCGCGCGGTCGGCACGATCGGCTTCGGCCCATGGCCCGGGGCGAGCGGCGGCGATGTGATCGGCGCGCCGAGGCCCGTCGGAAGGCAGCGGCGTGAGACCCACATCGCTCCCGCCCGGCGACGGAGCAGGCGGGCGCGCGGCCTCAGGCACCGGCGCCGGTTGCGGCGGCGCCGGGCTGCGCTGGTCAGGGCCCGATGTGGAACGCTTTCCGAACACGGTTGTCTCCGCCTTACGGCTGCTTGCGCCTGAGCTTTTCGATCAGCGGGGTGAGCAGGCTATTGCGCGAACGTTTCACTTCCGTACGCCCGGTCAGTGTCTGCGCGAGCGAACGGAAGGTTTCCGCCGCGCGGTGGTTCGCGGACACTTCTGCGATCATCTGGCCGTTATTCGCGGCGGTGCCGAACATTTGCGGATCGAACGGGATCGATGCGAGCGGCTCGAACTCGAGCGCCTTGGCGAAATCCGCCGGCTTGATCTCCGGCCGCTTCGGCACGCCGACCTGGTTGAGGCAGTACTGCGGGCGGCTGTCGTTCGGCCGCGAGGCGCGCAGCAGGTCGATCAGGTTCTTGGTGTTGCGCAGGTTGGCGAGATCGGGCGCCGCGACGATCAGGATGTCGTCGGCGCCGATCAGCGTGCGCTTCGCCCAACCGGTCCACACATGCGGCACGTCGAGCACGATGCACGGCACGGTCGAGCGCAGCACGTCGAAGATCGAGTCGAATGCCTCGGTGCCGAAATCGTAGACGCTGTCGAGCGTCGCCGGCGCGGCGAGCAGGCTCAGATGATCGGTGCATTTCGACGAGCAGACGGTCGACGAACGCGGTGTCGATGCGGTCCGGCGACATCACGGCGTCGGCGATGCCCTGCGGCGGGTCCTGGTTGAAGTCGAGCCCGGCGGTCCCGAACGGCAGATCGAGATCGGCGACGACAGCGTCAAGATGCACGTCGCGCGCGATCGCCCAGGCGATGTTGTGCGCGACCGTCGAGGAGCCGACGCCGCCCTTGGCGCCGACCACCGCGAGCGTGCGGCCGACCGGCTTGGCGTCGACCGCATAGAACAGGCCCGGAGACGGCGCGGATCAGGTCGACGGGGCCGACCGGCGCGATCAGGTAGTCGCTGACGCCGCGCCGGACCATCTCGCGATAGAGGACGATGTCGTTGAGGTGGCCGATCACGATCGACGCGCGTGCCGGCGTCGCAGACCTCGGCAAGCGAATCGAGACCGGCGAGCAGTACTCGCCGCGCCGCCATCCGACTCGATGATGACGACGTTTGGCGTCGCGGATGCCCGGTAGGCTTCGGTCGCCGCCGCGATGCCGCCCATCTGCACCTTCAGATGCGCCTTGGTCATGCGCCGATCTTCGCCCGCCGCCTGCATCGCGGCGGCAGTGTCGGCGGAGGTCGCAGAACGCCTGGATCGAGATGCGCGGCACCGGCGCGATGTGCTCGTCCTGTGCGCCTGCGTCGGCATGCGCGGCGCTCTGGTCGCCGCCTTTGAGTGCAAATTTGATCATTGGCCCACATCGCTGATCTTGCCTTTATTGGCATCCGGGTACTGCGTCGCGGTGGCTTCGCCCTTGCGGTACTTGTCGATCACGGTGGAGCGGCGCGCGGTATAGACCGGCGTCTTCGGCGCGCGGCTGCACCAGGTCGGACGGATCGGCGACCTGCGCGGCGAGATTGCGCTGCGTTCGCGCAGCCGTGATTCCAGTATGGCTTGTTCGACGAGTAGACCGGGTCGGAGGTCGGGCCGATATCGTCCGGCCACAGGCCGCACGGTCCGGTCTCGGCCGCCATCCGCGGATAATTCGACGCGGAGCGTGCCGAGCCGTATCGGATCGCTCGGCCGTGACTGGGCCGGATCTCGATCGCGTTGCGGCGGGACGCCGGACGACGACGAGGAGCGCCCGGATTTCACGCGGCACACTGGTTGCCGCGCGCTCATTGGCGCCGCCGACCGGGACCTCGATCACGATGCCGCCGGTCGCTTCCTCGCCGCCAGGTGGAGGCAAGCGCGCCGACCTCGGCGCGCTGCGTCGGCGTCAGCGTCGCCGCGGTTGTCGCCGATGAAGACAATCAGCGACTGCGCCTTCTCGCGCACCGCGATCGGGTGCCGCAGCCGGTAATCGCTCGGAACACTTGCCGACGTCCTCGGTCGAGCGGGTCGTCTTGCAGCCGGCGAGCATGGCCGCGAGGCTGACGAAGCGCCAGCGGCGCGGCGAGGGTGAGAGATTTGTTCATGGGATTGTCCGTTCCTCGTCGCGTCAGTCGAGAATGAAGCCGTATTTGCCCTGGTAGCCTGCGGCCGGCGCTTTGTTGACCCGGGCGCGCCGTAGATTCGGTTGAGGCGGTCCGAGCAGCATCGGCGGCCGGATCGGAGGAATCCGGCGAAGCCGTCATCCGGCCGCGACAGATCCTTCTGCGCCACCGAGCGCGCGATATAGGGCGTCACGATCACCATCAGTTCGGTCTGGCCGCGTGACGTAGTCGCGGCTCTTGAACAGCGTGCCGAGGACCGGCAACTGCATCAGGCCGGGCAGGCCGCAGATCTGGTGCTTGGTCTGCTCCTGAATCATGCCCGCCATCGCGAGCGCGCCGCCGGAGGGAATTTCCACCGTGGTCTCGGCGCGGCGGGTCTTGATCGCCGGAATGGTCTGGGTGCTGGTGCCCTGCACGAGCTGGATCGAATTTTCGTTCGAGAGCTCGGAGACTTCCGTCATGACCTTCAGGCTGATGCGGCCCTCCGACAGCACGACGGGCGTGAAGTTGAGGCCGACGCCGAACTTCTTGAACTGGATCGCGAGCTGACAGACATGGGTTGTTGGATCGCAGGTATATCCGGCGGGCACCGGAAACTCGCCGCCCGCGAGGAAGTTCGCGCTCTCACCCGAAATCGCCGTCAGCGTCGGTTCGGCGAACGTGCGGATGACGCCCGCGCGCTCCATCGCATTGAGCGTCGCGCTGACCGCCTTGAACGAGCCCCGAACGCCGTTGCCGGCGACCAGCGGCTGTCCGAGCGCCGTGAACGGATTGGAATTGTTGAAGTTGAGAACCGCACTGCCGATAGGAAAGGCTGGTACCGTTCAGATCGATGCCAAGCTGCTTGATGATGTCGCGCTGCACCTCGGCGACGGTCACCTTCAGCATCACCTGATCGCGGCCGCGGATGGTGAGATTGTTCACCACCTTGTCGAGGTCGCCGACGAGTCTGGCCGCGACGTCGGCGGCCTGCTGCGATTCGCCTGCGTTCGCGACGCTGCCGGCAGCATCACGCCGTCGCCGACACCGTCGACGCGCACATCCGCGTTCGGCAGCAGTTTCTGGCATGGTCGCGCGGATGCCGTTGAGGTCGCGCGTCACCGCCACGTCGAAGCCGGCGATCTGCTTTCCATCCGCGTCGAAGAAATAGATGTTGGTCTGGCCGACCGCGACGCCGATCAGATAGGCCCGGCGCGTCGAGCGCACGACCGCGTTGGCGAATTTCGGCTCCGCGACGAGCACGTCCTTGATGTCGCGCGGCAGGTCGATGACGACCGATTTGCCGATGCCGAGCTGCACGAAGCGCGAACTGGAGTCCGAGCCGACCACCTGGATTGTGCCGCTCGGCGTCACAAGACCAGCCGGCTCGCCGGCGCGCGCCTGCAGCGCCGCACCAAGGCACGCCGCGAGCGCCGCGACAACAGCGCCGCTCGTGTGAAATCTACGCGTCATATCACCCGTTCCCCTGCCCAAGTTCATTTCGGCGTCGACATGGTGCTGATGCCGAAGCGCACCGTGTTGATTCCCGCACGCCGGCCGGCCGCGCGATCGTCTTCATTCGGAAGCGTGGTATCGCCCGCATCCGCAAGGCTGCGCAGCGCGAGCGATAACGTGCCGAGCTGGCGCGACAGCGCGAGCGTCTCGGCCTGGTGAGGCGCAAGCTCAATGCGTCGCGGTCTTGCCGATCACGACTTTCTGGCCGTCCTTCTCACCGAGCGTCTGGTCGATCGCCAGCACGCGGATGTTGGAAAGGATCGTCTCGCTGACCTGGGTATCGGCGGCGCCGGCCTTTTCGGCCTCGCGGTCGCGGCGCGACAGAATGACGTCGACACGGTCGTTGGGCAGGATGAAGCCGCCGGCGCCGGTCTCCGGCGAAATCTCGGTCGAAACCGCGCGCATGCCCTTGTCGAGCACGGCGGCCATGTAGCCTGAACCGTTCGCCTTGATCAGTTTCGCCTCGCGAATCGGCTCGCCGGCGACGAACGGCGCGCGCGCGATCGCACCCGAGAGCTGTTCGATCGCTTCCGGCTTGTCTGTCTTGCGGATAAAGGCGGGGCTTGCGGCCTGGACCGGCCACTGCGCCCACAGGAAATCCTGCGCCGAGACCCCTTGGCCGAGCGCGATATCGCCCTTGGCGACAAGGATATCTACGGTGTCGAGTTTGGCCTGCTCGGCGGGCGCGGGCGGCGGCTCATCGTTGCCACGACCTGCGAGCAAGGCCGCGACCCCACCGGCGGCGACGGCAACCACGAGAACAACAAGACGCGCGGCTTTCATACGCTTCACTTTCCACGATGACGCTGTGGCCGAACGCCGGCCTACACACTGATTTCACCAGCGAAACGTCAATCCATGGTTAATGGCGCGTATCTAATTTGAGTTAACCGAATGTTGCCCGGTAGTTTGCAGGTAAAATAGGAGCGTTGCGCTGCAGGTTTCCCCGCATACGCGACGGCATCGAAATTTTTTTGAGGCGTAAGGTCTTACGCGAGCTAGCCGCCGAGCGACTTCATGAACGGCGTCTCGGAATAGACCCAGAGCGCCGCAAGCGCGAGTGCGATGCCATACGGTACGCCTGCATCCATGCGGTGCAGGCGTTTGGCCCATTCCTGATCGGCGAGAACGCCGGGCAGGGGCATCAACCGAAAGCGCATGATCAGCAGCGTCAAAACGCCGCCCAGGATCGACGCGATGGTGAGATAATTCAGGAGCTGGTCGAAACCGAGCCACAACGCGGTCGCGGCGGCGAGCTTGGCGTCGCCGCCACCGATCCAGCCACGTGCGAAGAACGTGAATGTAACGACGAGAACAAGAAGCGACGCCCCGACATGCGCGCCGATATCGGCCAGCGGCATTCCCGACCAGATCGCCAGAACGAAGAACATTCCCGCCAGGATCAGCGAAACCCGGTTGGAGATCGTCATCGTCAGAAGGTCACTTGAGGCCGCGAAGGCCATCAAGGCTGGAAAGAGAAGCAACCTGACTGCATCGCCGATCATGAGCGCACCCTTGAAGGCCGCCGCGCCAGGGGCGCGACAGCCTTTGGGATCATAACCGGCGCCCCTTGCGGATCGGTTAGCGGCGCGAGCCGCGGCCGGCTTCCGGCACAGGGCGGCGGTGCTTAGTTGATCGCCGTGCTCACGTTGGTGAACACATTGCTGAGCTTGGTGCCCAGTCCCTGGACGACGGTGATGATCGCGACCGAGATCCCGGCCGCGATCAGACCGTATTCGATCGCGGTTGCGCCGGATTCATCGACAAGAAACGCTGCAAGCATAGTCATGGAACTGTTCTCCCGAATGGTGCCACGGTCGCGCTCACCCCCGAGCGAACCGTCGCAAGGGATACAGGAAGAATTCTAAAAGACCGTGTTCCCGAGAGTTCCAATGCACGCAAAAATTTCGTGCTAAAGTTTACGGAGAATGATCTGCGATTATGGGCTGGCGGATAACGATTTTAAGGAGATGCGCCCAAAAAACGAAAAGGCCCCGGCGGAACGCCGGGGCCTTTCTGATTTCGCTCGCAGAAGCGAGATTAGTTCAGCTTGCTGGTGATGTTGCTGAACGTGGTGTTCAGCTTGGTGCCGAGGCCCTGCACGACCGTGATGATCGCGACAGAAATTCCAGCGGCGATCAGGCCATACTCGATGGCCGTCGCGCCCGACTCGTCCTTGGCAAAACGCTTGAGGGTCTTCATGGGTAGGCTCCTTTGATCCACACGTGGCTGTCTGAGCACTTACGCCCGGGTTTGTTGTCCGACCCGATGCGTTGTGGGGAAACTAACAGCGACCAATTGCAACAACGTTAATTCGATCGATGAAACAACCAGTCATCGCCGAGGTTAGGGGCGTGGTTAATAGTCCCTTTCTGGGGTTTTAGAATGTAAAAATGCCCGGGAATGTTTTAATCTCGGCTTCGAATATTTGTGACGACTAGCGTATAGCCAAGACTTGCTGGGGCATGCGGGAGGGTCTCTTCCAGAATGCGCGTAGTGGAAACTCCAACACTTCATGCGATGGGCTGGACGAGATTGCCTCGAACACGCTTCGTTTGCATTTCATTCACCATTTTGCAGTCAAATCGGCGTGGGCCGTCCGTGTTGAAGTGCTGACGCAGCGGCATACGCGTACCTGGAGAGTCGGTGATGAAGGCGAGAAAGTTGCGTCCCGCTGGGGTCTTGCTGGTCTGTCTCGCCACGCTTTCGCTGGCTCATGTGGCGCACGCCGCCGAAACAATCGACATCACGCTCGATCAGGCCAGCATCATGCGCCTGCCCGACAAGGTCTCCACCATTGTGGTCGGCAATCCGATGATTGCCGATGTCGCGGTGCAGTCGGGTGGCCTGGTGGTCGTAACCGGAAAGGGCTTCGGCTCTACCAATCTCCTCGCACTCGACCGGACCGGCGCCGTGCTGATGGAGCGCAATATCGTGGTCAGCGGCCCGAATGGGCGCACCGTGCAGGTATTTCGCGGCGTGCAGCGCGAGACCTATAGCTGCACGCCGGACTGCGAGCGTCGCATCACGCTCGGCGATTCGGCCGATTACTTCACCGCAACGCTGGGGCAGTCCGATACGCGCAACGGCTCGGCGCAGGGCGGCGCAGCGGCTGCGAAGCCGGCGTCGCGCTGAAGCCCATTTGTGGCGTGCGAGTGGACTTGCGCCACATGATTAGGAAACCGTGAATCCGATCGGCACGATTGTCGCGGACACACGCAACAATTCGACAACGTGATTTTGCTAATGCTTGTGGCGGATCGGGAGTGATGCCCGGTCGCGGCGCCAAGGGCGCCGGAATTACGCCGGAGCAGTAGCGTTATGATGCACGCAATTCGCGCTGCCATTCGCAAGGGGGCGCCTTTGCGCGTCCGTCGTTTCGCCAAGGAGCAGGACGGCGCCGCCGCGGTCGAATTCGCACTGGTCGCCGCGCCGTTCTTTGCGCTGATGTTCGCCATCATGGAGACGGCGCTTGTCTTCTTCGCCAGCCAGACGCTGGAAACCGCAGTCGCCGACTCGGCGCGCCTGATCATGACCGGACAGGCACAGTCAGGAAGCTTCACGCAGGCGCAGTTCAAGTCAGCGGTGTGCGCGAAGATCAGCGGACTGTTCGATTGCAACAACGGCATGTACGTCGACGTGAAGACTTATTCGACGTTCGGCTCGGTCGACAATTCGCCGCCGATCGACGCGCAGGGCAACCTGAAAACCAGCACCTTCGGATATGCGCCTGGCGGCCCGACCGACATTGTAGTCGTCCGGCTGATGTATCAGTGGCCGGTGTACGCCTCGCTGCTTGGTTTCAATCTCGGCAATATGGCGGGCAACAAGCGCCTTATCATGGCGACGGCCGCCTTCCGCAACGAGCCCTACTGATGAGAGGCCGTCCCATGCGATTTGCCCGTCTCCTGGCGCGCGCGCGCCGTCCGGTGCGGCGCTTCCTGCACGACAAGCGCGGCGTTTCGGCCGTCGAGTTCGCGATGCTGCTCCCGCTGATGGTCACGCTTTATCTTGGCAGCGTCGAGGTCTCCTCGGCAATCGCGGTTGATCGCAAGGTGACGCTGGTGGCGCGCACGCTGGGCGATCTTGTCGCGCAGGCGACGAGCGTCAACTCGACCGACATGACGAACATCTTCAGTGCGGCGACGTCTGTCGTTCAGCCGTATTCGAGCACGCTGATCAAGGCCACGGTGACGCGCGTCGATGTCGATGCGAACGGCGTTGCCAAGGTGGTGTGGAGCAAGACCTTGAATGGCACGGTCCACCCGGCCAATCAGGTTGTCACGCTGCCGACGGCGCTCAACACCGCGAGTACCTCCCTGATCTGGGCGGAATCGCAATACACCTATACGCCGACAGTCGGCTACGTCATCACCGGGCCGATGACGCTGAAGGACCAGATTTACATGCGTCCGCGTCTGTCCGACACGGTCGCCTGCAACGCCTGCTGATCTATTCTCGCCTCGCCTATCTGCAAATCGGTTCCCCCTTTTCGGGATGATGCGTCAGACGATCGGCAGCACCGTCGTCTGCTTGATCCGCTCCATCGCAAAGCGCGATGTGACATTCTTCAGCGGGATCGCGGCGATCAGCTTCTTGTAGAACACGTCGTAGTCCTGGATGCTCGCGACCGCGACGCGCAGCATGTAATCGACGTCACCCGCCATCCGGTAGAATTCCAGCACCTCCGGCATCGCGCTCACCGCTTCGGCGAAGCGGCCGAGCCATTCCTCCGAATGGTCGCCGGTCTCGATCGCAACGAAGACCGTGACGCCGAGGCCGACGCGGTCCGGGTCGACGACCGCGACACGCTTCTGGATCACCCCCTCGGCTTCCAGCTTCTGGATGCGCTTCCAGCATGGGGTCGATGACAGGCCGACCCGGCTGCCGACTTCAGCGACAGAGAGCGAGGCGTCCTGCTGCAGGACGGCGAGGATCTTCCGGTCGATCGCGTCCATGCCAAAATTCCTTCTAGAAAGAGGAGGACGTTTCACACCCGAGGAGAAATTAGAATAATGTTCTTTTTTCAGGCGATGATCTGTGAATACAGAGAAAAATATTCTATTTCAAGCAGGAAGTTCACTCGGGGCTAGCGATGCGTTTCTTTCAGGCCTTCCGTTTTGGCGTCTTTATTGCCGTTCTGGCGCTCGTGCCGGCGCTGTCGGCCCGCGCCGATAGCGCCAGCCCGCTGGTCTCGGCCGGCTGGGTCAAGCAGCACCTGAGCGATCCGGACGTGCTGGTCCTCGACATCCGTTCGGCGATCGATGGTGGTGGCGGCGAAGCCTACCAAAAAGCGCACATCCCGGGCGCGATCCACAGCGACTATGACAAGGCCGGCTGGCGCGTGACGCGCGGCGGCGTGCCGTTCCTGTTGCCGACCCAGGCCGAACTCGAAAAGCTGATCGGCGAACTCGGTATCGACGAGGATTCGCATGTCGTCGTGGTGCCGGCGGGCGTGAGCTATACGGATTTCGGCGCCGCGGCGCGCATCTACTGGACTTTGAGGGTCGCGGGACTGTCCAACGTCTCGATCCTGGACGGCGGGCAGGCTGCATGGGTGGCCGACGGAAACGCAGTCGAGAGCGGACCGAGCAAGCCCTCGCCGAAGATCTTCACCGCGACGCTGAACAAATCACTGCTCGCCGAAAACGGCGAAGTGAGCCAGATCGAGCAGTCGGGCGGTGCGACGCTGATCGACGCGCGGCCGGCCTCGTTCTTTGCCGGCAAGGAACGCGCGCCGGCCGCGAAGGCTTACGGCCACATTCCCGGCGCCATGAATGTCGACAGCGCGACGTTCTACAATTCGAAAACCAACCGCCTGAAATCCAGCGATCAGCTTCGGCAAATCGCCGCCACGCTGCCCGCCGGCCCTGCGGTCACCTACTGCAACACCGGACACTGGGCTGCGACCGACTGGTTCGTGCTGTCCGAACTGCTCGGCCGCAAAGATGTGCGGCTCTATTACGGTTCAATGGTGGACTGGACCTCGGATGCGACCCGTCCGCTTGCCTCGGCCCGCACCAAGTGGGATGACCTGAAGAAGACGCTCGGTTTCGGGTCGTAATCACGCCTCATGAGTACTGCGACGCTCGATAGACCGGCCGCGCCCGTAACGCGGCTCGACTGGCCATTTCTCATTGCGGCGCTGCTCGGCATTGCCGTGCTGGTGGCGCTGGTTTCGCTCGACGGACAGCCGGCATCGGCCGGGCTCCTGATCGGCGGCTTTGCGCTCGGCGTCGCTTTTCTCAAGACTGAATTCTCCTTCACGGCCGCCTGGCGTCGCTTCCTCGTGACCGGCGAGGCCGGCGGCATGCTCGCCGCGCTGCTGCTGATCGCGGTCGCCGCGGTCGTGATCGTTCCGGTGGCCGCGCTGGTGCCGGGTTTCGGCGGCGCGATTGCGCCGATCGGGCCGTCGCTGATCGTCGGCGCGTTCGTGTTCGGCATCGGCATGCAACTCGCGAACGGTTGCGGCTCCGGTACGCTCTACACGGCAGGGGGCGGCTCGGGCCGCATGCTGATCGCGCTCGCGCTGTTTATCGTTGGTAGCGTGATCGGCAGTTTGAATTTGCCGGCCTTTCTGGCGCTCGGCGGCATCGATCCGGTGCTCGCGTCGGACTACTTCGGCCCGTGGGGCGGGCTCGCGGTCACGCTCGCCAGTATCGCGCTCGTCGCGCTTGCCATCGTGGCATTCGCGCGCGCGCGCGGCGCGAATTACACGCCCCGGCGCATCACCATCGTGGGCGCGATCGTCATCGGCGTGCTTTCCATCGGCGTGTTTCTTGCCGGCCATCATCCGTGGAGCGTGACATTCGGCTTCACGGTGTGGGGCGCGAAGCTTGCGGCGCTTGCGGGCTTTGACTTCTCGCACGCCGAATTCTGGCAATGGGCGGGACCGAAGCGCGCGCTCGGCGAGTCCATTCTCTCGGACACCTCGAGTCTCGACGGACCTGGGAATGATCTTCGGCGCGATGGCGGCGGCCGCCGCGACGAAGCCTTTCGCCCGCACGGCCTGGCCGCCCGCGCGCTCGCTGCTCGCCGCCGCGATCGGCGGTCTGCTGATGGGGTGGGGGGCGCGCATCGGCTTTGGCTGCAATATCGGCGCGTTCGTCGGCGGCGTCGCTTCGGGTTCGCTGCACGGCTGGATCTGGTTCGCGGCGGCGCTCGGCGGCTGTCTGATCGGCATCCGGTTGCGCCCGCTGTTCGGCCTGTCGCGGGACTAGGGCGCGATGCGCACTCGTTTATGCACTGGTGCTGGTCGCGGGGCTCGCCGCCGTCGTCGCGGACCATCTGATGAGCCCGTCGATCCGCGCGCGCGGTCTCGCCGGAGGATTTCGCCGGCGCGTGCGCACCGTGCGGCGCGCCATGTCCGTCTGCGCAGAAGAAATAGCGGTTCAGTTCTTTTGCCAGAAATGCCTCGACCTCAGCGCGGCTCGGCGCGCCGAGGATCCCGGCCCGTCGCGGTTTGTGCATTTGAGCGCGGCCGCGGCGGCCGAAAAGCGCACCGCGGTGCGGATATCCGCGCCTTCGGCAAGCATCAGCGTGAAAGCACCGTGGAAGGTGTCGCCTGCACCGAGCGTGTCGACGACATCGACCGGAATGCCGGAAACTGACGCAACTCGCCGTCGTCGAGCCACAGCACATCGTTGCGCCCATCGGTCACGGCCAGAAACGATGTCGGTGCGTTTGGCAACATCGATCAGCCCGCGGCCAAGACTGTCAGTGCCAGCGGTCGCGCGCAGACCCTCCGCTGAAAATACGACATGCGATGCGATGCCAAGCAGGTCGTCGCTGTCGTGACGCGGCTCGTCGGCGTCAAGCACCGTCGGTATGCGGCGCGCGCGCGCCGCGAGCAAAACCTCGCGCACGAAGGCCGGGTAGCGATTGTCGGCCAGAACGGCGTCGGCGTCCCTGACCAGCGCACCGGCGTCGTCCGGCTTGGTCTGCGAAAGACGCTCGTCGCGGAAATTCGCGATCGCGCGCTCGCCATGATTATCGATCGTGATGGCCGAAATCGAGGTCAGCACGCCCGGCACGCGCGGACAGGCCGAGCAGTCGATATTTTCCTTCGCGGCGAGCGCCAGAAAATTGTCGCCGACCGTGTCGGTGCCCGGCCGGTCCGCCGAGCGGGCCCGCGAAGCTTGCGCGCGCGCCAAGATGCGCAATCGCGACTGCGGCGTTCGCGCGCGTTGCCGCCGTTGATCGTGTCGAAAGCAGCTCGCCTGGGTCTTCACATCCGGGCGCGGAAAGTGCGCGTACGCGAAAGACAAGATCGAGCACCGCGATGCCGGTGCACAGCACGTGTTTGCGGGCGCTATCCAAAGACACCGTTACCCTCTTCGACCCAGGCGCGGATGATGTGGTGCGCGATCGCGATCGGCGGCGGGATGCTGATGCCGTCCGGATGCTCGCCACGGAACATCAGCACGACCTCATCACGGGTGAACCAGCGTGCGTCCTCGAGCTCGGTGCGATCGACCGTGATGTCGCGCGTGGTCGGCCCGTGCGTGACAGCCGATCATCAGCGACATCGGGAACGGCCAGGGCTGCGAGCGGAAATACTTCACCTCACCGCACACGATGCCGGCTTCCTCGAGCGTCTCGCGCCGCGCCGCATCCTCCATGCTTTCGCCAGGCTCGATGAAGCCCGCAAGGCATGACCACATGTTGTTGACGAAGCGGCCCGCGCGCCCGAGCAGGCACTTGTCGCCGTCGATTGCCAGCATGATGACGACCGGATCGGTACGCGGGAAATGCTCGACCTTGCAGTTCGGGCATTCGCGTTTCCAGCCGGCTTGCGACACGTTCGTCGCCACGCCGCAATTGGAACAGAAGCGATGGCGCGCGTGCCAAGCGAGCAGCGCCTTGCCTTCGGCGAGGGGCGCGAGATGCTCAGGCCCGACCAGCCCCTGCACGGCGATGGATCGCAGGTCGATCACGAGGAGATCGGGCCGGCCCTTCAGCTCCTTGGTCGCCTCCGGATCGAGCGCGATGCCGAAACGTCCGGCTTCGCCCGCGAGCCCGAGGAATACCGTTTCGGCGGATGGGGCGAGTGCACGCGCTTCATCCGGGCGAAATAACGGATCGAAGCCGCTGCCATTTTTCTTCAGCACCACCAGTTCGCCGCCGATCGCAAACACCGCGCTGCGTGCATCGGCCTCGCAAGCCGCGAGGAACGTCGCATCCGTTCGCCGCTCGGCAACGCGCGCGAGCGTGCTGTCGGCGTATCCGAGCAGCGGTCTCGGCCCGAGGTCAGGGCGATGGGGCATGAGAGAACTCCGGCAAGGGCGAGGAAATTCGCATGCTATCGCCGGGCTATCAAGCGAACATGCTCGTCATTCAAAGGAGATCTGCTTGCGCAACGCGCTGCTGAACGCGTCGCGTTGATCGCGCTCATAGCCGCGCGCCGGAGTAACCCCCCATACCGGCTTCGGCCACGCCGCATCGTTGCGGAACCGGGCGATGACATGGACATGAAGTTGCGGTACGGCATTGCCGAGCGCGGCGATGTTGAGCTTGTGACACGCCGTGACGCCGCGCAGCACACGGGCGACCTGCGCGATTTCGCTCATGAGGCGCGCCTGTTCCGCTTCAATGAGATCGATCACCTCCGTGACGTCCGGCCGGCGCGGCACGAGGATGACCCACGGATAATTCGCGTCGTTCATCAGCAGCACGCGTGTGAGCGACAGGTCGCCGAGGCTGATCGTATCGCGTTCGAGTTGCGGGTGGAGCGACCAGTCGGCCATGAGCGGTTCCGGATGCGGGAGCGGAGCCGGGGAAAGCTATCACGCCGCGCCGCCGCGGCGCTTGCATTCGTGCTTTGTTCGCCCGATATAGGTTGCGGGAGGTTGGCGGTGGACGAGCCACTCGCCAACCGGGTCAGGTCCGGAAGGAAGCAGCCCTAACGAGCTTCGACTCGGGTCGCTCGTCAGCCTCCCACTTGCACAACTGTCATTCCGGGGCGCGACGAGCGCGAGCCCAGGAATCGCATAGGCCCGATACCGTTCCGTATTACGTCATTTCGGGGTTATGGATTCCGGACAGCCGCTGTGCGGCTCCCAGGAATGACATCGGATCAGGGCCACGATGAACGACGCCACGAGCCCCGGACTGGACCTTGGCGGCGCGCAGCCCGGCTATCGCGTGCTGGCGCGCAAATATCGCCCCGCGACCTTTGCCGACCTGATCGGCCAGGACGCGATGGTGCGCACCATCTCGAATGCGTTCGAGAGTGGCCGCATTCCCCAGGCCTGGATTCTGACTGGCGTGCGCGGGGTCGGAAAAACCACGACCGCCCGCATCCTCGCCCGCGCGCTGAATTACGAACTGCCCGACGGCTCGGTGAAGGGCCCGACCATCCACATGAACGTGCCCGGCGTCCACGATCAGGCGATCATGGAAAGCCGCCATGTCGACGTGATCGAGATGGACGCGGCCTCGCACAACGGCGTCGATGATGTGCGCCAGATCAACGAGGCGGTGCGCTATTCGCCGGTGTCGGCGCGCTACAAGGTTTACATCCTCGACGAAGTGCACATGCTTTCTACGGCGGCGTTCAACGCGCTGCTCAAGACGCTGGAAGAGCCGCCGCCGCATGTGAAGTTCGTATTCGCCACGACCGAAATCCGCAAAGTCCCGATCACCATTCTGTCACGCTGCCAGCGCTTCGACCTGCGCCGCGTCGATGCGGCACTGTTGGTCAAACATCTCGAAGGCGTTTGCGCCAAGGAAAACATTACAGCAGAGCCGGAGGCGCTCGGGTTGATCGCCCGCGCCTCCGAAGGTTCGGTGCGCGACGCGCTCTCGCTGATGGATCAGGCGATCGCGCATGCGGCGGGCAGCGTGCGCGCCGAAGACATCCGCCAGATGCTCGGCCTCGCCGACCGCACGCGTATCATTGATCTGTTTGATGCGCTGATGCGCGGCGATATGGCCACGGCGCTCGGCGAGCTACGCGATCAATATGATTCCGGCGCCGACCCGGCGGTGGTGCTCTCCGATCTCGCCGAGTTCACCCATTTCGTGACGCGCGTGAAAGTGGTGCCTGCTGTGGCCGACGACGTGTCTCTGGCCGAGGCCGAGCGCACGCGCGGGCGCGATTTCGCCACCAAGCTCTCGATGCGGGTGCTCTCGCGTACATGGCAGATGCTGTTCAAAGGCCTTGAGGAAGTGCAGGAGGCGGGTAAGCCGCTCGCTGCCGCCGAGATGGTGCTGGTGCGCATCGCCTACGCGGCTGACCTGCCGACGCCGGATGAAATCATCCGCGATATCCGCGAAAACGGTGCGGCGACGCCGGCGCCCACAAATGGTGGCGGTTCACCGCGCCCCAGCCTCGCGCCCCGTGGCGATGCTCCGCGCGGTGGCCCGCGTGCCTCGCTTGCGCCCGCGCAGCTTGTCTCGGCGCAGCTGCCTGATATCGCGACCCTGCGCGCGGATGCGGCACCGACGACCATGATCGCCACGTTCCCGGCGCTGATCGCGCTCGCGAACGAGAAGCGCGACATCCTGATGAAATCCGCGCTTGAGCGCGACGTGCGGCTGGTGCGTATCGAGGATGGCAAGCTCGAGATTGCGCTGGAGCCGAGCGCGCGCAAGACGGTCGTGCAGGATCTGCAGCGCAAGATTTCCGAATGGACCGGCAGGCGCTGGATGGTCGCGGTCTCATCCGAGCAGGGCGCGCCAACGGTTGCGTCGGAGAACCAGGCGAAGCGCAGTGAGCTGGAGCAAGGCGTGCGCGCGGATCCGCTGGTGCAGGCGGTGCTGGCGCGTTTTCCCGGCGCCGAGATCGTCGGCGTGCGGCGGCGCGACGATGCGGCGCCGGACCTGCCGCTTCCGAACAATGACGAGCCACCTCCAAACCCCGACGACTACGGCGCGGACGACGACGACAGGTGATGCATGGCTGGTTTCCTCGACATGATGAAGCAGGCGACGCAGCTTCAGGCCAAGATGCAGGAGATGCAGGCCGAACTCGACCAGATCACGGTCGATGGCGCGGCCGGCGGCGGCATGGTGTCGGTCACGATGACCGCCAAGGGCGAGCTGAAGAGCGTGCGCATCGATGACTCGCTGGTGAAGCCCGGTGAGAAGGAGATCATCGAGGACCTGATCGTCGCCGCGCATGCGGACGCGCGGCGCAAGGCCGAGACGTTGCTTGCGGAGAAGATGAAAGGCCTGACCGGCGGACTGCCGCTGCCGCCGGGGCTGAAGTTGTTTTAATGGCCGCCGTCGCCGGACCTGAAATCGAGCGCCTGATCCAGTTGCTCGCCCGCCTGCCGGGCCTCGGCCCGCGCTCGGCGCGCCGCGCCGCGTTGCATCTGATCAAGAAGCGCGAGCAGCTGATGGCGCCGCTTGCCGGCGCGATCCAGACAGCGATCGACAAGATCGTGGTGTGCGGCACCTGCGGCAATATCGATTCGCAGAATCCCTGCACGGTGTGCGTCGATCCGCGCCGCGATCAATCCGTGATCGTGGTGGTGGCGGATGTCGCGGACCTGTGGGCGCTGGAGCGGGCAGGGGCCATCAACGCGCGCTATCACATGCTTGGCGGCACGCTCTCCCCGCTGGATGGCATCGGGCCGGGCGATCTCACCATCGATGCGCTGGTATCGCGCGCGCACGATCCGGTGGTGAGCGAGGTGATCCTGGCGCTCAACGCCACGGTCGACGGGCAGACGACCGCGCATTACATCACGGACCTGCTGCGAGACGCGAACGTGAAGGTCACGCGGCTCGCGCATGGCGTACCGGTCGGCGGCGAACTCGACTATCTCGATGAGGGTACGCTCTCGGCGGCGATCAGGCAGCGGACGTTGTTCTAGCCTCACTCCGCTCATTCTCGCGCGAGCTGCTGCTTGCTGTTGACCAACGCAGCGAAATGCCCGCGCGCCTGCAGCCACGCAAGCAGCAGCAATCCCGGTATCCCGGCGAATGCACAGATCGCGAAGAACCACGCCCATCCGGTGGCTTCGGCGACGAACCCGGCGCCTGCGGACAGGTAGGTGCGTCCGACCGCCGACAACGCAGTGAGCAGCGCGAACTGCGTCGCGGTGTGCAGCGGGTTGCGGCAGAGCGCCGAGAGGTAGCTCACGAAGATCACTGTGCCGATCGCACTGGTGAAATTCTCCACCGTGATGGCAAACGAGAGCCACCTGCCGTCCTTGCCGACGATGGCCTGCCAGGTGAACGCGAAGTTCGCAGCCGCCTGCAGCAGACCGCCGATCCATAGACATGTGACCAGCGGGAACGCCCGCGCCACGTAGCCGCCCGCAAAGCCGCCGAGCAGCGTTGCGGCAAAGCCGAGCCCCTTGATGATGTTGGCGTAGTCGACGCGCGTAAAGCCGAGGTCGATAACGAACGCCGCCGTCATCGCGCCTGCGAGTGCATCGGTGAACTTGAACAGCACCACGAAGGCGAGCACCACGACCGCCATATCGCGCAGCATGAAGTCGCCGAACGCGGTGCGCGCGGTCCGGTAAACGCGCGTGAGCTTGCCTTCGCTGGCGTGGCGCGCATGATCTGCTGAAACGGCGGCGGATTTGTCCGGTTCGGTCGCAAGGATGGCGGCCGCAAGCCCGATCAGCACAAACAGCCCCATGACGAGGTAGCCCGCGGTCCAGGCGCCGGCACGCGCGAAACCGGCAAACGATCTCGAACCCGGTCACGATGTAGAGCGCACCTGCGGTCGAAAGCAGATTCGCGACGCGATAGGCCGCCACATAGGAGGCCATGCCGGCCGCCTGCTCGTTTTCCGGCAGGCTCTCGACGCGGAACGCGTCGATCACGATATCCTGCGTGGCTGACGCGGTCGCGACCATGAGCGCCGCCGCAATCAGCAGGCCGGGTCCGGACTTCGGGTCGCATAACGCGAGCAGGCCGATCGCCGCCATGAGCAATAACTGCGAGAACACCAGCCAGCCGCGCCGCCGCCCGAAGCGGCGCGACAGGACCGGCACGTCGAGCGCGTCGACCACCGGCGCCCAGAGAAACTTGATGGTATAGGGCGTGCCGATGATGGCGAAGAGCCCGATGGTGCGCAGGTTGACGCCGCTTTCGGTCGCCCACACCTGCAGGGTCGAGCCCGACAGCGCGAGCGGCAGTCCGGACGAAAAGCCGAGAAACAGAATGACCAGTACGCGCGGCTGCAGATAGACCGCGTACACGTCGCGCCAGGCACTTCGATTGTCATTGGGCGCGGTCATGCGCGGATTCCGCTCGTCCCCGCGGAAGCGGGGACCCAGAGACAAAGGTCGAATCAGCCGCGATTTCTGGATTCCCGCTTACGCGGGAATGAACGGAAGGCAAAATCGAGCGGATGCCTAATGGCTGACCGTTTGCGTCGGCGCCGCAGCGCGCAGCGTGTACATCGTCAGCGGCGGCGTAAACGTCCACTCGATGTCGCCGATCTCGGTCTTCTGCACGCCGTGCGCCGTAACCTGCACCTGATAGATCGAATAGGTGCTGTGGTTGGCGGCCAGATTGCGCTCGAAGCGGACGGTACGCATCCGCACATCGGCCTTCACGGCGTAGATGCAGACGTTGTGCCCAAGCCGGCTGTTGATGTCCGAGACCACGCGCTGCGGATCTGCGCCGCGTTCGGCAAACTCGGCAACGCGCTCGATCAGCGCCGCCGATTCGCAGAACAAGCCTTTTTCGTAGGTCCCCGGATTTGCTGGCGCCCCGAACACCAGCGCGGCAGGGAGCAGATAAGCCCCGACCCCAAGATCCAATGTCAGCCCCTTCGCCCCGGCGAAGTGTCCCAACCGCGAATTTGGAAAGCTTATGATTAACAGAAGATGAACGAACTATGTCTTTTGACTATTCGGCCGCCGTCACCTTCCGCAGCGGCGAGGGAATGACGCTGCGCGCCGTTGCTGCCGGCGCATCTTCCTCGCCGAACTCCATCGCCTCGATGCGTCCACCGCGACGGGCCACTTTCTCGGACGACGTGACGATCTCGGCGATATCCTTGTTGGCCTGGCCGAAGTGCTTTTGCAGGTTCAGCACGCGCTCGTGCAACCGGCCGAGGTCCTGCATCAGGTGACCCACTTCGGTGCGAATTTCGTAGGCCGCCTCGCGCATGCGGGCATCCTTTTGAATTTGCTGCATGACCTGAATCGCGAGCAGCAGCAAAGACGGCGACACCAGAACGACTTGCGCCCGGTAGGCCTTCTGAATCAGGTCGTCAAAGCGATCATAAAGATCGGCATAGACCGACTCGGATGGCACGAACATCAGCGCAAGATCCTGCGTCTCGCCCGGAATGAGATAGCGCTCGGCAATATCCGTGAAGTGCCTTGTGATGTCCTGGCGGATGCGACGGGCGGCGACGTCGCGCTGCTCCTCGTTGGCGGCTTCGTTCAGTGCCGTGATGGCTTCCAGCGGAAACTTCGCGTCGATGATGAGCGGGCGATCGTCGTTGGGCAGGAAGATCGCGCAGTCCGGCCGCCGGTTATTTGAAAGCGTGTGCTGGAATTTGTACGAATCCTTCGGCAGCCCGTCCTGGACAATGGCCTCCATGCGGCCTTGCCCGAATGCGCCGCGCGCCTGCTTGTTGCCGAGAATCTGGCGGAGCGATGTCACCTGTGACGACAATTCGGTGATGTTCTTCTGCGCCCCGTCGATCACGGCGAGCCGCTCGTTCAGCTTCGCCAGGTTTTGCATCGTGTGCTGGGTCGAGGACTGCATCGACTGCCCGAGCCGGTGTGTGGCGGCGTCGAGCCGTTCGCCGACCGTGCGCGCAAGCTCCGCCTGCCGCCCGGAGATCACCTCGCGCATCGTGTTGAGGCTGCCGGCGGTCTCGGCCTGGATGCGCGTCAGTTCGGCCATGCGCTCTTCGAGTTCGCCCGTGTGCACGTTCTGGCGCGCCGCCTCCTCATGGCGCGCCCGCGAGGCGCGCCCAAGCATGATCGCGATGGCGGTGAGCAGCACGAGGGCCGCACAGGCGAATGCCGTGACGGCGTCCGCGACGGTCAGAACGCTTCCGCCGATGATGAGGAAGGTTTCGGTCATGCGTCTTATTTACGCGATTCGCGCGTCCAGGGAACGAAGAGAGAACATAATTTCAAAAGTTCCGCAATCGTGGTTATCGTTGTGTTCACGCCCGGTTCAGCGGCGAGGGCGCTTGCTGGCATAGGCGGGGGTAACAAGGAGAGAGAAGCATGCGCAAACTCATTCTGATCGCACTGGCCGGAGCCGCGATGGCGCTGGTCGTTCCACAGTTCGCGTCCGCAACGCCGCTGGCGCCTGCCGGTCTCAGCAATGCCGCCGCCAGCGTGGCGGGGCCGACCGAGGTTCGCTGGTGGCGTCGTGGTGGTGGTGGTTGGCACCGCGGCTATTGCTGGCGTCATCCGCGCCGGTGCTGAACGGCCTGACCTGATCAGGCGGCCGGCGCGACGCAGCGCCGGCCGTTTGCGTTGCGGTTGACCCCGCGAAGGGCCCCGCTTAAATCGCCGCGCATGGCGTTACGCGACATCATCGTTATCCCCGACAAGCGGCTGCGATTGACCTCCGATCCGGTGAAAACCGTCGATGGCGGAGGTACGCCGCCTCGTCGATGACATGTTCGAGACGATGTACAAGGCGCCCGGCGTCGGGCTTGCGGCGATTCAGATCGGCGTTCCGCGCCGCGTCGTCACCGTCGACACCGCCAAGAAGGACGAGGAGAAGTCGCCGCTCGCGCTGCTCAATCCTGAAATCACATGGTCCTCGGAACAGAAGGGCACTTACGAGGAAGGGTGCCTGTCGATCCCGGAATATTATGAGGAGGTCGAGCGGCCCGCGCAGGTGAAGGTCCGCTACATGGACCTCGACGGGAAGACGAAGGAGATCGAGGCCGATGGCCTCCTTGCAACGGTGCTCCAGCACGAAATCGACCACACCAACGGCGTGCTGTTCATCGACCACATCTCCAAGCTCAAGCGCGACCGCGTGATCAAGAAGTTCGCCAAGGCCGCGAAGCGGACTGATGATTAATGCGCCTTATCTTCATGGGCACGCCCGACTTCGCGGTGCCGACGCTGATCGAGCTTGTCGGGCGCGGCCATGAGGTGGCGGCGGTCTATACCCGCGCGGCCAAGCCCGCCGGGCGTCGCGGACTGGAAACACAAGAGACGCCGGTCGCGCTGAAGGCGCGCGAATTCGCCATTCCGGTGCTGACACCGAAAACGCTACGAAGCGACGAGGCGCTTGGCGAGTTCACCGCGCACAAGGCCGACGCTGCGGTTGTCGTCGCCTACGGGCTGATCCTGCCGGTGCCGATTCTGGAGGCGGTGCCGCTCGGCTGTTTCAATGTGCATGCCTCGCTGCTGCCGCGCTGGCGCGGAGCGGCGCCGATCAATCGCGCCATCATGGCGGGCGATGCCGAGAGCGGCGTCTGCGTGATGAAGATGGCGGAGGGGCTCGACACCGGGCCGGTCGCCCTGCGCGAAACGACGCCGATTGCGTCCGACATGACGGCTGGCGATCTGCACGATGCACTGGCGGCGCTTGGCGCACGGATGATGCCGGTGACGCTCGGCGCGCTGGAGCGCGGAACGTTGCAATTGACCCCGCAGCCCGAGGCTGGCGTCACCTATGCGGCCAAGATCGACAAGGGCGAGACGCGCATCGACTGGGGAAAGCCGTGGCGCGATGTGCACGACCATTGCCGCGGGCTGTCGCCGTTTCCCGGCGCATGGTTCGAGCTTGATGGTCAGCGCATCAAGGTGCTGCGCACGACGCGCGGCGAGGGGAGCGGCGCACCCGGCACCGTGCTGGACGGCCTCACGATCGCGTGCGGTGACGGTGCCGTGCGGCTCGTCGAAATACAGCGCGCCGGCAAGCAACCGATGCAGGCCGAGGCATTCCTGCGCGGCACGAAAGTCGCACCCGGCACGGTGTTGCGCTAAGCAGGCGCATGCCCCGCTACAAGCTCACCATCGAATACGACGGAACGCCGTTCGCCGGCTGGCAGTGGCAGGACGACGCGCCCACGGTGCAGCGCGTGCTCACCGATGCTTTCGCGGCGCTGTGCGGCCATGCCGTGAGGGTCGCGGGCGCCGGCCGCACCGATGCGGGCGTGCATGCGCTGGGCCAGGTCGCGCATGTCGATCTCGCGAAAGACTGGCGCACCGACAAGGTGCGCGATGCCATCAACGCGCACCTGCGGCCGCATCCGGTTGCGATCCTGGCCGCCGAAAGGGTCGCGGATGATTTCGATGCGCGCTTTTCGGCGCGGAAGCGGCACTATCTCTATCGCATCGCGAACCGGCGGCCCGATCTCGCGCTCGACCGGCTGCGGGCATGGCGCATACCGCGCAGGCTCAATGCCGATGCGATGCACGCGGCGGCGCAGCGATTGGTCGGCAAGCACGACTTCACCACGTTCCGCTCGACCGAATGCCAGGCGAAGTCGCCGGTGAAGACGCTCGACCGGCTCGATGTCAACCGCGAGGGCGACGAGATCGTCGTGCGCACGTCCGCGCGCTCGTTCCTGCACAATCAGGTGCGCTCGATGGTCGGCTCCCTTGCGCAGGTCGGTGACGGAAAGTGGAGCGCCGACGATCTGGGCGATGCGCTCGCCGCGAAGGAGCGCGCGCGCTGCGGCACGGTCGCGCCGCCGGAGGGGCTTTATCTGGTGAAAGTGGATTATTAACGCCGCTCATGCCCGCGAAGGCGGGCATCCAGTCTTTGGCTCTGGGTCCCCGCTTTCGCGGGGACGAGCGGTCAGGAGAAGTACCGCTCCAGAATGTGCCGGTAGATTGCCGTCAGCGCGACGAGATCGGCGGTCGCCACATGCTCGTCGGTCTTGTGCATCTGCTGACTCAAGAGGCCGAATTCGACCACCGGGCAGTAGTCCTTGATAAAGCGCGCGTCCGAGGTGCCGCCGGTGGTGGAAAGCTTCGGCGTCAGCCCGGTCACCTCGCGGATCGCGCCGCTGATCATGTCGACGAACGGCCCCGGCGGCGTGAGGAACACATCGGCGTTCGAGGGCTCCCACTCGATGTGCCAGCGCGACTTGCCGGCAGCCTTCGCGGCACGCGCCTCGATCAGCGCGCGCAGCTCCTGCCGCGTGCGCGTATCGTTGAAGCGGATGTTGAAGCGCGCGCGCGCCTCCGCGGGAATCAGGTTGACGGTCTTGTTACCGACATCGATCGAGGTGAATTCGAGATTCGACGCGCCGAAATGCGCGGTGCCGCCGTCGATCGGCTCCGCGTTGATCGCCACCATCAGCGCCGCGATGCCGCGCACCGGATTGTCGGCAAGCTCCGGGTACGCCACATGGCCCTGCGTGCCGGTGACGACGAGCGTGCCGTTCTGCGAGCCGCGCCGGCCGATCTTCATCATGTCGCCGAGCTTTTGCGGATTGGTTGGCTCGCCGAGGATCGCGTGGTCGAACTTTTCACCGCGGTCCGCCGCCCATTTCAGCAGCTTCACGGTGCCGTTGACGGCGATGCCCTCCTCATCGCCCGTGATGAGGAATGAGATCGAACCCTTCGGCTTGCTGCCACTGGCCGCGAGAAAATCCAGCGCCGCCGCCATCTTGCAGGCGATGGCGCCCTTCATGTCCACCGCGCCGCGCCCGTAGAGCACGCCGTCGGTGATGTCGCTTCCAAACGGCGCATGCGTCCACTTGGTCTCGTCGCCGGGCGGCACCACGTCGGTATGGCCGGTGAGCATCAGGTGCGGCGCCGCCGTGCCGATGCGCGCGTAGAGATTTTCGACCGGGTCCGCGCCCGCCTCCTCGAAGGTGACGCGATGCACGGTGAAGCCCGCGGCCTTCAGCACGCGCTCGATCAGCGCCAGTGCGCCGCCTTCCGCCGGCGTCACCGAGGGGCAGCGGATAAGATCGCAAGCGAGGGCGACCGGGTCAGATGCCATGCGGCCTAGTCTCGAAGAAGCTCGTTGATGCTCGTCTTCGAGCGTGTCTGCGCGTCGACGCGCTTCACGATCACCGCGCAATAGAGGCTCGGGCCGGGTTGACCGTTCTTCATCGGTTTGCCTGGCAGCGCGCCCGGCACGACCACCGAATAGGCCGGCACCTCGCCCACGAAGACCTCGCCGGTCTCGCGATCGACGATCTTGGTCGTGGCGCTGATGAACACGCCCATCGACAGCACCGAGCCTTCGCGCACGATCACGCCTTCGACCACTTCCGAGCGCGCGCCGACGAAGCAGTTGTCCTCGATGATCACGGGATTGGCCTGCAGCGGTTCGAGCACGCCGCCGATGCCGACACCGCCGGAGAGATGAACATGCTTGCCGATCTGCGCGCAGGAGCCGACCGTCGCCCACGTATCCACCATCGTGCCTTCACCGACATATGCGCCAAGATTCACGAAGCTCGGCATCAGCACGACATTCGGCGCGATGTAGGCGGAGCGGCGCACGATAGAGCCCGGCACGGCGCGGAAACCCGCCGCCTTGAATCGATTCTCGCCCCAGCCTTCAAATTTCGAAGGCACCTTGTCCCACCACGATGCGCCGCCGGCCGCGCCCGCGATCGGCCCCATGTCATTGAGGCGGAACGAGAGCAGCACCGCCTTCTTGAGCCACTGATTGACTTGCCATTTGTCGCCGCTCTTTTCGGCGACGCGCTTCTCCCCCTTGTCGAGCAGGTCGAGCGCGGTCTCTACCGCGTCGCGCACGGCGCCCTTGGTGGCCGGCGTCACGTCATTGCGCGCCTCGAAGGCATCATCGATTGTCTTGGCAAGATCAGACATGCGGCGTTTCCCGTGCAAAAAGGCGTGAGGTTTGTCGGAGCGGCGCGGGACTATGTCAAGGCCGCGGAATTGTCCGCAAAAAGTCCGTCAGATCGTCGGTCACGTGATCGACATGCGCGGCATCGCGGCCTTCCATTTCCCAGGCTTCGCGCATCACCTCGCGCGAACCTTCAGGCACCACAAGCACCGTCGTCATGCCGAGAGTGTGCGGAACGGCGAGATTACGCGCCAGGTCTTCGAACATCGCGGCGCGTGCCGGATCGACGCCGTGCAGCTTGAGAAATTTGTCGTAGGTCTGCGGCAGCGGCTTCGGCTCGAGGTCCGCCGCGATGATGTCGAACACGTCTTCGAATTTCTCGTGAATTTCGAGCCGCCGCATCACGGCGTCGGCGTGCTTGCGCGTGCCGTTGGTGAGGATGAGCTTGCGGCCGGGCAGCGTCTCGATCGCCGCGCCGAGCGCGGGATTCGGTGTCAGCGGCGAATGATCGATGTGGTGCACATAGGCGAGATACTCGTCCGGATTCATCCCGTGCTCGGTCATCATGCCGCGCATCGAGGTGCCGTAGCGTTTGTAGTAGTCCTTCTGCACCCGGAAGGCTTCGTCCTTCCCGATCTTGAGGAAGTCCGCGATATAGCTACGGATGCGATCGTCGACCTGCTGCCACAGGTTCAGGTGATGCGGGTAAAGCGTGTTGTCGAGATCGAACACCCACGTTTCGACGTGAGCGAATGTGCGTGGCGCGGTGCGAGCAATGGCGGGGGCGTTCATGCCCGGGTTTTACACACAATTGTTGTCATCCCGGAAGCCGCCGCGGGCGGCTATCCGGGATCCATAACCCGACGTGCCAAGGATGCCGCCACCATGGATCCGGGCTCTCGCTGCGCTCGGCCGGGACGACAGGAGAGTGGTTCACTCCCGGAACCGAACCGTCGTGCCTTGCTTGCCGGCCATGTCGATGACGGCAAATCCGGCGGCGGTCAGGCCCTGTGCGCCGCAGTTCTTCTGCTCGGCGATTTCGAAACGCACGTCACGGGTGCAAAGCTGCTTCGGACCGCCCCAGACCAGCAGCTTGTCGCCGCGCTTGAGCGCCTGACCGTCCTTGTCCACGGCCTCTGCGAAGCTGTAGAGCCGGCCGGGTTTGGCCGGCAGGTCCGGCTTGATGCATTTGCCGGCCTCGACCCGATACCACCCCCGCGTTGTCACGGCGCCGTTCTCGTCGACACCAAGCGCCGCCATCACGGCATGAGACGTTTCGTTGCACCAGGAGAAACCGACCCCGTCCGCGGTCTTCATGGCGTCGAGCATGGTCTGGAAGAACGTCGTCGCGGTCACGGCGTCGGACGGCAGACGGCGGTCCTTGAGAAACTGTTCGAGCGCCGCGTTGGTTTTCCGGCCTTCCACGCCGTCGATCGGGTTGGCGTCATATCCGGCAATCACCAGCAGGCGCTGGATGCCGGCGAGCCGGGCCTGATCGGCGTCGTATTCGGCTTCCTCGCTGAGATACGCGGTCAGACCCTGTTCGCTTTCGGACGGCTTGATCTGCGAGAAGCGCACCAGCCGCTGCGCCGCGCGCGGCTGGCAGGACTTCGCCGCCGCGATCACGAAATTCCCGTCCGCCACGCAGAAGTCCGCATGCCCGGCGAGCGGCAGCGGGGAGGGACCGTAGGCCGCGAGCGCGCGGGCGTGGACATATACCTTTTCGGCTTGCGGCGTTCCTTGCAGCACGGTCTTGCAGGCGCCCGGATCGACCCGGAACCAGCCGCGCGTCGCCGCCGCACCCTGTTCCTCGAGGCCGAGCGCGAGGTCGAGCACGTAGCTCGTCTTGTTGCAAAGCTGGAGATCGGCGCGCGCCGGTGCGGTCAGGCCAAGAAATGCAAAAAGCCCGATGATGACGGCCGCCAGTGCACGCCGATCCATTCGCTGCCCCGCGCAAGGCGAATCGCCTGCGCCTCAATCGATGAATCGGAATGGGGAGTTGGGCAAGGTCAATTCTACCGCTCATGCCCGCGAAAAGCGGGCATCCCGTTCTTGGCTCTGGGCCCCCCCTTTCGCGGGGACGAGCGGACGCCAAGGATCAAGCGTGCGCCGCGACCGCCTCGCGATAGGCGGTCATCGCGGCTGCGGTCGGCGGCGCAACTTCATCCAGTTCCGAAATGCGCCGCTCGATCTCCTTGATCACGTGCTTGGAGAACGGTCCGAGGTGCAGGTACATCGCCATCAGCGTCACGATCGGACGAAGCGCGTCGGGATTGGACTTGCTGATGTCGACGAAGGTCTTCCAGAACGGCGCGCGTACCTCGGGAAGCGTCTGCATGATCTTGTAGAGCACGTCGACGCCGTGACCCTTCCGGATGTCGCCGTCGGCGAGCTGCTTCGGCCGCCCGGAGCGGTCCATCATCGCGGCCATGCGCGATAGCCGGCCGGCGTAAGCCTCTGGGCTGAACACGTTCTCCAGAACGGTTTTGTAATCGGTCAGGATGTCGCGCAACGGGCGCTTGGTATCGAAGTTGCAGCCGAGCGTGCATTGGTCGCCAGCCTGCTCGACGCGCATGATGTCGTGGCCCTTGTGCAGGCGGCCTTCCTTCTCGAGCCGACGCGTCAGCTGCGTGCCGGGCAGCGCGTACAGCAAGCCCACCATGCAGACCGGCACGGATGTGTCCTCGATGAATTCGGTCATCGAATGGGCGATCGAGACCTTCTCGGTGTCGAAGCCGAGGATGAAGCCCGCCGTCACGAACATGCCGTAGCTGTAGATCTTGTGGATGCTCTCGGCGATGTTGCGCTTGGTATTCTGCTTCTTGCGCATCTGGATCAGCGTTTCGGGATCCGGGCTCTCGATCCCGACGAAGATGCCGAAGAAATTCGCATCCTTCATCGCTTGCAGCATGTCGTCATCGTCGGCGATGTTGATCGAGGCTTCGGTGGTGAACTCGAACGGATAGTCGTGCTGCTGCAGCCATTGCTTCAGCTTCGGCATCATCGGGCGGACGTGCTTGCGGTTGCCGATGAAGTTGTCGTCGACGAAATCGACATGCCCGCGGTAGCCGCGATCGTAAAGCGCCTGCAACTCCGCGAAAATCTGGTCTTCTGTCTTGGTGCGCGGCACCCGGCCGTAGAGTTCGATGATGTCGCAGAACTCGCAGGTGAACGGGCAGCCGCGCGAGAACTGGATGCCGATGTAAAGATACTGTTCAAGCTTGAGCAGGTCGTAACGCGGCAACGGCGATTGCGTCATGTCGATCTTGAATTTCTCGGCCGTGAACACGCCCTTGCGCTCGCCGCGCTCCCACGCCGCGATAAAGTCCGCCATGATGTGCTCGGCCTCGCCGATCACCTGGAAATCCGCCGCCGCATAGAGATGCGGGCTCGACGACACGTCCGGCCCGCCGACGCACACCGGCTTGCCGTGCAGGTGCGCAAATTCGATCAGGTACAGGAAGTCGGGCTGCTGGTTGAGCATGCCGCCGATCATGATGAGATCGGCCCACGCGGTGTCGGCGTCGGTGAGCGCCTCGGTGTTGCGATTGACGAGGCGGACGTCCCACTCCTTCGGCAGCATGGCCGCGACCGTGATCAGGCCGAGCGGCGCCGCCGGGTACTTCGCGCCAACCAGCTCGCAGGCCTCCGTGTAATTCCAAAACGAGTTCGGAATGAACTTCGGATAGACCATCAGGACGCGGGTGGAACTCGCCATCGTGCCTCCGGGCCGCCGCGGCAACATCGCACGCGGCTTATGACGCCTCAAGCGCGCCGGCGCAACAAGGGGAAAAGAATTCGTTCGATCAGATACTTACGCGCGGCCTAGCGGTGCATCAGCGTTCCCGAGCCTGCGTCGGTGAGCAGTTCGATCAGCACCGCGTGCTCCACCTTGCCGTCGAGGATGACCACCGCCTCCACGCCGGCCTCGAGCGCGTACATGCAGGTCTCGACCTTCGGGATCATGCCGCCCGAAATGGTGCCGTCCGCGATCAGGCGGCGCGCGTCGTCCACCGACAGCTCCTTGATCAGCTGCTTGGACTTGTCGAGCACGCCCGGCACGTCGGTGAGCAGCAGCAGCCGCTTCGCCTTGAGCGCGCCCGCGATCGCGCCTGCGAAGGTGTCGGCATTGACGTTATACGTCTCGCCTGAGGCCGAGGTTGCGACCGGCGCCAGCACCGGGATCAGCTCGCGGCCGAGGATCTGGCTCAGCACCGTGATGTCGACCTTCTCGGGCTCGCCGACGAAGCCAAGGTCGACCACCTTTTCGATATTGGAATCCGGGTCGACCATGGTGCGCGTCACCTTACGCGCCTGCACCATGTTGCCGTCCTTGCCGCACAGCCCGACGGCGCGGCCGCCAGCCGCGTTGATGTAGCCGACGATTTCCTTGTTGATCGAGCCGGCCAGCACCATTTCGACCACTTCGATGGTCGCCTTGTCGGTGATGCGCAGGCCTGCGGCGAACTCGGACTTGATGCCGAGCCGCTTGAGCATGTCGCCGATCTGCGGCCCGCCGCCGTGCACCACGACCGGATTGATCGCGGTCTGCTCCATCAGCACGATGTCGCTCGCGAAGCTTTTCGCCATCGTGGCGTCGCCCATCGCGTGGCCGCCGTATTTCACCACGACGATTTCCTCGTCGTACTGCTGCATATGCGGCAGCGCTTCCGACAGGATGCGGGCCTGGTCTTGCGGCGAAACGGTCATCTGGCGGTCCCGGTCAAATTGTCGGGCCGCTTTTAGCGGGCGAGGATGACAGGCGAAAGGGCCTTTCCGTGTCCCTTTGCCGGCCGAGGTGCGGGCTCGCATCGGCAGACTTTCCACCCTACTTATCCGGCATGAAAAAGATCGGCTTCCTCTCCTTCGGCCATTGGACTCCGTCGCCGCAGTCGCAGACGCGGTCGGCCTCCGACGCGCTGCTGCAATCGATCGACCTCGCCGTCGCGGCCGAGGCGCTCGGCGCGGACGGCGCTTATTTCCGCGTGCATCATTTCGCCCGCCAGCTTGCCTCGCCGTTCCCGCTGCTCGCCGCCGTAGGCGCGCGCACAAAGACGATTGAGATCGGAACCGCCGTCATCGACATGCGCTACGAGAATCCGCTCTACATGGCGGAGGACGCGGGTGCCGCCGATCTCATCGCGGGCGGCCGTCTTCAGCTTGGCATCAGCCGTGGTTCGCCGGAGCAGGTGATCGATGGCTGGCGCTATTTCGGCTACGCGCCTGTGGAGGGAATGACCGAGGCCGACATGGCGCGCCGCCACGCGGAGGTCTTTCTCGATGTGCTGCGCGGGGAGGGCTTCGCCAAGCCGAACCCGCGGCCGATGTTTCCGAACCCGCCCGGCCTCCTGCGGCTGGAGCCGCATTCCGAAGGCCTGCGCGAGCGCATCTGGTGGGGTGCTGCCACGAACGCGACTGCCGAATGGGCGGCCAAACTTGGGATGAACCTGCAAAGCTCGACGCTCAAGATCGACGAGAGCGGCAGGCCGTTTCATGTCCAGCAGGCCGAGCAGATCAGGCTCTACCGTGCGGCGTGGAAGGAGGCCGGGCATAAACGCGAGCCGCGGGTCTCGGTCTCGCGCAGCATCTTCGCGCTCATCGACGATCGCGACCGGGCCTATTTTGGGCACGACGAGAGCGAGGATCAGATCGGATTCCTCGGCGGTGCCGAGCGCGCCATCTTCGGCCGCAGCTACGCGGCCGAACCGGATGCTTTGATCGAACAGCTCAAGGGCGACGAGGCGATCGCTGAGGCCGATACCCTGTTGTTGACCGTGCCCAACCAGCTCGGCGTCGACTACAATGCCCATGTCATCGAGGCGATCTTGAAGCACGTCGCGCCGGGCATGGGATGGCGGTGAGGTGGCGGTCAGGGCGGTAATTGCGATGGATGATCGGACCGTGCGGATGGCGCTGAAGCGCCACTGGGATGCTTCGGACGCGAGCGATTTCGAGGCCGAACATGCAATCTACCGCGAAGATGCTGTGCTTGATTATCCGCAATCGGGTGAGCGGATCCGCGGCCGGCGCAACATTCAGGAAAGTCGATCCGTCCAGCCAAACAAGAAGCGCTTTACGCTCCGGCGGATTGTCGGCGGCGGCGATCTCTGGGTCAGCGAATTCGTGCTGACCTATGACGGCGTACCATCCTACACCGTGAGCATCATGGAATTCCGCGACGGACTGGTGGCTCACGAGACGCAGTATTTCGGCGATCCATTTGCCCCCGGCCCTTCGCGCGCGCACCTCGTCGAGCGGATAGGCGAAGGCACGTCATCCTGAGTCAGGCCTACCGGGTCGCCGAGGGCATATGCGCGGCGATCAGCGCCTCGCCCATGCGCACGAAGCGCGATGCGGGGCCGTTGGGTCCCGAACTCTGCGCGCTGACGCGGGCGCCTTCGAGCAGCAGGAACAGTTCGTCCGCCAGCATCTCGGGCTCGGTGAGACCGGCGGCGCCGCACAGCGCGATCAGGCGTTCGCGCTGCTCGCCCTTGAACGTTTCGATCACGCACTTCGCCGGATGATCCTTCTCGGGTAGCTCGATCGCCGCATTCGCGAGTGCGCAGCCGCGCTGGTCGGTATCGACCAGATGCGCCTGCATCGACTGGAGCCAGCCGGAGAGCTGGGCGCGCGGGTTGCCGGGATGCGCGGATGCCAGTTCGTCCCAGAATCCGCCGGCCTGGCGCGCGAGGCACCGAAGGTACTCTGCCACCAGCTCATCCTTGGACGTGAAGTGGCGGTAGAGCGTCATCTTGTTGGTGCCGGCCGCCTCCGCGATCGCCTCGACCCCCACAGCGCGGATGCCGTGGCGATAAAACAGGTCCGCGGCGGTCGCCAGGATGCGTTCGCGCGGGGGCGTTTGCGAATTTGCAGAGATGGAAACGGCGCTTGCAGCAGCGGACATTGAATTTGCCTTGACAGGGGTGTTACCGGTCAGTAACAAGCATATATGTGACCGGTCAGTAACACGCCAGAGGGCGAAAGTCACGGGTGGATCGAAACGAAAACCTCCGGCGGGCGGCCGGGCACCAACGAAGGGACCAAAGCGATGAACATCCTCTATGTCACCTCAAGCTCGCGCGGCAGCGCCTCTTATTCCAACCGGGTCGCCGCAAACGTGCTCGACGAACTGCGCGCCCGCGAGCCCGGCGCGACCGTCACGGTGCGCGATCTCGCGCGCGCGCCGCTGCCGCATATCGGTGATGAATTCGTCGCGGCGACCCGTTCGCCGAACGGCCCGCAGACTGATGAACAACGCGCGCTGCTGGCGCAATCCGATGCGCTCGTGGACGAGCTGTTCGCCGCGGACCTGATCGTGATCGCGACGCCGATGATCAACTTCACCATCCCGTCGAACCTGAAGACCTGGATCGACTATGTGGCGCGCGCGGGCCGCACGTTCAGCTACAGCGAGGCGGGGCCGAAAGGGCTTGTCACCGGCAAGCAGGTGATCCTGGTCGCGGCGCGCGGCGGAATTTACGCGCAGATGCCTGCGCTCGACTTCCAGCTTCCGTATCTGAAAAGCGTGCTCGGCTTCCTCGGCATGACAGACGTTGAAGTGCTCGAAGTCGAGGGCACGGCCTACGGCCCGGAAGCCGCCGAGAAGGCGGTCGCGGCTGCGACCGCCAAGCTGCACACCCAATGCGATCAGCGTGCCGCCGCGCAAGCCGCCTAAACGAAACATACCAAAGAAGGAGCAACCCATGCGATTTTGCCATGACGAATTGACACTCGACGAAATGCTGAACGATCCGCTGATCGGCGCCATGATGCGCGCGGACGGCGTCGATCCTGAGCAGCTGGGTGCGGACCTTGCCCGCATGGCCGATGAACAGGAGCCGGCGCTCGCCGACTGATGCTCTCGTCGTAGACAGGAAGGGCGCATTCGGCGACAAAGCCGCATGCGCCCTTCGGTCAAGTCCGCGCTCGCCAACACGGCGCTGGTGCTTGTTTCGCTCGCGGTGACCTACCTCGCCGCGAGCTTTGTTATTTTCCGGTTGATGCTGCCGGACCTTTCGCTCAATCTGCATCCGCATTTTCCCGACATCGCCGAGATATTCGCGCAGACCTCGAAGGCCACCACCGCGCCGCACGATTACATCGCGCTGTTCGGCGACTCCTATGCGGAAGGGCAGGGCGATGGCCTGTTCGCCGCAGGTGGCGACCGCGCGAAGTTCGTCCACTCCGCGCATGTGCTGCATCGCATCACGGGGCGCGACGTGATCAGTCTCGGCATCGGCGGGGCAGGCAGCGTGCAGATGATGGTGCGCCAGCCCGCGCGCATCCTGCTCGGCAATTGCTTCCTCTATCCGCGGCTTGAAATGCCGCGGCAGATCTTTGTCTATTTCTACGAGGGCAACGACATCGACGAGAATGGCTACATCGTCAATCTGGTGCGCACACAGGGCGCGGTGACGCGGGACACGATCTCGCATTTCATCGAGCAACATTACGCGGCGCCGCCGCATTTCCGCTGCTTCACGGATTTGGGCGAAACCAGCTTCAAGATGGCGCACTTCCTGCTCACCAACACGGAGAGCTTCGAAACGCTGCGCAAGCCTTCGGCGCACAATCAGGTGTTGGCGGGCGGTGCGCCGCATGCCGCGCCCGCGCTGCAAAAGCCGCCGGTCGAGATGGAGGCAAGCGCGCGCGACGCATCGCTGATGGTGTTCGACGTCTCGCTCGAATGGCTTGTGCAGCACTTTCCGTCAGCGGCTGTCACGATGGTGTATCTGCCGTCGCCCGCCGCGATCTATCGCCATGCCGAGCCGCAGATTGATGCGTACACGCATTGGCCGCTCAACGACGTGCAGGCCATTCCGGCGTCGGACATCTATGCGGCGAGCCAGCGCATCTGCGCGCAGATCCGCGCGCTCACGCTCAAACACAATGTGCGCTTCGTCGACATGCGCCCGGCGCTGCGCGCCGCCGCGGCCAGCGCGGTCATTCACGGCCCGCGCGACTGGAACCACTTCAATGAGGCCGGCTATCGCGTACTCGGCGAAACGCTCGCGCGCACGATCGACGACAAGGCCAGCACCGAATGCGTGGACTGGCAGTAGGCGACAGCGATACTAGGTTCGCGGTCGTCCGAAAGCCGAGACCGCAATTGTCAGCCAGCTTGCGATCATCACCACGCCTCCGGTTGGTGCTGCCATCGGGAACAGTCGCGTTCCTGACAGCACCAGCATCGCGATATCGCCGGAAAAAAGGATCGCGCCGAGCGCAAGCCCGGCTGCCGCGGCCTGCGCGAGCCTGCGCTGCAGCAGCCCCGCGTGTGCGGCGGCCACGGCCGCGACGATCGCCGGTGCATGGACCATCAGCATCAGCGCGGCGGGTTCGAGACCCTGAGCCTTGTGCGCGGCGAGCGCGGCGAGGATGACGCCGCAAGCACCCATCAGGCCGGCCACGCCCAACAGGATGCCCTGCATTACCGGCGCTCCCGCATCACGCGCACGATCGCGGCGCGCAGTTGCGGCATTCCAGTGCCATCATGCGATGAGGTGACGAGGATATCGGGGAACGCGGCGGGGCGCTTGGCCAGCGCCTCCGTGGTTTCGGTCACGCGCCTCTCCAGATCGCTGCTCTTCACCTGATCCGCCTTGGTAAGGACGATCTGGTAGCTCACCGCCGCTTCGTCGAGCGTCTTGAACACGGTCGCGTCGGCATCCTTCAACCCGTGGCGCCCATCGACCAGCACATAGACGCGCGCCAGGTTGGCGCGGCCCGAAAGATAGGCATGGATCAGCGCGGTCCACGCGCCGATCTTGGCCTTGGAGGCCTGTGCATACCCGTAGCCCGGCATGTCGACGAGACGCAGCGGCGAGTTCGTCGTCATGAAATAGATCAGCTCCTGCGTGCGCCCGGGGGTGTTGGAGGTGCGCGCCAGCGCCTTGCGTCCCGTGAGCCCGTTGATGAGGCTCGACTTGCCGACATTGGAGCGGCCCGCGAACGCGATCTCGAGCCCTTTCATCGGCGGCAGGCTCTCGGTCGAGCTGGCGGCGGTGGCGAAATCCCACTCGGTCGCGAACAGTTTGCGGCCGGCTTCGATCTCGGCGGACGTGAAGGGCGATGGGCTCATGACAAAGGCCTTAGCACTCCGCGGGCCGGCGCGGGATAGTGCAGCCTCAAGCCGCGTTCGCCGATGTCACAACTCTCGCAGAACCCGATAACCGGTCAGTCTTGCGAGCGCCTGTTCTTCGCGTTCCCAGAACTCGATCGTCTCCGCGAGCTTTTCGAACGAGAATGCGACATTGGCGGAGAATTCAGCCAGGCGGTCGCATTTCGCAAACCGGCGCCGGACATACGCGGCACGCTCTCGATAGCCTTCCGATCGCTCTGACATTGTGTCGACGCCGCACACTTCGAGCGCGATGCGCTCATGTCCGAAACAAGTGCACGGCGGAAAACGCGGCGTCCAACGGAGCCGTCCGTTAGTCTTACGAGGTCAGGTTAACGGCGCGGAACAATGCTGGCGCAGAAATGAAGAGCGCGGCATCGCTGCACGTGGACTGGTTAACCTGCAAGCACTCTTGCGCTGTCAGGCTGGCCGCATTTGGTTCCGATGAATTCAGATTTCTTTCCAGCTTGACCAACACTGTGCGGCCACCTTTGGCGCAGCTTGTGTGGATGCCGGTGTCGCCCGCCGGCCAACACAAGGAATTACTCAATGGCACAGCAAGAGCACAATAAGGCTGCCGAGCATCACGAGACCGCTGCGAAGTCTCATCGCCAAGCGGCCGAGCATCACGGCAAGAATGACAATGCAAAGGGCCAGCAGTTCGCCGGAGAAGCCCAGAAGCACTCCAAGACCGCCCGCGAGGCTTCTGAGACGGCCCACAGCAAGAGCCAGCAGCAGAAGTAAGACCCATCGGGGGGGCGGCCGGTTCGTCGGCCCCCCGACGCCATCCCCTCGTCGCGATTTCGCGACCAGGCGACCAAAGACAGAAAATCTCCACGGCCATTGCGATCCGCGGCACCAGCCTTTTGCACTGCGCGTCTCGCCGGAGGATATTTCTCCTTGAGCTTGCCTGCCGAACTCCTGCGCATGATGTTGCGCCACGCCGTCAAGCAGGAGTCGCGTGCCGAGCCCGGCGTTGGAGTGATGCGCCGGGAGTTTGATTTATCAAGGCGCTTCATCCCGGAAGCTCCGGAACGGCACGTCGACGATCAGGCTCGACGCCTGGGGCGTGCCCGGAGTCCGCATCTCGGTTTCGCGCTCAAGGAGTGATTTTCATATTCTTTATCTCCACGGCGGGGGCTATGTGTCCGGTTCCCCTTCGCACTACCGTGACTTTATCTGGCGCATTGCCCAAGCCAGCAGAGCGTCCGTCCTCTGCATCAACTATCGCCTTGCTCCCGAACATCCATTTCCGGCGCCGCTCGACGACACGGTGAACGCCTATCACTGGCTTCTCGCACAAGGTGCGCAACCGGCCCGCATCGCAATAATGGGAGATTCGGCAGGCGGAGGGCTCGCGTTTGCCGCTCTCCTTCGGCTCCGGGCGCAAGGGCTGCCAATGCCGGCTGCGCTCGTTGCGCTTTCGCCGTGGACCGACCTCGCGATGACCGGCAAGTCGTTTCGCAAGAACGCCTACAAGGACCCAATGCTTAAACCCGAAAGGGCAGCCAACTGTGCCCGCATGTATCTGGCGGGTGCCGATCCCTTCGATCCTTACGCATCGCCGCTGTACGGTGACCATTCGGGACTCCCGCCGGCGCTGATCCAAGTCGGAAGCGACGAAATCCTGCGCGACGATTCGGTGCGGATTGCAGACAAGCTGCGCTCCGCTGGCTGCAGCGTGAAGATCGATATCTGGGCTCGGATGCCGCATGTCTGGCAGGTCTACGCGCGTGCGTTGCCGGAGGCGCGCAAGGCCATCGCGCGGATCGGTACGTTCTTGCGCCGGGAAATGGGAGCGCAGGAAGCGCAAGCGCAGCCTGAACGCGTCCGAAAAAGGATGTCCGGATTTTCGATTATCACCCAGCACTAGCGAGGCTCCCGCCGCATTCCGCTTCCCTCGATGCGGGTTACGGCGCTGGACCGCTCAGACCCCTGCCACTACCGTTCCTGCAGAAAGCCTCGAGACGGGCCGCGACACCGCCGGTTCGTTGCGGGAACAGGGAGGTCGCAACGCGATGGTAGCCCGAGAAATGCGACGCGTGGTGACGGGGCTCGACGATCGCAACCACGCGGTGGTTCTGTTCGACACGCGCATGCCGCTGGAGATGGTTGCGCCCGGCATCGTCGCGACCAATTTCTGGATAACCGACACCTATCCGCCCAGTCTGACGAGGCACGACCCGGCTGGGCGACAGATCGGGACGGCGCCGCCCGACAACGGCACAAAATTTCGCGTCGTGGAGTTTCTGCCGCTGGATGCCGCGACCGAAGCCCGGATGCCGCCGCAAATGCTGCAGCAGCGGCATCGCCAATCCGCCGGCGAAGGGCATCCCGGTCACGCATCCGCTGATGCATCGCACGCGTAGCCTCGACTACGCCGTCATCCTGGCGGGCGAGATCGACATGATGCTCGACGATGGCGACGTGCACCTGCGGCAGGGCGACGTGATCGTGCAGCAGGCAACGAACCACGCATGGATCAATCGCGGGACCGAGCCCTGCCGAATCCTGTTCGTGCTGATGGATTCCAAGGAGCCGTAGCGGGGGCGGCTATCCGCCGGTCGGCGGCATGATGTTTCGCATGAGCGAAACGCGGGTTGGCGCGTGCGCGGCGCGATCCATCGATGGAAGCCGCACCGTCGATTTCTCAAGTTTCGTTTGATAGTCTGGCGCCCCTGCACGGACGCTGACCCATGCGCTGGAAATCTCTCCCCGCGATCTTGCTTCTGTCGGTTTTCGTCTCGCCGGCATGGGCCGAAAAGCGCGTTGCCCTGGTCATCGGCAACTCGGCCTATCAGAGCGTCCCCCGGCTGGAGAACCCGCGAAACGATGCGCTGCTGGTCGCGGAAACCTTGCGCCGATTGGGCTTCACCTTGGTCGGTGGCGCGGCTCAGGTCGAACTGGACAAGGCTGGCTTCGATGGCGTCGTACAGCGTTTCGGAAACCAGCTGATCGGCGCGGACGTCGCGCTCTTTTATTATGCGGGGCACGGCCTCCAGGTTCGGGGCACGAATTATCTCGTGCCGGTCACGGCTAATCCCACGCGCGAGACCGACGTCGATTTCCAGATGGTCGATGTGTCGCTTGTCCTGCGGCCAGATGGAGGGAGCCGGCACCAAGCTCAACATCGTGATCCTCGATGCGTGCCGCAACAATCCCTTCGGAGGGCGCGGGCTGCGCGCTGCCGACGGCGGGCTGGCGCAAATCCGTGCGCCTGAGGGAACGCTGCTGTCCTATGCGACCCAGCCGGGGAACGTGGCGCTCGATGGGGATGACGGCCACAGCCCGTACACCAGGGCTCTCGTCGAGACGATGCAAAAGCCCGGGCTCGATGTGCTGCAGACGTTCAATCAGGTGGGATTGCTGGTGAAGCGGGCCACCGGCAGCTCGCAGCAACCGTGGGTGTCGACCTCGCCGATCGACGGGTCGTTTTATTTTTCCAGCAACTCGCAGGAGGTGGCGACAGCGGGTCCCGCAATCGGCAATTCGCCTTCGCGCCAGGCGCCGCTGCACCAAGTGTCGGTCCCTCCGTGCCGGGTCCTGCTTCCCCTGCGATGCCATCGGCAAGGACACAAGCCGATTTCATATTTGCGGATTCCGACCGGCGGCTGCTCACGGCTGCGGAGCTGAGTCGCCTTTCGAAGGACGAACTGCGGATCGCCCGTAACGAGATTTTCGCCCGCCGGGGGCGGTTCTTCAACGCCCCCGATTTGACGGCACGGTTCAGCAGGTTCGCATGGTATGCGCCGACGACGTGGGATCCCAAGCTCAACAGCATCGAGACCGCCAATATCGACCTGATCGCGCGCGCCGATTCCGGCGCCGGCGCCCAGAGCGGGTTTATTTTTCCCGACTCCGATACCCGCTTGCTCAGCCTCAATGAGGTCACCGGGCTCTCGAAAGAACAACTGCGCATCGCCCGCAACGAGATCTTTGCCCGCAGGGGACGCTACTTCGAAGCGGCGGACCTGAAGGCCCGTTTCGGGAGCTTCGCGTGGTACGCGCCGAACACATGGAATCCGAAGCTCAACGCCGTCGAGCAGGCGAACATCGCGCTCATGGACCGGATCGAGAAGCGATGACGGCATCATCGCTCGCGCTGCGCGCCATCGCGATAGCCGTGGTCTCGATGCCGTCGATAGCGCGGGCAGAGACCCAGATGGATCGCCTCGACCGGCTGGTTCGCGCCTATCCGGATGCCCTGACCGGCCACGATGAGAAACATATTTTCTGGCGCGATGGGACCGCGATGCCGGCCGGCGATGGCGCCGCCCAGAAATCCTTCGAGGATCTGCTGCGCAATGCCTCCATCGCGGATCAACTCCGGCTGACTTATCCGCGAGGGAAGGCGCCGACGCCTGCGCTGAATGACGACCCGGGCAGATTTCGCAACGAGGCGTTCTTCAGGAAAATGTACGGCGACTGCAAGTCGGGGGACGTGACGCGCAATCTCGTCAAGATCATCTGGCTGCCGCGATCTTGGGGAAAGGCCGTTGCGGTGACGCGCGTGAATGGAATCGCGGATCGCCTGAAGCAGATCTCGGACGAGATCGAGGCGCTTCGCCCCGAGATCAGGGCGGCCGCGTATCCCATCGCGGGCGTGCTGTCCTGCCGCCCGGTCGCCGATACCGGAAAGATGAGCATGCACGGCTATGCCGCGGCGATCGATCTCAACCTGAAATACTCCGATTACTGGATGTGGGCCGGCACCGGCAAAACGGTCGCCTACAAAAACAGAATGCCGCAGGAGATCGTCGATATCTTCGAACGGCACGGCTTCATCTGGGGCGGCAAATGGTATCACTTCGACACGATGCATTTCGAATACCGGCCCGAACTGCTCGCGCAGTGAGTGATGCAGTGCGTCCCGGATTATGAATCATCAACCGGTTACTCTTGCGGCGCGCAGGTGAGCGGAGCAACGCCCATCCCGTCAGGAGGCCGCGGCGTCGTCGAAGGGATCTGACTTTTGCTCGCGCGGGTCCGCGGCAGGCGGGCAGCCTCGCCGCCAAGGACGTCACTCACATCCCGCAATTCCACATCGGGCCGATCGGCGTGTTGGTCCAGCACGGGCCGATGCCGCCGCCATTGTAGCGGCCGCGATAAAAGCCGGGGCCGCCCCAACCGTAGCGCCAGGCCCAGCCGGAAATGTAGCGGCGGTCGACGGAAAAATCGCCGCCGCCATAACGCGGCGCACGATCGCGCCACTCGGTGAGCGGCGGTGGCTGGCGATAGCCGGGGAGGAAGCCGTTCGGTCCGCCGCGATATTTCGGCGTCGCGCCGCGCACCACGATACGGGGCTCGCGCTTATCGTCGGCTTGTTTGGCGATTGCGCTTGCGGGCAGCAGCAGCGCTGCCGCAAGGACGGCCATCAGCAGATTGCTCAGAGGCTGCTTCATGCGGGCCGTTATACGGCAGGCCCTCACGCCTTGTCAGGCTTCTTCTTCCCGAACAGCCCCTTGAGATTATCCCACAGCTCGATCTTGGCGCCGTGCTTGTTCATGATGAAGGCCTGCTGGCAGACCGAGAGCGTGTTGTTCCAGGCCCAGTAGATGACGAGGCCGGACGAGAAGCCCGCCAGCATGAAGGTGAAGATCAGCGGCATCCAGTCGAAGATCATCTTCTGCGTCGGATCGGGCGGCGCAGGGTTGAGCTTCATCTGGAAGAACATCGTGATGCCCATCACGATCGGCCAGAAACCAAGATGCAGGAAATGGCCGAACATCGGCAGCGCCGTCGGATCGACCGGAATCAGTCCGAAAAGGTTGAAGATGTTGGTCGGGTCGGGCGCCGAGAGGTCCTTGATCCAGCCGAAGAACGGCGCGTGGCGCATCTCGATGGTGATGAAGATCACCTTGTAGAGCGAGAAGAACACCGGGATCTGGATCACGATCGGCAAGCAGCCGGCGAGCGGATTGATCTTCTCCTTCTTGTAGAGCTCCATCAGCGCGGTCTGCTGCTTCATCTTGTCGTCGGCATAGCGCTCGCGGATCGCCGCCATTTCGGGCTGCACCGCTTTCATCTTGGCCATCGAGGCGTAGGATTTGTTGGCGAGCGGGAAGAACAATATCTTCACCAGCACGGTGACGATCAGGATCGCGACGCCGAAATTGCCGACCAGGTGATAGAAATAGTCGATCGCCTTGAACATCGGCTTGGTGATGAAATAGTACCAGCCCCAGTCGATCAGCAGTTCGAAGCGGTTGAGGCTGAGCGCCTTGTCGTAGGCGTCGATGGTCTGCACTTCCTTGGCGCCGGCGAACAGCCGCATGTTGGCTGAGCCGGATGCGCCCGGCGCGATGGTCTGCGGGTCGAGCAGATAGTCGGTCTGGTAGGTCTTCGTGGTGCCGGCGGTGCCGGCGGAGAATTTCGCCTGCACGGTCGCGGCGGTGTCGGGCAGCAGTGTCGCCGCCCAGTATTTGTCGGTGAAGCCGAGCCACGCGTTGGTGACCTTCCAGGCCTCGGTCTTCTTGTCCTCGATCTTCTTGTAGGTCTCCTCCTGCAGGCCCTGGTCGCCGAGCACGCCGATCAGGCCTTCATGCAGGATGTAGTAGCCGGAGGTCTCCGGCGTGCCGTGGCGGGAGATCAGCGCGTAGGGAAACAGCGTGACCGGCGCGGCGCCGGTGTTGGCGACCTCGTCCTTCGCCGTGAACAGGTATTTGTCGTCGACCGCGATACTGCGGCGGAACGTCAGTCCCTCGCCATTGTCCCAGGTGAGCGTGATCGGCGTGTCGACCGTGAGTGTGCCCGCGCCGTCCTGACGCCACACCGTGTCGGCGTTGGGGAGTTTTGCGGTGACGCCGGCGCCGGGGACCCAGCCGAACTCCGCATAGAAGGGATGATCGGTGCCGGAGGGCGAGAGCAGCTCGATCGCGGGTGAGCCGGGGTCGACGGTCTCGCGGTATTGAACCAGCGCGAGGTCGTCGATGCGCGCGCCTTTCAGCGCGATCGAGCCTTTCAGGCGCGGCGTGTCGATCGCGATGCGCGGGCTTGCGGCGAGCACCGTCGCGCGGGTCTGCACCTGCGCGGGCGGCGCGGCCTGGCCGGGCGCTTGCGGTGTTGTCGTCTGGCCGGGGGCGGCCGGGGTCGCGCCGGGCGCAGGGGTGGTGGAGGGCGAGGGGGTCTGCTGCTGGGTCTGCTGCTGCTTCAGCAGCGCTTCCTGGCGCTGCCGCTCCATCTGCGGCCCCGCGATGAAGTATTGCCAGCCAAGCAGCACGAGCGCCGAGAGCGCGATGGCGATGATCGTATTCTTGTTGTCCATCATGGGGTGCTTTCGGCCGCGCCCCGTTTGCGTGGCTTGTGCAGGCGCGTCATCGCGCCCGAAAATTCCGCGACCATCCGGCCAAACGGCATGGCGAGCGCTGCCTTGCGGCCGATCAGCACGTAGTCATGTCCGGCCTGCGGCAGAAGCGCGGCATGTCGGCGCACGAGGTCGCGCAGTCGCCGCCGCACCCTGTTGCGCACAACCGCATTGCCGACCTTGCGCGAGACCGTGAAGCCGAACCGAGCAGGGGCACCATCGCCCCGTTCTCGTGCCTGCAGCACGAACGCCCCGGCCGGAACCTTCGCGCCCTTGGCGGCGGCGAGGAAATCCGCCCGTTGCTTCAGACACTCCATTGGGTATGCCGCTGCGCGGCCCGCGCGTCAGGCGCTGAGCCGCTTGCGTCCACGCGCGCGCCGGGCGCTCAGCACCTTGCGGCCACCTTTAGTGGCGAGGCGGGCGCGGAAACCGTGACGGCGCTTGCGCACCAGTTTGCTCGGTTGATAGGTCCGTTTCACGGGTGAAACTCCGCTCGTCGCGGCTCAAAGCGCTCAAGGTTACGGATGAGCGGCGCCGGATCGTTGAATATGCGCTGAAACCGGCACAAGGCCGGCGCTCAAGCTTGGCGCGGCTTATAGGTGAGGCTGGCGGCCCAAGTCAATGCGAGCGTCCGCGACCCGGCATGGTGAATCCAGTGCAAAATCAGGGGGCCGCACTTGTTTCACGCTGCCGCGATGCGGTGCCGCGATGGCGTCAAATGACGGTGAAAACGCTTCTTTCTCTAGGCGCTGGTGTATAGCTATTCGGCGCGACGCCCAAAACACGCCAGAACGCCAGAAAGTCCGATGGCTATCCCGCAACGAGCACCGGCCGAGATCGGCCCCGGCAGCCCGGGCCGCAGCCGTCTGCGTCGCTTTGCACCGCTCGCCGTGATCGTGCTGGCGATGGGAGCGGTGTTCGCCAGCGGCGCCTACCGGCATCTTTCGCTGGAAACGCTCGTCCGCCACCGGATGGCGATCGACGCTTTCCTCACCGCGCACGCGATCGTGGCGGTTGGCGCGTTCATGGTCGTCTATATCGTGGTGGTGGCGCTTTCGATCCCGGGTGCGCTGTTTCTCTCTATTTCCGGCGGCGTCCTGTTCGGCACGCTGGTGGGCGGGCTCGCGAATGTCGTTGCCGGCACGATCGGGGCGACTGTCGTGTTTCTGGTCGCCAAAAGCGCCTGCGGCGAAACGCTGCTGCGCCGTGCCGGCCCGCTCGCCTGCAAGATCGCCGAAGGTTTCCGCGCCGATGCGTTCAGCTATCTTCTGTTTTTGCGACTGGTGCCGGCCTTCCCGTTCTTTCTGGTGAACCTCGCGCCCGCGCTGGTGGGGGTGAAACTCCCGACCTTCGTTGCGGCGACCGCGATCGGCGTGCTGCCGGCGGCGTTCGCGTTCGCATTCTTCGGGTCGGGTCTCGACAGCGTGCTCGCCGTGCAGGAGGCTGCCTATCGAAACTGTCTCGCCTCGGGCCGAACCGAATGTACCTTGCACTTCGATGCCGGCATGATCCTCACGCCGCAGCTGCTCGCCGCACTTGCGGCGCTTGGTGCGATCGCGCTTGTTCCGGTTTTCGTCAAACGGATGCGCGCGCGCCAAGGGGCGTCGCGGCCTGCGCCGCTCACCTGATGGGCCGGCCGGAGAGGGCGTGGCGGCGTGGCTGAGGTTCTCACTCCAGACATCTGCGTGATCGGCGCTGGCTCCGGGGGATTGTCGGTTGCGGCCGCTGCCGCGGCGTTCGGCGTCCCGACCGTGCTGATCGAAAAAGGCAAGATGGGCGGCGATTGCCTCAACTACGGCTGCGTTCCCTCGAAGGCGCTGCTCGCCGCCGCCAAGCACGCGGCTGCGGCGCCGCGCGCGCTACCGTTCGGCATCAATGTCCAGCGTGTGAGCCTCGATTTTGCCAGGGTGCAGGCGCACGTGCGCAGCGTCATCGCGGCGATCGCGCCGAACGATTCGAAGGAGCGCTTCACCGCGCTCGGCGTGCAGGTGATCCAGGGTGCGGCCCGCTTCAAGGATGCAAAGACGATAGCGGTCGGCGACACGTTCGAGGTGCGTGCGCGGCGCTTCGTGATCGCGACCGGCTCATCGCCGGCACTTCCGCCGATTCCGGGCCTGGACGAGGTGCCCTATTTCACCAACGAGACGATCTTCGACATCAAGAGTTGTCCCGAACACCTCATCATCATCGGCGCGGGCCCGATCGGGCTTGAGCTGGCGCAGGCGCATCGCCGGCTCGGCGCGAAGGTGACGGTGCTGGAAGCCCAAACGCCGCTCGCCAAGGACGACCCCGAATGCGCCGCGATCGTGCTTGAGCAATTGGCGCGTGAGGGCGTCACGGTTCACGCGGGCACAAAGATCACGCGCATCAGCCGCGTCGATGGCCGCATCCAGCTGATCGCCGAAACCCCGCAGGGCGTGGAGGTCATCAGCGGCAGCGAGCTACTGGTCGCCGCCGGCCGTCGCGCCAATGTGGCGGGACTCGATCTCGAAAAGGCCGGCATCAAATATCAGCCTGCCGGCATCGTGGTCGACAAGGGTCTGAGAACCTCGAACCGGCGCGCCTATGCGATCGGTGATGTCGCCGGCGGCCTGCAGTTCACGCACGTGGCGAACTATCACGCCGGTATCGTCATCCGGAACGCATTGTTTCGGCTACCCGTGAGGGCAAGCGATGATCTCATCCCGTGGGTCACGTTCACGGACCCCGAACTGGCGCATGTCGGCCAGACAGAGGCGAAGGCGAAAGAGCGTCACAAAGAGATTCGCATCCTGCGCTGGCCTTATCACGAGAACGATCGCGCCCAGGCCGAGCGTGAGACGCAGGGGCATATCAAGGTCATCACGGCCAAGAACGGCCGCATTCTCGGCGCAACCATTGTGGGAGCGCATGCGGGCGAAATGATCACGACGTGGACCCTCGCGCTCAGCCGCGGTCTCAACATCCGCGCCATGACCGGACTTGTGATGCCCTATCCGACCCTGTCCGAAATCGGGAAACGCGCGGCGATCAGCTATTTTTCACCCAGTTTGAACAATCCCAGGCTGCGGAAGCTGATCACCTTCCTGCGCCGGTTCGGTTGAGCTATATCGGCCCGCGACCATGACAGCGCCATCGAACAATAACGGGACCGGGCGTACGCCGCGCTTCGGGCTTTCCGCCAAGCTTCTGCTTCTCACAATATCGTTCGTGATGATCGCCGAAGTGCTGATCTATGTTCCGTCGATCGCAAACTTTCGCCTGAACTGGCTGGCCGACCGCGTCGCCGTGGCGCGCACGGCCGCGATCGTGCTCAACGCGTCGGAGGAGAGTGCGCCGAAAGGCGACAAGGTCAATTTGCCGGACGCGATGATCCAGCAGATTCTGGACAGCCTCGGCGCCAAGGCCGTCGCGATCAAGATGGGCAACCAGCGCAAGCTGCTGGCCGTCAACGACATGCCGCACACGATCCATCACGACATCGACCTGCGCGAGACCGCGATGGTCCGTGCCGTGTGGCGCGCGCTCGAAACCCTGTTTCTGTGCTCCGACGGCGACATCATGCGCGTGGTCGGCACGGGACCTCCGGGCACCGACTTCATCGAGATCGTGATCGCGGAAGGCCCGTTGCGCGCCGCGATGTTCCGCTTCTCGGGAAACATCCTTCTGCTGTCGCTCGTCATCTCGATCATCACTGCGTCGCTGGTTTACCTCTCGCTGCACTATCTGTTCGTGCAGCCGCTGAACCGGCTGACCACAAACATGGTGAGCTTCCGTGAAGACCCGGAGAACCCCTCGCGCGTCGTGACTCTTTCCGGGCGCGCCGATGAGATCGGCATCGCCGAGCATGAACTCGGCGCGATGCAGCGCGACCTCGCATCGATGCTGCAACAGAAGAACCATCTTGCCGCGCTCGGGCTCGCGGTCTCGAAGATCAATCACGATCTGCGCAACCTGCTCGCCTCTGCGCAACTGTTCTCCGACCGGCTTGCGAGCGTGCCCGATCCGAACGTGCAGCGCTTCGCACCAAAGCTGATGCGCTCGCTCGAACGCGCCATCGCGTTCTGCCAGTCCACGCTCTCCTACGGCCAGGTCAAGGAGCCTCCGCCCGACCGCCGGCCGGTGCTGCTCGAAGGCCTGGTGGAAGATGTGCGCGAGACACTCGGCCTTGCGCCGGACTCGCAGGTTCGCTGGGTCGCGGCGGTCGAGCGCGGCGTGCATGTCGATGCCGATCCGGACCAGTTGTTCCGCGTGATCCTCAACCTGTCGCGCAATGCGTTGCAGGCGCTGGAAGGACGGGCGCCGAACGAGCCCGGCCGCGACCAGTTGCGCATCACCGGCCAGCGCGAGGGTGCGGTCGCAATCATCGAAGTGTCCGACACAGGCCCCGGCGTCACCGATCAGGCGCGTGCGCATTTGTTCGAGGCGTTTCAGGGCTCGACGCGGCGCGGCGGCTCGGGGCTCGGCCTTGCCATTGCGGCCGAGCTGGTGCGCGCCCACGGCGGCGAGATCCGCCTCGTGGACGGCACGATCGGTGCGACCTTCAGGGTGATCATCCCCGACCGCGCGGTCGACATCGGCGCGCGGCGCGGCGAGCGGCAGCGGGCCTGAAGCGACACCGACGGCGGTGATCCGCGCTTGCCATCCGGGGGGCGACCCGATAGGGATGCGGCCGTTCCGCCCGGCCTATTCCTGCCGGACGATGAGCAAAAGCGCCCGTAGCTCAGCTGGATAGAGCACCAGACTACGAATTTGGGGGTCGGGAGTTCGAATCTCTCCGGGCGCGCCAGTACTTAGCAGCACTGTCGATGTTAACGCTTTCGGCGCAGGCTCCATTCGGGGAACGATTTGCAGTTCAAACCTCGATGTTCCGGATCATGCTGGATGCAGGGATTTTCGCTTCTACATTTTGCGACGCAAGCCTGATACGAGAACCGAAAATCAGGTTGCCAGCTTGCCCGCTGCGCGCACGGCTTGTTGCAAGCAGGGTGTGCCATACAGAAACGTCCTCGGACTCTTGAATTCGAGCCCTGCGCATGCGCAGTGGTCTGCATGATCAGGGCCAGCAGTAGTGCGGGAATTCCGTTGCGGCGCATTCCAAAAAGCTATGAAGATCGGACGTTCGAATTGGGGCGCGTCATCGCGCCGGGGCCAATGGCGACAAGCTAGAGGGCAAAAACGCCGAACAACATAGCTCGGCGCCGCAGTCGGGGACACACGCGCGATCATCGGTTCAGCCAAAATAATAGTAGTCCGCCGTCGCGTCCGGACCTTCCATCCATGAACCGCCTTCAATCGAAGGCGCGTCGTCATCATTGGTCTCGGAGAGCCACTCCAACCCCCCTCGGCGCGGCGAATATGTCCTTCGCAGCGTAGGGCAGCCCACTCAGAGTGCCGCCTGTCGGTGAGACCGGTTTACGAAATTGCACGATTGCGTTCAGGCTTGCATTGAGCGTGTACGCCCGCTCAAGCAATTCGGAAGGCGGAGTGACCGGGGTTTTCAATTGACTTCCGAATGGGCGTTTTCGGCCGCCGGTTGTTCGATCCGCGCTTCAAACCTCAGCTCGCCCGACTCCATCTCATCAAGCATCGCTGACGACCGCGGCAGATTCATCATGGCAACCCAGGAACACGCGTCCGCCGGTAGTTGACGGCCGACAGCTCACGGATGTCAATGGATTCGGCCGACACACCTTGTTTCAGTTCGCGATCCTTATTCTGTGATGGCTTTGCCGTCCTTGATCGATACCGCACCCGCGCTTGAGTAGATCTGCCACGGCGGACTCTAGTTCGGCTGCGCCAACGCGAGGCGGCGCGATGCCGCAACGGAAAGGAACTGTCCGATGACGTGGCTTGTCGAAGACAAAGACCTGACGCCTCCCGGTGAGCAGATGGCGGCGTTGTGGAAACGTCCCGAGATCCTGCGCATGCCCGGCGCGCACCACGCCTACGCGGGAATCGTTGCGAAGCGCGCTGGGTTCAAGGCGCTCTATCTATCCGGCGCCGCGCTGTCGTCGATGCTGGGGCTCCCGGATCTCGGCATCATGACGAGCGAGGAGGTGTGTTTCTTCGTGCGCAGCATCTATCGGGCCACCGGTCTGCCGATCCTCGTGGACGGCGACACGGGCTATGGCGAAGTCCTCAACGTGGTGCGTCTCGTGCGCGAACTTGAGGATGCGGGCGCGGCGGCGGTGCAGATCGAAGACCAGATCCTGCCGAAGAAATGCGGCCATCTTAACGACAAGAAGCTCGCGAGCCCGGAGGATATGGCGGCGAAGATCGCGGCCGCTCGCAAGACGCGCCGCCATCTGTGCATCGTCGCGCGGACCGATGCTGTCGCGCAGGAGGGACTTGAGGCTGGCATCAAGCGCGCGAAGCTCTATCTCAGCGCTGGGGCGGACTCGATCTTCCCGGAAGCGCTGACCACCGCTGACATGTACAAGCGGTTTGCCGACGCAATCGACGCGCCGCTGCTTGCGAACATGACGGAGTTCGGCCGTACGCCTTTCTTTACGGCGCAACAGTTCCAGGATTTCGGCTTCAAGATCGTGATCTGGCCGGCAACGTCGATGCGTGCGGCCTCAAAGACATTGCACGAGCTTTACGATGTCCTGGCGCGCGAGGGCTCGGTCGAATCGTACCTGCCGCGGCTCTCGACGCGGGCCGAGATGTACGACGTGATCCGTTACGCGGACTACGAGGCGCTCGACGGCAGCATTGCAAAAAGCGTCGTGCCGCCGCCGATCCGATAGCGAGTCTACATAACGGCCACGGCGGCGATCATCTTGAATCCGACTTCCGACTTTCCAGCACGACCGGTACCGCCTGATTGGCAGGATTGATCAAGCAGGGAACACTCGGAATCATCGCAACAGATGCGGCCGGACGCCGCGGTTGGTCCCAGTGTCAGTGCGGCGCTAGGCTCGCCTATCGCTGAGCGGATATCGACCCCATGCCTTGTTACATCTGCGTTCAATGCGGCATCGAGTTCGGCGAGCGGGCATCGCCTCCGCCGGCTTGTCCAATCTGCCAGGACATCCGCCAGTATGTCCGCTGGGCCGGCCAGGCATGGACCACCTTGCAAGAGCTGAAAGCAAGTCATGCCAGCCACCTTGAGCTGGACCACGGCTTGCTGGGAATTGGCTCGACGCCCAGCTTCGCCATCGGTCAGCGCGCGCTGCTTGTCCCGGACCGTGGTGGAAACATTCTGTGGGACTGCATCAGCCCGCTCGATGACGCGATCATCAAACGTATCAAGGGACAGGGTGGCTTAAAGGCGATCGCGATCTCGCACTGCCACTACTACACCACGATGGTTTCGTGGTCCGAGGCCTTCGGCGACGTCCCGATCGTTCTGCACGAAAACAATCGCAAATGGGTGCAGCGGGAGGATCGCCGCATCGAATACTGGACCGGCGAGACGTTTGCCCTCTCGCCGCACTCCACGTTGTACCGCGTGCCCGGGCACTTCTCCGGCGGCATGGTCCTGCATTGGACCGAAGGCGCAGAGGGAAAAGGCGCGCTGATGTCCGGGGACGTCCTTCAGGTCACACAGGATCGTCAGTTCGTGAGCTTTATGTACAGCTACCCGAATATGATTCCGGTGAGTGCCAGCACCGTACGAAAAATCAGCGGCATCATCGAACCGCTCTCGTTTGATCGAGTCTACGGGGCGTTCTGGAATCGCGTGATCGCAACCAATGCACGTCAAGCGGTTCATGCCTCAATTCGCCGGTACATCAAGGCAGTTGGAGGCGATTAGGCAGGACAAGGAGCGAACGCTCATGCGCCGGGGCTGATGTGGCGATAGTTTACGCGCCTGCTTGCCTACACGCCGAGTTGCTCGATGACGCTAAGAACCTGCGTCGGCGCGTACGGCTTTGAAATGAATCGACTACAGGACGGCATTTCGTCGGCTTGAGGTCGCGCCCGGCCGGTCGTGATGATGATCGGGATCGGCGGCCACCTTTTTCTTACAGTCGCGGCCAATTGCATCCCGTCGATGGAGCCGGGCATGTTCACGTCGGTGATGATGAGGTTTATATCTTCGCGGCTCTCGAGTACGCCAATGGCTTCGCGCGCATTTTCCGCTTCTATGACATCGTAACCGGCGTCCACGAGGACACCGTGAAGATATTCACGCTGAAAAAACTCGTCCTCGACAATCAGAATTACTTTCATCCCGCTCAACCTTTCAGGTCCAACAGCGGCTTCCGATATTCGTTCCCAAACAAGGGTTTCCCCTTACTCATTGATGGATGAACGGCCGGCTCCCATGCTTCACGTCGTGCACTCGGGGTGGCGCCGCCTAGGCGGGACCGGGCCCTCTCGGGAACCTCGGACCTGCTGGCACGTCATCATGGGTTCATGCACCCTGTTCCCCCGAGATGATCACCCGAAAACGCAAGCTGCGGACCGAAGGCTCGCTGTGGCAACACCTGCGCGCGCCGCGCGTGCCATGTCGCGCGCTGAAACGCGATGCGCGCGCCGATGTGCTGATCGTAGGCGCGGGGATCACCGGCGCCATGATCGCCGAGGCGCTCGCCGAAGTCGGGCTCGATATCATCGTGGTTGACCGCCGCAAGCCGACCGACGGCTCCACGACCGCCAGCACCGCGCTGGTGCAGTACGAGATCGACAAACCGCTCATCGAACTGACCGAAAAGATAGGCAAGCGAGACGCCGTGCGTGCGTGGCGGCGCTCGCGCCTTGCGGTCGCGGCGCTGCATGCTTTCTTCCGCGAGCGTGGGATCGACACGCAACAACGCGACTCGCTCTATCTTGCCGGCAATCATCTCGGGGCGCGCGACTTGCAGCGCGAGGCGCAACTGCGCCAGGCCGCCGGATTGGAAACGGAGTTCCTCGATCGCGGCGCGCTGCGCAGGCGCTTCGGGGTTGCGCGCAGTGCCGCATTGCTGGGGTTCGACAACCTGGCGATCAATCCGCGCGCGGCCGCAATGCAATTGTTCAATCGTGCCAAGACGCTCGGCATGCGCCTGCATGCACCGGCCGAGATCGTCGCGCTGAAACGCGAAGGAATGTCCACCGTGGCGACCAGCCGCGATGGCGCGCGCATCCGCGCCACGCACGTGGTGCTCGCCTGCGGCTACGAGTTTCCCAAGATGGTCCCGACACAGGGCCATAGCATTTCTACCACCTGGGCGTTCGCGACGGCGCCTCAGCCACGCAAGCTCTGGCCGGAGCAATGCCTGATCTGGGAGGCATCGACGCCGTATCTCTACATGCGCACGACGCCGGACGGCCGCGTGCTGTGCGGTGGCGAGGACGAAAGCGCAGCGGGCGCGGTTGGAGACGTTTCGCTCCTCGAACGGAAGATTGCGCGGCTTCAAACGAAGCTCGCCAGGTTATTCCCAAATCTCGACACGGCGGCGGAGTTCTCGTGGAGCGCCTCGTTCGGCGAGACCAAAACGGGCCTTCCGATCATCGGCGCGATTCCCGGCCGCAGGAACTGCTGGGCGGCGCTCGGCTACGGTGGTAACGGCATCACCTACAGCCGGATCGCCGCCGAAATCATCCGCTCGGCACTGACCGGCGAAAGCGATCCGGACGCCGACCTTTACGCCTTCAAGCGTTGATCCCCAGCGCCGGCGCCGTGGAACTCACGGGCTGTCGGCCCGTTGAATCGCGCATTCCGTTCTTTCAAGGGAGGTTGCCGTGGGGTTCTTCACCAAGGACATCAAGTCGCTGAATGATCTTTTCATGCATGCTCTTCAGGATCTCTATTACGCCGAGAACCAGATCGCCAAAGCGCTGCCGGACATGATCGAGAAGGCGACGAACGCGCAGCTCAAGAGCGGGTTCGAGCAGCATCTTTCTGAAACCGAGGGTCAGATTCACCGGCTGCGCGAGGTGTTCGACCTGCTCGATGCCGAGCCGAAAGGCGAGAAGTGCCCGGCGATCGACGGCATTCTCAAGGAGGGCAAGGATCTCTTCGGCGAGATCGACGACGAGGATGTGATGAATGTCGGGCTGGTGTCAGCCGCACAGGCGGTCGAGCACTACGAGATCACGCGCTACGGCGCTCTGATTGCCTGGGCGACGGAGCTAGGCCGCACCGATTGCGTCCCGCTATTCAGGGCAAGCCTGAAGGAAGAAAAGGCGACGGACGAAAAGCTGACCGCGATTTCCGAGCGCCGCATCAATCCGCAGGCCGACAAGAAACCCGCGAAGGCGCCACCAAAGAGCACCGCTCGGCGTGCCAAGACCAAGGCCCTCGCCCGTCCCGCCGCCAAGTCGAAAAAGAAGGGTAGCGGCGTCAAGAAAGCGCGTCGCCGGGCGTAATCCGCGTTCTGCGCCCAAACAACAAAGACGGAGGCACGCCTCCGTCTTTTGTTCCGGAAACTGGGTTGCGGATGCCGTTCGGCAGTGAGCGAATCGGCCCGCTCAGGATTTCTTCTTGCTGGTTTTTCTCTTGGGCACTTTCTTTCCTTCCCTGCGGGCTTCGGAAAGACCGATCGCAATCGCCTGCTTGCGGCTCGTGACTTTCTTGCCGCTGCCGCCGCTTCTCAGCGTGCCCTTCTTGCGCTTCTCCATTGCGCGTTTGACTTTCTTGGCAGCCCCTTTCGAATATTTGCGCGCCATCGCATTCCTCCGGCCCGGTTGAACGCAGATCAACGGAATACCGCTATACGGGTTCCCACGCACTCATCGTTAGAATGGGGATTCTCAGCCGTGCCTAAGCAACCGGCGAATCATCTTGGGGGCGCCGCACAGCCCGCACTGATACTCGCGCCGCGACGCCGCCGAGGTATCGCTCGCCCGGTATTCGCCGTTCAGCTTCATCGGGACGTTGCAGGCCTCGCAAAGCGGGGCCGGAAAGGCCGCGGTGCGGGCGGGAGCGACATCGGCTTGGGGCTGGGCGGCGGGCTGCATGGTTTTCTCCTGCTTCGGAAACTCGCAGGCGCCAGCCGGGTTCCGTACCGGCCGCCGGACGCATCCACCAACGGCGATCACGAAGACGAAAATGGCCTGTGGACGACGCTTGGCGGGACCATTCTGCGCGGTGATGTACAATGCCAACGCGCTCATGCTTTATGCGGCAGTGATTGAGCTTCTGGCGCTCGCTCCATCCCGATGGAGGCGGGCAGCCAGCCGTTAAGGCAAGGACTTGATGACGCCCGACCGCATCGCTGAGCCAGCAGGCTTCGCCCGCGTCGTTGCGCGGCCGGATGTGCTGGTCGTCGGCGGCGGCCCGGCCGGTTTCGCCGCCGCAATCGCGGCGAAGCGCGAGGGGTGCTCGGTCACCCTGGTCGAGCGGTATCCCTATCTCGGCGGGCTTGCGGCAGGCGGGATGGCGCTGGTGCTCGACGACATGCACAACGCCAACGAGGTCACGGTCACCGGCCTGTGCATGGAGATGATCGAGCGGCTGGCGCAGGTGGGTGCCTGCGTCTACCCACCCCCCGAGGAATGCGGGCAGAGCTGGGACAAGTACCGCAAATGGGCGCGCTGGGGCTTCCTCGATTCCCGGTTTGCCGGCCGGCCGCCGCCCATCGTGTTCGCCGCCGCGTTCGATCCGGACGGCTGGAAGCGTGTCTCCAACGACATGATCATCGAGAACGGGGTGGATGTGCGCCTGCACTCCTGGTTCTCGAAGCCGATCATGGACGGTGACCGCATCCGCGGCATCATCTGCGACACCAAGGCGGGACGCGAGGCGATCCTCGCCGAGGCAGTGATCGATACGACCGGCGACCTCGATGTAGCGGCCGCTGCGGGCGCAAAGTTCATCGGTGGCGGCAACACCGTCGCGACGGTCTTCCGGCTCGCCAATGTCGATACCGAGGCGGCCGAGAAATTCGCCGACACCAACGCCAAGGCCTTCGTCACGGTCGACCGGCAGGCGCGTCGGCTGGTCGGCAGCGCGGTCGAGTACTGGTGGCTCAAGACGCCGTTGCCGGGTGTGGTGTGGTGCAATTGCCCGCTGTTGACCGGCTACGATGCCTTGAAGACCGAGGACCTGACCCTCGCGGACTTCGAGGGGCGCCGGCGCATCTATGCGCTGGTCGAATACATGCGTGCCAACATGCCGGGCTTTCAGCACTGCTACGTGGTCGATGTCGCGCCGCAGCTTGGCGTGCACCAGACACGGTTGCTGGAGGGCGAATATGTCGTAACCCGAGACGATGTGGTCGATCGGGTGCATTTCGCCGATACGGTCGCGCGCGGGCGCGATTACTATACGCCCTATCGTTCGTTGCTGCCGCGCGACGTTGAGGGGCTGATCGTCGCGGGCCGGCACTATTCGGCGACCGGTGCCGCGCAGGAGATTTCGCGGCAGATCGCGCCCTGCATGTCGATGGGCCAGTCCGCCGGCGTCGCTGCGGCGCTCGCACTTTCGGGCGGCATTGCGTTGCGCCGGGTCAATCCGCGTACGATCTGCGCCAAGGTGCGCGCACAGGGCGGCGATCCGGGCGATCACCCGTCTGCGAACGCAAACGCGATGGAGCATGTTGCCTGAGAGCGGCATGCGGCGCGCAAGCTAGTTGCGCTCCCTGATCCGCCGCAGCGTTTGTTCGACATGCGCGATCGGTGTCTCCGGCAGGATGCCGTGGCCGAGGTTGAAGATGAACGGCCCCTTCGCGAAGTTTTCCAGGATGCCGTCGACCGCGCGGTTCAACGCTTCCCCACCGGCGAGCAGCGCGAGCGGATCGAGGTTGCCCTGCACGGCGATCTTGTTCTGCACGCGCTCGCGGATGAAGCCGGGCTCCGCGGTCCAGTCGATGCTCACCGCGTTCACCGGCACCGCGTCGACATAGATGCCGAGCGAAGCGCCCGCGCCGCGCGGAAAACCAATGATCTTCGCGTCGGGAATTTCAGCGCGCACGTTGGCGATCATCTGACGCACAGGCTCGACGCACCAGCGTGCGAATTCAGCCGGCGGCAGTACGCCCGCCCAAGTGTCGAAGATTTGCACCGCTTCCGCGCCCGCACGCAACTGCTCGACTAAATAGCGCGACGACACGGCAACCAGAATATCGATCATGCGGCCGAAGGCTTCCGACTCGCGATAGGCCATCAGCCGGGCAGGGGCCTGATCGGGCGTGCCGCGCCCCGCCACCATGTAGGTTGCAACCGTCCATGGCGCGCCGCAGAAGCCAAGCAACGCTACGTTGTCCGGCAGCGCCGCTTTCACCTGTCGCACCGCCTCGTACACCGGCGCGAACACCGCATCGTCCGCGGTCTCGCTCAGTGCGTTGAGCTTCGCCGCATCGTCGAGCGGATCAAGCCGCGGGCCTTCGCCTGCCTCGAAGGTGACGTGCCGCCCGAGAGCGTGCGGCACCACCAGAATATCGGAGAACAGGATCGCCGCGTCGAATCCGAAGCGGCGGATCGGCTGCAATGTCACTTCGGCCGCCATTTCGGGCGTGAAGCAGAGCTTCAGGAAGCTCCCCGCTTTCTCGCGCAACGCGCGGTATTCGGGCAGATAGCGGCCGGCCTGGCGCATGAACCAGACTGGCGGGATGGCCTGCGGCCGGCCGGAGAGGACGTCGAGGATCGGTTTCACGCGTCCTGCTTACACGTTAGATTGCCCGGAACGCAAAGCAGGCATCCCATGCGCATCGACGCCATCGCGATCGGCAACAACCCCCCCGAGGACGTCAATGTCATTATCGAGGTGCCGATCGGCGGCGAACCGATCAAATATGAGATGGACAAGGCCGCCGGAACACTGGTGGTCGACCGTTTCCTGCATACCCCGATGCGCTATCCGGGCAATTACGGCTTCGTACCGCATACGCTCTCCGAGGATGGCGACCCGATCGACGTGCTGGTGGCGAACACGCGCCCGATCGTGCCTGGCGCGGTCATCAATGTGCGCCCGGTCGGCGTGCTCAAGATGCGGGACGAGGCGGGCGGGGACGAGAAGGTGATCGCCGTGCCGGTGCCCAAGCTCACCAAGCGTTACGAGCATGTCCTGAACTACACCGACATGCCCGAGATCACCCTGCAGCAGATCCAGCACTTTTTCGAGCACTACAAGGATCTCGAGCCCGGCAAATGGGTGAAGATGCTCGGCTGGGGCGACGCAGTGGAGGCCAAGCGGCTGATCGACGAGGCGATCGCTCGGGCGAAGAATGACTAGCTGGGTCGGCCAATCGATCGAACGCGTCGAGGACGCCGCGCTCCTGACCGGGCGCGGGCGCTATATCGACGATATCGCGGAGCCGCCGCGGCTGCCTGCATGCGGCCGTGCTGCGCTCGCCGCATCCGCACGCGGTCATCCGCGCGATCGACGCGAACGCGGCGCGCGCCGCGAAGGGTGTCGCGGCGGTCGTCACCGGCGATCGACGTGACAAAGTTCGGCGCGCCGCTGCTCGCCGGCGTGAAGGCGAACATCCAGTGCTGGCCGATCGCGGTCGACAAGGTGCGCTATGTGGGCGAGCCGGTCGCCGTCGTGGTGGCGGCGGATCGTTATCTCGCCGAGGATGCGCTGGAGCTGATCGAGGTCGACTACGCGCCGCTGCCCATCACGCTGCGGCCGGCCGATGCGCTCAATCCCGAAAGCGCGATGCTGCACGAAGGGCTCGGCGGCAATATCGCGAGCGACCGTTCCTTCCGCTACGGCGATCCTGAAGCCGCGTTCGCGGCTGCGGCGCATCGCGTTGCGGTCAAGGTCGACTATCCGCGCAATTCCTGCACGCCGATCGAAACCTATGGACTGATCGCCGACTACGATCCGGGCGAGGACGCCTACGATGTGCTGGCGACGTTCCAGGGTCCGTTCAGCATCCATGCCGGTGCTGTCGCGCGCGCTGAAAGTGCCGGGCAACCGGCTGCGGCTGCGCACGCCGCCCGACTCGGGCGGCAGCTTCGGCGTGAAGCAGGGTATCTTCCCCTATATTGCCCTAATGGCGATCGCCGCGCGCGTCGCGGGCCGGCCGGTGAAATGGATCGAGGACAGGCTTGAACATCTGACCGCATCGGTCTCGGCGACCAACCGCCTCATCACGCTCGAAGCCGCCGTGGAGGCGGACGGCCGCATCACCGCGCTGGCGTGGGATCAGGTCGAGGACGTCGGCGCACATATCCGCGCGCCCGAGCCCGCCACGCTCTATCGCATGCACGGCAATCTCACCGGTGCCTACGACATCCCGAACGTGTCGGTGCGCAACCGCGTGGTGATAACCAACAAGACGCCGACCGGGCTGAATCGCGGCTTCGGCGGCCCGCAGGTCTACTACGCGCTCGAACGTCTGATGCAGCGCGTGGCCGCCGAGTTGAAGCTCGACCCGCTCGACGTGATCCGGCGCAATCTGGTGCCGAGCGGCGCATTTCCGTTTCGGACGGCGACGGGAGGATTGCTCGACTCTGGGCGACTATCCGGCCTCCGTGGCGCAGGCGATCGACGAAGGCGGCCTCGCCGAATTGCGCGCGCGGCAAAAACAGGCGCGCGCGGAGGGCCGTCTCTATGGTATCGGCTCACCGCCGTGGTCGAGCCGAGCGTCTCGAACATGGGTTACATCACCACCGTGCTCACGCCCGAGGAACGGCGCAAGGCCGGTCCGAAGAATGGCGCGCAGGCGACCGCGACCATCTCGCTCGATCCCGGCGGTACGGTGTCGGTGCATGTCTCGTCCGTTCCGCAGGGGCAGGGACATCGCACGGTGGTGTCGCAGGTCGTCGCCGATGTGCTCGGGCTGACGCCGTCGCGACATTCGCGTGCATCACCGAGATGGACACGGCGCGCGACGCCTGGTCGATCGCTCAGCGGCAATTACGCGAGCCGCTTCGGCCCGGCGGTGTGCGGCGCCGTGCAGCTTGCGGCGGAACGCTTGCGCGGCAAGCTCGCGCGCGCCGCCGCCGGGCTACTCAATGTGCCGGCTGACGACGTCGCGTTCGCGGGCGGGCGCGTGCGGGCGAAAACAAATCCCGACAACGCGCTGCCGTTCGCGCGCGTCGCCGCGACCGCGCACTGGGCGCCGGGTACATTGGGTGAGGAGGATCAGGCGCTGCGCGAGACGGTGTTCTGGACGCCGCCGCAACTCACCGCGCCGACCGACGAGGACGGCATCAACTCATCGCTCTGCCACGGCTTCATCTTCGATTTCTGCGGGCTGGAGGTCGATCGCGCCACCGGCGCGGTGCGCATCGACAAATACGTCACGATGCACGACTGCGGCCGCGTGCTGCACCCCGGCATGGTGGCCGGACAGGTGACCGGCGGCTTCGCCCATGCGCTCGGCGCCGCGTTGTACGAGGAATACGTCTATTCCGACGACGGCAATTTCATCTCGGGCACGCTCGCCGACTATCTGATGCCGACCACCACGGAAGTGCCCGCGCCACTGATCCTGCATTTCGAATCGCCGTCTCCGTTCACGCCGTTGGGTGCAAAAGGCGTCGGCGAGGGCAATTGCATGAGCACGCCGGTGTGCATCGCCAATGCGGTTGCGGACGCGCTCGGTGTCGGACGAACTCGATTTGCCGCTCACGCCCGCCAAGCTTGCGGCGCTGGTGCCGCGCGAGGCGCATGAAGCCGGCGCCGTTCGACTATCTGCGCGCCGAAAATCTGGCCGAGGCGCACGAGGCACTTGCCGCAGAAGGAAGCGATGCCGCCGTGCTCGCGGGCGGGCAGACGCTGGTGCCGCTGCTCTCCATGCGCATGGCGCGCCCGAAGCTGCTGCTCGACATCATGCATGTGCGGGAGCTTGGCGGTATTTCGATTGAGGAAAATGCGATCCGGGTCGGCGCGACGGTGCGGCAGGCCGAATTGCTGGCGTGGCCCGAACTTGACCAAGCGCCAACCATTGCTGGCGCAGGCGCTGCCGTGGGTCGGCCACTGGCAGACGCGCGCGCGCGGCACCGTTTGCGGCTCGGTCGCGCTCGCCGACCCGAGCGCCGAACTGCCGCTGGTGCTGGCGGCGCTCGGCGGCGACATTGTTCTGTCGTCCAAGTCGGGAACGACGCACGGTGAAGCCAAGTGAGTTTTTCAGCGGCGTTATGTCGACGGCGCGCAACGACGACGAATTGATCGAATCCGTGTCGTTCCCCTGCGCGCGACCCGGCGAGGGCTTTGCGTTCCGCGAATTCGCCCGTCGTCACGGCGACTTTGCCATTGTGGCCTGCGCGGCGGTCGTCACGCGAAACGAGAGTGCGGCTTGCGGTCGGCGGCGTATCGGACCGACCCATCGTGCGCGACTTCGACGAGACCAGGGAGGACGCGCTCAGGGATTTCGCCACCTCGCTCGATGCACGCGACGACCTGCATGCAACCGCGGCCTACCGCCGCAATCTGGTGTGCCACCTCGCGCGCCTTACCATTGACGAGGCGCGTCGATGCCGCGCCTGAGCGCCGCCGCGCGCCACACCGTTCGCCTCACCGTGAACGGCCGCGCGCACGAAGCCGAAGCCGAGCCGCGCATGCTGCTCACCGATTTCCTGCGTTATAAACTCGGTCTCACCGGCACGCATGTCGGCTGCGAGCACGGCGTATGCGGTGCCTGTACGATCCAGATCGATGGCGCGCCCGCACGCGCGTGCGTCACGCTCGCCGTGCAGGCGGACGGCGCAAGCTTGCGCACCGTCGAGGGCCTCGCGCCGGAGCCCGGCCGTCTCTCGGTGCTGCAGGAAGCCTTCCGTCGCCACCATGCGCTGCAATGCGGCTTCTGTACCGCCGGCATCCTGATGTCGCTCGACTGGTACTTGCGCGAGGTGCCCGATCCGACCGAAGAGTCCTTGCGCGAATTTCTGTCGGGTCACATCTGCCGTTGCACCGGCTATGTGCCGATTATCGCCGCGGCGCTCGATGCGGCCAAACGATTGCGCGAAACAAAAGGGTGAACCGATGAAATGGTGCCGCTTTTCCGTCGACGGCAAGACGTCGTTCGGCCTGATCCAGGACGACACGGTGGTGACGGTCGACGGCGCGCCGTGGGGCGAGCACACGGTCACCGGCCAGATCCGCCGCTCGCCAGCGTGAAGCTGGAAATCCCCGCTGTGCCGAGCACGTTCTTCTGCGTCGGCGTGAACTATCGCGACCATGTCGAGCGCATGGCGGCGAAGCGCGGCACCAAGCCGTCGTTCCCGCCGCGCCCGGATATCGGCTACCGCGCCAACAATGCGCTGATCGCGCACGAAGAGAACATCGTGAAGCCGCGCGACGCCGGTGAGCAGTTCCAGTACGAGGGCGAACTGGTCGCGGTGTTCGGCAAGCGCTGCCGCAATGTGCTCGAAGGAACGAGGCGCTCGACTACGTGTTCGGCTGGACCATCGGCAACGATGTCAGCGAGCGCAGCTGGCAGGCGAACGACCGCACGCTCTGGCGCGCGAAGAACTCCGACACCTTCAAACCGATGGGGCCGTGGATCGTCACCGGCGCCGATCTCGACGCGATGGTGACAACGATCAAGCTCAATGGCGAGGTCGCCGAGACGTTCAAGACCAACAACATGATCTTCGATGCACCGACTTACATTTCGGAGGTGAGCAAATATTGCACCATCGAGCCCGGCGACGTGATGTGGATGGGCACCGACGGTGTCCCGTCGAACATGAAGCCGGGCGATGTGTGCGAGATCGAGATCAGCGGGATCGGGGTGCTGCGGAACAAGGTGGTGGCCGAATAGCAGGTCATCATCCCGGCCGGGCATAGTGAGAGCCGGGATCCATCGTCCTGAAGCACAGCTCGTGGTTATGGGTCCCGGCTCGCGCTCGGGTTGCTCGCTTGGCCGGGATGACAGCGGCGTTACTTCAACCCTCTCACCCACTCCGCAACAGCCTTCACCACGGCGTCCGGCTGCTCGGGGAGCAGCGCATGGCTCGAATTCGGGATCACCGCGACAGTGACCCGATCCGAAAACTCGGTCCTTCAGGTCGTTGCGCGAAGTCTTCGGCATGAATGGATCGTTGCCGGCTTGAAGGTCGAGCAGCGGCACGCCGCCGGCCGCCCACCAGTCAGACTGCTTCACGTTCGCGGCGGCGACGCGCTGCGCCTCGCTCGCCTCGGCCCACCAGCCTTTCAGCCAGATTTTCGGATCGTTTCCCGAAGCGAAGAAAATCTCCTGCATGGCAGCGAGCCGCTCGGCCTCCGGCACCGCCATGTTGGCGCTCTTCGATACAAGCTCGCTCAAGCGCGGAGGAAATTTCTTCGCGGCGGCCGCCGCCAGCACCACGCCGCGCACGAGCCTGGGGTAGTCCACAGCGGTCATGCGGGCGACCCAGTTTCCATACGCGTGGCCGACGATGACGGCCGGGCCGTCATTCTCGCGCTCGATCACGGTCGCGACGTCACGCGCCAGATCATGCAACGTGATGTTCGTCAGCGGTCCTTTGCTGGCATGCATGCCGCGCGGTTGCGGGCGCAGCACGCGGAAGCCTTCTTTCGCGAGCCCCGCCGCGACCGCGTCGTAGTCCTCCGAGTCGCGTCCGCGCGAGGGCAGCAGCACGATCAGCGGGCCCTTTCCCTCTGCGATCGTGTCGATTTCGACATTGTCGTATGACGACCAGGATGCGCGTGCGCGCGGCCTCCGGTGCGGTTTGCGCGATGGCGGCGCTGCTCATCAAAATGGCTCCCGTGGCAAGCGACAGAATGGCTGCGCGCATGTTTCCTCCGTTTTGCCGCAAGCCTAGCCGAAGGCCGGCGCATGCGCACCATGCGCCACGCGTGTTGATCGCCGCCGCGCGCGCGGGCAGAGTGCGTTCGGGGAGAAAACACATGCCCAATGACGCGACGTCGCCCTTCGCGACCTACGTTTCGCACCTCGAAAAAGGTGAGCTTGCCTATCAGTTCAGTCCCGCGGCGAACCGCGCGGTGTTCTTTCCGCGCGTGGTCTGCCCGTTCACCGGTTCAGCGACAAGCTCGAATGGCGCGTCAGCAAGGGGCGCGGCACTGTTTATGCCACGACCGTGGTGCATCCGGCGGAAGGGCAGCCGTTCAACGTGGCGCTGATCGACTGCGACGAAGGCTTCCGTCTGATGAGCCGGGTCGAGGATATCGCACCCGATGGCGGTGAAGATCGGCATGCAGGTCAAATTCCGCGTGCACAGACCCGGGGGCGACGAAGAGCCGATGCCCGTGTTCACCCCGGAGGCCGCGTGATGGACGGCTTGAAGCGCGGCGCGGCCGCAATCGTCGGGGCGGCCGAGAGCGACCTCGGGCAGGTGGCCGACGGCATGAGCCCGATGGATCTGTGCGCGCAGGGCATTTCGCGCGCGCTCGCCGATTGCGGGTTGGCGATGAAGGACGTCGATGGCCTGTTCTGCGCGATGACGCAGCAGCGCATGTCGATCGTGTCGCTGATCGAATATCTCGGCATCGCGCCGAAATTCATCGGCTCCTCGATGACCGGCGGCTCGTCGTTCGAGTTTCATGTCGCGCAGGCGGCGGCTGCGATCCAGGCGGGCCTGTGCAACGTGGCGGTGATCGCCTACGGCTCGACGCAGCGCAGCGTCGGGCGCAAGCAGGCTTCGCAGCGCGAGGTGAACCCGTACGAAACGCCGTTCAAGCCGTTCCTGCCGACCAGCGCCTATGCGCTCGCGGCCTCGCGTCACATGCATCAGTTCGGCACCACGCGCGAGCAGATTGCCGAGGTCGCGGTCGCGGCGCGCAAATGGGCGCAGCTCAATCCGGTCGCGTGGGAGAAGAAGCCGCTCACGGTCGAGGATGTGCTGAAGTCGCGCATGATCTCGTATCCGTTCACGGTGCGCGACTGCTGCCTCGTCACGGATGGCGGCGGCGCGATCGTGATGGTGTCGGCCGAGCGCGCGAAATCGCTGAAGAAGCCGCCCGCGTATGTCCTCGGCTGCGGCCATGGCGTCACGCACATGAACATCTCGTCGATGCCCGATCTGACGGTCACTGGCGCGAAGGCCTCGGGCGAGGCGGCGTACAGCATGGCGAAGCTCTCGGCGAAAGACTGCGACATGGTGCAGCTCTACGACGCCTTCACCATCAACACGATCCTGTTCCTCGAAGACCTCGGGTTTTGCAAGAAGGGCGAGGGCGGTGCGTTCGTTTCCGGCGGCAACATCGCGCCCGGCGGCAAGCCTGCCGGTGAACACGAACGGCGGCGGCCTCTCCTATTGTCATCCGGGCATGTACGGGCTGTTCATTCTGATCGAGGGCGTGCGGCAGTTGCGCGGCGAATGCGGCGAGCGGCAGGTGAAGAAGCATGATGTCGCGATGGTGCACGGCAATGGCGGCGTGCTCTCGGCTCAGGCGAGCGTGATTTTGGGGACGGCAGCGACGGTTTAGGCACGGCGCGGGCAGCGCCAGAGCCGCCATCCCGGCCAAGCGCCGAAGGCGCGCGAGCCGGGAGCCATAACCACAACTCGTGCGATCGGATCGCGGTTGACGCGATACCTCTCGTGGTTATGGGTCCCCGGTCTCGGCGGACTGCGTCCGCACTCGTCCGGGATGACAGCAGAGCGCTACGCCCCGACGCTCTCCAGAAACGCGCCGATCTCGCCCGCCACCAGCTCCGGCGTCTGCCATCCCGCATAGTGCCCGGTCGGCAGCACCTTGAACCGCGCGCCCGGAATGGCCTGCGCGATCGGCTCGACGCGCGCGGGCGGACGGCCGCGGTCGAATTCGCCGCCGGTCGCGAGCACCGGGCATTTGATCTGCGGCAGTTCCGGTCCCAGATCCAGTGTCGCACAGCATCCGGTAGATCGCCGCGAAGCTCGAAGGATCGTTGCCGAGCCAGCGCGCGCGCCAGGCCGCAAAGCGCGCCGCGTCGCCGCGCAACTCCTCCGGATAACCGTTCGCGGCGGTGCTCTCGAACGCGACACGCACGCCCTCTTGCTCGAACTGCGCGACGCGCTCCAGCGTGGCAGCGCGATTGGCCGGCGGGATCGAGGTCGCCGGGCTGGTGACGACGCAGGCGGCGATCCGTTCGGGAAAGCGGAATGCGGTGTGCAGCGCAATCGCGCCGCCGACCGCGGTGCCGACCAGCGCGACTTTTCCGCCGATGCCGATGCCGTCGAGCAGCGCGATCAGATCATCCGTCATGGTATCGATCGTGATCGCGCTGCGGATTTTCTCGGAAAATCCCGCGCCGCGCGTGTCGTAGCGGATGACGCGCCGCGATGCGGCAAGGATCGGCGCGACATGGCCCCAGCTTTCCATCATGCCGCCCATCTCGTGGATCAGCACGACGGGCTTGCCCGCGCCTTCGACCGCGTAGCGCAGCGAAACGCCGTTCGCCTCGATGAAGTTCATCGTACTCCCGTTCTCCGCTCATTCCCGCGCAAGCGGGAATCCAGGAACCAAGAACTGGGTCCCCGCTTCGCGGGGACGAGCGGCTTCAATCCGGCAGCGCAATCGGCGGCGCGGCGAGCGGCTTGCAATCGCTGGCGAACGTCAACGGCGCGCCGGACTTCGCCTGTAGTTCGTCGCGGCTGATCGTCGACCATCTCGCGCACCACAAAACCGTCCGGCGCCAACGTCGACCACCGCCAAATCGGTATAGATGCGCTTCACGCATCGCACGGCGGTCAGCGGCAGCGCGCATGTTTCCAGCAGGCGCGGCGCGCCCTTTCGCGTCACGTGCTCCATGATGACGCGTACCTCGCGCGCGCAGGCCGCGAGGTCCATCGCGCCGCCGACCAGCGGCCCGCGATGGGTCGCGCATGTCCCAGTTGGCGAGGTCGCCGTTTGCCGCCACCTCGAACGCGCCCAAAATCGTGACGTCGATATGCCCGCCGCGGATCATCGCGAACGACCAGCTTGAAATCGATGATCGAGCCGCCCGGCATCAACGTGATGCGGCGGGAGCCTGCGTCGACGAGATCGGTGTCGGCCTTGTCTTTTTCCGCCAGAGGCCCGACGCCGATCACGCCGTTCTCGGACTGGAGGATCACGTCGACCTCGGGCCGCAGATAGTCGGAGCAATGCACCGGCAGCCCGATGCCGAGGTTGACCACCTCGCCATCCTCGATGTCCTGCGCGGCGCGCCAGGTGATCTGCAGGCGGTTGAGGGCGCTCATGATACGGCCACCACGCGATCCACATAGACCCCCGGCAGCTGGATGCGCTCGCGCGGGAGTGGCTCATCGGTCACGGTGCGCACCTCGGCGAGCGTGAGCTTCGCGGCGGCCGCCATCACGGGGCCGAAGTTCATCTGTGCGTAGTTGAACGAGAGATTGCCACCGCGGTCCGCGGTGTCGGCGCGCACCAGCGCGAGATCGCCGGTGATCGCGTGCTCCAGCACGAAATCACGGTCGCCGAAGCGGCGCACTTCCTTGCCGTCCGCCAGCTCGGTGCCGAAGCCGACCGGCGTGAAGAAAGCCGGAATGCCGGCGCCGCCCGCGCGGATGCGCTCCGTGAACGTGCCCTGCGGCACCATTTCGAGCTCGATCTTGCCGGCTTTCCAGCGCGTCTCGAACGGCGAGGGATCCTTGTCGTGCCCGCGCGCCGCCGTGCAAATAACCTTGCGCACCATGTCGGCCGCGATCAGCTCGTGGGTCGTCGAATAGCGGTGTGTCGCTGAATTCACCACCAGAGTGAGATTTTTCGGGCCCTTGTCGCGCAAAGCGAGAATGAGCTTGTTGGGGAAGCCTGCACCACCGAAGCCCGTGATGAAGACGGTTGCCCCGTCGCCGACGCCATCCAGCGCCTTCTCCAACGTCACGCGCTTGTCGATCGGCATTCCGTCCCTGCCCGGATTTTTGAGTTTTCTAGCATCGGATGTTGCATCCGGCCATGTCCAATCCGGGGAAGTGCCATGAGGGCGCCAAGCCTTTCCCATCACGCGGATTGATGCCAAGCTTTTGTGGGGATCTTGGGAAACGCCATGACGGCAGAAAAAATGCTGCTGCACTGGTCACCGCGCTCGCCATTCGTGCGCAAAGTGATGATCGCGGCGCATGAATGCGGGTTGAGCGATCGCATCGAGACGGTGCGCACCGTGGTTGCGGCGAGCCAGCCGAATACCGAATTGATGAAGGAAAACCCGCAGAGCCGGCTGCCGACGCTGCGGCTCGCCGACGGCACCGTGGTCTATGACTCGCCGGTGATCTGCGAATACTTCGACACGCTGAACGAGGGCGAGAGGCTGTTTCCCGCCGCGTGGGCGGACCGGCTCGTCGCACTGCGCCGCCAGTCGCTCGGCGACGGCATGCTCGATACGCTGCTGATGTGGCGCGGCGAGGCGACACGCCCGCCCGCGCAGCAGTCGATCAAGCACATGCAGGCCTGGCGGTTCAAGACCAGGGCGTCGGTCGACGCCTTGGAAGAAGAGACCGATGCGCTCACGACCTCGCCCTTCTCCATCGGCCATGTCGCGCTCGGTGTCGCGCTTGGCTACATCGATTTTCGTTTTCCCGAACTGAACTGGCGCGAGGGCCATCCGAAGCTCGCCGCGTGGGCCAAGAGTTTCGAGGACCGCCCATCGGCGAAGGCGAACCCGGCGGTGGATGAGCCGTGATCCATCACCACAGCATCGGTGACGCCCGCATCACCGGCGTGATCGAATATTCGGGCCCGACGCACGATCCGGCATTCTTGTATCCCGCGGTCGACAAGGCCGAGCGCGATGCGGTGCTCAAGGCCAATGCAAGCTGGCTCGCGCCGAACCATTATGCGCCGAGCATCGACCGGTTGATCGTCACGATCCAGCTCTGGGTCGTGCGCGCGGGCGGCAACGTCATCATCATCGATACCGGCGTCGGCAACAGGAAGCCGCGCGCCGCCGCCGCGCGGATGGATCAGCTCAATACGCTGGTCATGCCGTGGCTGGAATCGATCGGCGCCGGGCCGGAGCAGGTCACGCATGTGGTGATGACCCATCTGCACACCGATCACGTCGGGTGGAACACGGTCGAGAAGGACGGCCGTTGGGTGCCGACCTTCCCGAAGGCGCGCTATCTCATTCCGCAGGCCGAATTCGATTACTGGAAGGGCGAGTACGACAAGGGCGACAAGGCCGTGAACCAGGGCTCGTTCGCCGACAGTGTGTTGCCGGTGCTGGATGCGGGTCTGGTCGATTTCATGGACGGCAGCAAGCGAAGTCGCCGGCTGCCTCGCGCCTGAGTCCGTCGCGGGCCATGCGCCTGGCATGCTGTCGTTCCGCATCCGCTCGCGCGGCGAAGAAGGGCTGTTCTGCGCCGACATTTTGCACAACGCGATCCAGATCGTGCGCCCGGACTGGAACGACCGTTACGTGCTGTGGCCCGACAAGGCGCTGGAGTCGCGCGCGGCGGGCCTCAAGCGCGCCTGCGAGCGCGGCGCGCTGCTGATGCCGATGCATCTCGGCGCGCCTTATTGCGGCTACGTCCGCCGTCAGGGCGAGGGCTATGCTTTCGAGGGCGCCGCATGAGCGAGGTGGTTCGCAATTCCGTCAAGGAACGTCTTGCGCGCGGCGAGGTCGCATCGTCGATGACGGTGCGGCTGACGCGTTCGGTCGAAATTGCGCAGCTTGCCAAGACCGCGGGCTTCGACTCGCTCTACATCGATCTCGAACATTCGAGCCTGTCGCTGGAGACGACCAGCCAAATTTGCGTCGCCGCGCTGCAGGCTGGCCTTGCGCCGTTCGCGCGTGTGCCGCAGCTCGAATTGATCCAGCGCGTGCTCGACGGCGGAGCGCTCGGGATCATCATGCCGGACGTGCGCACGGCGGCGCAGGCCCAGGAAGTGGTGCGCGCGGTGAAATATCCGCCGCTCGGCGAGCGCGGCTACGGCAGCGCGCTTGCGCATTTTCAATATCGCAGCCCGCCCGCCAGCGAGCATTACAAGGCACTGAACGACGCCACGATGGTGATCGTGCAGTTCGAGAGCGCCGAAGCGATCGACAATGCCGAGGCGATCTTCGCGGTCGAGGGTGTCGACATGGCGCTGTTCGGCACCAACGACCTCACCGCCGACATGGGTATTCCGGGCGACTACGAAAATCCGCGCGTCCACGACGCCTATGCGCGCGCGATCGCTGCGGCAAGAAAACACGGCAAGCATGTCGGCGTCGGCGGGCTTGCGACGCGTCCCAAGCTGACCGCCGAATTCGTCAAGATGGGCGCGCGTTACGTTTCGACCGGAACCGATCTCGGTTTTCTGCTCGCCGCGGCGACCGGGCAGGCAAAGCAGGTGAGGGCGCTGGAGACCTAGTCCATCCTCAGGATGACGACGCAGGGTTGCGGCGTGGCGCCGCTGGCACGGCTCCTGCTTCCCCGCTAGACTCTCCGCCAGCCAAGACCAACAGGGGACCGTCATGCACAAACTGCTTCTCACCGCGGCTGCCGCCGTCATCGGCGCGGCGCTCGCGGGGGCGCCCGCCGTCGCCCAGACACTGGAAAAGATCAAGCAGCGCGGCGTGCTCGTCGTCGGCATCGAAGGCCGACTACAAGCCGTTCGGCTTCCGCGATCCGTCCGGCGCCGATCGTCGGCTTCGAGCCGGATATCGCGAAGCTCGTCGCCGACAAGCTCGGCGTGAAGCTCGAAATCGAGCCGGTCGTCTCGTCGAACCGCATGCAGTTCCTGCAGCAGGGCAAGATCGACCTGATGATCGCCACCATGAACGACAAGCCGGACCGCCGGCAGCTCGTCGGCATCATCGAGCCGCTCTACTACGCGTCCGGCGTCAACGTGCTTGCCAACAAGAAGGCCGCGCTCAAGACCTGGGAGCAGCTCAAGGACCAGAAGGTCTGCGGCATCCAGGGCGCCTGGTACAACAAGCCGGTGGCGGAGAAATACGGCGCCGACATCGTGGCGTTCAAGGGCCAGACCGAGGCCGAGGTCGCGCTGCAGCAGGGCAATTGCGTCGGCTGGGTCTATGACGACACGGCGTTCGCCGAGCGCCTCGCCGATCCGAAATGGTCGGGCTTCGAGATGACGCTGCCGAGCATCATGGAAGAGCCATGGGGCCTCGCCGTGCCGCTGCCCGAGCGCGACGGCGCGTGGGGCAAGTTCATGGCCGAGCAGCTCGCCGACTGGCACAAGACCGGCAAGCTGATCGAGCTTGAGAAGAAGTGGAACATCCAGCCGTCCGCGTTCCTCAAGAAGATGCACGAGGAATATTCCAAGAAGGGGTCGTGAGGCTGCACGGTTCTGTCATCTCGGCCGACCCCGGCACTGAGCCGGGGGAGAGCCGGGACCCATCTCGAATTTGTGCGCGTGGCCGGCTTGGGTCCCGGGTCGGCTTGCTTCGCTCGCCGTCCGGGATGACAGGCGATGCTTGATCTCCATCCGCTCTGGGACTGGTTCCGGGTTCTCAACGAGACCACCGGCATCAAGCTCACCATCTTCTACGACGCGTTCGACCGCGCGCGCTTCTTCAACGGCTTCCTCACCTCCGTCCGGCTGATGGGCGCTCTGCCTCGTGGCGAGCGTCGTCATCGGCGTGGTCGGCGCCTGGGTTCAGGGCTCGCGGCTGCGCGTGTTGCGCCTCGTCACGCAGGGCTACATCCAGTTCTTCCGCAACACGCCGCCGCTGGTGCAGCTCTACTTCTTCTACTTCGCGCTCGGCTCGTACCTGAAGATCACCGGCGCGAACGGCATCGCGGTGCCGATCGTGTCGAACTTCACCTGGGCGGCGATCTGCCTCTCGTTCTATGCCGGCGCGTTCAACGTCGAGATCTTCCGCGCCGGCATCGAGGCGGTGCCGCGCGAGACGCTCGAAGCCGCCGAGAGCCTCGGCTATTCGCGGCTGAAGGCCTACGTCTACGTGATCCTGCCGCTCGCCTTCCGCATCAGCCTGCCGGCGCTGAACAACAATCTCGTCAACCTGATCAAGACCACGACGATCGCCTATGCGATCGCGGTGCCGGAGATGCTCTACGTGGCGAACCAGATCTGGTCGGACGAGTCGAACGTGCCGGAGATGATGAACGTGCTGCTCGTCATCTATGTCGCTCCTGGTCGGCCTGCTGGTCTGGGTCATGGGACGCTGGGAGCGCGCGCTCCCCATTCCGGGATATACGCCCGCATGATCGCGCAGCGTAAACGCGGTGGGCTCCCCTCCCCCTTGCGGGGAGGGGTTGGGGGTGGGGGTCAACGTCGCGTGGAGCAGTCGCGACCCCCCTCCCTAACCCTCCCCCTCAAGGGGGGAGGGAACAGGCATGCGTTTGCGGCCCAACAACAAACAGACCTTCCCGTCCTCAAGCCGTTCCGCCTGCGCGGCAGGCGAACCGTGGCGCTTCTCGCCCTGGCACGGCGCCGCGCTCGCGGCCGCATTGATTGTTGCCGTCGGCATCGGCGAGGCGCAGGCAGCGCCGGGCACCCCCGGCATCATCGCCACCATCCTGAAATGGACGCCGCTGCTGGCGCAGGGCTTCGCGCTCAACATCGCGATGAGCTTTCTCGCGATGGCGATCGGCACCGCGGCCGGCGTGCCGCTCGGCCTCGGGCTGATCTCGCTGCTGCCGCCGGTGCGCGGCGTCGTCCTGGCTGGTGACGCAGTTCTTCCGCAACGCGCCGTGGCTGGTGCTGCTGTTCTACTGCATGCTGCTGCTGCCGTTCGAGTTGCGCATCGGCGGCACGGTCGTGCCGTTGCCCGGCTGGCTCAAGTCGACGTTCGGCCTCGCGCTGCCGGTGATGGCGAACGTCGCCGAACTGGTGCGCGGCGCGGTGCGCTCGATCCCGTATCAGCAATGGGAGGCGGCGGAATCGCTCGCGTTGACGCGCCGCCAGACGCTGCGGATGGTCATCCTGCCGCAATGCGTGAAGCGCATGACGCCGCCATGGATGAACCTCTACGCCATCCTCACCGTCGCGACGCCGCTCACCTCGGTGGTCGGCGTCAGCGAGGCGATGACGCTGACCGGCGACATCCTCTCCTCCGAGGGGCGCACCGAGCTGCTGGTGCCGATGTATCTTTACCTGCTGCTCTGGTTCTTCCTCTATTGCTATCCGATCGCGCGCGCGACGGTCGCGCTCGAACAGCGTTTCGCAGGTGCGAAGTGATCGGCCGAGACAGTCGCGCTGACCTGGTCGCCCGACCAGCCGCTCGTCCGCATGCAGCGACGTGCACAAGAGCGTTCGGCGCGGCTCGAGGTGCTCAAGGGCGTCTCGATCGACGTCATGAAGGGCGAGGTGATCTGCATCATCGGCCCGTCCGGCTCGGGCAAGTCGACGCTGCTGCGCTGCGTCAATGCGCTGGTGCCGATCGAACAGGGCTCGATCCTGGTCGAAGGGCAGGAGGTCAACGATCCAAAGCTCGACAAGCTCGCGCTGCGCCGCAAGGTCGGCATGGTGTTCCAGCAGTACAACCTGTTCCCGCACAGAACCGCGCTGGAGAACGTCATGATGGCGCCGGTGCATGTGCTCAAGCGCGACACGCAGCAGGTCGAGGCGCAGGCGCGCGCGCTGATCGCCAAGGTGCGGCTCGCCGGCAAGGAGGACAGCTATCCGGGCGAGCTCTCCGGCGGCCAGCAGCAGCGCATCGCGATCGCGCGCTCGCTCGCGATGAACCCCGACGTGATGCTGTTCGACGAGGTGACCGCCGCGCTCGATCCCGAGACCGTGAAGGAGGTGCTGGTCACGATCCGCGAGCTCGCCGAGGACGGCATGACCTGCATGATCGTCACGCACGAGATGGGCTTCGCGCGCGAGGTCGCCAACCAGGTCTATTTCACCGATGGCGGCGTGCTGGTCGAGCACGGCCCGCCGAAGGAATTTTTCGCCAATCCGCGCGATGCGCGCACGAAGCAGTTTCTGGATCAGATTTTGTGAATCCCTCCCCCAACGACGGGGAGGGTTGAAGCTCAATCACTCCGCCTTCAGCCCGAGCTGCCGGATCAGTGCACCCCAACGATCGGTCTCGGTCTTGATGTAGGCAGTCAGCTCTTCCGGCGTCGTCGCCATCAATTCGATCGCCGCAAGGCGGTCGCCCATGTCGGGGAGTGCCATGATGCGCTTCATCTCGGCATTGAGCTTGTCGATGATCGGCTGCGGCGTCCCGGCCGGCGCAAGCAGGCCATACCATTCGCTCGCCACGACATCGTAGCCCTGTTCCTTGAAGGTCGGAATTTCCGGCACGGAGGGATAGCGCTCCGCCGAGGAAATGCCGATCGCCTTGATCTGCCCGCCTTTGTACTGCTGCAAGGCTTGCGCGACGGTCGCGAAGCTGAGCGGCAGATGCCCGCCGATCAGGTCTGTCATCGCGGGCGTGCCGCCACGATAGACGATGTGCTGCATGTCGAGGCCGGTCAGCACCTTGAGCTGCTCGCCGATGAGGTGCGTCATCTGCCGACACCGCCCGAGCCGAAATTAAGCGCGACCGACTTCGTCTTGCCAAGTTCGATCAGCGACTTCATGTCGGTCGCCGGAAACGACGGGTGCGTGAACAGAACGACCGGGGTGCGGGCGAGCAACGCGATCGGCGCGAAGTCCTTGATGCTGTCGTACGGCAGCTTGGATTGCAGCGCCGGATTGGTGGCGTGCGTGCTGACCGCGACCAGCAGCGTGTAACCATCCGGCGGCGCGGTCGCGACCGCCTGCGTGCCGATCATGTTGGCGGCGCCCGGCCGGTTCTCGACGATGACCGATCTGCCCCCAATGCTCCGACATGCGCTGCGCGACCAGCCGTCCCAGCGTGTCCACCGAGCCGCCCGGCGCGAACGGCACGATGATGCGGATCGGCTTGTCGGGATATGTGTCTGCGGACTGCGCGAAGGCGGGCGATGCGAGCAGCAGCGCAAGCGCCGCAGCGACAAGCGGTTTCACCGATCAGCTCCCGCCCAGATCGTGCACCTCGGGGAAGAAGTAATCCTTCCACGATTTCGGCGCCTCCTTGAGCGAGCCGACCTTGGCCATGAACGTCGCGAACTTCATTGTGTTCTGCGGCACCATGGTCCAGATCACCTGCGGGCCGGAGATCACGCCCGTCACCTTGTCGAGCGGCAATTTCGACTTGCCGTCCTCGATCCAGTATTGGGCGGCCCTCTTGCGATCCTTGTCGACGATCTCGGTCGCTTCCTTCAGCGCGGCGATGAGCGCCTTGTAGAGCTGCGGGTTCTTGTCGTGGAAGCGCGTCGAAGTCCACGCGACCGTGAAGGTCGCGGGCCCGTCCATCACGTCGAACGAGTTCAGGATGGTGTGGACGCCGGGCTTCTCGAGCTGTTGCTGCTGGAACGGCGGCACGCCGAACACGCAATTGACCTCGCCCGAACCGGACAGCAGCGCGATGGTCGAATCCGGTGGCGACATCGATACCGTGAGCGGGTCGAGCTTGGCGATACTCCTTGTCGCCGAACAGTTTCGCGGCCGCCATTTGCAGCACGACGGCCTGGATCGACACCTTCACGGCCGGCAGCGCGACGCGGTCGGCGTCCTTGAGGTCGGCGATCGACTTGATGTTTTCGCTGCGCGTGTTGAGGAAGATCGGCTGCGCGGAGAGCGCCGAGATGCCCTTCACCTCGTTCTGCGTGCCCTTGGTGCGATTCCACAGCGTCAGCAGGCCGGGCGTACCGCCCGCCACGACATCAACCGAGTCCGAGATCAGCGCATTGTTCATCGCGTCCGGGCCGTTGAAGATCGTCCATTCGATCGTCACGTCCTTCAGGCCGAGCGCGGCGGCATGTTTCTCCAGGAGCTTCTCATGCTCCATCACGTTGAACTGCAGGTAGCCCATCGAAAACTGACGGGCGATGCGGACCTGCTCAGCGGAGGCAGGTACGGATGCTGCCGTGAGCACAGCAGTGAGCAACCCCGCGCCGATCATCGTTTCATGACGTTTCCTCAAGCGCGTTGCCGCGCGTTTTCGTTTGGATAGCGACGGAAGGCTAGGGGTTTGCCCAAGGGTGGGCAAGGGCGCTCAGCGCGCCGCGAACGTCGGATAAGGCCCGTCAGTCATCGCGTAGCGCGCGAGCACCAGCTCGCGCACGCGCGAACGCTGCACCTTGCCCTGCAGGCTGCGCGGAATCTGCGCAATCGAAAGGCAGGCGCGCGGATGCTTGTAGCGCGCGAGCCCGGCAGTCGCGGCCGCGACGGCCTCGCTGTGGTCGGCGCCATCCTTCCGACACCGCGACGATCACCTCGCCCCAATGCGTCGACGGAATGCCGACCACCACAAGTCCCGGCGGCAATACGCGCTCGATCTCCTCGGGATAGATCTTGTAGCCGCCGGTCTTCATCAGGTCATGCGCGCGCCCCGCAAGGAACAGCCGCCCGCGTTCGTCGCGGTAGCCGAGGTCGCCGGTTGCGTGGAATTCGCCCTCGGGCAATTCGTGGAAGCCGCTGCCGTCCACATGGCCGATCATCATGTGCGGACTGCGCAGATGGATTTCGCCATGTTCGCCCGCCGCGCAGAGGCGACCGGCCTCGTCGCGGATGTCGACCTCGACGCCGCGCGCGGGTGTCCCGAGGCACACCGCATCGAGCGTCACGAGATCGCGGTAATAATCCGCCGCCTCGTCCATTTCGAGCACGGTGATCGGGTTGAACATCTCCGACTTGCCGTACGTGACACGGATCACCTCGCCGAACAGCGCAGTCGCCGCGCGATAGAGCGCGGGCTGCAGCGTCGCTGTGCCGCAGAAGACGCACCTGATGTCGTCGATGCGCTTGTGCCGCGTGCCTTCGACCAGTTTTGTCAGCACGGTCGGCGGTGCGAAGATGGCGGTGAGTTCGCCACGCGCGAACAGCTCGTCCACATACGCGACATCGACGCCGGAAATCAGTTCCACGGACGCGCCGGTTTCGAACCATGCGGCGCCGAGCAACGCCACGCCGTGCGACCAGGCATTCATCAGCAGCACGCGATCATTTGCGCCGGGGACGAAGGGCAGGGCGGAGCGCAGCAACTCGTGCGCGATCCAGCGCCGGTCATGGCGATGCACGATGGCCTTGGGGCGGCCGGTCGTGCCGGACGTCATGATGGTCTTGCCCCAGGCGCACGGGTCGAACGGTAGGCTCGCCACGTCGCGAGCGGGCTGCGCCAGAATGTCCTCCAGCACCATCACGTCGAGGCCCAGCGCTGCGACGCGCGGCAGTTCGCCGCGCTCGACGACGGCTCGCCGCACCTTGAGAATGCCGAGCGCATAGGCAAGGTCGTCCGGGCCCATATTGAGATCGACGACGAACTCGGCCGCGCCGCTCGCCATCACACCGTAGCTTGCCACGACCACACCCGGCCCGTTGCGCGCCACGATCGCGATCACCTCGCCGGACGCCGCGCCCGCCGCGATCACGGCGGCGCGCACCGCGTTGGCCTGCGTGACGAGTTGCGCATAGGTGAGTGTGTTTCCGCGCGACGATACCGCGACGCGCTCGCCGAACCGCGCGAACCCTTGCAGCGCCGCACTCCAGGGATTTTCCTCGCTCATGGCTGGCATTCTTTGACGCTACCCGCCACATTCGTTAGCGTCTGATCCAACGCCACGCAAACCGCAAAAGAGCCAAGGGAGCAAAGCCATGGCCGAATTCATCGAGGTCCGCGAGGTCGGCCTGCGCGACGGCATCCAGAGCATCAAGACGGTGGTGCCGACCGACCTGAAGATCGCCTGGATCAAGGCGGAAGTCGCGGCCGGCGTGCGCGACATCGAGGTGTGCTCGTTCGTGCCGGCGAAGATCCTGCCGCAATTCGCCGACGCCGAGGAGGTGACGAAGGGCGCGCTGCAGGTGCCGGGGCTCACCGTTGCGGCGCTGATGCCAAACCTGAAAGGTGCCGAACGCGGCGCCGCGCTCGGCGTGCACCGGCTCGACTACGTCGTGTCGGTGAGCGAGAGCCACAACATGAACAACGTGCGCCGCTCGACCGCGGACTCGCTTGCGGATCTGCAGCGCATCTCGGATTTCCTGCAGCACTATTCCCGCCGAAAAGCGCCCGCGGCTGCTGTGCGGGCTCGCGACCTCGTTCGGCTGCACGCTGGAAGGCAACGTACCGCACGATCGGGTCGTGAAATTCGCCGAAGCCGTCGCGGCGACCGGCGTCGACGAGATCGCGCTCGCCGATACCGTCGGCTTCGCCAATCCGAACGCGATCCGCACGCTGTTCAAGCGCGTGCGCGCCGCGATCGGCGACAAGATGCGTGCTCGCGCTGCATCTCCACGATACGCGCGGGCTCGGGATCGCGAATGTGTCGGCCGCGATCGATGTCGGCATCCGCCATTTCGATGCCTCGCTGTGCGGGCTCGGCGGCTGCCCGTGGGCGCCCGGCGCGACCGGCAACATCGTCACCGAGGATGTCGTGTTCCTCGCCGAGTCGCTCGGCTTCAACACCGGCATCGACCTCGACAGGCTGATCAAGGCACGCGAGATCGTGCAGCAGGCGCTGCCGAACGAGGCGCTCTACGGGCAGATGGCGAAGGCCGGCCTGCCGAAAGGCTTCGCCTACGCCGACGGCCGCAAGGCGGCATAACAGTTTACTCCGCTCATGCCCGCGAAAGCGGGAATCCAGGTCCTGGGCAAAGAACTGGGTCCCGGCTTTCGCGGGGGCGAGCGGAAGTGGAGGTTGCAAGTGAACATCGAAACTCCGGTCCGTGACGGCGCGCCGGTCTCGTTCGAACTGGGCGAGGACTATCCCGAGCTGCGCGACGCGGTGCGGCGCATCTGCGCGAAATATCCCGGCGAATACTGGCGCGACCTCGAGGAGCGCTCCGCCTATCCGACCGAGCTGGTCAACGACCTGACCGCCGGCGGCTATCTCGCTGCGCTGATCCCGGAGGAATACGGCGGCGGCGGCCTGCCGATCCGCGCCGCGGCCGCGATCCTCGAAGAGATCAATATCGCGGGCTGCACCGCGACGCAGTGCCACGCGCAGATGTACATCATGGGCACGCTGCTGCGGCACGGCAACGAGGAGCAGAAGAAGCGCTACCTGCCGGGCATCGCGAGCGGCGAACTTGCGCCTGCAGGCGTTCGGCGTCACCGAGCCGACCACCGGCTCCGACACGACGAAGCTGAAGACGCGCGCCGTGCGCAAGGGCAACGACGAGTACGTCGTGAACGGCCAGAAGGTCTGGACCTCGCGCGCGCTGCATTCCGACCTGATGCTGCTGCTCGCGCGCACCACGCCGATCGAGGAGGTGAAGAAGCGCTCCGAAGGGCTCTCGGTGTTCCTCGTCGACATCCGCGAGTCGCGCGGCAAGGGCATGGACATCCGCCCGCTCAAGGCGATGGTGAACCACAACACCACGGAGGTGTTCTTCGACAATCTCGAAGTGCCGGCCGAAAACCTGATCGGCGAGGAGGGCAAGGGCCTCGCGCTACATCATGGACGGCATGAACGCCGAGCGCATCCTCGTTGCCTCGGAGGCGGTCGGCGACGGCCGCTGGTTCCTCAAGAAGGCGATCGATTACGCGAATTCGCGCGTCGTGTTCGGCCGCATCGATCGGCAAGAACCAGGGCGTGCAGTTTCCGATCGCGCGCGCCTACGCGGAGCTCGAGGCCGCCGACATGATGTGCCGCCGGGCGGCCGCGCTGTTCGACGCGCAACGTGCCGTGCGGCGCGGATGCCAACATGGCGAAGCTGCTCGCGTCGGAAGCCTGCTGGAAGGCCGCCGAGGCCGCGATGCAGACGCACGGCGGCTTTTCCTACGCGAAGGAATACGACATCGAGCGCAAATGGCGCGAGGTGCGGCTCTATCAGATCGCGCCGATCTCGACCAACCTGGTGCTCGCCTATCTGGGCCAGCACGTGTTGGGGATGGAGCGCTCTTATTGACTCACTTGCGCGATACCGCCTGACGAGCCGGGGACCAGCCATGGTTGTGGCGGGAATGCCAGGGATCAGGTCGGCGCCGTGGAAGTTCTCCCTTCCAAAGCTGGAACTTTTGTTCCTATAATTCCCGCAGCCACGGAAATATTCACCACACGTGGCGCAACTGGGAGGAACTGTATGCTGAAAATCGCTCTGTCTGCTCTGTCCGCAGCAGCACTCATCGTCACCATGGGAGCCGGCGTTGCCGACGCGAAGGCCAAGCACAAGATGGCCAAGAAGAAGGAAATGACCGCAGCCGGCTGCACCGCATCGACCGCGATGCGCGACGAGAGCCGCTTCTCGAACTGCTTCCCGATGCAGCAGCAGGCGCCGAAGAAAAAATAGCGCTCTGGTCAAGAGTCCCGGTTAACCGCCGGAACTCTTGGCAGCGCGATAGACGTTCTTTTGTGACCGGCAATTATCGCCGGGCCCGCGTCACCGGTCGCACAACTCGAAACGGCCGTAGCCGAGATCGGTGTAGCACTCGTTGGGTTGCGACCAGCGCGGCCCGCGGTTCTGATACATCGCAACCGGCGCATTCCACATCCGGCCGTAGCCTTCGTGGTGGCGGGCATGGTGGCGATAGCTGTGCGCCCCGGCAGCGCCCGGAATGGCAAACGTCGCTGCGATGGCGGCGACGGCGATGATGCGCTTCATAGTCTTGTCCTTCCTGCCTTGGATCGAGCGTCCAACAACGCCGCAGCCGCGACGCCGTTGCATGAGAGGTTTGTAATCCGTTTCGATGCTGCGGTTTGGACCGGCGCGGTCAATATCCGGTGATGTTAATGGCCGGCGAGGCTATTGGGAAAATGCCGCAAGTCCCTAGACAGAGCGGCCCTTTCCTAAGTACTTGATTTCTCACGCGCGCCCGTAGCTCAGCTGGATAGAGCATCAGACTTCGAATCTGAGGGTCGGGAGTTCGAATCTCTCCGGGCGCGCCAAATGTCGCGAGGGAGGCTGCGCATGAACATCCAGAGCCCGTCGCAGCTTGCTGCGTCGCAGCGACCCAGCCAGCCGGCACTCGGTGGGTACATGTCCGGCTTCGGTAACGGATTCGAGACCGAGGCGCTGCCGGGTGCACTCCCGATCGGGCGCAACTCGCCGCAGCGCTGCGCCTACGGCCTCTACGCCGAGCAGATCAGCGGCTCGCCGTTCACCGCGCCGCGCGCAAGCAACGAGCGCACCTGGCTCTATCGCATCCGCCCGACCGTCCATCACTGGGGCACCTTCACCAAGGCGGACATCGGACTGTGGCGCACCGCGCCGGCTGTGGAAGTGGAAATCCCGATCGCGCCGATGCGCTGGGACCCGATCCCGATCCCGGGCGAGAAACTCTCGTTCCTCGAAGGCATTCGTACGATCACGACGGCGGGCGATGCCGGCACGCAGGCCGGTATGGGCGCGCATGTGTATCTCATTACGCGTTCGATGGAGCGTGAGTATTTCTACAACGCGGACGGCGAGATGCTGTTCGTGCCGCAGCAGGGAAGCCTGCGGCTGTGGACCGAGTTCGGCATCATCGACATCGAGCCGGGCGAGATCGGCGTCATTCCGCGCGGCGTCAAGCTGAGGGTCGAGCTGCGCGATGGCCCGGCGCGTGGATATCTGTGCGAGAATTACGGCGGCGCGCTCACGCTGCCGGAGCGCGGGCCGATCGGCGCGAACTGTCTGGCGAATCCGCGCGACTTCCTCACACCCGTCGCCGCCTACGAGCAGAAGGACGAACCCTCGCGCATGTTCGTGAAATGGGGCGGCGCGCTGTGGGTCACCGAGCTGGAGCATTCGCCGCTCGATGTTGTGGCCTGGCACGGCAATTACGCGCCGTACAAATACGACCTGCGGCGCTACTCGCCGGTCGGACCCGTGCTGTTCGATCACGCCGACCCGTCGATCTTTACCGTACTCACCTCGCCCTCGGAAACGCCGGGCACCGCAAATATCGATTTCGTGATTTTCCCTGATCGCTGGCTCGTCGCGGAAAACACCTTCCGCCCGCCCTGGTACCACATGAACGTGATGAGTGAGTTCATGGGGCTGATCTACGGGCAGTATGAGGCCAAGCCGAAGGGCTTCGTGCCGGGCGGCGTGTCGCTGCACAACATGATGTTGCCGCACGGCCCCGACGTCGATGCGTTCGAGGGCGCCAGCAACGCCGAACTCAAGCCGCACCGCCTTGAGGGCACATTGGCGTTCATGTTCGAGACCCGCTTCCCGCAGCGCGTCACCGCTTATGCGGCTGGGCTCGAGGAACTGCAGCGTGATTATGGCTTCTACGGCCGGCGTCTCGCGAACCACTTCAACCCGAACAGGCCGTAGGCCCGTGTCAGAAATCGACGAAACCCACGATCCCGCGCGGCGCAGCTTCGTGCCGGGCGCGGACGATCACGCCGATTTTCCGATCCAAAATCTGCCATTCGGCATCTTCAGTCCGCCGGGTGGCGCGCCGCGCGGCGGCGTTGCGATTGGCGACATGATCCTGGACCTGCCGGCGCTGCTCGCCACCGGCCTGTTGGGCGATGCGGCTGCGGAGGCTGCGCAAGCCGCGTCGGGTCCTGCGCTCAATCCGCTGCTCGCGCTCGGGCGCGCGCCGCGCCGCGCGCTCCGCCGAAGGCTCTCGCAGCTTTTGTCGCATGACAGCGACGCGCACGAGACGATCGCACCGTTGCTTTATCTGGCGGCGAATTGCCGGATGCATCTGCCGGCGCGCGTCGGCGACTACACAGATTTCTTTGCCGGCATCCATCATGCGACCAACACGGGACGGCTGTTTCGTCCCGACAATCCGCTGTTGCCGAACTACAAGCACATTCCGGTCGGCTACCACGGCCGCGCGTCGTCGCTGGTTCCGAGCGGCGTGCCGGTCCGCCGCCCGCGAGGGCAACTCAAATCGGCCGATCGAGATGCGCCCGCGTATCTGCCGTCGCGCCGCCTCGACTACGAGTTGGAGCTGGGCGTCTGGATTGGCCCCGGTAACGACCTCGGCACGCCCATTCCGATGGAGCAGGCCGCAGCGCACATCGCGGGCTATTGCCTGCTCAATGACTGGTCGGCGCGTGACGTGCAGGGATGGGAGGCGCAGCCGCTCGGCCCGTTTCTGGCGAAGAGTTTCGCCACCACGCTTTCGGTCTGGCTCGTGACGCCGGAAGCGCTCGCGCCCTTCCGCGTCGCGCAGGCGGCGCGGCCGGATGGCGATCCGCAGCCGCTCCCGCACCTGCTGGATGCGGCCGACCAGCACGGCGGCGCGCTCGACCTGCAACTCGAGGTCCTGCTGCAAACCACTCAGATGCGCGAGCGCGGGCTCGCGCCACACCGGCTCGCGCTTTCGAACGCGCGGCACCTCTACTGGACCGTCGCGCAATTGGTCGCGCATCATGCCAGCGGCGGCTGCAACCTGCAGCCCGGCGACCTGTTCGGCAGCGGCACGATTTCGGCGCCGTCGGTGGATGGTTACGGCAGCATTCTGGAGATCACGCGCGGTGGCAAAGATGCGATCGCGTTGCCCTCGGGCGAGGAGCGGCGGTTTCTCGAGGACGGCGACGAAGTGTTCCTTCGGGCACATGCTATGCGCGAAGGCTTTGCGCCGATCGGTTTTGGCGAATGCCGCGCCGTGATCCTGGCGGCGCCGTAAGTGCAGCACCGCGCGTTCGCTAAATTTTGAGCCTTCTTGTTACCTCTCGTTTAGGGCCGCCGATGCCACCCTTTCGGCCGGAGGGGCGACTGCATTCAGGTGGGCCATGTTCTACGCAGCAGACCAGCAGACGGCGGAGCGCGTGATCGCGGATCTGCGCGGGGCGCGTCTCGGCGATCCCGTGGCGGCGCTCGCGAGCCTGCAGCGCATCCGCACCGAACTTGCCAGCGAACGCGCCGACGACCAGTTGCGTATCCAGGCATGGAGCGCGATCCGCAGGCTATACGATGCCTGCAGGACCGCGCCGAATTGCGATCTCAAGCCGCTGTGGCAGGACGCGATCATGCGCACGACCGCCTGGCGTGAAAGCCTGCGCTAGCCCAGGGAACAGCCGCCGCTGTCGGGCGTTTTCTCGCCGAAGAGAATATGGAGGCTGTCATGCCCTATTTGTTTTGGGCGGTGCTGCCCTTTGCCCTGATGGATGCGTGGTGGGGCGCCTGCGAACAAAATCGCGACGCAAAATAGCAGATAACGACGGTGATCGTTTCTGTGTCATTTGACACTCCGCGATTGCCCTCGTGAAAGGCTCGGCCGCATAGCCGGGCCTTTCTTTGTGGAGGAGGGGCCGTATGTCGCAATCCGGCAAGGGCGCCTGGAGCGCCGCAGAGGACACCGCGCTACTTAACGCCATCGAGAAGGGGTCGGCCATCGGCGAGATCGCCGAGGAGCTTGGCCGCACGATGGACGACTGCCGCGCACGGCTTGCCGAAATTACGGCGGCCGCCGATGGCGTATTTCCGCGCGAGACCGCCGCTAGCTGATTGCGGCGCGTCCGCCCGCACATAGGTTAGACTGCGGGCGGAGACGGATTCGATGAGCCGACGTTCGGGAAGCGCTGACCTGCCGCTGCACGGCGGCCGCGTGCCGGCATGGCTCGGGCAGCGCATGACGCGCCTCGGCACGGTCATCACCCAGGCGATCGTGCATCACTACGGGCGCGAGGATTTCCTGCGCCGGCTCGCGCACCCGTTCTGGTTCCAGTCGTTCGGCGCGGTGATGGGGATGGACTGGCATTCGTCCGGCATCACCACGAGCGTGCTCGGCGCGCTCAAGCGCGGGCTCAACCCACTGCAGAACGAACTCGGCATTCATGTGTGCGGCGGGCGCGGCAGCCACTCGCGCAAGACACCGGACGAGTTGCTCGCGGTCGGCGATGCGACCGGCCTCGACGGCGCGGCGCTCGCGCAGGCAAGCCGGCTCGTCGCCAAGGTCGACAGCGCGGCGGTGCAGGACGGGTTCGATCTCTACCTGCACGGCTTCATCGTGACGGACGACGGCCAATGGGTCGTGGTGCAGCAGGGCATGAACGGCGACGCCAAGCAGGCGCGGCGCTACCACTGGCTCTCGGAAGGACTGAACAGCTTTGTCGACGAGCCGCACAGCGCGATCGACGGCCCCGGTCAGGGCGTGATCGTGAACCTGACCGACCATCGCGCGGAGCCATCGCGCGGCGCGCAGCTCGATCTCCTCGACAAGCTTGGGCCGGACGGCATTGCGGATCGGGTGGCGGCGCTGGAGGGGAAGTCGGTGCCCGTGCCGGCGCAGCCGATGCTGCCGCATCTTGTCATGCCGGCGCATCACGACGTGCGTCCGAAGGATATCCATGTGCAGCGCCTGCGCGGCAACCTCGCGGCCGCGGCCGATCGCGGCCCGCAGGATTTCTCCCAACTGTTGCTCACCCCCGGCGTTGGCGCCCGCACCGTGAAGGCGCTCGCGATGGTCGCCGAGGTGGTGCACGGCGCGCCCTACCGCTTCACCGATCCGGCGCGTTTTTCGCTCGCCCATGGCGGCAAGGATCGCCATCCGTATCCGGTGCCGCTCAAGGTCTATGATGAAACCATCAAGGTACTGAAATCAGCGGTTCAGAGCGCGAAGCTCGGGCGCGATGAGGAATTGTCCGCGCTGAAGCGGCTCGACGATCAGTCGCGCACGCTGGAGCGTTTGGCCGAAGGCCCGTCGGTGCAGGAGGTGATCGCGCAGGAGCGCGAGCGCTCGCATCTTTATGGCGGCCGCTCCGTGTTCGGCTTCGAACCGCCGCCCGCGAAGCCGCTCAAGTTGGCCTGACGATCAGCGGTCAGCTCCGCTGCGTGATCTTCGATCCGACGTACAGTCCGTTGCTGATTCCCATCAGCGTGAGGAAGCCGGTGGAGATTTCAGGGATCACGTAGGTCGTGATGACATTCAGCAGCACGAAGGTCGCGGTGATGACCGTGAACATCAGCATCTGAAATCGCGTCACGTCGACCTCTCGGGTGACGGTCCCGTCGTCGTTGGTCGCCTCGTTGATGACGAGGTCGGACCACTTCGGAACCTGCGTCGCCGGCGGATTGGTCCATGCCGCCGCCCGCGACTTCGCGGCCTCGGCGAGCCGGGTGGCTTTGGCGGCCGCCTGCTCGGCCACCGTCTTTTCGGCCGCGGCTGCGCGGGGGCCGGGTCCGGTGCGGCGGCTGCGAGGTCCGTCGGCGCCGGTGCGACGGCCGCTGCGGCGGCGGTGGCGGTTTGTGCATTCGCGGCCGCCGTCTTTGCGGTGACCTGCGCGGCGGCGGTCTGCGCTTCGCTGTGAGTTTTGGCCGCAAGGCCCGCCGCGCCGGCAATACCGAGCAGAATCAACGTTCCGTTGGTGATCTCCACCAGTTGCCCGGATACGCACATCACGTAAACGGCCGATGCCGCGACGACGAAGGTCCAAAGTAGGATCTGAAGCTGGGACAGGCTGGCAAATCCGCCCGGCGTCGCGATGATGCGCAGGAACCAGTTCGCCTTGAGAATTCCCGCGTGCTGAATTCTCCAGGCGGTGACCGCGTACAGCGTTACAAATCCGAGGACGATCGTGAGGATCGCAAACAGCGCCGCAATGGTCGGATAGGTTATGCCGATTGTCGTCGTGACGTCGGCGGCCACTTCCTTCTTGGTGTTGTCGATCGCCATGATGCGAACATCGGCAAGCGGAACCAGAGGCAGCGCGAATTCGATACCGGCTGGCATGATCCCGAGGTCGAGTGGGACGGTGGTGGTCACCTTGAGCTGCTTCCCGTCCGCATCCATGTCGAGACGCGCGGGCCGGTTCGCGATGTAATCCTGCTTGCTGTCGGGCGCCTTCCAGCGGAAGCAGACATAAACCGACGCATTCGGCGGGACTGGCGCGAAGCTCTTCACGGTGAACTGGATATCGCCGCCGCGCGGTTGCCAGTTCTTGTGCTGCAGGCTTTCGCCCGTCGCCTGCACGATGCTTGCGCCCCCGGCGGTGAGAGGTTTCTGGATGGTGTTGCAGCCCAAACCCTTGGCCTGGTCTGGCCCGGCGACGGTCGGGCTAACGCTCGTCCCCTGACCCGCCGCAGGCCCGGTGGGTTGGGCCGCAACGTATGTCGGCCCCGGGAATGCGATCCCGGCGGCGACGAGGATTGCAGACAACGTAACGGTGTGACAGCGCATGGATGCCCCTCCCGGTCCATGCGCATCGTGACTACTTCAGGTGAAAAATCCAGAGGGATTCGCGTGTGCGACCGCCCGGCAGGCGCGTCGATCGGTCACCGCCGGTAGTCGTAGTCAAGATCGGCGCGCACCTCGGCGAGTTCGGCCACCAGCGCGTGGCGCGGCGAAAGGTGGCACACCGGGTCGGTCGCGCGCGCATCGCCGGTGAGTGCGAAGGCCTGACAGCGGCAGCCGCCGAAATCTTCCTTCTGCCTCGGACACGAACGGCAAGGCTCCTGCATCCAGTCGGTGCCGCGAAACGCCATGAACGAGGGCGCATTGTCCCAGATGTCGGCGAGCGAATGCTCGCGCACGTTCCAGAATTCGAGCCCCGGAATGCTCTCGGCCGCATGGCACGGCAGCACCTTGCCGGACGGCGTGACGTTGAGCGAGCGCCGCCCCCAGCCGCCGACGCAAGCCTTGGGGAAACGCGCGTAATAGTCCGGCACGACCGCGTCGATCACGATCTGCCCGTGATGCGTTGTGCGCAATCGCTCGACCGCCTTCACGGCGCGGTCGACCTGCTCGCGCGTCGGCATCAGCTGCTGGCGGTTCTTCAGCGCCCAGCCATAATACTGCACATGCGCGATCTCGACGCGCTTGGCGCCGAGCTTGAGCGCAAGCTCGACCATCTCCTCGACATGATCGATGTTGGCGCGGTGCATCACGGCATTGACGGTGAGCGGAATGCCGAGCCGCGTGACTTCGGCCGCGAGCGCGGCTTTCCGCGCATAGGCGCCCTTGTAGCCCGCGATATGGTCGGCGGTGCCGGGCTCGTTGTCCTGGATCGAGATCTGCACATGATCGAGCCCGGCGTCGGAGAGCTTGGCAAAGGTCTCCCTGGTGATGCCGACCGCCGAGGTGATCAGGTTGGTGTAAAGGCCGGCGTCGTGAGCCGCCTTGGTGATCTCGACCAGATCGCGCCGCGCGCCCGGCTCGCCGCCGGAAAGATGCGTCTGCAACACGCCGAGTGCCGCCGCTTCCTGGAACACGCGCGCCCATGTCGCGGTGTCGAGTTCGTCGGTGCGGCCTTCGAGCGCAAGCGGGTTGGAGCAATAGGGGCAGCCGAGCGGACAGCGGTGCGTCAGCTCGGCGAGCAAGCCGAGCGGTCGGGGGGCGCGCTGCGTGGTGGCGTCCATCACACGTCCATCAGCCGCTTGTCCGCGAGCCCCACCAGCATCGCGGTCACATCGGTCTCGATGCGGTCGCGCGGCGCGTTGAAGGTCTTGGCCAGATCGTCGACGATTTCGGCGACGGTTGCCTCGCCGGTGCAGCGCTTCACGATCTCGGCCGCGATCGGGTCGGCCTTGAACACGCGCTCCGGCGCAAGCAGAACCCAGCCGCCCTGCGCCTCGTTGTGCGTCAGGCGCACGCCGCGCGGCAGCTTCGGTTTTGCGTCGGGCGCGATCATGCCGCCGCCTGCGGGACGAACGCGCCGGGCGGAATGTGGCCGGGCGACACATAGGCGAAGTGCAGCACGTCGAGCATCGACCACAACACGCCGCACTTGAATTCCAGCGCGGCGAGCACCGCGCGCTGTTCGGCCGGCGTGCGCGCATTGCGCTTCACGTAATCGAGCGCGAAATCGGAATCCTTCTTCGCCTGCGGCGGGCGCTTGGCGAAATACGCAAGCGTCTCCGGCGTGACGAACGAATAACCCTTCAGCATCCCCTCGACGCGCTCGCCGATGATCACCGGCGAGAATAGTTCGGTGAGCGATGACGCAATCGCCTCGAGCAGCGATTTTTCGCGCACGAAATGCACGTAAGCCTCGACCGCGAATTTGGTGCCGGGAAGGAGCCCGCGCAGCGAGGTGACATACTCTCGATCGAGCCCGAGCCCGTCGGTGAGCTTGAGCCAGCGCGCAATCCCGCCGTCGCCTTCCTGTTCGCCGTCGTGATCAGCAAGGCGCGAGCGCCACTCGCGCCGCACCGCTGAGTCCTCGCAGCGCGCGATCAGGCTCGCGTCTTTGAGCGGAATGCACGCCTGATAGTAGTAGCGGTTGAGCGCCCAGGCCTGCACCTGGCCCTTGGTGCACTTGCCGCCGTGCAGCAACCCGTGAAACGGATGCAAACGGTGATAGCGCTTCGCGCCGATGTCGCGCAGCTCGGCTTCCAGTTCGTCGGGCGTCATCAATTTCATAACGAAATCTCCAGTCCGTCCCTGGCCACTTCAAAGCCAGCGTCCTCGACCCGTCGGCGTTCGGGGGAGCCGTCGATCAGGATCGGATTGGTGTTGTTGATGTGGATGTAAATGCGCCGCTTGCCAAGCCCTTTCAATGCCGCAAGCGAACCGTCCGCGCCATCGACCGGCATGTGGCCCATGCGGCGACCGGTTTTCTCGCCGGTTCCGGATGCGATCATCTCGTCGTCCGAAAACAGCGTGCCGTCGAACAGGATCGCGTCGGCAGGCGCGAGGCGCTCGCGCAGCGCGGGCGTGACCTTCGCGGCGCCGGGCACGAAGGCGAGCGTCGCGCCGCCCGCCTTGATCTCGACGCCGACATTGGCGCCGCTCTCGACCGAAGTCTCCGGCGTGCCTTTCTCGAGATAGAGCGGCACCTTGCCGGGCACCATGAACAACTCTGCCGAGAGTCCGCCCGGCAGATCGAATGCTTTGCCGGGCTCAACCGCGCGCCGCGTCACCACGTCGGAGAGCACGCCGAACATCGGGTTGTCGGCGATGGCCGCAAGCGTGTCCTTCGTGCCCATCAGGGTGAACGCCTGTCGCTCGCGCAAATTCAACAGGCCGGCCGTCTGGTCGATTTCCCCGCCGGTCAGCACCACGGCCTCGATCGGCGAACCGCGCAATCCTTCGCGCGGATGCAGCGCGGGAGTCGCAGCTAGCTGCGCGCGCAGATCGGGCGCCGCGTTCAACAGCGTCCATCGCACGCCATCCGCCGACACCGCGAGACTCGCTTGCGTGCGCGGTGTGACGCGTGGGTCGCCGTCCCACGCGAGACGACACACCGCGCAGCGGCAGTTCCATTGCGGATAGCCGCCGCCAGCCGCAGCACCGAGCACGATGGCGTTCAGCCGGCCCATGCGCATCTCAGGAGGTGCGCGGGCCCAGTACCATGAAGCCTAATGTCAGAATTCGGCCGGCAGATAGCCGTTGATCTCGAGGCCGATGCAGATCTCGACGAGAGTCGGGGTTGTCCAGGCCATCACATCCTCCACTGTTGCGCGGCGCCTTCTGAAGCACGCGCCGTCACAACGATATAATAGGAGTGCGGGTCGCCTGCTGCAATTGCCGATATCGCAGTGACGGGGCTGCGGCGTGACATTGCTTTTCGTCGCCAAGCGACGGAATTGCTTGGATATTCCGATCTCAACCGGGCTGAACCGGTTTCTCAAGTTCGCCCAAATCCGGCTCGCCGACATGCTTCAGCATCGCTGCGCGTGCGGCGTCGCGTAAGCCGAGCATCGCCGTGAAGTCGGTGCCAGCCGGCATGATCGGCTGCTCGATCATCACGTCGATCGCGGTGCGACGGGGAAACCACTGGTCGCCGCGCAACAGCGTGCGCACGCCGCGCAGGATGCCGGGCACCACCGGCAGGTTCGCTTCGGACGCTACCTTGAACGCCCCCATGTAGAAACCGAGCAGGCCGGCGCGGCGGGTGAACGTGCCTTCCGGAAAGAACACGAACAGCCGGCCTTCCTTCGCCATGCTGGTGACGGTCTCGGCGTCGGCGAGGCTCGCAGCGGCGTCGAACCGCTCCACGAAAGCGACGCCCACGCGGCTCATCATCGTGCGGGTGAAGAAATTGGATTCGAATTCCTTCTTGGCGATGAACGCGGGCTCGCCCGGCAGCACCGAGGCGATCACGATCGCGTCCATGTAGCTCGTATGATTGAACAGGATCACGGCGTTGCCGTGCGGCAGATTTTCGATGCCGCGCACGTTCACCTGGATGCCGGTGAGCGCGAGGCACGCGCGCGCGATGGCGCGCATCGCGGACCAGCGTGCGGCGAGTGTCGGCAGAACCAGCGCCGCGATCCAGCCGATCAGCAGCCCGAACGCGAACACCAGATAGAACCAGGCCGCGTAGAGCGTATCGCCGATGCGGCGCACGAAATTCGTCACCGCGCGTCCCGCGCTGGAGACGGCGAGCCGCGCGATCTGCAGCCACACGCCGTGCTGCTTCACGTCGGTGCGGCCGGTCTCGTACAGTTCCTTCGCCGAGGAGCGCCGCACCTTGCCGCTGGAGGTCTTCGGCACGCCGCGCGGCGGCACCAGCACGATGTCGTCGGCGGCCGAGCCGGCGATTTGCGTCACCACCTCATGCGCCTTGGCGATCAGCGTGGCGCGCGCGGCGGCATCGCTCTCCTTCGTCTCCGCCATGACGATCAGGCGCTCGGTGCCGTTCTCGGGGTCGGGCGAGCCGAACGCCGCGACGCCGCCCTTGCGCACGCCGGGGATCGCCGACACGGCTTCCTCGATCTCCTGCGGATAGGTGTTGCGGCCGGCGCGGATGATGATGTCCTTCACGCGCCCGGTGATGAAGATGTCGCCGGCCGCGATGTAGGCGCGGTCGCCGCTCTTGATCCACCCGTCGTGAAACAGCTCTTTCGTCTTCGCCTCGTTGCGGAAATAACCCTTGGTGATCGAGGGGCCGCGAAATTCCAGCATGCCTTCGTGGCGTTCGCCGACCTCGCGGCCCGCATCGTCGACGATGCGCACCTCGTTGTTGCGGATCGGATGGCCGCACGCGACCATCTCGATCGCATCGGTGTCGGCGGCATCCGCCGGTTCCGCGAAGCTGCGCTTGGCCAGCGCGTCGCGCTTGATGCGGTCGATCAGCGGGCCGCGTCCGGCCGGAGGGAAGCACAGCCCGACGCAGTTCTCGGCGAGCCCGTAGCTCGGCGACACCACGCCCTTGTCCATGCCGTATTTCTGGAAGCGCGCGTCGAAGCGGCGCAGCGTCTGCGGCGAGATCGGCTCGGCTCCGTCCACGATGAAGCGCAGCGCCGAAAGATCGAGCCCTTCCAGATCCTTCTCGTCGATGCGGCTCGCGCACAGTTCGAACGCGAAGTTCGGCCCGCCCGAAAATGTCGCGCGGTACTTGTGCATGGTCCACAGCCACGTCGCGGGCCGTACCAGAAACGCGATCGGCGACATCACGTAGAGGCGCGCGCCGAAATAGCAGCACCCGAGCCACGCGCCGATCAGTCCCATGTCGTGATAGAGCGGCAGCCAGCTCACGAACACGTCGGCTGATGTCGCCTCCATGGCGTGACCCATCGAGCGCACGTTCTCCAGCAAGCCGGAATGCGTCAGCATCACGCCCTTGGGATCGCCGGTCGAACCCGAGGTGTATTGCATCAGCCCGAGCGCGTTCGGATCGCTCAGCGGCGGCAAGGGCAGGGGTGCGCGCTCCGCCGAGAGGGTGACGACCGTCTCGACGCTCTCCAGCGTATCGACCTGGCTGCGCAGCAGCACCGCAAGCTTGCGGCCCTCGTTCACCGTGATCAGCATGCGCGCGCCGGCATTGCGCAGGATCACGATCTGGCGGCGCATGTGCTCTTCGAGCTGCGCCATGCGGGCCGGCGGGTAGATCGGCACCGGCACGGCGCCCGCATAGAGGATGCCGAAGAACGACGCGAAGAAGTCCGTGCTCGTCGGCAGCATCATGGCGATGCGGTCGCCCGGCACGATGTCGCGGCTGATCAGCCCCTGCGCCACCGCGCGCGAGGCGGTCTGCAGGTCGCGATAGCTCATGGTGCCAAGCACGGTGTTCTCGTCCTGCAGCACCGTCACGTGCAGGTGATCGGGATGGTTCTCGACATGCCAGTCGAGCATCTCGGTCAATGTCTTGGCATGTTCCGGCTGGCCGATCAGCGCGCTCGGCGCATAGGTCGAAAGGTCCACGCCATGCGTCGCCATGCTGTCGGGCGCGGCGTGTTCGACCGCCTTCAGGAGGTCGGCGACCGATTCCATTTCGGCGAGCGCCGTGACGGCGAGGCGCACGCGGAATTTGCGCTCGATCCGCAGTACCAGTTCGGTGCGGCCGAGCAAGTCGATGCCGAGATCGCGGTCGAGGCGGGAGGCGAGCGTGACGTCGCCGCGCTTCAGGCGCTGCGGCGCCAGTTCGCGCACCAGTTCGCGCACGACGCCGATCAGCTCGATTTCGCGTGACGGCATGTCCATGCGGATTCGCTCCCCCTGGCGGCGGAACATAAAAGTCCGCCACCCCCAAGGCTAGTGCGGCATCAGGGCCGCAACCGCGACCGGACGCCCGGTTTTGGCCGATTCCGCGATGGCGAGCGTGGCCGCCAGCGTCCGCGTGCCTTCGGCCACGTCGATGACCGGGGCTTCCTCGCCGCGGATCACGCGGGCGAAATGATGCAGCTGGCGCGGGTAGGGATCGGCGTTGCGGACGGGAAGCGTGCGGCGCGTCATCGGGTCGGCCCAGCCTCCGTCCGGCTTGTCATAGGACCAGTATTGCAACTGCGGGATCGACAGGCTGCCCCTGGTGCCCGAGACCGTGAAGCAATTCTCCAGCTCCCACGGCGTGATCGCGCTTTCGCGCGCGGTCGTTTCCCAGTTCCACGGGCTTGCGGTCGCATCCGAGACGACGAACGTGCCGAGCGCGCCGTTCTCGAACGTCAGCACCGCGGCGGCGGTATCCTCCACCGCGAAGGCGCGCGCCGCGTTCGAGGTCTGCGCCTGCACGCGCGCGATGTCGCCGACCACCATGCGCAGGCAATCGATGTCGTGGATCGCGTTGATCAGGATCGGGCCGCCGCCCGCCTCGCGCCGCCAGGTGACGTCGTAATAATCGTCCGGCTTGCGGTGCAGCCAGGTGCCGGTGACGGCAACGATTTTGCCGAGCGCGCCGCCGCGCACGAAGTCGCGCGCAGCCTGCATGATCGGATTGTGGCGGCGGTGATGGCCGGTGAGCATCGGCACCTTGGCTTTGGCGGCCGCGTTCACGATGATCATCGCATCCGCGATGGTATCGGCGACCGGCTTCTCGACGATCGCCGGGATGCGTCGTTCGATACAGGCCAGCGCCGTCGCGCGATGCAGCGCGTTCGGGTTGGCGATCACCACGCCGTCGGGCTTCACGCCGTCGAGCAGCGCCTCTGTCTCCTTGAAACAAGGAATGCCGCGCTCGCGCGCGTAAGCCTCGGCCTGCGGCGCAGGGTCCGCGATGCCGGCGACTTCGAATGCCGGATCGGCGAGCAGGATGCCGAGATGCTTGCGGCCGATCAGCCCCGCGCCGATCACGGCGATGCGGATTGTCATGCGGCGACCCTCCCGTGATGCCCCGGCGCAGGCCGGACCTTTCGCATACTGGACCCCGCCCCGCGCTGCATCTAAAAAGACATGGCTGGGACGGCAGACCCGAGCGATGGGTTGAGTGATCGGGGACAGCGAATGGCGGCACCGGAGCAGGTCAGGAGGTCTGCGCGCGACAGCGCGGCGGGCGTTGCCGGGCCGCGGCGTTTCCGCGTCATCCTGATCAAGCCGTCGCACTACGACGACGACGGCTACGTCATTCGCTGGTATCGCTCGCCGATGCCCGCGAACTCGCTTGCATCGGTCTATGGGCTGGTCTCGGAAAGCGCGTCGCGCAAGGTGCTCGGACCGGATGTCGAACTCGACATCACGGCGATCGACGAGACCAACACGCGCGTGCGCATCGACCGCATCATCGCGCGAGATGCAGGCGAACGGCCAGTTCGGCTTTGTCGGGCTGGTCGGCGTGCAGTCCAATCAGTATCCGCGCGCGCTCGATATCGCGCGGCCGCTTCGTGCGGCCGGCGTGCCGGTGATCATCGGCGGCTTCCACGTGTCCGGCCTGCTCGCCATGTTCCCCGATCTGATGCCCGACCTGAAGGAAGCGCTCGACATGGGCATCACGCTCTATCGCGGGCGAGGCCGAGGGGCGCATGGACGATGTCCTGCGCGATGCCGCTGCCGGGGCGCTCAAGCCGATCTACAACTACATCAACGATCTGCCGGCGCTGGAAGACGCCGTCACGCCGTTCCTGCCCGGCCTGAGCGTGCGCAAGACCGTCGGCAACGTGACCAGTTCGATGCCGGCCGCGGCTGCCCGTTCCAGTGCTCGTTCTGCACCATCATCAACGTCCAGGGCCGCAAGTCCCGCCGCCGCTCGCCGGACGACGTCGAGCGCATCATCCGCGCAGAACTGGGCGCAGGGCGTCGACCGCTTCTTCATCACCGACGACAATTTCGCACGCAACAAGGACTGGGAAGCGATCGTTCGATCGGATCATCGAGCTTGCGCGAGCACGCATGGCATGGACGTGCGCTTCCTGATCCAGGTCGACACGCTGTGCCACAAGATCCCGAACTTCATCGAAAAGGCGAAACGCGCGGGCGTGACGCGCATCTTCATCGGGCTCGAGAACATCAACCCGGACAATCTGCTCGCCGCCAAGAAGCGCCAGAACAAGATCACCGAATACCGCAAGATGCTGCTCGCCTGGAAAGCGGTCGGCATCTGGACCTATGCGGGATACATCCTCGGGTTTCCCGGCGATACCGTGGAATCCATCCGGCGCGACATCGAGATCATGAAGCGCGAACTGCCGGTCGATGTGCTCGAATTCTTCTTCCTCACACCGCTTCCGGGATCGGAGGACCACAAGTCGCTGTGGACCAAGGGCGTGCCGATGGATCCCGATCTGAACAAGTACGACCTTGAGCACGCGCTGCGCGCCGCATCCGAAGATGAGCAAGGCCGAGTGGGAGAGGCTCTACTGGGACGCCTGGCAGATCTATTACACCAACGAGCACATCGAGACGATCCTGCGGCGCGCGCAACGCAAGTGGCGTCAACATCGCGCGGCTCTGGCCGATCATTCTGTGGTTCGCGGCGTCATTGTCGGTCGAGAAGGTGCACCCGCTGCAAGGCGGCATCCTGCGCGCCAAGAGCCGCTTCGAGCGCCGCTCCACCATGCTGGTCGAACCGGCGTGGCGGTTCTATCCGGCCTACGCCTGGGAGACGGTCAGCAAGTTCGCGCGGCTTGGCCGGTTTGCCTGGAGCATCTACCGCACCTACAAGCGCGTCGCCGCCGATCCGAATCCCAGGGCCTATATGGATGCGGCGCTGACACCGGTGGCGGACGACGACACCGAGACGCTCGAGATGTTCCAGAACGATGCGGCGCGCAGCGCCGTGGACCACGTGCGCAAGGTCAAGGAACTGACCAGCGCGGCGTGAGCGGGCGCGCGCCCTAGAACAGCCCCGTCGTCTGCCCGCCGTCGACCGCGATGGCGGCGCCCTGGATATGACGCGCGCGCTCGCTAGCGAGAAACAGCGCCAGCTCCGCGACATCCTCCGGCTGGCCGATGCGGCGCAGTCCGTCCTTGGCCATCACCTGCTTGCGCGCCTCATCCGGCGTGATGTTGCTTGCCTGCGCGCGCTGCTGCAGCAGCGTGACGACACGGTCGGTCTCGGTCAGGCCCGGATGGATCGCGTTGACGTTGACGCCGTCCTTCTTGCCCAGGACGGAAAGCCCCTTGGTGAAATTCGCCATCGCGGCATTGACCGATCCGCCGACGAGGAACAGCGCGTCGGGTGTGCGCGCCGCCCCGCCGATGATGTTGACCACATGGCCCTCGCGTTCCTTCAGCATCGGCCAGAACAGCTTGCACAGCCGCATGCAGGCGAAATATTTCAGCGCGAAGCCATCGTGGAACGCCTCGTCGGGCATCTCCAGGAAATTGCCGCTGCGCGTCGCGCCCGCATTGTTGACCAGCACGTCGCACCGCCCGGCCTTGTCCTTGACGAAAGCATGCAGCGCCTCGCAGGCCTTCAACTCCTTCAGGTCGCCCGCGAAGGTCAGCGGCTTCGGGCCCGCATTGCCGATCTCGGCCGCGGCCTTGTCGAGATTGGCTTGCGAGGACGCCGCCAGCACGGTCTGCGCGCCCTCGCGCGCGAACGAGGCCGCGATCGCCTTGCCGATGCCGCGGCTGCCGCCGGTCACGACCACGACCTTGCCGTTGAACTCGCCCATCGCATCCATCCCTTTGCCTTGATTTCTTGTGCCGGCGAACTTGTAGGGTGCATAGTCGGCGCGATCAACGGGGCAAGCGCATGAGCGATTTCTACGTCGCGATCGGCGACACGACGACGTTCTCGAAGACCGTGGGGGAGCACGATGTCTACAGCTTCGCCGGCATTTCGGGCGACTTCGCGCCGAACCACGTCAACAAGGCCTACATGGAGAAGTCGAGTTACGGCGCGCTGATCGCGCACGGCGCGCTGCTGGTCGGCTATATGTCGACCGCCTCGACACAGATGGCGTCGAAATCGCGCGCGGACGCGGGCGTGACCGGCGTGTCGCTCGGCTACGATCGCATGCGCTTCCTCGCGCCGGTGTTCTTCGGCGACACCATCACGGTGAGCTACACGATTGCGTCGATCGACCGCGAAAAACTGCGCGCCAATGCCGACATCAGGATCACCAACCAGGACGGAGTGCTGGTCGCGGTCGCGACGCACATCATCAAGTGGGTGCGGAACGCATAATGCTTTTTGCCGCTCGTCCCCGCGAAAGCGGGGACCCAGAGCGAAAGGAAGGGAAAGACTGGATTCCCGCTTTCGCGGGAATGAGCGGAAATAGCTACGCCCGCTTCACATCCGCCACCGCGAACCCCGCGATGCGCTTGTAGTTGTCGGAGAGCGCGCGCAATTCGTCCTGCGTGATGAAGTCATCCAGATTCTCGAAACGGCCTGTCGCCGGTCAGTTCCTCGACTTTGATGTTGATGAAATCCGGCGGGTGCTCGCGGTTGGTGCGCACCACCTTGCCGGTCGCCTCGCGCCGCGCCGCCTCGTAGGCGCGTAACCCGTCGCGCGGCTCGCCGCCCGCCGCGAGGCATTCCGCCAGCACGCGCGCATCGATCACCGCCTGCGCCGAGCCGTTCGAGCCGCGTGGATACATCGGGTGTGCGGCGTCACCCGCAAGCGTCACGCGCCCGAAGGTCCAGCGATCGAGCGGGTCCTTGTCCACCATCGGATATTCGAAGATGAAATCGGACGTGCGGATCAGCGCCGCGACATCGAGCCAGTCGAAGCGCCAGCTCTCGTAAACGGAAATGAAATCGGCCAGATCGCCCGGCTTGTTCCAGTCGTTCATCTGCGTGGTGTCGCGCTTGAATTCGGTGGTCCAGTTGATGAGCTGGTTGCCCGCACCGTCCACGTTGTCGATGATCGGATAGATCACGATCTTGCCGGTGAGGATCGAGCCGATGCGCAGATAGCTGCGCCCGGTCAGGATCGGCTTGTGTTTCGTCACGCCGCGCCAGGTGTTGATGCCGGTGAACACCACGCTGTCGCCGACCAGTTGCTTGCGCAGCGCCGAGTTCACGCCATCGGCGGCGATGACGATATCGGCCGCGACCGGCGGCAGCGCGACGCCCGTCGTCGTTTGCTTGAAGAGGAGCCGCGCGCCGCTCTCATCCTGTTCGACGCCGGTGCACTGATGGTTGGTCTCGACGCAGTGCGCGCCGAGGCGGTCGCGCACCGCGCGATACAGCGCCATGTGCAGCCGGCCGCGATGGATGCCGACCTCGGGGATCGCGTAGCCGGCCGCCTTGCCGCGCGGCTCCTTGTAAATGAGTTGGCCGAAGCGGTTGAAGAAGCAGCTCTCGGCATTCTCGATGCCGGTGCGCTGCAGCTCGTCGGCGAGCCCGAGGCTTGCGTATTCGCGCATCGCGTGCGGCAGCAGCGTGATCCCGACGCCGAGTTCGCGGATCTCGGGCGCCGCCTCATACACCGTGCAGCCAAGGCCGCGCTGATGCAGGTTGAGCGCGAGCGAGAGCCCGCAGATTCCGCCGCCCACGATGGCGATGTGCATCCCGCCCCATCCTTCGTCATGTCCCGCGAAAGCGGGGCATCCGGTAAACGCCGATCTGGTAGCGCATCACCGCATGCGGAGGCTACTGGGTCATCGCTTTCGCGAATGACCCGCGATGTGTGCACCGCACTCCCTGTGCAAGAGCCGCGCCGCCTTCTTGACCCCTTCGCCAAGCGGGCAAAAGCTTTGCCGCACGATCCCTTGCCGGGGACCGAAAAAGGGGAGGGACGTCATGCCGGACGATCGCGAGTTCTATTTCGTCGTGTGGGAGGTCAGGCGCGAAGGCGTCATTTTGCCGGAGCAGCGCCTGCCGACGGGCCCGACCATTTTGGTCGGCTTGCAGCATGTGGTGGCGATGTTCGGCGCGACGGTGCTGGCGCCGCTGCTAATGGGCTTCGATCCCAACGTCGCGATCTTCTTTTCCGGTATCGCGACACTGATCTTCTTCGTCGTCACGGGCGGCGCGTGCCGAGCTATCTCGGGTCGAGCTTCGCCTTCATCGGCCCGGTCGCTGGTCGCGACCGGCGCGGCGGTCGCGGCGGGACCGAACCCGAACCTCGGGCTGGCGCTCGGCGGCATCATCGCGGCCGGCGCGGTCTATACGGCGATCGGCCTGATCGTGATCGCGGCCGGACATGGCTGGGTCGAAAAGCTGATGCCGCCGGTCGTCACGGGCGGCATCGTCGGCGCGATCGGGCTGGTGCTCGCGCCGATCGCGATTCAAAGCGCCTCCGGCATCGGACAGGGCGCACCGACGGCACCGCCTTCGCGCGCTGGATCGCGCTGATCACCGTGGTGGCGGTCGGCCTGTTCGCCGTCTATGCGCCGGGACTGGCACGCCGCATCCCGATCCTGCTCGGCGCCATCGTCGGCTACGTCGTCTATTACGTGGCGGCGAACCACATGGGTTACGGCGCCGCCGATCGACTTCTCGAAGATCGCCGCCGCCACATGGTTCGGGCTGCCGAACTTCGCCGCCCCGGTGTTCGACTCCAGGGCGATGGTGCTGATCGCGCCGGTCGCGATCGTGCTGGTCGCCGAGAACCTCGGGCACATCAAGGCGATCGGCGCCATGACGGGGCGCAGCCTCGATCCCTATCTCGGCCGCGCCTTCCTCGGTGACGGCATCGCCACCATGGTGTCGGCGTTCGGCGGCGGCACCGGCGTCACCACCTATGCGGAAAACATGGGCGTGATGGCGATCACCCGCATCTATTCGACCGCACTGTTTGTTGCCGCCGCGCATGCATCGCGATCCTGCTCGGCTTTTCGCCGAAATTCGGCGCGCTGATCCAGACCATTCCGGGGCCGGTGCTCGGCGGGTTGTCGATCGTGGTGTTTGGCCTGATTGCCGCCACGGCCGGGCGCATCTGGGTCGAGAACCGGGTCGATTTCTCGCGCGCCCGCAACCTGATCACGGTCGCGGTCGCGTTGGTGCTGGGCGCCGGGAACTTCAAGTTGACCGTCGCGGGGTTCACCCTCGACGGCATCGGCACCGCGACCTTCGGCTGCATCATTCTCTATCACCTGCTGCGCGGCACCGAGGATTAACGTTCGCGGCATTCTTTAAGCGCCGCACCGCGGGGGCGCGCTTGTGCGCCCCCGAAATATCGGGCATCGGCATAAGGCGATGCCGATCACCAGCCAGTTTGTCGTCCGCTCCACGATCGGGCTGCTTGCCGTCGGGTTTCTCGCCCTGCTCGTCATCATCCTGACCACGATGTGGCTCGGCGAACGGGCGCAGGTGTACTTCAACGACGTGATCGAGGCGCGCGATACCCGCGGCTCGGCGGTCGAGCTGCGCAACGCGCTGCTCGCCGCGGAATCGAGCCAGCGCGGCTATCTCGTGACCGCCAACGAGATTTATCTCGCGCCCTACGACAGCGCGAAGGCGATGGCGCAACGTCACCTCGACACGCTCAAGCGCACGCTCGTCACCTACGAGCAGTCCGAGGTGCTGCTGCGCCGGCTCACCACCCTGATGACCGACAAGATCGCCGAAATGGATCGCACCATCGCGCTGAAGAAGGACCTGCGCGACGATGAGGCGCTCGCGCTGCTGCGCACCAATCGCGGCAAGGCGCTGATGGACGAGGCCAATGTGTTCCTCTCCGGCATCATCCAGTCGGCCGACGAGCGGCTCACCACCGGCGTCGAGGAGCAGCGCGCCAACGCCGCGATGCTGCGCTGGGTTTCGATCATCGGCGGCTTCGTCATCGTGCTGGTGGTGGCGGGCGTCGTCGTCACGGTGGCGCGCTACACCCGCGAGATCGCACAGGCGCGCGACGAGGTGCGCGAGCTCAACACCAGCCTGGAGCAGCGCGTGGAGCGGCGCACCGCCGATCTCGCGCGTGCGCGCGACCGCGCCGAGGTGCTGCTTACCGAGGTCAATCACCGCGTCGCCAACAGCCTCACGCTGGTCGCCTCGCTGGTGAAGCTGCAATCGAACGCGGTGGCCGACCCGGCCGCCAAGCAGGCGCTCGGCGAAACGCAGGGGCGCATCTACGCGATCTCGCTGATCCACAAGCGGCTCTACAGTTCGGGCGACGTGCGGTTCGTCGCTCTCGACGAATATCTGTCTAGCCTGCTCGACCATCTGGAGACCTCGATGCGCGCCGAGGGGCTCGGCGCTTCGCTGCGCTACGAACTGGAGCCGCTGCGGCTGCCGACCGATGCCAGCGTCAATCTCGGCGTGGTGCTGACGGAGTGGGTCACCAATGCGTTCAAGTACGCCTACCCGGACCAACTCGGTCAGGTGCGGGTGAGCCTGAAGCGGCTGGAGGGCGAGCGGGCCGAACTCATGGTCGAGGACGATGGTGTCGGGCGGGCCGAAAATACCGCCGCCAAGGGCAGCGGGCTCGGCACCCGCATCGTCAAGGCGATGGCGGCGACGATGAGCGCGGAGGCCGCCTACGAGCCGCGCAATCCGGGCACCGCGGCGCGCTTCACCTTCGCGCTGCCGCAGGAATGATTCCGGTTAACCACGCCGCGCACGTCTTTTGACGCAGCCGGGCAGGTGCGTATCGCCGAGAGTTCGCTCCCGGCGCAGGCTCGTAATAGAGTCTGCAGGACTGCGCCGCACGGGGCAGCGGAAGGGAGCGCAATGAGGGCGACGCGGCGGATGCCTGCACGGAACGGGCTGGCACGCGTTGCGACGGTGCTGGCGCTCGCCGTCCTTGCATTTGCCCCGCCCGCGGCTGCACAGGGTGGCCCGCCCGGCATCACCGTTCCGGTCGTGCTGCCGCCCTTTAATCCGGACGCGCCCGCCTGCACACCGCCGCCGGGCCTGCAAAAGGCCCTCGGCTTCGCGCAGGACAACATGCGCGAGTTCGTGCAGGGGGTGAGCGCCGGACTTGCCGCCGCCGCGAAGGATCGCGGTCTCGAATACCGTGTCGCGCTTGCCGCCAACGATGGCGCAAAACAGATCCAGCAGGTGCGGGACTTTCGCGCCGCGAAAACCGGCGCCGTCGTCACCGCGCCGGTCGATGCGATTTCGCTGACGCGCAGCCTGCAGGAGGTGATCTGGTCCGGCGCCTATGTGGGCACCGTCGTGCCGCCGCCCGCGACCGAGATTCTCAACGCCCCGCAGTATCTCACCGGCAAGGTGCTGGGCGACGCTGCTGCCGCCTACATCCGCGACACGCTCGGCGGCAAGGCGCGCGTCGTGCTGCTCACCCATGACAGCCTGCAGTTTCTCGCGCCGCGTTTCGTCGCGATGCGCGATGCGCTCAAGGACATGCCGGGCGTCAGCGTTGTCGCCGACATCTCGCCGCCGACCGTGAACAAGGAGGGCGGGCGCGACACCATGCGCACGGTGCTGCTCGCGCACCCGAGCATCGATGTCGTGCTCGGCGCCGACACCGTGGTGCTCGGCGCGCTGCAGGCGCTGCGCGAGGCCGGCAAGGCGCGGCCGGATCAATTCCTCGGCGGCATCGACGGCGAGCCCGAGGCGGTCGCCGAGATCAAGAAGGGCGGCGGACCCTACAAGGCGAGCGTCAGCCTCGCCTCGCCGGTGTTCGGCTACGCGCTGGGTCAGCACGCCGCCGACTGGCTCGAGGGCAAGAGCATTCCGCAGGCGATGGACATCCTGCCGATCGCGCTGAACGCCGACAACATGAGCCGCTACGAGGCCGATCTCGCCGACCCCGGCGCGGTCTTTGCCGACCCCGCGCGCCGCGCCTCGTATCTGAAGATGTACGGCAACATCTGTTACGACACGCGCGACCGGTATCTCAATTTTCCCTGGTCGTCGGAGCGGAAGTGACGGCTCACTCGGGGGAGCGCCGGCTTGTTGAATCGAGGTGGCGATACCGAGAGGACCGCTATGAAGCCGGTCGGCTGGCTCCTCACGGTACTTGCCCTCGGGATGGCTCTCGCCATCTTGATTGTTCTTGTGGCCCCCGATTGTCACGATACGAAGTCGGAATGCGGAGTTTAGACGCGCCGTACATTTTAGTATTTCTGCTGGCCTCGATCTCAGCGGCAGTAAGCGTTTTTCTGCTTATTTTTGTTGTCGGCCCGGCCGAACTTGTCCGGTATCTGAGGCGCCGGTGAAAGTGAGCCTCATGCCCGCGCGAGCGAGACCGCAACACGTGCGATCGCTGTGGCAAAGCGTTCGATGACGACGAGATCGACCACATCCGGCCCCTCGTCACTGGGATTGTGGAAGAGATCGTTGTTGCCGATGAGTGAGATGTAGCGCCCGCCGCCGCGGTGGACGTTTTCCGCTTCCCCGCGTGGAGCGAGGTTGCGCGGCCGGCGGTGATCGACCCGCAGCCCGGCCGTCGTCATGGCGTCGGCCATCATCTCCTCCATCGCGTCGTCGGACGCCTGCAGATGATTGCCTGCCCCCTGCGCGGCGCCGATGTTGGCGCCGAGGTGGATCCAGCCTTTCGCAGCGCGGACCAGGCCCGGCCGGCGCTCCATGTAGGCATCGAGGCCGAGATGACCGAGTTCATGGCCGCTTGAGGCGACAAAGAGAACATCCCGCGCGGGCGTCGCGCCTCGCAGCGCGCGCATGATCTCCAGCCAGCAGGCGATGCCGCCGCCGCGCTCGCTGCCGCAGCTCCACCAGCCGCTGCGCGGCGTCATCACCACCAGCGGGGCCGCGCTGGCGTCCATCCCCGCAACCCGTGTCACGACGTTGTACGCCGGCGCCTGCGTGCGTTCGGCATGTGCTGTGAGTACCGCGTCCGCGCCGCGCTGCGCGCATGCGACGAGGAACGGCGCTTGCGCACTCGCCAGCTGCAACACCGGCGGCCCGAACGGGCGCACGAAGCTGTCGGCATTGCTCGGGCACAGCCCCTCACGCCCGCCGCGTGTCACGGCCACGATGGCCTGATGACCATTGTGCCGCCGCGCTTCGCCCAGCGCGCCGGCCTCCGCGGCGTTCGGCAAAAGCTCGGCAAACCCGATCGGTGCATCGCTGGCCAGATGACCGAGCGCGCCCGCGATGCCACCCGGCCCCGTGAAGCCGCCGTCGAACAGCGGCAGTCCCTCGATCGTCCGGCCCTCGACGGCGAGCGATGCCGCGACGACATCGACGCGGGCGAGCGTGAATTCCTCCAGCACCGGTTCGAGGCCAATCCCGCGCACTTCGCCAGCCAGCCATTCGGCCGAGTTTCGATCCACCTGCGTCCCGGTGCGATGAATGCCCTGTGCCTCGTAAGCACGGATGACGCCGCCAATGCGCTGCTGCACGCTCGACTCCATTTGGCAAATCGGGAGGGACGATCCGCGCGATCAGATCGGCTTGATATGGGCGTCGTGGATTACCTTCGCCCATTTCCCGGTTTCGTCGCGAATGAGCTTGCCGAAATCGGCGGGCGAGCCGGGCAGCACCATGCCGCCGATGTCAGCGAACCGCGCCTTCAGCCTGGCATCGGAGAGCCCGGCATTGATCGATGCGTTGACCTTCTCGATGATCGGCGCGGGCGTTCCCTTCGGCGCGACGAGCCCGACCCACTGGCTCGCTTCGAATCCCGGAATGAATTCGGCAAGCGTCGGCACGTCCGGCAGCGCCTCGGTGCGTTGCGCGGTCGTGACCGCGAGCGCGCGCAGCCGTCCTTCCCTGACGTGGCCGAGCGATGTCGCAAGTTCGGTGAACGCCACCTGGATCTGCCCGCCGATCAGGTCAGTCACCGCCGGGGCCGCGCCGCGATAAGGAACATGCGTGAGGTCGGTGCCGGTCATCAGCTTGAAATACTCTCCGATGATGTGCGCCGGCGAACCGATGCCGCCCGAGCCCATCGCGATCTTGCCCGGGTTCGCCTTGGCGTAGGCGATGAACTCCGCAACGGTCGTGACCGGAAGCGACGGCGTCACCTGCATGAGCTGCGGCACGCGCACGATGCTGCCGATCGGCGTGGTGTCCTCGATGAAGTTGTAGTTGAGCTTCTCGAACAGCGTCGCGTTGATCGCCGCATTGCTGCCCGCGATCAGCAGCGAATAGCCGTCGGGCGCCGCGCGAATGACCGTCTCGGTGCCGAGATTGGTGGCCGCGCCCGGACGGTTCTCGATGAAGAACGGCTGGCCGAGATGCTCGGAAAGCCACTGGCCCATCAGCCGCGCGCTGACGTCGTTCGCGCCGCCCGCCGCGACTGGAACGACGATGCGCACCTGCCGCGCCGGATAGTCCTCCCCGCGCGCGGCGTTCGGCACGGCCTGCGCCGCGGCGGCGCTTGCGGCGAGTTGCAGGAATGTGCGGCGGCGCAGCGTCATTGGTCCTCCCCGCGGGTTTCGCAAAATGTACTACGCCGCAGCGCTTGGTGTCTGCGCTTCAAGCGAATCGCAATCGCCCATCGATGTGGCGCAACGGAACCTGCGCTGGTTCTATTCAAGCGAGGCACGTCGCTGCCGCAGCCTATCGTCCCGGTCCTGTACGATCCCAACGATGGATACCTTCGAGATCGCCCAAGGCGCGATCGTCGAAGTGATTCATTCGCTTGCCGATGGCATCTGCCGCTATGGGATAAGTGAAATAAGTATATAATCCATATTGTTGCCATAATTAGGATTTATCTCTTAAATCACTCTGCTCCCGCCAAGGGAAGTCTCGGCCAACGTCACGAGGCTGGGAGCAGGGTGCGGTGGCTGTGCAGGGGCGACGGACGTGCCGCCCAACGCGCAAGCAGCCGAAGCCGTGCGGTCCCGATGCGCCTGCCGCGCGTCACGCGGGCCGTGGCGGCGGTTCGCCACGTGGCAGCCACGCCACGCGCGAACCGTCAGGCTCCAAGAGCGGTGGATAGGCAGCCTCGCGCAAGCGAGGGTGCCTGAAAGGTCAGTCCACCGGGGGCCGCGCGGAGCAGGCTTCAAACACCGCGTGCGGGACGCCGGAGACTGGGCGGACTTGCGGTTTCGACAATCCGGACGGCGCTTTTTCGAAAAAGCATCGTCCCGCTTGCGTCTCGCGAGAGGCGCAAGCCCGTGGGTCCGTCAGGGCCCCGGCGTTCCGCGCGCCCCTTTGGGGGCGAATGGAGAGGCGCAGCCCGCGCGTCACCACAAGCGGGCGGCGGAGCGTTGGCTATTGAGGACATGGAACGATGCCGCGATCCTCGCTCGTCACCCGTTCAAGTCAGCCCTTGGTGATGGCGTCGATCTCGGTGATGTCTTCCGGCGTGAGCGCCCATTCGGCCGCCTTCACGTTCGCCTCGATCTGCTCCGGCCTGGTCGCGCCCGCGATGATGCTCGATACGCACGGCCGTGCCGCGAGCCAGGAGAAGGCAAGCTCCAGCATCGTGTGGCCGCGCGTCTTGACGAAGGCTGCGAGCTTTTCGACCGTATCGAATTTCGCCTCGTCCAGCCAGTTGGAGAACATCGGCATCGCGAGCCGCGTGCCGGCGGCTGCCGCGCCGCGCTTGTGCTTGCCGGTGAGCAGGCCGGAGGCGAGCGGATAGAATGGCAGCAGCCCGAGACCATAGCGCGTGTAGGTGTCGAGCGTTTCGCCGTCGAGGCTGCGCTGCAGCAGCGAATATTCGTCCTGCGCCGAGACGAAGGAATTCAGATTGAAATGGCGTGCCGCCCATTGCGCCTCGACGGTTTGCGCGGGCGTGAAATTGGAATGTCCGATGTAACGCACCTTGCCGGCGCGCACGAGATCGTCGAGCGCGCGCAGCGTCTCCTCGATCGGGGTGAACGGATCCGGCCGGTGCTGCTGGTAGAGGTCGATCCAGTCGGTCTTCAGCCGCTTCAGGCTCGCGTCCACGGCCGCCATGATGTAGCGGCGCGATGCGCCCTTCTTTTCACCCTCGTCCATCGCCATGCCGAATTTCGAGGCAAGAACGATGTCCTTGCGGCGGTCGCCGAGGATTTCGCCCATCACGGTTTCCGATCCGCCGCGATTGCCGTACACGTCGGCGGTGTCGAACAGCGTGATGCCGGCGTCGAGCGCCTTGTGGATCACGGCGCGCGAGGCCTCGCGATCCATCCGGCCGCCGAAATTGTTGCAGCCGAGCCCGACCAGGGAAACCCGCAGACCCGACCGGCCAAGATTTCGCAAAATCATGTTCGCTCCCGTTTCGATGCCGCGGACGCTCGCATGCGCGCGGCCCGGAAACAATCTTCCGGCCATGCGGCGCGCCGCTGCGACCTATGCGCTCTCGCGCTTCAACATCCATTCTGCTACTGGATTCAAGCCGGCCCGGGAGCGCCCCGGAGAACAACAAAAAGGTCGGTCACCGACCCGAGGGAAATAACGGAATGCTCCACCCGCTCCGCGCTGCCGCGCGGTTGATCGATCGGAAGATCGGCTGGAACCGGATCGGGCTTGCGCTCAGCCTCGTCATCATCGCCGCTGCCGCGACGGTGCTCTACCGCATGCTGCGCGGCATCGCGTTCGACGATGTGATCGAAGCGCTCAAGACCACGGAACTGTACGACGTGGTGCTCGCATCATCGTTCGTGGCGGCCGGCTACTTTACGCTCACGTTCTACGATTTGTTCGCGCTGCGCACGATCGGCGCGCGCCACATTCCCTATCGGATCGCGGCGCTCGGCGGCTTCACCAGCTACTCGATCGGACACAATGTCGGCGCCAGCGTTTTTACCGGCGGCGCGGTGCGCTACCGCGTCTATTCGGCCTGGGGACTGACCGCGATCGACGTGGCGAAAATCTGCTTCATCGCGGGTCTCACGTTCTGGCTCGGCAATGTCGCGGTGCTCGGGCTCGGCATCGCGTACCTGCCGTCGGCGGCGAGCGCCATCGACCAGTTGCCGCCGTTCATCAATCGCATCATCGGTTTTGCGGCGCTCGCCCTGCTGTTCGGCTACGTGGCGTGGGTGTGGCTGAAGCCGCGCGTGATCGGCCGCTCCGACTGGGTGGTGACGCTGCCGGGCGGGCCGCTGACGCTACTGCAGATCGCGATCGGCATCGTCGATCTCTCGTGCTGCGCTCTCGCCATGTACGTGCTGCTGCCCGAGGACCCGCATGTCGCTTTCATCAAGCTGGCAGTGATCTTCGTCTCGGCGACGCTGCTCGGTTTTGCCAGTTCATCCCCCGGCGGGCTCGGGGTGTTCGATGCCGCGATGCTGGTCGCGCTGATCGAGTTCGAACGCGAGGAGCTGGTCGCCGGGCTGCTCTTGTTCCGGCTCCTTTATTATGTCGTGCCGTTCGCGCTCTCGCTCGCGATCCTCGGCGTGCGTGAATTGTGGCTCGGTGTCGCGCACAAGCCGTAACGGCTGTGCTATCGACGCGTCATGGTCTTCGGCTGGCTGACCGGACGGAAAGAACGCGCGGCCGACGCGGCAGTCGACAATGCCGCCGCCGCCGAGGGGCAGTTGCTCGACGCGCTGATCGCGAGCCTGCCCGACGCCGCGATCGTGCTCGACCGCGAAACCCGCGTGCTCGCTTTTAACGCCGCGGCGCGCGTCATCGCGCCGGCGCTAGCGCGCGGGGCTGCCGCCTCCCTCGCGCTGCGGGTGCCCGAAGTGGTCGAGGCGGTGCGCGAGGTCGCGGCAAGCCAAGAGCCGCGCAGCGTGGAATTTTCCCAGCGCGTGCCGATCGACCGCTGGTTCCAGGCGCATATCCGCCCCGTCGGCGCGCCGACTTCCGGCATACTGCTGCTGGTGTTTCATGACCTCACGCCGCTGCATCGGGTCGAGGAGATGCGCGCCGATTTCGTCGCCAATGCTAGCCACGAGCTGCGCACGCCGCTTGCCGCGCTCGCCGGCTTCATCGATACGCTGCTCGGCCCGGCGCGCGATGACGTGGCGGCGCGTGGACGCTTCCTCGCCATCATGAAGACCCAGGCCGACCGCATGGCGCGCCTGATCGACGATCTGCTCTCGCTCTCGCGCGTGGAACTGATCGAGCACATGCACCCCGAGACGCCGCTCGATCTCGTGCCGATCGTGCGCCAGGTGGTGGATGGCCTGCAGACGCTTGCGACCGACCGCAAAGTGGACATTCGCGTGGCGCTGCCGGACCAGCCGGTGATCGTTGCGGGCGACCGCGACGAACTCACCCGCGTGTTCGAGAACCTCACCGAGAACGCGTTGAAATACGGAGCAAGCGGGAAGCACGTCGACATCGCCTTTGCGCAAGCCGCCGCGCGCGACGGCTCGGTCGACGCCGTGGTGACGATCCGAGACTACGGGCCGGGCATCGCGGCGGAGCACATCCCGCGCCTGACCGAACGCTTCTATCGGGTCGACGTGAAGCAGAGCCGCGCCGAGGGCGGCACCGGCCTCGGCCTTGCCCTGGCGAAACACATTCTCAGCCGGCATCGCGGACGCCTCGTCATCGAGAGCGAAGTCGGGAAGGGGGCGACGTTTACGGCGCGGCTTCCCCTGCGGTCCGACGCGTCCACAGGGGTGTCTTAAATTATCGAGCTACTTCAATTGCTTGCACTGTCATATCGGCGTCATCGAAGCTTCATAGAACGATGACATGAGACGCCTAACGGTTCTCGCGGCAACGGCAAGAAGACACACCAAAAACCCGCTGCCATCGGCGTCGAGAAAAACTTGAACCCATCGAAGGAACGCAAGGCCTGGGATTCGCTCAGGCTTCCGCGCGTTCGTTCGGACAGACAGGAGAGATCCTTGAAGCTCATTCACACCCTTGCGGCGGCAGGCTTCGCGGCCGCGGCGTTCGCGGTTCCGGCAAGCGCGGCGGACATTTCCGGCGCGGGCGCGACCTTTCCGTATCCGATCTACGCCAAGTGGGCGGACGCCTATAAGAAAGAGACCGGCGTCGGCTTGAATTATCAGTCGATAGGCTCCGGCGGCGGCATCAAGCAGATCAAGGCCAAGACCGTCACGTTCGGCGCCTCCGACGCGCCGCTGCCCGGCAAGGAGCTCGACGAGGCCGGCCTCGCGCAGTTTCCGATGGTGATGGGCGGCATCGTGCCGGTCGTGAATCTCGATGGCGTGAAGCCGGGCGACCTCACGATCGATGGCCCGACGCTCGCCAAGATTTTCCTCGGCGAAATCAAGAGCTGGGACGATCCGGCAATCGCCAAGCTCAATTCCGGCGTGAAGCTCCCCAAGCAGGCAATCGCGATCGTACATCGCTCGGACGGATCGGGGACCACGTTCAACTTCGCATACTACCTCGGCGAGGTCAGTGCGGACTGGAAGTCCAAGGTCGGCGTCAACACTGCGCTCGAGTGGCCGGCCGGCATCGGCGCGAAAGGCAACGAAGGCGTCGCGAACAACGTCGCCAACACCAAGGGCTCGATCGGCTATGTCGAGTACGCGTACGCCAAGCAGAACAAGCTGACCTACACCAAGATGGTCAACAAGGACGGCAAGACCGTTGCGCCGACCTCCGAGGCGTTCCAGGCCGCGGCCGCGAGTGCGGACTGGAAGTCGCAGCCCGGTTACGGCGTGATCCTGGGCAACCAGCCCGGCGCGCAGTCTTGGCCGATGACCGCGGCGACCTGGATCCTCGTCTACAAGAAGCCGCAAGACGCAGCGACCACCGGCGAGGCGCTCAAGTTCTTCGCGTGGTCCTACAGCAAGGGCGGCAAGATGGCCGAGGATCTCGACTATGTGCCGATGCCCTCCAACGTCGTGAAGGACATCGAGCAGAGCTGGTCGGCGGACATCAAGGACTCGTCCGGCAAGCCGCTCTACGCCGTCACCAACTAAACCGAATGGACAGGGGAAAGGGCGCAGGGCGCGTCCTTTCCTTGTCCACAATGCCGGGTTTGCGTCTTGTGTTCGTAGCGTCGGCCATCTGATGGTGCCCTCCGAATTGGAAGAGGGGACAGCAGATGTGCAGGCCGGGAGGGGTCCCGTGGCTGATGTTGCATTGCATGGGGGCGGTGTCGTGGTAAGCGCCGCGCCTTCCCGGGCGAAGGTGCTGGACCGGCTCCGGGTCAGCGACGTCTTCTTCCGTAACCTGACACGCGCCGCCGCAGTCGCGGTGCTGGTCATCCTCGGCGGTGTTCTGTTCTCGCTCGTGGTTGGCTCGTGGCCGGCGCTCTCAACTTTCGGCCTGAGCTTTCTGGCGACGGAAAGTTGGAATCCGGTGACCGAAAAGTTCGGCGCCATCGCGCCGATCTACGGCACCGTCGTCACCTCGTTCATCGCGATGTTCATTGCGGTGCCGGTCGGGCTGATGATCGCGATGTTCCTGACCGAACTCTGTCCGATGAAGCTGCGCCGTCCCATCGGCATCGCGATCGAGCTGCTCGCCGGCATTCCCAGCATCATCTACGGCATCTGGGGCCTGTTCGTGTTCGCGCCGTTCCTGCAGCAATACGTGCAGCCCGGCCTGATCGCGGTGTTCGGCGACATCCCCGGGCTTTCGACATTGTTCGCCGGGCCCCCTTACGGGATCGGCGTGCTCACTGCGGGCTTGATTCTCGCAATTATGGTGCTGCCGTTCATTACGTCGATCTCGCGCGACGTGTTCGACGCGGTGCCGCCGATGCTGAAGGAGTCCGCCTACGGGCTTGGTTGCACCACCTGGGAAGTGGCGCGCTATATCGTGCTTCCGTTCACCCGCGTCGGCGTGATCGGCGGCGTGATGCTGGGTCTCGGCCGCGCGCTCGGCGAAACCATGGCGGTCACATTCGTGATCGGCAACGCCCATCGGATTTCCGGCTCGATCCTCGCGCCGGGCACGACTATCTCGGCCACCATCGCGAACGAATTCACCGAAGCGGTCGGCGATCTCTATACATCTTCGCTGATCGCACTCGGGCTTATCCTGTTCGTCATCACGTTCATCGTGCTCGCGTGTGCGCGTTACATGCTGATGCGCATCGAGAAGCGGATTGGGTGACGCGCATGATCGCAGCCTCCAAATCGCTTTATGCCAAGCGCCGCCGCCGCAACGTCATCACCATGGCGCTGTCGTTCGCCGCCACCGCCTTCGGGCTCGGCTGGCTGGTGCTGATCCTCGGCGTGCTGCTTTACGAGGGGTTCAGCGGCCTGTCGCTGAAGGTGTTCACCGAAATGACGCCGCCGCCCGGTGCGGACGGCGGCCTGCTCAACCCGATCGTCGGCAGCCTGATGATGACGGTGCTTGCCGTCGCCATCGGCACTCCGCTCGGGATGCTGGCCGGAACCTACATGGCCGAGTACGGCCGGCACGACAAACTTGCGAGCGTGGTGCGCTTCATCAACGACATCCTGCTCAGCGCGCCCTCGATCGTGATCGGCCTGTTCGTCTACGAGATCGTGGTCGCGCCGATGGGGCATTTCTCCGGCTGGGCCGGGGCGATCGCACTCGCCGTGATCGTCGTGCCGGTCGTGGTGCGCACCACCGAGGACATGCTGCGGCTGGTGCCCGACACGTTGCGTGAGGCCGCTGCCTCGATCGGGCTGCCGCGCTCGCTGATGATCACCCGCATTGCCTACCGCGCGGCGAAGGCGGGCATCATCACCGGCGTGCTGCTCGCGGTCGCGCGGATCTCTGGCGAAACCGCACCGCTCCTGTTCACAGCGCTGAACAACCAGTTCGGCAGCTTCAACATGAACGCACCGATCTCCAGCCTTCCTGTCGTCATCTTCCAGTTTGCGCTCAGCCCCTATGCAGACTGGCAGAAGCTCGCCTGGACCGGCGCGCTGATCATCACCTTTACCGTGCTGGCGCTCAGCATCGCGGCGCGGACGCTGGCAGCTTCGGGAAAACAGTCATGAACGTTGCATCCGCCACGACCGTCCCGCGCGTCCTGCATGCGCCGGTCGATCCCTCCTCGCTGTCGGACAAGGTCTCGATCCGCGGGCTTGATTTCTTCTATGGGACATCGAGGGCGCTGAAAAACATCAGCATGTCGCTTTATCGCAACAAGGTGACGGCGTTCATCGGGCCGTCCGGCTGCGGCAAGTCCACATTGCTGCGCATCCTCAACCGCATGTACGACCTCTATCCAAACCAGCGCGCCGCAGGCGAGGTGCTGTTCGATGGCGAGGACATTCTCTCGCCGAAGCAGGACGTGAACCTGCTGCGCGCGCGCATCGGCATGGTGTTCCAGAAGCCCACGCCGTTCCCGATGTCGATCTACGAAAACATCGCTTTCGGCATCCGGCTCTATGAGAAGCTGCCGAAGTCCGAACTCGACGGCCGCGTCGAGCATTCGCTGCGCCGCGCCGCGCTGTGGGACGAGGTGAAGGACAAGCTCGCTGCCAACGGGCAAAGCCTCTCCGGCGGCCAGCAGCAGCGGCTTTGCATCGCACGCACCGTTGCGGTGAAGCCGGAAGTCATCCTGTTCGACGAGCCGTGTTCGGCGCTCGACCCGATCTCGACCGCCAAGATCGAAGAGCTGATCGACGAACTGAAGGACGACTACACGATCGTGATCGTCACCCACAACATGCAGCAGGCCGCGCGCGTGTCGGATTTCACGGCGTTTATGTATCTCGGCGAACTGATCGAGTTCGCCGCGACCACCCACATCTTCACGAACCCGACCGATCGCCGTACGCAGGACTACATCACCGGCCGCTTCGGCTGAGACGGCGGGACGGATGCAATTGGGCAGGAACCGGAACAATGGTTGACCAGCACACCGCGAAAGCCTTCGACCTCGACCTGCAGGATCTCGCCCGCATGGTCGCCGAAATGGGCGGGCTCGCCGAAAAGCAGATCGCCGAATCGGTTGATGCGCTGGCGCGGCGCGACGGCAAGCTGGCGCAGCGCGTCGTCACGCTCGATCCGACCATTGATACGCTGCAGCGCGAGATCGAGGAGCGGGCGATCCTCACGATCGCGCGGCGCCAGCCGATGGCGGTCGATCTGCGCGAGATCGTCGGCGCGCTGCGCGTCTCGAACGATCTGGAGCGAATCGGCGATCTCGCCAAGAACATCGCCAAGCGCGTGATCGCGATCGGCAGTGAATTCCATCCGCACAAGGTGATCCGCGGCGTCGAGCACATGAGCGATCTGGTGCTGGCGCAGCTGAAAGACGTGCTCGACGCCTATGCGCGCCAGGATGTCACCAAGGCGCTTGCGGTGTGGCGCGGCGACGAGGAGATCGACGCGGTCAACAACTCACTGTTCCGCGAATTGCTCACCTACATGATGGAAGACCCGCGCAACATCACGTTCTGCACGCATCTTTTGTTCTGCGCGAAGAACATCGAGCGGATGGGCGACCACGCGACCAACATCGCCGAGACCGTCTACTACATCGCCGAAGGGCGCGCGCTCACCGACGAGCGGCCGAAAGGCGACAGCACGTCATCCACCACTGTGCCATTCCCTGCGGCGTAACGCGCATACGGCATGAAAGATAACCGATGAGCGCGCGCATTCTGATCATCGAGGATGAGGAGCCGCTCACCTTGCTGCTCCGCTACAACCTCGAAGCCGAGGGCTACGAGGTCGACACCTCGGCGCGCGGCGACGAGGGCGAGACCAAGCTGAAGGAAGCGCCGCCCGACCTTCTGGTGCTCGACTGGATGCTGCCCGGCATGTCCGGCATCGAATTATGCCGCCGCCTGCGCGCGCGCCCCGATACGGAACGCTTGCCCATCATCATGCTCACCGCGCGCGGCGAGGAGAGCGAGCGCGTGCGCGGCCTTGCGACCGGCGCGGACGATTACATTGTGAAGCCGTTCTCGGTCGCCGAGCTGCTTGCGCGCATTCGCTCGTTGCTGCGGCGTGCGCGCCCTGAGCGGGTCGCCTCCGTGCTGGTCGCCGGCGACCTCGAACTCGACCGCGAGAAGAAGCGCGTCTCGCGCTCCGGCCGCGAGGTGCATCTCGGCCCGACCGAATTCCGCCTGCTCGAATTCCTGATGGAGAACCCCGGCCGCGTCTACACGCGCGAGCAGTTGCTCGACGGCGTGTGGGGGCGCGACATCTATATCGACGAGCGCACGGTCGATGTGCATATCGGCCGGCTGCGCCGCGCGCTCAATCGCGGCCGCGCGTCCGATCCGATCCGGACCGTGCGCGGCGCCGGCTATTCGTTCGACGAACGGTTCGGCAAGGCCGCGTAAGCGCCACGCTTTACGCCACGCATTTCGCCACAACAGAAAGGGCGGCATTCGCGCCGCCCAGTTTGGTACGCTTCGGGAGGACACTCGGGCGTGCACAGCCGCTTTCGCGGCTGGCACTGTAATCCTCACTGGCGGTTCGGCCTCCGGTCCCGGCGCGCGGCCGGCGGCTGGTAGGCGACGCGCCCGTGATAACCGCAATAGGGTGTCCCGGCGTTGGTCTTTCCGCCGCAGAAGAAGAAGTCCGGCTGCCCCGGATCGCCGATCGGCCAATGGCACTTCTCGGTGTCGAGTTCGAGCAGGGTGCAGCGCTGTCCGATCGGGATGATGTTCTCGATCAACTCCGGTTCGGGCTCGGGGTCGTAGTCGTAGGACGGCATCTGCGCGAGCGCGGTGTTGCCGCGCATCATCGGGCGGGGGGCACGGAACATCGAGGGCGCGCGCGGCTTGCGCTGGCGCGGCACCGAGGAGGAGGGCGCCTTGGCGCGGCCGGACAGGCCAAGCCGGTGCACCTTGCCGATCACGGCATTGCGCGTGATCCCGCCCAGTTCGCCCGCGATCTGGCTTGCCGACAGGCCATCGGCCCATAATTTCTTCAAAAGCTCGACCCGATCGTCAGTCCAAGTCTGCATGTCGGGTCGCTTCTGATCCAAAAACGTCATTGGGCTCTGCTCCACTCTTCTTCTGTGGCCGGTCCCCGAACGGAATCCTTCCCCGACGCCCGGCAGCGACGGCTGCCGCGCGCGCACGCAATACTTGGTAGGAACGGACTCAGGAGACAGTCTGCCGCACGAGATGTCGTACCTGACTGTCATCAAACTACAATATGCCGTGACTCCAGCGCAAGAGTCGGGGTTTGCCGGATATCTGACCGATCCTCCGTTTTCCCCAGCAATGTCCCCTCTGCCAGACAGAGGCGGCAAGCGTGTGGCAATCCGGTTCTGTTGACCAAAACAGGCCATGCACCTACAATCTGTGCCGAAAGTGCCGCCCGGCGAGGCGGCACATTTCATTTCCGGGCCTCGCCATCTGAGAACGTGCCATGAGCACCGCTCATCTTCTTCCGGCTTTTGCGCGGGTCGACCTCGCGTTCGACCACGGGGAGGGCTGCTGGCTCACCGCCACGAACGGGGAGCGCTTTCTCGACTTTACCTCCGGCGTTGCCGTGAACGCGCTCGGCCATGCGCATCCCAAAGTCGCCGAGGCGATCGCCGCCCAGGCGCACAAGGCCATCCACGTCTCGAACCTGTTCCGCGTGCCCGAGCAGGAGAAGCTCGCCGACCGGCTCTGCGCGGAGAGCTTTGCGGACTATGTTTTCTTCTGCAATTCCGGCGCCGAGGCGATGGAGGGCGCGATCAAGGCCGCGCGCAAGTTCCAGGCCGTAAACGGCCATCCGGAGCGGTACCGGATCATCACGTTCGAAGGTGCCTTCCACGGTCGCACGCTGGCGACGCTCGCGGCCGGGGGGCAGAAGAAATACCTTGAGGGCTTCGGCCCGGTGGTCGAGGGCTTCGACCAGGTGCCGTTCGGCGACCTCGACGCGGTGAAAAAGGCGATCACCGCCGAGACAGCCGCGATCCTGATCGAGCCGATCCAGGGCGAGGGCGGCGTTCGCGTGCCGCCGAACCAGTTCCTGCGCGCGTTGCGCGAGCTGTGCGACAAGAACGGCCTGCTGCTCGATGTTCGACGAGGTGCAGACCGGCATGGGGCGCACCGGCGAGCTGTTCGGCTACAAGCGCACTGGTGTCGAGCCCGACGTGATGGCGCTCGCCAAGGCGCTGGGCGGTGGCTTTCCCGTCGGCGCATTTCTCACCACCAAGGACGCCGGCAAGGGCATGACGCCCGGCACGCACGGCTCGACCTTCGGCGGAAATCCGCTCGCGATGGCGGCCGGCAATGCCACGCTCGACGTGATGCTGGAGCCGAACTTCCTCGACCGGGTCAAGCGCATCGGCCTCCTGTTCAAGCAGCGGCTCGCCGAGATCAAGGATCGCTTCCCCGGCATCGTTGCCGAGGTGCGCGGCGAGGGGCTGCTGCTCGGCTTGCGCTGCGCCATCCCGAACACCCAGCTGGTCGATGCGCTGCGCGACGAGCATCTGCTCGCGGTCGGCGCCGGCGACAACGTGGTGCGCCTCTATCCGCCACTGATCGTGAGCGAGCAGGAGGTCAGCGAAGCAATGGGGATGCTGGAGCGCGCCTGCGCGCGTCTTGCGCACGTCGAGGCGCCCGCGAAGCAGGGGGCGGCGGGGTGAGCGCTCCGGCGCTGCGGCATTTTCTTGATTTGACCGAAATCCCGGTCGCCGAACTGCGCGGGATGATCGAGCAGAGCCGCGCCATGAAGGAGCGGGTCAAACGCGACCGCGCGAGCGCGCGACCGGCCGCTTGCCGGCAAGACGCTGGCGATGATCTTCGACAAGCCCTCGACTCGCACGCGCGTCTCCTTCGATGTCGCGATGCGCCAGCTCGGCGGCGACGTCGTGATGCTGACCGGTCAGGAAATGCAGCTCGGCCGCGGCGAGACCATCGCCGACACCGCGCGCGTGCTCTCGCGCTACGTCGACGCGATCATGATCCGCATTCTCAATCATGAGGCGCTGGTCGAGCTTGCGCGCCATGCGACCGTGCCGGTGATCAACGGCCTGACGCGACTGTCGCATCCCTGCCAGGTGATGGCCGACGTGATGACGTTCGAGGAGCACAAGGGCCCGATCGCGGGCCACACCGTCGCGTGGACCGGCGACGCCAACAACGTGCTGTCGTCGTGGATGCATGCGGCGAAGAGCTTCGATTTCCGCCTCAAGGTCGCGACGCCGCCGGAGCTGAAGCTCGATCGCAGCCATCGCCGATTGGGTGAAGCAGTCCGGCGCCGCGATCGAACTCGGGCACGATGCCGAGGAGGCGGTCAAGGGCGCCGACTGCGTCGTGACCGACACCTGGGTCTCGATGGGCGACAAGGATGGCGAGCGCCGCCACAATCTGCTCCAGCCCTATCAGGTCAACGCGCGGCTGATGGCGCGGGCGAACCCCGATGCGATCTTCATGCACTGCCTGCCGGCCCATCGCGGCGACGAGGTCACCGACGAGGTGATCGACGGCCCGCAATCGGTGGTGTTCGACGAGGCGGAGAATCGCCTGCACGCCCAGAAGGGCATCCTGGCCTGGTGCCTCGCAGGCACGTGAGGCGGCGTTTTCGCCCGAAATCGAGGCTCGCAATTTTCGTGTCAGCCTCTAAATAATGGCCGTATGCCCAGCCCGATATCGCAATACCGAGCCGCGCTCCGGCGGAGGTCTCGGCCGACGACACCGTCCTGCCGTTCGAGGTCGCCGCCCTCGATCTGCGCGGGCGCGTGGTGCGGCTTGGGCCGGCGGTCGACGACGATCCTGACGCAGCCACGACTATCCCCAGCCGGTCGCCAAGCTGCTCGGCGAGGCGATCGTGCTCGGCGTGCTGCTCGGCTCCGCGCTGAAGTTCGAGGGCCGGTTCATCCTGCAGACCCAGACCGACGGCCCGGTGCGCATGCTGGTGGTCGACTTCATGACGCCCGGACAGGGTGCGCGCCTGCGCGCGCTTCGACAAGAAGCGCGTCGCCGAGGCGATCGCGGCCGGCACGCACCGATGCGGGCGCGATGCTCGGCCGCGGCCATCTCGCGATGACCATCGACCAGGGCGGCGACATGAACCGCTATCAGGGCCTGGTCGCGCTCGAGGGCGGCACACTGGAGGATGCGGCGCACGAGTATTTCCTGCGCTCCGAGCAGATCCCGACGCGCGTGCGGCTCGCGGTCGCCGAGGAGTTTCGCGCCGCCGCTGGCGGCGCGCAGCCATCGCTGGCGCGCCGGCGGCATGCTGCTGCAGTTCGTGCCGCGCGCACCGGAGCGGACGCGCGTGCCGGATCTCGATCCCGGCGATGCGCCGGAGGGCGTGGCGCCGCATACGGTCACGGAAGACGAAGCCTGGGTCGAGGGCCGCTCGCTGATCGAGACGGTCGAGGACATCGAGCTGATCGATCCGGCGTTGTCGTCCGAGCGGCTGCTCTATCGGCTGTTTCACGAGCGCGGCGTGCGCGTGTTCAACAGCTCGACCTGCATGCGCAATGCTCGTGCTCGCGCGAGAGCGTCGAGGCGATGCTGCGCTCGTTTCCCCAGGACGACCGCGACCACATGGTGGAAAACGGCGTGATCTCGGTGACCTGCGAATTCTGCAGCGCGAACTATGTGTTCGATCCCAGGCGAGGTGCTGATCGGACGCCGTCACGATCCCTGCAGCTCTCAATTGATCGTGCGTCGCGCTCCGGGCTGTCGAGCGAGAAGGTCGGGATCTCGATGTCGAAGGCCTCGCCCGTGTCGGATGACATGCCGTAGGTGCCGGTCATGAAGCCGGACGGCGTCGGCAACGGCACGCCGCTCGTGTATTCGAACGACTCGCCCGGCTCGAGCACGGGCTGCTTGCCGACCACGCCCGCGCCGCGCACGTCCTGTCGCGGCCCGATCGCGTCGGTGATGCGCCAATGCCGCGTCTTGAGCTGAACTGTCTCGTGGCCGCGATTGGTGATCTCGATCGTGTAGGCCCAGAAATACTCTCCGCTCTCCGGCGAGGACCGGTCGGGGAGAAATTCGCGGCGTCACCGTAACTTCGATGTCGCGTGTAACCGTTTGATACATGCCGATCGCTCAAGACCGCTCGCAATGCGGCCGCGTATCTGTTGGCCAGTGAATCGTGTTCCGCGACGCGACGCAATGGTGGGAGCGCCTTGCTTGGTCAATCGTGCGAACCGCATTATGATCCGGCGAGCGTGCGGAACCGCAGACTTCATGATCGCGACGGCCGGACGAGACCTGCGCCTCGACCTGTTCCGTGGTCTCGCGCTCTGGCTCATTTTCGTCGACCACATCCCGTCGAACATCGTCAACTGGCTGACGATCCGCAATTACGGTTTTTCGGACGCGGCGGAAATCTTCGTCTTCATCTCGGGCTACACGGCGGCGTTCGTCTACGGCCGCGCCATGCAGCAGCGCGGCGTCGTGGTGGCGAGCGCGCGCATCTGGAAGCGCGCCTGGACAGGTCTACGTGGCGCATGTGTTCATCTTCGTGATCTTCATGGCGGAGATCGCTTACCTGACCCGCAGCATCGACAACCCGCTCTACAACGAGGAGATGGGCGCGCTCGATTTCCTCAATCAGCCGGGCGACACGCTGATCCAGGCGCTGCTGCTCAAGTTCAAACCGGTCTTCATGGACGTGCTGCCGCTCTACATCGTGCTGCTGCTCGCGTTCCCGCCGGTGCTGTGGCTGCTGATGCGGGTGCCCAACCTCGCGCTTGCGGCGTCGGTCGGGCTCTATGCACTGAGCTGGAATTTGAACTGGAACCTGCCCTCGTATCCAAGCGGCACCTGGTTCTTCAATCCGTTGACCTGGCAGCTCATTTTCGTATTCGGCGCGTGGTGCGGGCTGGGTGGTGTCACCCGGCTCGGGCCCTTCGTTCGTTCGCGCTGGGTGCTGGGCGCCGCGACCGCGTATCTGATCTTCGCGTTCCTGATCGTGATGACCTGGTACTTTCCGCGCTACGCGGCCTACATCCCGAAGTGGTTCCAGGACTGGATGTACCCGATCGACAAGACCAACATGGATGTGCTTGCGGTTCGCGCATTTCATCGCGCTCGCGGTCATTACAATCCGTTTTGTTCCTGTGGATTGGCCCTATCTCAAATCGCGGTGGCTGAGACCGATGATTCTATGCGGTCAGCACTCGCTCGAAATCTTCTGCCTCGGGATATTCCTGTCATTCATCGGTCACTTCGCAACCTCGGAGATCTCCCGATCAGTAGGAATGCAGATATTAATCAGTGCGTTAGGCATTCTTGTGATGATTGCGGTTGCATGGCTGATTACGTGGTACCAGAGTGTCGAGGGGCGAGGTTCGGGGCCACAACCGAAGCCGTCCAATTCCGACCTCGCGGGAGGCGAGGCATGAAGCGCATGACCGCGATTGCGCTCGGTATTTTTGCGTACGCTGGCGCCGCGCATGCGGACGTCAACAGCGCATGCAGCGTTGCCGCGCATCTCGTGCATGCGGACGCGGCGGTTCCGCACGTCGCCGACGCCGTCAATGCGAAGAATCTCACCGTCGCGGTGATTGGAACCACGTCCTCCACGCTTCCCGGATCCGGCGGACAGGCGCTTGCCTATCCGGCGCGGCTTGAGCTTTCGTTGCAGAAAAAGTTGCCGGGCGTGACGGTGAAGGTTATATCCCTAGCCAAGCCGCGCCAGACAGCGGCCGATATGGCTGAGGGATTTTCCAAGGTTCTCCGAGACGACAAGCCCGCGCTGGTCATCTGGCAGACCGGCACCTACGATGCGATGCGCGGGGTGAGCCCGGAGAGCTTTCAGGCGACGCTTGAGGACGCCGTGGACAAACTGGAGTCGGGCGGGGCTGATGTCATCTTCATGAACATGCAGTACAGCCCGCGCACCGAGGCCGTGATCTCCACCACGCCGTACGCCGAGGCGATCCGCTGGGTCGCGCTCGAGCGCGCACTCAACCTGTTCGACCGTCAGTCCGTCATGCGCCAGTGGAGCGAACTCGGCACGTTCGACCTTCTTGCCGCAACCAAGTCGCTTGATACCGCCGCCTCGGTGCATGACTGCATCGGCCGCATGCTGGCCGATCTGGTGATCGAGGGGCTTTCGGTCGATAACGACACGCCGAAGGATCCTCCAAAACAATGAGCCGGGTCATTCGCTATTCCGCCGCTGGCGCAGCAACATCCCTCGCGCTGGCGTTGGCTCTCCTGTTTCCCGGCCTGAAGGCCGCGCACACCCAGAGCATGGAGTTGTGTGCGGCACCGTTCGAGGCTGCCGGACTTGAGCATGTGCCGGTCCGCTTCCGCGAGCGCATCGCCAAGGGCCTGCCGATCAAGATCGTCGCGATCGGGTCGTCCTCGACGTTCGGCACCGGCGCTTCGTCGCCGGACAACGCTTATCCGGCGCGGCTTCAGGCCGAGCTGAAGGAACGGCTGCCCGGCCTTCCGGTCACCGTGCTGAACAAGGGCATTGGCGGCGAGGAAGCCGAGCAAATGGTCTTGCGCTTCGACGCGGACGTGCTCGACGAGGCGCCTGATCTCGTACTTTGGCAGGTCGGCAGCAACTCGGTGCTGCTCAATCATCCGGCGCCGGGCACGTTGATCCACCAGGGCGTTGAGAAATTAAAGGCGAGCGGCACCGAAGTCGTGCTGATGAACCCGCAATATGCCCCGAAGATCATCGCCAAAGGCGACATCGCGCTGCAATCGGTCGATACCATCACGGCGACGGCCCGCGACGAAGAGGTCGGGCTGTTCAATCGCTTCGCGGCGATGCGCTACTGGTACGAGAAAGAAAAAATGCCGTTCGATCAGTTCATGACCTCCGACGGCGTGCACATGAACGACTGGGGCTATAGCTGCGTCGCCAAGCTGATCGCCGCCGAGCTTCTTGAAGGCACCAAACGGCCGGCCGCGACCGCGACGATCACGCCGAGCGTGATCAAGCGCTGACGACTTCGCGCCTTACACGGTCTCCAGCGCGCCGAGCACATCCGCGAGCAGATCGTCCGGATGTTCGAGGCCGCATGACAGACGTACCATCCCGTCGGTGATACCGAGTTCGGCGCGGGCGGCCGCGCCGATGCGCTGGTGCGTTGTGGTCGCCGGATGGGTGATGAGGCTTTTCGCATCGCCCAGGTTGTTCGAGATACGCACCAGCTTGAGCGCATCCTGGAATCGGAACGCGCCGTCCTTGCCGCCCGCCACCTCGAACGCGATCAGCGTCGAGCCGCCGCGCATCTGCTTCTTGGCGATCGCGGCCTGCGGATGATCCGCCCGGCCCGGATAAATCGTGCGCGTCACCTTCGCGTGCTTCGCAACCGCGTCGGCGACCGCCGCCGCTGTCTCGGTCTGACGCTGCACGCGCACGCTTAGCGTCTCCAGGCCCTTCAGCAGTACCCAGGCATTGAATGGTGAGATCGACGGTCCGGTCTGGCGGATCAGTGTCTGCACATGGTCCTGGATGAATTTCTCGGACGCCAGCACCACGCCGCCGAGGCAGCGGCCCTGACCATCGATGTGCTTGGTCGCCGAATAGACGACGCAATCTGCGCCGAGCGCGAGCGGCGATTGCCACAGCGGTGTCGCGAACACATTGTCCACCACCAGCGTCGCACCCGCCGCGTGCGCGATCTTCGCGACCTCGGCGATGTCGACGAGTTCGAGGTTCGGGTTGGTCGGGCTTTCGAGGAAGAAGCTTTTCGTGTTCGGCCGCACCGCGTTCTGCCATTGCGCAAGATCGGCGCCGTCCACCAGCGTCGATGCGATGCCATAGCGCGGCAGGAAGTCCTCGACGACGTAGCGGCACGAGCCGAACAGCGCCTTTGCGGCGACCACATGATCGCCGGCCTTGAGCTGCCCGAGCAATGCGACAGTCACTGCCGCCATGCCGGTCGCGGTCGCGCGCGCGGCTTCCGCGCCCTCGAATGCGGCCATCCGCGCCTCGAACATCGACACGGTGGGATTGGCGAAGCGAGAATATTGGTAGCCCGGCTCTTCGTTCTTGAACCGGCGCTCGGCCTGCGCGGAGCTTTCGTAGACGTAACCCTGTGTCAGGAACAGCGCCTCGGAGGTCTCGCCGAACTCCGAGCGCAGCGTGCCGGCGTGCACGAGGCGGGTCTCGGGGCGATAGTTTGCTTGCACCGCGGGCATGACGCGCTCCTTCGCGACCAACAAAAAACCCGGCCTGGACAGAAGTCCAATAGCCGGGTCGCGGTCACATGCGTCCCCGGCCTTTTAGCACCCTTGTTTAACGTGGCGGCAAGCCGGCCGGCTCAAATGACCACGGGATAACAAGGCTCATAACGCGCGGCTTGGCTTTCCGTCAAGATGGCCTTCCGTTAGGGATCGCTGCATGAGCGCCACAGGCATTTTGCCGGATCGCATGATCGCGGCGCTGGCGAACGCCGGCGGGATTCTGCCAGCCATCGAGTTCGCGCCCGATCAAATTCAGCCCGCGAGCCTCGATCTGCGGCTCGGCGACATCGCCTACCGCGTGCGTGCGAGCTTCCTGCCCGGGCACACCTCGGTCGCCGAGCGCATCGAGCACCTCAAGCTGCACGAGATTTCGCTCAGCGACGGCGCGGTGCTGGAAACCGGCGCGGTCTACATCGTGCCGCTGCTGGAAAGCCTCGCGTTGCCGAAAGACATTGCGGCCGCCGCCAATCCGAAGAGCTCGACCGGCCGGCTTGACGTCTTCACCCGCGTCATCACCGACCGGGCGCGCGGGTTCGACCGCATCGAGGCCGGCTATCACGGTCCGCTCTACGCGGAGATTTCGCCGAAAACATTTCCCGTGCTGGTGCGCGAGGGCTCGCGTCTCTCGCAGCTTCGGCTACGGCGCGGACACGCGGCGCTCGGCACCGACGAACTCGCGGCGCTGCACGCGCGCGAACGGCTGGTCGAACTCGGAGGATGCGGATTTCGAAGGCGGCATTTCGGTCAGCGTCGATCTCGCCGGCACCGGCCCCAATTCGCTGATCGGTTATCGCGCCAAGCGACACACCGGCGTTATCGACGTCGAGCGCCGCGGCGGCTACGACTTCACCGACTTCTGGGAGTCGATGCATGCGCGCCGTGACGGCACGCTCATCCTCGATCCGGACGAATTCTACATCCTTGCCTCGAAGGAGGCCGTGCAGGTGCCGCCCGACTATGCGGCCGAGATGGTGCCGTTCGATCCGCTGGTCGGCGAATTCCGCGTTCACTACGCGGGCTTCTTCGATCCCGGCTTCGGCTATGCGGGCGCGGGCGGCAAGGGGAGCCGCGCGGTGCTCGAAGTGCGCTCGCGCGAGGTGCCGTTCATTCTCGAGCACGGGCAGATCGTCGGCCGGCTCATGTACGAGACGATGCTCGCGCGTCCCGATACGCTTTACGGGCAGGGCATCGGCTCGAATTATCAGGCGCAGGGCCTGAAGCTCTCGAAGCATTTCCGCGTTTAGGTAAGTTGATACTGGCGGTGTGGAATTCAGATGGGCGGGCGTCGGTATTTTGTAGATAACGCATCGAAAAAAATCTTGCTTGGGTGTTAAGCTTGCGCTGCAATTTCCTTGAACGCGAGTCTTCGGCTCTCGAGTTCGATCTCGACCGCGATCGCTGGCAATGACGGTCATAGCGCCGCCCGCTCTTTTTGAAATGAGACAGATCGCGGAGGCGTCGTGCGTAGTGTGACGCATGCATGTCATTGATAAAAATCAAGTGCGGCATGGGATGAGCCCCTACACCAACACCAACGTGTTCTCAGAAGAATGGTGAATGGTGGTGATTGAGAGTCTAGATTTTTCCCGCGCGAACGGCGGCGCGACCGCGGTTACGTTTCGCAAGGATCACGTCTTGTTCGCGCAAGGCGCGCCGGCGGATTCGGTCTTCTACATCCAGGAGGGCAGCGTCAAGATTACCGTGCTGTCAGAGCACGGCCGGGAAGGCGTCATCGGGATCATGGCGGCGGGCGAGTTCTGTGGCGTGGGCGCTCTCGCCGGTCAGCCACTGCGCATGACCTCGGCTGTCGGAATGACGGACGGCGCTGCCATGCGGATCGAAAAGGATGTCGCGGTCCGTATGCTCCGCGACGATGCGAGGTTTTCAGACGCGTTCAACACGCACCTGCTCGCTCGCAATATCCGGGTCGAGGCCGACATCGTCGATCATTTGTTCAATTCGAGTGAGAAGCGTCTGGCGCGTCTTTTGTTGCTTCTGGCAGATCTCGGCAAGGAGGGCGCCTCCGAGACCATCGACGCCGACATCAACCAGGAGACACTCGCCGAAATGATCGGCACGACGCGCTCGCGCGTCAGCTCCTTCATGAACAAGTTTCGACAGCTCGGACTTATAGACTATAACGGGCGCATTCGGGTTCACAACGCGCTGCTGAGCGTCGTTTTGTCGGACGATTAGCCCAAAATCGGCGCGTGGCCCCGCATGGCAGCCATGGCCGGTATGGTTTTGCCGACGAACGGCGATTCTCCGTTAAACCACGTAGGGTTATCGAGCAAATTTGAACAGACGAAAATCGAGAAATGTGAATAATTATCTGAGACGAATCACAGGGGTGGACGCGCATGTTCAATCCGCCTCGTGTGATCGCCGGTGGGGGCTGGCGATCTCGGCGCGGAAAATGTCGTTCGTACTGCGCCTTCGCACCCGTGTTGGGCTGAGGGCATGACCATGACAAACGTGCTTGTCATCGACGACGACAAATCGATCTGCCTGTCGCTGGAGATGTGGTTGCGCCACCAGGGCTTTGTGGCCGTCCTCGCGAACAATGGCCGCTTCGGCATCGAGGTCTTCGAGACGCATCCGTTCGACCTGGTGCTGGTCGATATCTTCATGCCGGGAATGGACGGGATCGAGACGATCAAGCGTTTTCACTCCCGCGCGCCGGCAACGCCCATCATAGCAATGTCCGGCTTCACGTTTCGCAACTCATCTTCAGCGAACGCTCCGGATTTCTTATCGATGGCCGTCAAGCTTGGCGCTCGATATTCGCTGCGCAAACCGTTCGGTCCGGCGCAGTTACGCGAAGCGATCAAGGCCTGTGGCGTCGAACCATCGGAGCGCAAGGTGATCGACGCCGGTCGCGCTGCCTGAACCGCTCTCAGCTATCCCAATTGTCGCGATAGAAGCTGGCCGGACCGGCTTGCCTACGCCCGAGTTGGTGGCGTTGATTCCGGATGTGGCGGTCGTGTCAGGTCATCGAATAACGGGATGCGGTACGGCACGCACGCTCCCGGGTTTCATGTCGCACAATATAAATTTGGAGCGGAACGGTGTTTGCTCCCGGCAGTTGACCTCGCACGCAACAACACGTTCCGCTCCAACAGCAAGGTAACAATATGAAGCTTTTCACGACGATTTTGTCCGCCGCCCTCATTGCCGGCGCCTCCACGGTGGCAATGGCGCAGGGTGCGGGCGGCTCCGTGAATCCTGATCAGGTGGGGCGCGGCGCTGACACGAACCCGAGTGCGCCCAACGCCAATCCGATGGCCGGAAACCAGGCGAACACCATGCAGTCGAAAGAACCGCAGATGCGGAACGGAATGAGCTCTTCGGATGTCTCCGCGACACCGCCGGCCGGCAACGGATCGATGGGCGGGAATAGCTCGGGTCATATGAACGGGGCCACCGGCGCGCAAACGCCGACCGGCGGCGCTGCCAAGTAACTCCGATCCCGATTTGACGGAACTCAGAACGGCCCGGTCGCCTCGACCGGGCCGTTTCTCATTCGGGCGGCCGCGCTGCTTTGTCGTTGCCCTTCCGCCATCCCGTTCGCTATTGTCCGCCCGCGCGGGCGTAGTTCAGTGGTAGAACGTCAGCTTCCCAAGCTGAATGTCGTCGGTTCGATCCCGATCGCCCGCTCCAACGACGTTGTGCCGGGCGGTTGCTGTGACACTAAAGGTCAAGGTCGATCGCGAGAAATGCGAGGGCCACGCCAGATGCGCCGCCCTTGCGCCTGAATTGTTCGTGCTCGACGAGTTGGGGAATGCGCAGGAGGCGGGCGACGGCACCGTACCGCCCACGCTCGCCGAAAAGGCCTATCTCGCCAAAGCCAACTGCCCCGAGCTTGCAATCGACGTCGAGGAGACCGCATGAGCGCGCGTCCGCCGGTGAGCGACTGGGCAACCGATTTCGACCACCTCGATCCGCGCTGGGTCGAGAACCCGTACCCGATCTGGGCGGGCCTGCGTGAGCAATGCCCGGTGGCGCATACCGAGCGCTATCGCGGCGTTTATTTCCCGTCGCGCTATGAGGACGTCCGCGCGGTTGCCTACGACACGGAGAATTTCTCATCGCGCCGCATCATTGTGCGCGACACGCCGCCGCCGCGCATCCCGGCCCCGCCGATCACTTCCGATCCGCCCGACCATCGTCCGGCGAAGAACCTGCTGCTGCCTGCCTTCACGCCCGATGCGATCAGGCAATACGAGGCGCACACGCGCGATATCTGCGCGCGGCTGGTTGAGCGGTTCGCCGGCAAGGGCGGGTGCGATGCGGCGGTCGACTACGCGCAGGAAATTCCGGTACGCGTCATTGCGGTCATGCTGGGGTTACCGGAAGAAGAGGGCGACCGCTTCCGCCAGTGGATTCACGAGATCCTCGAAGCTGGCATCACCCGGCCCGATATCCTGATGAAGGCGATCGGCGAGACCACGACATATTTCCAGGCCGAAGTGGAAAAGCGTCGCGGCGCGCCGCGTGACGATCTCATCAGCCGGCTCGCGTCAGCCACGATCGACGGCCAGCCGATCAGCGAGGTTCATCTGCTTGGTGCGCTGCGCCTCATTCTCATCGCCGGCATCGACACGACCTGGAGTGCGATCGGCTCATGCTTCTGGCATCTCGCCCAGCATCCGCAGGATCGCCACCGCCTTGTCGATGAGCCCGGCCTGATCCCGACTGCGGTGGAGGAATTCCTGCGCGCCTATGCGCCAGTCACCATGGCGCGCGAGGTCGTGAACGACACGACCGTCAACGGCTGCCCGATGAAGAGCGGCGAAATGGTGCTGCTCTCGTTTCCGGCGGCAAACCGCGATCCCGCGATGTTTCCGGAAGCCGACCGTGTCGTGATCGACCGCAAGGAGAACCGTCACGCGGCCTTCGGTCTCGGCATCCACCGCTGTATCGGGTCGAACCTGGCGCGGATGGAGATCGCGGTCGCGCTGCAAGAGTGGCTCAAGCGCATCCCGGACTTCCGGCTTGAGCCCGCCACCACGGTGACCTGGTCCGAAGGCACGGTGCGCGGCCCGCGCCGCTTGCCGGTTCTGTTTGGCTAAACACCCGGACAGGCGGCCCGCCGCAACGGAAGGCCGCCTGGGACGTTCAGTTCGCCTTCTTCAGGTCGTCATAAGACCACACGAAGTCCTGGCTTGCCTTGGGCATATGGCAGTCGAGGCAGACGCCCGCGCCGACCTTGTCATTCCAGGCGTGGTCCTTGGTAAAGATGCGGTATTCCCAGTCGCCGTTCTTCTTGTCGGCGGGGTATTCGGCGCCCCAGCCGGGCTCCTTGCGCATCACCGCGAACTGGCGCAGGTCCGTCTTGATGAAGCGGCCGTTCGCGTCCTTCACCGGATTGCCGTCCGCGTCGAGCTTGGCGTTGTAGTGCACGCCGGTGAACACCGTGCCCTCCGGCATCGGCTTGCCCGCCTTGGCGGCGTCGATCGCAGCCTGCGGCGCGTAGAACACGTGCACCTGCTTGTTCGGCTTGTCGACCGTCAGGTACTCGACGCCTTTGGCGTAATCCTCCGGAAACGTGAATTTGTCGTTCGCGGCGCGCACCTGTAGCGCGACGCCCGCTCCGGCGAGCCCTGCGATTGCCGCCAGCGCCGCCATCGAAATCCGGTTCATGGTGTCTCCCCTCCCGCGCCGCGGCCCACATCGGGACGGCATCACGGGAGCCTAACACCGGCGGGCCGCCGCCATTCCGCCGCGGCGGTCAAAATTTGGTGAGGGGCTGGAATCGATCATTGCCGTGTCGCTGGCGCGGCGCACACGCGGATCGACCCGACCACCGGGGTGATCGGGTCGCTTGCCCGCCCCGCGGGGGAGCTTCAGTCGTCAGGCGGACGCCGCCCGCCAGCCGGCGCGGGGAGGTCAGTTTCGCGCCACGACGGTGTTGGACCAGTCAAAGCGGTAGGTGGCCTGAAGGAAGCCGCCGTAGCGCTCGGCGCGGAAGGTGTCGTTGCGCGCGACGGGGACGCCGTCAAATGCATCCGAGCCGCTCGTGGTCCAGAAGGCCCAGTAACGGCCACCGGCCCCAACGCTGAACTGCGGCGTCACGTAATACGACAAGATCGTCTCAAGCTGCACGCCGCGTCCGCGCCCGTTCTCCGTGATCACCAGATTGCGCAGCCAGTGATTGTCCGTCCCGGTGAACGACACGTAGGGCAGATAGGCGAGATCGGCGCTGAGCTTGATGCGGTCCGTGAGCATCGCGTCGCCCGCAACACCGATGCGCAGCGAATCCCATCTGTCCGTCTCAGTGATCACGGGCACGCCATTGATCGGCGGAGCGCAGATTCCCGAAGCCGGCGATGCGATCTGCGTGCAGTCGTTCGCCGCCATCTGTTCGTAGAAGTAGTTGTAGCCGGCGAAGATTCCGATCTTGTATCCGGGACCCCTGAGGACGTCGAAGCCCGCATCGATCGTCGCGTAGTTCAGCGGCGTGCTGGTCAGTCCCGACAGCGTATTGGAATAGGACGTGGCACCGAGTCCGAAGATGCCCCAGTCCTCGTCATTCATCTTGCCGCCGGTGATGCGGCCGAGGCCGACAATCCCTTTGAGGAACACATTGAACGGACTGTCGATGCGCCCGAACAGTTCGCCGGAATGGCCCGTCAGGTTGTCGTAGGTGAGCCGCGAGACGAGCGACGTGTCGAGCGCAGGACCGCCCGGAAGATCTTTCTGGAAACGGCCGGAGCTGAACCAGTAGCGTCCGCCGAACTCGATGTCCCAGCCGCCTGAGGCGGGGGGACCGGCCGGCGAGGTGAAGGTCGACCACGGGTTCTCGCCGAATTTGTAGTTCAGCGCGAGCTTGAAGACATGGAAGCTTTCGTGAACGCTCGTCGTCGTCGCGGGCACGAACGCAGTGATGACGCCGGCAGGCGTCACGTTGATGCTGCCAGGCAGCGCGACGTTGAAGCTTGAGAAGTCGAGATAGTCGTACTCGAGCCGCAGCGTCCAGGCCGGCGCGAGAGCGTGTTCGACGCCCGCGCCGATCGTCCAGCCCCAGGGTGTCGCGGTGACCTGGTTCTGGCCCGGCAGGAAAACCCCGAACAGGTTGTTGTTGGTGGCGTCGGCTGTGGTCGATGTCCAGGCGGCGCCGCCCTTCAGATAAGCCAGCGTGCGACCCATCGGGCCGAGCGTCTGTCCGATGCGACCGGTGAACGTGCCGAACCAGTTGTTATGTGTCCGGCAATTCGCCGACACATAGGTGCCCGAAAAGGCGCCGCAGGTATTGGTTCCCCCAACATCCGCCGCACTGACGTCAGCCTCGACGCCGAGCACGATGCCGCCGATCTGCTTGTTGAAACCAAGCTGGATGCCCGCGAGATAACCTGTGTCGACAATGCGATCGCCGAAGATGGAGGTCCCGAACGGATCGTTGACGTTCGAGGAGCCATACACCGCGCCGGTGTGCGTTCCGAAGTAGAACCCGGTCCAGTCCCACACCACGGGCGGCGCCAGGCGCGGCGCCTTGACCGGTAGATCCGCCGCGGTGGCGGATTGCGTGAATGCCGACAGGACCAGCAGGCTCGCAACAACAACACTACGTTTCATGATCACCCCCCCCCAAGCACACAACGCGTGCATGCAATCACAAAGCAGATTGTAATAAAACAACAAAGCACGGATACCGTGTATATGCTGTGGATTGTGTTATAGAGACAGCACCCGTGATTGGAGGATTGGCGGAAAGGTGCCCTGCTTTGAAGGATGTGAAAGTTTCCGACGAGCGTGCGAGCCTGACCGAGTCCGGGACCGACTGGTTCCCGGAAATTGCCTGCACATGGCTCCGCGGCCCACTTCCCGCGACCGAGTTGTACGCGGATCAAACGGTTCACGCGGTCGAAGCGCCGGAATGGTTGTTGGGCCCAAACACGGCGGCGGTTGTCCTCGCAGACGGTCCGGCACATCGGGAACCGGGGACCGGGCTCCCCTCGCCGTCAATGACGCCGGGATCGGGACCCAATCCCCTGACTTGGGTGCCGCAGACCGCGCGACCCACGATCCCGTTGACGCCCGATGTGACGGGGCACTCGCTATCGGAGTTCATGGACGGACACCCGGCCCCGACCCCGCTGGCTCCGGACTCGCCGGCTCCGACCGGTCCCAGTCACCTCGACTGGCAACTCTGAGGGCGAGAGAAACCCGTGGGGCTGCCGAGGTCCCGCGCTTCTATTGCCGCAGCGCCGGCGCGACCAGAAACGGTGTTGCGCCGAGCACGACGCTGCATATCGCAAAGATGAAGACCGGATCGTAGCTGTGCGTCCAGTCATGGATCAGGCCGCCGGCCCAAGAGCCGATGGCGGAGCCGAGACCCATGCCGATCGAGATCGTCCCCATGATGGTGCCGACGCGCTTGCCGCGGAAGATCGACATCGCGGAGGCGGCGACCAGAGGCCCACGCGAGCCCATCGTGCTGCCGAAGCAAAAGAGGAAACCGGCAAGCAGAATGATGCTCGGGTAGCGGCTGAGCAGCCACAGCATGAGGATGCCCACGATGGTGAGCCCGTAAGCCAGCAGGATGGCGCGGCGGCGGCCGAGCAGGCCGTCGAGCCAACTCACGGTCAGCATTCCGATGACCAGCAGCACGCCGGAAAAGCCCCATGCGGTAGCGGCTTGCAGCGGCGGGAAGCCGGCTTCGACCAGATAAGTGACGACCTGGACCGAGATCGAATACATCCCGGTTCCGGTGAAGAAGAAAATGCAGAACAGTGACCAGAACGCGTGATGGCGCATCGCGCTGCCGAGCGTCCAGTCCTTAGTCCGAGTTGTGTCGTCGGCGTGTGCTTGGGCGGCACGGGTCACATGCCCGGAGCCGGCCGTGATCCGTCGCCACGGCAGCAACAGAAGCGGCACGACGCTGACCAGCATCGCGGCGCCGAGGATGTGATAGGCGCCGCGCCAGCCTGCGTAGTCGACCAGCACCTGCGCGATGGGAACGAGCAGCAGCACGCCAACGCCCATCGACGTTGCGATCACCGCGAGCGCCGTCGGCAGGCGCGGACCGAACCACCGGCTCACCAGCAGCGAGCCCGGCACCTGACCGAGGCATGCGCCGCCGAGACCGGCTGCGAGCCCGGCGCAAAGCTGGAATTGCCAAAGCTGCTGCGCGAAGGCGGCAGCGGAAAATCCCGCGCCGATCAGAATGACGCCAATGGCATAGACGGCGCGCGGTCCGGAATGGTCGAACAAGCGGCCGACGAACGGCGCCGCGAGTCCGACGCTGAGCGCCCCAATCGAATAGACCGACACGGTCTGCGCGCGATCCCAGCCAAACGTGCCGGAAATCGGCAGCAGGAAAACCGTAAAGGTCTCCGGCATGCCGCGCGCCAGCGTCATCAGCAGGAAGACCAGCGTGAGCACCCCAAAGGCGAGTGGCGGCGTGGTGTGGGCGGGTGGCTCGGGTGGGGGAGTCGGCTGCTCACTCATTGACGCGTGGCTAACGCATTCCCGCGCTGTTCGCCACGCATGTCAGCGCAGCCCCACCGCCCTTTGCATGTCCGCGGCGCATTGGACTGGAAACGTAGGGCGGATCAGCGCCCCTTGCGCTTGAAGCCGCCGCGCATGCCGGGTTTGCCGAGCGTGGAGCGCCCGCGCGCGGGGATCGACTCGATGCCCGGACCCATTTCGTCGAGGGTCGGTTTGCGCGGGCCTTTCCGCTTCGGCAGCGACACCGTGACGTTCGGGCGCTTCGCGGTCGGGTCGTCCACCACCGCAAGCTCCATCGTGCGCAGGCGCTTGACCTCGTCGCGCAGCCGCGCGGCCTCCTCGAAGTCGAGGTCGGCGGCGGCCTCGCGCATGCGGCCTTCGAGATCGGAAATCACCGCCTCGAAATTGTGCCCGATGGTCGCGCCGTCTTCTCCCATGCCGGCGATGCCGCCTTCGGTCGAGATCAGCACGTGGTCGCGTTCGTACACGCTGTCGAGAATGTCGCCGATGTTCTTCTTGATGCTCTCCGGCGTGATGCCGTTTGCGGTGTTGTACTCGACCTGCTTCTCGCGGCGGCGATTGGTCTCGGCGATCGCGCGTTCCATCGAGCCGGTGGTCGTATCGGCGTAAAGGATCACCCTGCCGTCGACGTTGCGCGCGGCCCGGCCGATGGTCTGGATCAAAGACGTTTCTGAGCGCAGGAAGCCTTCCTTGTCGGCATCGAGGATCGCGACCAGTGCGCATTCCGGAATATCGAGGCCCTCGCGCAGTAGATTAATGCCGACGAGGCAGTCGAACGCGCCGAGCCGCAGGTCGCGGATGATCTCGATGCGCTCGATTGTGTCGATGTCCGAGTGCATGTAGCGCACGCGGATGCCCTGCTCGTGCAGGTACTCGGTGAGGTCCTCCGCCATGCGCTTGGTCAGCACGGTGACCAGCGCGCGGTAGCCGGCCAGCGCGGTCTGACGCAGCTCGCCGACCAGATCGTCGACCTGCGTGCGCGCCGGGCGGATGTCCACCGGCGGATCGATCAGCCCGGTCGGGCGGATGACCTGCTCAACGAACACGCCGCCGGCCTGCGTGATTTCCCACTCACTCGGCGTCGCCGACACCGCGACGGTCTGCGGGCGCATCGCGTCCCATTCCTCGAAGCGCAGCGGCCGGTTGTCCATGCAGGAGGGCAGGCGGAAGCCGTATTCGGCGAGCGTCGCCTTGCGGCGGAAGTCGCCGCGATACATGCCGCCGATCTGCGGCACGGTGACATGGCTCTCGTCGCAGAATACCAGCGCATTGTCCGGCACGTATTCGAACAGCGTGGGCGGCGGCTCGCCCGGCTGGCGGCCCGTGAGATAGCGCGAATAGTTCTCGATGCCTGCGCATGAGCCGGTGGCTTCCATCATCTCGAGGTCGAAGATGGTGCGCTGCTCCAGCCGCTGCGCCTCGAGCAGGCGGCCCGCGGCGTTGAGCTGGTCGAGCCGCCATTTCAGCTCGGCCTTGATGCCGGCTGATCGCCTGGATCAGCGTCGGACGCGGCGTGACGTAATGTGAGTTGGAATAGACCTTGATGAATTGCAACTCGTCGGTCTTCTGGCCGGTGAGCGGGTCGAACTCCTCGATGCTCTCGACCTCGTCGCCGAACAGGTTCACGCGCCAGGCGCGATCTTCGTAGTGCGCCGGGAAGATGTCGAGCGTGTCGCCGCGCACGCGGAATGAGCCGCGGTAAAAGTCGTGCTGGGTGCGCTTGTATTGCAGCGCCACCAGATCGGCGATGAGCTGGCGCTGGTCGATGCGCTCGCCCTTCTTCAGCGCGAAGGTCATCGCCGAATAGGTCTCGACCGAGCCGATACCGTAGATGCACGACACCGAGGCGACGATCACCACATCGTCGCGTTCGAGCAGCGCGCGTGTCGCCGAGTGGCGCATGCGGTCTATCTGCTCGTTGATCGAGGATTCCTTCTCGATGTAGGTGTCGGTCCGCGGCACGTAGGCTTCGGGCTGGTAGTAGTCGTAATACGAGACGAAATATTCCACCGCGTTGTCCGGAAAGAAGCTCCTGAACTCGCCATAAAGCTGGGCGGCCAGCGTCTTGTTCGGCGCGAGGATCAGGGCAGGGCGCTGTGTGGCCTCGATCACCTTCGCCATCGTAAAGGTTTTGCCCGAGCCGGTGACGCCGAGGAGCACCTGATTGCGGTCGTGACGCCGCACGCCCTCGACCAGATCGGCGATGGCCTGCGGCTGGTCGCCCTTCGGCTCGAAGTCCGACTTGATGACGAGCCGCTGGCCGCCTTCGGATTTTTCCGGACGCGCGGGGCGATGCGGCGTCCACACGCTCGTCTCGTTGCGGAATTCTTGACGCCCCTCGCGTAGAAGCGCGTCCAGCGACTCCGCCGTCGCGGCGACACCCATCGACGAAATATCGCCGCGCTCCGGCCGCCGCCGCTCGGGCTTCGGCCGCTGGAATTCCGGCTCGGGGAAGGAGACCACGTCGCCGTCGAGCCCGAGCGCGCGCGCCAGTTCCGGCGAGGCTTCGATCAGTTCGGCATCGGACGTGTAGGCGGCCTGCGGGGATTCGGCGAAGCCGGCGGGTTTGGGATCATCGGCGCTCGGGGAGGGCGCGCCCGGTGCGCGACCGGACAACTCCGGCCCGAGCAGCGGGCTGGTCACCGACTTCCGCGCGCGATGCGCGGCGGAAAAATCCTCGCGCCGGTCCCAAGAATTGCTGGCGGGCGGCTGGAGCCCGGTCTTCGGTTCAGCCGGCTGCACGGCCTTGCCGGGCAATTTCCCGCTGCGTTCCGCCTGCCTTTGCTGCGGGTTTAGTCCGGTTTGCGATCCCACCCCCGCGGTTCCCGCCGCGATCCCGGGATTAAGCAGCTTTTCCAGATGCGGGGCGAGCGGCTCAAGATGCTCGCGCGCCGCCTTGGCGCGCGTCGGGCGTGCCGGGTCCTTGCCTTTCCGCGAGTTGGGTGATTTCGCCATGCGGCGAATATGGGCGACGGAAGGTGGCGAGGGAAGGGCAGCGTTTGGCCTCCCGCAATATTCCAGGTCAGTCCGGCACCGGAACGTCAAATGTGTTCAGCGTGACCGAGACCATGCAATAAAGGCCGATGAGATAAGAGAGCTCCGCGGCGCCATGTTGGCCGAACTGCTCGACGGCCGCGCGATACGTCAGCTCCGGGAGCACGCCGCCGTTGACCAGCGCCGACGCGACGTCATATGCGACGGCTTCCTGCCGTGTCAGATCGATGGGCCTTTGACCCGCGACGATGGTCGCCAGCTTTTCGTCGGATAGCCCGCGATGCTCCGCCACAATGACGTGCGCGTAGAGTTCATACCCGGAGCGGAAGTGTGCGCCCGTGACGAGGATCGCGACCTCCCGCACGGCGGCTGGCAACGAGGGCTGCGAGACCATCGTCTTGACGAGGTCCCACACGGCCTTGCCGAATTTGGGTTCGTGCAGCCACGGGTTCCACGGCCCAAGCAGCGTGCCGTCATCACGTAAATTGATGAAGCCCTGAAAGTTGGCGGCGATGCCTTGGCGCATGTCGTCATAGAGGGGCTTTTGCTCGGGCGTCAGTTCGCTGACGGGAATCAAGGGAAGGCGCATAGGCAAACTCCAGGTGACCGCGACGTGTTGGGTCGAATGTTTGCCGATTGAACGCCGATGGCAAATGAATTGAAAATGATCGCTCGTGCGCGACGTCGCGAGAATGGGCTCGGTTTTTGTATCGCTCCGCCATGCCGCTTCGGCGTATAATGACAAAAACGCGGTGCCGGATGGTGCCGGACAGGGGAGAAAGCTCTTGCAGGACACACACAGGCCGACTCGTCGCGACGTGATCGGGGGCGCAGCCGCGACGCTTGCGGCGCCGTTCGTCGCGCGCGCGGCGTTCGCCGACACCGCGTACCCGACGCGGCCCGTGCACGTCATCATCCCGTACCCGCCGGCTGGAGGTGCCGACACAACGGGCCGCATCTTCTTAGGCAAGCTCGCCGAGAAATTCGGGCAGAACTTCGTGATCGACAATCGCGGCGGGGCCGGCGGCACCATCGGCGAGGCGGTCGCCGCCAAGGCGGAGGCTGACGGCTACAATCTGCTCTATGACGCCACCGCGTTTTCGGTGAATCCGTTTCTTTATCCGAAGCTCTCGTTCGACTACGGCAAGGACTTCGAGCCGGTGTTCCTGTCGACCCGCGTGCCCAACCTGCTGGTGGTGCACCCGTCGGTGCCGGCGAAAACCGTGGCGGACGTGATCGCGCTCGCCAAGGCGTCGCCGGACGGGCTCGACTTCGCGTCATCCGGTAACGGCACCGTGCAGCACCTTTCGCTGGAGATGTTCCGCTTCGCGACCGGGGCGAAGATCAATCACATTCCGTATCGCGGCGGCGGGCCGGCGCTGAACGACGTGATCAGCGGGCAGGTGAAATACTTCTTCTCGAACGGCTCAGCCTCGCTCGGCTTCGTGCAGGCGGGCGTCGTGAAGGCGATCGCGCACACCGGCTCCGGCCGGTTGCGCACGCTGCCCGATTTGCCGCCAGTGTCAGACACGTTGCCGGGCTTCGAGGCCTATGAGTGGAACGGGCTGTTCGCACCGAGCCGCACGCCGCCCGACATCATCCAGAAACTCAGCGCCGGCATGAACGACATGCTGAAGGAGCCAGCCGTCACCGATAAGCTCGATCGGCTCAACATCGATTACCACACCAACACGCCGGACGAATTCCGCGCGTTCGTCTCGTCCGAGATGACGAAGTGGAGCCGCATCGTGAAGGATGCGAACATCAAGCTGGGCTGAGCGCGGCCTGACCACGAAGTGCCGCACGGGGCGCGCTTGCCGCGCCGGGCGGGCGCGGCCTAAGCTGCGCGTCAATCAAAACAGAATGTCAGGGAGGCGATTATGGCTGACAAGATCACGCGCCGTCATGTGCTGGGAACAGGCGCAGCGCTCGCCGCGAGCGCCATTGCGGCGCCGCGCGTGTCGGCGCAGGGCGCCAAGACGCCGACCAAGGTGCTGGATTTCACCACCTTCGCGGATGTGGCGAAGGCGGAGCAGGAAGGCCAGCTTGTTTTCTACTGTCACGAGAACGAGGCCGGCACGGCCGCCATCATGGAGGGCTTCGGCAAGGATTTTCCCAAGATCAAGACCAGCTATGTGCGTGCGCAGACCGGCGCGCTCTATAATAAGATTCTCTCGGAGCGCTCCGCCGGGCCGCTTCGACGTCGACGTGATCCAGCTCTCCGACGTTGCGCCCGCGGTCGATTTCGAGAAGCGCGGCGGCTACGAGCTTTATGTCGGGCCGGAGCACGATGCCTACAAGAAGGACTACGTCTCTGCGACGGCGGGCGCCTATTTCTGGACCGGCGTGACGTTCGGCGGGCTTGCCTACAACAAGACCAAGGTGAAGGCCGAGGAGGCGCCGAAGACCTACAAGGACGTGCTCAATCCACGCTGGCGCAACAAGATGAGCTGCAAGATTTCGGCGTCCGGCATCCAGTACGTGCAGTGGTATTTGCTGCGCAACATGTACGGCAATGATTTCTGGAAGGAGTATGCGACACAGAAGCCGCGTGCGTTCGATAGCCGCGTGCAACTGTTCGACCGGCTCTCCAAGGGCGACGACGACATCACCTCGATGGCCGAATACGCCGCCTACATCCTCTACAAGGCGCGCGGCGCGGATGTGGAGTTCGTGGCGCCGCCCGAAGGGCTCGTGGCGACGCCGCTGATCGTCGGCGCGGTGAGCAAGGCGCCGCATCCGGAAGCTTCGAAGCTGTTCGTCGACTGGGCGATGTCGAACCGGGGGCAGAAATTCTATCAGGATCACCCGAACCTTTATTACGGCTCGGTGCGCAACGATCCACCCGCGATGCCGTCCGGCGAGAAGCTGTCCAAATACAAACTGATCTTCCCGACCGACTGGGACGACTACGGCAAGCAGCGCGAGGTGTTCAACAAGGAATGGAACGCGATGTTCGGGCTGTGATCCTCCAGCCGTCGTCCCCGCAGAGGCGGGGACCCAGTAAACACAAACGGTGATGCTTAGCCACATAGGCCGGTGATTACTGGATCGTCCGCTTTCGCGGACGACGACAACGGAGTGGGGATGCGCATTTCGAGGACGTCATTCAGCGCTCCCGCCATTGCGGGCTTGCTCGTCGCGCTCATCGCGGGCCTGCTCGTCCTCTATCCAGTCGGCTTCCTGCTGCAGGCGGCGCTCAACACCGGCGACCCGGAGGCGCGGCCGCCGACCGCCTATGGCTTCGATAATTTCGCCGGCCTGCTCGCCTACCCGCAGATCATCCTCAACACGCTGACCGTCTCGTTCGCTGCGACCGTGATGGCGCTGGTGCTCGGCTTCCTGATGGCGTGGATTTTGACTCGCACCAACGTGCCGGGGCGGCGCTTCTTCGAGCAGATGATGGTCGTGCCTTATTATCTGACGCCGCTGCTCGGCGCGCTCGCCTGGAGCCTGCTCGGCACGCCGGAGTCGGGCTTCCTCAACCAGATCTACCGCGCGCTTGGCGGCAGCGACTACCTGATCGACATCAACAGCGCGGCCGGCATCGCCTGGGTGATGGCGCTGTTCGAGGGCTCGGTCGCGTTCGTGATGATCGGCGCCGTGATGAAGTCGATGGACCCGGCGCTGGAGGAAGCGAGCCAGGTGATGGGCGCGAGCCGATTGCGCACCATGCTGAAGGTGACGCTGCCGCTGGTGCTGCCGGGTGTGCTCGGCGCGGCCGTCTTCTGCTTTTCCGAAATGCTCGGTTCGTTCGCGGCCGCGCTCGTGCTCGGCCTGCCGAGCCGCTTCTACGTGGTGACGACCGCGATCTACACGCTGGTGCAGCAGTATCCGCCGAAGATTCCCGTCGCCGCCGCGATGGGCACCTCGCTGTTCGTCGTGATGTTCGCGACGCTGTTCATCTACCGGCGCATCGTCACGGCCGGGAGCTACGTGACCATCACCGGCAAGGCATTCCGTCCGCGCGTGAACGACGTCGGCCGGTTGCGTTACGCGCTGCTGGCGGTGTGCGTGTTCTATCTGTTTTGCTCGGTGGTGCTGCCGCTGCTCACGCTGTTCTATGCGTCGATCCAGAAGATCTCGACTGCGTTTCCGGCGGCGAACAACTTCACCACCGAGCATTTCACCAAGGCCTTCACCATGAACGCCGCGACCACCGCGCTCGGCAATTCGCTCTGGCTCGCGCTGTGGACCGCGACCCTCGGCGTCACGCTGATGGGACTGATCTCGTGGATCATCTATCGCTCGCGGTTGCCCGGCGCCGCCATCATCGAATACATCGTGATGTTCCCGCAGGCGGTGCCGCGGCTGGTGTTCGCGTTCGGCATGATGTGGGCGTGGCTGATCTTCCCGATCCCGATCTACGGCACGCTCTGGCTGCTGCTGATCGCCTATCTCACCGTGTTCCTGCCGCTCGGCGTGCGCACGATCTCGGGCGTGATGCTGCAGATCGACAAGAGCCTGGAGGAGTGCGCGCAGATGTGCGGGGCGGGGTGGGCTTATCGCACCCGCACCGTAACGGTGCCGCTGCTGTGGCCTGGGCTGATCGCCGCTTGGCTCCTGCTGTTCGTCGCCAGCATTCGCGAACTCGGCGCCTCGATCCTGCTAATGGGCCCGCATTCCAAGGTCATCACGCCTTCGATCGTCGAAAGCTGGTTCGCAAGCTCGACCGAACTGACCGCCGCGATGGCGCTGATCCAGACCGCCGTGGTGGCGATCGCGGTCACGGTTCTGCTGGCGGTGACGCGACGCGCGGTGACACGGATCACGGATTAGGTCATGTGCTTCCCTGGACACATGCTCCGCTCATTCCCGCGCAAGCGAGAATCCAGTTCTTTCCTATCTCTTTCTTTCTTCTCTTGGCCCTGGGTCCCCGCTTTTGCGGGGACGAGCGGGTGACAGGGCGATGACCGACCGCAAGCCGCATATCGAGGTCGACAACCTCGAGATCCACTACGGCACCGTGCCTGCGGTGCGTGGCGCCTCGTTTTCGGTGCAGCCTGGCGAGCAACTGACGCTGCTCGGACCGTCGGGCTGTGGCAAGACCACGACGCTCCGGGCGATCGCGGGGCTTGAGCAGCCGAGTGCGGGCGAGATCCGAATCGGCGACGCGCCGGTCTACTCCTCGCGGCAAAGCATCAATATTCCGGCCGAGAAGCGCGGCCTCTCGATGGTGTTCCAGTCCTACGCGATCTGGCCGCATATGACGGTGTTCGAAAATGTCGCCTATGGCTTGCGCGTGCGCCGCGAAAGCAAGGACGCCATTACCGAAAAAGTCGATCGCGCGCTCGACATGGTGCAGATGCGCGCCTATCGCGACCGTGGCGCCTCGCAGCTCTCCGGCGGGCAGCAGCAGCGCGTGGCGCTCGCGCGCGCGTTCGTGTTCCAGCCGTCGGTGCTGCTGTTCGACGAGCCGCTCTCCAACCTCGATGCGAAGCTGCGCGCCGACATGCGCATCGAATTGCGCGAGTTGCAGCATCGCCTCGGCATCACGTCGGTCTATGTGACGCACGATCTCGAAGAAGCGCTCGCGATGTCCGATCGTATTGTGGTGATGCGTGATGGGCTGATCGCCCAGGTTGGTACGCCGGGTGACATCTATAACCACCCGCGCAACGCGTTCGTGGCCGACTTCATCGGCTCGGCCAACCTGATCCACGGGAAGCGCCGCGCCGATCTCGATGCGGACGGGCTGGTGGCGCTGGAAACACCCGCGGGTGACGTCGTGTATGGCATGGCGCATGGGCGGCCGGCCGGCGCTGAGCCGACCTTCTCGATCCGCACAGTGCATCTGAACTTGTCGGCACAGAAGCCCGCGCACGGACGCAACGTCTGGCCGGTGACGGTCGAGCGATCCGTGTTCCAGGGCGACTTCACGCAGACGAACGTGCGCTGGGGCGATCAGCGCGTCGTCATCCGCGCCGCCGCGATGGCGCCGCTCGCCGAAGGCAGCGCGGCCTTCATGAATGTAGCGCCGGAGCGGGTGGTACTGCTGGAGGAGTAGTTACTGCGCCTCGTAGCCCGCTTTTTTCAACAGCGCGACGCTCTTCGGCACTTCGGCCGCGATGAAGGCTTTCGTCTGGTCGATCGTCTCGACCACGGGCTCCAGTAACGAGGCGTTGAGCCGCTTCACGGTTTCCGCCTCCTGCATCGTCTCGCGCATCAGTGCGTTGATACGCTCGCAGATGTCGCGCGGCGTACCCTTCGGCGCCCACAGCCCGTACCAGGACTCGAAGTCGTAACCGGCGAAGCCCTGCTCGGCGACGGTTGGAATATCCGGCGCGAGCGTTGAGCGCTGCTTGGTCGTGATGCCGAGCGTCTTTACCTTGCCGCTCTGCGCCGGCGGCAGCAGCGCGAACGACGCGTCGATGAGCAACTGTACGTGCCCACCCATCACGTCCGTCAGCGCTGGCGCGGTGCCGCGATAGGGCGTGGTCGCAATGTCGATTCCGGCGCGATTCATGAAATCGACCGTGGCGAGATGGCTCGGCGCGCCGAGCGCGGGAATTCCGAAAGTCCAGTCGTTCGGCGCGGCCTTCGCGGCGGCGACCGCAGCCGCGAGGTTCGCCTGCGGCAACGTCGGCGCCATCACCATCAGCAGCGGCGCGCGGGCCGTGCGGCCGATGACTTCAAAATCCGTCTGCGGATCGAACATCACGGCTTTCACCACATGATTCAGGATGATGTGGTTGAAAGCCGACGCGAGCAGCGTGTAGCCGTCCGGCGCGGCGTTGAAAACGGCCATCGTGCCGATCGAGGCGCTGCCGCCCGCGCGATTCTCCACCACGGTGGTGGCGCCGAACTTGTCCTGCAGACGTTGTGCGGCGAGCCGCCCCATCGCGTCGTTCGCGGCGCCGGGCGGAAACGGCACGATCACGTGGATTGGCCGTCCGTCCGGCCATGCTGATTGCGCGATCGCAGGGGCTGCGAGCGATGCGGCTGCACCGGCGAGAAATGTGCGGCGTTTCATGACCCCCTTATGCGGCGGCGGGCGTGAGCCCGCAAGACATGATGAATCGTCTGTGAATTCCAGCATCACCTACGCATTCACACGCATGCGTTTTCGCGATCCGTTTAAGTCAAATGCGACGCGTTCGATGCATGCTGCCGGCAGAAAATATCGCGGGGCATCGCATGAACATCGACACCATTGACCATGGCCAAACGGGATCGCCGAACCAGACGCATCGTCTGCTGGTGATCGACGACGACACCGTGCATCGCATGGTGCTGGCACGGATCGCACGGCAGGCCGGCTATGAGGTAGACGAGGCTGCGAGCTACGAAGCGGCGTGCCGCCTGCTGTCAGATAACACCTATTCGTGCGCTACCGTCGATCTTTCCCTCGGACATCATGGCGGCGTAGAGGTCCTTCAGCACATGGCGCGCATCGGATACACCGCGCCCGTCGTGATGGTAACCGGCTCGGAAGGAGATGTGCGCCGTGACGCCTTCGACGTCGCACGCCGCCTCAAGCTCAATGTCTGCGAGCCGTTCGCCAAACCGGTAAAGCTTGCGGTCCTGCGGCACTTGCTTAACGAGATTTCGCAAGCGTCAGGCTGTCGGCCTCACGCCGCGCATCGTCTGATACGGATGTCGGCGCCCATCGATAGCGCGACCCGGCCCGCGTCGCGCTTTCGCGCACTGACTGTGCGTCTGCTTCCCCATGCGAGCATCCTCCTCGGGGCTTTCGCTATCGCGCTCATCTGGTTAGGCGCTTACGTCAACATCACGCGTGAGAAGGCGAGAGACGAACAGGCGGCGCTGCACAACGCCGACAACCTCGCGCGCGCCTTCGAGGAGCAGATCCTCGGTTCGCTGCGCTCGGCCGACCAGGCTCTGCTCTATTTCCGCGACAGTTATGAGCGCAACAACGGTCAGATCGACGTTGCGCTCTGGGCGCGTCCTTATCGCTCACTCACCGATTTCGTGCGCCAGATCGCGGTGATCGACCGGGACGGGTTCCTCGCCGCTAGCAACATCGAAACCCCCGATATCGTGAATCTATCCGATCGCGAGCATTTCCGCGTGCACCGGGAGCGCGACGCGGACGAATTGTTTGTCAGCAAGCCGGTGGTCGGCCGCGTCAGCGGGTTGCGCACCCTCCAGCTCACCCGGCGCATCCGCCGACCGGATGGGTCGTTCGGCGGCGTTATGGTGCTTTCGATCGATCCGGCCTATTTCATGCGCTTCTACGAGACGATCGATCTCGGCAAGCAGGGAGCGATCTCCCTGATCGGAACCGACGGCGTCGTGCGCGCGCACGGCTCGAACGAGCGCGTGTCCATTGGAGGCTCGATCGAGGGCGGCCAGCTGCTCGGGGCGTTCGCGCGCGCCGAGGCAGGGCATTTCCAGGCGTTCAGCAGATCGGACGGCGTCGAACGCTTCGTGACCTATCGATCGGTGCAAGGTTATCCATTGATCGTCTCGGTCGATCTCGGGGCCGACGACGTGTTCGCATCCTTCTATCGGACGCGCCTTGTCCGGCTGAGCGCGGCAAGCCTGCTGACGCTCGCGCTCATTCCGTTGTTGCTGCTGATCCTGCGCTATCAGCGCGGGCTTGCGCTGGCGCGTGATGCCGCCGAGGCCGGAACGCGCGCGCGCGCCGAATTCCTCGCCGTGATGAGCCACGAAATCCGGACGCCGATGAATGCGGTTCTGGGCTTTGCCGGTAGCCTGCTTGAAAGCAAGCTCGACGCCGAGCAACGCCTTACCGCGACCGCGCTGAACGTGGCCGGTGACAATTTGCTGCGTATCCTCAACGATATCCTCGACTTTTCGCGGCTCGATGCCGGGCGTATCCAGCTTGAGTCGATTCCATTCTCCCCGAGTGCGGTCGTCGATACGACGGTCAGCGTCGTGGGCCTCAGCGCCGCCGGCAAGGGCCTGGCGCTGCGCGTCGATCTCGATCCCGATCTGCCGCCCGCGTTGCTCGGCGATGCCGGACGTCTGCGCCAGGTGCTGCTCAACCTGGCCGGCAACGCGATCAAGTTTACCACGCGCGGCGAGATTTGCATCGCGGTACGCTGCCTCGATCGCACGGGCGAACATGCGACTGTCGAATGGACCGTCGCCGATACCGGGATCGGCATTGCACCGGATCGCATCGGTGACGTATTCGCCGACTTCACCCAGGCCGACAGCACGGTCAACCGCCGTTTCGGCGGCTCAGGCCTCGGACTGGCGATCTGCAAACGCATTGTGGACCAGATGGGCGGGCGGATCGGCGCTACATCTGAACTCGGACACGGGTCGGTATTCAGCTTCAGTGTAACGCTGCCGGTCACCACGCTGCCGCTTGAGACGGAGACCTCGAATGCGCCCGCCGCCGACCTGCAGGCGCATATCGCCGGGCTCGGCCGGCCGCTGCGCATCCTGATGGCGGAGGACAATCCGACGAATCAACTGGTCGGCAAGCAAATGCTGCGCGATCTCGATGCCGCCGTGGCGGTGGCCTCGAACGGGGCCGAGGCAGTGGAGCTTGTTGCGCGGTTTCCATACGACATCGTTCTGATGGACATGCAGATGCCGGAGATGAACGGGCTGCAGGCGGCGCGCGCGATTCGCACGAGCCGCACGAATGCGCAGGTTCCGATCGTTGCGCTCACGGCGAACGCCTATCCGGAGGATGTGCGAGCCTGTCTGGATGCCGGCATGAACAGCTTCGTCGCCAAGCCGGTGCGCAAGGCGGCGCTGCTCGACGCGATCCTGCGCGCCTTGCAGGGAGCGACCGCGCTGAGGACTCCGACGATAGCGGTGTCGGCTGACGGGCACGCCAACGTGGACGAAAGGTCTGTCCTCGATGCTCCCGCGATCGAAGAGCTGATCGAGGAAGTGGGAATCGAAGGCGCTGTCGAACTGCTTCAGAAATATCTTGGCGAAACCGAACGGCGGCTCGGAGTCCTGGAGGAACTTTCGACCACCCAGCGCGAGGAGATCCACCTGGAGGCGCACACCCTAAAAGGGTCGAGCGGCATTTTTGGATTGCCGCGCATTTCCGAATGCGCGCGTCAACTCGAGCGCCGATCCGCAAGCATCACGCCGGATCAGTATCGCGACGCCTTGCTCTCATTGCGCGAAGCGTTCGCCGTCTCGGCGGTCGCGTTGGAGGCTTATCTCGACAAAGTCGCTGCGCGCACGCCCGCTTCTGTGCCGGCCTGATCTGGGCAAACCCGCTGATCTGTTCCATTCTGCCACGTGCTCTCGCGAGGTGGAGATTTTGACATGCCGTTCAAATGCAACCAGCCCGCGGTCCCGACGGTGCAACAGGACGACGCGGCCGTGCGCATCACACGGTGGGACTTCGCGCCCGGCGCGGCGACCGGATGGCATACGCACGGCTGGCCCTATTTCGTCGTGATGCTCACCGACGCCGTGATGAAGATCGAGGCGAACGGGGAGGTGAGCGAAGTACAGCTGAAGGCGGGGCAGTCCTATCGGCGCCCGCCTGGTATCGAGCACGACGTGATGAACGGCGCTGACCGCCCCATGGCGTTCGTCGAGATCGAGATCAAGCAGCCGGATGAGCTTGGAGTCACGTAGTCGGCGCCTCAACTGCCAGGTTCCAGAGTGCCGCAGCGGCAAGTCTGGATGGAACCGCAGTTCTGACAATTTAAACCAAGTCGATTAACCCCGGATTTTACCCTCAGTACGTAATCTCCCTCTCTTCTAGGGGGAGGCCACCCGTCGCATGCAACGCGCGTCAACCGCCGTTCAAGTCGATCACGGCGAAGAGAGCGAGTTGAAATCTCTGCTTGCGCTGCACGAGGCGGCGCTCGCGAGCATGTCGCACGGCCTCTGCATGGTCGATGCGTCCCAGCACGTTCTGCTCTGGAACAAGCGCTTCATCGAGATGTTCGATCTCGCGCCATCGAGCATGCGTGTCGGCGTTCCGATGGGCGATCTGATCGCGCAATCGGCCGACCGAGGAAATTTTCCAGCGTCACAGATCGAGGAGGTCAAACGCCGCCGCCTCGATCTGATGTCACGCGGTGAGCCGTTCCGCCTGGTGCGGCAGATGTCGCGCGGGCGCACCTTCGCGATGGACTATCGGCCCCTGCGCGGTGGTGGATGGATCACGCTGGTGGAGGACGTCACGGAGCGCCAGCGCCAGGAATTTTCCATGCGCGTGCAGTTCGAGCGCTTCGACCAGGCGATCAATCACATGTCGCACGGGCTGTGCGCGGTCGATGCCGACCATCGCATCGTGCTGTTCAATTCGCTGTTCCTGCAGATGTACGGACTTTCGAACGACGTGATCCGCGTCGGGGCGTGGATGCGGGACGTGATCGACGAGGTCGCGCGGCGCGGCTATTTCCCGAACGCGACGCCCGAGCAGGTCTGGCAGCGGCGTCTGGAAAAGATGGCGTCGGGCAAGCCCTTCCAGCAGCGCCAGACGCTGCGCAACGGGCGAGATTACATCCTGCATTATCACCCGATGGCCGATGGCGGCTGGGTGACGCTGTGCGAGGACGTGACCGAACGTCATCACATGGAGCAGGAGTTGCGCCTGCAGTACGAGCGGTTCGACCAGGCCGTGAACCATATGTCGCACGGGCTGTGCATGTTCGGCCAGGACGAACGGCTGATCGTCTGCAACGCGCGCTACCTCGAAATGTATGGACTCGATCCCGCGGTCGTGCGGGCGGGTGTGAGTCATGGGGACGTGCTGCGCCATTGGCTCAGCGCCGGCAACGATCCCGGAGTGACGGTGGATGAGTTCGTCGCAGCGCGTAAGACCGCGGTCATGAATGGAGAGATTGCGACGCGGCGGTTGAAGCTTCGGGACGGCCGCATGATTGAGACGATTTCGCGTGCAACGCCGGATGGCGGCTGGGTTTCGGCGCACGAAGATGTCACCGAGCGAGTTCGCTCCGAAGAGGCGTTGCGCGAGCAGAACATCCTATTCGATGCGGCGCTCGACAACATGGCGCACGGCCTGTGCGTCTTCGACCAGGACTGGCGCGTCGTCGTGCGCAACAGACGCTACCTCGACATGTACAATCTCAGACCCGAGGACACTCTGCCGGGTACGCCGCTGGTCGATGTCGTGCGAATGAGCATGAGTCGTGGCACGCACGGTTACGAGGGCGGACCCGAGAAATTCGTCGCTGATTTCACTTACCGTCTGGCCAACAGCAAGGATGCCGAGGTGGAGCGGCGCGTCGTCGTGCGCGGCCGGACCCTGTCGGTGCGGCATCAGCGGATGACGAACGGCGGATGGGTTGGCACGTTCGAGGACATCACCGAGCGCGAGCGCGCGGCCGAGGAATTGAGCGAACAGTATCGCCGCTTTGACGCTGCGCTGGAGAACATGGCGCACGGGCTGTGCATGTTCGACAAGGACTGGCGCGTCATCGTACACAACCAGCGCTTCCTCGAACTCTATCGTCTGACACCGGACGCCGTTCCGGCAGGAACCCCTCTTGTCGACCTCATCCGCGTCAGTCAGCAGAACCGTATCCATGCGAATGTGGACGAAAGCCCGGACGAATTGCTGGAGAGTTTCAAGCGTAGCGTAATGGCCGACGGTGGCCCTGTCGTACGACGCTTCTCCGACGGACGCCTGATCGCGATCCGCTACCAGGCGCTCGAAAACGGTCATCAGGTCTGTACGTACGAGGACATCACTGAGCGTGAGCGCGCTGCCGACCTGTTGAAGGAGCAGCATCACCGCTTCGACGTGGCGCTCAACAACATGGCGCATGGCCTGTGCATGTTCGACGAGGACATGCGGCTGATCGTGAGCAACCGGCGCTATGCCGAGATGTTCAACCTGTCGCCGCGCGTCGTCCGGCCGGGCATGTCCGTGCGCGACGTCATGGAGCGATCGATCGCGGTCGGTAACTACCGACACACCAATATTACGCTTGACGGAATGTATGAGGCCTACGTCACGTCGCTCAACGGCGGCGACCTGATCACCCAGCGTCATCTCGCCGACGGACGCATCCTCAAGATCACCCATGAGCCGATGCAGCAGGGCGGCTGGGTTGCGATCTACGAGGATATCACCGAACGCCATCGTGCCGAGGAGAGCATTGCCCACATGGCGCGCCATGACGCGCTGACGCAATTGCCGAACCGCGTGCTGCTGCGCGAAAAGATGGCCGAGGGCCTCGCCCGCGTCGAGCAGGGTGAAGCGATGGCGGTGTTCTATCTCGATCTCGACAATTTCAAGGGCGTCAACGACACGCTCGGCCACCCGATAGGCGACAAGCTTCTCGGCATTATCGCGGAGCGCGTGCGCGGGGCAGTGGGCGAGCACGACACCATCGCGCGTCTCGGCGGTGACGAATTCGCGGTGCTGCAATGCGGCTCGAGTGTCGAGGCGGCCGGCGATCTTGCGCGGCGGCTGGTCGAGATGATCTCAGAGCCGATCGATATCGACGGGCAGGAAATCAACTCCGGCGTCAGCATCGGCATCGCGATCGCGCCCAACGACGGCACCGCGGCGGATCATCTGATGAAATGCGCCGATCTTGCGCTTTATCGCGCCAAGGCCGAGGGGCGGGCGACCTTCCGCTTCTTCGAGCCCGACATGGATGCGCGCATTCAGGCGCGCCGCGCGCTGGAAGTCGATCTGCGCCGTGCGATGCAGGCCGGCGAGTTCTCGCTCGCCTATCAGCCACAGATTGGCCTTGCCGCTAATGATCTGACTGGCATGGAGGCACTGCTGCGCTGGACCCATGCGGAGCGTGGCACGGTGCCGCCGTCCGAGTTCATTCCGCTGGCGGAGGAAATGGGACTGATCGTGCCGCTCGGCGAATGGGTGCTGCGCGAAGCCTGCAAGGAAGCGGCGCGCTGGCCCGATACGATCAAGGTCGCGGTCAACCTTTCGCCGGTGCAGTTCCGCAATCGTGGGCTCGTCACCACGGTGACGCAGGCGTTGGCCGCCGCCCGGCTCTCGCCGCACAGGCTCGAGTTGGAGATCACCGAGGCCGTGCTGCTGCAGAACGACGAGATGACCGTCGCCATGCTGCATCAACTGCGCGCGCTTGGCGTGCGCATCTCGATGGACGATTTCGGCACCGGCTATTCGTCGCTTAGCTATCTGCGCTCGTTTCCGTTCGACAAGATCAAGATCGACCGTTCGTTCATCAAGGACATCGACCGCAACCGCGACAGCGCGGCCATCATCAAGGCGATCGCCAGCCTCGGCGCGAGCCTGGGCATCGAGACGACAGCCGAAGGCGTCGAGACCGAGGAGCAGCTCGATATCGTGCGCCGTGCCGGTTGTACCGCGATGCAGGGTTACCTGGTAAGCAAGCCACGGCCGCCTGCCGAGCTTGGCGACCTGATCGCGCGCTTCCGGCAGGAGTCGGTTGCGGCTTGATCAGTTTGTCCGTGCGTTGATTGCAGGCCGCGCGGCTTCCTTGCGCAGGCACGCCGGGCATAGGCAGTCCTCGCCCGCGGCTGGTATCGGCAGACGAAAATCCTCCTCGGCGCACCAGCATTGTCCGGTCGCGTTGCCGCATTCGAACGCGGTGCCGCAGCGTGCGCATGACAGCTGCCGCAGCTTTGCCGATGCAGAATTGAGACTCATACGTCCATCATGGGCCGTCGCCCGCTTGCCGGAAAGGCCGGCTGGCGTGGTGGCGCGCCATTCCTATGTTACAAGCGCTGCGATCCACGCAAAGGGACAAGACCGATGATCGATCTCTATTACTGGACCACACCGAACGGCCACAAGATCACGATTTTTCTCGAAGAGACCGGACTGCCGTACAAAATATTTCCCATCAACATCGGAAAAGGGGAGCAATTCGCCAAGGACTTTTTGAAATTCTCGCCGAACAACCGCATCCCCGCGATGATCGATCGCGATCCGCCGGGCGGCGGCGCGCCGGTTTCGGTGTTCGAGTCGGGCGCGATGCTGATGTATCTCGCCGACAAGACCGGCAAGTTCTGGCCGAAGGACCTGCGCAAGCGCACCGAAGTCAGCGAATGGCTGTTCTGGCAGATGGCGAACCTCGGCCCAAACTCGGGACAGAATAATCACTTCAGCAATTATGCGACCGACAAGATCCAGTACGCAATGGATCGCTATCGCAACGAAGTGAACCGCCTCTACGGGGTCCTCGATCGTCGGCTCGCCGATAACGAATACATGGCGGGCGAGTACTCGATCGCCGACATGGCGAGCTATCCCTGGGTGATCATCCACGAGCGCCAGCACCAGAAGATCGAAGACTTCCCGCACATCAAGCGCTGGCTCGACGCCATCAAGGCGCGGCCCGCGGTCGAGCGCGCCTATGCAAAGGCCAAGGAGATCAATCCGAACGCGGGCGGCATTCGCACCGCGGAGGAACGCGCCATCCTGTTCGGACAGACCGCGGCCTCGGTCAGCGCGGCGGTGCGGTAGCCCGTCAACTCCGCTCGTCCCCGCGAAAGCGGGGACGCAGAAGCCTCAGACTGGATGCCCGCTTTCGCGGGCATGAGCGGAGGGATTCTTCAGCTCTTCCCGCGAACGCGGAAGATCACCGGCAGCGTGAAGGTCAGGCCCTCGTCGGCGATGAGCGGCGGCGGGGCCGGCACCGGATCGGAGCGTTTGAGCATCGCCATCGCGGCGTCATCAAACGCAACGTCGCCCGAACTCTTCGCGATGCTGGACGCGAGAATGTGTCCGTTGCGGTCGAGTTCGAAGTTCACGACGATCTCAGCCGCCCGGTTGGCGCGTTCGGCCGGATAGCGCTTGTGATGATCGAAGTGCGCGGCAAGCTCCTTTTGCCAGGTGAGCCGCACGCGGCGCGCGCTCTCGCCAGTGCCTTGCGCGGGCGCAACGGTGCGCACCGACTCGGGCGCGGATTCGATCGATGGCGCGGCGGTTGCCTCTGCGGCCGCCGACTCCTCCGACGGCGCAGTCTGCACCGCGGCGATCTGGGGCTCGTCGTCCTTCGGTTTCGCCGAGTCGTTCTGCGTCACGATGCGATCCGGCGTTTCGCTCTCGGTGACGATATCCTTGGGCAGTTCGGTCTCCTCGACCACCGCCTTCTGTTCCTGAACGGCGGGCGACGCCGACGAGGCGTCGGCCTCGGGTCCGGGCGGCAGGTCGGTCGGTGTCGCGCGTTGCGATTCGAGCACCAGCCCGATCTCGATCGCGGGTGCGCCGAGATCGTCGGCCTCCTCGTCGGAGCGCATGTTGGCGAGCGCCAGCGCGACGCATGCACCGTGCAGCGCGAGCGCGCCGGCTCCGGCCAGGAGCCAGAGGCGCAGCGGCACGCGCGGCAGTTCGTCGGTCATTGCGGGGCCGGCGCAGCCTGATCGGGTACGCCCTCCAGCGCCACCAGCGCGACCTTGAGATAGCCGCCCGCGCGCAGGCGCTCCAGAACGTCCATCAACTCACCGTATGGCACACCCTTGTCGGCACGCAGGAAGATGCGGCGATCCTTGCCCTGTTCGGGCACCGCATCGAGCAGGCGCACGAGATCGACGCGCTTCACCGGCGTTTCGCCGAGTGCGACCGCGAGGTCCGCCTTGATCGTGACGTAAGTCGGCTTGTCGGGCTTCTTCTGTGGTGTCGCCGTGGAGGAGGGTAGGTCCACTGGCAGATCGACGGTGGAGAGCGGCGCCGCGATCATGAAGATGATGAGCAGCACCAGCATCACGTCGATGAACGGCGTGACGTTGATCTCGTGCGCTTCCTCGAAGTCGTCGTCGGTATCGCTGAGCGAAACGCCCATGGCTCACTCCGCTGCGCGCGACATCAGTCCGCCGCCGGCGCGATCGAGATCGCGCGAGAGAAGCCGCCCGACCATGCCGGCCGCGCGGCTGACCAGTTCGAGGTAGCCCTTCGAGCCGCGCGCGAAGTGGTTGTAGAAGATCACCGCCGGAATCGCCGCGACGAGGCCGATCGCGGTTGCGAGCAGCGCCTCGGCGATGCCGGGCGCGACCACCGCGAGGTTGGTGGTCTGCGCTTTCGAGATACCGATGAAGCTGTTCATGATGCCCCATACGGTGCCGAACAGGCCGACGAAAGGCGCGGTCGAACCGATCGTCGCCAGAAGCCCCATTCCGGCGCGCGCGATGCGGCTCTCCGCGCGCATGATCTCGGCGAAGCGCGACTCGGCGCGCTCCTTGATGCCGCCCTCGGCGAGGGTGTCGGCCGAGATGCGTTGCTCGTTGAGCGCCGCCGCGATCAGCGATACGACCACGTTCTGACTCGCTCCGAGCGCAAGCTGCGCTTCCGGCAACGTGCGCGTCCTCGCGATCCGGCCGAGCGCGGCGTTGACGCGCCGGCGCGCGAGCAGGAACTGCACGTTCTTCGCGATGAAGATCGTCCAGGTGACAAGGGAGGCGAACGCGAGGCTCACCATCACGGCCTTCACCAGGATGTCGGCCGACATGAACATCGACCACGGCGAAAGTTCATGCGGCATGCGCGGCGTATTCGCTTGTGCATCCGGCGTCTGAACGGCGGCTGCGGGTGCGACCGGCGCGGGCTGGGCCGGCGCCGCCGCCGCGGGCTGGGCAGGGGCGGGTGCCGGCTGGGCTTGCGCGAGTGCGGGTGCAAGCGCGAGGAGCGCGATCAGCAACACAGAATGAAACTTCATCAGTCCTCGCGCCGGATACGAACAAGATATCCACGAGATGGCGGCCGAGCGGTCTCGCAACCATCTTGCCGCCGTGGCTGTACCAGCGCGGCAAGCGCGCTGTCGAGCATTGCAGACTGGAAACGCTACAGTCTGGAAGGCTTAAAAAGTGTGTGACGTGCGTCGATGCCGTCGTCAAACCTCGGCCCAGTGACGGATGAGATTGTGATAGATGCCGGTGAGCCGCACCGTCTCGGGATCGTCGCGCCCAAGGCGCTCGACGAGACGCTGAATTGTTGTATCGAGATCGAAGATCATGCTGCGCGCGCGGTCGTCGCGGATCATGCTCTGCAGCCAAAAGAACGATGCGACCCGTGTGCCGCGCGTGATCGGCCTTACCATGTGCAGGCTCGATGCTGGATAGAGAACGAGATGCCCGGCAGGCAACTTAACCTCGTGCGCGCCGTAATGGTCCTCGACCACCAACTCGGCGCCGTCGTATTCGTCCGGCTCTGACAGGAACAACGTGACCGACAGATCGGTGCGAATGCGCAGGCCGGTGAGCGGGTCACCGCGCACCGCATTGTCGACGTGAATTCCGAAGTGATGGCCCGCGCCGTAGCGGTTGAACAGCGGCGGGAAGATGTGCAGCGGAATCGCGGCCGAAATGAAAAGCGGATTGGCGGTGAGCGCCTTGACGACGCGGTTGCCGAGCGCGCGGGCGACTTCGCCGTTAGGCGGGAGTTGCTCGTTCTTCTTCACGAGCGCGGATTGAGCGCCGGCGGTCGAACGGCCGTCTTCCCACGTGGCCGCGTCCATTGTCTGACGAAACTCGGCGACCTCCTGCTTGCTCAAGACATCCGGGACGCAGATCAGCATTCATGACTCGCTGCGCTAGAACCGTGCGCTCAGTTGGAATGTCGCGGACCGGCCGGGAGCAACCAACACGAATGGCGCGGCGCTTTGATAGAGGGCGTCGTAATAGAGTTTGTCGAAGATGTTGTTCACGAACACCTTCGCGGTGATGTTCTTGGTGATCCTGTATTCACCGAACGCATCGAAGCGCCAGTAGTCGGGGATCATGGTGCCGGTGTTGGCAGCGAGGAACGTGCCGCCGAAGATGCGCGAGCGGTAGGTGGCCTGGCCGCCGATCTCCAACTCCTGGGTCACCCTGTATTTCGTGAGCAGGTTGAACGATTCATGCGCAATGTTGGCGAGCGGCAAGCCCACATTCGTCGGAAACAGAACCGGATTTGCCGCCGCAATATTCGACTTCGTGACCTCGGAGTCCAGGAGGACAAGTCCGGCATACAGACTCCAGCGCGGGGTAATGCGTCCTGTCGCGCCGAAGTCGACACCGCGGACGCGATAGGCCGCTCCGGCGATGGTTGTGCGTGCGACGCCGTTGATCGTCGCGGATTCGCGCGCATTGTCCTTGTCGGTCTGGAAGACCGCCGCGGTCAGCAGCAGGTGGCGATCGAACAATTCCCACTTGGTGCCGACTTCGATGGCGCGGTTTTGCTCCGGCCCGAAGATCTGGTTCGGGTTGCTGGCAAGGAAGGGTGCGAGGCCGCCGTACTGTGCGCTCGTTCCGTCGAGCTCCGATCCGACCGGGTTGGACGAAGTCGCGTAGGCAGCATAGACCGAGCTGTTCGGTGTCGGTTTCACGGTAATTCCGACATTGTAGTTGAACATGTCGGAATGGACGGACTGCGAACCCTGATTGTTCGTGGCGCTGACATCATAGTCGTCGAGGCGGATGCCGCCGTTGAGGATGATGAAGTCGCGATAGTTCAGCGTGTCGATGATGTAGCCCGCCTTGGTATCGACCGGGATCACCGTGGGATTGCCGGTGAGTGTCGGCGTCGGGAAACCTGTGATCAGGTTGTTCTGCGGATTGAAAATATTCACGCCGGTTAGCGAGCCCGTTCCGCTGAAGCCTCCGGGCAGGGCTTCCGATGTCAGGCCAGTGTACGAGTTGCGGCTCACGGTTTCGCGCGAGATCTCGATGCCGGCCACCGCCGTGTTCTTGAACTCGCCAAACGAATGCTTGAACGTCACATCGGTCTGGTTCGCGACGACGTCGGTCACCTGGAAACGGCTCTGCGGATTGGCCGAAACGGTCCACAGCAGCGGGTTCGGATTGGTGATGACCGGCGCTTCCGGCAGCGTGCCGAGATAGTCGAGCACTGCGCGTTCGACGCGGATCTTGTTGCTCACCTTGACGTTGTCGGTGACGTCGAACTCGGCGTTGAATGTGCCGATATCCTGCTTCACGCGCTGGAAGTCGCGGTTGACGAAGCCGTAGAAATTATCGCGCGGCACGCCAATGTCCGGAAACGGCGCGCCGGGTGTTGTCGGCGACGGCCGGTAGTAAGGGACGCCGAAGTCCGGCAATGCCCTTGAGTTCGACGTGCACGTAATTTGCCGAGAGTGTCGCCCAGTCGGTCGGCGTGGCCTTGACGGCCAGGAAGCCGCCCCAGCGATCGTCGGTGATGTACTTGCGGCCAGCGACCTCGCCATCCTGAAACAAGCCGCCGAGGCGGAACGACAGCATCGGATTGATGGTCTTGTTGATGTCGATCGTGACGCGCTTGGTGTTGTCGGTCGCCCAGGAGGCGTCCATGTTATAGAAATCGCGGTCGGTCGCCTGCTTGGTGACGATATTGATCGCGCCGCCAGCGACGCCGCGCCCTGCGAAGGACGATGCCGGACCGCGCAGGATCTCGATCTGCTCGGTGAAGAAGTTCTCGCGAATGCTCACCGCCGGATCGCGCACGCCGTCGACGAACACGTCGTTGCGGGCGTCGAAGCCTCGGATGAAGAAGCGGTCGCCGAACGCGTTGCCGCCTTCGCCGGTGCCGAGCGTCACGCCCGCCGTCGTGCGCGCTGCATCCTTCAGCGTGGTGGCGTTCTTGTCCTCGAGCAGTTCCTTGGTGAGCACCGTTACGGTGCGCGGCGTGTTGAGCAGCGGCTCGGTGAACTTGCCTGAGGAGAGGCGGTCCGCCTTGTAGGGAGCGCCGGGGTCCGCGTAGGGGCTGCGATCGGGCGCCTGTTCGGTTTGCGAGCTCGCGCCCGGTACCGGCGCGGCCTGCTGCGCCTGCTGCTTCTGGCGTGCGGCGCGGCGGACCGCGGCGCGGACGCGCTTCTGTTCGGCGGTGAGCTTGGACGGCGGCTTCTGCCGAGTAACCGGCGCGTCGATGTTGACCGGCGGCAGCGCGGATTGAGCGTAGGCAAGCCCGCCGGTGCCGACTGCCGCAAGCGCCGCAACCGCGACCTTCCCAGTAGCGTTCAGCTCGATCCAGCCGTTGGCGATTTCGGTCGAAAAGCCCGTCCGCAGCGATCGCGGCGCCTTGATTGCGCTCATCTATGCCCCCGGATTTTTTACAGCCCTTTGTTTGGGGTCACGCCGCAATCGCGGCACTCACCTAACAATCTGGACTTATCGGGGCCGAAATTAAGGAGTCAAACGGATTCGTCAGTAATTGCGGGTAGATAGACTAGAATAGCTGGAGAGTTGTCTAGTCTTGAATTGGTATAAATAGAAATGGACAGCGACTTTATTTATAATCATTCCAGTGTCCGGGCGACAGAAACCATGCGGCCCTGAAATCGCAGGCGAAACCGTCTCGGCCTAATCTTCGCTCGGCGGCTTCATCAGAGAAAACAGTTCATCGACGGTTCTGCGCGCGGTCTGCCGCACCCGCGTGTCCTCGTCGCCCCCCGCGATGCGAACCTGATTCACCACGGCATGAATCTCGTCGCGGAATTCGGTGAGAAACGTCAGCGGATCGCGCGAGGTGTTCGCCAGGCGCGCGATCAGGCCGGTGATCAGGATCTGGCACGCAATCATGCGGCCGTTGAGTTCGTCCATTGGTTACTCCCAAGCGTCGAGGCGGCCCGCGTCTAGCCGAAGGCCGCGGTGCTTGGGAAGCGCAATTGCGCGAGTGCGGGGGCCGCATTGCGGTCGTGCCGATCCGCAACGTAAGATTCAAGTATCAAGGGGTCAGCATGCCCGGCTTCGACGAGTGGGAAAGCTTTTACGTCATCATCGGCGCGGCAGCGGGCGCGCTGGTCGGGCTGCAGTTTGTCGTGATGACGCTGCTTGCCGACAAGCCACCCGCAGCCGATGCGGGTGCCGCCTACGCGACGCCGCAGATCGTTCACTTCAGCGCGGTGCTACTCATCTCGGCGTTGCTTCGCGCGCCGTGGCACAGCCTCGCTCCGGCAGCGGTGCTGTGGGGTCTCACCGGACTGGGGGGCTTCGGCTACGAGCTGGTCGTGATCCGGCGCATGCGCCGGACGGGAACATACGAACCAGGCTTCGAGGACTGGTTCTTCCACGTCGGATTGCCGCTATCGGCCTACGCACTGGTTGCCGCGTCATCCGCAACGGCAGTCTCGCGCTCGGAGGAATCGCTTTTCGCCGTCGCAGCAGCGATGCTGATGCTGCTCTTTGCCGGAATTCACAACGCGTGGGACGCCGTCACGTGGCATTTGCTGCTGAGGCGCGGCAAACCGCCCGATCGCGATCCCAAATAGAATTATCTCACTCGCCGCCGATCATGCCGACGATCTTCCAGGCTCCGCTCGCGTCCTTGCCGTAGCAAAGCTGGTCGGAGTCGAGCGGGTTGATCGTCTCGGCCGGGACAAAGCCGACCTTGCCGCTCGGCGTGACGATACGCATGAAATCCTGACTGGCATTCGGCGCCATGTCCGGCATGACCCACACGAACTGCATGCCGAGCTTCTCGATCACCGGCGCGTTCGGCGCGGCGGAAGCGCGCACTTCCCCCCCTTCGGTGGACGTGAAGCCCCAGTCGCTGACGTCGGTCTTGGTCGCTTCTGCCAGCTTTTCCAGATCCTGCGCATTGAAATCCGGGCCCGACGGGGAGCACACCGTATTCGGCCGATCCGGGAACGGCGCGGCGGTTTCGTCGGCAGCGAACTCGGACAGCCGGTCCCAGCCCGACCCGTCCTTCGCGGCGAGGCTGAGTGCGGTCGCCAGCGCCTCGATGCCGGTCTTCTTGCCGGCGGCGTTGCCGTCCTCCTTCATCCAGAAGAAGCCCTGCACGAGCACAAGTTTGGCGAGTGCCGGCCGATCTTTCTTCTGCGCGATCGCCGTCAATTCGCTGCGGAATGCCGCCAGACTGGCATCCGTGGGTGGCTTCGGGGGCGATACCTTCAATGCCGTGTAAGGGATCGGTGCGGCCATTGCGGGCTGCTGCACGGGCTGCGGGCCCTTCTGCCCCGCAGGACCGGGGGGCGGCGCCTTCTGGGCGGCGGCCGGCGGCGTCGTGCCGGGCGGGCGAGGCAGGCTTTGCTGCGCGGCGGCCGGCAGGGCAATCACCCCGGCAGAGAAAATAGACAGGGCGAGCGACGCGAAACGCATGGTGACCTCCTCGTGCGGCACTGAGCACATAGCCAAATTGGCGCGGAATTGCGACCGGCGTCCGGAACCCCGCGTGGCAGTTGAGGTTATCCGTCGCGGGCAGCGGACGCGAGGTTGATGCAATGGCGGCGCGTTCGCTGGTAGCGCTCGGGGCGCTGAATTTCTTCATGGCGGACGTGCGTGACGGCCTCGGCCCCTTTCTCGGGGTCTATTTGCAGGCGCACGACTGGTCGCCGGCTGCGATCGGCACCGTGATGACCATCGGCGGGCTTGCCGCCATGGCGGCGACGACTCCCGCCGGCATTCTGGTGGACAACACGCATGCCAAACGCGCCGTGATGGTGATTGCGGCGCTTGCCGCGATGGTGGCTTCGCTTGCGTTGCTCGCGACGCACAGCTTCGTGTTCACCGCAGCGACCCAGGTGGTGAGCGGTATTGCGGGTGCGCTTATCCCGGCCGCCATCGCCGCTATCACGCTCGGCGTCGTCCGGCAAAAAGGATATGCGCACCAGCTCGGGCATAACGAGGCGTTCAATCATGCCGGCAACCTCACCGCCGCGGTGCTCGCCGGGGCATTCGGATACCTGTTCGGGCTCGGCGCGGTGTTCGTCGTGATGGCGGCGATGGGTGTCGGCTCCATCCTGGCAACCGCGCTGATCGATCCGAAGAGGATCGACCATCGCGAGGCGCGCGGGTCCTCCGAGAAGGAAGAAGCGCCGGCCTCCGGATTCTCGGTGCTCGTCACCTCGAAGCCACTGCTGGTTCTAGCAGTGACTTGCGCGTTGTTTCATCTCGGCAATGCCGCGATGCTGCCGCTACTCGGGCAGTCATTGGTCGCGCAGGGCGCGGGCGATCCGAGCGCCTATACGGGCGCGACGGTCGTGGTTGCGCAACTCACCATGATCCCGATGGCGATCCTTGCCTCATGGCTCGCAGAAAAGAAGGGCTACTGGATCGTGTTCCTGCTGGCGCTGATCGCGCTGCCGATCCGCGGCATGATCGCCGCGACGGTGACGGGGCCGATCGGACTCGCGCCCGTGCAGATGCTCGACGGCGTCGGTGCCGGTCTGCTCGGTGTCGCGGTGCCGGGGCTGGTGGCGCGCATTCTTGCCGGCACGGGCCGCATCAATGCCGGGCTTGGGGCCGTGATGGCGGCACAGGGGATTGGCGCTGCGCTCAGCCCGGCGCTCGGCGGCGTGGTGGCGGAGCGCCTCGGCTATTCGTCCGCATTCCTGGTGCTCGGCGCGATCGCGCTCGCCGCGCTGATCCTGTGGGTCGTGACGCGCCCGGTGACGGCCGATGCCTGTGGCGCCACGCCCGCGACCTCGTGCCCGCAGGCGCGCGATGACGCATCCCGTCTGCTAAAACCATCCATCCCGCCGCGAAAGAGAAGCACCGCCCATGCCGTTTCAACTCTCCTCGCCGTATCTGATGCCGATCGGTCTGCTCATCTGCTCGAACGTGTTCATGACGTTCGCCTGGTACGGGCATCTCAAGTTCAAGGAGGTGCCGCTCTGGGGTGTGATCGCGGTCAGCTGGGCGATCGCGTTCATCGAGTACTGTTTCGCGGTACCGGCGAACCGCTACGGCAGCGCCGTCTATTCGGCGGCGCAGCTCAAGACCATGCAGGAGGTCATCACCTTGCTGGTTTTCGCGGGCTTCTCGCTCGTCTACCTGAAGGAGCCGATCGGCTGGAATCATCTGGTCGGGTTCGCTTTCATTTCCGCTGGCGCGTTTTTCATTTTTCAGAAATGGTAGGCGCATGGTCCCGAAAAGTGGGCACCGGTTTTCGGACCAGACTATGCGCAAAGGAGAGCCGGGCGTGAGGAGTATCGAATGGCGAACCATCGGCTCGATGCCGCACCGGACACGGTGCACTGGGGTTATTTCGACGCGCGGCTGAAACCGCTGCTGACCGTCGCGAGCGGCGACACGGTGACGATCTCGACCGTGTCGGGCATGGCTAACCAGATGCCGGCCGCGCCGCTCACCGTGCCGCCCGCACTCGCCGCGATTCACAAGAGCGTCACGCAAAAGCTACCCGGTCACATCTGCACCGGCCCGGTCGCCGTGAAAGGCGCCAAGGCGGGGCAGGTGCTCGAAGTGCGCATCAAGGACATCGAGCTCCATTACGACTGGGGCTACAACATGATCCGACCGCTCGCCGGCGCGCTGCCCGACGACTTCACCGAAAACACGCTGATCCACATTCCGCTCGACAAGGGTAAAAACACCGGGCGCCTGCCGTGGGGGCTCGACCTGCCGCTGGCGCCGTTCTTCGGCGTGATGGCGGTCGCGCCGCCGCCGCAATGGGGCGCGGTCTCGACGCTGCCGCCGCGCCGCAACGGCGGCAATCTCGACAACAAGGAATTGGTGAAGGGTACCACGCTCTATCTGCCGATCCATGTCGACGATGCACTGTTCTCGGTCGGCGACGGTCACGGCGCGCAGGGCGACGGCGAGGTGTGCGTCACCGCGATCGAGACCGGGCTGATCGGCACGTTCGAACTGCACGTGCGCGACGACATGAAGCTCGAATGGCCGATGGCCGAGACGCCGACGCACATGATGACGATGGCGTTCGACCCCGATCTCGACGACTGCGTGGTAATCGCGCTGCGCGACATGATCGAGCTGATCTGCCGGCGTACCAATCTGTCGCGCGAGCAGGCCTACACGCTGTGCTCGCTTGCCGCCGACCTGCGGGTGACGCAGGTAGTCAATGGCAACAAGGGCATCCACGTGATGCTGGAGAAGAAACTGCTGAAGGCCTGACTCTGTACGCTTGGGCCCGATTGCGGGCCGCGAAAAGATTCGAATTTGGTTCCAAACATCTGAATTGTTGACACAATCGATTTTCACTCTCTGTTCGGCGAGCGGTTTACGCCGTATGATGACGTATCCCGGCTGTAACGCGCGTTGATCCGCTCTCCCGGGCTGAGGTTCGTTCGATGGCGCTCGATGCGAAGCGCGCGGCCGCGCTGGCCCTGCATCGCTTCGGCCTTGGCCCGCGCGCGGGCTCGATCGCGGCGATCGCGTCCGATCCGCGCGGCGCGCTGCTTGCCGAACTCGAGAAGCCGGGCGCCGGCCAGATCGTCAATTCCGAACTGCTGACCGGCGCCGCAATCGACGACGCGCTGCATTCAACTTCCGCCAGGAGCGGCAGGCCAAGCGCATCGCGACGCGCATCAGCGAGGAGCGAGCGCAAGCGCACGGCAGCCGGTCAATCCATGGAGAGCCGAAGCCGGACGAGCCGGCATGGTGGCGGCGCAAGCCGCAAGCGACACGCTGAACCGAACGTGCCGCAGCAGATCTTCTTCCGCGAAGTGAAGGCGCGTATCGACGCCGCGCTGCGCGCCGAGATCGGCTTCGTCGAGCGGCTGGTGTGGTTCTGGTCGAACCATTTCTGCGTCTCGGCCGACAGGTCGTGAACAGCATGCGCCGGCGCCTACGAGCGCGAGGCGATCCGCGCCGCATGTGCTCGGCCGCTTCGCCGACATGCTGCTCGCCGTCGAAGAGCCATCCGGCGATGCTGTTCTATCTCGACAATTTCGCGCTCGATCGGGCCGAAGTCGGTCGCCGGCCTCGTCAACACGACGCGGGCTGAACGAGAACCTCGCGCGCGAGACACTCGAGCTGCATACGCTCGGCGTGCGCACGGTCTATACGCAGGACGACGTCACCAGCTTCGCCAAGGTGATCACCGGCTGGACCATCATGCCGCCGGCGACCGATCCCGGAGCACGGCGGCGAGTTCGTGTTCAATCCGCGCATGCATGAGCCGGGCCCGCAGACGGTGATCGGCAAGACCTATCCGGAAGGCGGCGTCGAGCAGGGGCGGGCGGTGCTCGCCGATCTTGCGCGGCATCCGGCGACCGCCGCGCATGTCGGCGCACAAGCTCGCGCGGCATTTCTGCTCCGACGAGCCGCCGCCTGCGCTGGTCGAGCGGTTGTCGAAGCGCTTTCTCGACACCGACGGCGACCTGAAGGAAGTCGCCAGGACGCTGGTCACCGCGCCCGAGACCTGGGACGAGCAGCGCGGTCAAGCTCAAGCGGCCGAGCGAGTGGCTGATCGTCGGTCTGGCGCGCGATCGGCGTCGCGCCGGATGCGCGCGCCGCGTCCTGCGAGGCGCATGGCGTATCTCGGCGAGCGGCTGTGGCGGCCGCCGGCGCCGCAAGGGCTTCGCCGACGACGCAGGCGGCCTGGATCGACGGGCTGCCGCAGCGGCTCGATATCGCCAACCGCATCGCCGACACTGGTGCAGGCACGGATCGAGCCGGCCGACGTTCGTCGAGACCGCGCTCGGGCCGCTCGCCTCGGCCGGAGACGCGCCAGACCATCGCGCGCGCCGAAAGCCGCGCTGCAGGCGCTGACGCTGGCGATGATGGCGCCGGAATTCCAAAGGCGGTGATGTCATGACGAACTCGCATGCCTCCACGCGCCGCGAACTGCTCGCCGGCGCCGGCGTGCTGTTCGCCTGGCCGTTCCTGCCGCAAGCTTGCGCGCGCCGAAGGCCGCGACCCGCGCATGCTCACCATCATCCTGCGCGGCGCGCTCGATGGGCTCGCGGCGGTCGCGCCGGTTGGCGATCCCGACTGGGTGAAGCTGCGCGGCGACAAGGCGCTGCTGCTCGACGGCAAGACGCCGGCGCTGCCGCTCGACTCGTTCTTCGCGCTCAATCCCGCGATGCCGAACCTGCATCGCCTCTATCAGGCCGGGCAGGCGGCGATCGTGCATGCGACGCGCGACGCCCTATCGCGAACGCTCGCATTTCGACGGGCAGGATGTGCTGGAAAGCGGGCTGCCGCAAGCCCGGCCGCGCCGACACCGGCTGGCTCAACCGCGCGCTCGGCGGGCTTGAGCCGGAAGCGCGCGTGCGCGCGCGACGGGCGCGCGCCTTCGCGGTCGGGCCGGTGACGCCGCTGGTCGTGCGCGGGCCGGCGCCGGTGATGTCGTGGACGCCGCAGCGCATCCAGCCGGCGAGCGAAGACACGATGGCGCGGCTGATCGATCTCTATCATCACACCGACGCGCGAACTGGCGCGCGCGCTCGAGGGCCGGCGCGACCTCGCCGCGCATGGCGCGCGCGGCGCCACCGCGATGGCGCCGACCGAAGGCCGGCAGGTGCCGCAAGGGCTTCCCGGCGCAGGTGCGCGGCTATCTTCGCCGAAGCGGCCGGCACCGCGGCGAAATTCCTCGCGCGCGCCAGACGGACCGCGCATCGGCGCGCTCGCCTTCAACGGCTGGGATACGCATGTCGACGAGGGCGCGGACTCAGCGGCCGCCTCGCGACGCTGCTCGGCGCGCTCGACGGCGCCATCGCGGCGGTCGAGACGAACATGGGCGCGGCCTGGCGCGAGACGGTGGTCGACGGTGGTCACCGAGTTCGGCCGCACCGCGCGCATCAACGGCACCAACGGCACCGACCACGGCACCGGCACGATCGCGCTGCTCGCGGGCGGCGCGCTGAAAGGCGGCCGCGTGATCGCCGACTGGCCGGGCCTGAAGAACGCCAACCTGTACGAGGGCCGCGACCTCGCGGCGACGACCGACCTGCGCGCCGTGCTCAAGGGTCTGTTGAAGGACCATCTGCGCGTCGACGATCAGGCGCTCGCCGCGAACGTGTTCCCCGGCAGCGCCGAGGTGAAGGCGATGGCGGGACTTGGTGTAGCGTCGACGTCCCGCAGCGGGTTGCTCACTATCCCGCCGACGCTCTGTCCTCGCCACTCGCCATCCGCGTCTCGATCTCGTGTCTGCGTTCCAGCCGGTGAGCCGGCGAGATTGCTCGCCTCCTTGCGGAAGCGCGCCGGAAGGCCGGCGCGGTAATTCTTGCCCGCGTCGCAGGACATCGCTCCCTTGCAGGGATGGCGCAGCACGTAGCGGCCCTGGAAGTTGGTGCGGTCCTTGGTCTCCATGAAGCACGAGATCTTCGGGGAACGACTTCGCGTCGTAGCGCACATGCAGCCGCGTCACGTAGGCGTTTGCGCCCTGCGCCATGCGGCCGCGGAACGGCTGTCGCCGTCGCTCGCCGATCCAGCGCGCGCCGAGCTCGACCAGTTGCTTGTTGCTGAGCGGATCGGCGGCGCACGGATCGCACCAGCCCATGTCCCAGGCATATTCGACGAACACCGCGCGCATGTTCTCGCTTCTCGCACCGCGTGATCGAACATCGCCTTGTAGAAGTCGCCGAACTCGTTCTTGACGTAGAGCGGCACGTCCATGTCGGACGGCAGCTTCACGGTGCGGTAGTTGGCGGCCTCGACGCGGCCGTTCTTGGTCAGCGCGTAGACGATCAGGTCCTGCGGCCCGTTCGCGTTCACGGTGCCGAGGCGCAGCGGCAGCATGAATTTCGCGCGTCTCGTAGCGCACCTGCAGCGGGCGCAGGTAGCCGGCGCCGATCAGCGTCATGCGGTCGAGGTTCACCTTGGCGACGAAGAACCGCATGTTCTGCTTGATGTAGCTGCCGAGCACCGCTTCGGCGCCGTGCGGAATCTTGTAGCCGTTGTCGGTGAGGAAGTTGACGAGGCCGTCGCTCTCGTTGCGCCGAGAGGATCGAGACGTCGTATTCGCCGACGTCGTAGTTCGCCTCGACGGTGACGCCGTTGTAGCGCACGGTCGTCGGCAGCGCGAGCGCCATCGGGGCGCGGGCACAGCGCCGGCGCTGCGCGCCATGTAGGCGACGCGCGGCGCGCACGGGATCCTCGTCGTGATATTCGACCAGCCGCGGCGCCGTGTAGGCGTCGAGATGATCGATGGTCTTCATCTCGACGACGCCGATCTGCTTGCGCTCGATGAAGGTCGGCACCGGGATGACGACGGCGAACTCCTTCGGCTCGCCCTCGTAGTCGCTCGCCATCGTGATGGCGGTGGTGTTGCCGTCGCGCGTGAGCACGACCTTGGAAGACTTGTTGAACAGCTTGGAGTCGGCCTTGGCGACATAGAAGCCGCAGAAGGCGGCGGCCGGGTTCGTCTGCGCGACCAGCTGCGCGACGATCGCGGCCAGCGCCGCCGGTGGTCTTCAGCCGTGGCGTAACGTCTTGGTCATTGCGAGGCTCCTTGCATGGCCGGCTTCCAGGCGAAGCGTTGCGCCGGCAGGATCCTGTCGATGAGAAGGATGAACGGGGAGAGCGCGATCAGCGCGACGTAGAGCGCCGGCCGCATCTGCATGAAGAACGCCATGTAGTGCGCCGGCGCGGCGACCGATGCCGCGAAGACGAAACGGCCGAGCCGCGAGTCGGGCGACGTGCGCGGGTCGGAGATCATGAAGAACGTGAAGATCAGCAGCGAGCCGCTCTGCAACTGATGCAGCGGGATTGCGAGCGGATCGCCGAGCCAGAGCGCGCGCGCGAGCAGCAGCGCCGCATGCGTGCCGAGGAAGAAGATCGCGATGTCGGAGCGGCGCGCGGCGCCGAGCACCAGGATCGCGAAGAAGGCGAGCAGCGCCGCGAACCAGATCGTCCGAGCCCCAGCTGCCGGGCGAAATCCAAACATGGCTGCGGTGTAGCAAACAGCAGCACCACGATCGCGAAGCCGGCGGGATTCCAGATGTGCTTGCCATCGAGGCGCAGCAAGAATTTCGAGCCGATCGCGATGATGCCGGCCGCGAGGTGAATCCAGGCGTGCATCGGCGCGCAGCAGCAGGCTGAGCGACAAACCCGGTGATCAGCGGCGAGCGCAGGTCGAGCGGGACGCCGGAGAGGCGCGAGCAGACGATTTGCGTGATGCAGCGTGCGCCGATTAACGCGAGCGCGCTGTTGAGCGGCTGCGCGCCGAAATCGACCCAGCCGAAGATTGAAGACGACCAGCGTCGAAAGCGCCGCGATCTGGTAATGGCGCGCATCACGACCAGAATGCGCGCGTCGAATCGAAGACGCATGGCCAGTCCCTCCCAGTACATAGCCAAGTCCGCCCCGATTGCGTTGTGGACTTTCCCTTGCGAAAGCGGCCGAATGTGGGAGCAGATCTGGGCCGGAGTTGGGCCGAGCTTCGCGGCGGAGTGGCCGGTCAATCGCTTGGCCAATTGCTGGGCGGATCGTTCTGCGATGCGCTCCGGCGTGGTGCCGGGAGGGAAGAAGCCGAGATATGTGCCGTCCGTGCCCATCAGATAGATGAACGCGGTGTGGTCGACGGTGTAGTCGGTCGCCGGCGCTCGTTCGGCGACCTTGGCGTAATAGACCTTGTAGGCATCGGCAGCGGCTTGTGGATCGCCGCGGCATCGCCGGTCAGCCCGATCAGCCGCGGATGAAACAGCGCCACATAGTCGCGCCAGATGCTCCGCCGTGTCGCGCTCGGGATCGACCGTGATGAACAGCGGCTGGACGGCTGATCGCCTGCCGCGCCGAGCTTGTCGAGGGCGAGGCCGATGTCCTGCAGATCGGTCGGGCAGACGTCCGGACAATAGGTGAAGCCGAAATAGACCAGCAGCAGCTTGCCGCGGAAGTCCGCGTCGGTGCGGCGCTTGCCCGTGTGATCGATCAGCGCGAACGGTCCGCCGATCGGCTCGCGGTTCCACATCACCGCGTCCATCAGTTCGGCGGCGGAGCGGTTCGAGCCGGTTTGCGCAAGCGTCGGCGCGATGCCGCGCGAGCACCAGCGCCGACAGCACAAGGGCGCGCAGCGTCACGCGCTGAAGATCAGCTTGCTGCCGGTCGACGTGTTGATGACGCTGCCCGGCATTTGCTGCCGCGCCTCGAGCAGGAAGTTCAGCCCGCTGCAATGCATCGGGATGAGCACGTCGGGCTCGAGCTTCTTGATCTCGGCGACGACCTGCGTGAGGTAATCCGGCCGGCGCCGGCCCGAGATGGAAGCCGCCGACGATGGCGTGAATCTTCTGGATGCCCGACACCTGCTGCGCCTGCCGCACCGAATTGACGATGCCGACATGGCCGCAGGACGAAATCACCACGAGTCCCTTGCCGCGGATGTTGAAGCAGGTGGCGTGCTCGTGCACGTGCTGGTCCGGCACGATCTTGCCCTGCAGTTCGGCCGCCGTGTAGTGACCGTAGTCGCAGCTTGCCGATTGCGGTCGAGGAGTAGTCGACCGAAGCTATTCGGCAGGATGCGCTCCATGCTGTTGCGCGTGATCTTGCCGGTCGTGAAGGCGTGTCCCTGGATCACGGTCGGCGTCTCGCACAGCACGACCGACACCTTTTGCGCCACGATCGCGTTGCGATCGAGCGTGCCGCCTTCGCCGAACTGCGCGGCGTCGGCGCCGGCCGACGCGATGGCAGAAATTGTCCTCGCCGCCGGCGTAGAGCTTCACGTCGGCCGGAAGCACGCTGCGGTATTTGTCGAGGAAGCCGACAAGGCCGCCGTAGTGGTCGATATGGCCGTGGCTGACGATCATCGCCTGGATCTTGGCCGGATCGACCTTGAGCAGGCCCATGTTGTTGATGATCGCAGGCGAGGTATAGCCGAAGTCGAGCAGGATCGTGCGGTTGCTCGTCGCCGCGCTGCGATTCGAGATAGAGCGACAGGCCCCACTCGTTGTGCAGCACGTTGCGCGCGTCCGCGCTGCGTGCCGGGCCCGGCCCTTCGTGCACAACGCCGTTCACGGTGCTGCCGCGCAGGAACTGGTCGTGCTGCTGGTCGACCAGCACGCGGATCGCGAGCTTGTCGACGGTCGGCACGTCGATCGGCGCGGCGCTGGCGAACTCGACGCAGGAGAACGCTGCCGGCGGATGCGGCGGCGAAGGCCGCGGAGGATTTCAGGAAATCACGCCGGCCGATGCCCATGTCTGCTCTCCCGATGCGCGAATGTGGGTCGGCGACAGTCAGAAGCTTGACGCGAAACGCGCGTCAATGCCGCCGCACGACGCGGCGGCGATCACTCCGCCGCCTGCGGCTCGCTCGACGTCGATGAAGCCGCCGGACTGGCGCTGCCACAGCGCCGCGTAATGGCCGTTCGCGCGCAGCAGTTCGGCGTGCGTGCCCTGCTCGACGATACGGCCGCGGTCGAGCACGACCAGGCGGTCCATGCGCGCGATCGTCGAAAGCCGGTGCGCGATGGCGATCACGGTCTTGCCGGCGATCAGCGTGCCGAGGCTCTGCTGGATCGCGGCCTCGACCTCGCTGTCGAGCGCGGAGGTGGCCTCGTCGAGCACGAGGATCGGCGCATTCTTCAGGATCACGCGCGCGATCGCGATGCGCTGGCGCTGCCCGCCCGAGAGCTTCACGCCGCGCTCGCCGACCTGCGCGTCGTAGCCGCGCCGGCCTTTCCAGTCCTCAAGGTCGAGGATGAAGTCGTGCGCATGCGCGAGCTTTGCGGCGGCGACGATCTCGGCATCGGTCGCGCTCGGCCGGCCGTAGCGGATGTTGTCGCCGATCGAGCGATGCAGCAGCGAGGTGTCCTGCGTCACCATCGAAATCTGCGCACGCAGGCTCTCCTGCGTGACCTGCGCGAAATATCCTGCCCGTCGATCAGGATGCGGCCGCCCTCGAGATCGAAGAAGCGCAGCAGCAGATTGACCAGCGTCGACTTGCCGGCGCCCGAGCGGCCGACCAGTCCGATCTTTTCGCCCGGCTTCACGCTCAGCGTGAAGTCGTCGATGACGGCGAAAGGGCGTTCACGCTTCCGTCGTCGGCCAAAGTCGCGCGGCCATAGCCGAAGCGTACGTTACGAAAATCGATCTCGCCGCGCGGCACCGCGAGCGCCGCGGCCTTGGGCGCGTCGGTCAGCGCGATCGGCCGGGCAATCGTCATCATGCCTTCCTGCACGACGCCGATGTTCTCGAAGATCGACGTCACCTGCATGCCGACCCAGCCGGCCATGCTGACGATCTGCCAGGCGAGCGGCAGCGCCATCGCGACCGTGCCGACCCCGACGCGGCCTTGCGTCCACAGAAAGATCGCAAGGCCGGTGGTGCCGGTCACCAGCATGGCGTTGAGCGTCGAGAGGCAGAAGCCGAACAGCGTGTTCAGCCGCAGCATGCGGTGGAAACGCCGCGTGTGCTGATCGAGCGCGTCGCGCACATAGGCATCCTCCTCGTGCGCGCGGGCGAACAGCTTCACGGTGAGGATGTTGGTGTAGCTGTCGACGATGCGGCCCGTGAGCATCGAGCGCGTCTCGGACATCTCCTTCGAGCGGTCGCGCATGCGCGGCACCAGCACGCGCAGAATGCATCAGATAGCCGACGAACCAGAGGGCGATCGGGAGCGCGAGCCAGGTATCCGCATGCGCGAGCAGGATCAGCGCGCTGGTGCCGTAGACCAGGATGTACCAGACGCCGGTGATGAGCGAGACGATCGTCTCGCGGATCGCCGGCCCCGTCTGCATCACGCGCGTTGCGATGCGGCCGGCGAAATCGTTCTGGAAGAACGCCCACGACTGGCGCACCACGTGCCAGTGGTTCTGCCAGCGGATGCGGTTGGATACGTTGGCGGCGATCGCCTGGTTGGCGAGCAGGTTCTGCATCGTCAGCGTGAAAGGCCGCACAATCAGCAGCACCAGCGCCATGATCAGCAGCAGGCGGCCGTGCTCGGTGAACAAGCGTCTCCGGGTTGGCCCTGGTCACGAGCGTCACCACCCGCCCGAAGAAGATCGGGATCGGTCGTGTCGATGATCGCGTGCGCGAAGCCGGCAACGAACAGCGCAACGAACAGCGCCTTTCGCCTGGCGCGCGAAATGCCAATAGAACGCGAGCAGCCCAGGCGGGGCCTGCGGCGCCGTCGGATATGTCGGTCGGCTTCAACAGCCGTTCGAACAGCGCGAACATTTTCAAACTCGGCGAAGGGTCGCGCCCGCGCTCACGCCCTGTGAGGCGTTTTTCGCGAAGACAACTCGCTCATGTATGGACGGCGGTCTTCTAGAGGATCGCCGCGGCGCTGTCACATAACTTTCGGTGATCCATCAGCGCCTGACCCGAAGCATGCGCGGCGCCGGCCGCAATGTCGCCGCGTTACTTCGCCGGCGTCACGCCGCAGCACGCGGCCATTGCTGTTGTCGGTGAGCACATAGAGCGCGCCGTCCGGTCCCTGCCGCACGTCGCGGATGCGCTCGCGCAGACCACCGAGCAGGCGCTCTTCCTTGGTGACTTTCTCGCCGTCGAGGTCGAGCCGCACCAGCAGCTGCGCCTTCGAGCGCGCCGATGAACAGATTGCCTTTCCACGCGGGGAAGACATCGCCGGTGTAGAACGCCATGCCGGAGGGCGCGATCGACGGCACCCAGTATTTGACCGGCTGCTCCATGCCGGGCTTCGCGGTCGACTCGTGGATTTTCGCGCCGCCGTAATCGACGCCGTAGCCGATCACCGGCCAGCCGTAGTTCTTGCCCTTCTCGATGATGTTCACTTCGTCGCCGCCCTGCGGGCCGTGCTCCTGCTCCCACAGTTTGCCGCTCGCCGGATTGAAGCGCGAGGCCCTGGCCGTTGCGGTGGCCATAGCTCCAGATCTCCGGCCGCGCGCCATCCTTGCCGACGAACGGATTGTCCGGCGGGATTTTGCCGTCGGGCGCGATGCGGATGATCTTGCCGTTGTCGAGCGCAAGGTTCTGCGCCTCGTCGCGCGGGCCGAAATGATCGCCAAGCGTCACGAAGAGGTTTCCGTCCGGCGCCTGCGCGATGCGGCTGCCGTGATTGTTCGAACCGCCCTTGCTCTCTTCGCGGAAGATGATCTTCACGTCACTCGAGCGCGCGTCGTCTTCGAGCCGTGCGCGCGCGACCGCGACAAGCCCGCCGCGCTCGGCGTTGAACGTGAAATAGATCGTGCGGTTCTTCGCGAAGTCGCGATCGAGCGCGACATCGAGCAGACCTGCCTGTCCGCTTGCAATCACTGGCGGCACACCTTTGAGCGGCTCGGAAAGCTCGCCATCGCGCGCCACGATTCGCATGCGGCCCGGCCGTTCGGTGACCAGCATCCTGCCGTCCGGCAGGAATGCGAGCGCCCACGGATGTTCGAGCCCGTGTGCGATCGTCTCGACATTGAGATTGCCGGCGCTGGAGGGAAAGGTCTGCGCATATGCCGGCGCGGCGAGCGTGCCGAACGCCATGAACGCTACCCAAACCCTTCGCATGTCTCAGTCCTTCCGCGCGGTCGACCCCGACCAACTACGCGAAAGTCTCAGAAAAGTTGCGCGGCGCGCGCGGCGTTGAGCGTCACGGCGGTGAGAAGCACCGCAATCGACAGCACGAGCGAGAGCGTGGCGATCAGCGCCGGGAGGGTGCTTCCATGCGGTGAGCGCGCATCAGGCGCAGGTACCGCGAAGCCGGTTTTGGTGACTGGTTTGAACATCGTCCGTCTCGAAGCATGCCGCCTTCCACCGTGCCGTTCCCAGCATCTATGTGTCCCGAAACCGTGGCGAAGCTATTGGTAAATCAAGGCAAACCCGTGATTTATGGTTAATGAATGGTTAACGGTAGCGGGCTGCGCGGCGTTGCGTCAGACTGAACCCGCAATCGATCGGGAGGATATTTTGAAGCGCTGGACATCGGCATTCGTCGCGGCTTCTCGGATGGGGTCTTGCCTCGGCTGCGCAGGCGCAAGGCTATCCGACGCGCCCGATCACGATCGTGGTGCCGTTTTCGGCTGGCGGTCCAACCGACACGGTCGCGCGCATTCTCGGCGATCGCATGCGCCGCGCGCTCGGCCAGACCATCATCATCGAGAACACGACCGGCGCGGCCGGTTCGATCGCGGTCGGCCGCGTCGCGCGCGCCGCACCAGACGGCTACACGCTCAGCATCGGCCACTGGAGCACGCACGTCGTCAACGGCGCGATCTATCCGCTCAGCTACGATCTGCTGAAAGACCTCGACCCGGTCGCGCTGCTGCCGAGTAATCCGCAACTTATCGTGTCGCGCAAGGACGTGCCCGCGAAGGACCTGAAGGAACTGGTCGCTTGGGTGAAGGCCAACCAGGACAAGATCACCGCCGGCACGGCGGGCGCGGGCAGCGCGTCGCATGTCGGCGGCGTCTATTTCCAGCAATTCACCAATACCAAGTTCACCTTCGTGCCGTACCGCGGCGCCGGGCCGGCGATGCTCGATCTGGTCGCCGGCACGATCGACATCATGTGCGATCAATCGTCCAACTCGCTGCCGCAGGTGCGCAGCAATTCGATCAAGGCCTATGCGGTGACGGCGCCGAAGCGGCTTGCGTCCGCGCCGGACATTCCGACCGTGGACGAGGCCGGCCTGCCGGGCTTTTACATCTCGGTTTGGCACGGCTTGTGGGTGCCGCACGGCACGCCGCAGGGAGGCGGTGGAGAAGCTCACCGCCGCCGTGCAGGAGGCGCTTGCCGATCCCGACGGTGCAAAAGCGCCTGGGCGAACTCGGACAGGAGATTCCGCCGCGCGAGCAGCAGACGCCGGAGGGGCTTGGCAGCATTTCAAAAGGCCGAGATCGAGAAATGGTGGCCGATCATCAAGGCGGCCGGGATCAAGGCGGAGTAGGCTGACGGTCCGGGCATTAAAGCGGCGCTGAGACCGCGAGCCTTCGGACGGCAGGACCGGGAGGGACGATGAAACGGCTCGCTTGCGTGGTCGCAGCGTGGACGCTGCTTGTGTGCTCGGCGTCCGCCGCAGACGAATTACCCCGATCAGCTTGTGCGTATTCTGGTCGGCTTCCCGGCCGGCACCGCGCCGGATGTCGCCGCGCGGCTGCTCGCGGATAAATTCGCGGCCGACTGGGGCAAGCCGGTGGTGGTCGAAAACCTCAGCGGCGCAAGCGGCAACATTGCGTGCGACCGGGTGGCCAAGTCGTCTCCCGACGGCCACACGCTCGTGATGTGCGGCAACGGCTCGCTGGTGGTCGCGCCGAGCCTGTACGAAAGGTTGCCCTACGATCCGATCAAGGATTTTGCGCCGATCTCACAGGTGTTCGTCGCGGCGAATATCCTGGTGGTGCATCCGGACGTCCCCGCGCAAAGCCTGACCGAACTGGTCGCGCTCGCCAAGGCGAAGCCCGGCGAACTCACCTACGGCCACACCGGGCCGGGCACCTCGCAACACCTGGCGGGCGAGCTGTTCAAGTCGATGGCGCATCTCGACATCCGGCCGATCGCCTATCGCGGCACCACCGCGGTGCTGCCCGATCTGCTCGCGGGCCGCATCACGATGTCGTTCTCCAATGTCGTGAACGTGACGCCGTTGGTGAAGGAGGGAAAGCTGCGCGCCTTCGCGGTGTCGTCGCGCAAGCGCTCCGCGCTGGTGCCGGACCTGCCGACGATGGCCGAGTTCGGATTTCCCGGCTACGAGGCGGTGCCGTGGTTCGGCCTGATGGCGCCGGCAAAAACCCCGCAGGCGGTCATCGACAAGGTGCATGCCGAGACCGTGAAGGTGCTGGCGATTCCCGAAGTGCGCAAGGCGATGGAGAACCAGGGGCTCGATGTGATCGGCGGCACGCCCGCCGAATTCGCCGAGGTGATCCGCACCGAGACGCCGTATTGGGCGAAGGTCATCAAGGAAGCGGGCATCAAGGCGCACGAGTAGGGGGCGGCAATGCGTGTCTTTCGCGGTGTACTGATCGCTTTCGCGCTCCTCGCGGCAGACCAGGCCGCGGCGGAGACCTATCCCGACCGCGGCATTCGTCTGTTTGTCGGTTTCACTCCGGGCAGTGCGACGGACATGAGCGCGCGCATGTTCGCGCAGAAGCTCAGCGAATCCTGGGGCGTACCAGTCACGATCGAGAACATGCCGGGCGGCGGAGGCGGGGTCGCGGGTGAGCGTGTCGGGAAGTCCGCACCGGATGGCTACACCCTGTACTGGGGTGCGAACGGCGCGCTGACCATCAACCCGTCGCTGAATATCGCGCCAACGTTCGAGCCGCTGCGCGATCTCGCGCCCGTCGCGCGGCTTCTGGTCGCGCCGAGCATCCTGGCGGTCAACAACGACGTGCCGGTGAAAAATGTCGCCGAGCTGATCGCGCTCGCCAAGGCGCAGCCCGGCAAGCTCGCCTTTGCCAGTCCCGGCGCGGGAACGCCGCAGCACATCGCGGGCGAAGTGTTCAAGAGCATGGCCGGCCTCGACATCGTGCATGTGCCGTATCGCGGCGCGAACTTCACCGACGTGATCGGCGGGCGCGATCACCATGACGTTCCAGAACGCGGGCGCGATCCTGCCGATCGTGCGCGAGGGCAAGCTGCGCGCGCTTGCCGTCACATCGCTGAAGCGCTCGCCGAACATTCCGGAATATCCCTCGATGGACGAGGCGGGCGTTTCGGGGTTTGAGGTCACGTCGTGGTTCGGACTGCTCGCCCCGGTCGGGACGCCGGCGCCGGTCATCGCCAAGCTGCAAGAGGAAGCGATGAAGATCGTATCGCAGCCCGAGATGCGTGCGAACTTCGGCAAGATCGGGCTCGACGTCGTCACCGATCCGCCCGACGTGTTCGCCGGCATCATCCGCGCAGACACCCAGCGATGGGCCAAGGTGATCAAGGACGCAGGCATCAAGCCGGGCGAGTAGGGTTGCGCCCGGAATGTGGCGCGCGATCACAATCCGGTCGCGTTGCTGAACGCTTTCTAACAGCGCTCTTCAGGTTCGCGACACGCGCGATACGGCATTCTTCGTGGCGAGGGGCCAAGCCAGGAGAGTGTCATGAGTTTCGGTCGAACCGCTTTGGCTGCGTCAGCAGCCATCTTTCTCGGAACACTTGCCGCCGGCAGCGCCTCGGCGATGCCGCTCGGAGACCTTGCCCCCGCCGCGGAGGCGGTTGCGCCCGCGGCGAAGAACGTCGCGTGGGTGTGCGGACCCTACCGTTGCTGGTGGCGTCCGAACTACGCCTACTTCGCGCCGCGTCCATACGTGTATGGCCCGCGCTTCTACGGCCCGCGGCCCTATCGCTTCGGCTGGTATGGCCCGCACCGTTACTGGCGCTGAATCTCGCGCGGGCGTTCGGCGAGCCGGACGCCCGTCCGCTATTGCGCCGCCTCGGCGGCCGGATGCCAGTCCATCGGGATGTGACCTGGCTGATCGACGACGCGGTTGAGCCAGGCGCGGATCGCGGGAAATTCATCGAGCGCGAAGTCGCACTCGTGCGCGACGTGGGTGTAACCGTAGAGCGCGATGTCGGCGATCGTGTAATTACCGGCGGCGAAGAAGTCGTGCATCGCGAGATGCTTCTCCATCACGGTGAAGGCCTGATAGCCCTTTTCCATCCAGTCCTCGAGCGCATGCACCTGCAATTCGCGCCCGCCTTTGACCAGCGTGAGCCAGAAAAACGCCGCGCCGAGATAGGGCTCGAGGCTGTTCTGTTCAAAAAACATCCATTGCAGAGCGGTCGACCGATCGATCGGGTCCTCCGGAGCAAGCGGTGTGCCGCGCGCCACATACCAGAGGATCGCGTTCGATTCCGAGAGGTAGCGGCCGGGCGCGACCTCAAGCACCGGTACGCGCCCGCCCGGATTCATCGCGAGGAAATCGGGTGTGCGCGCGTCACCCTTGAGAATGTCGATGTCGATGACGTCGTAAGGAATATTGAGTTGCGCAAGCGCGAGGCGCGCCTTGTAGCAATTCCCAGACCGCTGCATCGAATAGAGGGTGTACATTCATTCGTCTCCCGGCGCCGTCTCCGGGATTAAGGAGTCCGATATGACCGCCGCAAGACAATGCAGAGACGGCCACTCAACAAAAGTAGAATCATATGCCGCAAACGTGACGCTGGAGATATTCCAAACTCCCGGCGCTCGCGAACATGAAACGTCATTCCGCTGCAACGCGATGGGCGCGCGCGTGCTCGGCCAATGCTTCGTCGCCGACAGGCGCGAGCGGCGTGAAGTCGCGGTGCGCGATGAACTCCGGCCGGTTGAACTTGGTGATGTGGTTGGAGACCGCGCACAATGTCAGGTACACGATCTTGCGCGGGTAGGGCGTGATGTTCGGCGCCGAGGCGTGCACCAGGTTGCCGTGGAACATCAGCACTGAGCCGGGCTTGCCGGTCGGCGCCACGATGCCGGGCCTGCCGTCGCGCTCGGCCTCGCGGCAGAGCCGCGTCACCGTTTCCTGATCGAGCGTCCAGAGCGGATAGGATGTGGTCGATAGATCGTGCCCGGCGGCGAGCGTGCCGCCCTTGTGGCTGCCCGGCACCAGCATCAGCGCGCCATTGAAAGGAAAGACTTCGTCGAGGAAGACCGCGATGTTCATCGCGCGCGCGTCCGGCATGCCGTCGTCGCGTGCCCAGGTGCCGTAGTCCTGATGCCACTGCCAGACGTCGCCTTCGAACGCCGCCTTGGCGTTGAGCTTGAACTGGTGGACGTAGAGTTGCTCCCCGAACAATTGCTCGATCGGTGTAAGCAGGCGCGGGTGGTGCGCCAGAAGCTTGAACACGTCGTTGAACTTGTGCGCCGCGAACGCGGTGCGCGGTGCGCCGGATTTCTCGCGCCACACTTCCGGGCGATCGAGCTTGAGGATTGAATCGCCCTCGGTGCGCATCAGCGCGATCTCGTCGTCGGAGAAGCAATTCGGGAAAAACAGATAGCCAAGTTCGTCGAACTGGCGGAGCTGCTCGGCGGACAGTTTCATCGACATTTCCTCCAGCGGGCCGCTCGGGCGGCTCTTTGCACCTAGACGCAGTGTAGCGCAAACCCTGCCGTGCACCAATTGGGGTGCTAGTGCGCGGGGGCTGGGACCGGCACCGGGGTGCGGATACCGCGCGCGCGATGCAGCAGCAGCGCGAACACCGTCAACATGGCGATGACACCGAGCGGTATCAGAGTCACTTGCCCGACGCCGCGTGCGATCAGCGGTACGATCCACAGGAACGCGAGCGCGGATTTCTCCCAGGGTCCAAAGCCGTGCTTGAGACCCTCGCGTGCCCAAAGCGCGATCGCGGGCGCCAGCACCATCAGGTCGTAGTCGATGCTGTAGGGCGTGGCGAGGATCGCGGCGAGGCAAAGCCCGGCGGCCTTCAGCGCATACGTGGCGGGTGAGCGCCAGAGCCAGACCATTGCGGCGGCGACCGCCAGCGTCACGGCGCCCTGGATCGCATAGGCGAGCGGCACGCTCGCGCCCCACATGCGCGCCCAGGAAAACACGCTCTGGATCTTGTGCCAGCCGGTCTCTCCGGTTTCGAGCACGATCGCGCGGGTGTATTCGGCGAAGCGAAAGAAGGCGTGCCAGCTCTCGAAGCCGAACGCGAGCGTCGCCGCGATGACGAGCAGCACGACGGTCGCGCCGGCAGCGAACAGCGTGCGCCAGCGGCCGGTCGCGAGCAGCACCAGCGGGATCATCAGGCCGAACTGCGGCTTGTAGGCGAGAAGGCCGAACAGCATGCCGGCGAGGATCGGGCGGCGTGTCGAGATTGATGAGCGCGAACGCCGATCAGCGCCGCCGTGAGAAAACCGTTGTGGCCGTGCCCGAGGTTTACGAACACCGCCGGATAGGCGAGGGCGAGCAAGAACCACAGGCGCGATGCACCTCTCCCCGCTGGGGAGAGGTCGGCCGCGCTGAAGGCCGGCCGGGTGAGGGGCCACGATCGAACGCAGAGTGCGATACCCCCTCACCCCGACCCTCTCCCCACAGGGGGGAGGGAGAGCCGGAGCCGCCGACAATGAGTGCTTTGAGAGAAAGCAGATAAAGCGCCAGCGTCACGCCTTGCCACACGAGCAGCGCAAGCTGATACGGCATCAGCGCGAGCGCCGTCGCCAGCGCCAGAAAGAACGGCGGGGTAGTGCCAGCCGTAGAACGGCGTTTTTTCTCCGAAGATCTGTTGCTCGCGCGCGTGTTCCAGGCGCGGATCGAAGGCTGCCGCAGGCTCGCCTTCGAGCACCATCCGGCCGGCCGTATAGACGTTGGAGAAATCCGTTCCGAGCGGGCGGCCCTGATAGTCGATCAGCCCGTCTGAGGTTGCGAGCAGATAGGCAAGCCCACCCGCCGAAGCGATCAGCACCGCGATCGCCCAGAGCCGCGCGCGGTCGAACGTCAGCCAGTCGCCGGAGCGCAGGGTCTCGAGAACGCCGGACATGGCAGGAGCATTAGGCGCAAAGGCCTAACGGACCCTTATCCGTGATGGCTGCCATCATCAGTTTTCATTGAAAAGACAGGCTTTTCGGCTTGCCGTTGCGCGTCCCTGCCGGTACCAACAGGCCGCAAAAAGCGGAGAATCCGATGGCCTTCCTGTCCGAGACCATGAAGCGCATCAAGCCGTCGCCCACCATCGCGGTGACCGACAAGGCGCGCGCTCTGAAACAGGCAGGCCGCGACGTCATCGGGCTGGGCGCGGGCGAACCCGACTTCGACACGCCGGACAACATCAAGCAGGCGGCGATCAAGGCGATCGAGAGCGGACGCGCCTCGAAGTACACCGCCGTCGACGGCATTCCCGGAACTGAAGGCCGCCGTGTCGCGCAAGTTCAAGCGCGAGAACGAATCTCGAATACAAGCCGAGCCAGATCATTATCGGCACCGGCGGCAAGCAGGTGCTCTACAACGCCCTGATGGCGACGCTGAACCCTGGCGACGAGGTGATCATCCCGGCGCCGTACTGGGTGAGCTATCCCGACATGGTGCTGCTCGCGGGCGGCACGCCGGTGGAGGTGCTGACCACGATGGCGGACGGCTACAAGCTCAAGCCCGAGGCGCTCGAAAAGGCGATCACGCCGAAGACCAAGTGGATCATCTTCAACTCGCCGTCGAACCCGACGGGCGCCGCCTACACCAAGGCCGAGCTGAAGGCCGTCACCGACGTGCTGATGCGTCACCCGCAGGTCTGGGTGATGACCGACGATATGTACGAGCATCTCGTCTACGACGACTTCAAGTTTTTCTCGCCGGCGCAGGTCGAGCCCGGACTCTACGACCGCACGCTCACCATCAACGGCACCTCGAAGGCCTACTGCATGACCGGCTGGCGCATCGGTTACGCGGGCGGCGACGAGAAGCTGATCAAGGCGATGGCGATGCTGCAATCGCAGTCGACCTCGAACCCGGCGGCGGTGTCGCAGTGGGCGGCGGTCGAGGCGCTCGACGGCCCGCAGGACTTCATCCCGAAGCACAACAAGGTCTTCAAGGAGCGGCGCGACCTTTGCGTCTCGATGCTCAATCAGGCGAAGGGCATCAAGTGCCCGCGGCCCGAGGGCGCGTTCTACGTCTATCCGTCATGCGACGGCGCGATCGGCAAGACTGCGCCGAACGGCAAAAAGCTCGCTAACGACGAGGACTTCGTCACCGAGTTGCTCGAAGCCGAAGGCGTCGCGGTGGTGCAGGGCTCGGCTTTCGGCATCGGGCCGGCGTTCCGCATCTCCTACGCGACCAAGACCGAGGATCTGGAAGAGGCCTGCCGGCGCATCCAGCGCTTCTGCGGGAATTTGAGTACCTGATCCGCGCTGCGGCGCCTCTCGATTCAGGCACAATTTCGGCCTAGGTTTGCTACGGTTGCCGGGGACTGCATCCTTGCTCGAGGAACGGACCCGCTGCGATGACACGCGGATCGGTCCGGCCTGCCGGCCGGAATCAGGGAGATTCGTCATGAAGTGTTCATCAGGGGCTGGCGGGTGCGACGTTGCTTGGACTTGCCGCTGTGCCTGTCCGGCGCAGGCGCAGCGCCCGGTCTGGGAGCAGGCCGGGACACTGAATTGCGACGTATCCGGCGGCATCGGTTTCATCATCGGATCGCAGCGCGAGGTCAACTGCCTGTTCACGCCGAACTATCCGGCGCCGCCCGAGCAATATGTCGGCACGATCACGCAAGGTCGGTCTCGACATCGGCGTGACCGCCGCGGGCAGCTGGTCTGGGCGTGTGCAGAGTCGACCACGCGTCGGCGCGGCGTGCTCGCCGGCTCCTATGCGGGCGCCTCCGCGGAAGCGACGGTCGGCGCCGGTCTCGGCGCGAACGTGCTGGTCGGCGGCAACGATCGCTCGGTTGCGCTGCAGCCGCTGTCGGTGCAGGGCCAGGTCGGCACTCAACATCGCGGCCGGCATCGCCGAGATCGCGCTGCAATTCGTGCGCTGACCCTAGCCTCGCTGACCCGTGGCGCGGCGACGATCGTTTCGCCGCGCCATTCGTTGTGTTGCGATCAGCAGCCGAATCCGCATGCGCGCTCCTTGCCAGTCGCGTCTCTCTCCTGAAACGATATTGTCACCAAACCAACAGACGGCCGCCGCGGCGCAGCGCCGGCGACGGCCGCAGGGAGGCGGACATGGCAGACCAACGGCGGCACGAGTCCGAAGGGTCCCCGGTGCATCGCACTGGTGGGCCCCTTCCAGAGCGGCAAGACCACGCTGCTCGAAGCGATCCTCGCGCGCACCGGCGCGATCCCGCGCCAGGGCACGGTCGAGACGCAGGCTCCACGGTCGGCGATGCGTCAGCAAGGAGGCGCGCCATCACAAGCATGAGCGTCGAGCTCTCGGTCGCGACCACGACGTTCCTCGGCGACAGCTACACCTTCATCGATTGCCCCGGCTCGGTCGAATTCATCCATGACATGCGCGCCGCGCTGCCGGCGGTCGATGCCGCGGTCGTGGTGTGCGAGGCGGACGAGAAGAAGGTGCCGCAGCTGCAACTGATCCTGCGCGAGCTCGAGGACTTGAACATTCCGCGCTTCCTGTTTCTCAACAAGATCGACAAGGCCGACAAGCGCGTGCGCGAGACGCTGAAGCTGTTGCAGCCGGCCTCGCGCGTGCCGCTGGTGCTGCGCCAGATCCCGATCTGGTCGAACGACATCGTCATCGGCTTCGTCGATCTCGCGCTGGAGCGCGCGCACATCTACAAGGAGCACGCGCCGTCCGAGGTCGTGCCGCTCGAAGGCGACGAATGCCGACCGCGAGAAGGAAGCGCGCTTCACCATGCTGGAGTCGCTCGCCGATCACGACGACGAGCTGATGGAGCAGTTGCTCGAGGACATTCCGCCGCCGCGCGACAAGGTGTTCGACGATCTCGCCAAGGAACTGCGCGACGGGCTCATCTGCCCGGTGCTGATCGGCTCGGCGACGCGCACCAACGGCGTGCTGCGGCTGATGAAGGCGCTGCGCCACGAGGCGCCGGGCATCGCCGAGACGGTGAAGCGGCTCGGCGTGAAGGCCGGCAGCGACGCGGTCGCCTGCGTGCTCAAGACGCATGCACACCGCGCATGGCGGCAAGATGTCGATCGCGCGCGTGCTCTCCGGGCAGGTCGGCGACGGCACGACCTTCATCACGCCCGACGGCGAAGCCGGGCCGCGTCTCCGGCGTGTTCAAGCTGATCGGCCAGGCGAAGCGAGAAGCGCGGCGCCGGCGGCCGCGGGCGAGACCGTCGCGCTCGGCAAGCTCGATCACGCCAAGACCGGCGACACGCTCACCGCCGGCCGGCAGGCGCATCCGCCGGTCGGCGCACGTTGCGCCGTATCCGCCGGTGCTCGCGATCTCGATCTCCGCCAAGGAGCGCAAGGACGACGTGAAGCTCGGGCAGGCGCTCAACAAGCTGATCGACGAGGACCCCTCGCTCAGCGTCGTGCCACAATCCGGAGACCCACGAGATCGTCGTCTGGGGGCAGGGCGAGATGCACCTGCGCGTCGCGACCGAGCGGCTCGCCGACCGCTTCGGCGTCGCGATCGAGCGGCGCAAGCCGCAGCGTCGGCTATCGCGAGACCATCAAGAAGCCGGTGCTCAACGTGCGCGGCCGCCACAAGAAGCAGTCCGGCGGGCACGGCCAGTTCGGCGACGTCGTGATCGACATCAAGCCGCTGCCGCGCGGAGCGGGTTCGTGTTCAACGAGACGATCACCGGCGGCGCGGTGCCGCGCAACTACATCCCGTCGGTCGAGGAGGGCGTGATCGACGCGCTCAAGCACGGCCCGCTCGGCTTCCCGGTGGTCGATGTGGCAGGTGACGCTGACCGACGGCTCGTATCACGCGGTCGATTCCTCCGACATGGCGTTCCGCCAGGCCGGCCGCATCGGCATCCACGACGCGCTGCCGCAGGCGCAGCCGGTGCTGCTCGAGCCGATCCATCTGGTCGAGATCGTGTGCCCGACCGACGCGACCGCGAAGATCAACGCGATCATGTCGGGCCGGCGCGGCCAGATCCTCGGCTTCGACACGCGCGAGGGCTGGGCCGGCTGGGACTCGGTGAAGGCGATGATGCCGGAGACCGAGATCGGCGATCTCATCATCGAGATGCGCTCGGCGACCGCGGGTGTCGGCACGTTCACGGCGAAGTTCGACCACATGGCGGAACTGACCGGCCGCACGGCCGACCAGATCGTCGCGGCGAAGAAGGCCGCGCAGGCGGCGGCTTGAGTTCCGACGCGTCACCGGCCGCTGTCGCATGCGTGACTTGCTCGGTGATGGCGGCTTTGCGCCGTACCTCTGCGTGCAGACGCTACCGAGAGGAATCTGAATCATGAATGTGATCCACCGCCGGGGATGGGAAATCCCCGAGCACCAGGCGACGCCGGAGGGCGTGTACCTGAACCGCCGCGCGTTCTCGCTGCTGCGGCGGGCGTCGCGGCTGCGACGCTCGTGCCCGCCATCGCCGGCGCGCAACGCGTCACCGACATTCCCGATCCGACGCAAGGATCTCTATCCGGCCAAGCGCAACGAGAAATACACGCTCGCGATCGCGGCGATCACGCCGGAGGAGATCAACGGCAACTACAACAATTTCTACGAATTCGGCACGTCGAAGAACGTCACCAAGGCGGCGCAGGCGCTCAAGATCAGGCCGTGGACGGTGAAGATCGACGGCATGGTCGAGAAGCCGTTCGAGATCGCGATCGACGATCTCATCCGCAAGATGCCGCTCGAGGAGCGGCTCTATCGCCATCGCTGCGTCGAGGCGTGGTCGATGACGATCCCGTGGACCGGCTTCCCGCTGGCGAAGCTGGTCGAACTCGCGAAGCCGCTGGCGTCGGCGAAGTACGTCGCGATGGAGACGTTCCAGGACAAGGACGCGCCGGGCTTCCGCCAGATCTGGTATCCGTGGCCCTATACCGAAGGGCTGACGATGGCGGAGGCGAACAACGAGCTCGCGTTCCTCGTCACCGGCGATGTACGGCAAGCCCGCGCTGAAGCAGATGGGCGCGCCGCTGCGCCTCGCGGTGCCGTGGAAGTACGGCTTCAAGTCGGTCAAGTCGATCGTGCGCTTCACGCTTCACCGACCAGCGGCCGAAGACGTTCTGGGAAGGGCTGCAGGCGGCCGAGTACGGCTTCTGGGCGAACGTGAATCCCGAGGTGCCGCATCCGCGCTGGAGCCAGGCGACCGAGGAAGACATCACGACGAAGCAAGCGCCGCCCGACGCTGCTGTTCAACGGCTACGGCGAATACGTCGCCGACATGTACAAGGGTCTGGAGAAAGAGCGTCTGTGGGTCTGACCCAGAGATGGAATTTCGGTCGACGCGCGCAACCGAGAGAATTTCATTCCTGCCGCTTGGTCGACAAAGAAAAAACCGGGCCCTTGCGGGCCCGGTTAAGTCTTGCCGGCCGAGGCCGACAATCACCTTCCAGAGGGGAACAGCTGGCTGCATCGCGATCGCCACCTGGGAGGAACAGCGACCGTGTTGCCTACAGCGCACCACGAACTATGAGCCGCGTCGCGCGGTGCAGACAACGCAGATGGCCGCATGCCAGCCATGCGGCGCCGCAGGCTTCGAGGCGAGAACCTGTCGTCGCGGAATCAATTCGTGGATCAGAAATTCCACTGCTGCGCTTTCGCGACCAGAAAGTCGCGGAACACCTGGATGCGCGCGACGGACTTCAGTTCTTCCGGATAGACGAAGAACGCATCGAACGTGAAGTCGTCGACATCGCCGAACAGCTGCACCAGCCCGCCGTTCTCCTCGACCAGATAGTCGGGCAGCATCGCGACGCCGAGCCCGCGCTGGCAGCGCGCGCAGCAGGCCGAGCACGTTGTTGATCGTGAGCCACGGCGCGCGCGGTCCCTTGCCGTCGCGGCCCGCGCCGACCAGCCAGCTCGACGACTGCAGGTGCGTCGGCACGGTAGCCGCCGAGCACCAGCATGCGATGATGGTCGAGCTCCTCGTGGCTGCGCGGCGTGCCGAAGCGCTTGAGGTATTCCGGCGACGCGTAGGCGTGGAAGTGCATGCGTGAACAGCTTGCGCTGGATCAGGTCGGGCTGCGTCGGCAGGCGCAGGCGGATCGCGACATCGGCCTCGCGCATCGCGAGATCGAGCTCCTGCTCGGTGGTCATCAGCGTGATGCGGATGTCGGGATAGAGCTCGAGGAATTCGCCGAGCCGCGGCGTCAGCCAGTGCACGCCGAGGCCCGACCGTGGTCTGCACCTTCAGTTCGCCGTGCGGCTTCTCGCGGCTGTCGGTCAGCTTGGTGCGCGCCGCCTCGAGCTTCATGAACACTTCGTGCGCGGTGCGGTAGAGCAGCTCGCCCTGCTCGGTCAGGATCAGCCCGCGCGCGTGGCGATGAAACAGCGGCGCGGTCAGCTCCTGCTCGAGCGCGCTCACCTGCCGCGACACCGCCGACTGCGACAGGCCGAGCTGCTCGCCCGCATGGGTGAAGCTGCCGGCCTCCGCGGCGGCGTGAAAAACCTTCAGCTTGTCCCAGTCCATTCGCACTGTCGCCCCTCGCTCCCCTCGATGCGGAGTTCTTGTTATTCCGCCGCGTCGCGGCGCTCTTCCTGTGCGGCGAGAAAGCGCTCGGCTTCGAGCGCCGCCATGCATCCCATGCCGGCGGCGGTGACCGCCTGGCGATAGATATCGTCGGTGACATCGCCGGCCGCGAACACGCCCGGGACCGACGTCGCGGTCGAGTGCGGCGCGGCCTTGATGTAGCCGGACGGCTTCATCTCGAGCTGTCCTGCGACGAGTTCGGTCGCCGGCGAATGGCCGATCGCGATGAACACGCCGTCGGCGCGGCATCTCGGTGATCGCGCCGGTCTTGACGTTCTTCAGCGCGACGCCCTGTGCACCTTCAGCGGATTCTCGTCGCCGATGACATCGTGCAGCACCGTGTCCCAGATCACCGCGATCTTCGGATGCTTGAACAGGCGATCCTGCAGGATCTTCTCGGCGCGGAAATGATCGCGCCGGTGCACGACCGTGACCTTGGCGGCGAAGTTGGTGAGGAACAGCGCTTCCTCGACCGCGGTGTTGCCGCCGCCGATCACGAACACCTCCTTGCCGCGATAGAAGAAGCCGTCGCAGGTCGCGCAGGCCGAGACGCCGATAGCCCTTGAACTTCTGCTCGCGAGGGAAGGTCGAGCCAGCGCGCCTGCGCGCCGGTCGCGAGCACGACCGCGTCGGCCAGGTAGACGTCGCCGCGAGTCGCATTCGAGCCGGAACGGGCGCTGCGACAGATCGAGCTTGCGTCACGTGATCGGCGACGAGCCGGGTGCCGACATGCGCGGCCTGCTTCTCCATCTGCTCCATCAGCCAGGGCCCCTGGATCACCTCGGCGAAGCCCGGATAGTTCTCGACGTCGGTCGTGATGGTGAGCTGGCCGCCGGCCTGCACGCCGCGGATCATGATCGGCTCCAGCATCGCGCGCGCCGCATAGATCGCGGCGGTGCAGCCGGCCGGGCCCGAGCCAATGATGATCAGCTTGGCGTGGGTAACCTTCGACATTCGCAGGGGCTCTCCGGGGCCGAGAATGCGCCGTCTTGGCCGCTCGCGGATGGAGCGGTCGCGCGCCGTGCGCTGGCCCGAGTCGTGTTCCGTGAAATGTAAGGGTTCGGCCGAGCTATGCAAGATACGCAACCCAGCGACCGCAACTTCCGGTTCATTAGCCGGACGATGCGCACCGCAGGGAGGCATGCCTGCGCAATAATCTTTCGCGCGGCCCGGTTTCAGGCTAATGAGAAAGCCGCCGCAATCCCGCGGACGTTATCGGAGACCCTGTGTGCTTGCCCGCCTCGACGCCATCGACTGGAAAATCCTGAAGGAGCTTCAGGGCGACGGCCGCATGACCAACGTCGAGCTGGCGCGCCGGGTCGGCATTTCGGCGCCGCCCTGCCTGCGGCGGGTGCGGGCGCTGGAGGAGGCGGGCTTCATCAAGGGCTACCGCGGACTGCTCGACGAGAAGCTGCTCGGCTTCGAGGTGACGGTGTTCGCGATGGTGCACCTGTCGAGCCAGGCGGAGGCCGATCTCGCGGCATTCGAGGCGTTCGTGCGCGAACAGCCGATCGTGCGCGAATGCTGGATGCTGTCGGGCGAGATCGACTTCATCCTGAAATGCGTCGCGCCGAACCTGACGGCGTTTCAGGCTTTCGTCGCGGAGCTGACCGGCAGCGCCCGCCGTGCGCAACGTCAAGACGTCGCTGACGCTGCGCAATTCGAAGGATGCCGCGATGGTGCCGCTGGAGATGCGGAAGGAATAGGCCGCCTGATCGACTAATCAGAGCACCCACTGACGCGCGAATCCGGGGCGTTCACAGGGTCCACTACGCGTCGGCGAGGTTGAGCCGCTGTTCAATACGTTCGATCCGGCTGTCGACGCGGTCCAGCCGGTTCGACAAATGTGCGTACTGGCTCTCCAGGATGCCGAGACGGCCTTTTACCTCGCGCATGTCCTCGCGCAAACCATCAACCGCGCCGCGGATATGTCGCAGGTGCTCAAGAACGATGTTATCGGTCTCCGGCATCGTCACCGCCACTCGATCTTCTTGACCTCGTAGTCCTTCGCGCCGCCCGGCGTCACTACCTCGACGGTGGCGCCCTTGGCCTTGCCGATCAGCGCGCGTGCAAGCGGCGACGTGACCGAGATGCGGCCCTTCTTGGCGTCCGCCTCGGGTTCGCCGACGATCTGCCAAACCTGCTTCTTCTCGGTGTCCTCGTCGATCAACGTGACGGTTGCACCGAACTTCACCGTTTCGCCGGACAGCTTTGAGACGTCGATCACCTCGGCGCGCGCGAGCTTGTCCTCCAGCTCCGCAATGCGGCCCTCGTTGAGCGATTGCGACTCCTTGGCGGCGTGATACTCGGCATTCTCCGAGAGGTCGCCGTGGGTGCGCGCTTCGGTGATCTGCTGGATGATGCGCGGCCGCTCCACCTGCTGGCGTTGCTTCAACTCGGTTTCCAGCACCGTGTAGCCGGCGGCGGTCATCGGGATCTTTTCCATCGCTCCTGGTAGCCTCCGACCTCACAAAAACTCAGATCGCGCACCGATTTCAAATCGGCCACGCGACCACAGGTATGTCCTGAACCGTCATCGGCTGGCCCGTCGTCAGGCCTTGCCGCCGAAATAGCTTTGCAACGCGCGGACCTGGAGATCGCCCTGAAGGTGGGCCTTGATCCCCTGCGCCGCGGCGACGGCCCCTGCAAGAGTGGTGTAGTAGGGCACTTTATGCAAGAGGGCAGCCCGACGCAGAGAGCGGCTGTCCGCCAGCGCCGCGACACCATCGGTGGTATTGAAGACGAGCTGGACCCCCCCGTTCTTGATGCGATCGACGATGTGGGGACGCCCTTCCAGCACTTTGTTGACCTTTTCGGTGGCGACGCCTTGCTGGCTCAGATAACGCTGCGTGCCGCCCGTCGCGATCACCTTGAAGCCAAGCTTTTCCAATAACTTGATGGTCTCCAGGATGCGCGGCTTGTCGCTGTCGCGCATCGAGACGAACACTGTGCCCTGTGCGCGGCAGGTTCGTGCCGCCGCCGATCTGGCTCTTGGCAAACGCCACGTCGAACGACGTGTCGAGGCCCATCACCTCGCCGGTCGATTTCATTTCCGGGCCGAGCACGGTATCGACGCCGGGGAAGCGGGCGAACGGGAACACGGCTTCCTTCACGCCGACATGGTCGAACTTCGGCGTCTCGACCTTGAGGCTCTTCAGCGATTCGCCCGCCATGATGCGCGCTGCGAGCTTGGCGACAGGCAGCCCGATCACCTTGGCGACGAACGGCACGGTGCGCGAGGCGCGCGGGTTCACCTCCAGCACGTAGATCTCGCCGTTCTTGATGGCATACTGCACATTCATCAGTCCGCCGACCTTCAGCGCGAGTGCGAGCGCGCGTGTTTGCCGCTCCAGTTCGGCGATCGTTTTTCCGTCGAGCGAATGCGGCGGCAGCGAGCAGGCCGAGTCGCCGGAGTGAATGCCGGCCTCCTCGATGTGCTCCATGATTCCGGCGATGAAGGTGTCGGTGCCGTCGGCGAGGCAATCCACATCGACCTCGGTCGCATCGGAGAGGTAGCGATCGAACAGCAGCGGGTTCTTGCCGAGCACCGTGTTGATCTGGCCGGTCTTGTCGTTCGGATAGCGTGCCTTCACGTCGTGCGGAACGAGCTCGGGCAGCGTGCCGAGCAGATAGTCGCCGAGCTGACTCTCTTCGCGGATGATCTGCATCGCGCGCCCGCCGAGAACGTAGGAGGGGCGCACGACGAACGGATAGCCGAGGTCGGCCGCGATCAGCCGCGCCTGCTCGACCGAATAGGCGATGCCGTTTTCCGGCTGCTTCAGCTTGAGCTTGTCGAGCAGCAGCTTGAAGCGATTGCGGTCCTCGGCGAGATCGATCGCGTCCGGCGAGGTGCCGAGGATCGGCACATCTGCCTTCTCCAGCGAGTCCGCAAGCTTGAGCGGCGTCTGGCCGCCGAACTGCACGATCACGCCATGCAGCGTGCCGTTGCTGCGCTCGGTGTCGATGATCTCGAGCACGTCCTCGGGGGTGAGCGGCTCGAAATACAGCCGGTCCGAGGTGTCGTAATCGGTCGAAACCGTCTCGGGATTGCAGTTGACCATGATGGTCTCATAGCCGGCCTCATTCAGCGCGAAGCAGGCATGGCAGCAGCAATAGTCGAACTCGATGCCCTGTCCGATGCGGTTCGGCCCGCCGCCAAGGATGATGACCTTCTTGCGGTCGGAGGGCTGCGCCTCGTTCGCGAGCACGCCCGCGAAGGGCGTCTCGTAGGTCGAATACATGTAGGCGGTCGGCGAGGCGAACTCGGCCGCGCAGGTGTCGATGCGCTTGTACACCGGGCGCACGCCGAGGGCGCGCCGCGCCGCTGGTGACATCGGCTTCACTTTGTTTCGTCAGCACGGCAAGCCGAGCGTCCGAAAATCCCATTGCCTTGAGGCGGCGAAAGGCGCCGGTCGTTTTCGGCAGGCCCTTGCTGCGGATCTGGCTTTCGGTCTCCACGATGGCGCGGATTTGCGCCAGGAACCACGGGTCGATCTTGCACGAGGCGAAGATGTCCTCGTCCGAGAAACCGAGCCGCATCGCCTGCGCGACCTTCAATAGCCGGTCTGGCGTCGGCGTGCCGAGCGCGGCGCGGATCACGTTCTTGTCGTCGCCCTGACCGAGCCCGTCGATCGTCATTTCGTCGAGTCCGGTAAGGCCGGTCTCCAGCGAGCGCAGCGCCTTCTGCAGCGACTCCTGGAAGGTGCGGCCGATCGCCATCGCTTCGCCGACCGACTTCATCGAGGTGGTCAGTGTCGTGCTCGGCGCCGGGGAATTTCTCGAACGCGAAGCGCGGAATCTTCGTGACGACGTAATCGATCGTCGGCTCGAACGAGGCCGGCGTCGCGCCGCCGGTGATGTCGTTGGCGATCTCGTCGAGCGTGTAGCCGACCGCGAGCTTGGCCGCGACCTTGGCGATCGGGAAGCCGGTCGCCTTGGAGGCCAGCGCCGACGAGCGCGACACGCGCGGATTCATCTCGATCACGATCATCCGGCCGTCTTCCGGATTGACGGCGAACTGCACGTTCGAGCCGCCGGTCTCGACGCCGATCTCGCGCAGCACCGCCATCGAGGCGTCGCGCATGATCTGATATTCCTTGTCGGTGAGCGTCAGTGCCGGCGCGATGGTGATCGAATCGCCGGTATGCACGCCCATCGGATCGATGTTCTCGATCGAGCAGATGATGATGCAGTTGTCCTTCTTGTCGCGCACCACCTCCATCTCGAATTCTTTCCAGCCGAGCACTGACTCCTCGATCAGCACTTCGTCGGTCGGAGATGCGTCGATGCCGCGTTCGACGATGTCGATGAACTCGTCCTTGTTGTAGGCGATGCCGCCGCCAGTGCCGCCGAGCGTGAACGACGGGCGGATGATCGCCGGCAGGCCGATGTCTTTCAGCGCGGTGAGCGCTTCGGACAGCGACTTGATCTGGTGCGAGCGCGGCGTCGCAAGGCCGATCTTGGTCATGGCGTCGCGGAACAGCTCGCGGTCCTCGGCCTTGTCGATGGCGTCGGCGGTCGCGCCGATCATCTCGACGTCGAATTTCTCCAGCGTGCCCATGCTTGCGCAGGCAGAGCGCGCAGTTGAGCGCGGTCTGGCCGCCCATGGTCGGCAGCAGCGCAAACCCCGTGCGGTCGCCGCGCTCCTTCTCGATGATCTTTGCCACGATCTCGGGCGTGATCGGCTCGATGTAGGTGGCGTCGGCCAAATCCGGGTCGGTCATGATGGTGGCCGGATTGGAATTGACCAGCACGATCCGGTAGCCCTCGGCCTTCAGCGCCTTGCAGGCCTGCGTGCCCGAATAGTCGAATTCGCACGCCTGACCGATCACGATCGGGCCCGCGCCGATGATCAGAATCGTTGAGATATCAGTGCGTTTGGGCATGTGGCTCTTAGATCGTTGATCGCATGGTCCCGAAAACCGGTACCCACCTTTCGGGGCATGCGGAAGACAAAAAAAGGGCGCGCCTGAGCGCGCTTTCCGTGGCGGCAGGGCCGGGCCCCGCGCGGGCGTTGTCTAGACCAGAATCGGGGGGCAGGGAAGGGCGAAGCGCCGGGCCGAAACGGGATCTGTGGACGTGGAAACCAAACGGGTTCTGCGCGTTGGTGCAGGCTCATGAGCACGCCCCTGCAACGCTCCTTTCCGACAGTTCTCGCTGCGCTTGCGGGCCTCGCGCTCGCGGCCGGCGCGGTGCGGCTGGAGGAAGGCCTGCGCCGCCGCAAGCCCGATCGGTCCGCGGCACCGCTCGGGGCCGTACGCGCCGCCGAAGAGCCGAGAACGATGCAGGTGGCGCGGGCGGAGCAGCCGGGGCGAGGCCGCGATGCCGCCGCACCGACCCGCATCCCGTGGCGCGGCTGGAAGGACATCCTCTGGCGCACCTACGCGCGCATTTCGTCCGACCGGTTGCTGCTGATCGCGGGCGGGGTCGTGTTCTATGGGCTGCTCGCAACTGTGCCGGCGATCACCGCGCTCGTGTCGCTGTACGGACTATTCGCGTCTGCCGGTAATCTCGGTGCGCAACTCGACTTCCTCGCCGACGTGATGCCGGCGAGCGCGTACCAACTCATCAGTGATCAGGTCGTGCGCATCGCCGGACACGCGGACGGCAAGCTGACCTTCGCATTTATCCTCGGACTTGGCATCGCGCTGTGGAGCGCCAATGCCGGCATGAAGGCGATCTTCGACGCGCTCAACATCGTCTACGACGAGGACGAGAAGCGTGGATCTGATCAAGCTCAACGTCGTGTCGCTGACATTCACGCTGGCGGCGATCGTGCGTGCTGATCCTGATCCTCGAGCGCGGTGGTCGTGCTGCCGCTGGTGCTGGCGTTCATCGGCTTTGCCGCCGAGCGGCAGGCCGGCTGGCTCCCATTGCTGCGCTGGCCGGCGCTGTTCGTGCTGGTGATCGTCGGATTATCCGGTCGCTCTATCGCTACGGCCCGTCACGCCGCGAGGCGAAATGGCGCTGGCTCTGGGTCGGCAGCGTGTTCGCGGCGATTGGCTGGATCGCGGTGTCGGTCGCATTTTCCTGGTATCTGTCGCGCTTCGCCGACTACAACGCGACCTACGGCTCGCTCGGCGCCGTCATCGGTTTGATGATGTGGATGTGGATTTCGACCTCGGTCGTGCTGATCGGCGCGGAGCTCAATTCCGAGATTGAGCACCAGACCGCGCGCGATTCCACCGTCGGGGCCGACAAGCCGCTCGGCGCGCGCGGCGCCGTGATGGCCGACACGGTCGGGGCGGCACAGGATTGAGTGAAAGGATTGGAGACCCGGGCCTGGATTTGAACCAGGCGTACAAAGGCGTTGCGGCGCCCCCTGCGTAGACACTCCGCCACCGGGTCGCGCCGAATATTCCCGACCACGCCGGAAAAATCACCCGGAACGTTAAGCCAGGGTTAACCCGATACCTCCGGCCATGTGGGGCGTGCGCGGAACGTCATGCGGGCCGGATTGTGCTCGACATTCTTCGGCAGGCGCTCGCGCCGAAAAGCCTGCGGCGCGCAGCTTTTCGATAAATTCGGCCTCGCTGTAGCGCGCGATGCCGAGTTCGTTGCGCAGCCGGCGGTAACGCGAAAGAGCCGTGCGGGCGAGGCCGATGACGGCAGCGACGAAAAATCCATTGCGTTGCCGCATAGCGCAGCAGCGCAAGGCCGTCGCTGATCGCGCCGACATCGGGCGGGATCATGTCCGCGACGATCAGCATGCCGCCCGGCGCAAGCAGGCGTCGCCACACGCCGAGCAGGCGATCGAGCTCGGCGGCGGTCAGATACTGCACCAGCGAGTTTGCGAAGACGAGATCGAGCGAACCCTCGGGCAACCGTTCGACGTCCTCGGGCGCGATGACCTTGATTTTCGTATTGCCGGCAAAGTGCGCCGCGTTCGCGGCGCGCACGCTCGCAGCGGCGTCGCACAAGTAGAGCTCGCGCGCCCGCGCCGCGACGAGGTCGGCGTGGATCGCTTCGCCCGAGCCATGATCGAGCACGCACGCATCGGGGCGTGGCACGAAGTCGGCAAGCTGCTCGGCGACGTCGCGATAGTGGACGTCCTTGTGGCGCTCGTTGACGTAGATCGAATGGGCGCTGTCCCAGAATTCGCGCCAGGAAGGCATGCGTGGATCCGCGTTAGATGCGTCGGGACTATAGGGTAATCGCTGTGTCGTGCGAGTTAACGCCAGAGCGTCGTTAACGGCCGCGCCGCGCCGAAGAGCGGATCGGTCGTGGGAATAGGCACGCGCGGGATCGTGGTCAGGGCGCGGGCGTGTTCCTCCTGCGTGCCGCGGCAAAGATCGTAATGCCCCTCGGGTGGGTAGGCGCCGATCACCAGGAGGTCGGGCGCGGCCGAAATGCGCTGATGTCCGGTGCCGGCGGGGAGCACGGCGATGTCGCCCGGCTCGAGGTCCAGTTCTTCGCCCTTGCGTCCGCCGAAGCGCACGCGCGCGTGACCCGCCGCGATGCCGAGCACTTCGTGGACCTGCGAATGATAATGCGTGAACGGGTACACCCCGTTGCGCCACATCCCGTGGCCCCAGCCGTTCGTGTCGAACAGCTTTTCGATTGCGGCCGCCGGATCGCGCGTTCGCGAAAGATCGATGGCGCCTTTGTAAACGAGAAACGGCAGGCGGTTATTGGGGACGGCGCCGTCGTCCTCGAAGAAAAACGTGAGCGGTTCGATCATTGTTTCTGGTCGGGTATGAAGCGCCGCACCGCTGGTGCGAAAATGTTCAGCAGGTAAATCCACATCGCGTGTTTCGGTTGCACGAAGCTGAACACGACCACCATCAGCGAGACCACGATGATCACAGCGAGCCCGACGCGGCGGTCGAGTGCATCCTCCCGCCCGATGTGCGGTTCGGTCAAAGTCGAGAGCCGCAGCGCGACCAGCGCCGCTAAAATCGTGGTCCCGCAATAGAGCCAGATCGCGGGCGCAAACGCGCCGAAGCGGCCGACAACCATCGTGACGAACGGCACGCAAGTCACGAGCAAGAGATGAAGGAGCGACCAGTGTACGTAGCGGTCCTCGACGGTCTCGTGCAGCCGCGAGAGCTTCGCAAGAGACATCCAGCGCAGGCCGAGCACAATGAAGCTGATGACGTAGACAAGGAACTGGGTCTGAAGCTCGGCGAGCCCGTGCAGAAATTCCTCCGCGCTGGCGGGGCGAAAGTTTTCCGGCAGCTTGAGATCGATGACCAGCAGCGTCATCGCGACGGCGAACACGCCATCGGTCAGCGCATCGAGGCGCATTTTCTCGATCAGGGTGGACTTCTGCCGCATGGTTTCCCCTGGGCGTAATCCTAACGCGGGGAGAGCAGCGGCGTCACGACGCCTTCTTTGCCTTCATCAAGCCGGCGAAGCGCTGGAAGAGATAATGGCTGTCGCGCGGGCCGGGCGAAGCCTCCGGGTGGTACTGCACCGAGAACACCGGCTTGTCGTTGAGCGCGAGGCCGGCATTGGAGCCGTCGAACAGCGAGACGTGGGTCTGCTCGACGTTCTTGGGAAGCGTCTCCTTGTCGACCGCGAAGCCGTGGTTCATCGAGGTGATCTCGACCTTGCCGGTGGTGAGGTCCTTCACCGGATGGTTCGCGCCGTGATGTCCCTGATGCATCTTCATGGTCTTGCCGCCGAGCGCGATGCCGAGCATCTGGTGGCCGAGGCAGATGCCGAACGTGGGCGTGCCGGAATCGATCAGCTTCCTGATCACCGGCACGGCGTATTCGCCGGTCGCGGCCGGATCGCCCGGGCCGTTCGACAGGAACACGCCGTCCGGGCTTCATCGCCAGGATGTCCTCGGCCGAAGTCGTCGCCGGCACGACCGTAACCTTGCCGGTGGCGCCAGCGAGAAGGCGCAGGATGTTGCGCTTGATGCCGTAGTCGATCGCGACGACATGGAACTCGCCGTTCGCCTGGCGGCCGTAGCCCTCGCCAAGTCCACTCGGTCTCGTCCCAGGTGAAGCGCTGCCCGCTCGTCACCATCGGCACGAGGTCCATGCCTTCGAGGCCGGGCCATTCGCGCGCTTCCTTCTTCAGCGCGTCGAGATCGAATTTGCCATCGGGCGCATGCGCGATGACGGCGTTCGGCATGCCCTTGGGGCGGATGAGGCTCGTCAGCGCCCGGGTGTCGATGCCGGAGAGCCCGACGATGCCGCGGCGCTTGAGCCACGCATCGAGATGGCGTCGCGCGCCAGTTCGACGGCGCGGTGATGGCGGTGCGCAGGATCACGCCGCGCGCGCCCGGCGTCGCCGCCATGTTGACCGTCTCGATGTCGTCTTCGTTGGTGCCGACATTGCCGATGTGCGGGAACGTGAAGGTGATGAGCTGTCCCGCATATGAAGGGTCGGTGAGGATCTCCTCGTAGCCGGTCATCGCGGTGTTGAAGCACACCTCGCCGACCGCATGGCCGGGTGCGCCAAGTCCATGGCCTTCCAGCACCGTGCCGTCGGCGAGCACCAGGAGGGCCGTAGCCGTGGGTTCGGGCCAGCCGGAATCGTCTTGTTTGTGGTCATAAGCGGCTTAGATAGCGGCGACCCGCCGCGGGGTCAAAAAGGGATCGCGGCGCAGGGCCCATGTTTCCATAAATCAATCGGTTAGAGGCTTTTCCCGTGCTGCGCGACGACATCAACAATGCCTTGAAGGACGCCATGAAGGCGGGCGAGGAGCGCCGCGTCTCGACGCTGCGCATGGTCAATTCGTCGCTCAAGAACGCCGACATCGAGGCGCGCGGGAAGGGCAAGCCGCCGCTGAACGATGAAGATGCGCTCGGCGTGTTGCAGAAGATGATCAAGCAGCGCCATGAATCGGTCGAGCTTTACGAGAAGGGCGGGCGGCCCGAGCTCGCCGCGCAGGAGCGCGAGGAGATCGACATCATCTCGGAGTACCTGCCGCAGCAGATGACCGACCAGGAGATCCACGACACCATCGGCGCGCTGGTAAAGGAGATCGGCGCGACCGCCATGAAGGACATGGGCAAGGTCATGGCGGCGCTGAAAGAGCGCTATGCCGGCAAGCTCGACTTCTCCAAGGCAAGCGCCGCCGTGAAGAAGATGCTCAGCGGTGGATGATCGCCTAGTGCTCGTTCACGGCGTCACCGAGCTTGTCGAGACTGAGCACGCGGCGCGCGGTCTCCTGTAGCCGGCAGTAAGCGGTGCCGCCGAGGTACATGCCAGGTTCGATCTTGTCGAACACCGGGCAAAGCTGATCGCGCGAAGCGGCCCAGGTTTTCTGCGCGGCGGTCACGGCCTTCGTGATGTCCGGAAAGCCGCCCTGGGCGATGCGCTTGAGCGCGTCGTCAAGCAGCGGCGACCAGGCGGCGAGTTCGCGCGCCGCGCAGGCCTTCACTTTTGTGCTGCCCCCGTCGTCGGACGGCGCCGCGGCCTTGATGCAGGGATCAGCCACAATGCCGATGCACGCGCCGCCAAAGCCTGCCTTGTCCGCCGCGGCCTTGAGGCACGCTTTGATGGCCGCAACGTCCGCCGGCGCGGCTTTCTGGGCGAGGGCCGGAGGTGCCTGCACCAAAAGGCAGAGTGCGAACAAGCCGATGTAACGCATCGATGCCCCGGCCGCTGTTTATCAGAGTTGCGCAGGGTGCGGGTGGCGAGAGGGGCCGTCAAGTGCGCCCGCTCACGCACGCTTCTTGGGCTTCTTCGATCCGCTGGTCTGGTCCATGTAGGATCGCAGCACCGCATTCATGCGCCGTTGATAACCCACCCCTTGCTTCCTGAAATAGTCGAGCACGTCGTCGTCAACACGGATCGAGATCGCGGTTTTCTTTGGCGGAACCACAAGAATGGCATCGGACCAATCAAGATCGATCGGGGCCGCATCCGGGTCTTTGGCGACAGCATCGGCAATCTGCTGGTCCGTCAACGCGTCGACCGCTGCCCAATCGGTCTTACCCTTTCGGCGCTCACCCCATCGCCGTGTTGCGGTACGATCGTTCTTCATTCCTGCGCGCGCGACGTGCTGAGATAATCCGGAGCGTGTCGCCTCGCCAGGTGAACACCACGGCAATGACGTGCTCGTCCGTTTCTCCTATCGCAAGCCAGCGCTCCTCCTTGTTGCGATCCGAACGACGGATCAGGACAGGCCGATACAGAGCCTCAAGCGCTTCATCGAAATCGATGCCGTGCTTCCGGCGATTGATTTCGGCCTTCTGTTCGCTCCATTCAACCGCGCGAGTGGACGCGAATAGCTCTCGCAATTCTTCCGTCATCGCGAAACGCCCCGGATTTGGGTTGCGATACAACCTGTATCACTGAGTTCGCTATGACGGATTCGAAAGTGCTAAGCCTCCTCCGACAGCTTCTCCCTTCGAGAACAAGCTGACGGCGACTTTCGGTCGACTGGCTCGGTGTATATACATTCGTATCCTTCGAAGATCAAGGTCTTTGCATGCCCTGTGAATAGCCGGGACAAGGCGGCCGCCGCGACGCCGCGCCGGGCGCGCACCTATATTGCTAAGGTCGGGCAACAAGCTCCCGAATCGATATGCGCTTTACCGCCGATTTTCTCGAGGATTTGAAGTCGCGTCTTCCAGTCTCGGAAGTCGTCGGCCGGCGCGTGGCGTTGAAGAAGGCCGGGCGCGAGTGGCGCGGGCTGTCACCGTTCAACAAGGAGAAGACGCCCTCGTTCTACGTGAACGACCAGAAGCAGGCGTGGTTTGACTTCTCCTCGCAGAAGAACGGCAGCATCTTCGACTTCGTGATGATGACCGAAGGCGTGACGTTCCCGGAAGCCGTGGAACGTCTCGCCTCGATGGCGGGCGTCGCCCTTCCGCGTTCGACGCCCGAGGCCGAGGCGCGCGAGGAGCGGCGCAAGACGCTGCACGATGTCGTGGAGATCGCGGCGAAGTTCTTTGAGACGACGCTGGCGGCGCGCGCGGGTGCGAAGGCGCGTGGCTATCTGGCGGATCGTGGCATCGAGCCGAAGACGCAGTTACAGTTCCGCGTCGGCTACGCGCCGTCCGAACGTTTCGCCCTGAAGGAGCACCTCGGCGCGCAGGGCATTTCGGCCGAGGACATGATCGAGGCCGGCCTGCTCGTCCACGGCGACGACATTCCGGTGCCGTACGATCGCTTCCGCGATCGCGTGATGTTTCCGATCACCGATCTGCGCGGGCGCGTCATCGCGTTCGGCGGCCGCGCGCTCGAAAAGGATGCGCAGGCGAAGTACCTGAACTCGCACGAGACCGCGCTCTTTCACAAGGGCGGGACGCTCTACAACATTGCTTCCGCCCGAAAGGCCGCGCATGACGGCGCGCAGCTCATCGTCGTCGAAGGCTATGTCGACGTGATCGCGATGGTGACGGCGGGCTATCCGGCGGCCGTCGCGCCGCTCGGCACAGCGCTGACCGAGGATCAGCTTGCGTTGCTGTGGAAGATGTCGGACGAGCCGTTGCTCTGCTTCGATGGCGACGGCGCCGGCCGCCGCGCCGCCTACCGCGCGGTCGATCTCGCGCTGCCGCACATCAAGCCGGGCAAGACCGTGCGTTTCGCGCTGCTGCCCGAGGGGCAGGACCCGGACGATCTGGTGCGCTCCGGCGGACGCGAGGCAATCGGCGAGGTGATCGGTGCGGCGCGTCCGCTCGCCGACATGCTGTGGCAGCGCGAGACCGAAGTCCGGCGGCTTCGACACGCCGGAGCGCCGCGCCGCGACTCGACCAGCGCATCGCGGAGGTCACGAACGTCATCGCCGACCCCTCGGTGCGGAAATATTACCGCCAGGATCTCGACGAGCGCGTGCGCGCACTGTTCGCGCCGGCTGCACGCGCAGTGCGAGCGCACCGCGCTGGGAGCGGCGTTCGTTCGGCGAGCAAGTCGGGGCGGTGGCAGGGCAAGGGCCGGCAGGGGCGACGGCCATCACCGCGCGAAGCGATCGGCGCGACCAGCGCACGGCTTGCCACCAGCCCGATCGTGCGGGGACCGCGCAGCGTGCTGCCGTCGCGCGAGGCGTTGATCCTGCTCGCCGTCATCAATCATCCATGGCTGCTGGAAACCCATGCGGAGGACTTGGCCGCGCTCGAGTTCCGCCATCCCGATGGGGAACGACTGCGGCGCGCCATCCTGGATGCCAGCTCGGGGCATACGCTGACCCCCGCAGCGCTGCGCGCCGCCATCGCGGCGCGTGAACTGGGCACCGTGCTCGCGCGGGTGGAGGGCAGCGATCACGCACCCGTCGGACTGGCCGGCGCGCGAGGGCGCGGCGCAGGAGGACGTGAGCCTCTGGTGGACCCACGTTGTCAGCTTGCATCGCAAGTCGCGGACGTTAAATAAGGAGCTCAAAGACGCCGAACTGGCCTTAGGCAACGAGCCGAGCGAGGAGAATCTCGCCTGGCTGCGCGACGTTCAGGAGCGGCTGGCGGCGCTCGGAGGCGCCGAGGCGCTGATTGACGGGTTCGGGGCGCTCGTCGGGGCGGCCGGTCCGGACGTTCTGAGCGAGATTTGGGGTTGGTTTGGGGTCTCCGGATCAAAAACCGAGACTCCGCACATAGGGTAGGGGCACGAGTTTGGTGCGGCGCGAGCCGGTTCCGGCAGGGGAGCCCGAAAAGGCCAGGTTTGGCCGGTTGATCGAGGGTTAATCGGGGCTTAATGAGCCCCGACCCAGACTGCCGGCTGTTGATTCGTTCGGGTGGCGCTGCCGCAAAGGCGCTGCCCTTTTCGCTATCCGCCGTCCGCTGGGGCGGCGCAGAGGACAGTTATGGCATCGAAGTCGGCGACCGCATCCAAGACCGCAGCGAAATCAAAGGCCAAGCCCGCTCCGGTAAAGAAGCCGGCCGCCAAGCCGGCGGCAAAAGCCGCTTCGGCCAAGGTCGTGTCGCCGAAGCCTGTCGCCAAGCCCGCATCGGCACCCCGGTCAAATCCGCCGCCGCCAAGCCCGCAGCGGGCAAGGCGCCCGTGAGCAATGTCGAGGCGATCAAGGCGGTCGCCATCAAGGCCGCCGCCAAGGGCGCCGTTGCGGCGCCGACGGCCGCCGACAAGGACGCGGCGGAGAGCTCCGACAGCCCGTTGCTCGACCTTTCGGATGCCGCCGTCCGGAAGATGATCAAGAATGCCAAGAAGCGCGGCTATGTGACCTACGAGCAGCTCAACGGCGTCCTTCCCTCCGAGGAAGTGACTTCGGAGAAGATCGAGGACGTGCTCGCGATGCTCAACGAGATGGGCATCAACGTCGTCGAGTCCGAGGAAGCCGGCGAGGAAGAAGGCGAGGACGACGACGACGACGATGAGGCGGGCGGCGACCTCGTCGAGGTCTCGCAGAAATCCGTCGCCGAAACCAAGAAGTCGGAGCCGGGCGAGCGCACCGACGACCCGGTGCGCATGTATCTGCGCGAAATGGGCTCGGTCGAACTGCTCTCGCGCGAGGGCGAAATCGCGATCGCCAAGCGCATCGAGGCCGGCCGCGAGGCGATGATCGCGGGCCTGTGCGAGAGCCCGCTGACCTTCCAGGCGATCATCATCTGGCGCGACGAACTCAACGAAGGAAAAGTGTTCCTGCGCGACATCATCGACCTGGAGGCGACCTACGCCGGGCCGGATGCCGTGAAGGGCATGGCGAACCCCGGCGTGCCCGGTCAGCCGGGGGTTCCCGGCGCGACGGCTGCGAGCCCGGCCGCGATGGCGGCAGGTGCGCCGAACGCCGGCATCATGGGCGGCCCCGCGATGGTGGCCGCGCCCCCGTCCGCGCCGCCTGCGGCGACCCCGTTCCGCCCGGCCGGCTACCGCCCGCCGCAGCAGGGCTACAAGCCGCCCGGCCAGAACGGCAGCGGCGCGGCCGAAGGCGAGGAGGGCGCGCCCGCGTCCGGCGAAGGCGACCTGGACGATGACGACATGGAGAATTCCCTGTCGCTCGCCGCGATCGAAGCCGAGCTGAAGCCGAAGGTGATGGAGGCGTTCGACAAGATCGCCGGCGAATACAAGCGGCTGCGCCGCCTGCAGGACCAGGACATCGCCCAGCAACTCGCGAACGAGCTCGCTGACGCCCAGCCAGGAGCGCAAGTACAAGAAGATCAAGGAAGAGCTGGTCGCCGAGGTGAAGTCGCTGCGGCTCAACCAGGCGCGCATCGACGCGCTGGTGGAGCAGCTCTACGACATCAACAAGCGCCTCATCTCCTACGAAGGCCGGCTGATGCGGCTCGCGGAAAGCTATGGCGTGCCGCGCGAGGACTTCCTGCGCAACCACCAGGGCGAGGAGCTGAACCCGCAGTGGCTCAACCGCGTCTCGAAATTGGCGGCAAAAGGCTGGAAGAACTTCGTCGCGCACGACAAGGACCGCATCAAGCAGATCCGCTCCGACATCCATGCGCTCGCGACCGAGACCGGGCTCGAGATCGTCGAGTTCCGCAAGATCGTGCACATGGTGCAGAAGGGCGAGCGCGAGGCGCGCCAGGCGAAGAAGGAAATGGTGGAGGCGAACCTGCGCCTCGTGATTTCCATCGCCAAGAAATATACCAACCGCGGCCTCCAGTTCCTCGACCTGATCCAGGAAGGCAACATCGGCCTGATGAAGGCGGTCGACAAATTCGAATACCGCCGCGGCTACAAGTTCTCCACCTACGCCACGTGGTGGATCCGGCAGGCGATCACGCGCTCGATCGCCGATCAGGCGCGCACCATCCGCATCCCGGTGCACATGATCGAGACGATCAACAAGATCGTGCGCACAAGCCGCCAGATGCTGCACGAGATCGGCCGCGAGCCGACGCCGGAGGAGCTGGCCGAAAAGCTCGCGATGCCGCTCGAGAAGGTGCGCAAGGTTCTCAAGATCGCCAAGGAGCCGATCAGCCTGGAGACGCCGATCGGCGACGAGGAGGATTCACACCTCGGCGATTTCATCGAGGACAAGAACGCGATCCTGCCGATCGACGCCGCGATCCAGTCGAACCTGCGCGAAACCACGACGCGCGTGCTCGCCTCGCTCACGCCGCGCGAGGAGCGCGTGCTGCGCATGCGCTTCGGCATCGGCATGAACACCGACCACACGCTGGAAGAAGTCGGCCAGCAGTTCTCGGTGACGCGCGAACGCATTCGTCAGATCGAGGCGAAGGCGCTGCGCAAGCTGAAGCATCCGAGCCGGAGCAGGAAGCTAAGGAGCTTTTTGGATAATTGATCTCTCGCCCGTTACCCTGATGCGCCCGCGCGTAGCGCCGGCCTCGAAGGGCGACGGCCCGGACCCCATGATGCCGACGATTGCGATCTTCAGCGGCATCATCATCCAGATTTTCTTTGAAGATTCATGCGAAAGCTGACACACCGGGTCTCGTGCGCGGAACGCGAAGCTTCCTCGGAACGGGCCTTGAGCTCGCGGGTCGCGCCAAGCGTGATGAAGGCGTGAAATCCGTACGGCCGAGGCAGTCGCCCAACCGAAGAATTTCCTCGAAATCTAAGCTACAATCTGCGGAAATTCGATTCCACGGAGAAGGGATGCGGCATTTTTTTCGCGAGATGCCGCTGCGGTGGCCAAAGGTCTGTCTTGAGCCAGATTACCTTGCGGCGATACTAATCGCCGCCTGGCCGTTTGCGTTTCTCTGGGTTTATGTTTTCGACGTCCTGTCGATCGGAAACGACTTCGCGGGATTGTATTATAATTATAAGATTTATTTATTAACCTCGCTTCGCGAAGGGCATTTCCCGCTATGGTCACCCGGAGAGGCGGCGGGCCTACCTTTTGTTTCCAACCCTTATAATCAACCGTTCTATCCTCTCAATCTCATCTATTATCTCTATTTCATTCTGCTAAATCGGTTCAGCGAATGGGATTACACCCTTTTCACAATATCGGGGCTCAGCATTTTCGGCCTCGGACTTTATTTCTGGCTGCGCCGCCTTTTGCGTTCTGTCCCGGTGGCCCTCGCCGCTGTCCTCATCGCCCTAATGAGTCTGAAGGTCACCGAACTCATACGATTTCCGAACGCCGTTCACAGTGCGGCATGGATGCCGTGGCTCCTCCTTGGGATAACGCTCGCGGCGGATCGCCGACAGTTCCGCATGAGCGTTGTTGTTATCGGCGTTTCAACACTGATGCTGCTGACGGCCGGCTATCCATACTTCATCGTCTATGCCTTCATCCTTACCGCCTCGTATGCTGCAGCGATGTTTTTTCCACCGGTGCGAAACGCAATTCAATGTCGTTCTCAACAGCAGCACGCCATGTGGATGGTTGTTTCGATCGGTGGCGCGGCCTCGGTGGCCGCGCTTACGGCACTTCCGTGGCTGCTGCAGGTTGGAGATCTGCTTACGCAAATGGTCGATCGTGCCTCGCCAAGTTTCGAGTTCGCGACGGCTCATCACTTCGGGGTGAGCGATACGATCGGGTCCTGGATTTTTCCCCCGGCCGCGATGATGGAGGGTTGGTATTATTTTGGAATGTTGTCCGGCCTGCTGATCGCTGGATACCTCCTGACGCTTTGGTTTATTGAAGAAGCCCGGCGCGAGCGGTTACTGATAGTAGTCGTTTTGATCTGGATGATGGTGGTTATCTATTTCACCTGGGGGCAGGATTCGATCTTGTTTTCCTGGGCTTGGGCTCATCTCGCGGTTATCGATCGAATGCGTGTCTGGCCCCGGATGAACATCATTCTTGTCCCTGCGATCACCTTAATTCTGGCCTTCGGACTGACGTTCTTCCTCCGCCTTCTTGAAAATGCGAAAGAGAAAAGAGGAGATGCGCTTCATTTTTTGATCGCGATAGGCGTGGCGAGTGCTGCAGCATTGGCCGCCCAGTCCTTCATGGTGCACAACTCCGTATTGTCCGGCTATTGGTCCGACTATTTCAAACTTGGGGTTGTTTCGAAAAGCATTGATTTCGGTCTGGCGGGCCGATGGTTGCGTGGTTTCGATGAGCGGTTCTTTCCTCTCATGACTATGGTCTCCTTCGGTGTGCTGGCGGGCTTGGTCTTGGTCGCAGGCCAAAGAAGGGTCGCGAGACCTGCGGCGCTGGTCGTTGTGCTTCTCGTCGCGCTTCTTGATCTCTATCCGGTCTCCAGCTTTCAATGGCCTTATCGATTAACGCCAATGCCTGCACAGGCGTCCGTTGAGCGGATGCTGCGGGCAGCGTACGACCGGCCTAGGGTCATCGGTCCAGGGACAATTGATCCATTCAGCGGAACGCAAAATGTCGGCTTGCTGGATAACTGGGACTTCCAGCGGCATGCGGCTGTTTATTTGCGATATTTCAATCGCGATGGGCTGCCACTTGCGTCGGTGAATGCGGAAACAATTTCCGCGGTGAAGCGATTCTATGGAGCAGATGAACATGCCCAAAGGCTCTTTCTATCATCGACAATCGCCCATTCCGGCATTGGTACGTTCATGGGGGATGTAGAGGCGCTAGGCGCGCGGTCAAATCCGAAAATGCGTGTGATGGGGTACAACGGCGACACCATCGACATTGAAGTCAAGGTTGACCAGCCAGGGTGGCTTAGCTTTATCGACAATTGGGATCCGAATTGGGTCGCGACCATCGACGATCGAACTGTGCCGATCGAGCGGCTCTTTGGCAGCTATAAGTCAGTCGCAGTGCCGGCCGGCTTGTCGCTCATTACTTTTTCATATCGGCCCCCTTGGTTCGGCTGGCTGCCGTGATGAGGGGCCTCCGCATGTGAGTGACGCGCACGCGATCTGGACCGATTTTCCACGTCGCTCAACGGTCTTCCGGCATCATGAGCGACTGCGCGGATAGGCGCCCCGAGTCGCTTTGACATTGTTCCAATAATAAGAATATAATCGTATTATTGATTCGATTGAGTGACGTTTCATGAGGCGCCGCTTGCCCAAATCAATATCGCACCGCCTAAAGCGGTGCGGGTGGAGCGCCGGGAGGCGCAGCGTCCGGGTGGTGGGCCTCGCAAACCCGCCATCGCAGGGCGCGCGCGCCCCGGGATGGGCCTCGCAACCCCATCCTGGCAACCGGACGGCGCTTGTGGTGACCCCGCAAGCGAGGTCCGCGGCGCGCGAAGTCTCCCGATCGCAAGGGAGACTAAAGCGGCCTCGCAAGCCGCTGGCGCCTCCCGGCGCTCCATTTCCTTCCGGGAGCGAAAGGGCAACCCGCAGCCCTCGCCAAAACGGGGTGTGGAGCTTTGGCTCCAGGCCAAGCCCCGCGGGTTAAGCCCCGCCGCGACCCAAGCCCCGCCGTGCGCACGCATCGCCCGAAAACCGGAAAGCCCGCGATCGCCACTCACGCGTGAGACGTTGCGGCGCGCAGTCCCTCACTTTGTTGATCCGCATCGCCTTTCGATTTACGTTGCGGCAGCAGCGGTGCGACAGGCCGCGTCATTGCGGCACACAGGGGCGACACATGCTTCTCCGGATCGGGATCACGGTGTTGCTCTGTCTGTTTTCGCTCGCGTCCACCGCGTGGGCGCAGAAGCGCGTCGCGCTGATGGTCGGCAATTCGGCTTATGAGAACGCCCCGAAGCTCGCCAACCCGGTGAATGACGCGCAGGCGGTCGCGGACATGTTCAAGGCGGCCGGGTTCGAGGTGGTGAGCGCGCGCACCAATGTGGGAAACCTGGAGTTCAAGCGCGCGCTGCGCGATTTCACATTCGCGGTGAACAATGCCGACATCGCGGTCGTATACTTCGCGGGACACGGCATCGAGGTCAAAGGCACCAACTATCTGCTGCCGGTCGATGCGAAGCTTGCGGCGGACTACGACGTCGAGGACGAGGCGGTGTCGCTCAACCGCGTCATCGAGGCGACCGAGAGCGCGAAGCGCCTGCGGCTGGTCATCCTCGATGCGTGCCGCGACAATCCGTTCAACAAGACCATGCAGCGCGTGGTCGCGACGCGCGGGGTGACCACCGGGCTTGCCAAGGTCGAGCCGGCGAGCACCGACACGATCATCGCCTATGCGGCAAAAGCCGGTTCGACCGCCGAAGACGGGGTGGGCGGGCACAGCCCGTTCACGGCGGCGCTGCTCAAGCATCTGACCGTTCCGGGCCGCGACGTGCGGCTCGCGTTCGGGAATGTGCGTGACGAGGTGCTCGCGACGACGAACAAGAAGCAGGAGCCTTTCGTCTATGGCTCGCTCGGCGGGGCAGCGGTCGAGCTTGTGCCGGCGCCGAAAGCCGCGCCCGCGCCGGTGGCGGCGGCGCCGGCGCCATCCGCGGATCCGGACGGCGCGATCCGCCGCGACTATGAACTGGCCGAGCGGGTCGGCACCAGGGAAGCGTGGGACTCCTTCCTGGCGACCTACGCGACCGGCTTCTATTCCAAGCTCGCGCAGGCCCAGCGCAACAAGCTGATCGCCGAAGAGAACCGCATCGCGGCGACCGAAAAGGCGAAAGCCGCCGAGCAGGCGCGGATTGCGGCCAGCGGAGCGCAGGCGGCCGAGCAGGCGAAGGCGCGCGCACAGGCCGAGGCCGCCGAACAGGCGCGCAAGGCCGCCGAACTTGCCAAGAAGGCCGAGGAGGCGAAGCTCGCCGAGATCGAGCGCGCGAAGCCGCGCGCGGAGGCGGCAGCACCCGCCCGCAACGATCCAGCCAACGCCGGTAAAGTCGAGAGCGCGGCCGGAGTGGCGATTGCCGACAAGCCGGTGGGGCCGGTCGCCGCGTTACCGGCGCCCGCCGCGCCGGAGGCCGCAAGTCCGGCGCTCGGACAGGTCCCGCGCATGCTGCAGGTCGAGCTTCGACGCGTAGGCTGCTACACCGCATCGATCGACGACACCTGGAATGCGAACGCGCGGCGGTCCCTCGATCGCTACAACAAGCGGTCCGGCCGTCAGTTCGACACGGGCGTCGCCAGCCTCGAAGCGCTCGATGCGCTCAAGAGCGAGACGTCGCGCGTGTGCCCGCTCCAGTGCGGCGCCCGGGAGGTCGAGCGCAACGGAAGCTGCGTCGCCAAGGCCTGCCCGGCGGGCCTGACACTCGATTCCGACGGCGACTGCGTGAAGCCGAAAGGGCGCGCCGCTCTCGCCACGCCCCCCCAGAAGCCCGCGCCGTCCGCCGACAAGCCACCGGCTCCGACCAAAACGCCGGACAAATCCGCTGGCCCCGTCGGCAGTTGCGGCGGCGGATATGCGGCCTGCATGCAGCGGATGATCAGCGTCGGCTGGAAGTCCTGGGAGGCGGCGCAAAGCTGTTCCCAGCGGTGCTAGGGGCCCGCGTACCGGCGCGCAGCTAAATGCCGCTGCCGCCTTGAGGCTGCGGGCCTTGACCGGTGCGGACCTCCTTCGGCAAGAGGTGCGCCCACACGCGAGCCTTGGGCGACACACATGCCGGCCTATATCTGGAACACCAATCACCGAATGTGGAAGATCGTCCCGCCGTTCACCGACAGCCGGGACGTGCTCGGCGCCTACATCACGGACGCCTCGGCCTATGTCTACTGGTCGACGCCGCGGTTCCAGGACGAGATCCAGGTCGGCGATAGCGCCTATATCCTGCGCACCGCCAACGAGGACGGCCAGGACGGAATCGTCGCGCAGGGGGTCGTGGAGGAAAAGCCGCGCCAGCTGATGCCCTCGACACTCGGCCAGTTCGCCCACCCGGCCCGCCTCACGCCGCCCGGCTGGGACGAATTGGTGGCGCCCTCGTCGTGGAAAACCGGCATCCGCATTCTCAAGACCTTCTGGGATGCGCCGCTGACCGGCGTGCAGCCCTCGATCGGCACGGTGCGGTGCCTGAGCGACGAGCGGCTCAAGACGATCGAGGCCGAGATCGCCGGGCGCTGACCCGCCGCCACATTGATACCGGCGTTCAATTTCATTGATCTGACAGTGCGGCGAAACGTGGTAGGCAAGCGCCCGTCAACGATTGAGGGCTACCATGAGCGTCGCCGCCGGCCGTGAATTCCTGTCGATCCCGGGCCCGACCGTCATCCCGGATGCGGTGCTCGCCGCCATGCAGCGCCCGGCGGTCGATATTTATTCCGGCCCGTTGGTCGCGCTGACGGATTCGCTGCTCGCCGACATCTCGCGGATCTTCGGCACCGCCGGCCGCTCCTACATTTACGCTGCGAATGGCCACGGCGCCTGGGAGGCAGCCCTCACCAACGTGCTCTCGCGCGGCGACAAGGTGCTGGTGCTGGAAAGCGGGCGCTTCGCGATCGGCTGGGGCGAGGCGGCGAAAATGCTGGGCGCGCAGGTCGAGGTGCTGGCGGGCGATTTCCGCCGCGCGGTGCGGCCGGAGGCGGTCGAGGCCAAGTTGAAGGCGGACAAGTCGATCAAGGCGATTTTGGTCGCGCAGGTCGATACCGCGTCAGGCGTGCAGAATGACATCAAGGCGATCGGCGAGGCGAAGCGCGCCGCCGGCCATGATGCGCTGCTGATGGTCGATGCGGTCGCGTCGCTCGGCTGCATGCCGTTTGAGATGGATGCCTGGGGCGTCGATGTCGCGATGGCGGGCTCGCAGAAGGGGCTGATGACGCCGCCGGGCTTAAGCTTTACCGCCGCCGGCCCGCACGCCCGCGCCGTGCACCCGCAGGCCAACATGCGCACCCCCTATTGGGACTGGACCTTCCGCGACGGCGAGGTGCACTACCACAAATATTGCGGCACCCCGCCGGAGCATCTGCTGTTCGCCTTGCGCGCCGCTCTCGATATGATTTTCGCCGAGGGGCTGGAGAATGTGTTCGCCCGCCACCGCCTGCTCGCCGAGGCGACGCGCCGCGCGGTCGGCACCTGGGCGGAAGGGCAGGCAATCGGCTTCAACGTGTCGGAGCCGGAGGAGCGCTCCAACACGGTGACGTCGATCGTCACACGCGGGGGCGAGAGCGCGCAGCCGCTGGTCGATTACTGCCGCGAGGTGTGCGGCGTCGTGCTCGGCCGCGCGCTCGGGGCCTCCGAGGGCAAGGGCTTCCGCATCGCGCACATGGGTCACGTCAACGCGCCGATGATTTTCGGGACGCTCAGCGCGGTCGAAATGGGGTTGGTGGCGCTCGGCCTGCCGCACGGTCGCGGCGGCGCGCAGGCGGCTGTGGAGTATCTGGCGAAGGCTGTCGCCGCATAACAAAACGGCCGGCGTGATGCCGGCCGTTTTCGAATTTGTCGCGCGAACGTTAATCGCACTTCTTGCGCGTCACCGTGCGCGAGGAGCCATCCGGGCCGGTTTCCTGCACGGTCACGGTCCGGCACTCCGGCCCACCGCGAACCTCGCGCTCAATCACGCGATCATGACGGGGCGGCGGCTCGCCGATACGCACGCCGACGCCGGGGACTTCCACCGCAACCTGCGCGTTCGACGACATCGGCGCGAACGCCGTGAAGGCGGCCGTGGCCGCGACAAGCGTAAAAAGTTTCATGGCGCTTCTCCGTGTTTGCCTGTCGCCTCAACGTCTGGAACACACGGCAGTTCCGCGGTTCCCGCGCCCGTGCCGCCCGAGAGCGCGGCCCGACGTATTTGAAATAGCGGGAATTTCGCCCGCCGATTACAACGCGAAACAAATCTTGCGTACCTTTCGCGGCGCTCATTTCGGCGTGCGATGCTACTTTTCCGGCGCTTCGATTCGTCTGCCTGCGGGGTCAATTTGCCGATGAGCACTGCCACCTTGAACTCCGCGCCCCGTTTCCTGATGTGCCCCCCGCAGCATTTCGCGGTCACCTACAGCATTAATCCATGGATGGATCCTGCCGCGTGGGCCGGCAGCGGCGAGTCGTTGCAGGCCCGCGGCACTCAACAGTGGAGCGCGCTCAACGCCGCGCTGCACGAGGCCGGCGCCGCGCTCGAAGCGGTCGCGCCGCGCGAAGGCCTTCCGGACCTCGTCTTCACGGCAAATGCCGCCGTCGTCCTCGACCGCAAGGCGTTGCTGGCGCGCTTTCGTCATCCCGAGCGGCAGGGAGAGGAGCCGGTATTCGCCGCCGGCTTCCGTTCACTCGTGGCGCGCGGATGGATTGACGAGGTGATCGAGTTGCCGCGCGGCATCGCGCTCGAGGGCGCAGGCGACTGTTTGTGGGACAGCACGCGCGGCCACTTCTGGATGGGCTGCGGCTTCCGTTCGGATGCGGCGGCAGCACACGAGGTCGAAGCCGTGTTCGGCGTGCCGTGCCTCGCACTGCCACTCTCCGAGGCCAGCTACTACCATCTCGATACAGCGCTGTGCGCGCTGCCCTGCGGCGGCGTCATCTATTATCCGGCGGCGTTTACGCCGCAGGCGCTCGATATCATGCACGCGCATGTCGTGCCCGACGACCGTATCGTACTCGATGCGCAGGATGCGGCGCGTTTCGCGGCGAATGCGGTTGTTGTCGGACAGACGGTCATATTGTCGAGCTGTAGCGCCGCTTTGCGGGCGACGCTCGAAGCGCGCGGCTATCGCGTGACCGAAACGCCGCTCGATGCATTCCAGCGCGCGGGCGGTTCGGCCTGCTGTCTCACGCTGCGGCTCGATCACCGTTCACAGGCGAAAGCCGCCTCGTCGCGGATCGCCGTCTAGCGCGCGCCTGCGCGGCGTGTGTCGCGCGCCTGCTGTTTGACGTCGTCGTCCACACGCACGATGCGATCGATCCGCAGGGGCGGCATGCCGGACTTGCCGGAAATCTCGCGATCCTGCTCCTCGATCAGCTTGCGCGCCGGCGCGTCGCCGTCGATGCCGCCGAGCACGTCGGCGGGGACACGCCGGTTGGAGCGCTGCGAGCCGTCCTCATAATAGACATTGAACAGGACAGATTCGGCGCGGGCGGTTGGTTTACGTGCCATGTTCTCGTTCCCTCAGTCTGAGCCGCGCCCGCGGGGCGGCAAACTAGCGCCGCAACAGCGGATTGCAAGCAATTGAAAGCAAACGGCCCGGCATGGATGCCGAGCCGCATTCGCCGCCTATGTAGGTCGGCAGGGCCCGATTTGCAAACAGCCTTCCGGTCTCATCCCTGACGGTAGCGGATGCTTGCCCTTGGGCTGATTCCTCGCCATCAGTTGCGAAACGGGGCAGCAATGGCGGACAGGACGGCGAAGGAAGAGCGACGCATCGAGAATACCGAACCGCGCGGCGTGCTCACGGTGCGGGTCTCGGCAATGCCGGCCGATACCAACGCGAACGGAGACATATTCGGTGGCTGGGTGCTCTCGCGCATGGATCAGGCGGGCGGCATGGCGGGTGTCGAGCGCGCGCAGGGGCGCGTGGTGACGATCGCGCTCGACGCGATGACGTTCATCCGGCCGGTGCGGGTCGGAGACGTGCTGGAGGTCTACACCGAGGTGGAAAGCGTCGGGCGAACCTCGATGAAGGTGCATGTCGAAGCCTGGGCGCGTCGCTTTCAAACCCGTGTCCACGAAAAGGTGACGGACGCGACATTCACCTTTGTCGCCATCACGGACGAGGGAAGCCCGCGGCCGATACCGAAGTAACGGCTCGACGGCTGCGTTTGGGCCGGATGGAGCGGCGAGAATTCCGGGTTATAATGCTCCTTGTCGCGTACTGCTGGCGGACGACGAAGAGGCCGAGATGTCTTTCTGGAAATCCCTGTTCGGTGGTGGCGCAGCCGAAGAGGCTAAGCCGAGCGAGCCGGTGGAATACAACGGCTTCACGATCCGCGCCGCGCCCTACAAGGCGGAGGGGCAATACCAGACCGCGGGCATCATCACGAAAGACATCGGTGGCGTCGCCAAGGAGCACAAGTTCATCCGCGCCGACCGCCATGCCTCCTATGACGATGCGGTCGAGTTCTCGCTATCCAAGGCGCGGCAGATCGTGGACCAGCAGGGCGAGCGGATGTTCAGCTAAATTCGACGAAACCAGGCGGGGCGCTGCGACGTTAGTGCGGGTTTGAGACTCACAGAGGCCGGAGACAGTCCTATGCGCTTGCTGGCATTGATCGGATTTTTGGCGATTATCGTGGGGGTCGCGGCGGCGGTCTTCTTCTTTGGCGGTTTTTTCAACGTTGCGGCGACGAACCCGGAGCCCGCGCCAGTCTCCTGGGCGCTGATCAAGGTGCGCACCGCTTCGATCGACCGCAACGCGACCGACAGACCGCCCGCCGGATATGACGCGCCGGAGAAGGTGCAGGCCGGTGCGAAATCGTATGCGACACGCGGCTGCGTCAATTGCCACGGCGGCCCCGGTGCCGAGTGGCAGAAGTTCTCGGAAGGGCTGCGGCCCGATCCGCCCGACCTGAAGGACGTCGTGCCGAACCGGGAACCGCGTCACCTTTTCTTTGTGGTGAAAAACGGCATCAACATGACCGGCATGCCGAGCTTCGGGGCAACTGGCATGAACGATCCAGAGATATGGTCGCTTGTCGCTTTCCTGAAGAAGCTGCCGGATGTGAAGGAAGACGACTACAAGAAATGGACGCAGTAGCGGGCGGTTCGCTTACACCTTGATCTCGACGGTCGGGCACATTTTTGGATTGTTCGACCAGAGTCGGGTGAGGACGTCGCGTATGATCTTGCAGGCGGCTGCGCCGTCCGCTGCGTCCTCAAGCGCGAACCGCGTTTCCGCCGCTTCCCCGTGAACGAGATCGGCGAGAGCCAACGGGATTTCATTGGCGCTCAGATATCGCACCTCGTCGCTTCTGCGGATGATGTAGGTCGATCGGTTGTCGCCCGGCCTGGTGATCCGAATGCGATAGTCCTTCGACCGTGTGATTGTGCTTGTTTCTGCGCGACCCACCGGCGACATGCGCCCCCCTTTCGTGATCCGACCTGGGGAGTCACGTAAGGGGGCAGGCTTAAGCGGCGGCTTAAACGCCGGGCCGCAAACCAAACCTCTTCATCAAGACGCGCTTAACGCTTGTGGCGCGCGTGCCTATTTGAACGCCGCGCAGATCGCGTCGCGAAGGTCGCGCACATATCGGCCCATCATGCCTTCGAGGGCGGTGTTGCTCAGCGAGACCACGCTGAGCCGCCTTGTCGGATCGATGAACCAGGTGTGACCCCATACGCCGCCCCAGCCGAATGTGCCGGGCGATTGCGGCGACATCGCCACTTCGGGGTCGATCAGGATCGAACCGCCGTAGCCAAACGCCCAGCCGGGTCCTCGACTGACGATCGGCAAGTCGCCGGTTTGCACCGTCATCATCGCGGCGGCGCTCTCGCGCGAGACAATCGGCGCGCCGCCGGTGCGGATCGATTCGACGAATTTGAGCATGTCCGCCGCGGTTCCGTTCATGCCGGCGCCGGCCGAGCGAAACGAGGTTTTGTCGAACGCGCGCGCGGGCGACAGCTTGACGCCCTCTAGACCGGCATACACTGGAAGGCCCGCGGGGAAACGGACCAGGTGTCCTTCGCCGGGCATCCGCACAGGCTCCGGCACACCGTCGGCATAAGGCGTAACCAGACGGGCGCGCTGGTCGGGGGTGAGGTCGAAGCTGAGCGACGGTGCGCCCAGCGGACCGGTGACATATTTCTTCATTACAGCTTCGAGGTCGGCGCCTTCCGTGGCTTCCAGCACCGCACCGAGGACGTCCATCGCGACCGAGTAGGCCCATTTTTCGCCCGGCGGATACGCAAGGCCGGCTCGAGCGATGCGCTTCAAGTTTTCCGCCATCGCGAGACCGGGCTGATCGAGACCGTCGGACACCTCGCCGCGCGAATAGGAGCCGTCCGGCGGCTGCATGAAGCCGTACGAAAGCCCTGCGGTGTGGGTGAGCAGGTGGTGCAGCGTGAGCGCGGGTGTGTCGCCATTCGGCAGGGTAGGGCGAAAGTCCGGCAGATAGCGTGTCACCGGATCGGTGAGCGCGATCTTGCCCAACTCGACCATACGCAGCGCCGCGGCAGTGACCAACGGCTTGGTCAACGAGGCGAGGCGAAACACCGCGTCCTCGTGCATCGGGATCGCGCGTTCGCGGTCCGCGAGACCCGCGGCGCGACGATAGGCGATCTCGCCGTCGCACATGACCAGCACCACGCCGCCGACAACGCGTTTCTCGGCGAGCGCAAAATCGATCGCGCGATCAATTGCGGCGGTGTTCGGCTTTGCGTCCATGCTTTCTCCTGACACGGGACTATGGCCGAGGCGCAGCGGCGTTGACCAGTCCTCCCAATCTGCTGGCGTGTGCACTAAGCTCCGCACCAATCAGGAGGACGCGCATGCCCGGGCCGATGCTGTTCGAACCAATTACGATCCGCGATCTCACGCTGAAGAACCGCGTGGTGGTCGCGCCGATGCATCAGTATTCGGCGGTCAAGGGATTCGCGACGGACTGGCATCTCATGAACATCGGTCGCTATGCGGCGGGCGGCGCGGGCTTGGTTTTCATGGAGTCGACCAAGGTCGAGCGGCGCGGATGCGGCACGATCGGTGATCTCGGGCTGTGGGACGACGCGTTCCTCCCCGGACTGAAGCGCTGCGTTGATTTCATCCGCCAGCACAACGCCGTGCCGGGTATCCAGCTTGGGCATTCGGGCCGCAAGGCGCGGCGCTTTCGCCCATGGGAAGGCGGTGCGCCGCTCAAGCCGTCCCCCGAGATCGACGACTGGGAAGACTGGGAGCTTGTCTCGTCGAGCGCGATCAATGCGCCCGAGACCGATCCGACGCCGCGCATGCTGACGCGCGCCGAAATCCCGCAGGTGGTCGAGAGTTGGGGGCAGGCGGCGCGGCGCGCACACGAGGCGGGCTTTGACGTGCTCGATATTCACGGCGCGCACGGCTACCTGATCCATCAGTTCCTCTCGCCGTTCGCGAACCTGCGCAACGACGAATACGGCGGCAGCGAACTCAACCGCATGCGCTTTGCCATCGAGGTGGTGGAAAGCGTGCGCGCGCACTGGCCGGCGGGCAAGCCGCTGTTCCTTCGCCTCTCGGTGCAGGACGATGCGGGCTGGGGGCCGGATCAGAGCGTTGCGCTGGCAAAGCTCGTGAAGCCGAAAGGCGTCGACGTCATCGACTGCTCGTCGGGCGGGATGCGCGGCGCGCCGGTGGTGAGCGCAGGACCGGTCACCTATGGCTATCAGGTGCCCTATGCGGAGCGGTTGCGCAAGGATGCCGATATTCTCAGCATGGCCGTCGGACTGATCGTGCATTGCGACCAGGCCGAGCAGATTCTGCAGGAGGGCCGCGCCGACCTGATCGCGCTCGCACGCGAGCTTCTTTACAATCCGAACTGGCCAATGGATGCGGCGCAGAAGCTCGGCGTGGACGCGAGGTTCGAATCGGTACCATCGCCGCAGGCCTACTGGCTCGCCAAGCGCCGGCAGCAGGTGAAGGAGCTGCGGCCCTCGACCTTCATGACGGGAATGAAGGTGTAGTTGCGCAGGGCGGTGCCAAGCGCTTACAAGCGCCGCCTCATGCCCGATTTCACGCCCCATCAGGACGCCGCGCTCAACGCGGTCGCGCGCTGGCTCAAGGACGGGCCGGGCGAAGGCGCGCCGCAGCTCTTCCGCCTGTTCGGCTATGCGGGCACCGGCAAGACCACGCTCGCGCGCCATCTCGCGGCGCATATCGACGGTGAGGTGAAATACGCGGCGTTCACCGGCAAGGCCGCGCTGGTGATGCGGCGTAAGGGCTGCGCCAGCGCCTCCACGATCCACTCGCTGATCTACCGCGCGCGCGAAAGCGGCGAGGAAACGCCGACGTTCGAACTGTGGGACGACGCGCCCGCCTCGAAGGCGAAGCTGATCGTGATCGACGAATGCTCGATGGTGGACGCGGAGCTCGGGCGCGACCTGATGTCGTTCGGCGTGCCGGTGCTGGTGCTGGGCGACCCCGCGCAGCTTCCCCCGATCGCGGGCGGCGGCTTCTTCACGGAAGGTGAGCCGGACGCGATGCTGACCGAGGTGCACCGGCAGGCGCAGGACGACCCGATCGTGCGGCTCTCGATGCAGGTGCGCGAGGGCGAGCGCCTCGCGCCGGGCGAATACGGGCAGACCAGTGTGGTGCGCAAGGACGACGTTCGACCCGCAGCGCGCGCTCGAGACCGACCAGATCCTGGTCGGGCGCAACAACACGCGCCGCGCCTACAACATGCGGCTTCGCGAGCGCAAAGGCTTCGACGATCCGATGCCGCTGTCGGGCGACAAGCTTGTGTGTCTGCGCAACAACCGGCGCAAGGGCCTGTTCAACGGCGGCCTGTGGAACGTGGCCGAACGCCCGACCACGCGAAAGCAGATCCTGAAACTGCGGCTCACCGCCGACGAGGGCTTTGCCGGCAAGGGCGTGAAGGTGTCGGTGCGCTCCGAATGCTTCACCGGCAAGATCGACGGCTTCGACTGGCCGCAGCGCAAGAAATACGACGAGTTCGATTTCGGCTACGTGCTCACCGTGCACAAGGCGCAGGGCTCGCAGTGGGACGACGTCGTGCTGTTCGATGAATCCTTCGCGTTTCCCGACAGCCGCGAGCGCTGGCTCTACACCGGCATCACGCGCGCCGCGAAGCGGCTGACGGTCGTGGTGTAGTGCCGTCACTTCCGCAGCTTGGCGAACGGCTGCGGGCGCGGCTCCTTCATCGGAAAGAAGAATGCGTCCGGCGTCATGGTGCCGGGGCGGGGTCCCGCGACCGGCTGGACCGGCGGCGGGGCGAGGGGCGCTGCCGGCGACGTCGTCCGATCGCACGCGCGAGAACTCGCTGCCGGCGACCGCGTCGAGATCGGCCGCACCGGCGCCGTCTGCGCCACCCGGCCGCGAGCGCGTCTGGTTGCTCATGGTCGCGCCGCGCCAGCGCTCGACGACCGAGACGAGGAAGCCGATATCGACGCTCTTGCGCCGAATCCATATTGGCGCGCGTGATCGCCTGGCTGTGCGGGATATGCTGCGCGGCAAGCTCCTTGAAGCGCAGCCGCGTCGGCAGCGCCACGCCCTCGCCGAATGCGAATACCTCGCGCGTGCCGAGCGAGGGCACGAAGCTGATGCAGCGAGCCCGCCGCGTCCGACACCGCCGAGCGCACGATCGCCTGGTCGCGGTCGTTCGCCATGCGCATGGCAAACAGCGTCGAGCATTGCGAGATGATGGTGGCGTCGAGCTCCGCCGGGCGCTGCGTGATCAGCCCGAGGAACACGCCGTACTTGCGGCCTTCCTTGGCGATGCGCGACACCGCCTTGCGGGTCGGGCCGAAGCCGATCGAGCGGTCGGCCGGCGCGTAGCGATGCGCCTCCTCGCACACGCACAGCAGCGGAAACGCGCCGTCGCTCCACAGCCCGAACTCGAACGCCATGCGCAGCAGCACCGACACCACCGAGTCGACCACCTCGGCCGGGAAGCCGGCGAGCTGCATGATGGTCATCGGCATGCCGTTCGGCGGCAGGCGGAACAGCGCGGCGAGCATCTCGACCATCGTGTCGCCGCCGACGTTGGCGTTGTCGAACATGAAGGCGTAGCGCGGGTCGTTGCGCGCGGTCTCGATGCGCGTGATGAGGCGGTGATACTGCGCCCACATCGCGCGGTTTTCCAGCTTGCCCATGCGCTCGTCGATCAGGCGCGATCGAGGTCCTCGAGCCGGTAGGGCACCGGCGTATCGACGGTGACGCCCGTGGTTTTCACGTCCTGGCGCACGAGGCGGCGCGCCGCCGCGCCCGGCATCGGCTGCGAACATCACCTTGGCGATCGGGATCAGCTCGGAGAGGATCTCGACTTCCTCTTCCACGCCGGGGCGGCCGCGGAAGAACACGTCGACGATTTCCTCGAAGTTGAACAGCCAGAACGGCAGCTTCAGGTTCTTCGGCGAGAGCATCTGCGCGCGATCGTCGAAGCAGAAGCCGTATTCGTTGTGCGGATCGATCAGGAAGACGCGCAGGTCCGGCCGCGCCTCGAGGATCTGGCGCAGCAGCAGCGCGACGCCGCTCGACTTGCCGACGCCGGTGGTGCCGAACACGGCGAAATGCTTGCGCACCATCTCGTCGACATTGATGTAGGCGTGCGATCGAGGGGTCCTGCTGCAGGTGGCCGATATCGATGCGTGCCGGGGCCCGACATGTCGAAGATCAGCCGCAGTTCGTCCGTGGTGATCGACGTTCGACCGCGTCGCCGATCATCGGATATTCGGTGACGCCGCGCTGGAAGAAGGTGCCGCGCTCGCCCTGCCTGATCTCGCCCAGCATGTCGACCGCGGCGACCGCGTGGTGCCGGAGTCGCCTTCCATCGCGATCTTGGTGATGACGCCGACGACGATCAGGGCGTCCGCCGCGGATGCCGAGAAACTTGCCGACCGTGGCGCGCGCCTGCGCGGCATCGGCCGCGAAGCGAACCTGCGACTGGCTGCCCGTGACCGAAATCACGCTGCCAAACGCGGTCTGTAAATCCGTCATGCCGTCGTCCACCTTTGCCCCCTGATCCGCGTTACTTCGGTTTTCTCACCCGGATGGGGCGCAGCTAACGCGAAAATGGGAATCCATCCGGTTAATCGGGCGGGTTGCAGTTTCCGAAATGCGCGATTTTCCAATGCCTAAGGGCCGCCAGATGCGGGCGTGGTTAAGGAAGAGCCGCATTTGGCCGTGTTCCACTGCAACGGTTGATTCACCGTGAGCTGTCCTCTCCCCGTTTCACGGTGAGAGGGAAGAAGATCGGGCGCCATCCGCCGCTCCGACCTGCTTGGCTTCGATGGCGGCGATGTGATCCGCCCATTGCACCTTGTCGGCGTTCACCTTGCGGATTGTCTCTTCGAGCGAGAGGCCTGCGTTGAGGCCGGTGATGTAGCCGCGGATTTCGAAGCGGATGCGCTCCGGCGTCAACGGCCAGAGGCGACTGAAACATGCGTGCGGATCGCTGCTCGCGCAGCCGCGCGTGCGCTTGCAGGCGTTGCTGCCGCACACGCGCCAGTAACCGATGAAACTGTTGAGCTTGCGGAACGCGGAAGCCCGCACGCCGGTGTCGATCTGCTCCGCCTTGCGCTTGTCCGTCTTGTGTTTGCCCATGCGTTCTCCTGTTCCGCTGCGTCCTCGCGCGCGGATCATTCCCGTTTCCTGTCTGGTGAAAAAAGCGAGGGGGGCGGAGCGCCGCGAGGCGCAAAGCCAATCCACGCTTGCGAGGCGTGGCGCATCCCGAAGGATGCACGCCTCGCGGCGCTCCACATGCGGCTCTCGGCGAACGCTCTCGCATTCGCCTCAGCTTCGGTCCGCGCTTGCGTGTCCCGGTGTCATCCGGGCCGTCAGCGAGCTCCTCGCACAGGGGCCGTAGTACCCCCAGGGCGGGTCCCGAAGCCGCCCGGGCGCGCGGCTGACGAGGCCACGCGCGCAGGCGCCGCACAACGAACGCGCTCCTTTGCGCATTCGCCCCGGGGGCCTCGGCCTGATCTCCGGCCGATCCTCCGGCCCGCTCCGCCAATCCAGCGTCACCGGTTGACGCCCCTCAGCGAGCGAGGTGTGGGAATGATGGTGGGCGCGTGCGGCGGAGGGAGGGCAGGAATTTGTTCATAGTATGATTTTATTCATAACGCGACCGGAAGCAGCCGACCTGGAGCGATCTACGGCGTTGCCGCGCGCTTCCAAGCGGTTCGAAGCGTCATGCCGTTTGGCGTTCGCGGATTGTCGAACTTGAGTTCGTCTGCGGTGAGCAGCGTGATTGTTCTCTTCTGATTGGGAATGGCCGCAACATTCGCATACGTGCTGGCGGCAAGGTTCACCGTCATCACCTTGGTGGCCTCATCGACCGTATACGTTCCGTAATACGCGATGCTCGAAGCCACGATGTCTTGTGCCTCTTCGGCGGTGGCTTTCGCCCGGTCATTGGCCGCAATCTTCGGAATCTCCGCGCGTGACTGAAAGAGCGAGAAATGACCGTCGCTTGAAAAGATGATCACGCCCTTTGGCGAAGGACCGAAAGGCTCGCCTTTTTTGCCGTCCTCCATCTCGCTGGAGACAGACACGAGGGTCCACGCGCCCACGATCTGTTCTTTGACCGGCTTCTGTTGAGCATATGCGATGCCTGACAGGACGAGACAGAGCCCGGCCACAATGAAAGCCTTGTTCATGGTCGCTCCACCTTGTTCGAAGGGATTGTGTCCTGCTCGGCCGCAGCAAACAAGTTGCGATGCGCGGGCTTCGTGGATGAGGCGGAGCAATTGCGCGGGCGTGGCCTCGCATTCCGCTTCCGCCTTCGTCGACGCCATGGCGGACAAGTCGCTCCATGCGGGCTACGAATGCATACGCGAAAGAGTGCGCGGAGTATCTATCCTCCCGCGCCCAAAGCTCCCTTCACCGTTCGCAACGCGTCTTCGTAGCCCCCCGGCTCGGCGCGCAGGTGACATGCGCCTTCTCTGCGATCCCGCTTGCTGCGGCATGGCAACAGGCCGATTGGCAGCACCATGATGTTCTGGTCTGCCGGGAAGGTCCTGCGCAAATCCTCCACGGCATAGACCGCCGAGGCCGGGCAGTTCACGCAGGTAACAGTCAGGAGCGCCGCAGGGCAGCGATCCAGTCGCAGGCTTGCGTCCCGGTGATCCGCCGGAATGCGTTCCGCACGCGTGCGCCGCAGGCGCGGGTCGGCGAGCAGCGCCTGGACATAGGCCGCATAGGCCTCCGGATCGTTCTCAGGCCACAGCCCGGCTTTGCCGCGCAAGTCGCCGAGCGCCCGCAACAACCCTTCGGTCGTGCGACGCGCCAGCACGCGTTTGATGTTGTCGGTTCGAAACCGGCGTGGCGGCGGATACGGCATGGCGCGAATTCCGACGCCGAATCGGCGCTTTGGCAAGCCGCTAGGGATTGCGGCGCGCGCGGCTCCGAAGCCTATGGAGGCGGTCCAGGGGCGCGCGATGTGCGGTTGTGTCTTGAGCGCCCGGGCAAGACGCGCGCCCGGCTTGGGTAACTTCGATGTGCCACTCGCGACGCCTCGAACCAACCGGTGCGCCGCGCATTGATCTGGCGATCAATCGGATTGCACCGATGCCCGCGCCGCGTCACATTGCGCCCGCCATGCCGCTGTTGCGCTTGCTGGGGATCAATTGCGCGGCCGGGATCGCGGTCGCGCTGCTCGCCGTTGGCGGGCTGCTGGCGCTCAACGCCCCGCTGCGCACGCTGATCTTCTCCGATCACACGCCTGGGGTCCCGCTCGTGCTGCTCGCGGGCGGCTTCATCGTGACGTTCGCGAGCGCCGTGATGGGCTCGGCGATCATGCGGCTCGGGGATTAGTCCGCGCGGGCGAGCGGCGCGTGATGCTTCGGCTTGACGCTGCCGCGCGCCGCAATCTTGAACAGGGATTCGAGCACGCCGCCCTCGGGTTCGTGCCCGTGGCGCCCGTGCCTACTGCGATAGACGTGGTGCACCCGAACGCGCGGCTCCGGCTCGACTGCGGCGCGCAATGGCGCTTCCTCGACGGTGCGGGCGGCCATCCGCGGTCTCGGCGCGGGGCGCGGGGTTTCGGCGGTTGCGACTGGCTCGACCGCGATGCTCGCCTCCACGGCGCGCGCCGGCGTCCCGGCCACGACCCGTGACTGGTCCTTCACGGCCGGATCTGTTGCGACTTCACGCACCACGACCGCCTTCTGGACCGGGGTCTCCACCACGACGGCCTTCGGCGCTTCGACGACGGCCTTCGGCGCAGGCGTCTCAACGACGGCGGCTTTCGCAGGCGTCGCGGCCACGACCCGTGACTGGTCCTTCACGGCCGGATCAGTTGCGGCGACGTCACGCACCACGACCGCTTTCTTGATCGGAGTCTCCACCACAACGGCCTTCGGTGCTTCGACGATTGCCTTCGGCGCGGGCGTTTCCACCACAACGGCTTTCGCCGGCGCCTCAACCACAATCTTCGGTGCCGGTGCCACGACCACAGCCTTGGGCGTCGGCATTTCCACCCTGGCGGCCTTCACGGCGTGCCGGGGCGCGACCTCCCGCGACATGGGAGGGCGGGCATGGATCTCCTGCACCACGACCTGCTTCACCGGAAGGGGAGCGTCGGGCGCGACCGGACGCACGTCGGCGAAGCGGGTGTCGCCGCGGCGGTGATAGCCGGAGCGATAATACGCCCACGCGCGCGTCTGACTGCCGCCGGCTGTCCGATAGGCGCCTGCCAGATAGCGCACCGCATAGGTCAGGTTGGTCTCGGGATCGTACAGGCCTTCGGCCGAACCGCTATAGCCAAGGCTGCGCGCGGTGGCGTGCGTGATCTGCATGAGGCCGAGCGCACCGCGGTTGCTGGCGCGCGGATTGAAATTGCTCTCCTTCCGCACGACGTGGCGCACCAGGTCGGGTGGAAGCCCGTTCGCAGCGGCGTGGCGGCGGATCATCGCGTCCAGTTCGCCGTCGATCTCCTCGTGGTGCCGGCGCATGCGCACGGGTTCGGTAACGAGCGGCAGTTCGGCGTTGTCGAGATCGGGCGCGAGGCGCGGATGATGAAGATGATGGCGGGCGTGGTGGCGATGCTTCTCGTGCGCTGCGCCGGGCTGTGCGAATGCGATCAAGGCAAGCCCGAGCAGGCAAAAGCGCATGAATTAACTCCCCGACTGTGAAGCCCGTCCGTCCCAGCAACGTGATTGCTGGGGAAATTGGGCGGTAATGTGGTTCGGCGATACCCTGATTTGGGGGTTGAAGGGAAGTCGGTCCTAAACCGGACCCGGCCCGCCAGATCAGGCGGTGTGGCCGGGATCGATCGGCTTGGGGTTTTGCAATTTGTCGTCGCTCTTCTGCGGCGCTTTCGCGCGTCCCGGGATTCCCTGCTCGCCCTGCAGCGCGCGGGCCCGGTCGTCCTCGGTGGGGCGGCCATCGTCGCGGCCGGCACGGATTTTCCCTTGCGTGAGCGGATCGGTCGGCATGGCGGACTCCCTGGGGTTGCTCTGAAACGCATGGCGGCATGGCGAAGTTCCGCGCTACGCTCGCTCCATGGAGACACGAAAATTCGGTTGCACGGGGCTCAGCATCTCGGTGCTGACCTTCGGATGCGGCGCGGTCGGCGGGCTGATGACGCGCGGCGCGCCGGCGGACCAGGAGCGCGCGGTCGCGCGCGCGGTCGAGGCCGGGGTCAATCACTTCGACACCGCGCCGGCCTATGGCGACGGCGCTTCGGAGCAAAATCTCGGGCGTGTGCTCGCCGCGCTTAGGCCGGACGTCATCGTCAGCACCAAGGCGCGGCTCGGCGCGCGGCGCAATGTCGCGGCGGATATCGCGGCCTCGCTTGATGCCTCGCTCAAGCGCCTGGGCCGCGATCATGTCGATCTGTTTCAACTGCACAACGCGATCGGCGCACCGTCCGGCCAGACCATGAGCGTGGACGAGGTGCTCGGCGATGTCGTGCCGGCGCTCGCCCGCGCGCGCGAGCAGGGCAAGACGCGCTTCATCGGCTTTACCGCGATCGGCGAGACCGAGGCGCTGCATCGCGTGATCGCGTCGGGCGCATTCGATGCCGCGCAGGTGCCGTTCAACGTGCTCAATCCGAGCCCGGCCGAGCCGATGCCGGCCACCTATCCGGCGCAGGACTATGGCGGCATCCTCGATCTCGCCGAGCGACACGGTGTCGGTACCATCGGCATCCGCGTGCTGGCGGGCGGCGCGCTCTCGGGCAGCGAAGCGCGCAATGCGCTCGGTCTTGCCTCGGTCGAGCCGATCGGCTCCGGCGCGAACTACGCGGCGGACGTCGCGCGCGCGCGCCGGCTCGAACCGCTGGTGCGCGAGGGCCACGCAAGCTCGCTCACCGAGCTTGCCATGCGCTTTGCCATCGCGTCGCAAAAGCTCTCCACCACTGAAATCGGCCTTGCCAGTATCGCGGAACTCAACGCTGCGATTGCTGCGGTCGAGATGGGGCCGCTCTCGGCGGTCGCGCTCGCGCGGCTGAAGCAGTTGCAGGCTGGCTTTATCGGCGAGGCCCGATAGAACATTGTCACACATCAGGGAGAGACGCACATGGCGAAGGCATATTGGGTCGCGACCTATCGGGCGGTGAACGATCCGGACAAGCTTGCGGCCTACGCGAAGCTTGCGGGTCCGGCGATCCAGGCGGCGGGCGGCAGGTTTCTGGCGCGCGGCACGCCGGCCAAGACCTACGAGAACGGGTTGAACCAGCGCTGTGTGGTGATCGAGTTCGACAGCGTGGCGGCCGCGCAGGCGGCGCACGACTCGGCCGGCTACAAGGCCGCCCTCGATGCGCTCGGTAACGGCGCGGACCGCGACATCCGCATCATGGAGGGCGTGTGATCCGGCGACCGTTCGCGGTTTGACGCAGATCAAGGCTGCGCCTTCGCGCATAACTAGCATCGCGGCTGCAAACCAAGGAGTGCAGCCGTGGTCGAATATCCCTACATGCTGATCGAAATCATCGCCGTCTTCGTCGTGTTCGGCGTTGTGGTGGCCTATGTCGACAAGATCGCCGGGCATCGCCCGGAAGACGGCCATCCGGCGGAGTGACCGCACGGGCGGCCCGTCGAACGCGCGGTCGCATAAGCCAAAATTAACCGTGGCTCTGCGGAAGTTCCACTGTTCACCGGTCGTTGAGCACATCTGGTCAAGAACACACCGCTGCGGAAGCGCTTCTTGTTGAGCGGGTGTCGTCAATGGATTGGATCATCAGGCATCTGCAACTGCGGACAGGGCGGCAGGTTGTCGCCGCAACGTTTCTGATTACCGCCGTCGCAGTTGCGTCCCCCGTGGGCGTGTTTGCCGTCGTGCTGTCGCGAGCGCCCGCAATGCCGACGCCGGTTTACTGGGGTATCCTCGGTATCTGCGCAGCCATTCCGCTGCTGATCGCGCCGCCGATCTCGGTCTTCGCGCTCAGCATGCTGAGGCTTCTCACGCTCACCATCGATAAGGTCGACAATCACGTCAAATTTGACGCACTGACCGGCGTGCTGAGCCGCGCTTATCTGCTCGGCCAGATCCGGCAGCAGCTCGCGAGCGGCGGCTGCTTCCTCATGGTAGACGCGGACCACTTCAAAGCGATCAACGACACATATGGTCATGATGTCGGTGACGAGGCGCTGAAGCAGCTCGCCGTCGTGCTCGCGGACCATGTGAGTTACGAGGGTTTGATCGGGCGTCTGGGCGGCGAGGAGTTCGGCGTCTTTCTTCCCGGTGCGCGTGCTCAGGATGCGGCCGATGCAGCGGCACAGCTATGCGAAGGCATGCGGAAGGCCGGTAAGGCTGTGGCCGGGCACGCGTTGCAGCTCACGATTTCCATCGGAGGTGCTTTGCACGTCCCCGGTCAACCGCTCGAGAAAACGATGAAGCTGGCGGACGTTGCGCTCTATCAGGCCAAGAGGTCAGGGCGCGACAGGTTCTTCATCGCCAACGCGACCGACACGATGCCGGCGCTTATCTTGCAGTCACGCGTCGGCTAGGAGCGCCGCTCCTTGCTCCCGCCGTTTGACTCGCGCATGGTCGCGCCAACCTGACCGGGGTGGGCCCAGCGATCAGCGCATGACGGAACCAGTATTGATTGCCGGTGGTGGCATCGGCGGGTTGGCGACAGCCCTGACGCTGCACCAGATCGGTGTGCCTTGCGTTGTGTTCGAAGCGGCGCGCGAGATGCGTCCGCTCGGCGTCGGCATCAACATGCAGCCGAATGCGGTGCGCGAACTCTACGATCTCGGCATCGACGCAGCCGACCTCGACCGCGTCGGGTTGCCGGCGCGCGAGTGGGCGCTGGTCGGCCTTAACGGCAACGACATCTATTCCGAGGTGCGCGGGCTTGGCGCCGGCTACAACTGGCCGCAATACGCGGTGCATCGCGGCAAATTCCACATGCTGCTGCACGACAAGGCGGTGGAGCGCATCGGGCCGCAGGCGATCCGCCTCGGCGCGCGCGTGACCGGCTATCGCAACAATCCGGATGGCAGCGTGAGCGCGCGCGTCGAGCACGCGGACGGCACGACTTCAGAAGAGCAGGGCGCGCTGTTGATCGGTGCGGACGGCATCCACTCGGCGATCCGCGCGCAGATGCATCCCGCGCAGCCGCCGATCCACTGGGGCGGCGCGATCATGTGGCGCGGCACCACCTGGGGAAAGCCGATCCGCTCGGGCTCGTCGTTCGTGGGTCTCGGCACGCATCGCCAACGCGTCGTGTTCTATCCGATCTCGCATCCCGACCCAAAAAGCGGCCTCTCGATCATCAACTGGATCGCCGAGGTCACGATGAACAACGCGGAGGGATGGAAGCAGAGCGGCTGGTTCCGCCAGGTCGGCATCGCGGAATTCGCGCATCATTTCGACGGCTGGACCTGGAACTGGCTCGACGTGCCCGCCATGATCCGGCAGGCGGACGCCGTGTTCGAAAATCCGATGATCGACCGCGATCCGGTCGAAACCTGGCGGGACGGCGCGGTGCTCCTTCTCGGTGACGCCGCGCACGCGATGTATCCGACTGGCTCGAACGGCGGCAGTCAGGCGATCGTTGACGCGCGCGTTCTCGGCGCCGCGATGGTTGCGCATGGGGTCACGCAGGACGCGCTCACGGCGTTCGACACGCAGCTCTGCGGTCCGATCTCGCAGCTGATCCTGCGCAATCGGGGCGCCGGGCCGTTCGGGCTGCTCAACATGGTGGACGAGCGCTGCGGCGGCACGTTCGACTGTATCGACGACGTGATCCCGCCGCAGGAGCGCGCGGAGTTCATGGCGGCCTACAAGGCCGCCGCCGGGTTTGCGATGGAGAAGCTCAATTCCGCAGCTCCGACGATCCAGCCCGGGGCGCGGGCGCGGAGCGTGGCGGTCGTCGACTGAGCGCGTCCCGGCTTGCTACGCGGCCCTGCGCCGCTCCGCGCGCGGGCGGTTCTCGAACAGCACGGTCGCTGCGGCCGTGTTGGAAATCGGGATGTGATAGTTGCGGTGCAGCTCGCTCACCGTGCCGGTCAGCGCGCCGCGCATCGCCATCCAGTTGAGGAATTCGACGCCCTGCGCGCCCGCGAGTTCGACCACCTCGGGGATGGAGTACTGCGTCAGCGCCTCGGGATCGGCGGTGAGCTGGTCCATGCACAGCGTGTCAAAGTCCTTGTTGATGAAGCCGGCGCGCTTGCCATCGAGCTGGTGTGAGAGGCCGCCTGTGCCGATCACCACCACTCTCTGATCCTGCGGATAGCTCGCCAATGCACGGCCCACCGCGCGGCCGAGTTCGAGACAACGCGCCATCGAGGGCAGGGGGTGTTGCACGGTGTTGATCGAAACCGGCACGATCGCGGGCCAGTCGCCATTCGGCCACATCAGTTGCAGCGGAATGGTGATCGCGTGGTCGATCAGCATCTCCTGGCACATCGTGATGTCGAAGCCGTCGCCGACCAGCCCGTTGATGATATGCCACGACAGCGCGGCGTCGCCCTTGGCGGATTTCGAGACCGGGATGCCCCAGCCTTCGTCCTCGTTGCGATATTCGGTGGCAGCGCCGACCGCGAAGGTCGGCAGCTTGTCGAGGAAGAAGTTGAGCCCGTGGTCGTTCGAGAACACCACCGCGACATCCGGCTTCTCGCGCGCGAGCCATTCGTGCACCGCATGGAAGCCGTCGAAGAACGGCTTCCAGTAGCGATCGAGCTGCTTGCGATCCGCGATTGCCTTGCCGATCGAGGGAACGTGCGTGGTGCCGACGCCGCCGATGATGCGCATGTCTATCTCCCTGCCGCGACCAGTTTCTGCTTGAATGCTTCGACCGAGAGGCCGGTCTGCTGCGCGCCGAGATCCTGTACGTTGAGGCCGAAAATGCCGGCGAGCTTGGCGAGGTAATAGACGTTGCCGCCGGCCTCGATCAGCTGCAGCACGTTGCGGCTCTGCACGGCCGCGCGCTGCGTTTCGGTCAATCCGTATCTGGCGCAATAGGCGTCCTCGTCGCGGCGGAAGGCATCGCGGTTCTCCGCGCTGTTGAACGAGAAGCACATGCGATTGAGCGCGTAGCCCTTCTGAGCCTGGTCGCCGTCGAACATCGTCGTACCTTCGATGTGGTGGCGCATGCATCACCTCCCCGCGTGCTCGCGTTCGGGCACTATCGGAAGAGCCGGCGCCGGCGACTTTGATTTCGATCAAATGAAGGACGCGCCGCGCGCATGTGCCCTATGCGGGATGGGAGGCTCAGTGCCGGCGAAGTACGCGCGGGCAGGGGGCAGCCTCAGCGCAAATCGTCCATGACGAAACAATCAGGGCGGTTGAAGGCGGGTTCGTTAGGCCGGAACATGGCGACGCCTTGGAGGAAGGTGCGGAAGCCGCGGTCGAGCATCTGCCGATAGGCTTGGTGACGAGCCGTGCTGATCCCGGCGACAAGTTGCGTGCTTCCCGTTTCGCAGGCGAGTGCCTCGCAACTGTCGAGCAATTGCCCGAACAGTTCTGGCGCGTCTGTGCCGGGCCGAACGGCGCCAAACTTAACAAATGCCGTATCAGTGCCGGCCTCGCTACCCGCGCCGAGATGACAGCAGGCAAAACCCGCCAGGCCTGCGGCGTCGTGAATCAGAATTGTTTCGCCGAGGCGCTGGTCGGCGATGGCGCGAATTTCAGAACCGAGATCGAGGCCGGGATAGACGCTGCCGGTCAGTTCGGCGCATTGCCCAAGGCAGTGCGCCCGTTCGGCGGGCGATAGCGCGGAATGGCGGGACCAGTGCTGTCGCGTTGCGGGCGTGCTGGTCGGCTTCGACATCACCGATGTCAGGTATTGCGGCCAGAATTCGAATTTTTGATAGAGAGCGATGTGCTTTGCACTTTGCGGAAACGTGAACAGCGCCATCTGCGTGATCGCCGGCTGATCCAGGAGCGAGATGGTGTGCCGCATCAGCTGCTGCGCCACGCCTTGGCCCCACAGGTCTGGCCGCACGCTGACGGGTCCGACGAATCCGAAGCTGCCGCGGCGGGTGGCGAAGCTTGAGCCGATCAGCAAACCGTCCGCGTAGGCGCCGAGTGCGGCTTGCCGATCGGCGCGCCAGCGCGTGGCGATGACCGAGGCTCCGCTTCTGAACATTCCCGGATCGGGCAGGCCGAGAAAGGTGCTGAACGCGCTGCAGAAGATGTCGTCGGCGGCCGCGACATCGGCCTCGTCGAGTGGCTTGATCGTAAGGGCCACCGCGTCCTCACATCGCCGGATTGACGTAATTGCCGCCGAGCGCGTGCAGGCCGAAGGCCGCGCCCGCGATGTCGAAGTTGAACGAGAAGTGCTGGTTCATCGCGATCACGTCGCGCAAATGGCGCTGGATCGGATCGCGCATGTAGAGCCCTTGCGCGCCATAGCACGACCACAGCGTCTCGATCGCCTCGCGCGCCTGATTGACGGCGAAGGCGGACTGCGCGCGCCAGCGCAGCTTGGTGGCGACATCCGGGACTTCACCGCGCGCCGACATCGCCTGCAGCGTGATGCAGGCGTTGCGCGAGATCGCGCGCGCCGAGTCGATCAGCACGCGCGCCTTCGCGAGCTTGATCTGTACCGCCTGGAAATCCGCGACCTTCGCGCCGGTATAGGTCCCCATGCGCTTTTCCATCGCGGCGACGAAGTGCTCGTAGGCGCCTTCCGCAGCGCCGATCGAGGCAGGCGAGAGCGGAATGCCGGCCGCACCGATGATCGGGATGCCGAACAACGCGCCGGTATTGAGCGCGCCGCCCGGGTGCCCGTAGCCGCCGCGCGTGAGCGGCAGCGACAGCGCGCGGCGCTCCGGCACGAACAGCGCCTTGACGGCGACATCCTTGCTGCCGGTACCGGCCATGCCCATCGCGTACCAGGTGTCGATGATCTCGTAGTCGGTGCTCGGCACCATGCAGAGCCGCCAGTCGACCGCCTTGTCGCCGTCGTAGACCGTCACGGCGAGCATGTTCCAGTCCGCATTGTCGACGCCCGACGAGAACGGCCAGCGGCCCGTGATCTCGAAGCCGCCATCGACCTTGCGGGCGCGCCCCGCCGCGAGTGCGATCGAGGAGGCGATCAGCGCGTCCGGGTTTGCGTCCCACACCTCGTGCTGCGTCTCGGGCGCCCAGTAGCCGAGCATCCAGTGGTGCGTCGCGAGGTTGCCGACATTCCACGCGGTCGAGGGGCAGCCGCGCGCGATCTCGGCCGGAATGTCGAAGATTGCGACGAACTCCAGCTCCATCCCGCCAAAGATCTTGGGTTGGTGGAAGCGAAACAACCCGGTCTCGTGCAGCAACTGTTCGTTCTCGCGCAACAACTGGCGCGCATCCTCGGTCTGTTGCGCGCGCTCGCGCAGTACCGGCACGATCTCGCGCGCGCGCCGCATCGCCTCCTCGTAGGTGACGGCGGAGAAGTCGCGGCGCGTTGCCTGCGGCAGCGTGCCCGGTTTGCTGGAAGGATTTGCGGCGTCCATCGGTCCTCGTAAGCCTTGTTTCGGCGCAAACGGACTTTGCAACGTTTGCCGTCCGCCTGTCCCGGCCCGATATTACGATCCTGTGAGGCTTTCAGGGAGGCGGCCATGTCCGGCATCCATCATGTCACGGCGATTGCGGGTGGCGCGGAGCGCAATCTCGCGTTCTACACCGGCGTGCTCGGGCTGCGGCTGGTGAAGAAGACCGTTAATTTCGACGATCCCAGCACCTATCACCTTTATTATGGCGACGAGCAGGGCCAGCCCGGCACGATCCTGACCTTCTTTCCATGGCAGCACGCGGCAGCGGGCCAGCTTGGCGTCGGCGAAACACAGGAGACCGCGTTCCGCATTCCGAAGGCGGCGCTCGGATTCTGGATGCACCGCTTCATCGACAGATCCGTACCGCATGCGCGCGAGGAGCGTTTCGGCGAGACGCTCGTCACCTTCCGTGATCCGGACGGAATGCGTTTCGCACTAGTCGCCGTCGCGGGTGCCGAGACCGAGTTGGGCTGGGCGAGCGGCGACATTCCGGCCGAGCACGCAATCCGCGGCTTTCACGGCGTGACGCTGCTGGTGAACAAGGCCGCGCCGACCGCCGCGATCCTCACCGATGTGCTCGGCTTCCGCGAGGTGGCGCAGGACGGCGCGCTGACGCGCTATCGCGGCGATGCGCCGCTCGGCGGCTTCGTTGACCTGCGCGAGGCGGGCGATTTTCCGCGCGGGCGGGCAGGGCGTGGCTCGGTGCATCACATCGCATTCCGCGCCGCCGAGCGATGCCGAGCAGGCCGCGATGGCGCAGCGGCTGATCGCCAATCATCGCATGCATCCGACCGAGCAGAAGGATCGCAACTATTTCCGCTCGATCTATTTCCGCGAGCCGAACGGCATCCTGTTCGAAATCGCGACCGACGATCCGGGTTTCGCGGTCGACGAGCCGGCGAGCGACCTTGGCCGCGCGCTCAAGCTGCCGCCGTTCCTCGAACCGCGCCGCGCCGAGATCGAGGACAGGCTGCCGCCCCTGTCCGAGGCGGCATGATGACCGGCAATGTGAGCGTGGTCGCGGCGGGCGCGCCGTTCACCGCCGCGCGCGCGGCCGTGATCCTGCTGCACGGACGCGGCGCGAGCGCCGAGGATATCCTCGGTCTCGCCGACGAGTTCGGCCAGAGCGACATCGCCTACCTGGCGCCGCAGGCGCCGAACGGCACCTGGTATCCGTACTCGTTTCTGGCGCCGCTCGAGCAGAACGAGCCGCATCTGACCCGCGCGCTCGGCACGATCGCGGCGCTGCTGGAGCGGCTGGCGCAGGACGGCTTCGGGGCGGAGCGCGTCGGGCTGGTCGGCTTCAGCCAGGGCGGTTGCCTGACGCTCGAATACGTGGCGCGCAACGCGAAACGCTACGGCGCGGTCGCGGGCCTGAGCGCCGGCTTGATCGGGCCGCCCGGCACGCGGCGCGACTATGCGGGATCGCTCGCCGGAACGCCGGTGTTTCTCGGCTGCTCCGATGTCGATGGGCACATTCCGCTCGCGCGCGTGAACGAGTCGCGCGATGTGCTGACCCGCATGGGCGCGGCGGTGACCGAGCGCATCTATCCCGGCATGGGTCACACGATAAATGCCGACGAGATCGCGGCGGTCACCAGGCTGCTGGCGGGCATCGAGGCGGTGCCGTAAAAGTCTTTCCAACAAAAGGGAGACGCGCCTTGCTCAAGAAACCGAACGTTCCCGTCATCGCGATCGAAGAGCATTATTCCGACCCCGAGCTGATCGCGTTGTTCACCGGCCGCGATGCGGCCGCGCCGCCGCATGTGCTGGCGGGCCTGGCCGACACCGGGGAGGCGCGGCTCAAAGACATGGATGCGGCCGGCATCGACATCCAGGTGCTTTCGCACTCGGCGCCCTCGCTGCAGAAGGTCACCGACGGGGCGGTCGAACTTGCGCGCCGCGTCAACGACCGGCTCGCCGCCATCGTCAAGACGCAACCGACCCGCTACGCGGCGTTCGCCGCGCTGCCGACCGCCGATCCGGCGGCGGCCGCTGACGAGCTTGCGCGCTGTGTGGAGAAACTCGGCTTCAAGGGCGCGATGATCCACGGCCTCGCGCACGGCCATTTCATCGACGATCAGCGTTACTGGCCGATCTTCGCGCGTGCCGAAGCACTCGACGTGCCGAGTTTATCTGCACCCCGGCATGCCGCACGAGGCGGTGATCGATGCGTATTACAAGGAGTATGCCAAGGATTTTCCGGTGCTGCTGCGCGCCGCCTGGGGCTTCACCGTCGAGACCGCGACGCTCGGCGTGCGGCTCGTTCTCTCGGGTGTGTTCGACAAATATCCGAAGCTGAAATTCATTCTCGGCCATCTCGGTGAGGGCCTGCCGTTTCTGCTCTGGCGCATCAACAACGGACTGGCGCGTCCGGGGCAGAAGCCGGTGCAATTCCGCGATATCTTCTCCGCGCATTTTTCCATCACCACGAGCGGCTTCTTCTCCGATCCTGCGCTGTTGCTGTGCGTGCAGGAAATGGGCATCGACCGCATTCTCTTCGCGGTGGACTATCCGTTCGAGGCGAACGCGCCGGGGCCGGCCTGGCTCGCCAACGTCCCATTGTGTGACGAGGACAAGGCCAAGATCGCGAGCGGAAACGCGAAGCGGCTGCTGCGGATGTGAGCCGCTAATGCATCGCTAAACGCATACGTCGAAGTCGCGGAAAATTGTCGGTTCCCGACTAGCCATGTCTCAATCGGCCGCTGCTAGACCGTGCGAACGCAGGCAACGAAAACGAAGGGCGTCAGTTCTCCATTCATGTTGAAATTCAAACCGAGGGCGGAACCCGCCGACCGACGGCACACCGAACGTCATGCCGCGCGCGGGATGGCGAAAATCTACAGCGGTTCGCCGGTGGTGCCGCGTGATTGCTGGATATCGGACATTTCGGACGGCGGCGCGCGCCTGCATATCGAGCGCGTGGATGTGCCCGACACGTTCCTGCTGACGCTGCCCGGCATGAAGGAGCGCCGCGAGTGCCGCGTCGCATGGCGGCTCGGACATGAAGTCGGCGTGCAGTTCACCGAGGCGCTCCCGCACGGCATGGCGCGGCAGGTTGCCGGACGGCGCTGATTACTGCCGGTTTTCCGGCGCGACTCCGAACAGACCGTATGACTTGGGCGTGGCCGTGCTGGTCTGCTCTCGCGCGCGCGCGGCAAGCCTGACGCGGCGTGCCCGCACGTGGGCCCTGCGCGCGGATCTCACCTTGGCAGATTTCAGCCTGTGCAGCTTTCCGCGGCTTGCCTCGTGTTCGGCGTGCGCCGCGGCGACCTCCTCCGGCGAAGGGCCGCCAATGCCATCGGGGCGGGGAGTCGGGACAGGCGCGGGCGTCTCGGGTTGCGGCGGCGCATAAGCCAGCACCGGCGGCAGGGTATCCGCGGTCGCGGGCGGTAGAACGTCCAGCACGGGCGGTACCGACTCCTCGGCCGCCGCAAACACCTCGACGATCGGCGTTTCGGGCGCGGGTGCGGCCTCGACCGGATCCGGCGCGCGCTCCGGGGTTGCGGGCGCCGCTGCCAACACGGTCGGCGCCGGCGTCTCGATGATGGCGATCGGGCGGTGCACCGGCGGCTCGGCACGGCCGCGCTGGGCGAGATCGGCCTGCAGCGAGGCGGCACGACTCTCCTGCGCGACGCGAAACGCCGCGGCCAGAACGAAGGCGATCATCAGCAGCCCGACGGCTGCGCCAATCACCGCGATGACGGCCCGAATGCCGGGCAACATGGCATTGCCTTTGTGGCACTGCCGGACCTTCGACGCGCCGGCCGACTCCGGGCCGCCGAAAAGACGGTAGCCCGATGCGAAATCAATAGGGATTTATCAGAGTCGGCCCGCGGGAGGGAATCCCTCGGCGCGCACGCGCGCCGCGTGCGCTCACCAGAGCGCGAGCCACTTTCCGATATCATACACCGTGGTGCCGGCCGCGAGCGCGACGAAGGCTGCGAGCAATACGCCGACCAGAAGCGCAACCGTTGCCCGCTCGGCGATTTCGATGTCGTGATGCAGGCGGCCGTGCTGAACCATGTTCGTTACGTTCCGCTGCGGTTTTTCCGCAGCCATTCCGCCCCCGGCGAGTACATAGGCCTTCGCCGCCGCTACCGGAATGGCGAACCGCCGCAATCCGCGCCGGGGCAGGCATGCGCGGCACGCGGAACTCAAGGTCTGGGCCCAGGCTGCGATCTAGCCGCCGGTGGGCGAGGTGGGTCTGGAGCATCGGTGCTGGATGTGTGAGGTCCCGTCAGGCTCGACCGCGGCCGGGCGGGGAGACCGGGGTCGTGGTCCGCTCCAATTTCCGTTCCCGCGGGAAATGATCTAAGTCCTGCGCGCGCGGCAGCGCCGGGCCCGTAGCTCAATGGTCAGAGCCGGCGGCTCATAACCGCTTGGTTGGAGGTTCGAGTCTCCCGGGCCCACCAAACTCTATCAAGGAGTTAACCGCGTTCTCGTCGACTGCATCAATAGCTGAAAATCGTTCTAGGCATTGAGCCAGGCATTACGCCGGTTTCGTCGCAGCCGCCGATGCAAGCCTTGCAGGCCAGTTCTACGGCCTGCGGCTAGTGCGGCCCACCTCGGCCCCGAATTTCCAACTGCAACCCACTGCGCGTGGCAGCCGCGCGGTCGTCTTCGCTGGCCGGCACTATCCGCGCGAACGCCGACCGCCGTTTTGTCTGAAAACTCCTTGGGACCTTGCCGAAATGAGCGCAGCAGAATTCCGCTCAAGACCGAGCGCGCCAACTAGGAGAGAGAGATGACGACAGCAACGACGACCGCCCCTGCCAAGGCGAAGGTGATCCCCGAGACAGTCCGCCAAGCGGTGCTCGCCGATCAAGCGGCGGCGCGTATTGAGGTGGCGGCAGCGCGAACTACCAAAACCGTGACGAAGCCCGCGACGGTCAAAGCGGCGAAATCGGAGGCCAAGACCGCGAACGCTGATACGCGCAAGATCACCGTATTGGCGAAAACGAATCCTCACGCGGCGGGCAGTCGGCGCGCCGGTTGGTTCAAGCTGCTCAAGACGGGAATGACGGTTGAGGATGCGGTCAAGGCGGGCATGCGGTCGATCTACCTACAGCGGATGGCTGCGAAGGAAGTTATCAAACTGTCGCGATAGGATCACCGATGGTCCAGAGCGCCTCCCGATGCGGGGGCGCTTTTCATTTGGAGGACGAAGTGCACGCGGTCGGCCTCTACGGCCCGCGTGGCGGAGGTGTCGCGGAGCGGGAGGGCGTCAGTAGTCGGATTACCGTAATCGAGGGCACGCTCGGCAAGGCGTTCGGCGTTGTTGGCGGCTACATCGCCGGCTCATTGGCGATGTGCGACTTCGTCCGCAGTTACGCATCCGGCTTCATTTTTACGACGTCGCTCCCGCCTGCCATTGCGGCCGGCGCGGCCGCCAGCATCCGGTACCTAAAAGAAAGCTCAATCGAGCGCACGCAGCAACAGGATCGCGTCGCCAGAGTGCGACAGAGGCTTGATGCGATTGGCATTCCCCATCTCCCCAATCCCAGTCACATCGTCCCGGTCATGGTTGGCGATCCAGTGCGATGCAAGCAATTGAGCGATCAACTACTTGAAGAGCATGGAATCTACGTACAACCGATCAATTACCCAACAGTGCCGCGCGGAACGGAGCGATTACGTATCACGCCGCTACCGGTACATTCCGACGCCGACATCGATCATCTAATCAATGCGTTGTCGGCTGTATGGTTTGCGAATGCGCAGCGGCGGGCCGCATAACGACAGTGGTGCAGTCCGAACCTGTAAAATTGCGTATCGGAACGCATGGAGCCAGCTCGCGCTAGTTCAGGCGCGTATGGTTCGCGCGCAGCTTACGGCCATCCATGGTTGGGAAGAAGCCACAGTAAGCATCAGAGTAATTGGGACATCCGGCGATTGCATCGTCGACCGCCCCCTTGCCGAACTCGGTTCGCTCCGCTGAACCAGCGCGTTGCTCTGCAGGAAACCTGCGGGCCGTGCAGCTTCTGCTGGACGCATCAGAACCGAAAGCACCGCCCGGTACGTTGGGATCGAGGTCGTCGACGTCTGAATTCGCGGGGCGGCGGATGCTCCGCCCTACTTAATTGGTCGGATCGGGCCAGAAGTAGACCCGAAACCCGAGGCCGAAAAGTTCCGAGCCCACCTCGACATTCCACCGAGTTCAACTGCTCGGACATCCCGAAAGGAAGGAGTCGGCATCCCACGATAAATTGCGTCCTTCAACGATCCAAAAGACTTGGCTCGTCGTACACGAACCGAGGCTCCTTCAAGGGATGACAACGATGCCATATGCGATCATTTATATCTCGATCCTGCTGGTGTTTTGTTGTCTCGATGCCGTTTGGCTCACCTCGACTGCCAGCATCCTGTACAAGCCGACGTTGGGCGATATCCTGCTTGCAACACCAAAACTCGCGCCTTTGATCGTCTTTTACCTGATGTATCCAGCCGCGTTGGTGATCTTTGCCGGGATGCCGGCACTGAAGGCGGGTCACGTGATGCCGGCGCTCATATATGGCGCGCTCTTCGGCGGAACTCGCTTACGCGACCTATGATCTCACCAACATGGCCACGTTGCGCAACTGGACTTTGCAGCTCAGCATTATCGATGTCTGCTGGGGCAGCTTCGCGTCCGGCGCGGCTTCGGCACTGGGATACATCATCGCCATGAAGGTGAATGCCTGGCTCGCGTAGCTAACGCGGCGGCGCCGGAAAGAACGCGTTGGTGCGGCGCTGGTAGGCGCGAAACGCGTCGCCACGGGTCCGCAACATGTGTTCCTCCAGCGGTGGAATACCGGACACGTAAACCAGCAGCCAGTACATGCAGGCAGGACCAGCGAACGCGAACCACCCTGATGGATAAGACGCATCGATCGCCAGCAACGGATATGCGAGCCAGCCGAGCGTTTCGAAGAAATAGTTTGGATGCCGCGACCAGTTCCACAGGCCGCGATCATTGACGCAACCCCTGTTGGCGGGATCGGATTTGAAGCGGGTAAGCTGCCAGTCCGCCAGCCCTTCGCCCAAAACCGCGACCAGCAGGATCGCGATAGCGGCACAATCCAGCCCACCCAACGGCGCCGGATTGTGAGCTGCGACAAACATCGACCCGACGAGCGCGATTGTCACGCCCGCCTGCTGTTGCAGGAAGATGAACATTCGCCGCGGTGCATCATCACCCCAATCTTCACTCATCTTGGCATAGCGCGGGTCGTCGCTAATCCCCGCGCTGCGCCACCCGATATGGAGCCCAAGCCGCATCGACCAAATGACGGCAAGCGTTGCCACGATAGCCTGCCGATTGTGTAATCCGTCGCCAGATAGCGGGATCAAAGCTGATACGAAACCGACCGACCCCACCGCGATGGTCCATATCGTATCGACCCAGCCGGAGTTGCCGGTGCGCTGCTGGATCGCCCACGCAAGCGACATGAAGAGCGAGAGGCTCACAGCGATACCGGCGATTCCGAGGGCAAACTGAGCGACTGTCATCGATGCGTCAGAGCCGCACGAACGGCTCGATCAGGCGGCCGAGCAGACTGTTGAGCCGCAGATGCCCCTGCATCGCAACGAGGCAGATGCAATCCTCACCCGGGTCGATGACCGGGTCGTGCTCCATGCTGGCGTCGGCATCGTCGATATCGCCGACCGCAAACCGTCCGCCCTGGTGAACGAACGCGCCGGTCAGAACGAGAGTCAATTCTGTCCCTACATGCCGGTGTCCGGGCATTGTCATGCCGGGCGCAGCCTTCAGCAGGAACACGCGTGTACCGCTCTCCGACGGGACATCGATCATGCGACGATGAATGCCGGGTCCAATCCAGCGCCAGGGGCCCTGCGGATAGCGCGACATGAAGCCACGGCCAACGCTCAGCGCTGGGCTTCCATCCGGTTCCGGCAAACGATCAAGCACGCGCTGCCCAGCGCCCTCCGACATCGCAACCGGCGGGATGCCTTCAAGCATCTGCCCGCCAACCTGTCCGAGCGCCGACATGAACCGGCGGCAAGCAGGGCACATCGCGATATGCTGTGCGACGACAAGGCTGCGCCCTTCGTCGAGCGTTGCTGCTGCGAAGTCGGTCAGCGTAGACTCGGCCGGATGATGATGGATCATTGCTCTACCAGCAGTTCGCGCAAGCGCTTCATCGCGATACGAATCCTGGATTTGACTGTTCCGAGCGGAAGTTTCAGCTCATCGGCGATGTCCGCATGAGGCTTGCCCTCGAAAAATGAAAGCTCAACGACGCGCGTTTGCTCATCCGGCAATTGGGCAAGCGCCGCACGGACCCGCCCCTCGCGCTCGCCGGCCAGAAGGCCTGCGTCGGGTTCCGGAGGATTGTCGGGCCCCTCGCTCGGACCGAGTTCGATCAGCGCGGCGCGTTGATCGCGGCGTGCGCTGTCGATGCGCAAGTTACGCGCGATCGCGAACATCCAGGCGGACGCACTGGCGCGTGAGCGATCGAACTGGGTCGCCTTGCGCCACACCGTAAGGAGGGCCTCCTGCGCGAGTTCCTCAGCGGCAGCCGGTTCGGTGTTACGGCGTATCAGGAAGCCTTTGATGCGCGGCGCGTAGTGATCGAACAGCGCGGCAAACGCCTCGCGATCGCGACGGACCGCAACGGCTTCGATCAGTTCCGCAAAATCATCTCCCGCAGGCATCCGTAATCCACACACTATCGCGGCACGCGGGTGATGCCTTGACGGCAACATCCCGATTTCAACGCCAAATCGCTCGGCGGCCACCTGCATGCATCAATATACGACCGCGCCGCCGGTCTGGATCATTGAGTGATCTAGAAGGCCATCCTGCTCGTAATCAGCTCCGGGTACCAGCCGCCGTCGCGGCGCGTATATCGGAGCGTCATGCAAACGGGATCGTCCGGCCGGCTCAACATCGCGGTTGTCGGAACCGGCATTTCCGGGATGGCGGCCGCGTGGCTGCTCTCCAGCCGGCACCACGTGACGGTCTACGAGCGGGCCGATCGCCTTGGAGGCCATAGCAACACGGTAGACGCACTCACACCGCATGGTCCTATGGCGGTCGATACCGGCTTCATTGTCTACAACGAGCAGACCTATCCGAACCTGACGGCGCTTTTCAGGCACCTCGATGTGCCGACGGAAGACTTCGAACATGTCGCTTGCGATTTCGCTCGACGACGGCGCGCTTGAATACTCCGGTGGCGGCCTTTCGGGCTTATTCACGCAAAAGCGAAACCTCGTCTCCCCCCGCTTCTGGTCGATGTTGCGCGACCTGCGCCGTTTTTACCGCAAGGCGCCCGGTGACCTTGGCCGCCTGGATGAAACCCGGATGACGCTCGGTGCGTATCTGAAAGCTGAAAACTACAGCGAGGCGTTTCGTGACGATCACCTGCTGCCAATGGCCGCCGCAATCTGGTCGGCGCCTCCGCATGCGATGCTGAACTATCCGGCTGCATCATTCGTGCGATTTCAGGAGAATCACGGACTGCTTAAGTTAACGAACCGGCCGGTTTGGAGAACCGTCAGTGGCGGCAGCCGGTCCTACGTCGCCCGGCTGACTAAGCCGTACCGCGATCGGATCCGGCTCAACGCAGCCGTTGGGTCGATTGCCCGGCTGGGCGGTGCGATCGAGGTCCGCGAACGTGATGGCCGCGTCGCACGATACGATCATGTGGTGATGGCCACCCACGCGGATCAGGCACTGGCGATGCTGGCGGATCCGAGCGCGCAGGAGCGCGCGTTGCTTGCTCAATTTGGTTACAGCCGCAATCTCGCAGTTCTGCACAGCGACGCTGGCTTGATGCCGAAGCAGCGTTCCGTGTGGTCAAGCTGGAATTATCTCGGTCGTCGCAATGCGGCGGGAAGCGCGGTAACCGTTTCGTACTGGATGAACCGGCTGCAGAACTTGCAGACCTCGGAACAACTCTTCCTCACTCTCAATCCGAACCGCCCCCCGCAAGCAGGTACATTATTCCATTCCGAGATCTACGAGCATCCGCTGATCGATTCCGCGGCGATTACCGCACAACGTCGGCTATGGTCGATGCAGGGACCCCGCACATGGTTCTGCGGTTCCTACTTTGGCGCGGGCTTCCATGAGGACGGCCTTCAGTCCGGTCTCGCGGTCGCCGAAGCAATCGGTGGCGTGCGGCGGCCCTGGATGGTTGCCGACGAGTCCGGGCGGATTTTCCTGGACGCAAGACAGGCGTCCTCCCGCGCGGAGGCGTTGTCATGAACTCGGCGCTGTATGTCGGCGGCGTGCTCCATCGGCGCATGGCGCAGCGTGCGCACAAGCTGCGTTACCGCGTCTTCTGGATTTTGTTCGATCTGGACGAAATAGAGCAACTCTCGGAACGGCTACGGCTATTTTCTCTGAAGCACTTCAATCTGTTTAGCTTCCGCAATGCCGATCATGGCGACGGTTCGGACACGCCGTTGCGCGTGCAGATGGAAAAGCATCTCACCGCCGCCGGCCTCGACCTCCAACACGGCGCGATCCGACTGCTGTGCATGCCGCGCATCCTCGGTTTCGTGTTCAATCCCATCAGCGTCTACTATTGTTACGATCGAACCGGTGGCCTCGCGGCGCTGCTTTATCAAGTGCACAACACATTCGGCCAGCGGCACACTTACGTCATTCCGGTCGGTCGCGAACAGACCGTCACGCTGTCTCAGCATTGCGACAAGGCGCTCTATGTTTCGCCGTTCATCGGAATGGACCTCGCTTATGATTTCCGCTTGACCGCACCGAGTGAAAATATCTCACTTGCGATCAGGGGATCGAATGCAAAAGGGACGGTGATCGTCGCTTCGCTCGCTGGAACGCGCCGGGCCCTCACCGACGCTGCGCTCGCGCGCGTCTTCTTCACGCACCCGCTCCTGACCCTGAAGGTGGTCGCCGGTATTCATTGGGACGCGCTTAAGCTTTGGCTCAAGGGCGTGAAGCTCCAACCGCGTCCGCCTGCACCGCACCCGGTCTCCATTGTACGCGAGGGACGTAAGAGCATGCATCGCCTCAGCGGATCAGGTCATGTCTGACATGCAGTCCGTTGTTCCGATCCAGCAGGACCACAGCGCCGCCGCTGGCCCGCCTTCCTTCCTTGCTGCGCAGATCGAGCGCAGGCTGCGACGGATTATGTTCGGAAGCATCAGCATCGCGCTTCCAAACGGGCGGCGGCTCCATCGGGAGGCGCCGCACCCCGGTCCAAACGCACGGCTGACGATTCGCCGCTGGCGCGCGGTATGGCGATTGATCACTGGCGGCGATCTCGGGTTCGCACGCGCCTACATCGACGGAGACTGGCGCACGCCGGACCTTCCTGCGCTGCTGGAGTTCGGCGCCCGGAACGAGGCGGCGCTTTCGGCGTCAACCGGACTGTCCAATGTGGCGAGACTGCTTGGCAAGGTGAAGCACTGGAGTCATCGGAATACGCGCGTCGGCAGCAGGCGCAATATTGCGGCGCATTACGATCTCGGGAATGCGTTCTATGCGCAATGGCTCGACCGCGGGATGAATTATTCGTCAGCGCTGTTTTCACGTGCAGACGAGCCGCTGGAAGCCGCGCAGGCACGAAAGCTTGATCGCGCCACAGCGCTGCTCGGCCTCTCCGGTGGAGAGCGCGTTCTCGAAATCGGTTGTGGCTGGGGCGCGATGGCGGAACGCCTCGCGGATTGCAGTGACGTGACAGGAGTCACCCTCTCGGTCGAGCAGTTGGCGTATGCGCGAAAGCGACTACGCAGCCGGGAGCTGCACGCCGATCTGCGTCTGCAGGATTACCGCGATGTGACCGGGACCTTCGATCGGATCGTGTCGATCGAGATGATCGAAGCGGTCGGCGAACAATATTGGCCGACCTATTTTTCCAGGCTGCGTGATCTCCTGGAAAATGACGGGGTCGTTGTTATTCAAGCCATCACGATGGAGGAGCGGCGCTTCCCCTCCTACCGCGCTGAACCCGACTTCATTCAGCACTATATTTTTCCCGGAGGGATGCTGCCGACAGTGAGCGCTATCCAACGGGAAGCCGAGAAAGCCGGTCTTGTGCTTGAGACGCACCAGAGCTTCGGCGAAAGCTATTCGTACACGCTTGCGGTGTGGCGGGAGCGCTTTCTCGCCGCATGGCCGGCGATTCAGCGGATCGGCTTTGACGCCTCTTTCAAGCGCATGTGGGAGTACTATCTCTGCTATTGCGAGGCCGGATTTCGCGCAGGCGCTATCGATGTCGGCTTCTTCAAGTTGGTCAAGAAGCGCAGTGGCAAGTCTTTGCACGCGACCTAAATTCGTGCGCGGTGTCACGCGATAGCGCAGGGCCTCGTATCGCCACAGGTCAAATTTATGGACGGGCGGTCGGCAGTCACGTGCCATGCCTCCTCTGTTAGGAACACAGCGCGACAGCCTGATACAGAGACAAAGCGACCACGAGCCGCAAGAATTCGACGCGCGCTCCAACGGGCTATTTTGCGTAGCCTTGGGAACGTAACCAATCAACTTTGCGCGTACCGTTCAACCATTCCTGCGCGTCTGCCTGGCTCGTCAGCCCTTTGATGTGGCGGGGTTCCGCGCCGGGGTATTCGGCGACAATTTGCCAATCCCCCTCGGCAATGCGGTTCACTTTGAAAGTGACTTTTGCTTTGGCCATGCAGCCTTATGAAGAACGTGGCGGATAAGTCAAAGGGTGCGAACGAAGGCTGTTGATTGGTAGGCGCAACCTTCGGGCGCCATGTCAAGCCGAATCAGACAGACTATGAGCCCCTAACTGAAGGGCCGACCGGGAGCCTCGCGAAAATGGAATCGGCTTGCCGATCTGGATGCGCGAGGAAATAAAGGGCACCGAACTTGAAAAGGAAGACTTCGCAATCAAGTAGTTAGTCGCTCTGGCTCAAGTCGATGAGAGGCGCGAAACGCAAGGAGAATAGGATAGGTGATGGTGGACGATAAAAAAACCAAACCGAAAGAGACCGCGAAGGAAAAGCCCGCGGTTGAAGCGAAAGCCGAGGCAAAGCCTGAAGCAAAACCCGAAACCCCAGCGGAAGCGAAGGCCGACGCTCCCAAGAATTACAGCAGAGGCGAGGGCCAGAAAGCGGTCACTCAAGCTTATAAAGACAACTGGAACGCGATCTTCGGTAAAAAGAAGAAGCGCTAACCGCTGAGGTGGGTAGCTAAGTCGTCTCACTTGGCGAGGCGATGCCTTGGAGGAGCGCTCACCTGTCGCTCGATCAGCCGGCGGGCCATCGGCGGATCAGTGCCGTAGTGCAAGGCACGGACGCGATCGCCGATTTCGGCATCGTCTTGAGTCACGCGCTGATTGTGCCGGATGTATTCCACCCAGGTGGGGCATTCGTATCGTTCGATCCACAAATCCGGATTGACCAGGTCACGAAGCAGGGTCCACTGGCGTGCGCCGTCGCGTCGTCGAATTCGGCGGCGGTCGGACATTGCCCGCAGGAATGCGAACACATCTTCGTCGCGGATGAGATATTCGATCGTCACGATGATAGGGCCGCTGCGCGGCTCGATATCGACTGCGATCTGCGGCTCTTTCCAGCGGCTGAGCGGGTCAAGGTTGAGAGTCGTCAATGGGGGCAGGGGAGAGCGAATGCCGAGGGCGGCGCCGATAACGAGAGCTCCTGCTGCGGTTAGCAGCGCTTGTTCCGTGCCGAAATGCAGCGTTAGCCAGCCCCAAAGCCAGCTGCCGCACGCCATCCCGCCGAAGGTCGCCATCTGATAGAGCGCCAACGCGCGTCCGACGACCCAGCGCGGTGCAGACAACTGCACAGTCGCGTTGAACGTTGACAGGGTCAGCACCCAGCAAGCGCCCGCGGCAAGAAGCGCCAGCATGATGAGCCAGATCCAGGTGCTTACGGCGGCAACCGCGACAGCCGCAGCGAATACGATGAACGCAACTCGCACCAGAGTCTCAGTTGCCAGCATTGCGCGCAGCCGCCCGCTCAAGAAGGCCCCGGCAACCGCACCGACGCCGAAGGCGCCAAGGAGAATTCCGAACGTCAGTGGCCCGCCTTTAACGAGATCGCGCGCGATCAGAGGCAACAGGGCGAGGACGACAATACCGCCGAACCCAAAAGCGAAGCCGCGCAGTATGACGCTCAGAATATTGGGTGACATCGCAACGTAGCGCAGCCCAGCGCTCATCGCAATTCCCATCGTTTCGCGCGGGAGCAGGCGGTTCGGGCGCTCGGGATGCCATCGCAGGAGCACTGCAACTAGCCCGACATAACTTAGCGCGTTGATCACGAATGCGGTGGCAACGCCCGCCGACGCCACGATCAGTCCGCCCAGTGCTGGCCCGACGCTTCTTGCGACGTTGAATCCTGCGCTGTTGAGCATCGTCGCGGCCGCAATGTCGTGTCGCGGCACCATGTCGCCGACGGATGACTGCCAAGCCGGATTGTTCAGCGCGATTCCGCATCCAATCAGGAACGTGAAGGTCAGGAGCAGCCAGGGTCCGATCAGGCCGGACCACGCCATTACGGCGAGAGCAGTCGAAGTCGCGAACATAAAGCCTTGGGCGATCAACATGATCGATCGGCGGTCGTAGTTGTCGGAAATTGCCCCTGCCGTCAGAGAGAACAGCATGACGGGCAGAGTCGTGGAGGCCTGGACCAAGGCGACCATGTCGGGAGAGGTCGCAATTGTCGTCATCAGCCAAGATGCGGCGACGCCCTGGATCAGGCCGCCGAAGTTCGAAACAAGTGTTGCCAGCCAGATTGCGCGGAAGATCGGTTGGCGAAGCGGGAGGAACGGCGACGTGGACCTCGTCGCTGTTGCGTTGTCCGAGCGAAGTTCTGCACCGGCAAGGTCTTCAACGGGCTGCGTGTCGAGGTCGCCGGGCATACCTCAGCGCTAAGGCATGCAGTCTCGTTTGCCAACCTTGAATCGGTTCGCGCCGATGCCTACGCGTCCTGATTAGCTCGCCACATACGCACGACATCGAGGAAGCCGTCGACATCATCCTCGTTATTGTAAAGGTGCATTGATACTCGCAAAATGCCGCGCCTTATGGTCAAGCGGATGCCGTTCTCGGACAAGGCCTTGTAGAGGGAGTGCATCAAGGGATCGTCGGTTGAATCGTGGCTCGCGCCGATCGTGTTGCCGATCGCCACGATGTGTCCGCGATGGGGTCCCGGTTCCGGTGCAAATACGGGCAGGCCGATCTCCTGCAAGCCGCGTATCATGCGCTCGCTGAGGGTCAGAACGTGTTGTTCAATGACCGGAGTTGTCACCTGGTTGACGATCTCCAGTCCCGCCTCAACGGCCGCAGCACCCATATAATTGTAATTGCCGACTTCGAAGCGGCGCGCGCCGGGCATCAGCGCGTAGTTGTCGCCACCGCCAGTCGCTTCGTGAGCCGCGCCGAGATCGACACTGAAGCGCGAAAGGAACGGCGGATCGAGACGCTCGGCCCATTCCTTGCGCACGTACAGGAAGCCCATCCCGTAGAGCGCCATCAGCCCCTTCTGCGTCGAAACCGACATGGCCGCGATCGGGACCTTGCTTATGTCGATGTCGAGGATGCCGATCCCCTGTGCGCCGTCGACCAGCAGCATCACGTCGCGCTTCGCGCAGACGTCGGCGAGACGTTCGATGTCCGTGCGCAGTCCGGGCGCGAACGTCACATAAGAACAGGTCACGACGCGGGTACGGGAATTGATTGCCCGCGATCATGTCGTCGACCGGCATGTGCCCGTTTCGCGACGAGACCGCTCTGATTTCGATGCCGAGGCGGTTCTTCAGGTGAAGCCAGGGATAGACGTTGCTTGGATGCTCCAACTCCGGGCACAGCACCACGTTATCGCCAGCGCGCCACGAAAGGGCGCATGCCACCATATTGAGGCCTTCCGAGACATTTTTGGTGAACGCGATTTCATCGGGCTGCGCGCGAAGCAGCGACGCATAGCGATTGCGGACACGCTCGACCAGATCGAACATGCTCTGCTTCTCAACGGTTCCCAGCATGTGGTGATCGATTTGCGCATCGACCGCGATTTTGGCCGAAGCCGGCGCCAGTCCGCGCGATGCAGTGTCGAAGTAGATCGCATTGGTCGCGCCGGGAAACTGCGCGCGAAGAGAGGGTGAGGTCATCGGATGCTCCAGCGGAAACGGGCTACGGCTGTGGCCACTCAAGCTTTGAAGCCAAGCTGCTCTTTGGTCTTGCCCGTCGATTTTTCCAGGAAGCTGTAATCGATGAACTTGAGGATGATGTCGGCAACATCGCGATTGTGGATGCCGGCGTCATACATCGCTGTCGAGATCTTGCGGATCGTATCGATCGGGATGTCGACCGAAGGCGTACAGTTCTCGACCGCGAGCGTGGCGACGGCCTCGGTCTGACCCGTGAACTGGCGCGCGCGCTCGATCCAGGCATTCTTGTCCTTGATGACGAACTCAGTCGCCTTCACGGTTGCATCGACGATGTCCTGCGTCAGATCCGGATACTTCTTGATGAATTCGTTGTGCACGTAGAGGCCGCCATTCGAGATCCCGAACGAGTCGTCGCCAAGATTCGAGATCATCTTCGCGCCGTGTTCGATCATCAGGATCGAGCCATAGGGTTCGAAGATGGTGCATGCATCGACCCGGCCTGAGGTCATACCGGCGACGACGCCCGCCGGCGAACTCAGGTTCACGCGGGTGAGATCCTTGAATGCGTCGATACCCTGGCGCTTGCAGGCGTAGATGAACTGGATGTCCTGAAAGCTGAATTCGACGACGCCGACGCGCTTGCCCTTCAGGTCATCGAAAGACTTGATGGTCGAGCCGGCCGGCACCAGCAGCCGGCTGCCGCCGCCGGCCATTCCGGCGAGGCAAGTTCCGGGCAGGTCATTGAACGCGATCTGCACCAGATACGTCCAACTCGTCATGATGCCGTCGACCGCGCCGCGCACGAAGGCTGAAACCCGCCCCTGTCCCGAAGTCGCGAACTGCTTGAACTCCCAGTCGATCGGCTTGGTGAGGAAGCGCGGAATGAAATGTCCCGCCATGAAGTGGATGGCGTTGGTCTCGTCCATCCGGAACGGAATTTTGGCTTGGCTCAGTGCGGGCCCGGGCGCAATCATCAGGCCTGCACCCCCGAGCCCGATCAGCCGGATCACGTCGCGGCGCAACAGCTCGCTCATGCTCATGACACGCTCCCTTCGGTGTTCACACGGATTGAAGGATCAGGTTGCCGGTCCGGTCACGTTCGAATTTCTGCCCCGGAAACACGATCGTCGTCGTATCCATCTGTTCGATCACGGCAGGTCCGGCCGTCGGCACACCCTCGGGTATCGAGGCGCGATCATAGATCGGGCATCTGACGAACCCAACGCCGGGGAAATGAACCAGGCGCGCGCCGCGCATCGCCGCTGCCATGTCGCGCGCGTCGCTGGCCGCGAGGTCAAGCGGCGGTCGCGAGACGGAGACCCGCGCGGTCAACCGCATTGTCACCAGTTCGATCGGAGCATCGGCTGCATAGCCGTACAGCCGCGTGTGCTCTTTCCCGAACGCATCCGCCAGTTCGGCAATCACGTTCGTAGCGCCAGGGCCCGACGCCAGCGGAAGCGTGATCTCATGACTTCTGGCCGAGGTAGCGCAGATCGGCTGCCCAATCGAGAATGCGCGGCGGCCGGTTTAGCGTTTTCCTCGGCAAACCAGAACTCCGCCTGCGCGGAAAGTTCGCGCGCTGCCTTGTCAATCGCGTCGGCGGCGTCGTTTTTGAGCGGAACGATACGAGTCCGGCTGAAGTCGCGCCGCGCGTCAGCAACCAGCAGCCCGAGTGCGCAAAGCAGCCCCGGACCGGGTGGCACGATAATCGTGCTCAATCCAAGCTCGCGCGCGAGCGGTGTCGCAAGCAGCGGCCCCGCTCCGCCGAACGCCAGCAGCGCGAACTTGCGCGGATCGTATCCCTGTTCGACCGTGGTGACGCGAATGGCGCGGACCATGGTTTCGTTCAGGATCGTCAGAATACCTTCGGCGGCCTCCTCGACCGAAAGGCCAAGAGGGCGCGCGATCTTCGTCTCGATCGCGGCGCGTGCCAGATCGGCGCGGATCGGCATGCGTCCGTTGAGCAGAGCTTCAGGATTGAGGCGGCCGAGCAGCACATTGGCGTCGGTGACTGTCGGTTCCTGTCCGCCGCGTGCGTAGCAAGCGGGACCGGGATCGGCCCCGGCGCTGCGCGGCCCGACCTGCAGAAAGCCGCCATCGTCCATCCACGCGATGCTGCCGCCCCCAGCACCGACCGAGTGGACGTCGATCATGGGGAAGCGCACCGGGTAACCCGCGACCTCGCGCTCCCGTGCAATCAGTGGCACCGAGTTTTCGATCAGGCACACGTCTGTCGACGTGCCGCCCACGTCAAAAGTGATGAGATCGCCGTAGCCGGCGCGACGGCTGAGATCGACCGCACCGATCACGCCCGCGGCGGGTCCCGAGGCGAGCGTGCAGATCGGCCGGTATCCGGCCTCGCGCGGCGAGGCGAACCCACCGTTCGACTGCTGGATGTTCGGCCTCGCGCCAAGGCCGAGATTCTTAACACGCGTCTCGAGTTGATCGAGGTAGCGGCTCATGACCGGACCCAGCGCGGCGTTCAGCACGGTCGTGCTGGTGCGCTCGTACTCGCGGAATTCGGCCAGTACCTCATGTGACGCGCAAATGAACTTTCCGGGCAGAGCCTCGCGCAGCCACGCGACGACGTCGCGCTCGTGCGCCGGATTTTGGTAGCTGTGCACGAACACGACCGCGACGGAGTCGACCTCTGCGTCTTTGAGCGCGGCGATGTGCGGATCAAGCGCCGGGCGAGACGGCGCGATATTGTCGCGCCCCATCAGGAAGGTACGCTCGTTTATCTCGAGCCGCAGATGGCGCGGCACCGGCGAGACGGGTTTGGGAATTCGGATATTGTAGTTGTGTGGCTGGCGTTGCCTTCGGATTTCCAGGATATCTCGAAACCCCTGCGTGGTGACCAATGCGGTCTTGGAGGTCTTGCCTTCGATCAGCGCATTGGTCGCAACAGTCGTGCCGTGGCCGAAGTAGTTGACTTCAGCCGGTTTCGCAGAAGCCGACGCTAGGATTTCGGTGATCCCGCGCTCCATCGCGATGGACGGATCGGCGGGAGTCGACGGCGTCTTGTGCAGGAAGGATTTCCCGTCCGCGAGGCGGATCATCACCAGATCGGTGAACGTTCCGCCGACGTCGATGCCGAGCGCGTAACTGTTGTTATTGTTTTGCATACGACGTGCCGCGCAGTGCGGCTGTCTCCTTTTCATCGACTGCGAGGGACCGTCCGCGCTTCACAATGCTGACACCGTAAGCCTCGCGCGCAGCCGCCGCAGAGACCTTTCCGGAAACCACATCCGCGAGCACGCGCGCGGGCTCGCGCGTGAGGGGGGTGCCAAATCCTGCACCTGCGGGCGTTTCGATACGAATTGTGTGACCGGGCTCGATCGGCAGATCGGAGAAGTTCGCCGCCAATTGCACTTCATCTTTTGTCGCGCCGTCCATGAGAAATCGTCCGGTTCGACCCTTTCCCCCGCCATCAAGCCCCGGCGCTCCAACGACCTGACGCAGTCCGCGCCCGACCAGCCGACCGCTTTCCGCCCAGCTGACGACCTCACGCAGCGTTCCCAGCCCTCCGCGAAAACGACCGGGACCGCCACTGTCGGGTATCAGTTCGTAACGCAGGATCGTCAGAGGAAATTCGTGCTCCGCGGCTTCAACTGGAAGATTGGCGGCACCTGAGACGTGGACGCGCACCGCGTCCTTGCCGTCCTGATCGAACTGCGCGCCCGATGCTCCTGCATACGTTTCGTAATTGACGAAATACTCGTTACGCCTTGGATCGACGCCACTGAACGTCAGGCCGTGCAGCGGGCCACAGCCGGCCATGACGCGTTCCGGGATGGCCTTGGCGAAGGCGCCAAAGATCACGTCGCCGATTACGTTGCCCGTCGAACCACGATCGCCGACCGCCGCCGGGCTTTGCGCGTTAAAGATCGTTCCGGGCGGCGCGATGACTTCGATGGTCCGAAAGTAGCCGGCATTTGGCGGCAGATCGGGATCAATTAGCGCTTTCACCGCGTAGTAGACGCCGGCCAGGGCAGCGTTCCACACCATGTTGCGCGAGCCCGCCATCTGCGCGCCGGATCCCGTGAAGTCGAAGATCAGACGTTCGCCATCGACTGTGACCTTGACCCGCGCCGGGATCATCCGCGGGACGATGCCATCGTGATCGATGATGTCCTCGTTCTCGTATGAGCCATCCGGAAGCGCCCGGATCCCCGCACGTGCGCGCGCCTCGCCATAGTCGAGCCAAGCCTCTATGCCGGCGAGCGTGGTTTCCGTTCCGAAGCGCTCGAAGATCTCCTGCACGCGCCGGCAGCCGACGATGTTCGTCGCGATCTGAGCCTTCAGGTCGCCCTCGCGTTCGCGCGGCGTGCGCGAGTTGAGCAGGATGATGTTGAGGACGTCCTCGCACACCTGATCGTTATTGAGGATACGGACCGGCGGAAGGCGGATGCCCTCCTGAAAGATACTTGTGCAATCGGAGCTCTCGCTGCCGGGCACCTTTCCGCCCACGTCGGAGTGGTGCGCGATGTTCGCCACGAAGGCGACCAGACGCCCTTCATGAAAAACGGGCCCTGTGATGGTGATGTCGGGCAGGTGCGAGCCGCCTCCATTATATGGATCGTTGACCAGAAATGCTTCGCCTGGGCGCAGCTTTTCTTTCGGAAAGCGCGCGATCACATTTTCGATCGTCCCGATCAGGGAACTCAAGTGAAGCGGCGCGATCGCGGTGAGCGCGAGAAGCCTTCCTTGTGCATCGAATATGCCAGTCGAGCAGTCACGCCGCTCCTTGATATTCGGCGAATAGGAGGTCTTCACCAGTGTCGCCATCATCTCTTCACTGGCGGCGCGCAGGCGATGCGCGATGACTTCGGCGGTGATGGCGTCGACCTTGCGGATTGCAGGCTCGGATGCGGCTGCGGCAGTTGCCATGATTTACTCCACCACGTCAGGGGTGATGAGATTGAACAGCAGCGCGCGATATTCGTTGAAACGCAGGTCGAGAATGTTGCGCGGGCGCGGCAGGTCAATGTCGACGACCGTTTTGATCCGGCCAGGCGACGGGCTCATTACCACCATCCGGTCCGCCAGATAGATCGCTTCCTCGATGTTGTGCGTCACAAAGATCACGGTTTTCTTCGTCCGCGCGACCAGGTCGTAGAAGTCGTGCTGGATCTTGCGCCGCGTGTGCTCATCGAGCGCCGTGAAAGGCTCATCGGCAAGCAGAATATCGGGAGCATTTGCAAGCGTTCGGATGATCGCGATACGGTGACGCATGCCGCCCGAGAGCTGGTGCGGGTAATGATCGCGAAACTTGGTCAGGTTGACCATCGCGAGCAGGTCTTCAGCGCGGCGGCTCGCGACCGCGCTGTCCTCGCCACGAACGTCCGGACCGAACATCAGGTTTTCCCAGACGGTGAGCCAGGGAAACAGATTCGGATCCTGGAAAATGACGCCGCGGCGAGGGTCGGGCACCGTGATTGGTTTGCCGCCCTCGGTGACCGAGCCGGAGGTCGCCCGTTCGAAACCCGCGATGATGTTCAGCAGTGTCGTCTTGCCACACCCTGACGGACCGATCAGAAGCGTGATCTCGCCTTCGTAGAATTCGACGTCGACACCATCGAGTGCTCGCGTCTGCCGGCCATCGGCGCCACGGTACTCCTTGGTGACGTGGCGTCCCTCTATAATTGGCTTCCGGACAGTTCCTGCGCCCAAGCGAGCTTCCTTCGCGCGATGATCACAATGATGCGATCGCTGATGAATCCGAATATTCCCAGCATGAACATGCCGCCGAGCACGATATCCATGCGCATGAATTCGTATCCGCGCCAGAGGATGTATCCAAAGCCGCCGGAGACTGCGAACATCTCGGCAAGGATCATCATGGTCCACGCATATGCAATGCCGAGACGCAGCCCGACGAAAATGTGCGGCAACGCACCTGGTATGACCACGCGCCAGAGGATCTGCCGCGGCGAAGCCCCGAGCATGGCGGCGGCGCGCTTCCAGTCGCGCGACACGAGTTTCACGCCGGTGACGACCTGCAGATAGACCTGCAGGAACACGCCGTAAATCACGAGGAACAGGGCCGGCAGATTGCCAAGGCCGAAGAAGATGATGGCGAATGGCAGCAGCGCCGTCCGTGGCATCGGACGCAGCACCTGGACTGTTGGATCAATGATGCGCTCGGCTTTGGAGGACCATCCGACGGCGACACCGACGAGGATCGCGAGCCCCGAGCCAATAACGAAACCGACGATCGCGCGAAACGTGCTGCCGGCAGCATCGTTCAACCACGTTCCGGTGTAGTAAGCTGGCCGTCCGCTTCCCCAGGCGGGATTGATCCATTCGGCCACAGCACGAACGACGGCGAGGGGGCTTGGCAATAGGACCGGCGGCATGATCTGCAGCAGGTAGGCGGCGGTCCATGCAATCAGGACGCCGAGCGGCAGGGCGAATTTCAGGGGGTCGATACTCAGGAAGCGAGCGAGCCCCCGCGCTTGGCCCTGGAGCGGCGCCGAGTTTTCCGCTGTTGCAGCAGGAATAGCTTCACTCACCTCTGCTCTCAAGACATCATCACCGGTCGCCGATTTTCCAGTCGAGAGTATTGCAGATAGCCCTGCGGCCTGCATCATGAATCGCTTCAGACCCGCTATGCGAGACCAATTAATGAGCATGACCGGCAACGACGAGTTGCAAAGAGCGATATTGTTTGCCGCGGGACTCAACTGGCCCGACAACAAAAGCGGGCATTTCTGGGCCGCCGCAACGATATGCATCGCCCGTGCGACATTACCGATCATGTTCTCTTGCTTATCGCGACTCACAAACTCTCGTTGAATGGGGAAGCCCGATGATCGATCTAGGAAGCGACACTGTTACCAAGCCAACGGACGAGATGCGCGAAGCAATGCTGCGCGCCGAACTCGGGGATGACTCGCGTGACGGCGACCCGACGGTACGCCGCCTCGAACTTCTCGCCGCGGAACGCACCGGAAAGGAGGACGCGATCTTCGTTACGAGCGGCACGATGTCGAACCTCGTGGCGTTGCTCGCACACACCGGCCGCGGAGGCGAGGTGCTGCTCGATGCGGAATCGCACTTCATGCGCAGCGAGATGGGCGGCATCGCCTCGCTTGCCGGACTGTTCTATCGAACGATCGCCTCCAAGCGCGGGGCGATCGATCTCGCGGAATTGCGCGAAAAAATGAGCGAGAAGCTGACCCGCAACAAGCTCGCGACGGCACTTGTCTGTGTAGAGACCACCCACAACAGCGCGGGCGGCGCGGCCTTGCCACTCGACCATATGAAAAACCTTCGAACGCTGGCGGCCGAAAAGGGTGTCCCGGTGCACATCGACGGCGCGCGTCTGTTCAATGCGGGGGTCGCACTCGGTGTCCCCGTCAAGGATATTTCGCAATACGGCGACAGTGTCGGATTCTGCGTCAGCAAGGGCTTAAGTGCGCCGTTCGGTTCGGTGCTCTGCGGATCGGCGGATTTCATCGAGCGTTGTCGCGCGTATCGGCGCATGGTCGGCGGTGGCATGCGTCAGGCAGGCGTCATGGCGGCCGCCGGGATCGTTGCCCTCGACACGATGGTCGACCGGCTCGCCGACGATCATCGTCGGGCAAAGAGGCTTGCGGAGGGTATTCAGGCCATCGATCCGCGGCTTTGCGACGCAGCGGCTGTCCAGACCAATATCGTGATGATGACTGTTGGCTATCGTGGCACGCCGGCAGCAGATTGGCTTGCCGCGCTTTCTGCAAATGGCGTGAAAGCGGGTGCCTGGAACCCACGGTCGCTTCGCTTTGTAACACACCGCCACATCGACGACGCTGCGATCGAGCAGGCGGTCACCGCAATCCAAGGTGTTTCGATGGCTCTTGGCGGTTCGAAAAATTCAGACGCCGCAGCCTGATCGTCTTGAAGAAGTGCATGTCGAACAGTGATGAGGCAGACACTCCACGCGGTGCGACACCGGTAGGCAGCGTCATTGCGGCTTCTTAGTCAGCGAAGCGTCAAAGCCATCTTCGTGGAATTTCTCAACGCCTGCCATCCGACCGATTTTTCAATTTCGAAAGGGTTGTACGAGGCGACGGCGCTCGCGAGAACGATGATGGTGACGATTTTGCTGAGCATCGGAGGTCCCCTGCTTTCGGGAACAAAGGTGCGCCAGGGCGGGGCAGGGGGCCGTGACCCCCATCACAGAAGGATCGTTTGTTAACTGGCCGCGGCCCTGCGCGGCGGAGCACCGCCATCCCAGTGCCCGACGTCGCAGGGCGGGCGGTACATTTGGGCCTTATTAAAGATTTCGTAGTAGTGCTCGGACGTCCGCGGGAGACAGCGTTCGGTCGGGGCATGAAACCGCGTGTTTATCGTACGGCTCCGCCCCCGCGTCTCGCTCACTTCAGCCCGGTTCGTGGATGCGCCGCTCCTTGCCCGAAAGGGCGGCTTGCTCGGAGAGCCGGCTCGCTCCGCGGCATCGACGAGCGAGGAGACACGCGGTGAATAACCCGAGTGGGGCGACCAGCCGCCAACGAACGCCGCGTCCCTTGAGCGAAAACCCCATGATCCGGCCCATGGGGCGCCGAAAGGTCGTGCATACTTTTGCCGGTTCCGCTGCCCTCCCGAGGGCGCGACACGTCAGGTTTAAAGCGGGCGTCGTCCGCCCCATTCAAAGACTGTTGTTCTGGATTTCCGGCGCTGCCCGGATGTTGCTGGGCAACACCGTCGATATGGTCTTGCGACGAGATAGCCCCCAGCGACGCGCGGTGAGGCTTCGCGAGCTTCTGGAAACCGGCGGTCCCACTTTCATCAAGCTCGGCCAGCAACTCTCGATGCGGGCCGATCTTCTGCCTTACGAATATTGCGCCGAACTGGGCAAGATGCTCGATCGCGCGCCAGCTTTTCCAACCGAAGATGCGATTGCGATCATAGAACGCAGCCTCAATCGGGCCAGCGACGAAATATTTTCGACTTTTGATCCGGAGCCGATCGGTTCCGGATCTCTCGCCTGCGTGTTCCAAGCGGAATTGAAGAACGGAGACCAGGTTGCGGTGAAGGTCCGGCGGCCCGGCATCGGACCGACGATCGCGGCCGATCTGCGGGCGCTGGACTGGTTGTTGAACATCGCCGAGGCTCTCACCTATGTGCGGCCCGGGATGACCGGCCGATTTCGAGAGGAAGTGCGACGAATATTGATGGCGGAAATGAATTTTCGCGCAGAGGCGCGATTTACGGACATGTTTCGTCGCAACGCCCGCAAGCACGACACTGACGTCACCGCTCCCCGAGTTCATTTCGAATACTGTACCGAGGAGGTGCTGGTCAGCGAACTCGTTTCAGGGGTGTGGATGTGGGAACTGATGGCTGCGGTCGATACCAATGACCAAGAGTTTCTTGCCCAGGTCAGCGCCCAGGGAATCGAACCCAAATCGTTAGCGCGGAAGCTCGCCCAGACGATGCAACGCGAGATTCTGGAAGAGCTGTTCTTTCACGCCGATCCGCATCCGGCAAATCTCGTTGTTCTGCCCAACAACATCATTTGCTTCATCGACTTCGGCGCAGTGGGAAGGTTCTCCACCAAGACCCGGAAGATCTGGCGCGAGATCATGTATCACATGGTCCGCGGCGATGTCGGACGGATGGTCAATTGTTCGCTGAACCTCAGCGGGCCGTTGCCGCCAATCGACGTCCACGGCGTGGCGCAGGAGATGGAGCAGGCCTTCGGCGACTGGATCTACGCGATGAAAAGCAAGGACGCCGAATGGTGGGAGCGCAGCAGCGCGCAGGCGTGGCTGCGCTTCATCGAGGTGGCAAGGAAATTCAATATTCCGGTCACGCTGGAGACGATCCAGTTTTTCCGTGCGACCGTCCTTTACGATTCCATCATCACGCGGCTCGACCCGGACGTCAATTTCGGCGCCGAATACAAGGCCTACATCAGGGTGGCGGGCAGAGAGGCCCGTAAGCGCGTGCAAAAGATAATGAGGGCGCGTCTTTCGGGCCCGACGGACCAGGACTATCTCAAGCTCGAGCAGGTCGGCGATTCAATCACACAAATCGTATTCAATCTCCAGCGCGCGACTGAGAATCAGAACGTCTACTTCAAGAACATCGTCGGGAAGCTTTCCTATATCTCGATGATGCTTTTGCGCCTCGGCTACATCGTCGTCATATCGGTTGCGATCGCCTTGCTGGCCGACGCCGTCATGTTCCGATTCTATGCCTACCGCATCGATTGGCACCTGATGTTGCAGTGGGTCTCGTCATTCGGCTGGGTTCAGCTTGCGATCGTCGCCGCCATTCTGGTGCTCATCCGCAGGGCCGTAATGCGGCTGAGCATGCCCGACAGCCGGCCTGATCCCGATCGATAAGGGCGCAGGCAACTCGAACTACGCGGCGACGGCTGCCCGGTTGGGGGTGTGCCATCAAAACGCAACGACACGACTTTCCCCCAGTCTCGCATTCCGGGAACGTATTGTAGCAGCGCCATGCGTCCCCATGCCCCGCTTTGGCCTTCGTACTGCCGCCACTGCTTTTCAAGTGTGATGCCGTGGCTCCAGCGGTTGAGCAGGCGCTGCGAACCGATCGTGCCACCATGAAGCAGAATTCCCGGAATTCGCATGGCCGGGCTCCAGCGAAAGAGGGCGGATAATATCGTGGTGGGAACGTCCACCAGCATTCGACTGCCAGGAAAACGGCGATTGAGCTGGATGAGCAGCCGCTTTATCTCGTCGTCGCTGATGTACCAAAGGAGCCCTTCCGCGATGAACAATGGGCGGACGCCCGGCTCCGGCGATATCTGGTCCATCCAGGCATAGTCGGTGACCGATCCCGCCAGCATGCGATGCCGGCCGCTGGCCGGCAGCAGAGTCTGGCGCAAAGCAATCACATCCGGAAAATCGACTTCGGCCCAATCGACATCCGGCCGGCCTAATCGATAGAAGCGCGTACACAACCCCGCTCCAAGATTAACGACCGGCCGCGATCCCAACGCCAATAGACGGCGAACTTCAGCATCGTAGATGCTCGACCGGCTGATGATCCCGGCATGCGTGCTCGAGCTGCGGCGCGACAGCGGCAGCGCCTGCCTGAAGGCTTGCAGAATGCGAACGGCCTCCGGGTCGTTGATTAATCGTTTCGGCTGCAGGGTCTCATGGGCGCGAGCCTGTAGAGTGAGAAACAGCGTGCTCGCTACCGGACTGAGCGGTGGCGCGTTATCGATTTCCATCGGCCCTTCATTCTGTAACGTCACCGTGATGTAATCATTGCATTGGTGAGAGGGTACGCGCGGTCGAGGGCCCGTCTTCAATGTGGCCCCTTCGCCGCCGGCGACGTCGATCAACCCGCCGCCACCTTCCTGTCCGTCAGCATCTGGAGCTGCGCCTCGTGCATCGCCTCGGTCAGCTCAAAATAGGGTAGCTTGGGCTCTTTTCCCAAAAGCCGCGCATATTGGGCGATGGCACCTCGATGGTGGGCGGTGTGATCCACCAGGATCGCGTACACCTCTCGCGCGGCCTTGAAGCCAACCGGGTTGGGGGGCAACGGCGCGGCCATCTCGGCGTCGCTTAGCGCGCCGAACATCTCGATCGCAATCTCCATCGTTTCGTCGAAGGCGTGCAGGGCGTCGGCAAGCGGCGTGGCGGACGGCACCGCTTGATAGTCCGAGTTGGAAACGTTGACCCATTCCATTGTCGAAAAGCCAGTGCCCAGGCTGAGCCATGGTTCACCCGGACCGCGCCTGCTCACATATCTGCGCTCACGAAACGGCGCCAGCGACGGAAGCGCGTCACGCGCGGCGAGCAGGCCCGAAATGAAGAACTCGATCGCCATTGTGACGTGATGAACCTGACCGACCACGCTGAGCATGCCGGGGCGGGGCTGGTAGCCGGCATCGGCATCGTCGAGGCACGAGAGCGATCGATGGAAGAACTGAACGTGGTTGCGCAATGACGTCACGAGCAAGTTTTCAGTCATCGACGTCCCCAATGTCGGCCTTTCAGGACACGATCAAGCAATCCTCGTCAGGACACGCTCGCTGTGCGACCAAATCGCGGCCACTGACTCCCGCCCGCATTTGCGCTGCCTGACAGGCCGCTACCCTAGACTGCCTCCGGCACCTTCCGTCCGGCGCGCTCCAGCGATTCCGCAAGCCGGCGTGCGACGATACCGATTGCCGGCTCCTGCATCAGAGAGAAGTGATTGGCCGCCACGGCCTCGACCTCGAGACCATCAGGTACCCGCGCCTCCCAGTATCCGAGGTCTCGGCACGCCTCCAATTCGTCGTGGTCGCTCGCATAGAGCAACAGCATTTTTCCGGGATACGGGGCGGCCTTGTGACGGATCGATGCCTGGAAATGCCTGCGCATGATTGGCTCGACGTGGCTGAAGTCAGCCTTGTCGAAGATGTTGCTGGCGCTGCGCTCTCGCTCCAGCCAGCGCTCCAGGTGGATCGTGACTTCGGGAAGGAGCGGGAAGGCGTCGATGAGCGTCACCAAGGCGACGTCCGCCCCTCGCGCCGTCAATTGCTGCGCCATCTCGAACGCAATCTGTCCTCCCAAGGACCAGCCGGCGAGCAGGTAAGGGCCAGACGAACGGGTCGCGAGGACGGCCTCTCCGCAGTGGCGTGCCATCTCCTCGATGCTATCCAAAGAGTCGGTGCGGGCATCGAACCGGGCCTCCTCAATGCCGTAAACGGGCTGATCGGTCCCCAGATGGCGCGCCAGCGTGCGGTATACCAACGTGCCCCCGCCGCTCGGGTAGATGCAGAACAGAGGAGGCTTGGTGCCATTTGGCTGGATCGGCACCACGGACACTGCCGGCTGGCTGGGCCGAGTGGCTCGCTCTACCGACGGAGTGGCGACCGCCCCGCTAATTTTCGCCGGGCTGACGGCGTCCGGACCTGCCGAGGGCTCGCCCGCCGGTGCAATCAAGGGAGCCGCAACCTGGGGCGTACCGGCACCGCGATCACCCTCGAGCATGCGCTCCGCGATGGAGGCCGCCAGCGCGCTGATGCTTGCGCTCTGCATGAATTTTGCGAGCGAGATGTTCACGCCGAGGTCTTCGTTGATGCGGTTGCGCACTTCCACCGCGATGAGCGAGTCGATGCCCAGGTTGAGCAGCGATTGCTGGGTGTCGAGACGCGACGGCGAGGCGCCCATGGCCCGCGCCAGGTGTTCGCGAATATAGTTTTCCAGCAACCCCGGAAGCGCGGCCGCGTCCGCGTCGAGAATATCGCGCACGCGCGAACCGGTGGCGGCGCCACCTTCCTCGATCCCGACATCGCCGATCAGGCGGGAGAACTTCGGCGGGATGCGCGATCCCGACAGGCGCAGATACTCTTTCCATTCGAGTTGCGCCGCGACCGCCTGAACTACCCGGCTGGACATCAGTTCGTCCAGCGTGTCGAGGGTCTCTGACAAGGGTAGGGGAGTCATGCCAAGCCGCGTCAGGCGCTCCGTGGTCTCTGGGCTCGACGCCACATGGCCGACCTCGCCGACCATGCCCCAGTTCACTGCCAGTGCCGGAAGCTCGCGCGCCCTGCGATAGTAGGCGAGCGAATCGAGGAAGCCGCACCCGGCCGCATAGTTGCCCTGGCCCGGATTGCCGATCGCCGAAGTGATTGAGGAGAACAGGGCGAAAAGGTCCAGCGGAATGTCGGCCGTCAAGCGATGCAGATTCCAGGCGCCGAGAACCTTTGGCGCCATCGCCTTCCACATTCGTTCCTCGGTCAGGCGCTCGACCGACGCGTCGTCGAGGACCATGGCGGCATGCATGACGCCGCGCAGCGGTCCTTGGGCACGCTGGATGTCCGCGATCAGGCGCCGCGTCTGTTCGCCGTCGGCGATGTCCCCTTGGCAAACCATCACGTCGACGCCGCGCTTGCGCAGCGAATCCACCGCCGCCTGGGCTGCCTCCGACGGCTGGCTGCGACCCACAAGCGCCAGGTGACGCGCACCGCGCTGTGCGAGCCGGTTGGCGACCGCCAATCCAAAACCTCCGAGACCGCCGGTGATGAGATAGGTCCCTTCGGCGCGGACCGCGACCGGCTGCGGAGTTTCTTTGACCCGCAACCCTTCGGCGTCCTTCATGGAGATGACGAGCTTGCCGATGTTCTTCGCTTCGGCCATTTGCCGGAACGCATCCGCGATGCGGCCGACCGGGAAGACACGGTGCGGGAGCGGCGTCACGCCGGTCTGCCCGAGGCGGCTGAAGACCTCGTTCAGCACCGCGCGATGAAGCATGGGGCGCATTTCGAACGCGGTTGTCAGGTCGACGGCAAAGAGGGAAACGTTTTTTCGCAGTGCCTTCGTACCCACCCTGCGGTTCTTGAAGAAATCGCTCAAGCCGATCTCGATGAACCGCCCGCAAGACCGCACGACAGACAGGCTCTTGTCGATCGCTTCGCCGGACAGTGAGTTCAACACCAGATCGACGCCCTCACCTCCGGTGATCTCCATCACCTGATCCGCAAAGGCGAGCGTGCGTGAGTCCATGACGTGGCGAACGCCGAGCGCCATAAGCAGATCGCGCTTTTCCGGTGAACCCGCGGTTGCGAAGACCTCGGCGCCGGCCTGCAGCGCGAGGTTCACGGCGGCCAGTCCGACACCGCCGGCGGCGGAATGGATCAGCACGCGCTCGCCGGGTTGCAGTTGCCCGAGTGTATGGAGCGAATACCAGGCGGTGACATAAGCCACCGGCATCGTGGCGGCCTGCTCGAACGTCAACTCGGGAGGCTTTCGACCTGCGAAACGCGCATCGACGTTGACGTGCGTTGCCAGGCTACACTCGGCACCCGCCAGCACCTCGTCGCCGACGGCGAAGTCCGCCACCTGACTTCCAACCGCAACCACGCGGCCCGCGCATTCCATTCCGAGAAAGCGACCGCCCGCCGATTCCTTTGTCATGGCCTCGGGGAGCATCCGTCCCGTTGCCTGCATCAGGTCGCGGTAGTTGATTCCGGTCGCCACCACCTCGATTTCGATCTCGTGGGGCCCGGGCGGCGTACGCGTCAGACGATGCGCTGCGAGCGAATAAAGGACGCCTGGCCGTTCCAGTTCAATGCGGAACGGCAAGGATGCGGAGCCGGTCTGACGGCCCATTCCGTGCGCCGTATCGGGAGTGATCGGCACGAGCCGGTTCACGTAGCGCAGTTCGCCGTGCAGCGCGATTTCGTCTTCGGCGTCATCAGCGGCGCTCAGCTGATCGGCAAGAGTCCTGATCTCCTCCGGCGAACCGCTCGTCAGATCGACAAGCTTGCAGTGCAGGTTCTGGTGTTCCGTCGCCGCGACCCTCACGAAGCTCCAGAGCGGAGCTTGCGCCAGTTCGACCGGCGCGTCGCGGTTGTCCAACACCTGCGCATTTCGAGTAACAAACCAGACACCGGCCGTCTCGATGCCCTCCGTGGCGGCCAGCGCCTGAACGAGATGCAGTGCGCCGACAGTGCCAAGGCGCGCCGACGACCGGAGCATTTCGTTCGTCATCGACTCTGATGTCGGGATGTCGAGACTCCAAAGATGGACGATGCCGGTCAGCCTTGGCGTGTCCTTCGCGACCGAGCGCAGCAAGGCTTGCATATCGTCGGGCTCGCCCGCGCGAATGGTATAAGCGGACCCGTCGCGCCCAAACCCTGTGCCGCTGTGGACCTCGACGACACTGTCGCCGCGCTGTCGCAACTCGCGAGCAAGGCTTGCGCTCGCCGCAGGAGCGGTGGTGGCTTCCCGGTCGGAAAACAGCAGCCATGTTTTCTGTTCGCCGAGTTTCTCCAGCGTGAACATCGGGGAGGTGGCGATCTTTGGGCCCTGCGCCAGGAACACGGCGTGCTGAGCAAGTTCTTCCTGCGGACAGTCCGCAATGCAGAGCGGACTCGCTGAAGCCTTCAGCGCGCAGCAGGTCCTGCCATTTCTCGAGCGAGAGGCACGGTTCGTCAGGACGCAGATCGTGATCCCGAAATGACCACCAGCCCTTGAGCAGCCCGAACACGGCCGTTGCGCCCAGTCCCGGTCGCGTCAACTCCAGGAACATCAGCGTGCCGTTGGAACCGAGAAGCTGCTTGATATGGGTCAGTGTCTGGCGGAGGTCCTGCGTCGCGTGCAGAACGTCCGACGCGATGATCAGATCGAACGAATGCGGATCGAACCCCTGATCGAGCGGATTCTGCTCGATGTCGAGGGTCTCGAACCGCATGAAGCCATACTGCGCGAGCGCCGCCTGGTTATGCCCGACGAACCGCGGCGAAACGTCCGTGAAGACGTAATCGGTGCAGTATTCCGGCAAGACCGGAGCGACGAAGCTCGTCATTCCCCCGGTTCCGCCGCCGATCTCCAGGACCCGCAGCGCCTTGCCCTTCGGAAGCCGCTGGACGATCTCGACGATCGCCTTCTGGATAACAAGATTGCTGATACGGAAGGTCGGAGAGTCCCGGTACAGATGTTCGGGCGTCGTCACATCGCCTTCCGGGAAGATGAGGCTGAGCGGGTCGAGTTCACCACGAAGGACGGCAGGCAGGTTCTCGCCGCACAGTCGCGTCAAAAGCGCCTCGGCCTGGCATTCGGGAATTGTATTCCAGGTATTCTTCCAGACGCCGCTCGGCTCGCCTGCCGAGGCGAGTTCGTCGGCCGACAGCTCCTTCATGATGAGGCGGAGCCAGTTGTGATACTGCGGCGCCACCTTGAGCTTTTCGGCAAGCTGCTCGATCGGCATGCTGGCGTCGAGCGCTGGCGTCCAGCCAAGTTCACGCAGGGCATGCGCGATGTAGCTCGCCGCAGTGGCGCGCGAGAGCGGCAGAAATTCGTCCTGGAATCGTGTTCTGTCCAAGCGCTGTCGCAGCGCCGCGCCGGCTTCCTGCATGACCGGAGCCAGCGACTGGGGCGAAGCGATGTGAGACGAATCCCTCGTGCCGCGTGTCGTCGCGTCAAGGGCCAGCTTCCATTGATACTCGTACAGTGCGTTTTCGGCGGGCTGCATCCGGCGGCCGGTCGGCCGGCTGATGAAGCCAAGGACTTCCGCGATGACGTTGCCGCGGTCGTCCAGCAGCGTGATGTCAACGTTCATTTCGCGCAGGCTGAATGAATTGACTTCGGTGTGGGCGATGAAGCGGGGTGGAAGCGCACCGTGAACGCGCACGCGCTCGATCTTGATCGGCAGATATAGCTCGCCCTTGGCCGCCTGCGCGGTCGTCTGTTCGGGTGGCAAGGCCGCCATCGCGGAATGAAGACACGCGTCGAGAAGAGCGGGGTGCAGACGGTAATCGTTGATCTCCCCGTGCACACCGTCCGGCGCGGTGATTTCGGCGAGGGCTTCCCGATCGCCGCGCCAGAGGCCGGTAATGGCCTTGAAGGTCGGCCCGTACTCAACGCCCATTTCGGAGAAGATGCGGTAGTGTTCGCCGCGGTCTACGAATTCGCCGCAGCGCTGGCGAATTTGCGAAAGGTCGCTCGCTGCGGGAGGGGGCAGGTTGTTGACGCGCATGTTTCCGCGCGCATGGAGATCCCAGGTATTGTCCCGGCTGTCGGGTTGTGCGTAGACAGAGAAGTCGCTTGAGGCCGGGTCGATCACCACCTGCGCCGGCACCCCAGCGTTGCTGTCGATGATCAGAAGCTTTTGGAATTCAATGTCTTCCAGCACGCAGGGGACTGGGCCGAAGGTCTCGCGCGCCGCGGCAAGCGCCATCTCGACAAAGCCGGCGCCCGGAAAGACGATCGCTCCGCCGATCAGATGATCCGCCACGTAGCTTTGGCTCGCGACTTCGATCACACCCTGCCATGACGGCTGCGGCGCTTCCTGCCGATTGCCCAGAAGCGGATGAATCGAGAGCCCCATGCGATTGCGGCGCGTCAATTCCTGCTCGCGCCAATAAGTCTCCAACTGGAATTTATAGAGCGGCAGCTTTATCGCCTGGGCGTCCGCGGGATAGAGCTTCTGCCAATCGATGTCCCGGCCGAGGACGTGCATGCGGCCGAGCGACCCCAGCATCGCGGCGCGCTCGCGATCGGCGCGCCGGATCGATGCAAGGCTCGTCCCCTGAACCGAATTTTCCTTGAAGCAGGCTGCGATGTCGTAGCGCAGAACGGGGTGGGCACCGATTTCGAGGAACAGGCGGTGCCCCAGCTTGACGACCTCGGCCATGACGTCGGAGAACAACACCGGCTGACGCGTGTTGCGGTACCAATGTTCACCGTCGACCTCGGTGCCGATGAGCGCCGTTCCGGTGACACTCGAGAAGAACGGGACGGTCGCGACTTGCGGCTTGATATCTCGCAGGCTCTCGACCAGTTCCGTCTCGATCTGCTCCATCTTCTGGCTGTGAAACGGCGCCTCGACCTGCAACGCTCGGCTAAAGATGCCGGCTTCATTCAGCTTTTTGTCGATATCGGCCAGAATGGCCGCGTCGCCCGACAGCGTTACCGAATTTGCCGCATTGATAGCGGCGATCGAGATATCGCGCGGGTGCAGCGCGACAAGGCGAGCCGCTTCCTCACGCGGAATGCCCGCCGCAAGCATCGATCCCTGGCCGATGGTGCGGTTCAGCAGCCGGCTACGGTGGAAGATCACCTTGACGGCATCGCCAAGACTTAATGCGCCCGCAATGTAGGAGGCCGCGACCTCGCCGGCGCTGTGGCCGAACACGGCAGCGGGCTCGATACCCCACGACTTCCAGAGTGCATGCAGCCCGACCTGGGTCGCGAAGATTGCCGGCTGCGCCACATGGGTACGCTGGACCTCCGAGCTGTTCTCGTCGGCGGAGAGTTTGTCGATCAGCGACCATCCGGCGAGCTTGATATAGATCTCATTCACCTCTTCGAGCGCCCGCCGGTACACCGGCTCCTGCGCCAGCAGTTCGCGGCCCATCGCCCACCACTGCTGCCCCATGCCCGAACACACGAAGACGGGCCTTGCGATCTCGCCAACGGCACGGCCCTTCGCGCTGTTGAGGACTTCCTCGCCGCGCAGGAAAGCTTCGAGCTGTTCGGCGAGTTCAACCTTGTCATGGGCAACCAGGGTCAGGCGGTGCTCGTGATGCGACCGCTTCACGCTTGCGGAAAGGCAAATATCGCGCAGGGTCTCCGACTTCAGGCCGCGATCGTCGCCAAGAGACTCCAGATAGGCCCGCGCGACATTCGGTAGTGCGCCTTCGCTTCGCGCCGATAGCGGCAGCATCCAGGCGCGACCGTCGTCCGCGCGCGCAGGCGACCTCACTGCGTTCGGCCGCTCCGTTGCCGCCTCGAGGATGGCGTGCGCGTTCGTCCCACCAAAACCAAACGAATTTACCGCGGCCCGTGGCGGCTCGCCGTAGGTCTTCGGCCAAGGTTGGAGCCCTTGCGCGACACGCAACTGAAGGTCTTCGAACGGGATATTCGGGTTCGGCTTCTCGAAGTGCAAATTCGACGGAATCTGCCCGTGCTTCAGGCATAAGGCGGCCTTTATCAGCCCGGTGACGCCGGCGCCGGCTTCGAGGTGTCCGATGTTGCTCTTGACTGAGCCAAGGACGCAATAATCGCCCGGCTGACGGGCTCTGCCGTAGACTGCGCCGAGAGCGTTTGCCTCGATCGGGTCGCCGACCGGCGTTCCCGTGCCATGCGCCTCCACATACTGGACGCTGTCCGCCGACACGCGGGCCACCGCGAGCGCGTCGCGCACGTTTGCTTCCTGAGACGCCTGACTCGGCACCGTGATGCCCTCGGTGCGACCATCCTGATTGACCGAGGTCGCGCGAATGAGTGCGTATATGTGATCGCCATCAGCCACGGCGCGGCTGTAGGACTTCAGAATAACGATGGCGCCGCCTTCGCCGCGCACGAAGCCGTTTGCGCGGGAATCGAAGCTCTTGCACCGCCCGTCGGGAGACAGCATCGAAGCCTTCGAGCAGGCCACGGTGATCTCGGGTCGCAGCATCAGGTTGATACCGCCGGCAAAGGCGAGCTCTGTCTCGCCGTTCCAGATGCCGCGGCATCCAAGGTGAACGGCAACAAGCGAAGACGAACACGCGGTATCGAGCGCCAGGCTCGGTCCGACCAGATTGAAGAAATAGGAAATGCGGTTGGCGGCGACGCACTGCATCGAGCCAAGACTTGTGTATGCGTCAATGATCGCGCGCTCGACCTGCAGGCCCGCATAGTCGAAATTCGAAATTCCGATGTAGACGCCCGCTCGCTTTCCCGACAGTGCAGGCAGTGTGAGTCCGGCGTCCTCGACGGCCTCATACGCCATTTCGAGCAACAGGCGTTGCTGCGGGTCGGCCGCGGCTGCTTCACGCGGGGTGATGCCGAAGAACTGCGCGTCGAAGCGATCAATCTCGCTGACGAAGCCGCCGCGGCGGCTATACATCCGGCCCGGCTTCGCGGGATCAGGATGATACATCGCTGAAAGATTCCACCGATCCGTCGGCACGTCGCTGATGGCATCGACCCGGTTGACCAACAGCTCCCAAAGATCTGCTGGGCTACGCACTCCGCCAGGCATTCTGCATCCGATGCCGACAATCGCGATCGGTTCGACCGGGCTCATGTTTTTCTCTCACACCGACTGAATGTTACGTAACGAAAGACAATATCAATATTGTCCGCGCTTGCAACGAAGCAGGGCGACGCTGGCGCCAACTGCGCGCTCGTTCTTCAAGCAGAGCGATAATAAATTTGAGTGCAACGAGGGTACGAACTCGTCGCGACGTAAACGCATTCAGAGCGAAGACAATGCGGGAAACGAATTCGAAATCGTCCGAGCCAACCCGGCGGACTCGATGCGTCTATTTCAGGCACACGATATCGAGCCGGCAGGGATCAACCGAGCCCGAGATTGCCCCAGAGATCAAGCTGCTGCAGCGAGCCAGTCTTCGGCGACGGAAGGCGGCTACTTCATAAAGTTGAAGGGCGAACGCATTTTCTCGCGTTCGCGCACCACAACGACAACGGGTTGCGCCGTCGTCTGGATCGTCCCGCTCTCGACCAAGTCCTTGACGAGGTCATTGACACGTTCGATCAACTTGCCGTTGCCCTTGCGAAGGCGCTTCACTTTCTTTTTCGATTGCGCCTTGCCGAAATCGACGACGAGGACTGGCGGCGTGGTTTCTTGCTTTCCGTTATTCTTGGCCGGTTCTGCGGCCTTCATATTCGTTTCGTTTGCCACCAATTCCTCCTCTTGATTTCACCGTCAGCCGAACTTCGGCATAGCCCTGAAGGGCGCACCCTTGCGCGCCACCTTGTAAGATTGTCGACCCGCCTTGACGAAATTGGACGGCGCGTCGATCAGCCAGCGGTTCCGACGCTTGCCGGACTTGAGATGACGGTCGTATCCCTCTTCGCCGCCCTTTGTTATGGCCTTGAGAGTGTAACGCACGGCTCGCTCGATCGGCCGCAACTGCATTGAGGTCTTGCGCACCGTCTTGCGGACCTTACCGGTTCTCTTCTTGTACAAAACGACGGCCGTCGATTGGCCATTGTCGAACTGGACGGCGGTGATCCGTTTGAACAACTTGTCCATTAGCATTCCCCATCTGGAAACAGCGCGAACAAGATCGATAGCGACAACGCCGGCCAATCCAGCTGATCTGAACTTGACCACACCTACGACAGCAGCAAGCAAACCAAGCACATGTACTCTAGTCCAGCAGTATTTATTCCGCAACTCGCCTGTTACTTGCAGGTGCAATGCGCTTCTCCCGAGCGCCTTGTGGATTGATAGAACCATTCGAGCGACCAGCTTCGAGGGCTCTCGAGTGTCAGCAGTTCGCGCGGCGGTCACTAACCAATCTTCAAAGCTTCAATCCACGCGGCGGTGACAATGTGGTCGCCAATACGCTCGAACCGGCCCGAAATATTGCGCGTGCCGAATATGCTCGGCTTGCCACCGCCGATTTGCGCGTGAAACCATCTTCGGTCCCAGTCAATCTGGAGCCGCACGTCCGTATATTCGAGGAACGCGCGCGCGACCGGGAAGTACGCCTTGTAGATCGTCTCTTTTGCCGAGAAGCATAATGTGCCGGGGTCAACGTCTCCTGCTTGGCCAGCCGTAAGCAGGGCCCACTCTTCCGGCGAAGACACCTGCCCGATCAAATCGGATTTCAGCGCATCAACCAACTCAATATCAATTCCGATGCTTGCGAGATTTTTGCTGAGGCCGACATGTGCTACGCACAGTCCACCAGAGTGGCTGATGGATCCGACATATCCCTGAGGCCAAACGGGCATGCGGTGATTACCCACGGGGATGGTAGTCGCCGGGCAACCGAGCTTCTGAAGAGCCTGCCGGGCTAGTGCGCGTCCCGTAAGGAATTCGTCACGGCGCTTCGCAATTGCCTGCGCCACGGCGGCGCGCTCGGAATTGTCAAAGGCAACCGCCGGGCCGATCGCGCCCGCCGCGACGGAAGTATCGCGGGGAGCCACCGCTTCGAACCAGGACCTCATCAATCTCGCAGGTTCACCCATGCTGACCTGGCGCGGCTGTGCAGATGGGGCAACCCAGAAGCGAGTGCCTCGGCGACAGCCCAAATTCCGAAGCGGCTGGTCGTGGTCCGAGGAATGCAAACATGTGCAGCGGCTTTCGTGCATCGCGCGAACTCTTCGAGTGCAGCATGAAGGTAATCAATCTGGATGCGTCGGGTCGAGAGCGGTGCCGGGTTGGAAAGACCAGCCCGTCCGTCAAATTTCCTGCGAAAGAGGTGGGTAAGAAAGCGGACACCTGGACCGTGGCTCGGTATTTTTTGAGGCCTGTCGTCATAAGCGACCAGAAAATGATACAACGCCAACTAAACCGCCCCGCTGAAATCGGGCGCTGAAGACGGCCGGTTGGCCGAAACAAGGAGGAAACATCATGCGTTTTGTGCTTGCCGTTGCCGCAGCACTTCTGACGAGCGCGCCGACGCTCACGAAGGCGGTCGAACTTAACGTGACGCATTTCGGAACCGGGATGTATGGCGTGCCTTACGCCGTTGCCAAGGAGAAGGGATTCTTCAAGGAAATTGGGCTGGACGTGACCGGCTTCCTCACGTCGGCGGGCGGTGGCACGACGGTGCGCAACGTGCTGGCGTCCGAACTGCCCTACGGCGATGTCGCCCTTCCGGCCGTTATCGCGGCCGCACAGCAGGGCCTTGAACTGACGATCGTTCACGCGGGCGTCGCCAGCGTTTCCGATCAGGTCTGGATCTCGCGCAAGGACGATACCAGCATAAAGACAGTGCAGGATCTTGTCGGGAAAAAGCTTGGCTATTCCAGCCCCAAGTCCGTGACGGACATGATCACCTCGATGATGCTCGACGCGAACGGGTTGACCGGCAAGGTGGAGCGCAAGTCGATCGGTGGAATTGGATCGGGCTTGACCGCGCTACGCGAAGGCGCGGTCGACATGACTTACGTAACGCAGCCGGTGTGGGCGCGTGAGAAGGACAATTTCCGGCTCGTGTTCCGTTCGCCGGAGTGGGCGCCGCACGTGATGCAGACGGTTGGCGTTGTAAAGACGGAGTTCCTGAAGAAAAATCCGGACCTGATCCGCGGGATTATCGAGGCACGACGCAAGGGCGTCGAATTCGTCAAGTCGAACCCGGACAAGTCCGCGAAGATCGTGGCCAGGGAATACAAGATCACCGAAGCCGAGGCGAAAGCGGCAATCGCTGATGTGCTCGCCGGTGGCGGCGTCTACTGGAGTCCGGGAGACTTCGATTTCGAAGGGATGAGCACGATGCTCAAGGGCTTGCAGTTGGTCAAGGCGATCGAGCCCGGCCCATTCGACTGGTCGAAGATCATTGATGACAGCTATCTGCCGACCGACCTGAAGGGCAAACCGAAGTCCTGAGTTAGCGCCGCACGCTGCATGAATGCCCCCCACCTGCGTCTTCAAGGCGTGACGCGTGTCTATCCAGCCGTCGAAACGCATCCCGCTGTGCATGCGCTCGGGCCGATCGATCTATCGCTGCGCAAAGGCGAGTTCTTTTCGGTCGTTGGCCCATCGGGGTGCGGAAAATCGACCCTTCTCGACGTCGTCGCAGGTCTCGCGACGCCGTCTGCGGGATCGGTCATGTTCGAAGGCAACGAGGTTACCGGCAAGGTGCCGGACGGCGTCGGTGTCGTGTTCCAGGAAGATGCAAGCTTTCCTTGGCTCACCGTCTACGACAATGCGGCATTCGCGTTACGCCGCGCGCGCGTACCAAGCGCGGAGATCCGCGACCGCGTCGCACATACTCTGGCGTTCACGGGTCTCGCGTCATTCGCCCAGGCTTACCCAGCCCAACTTTCAGGTGGTATGCGTCAGCGACTTTGTATTGCGCGGACGCTCGTGACCCGGCCACGGCTGTTGCTGCTCGACGAGCCGTTCGGTGCTCTGGATCAACAGACACGATTGCTGATGGGTGACGAATTGCTGAAGCTCTGGCGCGAGACAGGTGCGACCATCCTGCTCATCACGCACTCGCTCGACGAGGCGGCGCTGTTATCGGATCGCATCGGTGTGATGTCGGCGCGGCCTGGTCTGTTTATCGATCTGGTTGAGACCAAATGGGCAAGCAATCGCGACAGCCGCATCGTCTCGCAGGCTGCTTTCGGCGAGATTACTGGGCGGCTGTGGGGATCCTTACGCGATCAGTCGATCAAGGCGCTCGCGACAACCTCATGAAGCGCGCGAGCCTCATTCGCATCGCTCTTATCTTCGGCGCATGTGCGTTGCTTGAGTGGGCATGCCGCTACGGTTACGTCAGCAAAGACGCGTTGATCCCGCCAAGCGTGATGCTGCAGGGCGCGTGGCGTGCAATCGCCCTGCAGGAGACCCGCAGCGAGATCCGCTGGACGCTCGAGAATGTTGCTTTGTCGTTCCTGCTGGCCGTCATCGTGGGATCGTTTGCGGGATTGTTCCTGCACCACGTGCCGCGCATCCGCCGCATCCTTGATCCGCTGCTCGCGAGCTACTATGCGGTCCCGACCTTCGTGTTCTATCCGCTGTTTATCGTGCTCTTCGGCCTTAATCGCTGGCCCCTGATAGCCATCGGATTTCTGTTCGCCGTGGTTGCCGTCATCATCAATACACTCGACGGGTTGGCGCGCATTCCGCGTGTCCTGAACCGCACCGCCGCGGCGATGCGGCTCACGCGCATCCAATACGCGCTCTACATCATTCTGCCGGCGGCCGCGCCCTGGCTGTTCACCGGCGTCAAATTCGCCGTGGCCTATTCCTTCATTGGCGTGATCGCAGGAGAATTTGTCGTTTCGGGGGGCGGGATGGGGCACGCGATCGCGTTCGCCTACAATTCGTTCGACAATCGCATGATGTATGGCTTGATCCTGCTGCTGTTCGCAATCGTTGGAAGCGTTAACGCGCTTCTCTGGGTGGGAGAGCGAAGACTCTATGCGCGCCGTGCAGGACGCTGATCTCCTGAGAATGGAGCCGCGTGCGCAACGCCGGGACTATTCGCGAGCGAGCGACGCACTGATCCTTGTCGTTGGCTTGCTGGCCGCGTGGCAATTGGGTGCCCTGTTGCTCGGCCGTGAAGCGCTGCCATCGCCGGCCTCGACCGTCGGCAAGCTGGTCAGCATCATGAACGACGAGGACTTTCCGCGCCACGCATGGGAGACCGGACGAGCATTTCTCACCGCGTTGCTCATCTCGTTGGCCGCCGGGTTGCTGATCGGCCTGGCGCTCGGTGCACACCGTCTCTCCGGCGAAGTCGCCGAGCCGATCCTCACCGCGCTCTATTCGATCCCGAAGATCACGCTCTATCCGGTGATTCTGCTGCTGTTCGGGCTCGGGCTGTCGGCCAAGATCGCATTCGGCGTCATTCACGGCATCATTCCGGTGATTCTGTTCACGATGAACGCGGTGCGCAATATTCGCGGTGTCTATCTGCGCTCGGCGCGTTCCATGCGTCTGACGCTCGCACAGACTGCCGCCACGATCATCGTGCCGGCCGCGATGCCGGAGATCGTGTCCGGCTTCCGCGTCGGGTTTGCGCTCACGCTGCTCGGCACCCTGATCGGCGAAATGTTCGCCTCCCAACGCGGCATCGGGTATTTGCTGGTGAAGGCCATGGAAACGGGTGATACCGCAACGGTGATGTCGCTCGCACTCCTTCTCGTCGTGTTCGCAACGGCGGCATCCGCAGCGCTGCTTGCGCTCGACCGCCGCCTGCGCCGTTATGCTTCCAACACCTGAGGGCTGCCGAATGACCAAAGCCAGACTGAAAGACATTCTAAAAAGCGGCACATTCGTGGTCGCACCCGGCGTCTTCGACATGTTCTCGGCACGCGTGGCAGACCGCATCGGATTTGCTGCTCTTTATATGACCGGCTACGGCGTCTCCGGCTCCTATCTTGGTGTCGCGGATGCGGGTCTTGTCACCTATCGCGACATGGTGGAACGCGCGCGCACGATCGCTTCAGGGATCGGCATGCCTCTGATCGCCGACGCGGATACGGGTTTTGGCGGCCTGATCAACGTAAGGCAGACCGTGCGCGGCTATGAGGCTGCAGGCGTTCAGGCGATCCAGATCGAGGATCAGGAAATGCCGAAGAAGTGTGGCCACACACCGAACCGGCGCGTCATCTCATCGGCCGACATGTGCCGCAAGATCGAGGTTGCGGTGGATGCGCGTGAGAACCCCGATACGCTGATCATCGCCCGCACGGATGCACGAACCGGCCTCGGACTCGAGGAAGCAATTCGACGTGGTCGCGAGTACGCGAAGGCGGGCGCCGATATTGTCTTCGTGGAGGCGCCGGAAAGTGAGGACGAGTTCAGGCGGGCAGGGGAGGAGATCGACTGTTGGCTGCTCGCCAATATGGTGCCGACTGGAAAATCGCCGGTCGTGCCCGCCGAAAAGCTGAAAACCTACGGTTTCAACATCGCGATTTATCCTTCGGCTGGCATGTCGGTCGTGTGTGCGGCATTGGATGCAAACTATCGCTACCTCAAGGATCACGGCTCAACGGATGGTTCGCCGGTTCCCGCCTTCACAATGGGGCAGCTTCACGATCTGACCGGATTTCCGGAGGTATGGGAGTTCGAAAAGCGCTTCGCTGAAGCATGCGCCACGCAAAAGCTAAGGGCGCAATGTTTCGACGAGCCATGTGCCGTCGCAAAGGAGAAGTTCGACGCGTTGGAAACGAATACGAGCGTAACAAATTTAACGAGATGAGTTCGACGGCGGAATGTAGTTTTTCCAGTTGTCCTGCTTTCTTGGCATCTCCGCAAAGGACTTGCGAGCATCAGCAGCGCGCCCGATCAGGGCTGTGGCGTCGATACTCTTGCGATCAAGATACCGGTCGAACTCCACGAGCGCATCGGAAAGCACGTCATAGCCGCGCAATTGCACCGCGGAGGCGATCTCTACCGCGCTCGCTCCCGCCAGCATCATGCGCGCAACGTCGAGACCGCCTTGTGCGCCGTTGATGCCGATCAGCGGCTTGTCCGGGCCTAGTCTGGCGCGCGAGAGCGAGAGCCAGTAGCAGGTCATCGGCAGGTTCCAGTAACCGCCGATGCCGAGCGCGGTGTCGAGCATGGGTTTGAGTGTTTCGACGTCCGGGATGAGGCCGAGAAGGCGGCCCGCCATGATCACCGAATCCGCGCCGGCACGAAATGCTGCTTCGGCAAGCTCCGGCACACGTTCGCTTTGTCCGGTGGTCTTGACCCAGATCGGAATCGAGACGGCTTTTCGTACCATTGATACGATCGCTTCAACGCGGGCGGGATCGAGCTCGGTCGTTACCGTATTTTTCTTCGCCTCGCGCGCATATGGCGTTCCAATATTCAGCTCGAGCACGCGTAAGCCGGCCTGCTCGATCTGACGCGCCATGTCCAGCGCGTGATCCATGTCGGCGAAGATAATGCTCGCGACCGCCATCACCTCATTGGCGCGCGCCTCACGATCCATCCGGATCGCGTGATCGAGCCATTCGGCGAAGGATGCCGGACCAAGGCCGGTACGGTTCGCGATCGTGGCGGCGCGCGGTGCATCCGGGCCCCACGGCACTGGCCGCCACTGTTCGTCGAGCACCAGATACTCGGCGGATTGCAACTGGTCCTTGGCGTTCTGCGTCTCGTTCACCGATTTGAGTACGAGCGCGCCGACACCGGTCTTGAGCGCGCGGCGCACGCCTTCCTCTTCAATGAAATGATCGGCCGGGCCGGCGATCAGCGGGTTGCGCAATTCCGTGCGGCCCACTCTGGTCGTGAGGTTCGCCATATCGCCTCCGTAGGGGAGAAATGCAGGCCTGCTTTTGTTGAGGCGATTGAGACGCGATGCTAGGCAGTGTCAAGAACAAGACATTGGAGACGTTCATGCGTGCGCGCATCGCTGCCCTGATCGCATTCGCAATGCTGGCGTCTTCGGCGCAGGCGGAAACCTGGCCTGCGCGCCCGATCACAGTCATCGTTCCGTTCGCCGCCGGTGTAACGGGCGACATTGTGGCCCGCGGCCTGGTCGAGCACCTGAGTGCCGCGCTGGGTCAGCCGATCGTGGTCGAGAACCGCAGCGGCGCAGGCGGCAATCTCGGCGGTTCCACGGTCGCGCGTGCGGCGCCCGATGGCTATACGCTGCTGCTTGCGACGACGGGGCCAGCCTCGATCAACAAGCTGACCTACAAGGCAATGCCGTACGATCCGCAGCGCGATCTCGCGCCGATCGTGCTTTTGGGCAAGGCGCCCGTGATCGTCGTGGCGCGCAGCGGTCTGCCTGCAAACAACCTGAAGGAATTCATCGACTACGCGACGGCGAATTCCGGGAAGGTGACGGCCGGCTATCCGGGCAATGGCACGCAGGGCCACATCGCGGGCGAACTGCTGCAACAGCGCACCCGCACGACCTTCATCCAGACGCAATATCGCGGCAGCGCGGCGATCATCACTGACCTACTCGGCGAGCATATCGATATCGGAATGGATTCGATGGCGCCTTACGTCGCACTCATCCAGGAGAAAAAACTGCGCGGCCTTGCGATTGCGGGCGCGACGCGCTGGTCGCTGCTGCCGGACGTTCCGACGCTCGCCGAACAGGGCTTTCCGGGGTTTGAAGCTGCTGTGTGGTACGCGTTGCTGGCGCCGGCTGGCACGCCGCCGGAGATCATCGCGAAACTGAATGCAGCCGGGAACGACTATCTCAAGACAAAGCCGGCCGCGGACCTGTTCGAGCGGCTTGGCATTCAGGCGACGGGTGGCACGCCGGACGCGCTGAAAGACTTCATCGACGCTGAGATCAAGAAGTGGGCTCCGATCATCAAGGATGCGAAGATCGAGTTCTGAGATTTCATCCCGGGGTCGTGCCGGATAATGACGATCGTCAGTTTGGCTTGCCGTATCCGCCGCCGCCGGGTGTTTCGAGCACGACCTGATCGCCGGCCTGCATCACCAGTTTGCGCGCCTCGTTGACGGGTTTTCCGTTGACGAGGAATTTTCCCGCAGCACCGGGTGCGCCGCCGCCCAGCCCTTCGGGCGGCAGGCTGGTGCGGCTCGGCACGGCGTTGAGCAGCCATGTCGAATTGGTGCGCATATGCCATGCGATGGTCTGGCCATCGCCGCCGCGCGACTTGCCGGCACCTCCGGATCCGATGCGCAGTTCCTTCTTCTCAAAGACGATCGGCATCGACGCTTCCAGCACCTCCACCGGCACCGCAGCGACGCCGGTCGGGTAGCAGGTGGCCGACGGACCGGGCTTGGTCTGCCGCGCACCCATGCCGCCCGAATAGTTGAACATCGAGGATGTGAAGGGATCGCCGCGCTCGTCCTTGCCCTGAATTTGAATCGTCCAGACCGCGCCCGAGCCTTCCGCCAGCACACGGTCGGGGATCACGTGATAGAGCGCCTTGAGTATCGGCATCGAGACATACATGCCGACAACGTGGCGGGCATTCACGGGTGCCGGATATTTGCAGTTCACGATGCAGCCCTCAGGCGCCACGACCTTGATCGGTGCCAGACTTCCGAAGTTGTTCGGCAGTTCCGGATTGAGGCAGGAGCGGATTGCGAACGTCGAATAGGCATGGGTGTAGTTCATCACGACGTTGATGCCATAGGGGCTCTGCCCGGACGAGCCGGTGAAATCGATCGTGACGGTGCCTTCATCCGAGTCGATCGTGACGGCCGTCTTCAGCGTGATGACGTCGCCGCCCGGCACATCGAACTGACTCTCGCCGCGGTACGTCCCGGCCCTGAGTTTGCGGATCGAATCCCTAGTCGCCTCCTCGGACCGTGCGATGATCTCGTCCGATAGCGCCTCGATGTCGTCGTAACCCTGCCGGTCAAGCAGCGCCGAGAGACGCCTGGCGGCAAGCTTCCCGCTCGACACCTGCGCGGCGAGATCGCCAAACACCTCGTTTGGCGTGCGCACGTTACGGCGGATAATTTCGTGGAGCACCTTGCTCGGCTCCCCGCGCTCGTAGAGCTTGAGCATTGGGATCCACAAGCCTTCCTCGTGGACGTCGCGCGCGCCGGCGCCAACTCCGTAACCTCCGATATCGGTGTGGTGAATGGTCGAACCGAAGAAGGCGACCAACTTGCCCTTGTGGAACGCAGGCACCATCACGGTGATGTCGAAGAAGTGCCCGGCCGAAAGCCACGGATCGTTGGTGATCAGAACATCGCCTTCTTCGACGGTTTGCGTCGGAAAGGCCTCGACGAAGTGCACACCCGCGGCGGCGAGTGAATTGATGTGGCCGGGGGTGCCGGTCACGGCCTGCGCCACCATCCGGCCGCGGCGATCGAACAGCGCATTGGCGAGATCGCCTGCCTCGCGCACGATCGGCGAGAACGCGATGCGCTGCAGCGCCTTCGCCTGTTCGCTGACGATGCTGATCAGGTTACTCCAGACGATCTCAAGCTCGATGCCGTCCATTGTGTCGTTCCCTGTTCGTCACGCTTTCTTGGCCATGATGCAGCCTGTCGCGTGCACAGTCGCATTCCAGCCGGGCAGGATGATGATGGTCGTTTCGCGTTCCTCGACGATGGCCGGCCCCTTGATGGTTTGGTTCTGCGCGAGCTGGCGCCGCTGATAGACCGGCGTGTCGACATCGGTGCCGGCGAAGCGTGCCCTGCGCGTGCTTCCGGGCGATGCCGGCGCGGCCGCCAATACGGAGGACGTGTCGCGGGCTGCCGACGGGCCGGTGGCGATCAGCCGCCAACTCACGAACTCGACGTCCACGTCGGGAAGCCGCAAGTGGTAGAGTTTGTCGTAGTCGCGCTCGAATAACTCGCGCACCCAGGCAAGATCGCGCCGGTCTCGCGGATCCGCATCGAAGTAGGTGGTGACTTCGTTCTGCTGCCCGAAGTAGCGCATATCGGCCCCGAACCGCAGGCCGATCTCCGCAGGCTTGCATCCGGCGCTCGCAAGTCCGGCGCGCGCATCCTGCACCAGTTCCGAGAGCAGAGCATCGACCTGACCCCAGTCGAGTGCGGAGAGGCGGGAGAGAGCGCCGCGCCCGAGATCGAGCCGCGGCGGGGTGACGAGCGTACCAAATGCCGAGAGGACGCTTGCCAGCGGGGGAAAGATCACCACAGGACTGTCGAGCAGTTCGGCGACGTAGCAGGCATGCACTGGCCCGGCGCCGCCGAATGCAAAAAGCGGCAATCCGCGATAGTCGATACCCCGATCGATCGCATGCGCGCGCGCCGCGGCCGTCATTGACTCTCCGACGACGCGATAGATGCCGGACGCCGCATCCGCCATCGATGTGCCAAGCTTCGTGCCAAGTTCGGCCAGTTGCTTCCGTGCTCCGGCAAGGTCGAGCTTCATGTCTCCGCCCAGGAAATTGTCGGCGGACAGATAGCCAAGCACGAGGTCGGCGTCGGTTACGCACGGCTGCGTACCGCCGCGCCCATAGCAAACCGGCCCCGGTGTCGAGCCGGCGCTTTGCGGGCCGACCTTCAAGAGGCCGAGATCGCTGACCGAAGCGATGCTGCCACCGCCCGCGCCGATCTCGATCATGTCGACCGAGGGAATGAGGATCGGGAGGCCGCTGCCGGACTTGAAGCGATAGATGCGGTCGACCTCGAAATTGCCAACCACGAGTGGCGTGCGGTCCTCGATGATACAGGCTTTCGCCGTCGTCCCGCCCATGTCGAACGACAGAAGCCGATCGAGCCCGAGGACCTCGGCAAAATAGGCCGCCGCCAGCGCGCCGGCGGCAGGGCCCGACTCGACCATGCGCACCGGAAAGCGCTTCGCGACATCGATGCCGATGACCCCTCCGTTCGACAGCATGATCAACGGATCATGCACGAACCCGCGCTGCTTCAGGCCGTCGCGCAGGGAGTCGAGATAGGGACCGGTGATCGGCGCCGTATAGGCGTTCATCGCAACGGTCGAGGTGCGGGGATATTCGCGAATCTGCGGCGCGACGTCCGAGGAGATCGAAACGTAGACCTCGGGCGCACGCGTGCGAATGATGTCACGAACGGCGCGTTCGTTCGCAGGATTGAGATAGGAATTAAGCAACGACACCGCGATCGATACCGCGCCCTTCTTCATAAGATCATCGACGACCGTCTCGACCTGTGCGGTATCGACGGGCTTGATCACCTCGCCGGTCGCGAGCGTGCGCTCCGCAACGCCGAACGTCAGCTCGCGGGAAATCAGCGGCTCTGGAAATTCGATTTGCGGGTCGAACATCTCGTAGCGATGCTCGTCACGGATCGACAGGATGTCGCGGAAGCCTTCGGTGACGAGCAGAGCGGTCAACGGTCCCTTGCGCTCGATCACTGCGTTGGTGACGACCGTGGTCGCATGCACCAGCACGTCGGTCACGGACGCGGGTTTGATGTCGGCGGTGTTCAGCACGGCGTCGATCGCCGTGAAGAATCCGATATCCAGATTTTTCGGGGTCGTCAGCGTCTTGTCGACCCAGGTTCGGCCCGACCCGTCGCGCAACACCACGTCGGTAAATGTCCCGCCGATGTCGACCGCCAGTGCGTAGTGGGACATGCGGCAATTCCTCCGCCACGATGTATTTTATGACGAGACCGAGTTTCAAACTTGGTAGGGGATCGGTCGCGCAGGGTCAACTTGCCGAATGAGTTGACGGCGAACGCCGGCGCTTGATAGCTTCCAATCAACAAAGAAGTATCGCAGAGCGATACAAGAGGGATGGAAACGGGCCATATGGCCGAGACCTTGGAGCTCGACACGGAAGATGACCGCGCCCAGGGCACCGGCTTGGTTCAGTCGGTCGTTATGGCGGGACACGTTCTCGAGGCACTCGCCGCGGCCGGCCAGCCGATGCGCCTGACTGCGCTCGCCAACCATCTCGGCGAGCCGAAAGCGCGCATGCACCGACATCTCACAACACTGAAGTATCTCGGCTTCGTCGAGCAGGATGCGAAGACGGAGTTCTACAAACTTGGGCTCAAACTCGCCCATGTCGGCCAGGCCGCGATGGAGCAGTTCGATCTGCGCCGGCTGGCCGAGCCCTACATGCTCAAGCTGCGCGATCTGACCGGGCAGACCACGGTCCTCAGCATCCCGGCAAGCGGCGATGCCATCGTCAGTGCGGCGTGGGAATTTCCCAATCCCGTCATGATCTCGGTCAAGCTCGGCTACCGCCTGCCGGCGCATGCATCGGCGCAAGGCCGCCTGACGCTGGCGTTCTCGCCGGCCGAACTGCAGCATCGTGTGCTGGCGCGCAAGCTTCAGGCGCTCACGCCTCAGACTCCGACCGATCCTGTCAGGATTCGCGAACGTCTCGCGATCGTTCGCAAACAGCTCTACGAGGTGTCGGTCAACGAAACGCTCCTCGGCATCTCGGCCGTTGGCGCCCCGGTGCTGAATTTCGAAAATGAACTCATCGGCGTCATCGCGGTCGTCGGCACAACGCAGCATGTGCACGATCCGGTCGAGCCGCAGCAACTGTTGCATCTGCGTGCATGCGCGAAGGCGATCTCGCTCAAGCTCAACTCGACCGCCTACGAGGGTCTCGGCATTCCGAATTTGCGCGAGTTCATCTTCGACTGAATACTGCGAACCAACGAAACCAAGACGAGGGAAGTGAACATGCTCAAGGCACGATGGCACATCGCAGCAGCGGTTACGCTGCTCGCGGCCTCAGGCGCGCAGGCTCAGGACACCTACAAGATCGGCATGTCGGCGGGGCTAACCGGGTACGCCGCGACGGTCGATCGCGCGTGGCGCGACGGCGTTGAAGTCGCGATTGCGGTGTTGAACGCGAAAGGCGGCATCGCCGGCAAGAAGGTCGAGCTCGTGGTGGAGGACAATCGCTCCGAGCCGCAGGAAGCCGTCACCGTCTATCGCAAGATGATTTCATCGGACAACGTGAATATGTTCGCGAGCGGCTGCGTCTCGGCGGGCAACTTTGCGGCGGCGCCGCTGGTCGTGCGCGCCGAAAAGCCGATGGTGCTGTGCTCGATTCTCCCGCAGCAGCCCGATCATGTGAAATGGGCCTTCACCACCATTCCGCCGCCTCGTTTCGAGGTTGAGACGCGGCTCGAATATCTACAGAAGAAGACCCAGGTGAAGAAGATCGGTGTGCTCCACGACCCGTCGCCTTACGCCAATGCCCAGAAAGCTGCGGCGGAGAAAGAGGCGAAGGACTATGGCCTCGAAGTCGTCGGCATCGAGCAGTACAAGACCGACGATGCCGACCTGAGCCCATCGATTCAGAAGATGTACGCGGCGGGCGCGCGCGCGATCCTCAAGATCGGTCTCGGCGGCACGACGCTGACGGCGGCAAAGAACATCAAGCAACTGGGCCTCGACATGCTGATGCTGACGAGCCTCGAGGACATCGCGGTGTTCAAACCGGTGGCGGAGGTGCTGGGCGACAAGTTCTTCTTCGTCGCTTCGCCGAGCCAGGTCTACGAGGCGCTGCCTGACAATGCGCTGAAGACCGAAATCGGCAAATTCCTCACACCTTGGCGCGCGAAATATCAGGACCGCGATCCGAACTGGGCCGGCCGCGGCTGGGACGCCGTCATGGTGACGGCGGCGGCGGTGGAGAAAGCGAAGTCGACCGATGGTACGAAACTGCGCGATGCGCTGGAAACGATCGACAACTTCCAGGGCACAACCGGCGTCTATCATTTCTCCGCGACGAACCATCAGGGGATCACGGAGAACCCGCTATTGCTCGCCAGGATCGTGAACGGCACGGTCGAAGTCGCGAAGTGAGTGTTGCTGACGGCCGCGTTCTTGAAGTCGAGGCGCTCTCGGCCCGCTACGGACATGTCGAGGCGCTCTCGGCCATCGATTTGTTTGTTGGTAAGGGCGAGCTTGTCGCAGTGCTTGGACCGAATGGCGCCGGCAAGTCGACCCTGATGCGGGCCGTCATGGGACTGGTCGCCACGCAAGGCGCGGTGCGCTTCCGCGGACGTGACGTTCCTCGGCACAATCCGGTCGGTGCCGCCGCAATGGGGCTCGTGCTGGTACCGGAAGGACGAGGTATTTTCGCGCCGATGAGTGTCGCGGAAAATCTCGAACTCGGCGCGTATCTGCTCAACGACAAGGTGGAATTCGCGCGCCGCCACGACCGCGTGCTTTCTTTGTTTCCCCGATTGAAGGAGCGGCTCGGCCAGGTCGCGGGATCCCTCTCGGGCGGTGAGCAGCAGATGCTTGCGGTCGGCCGCGCGCTGATGTCAGAGCCGAAATTGCTGTTGCTCGACGAACCCTCGCTTGGTCTGGCGCCGCGCGTCGTCGCGGAAATCCTTGAGAAGCTTGGCTTGCTCAACCGCGAAGGGTTGGCGGTCATGCTGGTGGAGCAGAAAGCTCCGCTCGCGCTCAAGCTCGCCAATCGTGCCTACATCATGTCGGTTGGCCGCATCGCTGCGGAAATCGATCCACGCACAGTGAAGTCGCACGATGACCTGGCCCACTACTATCTGGGTTGAAGCGCGGCGCGCGCCGGTCCTTGCCGCCCTTTGGGCGGCCGCCACGGCACTCGTGCTCTATGTCCTGGCCACGGGCGGCTACCTCATCGCGGTGCTGCAATTCGCCGCGATCTACGCGGTGTTTGTCACTGGTCTGAACATCTTCATGGGATACGCAGGCCAAGTGTCGTTCGGGCATAACGCGTTCGCGGCCATCAGCGGTTACACCTCCGCGGTGCTGACCGCGACTTATCGCTGGGAACCGTTGCCGGCGGCCGGTGTCGGCATTGCCGGTGCGCTCGTCTGTGCGTTGATCGTCGGTTATCCAACGCTGCGTCTGCGCGGGCACTACCTCGCGATGGCGACACTCGCCATCGGGCTCATCGCATACGAGGTTGCGGTGCAGTGGCAGTCGGTCACGCAAGGGTACATGGGCATCTCCGGGATACCGCCGCTTGGCGTCGGGCGATTTACCATAGCGTCGGATCGCGCACTGTTGATTTGGCTCATCGGTTTTGCCGCTGTCGGGGTGCTCGCGGCGGCCGGTATCCGTCACTCGCGGCTCGGTCGCGCCTTCGTGGCGATCGCCGGGAGCGAAGATGCGGCCCGCGCGCTCGGCATCGACGTTGCGCGCTACAAACTTGGCGCATTCCTTATTTCGGCATTTTATGCGGCGGTTGCGGGCTCATTGTTCGTGCATGCGGTCGGGTTCGTGAGCCCGGAAGTCTTTGGCCTTCACATGGTCGTCCTGGCTTTCACGATGCTCTATGTGGGCGGCATCGGAACCGTCGCGGGCGCGGCGCTCGGCGCGTTTGTGATCGGGCTGCTGCCTGAGACGGTGCGACGCTTCAGCGAGTACCAGGATTTGGCATACGGTGCGGTGCTGATCCTGATTCTGATCTATGTGCCGGGCGGCCTCGCGTCGCTCTCTTCCGTTTGGATGCGCAAGAGCGTGAAGGGAGACGCATGATCCTGTCGCTCGAGGCGGTGACACAACGCTTCGGCGGGCTCCTCGCCCTCGATGCCGTGTCGCTTCAGGTCGAGCGCGGCGGTGTGACTGCGATCATCGGGCCGAACGGCGCCGGCAAGACGACACTGTTCAATGTCATCTCCGGCTTTCGTGCGCCGAGCGCAGGCCGCGTGGTCTTCGACGGCGGCGATATCACCGGCCTCGCTCCAGAGGTGTTGGCCCGCCGTGGTCTCGTGCGCACGTTTCAACTCGTGCAGTTATTCGAAACACTGACCGTGCTGGAAAACGTAAAGGTCGGGCGGCATCTGCACACCCGCGGCGGCCTGTTGAGCGCACTGACTCCTGGCCCTCGCGCGATCGAAGCGTTCGTGGATGACAGCGCGCGCGATCTGTTGCGCCGTGTGGGATTGGCTGAACAGGCGGATGCCATCGCAGACGCGCTTCCCTATGGGCGAAAGCGTCTCCTTGAAATCGCCCGGGCGCTTGCAGCCGAGCCGAAGCTCCTGCTGCTCGACGAACCGGCCGCAGGCCTCAATCGCGGCGAAACCGCGCGCCTTGCCGAACTCATTCGCGATATCGCGGCGCAAGGCGTGACGGTGCTGCTGATCGAGCACGACATGAGCTTCGTCATGACCATTGCGGATCGGCTCGCGGTGCTCGATTTCGGCAAGCTGATTGCGCAGGGCACGCCCGCCGAAGTGCAGAAAAACAAGGATGTGATCGCCGCTTATCTGGGCACGATGGAGGGCGCCGATGGCTGAGTTGATCGCCCAATCGGTCGCGAGCGGCATCGCGATTGGTTGCGTCTATGGCCTGATCGGAATCGGATTCTGCGTCATCTATAATGCCAGCGGCATCGTGAACTTCGCGCAGGGTGCCTTCGTGATGCTGGGCGGCATGGTCACGTATGTGGGGCTGTCGCGATATAGCCTGCCGCTTCCGGTCGCGGCGGCAATATCGATCGCCGTGGTTTCGGCGGTCGGCGTCGCGTTGGAGCGACTTGTCGTGCGGCCGCTGTGGAACCGTAATTCGACAATGTTCGTGATGATCCTCGCAACGCTTGCGGCGCAGATCGTCATCGAACGGTTGACGCAGCTCGCAGTCGGCGATCAGCCGCGCACCCTTCCGATGTTCACCGACGTTCCGCCGCTGCGCATCGCCGGCGTTGCGCTGAGCTATCAGTTTTTCTGGATCGTCGGTTGTTCGGGGCTGGTGATCGCCGGCCTTGGCCGATTCTTCGCCTCGACCAAGACTGGAAAGGCCATGCGCGCCTGCGCGATCAATGCGGAGGCGGCGGCGCTTCAGGGCATTCCCGTGTCGCGCATGCTGGCGCTGTCGTTCGCGCTCAGCGCAGCGCTGGGCGCGCTCGCGGGTGTTCTGGTGACACCGACGCAATATACGGCCTTCAATGTCGGCGTGCCGTTTGCGATCAGCGGTTTCATCGCGGCGATCGTTGGCGGCTTCGGGCGTCCCCTCGGCGCGCTGGTCGGCGGCATCCTGCTTGGACTTGGGCAATCGCTCGCGGTGGTGCTGCTCGGCGCGGCGTTCAAGAATGTCGCCGCGCTGTCGATCCTGCTACTCTTTCTCTTCGTTCGTCCCAACGGCGTGCTGGGCGCCGCGAAATAAATGGAGTGCATGTATGGACGTCCACAAGATCGACTGGAGCGGTATCCCGTGGAAGGAGATCCGGCCGGGCGTCCAGCAGAAGGCCTTTTCCGGCACCGCTGCCACGGTCGCGTTGCATCGGCTGATGCCTGGGCACGAACCGCGCCCGCACAGCCACCCGCATGAGCAGATCGCTTACATCATCGAGGGACGGATGATGTTTTATATCGGAGACGACAAGCACGAAGTTGGCCCCGGAGGACTCGTTGTCATCCCCGGCGGCGTGAGGCACTGGGGCGAGGTCATCGGCGACGAGCCTGTGCTGAATCTCGATGTGTTCACGCCGAAGCGGCCGGAGTATGCGCCCTGAATTTGCACCTGCATCACTACTGCAGAGCCCGAGTGGCTCGCCCGAACTGATCTGGGCGTCAGGCGCTCATTGAGAAGGCGTCCTGGGCAGCACGAAGATCTGACCGGGAAAGATCAGATCAGGATCACGGATTTGATCGCGGTTGGCGTCGACGATCCTCGGATACTGGATTCCCTCGCCGTAGGTCGAGCGGCTGATGTTCCAGAGATTGTCGCCGGAGCGAACCGAAGCCGTATCGATTTTCGGCACCACCACGACTTTTGCGTCGGTTGGCGCGGAAGGGACCGGCTGTGCGCCTGCCACCTGTGACGACTGCTGAGGCCCGGTTGCGGTCTGATCCGGCGCCGGTGCCGGCTTGTTCGGTGATGGCGCTGGCGGGGGCTCTGGCGAAGGCGCCGCAAGCTGCGGGGCCGCCGCTGGCGGTGTGGCCTGCGGTGCGGGCGCAGAGGCCGCTGGTGCTGCGGGTAACGGTACCGGCGGGGGCGGGGGCGTGATCGGTCGCGCATTATTCGTTGCCGTCGCAGTGGCATTGCTTTCCGTCAGCTTGGGCGTGGCGAGGGTCGAGGTACCCTGCGTTGGTTCGGGTCGGGGCGCAGCGGCAACGCCGGCGGATGCAGGCGCATCGGCGCGCGGGGGTAGTTGTTGCGGAAGCGACGCAACGGCATTCGCCGCCGGTACCCGGAACGATTGCTCCGCATGTGCGCGCACGGCGCCAGTCCCCTCGACCTGATCCAGGCGAACGCGGTAGTCGCCCGGCACGACGCCGCTTTCGATCGAGAATGCGACCTCGCCCGATGCGGAAGCGGTGGCGGAAGCGATGTAAGTGCCGTTGAGATAAAGCTTCACGACGGCGCCGGGTGCGCTCTGTCCGGCGACATAGAGCTTGCCGCTCCCGCGCAACTCGACGGTGGTAATCCGGGCCTCGGCGTTTCCTGGGTTCCGAACCCCGGTGGCCGGCGTTTCGGCGGCGGGGCTCTTTGGGGCAGCGGGCGCGGCTGCCGTCTTGGCCGCCTTGTCGGCGTGCACCGACACCGCGACCGATCCTTTCGACGTCGACACTGCGCCGTTTGGCCCGGTCGCCCGGAGCGTGAGGCTGTAGTCGCCCGGCGGCAGCGGATCGGGAACGATGACGAACGCGCCGGATCGATCCGCCACGGCCTTGTCGTGGACGACGCCATCGCGCAACAACTCGACCGATGCGCCGGGCTCGGCGCGGCCCGCAATCACGGCCTCACCATTCGGACTGATGCGCGCCGCGTCGAAGACGGGTCCTGAGGGCTCGGCCGGCTTGCCGGGCGGGGGCGCGAGCGTCTTGGTCAAGGCCTCCACTGCCGATGTTGCTTCCTCGACCGCGCGATTCGCGGTGACATTGGCGGGGGGCTTTGCGGGATCGGCCGCGGGCTTCGTCTCAGTCGCAACCGGCGGCGGCGCCGGCTGCATCCGCGGCGCAAGCACCATCAGCCAGGCGGCGACGGCTGCCACCACGACGGCGGCCGATACGAGCCCTAATGTGGCGACGCGGGTCGCAATTGTCTTCACGGGGACGCGCTCCATATGTCGTCGCAAAATCGCCGGGACTGTAGCACCCCGCACGGTCGCCCGCACGCCGGGCCGGTATGCGACTCACGTGGGTCGCCGGAATTGCTCGGACGAGAGGTGACCGGCTCGCCGGTATGGCGAGCTAGCATTGAGTTCCGCCGCATCAGTTGACATCCACCTGGAAAATTCAATCTAGTTCCCATGAAGCGAAGGCATCGTCGGTTGTCGGTTCGAGAGCCGCGATCCAGTCGCACGAGGCCCGCGGAGGCCATCGCAGGGAGACGAAGCGGACCACAGTGCCCGGACAAGCCGACTTGCACGCGGCATAATCTTCGACAACCAGATCGCTTCACACCCCGCGCCAGGCCCGCGCGACCAACGCTTTATCGTTCGCAAATCCAGGAATCGATCGCATGAGCAAGCTGAGCGCAGAAACCCGCGACAAGCTCAAGAAGATCAGCACGGCGACGCTCACAACCGCGCTGTTCAAGCGCGGGATGCGCAATCAGATGATCCAGGACGTTCATCCGCTCAATCCCGACGCGTTGCCGATGGTCGGTGAGGCGTTCACGCTGCGCTACATTCCGGCGCGCGAGGACTTGAACCCGATCACGGTGTTTCAGGACCGCAGCCACCCGCAGCGTAAGGGCGTGGAGGATTGTCCGCCCGGCGCGGTGTTCGTCATCGACAGCCGCAAGGATGCCCGCGCGGCTTCGGCGGGCGGCATTCTGGTGTCGCGGCTTATGGTGCGCGGCGTTGCGGGCGTGGTGACGGACGGCGGCTTCCGCAACTCGCACGAGATCGCCAAGCTCGGCATGCCGGCCTTTCATCATCGCCCATCGGCGCCGACAAACCTCACGCTGCATCAGGCCGTCGAGACCAACGTTCCGATCGGCTGCGGCGACGCGCCGGTCTGGCCCGGCGATGTCATCGTCGGCGACCATGACGGCGTCGTGGTCATTCCCGCGCATCTGGCCGACGAACTCGCAAACGAGTGCACCGAGATGACGGCATTCGAGGATTTCGTCGCTCGGGGAGGTCATGAAGGGTCGTTCAATTCTTGGTCTTTATCCGGCGACCGATGAGAAGACGAAGACCGACTTTGCGGCCTGGCGCAAGGCGAACGGGCGCTGATCGGCCTGAACCCACGGCGAATGGTGACACCACATGGCTAAGAAGAAACTCGGCGACCTGAGGAGCCAGCGCTGGTTCGGCGCGACGGATCTGCGTTCCTTCGGTCACCGCTCGCGCGCGCTGCAGATGGGATACGCGCGCGAAGATTTCCTCGGCAAGCCGGTAATCGGCATCATCAACACCTGGAGCGATCTGGCGCAGTGCCACACGCATTTCCCCGAACGCGTCGAAGATATCAAGCGTGGCGTCTGGCAGGCCGGTGGCTTTCCGGTCGAGCTGCCCGCGATGTCGCTGTCGGAGCAGTTCGTCAAGCCGACCAGCATGCTCTACCGCAACTTCCTCGCGATGGAGACCGAGGAACTGCTGCGCCAGCATCCGGTGGACGGCGCGGTGCTGATGGGCGGTTGCGACAAGACCACACCGGCCACGATCATGGGCGGCATCTCGATGAATCTGCCGATGATCTTCATGCCGGCCGGGCCGATGATGCGCGGCCATTTCGGCGGCAACATTCTCGGCTCCGGCTCGGACGTCTGGAAGTACTGGGCCGAGAAGGAAGCCGGCAACATCACCGAGGCGCAGTGGAACGACATGGAGGCCGGCATCGCGCGCTCGGCCGGGACCTGCATGACGATGGGCACCGCCTCGACCATGACGACCATCGCGGAGGCGCTCGGCTTCACGCTTCCGGGCGCCGCCTCGATTCCCGCAGCCGATGCCGCGCATCCGCGGATGGCCTCGATGTGCGGCCGGCGCATCGTCGAGATGGTGTGGGACGATGTCAGGCCGCGCGACATCGTCACGCGCGAGTCGGTCGAGAATGCGCTTGTGGTGCACAGCGCGATGGCGGGATCGACCAACGCGATGGTGCATCTCATCGCCATGGCCCGCCGTGCGGGCGTGAAGATCGATTTGAAGGACTTCGACGAATTCGCCGCGCGAGTGCCGGTGATCCTCAATCTGCGCCCCTCGGGCAAATGGCTCATGGAGGATTTGCATATCGCGGGCGGAACTCGTGCCTTTTTCTCCCGTCTCAAATCGATGCTGCATCTCGATGCGCGGACCGTATCGGGCCAAACGATCGGGGAGGGCATCGGCGATGCGCAGGTCTACAGCGACGACGTCATTCGCCCGCTGAACGATCCGATCGCGGCCTCGGGCGGCACGGCGATCCTCTACGGCAACCTCGCGCCGGACGGATGTGTCATCAAGCCGCCGGCCGCCGATCCGCGCCTGTTGCAGCATTCCGGACCGGCGATCGTGTTCGACAGCTACGACGACATGTCGAAGGCGGTGAATGATCCTGACCTCGATGTCACGGCCGACCACGTCATGGTGCTGCGCAATGCCGGTCCCAAGGGAGGTCCGGGTATGCCCGAATGGGGCATGCTGCCGATTCCGAAAAAGCTCCTGAAGCAAGGCGTGCGCGACATGCTGCGCATTTCGGATGCGCGCATGAGCGGTACCAGCTACGGCGCCTGCATTCTGCACGTCGCGCCGGAGTCGCAAGTCGGCGGACCGCTGGCAGCAGTGCGTACCGGTGATACGATCACGGTCGATGTCGCGAAACGCTCGATCCACCTTCACTTGACCGACGAACAGATCGCCGAGCGGGTCAGGGCGCACAAGCCGCCGCCGCGCGATTACCCCCGCGGCTATTACAAGATGTTCGCCGAACATACGCGCCAGGCCAACGAAGGCTGCGACTTTGATTTTCTCGAAGGAGCCGAAGGGATCCCGGAACCGGAAATCCATTGAGGAAAAAAACATAAACCCATCGCCGAGCGTTCTTGCGTTCCGCGAATGGAACTTGAAGCGCCGATCTCGGCTCCGATCCGTCTTTTTCCTTTCGTCGCTCAGGGCACCTCGTTAAGCTGGCTATGGGGGAGTGATCGCCGAGGAATATCGCATCGGAGATCATAAGCGCGCTTGGTATGGTGTCGGCCGCATTGCCCATGATGATGATGATTGGAAGAGCCGTCGCGGGTTTCGCTATACTTGCCGCGGCGGCGATCTGGGGGTGGACCGCGACAGCCCAGCAACAGGCCGGATGTCGCTATTACCGGGTCGCGGCGAACAGCCTGAACATCAGCAAGGAAGCCCGCGGCGACGCGGTCTTCATCGATGTGCTCGACAAGGGCGATATCATCTGCGTCACGCGCGACGAGAAGACCGGCGACCACGATTGGGTCTACGTCGATCACAAGGTTCCAAAGCCGGGAGATCGTGCGCCCGTAGAAGGCTGGTCCGATATGCGCCAGCTCCAGCAACTCTCTCCCGATGACGTTACGAAGCTTGTCGGAGCGGCACCTCCGCCTGCTGCCCCGGCAGCAGCGGCGCCCGCCGACGATGTGCTTCGCTTCTCACAGCCGGTGCCGTTTGGGCCATTTCCGGTGAACGGAACCTCCATCGAAAAGCTTGCCGAAGGGATTCCGCAGTTTCCTCCGTTCGACGGACTGGACGAGAGCCAATGGAAAAAGAACTGCGCGGCCTGCCACAAGTGGGACCGGCAGGCGCTGTGCGAGCAGGGTGCGTCCTACGCAAAGAACCCGCGCAACGCGCTTCGCCATCCGCACCCCTATGGCGGCGCGTACAAGTCGGCCCTGATGCAATGGGCGAAAGGTGGATGCCAGTAACGTTGGCGGGGCGACGCCCGGCGTATGGCACGGACTGAAGATTGGCAGAGGAAAACGTTCGATGCGTCGCTATCTGGTAGCCTTGTCTCTTCTGTTCGCCGCGCTCGCCGGCACCGGCCCTGCCAGCGCGCAGGACTGGCTCCTCAACGCCTCGGCGTCGCATTTCTACATGCAGACCGCCAAGGCGAACTCGATCATCGAGAACCAGCAGTTCACCGGGCTCGACGGCGGCATCACCAAGGACGGTGATGCGATCGTCAAGATCGATCTCATTTCGGTGAAATCGGGCATCGACGTGCGCGATGTGCGCATGCGCTTCCTGTTGTTTGAAACCTTCAAATTTCCGCAGGCCGAGATCACCGCAAAGATCGACATGGCGAAGATGCAGGAGCTCGTCTCCAACATCCGCATCACTTACCCGCTGAAATTCAAGCTCAACCTGCATGGGGTCGAGCGCGAACTCGAAGCGCCGGTCAACGTCACTCGCCTGAGCGACAAGTCGATCTCGGTGTCCTCGGCACAGCCGATCGTCATCAGGGCCGAGACCTTCGATCTTGCCGCAGGGGTCGTAAAATTGTCCGAAGCGGTGAACGGCACACCGATTGTGTCGGCGGCCTCGATCACGTTCGACCTCGTGTTCGAAACAGGCGAGAAGATCCCCGAGATCGAGGCTGCGCGCGCCGCAGCCGCAAAACAGCGCGATGCGGAGGAAACCGCCGCGATTTCGACCGAAGCGTGCGAAACGCGCTTCAACGTCATCTCGACCGCGCAGGCGATCTATTTCAAGACCGGCAGCGCCGAACTCGACGCCAAGAGCGAGCCGCTGCTCAACAGCGTGGCCGATATTGCCAAACGCTGTCCTGCCGCAAAGATCGAAGTCACCGGGCATACCGACTCGGTCGGCAGCAAGGACGCAAACCGCCAATTGTCGGAAAGCCGCGCGCGTTCGGTGGTGTCGTATCTCGGGACGCAGGGCATCCCGCCCGGGCGAATCGAGTCGGCCGGCTACGGCGATACGCGCCCGATCGCGCCGAACGACACCGAGGCAAATCGCGCGAAGAACCGGCGCATCGAGTTTCGCGTCAAGGCAAAGTGAGGTTCTGCCGCTCAGGCAAGACGTGTGGTCGCGGCGCCGACGTCACAATGAGCGGGCGACCCTGAAGCCGATCTTGCCCGCACGCGCGTTCGGCGAAAATCCAAGTCGGGCAGCCGACCGCAGCGCGTCGGGAGCGTCCAGCATCGAGCCGCCGCGCAGGGTTCGTCCGCCGCAATCGGCCCGCTCGCGTGCAGTGCCGTCGATGGGAGCGCCGGCATAGTTCGGTGCCCAGCAGTCCTCCGTCCACTCGAAGACGTTTCCATGCACCTGATAAAGGCCGAACGGATTGGGTGCGAAGAAGTCGACCGGCAAGGTGCGCTGGCGAAATTCACCCTTCGGACTGTCCCCGTAGCTGACCGAACCGTCGTAGTTCGCCTGCTTGGTCGTAATCGCACTGCCGAACCAGAATGGCGTATCGGTCCCCGCGCGCGCGACGTATTCGCGCTCCGCTTCAGACAGCAGCCGGTAGGACTTGCCCGTCGCTTTCGAGACCCACGCCACATAGGCCTTGGCATCGACCCAGGACACGTTAACGACAGGCTGGCGTCCGCGCCGGCCGGCCTCGTCCGCGGGTGAATAGGCATTGCAGCCGCCGGCCGCGACACAGGCGTCCCACTCCGCGAACGTCACCGCGAACTTCCCGACCGCGAAAGGCTTGGCGATCGACACTGTTCGTTGCGGTCCCTCGTTTGCGGCATGTCCGAGTTCGCTGTCGGGCGATCCCATCCTGAAGCTGCCCGGCGGTACGACGACCATCTCGGGGCACTTGTCGCACTCCTGAAATATTTCCCGCGGCTTGAGTGCGCGCTCCTGCGCGGCGCTCAGTGGCGCCGAGCGAGCGAGGGGAAACACGCCAACCACCGGCGTCGGCGTGCCGGGGGTCGCCGGTTGCGAGGAGGGCGGTGCGACGGCCGCAACCTTGCCGCCCTTCAGGTCCTCAATCCGGACGCGTGCCTGCCGCGCGTAGATGCTTTCGCCGTGAACTTGAAGAAAGGCTTCGAGCAGTTCCGGGTCTGTGGTGTCCTTTACCGAAACCCAGGCCTGGGCAGACTCGCTGGCGGTCGGCGGCCGCGACGGGATGGCCGACTGCGGTTGCTGCGGCTGGCCGCGGACCGCGCTTTGCGGCTTGTTCGATGTGCTGCCGGGAAGGGCGGCGACCACCTGCCGCTGCTGCTTCGCGGCTTCAAGGCGCTCTAACGCCATTGATGCATAAATGCTTTTCCCGTGCCGGTTCAGGAACGCCTCGAGTGCTGCAACATCCTGGCTGTTGCGAACAGCGATCCAGGCTTGCGCGGATTCCACTGCGGTCGGTGGCTTGTCCGAGACGATCGGCCCGGACAGGCTTGCCTGCGGCGAAGGTTGGAATGGCGTGGCCGGCGCCGCAGGAGAAGCCGCCGTCGCCACTGCGGCCGCGCCGCCACGCGATTTCTTCAACTCGTCGATCCGCGCCTGCGCGAGACTGGCGTAAAACGTCCCGCTGAACTGGCGCGCGTAAGCCTCCAGAACCGCTGGATTTTCCGACGTGCGCGCGGTGGTCCAGGCCTGCGCGGCCTCGCTCATGCCGGGTGTTCCGCCTTTGGCGACGATCTTCGCGTCATCCGCCGGCACGAGGTAAAAGTTGCCCGAGAGCTCGTGGTAGAAGGCGGGGCGCTGTTCGAACTGGATGCTGGCGGCAAGCGTCTCGACTTCGCTCCGCACCCGCTTGGCCAGATCGGTGATTTCCAGTCCGGGTTCCTTCAGCAGCGGCAGCAGTGTCCGCGTGTAAACCGAGTTCGGATCGGTATCGGTGTTTGAGAGCGCATCAAGTGCACTCTGGCCCGCCCCCGCCGACATCATCACAAGCGTGCCTTTCGGCGGTTCCTCGCGGTTGAGCCCGCGGGTCGTGCCGATGCTGCGCGTCGCTTTCGCGTTCGCATAGGGATTGTCCCGGCAGGCATCGAGAATCCAGATCGTCACCTGCGGGCTTTGTTCGCGCAGCCGCTCCATCAGGGAGTTCACCCGGATGGCGCTCTCGCGCAAAACCTCCTGCCCGTCGTCGGGGCGGGGCACGTCGCGCGCCAGCACGTAATTCATGCCGTTCAGTTCGACGCCGTGGCCCGCGTAGTAAATGGCGGTAACATCCCCCGGTTTGACCGTGTCGATGAAACGCTGCCACGTCTTCAGAAGCGCGACCCGCGTTGTATCCTCGGCGGCCAGGACCTCGAAGCCGTCATCCTTCAGGGCACCAGCGATGGCCCGCGAGTCGTTCACCGCTTTGCGCAACTGCTGTTCGGGCTTGAGGTTGTCGTAGGCATTGATGCCGATCACCAGCGCAACGCGCTTGGCGTCTGCCGGACCTGCAGCGAGGAACGCCAATCCGATGATCAGTGCCAGTAGTCCGGGCCGCGACATTCGCTCCCCATACCGCGCGTTCAGGAGAAATTTATGGCGGACTTTGAACCTCGGCGGGATCGCTCCCAACACATAGCGGATAGCTGCGCCCGCTTGTTTTACGGGTTCCATTCCGGTTCGGCTTGTCACATGGCGCGCCGTGCGGCGGGATGGTACCTAAGGTAAGGCTAGTCACGGCCAGGGGGTAACGATGTCGCGCCGTATCCTGCATACCGGTTTCGCTTTGGCATTAACCATTTGCGCGAGTGCGACAGGTGCGGCCGCAGAAAATCGGCTCGCCCTCGTCATCGGCAATTCGGCTTACCAAAAGACCCCCGCGCTTCCCAATCCGGCAAACGACGCCAGATCCATGGCGGGATTTCTGAGGTCCGCCGGCTTCGAGGTCACCGAAACGCAGGATCTGTCGCAAGGCGACATGCGTGCGGCGATCGGCCAGTTTGCCAACTCGATTGCAGCGAAGGGCCGGGACACGGTCGCGGCGGTCTATTATGCCGGCCACGGCCTGCAAATCGACGGCGAGAATTATCTTGTGCCGGTCGACGCCGGCATCACTCGCGAAGCCGATGTCCCGCTCCAGGCCATCCGGCTTGCCGATCTGATGAAAGCCCTTGCGGCGGTCCCGAGTAAATCGCGCATCGTCATGCTCGACGCCTGTCGCAACAATCCGTTTTCCGAGATCAATAAGGTGACAGGCCGGGGCCTTGCTATCGTCGACGCCCCGCCGGGTACGATCGTTTCATATTCGACGTCGCCCGGTAGCGTCGCGCTGGACGGCGACGGCGCCAACAGCCCTTACACGACCGCCATACTGTCGGCGACCAAAGAACCGGGCCTGCCCATTGAGCAGGCTTTCAAACGCGTGCGGTTCGCAGTCAATGATTCCACCGGGCGGCAGCAACTGCCTTGGGAGAGTTCGTCGCTGACGAGCGATTTCTCGTTTTTCCCGGTTCCGGGCGACGCGCCGTCCGCGACCCAAGTCGCGATCCATCCGAACAATCCTGCGGGCGCCGCGCGCGGCGCGAGCCGCTCCGTCGATGTCTGGAAAAAGGAGCTGCAGCGGCAGTCGCCGACCCAGGCCTACGAAACGGTCATTCGCGAGGATTCACTTGAGGCCTACCAGGCTTTCCTGGCGCTGTTTCCGGGGCAGCCCAACAGCCCACGCGTGCGCGAGATCGAGAATCGCCGGCGCGTAATGGTCGCGTGGTATGTCGCCACGACCGTCGATACGGCCACGTCCTATCAGACCTTCCTGGCCGGCTATGCCGCGACCGATCTGGCGGAGACCGCCCGGCGGCTGCTTGAGCGCGCCAACAACCGCTCTCTGCTCCCCAGTGTGGGGGGGACGTGCCCGTGCGCGATCCAGCCGCAACAGCAGCAGCAACAACAACAGCAAAAGCCGACGCCGCGCGAACAGCGTGCCAGCCGCAGCCTGAACAAGAAGGCCGCCAGGACCGAGAAGCCGACCCGCACAAAGCGCGTGCGCGATCCCGACAGCGAAGCCGCCGCCGCTCCGACCCCGGTGCAGCAGGCCGTCCCCTCCGGACCGCCAATGGTGCCGTTCGGCATGGGTATCGGCATCGGTGGAGGCTTTGGCGGTCGCGGTATGGGTGGCGGAGGGTATGGCGGCCGTCCGTCATCGCCGATGGGCGGCTCGAGCCCGATGGGGGGAAGCCATTCGTCGGGAGGACGGACCTACTAAACCCTTTGACGACGGGCGGGCCGGCACCAAGCGATTGCTGCCGAACCGGCCGGAAGCGGGTGAACAGCTTGATCGGACGGAAAGTTGGTCGTAGACAAAATGCTTATCGAAAGCGCCGGGGCTCGGTCCATGGTCAGGGCGGGTTTTCAGGGCAGGCGAACAGCCGGTAAAGGCACGCGACGCATGCGAGTTCCGAGGCTGTTCATTGTCGCCCTTGCTTGTGTCACGGCGTTGTCCGCGGCCGCGGCGGATGACAAGCCCGCGCGCGTCGCGTTGGTCATCGGCAACGGGACCTACGCGGCGGCCGACTCGGCCTTGTCCGCCGCCACCGCCGATGCGCGGTTACTGGCGGACGATCTGCGCCGCCAGCATTTCGATGTCGACGCCAAGGAGAATCTCGGCGGCACCGACATGCGCCGCGCCATCGATAACTTCCTCGGCAAGATCCAGAACGGCACCGTCGCGCTGCTTTATTTCAGTGGTTACGGCATTCAGATCAACGGCCAGACGTTTCTCATTCCGGTCAGCGCCCAGATTACGACCGAAGCCAACGTCCGCGATGCCGGCTTCAGTCTCAATACGATCGTCGCCGACATGCATCGCCGTGGCGCGAAGGTAAAGATCGTCATCATCGACGCAGCCCGGCAGAACCCCTACGAAATGCGCTTCCGCAAGGAGGCGACGGGTCTTGCGGCGGTCGCAGCGCCCGAGGGCATGCTGGCAATCTACTCGACGGCTCTCGGCAAACTGGTGCCGTCGACACCCGGCACGCCCAGCCTCTTCATGGAGCAGCTGATCAAGGCGCTGGGTGTTTCGGGCCGCTCGACCGAGGATACATTCAACAGCACACGCGATGCGTTGGCGCGTGCGACCAACTATCAGCAGGTTCCCTGGGTCGCGACCTCGTTGTTCGACCAGTTCTTCCTGAGCGATGACCCGTCTGCGACGACGGCTGCGAAGCCTGCGCCCGCAAAGACGCCCACGGTGGCGACGACCACGACCACCACCACGACAACCACCCCGGCGCCCACGACCACAACCCCGACCCCGAGCAGCACGACATCGACCAGCACGACGCCCGCGAAGACGACGACGGCCGCCACAACCAACACCGCGCCAACGACGACCACATCGCCCGTCATCCAGACCGCGAAGCCCGCAACGACAACCGCGCCCGTCACGCAGACCGCAAAACCCGCGACGAACAACAACGCCGGCGAAGCCGGCTCAGACACGGGTCGAGGGTTCCGACGATCCCGCGATCCTGGAACTCGACCAGCGGATCAAGAACGACTTCAAGCGATACTGCCGCCTACTACAAGCGCGGCCAGCTTTACGCGCAACACGGTTCGTTCCGGCAGGCAATTCAGGATTTCGACGCGGTGATCCGCGTCAACAGTCAGGACCCCGAGGCGCTGAACAACCGGTGCTTCTCACGCGCGGTGGTCGGTGACCTTCAGGCCGCCATGAATGATTGCAACGCCGCGATCCAGGCCAAGCCGCGCTATGGGGATGCCTACGACAGCCGCGGGCTGGCCCAACTGAAGTCCGGAAAGCTCAAGGAAGCGATCGCCGACTACGACGAGTCGCTGCGCGTTAATCCCAAGCAGGCCTCGTCGCTTTACGGGCGCGGTCTGGCCAAGAGCCGCTCCGGAAATTCGGCGTCCGGCAATGCCGATATTCAGGCTGCCAAGGCAATTCAGTCGGACATTGCCGAAGAGTTCGCCAAGTATGGCGTGCAATGATGAAGCAACACGTGGAGGAGATCATGTCGGCCAATCTAAAGCGTCCCACTGCCAAACTCGCCTTTTTGTTCCTGACCGTCGCCTGTGCGGCGTCGATCGGTCTTGTGCCCGCGCGCGCTGAGGAACAGCGCTCCTCGGGTCAGATCATCGACGCGCTGAAGCCGCATGAGCGGGCGACGCGCGGCCTCACGGTCTCTCCTCTGGACGTGGCCAAGCGTGCCGAGGATGCCAAGTTCGTCGATACGTTGCGGAGTTGGCGGACACGATCGCTCACCACGGACGAGCGCGACAAGATCGCCACGATCGCGAAGGAAAAGCCGAGCATCGATCTCGAGATCAACTTCGACTACAACTCGGATAGGATTTCGACGACCGCGGTTCCGCAGGTCACCGCGCTCGGCCAGGCGCTCTCAAGCAATGATTTGAAGGGCAGCACCTTCGTTCTCGCCGGCCACACCGACGGCAAGGGCAGCGACACCTTCAATCAGAGCCTGTCCGAACGCCGCGCGGATGCGGTCAAGCGTTACCTGATGACCAAGTATCATCTGGATGATGCGCATCTCGTGACGGTCGGATACGGCAAGGGCCAATTGAAGATGCCGGCGAATCCGACCGCTGCGGAAAACCGCCGGGTGCAAGTCGTAAACATGGCGAACTGAGAACGCACCGGAGCGGCGCGCGTCCCGCGCGCCGCACGGTCGATCGAGTCAAACACATGACGAGAGCCATCGCGATTGTTCTTTCCGTCATCGGCGCCTTCGCGGCAGTCACGCCGGCGGCGGCGCAAGAGCCCGAGGTTGCGTTTGTGGAATCCGTGACGGGACGTGCCGTCGCGATGGTTCAAGGGAAGCCTGCGTTGCTCGACTCCCTCGACACCATCAACGAAGGCACGCGCGTCGATCTACTGGCGAAGAGCGAACTTCGGATCTGCCATTATCAGAAGCAGAAGATTGTGAATGTCGCGGGTCCGCAGAAGATCTCGGTCTCGCAGGCGGGCGTGACCGGAGACAACGGCAAGGAGATCGTGGCGTCAGGCGAGTCCTGCGTCAGGCCGACGATGTCGACCTTCCAGGGAGGCTTCATCGCCCGGACGGCCGCCGTTGCTCCCGCGACCCGGGTCGCGTTGCGGCCCGCCATCAAGATCGTAAACCGCACCACCAACGGCATTCGCAGCATCTCGCTTCTGGACAGCCAGCAGAAGGTAGTGGCGACGTTCGTGCGCAACACCGCGCGCCCGGTTCTCGATGAAGGGCAGTCGTATTCGCTCGTCGTGCAGCGCAACGACGGCACCGAAATGAGGATGGATCTGGTCGCCAGCGCGACTGCGACAAGTCCATTGATTTTGGTTATCCGCTAAGGCCGCCATCGGTGACCGCCCGCGGTGCGAGGTTCGGGCGCTCCTGGATCAGGCCGGCGCTCGTCGGCCTTGCGGTCGTCGCACTTGGCGGCTTGAGCGGAAGTGCGACCACCTACACGGGAGCGCTGCCGGCCCTCGGCGGACCGAACGCTCTTCTTTATGATCTGACACTTGCCACGACGTTGCGGTGGCGCCGCGACGCGCCGCCTGTGCCGGCGGTGTTCGTGGCGGTCGATGAAGCCGCTCTCTCGAGCCCGGAGCTTGCCGCGCTGCCGCGGGCGCTGTTTCAGCCGGTCTGGGCCCGCGTCATCAATGGCGTGCTCGATGCAGGGGCGCGCCGCATCGCGTTCGACATGGTGTTCGCCTACGCGGGAGCAGATTTCCGCGCCGGGACATATACGCTTCCGGACTATGATCAGAGCCTGATCGAGAGCCTGAGCGAAAACCGCGGCAAGGTGATCATCGGCCGGTTTCCCTCAGTGCCGCCGGCTCCGCCGTTCGCCGAAGCCGCTGGCTCGTCGCGGGTCGCGGTCCTCGATCTGCAGGTGGAATCGGATGGGCGCGTGCGCAGCGCCGCCCCGCTCGCGCAGGTGTCGGGCGGACGCATCGCGATGGGCTTCGCAGCGCTGGCGGCCGGCCTGAACGTTCGCCAGGCGGTGTCGCTTGACCGGATCCTCATTACGCCGACCGCGCCGCTGGCGGAGACGCCGACCTACCATCTGGCGGCCTTGCTCGACTGCATGAAATCGGCCGAAGGGATCAGGAATCTTCACACGGCTCTCGATGGGCGGATTGTGGTGGTCGGCACGGTGGTGCCGGGCGAGGACGAACACCGCGGACCGACGCAGTTCATGGGGCGCGTCGCCGAACACGCACCGGCCGCAACCTGCTTGCCGCAGGAAGGCCTGATCCGGCGCAGCCTGCCCGAGGCGGTGCCCGGCGCCTTCCTCCAGGTGGCTGCAATCCAGTCCGCCGCGAGCGCGCGTCCGGTCACCCTCGCGCCGGTCTGGCTGCGTTTCGGCACCGCCGCGATTCTTGGATTGGCGTTTGCGGCCTTGGCTTTCCGCGACGAGGGCGCGCTCGCGGTCGGCGAGCATGATGTCTCCAACAGGTCCGCCGTGCTGGCGCAACTCTCGCGTACCTTCGCGGTCGGATTGGCGGGGCCGGTGATTGTCGGCGCGGCGGCAAGCGCAGTGCTGATGGCGACGGCAGCGATCTGGCTTCCGATGGGGTATCCGATCCTTGCCGCGATTGCGATCTTCGCAACGATTGTGAGCCTGCGCTCGGTGCGCCACCGCGCCTTGTTTCGCCGGCTGTTCCGGACCGCCGGGCGATACCTGCCGCCCGAGCGACTCGTGGTTCTGGCGCGCAGTGGCTTCGTCGATTCCCCGCAGGGAGAGGAGCGCGAGGTCTCGATCCTGCTCGTCGACCTGATCGGGTTCACGACCTTTTCGAACGAACCTGGACGCACGCCTTCGGAGGTGGTCGCGACAGCCAATCACTATTTCACCCTGATGCAGGCGGCGATCGACCGCTACGGCGGCTGCAGCGACAAGTTTCTCGGCGATGCCGTGCTGGCGTTCTGGAACGGACTGTCCGACGAGCCGCTGCATGCCGGCAAGGCTCTCGCCGCCGCGCGCGAGATCATCAAGACGATCAACGAGGGCAACAGCGGAGCCACGCATCGGCTCGCCGTTCGGGCGGTGGTGTGCACCGGCAAGGTCTATGTCGGAGACCTTGGCGCCAATCAGCGGAGCAATTTCACCATCATCGGGCCGGCCGTGAACGAGACCTTCCGGCTCGAACGCGTGCCCGATCTTTACGGCTTGCCGGTGGCGCTCTCCGCCACCACCGCGGAGGCGATCCGGGCAGGCGCTCCGGACAAGGACGTCGCGGAGGCCCTCCTGGACGGTGCGCTCGTGCGAATCGACGACGTCGAACTAAAGGGCTTCAGCGCGTCGCGCGCTGTGTATGCGTACGTGCCGCGTGACGATCCGGGCCGTGCGGCGTTCGAGGCCGGCCGCGCTGCGCTCGATCGCGGCCTTGTCCCCGAGGGATTGGCCCAGCTCGAACGCGTTCAGAGCGGTCTGCTCAAACCGGCGGCAAAAGTCGTGTCCGAGCGATACCGTCCGCGCGATCGCGCTGCTTGAATCAACTCGCTGCCGCCTCGCGACCGGCGATACGGCCGAGCACGGTGGCGGTGAGCAGTCCGTTGCCGGACAGATAGCCAGCGGCTGTCGAGCCCGAAACGCCGGCAGCCGCACCGCCAGCAGCGAACAGGTTGGGGAAGGGGGCTCCATCCCCGCGCAACACGCGCGCTCGTGGATCGACCGCGAGGCCGCCCTGGGTATGAAACAGCGCGCCGGTGACCTTCACGGCGCAGTAGGGTGGCTGCAACAGCTTGCCTGCATCGAACGAACGCCCCAGCCGGTCAGGTGATTGTTGGCTCGCACGCGTCGCCGCTTCGGCGAACTCCCTGCGCAACGGATCCGATGGCACCCGCAATGCGGCCGCGAGATCGTCAATCGAGGAAGCGGTCACAATCGCGCCTGCTGCCTCGGCATCGCGAAAATCCTGGAACTGTCTCGCGATCGCGGCAATGCGCAGGTCGAAGATGTCGAACGCAATTCCCTCGGGCTGCTCCAGCACGCGCGCGGCCTGCTCGGAATAGCCGTGCGTCTCGTCGGAGAAACGTTCGCCGCGCAGATTGATCTGGAAGCCGCCTTCCATGATGACAGCCCAGCTGATGAGGATGTTATGCGGCGCCGCCACGGAGCCGTGTCCCTGGTAGCCTGACAGACAGGAAACGCGCGCACCCAGCGCTTCGCCCCAGCGCAGCGCGTCGCCGCGATTGCCCGCATGGCCGAAATAAAGCGCGCTCGCCATCTCGGGGATGTGCTTTCGCACGAGCGCGGGATCGCCGCCGTACCCGCTGCACGCCAGGATCAGCGCGCGGCAGCCGACGCGCTCGCGCGTGCCATCCGGGCGCACAAGCGCGACGCCGCGGACGCGGCCGGCCGAGTCGGCGAACAGTGTATCGGCCACGCTCTCGGTCAGCAGCGGAATGCCGCGCGCCTCGACCGTCGCGCGCAGCCGGTCGATCAACTCGGCGCCGGTGCGGCTCGGAAGCCCGTGCATGCGCAGCGCCGAGTGGCCGGGATAGTTGAAATCGGTGATCAGTTCGAACGGCAGGCCGTAGGCATCGGCGAGCCATTCGACGAGCGGTCCCGACTCGCGCGCGACTGTCTCAGCAATATCCGCATCGGCTTCGCCGTGCGCCTTGCGCGCGATGTCCGACGCGAAAGTCGCCGCGCTGTCCGCGATCCCGTTCGCGCGCTGGAACCGCGTGCCCGCGGCCGGAATGAGTCCGGCCGACAGCGCTGTGGACCCCGATGGAACGGCATCGCGTTCGACGACGACGGGTTCGGCGCCGGCTTTAGCGGCAGCGAGCGCGGCGCAGAGGCCTGCCGCTCCGGCGCCGATGATCAAAACCTCGGCTTCAGTCTCGAACGCCACGCCATCCGCGGATAGAACCGCACTCATCTGGGGCCGATCTCGTCGATCGCCTGCGCGACCGTCCTGATGCGTGCGACGGGGCGCAGCCCTTCGATCGCGGCGCGATGCACCTCCGCCGAAAATGCCGCGCACCCGTCATCCAGCACCGTGCACTCGAATTCGCGCACGTGCGCGTCGCGCACCGTGGAGGCGACGCCGCCATTGGTGACGATGCCGCCGACGTAAAGCCGCTCGATGCCGCATTTGCGCAGCACCCATTCGAGGCGCGTCATGTAGAAGGCCGAATAGGCAATCTTCTCGACCGCGACATCCGCCGGTGCGAGCGTCATCGACAAGCTGCTGCCCCCATGCGCCGGGCGCGAAGTCGCCTTTGCGCAGGAACGGCCGCAGCGCCTTCAGGTGCGGAGAGATGATCGGCTCGCCGCCGTGGCCCGGGACCAGCGTAAACAGGGTCGCGGCAACGAGGCCGCCGCGCGCCCGCATGGCGTCCGCGAGTGGCTTGAGCCGCGCCGGCAGCGCCGCGATCGCGGCATTGGCCTGGCCGCCGCGTGCATAGGCGCCCTCGGAATGGAGAAAATCGTTCTGCAGATCGACAAGCAGCAGCGCGGTCGAAGTGAGGGTCATGTGACGCGCTCCACAATAACGTTACCGAGTTGATCGACGCGGCCGCGCAAGCCGGGATCGATGAAGATGGTGGAATCGGGCTGTTCCAGCACGGCCGGCGCTTCGATTACCGCACCGACCGGGAGGTCAAGCCGCGACCACACGCGGGTCTCGTGCCACGCACCGTCGAACCACACCGGCCGCGAGCCCTTCGCGGCCTTCTCCATCGATGCGTCGGCGCCGGGCGCGAACGCGGTGAGATCGAATGCGGGGCGGCGGCCGATGGCGGCGGTGCGCAGCGATACGATGCGCAACGGAATGCCGGGCAGCAGCCGGCCGAAGGCGGCGGCATAGGCCCGGTCGAACGCCTCGCGCACGATCGTCTCGGTGATGCCGATGCCGTCGGGTCCAAGCTCGACCGGAAGCGGGACCGCCACCGTATGGGTCTGGCCGAGGTAATGCATGTCGAGTTCGAAATTGACGTCGATGCGGTCGGTGAGGATCCCGGCGTCCGCCACGACGGTCTTCGCCTCAGCGCCCGCGGCCACCATGCGCGCACCGAGCGCTGCGGCATCGAGGCCGTCGACGGCCAGATTGACCGTCTGCACTTGGTCGTGGCGCAGGTCGGCGATCACGCAGCCGAGCGCCGAGGTGACGCCAGGAAAACGCGGCACCACCGCGCATTTCAAGCCGATGTCCTTGATCAGCGCGCCGACATGGAGCGCGCCGCCGCCGCCGAACGGCATGGCGGCAAACTTCGCCGGATCGTGACCGCGCTCGATCGAAACCAACCGGATCGCGCCGGCCATGCGGGCGTCCGCGACACGCACGATCGCCTCGGCTGCCTGCATCACACCGAGCTGCAAAGGCGTGCCGACATGGGCGAGGATGGCGCGCTTGGCCGCATCGACATCGAGTTGCGCGAGCTTGCCGCCGATCGGACGCGCCGCGTTGATGCGGCCGAGCACGACATGCGCATCGGTCAGGGTCGGGCGGTCGTTGCCCTGCCCATAACAGACGGGACCCGGCACTGAGCCGGCGCTTTCCGGGCCGACCTGCAACAGACCACCGCGATCGACCGATGCGATCGACCCGCCGCCGGCGCCGATGGTGGTGATCTCGATCATCGGCGTGCGGATCACGAGGCCGAAATCGATCACGGTCTGCGCCGCGAGTGATGCTTGCGCGTTTGCGATGACCGAGACGTCGAACGAGGTTCCGCCAAGGTCGCAGGTAATCACGTTGTCGTAGCCGGTCGCGCGCGCGATGGCGGTGGCGGCGATCACGCCTGCGGCCGGGCCGGAGAGGGCGGTGCGCACGGGCAATCGACGCGCGGTCGCGGTCGACATGACGCCGCCGTTCGACTGAACGATGTGGAACTGGCCGCTGAAGCCGTTTTGCGCCAGCGCCGCTTCAAGCTTGGCGAGATAGTCGCCGACGACCGGCTGGAGATAGGCATTGAGCGCGGTCGTGGAGGCGCGTTCGAACTCGCGGATCTCCGGCAACACCTGATGTGATGCTGAGACATGCTCGTTCGGCCAGACCGCGCGCGCTGCCTCGAGCGCGTCGCGCTCGTTTTGCGCATTGGCATAGGCGTTGATGAAGACGATCGCGAGCGCCTGCGCGCCGCGCGACAGCAGCATCTGTGCGGCCTCCCGCACGGCGCCCGCATCGACTTGCGCGCGGATTGAGCCGTCTGCCAGCGTGCGTTCATCCACCTCCAGCCGTAAGTCGCGATCGGCGATCGGGGTAAAATCGCCCCACAGGCCCCAGGTCCGCCGGCGGTCGCGCCGGCGCATCTCCAGCACGTCGCGGAAGCCGCGGGTGGTGATGATCCCAATCCGCGGGCCACGCCGTTCGAGCAGCGTGTTGGTGCCGACGGTGGTGCCGTGGACGATCGAACCGAGGCTCTCGAACCTCCCCACCGCCTGAAGGCCGCGCATGAAACCTGCCGCCTCGTTGCCGCGCTCGGACGGGACCTTGGCGGTGCGGAAGCTGCGCGCCGCCTCGTCGAACAGAAAAAGGTCGGTGAATGTGCCGCCGACATCGACGCCGACGATGGACCTGCCCTCGCTCATATGCGCACTGCGCCCCGCAAGCGGCTGGTTTCGGGCACATCGAGGCTGCCGTCGTCGCGCAGCGCCACACCGTAGTCGCGGCTGGCCGCCCCGCGCGAGACGTAGCCGTACGCGACGTCGCGGACGACGCGGGCGGGATCGCGCGTGAACGGATCGCCGAACCCGCCGCCGCCCGGAGTTTCCAGCCGCACGCGCTGGCCGCGCCTGATCCGCACGTCGGTCACCTTGGATACCAGCGGCGGCGTCTGGTCGCCTTCGGTAGTTTGATAGACAAAGCGATTGAGCGCGGCCGCCTTGCCGCCGTTCACGCCGAAGGGCGGAAACTTGCCGCGTTCGCCGAGCAACGACACCTCGGTGTCGCCTTCGTTGAGCGCCTCGATCTCGTAGATCGCGCCGCAGCCGCCGCGGTGCGCACCGGGACCTGCGGAATCCGGCCGCAGCGCCCATTGGGTGAACATCACGGGATAGAGCGACTCGAGAATTTCCGCCGGCGGGATCGTCGCGGTCGAGATCGGGTTGTTGCCATGATTGAGGCCGTCGCTTTCGGGGTTGCCGCCCAGCCCGCCGCCGAAGAAGCAGAACATCACCCAGCGCTTGCCGTTCTGGCGCCAGCCCGCGAGCGACAGCGCGTTGATGGTGGCGAACGGGCTGCCGTTGGCGCGCTCCGGCGCGACCTTGGCGAACGCGCCGAAAATCGTATCGATGACGCGCAGAATGGTTTCGGTGTAGCCGCCGACCGGCTTTGGCGCCGAGACCCCGAGCAGCGTCGTATCGGGAATGACGAACGTAATCGGCGCGAGGCATCCGGCGTTGGCCGGGACATCGACAAACAAATGCTTGAGCGCCACATAGCAGCATGCGACCGCGGTCGAGCGTGCGATGTTGAGCGGCCCCTGGCACGGCGGCGCCGAACGGGAAAAGTCGAGTGTCATGCGGTCGCCGCTGATGGTCAGGTCGAGCGCGATGCGCAGCGGCTCGTCGGTCACGCCGTCATTGTCGAGAAAGTCGTCATACGAATAGGTGCCGTCAGGGAGTGCCATGATATTGGCGCGCATCAATGCCTCCGCGCGCGCCGACAACGCTTCCATCGCGACCGAAACGGTCTCGTCGCCGTATTCGTCGAGCAAGGCGTGGACACGCTGCTCACCGAGACCGATGGCGTTGAGCTGGCCGTTGAGATCGCCCCAGTTCGACTGCGGCACGCGTGAGTTGGCGGCGAGGATGTCGACAATGTCCTGGCGGAAAACGCCGCCCTCGATCAGCTTCACCGGCGGTACCCGGAACCCCTCCTGGAAGCTCTCGGTCGCCTTGGCGTTGAAGTTGCCGGGTACATTGCCGCCGACATCGAGCCAGTGTCCGACCGAGGCGAGCCAGGCGAAGACCTTTCCGTCGCGCATGACAGGCCGCACGAGGCGAAAGTCGTTGAGGTGCGTTCCGCCATCATACGGGTCGTTGAAGAGATAGGTGTCGCCTTCCTGCAATCCGCCGCGCTCCTTCACGACGTCGATCACCGCCTTGACGGCAAACGCCATGGCACCGACGAAGATCGGCAGCCCGGATGTGCCCTGCACCAGCGTGGCGCCGGTCTCGGCATGATAGAGTCCGTGGCAGGCGTCGTGCGCCTCCGCGATGATCGGATTGAAGGCTGAGCGGAACAGGGTCGCGTCCATCTCGTCGGCGATTTGCACCAGACGGCCGTTGAGTACGGCGAGCGTCACGGGATCGAGCGTGCGCATCAGCGCCGCTCCGATCTGGCAGGTGGCGCCGTGTCATGGTCCGCGTAGCGCCTGCCGCGCGCCAGCATGTCCGGCGTGCCGATCAGGCTGTTGAGCGCATCGAAATCGAACATGCGGGGGCGGAATGGTTCCGTGCTGCCATGCTGTTTGAGCGAGCCATAGAACTCCTGCGCGGCTTTCGCGAGCGCGCGCACGATGCCGCCGGGGAAAATCACCAAGGCGAAGCCGAGCGCTTCGAGCTCGCTTGCCGCCATCATGGGAGTCTTTCCACCTTCGACCATGTTCGCCATCAGCGGCACGGATTGTCCCAGCAACGCGCCGATGCGGCCGAGGTCGTCGCGCTGCCGCGGTGCCTCGACGAACAGCATGTCGGCGCCCGCCTCGCGATAGAGCGCGGCACGCGCAAGCGCGCGGTCGATGCCCTCGACCGCAACCGCATCGGTGCGGGCGATAATGAGTGTTTCGCGCGATTGCCTGGAATCGACAGCGGCCTTGATCTTCCCCGCCATCTCCTGCGCGGAGACCAGCGTCTTGTCGTCGAGATGACCGCAGCGCTTGGGAAAGTCCTGATCCTCGAGCTGGATCGCGTTGGCGCCTGCACGCTCGAGCAGACGGACGGTACGTTCGACGTTGAGTGCGTTGCCGTAGCCGGTGTCGGCATCCACAACCAGATGGGCGCCGACGCGGTCGCGGATTGACGCGACCGCCTCGACGACCTCGCTCATGCTGACCAGCCCGATATCGGGCCGGCCGAGCCGGGTGTAGGCGATTGCCGCGCCGGAAACGTACAGCGCCTCGAATCCCGCCTGCTCGGCGATCAGCGCGGTCAGGGGATCATAGACGCCGGGCGCGATCAGGATCGGCGCGCCGGAGAGGCGGGATCGGAGCGTGTCATCGGTCATGCGTCATAGTCCCAGGTAGGCGCGCTTCAATTCGGGATCGGCGCCGATCTCGGCAGCCGAACCCGACATCACGAATTTTCCCTCGGCGAGAACGTAGGCGCGGTTCGCGACCTGAAGGCTCTGCACCACGTTCTGCTCGACGAGCAGGATCGATACGCCGTCTGCGTTGATGCGCCGGATCAGCGCGAACAGTTCGTCTACAAGCAATGGGGAGAGCCCGAGCGAAGGCTCATCGAGAATGATCAGCTTCGGCTCTGCCATCAGCCCGCGCCCGATCGCAAGCATCTGCTGCTCGCCGCCGGAGAGGGTGCCGGCGAATTGCGATTGGCGCTCGCGCAGGCGCGGGAAGATCGTGAAGACGCGTTCGCGATTGGTGCTGCGTCGTTCGCGCGCCCGGCGATAGCTGCCGAGATCGATGTTCTCGCGCACCGACAGATTGGGAAACACGCGACGCCCTTCGGGCACATGGATCAGACCGCGCGCCACAATCTCCTTGGGCTTGCATCGTTCGACCGATTGTCCGTCAAACCGGATCGAGCCGGTGCTTGCGCGCACGACCCCGGAAATCGTGCGGTTGAGCGTCGACTTTCCGACACCGTTGGAGCCGAGCACCGCGACAATCTCTCCGGCGTCGACGATCAGATCGAGCCCGCGCAGGATTTCCGTCGCGCCGTAACCGGCGCACAGCCCACGCACGTCGAGGAGCGCGCTACTGGCCATGCGCGGCCTCAGGTTTCGCGGCGCCCTTGCCGAGATAGGCCTCGATCACGGCGGGGTCGGACGCGACCTGATCGGGCCGCCCGGCCGCGATGATCCGCCCTTCCGCCAGCACGAAGACCTGCGACGACAGGGTCATCACCGCCTGCATGATGTGCTCGATCATGACGATCGTGATGCCGCGTGCACAGAGCGCGCGGATCACCGGAACGATGTCGCGGATCTCCGAGGGGTTCAGCCCCGCCAGCACCTCATCGAGCAGCAGCAGCTTCGGCTCGGTCGCGAGCGCACGCGCAAGCTCCAGCCGCTTGCGGCCCGCGATCGTCAGGGTATCGGCAGACTGGTGAAGCATGTCGCCAAGCCCGACCTCGCGCCCCACATGGTCCGCCGCGGCGAGCGCCTCGGCACGCGCGGCGTGACGCAGATGCGCGCCCACCAGGATGTTTTCGCGCACCGACAGGCCTGCGAACGGCTGGACGATCTGGAACGTGCGCGCGATGCCGCGCCGCGCGAGTCGATATGGAGGCTCGCCAGTGATGTCCGCGCCGCCATAGCGGACGGCGCCTTCGCTCGGCGAGAGGAAGCCCGAAATGATCGCGAACAGCGTCGACTTGCCGGCGCCGTTCGGGCCGATCAGGCCGGTGATGCAGCCGGGCTGCGCCGACATCGATGCGGCGTTGACGGCGAGCAGGCCGCCGAACCGGCGCGATACGCGCTCGACCGCGAGGAGAGGCTCAGCCATGTCCGGCCTCGCGGATCGGTACGGGCGGCGCGGACGGACGGCGCGTGCGCCATTTGCGCAAATTGGCGATGACGCCGATCAGGCCGCGCGGCGTGAACCAGATCACCAGCACCAGCGCGAGGCCATAGATCACCAGGTCGAGCCCGGGCGCGTCACCAACCATCAGCTTGGCGAGTTCGCCGAGCGAGCGAACCACGATTGCGCCGAGCAACGGTCCGAACACCGTGCCGGCGCCGCCGATGATCGGAGTGAGCAGCGCCTCGATGGAAATCCATGTTCCGTAGGCGATGCCGGCATCGACGTAGAGAAAATATTGCGCATAAAAGCAGCCGGCCGCCGCCGTCATCGCGGCGGACAGCACCATCGCGCCGAGCTTGATCATTCCGGTGTTGACGCCGAGCGCTCGCGCCGAGTCCTCGTTCTCGCGCACCGCGATCAGCCAGACGCCAAAGCGCGACCGTTCGACCAGTTGCACGATCACAAGCGACAGCGCGACCAGGGCCAGAATGATCCAGAAAAAGATCGCGCGACTGCCGAACTGAAACGACGCGGCGCGCAGATCGAGCTTGATCAGCGTGCCGACGCCGGCTCCGGTGATGGGCGCGACGCTCGCGACGATGCGCAGCACTTCGGCAAAGGCCAGCGTGACGAGTGCGAAATACGAGCCGCGCAGTCCGGCGCGGAAGGCGAGCGCACCGATGATCGCGCCGACGGCCGCGCCTGCCGCGATGCCTGCCGCGAAGCCGACCCAGGCATTCACGCCGTAGCGGACCTGAAGGATGGCGGTGACGTAGGCTCCTGTTCCGAAGAACGCCGCGTGGCCGAAGGAATACTGGCCGCCGTATCCGCCGAGGATGTTCCAGCCCTGTCCGGCGAGCGCGATCAGCAGCGCGACAACGAGGAAATTCAGCACCACGTTCGAATGAACGATCAGCGGCACTGTGGCGAGCAGCGCGGTGACGACCGCGATGGCGGCGAACCCCCTCATGCCTTGGCCCCGAACAGTCCGCTGGGGCGAACGAGCAGCACGGCGATGAAAATCACGAAGATGCCGATCTGCCCGAGCGACTCGCCGAGGAACAGGCCGGACAGGCTTTCCACCACGCCGATGACGAGACCGCCGATCAGTGCGCCCGGCACCGACCCCATGCCGCCGAGCACGACGATCGTGAAGGCGACCAGCACGAAGGCATTGCCGACGCTGCGGATTGACGTAATAGGTCGGGATCAGCAGGCAGGCGGCAATGGCGACGCAGGCGGTGCCGAGGCCGAACGCCATCGCATAGATGTGCGCGACGTCGATGCCGGCGAGCTTGCGCGCCCAATTTCTCCTTCGCCACGGCGCGGATCGCCCTGCCGGTGTCGGTCCAGCTCATGATCAACCAGAGCGCCAGGGTAACAACGAAGACCGCGGCGAATCCGATCACGCGCGGGAGCGCGAGAAAGGCGATGCCGACATTGATGGTCTCAAACGCATAGGGAACGTCGATGGTGCGGGTGTCGGCCCGGAACGCAAACAGCAGCGCGTTCTCGACCATCACGGCGATGCCGAGCGTCACCAGCAGCATGTTGCGGTCGTCGCCGTGCGACGCCGGGCCGATCACGAAGCGCTGCAGTGCGTAACCGAGTGCGAAGAACGCGGGCGCAAGCAGGAAAATCGCAACGTAAGGGTCAAGTCCGAGCAGGCGGTGCGCGAAGAATACCGCGAACAGCGCGGCGCTGAGCAGCGCGCCGTGCGCGAAGTTGATGATGTGCAGAACGCCGTAAATCAGCGTCAATCCAAGCGCCACCAGCGCATAGACCGCGCCGGTCATGAGTCCATTGAGGATCGCGGGGAGCAGGATGACGGGAGAGAGCACGGACTCGCTTACTTCGAGGTCACGGCCGCGGAGCGACTTGTCATGCGTCGCCCGCTTGCCAGTGGCTCAGGCCGGAATCGGGAAGACGGGCTTCGCGTTGGCGAAGGCCTCCGGCAGGATCACCTTGATGTCGTTGTCGAGCACCTGCGTGTTCACCGGCGCGGCACCCTGGTTCTGGCCGTTGACGAACTTGGTCGGGCCGTAGGGCATCACGTGGCCGGCGAAGGTCGAGTTCTCCAGCGCCGCCGTGATCTTGGCGCGGTCCGCCGAGCCTGCGTGTTCGACCGCATCCGCGGCGAGCAGCACCGCAGTGTAGTTCATGTACACTTCGTAGGTGAAGAACTGGCCCTTGTCCTCGACCTTCTTCTTGAGTGCGAGCGCCTTCGGATTCTTCGGATCGAACCAGTGATTGCAGTCCATGATGTATTTGGCGGCGTCGGGGAATTCCTTGACGAACTTGTAGGAAGAGGCCGCACCACCGAGCACCGAATAGATCGCCTTCGGTTTCACCTGCTGCTGCTGCATGGTGCGGGCGAGCAGCACGTACTCATTGTAATAGTCCGCCGGGATCACGATGTCGGGGTTTGCCGCCTTGATCTTGAGCACGACGTTGTTGAAGTCGCGCGTCGGCGTCGGGTGCGGGATCGTTTCGAGGATTTCAAAGCCCTGCGGCGGCAGCTGTGCGTTCAGCAATTTCGCGAGCCCTGACCCGAATAGCGAATCCTCGTGGATGATCATCACGGTCTTGGCCGGGCTGCCGGCTGCCTTGTTCATCGCGACGAGGTTGTCGAGCGCGGCCTTGGCGATGACTCCGAAGCCCGGACCGAAACGGAAGGTGTTCTTCAGTCCACGGGTCACGATGTTGTCGGCAACGCCGACATCGACCACGTAGGGCAGGTCGTAGCGTGCCGCCGCCTGGCTGACGGCGAGGCAGATCGAACTGCCATACCCGCCGATCACGCAGCCGACGCCGGCCGAGTTCATCTTCTCCACCTCGGCGGTGCCGCCTTCCGGCGTCGATTGGGCATCGCCCAGCACCGGATCGATCTTGCCGACGCCCTTGATGCCGCCGGCGGCATTGATTTCCTCGATCGCGAGCGTCGCGCCGAGGCGGCCCTGCTGACCCGAATAGGATAGCGCGCCTGTGACCGGATGCAGGATGCCGAGCTTCACATCACCGCCTTGCGCCCGAATGATCGACGGCATCGCAAGGCTGCTCGTGGCGAGTGCCGTTCCAGCGAGAAACGTGCGACGGCTCAATGGAGTGCGTTGGCGCGACATGAAATTCTCCCTCGTTTTTAGCGTTGCGATGTGACGCCGGCGGATTTCGCGCGGGCGTTCAGGCTTCTTGCGTTCGGTGTCCCGGTCTTTCCTCTTTCGGCACGGTGCATCACTGGCGACCAGCCCTTGGTCTCGGCAGCTCCCGTGCGAACGAGGTCGATCTCGAAGGCGTAGCGATCCGGCCGATAAAGCGCATGCAGATATTCGACACCTCGGCCGGCCTGATCGTGCACGACGCGGATGAGTTCGATCAGTGGCGATCCCGAGCGAACGTCCAGTGCCTCGGCGATGTCGGGACTCGCAAGCGCCGCGCTCATGCGCTGGCGCGCGCGCTCGACCTTCACGCCCGCGCGATCGAGCAGTTCGAGCAGCGGCCGTGAGGCGAGCTCCTGTCGGCTGAATGTGATCGCCAGGTCCTCGGGCACATAGGTCGTCAGGTAGGAGAAAGGGACGCCGTCGACCGCGCGTACGCGCACCGAGCGCTGCAGCAGTTGATCCTGTCCGGCACCGAGCGCCTGCGCCACGGCGCCTTCGGCGGGGACGTAATCGAAAGACAGGAGTTTGACCGCGGTGCGGCGGCCCATGTCGGCGAGATTGGCGAGCACGCCGGAAATATCGGCCGTCATCGGCGCCGGAGCCGGGCGATAGATCACGCGGGTGCCCGCGCTGCGCCGCCGCTCGATCAGCCGTTCCCTGGCCAGTTCGCCGAGCGCGCGCCGTACGGTCACGCGCGAAACGCCATGGCGCGCCGCAAGCTCGTTTTCTGTGGGAAGCCTCGTGCCGTAACCCGTCGCGCCGCTCAGGATGCGGTCGCGCAGGACCAGATAGACCTGCTTTGCCTTCGCTTCGCCAAGCCAGTCGCGCACGCGGAGCTCAATGTTCGGGGCTGCCGAGCCGGCACGCCCATTTGGTATTCTTTACCATACAATATTGGAGAGCGTCCGCAAGCTTCGGCCGCGAGAACCGGGCGCTTCGCCGCATAGCGTATCCAGGAGGCGTCATTGAAATTGCTGCGCATCGCGGCAGAGGCCGGTTGCACTCTTAAACAGCGGATCAAAGACCTTTCGCGGATCCGCGACGCCGATAGTACGGGTCGCGGCGCGCGAGCACTCTTTGAAACGGCGCTTTGTCGCCAACGTCGCGCGAGCGGAAAATCGACTGTGCGCTGACGTTCCCTTGGCTGACGTCATCGAGGTAGATCGGCTTGGAAAAATAAAAGCCTTGCGCAAGGCGGATTCGCGTTGCGGCGTGGAGATAAGCGAGCTCCTCGTGCGTTTCGACACCTTCCGCAATGATGCTCATGCCGAGCGCGTGGCCGATCGATTCAATGGCCCGCAGAATGCTCTGGTTGCGCGGGCGCTCGTGAATGGCGGTAATGAACGAGCGGTCGATCTTGATCTCGTCGGCCACGATATCCGCAAGTGCGCCGAGCGAGGAATAACCCGTTCCGAAGTCATCGATGGAAACCTTGACGCCGATCTCCCGAAGGATCGGGAGAATTTGAGTTTGGAATTCGCCCTTGGCGAGAAACGCCTCCTCGGTCAGCTCGATCATGAAGCGATGCGCCAGCCCGCTTTCGCGCAGCACATCGGCCATTTCGTTCATGAATTCCGCATCGCTTGCTTGCTTGGCGGCGATGTTGATGCTGACGGAGGTCTCCGGGCCGAACATGGCATCGAGTTGATCGATCGAAGCCAGTGTCTGTTCAAGAACGAACTGAGCCACCGCATTGATCAGGCCGAGTTCGATCGCGAGGGCGATGAATTCGCCCGGCGGATGGAGTTCGCCATTGTCGTCCCGCCAGCGCACAAGCGTCTCGAACCCGACGACCTTTTGGGTCTTGATGTCCACCTTGGGCTGAAAGGCACAACAGAGTTTGCGGTCGCGGATCGCCAGCCGGAGCCGCTGTTCCGCCTCCATGCGCGCCACGGCCGTATTCCCCACTTCGGGATCGAACAGAACCACACCACCCTTCGATCCGCGCTTTGCCTGGTACATGGCGCTGTCGGCATTGCACCGCAGCGTTTCGTAGTTGCGGCCGTGATGCGGATAGACGCTGATGCCGATCGAGCACGAGCCGAAGACTTCGAAGTCCTCGATTTGGAACGGTTGCCGGAGCGCGGTCATTTTTTCGACGACGATCGATTTGGCGTCGTCTTCGCTTTCGATGCCGGCCACGATCAATACAAATTCGTCGCCGCCGATCCGCGCCAGCATGTCTCCTGGACGGAGTGTCTTGGCGATGCGCTCACCCATCTTGACGAGCAGTGCATCGCCGACCGCATGGCTGTAGTAGTCGTTGATGTGCTTGAAGTTATCGAGATCGATGAAGGCCAGTGCAAATCGCGCCGTACCGTTGTCATGCCGGATCATCGAGTCGACGTGCCGGTGCATCATGACACGGTCGGGCAAGCCGGTAAGCTTGTCGATGTGGGCGCTTTCAGCGAGTTCGCGCTCGGTCTGTTTGAATTCCGTGATGTCGATCGAGCTTGAAACCAGAAATTTCTGGTCTCCGCATTGAACCGGGGCATGCGTGATGCGCCAGATACGTTCGCCATCCTGTTCGGGCAAGGTTTCCTCTGCCACGATGGCATCGCCTTGACCCAGGATGTTGAGCTCCCAGTCGCGCCGGTTCACCGCATCGGTCGCAGACAGAAAATCCGCTGGCGAACGGCCGATCAAGCTTTCAGGCTCGATCGCCAGATGAGCGGCAGCCTTCTCGTTGACATAGAGAAAGCGTCCATCTTCGCCCTGGACCGTCACGCTGAGCGGCAAGCGGTCCATGACGGTCATCAGAATCGGTGCGTCGATCTGCTGAACGGCGGACGGGTCGGTTTGCGGCGGCTCGTCGCGAACGGGGTCCGCGACGACCTCTGCAAGGTCGTCTGCTGCTTTTCGAGAAACTGACACGTACAACGCCCACCGCTTGCCGACGCGATATCTCTGCGCTTCTCATAGCCGAAAACAATTGGGATTTTGTTTTCATAGAGGAAGGTTCCGCAACGTGGTTATGCGTTGCTTACCCGCGCTGCAAAGGGTCGTTGCGTCGGAGCACAGTCAGGGCAGATTGGTGGCCTGAGTGCCGTAATTCAGCAAGCAAGCGCGGTTGGCCTCGCCAACAGCGAAGTGCAACAGCGTTAATCGGATCCAAATGCGATCCCGGCGCGCCTACTTCGGGTGTGCGGTCGAATGGACCGCGACGACCTGCCAGCGGCCTTCGTCCTTGACCCAGACGGTCAGCGCGAGCGAGTTGACCTTCTTTTCCACGTCCCTGACCTTGAGGTCGATCTGCAGCCGGCAATGCACCAGCGCGGTGTCGCCATAGCGCGAGACGGTTTCGCCGCTGGTCTTGATGCTTTGGTAGTCCCACCGCCGGTCGCGAACGCCGCCGAGATAGCTTGCCTTGCTGTCCGCCACGCCGCTGGAGTGCGTGTAATTCAAATCTCGATGCAGCAGCCGGTCGAGTTCGGCGACATCGCCGGCACACATCGCCTTGAAGCGGCGTTGCTCCAGTGCCAGGATCTCGACCGCCATCGGATCGGTCATGGCTACTTTTTCCCCAGCGTCTTCCACACGCCGTTCGCGGTGCCGACGACACGCTCGCCGACCATCAGCTCGGCGCTCATGAAAATGAGCGAGCGCGTGCGACGCACCACCTTGCAATGCGCCTCGACGAATTCGCCCATCTGCACCGCATCGACGAAATGCACGTCGAGGTGAACGGTGGCCTGCGGCTGCCTGCCGTTGGCGTACCAGCAGGTCATTCCCATCGAGCGGTCCGCGAAGGTCATCAGCATGCCGCCCTGCAGCACGTTGCGGCGGTTGTGGTGCTTGGGCTCGACCATGAAACCGAAGCGCGGCGCGTCATCCGGGCCGGCGCCGGGCTTGGGCTTGTTCCAGAACGGGCCGACCAGCCCGATGAATCCGTCGTCCGAATAGGCTTCCCAGCCGTCGGCGGCCGGATCGAAGGGCTTTGCTTTCGCGTCCATGCGGGCGGTTTAGCGGCTTAGCGGCCATCCTGAATAGGGGGTGTTGTGGGCGCTACGCGCATGCGTATCATTCCAAAATCATGCAGTTCACACCCGCGCCCCACACCGCCCAACACTGGCAGATCACCAAGCCCTCCGCCTCGGGCAAGCGCGGCATGGTGGTGTCGCAGTCGCGCGATGCTGCCGAGGCCGGTGTCGCGGTGCTTGATGCCGGCGGCAATGCGATCGATGCCGCGATCGCGACCGCGCTGGCGCTCACGACACTGGAGCCGTGGAATTCCGGGCTTGGTGGCATCGGTCACGCGGTGGTGCATCGCGCCGGGGAGGCGCGCGCCGATTGGGTCGATTTCGGTCCGACCGCGCCGGCGGCGCTCGATCCGAAGCTGTTCAAGCTCACCGGGAGCGTCGCCTCGGATCTGTTCGCCTGGCCGGAGGTCGAGGGCGATGTGAACATCCACGGGCCGCTCTCGTTCGTGATCCCGTCGGCCGCCGCAGGCTACGAGGAGATGCACCGGCGCTGGGGGCGGCTGCCGCTTTCCGAGATCGCTGTGCCCGCGATCGCGCTTGCGAAGCGCGGCCTGCCGGAGGACTGGTACACGACGCTGAAAGTCGCGGTCTCGGCCCCGATCCTGCGCAAATATGCCGAAAGCGCGCGCATCTATCTGCGCGATGGGCTGCCGCCGGTCCCGCCCTATCAGGGCGGACTAAAATATTTCCGCCTCGGCAATCTGCCCGACACGCTGGAGCGTCTGGCGAAGGCTGGCTGGCGCGACCTGTATGAGGGTGACATCGCCGCCAGCATCGTGGCCGACGTGAAGGCGCTTGGCGGCATCGTGTCGGCCGGGGACCTGCGCGGCTGCAAGGCGCGTGTCGCGCCCGCAACCGAAGTGCCATGGCGCGGCCGCACGCTGCAACTCACCGGCCCCCTCACTGCCGCACCGACCGCTGCCGATGTGCTGCGCCGCATGTCCGATGCGCGCTTCGGCGCCAAGCCGGACGCCGCCTGGTATGTGGCGCTCGCGCGGGCGCTCAAGTCGGCCTATGCGCAACGCCTCTCGTCGCTGGGCGATGCCGAGCCGCAGGCCGCGGAAAGCTGTACCACGCACATCACGGTCGCCGATGCCGAAGGCACAATGATATCGCTCACCACGACGCTCCTCTCCTCGATGGGCAGCCGCACCGTGCTGCCGACGAGCGGTATTCTCATGAACAACGGGGTAATGTGGTTCGACCCGCAGCCCGGCCAGCCCAATTCGGTCGGCTCGGGCAAGCGCCCGCTCACCAACATGTTCCCGATCATTTTGCGCGACGGCGCGACGCCGTGGATCGCGGCCGGCGCCTCCGGCGGGCGGCGCATCATGGCGGCGGTGCTGCAACTGATTTCGTTCGTGGCGGATTTCGGCATGACGCCGGAGGCGGCCGCGCACCAGCCGCGTATCGACGTATCCGGCCCAAGTCTCGTCACGGCCGACCAGCGCCTCGCGCCGGACATTCTCGCGGCGCTTGAGGCCGAGGGGAACACGCTGATCGTCGAGCACACCGTGCTGCCGATCAATTTCGCCTGCCCGAACCTGATCGCACAGTCCGATGGCTCGCGCACCGGCATCAGCGATGCGGCCTCACCATGGTCGGCGGCGGTCGCGCAGTCCTGAACCTGCGAACTTTCGTCGGGTTGACCGCGCGCCGCCGCGCACCATAGCCTCGCGGCCCACAGGAGACGCCGGACAACGGCGCCGGCAGAGGGAACGGGCTTTTGGACGCAACCGTGCGCGACGAAGCGCCAGCAAGGGCGCGCGATGTCATCGCGATCCGACATCTGTCGAAGACCTATGGGCGCGCCGGCGGCGTGGTCGCGCTCTCGGACATCGACTGCACGGTTGCGGACGGCGAATTTCTCTCGATCGTCGGGCCGTCCGGCTGCGGCAAGTCTACGCTGCTGAAGATCCTTGCCGGGCTGCTCCGCGCGACGGACGGGCAGGCGCTGCTCAACGGCGCGCCGATCGAAGGCCCGCGCAAGGATATCGGCGTCGTGTTCCAGTCGCCGGTGCTGTTTCCGTGGCGCAGCGTGCTCGGTAACGTGCTGCTGCCGGCCGACGTGCAGAAACTCAGTCGCGAGACCATGACACAGCGCGCGATGGAGCTGCTTGCGCTGGTCGGCCTGTCGGGCTTCGAGCACCGCTATCCGTGGGAGCTGTCCGGCGGCATGCAGCAGCGCGTCGCGCTGGTGCGCGCTCTGATCCACGATCCGGCGCTGCTGTTGATGGACGAGCCGTTCGGTGCGCTCGACGCGATGACGCGCGAGGCGATGAATGTCGAGCTGCAGCGCATCTGGATGGAGCGGCGCAAGACGGTCGTGTTCATCACGCATTCGACCAGCGAAGCGGTGTTCCTCGCCGACCGCGTGATGGTCATGACGCCGCGGCCGGGCAAAATCGGCGACCTGTTCGCCGTGGACCTGCCGCGCCCGCGCACCCTCGACATCATGACCACCGAACGGTTTGGCGTATACGTGCGGCGCGTGCGCAATGCGCTTAACGCCGGGGGAGGGCTCGAATGATCGGCGGGCCCAAGAACTTTGTCCTGCGGCTGCTGCTGATCGCGGCATTTCTCGGCGCGTGGGAAGCCTTCGTGCGCGTGTTCGAAATTCCGCTCTTCATCCTGCCGACGCCATCGAACGTGTTCGTCGCTCTGTATCGCGGCATCGCAAGCTCGCTCTATATCGATCACGTCTGGATCACCATCACAGAAACGCTGCTCGGCTTCGTGCTCGGCACCTCGCTCGCGTTTCTGCTCGGCACGGTGATCGCGCTCTCGCGCCCGGTCGAGTACTTCCTCTACCCGTTCGTGGTGATGTTTCAGGCAATGCCGAAGGTCGCGCTTGCGCCGCTGATCATCGTGTGGTTCGGGCTCGGGCTCACCTCCAAGGTGGTGAACGCCGCGCTGGTCGCGTTCTTCCCGCTGATGGTCAATACCATCGTCGGACTTCGCTCGGCCGAAGAGGACAAGATCAATCTGATGAAGTCGCTTGCGGCGACGCGCGGGCAGATCTTCTGGATGCTGCAACTGCCGAACGCGATGCCTTACATTTTTGCCGGACTTGAGATCGCGATGATCTTCGCGCTGATCGGCGCAATCGTCGCCGAGTTCGTCGGCGCGCAAGCCGGCCTCGGCATGCTGATCCAGAGCATGAACTTCACCATGGACGTCGCAGGTCAGTTTTCCGTGCTGCTGCTCTTGTCGCTGATCGGCCTCGGGCTGAACTGGATCGTGACTGCCATGCGCGCCCGCGTGCTGTTCTGGGATGCCTCGCAGAAATTCAGCGACGATGCCGCCAAAAAGGAAGCCGCATAGACACACGCCGCTCATTCCCGAGAAGCGGGAATCCAGTTCTTGGCCCCTGGGTCCCCGCTTTCGCAGGGACGAGCGGAGAAAAGCCTGGAGGGAGAGAGAAAATGAAGCGAACCATCCTGCTATCCGTGCTGGCGTTTGCCGCAAGCGTCAGCCTCGCACAGGCGCAAACCACCGTGCGCATCGCGTGGTGCGCGAAAACCGTGTCGTCGGCCGCCGCGCCCTACGCGATCGCCACCAAGATGGGCTGGTACGCCAAGGACGGCATCAAGATCGAACTGATACCGCTTCCGGGCTCGACCGACTGCGTGAAGGCGGTTGCCACCAAGGACGTGCAGTACGGCGTGCCCTCGATCGAGCCGGTCGCGATCATCCGTCCGCAGGGCGTCAAGATCAAAAACTTCTACACGGCGTATCAGGCGAACATCTACGGCATCGCGGTGCCGGAGGATTCACCGATCAAGACGTTCGCTGATCTCAAGGGCAAGAAGATCGGCGTGACGTCGATGGCGTCGGCCGGGGTGATCGTGGCGCGGGCGCTTGCAAAGAGTAACGGCCTTGATCCCGACAAGGACGTGTCGATCGTCGTGGCAGGGGAGGCGGCGCAGACGGCTGCGCTGTTGCGCTCCAAGCAGGTCGACGCGCTCTCGCAGTTCGACACGCAATATGCGCTCACCGAAAACGCTGGCGCCAAGCTGCGCATGCTCGATACGAAAGATATCGCGATCTTCCCGTCGAACGGCTTCATCGCGCTGGAAGATCGCCTTGCCAACAATCGCGCCGAGGCGGTCGCGGTCGCCAAGGGCTACGCGATGGGCACGGTGTTCGCGATCGCGAATCCAGAGGCCGCGATCCGCATCATGTGGGAGGTCTATCCGCAGACCAAGGCCACCGGCAAGGACGAGGCGACCGCCATGAAGGATGACGTGAAGACGCTCGAGGCGCGCGCCAAAAGCTGGCGTCTTGAATCGGTCGGCGCGACGAAGTGGGGTGAGAACCTCGTCGGCAATTACGACAAGTATGTCGATTTCCTGGTCAAGAACGGGGTGCTGAAGCAGGCGGTGCCTGGGAGCGATCTGGTCACCAACGACCTGATCGACGACATCAACAAGTTCGACGCCAAGGCGATCGAGGTGCAGGCGAAGGCATATAAGGGATAGTTCCGATCATGCCCGCGAAAGCGGGCATTCAGCACTTGGCCAAGGACTGGGTCCCCGCTTTCGCGGGGACGAGCGGATCAAAAGCTACTTCTTGATCTCCCGAACCGGGCTGCCCGCAAGCCACGCCTTGATGTCCTCGACCATCTGCGTGAAGTAGATCTTGTAGCCTTCCTGGCTGACATAGCCGAGGTGCGGGGTCAGCACGACATTGTCGAGCTTGCGCAGCGGGTGATCGAGCGGCAGCGGTTCGACGTCGAAGGTGTCGAGGCCGGCGCCCGCGATCTTGCGGCTGCCGAGCGCCGCCATAAGCGCCGGCTCGTTGATGATCGGCCCGCGCGACGTGTTGATGATGAACGCGGTCGGCTTCATGTGCGCGAGGTCGCGCCCGGTGACGAGGCCACGCGACCGGTCGCTCAGCACGAGGTGGATCGAGAGGAAATCCGATTGCTGGAACAGCTCCTGCTTGGTCACCAGCGTGGCGCCGCCGGCGCGCGCCTTCTCGTGAGTGAGATTTTCGCTCCAGGCGATCAGCTTCATGCCGATCGCCTTTCCGATCTCGCCCACCTTCGAGCCGAGCTTGCCGAAGCCGAGCAGGCCGAGCGTCTTGCCGCCAAGCTCGATGCCGAGCGTGGACTGCCACGGCACGCCGGACTTCATACGGTTGTTCTCGTAGCCGATCTTGCGCGCGAGCTCGAGCATGATGCCGATCGCGAGCTCGGCGGTCGGCTGGCCGGCCGCCCCGGTGCCGCACACCGTGATGCCGTGTTCGGCCGCATAGTCGAGATCGATCGAGGCGTTGCGCGCGCCCGAGGTAAGCAACAGCTTCAGGTCCGGCAATTGCTCGAGCGTCGGTTTGAGGAACGGCGTGCGCTCGCGCATCATGCAGATGATCGAGAAGCCCTTCAGTGCCGCGACCGCGGCCTCGCGGCTCGCGAATGGCTCGTTGAAGACCTTGACCTCGACATCGGGGATCGACCAGTCGGCGAGCTTGAGGGCGACGTTCTGGTAATCGTCGAGGATCGCGCAGCGGTGTGCCATGGGGTTCTCTTTCAAGGGCGCATGATCTTGTCCGAAAACCGGTTCCCACTTTTCGGGATCATGCGCCGGCCTTCTTGATGCGAAATACGAACAGGCCCGGATGGTTCTCTGAGCCTTCGAGCACGTCACCGGTCTGGTTGATCAGGTTCGGGATATCGAGGGTGGAGAGCGGATCGGTGCACTCGACCACGAGCCGGTCGCCCGCCGCAAGCCGGGTCAGCGCCTTGCGGGTTTTCAGGGCGGGGAGGGGGCAGCGCAGCCCGCGCAAGTCGAGGGTGGTGTCGGACATGCCGCAATGGACTTTCCCGATCGGCCAACGTCAAGGGCATGCTTGACCCGGCGGACACGCCGCCCCCACAAGGGGCCATGAATGCGCAGCGGATATTGAGCCTGACGCCGCTTGCCGAGGTGCTGGCGCGCGTGGCGACGGTCGCGCCCGTGAAGCCGCGCGACATGGCACTCGCCGATGCCGAAGGTCGTGTGCTGGCGGCGGACGCGATCGCGGTGGCCTCGCCCGCAATGCCCATCGCGCTGATCGACGGATGGGCGGTGCGCGCCGAATTGGTGACTGATGCCGGGCCCTATGCTCCGGTGCGGGTCGACGCGCCGTTTGTCGATGCCGGCGCGCCGATGCCGCAGGGCACCGACGCCGTTCTGCCGCCCGACGCCGTGATCCATGGCGAAGTACACGCGAGCATCACGGCGGGCGAGGGCGTGCTCGCGGCCGGCGCGGATGCGGCGGCGGGTCAGGTGCTGCGTCGCGCGGGGGAAAGACTGCGCGCCGCCGACGTGGCGGCGCTCCAGGCGGTCGGCGTGTCGCGCGTGCATGTACGCGAGCCGCGCGTGCGCGTCGTTGCGCTGCCCGGATGCGATGCGGCGGCACTGGCGATCTCGCGTGGCATCGCGGCGCATGGCGCGAACGTGATCTTCGTGCGTGCGCTTGAACGCGCGCTTGCCGACGAACAGACCGATGCGGTCATCACGGTCGGTGGCACGGGCGCCGGCAGTCGCGATAAGAGCGTCGCGATACTGGCGCGCATGGGCGAGGTCGCGGTCCACGGGTTCGGCATCGCGCCGGGCGAGACCGCGGCGCTCGGCGCGGCGAAAGGTCATCCGGTGCTGATGCTGCCGGGCCGGCTCGACGGGGCGCTGGCGGCGTTTCTGACCGTGGGCGAGCCGCTTTTGCGCGCGCTGACCGGTGCTCCTATATCTCCCGGCATGCCGGTAACGCTCATGCGCAAGATCGCCTCGACCGTCGGCATTGCCGAAGTGGTGCCGGTGCGCCGCAAGGCGGAGGGCGTCGAGCCGCTCGCGTCGGGTCATTGGCCGATGCAGGCGCTGACCCGCGCCGATGGCTGGATACTGGTCCCGGCCGGGAGCGAAGGCTTTGCGCCGGGAGCACAGCTCGAGATGCGAGCCTTCCCGTGAACGACGCTGGCAGGACGCGGCCGGATGTCGCCTTGCTCGACGCCGTGCGGGCGGCGGCGCGGCAGGAGCAGTTCCTCGAAGTCGTCTCTGCCGATGAGGCGAAGGCGCGCTTCGAGAAAAGCCTCGATCTTGGCGCCCTTGCCGCCGAAACTGTGCCGCTTGCCGAGGCGCTCGGCCGCGTGCTCGCTCATGATGTCGCTGCGCCGATCGACGTGCCGCCTTTCGATCGCGCCAATGTGGACGGCTTTCGCGCTGCGCGCTGCCGACACGGCGGGCGCCAACGACAGTGCGCCGCGCCGCCTCGCGCTCAACGCCGAGGTGCTCGCCTGCGGCCATGCGCCGACACTCACCGTCGCGCCCGGCACCGCGACCGCAATTTCGACCGGTGGCGTCGTGCCGCGCGGTGCCGACGCCGTCGTGATGATCGAGCAGACCGAGCTGATCGATGCCGCGCCCGCGATCGATCTGCGCCGCGCGGCCGCGCCGGGGCAGTTCATCTCCTATGCGGGCTCCGACATCGCGCGCGGCGAAACGCTGCTGCGCCGGGCTGGGCAGATTTCCTCGCGCGAGATCGGAATGCTGGCGGCCTGCGGCTTTGCGCAGATCGATGTGGTGCGCCGGCCCAGGGTCGCGGTGCTCTCGACCGGCGACGAACTGACCGCTCTGGGTCGCCCGCTGCGCACCGGCGCGGTCTATGACTCCAACGGCGCGATCATCGCGGCGGCGGTGCGCGAAGCGGGCGGCGAACAGGTCACCTTCGGCGCATTTCCGGACGACGAGACCGCGCTTGAAGCCGCGGTTCGCAAGGCGCTCGCCGCGTGCGATATCGTGGTGTTGTCGGGGGGCACGTCGAAAGGCGCAGGCGATCTTTCGCATCGCATCGTTGCGAAGCTTGGCAAGGTGCTGGTGCACGGTGTCGCGCTCAAGCCCGGCAAACCGCTCTGCCTTGGTGTTGCGGACGGCAAGCCGATCGTGGTGCTGCCCGGATTCCCGACCTCGGCGATCTTCACCTTCCATGCGTACGTCGCGCCGGTGATCCGCGCCAGAGCCGGACTGCCGCCGGAGGCAGCGATCACGGTGGAGGCGACCGTCCCGGTACGCATCCCCTCCGAGATGGGCCGTAAGGAGTTCGTGCTGGTCGCGCTGATCGCAGGCGAGAACGGCGGGCGTATCGCGTTTCCACTCGCCAAGGGCTCCGGCTCGGTCACGACGTTTTCGCAAGCCGATGGCTTCCTCGAAGTCGATGCGTTGCGCGGCGCGGTCGATGCCGGCACGCTGGCCCCGGTCACGCTGATCGGGCAGGCGCGCGCGCCTGACCTCGTGATCGCGGGCAGCCATTGCGTCGCGCTCGATGCGGTGCTCTCCGCGCTGTCGGCGCAGGGCATCTCGGCGCGTACCATCGCGATCGGCAGCATGGGCGGGGTCGCGGCCTCGCGGCGCGGCGAATGCGACCTCGCGCCGATTCATCTGATGGACCCGGCGACGGGGATCTACAACGAACAATACGCGAAGGACGGCCTCGCGCTGGTGCGCGGCTGGCAGCGCATGCAGGGCATCGTGTTCCGGCCGGGCGATGCGCGCTTCGCGGGCAAGAGCGCGCGGGAGGCGCTGAAGGTCGCGCTCGCCGATCCCGACTGCATCATGGTCAACCGCAACGCCGGCGCGGGCACGCGCGTGCTGATCGATCAGCTTCTTGGGACCGCGCGCCCTCCCGGCTATGGCAACCAGCCGCGATCGCATAATGCTGTTGCGGCGGCGGTGGCGCAGGGACGCGCGGACTGGGGCGTCGCGATCCAGTCGGTTGCCGCCATGTACGGCCTCGGCTTCCTGCAACTGTCGCCGGAAAACTACGATTTTCTCCTGGTCGAGGCGCGGCGCGAGCGGCCGTCCGTCGCGGCATTCCTCAAGGCGCTGGCCGATCCGGCGGTGCGCGCGCAAATCGCCGCGCTCGGCATGGTGCCGGCTGAGCTATGATGGCGTCATGAAGGTGATTGGCATCGCGGGCTGGAGCGGCGCGGGCAAGACCACGCTGCTGACGCGCGTAATCCCTTGCCTCACGGCGCGCGGCCTGCGCGTCTCCACGATCAAGCACGCGCATCACGGCTTCGACGTGGACCAGCCGGGCAAGGACTCGCACACGCATCGCGAGGCCGGCGCGACCGAGGTGCTGGTGTCGTCCGCCAATCGCTTTGCCCTGATGCACGAATTGCGCGGCGCTCCCGAATGGACGCTCGACGCACTGCTCGAAAAGCTCTCGCAGGTCGATCTTGTGCTGGTGGAAGGTTTCAAGACGCAGACGCATCCCAAGCTCGAGGTCTACCGCGCCGCCGTCGGCAAGCCGCCGTTGCACCCCGAGGACGAGAACATCGTGGCGATCGCCAGCGATGGCGCGGTGACGGCAAGCGTGCCGGTGGTGTCGCTCGACGACACCGACGCCGTGGCCGACATTCTGGTCGCGAAGGCCGCGCCGCTCGATACCGTCGTCGCGCGGGTGCGGAGCGTCTGATGGCCCAGCTCACCGACGACTGCTTTGCGTTCGGCGGGCCGTTGCTCGCGATCGACGATGTCGAGCGGCTGATCGTGGAGCGCGTCGCGCCGATCGCCGAGACCGAGATCGTCGCGCTGAAGGATGCGCGCGGGCGTGTGCTCGCCGCGGATGTGATCGCGCCGATCGATCTGCCGCCGTTCGATAACTCCGCGGTCGACGGCTACGCGGTGCGCCATGCCGACATCGGTGAGAAGGACGAAACGAAGCTCGCGATCATCGACCGGCTGACCGCCGGGCACGCGGCGGCGCATAGTGTCGGAGCCGGACAGGCGATCCGCATTTTCACGGGCGCGCCGATGCCGGCGGGCGCCGATACCGTGTTCATGCAGGAGGACGTGCGCGCGGAAGGTGGCGCGGTGGTCGTGCCGCCGGGCCTCAGGCGCGGCGCCAACATGCGTGACGCCGGAGAGGATGTGCCGAAGGGTTCGGTCGCGTTGCAGGCGGGCCGCCGCCTGCAGGCGCAGGATCTGAGCATGGCGGCGGCGCTGGGACTGCGCGAATTGCCGGTGCGGCGGCGCGTGCGTGTTGCGATCTTCTCCACCGGCGATGAGATCGTCGAACCGGGCGTGCCGCTCCCCGCCGCCGGACTGTACGATGCAAACCGCCATCTGCTTGGCGCGATGCTGGTGCAGCTTGGCGCCGCGGTGAGCGATCTCGGCATCTTGCGCGATGACCCGGAGAAGCTCTCCGCACGCCTCGCCGAAGCCGCGCAGGTGCATGACCTCGTGCTCACCTCCGGCGGTGTCTCGACCGGCGAGGCCGACTACGTGAAGGACGCGATCGGCGCGGCGGGTTCGCTGGTGTTCTGGCGTGTCGCGATCAAGCCGGGCCGCCCGGTCGCGATGGGTGTGCTGCGCGGGACCGCGTTCGTTGGACTGCCGGGAAATCCGGTCGCGGTGTTCGTGACCTTCGCGCGCGTGGTGCGGCCGCTGCTGCTGCGGCTTGCCGGCGCTATGCCTGAGCCGCTGATCGCGCTGCCGGTCGTTTCGGGATTTGCATATCGCAAGAAGAAAGGCCGGCGCGAGTATGTGCGCGTGTCGCTGTCGCGCCAGAACGATGGTTCGTATATGGCGACGAAGCATCCGCAGGATGGCGCGGGGATGATTTCATCGCTCACCGCAACCGATGGCTTGGCCGAGCTTGATGACGATGTAACGGAGATCGCGGAAGGTCAGACGATCGGCTTCCTGCCGTACTCGGTGCTGACTGGCTAAGCCGCTTCCGACGCAGCCAGCCGCGTTGCCTTCTCGACATCCTCGGGGGTGTTTACGTTGAAGAACGGATCGACCGGCTCGGTCGGCCAGTCGGCGAGCGCGACGCCGTGGCGCGCGGTCCACACTTCGATCTTGCGCAGATCCTCCACCGTCACGGCATGGCGCAAATCCTCGCGCAGTGCAACGTGCCACAGGCCGACGACCGGATGGCGCCAATCGCCCGAATGCGCGCAGGCGAGCAGCTTGCCGTTGGTGATGCGCGCCGCATGCAGCTTGGCGACCAGATCGCGCGGCAGGAACGGACAGTCTCCCGGCACGCTCACCATCCATTCCGTGCCGGGCTTGTTCGCCGCGATCCAGTCTAGGCCGGCGAGGATACCGGCGAGCGGTCCGGCGAAATCCGGCACGCTGTCTGCCGTCACCGGCAGTCCGAATGGCGCAAAGCGCGCCGGATCGCCGTTCGCGTTGAGTACGATGCCTGCGGTCTGCGGCTTCAACCGCGCCAGCGTGCGCTCCAGAATGGTTTCGGTGCCGATGCGGATGAGCGCCTTGTCGCCGCCGCCCATGCGGCGCGCGAGGCCGCCCGCGAGGACAAGGCCAAACGTATCAATCGTCATGCACCGCCGCCTTGCGCCGGTGCTTGCCGCCCTCATCCTCGACTGTGGCGAGGTCCTGATCGAACACGATGCGGTCCTCGCCGGAGAGCGCGACGAACCGTTTTCCCCGCGCGCGGCCGATCAGCGTCAGGCCGGACTTGCGCGCAAGCTCGACGCCCCATGCGGTAAAGCCGGAGCGCGAGACCAGGATCGGAATGCCCATGCGTACGGTCTTGATCACCATTTCGGAGGTGAGCCGGCCGGTCGTGTAGAAAATCTTGTCGTGTGCGGGGACGCGGTTCTGGAACATCCAGCCGGCGATCTTGTCGACCGCGTTATGGCGCCCGACGTCCTCCATGTAGACCAGCGGGCGGTCCTCCTGTGCGAGCACGCAACCATGGATCGCGCCGGCTTCGAGATAGAGCGAGGGCGTGGTGTTGATCTTGTGCGTCAGGGCGTAGAGCCACGAAGTCCGCAGCGTCGCGGGCGCGAGCTTTGCGGCTTCGACAAAATCCATCAGGTCGCCGAATACGGTTCCCTGTGCGCAGCCCGAGGTCTGCACCCGCTTTTGCAGCTTTTCCTCGTAGTCGGTCTCGCGTTCGGTGCGCACCACGGCGACCGCGAGATCCTCGTCGTAATCGACGCCGGTCACCACATCGTCGGGCCGCAGCATGTTCTGATTGAGCAGATAGCCGATCGCCAGATAGTCCGGGTAATCGCCGATCGTCATCGCGGTGACGATCTCCTGCCGGTTCAGGTAGATGGTGAGCGCGCGCTCGACCGTGACCGAGGTGCTGACCGGCGCACCGGTCTGGTCCACGCCCGAGACGCGCTCGGTCAGCCGTGGGTCAGCCGGGTTTGGCCGGATGAGGTAGTCGTCGGTGTTTGCCGCTGGGGCGATCGTCGTGTCGCTCATATGCCCAGAATATAGGAACGGCGGGCTCGCGACTTGAACAGAAGCTGGTTGCGGTTTATGTTATTACATCCGTATGAACATGGGCCCGCACATGATCAAGCTCAAGATCACCAAGATCGGCAATTCCCTCGGAGTGGTGCTGCCGAAGGAGGCCCTGGCGCGGCTCAAGGTGGAGCAGGGGGACGCGGTGTTCCTTACGGAATTGCCGGATGGCTATCGCGTGATCGCGTTCGACGAGACGATCGTCGAACAGGTCAACGAAGGCCGCGACTTCATGCGCGAGTTTCGTGAAACCTTCCGTGCGCTCGCAAAATGACCGATCCGCACTGGATCGATAGGCGCGCGCTCCTGCTCCTCCACGATGAAGATCTGAGCGAGCACGGCGGGCTGCCGGGATTTCGCGACGAAGGGCTACTGGATTCTGCGCTCGCGCGGCCGCTGAACCTGTTGGCCTACGGCGAGCCCGATATGGCATCGCTCGCGGCTGCCTATGCCTTCGGAATTGCGCGCAATCACCCATTCTCGGATGGGAATAAACGCGCGGCGTTGCTGTCGGTCGGCCTCTTCTTGGGAATCAACGGGATCAGTTTTCGGCCCGACAAAGTCGAGGCAACGAAGGTATTTCTCGGGCTCGCCGCGGGCGACATCAGCGAAGCGGAACTCGCCGCCTGGATCGGCGCCAACAGCCGCGATCGCCTGAAGTAGACCTTACGCCGCGAGCTTCGCCATGCCGCCGAGATCGGGCTCGGACGTCATCGGCTGGGCGTGCTTGGCGCGCCACTTCGGGCCGGGGCCGCGCATATAATGACGCTCGGGATGATAGCTGTCGAACAGCTGGCTGGTCACGGAGAGCCAAAGTTCAGCGACGGCCTTGCCGATGCTGGGTGATGTTGATCTGGCAGCCATGACACTTTCCCGTTCTCCAGGCGGCCCCTTGGGGTCCGCTTTTTGTCGCGACGGATGTCCGCCTGGTTCACCGGGGATGATGCGGCCGAATTGGTTAAAATTCGTTACAACTTCGCCTCCGTAGTAGCGCGAATTCGCAAACAACCTTTCCGAAGTTTTACCGATGCCGCAGGCACATCCGGGCGCGCGTGGAACAAGCACGCTTGCGGTATCGTCGCCTCGAGCGATGCTGTGCTCGCACCCGCGTGAAGGCGCTCAAGCGCCGCGCGATACAGCATTCCGGAGCGCGCGATACATTGTGTCGGACGCCAGGTCGCGCGGCCTTGCCCTTGGGCGTGTGCGCCGCTACATCAGCGCCCGAATCCCGACATTTCAGGAAGGGCAGGGCAGAATGGCCCGTCAGTTCATCTATCACATGCAGGGTCTCTCGAAGACCTACCCACCAAACCGGAAGATCCTGGAGAACATCCACCTGTCGTTCTACCCGGACGCCAAGATCGGCGTGCTGGGCGTCAACGGCTCGGGCAAGTCGACGCTGCTGCGCATCATGGCCGGCATCGACAAGGATTACGTCGGCGAGGGCTGGGTCGCCGAGGGCGCGCGCGTCGGCTACCTCGAACAGGAGCCCAAGCTCGATGAAGAAAAGACAGTGCGCGAGAACGTCATGGAGGGCGTCGCGCCGAAGAAGGCGCTGATCGACCGCTACAACGAGATCGCGGCGAATTATACCGACGAAACCGCCGACGAGATGGCGAAGCTACAGGACGAGATCGACGCCAAGAACCTGTGGGACCTCGACTCCCAGGTCGATCTCGCGATGGACGCGTTGCGCTGTCCGCCTGATGATGCCGATGTCGGCAAGCTGTCGGGCGGCGAGCGCCGCCGCGTCGCGCTGTGCAAATTACTGCTGAGCCAGCCCGAACTGCTGCTGCTCGACGAGCCGACCAACCATCTCGACGCCGAAAGCGTCGCCTGGCTCGAAGGCCATCTGCGCAATTATCCGGGCGCAATCCTGATTGTCACCCATGATCGCTACTTCCTCGACAACGTGACGAGCTGGATCCTGGAGCTCGATCGCGGCAAGGGCATTCCGTACGAGGGCAATTATTCGTCGTGGCTGGCGCAAAAGCAGAAACGGCTCGCGCAGGAAGGCCGCGAGGAGGAAGCGAAACAGCGCACGCTCGCGCGCGAGTCGGAATGGATCGCCGCAAGCCCGCGCGCGCGGCAGGCGAAATCCAAGGCGCGCTATCAGCGCTACGAGGATCTGCTGCGGCAGGCGAGCGAGAAGCAGACCACGACCGCGCAGATCGTCATCCCGGTCGCCGAGCGGCTCGGCCAGAACGTGGTCGATTTCGAGGGCCTGAAGAAAGCCTTCGGCGACAATCTGCTGATCGACGGTCTCAGCTTCAGCCTTCCGCCGGGCGGCATCGTCGGCGTGATCGGCCCGAACGGCGCCGGCAAAACCACGCTGTTTCGCATGATCACCGGTCAGGACAAGCCTGACGCCGGCGAGATCAAGGTCGGCGAGTCGGTGCATCTCGGATACGTGGACCAGAGCCGCGACTCGCTCGATGCCAGCAAGACCGTGTGGGAGGAAATCTCCGGCGGCAACGACCAGCTCATGCTGGGCAAGCGCGAGGTGAACTCGCGCGGCTACTGCTCGGCTTTCAACTTCAAGGGCGCCGACCAGCAAAAGAAAGTGGGCGCGCTGTCAGGCGGCGAGCGCAATCGCGTGCATCTCGCCAAGATGCTCAAGTCGGGCGCCAACGTGCTGCTGCTCGACGAGCCGACCAACGATCTTGACGTCGATACGCTGCGCGCGCTCGAAGAGGCGCTGGAGGATTTCGCCGGCTGCGCGGTCATCATCAGCCATGATCGCTGGTTCCTTGACCGCATCGCGACCCACATGCTTGCCTTCGAGGGCGAGAGCCATGTGGAGTGGTTCGAGGGTAACTTCCAGGACTACGAGGCCGACAAGACGCGCCGCCTCGGCGTCGATGCCGGGGTGCCGCACCGGATCAAATACAAGAAGTTTGCGCGGTAAGAACGACTCGTTCCGCCCGTCCCCCGCGAAAGCGGGGATCCAGAGCCAAGAAAATCAGGAACGGGATGCGCGCTCGCGCGGGCATGAGCGAGCGCATTGCATGGCTCACCCAGCTTCACGACGGCAAAATCACGCCCTTGCCTTCCGTCTGCGCGTCGAACACGCGGTAGGCTTCCTCGGCCTGATCGAGCCGCCAGCGATGCGTGAACAGCTTGTCGACCGCAATCTTGTGGTCGGCGACGAACTCCGCGCAGTCGGCCTGTCCTTGCGTGGAGAACGTCCATGAGGCGGCGAGCGTGATCTGGCGCCGGATCATGTCGGGACTGACGTCGAGCGTGACCTGACCGCGCTCGCCCACATAGCAGGCGGTGCCCCAGGTGCGCGCTGCGCGGACGGCTGCCGCCCGCGCCTCGGCGTTGCCGGAGGTGTCGAGCGTCTTGTGCGCGCCCTCGCCATGGGTGAGTTCGCGGATCGCCGCGATCGGATCATTCGAGCGCGACTCGATCACCTCGTGCGCGCCGAATTCTTTCGCGAGCTCGCATCGATGCGGCGAAACATCGAGTGCGATCACGCGCGCGCCCATCGCAGCGGCAAGCTGCGTCGCTGAAAGGCCGACCGGCCCCTGACCGAAGATCGCGATCGTTTCGCCGCCTTGGAGATTGAGCCGCTTGAGCGCGCCATAGGCTGTGCCGGTACCGCAAGAGATGGCGGCGCCGGTCTCGAACGAAAGGGAGTCGGGCAGCGGTACGAGCGTGTGCACCGGCACCTTCATGTAGCGCGCATGCGCGCCGTTGGCGTTCGCGCCGAACACGGTTGCGCCCTTCAGGCACATCTGCGCCCAGCCGGAGCGGCAGTGCTTGCAGGTCTCGCAGCCGGTGTAGTGATGATCCATCACGCGCGCCCCGACACGCGCCTCCTTCTCGCTGACACCGGAGCCGACCGCGACAACGATGCCGCACGGTTCGTGGCCGGCGATCACCGGATCGGCGCCGCGCGCAAAGCCCGAGGTGGTGTCGCCCGGCTTGAAGCTCGCACGATAGACATGCAGGTCGCTGCCGCACATGCCGGACGCCTTGATCTCCAGCACAACGTCGCGCGGGCCGGGCGCCGGATCGGGGAAGTCGCGCAATTCAAGCTTGCGGTCACCCGTGAACACGACGCCTTTCATGCAATCCTCCCCCAGGTGCGCCCCGGTTACGGCTCGGGCGCGATCAGTTCGACGTCCGGAAAGTAAGTCCGGTATCGCCGCGTGTCGCGCGTCAGGATCGGCAGCGCTTCGATCTGAGCGTGGGCCCCGATGAAGAAGTCGGCAAGCACGCTCAGGCGTGGGCCGCCCTTGCGGCGATATTGCTCAAAGGCGCGGCCGGCCATGAACAGCGCAGCGGTTGGAATGCGGAATAGAGAAACATCAAGGTCCGTGATCGCGGCATCGAGAAGGTCGGCGCGCGGAAACAGAGGCGAAAGCTCAGCATAGACGACATCTGTGATGCCAAGACGACCAGAGGCCGATTGACGATCAAGCATCGCAACCGACCATGCGCGCCAGTCTGGTTGACCGGTCAGAACATCGATGAGGACGTTGGTATCGACCAACGTCACTTTGGATCCTCAGCCGGGTCGCCGCGCAACACCTTCATGTAGTCGTCGGTATTGATGCCGCCGATGAGTTTGCGCTTCGATATCGCCTCAAGCTTCTTGCGATAGGCGCTCTGCCGGCCCGGCTTCTCGATATAGATGCCGCCCGATGCAGTCGCGCGCACGTCGACCTTGTCGCCGGGCTTGATGCCGGCGGCGTCGCGGATGGCTTTCGGCAGGGTGACCTGCCCCTTCACGGTGACGGTGGTCATGACGAACCTCGGTATTACCTTTCTCGAAAAAGTAATACCGCAGAAAGTGCGCGTCAATGTGGCCACAGACGCGAAATCCAGCGAATTGCCTATAAGCGGCGGACCAGTGGGCCGATGGCCGAAGGGACGCATCATGTCGATGGCTGCCGACGATCCGATCCCGCCGAAAGACTATCCCGGCCTGCGGCCGTTGCCGCAACTCATCTTCTCGTCGCGCTGGCTGCAGGTTCCGCTCTATGTCGGGCTGATCGTCGCGCAGGCGGTCTACGTCGTGATGTTCCTGAAGGAACTGTGGCACCTCGTTCTCGGCACGATGAACTTCACCGAGCAGGAGATCATGCTGGTGGTGCTCGGCCTGATCGACGTCGTGATGATCTCCAACCTGCTCATCATGGTGATCGTCGGCGGCTACGAGACCTTCGTGTCGCGGCTGGAACTGGAGAAGCACCCGGATCAGCCGGAGTGGATCAGCCACGTCAACGCGAGCGTGCTCAAGATCAAGCTTGCGATGGCGATCATCGGCATCTCGTCCATCCATCTGTTGCGCACGTTCATCTATGCGGGCTCGCTCGGTGCGCAGGGCAATCCGCTGACCGAGACCGGCGTGATGTGGCAGGCGATCATCCATACAATCTTTATTGTTTCGGCGCTCGGCATCGCGGGAGTCGAGCGCATGAGCCAGCCGGTGTATCGCCCGCGCGATCACTAATCCGCCGGGCGTGTGCGTGCGGTTCGCGGCGCTGATCCTTGCTGTGATGCTGGCGTCGCCCGCGCGCGCGGCCGATCCGGCGTTCGGACGGTTTGTCGAAGACCTGTATCCTGCGGCGCAAGAGCTTGGCGTGTCGCGCGCGACGTTCGACGATGCCACACGCGGGCTTGAGCCGGACCTCACACTGCCCGATCTGGTCATTCCGGGCCGTCCGGACAATCAGCCCGCGCAGCCGGAGTTCGTGCAGACGCCGGCCGAGTATCTCAAGGAAGCTGCGTTCGCGCCGCTTGCGGCGCAAGGCCGCAAATTGGCCGAACAGCATCGTGCGACACTGACGAAAATCGAGCAGCGCTTCGGCGTGCCGGGTTCGATCGTGCTGGCGATCTGGGCGCGCGAAACGAACTACGGCGCGGCGAAGCTGCCGTACAGCGCGATCCGCGCGCTCGCGACGGAAGCGTGGCTCGGGCGGCGCAAGGAGCAGTTCCGCGAGGAATTCCTGCTCGCGCTGAAGATGCTGCAGGAGGGCGTTGTCGCACTCGCCGCGATGAAAAGTTCATGGGCGGGCGCGATGGGCCATCCGCAGCTTCTGCCGTCCGGCTTTTACAAATACGCGATCGATTTCGACGGCGACGGCGAGCGAGACATATGGACGTCGGTGCCGGATGCGCTCGGCACCATCGCCAACCACCTGAAGGAGCTTGGCTGGCAACGCGGCCAGCGCTGGGGCTATGAGGTGCGCGCGCCGCGCGATCTCGATTGCGGCATGGCGCGCCCCGCCGTGACGATGACGATCGGCGAATGGCTCAAGCGCGGCTACGCACCCGCGCACAATGCGAAGCTCAGCGCAGGCGAGCTTGCGCAGAAGGCGTCGCTGCTGCTGCCCGCGGGAATTTACGGCCCCGCCTTTCTGGTCACACCAAATTACTTCGCGCTGAAGGACTACAATTATTCCGACCTCTACGTGCTGTTCGTCGGGCATCTCGCCGACCGCATCGCGGGCGCGCCGCCCTTCGAACAGCCGTGGGGAAAGGTTGCGCAGCTTCCCTCAGCGGCGCTGGAAAAGATGCAGGCCGCGCTTACGCGGCTCGGACTTTACGCCGACAAGATCGACGGCAAGGCCGGCATGCTGACGCGCGCGGCGCTCGGCGCGTACCAGAAGGCGAATGGGCTGACGCTCGACTGCTGGCCGAGCCAGGCCGCGCTCGATCACATGCAGGCGCGGGTGAAATAGCGTCAGGCGGCTGGTTTCAGTCGCAAGCCAAGCGTGAGAAGTGCGACGCCGGTGAAGACCAGATCGACGCCGAGGAACGTGCCGAGCACCCACAGGCTGCTCACCGGCCACTGCGCCGCGATCATCAATCCGAGCAGCAGCGTAATCGCGCCGGCGACCAGCATCCAGACCCATCCGGCATGGCCGTGCAGGCGAAACGCCGCGACGATCCGCATCGCGCCGCTGGCGATCAGCATGATCCCGATGAACAGCGTGAACACCGATGCGCCGAGCAGCGGATTGTAGGCGATCAGTATGCCGGCCGCCGCATAGAGCAACCCGGTGAGAAGCCAGAACAGGAAGCCCGCCCATTCGCGAACCTGAAACGCGTGGATGATGTGCGCTACTCCAGCAACCGTCATCAGCGCGCCGATGAACAATACGCTCACCAGCGTGCCGACCATCACGTTGCCGAGTGCGGCCATTCCGGCGATGACGAACAGCGCGCCGAGGCCGACGAACCAGCCCCAGTTGTGACGCAGCGTATGGATCGCGCCGCCGAGCGGGTGGGACACATCGGTCATGGGAGCCTCCAGAGAGATGCAGCGCGCGGCCGCCGCAACAAGCTATCCCGAAAAAACAAACCCGGCCACGCTCTCGCGGGCCGGGCTCTGGTTTCGTCGCGCTCAGCGCGATTCAGGCGATCACGGGCAGAAGAAGTGCGGACGCCCGCGATAGCCAACGATGTTGCCGTACGGATCATACACGGGCATGCGCGCCCAGTAGCCGCCGGGGCAGCCAACCGGAACCGGACCGCCGTATGCCGCGTAAGGCACATAGCCTGGCTGGACCACATAGGCCGGGCCGTACGAATTCGCGATCGCGCTGCCGACAATTGCGCCGGCGGCAACGCCACCGAGAATGCCGAGGCCGAGCCCGAGGCCGCGGCGTTGCGCGAAGGCATCGGACGGCGCCGCGGTAAGCGCCGCCGCGATCGTCGCGGCAGCAGTGAGCGTGGTGAGGGTTTTCATCATGGAGTCGGAACCTCATTGGGGCGTCCGGCCGTGCGCCGAAACGCGGTGAACTGTTAAACCATCCGCAGCGCGGGTGCCAACATATGGCGCGCGCAATTTGTCGGAATTTTGGAGCGGCAGCGCGAAAAGATGAACGAATATGCAGATTTAGCCGAGGTTCCGAACACCTTGGGACAGGGCCGGCGTGCGTCGCCGCGGGGGTTCGCGTCAGGGGCGAATCAACAGGATGGCCGCCGGATCAGTCGTGGAAATGGCGGAGGCAGATGGGCTCTTTAGTGTGCGGCACGCGGGGAAGCGCAGACGGCTTTGATGTCGTCGGCCGGGTCGTACACCGGATCGCGCGCGGTGAAATCATCTGACCGCGTGGTTGATGAAGGGTTAGCAGCCCGTCCGTTCCACGCTAGGGTCTGCGGCCGAAATGCGGGAGGAGCCATGCTGAACCGGCGGCAATTTGCGGCGGGACTGGCGCTGGTGGCGGGCGCGGGGAGGGCGCGGGCGGAGGGCTATCCCGATCGTCCGATCCGCATCGTCGTCGGCTATGCGGCCGGCGGCGGGGTCGACATCGTGGCGCGCCTGCTCGGCGAGCCGATGAAGGCCGCGTTCGGCCAGACCGTGATCGTCGAGAACCGTCCCGGCGCGAGCGCGATGATCGCCTCGAACCTGGTGGCGAAGGCGGCGCCCGATGGGCTCACGCTGCTGGCCGCGGCGTCCGGTGAGGTCGCGATCAACCAGCACCTCTACGGCAGCAAGATGAGCTACGACCCGGCGCGCGAGCTCAGCCCCGTCGCGCTCGTCGGCATCGTGCCGTGCGTGATCGTGGTCGCGGCCGCGACGCCAGTGCATGACGCGGCCGAACTCGTCGCCTATGCGCGCGCCAATCGCGGCAAGCTCTCGTTCTCCTCCTCCGGCGTGGGCAATCCGCAGCAGCTTGCCGGCGAACTGATGAACCACATGGCCGGGCTCGACGTGCTGCATGTGCCGTATCGCGGCTCGGCGCCTGCCGTCACCGATGTGGCGACCGGCGCCGTCACCATGAGCTTCTCTTCTCTCGCCGCCGCGCTGCCGCTGATCCAGGACGGCAAGCTGCGCGCGGTCGCCGTCACGTCGCGCGAGCGCATGCCGCAGATTCCCGCCGTGCCGCCGCTCGCCGACGGCGCGCCCGAACTGAAGGACTACGAGCTGCTCAACTGGTTCGGCATGTTCGCCCCGGCCGGCACGCCGGACGAGATCGTGTTCCGCCTCAACGACGTGGTGAACGCCGGCCTGCGCGACCGCAGTATCGCGGAAAATCTGGAACGGCAGGGCATCGTGCCGCGCCCGATGGACGTGCCCGCCTATCGCGCCTTTGTCGCCTCGGAACGGGAAAAGTTCGGCGCGATCGTGCGCGAGGCAAACATCAAAATCGAGAACTAGGAATCGTCATGGCCTGGCTTATCCCGGCCATCCACCTGCTCGCCTGGCAGGCCTGGACGAGCGGACTCGTGTGCCGCAATCGAAACGGGAGACGGCACCGACCATGACCAATCGATCGCTGCGACGGCATCTTGTTTTGACCAGTGCGGTGGTGATCCTTTGCCTCGCGGCGTCGGCCGCCGAATATATTTACAAGAGGGCCGAAGGACCGACCTTCGTTTCAAGCAACGCCACGCTGCTGGCGATCCTGTTCGGTGCCTACATTGCGTATCTGTTCCAGCAGCGCAGCAAGGCGGTCGACGACCTGCGCCATTGGTGGAACGAGATCGTCAAGGCGAAATCGGACCTGCATGCCTATTGCGACAAGCAAAATCCGACGGAGGACGACTATTTCCGCGTATTCGGCGAAGTCTCGACCGCGATGGACACGCTGCGGCTGATCTACAGCAACGTCGACCGCACGGATGCGAACCCGCGCGGCTTCTATCCGTTCGAGCAGGTCCGCGACATTGTCGACATCGCGCGTTCGATCGCGCCCAACCGGCAGGCTTCGTTCGAGGACCGCAAGCGCGCCAAGCTCGCGATCGACATCGTCTTCCGCTCGCTGCGCCATGCAATCCAGGCCGAAGCCGCCGCGAGCCCGCCCGATACCCCGACGTTGCAGGAAAGCCGCCAGCGCAAGGGCTACCTTGCGGAGGTTCAGGCCCGCGCCGCGCTCGACATCGAGGCGATCCGGCAGGAGAACAAGAAGTTTCATTGAAGCTGAACGAAGGGCGTCGCCGCGGAGATGAGGTATAATTTTCTATGCCCATCCTGCTCGCCATCTTCGGCCTTGCCTTCCTGGCGCTGCTGTTCGCCCCGCAGCTCTGGGTCAAGCGCGTGCTCGCGCGCCACGGGACGGAGCGCGCGGATTTTCCCGGCACCGGCGCGGAGCTCGCGCGCCACCTGCTCGACGAGGCGCAATTGCAGGCCGTGGCGGTCGAGCCGACCGACAAGGGCGACCACTACGATCCCGAGGCGCGCGCGGTGCGGCTCTCGCCGCCGCATCATGACGGCCGCTCGGTGGCAGCCGTCGCGGTCGCGGCGCATGAGGTGTCACATGCGGTGCAGCACGCGCGCGGGCGAGGCGGGCTTTGCGCGGCGGCTCGCGCTGGTGCGCAGCCTCTCCTGGGTCGAGCGAATCGCGAGCGCGATTCTGCTGCTGACGCCGGTCGTGTTTCTGTTCGCTCACTCGGTCGCGCTTGCGGCGCTGCAAATCGCGGCCGGCGTCGCACTGCTCGCGATCCGCATCGCCGTGCATGTCGTCACACTGCCGGTCGAACTCGATGCGAGCTTTGGCAAGGCGCTCCCTGTTCTGACGCGCGGGCGCTATCTCGGCGCCGGCGATCTTCCGGCCGCGCGCAGCGTGCTCAAGGCCGCGGCCTTCACCTATGTGGCCGCCGCGCTTGCGTCGCTGATCGATGTGGCGCGATGGCTGCGGGTGCTGAGGTTTTGAGGTGGCTGCTGTAGCTGCTGTAGGATGGGTTGAGCTCTTGCGAAACCCATCACCGACGACGATGACAAATTACCGGCGCAACTTTTTCCCCGGCGCGAGCTATTTCTTCACCGTGAACCTCGCCGACCGCCGCCTTCGGCTGCTGACCGAACATATCGGCGCATTACGTTCGGCCTTTCGCAAAACCCGGGCGCGGCATCCCTTCACGATCGACGCGATCGTAATCCTGCCGGATCATCTTCACGCGATCTTGACGCTGCCCGAGGGCGATGCTGATTTCGCTTTGCGCTGGCGGCTGATCAAATCGACCTTCTCGCGCGCCCTGCCGCGCGGCGAAACGATTTCAGTGAGCCGCGCGGAAAAGGGCGAGCGCGGCATCTGGCAACGGCGTTATTGGGAGCACACGTTGCGCGGCGAGACAGATTTCGCGCGTCACGTGGATTACATCCATTTCAATCCGGTGAAGCACGGCCACGTCACGCGCGCGCGCGATTGGCCGCATTCGTCGTTTCACCGCATGGTGCGGCTCGGTATCTGTCCTCCGGACTGGGCAGGCGATATTGCCGAGATTGGAGGGGACTTCGGAGAGCGGCGGTGAGGGAAGGTGGGCGCGCCCGTCTTGTAGAGTGGGTTGAGCGGAGCGAAACCCGCCGGCACGCGTCTCGCTGTTGATGGGTTTCGCTGCGCTCAACCCATCCTACGCGCTGCCGTCTCACCTCGTGAAATGACCGCCATGAAGGCAGTTTGGCTCGCCTTGGCCGCAGGCAAATTGACCGCTCAGATATTTGGGATGCGGTAGCCACGTGAGTTTCTTCTCGATCCCTCGGGTGAAGGGTTCGTCAGTCATCTCGATCCGCGCTCCTCGAAGCCTTATACCCGCGCCAAACACTGCCGGGAAATCGTCAGGCAGCACGATGCGACCCGTCTTGGGATTGCCGAGATCGGTGAATGTGACGAATGCCGGGATGAGATGACCGGTCAGCGGCGCACTGCCTCGTACTTTCGCTAGCGCTTGGATGTCGATCGGATGTCCTGCTCGTTTGAAAGCTTCAGAGGCGAGGTATTCGAGCTTGTCGTCGGCTCCTTTGGGACCGAATCCCAGCGTGGCGATCACATGCTGGCCACCGCCAAGGTCTACAAAAACCGCTTCTCCTTTGACCTGTGTGACGGCTGAACGCGGACCAATCGGAACTTGTGAGCGCCACGTCAAAGAGATGACACTGGACCCCGTCTTCAGACCGGTCGGCGTATCCACGTCGATAATGAGACGGAACGCGTAATTATAGGACGGAAACGCCACGGCGTGCGCTGCGTACAGGCCAATCAGAACGCCAATGGCAATGAGGAGCCGGTTCATGACCGTCCTGCTGCTTGGCGCCGGCTGCCGTTCCGGCTCCGTCGATCCATCTCGGTCGGAATAGACCCGCCAAATATCAATTGCGGATTAAGAAAATACTCGTTTTAGGAGCATCGACTATGTTCCTAGAATATGCTTTAATACAAAACCTCGTCCGCTGAGGGGCGCTCTCATGAGGTGTCGTGATGGCGGGACGAACCGGACGGCGCGCCGGAGATGCGGCGTTGCCCCCGGTGGCCGGGCGGAGCGGTTCTCCGTGCGGCTGGTGCGGCGCCCGCGCGCGTGCTGACGCACAGCACGCACCCGGGCGGCGTCGGGGCTCCGCCCGGAGGTACTACGGCCTCCTGCCAGGAGCTGGCTGACGTGGATGTTAGGTCCTTCGCCGCTGCGGACGCTCGCCTCTGGAATGGGGCAGATACCGGGGCCCGGTCCCACACGGGATTAAAAGCAAGGAACAACCCGACATCCGCGAAATGCGCGGCCCGGCGCCGGTGAAGCGGCTCTCGACTGCCGACACGATCGGTTCAGGCCAGAGCCCGCGGAAAACGCCGCGATGGCGCGCCGGCAGGCGCCACATGCCGCAAGGCATGTGCACTTTCAAGGAAGGTTGCGCCCGCTGGCGCGCCATTCCCCTCGCTGATGCGGCGAGGGCGCTTCGCCCGCGCAGCTTGATCCCGGAAGGGAAGCGGGAGAGCAACCCGGGCAAATCCGCGCCGCGGGAACGATGTCGCATGGGCGGTGGAGATTCTTGTTCCGCTCGTCCCCGCGAAAGCGGGGACCCAGTTCTTTCTCAGTTCCTGGCCCTAATTTCCTCTTGCGCGGGAATGAGCGATGAGACTGTCGATGGCCTTGTGCCCATGTCACAGACTATGCTCCTGAAAATTCGCAATCGAACGAAAAGCCGGAGAACGCCATGATTTCACGCCGCGCGCTTCTGTCGACCATCGCCGCAGCGCCCTTCGCCGCCGCATTGCCGCGCGTGGCGTTCGCCGCCTATCCGGACAAGCCGATCCGGCTGATCGTGCCGTTCGCGGCCGGCGGCAATGCGGATTTCGTCGCGCGCGTCGTAAGCGATCCGATGGCGCAGACGCTCGGCCAGCCGATCGTGGTCGACTACCGCACCGGCGCCGGCGGCAGCCTCGGCGCCGATGTGGCGGCGCATTCCGCGCCCGACGGCTACACGCTGTTCACCGGCTCGAACGGCCCGCTCACCGTCAATCCGTTCGTGCAGGCGAACCTGAAATACGACCCGATCAAGGATTTCGTGCCGATCGGGCTCGCCAACCTCGCGCCGCATTGCCTTGCGGTGAATGCGGATGTGCCGGCGAAGACCCTCACCGAGTTCATCGCGATGTCGAAGAAGCAGTCCGCGAATGTCGGCACGTCCGGCGCGGGCTCGGCCTCGCATATGACGCTCGCGCGCTTCAACGCGGCGACTGGCGCGAACATCACGCACGTGCCGTATCGCGGCGGCGGCGCGCTGCTGCCCGACCTGCTCTCGGGCGCGATCACCGGCGCGATGACAGAGCTTTCCACCGTGCTGCCGCAGATCGGTACGGGGAAAATTCGCGTGCTCGGCGTCGCGTGGAGCAAGCGCTCGCCGCAGCTGCCCGATGTGCCGACCATGATCGAGCAGGGCGTTCCGGATTTCACCGCCGCGAGCTATGTCGGCATTCTGGCGCCCGCAAAGACGCCGGCCGACATCGTCGCGACGCTCGAGGCGGCGCTGGTCAAGGCGCTGAACACCAAGGAGCTGCAGGACAAGATGCTCAAGAGCGGCGCCGAACTGGTGCCGGACGATCTGATGACCTCGAAGGGCTTTGCGGCCTACATCCAGAAGGAGTTCGACCAGTCGCGCGAGGCCGCGAAGCTCGCGGGGCTGACGCCGACGTAATGTGTGTTGCGACCGCGATTGCGCTGCGCGCATACTGCGGCAGGTGGAACGGGGCAGACGCGTGAACTTCTGGCGCAAGGGCAGGGCGAGGCCGTGGGTCGCGATGATCGCGGCCTACGCGCTTGCCGTGCAGGCGCTGCTCGGCGCGGTGGCGATCGGGCAGGCGGCAGGCGCCGCCGGTGCGTTCGTCATCTGCCACACCGGCGCTGACGGGCAGCCGGACCAGGCGCCGGACGCGGCGCACGACTGCCAGCTTTGTACGCTGGCGCACGCCGCGGGCGCGCTGCCTGATGGTGCGCCGATCGAAGCCGCACGCGCGTTCGTCGTCGCGCCGATCGTTGTGCCGCGCGCGGTCGAACGCATCGCGTCGTTCGATTCCCCCACCGGGCAATACCAGCGCGGACCGCCGGGCGTCATCGCCGGCTGATTTCCGCCTCTCCACACCACGACGATTTTTTGATGCGCGAGCTTGAATGCCGCGCGTGTGTGATCCATGTCGGTACCGAGAATTCTTGCGTGCGGCCTGTGCGTTGCTTTTGCACAGGAGGCGCATGCGCAACAGGCGGCGCCGGGCGCCACCGCGCTGCCACCGGTGATCGTGCAGGCGCAAAAGCCGCGCCGCGCCACTCCAAAGCGCAGGCCCGATGGGGTTCGCACGGTTCAACCATCAGCGCCACAGCCGCAAACGGCGCTGACCGTCACGCCGGCAGCGGGGAGCGGTATCGTCGTGGGCGCGGCGCCGGTGAAGCAGAAGTATCAACTCCCGCAAACGTCCGAAGGGATCACGCGCCAGAAGATCGAGCAGACCATCAACGCGGTCGATACCGAGGACGCGGTGAAATATCTGCCGAGCCTGTTCGTGCGCAAGCGCAACGCGGGCGACAATCAGGCGGTGCTCGCAACGCGCAACTGGGGGCTCAGTTCAAGCGCGCGCACGCTGATCTATGCGGACGACATCCTGCTGTCGAACCTGACCGGCAACAACAACTCCAATGCGGCGCCGCGCTGGGGCATGGTTGCGCCCGAAGAAATCGAGCGCATCGATTTTCTCTATGGGCCGTTCTCGGCGATGTATCCGGGCAATTCGATCGGCGGCGTGCTGCAGGTCACCACACGCACGCCGGACAAGTTCGAGTTCAATTTCAAGCAGACCGAGGCGTTCCAGACCTTCGGCTATTACAGGACCGGCGACACCTACCGCACCGACCAGTCCAGCATGTCGTTCGGCAATCGCTGGAATGCGTTCTCGGTGTTCGTGTCGGCGAATTTTCAGAACTCGAACAGCCAGCCGCTCAACTGGATCACCACGGCAGGGACGCCGGCGGGCACCACGGGCACAATCCCGCAGCTCTCGCGCACCTACACCACCGCAAACGTGATCGGCGCCGGCGGGCTGCTGCACACCGATCAGGGCAACCTGAAGAGCAAGCTCGCGCTCGATCTTACCGGCTGGCTGAAGGCCACATACACGGTCGGGTTCTTCGACAACGAACAGCAGTCGCGCGTGCAAAGCTATCTGCGCGACGCGAACGGCAATCCGACCTATGGCGGCAACGCATCCGTCGGCGGCTCGGGCTTCGCCAGCGCCTATTACAATCTTTCGCAGCAGCAGCTCGCGAACGCCTTCACGCTCAAGACCGATACGCGCGGCGCGCTCGATGGCGAACTGGTCGTGACGCGCTTCGATTACCTCAAGGACATCCAGCGCAACCCGTTCACCGTCACGGCAACCGGCCTCGGCTTTACCGATGTCGGCAGGATCGCGCGGCTCGATGGCACCAACTGGACAACGCTCGACGCCAAGGGCCTCTGGCGCGTGCCGCTCGCAGGAGCGCACGAGGTGAGTTTCGGCATGCATGGCGACCGCTACGAACTCTCCAATCCGGTCTATCAAACGCCGAATTGGCAAAGCAGCGTCAACGCGACGTCTGCGCTCTATACCAACAGCGCCGGCAAGACCGAGACCGTCGCGCTGTGGGTGCAGGACGCGTGGCGCTTTGCGCCCGATTGGAAGCTGACGCTCGGCGGGCGCTGGGAGGACTGGCGCGGGTTCGATGGCTACAACCTGACGACCACGACGAATTCGACGACCGGAGCGATCACCGGGACGACGTCGATCAATCAGCCGCAGCTGGAGGCCGTGCGTTTCTCGCCCAAGGGCGCGTTGAGCTGGGGGCCGGCGCAGGACTGGCAGATCACGGCCTCGGTCGGCGTCGCCAACCGCTTCCCGACCGTGACCGAGCTTTACCAGACCGCCGCGACGACGCCGGGCGTGATCGTCAACCCGAATCCGAATCTGCGCCCCGAGCAGGCGCTTGCAACCGAACTTGCCGTCGAGCGCAGGTTCGCTGACGGCAAGGTGCGCCTGTCGCTGTTCGACGACGAGGTGCAGGATGCGCTGATCTCGCAGGCGAACGCGATCCCCGGCACCGCGCTGACGAGCAGCTTCGTCACCAATGTGGATCGCATCCGGACCCGCGGCGCCGAGTTCGCGTGGCGGAAGGACAATGTGCTGGTCGCGCATCTGGAACTGTTCGGCAGCATCACCTATGTGGATGCGCGCATTCTCAGCGACGCGAGTTTCGTTCCGACCGCCGGCATTCCAGGCTCAAGCGCGATTGGCCGGCGCGTGCCGAACGTGCCCGAATGGCGCTCGACCCTGGGCGCGACCTACCGTCCGACCGATCAATGGGCCTTCACGGTCGCGGGGCGGTACCAGAGCAAGACGTTCGCGACGCTCGATAACATCGACACCAATCCGAACGTCTATCAGGCGTTCGACGCCTTCGTCGTGGTCGACACCAGGGTGCAATACAAGGTGAGCCAGAACGGCACGCTGAGCTTCGGCATCGATAACCTCTTCAACGAGCAGTACCACCTGTTCCATGCGTTTCCGCAGCGGACCTTTGTGCTCAGCGGGAAGGTGACGTTCTGAGCGGGCGCGGGTATCATCACGCTGCAGACGAAAGCGCGGCGCGCAAAGCCGCCACCTTCAGGGAGACGCGCGTGATCGATCGACGCATATTCGTTCAAGGCTCGCTCGCGTCGGGGGCGCTGCTCTGCGCGCCGCAGATTGCACGCGCGGAAGACTGGCCGGCCCGTCCGGTGCGCTTCATCGTGCATCTTGCGGCCGGCGGCGGCCTCGACTTCATCGCGCGGCTGGTCGGCGAGCACGTCTCGCGCCAGATCGGTCAGCAGGTGTTCGTCGAAAACCGCACCGGCGGTGGCGGTGTCATTGGCATCGATGCGGCGATCAAGTCGCCGCCGGATGGCTACTCGCTGCTGGTGTCGAACGACAACGTCGCGAGTGCACCGCATGTGCTGCATCTCAATACCGACTTCCTGAAGGATCTCATCCCGGTGAGCCTGCTCGGGCATCAGCCGCAAGTGCTCGCCGTGCATCCTTCGCTGGAAGTGAACACCGTTGCCGAACTGGTCGCGGCGGTGAAGAAGCTGCCAAGCCTCGGTTGCGCCACGTCCGGCGTCGGCTCGAACCAGCATGTGCTGATGGAGTGGTTCGCCAAGGCGGCCGACATCAAGCTGGAGCATGTGCCATATCGCGGCGCGGGCCAGGCGATCAACGATCTGCTTGCCGGGCATGTGAAGGTCGCATTCCTCGGGCCGACCGCGACTCTGCCGCACGCCGGCACGAAATCGATCACGCTGCTGGCGCAGTCCGGGGAGGTGCGCTCGCCCAGCATGCCGGACCTGTCGACCCTGCAGGAGGCAGGTTACGCCGGCGTTGCGCTCGAATCCTGGTTTGCGGTGTTCGCGCCGCTCGGCACGCCGCCGGCCATCGTGTCGCGCCTGAATGCCGAATGCGACAGGGCGCTCGCCGATCAGGCGACCCGCGATGCCCTGTTCAAGGCTGCGACCGAGCCTGTCGGCGGGCCGGCGGAACGCCTTGCGACGCTCGCGCATGCCGATGCCGAGAAATACGCCCGCATCGTGCGTGAGGTGAATATCAAATTGAACTGAGGCGTCACATCGCGCGCTTTGGCGCGCTCTGCAAAAGCTCGCCCAGCTCTCTGGCGTACCATTTTGCGGCTCCCGTCGTGCCGTGGCCGCGTGTGTCGACGCCCGCCGGAATCAGCAAAAGCTTCGCGTCCTTGACGTGGTTCAGCGCGGCTTCGGTGACCCCCGTCTCGGGCGGATTGCGCTCGTCGTCGGCTGCATTGATGCAAAGCACCGAGGCCGTGATCGTGTTCAGTGTGGGCTCGGGATCGTAGCCTTTCGACGATTCCCAGGCATAAACAAAATCGTTCGCATCGGCGTTGAACGGTGCGGCGAGCCGCTCCTCGACTGCTTTGTCGGCAAGCGCACCGGTCGGGGCGAGCTTCTGATAGGCGAGGGTGCCGCCGTTCGTGGCGGTCGCGTAGAACTGCGCTGCGACTTTCGCGGAAGCCGGCTGCGTCGTGTAATCGCCATTGGCGTATTCGGGATCGCGCCGAATCGTCTCGATCATGAAGCGGCGCAGCATCCAGTTCCGTGCGGCCATCGCGGTCGGCTGCGAGGCCATCGGCACGAGTGCGTCCATGTAACCCGGATACTTTTCCCCCCACAGCCATGCATGCATTCCGCCCATCGAATTACCGATGATCAGGCGAACGTGCTTCACGCCGAGCGCCTCGGTCAGCAGGCGATGTTGCGCTTCGACCATGTCGTCGTAATTGTAATGCGGGAATTTCGCCTTCATGCCGTCGGACGGCTTGGTCGATTTGCCGTGCCCGACCGAGTCGGGGATGATGACGAAGTACTTCGTTGCGTCCAGCGGCTGATCTTTGCCAAACAGTTCGCCCGCGAAGGCGGGAGTCAACATCGCGGCGGACTGTTGACCCGTGCCGTGCAACACAACGACGGGCTCGCCGGTTGGCTCACCCACGGTCGTATAGGCGAGGCGGACCTCGGGAAGCACCTCGCCAGTGTGAAATTTGAAATTCCGTGCGATCCATTCGCCTTGCTTCGGCGCAGGATAGTCCGCCGCATAGGCCGACTGGGCGATCAACGTCAATGCGACAACAATGCTGCGGAGTGGAATCATCGCGCTTCTCTCCCTTGGCGCGGCGTCTTCTGCGCCGCGCGGCGCGAAGACTATCTCCGCTGGCGGTCGCTTGCGAGGGGCCCGAGTGAGTGGCGTGCGGAAGGCGAAGCGCTCCGCACGCCGTTGCACCTACTGCACGCTGAACAGGCCGCGCCGATCCGCCGGAATGTTCGCGGCGCTGAAGATGTAGTCGCGCGAGGCCTCGAGCTGGCTGCGCAACCGGTCGAGGTCCACGTCAAGCAGCTGTCCCTTCCACTTGCGCACCTTGCCGGCGACCAGCACGGTCTCGACGTTTGTGCGGTCCATCAGCGAGACGACTGCGCCCGGCACCTGGTTGAGCGGCGCCACATTGATGCGCGTTGCGTCGAGAAGGATGATGTCGGCCTCCTTTCCGGGCGTCAGCGAGCCGACCTTGCTGTCGAGCCGCAGCGCCTTGGCGCCGTTCACGGTGGCGTAGCGCAGCACGTCCCGTGTGGTCAGCAAGGAAGGCTGGGATGTCGGCGTCGGCCATTGATTGGGTGGATAGAACGTGTCGTTCGCCGTTTCGATTTTCGTCGTCGTGTTCTGCTCCAGGATCAACTGGTTCGCGACCATGCGCTGCATGTTCATCATCGAGCGCATTTGTGTAAAGAAATCCGCTGTCAGCGTGCATTCCACATCGACGGAAAGCGATGGCTCCATGCCGAGCTGTTGCATCTTGAGAATAGGCGGCGCCCCGTGACGCATGTTCATTTCGATCGGCACCGCGAGCGAGACCTGCGCGCCCTTCTCCTTCACTTTCTGCCACGCCATGGCGGACTGCCCGGTCATATGGATGAACAGGTTGTCCGGACCAATGCCGATGTTGTGGTTGCTGCCGCCTGTACCGTTCGCGAGCGCATCCATGATCGGCGTGATGCCGAACGGCGACAGGATGTGCGCGGCGATCTGCAAGCCGAGCTGGCGCCCGAGTGTCCAGGACGCCTGCGTCGACGCGTCGCCGAGATAGACCTCGCCGCCCATGATCATGCTGACGAGTTGATCGCTCGACGAGAACCACTGGTGCTTGATGCGGGTCGCGTCGGCCGGATAGGCATAGCCGGGCGTGTTCACGACGCCCCCTTCGCCGGCGCCCTCGAAGTAGCCAAACGCCGCACGCCGCCCGGTATCGAACAATGCTCTGATGGCGGCGTCCGAGTGCTGCGGCGTGTGGTGGATCTGCGAGACGTCATGCACCGTGGTGACGCCGTCGTCGAGTTGGCTGAGGCCGCCAAACAGTTCGTTGATGTAGACGTCCTGCGGACGATAAACGGTCGCGAATTTGAGCAGAACGTATTCGTAGTAGGTTGTGCTGCCGCTCGGCGATCCTGAGCCGTCATTGATCAGCACGCCGTCGGCGAGAAACTGCGCAGCGCCGTCTCGAACTGATGGTGGTGCGTGTCGATGAAGCCGGGCATCACGATACGCCCGCGAGCGTCGATCACATCGGCGCCACCGGCGAACAGATTGGGGCCGATGGCGAGAATCTTCTTTCCCTCGGTGAGGACGTCGCCGACGGGAAAGTTCCCGACATGCGGGTCCATCGACATTACCGCGCCGTTCTTGATGAGAATGCGGCGGCCCGGCCGGCCGCTGTCGCGCGGTGGATCGCGATCGTTGTTATTGTCGGCACGCGCCGGACGCGGCGCGAATAACTTCAAGGCCGTCGCGGCAACGCCGGTTGCGGTCGTGCCCTTGAGAAATTTACGTCGCGAGAGATAGTGATGCTGCGGCCTTCCCTGACTGCACAGAATGCACATGTTGCGTCTCCCCACTGGGTCATTCGAATGATGACCCTGCGGTAAAGTCTGCCACCGATCTCCGAGCGCGTATATCGTGAGTTGAGACCGTTCCTGCGCGAAACCTCTGTGGGATGCCGCCCGCTTAGCGCGCGCTTAGGCAGGGTGCTGTGTTGCAAGCGGCGCGAGGCCGGCGAATAAAGTCCACCAGGCTTGGTTCGACGGGCGGGTTCGCGCTAGCCGCGCGGCCCATCGGGTATCGAGGACGCCCAGATGGGCTAATGAACTGCACATGAATGTGAATGGCCAAACAAGCTATAGCGGCGTCGCCAAGGCGCTGCACTGGCTCGTCGTCGCGCTGTTGATCGCGCAATATGTTCTAGCGTGGCTGATGCCGCACATCGGGCGCAACACCAAGCCCGATACTGTCATCAACCTGCATTTCTCGCTCGGCGTCGTGATCCTCGCGGTCATGATTGTGCGCGTTGCGTGGCGATGGACACATGCGGAGCCCACGCCACTCGATGGCATTCCGCCGTGGCAGATCAAAAGCGCACGCATCGTCCACTGTGTTCTCTATGCGCTCCTTTTTGTCGCCCCGATTCTCGGTTGGGTGAACGCCTCGTGGCGCGGTTTCGATGTCAGCGTGTTCGGGTTGTTCACCTTGCCGCGCCTGGTGGAGATACGCGCGCCCGGCTTCGGCTGGACCGGCGATGTCCACGTCATCCTGTCCTGGTATGTGATGCTGGGGTTGGTCGCGCTGCACGCCGCGGCCGCGCTTTACCACAAGTTGGTGCGACGAGATCGGGTTCTCGCTCGGATGTTGCCGGTCTGGGCCGGCGGCGCGCGGTCTTAAGCGTCCTTCACGTCGGTGTCGGGGCGGTCGCTTCCCGATGCCGTCTCGCTGTGCCACTTGCCGTTCGCGTCTTCCCACTCGATCGCTTCGGTGTGGCCGGGCACGCGCTGCTCGGCTGCCGCACGGCGGGCAGCCGCGAGCGCGTCCTCGTGGGTCGTGAAGGGCTCGGAGAAGACGCCGTCCACCGTGTAGGCCCAGCCGCCGTCATGCTGGATGATCTTGTAGGTCACGTGAGCCATCGGGCACCTGCTTCTGTTCCGCCGATCCTACAGCACTGCTAGATCGTGCGGTAGCCGCCGTCCGCCATCACGATGGTGCCGGTGACATAGCTCGACAAGTCTGACGCGAGGAAGATCGCCGGACCGACGATATCCTCGGGCTGTCCGGCGCGGCCGAGCGGCGTGTGATCCATAAAGATCTTGATCAGCTCCGGATTGTTGGCGCGCACGTTGGCATTCAGCGGCGTCTCGATCAGGCCCGGGCCGATCGCGTTGACGCGCACGCCGTCCTTGCCGAGCTCGGCCGCGAGCGCCTTGGTGAAGCCGAGCACGCCGTGCTTCGAGGTCGTGTAGGCGGCCGAATTCGGCGTGCGCACATGCACGAACGACTGGATCGAGCCGATATTGACGATGCGTCCCTTGCGGCGCGAAGCTGCTCGAGGAAGGCGTGCGTCACGTTGAACACGCCGTTCAGATTGATCGCCGATGATGTCCTGCCAGTCCTTCACCACCGCCTCGGCATCGGCGGTGAAGGCATTGCGCCGGTTGATGCCTGCGTTGTTGACCAGGATCGAGATGTTGCCGACTTCGCCGGCGACCGTGCGTCGCCATGACGGCGGCAGGCCTCGCGATCCGTCACGTCGAGCGTGAACGCCTGCGCACTTGCCGCCCGCATTGAGGATCTGCTGCGCCGTTTCGGCCGCGGCATCCGCGTTGATGTCGAGCACGACGACCTGCGCGCCTTCGCGCGCGTAGCCGAGCGCGATCGCGCGCCCGATGCCGGAGCCCGCGCCGGTGACGGCGGCGATGTGGTTTTCAAGAAGTGGCATGCGCGTCGGCCCCCTGACCTTCGAGTGACAAAATTAATTCAAAATTGCGGTCGTCGGAAACTCGTCGCAGCCGCCGCACGTTGAGACCCCGAACAGTCGGGTGTGTTCAGATGGATCTGCGGCTGCGGCAGTGGAAGAAGAACTGGACGCGATGTGGGCGGTGCCCGCCTTCGACTATCGCGAGGCCGCGCGCCTGGCGGCGGCTATCGCGCAGCGGGGCAGAGGATCCCGTTCTGCGGGAAGGCCGCCGAATATGCGGCCGATGTCGCTGCGCGCGGCTTCGCACAAGACCGCCGGACGCATCGCCAGGGAAGCGTCGCGCCGCCGTCTCGGCAGGGTGCGGGACGTGCTGCAAGCCCTGGCGGCGCCGCGCTTCGGCAAACGGCGAATGGGACCGGAGATGCTCACCACCCGACGATCAGCGCCGCCGCATACTCGGGCTGCCGCTTGGCCGCCGCCTGTTCGGGCCGGAGATCCATCAGGCCTTCAAGCGCGCGGCGAAAAAGGCGCATCCGGACGCGGGCGGCAACGAGCAGGCATTTCAGGAGCTCGCGGCTGCGCGTGACGCCCTGATGAAGGGGGGTTGAATTTTCGCTAGACTGGCGACATGTCCCGCGACGCTGCCACGCGCGGCAAGTCGGAGTTCTGCCATGTGCCGCAACATCAAGACGCTGTTCAATTTCGAGCCGCCCGCCACCGAAGACGAAATCCGCGCCTCCGCCTTGCAGTTCGTGCGCAAGCTGTCGGGCTTCAGCAGGCCCTCGCAGCAGAACGCCGCTGCTTTTGAGCTTGCGGTCGATGAGGTAACGGTGGCGGCGCGCAGGCTGCTCGAACTCGCTGCATACCCACGCGCCTGCACGCGACCGCGCGGTGGAAGCCGAGAAGGCGAAAGCGCGGGCCCGCGAGCGGTATGCCTGAGCGCGATCCAGAGAAGGAAACGACATGAATCGACGCGCACCGCCTGATACGCGATCGCTCGCCGAAAAGGCATTCAAGGCCGCCACCACCAAGCCGGCGGATCTGCCGGTCGTCCAGCCCGCGATTCCGGGCGTGAAAGAAATGGTATCGCTGCGGATCGACCGCGACGTGCTGGATTTCTTTCAGGGAGACGGACCCGGCTGGCAGGACCGCATCAACGCGGCGCTGCGCAAGGCGGCGGGGAAGTAACGCAGCGTTATCGTTAATCCCGCATTGGCTGGGCCGCGCATAAAGCCTTAACACCCATACACTATTTGCGGACGCATGCGGCGGCGTTTCCGCCCGTGTGGAACCGTTGCGACGAGACAACATTCCGCGGTGCAGACTCCGCTTCGCCACCGTATGGCCTTCATTGGCGGCGAAGCGTCTTCCTTCAACCGAAAAGGACAGGCGATGAAACGGGCTATGATTCTGGCTGGCGTGGTGTGTGCAGTGTTTGCTGCTCCGCTGGCGGCACACGCGCAGGGCGGCGTCCCGGGCGGCGCGGCGCATGGATTTAACGAAGGTGGCCGCATCGCTGGCCCGGTCGGCGCTGTGGTCGGGACGGCCGTCGGCGGCGTGATCGGCGGCGTCGAAGGCGTGTTCGGCATCCAGCATCCGGCGGCCTATTCGCCCGACTTCGCCGAGGCTCCGCCGCCGCGCGCCTATCGCTATCATCGGCACCACCGCTACTCGCACCGCATGCGCCGCCATCATCGGCCTGCTGCCGGCTACGTGACGCGCTAAGCCGATCATTCGGTCCGCGACTCCTTGCGCCAGGTCGGCAGTCCGATGCCGATGGCGTCAAAGCCGCCATCGACGGGCAGCGTGTGCCCGTTGATGTAGCTGGCGCGCTCCGAGCACAGAAACACGATCGCTTCGGCGAGTTCTTCCTCCAGCCCGTAGCGCCCGAGCGGGATCGCGTCGTGATAATCGGCGCGGATCGCCGCCGAATGCACCGCCTTGGCCATCGCGGTATCGACCGGGCCGGGCGCGACAGCGTTGACGCGGATTCCGCAACACCGACAGCTCCAGCGCAAACTGCTTGGTCAGGTGCGCGAGCGCCGCCTTGCTGGTGCCGTAGGCGACGCGCATCGCCGAGGCGCGCAAGCCCGAAATCGACGTGATGTTGACGATCGCCGCGCCCGCACCCATCAGCGGCACGCAGGCCTTGGTCAGCAGGAACGGGCCGGTGAGATTGACGTCGATCGTGCGCTGGAATTCCGCGAGCGAAGTCTCCAGCGCCGGCTTGAACACCGCGACGCCGGCATTGTTCACCAGCGCGTCGAGCGTGCCGAAGCGCGCTTTAAGCTTGCGCCACCGCGGCTTCGATCTGATCCGCGAACCCGACGTCGCATGTGAGCGCCAGCGTGCGCTCTGGCTCGCTTAACGCCGCGACCGTGTGCGCGAGGTTCTCGCCATCGCTGTCGAGCAACGCCACCCGATAGCCTTCGGCGAGAAAGCGCTTCGCGGCGGCGAGCCCGATGCCGCGCGCGGCGCCGGTGATGAGGGCGGATTTCGCAGTCATCGGGAGGGAGTTCTCGCAAGGCTGCTATTTGCGCTTTTTCTTTTTCGCCGCCTTCGCCTTCTTCGCGGACTTCCTCGTGTTCACGGGCTTCTTCGCGGTCTTCTTTTTCCTTTTTTGCTCGCGGCCTTCTTTGCCGACTTTTTCTTCGCAGATCTTTTCGGCGCGGCCTTCTTCGTCGCGGCCGTTTTCACCATCTTCTTTTTCGTCTTCGGCGCCGCTTTCTTCACCGGAGCGGCGGGCTTCAACGCCTGCGCGCGCCGCGCCTGAATGGCGTCGCGCTGCGCGATCAGTGTTTGCAATTCGGCATCCTGCGCGGCGATGCGGCCGGCGAGAAGCTCCTCGCTGCCCGCGCCGGAGACGGCGGCGGCCTGCTCGGTCAGTTGGCGGATGTTGTCGCGCAGGATCGCGATGCGATCCTCGATGTCGGGCAGCGACAGTGTGCTCTCGTTATCCATGATTTTCTCCGGTGTATGCCGCGATCCTAGCAGGTCACCCGCGCGCCGCGCTGTCCATTTTCAGGGCCCGCGCCGCGCGCGCCACGGCCAGTCGGTCACGCCGCCGCAAAACAGCGCCCACCAGGCGATCACCGGCTGCAGCGCCAGGCGAGGGCCGTGATACCACCAGGTGTCGGGCATGAGCGACAGCTCGACATGATCGAAGGCATGCTTGAAATTGGCCGGCCACACCGCGATCACGTAAATCGCGAGCAGCACGCCGGCCCACCAGCGCAACCGCGGGATCAGCAATGCGACGCCGCCGAACAGCTCCAGCACGCCGGTGAGCAGCACAACCGCATGCGGGAAGGGCACCCAGTCCGGCACGATCTTCTCGAAGGTCGGCGCGGCGTAAAGGTGCCCGCAGAAACCGGCGATGAAGAAAACCGCCATGATGGCGCGCATGATCGCGCGCCGGTGCGCGTGCGGATCGTTCTGCGGGTCGCTCAACGGATGTTCGGGCATGCGATCATGAAGTCCCGGCATCAGTCATCGTTCCCGCAGCGCGGTGCGCCCGGGTTTGTCTCGTGAGAACCTCGCTTCGGCAATGAAGCGAGGGGGACGGCGCGCCAGCGGGCGCAACCTTCGTTAAAAGTGCACATGCCTTGCGGCATGTGGCGCCTGCCGGCGCGCCATCGGCGGCTCTCGGCACCCCCTCTCGGCGATGCCTCAGCTCCGGTCCGCGCTTGCGTGCTTGCCGGCCTTGAGAGCCGGCGAGTTGTCAGCGAGCTCCCCGCACAGGGGCCGTAGTACCCCCAGGGCGGGTCCCGAAGCCGCCCGGGAGCGCGCCTTGCGAGGGCACGCGCGCGGGCGCCGCACCAGCCAAACGGAGAACCGCTCCGCCCGGCCACCGAAGGCGTTGCGCCGTATCTCCGGCGCGCCCTCGGTTCGTCCCGCCATCACGACGCCTCATGAGAGCGCCCCTCAGCGGACGAGGTGAGGGTGGTTTAAATGGCAATAGGAAGAAAGTCAAGTATCGGAAAATATGCCGCCGAACGTGTTGTGCGCGCGGTGCGGCCGGAAGCGGCCCTCAACCCTTCCCCTCAGTCGCGGCGAAGCGGACAGCGCCGGCCGGCAGTTTGTCGTAACCCATGGTGCGATAGATCGCGGTTGAGATGACCCAACTCGCGACGAAGATGCCGACGACGGCGTATCCGAAGTTCGTCAGATTCTCGTTCAGACTGCCGACGATGCTCCAGATGCGGCCTTCGAGGCCAAGCTTGCCGCCGATCAGTCCGAGGGCTTCGATGCCGCCGATGAAGATGGCCACGACAACCGAAGCCGCCGTGATCGTCAGGTTATACCAGAGCTTGCGGATCGGATTGACGAAGGCCCAGCCGTAAGCGCGGGTCATCAACACGCTGTCGGTGGTGTCCATCAACGACATGCCGGCTGTGAACAGCGCCGGAAAGACCATGATGGTCCAGAACGACATGCCCTGCGCGGCCTGTGTCGCCGAGATGCCGAGGAGCCCGATCTCCGTCGCGGTATCGAACCCGAGGCCGAACAGGAAGCCGATCGGATACATCTGCCAGGATCGCGACACGATGCGGAATATCGGGCGGAAAATGCGGGCGAGAAGTCCGCGGCCCGCGAGCAGCGTATCGAGATCGTCGTCGACGATCGGCTCTCCTTTGCTCGCACGCGTGAAGGCCGCCCAGATCCCCTTGAGGATGAACAGATTCGCGGCGCCGATCGTCAGCAAGAACGCCGCCGAGACCGCGGTTCCGATCACGCCGCCGGCCCCGTGGAGCTGTTCGAGCCTGTTCTCGAGCGCAGCGGCGGTCGCCGCGATGGCGACCGAAGCCACAACCACGATGGTCGAATGACCGAACGAAAAGAAGAAGCCGGCCGAGATCGGCCGCTTGCCCTCCTGCATCAGCTTGCGCACGACGTTGTCGATCGCCGCAATATGGTCCGCGTCGAAGGCATGACGGAGCCCGAACATGTAGGCGAGCAGCGCGGTGCCGAGCAGGGCCGGTTGATCGGCAAACGCGATCCAGGCCCAGCCCCACGCCGCGGCGTTGATCGCGATCAGCAATACGTAGATTGACGCAGCTTTGATTTTCAGACGCGGGGTCTTATCGTCGAAAGGATTCGGAAAATTCAACGAGGGCTCCTCACGCCGCCGCGACAACGCCGCTCCGCCAAGGCGGTATTCGCGAGAATACCGTCATACCGGCGACTGGAGCAATCTGGGTGGATCGTACGGCGCGGAGGGGATGGAGATCGGCGGAACGTGTCGCGCTTCATCGCCGCTGCATCATCGGGCGCCATTCTCGCCGCGCTGGCCGCGGCATTCGGCGCGGCGCAGGCGCAGGATGCCGACAAACAAAAGTCGATCTGGACCCAGGATACCCTGACGGGCGATTGGGGCGGCGCGCGCAGCGCCTTGAAGGACAAGAGCGGGATCGAGATCACGCTCACCGAAATCGGCGAAGCACAGGCGGTTGTGTCCGGGGGGCTGCGCCAGCGCGGAAGCCTGCAGGGCCGATTTGAATTTTCGGTCGAAACCGACCTGAGCAAACTGGCCGGGTGGACCGGCGCCAGCACCCACGTCACGCTCTATCAGATCCACAACACGACGCCGACCGTGGGGCAGAACGCCGGCAGCATCGCCGATCCGAGCAACATCGACGCGCTGGCGACGACGCGGCTGTTCACGGCCTGGTTCCAGCAGGGGGCGACGGACAGTCCCTTTTCCATTCGGGCCGGGCAGCTTGCGGCGGACGACGAATTTCTCACCAGCGTGACGGCATCCGGCCTGATCAACGGGACGTTCGGCTGGGCCGGACTTCTCGCCGCCGACATGCTCAGCGGCGGGCCGGCCTATCCGCTGACCGCGCCCGGCGTGCGCATACAAGTGCGGCCGGCCGATAACCTCGCCCTCCTCGGCGCCGTGTTCTCGGGCGATCCGGCGGGTCACAACTGCAACGAAGTGCCGCAGCAGTGCAACCGGTATGGCACGACCTTCAGCTTCAGCGGCGGCACGCTCTGGATCGGCGAACTGCAGTACAGCATCAACCAGGGCAAGGACGCGGCCGGTCTGCCGGGCGTCTACAAGCTCGGCGGGTGGTACGCGAACGCGGGTTTCGCCGACCAGCATTTCGGACTCGATGGCGCCGGCGGGATCGTTTCGCTCGCGGACCCTGCGTCCGCGATGCCATTCACGCATCGTGGCAATGGCGGCGTGTATGCGGTCGCCGATCAGATGGTGTGGCGCGCTGGCGAACGCAGCCTCAACCTGTTTGTCCGCGGCGGCGCTTCGCCCGCGGATCGCAATTTCATCTCGTACTATGTGGATGGCGGCGCCGGTCTCAAGGGCGCGGTACCGGGGCGCGCCGACGACACGCTGACCTTCGGCTTTGCCTACGCGAAGATCAGCCGAGATGCGGCTGCGCTCGATCGGGATACGCTCGCGTTCAACGGCCCGCCCTATCCGATCCGCGACGAAGAGGTCGTTTTCGAACTGAGCTATGCGGCCCAAATTGCGCCGTGGTGGACCGTCCAGCCGGACCTGCAATACATCGTCCATCCGGGCGGCAACGTGCCCGATCCCGGCAATCCATTTCTCGCCGTGCGCAACGCATTCATCGCGGGCATGCGCAGCACGATCAAGTTCTAGCGCCGCCATTCTTCGAATTGGCGGGAAAATGGGCCTGCAACCTGCCTTTTCGCGCCCCGGCGCTGCCGCGCGGGCGCTTCCGGCAATCGCCAATTCATTAATCAAAGGCGTATTATACTTTCGGACATCGGAGATCAGCAATGCCCGCGAGCTCGATTGACCTGATCAACACCGCAAGCGCCTGCCTCGCGCGCAATGCCTCGACTTGCGCGACGATCTTCCGCGAAATCAATCACGACCCGTTCATCACGCCGGAGGGACGCGGACGGCATGCGGCGCCAAAAACCACGCAGGACGCCGCGTACTACCTGCTGGCGCTGCTCGGCGCCGAGCATGTGAAGGACGCCCAGGGGGCGATCTGGCGTTACTACAGCCTGCCGGCCGTGGGTGCGTTCAAGGCAGTCTCGCGCGAGTTTGCCTCGCTGCGTGCGTTGCCGGATCGTCACTGGCTGCGCGACGGCATAACGGCGTTGCTCGATTGCTTTCGCAGCGACGAACCGACCGGCAGGGTGACGATCACGCTGGAGGGACCGTTTCCCTCGGCGGAGATCACGGTCGGCCGCACCAAGGTGCGCTACGAATTCGACCGCGAAAAGATGTTGCGCCCGATCAATCAGGTCGCGGCGGCTTTTCAGGAATCAGCCGAAACCGCAACCGCCGCGCTCGAAAAGCTTCAGCCGAACGAGGCCACGCAGGTCCTGCTCGAGATAGCGGCGTTTCAACTGGTCGACGATGAAAAAGACCGGCAGCGCGGCCGCTTCATCTCGTTCGACGGTGACATGACCGTCGGCGCAACCATCTCGAACCGGACACTTGCGGCGTTCGGGCGCGTTCTGCGAAGCTGATCCCTCGCACCGGGGAACGTGGGAGCTACCTCGTCCCGGTCATGCCGCGCGGAATCGCGGCCGCCCATCAGAGGAGCCGTCATGTCCGTTGTCCGCCGCACCAATCCGTCCGCCGTGCATCCGCCGCTCGGAAAATATCACCACGCGACCGTGCATCTACTCGGCAACGGCCTGAAGCGGCTGGTGATGGCCGGACAGGTGGGCATCAGGCCGGACGGCAAACTCGCCGGAGACCTCGCGGCGCAGATCGAACAGGCCTACGACAATCTCCTTGCGGTGCTGGCGTCGGAAGGCATGGGACCCGGCGATCTGGTGAAGATCACATATTTTACCACGGATGCCTCACCCGAAGCGCTGAAGCTATCGCGCGAGATTCGTGCGCGTAAACTCGGCGATGCCAATCCGTCGTCGACCTACTTGGTCATCGCAGGACTCGCAGGGCCGGACCTCAAGGTCGAGATCGAGGGAGAGGCTGTGGCGTCCTGAGGATCGAGATCGGCCGCGGACGCGCGCGCGTCACGGACGCGGCGGCACGATGGCGAAGTGCACGCGCACCGGGTGCAGGTTCGTGCCCACATAGGTCTGGCGCGGCAGCGTCAGCGGCGTTTGCACGTCGAGGCCGGGATATTCGGAGCGAAGTTGGGCAAGCGCGCGGGCGTCCATCTGCCCGTCCTCCCACACGATCACGGCGCCGCGGCGCTTCAACTCGTCGCGATCGACCCACGGGCTGAGCGACGGATCGGCATGCACGATGACGTGCGGTTTGTCGGCTGAATAGACCGCGATGTTGTTGGTGGTGAATTCGCCGCCGCCGACAAACGGCAGCGCGGTGCCGAACTTGTCGTGCCACCGCTTCGTAACGTCGTCGGCGAGCAGGCGGCCGGGAAACTGCGTCGCCTTTGCGCGGTCGCGCAGAGCGGGTTCGAGCGCCTCGACCAGCACGTAGGCAACCGGCATCGCGACGAACACCACCGCGAAAGCCCGCCGCATAGCGACGGAGTTGCGCCGGTGCCGCCACCGGCCGGAACCAGACGAGCGCCGCGAGCGGCGCGAACGACCAGAGCGGATAGCCCCACATCGCGACCGGCAGGCGGCCGGCGACCAGCGCCACCAGCGTGGTGACGGCGAACGGCCCAAGCGCGAGCGTCGCCAGATAGCGCCGCGCGAAGGCAGTGCTCTCATCGGCCTGCAATTGCGGCCGCGCGCCGAACAACGCGAGCGCCATGAGGCCGATCGCGGGCGCGATGAAGAAGAGCTGGCTCGCGGTCCATTGCAGCGGGAAGGTGAAGAACTGGTACCAGTGGGTCGCGATCTTGGCGCGCGCATCGACGTAGTGCAGCGGCATGAAGCCGCTCTCGATCAGCCAGTTGAGGTTAGGCGCGATCACCACGAAGAAGGCGAGCGCTGCGAGCCAAGGGCCGGGCGTGCGCAGCGTGCGCCGCGCGACCGGATCGAACAGCATGAACAAGCCGACGCTGCCGGCGAGCGCGAAGGCGGCGTATTTCGACCAGAAGCACAGCGCGAGCGCGGCGCCCGCGAGCAGCCAGTCGCGCGCGCGTGCGCCGATGATGCCGCGATAGAGGAACAGGCCGGTCATCGCCCAGAACGGAAGCTGCATCTGGTCGTGCGCGAACTTCGGCACCGAGAAATTGAAGAAGTGGATGCCTTCGAGCGCCAGCACGGCGATCAGCGACTGGAAACCGCCGACGATGTCGCGCCCGAGCAGCCACACGATCCACATGCAGGCGGCGGCCGAGAGCGGCCCGAGGATATAGACCGCGTGGATGTCGCCGGTCAGCCGGTAGGCGAAATCCGCGAGCCACCACGGCAGCGGCGGATGTTTCCAGTAGCCGAGTTGCCACTCGCGCCCGAGCGCCAGGTCCTCCACCAGATCGAGCTGGAGATTGTGCGACAGAAGCGCCGGCAGCGCGGTCCAGATAACGACATGCAGGGCGAGCACGACCGCGAGACACGTCCCCGGCGCGCTGCGCACAGTCTCGCCCAGACCCGCGAACCGCGACGGGGAGGCGACGTCGGCCATTCATGCTCCAATTCGCGCAATTTCCGGGATGCACAACGCCGGCGGAAAATGCTCTACATTGCGTCGCCTTGGCGATGAGAAACCGGGCGAGGCGTCCGCGTCAACCGCCAAATGATTACCGATAGGTCATGGATGGGGGCTGAGCCCGAAATCTCGATCGTGCTGCCGGCCCACAACGAGGCCGGCAACATCGCGCCGATCGCGGCCGCGATCGCCAACGCGATGGCGCTCGAAGGATCGTATGAAATCGTGTTCGTCGATGACGGCTCCTCCGACGGCACGCTCGCGGCGATCCGCGCGGCCGACAAACCCCGCGATCCGCTACGTCTCGTTCACCCGCAACTTCGGCCATCAGGCGGCGCTACGCGCGGGCATGCGCCACGCGCGCGGACGTGCCGTGGTCGTGATGGATGCCGACTTCGAGCACCCGCCCGAATTGCTGCCGACGCTGGTTGCGGCGTGGAAGGCCGGCGCGAAGATCGTCGCGACGCAGCGCGACGACGAGGGCGTAGCGGCGGCGAAGCGGCTCTCCTCGCAGCTTTACTATCGTGTGCTCGACGCGATCGGCGACGTGCGCATCGCGCCTGGCAGCGCCGATTACATGCTGCTCGATCGCGCCGTGGTCGATGTTGTGAACGGGCTGGAGGACCAGGACATCTTCCTGCGCGGGCTGGTGCGCTGGCTCGGCTTTCCGCTCGTCACCGTGCCGTATGCGCGCGGCGCGCGGCAAAGCGGCGACAGCAAGTTCTCGTTCCGCCGCATGGTCGAGCTGGCACTCTCAGGAATCGCGGCGCACAGCGTGCGGCCGCTGCGCTTTGCGATCTGGCTCGCGCTCGGCTTCGCGCTGGTGAGTCTCCTGTTCATCGTTTACGCGATCGTGAGCTTCCTGTTTGTGCAGCACACCGTCGCGGGTTGGTCCTCGCTGATCGCCATCATCGCGATCCTCGGCGCAGCGCAACTGCTCGTGCTCGGCATCATCGGCGAATATGTCGGACGCATTCTGCGCGAGACGCGCAAGCGCCCGAGCTACATCGTGTCGGAGACGGACGCGGAGCGCCCGGCGTGACGCGGCTGCTGTTCGTGCTCGCGCTTGTCTTCACGGTGCCGGCGCACGCGCAAACCGCGAAGACCGCGAGCGGCTACGCGCTGAGCGACCAGAAATGCGGACCGTTTCCGAAGCTGCGCATCACCATGCGGGCGGGATACTGCGCGGGCCTTGTCGCCAGCAAGAGCGACGGCCTGATCTTTCCGCGCACGCTGGTGCAGGTGCCGGACACGCGTTTCCTCGTCGTCGCCGATATGGGCGGCTGGACGCCAAAGAAAGGCCGCGTGCTGCTGCTCGACCCGGACGCCGCGGAAGGGAAGCGCCTCAAGGTGCTGCTCTCGGGGCTCGATCTGCCGCACGGACTTGGCGTCGGCCCCGACAAACGCATCTATGTCGGCGCGGTCGACAAGATCTTTCGTTTCGATCCGTTTGCCTCCGATCCCGCGGCGACGGTCGAGACGATCATCCAGAACCTCCCCGGTCTTTCACCTGTGCTCTCCGACGGCACGAAGATCGCGCACAGTTTTCATCCGCTGAAGAACTTTGTGTTCGACCGCACCGGGCGGCTGTTCGTCAATGTCGGCGCGCCGTCCGATGCCTGCGATGCGCAGCAGCCCTGCAAGCCGGGCGAGGGCTCTTCGCCGCTGGCCGCGCTCTGGATGTTCACGCCGCCTGCGGGCGGCATCTTTCCGTCGCTCAAGGCTGGAGAGGCAAGCCCGCCGCACGAAGTTTATGCGCGCGGCCTGCGCAACTCCATGACGCTCGCGCCGCACGCGCGCTTTCCTGATGCGGGCTTCGCGTTCCTGCAAGGCGAGAACGGGCGCGATCTGCCGGACGCCGACAAGCCGAACGAGGAGATCAATGCGCTCGTACCCGGCAGGCACTACGGCTGGCCGTATTGTTACGACCTTGCGACCGCGAGCGCCGAATATGCGGCGTTCCTGAAGAACCCCGGGCCGTATCACGAGCTATGCGCCAATGCGGCGCTGTACGCGCCGCCGCACACCGTGATGCCGCCGCACGGCGCGCCGCTCGGTTTGCTCTATTATGCGGGCGACAAATTTCCCGCACTGAAGGACAAGCTGCTGGTGTCGCTGCACGGCTATCGCCCGACCGGCAGCCGAATTCTCGCTTACGACACCGACGCGCACGGCTTCCCGTCGGTCAGTCCGCCGCCGGTGCGCTACAATGTGAGTTGCGGCACGCCGCAGGTGTTCGCCGCGGGCGGCAAGCCGGCCGCCGCCGCGCCCTATGTTGAGTTGGTCGCGGGCTGGCACAAGGTGAACGGCGTGCGGCCGCAGGGCGCGCCGGTCGGACTCGCGGTCGCCGCCGACGGCGCAATCTGGCTCGCCGAGGACAAGAACCAGACCATCATTCGTATTGACGCGGACGACAGGCCACCCGATGCGCTGCCCTGCAATGCGCGCACGAGCGCGCAGATTTCCGCGCTCACCGATGCCGTGATGAAGAATACAGAGCAGCGCAAGCGGCTCGACACCGTGCGCGCGGACCTCATCGAGAAACATTGCGTGAGCTGCCATGCGAGCTTCGACATCAAGCCGGGCATGAGCGACACGCAGAAGAACACGGCGGCTCTGCGCTTTGTGCTGTCGCAGGACGGGTGGATCTATCCGGGCGATCCGGGCGCGGGCGAATTGCACAATCGCGTGTGGGCACGAGGACCTGAGAACGTCATGCCAGCGGACGGCCGCGAACTGCTCAAGCAGCCCGCCTACAAGGCGCTGCTCGACACGCTCGACGAACTCGTGCGCCGGATGGCGAAATGACGCGATGGCTCGCGTCGTTGCTGCTGATTGCAACCCCGGCCTGCGCCGAGCCGCTGTTTCAGGCGAGCCAGCTGACGCCCGCGGGCGAATACACCTTCGGCATCGAAGGGCCCGGCGGTCGATGCGGCCGGCGATTTCTACGCGGCGAATTTCCAGCGTCCGGGCACGATCGGGAAGGTTGCGGTCGGCGCGGCGGTCTCGGAACTTTTCGCGACGCTGCCGGCCGGGCAGCACTGGCGTCTCGATCCGCTTCGGTCGCTGAACGGCCGCATGTTCGTCGCCGACTACAAGGCGCACAACATTTTCGTTCTTGAGCCCGGCAGCAACGCGCCGCGCGTCTACTTCCACTCCGATCAGTTCAACCAGCCGAACGATATGGCGCTTGCGCGCGACGGGACGCTTTACGCGAGCGATCCTTACTTCAAGAAACGCAGCGGGCAGGTGTGGCGCATCGTGCCGGCTGGCGACACGGGGCAGGGCGCCCTGATGACGAGCCCGCGCAGGCTGACGACGACGAACGGCATCGATCTCAGCCCCGACGAGACGACGCTCTATGTGGCCGAGTCCGCCACGAACGAGATCTGGGCCTACCGCATCGACAACGGCGCACTCTCCGCGCCGCGCCGGGTGACGAAATTTTCCGATTTCGAGATCGATGGAATGCGCACCGACATCGACGGGCGCATTTATGTGGCGCGCATCCTCAAGGGCACCATCGCGTTGCTGACGCCGGACGGCGCCACGATCCGCGAGGTCGCGCTCAAGGGAAAAGAGCCGACCAACCTGGCGTTCGGCGGGCCGGACGGGAAAACCGTCTATGTCACGCAGCGCCAGGGCGGCTTCATCGAGACGTTCCGGGTGGACCGCCCGGGCCGAGAGTTCTGCCTGCAGCGGCCGCCGCGAGACGCAGCCTGCCGCTAGCCGTCAGGCGGCTTCTGCCACCTCGTCGGTGAACACGCGGAAGTTCGCGAGCCTGCACGGGCCGAACGACGTCACCATCGCGACGTCGGTCGCGTCGCGCCCGCGTGCCATCAGGATGCGGCCGACGCGCGGAATATTGTTGCGCGGATCGAACGTATACCAGCGCCCGCCCAGATAAGCCTCGAACCACGCGGCGAAATCGCCCGGGCCGTAGGGCGGCTCGGTGCCCATGTCGCCCAGATAGCCGGTGCAGTAGCGCGCCGGAATGTTCATGCAGCGGCAGAACGCGACGGCAAGATGCGCATAGTCGCGGCACACGCCGCGCCCTTCCGTGTAGGCGTCGAACGCCGTCTTGGTCGAATTGGCGTGCTCGTAGCCGAATTTGATGCGGTCATGTGCAAAGTCGCAGATCGCCTGCACCAGCGGCCAGCCCTTCGGCAGATGGCCGAACAGGTCCCACGCAATGTTTGAAAGGCGGTCGGTCTCGCAGTAGCGGCTGCCGAGCAGAAAGATCAGCGCTTCGACCGGCAGCACGTTGAGCGGGAGTTGCTCGGCATCCGGCACTGTGACGTCCACCTCCCCGGAATCCTGCGCGAGGAAATCGGTCGAGAGTGTCAGCCGTCCGGCCGGCGCCAGAATGACGTGGCAGAAGTTGCCGAAGGTGTCGTGATAGGTGTTGGCCGGGATGACCGGATCGATCTTCAAGCCGTCCCAGCTGATGAGATCCGGCATGCGCGTCGGGTGCACGCTCACCTGCAGGATCATGGGCGTCGGCTGCGGGCAGTCGTAGGCGATTTCGTAACCCGCACGGATTTTCATAAGTGCCCTTTTGGCGCCGTGTATGCGGGGCCTTGCAGGCAAATTCCATGCGACCGCGAAAGTTCCATCACGCGAAGGCGCGGGCGGCCGCGACCTTGACTGCAACGTCCATCGCCAAATGATCCGAGGCGCTACCGAACCACGTTCCCTGCAACGGGATTGCGGCGCGCGGCTCGTGAACCACGGCGACGCGCACCAGGTTTTCGTTGCCGACCGTGCCGCTCGATGGATCGAAGTCGACCCAGCCGGGGCCTGGTACGTAAACCTGAACCCACGCATGGGTGTTGCCACCGGTAAGGCGGTCGTCGCCGTCCGGCTGGTGCAGATAGCCCGACACGAAGCGCGCCGCGAAACCCAGGCTGCGCAGTGCCGCGATCATCAGCACCGCGACATCGCGGCAGCTCCCGCTCCCCAGCCGCAGCGTCTCGACAGGGTCCTGCACGCCCTTCTGATGCCGCGCGCGGTGCTTCAGCGTGCGCTTGATCGTCTGTGTCATTCCGACGAGCAGTGCGTGCGTGTCGGCCGATCCGTTGGCGTCAAGGAAGCGTCGCGCCCAGAGGTCGACTTCGGGATCGGGAGCGCAAGTCTGCATGAACCGTGCGAGGCCGGTCTGCTCGTCCGCCGGATAGGCGAACGGACACACGCGGGCATCGCTCGCGATTTCCGCGGCATGAAAACCGCCCGGTGCATGATCGACAAAGATCGTGCTCTCGAAGCGCAGCTCGTGCGCCCGTCTGGCGAAACGCGCGATCGCGATGTGGTTGCCGAATCCGTCCTGCGTCCAAGAGAGTTCGGCCGGTTCCGGCGTGATGGCGATCGCGGCATCGACCACGCGCTGATCGCCGTCGTCGCGCGGGCGCAGCATCATGCGGTGCTCGCCGAAGGCGACCGGCTGGCGGTAGCGGTAGGTCGTGATGTGTCGAATCGAGAGAATCGGCATGCGGCCCCGGTGCTTCGAGGACTTAGCATGCATATTCCGCGCCAGGGGAACATCCGCATCATTCCGGGGCGCGAGGCCCCGGGAACGCGCCAGGGTCTTCCAAAACCGCATGGGTGCTCACGCGCAGAGTAACTTGCATTATGCAAGTGACTGTGGCATGTACGTCGCATGCGCCGCAAGAGCCTGGAAAAAGCCAATTGCCCCATCGCCCGCAGCCTCGAGCGCGTCGGCGAATGGTGGAGCATCCTGATCCTGCGCGATGCCCTGCACGGCTTCACGCGCTTCGAGGAATTCCGCGAGAGCCTCGACATCGCGCCGAACATCCTGACCACGCGGCTCGCCGCGCTGGTCGAGGCGGGATTTCTCGAAAAGCGGCAATACAGCGAACATCCGCCGCGCTTCGAGTACGTGCCGACGCAGCGCGGGCGGGACTTCCGCCCGGTGCTGCTCAGCCTGATGGCGTTCGGCAACAAGCACTTCGCGCCCGAAGGCGCGATGGTGGAAGTGATCAACACTCTGACCGGCAAGGTCGCCGACATCGGCGTGGTCGACCGCGCGACTGGCAAGCCGATCGCAGCGCCGGACTACGCCATGGTGCCGGGACCGGCCGCGAACACACGGGTCAAGGCGCGTTACGCGCGCCGCAAGGTGGAAGCGGGTGCCGCATGAACGCACGTGTCGAAGGTCTCATCCCTGTCGCGCCGGTGGCCGCGCCCATTATCGCGCCGCCCGAACCGAAAATAATGGACCCGCGCACGCGGTTGCTGCTGCACGGTCCGATCGTGCCGACGCTGCTGCGCATGGCGTGGCCGAACGTCATCATCATGTTCGCGCAGGCCGCGACCGGCCTGATCGAGACGTTCTGGGTCGGCCGGCTCGGTACCGACGCGCTCGCCGGCATGGCGCTGGTGTTTCCCGGCGTGATGCTGATGCAGATGATCTCGGCCGGCGCGATGGGCGGCGGCATTTCCTCGGCGATTGCGCGTGCGCTCGGCGCGGGAAAACGCGAGCAGGCCGACGCGCTGGTGCTGCACGCCGTCGTCATCAACATTGTGCTCGGCGGGGCGTTTGCGGTCGCGGCGCTGCTGTGGGGCCGCCCGCTCTATGCCGCGATGGGCGGGGAGGGCGCCTCGCTCGACGCCGCGATGACCTATTCCAACATCGTGTTCGGCGGCAACGTGCTGCTCTGGGTGATGAACGGGCTCGCGAGTGTGATCCGCGGCACCGGCAACATGCTGTTTCCCGCGCTGGTGATCTGCGTCGGCGCGCTCGCGCTGGTGCCGGTCTCGCCGCTGCTGATTTTCGGCTACGGACCGATCCCCGCGATGGGCATCGCGGGCGGCGGTTACGCGCTGTTGGCATTCTATGTCGGCGGCACCGCAGTGCTCGCCTGGTACATCCTCTCCGGCCGCAACATCGCGCGCTTTCGGCTCTCGCCGCTGCGTTGGGCGATGGCCTACGAGATTTTGCGCGTCGGGCTGGTGGCGGCGATCTCCTCGGTCCAGACCAACCTCACCATCGGCGGCGCGACCGCGCTGGTCGGCATGGCGGCAGGGCCTGCGGCCGTCGCGGGCTTCGGCACCGCGGCGCGGCTTGAATATCTCCTCATCCCGATGGTGTTCGGCGTCGGCGGACCGCTCGTCGCGATGGTCGGCACCAATGTCGGCGCGGGCAACCGCGAGCGCGCACTGCGCACCGCCTGGATCGGCGCCGCGATTGCGGGCCTTCTCTGTGAAATCATCGGCGTGACGGCGGCGCTCTATCCAGTCGCGTGGCTCACGCTGTTCGGCGCCGACCCCGCAATGCTGGACACCGGCAGCGCGTACCTGCGCGCGGTCGGCCCGTTCTACGGCTGCTTCGGCTTCGGGCTTGCGCTCTATTTCGCCTCGCAGGGCGCCGGCAAATTGCTCTGGCCGCTGCTCATCGGGCTGTTGCGCATGGTGTTCGCGATCGGCGGCGGCTGGCTGGCGCTGCGGGCAACGGGCTCGCTGTCCGCGATGTTTCTTGTGCTCGGCGTCGCGCTCCTGATCTACGGCGCCGGGATGGCGACCGCGATCAAGCTGGGCGTGTGGTTCACGACGCCGCCTTCAGCGCGTTAGCGGCGCGCTTGCGCAGGATTGCCATCAGGCCGAGCGCCGTGAAGATCACCGCGAACGACACAGCGCTGGTGATGGTGCCGAGCGCGTAGATTTCCGGGTTGGTCACCGTGGTGGTGAGGCCCTCCAGTTCGAGCGGCAGCGTGTTGAGATCGCCGATCGCCTGGCTGGAGCGCGCGACCTCGTCCCACGACAGCGTGAAGCCGAACAGCCCGATGCCAACCACGCTCGGCGCGATGATCGGCAGCACCACATGGGCGAAGCTTTGCCATGGCGTCGCGCCGAGATCGCGCGCGGCCTCCTCGTAACGGCGGTCGAAGCGATTGAAGATCGCAAAGCAGATCAGCAGGCCGAATGGTAGCGTCCAGGTGAGCTGCGCGCCGAGTCCGGAGGTATAGAGACCCATTGCGGTCGCGTAGCCGTCGAGCCACGACCATCCGAAGGTCTCGGCGAGCGATTTCACGGAGTCGTCGAGCAGGCGGAATTCCAGCCCGATGCCGAGCGACACCACGATCGACGGCACGATCAGGCTCGCGACCACGACGTAGAACAGCAGGTTAGAGCCGGCGAAACGCTTGCGATAGGCGAGCCCGGCGAGCAGCGAGAACACGACGGTGAGGATCATCACCACGAGGCCGAGCCGCGCCGAGCGGCGGAACGCCGCCCAGATGTCCACCACGCCAAGTCCGTCCCACAGCCGGGTGAACCAGTGCAGCGACACGCCGTTCATCGGGAAGGTCAGTCCGCCCTGCGGTCCCTGAAATGACAGCAGGAAAATCGTGATCATCGGGCCGTAGAGAAACAACACGAACAGCGCGAACAGCGCGGCGAGCCAGTAGAAGCCGGCGCTGCGGTGCTCGGTCATCGCGCCGTACTCCGCTCATTGCCGCGAAAGCGGGAAGCCAGTTCTTTCCTTGCTGGGCTCTGGGTCCCCGCTTTCGCGGGGACGAGCGGGAGAAAGGGCCCGCCCATCACAGCTCCTTCCGGATGTCGACCAGCCTGGTCAGCACAGCGATGATCGCCAGCACGGCGACAAGCAGGATCACGGAGTTGGCGGCGGCGGGCGGAAACTGCAGCGCGCCCATCTGCGTGTTGATCACCTTGCCGACCGAGGCGATCTGCTGTCCGCCCATCACGCCGACGGTGACGAAGTCGCCCATCACGATGGTGATGACGAAAATCGAACCGATGACGATGCCGGGCTTCGACAGCGGAATGATCACGTTCCACAGCGTCTGCCAGCCGGACGCACCTGCGTCATGCGCGGCCTCGATCAGCGCGCGGTCGATCCGCATCATCGAGTTGAAGATCGGAACGATCATGAACAGCGTGTAGAGGTGCACCAGCGCGACGATCACCGAGAAGTCGGAGAAGATCAGCCACTCGATCGGCGCCTCGATGATGTGCGCCTTGACCAGCGCGGTAGTTGATCAGGCCATTGCGGCCGAGCAGCGGAATCCACGAGATCGTGCGGATGACGTTCGAGGTCCAGAACGGCACGGTGCACACGAGAAAAAGCGTGACCTGCATCGTTGTGGTGCGCACATGGAACGCGAGGAAGTAGGCGATGAAGAATCCGACGACGAGCGCGATCAGCCAGACCGAGAGGCAGAACTTCAGTGTCGAGAGATAGGTCTTCAGCGTGACGCAAAGTTCGGGCAGCTTGTCGTAACAGCCCTCGAACATTTCCGAATAGCTGCGCAGCGTGAACGCCGGGACCAGCGAGTATTCGGTGTAGTCCCAGAAGCTCACCATCACGGTCAGCGCGAGCGGGATCAGGAAGAAGATCGCAAAGACCAGCGCGAGCGGGAGCGCTTGCAGCCACGCGGGAAGCGCGCGGGAGAAGAGGGGCATGCGGCCCGTCGCGGCCGCACGCGCATGGTCGTCATCGCCCGCGAAAGCGGGCGACCCAGTAACCACCGGCGTTTCAGTTGACACAGCGGCGCTGAGCCTCGCTGCCTATGTTTACGAGGTCCCCCGCTTTCGCGGGGGACGACGAGGAGAGGGCTACGCCGCGATGAACTCGTTCCACTTCTTCACGAGGTAGTCGTTCTCGTCCATCACGGAATTCCAGCACGCGACGCCGCCCATGCGCGCCTCGTAGGAGCCGCCGTCGCGGATCGAGCCGGCCTTTTCCAGCACGGTGCCGTCCGGCGCCTTGATGTCCTTCTCGGCAGGCTTGCCCTCCATCCAGAAGGCCCACTCGTAGGGCTCCATCTTGGACTTCGCGCTTTCCAGCACCGCCGAGTAGTAGCCCTGCCGGTTGAGGAACGCGCCGGCCCAGCCGTCGAGGAACCAGTTGATGAACTCGTAGGCGAGGTCGGCCTTCTTGCCCGCGACCGTGCGCGGCAGGCCGAAGCCCGCCGCCCACGCGCGATAGCCTTCCTTCAGCGGCTGGTACGTGCACGCGATGCCTTTCGAGCGCACCGCTGTCACCGCTGGCGACCACATCGACTGGATCACGACTTCGCCCGAGGCCATCAGGTTGACGCTCTCGTTGAAGTCCTTCCAGAACGCGCGGAACTGACCGGCTTTCTTCGCCTCCGTCATCACCTTCATGGTCATGTCGATCTCTTCCTTCGACATGTTGCCCTTGTCCTTGTATTTGTGCGTGCCCATCGCCTCGACCACCATCGCGGCGTCCATGATGCCGATGGACGGGATGTTGAGGATCGAGGCCTTGCCCTTGAATTCCGGGTTGAGCAGTTCCTTCCAGCTTTCGATCGGGCGCTTGATCAGGTCGGGGCGGATACCAAGTGTGTCGGCGTTGTAGACGGTCGGGATCAGCGTGATCCATTGCGTCGGGCTGACTGGCGAATTTCTTCGAGTTCTGTCCTTCGAGATAGAACACCTTCTTCGGCGCGGTGCCCTGGTCGCCGATCTTCTTGCCGCCGGGCAGTTCGCCTTTGGTGAAGATCGGCGTGATCTTGTCGGCGTTCTTGATGCGCTTGGCATCCATGCCGATCAGGTTGCCGGACGGGATCACTTTCTTGAGCGAGAAATATTCCTCATCGACGATGTCGAACGAGTTCGGCTGCGTCACGATGCGCTTGGCCACCTCGTCGGTCGTAACCGGCACGTATTCGATGGTGATGCCGGTGTCCTCCTTCACCTTCTTGGCGATTTCGGTCGACTGGTTCACCGCGGTGCCGAGATAGCGCAGCACCTTCGGTTCCTGCGCGTGCACGGCCGGCGCCGCGATGGTGCCGAACGCGAGCGCGCCGCCGAGCGCGGTGCCGCCCTTGAGCACGTTGCGGCGGGAAATCGATTTGGTCAGCTTGGTCATCGTTGCCTCCGTTTTTGAATTTTCAGGCTGAGAGCGGGTGAACGTCGCGGTCGTTCCAGTCGAGCACCATCGCTTCGCCCGGGCGCGGCGCGATGGCGTCGAATTCGTCTTCGTTGAGGATCGCGGTGAGGTCGCCGTCGGCGGGCGCTGCGAGCGTCACCTGGAGGTGCGTGCCCTGGTATTCGATCGCGCGCACGGTCGCGGCGAGCCGTCCCGGCCCGCGCCCTCCGTGGCGCAGCTTCAAACGATCCGCGCGCAGCGCGATCGGACCGGCCGGCGTGCCGATCACGTTATGGCCGCCCATGAATTGCGCCACGAACGCGGTGCGGGGTGCGTCGAACACCTCGCGCGGTGAACCCGCCTGCTCGATGCGTCCGGCGTTCATCAGCACGATCAGGTCGGCGAGCGCCATCGCCTCGTCCTGGCTGTGCGTGACGTGAATGAACGAGATGCCGAGTTCGTTCTGCAGGCGCTTCAGTTCGGCGCGCACCTTGATGCGCAGGAACGGGTCGAGCGCGGAGAGCGGCTCGTCGAGCAGCAGGATTTCCGGCTTGGTCACGAGTGCGCGCGCGAGCGCGACGCGCTGCTGCTGGCCGCCGGAGAGTTGCGCGGGGAGGCGCTCGGCGTAGCGTTCCATCTGAACGAGCGCGAGCGAGTCCATCGCGGTCGCACGGCGCTCGGCCTTCGCGATGCCGCGCATCTTGAGCGAGAACGCCACATTGTCGATCGAGGTCAGATGCGGAAACAGCGCGTAGCTCTGGAACATCATCGCGGTGCCGCGCGCCTTCGGCGGCAGACCGGTGACGTTCTTCGCACCGATGACGATGTCGCCGGAGGTCGCGGCCTCGTGGCCGGCGACGAGCCGCAAGGTCGAGGTCTTGCCGCAGCCGGACGGCCCGAGCAGGCAGCAATAGGTGTTGGCCGGCACCTTCAGGTCGATGGCATCGACCGCGACGGTGGTGCCGTACGCCTTGGTCAGCGCTGCAAGTTCGAGGCTTGAGCTCATGTCCCGGGGCCCGTGGAAGCGGTCCGGTCAGACGGTGCAAGCGATATGCCAGCAAAAACGTGGATTTCGCTGGATTCTCAAGCGTCCTGCGTCGGGCGCGCCGGGCTACGGCTGCCTATTTTTTGTGCAGACCTCGGTTTGTTCGAGCAGTGTTGTCCGCGAGATCGAGCCTTCGCCGGGGATGTGGTAGTGTCAGTGCATGCCAGACCGGACAGCGACCAGGGACAAACGCCGAACCACGATGGTACCGGTTACCACCATGGAAGAGGTGCCAGTGCTCTCTGCCGAGGAGCAGGCTGAGTTACGGGGGGTTCTCGAAGCCGCCGAGCGCCGCATCAAGGCGGGCGAGGGCATCGACTACGATCCGAAGGCGTTTCGCAAACGTCTCACCGACATTTATCGCGGCGCAAAACGATAGCCCGCGATGGCTTATCGCGTTCGTTTCGATCCCGTCGCATTACGCCATATCGAAGATTTCGCCGCATATCTTCGCCACTACAGCGAAGCCTTTGCGATCGAACAGATCGACCGCCTCGATCGCGTCATCGCCGCGAATATTGCCCAGTCGCCGATGACATGGGGCTACTTCGCCTTCACCGGTGCGCCGTATCGCGGCTACCTGTTTCGCGTCGGCCGCCGCACGCAATTCTGGATTATCTATACGGTGGACGAAATTACCCGCACCGTCGACATCTTGCACTTCTGGAACGCGATGCGCGATCCGGATAGCTTCGAGCCCTAGGATCCACCTCCGGCTCAGTTCACCTGCCGGATCACCTTGCCGACCTTGTCGAAGATCTCGCCGATCTCGTTCTCGCTGATGATCAGCGGCGGCGAGAGCGCGATGGTGTCGCCGGTGATGCGGAACAGCAGGCCATGCTCGGCGAAGGCCTTCTCCATCGAGTCGTAGGCGCGCTTGCCGTAGGCATCGGGGCGCGAGGAGAGATCGATCGCGGCGACCAGCCCGAGCGTGCGGATGTCGAGCACGCCGGGCGTGCCCTTCAGCGCTCATCGCGGCATCGGCCCATTTGTCTTCGAGCGCGGCGGCGCGCTCGAACAGCTTCTCGTCGCGATAGACGTCGAGCGTCGCGATGCCGGCCGCGCAGGCGAGGGGATGCGCCGAATAAGTGTAGCCGTGGAACAGCTCGATGACGTGCTCGGGCCCGCGCATGAACGCATCATAGATGCCCTTGCGCATGATCACGCCAGCCATCGGCACCGTGCCGGAAGTGACGCCCTTGGCAAACGTGATCATGTCCGGGATCACGCCGTAGCGTTCGGCCGCGAACGGCGCAGCCGAGGCGGCCGAAGCCGGTGATGACCTCGTCGAAGATCAGCAGGATGCCGTGCTTGTCGCAGATCGCACGCAGCCGCTGCAGGTAGCCCTTCGGCGGCGGCAGCACGCCGGTCGAGCCCGACATCGGCTCGACGATCACGGCCGCGATGGTCGAGGCATCGTGCAGCGCGACGAGACGATCGAGATCGTCGGCGAGATGCGCGCCCCATTCGGGCTCGCCCTTGGTGAAGGCCTGCTGCTCGCGATTGTAGGTGTGCGGCAGATGATCGACGCCGTTCAGCGCGGTGCCGAACATCTTGCGGTTCGCCACAATGCCGCCGACCGAGATGCCGCCGAAGCCGACGCCATGGTAGCCGCGCTCGCGGCCGATCAGGCGCACGCGCGAGGCTTCGCCGCGCACGTTATTGTAGGCAAGCGCGACCTTCAGCGCGGTATCGACCGCCTCCGAGCCCGAATTGCAGAAGAACACATGGTCGAGGTCGCCGGGCGCAAGCGCTGCGATGCGGCTGGCAAGCTCGAACGCCTTGGGATGCGAGAACTGGAACGCCGGCGGATAATCGAGTTCGGCGGCCTGCTGCTGGATCGCCTCGACGATCGGGTCGCGGTTGTGACCCGCATTGCAGCACCACATGCCGGCCGAGCCGTCGATCACGCTTGCGGCCGTCGACCGTGATAGTAATGCATGTCCTTGGCGCGCGCGATCAGCCGCGGCGCCTTCTTGAAGGCGCGGTTCGGCGTGAACGGAACGAAAAACGCCTCGAGGTCGTTCGGAACCGTGGGCGCGAGCGGGCGGGTGGCAAGGGACATGGATTTCTCCTGACAGCGCGGTTTCGATGCCCGCTATATCAGCCTAACGGCGGGCGAGGAACGGCGGATGGCGGTCTGTTCCAGGTTGCACGTCAAGGCATCTCTGGAGCGCACCCAAAGATTGTATCTTGTAATTCGGTTGAGACGATTTACAAAGCGAAACAGTAATAATTCACCTACTCCTGCGTGTAATCCCGTTCGTGTATTGTAAATTGTATTCCCTTCCATGCCCTGAATAAGGTTGTATGCTGAAGCGTTCCGTTTGAAACTGAGTTGTCGACGCAGCGGGCGCCGCATTCCGAAAATCGCGCGCTCGGCGGCGACGATCCGGGTTGAGGCAATCGGCAGGGCAATGCCCTTATTCACGAAGCCACAGGACGAACGCCCCTCGGCGGACGAGGTGCGCGCTGCAATCGAGCGCGCTGTCGGCAAGCGAGGAATTGCGCGGCTCTCCCCAGCTCATTGCGTTTCTTCGCTACGTGGTCGAGGCGACGCTGCGCGGCGAGCAGCACCGGATCAAGGGCTACACCATCGCGGTCGAGGCGCTCGGCCGCGGCGACAATTTCGATCCGCAGAACGATCCGATCGTACGCGTCGAGGCGACCCGGCTGCGCCGCGCGATCCATCGCTACTACGAGAATGGCGGACGAAGCGACGCGGTGCAGATCGACCTGCCGCTTGGCAGCTATGTGCCGGTATTTCGCCGCGGTCGCGCTGTGTGTTGCGCCGGTTGCGCGGATTGCTGTGCCGCGCGCGCGGCGCGCCAGTTGGCGGCAGGTCGCGCTGGTGCTTTTTGGCGCCGGCATTTATGCGGCGCTCGATTTCGCCTTCGATTTCAATACGCCGAACCCGCGGCCGGGGTCCGCGTTTCTGGCGACGCAATCGCGGGCGGCGGCGGCCTGGCAGGGTCATTCGATTTATCCGGTGATCTTCGTCGGCGCGTTTGCGGCGGCCGCGAACGCGAAACCGGAAGCGGAGATGTTGCGCGCCAAGCTGCGCGACGCGCTTGCGCGTTTCGACGCGATCCAGGTCGTGGTCGAGGAGCCGCCATCGCGCGAGCACTATCAGCTCACCGCGAGCACGGAGTATGACGCCGCCGGGTTGACCGTTTTGACGATGCGGCTGATCGACGGGGCCGACGGCTCGGTCGCGTTTTCGAAGACCTTCAGCCGCGACGGACGCGATGGTCGCGAGGAGGACAGCGTTCGCGACACCGACGCCGTCGTGCGCGAAGTGGCGGCGACCCTGGCGCAGCCCTATGGCATCATCCAGTCGCACGAGCGCAACAAGGACCTGACTGGCGAAAGCGGCGAGACGCAATACCGCTGTCTGCTCGAGGCGTCCGACTATTGGCGCAGTTACGATCCACAGCAGCACGCGCGCGCGCGCGACTGCCTGGAGCGCATGACGCGGGCAAGCCCCGGCTTCGCGCTCGGCCACGCGGCTCTCGCGCGGATCCTGATCGAGGAGGCTCGCGGCGTGAACGCGCGGCCGGGCAGCCCGCTACCCCTGCAGGATGCCCTGGTTGCGGCACGCCGTGCGGTCGAACTGAAACCGGGGGGCGCGCGGGCGCATCAGGCGCTCGCCGAGGTGCAATTCGCGCGCGGCGACTATCCGCTCGCCGTCGAGGAGGGGGAGCGCGCGGTCCGGCTCAATCCGTACGATCCCAGCGTGGTTGCGGATTACGGCGGCATGCTGGTTGCGCTGGGTGAGGATACGCGGGGCGCCCGTCTGGTCCGTGAGGCCGCGAGCGCGCTCACGGTGCGGCCGGTATCGCAGGATTTCATGCTCTTTCTGGCAGCCTACCTGGATGGCGATCGCGCGGGAACGGCACGCTACGCCTCGTCGATGACGACGGATGCGTTTCCGCTCGCGCTGGTGGGGCATGCGATCGCGGCGGCGCAGCGCGGTGAACCGGAGGAGGCGCGCAGGCTGCTCGACCGCCTTGCCGCCACGCGGCCGGAATGGCGCATGAACTGTCGCGCCGAACTGGCGAAATATCTCCCCGCCGAGACGATCGTGGCGCGCATCGAGCACGACATTGCGCGGATCGACGCTGTCCCGGGGCAGTGACCCGCGCCTTGCCGCTCTCCGGGGCTTGCGTTACTCAGCCCGCCTGACCAGCGGAGCCGCCGGGTGTCGAACGAAAAAGCAAACAAGCTCAAAGCGCGCCTGCCGCGCGGCCTTGGCGACCGCGGCCCAGCCGAGATCGCCGCGACGCGGCGCATGCTGGAGACGATCCGCAAGGTCTACGAGCGCTACGGCTTCGAGCCTGTCGAGACGCCGCAGATCGAATACACCGACGCGCTCGGCAAGTTTCTGCCCGATCAGGATCGCCCGAACGAGGGCGTGTTCTCGTTCCAGGACGACGATGAGCAGTGGCTCTCGCTGCGCTACGACCTGACCGCGCCGCTGGCGCGTTATGTGGCGGAGAATTTCGACGCGCTGCCCAAGCCCTATCGCTCGTATCGCTTCGGTTACGTGTATCGCAACGAGAAGCCGGGGCCGGGGCGCTTCCGGCAGTTCATGCAGTTCGATGCCGACACGGTCGGCTCGTCGAGTATGGCGGCGGATGCCGAGGTCTGCATGATGATCGCCGACACGATGGAGGCGCTTGGCATCCCGCGCGGGAGCTATGTGGTGAAAGTGAATAACCGCAAGGTGCTGGATGGGGTTCTTGAGTCGATTGGTCTTGTCGGTGAGGGAAACGCGTCGAAGCGCCTCACAGTATTGCGCGCGCTCGACAAATTGGACCGACTGGGCACCGGCGGTGTTGAAGCGTTGCTTGGCGAAGGTCGCAAAGATGAAAGCGGAGACTTCACCAGGGGTGCCGGTCTTTCAAAAGAACAGGTAGGCGAGATATTTCAATATCTGGACTTCGCGAAGGACCAATCGTCGGAAGAATGGAGTCCCTTAGAAGCCGCCGAGAATCAACTTGTGAGCTTGGAGGGCTATGCTCGAAGTGAGTTAGGCGGAAGCGGTATCAAAGAGCTTTCCGCCGTCGCAGAGCTCATTTCGCAAGCCGGATATTCTGATCGAGTGAAAATTGATCCATATGTCGTCCGCGGCCTCGAATATTACACAGGCCCGGTGTTCGAAGTTGAACTGACCTTCCCGATCGAAGGCGAGGACGGCAAGCCGGTGCGCTTTGGCTCGGTTGCGGGCGGCGGGCGCTACGATGGACTGGTCGGACGCTTTCGCGGCGAGAACATTCCGGCGACCGGCATCTCCATCGGTGTGTCGCGCCTGATGGCGGCGCTTCAGCACCTGAAGAAAGTCGAGACGACGCCCGAGCCTGGCCCCGTGGTCGTCACCGTGTTCGATCAGGACCGTGCCGCCGACTACCAGAAGATGGTCGCGAGCCTGCGCAACGCCGGCATCCGCGCCGAGCTTTATCTCGGCTCCGGCAAATTCGGCGCGCAGATGAAATATGCCGACAAGCGCGGAAGCCCTTGCGCCGTCATTCAGGGCGCCGACGAAAAGGCCAAAGGCGAAGTGCAGATCAAGGATCTCATCTTCGGCGCGACGATCTCGTCGATCAAGGACCGCGACGAATACAAGGCCGCGCAGGCCAAGGCCCAGTTCGCGGTGCCGGAAGAAAGTCTGATCGAGGAAGTGCGCAAGCTGCTCGACCGGCATAGGGTGCGGTGGGAGTAGGGCGCGGCCCCTCCGAGCTTTCTCTTCCTTCCCCTCTCCCCAACGGGGAGAGGGTCGCCGCGAAGCGGCGGGGAGAGGGGGCAATTTAGAAAAAGCCCTCTCCCGGCTCGCTGCGCTCGCCACCCTCTCCCGCAAGCGGGAGAGGGGAAAGCGCAGTACCGGGTTCGGGCTTGCCCTTACTTCTTCATCCCACCAGGCGTCGCTGGCGCGCCCGCCGCGCCTGCCTTCATATCGAGGATGTTCATCTTGCGGCCGTTCGCCATGATGATGTCGCCGGGCTTCTGGTCCGCCGCACAGGCGCTGAGCCATTTGGCATCGATCTGCATCTTGCTTTCGGCCGGAAGGTTGGGGACCGCCGGGCCACCCTCGCGCTTGGTGTCGACGTTCACCGTGTAGGCCGAGTTGAAGCTGCCGGTGACGACCGCATGCGAGGTCGCGGTGCCCATTCCCATGTCGCACACCGAGTTCGACCGTGATGGTATCGCCCGCGCGCTGCATGTCCTGCTTGCTGCACTTGGCGGCCTGCGCGTTGCCGAGCGAATTCATCTCCTTGTCGGTTGCCGCATCGATGCAGTGCTGAAACACCTGCGCGGGCAGGTTGCGTCCGACGAACGTCATCTTCATCTCCCACAATCCGGGCTTGCGGGCCGGCAGCTCGAGCGCCGCGGCGGGGGTGGCGGTCAGCGCGGCGGCGAGGGCGGCAAAAGCAGGCAGGCGCATGAAGATACTCCTTGGAATCGTGAGGGGCCGTCCCATATGGGGCGCTCCCGGCGGAACGATGGCAGCGCTGTCCCGTTGTCCGGCGCTACTCCCGATTTGATACAATGATTGCCGATGAAGCTCCTGACCGTCCGCCACGCCACCACCTACCGCTATTCGGCCCCGGTCACCTTCGGCCAGCACCGGCTGATGATGCGCCCGCGCGACAGCCATGACCTGCGCCTCGTCGGCGCCGAGCTCGCGCTCTCGCCGCATGGCAAGGTACGCTGGATGCACGATGTTTTCGGCAATTCGGTCGCGCTGATCGATTTCGAGGAAGCGGCCGCCGAACTATCCATCGTCTCGACGCTGGCGATCGAGCGCTATGCCCTGCGCCGGCCGGATTTTCCGATCTCGGCCGAGGCCGAGACCTATCCGTTCGTTTATTCGGCGAACGACCGCTCCGATCTCGGCCGCCTGCTGGAGCGCCACTATCCCGACCCGCGCGGCGTCGTGGACGCGTGGGCGCGGCGCTTCATCCACCAGACGCCCGCCTATACCTTCAACCTGCTCGCCACCATGAACGCCGCGATCCGCGGCTCGTTCGAATATCGGGCGCGCGAGGAGGAGGGCACGCAGTCGCCGGTGGAAACCATCGAGATGAAAAGCGGCACCTGCCGCGATTATGCGCTGCTCTATATCGAGGCGGCGCGCGCGCTCGGCTTCGGGGCGCGGTTCGTGTCGGGTTATCTCTACGATCCGGCGCTCGACGGAGGTGAAGGCCTGCAGGGCGCGGGCGCCACCCACGCCTGGGCCGAGGTCTATCTTCCAGGCGCCGGCTGGGTCGAGTTTGACCCGACCAACTCGATCGTGGCGGGCGAGAACCTGATCCGCATCGCGGTGACCCGCGATCCCGCGCAGGCGATCCCGATCGGCGGAAGCTTTTTCGGCGACGCAAATTATCTCGGCATGACGGTGGATGTAACCGTGCACGCCGAAACCACGCCGCCCACGCTCGCGCCCGCCGTCAACGAGGCGATCGGTTCCTGAGGCGCGGCGCTCAACTCGCTGATTTTGTTATCTTTATTGCTTCGGATGGTGTGAGCATTAAGCGCACCGGGCGATCGCAATCGAAACCTTAACGTGAGCGTGCTAAAGCCCCGCGCCAATCGAAACACGGAATTGCGACGGCGCGCCATGCGCAGCAATCGACGGATAGTCCGGTCATGACCGCGCCCGACCCACGGGCGGAGGCGCTCGTCGCGCATTACGAGCGCGCGGGATACGCGCGCGTTGCGCCCGCCATGCTCCAGCCGGCCGAGCCGTTCCTCGACCTGTCGGGCGAGGATATCCGCCGCCGCATGTTCCTGACCACCGATCCGGACGGGCGCGAGCTGTGCCTGCGGCCGGACCTGACCATTCCGGTGTCGCGCGATTACCTCGCCTCGCCGCGGCCGGCGAGGCGCTCGGCTTTTGTTATCTCGGCGCCGGTGTTTCGCCATCGCGCCGACGGGCCGGCGGAGTTCATCCAGGGCGGCATCGAGTCCTTCGGACGGCGCGACACCGCCGCGGCCGACGCCGAGATGCTGTCGCTCGGCCTGGAGGCGACGACCCATTACGGCATTGCGGCGCCGGACATCCGCATCGGTGATGTCGGATTGTTCTCGGCGCTCATCGCGGCGCTCGATCTTGCGCCGGCCTGGAAACGGCGGCTGGTGAAGGACTTCAACCGTGCCGGCAGCCTGGCGAGCGATCTTGATCGCCTGGTCAGCGCCGCCGCAAGCGAGCGGCCGGAATATCACGGCGTGCTCACCGCACTGGCCGGCTCCGACCCGAAGGCTGCGCACGCGCTGGTCACCGATCTGCTCTCGATTGCCGGTATCACGGCGGTCGGCGGACGCTCGGTCGGCGAGATCGCGGACCGTTTTCTCGAACAGGCCGCACTCGGGGCAAGCTCTGGCCTGCCGCGCGCGACGCGCGCGCTGATCGAGCAGTTTCTCGCGATCAACGGCGACCCGGACGAAGCCGCCGATGCGCTGCGTACGCTCGCGGCGGAAGCCGAGCTCGATCTCTCCGCCGCACTCGACCTGTTCGAAAGTCGCACCGGCTTCCTCGCCGCGCAGGGCGTGGAGGTCTCGCGCATCAAGTTCTCGACCGCGTTCGGGCGCGGGCTCGATTACTACACCGGCTTCGTGTTCGAACTGCACGACCGCGAGATGCGTCTCGACCGCCAGCTTGTCGCGGGCGGCCGCTACGACGAACTGCTCACGCGCCTCGGCGCAGTCGCGCCGATCCCGGCGGTCGGATTTGCGGTGTGGATCGAGCGGCTCAATGAAATCGGGAGCGCCGCGTGAGCGCTTCCTTCGTGATCGCGGTGCCGTCGAAGGGACGGCTGCAGGAGAACGCCGAGGCGTTCTTCGCGCGCGCGGGGCTCAAACTCGTCAAACCGCGGGGCGCGCGCGAATATCGTGGCGCCATTGCGGGCATCCCGGGCGTGGAGGTCGCGTATCTGTCGGCCTCCGACATCACGTCGCAACTGGGCCTCGGCGCGGTGCATTTCGGCGTCACCGGAGAGGACCAGATCCGCGAAATGTATGCGGATGCCGAGACGCGCGTCGTGCTGATCGACAAGCTCGGCTTCGGTGAGGCGAATGTCGTGGTCGCGGTGCCGCAGGCCTGGATCGACGTGCGCTCGATGGCCGACCTCGACGATGTTGCGACCGCATTCCGCGGCACGCATGACCGCAAGATGCGCGTCGCGACCAAATACGTGAACCTGACGCGTCAATATTTCTCGCAGCACGGCATCATCGACTATCGCATCGTCGAAAGCCTCGGCGCGACCGAGGGCGCGCCCGCGGCCGGCACGGCCGAGATGATCGTCGACATCACGACGACCGGCGCGACACTTGCGGCCAACGGCCTGAAAGTGCTCGACGACGGCGTCATGCTGCGCTCGGAGGCAAACCTGATCGCGGCGACGCGCCGCCGAATGGGGTGCGATGGAGCGCGAGACCGCGCGGCTCATTCTCGATCGCATCGCGGCGCAGGGCCGCGCCAAATCTTTCCGCGAGGTGCGTACGCGCGCGCCCGGCATCAACGACAAGGTGCTGGCCGACGCAAAGCAGCGCTTCGGCATCGCGACACCGTTCGGCGGGCCGACTTCGTCCGGCATGATCACGCTGCATTGCCCGCCCGCGAACGTGCACGCGCTCGCAAACTTCCTGCGCGAGCAGGGCGCCGAGAGCGTAACGGTCGCGGACATCGATTATGTGTTCACGCGCGACAATCCGCTCTATGCGAAGCTGGAGGCGGGGCTGGCGGGCTGACGCTCAGGCGTCGGCGCCTTCGCTCTTCGTCCGAAACACAACGAAATGCGTGATCGTGAAGTTCACCGCGAAGCTGACCAGGATCGCGATCGCCTTGGCGGCCCAGACCGGCATGAACTTCGCCGCGATCACGATCGTGATGGTGGAGGCGGTGACCGCCACCAGTCCTGAGCCGACGAAGCCGGCATAGTGCTTCAGGCTCAGCCTGCCGCCGGTCTCGGCCGAGAAGGTCGTGACCGAGTTCATCACATACGAGCCGGTATTGGCGACAAACCAGGCGGTCACGTTCGCGATGATCAGCGAGGGCGTGACGACGCCGTACATAAAGAAGAAGATCGCGGCATCGACGGCGGTGTTGATCAGGCCGACCAGCGCGAATGAGATCGCCTTCAGCGCGACCGCGCGCTCCTGCCAGGCGGCGGCGAGGCGTTCGCGCAGGTTCTCGACCGGCATCGGCAGGCGCATGCGGCCCGCTTAGCACGGCGAACCGGCCCGGCGCGACCAATTCAATTTGTCTGTCCAATGGGATATAACCCTTCGCATGAAAGCCGGGCTTTCCATCGTGGTTCCGCTCTACAACGAGGCGAACGGCCTCGCGCGCCTGCATGCGCAGCTGGGCGACGTCGCGCGCAAGCTCGCCGAGACGCGCGATCTCTCGGTCGAGGTCGTCTATGTGGACGACGGCAGCCGCGACAACACGCTGCAGATCGCGCGCAATCTGCCCGCGACGAGTTTCGACGTGCAGGTGGTGGCGCTCTCGCGCAACTTCGGCAAGGAAGCGGCACTCGCGGCCGGCCTCGATCATGCGGCGCGCGGGGCGGTTCTGTTCATGGATGGCGATGGTCAGCACCCGCCCGCGCTGATCGACACGCTGGTCGGCCACTGGCTCGATGGCGGTTACGACGTCGTCTACACCGCGAAGGCACACCGCGCGAACGAGTCGGTGCTGCGGCGCCTCGGCAGCAAGACCTTCTACACGCTGCTCAACTGGGGTTCGCGTCACAAGATCCCGGAGGATGCTGGTGACTTCCGTCTGCTCTCGCCGCGCGCGGCGTTGGCGTTGCGCCAGATGCCGGAGCGAAATCGCTTCTTCAAAGGGCTCGCGAGCTGGATCGGCTTCAAGCAGCTCCGCGTCGGTTACGAACCGGATGAACGTGCGCACGGCAAGACCACGTTCGGCTGGCGCTCGCTGATCGGCCTGTCGATCGAGGGGATCACCTCGTTCTCGGTCGCGCCGCTGCGGCTTGCGAGCCTGCTTGGCCTCGTCCTCGCGGCAAGCGCGATGGTGTTCGGCGCCAGCATGCTATTCGAGGTGCTGTTCTACGGCGTCGCCGTGCCGGGCTATCCGTCGGTCGTGGTCGGTCTGATGGTGCTCGGCGGCGTGCAGCTCGTAATGATCGGCGTGCTCGGCGAATACATCGGCAAGATTCTCGCCGAGCAGAAGGCGCGCCCGATCTACTTCGTGGCCGAGCACAGCGTGAAGGCGGCGGAAGGCGATGCCGGCGAAACGCGCACAGCGGCCGAATAGGTGACCGACGCCGCATCATCGCAGACAACGCGGCGCATCTGGCTGTGCGCGGACGATTATGGCATAGCGCCGGGCGTCAACACGGCTATTCGCGATCTCGTGACGCGTGGACGGCTCAACGCGACGTCGGTGATGGTCGTCGCGCCGGGCTTTTCGCACGCCGCCGGGTCCGCGCTCGCGCGACTGAACGAGGAAACGCAGCGCGTTGCGATCGGCCTGCATCTCACGCTGACCGGGCCATTCAAGCCGCTTTCCGCCACTTATGCGCCGCTTGCCGACGGCGAATTCTTGCCATTGACGGCGACCTTTCGGCTCGCGATGCAGCAACGGCTCGACATGAATGCGCTGTCGGCGGAGTTCCGCGCGCAATTCGAAGCATTTGCCGCCCGGTTCGGCCGCCCGCCGGATTTCATCGACGGTCATCAGCACGTGCATCTGTTTCCGCAGGTGCGCCATGCCGCACTGGAAACCGCAAGCTGGATGGCGCCGCAGGCATGGATGCGCCAGTGCGGCAGTGTGCTGCCGCTGCATCGTCGCCTGACCGATCCGAAAGGTCTGCTGATCGACTGGCTGAGCCGCGAATTTCGCGCTCGCGCGGCGAAATCCGGCGTCCGCACAAATCCCGCGTTTGCCGGGACCTACACCTTTCGACCCAATGCAGATTTTGAGCGGATCTTTCCCGAGTTTCTCGACGGCCTTCCCGAAGGCGGGCTCGTCATGTGCCACCCTGGCCATGTCGATGCCGAACTCGAGCGGCTCGATCCACTCACGACGCTGCGGGAGCGCGAATACGCATATTTTTGCAGTGATGCATTTGCGGACGCCCTGAGGAACCGCGACTTGACGCTGAACTAAGCCGGCGGCGGGTGCGACAACATTTCACGTTTGTGCCATTTCGGCGGCCCATAGCCCGCCCCATATCACTGCCGCCCCAGCCGGGGTTCGGAGGAGGACAACATGACACCGCAGGAACGCCAGCTCATTGCCGAGCTGTTCCAACGTCTTGGAAGTCTGGAGGGAAATCCGCGCGATCCCGACGCCGAGGCGATGATCCGCGAAGGACTGCGCCGCGCGCCGAACGCCGCCTATTCGCTGGTGCAGACCGTGCTGGTGCAAGATGAGGCGCTCAAGGCCGCGAACGCGCATATCCAGGACTACGAACAGCAAACCGGCACGGCGCAGCAGCCGAACGAACCGCCGCGCGGCTTCCTTGATTCAATGCGTGACTCGATTTTCGGCCGCGACGAGCCGCGCGGTTCGGTCCCGCGCGTGCCCCAGGCGGGTGCGCCCGCTCCCGGCCGCGCCGATCCGTGGGGCCAGCAGCCGGGCTATCAGCAGGGCTATCCGGGCGGCGCGCCGATGCAGGCCCCGATGGGTGGCGGCGGCTCGTTCCTGGGAACCGCTGCTGCTGCTGCCGCCGGCATGATCGGCGGATCGCTGCTGATGGGTGGTATCCGCTCTGCGCTCGGCGGCCATTCGGGCGGGCCGTTTTCGGGCGCAATGGATTCGCTGCGCGGCGGCGGAGACCGCTCGCTGTCAGGCGGAGATGCCGCGGGCAGCGATCTTTCGCGACAGGCCGGACTCGATGACATCGCTGGAGGCCGCGGCATCGGTGGTTCGCAGCGCGCCGGGCTGTTCGACAACTCGGACAACGACAACGACGACGATTAAGACGACAGCGGCGACGACGGAGATGATGGCGGCTTCGACGACGGCGACAGCGATACAGCGTGAGCCTTCGCAATATGTCCTGCGTCGATTAGACTGCGACGTTCGCAATAGGGTGCATCGATGTCGGATACTCTGACGGTACAGCTCGACGACTTGACGCTGAGCGCGCTCGACCGCCTGGCACAGAAGACGGAACGCTCGCGAACCTCGCTGGTGTCGCAGGCGGTGCAGGACTATCTCGCACTCAATGATTGGCAACTTCGTAAGACCGAAGCCGGGATTGCGGCGGCCGATCGTGGGGATTTTGCTTCGGACGCCGAGGTCGCGCGTGTGCGCACGAAGTTCGCATTGCGCGAATGAGAGTCTCGGACCGCGCCTGCGTTGCGCGAGCTTGAGGCGATTGGTGATTATATCGCCCGCGAGAGCCCGCGTGCGTCTGCCAGGATTGTCGCGCGGATATTCGATCGTGTGGATACGCTGGCAGACCATCCCGAGGTGGGGCGGCCGGGGCGCGTTTTGGAGACACGCGAACTTGTCGTCACCGACACACCGTTCATCGTGCCATATCGTATTCGCGGGGGTCGAAATCGAAGTGCTGTCCGTGTTCCACGGTGCGCGGCGTTGGCCCGACAGCTTTGATTGATGAATTTCCGAAGAAAAGGCCGCCGCGTTGCCGCGACGGCCTTTTGTTTTGAGATGAGCGTGCGCCTCAGATCACCACGACCTTGGTGCCGACCTTCACGCGGCCGTAGAGGTCGATGACATCCTCGTTGCGCATGCGGATGCACCCGGACGAGACGGCCGTGCCGATGGTCCAGGGCTCGTTCGAGCCGTGGATGCGATAGAGCGACGTGCCGAGATACATCGCGCGCGCGCCGAGCGGATTTTCCGGGCCGCCCGCCATGTGGCGTGGCAGATCGGGGCGGCGCTCAAGCATTTCGGCCGGCGGTGTCCAGTCCGGCCACTCCGCCTTGCGCGTGATGTTCTTCACGCCCGACCAGCGAAAGCCATCGCGGCCGACACCGATCCCGTAGCGCATCGCCTTGCCTTCGCCTTCGACCAGATAGAGGAACTTGCTCGACGTATCGATCACGATCGTGCCTGGCGCATGTTTGCCGTCATAGGAGACGGATTGCGGCAGATAGCGTGGATCCATCGCGGGACGGGCGGGTTCGGCTTGCTGATACCCGCGCGACGCATAGGGGTCGTTCGGCATGGCACGGCGCTGGCGCGGCGGCTCGCCGCCGCCGTTGAACAGGAACTCGATGAACCCGCCGCCCATCTCGGCGCGTGGAGCAGCGGCATAGCGCTGCACCTGCGGACGCGTTTCGAGGTCCTGCGAGTAGATCTGAGGAACCGAGTAGCTTGGCTGAGCGGCGGCAGGCACCGCGGCGAATACGCTGATGACGGCGAGCGACAGGCTATAGCGGGACATTGACGTACTCTCGAACATGATCGTCACAAGCAGCGCCGACGGGCTCGGCGTCGCGAGAGGGATCACACAAGAAAACTTGGACCGTTTGGTAAACGCGAGCGGCCCGGCGCGTTAATCACGTCGATTCAGATTCCGTTCGTGACGTTACGGTTTATTTTGCCCAAAGGGGGATGGTTAACGCCGCGTGACGTACGCACTTCCCCGCGTTTCCGCGATCATGAACCTGTTCTTAAACCGAACACGGCACCGTTCGGCAGGTTTGATCCCGGGGGCTGACAATGCAGGCGCGGCGCAAGGTGTTTCGCGTCGAGGCGATGGAGCGGGCGAGGCCTGTCGAGGGCCATGCCAACGGCCACGCCCACGACGAGATCATGACCGAGCTGCGCGCCATGCGCGCACTGATCAAGCCGTCCGAGCAGGTCACCCAGCAGATGATCGACGCCTACAAGGCGCAGATCGCCGAGGCCTCCAAGCTCAAGGGGGAACTCGATCTCATCTCCGACGCGATCAATCAGACCAAGCAGGAGATCGCGACTGTCCACATCACCGGCTTCGAGGGGCCGGAGATGGCGCGCGTCACCAACGAACTCGACGCGATCGTCGGCGGCACTGAGAATGCCACCGAGACGATCCTCTCCAACGCCGAGGAGATCGACCAGATGGCGGCGACCTTGCAGGCGCGCTTGAAGGACGAGCAGGACCACGCGCTGGTCGCCGACATGCAGGAGCGGGTGATCAAGATCTTCGAGGCCTGCAACTTCCAGGATCTGACCGGCCAGCGAATCACCAAGGTGGTGGCCACGCTGAAATTCATCGAGACACATATCGTGCGCATGATGGAGATCTGGGGCGGACTCGACGCCTTCAAGGGCATCGAGGCCGAGCAGATTGCGACGCGCGAAGGCGACGCGGCGCTGCTCAATGGCCCCAAGGTGGAGGGCGAGATCGGCCACGCCTCGCAGGACGACATCGACGCGTTGTTTTCCTGATCGTCGCGCCCTGAAACGCCGCCCTCCGGGCGGCAAATCGGCCTTTTCCCGGCACAAATCGCCTGCTACAAGCGCGCGAATGAGCGCGTTGATCTGCGTCGGTGTCGCGAGCCGGATAATCTCGCCAATTATCCCCCCGGTGTCCGCCTGATTTCGGGCCGAGCGCCGGGACAAAGCCGATTCCGCGCCACCTTGAGATCGAACGATCCCTGTCATGACTGAAACCCGCGACTACAGCGCGACGCTGTTTCTGCCGCAGACCGACTTTCCGATGCGCGCCGGCTTGCCGCAGAAGGAGCCCGAGATCCTGCAGCGCTGGGCGATGCGCGGCATGTATCATCGCCTGCGCTGGGCCGCGCGCGGCAAGGCAAAGTTCGTGCTGCACGACGGCCCGCCCTATGCCAACGGCAACATCCACATCGGCACCGCGCTCAACAAGATCCTGAAGGACGTGGTGACGCGTTCGCAGCAGATGCTTGGCTACGACTCCAATTATGTGCCGGGGTGGGACTGCCACGGCCTGCCGATCGAATGGAAGATCGAGGAGGAGTACCGCGCCAAGGGCAAGAACAAGGACGCGGTCCCGATCAACGAATTCCGCGCGGAATGCCGCGCCTTTGCGCAGCACTGGCTCAACGTGCAGCGCGAGGAATTCAAGCGTCTCGGCGTCGAGGGCGACTGGGCGAACCCCTACACCACGATGAGCTTCGCGGCGGAAGCGCAGATCGCGCGCGAACTGATGAAGTTCGCGGCGAACGGCACGCTCTATCGCGGCTCCAAGCCGGTGATGTGGTCGGTGGTCGAGAAGACCGCGCTTGCCGAGGCGGAGGTCGAGTACGAGGACTACACCAGCGACACGATCTGGGCCAAGTTCCCGGTCGCATTTGCATTTGGCGACAACAGGCTTTTTGCCAAGCTGGAGAAAGCCTATCGCGGAACCTCGATTGTCATCTGGACCACAACGCCGTGGACGATCCCGGGCAATCGCGCGATCAGCTATTCGCCCAAGGTGGCTTACGGGCTCTATCGCGTCACCGACGCGCAGGCCGATAACTGGGCCAAGGCCGGTGATCTGCTGATCCTCGCCGATACGCTTGCCGAAGACACGTTCAAACAGGCGCGCGTGACAGCATTCGAAAAGGTGCGGCCTGTGCCGGCTCGCGATCTCGCGCATCTTGCATGCGCGCATCCGCTGAAAGGATACGCCGGCGGATACGAGTTCGTCGTGCCGCTGCTTGAGGGTGATCATGTGTCGGACGATGCCGGCACTGGCTTCGTCCATACCGCACCCGGCCATGGCCGCGAGGACTTCGAGGTATGGACGGCGAGTGCGCGCGAACTCGAAACGCGTGGCGTGAACCCGGCGATCCCCTACACGGTGGATGAGAACGGCGCTTTGACCGATCATGCGCCGGGCTTTACCGGCGCGCGCGTGCTCACCGACAAAGGCGAGAAGGGTGACGCGAACGGTGCCGTGATCAAGGCGCTGACCGACAGGCGCATGCTGATCGCCCGCGGCCGGCTGAAGCACCAATATCCCCATTCCTGGCGCTCGAAAAAGCCGGTCATCTTCCGCAATACGCCGCAATGGTTCATTGCGATGGACAGGGACATCGACGACGCGAACGGCAATGCCGAGCGCGACGACACGCTGCGCAACCGCGCACTGGACGCGATCCGTGCGACCCGCTGGGTGCCGCCGCAGGGTGAGAATCGCATCACCGGCATGATCCAGAGCCGCCCCGACTGGGTGATCTCGCGCCAGCGCGCCTGGGGCGTGCCGATCGCGGTGTTCGTGCGCGAGAAAGGCGACGGTTCGGTCGAGATCCTGCAGGACGCGCTGGTCAACCGGCGCATCGGCGATGCCTTCGCGGCCGAAGGTGCGGACGCCTGGTACGCGGACGGTGCGCGCGAGCGCTTCCTCGGCGGCCGCGCCAATGAGCCGTGGCAAAAGGTCGATGACATTCTCGATGTGTGGTTCGATTCCGGCTCGACCCACGCCTTCACGCTGGAGGACCCGGACAATTTCCCGAGTCTCGCGGGCATCCGCCGCAAGATGGACGGCGGGCCCGACACCGTGATGTATCTGGAAGGCTCCGACCAGCATCGCGGCTGGTTCCATTCCTCGCTGCTGGAGAGTTGCGGTACGCGCGGCGTCGCGCCGTTCGACGTCGTGCTGACCCACGGGTTCGTGCTCGACGAGCACGGCCGCAAGATGTCCAAGTCGCTCGGCAATACCGTTGCGCCGCAGGACGTGATGAAGCAGTCCGGCGCCGATATCCTGCGCATGTGGGTGTGCGCGTCGGATTACGCCGACGACATCCGCATTGGGCCGGAAATCATCAAGACCACGGTCGATACCTATCGCAAGCTGCGCAACACCATCCGCTGGATGCTCGGCAACCTCGTGCACTTCCGTATCGAGGATCGCATCGCAGTGGAGCAGATGCCCGAGCTCGAGCGGCTGATGCTGCACCGGCTCGCCGAACTGGATGTGCTGGTGCGACAGGCCTATCGGGAGTTCGACTACAAGCGCATCTTCGCGGCGCTCAGCCAGTTTATGACAGTCGATCTCTCGGCGTTCTATTTCGACGTGCGCAAGGACGCGCTCTACTGCGATCCGTACTCGTCGGTGACGCGCAAGGCGGCGCTGACTGTGCTCGATCAGGTATTCCGCTGCACCGTCACATGGCTCGCGCCCATGCTGTGCTTCACAGCCGAGGAGGCGTGGCTGCAGCGTTATCCAGGCGAAGATTCCTCGGTGCACCTCGAACTCTTTCCGGATCTGCCCGACTATCGCGACGAGGCGCTCGCCGACAAATGGCGGAAAGTGCGCACCGTGCGCCGCGTCGTCACGGGCGCGCTGGAGGTGGAGCGCGCCGCCAAGCGCATCGGCTCGTCGCTCGAAGCCGCACCTGTCGTTTACGTCTCCGATCCGGACCTGTTCGCCGCAATGGTCGATGTCGATCTTGCGGAAGTCTGCATCACGTCGTCCGCGGCATTGATCGAGCGCGAAGGACCCACGGCCGCATTCCGGCTCGACGACGTGAAGGGCGTGGCGGTGGTGCCGAACCAGGCCGAGGGACAGAAGTGCGCGCGCTCCTGGAAGATTTCACGCAGCGTCGGCACCGATCCGGCCTATCCGGATGTCACGCCGCGCGACGCGCAGGCGTTGCGCGAGTGGGACGCGATGCGGAAGGCGGCGGAGTAACGTGCTCCGGGCGTTTCTCTGGGGCCCGTTCAGCCGCTTCGGTGTGATCATTGCGGCGATCGCCTGCGCGTTCGATCAGGCATCCAAGCTCTGGCTCCTCGATCGTGTTCGATCTCGCCAATCGCGGGATCGTCCATCTCACGCCGTTTCTCGATTTCGTGCTCACCTGGAACACCGGCATCAGCTACGGCCTGTTCCCCCAGGACACCGATTTCGGCCGTTACGTGCTGGTGGCGCTCAAGGCGGCTGCCGTTGTGGTCCTGTGGATCTGGCTCGCGCGGGCGGAACTTCGCCTGACCGCACTCGCCCTTGGGCTGATCATCGGCGGGGCGCTCGGGAATGGCCTGGACCGCTTAACCTACGGAGCCGTGGTCGATTTCGTGCTGTTTCACGTCACGACGGCCCGATTCAACTTCGTCTGGTACGTGTTTAACCTCGCTGACGTGGCCATCGTTGCCGGCGTAATCGGCCTCCTGTATGAGTATGTCCTTGGACCGACGCCGCAAAAGCGCCCCGATCCCTCGTGATGAATGATCCGGGAGGCGGCCGAATTCGCGGTAATGCGCGGGCTTGGGCCCGCGAAATGGATGAACCGCCATGCGACATGATCGATCCCGCCTGCGTGGAGCTTGGGTGGCCTGTGTGTGCGGGGCGCTGCTGATCGCCCCAGCCGTGGCGCACGCCCAGCAGGCGCAGGAAGACGACGACACGCTCGAGCAGAAGATCATCAAGAACATTCTGGGCGGCATGGGCGTGGATGTCGGCCGAGCCGGAATCAACTACCGGGAGCGTTCGCCTCTCGTCATTCCGCCGACACGCGATCTGCCGCCGCCGCAAGCGGGTGGTCCGCAGTTGCGCAATCCCGCCTGGCCAAGCGATCCGGATCGCAAGGTCGTGACGCGGACCAGCAAGGCCAACACGCGTGCGACCCCGGAGGATCCGGGAACCGATTCGGTCTTGAATCCGGACGAACTGCGCCGCGGCGCCGACCCGCGCGCGGCGCGCGTGACCGACCCGTCGAAGACGATCGGCTCGATCGAGGATTATAATGTCGGACGCCAAATGAGCCCGCGCGAATTGGACTCAAAAGGCATCTTCAACATCGATGCCTTGATGGGGCGTCATCTGAACGAAAACGCCAAGTTCGAGCAGGAGCCAAGCCGCAGTGCTTTGACCCAGCCGCCGCCCGGGTACCAGACACCCGCGCCGAACCAGCCCTACGCGCCCGGCAAGGAAGGGTCGGGCTGGAAGATTCCATCGATCCTGGACCGTCCGCTCGGTCAGGGCGACCAGTAGCGCTTGCTGCCCGCCCATAACCGTCGATCCGTGTTAGACACGGGGCCCCTTGAGAGCACCACCGTGCCAGCATTGATCCGATTTCTCACAAGTCTTGCCTTGTGCGCCGCCTTCGCGCTGTCTCCGGCCTGCGCCGCGCCTGAGGTCGCGCAATTCACGCTCGACAATGGGTTGCTCGTGGTGGTCGTTCCGGACCATCGCACGCCCGTCGTCACCCACATGGTGTGGTATCGCAACGGCGCGGCCGACGATCCGTACGGCAAGTCCGGCATTGCACATTTCCTCGAACATTTGATGTTCAAGGGTACGGCGAAGAATCCGGCCGGGCGCTTCTCGCAGCAGCTTGCCGCGGTGGGCGGGCAGGAGAATGCCTTCACCAGCTACGATTACACCGGCTACTTCCAGCGCATCTCGCGCGAGAATCTCGGCTCCATGATGGAGTTCGAGGCCGACCGCATGACCGGGCTCGTGCTGACCGACAATGTCATCGCGGCGGAGCGCAATGTCATCCTGGAAGAGCGCAACCAGCGGATCGACAACGATCCGTCCGCGCGGCTCTCCGAGCAGGTGCAGGCCGCGCAGTATCTCAATCATCCGTATCACCGGCCGACGATCGGCTGGCGTCATGAGATGGAGACGCTCGATCGGCAGGATGCGCTCGACTACTACCGGCGCTTCTACCAGCCCGATAATGCGGTCCTGATCATCGCGGGCGATGTGACCCCCGACGACGTCAGGGCGCTGGCCGACAAGACCTACGGCAAAATCGAGAAGCGCACGCCGCTCGGTCCCCGGATGCGCCCGACGGAGCCGCCGCAAATCGCAGAGCGGCGCGTCACGTTTGCGGACCTGCGCGTCACGCAGCCGAGCCTGCAGCGCAGCTATCTGGTGCCGTCCTACACCACTGCGAAGGACAACGAGGGCGAGGTGCTCGATCTGCTCGCCTCGGTGCTCGGCGGCGGCTCGAACAGCCGGCTCTATCGTGCGCTGGTTGTCGAACAGCGCCTCGCGACCAATGTGGGTTGCTGGTATCAAGGCACGTCGCTCGATGCGACGCGCTTCGGTGCGAGCGCAACCGCTGCGGCCGGTGTCCCGCTGGAGAAGGTCGAGGCCGCGATCGATACGCAGATCGAGGCGTTTCTCGACAAGGGCCCGACCATCGAGGAGCTGGACCGCTCCAAGAACCGCATGATCGCGGACTTCGTGTATGCCCAGGACAACACCGCCCAGCTCGCCCGCATGTACGGCGGCGCGCTGACCACCGGTTCGACCGTCGAGGCGGTGCTGACGCGTCCCGACCGACTGCGCGCCGTGACCGCCGAGCAGGTGCGCGACGCGGCGCGGAAATATCTCGACAAGCGCCATTCGGTGACGGGCTATCTGGTCCGGGAAGGCGCGGCGCGCTCGGAGAAGCCGCGCGAGGAGAAGAAGTCGTGAGCAGGATAGCCGCCGCGCTTGGCCTTGCGTTCGCACTGGCCTTTTCCGATGTCGCGTCCGCGGCGAGCAAGATCGAGTCGATCACCTCGCCGGGCGGTATCAAGGCGTGGCTGGTGCGCGAGTCCTCGGTGCCGGTGCTGGCGCTCGACTTTGCATTTACCGGCGGCGCGAATGCCGATCCGGCGGACAAGCCCGGCGTCGCCAACATGACCGGCTCGCTGCTCGACGAGGGCGCGGGCGATCTCAACTCGCAGGCGTTTCAGGAGCGGCTGGAGGACAAGGCAATCCAGCTCGGCTTCACGGCCGGGCGCGATCAGTTCCGCGGCTCGATGCATACGCTCGCGGCCAATCTCGACGAAGGCGTGAACCTGCTGCGCCTTTCGCTGACCGCGCCGCGGTTCGACGAGGAACCGGTCGCGCGCATTCGCGATCAGTTGCAGGCGCAATTGGCGCGGGGCACCACCAACCCGAACGAAATCGCCAACCGCCGTTGGTGGGCGGAGGCGTTCCCGGGCCACCCTTATGGCCGCCCGAGCAACGGCACGCCGGAATCGCTGGCCGCCATCACCGTGGATGATCTCAAGGCTTATGTGCGCGATGTATTCGCGCGCGACACCCTTACCGTCGGCATCGTCGGCGATATCGATGCCGAGGCGGCTGGCAAAATGATCGACCGCGTGTTCGGCGGCCTGCCCGCGAAAGCGAAGCTTGCTCCGGTGCCGGCCACAGCCATGCACGGCCTCGGCGAACGCGTCGTGGTCAACCTCGACGTGCCGCAGACCGTCATCAGCTTCGGCGGGCCGGGTCTCGCGCGCAGTGATCCGGATTTCTTCGCCGCCTATGTGGTCAACCATATCTATGGCGGCGGCTCGATGACGTCGCGGCTTTACCACGAGATCCGCGAGAAGCGCGGGCTCGCCTATGGCGTTCGCACCAGCCTGTACTGGATGGACTACGCCAATATCCTGAGCGGCGGCACCGCGACGCGCTCGGACCGGGCCGCCGAGACGCTGACGCTGATCGATGAGGAAACGAAACGGATGGCGCCCGATGGACCGACACAGGAGGAACTCGACAAGGCGAAGTCCTATCTGAAGGGCTCCTACGCGCTCGCCTTCGATACGTCCGCCAAGATCGCCGGCCAGATCGTCCAGATCCAGCTCGACAAGCTCGGCATCGACTATCCCGAGCGGCGCAACGCGATGATCGATGCGGTGACGCTCGATGACGCCAAACGCGTGGCAAAGCGCCTGCTCGATACCAAGATGCTCACGGTGGTGGTCGGCCGCGCGCAAGGGCTGACCAAGACGAATTGAGCGCGAGCAGTTCGCGCTTGGGAACTTTTTTACCGCAACGCGGTAATATGCCGGGATGCCGTTTCAACAGAACATCGCAAATGCGCGAGCCGAGTCGATCGGCACGCATGGCGTGGCGAAAGCCGCGCTCGACGATATGTTGCGCCGCTGCGAGGGCGCGCTCGACTGGCTGCGCAAGGCGCATGCGGACGAAAGCCTGCCGCTGCTGCGTCTGCCGGCGAAAACGTCCGATCTCGGCGCGATCGAGAAGGCTGCCGCCCGGTTGCGCGACGGCGCGACCGATGTGGTCGTGCTCGGCACCGGTGGCTCCAGCCTCGGCGGGCAAACGCTGGCGCAGCTTGCTGACGTCGGCGTGCGGTGCGCGGAAGCGTTCCGTCCGGCTCCGCGCATGCATTTCGTCGACAATCTTGATCCCGCGACCTATGCGGGGTTACTCGCGAAGCTGCCGCTCGCGACCACGCGCTTCATCCCGATTTCCAAATCCGGCGGCACCGGCGAGACGCTGATGCAGACGGCTGCCGCGATCTCGGCGGTCGAAGGCGCGGGGCTAAGCGGACGGATCGGCGAGCTCTTCTTTGGCATCAGCGAGGCCGCAAAGCCCGGCAAACGCAACGGGTTGCGCGACCTGCTTGGGACCTCGGTCGAGATGCTGGAGCACGATCCCAACATTGGCGGACGCTATTCGGGGCTCTCGAATGTGGGTTTGCTCCCGGCCGCAATTCTGGGCCTCGACATCAAGGCGCTGCGCGCGGGCGCCGCGACTGCACTCGCGCCGGTGCTCGCAAAAAATCCACCGACCGAAGTGCCTGCGGCGCTTGGCGCCGCACTCAATGCGGCGGCCGCCGCGCAAGGCAAAAACATCGCCGTGCTGATGGCTTATGCCGACCGGCTCGAGCGATTCTCGCGCTGGTATGTGCAGCTCTGGGCTGAAAGCCTCGGCAAGGACGGCAAGGGGACGACGCCGCTCGGCGCGCTCGGGCCGGTCGATCAGCATTCGCAGCTGCAGCTCTTCATCGCGGGGCCGCGTGACAAGCTGTTTACGATCATCACCGTGGATGCCAAAGGGCAGGGCCCTCGCATGGATCCCGCGCTCGCCGCGCGGGCGGGTGAGGCCGACCTCGGCGGCAAGAGTATCGGCGATCTGGTCGCCGCGCAGGGTCGCGCAACCGCCGACACGCTGGCGAAGAACGGCTGTCCCGTGCGCACGCTCGCCTTGCCGCGGCTCGACGAGGAAAGCCTTGGCGCGCTGATGATGCACTTCTTCCTCGAGACAATCATCGCGGCGCACCTGTTCGGCGTAGAGCCTTTCGAGCAGCCGGCGGTGGAAGAGGGCAAGATACTGGCGAAGCAGTATCTGGCGGGGGCCTAGAGCCCCGGTCATTCCGGGGCGGCGCGAGCGCCGAGCCCGGAATCCATAACCTCGGCTGTCTCTTGTGTGCACCGTTCGTGCAATGCGGTGCATTCTGTGGTTATGCATTCCGGGCTCACGCCTTTGGCGTGCCCGGAATGACGCGACAATGGCCATCCGCATCACCGACGACATCGCCATCGACGAGCGCGAGATCGACGAGAGCTTCGTGCGCTCCTCGGGCCCCGGCGGGCAGAACGTCAACAAGCTCTCGACCGCCGTGCAGCTTCGCTTCGATGTCCGCGGCTCGCCGTCGCTGCCCAATGACGTGGCGATCCGCGCGATGCGGCTCGCCGGCAAGCGCCTCACCAAGGACGGCGTGCTGGTGATTGTGGCACAGACCCACCGCACGCAGGAGCGCAACCGTGCCGATGCGCTCGCGCGGCTCGTCGCGCTGTTGCAGGAAGCCGCGGTGCGGCCGACCCTTCGCCGTGCCACAAAGCCCACCAGGGCCTCGCGCGAAAAGCGGCTGGAGGGCAAGAAATTGCGTTCCAGTATCAAGGGGATGCGGGGCAAAAGGCCTGCGCTGGATTAACCTGCTCTGTCATGCCCGGCCTTGTGCCGGGCATCCACGTCTTTGCGCGCGGACCAAAGACGTGGATGGCCGGGTCAAGTCCGGCCATGACGAAGGGACGGGCGTGCTAAATGTTTCGTGTCTGATCGCACGAGTCGCCGAATGCCCGTCCGCCAGCTTGCCGAGAATATCGTCAACCGCATCGCTGCCGGCGAGGTGGTCGAGCGTCCGGCGAGCGCCGTGAAGGAGCTGGTCGAGAACGCGCTCGATGCCGGCGCGCGGCGCGTCGAGATTGTCACCAATGGGGGCGGACGGCGGCTGATCCGCGTCACCGACGACGGCGCCGGCATGACCCGCGCCGATCTCGCGCTTGCGGTCGATCGCCACGCGACCTCCAAGCTGCCGCAGGACGACCTGATGGCGATCGACACGCTCGGCTTCCGCGGCGAGGCGCTGCCCTCGATCGGTGCGGTCGCGCGACTGACCATCACGACGCGCCACGCGAGTGAGCCGAACGGCTGGGCAATCGAGGTCGATGCCGGCGCGAAGTCTGGCGTGAAACCGGCCGCGCTCACGCAAGGCACGCGCGTCGAGGTGCGCGACCTGTTCTACGCGACGCCCGCGCGGCTGAAGTTTCTCAAAACCGATCGCACCGAAGGAGAGGCGATCCGCGACGTGGTGCGGCGCCTCGCAATGAGCCGGCCGGATGTTGCCTTCACGCTCGTTGGCGAGGAGCGGGCGCCGATCACCTGGGGTGCCGCGCCGCCCGGCCTTGCGGGGCGGCTCGCGCGGCTTGGCGACGTGTTGGGCGCGGATTTCCGCGCCAATGCGGTCGCGGTGAGCGGCGGGCGCGAGGGGCTCGCCATCGCGGGGTATGCGGCGCTGCCGACCTATTCGCGCGGCAACGCGCTCTCGCAATATCTCTTCGTCAACGGCCGCCCGGTGCGCGACCGCCTGCTGCTCGGCGCGGTGCGCGGCGCTTACGCCGACTATCTACCGCGCGACCGCCATCCGGTGGTGGCGTTGTTCATTGCGGTCGAGCCGCGCGAGGTCGACGTCAACGTGCACCCGGCCAAGACCGAGGTGCGCTTCCGCGATTCAGGGCTGGTGCGCTCCTCGATCGTGCGCGCCCTGCAGGAGGCGCTGGCGCGCGACGCGCAGCGTGTCGCGACCACAGGCGGGGATGCGACGATTGCGGCGTTCCGGCCGACCGGCGTGCCGCGCTCGGGTTGGAACTGGCGCGCCTCGCCCGCGCGTCCGCTGACGGATGGCGCGAACGCGCTGGCGGGCTTCGCCGAGGCCGCGCAGGCGGCGTTCGATACTGGCGCGCCGTCGGCCGAGATGCGTGTCGTGGCGGAGGCCGCGGATTTGCTCGACCGCCCGCTCGGAGCGGCGCGGGCACAACTGCACGAGACCTACGTGGTGGCGCAAACGCGTGACGGCATCGTGATTGTCGATCAGCACGCCGCGCATGAGCGCATTGTCTACGAACGCATGAAGGCTGCGCTGGAGAGGTCCGGCGTCGCGCGGCAGATCCTGCTCATTCCGGAAATCGTCGAACTCGACGAAGTCGATGTCGAGCGGCTGACCGGGCGTGCCGCCGAGCTCGCGCGTTTCGGCCTTGTGCTGGAAGGCTTCGGGCCCGGCGCGGTCGCGGTGTCGGAAACGCCCTCGCTGCTTGGCGAGACCGACGCGCAGGCGCTGGTGCGTGACCTCGCCGAGCACATGGCCGAATGGGACGAGGCGCTGCCGCTTGAGCGCCGGCTGATGCATGTCGCCGCCACCATGGCGTGCCACGGCTCGGTGCGCGCCGGGCGTCGGCTCAAGGCCGACGAGATGAACGCGCTGCTGCGTGAGATGGAAGCGACACCGAACTCCGGCCAGTGCAATCACGGCCGCCCGACCTATGTGGAATTGAAGCTCGGCGATATCGAGCGGCTATTTGGGCGGCGCTAGGCGCAGGAACACGAACTCCGTGCCGTCGTACGGGCGTCGCTCGATGTCTTCGTAACCCTCCGGTGGCTTGAACGACGCCTCGACGCTTTCCTCCACCACGACGAGCGCACCGTCCGTCAGCCATCCGCCCTCGCGCGCCGACGCGAGCGCCTTCTCGGCCAGGCCCTTCCCATAGGGTGGATCGAGGAACACGAGCGAAAACGGCTCGACCGGATGCGCGGGCCCCAGTTTCGTTGCGTCGCGGCGGAAGATGCGCGCCGTCGCCGCCAAGCCCAGAGCCTCGACATTCTGGCGCAGCAGGGCGCGCGCTTCCGCGCCGTCGTCGACGAACAACGCGAAGGCCGCGCCGCGCGAGATCGCCTCCATCCCTAGCCCGCCGGTGCCGGCAAACAGGTCGAGCACGCGCGCGCCGGAAATCGGATTGTCGTAGGCGTGCGTCAAAATGTTGAACAGCGACTCGCGTAGGCGGTCGGCGGTCGGGCGGATCGCCTGCGTTTTCGGCGCTGCCAGCGCGCGGCCGCGCAACCGTCCTCCGACGATGCGCATTACCGCATGATCCCGAAAAGTGGGAACCGGTTTTCGGTATCGATCATGCGGCTGCCGATCAACGCCGTCCGCGACCGGGGCGGCCGCCGCGACGCGGCGCGGGTTCGTCGAACGAGGGCCGCGCGTTTTCGCCGCGCCGCGGGCGCTGGAATTTCTTCTGTTCCGACGATTTGGCACCCTTCGGCTTTTCACGCACCCTCGGCTTCTCCCCGCCATCCCGCTTCGCGCGAGAGGGCAAGGACGCAGGTGCGCGCTCCTTGTTTTGCTTGGCCTTCGGCTCTGCCTCTTTGCGATTCACAATCGGGGCAGCAAAATCCGCGCCCGCGACCCTAGTGAGCTTTTCGCCAAGCTGGTCGCGCAGCACCCGTGTGGGGATTTCCTCGACCTCGCCCTCGGCGATTTCGCCCAGCTGAAACGGGCCGAACGATATGCGGATCAGCCGCGCCACGTGGAGGTTGAGATGGCGCAGCACGTTGCGCACCTCGCGGTTCTTGCCCTCCCGGATGGCAAAGGTGATCCACACATTCGAGGTTTGCTCGCGGTCGAGCGTCGCTTCGATCGGCCCGTAGTTGATGCCATCCACCGTCACGCCATCGCGCAGCCCGTCGAGCTGCTCCTGCGTGACCTTGCCGTGCGCGCGCACGCGGTAGCGCCGCAGCCACGCGGTCGCGGGCAGTTCGAGCGCGCGCGCGAGCCCGCCGTCGTTGGTCAAGAGCAACAGCCCCTCGGTCGACAGATCGAGCCGTCCGATGCTGATGAGCCGCGGCAGATCCTTCGGCAGTGCATCGAAGATGGTCGGGCGGCCCTGCGGGTCGGCCGTTGTGGTCACCAGCCCGCGTGACTTGTGGTAGAGAAACAGGCGGGTGCGCTCCACGCCGGGCAGCGGCTTGCCGTCCACCACGATCCTGTCTGCGCGGGTCACGTTGAGCGCGGGCGAGGAAATCTTCTCGCCATTCACCGCGACGCGCCCCGCCACGATCCAGGCCTCGGCCTCGCGCCGCGAGGCCACTCCGGCCCGCGCCATCACCTTGGCGATGCGCTCGCCTTCATGCTGATTCTGCGCCATAGGGAGCCTTATGCCACAGTCCTTCATGGATGACGCACTGGCGGAGGCGCAGACGGCTCGGGATGCCGCCGAGGTGCCGGTCGGCTGCGTGATCGTGCATGAGGGCGCCGTGGTCGCACGCGCCGGCAACCGCACCCTGCGCGACCGCGATCCGACCGCGCACGCCGAAATGCTGGCAATCCGGCAGGCCGCGGCCGCGCTCGGCACGGAGCGGCTCAACGGTTGCGACCTCTACGTAACGCTCGAGCCTTGCGCGATGTGCGCGGCGGCGATTTCGTTCGCGCGCATCCGGCGGCTTTATTTCGGCGCGGCCGATCCGAAGGGCGGGGCGGTCGAGAATGGCGTGCGGTTTTTCTCCTCGCCTACCTGCCATCATCGCCCCGAAACCTATGGCGAAATGGCTGCGCAGCAGGCGGCTGACCTGCTGCGCGATTTCTTCGCGGCTCGACGATAGAAACCCGCCAAACTGGTGCGGAACTTTTCGCTTTTTCCCGACTTATCAGGCCGAACACCAACCGGAGGATCAGTCATGGGTCGCGGAATTCTGTTGTGGCTGCTTGGCGTGCCAATCCCGATCATCATCCTGCTCGCGCTTTTCTGGCACTGAGCATCCCAGATATCACGTTAGATTGAGCCGGGCGCCTTGCGCCCGGCTTTTCGCGCTCAGAGCAGCGCACCCAATTTTTCCTTCACCTCGATCTTGATGCCTTCGGCGGCGCGCAGAATTGCACTTGCTTGAAAAAAGTCGAGCATTCGGAAGATTCCGATGTTCGGCCGCAACACGAGATCGGGCGCCCCCTCTTTCAGCTTGTGAGAAACGATGGTGTGGCTCATGACCGAGATCGTCGTGAAAAGGCTGTCCCACGGGTCGGGCACGCCGTCGCGCTGCGTGAAACCCTCCGATACGTCGACCGCGACGACCACTTCGGCCTTGTCTCGCAGGCACCCGAACGGCAGCGGATCGACCGCGCCGCCGTCGACCAGAATGCGTCCGTCGACCTCCACCGGCTGAACCAGTCCCGGGACCGCCATGGAGGCAGAGACGGCGGGCTTGAGCGGCCCTTCTGTAAAAATCACCGGCTCGCGCGCGTGCAGATCGGTTGCCATCACGGTCAAGGGAATGTCCAGATCAGCGAATGTTTCCGGCAACAGTTCGCCGAGCAGCGCGTCGTAAAATTTCCCGGCATCCATCACCAGCGGATTGCCGAAGCCCGCGCCCAGAATCTGCGACCACGCCACCGCGCGCGCGCCCATGACACGACGCATGACCTCGCCGCGATTGTGGGCCATTGAGATAAGGGTGCGCCGCATCACGCGGCCGGTGAGGCCCGCCGCGTAGCCCGCCCCGATCACGGCTCCGATCGATGAACCGGCGATCGCGACCGGTTTGATGCCCATCTCGTCGAGCGCTTCGACGATTACAACATGCGCAAGCCCGCGCGCCCCGCCCGCGCCGAGCGCCAGCGCGAATGTTTTCACGTTGCGCCGGCCTCTCGCGCGAACTCCCAGGCCGTGTTGGCGAGCGGGCGCACCATCTTGCCCCGCCCCGCGGCGTTCTCGCTTGTCGCGGTGCCGTCGCGCACCCGGCCAACGATGCCCTGGAGGATCGCGGCAAGGCGGAAGAAATTGTAGGCGAGATAGACCGGCATGTGGGGACGCGGATCGAGGCCGGTGCGTGCGACGTAGGCGTCGACATAATCGGAAAGCGCCGGGATGCCGAGCGCCTTCAGATCGAGTCCCACGAGTGAACCGGTACCCGCGCCAGCGTCCGTGCGCGGCATATGCCATTGCATGCAGTGGTAGCTGAAGTCCGCGAGCGGATCGCCCAGCGTGGAGAGTTCCCAGTCGAGCACCGCGAGCACGCGCGGCTCTGTCGGGTGCAGGATCATGTTGTCGAGACGGTAGTCGCCGTGCACCATCCGCACCGGCGCAGGCGGAGGAAGATGCTGCGGCAGCCACGCCATTAGCCGCTCCATCTCGTCGATCTTCTCGGTCTCCGAGGCGCGATACTGCTTCGACCAGCGGTCGACCTGGCGCGCGACATAATTCTCGCCGCGCCCGTACTCGGAAAGTCCGATCGCCGACGGCTCATAGGAGTGTAGACGCGCGAGCGTCGCGTTCATCACGTCGTAGGTCGCGGCGCGATCATTGACGTCCGAGTCCGGCATATCCGGCGCCCAGATCACGCGGCCGTCGACAAAACCCATCACATAGAACGCCGTGCCGGTGATACTCTCATCGGCGCAATAGATGATCGGCTCCGCCACCGGGAAGCCTTGCGGATAAAGCGCGCTGATCGCCTTGAATTCGCGGTCGACCGCATGCGCGGAGGGGAGGAGCTTGCCGGGGGGCTTGCGGCGCAGCACATATTTGCGTGCAGGCGTTTCCAGATAATAGGTCGGGTTCGACTGGCCACCCCGGAACTGCTTCACCGTGAGCGGCCCTTTGAACCCCTTCGCATGGACGGCGAGATAGTCCTCCAGCCGCGCGACATCGAAGCGCAGCGGCGCCGCGACATCCTTGGTGCCCGTATAGGCCGCCTGCCGGTCGGTCATGCATTTCCTCCGACCCGCAACCTAGCGGGCTCGCGGCCGATGGCAAGCAGACTCAGTCGAGACTGAGTTTCATGCCTTCGTGCGATGCGACGAAACCCAGGCTTGCATAGAAGCGATGCGCGTCGGCACGCGATTTGTCGGTGGTGAGCTGCACGATCTTCGAGCCATGCTTGCGCGCCTCGGCGATGGCCGCTTCGATCAGCTTGCGCCCAAGTCCCGCGCCGCGCTGGCTCGTCGCCACGCGCACGCTCTCGATCTGCGCGCGTTCTGCGCCCAGACGCGAGAGACCGGGGATGAAGGTGAGCTGCAGACAGGCGACGATCGCGCCGTCCGCTTCGGCGACAATCAGCCGGTTGTTCGGGTCGACCTCGATCGCGGCATACGCCTCACGATAGGCCTGCGGCAGCGGGTCTTCGTTGCGTTCCCGCGTGCTGCCGAGCGTATCGTCGGCCAGCAGCGCGACGATCGCCGGCAAATCCTCGCGCCGCGCATCGCGGATGATCATGCGGGCGATGTCTCGCGCGCGATCGCCAGATAGCCGATGTCGCGGCGGCAGAAGCCGCCCGGCCAGTCGATCTTGTCCACCGCCGCATAAGCGCGGCGCTGCGCCTCTTTCACGGTGGTGCCCGTGGCCGCGATACCGAGCACGCGTCCCCCGTTCGCCGTGATCTTGCCGCTCTCGGTCCTGGTGCCGGCATGGAAGACCTGCACATCCGGCAGTGCGCCAGCGGCATCGAGGCCCGTGATGACCGAGCCTTTGCCGTAATCGCCCGGATAACCGTTGGTCGCCATCACGACCACGAGCGCGGCCTGATCATGCCAGCGCAGGTCGAAGGTCTTCAGTTGCCCGTCGCGCGACGCGATCAGCGCAGGCATCAGGTCCGAGCGCAGCCGCAGCATGAGCACCTGACACTCGGGATCGCCGAAGCGCACATTGTATTCGATCAGCTTCGGGCCGTCCTTTGTGATCATCAGCCCGGCGAACAGGACGCCGCGGAACGGCATGCCCATCTCGCGCATGGCGGCGACCGTCGGCTTGACGATTTCCTCCATCGTCCGGCGCGTGATCGCGTCGGTCATTACCGGCGCTGGCGAATAGGCGCCCATGCCGCCGGTGTTCGGGCCCTTGTCGCCGTCGAACACACGCTTGTGGTCCTGTGCGGAGGCGAGGGGGATCGCGCTCTCGCCGTCGCACAGCGCAAAGAACGAGGCTTCCTCGCCGACGAGAAATTCCTCGATCACCACTTCGGCGCCGGCCCCGCCCAGGCCCCCGCCGAACATCATGTCGATTGCGGCTTCCGCCTCGGCGATCGTCTCCGCGATGACGACGCCCTTGCCGGCCGCAAGCCCGTCCGCCTTGATGACAACGGGCACCGGCTGCTTGCGCGCATAGGCCTTCGCGGGCTCGGCCGACGTGAAGCGCTGGTAGGCGCCGGTCGGGATGTTGTATTTGGCGCAGAGATCCTTGGTGAAGCCCTTGGAGCCTTCAAGCTGCGCGGCGGCCTTTGAGGGGCCGAAGGTGTGGAAGCCTGCCGCTTCCAGATCGTCCGCGATGCCGGCGACCAGCGGCGCCTCCGGCCCGACCACGACGAAATCGACCTTGTTCGTCTTGCAAAACGCCACCACCGCCGCATGGTCGCTGATGTCGAGCGCCACGCATTCGGCCTCCTGCGCGATCCCGGCATTGCCCGGCGCGCACCAGAGTTTCGTCGTCAGCGGGGAGGCGGCGATCTTCCAGGCCAGCGCATGCTCGCGTCCGCCCGAGCCGAGGAGGAGGATGTTCATGAGGCGGCGTTTAGCACGCCACAAACGCCCGGCCAGCAAGCTTGGTGGCGTAATCCTCAGCCGATTGTGATGGCGGCGGGTGTCCCCGGCGGCAGCGCGTTCGGATCGACTTCAATCACGCCCTCGCGCAGCCGGACCCGATAGGTCGCGAGCCTTTCGGTGAAGGGCGGCGGCGCGCAGCCGTCGGCGAGGCGGTACTCGTAGCCGTGCCACGGGCAGGTGACGAGACCGTTGCGGATACAGCCTTCGCCGATCGGCCCGTTCTGGTGCGCGCACAGATTGCTCAGCGCACCGATCTGCGCGCCGTCGCGGAACACCGCAATGCGCTCGCCGTTGCGCGCCGCGACGATGCGGGCGCGCTGGTCGGGAATTGTGTCCAGCGGTCCTACGACGAGCCAATCGCCGGCCTGTCCAGCGACGTCGCGCTCCCGCCATGCGGCCGCGATGTGCAGCCCCGCGACAGTCGCGAACGAGAGGCCGAGCAGGATCGGGATGTGGATGCGTTGGTCCGCCTGCATCACGCCGAGTGCCACATGCATCACCAGCACGCCGTAGGCGAGATACAGCGCCATATGCAGCGCCTTCCAGATGCGCGGGGTGAGGAACGCGAGCCAGAAATCATGGCTGGTCGCGGCGAGCAGAAACATGATCGTGAGGCCGAACAGGCCCAGCGCCTTCATCGGAAAGCCGATGAACTGGCCGAATTTCGGATTGCTGGTCATCTCGGTGACGAGATCGCCGAGCGCGCCGGCCGCCGCAAACCAGTCGACCACCGAATAGGCGTGCGCGAGCGCGACCAGGAACGTCAGCACGCCGAAATGACGGCGATTGTAGAGAAGGGCCAGGAAGCGCGGATCGAGCCGCGCGAGCGGGCCGATACACAGGATGATCGTCAGCATGGTGAAGGCGCAGGTGCCGAGCGCATTGATGCGCAGGTTGATCCAGGCGGGTGGGTCGGCCGGCGGATGGCGCAGCGCGCCGATGGTCATGTAGGTGCCGACGAACAGCGCAACGCCTGCGACCAGGATCGCGTCATACACGAGCTTGCGGCTGTTCCACTGGACCGCCTTGAAGCCGGCGCTCATTTCGCCGGCTCCGACTGCTCGGGAGGATCGGGTGGTGGACGCCAGGCGAGCGCGAGCGTGAAGCCGAGCGCGACCACGATTGCGAGCGCAGGCCAGATGAGGCGGTGAAACGTGCGATGCCCGCGCGTCATGCCCGTGTCCTCAGCCAGCGCAGCAGCACATAGGGCCACAGCGCCGCGGCACCGGGCAGGATCAGGATGCGCGCGCCAATACTCACCGGCGCGGGCTGCACGCGCGTCACGCCGAAGGTCGCGAACGCCAGCGCCGTCGCGATGCCGATGGCGGCGTAGAGCGCCAGCGCGTTGAGCAGGACTGCGACGGCAGGATGCATGGAAGTTCGCCCGATCCCTGACTATACGGCACAAATGGTTGCCGGTTTCGCGACAAAATGGGCTGCCGGAATCGGCGCAAAAGGGCTATTCAGCCGGTCATGAACCAGCCCCGGGTCAACATTCCGGAATGGACCGTCTCCGAGCTTTCGGCGGCGCTGAAAAAGACCGTGGAGGATGCTTACGGTTTCGTGCGCGTGCGTGGCGAAATCACCGGCTATCGCGGGCCGCATTCGTCGGGTCATCACTACTTCGCCCTGAAGGACGAGAATGCCAAGATCGACGCGGTGATCTGGCGCGGCTCGGCGGCGCGTATCCGCTTCAAGCCCGAGGAAGGCCTCGAGGTGATCGCCACCGGGCGGCTCACCACCTATCCGGGCCGCTCCTCCTACCAGATCGTGATCGAGAGCCTGGAGCCAGCCGGCGTCGGCGCGCTGATGGCGCTGCTCGAAGAGCGCAAGAAGAAGCTCGGCGCCGAAGGCCTGTTCGACGAGGCGCGCAAGCAACTCATCCCGTTCCTGCCCGGCGTGATCGGCGTCATCACCTCGCCGACCGGCGCGGTGATCCGCGACATCCTGCACCGCTTGTCGGATCGCTTTCCCCGCCATGTAATTGTGTGGCCTGTGCGCGTGCAGGGCGAGGGCTCGGCCGAGGAAGTCGCGGCCGCGATACACGGCTTCAACGCGCTGCCCGAGGGCGGCCGCATTCCGCGGCCGGACGTGCTGATCGTGGCGCGCGGCGGCGGCTCGCTCGAGGACCTCTGGTCGTTCAATGAGGAAATCGTCGTGCGGGCCGCGGCCGAAAGCATGATCCCGCTCATCTCGGCGGTCGGTCACGAAACGGACGTGACGCTGATCGACTTCGCCTCCGACAAGCGCTGCCCGACGCCGACCGCGGCGGCCGAATGCGCGGTGCCGGTGCGTGTCGATCTGTTGGCGCAGATCGATTCGCTGGCGCGCCGGCAGCTTTCCTCGTGGGCGCGCGGCATGGATGCGCGCCGCACCGAGTTGCGTGCCGCGACGCGCGCGCTGCCGGGCGCGGACGAATTGCTCGCCGTGCCGCGCCAGAAGGTCGATTCCCTGGCGGAGCGGCTGCCGCGCGCGCTGCACGCCAACGCGCAGATCCATCACAAGCAGTATCTGCGCTGCGCCGCGCGCCTCTCGCCGCCGCTGCTGCGCTCGCGCGTGAGGCGTGACCGCGACCGGCTCGCCAATGCGGGCGGCCGCCTGACCGCGGCGGTGCGCGCCAACATCGCGGCCCATCGCCAGCACATCGTGCGCGATCGCGAGCGCGTCGCGGCGCTGTTCGAGCGCGGCGGCTTCGCGCTCAACCGGCTGATCGAGCGGCGCTTCGCCGCGCTGGAGCGCGCCGACCGGCTGCTCGGGGCTTTCTCCTATCAGGGCGTGCTGGCGCGCGGCTTCGCGCTGGTGCGCGATCCGGCGGGCCCGCCGCTGCGCAGCGCCGCGGCCATCAGCCCGGGGCAGGGATTGGACATCGAATTTGCCGACGGACGGGTCGCCGCGACCGCGATCGGGGCGCATGGCGCCCCGGCGCGGCGCCCGCTACGCCCGCGCAAGAGCCGTGGACCGGTCGAAGGGCAGGGCAGCCTGTTCTGATTACTTCTTCGGCAATTGCAGCAGTTCGTCGAGCTGCTGCTGGCTCAGCGCCGCCGGGATGTATTTGTAGGCGATCGCATCCTGCATCAGCTCCGGCAGGCCTTTGACCTCGTCGAGCTGCAGCATCGCCTTGGGATAGAACTGATCGCGCACGGTTTGCGCGGTTGCATTCGGGACCGAGGCATATTTGGCGTAGGCTTCGATGGCGCGCGGATCCGAGTACATAAAGTCGATCGTCTCGCGATAGGCTACGATGAAGCGGTCATAGACCTCGCGCCGTTTCGCGAGATCGGGCGCGTTGGCAATGATCAGCCGCACAGTTTGATTGCGCACGCTCGGCAGGTCGTTGGCGAGCGCGATCAGCCGGCCCTTTCCCTCGGCCAACGCATCGAGGCCGAAGGGTGGCGTTGAGAAGCCGATATCAATCTGTCCGGACATCACCGCCGTGAAGGTCGCCGGCACATTGCCGGTCGCGACGAGTTTGGCGGCGAAGCCGTAGTCCTTCATGAAGCGCAACGCCGTGATGTGTGTGCCCGAGCCATTGGTCGAATAGGCGAGCGTCATCTCAGGCGTCACGTCCTTGAAGTCCTTCTGCACCGGCGAGTCCGCTTTGACGAAATAGTATTCGGCGGTGCCGGTCGCCTCGCCGCCGATGATGCGGACCGGCGCACCCTTGGCGAAGGCGCCGAGCACGCCGAGCGTGCCTGCCGAGACGCCGATGTCGGCCGAGCCGGAGATTATCGCCTGCTGCGTCTCGCCGCCGCCCGAGGTGTAGAACACCTGCAAGTCGAGGCCGTGTTTGGCGAAGATGCCGTAGTGCGTGCCGATCTCCGCGAAGGAGGAATCCCACAGGCCGCGCTGGCCGATGGCGAGCTTGAGCGCGTCGGCGGCAAACGCCGGATGCGCAACGAGCGTCGCGAGCACCACTGCAACGGCGAATTTCGATTTCATTCCTGTGCTCTCCCGGATACTTATGCCGTGCCCCACACGTCTTTCGCCAAGTCTACCACCAGCCGCAGCTTGGCCTCCTGCATCCCGGCGCTGAGCGGATTGCCGGTGTCGACACTGGCGAAGCCGCATTGCGGGCTCACCGCAAGGCGGTCGAGATCGACCACCCGGGCTGCCTCGTCAATGCGGCGCGCGAGTGCGGACTTGTGCTCAAGGAAATTGGTCTTGGTCGAGACCAGCCCGAGCACGATCGTCTTGCCCTTCGGCACCAGCCGCAACGGCGAGAAATCGCCGGCACGCGGCGAGTCATATTCGAGAAAGAAGAAATCGATGTCGAGCGTATTGAACAGTTTCTCGGCGACAGCCTCATAGCTGCCTTCGGCATGCCATTGTCCGCCGCGATTGCCGCGGCACAGATGCATGCCGATGCGCAAGTTCGGCAGATCGTGCACCACGCAATTGGTCACCGCGATGTACTTCTCGATCAGCGCGTCCGGATCGTCGCCGCGCGCGGTCAGCATCGCACGCACGTCCGGATCGCCGAATTTTGCGAACGCCGTCTCGTCGATCTGCACATACGTGCAGCCCGCCTCGCTCAGCGCGTGCAATTCGCTGCGGAACGCCGCGACGATGTCGTCCCAGAATTCATCTGTGTCGCGATAGGCTTGCGCCGTCACGGCCGCATCGCCGCCGCGAAAATGCAACGCGCAGGGGCCAGGAATGGTGATTTTCGGCAGCGCAGCCGTGCGGGCGCGCAGGAACGCAAAATCCGCCGCGTGGATCGGGCCGTTCCACGCGATCCGGCTCTTGATGAATGCAACCGGCTGCGCGCCGCGCTGGCCGGCTTCGCCCGAAGGCGCCTCGAACGAGATGTCGCCGAGCTGGCGATAGAAATAGCTGTGGTAGGAGGCCCGGCGGAATTCGCCGTCGGTCGCGAGCCGCAGGCCGACGCGTTCCTGTAACCGCACCGCATCTTCAATCGCGCGGTCCTCGGCGGCGGTCAGCGCCGCCTGATCGATTTCGCCACGCGCGAAGCGGCGGCGCTGCTCCAGCAGGTCGGCTGGCCGCAGCAGGCTTCCGATATGCTCGGCACGAAAGGGAGGAGAATTCCGAATGGGCATCATCCTCGTCCGAAAACCGGTACCCACTTTTCGGGGATGATGCCGGTCAAATCCTGCGCCCCGCCTCTTTCCAGTAAGGATCGCGCAGCCGCCGCTTGAAGATCTTGCCTGACTCCTCGCGCGGCAGTGCATCGGAAAACTCGATCACGCGCGGCACCTTGTAATCGGCGATGCGCTCCTTGAGGAACATGCGCACCGCATCGCGCTCGATCGCCGCGCCGTCATGCGGCTGCACGTGCGCGGCGAGCGCCTCGCCGAACTCGGCGTCGGGAATGCCGAACACCGCGCAGTCGGCGACCTGCGGCATGGTGATGAGCACCGCCTCGATTTCGGCCGGATAGATGTTCACGCCGCCCGAGATCACCATGTCGGACTTGCGGTCGCAGATGTAGAGATAGCCGTCGCGATCGAAGTAGCCGACATCGCCGACCGCCACGAGCCCGTCGCGGTCGATCGCCTGACGATCCTCCGGCCGGTTGATGTAGGTGAAATCCGGGTAGGCGCTCTGGCGGCAATAGATCAGCCCCGGTTCGAATGGCGGCAGAACGCCACCGGCATCGTCGAGAATGCGAACGTCCGCGCCGAGCAAGGGCCGGCCTGCGGAGCCTGGATGAGTGCGGGACTCCTCCGACGACAAAAGTGTGATGAAGCCCGCTTCGCTGGATGCATAGGCCTCGTTGATGACCGGCCCCCACCACTCGATCATCTGCTTCTTTACTTCAGGCGGGCAGGGCGAGCCGGTCGAGGCAACAAATGTAATCGAAGACAGATCGTACTTGCGCTTCACCTCGTCGGGCAGGCGCAACAGGCGCACGAAATGCGTCGGCACAAGGTAGAGCCGGTCGAGTTTGTATTTTTCGATGTCGGCCAGCAGCCGCTCGGCCTCGAAGCGCTCATGGATGATGACAAGATCGCCAAGTAGCAGGCTCTGCATGCCGTAGGCTGCCGGCGCTGAGTGATAGAGCGGCGCGACCAGCGCCGTGCGCATGCCCTGCTTGATCCCGAGTGCGGTCCGCGTCACTTCGGTCATGCGCGCGAGCTGTTCAGCAGAGGAGGGGTTGCGCTTCACGCCTTTCGGACGGCCGGTGGTGCCGGACGAATACGGGACCGATCCATAGACAGGGCGCGGTGGGCCGTCATAGGGCGATGCGGCCGCAAGCCAACTTTCGTATTCGGTCGCGCCGGCGGCAACACGGCACTCCTCGGGCGCGAGCCGGAACGCAGCGCGAAGCTCCGGTCCGGGTTCGACAACGATCACAACCAAGCCGTCGGGTACGCCGCCCTCGATCTGGCGAAGCAGGTCGGCGTGGACGATCAGCGCCTTCGCGCCACAGTCGCGCAGAATGTAGCCGGCTTCGTCTGCCTTGTAGTGCCAGTTGATCGGGCAGGAGTAGCAGCCGGCAAGCCGTGCGATCAGCATCGCCTCGAGGAACGAGGCTTCGTTGCGCAGCATGATCGCGACGACGTCGGCTTCGCCGACGCCAAGCGCAGTCATTCCGCTGACGCCGCGCAGCGCACGTTCGGAAATCGCCGCACCGTCGCGTTCGCAGCCCGCCCAAATGACTTTCGCGACCATCGTCCTCCCCGGATTTGGCGCATAACCTATTGATGGGAAGGCACAAGGTCTAGCGTGCGAGCCACTCGGCGACGCGCTTCATGGCGTCCTCGCGCGCTACGGGATCGGTTCCGACATGCACGTGCCCGGGACTGCCGTTGACCGACACGCCATTGCGCACCTGCAGCGCGAGGTCGGGCCGGTCAAAATCGTGATGCGCGCCTGGATAGACCGTTATCGCGGCTCGCGCGGAACGCCCGCGTGCGCCCGCCACCATCTGTTCGCAGGCTGTGGCCGACGACCAGTCGTCCTTCGCGCCGATCAGGACCAGCGTCGGCATGCGTGCGCTCCAGGCGGTGTCGCGCAGACGGCGGCAGCCCGGATAGAACGCAATGGCGGAGCGGAAATCCGGCTTGTCGTCTTTCATTCCGGTGCGCGGACGCGCGGCCCAGAGCGCTGCGACGCCCCCATTGGCCCAGCCGACCAGAGAAACACGATCGGCCGCGACATAGCTCTGTTGCTGCAGCCAATGGCGCGCCGCATCGGCATCGACCACGCGATCCCGGCCCGACCGCATGGTGCGCTGGCCGGCGTTGCATTGCGGCCCCAGGCCGCGCGCGCCAAAACTGTCCGGGAACAGCACGACGAAGCCGGCGGCCGCGAGGCGCTCTCCCCAGTCGCGATAGCGCCGCGCGAAGTTGGTGCGCCGCCCCGCGAGGCCGTCGCAGTTATGCAACGCGACCACGGCTGGAAAGGGCCCGGCCCCTTGGGGGCGGTAGAGGAACCCCTTGAGCTTGGTCTTCTCGGTAGCGATTTCGACCGGCTCCGGCCCCGGCGGCGCTGCCTTGGCTGGGCCAAATATCGCCATGCTTATGATCGCGGCGAGGATCGGGCCAGTCAGATGCCGCATGGGATACCGGCCGTTCAAAGGGTTTAACGCGGCGGGCCGAACGCTTATGTTCGACCCCGCCACGCCGGATTGCGCCGATAAGGCGGCTCACGGCATGAACGGAGACTGAACAGTGCTCAATCGCTTCAGCGGGCCCTCCCAGATGCCGGGGGAGGCGGAGGTGAAGTACCTGGATGGCGATTTCCGTGTCGTGCGGCCGGGCGCGTTTGTGCGCTGCGCCATCACCAGCGTGCCAATCCCGCTCGAGGAGTTGAAATACTGGAGCGTGGAATTGCAGGAAGCTTATTCGACCCCCGAGGCGGTCCTGCGGCGCCATGCGCCGGGGCGGATGAAGGCAGACTAGCTAGGCCTGGGCGCGGCCTGCAGCCGAGTACCAGCATCCGGAAAGCGTCGGACTCTGTGACGATCAGGCTGACGGGCAATGTACGGGTCCGCGCAGCGAGTTGAGCAAGCCTGCCGTCACCGGTCATGCGCGCAAGATCCTTCTCGGTCGTAAGCAGCGTGAGGTTGTTGCGTTCGGCCTCGGTGATGAGTGCTGAAGCTTCCTCCGAACTGAAGCGGTGGTGATCCGGGAAGGCCCGGCGTATTGGGGCCTCGATGCCGGCCGCGGCGACAGTCGCGAAGAATTTCTCCGGATCCCCGATGCCTGCGAAGGCGAGCACCCTGTCGCCTGACAGTGCCGCGACGGCTGCTAGATCCGGCTCCAGTCGAGCGTGGAATAGCGGCAGCCTGCGGGCGCTCAGCGATGCGGCAAGCGTAACGTCGCCGTTTGCAGCGCCGACGATCAGCATCGCCTGAGCGCGCTCGAGTTGCCGGTCGAGTGGTGCCCGCAACGGACCGGCCGGAATCACGCGTCCATTGCCGGTCCCGCGCTGCGCGTCGATCACAAGGATCGAGAGGTCCTTCGCCAGCGAAGGGTTCTGAAAGCCGTCATCCATCACGATGACGCTGGCGCCGCGTTCGCGCGCTATACGCGCGCCGGCGACACGATCATGCGCCACGATGGTCGGCGCGAAACGCGCGAGCAGCAACGACTCGTCGCCGACCTGCGCCGCCGCGTGTTCGGTGGTGACCGTGGCGGGCCCGGCGAGCGATCCGCCATAGCCACGCGTGAGAAACATCGGCGTCTCGCCGGCTGCAATGAGCAGCCGAGCCACCGCGATGGCTGTCGGCGTCTTGCCGGCGCCACCGACGGTCGGATTGCCGATGCAGATGACCGGAATGCCCGCCGATGTACCCGGCTGCGCCAGCCGCCACGCTGCGACCGCGCCATAGATTGCGGCAATCGGTGAAAGAAGCGCCGACGCCGACCCCGGCTTTCCCCACCAGAAGGCCGGCGCTTTCATTGGGCGTAATTTTGTTTGCGCATGTTTTTTGCCCGAAACCCGTTTCCATTTTTCGGGGCCATGTATCAGCGCCGCTCGAGATCAAGCTGCATCAGGTACGGCTCGATTGCCGCCAACGTGCGGCGCAGGGCGCCACCAAGCTGTTCGACCGTTGCGATCCCCGCGTCCGCCACTTGCTTGCGCTGTTCGGCGTCTGTCAGCCACACGCCGATGCGCGCCGTCAGCCGCGTGACGTCAAGGACCTCCTCGGCGCCGTGCGCCTCGTCGAGCGCCGAATAGATATCGTTGAAATTCCAAACATGCGGACCGTGCAATATCGCGGCGCCGAGCTTGGCGGCCTCGATCGGGTTTTGTCCGCCGTGTTTCACAAGCGATCCGCCCATGAACACGATCGGTGCAAGGCGATAGACGAGGCCGAGCTCGCCGATCGTGTCGGCGACGTAGACGTCGGTGCCACGATCCGGCAGAAGCCCGCGCGATCGCGCGATCGCATTCAGGCCCGCGGCGGTGGCGATTTCGACCACGCCGGCGCCGCGTTCGGGATGACGCGGCGCAATCACTGTGAGCAGGTCGGGAAAGCTCTGGCGCAGACGGCGATGCGCGTCGATGATCGCGGCTTCCTCCCCGGGATGCGTCGAGGCCGCGGCGATGACCGGCCGCCTGCGGATCACGGCGCGCATTGCCGAGAGCTTGCCGGCGTCGACCGGCGGCGCCGGTACATCGAGCTTGAGGTTTCCGGTCATACTGACGCGGGGCGCGCCGAGTTCGGCATAGCGTTCTGCGTCCGGCTCGGATTGCGTGAGGCACAAATCGAAGCGAGAGAGAAGCGCGCTGATGGTATGTGGCAGATAACGCCAGCGCGTGAACGAGCGTTCTGAAAGCCGACCGTTCACCAGAATGAGCGGTATGTTTCGGGCCGTCGCGTCGACGATCAGGTTCGGCCAGAGATCGGACTCGGCGAGCAATGCGAGGTTCGGTTGCCAGTGATCGAGAAAACGTGCGGCATAGCGCGGCGCATCGAGCGGGATGAACTGGTGGATCACGCCGTCCGGCAGCCGCCGCTCGGCGAGCCTTGCCGATGTGAGTGTGCCGGACGTGACAAGCACATGAAAATTGCGCGCACGCAGTCCCTCGACGAGAGGAATGACCGCGAGCATCTCGCCGACGCTCGCGCCGTGTGCCCAGATGAGCGGCCCACTCGGACGCGGAATTCCGCTTTCGCCACGCCGCTCCGGCAGGCGTTGCGGATGCTCCTTGCCGCGCCGCAGTCGGCTCGCCAGCACGATACGCGCCACCGGAGTCGCCATCGAGGCAAGGCCACGATAAGCCCGCAGCGTCCACGGCAGCCGTTCAGCCACGGCCGGTATCTCCCCCCCGACGGTCGGCGATCGCGTAGGCGCGCGCGGTCACCTCGTTCAGCTTGTCCTCGACCTCTCGGCGATATCGCTCCATCGCTTCCTGGTCCGCGTCGGCCGGAACGCGGATCGGATCGCAGCACACAGCTGCGCCACGGCTGAATGGCAGATTTATGGTAGTCCGATCCCAGTTGTGGAGAACGTAGCGCCGACTGGTGGCGAGCGCGACCGGAAAGATCGGACGCCCGGACTCGCGCGCCAGCATCACGATGCCAAGCCCCGCCACGCGCGCGATCTTCGGTACGTCGGCACTGAGCGCGATCGACCAGTTGTCTTCGAGCGCATCCAGCATGGCGCGAAACGCGCCGACGCCGCCCTTCCGGTCGAAACGCCCGCCCGTATCGCCGGAGCCCCGAATGGTGCCAATGCCGAGCCGCGCCGCCGCGATGGCGTTGATCTCGGCATCACGGTGGCGCGACATCAAGACCTTGCCGCGATCGCCCGGGCGCGCCATGAACGGCCCGAGGAAATGCTGGCCGTGCCACATCGCAAGGATGACCGGCAATTCGGCGTCGATCTGCTTGTAGCCATCCGGCGGGTCGATGGTGAAGCGGGTGGTCTTGAATACGAAACGCAAATACTCGGCGGCGAGCATGCCGGCCGCGACCTGCACCCAGCGGTAACGGACAATCCGCTTCAACGACGCCATTAAAGGAACCGGCTCACTCAGGCTTTCTGCCGCGTCACGTCGGTGGCGGGATCAAGCAGCCGGTGCATGTGGACTATGAAGTAGCGCATCAGCGCGTTATCGACGGAGCGTTGCGCGCGCCCCTTCCACGCCGCGTATGCGGTCGCGTAATTCGGGTAAACGCCGACGATGTCGAGTTTATCCAGATCCTTGAACTCCACCGAGTCGAGGCTCTTCAGTTCGCCGCCGAAAACCATGTGGAGCAGTTGCTTCTCGTCAGTCATTGCCTCGATCCTCCGCCCCGGCAAGCGCGTTGCGGCGCGGGCTTCATGCGAACGCAAGCGTTCTCGCCCGCACCAATGCGATGAACGCTTCGTGGCGCGAGCGCCCGGCGGCGACAAGCGCGCCATGCAACGGATCGGCGCGATTGTAGATGAGTTTTTGCCCCGCGAATGTGGTCAGCGCGCCTCCGGCTTGGTGCACCAAAAGGTCGGCAGCCGCAAGGTCCCAGTCGTGACTGTTGGCGGACGCAAAGGCGAGGTCGAGCGTGCCTGCCGCAACCCGCGCAAGCCGCAGCGCCAGTGAAAAGACTTTCGGTTCCGCCACAAGGGTTGGCGCATGGTGGGCGAGGCGCTCCAGTATCGGTTTCGGACCCGCCGCCAGAATGCCCGCGAAATCCGCACCGCCGTTTGCCGTAACGGCAGCCCCGTTCATGGTGGTGTCAGCTCCGGTCGTTGCGGCGTAGAGCGCATCCTGCATCGGCGCGAAAATGACCGCGATAACCGGGCACCCGTCCTCTACCAGCGCTACCGAGATCGACCAGTCGTGGCGACCGGAGAGGAAGGCGCGCGTGCCATCGATCGGGTCCACAACCCATATCCGGCGGGCGCGCATGCGAGCGCGATCGTCCTCGGTCTCCTCCGAGAGCCACCCGCAGTCGGGCGCGAGCCGCATCAGCCGCTCGCGCAGGAAATTGTCGACCGCGATGTCGGCTTCGCTCACCGGCGAGCCGCCGCTCTTGCTCCAGGTTTTCAGGTCCGTCTGGAATTTACCCTTGGCGAGCGCACCGGCCTCGCGCACCGTCGCTTCGATAACGGCCTTTAGCGCCGGCTCAGGTGCCCGCAACGGTCAATCCCTCCATGCGCACGGTCGGCGCATTGGTACCGTAGCGGAATTCCAGATCGTTCGCCGGGGTAAGCGAGGCGAAAATATCGTTGAGGTGGCCCGCGATGGTAACCTCGCTGACCGGAAAAGTCAGTTCGCCGTTCTCGATCCACAGCCCGGACGCGCCGCGGCTGTAGTCCCCGGTCACCAGATTGGTGCCCATGCCGATCAGGTCGGTCACATAGAAACCGTCCTCGATGTCGGCGATCAACGCCTGTGGGCTCTGCGCGCCGGCTTCCAGATGCAGGTTGGTCGGGGATGGCGATGGGGATGACGAGACGCCTCGCGAGGCGTGGCCCGTTGTTGCAAGAGACAGTTCGCGCGCGGTCGCCGAGTCGAGAAACCAGGATTTCAGCACGCCGTCCTCGATCACCGCCAACGGCTTTCCGGCAACGCCCTCGCCATCGAACGGGCGCGAGCGCTGGCCGCGCTTGCGCAACGGATCGTCGACGATGCGAATTCCGGAAAGGAACAGCTTCTCGCCCATACGGTCTTTCAGGAAGCTCGTCTTGCGCGCGATCGATGCGCCGTTGATCGCCGAGGCGAGCGAACCGACCAGGGAGCCGGAGATGCGAGGATCGAATACAACCGGCACACGCCGTGTCTCGACCTTGCGCGGATTGAGGCGGCGAACGGCGCGCTCGCCCGCGACCTTGCCGATCTTTTCCGGCGCTTCGAGATCGCTCCCGTGCAGCATCGAGGAGAAATCGTAATCGCGCTCCATGCCGGTGCCTTCGCCGGCGATCGCGGTTGCGGACATCGAATGGCGCGAGCCGAGATAGGCGCCGCGAAACCCGTGGCTCGTGACCAGCACCATGCCGCCGATGCCAGCCGACGCACCGGCGCCGCCGGATTTGGACACGCCCTTTACGCCGAGCGCGGCCGCCTCCGCGGCGCGCGCGCGCGCCTCGAGCGTGGCGACATCGGGCAGCGCCGGATCGACCAGATCGAGATCGGGAAAATCATGCGCGAGCAGGCTTGCGTCCGCGAGCCCGGCGAATTCATCGTCCGGCGCGACACGCGCCATTGCGACCGCGCGCTCCGCGAGTGCGTCCGCGCCATCTCCTCGCATGTCATTGGTCGAGACCACGGCCTGCCGTTTGCCGACCAGCACGCGCAGGCCCATGTCGTCGCCTTCGGCGCGTTCGCTCTCCTCGACCGCCCCGTCGCGCACTTCAACCGAGAGCGAAATCGAGCGCACCGCAACCGCGTCCGCCGCGTCGGCACCCGCGCGGCGCGCGGCGCTAACGAGGCGTTCGGCAAGGTCAAGAAGTGCGGATTGGTCAAGAAAAGATGACATGAGGTGCTTGGGTCTAGGGGCTCGGTCCGCGGCTGGCAAGTGTGCCGGAACGAGCCGGTTTCGGCTGTGCCGACCGTATGTTGGTTTCCACTCGGTTATCGGCAAGGGCGCGAATCGACATGAGTTGCATCGCTGCGGATAAATCGCCGGGCGGCGGCAAGAGGCTGTCAATCATGTCTGCCGAACGGAGCTGGGACACGGCCTGTTAACCAGCGAAATTAAGCGGATTCCGAACTCGCTCTGGCATGCTCCACGCAACGTCCGGACAGACAAAAAAGTCCGGCAGGGAGCGAATTGTGAGGCGTCAAACCGAGCTCAGCGGGTCCTCCGCTGGGTCGAGCCGCAACGCGCGGCTCGACCCACTCGCACTGCCCGTCAGTTTCACGGCGGACGATGCCGTGGCGGACGAAAGCGTGCGTCATGTGGAGCTTCATCCCGAACGGGTGATCCTGCGCCGTGCCGTCCAGGGCATGCGCATCGCGCTCAACGTTCCGGTGCAGGCATTCCTCGGCGTGTCGATCCGGCTCACGCCGGAACAGGACGGCATGCCGGCCGGTGTCGGTGTCTATCTCGAACACCAGGATCCGGCGCTCTCGATCGAACTTTACGCGGCGCAGAATTCTGACGACGTGGTCGCAGAGTGGCAATTGTGGTCGCGCGTGCTCAGCGTGCCATGCCTGGTCGCCGGTACCGACGGTGCGTTCTCCAAGCCTTTTCCGATGCTCGGCGCAGTGCGCCTCAAGGCGCCGGCGCAGCGCCGCCGCCGCCGCTCCTCGATCTCCAAGCGTCGCCCGCGCTTCCTCGCGCGCCGCCGCTCCGGTGCATCACGCCCGGCGCCGCTGGTGCATCAGGGCGAGCGCGAGATTATTGCGCGAAACTAGCTCAGCCGGTCGGCGGGGCGATTTCGTCCAGACCCTTCTGCCGCGCTTCCGGGCCGAGTTGCGTGACCGCGCCCGCCGCGATGACCAGCAAAGCCGCAAGGCAGACGAACACGGTCATCAGCCCCCAGCCGTTTTGCACCCACAGGATCGTCGGCATGATGAAGGCCGTCGCGAGCCGTCCGACGCCCGAGGCCCAGCCGAAGCCAGACGCTCGCGCATTGGTCGGAAAAACCTCCGAGGCAAAAATCTGCATCGAATTGCCGGCGACCTGCACGAAGAAGATCATGACAAAACCGGCGACGATCAACTCGGTCGCAGTGCCGGCATTCGCGAACACCATCGCCATGATAGCGGCCCCGACGAAAGCGCAGACCGAAGTAATCTTGCGTCCGTATTTGTCGAGCGCGTACATCATGAAGAGGCTTGCGCAGGGCACCGCGAAGTTCATGGCGAGTGTGTATTGCAGCGACTTCGTGATGGTGAAGCCTTTGGCGTTCATGATGTTCGGCAGCCAGGCCCCGAGCCCGATCGCGATGCCGAAGAACGCCGAGAAGCAGATCATGCCGGCGACAACACGCTTTGGGAACATGCGGAAGACGACGCCGAACGGGTCGCTCTTCGTGTTGCTGGCGGCGTCCGTCGATAGCGGCTGCGTCGGTCCGGCGATGCCAAGCCGCGCGAGCACCGCGAGCGCCTCGTCGCCGCGGCCGTGGGTCGCGAGATAGCGCGGCGACTCTGGCAGGGTGAAGCGGAACACCCAGACGATGAGCGCGCCGGCGCCGATGAGGAGCCAAATCGCGCGCCATGCATATTCCGGCACGGTCATGCTTCCGACGCCAAGGGCGAGTGCCGTTCCGATCGGCCATACGCAGGCGCCGCCGATGAAATGCACGATCGCGAGGATGCGTCCCCGGATCGCCTTCGGCGCGTATTCGCCCGCATAGGCGAAGGCAAGCGGTTGTTCGGCGCCAAGGCCGAGCCCGGCGATGAAGCGGCATACGACAAGGATCGTGACGTTCGGCGCGAATGCGCCCGCGATCGTGAACAGACCGAACAGTAGCAAGTTGAACTGGTAGATGAAGCGGCGGCCGAAGCGGTCGGCGAACTGGCCCTGACCGGCGGTGCCGATGAACATGCCGAAAATGGTGGCGCTGCCGATCGCTGCTGCTTCGGCGCCGGTCGCGAACTTCGACCCGATCAAGAAGGGGACGATAGAGCCGAAAATCGTGAAGTCGATGACGTCGAAGAAGTAGCCCGCGGCGATCAGTCCGATCACCTTGCGATGCAGCGGCGAAATCTTCGCCTCGTCCAATGCACTGCCGACAAAGGCCTCAACAGTCTGAGCCATGGCGTTCCCCCCGGATCGATCGATATGTATTTTTTGTGCCGGTAGTCTGGGAGGGCAGACTCATCGTGTCAATTCACTTGCGTGTTCTTTCAATCGAAGTTCGCATCGTGAAAGACGCTGGGCGCGCATGCGTGGAAATTTTGACCGCACCTGCGTTACAAGCGCGATGAACAGCAGGGAGGCGCGCAGGGATGGCCGGCAGCAGCGACGCAAGGGGATTGATCGCCGTCGACAAGATGGGCGCGAAGATCTTGTTTCTTAATCCACAGACCTACGAGACCGAGACGGTGCTGGACGGATTCCAACGCACGGTGCACGAGCTTTTGGTGGTGCCGGAAACCGGGCGCGCCTACGTGCCGATCTTCGGCGACGGCATCCACGGGCGCAATCCCAATCCTGGCCACACGCTGTGGGTCATTGATCTCATCAAGCGCGAGCGCGCAGCCGAGATCGATTTGCGCCCCTACATCGCACCGCACACGCTGAAGCTCGGGCCGGACGGCCTGATCTACATCACTTGCGAGAACAGCGCCGTGGTGGTGGTGATCGATCCGGCGACGAACAAGGTGATCGGCGCGATCAACTCCGGTTCGACCAACGGTCACCGCTTGGTCATCGCGCCGGACGGGCGGCGCCTTTACACCGAAAACGAAGAGGACGGCACGGTCTCGGTGATCGACCTGCCGGCGCGCAAGCTTCTCGGCAAGATCAGGACGCCGCGCCCGCTCGCCGGTATCGCGATCTCTCCCGACGGCGGGACGGTCGTGGCAGTCGATGACGCCGAGCCGGCGCTGTTCCTGATCGACACGACGAACGAGAAGATCGCCGAGCTGCGCCTCGACGGTGTGGCGAAGGCTGCGCAGATCGCGCGCTACAGCCCGGACAATAGCCTTGTTGGCGTCACCAGCCTGAACAGCAACACGGTGAGCCTGATCGACGCGTCATTCCACACCCAGACCGCGATCACAGTCGGTAGTCAGCCGATGGACATGGCGTTCCGCGGCGACGAATTGCTGGTCGCCTGTCAGGGCGATGGTTCGGTGCATGTCATCGACGTGCCGAACCGCAGCCACAAGAGCAGTTTCCAGGCCGGCACGGGCTGCGAGTCGCTCGGCTTCTTTTGAACGAGGTTCGGCGGCAAATCTTGACGGCGCCACCGGATCGGTGGTTCGTGCCCGCCGAGTGCGGGGGTCAGCCGAGGATCGTTCCATCAGCCAGGATCCCGAATTGTTGCGGCGCCTGCTGCGCGCCAAGGACCGGATGGACGCCGCCCCGCACGAGGCGTGGGCCGTCCCGCGCCTCGCACGTGTGAGCGGCGTGTCGCAGGCTCACTTTGCGCGATCGTTCAGGGACGCCTTCGGCGTTCCGCCACACCGCTATCTGCTGACTCGCCGGCTTGAGCGCGCCAAGGCGTTGCTGCGCGATACGGACCTGTCGATCACGGCGATCGCGTTCGATACCGGCTGGAACAGCCTCGGGACATTCGGCCGCGTGTTCCGCGATGTTACCGGCGAAAGTCCGGGCGCGCTTCGCGCGCGTGAGAGGGCCGCGCCCCATGCACCCGCGCGTGTGCCGCACTGCTTCCTGAGCGCCGCATATCGGCCGAACCTCACAATCGCAGTTTCGGAGAAGCGGCGGCGCAACACAGGCGCTACGAGAAGGGAGTCACACGAAACGGAGGTTCCATGAGTTCAGGGTGTTCAGGTGGTCGGTCTTTATGTTCGCGATCAGGACGAAGCCGTGCAGTTCTATGTCGAGAAGCTCGGATTTCGCATCCACACCGATGTGCGCAACGGCGACTACCGCTGGCTCACGGTGCAGCATCCCGACCAGCCTTCATTCCAGCTCGGCCTGTTTGCCCCGCAGCCGCCGACGCTCGATGCAGCGACGGCGCAGACGGTGCGCGAGATCGTGGCGAAAGGCGCGATGCCGCCGCTCGTGCTCGCCGTCGATGATTGCCGCGCGGCTTACGAGCAGATGCGCGCGCGGGGCGTCGAGTTCACGCAGGAACCCGTGGAGCGCTACGGCAGCGTGGACGCCGGCTTCCGCGATCCAGCCGGGAACGGCTGGAAAATGATCGAGGCGCGGCAAAAGGCGCGGTGAGCGCGCCCCGCGGCGATCACTTCACGTCGAGCAGTTCGACATCGAAGATCAGCGTGGCGTTCGGCGGGATCGCGCCGCCGGCGCCGCGCGCGCCGTAGCCGAGCGCGGGCGGAATGATGAGCGTGCGCTTGCCGCCGACCTTCATGCTGGCGACACCTTCGTCCCAGCCCGCGATCACCCGACGCTGGCCGATCGGAAACTCGAACGGCTCACCGCGATCGACCGAGGAGTCGAATTTCTTGCCCTTCTGGCCGTTCTCGTAGAGCCAACCTGTGTAATGCATCACGCAGGTCTGACCCGTCTTGGGGGTCGCGCCGGTGCCGACGGTGGTATCGGTAATTTGCAGTCCTGAAGCTGTGGTCATGGTTTTTCCGGGTTGGGCGGTTGCCGGGGAGAATTCCGAAACGGCGAATACTGCGGCAAACGCGATAGCCAACAGCTTGAAGCGAAGAAAGTTCTGCATCGTGGTCCTTTCTAGAGGAGGAACTCGTTCTGATAGAGCGCATCGCCGATCAGGGCGGCAAACAGGATCAGCCCGGCATCGCGGTTTGATTTGAAAAGACGCAGACAAAGATCCGGGTCGTCGATGTCGATCCGCTCGATTTGCCAGCCGAGATGCGCGCCGAATAGCACGCAACCGACTGTGAACACGATGCCGGTGCCGGCCGCCGCGCCGGATAGCCCGATCAGCAGGACTGCAAGTCCGTAGAAGCAGATCAGCGCGAGTCTCGTTCGCGTGCCGAACAGCCGCGCGGTCGATTTCACGCCGATCAGCGCATCGTCCTCGCGATCCTGGTGCGCGTAGATCGTGTCGTACCCGATCACCCATGCGATCGAGCCCGCGTAAAGCATCAGCGCGGGCGCTTCGAGCCGCGAGAAGATCGCCGTCCAGCCCATCAGCGCGCCCCACGAAAACGCGAGGCCGAGCACAATCTGCGGCCACCACGTGACGCGTTTGGCGAGTGGATAGACGGCAACGACCGCGAGCGAGGCGATACCGACCAGGATCGTGAAGCGGTTGAATTGCGTGAGCACCAGCAGTCCAACCAGCGCCTGCAATGCAAGAAAGATCGCTGCGCCACGCACGCTCACCTGACCGGAGGGGATCGGTCGCGAGCGCGTGCGCGCGACCTGTGCGTCTAGTTTTCGGTCTACGATGTCGTTCCAGGTGCAGCCGGCACCGCGCATCACGAACGCGCCGATGAAGAACAGCGCCACATGCCACGGATTGGGGTAGGCGTGTCCGGCCGCGACCGCCGCAAGGCCGGACGACCACCAGCACGGCATCAGCAACAGCCACGCCCCGATCGGCCGGTCGGCGCGGGCGAGCCGCAAATAGGGACGGGCGAAGTGTGGCGCGAGGGTATCGACCCAGTTGCCGGTCGAGTTCGGCAACCCGACCCACTTCACTCATTTGGTCAGCACGTTACCGGTCAGGGTATCGAGCGTGCCGCTCTGCGGCGCCAGCGGGTCGATGGTCATGCCCGGCGCGCGCGTGGTGCCGAGCGCTTCGGAGAGGCCGGGGCCGGTCGGCTTCGGCGCACCGGCGGCGCCCAGCGTGCAGATCTGGGTCTGGGACTTCAGCGTGCGGTCATGGTTCAGCTTCATCTGCTGCGCAGCCTGCGGAGGGATGCCGCACCACTGAGCGTTGGTCTCGAGGAATTTGACGATCCTGGCTTCGGCCGCGGAGTATTGCTTCATCATTCCGCAGGCTTCCTCGCGAGGGACCTTTCTCTGGATCGCCGCCTTCAATGCGAGGCCGCGTTTCTCCGCTTCGGCCTTGAGCGGCTCGAAGTCCTTGAAGCAGGGCGGCATCTGCTGCTGTTGCGGTGGCGGCGCCTGGCCCGGCATGGGCATCCCCGGCGCGAGAAACTGCGCGCTCGCGCTCACCGTCAGCCCGGCGATTATCAGTGCCGTGATCGGCGCTAGGCGGTTCATCATCCTTAGTCCCGGTCCGAAGGTTTTTTGTTTGTCGGTCGCCGGGCGAGACCAAGTCAAGCCCAAGCCGTCGCCAGCCCAGCCCGGTTCGTCCCCGGCGCATGTATCGCGCCCAAATCCGGCCACAACGCGGCAAAGTGGCCGAAATCACTCGGATTTCCGGCTGGAACGGCACCGGCGGGCCGGATAAACCGGCGCCATGGCGCGTTACGATTTCCAGGCTCCACGACTGTTCGTTGACACGGCCCTCGGCGAGGGCGGCGATGTCCTCCTGAATGCCGCGCAGGCAAACTATCTGGTCAACGTGCTGCGCCTGAAGCCGGGTGAGGGCGTCCTTGTGTTCAACGGGCGCGACGGCGAATGGCGCGGAGAAATTGGCGCCGCGCGTAAGAAGTCCGCTGTGCTGAGCCTGAGGGAGCGATTGCGCGAGCAGACCAAGACGGGAGATCTGGATTACCTGTTTTCACCGCTCAAGCATGCGCGACTGGACTACATGGTTCAGAAGGCAGTCGAGTTGGGTGTCTCGCGGCTTCAGCCCATTCTCATGCGGCACACCCAGGCCGAGCGCGTCAATGCCAGCCGCATGCGGTCGAATGCGATCGAAGCCGCCGAGCAATGCGGCATCCTGACCATTCCCGACATCGGGGAACCGAAAAAACTCGACGCGGTGGTGCGCGGCTGGAAGGCGGACCGGCTGCTGGTCTTCTGCGACGAGGAGGCCGATGTGAAGGACCCGGTGGCGGCGCTGTCCTCCGCACGCGGCGGTGGAATCGCGGGTGCATTGCCGGTGAGCGTCCTCATCGGTCCGGAGGGAGGCTTCGCCGAAAGTGAACGCACGGCGTTGCTGAAATTGCCAAACGTGGTTCGGCTTGCACTCGGGCCGCGCATCCTGCGCGCCGATACGGCCGCGGTCGCCGCACTGACGCTGGTGCAGGCGGTGCTTGGGGACTGGCGCTGAACCCGCGCCAAGCGGAGCGAACACCCCTCGCTTAACGCCGCCGCCAATCAAAACAACGGATCGGCGCAAAGCGGGCTCGATTGCGCCTCACTGCAGCCCGGATTGCCCGCCGTTCTAATCGGGTGCGTGAAGGGGCGCACCAGTAGCGGCATTGGCAGGGGAGTGGTGGACCATGTCCGACGAGTACAAATTCGGAATCGAGGAAGAATATTTTCTGGTGGACGCCGAGACCAAGTCGGTCGCGCGCGAGATGCCGCAGTCTTTTCTCGCCAAGGTGAAGTCGAACACCGGCGGGCAGGTGATGGGTGAAATGCTCCAGTCGCAGATCGAGGTCGCGAGCGCGCCGCACACCAGCATTGCGGATGCGCGCACCGAACTGCGGTTCCTCCGCCAGACTGTTTCCAATATCGCGGCCGAGCATGGCCTTGCGATTCTGGCGGTCGGCACGCATCCGACCGCCACCTGGCGCGGCGGGGTACAGACCCAGGCCGATCGCTACGACACCGTTATGGAAGATCTGCAGATGGTCGGCCAACGCAACATGCTGTGCGGTTTGCATGTGCACGTCGAATTGCCGGATCCGGACGACCGCGTCGACGTCATGATGCGCATGCTTCCCTACCTGCCGCTGTTCATCGCGCTCGCCACATCATCGCCATTCTGGCGCGCGCGCCCGACCGGGCTGAAGGGCTATCGGCTCGCCGCTTACGACGAACTGCCGCGAACTGGCGTGCCCGAGCTGTTCCGCACCGCGGCCGAATACGAGAGCTACATCGCGGCCCTGGTGAAGGCCGGTGTGATGGAGGATTCAAGCTACGTGTGGTGGGCGGTGCGTCCCTCGCTCAAGCATCAGACCTTGGAGCTGCGCGCGCCGGACAGTTGCACGCTGGTGGAGGATTCGATCGCGATTGCGGCGCTCTACCGAACCATCGCGCGGCGCCTCACGCGCAATCCGTGGCAGAACTGGGACCTCACCGCCGTCACCCGCGCAATCGTGGTGGAGAACAAATGGCGGGCGCAGCGTTACGGTGTGCACGGAACGTTCGTGGACATATCGGGCAATGGCGCGATCTCGGTCGCCGAGTTGCTCGAGCAGGTGCTCGAGGACGTGGAGCGCGACGCGCAGGCGCTCGGATGCCTGAAGGAAGTCCAGCACTGCCGCTCTATCGTCGGGCGGAGGAACGTCGGCCGACGCGCAGCTTGCGGTGTTCGAGGAAGCGCAAGGCCGTACCGACAATCGCGATCGCGCGCTGCGGGCTGTGACCGACTGGATCGCCGAGGCGACGTTGCAGTAGCAGACAACCTGGAAACGACCGCTTCGCGCGGCCGTTTCCTCACGGCTTGAGGGGCTCGCAGCCCTTTTGTTGCGCAGCCTTGTTGGCAATGTGCAGCATGGTCTGTGTGGAGAGCATCTCCGAGCGATAGGCGGCGGCGCTGACGATGATGCCGCCCGGCGAGCTTTCGGCCTTCTCGATGAGTGTGCCGAGCTGTTTCTCGCGCGCCACAAGGCCAGCGCGGTTCGCAACGATCTCCTTGCACTCCATGAAGTCGTATTTGTCCTGCGTCACGATGGTGTAGCCGGCCATGTCGGCCGCACAGGATGCTGCGAGCATCGCAAGCGCAAGCGCGCCGGCAGCGCGGAAAGATATTCCAAAACCCATGTCAGCGCGAACCGCCTTGCGGCCCCCACGGGCCTGAGTCGGATGATCCTGTAGCCGTCGATCCGGGCGGGGGTGTGGTGAGGTCGATCGGCGCGCGTTGGGGCAAGAACGGTTTGCCGCCCGCGTTGCCGGTGTTGGAGGGGCCCCACGGCCCGGGTGCTCCCGGCTGTTGTGGTGCTTGCGGCGCCGCGGGCTCCTCGCCGTCGTCCTGCTGCTGCTCTTCGCCCTGATCGAATTGCGGCACTGCCAGTGGCCCCGGATCGTGCCCGCCCGCATAGCGCACCAGCGCATCGACGCGCTTCTCCACGGACGGGTGGGTGTCGAACACGTTCTCGAAACCGCCGCGCGGATTGTCGATGCACATTTCCATGACGCCGGAGGTCGCGCCCGCAAGTTCGCCGCGATTCTCGATCTTGCGCAGCGCCGAAATCATGGCGTCAGGATTTTTCGTCAGCTCCACCGAGCCCGCGTCGGCGAGGTATTCGCGCCGGCGCGACAGCGCAAAACGGATCACCACCGACAGGAACCAGGCGAATGCGATCAACGCGATCGCGATGATGATGACGATGCCGGCGCCGCCCTTGCGATCGCCGTCGCCGGAGGAGCGCGACGAACGAAAGCCGCCGTAGAAAAACATGCGAAACACGAGTTCGGCGAAGAACGAGATCACGCCCGCGATGATCACGGCGATCACCAGCATGCGCACGTCGCCGTTGCGGATATGGGTCAGTTCGTGGCCGAGCACGGCTTCGACCTCGGCGTCGTCGAGCGAGGCGAGCAGGCCGCTGGTTACCGTGATGGAATACTGCTTCTCGTTCATGCCGCTCGCAAAGGCGTTGAGCGAGGGTGTTTCCATGATCTTGAGTTTCGGCATTGGAATGCCGCGCGAGATGCAAAGATTCTCCAGCAAGTTATAGAGCCGCGGCTCCTCGGCCCGTGTCACCTCGCGCCCGCCGGTCACGGCGTCGATGATCGACTGATGAAATTTGTAGGCGATCGCGATCCAGATCGCGGTGCCGACCGTGGCGAACGGCGCCGCCTTCACGGCATCGATCCAGGCGCGGTGCACCAGCCATTGCACCGAGGCGTCGTAGCTCATCGCCTCGGCGACCAGTGCGCCGGCAAACACCATCAGATAGACGAGGAAGAACAGCCCGATCAGCAGGAAGACCGAGCGTCGCCGGTTCGACTGGATATGGGTGTAGAGACCGTAGGCGTGTTCCATGATCTCTATTCCGGCGCGCCCGCGCGGACGGCTAGAATTTCACCTGCGGCGCCTGGTCGAGCTGGGCGCGCGTTTCGCCCAAATCGAAGAAGGTCTGCGGATGGAAGCCGAACGGGCCGGCGATCAGCGCGGCAGGGAATTGCTGGATGCCGGTGTTGTATTCCTGCACGGCGTTGTTGAAGAAGCGCCGCGACGCCGCGAGCTTGTTCTCGATGTCGGTGATTTCAGCCTGCAACTGCATGAAGTTTTGGTTGGCCTTCAGGTCCGGATAGGCCTCTGAGAGCGCGAACAGTTGCCGCAACGCGCCAGAGAGCATGTTCTCGGCCGCGACCTTCTGTTCGAGGTTCGGTGCCGCGACGGCCGCCTGGCGCGCCTGCACCACGGCTTCGAGCGTGCCGCGCTCGTGGCTCGCATAGCCCTTCACGGTCTCGACCAGGTTGGGAATGAGATCGTGGCGCTGCTTGAGTTGCACGTCGATGTCGGCGAACGACTGATTCACCCGCTGCCGCATGGCAACGAGGCCGTTGTAGATCATGATGATCCACACCACGAGCACGACGAGGATGCCGATGATGATCCAGGTCGAGGAGATCGAGGACATGGGGGCTCCTTAAAGCTCCGGATGAGGTGATTTGCGCGCGGAACATACCCCATCCATTGCGGATGGGGCAGGGCGCCGTTCCCGGGCCGCGGGTGCAAGCGGCGCAGTCCTTAGTCGCCGCAACCGACATTTTTGTTCAATCGAGCGCCTCAAACCTATTCAGGAGGGTCCAAACGGCAGACTGCCCCCGGAACCCGGTTCCATGCTGGCCGTTGTGGTTTGGAGACCAGGTGGGAGATCTCTGATGTCAAAGGCCTACGCGGTGATCGCGATTGCGGCGCTCGGCTTGCTGGCTCCCGCTGTCGCACAGGAGGTTCCTGCCAGCACAACCGGGCTCTTGCCGGCAACCGGCGCCTATCCGATCCGCCAGGACGCCAGCCAATGGCTCGGCTCGAACCTGATCGGCGCCAAGGTGGTCAGCGCCTCGGACGAGACCATCGGCCATGTCGCCAATCTGATCGTGAATGATGACGGCGCGGTTGAGGCCGCGGTGATTTCGGTCGGCGGCGTATTTGGCCTCGGCCGCAAGGATGTGGCGGTTACGTACAAGTCGCTCAGCATCGCGCGGAGTAAGTCCGGCGATTCGATCGACCACGTCACGCTGGCGGCGACCAAAAAGGACTTGATGCAGGCAACCTCGTTCCGGCCGCTCAGCCAGCAGAAGGTCGCTGAAAAACGTTAGGGCGTGATCCCGAAAAATGGGCACCGGTTTTCGGAAGAGATCACGCCCGAACGAACAAGCTTAGAGACTGATCGAACGATCAGTCTCTAGGCGGCGTCGCGGATCTTCACCGCGCCTTCAAGATCGACCGACACGAGTTGCGACACGCCGCGCTCCGCCATGGTGACGCCGTACAGCCTGTTCATGCGCGCCATGGTGATCGGATTGTGCGTGATGATGACGAAGCGCGTGTCGGTGAGCTTGGTCATCTCGTCCAGCAGGTCGCAGAAGCGATCGACATTGTGATCGTCGAGCGGCGCATCCACTTCATCCAGCACGCAGATCGGCGCCGGATTGGTGAGGAATACCGCAAAGATCAGCGCCATCGCGGTCAGCGCCTGTTCACCGCCCGAGAGCAGCGACAAGGTCGCGGGCTTCTTGCCGGGGGGCTTCGCCAAGATGTCGAGGCCGGCTTCGAGCGGATCGTCGCTCTCGACCAGTTGCAGCTCGGCCGTACCGCCGCCGAACAGCGAAGTGAACAGCCGCTGGAAGTGGCCGTTCACCACCTCGAACGACGCTAGCAGCCGCTCGCGCGCCTCCTTGTTGAGGCTCGAAATACCTTGACGCAGCCGCTTGATCGCCTCGGTCAGATCGTCGCGCTCGGTCACGAGGCTGCCGTGCTGCGCCTCGACCTCGCGCAGTTCTTCCTCGGCGCGCAGATTAACCGCGCCGAGCCGCTCGCGGTCGCGGCGCAACTTCTCCAGTCGCTCCTCGACTTCCTGCACGGGCGGCAGCTCCGTGTCCGGCGCAATATCGGCGAGCGCCGCGACATTCGCAGGCTCGGTTTCGAGCATTTCGCGAATCTCGTGCTCGATGTCGGTGGTGCGGCGGTTTGCGGCCTCGAGCCGCTCCTCGGCGCGCGCCTGGTCGGTACGCGCCTCGCCCATCGCTTCAAGTGCGGCGCGCGCCGCCTTGTCGGCCTCGGCGAGCGCACTCTCGGCGGCGGCGCGGCGGTCGGAGGCTGCGCGTTGCCCAGCTTCCGCAGTCTCTATTTCGGAAATCAGCGTGCGGCGTTGTTCGGCCATCACGGCCGGTGCGCCCTCAAGCGAGGTGCGCTCGGCCTGTGCCTCGGACGAACGCAGTTGCAGTGTCTCGGATTGGCCCGTCGCACTGCTCTTGCGATTATCCCATTCGGTGCGCTCCGCCGCGATCGCCGACAGACGGCGTGCGCGCAACTCGGATTCGCGTGCGAGCGCCTGGGCTTCGCCGCGTGCCTCCGCGAGGACGGCGCGTTTGGCGGAAACCTCACCGCGCGTCTCGGCAAGCTGGTGCTCGAGGTCTGCGACCGAACCGAGTTGCTCAATCGCCTGCGTGGCGTCGCGCTTGGCTGCGATCGTCTCGTCGAGGCTCGCCGCGAGCCGGACCTTGGCTTCGGCCAGCGCGGAGAGCCTTGCCGTCATGCGGCTCGCTTCGCGTTCGGCGGTCGCGTGCGCGTCGCGCGCAGCGTCGGCGTGGCCCTGCGCTTCGCGCCGTGCGTTGCGCGCGTCGGTTTCGGTCGCGACAGCCGCGTTCAATTCGGCCTCGGTTACCCAAACCGCGTGACGCCGCGCTTCGGCGTCATTGCGTGCGTGCGAGAGTTCGGCATCGAGATCGGCGAGGCGATTCTTGGCGGCGAGCCGCCGCGCCGCCGCGGTCGGCGCATTCGACGCGGCTGCAAAGCCGTCCCAGCGCCACAGGTCCCCTTCCGGCGACACAAGGCGCTGGCCGGGTTTGAGCTGCGCTGCGAGCGTCGGCCCAAGCGCGCGATCGACCACGCCGATCTGTGCAAGCCGGCGGCCCATTTCGGGCGGCGCGGTCACGTATCGTACCAGCGGATCGGTGCCGTCGGGGAGTGCTGGATCGTTATCGGCGGTCGCGCCGGCCCAGCGGATCGGCGAGGCCGGATCGACCGGTGCCTCTAGGTCGTCGCCCAGCGCGGCGCCGAGAGCGGCCTCGTAGCCCTTCTCCACGGTGAGCAGATCGATTGCCGGCGGCCAGAGCTTCTTGGCCTCCACGTCGATCAGCTTGGCGAGGGCCTTCGCCTCCGCCTCCAGCCGCCCGACACGGCGGTCCGCTTCGGCGGCCGGCGAACGCGCCACGTCGAGCGCCTGTCGCGCCGCCGAGTGCGCGGCCTCGGCGCGCAGGGCCGACGCTTCAGCCTCGGTCACGGCGTTCTGCGCGGCTTCGGCAGCGCCGGCGAGCGCGATCACGTCCGGCGCGCCGTTCTCGGGTCTGTCGAGGCTTGCGAGTTCGGTCTCGACTTCGCCGATCTGGCCCTCCAGCCGCACCAGCCGCACCGAGTGCTCGCTCACTGCACGCTCAAGCTGGTTGCGCCGCGCAACGAGATCGGCGAGCGCGCCGGTCAGCTCGCCGAAGGTCTTCTCGATCGCGCCAAGCGCGATTTCCGCCTCGCCGACGCGCGCTGCGACCTGCGCCTCGCGCTCGGCGATCCCCGTGCCGTCCTGTGCAAGGCCCGCTTCCTCGGTGGAAAGCCGCTCCAGCGCGGCTTCGGCATCGGCCTGCTGGCGCTGTTCGCGTGCGACATCCTCCACGAGCTGCGTGAGCCGCCGGTCGAGTTCGACGATGCGCTCGTTGACCCGGGCTTCTTCGCGGTCAAGCTGTTCGCGCGCCATCACGAGACGCTGCAGCGCCGCGCCGGATCTGGCTTCCTCGTCACGCAGCGGCGGCAGGTCTGCGGCACGGTTGGCCTGATCGATTGCGGTCGCGGCCTGTGTTTCCATCGCGGTGGCGACGTTGCGGATGCTTGCATCCTTCGCGTGGCCCGCCTCGGTCACCTCGGCATTCGCTGCGACCCAGCGCAGGTGAAACAGCGTCGCCTCGGCCTTACGTACATCGGCCGCCACCTGCTTGTACTTGACCGCCTGGCGCGCCTGACGCTTGAGCGCGTCCATCTGCTGCGCCAGTTGCCCGATCACGTCCTCAAGACGGTTGAGGTTGGTTTCGGCTGCCTTGAGCCGCAGTTCGGCCTCATGGCGGCGCGCATGCAGGCCCGCGACGCCGGCGGCTTCTTCCAGCACGCGGCGGCGCTGCTCGGGCTTGGCCTGAATGATCTCGCCGATGCGGCCCTGATGCACCAGGGCGGGTGAGCGTGCGCCGGTCGAGGCGTCGGCGAACAGGAGTTGCACGTCGCGCGCGCGCACCTCGCGGCCGTTGAGCCGGTAGTTGGAGCCCTTTTCGCGCTCGATCCGCCGTGCGACCTCGAGTGTGTCGTGTTCGTTGAATTGCGCTGGCGCGGAGCGGTCGGAGTTGTCCAGGAACAGCATCACCTCGGCGTTGTTGCGTGCCGGGCGGTTGTTCGTGCCGTTGAAGATCACATCGTCCATGCCCGCGGCGCGCAGCGACTTGTGCGACGTCTCGCCCATGACCCAGCGCAGCGCTTCCACAAGATTGGACTTGCCGCAGCCGTTCGGGCCGACCACGCCGGTCAACCCATGTTCGATCTGGAAGTCGGTCGGCTCGACGAAAGACTTGAACCCGAGCAGTCGCAACTTGTTGAGTTTCATTGCATTTCCGTAACAGAACCACGCTGGCGCGAAGTCACGCCAGCTACCGCCCACCCGCGCTAACGCGAATCAGGCTCCTCACCCAGGCCGGAGAATGAATCGGCGAAGGCACGCCCGCAACAGCGATTGGCGGGCGCGGCGACGAAAGCCGGGGATGACTCAGCTCTTTGGAAGCAGCGGCTCGATCGCCTTGTCGAGTTCGCCGATCTCGACGCCGCCCTTGATCATCTTGCCATTGAGAAAGAGCGTCGGCGTCGACTCCACCTTGTATTCTTTGCTCGCGCGTTCGCGCACCGCGAGGATGTCGTTGTAGAGCTTCTGATCCTTCAGGCACTCGTCGAACATCTTGTCCGTGATGCCGGCCTGCTTGGCGATCTGCTGCAGCGGCGGGATCGGGTTCTTCACCGCCCACTTCTCCTGGCTATTGAACAGCACCTCGATCATCGCCATCGCCTTCTCGCCGTCGACTTTCGTCTTGTCGGCGCCGGTCGCGGCGCAGCGCGCCAGCATCGAAGCTGCGACTGCGAGCTCGTCGAGCGGAAATTCGCGGAAGATGAAGCGCACCTTGCCGCTGTCGACATACTTCGTCTTGAAAGCCGGGAAGGTGGTCTGGCTGAAATGCGCGCAGTGCGGGCAGGTCATCGATGCGTATTCGATGAATGTGATCGGCGCGTCGTTCTTGCCGAGCACGATATCGGGGAGGGGACCGGCGCGCAGCAACTCCTCGTTCGAGGGGTCGGCGAAGGCAAACGGCACCTTGCCGAACAGCGCGGCGGCGGCAACGAGTGCACCGGTGGAAGCGACGAATTCGCGGCGGGTAATGCGCAAGGGAGTTCCCCTTCAATACAGGGCCAATTCGGCCGTCTCGGTACCCTGATCGGCCAATTATGGCAATGTCGGGTTGGCCGTGCCTTAAATCCTCGTCACGTTCGCTTGACCGCCGCACCGAGCCGGGCAAGTGCGTCACGCAGGCCGTCGTCGCCGATATCGCTCATGGAGGCGGCAAACCGAGCCACCAGCGCTGGGTCAGGGGCGGGCGGCGGTTTTTTCCTGACTAGCCGCCGCAGAGGCGCCTGCCGGATCTGGATACGCCCGACCGCGCGCCAGCCGAAGAAGCGGTTCACCCGCTCGATGATGACCCCCGACAGATGCTGGATTTCCAGTGCCACCGGCCCCTCGACACGCAGAACCAGCGCCGCCGGTTCCGGATCATCCTCGTGCACCCGGCGTGGCCAGATCATGCGCATCGGTTCGGCGTGATCGGCGATTTCGGCACCCACGATTTCCGGCCAGTGGGTCACCAGTCCGGTCGAGGCAAAGCCCTGCTTGGCAAACGCATCCTCGATCGTCTTGCCGACGAGTTGGGCGAGCGGTCTTGGCTGCGAGCGCCTGGGCTTGTTCAAGGACTGTCGCTCTGTCAGATCGGAGCGATGAGCCTAGCAGTCAAAGCGCAGCCCCAGAAGGCCGATCCGGCCGCGCTGCTCGCCTGGTACGACCGCCATCGCCGCGTGCTGCCGTGGCGTGCGCGGAACGGCGAAGCAGCGGACCCGTACCGGGTATGGCTCTCCGAGATCATGCTGCAGCAGACCACCGTAAAGGCGGTCGCTCCTTATTATGCGCGTTTCCTCGCACGCTTCCCGACCGTATCGGACCTCGCGGCCGCGCCGCTCGAGGATGTGCTCAAACTCTGGGCGGGGCTCGGCTATTACGCGCGCGCCCGCAACCTGCATGCCTGCGCCAAAGCCGTGGCCGGGAGCGGCGGCGCGTTTCCCGATAACGAGGAGGGTTTGCGCGAACTCCCCGGCATCGGCGCCTACACGGCCGCCGCCATCGCCGCGATCGCATTCGACAAGCGCGCGAGCCCGGTGGACGGCAACATCGAGCGCGTGATCGCGCGGCTCTACGCGGTCGAAGAGGAATTGCCGGGTGCAAAGCCGCGCATTCGCTCGCTCGCCGAAGAGCTGACGCCGGCGCGCCGTGCGGGCGACTACGCGCAGGCCATGATGGATCTCGGCGCGACAATCTGCACGCCGAAATCGCCGGCCTGCGCGCTGTGTCCGTGGAACGACGTTTGCGAGGCGAGGGCGCGCGGCGACCAGGAGAGCTTTCCGCGCAAGACTGAGAAGAAGACCGGCGCGTTGCGGCGTGGCGCGGCGTTCGTCGCGGTGCGGGCGGACGGTTTCATACTGACGCGCACGCGACCGGAGAAAGGCCTGCTCGGCGGGATGCGCGAAGTGCCGACCACCGAATGGTCGCGCGACTTCGACGATGCGGCGGCGCTTGATAGCGCGCCGCTGAAGGCGGCATGGCGACGCCTGCCAGGCATCGTCACACACGCCTTTACGCATTTCCCGCTCGAACTGAGCGTCTGGCGCGCCGACGTGACCGCCGCGCGCAAGGCATCCTCCGGCACGCACTGGACACCGCTCGCGGGACTTGCCGGCGAAGCTTTCCCGAACGTGATGCGCAAGGTGATCGCGCATGCGCTCGGCAGCAACATTCTCAAACCATCCTGAGGCTCTTCATGCTGGCATCGCAACGCGAACACTTCGATATCCCCGCCGACGTCGCCTATCTCAATGCCGCCGGCTGGAGCCCGCTGCCGCGCGCCACGCAGGAGGCCGCGCGCGAGGCGGTCGCGCGCAAAGGTCAGCCGTGGAAGCTCGCGCCGGAGTTTGCCGACAAGCAGCATGAGCGTGCGCGCAAAGCTGCCGCCGCGCTGATCGGCGCGGAGGCGCAGGATGTCGCGCTGATCTCCTCGGTCGGCTATGGCGTCGCGATTGCCGGCGAAGGTGCTGAGCATCCCGCGCGGCGCGCGCGTGCTGGTGTTGGAGAACGACCACACCTCGCCTGTGCTGGAATGGATTTCGCGCGCCGAGGTGCAGGAGCTTCACGGTCGAGACCGTGCGGCAACCCGCGGACGCCGACTGGACCGCGGCGGTCCTTGAAGCAATCGAACGGCCCGGTGCGCCGCCACTCGCATTGGCGTCGATCTCCTCGATCCACTGGTCGGACGGCGGCATGCTCGACCTCACGGCGATCCGCGATGCGCTGCGCCGGCAGGGCGCGGCCTTTCTGATCGACGCCACGCACGGCGTCGGCGTCATCGCGACCGACGTGAAGACGCTCGACCCGGACTTCCTGATCTTCCCGACCTACAAATGGGTGCTGGGGCCCTATGGCCGCGCATTCATCTATGTGGCGAAGCGTCACCAGGAGGGCGTGCCGCTGGAACAGACCTCGTTCGGCCGGCGCAACGTGAAGGCCGAAAGCCCGGTCTATTTCGCCGACACGCGCTATCTGCCCGATGCGCGTCGCTTCGACATGGGCGAGCGCGATCACTTCATTTCCATGGAAATGGCGGCGATCGGAATGGAAATGGTGGCCGCATGGGGCACGGCGGCCATCACAGAGCGGCTGCAGGGGTTGACCCGCCGGATCGCGGACGGTGTCAGCGGCACCAATGCGGTTCACCTTCTCGACGAACAGTTCCGCGCCCCGCATATCCTGAGCCTCGGCTTTGCCGGCGGGATGCCGCCTTCGCTCGTCCCGGCGTTGGCGGCAGAAGGCGTCCACGTGGCGGCGCGGCTTGGCCGCATGCGCATCTCGCCCCATGTCTACAATGACGAGGCCGACGTGGATCGCTTGGTTGCCGGGCTCAAAAAGGCGCTCGCCTGAGCCCGATTATTTTTGGGCAACGCTGTCGAAACGGCGCGCCGCGGACCGTCTTTCGTCCGGCAGGGCATGATGCCGGCCAGTCACAGGAGATAAGACATGCAGTATTTGATGATGATCTACGGCAACGAGGCCGGAATGCAGGCAGCCAGCAAGGATCAGGTCACCCAGATGAGCGCCGCCTACACGGCCTACACCGAGGCCATGACAAAGGCCGGCGTGGTGCGCGGCGGCGAACGATTGCGCCCGACCGCGGAGGCAACCACGGTGCGGGTCAGCGGCGGCAAGACGCAGGTGCTGGACGGGCCTTATGCCGACACCAAGGAGCAGCTCGGCGGCTTCTTCCTGATCGACGTGCCCGACCTCGATGCCGCGCTCTCGTGGGCGGCGAAGTGCCCCGGCGCATCCGCCGGCACGGTGGAAGTGCGGCCGATCTGGCCGATGAGCGCATGATCCCGAAAGGTGGGAACCGGTTTTCGGCCAAAATCATGCGCAAGCGAAAAAGGCCGTGATGAACGACCTTGCGGCGCGCGAGACCGAGATCGTCGCGCGCCGAAGCTACGGCAAGCTCGTTGCGTATCTTTCCGCGCGCACGCGCGATGTGGCCGCAGCGGAGGATGCGCTCGCGGATGCCTTCGCGGCGGCTCTCGCCGACTGGCCGGTGAACGGCGTTCCGCGCAGTCCCGAGGCGTGGCTGCTGACCGTCGCGCGGCGCAGGACAATCGATGCGGCACGACGACGGCGCAGTGCGGATGAGGGGGCGGATCATCTCGCCATGATGCGGGACGAACTCGATGCGGCGGCGCACGCGAGCGGCCTTCCGGACCAGCGGCTCGCGCTGATGTTTGCCTGCGCCCACCCGGCGATCGATACAGCGATCCGTGCGCCCCTGATCTTGCAGACGATCCTCGGCTTCGATGCGGCGGCGATTGCGTCCGCATTCCTCGTCGCGCCCGCCGCAATGGGGCAACGGCTGGCGCGCGCCAAGAACAAGATCAGGCAGGCCGGTGTGCCGTTTCGCGTGCCTGAGCGCGAAGAACTGGGCGAACGGCTCGATGCGGTGCTGGCGGCGATCTATGCGGCGTTCGCGGAGGGATGGACCGATCCCGCCGGAACCGAGACGCGCCGCCGCAACCTCGCCGAGGAAGGAATCTGGCTCGGGCGACTGGTCGTTTCGCTGCTGCCGGAGGAGCCGGAAGCACTAGGACTGCTGGCGCTGATGCTGTTCGCCGAGGCAAGGCGCGGCGCGCGCCGCGATGCGCAGGGTGATTACGTGCCGCTCGCCGAGCAGGACACGAATGCATGGGACGCGGCGCTGATCGAGGAGGCTGAAGCGCTGCTGCGCCGCGCGAGCGAATTTGGCCTGATCGGCCGCTATCAGCTCGAAGCCGCGGTGCAGTCCGCCCATGTGGTGCGCCGCCTCACCGGCGCGGCCGACTGGACGGCAATCGAGAGACTTTACGACGTCCTGCATGCGCTGACCGGCTCGCCGGTCGTCGCGATCAACCGCGCGGTTGCGGCGGGCGAAACGCAAGGGGCCGCGGCGGCCCTTGCACAGCTCGATGCACTCGCCGACGATGCGCGGCTCGCCGACTACCAACCCTATTGGGCGGCACGCGCCGGACTTGCGGCGCGGATGGGCAACGCCGTCGAGGCCGCGAGCGCGTACGAACGCGCAATCGGCCTGGAGAGCGATCCTGCCGTGCGCCGTTTCCTGCAAGCGCGCCGTTCTGCACTTGGAAACTGAATGACAATCACAATTGAAAGCGTCGAAACGATCGCGCTGCGCATCCCCTACGATCACTGGGCGCCGAAGCCGGCGTTTGGCGGCATCGAACGCGCCACGATGGACTGCCTGCTGGTGCGCGTTACCGCGAGCAACGGGTTGGTCGGCTGGGGCGAGGCGTTCTGGGGCGGCTGGCAGGCGACGCAGGCGGCGATCGACAACTGGATCGCGCCGATGGCGCGCGGGCAGGACGTGAACGACCTCACGATCTTTGCGCGTTTTGAGCGTGCGCTGCACGGGTTCGGACGCACCGGACCTTATGTCTATGCATCGGCCGGGCTCGATCTTGCACTGTGGGACCTGCGCGGCAAGCTCGCGGGCGTGCCGGTGCATGTGTTGCTAGGGGAAAAGAAGCGCGCGCGCGTCGAGGTCTATGCCTCGCTCATCGCCTACGGGAATAACCTCGACCACGTGAAGCGCAACACCGCGCGCGCGCTGGAGCGCGGCTATCGCCAGATCAAGCTGCACGAAAAGACCGCCGAAGCCGTGGCGGCAACGCGCCAAACGACCGGGCCGGACGTTCCGATCATGGTCGATGTGAACTGCGCCTGGCTGCCGGAGGCGGCGCACGACGCCGTGATGGCGATGAAGCCGTACGATCCGCTCTGGGTCGAGGAGCCGGTCTGGCCCGCGGAGGACGTAGAGTCGCTCGGCAAATTGCGCAAGGCGACCGGTGTAGCGCTCGCGGCCGGCGAAAACGCGACCGGTTCGCTCGAATTCGTCCGGCTTGCGGCCGCCGGCATCGACTACCTGCAGCCGAGCGCGATCAAGAACGGCCTCACCGCGATGTGGGATATCTGCCGGCGCGCGGAAAGTGACGGCGCGATCTGCGTGCCGCATGCCCCTTATTTCGGTCCGGGGTATCTGGCGACGCTGCATGTGCTCGCCGCAAAGGAGAAGGAGGTCGCGCTGGAACGCTACTTCTGCGATCTCGCCCACATGCCCTACGCGGGAAGCCTGCCGATTGAGAACGGGACGGTGCAAATCCCCGACATGCCGGGTCTTGGTCCCGATCCGGATGAGGAGCTGATGCGCTTTCGCGTGTGAGCCAGACGTGGAATAAGACGCACGACCCAATCGAAAATCAGGGAGCGAGACAATGAGCATCGAACGAAAAGAAGCCGGCCCGCGCATGAGCCAGGTCGTGATCCACGGCGACACGGTCTATCTCGCCGGCGTGGTGGCGCGGAATGCCTCGGGCAAGAGCATGACCGAGCAGACGCAGGACGTACTCAAGTCGATCGATGGTTATCTGGCGCAGGCCGGCACCGACAAGTCGAAGCTCCTCTCGGCCAACATCTGGATCACCGACATGGCGAAGTTCGCCGACATGAACGCCGTGTGGGACGCCTGGGTTTCGCCCGGCAACACGCCCGCGCGCGCGACTGTCGAGGCCAAGCTTGCCGCGCCCGGCTATCACGTCGAGATCATGGTGGTGGCGGCGAAATAACGAGCCGGCGCTCGGGTGATGCGGTTCAATTTCGCTGCCGCATCGCCATCGCGTCGTATTCCTGCGGGTCCATCGCCCAGAGCGCCGCGTCGTAGCCGTTGGCGTAATTCTGGTTTGTGGTTGCGGGATTGCGGTTGACCAGCGGCCGCAAATACATCGGGTGTGTCGCGCTGCGCACCTCGTGCTCGACCGACCACAACACCGTATTGGTGTCGAGATCGACGATGTCCTGGAAGCGCCACTGATACTGGTTGTCTTCCATCGAGATCAGGTTGCGCGCCTTCAGCTTCTCATAGGGTCCTGAGAAGTTCGCGATGTACATCTGCACGTGATGGCCGTCGAATTCGGGCTGCGGCACGTCGGTCTCGCGGAACTGCAGGTACTGATTCTTGCCCATCAGGGTTCGCGCCACGGTGCCGTCGCCATTCTGCACCTGCGCGGGCGTGCCGAACATCGCCGGGTAGAACGCCGCGATCCTCTTCGCGGTGCCGACCGGCACGTCGAACTCCACATAGGGAATGCCAAGCGCGATGCGGCCGAAACGCTCCGCGTCCGGCTCGTAAACGCGCATCTTGTTGCCCCACGGGCACGTCGCCTCGACGTAATCGTTATGTTCGGCGAAGCCGAACTTGGTCCCGTCGAGCCTTGGCTTTACGCGCGTGAGCCGGTCGAGCAGCGCAGCGCGGCCCTCGATGACGAGCCCGGTGTGACCGCGCACCACCTGCGGCCTCCCCGTGGGAAGATGGAACTGGCTGCGCCCGACATTGATCCACATGTTGGTGTCGGCGACCATCAGGTACGGGTCGCGGGTCAGCCCGAGGCCGACCGCATAGAAAAGCTGCGCCAGGCGCTGGTCGGGCACCTGCACGTTGACGTGTTCGAGATGGATCGCGTTGCCGAGGTCTTCGGAGCTGCGGTCGAACTGCTTGTCCATGGCGCGCGTTTCCCACGTGTTGTTGCGGGCACTTTAGCACTGCGCGAAGGTCGCCGTCAGCATGTGAACACCCGGGGGGCGGAAGCGGCGCCAATCCTCGGCACCCGGTCGAACAATCTAGCCCTCCATCCCTTTTACCGCCCGTTCCAAATTCGCCTGCAGGATCGTCCGGTGGAATGGCGCGATCACCGCGAGATACATCCGCCCCAGCCGGTTATGGCAATGCACCACCGTCACCACCACGAGCTCGCGTCCACCCGCGCCCGTGCGCAGCAGGTTCGCGACTCGGAAGTCGAGATGCCGATCGTCCTCGCCGACCACCAACTCCCCCGCACTCTTCGACAGCTGCGGAAAGTATCCGATCACCGGCCCCCGCATCGCCGCGGCGGCACCGATCGCGCGAGACGATTTGACGCCGACCATCGCCATCACCGCGTCGCGCACCCAGGTCAGCGCGCGAATCCACCACGCTTGCCGCTCGAACAGGGCGCGCGCCAGTACTTCGAGATCGTCGCTCGCCCCCGCCGGCAGGTGAATCGCGAACGCATCCACCAGGTCGGCGCCTACATAAAGCGGCGCCAGTACGCTGTCGGATGGCGCGGGCACAACACGGGCTTTGATCATGCCACCAACCATTCGAGGCGCCTTCAGCCGCAAGGGGCGAAGGCAAACACGTTGGCCGAAAGTGCTGCGCGCCGTGCTGTCCTGTAAGGCCTGTTCCCAATTAAAGCAGCGCGAAGTCCGATCAGGGTCAAAAGGAAACGTAGCGACATTCTCGGCGCGCGTCTGCTTCACCGTTGAAGGCGGACATTTCGGCGGACTATGAAGGCGCGCTTTTGCCGGGCGGCGCGGGCTATTCCGCCGCTTCGCTCATGGTGGCGCGGATTTCGGCGCGGAATTCGTCGATCAGGGTCAGCTTCCTGTTGCGCTCGACGTGCCAGTAGGACCAGCCGTTGCAAGCCGTCGCACCCTGAGCGATCGCGCCGATGCGATGGATCGAGCCGACCGTGGTGCCGAGCTGCAGGGCGCCTTCAGCCCGCACTGTCGCCGAAATCTTGCGCCGCGCGTCGAACACCGTCTCGCCCGGCTTGATCATGCCGCGCTCGATCAGCGAGGCGAACGCGACGCGCGGCGCCTCGCGCGCGGTCATGAACGGCGCAAGCGAGGCCTCCGGCATTGGTTCCACAGCGGCGATGCGCGCCTCGGCGGCTGCCGCGTAGGCGGCATCGCGTTCGATTCCGATGTACTGGCGGCCGAGACGCTTCGCTGCGGCGCCGGTCGTGCCGGTGCCGTTGAACGGATCGAGCACGAGGTCGCCGGGGCGCGATGACGAGAGGATGACGCGCGCCAGCAGCGCCTCAGGTTTCTGGGTCGGATGGACCTTTTTGCCATCGCGGCCCTTGAGGCGCTCCTCGCCGGTGCACAGCGGGATGGTCCAGTCGGAGCGCACCTGCACGTCTTCATTGCCGGCCTTCAGCGCCTCGTAATTGAACGTATAGCCCTTGCCGCCGGGCTCGCGCGAAGCCCAGATCATGGTCTCGTGCGCATTGGTGAAGCGGCGGCCGCGGAAATTCGGCATCGGATTGGTCTTGCGCCACACCACGTCGTTCAGGATCCAGAACCCGAGGTCCTGCATGATCGCGCCGACGCGGAAAATGTTGTGGTACGAGCCGATCACCCAGATCGTCGCTGAAGGCTTCATCACGCGCCGCGCCGCCATCAGCCAGGCGCGGGTGAAGTCGTCATAGGCGGAAAAGCTCGCGAACTTGTCCCAGTCGTCGTCGACCGCGTCGACCTTGCTGTCGTCGGGGCGCTTCAGATCGCCCTGGAGCTGCAGATTGTACGGCGGGTCCGCGAAGATGAGATCGACCGAGGCGGCCGGAAGGCGCGTCATCTCGGCGACGCAATCGCCGACAACGATGTTGTGGGAACCGGGCACAACAGGCCCAAGATGTGTGCGGGGCGTCCGACTGGACGCCCCGCGACGCGACACACGCATGACTTGACATCACTCGGGTACGCGGTCGGAGACGCGAATACCTGACAACCGACTACGGGCATCATGGGTCGGTTAGGTAAAAACAGACTTAAGCTTGCCGGAATTCTGGGCGAATGCTGCGCGAATGCGTTAGCCAATAAGTAACCATGTTCGCGCGGCCTACGGGCGCCGGGAAAACCATGGATGCGGCCGCAGAAATGCGAACGTGCGCAATGGACTTAATGTGAGCACTCGGCGAGTATCGCGCCGGGGGGACAGGAGGATTGAATGCGGTTTGACGACCTGCCGCAGAGCGACAACATCGAGGATCGTCGCGGCGACGATTCAGGCGGCCCGGGCGGCGGCTTCGGCCTGCCGATGGGGCTTGGCGGCGGCGGGCTCGGCATCGGGACCATCGTCATTCTCGGTATTGTCGGCTACGCGCTCGGCATCGATCCGCGCATCCTGATCGGCGGCGCCGAGATGATCGGTGGGTCGCAGCAGCAGCAAAGCCGCCCGCAGTCCTCCGGCAAGAGCGGCGTGCCAAGCGACGAACTGGGCAAGTTCGTATCGCGCATTCTCGGCAGCGCGGACGTAGTCTGGAAGACGACGTTCGAGCAGGCCGGCCAGCGCTACAAGACGCCGACGCTAGTGATGTTCTCGGGCGCGACGCGTGCCGACCAGTGCGGCATGGCGCAATCCGCGATGGGGCCGTTCTACTGCCCGAGCGATCAGAAGATTTATCTCGATACCTCGTTTTTCCGCGATCTCGAGCGGCGCTTCAAAGGCTGCGATGCCGGCTCGCGCTCCTGCCAGTTCGCGCAGGCCTATGTGATCGCGCACGAGGTCGGTCATCATGTGCAGAATCAGCTCGGCATTCTGCCGAAGGTCCAGCAGCAGCAGCGCGCCGCGAGCAAGACTGACGCGAACCACCTGCAGGTGAAGGTGGAACTGCAGGCTGACTGCTTCGCCGGCATCTGGGCCGCGAAATCCGACCAGCAGTGGCACCTGATCGAGCCGGGCGATGTCGAGGCCGCGATGAGGACCGCCGCGGCGATCGGCGACGACCGGCTGCAGAAGCAGGCGCAGGGTTATGCGATCCCGGATTCGTTCACGCACGGCTCCTCGGAGCAGCGCCAGCGCTGGTTCCAGGCAGGGCTGAAGGGCGGCAACATTCAGGCCTGCAATACCTTCGCGGCGAACGCACAGCTCTAGCTTCATGGCCGGCATCGATCCGTCGCTGCAGTTCATCCCGCTCAAGATCGCGGTGCTGACGGTGTCGGACACGCGTTCCCTCGCCGAGGACAAATCGGGTGCGACACTCGCCGAACGCATCGAAAAGGCCGGCCACGCGGTCGGCGCGCGCGCCATCGTCATCGATGACGCGGAGAAAATCCGCCAGCAGGTAAAAACTTGGATCGCTGAACCCGCAATTGACGTCGTCATCACCACCGGCGGCACCGGATTCACCGGCCGGGATGTGACGCCCGAGGCCCTCGAACCATTGTTCGAGAAGCGCATGGAGGGCTTCGCGACGCTGTTCCTGATGGTGAGCCACGCCAAGATCGGCACTTCGGCGATCCAGACGCGCGCGACCGCGGGCGTGGCCGGCGCGACCTACATTTTCTGCTTGCCGGGTTCGCCCGGCGCCTGCCGCGATGCCTGGGACGAAATCCTCGTGCACCAGCTCGACTACCGCTACCGGCCCTGCAATTTCGTCGAGATCATGCCACGGCTCGATGAGCACCTGCGGCGCGGCAAGGCGAAATAAGCGGCTTTCCGAATACCTGCCCTGCGCTTGACCGGACGCGGTGCGCCCGCCAATGAGACAGGCAATCAAACGGGGAGGGCGCCATGCCGCTGGTCGAAAACACCACCAAACAAAAACTCAAGCGCAACGAGCTCGCGCTCGGCTTCGGCGTGCATCATCTGCGCACCAGCGCGACCGCCATGTTGGCCGCCGCAAGCGGGCACGACTGGCTGTTCATCGACATGGAGCATGGCGCGATCTCGGTTCACGAGGCGACGCAAATCTGCATTTCGGCGCTGCCGACCGGCATCACGCCGATCGTGCGCATTGCGGCCGGCGCGCTCGACGAGGGCACGCGGGCGCTCGACAACGGTGCGCTCGGCGTGATCGTGCCGCATGTCGACACGGTGGAGCGTGCAAAGGAAATCGCGCACGCATTCCGTTATCCGCCGCTTGGGCATCGCTCATGGGGCGGGCCGCCCGCGGCCTTCGGCTTTCAGCCGCCCGGTAATGCCGAGGCACAGGCCGCACTCAACGACACCGTGCTGGTGATCGCCATGATCGAAAGCCCGCAGGCGGTCGCGAACGCGAAGGCGATCGCCGCCGTTGAGGGGATCGACGGGCTGCTGATCGGCACCTCGGATTTGACAGCCGAGATGGGCATCTCGGGCCAGATCGGCCACGCCAAGGTGCTTGAAGCCTACGAGACCGTGATGGCGGCGTGCCGCGCGAGCGGCAAGGTGCTCGGCATGGGCGGCGTGTACGATACCGAAAACGCCAGCCGCTACATCAAGGTCGGCGCACGCATGATCCTGTCCGGCTCGGACCACAATTACGTTCTGGCCGGCGCGAAGGCGCGCACGGACATTCTGAAGGCGGCCCTCTGAGGAGAACTTACCGCTGCATCTGCATGATGCGGTCCATCGGCATCATGTTGTGATTGAGGTTCGCCATGATCCAGAGCGAACCTCCGATCACCAGAATCACGATCAGGACGCCGAACGCCAGCGCCATCACGTTGTTGGTGTTGTCGCGTCCTGTCGTGATGTGCAGGAAAAACACCAGATGCACACCCATCTGTGCGATCGCCAGAACGATCAGCGCCACCGGAATGCTCGGTTGCCAGACCAGATCGGTGCCGGCCACGAAGAATGAGGTGGCGGTGAGCAGGATCGCCAGCCCAAGGCCAGCCACGTAGCCCAGCACGCGTTGTGCAACGCGTCCCTCGCCCTCGTCCCCCGGGGCGACGTCGGCAGGGCCGCGCGCGTTCTGAACCTCGCTCATGCGCCGCTTCCCATCAGATAGACCACGCTGAAGACCGCGACCCAGATGATGTCCAGCGCGTGCCAGAACAGCGCAAAACAAAGGATGCGGCGGCGGATGTCGGCGCGGAAACCCTTGGCGACGACCTGCGCCATCATGGTCAGCAGCCAGAGGATGCCGGCCGAGACGTGGAGGCCGTGGCACCCGACCAGCGTGAAGAAGGAAGAGAGGAATGCGCTGCGGGTCGGGCCGGCATCGCGCGCGATCAGCTCGGAAAACTCCTTCAGTTCAAGCGCAAGGAATGCAAGCCCGAGCACGCAGGTGAGCGCCATCGCGGCCTGAAACCAGACCTTGCTGCGCGCGTCGGCTGCGATGCTGGCGAGGCCGCAGGTGAAGCTCGATGCGAGCAGGCAGGCTGTTTCGATCGCAACGCTGCGCAGGTTGAACAGGTCGGCGCCGCGCGGCCCGCCCGCGGTCTGCCCTGAGAGCACCGCGTAGGTCGCGAAGAAGCAGGCGAACATGACCATGTCGCCGAGCAGGAAAATCCAGAAACCGAATCCCGTGACGATGCGCTTCGGCGCGATGCCGCCTTCTCCGCTACCCGCATGTCCGTGGGTGAGAACCGCAGCGCTCATCGTCAGGCGCCCGCCGGGCTGAGCGCGGCTCTGTGTGCGTCGCGGTGCTGTGTGTCGATGCGCGCGACGTCCTTTGCCGGGATCACATACTCGTCATGGTCGCGCCAGGCGAACACCACGAAGGTCGCGTAGGCGCCGACCGCGCCGAGAATGCACATCCACCAGATGTGCCAGATCAGTGAAAATCCCATCACGGTGGCGAAGAACGCACAGACGAATCCGGTCGCCGAGTTGCGCGGCATGTCGATCGGCTCGTATTCGGGCTTTGAATCGCGCTTCTCCCGCTTCATCGCCCAATAGGCGTCGACGGACTCGACCTGCGGAAGAATTGCAAAGTTGAACACGGGCGGCGGCGACGCGGTCGCCCATTCGAGAGACCGGCCGTCCCACGGATCGCCGGTTTCATCGCGAAGCTGATGGCGACGGCGAATACTCACGGCAAGCTGCGCGATTTGCAGGGCGATACCGATGGCAATCAGCACGGCGCCGCACGCCGCGACCATCAGCCATGGCCGCCATTCGGGCACGTCGTAGTGCTGCATCCGCCGCGTCATGCCCAGGAGCCCGAGGACGTAGAGCGGCATGAACGCGACGTAGAACCCCACGATCCAGAACCAGAACGCAGCCTTCCCCAGGCCTTCGTGCAGGCGAAAACCGAAAGCCTTGGGAAACCAGTACGTGTAGCCGGCGAATGCGCCGAACAGCACGCCGCCGATGATGACGTTGTGGAAGTGAGCGACCAGAAACAGGCTGTTGTGCAGCACGAAATCGGCAGGCGGCACCGCGAGCAGCACGCCGGTCATGCCGCCGATGATGAATGTCACCATGAAGCCGATTGCCCACAGCAGCGGAGTCGTGAAGCGGATGCGTCCCCCATACATCGTGAACAGCCAGTTGAAGACCTTCACGCCGGTCGGGACTGCGATGATCATCGTGGCGATGCCGAAAATCGCGTTCACGTCCGCGCCCGCGCCCATGGTGAAGAAGTGATGCAGCCAGACCATGAAGGAGAGGATGCAGATCGCCATCGTGGCGGCGACCATCGAACGATAGCCGAACAACGGCTTGCCGGAGAATGTCGCGATCACCTCGGAGAAGATGCCGAACGCCGGCAACACCAGGATGTAGACCTCCGGGTGCCCCCACGCCCAGATCAGGTTCATGAACATCATGACGTTGCCGCCGGCCTCGTTGGTGAAGAAGTGAAAGCCGAGGTAGCGGTCGAGCAGCAGCATCGCGAGCGTGGCGGTAAGAATGGGGAATGCCGCGACGATCAGCAGATTGGTCGCGAGCGTCGTCCAGCAGAACATCGGCATGCGCAGATACCCCATGCCGTCAGTGCGCATTTTCAGCACTGTCGTGACGAGGTTGATGCCGGCAACGAGCGTGCCGACGCCCGAGATCTGCAGAGCCCATAGATAATAATCGACGCCAACGCCGGGCGAATAGGTCAGCTCCGAGAGCGGCGGATAGGGCAGCCAGCCGGTACGGGCGAACTCGCCGATCATCAGCGAGATGTTGACCAGCAGCGCGCCGGTCGCGGTCAGCCAGAAGCCGACCGAATTGAGCGTCGGAAATGCGACGTCGCGTACGCCGAGCTGCAGCGGAACGGCGAAGTTCATCAGCCCGATCATGAACGGCATCGCGACGAAGAAGATCATGATCGTGCCGTGCGCGGAGAACACCTGATTGTAATGTTCGGGCGGCAGGAAGCCGTCGGACTGAAACGCGAGCGATTGCTGCGCCCGCATCATGATGGCGTCGGTGAAGCCGCGCAGCAGCATCACCATCGCGAGCAGCGTGTACATCACGCCGATACGCTTATGGTCGACGCTCGTGATCCACTCTTGCCAGAGATAGGGCAGGTGCCCTTTCACCACGACCCATATGATGATCGCGGTGATCGCGAACGCGACGACTCCGGACGCCACCATCGCGATCGGCTGGTCGATCGGAATTGCCGACCAGGTGAGCTTACCGAACATCGGCAACTCCGATGATCGCTGGAGTCGCCGATTGCGAGGAGGGCCGCGGGTTCGGCGCGGGGCCGGGTCCGGGCGGCAGGTGCTGAGTAACAATCTCGTCGAACAGATTCGGATCGTCGAGGCGATAGATCGCCTTTGGGTGGTTGGCTGACTGCCGCGCGAGGTCCGCATAGGTCCCGGCGTTCAGGGTTGTGCTAGAGGCGGCGGCGGAGCGGGTCCAATCGGAAAATGCCACATCGTCAACGACGTTGACGTCAAACCGCATGGTGGGAAACCCGTCGCCGCTGAAGTGCGCCGAGAGACCTTGATAGGTGCCGGCCGTGTCGGCGCGCAGATTCAGTCGGCTGCGCATGCCGTTCATCGTGTAGATCATGCTGCCGAGTTGCGGGACGAAGAACGCATTCATCACGCTCGCGGAGGTCAGATCGAATGTGAGCGCGGCACCGGCCGGCACGGTGAGCGTGTTGACGGCGGCGAGCTTCTGGTCGGGATAGATGAAGAGCCATTTCCAATCGAGCGAAACGACCTGAATCCTGAGTTGTCGGGATGCTTCGATCGGCTTTGCGGGATCGAGCTGGTGCGCGCCGAGCCAGGTCACGCCGCCGAGCAGCATGACGGTCAGCGCCGGGATCGACCACACGACCAATTCGATGCGGCCCGAGTAAGCCCACTCCGGCCGGTAGGTCGCGCTCTTGTTCGACGCGCGGAACCAGAATGCGAACGCAAAGATCGCAACGATCGTCGGCAATACGATTGCCAGCATGATGGCGACGGAATCGATGAGGATCGTCCTTTCCGCCGCGCCGATGGGGCCTTGCGGATCAAGGATGTTCATGGCCGGCGAACCGGTCCCTGCGAAGGCGACTTCATCACGCGGCGGTCTCGCGCCCCCGTCTTTGCGCAAAACACAATTCTAACAGGTCTGTCGTGAAAAAGTTCCACCCGTCGTCTCCGCTTTGGCCATAGCTCACGCGGAGGCGCGCTCCCTGCTGGCGATCCACAGACCCGCCGCCACGCAGGCGACGCCGCCGATCATCGCGCCGGTCACCGGCTCACCGAGCAACGTAACGCCGAGCACCGAGGCGGTGATCGGCGAAAGCGAGAGAAACACGGTGACGCGCGTCGCGGGAATCGTCTTCAGTGCCCATAGCCAAACGACATAGAAGCTGCCCGACGAGAGCCCGATAAACACGATCGCCGCCCATGCGCCTGTCGAGAGGCGAGGGGGCGCGGTGAAAAGATCGCCAAGCGCCGCCGGGATGAACAGTGCGGCAGCGGCCGCCGCCATCGCGAAGGCGCTGACCGGCAGCGTGGGGTAGCGCCGCAGATAGGGGCGATAGAGCACCGAGCAGATCGCGCCGGTTGCGGCGCTCGCCAAAATCGTGAGTTCGCCGGCGCAGCGAGCCCGCCCCGAGCACCGTGTCGCCGAGCGCCAGAGCAACGCCGCAGATCGTGGCGAGGATGCCGGTGATCTTTCGTGTCGTGACACGCTCGTGGCCGAGCAATGCCGCGACTACGAGCGTGAGGAGCGGAAAACTCGCGAAGATGAGCGCGCCGCGTCCGGCCGGTACGGTCTTCAGGCCGTAATTCAACAGCGCGATCAGGATGCCGAACTGGCCGATGCCGAGTGCGGCGATCGGCACAAGGTCGGCACGCGCGAAACGCACGCGCGGGACGAGCGCGACCGCTGGCAAAAGACACGCGACCCCAATGGCATAACGCAAAAATGCGAGCGAGGCAGGTGAGATGTCGGCCGCCACGTAGCGCGTCGCCGTGATCGCGGCGCCGACCTGCACGCCAGTCGCGGCGGCCGCGAGAACGCCAAGCGTTGCGCGGTTCAAAGCTCGCGTTCCCAGGTTTCGCTGATGAGATCGACACCGAAACTGTGGTTTGGTTCTTCGGCAACGAGCTTGAATCCCTCGGCCGCATAGATGGCGCGCGCCGCGGTCAAAATGCTCTGCGTCCACAAGGTCATGGACGAATAACCTGCGGATTTTGCGAAGCGCAGACATTCCTGCACCAGTCGCCGCCCGAGGCCGCGCCCGCGCGCCTTCGGATCAAGGATCAGCAGGCGAAGCTTGGCGATCTCGTTGGTCTTCTTCACGATAAACACCGAGCCGACGCGTTCGCCGTCGAGCTCGGCGATCCAGCAGCGCTCGCGCTTCGGATCGAAGTTCTCGATGAATTCGGCCGTGACTTTCGCGACCAGCGCCTCGAAGGTGATGTCCCAGCCGTATTCCTGCGCGTAGATCGCCCCATGCGCCGAGGTGACCCAGCCCATGTCGCCCGGCTGATGCGGACGCAGGATGATCGGGCTTGCGGAGTGCGGCCCCTCGAGCAACGTTTCCACCGCCGCCATCGCTCCGACCACGCGTTGCTGGTCCGCCGGCGAAAGTTTCTCCAGCATCGCGGCGACCTGATCGTGCGAGCCTTTGTTCAGCGGCGCGAACGCCTTGCGGCCCTTCGCGGTGATCGAGATGAAGCTCTGGCGCGCGTCGTTTGGCGCGCGCGTCTTTTTCAAAAGGCCGTCGTCGCCGAAGCGGCGCAGGATGCGGCTGAGATAGCCGTGGTCGAGGCCGAGGTCGGCGGCGAGTTCGCTCGCCGTGACGGTCTCCCGATGCGCAAGCTCGTAGAGCACGCGCAACTCGGTCAGCGAAAATCGGGTCTCCACCAGGCTTTCGCGCAAGAGCCCGAGCTGGCGGGTGTAGAAGCGCGAGAAGCGCCGCACGGCGGCGACGCGCTGTTCGAGATCGGGCGTGGTCATGGGCTCACCTGCCGGTCCGCGACGGGCCGGCGAATAGTGTCAACCGATTGCTTGACTGAGTCAATTATCAGCGCGGGCGATCGTGCTGCGCAGCGTCGCGAGCCGCCTGCGCCCGATACGCCGCAAGAGGTCGCGTTCCGGATCGCCCGCGTCGGCGCGATACCCGCCGAGTTCTTGGTAGAAAGACTTGCGCAGCACCAGGCCCTGTCGGGGGCGTGGCAGCAGGCGGAAGCGCGGCGCGCAGCCCCGCGACCGTTCCGCGCCGGTCGTCCGCAAAGACGGCGGCGGGTGTCGGGGCACGGTCGGTAAACGCCATGATGTCCTCGATCCAGCCGTGGCGCGGCACCGCCCCGGGCTGAAGGAACATCAGCCAGTCGCCGCGTCCTGTCGCAGCCGCGGCCTTGAGCCGGGCGCCAAGTGGCTCCACGGACGCGATAAACTGGCAACCTGCGATGTCGGCAACCTGCTCGGTCTCGTCGCGCGAGCCACCGTCCGCGACGATCACCTCGCGGACGATGCCGGCGGTTGCGCCGGCGACCAGCGCGGCGAGCGTAGCGACCAGCGCGCGCTCCGAATCGCGTGTTGCGATGATGACGCTGAACATCCGATAGCCCGCCCCGATCCCCATTCATCGTGCCGCAACGCCAACGCAATTGCTAGCAGGAGGAAGACCCGAGAAATCAGCATGTTGTGTCCGGAGCACGTCACAAAATGTGACTCCATCGTTCTTGTTTTGTTCGGATGCTTTGGCTATATGCCTGCCATGGCTCAATCAACAGCATTGAGACGCCCGCCGGTGCCAGCGCCCTCCATGGGACCGGCGGGCGAATTTCTCGGCACCGCCGTCGACCGTGAACGGCGGCGCGGCCGGGGAACGCTGTCCAACGCCTCCGGCCGATACGAACCAACTGCCCGCATCGCCTTCGACGATGGCTGGCAATCGATCGAGGAACTGCCCGCGTTCGAGACGACCGTGACGGTCGAGACCGCGCGCAAGATCATCACGCGCAACGATTCCCCCGACATCGGTTTTGACCGCTCGATCAACCCCTATCGCGGCTGCGAGCACGGCTGCGTGTACTGCTTTGCGCGGCCCACGCACGCCAACATGGGGCTCTCGGCGGGGCTCGATTTTGAATCCAAGCTGTTCGTGAAGCCGGACGCGCCGGAGCTGCTGGAAAAGGAGCTGGCCGCGCCGCGCTATTCGCCGCGCGTCATCGCAATCGGCACCAACACGGATCCGTATCAGCCGATCGAACGGCGCTACGAGGTGATGCGCGGTATTCTCGAGGTGCTCGACCGCGCCAATCATCCGGTCGGCATCGTCACGAAGTCCGCCCTGGTCACGCGCGACATCGATATTCTCTCACGGATGGCGCGGCGCAATCTGGTCAAGGTCGCACTTTCGGTGACGAGCCTCGACCCGAAGCTCGCCCGCGTGATGGAGCCGCGCGCCGCGACCCCGGCCAGGAGGCTCGACGCGATCCGGCAGCTTTCCGAGGCCGGCATTCCAACTTCCGTCATGGTCGCGCCGGTCATCCCGGCCATCAACGACATGGAAATCGAGCGTATCCTCGATGCGGCCGCCGCGGCCGGCGCAAAGGAGGCCGGCTACGTGCTGCTGCGGCTGCCGCTGGAGGTGCGCGACCTGTTCGACGAATGGGTAAAGGAGCACTTTCCGGATCGCGCCCGCCACGTGTTCAAGCTGATCCGCGACATGCGCGGCGGCAAGGATTACGATTCCAAGTGGGGCGAGCGCATGACCGGCTCCGGGCCTATCGCATGGATGATCGGCCGCCGCTTTGAGGCGGCCTGCGAGCGGGTCGGCCTCAACCGGCGCAAGCTGAAGCTCTCGACCGCAGAGTTCGCACCGACACGAAAACGCCCGCAACAGCTTTCGTTACTCTAAGGGCCAAAATGAAAACGCCTCGCCTGAATGCCGTGACCCTGGGCGTGAGCGATTTTGCACGAGCCGTTCGCTTCTATTCCGATCTCGGATTCGAGCGGCGCTTCAAGGCAACGGGCGATGAGATCGCGTTCTTCGACGCGGGCGGCGTGATCCTCTCGTTATTTCGCTGGGACATGCTGGCCGAGGATGCGCAGCTTCCCGCCCAGCCGCGCCCCCAGGCGTTCCGCGGCGTCACGCTCGCGCAATTGTGCGCGACCGATGCGGAGGTGGATGCGCTGATGTCGAAGGCGCTTGCCGCCGGCGCGGCTTTGCTCAAGCCGGCGCAGCAAACGTCGTTCGGAGGTTATTCGGGTTATTTCGCCGATCCCGACGGCAACGCCTGGGAAGCGGTGCGCGCCCCAAACTTTGAATTCCTTCCCGATGGACGTGTAACGCTGCCCGATTGAGCGCAGCCGGATTGGCCTCTACAAGTCCCGGGTCTCGGCGCCGGCACTGCCGCCAATCGGGGAAATCGTCATGGATCTGAAGAATGCGGTCGCCGTCGTCACCGGCGGCAATGGCGGGCTCGGCCAGCGCATCTGCCACGCGCTCGCGGCCGCGGGCGCGAACATCGCGGTGGTCTACGCGCAGAGCGAAGCCGAAGCCGGCACGGTCGCGGGCGAGCTGCAGCGTCATGGCGTCGATGCCGCCGCCTTCCAGTGCAACGTGACTCAGCCTGCCGATATCGCGCGCATGGTCGACGCGGTCGTGGCGCGCTTCGGCCGCATTGACATCCTGATCAACGATGCCGCCTACAACAAATCGATCCCGTTCAGCGATCTCGACGGTCTGACCACCGAGGAATGGTCCAAGATCATCGACGTCAACCTCACCGGCCCGATGCACGTCATCAAGGCGATCGCGCCGGTGATGAAGAAGCAGGGGCGCGGCCGGATCGTGAATATCGCGTCGATCGCGGGACTTATCCCCGGCGGTTCGTCCATCGCCTACGCGGTGTCCAAGGCCGGCCTCATTCACCTCACGCGCTGCATGTCCGTCGCGCTCGCACCCGAGGTGCTGGTGAATTGCGTTGCGCCCGGCCTGCTTGAAGGAACGCGCGCCACTGCGAACCTCTCGAATGCGCAGATCGAGCGCTCGGCCAGCGGCTCGCTGCTCAAGCGCGCCGCCGACAAGGACGACTGCGCCGATCAGGTTGTCACGATGTGCCGCACCGAGACGATGACCGGTCAGACGGTCGCGATCAATTCCGGCAGGGTCTTTCACTAGGGCGTGGCATGGTCTCCAAACCCGCCAATTTCTGCTAAATTGGTGGTCTCGAACCGGAGAAGCTGGCGATGCGGCTGACAACACTCACTGCATTCACCGTGCTCGTGCTCGCGTCTGGGCCTCAGGCGTGGGCGCAGAAAAGCGTCGCGGACACGCTCGCGGAGTGCGATCGCGCTGCCGGATCGCCATTCGACAAGACTTTGCCGCCGGGGATCGCCGGCATAGCGCCGGAACGGATCGACCCGGCGGTCGCGGTGCCGGCCTGCGAAGCCGCCGCCAATGCGGCGCCTCACAATTCCCGCATCGTCTTCGAGCTGGGCCGCGCCTATGGCGCCGCGAAATCTTTCGACGCTGCACGAGCGCAGTACGAAAAGGCGGATCAGCTCGGAAACGCATTCGCGACCAATAATCTCGCCTCGCTTTATGCAACCGGTCGCGGCGTCCCGAAGGACGATGCGCGGGCTGCGGAGCTCTTGAAGAAGGCGGCCGATTCAGGCGTCGCGATCGCGCGGAATATGCTTGCCGGATTCTATCAGAACGGCCGTGGCGGCCTGACGAAGGATGACCGCGAGGCGGCGCGGCTCTACCGGCTTGCAGCGGATCAAGGTTATGCGCCAGCGCAGACGACGCTTGGCTATTTCTACGAAATGGGTCGCGGCGGGCTGACGAAGGACGACCGTGAGGCGGCGCGGCTCTATCGGCTTGCCTCCGATCAGGGCAACGCCGCTTCTCAAAACAATCTGGGTCTGTTCACGCTGAACGGCCGTGGCGGCGTAATGAAGGATGATCGCGAGGCCGCGCGGCTTTACAAGCTTGCGGCCGATCAAGGCAACGCGTTCGCGCGCGTCAATCTCGGCTACCTTTACGAAACGGGCCGTGGCGGGCTTGCGAAGGACGACACCGAAGCCGCGCGCTTTTACAAGCTGGCTGCCGATCAGGGCAATGCATCGGGGCAGAACGGCCTCGGCATCTTCTATGAATACGGTCGCGGCGGAATACCGAAGGATGAGCGCGAAGCCGCGCGGTACTACACGCTGGCCGCGGACCAGGGATATTCGCGCGCACAGAACAATCTCGGTCGCTTCTACGAGAACGGGCGAGGAGGCCTTCCCAAGGATCAGAACGAGGCGGCAAGGCTGTTCAAGCTTGCGGCGGGGCAGGGATATGCGCCGTCGCAAGCCAGTCTGGCTTGGCTCACCGAGAACGGCCTCGGCGGAATCAACAAGGACGAGCGCGAAGCCGCGCGTCTCAACAAGCTTGCGGCGGATCAGGGGAACGCACAGGGGCAGAACAACCTTGGCGTCTTCTATCAGAACGGCCGCGGTGGGTTGCCGGCAGATGATCGCGAAGCCGCGCGGCTTTATCGGCTCGCTGCCGACCAGGGCAATGCGAGCGCGCAAAACAATCTCGGAGCGTTTTATCTCAATGGGCGCGGCGGAATTGCCAAGGATGAGCGTGAAGCCGTTCGGCTTTTCAAGCTGGCGTCCGATCGCGGCCACGCAAGAGCGACGGCAAATCTCGCATCCGCTTACGAGAACGGCCGAGGAGGCCTCTCCAAGGATCCGCGCGAAGCCTCACGACTTTACAAACTCGCCGCCGACGGAGGCGATGCTTCCGCCCAGAACGCGCTTGCCAGGCTTGGTGGCAAGAATTTGGCGACGGCAGACGACACAAGCACGCGCACGTCGACATCACAGCCGGCCGAGCCCGCGACCACAGCGGCCCCGCCTGTCGCGACGGCGCCGCCGGTTTCGCCGGCAGCGGCTCCCTCCATGCAGGCGATCGGAAAGGAGCGCCGCGTCGCGCTCGTGATTGGCAATGCGGCCTATCAGGCGGTCACGCCGCTGCGCAATACATCGAGCGATGCGAAATCTGTCGCTGCCGCATTCAAAGCCGATGGCTTTGCCAGCGTGCGGATGGTTTCCGATGCGACGCGCGACACGCTGATTGGCGCCTTGCGCGAGTTTCAGCGCGAGGCCGACACGGCGGACTGGGCCGTGGTCTATTACGCCGGGCATGGCATGGAGGTCGGCGGCACCAATTACCTGGTGCCGACGGACGCGAAGTTGCATGACGACCGGGATATTCAGGATGAAGCGGTTTCGATGAGCCGCGTTCTCGACGCCGTCAATGGTGCTCGCAAGCTCAGACTGGTGATGCTCGATGCGTGCCGGGACAATCCGTTCGCGCAGAAGATGCGCCGCAGTATTTCGACTCGCGGCGTGACCCGCGGGCTTGCGGCGGTCGAACCCGTGGGCGCGACCCTTGTGGTGTTCGCCGCGAAGGACGGTGAAACGGCTCTGGACGGAAGCGGCGACCACAGCCCGTTCACCGAATCCCTGATCCGACGGATGCAGGAGCCGGGGATCGAGATCAACCGCGTGTTCCGCCTCGTCACCGGCGATGTGCTGAAAGCAACGTCCAACGGTCAGCGCCCCTTCGTTTACGGTTCGCTGCCCGGCGAAGACGAGTATTTCTTCAAGATCAGGTGACGCGATTGCGGGGCAATTGCGGTTTTCAACCGCGGAAGGCGGTTCCTGTCCCCGCGTTTCACAGCCACGCCTTGAACACGTCACGACTGAATTGAATCTCGGCGGCCGATCCGCGCAAGGATCGCTGCCATGAGTTGCGCCGCCGCAGCACGCCTTCCGTTGGGAGACGAGATCGTCCGCCCGACCTTCAATCGCGAGCGTTATGCGATGAAGCAGGGGATTTTCCCTGTCGCGGGCTGCGACGAGGCGGGCAGGGGGCCGCTTGCCGGACCGGTGGTGGCCGCCGCCGTCATCCTCGATCCGAAGCGCATCCCGCGCGGGCTCAACGATTCCAAAAAGCTGAACGCCGATATGCGTGCGGCGCTGTATGAAAAAATCTGTGCGAGTGCCGAGGTCGCGGTGGCGATCGCGCCACCCGCTCGCATCGAGGCGCTTAACATCCGCGGTGCGTCGCTCTGGGCGCTGGCGCGTGCCGTCAAAGCGCTCACGGTGACGCCGAAGCTCGTCTTCGTCGACGGCATCGACCGCATCGACGTCGATTGCGAGTGCCGCGCGGTGGTGAGCGGGGACGCACTGGTGCTGTCGATCGCAGCGGCGTCCATCGTCGCCAAGGTCACGCGCGACCGGCTGATGGGCTGCGTCGGCGCGGCGCATCCGGGTTACGGCTTCGAGCGCCACATGGGTTATTCCGTGCCGGAGCATTTCGCCGCGCTCGACCGGCTCGGCCCCTGCGTGCACCATCGCCGCGGGTTCGCCCCAGTCGCCGCGCTGCTCGGCCTCCCCGAGACGGCCGCGGAAGTTGACGAAACGGCGCAACTAGCCCTCTAAACATCTTTCATGACCGCCCTCTACTCAGTCGCGGCCGACCGCGTGCCGATGTTTCGCGTCTCGCTCATTCTCGAGGCGCTGCGGGCGCGTCCCGCGCTGATGTTCTGGGTCGCGGCACTGGCGCAGGGCGCGCTGTGGACCCTGGTGCCCTCGCTGTTCTATGCGGCGCCGCCGGGAGAGGTGCCGCTGGTCCTCGCAGTCGGCCACGAATGGGTCGCGGGCTCGTCGTTCGGACCGCCACTCGCCTATTGGATTGCCGAGATTGCCTTCACGCTCGGCGGGGTCCTCGGCGTCTATCTGCTCTCGCAAGTGTGCGTCGTGGTCACCTTCTGGACGGTATTCACGCTCGGCCGCCGCATCCTTGGCGCTGCGCACGCCGCGATGGCGATCCTGCTGATGGCGGGCGTCAGCGCGTTCACGGTGCCGACGCTGGAGTTCGGACCAGGCGTGCTGGCGCTGCCGCTCACCGCGCTCTCGCTGCTGTTCTGCTATCGCGCCCTCGCCGAGAACCGTCGCCGCGACTGGCTCGCCACAGGCATCGCACTTGGGCTGCTGCTGCTCACCACGTATGCGGGGCTGATCCTGCTCGGTCTGCTGATCCTGTTCGTGGCCGCTACCGCGCAGGGACGCGCGCGGCTCGGCACACCCAGTCCGTGGGCGGCATTGTCCATCGTGGTGATCGTGTTCTTCCCGCATCTCTTCTGGCTGGAGAGCGCCGGCTACAACCCGTTGACCGCGTTGCGGGCGTTGCCCGGCCTGTTCGGCGCCGAGAAGCGGCTGCTCGCATGGGGCAATCTGCTGCTGCTGCTGTTGTTTAGTCACGCCGGTCTCGCGGTCCTCGCGATGGTCGCCGGCGGCATGCTCGCCGGGCCGCGCGTTGCAGCCCCCGCGGTCGAACGCGTGCCTCCCGACCCATTCGCGCGCACGTTCGTCTATTACTTCGCGCTCGCGCCTGCGTTTGTCGCAACGCTTCTTGCGGTCCTGCTCGATCGTTCGGCGCCGGTCGGCGGCGCCGGCCCGATCGTCGTGCTCTCCGGCCTCGCGGTGATTGTCGCGGCGGGCGACACGATCCGGCTTTATCGCCAGCGCATCAGCGCGCTGGTCTGGTTCGGGCTGCTCGTGGTGCCGCCGGCCGTAATCGTCGCCGCGACCGTTACGCTGCCGTGGACCGCCGCGGTCGATCTGGAAGTGAGCAAGCCGGCGAGTGCGATGGGCCAGTTCTTCACCGAGACGTTCCGCCGTCGCACCGGCCGGCCGCTCGCAATCGTCGCTGGAGACGTGCGCAGTGCGGGGCTGGTCGCGTTGGCGTCGCCGGACCGGCCGAGCCTCGCCATCGACGGTTCGTCGATGTTGTCACCCTGGATTTCAGATCAGGATATCCGCCAGAGGGGCGCGATCCTTGTGTGGACCGCGACCGATCAGGCCGGCACGCCGCCGCCAGCCCTCAAGCAGCGATTCCCCGACATGGTCGCCGAGGTGCCGCAGTCTTTTCCGCGCTCGATGCAGGGCCGGCTGCCGCTGCTGCGCATCGGCTGGGCAATGATCCGCCCGCGACGATCCACGGGTCAGTGATAGCCTTCGCCTTCGCGTAGCTTGCCGCGGAACAGGTAATAGACGAAGCCCGTATAGCCGAGGATGATCGGTAGCAGCGGCAGCGTGCCGAGCAGCATGAAGATCTGACTTGCCGGCGCGGCCGCGGCATCCCAGAACGTCACCGAATACGGCACCAGATAGGGCGCGACTGAAATCGCAAGCCCCACGTAGCCGAGCATGAATAGCGCGATGGCGGCGATGAATGGCGATACGTCGAGGCCGGCCTCAATCCAGCGCCACGCGAGGTAAGCAGTCAGCGCGGTAATCGCCGGCACCGGCCACAGAAACAGGATGTTCGGCAGCGAGAACCAGCGTTCCGCGATGCGCGGGAATTGCAGCGGCGTCCAGAGGCTGATGATCGCCATGAACGCGAGCACGCCAAGCAGTAGGAGCTTCGCATGCGCGCGTGCACGCTTCGCCACTGGGCCTTCGGTCTTCATGATGAGCCAGCAGGCGCCGAGCAGCGCGTAGCCGGTCACCACGCCGAGCCCGCAAAGCAGCGCGAACGGCGTCGCGAAATCGAACGTCCCGCCGGCAAACGCGCCGTCCTTGACGGTGATGCCCTGGACGAGCCCGCCAAGGATCAGGCCCTGACAGAACGCCGCAATCGTCGAGCCGCCGGAGAAAGCGAAGCGTCCAGTATTTCTTGCTGGTCACCGCAACGGTGCGGAATTCAAACGCAACGCCGCGGAATATCAGTCCGAGCAGCATCACGATCACCGGCAGATAGAGCGCCGGCATGACGATCGCGTAGGCGCGCGGGAATGCGACCCATAATCCGCCTCCGCCGAGCACCAGCCATGTCTCATTGCCGTCCCAGAATGGTGCGATCGAATTGATCATCTGGTCCTGTTCCTTGTCCTCCTTTGCGAAGGGAAACAGGATGCCGATGCCAAGGTCGAACCCGTCGAGGATCACGTAGAGCGCGACCGCGGTGCCAATCAGGCCCGCCCAGATCACCGGGAGGTACCATTCCATGGTCATCCTCCCGTTGCTTCGCGCGCCGCGCCTTCGGCGGAGGAGAGCGGGCTGCCAATCTGGCTGGGTGCTTCGACAGCCTTGCCCTGCGGGCCACGCGCGATCAGCCGGTTGATGTAGTAGATGCCCATCGCAAACACGATGCCGTACACGACGACAAACAGCACGAGCGTCGTGAGCACGCTCCCGGCCGAGACCGGCGAGATCGCGTCGGCTGTGCGCAGGATGCCGGTGGCGATCCAGGGTTGGCGCCCGGTTTCGGTGGTGATCCAGCCGGCGAGCACCGCGACAAAGCCGAGCCACCAGCCGTATTGCACGATTTGCAGATACCAGCGTGTTGTCGTGAGCCTGCCGCGCCACCACAGGAATGCGCCATAGAGCCCGATGGCAATCATCAGGAAACCGATGCCGACCATGATGCGGAAGGCGAAGAATGGCGGCAGCACTGGCGGGCGCTGATCGCGCGGCACGTCTTTCAAGCCGGGGAATAGGCCGTTCCATTCGTGGGTGAGGATCAGCGAGGAGCCGCGCGGGATCGAAATCGCAAAGCGATTGATCTCGGCCTTCTCGTCTGGCCAGGCGAAGATCTCGAAGTCGCCCGGCTTCGAGCCGTCCCAGTGCGCCTCGATGGCGGCGATTTTCATCGGCTGATGCTTCAGCGTGTTCAGCCCATGCTGGTCACCGAGGAAAAGCTGAAGCGGCGCCAGCACCGCGATCATGCCGATCGCCATGCGGACCATCGTGCGCGCGTCTTCCTCGTGCCGCCCTGCCACGAGATAACGCGCACCGACCGCGAGCACGACAAAGGCAGTTGTCAGATACGCGGCGGTCAGCATGTGGAAGAAGCGGTAAGGGAAGCTCGGATTGAAGATGATCGCGAGCCAGTCGAGTGGATAGGCGATGCCATCGCGCATTTCGTAGCCGGCCGGCGTCTGCATCCAGCTATTGGCCGAGAGAATCCAGAACGCCGAGACGGCCGTGCCGAACGCCACGATCGCGGCCGAAAGCGCCGAGAACCATGGCGGCACGCGATTCCAGCCGAACAGCAGCACGCCGAGGAACGTTGCTTCGAGAAAGAACGCGGTCAGCACCTCGTAGCCGATCGCCGGTCCGATCACATTTCCGACGACGACCGAGAAGCGGCTCCAGTTGGTGCCGAACTGATATGACAGCACGATACCCGACACGACGCCCATGCCGAACGACACGGCGAAGATCTTGGTCCAGAAGCGTGCGAGCAGCTGATAGCGCTCGCGCCCGGTGCGCACCCACATCACGAGCAGCGTCGCGATATAGGCGGCCAGCCCGATGGTGAAGCTCGGGAAAATGATGTGAAACGAGATCGTGAAGCCGAACTGGAGACGGGCGAGGAGAACAGCATCCATGGTGGCTCCCCGATCTGGCGCGGCTGCAAAAAATATCCTGCCGCTCCTCAGTGTCTAGCTCGCGTCGAGTGCCTTTCTGATCGCGAGAAAATCCCGCCAGGCAAATCGCTTCTCCAGGGGAGAGCGCAGGAGGTAGGCCGGGTGAAACGTCGCGATAGCCTTGATCTCACGCGTGCCGGTATTGAAGTTGAACCAGCGACCACGGGCGCGCTTGATGCCTTCCTTGACGCCGAGCAGCGTCTGTGACGCCGGTCCCCCGAGGCAAACCAGAATGTCCGGGTTGGCGAGTTCGATCTGACGCTGGATGAACGGCAGGCAGATCTGGCTCTCCTGCGGTGTCGGCGTGCGGTTGCCGGGGGGGCGCCACGGGATGATGTTTGCGATATAGGCGCCGGCGCGGTCGAGCCCGATCGCCGCCATCATCAGGTCGAGCAGCTTTCCGGATCGACCGATGAACGGGAGCCCTTCGAGGTCCTCCTCTCGTCCGGGCGCTTCGCCGACGAACATGACGCGCCCTTCCGGGTTGCCGTCGGCGAACACGAGTTGCTTGGCGGTCGTGCGCAGTGCGCACCCTTCGAACTTTGCCAGCATCCCGCGCAATTCGTCGAGGCTCGCGGCGCTGCGCGCGGTCTCGCGCGCCGCCATGACGGCGATGTCCGGGGAGACGGTAGCGGGCGCTGCAGGCGTCGGTGCGAGCGTGGGTATGCCGCGCGGCGCAATCTTTCCGTGCGGCGATGCGACAGGCGCAACCGGCGGAGGCGCAAATTCGGAAACTGCGTCGACGGCATCCGTCCGCGCGCCGAGCCGGTCGGCCGGTACTTCCCCGACGGCCGTGTCGACGCCCGCCGCAAGGTAGAAATCGAGCAGTTCGCGCGCCGCTGCAGCGCGATCGGGTGTCATGAGACGGGTTCCCATCAGGTCAACGATGTTAGCGCAGCCCGCGGCTATTCGCATGATCTGACGAATGATCACAACCGAAGTTAACGGTTTTGAAGGCTGATCCTGTAGGATTGGAGCCACGTTTCATCCTGAGGTGCATTCCGGTGGGAAAGCTGATCCCAATCCTTGCCGTGACGGCGCTGGCCCTGACGCCAGCCGTTCGCGCCCAGGCGCAGGACGGTTCGCTGGTGATCGCCGCAACCACGTCGATCGAGGATTCCGGTCTGTTCGAGTACCTCATTCCACGTTTCCAGGCCGCGAGCGGTACCGCCATCCGCGTCGTCTCGCGCGCATCCGCGGTCGCGCTGATGACCGCGGAGCACGGCACCATTGACGCGGTGATCGTCAACGACCCCGAGGCGCTTGATCGCTTCGTTGCGGCAGGCGAAGGCACGCGCCGCCATCGTTTCATGTTCAACCGCTTCGTCATCGTCGGGCCCGCATCGGATCCCGCAGGCATCCGCAGCATGAGCGATGCGGCTTCGGCGTTGCGAGAAATTGCGCGGGTTCGCGCGCCGTTTGTGTCGCGCGGCGATAATTCTGGCACGCATGTCGCCGAGCAGCATCTGTGGCAGGCGGCGGGCGTCAATCCGAAGGCGCGCAGCGGCAATTGGTACCACGAGACGGGCCTCGGCATGGGGCTCACAGTGCAGATGGCGGCGCGGCTCGGGGCCTATGCGCTGAGCGACCGTGCCACCTGGATCAAGGCCGCGGATCGCGCGCGCAGCGAAATCCTGCTCGACGGCGATCCGAAGCTGCTCAACGCCTACGAAGTCATCCTGGTGAATCCCGCCCGGCATCCGCACGTCAATGTGGCGGCGGCGAATGCCTTCATGGACTGGCTGACGTCCGAACAAGGTAAAAGCGCGATCGCCGATTACCGGATCAACGGCGACCAGGTTTTCACGCCCAGTCCGGGCCCGACGAACTGACGCGGTTCCGCATCGGCGTGCGATTGTCAGCCGCTCTAAATCGTGGAAAACCTGCAGGGTACGCAACTTGATGCGTGTCCCTAGAGGAATCCATGACCGAGACCGACCTGCCTGCCCGTGAGGCGATGGAGTTCGACGTCGTGGTCGTCGGCGCCGGGCCGGCTGGGCTTTCTGCCGCGATCCGGCTCAAGCAGCTCAATCCCGAACTTGGTGTCGTCGTTGTCGAGAAAGGCTCCGAGGTCGGCGCGCATATCCTCTCGGGCGCGGTGATCGATCCGGTCGGCCTCGACCGGCTGCTGCCGGAATGGCGCACCGAAGATACGCCGATCAAGACGCCGGTGACCGATGACCGTTTCTACTGGCTCGGACCGTCCGGAGGCGTTCGTATTCCGAATTTCCTGCTGCCCCCGCTGATGTCGAACCACGGCAATTTCATCGTGTCGCTCGGCAATGTGTGTCGCTGGCTCGCCACCAAGGCGGAAGGCCTCGGCGTCGAGATCTATCCAGGGTTCGCCGCCGCCGAAGTGCTCTATGGCGAGAAGGGCGAAGTGGTTGGCGTCGCGACCGGCGACATGGGGGTCGGCAAGAAGGGCGAGCATAAGGACTCGTTCACGCGCGGCATGGAGCTGCGCGCCAAATACACGCTGTTCGCCGAAGGTGCGCGCGGCTCGCTCTCGAAGCAACTGATCGCGAAGTTCGAGCTCGCGAAGGATCGCGAGCCCCAGAAATTCGGCATCGGGCTAAAGGAGCTATGGAAAGTCGCACCCGAGAAACACAAGCCCGGATTGGTGCAGCATTCGTTCGGCTGGCCGCTCGGCGACCGCACCGGCGGCGGCTCGTTTCTTTATCACCTCGAGGACGGGCAAGTGGTTGTCGGCTTCGTCGTCCACCTGAACTACCGCAATCCGTACCTTGCACCGTTCGAGGAATTTCAGCGCTTCAAGCAGCATCCGCTGGTCCGCCCGACCTTCGAAGGGGGCAAGCGCATTTCCTACGGCGCGCGTGCGATCACGGAAGGCGGTTGGCAGTCCGTGCCAAAACTCACCTTTCCCGGCGGCGCGCTGATCGGCTGCGCCGCCGGTTTCATCAACCTGCCGCGCATCAAGGGATCGCACAACGCGATCCTGTCCGGGATGATGGCGGCCGAGCATGTCGCCGTGGCGCTCGGAGAGGGCCGCGTCGGCGACGAGATCGCCGGCTACGACAATGGGTGGCGCGCCTCCGAGATCGGCAGCGATCTGAAAAAGGTGCGCAACGTCAAGCCGTTCTGGTCGAAGCTCGGCACCACACTGGGCTTTGCCTTTGCCGGCCTCGACATGTGGACCAACACGTTCGGTTTTTCGCTGTTCGGCACGCTGAAGCATGGCACGCCGGACTCAGCCTCGCTGGAGCCTGCCGCGAAGCACAAGCCGATCGCCTACCCAAGGCCCGATGGTACGGTCTCGTTCGACAAGTTGTCTTCGGTGTTCCTCTCAAACACCAATCACGAGGAAGACCAGCCGGTCCATCTGCTCGTGAGAGACATGGCGCTGCAGAAGCAGTCCGAGCACGACGTCTATGCGGGGCCGTCGGCACGCTATTGCCCCGCCGGCGTCTACGAATGGGTCGAGGAAGCATCAGGCCCACGCTTCCAGATCAACGCGCAGAACTGCGTCCACTGCAAAACCTGCGATATCAAGGACCCGAACCAGAACATCACGTGGGTGACGCCCGAAGGTGGCGGCGGGCCGAACTATCCGAACATGTGATTCAACGCCCCGCACAACCCCAGAAATTCGGGCATGGCTTTGTGTTGTAAAGCCTTGCACGACGCCGCTTTTTCGCCGCGGTTGGGGCGTACCCGCGTGCCGTCCCGTGGAGGGCGGCGTCCTTGCGGCCGGGACTCAAACGCGCCATTGTGCCAGCAAATCGGGGTGTACCGCTTTGCGGGCCCCGCCATGGAGATTCATCGCTCGTGACTCTATTCATTCCGCAACGGCGCGCCGCCGTTATCGCGCTCGCCGCTGTCATCGCCTTACCCGCCACACTTTGCGCGCAGGCGACGACGTCGACCTCGATCCCGACCCAGCAGGAACTCGCCCGCGTCTCCTCCGCGGGAAATTATCTCGCGGCTCGACACGCCGGCACCGAACGCGATGCCTCATCGTCTTCCGCCTATTTCCGGGCGGCGCTGCGCGCCGATCCGAAGAACCCCGTGCTGATGGAGCGCGCGTTCATCTCCGTTCTGGTCGATGGCGAAATCGATGAGGCGGTGAAACTTGCGGAGCGGATCGTCCAGACCGACAAGACGCAGCGCGTTGCGCGGCTTGTCCTCGGTGTGCGTGCGCTGAAGCTCAAGCAATACGCTGCGGCTCGTCAGCACATCGCGCAATCGGTGCGTGGCCCGATCGCCGACCTCACCGCAACGCTGATTTCGGCGTGGGCGATGCAGGGGGCGGGCGACACCAAGGGCGCCGTCGACAGCGTCGATCGCCTGACTGGCCCCGAATGGTACGCGGTGTTCAAGGACCTGCACGCCGGCCTGATTCTCGATCTCGCCGGCAACCGCAAGGACGCCGGAAAGCGTCTGGAGAAGGTCTACAAGCTCGACGCCAATGCGCTGCGCGCGGTCGAAGCCTATGGCCGATGGGCCTCGCGCAACCTCGGCAAGGACGAGGCGCTGCAGATCTATGGCGCCTTCGACAAGGTGCTGCCGCAGCACCCGCTCATCGTCGAGGCGATGGATGAGATCAAGGAGGGGCAGAAGCTGCCTCCGCTCGTCGATTCCCCGCAGGCTGGCGCAGCCGAGGTCCTGTTCGGGCTCGGAACCTCGCTCGGGCGGCAGGGCGGCGAGGACCTCGCGCTCGCGTATCTCCAGCTTGCGATCTACCTCGCGCCGCATCATCCGCTTGCGCTGATGTCGCTTGCCGATCTCTACGAGCAGCTCAAGAAGCCGGCGCTCGCGATCAAGGTCTATCAGCGCGTTCCCGCGGAATCGCCGCTCAAGCGCAACGCCGACATCCAGATGGCGACGAACCTGGATTCGCTCGACCGAACCGACGAAGCCAAGAAGACGCTGGAGAAGCTGATCGCCGGCCGGCCCAACGATCTGGAAGCCATCATGGCGCTCGGCAACATCCTGCGTGTCCGCAAGGAATTCGCCGAATGCGCTGACGCGTATTCGAAGGGCGTCGCGACGCTGAAGGATCCGCAGAAGTCGAACTGGCTGATCTATTACTTCCGCGGCATCTGCTATGAGCGCTCGAAGCAGTGGTCCAATGCGGAGGCCGACTTCAAGCGCGCGCTCGAGCTTTCGCCCGAGCAGGCGCATGTGCTCAATTATCTCGGCTATTCGTGGATCGACCAGGGGATCAATCTCGACGAAGGCATGGGGATGATCCGCCGCGCGGTCGATCAACGGCCGGACGATGGCTATATCGTCGACTCGCTTGGTTGGGCCTATTACCGCACGCACAGCTACGACGAGGCGGTGAAGCAGCTTGAGCGCGCGGTCGAGCTGAAGCCCGAAGATCCGACCATCAACGATCACCTCGGCGACGCGTACTGGAAGATCGGACGTATGCTGGAAGCCACGTTCCAATGGGCGCATGCGCGCGACCTCAAGCCCGAACCGGACGATTTGAAGAAGATCGAAGAAAAGATCCGCACCGGGCTCCTCGATGAGGCGGCTCCAGCCGAGACAGCAAACAAGACCGGAAAAAAGCCGGGCGACGGCGGCTGATCTTGCCGCTGTGTCCGACCCTGCCGGCGAACTGACCGGGTTTGCTCCCGCCAAGGTCAACCTGACGCTCCATGTTCTGGGGCGCCGGCCGGACGGCTATCATGAGATCGAAAGTCTGGTCGCGTTCGCGGACGTGGGCGACAAGCTCACGTTAGGCTCCAGCGCGCGCCTTGAACTGGCGGTCCACGGTCCGACCGCCGGCGCTGCGGGTAGCGACGAGAGCAATCTCGTGCTCAAGGCGGCGCGCGCGCTTGCCCGAGAGGTTGACGGCCTCCACTCCGGCACCTTCGTGCTCGACAAGCAGCTTCCGGTCGCGGCCGGGCTTGGCGGGGGCTCGTCCGATGCCGCGGCCGCGTTGCGGTTACTTGCGCAGCATAATGGGCTGAAGCCCGGAGACAGGCGTCTGTACGAGGCCGCACGCGCGACCGGCGCGGATGTCCCGGTGTGCCTCGATCCGAGAGCGCGGATGATGCGCGGGGTCGGCGAAATCCTGTCGGAGCCTGTTATGCTGCCGGAATTGCCCGCGGTGCTGATCAATCCCGGCGTCGCAGTTCCGACCAAAGACGTGTTCGCAGCCCTGGCCGCGCCGCCGCTCGCGTCCTCGTCCGAACCGGATGACTTCATCAGCATCGATGCCGACGCAGCGTCCCTGGTGTCGGTGCTCACCGCGCGCCGCAACGATCTCGAGACTCCGGCGATCCGGCTTCAGGCGATTATTGCGGACGTCATCGAGGCGCTCGGCGGCAGTCCGGATTGCCTGCTGGCGCGCATGTCGGGGTCCGGCGCCACCTGCTTCGGCCTCTTCGGTTCGATCGGCGCCGCCGGAGAGGCTGCACAAAGGCTGCAGGCGGACCATCCGGGCTGGTGGGTTCGTGCCACGACGCTGCGCTAGCTGGTCCGGGCGATGGAAAATTCCACCGCCTCGACCAGCGCTGCCTTCATGATCGAATCCGGGAACAGCGCGAGCGCATCCTTGGCAATCGCGCCATAATGGCGGGCCCGCTTGATCGTGTCTTCCAGTGCGTGGTGCTTGTTCATCAGCGATACGGCCGTTTCGAGATCGTGGTCGGTCGCGTCGCCGTCTTCCAGCGTGCGGCGCCAGAACACGCGCTCTGAATCCGAGCCTCGGCGGAACGAGAGTACCACCGGCAATGTGATCTTGCCGTCGCGGAAATCATCACCGACGTTCTTGCCGAGCTTGGCCGTCTTGCCGCCATAGTCGAGCGCGTCATCGACCAGTTGGAACGCGATCCCGAGATTCATTCCGAACGAGCGGCATGCGGCCTGTTCGTCCTTCGAGCGGCCGGCGATCGCAGGCCCGGCCTCGCAGGCCGCAGCGAAAAGCTCTGCGGTCTTGGCGCGGATCACGGCGAGGTATTCGTCCTCGGTCGTCGCGGTGTTTTTGGCAGCGCCAAGCTGCATGACCTCGCCTTCGGCGATCACGGCGGCCGCGGATGAGAGAATATCGAGTGCGCGGATCGAACCGACTTCGACCATCATCTTGAAGGCTTGCCCGAGCAGGAAATCGCCGACCAGGACGCTCGCTTCGTTGCCCCAGACCATGCGGGCGGCAAGGCGTCCGCGTCGCATCTCGCTTTCGTCCACGACATCGTCGTGCAGCAGCGTCGCGGTGTGCATGAATTCGACCGCCGCGGCGAGCTTGACGTGGCCGTCGCCTGGATAGTTGGTGAGCTGCGCCATCGCCAGGGTGAGCATCGGCCGCAACCGCTTGCCGCCTGAATTGATCAGGTGGTTCGCGACTTCCGGGATCATGGTCACGTCGGAGCCGGTACGCGACAGAATCGTCGCATTCACGCGACCCATGTCGGAATTGACCAGCTCGACCAGACGGTCGATCGAGGCGGACGGTTGGCTTTCGAACGGGATGACAACGGCCACGCGGAAGGCTCCGAAATGAGGACGGGCGAGCATAGAAACGCTATGCTGATGCGGCAAGTGCGACGCTGGCGCGCTTTAGGTGATTCGGGGCTGAGAACTGATGACCGCCGACGTGAGCGCCGATGGCCGCCGGGTCGCCGTCCTGCTTCCTTGTCATAACGAGGAGTCGGCCATCGCGGAGACCGTGCAGGCTTTTCGCGCCGCGCTGCCGGGCGCCACAATCTATGTTTATGACAACAATTCGACTGACAGGACCACCGAGATCGCGCGCGCGGCCGGCGCGATGGTGCGCAGCGAGACCCATCAAGGCAAGGGCTACGTGGTGCGGCGCATGTTCGCCGACGTGGATGCGGACGTCTATGTGCTCGCCGACGGGGATGCGACCTACGATGCGCCGAGCGCACAGACCATGATCGACCAACTCGTCGGTGAGAAGCTCGACATGGTTGTCGGCGCGCGCGTCGATCGCGAGGTGGCAGCTTACCGGCCGGGACATCGCGCCGGAAACCGGCTGCTCACTGGGTTCGTGCGGCACATTTTCGGCCGCTCGTTCAGCGACATGCTTTCGGGATACCGTGTCTTTTCGCGCCGTTTCGTAAAGTCGTTTCCGGTTCTCTCCGGGGGTTTCGAGATCGAGACCGAACTGACCATCCATGCGCTGGAGCTCGAACTTCCTGTCGCGGAGCTCGATACTCCGTATTATTCGCGTCCGGAGGGTTCGGTCTCCAAGCTCAACACCTGGCGTGATGGATTCCGCATTTTGCGAAGCATCTTCCAGATCTATCGCGCCGAGAGGCCGCTCCCGTTCTTCAGCGCCCTCGCGATCGCGCTTGGCGCGGTCGCGATCGGGCTCGCGATCCCGATCTTCGTTACGTTCGTGCAGGAAGGCGTCGTGCCGCGCTTTCCGACGGCGATTCTCGCAACCGGGCTGATGCTGGCGGCCTTTCTGTCGTTTTCGAGCGGCCTCGTGCTCGACACCGTCACGCGCGGGCGGCGTGAGATCAAGCTGCTGGCTTACCTGCGTTATGGCGCCCCCGGCGATCCGGCGCGCGACTAGATGCGTGAAATCGTCCGCACCAACGACGCCGTGCTGATCACCGCCATCGAAGCGCTGCTCAAGGCCGCCAATATTCCTCATATGGTGCTGGACCGGAACATGAGCGTGCTCGATGGCTCGATTGGCATGTTGCCGCGGCGAATCGTGGTTGATGGGGATCATTTCGCCCGTGCGCGGCGGCTGCTGATTGACGCGGGCCTCGGCCACGAGCTGCGCCCGGATGTCGGCTGACGAGTTCACCGAAGATGCCGTACTCGGCGGCCGACTGACATTGCGCCAGCCGCGGCGCGGACATCGCGTCGGGCACGATGCGATCTTGCTGGCCGCCGCTACCCATGCGCGCTCCGGCGAACATGCGGTCGAACTCGGCTCCGGCGTCGGGGCGGCGGGTCTTGCCCTCGCGCAGCGCGTTGCCGGACTAAGCGTGACGCTGGTCGAGATCGATCCGGTGCTTGCCACGCTCGCGGAACAGAACGCCGCGTTCAATGGCCTCGCCGACCGGGTGCGGGTCGCACCGCTCGATGTCGTATCGGATCGCGCATTTTCGGCGGCCGGTCTTGCGCCCGGTTCGGCTGGGCGCGTGCTGATGAACCCGCCGTTCAACGACGCGGCGCGCCAGAATGTCTCACCCGACCCGCAGCGCCGGCTTGCGCACGCGGCTTCGACCGAAACCCTGGCTCAATGGACCGCACGCGCCGCGTCGCTGCTCGCGCCGTCCGGCACACTGACGATGATATGGCGAGCGGACGGATTGTCGGAGGTGCTCGACGCGCTCGGGAATTTCGGAGGTGTTGCGGTGCTGCCGGTCTATCCCCGGCCCGCGGCCGCGGCAATTCGGGTCCTGGTGCGCGCCAGCAAGGGAAGCCGGGCGCCGTTGTCGTTCGCGCCAGGGCTGACCCTCAATGACGCGAACGCGCGGCCGACCGCGGAGGCCGAAACGATCCTGCGGAACGGCGCGTCGTTGGGCTGGCCGGGACGTTGAACCGGCCCGCTTTCAGCTTGGCGATTTGCGCGGGCGCCATAATGCGCCATCAGAGCGATCACGCTCATCAAAAGGTAGAGGATGTAGAGCTTCATCACCGGTCTCCGGGCAAGCTTGCGAGACGCGCGTCGATCGCTCCCTGGTTCCTATCCCGATGATGGTTAATCATTGCTTGCAGGCTTGAGCCGCCCGCATTGCCGGCCTATCTGCAGATGATGGCCGAGGCGGGATTGATCGCGCAAACCACAAAATCGTTACAGCGGCTGCTGCCGCGGCGCTTTCGCGCCGACATTCCGGTTGTGCCGGTGGTGCGCCTGAACGGCGTTATCGGCTTTTCCACGCCATTACGGCCCGGTTTGACGCTTTCATCGGTGGCAAAGCCGCTCGAACGTGCCTTCGCGTGGCCGCGTGCGCGGGCGGTTGCGCTCCTTATCAATTCTCCGGGCGGGTCGGCCGTCCAGTCGCATCTGGTGTTCCAGCGCATTCGCCAGCTCTCCGTCGAGAAGGAAAAACCCGTCATTGCCTTCGTGGAGGATGTTGCGGCGTCCGGCGGGTACATGATCGCCTGCGCGGCGGACGAGATTGTCGCCGATCCGTCCTCCATCGTCGGCTCGATCGGCGTGATCGGCGCGTCGTTCGGCTTCGCCAAGCTGATCGAGAAAATCGGGGTGGAGCGGCGCATCTATACCTCCGGCATCAACAAGGCGATGCTCGACCCGTTTCTCCCTGAGAACCCGGAACATGTCGCCCGGCTGAAGGCGATCCAGGAGGACATCCATGCGGCCTTCATCGCATTGGTGAAGTCGCGTCGCGGGACGAAGCTCAACGGTGCCGACGAGTCGTTATTTTCCGGCGAGTACTGGGCCGCCCACCAGGGCATCGAATACGGCCTGATCGATCGCATCGGCGACCTGCGCTCGACCTTGCGCGAGCGTTACGGCGACAAGGTCGAGACGCCCTTGGTGTCGCCAAAGACTAGCCTGCTCGGGCGCGCCACGCCCGGCATCGCCGCCGGGCTGGGTGACGGGTTCGACCGGCCGGGCCTGACCGACGAATTGATTTCAACGTTGGAAGCGCGCGCGATCTGGGCGCGCTACGGGCTCTAGCATGCCACCGGTGATCCTCTGGGCGCTGGGTGCGATCGGGGCGGCGCTTGTCGGGCGCGTGCTGTTTCATGAAGCGCAGCGCGTCAACGCCGAACTTCATCCCGAGCCGGCACCGCCGGCCGAGGAGCGCGAAACCGCGCGCAAACTCGAACGCGATCCCTCGACCGGGGTTTACCGGCCGAAGTGAGTGCTACTCGATCTTGATGCCGCGCTCCTTGATGATCTTGCCCCAGCGCGCCAGTTCGTCCTTCAGGATCGTGCCCATTTCCTCCGGCGTGGTCGGCGCCGGCACCGCGCCTGCCGCGAGGAGCTTGGCCTTCACTTGCGGATCGGTCAGCGCGGTCTTGAATGCCGCGTTGATCTTGGCGACCACGGCGGGCGGCGTCTTGGCCGGCGCGAACAGCGCGTACCAGTTGTCCGCATAGACATCCTTGTATCCTTGCTCGTCGAGGGTCGGGATTTCCGGCAGCACCTCGTCGCGCTGGGCCGAGCCCATGCCGAGCGGGCGCAGATTGCCGCCCTTGATCTGCGGCATCACGACCGGCAGATCGAGAAAGGCGCCCATCACCTGCCCGCCGAGTATGTCGGTCACCGCCGGCGCCGCGCCCCGGTAGGGAATGTGCAGCATCTTCACGCCGGTCGATTGCTGGAACAGTTCGAGCGCGAGGTGCGGCAGGCTCCCGACGCCGGTCGAGGCCATCGGCATTCCACCGTTTTTCTGCTTGGCGACTTCGAGCAGATCCTTGGTGGTTTTGATGTCGGACGTCGCGCTCACCACCAGCACTTCCTTGGTCAGCACCATGCGGCTGACCGGCGTGAAGTCGCGCACGGGATCGTAAGGCAGGTCGGAGCGCATGTGCGGGTTCATCGCAACCGCACTGATCGTGGTGAAGAAGAGCGTATATCCATCGGGCGCCGATTTCGCGACGTAGTCGGCGCCGATCGCGGCGTTGGCTCCCGCCTTGTTCTCGATCAGTACGCTTTGTCCAAGCGTGCCCTTGACGGCATCCGCCAGCAGGCGCGCGACGAAATCGGTCGGGCCGCCGGCCGGGAAGGCGACGACAAGGCGCACTGGCCGTGTGGGGAAATCCTGCGCCTGGACGGCGAATGGCGCGCCAGCGAGCAGCCCGAGCGCAATGCCGGCCAGGATGGATCGAAACCGCATGAAATTCCTCCCGTGTGTTGCCTGATTTGTAGCGTGGTATCTGCAGGCGGGCCAGCGCTTGACCCTGCGATGTTGCGCCGAATAGGGTCCGCCACCTCCGATGGCCCCAGTCACGCGAATCGCTTGAATGTCCGACCCGAACGTTCCCGCCCACATGCGTCCCGAGCGCTCCTTTCAGGGGCTGATCCTGACGTTGCAGCGTTACTGGGCGGACCACGGCTGCGTGGTGCTGCAGCCCTACGACATGGAGATGGGCGCGGGGACATTTCATCCCGCTACCACGCTGCGCGCGCTTGGACCGAAGCCCTGGCGCGCCGCCTATGTCCAGCCCTCGCGCCGGCCGAAGGACGGCCGCTATGGCGAGAACCCGAACCGGCTGCAGCACTATTACCAGTATCAGGTGATCCTGAAGCCTTCGCCGCCCGACCTGCAGGATCTCTATCTCAAGTCGCTCTATGCCATCGGCATCGATCCCACGATCCATGACCTGCGTTTTGTCGAGGACGACTGGGAGAGCCCGACGCTCGGCGCGTGGGGACTGGGCTGGGAATGCTGGTGCGACGGCATGGAGGTCTCGCAGTTCACTTATTTCCAGCAGGTCGCGGGTTTCGAGTGCAAGCCGGTGTCGGGCGAGCTCACCTATGGTCTCGAACGCCTCGCCATGTATGTACAGGGCGTCGAGAACGTCTACGACCTGAACTTCAATGGCCGCGAGGGTGACGAGAAGGTCACCTACGGCGACATCTTCCAGCAGGCCGAGCAGGAATATTCGCGGCACAATTTCGAGTATGCCGATACGGAGATGCTATTCGCGCAGTTCAAGATGGCCGAAGGCGCGTGCCGCAAGTATCTCGACGACGGCGCGACGGCGGGGCACAACGCGAACCGGCATTTCATGGCGCTGCCGGCCTACGACCAGTGCATCAAGGCGAGCCACGTGTTCAATCTGCTCGATGCGCGGGGCGTGATCTCGGTTACCGAGCGGCAGAGCTACATTTTCCGCGTGCGCGAACTCGCCAAGGCCTGCGGCGACGCCTGGCTCAAGACCGAAGGGGGAGGGGCCGCATGAGCGAACCGGAAATTGGCGGGCGCCAGCCGCTTCCGATCAAGGTCGAAGCAGACGAGACCTACTGGTGGTGCCGCTGCGGACGCTCCAAGTCTCAACCGTTTTGCGACGGCTCGCACGAAGGCACCGGCTTCGAGCCGATGGAGTGGGTTGCCAAACGCTCCGGCATTGTCAGCTTCTGCACCTGCAAGCGCTCCGCCCGCCCGCCGATCTGCGACAACAGCCATTTGAAGCTTTGAACCGGGCCGCCGTTACGGCGCCGCGGATCGCTCAGGCGCGCCGTGCGTCTGTCGACGTGGCGTTGTGTCTGCCGAGTTTCGGATGACGCTGTTGGTATGCCGCCGAGCCACATGATCAATCCAATCCGCTGTGGGCGAAAGGGTTCGCTTCCGGCGTCACGATTGACCCGGCAGGCTTGGAAAATCGCTGACAGCGTTACCGATTGGTATCGGATCAAATGCGTAGCAACGCAGGCATGCTTTCGAAATCGTTAGGCGCCGCGTTCGCATCGCGCACAAAGAAACCGGCCCGCCGCGAGGCAGGCCGGAGTTGGGGCAGAGATAAGTGGCACGTGTCGGAACAGGAGAGTGTTCCAGGCTTGTGAGCCTACGTGGGAGAGTTTGTCCCGCGGCTAATTCGTTTGAATAAAGTTATTCGCACAAACACCGATGATTGGATGACAAGGCGCGGCGCGCTTGATAGCCCTGCGCCCAGCGCCGAACCGAGCCCAATCCATGCCCGACCTCCTGCTCGAACTGTTCTCCGAGGAAATCCCCGCCCGCATGCAGGGCAGGGCGGCGGATGACCTCAAGAAGATGGTGACCGACCGGCTGGTCGATGCCGGGCTGGTCTATGAGGGTGCGCGCGCGTTCGTGACGCCGCGCCGCCTGACCCTGTTCGTGCAGGGCGTGCCGGCGCGCCAGCCGGACCTGAAAGAGGAGCGCAAGGGACCGCGCGTCGGGGCGCCGGAAGGCGCCATCGCGGGATTCCTGAAAGCCGCCGGACTGTCGTCGATTGGCGAGGCCGCGATCCAGAAGGACCCCAAAAAGGGCGACTTCTACATTGCGCTGACCGAAAAGCCGGGCCGCGCCGCGCTCGACGTGATCGGCGAGATGCTGCAGGTCGTGCTGCGCACCTTCCCTTGGCCGAAGTCGATGCGCTGGGGCGCGCAGTCGGCCAATCCCGGCAGCCTCGAATGGGTGCGGCCGCTGCATGCGATCGTCGCGACCTTCGGGCCGGAGACCGAGGAACCCGAGATCGTGCGCGTCGCGACCGCGGAAGTCACGTCCGGCAACACCACCTACGGCCATCGCTTCATGAGCCCGGGCGCGATTCATGTGCGTCATTTCGACGACTACGTGACATCCCTCGAACGGGCGAAGGTCGTGCTCGATCCGGCGCGCCGCCGCGAGATCGTCCTCACCGACGCGAAGAACCTCGCCTTCGCGCAGGGGTTCGAACTGGTCGAGGACGAGGCGCTGCTCAACGAGGTGGCGGGTCTGGTCGAATGGCCGGTCGTGCTGATGGGCACGTTCGAGGAGTCGTTTCTCAAAATCCCCGACGAGGTGATCCGCGCCACGATCCGCCAAAATCAGAAATGCTTCGTGGTGCGCGACCCCAACACCGCGAAGCTCACCAACCGCTTCATCCTCACCGCCAACACCGAAGCCTCAGATGGCGGCAAGGCGATCGTCGCCGGCAACGGGCGCGTCATCCGCGCGCGGCTTTCGGATGCGAAGTTCTTCTATGAGACGGATTTGAAATTGAAGCTTGAAGACCGGCTGCCGAAATTTACGGACATCGTCTTTCACGAGAAGCTTGGGTCCCAGGCCGAACGCATTGAGCGCATTGAGCGATTGGCCGGCGAACTGGCGCCTCTGGTCGGCGCCGACGTGGAAAAGGCCAAGCGCGCCGCGCGGCTTTGCAAGGCGGACCTGCTCACCGAAGTGGTCGGCGAATTCCCCGAAGTGCAGGGCACGATGGGAAAGTATTACGCACAGGCGCAGGGTGAGGACGACGCCGTCGCGAACGCGATCGAGGATCACTATCGCCCGAAGGGCCCGGACGATCTGGTGCCGGCCGAGCCGGTGAGCATCGCGGTCGCTCTCGCCGACAAGATCGATACGCTAGTGGGCTTCTGGGCGATCGACGAGAAGCCGACCGGGAGCAAGGACCCGTATGCGCTGAGAAGGGCGGCGCTGGGGGTGATCCGGATTGTTCTCGACAACCGACTCCGGCTCGTCGTCTCACCAATTTTCCACTCCAGCTATTCAAATTTTTTGGAGCAGTGGGGGCGAAAGTACCTCGCGAGGTATCGCATCAAGCCTCAGGACCCAGTTGTAACCGCCCTGACCGACTTCATGCCCAACGATCTGTTCGCGGGGCTTGATAGCGTGATCGAAAAGGCGAAAGCGGGCCATTTGTTGCTAGCCGATCCAGATACTCTTCAAGATCCACGCGAGACAAAGTACCTGCCACTGCCGTCGCCCGAGCAACTCGCTGCCGGACTGCTTGCCTTCTTCTTCGATCGCCTCAAGGTGCAACTCCGCGACCAGGGTGCGCGCCACGACCTAGTGGACGCTGTGCTCGCGCAACAAGGAGAAGGTAACGACGACCTCTTCCTCATCGTCCGCCGCGTCGAGGCGCTGGGAAAATTCCTTGGCACCGATGACGGCAAGAGCCTGCTCGCCGGCGTGAAGCGCGGGGCGAACATTCTGCGCATCGAGGAAAAGAAGGACGGCCGCGAATTCACCGGTGCGCCCGACGCCGCGCTCTACGCGCAGGACGAAGAGCGCGCGCTCGCTGCCGCGATCGATACTGCAAAAGCGGAAGCGGCAAAGTGCCTCAGCGCGCGAAGACTTCGAAGGTGCGATGCGCGCCATCGCGAAGCTGCGTCCGGTGGTCGATGCCTTCTTCGAGAAGGTCACGGTCAATGCCGACGACAAGGCCGTGCGCGAGAACCGGCTCAAGCTGTTGAACGAAATCCGCGAGGCGACGCGCGCGGTTGCGGACTTTTCCAAAATCGAAGGCTGAGGGGAGGCGGCCTGATGGCGCGCCGCTACGCCTGCCGTTCGGGAATGCGCACCACCAGCCCGTCAAGCGCGTCGGTCACCTTGATCTGGCACGAAAGGCGCGAATTCGGCCGCACGTCGTATCCGAAGTCGAGCATGTCCTCTTCCATCGGCGAGGGGCCGCCGGTCTTCTCGCGCCATTCTTCCTCGACGTAGACGTGGCAGGTTGCGCAGGCGCAGGCGCCGCCGCATTCCGCCTCGATGCCCGGGACGGCGTTCTTGATCGCCGCTTCCATCACGGTGGAGCCGGTTTCGGCATCGACGGCGTGTTCGGTGCCGCTGGATTCGATGTAGGTGATCTTGGGCATGGGAACCGGACAAAAACGAAATATGCTTCGCCGGAACCGGCGGGCGGCTCCCTATAACGGCTCATGCCGCCGGGGGCAAACCCGGGCGCAGTGCCTCCGTCTGGGTTACGCGGCGCTGAGTTCGCCGGCGAGAAGTTCGGCGATCACGGCGCGCGCCTCGTCGGAAAACATCGCGAGCCGGTCCAGCGCCTCGCCGGTCTGACCGCCGGCAAGGCCGATCACTTCCAGCATTTCGGCCGCACGCGCGACGCGCCATGCGCCGATCCCGCGCGCGGAGCCTTTCAGGGTGTGGGCGAGGGGCGGAACGCCCGCCGGGGCGGCAGCGCGCATGCGCGCGATCAGCAGGCCCGCCTGGCGGTCGAACAGTTGCAGCACCTCGCGCTCCAGCGAGCGGTCGCCGAGCGTGGAGCGGGTCAGATGAACGAGGTCGATCGGCCGGTCGTCCGGCGCCAGCGAAGGTGCCTCATTCGAACCGATTGAGCGCAGTATCTCCATTTGCATCCGTTCTCCCCTCACGCCCGTACCGGCGTCCGCCCACTTGTTGCGACAAAACTGTCACAGCGTCCGGCAATCCCCGGTAAACGCTGCCCGAGGTCGCCCGTCAGGCATGCAGCCAAGCACCGAAATGGTTAACGTGCGTTAAAGCCCGGCCGGGGGCCCGGGTTCGGAGAAATGCGGATGGAGTGCGTGCGCGGTTCGCTGCTTGTTCACAGGCGCGCACCGGGAGCGCATTAAGTCGGGGACAGCGTTAACGATGATTAAAGGGAGGTTACCATCCCGGTTTCATTCGCTCCCTGAGGGCGTTAGGATGCTCCCGTGGCGGTATCCCGTGCCTTGTGGCGGGACTCCGTGCGCGATGGGGAGGGGAATTGCTGCTTTCGCACACCGGCGTATGGCCCGCCGGTTGCACCCCATCCGGCAGCGATCCTCTACAATGCGGTGACGACTCGGACGGACAGTCATGGCGAACAAACCGAAGCGAATGCAGGATCCGACCGAAGTGGCGATGTCGGCGATCCAGGAGGCACTGAACCTCCGCGAAGACGCAGCCGCTCCGGCGTCAACAGGCGAATCGGCCACGTCTTCCCCGAAAATTGACGATTCCGCGCCCGCCGCCACCGGCGCCGCGCAGACTGCACAGGATGCAGCCCCGGTCCGGCGCCGGCCAAACCGCAGCGCGCCGCCGATCGACGAGGCGCTGTTCCTGCAGGATACCGTCGGCGGCAGCGCTCCCACCCCCGCCGCCGTCGAGGATGTGCGCCCCTCCCAGCGCGCCGCCAATGACGACCGCCAGTCGTTCGGGCAGGCGCTGCAACTGATGCAGCGGCGGCCGTCGCGCGCGCCCTACATGACGGCCTTCATCCTTTCGGTCGTCTGGGTCGTGCTCGGCATCGTGGTCGGCGCGTCCTATTTCGGAACCGATGTCCGCGCGATCACCAGCCAGGGCGTGCATCCGACCCTGTTCGCGCTCGCAGCCGGCATCGCGCTGCCGGTGCTGCTGTTCTACGTGCTGGCGCACATGATCCGCCGTGCGCAGGAACTGCGCATCATCGCGCGCTCGATGACCGAGGCCGCGATGCGGCTCGCCGAGCCGGAAACGATCGCGCGTGAATCGATCGTCTCGGTCGGGCAGGCGATCCGCCGCGAGGTCGCCGCGATGGGCGACGGCGTAGAGCGCGCGCTCGCGCGTGCCGCCGAACTCGAAGCATTGGTGCACAACGAGGTTGCCGCGCTGGAGCGCGCCTACAACGACAACGAGCTGCGCATTCGCGGGCTGATCGAGGATCTGGCGAACCAGCGCGATTCACTGGTCGGACAGGCCGAGCAGGTGCGCAATGCGCTGACCAGCGTGCATCTCGGACTGACGCAGGACATCGCCTCGGTATCCGAAATGGTGGCCGCGAGCGTCAACGACGCGGCGCAGCGCGTTACCCGCACGCTCGCCGAGAAGGGCGAGCACATCACGCTGGCGCTCGGCCGCGCCGGCGATAACATGATCGATGCGCTCGGCGAGCGCGGCGGCGACCTGCTCGAGCAACTCAACCGCACCAGCGACGATGTCTCCGCACGCTGGAAACCGCCAGCGACAAGATGACGTCGAACATCGACGTGAAGTCCGATCACCTCAGCGCGCAGATTGCCGACCTGACGGTCAAGCTCGCGCAGATGCTCTCCTCGCGGCTCGACCACGTCACCGAGAACGTCTCGCAGAAGACCTTCGCCATCGCCGAAACGCTGATGCGGCGCACCGAGGACATCTCGACCAACCTGACGCGCACGACCGAGCAGCTCACCGACAAGATGACGGAGCGTACGCAGGAGCTGACCGATACGCTGGTCGACACCGGCAACCGGCTCGCGGAGACGATCGCGACGCGCGCCGACGATGTGAACAACACCCTCAAGGCAACCGGCGAGTCGCTGGTTCTCGACCTCACGCTGCGTGGCGGCGACGTGGTCGGCAAGCTGGAAGAGACCGGCGCGCGCATCGCCGAGACGATCATCACGCGCGGCGGCAAGGTCTCCGATACGTTCCGCGACACCGCCGAACAGCTCGAGGCGACGATCAACAGCAAGGGCGACAGCGTCCGTGAAATGCTGGGTTCGCGCCTCGCAGTCGTTCGAGGACATGTTCACGCACGGTGGCGCGGAGCTGGCCGAGAAGATCACCCGCGATGCGCAGTCGCTGGGCAGTCTGATCACGCAGCATCTGGGCGAGTTCGACCGCACCGTGAAGGTCTATGGCGGCGAACTGGTCGAGCGGCTGAGCCAGCGCACCGACGAAGTCACCGAGGCGATGCGCAGCCACGTCGATAATTTCGACACCCGCGTGAACGCCCGCACCAGCGAAGCTGCGACCGTGATGGACGAGCGCATCACCCGGCTCGGCGAGGCGCTCGACGGGCGCATCCACTCGCTCAACGAGGCGCTGGGTGCGCGCGTGATGGAGATCGCGAAGTCTCTCGCCGAACGCGGCCGGGACGTCGTGGTGGCGCTGGAAAAGCGCATCGACGAAGCCAGCGGCACGATCAATTCGCGCGGGTCCGCGCTTGCCGACACCCTGCACGAAAAGGCCGACGAGATCGACAAGACGCTCGGCGCGCGTGCGCTGGAAATCGCCAATACGCTCGATGCACGCATTACCCGCTTCCAGGAACTGCTGGTTGGCCGGGTCGAGACCGTTTCCTCGCAGATCGAAGTACGCGGTCAGGCGGTCGGCAATTCGATCGTCTCGCGCATGGAGCAGTTGAGCCAGGCGATCCGCACCAATGCGGGCGAGGCCGAACGATCCCTTGCCCAACTCGCGGCAACGACCGTCGAAGCCGTGCGTAACAGCGCGCATGACGCCGAACGCGCGATCACCTCGGCGTCGACCAGCGTCTCCGGGTCGATGAAGCAGGATGCGAGCGAGATCGAACGCCTGCTGAGCACGGCGTCGGCTTCGGTCAGCACCACGCTGCATCAGGATGCCGAGGACGTCGAGCGCACGCTGACCACGCTCTCTTCGCGGGTCTCTGCATCGCTCAAGCAGGATTCCGGCGGTGTCGAGCAACAGCTGAGTGCCGTCTCGCTGACCATCAGCGCATCGCTGAAGCAGAATGCCGACGAGGCGGAGCGCACACTGGTCGGCGCCGCCACCCGCATCACCGGCACCTTGAAGCAGGAGGCGGACGAAGCCGAACGCACCCTCGTCGCGGCCTCTTCGCGCATCTCCAGCACGATGCGTCAGGACACGAGCGACGTGGAACGCGCGCTCAGCGCCACCTCGCACACGATCACGGGCGCCCTGCGTCAGGATGCGACCGAGGTCGAGCGCATGCTCACCAGCGTGTCCGAAGTCGTGGGCAGCGCGCTCAAGCGCGAGACCACGGAAGTCGAGCGCGCGATGGCCGCGGCATCGTCCAATGTCAGTACGACCCTGCGCAGCGATACCGAGGATCTGCAGCGCGCCATGGCGGCGCTGTCTTCGGAAATCAGCGCCGGCCTGAAGCAGGATGCGGTCGATGTCGAACGGACCCTCACCACGGTTTCGTCAACGGTAAGCTCGGACTTCCGCAAGGAAGCAGGCGAAATCGAGCGCGCGCTGACGTCGACCTCGGCCAATCTGAGTGCCGGTCTGAAGCAGGACGCCGGCGACGCCGAGCGCGCCCTGTTGGCTGCGTCTTCGAATATCAGCAGCCAGCTCAAACACGAGTTGTCGGAGGTGCAATCCGCACTCACGACCCTCGCTTCGACGGTTTCGGAAACGATCCGCGACGGCTCGCACGGCGTCGAGCAATCGCTCAATCACCTGCTGACCAGTGCGACCGAGGCGATCCGGAGCAGCGCGCAGGACGCCGAGCACGCGCTTGGCAACCTGTCGTCGACCACCGCCGACGCGATCCGCACCAGCGCGCTCGATGCCGAGCGCTCGCTGACCGGCGCCTCGACCGGCGTCACGACGTCGATGAAGCAGAACGCGACCGAACTCGAGCGTTCGCTGACGCAGCTTGCCGCGACGACCGCGGAAGCATTGCGCACCACGGCCGACGAGGCCAACCGCAAGATTGCGGCCACCTCCAACGACGTGACCGGCGCGATCAAGCGCGGGACGACCGAGGCGGAGCGTGCACTCACGACCGTCGCAGGCGGCGTCACCACCGCACTGAAACAGAATGCAGGGGAAGTCGAGCGCGCGTTGCTCGGCGTTTCCGCCGAGGTCGCGCGCGGGCTGACCGCGAAGGCCGAGGAACTGACCGCCAGCATCAACCAGCGCGGCACCGACCTGAAGCGCGTGCTCGACGACAAGACCGGCGTGTTCCTGAGCACCTTCGGTGCGCAAGGGCAGAAGTTCTCGACCGAGATCGAACGCATCGCGCTCAGTGCGGTGCAGTCGATCGAGTCCAAGGGCGTCGGCTTTGCCAAGAACCTGACGCAGCAGGGCGAAGAGATCACCGACCTGATCAACGACGCGGGCGCCAAGGCCAGCGCGCAGGTCAGCCGCACGGTCAGCGATCTCGATACCACGGCGCGCACCGCCATCGAGCGTTCGCAGAAGATGGCGACGTCCGCTGTGAACGAGATGATGGAAACGCACAGCATGTTGCGCAACGATACCTCCGCGCTGTTCGAGCGGCTGCGCGAGGCGAACACGTTGCTGCAGGAAGTGCTGGGTGGCGCGACCGAAAACCTCAGCACGATCGAGACGACCCTGTCGGGTCGCGTCGCTCAGTTCGTCAACGTGATGAACGATGTCGGCGATCGCAGCGGCACCGTCAGTGCGCGGTTCGAGGAAAAGATGAAGTCGTTCCTCGCCGGGACCTCGACGATGCTGCGCGATGTCACCTCGGCCGCCGATAAGTTCGACGTGCAGAGCAAGGCGCTCGCAGATGCGGCCAAGCAGATCGACGGCAGCAACCGCCGCACCGAGGAGGTGCTGCACGACCGTCACGAGGCGCTCGATTCTGTGGTCAACCAGATCGATAGCAAGGTTGGCGACCTCGATTCACGCCTGAAGCGCTTCTCGGCGCTGCTGCAGGAGACCTTCGAGGCGGCGGAAGGTCGCGCCCGGGATATCGCGCGCGTGCTGGCCGAGTCCTCGACCGACGGCACCAAGGCGATCGCGAGCCAGTATGAACTGGTGCGTCAGACCAGCGACGATGAGCGCAAGCGCACGAGTGAGGCGCTGCACTCGATCTACGAGCAGGCAACCGGAGAGACCTCCACGCTGTTCCGCCAGACCAGCGAGCGCTTTGTCGAAATCGTACAGGCAGATGCGCGAGATGAGCGCCGCGATGCAGCGCGAAATGGAGACGACGCGCACCGAATTGCGCCGTGGCATTCTCGAACTGCCGCAGGAAACCGCGGAAAGTGCCGCCCAGATGCGGCGCGTGATCGTCGAGCAGATGGACGCACTTGCGGAGCTGAACCGGATCGTCGCGCGGCACACCACCATCGCGAGCGAGCAGCAGCCGATGCGGCGCGCCGAGCCGATGATGGCGAGCGGCGGCCGCCCCGAGCCAATGATGGCCGGTGGCCGTCCCGAGGCGATGCCGATGATAAACGGAGGCAGGTCCGAGCCGCCGCCGCGCCCGCGGCTCGAGCCGGTCGGAGGACGGGGTAATCCGCCTCCGCTGCCGCCGCGCCGCGCTGAGCCGCAGCCGGGCCCGGACGGCCGCAGCGGCTGGCTGACGGACCTGCTTGGGCGGGCCTCGCGCGACGAGGCGCCGGCGGATGACGACCGGCAGGCGCGCCAGGCGATCGAATTCGCTCGACTCGACTCTCGGTCGACATCGCCCGCATGATCGATCACGACGCAGCGGCCGAACTGTGGGAGCGCTACAAGCGCGGCGAGCGCAATGTGTTCACGCGCCGGCTGTACACCATGCAAGGCCAGAAGACGTTCGACGAGATCCGGAAGCGCTATCGCGGCGACCGCGAGTTCAAGGCGACGGTCGACCGCTATATCGGAGAGTTCGAGCGATTGTTGAGCGAGTATTCGCAGGACGAACGCGGGCAGGCGACCGCGCGCAGCTATCTCACCTCGGATACCGGCAAGGTCTACACCATGCTGGCGCACGCGGCGGGCCGCATCTAGGTCGGTCCGGCGGACGGGTTTGAAGGGCGCGGGCGACCGCGCCCTTTTCTTTTGCGCATAGTTCTGGCATCGCGGCGCGCATGGCAGTGACCCTGACGGTACGCCGTGAACGCTGGTCGATCGCCGGCGCGTTCACCATCGCGCGCGGGGCGAAGACCGAGGCGGAGGTTGTGGTCGCGGAGGTGAGCGACGGAGCGCACGCCGGGCGCGGCGAGTGCGTGCCCTATGCGCGGTACGGCGAGACGGTCGGAGGCGTTGCGGACGCGATCGAGGCAATGCGTGGCGCGTTGGCGGGCGGCCTGACGAGGCAGGCGTTGCAGGACGCGATGCCGGCGGGCGCGGCGCGCAACGCGCTCGATTGCGCGCTGTGGGATTTCGAAGCGAAGATTGCCGGCAAGCCGGTTTATGCATTGGCGGAGTTGCCGGAGCCGCAGGCGCTGGTGACCGCCTATACGATCTCGCTCGGCACGCCCGGCGTGATGGCGCAGGCGGCCGCGCAGGCCGCGGCACGCAAGCTGCTGAAGGTGAAGCTCGGCGGGGAGGGGGACGCCGAACGGATCGCCGCCGTGCGCGCCGCAGCGCCCGATGCCGAACTGATCGTCGATGCCAACGAGGCCTGGCGCGCGGACAATCTCGAAGCCAATCTTGCGGCGTGCGCGCGGGCTGGCGTGACACTCATCGAACAGCCCTTGCCGGCGGGCGACGACGCGGCGCTCGCTTCCATTGATCGTCTGGTCCCGATTTGTGCCGACGAGAGCGTGCATGATCGCGCCTCGCTGGACTCGCTCGTCGGCAGGTATGATGCGGTCAACATCAAGCTCGACAAGACCGGGGGCCTCACCGAGGGGCTGGCGATGGCGGCGGAAGCCGAGCGGCTCGGTTTTGGCCTGATGGTCGGTTGCATGGTCGCGACGTCGCTCTCGATTGCGCCCGCGATACTCCTCGCGCAGCATGCGCGCGTCGTCGATCTCGACGGTGCGCTGCTCCTTGCAGGCGATCGTGAAAACGGGCTGCGCTATCAGGCCAGCCTGGTCTATCCGGCCACGTCCGCACTCTGGGGTTGAGTGCGCATGATCCGCGCGGCCAGAAAAGCAAATCCGCCGCCGGCAACACACAGCGCCGCCATCGCGGCGTAGGCCGTCGCACCACCCGCGCCATACAACACGCCGGCGAATGCCGAAGCCGCGGCCATCATCAGGCTGTTCGCGGTCGCGACGTCGCCCTGCGCAGCGGCGCGGTTTCGCTCCGGCGCGTTCCGGCTGAGAAACATCATGGTGCCGAGGTGGGTCGCGCCGAACGAGAGTGCATGCAGCAGTTGCAGTGGAAACAGCAGCAGAGCGGGCGGGTCGAACGTCATGGCGCTCCAGCGGATCACGCCGCCGGTCGCGCCGATGGCGATGAGCACCGCCGGGCCAACGGCGCGCGGTAGTCGCCCGGCGAGCGCGAACAGCACGATCTCGGCAACGACGCCCAGCGCCCACAGCACACCGATGGTAAGGCCGCCGAAGCCCTTCGCGGTCCAGTCGAGCGTGGAAAATCCATAGTAGACCGCGTGACTTGCCTGGATGAGGCTGCCTGCCGCGGCGACGGCGAGGAACGCCGGGCTGCGCAGATGGCTGTGAGCGGCACTGGGCGCAGGGCACGGCGCGGCTTCGCGCGGCACCGGGAGGAGCAGCATGGTGGCGGCCGCCAGGATGCAGTTGCCGGCGAAGATCACCCAGATCAGGTTACCGGCGGCAAGGTGATTTAGCAGCAGCCCGCCGGTCAGGTTCGCCGCGATGAACGCGACAGAACCCCAGAGCCGGACGGGGCCATAGGCGCGGCCGCGCTGCGCAAGTCCTTTCAGCCCGTAGGCGTCGGTGAGCGGCATGACCGGCGCCGATACGAAGGCCAGCGTCGCGGCCGCAATCAGGATCATCGCAAAGCCGCTGACGCCGCCGAGCAGCGCGATCGCCGCGACGCTCCCCAATGCGGCGGTCACGATCGCCCCGCGCAGGGAGGCGTAGCGGTCGGCGATGCGCGTACCCGCAGGTGTCGCAATAACACGTAGGGACTGCATCGCGGCGAGCACGATTTCAATCGCCGCAGGATCGAGCCCGCGCGCGGTCAGCCACAACGGAAACAGCGGCAAGTGCCAGCCGACAATGAGGAAAAACGCCGCGTAAACGAGCGCCAGGCGCCCGGCAAAAGAGTCATTAACGATTGTGGGAGTCTGGGTGTGCCATTAAACTGATCGTGACGATTCGTGCGGTATTTGTCGCATCCGTTCTTCCACATCCCGACGGACCGTTCGATGGCCAATCTTCCCGTTCCCGTGCGCATCAGCGAAGCTGACTACGAGGCCATCGAGAGCGCCGTGATGGAGACCGCGCGCGGGCGCTGGTTTCTCGCCGAATACGCACGCCGCAACCGCACCTCCGACACCACAATGCTTCTCAAGGCGATCGAGCGCATCGAGTTGGCGATGCAGGGTCAGCGCTCGGTTGAAACGGTCGATCGCATCCGTTTCGATCTCGTCGAGATGTCGAAGGCGATCGCGCGCACCAAGGCCGAGATCGCCGCGATGAAGCCGGACGCCGATGATCACGGCAAATTCGGCGAGGCGAGCGAGGAGCTCGACTCGGTGGTGCAGGCGACGGAAGCCGCGACTTCGGACATCCTCGCCTGCGCGGAAAGCATTCAGGAGATGGCGTGGACCTTGCGCGAGCAGGGGCTTGATCCGGTGGTGTGCGATCTGCTCGATGCCAAGGCGACAGAAGTTTACACCGCCTGCTCGTTCCAGGACATCACAGGCCAGCGTACCCAGAAGGTGATCGGCGTGCTGCGCTATTTGGAGAGCCGCATCAACGCGATGATCGGCATCTGGGGCCTCGACGGCGCGATGGCGGCGGAGGCGGCCGAAGCGCGCGCTACAAATGGCGACGACGCGCTGCTGAACGGTCCGGCCAAACCCGGACACGGCCTCGACCAGGCCGACGTCGACATGGTGATGGGTCCGGCGGCCGTTGCGGAGCGGGATAGCGGCATCGCGACTCCGGCTCAAGCCAGCGATACCCCGCCCGGTTTCGATCCGGCGCCGGTTGTCGATGAAATTTCGCTGGAGAAGGCTTCGGCTGAAGACCTCGTCGTTGCGTCCGCCGAGCATGTGGCTGTGACGCCGAGCGAGCCCGCCGCGGACCGGACATTGGAAGCGCCGGCCGGCGATTTCGCGACTGAAGAGGTGACGCCTCTAAGCGTTGCTCCGATCGACGGTGTCGGCACGGTCGTGCTGGCCGACGAAGAGACGTTGGTTGAGGAGGAAACGGCCCTCAGCCAGTATCGTGCCGTCTCGCCGATTGAAGAGCCGGTCGAAGGGGTGGTTGACGAAGAGCCCACCGTCGGCGTTGAAGCAATTGCGATGAACCCGGAGGCACCGGCGGCCGACGGGTACGACGAAAATGACTTGGTCGTAATCGACGCGCCGCCGAGCGTCGCCGACGAACCTCCGGCTCGATCGAGAACGCCTTCGCGCGCAGACCCGCTTGCGCCGCTGATGGCGATGAGCGCAGAGGAAAAGATTGCCCTCTTCAGCTAACGCCGGCCCGCCGTGCCGGTCGCGTCGGATTGGTTGCTGCATCTGATTGGTGGCCGCATTCGACGTCAACGCACACCGCTGACCAGCGCTCGTGACATTCGATTGTGCTTCTCGAGGTGCGACGGGAGATCGATCGTCGCGATCTGGCCGTCGCGCACGATCACCCGCCCGTTTATGACGCTGAGCGCGACATGGGGCGGCGTGCCGAACAGGAGCGCCGCCACGGGATCGTGCAGCGCGCCGGCGAAGCCGATCTGATTAAGATCGAACGCGACGAAGTCGGCTGCCATGCCGGGCCTGAGCGCGCCGATGTCGTCGCGATTCATTACCTTCGCGCCGCCGAGCGTGGCCATTTCGAGCGTCTCGCGCGCGCTCAGCGCGCCGGGGCCGTGGCCGACGCGCTGCAGCAGCATGGCCTGCCGTGCCTCGCCCAGCATGTGACCGGTGTCATTCGACGCCGAGCCGTCAACGCCGAGCCCGACCGGCACGCCGGCCCGGCGCATCCTGCCGATCGGCGCGATGCCCGACGCGAGCCGCATATTCGAGCAGGGACAATGCGCCACGCCGGTTCCGGTGCGGCCGAACAGCGCGATGCCGTGATCGTCGAGCTTCACGCAGTGCGCGTGCCACACATCGTGCCCAACCCAGCCGAGGTCCTCGACATATTCGGCGGGCGTCATGCCGAATTGTTCGCGGCTGTAGGCGATGTCCTTGTCGTTCTCGGCAAGATGGGTGTGCAGCGACACGCCGTATGAGCGCGCCAGCGCGGCCGACTCGCGCATCAACGCGCGCGTGACCGAAAACGGCGAGCACGGCGCGACCACGATGCGCAGCATGGCGTAGCGATCCGCATCGTTGTAGGTCTCGATCACGCGCTGCGTGTCCTTCAGGATCGCGGCTTCGTCCTCGACCACGCTGTCCGGCGGCAATCCGCCTCTGCTTTGCCCCACGCTCATCGAGCCGCGATTGGCGTGGAAGCGCATGCCGATCGTCTGCGCGGCCTCGATCGCGTCGTCGAGCCGGCAGCCGTTCGGATAGATGTAAAGATGATCGCTCGACGTGGTGCAGCCCGACAGGATCAATTCCGCCATCGCGGTGCGCGAGCGAGACGCGCACCATCTCGGGCGTCAGCCGCGCCCAGATCGGGTAGAGCACGTTGAGCCAGTCGAACAGCTCGCAGTCCTGCGCGGCGGGCACCGCGCGCGTCAGGCTCTGGAACATGTGGTGGTGCGTGTTGATAAGGCCCGGCAGCACCACATGACCCGCCATGTCGATGACGTCGTCGGCGGAGGCGGGAAGTCCATCGCTCGCGCCGACCGACACGATGCGATTGTCCTCGACGTAGAGGCCACCGCCTTTGATCTCGCGCCGGGCGTCGTCCATCGTGACGAGCACCTCGGCGTTTTTCACGAGCAGCGTTTTCATCAGGGCTTGCCGTAGGTCGCGTCGAGCCGCGTGCGCAGGTAATCGGCGGCGCGGCATCCGTGTCGCTGGTACGCGATCCGCCGACGTCGATGACGTCCGACCTCCGCTCTACCTAGCATTTTCTACCGATCCACAGACGCCGCGCGCTGGCATGATGCTTGCTAACTCTCCGGCCGGGAAACTCGCCCAGCTACGCCGCCTGGAGGGACTTATGGGGCTTTTCAACGTCGATCGGCGCGCGTTTTTGCAAGGAAGCGCCGCGTCTTTGCTTGCGAGCGGGCCAGGCCTGGCGCCGCGCGTGCGGCGGACGTCACCATCGGCATCGTCTATGTCGGCCCGCGCGACGATTTCGGCTGGAATCAGGCCCATGCGGTCGCCGTCAAGGCGCTGAAGACGCTGCCGGGCGTGAAGGCGGTCGAGGAAGAGAACGTTCCGGAGACCGACGCCTGCGCCAAGACGATGGAATCGATGGTCAATCTCGACGGCGCCAACATCATCCTCGGCACGTCGTTCGGCTACTTTCGATCCCTTCATGGTCGATCTGGCTAAAAAATATGCAAAAGTCGAATTCCGCCATGCCGCGCCGCTGTGGGACGCAAGCAAAGCATCCCGAAGAACCTCGGCAGCTATTTCGGCTACCTCAACCAGGCGCACTACGTCGACGGCGTCGCCGCCGGCCTGTCGACCAAGTCGAACAAGCTCGGCTTCGTCGCCGCCAAGCCGATCGCCTCGGTGCTGAGCAACATCAACTCGTTCATGCTCGGCGCGAAGAAGACCAACCCGAACGCCACCGTGCAGGTGATCTTCACCGGCGACTGGTCGCTGCCGGTGCGCGAGGCCGAAGCCACCAACGCGCTGGTCGATGCCGGCTGCGATGTCATCACCTGCCACGTCGACGGCCCCAAGGTCGTGATCGAGACCGCCGAGAAGCGCGGCGCGAAGACCTGCGGCCACAACGCCTCGCAGGCGCCGCTCGCGCCGAAGGGCTTCATCACCGGCGCCGAATACAAGTGGGAGACGATCTACAAGGGCTACGCGACCTCGCTCGCCGAGGGCAAGCCGCTGCCGAACATGGTCAGCGGCGGCTTCGAGGCCGACATGGTGCAGAACTCGCCCTTCGGCGCCGGCTGCACGCCGGAGGCGCAAGCAAGGCCGCCGAAGCCGCGATCGCGGATCTCAAGGCGAAGAAGCCGATCTACGTCGGCCCGCTGAAGGACAACAAGCCGGCAAGGTCGTCATCGACAAGACCTACGACAACCTCGACCCGTTCCTCGACCAGATGAACTACCTGCTCGAAGGCGTCGTCGGCTCGATCACGTGAGCATCGACCATGCGGTGCGGCGCTCATGGGCGGCGCGCTGCCGCGCCGCCGCGCGTGGGCTGGACACATGGCTGACATTGCCGAACCGATTGGCGCGGCCGCGATGGCGCCGCGCCAGTGGAGCGATCTGTCGGTCCGCATCCGCCGCAGCGCCGAATACGTCGCGATCCCGCTGTTCGCGCTCGTCGTCTCGGCGTTTCTGTTCTCGCTGTTCCTGCTGGCGCTCGGCAAATCGCCGCTCGATTTCTTCGAGCTCGTCTATCGCGGCGGCTTCGGCACCGCGTTCTCGATCCAGAACACGCTGCAGCGCTCCGCGCCGCTGATCCTCACCGCGCTCGCCGTCGCGGTGCCGGCGCGCATCGGGCTGGTCATGATCGGCGGCGAGGGCGCGCTGGTGCTCGGCGGCTTCGCCTCGGCCGCGATCGCGATCCCGCTGGTCGTCGGCCAGGCGCCGCCGATCCTGGTGCTGATCGTCATGGCGACTTGCGGCTGCCGTCGTCGGCGCGATCTGGATCGGCATCGTCGGCTACCTGCGCCACGCCCGCGGCGTCAACGAGACGATCTCGTCGCTGCTGCTGACCTACATCGGCATCGCCATCATGAACTTCTTCGTCGAAGGCGCGCTGCGCGACCTGACCAATCCGAACAAGCCCTCGACCATGCCGATCGGCGACGCCTACATGGTCGGCAAGATCCCCGGCACCGACGTGCATTGGGGCCTCGCCGCCGGCATCGTTCTGGCGATCCTGCTGCACGTCCTGCTGTCGCGCACGACCTTCGGCTTCGCGGTGCGCGTCGCGCGGCGGCAATGCGCGCGCCGCGCTCGGCGCAGGGCCTGCCGGTCGGCAAGCTGATCGTGATCTGCTGCATGATCGCCGGCGCCTGCGCCGGGCCTCGCCGGCTTCTTCGAGGTCGCGGCCATCCAGGGCCGCGCCAACGCCTCGCTCGTCGCGGGCTATGGCTTCACCGGCATCCTGGTGGCGTTCCTCGCGCGCCACAATCCGCTCGCGATCATTCCGGTCGCGATCATGTTCGGCGGCATCGTGGCGTCCGGCGGCCTGGTGCAGCGCCGCATGGATCTGCCCGACGCGACCGTGCTGGTGCTGCAGGGCCTCACCTTCGTGGTGCTGCTCGTCTCCGAGACGCTCTACGGCCGCTTCAAGATCTTCCAGGTCCAGGCACACGGCGGACCGCACATGAGCGACAACGCTCTCGTCATCGTGCTGTTCGCCATCGTCGGCGGCGCGCTGCGCGTCTCGACGCCGTTCATGTTCGTCGCGCTCGGCGAATGCCTCACCGAGAAATCCGGCCGCGTGAATCTCGGCCTCGAGGGCACGCTGGTGCTCGGCGCGATGTCGGCCTACGCGATCTCGTATCACACCGGCTCGCCGTGGCTCGGCGTGCTCGCGGCCGGCTGCGCCGGCGCGTGCCTCGGCGCGATGCACGGCTACATCTGCAAGCTGCCGAAGGTGAACGACATCGCGATCGGCATCGCCATGATGCTGTTCGGCACCGGCATCGCGTTCTTCTTCGGCAAGGCCTACATCCAGCCCTCGCGCGCCGCGGCTCGGCTCGTTCTCGCTCGGCGCCTGGACCGGCAACCCGCAGATCGCGACGGCGCTGCAGATCAATCCGCTGCTGCTCGTCGGCATCGTCGTCGCGATCTTGATGGCCTGGGCCTTCGCCAACACCAAATGGGGCCTGATCGTCCGCATGACCGGCGACAGCGCGCCGTCCGCGCAAGGCGATGGGCGTCTCGGTCGATCTGGTGCGCTTCCTCGCGACCACCGTCGGCGGCTTCCTCGCCGGCGTCGGCGGCGCGTTCCTGTCGCTCTACTATCCGGGCTCCTGGAACCAGGGCCTGTCGTCGGGCCAGGGCCTGATGGCGGTCGCGCTCGTGATCTTCGCGCGCTGGAGCCCGATGCGCTGCGTGATCGCGGCGCTGCTGTTCGGCGCGGCCGGCGCGATCGGCCCGGCGCTGCAGTCGGTCGGCATCACGCAGGGCTACTACTTCTTCAACGCCGCGCCCTACATCCTCACGCTGATCATCATGATCGCGTCGGCCGGCTCGAAGCAGGCGATGCGCGACGTGCCGGGCGAACTCGAGCATCACGCAAATGAGCAGGCGAGCATCGCCGAGCCATGGTCAAGGCGGCACGACCATCGCCTCCGATCCCTATCCCTGGCCGTTCGACGGCGATCTCGGCGCCGCAGAACACGGCGCTCATCGTCATCGACATGCAGACCGACTTCTGCGCGCCCGGGCGGCTATGTCGACACGATGGGCTACGACCTCTCGCTGACGCGCGGCGCCGATCGGTCCGATCCAGTCGGTGCTCGACGCGATGCGCGCCAAGGGCTACGCGATCATCCACACGCGCGAAGGCCATCGGCCCGACCTCGCCGACCTGCCGGCCAACAAGCGCTGGCGCTCGCGCCAGATCGGCGCCGGCATCGGCGATCCCGGGCCGTGCGGCCGCATCCTGGTCCGCGGCGAGCCCGGCTGGGAGATCATCCCGGAGCTCGCGCCGCGAGCCCGGCGAGCCGATCATCGACAAGCCCGGCAAGGGCTCGTTCTGCGCCACCGATCTCGAACTGCTGCTGCGCACCAAAGGCATGCGCAACATCGTGCTCTCCGGCGTCACCACCGACGTGTGCGTCCACACCACCATGCGCGAGGCCAACGACCGCGGCTTCGAGTGCCTGCTGCTGGAGGACTGCTGCGCCGCGACCGACCGCGGCAACCACGCTCGCCGCGATCAAGATGATCAAGATGCAGGGCGGCGTGTTCGGCGCGGTCGTCGAACTCCAAGCGCCTTCGTGGAGAGCTCTGCCATGAGCGCGCGCGAACGGCGCAGGCGCGATGCGCGCGCCATCGCTCGAAACCGTCGGCATGACCAAGATCTTCGGGCCGCTGGTCGCGCTCGACGACGTCTCGATCAAGGTCGAGGCCGGCACGTTCCACGCGCTGCTCGGCGAGAACGGCGCCGGCAAGTCGACGCTGGTCAAATGCATCATGGGCTTCTACTCGGCCGACAAGGGCCAGGTGCTGCTCGACGGCGCGGAGGTGCCGATCCGCAATCCGCGCGACGCGCGCGCCAACGGCATCGGCATGGTCTACCAGCACTTCACGCTGGTGCCCTCGCTCACCGGCGCCGAGAACCTCGTGATCAGCCGCGCCGATGCGCCCGGCGATCATCGACTGGAAGAAGGAGATGGCGTCGCTCGACGCCTTCCTCGACCGCATGCCGTTCCGCGTGCCGCTCGACGTGCCGGTCTCGGCGCTGGCGGCGGGCGAGAAGCAGAAGCTCGAGATCCTCAAGCTCCTCTATCTCGACCAGCGCCTGCTGATCCTCGACGAGCCGACCTCGGTGCTCACGCCCGGACGAGGCCGACGAGATGCTCGGTCTTCTGCGCGGCATGGCGCAGCGCAAGGAGATCACCGTCATCATGATCACGCACAAGTTCCGCGAGGTGACGAGCCTTCTGCGACAGCGTCACCGTGCTGCGCCGCGGCCGCAAGGTCGGCGGCGGCAAGGTCTCGGACCTCTCGACCGACCGACATGGCGCGCATGATGATCGGCGACACGCAGATCCGCGAGCGCGCCGTGCGCAGCGCACAAGCCCGCGCGGCGAGACCGTGCTGGAGCTCGCGGCGCTCTATCGCCGAGGACGACGACGGGCATGCCGGCGCTCGAGCCAGGTCAACCTGAAGGTCCATGCCGGCGAGATCGTCGGCATCGCCGGCGTCTCCGGCAACGGCCAGTCGGAGCTGGTCGAGGTGCTGTCCGGCCAGCGCCCGCTCAGCGACGGCCGCATCATCATCAAGCAGAAGCCGTTCGAGCCGACGCGCGACCACTTCTACCGGCTGAAGATCTTCGGCCTGCCCGAGGAGCCGCTGAAGAACGCCACCGTGCCGCGCATGACGGTCGCCGAGAACATGGCGTTCCGCACCTTCGACAAGCCGCCGACCGCCAAGCTCGGCTGGTGGCTGTCGCCCGGCCCGATGCGCGCCAAGGCGCGCGAGCTGATCGCGCGCTACCGCGTGAAGACCACCGTCGCCCGGAGGCGCCGATCGCCGACCTGTCCGGCGGCAACGTGCAGCGCGCCGTGCTGGCGCGCGAGCTGTCGCGGCGACGTCGACGTGCTGATCGTCGCCAATCCGTGCTTCGGGCTCGACTTCGCTTCGGTCGCCGAAATCCGCGCGCAGATCATGGAGCAGCGCAACCGCGGCGCCGCCGTGCTGCTGGTCTCCGAAGACCTCGACGAAATCCTCGAGCTCGCCGACCGCGTCGCCGTGATGTCGGGCGGCACCATCAACTACGTCGCGCCGATCGGCGAGACCGACCGCGCCACCATCGGCAAGCACATGGCGGGGCATTAAGGTCGGAACGGCGGGCTCGCTACGCCACCAGTTTGTGAAACAGCTCCGGGTCGACGTTGCCGCCCGACAGGACCGCAACAACCACCTTGCCCTTCAGGTCCAGGCGCCCGGCGAGCAGCGCCGCCAATCCGATCGCGCCGCCCGGTTCGACCACCAGTTTGAGTTCGCGGAACGCGAACGAAACCGCGCGCGCGACCTCCTCGTCGCTTGCCGCGATGCCTTCGCCGATCAGTTTCCGGTTGATGGCGAACGTGATCTTCCCCGGCGTATTCGACATCAGTGCATCGCAGATGGTGCCGCTCATTCGCGCATTGCGTTCGTGATGCCCCGATTTAAATGAGCGCGCGGTATCGTCAAAACCTTCCGGCTCCGCGGTGTAGATTTTGGCATCCGGTGCACGCGCCTTGATGGCAAGCGAAATGCCCGCTGCAAGCCCACCGCCCGACGCGCCGATCACCACGATCTGCGGTGTCAATCCGAGCGCGGTCAGGTCTTCCATGATCTCGCGGCCCGCCGTTCCCTGGCCCGCGATGATGAAGGGATCGTCGTAAGGCGGGACGAGTGTCGCGCCGCGTTTGCCCGCGATTTCACGCGCAATTGCCTCTCGGTCTTCCTTTTCGCGGTCGTAGAGAACGACCTCTGCGCCGAACGCCTTCGTGCGCTCCCGCTTCGGACGCGGCGCATCCGACGGCATGACGATGACCGAGGGCATGTCGAGCAGCTTGGCGGCGTGAGCCACGCCCTGTGCATGGTTGCCTGACGAAAACGCGACCACGCCGCTTGCGCGCCTTTCCGGGGCGATCGAGGACAGCTTGTTGAAGGCGCCGCGGAATTTGAACGACCCGGTACGCTGCAGTGTCTCAGCCTTGAGGAACACGCGCGCCCCTGTCGCGGCGTCCAGGACCGGCGAGGAAACGAGTGGTGTCCGCAACGCAACACCCGCCAATCGACGCGCGGCCGCATCCACATCAGCAGCCGTCGGAGGATCGAATTCAGGGGCGTCTGGCATGCGCGACGGTAACGCCGTGAAGCGGGCCGAAGCAAGGCGCGCGGTCGCGTTTCCCGGTTGAAAAGCGCGATCGAGCGGCCCGGATCGCCTCTAGCCGGTGAATAATTCCGGCCGACGCAGCCGAAGCGTCTGCACCAGCAGGAGCGTCTTCATGTCGGCCAGTGTCCCGGCGTCGGCCATTGCGGCAATGTCAGCAAGCGGCATTTCGATGACCTCGATGCCCTCGTCGTCGATCCCGCCGCCGGCGGTCACGCGGTCGGCCTGCGAATAGGCGCCGAGATAGAGGTCCATGCGCTCCGTCGAGATCCCGGGCATCGCCCATGCGGTCGTCACGTGGGCGAGGCTCTCGAGCCGGAGCCCGGCTTCCTCCTCCGCTTCGCGTCGTGCGGACTGCTCGGGCGCCTCGGTGCCGTCGATCAGGCCGGCGACGGCTTCAAGAAAATGCGGCTCCTGCACCGCATAGAGAACCGGCGCACGCAGTTGTCGGACCAGGATCGCCAGGCGGCGCGCGGGATCGTACGGCAGCACACAGACGGCGCGGCCGTGGTCTTCGATCACGCGGCTGATTGTGCTGCCGTCCGCCCGCTCGACGTTCGCGACGAGAAACCGCGCCCAGCCGCGATACTTCTCCTCGACCGAGATGATGTGTGCCGACATTCAGTTGTGCCGTGAGCGGCGCACGAGCAAGCGCAGGCTGCCAACCCTGAGTCCGCGATTGTCATGGAGCTCCTGCGCATGCTTTCGCTCGACCATGGACTGTTGCTACTCGATCGACAGGTTGGCGAATTCGACCACCTTGCGCCATTTCGCGGTCTCATCAACGATCAGCTTGCCAAATTCATCCGGCGTGCCGGGATCGGGCACAGCGCCGATCTCCTTGAACTTGGCGATCATCTTGGGGTCGGCGAGGGCGGCGTTGACCGCCTTGTTGAGGGTCGCAACGATGTCGGGCGGCGTGCCTTTGGGCGCCGAGATGCCGTACCAGATGCTTGCCTCATAGCCGGGGATGGTCTCGGAAATCGCCGGAATGTCCGGCGTTTCGGGCCAGCGCTGCGCCGTGGTGACGCCGAGTGCCTTGAGCTTGCCAGCACGCGTGAACGTGATGGAGCCGGGCAGATTGTCGAACATCACGTGCACCTTGCCGCTCATCAGATCGGGCATCGCGGGCGCGGAGCCGCGATAGGGGACGTGCGTCATTTCGATGCCGGACATCAGCTTGAACAACTCGCCCGACATGTGCACCGAGGTGCCGTTGCCGGACGACGCCATGTTGATCGTGCCGGGATGGGCCTTCGCGTAAGCGATGAATTCGCCGACCGTGTTGGCCGGAAAGTCCGGTGGCACCACCATCAGGTTTGCGAGCTTGAGCGTCCGCGCAACCGGCACGGTGTCGCGGATGAAGTTGAACGGCAGCTTCTTGTACAGCGACTTGCCGATGGCGTTGTTCGGCGCCACGAACATGACGGTGTAGCCGTCAGGCGGGGCGCTGGCGACATAGCCCGCCGCCAGCATGCCGCCGGAACCGGCGCGGTTCTCGATCACCCACTGCTGGCCCATTGAATTCGACAGATAGTCGCCAAGGATGCGCGCCACGATGTCGTTCGGGCCACCAGCCGCAAAGCCGACGACGAAATGGATCGGGCGGTTCGGGTAGCCCTGCGCGGAGGCCGTGCCCAGCGCCCCGGCCATCAGTGCAAGCGCCAAGGCGGTGCGGCGGAAAACCGTGTTCATGGAGCCCTCCCTGCCGGTTTGCCCGGTTCAGGGTTCGATTATAACGGCAACCAAAGGACCGCGTCTGCCCCGCTATTCGACTTTCACACCCGCGAACTCGACGACCTTCTTCCACTTCTCGGTCTCGCTCTCGACAAGCTTGCCGAATTCCTCCGGTGTCGCGACGATTGGCACGGCGCCGAGATCGGCGAGCCGGACCTTCATGGCGGGCTCGGCAAGAATCTCGTTTATCTCGTTGTTGAGCTTGTCGATGATCTCCTTCGGCGTGCCTTTCGGCGCGCCCATGCCGAACCACGCGCTCGCCTCATAGCCCTTCACGGTCTCGCCGACGGTCGGTACGTCCGGCAACTGCGGAGAGCGCTCCGCGGTCGTCACGCCGAGCGCGCGCAGCGATCCGGATTTGATGTGCGGAATGACGGACGGCATGTTGTCGAAAATGACCTGCACCTGACCCGCGAGCATGTCGGTCATCGCCGGGGCCGAGCCGCGATAAGGCACATGCTGCATCTGCACGCCGGTCATCGCCTTGAACAACTCGCCGGATAAGTGAACCGAGGTGCCGTTGCCGGAGGATGCCATGTTGATCTTGCCCGGATTGGCCTTGGCGTATTCGATGAATTCCGCGACGGTCTTGGCTGGGACGTTCGGATTTACCGTCATCACGTTCGGCACGCGCGAAATGCCCGCCGACGGGTGCGATGTCGCGCAGGAAATTGAAGCTCAGCTTGACGTAGAGCGTGGCGTTGATCGCATTCGCCGGATTGACCAGCAGTACCGTGTAGCCGTCGGGCGCGGCGTGCACGACCGTGTCGGTACCGATATTGTTGCCGGCGCCCGGCTTGTTCTCGATGACGAACTGCTGACCGAGCCGCTCCGAAAGGCGGGCGCCGATCAGCCGCGCCATGATGTCAGTCGCGCCGCCGGCGGGATATCCGACCACCCACCGCACCGGCCGTGCGGGGTAGTCGAGTGCGAGGGCAGGCCTTGCCTGCCCGAGCGAAAGTGCGCCCAACGAGAGCCCGTATCCGATTGCCTGCCGGCGCGAGATCATTCGCCTTCTCCCCCATGCGACATGCGCGCGTAAGCCCACGCAATTGATATCTGAAGATAGACGGCATCCGGTTTGTGGCACAAGGCAAGGAACCCACGTCCTTTCCGAGAATTGCCGGAAAGCTTGACCAGAAGCCGTGATAGCGGCGGGGCGGCGCGCGGAATGTCGCTTAAGCAGACCGAGCGTTGCGGCGACAAATCCTGGTGAGACCGATCAGAACAACTCGTACGACGGGGGCACGACTTTCCAGTCGTGGCTGATCGTTCCGATCGCGAGATTTTGTCGATGTGCGCCCCGGTCATCTCCCACACCGCCATGAAGCCGCTGGTGTTCTGCAACACGACGTCGCTGCGTCCATCTCCGTTGTAGTCCGCAACGGCAACGACATTCCAGGAAGGGCCGGGGGTTGCGATGGAAATGTTCGCGACGATCTTGTCGTTGTTCATCTCCCACAGGACAATCTGGCCGTTGTCGTGCCGCATCAAAATGTCGGTGCGCCCGTCGCCATCGAAGTCCCCGGTCCCGGCGATCTTCCATTGCGGCCCCGGATTGGCGACAGCGGTGTTCGACGTGATCTGGGAGCCGTCAAACTTCCACAGAGCGATGAACCCGTTGTCATGTCGCAGCAGGACATCGCTGTGGCCGTCACCGTCGAAGTCTCCCGTGCCGGCGACATGATAGGCGGTCGTCGGATTGGCGATCGGCAGGTTGCCGATGATCTGATTGCCGTCCATCTCCCAGAGGGAGACAAAGCCGGAATCGTGGCGCAGCAGCACGTCGCCCTTTCCATCGCCATTGAAGTCTCCGCTTCCCACGACATGCCATCCGAATGGTTGGGCGATGCCGAGGTTTGCGGCGATCTGCGAACCGTTCATTTCCCAGACCGAAACGAAGCTGTTGTCGTTTTGCATCAGGATGTCGGCGCGCCCGTCGCCATTGACGTCCGTGACCGCGGCGGCGTGCCAGGCGGAGGACGGCGCGGCGACGGTCATAGACGACTGAATTTGGTCGCCCGCCATCTGATACATCAGGACGGCGCCGCTTGTGCTCTGAAGCAGGATGTCGCTGAGTGAATCGCCGTTGAAGTCGCTGACCGGCTTGACGACGGTCGTTGGCGTGCTCATCCCGGGCACGGTCTGGTCGCTGAAAACGAGCCACTCGACATTGGTCAACGTGTCGGTGCCGTCCGGCCCGGAGACCTGAGAGCCCAGGCTTCCGAGTGCCGTGATCGTGTAGGCCGAGCGCGGACCGGAGAAGACCGCGTAGTCGATTCCCGCTTCGCCGTTGATCGTATCGTTGCCCGGGCCCCCGCGCAGCGTATTACTCGTGTCATTCCCATCGATCGTGTCGTTGCCGGATCCGCCAATCGCATTTTCGATGACGGCGCCAAACGCGATCGCGACATTGTTGACCATGCCACCGACGTCGGAATAGGTGCCGGCGTGCAGATCGATACGCTGGTTGGCGGAATAACCCGACAGATCGAGGGTGTCGTTACCGCCCGCGTCCCATATCGTCACGATCGGCGAGGTATCGACGGTGAAATCGAACACGTCGCGGTTTGCGTTGCTGTGGAATCCGTAGGTGGTGTCGCTTGTTCGCGTGGTCATGTCGGCACCGTAGATCGACTGGATCGCCGCAACGTCGTCCAGCATCGGTGTCGAGGAATAGAGCCAGTTGGCGACCGTGCCGTCCTGCTGCCAGCCGGCGCCCGGCTGATAGCCGCCGAAATAGGACATGATCGTGTACTGGCGATTGTCCTGGGCGTACTCGGCGTTGTTCGCGTAGGTGATCGTGCCGCCGTTGCCCGCATCGTAGGTCCCGGGATGGCTTAGCCCGAGCGAGTGGCCGATCTCGTGCATATAGGTCTCGAAACCGTACCCGCCGTAGTACATGTCATTGTCGGCGTTGTGCGTCGTCCAGTTGCTGTTGAGCCAGATCTCATCGCGCGTGATGTTGTAGTTCGCGGTTCCGAAGCTGTTGGCACCCCCGAATTCGGCCAGGGAAACGAGTAGGTGCCACCCCCGGTTGTCAACATCCCATTCGAGTTCTGGGTGTGGGTCGCGTATTCGAACTGGATTTGGCCAAAGGCGGCCGTCGTGACAGGATTGAGGTCGCGCGCGATCAGATCGTCCCAGAGTTCGAAGGCCATGGTGGCACGCGTGACCATCAGCGAGGTCATCGCCGTCTTGTAGGCGATCTCGCCGCTACCGGAGGCGTAAGGCGTTCCGCCGATGTAGTAGTTGATGGCGCCGCTACCGACCCAGGACTCGGTTGTGCCCTCGAACGAGCCACCCCATTGGGTGCGCAATTGTTGTTCGATTTGCGAGAGCGAAAAAACCGGCTTCGCGCTTGCGCTGTCGGTCTGGTTCTGCGCGTCCGTGCTTGGGTCGATCATCGTCCGGAGCCTCGATTTCCGGTGCGATTCGTTGCTCGCACGCGGTTGAGGCCACAGATGGCGCAAATGTCTTGAGCATTTGCCAAAGCGACGTTCGGGTTTGAACCAAATTCAATTCAAACGCGACTATTGGCGCGGCAGAACTCGACGGAGGCTCACTTTTCGCGGAACGTTCTTGCCACTTGATCGTGGAACGGGCGCACCAAGTAGGAGACGACGGTGCGCGCGGCTCGTCTGGACGAAGACCTCGACCGGCATGCCGGGAACGAGCTTCAGTCCTCGAGCCGCGCGATCTCGTCGGGCGAGACCGCGACGCGGAGGGTGTAGTAGCTGATGCCCGCTGCGCTGGTCCTGGGTCGACGTCGGCCGACACGACCAGACACCTCGCCGTTGAGCTCCGGCGTGGTGCGCTGTTGAAGGCGGTGAAGCGCAGCACGGCCGTCTGGCCGACGCGCAACTGGTCGATGTCCTGCGGCTGGACCTTGGCCTCGACGATCAGCTTGTCGGCGTCCGGCACGATCAGCATGATCGGCTGGCCCGCCGTGATGACGCCGCCGACCGTGTGAACGTCGAGCTGGTGCACGATGCCGTTCTGCGGCGCGCGGATGTCGATGCGCTTGAGCTGGTCCTCGGCGGCGATCTTGCTTCTCGACCAGCTCCGCCATCTTGCCGCGGATGTCGGCGAGGTCCTTGCCGACCTCGGTGCGCATGTCCTGATCGATCTGCAGGATCTGGATCTTGGTCTCGGCGATCTTGCCCTTCGACTGCGCGATCGAGGCGACGAGCTGGCCGCGCTCGCCGTCGAGCCGCGCGCCTGCTCGCGCTCGAGCGCGGTGACGCGCGTGAACTGGACGAGCTGCTTCTCCCACAAGGTCGCTGACGCCGTCGAGCTCCTGCTTGATCCAGTCGATCTGCTTGTCCTTGGAGTCGATCTGCGCGGCAAGGCCGCTGATCTCCTCCTGCGACTGCGCGATGCGCTCGTTGAGCTGCGCCTTCAGGCCCTCGCGCGCGTTGCGGCGGATCTCGAACAGCTTGCGTCTCGCCGCTGATCATGTGGGCGACGTCCGGATCGCTGCGGCGCGCCGAGCAAGTCGTCCGGGAAATACGATCTGTCGCATGCCGTCGAGCTCGGCCTCCTCGCGCGCCTGGCGCGCCAGCAGCTCGTCCGAATGCCCTTGGTGACGATCTGCCAGATTGGCGCGCGTCTGCGTGTCGTCGAGCCGCAGCACGATGTCGCCTGCCTTGACCCTGTCGCCGTCGCGCACGCGCAACTCGCCGACGACGCCGCCGGTCGGGTGCTGCACCTTCTTGACGTTGGTGTCGACGACCAGCGTGGCCTTGCGCGATCACCGCGCCGGAGAATTCGCGTCGTCGCGGCCCAGCCGCCGACGCCGCCGACCAGCAGAGCGGCGCGACGCCGACGCCAGCAAGGAGGTGGCGGCGGATCGATCGCTGCGCGATTCAGTCGGCCGTGCCTCCTGCTCATGATCCGCATCCAGACCTCGCCGGCCGCCGGCCGCCGCGGACCAGGCGGCGTGGCAGCGAGCTGCGTGGCGCGCCCGGCTGCTGCGCGGCTTGAACAGCTTCGCCAGGACCTCGTCGCGCGGGCCGAAGGCGTGCGCGCGGCCGCTGCACCATGGCCAGCACCTGATCGACGCCGGCGAGCGCGCTCGGCCGATGCGCGACCACGATCACGATGCCGCCGCGCGCGCGCACGCTCATGATCGCCTGGGTCAGCGCCTTGTCGCCCTCGGCATCGAGGTTCGAGTTCGGCTCGTCGAGCACGACCAGGAACGGATCGCGATAGAGCGCGCGCGCCAGCGCGATGCGCTGGCGCTGGCCGGCCGAAAGCACGGCGCCGCTCTCGCCGATCTGCGTCTCGTAGCCTTCCGGCAGCCGCACGATCATGTCGTGCACGCCGGCCGCCTTGGCGGCGGCGATGATCGCGCTCCGACGGCGCATCGGGCTCGAAGCGCGCGATGTTCTGCGCGACCGTGCCGGCGAACAGCTCGACGTCCTGCGGCAGGTAGCCGATGTGCGCGGCCGAGCTGCTGCGGGCGACCACTGGTCGAGCGCGGCGCCGTCGAGCCGCACCTTGCCGCGCACCGGCGACCACACGCCGACGAGCAGCCGCGCGAGCGAGGACTTGCCCGACGCGCTCGGCCCGATGATGCCGAGCCCCTGTCCGGCCTTGAGGCCGAAGCTGACGTCCTGCACGACGACGCGCTGGGTGCCGGGCGGCGTGGCGGCGACGCCCTCCACCGCCAGAGTTGCGCTTGCGGCGCCGGCAGCGCCATCGGCTCCGCGCTCGGTCCGTAGCTTGCCGAGCAGGTCCGACAGCCGGCGCCAGCTCTGCCGCGCCGCGACGAAGCCGCGCCAGTTGGCGATCGCGAGTTCGACCGGCGCGAGCGCGCGCGCCACGAGGATCGAGCTCGCGATGATGATGCCGGCGGTCGCCTGCTGCTGGATCACCAGGTAAGCGCCGAGGCCGAGCACGCCCGACTGCAGCGTCAAGCGCAGCACCTTGCGAGATCGCGCCGAGCCCGCCGGCCGACATCGCGAGGTGCGCTGCTGGCTGGCCAGGTATTTGGCGTTGGCCTCGCCCCAGAGCGTGCCCATGCGCGGCGCCATGCCCATGGCCTGCATCACCTCGGCGTTGCGCCGGCCGGCTTCGGCGAGGCTGTTGCGCGCGCCGACATGCGTGCATCGGCAGTGCGCGAGGGCTCGCGCGTCATGAACTCGGTCATCAGCGTCAGGTCGTGAGGATCGCCGCGCCGACCAGCGCCGCGATCCCGATCCAGGGATGGAACAGGAAGCAGATGCAGCAGATAGAACGGCATCCAGGGCAGATCGAACAGCGCCAGCGGCCCGGTCGCCGCTGAGGAACGCGCCGGATCTGATCGAGGTCGCGCAGCGGCGCCAGGCCGTCGCCCGGCATGCGCGGTGCGCAGCGGCAGCTGCACAACGATATCGTAGACCCGGGCGCTCAACCGCTCGTCGAGCGTTGCGGCGATGCGAACAAGGATGCGCGACGCGGATGACATCGAGCACGCCCTGAAAGGCGAACAGCGTGAGCGCCAGCATCGACAAGGCCGATCAGGGTCGGAACGCTGCGGCTCGGCAGCACCCGGTCGTAGACCTCGAGCATGTAGAACGAGCCGGTCAGGTACAGGATGTTGATGAGGCCGCTCATCACCGCGATGCCGACGAAGGCATGCATGCAGGCCGACAGCGCCTCGCGCAATTCGGAGGAAGGCACCAGGCGCGCGGGACCCCGGCCCAGGTTCAACGACGACATCCGACTTACTTCCCCCCGGATCCGCTTTACATCCACGCGAACATGAACCCACGGCGCTGCAAGCCATCGGTTCTGGTACAGTGCGGCGGATATACCACTGTGTTGGTATTCGCGGGTTAATTACGCGTCTCATTGTCAAGACGCCACGATTTTTACGACCGGCAGGAAGTTCCCGCCGCCGCGAGAAAGCCTGGCATAACTTATTGAAATAACTTATCTTATTGCCTCTGATTTCGTCCAGCTCGCCTGGCTGAGTCCGGACAGTCCGAGAGCTTGACCTGCAGCGCCCTCATCAGTTCATTGCCTCATGGACGTTCGGAACCTGGCCATTCCGGGATTGCTTGTGCTGCGCCCGCGTCGGTTTGCCGATGCGCGCGGCTATTTCATCGAAACGTACAACAGGCAGGTCTTTACCAAGGCCGGCATCGTCGGCGAATTCGTGCAGGACAATCAATCGCTCTCGATCAAGCGCGGCACGATCCGGGGCCTGCATTTCCAGCTGCCGCCGGTGCCCCAGGCAAAACTGGTCCGGGTGTTGCAGGGCAGCGTCTTCGACGTGGCGGTCGATCTGCGGGTCGGATCGCCAACCTATGGGACGTGGTGCGGCGGAGACACTGACGGCGGACGGCGGCGAGCAATTGTTCGTCCCGCGCGGCTTCGCCCACGCCTTCTGCACGCTGGAACCAGATACCGTCGTTGCCTACAAGGTCGACGGTTCTTATGCGCCGGCGAGCGACAGCGGCCTGATCTGGAACGATCCGACACTCGCAATCGACTGGCCGGTCGACCCGAGCAAGGCCGTTCTGTCGGAGAAGGACCTCAAGCTCGGGCGCTTCTCGGATTTCGTGTCCCCGTTCAGGTACCAAGGCTGATGTCCAGGCGCATTCTCGTCACCGGCGGTGCGGGCTTCATCGGCTCTGCGGTCGTGCGGCACATCATCCGCGAGACGCCGCATCAGGTGCTGGTCGTCGACAAGCTCACCTATGCGGGCAATCTCGAACTCGCTCGCCCCGGTATCGAACGATCCGCGCTATGGCTTCGTGCGCGCCGACATCGCGGACGCGCCGAGGATGCGCGAGCTGTTCGAGAGCTATCGGCCCGATGCCGTGATGCATCTTGCGGCCGAAAGCCATGTCGATCGCTCGATCGACGGCCCGGGCGAGTTCATCCAGACCAATGTGGTCGGGACGTTCACCCTGCTGCAGGCCGCACTCGGCTACTGGCGCGGGCTGCCCGAGCCCGACGGCAGAGCTTTCCGTTTCCACCACATCTCCACCGACGAAGTGTTCGGCTCGCTCGGCGCCGACGGGCTGTTCTGCGAGACGACGGCCTACGATCCGCGCTCGCCCTATTCGGCCTCGAAGGCCTCGTCGGATCATCTGGTGCGGGCCTGGCATCACACCTATGGCCTGCCGGTCGTGGTGACCAACTGCTCGAACAATTACGGGCCGTATCATTTCCCGGAAAAGCTGATCCCGCTGATCATCATCAACGCGCTCGAAGGCCTCAAATTGCCGGTCTACGGCAAGGGCGCGAATGTGCGCGACTGGCTCTATGTGGAAGATCATGCCCGCGCGCTGGTGTCGGTCGTCACGGACGGCGCGGTCGGTCACACCTATTGCATCGGCGGCAACAGCGAGCGCACGAATCTCGACGTGGTCGAGGCGATCTGCGCGCTGATGGACGAGCTTGCGCCGAACGCCGGGATCGGCCCGCGCAAATCGCTGATCGATTTCGTCGCGGATCGGCCCGGCCACGATCTGCGCTACGCCATCGACGCATCCAAGATCGGAACCGAACTCGATTGGCAACCACGCGAAACGTTCGAGTCCGGCTTGCGCAAGACGGTCGAATGGTATCTGGCCAACCGCAACTGGTGGGAGCGGATCCGCTCGGGCGTCTATCGCGGCGAGCGGCTGGGAGTCGTTGCGTGATCCTGCTGTTCGGCGCGAACGGCCAGCTCGGCCAGGAGCTGACACGCGCCGCGGCAGCGCAAGCGGTGCCGCTCGCCGCGCTATCTCATGCGCAAGCCGACATCGCCGACCAGGCCGCGGTGCGCCAGGCGATCGAGCGCCACGGGCCTGCGCTGGTCATCAACGCCGCGGCCTACACCAAGGTCGATCTTGCCGAGCGCGAGACCGAAGCCGCGCGGCAGGCAAACGAGATCGGCGCGGGCGTCGTAGCTGCCGCCTGCGCAGCGGCCGGCGTGCCGCTGGTCCACATCTCGACCGACTATGTCTTCGATGGCGAGAAGGCCGAGGCCTATGTCGAAGACGATCCCATCGCGCCGATCAATGCCTATGGCCGCAGCAAGGCCGCCGGCGAACAGGCCGTGCGCGAGACTGCGCCCCGACACATTATCCTGCGCACATCATGGGTCTACGGCGAGTTCGGGCAGAATTTTCTCAAGACGATGCTGAGGCTGGCCGCGACGCGCGACGAACTGCGCGTCGTCGCCGATCAGCGCGGCTGTCCGAGCTCCACTACCGATCTTGCGGACGCGATCCTGCGGATCGCGCCGCGTCTTGGCGCGGACAACAGCGTCTGGGGCACGTACCACTTCGCGGGATCCGGCGTGACGACCTGGCACGGTTTTGCGTCGCGCATCGTCGCCGCGCAGGCGCCGCTGACCGGCAGGGCACCGCGCGTTGTCCCGATCGCCACAAAGGACTTCCCGACCGCGGCGCGGCGGCCGGCGAATTCCGAACTCGATTGTGCCAAGTTCGCACGCGTATTCGGCTTCCGTGGGCGGCCGTGGACCGAAGAGACCGACCGTATTGTCCGCGCTCTGGTGCAAGCAAAGGAACCGCATGTCGCGTAAGGGCATCATTCTGGCTGGCGGCTCCGGCACGCGGCTGCATCCGCTCACGCTGGTGACGTCGAAGCAGCTCCTGCCGGTCTACGACAAGCCGATGATCTATTATCCGCTCACCTCGCTGATGCTCGCGGGGATACGCGAAATCCTCATCATCACCACGCCGCACGATCAGGCCGCGTTCCGTCACCTGCTCGGCGACGGTTCGCAGTGGGGGATGCGGCTCGAATACGCCGCGCAGCCGAGCCCGGACGGTCTCGCTCAGGCCTTCGTCATCGGCGCCGACTTCATCCGCGGCGGCCCGTCATGCCTGATCCTCGGTGACAACATCATTCACGGGGCGGGACTAGCGGACGTGCTCCGCGCGACGAGCGAACGAACCGAGGGTGCCACGATCTTCGGCTATGCGGTCGATAATCCCGAGATCTACGGCGTCATCGAATTCGACGCGCAGGACCGCGTGCTCTCGATCGAGGAAAAGCCGAAGCTGCCGAAATCCAGCTGGGCGGCCATCGGCCTTTATTTCTACGACGAGAGTGTCGTCGACACCGCAAAGTCATTGAAAAAATCCGCGCGCGGCGAATACGAGATCACCGACCTCAACAACATTTACGTGCGCGAAGGAAAGCTCACCGTCGAGCGCCTCGGCCGCGGCTTCGCGTGGCTCGATGCCGGCGGCTACGACACGCTGCTCGATGCGGCCGAGTTTGTCCGGGTGTTGCAGCGGCGGCAGGGCCAGCTGATTGCTGCGCCGGAGGAGACCGCCTTCCACAATGGCTGGATCTCGGCCAGACCAGTTGAAATCGCTCGCCGAAAAGCTCGGCAAGACCCAGTACGGGGCGCGATTGCTCGACAATTTGCGCTCTTAACCGCGGTGCGGGCGCGAACTTGCGGCGGCGGGATGCCGACGCTATAAGCGCGCCTTCGGAGTGTAGCGCAGCCTGGTAGCGCACCTCGTTCGGGACGAGGGGGTCGCAGGTTCAAATCCTGCCACTCCGACCAATCATTTCAATCAGTTAGGCGACCGCGCCCCGGGCGGCACGCAACGGTTTGCGCAGGAATCCTCCGCCGTCCGGGCCCCGGTCTGCAATGAAATTTGCCTGAGCAAATTTCATGAAGTTTCACCGCGTTGCGCGAAGGCGGAGCGCAGCTTCTTGCTGCTTAGACGCCAGGCGATGACACCGGCGAGAATACTACGAGGAGGACGGGAATTAGGAAGGTCCTTTGACTGTTCTCCGCGCGCCTTGTTAGTAGACCCTATGGGGACGTTGCGTTTCTTACTTGCCGCCACAGTTGCTTACGGGCACGTGATGGGGGCAAACATTCCTGGCGTCCTGACCGATAGCGGGACCGCCGTGCAGGCGTTTTACATCATCTCCGGTTTTCTGATCGCATTCATCCTTAACGAGCGATACGCGAAGCTCGGCGATTTCTACCGCTCGCGACTGCTGCGCTTGATGCCGGGTTATTATTTTTGGCTCCTCGCGACAGCAATCTCCCTGTTTAGCATCGGATGGCCAGTGAGAGCCTTCCAAGGTCTCGGCGAATTGTCCCCTGTTGCTACGCTCTATGTGATCGTTTCCAATCTCCTCGTGTTGGGACAGGATTTGGCCTTCTGGCTGACCTACGATGCAGAGGGGAAACTTCATTTCACCTTGAACTTCTGGGCCGAAAAAAACCACGTCTATCCATTTTTCATCGTGGGTCCGGCATGGTCACTGTCGCTTGAACTGATGTTTTATGCGCTGGCGCCCTTGATTGTGAGGCGGCTGTCGACCGTGCTTGCGGTTTTCGTCGCGGCGCAAGTGCTACGCTATTTCGTCTGCCGCGCGATCGGGTTCGGCGATCCCTACGGATATAGGCTGTTTCCGCTTGAACTTGGCACTTTCATGATGGGCGCCGCTGGCTATCACTTGCTCAGACTTTACCGGAATCTGCAGATGATTCCCGGTACTGGCCGGTGATTGCGCTGCCGTCGCCATCTGTGTGTTGGCCCTCGGCTTTCAATGGCTCCCGAGCGCTCGCACGTTTGTTATTTTCACGAACGCGCAGATCATCTTCTACGCCGCGTTGGTGGTGCTGTTGCCCCTCGCATTCACGACATCGGGCCGCCATCCGATCGATCGGTTTCTCGGTGAGCTGAGCTACCCGCTGTATCTCGGGCACATCGCAGTCATCGTTGTCGTTGCAACCAAACTGCCCTGGCTTGCCAAAGAATGGCAGGCCGTCATTGCGCTGTCGGCCGCCACGCTACTGGCTGCCGGCTGCTACCTATTCATTGATCGTCCGATAGACCAGATTCGGCACGCGCGATTTGTACGCCGGGCTGCCGTCGCCGTTGCGTAGCACCGCGTTTCCTCCAGCCAGCGGGATCACGCTCTCATCGCGGGGTGCCAGTTCTTGGCTCGTGATTTCGTCCAACGCGCATTCTATCACATAGCACGCGGCTCCGTCCTGACATTCACCCATATGAGCGTGAGCCACTCTGAGACGTTCAAGCGCTTTCGCGCGCAGGAATTTGCGACGTGCAGGATCAATCGGCATCAAGCGACCTCCAATCAAACCGAAGGTGGACCCGCGTCAGCGGCTTGCGCTCGCAGAGATGCCGCGTCTCAAAGGCGCTTTCGCGAAGCCATCAGATCAGGATCAATGCCGGTTGCAGATGCTTCCGTACCAAAGCGCGATGGAAGTCTTTGCTGGGTGTCTGAAAAGGTGAAGGGCGAGATAACAAGCGCGCGCTGAAAGAGCTTGAGCACATTCTGGCAGAGTTTAATCGCCGCTCACGCAAACTACCTCCGACGGCTCGTAGGCATGAGGGATCACCCCTCATTTCCAAAGGGACCAGCGACCATCATTAGGGGCCAGTACCTAGGCCGGCATCATGCCACCGCGAAATCGACATAGCCGCCTCAGATCAAATCATAGTGGTGGGTGAGCGGCGTGTAGTCGAGCGCGATATTGCCGACTGAGTGATTGGCAGTGATGGTTGCGCCATTCATCTCCCAGATCACCGTCTGGCCGGAGTTGTTACGCCAGAGCACGTCGGAGCGGCCATCGCCGGTGTGATCGGCAATGTCGACGAGGTGCCAGCTTGCGTCGATGTTGGCGACACTCTGGTTGTTGACGATGGTCGAGCCGTTCATCTGCCATTCGACCACCAGGCCTGAGGTGTGACGCAGCAGCACGTCGGCGCGGCCGTCACCGTTGAAGTCACCGATCCCCAGCACGTGCCAGTCGAGGCCAAGATTTGTTACAGCCGTGTTCGACGTGATCGTGGCACCGTTCATCTGCCACATCACCACCTGGCCGGAGGTGTGCCGCCAGAGCACATCGGTGTGGCCGTCTGCGTTGAAATCGCCGAGACCCTGATTGTGCCAGTCGAGGCTGATGTTTGCGACCGATTGGTTGTTGACGATGTTCGCGCCGTTCATGGTCCAGAGCGCGGTCTGACCGGAATCGTTGCGCCACAGAACATCCGCGCGTCCATCGCCGCTGAAGTCTCCGACACCCTCGTTGTGCCAGTCGTTACCGATCGTCGCGACCGATTGGTTCTGCGCGATCACGGAGCCGCGCATGCTCCAGAGCACCACCTGTCCTGAGTTGTGGCGCCAGAGCACGTCCGCATAGCCATCGCCGTTAATATCGCCTGTATCGAGTATGTGCCAGGTCGCCGCGATGCTCGCGACGTTGCTGTTGCCGCCGCTCGCAATGTTTCCGGCCGTCATTTGCCACTCGGCGACCTGTCCGTTCGTGTGCCGCCACATGACATCATCCACGCCATCGCCGCTGAAATCGCTGTGCGAGACGCGCTGATCATCTGAAAACTCTCGCCGCGCACGCTCGTGGGAGAGCCGTCGGTCGCACGCACGCCGCTATCCTGCCAGGCGAAGAGCGCATGGTCGGCATTCGTCGCGACAAACGAGTAGTCCTGCGCCGCGTCCGTCATCGTGCCGAGCGTCAGAGGCCCATTGCCTACCGGCAAGCCTGCCGAATTGAAAACCTCCGCGTGGACATCGAGATCTGTGCCGTTGGACTCGGTCCAAGAGACAATGAATCCCCCATCGGGCGTTCGTGCCAAGGACGGATGGGATGCGCTCGTACCGCCAGCGCCTCCAAGCTGCGTGAGAAGATTATATCCAGGCTGTTTCATGGATGGCGCGTCATAGATACCCCAACCCACACTGGTAGCTGCATTTAAAGCGCTGCCTAATTGAAAGGCCACGACGTAGCGAGTGCTGTCGAGAGCGATAACTACAACGTTACTGTATCTAGCGAAGTCGGACTGCAGCGAGAGATCGAATGCCAAACCACCGCCTATAAACGTGTTCGTTTGGCCGTTGAACAGTGCAAGTTCAATGTCGGAGAAGCCAAACGAGTCGGCATTGCTCTGCAGACTGTCTACTTGAAACGCGACGAGCGCATTCTCTCCGCTTGTCGCGACTGCAGGGTCCGTTCCGTTGAGCCGAGAGCCCCCGATCGCGAGCGGAGCGGTGGCGCTGTATTCGGTTGCTGTACCCGCGGCATTGATGATGTTCAGATAAGCTTCGTGAGAGCCGTTCTGCGTGCGGTCGAACACCACGATCTGGCGGCCGCTTTGCAACGTCGCGATCGCCGGGGTTTGCAGCGCGTCCTGGCCGTCGCCATTGTTGAAGTCGCCGATGGTAAGCGGTGTCCCAAGTCCGCCGGTTGCGCTCACCGACCGGTAGGTGATGTTGGTTCCGTTTGGATCGACTGTTCCGTCGGCGTGCCGGTCGTTGGTGAAGACGACGTCAAATTCGCCACCCGGCCGCGCCGCAACAGCCGGTCCGGTCTGCTGGCCGCCCAGCGCATAAACATCGACATAGGCCGGTGTCGACAAGCTGCCGTCGGGATTGAGGAAGGCGGCGATGATGTCGTTGTCGGCCGCGTTGCCGAACTGAGGCGATTGATAGACGACGGCGAAGCGGCCGTCCGCCAACGCTGTAACTTGCGGGAACTGCTGTGCCCCAGCAATGCCGTTGCCGCCGCCGGTATCGATGTTGATCTGACTGTCCGGCCTTGCCGGAATTAAAATTGTAGCCATTCAGGGCACGTTTTCGATCTGGGGGTCCACAGGTGCGATAATGCATTTTGGCGCTTCAACACTGAAGCGTCGATCCAGGTGTTTTGACCGGAATCGCGCCTGCGGCCGCAATAGTCCTCGCCAGTAGGCTCGCTCTTCGATTCAAAATCCGCACAGGCCGCGCGAGTTTGCCCCAAGATTTGCAGGGCCGATGTCCTCATGTGTATCTGCATCTAAATTTGGGTTGGATTAAGTTTATCTGCCACCTTATCGCTCGCTCAGAGGTCGAAAAATGCGGGACAGCGACGCGAGGCCTTGACACCTCCGGAATGCTTTCAAAGTGCCGAGCGCCTCTCGCAGCCGGAACCTTCGAAGCGGCGTTGTACCGCATTTTGCAGCCATTTGCGATGGGTGCAAACCTCGCACCGAAATACGGTCCGACCGGACAGCCGGTGATTGTAAGTCAGTCGGCCGCGGCAACAACTCACACACAAAAAAAGATCCTCTACTTTGGGGGTACGTCCTCAATTAGGGCAACGGCAGTTACTCCCGGCTGCCCGTTTCCATGTGCATGACCGTTTATTCCCTTCAATGTCCCGTCGGACATCAATAAGGGTTGGTGCGCACTCATCATTTTCTAGAAACCAACACAGTGCGACCAAAGATTCATGCGCGCGTCTAAAAAGCCCGCTTGCCGTTCGCGGCCTCAAGGACTTTGCGCTGATTTGCGGCGGGAAAGAATAATCGCCCTCGGCCGAAGCGTATTCTTACAGCCGGCCGTTCGACGCATTTACCGGGGATTATTTCGTTATCGAATTCCTTTAGGCACTCAGCTCGCCACGGTCGACTACGTGTCAAACAAGGGACCAATTGTGATACTCAGCCACGTTCACGCCACCCGTTCCGAATGCGACGATGTCGGCACGGTGGTCGCCGCTGACGTCGCCGAGCAGGCGAGGATAGATATTCTCGCTGGTCCATCCCCCGGCAGCAAATCCGAACTGTGCAACGTCGCCGGTCGCCGCCGCAAAATGGCCGTTCCCGGTCGCGAGCGAGACATCCGGGCCACCATTTCCGAATCCGAACCAATACGGCCATGCCGTCGCCATTCACATCCGCGAGAAAACGGGGAATTTATCCTGGCTGCTCCAGCCTCCGGCGCCGGTACCGAAAGCGGCTAGCTCGAAAGTGGGGGCGGCAAAGTGGCCACCGCCGGTTGCTAGCGAGACGACCACGCCCCCGGACCCGAATCCCACGATGTCGGCCTTGCCATCGCCGTTCACGTCGCCAAGCAGACGGGGATATGGTCCTCGGTCATCCAGCCACCGGCCTGACTGCCGAAGTGCAATTCGTAAGTCGGCGCAGCGAAATGCCCGCTGCCAGTCGCAAGCGAAACGATAACGCCGCCGGCGCCGAAACCTACGATATCGGCCTAGCCGTCGCCGTTCACGTCACCGAGCAGACGCGGGTACTGATCCTGATTCGTCCAGCCGCCGGCCTACGCGCCAAAGTTACTTAGCTCATAGGTAGGCGCAGCAAAGTGGCCGTTGCCGGTCGCAAGGAGACAAGCACCCCGCCGATTCCAAACGCCACGATGTCGGCCATGCCGTCGCCGTTCACGTCTGCGAGCTCGCGGATAGTGGTCCTGGTCCGTCCAACCCCCGGCCTACGTGCCAAAGCTGGCCCAGCTAATAGGTGGGTGGCGCGAAATGTCCGTCATAGGTCGCAAGCGAGACAAATACGCCGCCGCTCCCGAAGCCAACGATATCGGCTAGGCCATCGCCGTTTACGTCCGCCAGTGCGCGCGGGTAATGGTCCTGATCACTCCAGCCGCCTGCGCTCGTCCCGAAGCGTTGAGCTCGTAGGTGGCGTTCTGGAAGTGCGTCGCCGCCGAACCGGTGCCCGCGTCCCTCAACTCGATCTGATAAGTGCCGGTGAGGTGGCCGAATCCGGTCCCGTCGATCCAGTAGATGCCGGTGGTGTTGGCGTGAATCGTGAGCTGCGAATCGCGCCCTTGCCGCCGTCGTCGTCCGTCGCGACCGACACATCCCCAGAATTGCGCAAGGCCAGCAGCGTATCCGTCATCGTGCCGCCGCCGCTCGGCGCACCCCGCATGTTGATGACGTAGTTATGGCCGGCGACGAGTGGCACGCGGAAATAATCGTGATCGTCGGAAAAGTCTGTCGTGCCGGCGGTTGAGCTGTTTGGCTGAAGGGTGACGACCTGGCGGTTATAGCCAATCACGTCCATCGCAATGAGGTCCTTCAGCGAGACGATGTTGAGGTTGCCGGGCCGACGTCCGCGCGGAACGCGTCGCCGGGACAGAGTCTGCCCAATCGCCCCAGTCAACATCCGTGCGGGTGTTGAAGTCGCCGAGGTCGGTTTTACCGCCGTCGATTGAAAAATAGCCGGGCGTGGTGCCGGTACAGTCGCGCGTTCCGGACGAACTGTAGTGAAACAGATCCAGTGGATAATAGCCGTTCGCCGGGCCGTGTTGAGCGGTGTTACCGGCGCCGGTCAGCATGATCCTGCCCATGAGCTCGGTGAACTCGTGAGCCACCACGGCAAAGAAATCCCACTTGCCGGCGCTGATCCCGTCGTTGCGGTCGTAGTCGAAGACGTTCGCCCGACTATTGAACGTCGTCGAGCCGTCCAAACCCGAAGCGTTCGGGTCGAGCAGGCCGAGCGCCTTCTGGTTCGCGCGAGTGATTAAGTTTAAATGCGGGACGCATTCGGATTGGGATCGTTCGGTGGCATCCCGGGGATCGAATTGAATGCTGTAATGTCTTCCGAGGTGATCCCGGTTTCTTGCACCATGGCGGTCCAGATATCGTAGTAGGTGAAGGTGCCGGTTTGGACACTGCTTGAACCGGCCGTGAACTGGCCAAGATCAGCGAAGCTTATGTTGAAGTTGATCCGGATGTTGTCGGTGTATTGACTCTCGAAGAAGTGCATCACCTGGAGGATCACCGCCTGTGCATCGGCCGGCACAGTCGAATCGTAGGTCTCAACGATAACCATCGCAGTCTCCGTTCATGCTACCCGAGCCCCCGGCATCCGGGTACGGCTGACGATAGGTCAGGTGAATACAAAACCGATTTCAAATGCCCTGTCAAAGTTCCGTCCTGATCGCCACCCGCGAACCCCAAGCCAGAACAGCAACACTCGCTACTCGGCCCGAGGGAACACCTTCGCATCGCGAGGCGCGCCCACAACCTTTGGCTTGCGATTTCGTCCACGCGCATTCCATCAAATAGCAGGCCGTTCCGTCTGGGCGTTGACCCCGGCGAGCGTCAGAGCGACTTTGAGGAGCTCAAAGTTAGTATCGCTGCTCTTTGCGACGCTCAGCGCCGATCATCGTGCGGTCTCTCCGGGGGCAAAGGTCCAGGGGCGCGGTTGGTTAAGCACAGGGGCCCCAGGTCGGCACCTCGCTGCGGGACGGTGGGGTTGGGGCGGCCTTACGATGGCACGTACCTCGAAAACACAACTGCAATGGACCCGCGTCAAAAAGAACTCCAGCGCTTGTCTCGCCGGCATGCGTCACGTTCGAGTGATGTAGTCCCCCGCGGTCATCGCGGCTGCCCCCGTCGCCGGCAGATCGGCCGCCGCCGGGCCCGACTGGATCTACGAGATCAAGCACGACGGCTATCGCCTGATGGTGCGCAAGAGCGGCGACCTGGTGCGCATCTACACGCGTCGCGGCGTCGACTGGACCAAGCGGTTTCCGCTGATCGTGGAGGCGGCGCGCAAGCTGCGCGCGTCGTCAGTGCTGATCGACGGCGAGGGCGTTGTCTGTGATGACAACGGCCTTGCGATCTTCGACAAGCTGCATTCGAAGCTGCAACGACCATCACGTCGTCATGTTCGCCTTCGACGTGCTCGAGCTGGACGGCGAGGACCTGCGGCTACCGCGGCTCGACGATGCGCAAGGCGCGGCTGCGCAAGCTCATCCAGCGCGTGAAGCACGGCATTCTATTTCAACGATCACATCGAGGAACGCGATGGCCGCCTGGTGTTCGAAAGCGCCTGTGCGCTCGGCTGCGAGGGCATCGTGGCGAAGCGCGTCGATCACCCGTATCGGTCCGGCCGCACGAAGAGTGGATCAAGGTGAAGAACCCGAAGAGCCCAGCAATGGCGCGGGTCGATGAGGGCACGTTTAGGGTCCGGGGGCTTGCTTGCCGTCAACGGCGCATGAGAGCCCCGGCCGGCGATACAGCGGCCGGGTGCTTCGTTCAGGGGAAGGCTGCAGCAACCGTTACTTCAGAGCGGTCGTTGTGAAGCACGGGCCGCAGATGTTCGTGAAGTTGCCGTCGATACGGTTGTCGCCATACGTGAGGAATTGTCCGCCGCCGCCGGTGTTGAGGCCGATGTTATTGCCAACAACGAGCGAGCGGGAAGGCGCGTAGCGGTGTCGGCCATCGGGGAAACCCATAACCGCCGTTGTGCAAGACCTTGACGTTATCGCGTATCGCAGTGATGCCGCCGGCGTCGTAACCGTCGTAATGCTATTTTGGGTATTGCCGGAAACAACCGTGTCGGCCACCGTAAAGAAAATACCGCCCGACCCGCTCACCGTCGCGGTGATTCCGTTAAGTCGTTGTTGATGAAGCTATTCGCAATCGTAACATTTAGAATGTTCGATGATTGATTCTTGATAACGACGCCTGCGGTACCGGCGCCGCCGCCGTTGTCACTGATTGTGGTTTCTGTGATGTAGAGCGCGGCGCTGCCTGTCGCCGTAAACAATATACCACTGCACGTTCCTTTCTGGCTGCTGATTTTGCTGTTCTCCGCGTCCGGTGCGCCCGCACCGGTAAAGTTTATCGGCGCGTTGGCAGCATTACAGGCCTGCCCGGCGCCATTCATGTGGAGGCCACGCAGCACGACGGTGTCAGTCGCGGCAGCGTTAACAGCAATAGTGAAATTGGTTGTCCGCCCCGGCTGGCTTCGCAGTTAATCGTCAGCGAATGGGTGATGGCCACTCCGGCAAAGTTAGCTGTATCGACGCAGGTGATTTCACCGCCCGTGCTCGTCTTGGCATATGCGGCATTAAATGTGGCGCAGGGCGTCGGCCGATCGCAATTAGCGCTATCACTTCCAACGGGTGCGGCTGCCACCCACGTGTGTAAGAGCTGAGCATGCGCCAGCAGAGATACCAGTCCGATAGCAACGACTGCAGCAAGTGTTGTCGTAAGTTTCAGCATGTGAAGAGCCCCTGTTTTCTGTTGGATCAAAGCGACCGATCCTACCGGGGACAATCGACGTCAAACAATACCCACCCTCAATGACCTGCGGGTGCCGTCGGAACGCCGGCCGGCGAGAACACGGCCGGGGTTTTTTGTGTCGTGTTACTCGTTGTTCGGAGGTGAGTGGCGCCTTCCGTACCAAAATGCGCCGATAATCAAGACGACGGCGAAGAGCCAGAACGCTTGAGCGCGCCAGTCGAGCTTGATGATCGCGTCCAGCATCGCGCCCATACTCGGGATTGTGCCGTGAATCCGGCAGGCGGCAAAGTCCTCTACAATTGGGGGCTCACCCTAGCAGGTTGAGCAGCTCCCGCGCCTCGTTCTGCCCAAGCGCTCGCCCGACATGTTCTGAGATACGTTGCGCGCCGTTTTGGCGTCGGGCGGATGCGCCTCATGAAACTCGCCCTTGAACCCCGCGAACGTCGCCTGGAGCCTCGCATAGATCAGGCAGCTCGCATCTTCGATGCGAACGTAGGCGATCGTCGAAGTGATGCACAAGCCAGAACAGCGGCACGGCGCGAGGGCTACTACCTCACCTTCAGGTTCTCAGCCGACTCCTTGCCGCGGTTGGATGTGATTTCGTAGTCAAGTTTCTGGCCCTCATTAAGCGTGCTGAGGCCAGCGCGCTCGACCGCACTGATGTGCACAAACACGTCTTTGCCGCCACCGGACGGCTCGATAAATCCATAGCCTTTTGTCGGATTGAACCACTTCACTGTGCCGCTTGCCACGTCGAAAACTCCTCAATTGATCTGTTGAAAAGAGACCCCGGCGCGTTGGTCCAACACGCCGGGGCTCACCCTTCGACCGATTCCTGGAGGCACCGGGCGTTAGGTGACACATGATGGCAAGAAACCGAGGAGGCCGCCAACTAGGGCGCCGGGCGTCTTGGTTACGGATAGAACGAGATCGCGATATATCCGACCACCGCGACACCAACCAGCACGCCGTAAATTATTTCAACCGCTTCGAAGACCTTTGTCATGGCACGTGTCCCTCGATTGTCGAGTGCCGAGCTTTAGTCGCAGCTGCTGCAATCCGCGTATGCCGGTGAGATCACCACACTGCCAGCGACGGCAGCGCCGACCAGCAGCGCCCACACCAGTCCGAACGTCATCAGGATCTTGGTCATGGCTCGTTCCCTTCGTATGATCAGGCGGCTGCCTGTGTGGGGACGAAGATGCCTCGGGCCGGGCTTGATCACTGTGACGTAGATCACATCAAAGACGTTCCAGCAGCGCTCGCTCGAAAAGCTTGATCATGTTGTGGTGCCACTCGCGATGCGAGAAGGCAACGCGTCGCAAAACCGGTCGCCCGCGAGAATTGCGAACCTCTAGCTCCAGCGCCCGTTGCAGTCGGGTGAGGCGCAGCCCAGCCGATGGTCATCGGTGCACTCGTAGGCCGGAATCGAGCACATGCCCGTAGGATCCAATTAGGACGAACCGTCGACCACAAGATGCCACCGATATTATAAGGGCCAGTAATCTTCGAAGAGAGGGAGCGCACAAAGGCAGCCACTGCGTACCGGTTCGGCCTTGCCCCCTGTCTCATCGTGTGTTCCCATAACGTTGGGTCATCTACCGGCCGCGGGGGCGGTTTGTTGGCGCTGCAATCCGTAATCCTGACAGCAAACCGGCGTCTTGCGCAGGCCGCGCTCGACCGGCCCGCTGTGGATCCGCGCCTGTCCGTTCAGGATAACTCGCCTCCTCCGTCTAGAAGGTCCCAGGCTGGTCGGGCGGCGGGGGGGCTGTGCGATTTCACATGGCAAATCGGTGACTGGCGTAACGCCTGTGCCACGCAGGCGACAAATCTCAAACAGGAGAGAGCAACATGAAGCAGGAAGTTATCGCAATCGCCATAGCGTTGGGCGCAATGTCCAATGCTGCCTCCGCCGGAACGGCGTTTCTCGCGAGCACGGGCACCGGCCCGGCCTGCACGCAAGCTGCGCCTTGCGCCAACATGAACACGGCGATCGGTGTCGCAGGCGGGGGCGGCGAGGTGGTCTGCCTCGACAAATCCAGGTATGGACACGCCGACCCTATCAACGCGTCTGTGACAATTTCGTGCGGCGATGGCCTGTGGGACGAGGCGCTGCCGTTCGTCAATATCAATACGCCGGCGAACAGCAAGGTCGTTATCGAGGGCCTCGTCGGCGACTGCCTCGGGGCAGCTTGCAGCACCCTCATCGTCTTCGCGGGGCAGGGGGACCTCGAGTTGCGCCGCGTGAGAATCGGTCACTCCGGCGGCACGTCAGCGAACGGCCTGAGTTTCACGCCCAATGGCCCAGCATCCCTCAAGATATCGGATTCACATTTTTACGACTTGCCGGCATCCGGTATTCTGGTGAAGCCGGGGAGCGGAGGTACCGCGAACGTGCAGATCCACAACACACACTTCGATCGAAATGGCACTGGCGCGGCGGGGCAGGCTGGCATCCTGATTCAGAACCAGCTTTCAAACATCATCGGAGTGACGATCGCGAACAGCAGCGTTGATAACAACGCGAATGGCATCATGGCTGGACGGACTAATCCAGCGGTATTTTCTTCAATGTCCTTGATACGGTTGTTGCAGGAAACAGCGGCAACGGCATTACGACGGTGAGCAACACCGGCGCCATCTCCTCCATGCTCAAGGAGGTCACCTTCTAAGTACAAGGTGCTGTGCTGCCCTGGCCGGCGACACAGCAGCCGGGGTTCTCTTCAGGGGAAGGCTGCGTTACTTCAGAGCGGTCGTTGTGAGAGCCGGGCCACTTATGTTCGTGAAGTTGCCGTCGATGCGGTTGTCCCCATAGGTGAAGAACTGACCACCGCCTGAAGTGTTGAGGCCAATATTGTTGCCGACAACGAGCGAACGCGACAACCGAGTGGAGGTGTTCGCGCCGTTCGGAGAGATCCATACGCACCGTTGTGCAGTGCCTTGACGTTATCGAGGCTCAATACGATGCCGGCCGCATTTGTGACGGTGGTGATACCGTTCTGAGTGCTCCCCGAAACCACCGTGTCGGCCACCGTAAGGAACATGCCCCCAGACCCGCTGACACCCGCGATGATGCCATTGAAGTTGTTATTGATGAAGCTGTTGGCGATCGTAACATTTAGGATGTTCGAAGATTGATTTTTGATCAGGACAGCCGCGGTACCGGCATTGGCGCCATTGTCATTGAATGTGCTCTCGGTAATATAAAGTGCGGCGATACCAGTCGCCGTGAACAAGATGCCGCTGCATGCTCCTTTTATGTTGTTTATCTTGCTCTTCTGCACATGCAATGTGCCCGCGCCGCTGAAGTTTATAGGGGCGTCCGTGCCCCCACAGTTAGAGGCGTGGCCATCGAAGTCCAAACCGCGAAGCACCACCACATCAGTTGCGGAAGAGCGATACTAAAAGTAAATGTACCAATGGATCTCAACGATCCGCCCCGGCTCCCCTCGCAGTTGATCGTGAGCGAATGATTGATGCGATTCCGCCGAAGTTACCGCTATCGATGCAGGTGATTTCACCACCCGTGCCTGTCTTGCTGTATGCGCTGCTAAATGTGGCACATGGTGCGTCCCGATCGCAGCTATTCGCATCATTACCAGCCGGTGCGCCGGCCACCCAGGTATGGACTAGCTGCGCTTGGGCCGGCGAGAGCGAAACAGAAGCGAAGGTGAAAACCGTGAAGGCTGTTGCCAGTTTGAGCATTGAATCCCCCTTGTCTGGGCCATGATGGCCAAAGCCGCCCAATCCTATCGCCCAAGAGCCGGAGATCAATTGCACAGGCTAATTGGCCAAGGCCTTTCCGGGGCTCCCTGGCCGCATGCGGTGGCGTTGCAGGTCGATCATGCAATCGGTGCGCAAGACGCGCCGGTACGAGCGCCGGCGCGTAGAACGGCAACTGCTGCCAACGATCACCTCGAAGCAGTGCGAGGGAAATTCGATCTTCGAAAGCGAGGTCGGGCGCGAACCTTGGCCAGGAGTTTGTCCGTGTTACTCGTTGTTCAGAACTGCGTGCCGCCTTCCACACCAAAATGCGCCGATAATCAGGACGACGGCGACGAGCCAGAATGCCTGAGCGCGCCAGTCGAGACTAATGATCGCATCCAGCATCGCTCCCATATCGGGATTGTGCCGTGAAACGGGGAAGCGGCAAAGCGCTCTACAATTGGGGAACTTAGCCGAGAGGCGTTGTACGATAGCGAGGGGAGCACACCAGCGCCGGGGCGCCGGTCCTTTCCTAGGAAACGCGAACCCTTCTAGAGGGCCTTGATCGGCGCAAAAAACGGAGAATATTACTCTAAGCTCCAATCGATAGGGGTCGACTATGCTCAGAAAGTTAGCTTTGGCGGCTGTTGTTATCGGAGCTTCTCTTTCGCCTGCACAGGCACAACCATTGCATACATGGGTGGCCTCCGCAGCCTTGGGTGGCGATGACGGAAATAACTGCGACAGGACGACGCCCTGCGCTACGTTTGATAACGCACTTGGAAAAACTGGTGCAGGCGGTGAGATCGCCCTCCTCGACTCTGGGTCCTTCGGGAGCACCGTAATCAACAAGTCGATCACGATTAACTGCGACGGTTCTGGGGCGGAAATCTTCGGGATGGCGGTTGCTCTCGATCATTAACGTTGAGTGGCCGCAACTGATATCGTCGTTCTCCGCGGCCTCGATTTTGATGGAAGGGGCGGAAATTTTCCAACGAACGGATTGGTCGTGTTTAACGGGGGGGGGGCGTGCTGCACATTCAAAAGAGCAAGCTCAGCCACTTGAATGGATCCGGAAGTGGCGTGCGTTTCATCCCTACAGGACCTGCTGAACTGTACATCACCGAATGCGACATCCACGACAACGGCGGCAACGCCGGCACCGCTGGCGTGTTGATCCAGAACAACTCGTCCAACCTCATCGGCGTGACAATCGCAAACAGCCAGATCAACAACAATTTCAACGGCGTCATTGCGAGCACGACATCGTCGGGCGGCATCTTCTTCAACGTGGTCGACACCGTCGTTGCTGGCAACAGCGGCAATGGCATCACGATGGTGAGCGGTGGATCAGCAATCAGTTCGATGCTCGACAACGTGAAGGTCATGACCAACGGCGGCTATGGCATCTCACCGAATGGAGCGAACACTACCACACGGCTTATGCGCTCCGTGATCACCGGCAACGTGACTGGCGTCAACGCTGCTGGCGGTGGACAATTCTTTACATTCGGCAACAACGCGATTGAAGGCAACTTCACGAACGGCGGGGCGCTCACCCCGATCCAATTGAAGTAACATATCGCCTGTTACCGATATCAGGCTGGTTATGGTCTTCGTTGAACTTCATGGACAAGTCGTCCCGGTTGTGTGTCAGCACAGCCCGGGAATTCTCAGAGGACAAGCCCCAGGTGACAGCCGATTGCTCAACAAGAGTTTTTTCCCGCTCTCAGGCCGTCCTGGACATGCCGCAACTCCGCACCGCAATCGACGCGCAGGCACGCCACTAGGAATCGGGGGCAAGGCACGGGCGCCGCCAATGAATAGCTGCACTCAATTCTTATTCGGCACCTGAGCTGGGGCCGTTGCCGCACTGCTTGGGACCATCGGCAGGCCAGCTGTGGGACTCGGCAGGCCAACTGGGACCCTCGGCAGGCCAGCTGCGGGATTCGGCAGGCCAGCTCCGGGATTGGGCAGGCCAGCTGTGGGACTTGGTAGACTAGCTGTGGGAAGTGAATGGCCGGCATTTTTGTCCTGGGCCTGATCCGGGACCGGGAGTGCACCGCCAGAGAAAGTTGCGGCCCTCGGTGGATTCGCCGCAAACGGCTGCGGGCCCAGGCGTTGTTTCCATTCTGAGCTTGAGACGGTACCGGCGCGGCGCTGCCGGGGAAGATTGGGGCAGTGGGTGGGCGAGCGATATCCGGGACCTCGGCCGGAGAATTACCCATGCCGCTCGGGAAGATTGGGGTGCCAGCGATCGGCTGTAAGGTCCCGTCTCCGTATATCCTGATCTCGAGTCTGCCGCCGGTCTGAACCGCTACATAATTGCGACCGGTGAGAAGTGGCCGACCACCTGCTGCAAAGACCCCCGATACGTGCCGTTGACGCGCTGCTCAAGTGCCGCGGAGTCTCGCACCCGCAACCCGTATGCACCGCTTAACGCTCAAGTGCCTCGCGGACCGACGCGTCTCGCGTCTCAAGCCGGACCGATTCAACCGCCCCCTCAATAAGCACCTCGGCACGCGCCGCGCACACGAGGACGTTGACGAGAACGACAATCGAAACGAGGGAGAGAACAGGACTCGATCGTGAGGTGAGCGGCGCCATGAGAAACCCATCATTGTTAGCCGAGTGCGACACTAGCATTCCGCGTCGCATCGAAAGTCCGCCATTTTTCGCTAATCGATGATCGGCAGGATCAAAACTTGAGGTTCAGTCCAAGGCGCGCGACACGCGAGGTTGTGCGTAATGGTCGCCCCGGGAACAGAGGTGGCCCACTAGCAAGCGCGCGCATAGCCGCATCACCGCTCGGTCCTGTGCAGGCCACATGACAACCCGTCTGTCAGCAGATCGCGCCACACCCGGCTGGCGCCATGGGTCCGGCCGCTCGCAAGGAAGCTGGCGCGAACCTCTCCGAGCGCTTCGTCATCCCGGCTGTGCTGACTGCATGCCGTGCTCGCGGTCGTGTCTGCTGCCACAGGGACTGCGCCACGCTGAGCGGATCGAGGCCCGCCTGCGCCCACCACCCCGGTTCGTCACCAACGCGATGGAGTTCGCGATGATGAATGCGGCAGAGCGGCACCGTGAACTCGTCGCTGACCTTGCGCCCGAGCGCGCGCGGTTGAGCAAAGCGCAGATGATGCGCGTCACTGGGAGACCGTCCGCAAACCATGCAGGGCTGCCGCGCGACGAACTGGCGGTGTTCCTTGTCGCGCAGGCGGATGGATTTGGCAGCGGGCGAGCGGCGGACGGAGTCAGTCGGTCGCGCACTGCGCCGGGGCGTGGCGCCGGGTCCGCGGTCAGCGCATCCGGGTCAGGCGGCAGCGGAATCGCATCCGACCGCACGCTCTCTCCGGCTGGCTCGTTGGCGGGTGCCTCGTTGAACGCTGAAAGTCTCGCGGCAAAGGCAGCTTCGACGACCTGTGCATCCGGGACCGTCAGTGTGTTCTTGGTCGGAAGACTGCGGCGGGCCCAGTGCGCCGCCTCCTCGGCGGTCTGAACGCCGTCGAGTTCGGCTGTGAGTTGATCGCGCGTCGCGGCAGATTGCTCGGTCGAGAGCATCGTCACCGGCTTGACGGCGAGGGATCGTGCGCGACCGGTCGCCGATGCGCGCCGCGTTGGTCTGCGGTGCACGTCCGTTTCCAGCCGGCTGGCCTTGAGCCGATGGCTGCGGTCGGCTTGCCTGCGCGGTCCGTCCGGCCGCGGTCGCCGTCGTCTCACCGAGATCAGGCGCATCCATGTCGTCTTCACCCGCGATGCCGACGAGCGTGAACAGCGCATAGCGCCGCGCATAGGTGAGGGCCGCGCCCATGCGATGCGGGGCTGCGGTCTCAGCCACGGGGCAGACCGGCCAGTCGGACGAGACCCATTCGCCGGAGGCATGCGCCAGGACCGTGGTGAGCCGGATCAGTCCGGCCTCGTTGTCGATCGCGGTCGTCTGCACGGTCGCAATCTCATGCCGCCCGAGCGACTTGCGCACGATGTCGAGACCACTCGACAGCGACGCATAGCGGAACGTGCGGCTCTCCTCGCGCGGAAACGGCGAGTGGATGGTCGCGGTGAGCGACTTCTCCGGGTTGGTGAGCTCCGCCTGTGCCTTGGCCAGAGCCGCCGCAATGGCTCCGATCGTCTCACTGGACCGCTGCATGGCCATTCTCCATGTCGAGAGCCTCGAAGCTGACCGCGCCGGACTTCGACCGTTTGGCCCGCACGCCATGCCCGCTCGCCTCCTTGGCATCCTCCGGCATCAGGCCCTTGAGCTCGGCCTTGGCCCGCTCATGCTCCAGAAAGGCCACCCGGGTTGATCGGTAGAGCCCAGCCAACTCCGCCCACGAGTTCGAGGTGCTCATATCGACAATGCGGACGGCCTCGATGCGTGGCCGTGGCGGTTCAACAAGGAAGAGGCGAGGGGGCTCGCCCGTCTCCACGCAGCGCCAGAACTTCCGCTCCGCCGTGATCAGCAGGTGCTGGTAGAGCGAATCCGCCGGGATGGTGATCTCGACCCATTTGCCCCCACCGGTGATGATGGAAAGCGCCGCCACCTTGGCATTGGTGACCCACATGTTGTGCTGCAGCTGCGCCATGTGCTTCTCCGCCGCCGCTTCCTCGGAGAACGACCACGGCAGCATGAACTTGGCCTCGAACACGGCCCCGGTCGCCTCGATCATCCCGTCGAGGGTTGCGCCCATCCATCGGTTGACCGGATGCCGGACATGCCGCTGGACATCCGTGACGACCCGATTGGTATTGCGCTCGTACCAGTGCCGGTTGAGGTCCTCGGTCACCGAGCCGAGCTGGACAATCAGATTGTCGGAGAGGTCTTGCGGCTCGACCTCGCCGCGCTTTTCTTTCCACAGCCGTTGAAGCGCGGCATCGTCATCGCCCATGATGGTGCGGGCGTCAGAGCCGCCGATGAAAGAGCGTCGCGAGATATGCGATCGTGTGCGATCTAAGTTCATATTGCTTTGCACTCCTTTAAAGGACTATGACTATCGATACTAAAGGATATCAAAATTCATGTCAATACGAAAAGTATCAATCATGGCAAATTAAGGCGGCTGCGGTCGCTGTTGCGGCCTGTCCCAGGAACAGCTGGCCGAAGCTCAGGAGTTTCCGATCCCGAGCAATCCAGTCGACTCGAGGCAACTGATGGTCCATTGTGGGGAGGCCGAGCCACGTCCTCGCGGCGAATTTGCGCCGCGTTGGAAGGCGGCCGGTGTTGAATTCATCGAAGAAAATGGCGGTGGGGCGGGTGTTCGTCTCCGATCATCGAGAAAGCGGCCAAGTAACAGCTAGGAAGCATCGGATGACGTCAAAGCTTTGGTGGGATCTGGCGGTAGAGCAAGAGCTTTCCGAAAGTCACGAAGCGATGTTGGTCTTCCTGCATCGTATGTTGAGCGACATAACCGTCTTCAAAGTTGCCTGCATGGGTGATCGCGTCCTGATGGCGATGATGGCGGACCTTGAAAACAGGATTTGGGCAACGGGAGCTGTGTTGTTGTTGAATGACTCACTTGCGGCCTACGAGGCGAAGCGCTCACATGGGGCCGACCCTCGCGACGATATTGGTAGCCGCTAGGACGCGGCTTATTATCCTGCAGCCATAGTCCTATCGATGGTGCAATACGAACGCGCGGCTGTTGGCTCAGCGGGCACCGTGCTGATGCATGCGCTCGGCGGACGTGTCGATCATCAGCACTACGAGCTTAAAGTGGCGGCCGAGTGACATGACGGAAGACGCCAAGCCCGCGCCGCCGTGCGCGTTGGTCATCTTCGGCGCCGCAGGCGATCTCACCAGGCGCCTGCTGATGCCTGCGCTTTACAATTTGCGGCGCAGCAAGTTGCTGTCTGACGATTTCAAGATCATCGGCATCGCGCGCGGCGAGAAGACCGACGACTCGTTCCGCCACGAGTTCGACGACAGCATGCGCGATTTCGCCAAGAGTGCGGAAAATGGCGACGACTGGACGTGGCTGCGCCAGCGTCTCTCCTATCTGAAGGGCGACCTCGAAGACACTGCGACCTATCGGGCGCTCGCGGACAGGCTCGCGAAGGCCGGTCAGGACAATGTGTTGTTCTATCTCGCGACGCCGCCATCAGTGTTCGCGCCGGTGATCGAGCACCTCGGCCGCGCAGAGCTGCTCAAAGAGCGCGATAAGGGTTGGCGGCGCGTGATCATCGAGAAGCCGTTCGGCACCGATCTACAATCGGCGCAGCAGCTCAATCGCACGATTCTTTCTGCGATGTCGGAGAAGCAGATTTTCCGCATCGACCACTATCTCGGCAAGGAGACGGTGCAGAACATCATGGTGCTTCGCTTCGGCAATGGCATCTTCGAGCCATTGTGGAATCGCAACCACATCGATCATGTGCAGATTACGGTCGCCGAGACGCTCGGTGTCGAGGCGCGCGGCAAGTTCTATGACGCGACCGGCGCGCTGCGCGATATGGTCCCCAATCATCTGTTCCAGTTGCTCGAACTGACCGCGATGGAGCCGCCGACCTGCTTCGACGCAGACGCGGTGCGCGCCGAGAAAAGTAAAGTCCTGCAGGCGGTTCACGCTTTTGGCGCGGAAGACGCCAAGCGCAACGTCGTGCGCGGGCAATACACGGCGGGCTCTGTGAAGGGCGAGGCCGTGCCGGCCTACCGGCAGTCGCGCGACGTCTCTCCGGAGTCCCGAACCGAGACCTATGTGGCGCTCAAGCTGATGCTGGATAATTGGCGTTGGGCCGGTGTCCCGTTCTATCTGCGCACCGGCAAGGCACTCGGCGTGCGCCGCAGCGAGATCATCATTCGTTTCAAGCAGGCTCCGTTTGCGCTGTTTCGCGACACACCGGTCGAGCGGCTGACCCCGAATGATCTGATGCTGCACCTCCAGCCCGATGAGGGCATAACGGTGAGCTTCGGCGTCAAGAAGCCGGGTCCGAAAGTCACAATGGAAGGCGTAGAAATGCGCTTCGACTACAAGGACTATTTCGAGGTCGCGCCGAGCACCGGCTACGAGACGCTGATCTTCGATTGCATGACCGGCGACACGACGTTGTTCAAGCGCGCCGAAGAGATCGAAGCCGGCTGGCGCATTGTGCAGCCGCTGCTCGATTTATGGTCTCAGAGCAAAGCCGATTCACCGGCGCCCTATGTGGCAGGCTCGCAAGGTCCCAAGGAAGCCGATGCCCTGTTGGAGCGCGACGGCCGCCAGTGGCGCGCGCTGACTGACCGGACGAAGCCGTGAGCGGCGGGGCCCTCCCTGCCACGATTGCGGCGGTTGTCTCCGATGTCGATGGCACGCTGGTACGAGGTGACAAATCACTGACCGATCGAACGATCGCTTCGGTCATGAAACTGCGCGATGCGGGAATTGCCTTTGCGGTCGTTAGCAGCCGCCCGGTGCGCGGAATGAAGATGATTATCGAACGCCTTGGCGTCACGACATTTGTCGCGGGCTTCAACGGCGGGGTCATCGCCAGGCCAGACTTGTCGATCATTGCAAGTCATCTCATCGCGCCGGATGTCGTCACCAAGACTGTCGCGGCGATCGAACGTGCCGGCGCGGATGCGTGGGTGTTCGCCCGGCAGGACTGGTGCATTCGCGATCCGAACGGGCCGCATGTCGATCTGGAGCAGCGGACTGTAGGGTTCGATCCCGTCATCGTCTCGGACTTCTCTTCTTGGGCGTCGGCGGCAGCCAAGATCGTCGCTGTTAGCGATGATGGCGCTCTCTTGGCGCGCTTGCAGAACGATCTGCGCGGTGCGCTTGGCACTCGCGCCAATGTGTCGCGGTCGCAAACCTACTATCTCGACATCACGCATCCACTCGCCAATAAGGGTCATGCGCTGCACAAACTGTCGCGGCTTATGAATGTCTCTCCTCGGCACGTCGCGGTTCTCGGCGATGGCGAGAATGATGTGCCACTGTTCGCTGCGGCCGGCCTCAGCATTGCCATGGGCAACGCCGTACCCGATGTCGCGGCGGCCGCCGATTTCGTCACCGGCACCAATGACGCGGATGGCGCTGCCGCTGCGCTCGATTGGTTCGTGCTGGGTGGAAAGCGCGAAGCGATGCAGGCAAGGACCGCGGTGTCGTGAGCGGCGAACTGCGGGTGTTCAGCGATGCCGAAACGCTGGCGCGCGAGGCCGCGCACTGGCTTTGCGCGAAGGCGCGCGCCGCAACAGGCCGTTTCGCTATTTGCTGCTCCGGCGGCTCAACGCCAAAGCGCCTTTACGAATTGCTCGGACAAATCGATGTCGCGGCGCAGTTTCCGTGGGAGCGCGTGCACTGGTTCTGGGGTGACGAACGCTTCGTGCCGCACGATCATCCGGACAGCAACTACGGCATGACGTGCAAGGCATTGCTCGCGCATGTGCCCGTGCCGCCCGAGAATGTTCATGCCGTGCCGACTGAAGGTCTGACGCCTGAGCAATCCGCTCGCAGCTACGAAAAGACGCTGCGCGGGTACTATGGCGCGGCCGCGCTCGATCCCGCGCGACCGTTGTTCGACGTGATGCTGCTCGGCATCGGTGATGATGGTCACACCGCCTCGCTGTTTCCCGGCCAACGCACACTCGACGAAACGGCGCACTGGGTTGCCGCCGTCATCGGCGCCAAGGCGGAAGCGCGTATCACGCTGACCTTTCCGGCACTCAATTCGGCGCATGTCGCCGTATTCCTCGCCGTCGGCGACAAGAAGCGCGAAGTCGTACGGCGTGCGCGCTCGGGCGATCCTGCCCTGCCGGCAGCACACGTGAAGCCCGTCGGCACGCTATGCTGGTTCGTCGATCGTGCCGCGTCGCCGTAGAAGAGCCCTCGATGAAAAAGTCTCGCACAAAACTCGAAGCGGCGCGTTCTCACCGTCGATGTTGGTGGCACGCGCGTGAAGTTCGAAGTCAGCGGGAACACCGAACGCCGCGAGTTTGGATCTGGCCCGAAACTCTCGGCGAAGGAGATGGTCGCCACAGTCCGGAAGATGACCGCGGACTGGCACTACGACGTCGTTTCCGTCGGCTACCCCGGCGTGGTGCTGCGGGATCGCGTTATGGCCGAGCCGCGCAATCTCGGCCGCGGCTGGCGCGGGTTCGACTTCGCCAAGGCGTTCGGCTGTCCGGTGAAGGTCGTCAACGACGCGGTGATGCAGGCGGTTGGCATCTATCAGGGGGGCCGCATGTTGTTCCTCGGCCTCGGCACCGGTCTCGGCACTGCAATGATCATCGACGGCATCAACGTGCCGATGGAACTCGCACATCTGCCGTACCTGCACGGCAAGACATTTGAGGACTACGTCGGCGCTGCCGGCCTTCAGCGTCACGGCAAGATGAAGTGGCGCAAGCACGTGATTGACGTGGTGACACGGTTGGCCGCGGCACTTGAGCCCGAATATGTTGTTCTCGGCGGTGGAAACGCCGACAAGCTGGGCAAAAAGCTGCCACCGCGCGTGCGGTTGGGATACAGCGACAGCGCTTTCGTTGGCGGCTACAAATTGTGGAGTTAGCGGTACGCGCACCGACGCACTCAGCTTAACGCCCACTTGTGGGGATAAGGCAGTCGCATAACCGGGCTCGTCGGCTCGTTAGAGAAGCTGACATCGGTGCACCGCGTGCGATGTCAACTGTTCGCGCGCGCAACTCGGACACATGAACTGATCGCAAGCCAGAAGATGTTTTAAAAAAGGTGATGGTGTTTTTGGATTTGCTACACGTGACGATTGTCGCTCGCTCTTTAACTCGTAACGCATCGCTGGCGCGTCTTTTCGCGTCGGCGGTGTGTGGGCGCGGCAAGCTTGTTTGCGCTCATGGAGCGCCGTCTGTCGGCGATTACGGGGCCATTCCGATCTCCATAAACCCACGAGGCCTTACCAGCAGGACTTTGCTACAATCGGTCCATTCATGACCTCAAAAATACACGAGGGACGTGAATATGGACAGCTTCAGTTCCAGCCCGAATGATCAAACGTGATCCTTCGATCGTTCGAGCGACGAAATGCCTGAGGGAGAGGGAAGGCGAGGGCGTCAGCGGAGCCGCTGGCCAGGCGCACGCAAACTTCCGGCAGGAACTTGGGTCACATCTTCGCTCGCGCGGTCCGGTGAAGACCAAGCCGCATGAGTTGGCAGCACCTCACTTGCGCGGGACGAGCGGAATGACCTTGCTGTCCTGCGGCGACCGCGGCTCTTGGCTGCGAATTTCATCAATAGCGCACCCGATGAGGTAGCAGGCCGTTCCGTCCTCGGTTTCATCCATCATGGCGTGCGCGGCCTCGAGATGCTCGAGAGCCTCAAGGCGAAGTTGCTTGAGGCGTCCGGGATCGATCCTCGGCATCTAGGAACCCATCAGCACGTGGCAATCGACATTGTAGACTGGGTTAAGGCCGCGCAACCGTCAACGAAAAGACTAACCGCATCACCCCTCCCTGAGGTTGGCAAGGCTCAGATTTTTGGGCATCAAAAGTTGAGAAGGCCGCGGCGAGCTCTCCACGAACCACCCGAAAGGGACCAGGGAGTATCGAAATGGCATGGCGAGGGGAAATGATAGCAGCACGCGAACTGGGCTGACGTATTTTGGCAAAGCGGGAACGGCCAATTCATGAAGCGTTGGGTCGGCCAGCAGTGCGAAGTCTCGGCAAGGCGACACGCCCGACCGGATGACGAAGAGAGCGCGGAGGGTGCTTCTCGTCTCGACTTTGCAAAACACGCGACGACCGGGTCCTGGGGTCCATGAAACGGAGCGCTCCGGTAGAGGCTTCGGGGCAGGCCATGCCACCGGTTATCAGCGAATGTCATCGCCAATCGAGAACCCGAACAATCATAGGAGCATATGAATTGGCTTAGCAATCAAAAGAAACGGCGTGCTTTTTGGCCTCGTTTTTTAGGGCGAAAAAATTCCTTTTTATAGACCACATGTATTCGGCCCACAGTATCTGTCGTCCCGAATTCGCCGACCTCCGCGTCCCCTTTACAAACCGAAGAAACCTCGCCTGGACATCCACCGCGAGTGCGCCGACGTGCGATCTCGAGTCTTCGCGGGCTACATCTCATTCAAGGGCTGCAAAAAGCTCTTTTTAAGGGCTAAAAAAACCCCCGAAGACATCGGTCATTCTGGCTCGCGGCGCACGATTTTCGAGATTTTCTTCGCCACGCTTGTTCGCCTTTTGCAACGGACTGTACACAGTCGCGAGAGTCCCGCGGACCGCGCAAGACACCAGGCATGAAAGAAGATGGCCTCCTCGCCGGGACAGCGCAGTTCAGGAAGCGTATCCCTCCTGATGGTCGAAGCGCCGAAGAGTTCGGCAAGACGCTGCCACACGGGTGTGGTGGGGATACAACGATAGCGCTTTCGTTGGCGGCCAGGCTTCTCGATGAGACACCTCCGATCAGGCCAAGTCTCCTTTTTATAGAGGACAAAAATCAAACAATCGAACAGCTGATCTGAAGTGGTGGTCGTCGTCCTTGCTTTGCGGGAGCGAGCGACTGGACTGTCATCTGGACTGACGACTAGTTTGGCTCAATGAGGAGATTGGTCGATAACGACGCCGTGACAGGGCGAGAAGAGCTGGGCTCCGTGGCGCCGCAAACGATCAAAACTTTTGCCGCGGTCATTTCCCTACTCACCCTTCTCCTCCTCGCCTTCTCCCCCGCCATCTTCGGCGGCAAGACCTTGCTGCTGTCGAGCTGGGACGCCCCGAGCGTGCTCAGCGCCGGGGCCTACGACCAGTCCGCGCGTCCGCCGCTGCGGCTGCAGCGCACGTCTGATCCGGGTGCTCCCGCCTGGCAGACGGAGCCGTGGTTCGCACTCATCGGCGGCCAGCTCTGGGGTGAGCACAACTGGCCGCTCTGGAATCCCTACAATGCCTTTGGGACACCGCTTGCCGCCGCGCAGCAGCCGCAGCCGTTCTTCCCGCTCGCCGCATTGCTCTCGCTCGATGTGACGCCGCTCACCTACAGCCTGTTCATCGTCGGCCGGCTCTTCATCGCCGGGCTTCTGATGTTTCTGTTCGCCGGCATGTTCCTGAGCGGTTTGCCCGCGCTGTTCGCCGCTGTGGCCTTCTCGCTGTCCGGCTATTTCATCGTTTTCCTCAACATGCCGCATCTCAGCGCTGAGGTGCTGACGCCCGGAATGCTGCTCGCATTCGAGCTCCTGCTGCGGCGGAATTCATGGAGCGCGGTTGCGCTCTCGGCCGCAATGATCCTGCTCGGCATGACGGCCGGGATGCCGGAATCGTTCTTCCTCACGATGGCGTTCGCAAGCCTCTATTTCGTCTCTCGCTTGCTGTTCGCGCCCGCGTTTCGCGCTCAGGCAGGCGTACGCTTGGCGAAGTTCGTCACGGCCATCGTCCTCGGTTTTGCGCTGTCGGCCTTCCTGCTCCTGCCGTTTCTCGAGTTCCTTCGTCTCGGCCACGACGTGCACCAGCTTTCCAACATGGCGGGCGTCAGAACCGGTCTCATCGCGGATTCCGACTATCGGTCGGTCGTTCAATACCTGTTGCCGCTCGTGTTCGGTCCGATCCTGAATTCCGTCTTCCAGAACTTTTCTGGATTCACCGGACTGAAGGGCTACTGGGGCATCGTTCCGTTCTTCTTCGCGATGCTGGCGCTGTCATCCTTCATCTGCCGCAACCGGCCGCCGCAGGGCGACCAACGGAATTTCCTCACGGCCTTCTTCGCTGCCGTCCTCGCGGCGATGCTCCTCAAGCGGTTCGGCAACATCGCGCTGAACTGGATTGGTTACCTGCCGGTCTCCGAACTCGTGCTGTACCCCAAATACCTTGAGCCGCTGCTCGGGCTCTGTGTGGCGATGCTGGCCGGCATCGGGCTTTCGCTGCTGATCGAGCGTCGCATCTTGCCGCGCATTCTCATGCTGGTTGGCGCATCGCTTCTGGCTCTGATGCTGGCGCTCGCGGCCGCGTTCATTCCAGCGCTCCGAGGACCCGACGTCCGTTACCCGATCTTCTTTTACCTGTCGGTTGCGGCGGGCGTGCTGGCGGTCACGGGCATCGTGTTGCTGGCATGGCTTGCCACGCGAAGCTCCGGGCCAAGGCGCATCTGGCTGATGCGTTCGCTCGTCGCCGCGCTCAGCCTGGAGTTGCTCTTCAATTTTCTCATTCCGAGCTTTTACCTGCTCAGCAGGCTTCCGCCCGCGACCGCCAACCCCTATGCAGGCGCGCCCTATGTCGATTTCCTGAAGGCCCGCAACCTGGACCACGCGCGCGTGTTCGGCCGCGAGAAGGAGCTGTATCCTAACTGGTCGGCGGCGTTCGGCATCGCGGATGTGCGTAGCGTCGATGCCGTTCTTTACGTCCGCTACCGAGACTTCGTCCGCAACTTTCTGCTTCCGCCGAGTTCTCCGACGCGCGTCAACGGCGACCTTGCGGATCGCTTCAGCGGCCAGGACTTTGCCTATTCCTTCGACAGCGAGTTGGAGCGGCGCTTCCTCGCGCTCTCCTCGGTCCGGTATCTGCTGACAGACAGCGACTACGGCTTCCCGACGGCGGTCGTCGATGAGATCGTCCGTCAGCATCAGGACGAATCCATTTGGGGATTCGGAGTCGACATTTTTCCCGTCGATGGCGTGCGCATGCGCGGGATGTTTCAGCATGCGCCCTCCACCCGAGTGGCATACCGGGTAACCGTGCCCGCTGACGCGCCGGCCTTCGAGGGGATCGCTGCCCTCAAGGCGAGCGCGGCCGAAGCAAGCAAGAGCGACGGCGTCGGCTTTCATCTTGCCGTGAAGGACGGCGACCGGAGCGAGACGCTGTTCGAGACGTTTCTCGATCCGAACGGCGTGCCGGGCGACAGGTCGGGTCGCGCGTTTCACGTCGACCTCGCCCGCTATGCCGGGCGCAACATCGAGTTCGTGTTTTCGACAGACCCGGGACCAAAAGGGGACAGCACCGGAGACTGGGCCGGCTGGGCCGGCCTGCGATTTGTGGCGAGGGATGCTGCGGCGCCCGCCACGCCATTCCGCAAGATCTATGATGCGGAGCTGCGCATCTACGAGGTGCCGTCGGTCCTGCCGCGCGCGGCGCTCTATCGCGCGATCGAGTTGCTGCCCGACGCTGGCGTTCTGGAACGACTGAAGCAGACGGACTTCGACCCCCGCGAGCGAGCAGTCGTCTCACGCGAGTCTCTACCAGCCGATGCGATGGGGCTGGCTCAGCTGGCGCAGGGCCCGGCGGTGCCTGTTTCGGCCGCCAGCATCACGCGCTACGAGTCCCAATATGTGCGCATCGAGGCGGACGCCGCCGAGCCCGCGCTGCTCGTGCTCAATGACGCGAACTATCCGGGCTGGCAGGCTTATCTGAACGGTGCCGAGGTTCCGACCGTGGCGGCGAACTATCTGTTTCGTGGCGTGCTGCTGCCTGTGGGCAAGAACACGGTCGAATTCCGCTACCAGCCGATGTCATTTCGCGCCGGCAGCGTGATTTCGGTCGTGGCGTTCCTGACGCTGGCGGGGCTGGTTTTCCACGAGCGCCGCAAGCGGCGCGTCCAAGGTTGACCCGCCCGGCAAGGCATTTCATACCCTGCGCATGTCCTTCGCGCGCACCCATCTCGACGAGACCAAGCGCATCATCGACGCGCTCGATGTCGCCGCCATCGACCGCATGGCCGAGATGCTGGCGGCATTGCGTACGCGGGGCGGGCGGCTGTTTTTCCTCGGCGTCGGCGGCAGCGCGGGCAATTGCTCGCACGCGGTGAACGATTTCCGCAAGATCGCCGGGATCGAGGCCTACGCGCCGACCGACAATGTCTCGGAGCTCACCGCGCGCACCAACGACGAAGGCTGGGAAACGGTGTTCGTCGAGTGGCTCAAGATCAGCCGGCTGAAAGCCGACGACGCGCTGTTCGTGTTCTCGGTCGGCGGCGGCAATCTCGAGAAGAACGTCAGTCCCAATCTGGTGCGCGCGCTGCAGTACGCCAAGAAGCGTCGGCGCAAAGGTTCTCGGCGTCGTCGGGCGCGACGGCGGCTACACGGCAAAGGTCGGCGACGCGGTCTGCATCATCCCGACCGTCAATCCGGACGCGGTCACGCCGCATTCGGAGGCGTTCCAGGCCGTGATCTGGCACCTGCTGGTGACCCATCCGGCCCTCAAGGCGAAGCAGACGAAGTGGGAAGGTGTCGACGCAGGCGCCGCGCGTCGCATGACGCGCGCCGTGTTCCTCGACCGCGACGGCGTGCTCAACGAGGCGATCGTGCGCGACGGCAAGCCGTATTCGCCGGACACCGTGGAGGAGATGGAGATTGTTCGCCGACGCCGCAGCGGCGCTCGAGCGACTGCGTCGGGCGGGCTTCCGGCTCGTGATGGTGACCAATCAGCCCGACGTCGCGCGCGGACGGATCACGCGCGCGACCGTCGAGGCGATGAACGACGCATCTGCGCGAGGCTGATGCCGCTCGATGCGATCGAGGTGTGCCTGCACGACGATGCGGACAATTGCGATTGCCGCAAGCCGAAGCCCGGCATGCTGCTGCGCGCCGCGAAACGCGATCGACATCGCGCTCGCCGAGAGCTTCATGGTCGGCGACCGATGGCGCGACATCGAAGCGGGCCGCAGCGCCGGCTGCCGCACCATTCTGATCGGCGACGGCTACGACGAGAGATTCAAGTCGCAGCCGGACGCGACCGTCGCGACGCTGAGCGAAGCCGCCGACTGGATTCTCAAGCAACCGGTCACAACCGCAGGAACGAACATGAAGACTGTCGACCAACTCAAAGTGCAAGATTTTCGCCGACGGCGCCGACAAGGCCGGCATGCTGGACATGTATCAACAATCCGTACGTCAAGGGCTTCACCACCAATCCTACGCTGATGCGCAAGGTCGGGGTCACTGACTACGAGGCCTTCGCCAAGGACATTCTGGCGGCGATCCCGGACCGGTCGATTTCGTTCGAGGTGTTTGCAGACGATTTCGCCGAGATGGAGCGGCAGGCGCGCACGCATCGCGACCTGGGGCAAGCACGTCTCCGTGAAGATCCCGATCACGAACACCAAGCAGGAGAGCGCGATCCCGCTGATCCGCAAGCTCTCGCAGGACGGCATTGCGCTCAACGTCACGGCGATGTTCACGCTCGAGCAGGTGCAGGACGATGGTGGATGCGGTGAAGGGCGGGGCGCCGTGCTTCGTCTCGGTGTTCGCCGGACGCATCGCCGACACCGGCATCGATCCGGTGCCGATGATGGCGGAATCGGTGAAGCGGCTCGAAGCCGCGCCCAACACCGAGCTGATCTGGGCAAGCCCGCGCGAATTGCTCAATATCTTCCAGGCCGACGAGATCGGCTGTCAGGTCATCACCGTGACCAACGACATCATCAAGAAGCTGTCGCTGGTCGGCAAGGACATGACGGGACTATTCGCTCGAGACCGTGAAGATGTTCTACGAGGACGGCAAGGCGGCGGGCTACAAGCTCTGATCCTCTTGGCGCAGCAGCGCGTCGGTCTCGCGCAGGCCCTCGGCCGAGCCGATCTCGTAGAAGCGCGTCGTGACCTCGTAGCCGGCAAGCTGCCCGGCGCGCGAAAGCTCGGAATAGACATCCGCCAGATCGAACGGCTCGTCCGCGGGTCGCGCCGCGAGCGCGTCGGCGCGCAGCATCGCCCAGTCCCCAGTCGATATGATGCATCTGCGGCAGGCGCTCGCGCTTGTCGTAGAGGCGGATGCGGCCGTCCTCGAACCAGACATTGCTGCGTGTCCCACTGGCCCTCGTTGCGGAACACCGTCATCAGCGCCGGCTTGCCGCTTGCGCGGAACGCCTCGACCACCGGCGCATAGGCGATGTCGAGCCAGCTGTCGCCGTACATCACCAGGAACTCGTCGCCGAGCAGGCCGAGCGCGGCGCGCAGCGCGCCGCCGGTGCCGAGCAGCTTCGGGCCGTCGACCTTGTAGTCGACCGACAGGCCGAACCGGCTGCCGTCGCCGACGAAGGCTTCGATCTGCTCGCCGAGATAGCCGACGCAGATCACGACGCGCGTCACGCCCTCGCGCGCGCAGCAGGCGCAGCTGATGCGCGATGAACGGCTCGCCCGCGACCTCGAGCATCGCCTTCGGCATCTGTCTCGGTCAGCGGGCGCAGGCGCGTCGCAAGCCCGCCGGCGAGCAGCGCAACCGGCGGCATCGTCGGTCATGGCATCACACGATCGTCTTGGTGCCTTCGAAGTCGAAGCGGAAGCGCACCTCCTTCAAGCCCGCCTCGGTCATCGCGTGGCGCAGCCGCGTCTTGTCCTCGGCATAGAACATCAGGAAGCCGCCGCCGCCCGCGCCGATCAGCTTGCCGCCCGCCGCGCCGTTCTGCATGGCGAGCTCGTACCACTCATCGATCTTGCGGGTTCGACATGCCGCCGGAGCGCTGCTTCTTGTGCTGCCAGTGCTCGTCCATCAGCTTGCCGAACTCGATGCAGGTCGCCCGCTCTCCAGCGCCGTCGAGGCTGCGCAGGCCGAGGTCCTTCACGTAGTGCAGGTTGTGCGATCATGTCGCTGTCCTGCTGCTTCGTCTTGTCGTCCTGTTCCTTCAGGATCGACGAGGCGCTGCGCGAATAGCCGGTGAAGAACAGCAGCAGATTGTCTTCGAGATTGTGCAGCGTCTCGACGTCGATCTTGAGCGGCGCGCGCCTCCACGCTGTCGTCCTTGTTGAAGCGGAAGCAGGTGAGCCCGCCGAAGGCCGCGATATATTGGTCCTGCTTGCCGATCGGCTCGCGCAGCCGGTCGATCTCGATATCGCAGGCCTGCTCGGCAAGCTCGCGCGGATGGATCAGCATCTTGCGGTGACTGTAGCAGCGCCTTGAGCAGCGCGGTGGTGAAGCTGCCCGACGAGCCGAGCCCGGTGCCGGCCGGAATGTCGGCCATGCGAGGTGATTTCGAGCGCGTGCGCCTCGAGCCCGACCAGCTTGAACGCCTCGCGGACGATCGGATGCTTGAGCTCGTCGATCGATCGTCGACGCGTCTCGAGCTCCGAATATTTGACGATCAGATCGTCGATGAAGGTCTGGTGCACGCGTGATGTAGACGTACTTGTCGATCGCGGCCGCGATCAGAAAGCCGCCGTGCTCGCGATAATAGGAGGGCAGGTCGGTGCCGCCGCCGCCGAGCGTGATGCGAAGGGGAGTGCGCGCGATGATCATGGGCGGTACCTGTCGATAGACCGCGTCGACGATCGCCAGGTTGGCGACGGCGTCGGCGATGTCGCCGCATGGCCGGCGGCCGTCGCGCGATCGGCGGCGGCGAAATCGGCGAACTCGGCGTCCCAGGATTGATCGGGCCGGGATATTCCCAGATCGTCGTCTCCGGCGGGCCCATCTGCGGCAGCATCCGATAGAACGTCAGGCGCTCCGGCGCCGTAGCTGCCGCCGAGCCCGTCGATCACCAGCTTGCCGTCGCGGCCGAAGATCTCGAACGAGAACATGTTCTTCCATTCGGTCCAGCGTCGCGTGCAGCCAGGCGAGCTGGCCGTCGCCGTTGCGCAGCGCCAGGAAGCAATTGTCCTCCACCTGCATGTCCCAGAACAAGGTCGGCACGGCGGCATAGTCCACGGTGAAATCGCCGAGGAACCAGCGCGACAGATCGATCAGATGCGAGCCTTGGTCGATCAGCTCGCCGCCGCCGGAGACTCGCGGCTGCGCGCGCCATTCCTTTTCGTAGCCGAGCGCGGCCGCCGTGGCCGTAGCGCGCCGCGGATGAACATCAGCGGGCCGAGCGCGCCGGCATCGACGATCTCGCGCGCCTTCGAGAAGGCCGGATGGAAGCGATGGTTGAAGCCGACCTTGACGATGCGCCCGTGCTTCGCGGCCGCGGCCGCGACGGCCTGCACTTCGGCGAGGTCGCGCCCGGCCGGCTTTTCGACCAGCACATGGCTTGCCGGCCTCGACGGCGCCGAGCGCGATCGCGCGCAAGCTGATCGTGCGTGGTGGCGACGATCACCGCATCGACATCGGCGGCGACCGCCTCGCGCCAGTCCGTGACGGCGCGCGCGCCGGTTTTCTGCGCAAGCTGCTCGGCGCGGGCCGGCATCGCGGTCGCAGACCACGACGATCTCGTGGCCCGGCCGCCGCGGCGGCGCGCTTCTGCGCCGATCAGGCCGCATCCGACGATCGCGAGCCGCATCAGTCTTGTCACCCCACGGCTCGCCGCGATCCGCTGGGCACGATGCGCCGCAGGGTATAGATGTCGGATCCGTCGATCTTGGTCTCGATCGGCATCGGCGAAACGGCCAAGGATCCCATTGCGCCGCGATCAGACGGCCGGTGATGCCGTCGCTCTCGGCCGAGGCAAGATAGACGCAAAGTGCCGCGCCGACCGACAGCGGCGTGCCGCCCTCGCTCTTGAGCTTCGCCATCCGCTCGTGAAGGCCGCGCCGACCGCGTCCGGCCCGGCCGCCAGAAGCTGGTCGGTCAAGCGTGTCGCCAGCGCGCCCGGCGCGACCGCATTGACGTCGATGCCGAATTCCTTCACCTCCAGCGCCAGGGTCTCGGTGAAGCGCACCATGGCGGCCTTGGAGGCCGCATAGGCGCTGATGCCGGGCAGGGGATTGGTGGCGCCGCCGCCCGACAGGTTGATGATCTTGCCGGCCCGTTGCGGCTTCATCGCCTGCACGGCCTTGCGCGCAGCAATAGACCGTGCCGATCAGGTTGATGGTGATCGCCTGCGCCCATTCGTCCCAGTCGACGTCGTCGATCGAGCCCATCGGGCCATAGACGCCGGCATTGTTGACCAGAATATCGAGCTTGCCGAACGCGGTCGCGGCGGCGGCGAACAGCGCATCGACGTCGGCTCCGGTTCGAGATATCGGCACGCATGCGCGACGACTGCTCGCCGCCGGATAGTTTGCGGCAAGCCGCTGCGCGCTGCGCTTCAAGCTCGGCCGCGTTGCGGGCGCACAGCATCAGCGAGGCGCCTTCGGCCAGCGAATGCTCCGCGATCTCGGCGCCAAGCCCGAGGCTGGCGCCGGTGATGATGGCGCTGCGCCCGGCGAGGTTCATGCGGGCGCCCGACCGAGATGAGGTCAGCGCTCGGGTGCGCCGCGAAAGCCGGCGGCAGGAAGCGGCCTGCGTCGAGCACGAGCCGTCCCGTCATGGCGGCCGCGAAGTCGTCGGCTGGTAACAGAGTCGCGGAATTCCGGCCATTCGTTGCGCGACCACCAGCGCGTCGGCGCCCGACGGCGACGTCGCGGGCATCGGTGCACAGCGGACGGCTTTCAATTCCTCGGGCAGGCGCGGTCACGTGCGGATCGAAGGCCTGCACCTGCGCGCCGTCCGCGATCAGCGCGCGTGATCAGCTCGACGAGCCGGCGAGCGGCGCAGCGCGCTCGGTGCCCGGCTTGTAGGCGAGGCCCGAGCACGCCGATGCGTCCGCCCCGCGAGTGGCTGCCAGCGCGGCGCGAGCTGCTCGAGCGCCCAGTGCGCGTGTGCCCGGTTGCTCGCGATCACGCCGTCCGATCAGCGGCAGCGCCAGATCGTGCTCGTTGCGCGAGTCGCACGCAGGAAGTTGCACGTCGCGCGCCAGCGTGCCGCCGGCGAACGCCGGGCCCGCGCGGATATAGGCGTGCGGGCCGATGCGCGGATCGCGAGCGCAAGCCCTGCTCCACTTCGGCGGCATCCGCGCCGACCCGCTCGCAGACGGTCGCGATCTCGTTCGCAAACGTCACCGAGGTCGCCAGGAACGCGTTGAGCCCATGCTTGACCATCTCGGCGGATTCGACCGACATCCAGATGATGGTTGTCGCAGAACTTTCGCAGCAGCGGCTCAAGCAGCTGCGCGCGTGCGTTCATCGCGCACGCCGACGACGATGCGGCCCGGGTTCTGGAAAACCTCGATCGCCTTGCCAAGCCGCAGATTTTCCGGCGAACAGGCGAACGTCACCGTCCGGCCTTTCGCTTGACGCGGCGAAGCTCTTCTCCAGCGTGCGCCACCGAGCCGACCGGAAGCTGCGCCGACACCAGCACCACGGCGCCATCCTTCAGATGAGGGAAATATCATCTCCACCTCGCGGCGCACCGCATCGACATCGGCCCGATCCTCGTCATCGACCGGCGTGTCGTGGCACACCCAGACGACATCGGCATCCGCGACGAGCGGCTGACGTCGGCGCGAAAGCGCAGCGTCGCCGCCGCGATGCCGGCGCGGACCAGATCGGCCAGCCCCGGCTCGTACAGCGGCGGCTCGCCTGCCGAGAGCCGCGCGATCCGCCCGCGGTCGAGGTCGATGCCGACAGTCTCGACGCCCGCCGCCGCCGTGCAGGCGGCGGTCACCGATCCGAGATGCCACAGGCCGAAGACCGCGAGCTTCATGGCCGCTGCTCGAAGACCCAGCGGTTGGCGGTGAGCCAATCGACCGTGCGCTCGACGCCCTCGCGAATGGTGAACTTTGGCTTCCAGCCGAGCGCGCGGATGCGCTTCGTGTCGAGCAAGATGAACGGGACTGTCGCCGATCCAGCCGCGCTCGCCGCCGGCATAGGTGAGCTGCGGGTTCACGCCAAGATCGCTCGCAGATCCAGCCGATCGAATCGTTGACCTCGCGTACTCGTCGGTGCCGAGATTGAAGACATTGACCTTGTCGCTGCGCCTTGTCGATCGCGAGCAGCATCGCGTCGATGCAGTCGTGGACATACAGATAGGATTTTCGTTGCTTGCCGTTGCCGAGCACGTGCAGGCGCGTCGGATCGGCGGAGAGCTTGCTGCAGAAGTCGAAGACATGGCCATGCGTGTAGCGCTCGCCGAGGATCGAGACGAAACGGAAGATAGTAGCCCTGCAAGCCGAAGCCTTCGCAATAGGCCGCGATCATGCCTTCGCCCGCGAGCTTGGAGGCGCCATAGAGCGAGGTCTGGATCGGGAATGGCGCATCCTCCGGCGTCGGAAACACTTCGGGCTCGCCATAGATCGAGCCGGTGGAGGAAAATGCCATCCGCTTGACGCCGTTCGCCCGCATCGCTTCCAGCACATTGAAGGTGGCGATGGTGTTCTGCTCCAGGTCGCGCTCGGGATGCTCGGTGCCGAAACGCACATCGGCATTGGCGGCCAGATGAAACACGAAATCCGCGCCGCGCCATGGCGGCGGTCAGCGTCGCGGTGATCGAGCAGGTCGCCCTCGACAAGGCGGAAATTCGCGTTCGCTCGCGCGGCTTCGAGAAAGCGGATCTGGCCGGTCGATAGATTGTCGTAGCCGATGACGCGCGCGCCGGTCGCCAGCAGGCGGTCCGCCAACTGGCTTCCGATGAAACCCGCAGCCCCGGTGATGAAATAATTCAAGGGATCATCCGCGCGGCGCTCCGCGTCCGATCGGCAGGACGCGCAGCTTCAGGATCGTCCACACCCAGGTCATGCCGTCGCGCGTGACGCTGACCTTCTTGCCTTCCGCGAAGGAGCGCGACGCGTAGTTCACCGGAAGCTCGACCGGCACATAGCCCTTGCGCACCAGCTTGATGACCAGCTCGATATCGAAATCGAAGCGGTTGCAGACGAAGTCGAGGCCGAACAGCGCGTCGCGCCGGAACACCTTGAACATCGTGAACGGGTCGGTCATGCGCGTGTTGAGCGCGAGGTTGATCAGCGATTTGAAGAACCAGTGGCCGAGCGTTGAGACACGCGGCGGCCATGCGGCGCGTCAGTGAATTTGCGCATCTTCCAGCCGCCCTGGTGGCGCGAGCCGAGGATGAACATCGATTGCCAGGCGACAAGCGGCGCCGAGCAAGCCGTCATAGTCGTCGAGGTCGTATTCGAGGTCCGCGTCCTGGATCATCACGATGTCGCCGGTCGCGAGCGTAAGTCCTTCGCGTACCGCGTTGCCCTTGCCTCACGGCGCATGCTGCAGCACGACGCGTACGCCGTCGCGCCCTCGTAAGACGCGCACGAGGTCGCGGCTGCCGTCGGTCGAGTTGCTCTCGACGATGATGATTTCCTTGCGCAGTCCCGGAAAGTCTTTTGGCGAGCAGCGCGTCCATCAGCGCCGAAATGTCGCCGCGCTCGTTGAACACCGGGCACGATGATCGACACGATCGTTTCGGACTCGCCGCGGCGCCGCGCACCGCACTCACCACGATCGGTTCCGGATGGCAGAGGAAATTCGCGCTGTCGCCGCAGCGGGCGTGGGTACGATGCCGGCGCAACCACTCAACGCGATCGCGCCCAAGATGCTGCTTCGGATTACCCTCGGATCCGGTCGCGCAACGTGGTCGAGCGAGTAGCTGCGACGTTCCGGGCGAAACCAAACATGCTCGAAACCGGCCGAAAAAAGCAGTAGGTTCAGCGTCTCGCGCGTGAAGTACCAGAGGTTCGCCGGTTGCCACTCATGCCAGTTGCGGCCCATGGCGCGCCTGTCGTCCGTCGAGCAGGGGCACGCTGACCAGCAGTGGTGCGCTCCGGCGCCAGATGGCGGCGGATTTTCGCCAGCGCCGCGCCAGGATCTGACACACGCATCAGACTCTCGGTTACGATCGCCGCCTGATAGGTTTCGCCCCAATCGCTGCCGCTCATGCTGTCCGGTGCCGCGACGCGGCCGATCTTGACGCCGCGTTCGCTCAGAAACGCGAGCAGTACATCGTCCTTGTCGGCGAGAATGAGGGCCGGGCCGCTGGCCGCCGCCGCCTCGATGGCGGCAAGAAGCGCCGTATGATCCGCAGCGTCGCGCGCCACCCGACGGTCTGGCGCAGGCGCTTCGGTGTTGCGTTTGGGCTGTCCAAAGGTGAGCCCGCATCCGCCGCAGCGGAAAACACGGAATTGGGCCGTCCCGAAAATATAGGCCGCATGGACCGCGGAGCAGAGCGGGCAGGCGAATTCGATCGGCTGCGCCGCCTGCGGCACCAATCGAAGCGGCCTGCTCGTCATCATGCTCATGGACAACTCAAGTCGCGCGCGAGAGCTCAGCCGCGCCCGTACACGTCATCGAAACGCTGGATGTCGTCCTCGCCGAGATAGCTGCCGACCTGCACCTCGATCAATTCGACCGGGATTTTCCCTGGATTGGCGAGGCGGTGCATGGCGCCGATCGGGATATAGACCGACTCGTTCTCGTGCACGGTCTGCACCTTCTCGCCGACGGTGACCTCCGCGGTGCCCCGCACCACCACCCAGTGCTCGGCGCGGTGGAAGTGCTTCTGCAGCGAGAGCCGCGCGTCGGGTTTCACAACGATGCGCTTCACCTGATAGCGGCCGCCGACGTCGATGCCCTGATAGTAGCCCCACGGCCGGTAAATGCGCCGGTGCTCCACCGCTTCGCGGCGGTTCTGCGCCTTGAGTTGCTCGACCAGCGCCTTGACCTTCTCGGCCTTGTCGCGCGAGGCGACCAGCACGGCATCCCCGGTCGCAATCACGATCGCGTTGTCGAGCCCGACCACCGCGGTGAGGATCGAGTTCGTCCGAGCGGATGAGACTGTTGCGGGTATCGAGCACGGCTGCGGTGCCGGAGATCGCGTTGCCGCTCCCGTCGTGCTCCAGATTATCCCACACGGCGTCCCAGCTTCCGACATCGGACCAGCCCATGTCGGCCTGCACCACGGCAGCACGCTTGGTTCGCTCCATCACCGCGTAATCGATCGACTTGCGCGGCGCGCGGCCGAACGGCTCGGCCGCAAGGCGCAGGAAATCGAGGTCCTGCTTCATTTCGGTGATCGCGGCGCGCGCGGCTTCCGCCATGGCGGGCTCGAAGTGGGCGATCTCGTCCGACATCACGTCGGCGCGGAACATGAAGTTGCCGCTGTTCCACAGGTAGTTGTCCGCCACATAGCGCGCCGCGGTTTCGGCGTCCGGCTTCTCCACGAACGCGTCGACCGCCAGCGCCGCGCCGCCATTGAGCTTCGCGCCGGGGCGGATGTAGCCGTAATTGGTGGCGGGGGCGGAGGGGCGGATGCCGAAGGTCACGATGTGCCCCGCTGCTGCTGCTGTTGCTGCTGTGCGACATGCCGCGCGGAACGCCTCCGGATCCCGCACCACATGGTCCGCGGCGAGGATGAGGACGGTGGCGGCGGGATCGCGCTGTGCTGCCAGTACAGCAGCAACAGCAACAGCAGGACCGGAATTGCGCCGTGCGGGTTCCAGCACGATGTCGGCCGCAATGCCGATCTCGCGCAACTGCTCCGCCACGACGAAACGGAAATCCGAATGCGTGATCACGATCGGCTTTCCGAACATCGGGATCCGAGACGCGCTGCAGCGTCTGCTGGAAGGTCGAGCGCTCGCCAACCAGCGGAACAAACTGCTTCGGCATGCTTTCGCGCGAAACCGGCCAAAGGCGCGTACCTGCGCCCCCGCACATCAGGACCGGGATCAAGCCACTCATCACGGGTCTTTCGTTTCGGCGGCGCCGTCCGCGCCTTTAGGAAGCGATTTCAAGGGTCTAGGTAACAGTTCGCGATGCCCCCTGCAAAGGCGGCGGAAGTGTCGCCGAAAGGCCGCGCAAAGCGGGGCCAATTCGCCCTCACGCCGGCTTGGCCAGGGCCTCTTCGACGATTTCGCAGAGAATATGCCCGGCCGCGAGGTGAACCTGCTGGATCAGGGGCGTCTTGTCGCTTGGAACGCGCGCCAGCACATCGCAGTGCGCCGCCATCGCGTCGCCCTTTGCGCCAGTCAGGCCGATCACCGCCATGCCCCGCTCGCGCGCCGCCTTGCAGGCGGACAGGATGTTGGGCGAACGGCCCGAGGTCGAAAGCCCGATGAACACGTCGCCCGGCTGGCCGAGACCCGAGACCTGGCGCGAAAACACGTGCTCGTAGCCGAGATCGTTGCCGATCGCGGTCAGTGCGGCCCCGTCGGTCGTGAGCGCGATGGCCGGAAGGGCCGGCCGATCGAGAAAGAAGCGCACCATCAGCTCGGTCGCGAGGTGTTGGGCATCCGCCGCGCTACCGCCATTGCCGGCGAGCAGAACCTTGTTGCCCGCCCGCAACGCCTGCGTGACGATTTCGGTCGCGCGCGACATGGCCTCCACGAAGGCGCGGTCGGCGAGCGCCGTGCCGAGCACGTCGCGCGATGCCTCAAGGTAGCGCGTAATCCGTGGTGCATTGTCCATGTGCGGCGTATTCAGCATGGCGGAGCGGCGGCCTCAAGGGCGCAGCGCCACAGCCGCCATATTGCTGGCCGCGGGACCTTGCGTTAAACAGAGCCCTCGATTGCGCCTGAGCGGCTAAGCAATTGATTTCTCAAGCGAGAAAGAAACCGTGGCATCGGGACTGCACGAGGAATTTTCGCGCGAGCACGCGGTCGAGGCGGCGTCGAACAAGCGCTTCGGCTTGATCGTCGGCGGCATCGCGTTCGTGTTTGGGTGCGTCCGGGCCTACCTTCATGGCGAGGTCGGGTGGCTCGCCGCCGGGCTGATGGTCATCGGCGCCGCGCTGGTTCTCGCCGCGCTGATCAAGCCTGACGTGCTGGATCCGCTCAACCGCGGCTGGGCCAAACTCGGCCTGCTGCTGCACAAGATCACCAATCCGATCTTCCTCGGCGGGATGTATGTGGTGGCGATCGTCCCGACCGGCCTGCTGATGCGCGCGTTCGGCGTCGATCCGATGGGGACGCGCCGCCCGCGCGGGAGCACATTCTGGATCGCGCGCAAGCAAGGTGGATCAACCGCACAGTCGCTGGAAAAGCCGTTTTGAGGGGATGATGTCGTTTCTCAAAGACATGGCCGCGTTCATGATGGCCCGGAAGAAGTTCTGGCTCGTTCCGGTGCTGGTGCTGATGGTCATTTTCGGCGGCCTGATCGTGCTGACCAAAGGCTCGGTGGTCGCGCCGTTCATCTACACGCTGTTCTGAGACGCATGATCCCGAAAAGTGTGAAGCGGTTTTCGGATCAGATCATGCGCAGGCAAGCATGACCGTCGCGCTCGGCATTTCGGCGTTCTATCACGACAGCGCTGCCGCGCTTGTGCGCGACGGCGCGATCGTCGCGGCCGCGCAGGAAGAGCGCTTCACGCGCAAGAAGCACGACGCGAACTTCCCCTCGCATGCGCTGCGTTACTGCGTGAAGGAAGCCGGCATCGCGTGGAGCGACATCGACTTCGTCACCTTCTACGAAAAGCCGTTTCTGAAGTTCGAGCGGCTGCTGGAGACCTATCTGGCGTTCGCGCCGAAGGGCTTCGGCTCCTTCCGCATGGCGATGCCGCTGTGGCTGAAAGAGAAGCTGTTCCAGAAATCGTTGCTGATCGACCTCCTGAAAGCGGAAGCCGCCGACGTCGACTGGGACAAGAAGCTGCGCTTCACCGAGCATCACGAGAGCCATGCGGCGAGTGCGTTCTTTCCATCGCCCTTCAGCGATGCCGCGATCCTCACAATGGACGGCGTCGGCGAGTGGGCGACGACCAGCATGGGGGTCGGCAGCGGCAACACGCTCGCGCTGAACGAGGAGATCCTGTTCCCGCATTCGCTCGGGCTACTCTATTCGGCCTTCACCTATTACACCGGCTTCAAGGTGAACTCCGGCGAGTACAAGGTGATGGGGCTTGCGCCCTACGGCGAGCCGAAGTTCGCGCAAGCCATCATGGACAATCTGATCGATGTTCAGGCGGACGGCTCGTTCCGCATGAACATGGACTACTTCGATTACTGCACCGGCCTGACGATGACGAACGGCAAGTTCGACACGCTGTTCGGTGGACCACCGCGCAAGGCCGAGGCCTTGCTCACCCAGCGCGAGATGGATTTCGCCGCCTCGATCCAGGCGGTGACCGAAGAGATCGTGCTGCGCCTGACGCGCTCGCTCGCGGCCAAGACCGGGCAGAAGAACCTCTGCCTTGCCGGCGGCGTCGCGCTCAATTGCGTGGCCAACGGCAAGGTGCTGCGCGACGGTACGTTCGAGAACATCTGGATCCAGCCGGCCGCCGGCGATGCGGGCGGGGCAGTCGGCGCGGCACTCGCGACCTATTATCTTGCAACCGGCGCGGCGCGCCCGAACGGCGGCAAGGACACGATGCGCGGCTCGTATCTCGGGCCGTCCTTCACCACCGAGGATATCGCGGCGCGGCTCAAAGCCGTTGGGGCGCGCTTCGAGGTCCTGACCGACGAACAGCTGGTTCAACAGACCGCGCGTGCGCTTGCGGACGAGCAGGCGGTCGGCTGGTTCCAGGGACGCATGGAGTTCGGGCCGCGCGCGTTGGGCGCGCGCTCGATCCTCGGCGATGCGCGCTCGCCGACAATGCAGAAGATGCTGAACCTCAAAGTGAAGTACCGCGAGTCATTCAGGCCCTTCGCGCCCGCCGTGCTGCGCGAGCACGTTGCCGACTGGTTCGAGATCGATTGCGACAGCCCGTACATGCTGCTCGTCGCCGGCGTGCAGCCGCAGCGCCGCCGCGCCATGACCGAGGACGAGAAGAAGCTCTGGGGCATCGAGCAGCTCAACGTGCGTGCGCTCGGATATCCCGGCCGTCACGCATGTCGATTACTCGGCGCGCGTTCAGACCGTGCATGCCGACACCAATGCGCGCTTCCACGATCTGCTCACCCAGTTCAACGCGCTCACCGGTTGCCCGGTGCTGGTCAACACCAGCTTCAACGTGCGCGGCGAACCCATTGTCGGCACACCGGAAGACGCCTTCCGCTGCTTCATGGGCACCGATATCGACGTGCTGGCGGTCGGCAACTGCTTCGCCCGCAAGGCGGACCAGGACCCTGCGCTGAAGCAGAACTACGAAGACAAGTTCGAGCTCGATTGACGCGGGCGTGCCCGCAGCAAGTTCGGCAAATCCCGCCAGAGCATCCCGAAGGCGCGCAACGTTGCACCGGCCGTCGGCCGGTGAAGTCAGCACCCGTGCGATCGGCTCCAGAACAAGTGACGCGAGTAATACAGACGTCGCGCCGAGCGTGCCGAAATGCTTGCGTGCATAGAGAATGCGGCTGCGTGCGAAATAGAACATCCGCCGCGGGACGGCTCGCTCGGTCGTGCCCTGACCGCGGTGGAACGCCTGCTGCGGTCGCCAGGTAGACGCTGCGCCAGCCGCGCTCGCGCGCGCGCACCGCGAAATCCATATCCTCGAAATAGACGAAGAACCGCTCGTCGAACCCGCCGAGCGCCTCGAAGACGCTGCGACGGACGAAGAAGAACGCGCCCATCACCTGATCGACCTCGCGCGTTTCGTCGTGCGCCCATTCGCTGACGAACGGTGGCGGAAACGCCGACGGCATCAGCCGGTCGCAGGCCGAGCGCTGTTGCCGATCATCGACTTTGCCGTCGGCGTGCGCGCGGTGTTGCGCGCCACATGGCCGTCGCTATCGATCAGCTGAATGCCGACGATCCCGGCGGCCGCGTGCTGCTGCGAGATAGCGCGCGGGCGCTTGCAGGCCGCCCGGCAGCAGCCGCGTGTCCGGATTGAGGAATAGCAGAAAGTCCGCCTGCGAGCCCGCCGCCCCCTGATTGCAGGCCGCCGCGAAGCCGCGATTGTCGCATGTTGCGGATCAGCGCGAGCGGCAGCGTGTCCGGCAGCGCGTCGCAGGAACCATCCGACGATGCATTGTCGACGACCGTGACACGCGAAAGCGCGACGTCGTCGGCGGCGACCGCCGCGAAGGAGGCGAGGCACTCGCGAAGCTGCGCCCCCGAATTCCAGTTGACGATCACCACATGGACGGACGGGCGGTCCATTCGCTCGACGCTCGCGGTTCGTTGTCCGGCTGCTCTAGCACAAAACGTCGCGCGGTCAGCCGCTTAGCGCGCGCAATTGGCGTCGCCCGGCAGGTTCGGCTATCTCCATGCCGGGCTTCACACTCTGCTTGAAGGACGGTTGGTGGGCTTTCCTGCGCCTCCCGGTTTTCGCGTCGCAGCCACGGACAATGTCCGGGGCGGCGAGGGCGTGCCCGTCCGCGTCACGCATCCCGATCCGGGGCTGCGGATCGTTCTGACGCCGGAGCAGCCGAAGCCGGGCGGGCTGGTATCAGCTCGAACTCGCGTTTCCGCCCGAAGGACTTGTCGACGTGCAGGCGGCGTTTCGCTTTCGCGGGTGATCGTGTGCTGTGGCTGCGGTTGCCGGTTTTGGCGCGCAATCATTTCCTCGCCCATTTCCGGCTTGAGGACGCGCTGGAGCGGTTGACGCTGATCGTGACCGGCTCCGGGCGATTGGACGCGCCGACGGTGTGCCGTTTCGAGCGTGTCGGGCTTCGGCGGCCAACTGGCGGCAGCCGCGCGGCGCGGGGTCGACATCTTTCGACGCGACGGCGTTCGGCGTGTTTGCGTCCGGCCTGAACTATCTCTGGCGACTGACGCGGCCCGGCTCGATCGCGATCGCGCGCGGATCGGCGGCGGCGAGCGGCGAGCAGCCTTACGAGACCTGGATCCGTATTTTCGACGAGGCGCCGGAGCGCGATCGCGCGCGTCACGAAGAGCGGCTCGCGACGCTGTCGCACCGGCCGCTGATCTCGATCCTTGTGGAGCTTTCCTCAACCGACGCACAAGCCCTTGATCGGCTGGCGCAGAGCGTCCGCGCGCAGATCTATCCCGCATGGGAACTGGTGCTCGCGGTGCCGCAGGAACTGCATACCGAAATTGGCGCGGCACTCTGTGCGCGGAAGATCGAACCGAGCAAGCTTCGCATCGTTTGCGCGGGAGAAAACGCGGCGGAAGCCTGAACGCTGCGCTGGCGGTGGCGGAAGGCGCGTACGTGCTGCCGCTCGAGCAAGGGGCGCTGCTGCGGCCTCACGCGCTGCTCGATCTCGCGCTGACAGCCGAGCGCGGTGCGGCTGACCTGCATCTATACCGACGAAGACCGTATCGATGACGCGCGGCAGGCGCTCCGATTGGCGCTTCAAGCCGGCATGGTCGCCGGACGTTCTCGAATCGTGCGAATTATCTCGGGTCAGTGACGCTGATGCGTCGCGAAACGATACGCGCGCTGGGCGGCTGGCGCGCAGACACTCCGGCGCCCGATCACGACATCATACTGCCGCTTGAGCGGGCAGGCCGATCCGCGCGCGATCGTGCATCTTGCCAAGGTTCTGGTTCATGCGCCGTCCGAGGCGGCTGTGGCACAACGCGTCGCTTCGCGGCCGGCGATGGCGACGGAAAATCCAAAAGTCTCGCTCATCATCCCGACGCGCGACGGCGCAGACGTGCTCGCCACCTGCATCCGCTCGATCCGTACGCGCACGCGCTATCCGAATTACGAGATCATCATCATCGACAACGGCTCGGTAGAGGACAAAACCAAGCAACTGTTCGCCGAACTCGCGAATGACTCGGCAATCCGCATCCTGCCGCGTCCCGAGCCGTTCAATTTCTCCAAGCTCAATAACGCGGCGGCGCGCGAGGCGACCGGCGACATTCTCGGCTTTATCAACAACGACATCGAGGTGACGCACGAGGACTGGCTCGACCAGATGGTGGCCCTTGCGGTCCGGCCCGACGCCGGCTGCGTCGGCGCCAAGCTGCTCTATCCGGATGGGCGCATCCAGCATGCCGGCATCGTGGTCGGACTTGGCGGCGTCGCTGGCCACGGTCATCGCTTCGCCGGCAAGGAAGAGCCGGGTTATCTCAACCGCCTGCGTTGCGTTCAAAACGTCAGCGCCGTCACGGCTGCATGTCTTCTGGTGCGCCGCGCGGTGTTCGACAAGGTCGGCGGCTTCGACGAAAGCCTCACGGTCGCGTTCAACGACGTGGACTTCTGCCTGCGCGTGCGCGATGCGGGCTATCTGAATTTGTGGACGCCCTTCGCCGAACTGATCCATCATGAATCGGTCAGCCGCGGGCGCGATCTCACGCCGCGCAAGGCGAAGCGCTTCGCCGACGAGTACGCCGCGATGCAGCGGCGTTGGGGCGCGGCGCTTCTGAACGATCCGTATTATTCGCCGCATCTGACCTATGACCGCGAGGATTTCTCGCTCCGGCTGCGCTGATGACCGACGTTCTGCTGCTCACACGCTACGAACGGCTCGGCGCGAGCAGCCGCATCCGTTTCCTGCAATATCTGCCGTTTCTGGAAACGCAGGGCTTCACCTTCGATGTTCGGCCGCTGCTCGACAATGACTACGTGCGCTCGCTTTACGGCGGGCCGCCGGTCGGCGTCGGCAACATCGCCCGCGCCTATGCACGCCGGTTTGGCGCACTGATGCGGCGAAACCGGATGAAGTACGACCTGATCTGGCTGGAGAAGGAAGCACTGCCCTGGCTGCCGACCTTCATGGAGATCGCGCGGCTGCAGGGCCTGCCGTACGTGGTCGATTACGACGATGCGTGGTTTCACCGCTACGAGCAACCATTGGGCAAGCCCGCTGCTCGGCCACAAGATCGACGCGGTGATGCGCGTCGCGCACACGGTCGTCGCCGGCAATGACTATCTGGCGCGGCGCGCACGGCAGGCCGGCGCGCGCGCGGTCGAGATTGTGCCCACCGCGATCGATCTGGCGCGCTATCGCGATTTGCCCGCCGCGTCCGGCGCAACGGCGCGCTCACGGTCGGCTGGATCGGCATTCCGCTCAATGCGCACTATCTAACGACGATCGCGCCCGCGCTGCGCGCGGCTACGGTCACCACCCCGCTCAAGCTGCATGTCGTCGGCGCGCCTGTGCCGGCCGAACTTGCCGGCATCCCCGCCGAAAGCATCCCGTGGACCGAGGACACCGAGATCGCCAGCATCGCGCAATTTGACGTCGGGATCATGCCGCTCACCGACACGCCGTTCGAGCGCGGCAAGTGCGCCTACAAGCTGCTGCAGGTGATGGCGGCGGGCAAAGCCCGTGATCGCCTCGCCGGTCGGCGCCAACCGGCAAGTGGTGCAGCATGGCGTCAACGGCTTCCTCGCCGAAACGACCGAGGAATGGGTCGAGGCGCTGCGCCACCTTGCCGACCCGGAACTTCGCCGCCGCATGGGCGAGGCGGCGCGGCGCACCGTCGAAGAGCAGTATTCCACCGCGATTGTCGCCCCGCGGCTTGCCGCGATTCTTAAGCGTGCTGCGCAGGAGTTGTGAGCAATTCCGCGCCGTTGATCGGTCCCGCGCCCCTCTGTATGGTCCGCCCGCTCCAAATCAAATTGGGGCGTAGCCAAGTGGTAAGGCAGCGGATTTTGATTCCGCCATCCCCTGGTTCGAATCCAGGCGCCCCAGCCAGTCTCGACAAGACACGTCAAATCCCAGTCATGTCGTTCAGGTAGAGCTTACGCCTTCCAGAAGTTCCAGACCCGGCTCCACGGCTCAGGGTTGACTTTTGGTAGTGTCTCAAAAAATATCATGATGGTTGCAAGAGGCCCACGGGGGACTTAATTTTCAACCCAAGGCTACAACAGGAAATTCGGTTTCCGTTAGCTCGGGGATCGGGAGGAAATTTGACCTGATGCGGCCAAGAGCGCCGCGCATTCAACGTCAACAGGGATGGACATGACAAATCATAATCCGACCATTACCTCATCGGCCGCGACCACCTCCTTCAGCGAAAACACCGACACGACCGGCTCGACCGCGCTGCATAACGCATCGGGGACGATGAACTTCACGGACAGCGACACTCACGACACGCATACGACCAGCGCGTCTTTGAAGTCGGCCGTGCTCTCGAGTGGGTCGGTCATTCCCTCGAGTACGCTCGCTCATCTCAACAGCGCAGTGACCTCGGCGGTTCAGAGTGACAGCAATGGCTCGGGAAAGCTCAAATGGTCGTTCGGTGCCGCCGATAACGATTTCGACTTTCTGTCGAAGAACCAAACTTTGACGCTCACTTACGATATCAAGGTCGCGGACAATCACGGGGGATCGACCACAAAAACCGTCACCGTGACGATCACGGGAACTGACGACAAGCCGGTCATTGACTTTGGCACCCAGGCCTTCGTGAACGAACAGGCCAACAAGACGCTTTCTCTTTCGAGCGATACTGCATCCATTTCCGTCCACTTCACCGACCCTGACCTGACCAATACCGGTCACACGGCGAGCGTCGTCGATGCATCGGCGTCTGGCGCGACGGATGGCATCCTGCCCGGCGCGCTCGGGCACGCCGAATTGATGGCGTTCTTCAACATCAACAGTGTCGCGAAAGCCTCCGGGTCGAGCAACGGGACGATCAACGCGACATTTTCGGCGCCCGATCTCGCTTTTGACTATCTGGCCGCTGGGGAGACAGTCGGCATTACCTACACGCTTCGCGTCGATGACCATGCTGGTGGCGTCACCAACCAGACGGTCGTGGTCACGGTCATCGGTTCTAACGACAAGCCGGTGTATCTTTGCGCATCGGAGAGCGCTCACCTCACCGAGGGAGAGCATCTTTCGCCCGCAGGCCAGCTCACCGCGACCGGCGATTTCCTGTTCAGCGATGTCGATTTGTCGGATGGGCACACCGTTTCGACCAGCGCCTCCGCATCGGTCTCCGATGGCAGCATGGTGCCACTCACGAATGCTCAGTTGCTGGCAGCCCTGATGACGGATGTTCACGATTTCGACAGGGCACTTGCTGGGGGACGTCAGTTGGAATTTTACGATCGACAATGATGACATCAGCTTCCTGCACAACGGGCAGACCCTGACGATCGTTTATGCCGTCACGATCGTCGATGACGCCGGCGCAACCGACGTTCGCAACATCACGATCAATATCGATGGGACGGGTGGTCTCAATGTTCACGCCGCGACAGGCACGCTGGTCGATGGCGAGCTTTCCGACACCGGCGTGAACACTGTGCCCGGCAATGTCATTGTGGATGCCGGCGACAGCAGCGACACCGGAGATACGCTGACGGTGACCGACGTAAACGGCAGCGCCGCCAATGTCGGCAATGTGGTCGCGGGCATGTACGGCGACCTGACCTTGTTCGCCGACGGCAGCTACCAATACGTGGCGAACGCCGCGGTCGATCCGCTACAGGTCGGAGACCATGTGACGGATCAGTTCACATTCACTGTTGCCGATACCCACGGCGAGAGCCAAACGACCACGCTGAAATTCGATGTCTATGGCGCGGACGATAGGGCGACGATCGTTTCTGCTGATGCTTTTGCGTCGCTCACCGAAGATGCAGGCCCGACGATCGCCGTCAACGGCGGGTTCGAGACAGGCGACCTGACCGGCTGGTTTGCAGCGGGGCCGGTGTCCGTCGACCCACTCTTCATCGGCGGAGCGTTTGGGAATTATAGCGCGAAATTGTCCAGCAGCGGATCCGTTGAGCAGGATGTCGCAACGACGGCCGGACAGCATTACACGCTCAGCTTCTACGTGGCCGGCGATGCCGAATCGACGGACTCGTCCTTTGTCGCCTACTGGGACGGCGCGCAAATTCTGAACCTTGCAAACGTGGCTCCCGGCTTCACGCACTATACGTTCGACGTGACGGGCGATCTGCTCGATGCGACAACGCAGTTCTTCGTCGATTACAGCACTGACGGGATTGGTCTCTATCTGGACTCGCTTGACGTTTCTCCGGTTCCGGGGCCGGCGACTGAGTCGGCGACCGGGTCGATTTCATTTTCTGACGTCGAGACCGCGGATACGCACACAGCGAGCTTCAATCCGCAATCGACAGGATACGTCGGGGTATTCTCGCTCGACCCCGTCACGGAAAGCAGCGGCAACGGTTCGGTCGCTTGGCATTTCTCGGTCGACAACGCCGATGTTCAGTTCCTGTCGGAGGGTCAAAGCCTGACGCAGGTCTACACGGTCTCGATCATGGACGATCACGGGGCCACGGCGCTTCAAGACATCACCGTGACCATCAACGGAGCGAACGATGCACCGGTCGGCGTGGACGACACCATCATTACCGATCTTGGATCCAGCGCCGCGACCTTGATTCCGGGCTGGGCCCTGGCGCTCAATGACACCGATGTCGATACCGCCGACACCTTGAGCTTGGGTGCGGTCGGTGCGGCGACGGGTGGGGGCGCCTCGCAAAGTGGCCACGACGCGATCTACGTCGAGGACGCGACGGCGGGAGGCTCGTTCGAGTATCAGCCGACCGATGGCCGCGCGCTTGGGTCTACGGCGACTGTCACGGTTACCAACGTAGGACCGGTCGCGACCCTGACCGGCACGAGCGGTGCCGACATCTTGATCGGCACGCAAAGCGGCGTTGCACTCGACGGTGCGGGCGGCAACGACATCCTGTTCGGCGGTGCAGGGGCGCACACCCTGACCGGTGGATCCGGAAACGATATCTTCGCATTTCAGGCCCCGTCGGATGGGGTCGCTACCATCACCGACTTCAATAACTCCAGCGAGACCGACCGCATCGCGGTCTCCGCGAGCGGCTTCGGCAGCGACCTCTACGCGGGCATGGATGCATCCGCCGTCTTTGAATCCTCCGGCGATGCCGCGTTCGAGTCCGTCTTCAGTCGCTTTCACTACGATACGTCGACGCAGACGCTCTATTACTCCGGTGATGGTACGGATGCGTCTGCGGTTGCACTGGCGCACCTGCAGCTTGGCGCGATGCTGCATGGCCAGGATTTGTTGATCACCTGAACACGGGGGCGGCGCGCCGCGTCCAAGGCGCGCCGAGCCCGATCTTGGCCGCGGCGGTCCCGTGATGTACGGAATGCAAGGCACCGTATCGGTGCAGCACGTCCATTTTCGCGAGACCAATCCATGTCCAAGCTGAAGATCACCGCCGGCCCGTTCACCTTCGATGCGCGGCTTGAAACCGAGGCGGCGCCGAAGACCTGCGCGGCGTTCCTGAAGCACCTGCCGTTCAAGAGCCAGGTGGTGCATGTGCGCTGGAGCGGCGAGGGGGTGTGGATCCCGCTCGGCGATCTCGACTTCGGCGTCGGCTACGAAAATCACACCAGCTATCCGGCGCCCGGCCAGATCATCCTCTATCCAGGCGGCATCAGCGAGACCGAGATCCTGCTCGCCTATGGCGGCGTGCACTTCGCCAGCAAGATGGGCCAGCTTGCCGGCAATCACTTCATCACGATCACGTCGAATCTCGAAAACGTCGCGCCGCTCGGCAAGATGACCCTGTGGAAGGGCGCCCAGGATATCGTGTTCGAGACGCGCTTGATCGTTACGCCGACACGGCCTTCAGCAGGAAATTCAGCGCCTCCGCCGTGAAGGCGTGCATGTTGTCGAGCCGGTCGGCTTTTCCGGTCTCCAGCGTCATGCTGTGTTCCGCGAGACCCGCGATCGCGATGCAGCTGTGGCCGGCCGCGTCGCCGTAGCGGTTGCCGGTCGGACCGGTCGCGCCGGTTTCGGCGAGCGCCCACGTCGAGGCGAAATTCTTCTGCGCGGTGCGCGCCATCATCAGCGCATAAGGTTCGGTCGAAGGCCGCATGCCGTCGAGCGCCGCGTCCGGGATGTCGAGCAACAAGCGCCGCGATTGCCGCGTATAGACCACGGCGCCGCCGAGGAAATACGCCGAGGCGCCCGGCACCGCGAGCAGCGCGGCCGAGACCAGTCCGGCGGTCGAGGATTCGGCGATCGCGATCGTCTGCTTGCGCTCCTTCAGGAGTGCACCGACCTTTTCCGCAATGGCGACAAGCTCTTTCATGCGTACCTCGGCAACAAACATCCATATGACCGCAGCGGCGATGCCGCGGCCCGGCACTGCAAACCCAGCGAGCGGGAGACTACGCCTCGTACTTGAAGGAGAGCGAGACGCGCGTGCGGAACGCGACGACTTTCCCGTTTTCGACCTTCATGTCCATCTTGGTAACCTCGGCGATGCGAAGGTCGCGCAACGACTTGGACGCGGTCTTGACCGCCTGCCTGCCGGCGTCCTCCCACGACACTTCGCTTACGCCGACGACCTCGACGATCTTGTAAACGCCTTCGTCGCTTTTCTTCGCCATCTCACGCCTCCCATCGGGCGTCGCGCGGCCTCCGGGGCCATTGCGACGGCGGATGCTAGCACGTAAACCCGAGTGGCGTCGGCGAAAACCAGGGGCGGCTATGGCGGACTTTCCACGCAAGGAAGACCTCACCATCTGTTTTGCCCATGTGGCTTACCGGATGGACGACCGCTTCGCGGCGCGCAACACCGGCATCCGGCACTTTCAGGTGCGCTCGCCGGAGGAATTCGCCGTGCGCATCGCGGACGCGGACGTGGTCAGCGTCTCGATGATGTGGCGTAACAACCTGATCCAGCGCGCGCCCAAGCTCAAATTCATCCAGTCGATCAGCGCCGGCACCGATCAGTATCTGCGGGATGCGCTGAAGGCCGCGAATATCCGCCTCGCGAGTGCGCAAGGCGTGAACGCACGCGCGGTCGCCGAGCACGCGATGTCGCTGATCCTTGCGATGTCGCGCCAGCTTCACTTCGCGCGCGACAATCAGGTCAAGCATCACTGGCGCGGCATGATCTCGGATTTGAGCAAGCGCGAGGACGAACTTGGCGGCAAGACGTTACTCATCGTCGGGCTCGGCCGCATCGGCTCGCATCTGGCGGGGCTCGCGCGCGCGTTCGGCATGCGGGTGATCGCGACCAAGCGCGATCCGGGCGCCGGCGGCGAGGCGGCCGACGACGTGTTTTCCAATGAGCGGTTGGGGGAGGCCTTGCCGCTCGCCGATTTCGTCGCGCTGACCTGTCCGCTGACGCCGCAGACCGAAGGGCTGATCAACGCGGCGGTGCTCGCCGCGATGAAGCCCTCGGCCTTCCTGATCAATGTGGCGCGCGGCAAGGTGGTCGACGAACCGGCCTTACTCGATGCGCTGCGCGAGGGGCGCATCGCGGGAGCGGGGCTCGACTGCACCGTCGAGGAGCCACTGCCGGACAAATCGCCGCTGTGGGACATTCCGAACGTGTTGATCACGCCGCACACCGCCGGTGAGACGACGCACTACGAGGACAACGTCATCGATCTGTTGCTGGAAAATCTCGATCGGCTCTGGCGCGGCGAGACCGAGTTGAAGAACGGGATCGTCTGATTAACGACCCGTTAAGGGTTTTGAAACCGCGCTGCGGCACTGTGTTGGCATGGCCACCGACGCGCAGCGCGAGAACCACGAAGCGATCCGCGCGCTTGCGATTCTCGGCGCGTTTTTCTTCGTCGTGTCGGTGATCGGCTATCTCGCCACCATGTCGTGGGGGCACGCGATCCCGCGCGACGGCACGACCCTAGTCATGGGGCGCGACTTCCTGAATTTCTGGATGTACGGCCGTGCCGCGCCGACAGCGGACCCGAGCCGCTTCTATGACCTCGCAACGTATAATCAGGCGCTCGAGGCGCTGCTCGGGTCAAACTATCCGGGACAAAACTGGTCCTATCCGCCGAGCATCCTCTTCTTCGCAATGCCGTTCGGACAGTTCGGCTACCTGACGGCGCTCACGATCTGGACGCTGACTGGCGCTGCGATCTTCTACAGTGTCGCGCGCCGCCATGTGGTGGACAACCGACTGCTCGCCGCGCTGCTGCTCTCGCCCGCTGCCGTGCTGTGCGTCATCTCGGGGCAAAGCTCGCTCATCACCGCTGCGATGCTGGTGACAATTTTTGCGTGGCTCGATCGACGACCGGTCGCGGTTGGTATCCTGATCGGTCTGCTGACGCTCAAGCCGCAGCTTGGCATCCTGTTTCCCGTGATGCTGATCGCGTCCGGCCGCTGGCGCGTGTTTGCCGCCGCGGCGATCACAACGCTTGCGCTTGCCGCCGCGACCGCGCTCGTGTTCGGCCCGCAGGTGTGGGTCGATTTCGCCACCAAGGGGCTGGCGGGAAACAATCTGGTGCTCGCCGATCCCGAACGCATCGCGACGCCGTTCTATCCGACCGTGTTCATGAACCTGCGCGGCATCGATCTACCTTATAGCGTGGCGATGGCGGTGCAGCTTTGCTTCAGCGGCGCTGCGATTGCAGCGGTAGCCTGGGCGTTCCGGGCGCGGCGCGACGGCGATCCGCTGATGCTGATGGCGCTGTTCTTCGCATGCGCGATCAGCGCCGTGCCGTATCTGCTGTCTTACGACACATTGGCGCTGACCTTCGCGGCGCTGCTGCTGCTCGGCGCCGGATCGCTCGACGCCAGCGGGCAGGCGGTTCGTGCAGCTCGCCTACTGGCTGCCGATCCTCCAGATCGGGCTCGGCAACCTGCATGTACCAGGGCCGGCGCTGATCGCGCCGGCGTTTGCACTCTACGCGTTCTCGCGCTTGCGCGGCTCTCCGGTCGTGGTGCCCGAGACCAGCGCCTTCACGGCCCGATAGGCGAACACCAGCGCGGGACCGAGCGTGATTCCCGGCCCGACATAGACGCCGCGGAACATCGAAGCCATGTCGTTGCCGACGGCATAAAGCCCCGCGATGGCCTGGCCGCTTTCATCGAGCACACGCGCATCGCCGTCGGTCGAAAGCCCGACGCACGTGCCCATGGTCGAGGGATAGACCGCGAGCGCGAAGTAGGGCGGTTCGGCGATCGGCCGCAGGCATGGGTTCGGTTTATTCGCTGGATCGCCGTTGAACTGATTGTATTCGGTGCCGCCCTTGCCGAAGGCCTCGTCGGTGCCCGTTTCAGCGTAGCGATTGTGCTCTTGCACGGTGCGCACAAGGTTCTGGCCATTGACGCCGATCTGCTGCGCCAATTCCATTAGCGTGCCGCCGCGGTGCAGATATCCAAGTGCGATGTTGCGCGCGATTTCGAAGCGACCCGCGCCCGGATGCACCATGCCGACGCCATAGTCGCGAATGAACGAGCGATCGCAGATCAGCCAGGCCGGGATGCTGGGTGCGAACTGGTTCGCGCGGAACATGGCTTCGGCGAAGTCGTGGTAATTGTCCGCCTCGTTGACGAAGCGCCGCCCCTCGCTGTTCACCGCGATCAGCCCCGGCTTGGCGCGATCGAGCAGGATATGGGGGAACAGGTCGTGTCGTGTCGCCGTCTTGATCTCCGAACTCGGGAAATAGAAAGCGCCGGTCGTTTGCTGTTCGTCGACTGTTCCGCCGGCTGAACGCGCCGCGTTGAACCCATCGCCGGTGGCGCCCGCGAACGCACTGAAGTGCGAGACGGGTGTGTCGGGAATGAATGTCGATTGCAGTTCGGCATTTGCGCCGAAGCCGCCGGTCGCGAGGATCACGCCGCGCCGCGCCAAGACGCTTTCCTGCTTGCCGCCGATGTCGATTGATGCGCCGACGACACGGCCGTGATCCTTCAAGAGCGCGACGAGCTTTGCCTCATAGGCGATTGGCACGTTGCGTTGCCGAAGGCTGTAGAACAGCCGCGCGACCAGCGCATTGCCCATCACCAGCCGCGTGCCGCGCCGGAAGCGCAGTCGATCGGTGACATGGCGCAAGAGCAGCGTCGTGGCTGTGATGAAATTCTTCACGGATGCGAACGGCTTGAGCAAAAACGGAATGTCGGCTTTGGCGACCATCATGCCGCCCAGCACCATGAATGGGGCGATCGGCGGCCGCACGCGGTGGAAGTCCTTGCCGAGCAGCCGACCGTCGAATGGGACAGCCGCCAGCGCACGCCCGGCGAGCGCGCGGCCCGGCTGGTTCGAGTGATAGTCAGGGTGCATCGGCGGCGCGACGAACTTCACCGCGGTGTGCGCCTCAAGTGCATCGAGCGCCGCGGGTCCGGCGTCGAGAAAGGCTTCGCGTTGCGTCAGCGCGCGGGGCCCGATCTCGGCATCGAGATAGCGCCGTGCGTCGGCAAGCTTGTCGGGCACACCGTCACGCACCGCCTGGCTCGATCCTGGAATCCATACCGTGCCGGCCGAGGTCGAGGTCGTGCCGCCGACCTGATCGGTTTTCTCGCAGAGGAGAACGTCGAGCCCTTCGAGCGACGCAAACAAGGCAGCGCACATGCCGCCCATGCCGGCGCCAAAGATGAGAACATCAACCTCGCGATCCGGCGACAAGGTCTCAGCCCGGATTGCCGGCGGGTGAAAACTCCGTCGGCAGCATCCCGCTCGGCGCCGCGTACGGCGATTTCGCGCGCGGCACATACGCGCCGCTGCTCTTCGCTCCGACGAGCTTGCCGTCCCGCACCACGAACTTGCCGCGCACCATGGTGGACACCGGCCAGCCGGTGACGGCGATGCCCTCATACGGCGTGTAATCCGAACCGCCATGCATCAGCGTCTGCGAGATCGTTTCCTTGCGCTCCGGGTCCCAGATCGCGATGTCGGCATCCGAGCCGACCGCGATGGTGCCCTTCTTCGGGTAGAGCCCGTAGGTCTTGGCGTGATTGGTCGCCGTGAAGGCCACGAAATCGTTCAGGCTGATGCGGCCCTTTTTCACGCCCTCGGAAAACAGGATCGGGAGGCGCGCTTCGACGCCCGGGATGCCGTTCGGCACCCAGCGAAAGCTGGTGCGCCCTTTCGGGTTCAGCTTGCCCTGTGGATCGTCATAACGGAACGGGCAATGATCGGACGAGAACAGCGAGAACACGTGCTGCTGCAAGCCAGCCCAGCATGCTTGCTGGCTCGCGATATCGCGCGGCGGCGGCGAGCAAACGTACTTCGTGCCTTCCATGTTCAGGCCGTCCATGTCCTTCTCGGTCAGCACGAGATATTGCGGACAGGTCTCGCCATAAATCTTCAGGCCGCGCTGCTGCGCGCGGCGGATTTCTTCCATCGCCTCTCCGTTCGAGACGTGCACGATCATGATCGGCACATCGACCAGTTCGGCGAGCGAGATCGCGCGGTGCGTGGCCTCGCGCTCGACCGGGATCGGCCGCGAGGTCCCGTGGAAGCGCGGCGCGGTGTGACCGGCACGCTCGAGCCGGTCGGTCAGGAAGCGGATCGCGTCGTAGTTCTCGGCGTGCACCATTACGAGCGCTCCGGTCTCGCGCGCGACACTCATGACGTTGAGCATTTCCAGATCAGACAGCGCCATGCCCTCGTAGGTCATGAACACCTTGAACGAGGTGTAGCCGTCCTCCACTAGCGCGGGCAGCTCCTGGCCGAGCACGCGGTCGGTCGCGTCCGCGATGATCAGGTGAAACGACACGTCGATGTAGCAGTTGCCGTCCGCCTTGGCGTGATACTGCTTCACCACTTCGCGCAGGCATTCGCCCTTCTGCTGGAGCGCGAACGGCAGCACCATCGTATTGCCGCCGAAGGCCGCGGAGCGGGTGCCGCTCTCGAAATCGTCCGCCATCGAGATGCCGGGGCCGGAGGGCTGCGCCAGATGTACATGGCTGTCGATGCCGCCGGGCAGCACCAGCTTTCCGCTCGCGTCCACGATCTCCGTCGCGTCGCCGAGGTTCGCGCCGAGTGCCGCGATTTTGCCGTCCGTGATGCCGATATCGCAGGCGAAAGTATCGGATGCTGTCGCGATCGTTCCGCCGCGGATGATCGTGTCGAAGGTCATTCAGGTCCTCGATTCAACCGAAGTGGCGATCATATCACTCAGCCGCCGCCGCGATAGGTCGTGTGGCTGAACGGCGTGACGATCAGCGGCACATGATAATGGCTTTCCGGCTCCGCGATGGAGAAGCGCACCGGCACGACGCCGAGATAGCCGGGATCGGCGCCGCTGGCACCGTAATAGGCGCCGACGTGGAATTGCAGTTCGTATGTGCCGATGCGCAACGGGCCGCCGGAGATCAGCGGCGCGTCGGTGCGGCCATCCTTGTTGGTCACGGCTTCCGTGAGCTTGCTGCGCGCGCTCAGTCCCACTTCGAAAAGCTCGATACGCATCCCAGCCGCCGGTTTGCCGCGCGTGGTGTCGAGCACATGGGTCGACAATTCGCCCTCGGTCTTCGGCTTGCCCGGGCCGTCGACCTTTGCGACGAGTCGCAGCCGCGTGATGTTGCCGATTTCGCTCAGCGCGGCCGCAAGCTCGGCTTCAACGCTGTTCTCGCTGCGCCGCTCGAAATTCGCGAGGATCGAGTCACGCGTGTGGCGGCGCACGCCGACAATGAACGGAAAGCCGAATTTCTGTCCGTAAGCTGCGTTGAGCCGCTCGAAGCGCCCGAATTCCTCGTCGCTCAGGCGGTCGAGCCCGAGTCCGCCTTGCTCGGCCACCGAGTCAGCCGTCATGGCGCCTGCGCGCGCGACCTTGCCGCCAAGCTCTGGGTGCCCGCGCAGGAATGCGATCTGCTCGTCGCGCGGTGCCCCACGCACCGCCGCCATCATGGCATCATGCAGCGCCGCGACCGTGGCGAACGGTCGCGCCGCATGCGCACGTTCGGCGACCCACGGCCCATGCTCGAAAATGTCGCCCACGGCGGCAACGAACGCCATGCGATCGCTGGCGTTGAGTTGGTCGAGCGTGATCACGGCAGGATCTTTGCCTCGCGATAGGCCTGCAGGTGGCCGAGCATCATTTTTTCGCTATCGATAGTCTCGGGGAAGCCGGCTTCCCGCAGTTTGGTCGGATCGGACACCACATCGTAGCCCTGACTCCAGTGGAAGTCCGCGAAAGCCCAGTCGGCAACATCGTCGAGCGGTGCAGGAACGAGACCATGACGTCGCACGATGGCGTCCCAGACCGGTCGCTTGTCGGCGATCCAGTCGGTGAACTTGAACGGCCGAACCGCGCCTGGCACAACGCCACAATGCGCGGCCAGCGCGGGCCACAGGTCGCGCCAGCGCCTCATGTCGCCATTTGCCACGTTGTAGGCCTCGTTGCGACATGCGGGTGTCGTCGCAATGAAAGCCATCGCGCGCGCCAGCAGCGACGCATCGGTGAAGTCGCGAACTGCGCTAAATGCTGCCTCGGATCCGAAGAAGTCGAATGGTTCGCCCAGCTCGCGGCAGATCGCCGCGTACGCGCCGACCACCGCGATCCCGTTGCGCGCGCGTTCCGGCGCGAAATCGTAGATGAAGGTCGGGCGCGAGGCTGACCACGCCCAGTCCCGGCCGCGCTGGCGTTCGGCGAGCAGGTCCTGCTGGTCATAATAGAAATTCGGAAAATCCAGGCGCACGTCGTCCTCGCGGGCCGGCGTGCGGAACGGCCCGAGATGCATGCCGTAGTATTTCGTGCCCTGCACCAGGTGGACATGTTCGAGCCCGGCCGCGACGGGTTCGATCGCATCGAGCACATTGCGCAGCATCGCGACGTTGTCGGGAACGCTCTCGACGCCGGTTTCGCCGTGCTTGGCGCGCGCCGTGTAGAACACATGGGTGACGCGTAATATGCGGCGAGCGCTCGGGCGCATGCCGCGTGCGTCGAACAGGTCGGCCGATACCCATGTCAGCCGGCCTGCGCTCGCATGCGGCGTGCGCGCAAGCGCGACCACGGACCAGTCTGGGTCCGCCAGCAATACCTCGATCAGGCGTTTGGAGGCGGCGCCGCCAGCGCCCGCCACGAGTGCGGTCTTCATCGGTCGACCATCCCGCGCCGCCGCGGGATCGGTCAAGAACGATCAGGAGGCGCGCTTGGCCTGATGAGCGGCGATTGGGATGGCGGCCGGCGCTTGCCCCTCGGCGTGCCGCGGGGTGGGCACCGCGAACTGGAGCAAGGCTGGATCGGTCCATGCCGAAACAGGCTTCGCAGGGCTGAAGAGGAAGCCCTGCAATTCGCAATTGCCAACCTCACGCAGGAACGCGAACTGCTCGTAGGTCTCGACGCCTTCGACCGTTACGTCGAGGTCGAGTTCATGCGCCAGCACGAACATCGAACGGACTATCGCAGATGCGCGGCGGTGGTTCGGCAACTCCATCGTGAAGATCCGGTCGATCTTGAGTCGGTCGAAGTTCAGCCGCCGGAGGTTTGCCATCGAAGTGAAGCCGGCGCCGAAATCGTCCATCGCGACCTGGATGCCGAGCGTGCGCAGCCGCGAGAACATGCTGGCGGTCTGGTCGAAGTCCTTGATCAAGACATCCTCCGTCACCTCGAGTTCGAGGCGATGCGGATCGAGTCCGGTTTCCTTCAGCAGATCGCGCACCCGGTCGACCAGTTCGCTGTTGATCTGCACCGGCGACACGTTGACCGACACGCGCACGTCATCCGGCCACATCTGCGCAGCTTCGATTGCGCGGCGCATGATGAGGTGAGTGAGCGGATTGATCAGGCCATTCTCTTCCGCGAGCTTGACGAATTCGGGCGGCGGAATCGGGCCGTATTCGGGATGAAACCACCGGCCGAGCGTCTCGAAACCGACGACACGCATGTCGCGCGCGCGCACCAATGGCTGGAAGTACGCCTGGATATCGCCGTTCTCGATGGCACTGCGCAACTGTCCGCTCAGCACCATGCGGCGTTGCCGCTCATTGCCGAGTTCGTCGCTGAAATGACGGCAGCGCCCGCGGCCTTCACTCTTGGCGTGATAAAGCGCGAGGTCGGCGTTCTTGAGCAGGTCCTCGGGCTCGGTGGCGTCATCGGGATAGACCGCAACGCCGATCGACGCGCCGGCGGTGAGCGATTTCTCGCCGACTTCGATCGGACGGTTGAGCAGGCGGCGAAGCTGTTGGCCGATCAATCGCGCCTCGAGCGGATCATTGACCTGGCATATCACGATGAACTCGTCGCCGCCGAGCCGTGCGATCACGGCGTCGGCCGGCATTTCGAATTTCAATTTCTCGGCCACGACACGCAGGATCTGGTCGCCAATCCCATGACCATGAATGTCGTTGATGTCCTTGAAGCGGTCGAGATCGACCCACAACACCGCGAAGCAGGTGTTTGCCGTGCGTGCGTGCTCGACCGCTTCGGCGAGGCGCGTGCGCATCAGTTCGCGGTTGGGGAGCAGGGTGAGCGGATCGTGGTGCGCCAGGAACGATACCCGCTCCTGGGTATGCTTGCGCTCTCCGACATCGCGGAATTCAAGCAGTCGTGCCGCGCCGCCACCATACGCGATAGTGCGCGCCGCAATCTCGACCGCGATGGTTTCGCCCTCCCGGTTGACGATCTCGGTATCGAGCCGCAGTGCATTCGCGCCGAGAATGCGGTCGATGACGTCGGCGTCGCTCACGAACGACGAAATCATCAGGTGCGTGGCATCCTCGCGCGCGATCCCAATCAGGCGGCACAGGCTGGTGTTCACCGCGACCGCCTGCATGCCGCTGCACACCGCGACGCCTTCGTCGAGAACGTCGAGCAGTGCATTAAGCCTGCGCACTTCATTCGCAGCCTGACGGGATCGCCGCACCAGTGCGGCGACGCCGAGAGCGCATGCGAACAAAATGATGAACGCGGCAGCGCCTGCGCCGATCATCAGGCCAAAGCTGGGGACTCGGCCGCAGCGTTCGCCGCCAGGGCCTGAACGGGCAGGAACGGAAAGGTCGCGGTCGCAAGGACGCGCACGGCCGCGAATGCAGAAGCATTCGGCCATTTGTCCGTTGTGCGCCGCATTCTGTGCGCGTGCGTTCCCACGAAGCCCTCGGGCTACCGTTATCTGTCAGATACTCTAGAAGCCACTTACCGAGGAATCATTACCGGCCGGCCCGCAGAGCCCGAAAAACCTAAGAAGCTTAAGGGCTTCTGAAGCCAGGATCACCCGCGCCGACCCTGCGTTGCGGCACCGGCACTCGCAACCTGAAATGTCACGCTCGTGGATACGCTCTCGGCTCATGTCCTTTAAGGCAAGGGGTTTACACTTCCTTACCGGATTGTCCCTACCATCCCGCCATCCATTCGCTGATCCCGAGGGATGTCATGTCCATTTTCAAGCGTCTTTTCGTGACCGCACCGATCCTGCTCGCCAGTTTCCACGTCCAGGCTGGGGATCTCTCGGTCGTTGGAACCGGAGACGGAATCGACCTGTTGCGCGCCCTGGGTGCGGCCTACACGGCCGACCATCCCGATACCAATGTCATCGTTCCGCCGAGCATCGGCTCGGGCGGCGGTATCGCGGCGGTCGGCTCGAACAAGGAAGTGCTCGCCCGCGTCGCCCGGCCATTGTCGGACTCCGAGAAAGAAGCCGGCCTGATCGCGACCCCGGTCTTCAGGCTGCCGTCCGCCTTCTTCGTCAATCGCTCCGCCGGCGTGACCAGCCTGACCGCCGCGCAGCTGGCTGACGTCTATTCCGGCAAGATCACCAACTGGAAGGACCTTGGCGGCCAGGACATTCGCATCAAGGTGGTGCGCCGAGAGGATGCGGATTCCACGCTGCAGGTCCTGCGTCAGTCGATGCCCGGCTGGAAAGACCTCGTCATCACGGAGAAATCGAAAACCGCGGTGACCACGCAGGACTGCGTCGACACCGTGAAGGAAGTGCAGGGCGCGATCGGCTTCGGCCCGTTCACCAAAGCGCTTGAGATGGAACTCTCCGTTCTCAAGATCGACGGGCACTATCCGACGGATCGCACCTATCCGAGCGCCGTCACCCTGGCCTTCGTGCACAAGGACGCGACAGTCACGCCCGATGCGAAGCGCTTCGTCGACTACGCCCGGGCCGCAAAGGCAAAGACCGTTCTCACCAGGATGGGTGCTGTCCCCGTCATCGAGTAGGGCGATGCCCCAAGGTGTCTATTGCTGCGGCTGTCTTCGCTCAGTACCCGCCTGATCATCGCGATCGTCGCGACGGCGACGGCCGCGTTTGCAGCCTCGTTTGGATTGACGATTGTCCGGCTCGACCAAGGGCTGGAACGTCAGGCGGCGCAGCTGAGCCGCCTCTCGGAGGAGAAACTCGCGCAACGCCTCAGCGGCGAGGCGCGCCTTGCGGGCGCGCGCGTCGGGATGCTCTTCGACGCGACGGGATCGCGCCTGGAGGCCATCGCGCAGCGTGCCGATATCGTGAAAGCGATCTCCTCGGCCAATGTGGTCGCGATCAGCGAGTTGCTGGGACGGGCCGCTGAAGCAGCCGACATCGATGGTATTCTGGTCGTGGACACCAAGCTGCGGGTCTTCGGCGCCCACAGCGACAAGGTCGACATCGTTGGAACCGACCGCGCGCTGCAGAACAGCGCATTCGCGCCCGACCTGCGCGCGATACTGGCCGATAACGACCGCAAGCGCCCCCATGTGTTGCGCCGCGCCGTCGCACTCGACGAGGAAGCGGCGGAGGCGCTCAGCGCACGCGGCAAGTCGCCGCTCGCGTTTGTGGTGGCCCAGCCCATCTTCGACGATTTCGGAGATGTGTTCGCGGCGTTGATCGGGCACCGCTCGCTCCGGCCGCATGAGCAAATCCTTGAGGAATTCACCCGGCTCGAGGGGGCAGGGGTCGCGGTTGTCGCCTCCGACAAGTCGATCTCGCTTGCGGGCATCGCCGGCAACGAGGTCGCCGTCGGCCCTGCGCCAGACACATCGCTGTTGCGCAGCCGCGACGGGCGGTTCTGGTCGCGCTGCGAGACGATCTTCGACCAGTGGGGCATCTGTGCGCTCGCGCCGGTCGGCGAACTGCACGCCTTGCGCGATGAACTCGTGCGCATCGGCGAAATGGAGGGGCGCTCGCTTGCCCTGTGGCTCATAGCCGCGGCCGGTACATCGATTCTGATCTTTGCCGGGATCACGCTGTTGGTGTCGCAGCGCATCAGCCGTCCGCTGGTGACCATCACCGAGGCCGTACGCGCGGTCGCGCGTGGGGACTGGAAATCGGAAGTCACGGGCGTGAAGCGCAGCGACGAGGTCGGCGATATCGCGCGAGCCGTGATCCTGCTGCAGCGCTCGCTGCAAGAGCGCGACCGGCTGCGCTCGGATGTCGCACATGCGGAGAGCGTGAAAAAGCGCCGCGAGGCGCTGGAAGATGCCATCCGCCGGTTCGATCGCATCATGCGCTCGGTGCTGCTCAGCGTCTCCAACAGCGTCGAGACCATGGACGAAACCGCGCGTGAGCTTGCGCGCGTGTCCGCTGTGGCCGAGGGCGAGGCGGTCGAGGCGGCGTTCGTGTCGGAACATACGGTGTCGAATGTCTCGTCGGTGCGCTCTGCCACCGAGCGTCTCAGCGCGGCAATCTCCGAGACCGTGGACGGGATACGGCAGGCCGGTAACGTCATTGCGATGAGCAGCGACGCGGCGCAGTCGGCATTCGCAAGCGCCGAGGGCCTCGCGCAGACGAGCGGCGAGATCGATTCGATCCTGCGTGCAATCGCCGAAATCGCGGCGCAGACCAACGCGCTTGCGCTCAACGCGACGGTGCAGGCTTCGCGCGGAGCCGGCAACGGCAATTTTCCCGGCGTGGTCAGCGATATCAAGTCGCTGGCTGGTCGTATCGGGAAGGCGAACGAGGATATAACGTTACGCCTCGCGACGATCCGCGGCGCGACCGGCGACACGGTCGGCTCGGTGCGCTCGATCGTGCAGAAGCTCGATATCGTGCAGCAACAGACCCGTGCGATCGCGCTTGCGATGGAACGGCAGGATGCGGTCACGCGCGAAATCGCCGACAACATGACGGCCGCTGCGAACGGTTCGGTGAATGTGTCGTCGAGCGTCGAGCGGCTCAAGACGACGATCGAAGACGCGCGCGGCGCCTCGATGAAGGTCGTCACCAAGGCGACCGACATGGCCGACGAGGCGCATCGCCTCGACCTGACCGTCAAATCGTTCCTGCGCGAAGTGACCGCCTAGGTCGATGCCTCAGCGGCGAGCGCCGGCCTGCGTGCGGCGCGGCGCCGTCGCCGGCAGCGGAGGAAGCGACGACGGTGCGGCGTCCGGACGGACGCGCGGCACGGCGGCGCCGGGCATAACGGCGCGCGGGGCCTCGGCCGGCGTCGCGGCAGGGCGGCGGAGCATCGCCATGACGCGATCGATCAACGAGAGCGGTTGTGCGTTTGGCAGGAATGGATCGGCGTAGCAGCGCGCCGCGGCGACGCGCGACTTGCGCTTCACCGCATCGACCAAGGGCGGCGGCCCGGCGACAAACACCGTATCCTCCGGCCCAAGGGAAGGAAGATAATGCGTCGGGCGCCCGCGCAGCACCGGGCCGGTCGCGCCGGTCTCCGCCGTCGAGATCACGTCGCGCACGCCGTCATCGATCAACCAATCGAGCGACCGGCGCATGTAAAGCCCTTCGGCGTCACGACTACCGGCGATCACGATGAGCTCGCGATGCCGCTGTTCGCGTCGCGCGGCCGCCGCGACCGACCAGATCGGCGCCCAGCCGGTGCCGCCACCGATCAGAACGATCGGTCCGTATCCCTCGCGCAGGAACGCGCTTCCGAACGGGCCGCGCACCTGCACGCGATGCCCGGACTTGATCGTCGCGCCGATCTGGGTCGAGACCAGCCCTCCCGGATAGCGGCGGATATGGAAGATGAGTTCGCCGGGCGCGGTCGTGCCGTCGAAGCGCACGGTTGGGCTGAGGTCGCGCGCCGGAAAACCCGCAAACTTGACGCCGAGATATTGCCCGGGCCGCATCGCGATCGGCGTGTCGAGCAGCACCGATACTTCGACGATGTCGGAGGCAAGCGGCAGAATGCCGGTGATCAGGCCGGAGCGCTTGGCGACATCCGCCACATGATCGAACGCGATCGCCGCGTTGCCGATCACCTTGGCCTGGCAGGCGAGGACGGTATTCTTCTCGGCGGTGCCGCGGTCGTCGACCTGGCCACCGACGACGTCGACGCGGCACGTCTCGCATTGGCCCGAATTGCAGTCGTGCGGGATAGCGACCCAGCCGCCGAGAGCTGCGTCGACGAGCGTTTCACCGTAGTTCGCCTTGACGGATTTGCCGTTGATGACGAGGTCGAACGAACTCATGCGTACTCACTCAGCCGATGCAGCGCGCGTCATTCCTGCGTCACGATTTTCACCGGCCGCGGGTGACGCGTGTGGCGCGTCTGGGTGTGATCGAACACCGAGACCCACATGTAGAGGTCCTTGCCGGGCACGAAGTCCTGATCGTACTTGCTGCCGGTTTTCAGGTCGCGGCTTGCCATCAGTGTCCAGTGGCCATCGGCCCAATGCGCCTCGCCCTTGGTGTGGTAGCGGTCGCCCTCGTGCTTGCCGGTGATCAGCACAGCCGGGATGATCGTGCCGACGGGGATCTTGGCGTCATCTTCCTTGGAGTAGGGAACGGTCTCCTCGGGGAACATCCACCACACCGAACCGTCATCCACGCTCGCGTCCGGACTCGGATCCCATTTGCCCATCCGCCGGTTCACTTCCTTGTAGTCCTTCGGCAGCCGGAGGATCTCGATCGGCGTGTCCTCCTTGTATTCGGACGGCTTGTAGAGCTTGAAATTGTAGGTGTAGGGCGTGTCGCCGGGGTCGCCCCAGTAACCGGCCTGATACCGGTTCACCATTTCGACTTCCTTCGGCGTCGGCTCGCGGGGCGGGCCGATATACATGTCGTCGATCTCGCCGAGCAGTCCGCCGCGCGAGGCTTTCCACTGCCACATGTCGACCATGTGGCCGTCGGTATAGTGGAAGCCGCGCCCGTTGCGCGAACCCTGATACTGCGCCAGCGGCTTCGGCCCGAGATGCGACACGCCGCCGGAGCCGAAATCGTTCACGGTTGAGAAAATGACCGCGAACTTGTCCTCGTAGAACGTCGTTACGTCGTCGGTATAAGTATTGTCGGCGATGATGTGCCAGCCGTCTTCTTTCTTGATGAGAGGTTCGCGCCGCATCGAGCGCGAGGGGTCCTCCCAGTGGAATGCGAAATAGATTTTCTGGCCGTCATGCACGGCGCGCACCTCGACCAGCGACTCGCCAGTGCCGCCGAGATTGATGCCTTGCTGGGTGTGAATGCGTGCCGGCTGCACCGTCGCCCATACCGGATCGCTGAGCAGTTTCTTCATGTCCGGTGCGGCCGCCACGCGCTTGACGACGAGCGTGTCGCGCGTGAGCGGATCCGAGATCGCGATGCCGGCGACGACGATCGCGCCGACACCGGCCGCGATCAGAAGGGGCTTTGGCCTTACGGCCTCCGTGAGCACCAGCTTCGCGGGGCGGAAGACGCGAAAGAGCTGCCACCAGCCGCCATAGAGATAGTGCGCAAGCGCGTGGATGAAGATGTAGCCGAGCCCGATGAATGCCACGTACGAATGCAACTGCAGCAACCAGCCGCCATGTCCGAGGTAAAGGAAGATGCCGGTCACCGTCATGGTCAGGACGATGACGTAAGCGGCCCAATGCAGCAGCACGTTGAGGCCGCCGAAGCGCATTTTGCTCGCCACCGGCATGACCATCACGCGCGTCTTCTTCAGCGCGTTGCGGCCAAACAGGGCGGCGCGCCGCATATAGATGAGGTAGGCCGCGGCGCAAAAGAACAGCGTCAGACCGGCGTAGAAATGGAAGGTCCAGATCTCGCCCTGCGGCAGGATCGGCGAAAGCCACTTGGAGACCGGCGCGGATAGCGCGTCAGCCGCGATACGAATTCCGGTGAAGAGGCTGACCGTGAATGCGATCGCCGTCGCCCAGTGCAACACCAGCGTGCCAACATCGGTGCGTGGCGGCTGGGCGCCGGCACGTTCGGTCTGAGCGTCCGCCTTGGCGGATGACGTGCGTTGCGGCGTGTCGCTTGGCAGGCCGTCCCGGACGTGGACAATGTCCACCATGAGCCCCTCCCATTGGCGGCGCTCCGCGGCCGCCGGTCCGTGTCGCAATGGTGAAGCGAATTCGTAAATTTTTAACCAAAAAACGTAAGGAACTTACCTAAGGTAGCGTGAAACCACGATACCATTAGACGTATCGGCGTGTGTGGATTGAGTCCAGACGAAACTTTTACGTTTCGTTAATCGTCATTAGTTCCATAAGGTTGTGATGTGTTTCGTGATATTTTCTGCGAAAGTGTTGAACCGCTTGAGCGGACGCCGCGTCTAAACCAAGGGGCAGGTCCACTTTCGCAGTGCACGCCCCGCATTTGGCCGGGTGTGCTTGCAGCATGACACTCTTCGAGGGCAAAGTCGGAAAAGCCGACCGGAAAGTTCCCGGGATGTTATCTTCCCGGCCCTGCGGTACGTCCGAGCCTCCAACACGCTTTGAACCCAATCCCCTCCAGCCGCGACTAACTTGTGAGCCGGTCAACGGCCTAGCGATGCAGACGACATCAGACGAAGCGCTGATCGGACGGATCGCAGCAGGCGACAAGCTCGCGATGCAGGTTCTTTTTGCGCGGCACCATGTGCGTGTTTACCGGTTCGTCCTCAGGTTTGTGGGCGACCCGAGCCGGGCGGAGGATCTGATCAGTGACGTGTTCCTCGATGTCTGGCGTCAGGCGGGCCGTTTCGAAGCAAGATCTCAGGTTTCGACGTGGCTCCTGGCGATCGCGCGGTTCAAGGCACTCTCTGCCCTGAGGCGGCGGCCGGACGAAGAACTGGACGATGAGACGGCTCAGGCGATCGAGGATACCGGCGACACACCTGAAGTCGCCATGCAGAAAAAGGATACCAGTGCGGTTCTGCGGCAGTGCATGACAAAGCTCTCCGCCGAACACCGGGAAATCATCGATCTGGTCTACTACCACGAGAAGTCAGTGGAAGAAGTGGCCAAGATCGTCGGGGTTCCGGAAAATACTGTGAAGACGCGCATGTTCTATGCGCGCAAGCGGTTAGGGGAACTGCTTAAGGCAGCGGGAGTGGAACGAGGTTGGCCATGAATATGATGTTGAACAACAAAGCTGCCGAGCGCGCGGAGATCGAAACCCTCCTGCCGTGGCATGCCGCGGGTACGCTGAGCCGCCGCGAGGCCGAGATGGTCGAGCAGGCGCTGGCCCGCGACCCCGAACTCGCCGCCCAGTATGAAACGGTTCGCGAGGACCTCGCCGAAACGATCGTGGCGAACGAATCCCTTGGCGCGCCTTCGGCGCGTGCGATGCAGAAACTGATGGCCGACATCGAGGCCGATACCTCGACCGCGCGGCGCACCCGTTCGACCTTCAGCCTCTCCGCCTGGCTCTCCGAGACACTGTCCTCCTTCCAGCCGCGCACCCTGGCGTGGTCGGCGACTGCGGCGGCGCTGGCGATCGTGTTGCAGGGCGGCCTGCTCGCCGGGATGTTCGTGAACGAACAGAAGGGCGGAAACTTCCATGTTGCGTCGGTTCAGTCCGAGCAGATTGTAAGGGATGGCACCTTCGCGCTGATCAGCTTTGCGCCGAAGGCGACGGCGGCTGACATCACCAAGTTCCTCGACGCCAACAAGATCGCTCTGGTCGATGGCCCGAGCGGCGGCATGTACACGGTTCGCCTCGCGATGACCGGGATGCCGAAGGAAGAACTCGCGCGCACGGTCAAGAAGCTGCAGGACGAAAGCGTCGTGCGCTTCATCGGTCCGAAGCCGGCCGAGTAAACTGACCGCGCGAGATCGCGCCGGCATCCGTTGCCGGTGTCGCACGTCTAAAAAATGGAATGGGGCTCATTGGGCGCGCGTCGCGCCCTTTCGTTCGGAGGCACCCATGTCCGTTGATTCCAGCGCCACGAAAAATCGCGCGCGCACCCGCCGCGTCACGGTTCTGATGCTCGCGGCCGGTGCGATGACGCTGGTCGCCGTGACGGACGGCCTGGCTCAACGCGGCGGCGGCTTTGCGCGCGGCGGGGGTGGTTTCGGCAATGGCGGACGCCTGTCGGGTGGCGATGGTCCGCGTTTTCCGAGTGGTGGCCCACGTTTTCCCGGCGGAGGCGGCGTCATCCTCGTGCCAGGTGGTTACAGTGGCGGCACCGTCGTGGTCGAGGACGGCGGCCCGGTTCCCACGCCTCATCGGAACAGGACGGTCACGAAGAACTCGACGCCGCAGAAGCACCTCGTGCAACGCGCGAATTTCAGCGTGCCGCCGGCAGGCGAGCGCCGCTTCGTCACCAATGAGGTGCTGCTCAATATTCCGGCAACGACGTCCATGCCGGCACTCGATCAGATTGCCCGGCGCCATCGCCTGACGCGGCTCGACGTGCAGGACTTCGCGCTGACGCGCCATCGTCTCGCGCGCGTCCGCATCAATGACGGCCGCCCGGTCGGTGCGGTGATCCAAGCACTGCGCGGCGATCCGCGCATTCTCGGGGCGCAGCCGAATTATCTATACGCGCTGCAGGGCGCGGCGGACGACAGCGCTGCCCCGCAATATTCGCTTGCTAAATTGCACTTGTCACAAGCGCACGCGCTTGCGACGGGCGAACGCGTCCTTGTCGCTGTGGTTGATACGGCAATCGACGCGAACCACCCCGATCTCGCAGGCGTTGTCGCAGCTTCGTTCGACGCCACCGGAACGCCCGACATGCCGCGTCCGCACGGCACAGGCATCGCGAGCGTGATCGCGGCGCACGGCAAGCTCACGGGCGCAGCGCCCGCCGTACACATCCTCGCCGCACATGCATTTGGCCCGAGTGGCGCGGACGGCAGCAGCCTGAACATCCTCAAGGGACTCGAATGGGCCGCCAAATCCAAGGCCGGCGTCGTCAACATGAGTTTCGCGGGCCCGGCGGATGCCGAACTACACACGATGCTCGCGGCCTTGCGCGTGAGCGGGATCGCGCTCGTCGCAGCGGTCGGCAATGCGGGTCCGAAGTCGCCGCCGCTCTATCCGGCCGCCGATCCGAACGTGATCGCCGTGACGGCGACTGATGCCGATGACAAACCGTTTGCCCAGGCAAACCGCGGCACCCACATCGCGGTCGCTGCGCCCGGCGTCAACATTATCGCCGCCGCGCCGGACGGCGCCTACCAGATGCAATCCGGAACCTCGTTCGCCGCAGCGCAAGTGAGCGGCATCGCGGCGTTGCTGATCGACCGCAACCCCAAGCTCGATGCCGCAGCGATCCGCCGTATCCTGATGACGACCGCGCACGACCTCGGGCCGCCTGGCCATGACGATCAGTTCGGTGCGGGTCTTGCGGACGCGCTTGCGGCTGTCACCGCCGCGTCTCCGCAATCGAACGCCGCATCGGCGACGCCGCCCACGGCAAACTGAGCTGTGCGTCGCGACTGAACCTGCGGCCGTTCCGCAGCGACTAACTATTGGCGAACACACACGAAGTTCGGTCGGCGCGTCTGCCCCATTCCACCTGCGCGTCGGTCCGGCTGGTCCGCCCGGACGTGCCCGTCCGGGCGGACTGTCGTTTTGGCGCAGACCTTAACCCCGCACGCCCAGATCCGCAGCCGCGATCGAACGTCTACTGGACGTACATTGCGGAATGTGGCTGTAGATGGCGCCAAGAGGGGATACGCGGCGTCAATGAGTGAGTTCATCCTCGAAACCGAGGATCTGACCAAGGAGTTCGCCGGCTTCGTGGCGGTGAACGGCGTATCGCTGCGCGTTGAGCGCGGCACGATTCATGCGCTGATCGGTCCGAACGGCGCCGGCAAGACCACCTGCTTCAATCTGCTGACCAAGTTTCTCCAGCCGACGCGCGGGCGCATCGCTTTCAAGGGCCAGGACATCACCGGCCTTCCGCCGACCGAGATCGCCCGGCTGGGCCTTGTCCGCTCGTTCCAGATCTCGGCGGTGTTTCCGCATCTCACCTGCCGGGAGAACGTGCGCATTGCTCTGCAGCGCGGCCGCGGCGGCTCGTTCGATTTCTGGCGCTCCAAACGTGTGCTCGAATCCTATGACGAGCGCGTCCTGTCGCTGCTCGCGGATGTCGGCCTGCGCGACTACGCGGATCTCCCGGCGGTCGAACTGTCTTATGGGCGCAAGCGCGCGCTCGAACTTGCCACCACCATCGCCCTCGATCCCGAGATGCTGCTGCTCGACGAGCCGACCGCGGGCATGGGTCACGAGGACATCGACCGCATCGCAGCGCTGATCAAGTCGGTCGCCGCCAATCGCACCGTGCTGATGGTCGAGCACAATCTCAGTGTGGTGGAAAATCTCTGCGACCGTATCACGGTGCTGACGCGCGGGCGCGTCCTCGCCGAAGGCGACTACGCGGCAGTGTCAAACAATCCGGATGTGCGCGAAGCCTACATGGGGGTCGGCCATGGCTGATGCGCCGATCCTTACCGTCAATGGACTGCAGGCGTGGTACGGCGAGTCGCACATTCTGCACGGCGTGACCTTCGACGTGCGCGAAGGCGAGGTGGTCACGCTGCTGGGCCGCAACGGCGCCGGCAAGACCACGACGCTGAAATCCATCATGGGAATCGTTGGCCAGCGCTCGGGCGCGGTGCAGTTCCAGGGCCGCGAACTGATTGGACTTTCGTCGAATGCCATTGCCCGCTGCGGCATCGCCTTCTGTCCCGAGGAGCGCGGCATCTTCGCGAGCCTCGATGTGGAGGAGAACCTTTACTTGCCGCCTGAGGTCAAGAAGGGCGGTCTGACCATAGACGCCATCTTCGCGCTCTTCCCGAACCTCAAGGAACGGCTGCACAGCCAGGGAACCAAGCTGTCCGGCGGCGAGCAGCAGATGCTGGCAATCGGCCGCATTCTGCGCACCGGCGCACGCCTCCTGCTACTCGATGAACCGACCGAGGGGCTTGCGCCGGTCATCATCCAGCAGATCGGGCGCACCATCCGCACCCTCAAGGAGCAGGGCTTTACCATCCTGCTCGTTGAACAAAATTTCCGCTTCGCCTCGACGGTCGCGGACCGCTATTACGTGATGGAACACGGCCGCATCGTCGAGGGCTTCGCCAATGCGGAACTGGACGCAAATCTCGAAAAGCTGCACGAGTATCTCGGGGTCTAGTTGCAGATGAGCGCGCCTTATCTGCTGACGAATTAAAAGACGGAGGAAATCCAATGCCGATGAAGCCTTTTGCGGGCATTCTTGCCGCGAGCCTGCTCTGCGGCGTCGCGCACGCCCAGGATCTGAACGTCAAGATCGGCGTGTTGAGCGACATGTCGAGCCTCTACGCCGACCTCGGCGGTCCGGGCTCCGTTGCCGCCGCCAAGATGGCGGTCGCGGATTTCCAGAAAGATCATCCGAACGTGAAGGTCGAGATCGTCTCCGGCGATCATCTCAACAAGCCGGACGTCGGAACGCAGATCGCGAACCAGTGGTTCGATGTCGACAAGGTCGACATGATCATCGACGTGCCGAACTCCGGTGTCGCGCTCGCGGTGAGCCAGGTCGCGGCAAACAAGAACAGGCTTTTCATCGTCTCCGGCGCGGCCGCGTCCGACCTCACCGGACCGAAATGCAACGCCAATACGGTCCACTGGACCTACGACACCTGGATGCTGGCGAACGGTACCGGCAACGCAATGGTAAAATCGGGCGGCGACACCTGGTTTTTCCTCACTGCGGATTATGCCTTCGGCCACGCACTCGAGCGCGATACGACCGCCGCCGTCGTGAAGGCAGGCGGCAAGGTGCTCGGCGGTGTGAAGCATCCGCTGAACAACTCGGACTTCTCGTCCTTCCTGCTCCAGGCGCAGACGTCCAAGGCGAAGGTCATCGGGCTCGCCAACGCGGGTGGCGACACCATCAATTCGATCAAGCAGGCAGCCGAGTTCGGCATTGTGAAGGGCGGCCAGAAGATGGCCGGTCTGCTGGTGTTCGCGAGCGACGTTGCGGCGCTCGGCCTTGAGACCGCGCAGGGCCTGACCCTGACCGAGACCTGGTATTGGGATGCCAACGAGGCGAACCGTGCCTGGACCAAGCGCTGGCACGAGGCGCGAGGCGATCAGAACAAGTGGCCGACGATGGGGCAGGCGGGCGTCTATGCTGGTATTCTGCATTACCTCAAGGCGCGCGTCGCGCTTGGAGGCAGCCCGGATGGCAAGACCGTCGTCGCGAAGATGAAGGAGATGCCGACCGACGATGTGCTGTTCGGCAAGGGCAATATCGACGCGACCGGCCGCAAGCTCCATGACGCTTATCTGTTTGAAGTGAAGAAGCCTTCGGAGTCGAAGCACCCGGGCGACTTCTACACGCTCAAGGCCACGATCCCGGCCGCTGAGGCGTTCCGCAATCCGAAAGACTCGGGCTGTTCGCTGGTGAGCGGCTGACACGAACTGGACAGGCGGACCACAAGCCCGCCTGTCTCCAAATCTCATATCAAGAGAAACAAGAACAAGAATTCAAACCAGGAAGGACAGCGTCCCATGAAACAGACAATCGTAGCCGCCGCACTTGCGGCGGTGCTGATGTGCGGAACGTCGCACGCTCAGCAGATCAACGTGAAGATCGGTGTGCTCACCGACATGAACAGCCTGTACGCGGACGACACCGGCATCGGCTCGGTGATCGCGGCGCGCATGGCCGCGACCGAATTCATGAAAGATCACCCGAACTTCAAGGTCGACATCATCTCGGGCGATCACCAGAACAAGGCTGATCTCGCCGTAAACCTCGCGAACCAGTGGTACGACACCGAGAATGTCGACATGATCGCGGACGTTCCGAATTCGGGTGTCGCGCTCGCAATCACGCAGGTCGCGGCGCAAAAGAACAAGGTCTTTGTCGGCTCCGGTCCCGCCTCGTCCGATCTCACCGGACCGAAATGCAACGCCAACAACGTGCAGTGGACCTACGACACCTGGATGCTGGCGAACGGCACCGGCAAGGCGCTGGTGAAGCAGGGCGGCGATACCTGGTTCTTCCTCACGGCCGACTACGCATTCGGCCACGCGCTCGAGCGCGACACGTCCGCGGTCGTTGAAGCCAACGGCGGCAAGGTGCTCGGCAAGGTGCGCCATCCGATCAACAACAACGACTTCTCCTCGTTCCTGCTGCAGGCGCAGGCTTCCAAGGCGAAGATCATCGGTCTCGCCAATGCGGGCGGCGACACCATCAACGCAATCAAGCAGGGCGCCGAGTTCGGCGTCGTGAAGGGCGGGCAGAAGATGGCCGGTCTTCTGGTGTTCGCCGGCGACGTTGCGGCGCTGGGACTGCAGACCGCGCAGGGCCTGACGTTCACCGAGACGTTCTACTGGGACATGAACGATCAGACGCGCGCCTGGACCAAGAGTTGGGCCGAGCTTCGCAATGACAAGTCGAAGTGGCCGACGATGAACCACGCTGGCACCTACGCCGGGACGCTGCACTATCTCAAGGCGCGGGCCGCGCTCAGCGGCAATCCGGATGGCAAGACCGTCGTCGCCAAGATGAAGGAGTTGCCGACCGACGACGTGTTGTTCGGCAAGGGCACGATCCGCGTCGATGGACGCAAGCTTCACCCGGCCTACCTGTTTGAAGTGAAGAAGCCGGAGGAGTCGAAATATCCGGGCGACTTCTACACGCTGAAGGCCACCATTCCGGCCGAGGAAGCCTTCCGTCCGCTCAAGGATGGCGGCTGCCCGCTGGCGAGCGGCTGACCTGGGTTATCCCTCCCCGCGAAAGCGGGGAGGGATAATGCTCACCATGTTCGAGATTTTCGGCATTCCCTCGCAAGCGCTGTTCGGGCAACTTTTGCTCGGGCTGATCAACGGCTCGTTCTACGCGCTGCTGAGCCTCGGGCTCGCCGTGATCTTCGGCATGCTCAACATCATCAACTTCACGCACGGCGCCCAGTACATGATGGGCGCGTTCGGCGCGTATCTCATTCTCACTTACAGCGGCCTCGGCTACTGGCCCTCGCTGATCATCGCACCCATTGTGGTTGAAATCGTCGGCGTGATCATCGAGCGCACGATGCTGCAATGGCTCTACAAGCTCGACCATCTCTATGGGCTGCTGCTGACGTTCGGTCTTGCGCTCATTATCGAGGGACTGGCACGCAACAAATACGGCTCCGCCGGTCTGCCTTACGCGATGCCGGATTCGCTGCGCGGCGGACAGAACCTCGGCTTCATGTTTCTGCCCAACTACCGTGCCTGGGTGGTCGTGGCCTCTCTCACGATCTGCTTTTCGACCTGGTTCGTGATCGAACGGACCCGGCTTGGCGCCTATCTGCGCGCCGCAACCGAAAACCCTACGCTGGTGCGCGCCTTTGGCATCAACGTCCCGCGCATGATCACGCTGACCTACGGGTTCGGCGTCGCGCTCGCGGCCTTCGCCGGCGTGATGGCGGCGCCGATCTATAACGTCTCGCCGCAGATGGGCTCCGACCTGATCATCGTGGTATTCGCCGTGGTGGTGATCGGCGGCATGGGCTCGATCATGGGCGCGATCGTCACCGGCTTCGGGCTCGGCATCATCGAGGGGTTGACCAAGGTGTTCTTCCCCGAGGCGTCGAACACCGTGATTTTCGTGATCATGGCGATCGTGCTGCTGATCCGGCCGGCCGGCCTGTTCGGGAGGACCGCCTGATGGTCGCCGCGACCGACACGCTCACCGCTCCCGCGCACGCTGCCGAAGGCCGCAGCGAGGTCGTCGCATTCCTGATCATGGTGGCGGCGCTCGTCGTCGCGCCGTTCTTCATCTATCCGCTGTTTCTCATGCAGGCGCTGTGCTTTGCGCTGTTTGCCTGCGCGTTCAACCTGTTGATCGGCTATGTCGGACTGCTCTCATTCGGCCATGCGCTGTACTTCGGCTGGGCGAGCTATCTTGCGGCGCATGCCGCCAAGGTCTGGGGTTTCCCTCCGGAACTCGCGATCCTGACCGGGGCGGCAACCGGCGCCGTGCTCGGGCTCGTCGCCGGATCGCTCGCGATCCGCCGCCAGGGCATCTATTTCGCGATGATCACGCTCGCGCTCGCGCAGATGATGTATTTTTTCGCCCTGCAGGCGAAGTTCACCGGTGGTGAGGACGGCATCCAGGGCGTGCCGCGCGGCAAGCTGTTCGGGCTCGTGGACCTCACCAGCCACATGAACATGTACGTGCTGGTGGTGGTGATCTTCCTTGCCTGTTTCCTGTTCATCCTGCGGGTTATCAACTCGCCGTTTGGCGAGGTTCTGAAGGCGATCCGCGAGAACGAGCCCCGCGCGGTCTCGCTCGGCTACCGGACCGACCGTTACAAGCTGGTGGCATTTGTCCTCTCCGCAACACTCGCGGGCGTTGCCGGCGGCACCAAGGCGATCGTGTTCCAGATCGCGTCGCTCACCGACGTGCACTGGGCGATGTCGGGCGAGGTCGTGCTGATGACGCTGGTCGGGGGGCTTGGAACCGTGTTCGGCCCGGTTGCCGGCGCATTCGTTATCATCGCGATGCAGAACTACCTGAACGCACTCGACCAGTGGGTGACGGTGATCCAGGGCATCATCTTCGTGGTCTGCGTGCTGCTGTTCCGCCGCGGGATCGTTGGCGAAGTCGCCAATCTGTGGAAGATCAAGCTGTAAGGATGGCTCCGCAGGCGGTGCCGATCGGCAACGCCGGGCGAGATATCCAATCCTGTCCACAGTCCGGTGGGGGCGGAGCCCCGCCAACCCATTGCCGAAACCAGCCGGTCGCGTGAGTATGCGCAGCAAGAGGCGATTTGATTCGTCCGTTCTGCGTCTGCCTCTCTGTTCTTCGTAGCGTTGCGTGCGTGGGTGCGTCAGGCCGGTTGCCGGACGCAGGTGGAATGCTGCGCGCCGAAAGGTCGGATAGGCATGACGAGCGAGACGCCGTTTCGCACGTCTATTGATGTTGTACGCAAGTGGCACGCGCTCGCAGAGCGCCGCCGCAAGCATTACGTCGAGCTCTATCGCAGCGACCGGTGGCGCCGCTACTTCACCGAGGACGTGTTCCTGCTGCGCATGCGAGACGTGATTTCCAGTGTCGAGGAGTGGCAGAAAATTCTCGACGCGATGGAGCGGCCGCGCAGCCTCGAAGACGACGAAGCCAAGGCCGCCTGACGTCCTCGTCCTTGCGTGATCCGGCATGTGACCGGCCCGGTTGGCCCGGCCCGTGAACTGTGGTGAACTCCGGCTGTCTCCGCTTCGAGCCCCGGAAATCCCATGAATTTCGTCACTCCGAACCCGTTCACGACGCGCCCCGAGATCGAGGGCACGTTCGGCGTGGTCACGTCCACCCACTGGATCGCGACCGCGGTCGGCATGGGCATCCTGGAACGCGGCGGCAATGCGTTCGATGCCGGTTGCGCGACGGCGTTCACCCTGCAGGTGGTCGAGCCGCATCTCAATGGACCGGGCGGCGACGTGCCGGTGATCCTCTATGATGTGCGGCGCGGCAAGCCCGAGGTGATCTGCGGGCAGGGTTCGGTGCCGGCCGGCGCCACCATCGCGCACTATCGCGACAAACTCGGCCTCGATCTCGTCCCCGGCACCGGCCTGCTCGCGGCGTGCATCCCCGGCACGTTCGACACCTGGATGACGCTGCTGCGCGACTACGGCACGATGCGCCTCGCCGACGTGCTTTCGCCCGCGATCGGCTACGCGCGAAACGGCTATCCGCTGGTCGAGCGCATCTGCGCCACCATCGACACCGTCAAGGACATGTTCCGCGACCACTGGACGACGTCGGCCGCGCTCTATCTGCCGGGAGGCAACGTCCCGAAGCCCGGCACCCACTTCACCAATCCGAAAATGGCCGACACCTACGAGCGCATCCTGCGCGAGGCGACCAACGGCGGAAACCGCGAGGCCGAGATCGAGCGCGCTCGCGCCGTCTGGAGCAAGGGCTTCGTCGCCGAAGCGATCGACAAGTTCTGCCGCACGCAGGATGTGATGGATACCTCCGGCCGCGCCCACCGCGGCGTGCTCACGGCCGACGACATGGCGAAGTGGCAGGCCACCATCGAGGCGCCGATTTCCTACGACTACGGCCGCTATACCGTGCTGAAGGCCGGACCTTGGACGCAAGGCCTGGTGACATTGCAACAGCTTGCGCTGTGCAAGCGTCTTGGCTTTGACGGTCTCGACCCGGCCGGGCCGGACTTCATCCACCGTCAGGTCGAAGCCGCCAAGCTCGCCTTCGCGGATCGCGATACCTTCTATGGAGATCCCAAATTCGTCGATGTGCCGATCGATGTGCTGCTGTCCGACGCCTACAATGACGCGCGGGTGAAGCTCATCACCGATCAGGCTTCGCTCGAAATCCGTCCCGGTACCATTGAGGGCTTCGGCAAGACGATGGGCGTTCGGCTCGCGGATTCGGCCCGCGCGGCAGTCGGGTCGAGCGGGGCAGGGGAGCCCACGGTTGGCGACATCCCCTGGACGCACGACGAGGACGATCTGCCAGACGCGCTCGCCGTACAGGCGAAGAAGCGCGAGAAGATGGGCGCGGTGCCCGGCGACACGGTCCACTTCGACATCGTCGACAAGGACGGCAACATGGTCTCGTCGACGCCGTCCGGCGGCTGGCTGCATTCCTCTCCGGTTATCCCCGATCTTGGTTTCCCGCTCGGCACGCGCGCGCAGATGTTCTGGCTCGAAGAGGGCCATCCGGCATCGCTTGCACCGGGTAAGCGGCCGCGCTCGACGCTCACGCCGACCTTGGCGTTGCGCGATGGCGAGCCGTATCTGGCCTGGGGCTCGCCCGGCGGCGACCAGCAGGATCAATGGATCACGCAATTCTTTCTGCGCCATGTGCATGCCGGCATGAACTTGCAGCAGGCGATCGACGCGCCGGCCTGGCACACCGAGCATTTCCTCTCCTCGTTCTGGCCGCGCACCGCCCGTCCCGGCGTCGTGGTGCTGGAAGGGCGCGTGCCGAAGGCGACGCAGGACGAATTGAAGAAGCGCGGTCACAAGGTCGAGGTCGGCCCGGACTGGTCGGAAGGGCGTCTCACCGCAGCCTCGCGCGAAGGCAAGCGCCGCAAGGCCGCCGCCAATCCGCGCGGCATGCAGGGCTACGCGGCGGGGCGCTAATGACGTGGTCGCTGATCGCGCGTGATGCATCGGGCGCGTTCGGTATTGCGGTCGCGACCAAGAATTTCGCTGTCGGATGCCGTGTGCCCTTCATCCTGTCGGATGTCGGAGCGATCGCGACGCAGGCGCTGGTCAACCCGTTCTACGGCGTGCGCGGGCTGCGTTTCATGCAGGACGACTTGCCGCCCGAGGAAATCGTCAAGACGCTGACGGCCGGCGATGAAGGCCGCGACCAGCGTCAGGTCCACATGATGGATCGGCTTGGCCGCATCGCCGCGCATACCGGCAAGGATTGCGTCGACTGGTGCGGGCACACGGCGGGCGAGGGGTTTTCGGTCGCCGGTAACATGCTGGCGGGACCCGCCGTCATTGACGAGACCGCCAAGGCATATGCGGCAAATGCAGCGCTTTCTTTCCCGCGCCGCCTGATCGCGGCGCTGAAGGCAGGCGAAGCTGCTGGTGGCGACAAGCGCGGCAAGCAGTCCGCCGCACTGGTTATCTATGGTGAGGAGGAATGGCCCGACCTCGACCTCCGCGTGGACGATCACGCCGACCCGCTGGCCGAGCTTGAGCGGCTGGAGAAGGTCAGCCGCGACCGCTGGGTGCACTTCGCGAAATATCTACCGAGCACCAAGAATCCGCACGGTGAGCTCGACCGCAAAGTGATCGACGCCGGCATCGCCGCCGCACTCGCCGAGGCGAAGTGATGGCGGACGCCGTGCATCCGGTGCTCGCCATCGAAAATCTGCGCGTTGTATTTCATGGCGACCGGGGCCGCCGCACCGTCGCGGTGGATGGCGTGGACCTCACGCTCGCGCGCGGCAGTACGCTCGGGATCGTCGGCAAATCCGGCAGCGGCAAGAGCGTGACCTCGCTGGCCGTCATGGGGCTACTGCCGACCAGCGCGGAAGTGAGCGGCCGCGTGACATTCGACCGGATATCGCTGCTCGATCTGGACGACCGCCCGTTGCGTGATCTGCGCGGTGACCGCGTGGCGATGATCTTTCAGGAGCCGATGACATCGCTCAATCCAAGCTACACCATCGGGGAGCAGATCATCGAAGTGCTGGTGCGCCATCGCGGGCTGTCGGAGAAACAGGCGCGCGAGAAGGCAATCGCTCTTCTCAAGCGCGCCGGCATCCCGTCGCCAGCCGAACGCATCGACGACTATCCGCACAAGCTCTCCGGCGGCATGCGCCAGCGCGCGATGATCGCGATTGCGCTCGCCTGCGATCCGGAACTGCTGATCGCCGACGAGCCTACCACCGCGCTCGACGTGACGATCCAGGCGCAGATCCTCGACCTGATGCGCGACCTTAAGCGCACCAGCGGCGCGGCGATCATCCTGATCACGCATGATCTCGGCGTGGTCGCCGAGGTGTGCGACGAAGTCGCCGTGATGTATGCGGGCGAGATCGTCGAACGCGCGCCGGCCGATGCGCTGTTCGAGGCGCCCGAGCATCCCTACACCGTCGGGCTGCTCGCCTCGATCCCGCGCCTCGACGTGCGTACGGACCGGCTCGCTGCGATCGATGGCGTATTGCCCGACATGACCGCGCCACCGGTTGGCTGCCGTTTCGCGGCCCGCTGCCCGTTCGTCCTCGAAGCGTGCCGCGCCGCGCCGCCCCCAGTCGTCGATCTCGGCGGGCGCTGGACGCGCTGCTTGCGCGCGCCGCTGGAAAAGCTGGTGCATGATCCCGAAAAGTGGGAACCGGTTTTCGGACAGGATCATGCACCCACGAGAACTTAGTCCATGACCGCGCTGGTCGAAGCCGAAGGACTGGTGAAGAAGTTCGTCGCGCGCCGCTCGATCTTCGGCAGCCCGATCTCGCATGTGAACGCGGTCGATGGCGTGAGCTTTACCGTGCAGGCCGGTAAGACGCTGGCGCTGGTCGGCGAATCGGGCTCGGGCAAGTCGACGGTCGGCCGGCTGGTGCTGCGGCTGATCGAGGCGACCGCGGGTCGCGTGCGCTTCGATGGGCAGGATGTATTCGCGCTGAGTGAAGCAGATGTGCGCGCCTATCGCCGGCAGGCACAGCTTGTGTTCCAGGACCCGTATGCCTCGCTCAATCCGCGCATGACGGTCGCCGGCATCCTCGCCGAGCCGATCGCGCTACACAGCATCGTGCCGCCGGCGCAGCGCCGGGCGCGCGTCGCCGAACTGATGGATCTGGTCGGGCTGGAGCCGCGCTTTGCGCCACGCTACCCGCATGAATTTTCCGGCGGGCAGCGCCAGCGCATCGTGATCGCACGCGCGCTCGCGGTCGAGCCGAAGCTGATCGTGTGCGACGAGCCGGTCTCGGCGCTCGACGTGTCGATCCGCTCGCAGGTGCTCAACCTGCTGCGCGATCTGCAGCAGCGGCTCGGGCTCGCTTACATCTTCATCTCGCACGACCTCGCGGTGGTGAAGCACATCGCCGACGAGGTCGCCGTGATGTATCTCGGGCGCATCGTCGAGACCGCACCGACCGACGAACTGTTCGCAAACCCGCGCCATCCCTACACGCAGGCGCTGCTCTCCGCGATCCCCGTGCCGCGACCGCGCGCGAGGCGCGACCGCACCATCCTGCAAGGCGACGTGCCGAGTCCGATCAATCCGCCGTCGGGCTGTCACCTGCATTTGCGCTGCCCGCACGCAATCGAGCGCTGCCGGGTCGAGCGCCCCGCACTGATCGTCGACGGCGCGCATGCGACAGCATGTCACCGCTGGCCGGAACTGCCGCCGGTCGCCCCAACCCCTGCGGAGAGTGGCCGCTCGCCAAGTTTTGAGCGATTGATCGAGGCATTTGCCCATCCGATGGACGTGCCGGCGGAGTCCGGTGTTGATACAGTTGGGCAAGGGCGCGAGACAGCGCCCGCCAGACAGTGAGGGGTGTTTCATGAAAGCTTTGCGCCTCGCGGCGGCTGCCGCGCTTGTGGCGTTGACCTGCGGCACGGCCGCGGCGCAGTCCAACCTGCGGATCGGCCTCGCCGAAGACCCCGACGTGCTTGATCCGACGCTCGCGCGCACCTACGTGGGGCGCATCGTGTTCGCGTCGATCTGCGACAAGCTTTTCGACGTGGACGCGAGCCTGAAGGTCATCCCGCAGCTCGCGCTGTCGCAGGAGACGGCGCCGGACGGAAAGTCCGTCGCCATCAAGCTGCGGCCGAACGTGAAATTCCACGACGGCGAGACGCTCGACGCCGAGGCAGCGAAATTCTCGATCGAGCGGCACATGACCATGCAGGGCTCGTTCCGCAAGCCGGAGCTCGCCGCCGTCGACCATGTCGAGGTGGTCGATCCGCTCACCATCAAGCTCGTTCTCAAGACGCCGTTCTCGCCGCTGATCGCGCAATTGACCGACCGCGCCGGCATGATGGTTTCGCCAAAAGCCGCGAAGGAAGCCGGCGACAAGTTCGGTCTGCATCCGGTGTGCGCCGGTCCTTACAAGTTCGTCGAGCGCGTGCAGCAGGACCGCATCGTGGTCGAGAAGTTCGCCGACTACTGGGACAAGGACAGGCTGCACATCGACCGCATCACCTATCTGCCGATCGTGGACGCGACCGTGCGGCTCGCGAACCTCAAGTCCGGCGGCCTCGACCTGATCGAGCGCCTGAACGCAACCGACATTAAGGCTGTGAAGGATGATCGCAGCCTCAAGCTCAGCGAACTGCCGGACCTGAGCTATTTCGGTCTCACCATCAATCTCGCGAACGGCGATAAGGCGAAGAACCCGCTCGGCCAGAACGCCAAAGTGCGTCAGGCGCTCGATCTCGCGATCGACCGCGAGGCGCTCAATCAGGTCGTTTTCAACGGCGAGTTCGTGCCCGGCAATCAGTGGATCAGCCCGACGAATGCCTATTACCAGCAAAGCGTCCCGGTGCCGAAGCGCGATGTTGCAAGGGCGAAGGCGCTGATCAAGGAAGCCGGCGTGCAGACGCCGATCGTCGTCGATTTCATGGTGCCGCAGGGCGCGGAGAACAAGGCGGTCTCGGAGGTGGTGCAGGCGATGGCGGCCGAAGCCGGCTTCGACCTGAAAATCCGCGTGACCGAGTTTGCCACCTCGCTCAAGACGGCCGAGCAGGGGGACTATCAGCTCTATTTCATCGGCTGGAGCGGCCGCACCGATCCGGACGGAAACATTTACATCTTCGAGAAAACCAAGGCGCCGCAGAACGTGACCGGTTTCTCCAATCCGGAGGTCGACAAGGCGCTCGACGATGCGCGGCTCACCTCCGACGTCGCCGCCCGAAAGGCGATCTACGAGAAGGCCGCGAAGATCCTGCTCGCCGACAATCCAATTCTTTATCTCTATCACCGCAAGGTCCTCATCGCGCAGACGACGAAGATCGACGGCTTTGTGCCGGTGCCGGACGGTCTGGTGCGCGTCGTCGGGCTGAGGTTCAAATAGTTGCTCACGTTCCTCGCCAAGCGCCTGCTGCAACTGATCCCGACACTTTTCTTTGTGTCGGTCCTGATCTTTTCGCTGCAGCACCTGCTGCCGGGTGACCCGGCGCTAATCATGGCAGGCGAGGATCGCGACCCGGCGGTGATCGAGCAGATCCGCAAGCAGTACCGGCTCGATCAGCCGTTGCCAGTACAATATGTCTATTGGATCAAGGGCGTGTTGTCGGGTGATCTCGGCGAGTCGATCCGCAACAAGCAGCGCGTGCTCGACCTTGTTCTGCAGAAGCTGCCTGTCACCATGCAGCTTGCCGCGATGGCGATCGTCATCGCGCTCTCGATCGGCATCACGGCGGGCATCGTCTCGGCGGTCTATCGCGACACGCCGCTCGACTATGCGGCCAACGTGTTCGCGCTGTGGGGGCTGTCTACGCCGAACTTCTGGCTCGGCATCATGATGATCTTCCTGTTCTCGGTTGAGCTCGGCTGGCTGCCGCCTTCGGGCTACGTGCCGCTGACGGAGGACTGGCGGCAGAGCCTCGCCACCACGATCATGCCGGCGTTCGTGCTCGGCAACGCGATTGCGGCGGTTCTGATGCGCCACACGCGCAGCGCCATGCTGCAGGCGCTCAACAGCGATTATGTGCGCACCGCGCGCGCCAAAGGTCTGCTTGAGCGCTCGGTCATTCTCAAGCACGCGATGCGCAATGCGCTGACGCCAGTGATCACGCTCGGTGCACTCGAATTCGGCACGTTGCTGTCGGGCGCGGTCCTGACCGAGCAGATCTTCACCATTCCGGGCTTCGGCAAGCTTATTATCGATGCGGTGTTCAACCGCGACTACGCGGTGGTGCAGGGCGTCGTACTGGTCACCGCCACGACCTACATCACGCTCAATCTCGTTGCCGACCTGCTCTACGTGCTGGTCAATCCGCGGCTGAGGGCATGATGGCTGACGTCCCTTACAATCCCGCGCTGATCGCCAGGCGTGCCGACGAGACGATCGAGAGCCCGACACGCCGCGCGCTGCGCCGGCTCAAGCGCCGCAAGGGCGCCGTCGCCGGCCTCATCGTCATCGCGCTGTTCGTTTTCGTCGCGATCTTTGCGCCGCTGATTGCGCCGTTCGACCCGGCGGCGCAGAGCTGGAGCGCGGTGCGCAAGGCGCCGTCCACGCTGCACTGGCTCGGCACCGACGATGTCGGACGTGACGTGCTCGCCCGCGTGATGTTCGGTGCACGCGCCTCACTGCTTGCGGGCGTCATCTCGGTTGCCATCGCGCTCTCAATCGGCGTGCCGCTCGGGCTGATCGCGGGATATATAGGCGGGTGGACGGATGCGCTGATCTCGCGCATCACTGACGCGATGCTGGCGGTGCCGTTCCTCATTCTGGCGATCGCGCTCGCGGCATTCCTCGGGCCGAGCCTGACCAACGCCATGATCGCGATCGGCGTCTCGACCACGCCGATCTTCGTACGGCTCACGCGCGGACAGGTGATGGCCGTGAAGGTCGAGGATTACGTCGAGGCGGCACGCGCCATCGGCAATCCGCGCTGGCGCATCGCGCTGTTTCACATCCTGCCGAATATCCTACCGGCCCTCCTGGTACAGGGCACGCTCTCGATCGCAGCCGCCATCATCGCGGAGGCGGCCCTCTCGTTCCTCGGGCTCGGGCAGCAACCGCCCGCGCCCTCGTGGGGATCGATGCTCAACTCGGCGCAGCGTTTCCTCACCACCGCGTCGTGGATGGCGATCTGGCCGGGTCTCGCGATCTTCCTCACCGTGTTGTCGTTCAACCTGGTCGGCGACGGATTGCGCGATGCGCTCGATCCCAAGGAACGTTAGAGCCTGGCGATAGAGCGCATCGCGCTGGTCGTTACAGCGTGTTGCCGGCCGGCTGCTGCTGCGGTGCATTTTCAGTGCGGTCGTCCTGCCGATCGTCGCGCCGCTCGTCACGGCGATCGTGCCCGCGGCGGCCTTCGCCACGGAAGCCGTCCATGCCTGGTCCCATCATGCCCGGCCGCATCATGCGCGACTGCGTCATCGCGAGACGGGCCTTCTGCTCATCGTTGAGCGAGCCGTAGTAAGTGTCCATTGCCGGGCGCAGCGTTCGGACCGCATCGAGCATCGCGGAGAGCCGCTTCTCGGCATTGGCAAGCCGTCCGGTCGGCGTCGCGGCCCGCTCGGCCGGGCAGGCCGTGCGCATGATGTCGTGTGCCTTGGCCGAAGCTTCCTTGAGCTTGTCGAGGTTCGGCCGTTGCTCTGCGGTCGGCTGGGTCGCGCGTTCGAGACGGTTGATCAGGCGGTTGCCCATCTGGTCGCCGTTCGGCCCGCAGATCCGCGCCATCATCCCGCGGCCATGCATGCCGCGTTGGCCCCTGTGTTCGCCGAAACGCCGCCCGCGCATACCGCGTTCATCGTCGCCGTCGCGGTTGCCGAACTGGCGCCAGCCGTGCCAGCGGCGCCAGCGCGGGCCGTCCTCGTCGGAATAGCGATCGCGCGGGCCGCCGCGCCAGTCGAGGCCTCGACCGTCGCGGCCGGCCTGCGGAGCCGGAGTATTGTCATTTTGCTGTTGCGCGATCGCCGGGATCGCGACGGCGGCCGCGACCACAAGCGCCGCGGCGCACAGGGCTGGTTTCAGGAAGGGCATCGGTGTTCTCCAAGGCAAGGCGGCGATGGCCGCGAGCTTCGTGCTCCCATGCAAAATACTCATTCCATCCTTGGCGGAATGAAGGCGGCTAAGCCCTCGCCACAACATGAAATTCCCGTCATATGTATCGGCAAAGCCAAACCATTCAGGAGTTGTTCATGACGTCAGCCGCGCAGGGCGAAAATGCCGTGGTCGAATGGCTCAGAGGCCAACAGGGCGCGATGCTCAAGCTGCTCGAGGAGATCGTGAACATCGATGGCGGCTCCTACGACAAGGCCGGAGTCGATGCGGTCGGCGTGCGGCTTCGCAGTTTCCTCGAAGGCGAGGGGATCGCTTGCGAGGTAATCGAGAACGAGGCATTCGGCGACGCGCTGCGCGCGACAGTCGGCGGCCCGTCGAACGCCGCAATCATGCTGATGGGGCATCGCGACACGGTGTTTCCGAAAGGCGAGCCGACGCGCCGCCCATTCAAGATCGAGAATGGCAGGGCGTACGGGCCCGGCGTCGCCGATATGAAGGCAGGATTGGTGATGAATGCCTTCGTCCTCGCGGCGTTCAACAAGTTCGGCGGTGCGCCTGCGCCGCTCGTCGGGCTGTTCACCTCTGACGAAGAGATCGGCTCGCCAGCGTGCCGGCCGATCATCGAAGCAGAAGCAAGACGCGCACGCGCCGTTTTCAACTCCGAGCCCGGCAGGCCGAGCGGCAATGTAGTGAGCGGCCGAAAGGGCGGCGTCTTCATGAAGATGGAGATCACCGGCAAGGCGGCGCATTCGGGCGGCAATTATGCGGAGGGCATCTCGGCGATCGAAGAACTCGCCCGCAAGATCACGGCCCTGCATGCGATCACCGATCTGACCAAGGGCACGACGGTGAATGTCGGACTGATCTCCGGCGGACAGACCGTCAATACCGTCGCACCATGGGCGAAATGCGAGATCGACTTGCGTTATGTCACGCCCCCGGATCGCGACACAGCAATGGAGAAGATCGAGCGCATCGTTTCGACCGTGAGCGTGCCGGGCACCAGCGCGAAGCTGGAGATCGCTGGCGAGTTCAAGCCGCTGGTCGAGACGCCGGATTCAAAGCGCCTTTTCGAGCATTACGCGGCCTGCGCCAAGAACCTCGATCTCAAAGTGGAAGGCGAATTCACCGGCGGCTGCGCGGACTCCGGGTTTACCGCGGGCGTGGGTACGCCGACCATCTGCGCGGTCGGTCCGGTGGGCGGCAAGGCGCACACGCCGGATGAATATCTCGACGTGGACTCACTGGTACCGCGCGCGCAAACGCTGGCGCTTGCGGTCGCGCGATTGACTTGAGCTTGACCCGCCGCCATCTATGGCCCGCCGGCCTCTAAATTCCTCCACACCATCGAGCACCCATTCATGACCAGCGCACTGTTTTCGCCTTACAAAATCAATGGCCTTGAACTCGCCAACCGGATCATCGTTGCGCCGATGTGCCAGTATTCGGCCGACGACGGCGTGCCGAGCCCCTGGCACATCACGCATCTCGGCATGCTGGCGAATTCCGGCGCGTCGATGGTGGTGGTCGAGGCGAGCGGCGTCGAGCGCATCGGACGCATCACACATGGCTGCACCGGGATCTATTCGGATGCGTGTGAGGACGCATTCGCCCGCATCATCGCGCATTGCAAGCGCATCGGGACCGCGAAGTTCGGCATCCAGATCGGGCATGCTGGCCGCAAGGCCTCCTCGCAACGCCCTTGGGAAGGCGGCGTCGGCCTGAAGGCGGAACAGGATCCGTGGCCGACAGTCGGTCCCTCGGCCATCGCGCCGGGCGCCGCATGGCCCGCGCCACGCGCGATGGACGAAGCCGACATGAACCGCGTGCGCGATGCGTTCGTGAACGCCGCGAAGCGTTCGTTGCGCGCGGGTTTCGACGAGATCGAGTTGCACATGGCGCACGGCTATTTGTTGCACTCGTTCGTCTCGCCGATCTCGAACAAGCGCAACGACTCCTATGGCGGTTCGCTGGAAGGCCGCATGAAATTCCCGCTCGAAGTCTTGAGTGCTGTTCGCGCCGCGTTGCCAAAGGGCTTCCCCCTCGGCGCGCGCATCTCGGCGACCGACTGGATGGAGGGCGGCCTCACCGGCGACGACAGCGTCGTATGGGTGAAGGCCATGAAGGATGTCGGCCTCGATTTCGTCTGCGTTTCCTCGGGCGGGGTCACTGCTGAAGTTCGTACCCCGACGACGCCCGGGTACAACGTACCGGTCGCCGAGCAGATCAAGCGTGAGACCGGCATCGCGACGCGCGCGGTCGGATTGATCGCCACGCCGAAGCAGGCCGAGGAGATCGTTGCGAGCGGCAAGGCCGACATGATCGCACTCGGCCGCGCCATGCTGGATGAGCCGCATTGGGCGTGGCGTGCGGCGCACGAACTTGGCGCTGAGGTCGCACGCCCGAACCAGTATCTGCGCACGTCCGCGAAGATGTGGCCCGGCGTAGGCTACCGCGACAAGGCATCTGCCGCGTGACGCGGCAGTTCTGATCGCGAGGGGCGATGCAGAATCTCGTCATCGACCCCGAGCGGCTCTGGGGCGAGTTGATGGAGACCGCCGCCATCGGCGGCACGCCCAAGGGCGGCATCTGCCGCCTCACGTTGACCGATCTCGACCGGCAGGTGCGCGACTGGTTCCGTGCGCGCTGCGAGGCGCTCGGCTGCACCGTAACGGTCGATGACATGGGCGTGATGTATGCGCGGCGCAAAGGCCAGCGCGACGACGTCCCGCCGATCGCGATGGGGAGCCACCTCGACACGCAGCCGACCGGCGGCAAGTTCGACGGCGTGCTCGGTGTGCTCGGCGCGCTCGAGGCGCTACGTACGCTCGTTGAGGCCGGCTACGAGACGTTCGCACCCATCGAGGTCATCAACTGGACCAACGAGGAGGGCTCGCGCTTTGCGCCCGCGATGGTCGCCTCGGGAGTCTTCGCTGGCGCCTTCACGCGCGACTGGGCTTGGGCGCGCGAGGATCGCGCCGGGATCAACTTTCGTTCGGCGCTGGAGGAAGTTGGATATCTCGGTGCTCGGTCGTGCGGTCGGCACGAGCTTTCGGGCTTCTTCGAGCTGCACATCGAGCAAGGACCGATCCTGGAGGCCGAAGATAAAGAGATCGGCATCGTCACCGGCGTCCAGGGCATGCGCTGGTACGAGGTCACGGTGACCGGCGAATCCGCCCATACCGGCGCAACCCCGATGCGGTTGCGCAAGAATGCACTGCTCGGCGCGGCCCGTCTGGTCGAGCGCATCAATGCGATCGCGGAAGCGCACGCGCCAGCCGCGCTCGGCGCGGTCGGACTGATGGAGGTGCGGCCGAACTCGCGCAATGTCGTGCCGGGCGAGGTGTTCTTCTGCGTCGACCTGCGACACCCCGAGGCCGCCGTGCTCGACCAGCTCGAAGCCGAATATCAGGCTTCGCTGCGCGAGATCTGCGATCCTCTCGGTTTGTCGGTTTTATCCTCGCGGATTTGGGACCAGCCGCCGGTACGCTTTGACGCGGACTGCGTCGCCTCGGTGCGGCGCGCCGCCGCGCTCTCAGGATTTTCCGCGCGCGAGATCGTATCCGGCGCAGGTCACGATGCCGCCTATGTGTCGCGAGTCGCGCCGACTGCGATGATCTTCGTGCCGTGCAAAGACGGCGTGAGCCACAACGAGGCGGAGTTCACCTCGAAAGAACAGTGCGCGGCCGGCGCGCAGGTGCTCCTGCAGGCTGTCCTCGACTACGACCGAACCTGCGCCGAACGTGCACGCTAAGCGCCTGTTTCGTCATCGATAACGCTGTCACACACCTGTTCATGGAGGGCCGGGCGGGCTTGTCATGGGGTGTGCGCTTGCCTCAAATGCCAAATCCGAGGCCCCGACATGGTTCGACCGCTCGCCGTCCGCCGCCATAACGAGATCGTGCAACGCCTGCGCGCCGCGGGCTCCGTGAGCGTTGGTGAACTCGCGACGATTTTTGGAGTTTCGCACGAGACCATCCGCCGCGATTTGAAGCTGCTCTCCGATGCCGGCCACCTCGACGTGGTTCACGGCGGGGCGGCCCGGCGCGGCATGATGGAGCCCTCCATCGAGCAGCGCGGGGAGGAAAACGCCGGCGGCAAGACTGCGATCGCCCGCGAGGCCGCGCGGATGGTGGCCGACGCGGGCTCTGTGCTGGTCGATTCCGGCACCACGACGGCGGCGCTGACGCAGGAACTCGTCGGGCGGCCCGGGCTGACGATTTTCACCAATTCGCTGAACCATGCCGTCACGCTCTGCCGTGTCTCCGGAAACCGCGTCTTCATGCTCGGCGGCGAAGTCGACAATAACGACGAGGCGACGTTCGGGACCGGTGCGGCGACCGGGATCGACAGCGTGCGGGCCGACATCGCATTCATTGGCGTCGGTGGCTTCGCCGAAGACGGCGGCATGACCGACTATTCGGTCACCAATGCCGAGACGCGGGGCAAGATGATCCTCGCCGGCCGCGCGTATCTGCTGGCGGACCAGACCAAGTTCACGCGCCGCACGCCATTCCGCGTGCCGAACATGGACAAATGCGCTGGCGTGATCGTCGACCAGATGCCCGACAACCGGCTGGCCTCGATCTGGAGCGGCTGGGGATGGGACATCATCCTGGCGAAATAAAGTTGGCATTTTGTGGTAATTTGTTGATATGACGGTCCCGTCGTTCTGACACCGGGCCCGATTGCAATGACCGACCACAAGTTTCCCGACACGGCCCGCGCCGTGATCATCGGCGGCGGCGTGATTGGCTGCTCCGTCGCCTATCATCTTGCTAAACTCGGCTGGCGCGATGTCGTTCTGCTGGAGCAGGGGCGGCTCACCTGCGGCACCACGTGGCACGCGGCCGGGCTCGTCGGGCAATTGCGCGCGCACCAGAACATGACGCGGCTGGTGCAGTATTCGGCGCAGCTTTACCAGCAGCTCGAGGCCGAGACCGGGCAGGCGACCGGCTGGAAGCAATGCGGCTCGGTGCTTGTCGCGCGCACGCCGGAGCGCGTCACGCTGTTCAAGCGCATTGCATCCGCGGCCCGCGCGCAGGGCGTTGCGTGCGAGATCATTTCGATCAAGGAGGCGGCGCGCAAATATCCCGTGATGCGCACCGATGATCTGCTCGGCGCGCTCTGGCTGCCCGACGACGCCAAGGTCAATCCCGCCGATGTGACGCAGGGGCTCGCGCGTGGTGCGCGCATGAATGGAGCGCGCATCTTCGAGCAGACACGCGTCAGCGCCATTCACCAGAAGGACGGGGTCGCGACCGGCGTCTCGACCGCGCGCGGCGACATCAGGGCCGAAGTCGTCATCAACTGCGCGGGCCAATGGGCGAAAGCGGTCGGCCGGCTCGCGGGCGTGACGGTCCCGCTGCATTCGGCCGAGCACATGTACATCGTGACCGGGCGCATCGATGGTGTGCATCCGGACCTCCCGGTGCTGCGCGATCCGGACGGCTACATCTACGTGAAGGAGGAGGTCGGTGGACTTCTCATGGGTGGCTTCGAGCCGGTTGCCAAGCCCTGGGCGATGGACGGCATCCCGGAGAATTTCGAGTTCGGCATGCTCCCCGACGACTGGGACCAGTTCCAGATCCTGATGGAGAACGCGCTGGTCCGGCTGCCTGCGCTCGAGACAGCCGAGATCAAGACTTTCATGAACGGGCCGGAGAGCTTCACGCCCGACAACAACTTCATCATGGGCGAGGCGCCGGAGCTGAAGAATTTCTACGTCGCGGCGGGCTTCAACTCGATCGGCATCGCATCCGGCGGCGGAGCGGGGCGCGCGCTCGCCGAATGGATCGTGCAGGGCGAGCCGACGCTCGATCTGTGGCCGGTGGACATTCGCCGCTTTGCGCGCTTCTACGACAATGACCGCTTCCTCAAGGATCGCGTCAGCGAGGTGCTCGGCCTGCACTACATGATGCCGTGGCCGAACCGTGAGCTTGCCTCTGCGCGGCCGCTGCGCCGTTCGCCGCTCTACGACCGGCTTGCCGCGCAGCACGCCCTGTTCGGCTCCAAGATGGGCTGGGAGCGGCCGAACTTCTTTGCGCCGACGAAAGAAGACGCGAGGCTGGACTATTCGTGGGAGCGGCAGAACTGGTTTCCCTATGCGGCGGCCGAGCACACGGCGACGCGCGAAGCGGTAACGGTCGCCGATCTCACCTCGTTTGCGAAATTCCTGGTGCAGGGCCGCGATGCCGAGGCGGCGTTGCAACGACTCTGCGCCAACGATGTCGCAGTGCCCGTCGGACAGACGGCCTACACCGGCCTGCTCAATGCGCGCGGCACTTATGAGAGCGATCTTACCGTTGCGCGTCTTGCCGCCGATCGCTTCCTGTTGGTCACCGGCACCGCGCAGGCGACGCGCGACGCCGACTGGATCCGCCGCAATCTCGGCGATACGAACGCGACGCTCACCGATGTGACCTCCGCCTATGCGGTGATTGCCGTCATGGGTCCGCGCGCGCGCGATCTGTTGTCGCGGCTCACCCGAATGCCGCTCGACAACGCGGCGTTTCCTTTCGGTGCGATCCGGGAGATCGGCATCGGCTATGCGACCGTGCTCGCCTCACGCCGCACCTATGTGGGTGAGCTTGGCTGGGAGGTTTATGCGCCAACCGAGTATGCGGGCGGCGTTTACGACGCGTTGATGGAGGCGGGCCGCGATCTCGGCGCGCGCAACTGCGGCTACTACGCCATTGAGTCGCTGCGCTTGGAAAAGGCCTATCGCGCCTGGGGCCGCGAGCTGACGCCGGACTATAACCCCTACGAGGCCGGACTCTCTTTCGCGGTGAACCTCGACAAGGCCGATTTCATCGGTCGCGATGCGCTCATCGCCGCGAAAGCAATGCCGCCTGCGCGCCGTCTTCTGAGCTTTGTCGCGACATCGCCGGACACGCCGATCGCGCATGGCGGCGAGCTGATCCTGCGCAACGGCGAACCGGTGGGCGACGTGACGTCGGCCGCGTACGGTCACACGCGTCGGCGGCATCGTTGCGCTCGGCTACGTGGCGACGGGGGGCGCGCGCGTCGATGATGCGTTCCTCGCCGCGCGGTTCGAGATCGACATCGCGGGCGAGCGTGTGCCGGTACGCGCCAGCCTGAGGCCGCCCTACGATCCGTCCGGCGCGAAAGTGAAAGCCTGACGTGTCCACCTCGGTGTTCTTCGCCGTGCTGTTCGCGGCTGCCTGTCACGCCGGCTGGAATGCGTTTCTCAAGATCAAGCTCGAGCCGTTCAGCGCGATGGCGCTGATCGCGATCATGTCCGCGCTCGTGGTCCTGCCGGCGCTTGCCGTGTTGCCGGTGCCGCCGCCGGGCGCATGGCCGTGGATCGTCGCGTCGATGATCTTCCACCTCGGCTATTTCGTTGGGCTGACGGAAGCCTATCGCGCCGGCGACATGGGGCAGGTCTATCCGATCGCGCGCGGATCGGCGCCGCTGATGACCGCCGTTGTCAGCACACTGTTCCTCGGCGAGGTGATCGGCCTGCGCGGATGGACCGGCATTCTCGTTCTCGTCGCGGGCGTCTTTCTGTTGTCGCTGCGTGGCGGCCGCGATGTGCATTTCGACAGGCGCGCCGTGATTTACGCGCTGTTCACCGCGCTCACGATCTGCGGCTATTCGGTTTCCGACGGGAGCGGGGCGCGGGCCGCGGGCAATGCGCATTCCTACACGGCGTGGCTGTTCGTGCTCGACGGGTCGATGATGCTGATTGCGATCCTGTGGCGGCGCGGCGCGCCGGTATTCGGCGAATTCGCGACCTTCTGGAAGCAGGGCCTCATCGGCGGCGTGCTCTCGCTTGCCTCCTACTGGATCGTGATCTGGGCCATGACCGTCGCCCCGATCCCGCTGGTCGCGGCGCTGCGCGAGACCAGCGTCTTGTTCGGCGCCGTGATCGCGGTGGTGATCCTGAAGGAGCCGCTGAGCGCCCCGCGCGCGGTGGCGGCGCTGATGATCGTCGGCGGGCTGGTCCTGATCCGGCTGCAGTAGTTACGAAACAACCGGCTTGCCGTTCGGCACCGGCTCGGCTGCGGCTTCGCGCTCGCGCAGGCGGCTGTCACGCAACTCGCCCGCGACTTCCAGAATCGGGTAGGCGACCGAGGTGAGGTGCCCGTTGATGCGCTTCAAATCGCGCATCACGTCGAGATGGATCGCGCTGGTCTCGATCAACTCCGGCCGGCCTTCGCGCAGCCGCCCGTAATGGCTGTCGGCGGCGGCGAGCTCGGCCGCGCGCGTGGTCGCCTTCTCGGCGAGCAGGCGGCGCGCCATCGCAACGTCGCGCGTCGCGAACACGTTGAAGGCAAGCCGCATGTTGTCCATCACGCGCGCATGGAATTTCTGGATCTCCTCGAGTCCCTCGGCCGAGAAGGTATAGCGGTTCTTGATCTTCTTGGCCGCGAGCTCCATCAGGTTCTTGTCGATGATGTCGCCGACATGCTCGAGGTTGGTGGTGAAGGTGATGATCTCGACGTAGCGCTGGCTTTCCTCGTCGCTCATCTCGGCCTTCGATGCCTTCACAAGATAGAGCTTGATCGCCTCGTGCAGCTCGTCGACCGCGTTGTCGGCCTTCTCGACCTCCTTCATCAGCTTCGGATCGGATTTCTCGAACACGACAAGCGCCTGACGCAGCATGTCGGCGACGCGGTCGCCCATGTTCAGCGTCTCGCGCAGCGCGCAGGCGAGCGCCTCGGAGGGGGAGTCGAGCGCGTTCGGATCGAGGTGGCGCGGCTTGGCCGAATCCGCAGCCTCGACCTGGTTGGGCAGGGCGCGAGTCACGGCCTTGGCGACCAGGCCGCAGAGCGGCAGGAAGATCAGCGACGCGATGACGTTGAACGCGGTGTGGAAGTTGAGGATCAGGTGATGCGGGGTGTCGCTCAGCGTCCTGAGCAGCGCGAGCGAGGGGGTGAGCAGGAACAGGAAGGGCAGCGCCACCGCGAGCCGCATCATCAGGTTGCCGAGCGCCACACGCCGCCCGGCCGGTGTCGAGCCGATCAGCGCCGAGAACGGCGCGATCGCGCCGCCGACATTGGCGCCGAGCACCAGCGCGAGGGCGAGCGGCATCGGCAGCGCATTTGCGCCGGCGAGCGCCATCACGAACAGCACCATCGTGAGGCTCGAATGCATCAGCCAGGTGAGCGCGGTCGCCACCAGAAAACCGAGGATCGGATCGCCCGCGAGCCCGCTCAGCAGCGAGGCGAAGGCGGCCGAATGTTCGAGCGGGGAGGCGGCTTCCTTCAGGTGGATCAGCGAAAGCAGCATCAGCCCGAAGCCGATGCCGATGCGCGCCATCGCGCGGATCTTGTCGCCCTCGGCGAGCGTGAACACCAGCACGCCGGCCGCGACGCAAATCGCCCATAGCCAGGTCACGTCGAAGGCGAACACCTGCGCGGTGAGGGTGGTGCCGATATTGGCGCCGAGCATCATCACCAGCGCCATCGGCAGCACGATCAGTCCGCGCGCCGCGAACGAGGCGAGCAGCACGGCGGTCGCGGTCGAGCTTTGCAGGAGGCCGGTGACGCCGAGGCCGGCGAAGAAGGCGCGTGCGTGGGTGCGGGTCGAGGTCGCGACGATCTGGCGCAGCGCCGAGCCGAACGCGCGCGTCATCCCGGTGCGCACCATGCGCACGCCCCAGAGAAGGAGCGCAACAGAGCCGAGGAAGGTGGCGAACAGCTCGGTGCCGGGCATCTCAGGCGCAAGACCTCCATCGCGCAGGAATCAGCGCGCGGTTCAGATGACAGATTTATGACAATAGACCGAATTTGTGGATTTGAAAGGGAGTTTGCAAGTTTGGTTGATTGGGGAAGCGCATTTGAAATTGAGACCGGTTGGGTTTGTTTGGATGCTCTCTTTCTTTCCCCTCTCCCTGAAAGGGAGAGGGTGGCGCGCGCGAAGCGTGAGCCGGGAGAGGGTCACTTGCTGCGCTTCATGAAGAACCCTCTCCCCGCCGCTTCGCGGCGACCCTCTCCCGCAAGCGGGAGAGGGGAAAGCAAGATGCAGACACACGCCATCGCCCGCTTGTCGTGGCGCGCGGGCTGCGCCTCGATCCGATCGCGCCCCAAGAGAGAGAAGGGCGCGCGGGACACCGGGTCCTCGGGCAGGCGATCCGCGCTTGCGCGCAAATCGTCTGACTCGGACCCGCGGGCCTGACCGCCTCGCGGCCATCAGGCGGAGCGATGCTTTTCGAACAAGCGCCGCTCGTTTGTCGAAACCGCAAGTCCGCCAATTCTCCGGCGTCCCGCGCGCGATGTTTGAAGCCTGCTCTGCGCGACCCCCGGTGGTCTGACCTTTCGGGCGCCCTCGCTTGCGCGAGGCCACCTCACCACCGCTGCGGGGGCCTCGGCTGCGTGCGGCGCGTTGGGTCACGCGCGGGACGCAGCCACCCAGAGCCCCCAGTGGCGCGCGGCTGGCGCGCCGGGACCGTACAGCTTCGGCTGCCGGGGCGGGGTGTACGTCTTTGCACCCTTCACCCGGCCACCGCCGCCTCTCCCAGCCTCGTGACGTTCGCGAGACTTCCCTTGGATGGGAGAGGGTGAGGAGGAGATAGATGACAAAAGGAATAAAGTCAATAGATAGGATCATGGTGTTTTTCGCGCAGGGCAGGGCACCTTGTTATTCACCCAGCATGACCAAGACGCTGAAAGCCATGCTGGAACGCGCCTAAACCTGGCTCAAATGGGCGCAGGATGATCTGGCGCAGCTTGCCATCGAAATCGACGGGCAGGTCAGTGCAGGCACCTATCGGGCGACGCGCGAGGAACTGCAGAAAATCGACGAGGCACTTGATGCCGTGCGGCGCGGCGAAGTCGCGACCGTCGACGAGGTGGAGTCGGTGTTCGCCAAGCGTCGATGAGACTTGTTCTCTCGCGGCTGGCGCTCGCCGAGCTTGACGAGGTTCTGGGATTCATTCGCGAGCGCAGTCCTCTCGGTGCGCGGAACGTCGAAGCACGCATACGCCGTGCATTCGAATCACATTGCCAGCCATCCCGAAGGCGCCGAGCGCGTCGAACAGAGGCCGGCGGTCCGTCGCCTCCCGTTCGCGCGCTATCCTTATGCCACCTATTACGAGATCGGCGGAGAGGCGGTGACCATCCTGCGCATTCTCCACGGCGCGCGCCGACAGCCATGGGAAGAGGCGTAGCGCATGGGTGCGGCGAGGCTCACCTTTCCCCTCTCCCTGAAAGGAGAGGGTCACCTGCTCCACGTTCGGTTAAGCCCTCTCACCGCCGCTGCGCGGCGCCCCTCTCCCGCAAGCGGGGAGGGAAAAGAAGGGAAAGATCAAAGAGGGGAGAGAGGCGAATTTAGCCCGTCGTCGCCAGCCGCAGCGCCAGCGTGCAGGCCTGCTCGAAATCATCGAGATTGACCCACTCGTCGATCGTGTGCGGCTCGTTTTGCCCTGCGCCGAACGTCGCGGTCGGAATGCCGTGGCGCACCATCCAGTTCGCGTCGAGGCCGCCATTCGCGGCGCGGATGTTCGGCTTGCCGCCGTTCGCCGTCACGGCCGCGACCGCGCGCTTCACCACCGGCAGCGTGTCCTTCTGGCGGAAGGGGTAATAGTCGGTCTGCGCCTTGAACGTCACGCGGCCGGTCTTGCCCTCGCTGCTCTTCACGGCCTTGGCGGCCTTCTCGAACGCCGCCTTGTAGGCCTTGGTGATCTCCTTGAAGAACTTGTCGTCATGACTGCGGCATTCGCCGCGCACGTGGACGTAATCGGTCACCACGTTGGTGGCGTCGCCCGCCGGGCGGCCTTCGCCGCCGGTCACCGGTCCGACATTGCTGGTGCCTTGCTTCTTGCCCTTCACGACCTTGCCGAACCAGCCGCCCTTCTTCACCTCGGCGAGCGCGAGCGCGAGGATCATGGTGGACGAGATGCCGCGCTCCGGCGCGACGCCCGCATGCGAGGCGCGGCCGAAAATCTCGACCTCCCAGCGGTCGGCGCCGACCGCGCCCACCACGACATTGCTGGCGGAGCCGCCGTCGTAGTTGAACGCCATCACGGGGTTGCCGAGATCCTTCGGGTCAACGAAGCGCGCGCCCCACAAGCCGCTTTCCTCGCGCACGCAGAACAGAAGCGTGATCGGCGGATGGTCGAGCTTCTGCTTCGCGAGTTCGGCTGCGAGCGTGACCAGCACGGCGCAGCCGGTGCGGTTGTCGCCGCCGAGCGCCGTCTTGACCGTGTTGACGATCTTGCGGCCCTTGATCGCGGGCTTGGCACCGGCGCACAGCGGCACCGTGTCCATGTGCGTCATGAACATGATCGGCGGCTGATTGTGCTGCGCGCCGCGCCCGGGCAGGTGCACGATCAGATTGCCGGTCTGCGTCGGCACCGGGATGCGCGTGTTGGCGTCATCGAGATAGATGCTGCGCGCTGGAACGCCGACCTCCTTCAGCGCGGCCGCGATATCGCGCCCGATCGCCGCCTCCTGGCCGGTGATGCCGTCGATCGCGAGAAAGCGCATCAGGCGGGAGAGGGCGGCCTTGGTGTCGACGGTTGGCATGAAACTCCATCCTTAAAACGTGTGGTGTCCGAAGATTGTAGGGCGGGTTAGCGAAGCGTAACCCGCCGTTGTCCCGGCCGCCGGTGGGTTACGCGCTGCGCGCTAACCCACCCTACGATCAAAACGTCCGGTGCCCGTTGACGTGCAGCATCACGCCATAAAGGGAGTTCGTGGCGCAAATGTAGAGCATGTTGCGCTTCGGCCCGCCGAACACGACGTTGGAGCAGATTTCAGGGATCAGCACCTTGCCGATCAGCGTGCCGTCGGGCGCGATGCAGTGCACGCCGTCGTCGGTCGCGGCCCACAGCCGACCGTCGGTGTCGAAGCGCATGCCGTCGAAGCGCCCCGCGGTGCAATCGGCGAACTCCTTGCCGCCGGTGAGCTTGCCGCCGTCGCCCACGTCGAAAACGCGGATATGCTTGGGCTGGCCCTTGGTGCGCCCACCAGCCGAATCCACGATGTAGAGCTGCTTCTCGTCGCGCGAGAAGGCGAGGCCGTTCGGCCGGATGAAATCGTCCACCACGCAGGCGATCTCGCCGCTCTTGCCGTCGACGCGATAAACGTTGTTGCCGTTCTCCGGCGTCGCCTTGGTGCCCTCGTAGTCCGACAGGATGCCGTAGGGCGGATCGGTGAACCAGATCGAGTTGTCGGACTTCACGACCACGTCGTTCGGCGAGTTGAGCCGCTTGCCCTTGTAGCTGTCGGCGATCACCGTGATGCGCCCGTCGATCTCGGTGCGCGTGACGCGCCGGTTCCCGTGTTCGCATGACACCAGGCGGCCCTGGCGGTCGACGGTGTGGCCGTTCGCATTGCCGGCGGGCTCGCGGAATACCGAAACCGAGCCGTCGGTCTCGTCGTAACGCATGATGCGGTCGTTCGGGATGTCGGAGAACAGGAGATAGCGCCCGGCCGGGAAATAGGCCGGACCCTCGGTCCAGCGCGCGCCGCTCCACAGTTTCTGGACGTGCGAGGTGCGGTTCACGCAATCGCGGAAACGTTCGTCCTGAATCTCGTAGTCGCTCGCCGCCATGGGGCATGTCTCCGGATTTTTTATGCGGGCGGCACCATAGCGGTTCGACGCGGACTGTCATCCCGGGCGGGCGAAGCGAGACCCGGGATCGATCGCGTCATGCGAGTCGGCGTCGAGCTGGGTCCCCGGATAACGGCGGTGCGGCTTCCGGGATGGCCGTGGAGTGACAAGCTCTCGCCTTCACGGGAGATGAGATTTGTGGTAGCATTTGCCTGAATTTGTGGTATTATGTGGGAAATCTCCACGAGGACTTTGTCCATGCCGCCGAAGACTGTCGCTGCCTCCGATACCGGCGATCCGCTGCTGCTCACCCCCGGGCCGCTCACCACGGGCAAGCGCGTGAAAGAAGTCATGGTGCATGACTGGGGCTCGCGCGACGCGACGTTCCTCAAGATCAACGCCGATGTGCTGGCGCGGCTGCCCGAGATCGTGAACGGGCAGGGCGATTACGTCACCGTGCCGATGCAGGGCTCCGGCACATTCGCCGTCGAAGCGATGCTGACGACCTTCGTGCCGCCGGACGGGCACGCGCTGGTGCTGATCAACGGCGCATACGGGCAGCGCGCGAAGAAGATCCTCGACATCGCGCGCCGCAAGGTGACGGTGCACGAGACGCCGGAGGATACCCCGCCCGATCTCGGCGCGGTCGAGCGGTTGCTGAAAGAGGACGCCAGCATCACGCACATCTTTACCATCCACTGCGAGACGACGTCCGGCATTCTCAATCCGATCGTCGCGCTTGGCGCGCTCGCGCGGAAATACCGCAAGGGCTATCTGATCGACTCGATGAGCGCGTTCGGCGCGTTGCCGCTCGATGCGCCCGCGATCCATGCGGATGCCATCGCGGCGTCATCCAACAAGTGCATCGAGGGGATACCGGGGCTCGGCTTCGTCATCTGCCGCCGCGCGGTGCTGGAGAAGACCGGCGGCAACGCCACCACGCTGACCCTCGATCTGCATGACCAATGGAAGAATTTCGAGAAGACCGGCCAGTACCGCTTCACGCCGCCGATCCATGTCATCGTCTCGTTCCATCAGGCGTTGACCGAGTTCTTCGCCGAGGGCGGCCAGCCGGGGCGCGGCAAGCGCTACGCGGAGAACTGCCGCGTGCTGATCGACGGGATGCGCGCGCTCGGCTTCCAGCCGCTGCTCGGCGACAATCTGCAGGCGCCGATCATCGTCACGTTCCGCATGCCGGCCGATCCGGCGTTCAAGTTCCAGGCGTTCTACGATGCGCTGAAGGATCGCGGCTATGTGATCTATCCGGGCAAGCTCACGGTCGCGGACAGTTTCCGCATCGGCTGCATCGGGCGGCTCTACCCCGAGCACATGCGCGGTGCGCTCGCGGCGATCCGCGATATTCTGGACGAGATGGGCGTGAAGTCATTGAAGGCGGCGGCATGATGGAATTTGTTTCGCTCGTCCCCGCGAGGGCGGGGACCCAGGGCCAGGCGAAGAAAGAACTGGATTCCCGCCTGCGCGGGAATGAGCGGAGAGCGGTTCAATGAACATCCAGCGCACCCCCACGGTTTCGGTCAACGGCCGCGACTACAAGTTCCCCAAGACACCGACCGTCGCGGTCTGCATCGACGGCTCGGAGCCGGGCTACATCGAGCGCGCGATCGAGGCGGGGCTCGCGCCGAACTTCGCGCGGCTGATGGGCATCACCAACCTGACCGCGCTCTCGGCGATGCCGAGTTTCACCAACCCGAACAACATGTCGATCATCACCGGCCGCCCCCCGGCGGTGCACGGCATCGCGGGCAACTACTTCTACGACCGCGCGGCCGGCAAAGAGGTGATGATGAACGACGCGAGCTTCCTGCGCGCGCCGACAATCATGAAGGCATTCCACGACGCGGGCGCCAAGGTCGCGGTCGTCACCGCCAAGGACAAGCTGCGTGCGATGCTCGGCAAGGACCTCGACATGACGAGCGGACGCGCCATCGCGTTCTCTTCCGAGAAGGCCGACAAGGCGACGCTGCGCGACAATGGGATCGGCGATGTGCTGGCGCGGATCGGCAAGCCGCTGCCGGAGGTTTACTCGTCGGACCTCTCCGAATTCGTGATGGCGGCGGGCGTTTCGATCCTGAAGAACGAACGCCCCGACCTGATGTACCTCTCCACCACCGACTACGTGCAGCACAAGGCCGCGCCGGGCTCGGAGATGGCGAATTCGTTCTACGCGATGATGGACCGCTATGTCGGCGAACTCGACGCGGCCGGTTGCGTGCTGGTGCTCACCGCCGATCACGGCATGAACGACAAGCATCTGGAAAACGGCGAGCCGGACGTGATCTATCTGCAGAACCTCACCGATGCGTGGCTCGGCAAGGATGTCGCGCGCGTGCTGCTGCCGATCACCGATCCGTACGTGGTGCATCACGGTGCGCTGGGTTCCTACGCGACCATTTATTTGCCGGCGGGGGCCGACGTGGACGCACTCCTCGGCCGCCTTCGGGCGGTCGAGGGCGTCGATGTCGCGATGAACGCCGCCGAGGCCTGCGAGCGCTTCGAGTTGCCTGCGGATCGCTTCGGCGACGTCGTGGTGATCTCGACCATTCACAAGGTGCTCGGCACCGCGCGCGAGAAGCACGATCTCTCCGGCCTGACCGAGCCGCTGCGCTCGCATGGCGGACTGACCGAGCAGGTGGTGCCCATGATCGCCAACCGCCCGGTGACTGTCCCGGCGGATCATCAGTTGCGCAATTTCGATATTTTCGATGTGGCGCTGAACAGGGTGGCGGTGTGAGGACACACTCAACTGTCATCCCGGAAGCCGCGGAGCGGCTATCCGGGACCCATTTCTCCCCGTGCGCTGTCGCAGCATGGATCCCGGCTCTCGCTTCGCTCGGCCCGGATGACAAGCGGAGCGAGATGACCCTATGAACATCCAGACCAAGCCAACTCCCGCCGTCCGCCACGAGGCGATGCGCATCGCCGGGAAACGCGTCGAGACCGATCAGGTCGTCGACGTGCTCAATCCCTACACCGGAGCGGTGGTCGGCACTGTGCCGGCGGCGCGGCCGGAGCATGTGCGCGAGGCTTTTGCGAAAGCGAAAGCCTTCAAGCCGAAGCTGACGCGCTACGAGCGCCAGCAGATTTTGATGAAGACCGCGGACCTGCTCAGCAGCCGCAAGGAAGAGTTCGCCAGGATCATCACGGCGGAGTCAGGCCTGTGCTGGAAGGACTCGCTTTACGAGGCGGGGCGGGCTTACGACGTCTATTCGTTCGCCGGCCAGCTCACCATCAAGGACGACGGCGAGACCTACGCCTGCGATATTTCTCCGCAAGGCAAGCAGCGCAAGATTTTCACCACGCGCTATCCGCTGAACGGGGTCATCTCGGCGATCACGCCGTTCAATCATCCGCTCAATATGGTGTCGCACAAGCTGGCGCCTGCGATTGCAACGAACAACCGCGTGGTGCTCAAGCCAACTGAGCTGACGCCGCTCACAGCGCTGGCACTCGCGGACGTGCTCTACGAGGCGGGGCTACCACCCGAAATGCTCTCGGTCGTGACGGGCAATCCGTCAACCATGGGCGATGCCATGATCACGGACCCGGACGCGGACCTGATTACGTTCACGGGCTCGGTGAAGGTCGGCAAATACATCGCCGACAAGGCCGGCTACCGCCGCATCGTGCTGGAGCTTGGTGGCAACGATCCGCTGATCGTCATGGAGGACGCCGATCTCGACAAGGCGGCCGAACTCGCGGTGACCGGCGCCACGAAAAACTCCGGTCAGCGCTGCACGGCGGTGAAGCGCATCCTTGTGGTGAAAAAGGTGGCGGATGAATTCTCCAGGCTGGTGCTGGAAAAGGCGAGGAAGCTGAAGGCCGGCGACCCGATGGACCCCGCCACCGATGTCGGTACCGTGATCCACGAAGGCGCGGCGAAGAACTTCGAGCGTCGCGTCGTCGACGCGGTGGAGCAGGGGGCCAAGCTCCTGCATGGCAACAACCGGCAAGGGGCGCTCTATCCGCCGACCGTGGTGGACCATGTGCCGCCGTCCGCCGAACTGGTGCACGAGGAAACCTTCGGGCCGGTGATCCCGATCATCCGCTGCCCGGACGACATCGCGCAGGTGATCAGGATCTCCAACTCGACCGCCTACGGCCTCTCGTCGGGCGTGTGCACCAACCGGCTCGACTACATCACGCGCTTCATCAACGAACTCGAAGTCGGCACCGTGAACGTGTGGGAAGTGCCGGGCTATCGCATCGAGATGTCGCCGTTCGGCGGGATCAAGGATAGCGGGCTCGGCTACAAGGAAGGCGTGGTCGAGGCGATGAAGAGCTTCACCAATGTGAAGACCTATTCGTTGCCCTGGCCGGCCTGACGGGAGCGACGATGACCGGCGGTATCTACCCCTACGATGCCGAACGGATCGAGGCGCTGTGCGGCGCCTACTGCGGCGCCGGGCCGCTGGAGCGGCCCTTCTATGCCTCGCCTGAGATCTTCAACGCCGACATGGAGCGCATCTGGCGGCGCTATTGGCTTTACGCCGGTCACGCCTGCCTGATCCCGCGGCCGGGCGACTGGATGACCTGGGCGATCGGGTTTAACTCGGTGATCCTTGCGCGCGGCAAGGATGGCGGGGTCCGCGCTTTCCACAACACTTGCCGTCATCGCGGCGCGCGGGTGTGCCGCGAGGAGCAGGGCCACAGCCGCGCGTTCGTGTGCCCGTATCATGCCTGGACCTACGACCTCGACGGGAGCCTGCGCACCGCAACGGAACGCGAGTTTGGCGTGCCTTCGTTGGACCTTGGCCTGCATCCGGTGCCGCTCAAGGATGTCGCGGGGCTCTTGTTCGTCGCGCTCGGCGACGATCCGGTGAACTTCGATCGCGTCGCCGCCGAAGTGGCCGAGAAGATGCGGCACCAGGGGCTAGACGATGCAAAGCTCGCGAAAAGCGCCCGCTACACCGTGAAGGCGAACTGGAAGCTGATCTTCGAGAACAATCGCGAGTGCTACCACTGCAACACCGCGCATCCCGAATACGTGCAGGGCACCTACGACACCGCGCGGTTTTCGCCGCAGACCCTCCCTGAGGTCGAGCGCGCCGAGAAGGCCGCGAGCGAGCGTTTCGCCCGCATGGGGCTGGGCGACGCGATGGCGTCCTCGGAAATGACCGGCGCGTACTGGCGCGCCGCGCGCACGCCGCTGATGGAAGGCTGGCAAACGCAGAGTCTCGACGGCAAGCCGGTCGCGCCGTTGATGGGTACATTCCGCGCGCGCGACGAATGGAGCGCCGGAACGCTGCGCTCGACCATCTTCCCGAATTTCTGGCAGCACGCGAGCGACGATCACGCGGTCGCAACCCGGATCACTCCGGTCGATGCCACGACCTCGCAGGTCGATGTTTCATGGTTCGTGCACAAGGACGCGGTCGAGGGTCGCGACTACGATCTCGGCAGACTGATGCCGTTCTGGCAGCGTACCTCCGAGCAGGACTGGGAAATCTGTGAGGCCAATCAGGCCGGCATCCTGTCGCCGCGCTACCAGCCCGGACCCTATTCGTCGGTGCGCGAAACCAACGTGCAGCATTTCGTCGACTGGTATCTGGGCGCGCTCGGCGGCCCGCGATCGCGGCTGAAAACCGTGGGGGCGCGCACGTGAACGTGCCCGAAGCCGCGCGCATCGTCATCATCGGCGGCGGCGCCATCGGGTGTTCGATCGCCTACCATCTGGCAAAGCTCGGCCAGCGCGATGTGCTGCTGCTGGAGAAGAAGGCGTTGACTGCTGGGAGCACCTGGCACGCCGCTGGCCTTGTCGGGCAACTGCGGTCGCGCCCCAACCTGACGCGGCTGATGCAGTATTCGGCAAAGCTTTGCGTGAGCATCGGCGCGGAGACCGGTCAGGATGCGGGGTTCAACAGGGTCGGCTCGATCCGGCTTGCGAGCAGCGATGCGCGCTGGGACGAGTTGAAGCGCGCCGTCGCAATGGCGCGGGCGGCCGGTCTTGAGGCGGAGCTGATTGGCCCCGGCGACATCAAGCAGAAATTTCCTCTGGTCGATCTGACGGGCGTACGTGGCGCCATCTGGATCGCCTCGGACGGCTATGTCGATCCTTACTCGCTGACGATGGCGTACGCGAAAGGCGCGCGGACAGCGGGCGTGAAAATCGTCGAAGGCGTCACAGTCACGGACTTTCGTCAGGCGAACGGGCGCATCACTCATGTGGTGAGCGATCGGGGCGCGGTCGCCTGCGAGATCGCGATCAACGCCGGAGGGTTGTGGGCGCGCCAGGTCGGCGAGATGGCCGGGATCGAGCTGCCGGTCACCGTGCTGGAGCATCAGTACCTCGTGACCGAAAAATCCAGGCTGATTCCCGACAAGCTGCCGACGCTGCGCGATCCGGATCTGAATTTCTATCTGAAGTCCGAACCGGGCGCGCTCGCGATCGGCGGATGGGAGGAGGGCACCGTCGCGGTGAACGTGCGCGGCAGGCTGCCGATGGACTTCGGGCAGGAGCTGTTTGCCGAAAACCTCGATCGGCTTGCCGTGATCGCGGGCCCGGCTGCCGAGCGCATTCCGGTGCTCAATGACGTCGGAATCCGCACGGTCATCAATGGCCCCATTCCAGTCTCGGCCGACGGCGAACCAGTAATCGGCATCGCGGACGGCATCGAAAACCTCTTCATCGCCTGCGGCTTCACCGCCGGGATCGCGGCCTCGGCGGGAGCCGGCCTTGCGGTCGCGAATTGGATTGCGAATGGCGATCCCGGGATGGATCTGGAAGGATTTGCGCTGAGCCGTTTTGCGGGCCGCAGCTTCAACCCGGACGCGTTGTGTGCGGCGGCGGTGCGCGCCTACGCGGCTTACTATGCGCTTTCAGGCGCAAAATCGGAAGAAGCGGCGCTGGCGGATATGTGAGAAAGCTGGGTACACTGTGGGCGAATTCATGCGGATGTCATCCGCCTGAAGCATCGGTTCCGGGGCTAACGTCAGTCACGAGGGGAAGAAGGAGAACAACATGTTCAAACGCAGCCTTGCTCTGTTCGGAGCAGCCTGCCTCGCCGCCATCGTGGCGGCGGCTCCGGCATCGGCGCAGAAAACCAAGCTGACCGTCTATACCGCATTGGAAAACGATCAGCTCGGGCCGTTCAAGCAGGCGATCGAATCCGCCGTGCCGGAGGCCGATATCGTGTGGGTGCGCGACTCCACCGGTGTCATCACGGCGCGGTTTCTCGCCGAGAAGGACAATCCGCGCGCCGATGTCGTGCTCGGACTGGCAGTCACCAGCCTGATCGCGTTCGAGAAGCAGGGGCTGATGGAGACCTACGAGCCGAAGGGCGCGTCCGCTCTCAAGCCGGAGTATCGTGACGGCACACCGCCCTACACCTGGACCGGCATGGACGCCTATCTGTCGGCGGTCTGTTTCAACACGGTGGAAGGCAAGAAGAACAACGTCGCGACGCCGGTATCGTGGCAGGACATCACCAAGCCCGAATACAAAGGCAAGCTCGTGATGCCGCACCCGGCCTCGTCCGGCACCGGTTATCTCACCGTCGCCGCCTGGATCCAGATCATGGGCGAGAAGGCCGCCTGGGAGTTCATGGACAAGGTGCACGAAAATATCGCGGTCTACACCCATTCGGGCTCCGCGCCCTGCGTGCAGGCCGCCAAGGGCGAGCGCATGGCCGGCATCGGCTTCGATATGCGCGGCGCGCGCGAGAAGACCCAAGGCGCGCCGATCGACATCGTGCTGCCGAAGGAGGGCGCCGGCTGGGATCTGGAAGCCACCGGTATCGTCAAGGGTACGAAAAATCTCGAACTCGCCAAGAAGGTCGCCGACTGGGGCGCGAGCAAGGGCGCGAGCGAGCTTTACTCGAAATATTACGCGCTGGTCGCCGAGCCGAGCGTGAAGAACATTCCGCCGAACTATCCGCCCAATGCCGAGCAGGCGATGGTGAAGAATGACTTCGGCTGGATGGCGGAAAACCGCGATCGCATCCTGGCCGAGTGGTCGAAGCGCTACGAGTCGAAGTCCGCGCCGAAGAATTGACGGCGGCGCGCCGCAAGGCGATCCCGGCCGGATGGCACGCGATGTGCGTGTTCGGGCGGGAGCGCCGGTGCGGCGGAGTGGGGCAGTGAGCGTGATGGATGTAGCGGTGAACCCGGCGCCGGGTGTAGCGGCCAAGGCCGATGCCCCGGCGTTTCTGCGCATTCGCAAGCTTGAAAAGCGCTTCGGCCATTTTACGGCGCTGAAGGACATCGAACTCGACGTGCTGCAGGGGGAGTTCGTCTGCTTCCTCGGGCCGTCCGGCTGCGGCAAGACCACGCTCTTGCGCGCGATCGCCGGTCTCGATCCGCAGGATGAAGGCATGATCGAGATCGCGGGGCGCGACGTGTCGCGCCTGCCGCCCGCCGCGCGTGATTTCGGCATCGTGTTCCAGTCCTACGCGCTGTTCCCGAACCTGACCGTCGCGGCGAACGTGGGCTACGGCCTCGTCAATCGCCGCGCCGGCCGCGCCGAGATCGAGCGACGCGTCGCCGAGCTGCTCGCGCTGGTCGGCCTGCCCGAGCAGGGGAAGAAATATCCGGTTCAACTCTCCGGCGGGCAGCAGCAGCGCGTCGCGCTCGCGCGTGCGCTTGCCACATCGCCCGGCCTGCTGCTGCTCGACGAGCCGCTCTCCGCGCTCGATGCGCGTGTGCGGCTGCGCCTGCGCGACGAGATCAAGCAGCTCCAGCGCCGGCTCGGCGTCACCACCATCATGGTGACGCACGACCAGGAAGAGGCGCTGGCGATGGCCGACCGCATCGTGGTGATGAACCAGGGCGTGATCGAGCAGGTCGGCGCTCCGGAAGAAATCTATCGCCGGCCGGCGACGCCGTTCGTCGCTGACTTCGTCGGCACCATGACGTTTCTCGATGCCGAAGTGGCCGGACCGGCGGCGCTACGCTTCGGCACGGTCGAACTGAAGTGCTCGGATGCGGGCCGCTTCACCAACGGTTCCACCGTGCGCATCGGACTTCGTCCGGAGGAAATCCGCGTGCGCAACATCGATGCGGCGACACCGAACCAGCTTGCCACGCGCGTGACCTCGCTCGACTTCCTCGGTTCGTTCTGCCGTGCGCAGCTTGAGCCGGCGGTCCTGCCGGACGTCGCCATCCTGGCCGACTTTTCCGCCAACCTGATGCGTGATCTCGCGGTCGTCGAGGGACAACAACTCACTATCGCGCTGCCGCCGGATTCGCTGCGCGTGTTTGCGAAGGGCTGAGGGATGACATCGACGAGCTGTCATCCCGGCCGAGCGCAGCGAGAGCCGGGATCCATCGTGCCGAATATGTCGGTTCGTGAACGGGGCGAGGTGGGTCCCGGGTCTCGGCCCTCGGCCTCGCCCGGGACGACAGTCGAGCTGGTTGTATGAGCGCAATAACCGCGCCCTCGGCACCAATGATTTCGCATCGCGTCTCGCGCGAAGTCTGGGTCGCGCGGGCCGGCGTGGTCCTGCTTGTGGCGTGGCTCCTGCTCGCGATCGCGTTTCCGCTCTGGGCGCTGCTCTCGAAGAGCTTCCAGAATGGCAACGGCCAATTCGTCGGGCTGGCGAACTACATCCGATACTTCTCGACGCCGAGCCTGTTCAACTCGATCTTCAACAGCGTTTGGGTCGCGCTGGTCACGACCGTGATCGTGATCCCGCTTGCGTTCGGCTACGCCTACGCGCTGACCCGCAGCCGCATGAAATTCCGCGGCCTGTTCTACGCGGCCGCGATGCTCCCGCTGTTTGCGCCTTCGCTGCTCTCCGCGATCTCACTGATCTACCTGTTCGGCAATCAGGGCCTGCTCAAAGGCTTCCTGTTCGGCGGCACGATCTACGGCGCGAACGGCATCATCGTGGCGCAGGTGTTCTACTGTTTCCCGCATGCGATGATCATCGCGGTGACGGCGCTGGCGCTTGCCGATGCGCGGCTCTACGAGGTGGCGGACGCGCTCGGCACGAAAAAGTCGCGTATCTTCCGCACCGTGACGCTGCCCGGCGCGAAGTTCGGCCTGATCAATGCGGCCTTCGTGGTGTTCACGCTGGTGGTGACGGATTTCGGCATCGCCAAGGTGATCGGCGGGCAGTTCAATGTGCTGGCGACCGACGCTTACAAGCAGGTGGTCGGGCAGCAGAATTTCGAGATGGGCGCGGTGGTCGGCATGGTGCTGCTTGCGCCGGCCGTGCTCGCCTTCGTGATCGACCGCATGGTGCAGCGCCGCCAGGTGGCGCTGCTTTCGGCACGCGCCGTGCCGCTCGAGCCGAAGCAAAACCGCGCGCGCGACATCGCGCTCCTGGTCTACTGCGTCGTGATCGCGGGCATTCTGGTCGGTGTGCTCGGCACCGCCGTGTGGGCGTCGTTCATCACCTACTGGCCGTACAATCTGACGCCGACGCTGAACAACTACAATTTCGCGAACTTCGATCCGGGCGGGTGGGGACCGTATTTCACGTCGGTCAAGATGGCGCTGTGCGCGGCGGTGTTCGGCACCGCGATTGTGTTTACCGGCGCGTATCTGGTCGAGAAGACCAAGGTGATGCCGGGCGGGCGCATCATCGCGCATCTGCTGGCGATGCTGCCGATGGCGGTGCCGGGTCTCGTGCTCGGCCTCGGCTACGTGTTCTTCGTCAATGCGAGATGGAATCCGCTCGGCTTTCTCTACGGCACGCTTGCCGTGCTGGTGATCAATTCGGTTGCGCACTTCTACACGGTGGCGCACATCACCTCGCTCACGGCGCTGAAGCAGATCGACCCGGAGTTCGAGTCCGTGTCGGCCTCGCTCAAGGTGCCGTTCTGGCGCACCTTCGCGCGCGTCACCGTGCCGATCTGCTCGCCCGCGATCCTCGACATCGCGGTCTATATCTTCGTCAACGCGCTCACTACGGTCTCGGCCGTGATCTTCCTTTACGGTGCGGACACCAAGCTTGCCGCGATCGCGATCGTGCATATGGACGAGATGGGCGCCTCGGCGGCCGCGGCCGGAATGGCGACGATGATTGTTGCGACTGCGCTCGGGGTGAAACTATTGCAGATCCTGCTTGACCGCCTGCTGTTCGGCCGCCTGCAAGCCTGGCGGCGCCGATGAAAACACCGAACGAATCCGAGAGCGACACCAACCTGTCGCCGCAGCGGCGCGCGTGGGCGGAAAAGAACCTCGATCCCGAGGCGCGCACGCTGCTGGCCGACGACGAGCAATACTTCCTGCGCCAGTCCGTCTCGACGCCGTGTCTCAATGCCGTGGTGAAAGCCGAAGGCATCTGGATCGAGGACACGGCCGGGCGCCGCTACATGGATTTCCACGGCAACAATGTGCATCACATCGGCTACGGCCATCCGCGCCTGAAGAAGGCGATTGCCGAGCAGATGGATGCGCTGCCGTTCGCGCCGCGCCGCTACACCTGCGGGCCTGCCGTGGCGCTCGCCGCAAAGCTTGCCGAGATCGCGCCCGGCACTCTCTCCAAGGTGCTGTTCACCACCGGCGGCTCCGACGCCAACGAAGTCGCGATCAAGATCGCGCGCACCGCGACCGGACGCTACAAGACGCTGTCGTTCTGGGACGCGTTCCACGGCGCGGGCTTCGGCGCGGCCGCGATCGGCGGCGAGGCGCTATTCCGCTCCGGCGGTGTCGGCCCGCTGATGCCGGGCGCCGAGCACGTCGCGCCCTATGCGTCGTATCGCTGCCCCTATGGCACCTCCGACATCGCGGCGAGCGCGGACGTGTGCGCCCGCATGATCGAATACGTGCTGGAGCGCGAGGGCGACATCGCGGCGTTTATCGCGGAGCCAATGCGCGCGGTCCCGCACATTCCGCCGCCCGGATTCTGGAAGCGCGTACGCGCGGCCTGCGACCGCCACGGCACGCTTTTGATCTTCGACGAGATCCCGACGGGGCTCGGCAAGACGGGCAAGATGTTCGCCTGTCAGCATGACGACGTGGTGCCGGACATGCTGGTGCTCGGCAAGGCGCTCGGCGGCGGCATCCTGCCGATTGCGGCAGTGGTTGTGCGCCCGGAGCTTGATGTCGGCGCGGCACTTGCCTTCGGCCATTACACGCACGAGAAAAATCCGGTGACGACGCGCGCAGCGCTCACCACCATCGAGATCATCGAGGACGAGGGGCTGGCCGAGAACGCCGCCAAGGTCGGCGCGGCCGCGCTCGCCCGGATGCAGGAGATGAAGCAGAAGCACGCGCTAATCGGCGACGTGCGCGGCGCGGGCTTCCTGCTCGGGCTCGAGCTTGTGACTTCGCGCGAAAGCCAGAAGCCCGCGAAGGACGCGGCCGAAGCCGTGATGTACCGCGCGCTCGACAATGGACTGTCGTTCAAGACGACGTTCGGCAACGTGCTGACCCTGACGCCGGCGTTGACGACGAGACACGCCGAAATGATGCGCGCGCTCGATATCATCGACGACGCGATTGGCGCGGTTGCGGCGTAGTGGGGTGAGGCGATGCCGGGCAATCTCTCGTTCAACGAACTGAAGAAGGCCGTCACGGCGGGCACGATCGATACCGTGGTCGTTGCCATGGTGGACATGCAAGGCCGGCTGATCGGCAAGCGCTTTCAGGCCGAGTTCTTCTGTGACGGTGCACACGAGGAAACCCACGGCTGCGACTATCTGCTTGCAGACGACATCGACATGGAGCCGGTGCCGGGCTACGCGGCGGCGAGCTGGGACAAGGGCTATGGCGACTTCGTCATGAAGCCCGACATGACGACGCTGCGCCGCCTGCCGTGGCTCGAAGGCACTGCGCTGGTGCTCGCCGACGTGCTCGACCATCACCACGAGGACGTGCCGCATTCGCCGCGCGCGATGCTCAAGGCCCAGGTTGCGCGCCTCGCCAAGCAGAAGATGCGCGCCTACTGCGCCTCCGAGCTTGAGTTCTACCTGTTCGACGAGAGCTACGAGGCGCTGTACGCGAAGCGCTATCACGAGCCGAAGACCGCCGGCTATTACATCGAGGACTATCACATCCTGCAGACCACCAAGGAGGAGGGCGTGATGCGCGCCATCCGCCGCGGGCTGCAGGGCGCGGGCATTCCGGTCGAGAACTCCAAGGGAGAGTGGGGCCCGGGGCAGGAAGAGATCAATGTCCGCTATTCCGACGCGCTCGACATGGCGGACAACCACGTCATTCTGAAAAACGGCACCAAGGAGATCGCGCACGGCCTGGGCAAGGCCGTCACCTTCATGTCGAAATGGAATTACGGCCTCGCGGGCTCGTCATCGCACGTGCACACCTCGCTGTGGGACGCGGCCGGCAAGACGCCGCTGTTCTTCGACAAGAAGGCCGAGTTCACGATGTCGCCGCTGATGCGCGCATACGTGGCGGGGCAATTGAAGTACGCCGCCGACATCACATATTTTCTTGCGCCCTATATCAACTCCTACAAGCGCTTCCAGGTCGGCACCTTCGCGCCGACCAAGGCGGTGTGGAGCCGCGACAACCGCACGGCGGGGTTCCGCCTGTGCGGGGAGGGCGGCAAGGCGATCCGCATCGAATGCCGCATCGGCGGCGCCGACCTCAATCCGTATCTGGCGTTTGCGGCGCTCATTGCGGCCGGCATGGCGGGCATTGAGGAGAAGCTGACACTCGACGCGCCGTTCTCGGGCGACGCCTATCACGGTGCGAAGCTCGCCGAGGTGCCGAAGACGCTGCGCGAGGCCACGGTGTCGCTCGACAAGTCGAAAATGTTGCGCGCCGCGCTCGGCGACGGCGTGATCGACCACTATGTTCACACGGCCAAGTGGGAGCAGTTCGAGTATGACCGGCGCATCACGGACTGGGAGCTGATGCGCGGATTTGAGAGGTATTAGCCGCGAGAGCGGTGTCACCCTCTCCCCTTGAGGGAGAGGGTCGCCCCGCAGGAGCGGGGTGAGGGGTCACTTCCTGAATCGTTGCAGTTGAGCCATACCCCTCACCCGGCTCGCTTCGCTCGCCACCCTCTCCCTCAAGGGGAGAGGGTTGCACCGAGCGCCGTGCCCGATTGGAGTGCGATTACAGAATGCCCGACATCGTCTGCATTTCTCCCGTCGATGGCCGCGAGGTGGTGCGGCGCGCCGCCGCTTCCGGCGCGGAGATCGAGGCCGCGGTCGCGGCCGCGCGGCATGCGCAGGCCGAATGGAAGCGCGTGCCCGTGGCGGAGCGCGGGCGCATTCTCTCCAAAGCCGTCGACGCGATGCTCGCCATGCGCGCCGAGGTCGGGCCGGAGCTCGCGTGGCAGATGGGCCGGCCGGTGCGCTATGGCGCGAACGAACTCGGCGGCTTCGAGGAGCGCGCCCGCGCCATGATCGCGATGGCCGAGAGCGCGCTTGCCGATATCGTCCCGGAGCCGAAGGTCGGCTTCAGGCGCTACATCGCACGCGAGCCGGTCGGCGTCGTGCTGACGGTCGCGCCGTGGAATTATCCGTATCTGACGGCGGTGAACTCGGTGGTGCCCGCGCTGATGGCCGGCAACGCCGTGTTGCTCAAGCACGCCGCGCAGACGCTTCTGGTCGGCGACCGCTTTCAGACCGCGATGGACCACGCGGGATTGCCGAAGGGACTGTTTCGCACGCTGACCTTGAGCCACGAGGACACCACGAAGCTGATTGCGTCGGGCGCGGTGAACCAGATCTGCTTCACCGGTTCGGTCGCGGCCGGACAGGCGATCGAACGCGCGGCGGCCGGCACCTTCGCGGGCGTGGGGCTGGAGCTGGGCGGCAAGGACCCGGCCTATGTGCGGCCGGACGTGGACCTGAAGCACGCGGTCGAGAACATCGTCGACGGTGTGTATTTCAATTCCGGGCAATGCTGTTGCGGGATCGAGCGCGTCTATGTGCACGCCGATGTGTACGACACATTCGTCGACGGCTTTGCCGACCTGACGCGGCAATACCTGCTCGGCGATCCGCTCGATCAGGCAACCACGCTCGGGCCGATGGCGCAGCCGCGCCTTGCCGAAACGGTGCGCGACCACATCGGCGAGGCACTGCACAAGGGCGCGAAGCCGCTGATCGACACCAAAGCGTTTGCGCGCGACAAGGACGGCGCGACCTATGTGGCGCCACAGGCGCTGGTGAACGTGGATCACTCGATGAAGGTGATGATGGACGAGACCTTCGGCCCCGTCGCCGGCATCATGAAGGTGAAGGACGACGCCGAGGCGATCCGCCTGATGAACGACTCGCCCTATGGCCTGACCGCCTCGATCTGGACCCGCGACATGGATGCCGCCGAGCGCATCGGGCGCGAGATCGAGACCGGCACCGTGTACATGAACCGCTGCGACTATCTCGATCCGGGACTTGCCTGGACCGGCGTGAAGGACACCGGCCGCGGCGCGACGTTGAGCCGAGTTCGGCTACGAGTCGCTGACGCGGCCGAAGAGCTATCATTTGCGGCAGGTCTAGCTGTCATCCCGGCCGAGCGAAGCGCGAGCCGGGATCCATCGATCAGCTGCGCGAACCGAAGAATGAACCCGGATAGCCGCTTCGCGTCTTCCGGGATGACAAGTCGAGAGGATCCAACGATGAACCTGCGCGGCAACTGGAATTATCCGACTACGGTGCGCTTCGGCGCCGGGCGCGTAAGCGAACTGGGCGAGGCCGTCAAAGCGGCGAAGATGCAAAATCCGCTGTTCGTCACCGATCCCGTGGTGGCGAAAATGCCGATGACGGCATCCGCCATGAAGGTGATGGCGGATGCGGGCGTCGAAGGAAAGCTTTTCTCCGACGTGCAGCCCAATCCGGTCGAGTTCGAACGTCGCGGCCGGCGTCGCAGCCTACAAGGCCGGCCGTCACGACGGCGTGGTGGCGTTCGGCGGCGGCTCGGCGCTCGATGCCGGCAAACTGATCGCGCTGATGCACGGCCAGACCATCTCGGTGTTCGACCTCGAAGATGTCGGCGACTGGTGGACGCGCGCGGATGCGAGCGCGATCGCGCCGATCGTCGCGCTGCCGACCACGGCCGGCACCGGTTCGGAGGTCGGCCGCGCGGCGGTGGTCACCAACGAGAAGACCCACACCAAGAAGATCATCTTTCATCCGAAAATGCTGCCGACCGTCACGATCTGCGATCCTGAGCTCACCGTCGGCATGCCGCCGGTCATCACCGCCGGGACCGGCATGGACGCGTTCAGTCACGCGCTCGAAGCGCTGTGCGTGCCGAGCTATCACGCGCTCGCAGACGGCATCGCGGTCGAGGGTGTGCGGCTGGTGAAGGAGCATCTCGTCACGGCCTACAAGGACGGCACGAACATCGAAGCGCGCGCCCACATGATGGCGGCGGCCGCCGCGGGCGCGACCGCGTTCCAGAAGGGGCTCGGTGCGATCCATGCGCTCTCGCATCCGGTCGGCGCGCTCTACAACACGCATCACGGCCTCACCAACGCGGTGTTCGTGCCGTATGTGCTGGCGTTCAACCGCAAGGCCATCGAGGACAAGGTGAAGCGGCTCGCAGCCTATATCGGGCTGCGGCCGAGCTTCCGCGCCTTCATGGACTTCGTGCTGGAGCTGCGCGAGCAGACCGGCATTCCGCACACGCTGGTCGGGCTGAAGGTGGATGACGCCAAGGTCGATCAGATCGTCAAGATGGCGCCGGAGGATCCAACCGCGGGCGGCAATCCGGTGAAGCTCGATAAGCGGGCGGCGCGCACCATCTTCATGCGCGCGCTGGAGGGGCGGGTGTAACTCCACTGTCATCCCGGCCAAGTCCGCGAAGCGGGCGCGAGCCGGGACCCATGCGGCACTGAGCGCTGCTTATAGAAAGATGGATCCCGGCTCTCGCTGCGCTCGGCCGGGATGACAGTCAGCGATATCTTTTTGCCAACTTTTCCGGCGCGACTCCAAAAAAATACATCAACCGCAGCCGCCACATCAGGACGATCGTGCGCAGCACGCCGCGCTCTTCCCAGCGGCGACCGGATGTCGTGACGCGTTCACGCAGGCAGAGCGGCGGCGAGATGCGCTTGAGGCGGTGCGCCAGCGTGATGTCTTCCATCAGCGCGATGTCGGGAAAGCCGCCGGCTGCCGCGAACGCTGCACGCGTGGCGAACATCGCCTGATCGCCGGTTGCGATGCCGGTGAGGCGCGAGCGTGCGTTCATGAACGCCGCGACGACGGGCAGAAGCGGGTGATGCCCCGCGATCGAGACGTCGAAACGGCCCCAGGCGCGCCGCGAAGTTGCGCAAGGCCGTCGATGACGATAGCGATCCGCGTCGGGTGGTAGCCGCGTGTCGGCATGCAGGAACACCAGCACATCGCCGCTGCGCGATCGCCGCGCCTGCATTCATCTGCGAGCGCGCGCCCGCGCGCGCTGGTCATGATGCGATCCGCAAACGGTGCGGCGAGCGCGGCAGTGTCGTCTGCGCTGCCGCCGTCCACCACCACGATCTCGGCGCCGCGCGCGCGCAGCGGCTCGAGCGCGCCGAGCGCCGCCACGATGCTCGCGGCCTCGTTGAGAACCGGGATGATGATGGAGAGCGTAGCGCGAGCTGCCATCCTTCGAGGCCGTTACGCGACCGCCTTGGGATGATAGGCCGCGCGTGCGCCGCTGCCGCCGGCCTGCGCAAGCGCGTGTGCCGGGCCACCGACGATGCGCTGACGATAGGAGGTATGTGCCGCTGAGCCTTGCGGCCATCGGGCATCGAAACGCTTGAGGAAAGCCGGAAGATCGAATTCGACCGCCAGCGCGTCGATGAATATACCGTTTCGGGCGGTGCCATAGAGCGAAGCGTGCGGTGAGGGGCGCGTCGCGATGCGCGAGATCACGCCGAACGTCGTGCCGGAAAAATTCGCCATGCCGGCCGCGCCGTTGTTGATGACGGTGAGGCGCCGGCCCGGCAGATCGAATTCGCGGAGCGCCGCGAGGCAGGTATGGGTCGACGCAAAGACGTCGACACCGGCGAGCCGTGTCACATCAGCAAGCCACGCGGCATTCGCCGGATCGTCGAGCGCATCATGGGCGAAGCGCCAGCCGGCGAGCGCCTCCGCATCGCCGTGCACGATGCCGACGCGCGCGGCGCCGACGGACGCGACGAGGTGCATCGGCAGCGCGGCGAGGCGCGCCGCCACGTTGCCACGCGCTACCGTACGCAAATCGGTCAGGATCTCGTTCGACCGCGTGACGATGCCGTCGTCCACGTTTTCCGGATAGGCGCAGCCGCAGCCTGCGCCGATGTCGCCCGCGCGAGCGATCTCGGTCTCGACATTGCCGCGCATCGCGAGGTGGCGCGACACGCCCTTCTCGATTGCGGCGAACCAGTCCGGCTGCGGCATCGAACCAGTGGAAATCGCCGTTGAACACGATCGTGACGGGTCCGCGTTCGCGGCAGGCGAGCCGCTCGATCGTCTTCAACGCTTCGAGATTGCCGTAAAGCCCGCCGACGACATAGAGCATATCGGCCGAGACATCGGGCGCGCGGTTCAGCGCGGCAGGCGAATAACGGATAGATCGGCCGGGCACATGCGGCCGGCATGCGCGCGTCACTCCGCCGCCTCCTTGAGCGCGCCGCCGCAGCTCGAGCCCTGGCCGGCGGTGCAGCCGAAGCAGTGGCCGGCGACGCGGATCGGGTTGCCGGCGATGTCCTCATCGAGCAGATCGGAGAGGTGCAGCGCGTTCGCGACCGTCATGCGGTGAGCGGCAGGTCGAGCATCTGATTGAAGTCGCAGTCGTAGACGTAGCCGCGATAGTCGACCGAGAGCAGGCTGCGGCACATCACGCCGTCGAGATTCTCGTCGCGATGCGCGTGCGTGAGCGTCTCGATGATAGCCGTCGAACTGGCCCTGCGAAAGCAGGATCGCGCCGAAGCGCTGGATCGGCATGTTGGCGAGCGTGAACAGGCTGTTGAACACGATGCCGAAGCGCTCGCTCAGCATTCGCTTGTAGTCGGCCTCAAGCTCGGCCTGCGGCGGCGGCAGCGAGGGTCCGAGCGGATTGTAGACGAGGTTGAGCGTCAGTCCCGAGCCCTCGCGCCCGTAGCCGAGCGCGTTGAGGCGTTGCAGCCCGCGGATCGAGCCGTCATAGACGCCCTTGCCGCGCTGCTTGTCGACATTGTCCTGCAGGTAGCACGGCATCGAGGCGACGATCTCGACCTGGTTGTCGGCGAGGAACTCGGCGAGGTCGTCCTGCCCGGGCTGCTCCAGGATCGTGAGGTTGCAGCGGTCCATCACCTTCACGCCCATGTCGCGCGCGGCGGTGACCATGCGGCGGAAGTGCGCGTTCAGCTCCGGCGCGCCGCCGGTGATGTCGAGCGTCGCGATGCGGCGTCGTTCGAGAAATTCGAGCACCAGATCGGCGGTTGCCGCGTCCATCTCCTCGGTGCGGTTCGGTCCCGGCATTGACGTGGCAATGCACGCAGGACTGGTTGCAGCGATAGCCGACATTGACCTGCAGGGTGTGCAGCGTTCCGCGCGCGATCGCCGGAAACGGAATTTTGTCGAGCAGCGGCCACGTGTCTTTCATGACGCGCGAATCCTGGCATGCCGCAGGCGCGAGCCGCGTCCATCCACCGTCACGCCGCGGCGCAGCATGGATCGGCACCACTTGCGCTCGAGGGATGACGCGTGAGTTCGGCGTACGTCGCCGCCGTCGCGACCGCCGTCGACTTAAAGCCGATGCGGCCGAAGCCCGGCAGCTTCAGCGCCGGATGGCGCAGATCGAGCCCGGCGACCAGCCCGAGCAAATTCACCTCGACGCCCTCGACCCAGCCGAGCTTGACGCCGAGCAGGCCCCAGAGGCTCGCCTCGATGCCGGTGCCGCTGTCGGTCAGGCCGACATAGGACAGTGGCCGATAGTCGCGGCCGACCGCGTTCGGCGGCATGGTGACGCCAAGTTCCGGCACCGCGCGCAGCACGGTCGCGACGAACGTGTTGCTGTTCGGGCCAGGCCAGAGCCGGTAGTCGCCGGCAGCTGGCGTATTGGTACGCCTTCACCGCCTGCTCGATGCGCGGGATCAGCGCCGCCGCCGCGTCCCCGTTGACATCGGCGAGCACCGTCGGGCTGTTGCCGTACCAGCGCCCGTCCGGCGCCCAGCCATTGGTGCGCACCGGGTTGCCCCAGCCGACCACGTCGTAACGGGTCCAGTTGCGCGCGTTCTCGCGCTTGAACACGACCCAGCTATGCACCGCGACCGCGCCCTTCCAGCCGCCGGTCTGGCCGGACATGACCAGCACGCGCGCCGGCTTGTAATCAGACGCGGGCGGCAGCGCCCCGGTGCTCGACCAGTCCGCGTCGCGCCACGAGATCGGCCCGCGCGCATAGGCGAACAGCGCCGCGCGCGCGGCGACCGGGAGCAGAAACAATGCGAGGATTGTGAACACGATGAGTTTGCGGCGCGAGCGCTTCGGGTCGATCCATGATAGTGCGAGTATAAATGGTTTCGGCCTGAACTGTGGCAAGTGCGGGCCGGCGGACATGCGGCAACATGACAAATGAGTAATCCGGTTCTGGTCGAGGTCACGCGCGGCGCGCTCACCGAGAGCCGCCATCGCGGCGCGGTCGCGGTGGTGGATGCCGACGGCGCAAGCGTGCTCGCGCATCGGCGATGTAATGCGGCCGGTGTATCCCGCGTTCGGCCGTGAAGGCGATCCAGGCGCTGCCGCTGATCGAGAGCGGGGCGGCGGACAAATACGGTTTCGGGGACCAGGAACTGGCGCTCGCCTGTGCGTCTCATGGCGGCGAGCCCGCGCATGTCGCGGTCGCGTAGCCGGATGCTCGCGCGCGGCCGGTCTCGATGTTGAGGCGCTCGAATGCGGCACGCAATGGCCAAGTCATCGTGGCTCGACCGAGGCGCTTGCACGCGCGGGCGGAATGCCGAACGGCGCTGAACAACAACTGTTCCGGCAAGCACTCCGGCTTCCTCTGCGTGGCGTGCGCGCAAGGTCTCGACCATCGCGGCTATGTCGGCATCGGGCATCCGGTGCAGCACGAGGTGCGCGCGGCGCTCGAGGATCTGACGCAATTTGCACTCTCGGACGATGCGTACGGCATCGATGGCTGCTCGATCCCGACCTGGGCGGTGCCGCTGACGTCGCTCGCGCACGCGTTCGCGCGGTTCGGCACCGGGCAGGGGCTCGGCACGGAGCGAAAGAAGGCGGCGTCGCGGCTGCGCGCAGCCTGCGCGGCGCAGCCTTACTTACGTCGCCGGCACCGGCCGCTTCTGCACCGAGATCATGAAGCTGTTCGGCGCCCGCGTATTGGTGAAGACCGGCGCCGAGGGCGTGTTCTGCGGCGCGCTGCCCGAGCAGGGCATCGGCATCGCGCTCAAATGCGACGATGGCGGCACGCGCGCGGCCGAAGTCGCGATGGCGAGCATGATCGCGCGGTTTCTCCCGCTGTCGGACGAGGAGCGCAGCGCGCTGGCACACTTCGTGCGGCCGACGATGCGGAACTGGAACGGCATCGAGGTCGGCGGGCTGCGGGCGGCGGAAGTGCTGGCCACAAATTCGAGTCCGCTCGTCCCCGCCAAAGCGGGGACCCAGGGCCAAGCGAAGAAAGACTGGATGCCCGCTTTCGCGGGCATGAGCGGCGAGGGCTAGTTCGGCCACTCCGCCTCATGTGTCCCGAGCGGCACCGAGGGCCGCGCCCAGTGTGGCGGCGTGTCCGGCATCACGGCGGCGTGGCGCACCGTGGTGAGACGGCCGAATCCGGAGTCGGTTTCCTCCAACCGGTCGCGCACGTCGTCGAATCCGGGATCGGGCGCGCCGAGCCCGTCGATGCGTCCAAGCCCGCGTATCCAGTGGCCGGTCTGCGCCAGCGACACGCGCACATGCCAGCTTCCGCCCTGCGTCGCCGCGGCGTGCGAGCGCCGTCATCGCGCCGAACGCCATCAGGTAACCCGCGCCATGATCGAGCGCCTGGCAGGGCAGGGGCTTGGGCTGCGCGGCGCCGGCGGCTGCCGCCTCCGCGTCGTTCATGCCGTTCGCGTTCTGCACCAGCGAGTCGAATCCGCGCCGGTTCGCCCACGGCCCCTCGTGGCCGTAGGCGCAGAGCGACACATAGACGATGCCGGGCCGCAGCCGCGCCAGCGTCCTCTGGCCCGAAGCCATTCCCGCGCACCGCGCCGGGCCGGTAGCCCTGCACGAAAATATCGGCGCTCGCGCGCGAGCCTCGCCAAGCGTTTCGCGCCCGCTCGGCTGCCGCAGATCGATGGAAGCCGAGAGCTTGCCGCGCCCATTGTCCATCACCAGCGGCACCATCTGCGGCAGGTGCGCGCGCCGTGACCAGCATCACGTCGGCGCCATGTGCGGCGAGCGTGCGCCCGCACACCGGACCCGCGATCACGCGCGTGAGGTCGAGCACGCGCACGCCGGAGAGCGGACGCTTGCCCGGCGGCAACGGTTGCGGCGGCGCGTCGCCGATCTGTTCGATCGTGAAGACTGGGAGGGCGGCGACCGCGCGTCCCTGCGGATGCGCGTCCCACTCGGCGAACGAGCGCGTCATGGTGACGACCAGCCCGGCCTCGGCGGCAGCGGTCTCGAATTTTTCGCCGTCCCAGCGTCGAGCGCGCGCTGCACCGACTCGCGCGATCGTGCTCGCAGCCGAGCAGCTTCAGTACACCGTCGCGATGATGCGGAAAATTCGTGTGCAGCCGCACCCAGCGTCCGTCGCCGCAGCGATAAAGGCCCGCGATCTTGTCCCACAGTTCGGGTGGCGAGCTTGCCGTCGATGCGCAGATAGCGCTCGCTGCGAAACTCGATCGCGGCATCGCGCATCGCGACGTTGACGTGCTGCTTGCGCCCGCCGCGCAGCCGCCACAGCTCGGCGGCGGCGAGCGCCGAGGCCGCGATACTTGTCTGCGCGGCGGTTCCGACTGCGAACGATGAGGGGAGCGCTGGCTCTGCGCCGGTCAGCGTGACGGCGTCGAGCGCCGCGGCGTCCTGTCCGGCGAGGCGCCACAGCGCCGCCAGTGCGTCTCTTTCGAGGTTGTCATGCGCACGAATCTTATCGGCGCATCGCGTGGGGCGCTAGCGCACCCGGTTGCCGTTGATCGAGAGCTGCGCGTATCGCGTTGCGCCCTCGCGCGTCAGGTCGCCGGTCATCGGCCGCGTGCTGGTCCATGCCGACAATCGCGCCGGTCTTGACGCCCGAGATCAGGTTGTCGGCGATCACCGCCGAGCCCGCGCCCGGCGTGACCGAGACCGCGATGCCGACCCCCGCACTGCGCACCACATTGCCGGTCACGCTGACGTCGCGCAGATACTGGCCCCAGCCGAGCGAGATGCCGGCGATCGGTGCGTTCTCGATGACGTTGCCGGTGACGGCCGTGTCGGCCTCGACGCCGATGCCGATGCCGTCGCCGTCGTTCGGATCGGTGCCGGCCGGGCGCTGCGCCGTGAGATTGCGGATGAGGTTGCCCTGCACGACGGCGAGACGGCCGCCTTGCTTGAAGTTCGTCACCGCGACGCCGATGGCGGCGCCGTCGATGGTGTTGTTGGCGATCACCGCGCCCTCGAAGCCGAACTCCGCATAGATCGCGACCTCGCCAAGCCGCCGTGCAGATGTTGTTGGTGATCTGGATGTTGGAGGCGGCATTGCCGCGCACCGCCGAGAACGCGGCGTTGCGGATGCGGTTTCCCCGCACCGTCACATTGTGGGCGCGGAACACGTTGATGGCGTTGCCGTTCTGCCCCGAGCCGCCGGCCTGCGCCGCGATGTCCTCGATGCGGTTGTCGATCACCTGCGTGCCGTCGTCGCCGGCCTGTCGAGCGCCAGACCTGAATGCCGTTGTTCGCGGCGTCGCGGATGGTGTTGCGCGCGATCATCAGGCCGCGCGAGTCGAGCGCGTGAGATGGCGGCGCCGAGCGCGCCGGTGATGGTCGTGCCGGTGATCTCGCCCTCGATCGCCCTCGAGCATGATGCCGTTGCGGCCCGCGCCGATGACTTCGCAGTCGCGGATCGCGAGGCCGCGCGCCGGCCGCGAGCTGGACCAGCGCAGCGTTGTCGGGCAGCGCACTGGCCGTCGCCGTCGAAAATGATGCCGGAGAGCAGGATGTAATCCGCGCCGCGCGCCGTCATCGAGCGGCGCGTTGTCGGTCGCGACGATGCGCGTTGCGCCGGGCACGCCGACGAGGCGCGCGCCGGTCGGCAGCGTTGAGGTTTCGCGCGCGATAGACGCCGGGCGCGAGGATCAGCGGCAACCGCGCGCCTGCGGTGCGGTCGATCGCGCGTTGCAGTGCCTCGGTCTGGTCCTCGGGGCCATTGATGCGCACGCCGAGATGAAAGGCTTCGACGCCGAGCCCCGAGACCGGGACGGTGCCTGTCGTCGGCGTGCCGCGACGGCTTCGGCCGCTGCTCCATGCGCCGGCTGCGGCGGTGGCTCCGAGAAAATGACGGCGGTCGAAAGTCATGGCGCTCCTCCAAAGAGGAACGTGGCGTTTCAAGAAGCGCGCCTGTCGCGCTGTGCCGGGCCGGGACAGCGGATCACGGTTAATCGCGATGCGCCGCCAGAGTGCGAGCAGAATGGCCTCGCCGGCGCGCACCAGCGCCGCCTGCGAGACGGTGCGCTTCTTCAGCGGGGGCCGCGGCGTTCGCCGAACCGGCGGGATGTGGATGAACTGGACAAGCGGCGTGCCGGATCGGGACGCCTCCAGCCCGCGCCAATAGACGTAATTGCAAAGGTAACGCCCCGCGTCGCGCGAAAGCCGCGCGCGTACGCCGCTGGCGCGCGGCCGCGCCGAGCAGGCGGGCAAACGGCGCAGGGCCGCGCAGCGGGGCTTGCGCTGGTGCGATGGCGCGCGCGTCTGGCCGATGGCCGGTCACGTCGGGGAAGAGCGATCGAGCGCGCATTGCGCGCTGCGCGTCTCGATGCGCACGATCGGCGTGCGCGCCGCGAGCCCGAACATCAGTACGATGTCCGGCTTGTGTTTCGCGAGCAGCTTCGGCAGGTCGCGATCGACCGCCGCATAGCTGGTCTCGAAAATATGCACGGCGCGCGTGCAGATCGGCGAACGCCGGCCGCCGCCGTTTGGCGAGTGCCCGCGCGAGCGGGCCGCTCGGATTGAACGGCGCGCCCGGAAAGCGCCCGAAGCCGGTGATGAGAACCGTGGTCATGAGCCTGCGGCCACCCGGGCGGAGCGGCGCTGATCGCGCGTCGCGCTCGTCTGCGGCTTGATGAAGATCGTGTAGACCTCGGGGTTCTGGCTGCAGATGCGGCGCTCGATCGCCGCGACTGCGTTCTCGATCTCCGGCGTGGTCAGCTCGTCCTTGAATTCGAGGCTGAGCGCGGCGACGACCTGCTGCGGCGCAAGATGCACCGTGATGAGATCGTTGACGCGCTCGACGCCCGGTTGCTCGGCGGCGATCTGGCGGATCGAACGCATGGTGCGCGGGCGTGCGCCTTCACCGATCAGCAGCCCCTTGCTCTCGCGCGCGAGGAACGTCGCGGTGACGGCGAGCACGAGGCCGATCCCGATCGAGGCGGCGCCGTCGAGCACCGGCATAGCGAAGACCTGCGCCGAAACCGTGCCGGCGAGCGCGATCAGGATGCCGATCAGCGCCGCCGAAGTCCTCGAACAGCACGAGGAAGGAGGGCGGGTCCTTGCTCTCCTCGACGGCCTCGATGTACCCCAGCCCGCCGCGCGTCTTGTTGAATTCCTTCAGCGCGATCAGCAGCGTCGTGCCCTCGAACACGAACGAAATGCCGAGCACGACGTAGTTCACCATGGGATCGCTGATCTCCACCGGCTGGCGGATGTGGGAGATCCCCTCGAAGATCGAGACGCCGGCGCCGAGCGAAAAGATCAGCACCGCGACAATGAAGCTCCAGAAATAAAGCTCGCGCCCGTAGCCGAGCGGATGGTCGTCGTCGCGCGGCTTGGTGGAGCGGCGGATGCCGTAGAGCAGCAGGATCTGGTTCGCCGTATCGACGACGGAATGGACACCCTCGCTCAGCATCGCGGACGAGCCGGTCCACCATGCGGCCACGAATTTCGTCAGCGCAATCGCCAGATTTCCGGCGAGCGCGGCGTAGATGACCTTGCGTGGTCCGCCGACGGCCATGCGGCTATACCCCCAGCGCCGCCGCGATTTCGTCGACGGCGAGTGCCGGCGCGAGCGTGCCGTCGGCGACCGCTTTCTCGATCGCCGGCAGCCGCGCCCTGAGCTTGGCGTCGGTCTTCAGCCGCAGGTGAAAGCGGTCCTCCAGCATGGCCCACATCCATTTCACCTGCTGCTCGCGTCGCCGCGCGGCGAATTCGCCGGCCGCGGTGAGCTGCTGGCGGTGCGCTTCGACCTTTTCCCACAGCCCGCCGATACCGTCCTCGGTCAACGCCGAATAGGTCGACGACCGGCGGCGCCCATGTCGGCGAACGGGGGGTAAGGATGTGCAGCGCCGCGCGGTATTCGCCCGCTGCGAGTCTTGGCCCGCTGTGATGTTGTCGCCGTCCGCCTTGTTGACGGCGATCATGTCGGCGATCTCGACCACGCCCTTCTTGATGCCCTGCAACTCGTCGCCAGCGCCGGGCAGCATCAGCACGAGGAAGAAGTCGGTCATGTCCGAGACCGCCGTCTCGGATTGCCCGACGCCAACGGTCTCGACCAGGATCACGTCGAAGCCGGCGGCCTCGCAGATCAGCATGGTCTCGCGCGTCTTCGCCGCGACGCCGCCGAGCGTGCCGGCCGAGGGCGAGGGGCGGATGAAGGCATTCGCGTCGTTGGAAAGCCGCGCCATGCGGGTCTTGTCGCCGAGAATGGAGCCGCCGGTGCGGGTGGAGGAGGGGTCGACTGCCAGCACCGCAACTTTATGGCCTTTCGCCGGTGAGATAGGTTCCGAGGGCGTCGATGGTGGTCGATTTGCCGACGCCGGGCGAGCCGGTAATGCCGACGCGGACCGCCTTGCCGGTTTCGCCGAGCAGATCCTGCACCAGAAGGTGCGCGGCCTGCTGATGATCGGCCGCTTGCTCTCCACCAGCGTGATCGCGCGCGCGAGGCTCGCGCGATCACCGCCGCGCAGCTTGCGGGCCAAGGCCGGGACATCGGGGGAAACGGGCATTGTCAATCTGCGAGTCGTGGGCGATCAATCTATCAGCCGCACGCGGGGAGGGAACCTTTCCGGCTCCGCGGCAATCGAAAACTGATTGGACGATGAATTCTCGCGCCAACCTTTTTTCGGGGTTTTTCACCCGCCTGCCAGGCTGGATTTCCAGCTTCGGCCGGCGAGGCACGGTCGCGCGCTCCGACGAAGAAACCCAGGAAGCGCTGCGTGAGTCCGAGGAACGGCTGCGGCTGGTTCGGCGGGCCACCGGGCTCGGCATGTACGAGATCGATTGGGTCGGGCGGCGCCGGTACTGGTCCCCGGAACTGCGCGCGATTCTGCGTATGCCGCCGGACCTCGACATCAGCAACGATTCCGATCTGCTGGAGCGCATCATTCCCGACGATATGCGCACGCGCTTCCGCGAGAAGCTGCAGGCCTCGCTGTCGCCCGAAAGTGGCGGCGACTACGATGACGAGCATCGCATTACCCGCTTCGACGGCACGACCGGCTGGATTCTCCTGCGCGGCAAGACCTTCTTCTCCGACGGGCCCGCGGGCCGGCGGCCGGCGCGCTCGATCGGGTTGGTGGTCGACATCAGCGAGCGCAAGCGGGGCGAGGAGGCGAACGCGCTGCATGCCTCCACGGTGCTCTCGTCCAACGATGCGATCTTCTCGATCGATCCCAACCGCATCGTCCGCACCTGGAATCCGGGCGCTGAGCGGCTCTACGGCTATCCCGCCTCGGAGATAATCGGGCGATCGATCACGGTTCTGGCGCCAGAGGACCGGCAGGACGAGCAACTCGGGCTTTATCGCAGCACCACGGGCGGAGCGCCGGTCGTGCTTGAAACCGTGCGCCGTCACAAGGATGGCCGCCTGATCCCGGTCGGCATCAGCGCTGCGCCGATCTTCGATGCGGAGGGACGCGTCTCGGGCGTCGCGGCGGTCCACCGCGACATGACGGAGGACCGTGAATACAAGGAACATCTCGGTTTCACACTGCGCGAGCTCTCGCATCGCACGAAGAACCTGCTGGCCGTGGTGCAGGGCCTTGCCCGCATGATCGCGCGCCGTTCGGACGACATCGACGAATTCGAAGCGCGCTTTCGCGGCTGCGTCCAGGCGCTCGCCTACAGCCACGACCTGCTGGTGCAGCACGACTGGCAAGCCGCGGCGCTCGAAGAACTGCTGCGCGTTCAGCTTGCGCCATTCGGCGGGATCGACGCGAGCCGGATCCTGGTTGAAGGACCGGAGGTGCTGCTCACGCCGCCGACCATGCAATCGCTCGGACTCGTGCTGCACGAGCTTGCCACCAACGCCACCAAGCATGGCGCGCTGTCGAACTCGTCCGGCTCGGTGACGATCGGCTGGACCGGCGATTTCGCGAAGGGCGTCCGGCTGGAATGGCGCGAGCAGGGTGGCCCGCCGGTCGCGGAGCCAACGCACAAGGGGTTCGGACAGGTCGTGTTCGAACGGATCGGCGCGTCCCTCGACGGGGACATCACCACCGAGTTCCGCCCTGGCGGCTTGGTGTGCAGCGTGACGATCGCGGCCGTCAATCTTGCGCCGCCAGGTCGGCGGGGCGTCGGCAACAGCGCGCAGGCACAGGCAGCAATTCACTGAATTGGCGCGATTGCGAGTATTTCGAAGGCTTTAGGCTGCGGAGCTTGCCTGACGCTGGAGTTAACGAGTCCAGCGGAACGCCGAAATTTTCATCCCCACGCTCCCGCGAAATCGGCTATCATCTTACCGGGTGGAAGGTGCGGGAGAATTTCATGCGTCGGCTCGCGGCGTCCACTTGGCTCGTCTCCATTTCCCTCACCACGATTCTTCAGGTTGGCGCCGCAAGCGCTGCTGACATCGTGTGGGAGGTGCAAAGTCCGTTCCGCTTCTTCAAGAAGCAGGCGGCCTTCACGCTGCACGAAAAGGCCTATGAGGCAGTCCGCGGAAAGGCGGATTCGCCGTTGCCGGCCAATATCGTGTGGCGCACCGAGCGAAAGCTGAACGATCCGGATTGCGCCGACAAATCGAGCCCGGGTCGCTGCTACGACACCAAGAAGGCGGGCTATGAGCGCTCGCGCCTTGGCTGGGCGTCGCAGACGCTGGAACAGACCTGCTACGATCGCGATTCCCGCCCGTTCCATTACATGACCGCCTGCGACCGGCAGTATTCGTGGGGCACCGCGAAAGAAGACTACGTGCTGCCCGACGCGCACACGGTCGATGTCACGTTGTCGCCGGAGCGGCTCGCCGAAGCGGGCACCGGCGAATGCACCTTCACCTTCTTGCCGCGCGCGGGCGCCGGCAAAGGCGAGACCGTCAAGCAGGCGTGCAAGATCCGGTTCACGATCAAGCGCGTGCCCTATTCGCAGGACGGCAAGGTCTCCGGCGGCACCGTCAAGGTGACGATGCCCGACGGCCGCGACCTGACCGAAACCGTGGCGGTAGAAGACCTGCTCGTGGTCGCCATCGGCGACTCCTTCATGTCAGGCGAGAGCAATCCCGACCGGCCGGTCACGTTCAGCCCCTCGCGCGAGATGGTCTACGACCCGATCATCGCCAACAGTCGCGATCAACTTGCTTCGCGCGGGCTCGACAGGCCCAAGGCCTACAAGGCGAACAGCTTCGGACTTGCTTCGGTGGATGGCGGCTTCGACGTGAAAAGCCTGCCGCGCCGCAAGATGGAGGACGAGGCGAAGGGGCTCATCTATCGTCCTAATTCGGCAGAATTCCAGACGGCGTTCGACAAGAGCCGGGCGCAATGGCTGTCGGCGGATTGCCACCGTTCGCAATACGGCTATCCGTTTCGTGTCGGCATCGACATGACGCTGGAAAATCGCCATCGCGCGGTGACGCTGGTGAGCATCGCGTGCTCTGGCGCAGATGTGACCGGCCTGTTCATGGATCACGAGGCGCGCGAGCGCACCAAGGAAAAGGGCGGCGCCAAGGTGCCGCCGCAGCTCGACCAGCTCGCCGACCTGATCTGCCGTGGCGGCGCGAAGGGTCGCACCCAAAGCGCAAGCTATACGTTGCCGGTCTACAAATACGGCAGCACGGGCATTTCGGCCGAGACGGTCTCGAAGCAATGGTGCCCGCAGGCCAACCGCAAGCGTCCGATCGACCTTGTGCTGCTCTCGATCGGGGGCAACGACATCGGCTTCGGTGCGCTCGCCCTTTATGCCAGCATCGAAAACGCGAGCGATCTCGCGCCGATCGCGGCGCTCCAGGGCGGAGAACTGCGCTTCGGCCCCGACGTGGCGCGCGCCTATCTCGGTGTGCTCGACAAGCGCATCAAGGCTGTGCGCGACGCGCTGGTGGACGGGTTCGGCGTCGAGCCCGCGCGCGTGCTGCAGAATGCCTACGAGCCGATCCAGTTCGACGAAGTGGGCGGCTACTGCGGCGCGATGCCGACGCTCGGGATGGACGTTCACCCTTCGCTCAAGGTGAACAAGGCGCGGCTTGCCGACGCGGCGAGCACGGCGGCCGAATTGCAGAAGCGGCTGGAATGCATGGCGTCGACCAGGAACCGGCGCGACTGCCCGGCCGGTCTCGCGACTGGGTCCGGCACCGGTTTCCAGTTCATCACCGATCATGTGGCGGATTTCTCCAAGCGTGGAATCTGCGCGCGCGATCCGACCCGCGCGCTGCTCGACCAGGCATCGATGAAGATGCCGCGCCGCTCGCACACGACCGACGAATGGGAGCCGTATTCACCGGCCGGCACGCTACCCTATGCGCATCAATGGCGGCTGATCCACAATCCGAACGATGCGTTCCTCGCCGCGAACACGCACCTCGAAGGTATCTCGCCGTTCGACATTCTTCAGCCCGCCTACGCGGCGCTCACCTCCGGCGCGTTTCACCCGACCGCCGAAGGCCACGCCATCGTCGCCGATCATGTGATGCGCCGCGTGCGCGCGTTGCTCGACGCGGAGAAGAAGCCGGTGGTCGAGGGGCGGCTGAACTGAGACAGACGTCTTCCAGTGCGGCGATCCAAGTCGTGGCTGGCCGGGACAAGCCCTGCCATGACGGGTCGCCTTGTTTACTCGCGCACCATTTTTGAGGGCCGGTCGCTGCGCTTGAGCCCGGCGAGCAGCCCCGCCGGGTCAGCGACCTTGTCGATGAAGCATTCGTACTGATCGCGGATTTCCACGCCGAGCGCGGTGATCGCCCCCTTGTCCTGCTGGTCGCAGTCCAGCACATAGACCAGCGCCTCGGGGCCGCTGATCTTGAACACCGCGTAGCCGTATCCCTTCTTCTCGGTCGCGCGCTGCGGAACCTCACCAACCTGCGCGATATGCAGTCCGCCGGCGATGGGGTGGAAGGTGACCGGATTGACCGCACCCTTCTCGTTGATGAAGTCGTAGACATTGCCACGCAGCCGCAGCGCCATGAACTCGGACGGCTTGTCATCGCCGGGCTCGAACAGCGCGTAGCGCCCCGCTTCAAGCGGCCGCACTGCGCTCTCGGGCGAAAACATCGGCCTGTCGGATTCAAAGCAACCGGTGAGGAGCGTGGCGATGCCAAGTGCCAGCAGCGTCGCGATGCGCTTCATGACAGTCGCCCCTGAGCCCAAGACGAGAACACGCTATGGGTCAAACATAGCGACAATGAACTTGCGAAGGGTATGGCTTATTCCGCCGCTTCCTTGGTGTGCCCGAGCCGCCGGTTGAGCGACTGCACCAGCTCCTCGGCGGCCTCCGCGATCACGGTGCCGGGCGGGAAGATCGCCTCGGCCCCCGCCTTTCTCAGACGCATCGTAGTCCTGCGGCGGCACGACGCCGCCGACCACGATCATGATGTCCTCGCGGCCCTGCTTCGCGAGCTCGGCTTTCACTTCGGGCACCAGCGTCAGGTGCCCGGCGGCGAGCGACGACACGCCGATGACGTGCACGTCGTTCTCGACCGCCTGCCGCGCGGCTTCGGCCGGCGTCGCAAACAGCGGGCCGATGTCGACGTCGAAGCCGAGGTCCGCGAAGGCCGACGCGATCACCTTCTGGCCGCGGTCGTGGCCGTCCTGCCCGATCTTGGCGACGAGGATGCGCGGGCGGCGGCCTTCGTCACTGCTCGAACTGCGTGACGAGCTTGAGCATGCGCCCGACCGCCTCGGTCATGCCGACCTCCCGCTTGTAGACGCCCGACAGCGCCTTGATCTCGGCGCGGTGGCGTCCGTAAACCTGCTCCAGCGCCGTCGAGATTTCGCCGACGGTCGCCTTGGCGCGCGCCGCATCGACCGCGAGCGCGAGCAGATTGCCGTTGCCGCGATCGGCCGCGCGCGTGAGCGCGGCCAGCGCTTCCTCGACCGCCTTCGGGTCGCGCTCCGCCTTCAACCGCGCGAGCTTGTCGAGCTGCAGCTTGCGCACCGCCGAATTGTCGACCTTCAGCACGTCGATCGGCTTCTCGTCGGTCGGCTTGATACTTGTTCACGCCGATGACCGACTGAGTGCCGCAAGTCGATGCGCGCCTGCGCCTTGGCGGCGGCTTCCTCGATGCGCAGCTTCGGGAATGCCGGCCTCGATCGCCTTCGCCATGCCGCCGAGCTCTTCGACCTCCTGGATGTGGCCCCAGGCCTTTTTCGCAAGGTCGGCGGTCAGCCGCTCGACATAGAACGAGCCGCCCCACGGATCGGCGATGCGCGTGGTGCCGCTTTCCTGCTGCAGGAAAAGCTGCGTGTTGCGCGCGATGCGCGCGGAGAAATCCGACGGCAGCGCCAGCGCCTCGTCGAGCGCATTGGTGTGCAGCGATTGGGTGTGCCCCTGCGTCGCCGCCATCGCCTCGATCGCGGTGCGCACCACGTTGTTGTAGACGTCCTGCGCGGTGAGCGACCAGCCTGAGGTCTGCGAATGCGTGCGCAGCGAGAGCGAGCGCGGGTCCTTCGCGCCCTCCTGCTTCATCAGCTTCGCCCAGATCAAGCGCGCGGCGCGGAGCTTGGCGACCTCCATGAAGAAGTTCATGCCGATCGCCCAGAAGAACGAGAGCCGCGGCGCGAAGCGGTCGATGTCGAGCCCGGCCTTCTGGCCCGGCGCGCACGTATTCGACGCCGTCGGCGAGCGTGTAGGCGAGCTCGAGATCCTGCGTCGCGCCCGCCTCCTGCATGTGATAGCCGGAGATCGAGATCGAGTTGAACTTCGGCATGTGCTCCGACGCGTAGGCGAAGATGTCCGAGATGATGCGCATCGAGGGCGTCGGCGGATAGATGTAGGTGTTGCGCACCATGAACTCTTTGAGGATGTCGTTCTGGATCGTTCCTGAAAGCTTCTCCGGCGGCACGCCCTGTTCTTCCGCCGCCACGATGTAGAGCGCGAGGATCGGCAGCACCGCGCCGTTCATCGTCATCGACACGCTCATCTGGTCGAGCGGGATGCCGGAGAACAGCGTGCGCATGTCGTAGATCGAGTCGATCGCCACGCCCGCCATGCCGACATCGCCCGAGACGCGCACATGGTCGCTGTCGTAGCCGCGATGGGTCGCGAGATCGAACGCGACCGAGAGGCCTTTTTGTCCGGCCGCGAGGTTGCGCCGGTAGAAGGCGTTGGAATCCTCCGCGGTCGAGAAGCCGGCATACTGCCGCACGGTCCATGGCTGCGTGACGTACATGGTCGGGTAGGGGCCGCGCAGATAGGGCGCGATGCCCGGATAGGTGTCGAGGAAGTCGAGGCCCTTCACGTCGTCCGGCCCGTAGACCGGCTTCACCGGAATGTCTTCCGGCGTGAGCCAAGGCTTGGCCGTGCCGGAAGCGGGCGCACCCTCGACCGGTTCAAACGCAAGGTCGGCGAAATTCGGAATCTGCGTCATGCCGATTCAGCCTTTCAATCCGAGACTATCATGCGCGGCGCGCAGCGTCGCCACCACGTCGCAGCCGACGTAGGCAAAGCCCGTGATGCCGGCCGCCTTGAGTGCAGCCTCAAGCTCACCCGGCCGCCCCGCCAGATAGAGGGGGTTCGCGCCCGCGGCCTTCAGCGCCGTGGCGGCGTCGGCGGCTTCCGTCGCATAAATCTTGTCGGACGAGCACAGGCACACGAGCTTCGCGCCGGAGGCCTTGAATGCCGCGATCATGTCGTTACGGCTGGCAAACCCGTCGTTGGTCACGGCCTCGATCCCGCCCGCCTCGAAGAAATTCTGGGCGAACAGCGTGCGCGCGGTGAAGTCCGCAAGCTTGCCGAGATTGGCAAGGAAGACTTTCGGCCGCGCGCCGGTTTTGGCGAGCACGGCGTCGGCAGCATCGCGTAGCGCTTCGAATGGCTCGGCGAGCCGTATGCGTGGCAGCGGCGCGAACGTTGCCGCGGTTTTCTCCGCGGGCTGCGGCGCGACATCAAGCAACGTGCACCATCTCCTCGTGGATATTTGGAAATTCGCTCGTGCCAGTGAGCGCATCCTTGCGCCGCGCGACCGCCTTCTCGCGTTCGGCGCGGGTCGCCGAGACCTTGCTCTGGATCGCGCCTTGCTCCAGCGCCTCCGCAGCACCGCCCGCCTTTTCGATCTCCTGAAACAGCGCCCAGGCGGCTTCGCAAAGCTGGCTCGTCAAATCCTCGATCCCGCCCGAGCCTGCCGTCGGATCGCTCACCTTCGCGATGTTCGACTCCTCCAGGAGCATGAGCTGTGTGTTGCGCGCGATCCGGCGCGCCAACCGGTTCGGCAGACCGAGCGCCGCCGTGAACGGCAGCACCGAGATCGCGTCCGCGCCGCCGACACCGGCCGCGAACACCGCGACCGTCGCGCGCAGCATGTTCACGGATGGATCGCGCCGCGTCATCATGCGCCAGGCGGTCTCGGCCGACACATATGCGGGAACGGGCGAAAGCCCGCAGGCCTGCTCGACGCGCGCCCATAGTTTCCGGACAGCGCGGAATTTCGCGATGGTCAGGAACTGGTCGGCATCGGCGGCGAGGCGGAAGTAGATCACGCGCCGCGCCGCATCGAGCGGCATGCCGCCGGCTTCCATTGCGCGCAAATAGGTGACCGCGCAGGCGAGCGCGAAGGCAAGCTCCTGCGCCTCGGAGCCGCCCGCGTTGTGGATGACGCGACCGTCCGCCACCGCGAACGGGCCGCGGAAGCCGTCACCAGCGAGCTCCTTCACGAGTTCGGCGAAGTAGGGCGCAAGGTCCTTCCACGGCCGCACGGCGCTTCCGGTGGCGGCGTTGTGACCGAGCGGGTTGAGCGCGGCCGCGCATGTGCGACACTCTCCGGCGCGATCCCGCGCTTCTTCACCAGCGCCGCTAGGTTCTTGGCGGCGTCGCGCGTCTCGGCACTGACGTTGAAGTCGATGACGACCCCGGCATCGAGATAGATGCCGTCGAGCACGCGATCCAACGTCGCGAGCGAGGAGTCGAGCCCGTAGCCATTCGCGTTGATCGAGCCCTTGCAGACAATCGTGAGCCCGGTCGCGCCGTTCTCAAGGTCGTGCAGCGCTTCTTCGTTGGCGGCGGCGGGATCGGGATGATCGATCCGCTGCATCACGGTCCATGGCGCGCCCGGCGCCCGCGCCGTCGACCGGCCGGGCATCGGCGGCGCGTGGATAAAGCGGCTGGATCGCGAGCCCGTCATAGGTTTTCGCGATCAGCCGCTTGTCGAATGGCGCGCCCTTGAGCACGCCGTCGACCAGCCTGAGCCATTGCTCGCGCGTGGCGGCGGGAAATTCGACTCGCGAATGCAAGCTCTTGCGGATCGGACATGACGGATTTCTTAAGCACCCCTGCGTTTGAAAGCAATCAAGGTGCCATGCCGGGGCCGATGCCCTGCCTAACCGCGCGACGGCAGCTTCTCGACGCCGGTTTTGTCGATCCGCGCGGCCGCATCGACCACGCGTTGCCCTGCAATGATGCGATCCGGCACGATCTCGGCGAGCGGCACCAGCACGAAGGCGCGCTCGAACAGGCGCGGGTGCGGCAGGGTCAGCCCGGCTCGTCGATCGCGAGCATCGTCATAGGCGAGCAGGTCGATGTCGATGGTGCGCGGGCCCCAGCGCCGCTCCTTGCGTGCGGTCGCGGCCGAGGGTGCGTTCGACGGCCAGTGCGCGGTCGAGCAGCGCGCGCGGCGGAGAGGGCAGTTTCGACCGCGATCGCGCAGATTGATGAACGGCGGCTGGTCGGTGACGCCCCAGGGCGGCGTTGCGTAGTCGGACGAGCGCGCGGTGAGCGTCACGTGCGCGCCGTCGGCGAAACGGCGCGATTGCCGCGTCGAGCGTTGCGCGCACATCGCCGACATTGCCGCCGAGCCCGATGCAGCGCCTGCGTCACGTCACCGTGCCTTCTCGATTGCTTGCGCGACGCGTAGCGCCTGCACGGTTTCGGCCACATCGTGCACGCGCACGATGTCGGCGCCGGCAAGCGCGGCCAGGACATTCCCGGCGATCGAGCCCCCGATGCGCCCGGCAGGCTTCGACGGCGATATGAAATCGATGAAGCGTTTGCGCGAGAGGCCCATCAGGATCGGCAGGCCGAAGTCGCGCAATTCGGCGAGCCGCGCGATCGCCGCGATGCTCTGCTCCGGCGTCTTGCCGAAGCCGACGCCGGGATCGAGCACGAGGCGCGCGCGATCGATGCCGGCGCTGCGCGGCGATGTCGAGCGAGCGAGAGAAGAAGGCCTTCATCTCCGCGATGATGTCGAGCGAGGGGTCTGGCGTCTCGCGATTGTGCATCACGATCACCGGCACATCGTGCTCGGCCGCAACGCGCGCCATGTCGGGATCGCGCTGCAGGCCCCACACATCGTTCAGGATCGCGGCGCCGCGCGTCCAGCGCATAGGCCGCGGTCTTCGCCTTGATGGTATCGATCGAGATGGGCGTGCCCAGTCCGATCACCGGCTCAAATATTGGCCTGAGGCGCGCCAGTTCATCGTCGAGCGAGACCGGCTGCGCACCGATATAGGGTCGGGTCGATTCCGCGCCGATGTCGATGATATCCGCGCCTTCGGCAATCATCTGCCGCGCATGCGCGAGCGCGCTCTCCGGATCGACGAAACGTCCGCCATCGGAAAAAGAGTCTGGCGTGACGTTGAGGATGCCCATCACCAGCGGGCGGCGTTCGCCAAGCAGGCGGGCCAGCGTGTCGTTTCGCATGGTGGAATGAGCCGTCACCATCGCGCCGCTTTGCGGCGGCGGCACGGGAGTCAAGTCAAGAGTAGCGGATTTTCGGCTCGAGCTTGCGGGCGTATCCGATCCAACCCTCGACACGCTTTGCGGTCGGCAGCGCATCGACACGCTTGCGCTTCGCGTTCGCCGACGCCATCGCCTCGGCGAGCCGCTCGGGATTGCGGAATTTCAATTCCCGTACGGTATCGACGCCCGCGTCCTTCAGAAGCTGCGCATACGGCTCGCGCACGCCCTTGATGCGCATGCGATCGACAAGATTTGCCCAGAGCAGGATGGTTTGCTCGGACACTTCAAGGTCTTCGGCTAGCTTTTTGCGGGCTTTGACCGTCTTCGAAGCTTCCAGCAGCCCATCTGTCGTGCGAATTCCGAGCGATTTCAGCTTCGCGGCCATCGCAGGCCCGATGCCCGCGATCTGCCTGATGGAATAGGACACGCGTCGTCTCCTTCGGTCCGCCCGGGCGCGCAGCATCGGCCGCAGCCGGCGCGCGCCATGCGGGTGCAGAGTGTCAGGTGGAGTGAGTAAGGCAGAGTACGCGTGTTACCGGATACTGCACAATGAACTGTCGACCGATGACCATGATCCCCCTCATGCCCCGCGCTGCGGCGAGTTACAATGATCTTGGACACGCCTTGACGATCCACACAAGCACGGCGCGCGACGATGAGTTGAGTCGGTTCGCGCGCATTCGTTTGCAAGCGTGACCGTCGCGCAACAATTCATTCGGCGGCGCTATGGCTGGTGGAAAGCACGCGAGAGGCACTCTATAAACGGCACCGCCGCACGATGTCGGCAGATTTTGCGCTGGAGCACAGCGATGGCGGATCTCGACCAGGACGGAAAAATCTTCGTCGGCAAGAGCGACAAGCCGGAATATCTCGCGCTGCACTTCGCCAACCGCCACGGTCTTGCGACCGGCGCGACCGGCACCGGCAAGACCGTGACGCTGCAGGTTCTGGCCGAAGGCTTTTCGCGCGCCGGCGTTCCGGTGTTCGCCGCCGACATCAAGGGCGATCTCTCCGGGCATCGCGGCGGTCGGCGAGGCGAAGGACGCATTCGTCAAGCGCGCCAAGGACATGGGCTTCGACTATCAGCCCGACGAATTTCCCGGTGGTGTTCTGGGACCTGTTCGGCGAGCAGGGCCATCCGGTGCGCGCGACCATCTCGGAGATGGGCCCGCTGCTGCTGTCGCGCATGATGGACCTCAACGACGTGCAGGAAGGCGTCCTCAACATCGTGTTCAGCGTCGCCGACGAGCAGGGACTGCTGCTGCTCGACCTGAAGGACCTGCGCGCGATGCTGGTCTTCATTGCCGAGCATGCGGACGAGCTGACGACGCAGTACGGCAACGTCTCCAAGGCCACGGTCGGCACGATCCAGCGCCAGCTGCTGGTGCTGGAGAACCAGGGCGGCGCGAAATTCTTCGGCGAGCCGGCGCTCGACCTGAAGGATTTCATGCGCACCGACCGCGACGGGCGCGGCGTCATCAACATTCTGGCCGCCGACAAGCTGATGGAAAGCCCGCGCCTCTACGCGACCTTTCTGCTCTGGCTGCTGTCGGAACTGTTCGAGGAGCTCCCCGAGGTCGGCGACCCGGACAAGCCGAAGCTCGTGTTCTTCTTCGACGAGGCGCATCTGCTGTTCAACGATGCCCCCAAGGCGCTGATGGACAAGATCGAGCAGGTCGTGCGGCTGATCCGTTCCAAGGGCGTCGGCGTCTATTTCGTCACGCAGAACCCGCTCGACGTGCCGGACAAGGTGCTGGCGCAGCTCGGCAACCGCGTGCAGCACGCGCTGCGCGCCTTCACGCCGCGCGACCAGAAGGCGGTGCGCGCCGCGGCCGAGACCTTCCGCGCCAATCCCAAGCTCGACACCGCAACCGTCATCACCCAGCTCGGCAAGGGCGAGGCGCTGGTGTCGTTCCTGGAAGGCAACGGCACGCCCTCGATGGTCGAGCGCTGCATGGTCCGCCCGCCGTCCGCGCGCATCGGGCCGGTGACGCCGGACGAGCGCAAGGCCGTGATCGCCAAGAGCCCGCTCAAGGGCAAGTACGATCAGGACGATCGACGAGGAGTCGGCCTACGAGGTGCTGCAGAAGCGCACGCAGGCGACCGCCGCGCCAGCCGGGCAGCGGCCGGCGCTCCGGCGAGCGCCCGGCGCGCCGGGGCAGGCCGCGCCGCAGGAGGGCGGCGTGCTTGGCCAGATCGGCGGCATGCTCGGTTCGCTCTTCGGCACGAACAATCCGCGCAGCAATCGCCTGACCACGGGGCAGTTGATCGCCCGCCAGGTCACGCGCTCGGTGACGAACCGCGTCGCCGGCACAGATCGTGGGCAATCTCGGCAAGTCGATCGGTGGATCGATGGGCAACACCGTCGGCCGCGCCATCGTGCGCGGGACGCTCGGCGGCATTCTGCGCCGATAACACGAACTGGAGTTCTCGATATGACTTCTGCTGCTGACGCACTTCCGGCAGTCCTCGACCGCATCGACGCCGATCTCGACAAGAGCCTCGACCGCCTGTTCGAGCTGCGTGCGCATCCCGTCGATCTCGACCGACAGCGCCTACAAGGATTTCTGCCGCACGGCCGCCGACTACGTCGCGAACGATCTTGAACGGCCTCGGTTTCGAAACGGCGTGCGCCCGACCGCCGGCCATCCGGTCGTGATCGGCAAGAGCGAACGGCGCGACGGCGCCGAAGGGCGGCCCGCGCGTGCTGTTCTACGGCCATTACGACGTGCAGCCGGTCGATCCGCTCGATCTGTGGAAGACGCCGCCGTTCGAGCCGCGCATCGACACGCTCGCCGGACGGCCGCAAGATCATCGTCGGCGCGCGGCGCCTGCGACGACAAAGGCCAGTGCATGACCTTCGTGGAGGCGCTGCGCGCCTTCAAGGCGGTGACCGGCAAGCTGCCGCTCGACGTCACCATGATGATCGAGGGCGAGGAGGAGTGCGGCTCGAAGAACCTGTTCGACTTCGTGCGCAACAACGCGGCCGAGTTCAAGCGCGATCTCGCGCTCGATCTGCGACACCGGCATGTGGAACGCAGACGACGCCGCTCGATCACGACATCGCTGCGCGGTCTGCTCTACGAGGAGGTGAAGATCACCTGCGCCGACCGCGACCTGCATTCCGGCCTGTTCGGCGGCGCGGCGCCAATCCGATCCGCATGCTGGCGAAGATCATCGCGGCGCTGCACGACGAGAACGGCCGCGTCACGATGCCCGGCTTCTACGATGGCGTGCACGAACTGCCCGCCGACATCAAGGCCGACCTGAAGGGCCTCAACCTGACGCCGGAGGAGTTCCTCGGCCAGGTCGGCCTGAAGGTGCCGGCCGGCGAAAAGGATCGCATGCTGATCGAGCAGATCTCCACGCGGCCGACCTGCGACGTCAACGGCATCATCGGCGGCTACACCGGCGAGGGCGCCAAGACCGTGATCGCCGCGCAAGCGAGCGCGAAAATCTCGTTCCGGCTGGTCGGCGACGCAGGACCCGGAGAAAATCCGCGACAGTCATTCCGCGCCTTCGTGCGCGCGCTGCTGCCGGCGGACGCGACGGCGCGAGTTCACCAATTTCGGCTGTAACCCGGCGATCGCAGGTGGCCTACGAGAACCCGGCGCTCGGCAAGGCGCGCGCGGCGCTCACCGAGGAGTGGGGCACGAAGGCGGTCGCGGTCGGCTCGGGCGGCTCGATCCCGATCGTCGGCGATTTCAAGACCGTACTCGGCATGGACACGCTGCTGGTCGGCTTCGCGCTCGACGACGACCGCGTGCATTCGCCGAACGAGAAGTACGACCTCACCTCGTTCCACAAGGGCACGCGCTCCTGGGCGCGCATCCTCGCGGCGCTGGCGGGGTAGGGCGGCGCTTTCGCTACGCGCCCTTCCATTGCGGCGTGCGCTTGGTCAGGAACGCGTCGAGACCCTCGCGGAAGTCCTCGCTCATGTAGCACATGAGGATGAGGTCGTGACCGTCCTCGGCGGAGAGCCGCGGCTGCAGGCGGCGCATCGCTTCCTTGGTGGCGCGCAACGTGAGCGGCGCGTAACTGGCAAGCTGTGCCGCCAGTTCGTCGGCGCGGCGCTGCAGCGTCTCGACATCGGGCACGACTTCGCTGAGCAGCCCGAGCGAAAGCGCCTCCGGCGCTTCCACCAATCGTGCCCGGAAGATGATGTCCTTCACGCGCGCGGGACCGAGCAGGGCGGCGAGGCGGCCATAGTTCGCCATCGACAGGCAATTGCCGAGCGTGCGCGCGATCGGGAAGCCGAACTTGGTCGTCGTCGTGCCGATGCGCAGGTCGCAGCAGGCGGCGATCGCAGCGCCACCGCCGGTACAGGCGCCCGTGATCGCCGCAATGGTCGGCACGCGGCACTGCTCGAGTACGCCGAGTACGTGGTCGTTGCGCGCCTCGTAATCGATCGCGTCCTGCGGCGTCGTGAACGCGCGGAACTGGTTGATATCGGTGCCCGAGGCGAATGCCTTGTCGCCCGCGCCGGTGAAGATCAGGACCTTGATGGCGTGATCGCGGTTCGCCTGCTCGCAGATCTCCGCGACCCGTTCGTACATTTCGAACGTGAACGCGTTGCGCGCCTGTGGCCGGTTGAAGGTGACGCGGCCGATGCCGTCGTTAACGTCAAAAAGGATGTCAGCTTGTTCTGTCATTGCGTGCCTCCGTGCGGGTCGTGTTTGAAGGCACGGCGCAAAGCCGTCAAGCCAACGTCAGTGTTGCCAAGCTGGCGAGGTCGCGCACCACCTGTACCGGCGCGAACTCGGGGTATTCGTCGGGATTGTCGGCGCGATTGACCCACACGCATTTGAAGCCGAAGGCGGCCGCGCCCATCACGTCCCAGCGGTTCGACGAGACGAACGCCACGTCGCCCGGCGCGATCCGGAATGTCTCGGTGACCATCGCATAGACCGGCTGCTGCGGCTTGTAGATGCGGATCGCGTCGACCGACAGCACCGCGTCGAGACCGCCACCGATGCCGGCAGCCTGAACCGCGCCATCGAGCATGCGCGGATTGCCGTTCGACAGGATCGCGGTCTTTGCGCCTTTCGCCTTCAGCGCCGTCAGGGCCGCGCGTGCGTCGGGAAATGCATCGAGCTTGAAGTAGGCATCGAGCAGCGCAGGGCGTAGCGCGCGATCAACCGACGGGCAGCGCGCAAACGCATGATCGAGCGCGCGTTGGGTCAGCGTCCAGAAATCGACGTAATGCCCGGCCGCCGACAGCATCCAGGCGTATTCGAGCTGCTTCACGCGCCAGATTTCCGAGAAGCGATCGGCCTCCGGCCCAGCCGCCTCGCGATGGCGCGCAATCGCCGCATGGACGTCGAACAGCGTGCCATAAGCATCGAACACGAAGGCGCGGGGCATCGGCGAACTCCATTGTCATCCCGGACGGCGCGCAGCGCCGAGCCGGGACCATGATGCACAAAACCGGGTGCCGAGCATGCGGCGCAATGGATCCCGGCCCTCGCTGCGCTCGGCCGGGATGACGGTCGGGATCAGACCGGGATGACGGTCTGGATCAGCCATCAATGATTTTCATGGGCAAGACCCGTCTGAACCCCCTAAACAGAGCGCAAAGGGAGCGTGCCCATGGCGGCAAACGGCTGGTCGAAGACCTGGACCTTTTTCGAGAACGATTGGCACGAAGGCAACGTGCCGATCATGGGGCCGCGCACGCACGCGGCGTGGCTCGCCTCCATGGTGTTCGACGGCGCCCGCGCCTTCGAGGGCGTGACGCCGGACCTCGACTTGCATTGCAAGCGCGATCAACAACTCCGCACCGAAGCTCTTCCTCAAGCCGATCGTGGCGGAGGAGACGTGGATGGGCCTCGTCGCCGACGGCCTGAAGCGTTTCGACAAGGACGCCGCGCTTTATATCCGCCCGATGTATTGGGCCGAGCGGGGTGGGCCGGGTGCCGGCGTATCGCCTGATCCGGATTCCACTCGGTGGTGCCTTTGCATGTACGAGACCGAAAAGCTGGCACCCAATGGCATGTCGGTGACGCTGTCGCCGCTTCCGGCGCCCGACGATCGAGTGCATGCCGGTCGATGCGAAAGCCGGATGCCTCTACCCGAACAACGGCCGTGCGCTAACCGAAGCGCGCTCGCGCGGTTTCGACAATTGTCTGAGTGCAGGACATGCTCGGCAATGTCGCCGAGCTTGGCGCGTCCAACGTGTTCTTCGCCAAAGACGGCATCGTCTATACGCCGGGGGCGAATGGCACATTCCTCGCCGGTGTCACGCGGTATCGCACGATCAAGCTGTTGCGCGATGCGGGTGTCACGGTGGTCGAAGGGGCCTATCGGTACGCCGACTTCGAGAAGGCCGATGAGATCTTTTCAACCGGCAATTACTCCAAGGTCGTTCCGGTGACGCGCATCGGCGAGCGTTCGATGCAGCCGGGGCCGTTCTACCAGCAGGCGCGCTCGCTCTACTGGGACTACGCGCACCGCTGAGGGGCGCGCCGCCGTTAAGCATCCCGGCGATTGGCATCCGCGCGCGCCTGTGCGCGGGGCGCTGCTGCGCTATTCTGCCGGTTACAAGCGATTCTCATGACCAATACACCGCCCGACCGCCTTTCGACCGATCCCGACAGCCCGTTCTATGACGAGGCGTTGCTCGCGCGCGGCATCGGTATCCGCTTTGCGGGTCAGGAGAAAACCAACGTCGAGGAATACTGCGTCAGCGAGGGGTGGATCCGCGTCGCCGCCGGCAAGGCGCTCGACCGCAAGGGCAAGCCGCTGACCATCAAGCTGAAGGGGCCGGTCGAGCCATATTTCAAAGAGCCGGAAACCCAATAGGCCGGGCTTTCGCCCGGCCTATTGGAACGAAACGCGGCGCGAGAATTACTTCGTCGCCGCCGAATACATCTCCTCGACGTGCTCCCAGTTGATCAGGCTGTCCCAGAACGCCTCGAGGTACTTCGGCCGGGCGTTGCGGTAGTCGATGTAATAGGAGTGTTCCCACACATCGCAGCCGAGGATCGGGGAGGCGCCCTTCACCAGCGGGCTTTCGCCGTTCGGCGTCTTGTCGATCATCAGCTTGCCGTCCTTGACGGCGATCCAGCACCAGCCCGAACCGAACTGGCCGACGCCGGCCGCGATGAAGTCCGCCTTCGCCTTGGCGAGGCCGCCGAGATCCTTGTCGACCGCCGCCGCGATCTTGCCCGGCAGCTTGTCGCCGCCGCCGCCCTTCTTCATCCATTTCCAGAAGTGGATGTGGTTGTAGTGCTGGCCGGCATTGTTGAACACGGCCGGGTTCTTGCCGAACGAGCCCTTCACGATTTCCTCGAGCGGCTTGTCCTCCCACTCGGTTCCCTTGATGGCGTTGTTGCCGTTGGTGACGTAGGCCTGATGGTGTTTGTCGTGGTGAAACTCGAGCGTTTCCTTCGACATGACGGGGGCGAGTGCGTCATGCGCATAGGGAAGTTCGGGCAGCGTGAAGGCCATGATCAACTCCTTGGGGCGGGTAAGCGAACAATAAGCTCGCAGGACGTGGGGAAACCGAGTTCCATCTCAATAGGCCGGGCCCAGCGCGGCGGCAACTTGTTTGCGGCTGTGTCGCCGGAGCAACGGTCCGTGGCTATCATCTTGGAAACACTTGCCCCGCCGCCTTGGTTCCTGAAATGTGTCGCGGGGGACAGCCTGGATGCACCTGTTATTGCTCCTCGTCGCTGCCGTGCTGGCAGCCGTCGGCGTCGCAATCCTGCGATCCGGGCTGCCGGTCGACGACGTTCCAACCGCGGCCCTGTTTGCCGCCGGGATGGCGACGATTGTCGGCGCATGCGTGGTCGCCGCGCTGGCGATGGTCGTGCGCGAACTGATGCGCATTTCCGAGCGGCTTGAAATCCAGCCGCTGCCGTTGCCGCAGGTTGCCTCGGTCGGGCATGAAGATCCGATTCCGCGGCCGATCAAGACGGCCGATCCCGCGGCCGGTGCGGCCCGCCCCTCGCTGCTCGGATGGATCACGCGCGAAACCGTGCCGGTGCCGCGTGCGCCGCCGGTGGCATCCATGAACGACACATCGCCGGTCGATCTTGCGCCGCTCGCGCGCGTGCAGGAGCCGGTCGCACCGCCGCCGCGCGCCGAGCCGCTGGCTACGCCGCTTCCGCGCAGCGAGCGTCCGCTCTCCCCATCCGGACTGCCCAACGGGCGGCTGTCTGATTTGCCGAGTGGGCGCCTGGCGGACCTGCCCGCATCCTCTGCGTCACGCTTCCCCGAACTGCCGCCGCTGCCACGCAGGCCGGAGTCGTTCGGGCCGCCGCCGCCCTTGCCCAAGTCCGTGCCGGTCCGCCCGATCGAGCGGCCGGTGGCCGCCCCGCTGCCGAGTGTCCAGAACACGGTCTATCGCTCCGGCGTGATCGACGGCATGGCCTACACGCTGTTCATGGACGGATCGATCGAGGCGGAGCTTCCCGACGGTACGGTGAAGTTCGCGTCGGTCGACGAGTTGCAGAAATTTCTCGTCGACTCCGGCAAGGCCGGCTAGGCCGGGCGTGCCCCGGCCACGATCGATCGCAAACGCGTACGAGAGCGCGACTTCCTTGAGTCGGTCGAAACGGCCCGCAGCGCCGCCGTGGCCCGCGTCCATGTTGGTCTTCAGCGCGATCAGCTTCGTACCGGTGTTGCGTTCGCGCAATCTCGCGACCCACTTCGCCGGCTCCCAGTACGTGACGCGCGGATCGGTCAGGCCGGCAAGCGCGAGCATCGCCGGATAGTCCTGCGCGCGCACATTGTCATAGGGCGAGTAGGCGAGCATGCCGCGAAAGGCACTCGCGTCTGCGATCGGATTTCCCCACTCCTGCCATTCGGGCGGCGTGAGCGGCAGCGTGTCGTCGACCATCGTGTTGATGACATCGACGAACGGCACCTCCGCGATGATGCCGCCGAACAGATCCGGCCGCAGGTTGGCGATCGCGCCCATCAGCATGCCGCCGGCCGAGCCGCCATGCGCCACGATCCTGTCCGGCGCGGCGAAACCGCTCTCAACCAGATGTTCGCCGCCGCGATGAAATCGCTGAAGGTGTTCGCCTTCTTCGTGAGCTTGCCGTCCTGATACCAGTGCCAGCCCCTCTCGGTGCCGCCGCGGATATGCGCGATCGCGTAAACGAAGCCGCGATCGACCAGCGACAGCCGTCCGGTCGAGAATGATGCCGGGATGGCGAAGCCGTACGCGCCGTAGCCGTAGAGCAGGAGCGGCGCGGTGCCGTCAGGTTTCACGTCACGGCGATGCAGAATGGAGACCGGCACCATCTCGCCGTCCGGCGCCTTCGCCTGCAAGCGGCGCGTCACGTAGTTCGCCGGATCGTGCCCGCTCGGCACCTCCTGACGCTTGCGTAGCGTGCGTGCGCGCGCCTTCAGGTCATAGTCCCATACCTCGTTCGGCGTGGTCATCGACGAGTAGTAGAAGCGCAGCGCGTCGCTGACGAACTCGTAGCCGCCGTCGAAGCCCAGCGAATAGGCTTCCTCGGGAAAGTCGATTGTGTGTTCGTCGCCGCTTGCGATGTGACGCACTACGATGCGCGGGAGCGAATCCTCGCGCTCGAGCCGGATCAGCCAGTCCTTCAGCACCGTAAAGCTGAGCAGGTAGATGCCGCGTCGATGCGGGATGAGATCGCGCCAGTTCGCGCGGCCCGGATTGGCGAGGGGCGCGACCACGAGTTTGAAATCCTCGGCCTTGCCGGCATTGGTGCGGATGATGAGCACCTCCTCGCCATGCCAGTCCGGGTGATGCTCGGCATCGTATTGCACCGACGCCTCGCGTGGTGCGATCAGGCGTGGCGTCGCGTCCGCGGCTGCGAGATCGAGCAGCCAGGATTCCGATGTCTCGTGATCGTGCACCGAGATCGCCGCGTAGCGGCCGGACTGCATCTCGCTGAGCGAGACGAAGTAGCGGCTGTCGGCCTCCTCGAAAATCAGCGCGTCGTCCGCGGCCGGCGCGCCGATGCGGTGGCGATAGACGCGCGAGGGGCGATGGTTGGCATCGAGCCGCACGTAGTAGAAATTGGAAGTGTCCGCCGTCCAGACCGGCGAGCCTTCGACGTCCGCGATTTCGTCGGTGAGATCGGTGCCGTTCCCAAGATCGCGCACGCGCAAGCGTGTCGAATTCCGAGCCCTTGTCGTCGGCCGCCCAGGCGAGCAGGCGCTGGTCGGGCGAGTGGCGCATTCCGCCGAGCTGGAAGAACGCCTTTCCGGCAGCGAGCGCATCGCCGTCGAGCATCACGGTCTCGGCGCCGCCGTCGCGCGGCTGGCGGCACACGATCGGATGCTGCCCGCCTTCGCGATAGCGCGTGTAGTAGGCGTGCGGCCCGTCCGGGCTCGGCACCGTGAAGTCGTCCTCCTTGATGCGGCCCTTCATCTCGGCAAAGAGCGTCTCCTGCAGCGCCTCGGTGTGTGCGAGCGCAGCCTTGGTGTAGCCGTTCTCCGCGTCGAGGTATTCGCGGATCGCCGGATCGAGCACGGACGGATCGCGCATCACGTCGCGCCAGTTGTCCGCGCGCAGCCACGCGTAATCGTCGTTCAGCGTCGTGCCGTGCCAGGTCGAGACCTTCGGCTGGCGTTGGGCGCGGGGCGCCGGCGGCAGACGGAACGTACGCTCAAGCATTCACAACTCCGGAAGGTCGTTTGTGCGCCGAATGGAGAGCTTCGGCCGGTTGTTGCTTAAATGGGAATGGCGGCAAAGGCGCGACAGGGGAACGGCTGCGGCATAAAGTTCCCGAATGATTACATCGTTGTAATACAGTAGAATTTCGCAAGCTTGCTCATGATGATGCGGATGTTCAATTGTTGTACTTGCGATGTGCTTCGGCCAATACTATTGTTCCATGTAATTCGGGGTATTCGATTCGCTTCCCGAACCGATGCGCCCGTCGAATGCAGGTTTCGGCCCGACCCGTGGTCGCAAGCCGGCGTTCAGAACCGGACGGCAAGCCATGAACGACACCGCGAGCGGCAGCTTCATCGAACTCACCGCCGATATCGTATCGGCATATGTCAGCAACAATACGGTCTCGGCGGGCGAGATCCCGAGCCTGATCAGCCAAATTCATTCGGCGCTTATGCGCGTGTCGGTCGGGCAGAGCGATGCGCAGCCCGAGCCGCTCAAGCCCGCGGTGACCGTCAAGAAGTCGATCACGCCCGACTACCTCGTCTGTCTCGAGGACGGCAAGAAGTTCAAATCTCTCAAGCGTCATCTGCGCACGCAGTACAACATGACGCCGGAGGCCTATCGCGAGAAGTGGGGCCTGACGGCGGATTATCCGATGGTCGCGCCGAACTATGCAGCTGCGCGCTCTCAGCTCGCCAAGCAGATGGGCCTCGGCCAGCAGCGCCGCCGCCGCGCGAAATAATCACATTCGGCCGATTGTTGCCTTGGGCGCCGCCACGCGGCGCATCAGTGCCCTTGACATAGGAATTTCATCAAAGTACTACCGTCACAATATAGGTTTTTATTCTAAATTCGAGAGCATGGAGAATTCATGCCGGAGAAATATCAAGCTGCTGCCAGTGCGCGCGACGATCTCGATCACCTCGTCAATCCGTTTCGTGCGCAACACCTCAGCGTCGCACATGCGACGGTCGCGACGCCTGACGGCCACGCCGATGTTCTCATCGACGAGGCCGAAAGTCCGCTGTTCTGGCTTGCGCGTCGTAAGGGACGCGACGGAAAGCCGCTGATCGAGGCCGTGCAGTTGCTCGCCGGCGAACGGCTGCGCGTCGATTTTACGCGTGCGAGCCTGACCCCGCGCGTCACGGCAAGCTGGGATCCGTCTCTGGCGGAAGGCCGGCGCGGGCAGGCGGGGGGCGGCACGTTCACCGATGTCGTTGTTGCGGCACGCGAACGCGTCCGCCAGGCGCTCGATGCCGCAGGGCCGGAGTTCGCTGGCCTGCTGCTTGACGTGTGCTGCTTCCTGAAGGGGCTTGAGGATATCGAACGCGAGCCCGCTGGCCCCCGCGCTCCGCGAAAGTGGTGGTGCAACTCGCGCTCGACCGGCTAGCGCGTCACTACGGGCTGACAGCCGTTGCACAGGGCCGCGTGCAGGCTCTCGTCAGGACGTGGCTCGATCCCGACTGCGCGTTCGTTGTGGAGGCTTAGCGAATGATCCCGAAAAAGCCTGCCCCGCACGTGATGCGGGGTGGGAACCGGCTTTCGGACCAGATCATGCTCGCAGCTAGGCATGCGCCATCGCAGCCTGCGCATCGCGCTTGATGCGCTCGACCATCGAGCGGAAGCCGTTCGAGCGCTGCGGTGTGAGATGTTCGCGCAGCCCGAGTTTCTCGAACAGCGCGACCGCGTCGGTGCCGAGGATTTCCGGCGCGTGCTTGCCCGAGTAGAGCGCAAACAGGATCGCGATCAGTCCGCGCACGATGTGGGCATCGCTGTCGCCCACGAAGCTGAGCGTCGGCCCTTCGGCGCCATTCGGCTTCACGCTGGTGCCGAGCCAGACCTGGCTGGCGCAGCCTTGAACCTTGTTCGCCGCTGTGCGCAGATTTTCCGGTAGTGGCTCCAGCATGCGGCCGAGTTCGATGACATAACGATAGCGGTCGTCCCACTCGTCGAGCAGGGCGAAGTTCTCGGTGATCTCGTCAATCGTCGCCGCAGACATGGGGCTTCCGCCGTTGCACGCCTGCCATATAGGCGCGCGCCGCGACGGGGTACAGCCCGAAGAATGGCCCGCTTACTGCGCGCGCCGTGCGTCGGCCTGCCGCTGCGCCTTCGCGCTGCCGCGCCACGCCGGCACCGTATCGGCCTGCGTCAGGGTGTTCTGGAAATCGTCGCTCTGCACAGCGGTCTTCGCGCTGACGGAACCGGTCTGCTCTGGTGCCGGCGCCGGCGTGGAGGAGGCGAACTTCTCGTACAGCCACTTCGCGCTCGCCTGCGCCTTGTGTCCGAACTGCGGTCGAGCGCCTGCGAACCGACCTCGCACGCGTCCGGCTGGCGCGTGCAGAACTGGCTTCATGTCCGAGAGTGTCGCGGACGCCGCCGTGACGGCCTGCGCCGCGCCGACGCCCGCGCTCCGGTCTTCACGGACTCCGGCGTCGGCAGCAGCACCATCGCGATGCTGAGCCAGAAAGCGGTGCGAAGAAGAAAAAACATGACCCTGCCCTTCGTCCCCCACGGCGTTTTCACCGCGGTTGATGGGACGCTAGCAGAGGCCTTTGAAGGCGGAGTTGGTCGATCGTGGCGATTTTGCCCATGTTCAATTCAAGTCTTCGCCGACTTTTCCTAAAATTTGAACGATTTTCATCGTTAAGAAAATGATGCCACTTCGACTCAATGCCCGCGTTTCGCACGCGCGCGGTGCGACGAGGTAAACGATCGCGCCGTACTTGCCGCCAGCAGGGCACCGCGCGCGCCTGCTTCCGCGCCTTAATTCGGCAACACACCGTTCACCATTCCGGGCGAAACGCATCGCGGCTTTCCGCGTATTCCCGCGTATTCGGTCCGCGCGGGTTCCCGGCGCGCCCTCCCTTAGCGTTCATTTAAGCGGGCTCTGAGACGATCCCGGCAACGGGGAGCGCGTCCGTAACGTCGGGCGTGTCAGGAGTGACGTGAACCTGTTCGCGCAAATCCGCGCCTATATCAACTCGCTGGTGCATCCTTCGGCGCGGCTCGATCCGCTCACCGCGGCGCGCCATCGCGCGTTTATTGCGCCGCGCCTGATCGGCGGGCTGCTGGCGCTTACCGCGCTGCCGATTCATCTCGCGCTTGGCGGCGTGCCGCGCCCGTTCGAGATTGCGATCTATGCGTGGCTCGCGACGCCCATCCTGGTCGCGGGATATCTTTCGCGCACCGGACAGTATGAACGCGCCAACATCATCTCCTCCTCACGCTGGCAGCTCTCATCGCCAGCATCGCCATGGTGACCGGCGGAATCGCATCGTTCGCCGCCGTATGGCTGGTTGTCGTCCCGCTCGAGGCGGCGCTCTCGGCCTCGCGCCGCGTCGTGGCGGCAGCTTCCGTGACCGCACGTGTCGGCGGCCGGCACTTCTCTATGCCTTCGGCGCGCCGCTTGTGCCGCCGGTCGCCCGGCAGCCGTCAACGACGCTAATGGCGCTTGGCGTCTTTTCCGCGGCTCTGTATGCGACCGGCCTGGCGCTCGGCAACGCCTCGCTCGCCCGCATCAGTTCGCGGCTGCTGACCGTTGAGGAAGACCGCTATCGGCTGCTCGCGCGCAACATCACCGACGTGATCACGCGCCATCGCCGCAACGGCACGGTACGTTTCGCTTCGCCGGCGGCCGAGACGCTGTTCGGCGTGCCGGCGAAGGGCCTGCTCGGCCACGGACTGTTCGACCGCGTGCATGTCGGCGACCGGCCCGCCTACATCACCGCGCTGGCCGATGCGGCGACGCGGGGCGTGTCGAGCTCGGTTGAATTTCGTATCCGGCGCGAGACGGCGACCGCGGACCTGGAGATGTCCCGCACATTCATCTGGGTCGAGATGCGCTGCCGCGCGCTCGATCAGGCGGAAGGCGAGAGCGACGAACACGAGGTGGTCGCGGTCATCCGCGACGTCACCGAGCGCAAGCATCAGGAACAGGCGGTCGAGGAGGCGCGCGAGGAGGCCGAGCGCGCCAATGCCGCCAAGAGCCGTTTCCTCGCCACGATGAGCCACGAGCTGCGCACGCCGCTCAACGCCATCATCGGATTCTCCGAGATGCTCGCCAACGAAGAGACGATGCGGCTCGACAAGAACCGCCGCCACGAATACGCGAAGCTGATCGGCGAGTCCGGCCATCACCTGTTGTCGGTCGTGAACGGCATCCTCGATATGTCGAAGATCGAGTCCGGAAATTTCGAAATCACGGCGGAGCCGTTCGCGCCCGCGCCCGTGGCCGGCGTGTGCTGCGACCTGATGGCGTTGCGCGCGCGCGAAGCCGGCATCGATCTCGTGTGCCGTGTTCCGGCCGACCTTCCCGATATCGTCGCCGACAAGCGCGCCTTGAAGCAGATCCTGATCAATCTTCTCTCCAACGCGATCAAGTTCACGCATCGCGGCGGCAAGCATCGCGGTTGGTGGCGAAATCAGTGGTGGGTTTGTGACATTCACCGTCGAGGACACCGGCATCGGGATCGGCGCGGACGATCTGCGCCACGTCGGCGATCCGTTCTTTCAGGTGCGCACCGCCTATGATCGCTCGCACGACGGCACCGGGCTTGGGTTGTCGATCGTGAAGGGGCTCGTAGAACTGCACGGTGGCAGCTCAATATCCGCAGCCGCGTCGGAGCGGGGACGACCGTTTCGGTGCGGCTGCCGGTCGACTGCGAGAAAGTGCGAGCGCCCGCGCTTGCGCCGAATGTAAAGCGCCTTCCGGTCGCGATGCCGGTCGCGCCAGAGACCAGGGTGAGAAAAAGTGCCTGAACGAGCGATAGCGGTTGATCCAAGCGAATTCGAAGGCGAGGGCAGCATCCTCGGACTGCTGCGCCGTGTGTTCGGCCATAATCCGGCCGACACATTCGGGATTTTCGTGCTTCTGGTCGGGGCGGGCATGATCCTGGTCAATGCCCTCTATCGCCAGCCTGGCCCGCACCCGGCGCCGATCTTCTCGATCAAGCCTCGGCCGGTCGCGAGCGAGCCCGCGAGCGTGATCGTGCCGGTGGTGCCGCGTGTGCCGGCAAACCTGCTCACCGCCAAGCCCGAAACGGCGTCGCGCCCGCGCGCCGACGTGACGAGCGACATCCAGCGCGAACTGTCGCGCCGGGGGCTCTACGACGGGCCGGTCGACGGTGTGATCGGTCCGAAGACCGATGCTGCGATCCGCGATTTCGAGACGGCCGCCAAGCTCAAGGCGACCGGGGAACCGACCGAGGACATCCTGCGCGCGATCCAGCGCACCCCGGTCAAGACCGAGGCTGCGGCGAAGGCGCCGACCCGGTCCGATCCGATCGCCGATCTGATCGCACCGTCGCCGCGCGTCACGGCCGTGCAGCGTGCGCTCAACGATTACGGCTATGGCCCGGTCAAGGCGACGGGGGTCCTTGGACCGGAAACCATCGCGGCGATCCAGAAGTTCGAGCGCGATCGCAAATTGCCTGTCACGGGGCAAATCTCGCAACGGCTGCTGCGCGATCTCGCAGCGCTCTCCGGCCGGCCGCTGGAATAAGCGGGCACGCTTTCATTTCGTCAGGCGCGGCCTTATGCCGGGCGTGACGGAGCGATGCATGCGCCTGAAGTCCGGGATCTGGATTGCCGCCTACCTGCGCCGCTGCCAGGTCGAGGGTGCGGCCGCGGTGCTGCGCCGGCGCGGCGCAGAGGAGGCAGGCGCGATCTTCATCAAGATAAGCCGCCTCGACGGGACGGCCGATCTTTACGGTCCGGCGCCGCAATCGGCGTTCGACGAAGCGCATCCGGCCGAGCGAGCGTTCAGCCCGGCGCTGAAGGGCCTGCCGCTGCCGGATCCCGACGTCGAGAGTTACCTCGCGCGCCAGCTTCGCTTCGATCCGGATTTGTGGATCGTCGAAGTCGAGGATCGCGGTGGCCGGAATTTTCTCGATCAGATCGTGCGCTGACGGACCGCGGGCTCGTTGCGGGCAGGGGCCTTCGCCTCGGCGGCAGCCGGGCGCTGTGCAGGCGATCCGCGCCGTCCGCGCACCGCTTCGTCGTCGTAATACATCGGGCGGTGGGCCGACGCGGGGCGCCGCACCGGCACAGGCTCGCGTCCGCGCAGGCTGGCGATGATCTTGTGTGCCGCGTCCGCGCTGATGCGCTCGTAGAGGCTCGCGAGATCGAAGACGCGTTGCACGGATTCACCGATTGCCGGATTGATGAACAGCAAAACGCGCTGCAACATCACAGACGGCATCGCCAGCGACTTGGCGGCGACCAGCAGCGGCTCGCCGTAGGGGTCGGTGACGATCCGCGCGGACTGCTCATGCGTGATGCCGAGCGCGTCCTCCAGGGTCTTGATGAATCCTGTCTGGTCGCGTCCGAGCGCGGCGGCTTCCAGCGTGCGATTTGTTTCCACCGGCTCGAAGCGTTGAGGCTTGTCGTTGTCGGCAGAGCCCAAGCTCGTCAGCAGCATGCGACGCTCGGCGGGGTCCGCCGAGAGAAACAATTCGGCAAGGCCGAGGTCGACCTCGCGAGCGTCGCGATCCGGTGCAGCAGGCTTTACCGGTGTTTTCGCTTCCTCGACAGGCGCAACCGCTTCAGGATCGCGCCGCGACAGGATGGCCGCAGCATGCTTGAGCCCGAAGTCGCGGGCCACGGCGTCGAGCTCCGCAACAGTGAGAACCTTCGAGCGCCGCAGGATCGGGTCAGCGACCTCGATCACATCGCGCGCCAGACGTCGCGCAATGGCGGGTGGAGCACCGGCATAGCCCGCGATCTTTTTCGCCACCATCGCGCGCGTTGCCAGATCCACCGAGTCGATCAGCCGCAGCACGAGTTCGGTGTAGTGCCGCTCTTCCTCGGAGGTATGTGAGGATTTCTGCACATAGAGGTCGGTGAGTACGCGCACCAGTGTCGGGCGGATGTCGACGCCGTCTCGCCGCGCGAGACTGTCCAGCCCGTCCAGCTTGGGGAAGATCGACACAATGGCCTCCGGCAGTTTCGCGCGCGTGAGAGTTGATGCGGATGAACCTAGCTCCGTCGCGTTAGCGGAGCGTTAACCTTGTCGGCCACTTAATAATCGCATGAACCATCCGGTGGGCGGGCAAGTCTGCCGGGGGAGGGGGACATGGGAATCGTAATCACTTTCCCGGCGGAGAAATGTACCGCCGCTTCCGGACTGATTGGTGCCGGCGATGACAGCGGCAGCATCATCATCCTGCCGGTGATCCGTATCGAGCGACAGGACGACAGTCCGTCCGGGCTCGAGCCAACCTCGTCTTCGCCGCGCGGCAAACGCCGCAAGCGCTGATGCGGCTGCGCCGGCTCACGCTCTGCGTCGCGCTTGCGATCGTTGCGCCGGCTGTCTGCGAGGCCGGCGATTTCGGGCGCCCAAAGCCGTCCCTGCTCGATGGATTGATCCCGCCGCAATTCTGGAAAGGGCCGGTTACCGGCTACTCTAGCTATCCACTGACCGATCTGGAACTGGAACTGCGCGACCGTTCGTATGCGTTGATCCGCCCGAACGAGCCACGTGGCAAGTGGAACATCTACATCGCGGGTTTTCAGATCGCCGGCCTGTTGCCGCCGCGATTTACCTACGAGGATCACACCGAATACGCGCGTATGCTGTTGTGGACACCGGCGCGCTCGGAGGTTTCGTCTTACAATCGCCTGATCGACGACATGGGCGAGGATGGCCGGCTGGCTGGCCCCGTCACGGCGGTGGCCTGCGCGGTCGCGGATCTCGATCTCAAGCGCGAGCAGAGTCTCGCCTATGTCAATGAGCTGGCGGAGGGCGAAACCGCCAACGCGCTTGGGCGCATCCGGGAAAACCGGATGGTGACCGCATGGGTCGCGCGCGCGCTGCAATGGCGGCTCGATTCCTATCGCTATGCGCTGGAACGCCTCGTGATAGCGGTGCCGTCGATCCGCGCCGTGGAGGCCGAGCGCGCACTCGTGCGCTTTCTGGCGATCGTGCGGCAAACCGAACCGGTGCTGGCGCGTTGCGCCGGCCCGGAATTCGCGCCGCAAGCCGTCGCCGTTGCGCCGCTGGTGACGAAATAGCGATCAGGATTGCTGGCGGCATTGCGCAGCGCTCAGTGCGCGCCGCGCCATCGGCATCAGGCCGGGTTCCGGGCCGAACATGCGCACCAGAATAAGTCCGGTCGGTGTCGGCGATTCCACGATCAGCCTGTCGGCCGCAGTGGTGTCTTCGTCTTCCGGCAAATCGGCGCGTTGTGCGGTGGTCATCAGGTCGAGTTCAATGATGCGGCGGCCCGCCGCGCGGTCATTGATGGCGTAGTACGCGATGCCGCTGCGCGCATAAAACGACACGGACGTGTACGCCTGGCTGACCGGCACGCGCAGTGTGAGCGGTCCGGCAGCAAGATCATAGCGGCACACCGCGGTGGCGAATGCCGGATCCATGAATGGCAGCACCGCGTCGTCCGGGGTCGCGGCGGGGAGGGGCGCGATGCTGTTCGTCGCGACCGTCGCGGAGAGACGCGTAAAGGCGTCCTGCGTCGCGGTACGCGGCAGCAGCAGCACCGTCGCGAGGTGAACGATCCCGCCAAGCAGCAGGCCGCCGAGCAGCCATAGCGCCCAGCGGATCATGTGCACGCTCCCGCGCTCACGGCCGGCATCGGGGCATCCTTTGCGCTACGCGTTGCCACGCCGACAGGCGTGTCATAGAGGCGCAACACCACGACAAAGCGGTCGATGCCGCCGGTCGGCAGCCAGTTGCCCGGCCGTGCTCGCGGCGCCAGCACGATCTCGAAGGTGCCGTCGGCGCGCCGCGCGATCTCCTGGCTGGTGAAGCCGTACCGGTCGAGCGTGTTCGGGACGAGCCGTCCGTCGAGATCGTAGAGCGTGATGGTCCAGAAGCGCGCGGCGGGGGTGGTGCCTGCGATGGTCACCGCGCAGCGCCCGTCGAGCGGGCGGCCTGTATCATCTGACGACGCGAAGAACGCGACACCATCACCCAGGCCGATCGGCAGTTCACCGCTGCGCGCGATCGCGGCCCGCGCATAAGGGTCGATATCGGTCGTGCCGGTCTTCGGCCATGCGGTCCACGCGCCGATCGTGATGGCGCCGAAGGCCGTGCCGCGCGTCAACGCAAACTGGGTCAGCCCCAGCCCAAAGACGGCCGCGACCGCGAAAGAAAACAGGAATCCGATGAGCAGGCGCATTACGTTTTCGCCGACGCTAGTTGCCGCGGGCGCCGTTCTCGGCGGATGCGACGCTGCCGGAGGCGCGCAGGGCGGCTCCCTGCTGTGCGCCGGGTGCGCCGGGTGTCGCGGGCGCGTCGGCCAATGCGCGTGTTGCGTTGTCCATCATGCGTTCGACGCGCAAGAGCACGTCCATCGAGCGCTTGGTCAACATCGTCGGACGGACGGATGGCTCCGTGCCGCCGCTCGATGTTGCGGCGACTTGCGGCGCCGCGGTGGACGGCGCGGCGGGCGGCAGGCCGGGCAGAGGTTTGATCTCAATGCCCTGGTGCGCATAGGCCATGATCTGGTGCCAGGTCATGGCCGGCAGCGAGCCGCCGGTCATGCGGTTTGTCGGCGAATAGTCGTCGTTGCCGAACCACACGCCACATACATAATTGCCGGTGTACCCGACGAACCATGCGTCCCGGTACGAGTTCGTGGTGCCGGTCTTGCCCGCCGAGCGGATACCATCGAGGATCGCGCGCCGTGCGGTTCCTTCCTCAACCACCTTGTTCATCATCATGATCATGTCGAGCGCGACCTGCGGGCGCAGCACCTGCTCGGGCTTCTTGCCGTCGCGGTCGAAGCGCCAGACAACGTCGCCGTTGCCGCTGCGCACTTCGACGATGGCGTGAGGCGCAACGGCCTTGCCGAGGTTCGGGAAGGTTGCGTAAGCGCCGGTGTGTTCCAGCACGTTCACTTCCGCCGCGCCGATGGGCAGCGAGGGCGAATCCGTGAGCGGAGTCTTGATGCCCATCTTCTGCGCGGTCTGGATGATCTTGGCGCGGCCGATCTTCGGGTTTCCATCGCCGAGCGAGACCGAGAGGCGCACCGGGACGACGTTGATCGATCGCGTGATCGCCTGCGTCAGTGTCACCGAGCCCGAGAAGGAGTGCCCGTAGTTTTGCGGGCACCAATTGCCGAGGCAGATCGGCGCGTCCTGCACGATCGAGGTCGTCTTGAACCCGTTCGACAGCGCAGTCGCATAGACGTAAGGCTTGAACGATGAGCCCGGCTGGCGCAGCGCGTCAGTCGCGCGATTGAACTGGCTCTGCCCATAATCGCGTCCGCCGACCATGGCGCGGATCGAGCCGTCGAGATCAAGCACGACGGTTGCGGCCTGCTTTGATTTGTAGTCGTTGCCGTACTGCCGCAGCATGGACTCGACCGTGTTCTCCGCTTCGCGTTGAAGATTGACGTCGAGGCCGAGGCGCACCACGAAGACACGCTCGTGCAGCGACTTCGGGAATGTCGCCACCAGCTTCTTCATCTCGTCGAAGGCGTAGTCGAGATAGTAGTTGGCGACCCTGTCGTCGCGCCTGTCGACGGCGGTCGCCGGATTGCGCCGGGCGCCAAAGACCTGGCCTTCCGTCATCATTCCCGCCTCGACCAGGTTGTCGAGCACGACGTTGGCGCGCGCACGCGCGGCCGGCAGATTGATGTGAGGGGCGTATTTGGTCGGCGCCTTGAACAGACCCGCCAGCATCGCGGCCTCGGCGAGATTCACGTCGCGCGCCGACTTGGCAAAGTAATATTGCGCGGCTGCGTCCACACCGAACGCGCCGCCGCCCATGTAGGCGCGGTCGAGATAGAGCTTCAGAATCTCGTTCTTGGTGAGCCGCGTCTCGAGCCAGATCGCGAGGAAGGCTTCTTTCACCTTGCGCTCGATGGTGCGCTCATTGTTCAGGAACAGGTTCTTCGCGAGCTGCTGCGAGATCGTCGAGCCGCCCTGCACCACGCCGCCGGCGCGCGCGTTTGCCGTGAGCGCGCGGACAAGGCCGGACGGATCGATGCCGAAATGGTCGTAGAAGCGGCGGTCCTCGGTTGCGAGCGCCGCCTTGATCAGATGATCCGGGTAATCCTCGAGCGGGATCGCATCATTGTGACGGATGCCACGCGATCCGATCTCGTTGCCGAACCGATCGAGGAAGGTCACGGCGAGCTCTGACTTCTTCAGCCAGTCGTCGTCGGAGGTCTCGCGGAACGCCGGGATGGCGAGCGCCAGCATCACCATCAGACCGCCAAGACCGAGCGTGGCGGCTTCCGACAGCGGCTCCACCACCGCCCAGCGCCGCCAGCCCGACACGTGGAACCGGTCCATGAAGCCGGAAAAACGCTCGAAATACTCGCGTAGCCAGCGTGCCGCCTGAAACACGGTCGAATCCAGGCGCGAGTCGAAGTCGAGCAGGAAGCGCCTGAGCTTCGGCTTGAAATCCTGGCTGTTCGGGTCGTGCAAGTCTTGTTCTCCGGCGCATCAGCGCAGGCCGCCGGAATGCGATTCCGCCAACCCTGTCAATCTGTTCACTTGTCTAGCCCGTTCTGCCGGTCGCGCCAATGGCACAAACGCAACAGAGTGAAGACAATGCCGCAATCTTGAGGCTCTTTGCGGTAAATCGGAGGCCCGTACGCCCGATTTGCGGCTCGCGCGCACCGCTGCCGCAGACTATGTAGGCTCATGTCCGACGACACGCCGTTCTGGAAACAAAAGTCCCTCGCGGATATGACGGATCCGGAGTGGGAGAGCCTGTGCGACGGCTGCGGGCGCTGCTGCCTCGTCAAGCTCGAGGACGAGGACGACGGCACCATCCACTTCACCGACATCGGCTGCCGCCTGCTCGACGGTACGAGCTGCCGCTGCGGCGACTACGCGAACCGCAGCCAGCGGGTGGACGACTGCGTGCGCCTAACGCCGCAAAACCTCGCCGAACTCAACTGGCTCCCGCCGACCTGCGCCTACCGCCTGCTGGCGAACGGCGGCGACCTCTACTGGTGGCACCCGCTCGTCTCCGGCGATCCCGACACCGTTCATGCGGCCGGCATCTCGGTGCGCGCGCAAGTCTTCGCCGACGAGGACGCGCTGCCGGAGGATCAGGTCGCCGACCACATCGTGTCGTGGCCCGCCCGATGGCCCAAAGGCGCGAAGTCACGGGTGCAACCGGGATTGGAACCCGGGCGCGCGCGCCGCACCCGCTAGCGGTCCGGCTGCACCTTAAAAAGAATCACGCTGTGCGCCTTTTTCCGGGAACGACCCCGGGACCTCCGCGTTGGATGTGCAGGGCGGCGACCCCCGTGCCCCCCGTCCCCGACGCCGCCCTTAATTCAGCCCCGGTCAGAGGTTCCTCCCGAACTCTGGCCGGGGCCGCTTTGTTTCCCGAGTCTGAAAAGCGCGATCCCGTCACGCGGAACCCGCGCGCTTGGCGCGGCGTTGTCGCGGAAACTGCAACATATGGAGTGGGCACATGCCGCAGGCAAACTTGAACACCGGCCGCGCGCCGGAATATCCGGCGAACGCGGGCGCGAAGACCTCGACCGATGCGCACCCCGTCACCGAAACCGCGACAGAGGCGCGCGGGGCCGTCACCGGGCAGGGCAACGGCTACGTGCTTGTCATCAGCACGGCCGCCGTGGTTGTGGCGTTCGTCATCATCTACGCCGTGTTCCTGGCCTGACGCATAGCCGCGTTGCACCGCAGCATCTTGCATCGGGGCACGAACAGGCCATTTTGAAATGAGGTGGCGCGCAGGCTGCGCGCCATTTTCATTTTCAATGGCTCGTCAGGAGTTCTTTTTGACCGCCTCCACGGTACCCGTCCGCCTCGACCATGCGACTGTCCGGCGCATCATTCTCGGCCTGACGCTCGCGATGTTTTTGTCGGCGCTTGACCAGACAATCGTCGCAACCGCGCTCGCGACCATCGGGCGCGCCTACGCAGACGTCGAGAACCTCTCCTGGATCGTCACTGCCTATCTGCTTGCCGCGACCGCGGTCACGCCGCTTTACGGCAAGTTTGCCGACATCTACGGGCGCCGGCCCGTGCTGCTCACCGGCATCACCATTTTCGTGCTCGGCTCGATCGCCTGCGCGCTCGCGCCGAGCATGCCGGCGCTGATCGCGGCGCGCGCCCTTCAGGGCCTCGGGGGCGGCGGCCTGATCGCGCTTGCGCAGACCATTGTGGGCGACGCCGTATCGCCGCTCGAGCGCGGACGCTACCAGGGCTACTTCGGCGCGGTGTTTGCGCTTTCATCGATCGCCGGCCCGGTGCTCGGTGGCGTGTTTGCCGAGCACCTGCACTGGAGCCTGATCTTCTGGATCAATGTGCCATTTGGACTGCTGGCATTTTTCGTCACCGGCCATGCGCTCAAAAGCTTGCCGCGCCACGAGCGCCCGCACGACCTCGATTTCCTCGGCGCTGCCCTGATGGTGGTGGCGACCGTCTCGCTGCTGCTCGCCCTCAACTGGGGCGGCATGCGCTACGCCTGGGGCTCGTGGCAGATCCTGTCGCTGCTTGCCGCGTTCGCGCTGACCGCTGCGCTCTTCCTGTGGCGCATTTCGACTGCGCCCGAACCTTTCGTGCCGCTCTCGATCATCATGCAAAACCGCGTGGTCGCACGCGCAATCGGCGCCGCGATGCTCGCCTACGGCACGATGATCGCGCTGACCATTTACACGCCGGTCTATTTCGAAACCGTGCTCGGCCTCTCGGCCAGCACCGCCGGATTGATGCTGATCCCGTTCATGGGCGGGACCGTGATCGGCTCCACCATCGGCGGGCGGCTGATGTCGCACGTAAAGCACTACAAGCGCATTCCGTTGATCGGCACGCCGGTCGCGATCCTCGCGCTCACGCCGATCGCGCTGATCCCGGCGCAGCTCGACATCGCCGCGATCGGCGCGCTGATGTTCTTTGCCGGGGCGGGCATCGGCCCAAGCTTCCCGGTCACCACCGTTTCGGTTCAGAACGCCGTGTTGCCGTGGCAGCTCGGCACCGTGACGGCGCTGGTCAACTTCATGCGCGCGCTCGCGAGTGCCCTGCTGGTCGCGCTTTACGGCGCGTTCCTGTTTGGCGGTGCGGCGTCGCATGGCGTGACGCTTGAGCAGCTCACCGCTTCGGGCCACGACACAGCGTCGCTCGCAGTTCACTTCCGCTGGGTGTTTACCGCCGCCACGCTCTGCATGATCGTCTCGTTCGTCTTCCTTGTCGCGATGGAGGAGCGCCCGCTGCGCACCGGCGCAGCGCCGGACGATGCCGTGGCGGTACCGGCGGAGTAGGGCTCTCCCAAACGCCCGGGGCCTCTCTGTCCATCGGGGAGAACGGAACGGCGCACCAGCCGCTGAAGCGCCGATCAATGCACCCGATCGCGCAGCACTTTGTTGAATAATCCCAGCATCGCAACGAGCGCTATGTTGAGAAAGGCGAGCGCGTTGAGCAGGCCGATGATCCAGGCGCTGCCTCCGAGGCTTAAGGCCCAAGCCCCCACAAACGGCGATGCCGCCATAGCAAGCATGATCGGAAACCCGAGCCTTCCCATCAGCGAAGGGTAGCGGGCGGGACCGAACAACGCGAGCGGAACGCTGCCGCGCGCGATCGTACCGATGCCGTTGCCGGCGGCATAAAAAACAACTGCAGGTGCTGCCCAAAAAATCTCGCGGGTAAGAAGGAACGCGCCCGCTGCGACGAGAACAACAGAAGCGGCCATTGTCCACAGCGGATGATAAAGCCGACCGGCGAGACTTTCGATCACGCGCGCGCCGACGGCGGAAGGGCCGATCAGCATGCCGAACATGACGGCCGAGGTTGCGCTGACGCCGCGGGTTTCAAGCAGGTGAAGCAGATGCGTGCCCATAAGGGCAAGAATGGATGCGCCAATCGTGACCACACACGCAAGGAGCACAAACACGAGCACCTCGCCGGTCTCTAAGCGCGCGGTTTTCTTGTCTGCGCTTCCGTTAGCAGCGCTCGTTACACTCCGCGGCAAGGCCAGCAGAAAAACGGGCAGCGCGATGAAGAGATGGATCGCCGCGTAGGCGAGCGACGCGCCGCGCCAGCCGAACTGATCGATCAGCCAAGCGCTGAACGGCCAGCATACTGTGCTCGCGAATCCGCCGAACAATGTGACCGCCGCAATCGCACTGCGCGCATCCTTGCCATAGATTGTGCCGAGCGTTGCGAAGGCGCCGTCATAGAGACCGATGCCCATGGCTGCGCCGAGCACAAGCCAGGCGGCCAGATACCAATAGACGTTTTGCGATGTCGCGATCATGGTGAGGCCGAGCGCAAACAGTATCGCGCCCAAGGCCACGACGGGCCTGCCGCCGCGGCTGCCGATCTCACGGCCGACGCGCGGAGACACGAAACCCGCGATGAGCAGTCCGACCGAAACGCCGGCAATCACCCATTCATAGGGCCAGCCGGTATCGCGCGTGATCGGCGCGGCGAATACAGCGAGAAAGTAAAAGCTCGTTCCCCACGAGAGGATTTGCGCCATGCCAAGCGCCGTGATGATCACGGCGCGCGGCGATATGGATGCGGGATTCGCCACCTCGTCCGGAGTCATATGCACGCCGGCCGTTCTACGCCGGAACGGTGCAACATCCGTTCACCTTGGGTGCTGACGCCACTGGCGTTGCCGTCGCGCGGCCGCAGCCCGTCTGTGAGGCCGGACCGTACCGCACGAATGCACCATGTTCTTAACTCCGGACTTTGGCTGTGATCGGGCGATCGGCCTCAGGCAGCCCGCACGATCCGCGGCGCGCCCTTTCCGCGGACTTCGGCCTCCTCGAAATCGGCGGCCGCGATGGCGCGATCAAGCGCTGCCCGCAGCGCCTTTGCGCTCTCCAGCGTCAGCTCGACCCCGGCGCGGGCGCCGGGTTCAAGGTCCGTATTGATGAAGTCGAGCGTGATGACGTCACCCAGGTTCGCATGGCGGGCATGGTCGTAGGCGACCACGGCGGTCGAGAGTGCAAACCACGCGTCTCCGCGCTTGGCCATGCCTTCCGCGGGCGCGATTTCGATGATCGATGTGCACATATCCAATCTCCTTAAGACTTCCGCTCATTCCCGCGTAAGCGGAATCCACGTCTTGGCTCTGGGTCCCCGCTTTCGCGGGGACGAGCGGTTGGTGATCCTCCTATTTGCCCAGATGCTTGCCGAAGAACGCGAAGATCTTTCCCCACGAGTCCATCGCAGCTTCAGGCCGGTAGAGCGGCCGGTGCCAGTAGTTCAAGCCGTGGCCGGCGCCGTCGTAGCGATGAAACTCGTAGGTCTTGCCATACTTCTTCAGCGCGGCTTCGTGCTCGTTCACCTGCTCGGGGCTTGGCGCGCGGTCGTCGTTGCCGAAGATGCCGATCAGCGGGCAGGAGAGGTCATTGGTCATGTCGATCGGCGCGACCGGCGTCTTGGCGTTGAGTTCTTCCTTGCTCATCACCACGCGACCGCCCCAGAGATCGGCGCACGCCTCGACATCCTTTTTCTGACACGCATAGATGAACGCGTGCCGGCCGCCGGAGCAAGAGCCGAACACCGCGACCTTGCCGTTGCTTTCCTTCTGCGCGCGCATCCACTGCACCGCGGCGGCGGTATCGCCGACCATCTGCGCGTCGGGGATGCCGCCATCGGCACGGACCTTGGCGGCGACGTCGTCCGGATTGCCTGGTCCGGCGCGCTCATAAAGATTCGCGCAGATCGCCATGAAACCGTGATGCGCAAACCGGCGCGTCAACTCCATATAGAGTTCGCTCCAGCCCGGCAGATGATGAATCAGCACCACGCCGGGAAACGGGCCGGCGCCTTCGGGCTTTGCCGTGTAGGCGGTGATCGGCGTTCCACCGTCGCCCTTGAGCGTCACATTCTCGCAGGTCATGCCTCGGTAAAATGACATCAGTTTTCCTCCATAGGCGTTCTTGTGAATTTTAGGCGATGACAGCGTGCCGGCGTAAGGGGCCTCAGGGACAGTCCCCGACGCGCTCGCCGATGATCTTCACGCCGGACTGCACGCTCTGTCCGGGCATCGACATTTTGGTGCGGACTTCAGCGACGTAACGCTGCGGCGTCTCGAACGAGAATGCAACCGCTACGTCCATGCTCATCTGGCCGGTGCATTGCAGCCGCCATTTGAGCGAATTAGGAGTCACCTCGTGTTCCAAGCGCTCGCAGGCCGAGTTGATGGTGCGTGCCTCGGGAGAGAATGTCTTGTCGAGATCCGCGGTTTCCTCGGGCGTGAGGCAGCGCATCTTCTCCTGCGGAGTCTGGGGCGCGCCATTCACCTCGGGCGTGCTGGTGACTTTCCACTGTCCGGGCTCGAGGCCGTCGGCACGCGCCGGAATCGACGCCGCAAGAACCACCGAGGCGGCGAAAACCGCAGCAGTGGCGAAAAACAACCCGGTACGGAACACGCCGAACTCCCTTGCTAAGTAGGACAGGAGTGAACCGTTTTCGCGGCAATGCCAATGGGGTCTGGTGCGGTAGCCGCATTCTCGATCGCGCGCCGTGGCACGGCACCGTCGTCAGATCGTGCCTCTCAGGTGCCAGGTCTCAAGACGACTCAAACATTTGCCGTTGAACATCCGATTGTCCGGGCCGCAAATCTTGTGCCTCGGCGTCGCCTGTATAATCGGTCGCGGCCGCGGGAGGGCGGCGATGACGTCCTTCAGATGCGTCACCTCGGGCTCCGCCACGGCCTCCGCCGGCTGCTCCGCGGCGCAGGCCGAAAGCGCGGCAATACATGCGATCGCCGCGATCGCCGATGCGAACTCGACTGACGTTCACGCGTGCCTCCGGTGAACCGTACGCGGACGCTAACACGATCGCCTAGAAGGCGCGGGTATGCGGGCCAGAGGGTGTTGACAACTTTGCTTCGCCGAACGTGGCCCCGAGACGCTCGACGAATTGCGCCTATCAAGGTCTTCGGAAACGCACAACACAAAGCCAGATGATGAAGGGAGCGGCCAACAATCCCATAGGCAGCGTGGCCAGCATCCACTCACCCTGAATAGGGAAAAAGAACGGCGCGAACGCGAATAGATAAACCAGCGCAAGCCCGAAAAAGACTCCGCCGAAACCCGCCAAAGCGCCACGATGGGGCGAAAGCGGCTTTCGGCGAGCCAGTACACAGAAAAATGCCGCACACATCACAAACAGAGGCTCCAGCGCGTAAAGCAAGAGAACCGGCCAGTCCGCCCGGCTTTCCAGAAGAAATCGCGACATGCTCGTCTTTCTTTCCGTAGCTCGCACCAGGAGCCTAGCAACAACGGACAATCGTCCCCGAAACTATTTTCCTAGCGGTAGGAATTTACGCTTGACAGCGATACGCTCCTCGGGTACACATTCGGCACGCTCCACAATTGGGTTTGGCAATGACGCCGCGAGTGATCGCGCGGCTCTTTCGTTTTCCAAACATGCTCAACTCCATCAAATTCCGCCATCAGTGGGAGTTTCCGTATGCCCGCACCCACGCCGGATACGATCGCGCTTGCGCGAACACGCTACAGCGAAGGCGTCGCGATTGCGAAAATCCTGGCCGAAACCGGAATGAGCTTCGGCACGCTCTATCTTTGGCTCGACGGCGGCCCCGATGACGGCGCGGGACCACGGCTTCCGCCGCTGCGGCGCCGGCGCTCCGTGATGGGCAAGCGTCGCCAGCCGCTCACCGGCGGGCGCGTGTCGCTCGTCAACCGACTCTGGCGCACCGCCGAGCGGCAGGTGCGCGACATCGAAGACCGCGTGCGGCTCAACATGCAGCAGCCGGACGAGCGCGAACGCGATGCGCGCTTGCTGGCCATTCTGGTGAAGACACTGCGCGATCTGCGCGCGCTGCAGACGTTCGAGGATGAACCGGAGAATGATGATCAGCCCGCTAGCCTCGACGATTTCCGCCGCGAGCTTGCGCGAAAGATTGATGGGATTGTCGCCCAGCGAGCAGTGGGCGTTGCTAACAGCGATGCAGGGGAGGGAACTTGAGTCTTTCGAAAGAGACTTCGAGCTTTACGCCCATCTGCACCAGCGCGCTCCCGCCGTCGCGCAGGGCGGCGGCGCCTGGAACACCTGGCTGATCCTCGGCGGGCGCGGCGCCGGCAAAACGCGCGCGGGCGCCGAATGGGTGCGCGCACAGGCGCGTAATCCGAGGGCGCGTATCGCGCTGATCGGCGAAACCGAGCACGACGTGCGCGAGGTGATGGTCGAAGGCGTGTCCGGCTTGCTCGCGGTGCATCCGGATGGCGCGCGGCCGCAATGGACCTCCTCGCGCCGGCGGCTGGAATGGAAGAACGGCGCGGTGGCCGAAGCATTCTCCGCCGACGATCCTGAAAGCTCTGCGCGGGCCACAGTTTTCGGCCGCGTGGTGCGACGAACTCGCCAAGTGGCGCCATGCCGAAGCAACCTTTGACATGCTGCAGTTCGGGCTGCGCCTTGGCGACGCGGCCGCGGCAGGTAATCACCACCACGCCGCGGCCGATCTCGCTGTTCAAGCGGCTGATCGCCGATCCCGCGACCGCGCTGACGCGCGCCGGCACGGTGACGAACGCGTTCAATCTCGCGCCGGCGTTCCTCGAAACGATCGTCGCGCGCTATGGCGGCACGCGGCTCGGCCGCCAGGAACTCGACGGCGAAATGATCGAGGAACGCGCCGATGCGCTGTGGTCGCGCGCGCTGATCGAGGCGTGCCGCGTCGCGGCCGCGCCGCCGCGTGCTCGCGCATCGTGGTGGCGGTCGATCCGCCGGCAAGCGCGACGCGAAATTCCGCGGCCTGCGGGCTGGTGGCGGCGGGCATCGCTGGCGATGTCATTTACGTGCTCGCGGACGAGACCGTGGCGGGGCTATCGCCTGCCGGCTGGGCGCGCCGGCGATCGCGCTGTGGCGCCGGCTCGAGGCCGACTGGCTCGTGGTGGAGGTCAACCAGGGCGGCGACATGGTGCGTGCCGTGATCCGCGAGGCGGATGCGAGCGTGCCGGTTACGCCGGTGCGGGCGCATCGCGGCAAGTGGCTGCGCGCCGAGCCGATTGCCACGCTCTACGAACAGGGCCGGGTGAAGCACGCGGGCGTGTTTCCCGCGCTGGAAGACGAGATGTGCGACTTCGGGCTGGACGGGCTATCCGCCGGCCGCTCGCCCGACCGGCTCGATGCGCTGGTGTGGGCGGTCACGCGCGCTCACCTACGGCGCGAAGGCGCAGCCGCGCGTGAGAGGACTTTAGCTCGCTACTTCGCTTTCTTCTTTTTCTTCTTCGCCTTCGCCGCCTTCTTCTTCGGCTTCGCGGCCTTCAGGGTGAGGACCACGTCGCCCGAGATCGGATCGGTGAGGCCGAGGCCGTTGCCGAGGTCTTCAAGGGTGTCGCGGAAGCTGTCGAGCATGCCGATCATTTGCGGCCGCGCGGCAACGATCTTCTGGAAGCTCGCCCATTCGGCGACAAGGCAGAAGGTCCTGTCGCCTGTCTTGAGCAGCACGCCGTTCTTGAAGCCCTTGAACGCGGGTTTCACCTTGTGCGCATCGATGAACGCCTGTTCGCTACCCGGCTTCACGCGAAATCGCACCACGTTGTAAGCGCTCATGCCGCCCTCCGTTCGTGTGCGCCGCCGCTGGCGGCGGTCCGCGGCATCAGCGTGACTCCGTCAAACGCCGTCCGCAAGGACTCACAGCGCCTTCGGGAGCCCCCATGTTCGACCGATTGAAAGACCTGCTCCGCGCGCCGGAGCAGAAGGCCTCGCGCACCGCGCAACTGATCGCGCTGCAGGGCGGCGGGCGCGCGCGCTGGACGCCGCGCGATTACGCCGGCGCTCGCGCGCGAGGGCTATGTGAAGAACGCGATCGTTTATCGTGCCGTGAAGCTCGTCGCCGAGAATGTCGGCGCGAGCGCGTTCCTGGTGGAGGAGGGGGGCGAGACACGCGACCACCATCCCCTGCTCGATCTGGTGGCGCGGCCGAACCCGCGCGAGGACGGCGCACGCTTGCTCGAAAGCGTCGCGACGCATCTGCTGATCGCCGGCAATGCCTACGTCGAGGCGGTGAGCGTGGATGGTGCGCCGCGCGAGCTTTATGCGCTGCGCCCCGATCGCATGAAGCTGGTCCCCGGGCGCGGACGGCTGGCCGGAGGCATACGAATACACGGTCGCGGGGCGCGCCGTGCGCTTCGACCAGGCCGGCACGCTGCCACCGATCCTGCATCTCTCGCTGATGCATCCGCTCGACGACCACTACGGGCTGGCGCCGCTCGAAGCCGCGAGCGTCGCGGTCGATACGCACAATGCGGCCGCGGTCTGGAACAAGGCGCTGCTCGACAATGCGGCGCGGCCCTCCGGCGCGCTGGTCTATGCCGGGCCGGACGGCGCGGTGCTGTCCGACGATCAGTTCCAGCGGCTCAAGCGCGAACTCGATGACACCTATCAGGGCGCGCGCAATGCCGGGCGCCCGCTGCTGCTCGAAGGCGGGCTCGACTGGAAGGCGATGTCGCTCTCGCCCAAGGACATGGATTTCCTCGAGGCGAAACACATGGCGGCGCGCGAAATCGCGCTCGCCTTCGGCGTGCCGCCGCAGCTGCTCGGCATTCCGGGCGACAACACCTATTCGAATTACCAGGAGGCGAACCGCGTGTTCTTCCGCGCGACCGTCCTGCCGTTCGCCAACCGCATCGGTGCGGCGCTGTCGCAATGGCTCAAGCCCGCATTCGGCGATCTCCGCATGAGCGTCGATGCCGACCGAATCGATGCGCTTTCCGGCGACCGCGCCGCGCTGTGGAGCCGCATCACCGATGCGCCGTTCCTCACGCTGAACGAGAAGCGCGCTGTGGTCGGCTACGCGCCGCTCGAAGGCGGGGACCGCCTGGCGTGAGCGACCTGATCCGCACCTTTTCCGAGCGCGGCGATCTTGCGCACCTGGCGCTGTTTCTCTGGGCGGCATCGAGCAGCGCGCTCTTGCTGTTCGCGCTTCGCGAGCTTGCGGCCGCGACGCGGCGCTTCGACGACTTCGTGCGCGAACTTGCGCGCTTCAACCAACATGTCACGCGACGAACCGGAGGCCGCTGATGGACACCCTGCACAACGTGCTGCGCTCGATCAAACATGAGACGAAGGCCAAACCGGATCATCTCAGCGTGTTCCGCGAATTCCTAGGTCACCTCGACCGCGCGGCCAAACGTGCGGCGAAGCAGCCCGCGCCGAAGCGCACGAAGGCCGCGAAGCGGCGCGTGAAGAACTAGCCGCCGAACACCCACCCCAGCCGTCTCTGCGGCGTCGCTCCCATCGGGAGCGCGAAGGATCCCGCATGTTGAGCACCCACGAACAACTTGCCGCGCAAGTCTTCCGGCCGCGTACGCGCATCGAGGAGGACGGCACGGTCGAAGGCTACGCCAGCCTTTTCGGCGAGATCGACGCGGCGCGCGACATGGTGATGCCGGGCGCGTTCGCGCGCACGCTCAAGAGCCGCGGCGTGCGCCGCGTGCCGATGCTGTTCCAGCACGATCCGTCGGAGCCGGTCGGCGTATGGCTGGAGCTGGTCGAGGACTTTCGGGGGCTGCGCGCGCGGGGCAAGCTCATTCCGGATGTGGCGCGTGCGCGCGAACTGATCGCGCTGGTGCGCGCCGGCGCCGTCGATGGGCTCTCGATCGGCTTTCGCACCGTGAAGGGGCGGATCGATCCGGCGAGCCGCGTGCGCCGGATCATCGATCTCGATCTTTGGGAGATTTCGATTGTTACGTTTCCGCTCCTCGCGGGAGCGCGCGTCCGCGCCAAGGGCGCTTCGGTTTCCTCCCCGCCGGAGCAGACTTACGCGCGGGCGCGCGCCGAGCGGGAGTGGGAGAGGGTGCGCGGCAAGGTCGTCGCGCCCGCTGACGCTGCGCGTACATCACACTTGCGCGCGCGGGTCGCCACGCCATGAGCGACGTCCATCCCGCCTGGGTCGAGCATCAGCGCAAGCGCTGGCTTCGGCCGGATTGGCAACGCTGGATGCGCGAAGATGCGCACCGGTTTGCGGCGCCATTGGCTGAGAAGAAACTGCGGCCATCCAGCGCGGGTGCAGGCGCGCAGGATTCTCCAAACGAGAAATCTTGAGCATCTGCGTTGGCTCGTGCGTGATCTCAAAATTGATCTCGCGATCCGGCGCTTACGATTGAAATACAGCCCGGATCAGCCGCGGGTGCCCGCGGGGAGTTCGGACGGAGGGCAGTGGACCAGTGGCAATGGGGCACAGAGTTCAAGACGTATCCGTCTTGCAGGCGAGATACCAACTAACGATACGCCCGAAGTCCCCAAAGACAGGCCCACGTCGTCGCGGGAGCGAACAGCAATTATTCGAGGGGTCGCGACTTGGCTCGGCAGGTATGGCGGTCCACTTGGCAGGGTCGCGGCCGGTGCATACTGGCTGTACCAATACGGCGCGCTCATCACGGCGGCGTCCGACCCTCCGAAGGGTTTGTCGGAGCTACAGGATGCGGTTGACGATCCTCGTGCGGGCTATGAAATTCATCACATCGTCGAGCAGACGTCGGCGGAGCAGGATGGGTTCGACCGGTCGCGGATCGATGACCGGGACAACCTTGTTCGTATCCCGACAGTGAAGCACTGGGACATCAATGCGTGGTATCAAACAAAGAACGAGGATTTTGGAGGAGCGTCTCCACGTGACTATCTGCGTGGAAAAAGTTGGGATGAGCGCCGTGGCGTCGGATTGGACGCGCTGTTGAGGTTTGGAGTTCTCAAGCCATGACCTCGAATTCCCTGCATGACCGAACCCTGGATCAACTCGTCGATCAGTTTGTCGCCATCGCGGCCGCGCAAGGCCAAGCGTTGCTCCGGCTGGAGATCGGCAAAGCCAATCAGCTGTATGATCAGCTCCAACGGGTCGTCGGCGAATTGAAAAGTCGCGACGGGGACCAAAGAGGGGCGCTTATGCGCTTGTATGGTCACTCTGATGCGCAAGTGCGCCTAAAGGCAGCGAAGGCGACGCTTGCGGTCGCGCCTGACATTGCGCGCGCCATGCTCCAAAAGATCGCTGATTCACGCGAATATCCTCAGGCGGGCGAGGCTGGCATGTCGATATCCAATCTTGAAAAAGGGATTTTCAAGCCCGTCTGAATTGGCCTTGCATCACTCGCGCCGCCGCTGGTCGAGATTTGCCTCCCGGGACATTTCCCGACCCGTAAAGGGACGATGCGCCGTTGGGCGGTGGGCATTGTTATGAACAAGATCGCCTATTTCGATACGCACTGGGGCGAAGGTTGGCCCTCGATCACCTTTCTTCAGAAATACTTTCTCGCCCCCAAAGGCCAGGAGTGGCGTTTTGAGCGGCGGACGGGGGAGGGCTCTCTGGTCGCGGAAGGTGTCGATGGAACCGATCAGCTCCCCGAAGGCAAGGGGCGTGTGGACGCAATATTGTGTATCTGGCGACCTCAATCGTTTGAACGAGCTTGTACGCAGCAGTCATGGAACGCCGCTCCCCGTTGGTCTCTTCGTTCCGTTCGAGCAGGCGTGGCCGGCTGTGAAGGAATTCTTGCTGAATGACGGAAGGCGTCCGGAAAGCATCGAATGGGTTGCGAACGTCGATTCGCCATCGAACACGTTTCCGGACCCGTAGACAGCGAATGCAGGCGAGACCGGGCGCGCCAGGCTTGCCCCTTCACCCATATCCCCATTCCCGGCGCTGCCCTATGCTGCGCGCACCAACAAAGGGCAACGGGGAGACGCTGACATGAGACTCTGGAAATTCGCTTGCGCCATGCTGGCGCTCGCGGCGATCGCGCTTGTGCAGCCGGCCAGTGCCGAAAGCACGCTCGACAAGATCATCAAGGCCAAGAAGATCCGCATCGCAGTCGATATCGGCAGTCCGCCCTTCGGCGTGCTTAACAAAGACAATGAGCCGGATGGTTCCGACGTCGCGGTCGCGCGCGCGATGGCGAAGGATTTGGGCGCCGAGATCGAATGGATCCAGGTGCCGTCGCCCGGCCGCATCCCGGCGCTGGTCACCGGTCGCGCCGATGTCACCATCGCGTCGATCTCGGTGACGAGCGATCGCGCCAAGACGGTGATGTACTGCAATCCGAACGGTGCGCTCTCGATCGTGATCTTCGCGAGCAAAGGTACGAACATCAAGACGCCGGCCGATCTTGTCGGCAAGCGCATCGGCATCACGCGCGCGACGCTCGAAGAGGCGACGGTGCCGAAGATGGCGCCGCAGGGCGCCAACATCGTTTGGTTCGATGAGATCGGCGCGACGATCCAGGCGTTCCTCTCCGGCCAGGTGGACGCCGCCTCGATGAGCGGCTTCGCCGCGAAGGCCGTGGCGGATGGCAATCCGGCTAAGGAGATCGAGAACAAGCTCACGGTCGCGACCGCGTTCTACGGGCCGATCGTGCGGCATGACGACTTCGAGCTGCGCCAGTGGATCAACACCTGGCTGTTCGTCAATTCGCAGAACGGCAATCTCGCGGCGATCTACAAGAAGTACACCGGCCTCGATCTGCCACCGCTGCCGACGTTCTGACCGCTTTTACGTTCTCAAGATCGAAGGCCCGGCCTCACCGCCGGGCCTTTTTCTTTGGCCCGCTCGTGCGCGGGCCGCAAGCACGTCCACCAACAGGAGAAACCAATGGACATGGAAATCCTCTCTCACGCGCCGGAGCAGAAGGCCGGCGTGCCGGCCGAGCCTTACCAGCATGACGATTTGATGCGCATCTTCGAGGCCTACAAGCAGACAAACGACGAGCGCCTCGCGCAAATCGAGCGGCGGCGCGTCGATCCGCTGCTTGAGGAAAAGGTCGCGCGCATCGATGCCGCGCTCGACAGCGTGCTGGTGCGGCAGGCGCGTCCCGTTCTTGCCTCCGAACGTGCGAATCCGCAAGGTGCCCGCGAGCACAAGGCCGCGTTCGACAGCTATGTCCGCTCAGGCGAAAGCGCGGGCCTGCGCGCGCTGGAAACCAAGGCGATGTCGGTCGGCTCGGCGCCGGACGGTGGATACCTTGTGCCCGACGAGGTCGAGACCGCGATTGGGCAGCGCCTCGCCTTGATCTCGCCGATCCGCTCCATCGCGGGCGTGCGCGAGATTTCCGGCAGCGTTTACAAAAAACCGTTCATGACCGCCGGCCCGGCGGTCGGCTGGGTCGGCGAGACGGACGCGCGTTCGCAGACCACGTCGCCGACGCTCGCCGAGTTGAGCTTCCCGGCGATGGAGCTCTACGCCATGCCGGCCGCGACCGCGACGCTGCTGGAGGATTCCGCGGTCAACATTGACCAGTGGATCGCCGCGGAGGTCGAGCAGGTGTTCGCCGCGCAGGAGGGGGCCGCCTTCGTCAATGGCGACGGCACCAACAAGCCGAAGGGCTTCCTGCAATACACGACGATTGCCGAGAGCTCCTGGGCCTGGACCAAGATCGGCTACGTGGCGACGGGCGCGGCCGGGGCTTTCGACGATGACGCGCCGGTCGATGCGATCATCGATCTCGTCTATGCGCTCAAGGCCGGCTATCGCCAGAACGGCAACTTCGTGATGAACCGCAAGACGCAGGCCGCGGTGCGGAAGCTCAAGGACGCGGACGGGCAGTATCTCTGGTCGCCGCCCTTGCAGGCCGGCGGCCGCGCGAGCCTGCTGACCTTCCCGGTGGTCGAGGCCGAGGATATGCCGGACATCGCCGCAAATGCGTTCGCCATCGCGTTCGGCGATTTCCGCTCCGGTTATCTGGTGGTCGACCGGCAGGGTGTGCGTGTGCTGCGCGATCCGTTCAGCGCCAAGCCCCTACGTGCTGTTCTACACGACCAAGCGCGTCGGCGGCGGCGTGCAGGACTTCGACGCGATCAAGCTGCTGAAGTTCGCGGCGAGCTGACGCCTCGGCATCGCTTGCAAAAGCGAACCAACCACGATGCATGGCCGGACTTTCGTCCGGCCATGCTGATTTTGCGCGGCCGCGAGGAGTCGATCATGTCGAACGTCGATCCAGCCTGGGTCGAGCATCAGCGCACACGCTGGCTCAGGCCCGACTTTCAACGCTGGATGCGCCACGACGCGCATCGGTTCGCGCCGTTGATTTAGACGAAGTCTTTTGCTGCACGCCGAATGGGACAGCGTCGGACCGAGGAGCAGGCCACCGTCGCGAGGACAAAACATCTATGTGATAGAATTAAGCTTGCGACGCGGGGTGTTGTTCAAATCCGATCAATTGAGATGAGGCGGTGCGATGTCGATTGAGATACTTGTTTTGTCGGATCGCCGCTTGGACTCCATGAGTGAATGGCAGCGAGCCATCAATTCCGAAGGTTTGGGCATACTGTTGCCCGAGGCTGCCTCTACAGACGATTTGCACGGGTACCTGCCTGTTCATCGTGGCGGCATCCGAACTGGATTTGAATGCGCATATCGTGACGCCGCTGAAATGATGGCCTTCTATCGAGGCGTCAACTTCGGTCATCCCTGGAGGCAATGCCTGTCTTTCATTTGGGGATCAGATCTCGAAGAGGGACTGGCGGCATCCATGACGTCTGCGGCATACGCCCAGCGGGCGAACGGCATCGTTTATGATCCGCAGGATGATTTGATCATGTCGCCACACGAAGCTCTCGAACTCGCACGGCGGATGAAAGACGAATTGCCAAAATGGAAGCAGCTCGCGGCAGAAGCCGCTGGCAAGCCTTCCGGAACGTAGCCCCATAAGCAAAAACGGCGCGGTCACCCGCGCCGTTTCGCCGTAATCCCCCGCAGGATCTGGTTTAGCGCGCCGCCCAGTAGCGGTGGCGCTTGCCGGCAACGCGGCGCGTTGCGCGCGGCTCGGAAGCCTGACGGCTGTCACCGTCCGCGGCCGCTGAGGCGATGTTGCTGGTTCCGCTCACCGCGGAGAAGTGCGTGAGGAACCCGCAGGCGCCGATGCCCGCATAGTTCGACACGCGCTCCACGATGCCGACCAGGACGTAGCGCTTGCCGTCGAACTTGGCGACCGGGCCACCCGAATCGCCCATGCAGGCGCTGGCGCTGATGGGACCGTGGCGCTTGGGATCGACCAGTGCGCCATACTTCTGATCGGCGATGAGCCTGGCCTCGCGCAGGCCGGCCGAATGCATGCGGGCTGCTTCCTGTGCGGTGCCGAAACCCGCGATGGTGAAAGTGCCGTCGTTGCCCGCATCGCCCGTCGTGATCGGCACGTACTGGGCCGGAAGGGGGCTCGCGAGCGTGAGCAGGGTGGTCTGTCCGGCGGCCGAATGGCCGGTCACCGCGATGCGGCCGCTGCCCGCGATCACAAAGAAGGGGCCGGAGCCCTCGACGCAGTGATTGGCGGTCAGCAACTGCTGGCGGCCGATCACGGTTGCGGAACACAGAAGGTTATGCCCGACGAGTTTCACCACATGGTGGCTGATCGCGCCGGCGCCCTGGCCGCGCATCACCGCCTGCGCATCTCCGGAGGCAAAAAGAAAGGCGGCTGACGCCACCAAAAACAGTGCAGAACCATAGCCTTGGAGTTGCGTCGCGACTGCCGCGAGGCGATGCGCTTGCCGCATGAACTGACCCCTCGATGCCTTATGTGTGTGCTGCGTTGCCGTCGCCCCGCAGCGCACACAATCACCGTTCATTTTGCGGAACGCAAGATCAAAGTTGGTTCCCGAGTATTTTTGCCGTGCGTGTGATCCACTCGCGATAAAGAAACAGCGGCGTGACGCCGGTGAGGCCGCCGCAGCCGGCCAAGTTCCGCGGGCCGGTGGACCAACTCACGACGCCGATGATGGCGGGAACGTCGTCCATCGTGAAAGACCGGCGCGCCGAAGTCGCCGGTGCAGGCGCCAAGACCCGCGCTCTCGCCGTTCTTTGTGGGATCAACAAGGCGGATTTGCAGGTTTCCCGGTTTTCCGGTCGCGACCAGCGGGCGGACCGCGTGGTTCCGCCGGATTTGCCGTCGCCGCGTATCGCGACGCCGAGTCCGGCGACCGTGAAGACGTCGCCCGGCGCGACCGTCATCGACGACCCGAGCGGTACGGGGCTGACGCCCGCGAGCGGGGCGGCGAGCTTGAGCAGAGCGACGTCGGCGGTCGCGCGATGCGCGAGCAGGGTCTGCAATTCGAATTTCGGGTGCGCCGTCACGCTGGCGACATCGCGTAGCAGCGGCTGATGCGCGGCGTCGTACTCGACGATCTTGTAGTCGGCGCCGGGCAGCACGCAGTGCGCGGCGGTCAGCACCAGGTCGCGGCGCGAGCGCCGCGCCGGTGCAGAAATTGCCGCGCGAGCCGACGATGAGCACGACCGCCTTTGCGATCGAGGCAGGCGGCGCGGCTGCGCCGCCGACCATCGCGGCGGCGGGCAGGGACGAGATCAGGAAACAGAAGGCGATGAGAGCGCCGCATCGCGCGCATCAGCCCGGCGCCTGCGCGATTGTCAACGGGAACAACATCATGTCCTCCATCCTCCTCTCCGGCCCAGCGGTCGAGCCGGTCACGCTCGCCGAAGCGAAGCCTTCTGCGCGTCGAGCATGACGACGATGACGATGTGATCGCGGCGCTGATTGCGGGCGCGCGCATCCACGTCGAGGCGCAGACGCGCCGCGCGCTGATCACGCAGAACTGGCGGCTGACGCGCGATGTCTGGCCGGACGATCGGCTGATCTGCCGGTCTTGCCGGTCGCCGCTGCAAGCGCTCGACGCCGCGCGAATCTACAAGTCCGACGGCTCGACGCAGTCGCTCGATCCTGCGGGCTTCGTACTCGACAAGGCGTCGGCGCCAGCGCGGCTTACCTTCGATAGCCGCTGCCGCCAATGCCGGAGCGCCCGATCGCCGGCATCGAGATCGACGTGACGGTCGGCTACGGCGACGCGGGCACCGATGTTCCCGAGCCGCTGCGCCAGGCGATCCGGCTGCTGGTCGCGCACTGGTACGAGAACCGCGGGCTGATCGCGGTCGGCCACGAGGTCGCGATCTTGCCGCAGACGGTCGCGGCGCTGATCGCGCCTTACCGGGTGCTGGCGCTATGACGGCGCCGGGCGAACTCGACCGCAGGCTCGCGCTTGAGCAGCCGGTCGAGACCGCGGACGGCGCGGGCGGCGTCACGCGCACATACGCGGCGGTGGCGACGTTGTGGGCGAAGCTCGAGCCGATGTCGGCGCGCAACGCGATGATCGCGGATGCGCCGGGTGCGACGATCACCCATCGCATCACGGTCCGGATGCGCGACGGCATCACGACGCGGCATCGCTTCCGCGACGGCTCGCGCATCTACCGCATCGTCACGATGCGCGAGACGACGGCTCGCGCCGCTTCCTCGAGATCGGCGCCGAAGAACGCGAAGATTAGATCGGAGATCGTCATGTCCACTGCCGCCGCGGCGCTGCGCGCCGCGATCCACGATGCGTTGGCTGCCGACGGCGCGCTGACCGCGCTGCTCGGCGGCTCGAAGATCTACGACGAGCCTCCGGCCGGCGCGGCGTTTCCCTATGTGACACTGGGCGAGGCGCGCGTCTCCGATTTCTCGACTGCGAGCGACAGCGGCGAGGAGCATCAGCTCACGCTGCATGCCTGGTCGCGCCAGGGCGGGCATCGCGAGGCGCATCTGATCGCTGGCGCCTGCTGCAGGCGCTCGACGACGCGCCGCTTGCGCTCGACGGCTATCATCTCGTCAATCTGCGCTTCTCGGTCGCCGACATCCGGCGCGAGGCCGACGGGCGCACCTACCACGCGCTGGTGCGCTTCCGCGCCGTCACCGAACCCATGGAAAGGACATAGCATGGCTGCCCAGAAAGGCAAGGACCTGCTCGTCAAGATCTTCGACGGCATCGGCCTTCACCACCGTCGCGGGCCTGCGCACGCGCCGGCTCTCGTTCAACGCCGAGACGGTCGACATCACGCACGCCGAATCCGCCGGGCGCTGGCGCGAGCTGCTCGACGGCGCCGGCGTCAAGCGCGCCTCGGTCGCGGGCCGCGGACTGTTCAAGGATGCCTCGACCGACGCGCTGATGCGGCAGACTTTCTTCGACGGCACGGTGAAGATCTTTCAGATCGTCATCCCGGATTTCGGCACCGTCGCGGGCGCGTTCCAGATCACCAGCCTTGAATTCGCCGGCGAGCACAACGGCGAGGTGACCTACGACATCTCGCTGGAGTCCGCCGGCGAGCTGACCTTCACGGGAGCCTGATCGATGCCCAATCTCCATCGCGGCGAGATCGAAGCCGAGATCGGCGGCGTGCGACGGCGCCTGGTGCTGACGCTCGGCGCGCTTGCCGAGCTCGAAGCGGCGTTCGGCGCCGACGATCTCGTCGCGCTCGCGGAGCGCTTCGGCTCCGGCCGGCTCAAGGCGCGCGATCTCGTGCGCATCATCGGCGCGGGCCTGCGCGGGGCGGGCGAGGCGATCAGCGACGACGAGGTCGCGCGCATGGCGGTCGCCGAGGCGGCGCTGCGGGCTATGTGCGCATCGCCGCCGAGCTGATCGCCGCGACCTTCGGCGGTGGACGAACGCCCTTTGGATCGACGCCGCGGCGTGAGCCGACGCGCCGTTTCCCTGGAAGCAGGCGATCGGCTTCGGCCTCGGCATGCTGCGGCTTTCGCCCGACGCCTTCTGGCGCATGACGCCGCGCGAACTGGCGGCCGCGATCGAAGCCGTTTGCCAGCCGGGTTCCGCGCCACTCGATCGTGCGGCGTTCGCCGCCTTGCACCTGCGCTTCCCGGATTGACGTTCTCGAATTGATCACCCTGCCGGGAACCACGTTCTCGTATGGAGAACTCCTGATGTCCGACGATTCATCCGACGCGGGCGATGCGACCGACGATCTGTCCGCCAGCATCGAAGGTGTACGCACGCGCACCAACGCTCTCACCGTCAGCGCCAACGCCTTCGCGCGCGCGATCAGCTCCGCGTTCGCGCAGGCGGCGAGCGGCGGCAAGCAGTTCGACGACGTGCTCAAGTCGCTGGCGCTGCGGCTCTCCAGCCTGTCGCTCAACGCAGCGCTGCAAGCCGCTAGCCGGTTCGGCTGTTTTCGGGCTACGACCTCGATGTTCGGCGGGACCTCGTCCGGCATCACCGGCGGCACCGGTCGCGGACGATGCGGGCGACGTGCAAGCCGTTCGCCAGCGGCGGCGTGATCGGCACGCCGACTTATTTTCCGCTCGGAACCGGCGCTCGGCCTTGCCGGCGAGGCCGGGCCCGAGGCGATCATGCCGCTGGCGCGCGGAGCCGGACGGACGGCTCGGCGTCGCAGGCGGCGCGCGCCGCGGCGTCGAACGTCACGGTCAACATCGCGACGCCCGACGCCGACAGCTTCCGCCGCTCCGAAACCTATCTCACCGGCCAGATCGCGCGCGCGGTCGCGCGCGGCCAACGCGGGATTGTGATGACAGCCGCATTTCACGAGGTCCTGTTTCCGCTCGACATCGCGCTCAAAAGCGCGGGCGGGCCGGAGCGCAAGACCGAGATCGTCGCGCTCGGCTCCGGCCGCGAGGAGCGCAACGCGCGCTGGGCGCATTCGCGCCGCCGCTACGACGCGGGCTACGGCGTGAAGACGCTCGATGCGCTGTCGGCGGTGGTGGCGTTCTTCGAGGAGCGGCGCGGCCGGCTTTACGGCTTTCGCTGGCGCGACCGGCTCGATCATTCCTCCGCGGCGCCCGGCGCGAGCGTTACGCCGCTCGACCAGGCGATCGGCACCGGCGACGGCGCGACCGCGACGTTTCCGCTGCGTCAAGACCTATGGCGCCGATCTACGCGCCCTATCAGCGCCCGATCGCAAAGCCGGTCGCGGGCAGCGTGCGCGTCGCGGTCGGCGGCGCGGAGAGACGACGGGCACGGCGTTCACGTGCGACGCGACGACCGGCGTCGTGACGTTTCTGTCCGGTCATGTCCCGGCGCGCGGCGCCGCGTGCACGGCGGGATTCCTGTTCGACGTGCCGGTGCGTTTCGACACCGATTATCTCGAAGTCGATCTCTCGGCGTTCGCGGCCGGCGCGATCCCGAAAATTCCGCTGGTGGAGATCAAGCTGTGAGAGCGATTCCCTCCGCGCTGCAAGCCAAGCTCGACGTCCGGCGTCACGACGCTTGCCGCTGCTGGATCGTGACCCGGCGCGACGGCGTCGTGCATGGGCTTCACCGACCACGACGAGGACATCGTCGCTCGACGGCGTGACCTGCCGCGCCGGCACCGGGCTCACCGCCTCGGAGGCGACCGCGCAGCTCGGCCTGCCGGTCGACGGCTCGGAAATCGTCCGGCGCGCTCGCCGACGACTCGCTGACCGAGGCCGATCTCGCCGCCGGCCGCTACGACGCCGCCGGCGATCGAAGTGCATCTCGTCGACTGGAGCGAGCCGTCGCTGCGCGTGCTGCTCGCGAAGGGCGTGCTCGGCGAGGTGCGGCGCGAGGGCGCGGCCTTCACCGCCGAGCTGCGCTCGCTCAGCGCACCGGCTCGACGAGGAGAGCGGGCGGCTCTACACCGCGACCTGCGCGGCCGATCTCGGCGATGCGCGCTGCACCGTCGATCTCACCGATCCGGCTTTCCACGGCAGCGGCACCGTCGCGGCGCTCGACGGCACCGTCGGCTTTCACGCCTCCGGGTCTCGATGACTTCGCCGACGGCTGGTTCACCGCCGGCAAGCTCACGTTCACCAGCGGCGCCAATGACGGGCTTCGCCGTCGAGGTGAAGATCCATCGCGTCGACGCTCGACGGCGTGCTGATCGAGCTGTGGCAGCAGATGCCCGAGCCGATCGCGGCTGGCGACACCTTCGCGGTGACCGCCGGCTGCGACAAGCGCTTCGCCACCTGCCGCGACCGCTTCGCCAACAGCGTCAACTTCCGCGGCTTCCCGCACATCCCGGGCAACGATTTCGTCATCAGCTATCCGGTGCCGGGCGAGCCCGGCAATGACGGCGCGAGTCTGCATCGACTGACCATGACGCTCACCCGCACCGCCATCGTCGCCGAGGCGCGTGCCTGGATCGGCACGCCCTATCGCCATCAGGCCTCGCTCAAGGGCGTCGGCTGCGACTGCCTCGGCCTGGTGCGCGGCGTCTGGCGCGCGCTGCTACGGCGACGAGCCCGAGCCGACGCCGCGCTTATGCGCCCGACTGGGCGGAGGCGCCGGCGCGAGGCGCTGGCGCGAGGCCGCGCGGCGGCATCTTGTCGAGATCGACGACCGGCGCACGTTCGCGCCCGGCGACGTGCTGCTGTTTCGCTGGCGCGCCGCGCTTGCCGGCCAAGCACGCCGCGATCGTCACCGCGCCCGACCTGATGGTGCACGCCCATGACGGCGCGGCGGTCGCCGAAGTCGCGATCGCGCCGTGGTGGCGGCGGCGGCTCGCCTATCGCCTTCCGCTTTCCCGGAGTGACCGACTGATGGCCGCGCTCGTTCTTTCCGTTGCCGGCGCGCGCGTCGGCGGCGCGCGTGTTCGGCCCGGCCGGCGCGATCGCCGGCCGCATCGTCGGCGCGCTCGCCGGCAACGTCATCGACCACGCGCTGTTCGGTCCGGCAGCACGACCGCAACGTCGAAGGGCCCGCGGCTGGCCGACCTCGACGTGATGGCCTCGACCGAAGGCGCGCCGATCCCGCGCGTCTACGGCCGCGCGCGGCTCGCCGGCCAGGTGATCTGGGCGACACCAGCTCGAGGAGGTCGTGTCGACCCGCAGCGATACCGACGCCGGCGGCAAGGGCGGCGCGCCGGCAACGTCGACCACCACGACGACCTACAGCTATTTCGCCAATTTCGCGGTCGGGCTGTGCGAAGGGCCAGATCGGCCGCGTCGCGCGCATCTGGGCCGACGGCAAGCCGCTCGATCTCACCGGCATCACGTTCCGCGTCTATACCGGCAGCGAAGACGCAGGACGCCCGATCCGCTGATCGTCGCCAAGGAGGGCGCCGACAACGCGCCGGCCTATCGCGGGCTCGCCTACGTCGTGTTCGAGCGGCTGCCGCTGGAGAATTTCGGCAACCGCATTCCGCAGCTTTCGTTCGAGGTCATGCGCCCGGTCGGGCGGCTCGAGACGATGGTGCGCGCGGTCACGCTGATCCCGGGCACCACCGAGTTCGGCTACGAGCCGTCGACGGTGCGTGCAGGTGCTCGGGCCGGGGCAGTTCGCGCGCCGAGAACCGCCACGTCGGCGCATGCGGTCGTCCGACGTCGAGGCGGCGCTCGACGATCTGCAGGCGCGTGCCCGAACCTCGAGCGCGTCGCGCTGGTGGTCGCGTGGTTCGGCAACGATCTGCGCGCCGGCCACTGCACGGTCACGCCGGGCGTCGAGATCGCCGATCAAGACGACCTATCCGGCGACCTGGTCGGTCGCGGGCCTCGACCGCGCCGACGCGCATCGTCGTGTCGCCGGTCGACGGGCGGCCGGCCTTCGGCGGCACGCCGTCGGACGACAGCGTCACGCACCTGATCGCGCGAACTGCAAGCGCGCGCGGGCTCAAGGTCACGCTCTATCCGTTCGTGATGATGGATGTGCCGGCGGGCAATGCGCTGCCCGATCCGTGGACCGGCGCGTCGCTCGCAGCCGGCCTATCCGTGGCGCGGGCGCATCACCTGCGATCCGGCGCCGGGGCAGGGCGGCTCGCCCGACGGCACGGCGGCGGCGGCGACGCAGGTCGATGCATTCTTCGGCGTCGGCGATCCGGACGGCTGGAGCTATCGCCGCATGGTCCTGCACTACGCGCAGCTCGCGGCGGATGCCGGCGGCGTCGATGCGTTCCTGATCGGCTCGGAGCTGCGCGGCCTGACGCGCGTGCGCTCGGCCTCCGGCGTCTATCCGGCGGTGACGCGGCTCGCCGAGCTGGCCGCCGACGTGAAGGCGATCGTCGGCGGCCGGCACCGTCGTCACCTACGGCGCGGACTGGACCGAATACGGCGCGCATGTCGTCGACACCGAGCGCGCAGCGAGGTGCGCTTTCCGCTCGATGCGCTGTGGGCGTCGTCCGTCGATCGACGTGGTCGGCATCGACTACTACGCGCCGCTCGCCGACTGGCGCGACGGCGCCGCGCATCTCGATCGCGCAGCTCGCGAGCTCGATCTACGACGCTGGCCTATCTCGCCGGCAATCTGCGCGGCGGCGAGGCCTACGACTGGTACTACGCCGACGATGCGGCGCGCGGCGCGCAGACGCGCACGCCGATCACCGACGGGCTCGGCAAGCCGTGGGTGTTTCGCGTCAAGGATATCTGGAACTGGTGGGGCAACGCGCATTACGAGCGCGTCGGCGGCGCCGAGCTTGGCGCGCCGACCGCCTGGGTGCCGCAGGGCAAGCCGATCTGGCTCACCGAGGTCGGCTGCCCCGCCGTCGACAAGGGCGCCAACCAGCCGAGCGTGTTTCCCGATCCGAAGTCGTCCGAAGCCGGCGTGCCGTATTTCTCCACCGGCCGCGCGACGACCTGATCCAGCGCCGCATGCTGGAAGCGGTGCTCGGCAGTTTCGATCCGGCGTGCGGCGCGACCGACGACGAGCAATCCGATCTCGACCGTCTATGGCGGCCGCATGCTCGAGCCGTCCGCGATCCATCTGTGGACCTGGGACGCGCGGCCCTATCCGGTGTTTCCCGGCGGCGACTCGATGTCTGGAGCGACGGGCCGAACTGGGAAACCGGCCACTGGCTCACCGGCCGGCTCGGCGCGCGCGCCGCTCGATGCGCTGGTCGCCGCGATCCTCGACGACGCCGGCATCGGCGATTTCGACACGTCGGCGCTCGGCGAGGGCGTCGACGGCTACGTGATCGACCGCCCGATGTCGCCGCGCGCCGCGATCGAGCCGCTGGCGCTGGCCTATGCGTTCGACGCGAGCCGAGGATGGCGGCCACGCTGCGTTTTCGCCCGCGCGGCGGCGAGCCGGTGGCGGAGCTCGACCGAGGACGATCTGGTGCTGCCCGACGATGCGCGCGCCGGTGCGGCTGACGCGCGCGCAGGAAACCGAGCTGCCGCGCGAGGTCTCGATCGCGCTTCACCGATGCCGACACCGACTACCGGCGCGCCGCCGTGACCTCGCGGCGTCTGGTCGGCGGTGCGGCCAGCGCGCTCGCACGCCGATCTTGCGGTCGTCACCAACGACGCCGCGGCCGAGCGGCGCGCCGATATCTGGCTGCAGGATCTGTGGGCCGGGCCGCGAGAGCGCGGACTTCGCGCTGCCGCCGAGCGCGCTGGCGCTTGCGCCGGGCGACGTCATCGGCGCTCGACGTCGGCGGCCGGCGCCGCGCTGCTCGAGATGCGCGAGATCGTCGACACCGAGAGCAACGCGCGCATCCAGCGCGCGCGTCGATCGATCCGGATGTGTTCGACGCTGCCGCTGCCGGCCGCCGCGGCGTCACGCCGCCGGTCTCGCCGGCCGCCGATCGGCCCGGTGCAGGCGCTGCTGCTCGAACTGCCGACGCTGCCGGGCGACGATCCGCCGGTGCTGCGCGCTCTCGCGGTGTTCGCCGATCCCTGGCCCGGCCCGGTCGCGATCTGGCGCTCGCTGCGATGGCGCGAGCTTTCGAGCGCATTCGCGCTTGCGCTCGGCGCCCGCCGTCGTCGGCGAGACGCTCGACGATCTGCCGGCCGGGCCGACCAGCCGCTGGGACAAGGTCGCGAGCTGCGCGCGTGCGGCTTTACGGCGGCGCGCTTGCCTCGGCCTCCGACCTGCGCGTGCTGAGCGGCGCCAATGCCGCGGCGGTGCAGCGGCCGGACGGCGCCTGGGAGGTGCTGCAGTTCGCCAATGCGAGCTGACCGGCGGACGCGCACCTATCAGCTCTCGCGCCTGTTGCGCGGCGAGCTCGGCAGCGAATGGGCGATGGCCGCTCCGCTGCCCGCCGGCGCGCCGTTCGTGCTGCTCGACGAGCATGTCGTGCCGGTCGCGCGCGGGCTCGACATGCTCGGACGCACGCATGCAACTGCGCATCGTCGCGGCAAACCGCGATCACGGCGATCCGAGCGCGGTCGAGATCGCGCTGCGACGCCGAGCGCGACCGCGCTCGAGCCGCTCGCGCCGGTGCATCTCACGGCCAGCCGCGACGCCGGCGGCGTGCGTTTCTCGTGGCGCACGCGCAAGCGCGGCGCTTGCCGGCGTTACCTTTGCGGCCGCGTGCCGACTCGGCGAAGACGAGCGAAGCCTACGAGCTCGAAATCCTGTCCGGCGCTATCGGTCGTGCGCACGCTATCGGCCACAGCCCCGTCCACGCTCTACGCCGCCGCCGACGAGATCGCCGATTTCGGCGCTGCGCAATCGAGTCTTGATCGTGCGCCTCTACCAAATTTCGGCGGCCGTCGGCCGCGGTTTGCCCGCCATCGCAACGCTCACCCCATAGAGATCTCATGACGCGACATCTCCCAATCTCGCGCTGCCTTTCATCGAAGGCGGCGAGCTTCTCCCTGACGTCACGCTGAACGAGGCGCTGCGCCTGCTCGACACGCTGGTGCAGCTCGCGGTGCTCGACCGCGATCTCAATGCGCCGCCGGGCTCGCCGGCCGAAGGTGCAGCGCTGGATCGTCAAGGCGAGCCCCAGCCCGACCGGCGCCTGGACCGGCCACGGCAATCACATCGCGGCGTGGCAGGACGGCGGCTGGGTGTTCTGTGCGCCGCAGGCCGGTTGGTTCGCCTATGTGGTCGACGAGGGCGCGATGCTCGCCTGGAGCGGCAGCGCGTGGGTCGACGCGCTCGCGATGCTGATCGACGTTGCAGAATCTGACGCTGCTCGGCGTCGGCACCACCGCGGACTCGACCAATCCGTTCAGCGCCAAGCTCAACAACGCGCTGTGGGTCGCCAAGACCGTCGCCGAAGGCGGCGACGGCAACCTGCGCTACAAGATGAGCAAGGAGAGCGCCGCCAAGACGCTTTCGCTCCTGTTCCAGAACAACTTCTCCGGCCGCGCCGAGATCGGCCTCACCGGCGACGACGATTTTCATTTCAAGGTGTCGGCCGACGGCTCGACCTGGCTCGACGCGCATGACCATCGACCGCACGACCGGCAGGCTCGCGGCCAATCAGGGCTTCTCCAACCAGGTGGCGACACGGGCACAGCTCTACGCCGCGCCGTTCGACGCGCTCGCTTTCAATGGAGTGCAGGTCAATGGAGGCATGGAGGTCAGCCAGGAGAATGGCACGTCGAGCGTGACGTTGACCGCCACAAGCTCATTGCAAACGAAATATCTCGTGGACGGCGTGATGGCGGCCTATCGCGGGACGTTTGTTGCCGCCGGGCAGCAGGTCACCGACGCCCCGCCGGGCTATCGCAACTCGCTCAAGTTCACGGTCTCGACCGCGCAGGCTTCGCTCGGTTCGAACGATGAACTGTCGGTGCTGATCCCGATCGAGGGCGTGCGCGCGTCGCGGCTCGCGCTCGGCACCGCAAGCGCCGCCGCGATCTCGATCGGGTTCTGGGTCAAGGTGCATCGAACAGGGAGCTATTCGGGCTCGCTGCGCAACAGTGCGAAGAACCGCTCTTATCCGTTCAGCTTCATGGTCAGCGCGGCCGACACCTGGGAGTTCAAGACCGTCACCTTCGGCGGCGATACCGGCAGCACCTGGTTGAGCGACACCGGTGTCGGTCTCTATCTCAGCATCTGCATTGCGGGCGGCGCGTCTCGCCTCGGCGCGGTGGCGGCCTGGGCGGGGAGCGACACCAGCGGTGTCACCGGCACCACCAACGCGGTCGCAGCGAACAGCGACACGTTCCAGATTACGGGTCTGATCGTCCTGCCGGGCATCGAGCTTCCGGCGTCTGACCGCGCGCCCCTCATCATGCGGCCGTTCGATCAGGAACTGATCACAGCGAAGCGGTACTGGCAGTTCGCGGGCGGTGCGGTCGCGAACCTGTTCGCATCCGGGCTGCTCAACGCCGCCTTCATGTTTGCGCCCTCGATGCGCGCGAGCCCGACGCCGATATTGGTCAACGGCACCGGCGCAATCGATCTGCCCGGCGCGGCGACCTACAACGCGACCGCCATCAACGCGAATTTCGGTCCGTCGCCGACCAGTTCGCTGGTGCAGGTCGCGCATAGCGGCACAGGAACAGGCGTCGGCGAGGTTTATCCCGAGAAGCTTGCCTTCAGCGCGCGGCTCTGACCGCCCAATCGAGATTCTGCAATGCCGTTTTCCTTCACCGCGCTGGCGCTCAGCGCGCTGCTCGCGCTTGCGCCAGTGCGCGCGAACGATCCGCAAACCAGCATCCGCCTCGCGCAGATGTCGCGTGACGTGACCGCGGCGGTGCGCGCGCAACGCAGCGCAAAGCAATTCCAAAGGACACGCCATGAGTGCCGATAACTACGACGAAGCGATCCGCCGCGTGCTCGCGAGCGAGGGTGGTTACGTCAATCATCCCTCGGATCCGGGCGGTCCGACGAATTTCGGAATTACGATTGCGGACTACCGCAAATACGTAAAGGGCGACGCGAGCGCAGCCGACGTGCGCGCCATGAAGGTCGATGACGCGAAGGCGATCTACCGCGAGAAATACTGGGGCGCGATGCGCTGCGATGAGTTGCCGGCGGGTGTCGACTATTGTGCGTTCGACTACGCGGTGAATTCCGGAACCGGCCGCGTGCCGAAAGTGCTGCAACGCATTTTGGGGATCGCCGCCACCGGCCGCATGGACGACACGACGCTGGTGGCCGCGCGCGGGCGCGACGCGCGTGCGCTGGTGCAGGCCATTAGCGATGAGCGGATGCGCTTCCTGCAAGGGCTGAAAACGTGGACGGTATTTGGCAAGGGGTGGGCCAAGCGTGTTGGCGAGGTGCGCGCGGCGGCGCTTGCGCTCGCCGATAAGGGGGCGGGCCGCATTCCAATCCGCGCCGATGCGCCCACAACGCCTGCGCCGGGCAAGGGTGTCGTGCCGGTGAATGATGGAGCACGCCGGGGCACGGCGGGCGGCGCCATCGCGACCGGCGGCGTTGTGGCGCAGCAGTCCGCGGCCAACGGCGCCGACTGGATCGTCATCGCGGTCATTCTTGTGACCGCGCTCGCCGTCGCTGCCGGCGCCTTGGCGTTCTGGCACTGGCATCAGAAGCGCCGGCAGGACGCACCTGCCTGAGCTCCGAAGAAAATCCATCAAGGAGACAGGATATGGACTGGACAACTGTTGCCGCCAAGGTCGTCAGCCTTGGCGCGCCGATGCTCGGCACAGCGCTGGGCGGCCCGCTAGGCGGCATGGCCGGCAAGGTGTTGGCCGACGCATTCGGCGCCGCGGCCGCAACGCCGGAAGCTGTGCACGCCGCCATCACCGACAAGGCGGCGGACCTGAAACTCGCCGCGGAGGCGGCGCAAAAGGCCGAAACAGAATGGATGTCGGCGCTGGCTGAAATCGGCAAGCAGCAAGTGAGCGAAGTCGGCGAGACGATGCGCGCGGAAGCCACGAGCGATGACGTCCTGCAACGTTGGTGGCGGCCGATCTACGCGCTCGAACTCTCTCTGCTGGAATGTCCGGCCTTCGCGCTGACTCTCTTGCATGCGCTATGGAACGGACAGGAAGCCGGCATTAACGGGCTCGCCAACCTTTCCGGTTTGCTGATGACGTATTTTGGAGCGCGGTTCGGGGTGCTGGGGGTTTACGTCAGCGGGCGTACGCGTGAAAAACAATCCGCGATGACGGGCGCTAACGTGCCATCCATCGTCGGCACGGTGCTGAAGGCGGTTGCCGGCAAGCGCTGAATGCAGACGAACGGCGCGACGCCCGAGAGCGCCGCGCCGCAAACTCAAGAGCCTTCGTATTACTGCTTTTGGTTATTGGTACCCGGGGCCTTGTGCATGGCACCTGTGCCAGCCGAGTCCGGCGCTGTGCCGGTTTCCTGACCGCGCGCCGAGGTCGGCGTCTGCATGCCCGTGTTCCGCTGTTCCATCGGCGCCGTCGTCGGAGCGGTTCCGGAGGTGGGATTTCCACCCGGATGCGCTTCGGTGCTCGGCAGGCGGTCACCGCCCGCTCCACCGGCGCCGCCAGCTTGCGCCATCGCCAAACCGCAGCTTCCCGCCAACAACGCAGCTGCCAACGTCACTTTCGTTGCCTTCAGCATTTGGATGTCTCCTCTTCGGACGCCACGTTGGTGGCGCTCGCTTTGGCAACGTTGAACGCTAGGCGTAGTTCCAGCGGCCCCCTCGGTGTTCCACTGTCTGCACGGCGGGTTGGTTCCTCGTGCTCCCTGTTCGCTGTATACCGCCGCTTTCCGCGGAGGGTTTCGTATGGACGTGCGCGAGGCGATCGCGAGTCGCTATTCATGTCGGGCGTTCCTGCCCACGCCAATTCCCGAACGCGTTGTTCGCGACATTCTCGAACAGGCAAGCCGCGCGCCATCCGGGGGCAATGTCCAACCCTGGCTGGTGCATGCAATTGCCGGCGAGAGGCTCGACCAGCTGACGGCCCAACTGCGTCCGCGCTTTGCGGCTGAACTGCCACGCGGGGAGGGTGCCGAATACCCGGTCTATCCGCCCGACCTGAAGGAGCCTTATTACAGCCGGCGCGCCCGCGTCGGGGAGCAGCTCTACGGCTCGATCGGCATTCCGCGCGCGGATCGTCCGGCGCGATATCGCCAGTTCTCCCGCAACTACCTTTTATACGATGCGCCGGTCGGTCTTTTCGTGACGACCGATCGCACGATGGGTCCGCCGCAATGGTCGGACCTCGGTGGCTTCGTTCAGACCATCTGTCTGCTGGCGCGGGCCCAAGGCCTGCACACCTGCGCCCAGGAGGCCTGGACGTCCTGGCACAAGACCGTGTCCGCCTTCCTCAACCTTCCCCCCGAACACATCCTGTTCTGCGGCATCGCGCTCGGCTATGCCGACGAGGCGGCGCCGATCAACCGCTGGCGCTCCGAGCGCGAACCTGTTGAAGGGTTCGCACGGTTCGAGGGCTTTTAGGCCGTGCCGGAGGCCGTACTCTTGACACTCTGACGCTTTAGGCGCTTCACCGGCTGAATTGACGGGGTTTTATGCGCCTTTCCGCTATCGTTTGTTTCGGTATCGCACTCGCCAGCGGGGCGCCCGGTCTTGCTGCCGCGGCGGAACACAAGGCCTGCCTCTCGCAGGAGGAACGCCGCGCCATTATCTCCACTCACAAGGCGGTGCCGCTGGCACGCGCGATCAATGTAGTGAAGGCTCGGATCGGCGGTGATGTCGTGAAAGCCCGGTTGTGCCGGCAGGAGCGGGGATTGGTCTACGTGCTGACAGTCCTTGGCCGGGATGGCAAAGTAACCCGGGCGCGAGTCGATGCGGCCGAAGGCAACTGGCTCGACGGCGGAGGGGGTTAAATTGCGTCTGCTCGTCGTCGAGGACGACCCGGATCTCAACCGTCAGCTTGCGAGCGCCCTGACTGATGCGGGGTACGTGGTCGATCGCGCCTTCGACGGCGAGGAAGGGCATTACCTCGGCGAGACCGAGCCCTACGACGCCGTGATCCTCGATATCGGGTTGCCGAAGATGGACGGCATCTCGGTGATCGAGTCCTGGCGCCGCGCGGGACGCGCCATGCCGGTGTTGATGCTGACTGCTCGCGACCGCTGGAGCGACAAGGTGCAAGGCTTCGACGCCGGCGCCGACGACTATGTCGCGAAGCCCTTCCATCTCGAAGAGGTGCTGGCACGCATCCGCGCGCTGCTGCGCCGCTCCGTCGGCCACGCGAAAAGCGAATTCGTCTGCGGGCCGGTGCGGCTCGAACTCGCGCACCGGCCGCGTCGCCGTGGACGGAAATCCGGTCAAGCTGACCAGCCACGAGTACCGCCTGCTGTCGTATTTGATGCATCACACAGGCCGCGTCGTCTCTCGCACCGAGTTGGTCGAACATCTCTACGATCAGGATTTCGACCGCGACTCGAACACCATCGAGGTGTTCGTCGGCCGCATTCGCAAGAAGCTCGGTGTTGATGTGATCCAGACCGTGCGCGGCCTCGGATACCTGCTCACGCCGCCAAACGCATGATGCGCGACGAGTATGCGCGCTAATTCGCTTGCGCTCCGCCTGTTCCTCTCCGCGACCGCGGTGACGGTCGTTATTCTGATGGTCACCGGCGTGGTGCTCTCTTCCATCTATCGTGACGGTGTGGAGCGCTCGTTCGACCGACGTCTCGATGTCTATCTCAAGACGCTGGTCGCTGATGTCTCGGCACCGGAGGACAGCGAGAAGCTGCCCCAATCTCTTGGCGAGCCGCTGTTCGACCTGCCGCTTTCCGGTTGGTACTGGCAAACCACGAAACTCAACACCGCGAAGCCGGAGGTGAAGTCCTCGCGTTCGCTGTGGGACGCCGGACTGCCGCATCTGGAAGACCTGAACGTTCCGATCGGGGCGGATGGTACGCGCAAACGCTATGTCCCGGGCCCGGAGGACCAGCGCCTGCGTCTGGTCGAACGCACGGTCGACCTCGGAGAGGACGGGCGATACCTGGTGGCCGTTGCAGGCGACGCACAAGAGGTCGAGGACGAAGCGCAATCCTTCGACCGGGCGATCATCGTGACGTTTGGCGTGCTGACCGTTGCGCTGCTGCTCACGACCATGTTCCAGGTCCGCTTCGGACTCGCGCCGCTGAAGCGTATTTCCGACGGGCTCGCCGCGATCCGCTCTGGCGGCGCCGAGCGGTTGCAGGGTCGTTTTCCGGACGAGATTGCCCCGCTTGCGCGCGAGACCAACGCGTTGATCGATGCCAACCGCGAAATTGTCGAGCGCGCGCGCACGCATGTGGGAAATCTGGCGCACGCGTTGAAAACGCCTCTTTCGGTGATCGTCAATGAGGCGACCGCACGCGGCGACGATCCGCTCGCCGTCAAGGTGCGCGAGCAGGCTGCAGTGATGCGCGATCAGGTGCAGCATCACCTCGAACGCGCGCGCATTGCGGCGCGCGCGACCGTCGTCGGGACCGTGACCGAGGTTACGCCGGTGGTGACGGCGCTGGCGCGCAGCATGGAGAAAATCCATCGTGATCGCGGTATCGCGATCGATATTGAGACGCCGCCCGCGACACGCTTTCGTGGCGAGAAGCAGGATCTTGAGGAGATGATCGGCAATCTCGTCGACAATGCCTGCAAATGGGCACAGTCTCGCGTCGCGATCGAAGTGCTGGCGGCGCCAGGTGAGGCAACCCCGGCAGAACACAAGCTGCGTGTCGTTGTCGACGACGACGGGCCGGGTCTCACTGCGTCGCAACGCGAGCGGGTTCAGGCTGCCGGCCGCGGACATCGGCTTGATGAGACCAAGCCGGGTTCGGGACTTGGGCTCTCGATCGTCACGGATCTCGCGGCACTCTACGGCGGAGCGCTGACACTCGGCACCGCACCGATCGGAGGGTTGCGAGCGGAACTGGTTCTACCGGCCGCATAAGCGGCTTTGCCAGAATCGTGGGGCACGCTAGAACAGGCGTGGCGATGATCCGGGGGCGGCTGGAGCATTCATGCGGCGGAGGGAAGGGTTCGCGTTGTGCGCGGTCGCATGTCTTGTGCTTGCCTCTTGCACCAGCGAGATCAGCCTTGGGTCCAAACCCGCACCCGAAACGACGGGATCGGCCAACTCCCCCGGCGGCGTGCTGAGCGGCGGGATCGGCGCAAACCTCGACGAACACGACCGGCAGCGGGCATACGCGGCTGAGGTGCAGGCGCTGGAAACCGGCGAGCCCGGGATTCCGGTGGGCTGGCGGGGCGATGGTCCCAAGCGATATGGAACGGTGGTTCCAGGCGCCGCCTATCAGGCGCATGGCGCCAAATGCCGTGATTTTTCCCACTCGATCTACGTTGATGGGAAACCACAGGTCGCACGGGGCACCGCATGCCGAAACCCGGACGGAAGCTGGTCGCCCATCGGCCAGTTCGCACCGTCGTGATCCTCAACGCGATCTTAACGCTCCATTGTTAGGTCTATCCTAGGCGTAAGTCAGCGCTTGGGTGGCATGTCCCATGGCCGACGCGGCGGCCGCAGAACAACTGCGTCAATATTTGTTCGAGCTGAAGCCACAGGCGCGCGCCCTGCTGGTGACGGAGCTCGAGCGTGCCGCGCTGCGCGGCGAGGCGCCGCCCGGCACCGTCGCCATTCTGGAGCAATTGCGCGAAACCGCGCGCCAGCGCGGCGACAAGCTTCCGCGCGTTGGAAATGCATCGCGCCTGTTCTTTTCCTTCGCCGAACCGTTCCTTGTAGGGGGCACCTCGCAGCGCAAATGGATCGGCCGTATCCCGCGCGCATCGCTCGATCCAATCTGGAACTGGATCTGCCGCGATCTGATGCCGATCGAGGCGCAGACCTACACCGAGCGTGTAGATCGCCATCTCGCCGCCAACGAAACCGGTGACGCGGAACTGATGGCAAGTGCGTTTCAGGATTTGGCGGGGCATCGCCTGCACGAATGCCTCGCCTCGGGAAGCGATGACAGGGCGCTTCGCAGAATTGCGGTGCAGATCGGCACGCCTCATGCCCTCGACGAGACACGCGAACTCGCAACCATCCTGCGAATTCGCGATGCGCTTGGCGTGATCGGCTCGCGCCTGCCCGCGTCGATCAACAATCTGACCGAAGATCAACTCGCGAACGCAGGTGCGCTTCTGGGTTCTCAAATCGCGCGCCCTCGCGATGTTTTCGTCCATGCGGTTTTGATCGTCAGAAGCCGATTGGCCTCGCCGTGGCAACTGATCCGTCTTGCCGTCCAGGCGGCCGGCACTGACGTCGCGGCGCGTGTCGCGGCAACGCCCTATGCGATCGCGGTCGACATTGCGTTGAACGATATCGATCTCCTGATCGGGTCGTTGCACAACGCGCTCAAGCGCCAGAGCGATGACGTCGCCGATCTTCTGAAGCAAATCCATGATGCCGTTCGCGGGTTGCGCACCGAAGTAGACTTTCCGGCTGATGCGGCGTGGGGGCGCCAACTTGCTTCCGCTCGGGCGGAGGCATCGACGCTTCTGCAAGCCGAGATCGAGAATGTGCCGAGCCATGTGCGCCGGCTCTTGAGGGCGCGCGATGCGCGGGATTCGCAGACCGTCGCTTGATGCAGGCGATGTCGCCGAGATCGAGGCGAAACTCACGCTCGTCGCGGCATGCCGCAACTATGCGGGCGAGCTTGCGATAAGCGAAGTAACGCGCCGCGTTCATTCCGAGCTGAAGGCCTATTTCGACAGCGGTGCGCAACTCGTGCTCGATCGGCTGCGCAATGCGCCGGCTGCTGAACGAGCGGCCCGCCAGTCGCAGGTCGAGGCCGCGATCCGGTTCTGCGCCAGGCTGTTCGGACCCGAATATGCCGGGCTTCTGACAAAGGCGGCGGAGATCGCCGCAAAAGGCGAGCAGAAAGCCGCAAGGGCCTAGAGCTTCAGGCGATTTTCGATTTTGATCTTCCGCATTGCGGCGCGTGTGCGCCCGTGATGTAACGCAGCCCATGATGGTGTGGCTCCTGTTCGGCCTGATGACGGCCGCCGCGATCCTCGCGGTGCTCTGGCCGCTCGGGCGTGCAGGCACCGAAGGCCGTGGCGGCAGCGACCTTGCGGTGTATCGCGACCAGCTCGACGAAATTGCACGCGACCGCGCCGTCGGGCTGATCGGAGAGAGCGAGGCGGAAGCCGCACGGGTCGAAGTTTCCCGCCGCCTGATCGCCGCGGGGGACGCGCCGATTTCTGGCGTCGCAGCCGGGGAAACCTTCCGCCGCCGCTTTGCCGGTGTCGCCGCCCTTATCGCGGTTCCGGTCATTGCGGCAGGTCTCTATCTTGCGCTTGGTTCACCGCTGCTGCCGGGTCAGCCGCTCGCCAGCCGTACCGCGGTCCCGGTCCAAAATCGCTCGCTCGACGCGCTCATTGCCGACGTCGAGGCGCGCCTCGAGAAGAACCCGGAGGATGGCCGCGGCTGGGACGTGATCGCCCCAGTGTATATGCGTTTCGGGCCGCTTCGAGGATGCCGTGCGGGCACGCCGCAATTCGCTGCGTATCAATGGCACGACTGCGGAGCGTGAGGCCGACCTCGGCGAATCCCTGATGGCGGCCGCCAATGGCGTCCTGACCGACGACGCGAAGGCCGCCTTCGAGCGCTCGGTCGGCCTTGATGCGACGAACATCAAGGCGCGTTATTTCCTCGGCGTCGCAGCCTATCAGGAGGGGCAAAAGGAAAAGGCTGCCGCGATGTGGCGCCAGATTCTGCCCGATATCAGGCCGGGTTCCCCGTGGATCGGATTGGTGCGCGAGGCGCTGGCGCAGGTCGATCCAACAGTCGAGCCCGGGCCGAGCGCGGCCGATGTCGCAGCCGCGGTGCAGATGAAGCCCGAGGATCGCAATACCATGGTGAACAGCATGGTGGAGCGCCTGGCCGAGCGGCTCAAGCAGGATGGTTCTGATGTCGAGGGCTGGCTGCGGCTGGTGCGCGCCTATACGGTACTGGGCGACCGTGACCGCGCGCTATCGGCCATTGCGGATGCGCGCCGCGCGCTCGGCCACGATGCCGACAAGCTCCGGCGGCTTGATGATCTCGTCAAAGAGCTGAAACTGGAAGGCTGATGACGCGAGCGTTTTCATGACACGCAAGCAGCGGCGCCTTACTCTGATCGGCGCAAGCCTGGGCGTGCTCGGCATTGCGGCGGGGCTGGTGCTCTATGCGCTGAGCGACTCCATCGTCTTTTTCAACTCTCCGAGCGACGTGGTGGAAAAGCATGTGGCGCCGGGCAGCCGCATCCGGCTCGGCGGGCTGGTGAAGCCCGGCAGTCTCAAGCGCGGCGACAATCTTGCCGTCCGCTTCGAGGTGACCGATGGCAACAAGTCAGTTCCGGTGAGCTATACCGGCATTCTCCCCGATCTTTTCCGCGAAGGGCAGGGCGTGGTGACCGAAGGCGCGCTCGAACCGGGCGGGACGTTCAGGGCCGACAATGTGTTGGCCAAGCACGACGAAACCTACATGCCAAAGGAAGTTGCTGACGCGCTCAAGAAGCAGGGCCACTGGCAAGGCGAAGGCGGCACCTATGGGTTGGCAGGTTCCAGCAAGGGAGCCTCGAAGTGACGCCGGAATTCGGCCACTACGCCCTGGTTCTCGCGCTCGCGCTGGCGCTTGTGCAGGCCACGGTGCCGCTGTGGGGCGCGCGGACCAACGACGCGACTCTGATGAATGTGGCGGGCTCGACCGCGCTGGCGCAATTCGTGTTCGTCGCCGCGTCGTTCGCGGCACTCACTGCCTGTTACGTAGGCTCCGACTTCTCGGTGCTGAACGTGTTCCAGAATTCGCACTCGGCGATGCCGCTGGTCTACAAGTTCACCAGCGTGTGGGGAAACCACGAAGGCTCGATGCTGCTGTGGGTTCTGATCCTCGCGCTGTTCGGCGCACTGGTCGCGCTGTTCGGTGTGAATCTGCCGGCCACATTGAAGGCCAATGTACTCGCCGTGCAGGCCTGGATCGCGTGCGCGTTTTATCTGTTCATTCTCATCACCTCGAACCCGTTCGCGCGCATCGCGCAGGCGCCGGCCGAGGGGCGCGATCTCAATCCGATCCTGCAGGACCCTGGATTGGCGATCCATCCGCCGCTGCTTTACCTCGGCTATGTCGGCTTCTCGATTTCGTTCTCCTTCGCGATCGCGGCGCTGATCGAGGGGAAGATCGACGCCGCGTGGGCGCGCTGGGTGCGGCCGTGGACGCTGGTGGCCTGGATGTTCCTCACGCTTGGCATCGCGATGGGCTCTTACTGGGCCTATTACGAACTTGGCTGGGGCGGCTGGTGGTTCTGGGATCCGGTCGAGAATGCCTCGCTGATGCCATGGATCGCCGGCACCGCGCTCTTGCACTCCGCCGTCGTGATGGAGAAGCGCAACGCGCTGAAGGTCTGGACCGTGCTGCTTGCGATCCTCGCGTTTTCGCTCTCGCTGCTCGGCACGTTCCTGGTGCGCTCGGGCGTGCTCACCTCGGTGCATACGTTCGCGAACGATCCGGCGCGCGGCGTGTTCATTCTCGCGATTCTGGTGTTCTTCATTGGCGGCGGTCTTGCGTTGTACGCATGGCGTGCGCCGATGCTGAAGCAGGGCGGGATCTTCGCGCCGATTTCGCGCGAGGGCGCGCTCGTCTTCAACAATCTGTTTCTCACCTCCGCCTGCGCCACCGTGTTCGTCGGCACGCTCTATCCGCTCGCGCTCGAAGCGCTGACCGGCGACAAGATTTCGGTCGGTGCGCCGTTCTTCAATCTCACCTTCGGTCCGCTGTTCGTGCCGCTGCTGATCGCGGTACCGTTCGGGCCGCTGCTCGCCTGGAAGCGCGGCGATCTGCTCGCCGCGGGCCAGCGTCTGCTCGCGGCAGTGGCGCTAGGCATCGTGGCACTGGCCGTGACGTTTGCGATCCAGCGCGGCGGACCAGTACTGGCGCCGTTTGGCATCGGGCTTGCCGTCTATGTGATGATCGGTGCGCTGATCGATCCCATCGAGCGCATCGGCCTGTTCCGCGCGCCGTTCGCCGTCTCGTTCGCCCGCGCGCGCGGTCTGCCACGCTCCGCCTGGGGCACGACGGTCGCGCATTTCGCTGCCGGGATGGTTCTGTTCGGCGTCATTGCCGAGAGCCAATGGAATGCCGAGCGCATCGTATCGATGAAGCCGGGCGATACGGTTTCGGTGCGCGGCTATGATCTCACCCTCGACGGAATGATCCCGCGCCAGGGGTCGAATTACCGGGAACTGGTCGCACGCTTCACCGTGCGGAGCGACGGCCAGTTCGTGGCGGTGCTCGAGCCCTCGAAACGCACGTTCCCGCAGCGCGAGATGTCCACGACGGAGGCCGCGCTGATGACGCGTGGTGCCTCACAGATCTATCTCTCGCTCGGTGATATTGGCGATGATGGCGCGATTGCGGTGCGGCTCTATCACAAGCCGTTCGTGCTGCTGATATGGTTCGGCTGCGTCGTGATGGTGCTGGGTGGCGCGCTGTCGCTCTCCGATCGGCGGCTGCGGGTCGGCGCGCCGAAGCCCGCGCGCAAGTCCACGCTTCAGCCGGCGGAGTAGGGCGGTGCGCCGATTTGCGCTCATCGTTCTTGCGCTGGTGCTGAACGGTCCCGCGCTCGCGGTGCAGCCGGGCGAAATCCTCAGGGACCCGGCGCTTGAGTCGCGTGCGCGCACGCTTTCTCAAGAGCTGCGCTGCATGGTGTGCCAGAACCAGTCCATCGACGACTCCGAAGCGCCGCTGGCGAAGGATCTTCGCATTCTGGTTCGTGAGCGACTGAGCGCTGGCGACAGCGATAAGCAGGTCATCGACTTCCTGGTCGCGCGCTATGGCGAGTTTGTGCTGCTCAAGCCGCGTTTGAGCGAGCACACCGTCCTGCTCTGGCTCGCGCCGTTTGGCGTGCTGGTGCTTGGCGCCGTTGGTTTTCTGGCGGCGCGCCGCAGGTCGCTTTCATCCGAGCCAAAGCTCAGCGCCGACGAAGAGGCGCGCGTCGCCGCGCTGGTGAAGGATTAGCGATCGAGTTCAGCCAGATTATCCGGCGTGAAGTCGCGCTTCCCATTTTCCATTTCTGCGATCATGGCAGCGAGCCGCTGCGTCGCCGGCGTTGCCACCCCGAATTTCTCTCCCGCCGCGATCACCGGGCCGAGCAGGGGGCCAACCTCGGTCTTGCGCTTGCGCACCGCGAGATCGCGCCAGATGCCGCTGCGTGTCTTCGCCGAGTGGCGATAGTGGTCCGCCATCGCGTCGCAACTTGCGGCGACTTTCGCGCCATCATCACGCGCGAACGCCTCGGCATCGAAGCCGTCCACGCCGACCGGTGCAACACCGGCCGCCTGCGCGGCGCTCACGATTTCCCGCCCGATCTTTCCCATCACGCCATGCCAGCGCGGATCGCCCAGCACATCGGACATGGTGTCGTTGGTGAGCGCCGTTGCGGTGAGCAGGCCGCCATAGGCGATCTTCCCCCACAGCAGGCCGAGCACGTTGTCGCTCGCCGTGATTGCATGATCGAAGTTCTTCAGCAACGCGACATACTCCTGCACGCGCGGTGTGATCCGGCCGTCCGTCTCACCGATGAAGATGCTTCCCCTGCCGCCATAGTGGATGACGCCCGGCTCGATATAGTCCGACGCAATGTCGACCAATGCGAGCAGCACGCGCGGCGCGCCGACCTCGTTGGCGATCGCGTCATAATTCAATCCGTTCTGTAACGAGAGCACGGTCGCGTCATCCGCGAGCAGCGGCGCGATCGTGCGCGCGGCCGCCGCCGTGTGCTGGCTTTTGACCGCAAGCATCACGCGCCGTAGCGGCCCGCGCACCTGATCCGGCGAAGCGGCGCGCACCGGCGTCGCGTAGTCCTCAATCGGGCCGGTGATCTTCAAGCCCTTCGCGTTCATCGCCGCGATGTGGTCGGCCGCCGCATCGACCAGCAGCGGGTTCTTGCCGGCGCGTGCAAGGGCGGCTCCAATCGTCCCGCCGATCGCACCCGCGCCCCAGATCACCAAGTCTTCCATGACAAGTCCTCAACGGTCCGTGGCGATTACGCCGCTATCCCTCAGCAGTGTCATCAACTGCTCGGCCACCTGCTGATGGCCCTTTGGCGTCCAGTGATCGCCGTCGCCATTCTCGTGGTCGGCGCCGTCAAATGACGTGAAGCGGATTTTTTGTGCCGTCAGGGCGGCTTCCAACGCGGGATCATTAAATTGCAGCCCGACCATAAATTTCGCGCCGTGCAATTCCACCAATTTCTTCATTATGCCGACCAGATGCTCGGTCGGATCGGAGACGGTCACTGGCGGATGCGCGATCAGGACGTAGGCCGACACCGCGACGCGAAATACCCATGAATGCTGCGCCAACCAGTTCTCGGCAAAGTAGATGTGCCGCGACCACGGGACCGGAATGCCTTCGAACGCGCCTTTGGCGAGATCGAAATAGGGCTTGTAAGGCCCGTCCTGGCGCGTATCGGTGACATTGTCCTTGCGGTCGTTGTCGGAACAAAACATCAGCACGACCACGTCGGGCTTGATGCGGTCCCACAGCCGCTGCAGCAGCAGAAACTCCTGGTCGGTCCCGTAGGCGGTCACGCCCGCATTGACGATGCGCTGGTTATGCAGCTTCGCGCGCAGGATTTCAGTGAAGCGTTCGTTCTGCTCGGCGTCGTAGCCCCATACGAATGAGTCACCGATGAACGCGATGGTTTGCTTTGGCTCGGTGTCGTGTTCGATGTCGCGCAAGCCGAGGCTGTTGTGATGCACCTTGATGGTGCGGATGCCGGTGAAGGTCACATCGGAGTTCGGCACCGGAAACCAGCCAAGCTCCGCATCGTAATTGTAGATGCGCTCGGCACCGACGCGATGCGCGCGCAGATAGCGCAGGTCGATTGCCCGCAGCACGATTTCGGTGACGCCGAGCGTCGCGATCACGATCGACAAGCTGCAGCGCGACGGCGCGCAGGAGGCGCCGCTTGCCGCCGGCCGGCTCCGCGTTTGCCGTCACGGTGCGCCGACGCCGTTGTCGGCGAGCAGACGCTGCAGCCGTTCCGCCACGAACGCGTTGCCTTTCGGTGTCCAGTGCGCGCCGTGCGTCGGATAGGCTTCGGCGCCATCGAATACGGCGTAAGGAATTTTTTGCGCTTTCAGAAAATCTTCATCGCGGGCGTCGGATCGCTCGAGTCCCACCAGAAATGTCCCGCCTTTTGCGACCACCATATCGCGCATCATCTCGACCAGATGCTCCGTTGGATCGGGAAGGTGCAGCGGCGGATGCTTCGCGTAGACATAGGCTGAGATCGCGACGCGCATGAGCCAGGAGTGGCGTGCGAGCCAATAATGGCTGAAGTAAAGGTGGCGCGACCAAGGAACGGGCTGTCCGGCAAACACGCCGGCCGCAAGATCGAAGTAGGGCTTGTACGGCCCGTCGTAGCGCAGGTTGGTCGAGTTCTCGATGCGGTCGTTATCGACGCAGAACATCAGCACGACCACCGACGGTGCGATCCGATCCCACACGCGCTTGAGCATCAGGTATTCCTGATCATTGCCGTAGGCGTTCACGCCCAGATTGGCGATGCGGTAGCCGGGGACTTTGTCCCGCAGGAGATCAGTGAAACGTTGGCCTTCCTCGGAGTCGTATCCCCAAACAAAAGAGTTCCCCACGAACGCAACCGTCGGCGTTGGTGTTGCGGGCGGCTCCGTGTCGCGGAATCCAATGCTGTTGTGGTGCACCGTCACGGTGCGCGAGCCTGTGTAAGTCTGCATCGAATTCGGGATCGGAAACCAGCCAAGCTCGGCGTCATGCCCGTAAACCGGCTGCACGCCGCTTTCGTCGATACGCAGATAGCGCAGGTCGATCACCCGCAGAATGACCTCGGCGGCGGCCAGCGTAATGACGAGAATCAAGATCTGGATCGCAATCGCACGCAGCCATCCGTTGCGCTCATCCTGCTGTCCGCCTTCGGCAATCCTCCGAAACTCCGCCGCCACGCCCGCCTCGTTTTTTCGCGTCTAATGCTTTGAAATTAGAACAAAATCGCCGCTCGTCCCACCTTACCAAAGATTAATTCCCCCGACAGGACGCCGTAAGGCTCCATACTCCATCTTCACCGTTAACAAGGGTGCACGCCCCAACTCGTCAGACGGAGCTTTTCAATGTCGCAGAGCGTTTCACCCGCTCAAAAGCCGCGCTCGGTTCTTTCGGCGCGCCGCCTTGTTCTCCTGGCTTCGGCCGCAGTGATCGGCGTCGGCGTCCTGTTCTCGGGTGCCGAGTTCGTTACCAAGCCGCAATCCGCTTTCCTGGCAAGTCCCGCTTACGCGCAGACCGCGCAGCGTCCGGTTGGCTTTGCCGACATCGTCGAGAAGGTGAAGCCTTCCGTGATTTCAGTACGCGTGAAGGTGGACGGCGGCCCGCGCACGCAGATGAGCTTCGACGGTGACTCGCCGTTCCCGCCCGGCTCCCCGATGGAGCGCTTCTTCCGTCGCTTCGGTATGCCCGATGGCGAGCGCGGTGGCGATCGCGACGGTCCGCGCGGTCCGCGTGGTGGCGGCCGCAACTTCACGATGGGGCAGGGCTCCGGCTTCTTCATCTCGGCTGACGGCTATGCGGTGACCAACAATCACGTCGTCGAAAAAGCCGAGTCGGTGGAAGTGACGACCGACGATGGCAAGACCCACACCGCGAAAGTGATCGGGACCGATCCCAAGACCGACATCGCGCTGATCAAGGTCGAAGGCGGCAACAACTTCCCGTTTGTGCCGCTCGCTGAGAAGACTCCGCGCATCGGTGACTGGGTTCTCGCGGTCGGCAATCCGTTTGGCCTTGGCGGCACAGTAACCGCCGGCATCGTCTCGGCGCGTGGCCGCGACATCGGCGCAGGCCCCTATGACGACTTCATCCAGATCGACGCCCCCGTAAACAAGGGCAACTCTGGCGGACCGACGTTCGATGTCGACGGCAACGTGATCGGCGTCAACACCGCGATCTACTCGCCCTCCGGCGGCTCGGTCGGCATCGCGTTTGCGATCCCCGCCGACACCGTGAAGTCGGTGGTGAGCCAGCTCAAGGACAAGGGTGCGGTCACGCGCGGATGGATCGGTGTGCAGATCCAGCCGGTCAGCGCCGACATTGCCGATAGTCTCGGCCTGAAGAAGACGGAAGGCGCGCTGGTTGCCGAACCGCAGCCCGACGGTCCGGCTGTCAAGGCCGGCATCCAGTCCGGTGACGTGATCACCTCGGTCAATGGCCAGGAGGTCAAGGACGCTCGCGACCTCGCCAAGAAGATCTGCAAGCCTGCCGCCCGGCAGCAATGTGAAGCTGGGTGTCATCAGCAAGGGCTCGGAGAAGGACCTGAATGTCGTGCTCGGCGAACTGCCGCGCGAGCAGCGTCAGGCCAATGCGACGCCTGATCAGAGCGACAGCAGCGGCACCGATGTGCCGAAGCTCGGCCTCTCGCTGGCTCCGGCCGGCAAGGTGGCGGGCGCCGGTGGCGATGGCGTTGTGGTGACGCAAGTCGATCCAGATGGGCCCGCCGCGGCGCAAGGCTTCCGCACCGGGGACGTGATCCTCGATGTCGCCGGCAAGCGCGTGACCAGCCCGGATGAGGTTCGCAAGGCCTTCGCGGATGCCCGCTCCGGCGGCAAGCGCACGATCCTGCTTCGCGTGAAGTCCGGTGAGGGCACACGCTTCTTCGCGGTCCCGCTCGGACGCGGCTGATTTCTGCATCGCGCCCGGTTAACGGGCGCGGTGAACCAAGTTCGGGGCGTCCCGCCGGCAATCGTCGCCCCCGTCGGCGGAGCGAACCCGGGGGACGGGTGTAACAGCCCGTCCCTGCTAACTACGGCCCGGCCCCGGCCTTCCCCGTGCCCCCCAACCGGGCCGGGTCGAATAGGGGGCGGTGGAGTGCCCCTCCGCCGCCCCCGCCCTTTTTTTGAGGGGCAACAAAGGGCTGCGCATGACCCCGGACAATTCGCTAGACTTCGCCGCGACCCGGGTTCAGCACACGCCCATGCGCCTGCTCATCATCGAGGACGACCGCGACGCCGCCGAGTATCTGGTCAAAGCCTTCCGGGAAGTCGGCCATGTGGCCGACTGCGTCCGCGGACGGCGAGGACGGGCTCGCGATGGCGCTCGACGGCGCCTACGACGTGCTCGTCGTGGACCGCATGCTGCCGAAGCGAGATGGCCTTTCGGTCATCAGCGCGCTGCGTGCCAAGAAGATCGAGACTCCCGTGCTGATCCTCTCGGCCCTTGGCCAGGTGGACGACCGGGTGCGCGGCCTGCGCGCTGGCGGCGACGACTATCTGCCAAAGCCCTATTCGTTTGCCGAACTGCTCGCGCGCATCGAGGTGCTGGCGCGCCGCCGGGGTGGGCGCGGCGAGGAGACCGCCTACCGGGTCAGCGATCTGGAACTCGACCGGCTATCCCACAGCGTAAAGCGCGGCGCGACCGAGATCGATCTCCAGCCGCGGGAGTTCCGGCTGCTCGAGTATTTGATGAAGCATGCGGGCCAGGTGGTCACGCGCACGATGCTTTTGGAGAATGTCTGGGACTATCATTTCGATCCGCAGACCAATGTTATCGACGTGCATATTTCCCGGCTGCGTTCCAAGATCGACAAGGGCTTCGCGCAGCCCTTGCTGCATACGGTGCGCGGTGCGGGGTACATGATCCGTGACGGCGCTCGGTAAGCTCGTCCGTTCGACGGCATTCCGGCTGACGCTGGTCTATCTTCTCGTTTTTGCACTCTATGCGGCGGCCTTGCTCGCCTATTTCGCGCTCAACACCGGGCGCCTCATCACTGAGCAGATCACCGAAACGGTCGACACCGAAATCGCGGGGCTGACGGAGCAGTACACGATCGGCGGGCTGCGCCAACTGATCCGCATTGTCGAGAACCGCTCGTTGCGGCCGGGTTCGAGCCTTTATCTCGTGACCGCGCCGACCGGGCAGGCGCTCGCTGGCAACGTCGGCTCGCTTGCGCCCGGCGTGCTGGACAAGGTCGGGTGGTCCGAGACGGTCTATCGCCGTCTCGACGAGCAGGAGACCGCCGAGCACGGCGCGCTGGTGCGGGTAACCCAACTCTCCGGCGGATTCCGGCTGCTGGTGGGTCGCGATCTCGAAGAGCGCGCCCGCATGCGCGAGATTATCGTGGCGGCGGCTCGCGGGTCGGTCGCGCTGGTCATCGTGCTCGGTCTTGCGGGCGGATTTTTCGTCACGCGACGCGTACTGCGGCGCTTCGATGCCGTCACCGAGACGACGCAACGCATCATGGCGGGCGATCTCTCCGGCCGTCTTCCGGTCACCGGCATCGGCGACGAGCTCGACCGTCTCGCGCTCAATCTCAACGTGATGCTGGAGCGCATCGAGGCGCTGATGCGCGGGCTGAAGGAAGTCTCCGATAACATCGCGCACGATCTCAAGACGCCACTGACGCGGCTGCGTAACCGATGCGAAGAGGCGCTCCGCGCGGCGAGTACCGAAGACGATTATCGGACAGCCCTGGAAGGCATGATCGAGGAGTCGGACGGGTTGATCCGTACCTTCGACGCCTTGTTGATGATCGCGCGAGCCGAAGTCCGGGCAGGCGCGCGATAACATGGTCGAATTCGACGCCGTGGAGATCGTGCGCGGCGTTGGCGAACTCTATGAGCCGTTGGCCGACGACAAGGGACTGACGCTCATCGTGGATGCGCGAGGCCCGGCGACGATCAGGGGCAATCGGGAACTGCTCAGCCAGGCTCTCGCAAACCTGGTCGATAACGCGATCAAGTACGCACAGCCGGCTGCGCAATCATGCGCCGGGGAGAAGCTGCCTGCCGAAATCGTGGTCGGCGCGCAGCGCGAGGGCGACCGCGTGTTGCTCACCGTCGCCGACCGCGGACCTGGAATCGCCGAGGGCGATCGCGTCAAGGCGGTCGAGCGCTTCGTCCGCCTGTCGCATAAGTCCGGCGAGCCAGGCTCCGGTCTCGGGCTTAGCCTTGCGGCGGCGGTCGCTCGTCTGCACGGCGGCAGGTTGACGCTGGAAGACAATGCGCCCGGCCTGAAGGTCGTGATTTCACTACCAAGTATTTGATTTTACAACAATTTGTGCCCAGCGGCGCGCGACGTTTCGCGTTCCGTCGATCTTGGTCTATTTCGTCCGCCAAGGTTTGGGGGGAATCGAGGGGGCGATGGCCGAACCGGCGAAACGCGCCGCGAAGAAAGCCGAATTGGCATCTGGGCTCGCGGCGGCGATCAAGACGGCGCCAAAGCTCTCCGAGCCGAAGCAGGCGCGTGCACGCGTCGATGCGTGGCTCGCCGAGATCGGCCGAACCGCGGCCGGCAAGGCGCTCAGGCTGCTTCTCACCGGCAAGGGGAAGCTTGGCGACACCGTCGCGGCCGATTGCCGAGGCATCGCCCTATCTGTGGGATCTGATCCGCGCCGACCCCGCGCGTTTCCTCGCCATTCTGAACACCGATCCCGAGTCTCATTTCGTCGACGTGATCGCGCATGCCCAAAACGCGGCCGATGCCGCAAGCGATGACAATGCGATGCGCGACCTGCGCCGCGCCAAGGCGGAAGCTGCGCTGCTGATCGCGCTCGCCGACATCGGCGGGGTGTGGCCGCTCGAACGGGTGACGCGCGCGCTCACCGAGTTTGCCGATGCGGCGCTCGGTGCCGCTGTGCGCTATCTGCTGCGCGGCGCCGTCGCGTCCGGCAAGCTCAAGGTGCCCGACAAGGCGAAGCCCGGGGAGGGCAGCGGCTACGTCATCCTTGCGATGGGCAAGATGGGCGCGTTCGAGCTCAACTACTCGAGCGACATCGATCTCATCGTGATTTACGACGCCGACGTGCCGGCGCTGTGCCGGCGAGCCGGGTGCAGTTTTGGGTTCGCATCACGCGCAACCTCGTGAAGCTGATGCAGGAGCGTACCGCCGACGGCTACGTATTCCGCACCGATTTACGGCTGCGCCCCGATCCAGCCTCGACCCAGATCGCGATCTCGCTTGCCTCCGCGCTGAACTATTACGAAAGCACCGGTCAGAACTGGGAGCGCGCCGCGATGATCAAGGCGCGTCCTTGCGCGGGCGATCTCGCGGTGGGCGAGTCATTCCTGCGCGAAGTCGCGCCGTTCGTCTGGCGCAAGTATCTCGACTACGGCGCGGTCGCCGACGTGCACGCGATGAAGCGCCAGATGGCGGCCTACAAAGGCCACGACGCGATCGCGATCGAAGGCCACAACATCAAGCTCGGCCGCGGCGGCATCCGCGAGATCGAGTTCTTCGTGCAGACGCAGCAACTGATCGCGGGCGGCCGGCATCCGGAGTTGCGCGGACGGCGCACGCTGGTCACGCTCGAAGACCTCGCCAGGGCGGCTGGATCGGCAAGGACGCCGCGCGCGATCTCGCCGAGGCTTATCGTTTCCTGCGCGCGGTCGAACATCGTTTGCAGATGGTGGCTGACGAGCAGACCCACACGCTGCCGGACCAGCGCGATGCGCTGGAGCGCTTTGCGCGCTTTCTCGGGTTTGCGGATCGCGACGCGTTCGCGGCGGCGTTGCTCGAACATCTGCGCAAGGTGCAGCGCCATTACGCGCGGCTGTTCGAGGATGCGCCGGCGGCCGAGGCTTCGCGCCGTGCGCTTTCCTTTCCGCCCGCCAAGGACGAGCACCGAGACGCTCGATAAGCTCGCCGGCATGGGCTTTCGCCGCCCTGTCGAAGTCAGCCAGGCGGTGCGGCGCTGGCTCGCGGGCGAGTACCGCTCGCTCAAGGGTGAATTTGCACGCGCGCATCTCGCCGAACTGGTGCCGGTGCTGATCGACCATCTGGCGCGCTCGGAAAATCCCGATTCTGCACTGGTCGCGATGGACCGTTTCCTCGCCGGGCTGCATGGCGGCGCGCGGCTGCTTTCGCTGCTGCGTCGCAATCCGGATTTCGTGGCCCTGCTTTCACTCATACTTGGAAACGCCCCGCGGCTCGCGGATATTCTGGCGCGTTACCCGCACGTCATGGACGCGCTGATCGAGCCGTCGTTTTTTGGTGCACTGCCGGATGCCGAAAAGCTCGGGGCCGGGATGTCGGGCTCGCTCACGCAGGCAACCTCCTACGAGGATTTGCTCGATCGCGCGCGTCAGTTCGGCCAGGAGCACATGTTTCTGATCGGCGCACGCGTTCTTTCCGGTACCGTGTCGGCCGAGCAGGCGGGTGAGGCCTTTGCGCTGCTCGCCGACGTCATCATCCGCGCGGTACATCGCGCCGTTGCGGAGAATTTTGTTGCCGCGCATGGCCGCATGAAAGGCCAGCACAGCGCCGTGTTGGCGCTTGGCAAGCTTGGCGGCCGCGAGATGACCGCCGCCTCCGATCTCGACCTGATCATTGTGTATGACTTTGACGAGAACAATCCGCAGTCGAACGGTGGGCGGCCGCTCTATGGCGGTCAGTATTTCGCGCGCGTAACACAGCGCCTCGTCAGCGCGCTCGCGGCGCAAACCAACTACGGCGCGCTCTACAACGTCGACATGCGGCTGCGTCCCTCGGGTCGCTCCGGTCCGGTCGCGACCATGCTCGGCTCGTTCGAGAGCTACCAGGAAAACGAGGCCTGGACCTGGGAGCATCTGGCGCTCACCCGCGCGCGCGTTGTTTCCGGACCGCAGGCTTTCGCGGCGCGGGTGGAGAAAGTCATCCGCGATGTGCTGTGCCGCCCGCGCAATGCCAAGACAGTGGCCGGGGATGTGGTTGAGATGCGTTCCGCGATCGCCACCGAGAAGGGCGACAGCGAGCGCTGGAATTTGAAGTACGTTGCGGGCGGTTTGATCGACCTGGAATTCATCGCGCAGTATCTGCAACTCGTACACGCCGCAGGGAAGCCGGACATTCTCGATACCGCGACCGCGCGCGCGCTCGACAAAGCGGCGCGTCTCGGGGTGCTTCCTCCCGAGGAAGCCGATGTTCTGCGGCCCGCCGTGCGGCTCTATCAAAACCTGACGCAGATTTTACGCCTTTGCCTCTCCGGGCCATTCGACCCGAAATCGGCGGGACCGGGGCTGCTCAGCCTCTTGGCGCGTGCGGCCGATGTGCCTGATTTTGCGACGCTGGACGCACATCTGGCCGAGACGCAGGCGCGCGTGCGCGCGAGCTTCGTGCGGATTTTGGGCAAGGCGCCGTAGGGCATCACGAAGACGGCGTTGCGCGTGTGAATGCCGCTCTACGGTATCCGTCGCACTGTTCTGATCGCGAAGACATTTCGCTAACTATGCGCCCCGATGCCCATGCAACGCCTCCCGAGTTGCGGTGTTGCCGAAGAGTGCCCTTGCTCCCGAACGGCTCTCTTACCAGTTCATGAATATGATCGAGTCACCTGCGAGCTGGTTCGATAGCGGGAAACGCTCGCATCCGAGAACGATAGGATGGCTGGGCACGACCGCCCTCGCCATGGGCGGCAGCAATCAGATGATCTTCCTGATTACTGCGCTTGTTCATCGGTCAGGGCGACATTCTCGGGCAGGGAAGCGCGGCCGTGCCGCTTCTCATCGTCGGCGTGCTTCTTAGCTGGGCCGCCGCTCCGGCGTGGACCGAGCTCGTGCTGATGTGGCCTAACCGTGTCGGCGGCATTTCAGCCGCCTGCGCGGAAGCGTTCCGCCCCTACAGTCCTGTGCTCTCGGCACTGACAGGGACTTGTTATTGGTGGGGCTGGGTTCCGACCTGTGGGTTGACTGCGCTCCTCTCGTCGGCCGCGATTCAGCAATGGTATTTTCCGAGCGTTCCGGTCGAGGCAGTCGCAATTGCGATCGTCTCGTTTTTCACATTTCGTAAATCTGTGCGGAATCGCCTGGGTGACGCGTCTTGCCATTCCGATCGCGGGCGCTCTCCGCGTCGCTCGCTTTTCTGTCTTCGCTCATACCCCTTCTGACCGGCGCGGTGGACTGGCGGCAGGCGACGACATTCACGCTGACCTCACCGTTTCCCGGCTGGTTCGGCGACGTCACGTCGGTGATGGCGGGTCTCTATCTGATCGGCTTTGCCGCGCCGGCGTTCGAAGCGGCAGCCTGTCACGTCGGCGAGATGGTCGACCCCAATCGCAATCGTGCCGCGCGCTATGCTGGCCAGCGCGGCGCCATGGCGGGCGTCTACTTTGTTGTTCTGCCGGTCGTGTGGCTCGGCGTTCTCGGTCCTGGGCAGCTTGGCAAGGATCTGGCGCTTGGTGCTCGGACCGACATTCGCGCCGCTGCTTGGCAGTTTCGGCAAGGCGGCGGCGATCTGGTTCATCATCCTGAATATGTTTCACGGAACGATGCAGCCGCTGGCCGGCGCAGCGCGGACGCTTTCGCAATTGAGCGAGGATGGATTGCTGCCGCGCTTTCTCGCCTGGCGCTCGACGACCGATTGCCCATGGGCGGCCACGCTGCTGACGGCCTGCAATGGCGATCATCTTCCTGATCATGGGCGATCCGATCTGGCTGATTGCGGCGGCAAATTTCACCTACCTCATCAGCATCTGCATGCCCAACGTGGCGGCATGGCTGTTGCGCCGGGATCTGCCCGACGCCGAACGCCCGTATCGTGCGCCGCGCGGCACGATCGTGCTCGGCATGGTCGCGGCCTCGATCTGGCTGACATCCGCCATTCTCGGATTTCAGCAGTTCGGCATGCCGACGGTGCTATTCGGCCTCGCGCTGGCCTATTCGGGTGCCGCTCTTTACGCATGGCGCATTGATCGAGGATCGGTTGCGTGAAGGCTTGCCTCTCATCGCGAGCACGCTGCACACCAAGCTGACCGGCGCCATGCTGTTCGTGCTGGTGCTGGACGGCGCGGGCTATCTCATGGCCGTCAACAGCATCGCCGGCGAGCACAAGGCGCTGACGACGGCCCTCGAAGACATCTTTGTTGCCGTCGCGATGCTGACCATGACCGTCGGCCTGGTCCTGCCCGGAATGATCACGCACACCGCGACCGAAGTCAGCGACGCGGCCAAGCGGCTGACGTCCGGCATGCTGAGAGAGTTTTCGCATGCGATGGCTGCGCTCGGGCGCGGCGACCTCGAGGCCGCGCATGTGTCCGTCGACATCGTGCCGGTCAAGATCATGTCCCGCGACGAACTTGGCGAGATGGGCAAGAGCTTCAACATCCTGCAGGAGGAAGTGAAGGAGCGCCGCGCTTGGGCTTGACGAAGCGCGCGAAAAGATGCGCGCCGCGCGCATGCGAGCTGTTGGCGCGACACGAGCAGATCGCCCATCTCGCCCATCACGACGCGCTGACCGATCTGCCGAACCGCAGCCTCTTCGCGCTACGGCCTGTCGAGGTGCGTGCGAACGCGCGCAAGCGCAACGGAGCAGCTTTGCGCTGCTGAACCGTCGACCTCGACCATTTCAAGGAGGCCAACGACGTGTTCGGGCACGCGGTCGGCGACGAGCTCTTGTGCGCGATCGCGCGGCGGCTCGAGATTGCGGCGCAGGGGGCTTTCATTGCGCGCCTCGGCGGGGATGAGTTCACGCTCATCCTGGAGACGGGCGAGCAGCCGGCCGCTGCCGAAATGCTGGCCGCCCGCTTGGTCAAATCGATGACGCCTGAATTTGATATTCGAGGCCAGAAGATTCCGATCGGCCTGAGCATCGGCGCCGCAACTTATCCGAAGGATGCGACCGACCTTGTCACGCTGCAGGCCAATGCCGACGCCGCGCTCTATCGGGCCAAGTCGGACGGACGGCATATGGTGTGCTTCTTCGAGCCGGAGATGGATCGCCACCTCCGCGAGCGGTATTCGCTCCAGCACGATCTGCGCTCGGCGATCGCCGCACGGCGAGCTGCTATCTGCACTATCAGCCGCAGGCCAAGATCGATGGTGAGGTGTTCGGCTTCGAAGCGCTGGTGCGCTGGCAGCATCCCGAAACGCGGCGTCGTTCCGCCGGGCACCTTCATTCCGCTCGCGGAGCAGAACGGCATGATCGTCGAGATCGGCGAGTGGACGCTGCGCCAAGCTTGCCGTGAGGCGGCTTCATGGCAGAACCCTTTGCAGATCAGCGTCAATCTTTCCCCGGTGCAATTCCGCTACGGCGATCTGCCGAACCTCATTCACGAAGTCCTTCTCGAAACCGGCCTGACGCCCGGGAGGCTGGAGCTGGAGATCACCGAGGGTGTTCTCATCAACAACTCCTCGCGCGCGCTGTCGATCCTGCGAAGGATGAAAGCGCTTGGGGTCAAGATCGCCATGGACGACTTCGGGACGGGCTATGCGTCGCTGTCGTCTCTGCAATCGTTTCCGTTCGACAAGATCAAGATCGATCGCAGCTTTGTTTCAGGGGTCGATTCAAACCAGCAATCGGCCGCCATCGTGCGCGCGGTCGTCGGGCTCAGCAACGCGCTTCATATGCCGGTCATCGCGGAAGGCGTCGAAACTGAAAGCGAGCGCCGCTTTCTCATGCGCGAGGGCTGTGGCGAGGTTCAAGGCTACCTGATCGGGCGGCCCGAACTCATTTCCGCCTACTCTAACCTCACGTCCGGCGCAGAGGCACAATTTCAAAGCCGGCAATCAGTAACTCACTCTCTGCAACTGGCGCGATCCGGCTAGAGCGCCGCTGCCCGAAACTCCCGCATCTTCAGGCGACCGCTCGCGCTTCGGCCGGCCCTTCGCACGAGGCCAGGGCTACGCGGTCCACCGGCAGCCGCACCAGCACGATTGTTCCGACTCCGAGCGTCGAGCGGATCCGCATCGCCCCGCCATGGAGTTCGGCGAGAGATTTCGCGATGGCAAGCCCAAGCCCCGAGCCGCGATGCGTCTTGGTGAGCTGGCTCTCAACCTGTTCGAACGGCTTGCCGAGATTCTTCAACGCCGCCTTGGGAATACCGATCCCGGTGTCTTCGATGGCGATGCTGACGAAGCCATTAACGCTTCGCGCACGCACCGTGATGCCGCCGCCGTCGGGTGTGAATTTCACGGCGTTCGACAGCAGATTGATGATGATCTGCTTGACCATACGACGATCCGCGCAGAGCCGGATCGATGGCTCGATCTCGGAGCTGACGGAGAGCCGCTTCTCGTCGACACGTGTCGCGACCATGCGCATGCTGTCGGCGAGGAACGAGTCGAGCTCGATCGTTTCGAATTCGAGACTGGTACGCCCGGCCTCGATTTTCGACATGTCGAGAATGTCGTTGATGACGTCGAGCAGATAGCGCCCGCTTTCCCGGATATCGCGGCAGTATTCGTTATATTTGAGATCGCCGAGCGGACCGAACATCCCGGACTCCATCATCTCGGAAAACCCGATGATCGCGTTGAGCGGGGTACGCAATTCATGACTCATATTGGCGAGGAACGCGGACTTCGCCTGATTGGCTTCCTCGGCGCGGTCCTTTTGCTCTGCATAGCGCTCGGCCAGATAGGCGAGTTGCTCGGTCTGGCGCTCCAGTGCCTGCTGCGACGTACGCAGGTCCACGACGGTCGCCTTCAGCCGCTTTTCGCTGTCCATCAGCTTTTCTTCATGCCGCTTGAGCTCGGTGATATCGGTCCCGACCGAGACGAAGCCTCCATCCTTGGTGCGCCGCTCGCTGATCTGCAGCCAGCGGCCGTCGTCGAGTTGTGCCTCGAAGGTGCGCGCCCCGGGGACCGCGCGGCCCTCGCTTGAGAGCTGCATGCGCACGATCGGTTTGCTGCCGGCCGCCGAAATATCCTCATAGGGGGTGCCGGGTGCGACCGCTGCGTCGGCCAACCCGTGGAGGCTCTGGAATTTCGAGTTGCAGAGCACCAACCGGTTGTCGGCATCCCACACCACGAATGCTTCCGAGATCGCCTCGATTGCATCGCTCAGTCGCATTTCCGCGGTGGCGCTTTGCTCCGCGAGCCGCTTCTGCTCGGTAATATCGACCGCGATGCCGATAAGATGCGGATGCAGCTCTCCTCGATTGCGCAAAAGCTCGCAGCGCGCGCGCAGCCAGACCCAGTTTCCGCTCGCGTGCCGCATGCGGAACATGCGGTCGATCGAAGTATTGCCGGAATCGGCAACCTGCGAAGCCAATTCGTAAAGCTGAACATCGTCGGGATGCATCAGCCCGCTGATCTCGCCGAGGCTTAGAAGCTTGTAGTGCGGCGGCAGCCCGAGGATGTCGAACATCGATTGCGACCAGAAAACGCGCCCACTGGCGAGATCCCAGTCCCACAGCCCGCAGCGCCCGCAATTCAGCGCGGTGTCGATGCGGCTGCGCACGGTGTCTTCGATGCTGGCGGTTTCGCGCATAAGGCGCGATTGCCACAGGAATGCGAAGCCGAGCATCAGCACGACAAAGCCGGTCGCAGAAAAGAGCGTGATCGCGAGCGTGGAGTCGGCGCGCCATTCACCGAGCACAACGCCACGCCGCTGCGATACGGCGATCTGACCTGGCAAGCTGCCAAGCGTATGCAGCGCAAGCAGGACGGCCGAGCCGTCCATCAGCGTCAATTCGGATACGCCGGGGAGGATCGAGACGGGCGCGATGGCCGGATCGCGACCTACCGTATCGCTGAGCTTGCGGCCAATGAACCCATTGGTTACGGGCTGTGTCGCGATGATCGTGTTGCTGGCATCGGTCAGCAGCACCACGCGTCCGCCCAGGGTCGCGCGCGGCCAGTCGGTCCGCTCGAAGGCGCGGAATGTCCGTACCGTCGGATCGCCGGCTTCGTTCAGCGCCAGACGCTCCACGCGCTCCGCCAGGACGGCGGCGGTCAGGTCGAGTTCGTCAGCTGACTTGAAGACCGCTTGGCGCAAGCGCTCCCGGATATCCACGACCGCGGCGATGCCGAGCGTCACCAGAAAGGCGACGATCAATACCGGTACGGCGCGGCGCAAAAAGGGCTCGGCGGTGAGAAGCCGCCGGTAGGCAGGTCTTGCGACCGCCTGTGCTAAACCCTTTATGGAATCGGAATGCGCAGACGCGCTCGCGCTTTCGGCGCGCGCCATCTATTAGGCCTCCGCTCGACTGTCCCCGTCACCCTTGACTCGGAAAGGATGTGCCGCATCTCTGCCGAATCACGGCCGATCTGAATCCAATTCGGTTGGTTTGTCGAGAGTCGCCGAATCGATTGAGAGAAAAAATTTCCGAATTGCTAACGACGCGTCAGGAAAATCACAGACACGCGATTACTGCCGATTCCATCGGCGTCTTTTGACTCGGCAAACGCGCGAGCCTCAGCCCGCATCGAGCGAGCGGTCAACGATATCGCGCAGGTCGCGGGATAGGGTTGACACGGATGCGACGCGGCGCAGTGCCGCCTCGGCGCGGCCCCGGCGAACGGGCTCCAGCACGCGCCACGAACGCAACGCAGTGGTAAGCCGTGCCGCAACCTGCGGGTTTTTGGGATCGAGTTGGAGAACCGTATCGGCGAGAAATTCATAACCCGCGCCGTCGGCCCGGTTGAATTGCGTCTGGTTCAATTGCGCGAATGCGCCGATCAGGGCGCGCACCCGGTTTGGATTGCCAAACGAGAATGCTGCATGACCGGTGAGAGCGCGCACGCGCTCCAGCGTCCCGCTATCCGGGGTCGCAGCCTGCAGCGTCAGCCACTTGTCGATGATCAGCGGATTGCCGGAATAACGGCGATAGAAATCGTCGAATGCGGCCTGCCGCTCCGGCACGGCGTGCTGCGACAGCGTCGAAAGCGCGGCCGTACGGTCGGTCATGTTGCTTGCCTGATGGTACTGGCGCGCCGCCAGCGCGATCGCAGAGGTCCCTCCGGCGGCGAGCAGGTCGAGGCAGACGTTCTTCAACGCGCGCCGTCCTGCGCTGGCCGCATCCGGGCTGAATGGTCCGTCGTCCTGCGTTTTCCGATAGGCGTCGCGCAATTGCGGTCCCAGGCGCGAGCCCATCGTGGCGCGGAGTTTGGTACGTGCGGCGAAAATCGCATCGGGATCGACGTCACGAGCGATATCGCGTGCGATATCCGCCTCGGTCGGCATGGTCAGCATCAGCGCGACAAAGGCCGGTTCGAGCACCTCGTCGCCCATGACGGCGGCCAGTGCCGCGATCAGGCCCTCATCATCGCGTGCTGCACCGCCGGCGCGGATCGCTGCCACGTTCTCGGCCAGCAGCATGTTCGCCAACGATTGCACCGCTTGCCAACGGTTGAACGAGTCGCCGTCGTGTGCAGCAAGGAATTTAAGATCGTCCGCGCTGACGTTGGACTTGAGTTTTATTGGCGCAGAGAAGCCGCGATTGAGCGACAGGACCGGTTTATCCGCAACATCGGTGAACTCGAACGTGTGACTCGCCTGATGCAGCGTGACGACGCCGCGCACCACGGACCGGCCGTCCGCAAGCGACAGCGCCATGTCGCGCCCATCGGAGCCGACCAGCCCGAGGGCGAGCGGAATCACCATCGGCTCCTTGACCGGTTGGCCCGGCGTCGGCGGCACCGTTTGGGAGATCTCAAGGCGATAGCTTTGGGCCGCCGGATCGTAACTTCCGTTTGCCGTCACATCAGGCGTGCCCGCCTGCGAATACCAGCGCATGAACTGCGTCAGGTCTGCGTCGTTCGCGTCCGCGAAGCATTGCACGAACTGATCAACGGTTGCGGCATGCCCATCGTGGCGCCCGAAATAGAGATCAAGTCCTTTGCGGAAGCCGCCCGGCCCGAGCAGCGTCTTCAGCATGCGCACGACTTCGGCGCCCTTCTCGTAAACGGTCGCCGTGTAGAAATTGCTGATTTCGTTGTAGGCGGCCGGACGCACAGGATGGGCGAGGGGGCCGGCATCCTCGACGAACTGATGCGCCCGCAAGCCGCGCACGTCGGCAATACGCTTGACCGGCCGCGAGCGTTCCTCGGAGGAGAACTCCTGATCGCGGAAAACCGTCAGGCCTTCCTTCAAACAAAGCTGGAACCAGTCGCGGCAGGTGATGCGGTTGCCGGTCCAGTTGTGGAAATACTCGTGTGCGATCACGGCTTCGATGCTCGCATAGTCGGCATCGGTCGCGCTGTCGGGGCTTGCCAGCACGAGTTTGTCGTTGAAGACGTTGAGCCCCTTGTTTTCCATCGCGCCCATGTTGAAGTCGGACACGGCCACGATCATGAAGATGTCGAGATCGTATTCGCGCCCGAAGGCTTTCTCGTCGAAGCGCATCGAGCGCTTGAGCGAGTCCATCGCCCATGAGCAGCGATCCTCCTTACCGGGTTCGACGTAGATCCGCAGCACCACGCTGCGGTTCGACATCGTGACGAATTCGTCCTCGACGCAGGCGAGGTTGCCGCCGACCAGCGCGAAGAGATAGGCGGGCTTGGGGAAGGGATCGTGCCAGACAGCGAAGTGGCGGTTCGTGCCGGGCACGTTGCCCGCTTCCACCAGGTTGCCGTTGCTGAGCAGGACCGCGGCTTCACTTTTCTCCGCCTCGATGCGGGTCGTGTAGATTGCCATTACGTCGGGCCGGTCGGGAAAGTAGGTGATGCGGCGGAATCCCTCGGCCTCGCATTGCGTGCAGTAGGTGTTGCTGGAGCGATACAGGCCCATCAGCTGCGTGTTGGCGGAAGGGTCGACCAGCGTCTCGATCTGCAGGTAGCAGGTGCCCGCCGGGGGCTGCGGGATGGTCAGGCTGTCCGGCGTCGCCGCATAGCTGTCGGGCCGCAGCACCGATCCGTCGAGCTTCAGCGAAACCAGCCTGACGCCGTCGCCGTCGAGCACGATCGGGGCGGGCGCACCAGCCTTGCTGTTGGGGGTCATCTTCAAGGTCGCGCGTACATTGGTGGCTGTCGGATGCAGCGACACGTCCAGTTCGACCGTTTCGACCAGCCAGTCCGGCGGGCGATAGTTTTCAAGGCGAACGGGTCGGGCTTGCTCGGTGCGCATGGGCGGTCTCGGCTGCGGCGGAACCAACGGTCTAGGATGATCAGCGGGCAATAAGAAGGCTCAAGCCGCAATGCAAGCGCGTCATGCGGCGCGAGCCGGGTATTCCGCCTGTCGGTCTCGTTCCGATAGTATGCTAACCGAAGCGGCGAACCGGCCAGGACAAGAGCCAATCGGGCGATATCGGGAGACGCATCATGAAAGTTATTCGCAGCCTGCTGCTCGGACTTGCGGCCATCGTTTCGGCCGCCACCGTTGCGAACGCGCAGGGCGATTACCCGAACCAGCGCGTCACCATCGTAGTGCCGTTCGGCGCAGGCAGCGTGACCGATATCATGGCGCGCATCCTTGCCGACGATCTCGGCAAGCGGTGGAATCAGACCGTCATCGTCGAGAACAAGCCGGGCCTTGCCGGCACCGTCGCGGTCGCGAAGGCGTCGCCCGACGGCTACACCCTGATGCTGACCTCGAACGGCCATACGGTCGCGGGGCTGGTGAACAAAAGTCTTCCATTCGATCCGGTGAAGGATTTTGCCGGCATCACGCGTGTCAGCTCCGCACCGCTCATCCTCATTACGTATCCCGAAACACCGGTGAAGACTGTCAAGGAACTGGTGGCGCTCGCCAAGGAGAAGCCCGGTTCGCTGAATTTCTCTTCGCCCGGTCTGGCCAGCACCACGTTCATCGCAGGTGCACTGTTCCGGAAGGCCGCAGGCATCAATATCCAGCACGTTCCCTACAAGAGCGCCCCCGACGCGGTGACCGCCGTGATGCGCGGCGACGCCCAGCTCTACTTCGCGCCAGTGCCGGTCTCAAAGGAAATGGCGGAGGCCGGGAAGGTTCGGGCAATCGCGGCGGCCACGCCGGAGCGCCTGGCAGAAATGCCGAATATCCCGACCCTCACCGAGGAGGGGGTGCCGTTCGTGTACGACTCCTGGTTCGGTTTGATGACACAGGCGGCGGTTCCGCGTCCGCTCGTGCAGAAGATCAACAAGGACGTAACCGACGCACTCAAGTCGCCTGACGTCGTAGCCAAGCTGAAGGCGCAGTTCGTCCTGCCGGTCGCCGATACGCCCGAGGCGTTCGACAAGATCATCGGTTCCGAGACCGCGCACCTCACCGAGGTGTTCAAGGAAGCCGGCATCGGCAACTAGGGCGTGATCCCGAAAAGTGGGTACCGGTTTTCGGAAAAAGATCACGCCCAGACGAAAGAACCGCTAGGGCCGCGGCTCGGCGTGCCCGATCACGCGCTTGATCACGGGAAACTGGCGGCGCAGCGCGCGCTCCACCTCGTCCACCTTCTCGTGAACATCCAGCACCGTGAGACCCGGGTCGACGCGGCAGTGGAAATTAACGATCTCGCCGCCCGCGGTCTCACGCACCCGCACATCGTGGACCTGTCCGACAAAGGTCATGTTCGCCGCGATCGCCGCGAGCGCGTCGCGCACGGCGGCAACCCTTTCGTTCGATGCCTCTCGTCCGGGCAGACCGCCCATCTGTAGCGGCTCAATGTGCGTTTCGACCTCGACGGTCGGCCCAAGCTCGGCCTTGACCGCAGCTTCCAGCCCGTCAGCGATCTCGTGGGCCTTGCCGAGTGGCAGATTGCCATCGACCTCCAGGTCGAGCGAGATCGAGAGCCGCCCGCCGATTGAATGAACGGTGACATGATGCACCGCGAGCGCGCGGTTGCGCGCGATCACCATCACGCGCTCCAGCACGGTTTCGTCGCTGAGCGCGCGGGGTTCGGTCACCACGTTGACCTCGGCTTGCGGCATCTCGGCGCGGATCGCGGCGGCGAGGGCGGCCTTGATCGCAGCCACGCGATCGAGCGGGAGCGTGCGGCTGACCGCAACCAGCATGTCGACGAATTGAGCGGGGCCCACGGAGCGCACGCGCACCCGCTCGATTGCGACCACCCCGCTGACGCCGGCGTGCAATCGCCGAGATGCGCTCGCGCGGAGCCTTCCGGCGCGGTGTCGGTCAGGGTCTCGACGGTGCGCCACCCCAGCCGCCAGCCAGCGATGACGATGAACACCGCAACGACGATCGCCGCCGCCGAATCCGCCCACGGATAACCCAGCGCCACGCCGCCGAGCCCGATCAGCACGGCAATCGACGACCACATGTCGGAGCCGAAATGCAGCGCGTCGGCTTCGAGCGCCTCGCTCATGGTTTCCTTCGCGACGCGATAGAGCAGCCGGGCGCGCAGGAAATCGACAACGATCGACACGAAGATGACGGCAAAAGCCCAAACCGTCGCCTCGACGATATGTCCCTCGTTCGCAAGCAGGCGCTTGGCGGCCTCCCATACGACGAAAGCGGACAGGATGAAGAGCAAGCCGGTCTCGATCAGCGCCGTAACGCTTTCCACCTTTCCGTGACCGTAGTGGTGCTCTTCGTCAGCGGGCTTGCCGGAGATGCGCACCGCGTACCAGGTCATCACGGTGGCGGCGAAATCGAGCGCGGAGTGCGCGGCTTCGGAGAGCAGCGCGAGCGAGCCGGACAGCACGCCGACGGCCGCCTTCGCGACGGTCAGTCCGCCCGAAGCCGCCATCGATGTCAGCGCGACGCGCTCCTTGTGTTCCTGCATGTCGCCTCAGGCGGCGCGCGGAGGGGAGAGGTCCGCCGCGGCTTCGTTCATCGCCTCGCGGTATTCGCCGATCAGGCGCTCGCATAGTTCGCCCGTTGTCGGCACATCGGTGATGCTCCCGACCCCCTGGCCGGCCGACCATACATTCTTCCATGCGCGCTTTTCGTGGCTGAGTTCGAGTTGTTTGGGCGCGGTCAGTGCTTCGGCGGGCACGCCGGCCGCATCGACGCTGGGTCGCAGGAAATTGCCGTGCACGCCGCTGATCGCGGCGGTGTAGACGATGTCGGCGGCTTGGGTCTCGACGATCATGTCCTTGAACCTGGGCGGTGCCATGCTTTCGCGCGTTGCGATGAAGCGCGTGCCGAGATAGGCGAGGTCCGCGCCGAGCATTCGCGCCGCCGCGATGTGACGGCCGGTGGAGATCACGCCGGACAGCAGGACCGTCTTCGGAAAGAACTGGCGGATTTCCGGAATCAGCGCGAACGGGCTCATCAGTCCCGCATGACCGCCCGCGCCGGCGCACACCGCGATCAGGCCATCGACACCGGCCTCGGCGGCCTTGCGGGCATGACGCATGTTGATGACGTCGTGGAATACGAGCCCGCCATAGCCTTGCACCGCGCCGACCAGTTCCTTCACGGCGCCGAGCGAGGTGATGATCAGCGGCACCTTGTGCTTGATGGAAATATCGAGGTCGGCCTGCAGCCGCGGATTGCTCTTGTGCACGATCAGGTTAACGCCGAACGGGGCCGGCGCGCGGCCGGTCTCGCGCTCAATCCGGTCCAGCCGCTCGCGGATTTCGATGAGCCATGCCTCGTATGACTCGCTGGTGCGATTGTTCAGCGCCGGGAACGTGCCGATGATACCGGCGCGGCAACACTCCACCACCAGGTCCGGATTGGACACGAGGAACATCGGCGCGGCGACCGCCGGGATCGACAGGCGGCCCTGAAACTGAATGGGGAGCGGCACGCGCTTGTCCTTTCGTAGAAACTATTCCGCTGCGAGCGGTGCACGTGCGCGCAGACCGGGCATTACTTCGGCGGCGAACAGTTCGACCGAGCGAAGCGCTTCCTCGAACGTAAGATCGCCGAATGCGAAGCGGCACGCCACGTAGTTTACCTCAAACTCGTCGACCTGTGCCTGCAACTGCTCGCGCACGCTGTGCGGAGAGCCCGCGATCATGCGGCCGTCCGCATCCGGTCCGTCGAATTCTGCCGGATAACCGGCGCCCGGAAGCTGTCTGCCGTGTTCGACCCAGAGCTTCATGAAGCTTGCATACCAGAGCCGATAGGCGCGCTTGGCCATCCTCAGCGCTTCTTCGTCAGAGTCGGCGACCACGATGTGGCGCGCAAAACCCGCCTTCGAGTCTTTTCGGTTGCCGGGATGCAGCGACCAGTAATGCTGTACCAGCGTGCGCGCGACGCTTGCCGGCATGTTGGTGACGATATTCATGCCTGAGCGGGCGGGGCGCTCGGTGTTTTCCGGTGTGCCGACCCCATACCACAGCGGCGGATGTGGCTTCTGCAGAGGTTCCAGCACCAGCGGCACATTCTTGAAGCGGTAGAACGCACCCTCGAAATCGAGCGTGCCGCCTTGCAGGCCGCGCATCAGCACAGCGAACGCTTCGATAAACATGGTGTTGAGCTTGGCAGGGTCGAGGCCATAGAAGCCGACCTCGATGGGCGAAATGCCCTTGCCGACGCCGAACTGGAAACGCCCGCCGCTCATCTGGTCGAGCATGCAGATTTCCTCGATCAGCCGCAGCGGATGATAGAGCGGCAGCGTGTAGACGAGCGGCCCGAAGTTCAGCCGCCTGGTGCGTTGCGCGACGGCGGAGAGGAACACGCTCGGCGAGGGCGACAAGCCGAGCGGCGTCGAATGATGCTCCGCGACCTGATAACAATAGAAGCCGAGGCGATCGTAGAGCTCGACGAGCTTCAGCCGGTCTTCGTAAAAATCACGGAGCGGCGCGCCCGACGCGTCGAGATGATCGAAGACGCCAAAACTCAAGGCCATTGCCGCGATCCCGTTTCGCTGCCGGATATAGCCCGCCCCCGGGCAGTCGTCACCCTGAGGTGGTCGGCGTGCCCTGCTCGCATCTCAGGGTGACAAATCACGCCTCAATGATCGCCACTGCCCGCGTCCAACCGGCCGAGGCCCGTTCGATCTTCACCGGGAAGCACGCGACCTTGAAGCCGTGATCCGGCAGCGCATCGAGGTTCGACAGCTTCTCCATGTGGCAATAGCCGATCTCACGCCCCGCCTTGTGGCCTTCCCAGATGATGCTGGCGTCGCCGGTTTCCCTGTAGCGCTTCGCCGTGATGACTGAACGGCGCATCCCAGCTCCAGGCGTTCGTGCCGGTCACGCGGATACCCTGCTTCAACAGAAACAGCGTCGCCTCGCGTCCCATGCCGCATCCGGTGTCGATGAAGTGGGGTTGGCCATATGTCTTTCCCGCCGACGTATTCACCAGCACGATATCCAGCGGTTTGAGCTGGTACTTCAAGCGATCGAGCTCGCGCTTCACGTCATCCGCGGTGCAGACATAGCCGTCGGCCTTCGAACGAAAATCGAGCTTCACCGCATCGTTGAAGCACCATTCGAGCGGGACTTCGTCGATGGTCATCGCGGGTTTGCCGTTATCCATCGTTGGGTGGAAGTGATACGGCGCATCGAGGTGCGTGCCGTTGTGCGTCGAAATCTGCACGTTCTCCACGGCGGGCCCCGCGGCGTCCGGCAGATCCTTTACAGGCACGCCGAACACCTGATGAAAATTCTCCGCGCCCGCCTTGTGATCAACGTAGCTGATCTGCGGCAGCATGTAGGGTGGGTCGGACGCGATGCCCGCCTTGAGCGCGACCGAGATATCGATGATACGGCGGGGCATGCGTCCTCCGATGCGTGTGCGTCGCGGCTGCCGCCGCTTTCGGCCGCAGGCTAGCGGCAATCAGTTCTTGATTCGATAGCCGGTCTTGAAAATCCACGCGATGATGCCGAGGCAGACCGCAAGGAAAGCCAGCGCCATCATGAGGCTGACGCCCAGATGCACGTCGGAGGATTCAAAGAAGCTCCAGCGGAAGCCGCTGACCAGGTAGACGATCGGGTTGAACAGCGCGATCGTCTGCCAGGTCGGCGGCAGCACATGGATCGAATAAAATGTGCCGCCGAGGAACGTCAGCGGCGTGATGATGAGCAGCGGCACGACCTGAAGTTTTTCGAAGCCGTCCGCCCAGATGCCGAGGATGAATCCGAACAGGCTGAAGCTCACCGCGGTCAGGACCAGGAATGTGATCATCCAGAACGGGTGCGCGATGTGCAGCGGCACAAACAGCCATGCGGTCGCGAGCACGATCAGTCCGAGGATGATCGATTTGGTCGCCGCAGCGCCAACGAAGCCCAGCTACCATTTCGAAGTAGGAAACCGGCGCCGAGAGATGCTCGTAGATCGTGCCGATGAAGCGCGGGAAATAGATGCCGAACGAGGCGTTGGTGGTACTCTGGGTGAGCAGCATCAGCATGATCAGGCCGGGCACGATGAAGGCGCCGTAAGTCACACCGTCGATCTCGGTGATGCGCGAACCGATCGCGGCGCCGAACACAACGAAATAGAGCGAGGTGGAGATGACCGGCGAAACGATGCTCTGCCAGATCGTACGCCCCGTGCGCGCCATTTCGAACACGTAGATCGCGCGGATCGCCTGGAGGTTCATCGTTTCTGCCCCACCAGACCGACAAAGATGTCTTCGAGCGAGCTTTGCGTTGTTTCGAGGTCCTTGAAGCGGATGTTCGCCTCGTTGAGAGCTTGCAGCAGTGCGGTGATGCCGGTCCGCTCGCCGCGCGTGTCGTAGCTGTAGACGAGGTCCATACCGTTCGCCGCGAGCGTCAGCCGGTGCGCCGCAAGTGCGTCGGGAATTGCGTCGAGCTTCTGCTGCAGATGCAGTGTCAGCTGCTTCTTGCCGAGCTTGCGCATCAGCTCGGCCTTCTCCTCCACCAAGATGATTTCGCCGCCGTTGATGACGCCGATACGGTCGGCCATCTCCTCGGCTTCCTCGATGTAGTGCGTGGTGAGGATGATGGTGACCCCCGAATCGCGCAACTGGCGGACCACGTTCCACATGTCCTGACGCAGCCCGACATCGACGCCCGCGGTCGGCTCGTCGAGGAACAGAATCTGCGGCTCATGCGAGAGCGCCTTCGCGATCATGACGCGGCGCTTCATGCCGCCGGACAGCGTCATGATCTTGCTGTCCTTGCGCTCCCACAGCGTCAGGTCCCTCAGCACCTTCTCGATGAACGCCGGATTGGGTTTCTTGCCGAATAGCAGCCGGCTGAAATTTACCGTTGCGAGCACAGACTCGAAGGCGTCAGTATGAAGTTCCTGCGGCACCAGCCCGATCAGCGAGCGTGCCGCGCGGTAATCCTTGGTGAAATGGTGACCGCCGACCATGACCGAGCCTGAGGTCGCGTTGACGATGCCGCAGATGATGCTGATCAGCGTGGTCTTGCCGGCGCCATTCGGTCCGAGCAACGCGAAAATCTCACCCTTGCGGATGTCGAGATTGATGCCCTTGAGCGCGTGAAGCCCGGACGCATATTTTTTGACGAGATTGGAAACCGAAATGACGGGCTGCATGCGGAACAGGTTGTTGGGGAATCGCGGGGTGCGAGAGCCATATAGGGGGTCGTGGCGCCGATTGCACGGCGGAAACCATCATTTGAATTGATATTCACTCCGCGGCGGTCAGCGGATACAAGTCGCCTCGATGGACCAGAATTTGCGGCGGGCGCACCGCTTTTCCATTGCGCCGATGATGGAATGGACCGACCGGCACTGCCGGTTCTTCCATCGCCTGCTGACGCGTCGCGCGCTCCTCTACACCGAGATGATCACGAGCGGCGCGGTGCTGCGCGGGGATCGTGCACGGCTGCTCGCGTTCGATCCGGCCGAGCATCCGGTCGCCGTGCAACTGGGGGGCTCGGATCCTCGCGCGTTGGCCGAGAGCTCGCGCATATGTGCCGATCTTGGCTATGACGAGATCAATCTCAATGTCGGTTGCCCGTCCGACCGGGTGCGGGAAGGGCGCTTCGGCGCCTGCCTGATGGCCGAGCCACAGCTTGTGGGCCACTGTGTCGCCGCGATGAAGGCTGCGGTGAACGTGCCGGTCACGGTGAAGTGCCGCATCGGCATCGACACGCAGGACCCGGAAGAGTCCCTTGATACGTTGACGCGCTTCGTTACTGCGGCCGGCGCCGACGCGTTGATCGTGCATGCGCGCAAAGCCTGGCTCGATGGACTTTCGCCGCGCGAGAACCGCGACATTCCTCCGCTCGACTACGACCGCGTCTATCGGCTCAAGCGCGCGCGCCCCGATCTGCACGTCTCGATCAATGGCGGCATTGCGAGCGTCGAGGCTGGCGCCGCGCATCTCGCGCATGTCGATGGCGTGATGATGGGCCGCGCCGCCTATCAGGACCCATGGCGTCTGCTCGCTGTCGATCCGCTGATCTACGGTGCGCCCGCGCCTTTCGCATCGCCAAAGGCGGCGCTCGAAGCGTTCATGCCCTATATCGAGGGCGAGCTTGCGCGCGGCACGCGGCTGCATTCCATGACGCGCCACATTCTCGGCCTGTTCCAAGGCGTGCCGGGGGCGCGCGCGTTCCGCCGCCATATCGCGACCGAAGCGGTGAAGCCTGGCGCTGGCGTTGAGGTTCTGCGCGAGGCGCTCTCGCGTGTCGCCGACGCACGCGAACCAGCCCATATCGCGGCCTGATGCTCACCGGCCTCCCGCTCGGCGAACTCGCGTGGCTTGCCGCTGCGATCATCGCGGGCGGGCTCGTCACCGGCATTCTCGCCGGGCTATTCGGCATTGGCGGCGGTGCCATCATCGTGCCGGTGCTCTACGAGGTGTTCCGGGTGATTGGCGTGCCGGAGGACGTGCGCATCCAGCTTTGCATCGGGACTTCGCTGGCGATCATCGTGCCGACGACAATCCGTTCCTATCAATCCCACCGCGCCCAAGGCGCCGGTGTCGAGGGGATCGTGCGGCTGTGGTGGATGCCGGCGCTGGTCGGCGTTGCACTCGGCTCGGTCATCGCGGTGTTCGCGCCGCCGGCCGTGTTCAAGATCGCATTCGTGGTGGTCGCGATCGTGATCGCGGGCAAGCTTCTGTTCGGGCGCGAGGGCTGGCGCTTCGGCGATGAGCTGCCGCCGGGGCTGCCGGGCCGGGCACTTGGTTTTCTGGTCGGCCTCGTATCTGCGCTAATGGGCGTCAGCGGCGGTTCTATCTCCAACATGATCCTCACGCTCTACGGCAAGACCATCCATCAGGCGGTCGCCACATCGGCGGGGCTGGGCGTGCCGATCACGATTGCGGGCACGCTCGGCTACATGGCGGCAGGCCTTCCACAGCAAGGTCTGATGCCGCCGCTCAGCATCGGCTTCGTGTCGCTGATCGGATTTGCCTTGATGGCGCCCGTGTCGAGCTTCACGGCGACCTATGGCGCGCGTCTTGCGCACGCGGTTGCCCAAACGCAGGCTGGAAATCGCGTTCGGGATATTCCTGCTGCTGGTCTCGATCCGGTTTATCGCAAGCCTGATCTGATCAGTTTGCGCGCAGGACCAGCCGTTCGCCGCGTACTTCCGAGCTTTTCAACCGGGTGAGGAAGCTCATGCCCAACAGGCTCGTGCGCAACTGGCCTGGCTGAGCGATCAGCGCCGGCACCGCGCGCTCCTCGATGCCGCCGATCTTGATGCGATCGAGCGTGACCGGGGCCGCGCGGGTGCGGCCGTTCGCGGTCTCGACCGCAACCGAATAGTTGAGAAAATCGAGCGGCAGGCCGGCAGCTTTCGCGGCGTCCTGCGTCAGCACCACCGCGCTCGCGCCGGTGTCGTACACTGTCGGTACGCGTGCGCCGTTGATCTCGGCGGCGATCTGGAATTCGCCGCGCGTGCCTGCGCGCGATCTCCACCATGCTGCCGCGCGACACCGGGCGACCAGGGATCAGTTCGGAGAGTACGCGGTCGCCAATGTCGCGCAGATCCTGGCGGTAGGTATACCCGACCGCGAGCAGTAGTCCGATCACGGCCCAGAACACCGCGGCTTGAAACGCCACCGCGATGCGCTCGCGAAACAGCGCCAGCACCGCGCCTCCGATGAAGACCAGAAGCGCGATCTTGTAGATGAGCGAGGCGAAGTCGCGGGTGGCGAGCCCACCCGCGGTGCCCTGATCATGCCGCAGCACGAGTGCGAGCAGGCCGATGCCGACGATCAGCAGCAGGATCCAGAGTAGGCGGCTGCGCATCAGTGCTCCTCAGGCGCGCCGCTGTCCGGCAGGCTCGGTCGCAAGCCCGCCGGCGGCGAGGCGCCGCGGCAAATCAGCGATAATGCGCGCGCGCTCCGGCTCGCCCAGCGACATCCAGCGCGCAATCTCGTCGAGCGTGCGGCCGCATCCCATGCAAAGCCCGGAGTGCGGGTCGATGGTGCAGACCTTGGTGCAGGGAGAGGCAATCGCCATTGTGGCCTGGGTGCGAGTCGCGCGCGAACATAGAGCATGGCCCCGAAAAGTGGGAACCGGTTTTCGGAAACGATCATACTCATTGGAGAAAAACCGAGCTCCGCCGATGGCAACGCAACTAAGCGGCTCCGCGGCTCTTGGCGCGGGCATGCATTGTCTGATCGTGTTCCGGCTGGAGCGGCGGGGAGGGCTCCTCCAAGGGTCCGAGGGCCGACATCACACGGTCCGCCTGGAAAGTGACGATGACTTCGGTACCAAACCGCAGCTTTGATTTCAGTGTGAACGTCCCGCCATGGAGGTCGATCAGGTTCTTCGCGATGGGCAGTCCGAGGCCGGTGCCCTGTTCTGCTGACTTGATCGCATTGGTGCCCTGGCCGAATGAGGCAAGGACGATCGGGATTTCGTCGTCCGGAATGCCCGGACCGTTATCCTTGACGCTCATGTACTGGCCGCCCGCCGCAGTCCAGCCGACCTTGAGCCAGATCTCACCGCCCTGTGGCGTGAACTTGATCGCATTGGACAGGAGATTGAGGCAGATCTGCCGGCAGGCGCGTTCGTCGGCCCAGAGGCGCGGCAGATCCGGCTCGAAGGCTTCATGGATCGCAATGCCGCGATTGCGCGCGCGCATCTGCAGCAGACGCTGACAGTCGGCGACCACATTCGCCAGGTCGACCGGTTCTTCGTTGAGTTCATAGCGCCCGGCCTCGATGCGTGACAGGTCGAGGATTTCATTGATCAGGTTGAGCAGATGGACACCGGAGTTGTGGATGTCGCCGGCGTATTCCTTGTACGTCGGCACCGCGTGCGGTCCGAACACCTCGCTCTTCATCACCTCGGAAAAGCCGAGGATGGCGTTGAGGGGCGTACGCAATTCGTGGCTCATCTGCGCGAGGAAGCGCGACTTGGAAATGTTGGCGGATTCGGCGCGGCTGCGCGCCTCGTCGGAGATGGCCTTCGCCTGCTCCAGTTCACCGATCAGCGCGTCCTTTTCGGCGCGCGCTTGCAGCGTCGCTAGCGTAGTCGAATAGAGCCGCTGGGCGAGCATGGTGAAATAGGCCTGCGCGGTCAGCGTCATGCGCGGCAGAATGTAGTTATGCACGCCACCGCGCAGCGCAAAGTCGAATGCCACGGCGAGCGTGACAGGCGCGGTCGAGGCGAACATCGCAAGCGGCAGGCTCGATGCGAGCATGCTCGACACTGCGACGACCAGCAGCATCACGAACAGAATAAAGGTGCCCGCGCCCTCGTCGGCGCGCACAACGGCGATCACGTTCGACATCCACGCGATACCGAAGAACAGATCGAGGATTACGAGACGCATGCGCCAGCGGCCGACATCAACGCTGACGGTCGCCGCCGTGAGAAAACGGCGGCACTCGCCAGAATGATGCCGTGGATACCGAGCACGCCCAGCGTCCAGGCGCCCGGCGAGGATCGGCGCCGGTCCACAGGCCGGACAGGAAACCGACTGTCGCGACCAGAAGCAGGATCGCGATGCGAGGCCGATAGGCGGTTCTGTGCGAACTGGCGCAACAGCTCGTAGTCGAACGCCGGTGTGCCACTGGTCGAGGTCAGCCGGTCGCGCACCCAGCGTACGCGCTTGGTCGCATCGCGCCGGCGCGCCGCTGCGGCCTTCTCGGCCGGGGATCGTAATGCCGAGCTCTTTGCTCGTCATTGCGGTCATGCGAGAGCGTCCAACGTCCGGAAAATGTGGCGTGTTTGTGCATCATAAACCTTAAGGTCGGGCTGAAAGACTTGGTTAATGAACAGTTGGCGGATAATCTCGCCCCCCGCGAGAGGGGGATTCGAATGAAGCTCTACGACGGCGGCCGCGCACCAAATCCGCGGCGCGTGCGCATTTTTCTCGCCGAGAAAGGGCATGTCGGTCCCGATCGAGAAGATCGATCTCGCAAATCTGGAGCACAAGAGCGCCGAGTTCACCGCGCTCAATCCGCTGCAGCGCGTTCCGGTGATGGTGCTCGACGACGGGACGGTCATCACGGAGTCGATCGCAATTTGCCGCTACATTCGAAGGTCTGCGTCCGGAGCCGCCGCTGTTCGGGCGTGGCGCGCTGGAAAACGCACTGGTCGAAATGTGGAATCGCCGCGTCGAATTGAATCTTTATCAGGCGGTTTCAGCAGTGTTTCGTCACCTGCATCCGGCGATGAAGGATATGGAGTCGCAGGTGCCCGAATGGGGGGAGGCAAACCGGCCGCGCGTGTTCGAATTTCTCGGCCTGCTCGATCACGAACTGAAGGACCGCATGTTCGTTGCGGGCGACCATTACACCGTCGCCGACATCACTGCGCTCGTCGCGGTCGATTTTATGCGCCCGGCAAAACTGATCGTGCCGGAGGAACTGGCCAATCTGCGCCGCTGGCACGCATCAGGTCGGCGAGCGGGCGAGCGCGTCGGCCTGACATGCGATTGACGATCATCGGCTCGGGCGACGCGTTCGGATCCGGCGGACGCTTCAATACGTGTTTTCACCTCGAGGCGGCCGGAAAGCGGTTCCTGATCGACTGCGGCGCCTCGACGCCGGTTGCGCTTGGTGTTCGCAATATTGCGCCCGGTACGATCGACGCGATCATCCTGTCGCATCTGCACGGCGATCACTTCGGCGCCATTCCGTTTATCCTTCTGGAAGGTCAGTATCTCAGTCGTCGCGAGCGCCCGTTGCTGTTCGCCGGCCCCCCCGGCACGGCCGCGCGCATTAATGCCTTGCTCGAAGTGTTCTTCCCCGGCTCGAGCGAAACGAAATGGCGCTTTCACTGGAGCGTCACTGAAATTCCGGTTGGCGTGCGCACGGATATTCTTGGCCTCGATGTGCTGAGCGCAGAGGTGATCCATGCGTCCGGTGCCCCCTCGACAGCGCTGCGCCTGAGCGATGGAGAGAAAACGTTCGCATATTCCGGCGACACGCAATGGACGGAGGCCCTTTTGCCGATCGCTGCTGGCGCAGACCTCTTCATGGTCGAATGCTACGAATACGACCGCCTACTGAGCGGGCACATGTGTTGGACGACAATCAAGGAACGGCTGAAGGATTTCGCCGCTCGGCGCGTGATGCTGACGCATATGAACCCGCACATGCTGGCACGTACCGACGAGGCGAAGGCCACCGGCGTCTTGATCGCCGAGGATGGCCTCACGCTCGATCTGTGAACGCCGGATGAATGGCGTAGTCGGCTTTGCGTTAGCTTACCGCCCTGAAACCGCTACAGTTTCGGGCGAGATTCGATTTTTAGTTCCATCAGGGCCTCATCCTATGTTTCGCAGACTGTTTTTTGGCATCGCCGCAATCGTGGCGATGCTTTTCGTTGCCGCGCCGGCGAGCGCGCAGCAACGGATCGCGCTTGTTATCGGCAACGCAGCCTATCCAAGAGGGCCGATCGCGCATTCGCTTGCCGATGGCGGGCTGGTTGCCGAGGCGCTCACCAGCGTCGGCTTTGAAATCGTGGAAGGTGCCGACGTCAACTCGGGCGACCTGCGTCGCCTGTTCGGCGAATTTCTCGCCAAGGTGAATGCCGCTGGTCCCGACACCATCGCGTTACATCTATTACAGCGGTTACGCGGTTCAGTTCGAGGGCGACAATTACCTGATCCCGGTCGACGCGCAGCTCAACCGCGACAGCGAGATTCCAATCCAGGGCATCCGGCTGTTCGACCTGCTGCGCCCGCTTGCCGGACGCACCCGCGACGACCAAGATCGTCATTCTCGATGCGGCCCGCCCGCTGCCGTTCCAGGTCCAGGGTGGACAACTCGCGCCCGGACTTGGCGCGATCGAAGCCGCGCCGGGGTTGCTCGTGGCCTTCTCGTCGGCACCGGGCACGGTCGCGCCGGACGGGCCGGGGCCCTATGGCGCCTACGCGACCGCGATCGCCGAGATGGTGCGCGAGCCTGGGCTCGACATCGACACGCTGTTCGCGCGCATCCGCCTGCGCACCAACGAGACGACGCAGGTGCGCAGACGCCATGGGACGTCTCTCAACTGCAGCAGGTCGCGATCTGGTGCCCGGGCAACCGGCGCCGCCGCGCCCGGTGCGCAAGGTCCTCCTCGCTCCGCCGCAGACGCAGATCGGCGCGCCGGTCGTGCGCCGCCGCCCGCCGCCGCGGCCGATCCGCGATATCGGGCCCGAAGAGGCCTATGGTTACGCGATCGAGGTCGACAATCTGCCGACCTACGTGGACTACGTTCGCACCTATCCAAACAGTCCGTACACGCCGCGCGTATGGGCGATTATCCGCGCACGCCGCGAGGCGCTGGTCTGGCGGCGACGCATTGCTCACCAACTCGCCTGAAGCTTATTGGACATATCTCGAGCGCTATCCGGACGGGCCGTACTCCTTCGATGCACGGCGTCGCCTGCGACGGCTTTCCGCCGGCGACCGGCCGCCGCCCGGCTGGCGCATGATCGAGTTCGCCGACGTGCCGCCGCCGCTTGCCGACGAGCCGGTACGCATCATCACGGTTTTCCCGCCGGCGCCGCCGCCGCGCTTCATGCGGCCGCCGCCGGCATTCATTGTCGCGCTGCCGCCGCCGCCTCCTCCTGGCGGGGGAGGGTTATGGCGCCGCGATCAGCCCGCTTTCCCGGTCATTATTGCGCCGCCGGCCGGACCTCGGCCTGGCGGAGGCCCCGGCGGGGCCCCTGGCGTAGGAGGAGGCCGGCCGCCCGGCCCCGGTGTTGCCGGTCAGCCGCCGGCGGGCGTCGGCGGCGCGCCGCCGCAGCCTCCGGGTGCACCGCCGCCACCCGTGGGCGCGAAAGGTCCGCCACCCCAAGGATTGCCGAAGGGCGCTAATCCACCCGTCGCCGGTGCGCCGCCCGCAGGTGGCCCGCCGCCTGCCGCTGGAGGTGGCGCTCCGCCGCCAGTTGCGGGAGGTGGCGCTCCACCGCCTGCCGTCGGAGGTGGCGCTCCGCCGCCAGCTGCTGGAGGTGGCACTCCACCGCCTGTTGGAGCGAAAGGTCCACCGCCGCAAGGGCTGCCGAAGGTCGGCAACCAACCTCAACCTGGTGTGAACCCGCCGCCCGCGGGCGCTCCGCCCGCTGCCGGCCCTGCGCCCGCCGCTGGTGGTGGCGCGCCTCCGCCGGTGGGAGCGAAAGGCCCTGCGCCGCAAGGGTTGCCCAAGGTCGGAAACCAACCTCCTGCCGGAGGACCCGCTGGCGGTCCGCCGGGCGTTGGAGCGGGCGGTCCGCCTGCTGGAGCTCCGAAAGGTCCGCCACCTCAGCCGAGTGGTCCGCCCGCAGGCGTGGGAGCCGGTGGTATTGTCCCGAAAGGTCCTCCGGAGGCGATCAAAGGACCGCCACCGCAGGTGCAGAAGGGACCACCGCCGCCGCAGTTGCAGCAGAATCCGCCGGCGAAACAGCCGCCGATCGCAGCACCGCCGCCACCGCCACCGAAGGCGCCCGCGCCTCCGCCGCCACCGCAGGTGAAGGCGCCGCCACCTCCGCCGCCACCGCCCCAGGTGAAGGCGCCGCCGCCACCACCGCCACCTCCACCCCCGCCGCAGGTGAAGGCGCCACCGCCGCCACCGCCACCGCCACCGCAGGTGCAAAAAGGGCCACCTCCAGGACCTCCGCCGGGTGCCGGCGGCGGGCCACCCCAGGGTCAAAAGGGCCCGCCGCCGCAAGGCAAGGGTCCGGCCGGCCTGCCGAAGTGCGCGGTGACGGGCGGCAAGCAGCCGTGTCAGCCTTGACGGCTGCGCCGTGAGAGTCGTGCTCGTCTCGGCAAGACCGGAGGAGCGTAGGACGTCACGGCGATCAAGACCGCGGTCTGCGCGAGTGTGATCAATCACGCTCGCGCGGCCGTCCGTGCAAGACGCGAAGGCGGCATGGCCTTCCGCGAGATGATGGCTCCGCGATATAAGGAGCTATGAGAATGGAGGGACGTATGAGAGCTATTGTCGCCGCCATCATGATCGTTCTGGCGACCGTACCGGGTCTGCTCGTGTTGTTTGCCGCGCCGGTGATGGCTCAATTCAAATCGGTCGGCGAAGATCGCAAGGACGCCAACGCCGACAAAAAGAAACCGGCTGATGACAGCCAGTACAAGGCCGCGCTGGAACGTTTGCCGGAAAAGAAGTTCGACCCGTGGCAGAACATGCGCTGAGGGCAGCGCTCGGTCCGCCCTCGCGCATTCGGTCGTCGTGCTATTTCTTGCCGACGTTCACGGCGCCGGATTTGCCTTGGCCGCCCGCGACCATGGCGCCTTTCTGTTTCTTGTTCCAGTCGGCCTTCGGCTTCTTCTTTTCCTTGTTACTCTTCATCTGACCCTTGGCCATCACGATCCTCCTGCGATTAGTCCCGGTGCGGACTCACTTGAAGATATCACACTTTTGGCGCGTGAGCCTCAGCGCTCCAGCAGTGCCATCAGGCTCGACGTATCCCAGCGCTTGCCGCCCATCTTCTGCACCTGCGAATAAAACTGATCGACCAGCGCCGCGACCGGCAGGTGCGCGCCGGAGCGTCGCGCCTCGGCCAAGCAAATCGACAGGTCCTTGCGCATCCAGTCGACCGCGAAGCCGAAATCGTACTTGCCGGCACTCATGGTCTTGTAGCGGTTCTCCATCTGCCAGGATTGCGCCGCGCCCTTCGAGATCGTCTCGATGACGGCTTCGACATCGAGACCGGCCTTCTTGGCGAAATGGATGCCTTCTGAAAGTCCCTGCACCACGCCCGCGATACAGATCTGGTTGACCATCTTGGTGAGCTGGCCCGCGCCCGCGGGCCCGAGCAGCTTGCACATGCGCGCGTAGGCGGCGATCACCTTCTCGGCGCGGCCGTAGGGCTCGGCCTCGCCTCCGCACATGACCGTGAGGACACCGTTCTGCGCGCCCGCCTGTCCGCCCGACACCGGCGCGTCGATGAAGTGAAAGCCCCCCTTCTTGGCGCTCTCGTTGAGTTCGCGCGCGACTTCTGCCGACGCGGTGGTGTGATCGACGAACACCGTGTTCTTGCCCATTTTCGGAAATGCTGCGCCCGCGACCTTGCGCACGTCGTCGTCGTTGCCGACGCACATCATCACGAAATCCTGGCCCGCGGCTGCCTCGTCGGGAGTCTTCGCCGCCTTGCCGCCGAATTCCTTGGCCCATTGCTCGGCCTTGGCGGCGGTACGGTTATAGACCGTGACCTCGTGCCCGCCCTTGTTCTTCAGGTGCCCGGCCATCGGGTAGCCCATCACGCCAAGACCCAAAAACGCGACCTTCGCCATTGTGCTTCTCCCTGATGGCCGAAAACGTTGCGTCGTGTTTGCGCGAAGCCACCGCGTGCCGTCAACCGCCTCATGGCATTGGCCTCCCGGCTGGCCTATCTAGGCGGGCGGGCGCAGACGCAGGGGAATTCGATGGCGACCAAGGACGACGTGCTCAAGGCGCTGGCCGCCGTGAAGGGGCCGGACGGCGCGCCGCTCGGCGGTACGGGCAAGCTCTCCGACGTCGTGGTGAGCGACGGCAAGGTGTTCCTCTCGATCACGGTCGATGCCGCGCTCGTTCCGCAATGGGAGCCGGTGCGCAAGGCGGCCGAAGCGGCTGTGCGCGCAGTGCCGGGCGTAAAATCCGCCATGGTGGCGCTGACCGGCGAGCGTGCTGCAGGCGCCGCGCGTACGGTGGCGCCACCCAAGCCACAGGCGGCCGGCCACGGCCACAGTCATGCGCCGCAGAGCGCGCGACCCGTGCAGGGCCCGCCCGGCGTCGGCGCGATCGTGGCGGTCGCGTCCGGCAAGGGCGGTGTCGGCAAATCCACGACCGCGATCAACCTCGCGCTCGGCCTGCGAGACCTTGGCCTCAAGGTCGGCGTCCTCGATGCCGACATCTACGGCCCCTCGGTGCCGAAGCTGCTCGCAATCCGGGGCCGGCCCGATACGCTCGGCGGCAACCGTCTGCGGCCCATGCAGGGCTATGGCCTCACCGTGATGTCGATCGGCTTCCTCGTTGCGGAGGATACGCCGATGATCTGGCGCGGCCCGATGGTGATGTCGGCGCTGACGCAAATGCTGCGCGAGGTGGAATGGGGCACGCTCGACGTGATGATCGTCGACATGCCGCCTGGCACCGGTGATGCGCAGCTCACCATGGCCCAACAGGTGCCGCTTGCTGGCGCGGTGATCGTATCGACCCCGCAAGACCTTGCCCTGATCGACGCGCGACGCGGCGTAGAGATGTTCAAGCGCGTCAACGTGCCGGTGCTCGGCATCATCGAGAACATGAGTTATTTCGTCTGCCCGAAATGCGGCGAGCGCCATGACATTTTCGGCCATGGTGGCGCGCACGCGGAAGCAGACAAGCTTGGCGTGCCGTTCCTCGGCGAGGTGCCGCTGCACATGGCGATCCGCGAGACATCGGATTCAGGGCGGCCGGTCGTCGCGACCGATCCGGATGGACCGCACGCGAAGGTCTATCGCGAAATCGCCGGGCGCGTTCGCGAGCAGCTTGCCGGAAAGGGCGCGGGCCGCGCGGCGCCGAAGATCGTGATCGAGGCGTAGCGCCTCAATCCTCCACCCACATCCGCAGCAAATTCGCCAGCGACTTCGAGACAAGATCGTATTCCGCGCTCTTGCCTTCACGCGCGAACAGCTGCCGCCGGGCGGTGTCGAGATCGAACAGCATCTCGCGTTGCGCGCCGTCGCGCACGAAACTGCGCGCCCAGCCGACCGCTGCGAGGCGCACGCCGCGCGTGATAGGCGCAACATGGTGCAGCGTCGTGGAGGGATAGGCGACCATGCTTCCGGCCGCGAGCTTCACGGCGTCATCGCCGGCCGCGCTCTCGATCACGAGTTCGCCGCCGTCGTAGCTTTCTGGGTCGGACAGAAACAGCGTGAACGAGATGTCCGTGCGTACGCCCTGCATCAGGGCGTCATCGACGTGGCTGCCGTACTCCATGCCGGGCTCGTAGGCAGAGAACATCACCGAGGCCAGGGCCTTCGGCCGCACGGCCAGCCGGAACACCTCGTTGCCAAGGATGCGTTCGGTGACGAGTTCGCGCACCGTCTCGGTCTTGCGGTCGTTTGCCGCCTGCTTGTTGTTCTTCACCAGCCGCGCCGCGAAGCCCGCCGTGGCGCGACCGTCCTCGAACGTCGCTTGTGCAAGTGTCTCGCGCACGAGCTTGACCTCATCGGCTGAGAGCACATTGCCAATTACGATCTGCATCGAAGCCTCACGCGCAACGCATTGGAATAGTTCAAAAAGAAGGTTTCTGTGCTGGACCGGTCAAGATTGCGCACCGTATGGTGCGCGCCGCTGCAAATCAAACGCAGCCGGGTGAAGCTCATGAAATCAAAAACCAAAATCTGGCTCGGCGTCGGCGCCTTCGTGGTCGCAGGCGTGAATTCGGCAAACGCCGAAGCGTCGAACCACGAGTGGCATCGCGTCACCGAGTCCGCGTCGGGCATCGCAATCACGCAGGCACTCTCCGGTGCCGCGCAAATCGCTGCGGCGAAGAAGAAAGACGAATGGGAAGAATGGGGCGAGGAAGGCGGCGAAAAAGCAAGCGAGCGCGGCGCCCCGAAAAAGCAAGTCAAGCAAGGCGGCGAAACTGTTGAGCGCGGCACTAAAAAGAAACATGACGGAGCGCACGGCGCGCATGTCGCGAAGAAGAAGCCGGGCGGCGAGGGCGGCGAAGGAGAGGGTGGCGAGGGCGGCGCCAAGGTGAACCTTCCGCCCGATCTCGACTTCGCGCTCAAGATCGCGCAAATCCGCGGACACTTGGTGGTCGGTGATGAGTTGGTGAAGCAAGGCCAGTGGAACGCCGCGCTGCCGCACTTCCTGCATCCCACCGAGGAATTGTACGGCCCGATCCGCGGGCGGCTGAAGGACTACAACACGCCGCAATTTTCCGACGCGCTCAAGACTCTCGCCACGGCGGTGAAGCAGAAGAAGGGCGGCGACGACTACGACAAGGCCTTCAAGGCTGTCGCGGATGCGCTCGCCGCGGCCGACGCGGGGCTCAAGACCAAGCAGCAGAACTGGGAGAGCTTCCAGGTCGAGAGCGCGCTCGAATTGGTGAAGAGCGCGACCGGCGAATACAAGGAGGCGATCGTGAAGGGACGCATCGCCAAGCCTGTCGAGTATCAGGATGCGCGCGGCTTCGTGTGGCAATCCGAGAAGATGATCGAGGCGATTGCGCCGGCGCTCGAGAAGAAGAATGCCGAGGGCCTTAAGCAGGTGCGCGCGGCCTATACCGAACTGAAGAGGGCATGGCCCGAGGCGATGCCGCCGCAGACTCCGGTGAAGGATTACGCCACGGTGCTGACCGACGTCTCGCGCATCGAGCTTGCGGCCGGCAAGTTGATGTGAACGGCCGCAAGGCGGCGCAGGGGCATGTCGGCGCGCTGATCGCGGCGTTCCTGTGCGGCGCGCTCGCGGGCATTGCGGCGGCTTGTGCGCAGGGCGATGACCTCGCGGCGCTGAAGGACAAATTCCGCCGTCCGGCCGCGATCCCGTTTCCGTCCTCCAATGCGTATTCGGAGGAAAAGCGCGCGCTTGGCGACATGCTGTTTCACGACAAGCGGCTTTCGGCCGACGGCACTTATGCGTGCGCGACCTGTCACGTCCGCGCCAAGGGATTTTCCGACGGCCGGGAGAAGGCGATCGGCGTGCCGGGCAGGGCGCTCGCGCGCCATACCCCAACGCTGTGGAATCTCGCCTGGGCTGGGCCTGTGTTCTGGGACGGACGCGCGCGGAGTCTGGAGGAGCAGGTCGCGGGACCTATCGTGGCGCCAGATGAGATGGCGCTGCCGATGGCGCCGCTGATCGCGCGGCTTGCGGCGGAAAGGACTTACGCGCGCGCCTTCGCCAACGCATTCCCGGACGATCCGCACGTCAGCGAAGACAATTTGAAGAGGGCGATCGCGACCTACGAGCGCACGCTGGTCTCGCCGCCGACGCGCTTCGATCGCTGGGTCGCGGGCGATGCTTCCGCACTCAACCCGCAGGAAGTGAATGGCTTTCGCCTGTTCACCGGCAGCGCGGGTTGCGTGAACTGTCATGCGGGTTGGGCTTTCACCGATTACGGATTCTACGATATCGGGCTCGATAGCGAGGATCGCGGACGTGGCGCCATCCTGCGGCTGGATGCGGCCGACCATGCCTTCAAGGCCCCGTCGTTGCGCGAAGTGGGCCGGCGCGCGCCGTATATGCACGACGGTTCGATCGGCGATCTCGCCGATGCAGTACGTCACTACGTGAGTGGCATCACCGACCGTCCGACCTTGCCGGTCGATCTGCGCAGGCCCACGCTGGCCGCGGACGAGCAGGCCGCACTGGTCGCGTTCCTCGGCACGCTGACCAGCGAAGGCGACCCTCAGCCGCCCAATGCCATCGTCGCCGAGCCATCCGCCCCGGTGGAATTCGCGCACGCGACGTCGATCTCGCAGCACGACAAGAGCTTCACGCCCACCCATGTACGCATCCGGCTGGCCGAGAAATTGTGGCTGCTCAACAACGATACCCGCACCCACAACATCCGGGTGTTCGACCCCAAGCTCGATTTCGATTCCGGCGCGCAGGAGCCGGGCGAGACCGTCGAGATGATCTTTCCGAAGACGGGGTCTTATTTGGTATTCTGCGGCATCCATCCGAAGATGGAGCTTCACGTCGACGTGGTGCGATGAAGCTCATACCAAGCGATTTCGCCCGGTCGCGGGATTCCGCTGACCTCGGAAAGGCGGGCGGCGCGGTGTTTTCAGCCTGCCGCAAATCATGCTAGCGCGGCCGATGCGACTCTGACTGTCTGTCTCCTCAAGGATTTTTCGTAATGAAACGTCGCCAATTTCTTGCGGCCGCTGGTGTCGGAACGGCTGCCGTCATTGCGAGCCCCGCCATCGCACAAAGCATGCCCGAGACCAGGTGGCGGCTCTCCTCCAGTTTCCCGAAGTCGCTCGACACGATCTACGGCGCGGCCGAAGTGTTTTCGAAGGCAGTCGCCGAGGCGACGGACAACAAATTCCAGATCCAGGTCTTTGCGGCCGGCGAGATCGTGCCTGGCCTGCAAGCCGCCGATGCGGTCGGCAACGGCACCGTCGAGATGTGCCACACCGCGTCCTATTACTATGTCGGCAAGGACCCGACCTATGCGTTCGGGACCGCCGTGCCATTCGGGCTGAACAGCCGCATGCAGACGGCCTGGCAGCACTTCGGCGGCGGCCTCGAGCTCATGAACGAGTTTTACAAGAAGGCGAACATCTTCGCGCTTCCGTGCGGCAACACCGGCTGTCAGATGGGCGGGTGGTTTCGCAAGGAGATCAAGGAGCCGGCGGATTTCAATGGCCTGAAGATGCGCATCGGCGGCTATGCGGGGCGGGTGCTGACCAAGCTCGGTCTAGTGCCGCAGCAACTGGCTGGCGGCGACATCTATCCGGCGCTTGAGAAAGGGACCCTCGATGCCTGCGAATGGGTTGGGCCATACGACGACGAGAAGCTCGGCTTCAACAAGGTCGCGCAATACTATTACTACCCAGGCTGGTGGGAAGGCGGCGCCATGCTGCACAACTTCATCAACATGGAGAAGTGGAATGCGCTGACCCCGACCTACAAGTCGATCGTGAAGACCGCCTCGATGGCGGCGCATGAATGGATGCAGGCGAAATACGATGCCGGCAATCCGGCCGCGCTGAAGCGGCTGGTTGCCGCCGGGACGCAACTGCGCCCATTCCCGCCAGCCGTCATGGACGCCTGTCTCAAGGCGTCGCTGGAGCTCTACAACGAGGTTTCGGCGGCAAACGCGGACTTCAAGAAGGTCTGGGAGTCGATGCTCGCCTTCCGCAACGATCAATACCTGTGGTGGCAGGTGGCCGAGTATACCTACGACACCTATTTGATCCGCAACCGCACGCGCACCTAAAGTCTAATACGCGGTTTTGACGCTACAGCCCTGCGTTCCCGAGACAATTGGCCTCGGTATTTTTGGTTTTCGCGCGCGACGGACTTCGCTATACCAGCGCCAACTCGTCGGGACCGGGGGCGGTCGCGCGGGCCTTTCGTTGCTTCAAGAATGCACCCAGGAGAGATCATGAAACGCCGTCAATTTATCAAGACTGCGGGCGCCGGGCTTGCCGCGTCGGCAGCCGTCGCGGCCCCCGCGATTGCCCAGTCGATGCCGGAACTGAAATGGCGCCTGACGTCGAGCTTTCCGAAATCGCTCGACACGCTCTATGGCGCGGCTGAGACCTTTTCGAAGTACATCGCGGAAGCGACCGATAACAAGTTCACCGTCTCGGCATTCGCGGCCGGCGAAATCGTCCCCGGCCTGCAGGCGATGGATGCCGTCGGCGCCGGTACGGTCGAGTGCTGCCACACCGCGGCTTACTACTATGTCGGCAAGGATCCGACGTTCCCTCTGTTTTGCGCGGTGCCGTTCGGTCTGAACTCGCGCCAGCAGAATGCCTGGTTCTATGACGGCGGCGCGCAGAAGCTGATGGACGACTTCACCAAGAAGTTCAACGTCGTCAGCCTGCTCGGCGGCAACACCGGCTGTCAGATGGGTGGTTGGTTCCGCAAGGAAGTGAAGGAAGTCGGTGACCTCAATGGCATCAAGATGCGCATCGCGGGCCTTGCCGGCAATGTGATGGCGAAGCTTGGCGTGGTGCCGCAGCAACTTGCCGGGGGCGACATCTATCCGGCGCTGGAGAAGGGCACCGTCGACGCCGCCGAATGGGTCGGGCCGTATGACGACGAGAAGCTCGGCTTCTACAAGGTCGCGCAGTACTACTATTACCCGGGCTGGTGGGAAGGGGGCACGACCAACCACTTCATGTTCAACATCCCGAAGTGGGAAGAGCTGCCGAAAGCCTACAAGGCGATCGTCACTGCCGCGGCCGGCTATGCCAACGTGGAAGAGCAGGCGAAATACGACGCCCGCAATCCGCAGGCGCTCAAGCGCCTGGTCGCGGGCGGCGCGCAGCTTCGTCCATTCAGCCAGCCGATCATGGAAGCCTGTCTGAAGGCCGCGAACGAGGTCTATGCAGAAATTTCCGCCAAGAACCCGGACTTCAAGAAGGTGTACGACAACATGATCGCCTTCCGGAATGACGAGTATCTCTGGTGGCAGGTGGCCGAATACACCTTCGACACCTTCATGATCCGGTCCCGCCCGCGCGCCTGATTGCGCGAAGGCCACACTACGTCGAATGAACCCGGGGCATATGCGCGCGCCCCGGGTTTTTTCGTTTTGGCATCGCGGAATTGTTCCGTAAGATCGGGGTAGTCGGCTGCCGGTGACGGCCAAAAAGGCGCGCAAAAGCGCTATCGTCACGTCGGCATCGGGTCGACAAGAACCCACGGGGAAAACGCTTTATGAAACGTCGTCAATTCTTGAAATCCGCAGGCATTGGGCTTGCAGCATCGACAGCCGTTGCCGCGCCTGCGATCGCGCAGTCGATGCCGGAGATCAAATGGCGCTTGGCAACAAGCTGGCCGAAGTCGCTCGATACCCTGTACGGCGGTTGCGAATATTTCGCCAAACGCATGGCGGAAATGACCGACAACAAGTTTCAGATTCAACCCTTTGCGGCAGGTGAGATCGTACCTGGTCTGCAGGTGCTCGATGCCGTGCAGAACGGCACCGTCGAGATGGGCAACACGGCGCTCTACTACTACTGGGGCAAGGATGCGGCCTTCGCGTTCGGGACCTGCATTCCGTTCGGTCTCAACACGCGCGGCCTGAATGCCTGGTTCCGTAACGGCGATGGAAACGCGCTGATCAACGAACTCCTCGCCAAGTACAACACCATCGGTTTTGGCTCCGGCAATACTGGGGCGCAAATGGGCGGGTTCTTCCGCAAGGAGATCAAGACCGTTGACGATCTCAAGGGCCTGAAATTCCGCGTCGGGGGCTTCGCCGGCACCATCCTGCAGAAGCTCGGCGTTGTGCCGCAGCAGCTCGCTGCTGGCGACATCTATCCCGCGCTTGAGAAGGGCACGATCGACGCAGCCGAGTGGGTTGGTCCTTATGACGATGAGAAGCTCGGCTTCGTGAAAATCGCGCAGAATTATTATTATCCCGGCTGGTGGGAAGGCTCGAGCCAGAACCACAACATCGTCAACATCGCGAAATGGAACGAGCTGCCGAAGCACTATCAGGCCATGTTCCAGGCCGCTTGCGGCGAGACCTGGTCGTGGGAGCTCGGAAAGTACGACAGCGTCAATCCGCCGGCCTTGAAGAAGCTGGTTGCGCAGGGCGCCATGCTACGCCCGTTCCCGCAGCCCGTTCTCGAAGCCTGCTACAATGCCGCGCAGGAAGTCTACGCGGAGCACAGCAAGAGCAATCCGCTGTTCAAGAAGCTCCACGACAGCACGCAGGCTGTTCGCAACGACTCGTTCGCCTGGCAGCAGGTGGCCGAGCTCGGATTCGACAGCTTCATGATGCGGATGCGCACGCGCACCTGATCGCGCGCCGCGAATACGGCGGAAACGGGCCCCGGCGGTCGTCGCGCCGGGGCTTTTTCCATTGGCATCGCCGAATTGTTCCGTAAGATCGGGGCAGTCGGCGGCCGGTGACGGGCCAAGAACAAGACCGTTCAACAACAACAACAATACGTTTCAAGAAAAGCGCTCCCGTCACGTCGGCATCGGTCGGCAAAGAAACCAGGGGAAACGCTTATGAAACGTCGTGAATTCCTGAAGTCCGCGGGAGTGGGCCTCGCCGCCTCCGGCGCGATCGCGGCGCCTGCGATTGCGCAGTCGATGCCGGAAATCAAATGGCGCATGCCCACGAGCTGGCCGAAGTCGCTCGATACGCTCTATGGCGGTTGCGAATATTTCGCCAAACGCGTCGCGGAACTGACCGACAACAAATTCCAGATTCAGGTGTTCGCGGCGGGCGAGATCGTGCCCGGCCTTCAGGTCCTCGATGCGGTGCAGAACGGGACCGTCGAGATCGGCAACACGGCCTCCTACTATTACTTCGGCAAGGACCCCGCCTTCACATTCGGCACCGCGCTTCCCTTCGGCGTCAATACGCGCGGCATGAACGCGTGGCTTCGCTTCGGTGATGGCCAGGATCTCATGAACGAGCTGTTCGCGAAATTCAACGCGATCGGCTTTGCGGCCGGCAATACCGGTGCGCAGATGGGCGGCTTCTTCCGCAAGGAGATCAAGACGGTCGACGATCTCAAGGGCCTGAAATTCCGCGTCGGCGGCTTCGCCGGTACAATTCTGCAGCGTCTTGGCGTGGTGCCGCAGCAACTGGCCGCGGGCGACATCTATCCGGCGCTGGAGAAGGGCACGATCGATGCGGCCGAGTGGGTCGGCCCCTACGACGACGAGAAGCTCGGCTTCGTGAAGGTGGCGCAAAATTACTACTATCCGGGCTGGTGGGAGGGGTGCGGCCAGAGTCACAACCTCATCAACCTGGCGAAATGGAACGAGTTGCCGAAGGTCTACCAGAACCTGATTCAGGTGGCGTCAGGCGACGCCTGGGGGTGGGTGGTCGGCAAGTACGACTTTTCCAATCCCTCGGCGCTCAAGAAGCTGGTCTCGCAGGGCGCGGTGCTGCGGCCGTTCCCGCAGCCGGTGCTCGAGGCCTGCTACAACGCCGCGCAAGAGGTCTACGCGGAGCACAACAAGAACAACCCGATGTTCAAGAAATTGCACGAGAGCCTCTCGGCCTTCAAGAACGACTCCTTCGCGTGGCAACAAGTCGCCGAACTCGGCTTCGACTCGTTCATGATGCGGATGCGCACCCGCAGCTGACCCGGTCGTCGGTGAGACGGAAAACATCTACCCCGGAGCATGGCTCCGGGGCATTTTGTTTGCGCCTTATTTGATGACCGGTGGCCCGAGGTCGAGCGGTGGAAGATCGGGCGGCGCCTCGATCTCGATCCGGACCTTGGACGGATCGATCTGAGGACCCGTGCCCTTGTAGTGCATCACCAGTCCGGGAAATGCGATCACCATCGCGACGCCGATGCACTGGATCAGCACGAACGGCACCGCGCCCCAATAGATCTGTCCCGTGGTGACGCCTGCCGTCGGCTTGCCGGAGACCCGATCGATGTAAGTGTCGCGCGGCGCGACCGAGCGCAGATAAAACAGCGCGAAGCCAAACGGAGGATGCATGAACGAGGTCTGCATGTTCATGCCGAGCATCACCCCGAACCAGATCAGGTCGATGCCGATGCGATCGGCCGCAGGCCCGAGCAGGGGAATGACGATGAAGGCGATCTCGAAGAAGTCGAGGAAGAAGGCGAGGAAGAACACGAACACGTTGACGAAGATGAGAAAGCCAAGCTGCCCGCCCGGTAGCGAGACCAGCATCTCCTCCACCCAGCGGTGACCGTCGACGCCGTAGAAGGTAAGCGAGAACACGCGCGCGCCGACCAGGATGAAGACGACAAACGCCGAAAGCTTCGCGGTGGATTCAACCGCCTGTCGCGTCAGGTCGAAGGTCAGGCGGCGCTTCATCATCGCCAGAATGAGCGCGCCCGCGGCGCCCATTGCGCCGCCTTCGGTCGGCGTCGCGACGCCGATGAAGATCGTGCCGAGCACCAGGAAGATGAGCGCGAGTGGCGGCACCATCACGAAGGTGACCTGCTCGGCCATCGCGGAGATCGACCGGAAGCCGGTCATGCGCTCGATGATCGATGCGACGAGCGAATAGAACGCACCCGCCGAGAGCGCGGCCACCAGGATCGCCCAGTTTTCGTGATTGTGCGTGTTGAGCCAGTACCAGGTGCCAAAGAAGGCGAGAAACAGGACGGCGATAACGTAGAACTGCCGCGCGCCGAATACGCGATTGAAGATGGAGCAGAAGAACGACACCACCACGCCGAGCGACATGCATAGAACGACGAAGTCCGCGCCCGCCCGTACCGTGGTCCCGCGCATCAGATAGTAGGCGACGATGCCTGAGAACAGCACAAGTACGCCGAGCTGCCACACGCCGCGTGCCCCATCGGGCTCGCGATAGCCGATGTCCGCAATGGGAAGGCCCGGCGCTGCCTTCGGATAGAAAAGCCCGACCAGAAAGACGTAGCCCGCGTACATCGCGGCGAGGGCAAGGCCGGGCAGGAAGGCGCCCTCGTACATATCGCCGACCGAGCGGCCGAGCTGGTCGGCCATCACGATCAGGACCAGCGAGGGCGGAATGATCTGCGCCAGCGTGCCGGAAGCCGCGATCACGCCCGAGGCGACGCGCCGGTCGTAGCCGTAGCGGAGCATGATCGGCAGCGAGATCAGGCCCATCGAGATGACGGAAGCCGCGACTACGCCGGTCGTCGCGGCGAGCAGCGCGCCGACGAAGACCACCGCATAGGCAAGGCCGCCGCGGATGGTGCCGAAGAGCTGTCCGATCGTGTCGAGCAGGTCTTCGGCCATGCCCGATCTTTCCAGTATCAACCCCATGAAGGTGAAGAACGGGATCGCCAGCAGCACGTCGTTGTTCATGATCCCGTAGATGCGCTCGGGAAGCGCTTGCAGAAAATCCGGCCGGAATAACCCGAGTTCGACGCCGATAAAACCGAATATCAGCCCGACGGCCCCGAGCGAGAACGCCACCGGATAGCCGAGCAGCAGGAAGACGACGAGCGCCGCGAACATGATCGGCGCCATGTAATGGATCAGCAGCCCCGCCATGGTCGGTGACTCCAGAGAATTCGGGGTTCAGTGGGACTTGGCTTGTTGTTGCTCGTCGGCGAGCTTTGTCTCGGCGAGGAGCCGCGCCACTTCGGCCTCCGCTGCGGCCTTCAGTCCACCGCCGGCGTGATACGGATCGGGAATGATGCCGGCCATCACGGCGATCCGCTTGATCAGTTCGGAGATGGCCTGGAAGAACAGCAACGTGAAGCCGATCAGGATCAGCATCTTGGCCGGCCATTGCGGCAGGCCGCCCGCGTTCATCGACTGCTCGTTGAGCAGCACCGATTTCATCACGAACGGATACGACGTGATGATCATGATGATGGTCAGCGGCAGCAGGAAGAATGCGTGACCGATCACGTCGATGACGTTGCGCACGCGCTGGGGCAGCGAGTTATTCACGATGTCGATGCGGATGTGCTCGTTATCGAGCAGCGTCCACGACGCCACGATCAGGAACACCGCGCCGAACAGCACCCATTGAAGCTCGAGCCATGAGTTGGACGAGGTGTCGAACACCTTGCGGATGATGGCGTTCACCGCGGACACGATGACGGCCGCCAGGATCAGCCAGGCGAGGATTTTTCCGATGCGGAAATTGATCGCGTCGATGACGCGGCTCACACCCAGGAGCACACCCACGTTGGCTTTCCCCTCCGAGCGGCCTCGTTGCCCGCCCACGCCGTCTGGAACTGTCCCATTCTGTAACCGGTTCTTGCCGCCGGATTGGGAAACTTAGCCTCAATTGTGCGCCTGCCGTCAATGGAATCTTCGTGTTGACTCAAGGCTGTCCAGCCTGGTGGCGAGCCGCCGCCGGCGCCAGCCGGCCGGGGTCCCGAGCCATCGCATAACGTCCGGTTAACTACGTAGGGCCATGATGGGGTTGAGGTTGTCTGCGCCGGCGTTGGCGCAGAGCGAATCCGCCTGTGGCCGGCGGGGTGGGACATTCATGCAGCGCCTGACCGTCTCCGAGCGGCTACTCGCCGTCGCGCTGTTGCCGACGCTCGGGCTGCTGGTTCGCCACCTGTTCGGGCCGCCGGACGAGCCGGCCTGGATGCTGTTCTGCGTGGCCGTTTCGCTGGCCTCGCCCGTGCTCGCGATTTTCGCCGGTCTGTCGATTGCCACCCCGGTGCGCCGCGCCACGCAGGCGATCGCCGGACTAAGCGGGACTGGCTCGCGGGAGCCTTCCGAGGGGCGCGAGGCACGCTCCGAGACCGTACGTCTCTCGACCGCGGTCAGCGAAATGGTCGCGACCGCGATGGCGCGCAAGCGATCCCAATTCGATGTCGAACACCTCGACGAAGCCGAGCGCGCTGCCCGGCGCGCCAATCTCACGCAGATGGCGACTCAGGTGGAGGCAGCGACGGAACGCGGCCTGCACGCGGTGGTCGACGGCTCCGCGGTACTGCGGGCAAAGACCGACGACATGCGCAGCGCACTCGAGGCCGTCCACGTCGCCTCGGCCGAGACCGCGAGCGCGGCGGAGCACTCGCGCGCCATGAACGAGGATGCGACCCGGCTGTCCGACGAAGTGATCGGCGCAATCGATGCCATCGCCGCCAAGGTGCGGGAGGGCTCCGACATCGGGCGCACGGCGGTCGAGCGTGCGGCTAATTCCCGCGCCACCATCGGAGCGCTGGCGAAGGCCGCCAAGGACATCGGCGACATCGTGGGGGTCATCTCGGCAATCGCCGAGCAAACCAACCTCCTGGCGCTCAATGCCACGATCGAGGCCGCGCGGGCAGGCGAGGCCGGGCGCGGCTTCGCGGTGGTGGCGACCGAGGTGAAATCACTTGCGACGCAGACCGGCAAGGCGACTGGCGAGATCGGCGCCAAGATCGCCGAAATCCAGTCGACCACGGGCCAGGCCGTCACATCGATCGGCGCGATCGCGGAGGCGATCGACGAGCTTTCGATGGTGACCAATTCGGTCGCCGCCGCGATGGATCAGCAGCGCGCCGCAACCACGGGCTTCGTCACCAATGTCCGCGGCACGACCTCGGCCGTGTCCGATGTGGCGTTGCGCATGACCGGCATCGCCGACATGGTGACGCGCTCGAGCACGAACGCAGCCGAGGTTGCGCGCGTGGCAGCCGAGATGGAACGGGCGTCCGAGACGGTGCGCGCCGAAATCCCGGAGATCGTGCGCTCCGCCCTGCGCGCCGACCTGCGTGAACATCCGCGCTTCGATGTCGGCATCAGTGCGACGGTAGAGATCGCGGGGCGCAAGACATCGGTGCGGGTGTTCGATATCAGCCGGGGTGGCGCGCGGATCGCAGCGGTGCCGCACGTCTCGGCCGGCGCGAGCCTGGAGATTCAATGCGAGGATCTGCGTCCCGTGCACGGAAGGGTCGCCTGGGTCGCCGGCGGATGCCTCGGCGTGCGTTTCGAGCCTGTGCTCGAAGCAGGCGATCTGCTCGGACTGATCACGCGCGACGCGGCGGCCTAGTTCTTCGGCTGAATTACACCCCGGGCTCGGCTGGCGGCACTGACGCCGCGACCGTGCGCCGCCGCACGACTTCGCGGTGCAGCGCATAGAGCCCGCTGCCCACGATCAGCGCCGATCCGAAGATCGCGTAGCGGTCCGGCACTTCGCCGAACGCCAGATACCCGCAAATCCCGGCCCAGATCAGCAGCGTGTAGCGGAACGGCGCGATCGCCGCGACATCGACCCCGCGAAACGCGATCACGATCATGAAGTGTCCGGACGCCATCAGCATGGCGGCGATCGCCAGCAGCCCGACATCGATCCATGCCATCGGCCGCCATTCCTCGAGGAAATACATGACGCCGCCGATGATCACGGTGCCGAAGGCGGCGAGGAACGAGATGCCGATCGTCGGGATCGCGGTCGAAAGCTGACGCGTGATGACGTCGCGGATCGCGGCGGAAAAAGCGCACGCGATGCCGAGCAGCGCCCAGGCATTGAAATTCGCCGGCGTCGGCTTCACGATCAGCAGCGTGCCGAGGAACCCGATCACGATCGCGCTCCAGCGCCGCCACCCGACTTCCTCGCCAAACATCACTACCGCGATCGCTGTGATGATCAATGGCGACACGAGGTTCATCGCCGAGAGATCGGCGAGTGGCATGCGGATCAGCGCGGAGGTGAACAGGATCAGCGCGAGCCCGTCGAACATCGTGCGCCATAACACAGGCTTGCGCGCTGCCAGGCGCAAGGCCGAGAGCTGACCCATGCCGATCATGAGGGTGCCGACCAGCAGCGTCGCCAGCACGCCACGCACCATGATGACTTCGCCGAGCGGATTGCGCTGCGCGGTCAGCTTCATCAGCATGTCGTTGATGGAAAAAACCGCCATCGCGCCCATGAGGGCGAATATGCCGCGTCGATTGGCGCGCACTGACGACACGGGGAAACTCCGCGGGATGCCGCAACGGACGAGGCGGCGTTCGACGGCTAGCATGCGTCGCCGCGGGCCGTCGAGCGGACGCGGCGAATGCGCGCTTCGCGGTTCGGGAATGGGCTTAAGTGGCGGTAATCAGCCGCCGGTCACGCTCATGTGGCGCGAGACCGCAGGGCCGCTGCTGCGGCGGTCGATGAGGAAGTCGTGACCCTTCGGCTTGCGCAGGATCGCCGCATCGATCGCGGCGTTGAGGAGGTCGTTGCTTTCCGATGCGCGCAACGGCGCGCGCAGGTCGGCAGCGTCTTCCTGTCCGAGGCACATGTAGAGCGTGCCGGTGCAGGTGAGGCGCACGCGATTGCAGCTCTCGCAGAAATTATGCGTGAGCGGCGTGATGAAGCCGAGCCGGCCGCCGGTCTCGGCGACGCGCACATAGCGCGCAGGGCCGCCGGTGCGGTAATCGATCTCGTCCAACGTGAATCGCTCGGAAAGGCGCGCGCGCACCATCGAGAGCGGAAGGTACTGGTCGAGACGGCTCTGGCTCGATCTCGCCGAGCGGCATCACCTCGATGATGGTGAGGTCCATGCCCCGGCCATGCGACCACGCGACGAGATCGCCGAGTTCGTCCTCGTTGACGCCTTTCAGCGCGACCGCGTTGATCTTCACCGCGAGGCCTGCCGCCTGCGCCGCGTCGATCCCGGCCATCACCTTGTCGAGCTCGCCCCAGCGCGTGATCGCGCGGAATTTGGCGGGGTCGAGCGTGTCGAGCGAGACGTTGATGCGCTTCACGCCGCAATCGGCGAGTTCGCGCGGCATATTTCGGAAGCTGCGAGCCGTTGGTGGTGAGCGTTAGCTCGTCGAGGCCATCGCCGAGGTGGCGCGAGAGCGAGCGCACCAACGTCATGATGCCGCGCCGCACCAGCGGCTCGCCGCCGGTCAGCCGCAGCTTGCGCACGCCGCGCGAAATGAACGCGCTGCACAGCCGATCGAGTTCCTCAAGCGTGAGCAGCTCCGGCTTGGGCAGGAACGTCATGTGTTCCGACATGCAATAGACGCAGCGGAAATCGCAGCGGTCTGTTACCGACACGCGCAGATAGGTGATCGTCCGCTCGAACGGATCGATCAGCGGGGCAGGCTGATGCTTGCGGCGCGTTCGAAGCCCATGGTTCCCGGCGATCCGGACCGTCAGCACGTGTTTGGCTGACTATTCAATGTGATATAGGGCGCATTGGCGGAGGATTTCAAAGTGTGAGCGACCACTGGCCAACCGAACTGCGCCTCGCCAAGGACCGCAAGGTCCTGACCGTCTCGTTCGACGGCGGCGATAGTTTCGCGCTTCCGGCCGAATATCTGCGTGTCAAAAGCCCGAGCGCCGAGGTGCAGGGCCATTCGCCCGACGAGCGCAAGACCGTGCCCGGCAAGCGCAACGTGACGATCCTGGAAGTCAATCCGATCGGCAATTACGCGGTGCGGCTCGCGTTCGACGACATGCACTCGACCGGGATATTCAGCTGGGATTACCTGCTCGACCTCGGCCGCAACCAGCCGAAATACTGGCAGGACTATCTCGACGAACTCGCCGCCAAGGGAATGAATCGCGACACCGCCGAGACGCCGCGTTGACCTGGCCGGCATCCCGACGCGCCGCATCCACTCTCACCCGAGGGGGGGTGATTGCATTCGCGGCACGGGCGGGATCACCGCATCACGATGACCTTCGCGCCGACCTTCACGCGGTCGTAGAGATCGATCACATCGTCGTTGAGCAGCCGGATGCATCCAGACGAAACCGCCTGCCCGATCGACTCCGGCTCGTTCGAGCCGTGAATGCGATAGAGCGACGCGCCGAGATACATCGCGCGTGCGCCGAGCGGGTTCTCCGGCCCGCCCTTCATGTGGCGGGGAAGATCGGGGCGCCGCTGCAGCATTTGTGACGGCGGCGTCCAGTCCGGCCATTCCTTCTTCGCGACGACGGTGCTGGTTCCGGACCAACGGAAGCCGTCGCGGCCGACGCCGATCCCGTATTTCAGGGCCGTGCCATTATCCTGGATGAGATAGAGCCGCCGCTCGCCGGTATTCACGATGATCGTCCCTGGCGCGTAGTTGCCGGGGGCAGCCACCGTGGAGCGCTTGATCGAGCCGACATACGACATGCCGCCGAAGAACTCGTAGCGCTTGCTGGTCTGCCCTCCCGTGTAGCGGCCGTCGGAATCGCCAAGGTACTGTGCCTGCGCCGTCGCGGCGCTGATGCAGAGCAATGCGGTGACGACGGCGAATTGCGAGAGCATCGAAAAATCCTCGTATTTTCAACTTGATACGGGTTTGATTGTGAGAAACGGGCTGCACGCCTCGTTTGATGCCAAGAAAGGCCATGAAACGCCCGACGCGGCAACCCAATTGTCGCTCGGCACCGCGTGGTTTTGCGTCGCTGTTGCAGGGATACCACCGCTGGGAGCGGGCAGAAGCTGCTTCTGCGCGCCGACCAGATGGGGCCGGTTGTCCGGCACGCTGAGCGATAGACAGCAGCGCGACCGACCTGTTCGCGACCTGGCCCGAGATCGAGAGTACCGTGCGGGACGTGTTCGAGTGGATAAAGGTGAGCGCATCGGGTCGCAGGCTGGCCGGGCGCCTTCCAAAAGTCAGTATGCTGGTGCCGAGCTTGTTGCCACGTTCGTAGAACGGCTCATCAGAGAGCGGTGACTACGCGACTGAAACCACAAGATGGAAAACGGCCATGGCCAGCGTCACGTACTATGTCGTGATCAGCTTCGTCCGCGATGAGCAGGGTGAACTCGTGGGCGAGCCGGCCATCGAGATGCCGGGGCGCGGCGCAGCGGTCGCGCGCGCTCGATCGCTGGCCTCAACGAAAGCCGGCGTGATCGCGTTCTCACGCACGGGAGATCCGGAGGCCGGCGAGTTCTCTGATGCGGTCGTCCTGCATCAAGCTGGCGAAGTCCCTGAGGACATTTTAGCGAAGGGCTGAAGACGACGGATGATGTCGCGCATCTCGGCGGGGAAGGGCCCCTGGGCATGAAGCGCTTTCTCGTCTTCATTTTTCTTGGACCAGCGGTAGGCCTCGCGGTCTTCGTATTTATTTTTCTCCCCATTTCCCGGACGATCCTGACTGGGCCAATATCCGGACCTTTCGAGGGCATCGGCCTCACTCTCATTCTCCTTCCGTGGGGATATCTGGTCGGGATGGTGCCTGCCTGTGCGGAGGCGCTTCTCGATTGGTTTCTGGCACGCAAGGGTGTGAAGTATCGGCCGATGTGGTGTTTTCTCTTCGGCATGTTGCTCGGCTCACCTGTTGCGTTGTCGGGGAGGAGTCTCGACATCTTTTTGCTGCGAGGGATCGGCGGACTTGTCGCCGCGATCCCCGCTGCGCTCTGCTCTTGGCCATCGAGTGATGCCGAGGCCGTGACCTAGTCATGAGGGGGCGGTGAACAGCCGTCAGATCGCTTCGATTGTGGCTGCGTCCATCGCCTGGGCTGGATTGCTTGCAGGGTGTGCTCCGACGCCGAAAGAGGTCGCAGCAATCCCAGAGGTCCGGCGGGACGATGAGGTTCACTCACACCCAGCGCCGGCATTGGGCGCCCCGATGCCTCTGCACAGCACGCGTACGCCGTTGGCGGAGCGAAATCAGAGCGCTCGGAAGTCGCGCGCCATTCCGGACCGTCGGTCCGCTACGAGGCATGTGAGCGAGCCACAGACATGGCACCTACGAGGGGCCATATTGCCGGCGACCAAGGTTCCTCAGAACGCAGGTGAGGAGAAGCGCGCGAGCGCCGCCGCAAGCCGGGCCGCCACGCGCCAGTCCGAGTAGTCACGAGGTAAACTGAACACCAGAGGCTGGAGAAGGCGTTGCAGGTGCTCGCGGTCGAGCGTAGGGCGCAGCCGAGCCAGGATGCCCGCAAGTGGCGGCGACGGCCAGTAATCCGACAAGACCAAATATCAGCATCGGGGATCGTAAGCCGGACGTGTCGCGAAGAAATTCTTCCCGGCTCGATCGGTCACGTTCGCGCTTCGTTGCACCACGAAACGTATCGAGCGGATCGGGGGCGGATGTAAAAAGCGTTGGAAAATCGAGGGATTGATGGTGGGCGCTATAGGGATTGAACCTATGACCTCTCCCGTGTGAAGGGAACGCTCTCCCGCTGAGCTAAGCGCCCGAAAGCCGCTGCTGGTTTAAGGGGCGGCGCGGATCGGTGTCAACGGCGCCGATCGGTATCAACAGCGCTGCCTCAGCGCAGCTTACTGCTGCGGCTGTTTCGGGCGCGGCTTGGCCTTCTTCTTGACCGGAGCCGGCGGCGGCGCCGGTTGGAGCTGCGCGTAGACAGGATTCGGCGCCAATTCGGGTAGTCCCGGGCCGCCAAAATTGTCCGCATCGCCACCGGCGAGATCGACGCTACCGACATTCGCGGTGCGCGGCCCGACCTGGACGACCTGCGGCATGTACCCGTTGAGCGAATAGTTCACCGTGAACGGGCGGTCCGCCGGCACTGGGATCATGCAGGGCGTGCGGCAGCTTGGGCCGAGCGATGTTTTCGCGTCCGCGCCCGGCGGGTCGGACTCAAGTGTCAGCGACACATTGCTGCCGCTCGACAGGCTGCTTGGCAGGAAATCGAAACTCGGCGCCCAGGAGCCACAACCCGCAAGCATCAGTGCGCTGGCGATGGCGCAGCCCCGTAATAGTGGTGTCATTGCTTTCGTGCCCCGGTCGCCCCGGCCGTTTCGCCGGGACCATAGGGGGGCGCCTTGGGTGGCGCAACCGATCCCTGCGCCCGCAGTGGCGAATCTTGTGCAGAAAACAGTTCCAAGCCGTTGCTGTCTAGAGCTTATAGGCCGAGCGGAACCCACCCCAATGTTTGCCGAACACGCGCACGGGCGCGTCGATCTCGCGCATCATGATCACAACGCCGTTGCCCATCTCGCGCGGGTAGCTCTGGATCAGGTAGGGGCGCACGTTGCGCGCCGCGCACAGCCCTGCACGATCATCGAAGATGCGCCGGTTGCGGCAGTTAGCCGTGTTCCAGGCGGCGTCGTCGGCCCGCTGTGGCTTTGAATAGATCTTGTTGTGCACTGGCAGATAGCCGTTGCGGTCAACGGCCGCGCAGAAAATCATGCGCCGGTCATCGGCCAGCAGAGGTTCCTGGATCGGCGGCAGAACATTTTCCAGCACGTCGAGCGAACGCGTGCGGAACTGGACCGGATTCGTCCCTGCAATCGGCAGGTATTCCGTGTCGAACAGTGCATCGCGGGTGAGCTTGCCATCGCCGACCGCCTCTTCGAATGCCATCGAGACCATGGCGGCTGCGTCGATCGCACGATCGACGAACGCCTGGTTTTCGTGCCTGATCGCAGCAAGCCGGTTCGTCAGCGCAGCCTCGGTGCTCTCTTCAAGCCTGGCGAATTCGACGTGCAGGCCGAGCGCGGAGTGTCCGACGATGCGGCCGCGCCCGCGCCCGATGCCGGATAATTCCAGGTCGACTGACGCACCGGTCGTGAGCTTGTCGCTCTCGATATCGCGCACCAGCATTCCGCCTTCCGAAAGATCCGCGGCCTGTCCGCGTCCATCGCGGCCGGCCTGGCGCAACGTCACGGCAAGCTCGCACGGCAGGCGGTCGTGACGGCGCCGGTCGCCGATTTCGGTCTGGCGCAGGAAGGTCACGAAACGCGTCTGGAGTTTTGCCGCGAGGCCTGCGGCTTCCTGGCCGGAGCGGTCGATCGCGTTTCCGCTTTCACCGGCGCGTGTCGCAGCGACCTTGATCTCGGCGGCACTGTCCGCAACCGACAGGACGAAGCGGGAGGAGTCCGCGGCGCTGCGCGAGAGCTCGCCCGTCGTTGCGACCTGTTCCTCCACCGCGCTCGCAACCGTGGCGAACACGGGCCGGATCGCCGCGATGGCGCTCATGATGCGATTGACCGCCGCAATCGATTCCTGCGCGTCACGCTGCAATTGATCGATCTTGCGGCGGATCTCCTCGGTGGCATTCTGCGTCGCGCTCGACAGCGCCTTGACCTCGCTCGCCACGACGGCAAATCCGCGACCGGCATCGCCCGCGCGGACCGCCTCGATCGTCGCGTTGAGGGCGAGCAAGTTGGTCTGCTTGGCGATCGCCGAAATCAGGCTCACCACATTGCCGATTTCCGCCGAGGAGGCCTTCAGCCCGTCAAGGCTCTTGCCCGCTGCGGTCGCCGCGCGGCCGGCGTCGTCGCTGAGCGAACCGGCCTCGCGTACCTGCCGGCCGATCTCGCCTGACGACTGCGCGAATTCTTCGGTAGCGCCCGCAAGCTGCGAAGCATTCTCGGTCGCCAGTCCGCTCAGGGCGGCGAGTTGCTCGCTCTGTCCACGGATCGCCCCGAGCACCTCGGCGCTCATTGCGCGTGCCGCCGCGTACGGCGTCCGCGGCACGCTGCACGTCGCGGATCATCGCAGCGAGATCGGTCTCGATCAGGTCTATGGATTCGCGGATCGCTGTCAGATGCGACGGCTGCTGATCGGCCTCCATGTCGGGGACGGCCGGTGGTGCCTCGGTCGCCGGCAGCGGAGCGCTCTCGCGCCGCGAGGAGAAGATATCCAGCAGCTTTGGAAGCATGGGCGATACCGGCAGATTGCTGGCATCGTTATCAGCGGAAGCGCTTACTTTATGGTTAACGTAAACTTAAGGATCGCGAACTCGTCAGGTTCCGGGCGAACTGAGCGCCCTGACGGCCTGCGGCAGCGCGTCGAAATGGCTGATGAGGCGGTCCGCGCCGAGCTGCGCGGGCGGCGTGTCGGTATAGCCGAAGTCGACAGCAATGACCGGTATGGAGGCGGCGCGGGCGGTCGCGACGTCGGTCATCGAGTCGCCGACCATGATGGCGTGCCCCGTGTCGCCTCCCGCCCGCGCAATGGTGAGACGCAGCATATCGGGATCGGGCTTGCGCATCGTGAAGGTGTCCTGTCCGCAGATCGCCGCAAAGCGGGGCGCGAGCCGCAATTTCGTCAGCAGCTTCACCGAAAGCCATTCGAGCTTGTTGGTGCATACCGCGAGCCGGCAATCCTGCGCCGAGCGCGTCGAGTGCCCGCTCGGCGCCGGGAAACGGCCGCGAGCGATCCGCGATGTGCGCGGCGTAAATCTCAAGGTACTCGGCGAAGAGCCGATCGATCTCTTCGGGTGGAAGCTGCACGCCCTTCGAGGCGAGTCCGCGCTGCAGCAGCGGTTTCACGCCCGCGCCGATCATGGTGCGCGCCTCATCGAAGGCGACCGGCGCCACACCATGGCGCCCCAGGATGACATTGAGCGTGTCGATCAGATCGGGGGCGGTATCGACCAGCGTCCCATCGAGGTCGAACACGATCGTCAAGGAGGGCATGGACCAGCAGCTAGCGCGGGGCAGAGGACGGAGCAAGCCGCTTGCCGCGGCAGACCGTGCCCGCTAAGGGGCTTGGATCAAACCGGGCCGTCCGATGAACGCCGACACCTACAAGCGCGAGGCCGCCGCGGGCGCGCTCGATTTCGTCGAGGCCGGCATGCGCCTCGGCCTCGGCACCGGCTCGACCGCGCGGCCGTTCGTCGAATTGCTCGGCGAGCGCGTGCGTGGCGGATTGAACGTGGTCGCGGTCCCGACCTCCGAGGCGACACGCGCGCAGGCCGAACAATGCGGCATCAAGCTGACCACGCTCGACGAGACGCCTGAACTCGACCTCACCGTGGACGGTGCGGACGAGATTTCCCCCGACCTGACCCTGATCAAGGGCGGTGGCGGTGCATTGTTGCGCGAAAAGATCGTCGCGTCGGCGTCGGCGCGCATGCTGGTGATCGCGGATGAGTTCGAAATGGGTCGAGACGCTGGGGCGCTTTGCGTTGCCGATCGAAGTCGTGCCTTTCGGTCTCGCGGCGACCCGGCGCGCGGTCGAAACGGCTGTCGCGGCCTGCGGCTGCCCGGGTCCGATTACGTTGCGCCAGGACAAGGCCGGCCACGCTTTCGTCACGGACGGCGGCCATTTCATCCTGGACGCCGCGTTGCAGCGCATCGCCGATCCGCGCGCACTGGCGGACCAGCTTGCGCGTATTCCGGGCGTGGTGGAACACGGACTTTTTATCGGCCTCGCATACGCGGCCGTAATTGCCGGCCCGCAGGGGCGGCGCATCGTCAAGCGCCTTTGAGATCAGAAAGGATCGACACATGAAGAGGCATCTTATTTCGGCGGCTGCGGCGGTGTTCGTCTGTCTTGGCGCAAGCCTCGCACAGGCACAGGCTCCGACTCCCGCCGCGATTGCGACCGCGCGCGAACTGGTCGAGACCAAGGGCGGCAGCTCGATGTTCGATCCGGTGATCGTCAGCATCGTCGAGCAGACCAAGGGTGCGCTCGTTCAAACCAATCCGCAGCTCGCCAAGGATCTCAATGACGTCGCGACCCAGCTCCGCACGGAATTTGCTGCGCGCAAGGACGAGCTGATGAACCAGGCCGCAAGTTATTACGCCGACCGTTTCAGCGAACAAGAGCTCAAGGACGTGTTGGCGTTCTACAAGTCGCCTCTCGGCAAGAAGATGCTGCGCCGTCGAACCCCAGGTGCTGGACCAGACGTTCAACTACATCCAGCAGTGGGGCCAACGCACCAGCGAAGAGGTGATGAATCGCTTCCGCGCCGAAATGAAGAAGAAGGGGCACACCCTCTAGCCGCGCGGCGCAGCCATGGCCGACTTCGACACCGATCTGTTCGTCATCGGCGGAGGCTCCGGCGGCGTGCGCGCCGCGCGCATCGCAGCGGGTTATGGCGCGCGTGTCATGCTCGCGGAGGAATACCGTGTCGGCGGGACCTGCGTGATCCGCGGCTGCGTACCGAAAAAGCTCCTCGTCTATGCCTCGCGCTTCGCTCACGAGTTCGAGGAAGCGGAAGGCTTCGGCTGGACCGTTGAAGGCACGTCGTTCGACTGGTCGACCCTGATCGCCAACAAGGACAAGGAAATCACGCGGCTGGAAGCCGCCTACACGGCGAATCTGGCGCGCGCCAACGTCACCATCGTCAAGAGCCGCGCTGTGCTCGAAGATCCCCACACCGTGCGGCTGCTTGCCGATGATCGCCGCGTGCGCGCGAAAACCATCCTGATCGCGACCGGCGGCTGGCCCAGCATGGGCACCGGCATCGCGGGCATCGAGCACGTCATCTCGTCGAACGAGGCCTTCCACCTGACCGAATTGCCGAAGCGCATCCTGGTCCAGGGCGGCGGCTACATCGCGGTCGAGTTCGCCTGCATCTTTGCCGGGCTGGGCTCGCAGGTGACGCTGGTCTATCGCGGCGACAATATCTTGCGCGGGTTCGACGACGACGTCCGCACCCATCTGCGCAGCGAGATGGAGCGGCGCGGCATCAAGGTGCTCTGCAAGCGCAACGTCGAGGAAGTCGAAAAGGTCGATCACGGACTGTGCGCGGTGCTGTCCGATCACGAGGACATCATTGTCGACAAGGTGATGTTCGCGACCGGCCGCCGTCCGAATGTAAAGGGCCTCGGGCTCGAGGCCGCGGGCGTGCGCCTGAACGACGCTGGCGCGATCGCGGTCGATGAATTCTCGCGGACCTCGGTGCCGCATATCTATGCGGTCGGCGATGTCACGGACCGTATCGCCTTGACGCCGGTGGCGATCCGCGAAGGGCACGCTTTTGCCGACACCGTGTTTGGCAAGAAGCCCACATCCACGGATCACACAAACGTTCCGACAGCCGTGTTCTCCGAGCCGGAGATCGGCGTGATCGGCTTGACCGAAGTGCAGGCGCGCGAGCGCTTCGACAAGGTCGATATCTACAAGGCGGTGTTTCGCCCCATGAAGATCGCGTTTCTTGGCGGCGAGGCGCGCATGTTGATGAAGATCATCGTCGATGGCGCGACCGATCGCGTGGTCGGATGCCATATCGTCGGTCCGGATGCCGGCGAGATGATCCAGGTGCTCGGCATCGCGATCCGGATGGGCGCGACAAAAGCCGACTTCGACGCCACCATGGCGGTGCATCCCACACTCGCCGAGGAGCTGGTCACGATGCGCACCGTGACGGCGAGTTATGCGCGCGAGGCGGCCGAATAGCCGCTCAAACGCCGTGCTTCGGCGGGCGTTGCCACAACCGCCACACGATGAAGATCACAAAAATGACGTGGATCGTCGCGTTGTGGATGAACAGCGCCTGCGGCCCGATCCAGCTCATCAGCCACGCCGCGACCGTCGGACCGACGATCGCCCCGATGGTGTAGGCGAGCAGCAGCCCGCTCGACACCTCGACGGCATTCTCGCGTTCGGCGAGGTCCTGCGCGTGGCTTGACGACAACGGGTAAAGCACGAAGGCGGCCGCGCCGACACAGGCTGCAAGCGCGATCAGCACGGCCGGCTCGCTTTTGGCGAAGTGGATCAGCGCGAGCTGCGCGGCAATCGCGATCGAGACGAAGATCAGCATGATGTGGCGGCGGTCGCGATGGTCGGCGAGGCGTCCGACCGGCCATTGCACCAGCGCCGCGCCGAGGATCGCCGCCGTCATGAAGCTTGCGATCTGCCCGGCCGACAGCCCGCTGCGCTCCGCGAACACCGGCGCGAGCGACCAGAAGGTCCCGTTGGCCGACCCCGAGACGAGCGCGCCGATCACGCCGACCGGCGAAATTCGGAATAGCCATGCAACCCGCAGGCGCGGCTCCGGCGGCGGCTCCGGCGGGTCGGAGCGCGTGTAGGCGAGCGGCAGCACCGACAACGTCAGCGCGGCGGCGACCACCGAGAACGACACGAAGGACGCCGGCGAAAGAAAGCGCAGCGCCTGCTGGCCGGTCGCAGAGCCCGCGTAATTCATGACCTGATAGACGGCCAGCATGCGGCCGCGCACGACATTGTCGGCCTTGTCGTGCATCCAGCTCTCGATCGTTGCGTAGAGGCCCGCAAAGCAAAAGCCGGTGACCGCGCGGATCGCGCCCCACGCGATCGGCTCGACGAATACCGGATGGGCGAGGGTTGCGACGGTCGCGATCGCAACGAAGGCCGCAAAGGCCCGCACGTGGCCGGCGCGGGCGATGATGCGCGGCGTCGCGATGCACCCGATCAGCATGCCGCCGAAATAGGCCGAGCCGATCAGGCCGATCGAAAGCTGCGGAAAGGCCGCCGCAGTCGCGCTCAGCGGGATCAGCGTATTGGACAGGCCGTTGCCCGCGATCAGGATGAAGACCGCGGCGAGCAGTGCCGAAACCTGGGCGTAGGCGGGGTGGAGAGCCATTTCGATCCAGTCATGAAGTCAGGCGGGGGCGTCCGCCAGCTTTCTGCGCTTCCGGATTGAGTCGCCCCTGTGTATAACTCGCGGCGCGGGGGCAGGGCATGCCATCCCAGCCAAATCAAGGAGTTAGCGTTATGCCCGAGCGTTGGACGCCGGATAGCTGGCGGGGCAAACCCATCGTCCAGGTACCCCAATATCCCGACGAGGCGAAACTGGCCGCGGTTGAAGGGAGGCTCGCCTCGTTTCCCCCGCTCGTGTTCGCGGGCGAGGCGCGCAACCTGAAGAAATCACTCGCGCGGGTCGCGTCCGGGGACGCTTTCCTGCTGCAAGGTGGCGACTGCGCCGAAAGCTTCGAGGACCACAGCGCGAACTCGATCCGCGACTTCTTTCGCGTGTTCCTGCAGATGGCCGTGGTGCTCACCTTCGCGGCGGCCTCGCCGGTTGTGAAGGTTGGCCGTATCGCGGGCCAGTTCGCCAAGCCGCGCTCGTCGCCGACCGAGAAGCGCAACGGGATCGAACTGCCGAGCTATCGCGGCGACGTCGTGAACGGTGCGGAGTTCACACCCGAATCCCGAACGCCCGATCCGCAGCGGCTGATCGAGGCCTATCACCAGTCAGCCGCGACGCTGAACCTGTTGCGCGCCTTCGCGCATGGCGGTTACGCGAGCCTTGGCCGCGTGCACCAGTGGATGCTCGGATTTGTAAAAGACCCCAAGGCGATGGACCGCTATCGCCAGGTCGCCGATCGCATTTCGGAGACGCTCGCCTTCATGCAGGCCTGCGGCCTCGATCTCGAAAGCCACCCCGAACTGCGCGGCACCGATGTCTACACCAGCCACGAAGCGTTGCTGCTCGGCTACGAGCAGGCGATGACGCGGCAGGATTCCACCACCGGCGACTGGTATTGCACCTCGGGCCACATGGTCTGGATCGGCGACCGCACGCGCCAGATTGACCACGCGCATGTGGAGTATTTCCGCGGGATCAAGAATCCGATCGGCCTCAAGTGCGGGCCGTCGCTCAAGCCAGACGAGTTGATCCGCCTGATCGACATCCTCAATCCGGAAAACGAGCCGGGCCGTCTTACGCTGATCAACCGCTTCGGCGCGGACAAGGTTGGCGACAATCTTCCCGCGCTGGTGCGCGCGGTGAAGCGCGAGGGCCGCGCGGTGGTGTGGTCGTGCGATCCGATGCACGGCAACACCATTACGGCCGAGAGCGGCTACAAGACGCGGCCGTTCGACCGCATCCTGCAGGAGGTGAAGACCTTCTTCGCCGTGCATGCCGCGGAAGGGACGCATGGCGGCGGCGTGCATCTGGAGATGACCGGCAAGGACGTCACCGAATGCACCGGCGGCGCACGCGCGATCAGCGATCAGGACCTGAACGACCGCTATCACACGCTGTGCGATCCGCGGCTCAATGCCGAGCAGGCGATCGAACTCGCTTTCCTGCTCGCCGAATTGCTCAAGGCCGAAAGAGCAGCCAAGGCAAAGCCGCTGCCCGCTGCAGCCGGGCTGTAAGGTCACGGCACGCGAACGTCCGCGGGCTACGTGTTTCGACTGTCCGGGCCAATACTTAGATCGGCCGTTTGACCTTCCGTCAGAACGGATTTGTTAAAGTCCGCTGTCATGGTCGCGCAGCCTCTAAAGGTTGCGCGCCTATGCATCGAGAACTGAAGAAGATTGCGGCAGAACGTTCTCCGGAGAAGCGTCTGGAGCTGTTGCACAAGGTCACTGACCTATATTTCGAGGGACTCGGCAGCCACTCGGACGCCGAGACCTATCTGTTCAACGACATTATGGAAAAGATCGTCGAGCTGTTCTCGCGCGATCTCAAGCGGCAGGTTGCCGCCAATCTCGCGATCCTTCCGGATTTTCCGGTGAACATCGTTCGCAAGCTCGCCGACAACGACGATATCGAAGTCGCTCGTCCCGTTCTTCGCAACGCGCTCTCGCTGACCGACGACGATCTGGTGCGCCTTGCAGAGCGCGGTTCTCAGGTCCGGCTCGGCGCCATTGCGGGTCGCGCGTCCCTTTCCGAGAGAGTAACCGACGTACTGGTCACGCGCGGCAATTCTGGCGTGGTCCGTACCGTCTCGGCCAACCACGGCGCACGCTTTTCCGATGGCGGTATGGATGCTCTTGTCGAAAAGGCTCACGAGGACGTCGACCTGCGCGAATTGCTGGTCGAACGCCCGGACCTTTCCCAGCGAACAATCGACGACCTGTTACCGATCCTGTCTGGCGCACTGGTCGGAAAACTCGCCGAACGCGGATACGAAGTCCGCGGCGCATTGGCTCCCGATATGGTCATGTCCTTGCGCAAGAGGTTCGAAGCGGCTCTGCGAAACCGCAAGGACAATATTCGGCAAGTCGCCGTCGTCGTGGAGGAAATCCGCCAGGGCCACACGAAACTGGACGACATGGTGCGTCACTTCGCCGAAGCGGGACGATTGCTCGATGTTGCGGTGCTGATCAGCTCCTTCTCGCGGCTGGAACGCGATCAGGTGTTCAACATGATCTACAAGGGGCAGCTTCAGATCACGCTGATGCTGTGCCGGTCACTGGATGTCTCATGGCCGACGGTGGACTCGTTGCTCGCGCTGCGCGCCGCAAAACGCAATGAACATTATTTCACCGATCCGGATTCGCGACGGGACTACGAAGCAATCGATGCTGTCGTGGCGCAACGGATGATCCGCTTCGTGCGCGTGCGCCAGGTCGCGAGCGCGCAAGCAGAGAAGGTCGCTCAGATCGGCGCGGCCTGACCGTTCCCGGAAGGCGGGGCGGAAAAATCGCAGCGCCTCGACCCGCCCCGGCGGCGCGCGTGCGTCCCGCCACGCGCTGGCGTATGAAAGGGTGACGCGGCGAACAGCCGCCCATCATCGGGGGACACATTTTGCATCGTTTGCTGCGCGCCACGATCCATTCCTGGCATGGAATTCGGGCTGCTGCGCGATCCGAAGCTGCGTTCCGTGAGGAATTGGTGGCGCTTGCGCTCAGCATTCCGCTGGCGATCTTCATCGCGACGGAGCCGTGGAAACGGCTGACCCTAGTTGGCGTCATCTTGTTGCTGATTGCGGTCGAGCTTCTCAACACCGCGATTGAGAAACTCTCCGATCACGTCACCGCAACCCATCACCCCGAGATCGGCCGCATCAAGGACATGGGGTCGGCGGCGGTCGGCGTTGCGCTTGCCATCGCCGGCCTGACCTGGGCGCTCGCGATCGCCGAATGGCTGGGGCTGATGTAACTGTCGGGTCGCTTTTTCGACGGCTGGCGGCGGCTTTTCTGACCGCATTGCCGTCGGGCGGCCATCTCGCTACATCCATCCCATGAACGCCATCCCGCCGACCGCCTCGCCATCGCGCTCGCGCAGCTCAATCCAACCGTTGGCGACGTCGCCGGCAACACCGAGAAGGTGCGTCAGCGCACGAGCGACCGCGGCGGGGCAGGGCGCTGACCTCATCATTTTCCCCGAGCTGTTCATCTCGGGCTATCCGCCCGAGGATCTCGTGCTCAAGCCGGCGTTCCAGGTCGCCTGCCGTGCCGCCGTCGAGGCGCTGGCGCGCGAGACGGCTGAAGCGGCCCCGCGATGCTGGTCGGCGCGCCGTGGGTCGAGGACGGCAAGCTGCTACAATGCGCATCTGCTGCTCGATGGCGGCAAGATCGCTGCGGCCCGCTACAAGGTCGATCTGCCGAACTACGGCGTGTTCGACGAGAAGCGCGTGTTCGCGCCCGGCCCGATGCCGGGCCCGATCGTGCTCAAGGGCGTGCGCATCGGCGTGCCGGTCTGCGAGGATATCTGGCAGGCCGACGTGGTCGAGTGCCTCGAGCGAGACCGGCGGCGAAATCCTGCTGGTGCCGAATGGCTCGCCCTACTGGCGCGACAAGACCGCGGTGCGGCTCAACATCGCGGTCGCGCGCGTGGTCGAGAGCGGCCTGCCGCTGGTCTATCTCAATATGGTCGGCGGGCAGGACGAACTGGTGTTCGACGGCGCCTCGTTCGGCCTGAATGCCGACCGCTCGTTCGCTTTCCAGCTTCCGGCGTTTCGCGAAACGGTCGTCACCACCCAGTGGGTACGCGAGAATGGCGGTCTGGCGTTGCCTAGCCGTGCGAAAATGCGCTGATCGAGGAGGGCGACGAGGCCGATTACGCGGCCTGCGTGCTCGGCCTGCGCGACTATGTCGACAAGAACGGCTTCAAGGGCGTGGTGTTCGGGCTCTCCGGCGGCATCGACAGTGCGCTCTGCGCCGCGATGGCGGTCGATGCGCTCGGCGCCGATCGCGTGCGCGCCGTGATGCTTCCCTACAAATACACATCGACAGGACTCGCTCGAAGATGCGGCCGCGGTCGCAAAGGCGCTCGGCATCCAGTACGACACGCGTGCCGATCGCTGCGCCGGTCGAGGGGTTCGAGGCGACGCTCAAGCCCCTGTTCGCCGGCACCAATCGCGACATCACCGAGGAGAACCTCCAGTCGCGCGCGCGCGGCACCATCCTGATGGCGATCTCCAACAAGTTCGGCCTGATGGTGGTGACGACGGGCAACAAGTCCGAAATGTCGGCCGGCTACGCGACGCTCTATGGCGACATGAACGGCGGCTTCAATCCGATCAAGGATCTCTACAAGACGCAGGTGTTCCGCCTGTGCGGCCTGCGCAACACGGTGGCGGCCGCCCGGCGCGCTCGGGCCCGCCGGCGACGGTCATTCCGGAGCGCGTCATCACCAAGCCGCCGACTGCGGAATTGCGCGAGAACCAGAAGGACCAGGACACGCTGCCGCCCTACGACGTGCTCGACGGAATTCTCGAGCGGCTGGTCGAGCGCGAGGAGCCGATCGCCGATATCGTGGCGGCAGGTTTCGAGCGCGATCTCGTGTTGCGCGTCGACCGCATGCTCAACCTTGCCGAATACAAGCGCCGGCAGGCGGCGCCTGGCGTGAAGGTCACGCTGCGCAATTTCGGCCGCGACCGCCGCTATCCGATCGTCAACAGCTTCCGCGACCCCGGCACGCCGTTGCCCAAGCCGGACCTGACGGTGAGCGCGCTCGAAAAGGCGAAGAACGCGGCGTTCGATTTTTAAGGTGTCTTCGGCGCGATGAATGTCGGAGCCGACCGCACGGATCGTTCCCTTGCTCTGCGTGCTCGCGGTCGCAGCGGGCGTATCGGCCGGAGCGGGAGCATTCGCAGCAGGCGCGGCTGTGGTCGCCGCCGGCTGAGCACCCGCGGGTTGCTTGCCTTTGGTTTGGGCTTTTTGGGCCTGCGGCAGCGGACAATTGCTTGGCGCGTTCTTCCGTCACCACGACGTCGCCGGCTGCGACCGCCTCGTCTTTCCCGAGCGCGTCGGCCCAGCTTTGGCCCGGCTTGCGGCAACTGCACGAGGGATTGAACTCGGTGCGGTACTTGAGCGCATTCGGCAGGCCGGTATAGGGCTGTCCACTAAGCGAGGTCGCCTGTGTGATGTCGCCGCCGCTCGTGCGGTAGCGAAAACAGCATGGCTTCTGCCGCCGGGCAGAGGCGCTGGCAGGTCTTCTCATCCTGAGCGAAATGCGCGGGCGAGGCCGCATACGAGATCGGGAAATAATATCCGTCGCAGGTGCGCACGCACACGGTGCGGAAGCTGCCGCTCTGCGCGTCCGGATTGGCGAGATCGCCCGGAGGCTCATTGGTATCGCCGCCGAACAGTCTGGTCAGGAATCCGCCGGGCGCTCGCGCGGCAGTCCGATACTGCGGGCCGCAATTGTTCTGCGCCAGCGCGACCATGACGGAGCGGCGCTGCTCGCTGCGAGTCAACGCCGCCGCCCCGCAGGCGCTGCAGGTCGACGTTGATGCGGTCGAGATTGCCGCGCATGCGCGAAATCTGCGCGTTGAGATCGACGCATTGCTGCGACTGCGATTGCAGACCGCCGAAAATGAAGAATCCACCACTGCCCTCGCAGCCCTGGCGGCGGCCTTGCGACACAAGCCGGTCGAGCTCGGCCTGCTGGCGGTTCGACGCATCCTCGTAGCGGCGGACCTGATCGGCTCGTCCCTGATCGCCGGCGCCGCCGCGATCGATGGAGGCAAGCTGCCCCTCAAGGCGCGCGCAAAGCTGGCCTTGGTACGACGGTCCGGGTGGCTGGGCCTGTGTGGCGGGCCCCGGCGGCCAGGCCTGCGTCACCGGCTGCGCGAGTGCCGCCGCCGACAAGAACGACGAGGCGGCAAACACAAGAAATCCCGCTGAAATCAGGCGCGAAGGCATCGCTTCATCCGGTTCGCCGCCCCACGCGGAACGCGCGAACAAGCGCGTCAAAGGTGTCGAAAATGTGAATCCAAACAAGGGACTTGGCTTGTAGCGTTGGAGGTATGCAATGGAAAGAGCCGCGCCGAAATCTGGTCCGTGCTGTGGCAGAATCATCGCATTTCGGCGCGCAGGTTCCAGACAATTCCGGACACGATGATGCCGGCGCCCGCGAACACCAGAAGGTCGAGTTTCTCGGCGTAGAACAGCCATCCGACGAACGCGATCAGCGGAATGCGCAGGAAGTCGAGCGGGATGACGACGATCGCGTCCGCGACGCGTAGCGCGTTGGTCAGGCAGTAGTGCGCGACCGTGCCGCTCAGCGCGATGCCGGCCGCGGCCAACCATTGCCAGCCGTGCAGCCGTGACGGGAACGACGGGTCGGTCCCAATCAGCGCCATGACCATCTGCATGGCGTTCATCCAGAACAGGATCGCGATCGTGTGCTGGACCGGCACAAGCTTCTTGGTCGCGATATTCGAGACCGCATAACCAAATGAAGCGCCAAGTACCGCCAGCGCGGCCGGCTGAAACGCCTCAAGCCCCGGCCGCATGATGACCAGCACGCCGGCGAAGCCGAGCACGATCGAGCCGCCGCGGCTCAGCGTGAACCGCTCACCGAGCAGCAGCACGGCGAGCAAGCCCGCCCACACCGGCATCATGAACTCGATCGCGAACACCGTCGCGAGCGGCAGCATGATGACGGCGAACGACCAGCCGATGCTGGAGAGAAAATGCGTGCCATTACGGACCAGATGAACGAGCGGGCGACGCAGCACCAGCTGCTTGAACAGGTAGGGCTGCGTAATCATCACGGCGGAAAGGACGAGCAGCCCGCCGACCGAGCGCACCATCAGGATTTCGAACAGGTTGATCACGCCGCCGAGCTGGCGCACCGAGATCGCCATCAGCGAGAACGACAGCAGCGTGCCGACCATCCAGGCGACGGCGGCCGGGACGTTCGATTTGCGCGGCGGCGGTGTTGGCGGATCGGGCTCACCCAGCGCTCCGGCCTCGACAGGAATGACGGTCACAGGATTTCCAGGGTTGTTATTCGGCGTCCGGCTGGTTTTCCGGCCGCGCTTTGTCGAAGGCCGGCAGCTTCAGACAGGCGGCATCGACCGCGGCGATCCTTGGATACTGGCCGATGTCGATCTTGAAGCGGCGCGCATTGAATACCTGCGGCACCAGGCAAAGGTCCGCGATCGTCACATGCGCGCCGAATGCGTAGGGGCCAGGGCGTAGCAGCGCTTCGATCGCTTCGAAGCCCTGACGGACCCAGTGGCGATACCATTCGTCGGCCTCGGTCTGATCGTGCTTGAGCGGACCTTTCAGATAATTCAGTGCCACAAGGTTGTTCAGCGGGTGGATGTCGCACGCGATGATCTGCGACAGGGCGCGCACCTGCGCGCGCACGACCGGATCGGCTGGCAGCAGCGGCGGGTCGGGATGCACCTCGTCGAGATATTCGATGATCGCGAGCGATTGCAGCAGCACCTCGCCGGTCGAGAGCGCGAGCGCGGGCACGCGCTTCTGCGGATTTATCGCGCGGAATTCCTCGCTCCATTGCCAGCCGCCATTGCGGGTCAGGTGCACCGCCGACTGCTCATAGGGGAGGTTTTTCAGATTGAGCGCGATGCGCACCCGATAGGCGGCGGACGAGCGGAAATAGCCGTAGAGTTTCACTGGCGCTTCCCCGGATTGGCGCTTAGGGCGCTTAAGTCTTGGTAGAGGTCCCGGACGCCCGGCGTCAATGCGCGGAGCGGCTCGCATATCAGCGTTGACAAGCCCCGCGCGCTCTCATTGGGTTGCCGCGTATGAACGTTTCCGCAGGCAGGACGCACCACTTCTCGGCCGACGCGGCGCGTGCGGCGGCGCGCGCCTTCGATCTCAAACGCCTGCCAGCCGATTTCATCGACGACCCGTTTCCCTATTACGCAGCGTTGCGCGAGCACGATCCCGTGCACCGCATGCCGGACGGCGCCTACCTGATCACACGCTGGCGCGACTGCGATGCGGTCTATCGCGATGCGCGCGTCTTTTCCTCCGACAAGAAGGTCGAGTTCTTCCCCAAATACGGCGATGCGCCGCTCTACGAGCATCACACCACCAGTCTGGTGTTCAACGATCCGCCGCTGCACACCCACGTACGCCGCGCGATCCAGATGGCGCTGTCCAATCGCGTGATCGCCGAGATGGAAACGGGACTTGTCGCGCTGGTCGACCGCCTTCTCGACTCGATGGAGCGGGAAGGGCGTGCCGACCTGATCGAGGACTTTGCCGCCGCCATTCCGGTCGAGATCATCGGCAATCTCTTGGGCGTGCCGCATGTGGATCGGGAGCCGCTGCGTGGCTGGTCGCTTGCGATCCTGGGCGCGCTTGAGCCCGTGCTGACACCAGAGCAACTGGCGCTCGGCAATAACTCGGTGCGCGATTTCGCGGATTATTTGAAAGGGCTGCTCGACGACCGCCGCAGCAAGCCCGGCGATTCCGAGAAGGATCTGCTCACACGCCTCATCCGCGGCGAGCATGAGGGGCGCAAGCTCACCGAAAGCGAGCTTCTGCAAAATTGCATCTTCATTCTCAATGCCGGCCACGAGACCACCACCAACCTCATCGGCAACGCGCTGGAGATATTCATCCGCTTCCCGGGTGAGCGGCGGCGGTTGATCGAAAATCCCGACCTGATGAAAAGCGCCGTCGAGGAAGTGTTGCGGTTTGAAAGCTCGAACCAGCTCGGCAACCGGATCGTCACCGACGACACGGTGCTCGGTGGCGTTCCCATGCCAAAAGGCACGCTGGTCACCATCGGCATCGGCGCCGCCAACCGCGACCCCGAGCCATTCCCCGACCCGGGCCGCTTCGACGTGTCGCGCAATCCGACGCGCCATCTGGCGTTCGGCTCCGGCATCCACATGTGCGCCGGCATGAGCCTCGCGCGGCTGGAAGGCCGTGTGGCAATCGAGCGATTTCTCGCGCGGTTTCCGGACTACCGGCCGGACGGCACCCCGCAGCGCAGCCGCCGCGCGCGCTTTCGCGGCTTCACGGCGTTGCCGGTGCGCTTGCGCTGATGTCAGCGCAGGCCGATCATGCCGCACCTTCGGCGCTATTGGGCGGCAAGGGTGCGTCTGGCGGCGCTTGCGGGGATCGCAATGATGGATAGGCCAACACTTCTTATTCCGCAGCTCGGGCGCCTCTACGCGATCTTCGAGCCATTCACCGAATTGTTGATGCGTCTGATGGCTGGCGGCTCGCTCGCCTTCCACGGTTACCAGATCGTGTTCGGCAACATCGAAGGCGCGGGCCGTTTCTTCGAGAGCGTCGGGTTCGACAATGGCCTGATGTGGGCCTGGATCGTCGGCATCATGGAATTGCTCTCCGGCCTGCTGCTTGCAATCGGCCTACTGACGCGGATCGCCGCCGGTTCGATCATCGTGTTCCTGATCGTCGCGATCGTCACCTATCATTGGGATAGCGGCTACAATTGGGAAAATCGTGGCATCGAATATCCGCTGTTCTGGGCGATCGTGGTGTTTCACTTTCTGATCTCCGGCGGCACCCGTTGGTCGGTCGATACGCTGATCGGCCGTGAAATCTAGCGGCCTGTCCCCGGGTTCGTTTGGGCCACATCCCAATCAATTCACGGCAACGTGTGGCGGGGCGCCGACGCCCAGTGCTAGTTTTGCGCCAGGCCGCCGGGGGATATTGTGCGGCCGACATTGGGGGGATTTCACATGGCCACGCGCCTTTACGTTCCTGCGGTCGGCGGGATCTACGACAAGCTCACGCCATTCGCGCTGCCGATCCTGCGGGTCGGGCTCGGTCTCATCCTGATACCGCATGGTGCGCAGAAGCTGTTCGGCGCCTTCGGTGGCATGGGTTTCGAGAAATTCGTCGCGCTGTTCGACAAGCTCGGCTATGCGCCGGCCGCGTTCTGGCTCACGCTGGTCGCGTGCACGGAGTTTTTCGGCGGCATCCTTTTATTGCTGGGTCTGTTCACGCGCCTTGCCGCGTTTGCGGTCGTCATCTTCATGATCGTTGCCGTGCAGTTCACATCCGCGAAGGGCTTCTTCTGGACGGCCGGCGGGCTCGAATATTCGCTGCTGATCTTGCTTTGCGCGCTGGTGTTCCTGATCCGTGGGGCCGGAGAGTATTCGCTCGACCAAAGGATGGGACGCGAGTTCTAAGGGGTCATGTACAGCCATATCACGGTCGGCGCCTCGAAGCTGAGGAGCGCGATGCGTTTCTACGATGCGACGCTGGCGCCGCTCGGCATGAAGCGCACCCGCACGTTCAAGTTCGCGGCGAGCTACGCGCCGCCGGATTTCTCCGGCGTGAACGAGCCGTTCTGGGTGGTGCGGCCTCACGACGAAAAGGAAGCAACGCCCGGCAATGGCGTCACGGTGGCGTTCGATGCGCCAACGCGCGGCGCGGTCGATGCCTTCCATGCAGCGGCGCTCACGGCGGGCGGCACCGACGAGGGCGCGCCCGGCATTCGCGAGCACTATCATCCGGACTACTACGGCGCCTATGTGCGCGACCTCGATGGCAACAAGATTTGTGCTGTGTGCCACAAGCCCGCTGCGCAGGCCGCCGGATAGGCCTTCCGGCCGCCGCTCGCCCTTCCTACATGTGCGCCGCCCGCAGGAGGGGTACGCACATGAAACGCTTCGTTCTGGGACTGGTGCTGCTGGCCCTCGCGCCGCTCGCTCGCGCAGGCCGCCGAAGAGCCCGACCTCATTTTCCGTAAGTCCACGGTGTTTCGCCTCGACCTCGCCGAACGACAAGCTCGCGACCTACGGCGTCGACGACCCGATCGTGGACGGTGTGGCGTGCCATTTCACCGCGCCCGAGCGCGGCGGCTGGAAGGGCTGGCTCGGCCTCGCCGAACAGGTGTCGGATATTTCGCTCGCCTGCCGTCAGGTCGGCCCGATCAAGTTCACCGCGAAGTTCGAGCAGGGCGACGATGTGTTCCGCCAGCGCCGCTCGTTGTTCTTCAAGAAGATGCAGATCGTGCGTGGCTGCGACACGAAGCGCAACGTGCTCGTCTACATGGTGTATTCGGACCGTCTGATCGAAGGCTCGCCGAAGAATTCGACCTCGACGGTGCCGATCATGCCGTGGGGAACTGCTGGCGACGTGCCGAAATGCGCGGAGTGGATTGAGAGGTAGCGCGCATCATCCCGAAAAGCGGAAGCCGGTTTTCGGATAAGATGCACCGCTAAAAATCAGCGCGAGCACTCGATCGCGACGAATGACGTCGCAATTTCCCGTGCAGGTATTCGTGGCCACTGGCCGGGATTGCGCCAGTGATTTCTTCGCGGTCGATCCTGCGGAAGGATTTTGCTGAGGCGAAATCTTGCGACTGGCAGTAGGCGGTCGCTACCGTGGTGCCGCAATGCTCGCCGCTGGCGAGGCAGCGGTCGATGCCGTAACCGTCTGGATTGTTGGCGATGACGAAGAGGCGGTTTTCGGCCGCAGCCGGCGCGGACGCGAGCAGAACGCTCGCCAGCATCAAAAAACGCCCCGAAATCCGCATAGCCCATCCCCCGGCCCATGGCAGCCGACGAGGCCACAGGCTACGCGCGAAGGCGTTTCGAGTTCGTTAACCTTGGACGGAGTCAGTGGAAGCTCAGGCTCAGCAGGCCCACGGACCTCTGCGCCGCGTCCCAACCAGAATTGGGTCGCGCAGGCCGAAGCCCGGCACGCCAAGCAGCTCATCAAGGTCGGGGAGCAGCACGAATGTCTTCATGCCGTCGGCGCCCGGCGGGGACGCGACGGGCCGAAGCTCGACCTGTCCGAATGGCGTGCGAAGGAGAGGATTGCTCATCTTTGGCCCAATCGCGACACGCAAGACATGCCGCCCCTGATTAGTCGCTTAACGCGGTACAAGGTTCATGGGTTTCCGTAAGCGTTGTTCGAATTCTTCGGTTAACCGGGCTGAAATCGGCACGCTTGTGGACGATGCCGGGCAATGTTGCGGCAGGATCGTGGCGGAGTGGGTTGCCCCAACCCTTGACGGGGGACCCGGCCGCTCGCATAAGGGCCGCCATGAACGGCCTTAACGCAATCTGCGGCATTTGCCGCGCGATTATTCGCTAGCTTTCAAGCTGGCTGCGGCCGTCTTTTCTCAGAGTATCGAGACCAAAGACGCCCGGCCAGCAGGCCCGGGTGGTCATATGGACTTGAAGATCTACGACACGTTGACACGCGAGAAGCGGGTGTTTGCCCCGATCGATCCTGCGCGCGTGCGCATGTATGTGTGTGGACCGACGGTCTATGACTTCGCCCATATCGGCAATGCGCGGCCGGTCATCGTGTTCGACGTGCTGTTCCGCCTGCTGCGCCATCTCTATGGTGACGCGCACGTCGCCTATGTGCGCAACATCACCGACGTCGACGACAAGATCAACGCGCGCGCTGCGGAACGCGGCATCGACATCCGCGAGCTGACGGAAGGCACTTACGCGAATTTCCGCGCGGATGTGGCGGCGCTCGGCTGCCTGCCGCCGACGGTCGAGCCGCGCGCGACCGAGCACATCGCCGAAATGAAGACGCTGATCGAGCGGCTCGTCGCCTCCGGCAATGCTTATGTGGCCGAGGACCACGTGCTGTTCAGCGTGCCCTCGATGCTGGATTACGGGAAACTCTCGCGCCGCACGCTCGACGAGATGGAGGCCGGCGCACGCGTCGATGTCGCACCCTACAAGCGCGGCGATATGGACTTCGTGCTGTGGAAGCCCTCGAAGGCGGGCGAGCCGGGCTGGTCGTCGCCCGCGGGCATTGCCGATGCCGGGACGGCCGGGATGGCACATCGAATGCTCCGCGATGGCGTGGAGGCATCTCGGCGAGACCTTCGACATCCACGGCGGTGGGATCGATCTCGTGTTCCCGCACCATGAGAACGAGATCGCGCAGTCGCGCTGCGCCTTCCATACGCAGCGTCATGGCGAATGTCTGGATGCACAACGGATTTCTGCAGGTCGAAGGCGAGAAGATGTCGAAGTCGACCGGCAACTTCTTTGCCATTCGCGAGGTGCTGGCGGACTGGCAGGGCGATGTGATCCGTCTCGCAATGCTGTCAACGCATTACACCCAGCCGATCAACTGGACTGTGAAGGGGTTGGAGGACGCCGAAAAGGCGCTGACGAATTTCTTCGATGCGGCCGCCGCCGACGCGGACGCGCGGCCGGCGCCCGGCGTCCTGGAAGCGCTATGCGACGATCTCAACACACCGAAGGCGATCGCCGAGATGCATGCCCTGCGCAACGCCGCGGGCCGCAAGGCGCTCGCCGGCTCGCTCGCATTTTTCGGCTTTCGCGAGGATGGCTTCTCGGATTGGCGCGCACGCCGTGCACCAGCCCTTGCAATCGCGCCCGAGGAGATCAACCGCCGCATCGCGGCACGTCTCGATGCCCGCAAGGCGAAGGACTTCTCCGAGGCAGATCGTATCCGCGACGAATTGCTCGCGCTCGGCATCGTCCTGAAGGACAGCAAGGACGGCACGACCTGGGAGCCGGTGCGATGAGCGCCGTCGCGCACCCGACCTTCGCGCTGCGTCCGTTCCTCGTCGAGGATACTCCGCTGCTGGCGGAAATCTTCCGTACCAGCATCGAGGAACTGACGGCGGACGATTACAGCGAGAACCAGCAGCGGGCCTGGGCCTCCGCGGCCGACGACGGGGAAGCCTTCGCACGCCGGCTCGGCGCGCAGCTCACGCTGATCGCCACGATGAATGGTTCGCCGATCGGCTTTGCGTCGCTCGCCAACAACGAGATGATCGATCTGATCTATGTGCATCCGGGGCTGACCGGGCAGGGCGTCGGCACGATGCTGCTCGATGCGCTGGAAAAACTGGCTGGTGCGCGCGGGACGAAGCGCCTGTCGGCGGACGTCAGCGACACGGCCGAGCCGTTTTTCAAGAAGCGCGGCTTCACGGCGACGCAGCGCAACACCGTGCAGGTCGGCGGCGAGTGGCTCGCCAACACCACGATGGAAAAACAGCTTGGTGCGAAGGGGACCGCATGAGCAAGGAGCGGCTTTATTTGTTCGACACCACGCTGCGCGATGGCGCGCAGATGAACGGCGTCGATTTCACCCTGCACGACAAGCTCGCCATCGCGAAATTGCTCGATGACCTCGGGATCGATTACATCGAGGGAGGCTATCCGGGCGCGAACCCGACAGACACCGATTTATTTTCGCAAGACCGCAAATTCGGCGCGGCGTTCACCGCCTTCGGGATGACGCGGCGGCCGGGGCGTTCGACCTCGAACGATCCGGGCATCGCGCTGCTGCTTGACGCCAAGGCGGATGCGATCTGCTTCGTGGCGAAGACATGGGATTACCATGTACGCGTCGCGCTGGAGACGACCAACGAGGAAAATCTCGCTTCGATCCGCGACAGTGTTCAGGCCGCAAAGCAAAAAGGGCGCGAGGTGCTGATCGACTGCGAACACTTCTTCGACGGCTACAAGGCCGATCCGGACTACGCGATGGCCTGCGCCAAAGCGGCCCACGAGGCGGGCGCGCGCTGGGTTGTGCTTTGCGATACCAATGGCGGCACGCTGCCGCATGAGGTCGAGGCGATCGTCGGCGAAGTCGTGAAGCATGTGCCGGGCGACCATGTCGGCATCCACGCGCATAACGATACCGAACAGGCGGTCGCCAATTCGCTCGCCGCGGTGCGTGCGGGCGCGCGCCAGATTCAGGGCACGCTGAACGGACTGGGTGAGCGCTGCGGCAACGCCAATCTCGTGTCAATCATCCCGACCCTGAAGCTGAAGGCGGAGTTTGCCGATAAATTCGACATTAGGGTTTCCGGCGACAAGCTGAAGACGCTGGCGCACGCGTCGCACACCATCGACGAAATGCTCAACCGCGCGCCGAACCGCCACGCGCCCTATGTCGGCGAAAGCGCGTTCGCCACCAAGGCCGGCATTCATGCGTCCGCCATCGCCAAGGATCCGGCGACCTATGAGCATGTGCTGCCCGATCTGGTTGGCAACGAGCGCAAGATTCTGGTGTCGGATCAGGCCGGCCGCTCGAACGTGCTGAGCGAACTGGAGCGGATCGGCATGCGGGTCGACAAAAACGACACGCGGGTCAATCGCCTGCTCGACGAGGTGAAGGAGAAAGAAGCGGCCGGTTACGCCTACGAGGCGGCGGGCGCCTCGTTCGAGCTGATGGCGCGCCGTATCCTCGGTCAGGTGCCGGATTATTTCACGGTCGAGCGCTTCAGCGTGAATGTCGAGCGTCGCTATAATGCGGTCGGCCAGCTTACGACGGTCGCGGAAGCGACCGTGAAGGTGAAGGTCGACGGCGAAACGCTGATTTCCGCAGGGGAGGGCAACGGTCCGGTCAACGCGCTTGACGTCGCGCTGCGCAAGGATCTGGGCAAGTATCAGAGATACATCGGCGGGCTGCAACTGACCGACTATCGCGTGCGTATCCTCAATGGCGGCACCGAGGCCGTGACGCGCGTGCTGATCGAGAGCCAGGACGAGACCGGCGCGCGCTGGACCACTGTTGGCGTCTCGCCGAACATCATCGATGCGTCGTTCCAGGCGCTGATGGATTCGATTATTTACAAGCTGGTAAAGTCGGGCGCGCCCGCATGATCGACCACATCTCCGTCGCGGTCAGCGATCTTTCGCGCGCCATGCGCTTCTATGAGGCGGTGCTCGGCGCGCTCGGTTATGAGACCATCGACGTTCGCGGTTCGACCGTCGGTTTTGGGAAACAATATTCCGAATTCTGGATCAACGCGCGCCCCGAGATGACGCCGATCCCGTCGCGCTCCGGTGCGCACATCTGCCTGCGTGCGCGCTCGAGCGAGGCGGTTGATGCCTTCCACGCCGCGGCGCTCGCAAATGGCGGTGCGTCGGATGGTCTGCCCGGCTTGCGCCCGCACGAGCGTCTCAAGGGTTACTACGCAGCCTTCATCCGCGATCACGATGGCAATCGCATCGAGGCGGTGACCTTCACGGCCTGAGCTGCCCTTGACGGCCCGCACGGCGTCCCGGAAACAGGGGCGTTCTGCCGGGTCCGCTCATGCTGTTTCAAAGCCAATTCTACGTATTGATGTTTTTGCCGCTCACCGTCGCGCTTTACTACGCGGCGGCGCGGTCCGAGCGCGCGCGCCAATGGGTTCTGATCGCGGCGTCGCTGTTCTTCTACGGCTGGTGGGACCCGCGCTTCGTCATCCTGGTGGTCAGTCAGATCACGGTGACCTGGCTGCTGGCGCGCGCCTATGAGCGCACCGCCGAGAAATTCTGGCTCTCCGCCGGCGTGATGCTGAACCTCGCCTCGCTCGGCACATTCAAGTATCTCGACTTTCTGCTTGGTTCGTTCGAGACATTGAGCGGCTTTGTGTTGCCGCGCGCGCATTTCATTTTGCCGATCGGCATCAGCTTCTTCTCGTTCCAGCTCATCTCGTATCTGATCGATCGCATGCGCGGCGACGCGCCGCTCTATCCGTTCCGGCCGTTCGCGCTGTTCGTACTGGTGTTCCCGCATGTGATCGCGGGCCCGATCGTGCGGCACAACGAACTGGTGCCGCAATTTGCGCTGTCGCCACTGCGCCACGGCATGTGGGCGCGCATCGGCGCCGGACTTGTCATCTTTACGGTCGGTTTCGGCAAGAAGGTGCTGCTCGCCGACCGGCTTGCGCCGACCGTCGATCAGCTGTTCAGCCAGGGCGTGCAGCGCGCTCTCGATTTCGGCGAAGCCTGGACCGCGGCCCTTGCGTTTTCATTCCAGCTTTTTCTGGATTTCTCCGCCTACACCGAAATGGCGATCGGCTCCGCGCTGCTGTTTGGGCTCATCTTGCCGGAGAATTTCCGCCGGCCGTATCTCTCGACCAGCCTGCGCGACTTCTGGCGCCGCTGGCACATCTCGCTCTCGAATTTCCTGCGCGATTATCTCTACATTCCGCTCGGCGGCTCACGGCATGGCGCGGCGCGCTATGCCATCGCGACGCTGATCACGATGGGTCTGTGTGGCCTCTGGCATGGCGCGGGGTGGACCTATGTGGTGTGGGGCCTGTGGCACGGGGCCGGGTTGGTCATCTGCCGCGCGTGGCAGCAACTCAACCGGCCGCTGCCGGCGATTGCCGGCTGGGCGATCACCATGCTGTTCGTGGTCGTCGGCTGGGTCGTGTTTCGCGCCAACGGCTTTGCCTCGGCGGGCTTGATCCTTGGCTCGCTGGCAGGCTTCAACGGCTTTGGCGGTACGCTCGCCGAGGCGAAACTGATCTTGATCGCGGCGCTCGCGAGCGCGCTCATTCCCTCCGCGCATGAGATGAAGGACAGCCTGTTGCGCCCGATGCCGGTACTGGCCGTCGCCACAGCGTTGCTGGCGGCCTTTTGTGTGTTCGAGGTCGGCAAGGGCGCGCCGGTCAACTTCATCTATTTCCAGTTCTGATGCCGTTGACCCCGAAAAGCGGAACAGCACCACGCGCTGGTTGGCGCCGCTTCGTCACATCGTTTCTTGTCACATTCGTGGGCGCGATCCTTGCCTGCGCACTCTTCATTCTGCTGCTCGATCCTTACGACATGGTGCCGTTCTCGCTGCCGATCGAACGGCCTCTGGTCGAAGGCAGTCAGCGTTTCGCCTATCCGCAGGCAATGCGGAGCGGGCGTTTCGACTCCATCATTGTGGGCTCTTCGACCGCACGGCTGATCGATCCCGAGCAGCTCAACAAGCCGTTCGACGCACGCTTCGCCAACATGGCGATGAACGCTTCGACGGCCTGGGAGGAGTGGCGGGTGTTCGAATATTTCCGCGCCCACGCCGGCGCACCCAAGGTGCTGGTCGTCGGCATCGACGCGGGCTGGTGCGATCCGAATGCGGACCGCGACCCTGCGCGTTACGGCTTTCCCGAATGGATGTATGACGACGACAAGTGGAACGACTACGCCAACTTGTTCAACAGCGGAACGCTTGAGCTTGCCGGCCGGCTCGTCGGCTATCATCTCGGGCTGTATCGAGCCCGCAGTCGTTATGACGGGTTCGAGGTCTTTACCCCGCCGGAAGGCGATTACGTTCTGGCGCGTGCAAAGCAGGGCATCTGGGTTGGGCAGGTTGAGCGTCCGCTGCCCGACCTGCTTTCACCTGCGCTGTCGGATGTGGACCGGCACGCGTTGAAATTCCCGGCACTCGACTGGCTCGCGATGATGCTCGGTGAATTGCCCTCGTCGAGCCGCAAGATATTGGCCTTCATGCCGGTGCATGTCGCGATCCAGGCTTGGCCCGGTACGCCAGCCGCAGCTGTCGAAGGCGAATGCAAGGCGCGCATTGCGACCATCGCCAGAAACAACGGCGCCACGGTCATCGACTGGCGGATCGCGTCACCGATTACGACGAACGATTCGAACTATTGGGATGGACTGCATTATCGTCTGCCGATCGCGCAGCGTATCGCGCGTGAACTGATCGAGGCGGTCATCAACGGCACCCAGTCAGCCGAAGGCGATTACCGTATTGTGGTGCGGTAGTTTACAGCCGCTCCACAGTCTCAGGCTTGCCGCCCGTCTCACTGGCGCTGACCTGGGCTGCCGCGGCGCGCAGCTTCGGGAGGATATCGGCGGGCTTGTCGGCAACCAGCAGCGATATCGCCAGCTCCAGCCGGATGAACTCCATGCCGCGCATGTGGTCGAGCAGGGCGCAAAGCGGATCCCAGAAGCCTTTGGTGTTCAGGATGAGGATCGGTTTCTTGTGCCGCCCAAGTTGCGCCCAGGTGAGCTGTTCGACCAATTCCTCAAGCGTGCCGATCCCGCCAGGCAGAGCGACGAAAGCATCGGCGCGGTCGAACATGGTCTGCTTGCGCACATGCATGTCGGGCGTGATGATCACATCCTGCGCGCGCTTGAGCGTTTGCTCGCGGTTTTGCAGGAATTCCGGAATGATGCCGGTGACATGTCCGCCATGATCGAGCACCGAGGTTGCAACCGCGCCCATCAGCCCGCGCGAGCCACCGCCATAGACAAGGCCAACGCCGTCCCGCGCGAGGATTTCGCCGAAATCGCGCGCGGCCTGCATGAAGGCGGGATCGGTCCCAGGGCCGGAGCCGCAATAGACGCAAACGGTTCGAATCTCGCTCATGGGCCGGATGTGGCATCGCACGATCGGAAGCGTCAAGGCGCGCCGGATTGGCAACGGTTGGCCCGAAATTGTCGCGAAAGGCGCCAATTCGGCCCTTTTTTTCGTTGATTTGTCCCGCTGCCTGCTAGAGTCCGGCACGGTGGAGGCGACAGGAACAGTATGACGCGTGCTGGTCTGGCCCTTGCGGCGTTAGCAGCGGCGGGAATTACCGCCGGTTCGATCGGCTTTGCGGTGTTCTGGGCCTATGGACCGGGCGATGTGCCGCGTGTGACCGCCGGAGCGCCAGAGTCCGAGACCTCGATACCGCCTGGTTCGAACGCTGGTTCTACGTCCCCTGAGGCGAAAGCCGACACCCCGCCGGGGCCTGCCCCTACGGCCTCTGCATCCAATCGACGACCGGCCCAGGCACCCGCGGTGCCTGCCGGCCCGGTCCCGCCGGCCGCCGCACCGCAGGTTGCCTCGCAACCAGCCGCCCCGACTGCAGAAGCTCCACGCCCCCCCGCCAGGAAGCAGGAAAGTACTGCGGCCTTGCCGCAATCGCCCGAGAAGCCCACTGAAACACCCGGCGTTGCCAGCGAACCGCAGGTCGGCGTCGTCCGTGGCGGCCGCTCCGCGGCCACGCACCCGCGTGCGCCGCAGGAGCGAAAGCCCATCAAACGAGCCGAGATCGCAATCGGTGCAAACCGCTTCGGATGCGCGACCGATCATCGTGCTGCGCGGTGGGCGCGGGCCGCGCTACGCCATGTTGGCCGCGGCCGAGCCCAGTTCGCAGGGTGAATCGTTGCCGCTGGTGATCCGCGGCACACGACCGCGTCCGAGCGGCTTTCACGGCTACGTCCAGCCCGGCGCACTGATCCTGCACATCCGCGACTAGGGAGCGGGCAGGGGGAGGGTGCTAGGGGCGATCAAACCGCCTATATGTCCCCGCACACCAAGACCAACTCGAAGAAACAGGCTCCTCCGCGCCCCATGAATGCGCCGCCAAATCCCGCGAGCTTCCGCAATGTCTCCGCCGAACGCGGCGCGCTGCTGCGCACCATGGTTCACCTGTGGCCATATATCTGGCCCTCGGAGCGAGCGGACCTGAAGCTGCGCGTCGTTTACGCGACGTTGTTGCTGTTCGCCGCCAAGCTCGCCACCATCGCGGTACCGTTCTCTTACAAATGGGCCGTTGACGCGCTATCCGGCGAGGCGAAGCCGCATCCCGACGCGCCGGCCTGGACAATGTGGATCTTCGCCGCGCCGATCCTGCTCACCGTTCTCTACGGTGCAACGCGGGTCGTCATGGCGTTGCTCACCCAGGTGCGCGACGGCATCTTCGCCAAGGTCGCGATGCACGCCGTCCGGCGGCTCGCCTATCGCACCTTCGAGCACATGCATTTGCTCTCGCTGCGCTACCATCTGGAGCGCAAGACCGGCGGACTTACGCGCGTGCTGGAGCGCGGGCGAAACGCCATCGAGACGATCGTACGACTGCTCATCCTGCAACTTGCGCCGACCATCGTCGAACTCGCGCTGATTGTCGGCGTGTTGCTGTGGATGTTCGACTGGCGCTACGTCGCCGTCATCATGGTGACGGTCGTCGTCTACATGACCTACACCTATTACGCGACCGAGTGGCGCATCGGCATCCGCCGCAAGATGAACGACAGCGACACGGACGCCAATACCAAGGCGATCGACTCGCTGCTCAACTACGAAACCGTGAAGTATTTTGTCGCCGAGGAGCGCGAGGCGTCGCGCTACGACCGCACCATGGCGCGCTACGAGGACGCGAGCGTCAAGGCATACACTTCGCTCGCGGTCCTCAACGCCGGACAGGCGGCGATCTTCACGCTCGGGCTCACCGGCGCGATGGCGCTTTGCGTGATGGGCATCCGCAACGGCACCAATACGGTGGGCGATTTCGTCATGATCAATGCCATGATGATCCAGCTCTACGTGCCGTTGAACTTCATGGGCATGGTGTATCGCGAGATCAAGCAGGCGGTGACCGACATCGAGATCATGTTCTCGATCCTGTCGCGCGAGCCCGAGATCGAGGACCGGCCAGGGGCGAAGCCGGTTGCCATCCCGCGCGGCGCGATCCGCTTCGACAACGTGCAGTTCGCCTACGAACCGGCGCGGCAGATCCTGAAGGGGTTGAGCTTCGAGGTGCCGGCCGGGCATACGGTCGCGATCGTCGGCCCTTCCGGTGCCGGCAAGTCCACCATTTCGCGGCTGCTGTTTCGCTTCTACGACGTGACCGGTGGGCGCATCACCATCGACGATCAGGATATCCGCGACGTGACGCAGCAGTCGCTGCGTGCTGCAATCGGCATGGTTCCGCAGGACACCGTACTGTTCAACGACACGATCCGCTACAATATCCGGTACGGCCGTTGGGATGCGAGCGACTCCGAGGTTGAGGACGCGGCCGGCCTTGCGCAGATCGACGGCTTCATTCGCATGGCGCCAGACGGCTATGAGACCGAGGTCGGCGAGCGCGGGTTGAAACTGTCCGGCGGCGAGAAGCAGCGCGTCGCGATTGCCCGTACGATCCTCAAGGCTCCGCCGATCCTGCTGCTCGACGAGGCGACGTCCGCGCTCGACAGTCACACCGAGCGGGAAATCCAGGACGCGCTTGATCGCGTGTCGCGGGGCCGCACCACGCTGGTGATCGCGCATCGGCTCTCGACCATCGTCGGCGCGGACGAGATCATCGTCCTCGACCAGGGCGTCATCGCGGAGCGCGGCACGCACCACCAGCTTCTGCTGAAGAGCGGTCTCTATGCCTCGATGTGGAATCGGCAGCGCGAGGCCGAAGAAGCGCGCGAGAAGCTTGCCCTGATGGACGAGAATAGCATTGCGCCAAACCGCAATCCGCCGCCGGTGGACGATCCCGTCATCGCGTCCGCGGTCATTGCGGCCGATATCCCGGCAGCCGCAGAGTAGCGCTCCACAGATGTCCGTGATCAATTCCATCCGCTCCCAGCTCGCGCCAATTAATCCCGAGGGCTATCGCTTCATCGGCGCGTTCGCGCTTGTCAGTCTGATCCTGTTCTGGTTGTGGTCGCCGCTCGGCTGGCTCGGCACGGTGCTGACGCTGTGGTGCGTATATTTTTTCCGCGATCCTGTGCGTGTCACGCCGACCGCAGACCGCCTCGTGATCGCGCCGGCCGACGGGCGCATCAGTCTCGTTACCAATGCTGTGCCGCCGCCGGAGCTTGCGCTCGGCAACATTCCCCTGCCACGCGTTTCGATCTTCATGAGCGTGTTCGATTGCCACGTGAACCGCGTCGCCGGTCGCGGGTACAATCGAACGCATCGCCTATACGCCCGGCAAATTTCTCAATGCCGATCTCGACAAGGCGAGCGAGGACAACGAGCGCAATGCGCTGGTCGTGACAACGCCGACCGGCCGCGTCGGCGTGGTGCAGATCGCGGGACTGGTCGCGCGACGCATTGTGTGCTGGGCCAAGGAAGGGCAGGCGATCGCCGCCGGCGAGCGCATCGGCATGATCCGCTTCGGCTCGCGTGTCGATGTGTATCTCCCCGCCGGCACCGCGCCGCTTGTGTCCGAGGGGCAGACGTCGCTTGCGGGCGAAACCGTGATCGCGGCGCTCGGCGCGAGCGCGAGCGGCCGCACCTTCCGGGTCGGTTGATCTGCAAACCGCCATACCGGTGAATGCGCTTTAACCGCCTTGTCGACTGCGCCTTAGGATACTTGATCGAGATCCTGCGTATGTCTCCCGTCAGATGTTTTGCGGATGGGGACGGATCAAATGAACAATCAGAGCGACGCGCGTGCCACCGCTATTCTCGGGCGGCAGGCGGAGGGGTTGCTTGCGCTCGATGATGTGCTGGCGGAGCTGGCGGATGCAGAATGCATCACCACAATCGCGGCCCTCGTTGGTGGGCGATTGGGCATCAAACCCGAGGCGGTCGCAGGCGCCCTCGATGCGGCCTCCGACGAGCCGATTTCCGTGATGTGCCGCGCGGCCGGGTTCAGCCTGAACGGGTTTTCGGCACTGTTGCGGATGCGCCGCCGGCGCAATCTGGGGCGCCAGAGCGCCGCCGCCGGGCTGGCGTTCTTTTCCTCGCTCAGCCGGGGTGCCGCGGATAGCGCATTGCAGCAGCTGATGCCGCGGCCACCAAAGGTGGCTCGCCGCTTCCGCTGACAGCGCATTAACTGTTCGCTTGCCGGCCGTGGCAGGCGAGGGCGCTCTCCGCTATAGTGCGACCCATGCAATATTCGCGCTTCGATCCTGACCGGCGTCAGCGCCAGATGCAGCGGCTGCGCCGCATTCCGGTCCGCACTCTGGTGCCCAACGTCATCACCCTGCTTGCGCTTTGCGCGGGGCTGACTGGCATTCGCCTCGCCTTCGAGGAGCGCTACGAGTGGGCGCTCGCCGCGATCGTATTCGCCGCAATGCTCGATGCGGTGGACGGGCGCGTCGCGCGCATGATCAAGGGCACCTCGCGCTTTGGCGCCGAACTCGACAGCCTCGCGGACTTCGTCAACTTCGGCGTGGCGCCGGGCCTGATCCTCTATCATTGGGGGCTGAACACGCTCGGCAATCTTGGCTGGATCGCCGCTATGGTGTTTGCGATCTGTGCCGGACTGCGCCTTGCGCGCTTCAACGTGCAGATCGAGGATCCCGAGCGCCCGGCCTGGGCGGGTAATTTCTTCACCGGTATCCCGGCACCGGCCGGCGCCATCCTGGTACTGCTGCCGATCTATCTGGTTTTTCTCACGCTTCAGGTGCCCGTCGGTGTGACGCTCGTCTACACGATCGTGATCGCCGTGCTGATGGTCTCGCGTTTACCGGTGCTGTCGGGCAAGCAGATCGGCACGCGGGTGCCGCGCGAGATGGTGCTCCCGGTCATCATCGTGGTGGTGCTGCTGATCGCGTTGCTGATCAGTTATCCGTGGCAACTGCTCAGCATCGGCACCGTCATCTATCTTGCCTGCCTGCCGCTCGGCTGGTTGTCATACCAGCGATACCTTCAGGCCGATGCGGTCCTCGCCGCGGCCCCTGCGGCCGGAAGCGACCACCTGATCCCCGCCGCGCAACAGGGCGAGGACGAACGTCCGGCGCGGCTGAACTGAATGCTGCGTGTCGTCCGCATCGTCGATCAGGCGGCCCATGGCGCGCGCCATATCGATAGCGTGATCCTGAACGCCGATCAGCGGCGTTTGCAGACCGGCCATCTGACCGGCGTGAACGGCACGGCCATTGGCGTGATGCTCCCCGAGCCGGTGCTGCTGCGCAACGGCGATGCGCTTGAACTGGATGACGGCAGTCTGGTCGAGGTAGTGGTCGCGCCGGAACCTCTCGTCGAGATTCGCGGCAGCGACCTTACGCATCTGGCGCGGCTCGCCTGGCATCTCGGCGACCGCCATGTGCCGGTCCAGATTTTCGCCAACCGGCTGCGCATGCGCCCCGATGCGGCGCTCGAATCGGCACTGAAGGAATTGGGCGCCCGTGTCGCCGTGATCGAGGCACCGTTCGATCCCGAAGGCGGAGCGTATGCGCATCGCGCCACGGCGCACGAGCATCATCATGCGGGACAAGAACACAAACACGACCATGATCATACGCACGACAACCAGCACGACCATTGCCATCATCACCATCACGACTGACCATGACGCCGATCAATCCTGACGCCGACCGCCGCTGCCGCGATTCGTTCGCGCGCCAGCAGGCGATGGCGACCATCGGCGCTTCGGTCGTTTCCGTGGCGCCCGGAGAGGTCGAACTGGAAATGCCGTTCGACTTGAAACTCACCCAGCAGCACGGCTTCGTGCACGCGGGCGTCGTTACGATGTTGTGCGATACCGCCTGCGGGTTCGCGGCGCTGTCGCTGATGCCGGAGGATGCGGCGGTTCTGACGACCGAGTTCAAGGTGAATTTGCTCTCGCCCGCGAAAGGCGAGCGCTTCATTGCGCGCGGCCGGGTGGTGCGTCCGGGCAAAAAGCTGATGGTGTGCCTCGGCGAGGTATTCGCCGAGGATGCCGGCAAGCGCAAGCAGGTCGCGCTGATGACCGCCTCGATGATGGTGATGGATACCGCGACCGGCCTGAAAGACTAGCCGCGCGCGGCGCGCCGGTTCAGCCGCCGTGCATTTGCATTGACCGTCCGAAAGGCGGGCTGCAGGCCGGCGTTGGCGATGGCCATCGGTGCGTGGGCGAGGGAGGCGAACTGTCCCATCGCGGCTGCGCTGAACGCGCGGATCGCTTCCATGTTTGCTGCGATACAGCCCTCAACGAACGCGGCGGCCTTTTCATCCACCATGCGGGTCGCCTCCGCCTGACGCTCGGCGGCGGTCGCGAGCGAGGCGATTCCGAACATCGGGAGCCGATGCCACAGCGTCATGGCGGTCGATGTCGCCGCGACCATGCTGTCTGTGGCAAGATTGGAGTTGCGGCGCTTGCGCATGATGGACCTCGTGGGCTGCACGCAATAAGCGCCGGCACGGGTAAAATGTTCCCGCGCCGCAACAGGGAGGGGACAGATGACTCTCGACCGTCGAACGCGATGGGCCCGTCACAACGCTTATCAGGGACCGGCGCGAGGCGCGCAACGCGATGGATCCCGCCAGCGCCGATGCGCTGACCGAGGCGTTGCTGGCGTTCGATGGCGATCCGTCGGCATCGGTCGCGGTGCTGTGGGGCGCGGGGGGTGCGTTTTGCGCGGGCTTCGACCTCAAGTATGCCGCGACCCAACTTGGCCAGAAAGAACCGATGGCGGCGTTCGAATTTTCCCGCAGGCGGTGGGCCGATCCCGCGCGGACCGATGGGGCCGACACGGCTGCAACTTTCGAAGCCGGTCATCGCGGCGGTCGCGGGGCCTGCCGTCGCGGGCGGCATGGAACTGGCTTTGTGGTGCGATCTGCGGGTGATGGAGGAGAGCGCCTACATGGGTGTCTACTGCCGCCGCTGGGGCGTGCCGCTGATCGACGGCGGTACGGTGCGGCTGCCGCGCATCGTCGGGCGCGGCACGGGCGCTCGACATCATCCTCACCGGCCGCAAGGTCGAGGCGGATGAATGCCTTCGCATCGGCCTGTGCTGAGCGTGTCGTGCGCGACGGCGACAGCCGCATCGGCCGCGGAGACGCTGGCGCACGAAATCGCGCGTTTTCCGCAAGGCTGCATGCGGGCCGACCGCCGGTCGGTTTTGTTGCAGGAGGGGCTCTCCGAAATGGACGGCCTGCGGTCCGAATGGGCGTGCTCGTCCGCCATGGTGGAGCGGGAAGGGGCCGCCGGTGCGGCGCGCTTTTCGTCCGGCAAGGGGCGGCATGGCGCGTTCGGCGATATTTGAGTAAGCCTCGCGCGCCAAACCCCTGGAGAGTTTCAATGGGCCGGCTGCGCGACAAGGTCATCCTCATCACTGGCGCCGCCGGCGCCATAGGCTCGGCCGTTGCCGAAGCGGTGGTGCGCAACGGCGGCATCGCGGTCGCAAGCGATCTGGAAAGCCGGCCTGGCATCGATCAACCGCTCGACGTCACCTCCGAATCCGATTGGCAGCGCGTGACCGACGCGATCGGCGCGAGCGCAGGGCGACTCGACGGGCTGGTCAATGCGGCCGGCATCGCGGTCGTCGGCACCGTGGAGGACACCGACTTCGCGACCTGGCGCCGCACGATGGCGATCAATCTCGATGGCACATTTCTCGGCTGCAAATACGCGATGCCGCTTCTGAAAAAGCAGGGCGGCGCGATCGTGAACCTCTCATCGGTGTCAGGGCTGGTGGGTGGCTACAATCTCGCCGCTTACAATGCCTCGAAAGGCGGCGTGCGCCTCCTGTCGAAGTCGGTGGCACTCCACGGTGCGCGGATGAAGCCGCCGGTGCGCTGCAACTCTGTGCATCCCGCCTTCATCGCCGGGCCGATGACCGATGCGATCATGCAGAATGTGCCGAAGCCCGACGAGACCCGCCTGCGCATGGAGCGCGCCATCCCGCTGCATCGCTTCGGGACAGCGGCCGAGGTGGCCGACATGTGCGTCTATCTCTTGTCCGACGAATCCGCCTTCGTCACCGGCGCGGAGTTCGCGATCGACGGCGGCCTGACGGCGGCTTGACCTTCACGCGGGCATCGGATGCCCGGGCATCAAATCGTAAGGATGCGCCCATCCGGGGAGCGCCTTCATGCGCTCCCGCCATGCGTCGATCGCCGCATGATCCTTGCCGATGTCGAAGCCGAATTCCTCCGGCGGATAGTAGAGATAGCCGGCAAGCGACACGTCCGCGACGGTCGGCTTGTCGCCGAGCAGGAATGCGCGGCTCTCGAGCCGCTTGTTGACAATGCCGAGGCTGCCATCGATGCGCCCCTTGAGGAACGCCATCACGGTCGGGTCGCCCGCGGGCTTCGCCCAATTCTTCAGGAAGCGATACGGCCCAAGGAAGCCGTTGGTCTTCTGGTTGTCGAAGATGACCCAGCGCAGGGCTTCGAGTTCCTCGTCCTCGCCTTGAGGCAGAAACTTGCCGGAGCGCTTCGCCAGATAGTTCAGGATCACGCCGGACTGACTGAGCTTCTTGTCGCCATGCGCCAGCACCGGCGCTTCCCCCATTTCGTTGACCTCGGTGCGGTACTTCGGCGTGCGCGTCTCGCCGCCCTTGAAGAAGTCGACATAGATCGGCTTCCAGTCCGCGCCGATCAGATTGAGCATCAGCGCGGCGCGATAGCAGTTGCCGGACTGCGCAAAACAATAGAGTTCGTACTCGGGCATGGCCGCTCCTCTTTGACCGCGAAAATCTAGCGCATCAGCGGCTTGGGCGCGCAAGCTGAAATCAACGCGCGAGCGTCATCGGCTGCCCGTTCGTTCCCTTGCCCTCGAAGCGGCTGGGGCCGGCCAACGTGAGCTGGGCGAGCGCAACGCCATTTAGATCGCGGATCAGCAGCGCGTTCTGCTCGTAGCTCCATTTGCGGGTGGTGTAGAAAATGCCGGGGCAGCCGCCTTCCGGCGCGACGGTGCCGTCGGCCGCTTCCGCAGATGCCGCGCCGAAATTCATGCCGCACTGGCTTGGCCCCGCGGCAAAGATCCAGCGCCCCGCCATGGGTTCGGGCGGCGCTCCCGCCCTTACCGTCGTTCCGATCACGGACTCCTCGCCTGCGCAGCCTGCGAGCACCAGCGCGGCCAATGCGATGCTGGCGCAGGTCCGCACGATCACTTCATCGTCGGGATGACGAATTCGGCGCCGCCCTTGGTGCCCGAGGGCCAGCGCGCCGTGACGGTCTTGGTCTTGGTGTAGAAGCGCACCGAGTCCGGTCCGTGCTGGTTGAGATCGCCGAAACCGGAGCGCTTCCAGCCGCCGAAGGTGTGGTAGGCGAGCGGCACGGGAATCGCGAAGTTCACGCCCACCATGCCGACCTGCACGCGGCTGGTGAAGTCGCGCGCCGCATCGCCGTCGCGGGTGAAGATCGAAACGCCGTTGCCGTATTCGTGTTCGGAGGGAAGCCGGATTGCTTCCTCGTAGTCCTTGGCACGCACCACCGACAGCACGGGCCCGAAGATCTCTTCCTTGTAGATCTTCATGTCGGGCTTCACGTCATCGAACAGGCAGCCGCCGATGAAGTTGCCGTTCTCGTAGCCCTGGAGCTTGAAGTTGCGTCCGTCGACCACGAGCTTGGCGCCTTCCTTCACGCCGACATCGACGTAGTCCTGCACCTTTGTATGTGAACGCGCGCGTCACCATCGGGCCGTAGTCGGCCTGCGTGTCGGTCGACGGGCCGATCTTCAGGCTCTCGACCCGCGGGATCAGTTTTTCGACCAGCGTGTCGGCGGTCTTCTGACCCACCGGCACCGCAACCGAGATCGCCATGCAGCGTTCGCCCGCCGAGCCGTAGCCCGCGCCGATCAGCGCATCGACCGCCTGATCGATGTCGGCGTCCGGCATCACGATCATGTGGTTCTTGGCGCCACCGAAGCATTGCACGCGCTTTCCGTGCGCGGTGCCGGTCGAGTAGATGTATTGCGCGATGTCGGACGAGCCGACGAAGCCGATCGCCTTGACGCGCGCGTCGGTGAGCAGCGTGTCGACCGCCTCCTTGTCGCCGTTGACGACATTGAGCACGCCTTCCGGCAACCCCGCCTTCATGAACAGCTCCGCAATGCGCATCGGCACTGACGGGTCGCGCTCCGACGGCTTGAGGATGAAGGTGTTGCCGCACGCAATCGCGGGCGCGGCCTTCCACAGCGGGATCATGGCGGGGAAGTTGAACGGCGTGATGCCCGCGACCACGCCGAGCGGCTGGCGCATCGAATAGAGGTCGATGCTCGGACCGGCGCCCTCGGTGTATTCGCCCTTCAAGAGATGCGGGATGCCGCAGGCGAACTCGACCACTTCCAGCCCGCGCTGGATATCGCCCTTGGCGTCGGCGAAGATCTTGCCGTGCTCGGAGGAGAGCAGGCGCGCCAGATCGTCGTATTCGGCCTGGATCAATTCGAGGAACTTGAACATGACCCGCGCGCGGCGCTGCGGGTTTGTGGCCGCCCAGGACGGAAATGCGGCATGCGCGTTCTCGATTGCCTTCTCGACCTCGGACTTACTGGCGAGCGCGACCTTGGCCTGCACCTCGCCGGTGTTTGGGTTGAACACATCGCCGGAGCGGCCCGACGTGCCGGAAACCTCTTTGCCGCCGATGAAATGTCCGATTTCGCGCATGAAAATGCTCCCGACCGCCGTTTCGTGTTTCTCGTTGGGCTCAGGGCTTTGATAGCGCAGGCCGCCGGAGGCGAAAAGCGCAACGGTTTCCAACGCAAACCGCGCCTATGGAACCAGTTGGCAGGGATTTGCGTTTATAAGTTCGGCCCGCTCCTTGATGTCATGATTTCCCGAGTTTTGACAGTACCTTATCCACACTAGATGTCAGATCAGCTCGAGCAACGGTGAGGGTCACCGCGCTGGCGAGATGGCCGCGCGCGTCGGAGCTCATGATTGGGCCGCGACCCCGCTTGGACCCCGCGAGCAATGGTCGACGAGCCTGCGCCTCCTCGTCGACACCATCATGGCTTCGCAATTTCCGATGGCGCTGCGCTGGGGGCCGCAATTCGTCGTCATCTACAACGACGGTTACCTGCCGATCCTCGGCGAGAAGCATCCGCAGGCACTCGGGGCGCGCTTCCGCGAAATCTGGCCCGAAGTGCAGGACCAACTCGGGCTCGCTGCACCAGGATCTTCTGTCCGGCAAACGCAAGGCGGTGTTCGCCGAGGACTTGCTGCTGCGCATCCAGCGCCACGGCAGCGCGTTCGAAGATGCCTATTTCACCGTCAGCTACAGCCCGGTGCCGGACGAGACCGCGCCAACCGGGATCGGCGGCGTGCTCATTACGGCGGTGGAGACGACAGAGCGCCTTCGGGTCGAACGCGCCTTGCGCGAAAGCGAGGAGCGTCTTCAGTTTGCGCTCGACGCGGGCGGTGGGATCGGGACCTGGGACTGGGACATCAAGAGCGGGCTCGTGCACAGCGACTCGCGCTTTGCCTCGCTCTATTCGGTCGATCCTGCCCGCGCCGCGAAAGGCGCGCCGATCACCGATTTCGTGGCAGGCGTCCATCCGCAGGATCGCGAGTGGGTGACGCAGCGCATTGAAGCCGCGCTGAGTAGCGCGGGGGAGTTCGCCGAAGAGTATCGCTTGCTGCAGAAAGACGGCTCGGTTCGCTGGATTTTTGCGCGCGGCCGGGCGCGCAACGACGCGGAGGGTCGTCCGCACCGCTTTCCGGGCGTCGTTTTCGATATCACCGACCGCAAGATGGCCGAGATGGCGCTGCGCGAGCGCGAAGCCGAACTCGCGCGCGTGCAGGCGATCGGACAGGTCGGAGGTGTCGAGGTTTTTCTCACCGACGGCTTCAAGAACCGCCGGTCGCCCGAATACCTCAAGATCCATGGACTTCCGCCCGAAGCCTGGAACGAGACTCACGAGGATTGGGTCCGCCGGATTCACCCCGAGGATCGCGAGAAGAACGAGCAGGCGTTCATCCGGGCGGTGCGCGGCGATGCGCACGAATACCGCGCTGAATATCGCATCATCCGGCCGAGCGACGGCGAGGTGCGCTGGATCCAGGTCCGCTCCGAGATCGAGCGCGATGCGGAAGGGCATCCGCTGCGGCTTGTTGGAGCGCATATCGACGTTACGGAGCGCAAGCGGGCCGAACTTGCGCTGCAGCGGCTCAACGAAACCCTCGAACAGCAGGTCGCGGAGCGCACGCGAGAGCGCGACCGGCTCTGGCGTGTCTCCGATGATTTCATCGGCGTGGCTGATTTCGAGGACCATTGGACGAGCGTTAATCCGGGCGCCACGGCGATTCTTGGCTGGAGCGAGCAGGAATTGCTCGGCATGCCGATCTCCTCGCTGTGGCATCCGGACGATGCCGGCACGACGATCACCCAGCGCGGGCAGTTGATTGAAGGCGGCCGCACGGTGCGTTTCCACAACCGCTATCGCCACAAGGACGGCTCGTATCGTTGGCTGTCCTGGTCATCGACCGCCGAGCAAGGCCACATCTATGCGCTTGGCCGCGACGTGACGTCCGAGCGCGATGCCGCCGACGCGTTGCGCCGCGCCGAAGAGCAGCTTCGTCAGTCGCAGAAGATGGAAGCGGTCGGCCAGCTTACCGGCGGCATCGCGCACGACTTCAACAATATGCTCACGGGCGTGATCGGCTCGCTCGATCTGATGCAGAAGCGGATCGGGCAGGGACGTTTCAACGATGTCGAACGCTACGCGACCTTGGCGACGACCTCGGCGCAACCGCGCGGCGGCACTGACACACCGGCTGCTGGCCTTCGCGCGGCGCCAGCCGCTCGATCCGAAGCCCGTCAACGTCAATCAGCTCGTGCGCTCGATCGAGGAGTTGCTGCGCCGGACCATCGGCGAGACCATCGAGCTCGAGATCGTCGCGGGCGGCGGGCTTGTGGGCGACGTTCTGCGATCCGCATCAGCTTGAAAGCTCGCTGCTCAATCTCGTCATCAATTCGCGCGACGCGATGCCGGATGGCGGCAAGCTGACGATCGAGACCACCAATGCGCACCTCGACAGTCTCTACGCTGCGGAGCAGCGCGACGTGACGCCCGGGCAGTATGTGTGCCTGTCGATAACTGATACCGGCGTCGGCATGTCGCCTGCCGTGCAGTGCGCGTGCGTTCGATCCGTTCTTCACCACCAAACCGATCGGGCAGGGGACCGGGCCTCGGCTTGTCGATGGTCTACGGGTTCGCGCGCCAATCCGAGGGGCATGTCGCGTATCTATTCGGAGATCGACGCCGGCACGACGGTCAAGCTCTACCTGCCGCGCTATCGCGGCGCGGTCGAGGAGGCGGCGGCGACCGAATCGATCCAAAGCGTCGAAAAGGCGCACGACGGCGAAACCGTGCTGGTGATCGAGGACGAACACTCGGTGCGCGAACTCGTCGTCGAAGTGCTCAACGATCTCGGATACCGCGCGCTCAGGCCGGCGACGGGCCTTCGGGCCTGAAGATCCTGCAATCAGCCGAGCGCATCGATCTTCTTGTCAGCGATATCGGATTGCCGGGCATGAACGGGCGCCTGGTGGCTGACGCGGCGCGCCAGCAGCGGCCCGATCTTAAGATTTTGTTTATTACTGGCTACGCCGAGAATGCCGCGATGGCGCATGGATTTCTTGAGCCCGGCATGGAGATGGTGACGAAGCCCTTCGCGGTCGACGCGCTTGCGGCGCGCATCCGCGAGATGATCGGCGCCTGAAGCCTTAACTTTCACGACCCTTTAAGACCCGCCACGCTAGGGTTCCCATCTCGCCGGTGGGGATCGTGCGAGGCGTCGTCTTGCGTCGCGTATTGGGGATGTAAATGGATATCGCTACCGCGTTAGGCATTGCGGCTGGCATCGGCGTCATCTGTCACCATGATGCTGATGGGCGGCGACCTGCACATGTTCGTCTCGGAACATGCGATGATCATCATTTTCGGCGGATCGTTCTCTGCGACTCTGATCCGCTTCCCGCTTTAACGCGATGATCCACGGCCTGCCGCTCGGCTGCGAAGTATCGCCTTTACGATGAGCAACACGACGCCGCGCGAACTTGTCGACGAAATTGCCGGCATTGCGGAAATCGCGCGCAAGTCGGGTCCGGTCGGCCTTGAGAAGGTTGAGGCCGACGATCCGTTCCTCGCCAAAGGCATCCGTTTCATCGCGGACGGCTACGACGCCGACTTCATCCGCGACAACCTGGAGCGCGACCGCGACAACTTCCTCACGCATCTGGAGGAAGGCAGTAAGATTTACCGCGCGATCGGCGATTGCGCCCCGGCCTTCGGCATGATCGGCACGCTGATCGGCATGGTGCAGATGTTCGCGAACATGACCGACCCCTCCAAGCTGGGCCCCCTGATGGCGGTGGCGCTGCTCGCGACACTTTACGGCGCGCTGGTCGCCAACCTGTTCTGCCTGCCGATCGCCGACAAGCTGCACGTGAAGGTGCTCACCGAAGAAATCAACAAGACGCTCATCATCGACGGCATCCTGATGATCCGCGACTCCAAGAGCCCGACGCTCGTGCGCGAGATGCTTCTCGCGTATTTGCCCGAGAAACATCGCGAACACGATGTCGAACTGGCGCCGGCCTGATCGCCGCGCAAGCGTTGAGAGTTCAGCCCCATGGCGCGGAAGAAAGGCGGACATGCAGGAGGTCACGGCTGGTTCGTGACCTTCGCCGACCTGATGGCGCTGATGATGAGCTTCTTCGTGATGCTCGTCGCCTTCTCGACGCAGGATAAGGCGAAGATGCAGATCGTGGCCGGCTCGATGCGCGACGCCTTCGGCGTGCAGCAGGTGCGCTTCAACGGCATCGTCGAGCAGGACGGCATTCCGACGCGTCCTTCGGTCAAGAACGTCGCGCGCATCAACCCCGAGGATCCTACCAATACGCCGGGACCGAACGATCAGGAGCGTCAGAAGGAAGGCCTGAAGCTGAAGGAGGACAAGGCGTTCGCGCTTGCGGCCGCCTCGCTGCGCCAGGCGATGCAGGACATGCCTGAAATCGCCGAGATGTCGAAGCACATCATGGTCGAGGAAAACGAAAACGGTCTGAATATCGACATTGTCGATCAGGACGGCCGCTCGATGTTCCCCGACGGCGCCAAGGAGCCTTACGAGCGAACGCGCCGGCTGATTCAAAAGCTCGCTGCACCGCTGAAGGCGTTGCCGAACCGCATTTCGATCACCGGCCACACCGCAGCCAGCCGTTCTCCGCCGCGACCGGGCTCTGGCCCGTGGGAACTTTCCGCCGACCGCGCCAATGCTGTGCGCCAGATTCTCGAAGACGAAGGCCTGCCAGCGTCTCACATGTTCATGGTGGCGGGGAAAGCCGACAGCCAGCCGCTGTTCCCGGACGATCCCTCGATCGCGGCCAATCGTCGCGTAACCATCACCCTGATGCGCGAGGCCCCTCCGCTGCCGGTCGGATTCAAGCCATAGCCCCTCAGCGAGGCGCAGGCGGCGCCCGCCCGATTGCAATGTGCACTTGGCGGCCCTAAAGCAACCTCGTCCCGCCTGCGGATTTATCCCCATATCCGGTCTGATGCCGGGTGCTATAAAGGCGTCTGTTTCGGATTTGCACCGCGGCTCGCAATCGGCCTCATGAACGAAATTGCCCGCGATACCGCTGTGCCGGCCGACCTCGGCCACGCCACCCATGCTCCCGCGAGTTTCTGGGCGCTGACCTTGGGGAGCATCGGCGTCGTCTACGGCGACATCGGAACGAGCCCGCTTTATGCGTTCCGTGAAGCGGTCGTCGCGGCGAGTGCCTCCGGCCCGATCACGCGCGAGGTGGTGCTCGGCGTCATTTCCATGATCCTGTGGGCGCTGATCGTCGTCGTGACGATCAAATACGTGCTCATTCTGTTACGCGCGGATAATAACGGCGAGGGCGGCACGCTCTCGCTCACCGCGCTCGCCTTCCGGGCGATCGGGCGGCGTACGCCGTTCGTGCTGATGCTCGGCGTGGTCGGAGCGGCGATGTTCCTCGGCGACTCGGTCATCACGCCGGCGATCTCGGTGCTGTCCGCCGTTGAGGGATTGAAGCTCGCGATTCCCGCCTCCGAACACTTCGTGGTGCCGCTCACCATCGCGATCCTGATCGGGCTGTTCGCCGTGCAGCGGCGCGGCACCGCGCGCGTCGCATCGTTCTTTGGACCCGTCATGGTGGTCTGGTTTCTCTGCATTGCCGTCGCCGGGCTGCTGCACATCACCGACGATCCGCGCATCTTCGCGGCGATCAACCCCTATTATGCGGTCAGTTTCCTTGCGACGCACGGTCACATCGGCTTAGTGACGCTCGGCGCGGTCTTTCTGGCGGTGACCGGCGGGGAGGCGCTCTACGCAGACCTCGGGCATTTCGGCCGCACCCCGATCAAGACCGCCTGGTTCTCGCTGGTGCTTCCGGCGCTGCTGCTCAATTATTTCGGCCAGGGTGCGATGCTGCTGCGCGAGCCCGACGCGATCGCGAATCCCTTTTACAAAATGCTGCCCGAAATGTTCCTGCTGCCGATGGTGGTGCTGGCGACGGCTGCGACCGTGATCGCGAGTCAGGCGGTCATCACCGGCGCTTACTCGCTCACCTACCAGGCTATCCAACTCGGCCTGCTGCCACGGCTTGCGATCCTGCACACCTCCGCGGCGCATTTCGGCCAGATCTACATCCCGCGCGTCAACACCGCGCTGCTCGCTGGCGTTCTTCTGCTCGTGCTGATGTTTCGCACCTCGAGCGACCTTGCCTCTGCCTACGGTATCGCCGTCACCACCACGATGGTGGTGGACGGCGTGCTCGGGTTCATCGTGATCTGGCGGCTGTGGAAGTGGAAATGGTGGAGCGCGGCGCTGCTGATTGCGCCGCTGGTCACGGTCGACGCGACGTTCCTCAGCGCCAACCTGCTGAAGCTGTTCGAGGGCGCGTGGGCGCCGTTGCTGTTCGGATCCGCAATGGTCCTGCTGATCGTCACCTGGCAGCGCGGAAGCCGCATCCTCGTCCAGAAGACGCGCCGCATCGAGGTGCCGATCGACGCGCTGATCCGCAGCCTGGAGAAGAAGCCGCCGCACACCGTGCCGGGCACGGCGGTGTTCCTCACCAGCGATCCGGATTTCGCCCCAGCCTCGCTGCTGCATAACCTCAAGCACAACAAGGTGCTGCACGAGCAGAACATCGTGCTGACCATCGTGACTGCGGACACGCCCCGCACCAATGAGGACGAGCGCGTCGAAATCACGCCGATTTCCGAACGCTTCACGCGCGTCGCGCTGCGGTTTGGATTCATGGAGGAGCCGAACGTCCCCAAAGCGCTCGCGGTCGCGCGCAAGCAGGGGCTTCACTTCGACATCATGTCGACGTCGTTTTTCCTGTCGCGGCGCTCGCTCAAGCCCTCCGCGCAGTCCGGGATGCCGGCCTGGCAGGACCGGCTGTTCATCGGGCTTGCGCGCTCTGCCAACGACGCGACCGACTTTTTCCAGATCCCGACCGGTCGGGTTGTGGAGGTTGGCACGCAGGTTGCGGTTTGAACGATAATTGATTGATATCATTATTCAATTTTTGATCTTCAGCCGAGACATGGCTGTTCACCTCCAAATCGATTGATCTAGCTCATGACTTGGTGTGGCACGCGGGTGTAGAAGCCCGCTTTCTGCGTCCTGTGCGGCGCAGCATCCGGAGCGGGCGACGGCCTGATCAATCCACATGATGCTCAGCCTTACGGCCCCTCACGGGGGTGATACGCGCGTGAGCGCGGCAGAGGACGCTCATCCCTCCAGCTTCTGGGCTCTGACCCTCGGCAGCATCGGTGTCGTCTATGGCGACATTGGCACAAGCCCCCTCTACGCCTTCCGGGAGGCGATTGTTGCCGCGACCGGCGGCGGGGAGGTGACTCGGGCCGCTGTATTTGGCGTCCTCTCGCTGATCTTCTGGGCGTTGATCATCATCGTCACCCTCAAATACGTGCTGCTCCTGCTGCGCGCCGACAACAACGGCGAGGGTGGCACGCTGACCCTGATGGCTCTGGCGCAGCGTGCACTCGGACGCTCGACGCCGATCCTGTTCCTGCTCGGAACAATTTCAGGCGCGCTGTTTTACGGCGATGCCGTCATCACGCCTGCGCTCTCGGTGCTGTCGGCGGTGGAAGGCCTGAAGATCGCGACGCCGGCCTTCGAGCCCTACGTGGTGCCCCTGACCGTCGTCATCCTGATCGCACTGTTCGCCGTGCAGTCGCGCGGCACTGCGCAGGTCGCCGCGTTGTTCGGCCCGATCATGCTGGTGTGGTTCGTGGCGCTTGCGGTTCCCGCGCTCTATCAGATCGCCGCGATGCCCTCGGTGCTGCTTGCACTCAATCCCTGGCACGCCATCAGCTTTCTCGCGAGCCACGGCGCGATCGGACTCGTGACATTGGGCGCGGTCTTCCTCGCCGTGACGGGTGCCGAAGCGCTCTATGCCGATCTCGGTCATTTCGGCCGCCGTCCGATTCAGGGCGCCTGGCTGGTACTGGTGCTGCCGGCACTGGTGTTGAACTATCTCGGCCAGGGCGCGCTGGTGCTCGGCAATCCCAAGGCGATCGAGAACCCATTCTTTCTGCTCTATCCGGACTGGGCGCTGCTGCCGATGGTGGTGCTGGCGACCGCCGCGACCGTGATCGCCAGTCAGGCCGTCATCACCGGGGCGTTCTCGCTGACCCGTCAGGCGATCCAGCTTGGTCTGCTGCCGCGCTTTGAAATCCGTCATACCTCGGAGACGCAGGTCGGCCAGATCTTCATGCCGCGCGTCAACACGCTGCTGCTGACCGGCGTGCTTCTGCTCGTGGCGCTGTTCCGTTCGTCGAGTTCGCTCGCCTCGGCTTACGGCATCGCGGTGACCGGCACGATGGTCGTCACCGCCATGATGGCGTTCATCGTGATCTGGAAGAGCTGGAAGTGGTCGCCCTGGGCCGCTGCCGCGCTGATCGCGCCGTTCCTGCTGATCGACCTGACCTTCCTCGGCGCGAACCTGCTGAAAGTCTTCGAGGGCGGCTATGTGCCGCTTGCGCTCGGCGGCCTCGTGATGCTGGCGATGTACACGTGGCGGCGCGGCAGCCGTCTTCTGTCCGACAAGACCCGCAAGCAGGAAACGTCGCTGCGCGGGCTGGTCGCCATGCTGGAGAAGAAGCCGCCGGTGCATGTTCCGGGAACGGCCGTATTCCTCACCAGCGATCCGACCAGCGCGCCGACTGCGCTGATGCACAGCCTCAAGCATTACAAGGTGCTGCACGAGAAGAACGTCATCCTCACCGTCGAGACCGCCGACACGCCCAAGGTCAAATCCGACGAGCGTGTCCAGATCGAGCAGATCGGCGAAAACTTTTCCTGCGTGACGCTGCACTTCGGCTACATGGAAACGCCGAACGTGCCGAAGGCGCTCGCGATCGCGCGCAAGCTCGGCTGGCAATTCGACATCATGTCGACCTCGTTCTTCCTCTCGCGCCGCGCGCTCAAGCCCGCAGCGAAATCCGGGATGCCGCGCTGGCAGGACCGCCTGTTCATTCGCGCTGGCCCGCAGCGCCAACGACGCGACCGACTACTTCCAGATCCCGACCGGGCGCGTGGTCGAAATCGGCACGCAGGTGACGATTTAGTACGAATTTGCGGTTTCGCCGTTCAGGCTATAATGGACGGCGAAACCGCGTTTGCGTGAGGGAGATACGCCATGGCGCTCGGGCGTGACAATGTGACCGACCTCTATCCGGAGGAGGTCGCCAAGGGCATCACCGAGGGCAAAATGCTCCTCGTCGACGTGCGCGAGCCGAGCGAGACCGACGTCGAGCGCTATCCCGGATGTCGCGGTCTACATGCCGATGTCGGAATTTGATCCTGCGGCGCTCCCCGATCCGCGGGGCAAGCGGGTCGTATTCGCCTGCCGCTCCGGCAATCGCTCGGTGACGGCCTCGCTCGCGCGCAGACCGCCGGGCTTGCCCTACACGCGCACCTTGCGGGCGGCATCAAGGCCTGGAAGGAAGCCGGCCTGCCGACCGAGATCGTGAGCAGCTGCCGTCAGCGCGTTCGATGAACCCGGTCTTTGCCAATCTGCCGGTCTCGGTGTTCGAGGTGATGTCGCGCCTTGCGCGCGAGCAGGATGCCGTCAATCTCGGGCAGGGCTTCCCCGACGATCCCGGCCCAGACGACGTGCGGCGAAGGCCGCCGAGGCGGTCATCAACGGCTGGAACCAGTATCCGCCGATGATGGGCCTGCCCGAGCTGCGCCAGGCGGTCGCGGCGCATTACAAGCACTGGCAGGACCTCGACGCTCGATCCCGACAGCGAGATCATGATCACGTCGGGCGCGACCGAGGCGATCGCCGGCGCCCTGATGGCGCTGATCGAGCCGGGCGACGAGGTCGTGCTGTTCCAGCCGATGTACGACGCCTACGTGCCGCTGGTGCAGCGGGCAGGGGGCGTGCCGCGCTTCGTGAAGCTTGCGCCGCCGCACTGGCGCTTCGACGAGGAGGCGCTGGCGCGCGCCTTCTCGCCGAAGACCAAGGTCGTGCTGTTCAACAATCCGCTCAACCCGTCCGCGCACCGTGTTCGCGCGCGAGGACCTCGAACTGCTGGCGCGCTACTGCGAGAAGTTCGACGCCATCGCGGTGTGCGACGAGGTGTGGGAGCACGTCATGTTCGACGGGCGCCGCCACGTTCCGCTGATCGCGATGCCGGGGATGCGCGAGCGCTGCGTCAAGATCGGCTCGGCCGGAAAGATCTTCTCGCTCACCGGCTGGAAGGTCGGGTTCGTCTGCGCGGCGCCGGACGTGCTGCGCGTGCTCGCCAAGGCGCACCAGTTCATCACCTTCACGACGCCGCCGAACCTGCAGGCCGCGGTCGCGTATGGCCTCGGCAAGGCGGACGACTATTTCGAGACGATGCGCGCCGACTTCCAGCGCAGCCGCGACCGTTTCACCGCGGGCCTGCGCTCGCTCGGCTTTCCGGTGATCGACGCGCAGGCGACTTATTTCGTCAATGTCGATCTCGCCTCGCTCGGCCTCAACGAGGACGACGAGACCTTCTGCAAGCGGCTCGTGCTGGAGCACAAGGTCGCCGCCATCCCGGTCTCGGCGTTCTACGCCAGCGACCCGGTCCGCTCGGTCGTGCGCTTCTGCTTCGCCAAGCGCGACGCGACGCTCGATGCCGCGCTGGAGCGGCTCGGCAGGCGCGCTCAAGCGCGCGGCGTAACCCGGCCCCTTCCGACGGCCCACGAAAGTAATCCGGCCGCAGCGGCGGCGAACAGAATGATGAAGGCGAGGAGCCAGCGCGTCGTTTTCGTCAGATCGTGCGCCCGCTCCTGTTCGGACTTGTGGCTGATGACGAAGATCTTGTTGTGTGAGCCCTTCGCGGGCTTGCCGATCAGGCCGCCTCGCGCACTTCGCCCAACGCATAGACCGGGATATCCGCCTCGAGGATCATTTCCTTGCGCCGGTAGGTCGAGTTCGAATTGGCGAGCGCCGAGAGCATGCCCGCGATCATCCCGCTCGCCTGGGCCTGGCCGGGCGCTGCGCATGGCTCCTTCAGCGTCTGGATTGCCTCGACCTCGGCGCCGTCGAAATCGATCCCGACCCTGCCGCTTTCGTCCTCGATCAGGCACTGGCCGTATTTCATGTTGGTGTAGACGGTCGGTGGTGCGGGTGCGGCGTTCCTCGCGCCCTTGAGCAGTCGCGCTCGTAATAGGTTTCCTCGCGCTCGATCTCGGCTTTGAAGTAGGCGCACGGCTTGCCGCGAGAACTCCGCGGCCAGTGGCTGGCGTACCCGCAGGGTGCCCTTGACACGGCAGCGCGGTACCGGGAGCCTGTTGCGCGACCGCGCCGGCGGCACTGACATCGGCGTTGACGCCATCGCGGCGAGCCCCTGCCGACCGAGTGACGCCACCACAGCAGGCCGAGCGCGATGGCGCCGCGACCATGGCAAAGACGGCAAGCAACGTGTCCATGTGTGTCCCCCGAGTCCGCAGCGAGCTTAGCAGCAGGTTTGTCGCGCGAACGACCGGCCGGGTCTTCAACACACAAAGAAAAGCCCCGGAGCGGCTAGCCCGGGGCTTTCAAACAAAGTGGCGCTTCGCTCAGCGGTTGGACGACCATGCCCGGGAAACCGAACTTGTAGTTCACGCCGAACTTGACTGCATGGAACGGCTGATCGATGTCGGTCAGCGTGCCGGGCGCGAACGAAACGGCATCGTTGCCGAAGTCCATGTAATTGTATTCGAGCTTGGCCGACCAGGCCGGCGCGAAGGCGTATTCGACGCCCGCGCCTGCGGTCCAGCCGATGCGGGTGTCGTTCACGCCGATCGTGCCGGGGAACGTGTAGTTGTTGGTCGAGAAGGAGCTGTTCGCCCAGGCCACGCCGCCCTTGCCGTAAACGAGCCAGCGATCGAATGCGATGCCGGCGCGGCCGGTGAGGGTCGCGGTCCAGTCGTATTTGGTGTTGAACGCCGCACCGGGACAGGAATGCCGATGCCGGTCGTACCGCCGTCATTCCGCTCCACGAGAAGTCGCCTTCCGCGCCGAGCACGAACTGGCCGATCTGGTAGTTGAAGCCGCGCCTGACCGCCGCCGAGGAATCCGTTCGGGTCGTTCGAGATGCCGAAGGCCGAACGCATCGCGCCAGTCATTGTGCGCCCAGCCGTATCCGACGTGGCCACCGACATAGAAGCCCGTCCAGTCGTAGGTGACGGGCAGGGCGCCGGCCGGGGGTGCCTTGTAGATGGGGCGGCTGATGTCGGCCGCCGTGGCGCTGCCGGTACATCGCGATCCCGCTCGCCAGTCCCGCGAGGACAAGCAAGCTCGACGCATCGTGCCCTTATGCATCCGTTCTCCACTGAGTGAACACGGCCCCACAAGGTCCGCATGCGACGGGCTAGTAATGCCCGCGCGCGGCGCGCATTGCGGCGAGAACGCAGCAAATTGGTGGAGGTTCCTGTGGCAGCGCGGCTTACACCGTCTCAGAGTCAACGAGACGCTAAAGTTCGGCTTTCGGGAGTCAGAGAGTGCCGGAAACTTTCGGTCTGTTGCGGGCGCGAAACTGTTAATTGTCAGCGAATTCGTTAGGCCGGCTCGTGCCGGACCGGTTTCGGAGGACGCGAATGCGGGGAACAATGCGGGCAGTTAAAGTTGACATGCGTGGCCTCTGCGTCCTGTCGCTGGGCGGACCCGCGACCGCGCAGGGCAAGGGAGCGCGTCGTCAATTTCTACAACTGGTCGGACTACATCGAGCCGGCCGTGCTGGAAGACTTCACCCGGGAGACCGGCATCAAGGTGAAGTACGACACCTTCGACTCCAACGACATTCTGGAGACCAAGCTGCTCGCCGGCCGCAGCGGCTACGATGTGGTGGTGCCGACGGCATACTTTCTCGAACGCCAGATCAAGGCGGGCGTGTTTCAGAAACTCGACAAAGGCAAGCTTCCCAATCTCGCCAATGCCTGGGACGAGATCGCGAAGCGCCTCGCCGCGTACGATCCGGGCAATCAGTATGCGGTCAATTACATGTGGGGCACGATCGGCATCGGCTTCAACGTCGAAGAAGGCGCGCGAGGCACTCGGCCCGGATGCGAAGATCGACAGTTGGGACATCGTGTTCCAGCCCGAGATGCTGGCGAAGTTCAAGGACTGCGGCGTGCATATCATCGATGCGTCCGAGGACGTGTTTGCCGCTGCGCTCAACTACCTGCACCTCGATCCGAACACCAAGGATGCGGCGCAACTGGAGAAGGCCGCCGATCTGCTGTTGCAGGTGCGGCCTTCGGTGCGCAAATTTCATTCCTCCGAGTACCTCAACGCCCTCGCATCGGGCGAGATATGCCTCGTGCTTGGCTACTCGGGCGACATCAAGCAGGCACAGAAGCGGGCGGTCGAAGCCAGGAACGGCGTTGAGATCGTGTACGCGATCCCTAAGGGCGGAGCGCAGCTCTGGTTCGACAATCTTGCGATCCCGAAGGACGCAAAGAATGCCGCCGAGGCGCACGAACTGATCAACTATCTGCTCAAGCCCGACGTCGCGGCGAAGAACACCAACTTCATCTCATATGCGAACGGCAATGCGGCGAGCCGGCCGCTGATCGATCAGGCGATTGCCAACGACAAGACGGTCTATCCTGACGAAGCCACGATGAAGACGTTCTACACTCTCGCCGTGCGCGATCAGAAAACGCAGCGCGTCGTGAATCGTCTGTGGACGAAAATAAAGACGGGAAGATAATTCACCGCCATCGCCGGTGCAGCCAGAGCCATTGCTCCGGATGCTCGCGCACCCAGCCTTCGACCACGTTCGTGATCGCCTGCATCGTCCCCTGGATGTCGATCCGGCCATCAGCCTCGCGCGGCGCCGTTATTTCCTCGGTCAACTCACCGCGGAAATGATTGCCGTCGGGCAGCCGGATCACGCGGATGCCGTGGATCGGCGCGCCGGTCAGGCGCGCGAGTTGCGCAATCAGCGGGTTCGCCTTCACCCAGCGGCCGAAGAAGATGACATCGACACCCTGCACGAATGCTGGTCGACCAGCATGCGCGACATGTTCGCCTTGCTCGAGCGCGCGCCCGAGCCGGACCGGCGCGTCGAGCCCGGCCGCCACCATGTTGCCCATGCAGCGTGCGCGCATGGCTACGATCGCGTCGCCGCGCCGCCGATATTCGGCCGGCGAAAGAGAATGGAGGCGCGAAGCCCGAGATACGCGCGGCGCCAGCGCAGGCAACTCCCAGTTCGCGAATGCGCGGCAAAGAACAGACCAGGCTGCGCACTCGCTTCGCAGTCCCAGGAACGCGGTAGAGCGACGTCGTCGTCGCAACGTCGAAGTCGCCGCGGCTGCGCGCGTCCCGGATTTTCCATCGTCATGCGGTCGATGTGGGCGAACTCGGCGGCGAAGCGGCCGAGATTGTCCCACACGCCGCCGAGGATCTGCTCGATCTCCGCGGCTGATTTGTCCGGGAAAGCCGCCGCGAGGTTCGCGCGGCCGACCTTGTGCTCGGGAAGCCACGGACCGGCGATCCGCATCAGCGCGCGCCGAGCATGTTCGCCATGCGCTGCCGATTGATCCGGCGCAGCACCTTCAAGCGCGCGATCGTGAGCCCGCCGAGAACGGCATCGCCGACGCCTTGAGCGGCCGCAGAGCGCTGAACGCCGTGTTGGTCCTGCGTGGCCATCGTGGCGGCTTAGAACGTCACGATGATCTTGCCGAACACCTGCCGGCTTTCGAGCCGCGCCAGGCCGCGCTCGAAGTCGGCAAGCGGCACTTCGGTATCGATCACCGGCGTCAGCCCCGCCGCCATCTTGGCGAGGCTCTCGTGCACGTTGCGGATCGAGCAGCCGAACGAACCGATGATGCGGTATTGCTGCAGATAAAGCTGGAACAGGTTGATCTGCGTCGACTGGCCGGAGGTCGAACCGCAGGTGACGAGCCGGCCGCCGCGCTTGAGGCAAGCAGCGAGCCGTTGAACGTGTCCGGCCCGACATGCTCGAAGGCGACATCGACGCCCTTCTTGCCGGTCAGCTTGCGCACCACCGTCTCGAAACGGTCGCGTGCGGTAGTTGATGACGTGATCGGCGCCGAGCGCCTTGGCCTTCTCGGCCTTCTCATCGTCGCCGACCGTGGTGATGACGGTCGCGCCGATCGCCTTGGCCATCTTGATCGCGGTCGGGCCGATGCCGGATCCGCCGGCCTGCACCAGGATGGTCTCGCCCGCCTCGAGCTTGGCGTTGTCGAACAGCATGTGCTGCACGGTGCCGAAGGCGATCGGCGCGCAGGCGGCGTCGCGGAAGACCACGCCGGCCGGCACCGGGATGACCAGCCGCGCCGGCATGTTGACGAGGTCGCGCGCGAAGCCGTCGACATGGAAGCCCATCACGCCGGCGACGTTTTCGCAGAGATTGTCGCGGCCCTCGCGGCAGGCCTTGCAGGTGCCGTCAGGTCAGCCCGCCATAGCCGACGACCTGGATCGCCGACCTTGAAGGCGGTGACGCCGCCGCCGACCGCCGCGATCTCTCCCGCGGCCTCGACGCCGACCACGAGCGGCAGCTTGCGCTTGGCGAACGCCATGCCGCGCCAGCCCCACACGTCGAGATGATTGAGGCCGACCGCCTTGATGCGCGATCTGCACCTCGCCCGGCGCGGGCGGCGGCGGCGCCGGCACATCGAGCAGTTCGAGCTTGCGGTCGCCGAAGCGAGCGTCAGCGCGCGCATGAATGCCTTTCAGCGCCACCGCGCGCCGCGCGGCGTCGCGCGACGGAGCGAAGCGAAATCAGCGATGGATGCCCATCGCCGCCGTCAGGCCGCCGTCAACCGGCAGGGACGCGCCGGTGATGTAGGCGGCCGCCGGCGACATCAGGAAGCCGACGATGCCGGCGACGTCGTCCGGCGTGGCGAAGCGCTTCGCCGGAATCTGCTGTTCCATCTGCTCGCGGAACTTGCCGTATTTCGACATCATCTCGGTATCGATGAAGCCGGGCGCGACATAGTTGACCGTGATGCCGCGGCTCGCGACCTCGATCGCGAGCGTGCGCGTATAGCCAAGCAGCGCCGCCTTCGAGGCCGCATAGGCGGCATTGCCCTGATTGCCGCGCTCGCGCCGTGACCGAGCCGATCACGACGACGCGGCCGTCCTTGCGCGCGCATCATGCTGCGCACCAACGCTGCGGCGAGCCGCGTGAACGACCAGAAGTTCACCTGCATGGCGGCCTCGGCCTTGGCCTGGTCGAGCATCACGGCGAGCGTGTCGTAGGACTGTCCGGCATTGTGCACGAAGCCCGAGTAGGGGCCTTCCTTATCGAGCGTCGTCGACAAGGCGTCGACCGCGGCCTTGTCGGCGAGGTCGGCCTGATGCGCCGCGAAGGCCTGCCCCGGATGCGCGGCGGTCAGCTCCTTCACCAGCGCGTCGGCCTCCGCCGCTGCCGAGCGATACGTGAAGGTCACGTCGTGCCCGGCCCGCGGCGAGCAGCGCACGATCGCGGAGCCGAGCCCGCGCCCGCCGCCGGTGACCAGGACGCGCCGCGTTCGTGTCAGCCATCAGCGTGGCTCCCCGCCGATGACGAGCGAGACGTTCTGCCCGCCGAAGCCGAACGAGTTGGAGAGGATATGCGTCACGCGCGCGTCGCGCGCGACGTTCGGCACCACGTCGAACGGAATCGCCGGGTCGGGCACGTCGTAGTTGATGGTCGGCGGCAGGCGCTGATGTTCCAGCGTCAGCAGGCGAGATCACGGACTCGACCGCGCCGGCGGCGGAGAGCGTGTGGCCGATCATCGACTTGTTCGACGAGATCGGGATGCTCCTGGCGTCGCTCGCCGAATACCGTCCGCGACGGCAGAGATATTCCATCTTGTCGTTCTCCGGCGTGCCGGTGCCGTGCGGATTGATGTAGTCGATGTCGTCCGGCGCCAGCCCGGCATCGTGCGAGCGCGTTGCGGATGCACCCGATGATCGGCTTGCCGTCCGGGCTCGAACGCGTGCGGTGGAAGCTGTCGGCCATCTCGCCGCAGCCCTCGATCACGCCGAGGATTTTCGCGCCGCGCGCCTGCGCGCTTCGAGGCTTTCGAGCACGAGCGCGCCGGCGCCTTCGGCCATCACGAAGCCGTCGCGGTTCTTGGAGAACGGCCTGCGAGGCGCCACTGCGGCGGATCGTTCGCGGTCGAGAGAGCGGAGAGCAGCGAGAAGCGGATCAGCGACTCGGCATTCACCGAGCCGTCGGTGCCGATGCAAAGTGCCGCGTCCGTTTCGCCGCGCCGGATCGACTCGACGCCGAGCTGGATCGCGGTCGCGCCCGACGCGCAGGCGGTCGAGAGCGAGATCGGCGAGCCCTTGGTGCCGAAGCTTCTCGCCGACGTGGTCGGCGACCGAGCCGAACAGGAAGCGCTCGTAGTATATCGTGAAACTGGCCGGTCTCGCCGGCGCGGGTCAGGTCGGGATAGCCGAGTTCGTCATTTGCTCCCGAAGCGCGGACGAGATCCTCGCGCTGCTGCCACTCGATCTCGACCGGCGCGACCGCAATGAACAGGGGGCCGGGAAAATCGCCGGGCCTGCCGATGCCGGACTGCGCGATCGCCTCCTCGGCCGCCATCTCGGCGAGGCGCTCGGCGAGCGCCGGCGCGTGCATGGCGGGTTCGACGGCACGAAATCGACGTGCCGGCGATACGTGTTCTTCATGCCTTCGGTCGAGAAGCGCTAGATCGCGCGGATGCCGGACTCGCCGGCCGTGAGCTTGCGCCAGTTTTCGTCCTTGCCGGCGCCGAGCGAGGTGACGACGCCCATGCCGGTGACGACGACGACCGGCCGGCCGGCCTGATCGGTCTTGGCCATGTTGCCTCCCTCAACCGACAGCTTCGACGAGCGCGACGGACCTTCGCCGCGCCAATGCCCGACGCCGGTGACAACAACCTGACGTAACGGCGCCTCCATCGGCTGCTCGAAACCGGAAGCGTCCGCCGGTGGAAACAGCTGTCCGCGCTGCACCGCCAGTGCGGCAAGCGCGATATTAACCGGAAATTGCGGCTTCCAGCCCATGACCGAGATGGGTGCCGGTCGCGCGCACGGCAAGGTCGGCATGGTTCTGCAGGAAGGCGCGTTCTTCCGATGTCGCAGTCGCCAACGCCGCTCGCGCCCGAGATGACGGCGGCGTGCTCCGGCGTCGACGCCGCCGGCGATCTTCGACCACATGCTGCTCGAGCGGTCTCGGTCACGGCGCCCGGCGTGCGGCGGACGTGATCCGGACGCAACGACCGGCCAGGCGCGCGAACGGTTTGGCGCCGCGCGCGAGCGCGTGGCTGTTTCTCTTCCAGCACCAGAAAAGCGCCCAGCGTGCCAAGCTCCATGCCGCCACCTGTCGCGGCCCGATCCCACACATGCGTGTGCTGGTCGTGCGCGAGGCAGCGTGCCCGAGCACGTAGTGCAGCACGACTTCCCAGCGCTCTGCGTTGTAGGCGCCTCCGACAAGCGCGAGGTCGCTCTGACCGGCCGCGATGCGCGCAAGCGCGATACGCACCGCGTCGACGCCGGCGAGCTCCTCGCCCATGAAGGTGCGCGACGAGCCGGTGACGCCGTGCACGATCGAGATGTTGCCGGCCATCAGGTTGGAGAGCTGCGCCAGAAACAGCGTCGGCCGCAGGTCGTTCATCAGCCGCTCGATTGACGATAGGCCTCGCGCGATCTGGCGCCTCGCGCATGCCGGCCAGGATCGCGATGTCGACCTTGGCGTCGCGCTCGCCGCCGCCGGCCGCGACGATCATGTCCATGCGCGACAGCAACTCCGCGTTGCCCTTCACGCCCGCGCTGTCGAGCGCGAGGCCGGCCGCGTAGGTGCCGATGCGCTGCCACGGCTCCATCTGGCGCTGGTCGCCCTTTTTCGGGATCTGCTTGTCGAGATCGAGCGGCACGACGCGGTGCACGACGTAAGGGCGCGAAAGCGGTGTGTCGGTCGGCGCCGCGCCGGTTCGCCGAGCCGCTGCCAGTGCGCTCCGGGCCTTCGCCGAGGCACGAGACGATGCCGATGCCGGTAATCCAGACCTCGCGCGGCTCAGACATGAGCGAGCGACCTCCATCGGAAACGCGATCTCGGCCGCGACCTTTTCCATGCTGGCGCGGAATCGACGGATCGGGAAACTCGACCAGGCGGAACGTCAGCTCTGCGTTGCAGATCGAGCTTGCCCTCGTGACGTGATGCTCGCCTTGGTCATGGCGAAGCCCGAGCCGTCGTGCAGAAGCATGCGCGGTGACCGCGAGTTGCTGCCCGGCGTCACGAACGAGCGCAGCTTCGCTTCCTTGACGGCCGCGAAGAACGGCATGCGGGTGAACTTCGTGCAGCGCGATCAGCAGCCAGCCCGAGGTCTGCGCCATCGTTTCGATCAGCAGCACGCCGGGCATCAGCGGATAGCCGGGAAAGTGCCCTTCGAAGATCGGTCGAAGTGGTCGGGACGTTCGCCTCGGTGCGGATCGTGCGTGTCTGTCGAGGTTGAGGTCGACGATCCGGTCGAGGAGAAGGAAGTACTCGAGGCGCATGCAATCCCGGTTACGCTCGGCGCGGCGCCCTTGGCGGCGATCAGTTCGTCGATTCGCGCGCACAGGTTCTTCAGCACGAAATACTGCTCGGTCGTCGCCTTGCCGTCGTTGACCTCCTGGGTCCACTGCTCGAGCGGCAGCTTGATCCCGAACGCCTTGTCGATCGCGAAGGCGATGTCGAGGAAGTCGAGACTGTCGATGCCGAGATCGTCGATCGCGTGGCTATCCGGCGTGATCTTGTCGCGCTCGATGTCGCACGTCTCCGAAATGATGTTGGCCACGGTGTCGAACGTCGAAGACATCGGCAACCCTCTGAATATTTATCGGTTTTTGGCAGAGGCGCCTTATCGCGCGCATCCCCCCGTCCGGGATCCGTGCCCGTCCGCCACCATCGTGCGGTGCCCGTATAGCCAAGCGGTCGGGCGAGTTCAATGGCGCGCGCACTCGCTTCAAAAAGGTGTGGAACGCAAGGAGTTGCGGGCCGTTAGCGAGGCGTCGGCGGTGGGGCCGCAACGCGAATCGGTCGCAGCATTACACCGAAAAGTAGAACGTTATATTTTGTAAGAATTACTGATCGATTTGAGCCAATATCCGGGAAGCCATAAGAAATTTCCAGCGATTCCAGCAGCAGGCGGACAGAGAAGACAGGCACTCGTCAATAAGATTGATGCGATCATTACGCTAAGTCACCGCAGAACGTCTCACACTGAATTTCACCTGCCACATTATTACCTCGTTACGGCCGGGTTCATGTCGGCAAAACGAACGAATTGCTGGCCAATCGGTGCGTTCTCCGAAAACAAAAGAAGGGACACCGCTGATGATCATGCGGAAAATCGGATTTGCGGGACTTGCGGGATTTCTGGCTCTGTCGCTGACCAGCGTGGCAGAGGCCAGGCAGAGTCATTCCAGACATCACCATCATCATTACGCGCGGCATTCTCATCACCATGCCCACTACGCTTACGGGCGGCACCATCGTCATCACGTCCGCGTCGCCGGAGTCCAGTCGGCCTCGGGCGGAAGCGCGAGCGCGGGCCTCGCATCGGTTTATGCGTCGGGCCGCGACGGATACGCTGGACGGCGCAGCGCGAGCGGTGAACGGGTCTCGTCCGGAGCGCTCACTGCGGCGCACCGCACCTTGCCGTTCGGCACGATGGTGCGGGTCACCAACAGCCGGAGCGGGCGGTCCGTCGTCGTGCGCATCAACGACCGGGGTCCGTTCGTACGGGGCCGGGTCATCGATCTGACACCCGCGGGCGGCGCGCGCGATCGGTATGTCGGGCCTTGCGCCGGTCTCGCTCTCGGTGATCGGCAGGAGCTGACGCGCTACTTGTCCGGGCTGGCGGGCGGCACATTCACCTGTGCGCAGTTCCGCCGGCCCGACAAGACGCAATCCTGATTGTGTCGCATCTCCGCGATGGTGTTGGCGAGCCAGACGCCAACCGCGACGAGCAGAACGCAGAATGCCAGCGCAAGTCCGTTATTCGTCATGCGCTGACGATAATTGTCGGGTTCTTCCTCTCGCGCGTATTCCTCGACGCCCTTGACCGGAGAGGCGTCCGCCGCGCGCTCGGCGCGGCGCGGCTTGCCGCGCCGGAACGGCACAACATGACCGCGCTCCTCGTCCTGCTCGGGCGCATTCGACATGGGTCAATTCTAGCACTTTTGCGCTTGCGCCGCGCTTGGCTATCGCAGGCCAGTCATGCGTCCCGGCGGTGCGCCTCCTTGCCCGCCACATAAGTCGCCCGAACGGCGCGGTCGTCTCCGAGCATCATCAGGGCGAACAGCATGTCCTCGACCGATTCGGCGCGCGCGTTCCGCAACGTCAGCAGCGGGGTCGCGTTCGGATCGAGAACGGTGAGGTCGGCCTCGTGGCCCGGGTGCGATCGTACCGATGCGGTCCTCCAGTGCGAGCGCGCGCGCCCCGCCGAGCGTCGCCAGATAGAACGCCTCGACGGCGCTGAGCGCGCGCCCGCCAAGCTGCGCGATCTCGTACGCGGCGCCCATGGTGGCGAGCAGCGAGAAGCTGGTTCCGCCGCCGATGTCGGTCCCAAGCCCGACATGCACCGGGCGCTTGCGGTCCTTCAGCTTCGCCGACCCGAAACAGGCCGGAGCCGAGAAACAGGTTCGAGGTCGGGCAATGCGCGATCGCCGTGCCGCTCTCATGGCAGCGGCAAAGCTCGTCCTCGCCCAGGTGCATGCCATGCGCCAGCACGGCGCGGCTTCCCGATCAGGCCGTGATGGTCATAGATGTCGAGATAGTTCTTGCGCTCCGGGAACAGCTCGGCGGTCCATTCGATCTCGCGGCGGTTCTCCGCGATGTGCGATGTGCACCAGCACGTCGGGATGCTCGCGCCAGAGCTGCCGGCGGCATCGAGTTGCTCCGGCGTGCTGGTGCCGGCAAAGCGCGGCGTGATCGCATAGAGCGAACGCCCGTGCCCGTGCCAGCGCGCGATCAGCGCCTTCGAATCGTCGTAGCCCTGTTGCGCGGTGTCGCGCAGGCTTCCGGCGCGTTGCGGTCCATCAGCACCTTGCCGGCGACGAGCCGCATGCCGCGCCGCTCGGCCTCGGCGAACAGCGCATCGACCGATTGCGGATAGACCGCGCAGAACACCAGCGCCGTCGTCGTGCCGTTGCGCAGCAGTTCGTCGCAGAAGATTTTCGCCATCGCGGCGGCATGCGCCGGGATCGCGCGAATTCGAGCTCGGCCGGGAAGGCGTAACGGTCGAGCCAGTCGAGCAATTGCTTCGCCGTAGGAGGCGACCATGCCGGTCTGCACGTAGTGCACGTGCGTATCGATGAAGCCCGGCGCGATCAGGCAGCCCGGATAATGCGTGACCGGCGTGCCGGCCGGAAGCGATGCGCAGGATCGCCGCGGCGGGCCCGACCGCCTCGATCATGCCGTTGCGGCAGATCACGATGCCGTCGGTCTCGGCCGCGAAGGCCTTCGCCGGGATCGGTGAGAAACGGATCGTCGCGGCAGGTCACGATCGTGCCGCGCAAGGCGATGCTGTCCGGCGTTTCGCTCATGCCCGCGTCTCACTTGGTCGCTCGCGCAAATCCGGACCGAGTATGGCGGAGGACGGCGGATACGTCTGCCGTCGCGATGGACGCGCGGGGTGCGCAGCCTTATCGTACCGGCATGGTTCGATTTCGCCGTTTCGCCGCTCTGGTGGCAGCCTACGCGATCGCGCTGCAGGCCTTGTTCGCGGCGTTCGCGCTGCCGTCGCATGTTGCGCGCGCCGGCGCGGCATCGATCTGCCTGTCGAGTGAGGACGGCGGCACACCGTCGCCGCAGTCCGGTCACGACCCGTGCGCGATGTGCCTTGCGGGTCAATGCTCGCATCTTCTCGGGGCCGTGCCGCATGCGCAGACGCCCATCGGCCGCGTGATCGTCGCCATCGAAATCGAACCGCTGCGGCTCCGGCCGGTGATCGCGATCCCGGCGACACATCAGCAACCAAACTCACCGCGCGCTCCTCCCGCCGCCTGACGTCCCGCGCCCCGTCAGTTCATTCCCCGCACCTTTGCGGTCAACCCGGCATGGAGCCATCATGATCCGCCTCTTCGCAGCGCTGCTGCTCGCCGTCGTCGCGACCGGCGCATCCGCGCACGAGTACAAGCTCGGCGCGCTCGAAATCAAACATCCGTGGATCCGCGCCACGCCGAAAGGCGCCACGGTCGCCGGCGGCTACTTCAAGATCACCAACACGGGGACGACGCCGGATCGCCTCGATCGGCGGCTCTTCGGAGGCTGCGACAAGCGTTCGAGATTCACGAGATGAGCATGGACGGCGGCGTCATGAAGATGCGCGAACTGAAGGACGGGATCGACATCGCGCCCGGGCGCGACCGTCGAATTCAAGCCCGGCGCGCTATCACGTCATGATGACGACATCGCACAAGCCGTTCGCCAAGGGTGAGCGGGTCAAGGCGTACGCTGACATTCGAAAAGGCCGGCAAGGTCGACGTGGAGTTCGTAGTCGACGAGATGGGCAGCATCCGCCGGCGGCATGGCATATGAAACACCACGTGCACTGAAACCCGGCCGCGCCGCTTCCCGATTTTATGGCGGCGTGCCGTTTTCAACGGCACACAATTGCTGGATTTGGAGGCAGAACGGCTAGTCCGGAGCGCGGATGCGCGCGCGTTTTCGCTGGCACCAAAGTTGCTCGCGCAGTGGGCCGAACGGCCGACGTGCACAAGGAACAATGATGATGCATCGAATATCGCTTTGCTTGCTGCTCTGACTGCTGGGCCGCCCCGGCGTGTGCCGAGAGCGTCATCCGCTACGGCATTTCGCATGGCCGACATCCCGCAGACGACCGGCCAGCCGGATCGCGGGGCGGGCGCCTATCAGTTCACCGGCTACACGATCTACGACCCGCTGGTCGCGTGGGAGATGAATGTCGCCGACCGGCCCGGCAAGCTCATTCCGGGCCTCGCGACCGAATGGTCGGTCGATCCCGCCGACCAGAAGAAATGGCGCTTCAAGCTGCGCGAGGGCGTAAGTTTCATGACGGCAGCGCGTTCAACGCCGACGCTGTGATCTGGAATCTCGACAAGGTCCTCGACGACAAGTCGCCGCAGTTCGACAAGCGCCAGATCGCGCAGGTGAAGACACGGCTTCCCTCGATTGCGAGCTGGAAGAAGCTCGACGACATGACGGTCGAAATCACGACCAAGGACGTCAACTCGTTCTTCCCCTATCAGATGCTCTGGTTTCTGGTCTCGAGCCCGGCGCAATACGAAAAGCTCGGCAAGGACTGGGACAAGTTCGCGATCCGCGCCGTCCGGTACCGGCCCGTTCAAGCTCGACAAGCTCGTGCCGCGCGAGCGCGCCGAACTGGTGAAGAACGCCGACTACTGGGACAAGACGCGGCTCGCCAAAGGTCGACCGGCTTATTCTCATCCCGATGCCCGAAGCGCTGAACGCGCACCAACGCGCTGCTCGCCGGGCAGGTCGACCTGATCGAAACGCCCGCGCCGGACGCCGTGCCGCAGCTCAAGGCCGCCGGCATGAAGATCGTCACCAACGTCGACGCCGCATGTCTGGAATTATCATCTCAGCGTGCTGCCCGGTTCGCCGTGGACCGACATCCGGCTGCGCAAGGCGACGAACCTCGCGATCGATCGCGACGGCATCGTCGCACTGATGAACGGGCTGGCGGCGCCGGCCAAGGGGCAGGTCGATCCGCAGAAGCCCGTGGTTCGGCAAGCCGACCTTCGACATCAAGTACGACAAGGCGGCGGCCAAGAAGCTGGTGCGAGGAGGCAGGCTACTCGCCGCGAAAAGCCGCTCAAGACCACGTTCGTGATCGCCTCAGGCGGCACCGGGACAGATGCTCTCGCTGCCGATGAACGAGTTCATCCAGCAGGGGCTTCAAGGAGATCGGCATCGACATCGAGTTCAAGGTGGTCGAGCTCGAGACGCTCTACACGCATTGGCGCAAGGGCGCCAAGGACGAGATGAATGCCGGCATCACGTCGAACAACATCGCCTACGTCACCTCCGACCCGCTCTACGCGATCGTGCGCTTCTTCCACTCCGGGCAGGCCGCGCCCGTCGGCGTGAACTGGGGCTTCTACAGCAACCCGAAGGTGGATGCGTGATCGACGAGGCGAAGAAGTACCTTCGACGTCGCCAAGCAGGACGAGCTGATGGCCAAGGCGCATGCGCTGATCGTGGACGATGCCGTGCTGGTCTGGGTCGTGCACGACACCAACCCGCATGTGCTCTCGCCCAAGGTGAAGAGCTTCGTGCAGGCGCAGCACTGGTTCCAGGACCTGACCACGATCGGGCTGGAGTAGGGCGCTTCCGCGGCTCGTCCCCGCGCAAGCGGGGACCCAGTCTGGCCCTGGATTCCCGCTTTCGCGGGAATGAGCGGAGACTGCGGCACCGGCGATCAGCGCCATGTGACCGGCGTCCCCGGCGCTTTGCTTGCAAAATCCGCCGGCAATCCAGATAGTGCCCGACCGCGCGCATCGTTTTGGCGCGCCAGCGGAACCCGTCATGCCGTCCAATCCGCGACTTCTGCTGCGCGTCTTTGCCGCCGCGATCTTCCTGTCGGCCGCGCTGCTGTTCGCCGTGCAGCCGATGTTCACCAAGATGGTGATGCCGCGGCTCGGCGGGACACCGTCGGTGTGGTCGGTCGCAATGGTGTTCTTCCAGGCGGTGCTGCTCGCGCGGCTACGCCTACGCGCATGCTGCTGACCACCTGGCTGCCGGGCAAGCGCTCGCATCATCGTGCATCTCGTCGTGATGGCGGCGGCGTGCTTGTTCCTGCCGCTCGCGATCGCCGTCGTGGTGGGGACGCCCACCGGCCGACGCGACGGCTGCGCTCTGGCTGCTCGGCCTGTTCGCGGTGTCGATCGGGCTGCCGTTCTTCGCGCTGTCGGCGAACGGCCCGCTGCTGCAGGCATGGTTCGCGCGCACCGATCATCCCGCCGCCGCCAACCCGTACTTCCTCTATGCGGCGAGCAACATCGGCAGCTTCCTCGCGCTGCTCTCCTATCCGTTCGTGATCGAGCCGCTCACGACGCCTTGGCCAGCAGACGCTGGGCTTGGGCGGCGCTGTTCGTCGTGCTGATCGCGCTGATCGCGTGGTGCGGCGTGCTGATGCTGCGCCTCCGCGCGCCGCCGACGTGCGACCGCCAGCCGCGGATGAGCCGCGGCCGCCGCCGACCTGGAGCGATGCGGCTCGACTGGGTCGCGCTTGCCGCCGTCCCGTCGGCGCTGCTGATCTCGGTCACCTCGCACATCTCGACCGACATCGCGGCCGCGCCGTTCATGTGGGTGGTCCCGCTCGCGCTTTATCTCGCTGACCTTCGTGATCGTGTTCCAGACGCGGCCTGATCCTGCCGCACAACTGGATGGTGGCGATCGAGCCGCTGTTCATCGTCGCGCTCGCCGGCATGATGGTGTTGGACATTCGCCAGTATCGTGCTCTGGCTGCTCGCGCTCAACGTCGTGGCGTTCTTCGTCATCACGATCGTGTGCCACGGCGAACTGAGCCGCCGCCGTCCAGCCGCGCGCATCTCACCGGCGTTCTACATGTGGATGTCGGCCGGCGGCGTGATCGGCGGCATCTTTGCCGGGCTGATCGCGCCCAACGTCTTCACCTGGGTGCTGGAATATCCGGTGCTGATCGTGCTCGCGATCCTGTGCCGCCCCGGCCTCGAAATGCCGACAAACTGGCGCGCGCGCCTGTTATGGCTCGGCGCCATCGCGATCGTTGCCGTGGCGGCCTATCCGGGCTGATCGCTGAGCGCTACGTCACCGACGAGAAGACGCTTCAACTGGACCATCGGCGCGATGCTGGTGGTGGCCGGGCTCGTGTCGCGCGAGCCGCTGCCGTTCGCCGCCGTGATCGCGGTCGTCTTCATCATCGGCAACGCCTACAGGCCCGACAGCGAAATACGCGAAACGATGCGCAGCTTCTTCGGCGTTCACAAGATCACCGAGACCGCCGACGGGCAGTACCGCGTCTTCCTGCACGGCACCACGATCCACGGCGCCGAGCGCATGCGCGACGAGCGGGCGAGCCCGATCACCGGCACGCCGCCGATGATCACCTACTATCACGACAACTCGCCGATGGGCGTCACCGTGCAAGGCGACGCGAGCGCGGTCGGCGGGCCGATCAAGGTCGCGGTGGTCGGACTCGGAACCGGCACCTTCGCGTGCTTCTCGAGCCGGGCGACAGCTTCAAGTTCTACGAGATCGACGCCAGCGTTGCAGAAGATGGCGCGCGACCTCCGGGCGCTTTCATTACCTCACGCAGTGCGCGCCGGACGTTCCGATCGTGCTCGGCGACGCGCGGCTGACGCTCGCGGAGAGCGCGGACAAGTATGACCTGATCGTACTCGACGCGTTTCTCCTCAGACGCGATCCCGATCCACCTGATGACCCGCGAGGCGATGGCGATCTATGCGTCGAAGCTCGCGCCGGGCGGCATCGTGCTGATGCACATCTCCAACCGCCACTCGAACTCGCCTCGGTGGTGGCGGGCATCGCGCAGGCCAACGGACTGGTCAGCCGCCAGAACAACCGCGCCGCGCGGGAGGGCGAGGATGACTGCCAAGTATCTCTTCACCTCGAACGGTGATCATCAGCGCGCGCGAGGAGAAGGATTTCGGCGCCGCTGCTCGAAGACAAGGACTGGACCGAGATCGCCGCCGATCCGAAGCAGCGCATCTGGACCGACGACTATTCCAACATCATTGGCGCGGTGATCCGGCAGTACCGCGGCGGCGCCGACGATGCGTGGGCGCAAACCGACCGCAGCCGCGCAGCCCGCGCCCCCGCCGCGACCGAGCCCGCAGCGGAGCCGCCGAAAAGGGAGGACTAGCATGCCGTCCGAACGCTTCGAGTTTCCCAATGCGCATGGCGAGAAGCTCGCCGCGCTGCTCGACCGGCCGCCGGGCCCGATCACGGCCTACGCGCTGTTCGCGCACTGCTTCACCTGCGGCAAGGACATGCTGGCGGCGAAGCGCATCGCCGAGGGGCTGACCGGCGCGCGGCATCGCGGTGCTGCGCTTCGACTTCACCGGGCTCGGCGCGAGCGAGGGCGAGTTCGCCAACACGACGTTCTCCTCCAACGTCGCGGATCTCGTCGCCGCCGCGAACCACCTGCGCGAGATGTACCAGTGCGCCTGCGATCCTGATCGGACACAGCCTCGGCGGCGCCGCTGTGCTGGCGCGCCGCGCAGCATTGCCCGGAGGTGCGCGCGGTCGCGACGATCGCCGCGCCCGGCCGATCCGGCGCACGTCACCGGCCTGTTCAAGGCCCACGTTCCGGCGATCGAGGAGAAAGGCGAGGTCGAGGTCTCGCTCGCCGGGCGGCCGTTCCGCATCCGCAAGGAATTCCTCGACGATATCGCGGAGCAGAAGCTGCACGATTGCCTTGCCAACCTGCGCAAGGCGCTGCTCGTGCTGCATTCGCCGACCGACGATCTCGTCGGCATCGACAATGCGAGCGCGATCTTCTCTGCGGCGAAGCATCCGAAGAGTTTCGTGTCGCTCGAGCGGCGCGGATCATCTGCTCGGCAAGCGCGCCGATGCGGTCTATGTCGCCGACGTGATCGCCGCCTGGTCGGAGCGCTATCTCGACATGGTGCCGGAGCCGGACGTGATGCCGCTCGACGGCGTGCTGGTCGGCGAGACCGGCAATGGCAAGTTCGAGCAGGCGGTCGTGATCGGTTCGCATCGCTATCTCGCCGACGAGCCGACCTCGGTCGGCGGCAACGGCTGCGGGGCCGAGCCCCTACGAATACCTGCTGGCGGGGCTTGGCGCCTGCACGTCGATGACCATCCGCCTCTATGCCGACCTGAAGAAGCTGCCGCTCACCGCGCGTGGCGGTACGGCTCAGGCACGACAAGATTCACGCCACCGACTGCGAGAACTGCGAGACCAAGGACGGCAAGATCGACCGCATCGAGCGCGAGATCACGCTCGAAGGCGATCTCGATCGCCGGACCAGCGCGCAAAACTGCTGGAGATCGCCGACAAGTGTCCGGTACACCGCACGCTGCACAGCGAGATCGATATCAGGACCAAAGAAGCCGCATGAGCGTCGTCATCGTCGGGGCAGGGCAGGCAGCGGCCCAACTCGTCCAGAGTCTGCGTCAGGGTGGATACAAGGAGCCGATCAGCATGATCGGCGACGAGCCTTATGCGCCGTATCAGCGACCGCCACTCTCGAAGAAATTTCTCACCGAGCGCCCGCCGGCCGAGACGCTCTATTTCCGGCCGGAGAAATTCTGGAGCGACCAGGGCGTGACGACGCGCTTCGATACGCCGGTGCTGTCGATCGATCGTGCCGCCAAGCGCGTCGAGCTGAAAGACGGCCGCATATCGATTACGGCGCGCTGTTCCTTGCAACCGGCACCCGCGCGCGCGACCTGCCATTGCCGGGTGCGGCGCTCGACGGCGTGTTCTCGCTGCGCAAGATCGACGACGTGCGCCGTTTGCGCGGTCCGCTCGACGCGGCGAAGCGCGTCGTCATCGTCGGCGGCGGCTACATCGGGCTTGAGGTCGCGGCGGTCGCGCGCGGCGAGGGGCGCGAGGTCACCGTGCTGGAGGCCGAGGAGCGCGTGATGAAGCGCGTGACCTCGCCGGTGATCTCGACATTCATGCAGGATTTCCACCGCGGACGCGGCGTCGACATCCGCGTCGGCGCGCGGCTTGCCGCAATCGAGGGCGGCGCCAGGGTCGCGCAGGTGAAACTCGCGGACGGCACAGAGCTGCCGGCTGATCTGGTGCTGCTTGCAGTCGGCGCGAAGCCAAACGACGATCTCGCGGCTGCGGCAGGCCTGCCGATGTCAAGACGGCATCGTGGTCGACGAGCACGGCCGCACCGCCGATCCCGCGATCTATGCGGCCGGCGACTGCACCCGCTTTCCGAGCAAGCGCTACGGGCGCGCGCTACGGCTCGAATGCGTGCAGAACGCAATCGACCAGGCCAAGGCGGTGGCGTCCGAAATGCTCGGCAAGCCGCAACTCTACGATCCGGTGCCGTGGTTCTGGTCGGATCAGTACGAATTGAAGCTGCAGATGGCGGGCCTCAGCGACGGCTATGACGACGCCGCCACCGTCGGCGAGTGTCCGCCGCCCGCTTCTCGGTCGAGTACCGCAAGGGCGGCAAGCTGATCGCGGTCGATGCCGTCAATGACGGCCGCGCCTACATGAGCGGCCGCAAGCGGATCGCGGAGGAGACGCAATCCTCGTCCTGAGGGCGCCCTGCGGCACTGTTGCAGGGCAGCGGTGATTGCAGACGCGCCGCGCCGGGCCGACAATGTGGCCCTTACGGAGGCCGCCATGACGATCATGTACCACGACGGAAATCGCCGCCTGCAGGATCAGTTCGACAGCCGCCGCATTTCTGATCGCCTGGAAGAGAAGCTGACCCGCACAGCGTTTACCCCCGACGACAAGGCCTTCATCGAGGGCGCGATCTATTTCTTCCTCTCGACCGCCGACGCGGACGGGCAGCCCGGATTGTTCGTTCAAGGGCGGCCCGCGCGGGCTTTGTGCGCGTGACCGGCGAGAGCGAGATCGCGTTCCCGGACTACGACGGCAACGGCATGTTCAAGAGCCTCGGCAATCTCGCTGGTCAACCCGAATGTCGGGCTCCTGTTCATCGATCTGCACGAACGGCCGCGCCGCCTGCGCGTCAATGGCAGCGCGACCGTGTCGCGCGAGGACCCGCTGCTCGCCGAAACCGTCGGCGCACAAATGATCGTGCGCGTTACGGCGCGCGCGATCTTCCCGAATTGTCCGCGCTATATCCCGAAAATGCAGCTCGCCGAGCCGTCGGTCTATGTGCCGCAGGCGGGCTGTGACCCGGTCGAGCCGGCCTGGAAGGGGTTCGACCTGTTCAAGGGCTACGTGCACCCGCGCCAGCCGACGGCGCGCTAAGGCCGCGGCCCGGGACAAGTACCGAGGCCCTTGCTACGCTTCGGGCTGGGAGGGGCGCATGTCGCAAGTCACGCTGCCGTTATGGCTGGCGGTCGCCATCAGCGTGTTGGCGATCTGGGCGGCGATTGATCGTGTGCTGCTCCCCGCGATACGCTGGTTCTTGCGCCGCCGCTTCAACCGCACCATCGAAGAGCTGAACACGCGGCTCAAGCTGCGCATTCAACCCTTCAAGCTGGCAAAGCGCCAGTCGATGATCGACCAGTTGATCTTCGATCCTGAGGTGTTGCGCGCGATCGAGGATCATGCGGCCGCCAACAAGGTGACGCGCGAGGCCGCGCAGTCGCGCGCGCGCGCACTACGCGACGGAGATTGTGCCGTCCTTCTCGGCTTACGCCTACTTCGGCATCGGCACGCGGCTGGCGCGCCGGCTCTCCATGTTTCTCTATCGCGTGCGCCTTGGCTATCTCGACGAGGCCGCGATGCAGGACGTCGATCCCGACGCGGCGGTGATCTTCGTCATCAATCACCGCTCCAACATGGACTATGTGCTGGTGACCTACATGGCCTCCACCTCGTCGGCGCTCTCCTATGCGGTCGGCGAATGGGCGCGGGTTTGGTTGCTGCAAAGTCTTATCCGCTCGATGGGCGCCTATTTCGTGCGCCGCGACTTGCGCGAGCCGCTCTATCGCAAGGTGCTGGCGCGCTACGTCCATCTCGCGGTCGCGGGCGGGCTGACGCAGGCGATGTTTCCCGAGGGCGGATTGACGCGTGACGGCGCCCTGCGTCCGCCCAAGCTCGGCCTGCTCAGCTACATGGTCTCGTCGTTCGATCCGAAGGGGCCGCGCGATGCTGTGTTCGTGCCGGTCGGCATCAACTACGACCGCGTGATCGAGGATCGCGTGCAGGTCGCCGCGCTGACGACGCCGCAGGGCGAGAAGCCGCGCTTTCGGTTTTCGCCCGCGTTGCTCGCCGGTTTCCTCTGGCACAATGTGATGCTGCGCCTGAATGGCAATCTCTATCGCTATGGCTATGCCTGCGTGAGTTTCGGCAAGCCGCTATCGCTGCGCCGCTACGTCACCGCGCGCGGCATCGATTTCCGCACGCTCGACGAGGCCGGCCGCTTTGCCGAAGTCGAGACGCTTGGGTCAAACGCTGATGCGCAAGGTCGGCGAGGTGGTGCCGGCGCTTCCCGTTTCGCTGGTCGCGACCGTCATTCTCGCCGCCGGAAAGCCGCTGTCCGCGCTCGAACTCAAGGGCGAGGTCGAGATCCTGATCCGCCGCCTGCTGGCAAGTGGCGCCCACATCCATATCCCGCGCGCGGATCAGGACTATGCGGTCGAGGTCGGCCTGCGCATGCTGCTGCTGCGGCACTTCGTGCTGGAAGAGAATGGCCTGTATCGCGCCAACCCGGACGAGGACATCCTGCTGCGCTACTATGCAAACTCGATCGCGCATCTGCTGCCGGCCGCGCCTGCCACACTTGCCGCCGAATAGAAACCAAACCGCGAGGAAACATGCTCTCCGACGCCGACCGCCAGAAGGCCGCCGATACGCTGATGAACGCCGAGAAGACGAGGCAGCAGGCGACGCAGCTCTCCGTCACGTATCCAGGAATCACATTCGAGGACGCCTATGCGATCTCGACCATCTGTGCGAAGCGCCGCATGGCGGCCGGCGAAAAGCTGATCGGCCACAAGGTCGGCCTCACCTCGAAGGCGATGCAGCAGTCCTCGCAGATCGACGAGCCGGACTACGGCTACCTCTTCGACTCCATGATCGTGGCGGATGGCGCCAAGGTGGCGCACGCGAATTACTGCGCGCCGCGTGTCGAGGTCGAACTCGCCTTCGTGCTCGGCAAAGAGCTCAAAGGCCCCGGCGTCGGGCTCATCGACGTGCTGCGCGCGACCGAATATGTCGTGCCATCGATCGAGATCGTGGACGCGCGTCTCATCAACCCGCGCAAGATCTTCGACACCATTTCGGACAACGGCGCCGCGGCCGGCATCGTGGTCGGCGGCCGTCCGGTCGGGCCGATGGATGTCGACCTGCGCTGGGTCGGCGGCATCATGATGCGCAATTCGGAGGTCGAGGAGACCGGCGTCGCGGCCGGTGTGCTCGGTCATCCGGCGATGGGCGTGGCCTGGCTCGCCAACAAGCTTGGTCAGCACGGCGTCGCGCTGGAAAAAGGCCACCTCGTGCTCGCCGGCTCCTTCACGCGCGTCATCTGGGCGCAGAAGGGCGACACCGTGCGCGGGGACTTCGGCACGCTCGGCAGCATTTCGCTGCAGTTCGTGTAGCGCGCGTCGCGCTAGACCCGGCCGGCTCGCTTGTTCTCGGACGCCGCGTCGGATTTACCCCTTTCGGAATTACAATTATGAGTATCAAATGCCGCAAGCGACTGCCGAGGTTGCGTAAGCGTCCGCTGGCAGAAGGGCACGTGGGGCTCTCGGAACGAGGCGGCGATCGCTGCGCGGCCTTCAGATGTTGTGATTTGAGTGAGGTTCGTCATGAATCGCATCGCTCGTCCGCTCTCCGACATCCAGCCACGTTATGATGCGATCGTCGTCGGTTCGGGTTACGGTGGCGGCGTGGCGGCCTCGCGCCTGACGCGCATGGGTTACACCGTTGCGATCCTCGAACGTGGTCTCGAGCGGCTTCCAGGCGAATACCCCGATACACCCGTGAAGGCACTCGAAGCCTTTCAGATCGGTGGCGCGGGCATCGGCCAGCACGGCAAGGCAACCGCGCTGTTCGACATGCATGTCAATCCGGACATGAACGTGCTGGTCGGTTGCGGCCTCGGCGGCACATCGCTGATCAACGCCAACGTCTCGCTCAAGGCGGATCGCCGCGTGTTCGACGATCCCCGCTGGCCGGCGGGCATCGTGGATGCCGATCTCGAGGAAGGCTACACGCGCGCCTTGGCGATGCTCTCGCCGGTGCCGTATCCCCTCGGACGGCCGGAGCTGAACAAGCTCAAGGCGCTGGAGGCGTCCGGGGCCGCCATCGGCACGCCCACGGTTCGCCCGCCGATCAATGTGACGTTCGAGGATCGCATCAACAGCGCGGGGGTGTTTCAGCACCGCTGCACGCTGTGCGGCGATTGCTGTTCGGGCTGCAATGTCGGCGCCAAGAACACGACCTTGATGAATTACCTGCCCGACGCTGCGGCGGGGGGCGCGCATGTATTCTGCGGCGTGCGCGTGCGCTGGATCGAGCGCAACGACGATGCCTGGCGCATCGCCTATGTGCCGCAGGGGTTCGACCGCGAGACGTTCACTGCCGACGAGGAGTTTGTGTCCGCGCGCATCGTCGTGCTGGCGGCGGGGACGCTCGGCTCGACGGAAATCCTGCTGCGCTCGCGCGACCGCGGGCTGCCACTATCGCGCAAGCTTGGTGCCAACTTCACCGGAAACGGTGACGTCCTGGCCTTCGGCTACAATAACGACGTGCCGATCGATGGGATCGGGTTCGGCGTCGAGTCCGCCGAATACGATCCGGCCCGGTCCGACAAACGTCCCGTCGGGCCGACGATTACGGGTCTGATCGATCTGCGCGGGACACCCGCGCTCGACGACGGCATGGTGATCGAGGAGGGCGCCATCCCCGGCGGTCTCGGCCCATTCCTGCCTCCGGTCATGGCCGCGGCGGCGAAGGCCATCGGGCGCGACACCGACCACGGCGACCTGTTGTCGGAGACCGCGCGCGAACTGGAGAGCCTGACCCGCGGGCCCTATCACGGCGCGGTCAATCATACGCAGACCTATCTGGTGATGGCGCATGACGGCTCCGACGGCGAGATGCGGCTCGACGGCGACCGCCTGGTCGTCGACTGGCCCGCCGTCGGCGACCGCCCGAACTACCAGCGTATCGCGGACAAAATCCGCGACGCGGTCGCGGCAAACGGGGGCACCTACGTCCCCAATCCGATCTGGATCAAGCTTCTCAAGCATCGGCTGGTCACCGTTCATCCGCTCGGCGGCTGCCCGATGGGTGCCGATGCGGCATCCGGGGTCGTCGACGGCGAGTGCCGCGTGTTTGCCGGCGCGGACGGACCAAACCTGCATCCCGATCTCTACGTCTGCGACGGATCGGTGGTGCCGCGCTCGCTCGGCGTGAACCCGCTGATGACCATCACGGCGCTGTCGGAGCGCGCGATGATCCGCCTCGCCCGGCGGGAGAACCGCGTCATCGGCCTGGAGCCGCGTGCGCCGGCAATCGACGCCGCTGCGGCCAAGACCATCGGCATTCACTTCACCGAGCGGATGGCAGGGACGATCCGCCCGGCCGGCGGCGGCCCGCAGTCGGACGCCTCTTTCGTCGTGACGGTCAACGCACGCGATGGCACCCGCTTTATCGAGGATCGCAACCACGATGCCGAACTGGTCGGCACGGTCGAGGCCAAGGCGCTTTCGCCCGACCCGCTGAGCATTTCGGGCGGCCGCTTCAACCTGTTCATCGTCGATCCGGATCGCGTCGAAACCAAGCAGATGGCCTACGCGATGCCGCTCACGGCGCGCGACGGCACCCGTTACTTCATGCGCGGGACGAAGACGATCCACGACGACCGCGGCTTCGATCTCTGGCGCGACACCACGACGCTCGCAGTCACGATCCATCAGGGCCCGGATGAGGCCGGCCCGGTGGCGTATGAGGGTACGCTGATCATCAAGCCGGCTGATTTCGTCAAGCAGCTCGGCACGATGGTGGTGACCGATGCGCCCAATCTCGCGGCGCAACTCGGCATGCTGGAACGTTTCGGCCGCTTTTTCGCTGGCCAGATTTTCGACAGCTTCGGCGGGCCGTTCGTGCGCGCGACCGCGTTCGACACGAACGCCAGGCGCATCAAGCGCCCGCTGCGCGCGGGCGCGCCCGAGGTGCACTTCTTCGATACCGCCGACAACAAGACGCTGCGGCTGACGCGCTACAAGGGCGGCGCGAAAGGGCCGGTTATTTTCGCGCACGGCCTCGGTGTGTCGAGCCTCATCTTCGCAATCGACACGCTCGACACCAACATGCTCGAATACCTTTACGCTGCCGGCTACGACTGCTGGCTGCTCGATTATCGCGCCAGTACCGACCTACAATACTCCAGCGATCAGTGGGACGCTGACACGGTCGCCAAATACGACTACCAGCCGGCGGTCGATTATGTGCGCGAGAAAACCGGCAAGGCCGACGTGCAGATGATCGCGCACTGCTATGGCGCGATGACCTTCACGATGGCGATGCTGAACGGCCTGAACGGCATTCGCGCCGCGGTGATCTCGCAAATTTCGACGCACGCGGTTGTGCCGTGGTGGCCGCAGCGCATCCTCGCGTACCTGCATGCGCCCGATCTGCTGGACAGGCTTGGCATCAATATCGTGGATGCGCGGGCGCGCGTCGATCGGTCGGTGCTGGAGCGGATCGTCGATGGCGTTCTTGGCTTTGCCTACCCGTTCCGCTCGGACGACCGCAGCCACAACCTCACCAGCCGGCGCATCACGGCGCTGTACGGCCAGCTCTATCAACTCGATCAACTCAACGAGGGGACATTTCTCGCGATGCCCGAGATGTTCGGCACGGCGAACATGACGGCATTCCGGCACCTGTCGGCCATCGCGCGGGCAGGGCATGTCATCAAGGCGGATGGCACCGACGATTATCTCGGCGACGCCAACCTTCGCAATTTTGCCGTCCCGACCTTATTTGTGCACGGCGCTCTCAATCGCTGCTTCGCGCCGCCCGGCACGCTCAAGACCATCGAGACGCTCTCGCGCGTCAACAATCGAAATCTCTACACGCGGCAGGAGATTCCCGCGACAGGGCACATCGACTGCATATTCGGCAAGAACGCGGTACGCACCGTCTATCCCTCGGTCGTCGCGCATCTGGACCAGACGGCCAAGACTTGACGGCCACGACTTGAGCGAGCCGCCGCGTATCGGTCGCTGCTCGCATCAACTCAACGTCTGAACGCAATTCCATCACGTTAACTGATTCGCCGTTCGTGCGGCGCGAAGCGTCCGAACGATTTTCCATTGCGGAATACTCATAATCAAATAACAACCCGAGCGAGGCGAACATTTGTGATTCGGTCGCGTGCTTGAGCCGGTGACGACTTTTAGCAGGCGGACGATGGACATTACGAAGCGGCGCGGCGGCGGACTTTCCACGGAGACCCAGGCATTTCTTGTTTTCTTCGTCGCATTGGCTGCGCGTGTCCTTGCGGTGCTCCTCTTTCCCGACGTGACCATCGCGCACCAGATGGTGATCTTCGGCGGCCCGATCGCCGACGCCGCGCACTGGCATCAGGTTGCCTCCGAGATCGCGCTCGGCGAGGGCATTCACACGTCGTTGCGCCCTCTCTACTCGCTGCTGCTGGCGCTTCCCCAGCAGTTCTTCGGCAACGATCTTGTCGTGGCGAAGCTGGCAAATGCCGCGCTGGACAGCGGATCGATCCTCTTCGGTTATTTAATCTTCCGGCATCTTTTGGCTGGGCCGGCGGCACTCATGATCGCGCTCAGCCTTGCTGTGCTTCCGAACTACATCATGTTCTCCCATAGCCTGCTCACCGAGCATGCGGGTGCCTTCTTCCTCCTCGCTGCCCTGGTTCCGATGATGTCGCGGAGCTGGAGCCCGCGCTGGTGGGCGCTGGCCGGGTTGCTGGCCGGGCTCAGCAACCTTGCGCGCCCGCTGACGCTGCTTGCGGTTCCGGCGCTTATGGCGGTGGGTTTCCACTACCGGGGACTTCGCTTCGTGCGTTCACTTGCGGCATTCGCGATCGTGCTCTGCCTGACACTCGCGCCCTGGGTGCTGGTTCAATACGAGCGGCATGGAATTTTTTCGCTATCCAGCAATACCAATCAGGTGCTGGCCGCGGCAACGAACCCGAAGTATCAACAATGGTCGCCTGCGGTGCAGGGCGATAAACTCGCCGAAGGTGTGTCTCCCGGCTTGACGATTAAGGAATGGGACCGGATTTTTAGGCACGACATCGTGCATAATTTGAAGGAGTGGCCACTGTTTTGGCCGACGAATATCGCGATCAATTTATGGGAGTCGCTAAACGACGGAGGACTCTGGCTGCAGCAGAGCCGCGCGGCGATTGCGGTGCTTGCTCTCCTTTGGACCCTCTGTGGCGCATTCAGCGCGTATTTTCTTGCGCCTCCGCCAAGTGGTGCGATCCGTAGATCACTGCTGTTGTCTGCCGCCGCGCTCGGAATAGCAGTGGTGACCGGGACCTGGGCGCTGTTGCTCGTGTCAGGCGCTGTCTTCGCATCATTGCATTCGCGCCGGTGCGCGATTCTGGTGTCGACCTATCTGGTCGGCAGCATGTTCGGTCATGCATTCTTCGGGTTCTCGTCGACTCTCGATCGGCTGGGATTGATGTATGCGCCGCTCGTCGTCGGACTGCAGGCGGTTGCATTCGTATCGCTCGGCTATGGCCTGGTGGCGGAAGCACGATTGTGGTGGAACTCCGTCGAAGGCTGGCTGTCGATCGGCAAGAGGCAGCGGGCGGCCCAGTTGGCATGGCCCGCGAGAACCGTACTCGCGACTGCCGGCATTTTGCTGATTGTCGCGTGCGGCCGGCTGACGGCAACATACCTCTGGCAGCCTTCTCATCCGGTTTCCGCCTACGCCGCCACCGGCTCGGATCCGCTTGCCGCAATGCAGAAGGTTCGTGACGATCTCGCCGAGAGCGTGACCGGGGTCGGCCCCAACCGGCTCGTGGTTTCGGATTTCATTTTCCCGCTGAACTCGGTTCACGTGCCCAACTCGCTCGCGAGCCAGTTGGGATCGCACGATCCGGTTTACATCTTTTCGATCGGCTTCAACGGGGTAGGGCAGCGCTGGACGATCGTGTCCGGACATGACGTTCCAGCGATGGTTGGCAAGAGGTTCGTCGCTGTTCTCGCCGATGGCTCGGATCGGGACACCCCGATTCCCGACCTGATTTACCTCAGACCGTTCTCGCGCATCCTTGCCTTGGCGCCGCTGAGCCGGCAGGGCGTGGACATGCAGGAGTTGAAGGTGACGCGATGGGACTGCGTCGGCGCCGACGGGATCAATTGCCCGGCCCGTACGACCGAGAACATCGTGCCCGAGGGCCGCATATCGCCGCGCTGATAACGAGCCTGTTCTGGCACCCGAGGGATCGACGGGCTGGCTGGGGAACTAGGATTCGAACCTAGATTGACGGAGTCAGAGTCCGCAGTTCTACCGTTGAACTATTCCCCAATTCGGCTCGGCCTGAGCGGGGCATAAAGCCCGCCGCCGCAATTGCCAAGCGCGATCCGCACGCGAAATAGCGCAGGCGCCCACGCCGCGCAACTCATCCGGCCTTGCGCTCGGCCACCTGATCCCACCACGGGCAGGTGCCGGGCATCAACCGATGGTTTCCCTCGAGCACTTGCACCGGATGACGCAGCCCGTCTCCGGCGAGTTTCATGCGCATCGCGCGCGCTTCTGCGCGCTTCTCCTCCGGCAGCCAGGCGCGGTCGTGGCCCCACAGGCTCGGGCCGACGGTGTACTCTTCGGCCGTCCAGTTGCCCGGCTCGACCAGCCGGCCGCCCCAGCCGTACTCGACCATGAAGCCGGAGGGCGACCATGAGTAGAACGACGTGACGTGATCGTTGGTGTGGCGGCCAAGCGTCGAGCCGATGCTTTCCGGGTCGATCAACGCGATGTCGTAGGCTTGCCCCACATCGTCGAGGCTGAACAATTCCAGCATCATGTGGTGCAGTCCATTCGTGCCGGTCTCGATGAACGCGAGGCTGTGGTGGCGCGGATTGACGTGCAGGAAAAACGCCCTGAACGGCTTGAGGATGTAATCGCTCAGCGCGAAGCCGAGCACGTCGCGGTAGAAGGGGAGCACATCGTCGAGCCGTTCGACGGTGAGCACGGCGTGGCCCATGCCGAGCGGCCCGGTGCGGAAGCCCGAAATGCTGCGCCCTGGCCTGAATGGCTCCGCGGCAAGCTCCGCGCCGTGGAAGGCCTCCAGCCGGTTGCCGATCGGATCGGCGAATACGATCACATCCTTGACGCGCCGCTCGTCAGCCAGTGCGCGGCTTCCGCGCACCACCGCGACACCCGCGTGTTCGAGGCGGGCGCCCAGCGCATCGAGCGCAGCCCGGTCGGCGACCTCCCACCCGTAAAAGCCCGCGCCGTCCGCGCCGGCATTCACGATCACGCGCTGTTTGCGGTCGTCCATGCGCAGCGACAGCGTCGTGCTGCTCTTGTCGACAAGCTGCATGCCGAGGAAGCGCGTCGCATACCCGTTCCAGTCTTCAAGCTTTTCGGAGCGGATTCCGACATAGCCGAGCGCCTGAATGGTCATGGGGAACCTCGCATGCGATCAGCGCGAAGGGCGCGCTCGCGCGAGCATTATCACGAGACCAAGGCGCTGGAAATCCGCAGCCCGGCGCTGCGGTTCGCGGAAGCAACCGGGTCCAAACACCCGGTTCATGCCAAGAGAAAAACAAAGAAAACAATTTGTGCCGCCACGTCTGCTGGCGGCACCCCACCAGTCTTGTGCGGATTAGGCGCCCGTCGCGTCGGCCAGTTCCTCGGCCATCTCGACCAGAAGCTGCCGTGCCTTGCGGCTCTTGATCTTGTGGAACGCCTTGACGATGCGCACCGAGCCGGAGGTCTGCATGAAGCCGAAAATGCTTTCCGCAGCGGTGCCGGCTTCGCGCGCCGGGGCGCCTCCGGTGCCGCCGAAGAAGAACGAGATCGGAACTTCGAGCGCTTCGGAGATACGTTGCAAGCGCCCCGCGCCGATGCGGTTTACGCCCTTCTCATATTTCTGCACCTGCTGGAAGGTCACCCCGATCCGGTCCGCAAGTTCAGTCTGCGACAGGCGGCACTCCAGTCGCCGCGAGCGCACACGCCGTCCGACTTCCGCGTCGCGATTGTCGGCACGTCTCGCGCGCACATGCTTATCGTTTGTCTTGGCCTGTTTCATGTTGCTCTTTCACTTCGTTTAAATTGCAGTGTGGCGCAGCGGCAGCCTGGACAACCCCCAATGGCCTACAACTACTTCGGCGCTCGGCTGAAACAACCATAGCGAATTACAATTCTTCAACCCGCAATTCGCTTTTCACGTTCTCTTGTTCGCTATTGAACACTTAGGGTGAATCCGGCTGCGGCCGCTTTCCCCCTCGGCAGGCCTTCTTGTGGCCGATTCTTTCATTTCCGTCGTCAGCGTGTTTTTACCGACGGTTGCATTTCGGCTATCGCCTGAACGCGCGACCATTGCGCCGCGTTCCCCGGCTGTTTAGTGTTCTCGCTGATCTGTGAACAACCACGGCCGGGGCCGTCGAGCTTATAGAAGCGCTGGCGCGGCAGGACGGAATTTGGATGGACGACGAGGCCCGGGCGGCGTCCGGCCTCGACCCCGCGCAACAACGGGAGCCGCGAGCGCGGCCACCGTGGGGTCGGCGCTGGCCACCCCGCCATCCGCGCCCGGACGGCGGTGCGAACCATCACGGCCTGCGCCCGTCCTACGCGGCCCTCGATCTTGGTACCAACAATTGCCGCCTGCTGGTCGCGCGTCCGGCTCGGGATGGCTTTCGCGTGATCGACGCATTCTCGCGCATCATCCGTCTCGGCGAGGGGATGTCGGCGTCCGGCCGGCTCGGCGAGGCGGCCATCGAACGCGCGATCGAGGCGCTCTCGATCTGCCGCGACAAGATGCGGAACCGGCAGGTGTCGCGCGCGCGCCTGATCGCGACCGAAGCGTGCCGTTCGGCCGAGAACGGCGCCGAGTTCCGCACGCGCGTCGAGCGCGAGGTGGGCCTCGATCTGGAAATCGTCGACCGCGAGACCGAGGCCGCGCTCGCCGCCATCGGCTGCACGCCGCTGATGGACCCGGATGCCGAAGGCGTCATCCTGTTCGATATCGGCGGTGGCTCTTCGGAGATCGTGCTTCTCGGACGCAATCGTCCCGCCAACGGCGGGCCGCCGAATCCGCAGATCCGCGGCTGGGCCTCGCTGCCGCTGGGCGTGGTGTCGCTCGCCGAGCGCTACGGTGGTGTGCGCGTCGATGCCGCGGTCTATGAGGCGATGACCGCGGAGGTGCAGGAGCATGTGCGCCGCTTCGCCGATGCTCATTGCGCCGGCCTTGATCTCGCGAAAATGCATCTGCTCGGCACCTCCGGCACCGTCACAACCATTGCGGGGCTGCATTTGCGGCTCAAGCGCTACGACCGTCGTCAGGTGGACGGCTGCTGGATGATCGACGCGCAGGTGCAGACGGTGCTCGATGAGTTGCGCGCCATGAGCTACGAGGAGCGCGTGGCAAGCCCATGCATCGGCGCGGAGCGCGCCGACCTGGTGCTCGCCGGATGCGCCATCCTCGAGGCGATCCGCCGTGTTTTCCCGTGCGAGCGGCTGCGCGTCGCCGACCGCGGCCTGCGCGAGGGCATGCTGGTGCAATTGATGCGCGCCGACGATGTGTGGGCGCACGGGCAGGGCCACACGCCGTGAGCGAGCGTCCGCTCAAGGTGCGGCTGAAGGCTAAAAAGAACCGCACCCTCTCGCAGAAGCGCTGGCTCGAACGCCAGCTCAACGATCCCTACGTGGCGCGCGCGAAGCGCGAGGGGATGCGCTCGCGGGCCGCCTACAAGCTGATCGAGATCGACGACAAGTACCGGCTGCTCAAGCCAGGCGCGCGCGTTGTCGATCTCGGCGCCGCGCCCGGCGGCTGGAGCGAGATTGCGGCGAAGCGCACCGGCGCCGCGCAGGGCAGCAGGGCGATCGTTGCGATCGACATTCTCGAAATGATGCCGCTCGCGGGCGTCGATTTCATGCAGCTCGATTTTCTCGATCCGTCTGCGCCGCAGCGGCTGCGCGACGCGCTGGGAGGCGGCGCCGACATGGTGATGTCGGACATGGCGGCGAATGCGACGGGCCACAAGAAAACCGACCAGCTCAAGATCATGGCGCTGGTCGAGGCGGCGGCGGAATTCGCCCGCGAGGTTCTGCGGCCGGGCGGCAGCTTCGTCGCCAAGGCATTGCAAGGCGGCACCGATGCCGCGCTGCTTGCCGGCCTGAAGCGTGATTACGCGACCGTGCGCCACGTCAAGCCGCAGGCAAGCCGCGCGGATTCATCCGAGTTGTACCTGCTGGCGACCGGTTTTCGCGGAGAGGCCTCGCGTGGCTGACAGTTACGCGGGACCGCGGCGGCGCGCCGAGACCTTCGTCGCGATCCAATATCTGCGCGCGGTCGCCGCCGCGCTGGTCGTGTTCCAGCACGCGATGGGCATTCCAGCCTTCGTCCATTATGCGGCGCACTTCGGAACGTTCGGCGTCGACCTGTTCTTCGTCATTTCCGGCTTCATCATGTGGACGACGACCGAGCACCGCGAACGCTCGGCGCTCGCGTTCTGGCTCGCCCGTATCGTGCGCATCGTGCCGCTCTACTGGATCTTCACCGCGGCCTATGTGGCCACCGCGCTGATCGCGCCGGAGACCTTCTACATTGTGAACCTGAACGCTGTTCACATCGTTAAATCGTTCCTGTTCGTTCCGGCGGTTCACCCGACCCTTGGCATGGTGGCGCCGGTTTTCACGCTGGGCTGGACGCTGAACTACGAGATGTTCTTCTACCTCGTGCTCGGCCTCTGCCTGTTTATCCCGTCGCCACGCGTGCGCTTTGGTGTGCTCGCGGGCGTTTTCCTGCTGCTGGCGGTGCTTGGACTGCTGCTCGGTCCGCAGGGTGCGGTCGCACAGACCTATACCGATCCGCTTCTCCTGGAATTTCTCGCGGGGGTGATGCTGGCGATCCTCTCGCCGCTGCTGCTTCGTGGCGGCACGCTGCCGGGCCTTTTTCTCGTGTCATCGGCCGCTGTCTGGGTCGGGGTCGTGTACGGATTCGGCTTTGCGCTCGAACGCATTGTGGCGCATGGCATTCCGGCCGCCGCGGCCGTCGCCGGCGCGCTGATGATCGAGCCAGCCGCGCGCATGCGCACCAGCCGCGTGTGGCTGATGCTGGGCGATGCCTCCTACTCGATCTATCTGGCGCATCCGTTCGCGCAGCGCGTCTGGCTGCTTGCCGTGAACCGTATCGTCGGCATCCCGGCGATTTCGCCAACGCTCTACATCGTCACGGCATTTATTGCCGGGATCGCCGGCGGCGTAATCTGCCATTTTGCGCTGGAGCGACCGCTGCTCATTGCCGGCCGAAGGCTGATCGGCCGCGCATGATCCCGAAAATGGGAAATGGTTTTCGGACAAGATCATGCGCATTGAAAAGAACGCTCAGCCGACGCGTTGATCCGAGGCATCGGGCGACGCGATCGGCTCGCGGTTCGACATCGAGGCGCCGGCATCCGCCGGCAGCGTCCAGAACAGGATCGCCGAGGACGCCGCGATGGTGCCGATCACCAGGAACGCCGGGCGGAAATCCTCGGCCGTGATCGTTCCGCCGCCTTGCGCCTGCAGGGCCAGCTCCACGCACAACGCCCCCACCGCGACACCGGCCGCGATGGACAGCTGTTGCGCCACGCTCACCAGCGGAGTCGCGCTGCTCATGCGCCGCGCATCCACGTCCGCGTAGGCAATGGTGTTGGTCGCGGTGAATTGCAGCGAACGGAAGAAGCCGCCGACCAGCAGTACCGCCACAATCGCGAAGAACGGCGTCGATGGCGTGAACAGCGCGCACGCCATCGTGAAGGCGGAGGCGAGCAGCCCGTTGATGATCAAAATGCGCTTGAAGCCGAAGCGGCGGATGATGCGCGCCGCAAATCCCTTCATGGCGAACGCACCGACCGCTGCAGTGAACGTCACCAGCCCGGATTGGAGCGGCGTGTAATCGAAACCGAGCTGCAGCATCAGCGGCAGCAGAAACGACAGCGCTCCGATCCCGAGCCGAAACAGCGAGCCGCCGATCACATTGGCGCGAAACGTCGGGATGCGCACCAGCGTCAGGTCGAGCACCGGGTTGGCCGTGTGGCGCGCGTGGTACGCATAGGCGGTGAGGAAAATCGCCCCGGTCGCGATGAGGGAGGCGACCATCGTGGGCGGAACGAAGCCGAGCCCCGCGACCGAGAGCCCGAACGCAAGACCGGCGACGCCCGCGCCGGCGAGCAGCATGCCGACGAGATCGAAGCGATCCAGCGACTCGGCGCGCACGTCCTCGATGTAGCGCGTCGCCAAAAAAATACCGATCACCCCGATGGGCACGTTGATCAGGAAGATCCAGTGCCAGCTCGCATAGGTCGTGATGAAACCGCCGATCGGCGGACCCATGATCGGACCGACCAGCGCCGGCATGGTGAGCCAGGCCATGGCGTCGACAAGTTTGTGCTTGTCGATCGAGCGCACCAGCACCAGCCGCCCGACCGGGGTCATCATGGCACCGCCGATGCCCTGCACGATGCGCGCGATCACAAACCCGGTGAGCGACGACGCAAGCGCGCAGCCGATCGAGCCCGCAACGAAGACCGCGATGGCAGCGCGGAACACGGAGCGTGCGCCGAACCGGTCGGCGGTCCAGCCGCTCGCCGGGATGAAGACCGCGAGCGAGAGCAGATACGAGGTGATGGCGAGCTTGAGCGCCAGCGGGTTCGCGCCGATATCGGCCGCGATCGCCGGTAGCGACGTCGCAATGACCGTCGCGTCCATGTTTTCCATGAACAGGGCGACGGCGATGATGAGGGGAACGAGGCGGTCGCGATCCATGCGGGGTCCGGGGAGGGGACTTCTAGCGCGGTTCTTCAAACAAGAACATTGCGGAACGCGCATGCGTTCCTAGATAAATTGCCGCCTCGGATCGCTGTGCTGGCGAGGCACGGAGGGACGGATGATCTACATTCTGGCTTTCTTGCTGCCGCCGCTCGGCTTGCTGCTCAACGGGCAGCCGTTTCTCGGCGCTGTTCAGCGTCGTCCTGGTCGTATTCTGCCTCGTTTTCGGCTGGTTTTTCCCCGTGCTGTTCCTGGTGCCCTCGCTCCACGGCGTCGTGGCGGTGCACATGAAGCGCGAGGACCGCCGGCATCGCGAGGTGGTGGAGGCAATCGAGCGGCACGGGGTCCCGCCCGGCTGGCGGTAGGCGGCCCGCTCGTATCGGTGCGGCCGGGACGAGATCGGCGCTACTCCGCGGCTCCGAGCTGCTTCAGCGCGGCCATCGCGTTTTGCAGGTCGGGCTGCAACTCCAGCGCCTTCCTGAAGTCCGCAATCGCGCCTTTTTTGTCGCCCAGCCGCATCTTCGCCTGACCGCGGTTGTTCCACGAATCGGCGTCGGCCGGATCATATTCGATTGCCTTGTTGTAATCCGCGACGCCGCCCTTGTGATCGCCCTTGAACAGGCGGATCAAGCCGCGGTTGCGCCAGCCGCGCGCGTCGGTTGGCGCAAGCTTGATCACCGCGGCGTAGTCGGCGGCGGCACGGTCGAGTTGATCGCTGTCGCGATAGGCGTTGCCACGGTCGATATAGGCGAGCACGTCCGGCGCGATACGGATCTTCGCGCTGTAGTCTTCGATTGCGCGGGCATAGTCGCGCTTGCGGTAAAACATGAAGCCGCGGTTGGCGTAGGCGCGCGGGTAGTTCGGCGAAATGCGTATGGCTTCGTCGAGATCGGTGATCGCGCGATCGACTTCGCCCTTGTGGAAGAGCGCATCGGCGCGGTTGTTCCACGCGATCGCCATTTTGGGGTCAAGCTTGATTGCGGCGTCATAGTCCGCGATGGCGCGGTCGTAGTCGTGCTTGAAGCCATACACCCGGCCGCGATTATTGTACGAGCACGCGTAGGTGGGCTCGATCTCGATCGCGGTGTTGAGGTCTGCGAGCGCGGCGTCGAGCTCGCCCTTTTCGGTACGGTCATTGCCGCGGATGCAATAGGCAGCGGCAAGCTTGCTCCCGGTTTGCGTCTTGCCTTCGATTACCGCCGTGCAGGCGGGCAGGCGCTGCTCGCCGGTGTTCGCCGCCGAGATGCAAGTCGCCCATTCGGGCGTGTCGTCGGCGCGTGAGATCTGTGCGGCAAGGAGCAATAGCGCCGCGCCCAGCAGGATGGGATGGGCCCGCATCACTGTTTCTCCATTCTCGCTGCCTTGTCCGTGATCGGCCGCAGGAACTTCGTCTGGAAATTCTTGCGTTCGACCTCCTTGGCGGCATCGCGATCCGCCTGCGCATGCGCGGTATCGTTCTTGGCGTCGTAGGCGGCGGCGCGGGCGTGCAGGAAGCGTTGCTCGGTCGGGGCGAGCTTGATGGCCTTGGTGTAGTCGTCGATGGCGTTATCGATCGCGCCGCTTGCCAGGTAGTAGTCGCCGCGCCGTTGCAACAGTTCTGGCTGCGGACCGTTGATCGCCATCGCGCGGGTCAGGTCCGCGGCGGCGCGGTCGAATTCCTTCATGTAGTGCAGTGTGTTCGCGCGATCGACGAAGTAGTCGGCGATGTCGGGCCGCAGCGCGATCGCGGCGTCGTAATCCGGCACGGCCCTGGCGAACTCCCGGCGCAGATGAAGCGCCGCGCCGCGATTGGCGAAGGCCTCGTGATACGTCGGATCGAGCTTGATGGCCTGCGTGTAGTCGGCAATCGCGCTGTCGAGATCCTGTTTGAAGTAGTAAGCGCGGCCGCGATTGAGATACGGGCAGGGGTCCTTGTCGTCGATTTTCATCGCGGCTTCGGCGTCGGCGATCACGCGATCGTATTGCTTCAACTCGGTCAGCGCGTAGCCGCGATTGCAGTACGCGGCCTTGAGCGCAAAGCCGGTCACCTTGCCGCTGTCGATCACCGCGGTGCATCCGGCAAGTCGCTCCTCGTTCGAGACCTTCTCGCCGCTGCATTTGCCGGGCGGCAACGCGGCGGCCTTCGGTGTCGCGCCGCCGAGCGTGGCGAGGTGCTTGCGCAGGGGCTGATCGTCCGGATCGATCTCGAGCGCCTTCTGGAAGTCCGCAATCGCCGCCGCGCGCTGGCCGTCCTCCTCGTAGGCAATCCCACGGAGGGCGATTTCGCGCTTCGGTTCTTTGGAGAGGCTGATCGCGGTCGTAAGGTCGGCGATCGCTTGCTTGAAGTCCTTGCGCGTCGTCGCGTTGATACCGCGCGCGCGATAGATGAGCAGGTTGTTCGGTGAGAGCGACAGCGCCGTGTCGAGATCGGCGCGCGCCTTGTCGGCGTCGTTGGTCTGATCCCAGGTAAGCCCGCGCAGGTAATAAAGCCTGGCGTTGTCAGGGGTTTCGCGCAGCGCTGCGTCGAAATCCGCAATCGCGCCGGCGAAATTCTTCTGCAGCGCGCGGAGGATGCCGCGGTTGGTCAGGGCCTGCGCGCGTTGGCCGCCCTTGAACTGGGTCGACGCGATGATCGCATCGCACGACGCGATCCGCGTGGATGCGGCCGCCTGCATGTCGCCGCAGGTCGCCCAGGCCTTCTCGAAGGCGGCCTGCGAGGCAGACGCGGGAACGGGCAGGGCAATCGTCAAACCAACCAGCAAGCAAATACGAAAATCGAAAGGCCGACCACGCATGGGGGCTCCATGAGAGAGAGGGCCAAAATCGGCCCCTGCGTGCGGATTTGTCGTTCCCGGGCCGGGCGAGGTTCATCCATCTGTCGCAATGGGGGAAATTCGCCACAAAGACTGTTCACAGCCGTGCTTGCGTGCTATCCGCCCTCGCCAACTCCGCACAGGGGCGTCCAGATTCGCAGCCCCCGGCTAACCGAGCCGGACGATTGCGCATTCCCCGGCGGGCGAGGAGAGTTGGCAAATGGCAAAGCCGAACGGCGGCCCCGAACTCGCGCTCACCTTCGACGACGTGCTGCTCAAGCCCGGCCTGTCCGAGTTTCTGCCGTCCGAGGTCGATATCCGCAGCCGCATCACCCGCGACATCCCGCTCAACGTGCCGATCATCGCCTCCGCGATGGACACCGTGACCGAGGCGCAGATGGCGATCGCCATGGCGCAGTTCGGCGGCATCGGCGTGATCCATCGCAACATGGAGCCCGAGGTTCAGGCCGAGCAGGTGCGGCGGGTCAAGCGGTTCGAGTCCGGCATGGTGGTGAACCCGCTCACCATCGGACCGCGCGCCAAGCTGGTCGAGGCGCTCGACCTGATGAAGGCGAACGGCATATCCGGCATTCCGGTGGTGGAGGGCGGCGGCAACGGCCGCGCTGGCAAGCTGGTCGGCATCCTGACCAATCGCGACGTGCGTTTTGCGACCGATCCGGAGCAGCCGGTGTCGGAGCTGATGACCAAGGACGATCTGATCACGGTGCGCGAGGGGGTGACGCAGGAGGAGGCGAAGCGCCTGCTGCACCAGCATCGCATCGAAAAGCTGCTGGTGGTGGACGAGAACTACCGCTGCGTCGGCCTCGTGACCGTGAAGGACATCGAGAAGGCGGTCGCGAACCCGAACGCCTGCAAGGACGAGCAGGGGCGGCTGCGCGTCGCCGCCGCCACCACGGTCGGCGACAAGGGCTTTTCCCGCACCGAGGCGCTGATCGCAGCCGGCGTCGATCTGGTCGTGGTCGACACCGCGCACGGGCACTCGCGCCACGTGCTCGACGCGGTCAACCGCATCAAGCGCCTGTCCAACAAGGTGCAGGTCGTCGCCGGGAACGTCGCGACCGGCGAGGGCGCCAAGGCGCTGATCGGCGCGGGCGCTGATTGCATCAAGGTCGGCATCGGGCCGGGCTCGATCTGCACCACCCGCATCGTCGCGGGCGTCGGCGTGCCGCAGATGACCGCGGTGATGGATTCGGTCGAGGAAGCGCGCAAGTCCAACACCCCGGTGATCGCCGACGGCGGCATCAAGTATTCGGGCGATCTCGCCAAGGCGCTCGCAGCGGGCGCGGACTGCGCGATGGTCGGCTCGCTCTTCGCCGGCACCGACGAGACGCCCGGCGAGTCGTTCCTCTGGCAGGGCCGCTCCTACAAGGCCTATCGCGGCATGGGCTCGGTCGGCGCGATGGCGCGCGGCTCGGCCGACCGCTATTTCCAGCAGGACATCAAGGACTCGCTCAAGCTCGTTCCCGAGGGAATCGAGGGGCAGGTGCCCTACAAGGGGCCTGTCGCCAACGTGCTGCACCAGCTCGCCGGCGGCCTGCGCGCCGCGATGGGCTATGTCGGCGCCAAGGACCTGCCCGATCTGCACGACAAGGCGCAGTTCGTGCGCATCTCGTCGGCGGGCCTGCGCGAAAGCCACGTCCACGACGTGACCATCACGCGCGAAAGCCCGAACTATCCGAGCCGGGTGTAGCGGCTAGGTGTTGCCGACGACCGGCGCCGACGGCTCTTCGCTCAGCCAGCGATAGACGATCGCGCCGACGATGCCGCCTGCGATCGGTGCGACCCAGAACAGCCAGAGCTGGCTGATCGCCCAGTCCCCGACGAAGAGCGCCGGGCCGGTGCTGCGTGCCGGATTCACCGACGTGTTGGTGACCGGAATCGATACGAGATGAATGAGCGTCAGTCCGAGTCCGATCGCGAGCGGCGCGAACCCGGCCGGCGCCTTGCCGTGGGTTGAGCCCATAATGATGAACAGGAACATCGCCGTCATGACGAACTCGCACAGGAAGGCGGCACCGAGTCCGTATTTGCCGGGCGAGTGATCCGCGTAGCCGTTGGAGGCGAAGCCCTTCGCGACGTCGAAGCCGGGCGCGCCGCTCGCGATCATGTAGAGCACCGCGGCCGCGACAATCCCGCCGATCACTTGCGCGATGACATACGGCACGATCTGCCCTGCCGGAAACCGGCCGCCCGCCGCAAGGCCGCAGGTGACGGCTGGATTGAGATGACAGCCCGACACGTGCCCGATCGCAAACGCCATCGTGACGACGGTCAGGCCAAATGCGAGTGACACGCCGAGGAGGCCGATTCCGACCTGCGGAAACCCAGCCGCGATCACCGCAGAGCCGCAGCCCGCAAAGGTAAGCCAGAATGTGCCGATCAACTCGGCCGCATATTTTCGCATGTTGTCCACTGATGCCCTCCCGAGGCGAATCGACTCCCTCGGGAACTTATCAGGTTTCGAGTTCCGCTAAAGGAACACGCTGGGATCGCACAGCTTTTCAACCGAGGCGGATGGGGAACGGCCGGCGCGCTAGCCCAAACGCGCGACGATCTTCGCGATGCCGGCGTCGGCGCATTCCTCATCGTGAATGCTGCCGGGCGCTCCGGCGACACCGATCGCGCCGATGAGTTCGCCGCTGGCGTGGATCGGCACGCCGCCGCCGACCAGCAGCACCTCGTCGAGATAAACGAGATGCGGGTCGGGCTCGCCGCTGCGTTCGTCCACCGCCTTCGAGGCCTTGCTGGTGCGCGCGTTCATGCTCGCCGCCGTGTAGGCCTTGCGCCGCGCGCTATCGAGCAGATGCGGTCCGGCTTCGTCGCTGCGCAACAGCACCATCAGCTGGCCGCCGCGGTTGGTGACCGCGACGCCGATGCGCGGATAGCCGCGGCTGCGCGCCGCTTCGAGTGCGGCGGTCGCGGCGGCAAGCGCGAGATCGACGCCGATGCTCCGGTGATTGAGGATGTCGGCCATCGCGGTCCTACTTCTTGTCCAGAAACGCCTTCACCTTCTCCACCGTCTGCGCGGGCTGCTCTTCCATGATCCAGTGGCCGGAGTTGGTGATGATCCCGCCTTCCACGTTGGTGCCGACCTCGCGCATGACGACGGCCTGCTGGTCGCCGAAGGATTTCTCCGCGCCGAGCGCCAGGATCGGCATGGGGAGCTTCTTCTTCTGGAATTCGAGATTGTCGGCGCGGTCCTTGGTGTTGAACGTCGCGAACTGGTTGAACGCCGAATGCATCGCGCCGGGGCGTGCATAAAGCTTCGCGTAATGCTGCCGTGTCGCCTCGTCGATGGCCTTCGGGTTGGCGGAGAGTTCGTTCCAGAAGCGGTCGAGATAGATGCGCTCGCGTCCTTTCACGAGGCGGTCGACGTCCGGCCCGCGGAAATTGAAATGCCACAGCAGCGGGCTCTTCAGGATTTCGTCCCACGGCCCGATGCCGGGCAGCGGCGCATCGATGATCGCCCATTTGGTGATGCGGTCGGGAAATTGCGCGGCCAGCGCATAGCCGACCATGTTGCCGATGTCGTGGGTCACCAGGTCGGCAGTCTTCACGCCGAGCTTGTCCATGACGGCCGCGATATCCTGGCCTTGCGTCTTCTTGTCGTAGCCGGCGTTCGGATACGACGAGAGCCCCATGCCGCGCAGGTCCGGCACGATCACGGTGTGGTCCTTGATCAGGATGTTCGCGAGCGGCGCCCACATGTCGCCGGTGTCGCCGAAGCCGTGCAGCATCACGACCGCCGGTCCCTTGCCGCCGACGCGCACGTAGATATCGGCGCCGTCGGCCTTGACCATCTCGGTCCGCACACCGACGAATTTTTCGATCTTGGCGGTGGCGGGCAGGGCGGTCGCCGCGACAATGGCCAGTGCGGCGAGGCAGGCGGATAAACGCATTCGAGGAACCCCTTGTTGGATGCGAGCGCACGCTATCAGACACTTCGCGCGATGCATCGCTCGGCGCGCGCATGGCTGATTTGCGATCGGCTGGCGTTCAGGGAGTGCGCGGGCTAGACCAGCGCGCGAAGGAGTCTCCCCATGCCCGACATCGCCCGCCGCATTGTGCTTGCGTCCCGCCCGGTCGGCGAGCCGAAGCCGTCCGACTTCCGGCTTGAGGACTTTCCGGTGCCGCAACCGGGGTCGGGGCAGTTGCTCCTGAAGACCAAATGGCTCTCGCTGGACCCCTACATGCGCGGGCGTATGAGCGACGCGCCGTCCTACGCGAAGCCCGTGGGCATCGATGAGGTGATGGAGGCCGGCACCGTCAGCGAAGTCGCCGCCTCCAACAATGAGAGATACAAGACGGGCGACATCGTGCTCAGCCGCGCCGGCTGGCAGACGCACATGCTCTCGGACGGGTCGGGCCTGCGCAAACTCGATCCCGCGCTCGCGCCGGTCTCGACCGCGCTCGGCGTGCTTGGGATGCCGGGCATGACCGCCTACGCGGGGCTCCTGGAAATAGGCCAGCCGAAGGCCGGCGAGACCGTGGTGGTGTCGGCCGCGTCCGGCGCGGTCGGCTCGGTGGTCGGGCAGGTCGCGAAGGTCAAAGGCGCACGCGCCATCGGCATCGCGGGCGGGCCGGACAAGTGTAAATACGTGAAGGACGAACTCGGCTTCGATGATTGCATCGATCACCGCGCGCCCGACATGGCGGAAAAACTGAAGGCCGCGTGCCCCAAGGGCATCGATGTCTATTTCGAGAATGTCAGCGGCCCTGTGTGGGATGCGGTGTTTCCGCTGCTCAACACATTTGCGCGCATTCCGGTGTGCGGCCTGATCGCGCAATACAGCGCGACAGAATCGCCCGACATGAAATACAAGACCTCGCAAATCTTCCGCGCGATCCTGACCAAGCGCCTCACCATCCGCGGCTTCATCGTCACCGACTTCGCGGCAAGGCACGGCGATTTCCAGCGTGATGTCGCGCAGTGGATCAAGGAAGGCCGCATCAAGTATCGCGAGGACATTGCCGAAGGGCTTGAGAACGCGCCGCAAGCGTTCATGGGCCTGCTCAAGGGCAAGAACTTCGGCAAGCAGCTCGTGCGGATCGCGGAGTAGATCATGACGATCCAGATGGTTCTGCTGCCGGTCTTCGTGCAGGTCGCGCTCACCTTCGGTCTGCTGTTCTGGATGGGGACGACGCGCACCGCCAGCGTACGGCGCGGCGAAACCAAGATGCGCGACATCGCGCTCGGACAGCCCGCGTGGCCGGCGCGCGCCACGCAGGCGAGCAACTGCTACGACAACCAGTTCCAGATTCCGCTGCTGTTTTATGTGCTGGTGATCCTCGCGTGGATCACGAAGCACGCGGACCTCATCTTCGTCGTGATGGCGTGGATCTTCGTGCTCTCGCGCCTCGTGCACGCCTATATCCACACCACGTCGAACTACGTGCCCAATCGCTTCAGGGCCTTCGCGTTCGGCGTGTTCATTCTGCTGCTGATGTGGATCATCTTCGCGGTGCGCATTCTGCTCGGCATCGCATGATGCCGAAAAGTGTCCAGCGGTTTTCAGATCAGATCATGCGCAGAAAGACCGTATGACGCCATCCGCACGGCTTTCCGCCGCCATAGAGGCGTTCGCCGACATCGAGGCGCGCCGCCGCCCGGCCGCGCAGGGGCTCAAGGACTGGGGCCTGTCGCATCGCTTCGCCGGCTCGGGCGATCGCGCGGCAATTGCAGGACTCGTGTACGACGCGCTGCGCCGCAAGTCGTCCGCCGCCTTCATCATGGGCGCGGATACGCCGCGCGCGGTGCTGCTCGGCATGTTCGCGCGCGAGCGTGGGCTCGACGTCGAGGCGATTGCGGCGCTCGCCAATGGCGCGCGCTTCGCGCCCGAGCCGCTGTCGGATGACGAGCACGCGCGCCTTCGCGCGAAAAACCTCGACGGCGCGCCGCCGCATGTGCTCGGCGACTATCCGGACTGGCTCGACGAGAAGCTCGCGGCCACCTTCGGCGACGAGCGGGCGGAGGAGGGCGCGGCACTGTCCTCGCGCGCGCCACTCGACCTGCGCGTCAACATGCTGAAAGGCACGCGCGAGGAGGCGGCCGAAGAACTGGCCGAACTGAACGCGCAGCCGGCGCGCTGGTCGCCGTGGGGCCTGCGCGTCGAGGTCGGCGCGGATTCCAAAAGCCCGGCGATCCATGCCGACCCCACCTTCATCAAGGGCCAGATCGAAATCCAGGATGAGGGCTCGCAGCTCGCCGCGCTGCTTGCCGCCGCGAAGCCGGGCGAGCAGGTGATCGACCTTTGCGCCGGCGCGGGCGGCAAGACGCTCGCGCTCGCCGCCGCGATGGAGAACAAGGGCCAGATCCACGCGACCGACACCGACAAGCGCCGCCTCGCGCCGATCCACGAGCGGCTGGAGCGCTCGGGCGCGCATAACGTGCAGATCCATACGCAGCGTGGCGAGAAGGACGCGCTCGCCGGTCTCAAAGGCCATGCCGACCTGGTATTGATCGACGCGCCCTGCACCGGCACCGGCGCGTGGCGGCGCAACCCGGATGCCAAGTGGCGCGTGCGCCCCGGCGCGCTCGCGGAGCGGCTCAAGGATCAGGCCGAGGCGCTCGATCGCGCCGCGCCGCTGGTCAAGCCGGGCGGGCGCATCGCCTATGTGACCTGCTCGGTGCTGGACGAGGAGAACGGCGCGCAGATCAAGCAATTCCTCGCGCGCCATTCCGGCTTCGAGATCCAGCCTCCGGCCGATGTGACGAATGCGCTCGGCGAACGCGCCTTCCTGTTCCGCCGCGCGGTGCTGATGTCGGAGGAGGGCCTGCTGATGACGCCGCGCCGCACCGGAACGGACGGGTTTTTCGTCAGCGTGCTGCGCAAACAGTAGCTTCTCCGCTCGTCCCCGCGAAAGCGGGGACCCAGTTCGTGGCCCTGGATTCCCGCTTGCGCGGGAATGAGCGGAAAACTGGGTAGAAAGCGCCTGTTGACCGCGTTCTGCCGCCATTGCGAGCCGCCCGTCCATCCGCTACCTGCTTGCAATGCAGCACGACAAGATTCTGATCGTCGATTTCGGCTCGCAGGTCACCCAGCTCATCGCGCGACGGGTGCGCGAGGAGGGGGTCTATTGCGAGATCGTCCCCTTCAATAAAGCGGCGCAAGCCTTTGCCGACATGAAGCCGCGCGGCGTCATCCTGTCGGGTGGGCCGGAGTCGGTTCACGAAACCGGCTCGCCGCGCGCGCCGCAGGCGATCTTCGAGTCCGGCGTGCCGGTGCTCGGCATCTGCTACGGCCAGATGACCATGGCCGACCAGCTCGGCGGCACGGTCGAGGGCGGGCATCACCGCGAATTCGGCCGCGCCGAGGTCGAGGTGAAGAGCGAGAGCCACCTGTTCGACGGCGTTTGGCGCGCCGGCGAACACTATCCGGTGTGGATGAGCCACGGCGATCGCATCACCAAAATGCCGCCGGGCTTTCAGGTGGCGGGCGTCTCGCCCAACGCGCCCTTCGCCGTCATCCAGGACGAGAAGCGAAAATACTACGGCCTGATGTTTCACCCCGAGGTGATGCACACGCCGAGCGGCGCCGCGCTGCTGCGCAACTTCGTGCGCAAGATTTCAGGCGCCCGGGGCGACTGGACCATGCGCGCCTTCAAGGACGAGGCGATCGACCGCATCCGTACCCAGGTCGGCAAGGGCCGGGTGATCTGCGGGCTCTCGGGCGGCGTCGATTCATCGGTCGCGGCCGTGCTGATCCATGAGGCGATCGGCGAGCAGCTCACCTGCGTGTTCGTCGATCACGGGCTGATGCGGCTCGGCGAGGGCGAGCAGGTCGTGACGCTCTTCCGCGACCACTACAACATCCCGCTGGTGCATGTGCAGGCCGACAAGCTGTTCCTCGGCGCGCTCGAAGGCGTCAGCGATCCGGAGGTGAAACGCAAGACCATCGGACGTCTGTTCATCGAGGTTTTCGAGGCCGAGGCGAAGAAAATCGGCGGCGCTGATTTCCTCGCGCAGGGCACGCTCTACCCGGACGTGATCGAGAGCGTGTCGTTCACCGGCGGGCCTTCGGTCACGATCAAGTCGCACCACAATGTCGGCGGCCTGCCCGAGCGCATGAACATGAAACTGGTCGAGCCGTTGCGCGAACTGTTCAAGGACGAGGTGCGCGTGCTCGGCCGCGAGCTGGGGTTGCCGGAAAAATTCGTCGGCCGTCATCCGTTTCCCGGCCCCGGCCTTGCGATCCGCTGCCCCGGCGAGATCACCGCCGAGAAGCTCGAGATCCTGCGCCTTGCCGACGCGATCTACATCGAGGAAATCCGCCGCGCCGGTCTGTACGACGACATCTGGCAGGCCTTCGCCGTGATCCTGCCGGTGAAGACCGTTGGCGTGATGGGCGACGGCCGCACCTATGACTTCGTCGTCGGCCTGCGCGCCGTCACCTCGACCGACGGCATGACCGCCGACTTCTATCCCTTCGAGATGAAATTCATCGGCCACGTCGCAACGCGCATCATCAACGAAGTGAAGGGCGTCAACCGCGTGGTGTACGACGTGACCAGCAAGCCGCCGGGAACGATCGAGTGGGAGTGAGCCATCTCCAAGCCGCGAGATAGAGACCAATGAGATCGACAAGAAAGGATTGGACGGATCATTTCCAGATTGAATCTGAATTCGAACTAGACTTTGTCATTGGTCAAAAGCGTCGACTGCCGGTCGGTATGGAGCGCAGGAGCCCTGCTGAGTTTAAAAGGCGCGTGCTTGCAGCTATGCTCTCTTACCTGCTCCAGCTCAATTCAATTGACTATACGCTTAAGCGGTACGTCGATGCCGAGCTTTACGAGGCCGAAGAACCCAAGCTCGGCGACACTGTAAGTGACTATCTGCGCCACGCCGCCAAAGTCTTAAGGGAGGAGCTTAAGAAGCTGCACACTCAAGGGGATCTTCCGTTAGGTGTGCTTGGAGCCGAACTTACTTTGTACCGGCTACCGGACGTCATCAATACCGCAAGAATGATGTCGAATTGGGGGCTCCTGCTTGAAGTTCTCCCGCTGCTGCGTTTGACCTTGGAGATGGCGGCGTGGGCGCATACCGCGTTCTATCTTGATGGTGATGAAGTCTTCGAGCTTAAAGCTCAAAACTGCATCTCTTCGCTAAAGGGTACGTACAATTCTGCCGGCCAACTCTACGGTTTTCTGTCGCAGTTTGCTCATTGGGGACATGCCATTCACGGTCAATTTTTCAACGTCGAGGAAGGAACGACGTCGGTGGTGATGGCGTCTGTTCGCTATCGCGCGATGTCGCTTTCGCTTTGCTTGGTGATCCTTGATATCGTTGTGGAAGTTGTCAGAAAAATCTACGCAGAACGAAGCAGCGACCTCGTTTCCAAAGTTCAAGGGGTTGCTTGTCCGGATTCTGCTCGGCACTCATATCAGTACATGTTGAAGATTGTGGACGCTTGTGAGCTCACGGATGTTCGAAAGATTAAAACCTTTCTACAATAGGTCGATCTGCCGATGACCCTTGCCTTCAATAGCTGCTTCTCGGTCCGGTGTGATTTTACGCCCCTCCTTCCTCACTCCTACTTAACTCACCGAGCATCGCATCCAGCTGCGCGAATTGCTCCTCAAACCCGCTCGTGCTGCCGGAGGCGATCGCTTCGTCGAGCGCGGCCTTCGAGGGATAGAGGTCGCGCAGAACGACCAGCGTCTGACTGCCTCTCTCCTCGAACGTCACCGTGGTGACGGCCCCGCCTTCGTCGCCTTCGTCATTTGTCCAGACCATGCGCGAAGGCGGTGTGACTTCAAGGTATCGGCCGAAAAACGTCATGGGCTGTTCGGCGGCCGGGTGGCGGAACACCAGGCGATAGGTGCCGCCGGTCCGGATATCCATCTCGCAGGAGAGCATGGTCAGGCCGGACGACTTCGGCACCCACCAGCGTTTGAACAGATCGGGCGTGGTCCACGCCTCGAACACGAGGCGCGCCGGGCCATTAAAGGTACGCGTCACGACGAGCTCGCGTTCGGACGCCCGCACCACGGTCGTGCCGTTCCGCCCGGAGGAGGGGTCATCCTTTTCTTTTGCGGCCATCGGTTTTTTCCTTCTGTTTGAGTTCCTCGACGATGCTGTCTAATGCCTCGAAGCGTGAGGCCCAGAGCGCCCGGTGCCGCTCGATCCATGCGGCCTCCTGCGCGAGCGCGCGCGCCCCGAGCTTGCAGGTCCGCACGCGCCCGAGTTTCTGCGTGGTGACGAGCCCGGCCTGCTCCAGCACGCCGACGTGCTTCTTCATGCCCGTGAGGGTCATGTGGAATTTGTCGGCAAGCTCGGTGATCGACGCGTCCGCACGCCCGAGCTGCTCGAGAACGCCGCGCCGGGTGGCGTCCGAGAGCGCGGCGAACGAGGCATCGAGATGAGTTGTTAGAGACTGAACCATATGGTTCAGTATCTAACATGAATTGGCGGCGCGCAAGGGGAGGGGACTGCCGTGACGGCGTGCTATTTCAGCGGCAAAAAAAGCTCCCTGACCGCCGGTCGATGTGATCCAGCACCCGCTGCCTCCGGGCATGGTGGTTTTGAAGCGCCTTCATCGTTTCCGTCTTCCGTGGCAGCTCCAGTTAGCCGCGGGTGGCGATACCCTGCTCGACCGATCTTGCGGTTTGCATGGATCGGCGGAGATGTTTCTTCACGCGCTGCGGCCATTCTGCAGTACAGCCCGTGCCGTTGATGCGCCGCGCTTGAAGCTGCGCGCAAGGCCGGCATGGCAAGGGCGAGCACCTTGCCAAACGATCGTGGTGGATACGTCAGCACTGCTGGCGATCGTCCTGGGCGAACCTCGCGCCCGCGGCCCGTCGCGCGGAGACCGAGGTCGCGGCCGAAACCTCAGGCGGCCGCCTTCACTTCCATTTCCTCGCCGATGTCGACGGGATGCGCCATCACCTGATGCAGCTTCTCGGCATCGAGTTCGCCCTCGGAACGGCTGATCACCACGCAGGCGACGCCGTTGCCGACCAGGTTGGTCAGCGCGCGGCACTCGCTCATGAACTTGTCGATGCCGACCAGAATGGCGAGCGACTGGATCGGAATGTCCGGCACGATCGCGAGCGTGGCCGCCAGCGTGACGAAGCCCGCGCCGGTGACGCCGGATGCGCCTTTCGAGGTGACCATCGCGATCGCCAGGATGGTCAGTTCCTGGCCGATGGTAAGATTCGTGTTGGTTGCCTGCGCGAGGAACAGCGTGGCGAGCGTCATGTAGATGTTGGTGCCGTCGAGATTGAACGAATAGCCGGTCGGGATGACGAGGCCGACCACGGATTTCGACGCGCCGAGCCGCTGCATCTTCTGGATCATCTGCGGCAGCACGGTCTCGGACGACGAGGTGCCGACCACGATCAGCAGCTCGTCCTTGATGTAGGCGATGAAGCGCAGGATCGAGAAGCCGGACGCCCAGGCGATGGCGCCGAGCACGAACACGACGAAGATGGCGCTGGTCGCATAGAACACGATGATCAGCTCGATCAGCTTCCAAAGCGAGCCGACGCCGAACGCGCCGACCGTGAACGCCATCGCGCCGAATGCGCCGATCGGCGCGACGCGCACGATCAATCCGATGATGGTGAAGAACACCTTCGCGACATTGTCGATCGCGTGCGTGATGCGCTCGCCGACCTCGCCGAGCCGCGTCAGACGCGAAGCCGGTGAGGATAGCGACCAGCAACACCTGCAACAGGTCGCCCTTCACGAACGCGCTGATGAAGGTGTCCGGGATGATGCCCATCAGGTGCTGGACGAAGCTTTCGTCCTTGGCGCGCGTCACATAGGTGGCGACCGCCTTCGCGTCGAGCGTGGACGGATCGATGTTGAAGCCGGCGCCCGGCTTGACGACCTCGCCGACCAGCAGGCCGACGCCGAGCGCGATGGTCGAGACCACCTCGAAATAAACCAGCGTCTTGACGCCGACCCGGCCGAGTTTCTTCAGGTCGCCCATGCTGGCGATGCCGTGCACCACGGTGCAGAAGATCACCGGCGCGATCATCATCTTGATCAGCGCGATGAAGCCGTCGCCGAGCGGTTTGAGCGCCTTGCCGAGATCCGGATAGAAATGCCCGACCGCGATGCCGATCACGATCGCGATCAGCACCTGGATGTAGAGCACCGTGTACCAGGGGCGATGGTGCGGATATTCCTTCGCGCTAATCGTCGCCGTGGCCATGTCGCCTCCCCATCGCGGCAGCCTGTGACGAAGGCTGGCTTTATTCGGCGTGAAGGATGGCATGGCGGGCGGGGGAGCGGAAGGCACGCGTTGCTTTCTTCACCTCTCCCTTGGGAGAGGTCGGATCGCGCAGCGATCCGGGTGAGGGGTTACGGAAGATCGATGGATGCGCCCCTCACGCCGACCCTCGCCCATGGGAGGGGAGAAGACTGCGCTCTGGCACGAGATCACACCACCGGCGAGCGGCCGCCGTCGATGTTGATCGCCGTCCCCGTGATGTAGGAGCCGGCGTCGGAGGCGAGCAGGCAGGCCATGTTGGCGAATTCCTCGGGCGTGCCGAAGCGGCCGAGCGGCACCGCCTTGGAGAGTTCGGCCATGTATTGCTCCAGAGGTTTGCCCTGCTTCTTCGCCTTCTGGACGTGCTGATCCGCCTGGATCAGTCCAACCAGAAGCGCATTGACCAGGATGCCCAGCGGCGCGCCTTCGCCGGCCAGCGCCTTGGTGAAGGCCATGCCGGCGGCGCGCGAGATCGAGGTCGGCGCCGAGCCCGCGCCCGGTGCCTTCGCGCCGATGTTGAGAATGTTGATGATCCGCCCCCACTTGCGCTCTTTCATCTGCGGCCAGACCAGACGTGACAGGCGGATCGCGGCGAAGAACTTGAGGTCGAGATCTTTCTGCATGATCTCGTCGGTCAGGTTCTCGAAGGGGCCGGTCTGCGAGGTGCCGGCATTGTTGACGATGATGTCGACCTTGCCGAACGCCGCCATCGCGCCGTCATAGGCCTTCTTGACGCCATCCGCCGAGGAGACGTCGGCCGCGACGCCGATGACCTTGCTGTTGGTCCTGGACTTGAGCGCATTCACGGCTTCGTCCAGCGAAGCCTGCGTGCGCGCCACGATGGCGACGTCAGCGCCCGAGGTCGCAAAGCGCGTCGCGATGCCGAAGCCGATGCCTTTCGAGCCGCCGGTGATGATGGCGGAGCGGCCGGAGAGAGAAATTTCCATGATGTGACTCGTTCGAACAGGTTGGGGAGGCGGTCTTAACTTAACGCGTCATGGCCGGGCTTGTCCCGGCCATCCACGCCTCTGACACAGCAAAGCAAGTCGTGGATGCCCGGGACAAGCCCGAGCAAGACGAATGGAGACACTAGCCCACGGCCTCATACTGCTCGGGGTTGAATCCGACCAGCAGCTTGCCGCCGCCCAGCTCCAGCACCGGGCGTTTGATCATCGAGGGCTGCGCCAGCATCAGCTTGATCGCCTTCGCCTCGGTGAGGTTCGTCTTGTCGGCATCCGGCAGCTTGCGGAACGTCGTGCCGGCTGTGTTCAGCAAGGTCTCCCAGCCGGCTTTCTTCACCCAGCCTTCGAGCTTGGCCTTTTCGATGCCGGCGGTCTTGTAGTCATGGAAGTCGTAGGCGACGCCGCGCTTGTCGAGGAACGCGCGCGCCTTCTTCATCGTGTCGCAGTTCTTGATGCCGTAGATGGTGATGGGCATGGTCTACCTGCTCGGGGTCTCCCACAGTGCGAAATTTTGCCGCGCGAAGGCAAGCGCGCCGCGCGGCAACTGTGGACGAGTAACGTGGCGGTCGCGCGCGCGGCTCTTGCCCGGCAAAAGGCGAGCGTGCGATGTGCGCGTTCAAGAAACACGCCGCCGGGAGCCTGAATGCCGCAGGAACAGCGTTTCGACACGTCGGTGCTGGTCGTCGGCGCCGGGCCGGTCGGCGTCACGCTGGCGCTCGATCTTGCATCGCGCGGCGTCGACGTGACGGCGGCGGAGATCCGCCATCGCGGCGAGCCGCCAAGCCCGAAATGCAATCACATCTCGGCCCGCTCTATGGAAATCTTTCGCCGCCTCGGCGTCGTTGCGGCGATCCGCGACTGCGGCCTGCCGCCGGACTACCCGAACGACGTCGCCTATCGCATCACGACGACGGGCGAGGAGCTGTCGCGCATCCCGATCCCGTCGCGCGACAAGCGCTACACGGCGACCGGCGGGCCGGACACCTGGTGGCCGACGCCCGAGCCGCCGCACCGGGCAAACCAGATCTTCTTCGAACCGGTCCTGATCGAGCGCGCGCATGCAACCGCCAACCTGCGCATGCTCAACCGCACGCGATTTGAGGATTTCGAGCAGGACGAACACGGCGTCACCGCGACTCTCACCGATCTCGACAGCGGCAAGGCGTTCAGCCTGCGCGCGCGTTACCTGATCGGCTGCGAGGGCGGGCGCTCCGCGATCCGCCGTGCGATCGGCGCGAGGTTCATCGGTGACGAGGTCGTGCAGCGCGTGCAATCGACCTACATCCGCGCGCCGCAGCTGATCGGCCTGCTCAAGGCGCCGCCCGCATGGGGCACCTTCTCGCTCAACCCGCGCCGCACTGGAAATGTCTATGCCATCGACGGCCGCGAGACTTGGCTGATCCACAATTACGTCGGCACCGACGATGAGAATTTCGACAGCGTGGATCGCGACTGGGCGATCCGCACCATCCTCGGCGTCGGCGATGACTTCGCGTACGAGGTGCTGAGCAAGGAGGACTGGATCGGGCGGCGGCTGGTTGCCGACCGGCTGCGCGACCGGCGCGTGTTCATCTGCGGCGATGCCGCCCACATCTGGGTGCCGTTCGCGGGCTACGGCATGAACGCCGGCATCGCGGATGCGGCGAACCTCGCCTGGATGTTGGCCGCGCACCTGCGCGGCTGGGCCGGCGCGGCGATCCTCGACGCGCACGAGGCCGAGCGGCTGCCGATCACCGAGCAGGTCTCGCGCTTTGCGATGAACCACGCGATCGCGCTCGCAAAACAGCGTGGCGCGGTGCAGGCCGACATCGAAGCGCCCGGCCCCGCAGGCGCGGCGAGGCGCGCGGCGCTCGGCAAGGCCGCCTACGATCTCAATGTGCAGCAATACTGCTGCGGCGGGCTGAACTTCGGCACCTACTACGACCGCTCGCCGATCATCGCCTATGACGGGGCGCCGCATCCGCCCTACACGATGGACAGCTTCACGCCATCGACCGTGCCGGGCTGCCGCACGCCGCATGTCTGGCTCTCCGGCCGCCGCTCGCTCTACGACGCGATGGGCGACGGGTTCGCATTGCTGCGGCTCGACCGCACGATCGACGTCTCGGCGCTACAGGATGCCGCAGCGGCGCGCGACATGCCGCTGCGGGTCGTCGACCTCGATCGCACGGACGCGGGCGAGGCCTACAGCGCAGCGCTCGTCCTGTCGCGGCCGGATCAGCATGTGGCGTGGCGCGGAAGCGCCGTGGCCGCCGATCCGGCGGCGCTCATCGCCACGGTGACGGCCCAAGAGCGCGCGAGCGTCACATCTTGCGCTGCGGATGGATTGTCTCGCCGCGCTTGAGCATCGCGACGAACGTCGCGATCTTCTTCTTGCGGCCAGCCGCGGTCTTCATATTGTGGGTGCGGAAGGCGAGCGCGAAGCGATTCTGCTCCGTGAGTTTCGCCAGCATCGCTTTCGCCTTCGGCTCGGCGTCGATCGCCGCCTGAAGGTCGGCCGGAATTTTCATGTCCTTGCCGGCGCTGTAGGCGCGGTCCCAGCGGCCGTCCGCCTTCGCGGCCTCGACATGCGCGAGGCCGTGCGCGGTCATCCGCCCTTCGGCGATGAGCCGCGCGACGTTTCCGACGTTGATCTTGCTCCACATGCTTTTCTTGCCCCGCGGGCAAAAGCGCTGGAGATAACTGCGCTCATCGAGGCTCTTCGACATGCCGTCGATCCAGCCCCAGCAGAGCACGACGTCGATTGCTTCTTTCTGGGTGATCGACTTGAGGCCGGAATTGACCTTGTGGATCTTGACCCAGACTTCGTCGGCCTTGTCGTGATTCCTGGCCAGCCAATCGTTGAAGCGCGCCGCGTCCTTGAATGCGCGGATCGTGTTCGGGTCGATCTTGACCGGCGCCATCGCCTCGCGTCCCTCGTCTGCGGCCTCACCGCGCGATAGCCGGCTCCTCGGCGATCTCGATCTTGCGGTCGTGGCCGACGATGAGCGTCACGACACCGGCCATGACGTAGCAGCAGGCGAGCACGAGGAGCCCGGCGGTGGTGCCGCCGGTCGTGTCCTTGAGCCAGCCGACCGCATAGGGTCCGGCGAAGCCGCCGATGTTGCCGATCGAGTTGATCAGCGCGATGCCCCCCGCCGCTGCCGTCCCGGTGAGAAACGCGGTCGGCAGCGCCCAGAAGGTCGGCAGCGCCGCGTAGGTCGCGATCGCGCAGATCGTGACCGCTACCGCGGCAAGCGCCGGATTGGTGAGATAGGCGGCGGCCGCGAGCGCAAGCCCGCCGACGATCGCCGGTCCCGCGACGTGCCAGGTGCGCTCGCCCGCCAGATCGGAGCGCCTGGTCCACCAGATCATCGCCACGACCGCGAGCGCATACGGCACCGCGACCAGATAGCCGACCAGCGTGTTCATCGCGATGCCGGTCGAGGCATCGAGCGCCAGCGTGGTGGCGACGCCCTTCACGATGGTGGGAAGCCAGTAGCCGAGGCCGTAATTGCCCGATACCAGGCCGAAATAGACCAGCGAGAGCGCAAGCACGCGCGGATTGGTGAGCGCATCCTTGAGCGAATAATGCTTCACGTCCTCGCGGTTGCGCGCCTCGGCGGCGAGCCTGGCGTTGAGCGCATCGCGTTCCGCGGGATCGAGCCAGGAGGCATCGTTCGGCCGGTCGAGCAGATACCCGAGCACGAGGAAGCCGACGACGACCGAGGGAACGCCCTCGACGATGAACAGCCACTGCCAGCCCTTCAGGCCCATCGCGCCGTTGGCGTGGTCGAGGATGAGGCCGGACACCGGTCCGCCGATCACCGAGGAGAGCGGGATCGCCGCCATGAACAGGCCGATCCAGCGCGCGCGTTCGGCTGCGGTGAACCAGTAGGTGAGATAGAGAATGATGCCGGGGAAGAAACCCGCCTCCGCGACGCCGAGCAGGAAGCGCATCACGTAGAATGAGTACGGCCCGACGATGAATGCCATCGCGGTGGACACGATGCCCCAGGAAATCATGATGCGCGCGATCCACATGCGCGCGCCGAATTTTTCCAGCAGCAGGTTGCTCGGCACCTCGAAGAGGAAATAGCCGAAGAAGAAAATGCCGGCACCGAAGCCGAACATCTCGGCAGTGAAGCCGAGATCCTTGTTCATGGTCAGCGCCGCGAAGCCGACGTTGACGCGGTCGAGATAGGCCACGAAGTAGCACAGCATCAGGAAGGGGATGAGCTTGCGCGAAATCTTGTGCGACGCGCGCGCGAGGGTATCCATGGGGCGTCCGGCTCCTTGGGTTTTTCTTGACCCGAGACGAGCATGAACCGCACCGCAACGGCAATTGCACCCGCCGCATGGCTCGCCTGCGATCCAGTGTCGGATTGCGGTTCCGGCTAGCGCCAGACGTAGGCGCGCAGGAAGAATGCCGCCGTCATACCGGCTGCGATCAGAATGGTCGCGGCGCGAACCGCGCCGCCCGGCAGCATGCGTCCGAGCCGCGCGCCGCCATATCCGCCGATCGCCGCGCCCAGACCCAGCACCAGCGTTTCGGGCCAGCGGACCGCGCCCGCGATGACAAAGCAGATCACCGCCACGCTGTTTGCCGCCGTCACCATCAGGGTGCGCGGTGCGTTCAGCGCCTTGATGTCCGCGCCGTCGAGCAGGCTCCAGACCGCGATCATCATCAGGCCGACCGCGCCGCCGAAGTAGCCGCCGTAAATTCCAAGCAGGAACTGGACCGCGAGAAGGACGCCGGCTCCGGCGCGGAAGCGGGCGCGCAGCGCCGGGCCGAGCCGGGGTCCGAGCGCCAGCACCACCGTCGCGATCAGCAGCAGCCAGGGGAGCACGCGATCGAAGGCCGCACTCGGGGTCCAGAGCAGCAGCAGCGCACCGGTCAGTCCGCCGAGGAGCGTCGTGACCAGCGCGGCGCGCAGCGGAATGCCCGCCACATCGGTGAGCCCGTCGCGATAGACCCACGCGCTCGCGGCGCCGCCGGGAAACAGGGCGACGGTACTCGACGAATTCGCCACGACCGAGGGAACGCCCGCGGCGATCAGGGCCGGCAGCGTCACGAACGATCCACCCCCCGCCAGCGAGTTCATCGCTCCGGACAGCAATCCAGCGCCCGCAAGCAGGAGCATGTCGTTCATGCTCCGTCGTGCGTCATCGCGTTACGGGAGGCAATGCCAAATGCGATCGGCTGGGTTCGCCGGCCGCGAAGGGCGGCGCTTACTCAGGGGAGGCGGCCCGAACCAGAGTCCTCGGCGGGCGGCTCACCCGGGCCATGTTCGCGCACGATCAGGTCTTCCAGCCACTCGGTCTCGCCCGTTGCGGTCGGCACGCGCCGCGATTTCAACGGACTGGTCCAGTTGCAAACCTGCGGGTGATAGAACACATCTCGCGGACCCTTGGCGACGATCGCGAAGAAGAGATACTGCGTGCCCTCCTTGAAGAAGGATTCGCAATCCATCTTCGCATACACGTCCATCAATCGGGCCTTGTGGGTGAGCGTCTCCCGGCCCTTCCACACGCGGTCGACCGCGACGACCCAGGTATGCGTTCCGGATTCGACGACCGTGCCGGTGAAAACATATTGAGCGCGCGCAAAGCCCTCCGCCGGAGACATCATCTCGCACGAGCACGCGTGGGCGCGGCCCGCCGGTAACGCGACGGTTGCCAGCACGGACAGCGCGGCAAGCGATCGAAACAAGACGGCAGCGATGCTCCTCGCCATGTCCGCTCCGCAACACGCAGGTTGGCGGCGCTTACTTGCCGTCGTCGAGACTGACGATGACCGCCGCGTTAGCGATCAGGATCGCATCACCGCCGCTTTCGGCCGGGATTTCCAGCCCGCCCTTCACCGCCGTCACCGTGACGGTCCCGTAGGGCAACTCCTTGGCAACCGCCGACGTGTTGACGGCCTCCGGGTTCGGCACCGCAATCGTGACATCGACAAACATGTCATGCGCGGTCTTGCCAAGCATGCGCACGAAGCCGAGGCTCGAATGGCGGATTGCGTCCGACACCGCGCGCTTCGCCGCCTTGGTGGCGTCGCGGCCGTGCACGTCAACGCCCATGCCCATCTCGGTGATACAGCGCACGCGCGGCATTGGGTTTGCTCTCTCGTGTTATCTTGAGAAAGGCAAACTATCCGATTTTCCTGCGCCCGCGCCACCATGCGGGCCGGGATGGTGGGCGCGAGCGGCGTGCTGGTGCGGTGCGAGATGCGCACCAGATGGTGGAGCAAGGCAGGTGAGGGCGGGGCACCGCAGCAGCCCGCCCGCGGCTTGCAGTCCGATGCCGCAGGATTATTTCGGAGCGCCTTCCGCGGGTGCCGCCTCTTTTGGCTTGCCGTGCTTCTTCGACACCGCCGACGACTTCATCGCTTTTTGATGCATTGCCTTCCTGCCGGCTCCGGGTCCTGCGGCCGTGTTGCCGGCGGTCGGATTGGCATTCGCGCCCGTCGGATTTTTGTCTGCATCGACGCCGGTGCCAGGCTTTGCGGCATTGTCGCCCTGCGCGAGCGCAACCGTGCAGCCTGCCGCGATGAAGGCGGCCGACAGAATGGGAAGCATTTTCATGTGAGCGTCTCCGGATGCGCAGCCCTTCGCGGCATCAACGGAGAGTGAGGCCCGGCGGTTCCGCAGGTGCAATCACTGAGCCCTCGACCTGAAAAGGGGCTATTGATCCGTCGTGATGGTGAAAACCTGACCGCAGTCGAATTGAAAGGTGCGGAGTTCGCCTGATGCGTTGGGCCATGTCTCTCTGCCCACGAGGCGTGCCATCCGGGGGCAGGCCGGGCAACGGGCCCGGTCAGGTTCTGGCAGCGGCGGGGGACCTAGTTCCATACTCGTGCTCCACGGCCTAAATGGCGGGAGCGCGGTCGCGTCTCTCAGTCACCGACGCTACGGACAAGCCGAAACTCGATGATGTGATCCCAACACACGAATGAAGCAAAAGGGACCACACTTTTATTCAAAAGGGACCAGCGACCATGAATAGGGGCCAGTACCACTTGGCATTGGGAGATGAGAGCACCGAACCGGAAGCGCCCCTAGCGTCATGCGCTGAGACTGCACGAAGCCATCCCTATTTCCCGTATCCGAAAGACGCGTTGACGCGGTTCGGCTTCGTCGTCGGCGACCTCCTTCGATAAGGTGATCGGCGCTCCGAGACGTATCGGGCTGGGTAGTGCTTTCCATGGGCTGGGCGCAAACCCTTTGGCTAAGTCTCAGCTAAGCGTTAGCCCATCGACATGCTTTCGAGGCAACGGCCCAGCTCAGATTTGTGGGCGGGCGCTCCACCTACGCTGCTAGGGGCGTCTCGCCGGAGTCTATATCGCCTCGCCACCGCCGCTTCAGTCGCCGACGCAGACCGCCAGGCCGAGGCCGGGTCGGATCGTCGTCAAGCGATTTCAGGGCATCGATGATCTCATCGAAGCTGACAGGGGTCTTGGCGTCGGGAAGTCAGTCGCATGCCGGGGAGACATTGGATCGCGCAGGCATCCGATGCCCAGGACGACAGGATGGCGCGCTTCTCCTCGTTGGAAAGGTCCGGGTCACTGAGCACATCCCGGGGGTGGGCGAAAACGGCAGCAGGATTCAATAGGTGATCGAGCTCGAAGTCGAAACCCCTCATCAGTCCCTCCTATCTCCTTTCGTGGTTAGGACGAGAATCGAATTAGATTTGGCTCAAGACATTTCAAGAGCCACAACGGCAGTACCAAGAAAAAATTATTGTCTGCTATTGGCCACACAGGTCACGGCACCGAAAATGCGGTCAGATGCGAACACTAAATGCGGTCAGATGCGAACACTAAACTCTCGGAACGGCGGTTTCGGTGAGCGTTAACAACGGGTCGCGTCGCCGAGCGCGCGAAGCGCCGTCGCGCTACTCAGCTACCGCCAATAGATTTTCACTCTGCATATAGTGTTTGAGACTTTCGCTTTTCAGGTGTTGAGAATGCACAGAGGACCGTTCGGTTACGAGCGCGATGCGTTCGCGTTCATCGAAGCCTTGGACCGCATTGCGAGTCCAGAAGAGGCTATGAACGGAATGCACGGCGTTGTTGGGAAATACGGCTTCGACTTCTTTTGCTTCAACAGCTTCGCACAGCCCTGTCAGAAGTTCGAAGAGGTGATGTGGGCCTGCCGTGTGCCGCCGGAATGGCTCAAGCTCTACCTTGAGAAGAACTACGCGCACGACGATCCTTCGATTCGAATGTGCAAAAAGACGGTGCATCCTTTCGAATGGTGCGACGCAGCCTACGATCCCGAATCCGAGCCCCGCGCGGCGGAAGTCGTGAAGCGTGCGGGCGATTTCAATCTCACCAATGCGATACTGGTCCCGATTCCCAGTCCGTCAGGGTGTATAGGCGATGTGTGGGTAGGCGGCTATCGGCCAGAGATTAACGAACGGAACAAGCACCTCATTCATTTGATCTCCTTGTATGCGTTTGACCGGATTTACCAACTGGCAGCGCCAAGCGCGCGTCGAAAGGCGGCGCTGACGGAACGCCAACGCGAGATATTGACCTGGATCGCGAGCGGCAAGTCGGCGTGGGAGATTGGCGAGATTCTCAATATCACCAAACGCACCGTCGACGAGCACGCGCAGGCCGCCTTTCGCAGACTCGGCGCCGCGAACCGAGTTCAGGCGGTCGCGATCGCGTTGCGCGACCACCTTATCGAACTCTGACTCCCAGGCACGTTCCCCGTAAAAATCACAGTATCGGCGCACTTGTTACTCGTGCGAATCTTTTTGCGCCGATTCACCGGACCGAGGGCTGGTATCGGTTTGTATCCCTCGGGAAAGAATTAGAACCAGGGGAACGACATGAAATCGCCAATCGCGAAACGATCGATTATGCTCGACGGTCACAAGACCAGCGTGAGTCTCGAAGATGCGTTCTGGACGGTTCTGAAAGAGATCGCCCGGGAGCGAAAGGAAACCCTGTCCCGCCTCGTAACGACGATTGACAGCGAGCGACAATATCCGAACCTGTCCTCGTCGATCCGCGTGTTTGTGCTAGCTCAATATCGGTCGCAAAGCGCTAGCGACCGTCCGACAGCTGCGCTGGGGCAGCGCGTCGCTGCCTGACTCTGCGGACTTTGTTGAAACGGAACGCCCTCCGGGTCGGTCCCATATGACCGTTGCGGCTATAGCGATGGCAGCATTCAAGCCCGGCCCCGCGGACAGAAAAAGCCTCTTACGTCGGATTCCTAATCAGCGATCTTGGGGTGGAGGGGAGCGATGAGCGCTGTAGCACCACGCTTTGAGCCATTCCTACTTCCGCTCTGTCCGAAATGCGGAGGCCCATCCAGGTGATCCATACCAAGCACGACGCGGCCGACGTAGCGCGTGTGTTTCGCACTTACGAATGCGAGGCGTGTCGGTCGTTAGAAACACTTGAGGGCCGCGAGCTCAGTCGGCCGCATCCGACTATTTCGCATACGTAGGCTTCCTAAGGGTAGTGAGTTGCCACTCGGTGAATAGCATCCAGGCCAAGGCGGCGGGTTCGAGTTTGGAGGTCACTCGGTTACGCGGTGAGGGCGTATTGCGTCCAGCTGCATACCGCAATGTCCAGAATTAATTCCTTGACCCCACTTCAACGGATAGGTATATAGTCAGAACCCTGCTCCCGCCAAAGGAAGTCTCGGCCAACGTCACGAGGCTGGGAGCAGGGTGCGGTGGCTGCGCAGGGGTGACGGACGTGCCACCCAACGCGCAGCAGCCGAAGCCGTGCGGTCCCGATGCGCCTGCCGCGCATCACGCGGGCCGTGGCGGCGGTTCGCCACGTGGCGCCACGCCACGCGCGAACCGTCAGGCTCCAGAGCGGTGGATAGGCAGCCTCGCGCAAGCGAGGGTGCCTGAAAGGTCAGTCCACCGGGGGCCGCGCGGAGCAGGCTTCAAACACCGCGCGCGGGACGCCGGAGACTGGGCGGACTTGCGGTTTCGACAATCCGGACGGCGCTTTTTCGAAGAAGCATCGTCCCGCTTGCGTCTCGCGAGAGGTGCAAGCCCGTGGGTCCGTCGGGACCCCGGCGTTCCGCGCGCCCCTTTCGGTTTTCCGGGGCGCGGCCTTGGCAAGACTCGGACGCAGATGCGCCGCGAGAATGCGAGCGGCTGTCCGGGTTCAGTACGTGATCGTCATCGTCACGGTGTCGCTGTAGGTGCCGGCCGGCGGCGCACTGCCGACCGCCGGCATCTGTCCGTAGATCGGGACCGATTGTGCCGCGCCGTTGCCGGTGCCGAGGAAACAGGAGTTCGTCGTGGTGCAGGTTGTGGTGCTGGTGGCGGTGGTCCAGGCGTTGGTCAGACCGGCGTTGGTGTAGAGATTGTAGTTGAGGAAATTGGTGCCGCTCTTCATCCGCCGCTGGCTGCCGGACGCATTCGCGCCGTTGTCCATCCCGATCGAATACGGGCTGCCGTTGGTACAGGTGACCGACACGTTGGTGGAGGCGCTGGTGGGTGACGCGCTCACCGCCGTGCCCGCCAGGGTGCCGAAATTCAGCGTCGTCGCGCTGATGGTGCAGGACGCCGTGATCGTGATCTGCACCGTGAGATTCGCGGTGGCGGTCGCGGCCCACGCGCGCGTCGCCGCCGCGAGGCAGACCAGTCCGATCGCAATCGCCGCGCCATTCCGGCGAAGGAGGCTCATCAAGCGCAAGGCAGATCCGTTCGAGCGACGACATTTCGGGAACGCGCCCGCAGACCGCGGGCAGGGACGGGAACATCCATGACGTTTGGGAACTATGGAACTCGGGTTAACGACTGGTTAACCATGTTCGCGCGGGGCGTGCGGCGAAACGCCGGCTCACCCGGCGATCAGCATCGCAATGCCCGATATGGCGACCACGCCGCCCCAGGCGAGCACGCTCATCCGCGCGAGAGATAGCGCGCCGTGCAGGCGCGGGAGCCACGGCCAGGCGGCCCACAGCGCGATCACCAGCGGCAGAAGGATCGGCACCGCGATCGCCCACACTTCCTGCCGCGAGAACAGATCGAGTCCCGCAAACGATCCGGCGGCGGCGAGCGGCAGCAGCACGATCCCGGCGGCTTGCGCCCAACGCGGGATGCCGTTCACCGCGCCCGCGAGCGTGCACAGGCAGGTGAGCGCGAACCACAGCCCGCCGGCCGAGAGGAGCACGGCATCGGTTCGTCCCATCGGTGCGTCCGACGCCGAAATCGCATTGCCGAGCGACACGAGATAGAGCGCGGCCGTGACCGCAAGCATGATGCCGATCGTGCGCGGCATCGGCCGCGGCCGGGGCGGTGAAGTCCTCATGATGCGCGCAGGAAGGTGGGCCACGTCAGTTCACCCTGATGCCCTGCTGGCGGATCACCGGGGTCCAGCGCGCCATGTCGGCATCGATCTGCGCCTTGAACTGCGCCGGCGTATTGCCGACCGGCTCCATGATCTGCGCGGCAAGTTTCTCCTTCACCTCCGGCGTATGGATGGCCTCGGCGACTTCGCGCTGGATCTTGGCGAGCACCGCGGGCGGTGTTCCAGCCGGTGCGATCAGCCCGTTCCACGCATCGGCCTCCACATCGATGCCGCTCTCCTTCAGGGTCGGCACGTCCGGCAGCAGCGCCGAGCGCTTCGCCGTCGTCACCGCGAGCATCTTCACCGTGCCCTGCTGCGCATGCGGCAGCACCGAGATCGCCGGCATCACCACCATCTGCACGTCGCCGCGGATCACCGCCGTCATTGCGGCCGGCGACGACGCATAGGGAACGTGGACGAGCTGCGCGCCGCTCGCGATCGCGATCGCCTCCATCGCGAGATGGGAGAGCGAGCCATTGCCGATCGAACCGAAATTGTACTTGCCGGGGTCTTTCTTGATCAGCGCAATCAGCTCGCCGACGCTGTTCACGCCGAGGTTCGCCGGCACCGCCAGCGCGCTCGGTTGTGTCGTCAGCACGGTGACGAGTGCCAGATCCTTGAACGGATCGTAGGGCATCTTCGAGAACATCAGCGTGTTGATCGCGAGCGGCCCGCCGATCGAAATGCCGATGGTGTAGCCGTCGGGCTCGGCCTTCGCGACCGTGTCGGTGCCGGTCATGCCGCTCGCGCCCGGCTTGTTCTCGACCACGAACGGCTGGCCGAGTTTCGCCTGCAGCCGCTCGGCGATCAGCCGCATGATCGTGTCGGGCGTCGCGCCCGCGCCGAACGGCACGATGATGCGCACGGTCCGGGTCGGCCAATCCTGGGCCAGCGCGGGCGCGGTGGCGAGCAGGAACAGCGCCAGTGCGGCGATGCGTCTCAAGTCGTTCTCCCTCGATTTCTCCGCGGCATATGTTGGGCCCGGCTTGCCGAGGTCAAGGAAAGTGTGGTCTCAACCCAAGTCGGATTTTCGCCGCCGGAGGAGGGCGTCATGGGCCTGGCGATCATGATCCTGGGGCTCGCTCTGTTCATCGGCGGCCATGTGTTCGTGACCATGCGCGGAGAGCGCGCGGCGCTGATCGCGCGGATCGGCGAGGGGGCCTACAAGGGGCTGTTCGCGCTGGTCGCGATCGTTGCCGTCGTGCTCATCGGCTGGGGTTTCGGCCAGTATCGCGCGACCGGCTGGATCGACGTGTGGTACCCGCCCGCGTGGACACGCCACGTGACCGTCGCGCTGATGTGGGTCGCATCCATCTGCGTTGTCGCCGCCTACGCGCGCGGCCGCATCATGACGACGCTGAAGCACCCCATGCTGGTCGGGGTAAAGATCTGGGCGGCGGCGCATCTGCTCGCCAATGGCGACCTTGGTTCGATCATCCTGTTCGGTTCGCTCCTCGGCTGGGCGGTGTACGATCGCATTTCGCTCAAGCGCCGCGCGGACGCCGGCGGCCCAGCCGATTCCCGTCGGTGGGGGACGCCAGGACGCGATCGCGGTGATCGGCGGCACGATCCTCTATCTGCTGCTCGGATTCCTGTTCCACCCGTACGTGGTCGGCGTACCGGCCTTCGCGGCGCACTGAGGCGATCCGCGCGAATCTTTGCCTTGCGCTCGCCATATCGCTAGTTTACCGCCCAGCGCGAGGGGCCGGGGGCCCGCTGAAACAGCTTTCAGTCCGGGCCGGAGAGCGTTGAAGTGTCTGACATTTTTCACGAAGTCGATGAAGAGGTACGGCGCGAGAAGCTGCAACAGCTTTGGGAGCGCCACTCAAACCTCATCGTCGCCTTCGCGCTCCTGATCGTGCTCGCGGTTGCGGGCTGGCGCGGCTACGAATGGTGGGAGGCCAAGAAGGCTGCCGAATCCGGAACCGCCTTCGAAGCCGCTGTCTCCATCGCCGAAGCCGGCAAGCCGGCGGAAGCGCAGGCTGCGTTTGCCAAGCTCGCGCAGGACGGCAGCACCGGCTACCGGATTCTCGCCCGTTTCCGCGACGCCGCCCAGCTCGGCAAGAGCGATCCCGCCGCGGCGGTGCAGGCTTATTCGGCATTGGCCGCCGATTCGAGCCTCGGGCAGACGCTGCAGGATCTGGCCTTGATCCGCGCCGGGCTCATCATGGTCGACAGCGCGCCGCTCGCGGACGTGACCGCGAAGCTGGAGCCGCTCACCGCGGCGGGGCGTCCGTTCCGCCACACTGCACGTGAACTGCTCGCGCTGTCCGCCTGGCGCACCGGCGACAGAGCGGCAGCGAAACGCTGGTTCGACGTGATTGCGACGGATGCCGAAACGCCCGCCGGAACGCGTCAGCGCATCGACGTGCTGATGACGCTCGCCGGCGATAAAGCCAAGACGTGAGGAGGCAGCGATGAATCGCATTTTCACCGCCGCTGCTCTCGTTTTTGCCGTCGCGCTCGCGGGGTGCGATTCGATCAACTCGTTCGATCCGCTCGACAAGCTGTCGGACCTCGACATCATGGGCACGTCGCAAGAAGCCGCTGCAGGGCGAGCGCCGCGCGGTGTTTCCGGAGGGCGTGCCGGGTGTGCCCGAAGGCGTCCCGCCCGACATGGTGAAGGGGTACCAGCCGCCGGCTGAGGCGCCGCCGCCGGTCATCGAGGCCAAGCCCGAAAAACCCAAGCCGAAGCCCAAGAAGGTCGCCGCGCCGCGCAAGGCTCCGCCACCCCAGCAGGCGACGGCGCCGCAACAGCGGCAGCAGGCGCAGCAACCGATGCAGCAGGCGCCCGCCGCCCAGACAACCACCACCACGCAGGCCGGCTCGGGGGCTCCCTGGCCGACCATTCCGGGCGCGCAGCCCACATGGCCGAGCAACGCGCCACCGGCGCCCCAGACTTTCGGCGCGCCACCGCCGCAGCGCTAGTCCGGCCAAGCTCGGCTATACAGGGGTCGCGACCCACGCGGCCCGTTTGAATCGATTCTCCATGAGCTTCACACTTGCCATTGTCGGGCGGCCGAATGTCGGCAAGTCGACGCTGTTCAATCGCCTCGTCGGCAAGCGGCTGGCGCTGGTCGACGACCGCCCCGGGGTGACCCGGGACCGGCGCGAGGGGCAGGCGCGACTCGGCGATCTTTCATTCACAGTGGTGGACACTGCAGGCTTCGACGAAGGCGCGGCCGACAGCCTGATCAGCCGCATGATGGAGCAGACCGAGGCGGCGATCGAAAGCGCAGACGCCATCCTGTTTCTGATGGATTCGCGCAGCGGGCTCATGCCGATCGACCGGCAGTTCGCCGACGTGGTGCGCCGCGCCGGCAAGCCGGTGATCGTGGTCGCCAACAAGGCGGAGGGAAAGGCCGGCGTCGCCGCACACGAAGCCTACGAGCTTGGCCTCGGCGATCCGATTCCGGTTTCGGCCGAACATGGCGAAGGTCTCTCCGATCTCTACGACGCCATCCGCGCAGCGCTGCCCGAGCACACCGCGCCGGCTGAAAATGACGACGAGGAGAACGAAGCCGACATAGCCACGCGCCCGATCCGGGTTGCCGTCGTCGGTCGTCCGAACGTCGGCAAGTCGACGCTGATCAACCGCCTGCTGGGCGAAGAGCGTCTGCTCACCGGACCGGAAGCCGGCATTACGCGCGACACCATCTCGGTTCAGCTCGAGTGGAACGGTCGCGGATTTCAAGTTGTTCGATACCGCCGGCATGCGGCGCAAGGCGCGCATCGAGGAGAAGCTGGAGAAGCTTTCCGTTGCCGACACACTCAACGCCATCCGCTTCGCCGAAGTGGTCGTCGTTCTGATGGACACCGAGCGGCCGTTCGAGGAGCAGGATCTGCGCATCGCCGATCTGGTGCAGCGCGAGGGCCGCGCGCTGGTGCTCGGCATGAACAAATGGGACCTGATGGAAGGGAAGCCGGGCGCCGCCGGCAAGCTGCGCGATGAGGCCGACCACTGGCTGCCACAGGTGAAAGGCGTGCCGATCGTCGCGGTGTCGGGGCGGCTCGGCGAAGGGCTCGACCGGCTGATGCAAGCGATTGTCGAGATCTACGCGGTCTGGAATCGCCGCGTCTCGACCAATCCGCTGAACCGCTGGTTCGAGGATGCGGTGTCGTCGCATCCGCCACCCGCGGTGAGCGGCCGGCGGCTAAAGCTCAATTACATCACGCAGGTCAAATCGCGCCCGCCGAGCTTTGTGTTGTTCTGCTCGCGTGCGGACGCCGTTCCGGAAAGCTACCTGCGCTATCTGATCCACGGCATGCGCGAGCAATTCGATCTCCCCGGAACGCCGATCCGCGTGACCTTGCGCGAGAAGGACAATCCGTACGCGGGCAGGAAAACAAGGCAGCGATGAACGAGATCGCGCCCGGTGACATGAGCGTTGCGTCGCAAGTCCCGCCGCCAAGCCGTGCGGCCTTCGCGTTCATCTTCATCACGGTGCTGCTCGACATGCTGGCGATCGGAATCATCATTCCGGTGCTGCCCGGCCTGATTCTCGGCTTCATGAATGGCGACACCGCGCGGCGGAGCGGAAATTCTCGGCATCTTCGGCACCGCGTGGGCGCTGATGCAGTTTCTGTTCTCGCCGGTGCTGGGCGCGCTGTCGGATCGGTTTGGCCGCAGGCCGGTGATCGTTTTGTCGAATGCCGGACTCGGTTTTGATTATATCCTCATGGCGCTCGCGCCGTCGCTGTGGTGGCTGTTTGCCGGCCGCGTCGTCTCCGGCATCACGTCGGCAAGCATTTCGACCGGATTTGCCTACGTGGCGGACGTGACCGAGCCGGAGAAACGCGCCGCGCGCTTCGGCCTGCTCGGCGTCTCGTTTGGCGCGGGCTTCGTGCTTGGCCCGGCGATCGGGGGACTGACCGGCGCGATCGATCCACGATTGCCGTTCTGGATCGCCGCAGGCTTGAGTCTCGCGAATGCCCTCTACGGCTGGTTCATTTTGCCGGAGTTGCTCGCGCCCGAGCGGCGCATGCCGTTTCTGTGGCGGCGCGCCAATCCGCTCGGCGCACTTACGCTGCTTCGCTCGCACCGCGAACTGTTCGGGCTCGCGAGCGTCAATTTCCTTGGCAGCCTTGCGCACGCGGTGCTCCCAACGATGGGCGTGCTCTACATGCTCTATCGATACGGCTGGGACGAGCGCACCGTTGGCCTGGTTATGGCGGGCGTCGGCGTCTGCGCCATCGTGGTGCAGGGCGGATTGATCGGACCTATGGTGAAGATGATCGGGGAGCGCAGGGCGTTGATTGTCGGCCTGCTGTTCGGCGCGGCCGGATTCCTCGTTTATGGCTTCGCGCCGACCGGGGTGCTGTTCCTGATCGGCGTGCCGCTGATGGCGCTGTGGGGTATCGCGAACGCGTCCGCGCTCGGAATCATGAGCCGGAGGGTCGGCGCCGACGAACAGGGTCAGTTGCAGGGTGCGAATGCGAGCATCCAGGGCATCGCCAACCTGATCGGCCCGGCGCTGTTCACGCTGTCGTTTTCGCTGGCGATCCGGCCTGAACTGGGCGTGCAGTTTCCCGGCACGCCGTTCGTGCTGGCCGCGTTGCTGTTGCTCGGCGGGATGGCGATTGCCTGGCGGGTGACGCGCGCGTGATGGGCTTGCCGGTCGCGCCGTGTCCGGGTCGGTCCGGCAAATTCAGCCCGCCGCCGCCTGCATGACGGTGATGTGGTTTTGCTGCAGCCGTTGCGTAATCGCTTCGGCAGGGGCCGGCCTTCCGAAGCGATAGCCCTGCATCGAGTGAACGCCGGCGGCGCGCAGAAAGAGCTGCTGCTCGGCGGTCTCTACACCTTCCGCCGTGACCTTCATGCCGAGGCCGCGGCCGAGGCTGACGATTGCGTGCACGATCGAAGCTGCGTCGGCCGCAGTCTCGATCGAACGCACGAACGAGCGGTCGATCTTGATGCGGTCGAACGGGAACCGGCGCAGATAAAGCAAGCTTGAATATCCGGTGCCGAAATCGTCGAGCGCGAAGCGCACGCCGCGCGCCTTCAACCGCTGCATCGCCTTCTCGGCATCCTCGACATTGCCCAGCAGTGTCGATTTCGGTCAGCTCCAGTTCAAGCCGGTGCGGATCGAGTCCGGTGTCCTCCAGGATACGCTCGACCACCTCGACGAAATCCTGCCGGCGAAACTGAAGCGGCGAGACGTTCACCGCGACCGTAAGGTCTGCCCAGGGCTGTGCTTCGATGCAGGCCTTGCGCAGGACCCATTCGCCGAGCGGGATAATCAGTTCGCTGCGCTCTGCGACCGGAATGAAGTCGGCGGGAGGCACCTCGCCACGGGTCGGGTGTTGCCAGCGGCAGAGCGCCTCGACGCCGGCGATCTTCTCGCCATTGGCATTCATGATCGGCTGGTAGGCGACGCTCAGGCGATCTTCGGCGATTGCGATCCGCAGATCGTTCTCGAGCTGCTTGCGATCGCGCAGATCGGCGTCCATGTCGGCATCGTAGATGCAGGCCCGGCTGCGGCCTTCGTTCTTTGCGCGATAGAGCGCAACGTCGGCGCGGCGCATGATGTCGGCTGCATCGCCGCCGCGGCGGTCGACAACCGCAATGCCGATACTCGCCCCGATCAGAAGCGTGTGGCCGCCGATCGAATAGGGCGCGCGCAACACCGAAATCAGCCGATCTGCGAAGCGTCCGAGGGCGGTCAGGTCGACCACCTCGGTGGTGATGACGGCGAACTCGTCGCCACCGAGCCGCGCCACAAGGTCCTCACGCCGGACCGCGTGGACGAGACGTTGCGCGACGACGCCGATCAGCGCATCGCCGACATGGTGGCCGAGTGTGTCGTTGATGTCCTTGAAGTGGTCAAGATCGATCGCCAGCACCGCCGCGAGGGACTCGCCGTCTCCGGAATCCGCGATGACGGTGGCGAGCCGCTCGCCGAAGAATGTGCGGTTCGGGAGCCCCGAGAGAGGATCATGCAGTGCAAGGTGGCGCAACCGATCCTCACCCTCCGCAATCCTCACCGCGCTGCGCCGGATGTAGCGCAACGCGATCGCACTCAGTACCGCAAAGCCGCCGAACGCGATCGCCATGAACGGCAGAACAGTGCTGACAATGCTCGCCCCGGGCCGGTTGGGCACCCATGCAAAGCGAGCGATCGCGGGCGCTCCGCCTTTGGCGATGGCGTAGATCTGCTCGCCGTCTTTGAGACCCTCGCTACCCAGCATATGGAGCTGGGGCAGGTCGAACCGCACGCCGATATCGGAGAGCAGGCGGCCGTCGAGAAACTTGACCGTCATGATCAGCGGCCGGCCCGCGAATCGGGCCCGCGAGCGTGGGAAGGTCAGCGACCACGCCGGCAACGATCGCCGGGCGGTTCAGAAAGGTCTGCAGGCGCTGCACGCCGCGCGGATGGCCGAGATTGGTGATCGGGTCGAGCGCCGACTTCTGGTAATATTCGTCGCTCGCCGGCAGGGCGCGCCCGCGCAGCAAATCGACGGCGCGCGCGAGTTCGGCGCGGAACCCGGAAAACCGCGATGGAGGCGCGTTCGCGTTGTCCTCGAGCGCGTAGGTGATCTGGTCGTCGCCGTTGGTCACGAACACAAGGTCGTGGTCGAAGAACGTGCTCAGGCGCAGGCCGACCAGATGGTGGACCGAGTCACGATCGAAATTGTAGTGCAGCTGGTAGACCACGTCGTGCGAGGCGGCGACGTTTTCCAGTTCGCGCAAAACGCGATGTCCGCGATCGGCGATGGCGTTGGTGAGGAGCAGACGTTCCTGCTGCAGTTCGACATCGTCGGCGCGCCCGGCGGCGGTCACCACTGCGACGATGACGCACACCGCAGCCAGCGCAACGACGATACCGATGGGGATGACGCCCGTTGTGCGCAGCCGACCGGCGTCGCTGCGCCGGCGCTTCCTCAGCTTTGTCAAAGCCTCCCGCCACACGGGCGCACCCCAGGGCTGACGTCCAGATTGGTCGCCACCGTAAGGGAAAGTGCTTGTGAAAGACTTGTCGCAGGTATCGGGAGAGGGCGCCGGACTGCCCGGTCAGTAGGCAATTCGCCTAGCGTCCCTAACGGCCGGTAAATTCAGGAGCGAGTTCCGTATGGTGGGCGCGGGATGTTCATATGCGCGGCGCGCAATGCCGCCGACCACCGTTCTCTCAGATCGTGAAAATAGGGCTCTCCCGGTTCGATCCGATACGATAACTCTGCCTCGCAGGTATCCCGCCGCGCGATCAGAATATCGATCGGCATGCCGACGCCGAGGTTCGATCGCATGGTCGAATCCATCGAGATGAGGCTGATCTTGAGCGCGTCATAAAGGTCGGCGCCATGCGTAATGGCGCGATCGAGGACCGGCTTGCCGTATTTGTGCTCGCCGATCTGAAGATAGGGTGTGTCGACCGTGCACTCGATGAAGTTGCCCGCGCCGTACACCATGAACAGGCGCATCTTCTCGCCCTTGATCTGGCCGGCGAACAGGAACGATACGTCGAAGTTCACGTCGGCCGCCTCGAGTGCGGCGCCCTCCAACTTGTGCACCTGACGGATTGCGTGGCCGATGCGCTGCGCCGCCTGGAACATGGTCGGCGCGTTGAGCAGCGTTTCAAGTTCCTTGGTCTCGGGGTTTTCCAGCCCCTCGGTCAGTGTTGAGACCACCGATTGGCTGACCGAAAGGTTGCCGGACGAGGCCAGTGCCATGATGCGCTGCCCCGGTACGCCGAAGACATGCAGCTTGCGGAAAGTCGAGACGTTGTCGAGGCCGGCATTGGTGCGCGTATCGGCGATCATGACGAGGCCGTCACGAACCAGAATCCCGCAACAATAGGTCATTTCAACTCAAACCCCCCGGTGCCGGCGCGCGATCTTAGCCACAGCGATGGGCGGCGCAATGCGCTGAAACGAAGGAATTTGCGTTGGCGTTGGACCGCTTCAAAGGGCTGTCATGACCGCCGCGAGAGGGGTCGTGGCGCACCGCCGCAGCAGCCGCGCGTCCGCCGTGACAAGCCTGCACCCGCGCTGTTCCGCGAGCGCGAGATAGAAGCAGTCGTAGGCGGGATGTTTCAGGGCGATAGCAAGATTGAGCGCGCGATCCTTCAATTCACTCGCCGGCACCAGCTCGTGAAAATACTGTGCCGATTTCGCGACGAAATCGGTCACGGTTTCGAGCAAGGCATTACCGAATGTTGCCGATTTCCAAGCCACGTTGGTGAGTTCAACAATAACGAGGTCAGGCGCGATTATCCGTTCGCCCGATGTCAGCAGGTCGGACGCGGCGTCGGCCTTATCCAAAGGGAGAAACCATCGCGCGGCTACGCTGGCGTCGACGACGACCGTCATTCCTCGACTTCATCGTCGCGGCCATGCCGAATTGCGGCCCGAACATCGAAGTTCTCAAGCGGCGGCATGGAAGCTCGCCATTTCCTAGACAGGGCGAGTTTCTCTTCGGGCGTGAGCGGGGCAGCGGCATTGATGACGTCGCGCAACTCCTGCTCAAGGGAGTGGCCCTTGATTTCGGCCTTGGTCTTCAGGCTGGCGATGACCTCATCGTCCAGATTGCGGACAAGAACCTGTCCCATGCGGCGGCCACAGATTGATTGATATCAATTATGATAGCGCGCGATTCCGCTATCTAACAATAGGCCTTTAGCTCTGCACCTGCCGGGCGGCCTGATCGACCAGCACCCGCACCGCCATGCTCTCGGTCCCGCCGCCGCGCCGGGCGCCGCGCACCGGAGCGGCGCCGAGGTAGTCGAGGCCGACCGCGACGCGTACGTGCGCATCGGTCGCGCAGATCCCGTTGGCCGGGTCGAATGCGATCCACCCGATCGCGGGCACGTAGGCCTCCGCCCAGGCATGGCCGGCATCCTGCTGCACGATGCCGTCGACGCGGTGGATGTAGCCGCCGACGTAGCGCGCGGGAACGTCAAGATGGCGCGCGGCCGCGATGAACAGGTGTGTCAGGTCCTGGCACACGCCGCGTTTAAGCGCGAAGGCCTCCGCCGCAGTCGTCGTCGTGCGGGTCGGATCGGTGTCGAATGTCATGTCGGTGTGAACGCGGGCGAGGAGCGCATGCAGCCGCGACAGGGTGTCGTCGCCTTGCGCCTTTGTCTCGCGCGCGAGTTGCGCGATCGCCCCATCGGGTTCGGTCAGGGGCGTAGCGCGCAGATAGAGGCTCGGGGGAAAGCGCTCGATTGCGCCGCGCACGATTCCGCCGGTGTCCTGTACGTCGACCTCGCCCTCGACATAAACGCGAAGGTGGGTGAATGGGCCGTCGGTGCTAAAGGTGTGGGTGATGTTGCCGAAGGCATCCTCATGCTCGTCGAGCCGGCAATCCTCCGACACATCGATCCGCCAGTGCACGACGTAATGGCCGTCATGGTTGCGCGGGGTCAGACGCAGGGTCTGGATCACGCCGTTGATCGGCGTGTCGTACTCGTAGCGGGTCTCGTGCGAAATCCGGATGCGCATAGGCGGGGATCATATCCAAGCCGGCGCGGCTGCAAAACGGCCCGACGCGACGTATCGGGTTGATTTTTGGCCCAGGGCTTCACAATTGGGCGCAAGCCACACTATACAGGCGCCGGTTCGCCGCATTGCGGCACAATCTGCCAGACATGGCTGTTGCATCGGAGTGCGGCCGGCCCCGTCGCTTCACCTGTTGCGCGCGCGCGCCCCGAATGAATGCCCATGCTTGACGCCACGCAGATCCAGACCACCACGCGCCCCGCGCAGCCGCTTTCCGCGCCGCGGCGGACATTCGCGATCATTTCGCACCCCGACGCCGGCAAGACCACGCTGACCGAGAAGCTGCTGCAGTTCGGCGGCGCGATCCAGATGGCCGGGCAGGTGAGGGCGCGCGGTAACGCACGCCGGACCCGCTCCGACTGGCTCGCGATCGAACAGGCCCGCGGCATTTCGGTCACGTCATCGGTGATGACGTTCGAGCACAATGGCGTTGTGTTCAACCTGCTCGACACGCCAGGCCATGCCGATTTCAGCGAGGACACCTACCGAACCCTGAGCGCAGTCGACGCCGCCGTGATGGTGATCGACGCCGCGAAGGGCATCGAGAGCCAGACGCGCAAGCTGTTCGAGGTGTGCCGCCTGCGCGACATTCCGATCATCACCTTCATCAACAAGATCGATCGGGAGGGACACGATCCGCTCGCGCTACTGGACGAGATTTCATCCGGGCTCGCGCTGGACCTGACCTTGCTCACCTGGCCGGTCGGCATGGGTGTCGATTTCCGCGGCACGCTCGATGTCGCGAATGCGCGATTGCTGATGCCGAAACAAGTCCGAACGGAACTCGTTCGGCCGAACCGAGCAACTGAAAAACCTTCAGGCGCTCTCTCCGCATCCGGAAATCGAGGATCGCATTACGCAGCCGGCGCTCGAGAGCCTCGAGCTATGCATGAGTGACCTGCCGCCGTTCGACGTGAAAGCCTTTCTGGAGGGCCATCTGTCGCCCGTGATCTTCGGCAGCGCGCTGAAGGATTTCGGCGTGACGGAACTGCTCGATTGCCTCAGCCGATGGGCGCCGGACGCATTGCCGCGCAAGACCACGACGCGCATCGTCGAGCCGCAGGAGAGCACGGTCAGCGCGTTCGTGTTCAAGGTACAGGCCAACATGGACCCCAACCACCGCGACCGCATCGCGTTCGTGCGGCTGTGCTCGGGCAAGTTCAAGCGCGGCATGCGCCTGTTCAACGTGCGTGAGAAGAAACCGATGAACGTCGCCGCGCCGATCTTCTTCTTCGCCCAACAGCGCGAGACAATCGACGAGGCTTTCCCCGGCGACATCGTCGGCATTCCAAACCACGGGACATTGCACGTTGGCGACAGCCTGACCGAAGGCGAGACGCTGCAGTTCACCGGTATTCCGAATTTCGCACCGGAGATCCTGCGCCGTGTCGTGCTGGAAGATGCGATGCGAGCCAAGCAGCTGAACAAGGCGCTGAACGATCTGGCCGAAGAGGGTGTCATCCAGACGTTCCGGCCGATCGACGGCTCATGGCCGATCCTTGGCGCGGTCGGCGCCCTGCAGCTCGACGTGCTGGTGTCGAGGCTCAAGGCTGAGTACGGCGTTTCGATTAGGCTCGAAGCCGCACCCTACGAAACGGCGCGTTGGGTCGTGAGCGAAAAGGAAGGCGCGGTCGCGCGCTTCCGCAGCGAGAATGGCTCAGGCATCGCCGAGGACAGGAATGAGTCGCTGGTGTTTCTGGCGCGGAACGCCTGGACGCTCAATCGGGCAATCGAGGAATACCCGGATATCCAATTCCTGAACACGCGCGAGCGACGCTAAGCGTCTTGCGCGCTTCTGCGGTTGCGCACGGACTTTCCGAAAACGATCCGCGCTGGATCACGCGTTAAAGCAAGTATTGCTCCGTGATCAGTGCGCCCAGCTTGTTGTTGTCGGCGATAAATCCGCCGATAAACTCATGCAGGCCGCTCTTGAAGATTTCCTCCATGCGGCTGTTTTCAAGCCGGGTGCGGACCGATCGGGCGTGACGCTGCGCCTGCCCCTGCCGACCGTAGGCGCGCGCGATGTTGTCCATGTGCTCCACGAGGTGCGCGTAGCAGCTCGCCAGCGAGCGGGGCATCTGGTCGTTCAGGATCAAAAGGTCGGCGATCAGCCAGGGCTTGAGGCTTTCGCGATAGACCCAGTGATAGGCGGTCAGAGCGGAGACCGAACGCAGGATCGCGGCCCACTGGAAGTAGTCGAGTGGCCCGCCGACATGCTCCTGCGGCGGCAGCAGCAGGTGATACTTCACGTCGAGGATGCGCGCGGTGTTGTCGGCGCGCTCCATGAACACCCCGAGGCGCGAGAACCAGTAGGCATCGTTGCGCAGCATCGTGCGGTAGGCCGAGCCGTCGAACCGCAACGAGGATTCCTGGACCCAGCGCAGGAAGGTCGCAAACTGCTCGCGCGATGCGGGACCCGAGCCGAGCTTTTGCAATTCGAGCCAGGTCCCGTTGATGGCGTCCCACATCTCCATCGTCAGCGCGGTGCGCACCGAGCGCGCGTTGGAGCGCGCGACCTCGAAGCAGGAGCGGATCGAGGAGGGATTGTCCGGCGAGAACGCGAGGAAGTCGGTGACGGTCTGCTCGTTTGCCTCCTTGTGCGCGGAGAAAAAGCCCGCCGCGCAGCCCGCGGTTGCGACCGCCGATTCCCATTCGTTGGTGGTACCGCCCTCGGATGTCGGCACGGCTGCGAGGCGCTGCGTCGCTTCAAGGATGCGCGCGAGATATTCCGCGCGCTCCACGTAGCGCGCCAGCCAGTACATGTTGTCGGCGGTGCGGGAGAGCATGCTTAGTTGTCCAGCACCCAGGTGTCTTTCGTGCCGCCACCCTGGCTCGAATTGACCACGAGCGATCCGGCCTTCAATGCGACGCGCGTGAGCCCGCCCGGCACGATGCGGATGCGGTCGCGACCTGTAAGCACGAACGGACGCAGATCGACGTGGCGCGGTGCGAGCCCTTCCTCCACCAGCGTCGGCACGGTGGAGAGCGCGAGCGTCGGTTGGGCGATGAAGCCGCGCGGATCGCGCTTGAGCTTTTCGCGAAAGGCTTCGATCGCGAGCTTGTCGGCCTTCGGACCGATCAGCATGCCATAGCCGCCCGAGCCGTGGACCTCCTTCACGACCAGTTCGGAGAGATTGTCGAGCACATAAGAGAGATGCTCGGCCTCGCGGCAGCGCCAGGTCGGCACGTTTTTCAGAATTGGCTCTTCGCCGAGATAGAATTTCACGATCTCGGGCATGTAGCTGTAAACCGCCTTGTCGTCGGCGACGCCAGTGCCGACCGCATTGGCGAGCGTGACGTTGCCGGCGATATAGGCCGACATGATGCCGGGCACGCCGAGCGCGCTATCGGGACGGAACGAGAGCGGATCGAGGAAATCGTCGTCGATGCGCCGATAGATGACGTCCACGCGCTTCAACCCTTCGGTCGTGCGCATGTAGACGATCTCACCTTTCACGATCAGATCGCGACCCTCGACCAGGTCGATCCCGAGCTTGTCGGCCAGGAATGAGTGCTCGTAATAGGCCGAGTTGTAGATGCCGGGCGTGAGGAGCACGACAGTCGGCTCCGAGGCGGCGGTGATCGGCGCAACGGACTTGAGCGTCGCCAGCAATTCATCAGGATAGTTCTCGACCGGCGCAACGCGGTGGCGCGCGAACAGGTCGGGAAAGAGCCGCAGCATGATCTCCCGGTTCTCCAGCATGTAGGAGACACCGGAGGGCGTGCGCGCATTGTCCTCGAGTACATAGAAGGTGTCGGCATCGACGCGCACGATGTCGATGCCGGCGATGAACACGTAAATGTCGTGCGGGACGCGCTGGCCGTTCATCTCCGGACGAAAGACAGGATTCTGGAAGACCAGGTCTTCGGGCACAATGCCGGCGCGCAGCACCTCGCGCTTGGTGTAGATGTCCTTGATGTAGAGATTGATCGCCTTGGTGCGCTGTTCGAGGCCGCGCTTGACTGTCTCCCATTCCTTGGCGGCAAGGATGCGAGGCACGACATCGAACGGGATCAGCCGCTCGGTCGACTCCGACTCCCCGTAGACCGCGAAGGTGATGCCGATGCGGCGGAACAGGAGTTCTGCCTCCCGTCGGCGCTGTTGCAGTACTTCGGGCGGAACTTTGCCGAGCCAGCCAGCCAATTCCTGGTACGCGGGCCGCGTGAGCCCATCCGTACCGTTCATCTCGTCGAATGCGACCGACATTCAGACTTGGCCCTCAGCGCTCGGAAGAGCGGGTTCCCTGGCGCATGTTAGGTGCAATCCCCGCGCCAAAGGAAGGGACCTTCGGCATGGCCCGCATAGTTCCAGTACGGACTGTTCTTGCACAATTCCTGAGCGTCCGCTGGTGCGCCATTGAGCATGCGCACCGGCCCCCTACCGATTGAAACAGTTGAGACCAAACGTGAAGTAAATGTGAAACCTTATTCCGCGATGCCCCGGCACAAAATGGAGTTCCAAGCGTTGTTTGTCCAGGCGCACTGTTGGGGTGCGTCGGGTTCAAGGAAAGCGGGGTGGAAGATGGCCAGTCAATTCCCAGCTGACCGAAAGTCTCCCGTCGCATTGATCGTCGAGGACGATCCCGATCTGCGGGAGCTGAGCGCGGCGCTGATGGAGGAAACCGACCTGCGCGTGGTCGAATGTGTCGACGCGGAGGCGGCGATGACCTTCCTGGCACATGAAGGGCAGGACGTTGCACTGGTGTTTTCCGATATCAGGCTGCCCGGCGAACTCGACGGTGTCGATCTCGCGCGGCGGGTGAAGGCTCTCTGGCCCCATATCGCGGTCGTTGTGACCTCCGGCTTCGAGCTACGTCGGCCAGAGCGTCTTCCGGATAACGTGACATTCATGCCGAAGCCTTGGCTCGCGCTCGACGTTTTGATGCAGGCCGAGAAGGCGTCAGACTGGATGCAACGAGCACGGCCGATCTAACGGCCGATCAAAGGACCATGACATCGTTCTCCGGTTGGGCCGCATAGAGCCGCGCCACCTCGGCCGCGCGGCGCTCCAGTGCAAGGCGCTGGTTGATGTACCCCTTGTCCGTGATCTCGTTGGCATCGATCGACGGCGTATCGGGAAGCAGCAGCACCCGTGCGATGCGCTCGGACGAGCCCCGATGCGTTGCGTTCCATTGCGCGAACGCGCGGCGGACATGCTCACGGACGATGTGATGGCAGGCGAGATCGCTCAGGGCCGCTGGCGCGCCTTCGCCGATTAATTTCTGGCAGCCAGCCGCATTGAGCCAGCACAGGAGTCCGACAAACTCCCCGTCCGCGCCGGCAACGATCGCGTCCTGCAGCACCGGTGAGCAGGCGGCTAGCACGCCGACGCGCAGGCTCCCGACATGCACCCAGGTTCCCGTGGTGAGCTTGAAGTCCTCCGCGAGACGGCCATCGAACACGATGCCCTGAGAAGGATCGGCCTCATCGGCGAACCTGACCGCATCGCCGGGGCAGTAGAAGCCTTCTGCATCGAAGGCGGCTGCCGCGAGATCCGGGCGCTTGAAATAACCCGGCGCAATGTTCGGCCCGCGGACGCGAATTTCCAGCTTGCCGCCGCTCGGGACGAGCTTCATCTCGACCCCCGGGGCCGGCAGGCCGACGTTGCCGGCGCGGTCGATCAGGAAATGTGCGGCGGTTGCGAGAGGCGCGGTCTCGGTCGTACCCCATGACGAGGACATCGGGATGCGATGACCGGTGGTGCGTACAGCGACCGCTTCAAGCCGCTCCCACAGATCCTGCGGGAGCGCGGCGCCCGCATAGAAGATCAGTCGCAAGTTCTTGAAAAACGAGCGCGCCAATGTCTCGTCGCGCTCAAGCTGCGGCAGCAGCGCCGCATAGCCGGCCGGGACATTGAAATAAATCGTCGGCGAGATTTCGCTGAGATTGCGCACCGTCTCGCCGACCATGGCAGGCAGGGGACGGCCGCCGTCGATGACAAGTGTGCCGGCGTGGCGCAGCACCATGTTGAAGTTGTGGTTGCCGCCAAACGTATGATTCCACGGCAGCCAGTCCACGAGTGTCAGGGGTTGTTCGGCAAGGAACGGCCAGCATTGCAACGCCTGCTGCTGGTTCGCGGCGAGCATGCCGTGGGTGTTGATGACGCCCTTGGGCAGGCCGGTCGAGCCGGAGGTGAACAGGATTTTCGCGATCGTGTCCGCGTGCGTGGAGGCCGCTGCCTTCTCGACAGCGGCGTTGACCGGTGTGCGGGTGAGATCGTCGAACAACGTCACATGAAGGCCTGCGCCATTGCGGCTCGCGACGATCTCAGCGCCGCCATGGATCGCCGCGAGCGCTTTCTCGAATGGCGCCGTGTCGGCCACATAGATTAGGCCGGGTTGTAGCAGTTCGGCGATATGCCTGAGCTTGGCGAAGTCCTGGCTTTGCAGCGAGTACGCAACCGAGATCGGCGCGACCGGAACGCCAGCCGTATACCCCGCGAGCATCAGCAGCGCGTGGTCGATGGCGTTGGCGGACAGGATCATCATGGGTCGCTCAGCCGAAAGGCCGCGCTCAAGCAAAGCCGCCGCCAGTGCGTCGACCGTTCGCCGCGCATCCGCATAGGTCAGCTTGCGCCAGCCATCGGCCGTGCGCTCCTGCAGGAAAACGCGCGACGGCTGCGACTTCGACTGCCGCGCGAAAAAGCCGTGCGAGGCTTGGATCGTAGTCGCCAAGTGGGACCGGAGAAGCGAGGCGGATTGTGCCGTCCGGATCGATCGTACGGGCCACGCGCGCGGGCGCAAACGCGATTGGCCGGTGCGGGGCTGCGGCCGCGGGATTGCGGGCAACTTCGTTCATAGGGCGGCTTCCCCCGGCGGTTTGTTGATGCATTATAGCGCGCGATCGCAAAAGGACACGCCAATGAGCATCGTGACCGCCGCCATTCTCGTCATCGGCGACGAGATCCTATCGGGGCGCACCAAGGACAAGAACATCGGCTACATCGCCGAGTACTTGACCAATATCGGGATCGACCTGAAGGAAGTGCGCGTGGTCTCGGATGAAGAGGATGAGATCGTCACGGCGCTCAACGCGCTGCGCAATCGCTACACCTACGTGTTCACGACAGGCGGCATCGGGCCGACGCATGACGACATCACGGCGGACTCGGTGGCCAAGGCGTTCGGCGTATCGATCGATGTCGATCCGCGCGCGCGCGCCATCATGGAGGAGAACTACAAGTCGCGCGGAATCGAGATGAACGAGGCGCGGTTGCGCATGGCGCGGATGCCGTCGGGCTCCGAGCTGTTGAAGGCCAATCAGGGTCCTCCGGGCTTCACGATCGGCAACGTGTTCGTGATGGCTGGCGTGCCGTCGATCATGCAGGTGATGCTCGATTCCGCGGCGCCGATGCTCAAGACTGGCGCCAAGATCCTGTCCGAGACCGTGCGCGGCGACGTGCGCGAAGGCGACATCGGCACCGAACTGGGCGAGATCGCCAAGCAGCATCCCAACGTCATGATCGGCAGCTATCCGTTCTTTGACGAGAAGAGCGGTCCGAATACCAATCTGGTGATCCGTTCGCGCGATGCGGGCCATCTCGCGGCGGCGCGCGCCGATGTCGAGGCGATGCTGATGCGCGTGCGCGCCGCGACTGCGGCATGACACGGTGACGGTCACGCCGCAATTGGCTCAACTCGCGGCGCGCTGTTATGCGGTCTGTGCGATCATTGCGGGAACGGTTGCGATCGCGGTGGTTGTTTTCCTGATCGCGATTTTCGGATTTCATCCCGCCGACTGGACTCTGGTGATGGCCGGGTGCGGACCGGGGTTCGCTTTCGTTCTGCTCGGCGTGTTCATCTGGCGGCGCCAGACATGGGCGATGATTGCGGCCTTGGCGCTGCTTGTCGCCCTTCGTTACTTTCTCGGCGATGTCGGGCCTGTGTTGGGCGCGGCATTGATCGTGGCGCCCGTCGTGTTCGCAGCTCTGACCATGATCGCCCTGCTGGCGCCGGAAAACGCCAGACAAGCTTGATCGCCCGCCGCCAGCCACTACGTCTCATGGACCCCAACGAGGAGAAACAATCATGGCCACCATCAAGCGCGACGCATCGGCTCACTGGAGTGGCACCGGGAAGGAAGGCAAGGGCGCAATCACGACGCAAAGCGGCGTGCTCTCCGACACGCCCTACGGCTTTTCACGCCGCTTCGGCGACGAGAAGGGCACCAATCCCGAGGAACTTATCGGCGCGGCGCATGCGTCGTGCTTCACGATGGCACTTGCGTTCCAGTTGACCGGCGCCGGCAAGCCGCCCGAAAGCCTCGACACCAAGGCGGTCGTTTCGCTCGATCAGATCGAGGGTGGTTTCAAGATTTCGGCAGTCGCGCTGACCCTGAAGGCGAAGGTGCCCGGTCTGTCGCAGGAGGAATTCAAGAAGCTTGCCGACACCGCGAAGGCGAATTGCCCGGTCTCGAAGGTGCTCAACGCCGCGATCACGCTGGACGCGACGCTGGAATAGTCAGCGCGTCCCATACGCCTTCATGAACGCTCGCACCGCAATCCCGACCACATGGTCGATGCGTTCCTGGGGGGGAGGGGGCGCGAAGTTGAACAGCACCGGCTTGAATGTGCTCGCGAGGCATGATTCCAGAAACTGTCCGGCGACGATGTCGCAATCCGCCGCGTCGATTGCCAGTACGCCGGTTTCCACCTTCGCGCGCAGATAGGTCGACAACTTCGCGATACCGACCGCGGGGCCCGTCTCGTAGAATTGCCGCCCGATCTCGGGCATCCGGTCCGCGATAGCGATCACGGTGCGGATCGAGGAGGTCGAGCGATTGCAGAGATACTGTGCAAACGCGCCGCCGAGCCGCGTGAGAACCGCCGCCACGTCGTCGTCGGCAAGATCGAGGACGAACACGCCCTCCGCCTGCATCCGGCACTGCTCCTCGGTGATCGCCTCGAACAGCTCTTCCTTGTTTCTGAAATAGACGTAGAGCGTCCCCTTCGAGACGCCGGCCTTGCGGGCGATATCGTTCATGCTGGCGGCGTCGAAGCCCTGCGCCAGGAAAATCGCCCTCGCGCCCTCGATGATCTGGCGGCGCTTGGCGCTGTCATCGTTGGTGAGGGGCGGTGCGAGCGTTGCGACGTTCGACATGGCGTTTCCCCGGCCGGCTCTCTCTGCCCATACGGCAAGCGGCCGAGATTCTCCTTCACTTTTCTTTGACCGAACCGTTCGGTCATCTTGACTTACGTGCGATCGGGATGTATGTCAAGTGCCGAAATGACCGAACGGTTCGGTTAAATTGCATTCAGATCAGTAGTTTGGAAGTAGGGAAGGCTCTCGATGTACCGCGACAGTGAATCGGCCGACGGATCGGTCCCTACCACGGGACGGCCGGCTTGGCAGAAAGAAGGGGCGGACTCCCCCGCCGCTCCCGCTCCGGCGACACGAGAGCCGGACGCTGCCAAGCCGGCCGGGCCCATTGCGGTCCGCCAGCCGGAGGCGGCGGCTGAGAAGCCAAAGCGGCGCCTGAACCGCAAGGCACTGATCGCGGCTGCGCTGATCGCGGCACTGGGCGCCGGCGGCTGGTACGGCCACTACTGGTGGACCGCGGGGCGTTATCTCGTGTCGACCGACGACGCGTACGTAGGCGCGAAGAACACCACGCTTGCCGCCAAGGTCTCGGGCTACGTCGAGGCCGTTCTGGTCGAAGACAACGCGCATGTTCATGCGGGTGACGTGATCGCGAAGATCGACGATGGCGACTATCGCCTCGCGGTCGATTCGGCGCGAGGCAAATCCGCGACCCAGCAGGCAACGATCGATCGCATCGGCAAGCAGGTCGCGGCCCAACAGGCCGCGATCGATCAGGCGAAGGCTCAACTCGCGTCGACGCAGGCTGGCGCAACCCGCGCCGATCTCGAACTGACTCGACAGCAGGCGCTTGCCGCGCGCGATTACGCCAGCAAGCAGGCGCTCGAGGCCGCGCAGGCGGGCAAGCTTCAGGCCGATGCGTCGGTGAAGGGCGCGCAGGCCGCGGTCGAAGCCGCCGAGACCAACGTCGATGTGCTGAAGGCGCAGCAGGAAGAAGCCTCCCGCACGCTGAAGGAGTTGAATACGTCGCTCGAGAAGGCCGAGCGCGATCTCTCCTTCACAGTCATCAAGGCGCCGATGGATGGCGTCGTCGGTAACCGCGCGATGCAGGTTGGCGACTACGTGCAGCCCGGTCAGCGGCTCGCGAGCCTCGTTCCGCTCGACGCCGTTTATGTCGATGCGAACTTCAAGGAGACGCAGCTCGGCAAGCTTCGTCCCGGACAGCCAGTCAAGATCGCGGTCGATGCCATGGGCGGAGACAAGATCGACGGCACGGTGGTGAGCGTCGCTCCGGCCTCCGGCTCTGTGTTCTCGCTGCTGCCGCCGGACAACGCGACCGGCAACTTCACCAAGATCGTTCAGCGCGTGCCGGTGCGCATTCAGGTGCCGATGGAACTGGCCGACAAGGGGCTGCTGCGGCCCGGCACATCGGTCGTCGTCGCGGTGGATACCAAGCCCGGCGCGGTCGCGAGCGAGCCGGTGCGCACCGCCGCGAACCGTATCCGCTAACGCGAAAGGTCCGGCCCATGGCCGACGCGAATGCAACAACAGCCGGCGTAGTCCCCCAGCCGGCTTCAGCCGGTGCGGATCGCATTGATCCGCGCCGGCTCCTCACCTTTCTTTGCATGGTGTTCGGGATGTTCATGGCGATCCTGGACATCCAGATCGTCTCAGCCTCGCTGACCGAAATCCAGGCGGGCCTTGCGGCCTCGTCGAACGAAATCTCCTGGGTACAGACCGCCTACCTCATCGCCGAAGTGGTGATGATCCCGCTGTCCGGTTTCCTGTCGCGCGCGCTCGGCACGCGCGTGCTGTTTGCGATGGCGGCCGGAGGCTTTACGGCTGCAAGCCTGATGTGCGGGCTGTCCTCGTCGATCAACGAGATGATCTTCTGGCGCGCCGTGCAGGGCTTTATCGGCGGCGGCATGATCCCGACGGTGTTTGCCACAGCGTTCCTCATCTTCCCGCGCTCGAGGCAATCCATCATCTCGCCGGTGATCGGTCTGGTCGCGACGCTCGCGCCGACCATCGGCCCGACCATCGGCGGCTATCTCACCGACGCGCTCTCTTGGCACTGGTTGTTTTTCATCAACATCATTCCGGGAATTGGCGTCACCGCCGCGGCGCTGCTGCTCATCGACTTCGACAAGCCGGACTACAGCCTGTTCGAGAACTTCGACTGGGCGGGCCTTCTGTCGATGGCGGGCTTCCTCGGGGCGCTCGAATACGTGCTGGAGGAAGGGCCGCGCAACGACTGGTTCGCCGATGACACGATCCTGCTGCTGGCCTGGGTATCGCTCCTGTGCGCGGCGCTGTTCTTCTACCGGGCGTTCACGGCGCGTCAGCCGATCGTGGACCTGAAGGCCTTCACCGATCGCAACTTCGCGCTTGGGAGCCTGTTCTCGTTCGTGCTCGGCATCGGGCTGTATGGCCTGACGCTGGTCTATCCGCTCTATCTCGGCCAAGTCCGCGGCTACGACGCGCTGATGATCGGCGAGACCATGTTCGTGTCCGGACTAACGATGTTCCTGACCGCGCCGGTCGCGGGCCGTCTTTCCGCCACGCTCGATCCTCGCATCATGCTGACGGTCGGCTTCCTGTTCTTCGCCGCCGGCACCTGGTGGATGACCTCACTGACGCGCGACTGGGATTTCTGGGAACTGCTCTGGCCACAGATCTTCCGTGGTGTCGGCCTGATGCTCGCGATGGTACCGATCAACAACGTGGCGCTCGGCACGCTGCCTCCCGAGCGGGTGAAGAACGCTTCCGGCCTCTATAACCTGATGCGCAATCTCGGTGGCGCGGTCGGCCTTGCCGGCATCTACACGTTCCTCAACGACCGGACCGATCTGCATATCGCGCGCCTGCACGAGAACTTCACCTTCGCGCGGGCGCCCGCCGTCGAGGCGCTGAGCAACATGGCGGCGCGGCTCTCAAGCTTCGGCAGCGACGCGCAGGCGATGGCGCTCAAGCAGATGACGCAGATCGCGCACCGCCAGGGAGCCGTCATGGCCTATGCCGACGTGTTCCTTGGGTTGACCGGGCTATTCGTGGCGCTGGCCGTGCTGGCCGTGCTGGTTAAGAAGCCTGCTGCGGCGGCGGGAGCCGGCGGCGGGCACTAGGTTCCGCCGCAAGTGGTTTGGCGACAAGTCCTTTCGCCACAAGTCCTTTCGCCGTATCATCCTCCCCGAACTGCCGGCCCCGGGGATATCCTTGCGGACGATTTTGGCGACGTGTGCGTTGGTGCTTGCGGTTGTTGCAGCGATCCTCGGTGTCGCGCATTTCGGCCTGCGCCCTGCCGAATTCAAAGTCGCGATCCCGGCCGCCGATGCCCTCGATCAACGGGTATTCGGCGTTGCAGCCGACATGCTGCGTACGCAACGGTCGACGGTCCGCGTCGAAATCGTCACGGTCGAAGACGGCAAGGCGGCGCTCGACCTGCTCGAGGCCGGCAAGGTCAAGGTCGCGGTCGTGCGATCGGACGCTGCGATGCAGGGCAGGGCGCAAACCGTTCTGATCATGCGGCGCGAGGCAGCAGTCCTCATTGCCACGAAGGGCGGCAAGCTCAAGAAGCTCGCGGACCTGCCGAATGCGATACTCGGCTTTACCCGCAACGGCACGCTCGACAGCAGCCTGCTGTGGCCGGTGCTGGATTACTACGGCATCCAGCGGGACAAGATGAAGCACATCGAGGTGGCGCCCGAAGAGATCGCGAATACGATCCGCCAAAAAAAGGTGGACGCCATCATCGTTGTTGGCTCGACCATATCGAAACAAGTCAGCGATACCGTCAGCGAAGCCGCGCGCGGCGCAAAGGGCGCAATCGAATTCATCGACATCGAGGAGGCTGCCGCGATCGCCAAGCGCATTCCTGCGCTCGAATCGATCGAAGTGGAGCAGGGGGCGTTCGGTGGCCGGCCCCCGCGACCCGCCGAGAGTTTCAAGACACTTGCCTTTTCGATCCGGCTTGTTGCGACCCAGAAGGTTGCGAGCGACGACATGGCGGAGTTCGTGAAGCAGCTTTACCTCATCCGGCAGAACATCAACGCCGCGGTTCCGGGCGCCGGTTTGATGGAAGCGCCCGACGTCGACGAGGCGACGCCGTATCTGATCCATCCTGGCGTGCGCGCCTATGTGAACGGCGATCAGAAATCGGTGTTCGATCGCTACAGTGACTGGATCTACTTTGGCGCGTTCATCATGAGTGGGCTGGGATCGGTCGCGGCGGGGCTGTTCGGCTGGATGAGCGGCAATCGCACAGAGGGGCCGGAGGTGCAGCAGCGCCGCGTCCAGGCGGCGCTCGATGCAGCCGGCGCTGCCGCGTCGGAGGAACTGGAGCGGCTCGAGGAGGAGGCCGACGCGGTTTTCCGCGCGGTCTTCGCAGCTGGCGCCAAGGACGAATTATCGGCCGCGAGTATCGCAAGCTTTGAGATGGCGCTCAAAGAGTTGCGATCCCGCATTGCGGCGCGCCGCGCGGCGCTTGGCTAAGCGCGGAAGGTCTTGGGCCTACGATGGCGGGATCAGCGAGCAGGCGAGAGGGCCGCGCGTCCAACGGTATTTTCTTTCGCGTCATTGGGGACGGAGAGCCACTGCTCCTGCTGCACGGTGCGCTTGCTTCGGGCGAGATGTTCGACCCGTTGATCTGTCTCCTGCAGGATCGCTTTCGGCTGCTCGTCCCCGATTTGCGCGGTCACGGCAAGAGCGGGTCTCTCGGCGGGCCCTACGATGTGGCAGCACTGGCGTCCGATCTGGACGCCGTACTCGCCGAGGCTCGGTTCGAGCGCTGCGCCGTCATGGGCTATTCACACGGGGGAGCGGTCGCGCAGCAACTGGCGCGCACGCGGGCCGAGCGCATCAGCCGGCTTACGTTAACCTGCACGTACGCCTGCAATGTCTCGACCGTCCGCGAGCGGCTGGAATGCGGGGTCTTTCTGTTGCTTTTGCGGGTCCTGCGTCCGGCAACGCTCGCAAGGCTCATCTTCCGCCCGTCGAAACCCGATCCGACCGGTGCGATCGGACTGACCGGCGAGCAGATCGAATGGATGAGATCGATTGTCGCCGCAAATCGTCCCCCGGCGATGCGCGGCACCGTTCGAGGACTCATGACATTCGACAGCCGGGCGTGGCTGCGTGAGATCGCGACACCAACACTGGTGATCGGTGGGACGCACGATCATGCCGTTCCGCGGCATCATTTCGACGCCCTCGTCAATGGAATCCCCGGAGCCAGCGGACTTCTCGTCGACCGTGCCGACCACACGCTCGTTTGGACCCACACCCGGCAACTTGCCGACATCCTGCTCGCGCATTGATCGCGCGGACGACCTCCTCGATCGGGCTGAATTTCGCCGCCATCGCGCGCGAGGGTTCGCGGATGTCACGCCCAAACCGACGCGAAGTTCTTGCCACCGGCGCCCTCGCGGCCGGCGGACTGCTGACGTTTGACCGTGCGGATGCGCAGACGCCGCTCGCCGTCACGCCCGAATGTCGTGAACCCGGCGCGATGACAATTCGGCAGACCGAGGGTCCGTATTTCAAGCCGTCCTCGCCCGAGCGCACGGAGCTGATCGAGCCCGGCATGGCGGGCGAGCCGATCGAGCTTGCCGGTCTGGTGCTGACGCGCGCGTGCAGGCCGGTGCCTGCCGCGTTGCTCGACTTCTGGCACGCGGACGACAAGGGCCTTTACGACAACACGGGCTTTCGGCTACGCGGCCACCAGTACTCCGACGAACAAGGCCGCTTTCGCCTGCGCACCATCATGCCGGCCGTTTACGAGGGGCGGACACGCCATTTTCACGTCAAGGTGCAGGGCAAGGGCGGCCGCCTGCTCACGACCCAGCTCTACTTTCCCGGCGAACCGCAGAACAGCCGCGACGGCCTCTTCCGCAGAGAACTGTTGATGCGCGTGGCGAAAAGCGAGGCAGGGGTCGCGGCGCGCTTCGATTTCATTCTCGATATGGGCTAAACCTCGACCCGACGGGTGGGGGAGCGAATGTCCGAGGCTCAGGCGGCCCAAAAGGCCTTTCCGGTTTCGTGGGATCAATTTCATCGCGATGCGCGCGCACTGGCGTGGCGGCTGTCCGGCGCCGGGCCTTTCGAGGCGATCGTATGCGTGACGCGCGGCGGGCTGGTGCCGGCCGCGATCGTGTCGCGCGAACTGGAAATTCGGCTGATCGAGACCGTGTGCGTTGCGAGCTATCACGACTACAAGACGCAGGGTGCGGCGAGCGTGCTCAAAGGCGTGGCGGATACGATCGTCAAGATCGGCAGCGGCAACGGGCAGGGCGTGCTGATCGTCGATGACCTCGTCGACACCGGCAAGACCGCCAAGATCGTACGCGACATCTTGCCGAAGGCACATTTCGCGACCGTCTATGCAAAGCCGATGGGCCGCCCAATGGTCGACACCTTCATCACCGAGGTGTCGCAGGACACCTGGATCTATTTTCCCTGGGATCTGGGCTTGAGCTTTCAGCCGCCGATCCGCAACGGCGGCGGGTGACACGCATGCAGGTCAACGCCAACGGTATCGGCATCAACTATCAGGTCGACGGCACGGCCGGGCCCTGGCTCGTGTTCTCCAACTCACTCGCGACCGATCTGTCGATGTGGGACGCGCAGGCGCGCGACTTCGCGAGTGCCTACCGGGTGCTGCGTTACGACCAACGCGGCCACGGCAAGACCGAAGCGCCGGCCGGCCGTTACACATTCGACATTCTGATCGCGGACGCGCTCGCGTTGATGGACGCGCTGCACATCGAGAGTGCGAACTTCTGCGGCCTTTCGATGGGTGGCGCGACTGCGCTCGGATCGGCGCAGCGTCATCCCGACCGGATCAAACGCGCGATCGTGTGCGACTTGGGCTGTGCCTCGACGCCACAGAGCGCCCAGCAATGGGAAGAACGCATCGTGGCGGCACAGTCGGGAGGCATGGCGCCGCTGGTTGAGCCGACCGTCGCGCGCTGGTTTCCGCCGGACGTGGTGGCGAAGAACCCGCCCTATCTCGACAAGGCGCGCGCGATGATCCGTGCAACACCGGTGAACGGCTTCGTCGGCTGCGCGGCTGCGCTCGCCGATCACGATTTCCGCTCTGCGGTGGCCAACACAAAGCCGCCGGTGCTGTTCATCGCGGGCGAGAAGGATGCGGGCGGCGCGGTCGCGACCGCGATGAAGGGCCTGCATCAGGCGCTGGCCGGATCGCGCTACGTCGAGCTTGCCGGAGCCGGGCACATTTCCAATCTGGACGATCCCGCTGGTTTCACTCAGGCGGTCCGTGCGTTTCTGGCGTAATGACGGGCGCCACGCCATCCGCTATGATGTCGGCAAATCACATGGAGGAACAGAGATGGACGCCGTGACCCCGAAGGACGACTCGCGGATCGGAGTGGAAGGCCACTCACATGTCGTTCGGCCCTCCGAGATGGAATGGCAGAAGACGAGTTTTGCCGGCGCGGAGGCGAAGCCGCTCTATTTCGATCCCAAGACCGGGATCGCGACGTTGCTGATGAAGTTCGATCCCGGCGCCGAACTGCCCGACCACGAGCACGTGATGGTCGAACAGACCTATGTGATTTCGGGACGGCTGGTCGACAAGGAAGGCGCGGCGGAGGGGCTGTCGGTCGGTCCGGGTGAATTCGTATGGCGCGAGCCAGGCAGCCGTCACGCCGCCTGGACGCCGGAAGGCGGCTTGATGATCGCCATGTTCCAGATCCCGAACAAGTTTTTCACCAAGGAAGGCAAGGTCGTCGACCAGCACGGACGCGTTTGGGACGACGTCTGGGGCCACATCGGCTTGCGCGGCGCCTGACCGCGGCGCGACGTCCGGGGAGGTTCAAGCGGGCGGCCTGGCCGCCCGCTTTTGTTTTGCGCCTGCCGCTGATGCTAGAACCATCCGCGCGCGGGCGTGGCGGAATGGTAGACGCAAGGGACTTAAAATCCCTCGGGGTTACTCCCGTGCCGGTTCGAGTCCGGCCGCCCGCACCAGCGCTTCGACTTCCCAATGTGTCGGAGCTCCCATTGCCGCTCGCCTTCACTCGAGCCAACGGGAAGGGGGTGGATAGCTCACCAAGGATCGTCGGATGATTTGTAGTCGCTGATAAGAAGCTCCTTGAGCGTACGAGCGGATGCCACGACGTAATTCATCTCTTTATTGTCGATCGATTTGATAAAGAGCAGGGTGATGGACCGCAATAGCTCGTTCCGCTCGGCCTTCGTGATGAGGAGATGGTCGAGTTCGTTGTTGGCGTTGGGACGTTCATCTATCAGGACCGCGAAGACCAACGGGGTCGCATTAAACAATGTCCTGTCGACGTATTCCAACTGCGCATTGAGCTTCGGCATTTCAGCGGCAAACTGCTGATGGTTAATGCCGTCGACTGGCCCTGCGACAAATTTAGAGCAGAGCTCCCCAAGGCGGCCCCAGATATCCGCCTTCTGGACGAAGATGTCCGCCATATTCTCCGGGATGTCCTTGTAAACATCCCGTAACGTGAATTTTGAAAGGGTCGTTGCTGTTGCGATCAGTTCAAGCCGCATACGCTCACTATTGCGAATGCACTCGACCGTTTTGTCGACGCCAGGTGCCGGTTCAGCTTGCGCCTGCTCGCGCATAAGCTCGATGGCGCCGATCCGCTGAATGTACGTTGACGCGAAAGCATGAGCATCATCGGCTAATGCCGCGTCGGTCAGAAAGGCGGTAAGCGCAACCCACAACAAGAGCCTGCGCATATTCGCTCCCATCGCTGCTCGACAGCCGCCAGTAATCAGGGCCATGGTCGAGCCTGGAACTAAACACCATCTTAGTCGTTTGATTTAACCGACCAAACCAAGGACTGTTTATGGACACCGAAGCGCGGGAACGCGCAGAGGCGCGCTTTGCCAAGAAGACGAGCCGAGCAGCTGAAGCCAGCGTCGCAATGAAAGACCACCAGGCCAAGGAAGCGCATATAGATGCCAATATGTTGCGCCTAAGGGAGTTACGTATTGCCCGCGAGGCGCAGTTGGTCACGCCGCCTCCGCGCAAGAAGTAAGACGAAGCCGAGTTCCCGGCGGTTAAACGCCCCATCCTTTTGCCCCATTGTCTCGTTACAAAGTGCCACCTCCAAACATCGCGACCAACAATCACGACAGGCGATTCGCCGTGTGTGCGTTTGTCCGATGAACTCGATGGACAGATGATGGTCATGATCTTTTCGCGGCGGTTCGGTGCTTGCATCCTTTGCGCGGGCTTTTTTCTATCCTTTGCGCCCACTGCGCGCGCCGCCGACGAGCGGTGTGGTCAGCTTGTGGCACTCAACAAGCAGTACCGCGGTGTCGCGCTGACGGACGAGCAGAAGAACCTCAAGGTGCAGCTCGTTGCCTGGTACAGAGAAAATTGCGGCGGGCGGGGGCATCGCATCGCGAACCGCTGACGATCGTTCTGGCTCCTGCGACCTCCAGTAGGTCAGTGGGCCTGGGCGAGACAGCCGCCCCACAGGAACCATAAGACACCCCATCGATTGCCTCCTGTGACGAAGGCAAGCGAGAAGGATTCAGTCCTATGAGGTTCATTAAGACAATCGCAACGACGGCCGCATTCGTCCTCACGCTGTCAGGCGCCGCATTCGCGCAAGACGTCGGCGGTGGCGGGGCCGCGCGCGAAGGCGGCGCTGTCGAGTCGTCGCGCGGTGCTGTCAACACAGCCCCAAGTGCCGTTCGATCCGCTCCCAGTGCTGTCGAATCCGCTCCCAGTGCCGTCGACTCCGCGCCGAGCGCGGTCGAGTCGTCTAGCCCACGCAGCTCGTCCAGTTCGCGCCAGACCACGCCGAGCGGACGGACCATCGGTGCGGACTCGGACCGCCCGTGGGTTGTGCGCTAGCAGAGGTCTGCCTGACGCTTGGTCGATCGAGAACTCGGTTCGAGAATTCGCCCCGCACTGAAGCAAGCGCATGCGTGCCACGCGCGATCTTGTCCGCGCCAATCGTCATCACCATCTGCGCGTCATGACAAACTTTCGCACCGCAGGCGTGTCTTTTGACATGCGAAATTCTTTCACGCGCGATCAGCGCATCGCCCGACTCGATGCGTTTGCGACGTTGCTCGACACCGCGTTTGTCGTGCCGGGCACGCAAATCCGCTTCGGCATCGACGCGCTGATCCGGTTGATCCCTGGCATCGGCGATCTGGTCACGACCGGCATGTGCCTCTACGTGGTCAACGAAGCCCGCGCGCTTGGTGCGCCGCCTTTACTGATCGCGCGCATGATCGCCAACGTGGCGTTCGACGGGATCGTCGGTGCGATCCCGATTCTCGGCGATGCGGTCGACGTTGCGTTCCGCGCCAATCGCCGCAACATGGCGCTGCTGCTCGCCTATCTCGACGAGGTCGAGGGTCCGCGGGCCGCGTATGCGCCACGGAGTGCCGCCCGATGAATGCCCCGCTGACGGTTTCGGTGCCGCATCGCCTCGGCAAGCACGAGGCCGTCCGGCGGCTGAAGTCGGGACTGGCCCGTATGGCGTCCAATCTCGGCACCCTGATTACGATCGAGAAGGAAACCTGGAGCGGCGACACGCTGACATTCCAGATGCGCGGGCTCGGTCAATCCGCGTCGGGCACCATCGAGGTGTTCGAGGATACTTTGCGCATCGATGTCATGCTGCCGTGGCTACTCGCGACGCTCGCACAGCGGCTCGCGCCCGCGCTGCGCAAGGAAGCGACGCTGCTGCTGGAGAAGCGCTAGCTATTTCGTCTCGCTGAATTTCCCGACGAAGATCGTGCGCCAGCGCTTGCCGGTGACGTAAAACAGGCCGGTCGCCTTGTCGTAGGCGATGCCATTGAGCACGTTCTGCTCGCTCGACGTGACCTGCTTCTTGTCGGCGTCGGTGAACGAGCGCCAGAGCGAACCCATGTCGGCTTTGGCCTCGATACAGCCGCTCGCCGGATCGATGCGCACGATGTTCAGGGTCAGGAACAGGTTTCCGTAAAGCTTGCCGTCCACCAGTTCGAGCTCGTTGAGGCCGTGGGTCTCGCCCGGCTGGTCGGACTTGACCTTCACCTCGCGCGTGATGGCGAAGGTTTTGGGATCGGCGAAATAGAATGACGGGCCGCCATCGCTGAAGATAAGGCTTGCGCCGTCGTTGGTCAGGCCCCAGCCTTCGCGCGGATTGCGCAGCTTGCGCTTGAGCTGGCCGGCGAGGTCGTAAACGAAAACGTCGTGCTCCTGCCAAGTGAGCTGGAACAGCTCGTCGTTCAGGATGGTCAGGCCTTCGCCGAAATACCGCGTGGCGTCGTCGCGCAACTTGGTGACAGTGCCGTCAGGCGCAATCGTATCGAGCCCAGAGTGATCGCCGACCGCGCCTGTGCTCTCGAACAGCCTGCCGTCACGCCATTCGAGCCCTTGCGTGAAGCCCACCTCGCTGCGGACGATCTTGCCGGTTACCTCGAAACGAAGGTTGGCCGGGCGCGCGCACTCCGCGGCGTGCGCCGCACAGGTGAGTGCGAGGAAGAGAACAAGCGAAATGCGAAACATGTTGCGTTCTACACCGGCCGGTCGCCCTTGTTCACCACCAAAGTGCGATTGTCGACGCCGGGCAGCATCTTCGCCGGATCGCGCGTCACCACGATGTCGAGCACGGTGGGCGAGGACGTATTTTCCAAGCCCTCGCGCAGTGCACCCGCAAGCTTCTCCGGATCGTCGACGCGGATGCCCTTGCATCCCATCGCGCGCGTGATCGCTGCGTAATCCATCTCGACAAGATCGGAACTCTGGTAGTTTCCCTTGCCGAACATGGAGTGCTGCAACGCCTTCACGTAGCCCGAGGCCGCGTTGTTGAACACGCACAGCACGAAGGGCGTTCCGGCGCGACGCGCGGTTTCCAGTTCGCCGATGGTCATGTTGAATCCGCCATCGCCGGTCAGGCCGACGACACGGCGGCCCGGCGCCGCGAGCTGCGCGCCCATCGAGCCGGGGAGGCCGTAGCCGATCGAGGCGAAGCCGCGGTCGGCGATGAAGTGACGGCCTGCCTTCTTGGTGTCGAAGCACAGCCCGCCCCAGTGGCCGGCGAAGCCGCCGTCCGCCACCAGGATCGCGTCATCCGGCATGATGGCATTGAGTTCGCCCATCAGGCGGCCGACATTGATCGGCGTGTCCTTCGATTTCAGCCGATCGGACGCGCCCTCGGCCCACTTCGCCATCATGGCGGGCACCTCGGCGCAATACGGCATGCGCTTCGTCTTTGCCTTGCCGCCGTCGGAGAGCGCGGCCGCCAGATCCTGCAGCGCAAGCCGCGCGTCCGCGACAAGCGCAACGTCCGTGCGCGTGGTGCGGCCGATTTCCTCGGCCAGGATGTCGATGTGGATCAGCGGCTTGCCGGCCGGGATCAACTGGAACCGGCGCGTCGGGATTTCCCCGAGCTTGCAGCCGACCACGATCAGCGCGTCGGATGTCGCGACCAGATCGTTCGCGATGCGGGAATAACGGCCGAATAAACCCGCCGAGAGCGGATGCGTGCAGGCGATCGCGCCCTTGCCGGACATCGTGTGCGCGACCGGAATTCCGAAGCCCTCGGCGAGCGCAAGCAGCGCGTCGTAGCCTTCCGAGATGTGAATGCCGCCGCCGACAAGCAGCAGCGGCCGCTCGGCCTTGGCGATCAGCGCCGCGGCGCGCTCAAGCTCCTGCGGATCGGGCCGGGTGCGGCGCGCCTGTGCCTTCAGTGTCGCGTCATCGACCCAGAAGTCCGCCGCATCGAAATCATGTTCGCCGTGGCAGACATCCTCGGGCACGTCGAGTACGACCGGTCCCGGGCGTCCGCTCGTCGCAACCGCGAAGGCGCGGCGCACCAGCTCGGGGATGCGTTTGGTCCCCTCGACGCGGATCAATTCCTTCACGGCGGGTTTGAGGATTTCGACCTGCCGCGCTTCCTGCGTCATGTTCTTCCAGGCGTGCTCGCGATTGGCGTCACCCGTGATGGCGATTATCGGCATGCCGGCATTGAGCGACTCGATTAGTCCGGTGACGAGGTTGGTCGCGCCCGGCCCGAGCGTCGCGTCGCACACGCCGGGGCGGTTGGTCACCCGCGCGTAGGCATCGGAGGCGAAGGCGCCGCAGCGTTCGTCGTTGATGAGAAAGTGACGCAGGCCGAGCGCGCGCATTGCTTCGTAGAAGGGGAGCAACTGGAAGCCGCCCATCCCGAACATCGGGCCGACGCCCGAGAGTTTGAGCATTTCGGCGAGCGCCTGACCGCCGTTGAGCTTGCGGGCAGAGTTGGAAGCGGGTGCGTTCATTTGCTGTCCTTCATGCGCGCGGCGACGAGCCGCGCCACCAGTTCTCGAGCCGAGATTCCGATTTCTCCGCCGCACGCCTTGGCGCGCGCGTTGATGGCGGTGATGAATCCGTCCTGATAGGTCGATTGCCCGTCGCCGATGCGCGCGCTCCAGGCGCTGACGCACGCGCCCGCAATGCGGCGCGCATCGAGCGCGGGCAGGCGCGAGATCCCGGCATCACCCGCGCCAAAATCCGCATCGTTGTAGATCGCGGCGAACACCGGATACTTCACCGCCGTCTCAGGGCGTCCGCCGAGCAGTCCGCCATGCGAGCCTGTCAGCATGATGTGACCCGCATCCTCCGGTGTGACCAATGCGTTGGAATCCAGGCTGAACACACGAACGCCGCCCGTCTCGCTGATTGCGTGCCGCGTTTCATGCATGGGGGCGGGAGCGGAGGAGGGCGGCAGGTTCGCGACGTCCAGCCGGTCGAGCGCCTCGGCGGCCTTCATGTCCGGCGTAACGCCTGCCTTTGCGGCATGCGAATTGACATACGACACCAGGCCGCGCGCGAAGCAATCCTGGCCGTCGCCGATGCGCGCCGAGCGATGACCGATTGCCGCAGCCGCGACGCCGAGTGCGTCGAGATAGTCGAGCCCGCCAATCCCAGCGCGCTGGCGGCCAACGCCCGCATCGCACAACAACACGCCCGACACACCGGCTTTCGCCGCGCAATAAGCCGCGTAGACACCGCCGTGCGAGGCCGCGAGCGCGGCGCGCCCGCGCGATTGCGGCGGCAACACAGTGACGCTGTCGAGGACGAGTGGGGACATTCGGTCAAGCGCGCTACCCGCATAGGTCGCTTGCAGCGCCGGGGCGTTTTGCCTAGTGGACGTTTCCGGCGTGTTCAAACATGCTGGTGCTTCCCGCGCAAGTCGCGCACTCCCGGGCATAGACATGAGTGATCCTGGCGACAATCTCCGCCGCCTGACTGGCCTCTATCGCACGATGGCGCGCATCCGCGCCTTCGAGGAGACCGCGCTCGAGGCCCACAAAGCGGGCGAAATTCCGGGACCGCTGCATGTTTCGATCGGGCAGGAAGCGGTCGCAGCCGGGGTCTGCCTCAACCTGCGCGTTGACGACCGCCTGACCTCGAACCATCGCGGGCATGGCCATGCGCTTGCCAAAGGCGCCGATCCCAAACGCATGATGCTGGAGCTTTATGGCCGCGATGGTGGCTATTGCCGCGGCAAGGGCGGCTCGATGCATATCGCGGATTTTTCGGTTGGCATGCTTGGCGCGAACGGCGTCGTGGCGGGCGGCATTCCGATCGCGGTCGGCGCCGCGCAAGGCCTGAAGATGCAGAAATCGGACGCGATCGCGACCTGCATGTTCGGCGACGGCGCGATCAATCGCGGCCCCTTCCTCGAAGGATTGAACTGGGCGGTGCTGTTCAAGCTGCCGGTGCTGTTCGTGTGCGAGGACAACGGCGTGGCGGCTTTCACCCGCGCAAGCGACGTGACGGCCGGGCCGGGCGTCCTTGAGCGCGCCAAGGCGCTCGGCGTCGCGGCGATCACCGTCGACGGCAATAGCGTGATGGCGGTGGACGATGCGGCGCAGATTGCGGTCGCGGCGGTCCGGCGCGGGGAGGGGCCGCACCTCCTGCATGTGAAGACGTATCGCATCACCGGCCACACCTCGACCGATGCGGCGGCGTGGCGGCCGGCAGGCGAAGTCGAGGAAGCGCGCTCGCGCGACCCGATCGCGCGGCTCGGCGCGACGCTTGCGGAGCGCGGCATCGCAGCGAGCGATCTCGGCAAGATAATCGACGAGGCCAAGGTCGAGATGGCGCAGGCTCGGACGCAGGCCAATGCTGCGGCGTGGCCCGCGGCCCATGTGGCTTACGAGGACGTGCAGGATACGGGGGCGGTTGCGTGGTCGAAGTCACACTGATCGAGGCGTCGCGTCGCGCCGCCCTGCAGGAAATGCGGCGCGACGAGCGCGTCTGGGTGCTCGGCGAGGACGTCGCGCGCGGCGGGCTTTGGGGCCAGTACCGGGATTTCCTCGGCGAGTTCGGGGCCGGAGCGCGTCGTCTCAACGCCCATTTCGGAGTCGACCATCATGGGCGCGGGGCTCGGCTCGGCGCTGGTCGGCATGCGGCCGATCATCGAGATGCGCATTTTCGATTTCGTCATGTGCGCGATGGACGAACTGGTCAACCAGATCGCCAAGGTCCGCTACATGTTCGGCGGACAGGCGAAACCTGCCGTCGTGGTACGCATGCCGCACGGGATGTGGCGCAACTCCGCCGCGCAGCACTCGCAGATGCTGGAAGCGTGGTTCGCGCATCTGCCGGGCGTGATCGTCGTGACGCCATCGACTGCCGAAGATACCGCAGGGCTGCTGGTGCAGGCGATCCGGTCGGACGACCCCGTGCTGTTCTTCGATCCGAAAGACCTGTTCGGCGTGCCGGGTGATATTGCCGATCCGATCGAGCCGATCCCGTTCGGCGTCGCGCGCAAGGCCGCTGAGGGCGATGCCGCAACCGTCGTGTCGTGGTCTGCCGCGATGCCGGTTGCCACCAAAGGCGCTGAAATGCTGGCCGCCGATGGCATCAAGGTCGATCTGCTCGACCTGCGCACAATCTGGCCATGGGATCAGCAGGCGGTCATCGACTCGGTGAAGAAGACAGGACGGCTGCTCGTCGTGCACGAGGCGGTCGAGGTGGCTGGCTTCGGCGCTGAAATCGTTGCGACGGTGGTAGATCGGCTCGGGCCGGCCGGGATCAAGGCCGCCAAGCGTCTCGGCGCGCCGCGCATTCCGATCCCGTTCGCGCCGCCACTGGAGGCGGAAGTGCGCGTGACCCCGGAGAAGGTCGTCGCCGCCGTGAAAGCGCTGGTCGCCGGATAGCGCGCATATTTGTCAAATGCGCAGGGCTTTCTGCTTCGCGTAAGACGGGCACTGCGGGATAGCCACGCCCGCCTGACATTGAGCGAACATTCCGAGGCTCACCGCGGTGCCGTTTCACCAAAACGTCAACCGATGAACCATGGCTTGTGACAATTCGCGGTGTCACAATGATTTTGGTTGCCGCCGGCCGAGCATCTCGCCTTCAGGTGTGAGCGCAAGATTCCTTCGACGGCGCCACTCGAACCGCTGCCACACTTGCCAATAGCAACGAAGGAGTGAGCTATGAAGAAGCGAATTTCATTCCCGGTGACTTCAATCGTTCTGGTGACACTCGCTGTCCTGGGCGGCATAGCCTTTGCGGCGCAGGACAGGTTCACGGTGAAGGTGCCGGACGGGCTCTCGATGTCCGAGTTCAGAGGGTACGAAACCTGGCAGAACGTCGCGGTCAGTCAGACCGAAACCTCGCTCAAAATTATCGCGGCGAACACGCCGATGATCAACGCCTACAGGCAAGGCGTTCCGGGAAACCACAAGCTGTTTCCCGAAGGCTCCAAGATTGTGAAGATTGAATGGGCCGCAAAAAAGAACGCCGCGTCGCCCTACTTCGTGATGGTGCCGGATACGTTGAAGACGCTTTCGTTCATCGAAAAAGACTCCAAGCGATTCCCGGACACCCACGGATGGGCCTATGCCCAGTTTGCCTATGATGCGGCGTCCGACACGTTCAAGCCGTCCGAACTTTCGGCAACCGGCACCAAATGCGGGTATGCCTGCCATACGACCGTAGCGTCAGACGACTACATCTTCACGGCCTATCCCAAGAGGTAGAGGTCGACGCGCAGCGCGGGCTATTGCGCCCCGCTGGTGGCGCCTTGCCCGTCGCCTGCTTTGGGTTGCGTCCGTCGACCGTCCGAATTGGTCATGGACCGTTCTGCGGCCATTTGGTAACGCAACGCCTCTTGCCCGCTGACTGCTACCCGCCCCATGATGAATTCAAAGGCCGCTCGGCCTTGCTCGCGGCAAACCGCGCGCATCGATCAATCGGAGGAACTGTTATGACGCTCAGGACAACCCGTCGCGGCCTGTTGCTGGCCGGCACTGCCGCCGGCGCGACCGTCGCGATGCCGTGGATCGCCAACGCCGCACCGGAATTCCAGCTCAAATACGCGAACAACTCGCCGGTCACGCATCCGCTGACGGTTCGCACCATGGAGGCGGCCGAGCGGATCAAGCAGCAGACCAACGGGCGCGTCGAAATCCAGGTCTTCCCGAACAACCAGCTCGGCTCCGACACCGACATGCTGAGTCAGCTACGCTCGGGTGCGCTGGAATTCTTCACGCTCTCCGGCCTGATCCTGTCGACCCTCGTTCCGGCCGCTTCGATCAACGGTCTCGGCTTCATCTGGGAAGACTATTCCAAGGTGTGGCCGGCGATGGACGGCGATCTTGGCGGCTACATCCGCAAGCAGATCGAGAAGTCGGGCCTCTTTGCGTTCGAGAAGCAATACGACAACGGCTACCGGCAGATGACGTCCTCGACGCGGCCGATCAAGGGACCGGATGATCTGAAGGGCTTCAAGATCCGTGTCCCGCCGAGCCCGCTCTGGACCTCGATGTTCAAGGCGTTCGACGCGGCGCCGATGTCGATCAACTTCTCGGAAGTCTATTCCGCGCTGCAGACCAAGGTCGCCGAGGGGCAGGAGAACCCGCTCTCGATCATCTTCTTCGCCAAACTCTATGAGGTGCAGAAGTATCTCGCCGAAACCAACCACATGTGGGACGGGTTCTGGTTCCTTGCGAATGGCAAGATGTGGAGCGGACTGCCGGCCGACGTGCGCGACATCATCCAGAAGAACTTCAACGAGTCCGCAATCGTGCAGCGCGAGGACATCGCCAAGCAGAACGCCACGTTCAAGTCCGACCTGACCGCGAAGGGCATGGAGTTCATCCCGGTCGATCAGAAGCCGTTCCGCGCCAAGCTTGAAGCTGCCGGCTTCTACAAGGAGTGGCGTGCGAAATACGGCGACGAAGCCTGGGCCGTGCTGGAGAAATACGCCGGCAAGATCTCGTAAGCGACACGCCTTAAACCCGGTCATGGAGTTGCCACGCAAAGAGGAGGCCGCGCCGGCCTCCTCGCTTGCGTCGCTCGCGGTGCGGCTGGATGGCTGGCTCGGCCGCGCGGTCGAAGTGCCGGTGGCGTTGCTCACCGCGATCGAAGTCGTGATCCTGTTCGTGGGCGTTGTCTCGCGCTACGTCTTCCGCAACCCGTTCGTCTGGTCGGACGAACTTGCATCCATCCTGTTTCTCTGGCTCGCGATGCTCGGCGCCGTGGTGGCGTTCCGGCGCGGCGAGCACATGCGCATGTCGACGCTGGTCGCCCGGATGTCGCCGCGTTTGCGCACGTTCTTCGAGGCATTCGCGGTGGCGGTCGCGGTCGCGTTCCTCGCGATGATCCTGCATCCCGCGATCGAGTATGCGGCCGACGAGGCAGCCGTCGTCACGCCGGCGATGGAAATCCCGAACGTCTGGCGCGCCTCCGCGGTGCCGGTCGGGTGCGCGTTGATGCTGATCTTCGCGCTGCTTCGCCTCGCGCGCTCCGGCGGGATCGGACAGATCCTGCTCGCGCTGTGTGTCATTGCGGCGATCGGCGCCGGGCTGTGGATGCTCAAGCCGCTGTTCATCGCGATGGGTAATTACAAGCTCATCGTGTTCTTCGTGGCGCTGGTCGCGGCCGGTGTTCTTGCCGGCGCGCCGATCGCGTTCGTGTTCGCGATCTCGACGTTTGCATTCCTCGCCATCACCACACGCACGCCGCTGACCGTCGTGGTGAGCCGAATGGATGAGGGGATGAGCCACATCATTCTGCTCTCGGTGCCGCTGTTCGTGTTTCTCGGCCTGTTGATCGAAGCAACCGGCATGGCGCGAACGATGGTGAATTTTCTCGCGAGCCTGCTCGGCCACGTGCGGGGCGGGCTTTCGTACGTCCTGCTTGGCGCAATGTATCTCGTCTCCGGCATTTCGGGCGCGAAAGCTGCCGACATGGCGGCGGTCGCACCGGTACTGTTTCCGGAAATGAAGCGGCGTGGCGCGAAGCCGGGCGAGCTCGTCGCGCTCTTGTCCTCGTCCGGTGCGATGTCGGAAACCATTCCGCCGAGCCTCGTGCTCATCACCATCGGGTCGGTTACCGGCGTTTCGATCGCGGCGCTGTTCAATGGCGGGCTGCTGCCCGCGCTGGTGCTGGCACTCGCGCTCTGCGTGATCGTGTGGTGGCGCTACCGTGATGACGACCTCTCCGGGGTCAAACGCGCGAGCTGGGGCGAAGCCGGCTGGGCTTTTCTTTATGCGCTGCCGGGCCTCGCGCTGCCGTTTCTCATTCGCGCGTCCGTCGTCGAGGGCGTCGCGACCGCAACGGAAGTCTCCACCATCGGCATCGCCTATACGATTCTCGTATGCCTCATCCTGACGCGCAGCTTCCCGATGACGCGGCTGATGCCGATGTTGATCGACACCGCGTCGCTGTGCGGCGCGATCCTGCTGATCATCGGGGCCGCGACCGCTATGGCGTGGGCGCTGACGCAATCCGGCTTTTCGCGCGATCTCGCCGCCGCGATGACGGGGCTGCCGGGCGGCAAGGTCACATTCATGATCGTGTCGATCATCGCGTTCGTGGTGCTCGGCTCGGTGCTGGAAGGCATCCCGGCGATCGTGCTGTTCGGGCCGTTGCTGTTTCCGATCGCGCGCCAGGTCGGCATCCACGAGGTGCACTATTCGATGGTTGTGATTCTCGCGATGGGAATCGGGCTGTTCGCGCCGCCGTTCGGCGTCGGCTATTACGCGGCCTGTGCGATCGGTCGCGTCAATCCGGATGAAGGCCTGAAACCGATCTGGCCATATCTCATCGCGCTGTTAATCGGATTGCTCTTTGTTGCTGCGGTGCCGTGGTTCTCCACCGGCTTCCTGCACAGTTGAGACGCCACGATATCCCCGAACATTACGGGAAGTTCATATATTACTCATTGTTAACTTGCCCGAAGCGGCGGTGCGTGGCCCCATACGCATGCATCTTGTGACGCGCAATCGTCGCCCCCGCGCGTTACCGGAAGCAAGTACAAGCGGGATCGCACTTCGGTGCGGTCCCGCTTTGCTTTTGTATTTGGCGCTACCGCGTATTCGATGGTGCGACGTCGACACCGACAAGTCCCGCGCGCGCGATCGCGCCAGCGATCAGTCCTGACGCCCGCGCTTCGTCGAGAAAGCGATTGACGATCGCAAGCCGCGCCGCATCGCCCTTCGGCACGACGACAGACTGCTCCACACCATAGAAATTATCCGGCACAAGACGGACGCCGGGCGTGCGCTGCGTGACCTCATGCAGTCGCATGCGATTGCCGGCGTAAGCATCGAGCTCGCCGGCGAGCAGGGCCTGCACGAGAGCATCGGAGATGCCGCCCTCGTTACGCTTCAGTTCGGCGTGCTTGAGCGTGCGCGTGAGGAAATAATCGCCGGCATCGCGCGCGCCAACTCCGATGCGCACACCCGCGCGATCCACATCCGTGACGGATTTGATCGGCGAATGTTCGGCAACCATGTAGGTGTTCTGCGCCAGCGCGTAGGTTTGCGAAAAATCGACCAGCGCGGCCCGCTTCTCGTCATAGGCGAGGAAGCCGATGTCGGCGGTGCCGTCGCGCACGCTGTCGAGCACGCCCTCGACGCCTTTCGCACCGGTGATCGTCACGGGCACCCCCGCACGCCGGCCTAATTCGCGCGCGATCTCGGCCGCAGGTCCGCGCACCTCCCTGGTTGCCGGATCGATGAATGCCTGCACCGGATTGGTCGCGATGTAGGTGGCGCGCAGCATGCCGGTCGGTGCGAGGGTGGCGAGATCGCCCGCGTGCGCCGGTAATGCGAACAGGGCAAGCAGAATAGCTGCGCGAATCATGAGAAGGTTCCGTGACTTAGGACTGATGGAACTTTCGGGTTCCATCCACGTTGGCGTCCGCACGGTGACCGTTAGCGGTCAATAAAGGGGAAGCCATGTCGGTACTCATCAGCATTCTCATCACGTTTCTGGTCGTCATTCTCGTCCTTTACCTGATCCGCATGCTGCCGATCGATGGGCGCGCGAAGCAGATCGCGCAGATCATCGTGATCGTCATCGGCATTCTGTCGCTGCTGCGTTACCTGAGCGTGTTCTAGCCGGAACGAAGCACGTCGCGGCCGGGTTATCGGCGGAAAGGAGAGCTTATGCCCAACCCGTCGAAGCCCGCGCCCGAGCAAAATCCGCCCCAGCCGATGACCGATCCGGCCGTGCCGCCGATGCGCGACCCGCCGGGCGAGCCTTATCGTGATCCGGTTCAGCCGCCGCTGAACGACCCGCCGCCTCAGCCGATCCGGGATCCGCAGCCACCCGGTTTTCAGGACCCACCGACGCAGCCGCCGAGCGATGGCTCAAGCGGCCCCCGCACGGGCGATTTCTAAGCCGGGCGCGGTCCCGCGCCCCGGACGGCACAACTGATCAAAGCTCTGCACTGCGCAATCGCAGAGCGTTTGCGATGACGCTGACCGACGACAGCGCCATCGCAGCCGCGCCGATCATTGGCGAGAGCAATACTCCGAAGATCGGGTAGAGAATCCCCGCGGCAATCGGCACGCCGGCCGCGTTGTAGATGAAGGCGAAGAACAGGTTCTGGCGGATGTTGCCCATCACGGCCTCGCTCAGCCGCCGCGCGCGCACGATGCCCGTAAGGTCACCTTTGAGCAGCGTGATGCCGGCACTCTCGATCGCCACATCGGCGCCGGTCCCCATCGCGATGCCGACGTCGGCGGCGGCAAGGGCAGGGGCGTCGTTCACGCCGTCACCTGCCATCGCGACCGTGCGGCCCTCGCGCCGCAGCCTTTCGATCACGGCGTTCTTCTGATCCGGCAGCACCTCGGCCTCGATTTCTGTGATGCCGAGGTTGCGTGCGACCGCTTCAGCCGTGGTGCGGTTGTCGCCGGTGAGCATCACGACACGCACGCCCTCGTCGGCCAGTGCTTTGAGCGCGGCCGCTGTCGTCGCCTTGAGCGGATCGGAAATCGCGATCACGCCGGCCGCCTTGCCGTCGATCGCCACAAAGATCGCGGTCGCACCATCGTGGCGTAATTCTTCGGCGCGCCGGTTTAGCCCGACGGTGCCGATGTTCAGTTCGGCAAAGAACGCCGCATTGCCGAGCACGACCCGTTTGCGCTCGACCATGCCGACCGCGCCCTTGCCCGTCGGAGAATCGAAACCGAGCACGCGGGCGAGTTCGATATTGCGCGCCTTCGCGACCGCGACGATCGCCGCGGCCAATGGATGCTCGCTTGCCTGCTCGACACTGGCGGCAGCGCGCAGCAACGTGACTTCGTCAAAGTCGTGCGCAGGGACGACGGCGGTGACCTTTGGCTTGCCCTCGGTCAATGTGCCGGTCTTGTCCACCACCAGCGTGTCGATCTTCTCCATCCGTTCCAGCGCCTCGGCGTTCCGGATCAGCACGCCGGCCTCGGCGCCGCGCCCAACCCCGACCATGATCGACATCGGCGTCGCAAGGCCGAGCGCGCAGGGGCACGCGATGATCAGCACGGTTACGGCCGCGACCAGTGCGTAGGCAAAGCGTGGCTCCGGGCCGAATGTCGCCCAGGCGGCGAAGGCCAGCACCGCGACCGCGATGACCGTTGGCACGAACCACGCGGCGACACGGTCGGCGAGGCGCTGGATCGGCGCGCGCGAGCGTTGAGCGCTCGCGACCATCTGCACGATCTGCGACAGCAGCGTCTCGCGGCCGACCTTTTCGGCGCGCATCAAGAACGACCCGGTCGTGTTGAGCGTACCCGCAATCAGCTTTGCATCCTTGTCCTTGCCGACCGGCATGGACTCGCCCGTCACCAACGATTCATCGAGCGACGAGCGGCCCTCGGTGAGGATGCCGTCAACCGGCACCTTCTCGCCCGGGCGCACGCGCAGGATGTCGCCCACCACGACGCTATCGAGCGCGACGTCTTCCTCGACGCCGTCACGTACGCGCCGCGCAGACTTCGGCGCGAGATCGATCAGCGCCTTGATGGCTCCGGAGGTTGCCTCGCGCGCGCGCAATTCAAGCACCTGGCCGAACAGCACCAGCACCGTGATGACCGCGGCGGATTCGAAATAGGTCGGGACGGCACCGCCGTGCTCGCGGAACGCGGCCGGGAAAATGCCCGGCGCGAACGCCGCGACCACGCTGTAGAGGTAAGCGACGCCGGTGCCCATCGCGATCAGCGTGAACATGTTCAGATTGCGCGTGAGCAATGATTGCCAGCCGCGCACGAAGAACGGCCAGCCGGCCCACAGCACGACCGGCGTCGCCAGCGCGAACTGGATCCAGTTCGACAGTGAAGGCTCAATGAAGCCGTGCCCGGCGATATGCGATCCCATTTCCAGCACGAACACCGGCAGCGCCAGTGCGAGGCCGATCCAGAAGCGCCGGCTCATGTCGGCAAGCTCGGGATTGGGCCCGGCGTCGGCGCTTGCGAGTTCGGGTTCGAGCGCCATGCCGCAGATCGGGCAGGAACCGGGTCCTTCCTGCCGAATCTCCGGGTGCATCGGGCAGGTGTACATCGTGCCGGTCGGTGCAGGGGCTGCGGCGTGTTTGTCTTTGTCGAGATATTTCGCCGGGTCGGCGGCGAATTTGGTGCGGCAGCCGCCGGAGCAGAAGAAATATTCTTTTCCGCCGTGCGCGTGGCGATGTTTCGCCGTCGCCGGATCGACCGTCATGCCGCAAACCGGATCGACGGCCTGATTTTCCGCGGGTCCGCCGGGCTGTTGGTGATGATGGTCGTGTGACATTGGCTGTTCTTGAAACATATACCCTGTGGGGGTATATAACGTCCATGCGACAGGAAGCCAAGACTACGACGCTGAAAAGACTGAAGCGGATCGAGGGGCAGGTGCGCGGGCTTTCGCGCATGGTCGAGGGTGATCGCTATTGTATCGACGTAGTGACGCAGATCACCGCGGTTCGTGCGGCGCTGCGCAAGGTCGAGGAGGAAGTCCTACGCGACCACGTTGCGCACTGTGTCGAAGGCGCGATCGCATCAGGCGACAAGGGCGATCAGCGACGCAAGATCACAGAGTTGATGGATGTGTTCGGACGCGCGGACCGCTGATGGCGAAGAACGCCGCGACCACTAAGAAGTCCACGGGCACGCGCATTCAGATCAAGCGCGCCTATGACAAACCGGATCCAGGTGACGGCTTGCGCATCTTGATCGACCGGCTCTGGCCGCGCGGTCTATCCAAACCGTCTCTCAAGCTCGAATTCATGGCCGAAACATCTCTCGCCCAGCAATGAATTGCGCAAATGGTACGGCCACGATCCGAAGAAATTCACGGAATTTCGCAGCCGCTATGTCAAAGAGCTGAAAGCACAGGCCGAAGGGTTGGACGAACTACGCGCCGTTGTGAGAGGCCAAACCGTCACATTGCTGACCGCGACGAAAGAACTCGACCTCAGCCACGCGAGCGTGCTGCGCGATCTGTTGACCGCACGCCGCTGACGCCTACTCGCCGCCGCGCCCCACACCGCAAGGGGTGTACCGGCCGTAACCCTCATCGGTGTAACATTCTCCCGGCCCGGCCCACGGCGGTCCGGGTGTACGGGCAGACGGCATGGCCGGCATCGCGACGGCGGCGCGGCCGGAAGCCACGCCGTGCATTCTCGCATGCTTGCGCTTGGCCGCGTCGGCGCTGCCGACAGCGAGCATCGAAAGCGCAATGGCGGCAATCATTATCTTGTTCATCGGACTGGTTCCCGGCTTCGCATCGAGGCTAGCACGGCGATTTGCGGGCGAACGCCGTTACACGATGATTTGACCGGCGATCAGACTTATCGCTTCAGCCGCTTCGCAATCTCTTCAAGCATCACTTCGGTCGCGCCGCCGCCGATGTTCTGCACGCGGGCGTCGCGCGCCATGCGCTCGATCGTTGATTTCGCGCATGAAGCCCATGCCGCCGTGAAACTGCACGCAGTTGTACATCACCTCGTTGACCAGCTCACCGCAGTAGGCCTTTACCATCGAAACTTCGCGGGTGCAGTCGACCCCCTGCGCGTCGAGCCAGCCCGCATGATAGACGAGCTGCCGCCCGGCCTCGACCTTGGCGGCGAGCATCGCGAGGCGCTGGCGGATTGTCTGCTTCTCGTAGAGCGTTCCGCCAAAGGCCTTTCGCGTCGTCACGTAATCGATCGTCAGGTCGAGCGCGGCCTGCGCCTCGCCCATCGCCATCGCGCCGATCACCGTGCGCTCGTTCTGGAAGTTCTGCATGATCGCGTAGAAGCCGCGGCCCTCCTTGCCGAGCATGTTCTCGGCCGGGATACGGCAATTCTCGAACAACAGTTCGGCGGTGTCGGATGAGCGCCAGCCGTGCTTGTCGAGCGCGCGCCCGACGCGGAATCCGGGCGTGCCTTTCTCAACCATGAAAATGGAAATCTGTTGCGAGGGACGCGCGTCCGGCGAGGTTTTCGCGGCAACGAAATAGAGGTCGGCGTGTACGCCGTTGGTGATGAACATCTTGGCGCCGTTGAGCACGAAGGTGTCGCCGTCGCGCCGCGCGGTGGTGCGGATCGCCTTCACGTCGGAGCCGGCATCCGGTTCGGTTACGCACACGGCGGTGATCGCGCGGCCGGCGATGATCTCCGGCATCCAGCGCGCCTTTTGCGCCGATGTCCCCGCATGCGCCATGTGCACCGAGGCCATGTCGGTATGCACCAGCACGGTGATTGCGGCGCCGGAGAAGGTCGAGCGGCCGAGCTCCTCCGCGAGTACGATCGAGCCAAGCGTATCCATTTCGGAGCCGCCATATTCGGCCGGATAGCGGATTCCGAGGAAGCCAAGTTCGCCCATGCGGCGCAGCACCTCGCGCGGTACGCAGCCCTGCTCCTCCCACTTCAGCCCGTGCGGCTTGATCTCCTGTTCGACGAAGCGGCGGATCTGCGCGCGGAGCAACTCGTGCTCCTCGCGGAAATAGGCCGAGGGGAGGGAGACGGTCTCAGGGCGGTTCACGTGCGGTCCTGCCTCGTCATCATGCGCGGCCTGGTGCCGAGCATCCACGTCTTACTGAGTTCTTGCAGCGAAGGAAGTCGTGGATGGCGGGGACCAACGGACTTCTATGCGTACTTCCGCCGCGCCAGTTCCGCGCCCTTTCCGAGCGCCGCCAGCTTGGCATTCGCAACCTCGCGCCGCATCGGCGCCATCCCGCAATTGGTGCTCGGCAGGATGTTCTCCCTTGCGACATGCTTCATCGCCTCGCCGATAACGGCCGCGACCTGCTCTGGGGTCTCGACATCATCCGACGCCACGTCGATCACGCCGACCTGCACCTGCTTGCCGTCGAGCAGTTTGAGCAAATTCATCGGCACCTTCGAATTGCGGCACTCGAGCGAGATCTGATCGAGGCGCGATGTCGCGAGCGCCGGAAAGGTCTTCTCGTAATGACGCCATTCGCCGCCGAGCGTCGCCTTCCAGTCGGTGTTGGCCTTGATTCCGTAGCCATAGCAGATGTGCACCGCGGTCGTGCAGGTGACGCCCTCAATCGCGCGGTGCAGCGCTTCGACGCCCCACTCGGCAACGTCGTCTATGTAGACGTTAAAGGCCGGCTCATCGAACTGGATCACATCGACGCCGTCGGCCGCGAGAGCGCGCGCTTCCTGATTGAGCAGCGTGGCGAACGCCATCGCCATCCTGACCTTGTCGCCGTAGTGGCGGTCCGCGATGGTGTCGATGATGGTCATCGGACCCGGCATGGTGATCTTCAATTTCCTTTTCGTATGTGCGCGCGCGAGCCGCGCCTCGGACGCGTGCACGCGGCCTTTCAGTTTCAGTTCGCCCGTGACCTGCGGTACCATCGCCTTGTAGCGGTCGGCGCGGATTCCCATCTCGACCTTGTGGGCGAAGTCGATACCGTCGACGAATTCGAGAAAGCCGTGCACGAAGTGCTGTCGCGACATTTCGCCGTCGGTGACGCAATCGATGCCGGCGTCCTCCTGATCCTTCAGCGCGAGAAGCGTTGCGTCGGCTTTGGCGGCGGCAAGCTCATCGCCGGACAGTTTCCATTGCGGCCAGAGCTTGTTCGGCTCGGCGAGCCAGGACGGCTTAGGCAGACTTCCGGCAATCGTCGTTTCAAACATCGTGCGTTCTCCCGGCAGGGAGGCGCAGTCAACAGCGGCGCGCCGGCGCATGCAACCCGCGGACCTGCCTCAATGGTTCGGAGGCCTCACGGACCCGGCCCGGACAGTTCGAAGAGGTCAGCCCCGCCAGCCGTAAAGCCAGTCATACCGGCTGAGCAGTCGTTCGCCGCCGAACATCCGCATTGTCATGTTTCGAGCGAGGGCGCCGAGACCTGCAAGATGGTAGCGCGAGGAGTTGCGCCTGGCTTCGCGCTGGACCTGCGCGACACGACGGGTTCGCGCCTGTTCATACGAGCGCAGCGCCGTCTCTTCGTCGCGCGCGAAGCATTGCGCGAGAACAGCCGCATCTTCGATTGCCAGCGCGCCACCCTGCGCCAGAAACGGCAGCATCGGATGCGCGGCATCTCCGATCAGCGTCACGCGGTCCTGCGCCGGGGAGGGGCCCGGACGGCGGTCGAACAGCGCCCATTTCTGCCAGCGCGCCGGTGCGGCGATCAGCGCGCGCGCGTCCGGCGCAAAGCGTTCGAAGTGCGCCGCGATCTCGTCCGGTTTGCCCGCTGCAGTCCACCCGGCTTGTTGCCAGTCATCGCGCACGACCGCCACAACGTTGATCTCGCGGCCGCCCCTCACCGGATAGTGCACCAGGTGCGCGTCGCGCCCGAGCCACAGCCCGGTCACAAGTTCCCGAAACGCGGGGCTCACGCCCGCCGCCGGAAGCACCGCGCGCCAGGCCGTGCGCCGCGCAAAGCGCGGCTGGCTGGGATCGCCGAGCCGCGCGCGCAGTGTCGACCACAGGCCATCGGCGCCGATCAATGCGATGCCCTGTTCGTCGCGCGCGCCCGGAGCGGTGCGGGCCTGCACGGTGATGCCGTGCCGGTGGACCGCAAAGTCCTCGACGCGCGCGCCGAGCCGCAGCGCGATGTCAGCGCTATCCTCGATGGCGGCGGCAAGCACTTTCTGTAGATCGCCCCGATGGATCACCCAATAGGGCGCGCCATGGCGCTTCCCGGCTTTCTCGCCCAACGGGATGTGCACGATGTCACGGCCGGTCGTGCCGTCGATCACGCGGATCGCTTCGGGCGCGACGACGTGCGGACGCAATCGGTCGGCAAGTCCCAGATCGAAGAGGATGCGGGTTGCATTCGGCGACAGCTGGATGCCGGCCCCGGCTTCCTCAAGCCGGACCGCCTGCTCAAGTAGGACCGCACGATAGCCGGCGCGCGTCAGCGTGAGCGCGGCGGTCAAGCCGCCGATGCCCGCACCTGCGATGATGATGGAGCGGGAACGGGCCACGCCATGTTCCCCAGCCGAGCGTCAGACCGCTTCGGCGACCCGCCAGGCGCATTCCGGAGGAATCGCCTCGTCGGCGTGCAGTTTCGGATTGAGCCGGTAAAGCGTCGAACAATACGAGCAAATGAACTCGTTCTCTGCACCCATGTCGCAGAACACATGCGGATGGTCGAACGGCGGCGTCGCGCCGATGCACATGAATTCCTTAGCGCCGATTTCGATCGTGGCGGCGCCGACGTTATTGTGGAAGTGCGGGACGACGTGGTCGGCCATTGTGGGTATCCCAGAACTGAAGAATCTAGCCGGACCATACCGGCCTCGCGCATAGGTGCCTAGTGCAACAGCCGCGACGGCTCCGGCACCAGCGTCATGTCGATCTCGCCGATCAGGTCCGCGCGCAAGCGCTCCGTCCCGGCGATGCGATCGGCGATCTGGTTTGCCGTGGTCTGGTTCGAGCCGTAGAGGACGACCCCACCGATCGTAAGGATCGCCGCGATCATCAGCATCAGCCCATCGGGATAAATCATCCCCAGCAGCAGAGCTGCGAACAACGCGGCACCGGCGCCGATCGCAAGACGCGCAGCGACTGCGATCTTGCGGCAGCGCGCGGCGCTTTCCGCAAGCGCCTCGATCTCAGTTTCCAGCCGCGCGATCTGTTCGCGGCGCGTATCGCCCGATCCAACCATGCCGAAACTCTATCTCAGGCAATGTCAGGCGGCACCGGGTTCCAACAAGCCGCCGTACCGCCGCAATCCGCCCATACATGACGCGCGCGCCGGCCGAGGATACCTTGCTCACCCGTCTTGCCATTACGCTATCGCTTGGGGTCGCGGCCTGCTTGGCGCTTGCGGCCGGCGCGAGCCTGCCCGAAGGCGTCCGTTCGGCGCGCCTGATCGCGGCAGCGGACGATCCGGTAAAGGTATCGGAACTGCAACTCAGTGCGACATTTGATGCCGCGATGGCCAGCCGCGAGATTGAGCAGGCGCTCGACGCCGGAGATGTTGATCTCGCACGCAGTTTCGTCGAGCTCGCTGCCGAGCGAGGCATTGGGCTTCCCGCCGGACTGATCGCAAAAACCGAATCGGCTGAACGGGATGCTGCGGCGCCTTCGAGCCGCGCAGCAAGTTTTGCGCGCGGCTTCGTCAACGGTAAACCCGAAGACGCGGCGAGTACCGCGGGCATGCTGGCTGGCGACCTGTTCGTGTTCGGCGATATCCGCGACGTTGTACGAGAGGGCTGGCACGGGTTGCGCGGCGAGAACGTCGATAAGGTCGTGCTCGGCCTTGCCGGGACCGGAATCGCGGTAACCGCGGGACTTTATGCAAGCGCTGGCCTCGCGGCGCCTGTCCGCGCGGGTCTCTCGGTGGTGAAGGCCGCGCGCCGTGGCGGGCATCTTGCTGCGCCGCTGATGCGCCTCTTGAAGGTGGAGAGCCGGGAGGGGTTGACGGCGTTCATTGGCAACCTCGGGCGCGTCCAGTCGCGCGCCGGGACGCGCGGCGCCTTCGATGCGCTCAAGATCGCCGAGCGGCCGCAAGATGTCGCGAAATTTGCCACGCTCGCCGCCGCGAAGGGCGGCAAAACACGCGCGATCGTCAAGGTGCTGGGACGCGGCGCCATCATGGTCACGGGCGCATTGTTCGACCTCGCGCTGTGGACGTTCTGGGCGCTGCTCAACCTGCTGGCGTTCTGCGCGGCTTGCAAGCGCGCGGTTGAGCGCATGACGCTGCGCCATTGCGAACGGCGGCGGCGCAGCCTCCGTCTGCAAAACGAGCGCTTGGCAGCAGCGGCGCTGCCTGCTTAAACGGCGGCCTCTCAAGGCCTCCCATCATGCCGACCTTCAAAAATGGAAACGTCGAGATCGCGTATCTCGACCAGGGCACTGGCGACCCGATCGTCCTGGTGCACGGCTTTGCCTCCAACAAGGAGGTGAACTGGATGCAGCCCGGTTGGGTCTCCACGCTCACGCGCGATAGCCGGCGCGTCATCGCGCTCGACGATCGGGGCCACGGCCAGTCCACGAAGCTGTATGATCCGGCCGACTATCACACCGATCTGATGGCCGGAGATGTCGCGGCGCTGATCGCGCACCTTGACATCGGACGCGCGGATATCATGGGCTATTCGATGGGTGCGCGCATCTGCTCGGTGGTCGCCGCGCGCCACGCGCAGCATGTTCGTTCGGCGATCCTTGGCGGGGTCGGCACCAACGTGATCGAAGGCGCGGGATTGCGCGGGGATGTGGCCGAGGCGCTCGAAGCGCCGTCTATCCAGGACGTGACGGACCCGGTTGGCAGAGCGTTTCGCATGTTCGCCGAGCAGACGAAATCGGATTTGCGCGCGCTCGCCGCTTGCCTGCGCGGCTCCCGGCAGGCCGCGCTCAGTCGTGCCGAGCTCCAGTCCATCCGGGTGCCGGTGCTGGTTGCCACGGGCACGAAGGACGACATCGTCGGCTCGCCACACGATCTCGCGGCACTGATCCCGGGAGGTCGTGCCCTCGAGATCCACAATCGCGATCACATGCTTGCGGTGGGCGACCGGGTGTTCAAGGCCGGGGCTCTGGCATTTCTTAAAGAGCGGTCATGAAGCACCTTCAGCCCTCGACCGCGATGTTCAAGGGAGCGGCTGGCAATACGCTGGTTGCGGATGTGTTCGGCGATAACGGGCCGCCGGTGATGCTTCTGCACGGCGGCGGACAGACGCGTCATGCCTGGGGGCGCACCGCCGAACATCTCGCGCGCACCGGTGCGCTGGCTTACGCGATCGATCAGCGCGGTCATGGCGACAGTGAATGGGTCGCGGACGGGCACTACGGCTTTGCGGACTTCGCGGACGATGCAGCGGCCGTCGCGCGTGCGCTGCGTCAGCGAACCGGCAAGCGGCCGATCACCATCGGCGCCTCGCTCGGCGGCATGTCCTCCCTGCTGGCCGAGGGCAATGCAGAGCGCGCCGGGCAGGGGCCTCTGTTCGCAGCGATCGTGCTGGTCGACATCACGCCGCGGGTCGATCGGGAGGGCGTCGCAAAAATCCAGGACTTCATGCGCGCGCGCTCGGCCGAAGGGTTCGCGACGATCGCAGAGGCCGCCGACGCCGTCGCCGAATATCTGCCGCACCGCAAGCGTCCGCGCTCGCATGACGGCCTGCGCAAGAACTTGCGGCTGCACCCGGACAGCCGCTGGCGCTGGCATTCGGACCCGCGCATCCTGCAGGGCGAGCGATCCTTCGCGCAGGATCATCGCGTGCTCGAGGCCGCGGTGGTCGAAGCCGCCAAGGCCATCACGGTGCCGGCGCTGCTGGTGCGCGGCGGCTCCTCCGAATTGGTGCAGGACGCGCATGTGCGCGAGTTTCTCGAACTCGTGCCGCATGCGGAGTACATCGATGTCGCCGAGGCGCGTCACATGGTGGCGGGCGACTCGAACGATGCGTTTTCTCACGCGGTCCTGGATTTTGTCGGAAAACTCGACGCAAGCGCGTGACCCATGAGATTTTCTCACGCTTGGGATCATTTACTCTCATGCCACCGGCGCCCTTGAGGGACTCAACCGCGCGCCCCACCTGTGGTAAACAACGCGGCCCGTCAGGCCGGAGGGACACATGGCCCAGCAGCTCAAATCCGCCTATCGGCTCGACAAGGTCGATCCGGTCTGGACCCGTATCCGCGACGAGGCGGAGGAGGTGGCGCGGCGCGAGCCCGAGCTTGCGAGCTTCATCTATTCGTCGATCCTGCATCACAACGCGTTCGAGCAGGCGGTGGTGCACCGCATCGCGGAACGGCTCGATCATGCGGATGTGTCCGGCGAACTGATCCGCCAAGCCTATGCGGATGCGCTGGAAGACGATCCATCGATCGGCGACGCCTTCCGCGCCGATATCGTGGCGACGGTCGATCGCGATCCCGCCGCGCACCGCTACATCGACCCGCTGCTCTACTTCAAAGGCTTCCACGCGATCCAGACGCATCGCCTTGCCCACTGGATGTGGAAAAAAGGCCGCAAGGATTTCGCGCTCTATCTGCAAAGCCGCTCCTCATCGGTATTCCAGACGGACATCAATCCGAACGCGCGCATCGGGCGCGGAATTTTCCTCGATCATGCGACCGGTCTGGTCGTCGGTGAGACCGCGACCATCGACGACGACGTGTCGATCCTGCACGGCGTCACGCTCGGCGGGACCGGCAAGGAAGACGAGGACCGGCATCCGAAAATCCGCCGCGGCGTCATGATCGGCGCGGGAGCGAAAATCCTCGGCAATATCGAGGTCGGGCACTGCGCGCGTATTGCGGCCGGCTCCGTGGTGCTCAAGCCGGTGCCGCACAACACCACGGTCGCCGGCGTTCCCGCGAAGGTCGTGGGGGAGGCGGGCTGCGCCGAGCCGTCGCGCACCATGGATCAGATGCTTTACGATCTGGGCCCCTGAGGCGGAGCGAGGCCTCCGATCGCGCCGTCTTTTGCCTATTGACCCGGCACCCCTTCTGGCCGAAACCACCGGCGAATCCGACGCATGCGCGTTTGCCGCGCGACCGAGGAGCCGCCCGTGGACGTTGCCGAAATCAGCAAGCTCGATAGCTATCTGAAGCGCCTGTTCGGCTCGCCGCGTATCCGCGTGGTGCCGCGTCCGCAGCGCGATGACTACGCGGAAGTGCTGCTCGGCGAGGAGCCGTTTGGCCGTATCATCGTCGACGACGAGGACGACGAGCGCTCCTACAATTTCGAGAAGTCGATCCAACTCGACGACACCAAGGCCACCAAGCTCGACAACGAAACCGTGGCGAAGCTCAACCTCTATCTCAAGAAGCATCTGGGCCAGAAATTCGTCGTGCGCAAGCGCCCGACGAAGACCGACAGCGCCGACCTGCACGCGGGCGACGAGTTCGTCGGCGTGGTGTTCGTGGACGATGGCGGCTTCGCGGTCGAGATGGCGATCCTGGAGCAGGACCTGGAACCTGAAGTCTAGGTGCTCCTAACTGCCGCCGCATTCGCCGCCATGATGGACTTGGTCAACCGGGGGGTAGGCGGCATGAAGCGCATCATCGCGGTCGGGGTGCTGCTGGCAGTTATGCCTGCGGCCGTGCAGGCGCAGGAGCGTTTCGGCGATGCAGCGCTTGGCGCATTCTCGGGTGGCGTGGTGCTAGGTCCCGTCGGCCTGGTGGCGGGGGCGATCGTCGGCTACACCGCGGGGCCTTCGATTGCCCGAACGTGGCGCGAGAATGGCTACTACGCCCGGCCGCGAGCCCGAACCGTCAAGCGTCAGGCGCGCGTGGCCTCGAAGCAGCGTGCGCCTGTGTCGGCACCCGCAGCTGGCACGGTTACACCGCAGTCGCCCGCGCCCGGGGCGGGAGGGCCGCCCGCGCAAGGCCTGGAGTAATGGTCAGGACGCGGGCTTCAGGCGGCCCATTAGTTTTCCGAAGCCGTCATTCAGAGCACGCCACTCGCCGAGCCAGTCGCTCGGGAATCGTATCGTGATATCCGCGCTATCGATGCGCCGCTCGTAAAGGCACATGCCCGGCGTGCCGGCGGCACTCGGGCGCGAGCACCGAACGACAAAGCCGGATTGGGCAGGATCGAAAAACAGATCCTCGCCGTGGTACGGGGTCGCGTCACGGAACGCGATGCTCTTCAGGCCGTCCGGTCCATCGGATCGGCCGTCGGCGAGATAGCGCGGATAGATCGTGCGGACGCGCTCGGCGGGTGGAAGCGCTATCGATTGCGGCTCGATTGTCACGAACAGACGGTCGACGGGCGGGATGCCTTCCGTCGGTGCGCGTTTGGCGTTTGGATCCGGCGGTTCCAGCGAGGGCCACAGGAACGCGAGGTCGAGCCGGTCCTGCGCCCCCGCGTGGCGTTGCACCGGTACGCGAATCGCCGCCGGCGGCACGTTGAACAGAACGCCACCCACCGTCGCCGGCAAAGAGGGCGCATCGGGCGCAACCGCGGTGACGGGCCAGCGTGGCCACAGCACCAGGGCAACGAACGCAGCGGCGCCGACGATCATGACCACCAGCGTACCCAGCGCGAACAGAAGGCCCGCCGAGGGGGTGCGGCGGCGAGCCGCATGTGGATGGGATCGTGCAAAACTGGCCATGCGCGACTTTCGAATCGCCGCGAGTATGCCACGCGGCGAATTAATCCCGCCGATTCAAATGTTTCGGGATATTTACCTTTTATTAAGGACGCGCTGGCGCTGCGGCCCCTGGTTTGCGACGGTAATCGGGTCAACGAGTTCTGCGTTCATGTCGCCCGAGTCCGTGCAATCAATTCTGGAACTGCTGATCGGCTTTGCGGCAGCCGGATCGCTTGCGACTGGCTTTCAGCTCATCACCGAGCGGCCGTTGAGTTTCCGCCTGCTCAACGAAGGCGCGCAGGCGGTCACGTTTCTCTCCATTCCGGTGCTCACCTTCGGGGCGCCCTTCGTGATCATGCGCAACGTGCTGCGCGGCCAGCGCATCGAGGGACGCCGTTTCGAGTTCGTGATGCTGGCGACTATCATCGCAGGCTTCTGGAGCTTGTTGTCCGGCATTGTCGTTGTCGCGGCGTTCACCGCGTTCTCGATGCTTTTCGCCTGACGCCGGACATGCCAACTTGCTCCCGTAAGAGGAGCAATGCATGGCGATCTACGAACTCGACGGACAGGCCCCCGAACTTCCATCCGACAACCGCTATTGGATCGCCGAAACCGCGGTGGTGATCGGCCGCGTGCGGTTGAAACAGGATGCGAGTATCTGGTGGGGCTCTGTGCTGCGCGGCGACAACGAGTGGATCGAGCTCGGCGAAGGCTCCAACATCCAGGAAAGCTGCACGCTGCACACCGACATGGGTTTTCCGCTCACAATCGGGCCGAACTGCACCATCGGGCATAATGCCATTCTGCACGGCTGCACGATCGCAGAGGGCAGCCTGATCGGCATGGGGGCAATCGTACTCAACGGGGCGAAGATCGGCACGCGTTCGCTGGTCGGCGCCGGAGCGCTTGTCACAGAGGGGAAGGAATTTCCGCCAAATTCCCTGATCGTCGGCGCACCAGCGCGCGCGATCCGTACATTCGACGAGAAGGCCGCGAAATCGGTATCGCTGGCGGCCGAATGGTATGTGAAGCGTTGGAATCAATATTCCAAGGGACTGAAAAAGATTGGCTGAGCGTCTGCAGCTTCGCCAAAAAGGTGCGGCCGGCTCTTGGGGGAAGAGCCGGCCGCCACGAACCCGGTCTGGGGACGGGGAGGGGTGGGGACGTGACCGGGATCGCGAACTCTCAATTCCTTTTGTTTCAGGGCCGTGACGGGCCGGCAGTTATCCTCAGCGTGCTGACGACGATGCGGTCGCGACGGTGGGGCGCGGGTCGCCGAGCGAGACCCAGCGGTTCGGATCGGATTGCGATTGCCGTTTGACGTAGCGGTAGTCCGTCTCCGACCAGAGCAGGATGCGTTCCTGCTGATTGTCGAGAATGAATTCGCCCTTGTCGGTCTTGACGGTCAGCACCGCGTGGCCGTTGCCATTCTTTTCTCGCACCACGGTGATCAACAGCGCCTCGCGTGGCCAGCCGGATTCCATCAGCATGCGACGCTTGAGCAGCACGTAGTCTTCGCAGTCGCCATAGCCGTCCTCCGGGTAGGACCACTTCTCGACCACGCCCCAGTGTTCGAGATCGGTCATCGGCTTGACGTTCTCGTTGACCCACGTGTTGATCCGGGACAGGTCGGTCCAGGCCTTTCCGCTCAACACCACATCACGCGGCGTCGTCGGCTGTACCCGGCACTCGACCGGAGTCTCGGCGCAGAAGTCGACCCAGCCGATAGGGGCGCGCGTCACCTCGCCGACCGACACAAACAGAAGCTCGTTGGCAGCGCTCGGGGAGGCGCCCATCGCGCAGAGGAGCATGCAGCCTGCCGCAAGTATTGTTTTGTATTTTGAAGTCATGCGTAGCCCCCTCCGCCGTGTCGGGGACTACATCTGCCAGAAAGCCTTTGGTTCGCCGCTAACTTGCCACAATCAACTTGAAGTAATTACAAGTAAAATGCAAATCGAATACTTATCTTATTTGACGAAAGATCGATTCAAATTTTAGAAGACTCAAATCGAGTAAAATTGTCCGCATTGATGCCAGAAAGCCCGCCGCTGCGGCGAATGCGCAGGGTCACGCGCCGCAGCAGGGTGCTCGGCATCGTCAACGGGATGGTCGCGATCTTGGAAGAATTGCTTCGGCGCGCCGTAGCGCGTCGGTCTTACCGGGGAAACGCCGCAGCGGCGTTTACGGACCGGTGACGTTCTCTTCGAGAAAGTCCGGGTGCTGCATGCGGGTAAACTCGACCGCGATGCCGCCTTCGATGTGGCGCACGACCCGGCTCGGGGTCTTGCCAAGCGTAATCAGCGAACCGGCCTCGGGCCGGTGCTCGCAGGAAATTGCCGCACCCGAGAGCGACATGTCGACGATCCGGCAGATGACAGCGCTGCCGTCGGCCAGCAGCATCGTGGAACGCGGATTGCGCGGCACGATGCGGTCGTGGCGGCGATCCTCCGGCAGGCCGAGGATCTGGCGATTGGCAAGCCAGGTCAGTTGGGCGGCGAGTTTGTCGCGCTTGCGCGGGGTCGCGGCGATCGACATCGCAAACCCGTTCGGCAGAATGCGGACGACCGTACCTTCGAGCCGGCCAACATGATCGATATAGGCGACCACACGCTCCCCGGCGCGCCCGCTGACCGGGCCGATGATCGCCATGCCACCGGGCGACATGTCGAGCACCTGACAAGGAAATTCACGCCGGTCGGCCAGCATGTAGCGGCCGAGCAAGTTGACGCGCACGCGCTGGAAGCGGCGCTTCTCCTCGTTCAGCGGAAGGACTTCGAGCATTTTCTGCAGCACGGCCATGCCGCGGGTTCTCCGCCGCTACCGATAATACTGGCGGCGCAGAATCGTAAACCTTGCATAGTTAAAGACCTGTTAGCCCCAGACCGCTTCTTCAGGTGCGGCCGCCCTGATGCACGGTGAAAGCACCGCGCCGCGCCAATCCGTCGCTGGCGGCAACCAGCCGTGCTGCGACTGGCGCCTGAAGCGCCGGATCGAGGTGGCGGATGTTGCCCAAGGTCAATGCGCCAAGCCGGGAGGCACCGAGCCAGAACGGAACGGAAAGCGGCGCGAGTGCACCGATCATGCGCGCGTGCGTGCGGCCGCGCTGCATCAGCGGCAGGAGCAACAGTTCGATATCCTGCGCCCAGCCCTCGGCGGTACGTCCGCTCGCGGCCGCGACGAGACCGGTCGTGTCGTCGGCGACGCCGGCGACGAGCTGCGCGGCCTGCGCACGTGTCGTGTCGTCGAACAGGTCGACGAACGCCGTGGCTTTGAGCTCTCGGCCGAACAGCGCGCACACGCGCGTTCCGGCGAGGCGGAAGGGGTGCCCGTCGCGCCGGTCGAACTCGAGAATGAACACATCACCCAGCGCGCGCCGGATTGCACTCGGTTCGATATCGCCGCGCTCCGGCGCCGCCCGTAGACCGCGTCGTGTGGTCCAATAGCCGAACAGTTCTCGGCTTGACGCATGTTTCATTCTCGCCTCCACGCGCGCCGTCCCGGATTGCGCCGCGTGCCGTCCTCGTTCGGGACAGCGTGCGCGGTCTGGCCGATGCGTGCACAGGGATCAGCAGGGCGTATGCCGTTGGCTCCGACTTGCGCGCCCCGGTGCGGCGGAATGCGAATTAGGGTTATTTCGCCGATTGCGTTGGCACGCGGGGCAGCGGCCGGTAGGGTTGCGGCGATCCACATCGACCCGCCGCGTGGCTGTTGGCGGAGAACTTGAGGTTTAAGGGGAGGCGTGCGGACGTGACGGGCTAACCGGCAGTCGGACGCGAATTGGGGAAGGGAGGGCGCAAGCCCTCCCTTTTTTCTTGCGACCTGCGCGGCTTGCCGCCCCCGTGCGCCCGGCCTATGTGACGGCGATGGATCAGCAAACGGCCCAATCGCGCGCGCGGCACGAACCGATCTTCAACGTGCCCGCCGTCGTGGTGGCGATGCTTGCGCTGATGGTGTTCGTGCATGTGGTACGCATCTGGGTCCTGACCGAGGAGCAGGATATCCACCTCTTGCTCTGGTTCTCCTTCATTCCGGCGCGGTTCGACTCTGCCGTTATTGCGCAGGGCGACGTGCCAGGCGGCCTCGGCGCCGACATCTGGACCTTCGTCACATACGCATTCATTCATGGCGACTGGACGCACCTTGGATTGAACGGCGTGTGGCTGCTGGCATTCGGCACGCCGGTTGCGCGCCGCTTCGGCATGGCGCGCTTCCTCGCCTTCTTTGCCGTGACGGCGGCGGCCGGGGCTGCGGTGCATCTTCTCACCCATCCCGACGCATTCGTGCCGGTGATCGGCGCATCGGCCTCGATCTCGGGCTTTATGGCAGCGGCGATGCGATTTGCGTTTCAGCGGTCGGGGCCGCTCGGCTTCATCGGGCGCAACGATCCCGACGCCTACCGCGTCCCGGCGCCGCCGCTTCTCTCGGTGTTGCGCGACGGGCGCGTGCTCATTTTTCTCTTCGTCTGGTTCGCTCTCAACCTGCTGTTCGGAATTGGCTCGGTGTCGCTCAATGGCACCGATCAGGCGATCGCCTGGCAGGCGCATGTCGGCGGCTTCCTCGCGGGCCTGTTCGGTTTTGCGCTGTTCGATCCGGTCAAGGGCGCGCCTGTCGACGGTATCGATCAACCAACCCTTCACTAAGCCCGGAGGGTCACCTTGCGGGTGCCGTCTTTGGGGCATAGCTTCTGAGTCACGGCGCCAGGCAACGAACGTTGAAGTTCGTCAGGCGCCCTCAGTTGGGGCGACGAACGTTTGACGTTGCTGCCTGAGTGCCTCCCAAGGAGGTGCCCATGACAGTCAAGGCTATCTTGTCGCGCAAGGGCGGCGACGTCGTCACCATCGCGCCGACCGCGGATCTATCCGCGGCGGTGAAGCTTCTCGCCGAGCGCCGCATCGGTGCTCTCGTCGTTACTGGTCCAGATCATCGCGTCGCCGGCATCCTGTCGGAGCGCGATATCGTGCGCACGCTCGCGGCGCGCGGGACGGATGCGCTCGGCGACAATGTCGCTGCGGTGATGACGCGCAAGGTCGTCACCTGCAACGAGGCCGACACTATCGCGGTCATCATGGAGTGGATGACGGCGGGCAAATTCCGCCATTTGCCCGTGGTGGATCAGGGCCGGCTCGTTGGCGTGATTTCGATCGGCGACGTGGTGAAAACCCGTGTCGAGGAGATCGAACGCGAGAGCGAGGCGTTGCGGGAATATATCGCGACGGCCTGACCAGCTTGCTTCGTCATGGCCGGTGTGTCGGCCATGACGACCGACTACGCGAGTGCAGTGATGACTTCGTCGAGGCCTTCGAGCGCGCGCTCGGTCGCTTCGGCGCCGAGCGTGATCGCGTCCTGCGCACTGTGGAAATCGAACAGGCCAATGCGTCCGACGCGCGGGCTGATGAGCACGTCCGGCGGGTCGCCGGCAAGACGTGCGCGGGTGATGCGGTCCTGCATGATGTTGAAGGCCTCGACCATAACGGTCGAGAGGCCGGGACGCCCCGCGGTCCCGAAGATTCGCCGCTTGGCGTTTTTCTCCGACCCGAACAAGCCGAACAGCCCGCTCCGTGCGACCTCTTGCTGGATCACAGGCTCAGGGTCCGATCCCTGATCCGGCACAGCCGTGCCGCGTCCAAACATGTCGGTGTTGACGTTGACGGCGATCACGAGGCGCGCGCCCAGCGCACGCGCGACCGAGACCGGAACCGGATTGACCAGCGCGCCGTCGACCAGCCAGCGCTCGCCGAGCCGGACCGGCGGAAAGATTCCGGGCAGGGCATATGACGCGCGCAGAGCATCGCTCAGACGGCCGCGGGTGATCCAGATTTCGTGGCCCGTGCCGATTTCCGTCGCGATCGCCGCATAGCGGAGCGGGAGCTTGTCGATGGTAAGATCGCCGATGCCTTCGGTGAGCCTGTCAGCGAGCTTGCCTCCGCCGAGCAACCCCGATCCGCTGAAACTGACATCGAGGTAGCTCAGCAAATTGCGACGCGTGAGGGTACGCGCCCAACTCTCCAGATCGTCGAGCTTGCCGGCCGCATAGCAGCCGCCGACCACTGCACCAATCGAGGTACCGGTGATGATGTCGGGCGTCAGACCTTTCGCGATCAGCGTGCGCAGAACGCCGATATGCGCGAAGCCGCGCGCCGCTCCGCCACCGAGCGCAAGCCCGATGGTCGGACGCTTCGGAGTTGCGTCATGCGGGGTGGTGCTCACGGCCTGATCGCCGTCCTGCCCACCATGGCGGAGGAAATGAAAAACCAAGGCGCATCCCTTTCGGCATCATGATCGGCGCGAGGCGCCGGGCGCGCAAACGGTTCGCACCGCTATGGTGAAAGAGGACAGGCTGACGGGCTTCGGCATTTCAATACCACGAGGGAACTAAAGTTCCATCACGCCTCGACCTTGGTTCCCGGTGCTTTGGCCTCACCCACGCTTGCCGGGCGGCGCATGGTGAAGCTCTCGCTGAGAACCGAATAATCGTGATAGCCGCCGCGCGCGATAGGCTTCATGGATGCTGAGTCGAGCAATCCATTGCGGATGTATCGTTCGTCGATGTGGACACCCACGACCCGCCCGATGACGACCCATCCGTCGACCGATTTACCGTCGACGTCGTTGAGTTCGACGGTCTGTACCCATTTGCATTCGAGCGCGCAGGGCGCCTCCGCGACGCGCGGCGGCTTGACCAGCCGGCACGGCGCCGGCGTCAAGCCGGCTTCGGTCAGCTCATTGGTGCCGCGCGGGTAGGGCGCCGAGGTCTGGTTCATCTGCTCGCGCAGATCCCAGGTCGCCAGATTGCAGACGAACTCCTTCGTCTCCTCGACGAACGCGAGCGAATCCTTGCGGCCTTCCGAGGCGAACATCACCATCGGCGGCTTCGAATGCACGCCATTGAAATACGAGTAAGGCGCGAGATTGATGGCGCCGCTTGCACTCATGGAGGTGATCCAGCCGATCGGTCGTGGCGCGATGATCGCCTTGAACGGATCGTGCGGCAGTCCGTGATCGTTCTTGTCGATGGAGTAGAACATGAACGCTGAATCCTAACTGCCGAAGCGCGTGACGATTTCTGCCAGTGGCGGGCGCGGACGATCCTCCGGCGGTTTGGCTGGCCGCCCAATGTGGACGAAGCCCGCGATCTTCTCGTCTGCGCCGAGGCCCAGCGCGTCGAGCACGCGGCGATCGTAAGCGTACCACTCGGTGATCCAGGTGGCGGCGAAGCCGAGTGCGTGTGCGGCGGTGATCAGGTTCATCGCCGCGGCGCCAGCCGAGAGGACCTGCTCCCATTCGGGGATTTTCACATGTGGCGCAGCGCGGCTCACGACCGCGACAACGAGCGGCGCTCGCGCAAGCCGGTTACGCTCGAATGCGATCTGATCGGCGGTGGCGTCCGGATGGTCGGCACGGAAGATTGCTTCGATCGCCGCGCCCGCTTTCAGCCGGGCTTCGCCGTCGAATACGATGAAGCGCCACGGCGTGAGCTTGCCATGATCCGGCACGCGCGACGCGACGGTGAGCAGCGTATCGAGTTCGGCAGCGGCAGGGCCGGGACCATTCAGTTCGATCGGCTTTACCGAACGGCGTGTTTTCAGCAGATCGAGCGCGTCTGGCATGCGATACTCGGGAGAATGAATACGCTGCGCCTAGCACGGTACCGGAACCCTGACAAACACCGGTTCAATGGCTTGAATTCGCCGGATTCTCGGCAGTAAACGGAACCATGAATTCGACGCCTCGCCGGCAGAGTGCTGCGCGGCCGCCTGATCGTGGCGGCACTCGCGTTTGCGTGCGGGTTGCCGGGTGCAGTCGCCCCGGCGGGAGCGCAAGGCGTTCTTGAGACGATTCCGCGACCACCGGGCTCGATCGGCCCGAGCCAGGGTCTCGCGCCGTCCGCGCCGGGCGGCTTGCTCGCGCCACAGCAGCCGACGAGCCCGCTGCAACTGGCTCCTCCGACCACGCAGCCTGCCGCGCTGCCGACCGCGCCGACGCCGGCCCCGGCTCCGAACCCAACGGTCACGCCGTCAATTCCAATGGTGCCGGCGGGGCAGGTCGCCCTGATGGTGAATGCGCGTTTCGGGCGCGATCCGCCCCCGATCGCCGGTGGATTGTATTGGCGTATCTATCCCGACAAGCCTGACGCTAACGGCGTATTCCGGGTGGTGCGCGAGGAGCGCGCCGCAGCGCCGATCTTCGTGCTGCCGCCGGGCGGCTACGTCATACATGTGAGCTTCGGTTTTGCCACCGCCGCGAAGAAGATTCAGCTCCGCGCCGAGACCGTGCGTGAGACGTTCGAACTTGCCGCGGGGGGAGCACGTTTCGAGGGTCGGGTCGGCGACAGCCGCATTCCGGCCGGCCAGATCAGCTTCGACGTCTATCGCGGCAGCCAGTTCGAGGGTGACGACAAGCGACCGATCGCCTCCGCGGTGCCGACGACCGACGTGCTGCTGCTTCCCGAAGGCATTTATCATGTCGTCTCCAACTACGGCGACAGCAACGCCACCGTACGCTCCGATATCCGCGTTCAGACCGGCAAGCTGACCGATGTGGTGGTCAACCATCGCGCGGCGGTCATTACCCTCAAGCTGGTCAACGAGCGCGGCGGAGAGGCGATGGCCAACACGCAATGGTCTGTTCTGACGCCGGGTGGCGACGTGGTGAAGGAGGCGGTTGGCGCCTTCCCCAAGGTTATCCTCGCCGAGGGGGATTATTCGGTCGTTGCCCGAAATGAAGGCAAAACCTACAACGGCAAATTCAAGGTGGAACCAGGCGTGGATCGGGAGATTGAAGTACTGTCCCGATAGTTCCCGGCATCCGGCGGCGTTGCCGCGCCACCTGTATTCGATCAAAAGTCGCAATCCTGGAGCGCGAATTGTTCATTGACGCCGTTACGCTGCCCTCGACAGCCGTTTTATTAGACGTTGACGGCACCATTCTCGACCTTGCGCCAACTCCGCTTGAGGTCGTTGTCCCGCCGGATCTCACAGTTGCACTGGAGCGGCTGTCCAAGCGGGTCGGCGGGGCGCTCGCGTTCGTCAGCGGACGCCCGCTTGCCGAGCTTGATCTGTTCTTCCAGCCGCTGCGGCTGCCGTCGATCGCCGGCCACGGCGCGGAGTTGCGCCTCGCCGACGGTTCGGTGACGCGCGCGAAGACCTTCCTCGATCCGCAGCTCAAGGCGGACATCGCGAGCATCGGTGACGACAAGCCCGGTGTCGTGATCGAGGACAAGGGTTACTCGATCGCGGTTCATTACCGCCTCGTTCCACATGTCGGGCACGAGGTGCGTGACGAGGTGGCGGCGATCTGCGCGCGATATCCTTCCACCCGGCTCGAGATCCTGCCCGGCAAGTCGGTGGTCGAGATCAAGCAGCCGTCGTTCAACAAGGGGACTGCGGTGCGCGAACTGATGCAGCACGCCCCGTTCCAGGGGCGGCGTCCGATCTTCATCGGCGACGATGTCACCGACGAGGCGGCATTTGAAGTGCTGCCGGAGTTCAACGGCGTCGGCTTCTCGGTCGGGCGGGAAGTGCAGGGGATTGCCGGCATGTTCGAGACGCCGAGCGATGTCCGGCGCTGGATCGCCGAGATGGTGCGGGCCGGGCAGGACAAGAAATGAACGTTCGTCCTCAGGTCGACGTGAACGCCGCTCAACAGAATCTCGATCTGGCCGTGATCGGGAACGGGCGCACCCTTGCGCTGGTCAATCCGCTCGCGCGGATCGTGTGGTGGTGTTTCCCGCGCTTCGACAGCGATCCGGTGTTCTGCCGGCTGCTCGCGGGCGATGAGGAGAAAGGCTTCACCGACGTTCTCCTCGATGGGTTCGTCTCGTCGCATTCGGAATACACGCGCAACACCGCGGTGGTCACGACCGTGCTGACCGACCGTGACGGCGGTGCGGTGCGCATCACGGATTTTGCGCCGCGGTTCAGCCAGTTCGGCCGCATGTTTCGGCCGCCGCAACTCATGCGCATCATAGAGCCGATCGCCGGCCTCCCGCGGATCACCATCCGTTTCCGCCCCGCCGCCGACTACGGCCAGACCAACATGGGGCGCGCTCTGTCGAGCAACCACATCCGTTACACCGGCGGCGAAGCCATCCGGCTGACGACCGACGCACCGCTGTCTTACATCGATCGCGAGTCGCCGTTCGTGCTCACCCGGCCGCTCAGCCTGGTGTTCGGCGCCGACACTCCGTTCGAGGGAAATCTCGCGACGACCTGCCGGGAATTCTGCGAACGCACGGTGGATCACTGGCACGAGTGGATCAGGCGACTCGCCATTTCCTACGAGTGGCAGGACGCGGTCATCCGCGCCGCGATCACGCTCAAGCTCTCGGCCTTCGAGGAGACCGGCGCCATCATCGCGGCGCACACCACATCCATTCCCGAAGCGCCCGGCTCCGGGCGCACCTGGGATTATCGCTTCTGCTGGCTGCGGGACGCCTACTTCGTCGTGCGCGCGCTCAACCGCATCGGCGCATCGCATACGATGGAAGATTACATCAGCTACATCCTGACCCTCGTGACAGGAAACCACGAGCTTCAGCCGGTCTACAGCATCGTCTCGACCGATCCGCTCGAGGAGCGCATCGTGCCCGACCTCACGGGTTATCGCGGCGACGGGCCGGTGCGGATCGGCAACGCCGCAGTTGCGCAGAACCAGCACGACACCTACGGCAGCGCGATCCTTGCGGCGACGCCGATGTTCTTCGACCGGCGCCTGCCGCGCATGGGGGACGAGACCCTGTTCCGGCGCCTGGAGCCGCTCGGCGAGAAAGCGTTCGAACTCGCCTTCGTCCCGGACGCCGGCATCTGGGAATTTCGTGGCCGCAAACGCATTCACACCCATTCGGTCTCGATGTGCTGGGCCGGCTGCCAGCGGCTGGAGGCGATCGCCGCCCATCTCGGACTGGACGATCGCGCGGCCTATTGGGGTGAACGCGCAGCCGCCATCCACGCCGCCATGCTGGAGAAGGCGTGGAACCCGAAGCGTGGTGCCTTCACGGCTGCGTTCGGATCGGACGATCTTGACGCCAGTGTGCTGCTGCTGCCCGAACTCGGGGTCGTGGAGGCAACCGACCCCCGTTTCGTCTCTACCGTCAATGCAATCGAGCGCGAACTTAAGCGCGATCTGAACGTTATGCGTTATGCCGGCGCGGATGATTTCGGGCTGCCCGAAACCGCGTTCCTGATCTGCCGGTTCTGGCTGGTCGACGCGCTCGCGGAGATCGGCCGTAAGGATGACGCAAGGGACATGTTTATCGATGCCCTGAAGCTGCGCAACAGCTACGGCCTGATGTCCGAGGATGTGCATCCGGTCACGAAAGAGCTTTGGGGCAACTTTCCGCAGACCTACTCGATGGCCGGCATCATCCTGAGTGCGATGCGGCTGTCGCGAAGCTGGGAGGACCGTTATTGGCGCGGCTTGTCGTAGTATCCAATCGCGTTGCGGTGCCGGACGGAAAGTCCGGCGGACGTGCCGGCGGGCTTGAGGTCGCCGTCAAGGCGGCGTTCCGCCATCGCGAGGGACTGTGGTTCGGCTGGAGCGGCAAGATCGCCCGCAAGGGCGAAGCGACCGAGACCTCGACGAGCCGCCATGACGGCGTGGATTATGTGGTCACCAGCCTCGCCGCGGAGGACTACCGGGAATATTACAACGGCTTCGCCAACCGGGTTCTGTGGCCGGTTCTGCACTACCGCTTCGATCTCGCCGAATTCTCGCGGCGGGACCTGTCGGGCTATATGCGTGTCAACGAGCACTTCGCCAACGAACTCGACAAGGTAATCCGGCCCGACGACCTCATCTGGGTCCACGACTATCACTTGATCCCGCTGGCGAAGATGCTGCGCGCGCGCGGGCACAAGAACCGGATCGGCTACTTCCTGCACATTCCCTGTCCGCCGCCGGAGGTGCTGACCGCGCTGCCGAACCATGAGCGGTTGATCCCGACGCTCGGCGAATACGACCTTGTCGGCTTCCAGACCGGCGACGACGCGTTCAACTTCTCGCGCTATCTGACGCGCGAATGCGGTTACCACAGCCGCGACTTCTCCTATGCGATCGGCGATCGGGAAGTGCGTATCGATGCCTTCCCTGTCGGCATCGAGACGGAGAATTTTGCCAAGACCGCGCGCCGCGCGATCAAGTCTGGTTTTGTGCAGAACGTGATCGGCAGCCTGAACGGCCGCGCGATGATCATCGGCGTTGACCGGCTCGATTATTCGAAGGGACTTAATCTGCGTCTGGACGCCTACGAGCAATTCCTTTCGACGTATGCGGACTGGCGCGGCAAGGTCACCTATCTGCAGATCACGCCGAAGACGCGCAGCGAAATTCCCGAATACATGGCCATGGAGCAAATGGTCAGTCAGGGTGCCGGGCGCATCAACGGCGCCTACGGCGAGGCCGACTGGACGCCGATCCGCTACGTTAACCGCGCCTACAGCCGGACCGCACTTGCGGGCTTCTATCGCGGTGCCCGCGCGGCGCTTGTGACACCGCTGCGCGACGGCATGAACCTGGTCGCGAAGGAATTCGTCGCCGCGCAGGACCCGGAGGATCCCGGCGTCCTGGTTTTGTCACGGTTCGCGGGCGCAGCGCACGAATGCAAGGATGCGTTGCTGGTGAACCCTTACGACACCGAAGCGGTCGCCGCCGCAATCAACCAAGCCCTGTCGATGCCGCTGGAAGAACGGCGCCAGCGCCACGCGGCGATGTACGAGACCCTGGTGGCGAACGACATCGCGCATTGGGCCGAGCGGTTCATCGCGACGCTGACCCGCCCGCCGCGCAATTCCGACTGGCCGTTTGCGCAAGGGCTCGCACGCGCGGCCGAGTAGCTCGGGCGTCTAGTCGGCGAGCCGCTCGCGCTTGACGTCGGGTGGCACGGCTTCGTCGGCCAGGGCCGTCAGGGCCACGTCGAGAGCCATCACAGTCTGCTTCTCGCTTCCGAGCCGGCGCACCGAAACCTGACGGGTCTCTGCTTCTTTCTTGCCGACGACGAGCAGGGCCGGCACCTTGGCGAGCGAGTGCTCCCGGACCTTGTAGTTGATCTTCTCGTTGCGCAGATCGATTTCGGCGCGCAGGCCAAGGCGCTTCGCCGCCTTGAGCACGTCGCGCGCGTAGTCGTCGGCATCGCTTGTGATGGTCGCGATGACGATCTGCTGGGGACTGAGCCAGAGCGGGAAGTGGCCGGCGAAATTCTCGATCAGGATGCCGGTGAACCGTTCGAGCGAGCCGCAGATCGCGCGATGCACCATGACGGGCGTTTTCTTCGCGCCGTCGGCATCAATGTAGAACGCGCCGAAGCGTTCCGGCAGGTTGAAGTCGACCTGCGTGGTGCCGCACTGCCAGTCGCGCCCAATAGCGTCGCGCAGCACATACTCGAACTTCGGCCCGTAGAACGCGCCTTCCCCCGGATTGACCGCCGTCTTGATGCGATTGCCGGATTGCGCAGCGATCTTGTCCAGCACCTTGGACATCACCGCCTCGGCGTGATCCCAAGATGCATCCGAGCCGACGCGCTTTTCTGGCCGCGTCGAGAGCTTCACAACAAGGTCGGTCTCGAAGCCGAAATCCGCGTACACGGAGAGGATCAGGTCGTTGATCTTGAGGCATTCGGCCTCGAGCTGATCCTCGGTGCAGAAGATATGCGCATCGTCCTGCGTGAAGCCGCGCACGCGCAACAGCCCATGCATCGCGCCGGATGGCTCGTAGCGATGCACCACGCCGAATTCGGCGAGGCGAATGGGCAGCTCACGATAACTCTTCAGCCCGTGCTTGAAGATCTGCACATGACCGGGACAGTTCATCGGCTTGATGGCGAACCAGCGCTTGTCTTCCGCTTCGTCGCCCGCCGACTGCGCGGCGAACATGTTCTCGCGGTACCAGTCCCAGTGGCCGGAGGTCTCCCACAGTGACTTGTCGAGCATCTGCGGCGCGTTGACCTCGTCGTAATCCTCGGCAAGGCGGCGGCGCATGTAGGCGATGATGCTCTGGAACAGCGACCAGCCCTTGGCGTGCCAGAACACGACGCCGGGACCTTCCTCCTGGAAGTGAAACAGGTCGAGTTCGCGTCCAAGCTTGCGATGGTCGCGCTTCTCGGCTTCCTCGATCTGCTTGAGGTATGCGTCTAGCTCCTCCTGCTTGGCGAACGCGGTGCCGTAGATGCGGGTGAGCATCGGGTTGTTTGAATCGCCGCGCCAGTATGCGCCCGCAACCTTCATCAGCCGAAAGGCGTTGCCGACCTTGCCGACGCTCGTCATGTGCGGGCCGCGGCAGAGATCGAACCACTCGCCCTGGTTATAGATCTTGATCTGCTGGTCGGCCGGGATCGCGTCGATCAACTCGACCTTGAAGCGCTCGCCCATGCCGGCGAAGGTCTCTTTCGCCTTCTCGCGCGACCATGCATCCTTGGTGAACGGTTTGTCGCGGGCGATGATCTCGCGCATCTTTTTTTCGATCGCCGGAAAATCCTCGGGCGTGAACGGCTCGTTGCGGAAGAAGTCGTAATAGAAGCCGTTCTCGATCACCGGCCCGATGGTGACTTGCGTGCCGGGCCAAAGGCTCTGCACCGCCTCCGCCAGCACATGCGCGGCGTCATGGCGGATCAGTTCGAGCGCGCGCGGGTCCTCGCGCGAGACGAACTCGATCTTCGCGTCCTTCGCGATCGGGTCGGAAAGATCCGCAATCTCGCCATCGAGCGCCATCGCGACCGTGCGCTTGGCGAGCGAGGGCGAGATGCCCTTCGCGATATCGAGGCCGGTGATGTTGTCGGGGTAGTCGCGGCGCGCGCCGTCGGGAAAGGTCAGGGCGACCATGGCTATGCTCCTGTGGCTCACTCCCACGAACGGGCGTGGGTAAGCGGGGATTCGCAATGGACTCGATTTAGCGCAGGCGGCGCGGAATGCAAATGGACCGGATGGCTGCTGCTTCCGGCCGGTTTTCCCCGGTGTATGATCTCCCGCAACGGGGCCGGGGTCTATGCGCTTTCGCCTTCGGGTCAATTTTCGCGGTGCGGCGGTTCGCCTTGGCCGTACTTTGCCTGGTGGCTGGTCTTCCGGCCGCGGCCCAGTCGCCCGGCTATGGCAGCAATGTTCGAGCGGTACCCAGGCAGCGATTGCCGCCTGCGCGGACATCATCAAAGCCGGGCGGGAAACCGAGCGCAACGCGGCGATCGCACACTATAACCTTGGCATCGCCTACGCGGCGCAGCGGGAATACGATCACGCGATCGCGAATTTCGGCCACGCGATCCGGCTCGATCCAGGTTATGCCGCCGCCTTCGCCAAACGGGCATTGGCTCACGAGGCGAAGGGCGAACGTGGACGCGCCCATGCGGATTTCCGGGCGGCGCTGTCGCTGACCGAAGCCAAAGGGGCGACGCGGAGCGCCGAGGAGCAATGGGACGCCGCGCGGCGATCGCTCGGCGTCGCAAATTCCGCGGGCCTGTCCGCGCCACAGATCACGCTCGACCTCCCGCTGCCCGACATACCGGGGCCGCTGCGATTCGACACCGCACCACCAGCGTCATCGCCCAAATCCGTGCAGGCACCAGTGCCCGCGCGAACCCCATCGCAGGCACCCCTGAAATCAACACCGCAAGTAACGATCGACCTGCCGCCCCCCGAATTGCCCGACCGCCTCAATTCAGCGTCGCCGTGCCGACAGGGCGGCCCGCGGCTCCCGCAACCGTCCAAGCCGTTGTCGTTTCGCCGCCGGTCGCACCCGACGCCGCGCCGCGCGGGGATAGCCGCCGTGTCGCACTGGTGATTGGAACTCCGCCTACCAGAAGGTCGCCGCCCTTCCCAACCCGGCGAAGGACGCGACAGCGATTGCGGCGGCGTTGCGAGGTCTTGGTTTCCAACAGGTCACGCTGCAATTCGACCTGTTGCGCGAAAAGATGTTCGACACGTTTCGCGCATTTTCCGCGGAGGCCGAGAAAGCGGATTGGGCGGTCATTTATTTCGCCGGCCACGGGATGGAGATGGCTGGCATCAATTATCTCATCCCGGTCGAGGCGCGCCTCGCGAACGATCGCGATGTCGATTACGAGGCGATCGCGCTCGAGAAGGTGATCAACGCGGTCGAGGGCGCACGGCGGTTGCGGCTCGTCCTGCTCGATGCATGCCGCGACAACCCGTTCGTCAAACAGATGCGGCGTTCGACCGTCTCGCGTTCGATCGGCCGCGGACTTGCGCAGACAGAGCCGGAGGCCGATACGCTGGTCGTTTATGCTGCCAAACATGGGCAGGTCGCACTCGATGGAGATGACGGCAACAGCCCGTTCGCTACGGCGCTGATCGGCCGGATGAAAACGCCGGGCCTTGAGGTGCGTCGGCTGTTCGATCTCGTTCGCGACGATGTCATGAGCTCGACCAACCGGCGCCAGCAGCCGTTCAGGTACGGCTCGGTTTCGGGCAGCGAGGATTTCTATTTCGTCGCCGGGCGGTGAACGCTTTCAGGCGCTTGCCTTCGCAGCACGAGAAATAAAACGAACACACGCCTGCGGCTGCCTCAATTCGCCCAGCGCCAAATCGCGTTGCGATTTCAATCAGCTCACATGTCGTTCGCAACGAACGCGTCAACCGTCGGCCCAAATCACGCACCCAATCTTGGCGAAAATGCCTCAGCGCCGCCCTTATCGCGCCAAAGTAAACAACAAACATCGCAACCAAGGGAGAAGAAAAGTCATCGACAGCCGCGGTGGGGCACGCCGCGCAAAATTCCAAGCGTCAAAAGTAGCGGGTAAGCGTAGCGCGTTTGTGTGTGTTGCGTTGGCGTACTCCGCCGCACGGGGACAGGTCATGGGTGGTGGTGGCGGAAGGCCGGTTTTCCGGCCGCGGAATTCTTTTTGCCTTTTTTCAGCAATGCTCCTAGCGGCGCTTGCAAGCGCGCCCGCTCACGCGCAGCGCTCAGGCCCACCCGTTCCCGACAAGCCACAGCTCGGCAGTCTCGGCGAGCGCATCAACGCCAATACGATCGCGGTCATCTCGGGTAACCTCAACGCTACCTATGTGACGATCGCGTACGATCTGTCCGCCGTCCTTGACGATGGCGATGAGTTCCGCGTTCTGCCAGTAATCGGCAAGGGCGGCGGGCAGAACATTAAAGATGTCCGCTTCATGAAGGGCATCGATCTCGGCATCACGCAATCGAACCTGCTGCCGTACTTCAAGAAGACCAACGAAATCGGCGCGCTCGACGACAAGATCGTCTATCTCGCAAAGCTGTTCAATGAGGAGATGCACCTCATTGTCCGCGCCGACGGCGGCATCAACGCCATCGAGGATCTTGCCGGCAAGAAGGTCAATTTCTCCGATGTCGGCTCCGGCACGCAGCTCTCGACGCGCGATGTGTTCGATCGCCTCGGCATCAAGGCCGAGGAAGTGAACATGGGGCAGGGCGATGCGTTCGAGGCGCTCAAGCGCGGCGAGATTGCCGCGACCGTGCTGATCGCCGGCAAGCCCGCTGCGTCGATGGCCAAGCTCAAGGCGGCGGATGGCTTCCGCATCCTGCCGGTGTCGTATGCCAAGCCGATCCAGAACGAATACCTGCCGGCGACGCTGTCGTCCCAGGATTACCCCGGACTGATCGAGCCCGGCCAGAAGGTCGAGACGATCGCGGTCGGCGCGGTGCTGATCGCGTTCAACTGGCCGAAGGGCACCGATCGTTACCGCCGCATCCAGATGTTCGTCGATCATTTCTTCCCACGGCTGGCCGAATTCCAGAAGCCGCCGCGCCATCCGAAATGGCGCGAGGCGAACCTTGCGGCGGTGCTGCCGGGCTGGAAGCGCTTCGAGGGCGCTGAGGAATGGCTGCGCAAGCATGTGACGCCGCAGGCCGATCGCGAACAGTTCGACAAATTCCTCGCTGCGCGGCGTGAAAAGGCGGTCTCGCTTCCGTCCGATGAACGCGACCGGCTGTTTCAGGAGTTCATGCAATGGAGGGCGCGCGAGCGCCAGTAACTGGGTTTATGCGCACGCGAGCCTAGGCAGGTCCTGTACGCGTCTTGCCGATCGCGGGTGCACATCCTCCAGGGGGCAACCAGGTGCCGTCCATGACGGTCGGAGGAAAGTGTCATGAGTGCTCCAGTCCGACACGGCGATACGCCGTCCATGTTCCCGATGATGTACGCGCCCCCCTGGGCGCGGGAGGCCGCACGCGACGCCGCGGAGGCTGCCGGTGCTACGGCGGTCGACAAGGCGCTGAACGCGAGCGAGGAGTTGCGCCGCACGTTGCCGCCAGCCGCTCCGCTGACGGCGCCTGCCGCAGCGCCGGCGAAGCCGGTCGCCACCCCTCCAAAGGAGAGTGTGCGGCGGCTGCGCGATCCATCGTTCGACGGCGATCTCGGGACGCGCCACGTGCGCAGCCGGGCCTCGCTCGATCCCGTCGCAGTCCCGCCGCCCCCCGTACGCAAGCGCCGCTCGGCGGTTGCGGTCTTCGCGCGTATCACCGGCGCTGTTGGACTAGCGGCGCTGGCGGCATTCTTCATGGTCGGCATGCCGAGGCCGCTGATGGGGGCGGTGAGCGATGCCGCAACGGCGGTGCAGCCTTACTGGTCGCGGCTGATGGCGGCGACCCGCCTCGATACCCCGCCACATCGCGAGGCGGCGCGGCGCGAAGTTCCACCCGGTCCGGCGCGCGTCGTGCCGCAGGACCCGGCGCGGCTTGTGCCGCGGTCAGTCACGACCGAACGCGTGCCCGCGCCGGAATTCCAGCCGGCCGCGTTCGCCGATCGCATCGACGCATTCCCGACCAGGGCCGAGACGGCGCCGGTGGTGCCGGCTCCATCGATCCAGGAGCGAACCGCCTCGCCCGCGGGACCGCAACTGCGCGTCCTCGATCGCGACGAACTCAATCTGCTGATCAAGCGCAGCGAAGAGCTGATCCGCGAAGGCGACATCGCGGCCGCGCGCCTGATGCTGACCCGCGCCGCCGAGGCGGGGGATGCACGTGGCGCGCTGGCGCTCGCCGCGACCTACGATCCCGACACGCTACGCAAGCTCGGCGTGGTCGGTGTCGGCGGCGATGCCGCGAAGGCGCGCAGCTGGTATGCGAAGGCTGCGGAGTTCGGATCGGGCGAAGCGACGCGGCGGCTCGAGACCCTCGCGCAGGGCCGCTAGAGCATGATCCCGAAAAGTGAAAACCGGTTTTCGGGACAGATCATGCTCAAAGCAAAAGCCGGAAGTCCGAATTCAATTCAATCGGGACCGAAGGCTCTAGTCCCCGGCGGCGCGCCATGACCATCGCGCATACCGCCACGGCGCGTACCAGTGCGCGCCGGGCGGCGCTGTCTCCGGCACGCGGTCGATGCCGGAGGTACCCCAAGGCTGGCAGCGTAGCAGCCGGGCCAGCGTCATCCATGCGCCAGCCCACAAGCCGTACCGGTCGAGCGCCTCGTCGGCATATTCCGAACAGGTGGGCAGATGCCGGCAATGAAAGCCGATCAGGGGCGAGAGCGTGTAGCGGTAGAGCTTCACCAGCCCACGGCCGGCGAGGCGAGGAGCGTGCGTCAGTCTGGCGATCATCGTGATGAATCGACCACCATCAGCGTCCTGTGCCCGCACTATTCGGCGGCTTTGGGCATCTGGCCGCGCTTTGCCTCGATCTGGCTGATCGCGTCTACCACCGCATCGAAGGTCAGAAGGGTCGAAGCATGCCGCGCCTTGTAGTCGCGCACCGGTTCGAGCACCGCGATGTCAGCCCATTTGCCATCAGCCGGCGGCGCGCCGTTTTCCTTGAGCATCTTGCGCACGCCCTCCCGCAGCGCGCGCAGCTCGTCGGATTTCGCACCGATCACGTTGCGCGCCATGATCGAGGAGGAGGCCTGTCCGAGCGCGCAGGCCTTCACATCGTGGGCGAAGTCCGAGACGGTGTCGCCATCCATCTTCAGGTCTACGGTCACGGTCGACCCGCACAGCTTGGAATGGGCTGTGGCGGAGGCGTCCGGAGCCTCAAGGCGGCCAATCCGGGGGATTGTGCCGGCCAATTCGAGGATTCGGCGATTGTAGACGTCGTTCAGCATGGATTTCGGCCCAATTCCGGCTCCGTGAAAGACATTGATTGCCGGCTCGCTTAACGCAACTATATAGGAATTGAACTGCGGGCTGGAAAAGGGGGCCCGCGGGGGCGGCTCGGAGGAGCCCGAAACGCAAGGAGTGCGGCGTCCGCACCGTCCGGGTTCCGGAAGGGTGCACAAGACCCGCGGCCACCCGGTGACACACCCGGCGCTCGCGCCGGTCGAACGGAGAGACCGTCATGGACGCCGTCGTCAAGAGCTTCCCCAAGGCAAATGCGCCCGCCGGGGAAAAAAGTCCGCTGTCCGAGCATGTGCGCGCCGCGCCTGCGCCGGCTGGCCCGCGCCCCTCGCGTGACGAGGCGGAAGCCGCGGTGCGCACGCTGCTGTCATATATCGGCGACAATCCGGATCGCGAGGGTCTCGTCGACACGCCGAAGCGCTTCGTCAACGCGTACGAGGAACTGTTCGGCGGCTACAAGGAGAGCCCCGCGGAAGTGCTCGACCGGACATTCTCCGAAATCGACACCTACGACGACCTCGTGCTGGTGCGCGACATCCCGTTCTATTCGCACTGCGAACATCACGTCATGCCGTTCGTGGGCAAGGCCCACATCGCCTACCTGCCGGTTGGCAGCGTGGTCGGGCTGTCCAAGATCGCGCGGCTGATCGACGTCTATGCCAAGCGCCTGCAGACCCAGGAGCACCTGACGTCGCAGGTCGCGACCGCGATCGACGAGATCCTGAAACCCCGCGGCGTCGCGGTGATGATGGAAGCGGAACACACCTGCATGTCGATGCGCGGTGTGATGAAGCCGGGCTCGAGCACCGTCACGACGAAGTTCACCGGAATGTTCAAAAACAATCCGGAGGAGCAGGCGCGCTTCATGGCGCTGGTACGCGGCAAGAGCTGAGCGGCCGACCTTCACGGGCCAAGACCATGTCGTATGAATTTTCCGAGCGCGGCTCCGTGCAGGCGGTCGAGGAAGGCCGCGCGCTCGCGCCCAAATTCGACGCCGACGGTCTCGTGACCTGTGTGGCGACCGACGTGGCGAGCGGCGACCTGCTGATGGTCGCGCACATGAATGCCGAAGCGCTGGCGCGAACCATCGAGTCGGGTGAGGCCTGGTACTACAGCCGCTCGCGCCGGCGGCTCTGGAAGAAGGGCGAGACCTCCGGCCACGTCCAGCGCGTCGCCGAGATGCGCATCGACTGCGATCAGGACGCGGTGTGGATCAAGGTCGAGCAGGAAGGGCCAGGCGCGTGCCACACCGGACGGCGCTCTTGCTTTTACCGCGCGGTGCCGCTTGGCAAGGCGCCGGATACTTCGCTGACGCTGGAGTTTCGCGATGCCGACAAGGCGTTCGATCCGGCGGCCGTCTACAGCAAGACCGATTGAATCGAACGCGGCATATTTCCTTCGCCTGCCATTAACGATCCCTGTCAAGGTAAACTCGCGGTTCTCGTTGAGCGTGCGAATGCGCGCGCGTAGTTTGCCATGACACCGGCGCCGCAGCCGCAGCGCCCGAGGCCAATAACAGCGGGTAATCATATGTCACGCGTTCTTGCCGCGCTTTCGCTCACCGCTACTCTCGCGTTCGCCGCTGCGCCGACCTCCGCCTCGGCGGGCTGTGGCAACTGTTACGCGCCGCCGCCCTGTGGTGCTTGCTATCATCATCGCGTCGCGCCGCCGCAGTACCGCACCGTCGACGAGACCGTGATGGTGGCGCCGGCTCGCCGCATCCCGCATTACACCGCGCCGCGCTACGAGACCGTGATGGTGCCGAAGACCGTCATGGTCGAGCCGGCCGGCGTGCGCTACGTGGAAATTCCCGCGGAGTACCGGACCGTCCATCGAACGGTCGCGACGTATTCGCGCTGCGGTGTGCTGCTCGAGGTAACGCCTTCCTGCCGGCGCTTGCCGGTCGCTCCACGCTAGGCTGAGCACTTGATACTCAATGCGCGGGTTTGCCCGCGCATTTTTTTTATGCACCTGCTTTGACGCGCGCGAGCAGCCGCTCGGCGCGGGTGAGGTGAGGGCGGTCGTACATCACGCCTTCGATGCCGACCACGCCGGACGCGGGATTGTCCGCGAAGGCTTTCACGATAGCCTGCGCCTTGGCGACTTCCTCCGGCGCGGGCGTGAACACCGCGTTGATCACCGCAACCTGTGCCGGGTGGATTGCCATCTTGGACGTGAAGCCGTCCCGCCGCGCCTCCAGCGCTTCCTCGCGCAGGCCGTCCATATTGCGGAAATCCGCATAGACCGTATCGATCGCCTCAACGCGCGCGGCCGCGGCGGCGGCCAGCGAGAGATTGCGTGCGAGCCAGTAGGGCGACGTGAAGCGGCCATGCTGGTCGCGGTTGGCCTCCGCGCCAAGATCGGCGGACAGGTCTTCCGCGCCCCAGGTGATGCCGACGAGCCGTGGGCTCGATCCAGGGTACGTGCCGCACACGAAAAGGGATGCGGCGGTTTCGGTCGCAAGCGCGAGAATCTTGATGCCGCCCTCGGGCAGGCCGTGGATCGCTTCGCGTGCGGTCAGCTTGGCGTCGAGATGCGTCACCGCCGGGCCGCCTTCGGCCTTGGGCAGCAGGATCATGTCGGGTTCGCCCGCCACCACGGCATCGAGATCGGCGTCGGTCAGCCCGGTGTCGAGGGCATTCACCCGCACCACAAGACGCGGGCGCTGCGTCGCGCCGGAATGCTGCTTGAGGTACGCGAGCGCCGTCTGGCGTGCGCCCGCCTTGCGGTCGGCGGCGACCGAATCTTCCAGATCGAGGATGATCGCGTCCGCGCCCGAACTCCGCACCCTTTGCGAGCTTGCGTTCGTTGTCGGCCGGAACGAACAGATAGCGAGCGGATCATGGCATGATCCCGAAAAAGCTTGTCCCGGACGTGGTCCGGGATGGGTACCGGTTTTCGGATAAGATCATGCCCAAAGCTACTTCGGCCGCATCAGCATGAACGCCTGACGCTTGCACTCGGCGACCAGCTTCTCGTTCTGGTTATAGGTGCGGATATGCAGGTCGACGATCCCTGCACCGGGGCGCGACTTCAATTCACGCTTCGAGAGCACCTCGGTGGTGCAATGCACGGTATCGCCCTCGAACAGCGGGTGAGGGAATTTCACATCCGTCATGCCGAGGTTGGCTATGGTCGTTCCGACCGTCATGTCGGAGACCTGAATCCCGACCATGAGACCGAGCGTGAACAGCGAATTCATCAAAGGCTGGCCCCACTGGGTCTCCTTCTCGCAGAACTCGCGGTCGATGTGCAGCGGCTGCGGGTTGAGCGTCATGTTGGAGAACAGCATGTTGTCCATCTGCGTGACGGTTCGCCGCAGCGTGTGCGGATAGAGCCGGCCGACCTCGAAGTCCTCGTAGTACATGCCGCCGCGCGGGCTTCGTCTGGCTGTCATCTGCTCCATCTATTCCTCCAGCGACGGAACCAGAGCCCGCTCACCGGGTTCCGGATTAACGTGTCATTTACCATAACCGCCGATGCTGCAAGGTGGCGGGGAAAGCCTCGCCAAGGCGCGCCTATGGGTATGGAAGCATCGATCGATATCGCGACCCGCATCAGCGGGGCGACGACCGATATCGCTGCCCGTGTGACGGGCGCGATCCGCGATGCCGCGCGCGTCACCGGCGCGGGCTTCGATTACCTGCTCAACACGGCGCTGCGCGAGTCGAACCTCAATCCCAACGCCAAGGCGAAGTCTTCCTCGGCCACCGGCCTGTTTCAATTCATCGACCAGACCTGGCTCGCCACGATGAAGCAGTCGGGCGGCTCGCTCGGTTACGGGAAATACGCTGACGCGATCAGCAAGACCGCCTCGGGCCGTTACACCGTCTCGGATCCCTCGATGCGCGATCAGATCTTCGCGCTGCGCAAGGATCCGACCGCGAATTCGCTGATGGCCGGCGCGTTTGCGAATGCCAACGCCAAGGTGCTGACCGACCGGCTCGGCCGCAAGCCGACCGATGGCGAACTCTACATGGCGCATTTTCTCGGCGCGTCCGGCGCATCACGCCTGATCCGGGCCGCCGAAGCGCATCCGGATGCGAAAGCCGCGTCCTATTTCCCGCGGGCTGCGAGCGCGAACAGTTCGATCTTCTACGACAAGACCGGCTCGGCACGCAGCCTGAAGCAGGTCTATGCCGGGTTGGTCGGCCGTCACGATGTGATCGGCAATGCCGCCACACGCCTTGCGGCCACACAGCCGTCTCAATCGGCCCCGCCTGCGAAGGCCAATGCCATGGCCGACGATACATCCATTGCGCTGACCCCCGCGGTCGCGGCGATCAACAATGCGGTTGCGCTGCCGGCAACAACACTCAACGCGGCGAGCAGCACCAGCGCCAGTACCAGCGCGCCGGCGATTGCGCCCGTCGCCGCGGCCGCGCCGGTAGCGGCGACATTCGCCGAACGCGCCGCCGCGTGCATTTCCCGAGACGCAGGCGGTCGCGTCCGCGCGTGACACCGCGCAGAGGCCGATGTTCCAGACGCTCTATCAGCCGGAGCAGCGCGGTGCTGTCGCGCCGGTCGTGCGCGAATTGTGGGGTGCGCGTCACGCCGCGCCGGTTGAGACGGCAGCGGCAGTTGAGCCTGCAGCGGATAGTGCAGCACAACGCGGAAGCGGCTCGGCCCTTAACGCTCCGCTCGATCTGTTTCAGTTTCTGCGCCCCTCGCTGCGCCACCCGGCCTAGCCGCGCAGCGCTTTCCGCGCTTTAATAATTCGCTAACAATCGCAAAGAGTTATGGTGAACGGTTTGTTAAGCCGCGCGGCGTAGGCTTATGCCTGCCGGTCCTGCGGCCGGCGCTGCGTCCCGTTCCCGTCGCTCCAGTCGCGTTGTCACAGCATGATCGTTCGTCATTTCCTGCAGTGGGTGCGAACGGCGGAAGCCGCCGACCGCGCCGAAGCCACCTCGGCGCTGGCACGCGCCTATTTGTATTCCGATCTCTCCGATGACGATCGCGCCGCCGCCGAAGGCGCGATGATCATGTTGCTCGACGATGTGTCGCCGCTGGTGCGCGGCGCGCTCGCACAGGTGCTTGCGGCAAGCAGCGCGGCACCCGCCGCCGTCGTGCACGCACTCGCGAACGATCAACCCGATATCGCCACGCTCGTGCTCGAGCGTTCGCCGTTGCTGCTTGATTCCGATCTGGTCGATGCGGTCGCGGTCGGAGGCGCGCCGGCGCAATGCGCTATCGCACGGCGCCGCCCGCTGCCGCGTGCAGTCGCAGCCGCGGTTGCCGAAGTCGGCAGCGCGGAAGCCTGCCTCACCATGATTGAGAATTCCGGCGCCGACGTCGCGGAGTTTTCGCTCAACCGCATCATCGGGCGCTTCGGACATCTCGCGGCCATCCGCAAGTCGCTGCTCAAGAGCTGGGAATTGCCGGCCGCGACGCGTCATCTGCTGGTGACGAAACTCTCAGAGGCGCTGACCGGCTTTGTCGTCGCTCGGCGCTGGCTGGGGCAGGACAGGGCGCAGACTGTCGCGCGCGAAGCCTGCGAGAAGGCGACCGTCATTCTGGCCGCGGAATCCGAACGCGAGGAAGTCTCGCCGCTGATCAATCATCTGCGCGAAACCGGCCAGCTCACGGCCGGCCTTGTGCTGCGTTCTCTCTTGTCAGGCAACGTCGACTTCTTCGAGCGGGCGCTCGCTGAACTCGTCGGCATTCCCGTCGCGCGGGTGAGCCCACTGTTGCACGATCGGCGCGCCGCCGGCTTCAAGGCGGTGTACGAGCGTGCCGGGCTTCCGGCGTCGGTCTATCCGGCGTTTCGCATCGCGATCGAGGCCATGCAGGAAGATGGGATTCAGGCCGAGCCGGGCGGAAACACGCGGCTCAAGCGCCGCATGGTGGAGCGTGTGCTGACCGGCTGCGCGGATCTGCCGGCGACCGACGTCGAACCGTTGATGATGCTGCTGCGCCGCTACGCGACCGAGGCGGCGCGCGAAGAAGCGCGCATGTTCTGCGACGAACTCGTCGACATGGACAACATCGTCGCGGCCAACGACACCGGGCAGGCCGCGGTGGCGGCCGCCTGAGCGTTCAGGCGCTCGGCACCAGCGACGGCGAGAAGATCAATTCCAGGGCGTCCGGACGGTCGCGGTTTTCGTAAGCAAGGTATTCGTCTGTCACCTGACGCAATTTCTGCGCAAGCTGGGTCGCGTATTTGTTGCCGTCTCCGCGCGTGTTTTTGTGCGTGATCGCGCGGATCGCGTCGACGTGCTGATCGACCAGCGGGATCGGAATGCGCTGCATATCGGGCATATGTTCGATCAGCCGGCACAGGCTGTCGGCCACCGGCGCGACCTGAGGAAACCCGAATGTCGCCGCCTGGCCCTTGATGTCGTGCGCGGCACGAAACAGCACGTCACGATTGCCAGCCGTGACGCCGGTTGCCTTCACGGCGTTGCGCGCGATGTCGAGGCGCTTGCACTCCTGATCCATCCAGACCGCGAAATCGTCGGCCAGTTCGGCCAGGGCGGCCTCGGCGCGCGCGACCGGATCGAACTCGACTTTCGCGCCCGGCTTGATCTTCTGCACCGCCTTCTTGAGTTTGTTTGGCGGGACGATCACCTCGTGATCCGCAAAGGTCGATACAGCAGCGGGGGCTGCCTTCTTCTCCATCATGGGTGTCTTCCTGTGTGGATCACGCCGGGGTCGTCGCTTTTTCGAGAAGCGGCGGCTGCTTGATGACGTCGGCCTTGCCGCCCTTGCGCCGTTCCGCGCCCGAGTAATTCGGGTTGGCATTGCGTCGCCGGTCGGGGCCGAAATAGCTCTTGGTGCGGATAAAGGGACGAGGATTGGCAACGACGTTGAGCACGCGTTGATAGAGTCCCTTGGCCGAGATTGGCTTGGCGAGAAATTCGGTGACGCCCGCGTCGCGCGCCGCGATCACGCGCTTCTTTTCCGAGTGGCCGGTCAGCATGATGATCGGGACGTAGGGATTGCTGTTCGCGCCCGGCTGGCGAATCATCTGGGTGAGTTCGAGGCCGTCGAAGATCGGCATCGCCCAGTCGGTGATGACAATATCGGGCGAATAATGGGTAAAAGCCTCGAGCCCTGCCGCCCCGTCTTCCGTCTCGTACACCTCACGCGTTCCGAACCCGTGCAGGAGCGTGCGCAGGATGCGGCGCATGTGCGCGTTGTCGTCAATGACGAGGAAGCGCAGCCGATTGAAATCGATGCGGATCATGCCCGGCCCAAGCCGTGCCCGGCGGATCGGCCGGCGCACGTGTTGCAAGCTAGGAAATGGCCGTTAACGAACCGTTTAGTATCCGAACTGCTCTCGCAGGATCCGCTCGTCGAGGCTATGGCCCGGGTCGAACAGCATGGGAATCGCGATCTTGTGGTCCATTTCGATCTCGACCGATTGTACGGCGCGCACCTCGTCATGGTCGGCGACCGCCGCGACCGGGCGCTTCTCCGCCTCCAGCACCTCGATCACGACCTTCGCGGTATCGGGCAACAGCGCGCCGCGCCAGCGGCGCGGGCGGAACGGGCTGATCGGCGTCAGCGCGAGCAGGGGAGCATTGATCGGGATGATCGGGCCCTGCGCCGACAGGTTATAGGCGGTGGACCCGGCGGGCGTTGCCACCATCACGCCGTCCGAAACCAGCTCGGCCAGCCGTTCCTTGCCGTCGATCAGGACGCGCAACCGCGCCGCCTGATAGGTCTGGCGGAACAGCGAGACCTCGTTGATGGCATGGGATTCGTGCCGTTGTCCGCGCGCATCCATGGCGCACATCAGCAAGGGATGAATCAGCGTCGTTTCGGCTTCGGCGAGGCGCTCCGGCAGGCGATCCTCATGGAAATCGTTCATCAGGAACCCGACCGTGCCGCGATGCATGCCGTAGATCGGCTTGCCGGAGGTCATGAACCTGTGCAGGGTTTGCAGCATCAGGCCGTCGCCGCCGAGCGCCACGACCACGTCGGCATCGTCCGGCGCGGTGTCGCCGTAACGCTTCACGAGGCGCACACGCGCCTCCAACGCCTCCGCGGTGGTGCTTGCGACGAACGCGATCCGCGGGTGGCGGGGATTTCCACTCATTGAACTGATTCACGCGGCGTTGCGCCAGGCCGCCGGAGGATGTCGATGAACGCCGATCGCGCGGTTTTCGTCTATACGACCTATCCGTCCCTTGTCGAGGCGGAGCGGATCGGGAAGGCCGTGCTGGAGCGGCGGCTTGCCGCCTGCGTGAACATCCTGCCGGGCATGATCTCGCACTACTGGTGGGAGGCGAAAATCGAGCGAGGCGAGGAGGTCGTGATGATCGTCAAGACCCGTGCCTCGCTCGCGGAGAGCGTGTACGCGGCGGTGAAGGAACTGCATCCGTACGAGACGCCGGCAATTCTGGTGCTGCCGATCGAGGGTGGCGAGCCCGCCTATCTCGATTGGCTCATGCGGGAGACGGCAGCGCCGAGCATTCCGGACCACGGGCGCTAGCCCGGAGCCCCCAGACAAGAATTACGCTCGCAAGATTCCGCGGGCCTTGGAGGCTGCGACGACGGCCGCTCAATAGGTGACCGTGCCCTCGATGCCGCCCTTGAGGTCCTGATATTCCTTGCAGGCCTTGTTGCCGCAGATCGCCTCGATCTTGTCGAGGAAATCATGCGCCTTGAGCAGGTTGCCCTGCTCGACCTGCCACATGCCGTAATACTGCCACGTGCGGACATGGTTAGGGTCGGAGGCAAGCGCGCGCTCGTACCAGTATCTCGACGCCTCGTAGTCGCCGAGCTTGCGCGCGGTGTAGCCAAGGTAATTCGCGACATCCGGAACATCGCCGGCGTCGAGCTGCCGGAACGCTGCGAATGCCGCTTCGTACTGCTCGGCCTGAACAAGCTGGAACGCCAGCATGTAACCGTCGCGGAAGTCCTGTTCGGATTTGCGTTCCTTCCTGCTCTTTTGGCCGGTCCGGCTTTTCGGCTCGCTGCTTTCCTTCTTGATGGGATTGGGATCGCGGCTGTCCGGTGGCCCGCCGCTGCCGCCAGCCGCCATTGCGGCCGCGGAGACGGCCGCTGCGAACGTCCCGGCAAACGCGAGCACGGCAAACCGATAGCCAAGCTTGCTCATGGTCGCGCTCCCCGGTCCGGTAATGATCAATACGTGACGGTGCCTTCGATCCCGCCCTTGAGGTCCTGGTATTCCTTGCAGGCCTTGTTGCCGCAGATCGCCTCGATCTTGTCGAGGAAATCATGCGCTTTGAGCAGATTGCCCTGCTCGACTTGCCACATGCCGTAATACTGCCAGGTCTTGACGTGGACCGGGTCGGCCGCAAGTGCCCGCTCGTACCAGTACTGTGAGCGTTCGTAATCGCCCTGCTTGCGGGCGAGGTAGCCGAGCTCGGTCGCGACGTCAGGATGGTCGTCCTGATCGAGCTCTTTGAAGGCCGCGAACGCCGCGGCGTAATCACCCGACAGCTTGAGCGCATAGGCGGCGCGATAGCCGTCGCGGAATTCCTGTTCGGACTTCTGCTGCTTCTTCTTTTTGCTGCTCTGTTTGGTGCCGGTATCGGATTTCTGCGGCACGGAAGGGTTGGTCGGGCGCGGGTCCGGTTCGCCCGCCGCAAGCGCGCTACCGACGCCAAGCGACAACGTGAAAAGCGAAGCAACGGCCAGCCGGCCAAGATCTCTGTGAATCATCGGGCTCCCTCCCTGAGCATGACGGGGCATCATAAGGCGGAACACGCTCGCATTCCGGGAGGCTGAATTCAACTCGCCGTGATCGGCGAGCGACGATATGACCGCTCCGGTCTGCCTGTGCGGGATTGTGCCTGCTTCATCGATCCGCCGCAGTTTCGCCGTGAGCCCGTCCGCAGCCTGAATGATCCGCCTGGCTAGTCGTTAAGCCCGGCTTCACCTCGATGAACGGGCGCGAAGGGACGACCTCAGCCTGCGTTCAGCGCGCTTTCTCTATGGTGCGTCTCAAGATCGAACCGGGTGACGATCCGAAACACAGCAAAACACCCGAGAGGATACGCAGATGTTCAAAGTCCTGTCCGCCGCCCTGGTTGCCGCCAGCATTCTGGTCGCGCCGATCGCCGCTTCCGCCGGCACCCTGGCGGTCAAGCCCGTCGTCACCAAGCAGGTCACGATGAAGCAACACCACAAGCGCCACATCGTGAAGCATCGCGCGCATGCGAAGTTCGCCCGGCACACCCGGCTCTTCAAGACGATCGCGCACAAGCGTCATGCGACGATCGTGAAGCTGCACAGGCGCGGCGCGGTTGCCAGAACGCGCGCGAGCTAACGGAAGTCCCGATCGCCGGTCAGTCCCCCCGCGTCCCCGATCGGAAACCGGAGGCCAGCCGCGAATGGCTGGCCTCCTTGTTCTTGGCGGACCGGGTCAGTTGGTTCGCACCTTCACGCCGGCATACACGGCCGCGCCGGGTGAGCGATACGAGAAGACCTCCTCGTATTGCTGGTTGAACACGTTCTCGGCGCGCAGATAGATGGTGGACCACGGCGTGGTGTCGTAGGAGATCTGCCCCCCGACCAGCGTGTAGGCGTTCAGGATCGTCGGCTGCGATGGGAAGGTGAAGATCGTGTCCGGCATCCGCCCGTTGTAGACGACATTGAACGTCGCTCTTCCGCGGCCTTCCAGGAACGGGACAGTGGCGGAGGCGGATGCCGCGTGGGCCGGACGGCGGATTTCCGGCATGCCCTGATCGTCACGCGCGTCCGTGTAGGTGTAGGTGCCGGTCAGGGTCAGCCAGTCGACAGGCTTCACCTTGCCTGTCACCTCGACGCCTTGCCGGGTCGACGTGCCCGCGAGATTATCGACCGAGGTCTTGAAGTTGGGCAGCGAGACCGTGACGATCTCATGCTCCAGCCGCGAATTGAAATAGGTCACGTCGAACATGACGCGCCCGTTCCAGAAGGTTTGCTCATATCCGGCATCCCAGCCGATGGAGCTTTCCGGAACCAGATTGGGATTGGGCTGGAAGGTGCTGACCACGAAACCAAACTGTTCGATGAAGCTAGGATTGGTGACGCCACGCCCGACGCTGGAATGGATACGGCCCCCGATCGGCGCAATCTTCTGCGAGAGCGAATAGCGCCAGGTGTATTCGTCCGAGAACGGCTCGTTGAAGTCCTGCCGCTGCGCAATCGAGATCGTGGTGCCGGTGCGCAGAAGGTCGAGCACGTATTCGCCGCCGACGCTGTTGGTGGTGCGGGTGTGACCGTCGTGCGCGGCATCGAGGTCCGGCCCGAACAGGAAGATGCTGTCGAAAGAGAAGTACTCGCGCCTGTTTTCAAGGAGGCCGGTGACGGTGTGTTTTTCGCCGCCGAGGAAATTACTGTCGAACAGAAGGCTACTTTTGTAGGTCAGCGTCTGTGCGGTGCCGAGCGAAGCCGAGGTCTGGCTGTAGTTCTCGATCCCCGTCACACCGGTGCGCGATCCCGTCCATTTCGCCGACTGGATCCAGTGATTGTCGAATAGCTTCAGCGTGCCTTCCAGGCGCGCCAGCGTCTCCTCGGTTTTGGTGTTGTAGCCTGGCGCGTCGACCACGAGTCCGTTGTTGAGGAAGAACGGGTCCTGGGGATCGGTGTCTGCATTGCGGTACAGGTGGCGAATGAAGCCCTCGACATTGAGGTAGGGCGTCAGGTCGACGCCGACCTTGCTGGTCACGGCCGCACGCTTGGCGCCGTCGGTTTCGCTGCCGTCGCGCGCGATGTTGAAGCCGTTGGTGGTGGCGTAGTTGACGGTGGTCGAGCCGTAGAACGGGCCGAGCGCGCCGCGGAAGGTCGCCGCGCCTTCGGCCGATCGCTGCGTGCCGCCCTCGAAACGCGCGTTGAATTCCGGTTTGGCAAGCCCGCGCCCGGACTTGGTCTCGATCGTCAGCACGCCGGATTGCGCGCTTGCACCGTAGAGGCCGGATTGCGGCCCGCGCAGCAGCTCGACCCGTTCGATGTCGTCGAGCGGGATGTCGGCAAAGTTATACTCGCCGTCGCCGACCGCATTGGCCGGGGACGCCGTCGATCATCACCAGCAGATGATTTGCCTCCGCGCCGCGCACGCGAAACTGCGTCAGCGACCCGCGCGAGCCGGACTGGTTGACCGCGATGCCGGGAAACGTGCGCATCACGTCGGACAGCTGCGAGAAGCCGCTCGCGCGGATTTCATCCCCGCTCATCGCCGTGACAGACGAACCCGTCTTGGAAGCCTCGATCGGCACGAAGCTTGGCGACACGACGACAAGTTCGGGCAGGACGGTTTGGGCGTGTGCGCCGGAAAGCGCCGCGAGGAAGGCGCCGGCCGCGAGACCGGATCTCAGGTTGAGCGAGGTAAAACGGATGGACATGACATGCTCCCGAATGGGTTGAACATGTCGCGAAGGCGCAGGCGCTGCGCATTCCGTTGGCTGTGTGGAAGACGTACCACCCGTTTGCCCCGCGACGGTTTCAGCACGTCACCGCTGCGGAGGCCGCCCCGATTGCACGCCCCGTGCATCGGAAGGGTGACTGGCGCAGGCAGGTCTCCTGACTCGCGGGTCTGGGCTTTCCTCCGCCTTCCCGGGGCTTGCCCCAGTGGCATCGTGGAGAATCGCTCGCCGCTCACAGTTGCGGGGGCAGTTCCGGGATAAGCCTGCTGCAACAACACGCAGCCGGCGGCACCGAATTCCCTTTTGGCCGGCCCCAACCGAGGGACGGCACACCTTCACCGGCACCGAGTGAACGTTGCGGCCCGAGGGTTGTCAACGGCTTGCGTCGCGGCGCAGCAAAGCAATGCGTGATTTGGTCCGCTCTGTTGCTGAAATGCCGAGGTCTAGACCGCGATATTCCAGAGCAGCGGCACGTGCTCGTAGCCACTCGTGGTCTTCACGATGTGGCCGCAGGCCGGGAAGGGGAAGTGATAGCCCGTCACCAGCGTGCGGTCGGCGGCGACGCGGTCGAGCAACCTCTTGCGGGTCGCGACTGCCAGCGCGCCGTCGATGTCGAACTGCGGCTGCCACTCGGGATGACGCGCGAACAGCGCCGGATGCTGGGTGGTGTCGCTCAGAACCATCAGCGAGTCCTTGCCCGACTGGAGCGCGAACACCGTGTGGCCGGGCGTGTGGCCGGCCGCATCCACGGTCTCGATGCCGGAGGCGACCTCCTTGCCGGGCCGGTAGCGCGTCACGTCCTTGGCGATGTCGGTGAAGATGCGGCGCACATTGTGGAACGCGATCTTCAATCCATCCGGCGCGGCGCGCATGTTGGCGTCGTCGTTCCAGAACGCCCATTCGGCTTCCGGCACCATGATCTCGGCATTGGGGAAGATCAGCGCGTTGTCCTTGGATTTAATGCCGTTGATGTGGTCGGGATGGAAATGCGAGATGACGATCTGGTCGATGGTCTTCGGATCGATGCCCGCAGCTTTCAGGTTCTCGCTGAACGAGCCCGCGGTCGAGGCGATCTGCCCGCCGGTGCCGGTGTCGAGCAGGATCAGCTTCTTGCCGGTGTTGACCAGCACGGTGGTGAACGGCGTCGCGAGCTTTTCCTCCGGCATGAAGGCGTCGGACATTTCGCGTTGCACGTCCGCATAGTCGGCGTGGCGGACGAATTTCTCGTCGATCGGGCGATACCACACGCCGTCGTAGAGCGCGGTGATCTCGAAATCGCCGATCTTGTAGCGATAGACGCTCGGCGCCTGCTTGCCGATCTCGGGTGCGGCGGCTTGCGCCGGCAAAGCGCCCGCGACCGCGAGCGAAGCCCCGGCGAAAACATTGCGTCGTGTCAGATCGGTCAAAGCGCGTTCTCCATGCGGCCGCCAGTGTAGCGCCAGCCAACCGGTCGGCGTCTCACACCGGCGTGAACACGCGGAAGGGACGGAAATTCCGCTAGACGGTCGCGGGCCGCGTGGCCCCGCCGCCCGGTTGCTCGACCGCTTCGAGCGAGCGCTGGTTCGGTTCCACGCCCCAGGCCCACACCACGACGATCTGTACCAGCACCAGGCCGATCATCAGCCAGATCACGCCCGGAAGCTGATAGTTCGTCATCAGGTAGCCGATGATGAAGGGCGAGGCGACCGTCGCGCCGCGGCCGAACATGTTGCAGATGCCGTTCGCCCGCAGGCGGATCTCGGTCGGGAACAGTTCCGGCGTATAAACGCCGTAGAGTATCGCGGTCTGCACGTAGATCGCGGCGATCAGGACGAAGCCGACCAGCAGGATTTCGGTCGCGTCGGACTGCGCGCTGAAGCGCGCGTAGATGTAGCCTGCGACGATCGTCACCACCGATGCGCCGATGATGCTCCAGCGCCGCCCGATGAAATCGGCCGTGTAGGCGCCGATCGCGCAGCCGACCAGCGAGGCGGCCGACAGCACGACCGTGTAGCCGAGCGAGTTGGTGATGGTGACGCCCTGACGCAGGAAGAACTGCGGCAGGAAGATCACGAAGCCGAAGATCAGCGTGTTGATCGAGATCAGCACCCAGCAGCCGACGATCATGCGCTGCAGGAGCGGTGGACGCGCCATCGCCATCGCGCTGACCGGCACGGTTGCGACCGCCGGCGCCGGGGCGGGGAGGGCCGCGCCCGCCGCCGCCTCCGTCTCGATCGCCTGCATCAGCGCCTCGGCCTCCCCGGTGCGGCCTTGTGCTTCGAGCCAGCGCGGCGACTCGGGTAAATTCTTGCGCAGATACCAGACGATCAGCGAGCCGATGCCCGCGATGACGAACATCGGCCGCCAGCCGAAATTCGGGATGATGAGGTAGCCAAGCAGCGAGGTGACCGGAAAGCCCGCCACCACAATGAACGCCATGAAGGCGAGCCAGCGCCCGCGCGAACGCGGCGGCACGAACTCTGTCACGGTCGAGTAACCCGACGACGATCTCGGCACCGAGCCCGAGCCCCTGCACGAAGCGGCAGGCGATCAACTGGTTCATGTCCTGCGCGAAGGCCGCCGCGAGCGAGGCGAGGCCGAAGATCAGCAGGTTGACCTGGTAGGTGAAGCGCCGCCCGAATCGGTCGCCGACAAATCCGGTGACCAATGAGCCGATCGTCATGCCGACGAAGGTGAGCGAGATGAATTGCAGGTTCTGCGGCAGGGTCGAGAACTTGCTCTGGATTGTCGATGCGAGCACTCCGCCCGCGACGTACAGATCGTAGCCGTCGAAGAACATGCCGGCGCCGACCAGCCAGAAGATGCGATAGTGAAACGAACTGACCGGCAGGCGATCGAGACGCGCACCCGCATTGACCGCAGCCATGTGATCCTCCCAACCCCGTTCATGCCCCTCTGCGGAGGCTTCTCCCAATCGCAGCCTATATCAGTTGCCGACGCTCGCAGCCTTCAGGATCGGCGACCAGCGCGCGATCTCGGATTTGACGAAAGCCCCGAATTTCGCCGGCGTGCGCTCATCCCTTGACGGGATTGCGCCGCCAAGATCGGCGAGCCGCTTCTGCACGGTCGGATCGTCGAGCGATTTGTCGAGCGCATCGGCGAGCTTGTCGATCACGTCTTGCGGCAAGCCCTTCGGCGCAAAGATGCCGGCCCAGACATCCATCAGGTAATCGAGGCCAAGCTCCTTCGCGGTCGGCACGTCCGGCAGCGTCGGAAGGCGCTGCGGCGCGGACACCGCATAGGCCTTGATCGCCACCCGAATTGATCTGGCCGGTGACGCTGACAGCCTGCTCGCAGAAATAATCGACATGCCCGCCGATCAGGTCGTTCATCGCAGGCCCGGTCCCGCGGTATGCGATCTGCGTTGGCTTCAGGCCCGCTTGCGCGGAGAACAGCACGCACGCCATGTGCGACGACGAGCCGACGCCGCCATGTGCCTGCCGCACGTCTTCGCCATGCTGTTTCACGTAGGCGATGAACTCCGCAAGTGTGTTCGGCGGCAGATCCTTGCGCGCCACAATCACGGCCGGCGCATGCGCCGTGAAGCCGATCGGCTCGAAGGCGTGGTCCGAGTCATATTTGATGCCGGGCGTCAGCACCGGCGCGGCGACATGCGAGCCCATGCTGCCGGCGAGCAGCGTGTAACCGTCGGGCGCGGCGGCGGCGACCCGCGCCGAACCGATCGTGCCGCCCGCGCCGCCGACATTCTCGATCACCATCGCCTGGCCGAGCACCTTGCCCATGTGCTCGGTGACGATGCGCGCCACGACGTCGCTCGGGCCGCCGGCCGGGAAGGGGACGACGACGGTGATCGAGCGGGTGGGGTAAGTCTGCGCGACCGCCGGCGCTGCGGCGGCAAGAAAGGCCGCGCACGCGATTGCGAGCGTCTTCATGCGAGCCTCCCTCCTGCTTATCCCTCCCCGAAACCGGAGGAGGGATGGGCAAGCTATTCCGCCGCCACGCGGTGCGCCGCTGCGCCGCGCGTCTTCACCACCACCTTGATGGCGTCGTCGATGCGCTCGCGCGCGTATTTGATCGCTGTCGGCAGGTCTTCGAGCGGAAACGTATGCGTGTGCACCTTCGTGGCATCGAAGCGCTTTTGCGACATGAACGCCTCGGCGCGGTGCGTCGCGCTCTTTCCCTCGCCGCGGATGCCGTAGAGATAGATGTTGTTGCGCACGATGTGCGCGACATCGACCGGCGTTTCCTCATGCGGGAAGGCCGCGAGGCACACCTTGCCGCCGCGGTTGACCATGCGCACCGCGTCGTTGACGGCATTCGGCGCGCCGGAGCACTCGACCACGTAATCGACGCCCTTGCCGCCGTTGAGCTTCTTGCACCGCCGCGACGACGTCCTTCTCGTTGCGCGCATTGACGACGTGGTCGGCGCCAAGTTCGAGTCCGATCTTGAGGCGATTGTCGCGCGTGCCGGTCAGGATCACCGGCTGTGCGCCGAGCGCCTTCGCGACCGCGACGCCGAGCAGGCCGATCGGGCCGGGGCCGGTGACGACCACGCTCTCGCCCGCGACCAGCCCGCCCAGCTCCGTGAGGCCGTACATCGCGGTGCCGGCGGTGACGACAAGCGTCGCTTCCTCGTCGGTCATCGCATCGGGGATCGCGACCAGCGTGTTGATGTTGTTGACCTGGTACTCGCAGAAGCCGCCGTCGGTGGTGAAGCCGTTGGCGCGATGGCCTTTGTCGACGTCGCCGTAATTGAGGCCGTAGTTGTGGCACGAGGTGTACATGCCGGCGCGGCAGCGCTTGCACTGGCCGCAGCCCGCGTGGATTTCCACCGTCACGCGCTGGCCGATCTTGTACTCGTCGACGCCCGGTCCGAGCGCCGCCACGGTGCCCATGTATTCATGGCCGGGCGTGAAGTTCTTGTTGAACGGCATGCCGCCCTGGAACATCGCGGGCGGGCCGTGCCAGATGATTTCGAGATCGGTCGCGCAGATCGCGACTGCGTCGATGCGCACCAGCACCTCGGCGCGCTTTGGCACCGGCACCGGTTTGTCGATCAGCTTCAGCTCGCCGGGATCGCCGAGCACCCAGGCCTTCATGGTGTCGGGCACGGGCATGTCTTTCGCGGTCTTCACGCCGGGTGGTGCATACATTCGACTTGAATTTCCTCTTATTCGGCCGCTGCGCGGCGGCCGCGGTTTCGGTGCGCCAGGCCGCCGATCTCGGCGGAAAGCGCGCGCACCGCGGAGACGACCTGCTCGCGCACGAGCGAGAGATGATCGTCGTTGGCCCGCATGGTCGGCGTCGAAGCGCTGATCGCGCCGACCACCGCGCCGTTGTGATCGCGGATCGCGGCGCCGATGCAGATCACGCCCGGCTGGTACTCCTCGTCGTCCATCGCGTAGCCGTTGCGCCGGACATGGCGCAGTGACTCGATCAGCGACGGCCACTCGACGATGGTCTTCGGGGTGTAGCGGGTGAGCCCGTGCGCGAGCACGCGCCGCATGTCGTCCTCGGGCAGCCAGGCGAGCATCGCCTTGCCGCTTGCCGTCGCATGCGGTGCGTCGGTCTTGCCGAGCGTGCCGGTATCAACCCGGACCGGATGGCGTGACTCGCGCTTGGCGACCTTCATCATGGCGTCGCCCTGCAGCACGGCGAGGTGCACGGTTTCGCCGGTCTTTTCGTTGATCCGCTCGATGAAGGGCGCGGCACGCGCCGGCAGATCGACCTGAAGCGAGGCGCTGCTGAGATAGAGCACACGCGCACCCAGCGCGTAGGAGCGCCGCACAGGCACCTTCGCCACATAGCCGCGCTGCACCAGCGTGGAAAGAAGGTGGTGGCAGGTCGAGATATTGAGCCGTGTGCGATGGGAGAGTTCGGTCAGGGTGGTTTCGCCACCTGCCTCCGCGATCGCTTCGAGCAGCGTGATCGCACGGTCGACAGACTGGATGCTGTGGCGCTCCGAGCGCTCGCTTCCGTTCGCGCGGCCGGTGCGACCGGCTTGACCGCGATCGTGCTGCGGACTGTCCTGTCGTCCACGGCGTCCCCCGTCTTTTCTTCAAGTGCGGCAAGGAAATAGGGGCGGTGCGTGCGAGTCAAGAACGATATGAAATGGCGAACTTTGATTTGATGATGTGAAATCAGCGGGAACTTGCCTTCATTCGCCGGTCAAGCCGGGCGCTGTAGCGCGAGAGCCCGAAGCAGAGGGACCAGAATACCAGCGCGGCAAACAGATAGCCGGTGGTGCGAATCTGGTCGCCGATCAGCCAGGCGGGGTCCGCGAAGGCGATCTGCAGCACGGCGAGAAATTCGACCAGTCCGATGATCAGCACCACCGTCGTTTCCTTGATGATCGACACGCAGGTATTGATCATTCCCGGCATCACGATACGCAGGACCTGCGGCAGCACCACGAGCGCGGTCATGCGCCAGTAGCCGAGCCCGAGACTGCGCGCGGCCTCGTGCTGGCCGTGCGGAATCGCCTGCAGGCCGCCGCGAAACACCTCAGCGAACACCGCCGCATTGAACAGCGTGAAGGCGATCAGCGCGCGCACCAGCTTGTCCGATTCGAAGCCCTGCGGGACGAACAGCGGAAACATCACCACGGCGAGAAACAGCACGCCGATCAGCGGCAGGCTGCGCCACAGTTCGATGAAGGTCGCGCACGTGTAGGCGATAACCGGCAGTTCGGAACGGCGGCCCAGCGCCAGCAGAAGGCCGACGGGAATGGCAGGTCGCGATCGTCCACGCGGCGATCACGATGGTGAGCATGATGCCGCCCCAGTCTGTGGTCGGCACGGCCCTGAGGCCTGCGAAGCCCCCGGCGAGGAGCGGCGCCGCGACGAACGGCAGCAGGCAGAGCGCGATAAGGGCGGTGAGCTTGCGCGCGCCGGCACGACGCATCGGCATCAGCACGACCGCGATGGCGGCGACCGCGAGCGCCGCTACGACATCGACGCGCCAGCGTTCGGGCGTTGGATAAGGGCCATACAGAAGTTGTTCGAAGCGCAGGCGGATGAACACCCAGCAGGCGGCGTCGTGGCCTTCGCAGGCCCGTGGCGAGTTGCCGCGCCAAACAGCATCGATCAGCGCCCACGCGATAAGGTCGCGCACGAGCCAGACGAGCAGCAATCACGGTCAGGATCGACAGCACGATGTTGAACGGCGTCGCGACGCAGTTTTTCAGGAATGCGCGAAGCTTTGCCATCGCTCAGCGCTCCACCAGCTGGACGCGGCGGTTGAGCATGTTGATTGCGCCGCCGATTGCGAGGCCGATCAGCGCATAGCTCGCCATGGTGACGATCATCACCTCGAGCGGTTGGCCGGTCTGGTTCAGCACCGTGCCGGCGAAAACCAGCATCAGGTCCGGGTAGGCGATGGCGGCGGCGAGCGATGAATTCTTCAGCAGCACGATGTACTGCGTGCCGAGCGGCGGGAGGATCACACGCAGTGCCTGCGGGATCACGATCATGCGGTTGATCGCGCCGCGCTTCAGCCCGAGCGCGCGCGCCGCATCGATCTGCCCGGCCTGCACCGCGCTGATGCCGGAGCGCACGATCTCGGCGATGTAGGACGCGCCATAAAGCGAGAGCGCGAGCGCCATCGCGACGAATTCCGGGATGACGGTGATGCCGCCCTTGAAATTGAAGCCGGCGAGAGCGGGGATGTCCCACGACAGCGGAAAGCCGGTGAGCCATGCGACGCCGAGCGGCGGAAGAAGCAGCAGCAGCGCAATTAGCCGCACACTGTGCAAGCTGGTGCCGGCGCGCGCGCGATGGCGCTGATTGAGCCAGAGCAGCACGATTGCGACGATCAGCATCGCCAGGATCGTCAGCGCGAGCGCTTCAAAGCCCGGCTTGAACACCGGATAGGGCAGATAGAGCCCGCGCTTGTTGAGGAACGCGATCCCGAACAGACTGACGCTCTGGCGCGGGTTCGGGAGCGGGCGCAGCACCGCGAAGTACCAGTAGAACAGCTGCAGCAGCAGCGGAATGTTGCGGACGATCTCCACGTAGCCCGCAGCAACCCCGGCAACGAGCGGGTTGCTGGAGAGCCGCGCGATCCCGATGACGAAGCCCAGCAGGGTCGCGAACACGATTGCGATGGCGGTGAGCACAAGCGTGTTGAGCAGCGAAATGATGAAGACGTCGAAATAACTCGCCGCTTCGCCGAAATTGACCAGCTTCTGCGAAATCTCGAACCCCGCCGGGCGCGCCAGGAACGAGAACCCTGTGTTGATGTTCAGCCGCGTGATATTGGCGGCGACGTTGCCGGCGATCCAGGCAAGGAATGCGGCGATCAGCACGCAGCACGACGGCCTGGATGATGAACGCGCGCCACGCGAGCGTCCCGCGCGGCAGCGCGAAGCGGGAGCGGCGCGGCGGGGCTAGACGCATGCGAACTGTCCGCCATCCGTGCCGCAGCGGGACTCGGCTAGAACTGATTCCCGCTTACGCGAATGGAGTCACCGGAACGGCGGCGAGATCATCAGCCCGCCATCCTTCCAGAGCTTGTTCTGACCGCGCGACAGGCCAAGCCGTGTCTTCTCGCCGATGTTGCGTTCGAATATCTCGCCATAGTTTCCGACCTGCTTGATCGCCTTGTAGGCCCAGTCGGCCGGAAGGCCCATTTTCTGGCCGAGGTCGTCGCCGACACCGAGCAGGCGCTTGATCTCCGGCACTTCGCTTTTGAGCATTTCGTCCACGTTCGCCTGCGTGACGCCGAGTTCTTCCGCCGAGATGAGCGCGAAGAAGGTCCAGCGCACGACATGCGCCCACGCGCTGTCGTTCTGTCGCACCAGCGGCCCGATCGGCTCCTTCGAGATGATCTCGGGTAAAATGACATGCGCGTCGCGGTTCTTCAGCGAAAGGCCGCGCGCGGCGAGCGCCGAGCGATCGTTGGTCCAGGCATCGCAGCGGCCTTGTTCGTAGGCGTTGCGCGCCTCGTCGAGGTCCGCGAACGTCACGATGCGGTATTCCATTTTGTGCGCGCGGAAATAGTCCGCGATGTTGAGCTCCGTGGTCGAGCCCTGCGCGACGCAGATCGAGGCGCCGCCAAGGTCATTGACGCTCTTGAGGTTCGCGGCCTTCGGCACCATGAAGCCCTGGCCGTCGTAATAGATCGTCATCACGTAATCGAGGCCGCCGCCGTTATCGCGGTTGAAGGTCCAGGTGAGGCGGTGGGTCAGCACGTCGACGCCGCCGGTGGTGAGGGTCGCGAAGCCGTCGCGCAGGCCGAGCGGCGAAAGCTGCACCTTGTCGGCATCGCCGAGCACGGCGGCGGCGAGCGCGCGGCACAGATCGACGTCGAAGCCGCGCCGCACATTCTTGTCATCGGTATAGGCAAAGCCCGGCAGGTTCGGCGCGGTGCCGCAGCTGACCGCGCCGCGCTGCTTGATGGTGTCGAGCGTCGCGGCGCCCGCGGATGTGCAGACGAGCGCGGCGATTGCCGCGGCGAGCAGAATTCTCATGAGCGCCCTCCCGAAAGGCGTGATGGTCCGGCAGCCGCGCTTATTGAGGCCGCGGCCGCTCTTCGTAGTAGTTCAGTTTCTGTTGCAGCGGCGTGTCGTGCACGCGAATGAGGAACGCGGGCTCCTTGGCGGCCGCATGTTCGATCAGCGCGAAGCAAGGCGCCGAGAACGTGTCGCCCTTCTTCCACTTGAATGTCTCGCCGTTGATCGTGGACGTGCCCGAGCCCTCGACCACGTGATGCACCGCCGAAGTCGAGCGCAGCGGCGGCTTCACGGTCTCGCCGGCACGCAGCATCATGGCGGTGAAGCCCATGGTCGGCAGGCAGGCGTCGCCGGTTTCCGGATTGACGTAGTCGAGTTCGACCGGCTCGCCGCGTGGCGTCTGCTCGGCGAGCGCGCGCAGGCCCTTCATCGGCGTTGGTCCAGGGATAGCGCATCATCGGATAGCTCGGCCGCGCGTGGCCGTTGCGCCGCGCCGGCACCATGCCGGGTGTCGAATATTCGACCTCCGAGGCGTCCGGACGGTTCTTCGGCGCCTGCAATTCGCGCTCGACCGAGTAGGCGGCCTCCAGATCGATGAACAGCGGCAGGTCGAGCGCATCGAGCCAGATCACCGGGCCTTTGCCGTCATGGCCGTGATCGTGCCACGTGCCGCCGGGCGTCAGGATCAGGTCGCCCTGCTCCATGATGCATTTCTCGCCGTTCACGATGGTGTAGGCGCCTTCGCCTTCGACCACGATGCGCGCGGCGCTCGGCGTATGGCGATGCGCCGGCGCCTTCTCGCCCGGCAGCAGCAGCTGCATGCCGCAGAAGATCGGCCCCGCGACCCGCATCGCGCCCGGCCCGCGGCCCGGATCGGAGAGGATCAGCACGCGCCGCTCGGCCTTCTCGACCGGCGTCAGTTCGCCCGCGCGCAGCAGCAGAGGGCGTACTGTGTCGAACGCCCACAGGCACGGCTTGCTGACCGGCTGCGGCGTGTCGTGCGGCAGCGCCTTGCGCATCAGCGGCCAAAGCGGCGTGGTATTCGCGTTCTGCACCGCCTCGCGATAATCGAGCGGCAGCTCTTCCATGGTGCCGAGGTTCGTGGTCATGAGTTCCTCGCCTGAAAATATTGGGCCATCTGGCCATGCGTGGCCCAATTCATAGGCCAAGCGGCCAGCCGCGCCTAGCCTTCTGCTATGCTGATGCCGTCAACCACGGGCGGGACCATGTCCGACGACCTTTTCATTGTGCTGCGATTGCTCGCTGCGGCGACTGCAGGGCTTACACTCGGCCTTCAGCGCGAGGTGAGCGAAAAGCCGATCGGCATGCGAACGCTCGCGATGGTCTCGCTCGGCGCCGCGATGGTTTCTGTCGCGGCCGTCCGCTACCCGGGCCTTGCCGGCGAGCCCGATGCGGTCAGCCGCGCGCTGCAGGGCGTCTTGCAGGGACTGATGGTCGGCGTCGGCTTCATCGGTGCCGGCGTGATCCTGCGCGATGAGAGCACCAAGAAGGTGCACGGGCTCACCACGGCGACGACGGTCTGGATCGCGGCCGGAGTCGGCATCGCCTGCGGGCATCGGCGACTGGACGGTTGCCGCGGCCGGACTGGTGCTCGCGCTGATCATTCTGGTGGCGCTGAAGAAGATCGAGCAGCGCGTCACGCACGAGCCGGAACAGCACTGACGTTCAAAACCAGGACGGCCGCATCTGCCAGTCGCGCCGCCAGCCGGTGAGACGGCCGCGGCGAAACTGCAGCACGATGTGCGTGTCCACCGGATAGATGCCCGGCACCGTCGCCATGCGTTCCACCAGATAGCGCTCCGACCCGCGCCGGCCCGAAAGATAGACCAGCGGCGCTTCGACAACGCGTGCGACTTCGTCCGGCGTCATGCCGAACGCGAGCGGATCATTGTAGGTCGGCGCACGATGGCCGGCCGCGAGCGCCGCGCCGGGCGCCAGAACCAGACCTGCGGCGACGATGAGTTGGATCAATTGCATCCGCCGCAGGATGGGAGCGGGCAGGGGGCCGGGTCAACCGGATTTCCGTTGCATCAGTTCGCGCGCAAGGCGGTCCAGCACATCGCGCGGCAGGTCGAAGCCGGTGAGCTTCCAGGTCAGGCCATGCAGCGCGAGATGGACGCGGAACTGGCGCGCGGCGGGCCGGTCCGCCGGAAGCCGCAGCTGAAACGTCCCAAGCCCATATTCGGAATTGGCGTAAAGTTGCCACGCCGTGCCGAGTGCGTTCCAGTCCGGCGCCGGAAGCTCCATCGGCCGCTCGCCGAGCACATCCTTCGGCCAGCCGTTTTGCAGCAACTGGCCGAGCGCGACCCGCGAAACCAGCCGCGCCACCATCGGGTCGGCCACCGAGGTTGCCAGCCCGAGCAGCAGGCTGCGATCGACCGGGGCGCCGGACAAGCGAACATAGGTCTCGATGATTTGCGCGCTGAGCGAGCGGCCGAGCGCCGGATAGTCGACGCGCGCCTCGATGCGGTCGACGTCACCGGATTGCACATCGTGCGCAAGGTCGAACAGCCCGACGAACGGCCACACCGACCAGCCGATCCAGATCAAAATCAAAGCGATGATTGCGGCGAGTGTCTTGCGCACCAGGGGCGCAATGACGGCACAATGAGGCGGCTTTGTGAGGCGCGCGGCAGCTTGATTCAATTGCTTCGTATTCACCTTGTGCGCGCGAAAATTTGTGCGAAGCCGCATTCGGACAAATACGGACCTCACTCTCGCGCTACGCATGTGGCTGGCGGAATTCGGGAGTGACCTCATGCACGCATCACAAAAGCCTTTCGCTTGCGAAGAATGCGACACGCCGATGGATCCGATGTACGGCGTCCCCGTGCTGCAATCGCTGCAGGGTCATGCAGTCCATCGCTGCGGCGCGTGCGGCCACATCCTGCTGGTGCAGGAGGTTCGCGACCCGGAATGGAGTGCACGGTGGCTCGGCCCGCTGTTCATGGATTGCGAGCCGACGATCACATGCGTCGCGCGGATGTGAGCAGTGCGTGGTGCCGGATGAGGGGATTGAACCCCCGACCTTCGGTTTACAAAACCGCTGCTCTACCGCTGAGCTAATCCGGCTGCCGCTGCGTGCAGCGCAATATCAGCCGCGCGCAGCCGCCACAAGACTTTGGAAGGGCACAACTTGTCCGAAGTTTCGTGATCATGGGGCCACTTAGCTTGGTCGTGCGTCTCCGCGTTGAAGCCGAGGGGGTAGCCGACGCCGAGTTCGGTTGGCGGGGATGCGCGGGCTGTTCGGATCGGTCTCGATCTCGGGGCGCGGTTTGAGCAACTGGCAGGCCGGGTCAATCCCGTCGCTCGTTTGACAGCCTGATGCGGTTGGCGTCCCTTGTGTAATCAATTCACAAAGGGACGAAATATGAAGCGCGCAGCTCTGGCTCTCGTTCTCCTGTCGGCGATGTCCCTGGGCGCTTTCGCGCAGGACAAGCTTCCGCCCGAGCCGCTTGTTCCGGGCAATTCGCTGATTACGAAAACACCTGAAGAGGGTCGGGCACTTGCGATCACTCTCGCACGTCACTCCATTCATGCGATGCAGAACAATCTACCGACCTTGATCGCAGGGCGCCCCAAGTACGCGACCGACCCGAATGGCTTGATTGCGGCGGGGCACGTCGTCGCGGTGGAGTTTGCAACGATCGCCGCCGCCAACAATTATTGGCGCGAAGCGAAATAGCTTCCCCGACGCCCGGTTGGCCGCGCCGCTTCGCCCCTCCTTGCGCACCGACTGGTCAAGGCGCGTTCTGAGCAGGCTCCGAGCTGCCGATTGATTGCGGGAGCACCGGCGTGCCAAGAAAAAGCCCGGCGGCACAGGGTGCCGCCGGGCCGATCGCATTGTTGCGAATGCGTCAGATGTGATTGATATCGCGATCCTTCGTCTCGGGCAGGAAGATCAGCGCGACCACGAAGCTCATCGCCGCGATGATGATCGGATACCAGAGGCCGGAGTAGATGTTACCGGTCGCCGCCACGATGGCGAACACGGTCGCCGGCAGGAAGCCGCCGAACCAGCCGTTGCCGATGTGATAGGGCAGCGACATGCCGGTGTAGCGGATGCGGGTCGGGAACAGTTCAACCAGCCAGGCGGCGATCGGGCCGTACACCATCGTGACGTAGACCACGAGGATGAACAGCAACAGCACCGTCATCGGATAGTTGATCTGGTCCGGGTTCGCGGAAGCCGGATAGCCGTGCTTGGTGATCGCAGCATTGAGGTTTTTCACGAAGTCCGGCGTGCCGGCGGTCAGCGTCTCGCTGCCGAGCTTCACGGTGACGGGCGCACCCGCCGCCGCGGACTCGTTGTTGTAATTCACCGAGCGCGTGACAAGTGTCGACTTCGCGACGTCGCAGGGTGTCGTGTAGCTCTCGGTGCCGGTCAGCTTGAGCTGGAAGGAGCACAGTGCCGGATCGGCGACGACGGTCACCGGCGATTCCGACAGTGCCTTCTCGAGCGCCGGGTTGGCGAAGTGGGTCAGCCCCTGGAACAGCGGGAAGTAGGTCACGACCGCGAGCAGGAAGCCCGCCATCATGATCGGCTTGCGGCCGATCTTGTCCGACAACCAGCCGAAGAAGATGAAGCCGGGCGTCGCGAGGGCCAACGCGATCACGATCATGATCTGCGCGGGCACCGCCGGGACCTTGATGGTCTGGGTGAGGAAGAACAGCGCATAGAACTGTCCGCCGTACCAGACGACCGCTTCGCCTGCGGTCGCGCCAAGCAACGCCAGGATCGCAACCTTGCCGTTGGCCCAGTTGCCAAAGGCTTCCGACAGCGGCGCCTTCGACTGCGTGCCCTCGTCCTTCATCTTCTGGAAGGCGGGCGACTCGGCGAGCTGCAGCCGGATCCAGATCGAAACACCGAGCAGGATCGCGGACAGCAGGAACGGAATGCGCCAGCCCCACTCGTTGAAGGCGGCCTCGCCCTGCGCGGTGCGGATGCCGAGGATGATCAGCAGCGCCATGAACAGGCCAAGCGTCGCCGTGGTCTGGATCCACGAGGTGTAGAAGCCGCGCCGGCCCATCGGCGCGTGCTCGGCGACGTACGTCGCGGCACCGCCATATTCACCGCCAAGCGCGAGTCCCTGAACCAGGCGAAGGACAATCAGCAGGATCGGCGCGAGGATGCCGATCGAGCCGTAGGTCGGCAGCACGCCGATCAGGAAGGTGCCGAGGCCCATCAGTGTCATGGTGACGAGGAAGGTGTATTTGCGGCCAACGAGATCGCCGAGACGGCCGAACACCAGTGCGCCGAAAGGCCGCACCGCGAAACCGGCCGCGAACGCCAGCAGCGTGAAGATGAAGGCGACGTTCGGCGCCACGCCGGCAAAGAACTTGCCAGCCAGGATCGCGCCGAGCGTGCCGTAAATGTAGAAGTCATACCACTCGAACACGGTGCCGAGCGACGATGCGAAGATGACCAGTCGATCGTTCTGCTTCACGCCAACGGCGCGGCCGTCAGCTGTCATGGTTGCCATGATTTACCCCCTTGGCTCCGGTTTCCTCCCGCAGTTCCGGTACGCTTTTGCGCCGGCTGCGGCTCGCCGTGACGTTCGCCACGGCCTCCCCTGGAAGTCCTTGCATCTGAGGTCTTAGGCGGTGGGCCCAAGAGGCGGCAATTAGACTATTGATTAAGCTTGTTAATCGTTGCCCGGCAGGTGACGCCAAGACGCTGTTTGGCTTCCGCTTTCCGGTACATCAACGAATCGAATACGCCCACGCGTTGAGCGGCGGATGCCGCACTTGCCGGCTCATGATCGGACAACGTGGCGGCCCAAATTGCGCTGCCGGATGGCACGCGCGATTAATCTTACTGGTTGATTCCCGCTCTGCATTAACCGCTTCCCGCAGGTCTTCTCGTTACATCGATACGCGGATGTCCTGATGGACCCTGGTTAATGCACAAGCTTGCTGGTCAGCTGATTGTCGCCGCCGTTTGCGCCCTCGCGCCGGTAGCGCCGGCACGTGCGCAGACTGGCCCCGTTGTCGTCGTTTCCGGCAAGGCCGGGGTGCCGGTGATCGTGAATGGCGTGATCGTCAATGGCGCAATCCTGTACGGCGATTGGGGTCTGGCGCGACCCGGTCATGGCGAGCTCGCTGATCGAAGGACCGGTGGCGTTCGCAACACCGTTCGGTTCGCCCGGCTTCTATCCGGCGACCGGCCACGCGCCGCGCCTCGGCCGTCAGGAGATCGAGCCGCCGCGGAATCCGCATCGGCGCTCGACCGACTTCCACCGTGACTGGTCCACGCAATCCAATTTCGCCGTACCGGTCACCGAATATCCACCGGTCGATCCGCCGCCGGTCATCATGGCGCCGCGCGAGCGACGCTCACAACGATCCAATCGACCGGGGACTGCCGCGCCCGCGGCCAATCCTCTTCACAGCCAGTAACAGGGAGCGTGATCACATGACTGGACATCCCGTCCGACTGACTCTTGCGGCACTCGCGATCCTCGGCCTCTCGGCCTCCACCGCATCCGCCGGGTGCTATGGCTGCGGCTCTGCGCCGCCGTGCTGTGCCGCGGCCCCCACCTACGAGGCGCCGGTGGTGTACCGGACGGTCGTGTATCCGCGGCCGATGTACATTGTGGATCAGGGCCCGTCGTTCAATGCGCCGGTCTATGGTCATGTCGACCGTGCGCTCGACGAGGGGCAGTACACCACGCGGGTGGTGCGCTGGCATCATCATCACCATTGGCATCACGCGTGGCGCCATCACGGCTGCGCGACGGGCTGCGCACTGGGCTGGTGAGCATCACGCAAGCACATTTGAAGCGGCGGGCCGAACGCCCGCCGTTTTGCTTTTACGCCTTGCGGCGCAACGCGGCGCTGGCCGCATACAGCGCGATAGCGGCGGCGTTCGACACGTTCAGGCTCTTGATGGCGCCCGGCAACTCCAGTCGCGCACGGATATCGCAGATCTCGCGCGTCAGCTGGCGCAGGCCGCGGCCTTCCGCGCCCAGCACCAGCACGAGCGGCTCGCGCAGCGCAGCGTTCGACAGATCGGTCTCGCCTTCGCTGTCGAGTCCGACGGTGAGAAAGCCGCGCTCCTTCAGTTCGGTCAGCGCGCGCGCGAGGTTTGGCACCGTGACCTGAGGCACGAGATCGAGCGCGCCGGACGCCGATTTCGCCAGCACGCCGGTTGCCTCGGGCGAGTGCCGTGCCGTGGTGACGACGGCCTTCACGCCGAAGGCCGCAGCCGAGCGCAGGATCGCGCCGACATTATGCGGATCGGTGATCTGGTCGAGCAGCAGTACGGTGCCCTCGGCCGCCACATCTTCGAGATCGAGCGCGGGCAGCACCTCGGCCTCGATCAGCAGTCCCTGATGCACCGCGTCGGGCGAGAGCCGTGCCGCGATCGCCTCAGGCCGCACGATCTCCGGACTGACGGGGAGGGTGAGGCCTTCCTCGGTCAGGCGGCGCGCGCCGTTTTCGGTGGCCAATATTTTCCGCACGGTGCGGCGCGGATTGGCGAGCGCGGCCGCGACCGTGTGCCAGCCGTAAAGGATCGCGATGCCCTCGGGGATCGCCGGCCGCACAGGCTTTGGCTTGGGCGCAAATCGGCTCTTGTCGCGCGGCGGGCGCGGCTTGGTCTGCCGGGGGTCCCATCGTTTGTCGGGCATGGCGCTTGATCCCATGCCTTGGGGCGAATGACTAGCCTCGGCGGCGCTGCGCGAACGCCGCCATCATGCGCGCCGGCTCGTCGGTCGCATAGGCTTGTGCAAAACTTTCAATCCCGCGGCTAACTGCCTGACTGAGAGTCAGATCTTCCCAGTCGCGGATCAGCTTCTTCTGCAGCCGCACTGCCTGCGGCCCCGCGGCGATCAGCGTATCAAGGCGCGCATCGACGGCGGCATCAAGGGCCTCCGGCGCGACCACGTCCTCGATCAGTCCCCAGGCGAGCGCGTTGGCGGCAGAAATGTTTTCGCCGAACAGCAGCAACTCGCGCGTGCGTCCCCAGCCGATCAGGCCGGGCAGCAGCGCAGCCTCGACAACGGACGGGATGCCGACCTTCACCTCCGGCATGCCGAACACCGCATTCGACGAGGCGATGCGCAGATCGCAGGCGGCCGCAACCTCAAGCCCCGCGCCGAGCGCGTAGCCGTTGACGCGAGCAATGACCGGCACGGGACATTCGCGCAATACGTCGCAGGTGCGGTGGACGAGCGTGATGAAGCTTTCGGCGCGTTCCGCGTCGAGGGCGCCCATCTCGACGATGTCGGCGCCGCCGATGAAGGCCTTCTCGCCGGCGCCGGTCAGCACCACGGCGCGCAGATCGTCGCGCTTGGACAGCGTTTCGAGTTCGCCGACGAAAGCGAGCATGAGCTGGCTGTTGAGCGTGTTGAGCTTGGCATCGTTCGCGATCGTCACGCGCGCGATCGGGCCGAGCTTTCGCTGCTCTACGAGGACGCTGACGGAGCCCGTGGACATGGCGATACTCCTTCGTGGCGGAACGCCGCGCGAGGCTTTTCCGGTTGACACTGGGTTGGGCCCTCACCATAACACCGGCCCGCGGGCATTCGGTCCCAGACGGCCGAACGCTTGCATTTTGCCTGAGATTCCATGAGGTTCGATGGCGAGCGGGGGAATGTCCCGAGCGGCAAAGGGGGCGGACTGTAAATCCGCTGGCTTAGCCTTCGCAGGTTCGAGTCCTGCTTCCCCCACCATCCTTCAGGAATAGGCAACGGCTCGTCAGGCATTGTCAGACTCTGTTAGGTGATGCCTGATAGCGGATCGGATGCGGGCGTAGCTCAATGGTAGAGCAGAAGCCTTCCAAGCTTATGACGAGGGTTCGATTCCCTTCGCCCGCTCCAGTCTGACATGGGTCGCACCTACGAAGAATTTGAGGTCGGGCAGCGCTTCGAAACGCCGCGGCGCACGGTGATCGAGGCGGACATCAGTGCGTTCGCCGGGCTGACCGCGGACTTCAATCCGTTGCACATGGATGAGGTCTTTGCGGCGGAAAGCGATTTCGATGGCCGCATCACCCACGGGCCGATGATCGTCGGAATGGCATTCGGGCTTGCCTCACGCGCCGACGTGATGGACGGCACAGTGCTGGCGCTGCTCGAAATCGGGTGGAAGTTTATCAAGCCGGTCCGACCCGGCGACACAATCTCCGCCATCTTCACGGTGCTGGAGAAGCGCCGGACCCGCACCCCTGACCGCGGCGTCGTCACGCTTCAGATCGACGTGGTCAACCAGCACGGCGATATTGCGCAGACCGGTACCGCAAAGACGCTGATCAGGCGCGACGACGCATCAGGGGCCTAACCAGGGTTGCGGGGCGTTGGCGGAAAGGCGCAAAAAAAGGCCCCGCCGAAGCGGGGCCACGAGGAGTTCTTCCGAACCTTGATTACTGCGGGTTCGCGGGCGGTGCCGTCGCAGGCGCCGGGTTGATCGACGGCGCTGCCGCCGGCGGCGTTGCGGGGACCGGACGCGGCGCAGGAGCGCTCTCCGTCACGGGCGTGTTGTTGGTCGCCGTGCGAACATTATCGCCGTTGTAGGTCACGACGAAATAGCCGCCGATGATCAGAATTGCCGCAAGAATGATTGCGGGCACGGCGTAACTCAAATCGTCGCCAGTGGCGGGCGGATAGCCCAAGCCATCAAGCTCGCGGCGGCGTTCGAGATCGAGACGATCGTCCATCATGGTCTTCCTCCTCCGTGATGTAGTCGTGGGGAGAAAACGCGTGAGGGCTGTAGAAGGTCCGTGGAATCGCACCTTGCTGCGGTGCGAAAAAGCGCCGCGATGCGAAGAAATCTTTCGTAACAGTCAGTGACGAAAGGTGGTTCCTTGCAATTCGGGATCGTCGGCGTGGCGCCCCTTTGGAACAGCTTTCAAAAATAATGCAACTGTGCTGCGGCGCGGGCCGGAACAACTCGTGATAACTCGGTCGAATTCGCCCGCTATATAGCCCGCGCTGTAGGAGTGTAGCTCAACTGGCTAGAGCACCGGTCTCCAAAACCGGGGGTTGGGGGTTCGAAGTCCCTCCACTCCTGCCAGGTCGTATGACTTGCGCAGCAGGATCAACAGAATCGATGGGGAGCTGGATTGGGCCGGGATCTGTCGGCTTGACGTAATGACGTGGGCGAAATGTCCGGGGGCGGGCAAAGGTGGTCGTGGCTGAAAAAGCGGTAGGGGACCGTGGGGGTCAGGAGAGCCAGCAGACGATCGCGAAGCCAATGCCTGCGCCGGTCAAGAGTGCACCCCACACGAGCTGAACCGCGCAGAAGAGCTTCGAGGAATTCCGTGCCCCGAACTGCTGTCCCTTGATCGCGTAAGCCATTGTCATGTGGTGTCCCCTTCGTCGCTACAGGCGCCCCGCCTGTGTGAAGACGAAACCATGCCGGGGTGGGGCTCGCTGTGACGGGGGTCACGTCAGGTGCGTTCTGGGCGCCTCATTGGGCAGGCCAACCGACGAAATTCACGGGTTTTGACTGCGGCCGATGCTCGCCACAGTTCGCGATTGGACTTGAGAACCATGAGCGCAAGTGTCTGGAAGGCCGGGCAAGTGCGCTTTTTTTGGCGCATTGTCGCTGCCGGCGTGCCGTCGATGAACGCCGTTGTAGCGCGCTGGGCAGAAAAGAATTGTCTCACCTCGATAGCGCCGTCCGACCATGGAACGACCGCAGACCGGACAACCAGTCACTGAGTGGCGGAAGCTGCGAAACCACGCAGCGACGCCGACGCTGAAATGCAAGATTTTCATACACGCGTGCCGTGGTAGTGCATTCAGTTGCATACCACTGTTAATTTGGGGGCAGAATTCCCCGACAGCAACCTATTGGTGCAAAACCGATCGAACGCGTTGTATTGGCGGGTCGTGCTCGGCAGACGCTTTGGTATTGCGGTCAACCGTGTCTTGTTGACAGCTCCCAACCCCTGCCAATAAAAGCATCCATCGCCTAGCGGCCCGGTAACGGACTTCCGCAGCGAACGTATCCCCAAAAGGAACCGTCTGTTCGTCCTTCAAGGTTGGGCGGCGTGCACCTATGTGGAACGCGTAACGCCGAGGCAGCAAAGACAAGACATGGCGAAGTTCAATCCGTTTCAGTTCCTGCAGGAGGTGCGTCAGGAGACCAACAAGGTCACCTGGCCCTCGCGCAAGGAAACCGGCATCACGACCGCGATGGTGTTTGTGTTCGCGGCCGCAGCCGCGATCTTCTTCCTTCTCGCCGACCAGGTGATCCGCATGGTGGTCACGCTGGTGCTCGGCATCGGCACCTCATAGGAGCAGGCCCGTGGCGGACACACTGACCCAGACCAAGCCGAAACGCTGGTACATCGTCCACGCCTATTCGAACTTCGAGAACAAGGTGGCGGACTCGATCCGCGAGCAGGCCAAGCAGCGCGGTCTCTCCGACCTGTTCGAAGAGGTGATGGTACCGAAGGAAAAGGTCGTCGAGGTGCGGCGCGGCCGCAAGGTCGATGCCGAGCGTAAGTTCTTTCCCGGCTATGTGCTGGTGAAGATGAACCTGACCGACGAAGCCTATCACCTCATCAAGAACACCCCGAAGGTCACGGGCTTCCTCGGCGCCGACAACAAGCCGATGCCGATCTCCGAAGGCGAGGCGCAGCGCATCCTCAATCAGGTGCAGGAGGGCATCGAGCGGCCGAAACCCTCGATCTCGTTCGAAGTTGGCGAGCAGGTGCGCGTGTCGGACGGCCCGTTCGCGTCGTTCAACGGCACCGTGGAGGAGGTCGACGAAGGCCGCTCGCGCCTGAAGGTCGCGGTATCGATCTTCGGCCGTGCGACGCCGGTCGAGCTCGAATTCGGTCAGGTCGAGAAGCTCTAACCCGCGTTTCTGCCGTGCTGACGAGCCGCCTCAACGGTCTTTACGCGCGCTCGGTCTACCTTCCGGTATCGGCATGGGGGCGCGCGTTCCGCGACGCGGGCCGGCGGATGCGGGGCGTCGAGCGCGGCCAGAGAACGAGCCTGCCGATTGCGGACTGGCGAGACGTCATCGCCGCAAGGCCGATCGGGATCGTCGCGGCGGACAAGAACTCCGGCGACGTCAATCTGGCCGAACTCGCCATTCTGGCGAGCGCCGCGGCCGCCACGCGGGCCGGGAGCGAGATCATTGAAATCGGTACGTTCGACGGCCGCACCACGATCAATCTCGCCGTGAATGCGCCGCCGCAGCATGCTGTTTTCACGCTCGATTTGCCCCCGACCGCCGCGCCGGCATTCGATCTTGCGCCGGGCGAGCGCGCCTATGTGGAAAAGCCGTGCTCCGGACGCCGATTCCTCGAGGCTCCGCCCGAATGGCGGCGCGCGGTGGGCCGTATCACCCAGCTGATGGGAGATTCGGCCACCTACGACTGGTCGCCGCATCTGGGCCGGGCGGGCCTGGTTTTTGTGGACGGATCGCATGCTTATGACTATGTGATCGCGGACTCCGGCACCGCCTTCCGCCTGCTGGCCCCCAAAGGGATGGCCATCTGGCACGACTACGGTGTATGGGAGGGCGTCACCCGCGCACTCGAGGAGATCGAGGCAAGCCGTCATCTCGGCCTGCGGCATGTCCGTGGAACGAGTTTGGTGGTCTGGCAGGCCGGGTAATCGTCGCGCGCCAGCAGGTGCATGACGCGGAACGTGGGAGGTGAGGCGGTCGCCAACCGTCGAGATCCGCACCACTGAAAGGAAATGAGATGGCGAAGAAAGTAGCTGGATTCCTCAAACTGCAAGTGCCGGCGGGCGCGGCCAATCCGTCCCCGCCGATCGGTCCCGCGCTCGGTCAGCGCGGCCTCAACATCATGGCGTTCTGCAAGGACTTCAACGCGAAGACCTCGCAGATGGAGAAGGGCTCGCCGATCCCGGTGGTCATTACGATCTACCAGGACAAGTCATTCACCTTCGAGATGAAGACGCCGCCGATGGCCTACTTCCTTAAGAAGGCGGCCAAGATCGAAAGCGGCTCCAAGACACCAGGGCGCGACAACGTCGCCAAGGTGACCAAGGCGCAGGTGCGCGAGATCGCCGAGAAGAAGATGGCCGACCTCAATTGCGACACGGTGGAAGCCGCGATGCGCATGGTGGAAGGCTCCGCCCGTTCGATGGGCATCCAGGTGGGGGCATAATCATGAGTGCAGGCAAACGCATCACCAAGGCCCGCGAGGGTGTCGATCCGGAGAAGTCCTACGCACTCGATGACGCCGTGAAGCTCGTCAAGGAGCGCGCCAAGGCGAAGTTCGACGAGACCGTCGAGATCGCGATGAATCTCGGGGTCGATCCGCGTCATGCCGATCAGATGGTGCGCGGCGTCGTCACGCTGCCGAATGGCACGGGACGTTCGCAGCGCGTCGCGGTTTTCGCGCGCGGCGCAAAGGCCGAAGAGGCGAAGGCCGCCGGCGCCGACATCGTCGGTGCGGAGGAGCTTGTCACCATCGTGCAGGGCGGCAAGATCGACTTCGACCGCTGCATCGCGACCCCGGACCTGATGCCGCTGGTCGGCCGGCTCGGCAAAGTGCTTGGCCCGCGCGGCATGATGCCGAACCCGAAGGTCGGTACTGTGACGATGGACGTCGCGGGAGCCGTTCGCGGCGCGAAGGGCGGCTCGGTTGAGTTCCGGGTCGAAAAGGCCGGCATCATTCAGGCCGGCGTCGGCAAGGCTTCGTTCTCGGCCGATCAGCTGGTCGCGAACATTCGCGCCTTCGCGGATGCGGTGAACAAGGCAAAGCCGGCCGGCTCGAAGGGCCACTACATCAACCGCGTGGCGATTTCCTCCACGATGGGCCCGGGCGTGAAGATCGATACGGCGAGCCTGAGCCTCGCTGCCAACGCCAGCGGGACCTGAAGCACAATCTAATAACTTTGACTTCGGTGAAGGGCCGGCGCCGCGGTGCCGGCCCTTTGCTTTTTGCGCTTGCGCATCAGTAAATCGAAGCGCGGGTCAGAACAGATCGTAGCGGTGCGTGAGGATCGTCCAATCGTGGTCGAGTGACGCGCCCGGACTGGTCACGGCATGGTTGGAGACGATTTGGTCGCCGTTCATTTCCCAGATCACGACCTGACCGCTGTCGTTACGCCACAAAATGTCGCTGTAGCCGTCATGGTTATAGTCGCCGATGTCTTGGACCTGCCAGTCGTTGCCAGGGGTCGCAATCGATGTATTAGACTCGACCTGCGCGCCGTTCATTTGCCAGAGGACGACTTGACCGCTGTCGTTGCGCAGTAACACGTCGTCACGGCCGTCGGCCTTGAAGTCACCCGTGCCGGCGACGTGCCAGTCAAGCCCGAGGTTTGCGATCGACTGATTGCCGATGATCTTTCCCCCGTCCATCGTCCAGAGGACGACCTGACCGCTGTCGTTGCGCAATAACACGTCGCTCCTGTCGTCTCCGTTTGCATCGAGAAGTCCTTGGAAATGCCACCCGCTGCCGAGCATTGCGACCTGCTGATTGCCGGTGATCTGCGCGCCATCCATGGTCCAGAGTGCGATTTGTCCGCTGTTGTTATGCCAAAGCACATCCGCCTTGCCGTCACCGTTGAAGTCCCCAACGCCCTCGTTGTGCCAATCGCTGCCGATGGTGGCGACCGACTGATTGGACACGATCTGTGAGCCGTTCATGCTCCAAAGCACGACCTGGCCATTGTCGTGCCGCCACAGGACATCAGCGCGGCCATCGGCGTTGAAGTCGCCGGTATCCTGGAAGTGCCATTGCTGACTGATTCCGGGCGCGTCCGGATGAAAATCTGCGTTGCGCGATCCGACGCCTTTGTTTTCGCCGATTTGGCCCATAGCCATCGACCACTCAGCAACGATCCCGCTGCTGCTTTGGCCGAGTAGTACGTCGCTCACATGATCAGCGTTGAAGTCATTTGCGGCGCCGTGCTCGGGCCTCACGTCGGTTACATTGACCGTGATCGTCTGATCGTCGCTGGCGAGCCCGTCAGACACGCGCAACTTTACGACGTAGCTGTTGTTAGCATCGGAATCGCCCGGCAGTTCGAAGTCCGGCGCGCTGATGAACCCCAGGACGCCGGTCGAGTCATCGATCGCGAATTTCGCCGCATCGATGCCACCGACGATCGAGAACGCGAGCGATGGCCCGTCCGGGTCGCTTGCCGTTACGGCGGTGGCGGTGGTTTCGTTCTCCGGCACACTGATCGTCGCCGCGGCCCCACCGCCGTTTGAGGTGATCTGCGGCGCGTCGTTCTGCGGCGTGATCGTCAGCGCAAAGCTCTGCCCGGCGATCGCAGGCGCGATGCCATCGCTCACCGAGAACGCGAACGCGTCGCTCGTCGTTTCGCTGCCATCGTGAGCGTAGCGCAGCAGGTTGTTGGCGATATCGGCTTGCGTGAAACTGCCGCCCGCCATAAGAGCCGCCCCGTTGCGCAACAACATGCCGTGCGCCGGAGTGGCACTGAGCGCGAAGGTGATCTGCGCGTCAGTATTGTCGACGTCATTGAAGCCGAGCTGCGCGTTACTGATGACGGTGCTCGCGCCTTCGTTCACCGTTGCGCCGGTGTTCGCGCTAGGCGTCGGCGCATCATTGACGGCCGCAACCGTCAAAATGATCGTGGCGGTGTTCGAATCCGCCGCGCCGTCATTCGCCTTGAAGGTGAAACTGTCGTTTCCATTGAAGTCTGCACCAGGCGTATAGGTAAACGTGCCATCCGAATGGACCGTTACTGAACCGTGCGCCGCGTTCGCAACGCGGCTGTAGGTCAGTTGTGCAGCCGTATTGTCGACATCGGTCGCGGTGAGTGTGCCGTTGATCGGCGTATCCTCATTCCCGGCGGCCGTGCCGTTCTGCGCAACGGGCGCCTCATTCACGTCGTTCACGGTAAGCGTGTAGGTCGTGCTGGCCGCGTCGGGCGTTCCCCCGACGGACGTGTCATCCACCGTGACGGCGACCGAGTAGCTATCCTTTGTCTCGAAATCGAGGACGGTGCCGGCCTTGAGGTAGAGCGAGGAGCCGACGATCTCGAAAAAGCTCGCGTCCGCTCCGGTGAGGCCGAGCACGTTGGTGCCGAGCGCATCGTCGATCGCCGCAATATCGGCGACCTTGATGTGGCTTGCCGTCGCGGTGTTCTCGTCGACCGAGGCGACGGCGCTTGTGAGGACCACGGCCGTTGGCGCAGAATTGACCGGGGTAAGAGCTCCGTCGATCACGCCGCCGATGGCCACGAGCGCGAACTCGATCGCCGTATCGACCACGTTCCCGACTGCCAGTGTGTAGGGCGCGCTGGTAGCGTCAGGCGTGGCCCCCACGAAGCTGTCGTCGACCGTGATGGCGACCGAATAGCTCGTCTTTGTCTCGTAATCGAGGACAGTGCCGGCCTTGAGGTAGAGCGATGCCCCCTCAATCTCGAAGAACGCCGCATCCGCTCCGGTGAGGCCGAGCGTATTGGTGCCAAGCGCATCATCGATCACCACAATATCGGCGACCCTGATATGGCTCACCGTCGCGGTGTTCTCATTGATCCCGGCGCTTGTATTTGTAAGGACCACGCCGGTCGGAGCAAGATTGGTGGGTGCGAGCGCCCCGGCAGCGGCGCCGCTGACCGCCTGGACGGTATCGAGTGTGTTTGGCATAGCGGGACGATGCCCGCCGTGGCCCCCCGTCACATCGGGTGGATTCCCTATGCGGGGGACATTCCGTGCTGCAGAAGGCCGCGCTCCAGCGCGAACAAAGCGGCGGCGGCCCGGGTCGTGACGCCGATCTTGGAATAGAGGTTCTGGATGTGGTGGTCGGCGGTCTTCGGCGCGATCTCAAGCTGACGCGCGGCTTCCTTGGCGGTCGCGCCGCCCGCGATCAGCCGTAGCACCTCGATTTCGCGCGGCGTCAGTCCGGCGGGACCTGCGCCAACGTCGCGCCGTGATGGTTGGCCCGCCACCGCGAGCACGGCTTCGACGGCATCCGGGCAGAGCTTGCCCTCACGGACTGCGCTGCGAAGCTTCGCGGCGGCGGCTGGGTCGCTCAAGGAGGGCCGGTAAGGCCGCGCTTCCCGCGCGGTCTGGAAGGCTTCGGCGGCGGCGAGGATGCGGGCTGCGGGCGACAGGTCCGGCGCCTTGGCGTAGCGATGATAGCCGCTGCCGTCGAGGCGCTCGTGGTGGCGTAGCACCAGCGCGGCAACGGCCTTGCCTTCGCCACCCAATGACGCGAGCGCGCGCTCGCCATGATAGGGATGAAGGTGCGCCGCATCGGTCTCGCGCTCCGTCAGTGCGCCCGCGCGCATCCAGGTCGAAACAGGAATTGCCAGTTCGCCGATATCGTGTGTGTAAGCCGCCCAACGCGCGGCGCGGATGTCGGAGGCCGGCAGCCCCATGCGCTTCCCCGCCGCATCCGCGAGCGCCGCAACCGCGCGAGAATGTCCGAAGGTGAATGGCATCCGCATGTCGATCATGTCGGCGATCGCCACATAGGCCTCTTCGCATTCATCTTCGCTCAGCGTCGCATGGGGCAGGGGTTCAAGCGCCAGGATCGTCTCGCGATCGACCGGCTGATCGAGACCCTCGAAAAGCTTCTCGGCATTGCTGAGAAAGAGATCGGCGAGCTCAGGCTCGTAACCGCCGCCGGAACGCTTCGCGATCATCTCCTTCATCTTGTCGAAGCCCTGCGCGTCGAAAAGCGCGATGGCGTCCTGTGCCAGCGTCACAATGCGAACCGGGAATTTTACCGCGTTGCCGGAGAGACCGCGCGGCAGTCCCTTTCCGTCCCAGCGTTCGTAGATCTGGCCGAGGTTTTCGCGGATCTCCGGCGGCAAACCGATCCGCTCCGCGATCCTCTGGGCGACCTCGCAATGTCCTGACAGGACCGGAATGTTGATCTGCGGGCCCTCCGCGAGGCCACGTTGCACGGCTTCGGCGAGTTCTTCGGCCGGCATGCCTGCGAATTTTCGAGTGAGCGCTCGGACGAGGACTTCGACGAACTCCGGCCGATTGCCCATGTCGATGTGATGCAGCTCGCGGCGAAGCGTGATCTCGTCGCCCCAATGTGCCGCGAGCAGATGCGTATCGGCATTGCATCCGATGAAGCGCAACAGCGCCTGGTGAAAGACCGCGCGGCGGACATGCGTCGAGACCTAGAACGTCGGCGAACCGCACCACCAGCACACAGGACCGAAGGGCAAAGTCGCGCGAGTGACCTGTCGCCAGGTCAGTCGCGTATGCGAGCGCCAAGGAAGTCCGCCCGCCGAACCGTTAATGCGGCCATTTTGCTTCGCCCCCCGCGACAAGACTAGTTTAGCCGCCCCCGGGATTTCCGATAGCGGGTCCGTGCCCGCGGGTTAAGGGCGGCAGGGCCCCTTGGCAAACCTCGGAAAACGGTCTAGACAGCGCGCGTCGGGGCGTGCCGGCCCAGTTTGGCGGCACGCCTTTGTGCGCTTCACCAATTCAGGGTGGTCAGGACCTCGTTCCTTTCGGATATCCTCGCGGATTTCAGAAACGGAAGGAGGAAGCGGCCGCAAGTATTTGATGAAGCGCCCTGTCCGAGACTGCGGGTGCCGGGTTCCCGGCTTAATCGACCGACCTGCATAGACGGGTGAGATGAGATTTTGGCTCGCCGGAAGGCTGGCCCGAGTCGGTTCGAACCTTTGCACTGGCGTGCGAGCCCGTTTGGCTCATTCGTCCGGCGGACAGAGCTTTCGTCGTCGTCCCGCCGGATCGGTGCGTCGCCCGCAGGGCGCCTGCGCCGGGGAAATCAGGACGGCTGGTGCAACCCGGCGGTTTCGGTTTCCGCAAGGAAGCCTTGGCCGCCAACCGAAGAGAGTCCCGACGTGGATCGAGCGGAAAAGAAGGCGGCCATCGAGTCGTTGAACGGGGTCTTCAAGGCCTCCAACGTCGTCGTCGTCGCTCACTATTCCGGCCTGACCGTCGCCCAGATGCAGCAGCTGCGCAAGCAGATGCGCGCCGCTGGCGCGAGCGTGAAGGTCGCGAAAAACCGCCTCGCCAGGATCGCTCTCGAAGGCACGGACGTCGCGTCCATCGGTCCCCTGCTGAAGGGGCCGACGGTCATCGCTTATTCGAGCGATGTGATCGCGGCGCCGAAGGTCGCGTCCGACTTCGCCAAGGCGAACGAGAAGTTCGTCATCCTCGGCGGAGCGATGGGCAAGACCGCCCTGGATTCCAACGGCGTCAAGGCGCTCGCCTCGCTGCCGTCGCTCGACGAACTGCGCGCCAAGCTGGTCGGCCTTCTGGTCGCTCCGGCCACCAAGATCGCGCAGCTCACGAACGCCCCGGCCGCCAAGGTCGCGCGTGTGGTCCAGGCCTATGCCTCGAAGGGCGAAGCCGCGTGAGGCTTCCCGTCTAAACCATTGGTTCGAACCGAATAAAGGAAGATTGAGAAATGGCTGACCTGAGCAAGATCGTCGACGAGCTTTCCAGCCTCACCGTGCTGGAAGCCGCTGAACTCGCGAAGATGCTGGAAGAGAAGTGGGGCGTTTCTGCTGCTGCTGCTGTTGCGGTAGCGGGTCCCGCCGGCGCTGCTGCTGCACCTGCTGAAGAGAAGACCGAGTTCACGGTCGTTCTCGCGGCTGCCGGCGACAAGAAGATCGAGGTCATCAAGGAAGTCCGTGCGCTCACCGGCCTCGGGCTGAAGGAAGCCAAGGACCTGGTCGAAGGCGCTCCGAAGGCCGTCAAGGAAGGCATCCCGAAGGACGAGGCCGAGAAGGTCAAGGCCCAGCTCGAGAAGGCCGGCGCGAAGGTCGAGCTGAAGTAACCCTTAGGTTAGTTCAGCGAAAGCCCGGGCGAGCGACGGCAAACCCGAGGTTCCGCGACCGGGATACCGAGAGGCCACGGGCCGTTCCCTGGGCTCCTCGGGGATCGAGCGAAGAAGGAGCAGAAATTCGCGCTCGCTGGCGTGGAACACGAGGATTGTGCGGGAAATCCGGTACTTATATCCCGGTTTCACCACAAAAGACGCCTAGCGGCGGGATTGGCTTCGAACGATCCGGGACGATGCGAGCCCGGATCGTGCAAGCGAAATAGGCGCCTGACGCCTGTCCGGACGGTCGCGATTGGATGGCGGCCCTCCGGAGAGTCGTACCGGTGCCATTCAGAGCGGTTCGACGGAGAAGACAGCACATGGCTACTGCGCAGACTTTTATTGGTCGCAAGCGCGTTCGTAAGTTTTTCGGGAAAATTCAGGAAGTCGCGGAGATGCCGAACCTCATTGAGGTTCAGAAGGCGTCCTACGACCAATTCCTGCTGGTGCAAGAGCCGCCGGGCGGACGGCCCGACGAGGGCCTGCAGGGCGTGTTCAAGTCGGTCTTTCCGATCTAGGACTTCTCCAACACCTCGCATGCTCGACTTCGTCGAGCTACGAATTCGAGCCGCCGAAGTACGACGTCGACGAGTGCCGCCAGCGCGGCATGACGTTACGCGGCGCCGCTGAAGGTGACGCTGCGCCTCATCGTGTTCGATATCGACGAGGAGACGGGCGCGAAGTCGGTCAAGGACATCAAGGAGCAGGATGTCTACATGGGCGACATTCCGCTCATGACCAACAACGGCACGTTCGTCGTGAACGGCACCGAGCGCGTCATCGTTTCGCAGATGCACCGTTCGCCCGGCGTGTTCTTCGATCACGACAAGGGCAAGACGCACTCGTCCGGCAAGCTCCTGTTCGCCGCCCGCATCATCCCGTATCGCGGCTCCTGGCTCGACATCGAGTTCGACGCCAAGGACATCGTGTACGCGCGTATCGACCGGCGCCGGAAAATTCCGGTGACGTCGCTGCTGCTCGCGCTCGGCATGGACGGCGAGGAGGTGCTGCGCACCTTCTACCAGTCAGATCGTCTACAAGCGCGCGAAGGATGGCTGGCGCGTGCCGTTCGATGCGACCCGCATGCGCGGCTACAAGGCCGATCAACGATCTGGTCGACGCCGATAGCGGCAAGGTCGTGGTCGAGGCCGGCAAGAAGCTCACCGTGCGCCAGGCGCGGCAACTCGCCGAGAAGGGCCTCAAGGCCCTGCGCGTGACCGACGAGGAACTGGTCGGCCATTACATCGGCGAGGACCTGGTCAATCCGAAGACCGGCGAAATCTACGTCGAGGCAGGCGAGGAAATCACCGAGAAGAACCTCAAGGTCCTCAACGAGGCCGGCTACAAGGAACTGCCGCTGCTCGACATCGACCACGTCAATGTCGGCGCCTATATCCGCAACACGCTGCACGTCGACAAGAACATGACGCGTGAAGACGCGCTGTTCGACATCTATCGCGTGATGCGTCCGGGCGAGCCGCCGACGGTCGACACCGCCGAGGCGATGTTCAACTCGCTGTTCTTCGACAGCGAGCGCTACGACCTCTCTGCGGTCGGCCGCGTGAAGATGAACATGCGCCTCGACCTCGACGCGCCCGACACCATGCGGGTGCTGCGCAAGGAAGACATCGTCGTCGGTGATCAGCACGCTGGTCGACCTGCGCGACGGCAAGGGCGAGATCGACGACATCGACCATCTCGGCAACCGCCGCGTGCGCTCGGTCGGCGAGCTGATGGAGAACCAGTACCGCATCGGCCTGCTGCGCATGGAGCGCGCGATCAAGGAGCGCATGTCGTCGGTCGATATCGACACCGTCATGCCGCAGGACCTGATCAACGCGAAGCCGGCGGCAGCCGCGGTGCGCGAGTTCTTCGGCTCCTCGCAGCTCTCGCAGTTCATGGACCAGACCAATCCGCTCTCCGAGATCACGCACAAGCGGCGTCTCTCGGCGCTGGGCCCGGGCGGTCTGACGCGCGAGCGCGCGGGCTTCGAGGTGCGCGACGTGCATCCGACGCATTACGGCCGCATCTGCCCGATCGAGACGCCGGAAGGCCCGAACATCGGCCTGATCAACTCGCTCGCGACCTATGCGCGGGTGAACAAGTACGGCTTCGTCGAGACGCCGTACCGCAAGGTGCAAGGACGGCCGCGTCACCGACGAGGTGATCTACCTCTCGGCGATGGAGGAGGGGCGCTACACGGTCGCGCAGGCGAACCAGCCGATCGACGCCGAAGGGCCGCTTCACCGAAGACCTCATCACCTGCCGTCACGCGGGCGACGTCGTGTTCCTCACGCCCGACAAGGTCGACTTCATGGACGTGTCGCCGAAGCAGCTCGTTTCGGTCGCGGCCGCGCTCATCCCGTTCCTCGAGAACGATGACGCGAACCGCGCGCTGATGGGCTCGAACATGCAGCGTCAGGCCGTGCCGCTGGTGCGCGCCGAGGCGCCGTTCGTCGGCACCGGCATGGAAGGCACGGTCGCGCGCGACTCCGGCGCCGCGATCGGCGCACGCCGCACCGGCATCATCGACCAGGTGGACGCGACCCGTATCGTCGTGCGCGCCACGGAAGATCTCGACCCGACCAAGTCGGGCGTCGACATCTATCGGCTGATGAAGTTCCAGCGCTCGAACCAGAACACCTGCATCAACCAGCGTCCGCTGGTGAAGGTGGGTGACCACGTGAAAAAGGGCGACATCATCGCGGACGGTCCCTCGACCGACCTCGGCGAACTCGCGCTCGGCCGCAACGTGCTCGTCGCGTTCATGCCGTGGAACGGCTACAACTTCGAGGACTCCATCCTGCTCTCCGAGCGCATCGTGAAGGACGACGTGTTCACGTCCATCCACATCGAGGAGTTCGAGGTGATGGCGCGCGACACCAAGCTCGGGCCCGGAGGAAATCACGCGCGACATTCCGAACGTCTCGGAAGAGGCGCTGAAGAACCTCGACGAAGCCGGCATCGTCTACATCGGCGCGGAAGTGCGTGCCGGCGACATCCTGTGCGGCAAGATCACGCCGAAGGGCGAAAGCCCGATGACGCCGGAGGAAAAGCTCCTGCGCGCCATCTTCGGCGAGAAGGCCTCCGACGTGCGCGACACCTCGCTGCGTGTCCCGCCCGGCGTGCAGGGCACCGTCGTCGAAGTGCGCGTGTTCAACCGCCACGGCGTCGACAAGGACGAGCGCGCGCTCGCGATCGAGCGCGAGGAGATCGAACGCCTCGCCAAGGACCGCGACGACGAGCAGGCGATCCTCGACCGCAACGTCTACGGCCGTCTTGCCGAGCTGCTCGAGCGCAAGGTCGGCATCGCGGGCCCGAAGGGCTTCAAGAAGGACACGCACCTCAACGCGGCCGTCCTCGAAGAGTACCCGCGCTCGCAGTGGTGGCAGTTCGCCGTCTCCAACGACAAGGTGATGAGCGAGATCGAGGCCATCCGGAAGCAGTACGACGAGAGCAAGAAGGGCCTGGAACAGCGCTTCCTCGACAAGGTCGAGAAGCTGCAGCGCGGCGACGAGCTGCCGCCCGGCGTGATGAAGATGGTCAAGGTCTTCGTCGCGGTGAAGCGCAAGATCCAGCCCGGCGACAAGATGGCGGGCCGCCACGGCAACAAGGGCGTGGTGTCGAAGATCGTGCCGGTCGAGGACATGCCGTTCCTCGAGGACGGCACGCATGTCGATATCGTGCTCAATCCGCTCGGCGTGCCCTCGCGCATGAACGTCGGGCAGATCCTCGAGACGCATCTCGGCTGGGCCTGCGCAGGCCTCGGCCTCAAGATCGGCAGGCGGTCGATGCCTATAACGCCAAGCACGACATCAAGCCGCTGAAGGAGATGCTGCAGGAAGGTCTACGGCGAGGACGACACCATCAAGTCGCTCGGCGAGACCGAGCTGATCGAGCTCGGCGACAACCTGCGGCACGGGCGTGCCGATCGCGACGCCGGTGTTCGACGGCGCCAAGGAGGCGGACATCGAGAAGATGCTCGACCTCGCGGGCCTCGAGCCTCCGGGCAGGTGACGCTGTACGACGGACGCACCGGCGAGTACGTTCGACCGCAAGGTGACGGTTGGGCTACATCTACATGCTCAAGCTCCACCACCTGGTCGACGACAAGATCCACGCGCGTTCGATCGGTCCGTACTCGCTCGTCACCCAGCAGCCGCTGGGCGGCAAGGCGCAGTTCGGCGGCCAGCGCTTCGGCGAAATGGAAGTGTGGGCGCTCGAAGCCTACGGCGCCGCCTACACGCTGCAGGAGATGCTGACGGTGAAGTCGGACGACGTCGCCGGCCGCACCAAGGTGTACGAGGCGATCGTGCGCGGCGACGACACGTTCGAGGCCGGTATCCCGGAATCGTTCAACGTGCTGGTCAAGGAGATGCGCTCGCTCGGCCTCAACGTCGACCTGCACAATTCCAAGCAGGAACGCGCGGCCCGACGGCCGCCGAGGCCGCGGAGTAACGAGCGAGGGAGCGGCGCAACGCGCCGCTCCCGACGTTCTGCCGACGGCCGGCACGGTCGAGAGGCGGCGGGACAGGTGACGAGGCGCGTTGCCACAAGAATTTTGGGCCGCCGAGGCGGCCAAGGAGACGGTGATGAATCAAGAAGTCATGAATCTCTTCAGCCCGCAGGTGCCGGCGCAGGTCTTCGACCAGATCCGGATTTCGATCGCGAGCCCCGAGAAGATTCTCTCGTGGTCGTACGGCGAGATCAAGAAGCCCGAGACGATCAACTACCGCACGTTCAAGCCCGAGCGCGACGGCCTGTTCTGCGCGCGCATCTTCGGGCCGATCAAGGACTACGAGTGCTTGTGCGGCAAGTACAAGCGCATGAAGTACAAGGGCATCATCTGCGAGAAGTGCGGCGTCGAGGTGACGCTCTCGCGCGTGCGGCGCGAGCGCATGGGCCACATCGAGCTCGCGGCGCCGGTCGCGCACATCTGGTTCCTGAAGTCGCTGCCGAGCCGCATCGGTCTGTTGCTCGACATGACGCTGAAGGACCTCGAGCGCATCCTCTACTTCGAATACTACGTCGTGATCGAGGCCGGCCTCACGCCGCTGAAGGAGCGTCAGCTCCTGTCCGAGGACGAGTTCCTCAAGGCGCAGGAGGAGTACGGCAACGACACGCTTCACCGCGAAGATCGGCGCCGAAGCGATCCGCGACATGCTGCGCGCGCTCGACCTGCGAGAAGATCGCGGCCGACCTGCGCGTCGAGATCGCGGCGTCGGACCTCCGACATCAAGCAGAAGAAGCTCGCCAAGCGCCTGAAGATCGATCGAGGCGTTCCAGCACTCGCACAACAAGCCGGAGTGGATGATCCTGACCGTCGGTGCCGGTGATCCCGCCGGACCTGCGGCCGCTCGTTCCGCTCGACGGCGGCCGCTTCGCCACGTCGGACCTGAACGATCTCTATCGCCGCGTCATCAACCGCAACAACCGCCTGAAGCGGCTGATCGAGCTGCGCGCGCCGGACATCATCATCCGCAACGAGAAGCGCATGCTTCAGGAAGCGGTCGATGCGCTGTTCGACAACGGCCGCCGCGGCCGCATCATCACGGGCGCCAACAAGCGCCCGCTGAAGTCGCTCGCCGACATGCTCAAGGGCAAGCAGGGCCGCTTCCGCCAGAACCTGCTCGGCAAGCGCGTCGACTATTCGGGCCGCTCGGTGATCGTGGTCGGTCCGGAGCTCAAGCTGCACCAGTGCGGCCTGCCGAAGAAGATGGCGCTCGAACTGTTCAAGCCGTTCATCTATTCGCGGCTCGACGCCAAGGGCCTCTCCACCACGGTGAAGCAGGCCAAGAAGCTGGTCGAGAAGGAGAAGCCGGAGGTCTGGGACATCCTCGACGAGGTGATCCGCGAGCATCCGGTGCTGCTCAACCGCGCGCCGACGCTGCATCGCCTCGGCATCCAGGCGTTCGAGCCGGTGCTGATCGAGGGCAAGGCGATCCAGCTTCACCCGCTGGTCTGCGCGGCGTTCAACGCCGACTTCGACGGCGACCAGATGGCCGTGCACATCCCGCTGTCGCTCGAAGCGCAGCTGGAAGCGCGCGTCCTGATGATGTCGACGAACAACATCCTGCATCCGGCAAACGGCCAGCCGATCATCGTGCCGTCGCAGGACATCGTGCTCGGCCTCTACTACCTCTCGATCATGCGCGAGAACGAGCCGGGCCAGGGCAAGCTGTTCGGCAACATGGCGGAGATCGAGCACGCGCTCGAGCGAAGGCCGTCACGCTCCACGCCAAGATCAAGTACCGCTGGGAGGGGCTCGACGAGAACGGCAAGGAGGTCGCGGCGCTGGTACGACACCACGCCGGGCCGCATCATGCTCGGTCAGGTGCTGCCGCGCTGCGACCAAGGTGTCAGTACGACGCCGCCAACAAGCTGATGACCAAGCGCGAAATCTCCGGCGATGATCGACACGGTCTATCGCCACTGCGGCCAGAAGGAGACGGTGATCTTCTGCGACCGCATCATGGCGCTCGGCTTCCATCATGCGTTCAAGGCCGGCATCTCGTTCGGCAAGGACGACATGGTCGTGCCGCACACCAAGTGGAAGATGGTCGAGGAGACGCGCTCGCTCGCGAAGGAATACGAGCAGCAGTACCAGGACGGCCTGATCACGCAGGGCGAGAAGTACAACAAGGTGGTCGACGCCTGGGCGAAGTGCCACCGACCGCATCGCCGACGCGATGATGCAGGAGATCTCGGCGGTCAAGAAGGACCGAAGACCGACCGCGAGGTCCCGGTCAATTCGATCTACATGATGGCGCACTCCGGAGCGCGCGGTTCGCCGGCGCAGATGAAGCAGCTCGCCGGCATGCGCGGCCTGATGGCGAAGCCGTCGGGCGAAATCATCGAGAGCCCGATCATCTCCAACTTCAAGGAAGGCCTCTCGGTTCTCGAGTACTTCAACTCGACGCACGGCGCCCGCAAGGGTCTCGCCGACACCGCGTTGAAGACCGCGAACTCGGGCTACCTGACGCGCCGTCTCGTCGACGTCGCGCAGGACTCGATCATCACCGACGGAGGACTGCAAGACCAAGGGCGGCATCAAGATGCGCGCGATCATCGATGCGGGCACCGGTCGTCGCTTCGCTCGGCGTGCGCATTCTCGGCCGCACCGCAGCCGAGGACATCAAGGATCGCGGCGAACGGCAACGTGCTGGTCAAGCGCGGCACCCTGATCGAGGAGCCGCACGTCGAGGTGGTCAGCAACGCCGGCGTGCAGGAAGTGCGCATCCGTTCGGTGCTCACCTGCGAAACGGCCAACGGCGTGTGCGGAAAGTGCTACGGGCGCGATCTGGCTCGCGGCACCCCGGTCAACATGGGCGAGGCGGTCGGCGTGATCGCGGCGCAGTCGATCGGCGAGCCGGGCACCCAGCTCACCATGCGCACGTTCCACATCGGCGGCGCGGCGCAGATCAACGAGCAGTCGTTCATCGAGTTCGAACTTCGAAGGCACGATCCGGATCAAGCAACAAGAACATCGTGCGCAACTCGAGCGGCGATCTCGATCGCGATGGCCCGCAATATCGCGGTCGCGATCGTCGACCAGGACGGCACCGAGCGTGCCGTGCACCGTATCCAGTACGGCTCGCGCATGAAGGTCGACGAGGGCGATCACATCAAGCGCGGTCAGCGCGTCGCCGAGTGGGATCCCTATACGCGGCCGATCATGACCGAAGTCGAGGGCACGATCGGCTTCGAGGATCTGGTCGAAGGCCAGTCGATGACGGAATTGCTCGACGAGTTCGACCGGCATCGCCAAGCGCGTGGTGATCGAATGGCGCACCGGCTCGGCGCGCGGACAGCAGGATCTGCGTCCCGCGATCGTGATCAAGGGCAAGGACGGCAAGATCGCTCAAGCTGGCGCGCGGCGGCGAGGCGCGCTACCTGCTCGCCGTCGACGCGATCATCTCGGTCGATCCGGGTGCGAAGATCGGCGCGGGCGACGTCATCGCCCGTATCCCGACGGAAAGCGCCAAGACGCGCGACATCACCGGCGGTCTGCCGCGAGTGGCGGAGCTGTTCGAGGCGCGCCGGCCGAAGGAGGCCGCGACCATCGCGGAGATCTCCGGCACGGTGCGCTTCGGCAAGGACTACAAGAACAAGCGCCGCATCACGATCGAGCCGAACGAGAAGGGCGTCGAGCCGGCCGAGTACCTGATCCCGAAGGGCAAGCACATCCATCTTCAGGATGGGGACGCGATCGAGAAGGGCGAGTACATCGTCGACGGAAACCCGGCGCCGCACGACATCCTGGCGGTCAAGGGCGTGGAGGAACTTGCCGAACTATCCTCGTCAACGAAATCCAGGAGGTCTATCGGCTGCAAGGCGTGATGATCAACGACAAGCACATCGAGGTGATCGTTCGCCAGATGCTGCAGAAGGTCGAGATCACCGACGCCGGCGAGACCGAACTGATCCAGGGCGATCAGATGGACAAGATCGAGCTCGACGAGATCAACGCCAAGATGAAGGACGAGGGCAAGAAGCCCGCCAAGGGCCACCCGGTTTTGCTGGGCATCACCAAGGCGAGCCTGCAGACCCGCTCGTTCATCTCCGCCGCCTCGTTCCAGGAGACGACGCGCGTGCTCACCGAGGCCGCCGTCAACGGCAAGCACGACACGCTCGAAGGGCTCAAGGAGAACGTCATTGTCGGCCGGCTGATCCCGGCGGGCACCGGCGCGATCATGAACTCGCTGCGCGAGATCGCGGTCAAGCGCGACGCGCTCATCCTGGAGGAGCGCGAGAAGGAGCAGGCCGCGAAGGTGGCGGAGCAGCAGGAAACCGCTGCCCTGCCAGCCGCTGAATAGCGAGCCAGTCCATCCGAGAATCGATCCGGGCCGCCTTTCGGGGCGGCCCGTTTCGTTTACGCGTCGGGATGGGTAAGTGCAGGGTATTATTATACCGTACACGCAATGGATGTGCCGCCGAGAATCGACCACATCGGTGATCGCAAACGCCGCACCCTAGTTCGCCCGCCGTGCCACTCGCTAAGAGCTTCGGCAATCGGCGCGCGATCGCGCAAGTTCTTGCGCATGACGATCGCAATCGCCATATCTGGTGTCGCTGATGACGCCGAACGTATTGCTTTCAAGCGTCGCAGAAACGGCCGTCATTTCGGGGCTTCCTGACCTTGACACCCTCGGGATCGGCCTCTACAAACCGCCCACTTTCCGGCAGGCGGTGAGTTTCACGCATCAGTCGGCGCGCCTCGCGCCACGATGGACGAAACTCAAACGCTGCCTCTGACAGCCAAGTGTCAGAAACTTCGGGTGCATGATCGCGGCGCGTTTTGCCGTGGTCCTCTGTGAACGGATGAGCGCACTTCCGCATCACATGCGGATGGCGCGCTCGTTGTTTTGGCGCGGTCAACCGCGTTGCGACGGGACGGAAGTCCCGCCCAAGAGGGTGAAGGCAAGGCATGCCGACGATCAATCAGCTGATCCGCCATCCGCGGATGGCGCAGAAGTCGCGCAAGAAGGTGCCGGCGCTGCAGCAGTCCCCGCAGAAGCGCGGCGTTTGCACGCGCGTCTACACGACGACCCCGAAGAAGCCGAACTCGGCGCTGCGCAAGGTCGCCAAGGTGCGCCTCACCAACGGCTTCGAGGTGATCGGCTACATCCCGGGCGAAGGCCATAACCTGCAGGAGCATTCGGTCGTGATGATCCGCGGCGGCCGCGTGAAGGACCTTCCCGGCGTGCGCTACCACATCCTGCGCGGCGTTCTCGATACGCAGGGCGTGAAGAACCGCAAGCAGCGCCGTTCGAAGTACGGCGCGAAACGTCCGAAATAAGCGAGCGAAGCGATGTCCCGACGCCACAGTGCAGAGAAACGCGAAATCAATCCGGACCCGAAGTTCGGAAATCTGGTCGTGTCCAAGTTCATGAATTCGATCATGTACGAGGGCAAGAAGTCGGTCGCCGAGCAGATCGTCTACGGCGCGTTCGACATCATCGAAGGCAAGACCAAGTCGAACCCGGTCGGCGTGTTCCAGCAGGCGCTCGACAACGTGATGCCGTCGATCGAGGTGCGCTCGCGCCGCGTCGGCGGCGCGACCTACCAGGTGCCGGTCGAGGTTCGCACCGATCGCCGTCAGGCGCTCGGCATTCGCTGGATCATCGCGGCCGCGCGCGAACGCAACGAAAAGACGATGGTGGAGCGGCTCTCGGCCGAGCTGCTCGACGCGTCGAACAATCGGGGAAACGCCGTGAAGAAGCGCGAAGACACGCACCGGATGGCGGAAGCCAACCGCGCCTTCTCGCATTATCGCTGGTAACGGCGAACAGGATCTGAGACAATGCCCCGCGCACATCCCATCGAGGACTACCGCAACTTCGGCATCATGGCTCACATCGATGCCGGCAAGACCACGACCACCGAGCGGATCCTCTATTACACCGGCAAGAGCCACAAGATCGGCGAAGTGCACGACGGCGCCGCGACCATGGATTTCATGGAGCAGGAGCAGGAGCGCGGCATCACGATCACGTCGGCCGCCACGACCGCGTTCTGGAACGACAAGCGCCTCAACATCATCGACACGCCCGGCCACGTCGACTTCACCATCGAGGTGGAGCGTTCGCTGCGCGTGCTCGACGGCGCGGTGGTCGTGCTCGATCAGCAACCAGGGCGTCGAGCCGCAGACCGAGACCGTCTGGCGTCAGGGCGACAAGTACAAGGTCCCGCGCATCGTCTTCGCCAACAAGATGGACAAGATCGGCGCTGACTTCTTCCAGTGCCTGAAGGACATCGTCGATCGCCTCGGCGCGAAGCCGATCGCGATCCAGCTGCCGATCGGCTGCCGAGAACAATTTCAAGGGCCTGATCGATCTGGTGCGCATGAAGGGCGTGATCTGGAACGACGAGTCGCTTGGCGCGAAATACGAGGACATCGAGATTCCGGCCGACATGCTGGATCAGGCGACGGAATATCGCGAGAAGCTGGTCGAAGCTGCCGTCGAACTCGACGACGACGTCATGGCCGCCTGGCTCGACGGCAAGCTGCCGGACGAGGCGACGCTGAAGAAGCTGATCCGCAAGGCGGTCATCACCGGCGCGTTCTATCCGGTGCTGTGCGGCTCGGCCTTCAAGAACAAGGGCGTGCAGCCGCTGCTCGACGCGGTTGTCGACTATCTGCCGTCGCCGCTCGACGTTCCGGCGATCAAGGGCGTCGATACGAAGGGCAACGAAGTCGAGCGCACGCCCGACGACAAGGCGCCGATGTCGCTGCTCGCGTTCAAGATCATGGACGATCCGTTCGTCGGTACGATCACGTTCTGCCGCATCTATTCCGGCACGCTCACGTCGGGCACCGGCGTGATCAATTCGACCAAGGAACGCAAGGAGCGCATCGGCCGCATGCTGCTGATGCATGCGAACAACCGCGAGGACATCAAGGAAGCCTACGCGGGCGACATCGTTGCGCTCGCCGGCCTCAAGGATACCCGGACCGGCGACACGCTGTGCGATCCGGCACACGAGGTGATCCTGGAAAAGATGGAATTTCCGGAGCCGGTCATCGAGATCGCGATCGAGCCGAAGTCGAAGGCCGACCAGGAAAAGCTCGGCGTCGCGCTGGCGAAACTCGTCGCGGAGGATCCGTCCTTCCGCGTGCACACCGATCAGGAGAGCGGCCAGACCATCCTCAAGGGAATGGGCGAACTGCATCTCGACATCAAGGTCGACATCCTCAAGCGCACCTACAAGGTCGAAGCCAATATCGGCGCGCCGCAGGTTGCCTATCGCGAGAAGATCACGCGTTCGGTGACCAAGGACTATACGCACAAGAAGCAGACCGGCGGTACCGGTCAGTACGCGCAAGGTGAAGCTCGTGCTCGAGCCGACCGCCGCCGGGCACCGGCTTCGAGTTCGAAAGCAAGGTCGTCGGCGGCAACGTGCCGAAGGAATACATCCCGGGCGTCGAGAAGGGCATCGAGTCGGTGCTCGGCGCCGGCGTGCTCGCCGGCTTCCCGGTGGTCGATCTCAAGGTGACGCTGATCGACGGCGGCTACCACGAAGTCGACTCCTCGGCGCTCGCCTTCGAAATCGCGTCGCGTATGGCGATGCGTGAGGCGTCTGCGCGAGGGCGGCCCCGTGCTGCTCGAGCCGATCATGAAGGTCGAGGTGGTGACGCCGGAAGACTACACCGGTTCTGTCATCGGCGATCTCAACTCGCGGCGCGGCCAGATCCATGGCCAGGACATGCGCGGCAACGCCAACGTCGTCACCGCGATGGTGCCGCTGAACAACATGTTCGGGTACGTCTCGAACCTGCGCTCGATGAGTCAGGGGCGCGCCACGTTCACCATGCAATTCGACCACTATGCGGAAGTCCCGCGTGCGGTCGCGGAAGAAATCCAGGCGAAGTTCGCCTGACCAACTGAAAACTAGAGTTTAAGGACCAAACGGAGACCGTCATGGGCAAGGAAAAATTCAATCGCGACAAGCCGCACTGCAACGTCGGCACGATCGGCCACGTCGATCACGGCAAGACGTCGCTGACGGCCGCGATCACCAAGGTGCTGGCCGAGACTGGCGGAGCGACCTTCACGGCGTACGATCAGATCGACAAGGCGCCGGAGGAAAAGGCGCGCGGCATCACGATCGCGACGGCGCACGTCGAATATCAGACCAAGAACCGCCACTACGCGCACGTCGATTGCCCCGGCCACGCCGACTATGTGAAGAACATGATCACCGGCGCCGCGCAGATGGACGGCGCGATCCTGGTCGTGTCGGCGGCCGACGGCCCGATGCCGCAGACCCGCGAGCACATCCTGCTCGCCCGTCAGGTCGGCGTGCCGGCGCTCGTCGTGTTCATGAACAAGTGCGACATGGTCGACGATCCGGAACTGCTCGACCTCGTCGAGCTGGAGGTCCGTGAGCTTCTCTCGAAGTACCAGTTCCCGGGCGACAAGATCCCGGTGATCCGTGGCTCCGCGCTGATGGCGCTGGAAGACAAGAACAAGGAGCTCGGGCACGACGCGATCCTCAAGCTGATGGATGCCGTGGACGAACTACATCCCGCAGCCGGAACGTCCGGTCGATCTGCCGTTCCTGATGCCGGTGGAAGACGTGTTCTCGATCTCGGGCCGCGGCACTGTCGTGACCGGCCGTGTCGAGCGCGGCATCATCAAGGTCGGCGAGGAAGTCGAGATCGTCGGCCTGAAGGACACGCAGAAGACCGTCGTTACCGGCGTCGAGATGTTCCGCAAGCTGCTCGATCAGGGCCAGGCCGGCGACAACATCGGCGCGCTGCTGCGCGGCACCAAGCGCGAGGAAGTCGAGCGCGGTCAGGTGCTGTGCAAGCCGGGTTCGGTGAAGCCGCACACCAAGTTCAAGGCCGAGGCGTACATCCTCACCAAGGAGGAGGGTGGCCGTCACACGCCGTTCTTCACCAACTACCGTCCGCAGTTCTATTTCCGCACCACTGACGTGACCGGAATGGTGCATCTGCCGGAGGGCACCGAGATGGTGATGCCGGGCGACAACATCACGATGGAAGTGCACCTGATCGTGCCGATCGCGATGGAAGAGAAGCTCCGTTTCGCGATCCGCGAGGGTGGCCGCACTGTCGGCGCCGGCGTCGTCGCCAGCATCATCGAGTAAGCAACCCCCTGTGTCATGGCCGGGCCACCCGCCCGGCCATCCACTTTTTCTGATGGCCGGCGCTCCCGGCATGACGCAGAGAAGAGATAGAAGATGAACGGCCAGAACATCCGCATCCGGCTCAAGGCGTTCGATCACCGGATCCTCGACACGTCGACGCGCGAGATCGTCAATACGGCGAAGCGCACCGGCGCGCAGGTGCGCGGGCCGATTCCGTTGCCGACCAAGATCGAGAAATTCACGGTCAACCGCTCGCCGCACGTCGACAAGAAGAGCCGCGAGCAGTTCGAAATGCGCACGCACAAGCGGCTGCTCGATATCGTCGATCCGACGCCGCAGACGGTGGACGCGCTGATGAAGCTCGACCTCGCCGCCGGCGTCGACGTCGAAATCAAGCTCTAGGCCGTCAGGGAATTGAGGACACTGAACATGCGTTCCGGTGTGATCGCACAAAAAGTCGGGATGACCCGCATCTTCACGGATGCGGGCGTTCATGTCCCGGTGACGGTGCTGCGGCTGGCGAATTGCCAGGTCGTGGCTCACCGCACCAAGGACAAGAACGGTTACGTCGCGCTGCAGCTCGGTTCCGGCACCCGCAAGGTGAAGAACGTGACCAAGGCCGAACGCGGCAACTTTGCGCTCGCGAAAGTCGAGCCGAAGCGCAAGGTCGCCGAATTCCGCGTCAGCGAAGATGCGCTGATCCCGGTTGGTGCGGAAATTACCGCGGACCATTTCGTGGCCGGGCAGTATGTCGATGTGACCGGCACCTCGATCGGCAAGGGCTTTGCGGGTGGCATGAAGCGCTGGAATTTCGGCGGTCTTCGTGCCTCACACGGTGTATCGATCTCGCATCGTTCGATCGGTTCGACCGGCGGCCGTCAGGACCCGGGCAAGACCTTCAAGAACAAGAAGATGCCGGGCCATCTCGGTGTCGATCGCGTCACGACGCTCAACCTCAAGGTCGTGCAGACCGATGTCGAGCGTGGCCTGATCCTGATCGAGGGCGCAGTGCCAGGCGCGAAGGGTGGCTGGATCACGGTGCGCGATGCCGTGAAGAAGGCGCCGCCGAAGGATCTGCCGACCCCGGGAAAATTCCGTCAGGCCTCTGAAGGCGCGTCTGCGCCGGCCGAAGGAGGTGCGTGATGGACCTTAAAGTCACCACGCTCGACGGCAAGGAAGCGGGCTCCGTCTCGCTCAACAAGGATATCTTCGGCCTCGAGCCGCGCACGGACCTGATCCAGCGTTGCATCGTGTGGCAGCTCGCCAAACGCCGCGCCGGGACCCACGCGGTGAAGAACCGCGCGGATATCTGGCGCACCGGCAAGAAGATGTACGGCCAGAAGGGCACGGGCGGTGCCCGCCATGGCTCCGCGCGCGTCAACCTGTTCCGCGGCGGTGGCCGTTCGTTCGGGCCAACCCCGCGCAGCCACGCGATTGATCTGCCGAAGAAGGTTCGCGCGCTCGCGTTGCGTCATGCGCTGTCGGCCAAGGCTAAGGACGGCGGCCTGATCGTGCTCGCCGACCTTGCCGCGAAGGAAGCGAAGACCAAAGTGCTGACCGCGCAGTTCGAGAAGCTCGGCTTTGCGAACGCGCTGATCGTCGGCGGCGCGGAGATCGAGGAAAACTTCGGCCGCGCGGCGCGGAACATACCGAACATCGACGTGCTGCCGGTGCAAGGCATCAACGTCTACGACATCCTGCGGCGCCAGAAGCTCGTGCTGACCAAGGCCGCTGTGGAAGCTTTGGAGGCGCGGTTCAAATGAGTGCTCCGACCGATCCGCGCATGTACGACGTGATCCTGTCTCCGGTTATCACCGAGAAGGCGACGATCGCGTCCGAGCATAATCAGGTGATCTTCAAGGTCGCGGGTACCGCGACCAAGCCGCAGATCAAGGAAGCGGTCGAGAAGCTGTTCGACGTGAAGGTCAAGGCCGTGAACACGCTGGTGCGCAAGGGCAAGTTCAAGGCGTTTCGCGGCCGACCTGGCGTGCAGTCGGACGTGAAGAAAGCGATCGTGACCCTGCAGGAAGGTCACCGCATCGACGTGACCACCGGATTGTAAGGGGGAGCAAGAATGGCGCTCAAAAGTTACAATCCGACAACGCCGAGCCAGCGCCAGCTGGTGCTGGTCGATCGGTCGGCCCTCTACAAGGGTAAGCCCCTCAAGGAGCTGACCGAAGGTCAGAACTCGAACGGCGGCCGCAATAACAACGGCCGCATCACGGTGCGTTTCCGCGGCGGTGGCCACAAGCAGAGCTACCGCATCGTGGACTTCAAGCGCCGCAAGTTTGACGTGGCGGCGAAGGTCGAGCGGATTGAATACGATCCGAACCGAACCGCGTTCATCGCGCTGGTGAAATACGACGACGGCGAGCTGGCCTATATCCTCGCGCCGCAGCGCCTCGCGGTCGGCGATATGATCGTGTCGGGCGAGCATGTCGACGTGAAGCCCGGTAACGCGATGCCAATGGCGAACATGCCGGTCGGCACAATCGTGCACAACATCGAGTTCAAGCTCGGCAAGGGCGGGCAGCTTGCGCGTTCGGCCGGCGCCTACGCGCAGATCGTCGGCCGCGACCAGGACTACGTGATCCTGCGGCTCAATTCGGGGGAGCAGCGCCTGGTGCTCGGCAGGTGCATGGCGACAGTCGGCGCCGTGTCGAACCCCGACCACATGAACATCTCGATCGGCAAGGCGGGCCGCAAGCGCTGGATGGGCCGCCGTCCGCACAATCGCGGCGTCGCGATGAACCCGATCGATCACCCGCATGGCGGCGGCGAAGGCCGCACATCGGGCGGTCGCCATCCGGTCACGCCGTGGGGCTTCCCGACCAAGGGCAAGAAGACCCGCAACAACAAGTCGACACAGCGAATTCATCGTGGCGAGCCGCCACGCCCGGAAGAAGAAGTAGAGGCGACGCATATGACGCGTTCGGTTTGGAAAGGTCCGTTCGTCGACGGCTACCTCCTGAAGAAGGCGGAAGCCGCGCGCGGATCGAGCCGCCACGAGATGATCAAGATCTGGAGCCGCCGCTCGACCATCCTGCCGCAGTTCGTCGGACTGCTGTTCGGTGTCTACAACGGCCACAAGCATATCCCGGTGAACGTCACCGAGGAGATGGTCGGACACAAGTTCGGCGAGTTCGCGCCGACGCGCACCTTCTACGGCCATTCGGCCGACCGGAAAGCAAAGCGCTCTCCGTCCGGCGGCGGTGCATCCGCGCCGTCGGCAAGCTGAAGTCTGAGGAACGCTGAGCGATGAGCAAGAAAGCGCACGAGCGCAGCCTCTCCGAGAACGAGGCACAGGCGGTCGCCAAGATGCTGCGGGTGAGCCCGCAGAAGCTGAACCTCGTCGCGGGCCTGATCCGCGGCAAGAAGGTTGCGGCGGCGCTCGCCGATCTTGAATTTTCGCGCAAGCGCATCGCGAAGGATGTCCGCAAGTGCCTCCAGTCGGCGATCGCGAACGCGGAGAACAATCACGAGCTCGACATCGACGATCTTGTCGTTGCCGAAGCTCATGTCGGCAAGGCACTCGTACTCAAGCGTTTCTCGCCGCGCGGGCGAGGCCGCATGGGCACGCATCATGAAGCCGTTCTCCCACCTCACGATCGTGGTTCGTGCAGGTCGAGGAAGCGGCTGCGGCTAAGGCATAACGAGAGACGCAATGGGTCAGAAAGTCAATCCGATCGGGCTGCGTCTCGGCATCAACCGGACGTGGGATTCGCGCTGGTACTCGGGCAAGAACGACTACGGCAAGCTGCTGCACGAGGACATGAAGATCCGCGAGGATCTGTCCGAAGCGCTGAAGCAGGCGGCCGTGTCGAAGATCGTGATCGAGCGCCCGCACAAGAAGTGCCGCGTGACGATCCACTCGGCGCGTCCCGGCGTGGTGATCGGCAAGAAGGGCGCCGACATCGAGAAGCTGCGCAAGATGGTCGCGAAGCTGACCGACTGCGACGTCGTCATCAACATCGTCGAGATCAGGAAGCCGGAGCTCGACGCACAGCTCGTCGCGGAATCGATCGCGCAGCAACTCGAGCGCCGCGTCGCATTCCGCCGCGCCATGAAGCGCGCCGTGCAGTCGGCGATGCGGCTCGGCGCGGAAGGCATCCGCATCAATTGCTCGGGCCGTCTCGGCGGCGCCGAAATCGCGCGTATGGAGTGGTATCGCGAAGGCCGCGTGCCGCTGCACACCTTGCGCGCCGACGTCGACTTCGGCGTCGCGACCGCGTTCACCACCTACGGCACCTGCGGCGTGAAGGTCTGGATCTTCAAGGGTGAGATCATGGAGCACGACCCGATGGCGCAGGACAAGAAGATGGCCGAGGGCGACCAGGGCCGTCCGCGCCGCGACGCCGCTTAATCGGAACGAAGACAGTCAGTCATGCTGCAACCCAAAAAGACCAAGTTCCGCAAGGCGCACAAGGGCCGCATCCACGGCCTGGCGACCAGCGGCCAGAACCTCGCCTTCGGCGAATACGGCCTCAAGGCGGTCGAACCGGAGCGCGTCACCGCGCGCCAGATCGAGGCGGCCCGCCGTGCGCTGACGCGCCACATGAAGCGCGCGGGCCGCGTCTGGATCCGCGTGTTTCCGGACGTGCCGGTGACCAAGAAGCCGCTCGAAGTGCGCATGGGATCGGGCAAGGGCGCTATCGAGCTGTGGGTCACGCGGGTCAAGCCGGGCCGCATCCTGTTCGAGCTCGACGGCGTGCCGGTCCAGCTCGCCAAGGAGGCGCTCGCGCTCGCGGCCGCCAAGCTTCCGATCAAGACGCGCTTCGTACAGCGCATTACGGAGTAGGGACATGATAAAGCCGGAGACGCAAGGGCGATGTCGCCCGGACCAGCTTTCCGACGAGCTGATGAAGCTCAAGAAGGAGCAGTTCAACCTGCGCTTCCAGCGCGCGACCGGGACAGCTCGAGAACACCGGCCGCGTGCGCTATCGTGCGCCGCGATATCGCACGCATCAAGACCATCGCCGCTCAGAAGCGCGCGTCCGAAAAGAAGAAGTGAGGAGATCGTAATGCCGAAGCGGATGCTGCAGGGCACCGTGGTGAGCGACAAGCAGGACAAGACCGTCATTGTCCGCGTCGAGCGCCGCTTCACGCACCCGGTCCTGAAGAAGACCGTGCGGCGATCGAAGAAGTATCACGCGCACGACGAGAAGAACGAATTCTCGATCGGCGACATCGTTTGGCTGGAAGAACACCGGCCGATTTCGAAGCTTAAGCGCTGGGCAGTCGTCCGGGGCGAGAAGCGGGCCAGAGTTTAAAGCGCGCAGGCGCAAAGTAGAGAGGAAGAGGTGCATCGATGATCCAGATGCAGACCAACCTCGACGTGGCCGATAATTCCGGCGCGCGTCGCGTCATGTGCATCAAGGTGCTGGGCGGGTCGAAGCGAAAATACGCCACGATCGGCGACGTCATCGTCGTGTCCATCAAGGAGGCGGCCCCGCGCGGCCGCGTCAAGAAGGGCGAGGTGATGAAGGCAGTCGTGGTGCGCATCAAGAAGGACATCAAGCGCGCCGACGGCTCCGTCATCCGCTTCGACACCAACGCCGCCGTGCTGATCAATCCGCAGATGGAGCCGGTCGGCACGCGCATCTTCGGGCCGGTGCCGCGCGAGCTGCGCGCCAAGAACCACATGAAGATCATCTCGCTCGCGCCGGAGGTGCTGTGATGGCGGCGAAGATCCGCAAGGGCGACAAGGTCGTGGTCATCACCGGGCGCGACAAGGGCCGCACCGGCGAGGTGATCGAGATGCGTCCGGCGCAGGATCGCGCGCTGGTGCGCGGCATCCACATGGTCAAGCGCCACCAGAAGCAGTCGGCGAGCCAGGAAGGCGGCATCGTCTCGAAGGAGGCATCGGTGCACCTGTCGAACCTGGCGCTCGCCGATCCGAAGGACGGCAAGCCGACCCGCGTCGGATTCAAGATGGTGGGCGACAAGAAGGTCCGCTTTGCCAAGCGCTCCGGAGTTGAGATCGATGGCTGATAAAGAAGACAAGAAGGCCCCGAAGGCCGAGAAGACTCCGGCCGCCGACAAGGCGCCGAATCCGAAAGCCGAGCGCGCCGCAAAGGCGAAGGCGGACGCTGCCGCCAAGGCTGCGGCCCCGAAGGGTGAGCGCGAGGCGGAGCCGAAGGAGCCCGGCGCGTCTGCGCAAGCATTTCGAAGAGGTCGATGCGCAAGAAGCTGACCGAGCAGTTCGGCTACAAGAACCGCATGGAAGTGCCGCGCGTCGACAAGATCGTGCTGAACATGGGCGTGGGCGAGGGCGTCAACGACCGCAAGAAGGTCGATCTCGCGGCAGCCGATCTCGGCATGATCGCCGGGCAGAAGGCGATCATCACGCATGCGCGCAAGTCGATCGCGACCTACAAGCTGCGCGAAAACCAGCCGATCGGGTGCAAGGTCACGCTGCGCCGGCGGCGCATGTACGAATTCCTCGATCGCCTGGTGAATATCGCGCTGCCGCGCGTACGCGACTTCCGCGGGCTCAACCCGAAGAGCTTCGACGGCCGCGGTAACTATTCGCTCGGCATCAAGGAGCACATCGTTTTCCCGGAGATCGACTACGACAAGGCGGAGTCGATGCTTGGCATGGATATCGTCGTCTGCACGACGGCGAAGAACGACGAAGAAGCGAAGGCGTTGCTTGCGGCATTTGATTTTCCGTTCCGGCAGTGAGCGGTCCGTACCGGGCCGGCTCAAACGCGGAAAGGTGAGGAGACGTTGATGGCGAAGACCAGTTCGATCGAGAAGAACAAGCGGCGGGCCAAGATGGCCAAGCAGTACGCGGGACGGCGCGACCGTCTGCGCAAGATCGCGCGCGACAAGAACGCCTCCATGGAGGAGCGCTTCGCCGCGACGCTCAAGCTTGCCGAACTGCCGCGCAATTCCGCGAAAGACCGCGTGCGCAACCGCTGCGAGATCACGGGGCGTCCGCGCGCCTATTACCGGAAAATGAAAATGAGCCGTATCGCGCTGCGCGAACTTGGGTCCAAGGGCCTGATTCCCGGCCTCGTGAAGTCGAGCTGGTAAGGAGGGTCGCATGGCAACGAATGATCCGCTCGGCGATCTGCTCACCCGCATCCGCAATGCGCAGATGCGCAACAAGTCGAAGGTCTCGACCCCCGGCTCGAAGCTGCGCGGGCGTGTCCTCGAGGTTCTCAAGAACGAGGGCTACATCCGCGGTTATGCCTCGGTGGAGCACAAGGACGGGCGCTCGGAGTTCGAGATCGAACTGAAGTATTTCGACGGCGCGCCGGTGATCCGTGAGATCGAACGCGTGTCGCGACCCGGCCGCCGGGTCTACGCATCGGTGAAGGCTCTGCCACGCGTCAACAACGGTCTCGGTATCTCGATCCTGTCGACGCCGAAGGGCGTGATGGCGGATCACGAAGCGCGCGAGGCCAACGTCGGCGGCGAAATCCTCTGCACGGTGTTCTAGGGCAGGGATAGGAAAGCAACCATGTCTCGCATCGGAAAGAAATCGGTACCGGTCCCCTCGGGTGTCACCGCGAACGTCGAAGGCCAGACCGTCAAGGTCAAGGGCCCGAAGGGCACCATGCAGGTGGTGCTGCCGGACGAGGTGATGGTGAAAATGGACCACGGCGCCGTCAAGGTCGATCCGCGCAACGAAACCAAGCGCGCCCGCGCCATGTGGGGCACGTCGCGTACGCTGGTGTCCAACCTCGTGACCGGCGTCACCAAGGGTTTCGACCGCAAGCTCGAGATTACGGGCGTCGGCTATCGCGCGGCGATACAGGGCAAGAACCTGCAGCTTGCGCTCGGCTATAGCCACGATGTCGTCTATCCGGTGCCCGAGGGCATCGCGATCACGACGCCGAAGCCGACCGAGATCATGATCAGCGGCATCGACAAGCAGAAAGTCGGGCAGGTCGCGGCAGAAATCCGCGCGTTCCGCCCGCCCGAGCCCTACAAGGGCAAGGGCGTGAAGTACGAAGGCGAATACATCTTCCGCAAGGAAGGCAAGAAGAAGTAACGGAGCCGACGATGGCCAGGTTCAAGAATTCGACCGAGCGGCGCATGGCGCGCGTGCGCCGCGCCGTGAAGGCAGGCGCTCGCGGGCGCCCGCGTCTGTCGGTGTTTCGCTCGTCGAAGCACATCTATGCGCAGATCATCGACGATCTGAAGGGCGGCACCGTGGTCGCCGCCTCGTCGATGGAGAAGACGCTGCGCGATGGCGGCAAGACCGGCGCCAATGTGGACGCCGCGAAGGCGGTCGGCAAACTGGTTGCCGAACGTGCGGCCGAGAAGGGCGTCACCGACGTGGTATTCGATCGCGGCCGCTATCTCTATCACGGCCGCGTCAAGGCGCTGGCCGATGCGGCGCGCGAAGCTGGACTGAAATTCTGAGGACGATGATTTATGGCACATGAACCGCGCGATCGTGATCGCTCCCGCTCCCGTTCCCGCGAACGGGATGAACCGAGCGAGTTCACCGACAAGCTCGTCCACATCAACCGTGTGGCGAAGGTGGTGAAGGGCGGGCGCCGCTTCGGGTTTGCGGCACTGGTGGTCGTCGGCGACCAGAAGGGCCGGGTCGGTCATGGTCACGGCAAGGCGCGTGAGGTGCCGGAAGCGATCCGCAAGGCGACCGAAGCCGCCAAGCGCAACCTGATCCGCGTTCCCCTGCGCGAGGGACGAACGCTGCATCACGACGTTCACGGCCGCCATGGCGCTGCCAAGGTGTTCCTGCGCGCGGCGCCTCCCGGCACCGGCATCATCGCGGGTGGCCCGATGCGGGCGGTGTTCGACGTTCTCGGGATGCAGGACATTGTTGCGAAGTCGATCGGATCGTCCAACCCGTACAACATGGTGCGCGCGACGTTCGACGCGCTGAAGATTCAGGATTTCCCCGCGCTCGGTCGCGCAGCGGCGCAACATCAAGGTTTCCGCCTTGCAGGCGCGCCGTACCGGCGTCGACAGTGAGGTCGTGGCGGATTGAGGTCCGCCGTTTCAGGCGAGCAAGGTTTACCAGCATGGCAAGCACCAAGACCGTCAAAGTTGAGCAGATCGGCAGCGCGCAGCGGCGCCATCATTCGCAGCGCGAGACCCTGATCGGGCTCGGACTGAACAAGATCGGGCGCGTGAAGGAGTTGCCGGACAATCCGTCGACTCGCGGCATGCTGACCAAGGTGAAGCACCTCGTCCGCGTCGTCGAGGGCAAGTGAGGCAGTGATGAAACTCAATCAGATCGCCGACCGGCCCGGCTCGCGGCAGAACCGTACGCGGGTCGGCCGTGGCATCGGCTCCGGCAAGGGCAAGACGGGCGGACGCGGCGGCAAGGGCCAGACCGCGCGTTCCGGCGTGCGCATCAAGGGCTTCGAAGGCGGCCAGATGCCTCTGCATCGGCGGCTGCCGAAGCGTGGCTTCAACAAGCCGTTCGCGCTCAAGCTGCACGAGGTCAACATCGACCGCGTCCAGAAGGCGATCGATGCCGGCAAGCTCGATGCCGGCGCGACCGTGGACGCCGCAGCCCTGATCAAGGCCGGGCTCCTGCGCCGCGCCCATGATGGGGTGCGGCTGCTCGGCAACGGCGAACTCAAGGCCAAAGTCCAGTTTTCGGTCTGGGGTGCGTCGAAGTCCGCCGTCGCCGCGGTCGAAAAGGCCGGTGGTTCGGTCACGATCCTGGCACCGGCCAAAGAGCCAAGCGAATTGGCCGCCTGACCCCCATATATTTTGGGGGGCGCGCACTTCGGAGCGACGGGCCATGGTTTCAGCCGCTGAACAACTAGCCGCAAACCTCAACTTCGGCGCGCTCGCCAAGGCCGAGGAACTGAAAAAGCGCATCTGGTTCACGCTGGGTGCGCTTCTGGTCTATCGGCTTGGCACCTACATCCCGTTGCCCGGCATCGATCCCGCCGCCTGGGAGCAGATTTTCAACACCCAGGCCGGTGGCATCCTCGGCATGTTCAACATGTTCTCCGGTGGCGGCATCCACCGGATGGCGATTTTCGCCCTGAACATCATGCCGTACATCTCGGCCTCGATCATCCTGCAGCTGATGACGACGGTGTCGCCGACGCTCGAGGCGCTCAAAAAGGAAGGCGAGCAGGGCCGCAAGACCATCAATCAGTACACCCGCTATCTGACCGTGCTGCTGGCGGCCTTCCAGGCTTACGGCATTGCGATCGGGCTTGAGGGCGCGGGCAACGCGGTCGCTGATCCGGGCTGGTTCTTCCGCATCTCGACCACGATCTCGCTCACCGGCGGCACCATGTTCCTGATGTGGCTCGGCGAGCAGATCACCTCGCGCGGCATCGGCAACGGCATCTCGCTGATCATTCTGTCGGGGATCGTGGCGCAGCTTCCTGCCGCGCTCGCGGGAATGTTCGAACTCGGCCGGCAGGGCGCGCTCTCGACCGGCATTATCCTCGCCGTGATCGTGATGGCGGTGGTGGTGATCGCCTTCATCGTTTTCATGGAGCGCGCTCAGCGCCGCCTGCTGATCCAGTATCCCAAGCGCCAGGTCGGCAACCAGATGTTCGAGGGACAGTCCTCGCATCTGCCGCTCAAGCTCAACACATCGGGCGTGATCCCGCCGATCTTCGCCTCGTCTCTGCTGCTGTTGCCGACGACTGTCGCGAACTTCAACGCCGGTCAGGGCGGCGAGATCATGACCTGGATCACGACGAACTTCGCGCACGGGCGCCCGCTTTTCCTGTTCTCCTACACCGCGCTGATCATCTTCTTCGCGTTCTTCTATACGGCGATCGTGTTCAATCCGACCGAGACCGCGGACAATCTGAAGAAGCATGGCGGCTTCATCCCCGGCATCCGCCCTGGCGAGCGGACGGCCGAATACATCGATTATGTGCTGAGCCGCATCACGGTCATCGGCGCGGCCTATCTGGCGATCGTCTGTCTGATCCCGGAAATCCTCATCAGCTACGCGGCCGTGCCGTTCTACTTCGGTGGCACCTCATTGCTGATCGTGGTGAGCGTCACGATGGATACGGTGGCGCAGGTGCAGGGCTATCTGCTCGCGCATCAATACGAAGGTCTGATCAAACGTTCAAAGCTGCGGGGGCGGCGTAGATGAGGTTGATACTGCTCGGCCCGCCGGGGGCCGGGAAGGGCACGCAGGCGCAACGCCTCGTCGCCAAACACGGGATTGTGCAGCTCTCCACCGGCGACATGCTGCGCGCTGCGGTCAAGGCCGAAACTCCGGTCGGGTTGAAGGTCAAGGACATCATGGATCGGGGCGATCTTTGCCCCGACGAGATTGTTGTTGCGATCATCGCGGATCGTACTGCGGAGCCGGACGCAAAAAACGGCTTCATTCTCGACGGCTTCCCGCGCACGGTCGCGCAGGCGGAGGCGCTCGACCGGATGCTGACGGAGAAGGGCCTGACGCTCGATGGCGTCGTCGAGTTGAAGGTGGATGAAGGCATCCTGGTCCGCCGCATCGAGTCGCGGATCGCCGAGACGCTTGCGCGCGGGGAATCGCTGCGCAAGGACGACGATCCGGAAGTCCTCAAGACGCGGCTTGAGGCCTACCGGCGGCAGACCGCGCCGCTGATCGAATATTACCGGGACAAGGGACTGCTGCGCGCCGTGGACGGCATGGCGCCGATCGATGAGGTGACGGCGGCGATCGACTGGATCTTCAGCCGGCCGCCAGCAAAGCAAGCGACCGCTTTGAAAACTAAGAAGAAATCGGCCCCGGCGTTGAAGAAGACCAAAGCGCCGTCGCCCAAGGCCAAATCAAAATCGAAGGCCAAATCCAGCCCGAAAAAGTCCGCCAAGGCGGCCTCGAAGGCGAAAAAGGCAAAGAAACCAGCCGCCCGCAAGGTGGCCAAAACGACGGCCAAGGACGGCCAGAAGCTGCCAAAAAGGCCGCCAGGCGGAAGGCGGGACGGCGTTAATTCTGTCATTCGAAGAGGTTGACGGAACGACTTGGAATCCTTTAATACCCGGCATCCGTTTTGCATAAGCACGACGCCGATGCCGGCCCGGAGCGAGGGGCGGGTGTCGTCGCGGCATTTCGCGTTCTCTCCGCAAACCGGGAGCGGAGCAGACCAAGCCGGCAGGGCCGGCAACAGGAGCAGATCAAAGTGGCTCGTATCGCGGGTGTCAACCTTCCGACCAACAAGCGCGTCGTGATCGCGCTTCAGTATATTCATGGCATCGGGGCAAAGAAGGCCGCCGAAATCATGGAGAAGAACAATCTTCCGCCCGAGCGGCGCGTTTCGCAGCTCACCGACCAGGAAGTCCTGCACATCCGCGAGATGATCGATCGCGACTATGTGGTCGAGGGCGATCTGCGGCGTGAAGTCCAGCTCAACATCAAGCGGCTGATGGATCTTGGCTGCTATCGCGGCCTGCGTCATCGGCGCGGGCTTCCGGTGCGCGGTCAGCGCACCCACACGAACGCGCGCACCCGCAAGGGGCCTGCGAAGGCCATCGCGGGCAAGAAGAAGTAACTCGCGTTTTTTCAGGTTCAGGGACAGTCAGGCTCACCGGATTTTCCGGAGCGAGCCGCAACAGGGTCGAGCATGGGCAAGGAAGCCACACAACAGCGTGTCCGCCGCCGCGAACGCAAGAACATCGCGTCGGGCGTCGCGCATGTGAACGCGTCGTTCAACAACACGATGATCACGATCACCGATGCGCAGGGCAATACGATTGCCTGGGCGTCGTCGGGCAGCAACGGCTTCAAGGGCTCGCGCAAGTCGACACCGTTCGCCGCACAGGTCGCGGCGGAGGATGCCGCCAAGAAGGCCCAGGAGCACGGGATGCGCACGCTCGAAGTCGAGGTCGCGGGACCCGGCTCCGGCCGCGAGTCGGCGCTGCGCGCCCTGCAGGCCGCGGGTTTCACCGTGACGTCGATCCGCGACGTGACGCCGATCCCGCACAATGGCTGCCGCCCGCGCAAGCGCCGGCGCGTCTGATTTTTTCGTCCGGCGGGCGTTAGCTCGCCGTTACTTTCATTCCCGCAACGCGGAGCGGGATGTGCGGGTCGCTCCCGCACCGTTTGAATCGAGATGATGATGACTGTGATCCAGAAGAACTGGCAGGAACTGATCCGCCCCGAGAAGCTGCAGGTCGCGGCCGGCGGCGATGCCAAGCGCATCGCGACGGTGGTGGCCGAACCGCTCGAGCGGGGCTTTGGCGTGACGCTCGGCAACGCGCTGCGGCGCGTGCTTCTCTCCTCGCTGCAGGGCGCGGCCGTGCAGTCGGTGCACATCGACGGCGTGCTGCATGAGTTCTCGTCGATCCCCGGCGTGCGCGAGGACGTGACCGACATCGTCCTCAACATCAAGGACATCGCCGTCAAGATGCAGGGCGATGGCCCCAAGCGCATGGTGGTGAAGAAGAGTGGCCCATCCACGATTACGGCCGGCGACATTCAGGTGGTCGGCGACATCGTGATCCTCAATCCGGATCACGTGATCTGCCACCTCGACGAGGGCGCCGAGATCCGCATGGAATTCACGGTCGCGACCGGCAAGGGCTATGTGGCCGCCGAACGCAACCGTCCCGAGGACGCGCCGATCGGCCTCATCCCGGTGGACAGCCTGTTCTCGCCGGTGCGCCGCGTCTCCTATCGCGTGGAGAACACCCGCGAAGGCCAGATCCTCGACTACGACAAGCTGACGATGCAGATCGAGACCAACGGCGCGCTGTCGCCGGAGGACGCGCTCGCCTACGCGGCGCGCATCCTGCAGGACCAGCTCAACGTGTTCGTCAATTTCGAGGAGCCGCGCAAGGAAGTGGTTTCGGAAGCCATTCCGGACCTCGCCTTCAACCCGGCCTTCCTCAAGAAGGTGGACGAGCTGGAGCTCTCGGTGCGCTCGGCGAACTGCCTGAAGAACGACAACATCGTCTATATCGGCGATCTGGTGCAGAAGACCGAAGCCGAGATGCTGCGCACCCCGAACTTCGGCCGCAAGTCGCTCAACGAAATCAAGGAAGTGCTGGCGCAAATGGGCCTGCACCTCGGCATGGAAGTGCCCGGCTGGCCGCCCGAGAACATCGAAGAACTGGCCAAGCGCTTCGAAGACCATTATTGAGACGCGGACTTCGTGACCGGGCGCCCCGTCTCAGACGGGCCCGGTCATCCACGTCTTGGGATTGATGTGAGGACATCGCGATGCGTCACGGCTCTGCCCACCGCAAGTTCAACCGGCGCTCCAATCAGCGCACCGCGTTGTTCCAGCATCTGGCCTCGGCGCTGATCAAGCACGAGCAGATCGTCACCACGCTGCCGAAGGCGAAGGACTTGCGTCCGATCGTCGAGAAGCTGGTGACGCTCGCCAAGCGCGGCGACCTGCATGCGCGCCGCCAGGCGCAGGCGGAGCTGCGCGACCTGCCGATGGTCAAGAAGCTGTTCGACGTGCTCGGACCCCGCTACGCCTCGCGCAATGGCGGCTACACGCGCGTGCTCAAGGCGGGCTATCGCCACGGAGATTCGGCGCCGGTCGGCGTGATCGAATTCGTCGACCGTGACGTGGACGCAAAGGGCAAGGATTCTGGGCCGGTTCAGGCGAAGTCCGAAGAGGCCGCCGCCGCGTGAGCACGACACGGCTGTTTCGTTTTCCGAAAGGGCGGCCTTGGCCGCCCTTTTTTATTGTGCCGCGCGCTTGAAACGAACAATACAAATCCCGGCTGGCCTCCACGCACGCGCGCGGTAATCTGGGCGCGCACCCTCGGAGGATTCTTACATGCGCTTCCGCAACGTATTTGCGCTGGTGGCTTTGCTTGCTGCGACAGGCGCGGCCGCCGCCCAATCGCCGACCGATCGTGGCAAGTATCTCGTCAACACGATCATGACTTGCCAGAACTGCCACACGCCGAAAGGCGACCGCGGTGTGCCGATCTTCACGCGTGATTTGTCCAGCGGGCTGTCCTGGGACGAACCGCCGTTCAAGGTGACGGCGTCGAACATCACGCAGGACAAGGAGACGGGCATCGGCTCCTGGACCGACGAGCAGATCAAGACTGCGCTGCGCAAGGGCGAGCGGCCGAACGGCGTGCACCTCGCCGCAGTGATGCCGTCCGATTTTTACGAGATCATCACGCGCGGGCGACCTCGATGCGATCGTCGCCTATCTGCGCACCGTGAAGGCGGTGAAGCAGGAAACGCCGGCCCCGGTCTATCGGATCGCGCTGCCGCGCCAGATCGTGCCGGGCGCCGAGAAGCCGTTTAGCGACGCCGATATGACCGACAAGGTGAAGAAGGGCTTCTATCTCGCGACCATCGGGCATTGCTTCGAGTGCCACACGCCGTTGGGGCCGAAGGGGCGCGAGGACGCCACCAGCTACGGCAAGGGCGGGCGCGAATTCCCCGGACCGTGGGGCGTCTCGGTGTCGCGCAACATCACATCTGACAAAGAGAAGGGTATCGGGGCCTGGACCGACGATGAGATCAAGCAGGCCATCACCAAGGGCCTCCGGAAAGACGGCACACACCTGAAGCCCCCGATGGGCTTTGAGTTCTACGCCAACATGACGCCGGCCGATCTCGACGCGCTGGTGGCGTATCTGCGCACGGTGCCGCCGAAGGGATGATGGTGCTGCGCGCGGCGCTGCTTGCGCTCGTCCTCATGAGCGCCGTGGCGCAAGCCGAGGGCGGACGCGATCACGCGCTGATCGCGGCTGCCGACAAGGGCGATGCGGCGGCCGTCGGGCGGCTGGTGCGCGAGGGCGCGAGCGTTGCGGCGCGCGATGCGCATGGGCGTACCGCGTTGCTGGCCGCGACGCACGGCAATCATGTCGAGGCCGCGCGGGCATTGATCGCAGCCGGCGCCGACGTCAATGCGAAGGACGACATTCAGGATTCGCCGTATCTTTACGCGGGCGCCGAGGGCCGCATCGAAATCCTGAACATGGCGCTCGCGGCGGGCGCCGATCTGAAAGCCACAAACCGCTACGGCGGCACGGCGCTGATCCCGGCAGCGCATCACGGCCATCCAGAGGCGGTGCGCATCCTGCTCGCCACCGCGATCGACAAGGATCATGTCAACAAGCTCGGCTGGACCGCGCTGCTCGAGGCCGTGATCCTCGGCGACGGCGGGGCAACGCACACCGAAATCGTGCGGCTGCTGGTGGACGCCGGCGCGAATGTGAACCTCGCGGACAAGGATGGAGCGACGCCGCTGCAACATGCGAGGCGGCGCGGGTTCAAGGAGATGGCGCGGATCCTGGAGGCGAGGGGCGCGAAGTAGCATTTTCGTCATCCTGAGGTTTAGCGAGCCTCGAGGGATGGATTGATCTGCAGCGCTGCCTTCGAGGCTCGCCGCAAACGCGGCTCGCGCCTCAGGGGGCGGCCTTAGCCCGCGTACCCAGTCCTGATCCAGCCCGCCCAGTCCTCGCGGCCCTTCGCGGCGGCGCGCAGCGGCGGCGGCCTCCCAGTCATAGGCGACGACGCGGAACGACACCGACCACGGGTCGCTCGCCTTGCGCCGTTCGAGCAAAGCGAAACGGGCGTGCGGCGCGCCCATTTCCATCGCGTGCCGGACCGGTTCGGCGTCCACATAAGCGGGCAGGCCCGACGCTGCCCGGATTGACGATCAGCCGTCCGTCATCCAGCGCCACCAGCCGCGCCATGTGGCTGTGCCCGCACAGAACGACGCGTGCACTGGTGCCATCGAGCCGGCGCTTGATTTCCGCCTGCGAGGCAAGCCTGACGCGGCCGTCCGCGTCGACGGTTTCGTTGAGATAGACAAGGTCGTTGTCGGGCGTGCCGTGGCAGAACAGCAGGTCTTCGATCTCGGCCGTCGGCGTCGAGCGTCGAAAGCCAAGCCGCATGGTGGTTCTTCAATTCGGCGGATGCGGCGCGGTCCGAACGAGCCCATCTTGTCGACCGGCCGGTCAAGGAGTTGCCGGTCGTGATTGCCGCGCACGGTGGTCCACGCAAGGCTGATCAGGAGATCGGCGGTTTCGGCCGCTTCGAGCGGGCCCGACACGCAGTCGCCGAGATTGACCACGGTGTCGGGCGCGAGCGCCTTGATGTCGTCCATCACGGCGCGCAGCGCGCGCACGTTGCCGTGGATGTCGGCAATGACCGCAATGCGCATCAGGCGGCGTGCTCCTTGGCGTAGGCGGCGACCTCCGCATGGGTCGCGAACCACACGTCCGGCCGCGACTTCGCGTGACGGATCAGCTCCTCGATGATCCAGATGCGCGAGCGGTAGCCGATGAAGTGCGGGTGCGTGGTGATCTGGCAGATGCCGCCTTCCTCGTACGCGCATGTCGAACTCGCGGCGGAAAATGTCGAACACCGCCTCGACCGGCATCTGCGGGCGCAGCGACTGGAAGCGGTGCATCATGAAATAGACCGCGTCGTCGCGGATCCATTCGACCGGCAGCTCGACCACGCCGGTCGGCTCGCCGTCCAGCACCAGTTCGTAGCAGTCCTCGTCAGCCATCAGCGAGGAGTCGTAGAGCAGGCCCATCTCCTTGGTGATGCGCAGCGTGTGCGGCGAGAAGTCCCACGAGGCGGTGCGCGCGCCGACCGGACGCACCCCGGTGATCTTCTCCAGCGTGTCGGCGGCGCGGCGCATGATGTCGCTCTCGGCCTCGTAGGACAGCACGGAATTGAGCTCGTGAATCCAGCTGTGGATGCCGATCTCGTGCCCCTCGGCGATCACCTGCCGCTGCTCGTCGGGATGGAGCAGGGCGGCGACGGCGGGCACGTAGAAGGTCGCCGGCACGTCGTGTTTCTTCAGCATGCGTGAGGATGCGCGGCACGCCGACGCGGTGGCCGTACTGGCCCCAGGCCATGCGGCCGATCGACTTGCCGCCCTCGCGCAGCTCGTTGGTCTCGTGGTCGGCTGTCGAAGGAGATCGCGAAGGCGCAGCGCGCGCCGTTCTTCCACGTTTTCGGGCGCAGCGCGCGTCCGGCGCGCACCTGATTGACCAGCTTGCGCCAGTGCTCTTCCGGCCACTGCCAGGGTTCCAGCGGCTTCTGCTCGTTCATCGGGCGGCTCCACGATTTAATCAGTCGGCGATCCCATCACGGGAAGGATCTGCCCGGTGATCCAGGAAGCATAGTCGGATGCCAGGAACATGACAGCATTCGCGATGTCCTCGGGGGTGCCCATCCGGCGCATGGCGATGCGCTCGACGAACTGCTTTTGCCCTTCCGCGCCCCAGCCTTCCCATTGCGGCTCGTAGTCCGGGCTGGTGCGCAGGAACCCGGGCGCGACGGTGTTGACCGTGATGCCGAACTGCCCGAGCTCGTGCGCGAGCTGGCGCACCAGACCGAGCTGGCCGTGCTTGGCCGACGCATAGGCCTGGATGCCGGTGAGGCTCGGCGCGAGCGCGGCACGGCTCGAGATGGTGACGATGCGGCCCTTGCCGGCGCGCTTCATGCCGGGCGCGACCGCCTGCGCGAACAGAAACGCGCCGGTGAGGTTGGCGTCCACGATCTGCTGGAAGTCCTCGACCGGCACGTCTTCCAGCGGCTTCGGCCGCTGGCCGCGGATGCCGCCCGCCACATAGACCAGCACGTCGATCGGGCCGCCGGCGCTCGCCACCACGGCCTCGATCGATGTCTTGTCGGTCACGTCGACCTTCGCGGCGCGGATCGATCCGCCGCCGCCTTAGCCGGACCGGCGAAGTTCTCCACTTCCTCGACCAGCCGGTCGCAGCCGATCACCGTGCCGCCATTCTCGGCGAACGCGACCGCAATCGCGTGGCCGATGCCGCGCGCGGCACCGGCCACGATCACGCGCTTGCCTTCGAACGTGATCAGCATGATGCGTCGTGCATGCGCGCTAGGCGAGGGGCTCGTGCGCGGTCTCGCGCATCATCGCGATGACGATGGTCGACACGATCGCGGCGGCGATCAGGTAGAAGGTGTGCGCGAGCGGCGAGGCGAACTTGTCGATCAGGTACACCGAGATCAGCGGCGCGAAGCCGCCGAAGATCGCGACCGCGAGCGCATAGCCCGATGGTCATCCAGGTCGAGCGTGTCGCGCGTCGGGAACATCTCGGCGATCGCCGCCGGCCCGGCGCCCGAGAAGCACGAGATCAGGATCGCGAAACAGGATCTGCACCATGATCAGCTGCGTGAACGACGCGCCCGACGACCAGGAAGTTGAAGATCGGGTAGGGCACGCACGATGAAGGCGATGCAGCAGGCGAGCAGCAGCGGCTTGCGGCCCCACTTGTCCGAGAGCGCGCCCATGATCGGGATGAAGATCACCAGCACCAGCAGGCCGATGGTGTTGGCCCACAGCGCCGCCGACGCGGTGATCTTGACGTATTTCTGCGTGTAGGTCGGCATGTAGGCTGAGCAGCACGTAGAAGCAGACGGTCCACACGATCGTGAAGCCGAATGCGCGCGCCGCCATCAGCCAGCCGCTTTCGGCCAGGTGGCGGCCGGCGGCGCGGTCAGGGCTTTCTCGTAGGCCGGCGTCTCGTCGATCGTGCGCCGCATCCACAACCCGACAGGGCCGAGGATGCCGCCGAGCAGGAACGGCACGCGCCAGCCCCAGTCGTCCATCTGGTCCGGCGTGAGGACCGTGTTCAGCAGCGCGGCGACGCGCCGAGCCGAGCAGCAGGCCCGCCACGACGCTCAGTCTGCTGGAAGCTGCCGTAGAAGCCGCGCTTGTCCTGGCGGCGCCCATTCGACGATGTAGGCGGTGGACGAGCCCCATTCGCCGCCGGCCGAGAAGCCCTGCATCAGCCGCGCGACCACGAGCAGCAGCGGCGCCGCGAATCCGATCGCCGCGTAGGTCGGCAGGATGCCGACCAGCACGGTGCCGACCGCCATCAGCGCGATGGTGATGAGCAGGGCGGTCTTGCGGCCATGCGTGTCGCCGACGCGGCCGAGAATGATGCCGCCGAGCGGCCGGGCGACGAAGCCGAGGCCGTAGGCGAGGAAGGTCGAGAGCAGGGCGGTGACCTCGTCGCCGGCGGGAAGAACTTCCGCGCGATGATCACCGCCACGAAGCCGTAGACCGAGAAATCGTACCACTCGAGCACGTTGCCGATGACGGCCGCGCTGACACGCGCGTCGTGTCTGTGCCTGATTTGCTGTCGATGTCCGATATCCCCCCGATCCCCGAATGAAGATTTCATCCGGCCGTTCCCCAACGGCGCTTCTCCGTGTCCGAGAGTGTGGTACGATCCGCACAGGCGCGCAATCGTGCCGCAGGCGTCGCAAATGGCGCGCTACACGCGACAGGTGCATCGCGATGTCCGGGCAGCTCCGTCGCCGAGTTGCACGCGCCATGTGCGGTGAGAAGCCTGCCCTTCAACTGCCCGACTTAACTCTTTATATCTCGGGCCGAAACCGGACCGGCGAACCCCTATGATTCTACGCTGCATTTCCGCATTTGCCCTTGCCCTTGCCATCTGCTCACCGCGCACGCTCAGGACCGCCGCGTCCCCGCCTCCGCGGCGACGCTGCGGCTCTCCTATGCGCCGGTGGTGAGAAGGTCACCCCGTCGGTGGTGAACGTCTACGCCGCCAAGATCGTGCAAAACCGCAATCCGCTCATGGACGACCCGTTCTTCCGCCGCTTCTTCGGCGGGGGCGCCGGCGGCCATGCCGCGCGAGCAGGTGCAGCGCTCGCTCGGCTCGGGCGTGATCGTCGACCCGTCCGGCCTCGTCATGACCAACAATCACGTCATCGAGGGCGCGAGCGAGGTGAAGGTCGCGCTCGCCGACAAGCGCGAGTTCGAGGCCGAGATCGTGCTCAAGGACGCGCGCACGGACCTCGCGGTGCTGCGCATGAAGGACGGCCGCGAGAAATTTCCCGCGATCGAGCATCGGCAATTCCGATGAGCTGCAGGTCGGTGACGTGGTGCTGGCGATCGGCAATCCGTTCGGCGTCGGGCAGACCGTGACGCACGGCATCGTGTCGGCGCTCGCGCGCACGCAAGTCGGCATCACCGACTACCAGTTCTTCATCCAGACCGATGCGGCGATCAATCCGGGCAACTCCGGCGGCGCGCTGGTCGATATGGCCGGCAGTCTGGTCGGCATCAACACGGCGATCTTCTCGCGCTCCGGCGGCTCGCAGGGCATCGGCTTCGCGATCCCGGTCAACATGGTCAAGGTCGTGGTCGCCTCCGCCAAGGGCGGCGGCACGACCGTGAAGCGCCCCTGGCTCGGCGCCAAGCTGCAGGACGTGACGCCCGGATATCGCCGAGAGCCTCGGGCTGAAGCGGCCTGCGGGCGCGCTGGTCGCGAGCGTTACTGCAATCGAGCCCGGCCGCCCGCGCCGGGCCTGAAGACCGGCGATCTGATCGTGGCGATCGACGGGCAGACGGTCGATGACCAGAACGCGTTCGACTACCGCTTCGCCACCAAGCCGCTCGGCGGCGAGCGCGCAGCTCGGCATCGTGCGCAACGGCAAGGAGACAAAGCTCGAAGATTCCGCTCGAGACCGCGCCTGAGACACCGCGCGACGAAATCGTGATCAAGGCGCGCTCGCCGTTCATGGGCGTGAAGGTCGCGAACATTTCGCCGGCGCTCGCGGATGAGCTGCGCCTCGATCCGAACGACCGAGGGCGTCGTCATCCTCGACGTCGCCGATGGCTCGCTCGCGCAGAGTCTCGGATTCCAGCGCGGCGACGTGATCGCCTCCGTCAACGACGAGAAGATCGCGCGCACGCGCGACCTCGACCGGATCGTGAAGGATTCGAACAGGCGCTGGGCGATCACGTTGATCCGCGGCGGGCAGACCATCTCCGTACGTTCGGCGGGATGAGCCAAGCGGCCAAAGCGCGGCCCGAGCCTGTTCGAAGCCGCCGGGCTCGATGCCGACGCGCCGCGTCCGCTCGCCGACCGGCTGCGCCCGACCAAGCTTGCCGAGGTCGTGGGCCAGGACCATCTGCTCGGACCGGACGGCGCGCTCACCCGCATGCTGGAGACACGCTCGCTCGGCTCGCTGATCTTCTGGGGGCCGCCCGGGACCGGCAAGACCACGGTGGCGCGCCTGCTGGCGGATGCGACGTCGCTGCATTTCGAGCAGATTTCCGCGGTGTTCTCCGGCGTCGCCGACCTGAAGAAGGTGTTCGAGGCCGCGCGCGCGCGGCGTCGAGACCGGGCAGGGCACGCTCCTGTTCATCGACGAGGTGCATCGCTTCAACCGCGCGCAGCAGGATCAGCTTCCTGCCCGTGATGGAGGACGGCACCGTGGTGCTGGTCGGCGCCACGACCGAGAACCCCTCGTTCGAACTCAACGCCGCGCTTCTGTCGCGCGCGCGCGTGCTGGTGTTCAAGTCGCTCGATGCAGCCGCGATCGAAAAGCTGCTGGCGCGCGCCGAGGAGGTCGAGGGCAAGAAGCTGCCGCTCGACGCGGACGCACGCGCCTCGCTCGCCCGTATGGCGGACGGCGATGGCCGCGCCTCGCTCACGCTCGCCGAGGAAGTCTGGCGCGCGGCGCGCCCGGGCGAGACGTTCGATGCCGCGAAATTGCAGGAGATCGTGCAGCGGCGCGCGCCGATCTACGACAAGGCACAGGACGGGCACTACAATCTCATCTCGGCGCTGCACAAGTCCGTGCGCGGCTCCGACCCGGACGCGGCGCTCTATTATCTCTGCCGCATGCTCGATGCCGGCGAGGACCCGCTCTATCTGGCGCGGCGCGTGGTGCGTATGGCGATCGAGGACATCGGGCTTGCCGATCCGCAGGCGCTGATCGATCTGCAATGCCGCCAAGGACGCGTACGATTTCCTCGGTAGCCCCGAGGGCGAACTCGCGATTGCGCAGGCCGTGATCTATCGTCGCGACCGCGCCGAAATCGAACGCCGCCTACGTGGCTTATGGCGCCGCCATGAAGGTCGCGAAGAAGCGCCGGCTCGCTGCTGCCGCCGAAGCACATCCTCAACGCGCCGACGAAGCTGATGAAAGAGGAAGAGCTACGGCGCCGGCTACGATTACGACCACGACGCGCCGGAGGCGTTCTCGGGCCAGGATTATTTCCCGGAGGCGCTCGGCCGGCAGACGTTCTACGATCCCGCCCGAGCGCGGCTTCGAGCGCGAGATCAGGAAACGGCTGGACTACTGGGCAAGCTGCGCGAAGGAACGCAATTCGTGAAGTGGACTGTCATCTTGAGCGTGCTCGTACCCATCGCACCCGCCTTCGCAGCCGAACCGCAGTTCGGCCGTTGGGCGGTGGACGGACAGCATTGCGGCTATGGCGGCGACACGCTTTCAGACTGCTCCGCTGACGGTGACGGAACCGATGCTGCGCTGGGCCGGCGAGTACTGCACCATCGGCAAAATGTACAAGGCCGATCAGGCGCTCTACATCGAGGGCCGTTGCTCGAAGGATGGCATGATGGCGCCGGCATCCGATCACGCTCGCGATGAAGGGCCAGCATCTCGCGGTGACCTGGAATGGCGCACATAGCGATTTGCAGCGGTGCCCATGAAACAAAGGTCGACAGGGGCGCGCGGGGGCACGGCAGGGCGGTCCGCGCAAGGCGCAGGCGCGCAAGTCGAGGGGTGCGCAGGGAACGCGCCAAGATGTGCGGCGGCCCGGTGTGGACTCGCGGCCGAAAGCGCGGCGATGCCCGGCCCGGTCGTCGCGAGATGCCCGACCGATCCGAGCGGCCGAAGCGCGAGACGTTCGACTCCCGCAAGTCCAAGACCCGCAAAGGCCGCGAGCGGACCCTTGACCCGCGCCCACGCCCGGGCCGTTCCTTTGAACGACCGCCGCGCCTTGCCGAGCCTGAAGCGAGACCTGAGCCCGCGCCGCTCCCCGAGATCGCGACCGGCGTGCAGACTGTCACGGCCTCGGCCGACGAAGGTGGCATGCGGCTCGATCGCTTTTTCGAGGCAGCGGTTTCCCGGAATCTCGTTCAGCCACATCCAGCGCATCATCCGCAAAGGCGAGGTGCGGGTGAATGGCAAGCGCGCCGACCCGAAGGATCGCCTGGAAACCGGCCAGCAGATCCGCATTCCGCCGCTCAAGCTCGAATGTGCCGAAGCGGACCTCGCTTCTGTCCACCGAGGACGAGAAGACGCAGGATTTCCTCAAATCCATCACGCTGCACGAGGATGCCGACGTGATGGTGCTGAACAAGCCGATGGGCCTCTCGGTGCAGGGCGGCTCCGGCACCACGCGCCATCTCGACGGCATGCTTGAGGTGCTGCGCCAGCCGGGTATCGACGGGCAACGCCCGCGCCTCGTGCACCGGCTCGACAAGGACACCGCCGGCTGCCTGCTTGTCGCCAAGACGCGCTTTGCGGCGGCGGCGTTGGCGAAGACATTTCGCTCGCGGTCGGCACGCAAGACCTACTGGGCCTTGGTCGTGGGCGTGCCGAAGCCGCGGCAGGGGCGTATCTCGACCTTCCTCGCCAAAGAGGAGCGTGAGGAAGAGAGCTTCATGCGCGTCGCGCAACATGGCGATGAAGGCGCGAGCCACGCGATCACTTATTACGCAGTGGTCGAAACCTCGGCGAGCGCGCTGGCCTGGGTCTCGCTGAAGCCGGTGACCGGCCGCACCCATCAGCTGCGCGCCCACATGGCGCATGTGGGCAATCCCATTATCGGCGACCCGAAATACTTCCAGATCGAAAACTGGGAGCTGCCGGGCGGCCTGCAGAACAAGCTGCATCTGCTCGCGCGCCGCATCGCGGTGCCGCATCCGCGCGGCGGCGTCATCGACGTGACCGCGCCGCTCCCGCCGCACATGCAGCAAACCTGGAATCTGCTCGGTCTCGATGCGGCGCGCTACGACCCGATCCTCGACGCGCCGGAAGAATGACCGGGATGTGATGGCGCGAGCATTGAGATGGATGCAACGCGGCGGGGTCCGACGGCGTTGTTGGCGACAGGGGGGCGCGCAGGGAGCAGGGCTGATGCGGCAAACGATAGCGATCCTGATGGTACTCGCGGCCTGCGGTATTCCAGCAGCACACGCGCAGAATCCACCAATCCTGACACCCCCGCCGCCTGTCGTGGTGCCGCCGCTCCCCGTCGCGCCAGCTCCGGTGCCTTCTGCCAATCCGATGCCCGCGCCGCTTTCGCCCGGCTATGGGACGCCGCCGGGCATCAACACCGCGACCCCGCTCGGTTCGACGCCCCGCGCCGTCTACCGCCAGCCGGCAGGTCCCGGACCCGGTAACCGTCACCACAAGAAGCGCCGCTTCCAAAGCTCGTCTCGCTAGGCGAATTGCGGCCTACAAGAAATCTCACCTTTCCCTTGACAGGCAACCAAATGGTTGCATATTGTCGTCATGGACAAGGTGTTCAAGGCGCTCGCCGACCCGAGCCGCCGCGAACTGCTTGATCGCCTCTTCGCCGATAATGGCCAGACGCTCGGACAATTGTGCGAGCGCCTCGCGATGTCGCGGCAGGCGGTGACCAAGCATCTCGTCCTGCTGGAGGAGGCGAACCTCGTCGCGACCGTGCGTCGCGGGCGCGAGAAGCTGCACTACCTCAATCCGGTCCCGATCCACGAGATCGCGGAGCGTTGGATCGGGAAGTTCGAGCGCGGCCGGCTTCAGGCGCTCAGACTGAGCTTGAAAAAGGGTCTGGAGAGAGCGATGAGCAAGCCGAAGTTCGTGTACGTCACCTACATCCGCACCACGCCCGAGAAAGTATGGGCGGCGCTGACGGACCCGCAGACCATCAGGACATACTGGTTCGGCATCACGGCCGAAGCGACTTGAAGCCGGGCTCGCCGTGGGCGCTCAAGTTCGAGGACGGCCGCACGGCGGACACCGGCGAAATTCTGGAGGCCGTTCCGAACAAGCGCCTCGTCATCCGCTGGCGCAACGAGTTCAAGCCGGAGCTGAAGGCCGAAGGTTGGTCGCGCTGCACGATGGAGATCGAGATGGCCGACTACTATCCGGATTTCGGCGGCAAGGCAGTGAAGCTCACCGATCACGCACGAACTGGAAGGCGAGGGCACGAAGTTCATCGAGGCCGTATCCGGCGGCTGGCCGAAGATCCTGTCGAACCTCAAATCGCTGCTCGAGACCGGCGACGTCGCGTTCGAGGTGCGGGTGGCCATGATCGACACCAGCAAAATTCAAGCCGAAGACCGTCTACGTCACCTACATCGCATCGACGCCGGAGAAGGTGTGGCAGGCGCTGATCGATCCTGCCTTCACGCGGCAGTATTTCTTCGGCTTCGCGATCGAGGTCGAGCCGCGGGCCGGCGGTGCGTTCCGCTTGCTCGCGCCGGATGGCTCGACGCATGTCAGCGGCGAAGTGGTCGAATGGTCGCCGCCGCAGCGGCTGTGCGTGACGTGGCGCGTCCCCGGCATGACGGATTTCGCCGAACTGCCCGAATGCCTTGTCAGCTACGACCTCGTGCAGACGGGCGCTAGCGTTCAACTCACGATGATGGAATCGCACGCCTGGGACGTACCGGAAGCGATCCTGCGCGGCGGTCAGTCCGGCTGGCCGAAGATCCTGTCCAGTCTCAAGAGCGTGCTGGAAACCGGCCAGCCGCTGTCGATCGAGGGCGGCGGCATGCCGGAGGGATTTCTGGAGGCCGTGAAAAAGGCGGTCGCCGAGAGGCCGTGGGAGAAAGGCTGATACCGGGCATGAGCGGCGGGCCTCGGTTAGCGCAAGCTCGCGTTGAACCGCTCCAGCGCCGCCGAGCCCGGGCACAGCTCCTTCTCGCCGAGCGCATTGAGCGGCGTCTCGACGGTGGCGAGATGCGAGTGCAGATCGTCCGGGATCGTTGTCCACGTAAAGCAAGCCCGGTGACGATCTGACCCTCGGCCGCGTGATGCAGCAGGAAGCTCATCGCGGCGAGCTTGTCGTGGATGTTGTATTCGGAATTGAGCTTCTTCAGCGCGATCTTCGAGCCGTCATGCTGCTCGACGATCTCGACCGTGCCGGGCTCGTAGCTGACTGTGATCGGCTCGCGGCCGGTGATGAAATCGAGCCGGTTCACCGCTTCGTTGTGCATGCGCACGAAATCGAAGCTCTTGGTCGAGCCGAGGTGGTTGTTGAATGCGACGCAGGGGCTCAGATCACGTCGATGAAGGCCGCGCCCTTGTGCTCGATCGCCGCCTTGATGATCGGCACGAGTTGCTCCTTGTCGCCGGAGAAGGAGCGCGCCACGAAGGTCGCGCCGAGTTGCATCGCCATCGCGACGAGGTCGATCGCGCTATCGTTGTTCATCGCGCCGCGCTTGGCCTTCGAGCCGCGGTCGGCGGTCGCCGAGAACTGGCCCTTGGTGAGGCCGTACACGCCGTTGTTCTCGACGATATAGACCATGTTGACGCCGCGCCGGATCGCGTGCGCGAACTGGCCCAACCCGATCGAGGCCGAGTCGCCGTCACCCGAGACGCCGAGATAGATCAGGTCACGGTTGGCGAGGTTCGCGCCGGTCAGCACCGACGGCATGCGGCCGTGCACCGAATTGAAGCCGTGCGACTGGCCGAGGAAGTAGGTCGGCGTCTTCGACGAGCAGCCGATGCCGGAGAGCTTCGCGACGCGGTGCGGCTCCAGCGCCAGTTCGAAGCACGCCTCGATGATGGCGGCCGAGATCGAGTCATGGCCGCAACCCGCGCACAGCGTCGAGACCGAGCCCTCGTAGTCGCGATGCGTATAGCCGAGCGAATTCTTCGGCAGCGCCGGGTGATGGAACTTCGGCTTGACGATGTAGGTCATGACACGACTTTCCGCAGCGGCGTGACTTTCAGCGCATCGAGGTGATCGCCGATCGCGTTGGCGATGAAGCGGGCCGTGATCGGCGTGCCGTCGTAGTGCAGCACGGGCACGAGGCGCATCGGATCGATGTTGCACTCGTTGATGATCAGCGTGCGCAAGCTGGCCGTCGCGGTTCTGCTCGACCACGAACACGAAATCATGGTCGGCGATGAAGTCGTCGACGTCCTGATGGAACGGGAAGCCGCGCACGCGCAGCATGTCGAGCGGGGCGCCGCGGGCGGCGATCATGTGGATCGCCTCATCCATCGCGGGCGAGGTCGAGCCGTAATAGATCGCGCCGTAACGCGCCTTGCGGCTCGCCCCCGGCGTCGAGCCGCACCGGGCGCGGCACGAGGCTCTTCGCGGTCTCGAACTTGCGCAGCAGCCGCTGCATGTTGTCGGCGTAGGGTCCGCCTTCCTCGGTGTAGCGCGCGTAGCGGTCGCGCGAGGTGCCGCGGGTGAAGAAGGAGCCCTTCGTTCGGGTGCGTGCCGGGGAGCGTGCGGAACGGAATGCCGTCATTGTCGACGTCGAGATAGCGGCCGAAATCCTTCCCGGCTTCGAGCATCGCGGCGGTCATGATCTTTCCGCGGTCGTACTGGCTTGCGAGTCGTCCCACTTCAGCGGACGGCAGAGCCGATGGTTCATGCCGATGTCGAGATCGGTCATGACGAAGATCGGCGTCTGCAGACGGTCGGCGAGGTCGAAAGCCTGCGCGGTCATCTCGAAGGCTTCGGCCGGATCCTCGGGGAACAGCAGCACGTGCTTGGTGTCGCCGTGCGACGCGTAGGCGCAGCTCAGGAGGTCGCATTGCTGCGTGCGCGTCGGCATGCCGGTCGAGGGACCGGCGCGCTGCACGTCGACGAGCACGGCCGGGATCTCGGCGAAGTAGGCAAGCCCGAGGAATTCCTGCATCAGCGAGATGCCGGGGCCGGACGTCGCGGTGAACGCGCGCGCGCCGTTCCAGCCCGCGCCGATCACCATGCCGATGGAGGCGAGCTCGTCCTCGGCCTGGATGATGGCGAACTTGTTCTTCTTGTTGTTCGTCGGCGCGGTAACGCGAGCAATGGCGCGTGAAAGCTTCGGCGACCGAGGACGACGGCGTGATCGGATACCAGGCGCACACCGTCGCGCCGCCATAGACCGCGCCGAGCGCGGTCGCGCTGTTGCCCTCGATCAGGATGCGGTCGCCGATCGCGTTCGCCTTCTTCAGCCTCAGGCCGATCGGATGGTCGAGGTTCATCATCACGTAGTCGCGGCCGAGGTGCAGCGCGTGCACGTTCGGCTCGATCAGCGTGTCCTTGGTGCGGAACTGTTCGGCGATCAGCTTCTCGATCACGCCGACATCCATGTCGAGCAGCGCCGAGAGCGCGCCCACATAGATGATGTTCTTGAACAGCTGGCGCTGGCGCGGGTCGATATATTCGCGATTGGTGATCGCGGTGAGCGGCACGCCGATGACCGTGATGTCGTCGCGGAAGCGCGACGGCCGGCAGCGGCTTGGTGTTGTCGTAGAACAGGTAGCCGCCCTTCTCGATCGAGGCGACATCCTTGTCGAAGGTCTGCGGGTTCATCGCGACCATCAGGTCGACGCCGCCGCGCGCGCCGAGGTGGCCGGCTTCGGTCACCCGCACCTCGTACCAGGTCGGCAGCCCCTGGATGTTCGACGGGAAGATGTTGCGCGGGCTGACCGGCACGCCCATCCGCATCACGGAGCGCGCGAACAGCTCGTTGGCGCTGGCCGAACCCGATCCGTTGACGTTGGCGAACCGGACGACGAAGTCGTTTACGCTCTCGATCGGCATGCTGATTCCGCTTGCGTCATTTCGATCAGGTATTTCTGCATGTCCCATGCGCCGGTCGGGCAGCGCTCGGCGCACAGGCCGCAGTGCAGGCACACGTCCTCGTCCTTCACCATCACGCGGCCGGTCTTGAGATTGTCGGCGACGTAGAGGTCTTGCGTCAGGTTCTGCGCCGGCGCCTTCAGCCGCGTGCGCAGCTCGGCTTCCTCGCCATTCTGCCGTGAAGGTGATGCAGTCCATCGGGCAGATATCGACGCAGGCGTCGCACTCGATGCAGAGCTGGCCGGTGAATACGGTCTGGACGTCGCAGTTCAGGCAGCGCTGCGCTTCCGCGAAGGCGAGCTTGTCATCATAGCCAAGCTCGACCTCGGTGCGGATGTCCTTGAGCGCGATGACGTTGTCGCGCGTCGGCACGCGGTAGCGCTTGTCGTTCGCGATATCGTTGTCGTAGGACCACTCGTGGATGCCCATCTTCTGGCTGACGACTTCCACGGCGGGCAGCGGACGATGCGCGACGTCCTCGCCGTTGAGGAACTTGTCGATCGAGACCGCGGCCTCGTGGCCGTGCGCCACCGCCCAGATGATGTTCTTCGGGCCGAACGCCGCGTCGCCGCCGAAGAACACCTTCGGATTGGTCGACGCGAAGGTCTTCGGATCGACCTTCGGCATATTCCACTTGTCGAACTCGAGCCCGATATCGCGCTCGATCCAGGGAAACGAATTCTCCTGGCCGACCGCGACCAGCACGTCGTCGCATTCGAAATGCTGATCCGGCTCGCCGGACGGCACCAGCTTGCGGCGGCCCTTGGCGTCGTACTCGGCCTTCACCTTCTCGAAGATGACGCCGGTGAGCTTGCCGTCCTCGTGGGTGAATTCCTTCGGCACGAGGAAATTGTGGATCGGGATGCCTTCGTGCTGCGCGTCTTCCTTTTCCCAGGGGCACGCCTTCATCTCCTCGAAGCCGGAGCGGACGATCACCTTCACGTCCTCGCCGCCGAGGCGGCGCGAGGAGCGGCAGCAGTCCATCGCGGTATTGCCGCCGCCGAGCACGATCACGCGCTTGCCGATCTTGGTGATGTGGCCGAACGACACCGAGGAGAGCCAGTCGATGCCGATGTGGATGTTCTTGGCGGCTTCCTTGCGGCCCGGAATGTCGAGCTCGCGACCGCGCGGCGCGCCGGAGCCGACGAATATCGCGTCCCAGTCTTCGGCGAGCAGCTTCTTCAGGCTTTCGACCGGCCGTCCGCCGCGAAATTCGACGCCGAGATTGAGGATGTAATTGCACTCCTCGTCGATCACCTTGTCGGGCAGCCGGAACTTTGGGATCTGCGAGCGCATCATGCCGCCGGAGCGGAAGTCGCCGTCGAACACCACGCATTCGTAGCCCATCGGCGCGAGGTCGCGCGCGACGGTGAGCGAGGCGGGGCCCGCGCCGACCAGCGCGATGCGCTTGCCGTTGCGCTTGCTCTTCTCGACGGCTTTGGGAAGCCGTGCGGTGATGTCTTCCTTGTAGTCGGCGGCAACGCGCTTCAGGCGGCAGATCGCGACCGGCTCTTTCTCGACACGGCCGCGCCGGCAGGCCGGTTCGCACGGCCGGTCGCAGGTGCGGCCCAGAATTCCGGGAAACACGTTGGACTTCCAGTTGACCATGTAGGCGTCGCCGTAGCGGCCCGCCGAGATCAGTCGGATGTATTCGGGAACGGGCGTGTGCGCGGGGCAGGCCCACTGGCAATCGACGACTTTATGGAAGTAGTCGGGCGCCGCAATGTCGGTGAGTTTCATTCAACTCCTCGTGCTCGCGCCCCTCTGGCGAGAAGGGACTCGCGCGGCGCCGCCTCAAGCCGTTCATCCCGTGGACCGGCCTCTGGGTGCCGATTCCGGAGCCGGAATGTTAGTGGAGCGATTCCAAGAAAGCCACCGCTACCAAGGTTAAAACGGGGTCATTTCCCACGCGATGGTTGCTGCGGGGCGAGAGCGCTGTTTAAGCCATGGAGCGCGCCGGATCGAGGCGAAACGAGAGGCTTAAGTCCTTGAAATTGGTGATATTTGATTGCGACGGAACCCTGGTGGACAGCCAGCACATGATCGTCACGGCGATGACGCGCGGCCTACGACGCCCATGGCATCGCCCTTCCCGACCGAGAGACATGCTGTCGGTGGTCGGCCTCTCGCTGACCGAGGCCTTCACCAAGCTGGGCGAGGGAGCCGAGGACTATTCCCGGTTGCGAGCCTCGCCGAGCACTACAGGGACGCCTTCCATGCGATGCGTCAGGCCGGCGAGCACATCGAGCCGCTCTATCCGGGTGCGGCGGACGCGATCGCAGAACTTGCGCGGCGCGATGACGTCGTCGCTCGGCATCGCGACCGGCAAGTCGCAGCGCGGCGTCAGGCTCGTGCTCGAAGCATCACGGTCTGCTCGATCATTTCCTCACCATCAAAACAGCGGACGATGCGCCGTCCAAGCCTGATCCCGGCATGGTGCTTCATGCGATGCGCGAGGCCGGCGTCGAAGCGCAGGATACGGTCGTTGTCGGCGACACCGTCTACGACATCGCGATGGCGCGTGCGGCCGGCGCGACGGCGATCGGCGTGGCGTGGGGCTATCACCGTGCCGAAGCGCTGAGCGACGCCGGCGCGTACAAGGTGATCGACGATTTCGCGACCCTGCTTCCCGCGCTCGATGCGCACTGGACGAAATGACGCAGTGCAGCGCCACGATTGCCCCGGTTTCGCCGCACACCCTGCGTCACGTTAACGATTGCGGTCGGTTGGAGCCTCGCGACTGGCACGAAATTGCATGCCGAAGCGGATGCGTTTCGGAGAGAATTAAGCTGCTGCGGCTGGTATTTCAGCAGCCGCGTCGCGCAATCGCGACATTTCCCACCGAAATTCAAACGAACTCACGCGCCCGACGTATGCGCTCCGGGCGGGGCGATCCGCGCCGGTGGAATAGATCGCCGCCAAACTTTACGCGCGATCGGGCGTTAGTCATCGCCTCATCGACGCGTTGCGTTATCCCGAGCATGAGGCCTGCAACACTGGGGAGCAATCGATGTCGCCAACCCGATACTTCCTCGTCCAGCATGACGACGCGTGGATGATCCAGTTCGCCGACGAAGAGTTCGGCCCATACAAGAGCAAGTCCGAAGCAATGCTGTTCGCGGTCGAGGCCGCGCGCAAACTGGCCCAGCGCGGCGCAGATACCGAGGTGTGCCTGATGGGCGACAATGGCTTCTTTCACGCCGAATGGAGCAACGCGCCGCAACAGGTTGCGATCGCATAATATGCGCACCGGCGTTTCCATCACCGACCGGATCGGCAACGGAATCGTTGCCGGCTTCATCGCAACGCTGGTGATGTCGGCGCTGCATGAGCCGGTGACCCTGCTCACTGCGGCGGTCGGTGTGCGCGCTCCGGTGACCGGCCTGTTGTTTCATTTTTTCGTCGGCACGCTGCTGTGGGGCGGTGCCTTTGGCTTCGCACATGATTGGCTGTTCGGCCCCTCGTGGTTGCGCGGCGTGACCTTCGCAGGCCTGGCGGCCCTCGTCGTGCTCTTTGCGATCGCCCCGCTGACCGGCTCCGGCGTCCTGTGCCTGAAGCTCGGCGCGTTCGCGCCGGTCGTGGTGGCGCTGTTTCACCTGTGTTACGGCGCAATTATCGGTGCGATCTACGGCAAGCTGATCGACACCGACGAGGCGCGCGAGCATCTCGCGCACCACTAATCTTGTGACATTCGCCGGGACGGCCTATCTGCTTTTGCGGATAGATCATGCGCGACATTCTTGAAGAGCTATTCGTCAACCGGCCGCTCGATCCGATCGAGGCGGCGCGACGTAATATGCGTCCGAACCTGCGCAAGCGCTTCTACGAGCAAGCAGCAGCGGGGGAGGGCGCGCCGGTTCCGGTTCTGCTCGACGGTCGCGCGGTGAAAACGCCGGCCGGCGGCACGCTCGCTGCACCGGTCGGGCCACTGACCGACGCGATCGCGGCCGAATGGAATGCGCAAGGCGAGCGTATCGACCCCGCCGCCATGCCGCTGACCCGGCTCGCCAATACGATCATCGACGGCGTTGCGCCCAACCCGCAGCCGATCGCGGATGAGATCGCCAAATATCTTGGCTCCGATCTCGTTTGCTATCGCGCCGCGACGCCCGAAGGGCTGGTCGCCATGCAGGCGCAGCACTGGGATCCGGTATTGGCCTGGACGCGCGAGGCGCATGGCGCGCGCTTCGTGCTGAGCGAAGGCGTGACGTTCGTCGCTCAACCCGAGAGCGCGGTCGCCGTCGTGCGCAGTGCGATCCCGGCGGATCCATGGCGGCTCGCCGCGACACATGTCATCACCACGCTCACCGGCTCGGCGCTGATCGCGCTGGCTGTGGCGGCGGATCAGCTTTCGGTCGATGCGGCATGGACCGCCGCGCATGTTGATGAAGACTGGAATATGGATTTCTGGGGCCGCGACGAATTGGCGATGCGGCGCCGCGACGCGCGCTTCGCCGACATGCGTGCTGCCGCAACGGTCCTCGCCCTAACGGGGTAGTTTGCGAAGCATTAACCAAGGCTTCACCCGCCAAGCCTATACCTGACGTTCAGTCAACGGACGCCAGGAAGGCCACGTGGACGCAATACATCTGCCGAACGGCATCACCTTACCGACGACATTCGGAGCGCCGGGCACGCCGTTGCAGGCGGGGCAGCTCCTTCAGGCACTCGTCCTCGAACTGATCGAGAGCGACGTCTTCCGCCTGCAGCTTCCGCAGGCGACCCTCGACGTTCGCTCCGATGTGGCGCTTGCGCTGGGCAGCACCATCACGCTCGCGGTCAAAGGCGGCGGACAGGGCATTCGACTCGTCATCTATTCCGACGCCGCACCAAGCGGGCAGGGCAGCACCGCAGGCAATCTCGCCGGGCGAGAGCCGATCGGCGAAGCCGTCGTGATCGCGCGCCCCGCTCCGGTCAGGGACGCCGCGCCGCTCAGCCTCCTCGATGCCGCGCGCGGGCCTACGCCGGAGCAAGCACTCGGCGAGGCTGTGCGCTCTGCCGCGCCGCGTCAGGCCGGCCTTGCACCATTGTTCGCCGATGTCGAACAGGCGCTGCAACGGTCAGTCCCGTTGCAGGTTCGCGCGGCTGCAGCCGACGTTCTCGCGCTGCGCGTTCCCCTCGATGAGCAGCTCACCGCATCGGATCTCAAGCAGGCGCTGTTGCGCTCCGGTGTGCTGCTGGAGCCGCGCCTCGCGGCTGGAACACCGCCCGAAGCGGCCAATGATCTCAAGGCGGCGCTGCTGGTCCTGCGCCAGGTTCTCAAGCTCTGGTCCGCGAACGAGCCGGCAGCTGTGCGGTCCTCGAACCTGCCGCTCAGCGCCAGCACGGCGGATCTTGTTCGCATCACCCAGCCCGGCAACAGTGCGGCGCTGACCCTGCAACTGACCGACGCGCTCGCCGTCATGCCGGATGGGCCACCGCTGTCGCCGGAGCAGGCGACAAGCCTAGCAAAAACATTGGCCGGGGCGCTCGCGTGGCGCGATCCACCGTCCGCTCAAACGGGCGCCGGTCCCACGACCATTCCGCCGCCTTTTCGCGGCGCGGCGCTTTCCGCTCAGCCGCCAGCGGAATCATCGCTCGCGCTCGACGCCACTCCGCGCGATGCGGCCGAGCACCTTCTCGCCGCGACAGACGGTGCACTCGCCCGTACAACTCTGCTGCAGGTCGCATCGCTCCCCGATCAGCCCGACCTGCCGCGCGCGGATGCCGCGCAGCGCTGGAGCTTCGAAGTGCCGTTCGCGACCGCGCAAGGCACCGCGATGGCGCAGTTCGAGGTGAGCCGGGACGGCCGATCTGCGAATCCCGATCTGCCGGCGCGGGTCTGGCGCGCGCGCTTCTCGCTCGATGTCGAACCGATGGGTCCGGTGCACGCGATGATCGCGCTCACCGGCGCGCGGGCGAGCGTCACGCTGTGGGCGGAGCGCGTGACGACTGCGACCCAACTGAACGAGAGTGCGCCGCTGCTGCGCGACGCGTTGCGCGCGGCCGAGCTCGAGCCGGCGGACTTCCAGGCGCGGGTGGGTGCGCCACCCGCCGCAAAGCCGGCCGCGCCCGGCCGGTTCATGGATCGCGCGTCATGAACAAGCCACCCCTCGCGGTCGCGTTGCAATACGACAAGTCCGCGGTCCCTGTGCCGCGCGTCGTCGCGAAGGGGCGCGGCGACACCGGCGAAGCGATCCTGCGGCTGGCGCGCGAGCATGGCGTGCCGGTCGAGGAAAATGCCCCCTTGGCCGAGGCTCTGTCGCAGGTCGAGTTGGGCGAGGATATTCCCGAGGCGCTCTATCGCGCGGTCGCCGAGGTGCTGATCTTCATCCTGCGGGCGTCGGGCAAGATCCGCTAGGATTCCGCGAGCGCGCCGCCGATCCGGCCAAGATGCGTGAAGGCGAAGCCCGCGCCGTACTTCAGGCCGAGCCCGAGCGCGCGGTCGGCGCCGATATGTGTCGCCCAGATCAGCCCGATTGAAATCAGGTCGAACGACGGCAACAGGAAGCCCAGCGCTCCGCAAATCAGCGGCCCGATCGTAACGTGCATCGTGTTGTAGGCGATCGCCCCGGCACGCGTCCCCGCGAGGTAGCCCGCGATACTCAAGTCCGGCGCCAGGATCAGGATCGCGAACAGCCACCAACTGCCGCCGACGCGATAAAACGAATAGACGGCAGCAAGCGCGAGCGCGGCGCCTTCGAGCCGCAACAGAAGCCGCGGCATGCCTTCCACGGCGCCGGCAAGTCGGATCACGGCCACGCTGCCCTCCTGGGTTCTTCACTCGCGCGCCAGTGTTGGCATTGCCCCACTCACCTGCCAATGACAATGTTGTCAGGCCGGTCGCATTGGACACGAGACCATGAAAGACATTCTGGAGAAGCTGGAAACCCGGCGCGGCAATGCGCGGCTCGGTGGCGGGCAGAACCGCATCAACGCGCAGCACGGGCGCGGCAAGCTGACCGCGCGCGAGCGCGTCGAATTGCTCATGGACAAGGACTCCTTCGAGGAGTTCGACATGTTCGTCGAACACCGCGCGACCGACTTCGGCATGGACAAGGGGCCGAAAACGCCGGGCGACGGCGTGGTGACCGGCTGGGGCACGGTGAATGGGCGCACGGTGTTCGTGTTCGCGAAGGACTTCACGGTGTTCGGCGGCTCGCTCTCCGAAACGCACGCGCAGAAGATCGTGAAGATCCAGGACATGGCGATGAAGGCGCGCGCGCCGATCGTCGGCCTGTTCGATGCGGGTGGCGCACGCATTCAGGAGGGCGTCGCCTCGCTCGGCGGCTACGGCGAGGTGTTCAAGCGCAACGTGATCGCCTCAGGGGTGATCCCACAGATCTCCGTCATCATGGGCCCGTGCGCGGGGGGCGACGTCTATTCGCCCGCCATGACCGACTTCATCTTCATGGTGCGCGACACGAGCTACATGTTCGTGACCGGGCCGGAAGTCGTGAAGACCGTCACCAACGAGGTGGTCACGGCGGAGGAACTCGGCGGCGCTTCTGTGCACACAACGAAGTCGTCGATCTCGGATGGTGCGTTCGAGAACGACGTCGAATGCCTGCTGCAAATTCGCCGGCTGCTCGATTTCCTTCCCGCCAACTGGGCGGCGGGCGTCCCCGAATGGCCGAGCTTCGACGATATTGAGCGTGCGGACAAATCGCTCGACACACTGATTCCCGACAATCCGAACAAGCCCTACGACATCAAGGAGCTGATCCTGAAGGTCGCCGACGAGGGCGACTTCTTCGAACTGTCGCCAGCGTATGCCAAGAACATCGTGACCGGCCTTGGCCGCATTGCCGGGCGAACGATCGGGTTTGTGGCGAACCAGCCGATGGTGCTGGCGGGCGTGCTCGATAGCGATGCGAGCCGCAAAGCGGCGCGCTTCGTGCGCTTCTGTGACGCCTTCGGCATTCCGATCGTCACCTTCGTGGACGTTCCGGGCTTCCTGCCGGGCACCGCGCAGGAATACGGCGGCCTGATCAAGCACGGCGCGAAGTTGCTGTTCGCCTATTCGCAGGCGACCGTGCCGTTGGTCACCGTCATCACCCGCAAAGCCTTCGGCGGGGCTTATGACGTCATGGCCTCAAAGCACATCGGCGGCGACGTGAACTACGCCTGGCCAACCGCGCAAATCGCCGTCATGGGCGCGAAGGGGGCGGTCGAGATCATCTTCCGCTCTGACATTGGCGATCCGGACAAGATCGCGGCGCGCACCAAGGAATATGAGGACCGCTTCCTGTCACCGTTCGTCGCCGCCGAGCGCGGCTATATCGACGAGGTGATCATGCCGAGCGCCACGCGTCGCCGCGTTGCGCGCGCGCTCGCGATGCTGCGTCACAAACAGGTCGAGGTGCCGGCGCGCAAGCACGACAATTTGCCGCTTTAATTGTTCGACCTCAGGACAAGGATGTCGCGATGACCCACTACACCGCGCTCGTCAGCCTGCTTGCCGTCCTGTTCTACGTTTATCTCGGCACGCGCGTCGCGAAAGCGCGGCGAACGTTCAATGTGCCGCTGCCCGCCACGACGGGGCACCCGGAATTCGAGCGGATCAATCGAGCGCATCTGAATACCCTCGAATGGATGCCGATGTTCCTCGTGCCGCTGTGGCTCTGCGCATTTTATCTGAGTGACGTCGCCGCGGCCGTGCTCGGGATCGTGTGGATCGTGGGCCGCTTCGTGTATTTCACCGGTTATCGCGAGGCTCCGAACAAGCGATACCTGGGGTTTCTCATACAGGGGATCGCGTGCATTCTGCTGCTCGTGGGTGCACTCGTCGGTATCGTGATGAGCTGGGTGCACTGACAGTCGCCCGCGCCGGCTACCGTTCGTTCGAATAATCGGGGGAGGGATCGATGAAGCGCATTCTGCTGTGTGTTGCGGTGTTGCTGAGCTTTGCTGTGCCTGCCGCGGCGCAGCCGATGCCGTCTCCGGTGCAGCCCGCGCCGGTGAAGCGCACCGTCCTGGGCAAGGTGGAAATACCCGGCGCGAATTACGATGTCGTCACCGCGATGGTGGAGATTGCGCCGGGCTTCAAGGCCGGCCTGCACAATCATCCGGGCACCGTGCAGTTCCAGATGATCGATGGCGAGTTCTGGCTTGCAGTCGACGGCCAACCGGAAAAAACCTTCAAGGCCGGTGAGTTTGGCGAAATCCGCGACGCCGCAATCCACAACGAGGGGTCGGTCGGCTCGGTCCCCGCGAAGTTGCTCGTGGTCTACGTGGTCGAGCGCGGCAAGCCGCTGGTGAATCCCATCAAGTAGGACGCCCTTTTACCGGGAGCCCACCGATGCAAAATTGCTACTTCATCGTTCGCGCCATCGTGACCGATCCCGCCAGGCGCGCCGCGTTCGACGCGTGGTACGCGAATGGACATCTTCCGGACGCCCTGAAGAGCTTCGGCGCGAAAAAGGCGTGGCGGTTCTGGAGCGAGACCGACCCGGCGGTCCACATCGCGCAATACCAGTTCTCCGACCGCGCAGCGCTCGATCACGGCACGCGGCCGGAGATCATGAAGCGGCTCGTCGCGGACTTCGATCGTGACTGGGCGGGCATCGCACGCCCGCGCGAAATTCTCACGCTCGCCGAGGAGCGTAGCGCGCCATAGCGGCTCGGCCGATCAGCCGCCGGATTTCGGAGCCGGCGCGGGCGGTGCGTCAGCGGTCGTACGCCCGCCTGGCGCGTTCGGCTGAGTGGCGGCGGGGACCGGAGTTTGCTGCTCGGTTGCCTGCCGCGCCTCGTCTTTCACCTCCGCGCGATGCGTGGTCACGCCATACATGACGGCGAGCAATACCGCGATAATCACGCCGGTGACCGCCCAGGTGCGGGCGCTGCCGGCGCGTCCCTCGTTCAGCATTGGATCGGGTTGTGGCCCGGGTTCCGGGCGGGGAGTGGTCGAAGAGAAATCGCGATCGTGTTCCGGCATTGCACATCTCCTGTTTCCCAATTCATCGGGCGCAGGGACGTTCCCAAGAGACGTTTCGCATTGGATGCCTGATGCGACCTGTCCGTGTTCCGCGGCCCGGGTTACGGCCGCCGCTTCTCATTCAGGGCAACAACGCGAAGGCGACGGGCATCGTGACTGCCGCGAGGATCGTCTGGACGGAGATGATTTGCGCCATCAACGGCGCATCGCCGCCGAGCTGGCGCGCCAGGATGTAGGAGTTCGACGCGGCCGGCACGGCCGTGCAGCATACGATGATCCGCAGCGCATCGCCCGACAGGCCGCACAGCATCGCGATCGACACCGCAGCCACAGGCATCACGAACAGTTTCAACAGAGTGCTCGGCAGCGTGAGCGGCTTGAACCGGGTCAGTTCCTCGATACGCAGACCCGCGCCGACGATCAGCAGCCCCAGTGCGAGGGACGATCGGCCGAGCGCGTCGATGACGGTATCGACGGGCTGCGGGATCGCGGCGTGCACTGGATTCAGCGCCGCGCCGATCGCGCAGGCCCAGATCAGCGGATTGCGAATGATGGCAGCCAGCACCGTGCGCCAGTCCGCCTTGCCGGGCGAGGCGTAGCGCACCAGCACCGAGACGCAGATAACATTCAGGATCGGCGTCATCGCGACGATTGCCACCGACGCGAGCGCGAGCCCGCGTTCGCCATAGAGGTTCCCCGCAACCGGCAACGCGACGAATGTCTGCCAGCGCGTCGCGCCCTGAAACAACGACGTGAACGCCGGTCCGTCGGATCGCAGCCAGCGCTCGAATGCGGGCTTGAGCGCAAAGCAGAGCGCGGACATCAGAAGCACGGACGCCAGCATGGTGCCGCCGATCGCGGCGATTGGCACGTTGCTGAGATCGGCGCGCGCCATGGTGCCGATCAGCAGGCAGGGAAACATCACGTAATAGAGCAGGCGTTCGAGACCGACCCAGTGCGCATCCTCGGCGATCAGCCAGCGGCGCAGCAGGAATCCCATCACGATCAGGATGAAGATCGGCAGCAATGCGGCAAAAATGGCCTGCATGTCAGCTCTCGCGCGCGAGCCGCGCCAGTCGGTCGAGCGCACCCTGCAAAATGAAGGCTGCGGCATGCTGGTCGATCACCTCGGCGCGGCGCGCGCGGCTCATGTCGGCCGCGATCAGGTCGCGCTCGACCGCCGCGGTGGAAAGCCGCTCGTCCCACAGCCCGATCGGCAGGTCGGTCAGTTTCGCGAAATTGCGCGCGAAGGCGCGGGTCGATTGCGCGCGTGGCCCCTCGGACCCATCCATATTGATCGGCAGACCGAGCACGAATCCGGCCGCGCGCCGTTCGTCGGCCAGCGCGAGCACGGCTTTTGCATCCGCGGTGAAGGCTTTGCGCAGAATTGTCGTGACACCCGCCGCAAGCCGGCGATCCGGGTCGCTCGCCGCAACGCCGATGGTTTTTGTCCCGAGGTCGAGCCCGATCAATCCGCCGCGCGCGGGCAGCATCGGCGCGATATCGACAAGTGGCAGGACCGGCATGGAACCGGCCTAGCACGCACGATTGATCCGGAGAATGCCCGCACTATGCTGCACCGTTCCCATTCTCCAGCAGGACAGCGATCAATGCAGATTACCTGGTATGGCCATTCGGCGTTCCGCCTCGATTTCGGTGGGACTGCGGTGCTGATCGATCCGTTTTTCACCGGCAATCCGACCTTCGTGTCGGACAAGGCGGCGGCGATCAAGGGCGTCAGCCACATCGTGCTGACGCACGGCCATGGCGATCATGTTGGGGACACGCTGGATATCGCGAAGAGCAACGACGCGACCGTGACCGGCGACTACGATCTGCTGATGTGGCTTGCCACCAAGGGACTGGAAAAGCTCAACCCGATGAACAGCGGAGGCACCACCGATCTTGGCGCGTTCTCGGTCTCGATGGTGCGCGCCGATCATTCGTCGGGCGACATCCAGAACGGTGCGGCGGTCTATCTCGGCAACCCGCATGGGGTGATCATCAAGGCGAAGGGCGAGCCCACGATCTGGCATCTCGGCGACACCGATATTTTCTCCGACATGGCGCTGATCGCCGAGATCTATCAGCCGAAGGTCGCGATCGTGCCGATCGGCGATCGGTTCACGATGGGTGGCGCGACGGCCGCGATGGCCTGCAAGCGCTTCATCAAGGCGGACACTGTGATCCCGTGTCACTACGGCACTTTCCCGATCATCGACGCGACTGCCGACAAGTTTCTCGCCGAGATGAAAGGCGACAGAGCCAAGGTTATCGTGCCGGAGAACGGCAAGCCGTTTTCCGTCTAGGATGCGGAAGGAAGTAACGCGCACAATCTCGGACACCGCGCGATCAAAGGGGCCATCATGAAAAACCACCCGCTGACGACGGCTGCGGTCGGAGTGATGCTTGCATGTTCGCCGATCGCTTCATCGCATGCCGCCGAACTCAAGGCGCTGGTCGGCGGCTCGATGACCGAGAGCATGAAAGAGCTCGGGCCACGCTTCGAGCGTGCAACCGGGCACAAGTTGTCCTTTCAATTCGCCGGAACGCCGGACCTGATCAAGCAGGCGACGTCCGGCGTGCCGTTCGATCTTGGCGTCGTGCCGGTCGATGTGATGAAGGATGCGGCTGCGCGCGCCAGGTTCACCGAAACGACGAACATCGCGCATGTCGGCTACGGCGTCGCGTACCAGACTGGCGCACCGAAGCCGGACGTGTCGACTCCGGATGCGCTGAAGCAGGCGCTGCTGCAAGCGCAATCGATCACGCTCTATCCGGACAGCGCGGCCGGCGCGTATGTGATGAGTGTGTTCGACCGGCTCGGCATCGGTGAAGTCATGAAGATGAAGATCAAGCCGCAGCCGACCGGGAAAATCGCCGAGGCCGTGGCGAAGGGTGACGCCGACCTCGCGGTGTTCCTGACCAACCTGCTCGCGGCTCCCGGCGTTGAGCTCGCCGGCCCGTTCCCGGGTGATCTGCAGAAGGATCTGGTTTTCGTCGGCGCGGTTTCAGTGGACAGCCCGCAGGCCGAGGTCGCCAAGGCGTTCCTCGCCTATCTGACGACGCCCGAAGCCATCGCGGTGTTCAAGTCGAAGGGTGTGACGCCGGGGTGACGCAACGAATGGCGGGCAAGCCGCGCGGCAATTAAGGTTTACAAAGGATAAACGTCGCGGGAGTCGGCGGTTTGACCTAACCATGCGCTGTGGACAGGGGCGGTGTCATGGGGCGTGACCAGGGCGATTCCGGACAGTTTGAATGGGTGAATGCGTGGGCGGCTCCTGCCAGCCCCACGGTGGCATCCCAGGACAACGTCGCACCGCCGGCAGCCCCAGTATCGCTCTCGCGCGAGGAGCAGCTTGCGCGCGACATCGCTGAAATCATCCGCCGGCGAGATGCGCTGGACGCGCTTCCGATCGGCAGACCGCGATCACGCCGCCGCTTCTGGGTGGTCCCGGCAACGGCGGAGCGGGTTCCCGCAATCATCGGCGGGGTTCTGGCGCTGCTCGTTCTCACCGTGGTCGGGGCGGCAACGGCGATGACCAAGCTCGTGCGATAGCGACTACGCGGCCTTCGGCAGAACAGCTTCGCCGACGCGCCACTCGTGCACCTGCCCGCAAGCAGGGCATTCGACCCGCACTTTTTCGGATTTGATTTTCAGCAGCGTACCGATTTCGGTCGCGACACCAGCATCGATCGTGCGCCGCGTCACCGGACAGGTAAAGAACAATCGTTCCATCGAACGCCTCCCATCTGGAGGGCGTGCCCGCACCCTATATAGGCGTCAGATCGAGAAGCGCACCCGTGTTCCATTCGGATCGCGCACTTCGGTTCCATGGGCGGAGCTCCCGAGCGGGACATTGGCCGTCTTGAGCCGCGCAAGCGCGGCGTCGCGCGTCGGCGCATCGGCTGCTTCGATCGAAAACCACGACAGGCCGGCACGGTTGTCGTCGCGCATCTTCGCGCCGGCAGAGTGCCAAACATTGCTGCCGACATGGTGATGATAGCGGCCCGACGACATGAATAGCGCGCCGCCGCGTCCCGCGGTCGGATTGAGGCCGACCGTGTCGCAATAGAACTGCTGCGTGGTCGCAAGGTCGCCGACGCGCAGATGGATATGGCCGACACGCAGGCCGTCCGGCGCGTACCCGTAAGTCATGTTTCCGGCTTCGGCCGCAAGGTTGTCGAGGTCGAGCCGGTCGGTCGCCATCTGGATGCGGTCATCGTTCCAGCGCCACTCTTCGGGGAGGCGGTCGCGATAGACCTCGATGCCGTTGCCTTCGGGATCGTCCAGATAGATCGCCTCGCTCACCAGGTGATCCGAGGCGCCGGACAGCGGCACGCGCTTTTGCGCCACATGCACCAGCCAGCGCCCGAGATCGGCGCGCGTCGGCTGGAGAAACGCCGTGTGATAGAGCCCGGCGGTGCGCGGATCGTCCGGCAGTGCGGAGGGCGCGGCCTCGAGTTCGAGCAGCGTGACACCGCCTGCGCCGAGTCGCGTCGTTTTCGAATCGCGGTCGAGGACATGCAGACCGATCGCCTGCGAATAAAAGTCGGTCAGGCGCGACAGATCGCGCGCCTTCAGGCCGACCGTGCCGATGCGCAGCGGCGTGCGGCTGGCGAACGTGACATTCGAGGAAGGGTTGGAGGCATCCATGGGCTACGGCCTTTCGTTGAATCCCTTATATTGTGACGCCACATAGCGCGACAACCGTGCAGGCGCGGCGGGCGTGCAAGGGCGCCTGTGCGAGGCTGCAAACAGCCGGTGGCGCGGCTTAGCCGGCTCTGCTAATCCGTTGCGCTGACAAGAGGTTACGGATGTCCGTCGATACCGCCACCGTCCGCCGCATTGCGCATCTGGCGCGCATTGCGGTCAAGGACGATGAAGTCGAGCACCTGAAGGGCGAGCTCAACGCCATGCTGGCGTTCGTCGAGCAGCTTTCCGAAGTGAACGTCGACGGCGTCGAGCCGATGACGTCGGTGATGCCGATGGCGATGAAAATGCGCGACGACGTGGTGACGGACGGCGGCATCGCGGACGACATCGTGAAGAATGCGCCGGCGACCGAAGACAACTTTTTTCTTGTGCCGAAGGTGGTGGAATAGCGATGTGCTGGGCCTGCGAGCAGGGCGACCGCGAGCGCATCTGGGCGCTGATCGACGTGATTTCGACCGGACAGATGCCGGCCGGACACACGGCGGAGGATCTGCGCAACATGGGCCTGCCGCAACCGGGCGAGCTCTACCGCGACGAACAGCCGGACGGCACGATCCTAATCCGGCAGGTGGCGCCTTCGGAACTGAAGAAGGCCGAACTGAAGAACAACTTCGTTTGCGACAGTCCTGATCAATAATGACCGACCTGACATCGCTCACGCTGGCGCAGGCGCGCGACCGGCTGCGCAAGAAGGACATCACAGCGGCCGAATTGACCGACGCGCATATCGGCGCGGTCGAGCAGGCGCGTGCGCTCAATGCCTTCGTGCGCGAGACACCGGATCGCGCCCGTACGATGGCGCAAGCCTCGGACGCGCGGCTCGCGAAAGGCGAGGGCGGTCCGCTCGAAGGCATTCCGCTCGGCATCAAGGATCTGTTCTGCACCAAGGACACGCGCACAACGGCGTGCTCAAAAATCCTCGACGACTTCACGCCCACCTACGAGTCCACCATCACGGCTAACCTGTGGCGCGACGGCGCTGTGATGCTCGGCAAACTCAACAACGACGAGTTCGCAATGGGCTCGTCGAACGAGACTTCATGCTTCGGGCCGGTTGTGAACCCGTGGCGGCGCAAAGGCTCGAATGTCGGCGCGGGGGCAGGGGGGCAGATCGAAGGCGCGCATCTGGTGCCTGGCGGCTCGTCGGGTGGCTCAGCGGCAGCGGTCGCCGCGCACCTGTGCCTCGGCGCGACTGCGACTGACACCGGCGGCTCGATCCGGCAGCCGGCCGCGTTCACCGGCACGGTGGGGCTGAAGCCGACCTACGGACGCTGCTCGCGCTGGGGGATCGTGGCGTTTGCATCGTCGCTCGATCAGGCCGGCCCGATCGCCCGCACGGTGCGCGACGCCGCGCTGCTGATGCGCTCGATGGCGGGCCACGATGCGAAGGACACGACCTCGGTCGATCTGCCGGTGCCGGATTACGAGGCGGCGCTGGACCGCTCGGTCAGAGGCATGCGCATCGGCATCCCGAAGGAATACCGGCTCGACGGCATGCCGGGCGAGATCGAGACGCTCTGGCAGCAGGGCATCGCGTGGCTGAAGGACGCGGGCGCCGAGATGGTCGACGTATCGCTGCCGCACACGAAATACGCGCTGCCGGCCTATTACATCGTGGCGCCGGCCGAGGCGTCATCGAACCTCGCGCGCTATGACGGCGTGCGCTACGGCCTGCGCGTGCCAGGCCGCGACATCACCGCCATGTACGCGGAAACGCGCGCGCAGGGGTTCGGTGCGGAAGTTCGCCGGCGCGTGATGATCGGCACCTATGTGCTCTCGGCCGGCTATTACGACGCCTATTACATCCGTGCGCAGAAGGTGCGCACGCTGATCAAGCGCGACTTTGAACGATGCTTCGCGGCTGGCATCGACGCCATGCTGACGCCCGCCACGCCGTCCGCGGCGTTCGGAATCGGCGAGAAGGGCGGCGCCGACCCGGTCGAAATGTATCTGAACGACGTTTTCACCGTGACCGTGAACATGGCGGGCCTGCCGGGCATTGCTGTGCCGGCCGGGCTGGACGCGCAAGGGCTGCCGCTCGGGCTCCAACTCATCGGCAAGCCGTTCGATGAGGAAACCCTGTTCGCCCTCGGCCAGCGGATCGAGGATGCGGCGGGGAGCTTCGTCGCGGAGCGCTGGTGGTGACGGCCGCCGCATTCGCGGCGTCCGTCGCAGACGCCACGCCACCCGCAGGCCTCAACGGCCCGCTTGAAGGGCTCTGGTGGGCGGCAAAGGGCGACTGGGAGCGGGCCCACAAGATCGTGCAGGATGACGAAGGCCGCGAGGCCGCGTGGGTGCACGCCTATCTGCATCGCGTCGAGGGCGACCTGCCGAACGCCGGCTACTGGTATCGCCGCGCGGGCAAGCCGGTCGCCTCCGCTTCGCTTGAAGCGGAATGGACCGCGATGGTCGGCGAATTGCTCGGCGAGCGGTCGGCCGGATCGCGCTAGAGCGAAAAGCTCGTCCCGCAGCCGCAGCTGGCGGTCGCCTGCGGATTGTTGATCTTGAACGACTGCCCGATCAGATCGTCGACGAAGTCGATCTGCGAGCCCGCCATGTAGTTGACCGACACCGGGTCGATCAGCACCACCGCGCCGTCGCGCGTCAGCACCAGGTCGTCCTCGGCCTTCGCCCGCTCGATGTCGAACTTGTACTGGAAGCCCGAACAACCGCCGCCCTCGACCGAGACCCGCAGCATCGCGCCTGCCGGCTCGGATTGGAGGATTTCCCCAATCCGCCGGGCTGCGCTCTCCGAAATCGTGACGTTTTCCATGATTGTCCTCGACTCGGATAGTTAGGTACGCGGACGGCTCCGGTCAATTGCGGGATTGCGATGCCCAGACGCGCCTCATACGCGGCCGACCCGGCGTCCAGCCGGGGCCGGTTCTATCCCGAGCCTCCGAGCGCGACCCGCAGCCCGTTCCGGCGCGACGCGGACCGCATCATCCATTCGACCGCATTCCGCCGGCTCAAGCACAAGACCCAGGTGTTCGTGTTCCATGAGGGCGATCACTACCGAACCCGCCTGACCCACACGCTGGAAGTGACCCAGATCGCCCGCGCGCTTTCCCGCACGCTCAGCCTCGACGAGGACCTCGCCGAGGCGCTCGCGCTGGCGCACGATCTTGGCCATCCGCCGTTCGGTCATGCCGGCGAGCGCGCGCTCAATGCCTGCCTCGCGGATTTCGGCGGGTTCGATCACAACGCCCAGACCTTGCGCATCGTCACCGCCACGGAGCGGCGCTATCCGGGCTTCGACGGGTTGAACCTCACCTGGGAAACCCTGGAGGGCATCGTCAAACACAACGGTCCGGTGATGGACACCGACGGCACGCCGGTCGGCAGGTATCTCGATCACGGCGTGCCCCGCGGGATCGTGGACTACAACGCCACCAACGATCTGGCGCTCTGGAGCCTCGCCGGCGCGGAGGCGCAGGTCGCCGCGATTGCCGACGACATCGCCTACGACGCGCACGATCTCGACGACGGCCTGCGCGCCGGCCTGTTTCAACTCGCCGATCTCAACGGGCTGCCGGTGCTAACCGGATTGCTTCGCGAGGTGCGCGACCAATACCCCGGCATCGATCCAGCGCGGCTGACGCACGAACTGGTGCGCCGGCTGATCGGAAAACTGATCGAGGACGTTGTGGCCGAGAGCATTCGCCGCATTGGCGCGATCGCGCCCACTTCATCGGACGAGGTCCGCGCTGCGGCCCGCCCCGTCATCGGGTTCTCGGCAACGATGGCTTCGACCGATCGCGCCATCAAGGAGTTCCTCTGGACCAACATGTACCGCCACCCGCATGTGGTGCGCGTCATGGAGCAGGCCGAAACCGTGGTGCGCGATCTGTTCGCGCGCTATTTCGTTTCGCCGCGCGAGTTGCCGCCCGAATGGGCCCATGGGCTCGAGGCCGACGCCGATCTGCGCGCGCGCCGCGTCGGCGATTTCATCGCCGGCATGACGGACGGGTACGCATTTGCAGAGCACGCACGGATGTTTGCCAAATCCTAGCGGCATTTTGACTTAAAGGTTGAAAGTTGCGATAGCGCCGCTCGCATCAGCAGCGAAGCAGAGATGTCAGACTCCTATCCGAACATTTTCGCGACCGTCCTTGCGCGCGTCCATGCGGCTCTTGCGGCGCTGACCGGGGAGGGCGCGCTGCCGCCGCTCGACGCCGCGCGCGTCGTGGTCGAGCCGCCGCGCGATGCTTCGCATGGCGACATGGCGACCAATGCCGCGATGGTTCTGGCGAAGGAGGCGGGCAAGAAGCCGCGCGAGCTCGCCGAACTGCTGGCGGAAAAACTGCGCGCCGACGATCTGATCGCGAAGGTGGATGTTGCCGGGCCGGGCTTCATCAACCTCGCGCTCAAACCCGACGTATGGGCGCATGTGTTGCGTGCCGCGATCGACGCCGGGCCGGACTATGGCAAGGGCCGCGCGAGCGGCCACAAGGTCAACGTCGAATACGTGTCGGCCAATCCGACCGGACCGATGCACGTCGGCCATTGCCGCGGGGCGGTGTTCGGCGATGCGCTTGCAAACCTGCTCGACTTCGCGGGCAACGATGTGACGCGCGAGTATTACATCAACGATGCGGGCGCGCAGGTCGATGTGCTCGCGCGCTCGGCGTACCTGCGCTACCGCGAAGCACTCGGTGAGGCGATCGCGATTCCGGAAGGGCTCTATCCCGGAGATTATCTCAAGCCGGTTGGCGAGGCGCTTGCCGCCGAATATGGCTCGTCGCTGAAGGACAGGCCGGAAAGCGAATGGCTCGCGCCGGTGCGCGCCAAATCGATCGACATGATGATGGCGATGATCCGCGACGATCTCGCCGCGCTCAACGTCCGGCATGATGTGTTCTTCTCGGAGCGGTCGCTGGTCCAAGGTCGCGATGAAGTCGCCGCCACGATCAAGCAGCTGCGGGATGAAGAGAAGATTTTTCAGGGGCGCTTGCCGCCGCCGAAGGGCGCGCCGGTCGAAGATTGGGAGGATCGCGAGCAGACCCTGTTCCGCGCCACCGCGTTCGGCGACGATGTCGACCGGCCGCTGATGAAGTCGGACGGCAGCTACACCTATTTCGCGTCCGACATCGCGTACCACAAATCCAAGTTCGATCGCGGCTTCGCCGACATGATCGATGTGTGGGGCGCCGACCACGGCGGCTACATCAAGCGCATGCAGGCGGCCGTGAAGGCGATCACCAGCGGCAAAGCGGCGCTCGACGTGAAGATCGTTCAGCTCGTGCGGCTCTTGCGCGCAGGCGAGCCCGTCAAAATGTCGAAGCGCTCGGGGGACTTCGTCACCCTGCGTGAAGTCGTGGATGAGGTCGGCAAGGATGCCGTCCGATTCATGATGCTTTATCGCAAGAACGACGCGGTGCTGGACTTCGATCTCGCCAAGGTGATCGAGCAGTCGCGCGAGAATCCGGTCTTCTATGTGCAGTACGGCCACGCCCGCGCCCACTCGATCTTTCGCAACGCGCGCGAGATTCTGCCCGAACTTCCTGTGGATGACGCAAAGCGCGCCGAATACCTCGGGCAGGCCAAACTCGAACTTTTGGGGGATGCCGGCGAGGTCGCACTGATCAAGAAGATTGCCGAGTACCCCCGCCTCGTAGAGGCCGCAGCATCAGCTCACGAGCCCCACAGGATTGCCTTTTATCTCTATGAATTGGCAAGCGAATTCCATGCCCACTGGACCCGTGGAGGCAAAAACTCGCCACATTTACGATTCATTATCCAGACTGATTCAACACTGACCGCGGCCCGCCTCGCACTGGTGCAAGGTGTTGCCACCGTTCTTGCTTCCGGCCTGGGACTGCTGGGAGTTGGGGCGCCTGAAGAGATGCGGTAATCTCACTTGGTGCCACGAAACGCCGGTTGCCCGGGGGCTATGGGCCGGCGCCGTATTCACCGAGTATAGTCGAGGGAACCGGTGGCAGTATGAGTATGGCCGAAGACAGGCGCAACCGACCAGAATACTCCGGCGACCGCGCCTCCGGTTCAGCGCGTGATGGCGGCCGCGCTAGCTCGTCGCGCGATGGCGCGAGCGATCCCCTGGCCGAACTTGCGCGGCTCATCGGGCAGAGCGATCCGTTCGCAGAACTCGGCAAGCGGGGCCGGTCGTCCGAGACCGTACGCCGCACGGATCGGCCCGCTCCCGAATGGCTCGATCGCTCGACGCCCGCACCGGATCGCCACGAAAGCGGTTACCCGCAGCCGCGGCAGGGCTACGTGCCGCCGCGTCAGGACTATTCGCCGCCCGGACATGGCTACGTGCCGGGCGATCGCTCGCCGCCCTACAGCGCGCCGACTTACGGCGACGCGGCGGATTACCGCCAGCAACCCGCGCCCGACTACTACGGCGAACAGGATCGCTACGCGCCTGATCAGGCGGGCTACGACGATCCGCAGGATCGCTATTACGAAGACGACCGCTCGGCGGATGATCGCTATCGCGTCGCCGTGCCGTCCGGCCAGTACGATGCCGACGCCTATTACGCGGAAGACGGCCACATGCCGCCGCAAGGCGAGGAAGGGGTCATGGGTCCGCGCCGTCGGGGCGGGCTCGGGATCACCGTCGCGGCCGTTGTCGGCCTTGCCGTCCTCGGGACGGCAGGCGCTTTCGGCTACCGCGCCTTCACGAGTGGGAGTCGCGCACCCGCAACTCCACCGGTGATCAAGGCCGACCCGACGCCGCCGAAGAGCGTTCCGGCACCCGCGCCGCAGGCGAGCGCCGACGCGACGAGCAAGCCGTTCCAGGATCGTGTTGCCGCACCGACGGAACGGATCGTGCCGCGCGAAGAGCAGCCTGTCGCTCTGCCAATCGCGCCGCCCGCGCCCCGCGTGACCGCGCCGCAACCCTCGGCACAGTCGATGGCACCGCTGGTGTCTCCGCCGATGCCGACCACGGCGAACGAGCCGAAGAAAGTAAAGACGGTCGTGATCCGGCAGGAGCCGATCGCGGACAATTCCACTCCCTTGGAGCCCGGTGCCCCGCGCGCGCCCGTTGCCCGTCCGCAGGCGCCGGCCGCCAATGCTGCCGATCCAGACTCCGCGCCCTCGCGCAGCCGCGTCGCGTCGCGCACACCGGCCAATGTCAGCGGTGCTTACGTGGTGCAGGTCTCGGCGCAACGCACCGAGGCCGAAGCGCAGTCCTCCTATCAGGCGCTGCAGTCGAAGTATCCGTCCGTGCTCGGCAGCCGCAGCGCCAACATCCGGCGCGTGGATCTCGGCGACAAGGGCGGGGTCTTCTTCCGCGCCCAGGTCGGCACGTTCTCAACCGCCGAACAGGCGACCGCCTTCTGCAACAGCCTCAAGGACGTGGGCGGGCAGTGCATCGTGCAGAAGAACTGAACGCTGCTTGACCCGTTTTCGCGGCGCAGATAAGCCGCGCCGATGGCCAAGGCCCTCATCACCGACGTTGCCGGCCTGTCGCTGACCGCGCAGGAGCGCGACTTTCTGCGCGACGCCGACCCGTGGGGCTTCATCGTCTTCAAGCGCAATGTCGACACGCCTGCACAATTGAGCGCGCTCATCGCGAGCATGCGCGAGGCTGTCGGGCGCGCGGCGCCAGTGCTCGTCGATCAGGAGGGCGGGCGGGTGCAGCGGCTCGGCCCGCCGCACTGGCCGAAATATCCGCCGGGCGCATTTTACGCCGCGCACTACGATCGCGACCCGCAGGAGGGATTGCGTGCGGCATGGCTTGGCGCACGGCTGATCGCCGCCGATCTCCACGCGGTCGGCATCGACGTCGATTGCCTGCCCCTCGCGGACGTTCCGGTCGGCGGGGCCGACGCGGTGATCGGCGACCGCGCGTACGGAACGACGCCGGCCAAGGTTGCGACGATCGCAGGTGCCGTCGCCGAAGGGCTGATGGCGGGCGGCGTGCTGCCGGTGCTCAAGCACTTGCCCGGGCACGGCCGCGCGACCGCGGACAGCCACCTCGCGCTGCCGGTCGTCAGCACGGATCGCGCGACGCTGGAGTCAACCGATTTCGCCGCGTTCCGTCCGCTGGCGAAACTTCCTTTGGGTATGACGGCGCATGTTGTGTTTAGCGCCATCGACCCCGTCGCGCCCGCCACCACTTCGGTCACAATGGTGCGCGAAGTGATTCGCCACGACATTGGGTTCGACGGCTTGCTGATGAGCGACGACATTTCGATGAAGGCCCTCTCGGGCACGCTGGCGGAGCGCGCGCGCGCCTCGCTCGCGGCCGGTTGCGACGTCGTGCTGCATTGCAACGGCACGTTCGAGGAGCGGCGCAAGGTCGTCGACGCGTGTCCGCCGCTGGCGGGAGACGCGCAGCGGCGCGCCGATGCGGCGCTCGCGGCGCGCCGCGCTCCCGCGCCGCTCGATTCTGCGGCGGCGCGCGCGGAGTTTGCCGCTATGGGTGTCGTCGCATGAGTGGCGCAGAGAATTTCGATACGCTTTCCCCCGAGCTTGCGACCGACGAGCAGGCGCTGATCGTCGATGTCGAGGGATTCGAGGGACCGCTCGACCTGTTGCTGATGCTCGCGCGTCAGCAGAAGGTCGACCTGTCGAAAATCTCCATCCTGGCGCTGGCCGATCAGTATCTCGCCTTCATCGAGGAGGCGCGGAAAATCCGGCTCGAACTCGCCGCCGACTATCTGGTGATGGCGGCCTGGCTCGCGTACCTGAAATCGCGCCTGCTGCTGCCCGAGAAGGAGGGCGAGCTTGGGCCCAGCGCCGAGGACATGGCGACTGCGCTCGCGCTGCGGCTGCGCCGGCTCGAGGCGATTCGGGTTGCCGCCGACGCGCTGATCGCGCGCCCGCAGCTCGGCCGCGACGTGTTCGGCCGCGGCGCGCCCGAACCGATCGCCGACATCAAGCGCCCGGAATGGACCGCGACGCTTTACGATCTGCTCACCGCCTATGCGGCGCAGCGCCAGAAGTCGGCGCTCTCGCATGTGCGCTTCGCGGCGCGCACGGTGTGGTCGCTCGCCGAAGCGCGACAGGCGCTGGAGCGCATGGTCGGCGTCTCGGCCGACTGGGGCCGGCTCGATCAATATCTCCTCGACTATCTGGTCGAGCCGTCGATGCGCGCGACCGTAATGGCGTCGAGCTTTGCGTCGATTCTCGAAATGGTGCGCGAGGGTGCGATCGACGTGCATCAGGGCGCGGCGTTCGGGCCGATCTTTTTGCGCAAGCACAGCGAGGACGGCGCTGCGGCGCCGCCGACAGTTCAGTGACGGGGGAGTAGGCATGAGCGTTGCGAAGTCGCTCGACGAACTGGTCGAGGACGAGATGATCGACGAGGAGCAACCGCCGCAGGAGCGGCCGGAGGAATTGCGGCTGATCGAGGCGCTGTTGTTCGCGGCGGGCGAGCCGCTCGACGACAAGACGCTCAAGTCGCGGTTGCCCGAGGGCGTCGACGTCGTCGCCGCGATGCGCCGCCTGCAGGCCGAATACGCGCCGCGCGGCGTCAACCTCGTGCGTGTCGCCGGCAAATGGACCTTCCGCACCGCCAACGATCTGGCCTGGCTGCTCGCGCGCGACTCGGTCGAGCCGAAGAAGCTCTCGCGCGCCGCCAACGAGACGCTCGCGATCATCGCCTATCACCAGCCGGTGACGCGCGCCGAGATCGAGGACATCCGCGGCGTCACCGTGTCGAAAGGCACGCTCGACGTGCTGATGGAGACCGGCTGGATCCGCCCGCGCGGACGGCGCAAGGCGCCGGGACGGCCGCTCACCTTCGGCACCACCGAAACCTTCCTGTCGCATTTCGGGCTTGAGGCGATCGGCGATCTGCCCGGGCTCGACGAGCTGAAAGGGACCGGCCTGCTCGATGGCCGCTTGCCTGGCGGCTTCTCGGTGCCGCTCCCGAACGACGACGCGACGTTGCGCGAGGACGAAGACCCGCTCGAACCCGGCGATCTCGATCTGGGTCTCGCGCCGCGGCCCGCGCCGGAAGAGTAGTGAGTTCGGCGACTGGTTAACGCCCGCGGAACTCGAAACGCCCGCAGCGCCGCGCATTTTCGCGCCGCGCGGGCGCTTTCGACGCGCCCGCAAATAGCCCGAAGTCCTTGTTTTTGCCTCCCGCGGGCCTAGGTTCTCGCGCAAATGACGGGGCGGGCGAGCCCGTCCCCTGGAGGAGTTAGGCTCATGGGTTCCTTAAGCATTTGGCACTGGATCATCGTCATCGCGGTGGTTCTGCTGCTGTTCGGCCGGGGAAAAATCTCCGAGCTGATGGGCGACGTCGCGCGCGGCATCAAGGCCTTCAAGAAGGGCATGGCCGAGGACGACGACGCCAAGCCCGGCGCCCGGAGCGCCGGTCAAGACCATCGACAGGACACCGCCGCGCCGATGAAGACGCGCGCCGAGACGGAGAACCGCGTCGAAGGTTCGACCGCCTGATCGCTGCCCCTGCGGCGCAGCGGCTTTCGATACCAAGAGGGGCGCTGGCCGCAAGGCTCGGCGCCCTTTGGAATTCTGGCGACGCATGATCCCGAAATGTGCGAGGCGGTCTTCGGATAGCATCATGCGCGAGGAACACTGACCGATGTTCGATATCTCCTGGGGCAAGCTGGTCATCATCGGCGTGGTCGCGCTTCTCGTGATCGGGCCGAAGGAACTGCCGGCCGTGCTGCGCAAGGTTGGCCAGTGGATGGGCAAGATCCGCCGCATGGCGGCGGAGTTTCAGGGCCAGTTCCAGGACGCGATGCGCGAAGCCGAGATGGCGGACCTCAAGCAGCAGTTCGACGAAACCACCTCGGGGCTGAAGTCCGCGTTCGACCCGACCGACATCAAGACCGAAATGGAAAAGATGATCCAGGACCCGACCGGCACCACATCGACTGCGCCGGCCGCTCCGACAGCCACCGAGGCGGGAGTGCCTGTACCCGACGTCTCGGCCGCCGCGCCGGCCGATCCGGTGGCGCTCGGGACCGCACCCGTCGCGCCGGAGCCCTCGGTCGACATCACGGTGCCGATGCCCGAATTGCCGCCGCCGTCGAAGACCAAGGACTTCCTCGCCGGCGCGACCGCGCCGGTTGCGCCCGAATCCCCCGCATCGCCCGAACCGCCGCGCCGGTGCCCGCCGCATCGGCTTCGCCCGAACCGCGCGCCGCGCCTGAAGGAGGCAAGGCGGCATGAAGACGGAAGAAGACGAGAAGGAGATCGAGGCGACCAAGGCCCCGCTGATGGATCACCTGATCGAGCTGCGCTCGCGGCTGATCAAGGCGATCATCGCCTTCTTAGTCACCTTCGTGCTGCTTCTTCTTTGCCGGCGACATCTACAACATGCTGATCTGGCCGTTCGAGTGGATCGCGGGCTCGGAGAATACGCGCTTCATCTACACCGCGCTGCTCGAATTCTTCTGGACCAAGCTCAAGCTCGCGATGTTCGGCGCGGCCTTCATCTCGTTCCCGATCGATCGCCTCGCAAATCTACAAGTTCGTCGCGCCCGGCCTTTACCGCCACGAGCGCAATGCGTTCGCTGCCCTATCTCGTCGCGACGCCGATCTTCTTCTCGCTCGGCGCGGCGGTCGTCTACGTCATGGTCATGCCGATGATCGTGCGCTTCTCGCTCGGCATGCAGCAGCTTGGCGGCGCGGGTCAGGCGAAGATCGAACTGCTGCCCAAGGTCGGCGAATATCTCGACCTGATGATGTGGCTGGTGCTCTCGTTCGGCGTCGCGTTCCAGTTGCCCGTGATCCTGACGCTGCTCGGGCGCGTCGGCATCATCAGCTCGGCGATGCTGCGATCGAAGCGGCGCTACTTCATCGTGCGGCTTTCGTGATCGCGGCCGTGCTCACTCCGCCGGACGTGATCAGCCAGCTCTCGCTCGCCGGGCCGCTGCTGATCCTGTTCGAGGGATCGATCTTGTCGGTCGCCTATGTCGAGAAGAAGGCCGCCGCCGAAGCCGCCGCGAAGGCCGCCGCTGCAGCTGCCGCAGCCGCGAGCGTGCCAAAGGCTGCGGAGAGGGGCGGGCCCGAATGTCGCTCCGTCATGGCCGGGCTTGTCCGGTAACCTCCGCCGTCATTCCCGCGAACGCGGCGAATCCATAACCACGAGCGGAGCGATGCGGACGGTATCGAAGCTATGGGTCCCCGCTTTCGCGGGGACGACGACAATCCCGCCTCTTGACAGTATTCCTACAAGGATTTATATCCCAATCGTCCTGCTCGCCGAAGGGCGCTCTCGCGAGGCATCGCTTGGGTGGGGCAGGATGCGGTTCCCGCGCCCGGCAGGCATGCCGGTCCCGGGCGACCCGGGGCTCCACCCGGAGGTCACTACGGACCTCCTGCCGGGAGCCGGCTGACGTCGGCGCGAATGCCGAGGAAAGCGTGGCCCGGGACCGGAAAGATGCCGCCATGGAGCGCCGCAAGGCGCGGCGCTCTCGCCGAGCACCCGCCCCACAAGGGGCGAACGAGACGGTGCGCCATGCGGCGCTCCATTCCCCTCTGTTTCGAGGGACCCACATAAGGCGATGCCCGGCGCCTGCGGCCAAACCGGGCGGCGGAGCGTTGGCTAACTCATGAGAACTTATGAAGTGATGCGCGAAGGAGCGGCATAGGCGATTTCCCCTCTCCCGCTTGTGGGAGAGGGGAAAGAGGAGCGTGCGGCGCGCTTGAAAGCGGTATAACGGCGCGCGATTCAGGAACCCGCCATGCACGACATCAAATGGATTCGCGACAACCCCGCCGACTTCGACCCCGGCCTTGCGCGGCGCGGGCTTGCGGCTGAGTCCGCCAAACTGATCGCGCTCGACGAGCAGCGGCGCGCCGCGATCCAGAAAGCCGAAGCCGCGCAGGCGCGGCGCAACGCGGCCTCCAAGGAGATCGGCGCCGCGAAGAAGAACAAGGACGAGGCGGCGGCGGCGCGCGCTGATGGCCGAGGTCAATGCTCTGAAGGAGCGATGCCGGCGCTGGAGGCGGAGGAGAAGAAGCTCTCGGAGGAGCTTGATCGACGCGCTCGCCGCGATCCCGAACCTGCCGCTGCCGAGCCGGAAGTGCCGACGGCAAGGACGAGCACGACAACGTCGAGCACCATCACTTCGGCGCCAAGCGCAACTATGCGTTCGCGCCGAAGCAGCACTTCGAACTCGGCGAAGAGCTCGGCTTCATGGACTTCGAGACGGCCGCGAAATTGTCAGGCGCGCGCTTCGTCGTGCTGAAAAGCGGGCTCGCGCGCATGGAGCGCGCGCTCGGCCAGTTCATGCGTCGACGTGCACACCAGCGAACATGGCTACACGAGATCGCGCCGCCGCTGCTGGTGCGCGACGAGGTGATGTACGGCACGGCGCAGCTGCCCAAGTTCGAGGACGACCAGTTCTGCGCAATCAAGACGGACGAGTTGCTCGGCAGCGGCCGAGATCTGTCGCGCGTGATGTTCGCGTGAGACAGCGCCTCTGGTCTCATCCCGACCGCCGAAGTCCCGCTCACCAACCTCGTCCGCGAATCCATCGTGCGACGAAGACGAGCTCCCGCTGCGACTGCACCGCCTATACGCCGTGCTTCCGCGCCGAGGCGGGCGCGGCGGGACGCGACACGCGCGGCATGATCCGCCAGCACCAGTTCAACAAGGTCGAGCTGGTGTCGATCACGACGCCGGAGGAGTCCAAGAACGAGCACGAGCGCATGTTGACCTGCGCCGAGGAAGTGCTGCGCCGGCTCGGCCTGCATTATCGCGTGGTGACGCTGTGCACCGGCGACATGGGCTTTGCGTCGCAGAAAACCTACGACATCGAGGTGTGGCTGCCGGGGCAGGGGATGTATCGCGAGATTTCGTCCTGCTCGAACTGCGGCGACTTCCAGGCGCGCCGCATGGATGCGCGCTATCGCGCCAAGGAGAACCGCAGCCGGCGTTCGTGCACACGCTCAATGGCTCCGGCGCGGCGGTCGGCCGCGCGCTGATCGCCGTGATGGAGACGTATCAGCAGGAGGGCGGATCGATCGCGGTGCCGGACGTGCTGCAGGGTTATATGGGCGGGAAGAAGGTGATTGAACGGCCGTCATCCTGAGGTGCAGCCCGCGCTTGCGGCGACCCTCGAAGGATGGAAGGCCGTGGCCGTCGCCCTTCGAGGCGCTACGCGCACCTCAGGGTGACGGATCAACAGACGAACGAATGGCAAGAAAGCAATAATGCGCATCCTCATCACCAACGACGACGGCATTCACGCGCCGGGCCTCACCGTTTGCGAGGACATCGCGCGCGAACTCTCCGACGACGTGTGGATCGTCGCGCCCGAAAGCGACCAGTCCGGCGTGTCGCATTCGCTCTCGCTCAACGATCCCCTGCGCCTGCGCGAGGTCGCGCCGAAGCATTTCGCCGTGAAGGGCACGCCGACCGATTGCGTCATCATGGGCATCCGCCACATCATGGAGGACAATCCGCCCGATCTGTTGCTGTCCGGCGTCAATCGCGGACAGAACGTCGCCGAGGACGTCACGTATTCGGGCACCATCGCGGGCGCGATGGAGGGGACCACGCTCGGCGTGCAGTCGTTCGCGCTGAGCCAGGGCTACGGCCTCGGACACGCGGCAGAATCCGTTCTGGGATACGGCGCTGCGTCACGGGCCGGACGTGATCCGCAAGGTGCTGAAAGAAGGCATGCCCGAGGGCGTGCTGGTGAACGTCAACTTTCCCGATTGCGCGCCGGACGCCGTGAAGGGCATCGCCATCACGACGCAGGGCAAGCGCGATCAGGACCTGCTGCGCATCGATCCCCGCCATGACGGGCGCGGCAATCCGTATTACTGGCTCGCCTTCGCCCGCAAGGAGCGGCCGAAGCCGCGCGACGGAACGGACCTCTCCGCGATGGCGGCCAAGCGCATCTCGGTCACGCGCGCTGCGCCTCGACCTGACCGACGAGCCGTTCGCGGCGCGGCTGGCGTCCGTCTTCAAATGACCCCGGCCGCCGCAGCTGGCTGCCCTGGCGCCGCGACGCGCAGCCGATGCCGGCCGAACGAAAGATCGAACCCGGCATGCCGCGCGAGGAGAAAATCGCAGCCGCGTCGATGCCGCGCGACGAAAAGGTCGAGCGCATGGAATTTCTGTTGTCGCTGCGCCGCCGCGGCATCAGCGACCCGGCGACGTTGCGCGCGATGGATGCCGTGCCGCGCGAGGAGTTCGTGCTGCCGGAATTCGCCGAGACGGCGTATGCGGATCACGCGATGCCGATCGCCTGCGGGCAGACCATCAGCCAGCCCTACGTGGTCGCCTACATGACCGAGCAGCTCGACGTGAAGCGCGACCATCGCGTGCTCGAGGTCGGCACCGGCTCGGGGTACCAGGCGGCGGTGCTGTCGCAACTGGCGGGTCAGGTCTTCACGGTGGAGCGCTACCAGCACGCTTGGCCGAAGGCGCCCGCACGGCGTTGGAAAAGCTTGGCTACGGCAACGTCACGGTGGTCGTCGGGGACGGACTCGATGGCCTGCCCGGCGCACGCGCCCTATGACCGGATCATCGTGACCGCGGCGGCCGAGACGATTCCGCAGGCGCTGGTGGACGAACTTGCCGAAGGGGGTGTCATGATGCTGCCGCTGGGTCGCACGACGGGCCGCAGCGCATCGTCAAACTGACGAAGCAGGTGGGGAGGCGTCGCGCGGAGGACCTGATCGGGGTGCGGTTCGTGCCGCTGCTGCCGGGGCAGGCGCGCGAACTGTAAGGATTTGTTGGCGAAACTTATTAGGGTTGCCGCGCCGTTAGGCTTAAAGCTCTATTTACTGGCGCGGTGTTTACTCACTCCGGTCCTGTTGCGTACCGAGTGAGTGATCCATGTTCGCCCATGTCGAGCCGTCGCGCTCGCGCGCCGTGTCCTGTTTTGCCCTGATGGCGGCGCTTGCCGCCGGGCTCGCCGCCTGTAGCAACGATACGTCGCGTTTCGGCGAGAGCCCGTGGGCCAATCAGCCGCAGGCCGCAAATTCCAGCGCCGGCTCGAATGAGGTGACCGGTTCGGTGCGCACCCAGCCTGCGCCCTCGCACAGGGTCGAGACGTCCGCGCTTCCGCCGCCCGCGCCAGCCGCGCAGCCTGTCGCCTCCACGCCGTCCTATGGCGGCAGTGCCGGCATCGGCGCCTATCAGCAGCCCGCGCGCCAGGAGGTCACCGGTTCGGTGCAGCCGCGCCAGCCCGCCGCGCAGATCCAGCCGCCGCCCGCGCAGGCGTGGAGCTGGGATGGCGGCACGCCGATCGTCGTTGCGCAAGGCGAAACGCTGCACACGATCGCGCAGCGCCATGGCGTTCCGGCCGCCACGATCCTGCAGGCGAACAATCTGAGCAGTGCCGCGCAGGTGCAGCCCGGCCAGCGCCTCGTGATCCCGCGCGTGCAGCATCAGATGAGTGCGGCGCCGCAGGTGTCGGCGCCCGCAACCCGCGTCGCCGGCCCGGTTCCGGCTCCTACGCACGCGGCGCCCGCGCCGATGGCGGCTGCGCAGCCGCAGCAGGCCGGCTCTCATGTCGTTGCGCCCGGCGAGACGATCTTCTCGCTCGCGCGGAAATACAATCTTTCGCCCGGCGCGATCGCGCGCGCGAACAATGTCGGCCTCGATCATCGCGTGAAGATCGGCGATCGCATCGTCATTCCGGGCGGCGCCGCGCAGCCGCGAGTCGCAGCCGCTCCGCAGGCCGCGGCACCGGTTCAGCAACCCGCGCCGCGCGTTGCCGCCAAACAGGAGCGCGCTCCTGCACCAGCGCAGGCTGCTGCCGCCCATCGCGGCCGCGCCCGCGGCTCCGGTGCAGAAGGTCGCGCAAAACGCACCCGTGGCCGGCGCCCACATGGTCACGCCCGCTGCCGACCCGCTGCCCGAACCGAAGTCCACCGGCACGGCCGGCTCCGCGTCCACCAGCTTCCGCTGGCCGGTGCATGGCCGCATCAGCGAGGGCTTCGGCGCGAAACAGAGTGGCGGCCAGAACGACGGCATCAACATCACGGTGCCGCAGGGCACGCCGATCAAGGCGGCCGAGGATGGCGTCGTCGCGTATGCGGGCAGCGAACTGAAGGGCTACGGCAATCTCGTGCTGGTGCGCCATTCAAACGGCTTCGTCACCGCCTATGCGCACGCCAGCGAACTCAACGTGAAAAAGGGCGAGGCGGTGAAGCGAGGCCAGGTCATCGGCAAGGCCGGCGCGACCGGGAACGTCAGCAGCCCGCAACTGCATTTCGAAGTCCGCAAGGGCGCGACGCCGGTCGATCCGACGCAATATCTTTCGGGTGGCTGAGGCGCCGGCCCGGAAAAGTGGGCAGCGGGATATTCTTTTCGATCGGACCTGCGATTGACCTCCAAGGCCTGATCAGCGCGGGGCGGCCGGTTCCTCTAACGGGACACCGAGCCGCCCCGCGAGGTCTTGCACATACTGCCAGGCGACGCGCCCCGAACGCGAACCGCGCGTCGTCGCCCATTCGAGCGCTTCGGAACGCAGCGTCTCGGCGTCGACCTTGATGCCGTGGTGGTGGACATAGCCGCGCACCATCTCCAAGAATTCGTCCTGGCTGCAGCGGTGGAAACCGAGCCACAGGCCGAAGCGGTCCGACAGGGAGACTTTCTCCTCGACCGCCTCGCCTGGATTGATCGCGGTGGAGCGCTCGTTCTCCATCATCTCGCGCGGCATCAGGTGGCGGCGGTTTGAGGTCGCATAGAAGATGACGTTGTCGGGACGCCCCTCGATGCCGCCTTCCAGCACCGCCTTGAGCGACTTGTAGGTCGTGTCGTCCTGATCGAACGACAGGTCGTCGCAGAAGATGATCAAGCGCTGCGGCATGCCGCGCAGTCAGCGTCATCAGGTCGGGCAGGCTCTCGATGTCCTCGCGGTGGATCTCGATCAGCTTGAGCATCCCCGCGCCGGGCTTGGCGCCGCTCGACGCGTTGATTGCCGCGTGGCAGGCCTTGACCAGCGATGATTTGCCCATGCCGCGCGCGCCCCAGAGCAGGGCATTGTTCGCCGGCAGGCCTTTGGCGAAGCGCTCGGTATTGTCCATCAACACGTCGCGCACGCGGTCGATTCCGCGCAGCAGGTCCATCTCGACCCGGTTGACCTTGGGAACGGGCATGAGGCGGCGGCCGTCCGGATGCCACACGAAGGCGTCGGCCGCGCCGAGGTCGGGAGCGGCCGGCACGCGCGGGCTGAGGCGTTCCAGCGCCTCGGCGATGCGCCGCAACGTTTCGGCGAGGTCCTCTGACGCGGGGGTCTTGGCGTCCATCCATCGGGGTTCCGGATTGGCTGGCGGGAGCCTTAGCGCATGGCCGCTTTGAGCCCGCAAGAAGGCGCCTCGAATGGGGCCTCACGCGCCCCCTGCGACGGTTTCCCCGCGCCGTTGCAATTGGGGCGTCCGCCGCTATAGTCCGCGCGATTTTGACGGCCGGCCCGATATTTGGGCCGACGACCGGACCCGGCAGGGCCCACGCCACCCCCGTCATCCGCAGAGGAACTTATGCTGATTTCGCCGGCCTACGCGCAGGGCTCCCTTTTCGGGGGCGGCAACACCGACATGCTTACGTCGCTGCTGCCGTTCGTCCTTATTTTCGTGATCATGTACTTCCTGATCCTGCGCCCGCAGCAGAAGCGGGTGAAGCAGCATGCCGAAATGGTAAAAAACGTGCGCAAGGGCGACACGGTGATTACATCCGGCGGACTGATCGGCCGGGTGATCAAGGTCATCGACGACGACCAGGTCGAGATCGAGATCGCCGACGGCGTGCGGGTGCGGCAGATGCGTTCGATGGTATCCGACGTGCGCGCCAAGGGCGAGCCGATCAAGGACGACGAGACCAAGAGCTGATCGCGGGGCGCGCCGGAGCGAGCTGAATGCTCTATTTTTCGAAGTGGAAGGCGCTAGGGACGCTGCTGACGGCCTTTATCGTGTGCCTGTTCGCGGTGCCCAACTTCTTCAGCGACGCGACCATCCGCAGAGCTGCCCGGCTGGGCACAGCGGCACGTCGTTCTTGGGCTCGACCTGCAGGGCGGCTCGCACATCCTGCTCGAGGTCGACGCCAACTACGTGCGCAAGGAGAAGGCCGAACAATTGCGCGACGATGTGCGCCGCGTGCTGCGCGAGAATCGGGTCGGCTACACCGGTCTGGTCGTGCGCGGTCTTACGGTCGAGGTACGAATTCGCGAAGAGAGCAACTTCGATACGGCGCTCTCCAAGCTGCGCGAACTGGCACAGCCGCTAGGCGGCCTGCTGAGCGCGACCGGACAGCGCTCGCTCGACGTTGTGGATGCGGGAAACCGCCTGATCCAGCTCACCATCACGCAGCCCGCCATCACCGAGCGCATCCGGCAGGCGGTCGAGCAATCGATCCAGATCGTCGAGCGGCGCGTCAACGAACTCGGCACCGTCGAGCCGCTGATCCAGCGCCAGGGCATCGACCGTATCCTGGTGCAGGTGCCGGGCCTCAGCGATCCGGCGCGGCTGCTGCAGATCCTCGGCAAGACCGCGAAGCTCACCTTCCGCATGGTCGATACGACCAACAACGTGCAGCAGGCATTGCAAGGCCAGGTGCCGCCGGAGGACGAACTGCTCTACGGGCCGCAGAAAGACGGCAAGCCGGGTTATCTGATCGAGAAGCGCGTCATGGTGTCGGGAGAAGACCTGACCGACGCGCAGCCGGGTTTCGACCAGCGCAGCAGCGAGCCGATCGTCTCGTTCAAGTTCAACATCAACGGCGCGCGCCGCTTCGCACAAGCCACGCAGGAGAACGTCAATCGCCCGTTCGCGATCGTCCTCGACAACGAGGTGATCTCCGCGCCGGTGATCCGCGAGCCGATCCTCGGCGGATCCGGGCAGATCTCCGGCAGTTTCACCGTGCAGGGCGCCAACGATCTCGCGATCCTGTTGCGCGCAGGCGCACTGCCAGCGCCGCTCACCGTGATCGAGCAGCGCGTGGTCGGCGCCGGTCTCGGACAGGACTCGATCCAAAAGGGTCAGCTCGCTTCCTATTTCGGCGCCCTGATGGTCGTGGTGTTCATGCTGGTGACCTACGGCAAGTTCGGCGTGATCGCCAACATCGCGGTTGCGATCAACGTTGCGATGATCTTCGGGGTGCTCTCGCTGATCAACGCGACACTGACGCTTCCCGGCATCATCGGCATCGTGCTGACCATCGGCATCGCGGTCGACTCCAACGTGCTGATCTACGAGCGTATCCGCGAGGAGGTGCGCGGTGGGCGCACCGCGATCGCGGCGATCGACGCGGGATTTACGCGCGCGCTGGCGACCATTCTCGACAGCAACATCACGACCTTCATCGCCGCCGCCGTGTTGTTCTTCATCGGCACCGGCCCGGTGCGTGGCTTTGCGGTGACGCTCGGCGTCGGCATCATCACGACCGTGTTCACCGCCTTCACGCTGACACGCCTCATCGTGTCGTGGTGGGTGCGCTGGGCACCGGCCGCAGCGCCTCCAGATTTCGTGAGCTAGATGCGCATTTCACCCCACCATTCCGCTGCTGCGGATCGTCCCGGACGATACGCAAGTTCGATTTCATGCGCTTTCGGCGCATCAGCTTTCCGATTTCGGCGCTGCTGTCGATCGTCGCGATCGTGCTGTTCTTCCATCCGGGCCTCAATCTCGGCATCGATTTCGTCGGCGGCACGCTGATCGAATTGCAAACGAAGAACGGCGCCGCCGATCTCGCCAAGATGCGCACGACGCTGACCGCGCTCAATCTCGGCGACGTGCAGCTGCAATCCTTCGGCGGTCCCGACAACGTGCTGATCCGCGTCGCGCAGCAGCCCGGCGGCGAGCGGCGCGCAGGCCGCCGCGGTCGACAAGGTCAAGGGCGCGCTCGGGTTCGGATGTCGAGTATCGCCGCATCGAGGTGGTCGGCCCGCGCGTGTCGAGCGAGCTGCTGTCCTACGGCACGATCGGCATCATCGTGGCGATCCTGTCGATCCTGATCTATCTCTGGTTCCGCTTCGAATGGCAGTTCGCCCTCGGCGCCATGATCGCGAACGTGCACGATCTGGTGCTGACGCTCGGCTTCATGTCGCTGATGCAGATCGACTTCGACCTGACCTCGATCGCGGCGCTGCTGACGATTCTCGGCTACTCGCTCAACGATACGGTGGTCATCTACGATCGTATCCGCGAGATGCTGCGGCGCTACAAGAAGCTGCCGATGACGGATCTGCTCAACATCTCGATCAACTCGACGCTGTCGCGCTCGATCATCACGCATTTGACCGTCACGCTCGCGCTGCTCGCGCTGTTCCTGTTCGGCGGGCACGCGATCCACGGCTTCGTCACCACCATGATGTTCGGCGTCGTGCTGGTCGGCACCTATACGTCGGTGTTCATCGCCTCGCCGATCCTGATCTATCTCGGCGTCGGCACCGGGCGGCAAGAAGCGGTCGAGACGCCGAGCAGGTCAGCACGAACATCCGCTTTCGGCCCGCAACGCCTGAGGCGCATGATCCCGAAAAGTGGGAACCGGTTTTCGAGCAAGATCATGCGCCGATGGCCAGGACGATCCGCACCTTCCGCAGCCGGCCGCGATCGAGGCCTACGGCAAGGGCGGCTTCCGGTTCGCCGACATGTCGCATCGCGGCTCGATCCTGTGCCTGCCGTCCGGCATCTGGGCGTGGCCGGTGACGCAAGCCGGACGAGATCGACGCAGAGAGCGCTTTGACGTGTGTTTTCCGCAGCAGGAGATCGAGCTGTTCATGCTCGGCACGGCGCGCAGCCGTGGCCATGCCGGAGGCGCTGCGCTGGCGCTTTCGCGATGCGCGCATCGGCGTCGACGTGATGCCGACCGGGCCGGCGGTGCGCACCTACAACATCCTGTTCGACGAAGCGCCGCCGCGTCGGCGCCGCGCTGATCGCGGTGGACTGAAGCGGCGCGCTACGGCTAACTTGGCGTGAATGGACGACGTTCCTATCGCCATTGCGAGGCCTGGTTCGCGCCGCCGACAAGGACCGCTTTCTCGCCACGCTGTTTGCGCCGCGGAGAAACGCGGGTCGCTGTTCGCGCTTTATGCATTCGGCATCGAGATCGCGCGGTGCGCGACCTCGCGCGCGAACCGATGCCGGGCGAGATCCGTCTGCAATGGTGGCGCGACGTGCTCAATGGCGAGCGGATCGGCGAGGCGGCGGCAAATCCGGTAGCGGCTGCGCTGACTCGAGACGATCGCGCGCTTCGCATCTGCCGGTATCGCGCTTGCTTGACCTGATCGAGGCGCATGCGTTCGATCTCTATGACGATCCGATGCCGGACGTTCGACGCGCTTCTGGGCTATTTGGGCGACGACGTCGACGACGATTTTTGAATCGCGCCGCGACGATCTGTGGGGGAGTTGCCGGCGATGTCGCGGAGCGGGCAGGGGTTGCCTACGGCATCACGGCGCTGCTGCGTGCCTTCGCGTTGCACGCATCGCGGCGCCAGCTGTTCATCCCGCTGATGTTCCTCGCCGGCGGCGCGACCACGGCCGAGACTATTTTCGCCGGGCGCACGAACGTCCGATCTGGCCGGATGGCCTCGATATGCCGCGCAAGATCGCGCGCCAGCGCTTCGAGGTGTTTGAGCAGGAACGCGCCGCGATGCCGGTCCCGCGATGCCAGCCTTTTTGCCGGCCGCACTTGTGCCCGGCTATCTGTCGCTCATGGAGCGGCCCGATTACGACCCGTTCAGGTCGGCTGTTGAGGTTCCGCAGTGGCGGCGCCAGTGGGTGCTGTGGCGGACGGCGCGGCGCTGGTCGCGGACGATGCGGGGCTGATTGCGGCTTCGGCGTCGACGATCATTTGCGTGCGCGATCAATTGCTCGCCCATGATCACTTTGGTTGCGCCGTGGCGCATTAGGTGGCCGGTCTCTTCCTCCGAATGCGAGCGTGCGATGATCGGCAGAGCCGCATTGATCCTGTGCGCCTGCTCGACGATTTGTCCGCCTTCGAAACCGTCGGGGATCTGCGACCAGCAGGCAGCGTGCCGCTGGGTAGTTCGCCGCGCGCGCGAGCTCTGGATCGGCCGCGTTGCCGCGACCGCGCTTCGATGCCTCGCCGGCGCAAGTCCTCGACGAGGTCGTCATCGCTCTCGATCACGAACAGCGGTACCTTGGCTGCCTTCAGCGCCGCGCCGACAACGCTGCCGACGCGCCCGTAGCCGACCAGCACCACATGATCGGTGAGAGTCGTGATCGGACAGGTTCTGGGTCGGCCGCTCCGGCTCGGGCGTCGCGGGCGCTTCGGCGTGCTTTCTTCGGCGGTTCCTGATGCGCGTAGATCCAGTCGGCGCCGACGAACAGGAACGGCGTCAACAGGATCGAGATCAGCGCCGCCGCAAGTACGAGATCGCGCCCGAGCGGCGGCAGCACTCCGAGCGCGACGCCCAGCCCCGCAAGGATGAAGGAGAATTCGCCGATCTGCGCGCGGCTCGCCGCGATCATGAGTGCGGACGATTTCGGGTGGCGGGACAGGCGCATCACCAGATAGGCGATGGCCGATTTGCCGACCGTGATGATGATGAGCGTCGCGACCAGCGCGATCGGATGGCTCAGGATCACCGACGGATTGAACAGCATGCCGACGGAGACGAAGAACAGCACCGCGAACGCATCGCGCAGCGGCAGTGTTTCCTGCGCGGCGCGCTGGCTCAGCGCGGATTCGCTCAGGATCATGCCGGCGAAGAACGCGCCGAGCGCGAACGACACGTCGAACAAGCGTCGCGGCCCCGTAGGCGACCCCGAGCGCGATCGCCAGCACGGCGAGGCGGAACAGCTCGCGCGAGCCGGTATGCGCGACGTAATGCAGCAGCCACGGGAATCACGCGGCGACCGACCAGCCACATCAGCACCACGAAGGCAGCGAACTTGGCGAGCGTGATCGCAAGCGGGAGCGCAACGCGCCTTCCATTCGACCGCGGCACCCTTCGCGAGGTCGGCCAGCGCCGGCAGGAACACCAGCACCAGCACCATCGCGAGATCTTCGACCACCAGCCAGCCGACCGCGATGTGGCCGCGCTCGGTATCGAGCAGGCGCCGCTCCTGCAGCGAGCGCAGCACCACAACGGTGCTGGCGACCGACAAGGCGACGCCGAACACCAGTCCTGCACCGACAGTCCAGCCGAGCAGCCACGCGAGCGCCGTGCCGAGCGGGGTCGCGACCACGATCTGCGAGAGTCGCACCGGGAACCGCGATGGCGCGGACCGAGAGCAGTTCGTGGATCGAGAACTGCAAGCCGACGCCGAACATCAGCAGGATGATGCCGATTTCGGCGAGCTCATTGGCGATGCTCTGATCGGCGACGAAGCCCGGCGTGAACGGACCGATAACGACGCCGGCAAGAAGGTAGCCGACCAGCGGCGAGGCCTTGAGCCGATGCGCGACGACGCCGAACGCGAAGGCGAGCACGAGGCCGACCACAATGGTGGAGACGAGCGGTGTATGCTGCGGCATGGTGTTACCTCGCGGCGCGACGCGGTGCGCCAGCCACTCAATCCGATACCCGACACTCCGGCCGAAATCAGAACGTGAGACGATCCGCCGCGATCACTCGGCAGCGGCGGGGAAGGCGTCGCCTGCAATCCAGCGGTCGAGCTCGGCAAGTGCACGCTGACTGATCGCGCGTTTCTTTGCGAGGGTCTTGGCCGGACCTCGCAGCCGTTCGCCATCCTCGCCGCGGGTCGAGCGCGCGCGCTAGCGGCGGAAACAGGCCGAAGTTGACGTTCATCGGCTGAAACGAACGCGGGCCGGCATCGATCGTCTCGACATGGCCGCCGGTGATGTGGCCGAGCAGCGCGCCATGCGCGGTGGTCGGAGGCGGCGCAGCCACGGCCTCTCCAAGTCGTTCCGCGGCCGCAAAGCGCCCTGCAAGCAGTCCGATGGCGGCGGATTCCACGTAGCCTTCGCAACCCGTGATCTGGCCGGCAAAACGCAGACGTGGCGCCGCGTTCAGCCGCAGCGTGCCGTCGAGCAGTTTCGGCGAATTCAGGAACGTGTTGCGGTGTACGCCGCCGAGACGCGCGAATTCGGCGCTCTCAAGCCCCGGAATGGTGCGGAAGATTCGCACCTGTTCGCCGTGTTTCAATTTGGTCTGGAAGCCGACCATGTTGAACAGCGTGCCGAGCTTGTTGTCCTGGCGAAGCTGCACGACCGCATAGGCCTTGACGTCGGGCTGATGCGGATTGGTCAGTCCGAACGGCTTCATCGGCCCGTGGCGCAGCGTTTCACGCCCGCGCTCGGCCATCACTTCAACCGGCAGGCAGCCGTCGAAATAGGGCGTGCTCGATTCCCACTCGTGGAACGACGGTTTTCTCACCCGCGAGCAGGGCATCGACGAAGGCCTCGTATTGCTCGCGCGTTATCGGGCAGTTGATGTAGTCGGCGCCGGAACCGCCGGGACCGGCCTTGTCGTAACGCGACTGGAACCAGGTGACCGACATGTCGATGGAGTCGCGGTGAACGATCGGCGCAATCGCATCGAAGAACGCAAGCGAGTCCTCGCCGGTCATGGCCGCGCACGGCATCGGCGAGCGCCGGCGAGGTGAGGGGGCCGGTCGCAATGATAACGGAGTCCCAGTCCGTGGGCGGCAGCGCGATTTCCTCCCGCGCGATCGTTGATGAGCGGATGGGCCTCGAGCGCGGCGGTCACCGCCGGCGAGAAGCCGTCGCGGTCGACCGCGAGCGCGCCGCCGGCCGGCACCTGATTGGCATCGCCGCAGCGCATGATCAGCGAGCCGAGCCGGCGCATCTCCTCGTGCAGCAGCCCGACCGCGTTGGTCTCGCGGTCGTCGGAGCGGAACGAGTTGGAGCAGACCAGTTCGGCGAGGCCATCTGTCTTGTGCGCGGCGGTTGTGCGAACCGGCCGCATCTCGTGCAGCACGACCGGTACGCCGCGCGCCGCGATCTGCCATGCGGCCTCGCAGCCCGCCAAGGCCGCCGCCGATGACGTGGACCGGTTGCATTCGCAAGTTGGTCATTTAAAACAGTCTTCCCTGTCAACCCAACGAATCCGGGGCCGCGGGGGCGGGCGCGGGAGAACGCAGGCATTCATCCGTGCGGGCAGGATTGGCTGCGCTGACGCTGCTTTTTTGCAGCTGGGACCGCCGGCTGCAATCGACCTCGATTTTGGCATCGCCAAGACGCTGGAGTGCCTGTCCCTGCCTGTGCCGCAGGCTTCGCGGCCGATCGTGTGTCACGGCTTTGGCTGCGCCTATCAGCACGCCGATCCTGCTGCGGCCGGTCGATCGCGCGCAAATTCGCCATTTCTTCGCTACCGCCGAGGACGCGATCGACGAGCGCCGCGCACTTGCGGCCACCATGGCGTGGTTCGACAAGCGCGTCGCGTGGGAAGCCGGCACCGTGAACGCGAAGGCGCGCGCGGGGATTGGCCATGCGGGCGATCCCTCGCAGTTCGATTGCCTCGACAAGACCACGAACACGATCGGCGTACTGCGGTGATCGCCGAGATGGGGCTCCTGCGCCACCACGAGATCGAGTCGCCGGAATCGCGCGGCGGGATCGGCAGGCCTGCCTCACACGAGCGGCGGTCATGCGGGAGCAGGGAAACGGTCAGAAATGGGCTGATCGACGGCTGGACGCACAATAACGGCGAGTATCCGGACATCATGAAGCTTGAGAAGTGGAAGGAGAGAGCTGATCGCGCGTGATCGTTCTCCGCAATAGAAAACGCCCGCTGGTGCGGCGGGCGTTTTCGTATTCGCTGCGATGGCGTCACGCCGCGCGCGCGTTGTGCCAGGCAATGCGTCGATCTCGGAGCGCGAAATGCCAATGTCGGCAAGCTCGCGGTCATTGAGGCGTGCAAGTTCCGCACGCTCTCATTGTAGCGCCACCACGCCTGAAGCAGTCGGATAAAGCGGGAAATCAGCATGGAGGCATTCCTTTCAGATTCGTCGGCCGCAGGTCGGCCTCGGCGGAGATATAGTTCGGATTCCGCAGCGCGATATCAGTTCATGTTGCGGTGCAGCTATCCGCCTAGTGCATACCTTGCGCTTACTGACGGTGGCCGAAGCGTGCCGCCTGGCGGATCAATGAACGATTGAGGCCGATATCGCTCAGAATTCTGTCGTCCAGGGCCGATAGTTCGCGTACGGCGCTACGATATCGGCGCCATTGGGCGAATGAACGCAAAAGGGTGGAAATGACCATTGCATAGCTCCTTGGTAGGTTTCTGCCTCGCCAGTGCCGGGAGGCTTGTCAATTCGTTAGTCTATATTGCGACGCAATAGGTTCAGATTGGGTAAAAATCCCACATTTTCAGCCATCCGGACTGCTACGGATGCGGCATGCCGCGCGGCCGTGTCTTGGGGTACATTGCCCGTATGAGTCCTCCGACCTTTCGAGCCATAATCGCTTTCCTGCTGATGCTGATCAGTCTTCGGGCGAGCGCCGCCGAGGTCAAAATTCTCACGGCCGGTGCCATGAAGGCTGTGGTGACCGAGCTCATACCCGCCTTCGAGAAGGAGACCGGACACAAGGCGGTCGTGGATAACGATACGGCGGGCGGTCTTGCCAAGCGCATCGAGGGCGGCGAGGCGTTCGATCTCGTCGTGGCTCCCCCCGGTGTCATCAACGATCTTTCCAAGAAGGGCAGGATCGCTGCGGACAGCAGCGTCAATATTGCGCGCGTTGGGGTCGGCGTTGTCGTCAAGGATGGCGCGCCTTTGCCCGACATCGCCAGCGTGGACGCGTTCAAGCAGACGCTCATCACTGCAAAGTCGGTTGCCTACATCGATCCGGCTTCGGGCGGATCGAGCGGCATCTATGTCGAGGGCTTGCTCGAGCGGCTAGGCATCGCCGATACGGTCAAGCCCAAGGCGAAGTTGAAAAAAGGTGGCTACGTCGCCGAGCTCATTGCCAACGGCGAAGCCGAGATCGGTATCCACCAGATCAGCGAGATACTGCCCGTTAAGGGCGTGAAACTTGTGGGACCGCTGCCTGCCGACATTCAGAACTACACGACATACGCCGTCGCTCTCGGCGCCGCGTCGAAACAGCCGGACGGCGCTCATGCCATGATCAAGCTGCTGACCGGGTCCGCGGCCGAGAGCGTGCTCAAAACGCGCGGTATGGAGCGCCCGCCGGGCTGACACGATGGTGCCCGCTGTCCGGCGTTCGGTCATTCCGGTGCGCGACGTTCGCGATGGCGGGCCACTGCGCCACGCCGTCGAGGCTGCCGAGCGCGCCCGTGCGCTACGCGACGATTGCCTCGGCATGGTTTCCACCCAAATCCCGCCATCTGGTGCCGATGTTCGATCGGATCACGCGGCGCTGGCTGATGCGATCAGGTTCGCCCTATGTCGCGGAGATCGGCGCGATCGCGAATGCCCTGAACCTTCCGGGCATCTGGTTTCTCAACGGCGCCTATGAATGGGCCTGCACGGCGCTTGCATGCGACGACGATGTGCCATGGCTCGTGCGCACGCTCGACTGGCCGTTTCCGGGCCTCGGCCGCCATGTCGAGGTCGCGATCATGCGCGGCGCGGCCGGCGATTTTTATAACGTGACGTGGCCGGGGTTCGTCGGCGTGTTGACCGCAATGGCGCCAGGCCGTTTCGCCGCGGCCGTCAACCAGGCGCCGCTGCGGCGGCGTACCAGTCATCCGCGCCTCCGCGTCTTTGACATGGCTGCGAACGCGGTCTCGACCTGGTCGGTGCGGCGCATTCCGGCCAATCAGTTGCTGCGCCAGGTCTTCGAGACTGCGCCCACCTATGCGGAGGCGCGTAGGCTTCTTGAAACGACACCGATCGCGCGGCCAGTGATCTACACGCTGGCGGGCTGCGTGACGGGTGAGCGTTGCGTAATCGAGCGCACGGAAAACAGCTTCCTCACGCGAACGGCGGAAACCTCCGCCGCCAACGACTGGCTGGTTCCGCGCCCGTTGTGGGAAGCGCGTGTCGGTGGTCAACAACTGTTCACCGCGCTCACCACCGACGTCGGGGGCAACAGCAAGATTCGCCGTGCCGCCCTTGCCGCATGGGCGGCGCCCTTCGGCAACGGTTTCGATTGGGTCGTACCGCCCGTCCTCAATCCGTTCACGCGCGTCGCGACCGAGATGTGTCCGGCGCGCGGGATCCTGCGGGTCGTCGGCTACGAGAGCGTGGCGGGCTTCGAATGGCCGCAGGCCGTGACGCTGCCGTGCGAGATCTCAGACGGTGGTGCCGGGCAGCACCGAGACGCCCCGCTGCAGCACGACATTGCGGACCCATAGTGTGCTGACGAACTCGACAAAGCCGGTCGTCATAAGCATGGCCAGCGCATTGAGCTGGAACAGCGACAGGTGCAGGTAGCCGACCATCCACAGCACGGCACACACGATGCCGCTCACCACCGGCGCGATCGCCACCACGGCGTCGATGATGCTGGTCGGACGGATGCGCAGTGCGGAATCGAGCAGCATCCAGAGCTGGATCGTGATGTAGCCGAGCGCGAGCCAGCCGGGCAGCCCGCGTATCCAGTTCTGGTTCTGGTCCGGCGCGTATTCCGGGAAGTATTTGAAGAACACGAAGCTGATAACAGCAGCAGCAAGCGCCAGCAGGATGCTGGACATTTCCGCCGATAGTCCGCGCCTTGCTGCCATCAGAGCCTCCAGTCCGTGAATCTGGACTGGAGGCTAGCGCATTTTATGCACTCTGCCACGCGCCGTTAAGATTGCCTGCGCGTCGGGAACAATGCCGCCGGGAAATCCGCCGCGTAGCGATGCTCGCGGCGAGTCGGTTCGTGGAAGCGCGGCCGGTCGCTGAGGTCCGGCTCGATCACCTTGCGATAGAGGTGCCAGGTCGCGTGCCCCAGAATTGGCACGACAACGGCAAGTCCGAAGAAGAATGGAATCGAGCCGACCAGCAGCAGCGCCGCCACAATGAATCCCCAACATGCCATCGTGACCGGGTTCGCCATCACGGCGCGTGCCGAGGTCAGTACCGCGACCGCTACGCCGACATCGCGGTCGAGCAGCAGCGGGAACGACACGACGGTGAGCGTCAGCACCAAAACGGCGAACAGAAATCCGACGGCGTTGCCGACGATCGCCAATGTCCAGCCTTCCGGCGAGGTGGCGACCTGCCGGGCGAAGTCGGGCATCGAGGCCGCCGGCGCATAACCGAACGTCGCGACATAGATCGACTGCGCGACCGCAAGCCAGGTCAGGAAGATCGCGACCAGCAGGAGGCCGAGCGCGATGATTGCGCCGAGCGAAGGCGAGCGGAATACGTCGAGCGCATGGTGCCAGGACACATCGAGGCCCTGTTCGCGTCGCCGGCTCATCTCGTAGAGTCCGAGCGCCGCAAGTGGGCCGAGCAGCGCGAAGCCCGCCGCGAGCGGAAACAGAAGCGGCAGTACGTTGGCACCCAAAACCCAGCGCGCCAGCATGAAGCCGACCACCGGATAGATCAGGCAAAGAAAAACCGCGTGACTCGGCATCGCGCGGAAATCGTCGAGGCCGCGTGCAAGCGCGTCCTTCAGGTCAGACAGTCCGATCTTGCGGATTTGCGGGCGGGCCTGATGGAAGCCTTCCCCGGCGATCACATGAGAATATGCCATTCGTTCCTCCTTCCGCTGTGCGCGGTCGGCAAGGCGACAGGCATCCCCCAAATGTGCCGGTCACTCACGCGACCCGCTTTGAAGCGAACTATAGCTCAAATCGCCGACAATGTCCTCACGATGTCGCGACCTCCCCTATGCCAGCAGGTCGGCGAACTCCGGATTGCGCTCGATGTAGTCGGTGACGAACGGGCAGCGCGGTACTACCCTCAATCCTTGCGCGCGCACATCCGCGAGGACGCTGCGTACCATCTGCGAGCCGATGCCGCGCCCGCGCAGTGATAGCGGTACCTCAGTGTGTGTGATCGTCATGATGCCGTCGTTGATCCGGTAGAAGGCGAGGGCGGTGCCGCCCTCAGCATCGAATTCGAAACGATTGCGATCTTTATTCTGTCGGAAGCCGGACACGGTTGCTGCTCCTGCCATCCGTGCGATATGGCGATGCCAGAGGTGCAACGCCACGGCTGGCGCGCGGGGGCGGAATCGGATTGGACTTGGGCGAAGCCTGCCGCCCGAAGCGCAGACATTTCGCAAGGACACCATCGATGAAAATTGTTGCCTACATCTTGGGTGCGTTGCTGATTGCCATCGCGGCGACCTACTTGCTCGTTCCAGCAGATGCGCTGCCTTCTTTCATGCCGGGATACGAGGCGGGGCTGTTGCGGCCGCGCATGAAGCACGGAATCGCGGCCGGCGTGCTCGGGATCGTGCTGTTTGTCGCCGGATGGGTGCTGGGCAGAAGGAGCTAGGACTACGCCACCAGCGTCTTGCTTTTGCCCGCACGGCAGAACGCGATGGCATCGAGCAGCTGTTCCCGCGTGAACGGCTTTTGCAGGCAGCAGGTCGCCCCAAGTTCCATCGCAGCCCGAAAGTAATCGGTCTCGGCCGGTACGAGCGAGCCGTGCCCCGACATGACGATGATCGGGACCTCGGCGGCGTCACGGCGCAGTATTTTGATGGTTTCAATTCCGTCCATGCCGGGCATCACGACGTCGACGATGACCATATCGAAGGTGAACACTTCGATCGCTTCGAGCGCGGCCAGGCCGCCTTCGGCCGCCACAACACGAAAGCCTTCGCGCTTGAGCAGAAGCCGTACGGTTTCCCGCACCGGCTGCTCGTCATCGACGACGAGGATGCGTTCCATCATGTGCCCTTCCTTCGCCGCCCCGGCGAGGTGCTCAGCAGAATGATGACGCAAGCAGGGGTACGCCGTGCGCGAAACGATTCGACCCCCGTCGAAACCCAACCTGTTGTTTGAATCACGGCAGATCGAAACTGTCGAGAGGATAAATCGTTTGCAGTGCACCACGCGCCGTGTTGACTTCCGCCGCAGACACCGTCCGCCAGGACACGGAGTACCACATGCTGATGCTCTATCACGGCTCTCCCTCGCGCTCGTCCATCGTACTGTGGATGCTGGAAGAGGTTGGCGAGCCCTATGAGGTTCGCCTTATCAGCTTCGCGAAAGGCGAAAACCTCAAGGCCGACTATCTGGCCATCAATCCGATGGGCAAGGTCCCGGCGCTCAAGCACAACGATGTGGCCGTCACTGAGGTCGCGGCGATCTGCACCTATCTGGCTGACGAATTTCCGGCCGCGAAACTCAATGTGCCTGTCGGCGCGCCACAACGCGGCGTCTATCTCAAATGGCTGTTCTTCGGGCCGTCCTGCATCGAGCCCGCGGTGATCGACCGCGCGGCGCCGCGCAAGGAGGAGGCGAGGCGCGCCATGCTTGGCTACGGCGATTTCGACACCACGATGGATGTTGTTGCAAAGGCGGTCGCGAAAGGCCCGTACCTCATGGGCGAGCAGTTCACCGCCGCCGACGTGGTGATCGGCTCGCACATCCGCTGGGGCATGATGTTCAAGATGATCCCGGAGCGGCCCGAGTTCACCGCTTACGCCGGGCGGATTGCCGCGCGCCCGGCGGCGCAACGCGCCGAGGCAAAGGACAAAGAGTATGCGGCGCAATCCGCGCCTGCTGGATGAGTACGGCTTCGGCTCCCTACCCGGACGGTTTTCTCCCACCCGGCATTCGTTCGCGCATCGTCGACAATATCAACGGGCTATCGATGCATGTGCTCGAAGCCGGGTTCGAGACAAAAGACCGTCCCTGCATCCTTCTGCTACATGGCTTTCCAGAGCTCGCGTATAGCTGGCGCAAGATCATGCTGCCGCTCGCGGCGGCGGGTTTTCATGTGGTCGCGCCGGATCAACGCGGTTACGGCCGCACGACGGGATGGGACGCCGACTATGATGGCGACCTCGCGTCTTTCCGCATTCTGAACCTGGTTCGCGATGTCATGGGGCTCGTCTCGGCGCTCGGTTATTCCTCGGTCGCTGCGGTTGTCGGACATGATTTCGGTTCGCCGGTCGCGGCGAATTGTGCGCTGATCCGGCCCGATATCTTCCGCGCGGTCGCGTTGATGAGTGCGCCTTATGGCGGCCCACCGTCCCTGCCTTCCGCGTCGGCGTATCAGGATCCCCGGTCCAGCCCGTCGCGCGGTGCGATCTTCGACGATCTTGCAGCCCTCAAGCGACCGCGCAAACACTACCAACGCTACTACCAGACGCGGGAGGCCAACGAGAACATGTGGCGTGCGCCTCAAGGCCTGTCCGCGTTTCTGCGCGGCTACTACCATTTCAAGAGCGCCGACTGGAAAGAGAACAAGCCGCGCCCGCTCGCGGCATTTACGGCGAGCGAACTCGCGAAGCTCCCGACCTACTACGTGATGGATCTCGCCAAGGGGATGGCCGAAACGGTCGCCGAGAACATGCCAACAGCCGCCGAGATCGCGGCGTGCGAATGGCTGACCGAGGACGAGTTATCGGTTTACGCAATCGAGTTCGGGCGCACCGGCTTTCAGGGCGGCTTGCAATGGTATCGCTGCACGGACAGCGCAAAGCAGCGCGCCGAACTTGAGATATTCGCGGGCCTTACGATCGACGTGCCGGCCTGCTTCATCGCAGGTAAAAGCGACTGGGGCGTTTATCAGTTTCCCGGTGTTTTCGAACGCATGCAGACGGCGGATGTCTGTCCTCAATGGCGGGGCGCACATCTGATCGAAGGCGCGGGACACTGGGTCCAACAGGAACGGCCGGACGACGTCAGTCGGTTACTGCTGCAATTCCTGCGCGGATAGCGCGCCGCTAGCCGGCGCGATTGCGCTTGTGAAGCGCGCTTCCGAACGCCTCGAACAGCTTGCGGTTTACCGGATTGCTTCTGCGGGTCGTATTCGGCGTGCCACTGCACGCCGAGGGCAAAGCCGGGAGCGTCAGCGACGCGAATGGCTTCGATGGTCCCATCCTCGGCCACGCCCTCGATCACGATGCGTTTTCCGGGCTGGTCGATGCCTTGGCCGTGCAGCGAGTTCACGCGGATCGTTTCGCTGCCCAAGCAGCGTCGCGAACGTTCCGTCCCGCGTGAGCGCCACATCGTGCCGGTCCGCGAAGATGACGAGCGGATCGGGATGGATTTCGCCATTTTCGAGCCGCGGCATGCGGTGGTTCATGCGGCCGGGCAACTCGCGGATTTCCGGATGCAGCGTGCTGCCGAAGGCAACGGCGATCTCCTGAAAGCCGCGGCAGATGCCGAACAGCGGCACAGCGCGCGAGACGCAGGTCTCGACCAGCGCGAGCGCCAGTGCGTCGCGATCGCTGTCATAGGGCTCGTGCTTCGGGTTTGGCTCGACCCCGAAGCGCGTGGGGTGCACATTGGCACGCGCGCCGGTGAGCAGAATTCCGTCGACGGTGCCGAGCAGCGAGTCGATATCCGTGATCTCGGGCGTGCCGGCGAACATCAGCGGCAGCGCGCCGATGACGTCGGCGATCGCGCGCAAATTTCGCTCGCCGACCATCTGCGTTGTGAAGCGGTTTTCGACGCGATGCGCGTTTCCGATCACGCCAACAACCGGTTTCAGCCATTTCCGAGAATCCCGCGACCCGGCAAGGTCGGACGTTATCTAATCAAGCCCGGCGAGCCGGGGCAATGTGAGACTGATCTCGGGAATGCAGATGATCAGGATCAGGCCCGCGAAAAGCGCCAGCATGTAGGGGATGTAGGTGCGGAAGTGTTGGCCAACCGTAAGGTCGGCAAAGCGCAGCGCCATCAGCAGTCCGACACCCATCGGTGGTAGAAATAGCCCGATCCCAACGGCCGCGGTCTGAACGATGTCGAAGTGGATCGAGTTGATGCCCATCGCCTCGGAGATCGGGAAGACCACCGGGATCAGCACCACGGCGGCCGGCAGGCCTTCCAGCACCATGCCGAACAGGCAGGTGATCAACGCCGTCCCGAGCAGGAACGCCCACGGGTGTGCCTTCAAGGGACCGAGGATTTCGGCGAGCAGTTGCGGCACGCCGCTGACGCCCATGAGGTACTGATAGACCGATGCGACCGCGAGCAGGAACACGACCGCGGCGGTCAGGATCGCGCTGTCGTAGGCGATGACCGCCATGTCGCGCCACGAGACGTTGCGATAGTAGAGCTTCGCGGCTGCGACCGCGTAGGCCGCCACCACCGCGCCAGCCTCGGTCGCCGTGATGATGCCGAACACAAAGCCGCCGAGAATGACGAACGGCACGACCAGCGGAACGGCGGCATGCAACGCCGCGTGGCCGAGGCGGCGCAGGCTCGGGCGCGTATCGACCGGCCAGTTTTGCTGGCGCGCGCGGATGTAGACCACCGCCATCAGGCAGAACATGATCACCAGCGCCGGCACGAAGCCCGCCACGAACAGCGCGACCGCGGACGTATTGGTCACCTGCGAGATCACGATCATGAAGATAGCGGGCGGCACCAGCATCCCCATCGCGGTGCCGGCGGCGATCAGCGATGCGGAGTCGCGCCGGTCATAGCCGGCGCGCGTGAGCGGCGGCATCAGCGAAGAACCGAGCGCGGAGACTTCCGCCATTTTCGATCCGCAGATATCGGAGAAGAAATAGGCGACTACGATCACCGACATGCCGAGCCCGCCGCGGACCCAGCCGATCATCGCGCGCGCGAGTTCGACCAGCGCGTGGCTCATGCCGCAGCGCTCCATCAGGTTGCCGGCGAACACGAATGCCGGAATCGCGAGCAGCACCCAGCTCTGCGAGCCGGAGACCAGCGCCGAGGCGAGTTGCTGCATCGGATAGCCGCCGATCCACAGGCCGGCGACGCCCGCGACGCCGAGCGCGAACACGATCGGCATCGAAATGAGGATGAGAACGACGAAGATGGCCAGAACGGCAAGGAGCATCATGCGCGATATCAGTTCCGGTCAGTGCAACGCGCCGCCCTCGGGCGGCGGTGCGACGATCATCGATATGGCGTAGAGCGTGATCAGTGCGCCGCCGATGACGGCGGATGCGTATAGCCAGGCGAGATTGAGCTCGAGGCCAGGTGTGTGCGTCGTGACGTTGAGGATGCAGAGCTTGTAACCGTACCATGCCGTCAGCACGCCGAAGCCCGCGATCAGCATGTGATTAAGGCGATGGATGAACAGTTGCGTCGCCGGCGCGCAGCCGGTGCGTGAATACGTGCAGCGTAAAATGCGACCGCGCCCGGATGCCGACCGCAGCACCGATCAGCGTGAGCCACGCCAGCGCCATCTCGCCCACTTCCTCGACCCAGGTGAAAGGCACCGGATCGACGTCGAAGCCAGTCGGTGATCGCGCCGACGAAATAGCGCAGAACCACGCCAATCAGCAGGTTGATCATCGCGAGGATGATCAGCGCCGTGACGGTGAACTTCGGGAGGATCGTGAGAAGGCGCGGAATGCGTGACATCCGAAGTTACCGTCATCCCGGCCAAGCGAAGCGCGAGCCGGGATCCATGATCACAAAACGTCCAAGGCCGGTGGCTATCGGTCCCGGATAGCCGCTTCGCGGCTTCCGGGATGACCGTCGATAAGTACGGCGAGCGCTGCGATCTAAACCTTGAAGCCCTCGATCTCGTCCCACAGCGCGCCGTATTGGCTCTTGTAGGCCGGCCAGATCTTCTGCTGCGCCACCTTGCGGAATTCATCGACCTTGGCCTCGACCACCATCATGCCGAGCGGCTCAAGCTCGGACTTCGCCTTTGCAAAGTTGTCGACCAACTCGGTCGCCTCGCGGATCTTGGTCTGCGCCTCGCGCGAGACATCGAGCATCAGCTTCTTGTGCTCGTCGGAGAGGCCGTTCCAGATTTCGAGATTCATCACCACGTTGGTCGGGCCGTAATTGTGGTAGGTCATCGAGGCGTATTTCGACACCTCGTAAACCTTCAGCGCCTTCATGTTGACGATCGGCAGATCGCCGCCGTCGATTACGCCGGACTTCGCCGCGGTGATGACCTCGCCCCAACCCATCGGCACCGCATTGCCGCCAAGCCCGTTGATGGTGTCGCCGAACACCTTGGCCTGCTGCACACGGATTTTCTGCCCGCGCAGGTCCTTCGGCTCGACGATCGGTTTCTTGCTGGTCCAGAAATGGCGGAAGCCGAAATCGAAGAAGCACAGGATTTTGAGCTTGTATTTGTCCTGGAATTCCTTGTCGAGCTTGTCGCCGATGCGGCCGTTGAACATCGCGTAAGCGGACGCATAATCCTTCACCAGATAAGGGACGAGCAGGGCGCCCATCTCGGGGAACACGGTCGCGGCGGCACCCGAGGGGCTGCCGATCGCGATCGAGCCGGACTTCACGGCGTTCATGATCTCCAGTTCTTGCGGGATCAGCGTCTTGCCGAAGAACTGCATGTCGAGCGCGCCCTTGGAGCGCGCGTTCACTTCCTTCGCCATCCACTCGAAAGCGACGGCGGCGGATTCCGGGGCCGCATTGATATGCGCGAATACGAGTTTCTTTGGCTGGGTCTGCGCGATGGCCGGGGCGCGGCCGGTCGCCAGGATGCCGGCCATGCCGGCGCCACTCGCGAGCAGCGCGCGGCGTGAAAGCTTGAATTGCGTCATGCGTTCCTCCCGATTGCGTTGTTGTTCGGGCACTGCGTCCCGTTGCGCGTCAGGATACAGATTGCGGCCCGCCGTACCAGTGGGCGGTGGTCGATTTGGCGCGGCCGCTCAGCGAGTTCGGGATGGTGAGGCGCAGGCCCGGCGCGGGACCCGAGCGCGCCGCGTCATAGCCGGGGCTCGACGAATAGGGCGATGCCGGCTCGTTGGTGATCGATCCGGGAGAGATGTAGGAATTCGGCGGCAGCACCAGCGGCGGCAGCACCGGCGCGATCAGCGGCTTGAAATCGGCCGGCGGCGGAGATTTATCGCTTTGCGCCAGCGCGGGCGTGGCGATGAGTAGCAGCAACAGCAGCGCTTGTTTCATGGCGTGCCCCCGATCAATCGGCACGGCGCGGACTCTAGCGCCGCGCCCCGCATGGCGCAATCAGTCGGCGCGCTTTCGCCCCTGCGCCGCGCGATAGCGCTCCAGCATCTTGGCAAAGCTGGTGTTCAACACCGCCTCGATCTTCGGCTCGTGCTCCAGCCGCGCCATCAGCATGGCGGCGGCCTCAATGGTGGAGAGCCCGTCGCGGCGCGGCTCGCGCCGCAGCTTGCCGTAGCGCGAGGGGCGCTCGCGCGCGAGCAGCACGCGGCGGCACTTGAGCATCCAGGCGTTGCGCCACCACATCGCCTTGGCCTGGCTCCAGGAGCCGTCGAGCAGGATGACGCCCTGGACGCCGGCAAGCGCGCGCTCCTGATCCGGCAGCGCCTCGCCCTTGGCCGTCACCACCACGATGTCGCGGCCGGGCGCCAGCGCCTCCGCCTTGAGCGAGCCGAGATAGAGGATCGCCCAGCGCTTCGGATCAGCCTCGTGGCCGACCAGCTTGGAGAGTGACGGCCACGACAGGCCGATCCTGAACATCGCGTTCGCAAAATGCAGCGCCGCGAGCCGCGCCGAGCCGAGCAGGCGATCCTGCTCCTGCGGATGCTGCAGGATCACGAATTCGACACGGTTGTCGAACGGCGTGACGAGATCGCAGACGCAAAAAGCGGCCGGCTTGGCGCAATGCGGGCAATCGGCCGCATCGGCCGCGATGGGCTGTGCGGCACCGCCGCCCTGCGTGTCATGTTCGGTCGCTGTCATGCGGTCCCTATAGCAGACAAGCGCCATCGCCCGCTTGTCTTGGCGCGCGGGCCGCGCCTCATTCGGTTTCGGTCCCCTCGAACAGACGAGGGGGATGGAGCGCCGGTTGGCGCATCCAGTCGTTCGGGTTGCGTCCCTTTCGGGACGCCGCGCCTTCCGGCGCTCCATTGCGGCGTCTTCCGCGCATCCCCTCCGATCATCGGGCCGGAACGCGCGTTCTTCGGCGGCGGGCCGCGCTTGTCGCGGATGTCGGGGTGCTCCTTGCTTTTAATCCCCTTTGGGACCGGGCCCCGGTATCTGCCCCATTCCAGGGGCGAGCGTCCGCAGCGGCGAAGGACCCAACATCCACGTCAGCCAGCTCCTGGCGGGAGGCCGTAGTGCCTCCGGGCGGAGCCCCGACGCCGCCCGGGAGCGTGGCTGCGAACCACGCGCGCGGGCGCCGCACCAGCACGATGGAGAACCGCTCCACCGGCCACCGGGGGGAGCGGCCGTATCTCCAGCCGTCCCGTCCGGTTCGTCCCGCCCTCACGACGCCTCATGAGGGCGCCCCTCGGCGGACGAGGTGGGAGGGATATAAGTCCTATAGGAATTTATGTCAAGGGGCGGCGGCGCTGGTATAGTCGCGTCATGGCCGGGCATCACGCCGTGGCGTTCTTTCCCCTCGCCCCGCGAAGCGGGGAGAGGGTGCCGAGGAAGCGAAGCGACCGAGGCGGGAGAGGGGCGCTTGCATCATCGAAATCCCTCTCCCGGCTCACCGCCTTCGGCGGCTCGCCACCCTCTCCCGCAAGCGGGAGAGGGGACAGAAAGCGCGAGAGCGTGGGGTGGGTTAGGCGTGCAGCGCCGCAACCCGCCGTGGGGACGCATCGCTGGCGGGTTACGCGACCGTGGCGCAAACCCACCTACGGCTGCTTCAAGCTCTCGCTCAGCGCCGCCTTCAGCGACCATGCCTTCGGCTTGATGAAGGTGCGCACGTCGTCGATCGCCCAGCGTCCGTTCTCGCGGATGAAATCGTAGCGCACGACGTTCTCGCGCGGGTCGTTGCGATGAAACGGCTCGTCGGACTTCAGCGTCGCCGCCACGGTCGCGCGCGCCGCATCCTGCCGCTCGACCTTCACGGCGGCGGACGACACCTCCATGCCCTGCGAATTGCTGGCGACATCGAAGCCCGGCACCGGCTCGTCCTCGTCGGGCGTGCCGTCATCGGATTTCTTCCACAGCGCGGCGAGCGTCCTGGAGAGCGCGGGCCGCGCGGCGGCGCGCATCTGCAGCGAGACCGCGGCCTCGGAGGGGTCGCCTTTGGCGTAGATCGATTTGACGATGCCGGCCGGATCGGAGCTTTGGGCGGCGAGGGGAGAGCAGGCGAGGGAGAGGAGCGCGGTGAGGACAAGGCGGCGGGACGGCATGGGGACTCCGGAGCGCGATTGCGCCTCCCGTTAGTCTCAAGCGGCGCGGCGAACGTTCAATCCCTCACTCGTCATGGCCGGGCTTGACCCGGCCATCCACGTCTTCCTTTCTTGCAAGCAAGGCGTGGATGCCCGGCACAAGGCCGGGCATGACGGAAGAGGCATCACCATGCTGGGGACCTTCCTGACCGCGATCGACTGGTTCGGCGTGGCGGTGTTCGCCGTGACCGGCGCGCTTGTCGCCTCGCGCAAGCGCATGGATATTTTCGGCTTCATGCTGCTCGGCTGCGTCACCGGCATGGGCGGCGGCACGCTGCGCGACCTGATGCTGGGCAGCGCTGCCGGTGTTCTGGGTGCGCGAGCCGGTCTATCTCGCGATCTGCGCCGGCGTATCGGCCGCGACCTTCTTCCTCGCGCACATCCCGGAGTCGCGCTACCGCGTGCTGCTCTGGCTCGACGCTGCGGGGCTCGCGCTGTTCTGCGTGGTCGGCGCGGATCGCGCGCTGACGGCCGGCGCGAGCGCCTTCATCGCAATCGCGATGGGCGTGGTGACGGGCACCTTCGGCGGCGTGATGCGCGATATTTTAGGCGGCGAAAGCCCGCTGATCCTGCGGCGGGAGATTTACGTCACGGCCGCGCTCGCGGGCGCGGCGGTGTTCGTCGGGCTGCTTGCGCTTGGCATTGGCAGCGCGATCGCCGCGTGGGCGGCTTCGCGCGTGCTTCGTCATCCGCGCGCTCGCGCTGCACTACGGCTGGTCGCTGCCGGTGTACCGGGCGCGGGAAGGGCGGACGATGGAGGAGGTGGAGCGGTTGGGACGGGACAAGTAACCCGTGAGCGCGCTGCACGAGCGTGTATTGCACTCGACTGCGGCGCGATCTCCTAGGGTGGGGAAGCGGCGTGCGACGCCGTGCACATGCCAATGACGGCTCGCGAAGCAAACTCCAGATTGCATCGCTTTCGGCTTCGGATACGATACCTAAAGCTGCACACAAGCGGTCGACGAATATCCTCGGCCCGCTGCTTTCGCCGTGTGCTCGTAGCAGGGAAGATAAAATGAGCGCTCCACCTATCAGCTCAGGACCCAGCAGAACGACGCCGCTCGCAATCGCATTAGCGATTCTGCTCGTAATTCCCGGAGTGTTCGTTGGCGGGCTTGCAGTTGTTGTGTATCTATTTTTTACGAAGCTTGGAATGCTACGCGCAGGTGGTGGCTCATCATGGATACCGTTCCTAGATGGGGTATTTCATATCGTTTGGCTGCTGCTGATCCCCGAGGTCATTGGGGAGTTGTGGCAGTAGGAGGCGCTCTGTTTTAAGCTTTTTGGCTTTCAAACGATCAAGCAGAGAAATAGTAATGTACACGGTCGTGACTGTGTATTTAATATATGGACTGATTCTCATTGCGTTTGATCTGTTTCAAAGCGGATTTTCCGAGCGCACTTTTGAATTAGCTGGGTTTGCGATAGGAATTGTTGGCGGCGGGGTCGTCGCACTTCAAACGCCACAATAGTATGCCTTTGGAGGTCGCGATCCTAGAATAGTCGAATAAAATCGGAATCGACATGTACGAAGAAAAGAAAACGAAGACTAAAAGGCGTATCTCGATTAGCGTTTTCACCGATCTTCCGTGGGTGGTCAGGGCGTTTCTGTACCTATTTATTGTCATTCTGATCGGGGTTGCGATATTCAGCCTGATGGTCACTTCTTCGACATCCCAGCCTTCAATAAAGTCTCTGAAGAACTCACGAGCTTCCTGAAACTCGTTGTTGGTGCCGTCATCGGTTCCTTGTCGAGCGAAGCTCATAAGCGCCTCAAGGGGAAGGATTCCGAACTCTCCGACGGCGAGCGGACCAATTCTGCTGAACATCAACCCTCCAGCCTTACAAAATGATCTGAAGCCAATATCTGGGTGGCTCATGATTTCGAGAGAACGCCCTCTCCAATGTTAATCGGATTGCGCATAATGAAGATTATCTAGAGCGAAAAACGAAGCCAACGGAAAGATAAACACTATTAAATACCCGAATATAAACCAGGCGAAAGTCCCAAATAAAATGGTCGTAGCAAAGAACTCAATCCATAGCCTTGAAACGAAACCGATGCCAATATTTCCCGTGAATTGTATAAAGGGACACCTACGGTTAGCTCCAGTTGGGTGAATTCGTTCCGGCGCGTTGAACCTTTGTCAATCCTATTCAGTTTCTTTTGGTTCTCGTAGGCGAAGCGGGCCAGCTGCTGCATGTTCATCCGCATAATCAAAACTCGGGCAGCCCTGCGCTACGCTGCGAAGCGAATGCTACTTGGTACGGCAGGGTCATGTGGACGACTTGTTCATCGCCATATAAACTCCTACATGGTCAATTGACGACGACGTAAAATATATCATCGCCCAAGACAGGTTTGAGTTTAGTCGTTGTGTGAAGACCAAATCGCCTGGTTTCAGTTTCGCCATGTCCTTGCGGCGGATAACATCTAATGAACCCAACAGCCATACCCCTCTTCGTTGGGTGTCACAGATTGGCCGTAGCCTATGTTGAAATAAATTCCATATAATTCCAAAGGGCAAAGAGCATGGCGCCGCCATCTTTACTAATCATAAAACCTTCACTCCGCCGCCTGCATCCCCTTCTTCCGCTCCACCCCCCTCCGCGCCAGCACCGGCTTCAGAAACGCGCCGGTATAGCTGCGCTTCTCCTTCACGACCTGCTCGGGCGTGCCGGCCGCGACGATCTCGCCGCCGCCGTCGCCGCCTTCGGGGCCGAGGTCGATGATCCAGTCGGCGGTCTTGATGACTTCGAGATTGTGCTCGATCACCACGACCGTATTGCCGCCCTTGACCAGCTCGTGCAGCACCTCGAGCAGCTTGGCGACATCGTGGAAATGCAGCCCGGTGGTCGGCTCGTCGAGGATATAGAGCGTGCGGCCGGTGGCGCGCTTGGAGAGCTCCTTGGCGAGCTTGACGCGCTGCGCCTCGCCGCCCGAGAGCGTGGTCGCCTGCTGGCCGACATGGATGTAGCCGAGGCCCACCTGCTGCAGCGTTTCCAGCACGTTGCGGATGCGCGGCACCGCCTTGAAGAAGTCGGTCGCCTCGTCGACCGTCATGTCGAGCACGTCGGCGATCGACTTGCCCTTGAACACGACGTCGAGCGTCTCGCGGTTGTAGCGCTTGCCCTTGCAGACATCGCAGGTGACGTAGACGTCGGGCAGGAAGTGCATCTCGATCTTGATGACGCCGTCGCCCTGGCAGGCCTCGCAGCGCCCGCCCTTGACGTTGAACGAGAAGCGGCCCGGCTCGTAGCCGCGCGCCTTCGCCTCGGGGAGGCCGGCGAACCACTCGCGGATCGGCGTGAACGCGCCGGTGTAGGTCGCGGGGTTGGAGCGCGGCGTGCGGCCGATCGGCGACTGGTCGATGTCGATGATCTTGTCGATGTGCTCCAGCCCCTCGATGCGGTCGTGCGGGGCGGGGCCTTCGCGTCGCGCCGTTGAGGCGGCGCGCCACCGCCTTGTAGAGCGTGTCGATCAGCAGCGTGGACTTGCCGCCGCCCGAGACGCCGGTGACGGCGGTGAACAGGCCGAGCGGGATTTCGGCGGTGACGTTTTTCAGGTTGTTGCCGCGCGCGTTGATGACCTTCAGCGTGCGGCGCGCATTGAACGGGCGGCGCTCCGGCGTTTCGACGTAAAGCTCGCCGGTGAGATACTTGCCGGTGAGCGAGTTCGGCTGCGTTCATGATGTCGTCGGGCGTGCCTTGCGCGATGATGTGGCCGCCGAGGATGCCGGCGCCGGGGCCGATGTCGAGCACATGGTCGGCGATGCGGATCGCGTCCTCGTCGTGCTCCACCACGATCACGGTGTTGCCGAGGTCGCGCAGCCGCTTCAGCGTTTCGAGCAGCCGCGCATTGTCGCGCTGGTGCAGGCCGATGCTCGGCTCGTCCAGCACGTAGAGCACGCCGGTCAGCCCGGAGCCGATCTGCGAGGCGAGGCGAATGCGCTGGCTCTCGCCGCCCGAGAGCGTGCCGGACGCGCGCGCGAGCGTGAGATAGTCGAGGCCCACGTCGACGAGGAAGCGCAGCCGGTCGCGGATTTCCTTCAGGATGCGCGTCGCGATCTCGTTCTGCTGCTTGTTGAGGTGCGGCGGCAGCGCCTCGATCCATTCGCCGGCGCGCTTGATCGACATGTCGGAGAGCTGGCCGATGTGCAGGCCGGCGATCTTGACGCACAGCGCCTCGGGCTTGAGCCGGATAGCCGTTGCAGGCGTCGCACGGCACGTCGTGGAAATACTTCGCGATCTCCTCGCGCGCCCACTCGCTCTCGGTTTCCTTCCAGCGGCGCTCGAGGTTCGTCACGACGCCCTCGAACGGCTTCTTGGTCTCGTATTTCCGCATGCCGTCGTCGTAGGAGAAGCGGATCTCGTCCTCGCCCGAGCCGTTCAGGATCGCGTCTCTGCGCCTTCTTCGGCAGGTCCTTCCATTTGGTGTCGAGCGTGAACTTGTAGAACTTGCCGAGCGCCTGAGCGTCTGCGTGTAGTAGGGGCTCGACGACTTCGCCCACGGCGCGATCGCGCCGGCTTTCAGCGTGCGGTCGCGGTCCGGGATCACCAGGTCGGCGTCGATGTGCTGCTCGACGCCGAGCCCGCCGCATTTCGGGCAGGCGCCGAACGGGTTGTTGAACGAGAACAGGCGCGGCTCGACCTCCGGGATGGTGAAGCCGGAGACCGGGCAGGCGAATTTTTCCGAGAAGATCAGCCGCTCGGCGGTCTCGTTGCGCTGCTTGTTGGCCTTCGCGCCTTCGACCGCCGCGCCGTCCGCCATCTCGGCGATCGCGAGGCCGTCGGCGAGCTTGAGCGCCTGCTCGAGCGAGTCCGCGAGCCGCGTGCCGATGTCGGCGCGCACCACGATGCGGTCGACCACCACGTCGATGTCGTGGGTGAATTTCTTGTCGAGCGCCGGCACCTCGGCGATCTCGTAGAACTTCGCCGTCGACCTTGACGCGCTGGTAGCCCTTCTTGAGGAACTCGGCGAGCTCCTTGCGGTACTCGCCCTTGCGGCCGCGCACCACCGGCGCCAGCAGATAGAGCCGCGTGCCTTCAGGCAGCGCCATGATGCGGTCGACCATCTGGCTGACGGTCTGGCTCTCGATCGGCAGGCCGGTGGCGGGCGAGTAGGGCACGCCGACGCGCGCCCACAGCAGCCGCATGTAGTCGTAGATCTCGGTGACGGTGCCGACGGTCGAGCGCGGGTTTTTCGAGGTGGTCTTCTGCTCGATCGAGATCGCGGGCGAGAGGCCGTCGATCTGGTCGACGTCCGGCTTCTGCATCATCTCGAGGAACTGGCGCGCGTAGGCCGAAAGGCTCTCGACGTAGCGGCGCTGGCCTTCCGCATAGATCGTGTCGAAGGCGAGCGAGGATTTGCCCGAGCCGGACAGGCCGGTGAACACGACGAGCTGGTCGCGCGGCATCTCCACGTCGACGTTTTTGAGATTGTGCTCGCGCGCACCGCGGATCGTGATGCTGCGGCCGCCGTCGAGGTTGCGGCGCGGGCGACTCTTGTCGAACAGGTCGTTCATGAGGCACAGGAACATAATGAGAACACGAGAGATTTGGCCACCCGCCCAGCCATTGCATGGCGGGACTGGCGCGGCGACACGCATTGTGGATAACGAAGACGGCGTCAGTTCAGGCGCCGCTGAAGTACAGGATTTGGGGGCGGGAAGGTGGGCTGGCAAGGCGCGAGGACGTCGAAAACTTCAAGTCGCCTCGAGAGCGGCGTGGCAACTCGACCGGCGCCGCTGCGTATTGGAACTGCCATGTAGTTGTGGGAAATTCGCGCTAAGGTTGGTTGCGGTTAGAAGTTCGGGAGGGCGCCGTGGACCTCAGTCCCTATCAGCACGACTCCGACGAGTTCGCGCACCTTTCGCTGCATGATCTATTGGAGGCGCGCGAGCTCTATCACGTCTACCTCGTGCGCCACCCCAACGTGGTGGCGACGGCACTCGGTCGCTACCGGATCCGCAAGGGAGACAGCTGGCCGGACGAACATGGGTCAGGTTCAATCCACCAGACCGGTCCGCGCACAATCGAGAATTCGGAAGTCCGACCCTATTCGTGGCCGTCGATTATGGTGTTCGTCGACCGCTGGCTCGACGAGGCGCAGTTTTCGGGACAGACACGCGCGAGCCAGGATCGGTACGCGGGGGATACACCAGAGCGGTTCCGGCCGGACCAGAAGGTCCCTCAGTTCCTGTTCCTGCCCGACGGACGCCGTGTCCCGCTTTGCGTGATGCTGGCGCCGGCCGAGCGCGCGGCGCTGCCGCCAAGCCCTGTCGCGCCGATGTTTCCGCTCGACAATGTCGGCGGCGGATATCCGGTCTATGCGCGCGTACAGGGCCGTGAGCACATCGCGACGATCTCATGTCTTGTTTCCGACGGCCACAAGATCTACGCGCTGACCAACCGCCATGTCGTCGGCGCCCCCGGCGAAGTGCTCTACTCGATCCTTGACGGCGAGACAGTCCGCATCGGGACGGCCGCGGCCGCGCAGTTCAAGAGCGTGCCGTTCGCCAGGATGTATCCGGGATTTCCGGATGCGGACCTGCTGGTCAATCTCGATGTCGGCATGATCGAGCTTGACGATGTCGAGCGATGTTCGGCGAAGATTGCCGGTATCGGCGAAATCGGCCCGATGGCGGATTACTCGGCGCAAAGCCTGTCCTTGTCGCTGATCGGGTGTCAGGTCTGCGGCAGCGGTGTCGGCAGCGGCCTGATGCGCGGTGAAATCCAAGCGCTCTTTTATCGTTACAAGTCGCAAGGCGGCTTCGAATACGTTGCGGACCTGATGATCGGTCCGCGCACCGCGCCGCTCGAAAAGGACATCACGCCGCCGACGCCCTTCGAGACGCATCCGGGCGACTCCGGCACGTTGTGGACACTCGAGCCGTTTCGTCCAGACCAGAATGGCGACATGCCGTTGCCCCTGCCGCTTGCCGTGCAGTGGGGCCAGAGCACGCTTGTGTCCGGCCCGGAAGCCAAGGTGCAGTCCTTTGCGTTGGCGACGCTGCTCAGTCGCGTATGCAGCATGCTCGAGGTCGATCCGATCCGCGATCTCAACAAGGACCGCCCGGAAACCTGGGGCGACGTCGGTCACTTCTCGATCGCGTCGCGCATTGCAGCCACGCTCTCCGACAACGTGCCGAAGCTCGCCATGCTGATGAAGAACAATCTCGAAATCATCAGCCACAAGGACGACAAGATTAAATCCGGTCAGTTCGGCACGATGTCGACGGCGCCGTTCGTTCCGATGGCCGATGTCCCGGACTTCGTCTGGAAGCATGGGAAGCAGGGTTTTTCGCGGGGCGCCGAAGGCCCCAACCATTTCGCCGACATGGATCAGCCGCGCACCGACAAGAAAACACTTCTTGCTCTGTCGAAGGACAAGAAGTTCTTCGATCCGGACAAGTGGAATGCGTTCTATGAGCAGCTCACCGACGCCGACGCGGGCGGCAAGATCACCTGGCAGCATCGCGGTTTACTCCCGTTCCGCGTCTGGCAGATTTTCGACGAAATGGCCGGTTTCGCGGCGGACAAGAAGTTCGACGAGTTTGTCTGCGCGGCCGGCGTACTGGCGCATTATGTCGGCGACGCCTGCCAGCCACTGCACATTTCTTTCAAGCATGACGGCGACCCGACACAGAAGACTGGAGGGAAGAGTTTCGGTGCCGGCGTACACGATGTCTACGAGTCGAAGATGGTGGGGAAGATTGCCGGCGACATTCTCACCGGTCTGGACGCCACGCCGAAGGTCAAGAAAACCGAGCTGGTCAAGAGCGGCCGCGAAGCAGGGCTGAAGACCCTGGACCTGATGCGGCAGACGTTCGCGACCCTTCCGCCTGACGACATCATCGAGGCTTTCGCGAATCCAGGTGCGGACAAGCCGGTCGACGCGCTGGTGAAGAAGTGCGGCCCGAAGACCATTCAGGTGATGCAGGACGGCGTACATCTGCTGGCGGTGCTGTGGGAGAGCGCCTGGACGCTCGGCAAGGGCGAGCAGGGCGTGGCATCAACCGCAAGCCTCACGCCCGGCGGTGCGATGTCGATCATCGCGAAGAATACGTTCCTCACCTCGTACTCGGTTGGAAAGATTGGAGCGCATCTGAAGGGCAAGCCCGCCTAGACGCGACCCCGTCCCATGCCGCACTTGCCCATCGGGCCTTAGCGCTGGATAACCCAAGACAGCGCCAGTTCCGGCGCCCTCAACAACGAGAAATTTGGGATGAAACGCCTCGAAAACAAGATCGCCATCGTGGTCGGTGCGGGCCAGGGACCGGGAACCGGCATGGGGAACGGGCGGGCGACCGTGATCCGCTTCGTGCAGGAGGGCGCGAAGGTGTTCTGCGCCGACAAGGACGTGGCGTCGGCCGAGGAAACCGTTGCGATGGCCAAGAAGGAAGCCAGGGATGGCGGCGACGCGGCGGCGTTCGAGGCGGACGTCACGCGCGAAGCCTCGATGAAGGCCATGATCGATGCCTGCAAGGCCAGGTGGGGCCGCATCGACATCCTGCATTACAATGTCGGCTTTTCGATCGCGGGTGGCGACGCGCCGCCGACCGAGATCACCGAGGAAGCTTTCGACCGCATCATGACCGTCAACCTGCGCGGCATGGTGATGGCGGTGAAGCACGTGCTGCCGATCATGCGCGAACAGAAGGCCGGCGTGATCCTCGGCATCTCGTCGCTCGCCGCGTGGGAGAAGTATCCGTACGTGACCTACAAGATTTCCAAGTCCGCGATGGTCGCCTACCAGCAGCAGATCGCGATCCAGAACGCCGAATTCGGCATTCGTTCGAACGTGATCCTGCCGGGGCTGATGGACACGCCGATGGCGGTCGACACGCGTGCCCGGCACGCCAACAAGCCGCGTGCCGAGATCGCCGCGATGCGCGATGCGCGCGTGCCGCTTGCGCAAGAAGATGGGCACCGCCTGGGACGTGGCGAACGCCGCGCTGTTCCTCGCCTCGGACGAGGCGAACTTCATCACCGGCGTGCAGCTACCCGTCGATGGCGGTTCGCTGGTGGATATCGGGCACTAATCCGGCGCGAGACGTTAGCGCGCGCTCTATCTGGAACAACGGAGATCAGCGATGCCCGGCACCGTTCGACTGCACCGCGTGCTCACAACCAAACCCAACAAAGTCTATCGCGCTTTTCTCGAGGCCGATGCTTTGGCGAAGTGGCTGCCGCCCAACGGCTTTGCCTGTACGGTGCATCATCTCGACGCGGAAGTCGGCGGCACCCGCAAGGCGTCATTCCGCAACTTCACGACCGGATTGAGTCTACAGCTTCGGCGGAAGCTATCTAGAACTCGTGCCGGACGAGCGCTTGCGTTACGCGGACAAGTTTGACGATCCGAATTTGCCCGGTGAGATGCAGGTGACGGTGACGCTCAAGGCGGTGCTGGTCGGTACCGAGGTCACGATCGTGCAGGAGGGCATCCCCGACGCGATCCCGGTAGAGGCCTGCTACCTCGGCTGGCAGGAGTTGCTGCGCAATCTCGCCCGGCTCGTTGAGCCGGACATCAGGCAATAGATCGCGCGTAGCGACTGTCGCGTGGACAGGGCTGCATGTCCGAGGACGTGCCGCAAAGCAACATTCGCTCATTTGCTATTGAAAATGGTCCATGGTCGGCGGGATACGAAATGTATCTTCATGCATCTTTCATCGCCCGCAACGCCTTCGTGACGCGCTCAACTGCCCGCGGACCATCCGGATCGGCTGGAGCTAATTCGGAGAATTTCTTGAAGTCCGCCAATGCGCGTTGCAGGTCGCTCTTCCGTTCCCATGATGCACCGCGGTTAAAGAACGCCGTCGCATCGTTTGGATCAAGCCGGATCGCTTCGTTGAAATCCTCGATGGCGCGGTCGTTCTGGCCTTTCGCCTTAAAAGCGAGACCGCGATTGTTGAACAAATCCGCGTCGTTCGGGTTGAGGCGGATCGCTTGGTCATAATCCTCGATCGCGCGGTCGTATTGGCTTTTGGCCCTGTAGGCGAGGCCGCGGTTGTTGAATAAATCTGAGTCGTTCGGATTGAGTTCGATTGCGTGGCTGAAATCCTCGACGGCGCGGTCGTTGTCGCCTTTGGCCTTGTAGGCGAGACCGCGGTTGTTGAACGCCTGCACGGTGTTCGGCTTAAGACGGATCGCCTGGCTGAAATCGTCGATGGCGCGGTCGGTTTCGCCTTTGTCGCTATAGGCGTTGCCGCGGTTGTAGAATGCTTCTGCGAGGTCGGGATTAAGCCGGATCGCTCGGTCGAAATCCTCAACGGCGCTGTCGTTTTGGCCTTTGTCCTTGTACGCGAGACCGCGATTGTTGAACAAATCTGCGTCGTTCGGAGTGAGCCGGATCGCGTGGTTTAGATCCGCAATGGCGCGGTCGTATTGACCCATGGCGTAGTACGCGTGACCGCGATTGCTGAATGCCGCGCTGGTCGCATCAAGCCGGATCGCCTCGCTGCAATCTTCAATGGCTTTGTCGTTTTCCTGCTTCTCGGGCCACTCCGCGCAACGATTTGTAAGGAGCTCGGCAAGCTGACGACCGCTGTACCGGCCGGAATTGATGGCCCGGGTGCAGGCGGCGATTGCCTGGTCGCCGGATTCCTTGAGGCACGTATCGCGATCGTCGGCCGCAGCGGCCGGCGCTGCCAGCCAGACTGTCGATGTGATTGCCAAAGCGGCCAGCGTGCCGCGCAGTATAGCCGTCATCAGGATCGTTCCTTGGACACCAGCTCGGGATCGCCTGGCGACCCGACTGAACCTCGATGCACGGTCCTTTGGTCGTTATTACCGGGCAGACGGTTCAAGCTGATACGGCGACGGGTACTGGCTCGCCATTCTCACTCTTCGGAAAAGGCCGGGACGTCATCGCGATCAGGAACGCGCCGAGCCCCATGCCGAACGATCCGAGATAGAGCCACGTATCGCTCGTGAATGAATTGTAGATCGGACCGCCGACGATCGGGCCGGTCGACATGCCGAGGTTGCCGGCCATCGCCGCGAAGCCCGACGCCCGCGCCGATCCCACGCGACACTTCGGCCGGGGCCGAGATATCTTTCCCCGCCGCCCTGCTAGTACGAGGATGCGCGAAGGGCAGGAGCTCCCGATGGCCGAAACCGCATTCACGCCCGCCCAGCTCAATGAGGGCTTCGTTGTGGCGATCGAAATCGTCGCCAAGGCCGGTGAGGAAGACGCAGTTGCCGGCGCGCTTCAGGCGCTGGTTGCGCCGACGATGGCGGAGCCGGGCGTGAAGCTCTTTCTGCCCTATCGATCGCCAACGGATCCTGCGTCGTTCTTCATATTCGAACTCTATCGAAATGAGGCGGGCTGGACCGCGCATCAGCAGACCGACCACTTCAAGTCATTCGTCGAAACGATGCTGCCGCGCCTCGCCAGGCGCCAGCGCGTCCCCTATGTGCCCTATGGGACCGGCGCATAACGCAGGCTCACGCCGGCGCCGCCACGGGCTGGTCGTTCCGCGCCTTCGGAAACGGCCGGAACGTCATCGCGACCAGGAACGCGCCGAGGCCCATGCCGAACGATCCGAGATAGAGCCACGTATAGCTCGCGAATGAGTCGTAGATCAGCCCGCCGACGATCGGCCCGGTCGACATGCCGAGGCTGCCGGCCATCGAGATGCCTCCGATGACGGTGCCCATCATGCGCAGCGGGAAATTCTCGCGCGCAATCGCGGCGTAGAGCGGCATGGTGCCGGCGTAAACGAAGCCGAACAGCGCGCCGGCCGCGTAGAACGTGCCGAGATCGTGCGCGGCGAGATAGCCGAGCGCGCCCAGCGCCTGAACCAAAAGGCCGAGAACCAGAATGCGCTTCGCGCCGAACCTGTCGCCGGCGAGGCCGAAGGCGATACGGCCGCCCAGCCCGGCGAAGCCTTCCACGCTGTAGATCGACACCGCCATGATGAGCGGGATGCCGCAACTCACCGCATAATTGACGGTGTGGATGATTGGGCCGGAGTGGGTTGCGCAGCAAAAGAAGTTGGTCAGCAGCAAGGTGATGAACTGCGGCGATTTCAGCGCCTGCGCGACCGACATGCCGGAATCCACATCGTCCGGTGCGGCGCCGGCATGTCCGGTCTCGAGGGCCGGCGGGCGGCGCACCAGCAAGGCCGCGGGGATCATGAGGGCTGCGACAATGCCCGCGATGATCAGCATCGCGGTGCGCCAGTCGTGCACCGAGACGAGCCACGCCGCGAGCGGCGACATGGTCATCGGCGCGATCCCCATGCCGGCGGAGACAAGCGACACCGCAAGACTGCGATGTGTGTCGAACCAGCCGGTCACGCAGGCCATCATCGGCGCGAAGATCGCCGAGATGCTTCCGCCGATGAACAGGCCGAACACGAGCTGAAACGCGAGCAGCGAGGTCGTCCGGCTGGCGAGCGCGAGGCTGACAGCCATGATCACGGACCCGGTCACCACGACGATACGGGGGCCAAAGCGATCGGACAGATTGCCCCAGAGCATGCTGGTCGAGGCCATCGCGAGAAACGCGATGGTCATCGCGCTCGACACGCCGGTCACGGACCATCCGGTGTCGCGCGTGATCGCGCCGAGGAACACCGGTAGCGAAAACATCGCGCCGATCGCGACGCAGCCGAGCAGGCCGCCCGCCGCGACAATGACCCAGCGATAAGAGTGACTCATGGCGGTCTTTTCCTGCAGTTGCTGCGCCTTTCGACCCCTCCGGGTCGCCGTCATTGTCACGACGTTCGGGAACGGCCGTTCTCGACACGACCGGCCGCTTTTTTTGCGTCGGGAGCGCCGGGTGAGGCAAGCCTGGGCCAGACCATTCGTGTGGACGCAGGGCGGCTCCGCGTCCGGCGCGGTGCCCACGTCGGCGTTCCGCGGTACTGTTGCGCCAAGGCCGCCGCCGGACAACTGCGGCCCGGGAGGAATTCATGCTCAAACTGTGGGGCGCCGCGCTGGCGGCGATGATCGCCATGATATCGACAGCGAGCGCGCGCGAGTATGAGGTCACGACACGCAACGACATCGTGTTCGCCGAGCACGATGGCACAAAGTTGCTCGCGGATTTCTACGCCCCGAAGGGATTGGAGAAAGCGCCCGTGCTGGTCGCCGTGCATGGCGGCGGCTGGCAGGTCGGCGACCGCACGTTCTACAAGAACTGGGGCACGTATCTCGCCAAGAACGGCTACGCGGTGTTCGCGATCGAATACCGGCTGATGAAGCCCGGCGTGAAGACCTGGCCGGGCGCCGTCTACGACACCAAGGCTGCGGTGCAATACGTGCGAGCGAAGGCGTCCGAGCTTGGCGTCGATCCCGAGCGCATCGGCCTGATCGGCGACAGCGCGGGCGCACACCTGTCGTCGCTGGTCGCGCTCGCCGGAGAGGAGCCGCTGTTCTCATCGGAATACAAGAGCGACTCGAATGCGGGCGTGTCGTCGAAGGTGAAGACCGTCGTCGGTTTCTACGGCGTGTATGACATGGTCGCGCAGTGGGAGCACGACCTGGTCACGCGCCCGCGCGACAACATTGTCGAAAAGCTGCTGGGCGGCGCGCCGATGATCAATCGCAAGGTCTATTTCGACGCCTCGCCGATGAGCTACGCGACGGTGGACCGGAACACGACGCGCTTCCTGCTGATCTACGGCCACGAGGACGACATCGCGGATCCAAAAACGCAGTCCGAGCGCTTCCTGCTCGCGCTCAAGCAGGCACAGTTCTTCGCACGCACCATCGTGGTGCCGGGGGCAGGGCACTTCTGGTCGACCGATCCGGTGGATGAGGGCTTTGGCGCCTACGCGGGGCCGAAGGTGTTGCTGTTCCTGGCGGGCGCGCTGTAGCGGTTGAAATCGTTGCGGCGGGCTTGCGGTTCGGTCCCAACCGATATAGAACGAAACGGGAACACGATGCGGAAACCGGGCGGCGCACCCATATTGGCGTGGACAAGTGGATTGGGCGGGCGCGGCGACGGGATTGAAAGCGTAAGTATCGCCCAGACAGTTCGTGGAGAGAGATCATGGCAGGGTCGGTCAACAAGGTCATTCTGGTCGGCAATCTGGGCAAGGACCCGGAGGTGCGGCGCATGCAAGACGGCCGGCCGGTCGTGAACATGAGCGTCGCGACCTCGGAAAGCTGGCGCGACAAGGCGACCGGAGAGCGCAAGGAAAAGACCGAGTGGCACCGGGTGGTGATCTTCAACGAGGGGCTCGCCAAGATCGCCGAGCAGTATCTGAAGAAGGGCTCGAAGGTTTATCTCGAAGGCGCGTTGCAGACGCGCAAGTGGACCGACCAGCAAGGCGTCGAGAAATACTCGACCGAAGTGGTGCTGCAGGGCTTCAATTCGGCGCTCACCATGCTCGACCGCGCGGGCGGCGGAGGCGGGGGCAGCGATTTCGGTGGCGGCGACTCGAGCGATTTCGGCTCCTCGCGTCCGGCCGCGCGCCAGCCCGCGATGGCGGGAGCGGGGGCCAAGCGCGGCGATCTCGACGACGAGATTCCGTTCTGACACTCCCGGTCTTTTGACCTGACTGGACGGCGCCCGTTGCGTTGAGCGCTACGGAAAGCGGCCCATTGCGTTTGTGCGCCACGCCTTGCTAGTGCTTTCGGCGGATTTCATGGGAGGAAAAACGTGCGCAACATTCTCATTGCGGCGGCGTTCGGCGCCGGGCTCGTCGCGAGTGTGGCGAGCGCCGAAGACCTGAAAATCGCGCTGATCTACGGCAAGACCGGCCCGCTCGAAGCCTATGCCAAGCAGACCGAGACCGGCCTGCGGCTCGGCTTCGAATACGCCACCAAGGGCACAATGATGATCGACGGGCGCAAGATCGTCATCATCACCAAGGACGACCAGGGCAAGCCCGACCTCGCCAAGTCCGCGCTCGCCGAAGCCTATGAGGACGACGGCGTCGCGCTCGCGATCGGCACCACCGCATCGCCGGCCGCGCTCGCGATGCTGCCGGTCGCCGAGGAGAACAAGAAGATCCTGCTGGTCGAGCCCGCGGTCGCCGACCAGATCACCGGCGACAAGTGGAATCGCTACATCTTCCGCACCGCGCGCAACTCCTCGCAGGACGCGATCTCGAATGCGGTCGCGATCGGCAAGCAGGGCGTGACGATCGCGACGCTGGCGCAGGACAACGCCTTCGGGCGCGACGGCGTTGCGGCCTTCAAGGCGGCGCTCGGCAAGACCGGCGCGACACTCGCCGCGGAAGAATACGCGCCCGCCGCGACCACGGATTTCACCGCGCCGGCGCAGCGCCTGTTCGACGCGCTGAAGGACAAGCCGGGCAAGAAGATCATCTGGGTGATCTGGGCGGGCCCGACGCCGCTCACCAAGCTGCAGGACATGAACCCCGGCCGCTACGGCGTCGAGCTCTCGAGCGGCGGCAACATCCTGCCCGCGATGGCGGCCTACAAGACGCTGCCCGGCATGGAAGGCGCGACCTATTACTATTACGACATCCCGAAGAACGCCGGTGAACACCTGGCTCGTCGACCGAGCACCAGAAGCGCTTCAACGCGCCGCCGGACTTCTTCACGGCGGGCGGGTTCGCGGCCGCGATGGCGGTGGTACGGCGGCGGTCGAGAAGGCGAAGTCGCTCGACACCGAGAAGCTGATCGCCGCGATGGAAGGGCTTGAGTTCGAGACGCCGAAGGGCAAGATGGTGTTCCGCAAGGAGGACCATCAGGCGCTCCAGAGCATGTACCACTTCAAGATCAAGGCCGACCCGGCGGTCGCGTGGGGCATTCCCGAGCTGGTGCGCGAGCTCAAGATCGAGGACATGGAGGTCCCGATCCAGAACAAGCGGTGAGTGCACGGGCGGCGCTTGTGCAACGCGCTCCGCGCCCAGTTACTATGCCCTCTCCCCTTGTGGAAAAGGGCGACTCAGGTCCGTCAAGGTGCTCAGCGGGGTGAGGGGTACCCCTCACCCGCTCGTATCTGTCGCTTCTCGGAGAAGCCCTCTCCCTTACAAGGGGAGAGGGCGGACCGCAACGTGACCTCCGCGCTCGTGGCACGCCGTCACGATGACCTCCCTCGAAACCCGCAACCTCACCATCCGCTTCGGCGGCCATGTCGCCGTCGATGCGGTGAGCTGCACATTCCGGCCCGGCGAACTGACCGCGATCGTCGGGCCGAACGGCGCCGGCAAGACCACCTACTTCAACCTGATCTCGGGCCAGCTCACCGCCACGGCGGGCGAAGTGCTGCTCGACGGGCGACGACATCACGCGGCTTTCCGCGCCGGTGCGCACCCGCGCAGGGACTCGGCCGCGCGTTCCAGCTCACCAATCTGTTTCCCGGACTCTCGCGTCGCCGAGAACGTGCGGCTCGCCGTGCAGTCGCAGGCCGGCGTGCACTACGACATGCTGCGCCCCTGGATGCGCCACACCGAACTGATCGAACGCGCCGACGCGGTGCTGGCGCGCGTCGCGCTCGACCGCCGACGCGACGTGCCGGCCGCCGCGCTCTCGCATGGCGACCAGCGCAAGCTCGAGGTCGCGCTGATGATCGCGCTCGAGCCGAAGGTCTTCATGTTCGACGAGCCGACCGCCGGCATGAGCGTCGACGAGGTGCCGGTCGTGCTCGACCTGATCGCGCAGCTCAAGCAGGACACGTCGAAGATCATCCTGCTGGTCGAGCACAAGATGGACGTGGTGCGCTCGCTCGCCGACCGCATCATCGTGCTGCACAACGGCAAGCTGGTGGCGGACGGCGCGCCCGCCGAGGTGATCGCCTCGCCGGTGGTGCAGGAGGCTTACCTCGGGCTCGTTCGGCGAGAAGGCCGCATGAGCGCGCTGCTCACCCTCTCCGGCGTCGAGACGCATATCGGGCAGTATCACATCCTGCATGGCGTCGAGCTTGGCGTGCCGGAGGGCCAGACCACGATGCTGCTCGGCCGCAACGGCGCCGGCAAGACGACGACACTGCGCACCATCATGGGGCTGTGGCGCGCCTCGTCGGGCGAGATCCGGCTCGGCGGAGAGCGCATCGAGGCACTGCGCGACGCCCGACATCGCGCGCGCCGGCATCGGCTATGTGCCGGAGACGATGGCGGTGTTCTCCGACCTGACCGTGCGCGAGAACCTCGTGCTCGCGGCGCGCGACGGCGAGATGGACCAGACACGGCTCGACTGGATCTTCGGCTTCTTCCCGCCCTTGAGGAAATTCTGGCTCTCGCGCGCCGGCACGCTGTCGGGCGGGCAGAAGCAGATGCTCTCCTTCGCGCGCGTCGCTGATCGAGCCGCGCCGCCTGCTGCTGATCGACGAGCCGACCAAGGGGCTCGCGCCCGCGATCATCGGCGCGCTGATCGATTGCCTGAAGGAAGTGAAGCGCCGCGGCGCCACGATCCTGCTGGTCGAGCAGAATTTCCGCGTCGCGCAGGCGATCGGCGACACGCGTGGGCGTGATGGACAATGGCCGCGTCGTGCACGCCGGCCCGATGGCGGAGCTTGCCGCCGACGCGGCGCTGCAGCACCGGCTGCTCGGACTCAGCCTGGATGCGCACCAATGAGCGCAGACCGACATCGATGCCGGCGCCGCGCTGCCCAGGACGCCGCGCGACTTCATGCCGCTGCTGCTGCCGGTGGCGCTCGCGCTCGTGGCGCTGCCGTTCGTGCCGTTCTCGACCTGGGTGACGCTCACCATCGCGGGCCTCGCGATGGGCATGATGATCTTCGTCATGGCGTCGGGCCTGACGCTGATCTTCGGCCTGATGGACGTGCTCAATTTCGGCCACGGCGCCTTCATCGCGATCGGCGCCTACATGGCGACGCTGGTGCTGGCTGCCGCTCGGCGGCTGGATGCAGGCGGACTCGATCTGGCTCAATCTCGCGGCCGTCGTTCCGGCGATCGTGCTCGCGGTCGGCGTCACCGGCGCTGCTCGGGCTCGCGTTCGAGCGCATCGTGATCGCGCCGGTCTACGGCCAGCACCTAAAGCAGATCCTGATCACCATGGGCGGCATGATCGTCGCCGAGCAGACTGCTCTACGCGCTGTTCGGGCCGCAGCAGATCCCGCTGCCGTTGCCCGCAACGCTTGCGCGGCTCGTTCGCGATCGGCGAGGCGGCGATCGAGAAGTATCGCGTCGTCGCGGTCGCGGTCGGACTGATCGTGTTCCTCGCGATGCTGCGGTCCTCAACCGCAGCCAAGATCGGCCTGCTGATCCGCGCCGGCGTCGAGAACGGCGAAATGGTCGAGGCGCTCGGCTATCGCATCACGCGGCTGTTCGTCGGCGTATTCATGGCGGGCTCGGCGCTCGCGGGCCTCGGCGGCGTGATGTGGGGGCTCTACCGCGAGCAGGTGAATGCCGCGATGGGCGGCGAACTGCTGGTGCTGGTCTTCATCGTGGTGATCATCGGCGGGCTCGGCTCGGTCACCGGCTGTTTCATCGGCGCGCTGCTGGTTGCGCTCGCGCACCAATTACGCGGGCTTCCTGGTGCCGAAGCTCGCGCTCATCACCGAGATTGCCCTGATGGTCGCTGTGCTGCTGTGGCGCCCGCGCGGGCTTTATCCGGTGACGAGTCGATGATGCCGCTCTCGGGCGACCCGCCGCGCAGCGCGGTGCTCAGCATCGCGCTGGTGCTGATCGTGCTGGGGCTCGCGCTCGCGCCGTTTCTGTTTCCCGGCGCGAAGCCGCTCAACGTCGCCGCCAAGATCTGCATCTTCATCGCGCTCGCGGCGAGCTATGACCTGCTGCTCGGCTACACCGGCGTTGTGTCGTTCGCCCACACGATGTTCTACGGCGTCGGCAGCTACGGCGTCGCGATCGCGCTCTATTCGCTCGGCGCGCGCTGGGACGCGATCGGGCTCGGGCTGCTGGTCGCGCTGCCGACTCGCGGCGCTGCTGGCGCTGCGTGATCGGGCTGTTCTCGCTGCGGGTGCAGACGATCTTCTTCGCCATGATCACGCTCGCGGTCGCCTCCGCCTTCGCGGTGCTCGCCTCGCAACTGTCCTGGCTCACCGGCGGCGAGGACGGGCGCAGCTTCAGCGTGCCCGACCTGCTGCAGCCCGGGACGACATTCATCCCGCGCGACGTGCTCGGCGTCGCGGTCACCGGCCGGACGCTGACCTATTACCTCGTGTTCGTCTGCTGCGTGCTGCTGTTCCTGCTGCTGCTGCGCGTCGTCAACTCGCCGTTCGGCCGCGTGCTGCAGGCGATCCGCGAGAACCCGTTCCGCGCCGAGGCGCTCGGCTATCGCACGGTTCATCATCGCACGCTCGCGAACTGCTTGCCGCCGTGGCCGCCGCCGCGGTCGGCGCGCTCAATGCGCTGTGGCTGCGCTACACCGGCCCGGACACATCGCTGTCGTTCTCCATCATGCTCGACATCCTGCTGATCGTGGTGATCGGCGGCATGGGCACGATGTACGGCGCGATCGTCGGCGGCACGCTTTACGTGCTGGCGCAGAACTATCTGCAGGCGCTGATGGGCACGGTCTCGACCGCAGCCGGCGAAGCGGGCCTGCCGCTTGTTGCCGAGCCTGTTTCACCCCGACCGCTGGCTGCTCTGGCTCGGCATCCTGTTCATCCTGTCGGTGTATTTCTTCCCGACCGGCATCGTCGGCAAGCTGCGCGGCGGATCGAGTTAAGCTAACTCTTTCTGCTCATGCCCGCGAACGCGGGCATCCAGATCCTGGCTCTGGATCCCCGCGAGTTCATCCCCGACTTGATCGGGGACGGGGACGAACGGAGAGAAATGTCGCTTACGCCGCTACTGGATGCCTCGCTTGTCATCCAGGTCCATGCCTTTGCGGCGATGAGCGCCTTTGCGCTCGGCATCGTGCAGTTCGCGGCGCCGAAAGGCACGCTGCCGCACCGGACGATCGGCTGGATCTGGGTCGCCCTGATGGCGATCATCGCGGTCAGCTCGTTCTGGATTCAGAACATCCGCCTTGTTGGCCCGTTCAGTCCGATTCACCTCACCTCAATCTACATCCTCGTCATCCTCCCGTTCGCAGTTCTGGCGGCGCGCGGTCACAAAGTTTCGCGTCATCGCAAGCTCATGACCGGCCTGTTCGTCGTCGGGCTTGTGATCGCCGGAGCCATTACCTTCTGGCCCGGGCGCATCATGCATGCGGTGGCGTTCGGAAATTGATCGTCTTGCGCCTGATCTGATCCTGAAAGCTGTTTCCGCTTTTAGCGATCATCCGGCCAGCAGTGCGCGCACGCCATCGACCACGAACTGCACGGCCATCGCGGCGAGCAGCACGCCGAGCAGGCGTGACAGCACGGTGTTGCCGGTCTTGCCGAGCAGCCGCTCGATCGGGCTTGCGGCGAGGAACACAAGCAGGCAGGCCGCCATCACGGTGGCGATAATCGCGATCAGCGCGCCGAGGCGCAGCATGTCGCCATCGGTGCGGCCGCTGAGCAGCACGGTCGCGGTGATCGCTCCGGGCCCAGCCATCAGCGGGATGGCGAGCGGGAATGCCGCGATGTCTCGCACATGCTCTTCGATGGCCTTGCCGGCGGCCTCGGACTGGCGCGCGATGCGCACGCCGAACACCATTTCGCTCGCGATAGAGAACAACAAGAGCCCGCCCGCGATGCGGAAGGCGGGGAGCGAGATCGCCAGCATCTTGAGGAGCCAGCCGCCGGCCAATGCCGCGCCGGCAAGGATCGCAAAGGCGATCAGGCACGCGCGCATCGCGACGCTGCGGCGCGCGGACGATGGGAGACCGGCCGTGACTCCCAGGAAGGCGGGCGTCAGCCCGACCGGGTCCACGACGACGAGCAGCGTGACCAGCGCGGCAACCAGATAATCGAGTGGTACGGGCATCGGGACTGGTCCGGGCGGTGCAGCAGCACCCGGAAATTAGCATGCCGCAGGCCGCTTCACGAGCCGCCCGAACGCGTCGAGACGCTCCACGCAAGTCATTGATCGATCATAACAAATTAGAACAAAAAACCGACGCTTAGGAGTGGCCTCGCAGGCGCAAATCACCTATATGAATCGCGCACCGACTCGCATGCGGAATCCACCTTTTGGCCGACAACGAAAACAACAAACCTGAGGAGCCGACCCAGCCCTCGGACATCCGGCCCGTGTCGATCACGGACGAGATGAAGCGCTCGTACCTCGATTACGCGATGAGCGTGATCGTGGCGCGTGCGTTGCCGGACGCGCGCGACGGCCTCAAGCCGGTGCATCGGCGCATCCTTTATTCGATGCACGAACAGGGGCATACGCCCGACAAGAAGCACGTGAAATCCGCGCGCGTCGTCGGCGACGTGATCGGCAAATATCATCCGCACGGCGACCAGTCGATCTACGACGCGCTGGTGCGCATGGCGCAAGACTTCTCGATGCGCGTGCCGTTGATCGACGGGCAGGGCAACTTCGGCTCGATCGACGACGATCCTCCGGCGGCGATGCGGTACACCGAAAGCCGGATGACCAAGGCGGCCATGGCGCTGCTTGCGGACATCGACGAGGACACGGTCGATTTCCAGGAGAACTACGACGGCACCGAGAGGGAGCCGGTCGTCCTGCCGGCGCGTTTCCCGAACCTGCTGGTCAACGGCGCGGGCGGCATTGCGGTCGGCATGGCGACCAACATTCCGCCGCACAATCTCGGCGAAGTGGTCGATGCCTGCGTGGCGCTGATCGAGGATCCGGGGCTCTCGATCGACGATCTCATCAACATCGTGCCGGGACCCGACTTCCCGACCGGCGGCATCATCCTCGGGCGGCAGGGCATTCGCTCCGCCTATCATCTCGGCCGCGGCTCGATCGTGATGCGCGGCAAGGTCGCGATCGAAACGCTGCGCGGGGATCGCGAGGCGATCATCGTCACCGAGATCCCGTATCAGGTGAACAAGGCCACGATGGTCGAGCGCATCGGCGAGCTTTGGCGCGAGAAGAAAATCGAAGGCATCGCCGCGCTGCGCGACGAATCCGACCGCGACGGCTTGCGCGTGGTGATCGAGATCAAGCGCGACTCGATGGCCGAGATCGTGCTGAACCAGCTCTACAAGTTCACCGCGCTGCAATCCTCGTTCGGCGCCAACGTCGTGGCGCTCGACGGCGGCCGTCCGCAGGTGATGAACCTGAAGGATCTGCTGACGATCTTCGTGGCGTTCCGCGAACAGGTTGTCTCCCGGCGCACCAAATTCCGGCTCAACAAGGCGCGCGACCGTACGCATATCCTCGTCGGGCTCGCCATCGCGGTCGCCAATATCGACGAGGTGATCCGCACCATCCGTGCCTCGAAGGACGCAAACGAGGCGCGCGAAGCCTTGATGTCGCGCGACTGGCCGGCCGCCGATGTCGCGGCGCTGATCGAACTGATCGACGATCCGCGTCACAAGGTGTCGCGCGAGGGTACCTACCGCCTCTCCGATGTGCAGGCGCGCGCAATTCTCGATCTGCGCCTGCAGCGTCTCACCGCGCTCGGGCGCGACGAGATCAAGGAGGAACTCGACAAGCTCGCCGCCGAGATCGCCGACTATCTCGAGATCCTGCGCTCGCGCGCCCGCATCCAGGCGATCGTGAAAGACGAGCTTGCCAAGGTGAAGGCGGATTTCGCGACTCCGCGCCGTACGGAGATCATCGAGCAGACCGACGAGGTCGAGGACGAGGACCTGATCCAGCGCGAGGACATGGTCGTGACCGTGTCGCATCTCGGTTACGTCAAGCGCGTGCCGCTCTCGACCTACCGGGCGCAGCGTCGCGGCGGCAAGGGCCGCTCCGGGATGCAGACGCGCGACGAGGATTTCGTCACGCGGCTGTTCGTCGCCTCGACGCACACGCCGGTGCTGTTCTTTTCCTCGGCCGGCCGCGTCTACAAGCAGAAGGTCTGGCGGCTGCCGCTGGCGGCCCCGCAGGCGCGCGGCAAGGCGCTGATCAACATCCTCCCGCTCGATCAGGGCGAGACCATCAACACCATCATGCCGCTGCCCGAGGATGAAAAGACCTGGGACACGCTTGACGTGATGTTCGCGACGACGCGCGGATCGGTGCGGCGCAACAAGCTGTCCGACTTTGCCGACGTGCGCCCCTCGGGCATCATCGCGATGAAGATCGACGAGGGCGAGAGCATCGTCGGGGTGCAGATTTGCACCGAAAAGGACGATGTGCTGCTCACCGCGGCGGGCGGCCAGTGCATCCGCTTCGCGGTGCCGGAAGTGCGCGTGTTCGCGGGCCGCACCTCGATGGGCGTGCGCGGAATCAATCTGGAAGAGGGCGACAAGGTCATCTCGCTCTCGATCCTGCGCCATGTCGAGGCGAGTGCCGACGAGCGCGCCGCGTATCTCAAGCGCGCGAGCGCGGTGCGGCGCGGCGAGGAAGGCGAGGAGGGCGCGCCCGATGCCGAGGAAGCCGGCAGCGACAGCGCCGCGATCGAGCTTGGCGAGCAGCGTTATGTCGAGATGTCGGAGGCGGAGCAGTTCGTGCTGACGGTCTCGGAACTGGGCATGGGCAAGCGTTCCTCCTCCTACCAGTATCGAACCACGGGCCGCGGCGGCAAAGGCATCGTCGCGATGGCGATCACGCCGAAAACCGGCAAGCTGGTGGCCTCGTTCCCGGTCGAGAACTCCGACCAGATCATGCTGGTGACCGACAAGGGGCAACTGATCCGCACCGGCGTCGACGGCATCCGCATCGCGGGCCGCTCGACGCAGGGCGTGATCGTGTTCGACACCGCCGACGACGAGCGTGTGGTGTCGGTCGAGCGGCTTAGCGAAGAGGGCGAGGACTAACCGCGGGCAGGTAACTATGTCCGCTCGTTCCCGCGAAAGCGGGAGCCGGTTCTTTCCTTCACGCGTGGCATCCGGATACCCGTTTTCGCGGGAATGAGCGGAGTGTGTTGCAACCGTCATCAAGCGAGCCGCGCAACTGATGTCTCTCCAGCTCTACCTCATCTTCGTTCTCGCCACCGCGCTGCTGATCGCGACGCCGGGCCCGAATGTGGCGCTGATCGTCGGCACCAGCCTGACGCATGGCATGCGCACGGGCCTGATCGCGGTCGCGGGCGTCAACATCGGGGTGATGATCCAGCTTGCGGTGGTTGCGGCGGGACTCGCCTGGATCGTCGAGATGTTCTCGCGCAATTTCGACCTGATCCGCTTCGTCGGCGCGGCGTATCTGCTGGTGCTCGGCGTCCAGACACTTTGGAAAGCGCGCCGGCCGATGACACCCGCGCCGCTATCGGCGCAGCGGGCGTTTTCGCGCGGTTTCGCGGTCGCATTCGCCAATCCGAAGACACTGATCTTTCAGGCGGCGTTCCTGCCGCAATTCCTCTCCGACGGCGAGGGGGGGCAGGCGCAGCTCTGGCTGCTCGCCGCGACGTTCTGGATCATCACGGTGATCGGCGATGCCATCTGGGTCATCTGCGCCGCGCGCCTGCGCGCCGCCGTTTCGGGCCGCGCCCAATTGATCGCGGACCGCGTGTCCGGCGGAATCCTGATTGCGGGGGCCGGCGTGCTGCTGGCGGCGAGCCGCCGTTGATCGGTTCGCGATCTAGTCGATCAGATGAAAGAGGCGCTCGTCATAGAGCGCACCCGACATGGTCGAGAGTGTGTCACGAAACCGGCGCGATACATCGGCGGCCCGGATCTCATCATAAGCCTGCTGGCTGCTCCAGCTTTCCACCACGGTGAAATGGTTCGGCCGGCTGGCCTGCTGCAGCACATCGTAGCGCTGGTTGCCGGCAGCTTTGCGGTTCGCCTCGGCAAGCGGGCCGAGCATCGCGACGGCCTCGTCTTTCTTGGACGGGACGACGTCCACATGGCTCACCACGATGACGGACTCGCGGCCAGTGGACGCACCGGAGCCGGCGCTGAGCGCGTTGTGGACCCGCTGGTCCGCCGGGGCGTTCGCGATGGGTCTGAGTTTTTCACGCATTGAGCTGGTCGCGGTTGACGTGCCATGCGCGTCGAAGGCAGCCTGGTCCCTCCAGGCTTCCAGCACCACGAAGCGGTTCGGGCGGCTCGTCTCCTGGACAATATCGACGCTGATGTTGCCGTCCCCACGGCGCGTCGCGTCGCTGTAGGCGATGAGAGCCTTCAGACCGCCGGACGCGGAGGCCGCTGCGACCTCGATGTACGTGGCGATATGAATCTGACTGGACGATGCGCGCGCCGCCTCGGTAGCCGTGACCGATGCCTGCATGGTTGCCCCCTGACCCGCCGAAAGTCCTTGTTTCATTATCGTAGTTCCCGCGTCGTCGCACGGTCAACGCGCCGGCATTAGACGCGGTCGCCATTTCGGCAATGCTCCCCGAGGATGAACGAGCTTGCGAGCCCGGTTCCAGGTCGGCGCGGGTCGAAACTGTTCCATTGGCGGGGGAACGCCCGCAACTCGGGTTAAACTCCGGCAGCGTTTTTCTGCGCACGAAAGGGACGGTGGAACTGGGCCTTCCAATGCGGGGCGGCGCCCGATACCCGGGTAAAGCATGCTCGACGTTCCGACGCTCGCGATGGTCGCGGTGTTTGTCACCACGATTCTCGGGCTGTTGCTGATGTTTGCGTGGCGGCGCGAGCAGAATTCCCTTGCGCTGCGCTGGTGGGGGACGAGCTACCTGCTCGGCGCCACGTCGTTTGGGCTTCTTGCAGCACGGGGTGTCATCGCGGATGTGTTCTCGATTGAAGTAGCGAACACCGCGATCCTGTTGAGTTACGCTTTCCTGCTCGCCGGGGCCCGGTCGTTCAACGGGCGCGACATGCCTGCGGTCGCCTTTCTGGTTGCGCCTCTGATCTGGCTCACGGCGATGCAGATCCCGGCAGTGGCTGCGGACATCAACCTGCGCATCATCGTCGTGACAAGTTGCCAGTTGGTATTTGTCGGCCTCATCACCTACGAGTTCTGGCGCGAGCGCGCCGAGCCGTTGTTGTCGCGTGGGCCCGCCATTGTGGTGCTGCTGACGCAGATGGTCGCTCTGAGCATGCGGTTGCCGGTGGTTCTCGTCACGCCGTTGCGTTCGAGCGCAGACTTCTTCCGCAGCCCAGCCTTCGCGGTGATTGCGTTCGGAACGGTTCTCTACACCATCACCTTTGCATTCCTGTTGCTATCGATAGTGAAGGAACGGGGTGAGCTGCGCCACAAGACGGCCGCGTTGGTCGATTCGCTGACCGGGCTCGCCAATCGCAGGGCGTTCCTTGCCAATGCCGACGAATTCATAGGCCGCGCCCCCGCAAGCAGGCCGTTCACTGCGATGCTCGCCGACCTGGACCGCTTCAAGGACGTGAACGATCGCTACGGTCACGCGACCGGCGATCGCGTGCTGCAGATATTCGCCGAGACGCTGCTGGGCACATTGCGGTCGCACGATCTCAGCGGGAGGCTCGGCGGCGAGGAATTCGCAATCCTGATGCCGAATACCAGCGGGCCGGACGGGGAGCGCGTCGCCGAGCGCATCCGCACGCGATTTGCCGAGGCGGCTCAGTCGATCAATGGCCATCCGATCGGCGCCACCGTGAGCGTCGGAGTTGCGACCGTGAGGGCTCCGGCGGAACTGAGCGACTTGATGGTGGCGGCCGATCGTGCGCTCTATCTGGCCAAGGCAGAGGGACGCGATCGCATCGCACTGATCGACTGCGACACCGAGACGGGTCCGGCGGAGTTCACGCCTTCCATTGTGCCGGAGGCGCCAGCGTTCCTGCGTCGCCCGTCTATCACCACGACCGATCGCGGCTAGGGACTAGGGCGTCCGGTCAGAACTGCGGTCCGGCGCGCGTGGAAACCTGAAATTTACCCTGTGGCGGGTACGATAGCCCGATGTCGCACGTGCGTTCCATCGCCGATCTGGAAGCCGATATCGTCGCGCTGCGGGAGGCGGCTGAGCGGGCAGGGACCGCGCTCGCGTGCCTGTTCTCATCCTCGGACGAGTTCGAGGCCGAGGTGGTGCGATTGCGCCGCGCCGAGGGCGCTTTCCGGACGAAACTCATCCCCAACACGCCTTGCGCGCCGCGATCCTGGTCGGACTTGTGGCGCTCGTCTTCCTGTTGTTCTGAAATCGAGGCGCCAGTCGGACAAAAAAAGGGGCGCCCCGCGGGCGCCCCTTTGTCGTCTGCTTTGACGCTGCGCAGCTTATTTCAGGTTCGTCATCGCCGTCAGGTCGAAGGAGAACTTGGCGATCACAGTCGCGTCGCACCACTTCGAGGAGTTGGTCGCAAATCCGCTCGGATCGCTGGTCAGCAACTCGCAGTTGGCGCGCGTGAGGTCGGTATCGTAGTAGCGCACGTCGAACGTGAAGATCTTGTAGGTGAAGCCCAGGCCCACGTTCCATGTGGTGTAGCTCGGCAGAGCGAAGGGCGCGCCGAAGGCCGTGAACGTACCCAGCCAGTAGTGCGCGGCTTCGCCGGAGAAGTATCCACCCCAGTCGGTCGGGAACCAGGCCGTCGGCATGGTGAACTTGGCCACGCCGCCTGCGAACGTCGCCGTTGGCGCCGCTCTGCAGAACGTTCGGCGAGTAGTAGACGTACGGGCTCAGGGCGAGCCAGTCGGTCACAGTCCAGGTCAGCTTGCCGTAGACTTCCCAGAAGTCGGTGTCCTTCACGGTGAAGGGCGTCGGCGTGAAGGTGTTGGTCAGGTTGCCCAGGCCATCGATGAAGACCTGCGTCTCGTTCGGGTAGAAGTAATAGATAAACCCGAAGTCGAAGGCGAACTTGTCGAAGGTCGGACGGATACCGCCGTACAGGTCGAACTCGCCAGTCGGGGAGGTCGGAAGCTTGGTGCTCCAGCCCCAGATGCCGGCGTAGAGCTGGATGTCCTTGGTGATGTTGCAGCGCGGCTCGATGTAGGCGTAGGCGCTGGGGCCCTTGTCCGACTGCGAGACGCCGCGGAAGTTATAGTCGCTCTGGATGCCGCCGCCGACCGCGAGGTCGAAGCAGGACGCTGGAGCAGCTTCAACCTTCTTCGGTGCTTTGGTGATGATGTCGGCCGCGAAAGCTGACGTGCCCAAGAGCGCCAGGCCCGCGATCGATGCCACGATGTTGGTCTTGATTGTCATGATTTGTCCCCGCCCGCGCGGTTGTTGGCCCCGAGTGAAACGCAACATTTGGCATCGGTATCGACGCCCGTACGCGGATATTGCGGGCGGAATATCAAAAGTGCCGAGCACAAAGAATTCGCAACTGCTGCCTGTTTGGGCGAATGCGTTGTTATATAGGAGGTTTTCCGGCTCATGTTGCCGCATTGTCACATCTTTTACGACGCGTGAGGCGTTGGGGAATTAATCCCTGATTAACCATTTTCACAATGCGAGAGATTGGAAGCCTCGATTACCGCTGGCGCTCGCGAGGCCGACGGTGATTCGGACGGTCCCCCGGTAAGGGAGGGACACAAAACGCATGACGGCGCAGACCGGAATCTGCGCCGTCATGTCTTGAACGTTTACGCGTCGATCAGGCGGCGGCTGCGGCCTTCGCGGTAGCAACCTCAGAGATCGTCTTCAGGATCTGCGAGGCGATCTGGTAGGGGTCGCCCATGGAGTTCGGACGGCGATCCTCCAGATAGCCCTTGTAGCCATTCTTGATGAACGAGTGGGGCACGCGCACGGAAGCGCCGCGATCGGCGATGCCGTAGCTGAATTTGTTCCACGGAGCCGTCTCGTGCTTGCCGGTCAGGCGCTTGTCATTGTCCGGGCCGTAAACAGCGATATGGTCCATCAGGTTCTTCTCGAATGCCTTCATCATGGCTTCGAAGTAGTCCTTGCCGCCGACCGTGCGCATGTACTCGGTCGAGAAGTTGGCATGCATGCCCGAGCCGTTCCAGTCGGTGTCGCCAAGCGGCTTGCAGTGGAATTCGATATCGACCTCATATTTCTCGGTCAGGCGCAGCATCAAATAGCGGGCCATCCACATTTCGTCGGCGGCCTTCTTGGAGCCCTTGCCGAAGATCTGGAATTCCCACTGGCCCTTCGCCACCTCGGCATTGATGCCTTCGTGGTTGATGCCGGCAGCGAGGCAAAGGTCGAGGTGCTCTTCGACCATCTTGCGCGCGATCGAGCCGACATTGCTGTAGCCGACGCCGGTATAGTACGGGCCCTGCGGTGCCGGATAACCCGCAGCTGGAAAGCCGAGCGGACGCCCGTCCTTGTAGAAGAAATATTCCTGCTCGAAGCCGAACCAGGCGCCGGGGTCGTCGAGGATGGTGGCGCGCTTGTTCGTGGAATGCGGGGTGACGCCATCCGGCATCATCACTTCGCACATCACCAGCACACCGTTGGTGCGCCCGCCGTCCGGATAGACCGCAACGGGCTTCAACACGCAGTCCGACGAGTGACCTTCCGCCTGCATGGTCGACGAGCCGTCGAAGCCCCAGAGTGGAAGTTGTTCGAGGGTCGGGAACGCGTCGAAGTCTTTCAGCTGCGTCTTGCCACGCAGGTTTGGCGTCGGCGTGTATCCGTCGAGCCAGATGTACTCGAGCTTATATTTGGTCATTGATCTCTCACGTTGTGGTGAACCGGGGTGTGAGCAGTCTCTTGTGCTCCGCAACCAACGGCGTACCCGGCCGTTAACTGCTGATGGCCTTCCAAGCATCTCGTGTGCCAAGCGGCGCAGGCGCTTCCCGGCAACGGACGCGATGCAGCAAAGGCAGTTCGCTACAGCAGCAATGCTATCCAAAGAAGCAGGAATGGCCTTGCTGATATTGTAGTCAAACGCTGGTTTTTCGTGAGGCACGCTGAGCAAAGGAGAAGCAGAAGCGCTATATTCGTTTCAACACTGAATCGCGCCAGCGCGCATGACGAACCGGAGACTGACAATGAGCACGGCAACAGATCGCGGATCGGCGATCATCTACGAATTTCCGAAACGCGGCCGCTTCGCGATGACGGGCGACCACGTTGACTACGTGGCGCAACACCGCGATGCAGCCCGGACCAAAAATTTCACTCAGCAGCGGTTGGTACCACGACGAGGCCATCGAGGCAGAGCGCCGCTCGCATTGATGCTGCCGCCTTAAGCAAAGATCGACCAACCCGTCCGGCGGGTCAGCGCCTCGAGCGCGATCCGCCCGAGATGGGAATTGCCGTTCGGGTCGAGGCCCGGCGACCACACGGCGATCGAGGCCTTGCCCGGCGCGATCGCCAGAATGCCGCCACCCACTCCGCTCTTTCCCGGCAGGCCGACCCGGTAGGCGAATTCCCCTGATCCGTCGTAATGGCCGCAGGTTAGCATCACGGCATTGATGCGGCGCGCGCGTTCGGGTGTCACAACTGACAGTCCGGTCGTCGGGTTGAGGCCATGATGCGCCAGGAAACGTCCGGCCATCGCAAGCTGACGGCATGACATCGCGATCGCGCACTGATGGAAGTAGACGCCGAGCGTGAGGTCGACCGGGTTGTCGAGCACGCCGAAGGATTTCATGTAATTGGCAAGCGCTGCGTTGCGGAAGCCCGTGCGCTGCTCTGAGGCGGCCACCGCTTCGTCGATATGGATCGATGGATCGCCCGAGACGAACTGCATGAAGCGCAAAATCTCGCCGAGCGCCTCGCGCGGCTGATGGCCCGAGAGGATCAGGTCGGTGACGGCAATCGCACCGGCGTTGATGAAGGGATTGCGCGGAATGCCCATCTCGCGTTCGAGCTGGACGATGGAGTTGAACGGCGAACCGGACGGCTCGCGTCCGACACGCCGCCACAGCCGGTCGCCGTCCTTGCCGAGCGCGAGCGTGAGTGTGAAGACCTTCGAGATGCTCTGGATCGAGAACGGCGTCTCGGCGTCGCCGCCGAGCGCAATGTTTCCATCAGCGTCGATCACCGCGATTCCGAATGCGCCAGGATCGATGCAGGCAAGCTCCGGAATGTATGTTGCGACCGCGCCGCGGTCCTTGCGCTGGCGCATCTCGGCCGCGATGTCGGCGACGACGGATTCAAGCTTCGCGCGGGTGGTCATGCGGCACAGTGCAGCAAATTTTGCACCAGCGCAGCGCCCTCTAAAAGAGCGTAAAGAAAAAGGGCGCCCGGGGGCGCCCCAGAAGTTTGCATCGCTCGGTCGATGCCTTGGGAGGAGTTACGCCGAGTAGTACATCTCGTATTCGACCGGATGCGGAGTGTGCTCGAAGCGGATCACTTCCGTCATCTTCAGCTCGATATAGGCGTCGATGAAATCGTCATCGAACACGCCGCCGGCTTTGAGGAAGTCGCGATCCTTGTCGAGGCTGGCGAGCGCCTCGCGCAACGAGCCACACACGGTCGGAATCTTCTTCAGCTCCTTCGGCGGCAGATCGTAGAGATCCTTGTCCATCGCCGGGCCGGGATCGAGCTTGTTCTTCACGCCGTCGAGGCCGGCCATCAGCATCGCGGCGAAGCCGAGATACGGATTGGCGAGCGGATCGGGAAAGCGAACTTCGACGCGCTTTGCCTTCGGGTTTGTCGTGTAGGGGATGCGGCACGATGCGGAACGGTTGCGCGCCGAATAGGCGAGCAGCACGGGCGCTTCGAAGCCCGGCACCAGACGCTTGTAGGAGTTGGTGGTCGGGTTGGTGAAGGCGTTGATCGCCTTCGCATGCTTGATGATGCCGGCAATGTAGGAGAGGCAGGTCTCCGAGAGGTCGGCGTACTTGTTGCCGGCGAACACCGGCTTGCCGCCCTTCCAGATCGACTGGTGGCAGTGCATGCCAGAGCCGTTGTCGCCATAGATCGGCTTCGGCATGAAGGTCGCGGTCTTGCCGTAGATCTGCGCCACCTGCTGGATGCAGTATTTGTAGATCTGCAGGTGGTCCGCCATCAGCGTCATCGGCGAGAACTTCAGGCCGAGTTCGTGCTGGGCGGACGCCACCTCGTGGTGATGCTTCTCGACCTTCACGCCCATCTTGGCCATCGCGCCGAGCATTTCGGAGCGCATGTCCTGCGCGGAGTCCAGCGGCGGGACCGGGAAGTAGCCTTTCTTGGTGCCGACGTGGTGGCCGAGGTTGCCGCCCTCGTAGGCGGTGTCGGAATTGGTCGGGAATTCGGTGGAGTCGACGCGGAAGCCGGTCTTGTACGGCTCGGCCGAATAACGCACGTCGTCGAACACGAAGAACTCAGCCTCGGGACCGAAGAAGATCGTGTCGCCGATGCCCATCGACTTCACCATCGCCTCGGCCTTCTTCGCAATGCCGCGCGGGTCGCGATTGTAGGGCTCGCCGGTTGTCGGCTCGAGCACATCGCAAACGATCGACAGGGTGGTCTCGGCGAAGAACGGATCGATGCACGCTGTTGCCGGATCGGGCATCAGACACATGTCGAACTCATGGATCGCCTTCCAGCCGGCGATCGAGGAGCCATCGAACATCTGGCCTTCGGCGAACGTGTCTTCTTCGATCATGCCTTTGTCGAAGGTGACGTGCTGCCACTTGCCGCGCGGATCTGTGAATCGGAAGTCGACGTATTTGACGTCGTTGTCCTTGATCATTTTCAGGACATCTTTGGCCGTCGTCATTGGTAGCGTTTCCCTTGCTGAAGTTTTTTGCCCGGCGAAAATTTTCAGCGGCTAGATCGCGTCGATCCCGGATTCTCCCGTTCTGATCCGGATCGCTTCCTCAATGTTCGATACGAAAATCTTGCCGTCCCCGATCCGGCCGGTCTGGGCGGCCCGGCGGATCGCATCCACGGCTTTTTCAACCATGTCGTCGCCGAGCACCACTTCGATTTTCACTTTGGGGAGAAAATCCACGACGTATTCGGCCCCGCGGTAGAGTTCGGTGTGGCCCTTCTGCCGTCCGAAGCCCTTGGCCTCGGTCACGGTGATCCCCTGGAGCCCGACCTCCTGAAGCGCTTCCTTCACCTCGTCGAGCTTGAAGGGTTTGATAATCGCCTCGAGCTTCTTCATTTCGCCTCTGTTTCCTCCCGGACCCGCCAAATCGGCGAACTGCGGCACGGGTTAGCAGGGTCCATGCCAAGCCGCCTCAACCGTGAAAATGCGTGATGTGAGAAGAGCTTCCGGTCTGTTTGCTGCATCAGCGCTGAGTGCGGGTTGTAGGATTTGCACATCGAATTGGCAACGTGATTATTCCGCAGTCAGACGCTGCGCTCGGTGATGAATGCCGGATTTCCCGGCAGGTCGCGCCCGTTGCGTGAGCGGCATGGCGCGCACGTTGTTGGGGCCGGGGACGACCGATAGGGTCGCGACGCATGAACGAATTGCTCACGCCGGATGAGATGAGCACGTGCGACCGGCTCGCGATTGCCGGTGGCACCGCGGGCATCGCCCTGATGGAAAAAGCAGGGCGTGCGGTCGCGGATGCGGTTGCACGCCGTCCGCTTGGCACGCGTGTCGTGGTGGTCGCGGGACCAGGCAACAATGGCGGCGACGGGTTCATCGCGGCGCGGGTGCTCGCCGAGCGCGGCTATCCGGTGCGCGTGCTGCTGCTGGGCGACGTGGCGGTGCTGCGCGGCGATGCCGCGGAGGCAGCGCGGCTATGGGCACGTCCGGTCGAGGCGGCGACGCCTGCGGCGCTTGCCGGCGCCGGGATTATCGTCGATGCGCTGTTTGGCGCGGGATTGAACCGCACGGTCGAGGGCGTGGCCCGCGCGTTGATCGAGGCGATGAATGCGAGCGGCGCACCGATCATCGCAATCGATCTGCCGAGCGGCATCAATGGCGCAAGCGGCGCCGTGATGGGAGTCGCCGTACAGGCGAACGAGAGCGTTACCTTCTTCCGCCGCAAACCGGGGCATGTCTTGTTGCCCGGACGAATTCATGCCGGCATCGTGCGCGTCGCCGACATCGGCATTCCGGACAGCGTGCTCGAAAACGTTCGACCGAATACGTTCGCCAACGGCACCGCATTGTGGGGCGCGACGTTCCCGGTCCCGAAACTCGACGGGCACAAATATTCGCGTGGTCATGCGGTCGTCGTCTCGGGCGATCTGTCCTTCACCGGCGCGGCACGGCTTGCGGCGCGCGGCGCGTTGCGGGCAGGGGCGGGGCTGGTGACGCTGGCGAGCCCACGCGCGGCGCTTGCCGTTAATGCGGCCGCAAGCCTTGCCGTCATGGTGCGGGCGGTCGATGGCGCGGACGAACTGCGAGCTTTGCTCGGCGACGAGCGGCTCAATGCGGTTTGTCTCGGACCCGGCCTCGGTGTCGGCGCTGAGACGCGTGTCCTCGTCGAGGCTGCTCTCGACGGCAAACGCGCCGTCGTGCTCGATGCGGATGCGCTGACGAGTTTCGTCGAGAAACCAGCTGCGCTGTTTACGGCAATCCGGGCGCAGCCGGATCGGCCAGTGGTGTTAACGCCGCATCAGGGCGAGTTCTCCAGACTGTTCAATGACATTTCCGCAAGCGTCTGAAACAACAGCAAAACTTGATCTGGCGCGGATGGCCGCAAAGGCCTCCGGCGCAATCGTCCTGCTCAAGGGCGCCGATACTGTCGTGGCGGCGCCGGATGGGCGCGCGATGGTCAACGAGAATGCGCCGCCCTGGCTCGCAACCGCGGGCGCTGGCGATGTGCTTGCCGGCATGATCACCGGGTTGCTCGCTCAGCACATGCCGGCATTCCAAGCGGCGTGCGCCGGTGCGTGGCTGCATGGCGAAGCCGGCAATCAGATGGGGCCGGGGCTGATTTCGGAGGATCTGCCGGACGCGCTTCCCGCCATCTACGGCAAACTCTTTGAAACGCTTTCCGACCTAAGTCACTTCGAACCACGTGCTCATCGCCGGGGCGCCGCGTAGCACACGCGATTCCAAAAGCCACTTACCTCGGCTTCCGGCAACGAATGCGATTCGCGTCGTCTGCTGCGGTAGGACGAGGATCGTGTCGAGCCAATAGGGCTTCCATCCGTCGTCGAGGGCGTCGAGCTGACGCGCGCAGTGGCCGTGCAGGTGCACGACATGCGCTTCCGCGGTTGGATTTTTGAATCCCATGACGACAGTCTGACGCGGCGCGGCCCTGAACAGAGGACGCCCGAAGTCCTTCGTGCGGTACCGCGGATCGTCCACCGCGATGTCGAGCCGGATTGCGGATGCGAGATTCATTCTCTGCGGCAATGGATTGTCAGGCAACGGCTTGACGCCTTCGCGCGGTGCCGACCGTCCTCCGTCCGAACGATAGACAAGACGGGCGAGGGGTACCTCGCGCTCGTCCAGTCCGAGAAAAATAGGTGCGATGCTGCCTGGTTCGAGTCTTGCGTCGATCATCAGGTCGATGCGATTGCCGGGCGAAAGGACGACGCGGCCGTCGCGCGCAGCGAACGGTTCTGACGGCTGACCGTCAATCGCGACGACAGTCGCGGTGTGGCGGTCGAGGCGCGCCGCGAGCAGCCGCTCGCGTGAGGCATTCAGCAGACGCAGCCGCAGCCGCTCGTTCGTGGCAATCGGAATATCGAGCGAGGGGACGCCGTTGACGGTGAAGCTGGTCTTGCCGTCCGCATCGGCGCGACCGTCGGCGCCCAGTGTCCAGGCATCAAGAATCAAGGCGACGTCGCGATCGACGTCGACCGCCGGTGTCTCGTCGACGATGAGCAGCCCGTAAAGCGCCCGATCCTCCAGAAAAGGCGAGGGCGAATGGTACCAGAATGTTCCGGCATCCGGTGGCGCGAAGCGGTATTCGAAGCTTTCGCCCGGCGACACCGCCGCCTGCGTCAGTCCCGCGACGCCATCCATGGCGTTAGGAACGCGCACGCCGTGCCAGTGAATCGTTGTGTCCGCGACCAGTTCGTTGATCAGCCTAACTCTGAGTTCCTCGCCGCGCCGCACGCGCAGCATGGGGCCCGGAACCGCTCCCTCGTAACCGCGGATTGGGGTGGGGCCGGCGTCGCCACCACGCAGTTTCGCCGCTCCAGCGCGGGCATGAATGTCGTGAAAAGGGTCGGGGGCGGTCCGCGCGCGAATCGGGACGAGCGTGCACGCGACCGCTACGCCGGCTCCCCCCAAAACGGAGCGACGCGATACCAACTGCTCCACCATCCTGCCTCTGGTAGCGCCGCGAGGGCTTGGATGCGACCCTTTTTGCGCCTGGTCCGAGGGTCAAGCCGCAGACTTGGTTATGGTTTTCTGAACCGCCATTTCTATGGTGCGCGGCTGCGAACGCGTGATATAAGCCGCGCCGCCCGGGGTGCTCCCCTTGGCGGGCGTGGCGGAACTGGCAGACGCACTGGATTTAGGTTCCAGCGCCGCAAGGCTTGTGGGTTCAAATCCCTCCGCCCGCACCACGATGTCCGACTTTGCCAACAACCGCGAACCGACGCGCGAACACGAGCACGATTGACCATGCAGGTAACTGAAACACTTTCGGATGGATTGAAGCGCGAGTTTCGCGTGGTGGTCCCGGCGAACGAACTTGACGCGAAGGTCAACACCCGCCTCGATGAGTTGAAGGGTCAGGTCCGCATCAACGGCTTCCGCCCCGGCAAAGTCCCGGCGGGCCACCTCAAGCGAATGTACGGCAAGTCCGTGATGGCAGAGACCATCGAGGCTGCGGTCCGCGACGCCAACGCGAAGATTGTCTCTGAAAACAATCTGCGTCTCGCGATGGAGCCACAGGTCAAGCTTCCAACCGAAGAGGACGCCATCAAGGCGGTGGTCGAAGGCAACGCCGATCTCGACTACTCGGTCGCGATGGAGGTGCTGCCGAAGATCGAACTGGCAGATTTCAAGGACATCAAGCTGGAGCGTCTCGTCGCCGACGTGACGGAAAGCGAAATCGACGATGCGGCCAAAGCCATCACAGAGCAGAACCGCCCCTACCTGCCCAAGGCCGAGGGCGCCGAGGCGGCTTCCGGTGACAAGGTGACGATCTCGTTCAGCGGGACGATTGAGGGCGCGCCGTTCGAAGGTGGTTCGGCCGATGACATTGCGGTGATCATTGGATCGAACTCATTCATCCCTGGGTTCGAGGAGCAACTGATCGGCCTCAAGGCCGGTGAGCAGCGCGTGGTCAAGGCGTCGTTCCCGCCCAATTACCTCAAGGCCGATCTTGCAGGAAAGGAAGCATCGTTCGACGTGACCGCAAAGACGGTTGATGCGCCGGGCGACGTGAAGGCTGATGACGAGTTCGCCAAGCAGCTTGGCATGGAGTTCGATCGCCAAGCTGCGCGACGCGCTCAAGGAACGGATTGCGCGTGAGCACGCGACCGCGAGCCGCAATCGGCTCAAGCGGCACCTGCTCGATGCTCTGGACGAGCGCCATACATTCGAATTGCCGCCGACTCTCGTCTCGCAGGAATTCGACAACGTCTGGCAGACGGTCGAGAACGATTTAAAACAGCAGGGCCGCAGCTTTGCCGACGAAGGTACCAGCGAGGAAGCTGCGAAGGCCGATTACCGCAAGATCGCCGAGCGGCGCGTGCGGCTGGGGCTGGTGATTGCCGAGATCGGCGACAAGAACCAGATCAAGGTCACCGACGACGAGGTACAGCGCGCCGTCGTGGAGCGGGCGCGCCAATTCCCCGGGCAAGAACAGCAGGTCTGGGAATACTACCGGAGTAATCCGCAGGCGCTCGCGAGCCTGCGTGCGCCAATCTACGAGGAGAAGGTCGTCGATTTCCTGATCGAGCTATCGAAGGTGACCGAGAAGAAGGTCGCGCGCGAGGAGCTCTACAAGAACGACGAAGACGACGAAAAGCCCGCCGAGGCGGCGGGCGGGTAAACCGCGCAAGGCCCCTGCGCCACAATCGCGAATCGTGGAATAAGCCCAACGGGGCGTTTCGCGCAGGGTCTTCTCTTGCGGCCGGTGCGTTCCTAGATGAGGCCCCGGCTGGGGTGGTGAAGCCCGTCGACCCAGCCCTCGAACAAGGTTGGACAGAATGCGCGACCCCGTTCAGACATACATGAATCTCGTCCCCATGGTGGTCGAGCAGACCAACCGCGGCGAGCGCGCCTATGACATTTTTTCGCAACTCCTGAAGGAGCGCATCATCTTCATCACTGGCGGCATCGATGACAACGTATCCACGCTGGTGGTCGCGCAATTGCTCTTTCTTGAGGCCGAAAATCCCAAGAAGGAAATCTCGATGTACATCAACTCGCCGGGCGGCGTGGTGACATCGGGCATGGCGATCTACGACACGATGCAGTTCATCCGGCCAGAGGTCGCAACGCTGTGCGTAGGGCAGGCGGCCTCGATGGGCTCTTTGCTCCTTGCCGCGGGCGCGGCCGGGCAGCGTTTTGCGCTGCCGAATGCGCGCATCATGGTTCACCAGCCCTCGGGCGGATTCCAGGGGCAGGCGACCGACATCATGCTTCACGCCCAGGAAATCCTGAATCTGAAGAAGCGGCTGAACGAAATCTATGTGAAGCACACGGGTGCGACGCTCAAGAAGATCGAGGATGCACTTGAGCGCGATACCTTCCTGACCGCCGACATGGCCCGGGACTTCGGACTGATCGACAAGGTGATCGAGAAGCGACCCGAGGAAATGATGCCGACGCCGCCAAAATCGTAAGGCCGGCGGTTGCGGCGATCCGATACGGGACAGTCCGGATGGCACGGTTCGTGCCCTTTCAGTGCCGCAATCCGGATGGTAACTCGCGAGTGCCGGATGGTCCGGGGTAACCTGGAGAGGCGGCGGATTCATCGTTAATGAATTCTTGATTGTCCGCCCCTTAGCATGCTTCGCTGGTGTCGAACGGGTGAGCCGGGTTCGTTCGAAAGGGGATGTTAGTTCCAGGTTGGATATGACAGTTTGGCAAAGCGCCCTTTTCCGGAATCGGGCGGCAGGAGACTGGGAATGAGCAAGGTCGGCGGCGGCGATTCGAAGAACACGCTTTACTGCTCGTTCTGCGGCAAGAGCCAGCACGAGGTGCGCAAGCTCATTGCCGGGCCGACGGTGTTCATTTGCGACGAATGCGTCGAACTCTGCATGGACATCATCCGCGAGGAGAACAAGTCCTCGCTGGTCAAGTCGCGCGACGGCATCCCGACCCCGAAGGAAATCTGTAAGGTTCTCGACGACTACGTGATCGGCCAGATGCATGCCAAGCGCGTGCTCTCGGTCGCCGTGCATAATCACTACAAGCGGCTCAATCATCAAACCAAGCACAACGACGTTGAGCTTGCGAAGTCGAACATCCTGCTGATCGGTCCGACCGGTTCGGGCAAGACGCTTCTTGCGCAAACGCTTGCGCGCATCCTCGACGTGCCGTTCACGATGGCGGATGCGACGACGCTGACCGAAGCGGGTTACGTCGGCGAGGACGTCGAGAACATCATTCTCAAGCTGCTGCAGTCGGCCGACTACAATGTCGAGCGCGCGCAGCGCGGCATCGTCTACATCGACGAGATCGACAAGATCTCGCGCAAGTCTGACAACCCGTCGATCACCCGCGACGTGTCGGGCGAGGGCGTGCAGCAGGCCCTGCTCAAGATCATGGAAGGCACCGTTGCCTCCGTGCCGCCGCAGGGCGGCCGCAAGCATCCCCAGCAGGAGTTCCTGCAGGTCGATACGACCAATATCCTGTTCGTGTGCGGCGGCGCCTTCTCGGGTCTGGACAAGATCATCTCGGCGCGCGGCAAGTCGACCTCGATCGGGTTCGGCGCCAAGGTGACCGCGCCGGAAGATCGCAAGCAGGGCGAGGTTTTCAGGGAGGTCGAGCCGGAGGATCTGCTCCGGTATGGCCTGATTCCGGAATTCGTTGGCCGCCTGCCGGTCGTCGCGACGCTCGAAGATCTCGACGAGGCTGCTCTCAAGCGCATTCTCACCGAGCCGAAGAACGCGTTGGTAAAACAATACCAGCGGCTGTTCGAAATGGAGAGCATCGATCTGACCCTCGCCGAAGAGGCGCTCGGCGCCATCTCGCGTAAGGCGATCGATCGCAAGACCGGCGCGCGTGGGTTGCGCTCGATCATGGAGGGTATCCTGCTCGATACCATGTTCGATTTGCCGAGCCTTGAAGGCGTCGAGGAAGTCGTGATCTCGAAGGAAGTCGTCGAGGGCACCGCGCGTCCGCTCTACATCTACGCAGATCGCTCTGATCGCACGGCTGAAGGCGCGGTCTCGGCCTGAACCCGGCAGTGGTGGACCTCTCCCGGCATTACCGGGAGACCGCGCGAATCGTGCCGCGCCTGCCACATGAGCCGCAATTTTCGCCCGTTTCCAGGGGCTTACTTGACACACTCAGGTGGCACGCCCACCTAATGTGCACGAAAACCTGCGATTTGATTCCGGCTCGGGCTCGTTACCAACCGCGCGTCGGGTGCGATGCGCAAATCGTCTGCCCTCCCGCCTCCGGAATCCTTCTCGGCACTTCTTTGCGGCAGCACATTCGTGGGCTGCGAGGAAGGGGCACAACAACAAGGATCAAGCCATGACCGCCTCCAAGCCACGGCCGGCACCTGCTCCCGGTGAAACGCGCTCCTACCCGGTTCTCCCGCTGCGCGACATCGTGGTCTTCCCGCACATGATCGTTCCGCTTTTCGTTGGGCGCGAGAAATCGATCAAGGCGCTCGAAGAGGTGATGAAGAGCGATACGTTCATTCTCCTCGCGACCCAGAAAAACGCCTCCGATGACGATCCGGCGACCGACGCGATCTTCCAGATCGGGACACTCGCCAGCGTGCTTCAACTGCTCAAGCTGCCCGATGGCACCGTGAAGGTGCTGGTCGAGGGCGCGGAGCGCGCAAAAATCCTTCAGTACAATGACGAGCGCACCGACTTCTATGAGGCTAGCGCGGTCGTCCTCGCCGACGAAATGGGTGACAAGGTCGAAGCCGAGGCGCTCGCGCGCTCGGTGGTGACCGAGTTCGAAGGCTATGTGAAGCTCAACAAAAAGGTCTCGCCGGAGGTTGTCGGCGTGGTCCAGCAGATCGAGGACTACGGCAAGCTCGGCGATACCGTCGCCTCGCACCTCGCGGTCAAGATTCCCGACAAGCAGGGCGTGCTCGAAACCGTCACGGTCGCGGAGCGGCTGGAGAAGGTATTGGCGCTGATGGAGAGCGAGATTTCCGTGCTGCAGGTTGAGAAGCGCATCCGCACGCGCGTCAAGCGCCAGATGGAGAAGACGCAGCGCGAGTACTACCTCAACGAACAGATGAAGGCGATCCAGAAGGAACTGGGCGATGAGGAAGGTCGCGACGAACTGACCGAGCTCGAGGACAAGATCAAGAAGACCAAGCTCTCGAAGGAAGCGCGCGAGAAGGCGATGCATGAGCTCAAGAAGCTCAAGCAGATGTCGCCCATGTCCGCGGAAGCAACCGTCGTGCGCAACTATCTGGATTGGCTGCTCTCGATCCCGTGGAACAAGAAGTCGAAGGTCAAGAAGGACCTGCCGCAGGCGCAGCAGATCCTCGATCACGACCACTATGGGTTGGAGAAGGTCAAGGACCGCATCGTCGAGTACCTCGCGGTGCAGTCCCGCGCCAACAAGTTGACCGGCCCGATCCTGTGCCTCGTCGGTCCTCCCGGCGTCGGCAAGACCTCGCTCGGCAAGTCGATCGCGAAGGCGACCGGCCGCGAATTCGTGCGCGTGTCGCTCGGCGGCGTGCGTGACGAGGCCGAGATCCGCGGTCACCGCCGCACCTACATCGGCTCGATGCCCGGCAAGATCATCCAATCGATGCGAAAGGCCAAGACCTCGAACCCGCTGTTCCTGCTCGACGAGGTGGACAAGATGGGCGCCGATTTCCGCGGCGATCCGTCATCGGCCCTGCTTGAGGTACTCGACCCGGAGCAGAACAACACGTTCAGCGACCACTATCTCGAGGTCGACTACGATCTGTCGAACGTGATGTTCATCACCACGGCGAACACGCTGAATATTCCGGCGCCGCTAATGGACCGCATGGAGATCATCCGGATCGCCGGCTACACCGAGAACGAAAAGGTCGAAATCGCGCGCAAGCACCTCATCCCGAACGCGATTACGAAGCACGGTCTCGACTCGAAAGAGTGGTCGATCGACGACGCCGCGCTCAAGACCTTGATCCGGCGGTACACCCGCGAAGCGGGCGTGCGCAATCTCGAGCGCGAGCTTTCGACGCTGGCCCGCAAGGCCGTCAAGGAGCTCATGCTCAACAAGAAGATCAAGGTGGTTGGCGTTACCGACGTAACTCTGCCGGACTATCTTGGCGTGCCCAAGTTCCGTTACGGCGAGATCGAGGAGAACGATCAGATCGGCGTGGTGACCGGTCTTGCCTGGACCGATGTGGGCGGTGAATTGCTCACCATCGAGGCGACGCAGATGCCCGGCAAAGGCCGCATGACGGTCACCGGCAACCTGCGCGACGTGATGAAGGAGTCGATCTCGGCGGCGGCGTCCTATGTGCGCTCCCGCTCTGTCGGCCTCGGCATCGAGCCTCCGATGTTCGACAAGAGGGACATCCATGTGCACGTGCCGGAAGGCGCGACGCCCAAGGATGGTCCGTCGGCGGGTGTCGCGATGGTCACGGCGATCGTGTCGGTGATGGCCGCAATCCCGGTGCGCCGCGATGTTGCGATGACCGGCGAGATCACGCTGCGCGGCCGGGTACTGCCGATCGGCGGCTTGAAGGAGAAGCTGCTGGCCGCGCTGCGCGGCGGCATCAAGACGGTGCTGATCCCGGAGGAGAACGCCAAGGACCTGGTCGATATCTCGGACCAGATCAAAGGCGGGCTCGAGATCATCCCGGTCTCGCGGATGGACGAGGTTTTGGCCCGGGCTCTGACCCGCAAGCCGGAGCCGATCGAATGGGATGAGGCGACGGCCAAGCCGGTCGATGTCCCGGCGGTTGAGGACGACACGCCGACCGTGATCGCGCACTGATCGGTTCAGGAGAAACGCAGGCGGCGCCTTCGGGCGCCGCTTTGCATTTCGGACAGGGCGGCGCTAGATGCTCGGCGCTGAACGGGCGATTAGCTCAGCTGGTAGAGCGCCTGCTTTACACGCAGGATGTCGGCGGTTCGAGTCCGTCATCGCCCACCAGCCTTCGTGGCGCCGATGTCCGTCTGGCAAGCCGGATGTGACGAAGGCTGCCACTCGTAGCCTTAGCGAGGGCGGGTATCGGCCTCGCTACTTCGCCTTGACCGGCCGGTTCGCGAAGCTCTGCTGCGGCACGCCGCGATTGAGCGACATGTGCGAATGCGTGCAGAGCCATCCGTCGCCGTGTTTATGAAATACCATGCTGGCGCGGCCGGGGCGCTCGAACGTCGAGCCGTCCTGGTGATAGCCGGTACTTGTCCACGGCACGACGACGGTCGCCATTGTCTTGTCGGCCGAAACGAGCACGCGCGCCGCACCCGTATCGAACATGAAGTCGGAAGTCTTCGGCCAGACATTATCCCATTGCGTCGCCTGCCAGACGCCGAGACCGGCGATGACATCGCGATGTGTTCCGAAGGCAAGAACGTCGGGATGGAACAGCGGTCGGGCCGCGGCGTAATCGACGTCGCGTACGTAGCCCGCGAACGTCGCGAGCCAACCGAGGAAATAGTCGCGGGTTGCAGCGTCAGCTTCGGGCAGCGTTGTCACTGACTGCTCCCTTGTCCGAAGCATTCCAAAAACTGAAGGCTGCCCGTCGTGCCCCCGAGGGTGACGGACAGCCTTTCAGGCCCGTTTGATCTAAGCCGTGAGGGCTGGATCAGACAGCCTCTTTCAGTTCCTTGGCGGCGCGGAAGGCAACCTTCTTGCTCGCCTTGATCTTGATCGGCTCGCCGGTCGCAGGGTTGCGGCCCATGCGAGCAGCGCGCTTGCGCACCTGGAGAATGCCGAGGCCGCCGATACGGATGCGGTCGCCCTTCTTGAGATGCTTCACGACGAGATCGACCATGCCGCCGAGGATCGCCTCAGCCTGCTTCTTCGAGAGCTCATGCGCCTCGGCAACGTTCGCCGAGAGATGCTTCAGTGTAACGGTCGGTGCAGTCGTCTTGGTGGCCGCCATGGGTATCCGTCTCCTGTTGTGAGTTGGTGAACAACGCAAGTTGTGCCCGTCCCATAAGCAATTCTCGCTGCCGTGACCATGTTCGAATGCAACGGGGGAAAACCGGGACGAACGAGTTGTTGCGAATCGACGGGCAAATCTAGCCGGTCTTGACTTGACGGGATACGGGTCGTATCTCATCGCACCCTTAAAGAAAGCCCGAAAATTAAGGCTTTTTCCGGGGGCGTAGCTCAGTTGGTTAGAGCGCCGGCCTGTCACGCCGGAGGCCGCGGGTTCGAGTCCCGTCGCTCCCGCCATTTCGCGATGGCTCGGGAAATCCCAGAAGGCAGCAGCAGCACCCCTCGGGCGAACTGCTATCTATTGGGTTGCCGGCTTGCCTCGGCGGCCCGGGTTGGATCTCGCGCAACGTGTGAAAAGAAGCATCGCATCGCTCTCGCGCACGTAGGATTTCCAGATCAGGCCGCCCGGAATTTGCACGGCCTTGCAGAACCCCGCCTCCCGCGCCGCAATCACGTGTTGCCCGATTTCATCGTCCGACATGCCATCGAGCGACAGCAGCAAACCTGTGTAGCGACCGGCCGCAATCGCGCGCCAGCGGTCGAGCGTCACGAACGCCTTGAAGGTCTCGCCGGCTCGCCACGTGTAATAAGCCGGCTCGGCGGCGCCGCCCTGATAGTTCGCGAACGCGTTTGCGGGAAACCAGGGTTGAACGGCGAAGGTCTTGAAGCCAGCCGCTGCGACCCCACCGCCGTCCACGGCCGCGATCGCCTGTGCGGCGGCGGGGCCCGCGGAATACGGTTCGCGAATGTCGCGCAGCGTTGCTGCGGCACCGTAGAGCACGTTCACCGCCACGATGAGCGAGACGCTTGCGACGACAATGCCGCGCTGGGCTGTCGAGAATGAATCCAGCGCTGCCCAGCCGATCCATAATGCGAGGATCCAGAGGAGATAGAGAAGGCCGGCGTGCCACGCATTCGCGAATTTCAGGATTGAAAATGCGAGGAGTCCGGCGAAGGCCAGGCCGGCGAGGAGGGCGACACGGGCGCGCAAGAGCAGCAGAAGCGATGGAAGCAGCAGCAGAACAGAGGCGACGAATCCCAGCAGGAACATCGTTCCGCCGGGCGCCGTCGTAGACCCGATATCCAGCCGGTCGACGAAAGCCTCGGCCAGCAACATCGCGCCGCGCATGATCTCGGGGGCCTTGTCGGCGTTTGATGCGAAGGCGGCATCCGAGGGCGGCCATGCCTGCAGCACCGCTGCAGCCGCCAACACAAGATAGAGCGCACCGCCGGCGAAGTCCGCGCGCTGCCAGCCTCCGGCACGCCAGCGTGCGAGCAGGAACTCGGCGGCGAACGCGCACGCGATGATGAAGCTGTATGCATTCGAGTTGGCAAGAAGGCCGAGCAGCACGCCGTACAGCACGGGCCGTCGCAGGCGGGACGCGAAGCAGGCGCCGATCAAGGGAATCAAAAGGAGGTCGAGCGCGTAGCTCCGCGCGACCACGGCGTACTGATAGGCCACGAAATAGGAGAAAATGATCCCGACGCGCAGGAAGAAGGGAAACGGCGCGCGGGTGAGAATGATCCAGGCGCCGCCGCAGGCGAATGCGGCGCTGACCGTCCACAGATATGAAAACGGCAACCCGCCGTGCGAGAGCAGCCACAGGATAGCGTGCCAGAGACCCGGCGACCCTTCGTAGCGGACCCGGTGCGCCAGCAGGTCCCAGAGCGTCGTATCGCGCCCGAGAAGCCAGGCCTGGCCTTCGTCGAACCAGGGTTCATGACGCGGACCGACCATCGCGAGCATGGCGGCAAAAAGCGAAAGGACGATCGCGGCGCGCCAGCGAAGCAAAATCGTAAACGTGCTTTCCGGCGCCTCGGTCGCGCTCACGACACCCACTTGAGCGCCCGGATCACGCCCATTTTGGCGGCCTGGCGGTGGGCGGAAACGCCGGCGCGGTTGTCGATGTCGGCTCGATTGGTCTGGTAGTAAAGATAGGCGCGCAGCATCATGTCGCGGTTTGCGAGCGTCGGGCGCCAGCCGAGATCGGCCTTGATGCGCGCGGTATCGAACACAAAATCCGATGCGATCATGCGGTAGTGATACGGCCCGAGCGGCGAAATGCGCAGCGCATGCGCGACCTTCATCGCCAGGATGGTCGGACCTTTCGGGAGTGATGCGACATGTGCGGTGCTGCCACTTTTCGCGATGACGTAGTCGTAGGTCTCGCGCATCGAACCGACGTCGTCCGAACCGATCCCGTAGATGCCGCCACGCCCTGACTTCCAGGCGAGGAGCATCGCACCGATCAAATCCTGCGCGTAGATGAACTGGTATTTGTTCGAGCCGTCACCCACGACCCAGACGCGGCGCCCCTCGGCGATGAACTCGAACAGGATCGCGAGCAGGCCGAGCCGCCCTTCGTCCATGATCGTCGGACAGCGCAACACGGTCGTCGCAAAATCGGCCGCGCGGGATTGCAGGATGCGCTCACCCTCGAGCTTGCTGGCGCCGTAGAGCTCGATGGGGGCCGGTGTGTCGTCCTCACGTACGGGGCGTACGAAACCATGCCCCCACAAGCAGTTGCTCGAAATGTAAACCAGGTTGCGGATGCCGGCGGCGGCGACACCCGCTGCGAGGGTGCGCGTCCCCTCGACATTGGCGTCCCACACCGCCTGGGGTGACAGCGAACCGTGCGCCAGAAGGGCGGCGCAATGAAAAACGACTTCGTGCGGGGCGGAGCCGAGGGCGGCGTCAAGCAACGAGCGATCGCGGATATCGCCTTCGACCGAGCGCAAGCGCGGATGCCGCAGGGAGCAGGGCAGGAGGTCTATATTGGTAACGGAATGCCCATCATCGAGCAGCCGGCGAAGCAGCAGCAGGCCGAGGAAGCCTGACCCTCCCGTTACGAATACCGTTGCCATCGGGACAGCCGTCTCGTTCTCCGCTGCGCCCACCCTGCGCAGCCGGGAACGGTTGCCACGAAAGTCTTACTATCCGGTATTCCCGGACGGAAAATTCACCGTCGCCGTCAACCCCGATAAACCGGCGCCGGCTGCGAAAAGAAGCTCAGCAGGATGTGGTAGACCAGCATGTAGTTCTTCTGCTGGAAGCTCGCGTGCGAGATACCCGGCATTACGGCGAAGTGCTTGTCCGGATTGGGCAGCTTCGTGAAGAATTTGAGCAGGTCCTCCATCGAGGCGATGCCGTCGTACTGCCCCCGCATCACAAGCGTCGGCACCGCAATCTTCTCCGGATCGACGATCGGTAGCCGCGAGCACATGTCCACATAGGTGCCGGTCGGCACGCTGTCGTCGAGCGCACACACCGCCTCGGCGAACGCCTCGATCACATGGCGCTCTGCCGTGTCCGGATGGTCGCGGTCGAACACCGAGTGGATGAAGGCCTTGCTCATCGGGCGGCGGTTCTTCGACTGGAATTCGGGCAGCTTCTTGCGCCGCTCCGCAAGCGTCGGCGAGCCTTCGCCGGTCCACACGGTCGCATCGAGCGCGAGACGCCCCACCAGTTCGGGATGGCGCTCCGCGAACAGGGCGGCGCGGAGCGCGCCCGAGGAGATGCCATAAACCAGGAGGGGACGCGGCCCGCGCAGCTTCGCGATGTAGGTCGCTGCCGCGTGGCAGTCGTCGGCGCCGAACGAGATCGGCGCGTTGTTATCGCGATCCTTGGTGGAGCGGCCGTAGCCCTCCATATCGACGCACCAGCAGTCGTAGCCTTGACGTGCGAAGTATTCCATCACCGAGGAATCTGGCCGTCCCGGCACATCGAGATCGAAGGTTGGCTGCGAGGCCATCGACGAGCCGTGCACGAACAGGATCGTGCCCTTGGTCTGCGCCGGATCGACCGCGACCTTGTTGAACAGAAAGAGCTTTACGTCGCCCTTGTGGGTCCAGTGTTCGGTGCCGGGAAGGCGGACCTGTACGTTCATGTGGTGATTTCCTAGACAGCCACCTTGATTGCGGCGGGCGCATGGACGCCGAGCCCCAGCATTTGCCGGGCTTCGTCCGGCGTTGCAACGCCCGAGCCGAGGAGTTCGACGATCTTCACGGCTTTTGCGACCAGTGCCGCATTGCTCGGGGTAAGCTTGCCGCGCTCCAGATAGAGATTGTCCTCAAGCCCGACGCGCACGTGGCCGCCGAGGAGTACGGCCTGCGCCGCCATCGGAAACTGGTGCAGCGAAATGCCGAACGCGAACCAGGGCGAACCCGGCGGCAGCAGGTTGCGCATGTAGGTCATGGCCTCAGGCGTCGCAGGCTGACCCCAGGCGATGCCGAGGCAGATCTGGAACATGCCGGGCGGCTTGATGAAGCCCGTCTCGATCATGCGCTTGGCAAGCAGCAGGTGGCCGGTCTCGAACACCTCAAGTTCCGGCGTCACACCCGCGTCGCGAATCTGGGTTGCCATTGCTTCCAGGATCGGCGGCGTGTTCACGAACACGGTGGGCCCCATGTTCATGCTGCCCATGTCGAGCGAGCAGATGTCCGGACAAAGGTCCAGCACATGCTGGACGCGCTGGCGCGGCGTGCGCAGCGTTGTTCCGGCTCCGGGCTTCATTGGATCGGCAAGGTCCGGCGCGAATCGACCGCCGGGCCCTGTCGTCAGATTGATGATGACATCGGTGCCGCTCGACCGGATGCGATCGACCGTTTCGGCATAAAGCGCGCCCTCCATGCTGGCGAGGCCGGACTTTGGATCGCGCACATGGATGTGCACAATCGCAGCGCCGGCCTTGGCGGCATCGACCGCCGACGCGGCGATCTGTTCCGGTGTGATCGGTACCGCCGGGTTCTTGGCGACGGAATCAGCCGATCCCGTCACCGCACACGAAATCATCACTTTGCGTTGCACGGCCGCCCTCCCGCTTGCATCGTTTTGCCAAGCCTACAACGGTGCGCCGGAACGGGATACGGGAGCGCGGTGTGTCGCTGCGGTCCGGTCCTTGCACCGCATTGTGCGCTGCGCTAAGCCTCGCGAACCCGTTCCTGGAACGAATCCGAACTGCAAATCAGGGCGATTTCGGGGGCCGAAGCGGGTGTTCCGGGCCGTGCGTTCGCGACGACAAGGGATCGCCGATGAGCGAGCTATTGCAGGACTATCTACCGCTCGTCGTGTTCATCGGTGTTGCGATGATCATTGGGCTGGCGCTGCTGGTCGTGCCATTCATCGTCGCCTACCAGAGCCCGGACCCCGAAAAATTGTCCGCGTATGAGTGCGGATTCAACGCGTTCGATGATGCGCGCATGAAATTCGACGTGCGCTTCTACCTGGTTGCGATCCTCTTCATCATTTTCGACCTCGAAGTGTCGTTCCTGTTCCCCTGGGCGGTGGCGTTCGGTCAACTCGGCGCGTTCGGCTTCTGGTCGATGATGCTGTTCCTTGGCGTGCTCACCGTCGGCTTCATATATGAGTGGAAGAAGGGGGCGCTCGAATGGGATTGAGCGCATGATCGTCGCTCCCGCCGCAACCGGCATCCTCGATCCGCGAACCGGCAGACCGGTTGGCGCGGATGACGGCTATTTCGTCGACCTGAACAACGAGCTTGCCGACAAGGGCTTTCTCGTCACCGCGACCGACGACCTGATCACCTGGGCGCGCACCGGCTCGCTGATGTGGATGACGTTCGGGCTTGCGTGCTGCGCGGTCGAGATGATGCAGCTTTCGATGCCGCGTTATGACGTCGAGCGCTTCGGCTTCGCGCCGCGCGCTTCGCCCCGGCAGTCCGACGTGATGATCGTCGCCGGTACGCTCACCAACAAGATGGCGCCCGCGCTGCGCAAGGTCTACGACCAGATGCCGGAGCCGCGCTACGTCATCTCCATGGGGTCGTGCGCCAATGGCGGCGGCTACTATCACTACAGCTACAGCGTCGTGCGCGGCTGCGATCGTATCGTACCGGTCGACATCTACGTGCCGGGCTGTCCGCCGACCGCCGAGGCGCTGCTCTACGGCGTGCTGCTGCTGCAAAAGAAAATTCGCCGCACCGGGACGATCGAACGGTGAGCGAGCAACTCAATGCACTGGGCGAGGCGATCGTTGCGGCGCTGCCCGGCAGCGTGACGGGACACGCGATCGCCTATGGCGAACTGACCATCACGGCGGAAGCCGCCGACATCGTGAAGGTCGTCACCTTCCTGCGCGACGATACGCGTTGCCAGTTCTGGAATATCGTCGATGTGACGGCGGTGGACTGGCCCGCGCGCGAGCGGCGCTTCGATGTCGTCTATCATTTCCTCTCGCCGAAGCAGAACACGCGCATCCGTGTGAAGGCCGAGACCGACGAGATGACGCCAGTCCCATCGATCATCTCGGTGTTTCCCGGCGCCGAATGGTTCGAGCGTGAGACCTGGGACCTCTACGGCGTGATGTTCACCGATCACCCCGACATGCGCCGCCTGCTCACCGATTACGGTTTCGAGGGCCATCCGCTGCGCAAGGATTTCCCGATGACCGGTTTCGTCGAGGTGCGTTACGACGACGAGCAGAAGCGCGTCGTCTATGAGCCGGTGCGGCTCGCGCAGGAATTCCGAAATTTCGATTTCCTCTCGCCGTGGGAGGGCACTGACTACGTTCTGCCGGGCGACGAGAAGGCGAAGCAGCCGACATGAACGCCCCCGCGATGCGCAATTTCACGATCAACTTCGGCCCGCAGCATCCGGCCGCGCACGGCGTGCTGCGCCTCGTGCTGGAGCTTGACGGTGAGGTGGTCGAGCGCGTCGATCCGCATATCGGACTGCTGCATCGCGGCACCGAGAAGCTGATCGAGCAGAAGATCTACCAGCAGGCGATCCCTTATTTCGACCGGCTCGACTATGTCGCGCCGATGAATCAGGAGCACGCGTTCTGCCTTGCGGTCGAGCGGATGCTCGGCCTTCAGGTGCCCCGCCGCGCGCAGCTCATTCGCGTGCTCTATTGCGAGATCGGGCGGCTTCTCTCGCACATCCTCAATGTCACCACGCAGGCGATGGACGTCGGCGCGCTCACGCCGCCGCTCTGGGGCTTCGAAGAGCGCGAGAAGCTGATGGTGTTCTACGAGCGTGCATCCGGCTCGCGCATGCACGCGGCGTACTTCCGTGTCGGCGGCGTGCGTCAGGATCTGCCGACGAGGCTGATCGACGATATCGAGGCGTTCTGCGATCCGTTCCTCAAGGTCTGCGACGATCTCGAGACACTGCTCACCGGCAACCGCATCTTCAAGCAGCGCAACGTCGACATCGGCGTGGTCGGGATCGAGGATTGCTGGAAGTGGGGCTTCTCCGGCGTGATGGTGCGCGGCTCCGGCGCGGCGTGGGACTTGCGCAAATCACAGCCTTACGAGTGTTACGCCGAAATGGATTTCGACATTCCGATCGGCAAGAACGGCGACTGCTACGATCGCTACTGTCTGCGCATGGAAGAGATGCGCCAGTCGATCGGGATCATGAAGCAGTGCATCGCCAAGCTGCGCGCGCCGGACGGGCAGGGGCCGGTCTCGGTCGTCGACAACAAGATCGTGCCGCCGAAGCGCGGCGAGATGAAGCGCTCGATGGAAGCGCTGATCCATCACTTCAAACTCTACACCGAGGGCTATCACGTGCCGGCCGGCGAGGTTTACGCCGCGGTCGAGGCGCCGAAGGGCGAGTTCGGTGTCTATCTGGTCGCCGACGGCACCAACAAGCCGTACAAGTGCAAGATCCGCGCGCCCGGCTTCGCGCATCTGCAGGCGATGGACTTCATGTGCCGCGGCCACATGCTGGCGGACGTGTCGGCGATCCTCGGTTCACTCGACATCGTGTTCGGCGAGGTGGACCGATAATGGCCAATCGCCGCCTCGCAGAGCCGCATCTTCAGCCGAAGGAGTTTTCCTTCACGGCGGAGAACCGTGCGTGGGCCGACAAAGTGATCGCGCGCTATCCGGCAGGCCGTCAGGCCTCGGCCGTGATCCCGCTGCTGTGGCGCGCGCAGGAGCAGCACGATGGCTGGTTGCCGCAGAAGGCGATCGAGCACGTCGCCGAGATTCTCGCGATGGCACGCATCCGTGTGCTCGAGGTCGCGACCTTCTACACGATGTTCCTGCTCTCGCCGGTCGGCAAGAAGGCGCATGTGCAGGTGTGCGGCACCACGCCGTGCCGGCTGCGCGGCGCGGATGCGCTGTTCGAGGTGTGCGCACGCAAGATTCATCCCGAGCCGTTTCATATTTCGGCGGACGGCAATTATTCGTGGGAAGAGGTCGAGTGCCTTGGTGCCTGCGTGAACGCCCCGATGGTTCTCATCTGGGACGACACCTACGAGGACCTGACCGCGGAGAGTTTCGAAAAGGTGCTCGACGGCTTCACCAACGGCAAACCGGCCAAGCCCGGCCCGCAGATCGACCGGCAGTTCTCCGCGCCGATTGGCGGACCCGACACGCTCACCGATGCAGCACTCTATGCGCGGCCGAACGGCGGCGGGAATAAGGGCGCCGCGCTGACCGACAACGATGCCAAGAAAGCTGCCGCGCCGGCGAACGTGCGTGAAACGCCGGCCGGAAAGCCCGCTACCTGAGAGTCTGCGATGCTCGAAGACAAGGACCGCATCTTCAAGAACCTCTACGGCTTCCATGACTGGGGCCTCGAAGGCGCGCGCGCGCGTGGCGCATGGGACGGCACCAAGGACATCCTGGCGCGCGGGCGCACCGCGCTGATCGACGAGATGAAAGCCTCCGGGCAGCGTGGGCGCGGTGGCGCGGGCTTTCCGACCGGGCTCAAGTGGTCGTTCATGCCCAAGGAAAGCAAGGACGGCCGCCCGAGCTATCTGGTCATCAATGCCGACGAGTCCGAGCCCGGCACCTGCAAGGATCGCGAGATCATGCGGCACGATCCGCATCTTCTCGTCGAGGGCTGCTTGATCGCCGGTTTCGCGATGGGCGCCAGCGCCTGTTACGTCTATGTGCGCGGCGAGTTCATTCGCGAGCGCCAGCGGCTGCAGGCCGCGGTCGATCAGGCGTATGACGCCGGGCTGCTCGGCAAGAATGCCTGCGGGTCGGGCTACGACTACGACATGTACGTGCACCACGGCGCGGGCGCGTACATCTGCGGCGAGGAGACCGCGCTGCTCGAAAGTCTTGAAGGCAAAAAGGGCCAGCCGCGGCTCAAGCCACCGTTCCCCGCCAACATGGGCCTCTACGGCTGTCCGACCACGGTGAACAACGTCGAGACGATCGCCCAGGCGCCCGACATCATGCGGCGCGGCGCGGCATGGTTTTCGTCGATCGGCCGCGCCAACAACACCGGCACCAAGCTCTATTGCATCTCCGGGCACGTCGAGAAGCCGTGCAATGTCGAGGAGCAGATGGGCATCCCGCTGCGCGAACTGCTTGAGAAGCATGCAGGCGGCGTGCGCGGCGGCTGGGACAATCTGCTCGCCGTGATCCCGGGCGGCTCGTCGATGCCGCTCGTGCCGGCGGGCGCCGATCAGGCCGACACGCTGCTGATGGATTTCGACGGCTGCCGCGACAAGAAATCCGCGCTCGGCACCGCGGCCGTGATCGTGATGGACAAGTCGACCGACATCGTCCGCGCGATGGCGCGCATCTCGTATTTCTACAAGCACGAGAGCTGCGGCCAGTGCACCCCGTGCCGCGAAGGCATGGGCTGGATGTGGCGCGTATTGATGCGCATGGCCGAAGGCCGCGCGCACAAGCGCGAGATCGGCATGCTGATGGACGTGACCAAGCAGATCGAAGGTCACACGATTTGCGCCTTCGGCGACGGCGCAGCCTGGCCGGTGCAGGGTCTGCTGCGCCACTTCACGCCCGAGATCGAGCGGCGCATCGACCAGTATGCGGCGAACCCGCATCCCGAGCCCGTGCTGGCGGCGGCGGAGTAGGTGAGGCACTGAACAGCCCGCGAACCATCATCTCGCGCAACTTAACGTCGGGCGTTTGCGCTACGAGGTTGGCGATCCGCGTATCGCGGACTTCATCGACAATCTCGCGCGGGTCAATGCGCTGGCCGAGGGCATGCCGGGCTTCGTGTGGCGTTACACCGACGAAAGCGGCAACGCGACATCCACCCGGCCTTACGACGGCGATCCGATGATGGCCGTCAACATGTCGGTCTGGGAGAACGTCGAGTCGCTTGAGACATACGTTTGGCAGACCGTGCACAAGCGTTTCTATGCGCGCCGCCACGAATGGTTCGAGACGATGGCGGAGCATTACTTCGTGATGTGGTGGGTGCCGGTGGGCCACCGGCCGACCATTGCGGAGGCGATCGAACGGCTCGATCACATGAAGACGAACGGTCCAAGCGACCGTGCGTTCGGCTGGGAACACGCCGCCTCGGCTCAACTCTACAAGACGGCGAGGTGCGCATGACGCTCTTGCACGATCGCTTCTGGCGGACGCTGACCCTGCTCGTGCGGCTTGATATCGCCGCAAGCCTCAGCATCGCGGCTGCCCTTTGCATCTGGATGGTACTGCACTGACATGACCAAGCTCATCGTCGACGGCACCGAGATCGACGTTCCGCCCGAATACACGCTGCTGCAGGCATGCGAGGCGGCGGGCGCGGAAATTCCGCGCTTCTGCTTCCACGAGCGGCTGTCGATCGCAGGCAATTGCCGCATGTGCCTGATCGAGGTGGTCGGCGGGCCGCCCAAGCCGCAGGCCTCCTGCGCGATGGCCGTGAAGGACCTGCCGCCGAACAAGGACGCTACGCCCCGGATCATCAGCACGCGCTCGCCGATGGTGAAGAAGGCGCGCGAAGGCGTGATGGAATTCCTGCTGATCAACCATCCGCTCGATTGCCCGATCTGCGATCAGGGCGGCGAATGCGACCTGCAGGACCAGGCGATGGCGTACGGCGTCGATGCCTCGCGCTATCACGAGAACAAGCGCGCGGTCGAAGACAAGTACATCGGCGTGCTGGTGAAGACGATCATGAACCGCTGCATCCATTGCACGCGGTGTGTGCGCTTCACCACCGAGGTCGCCGGCGTGCCCGAGCTCGGCGCGATCGGGCGCGGCGAGGATATGGAGATCACGACCTACCTCGAAGGCGCGATGACCTCCGAGCTGCAGGGCAATGTGGTCGACCTCTGTCCGGTCGGCGCGCTGACCTCCAAGCCCTACGCGTTCGCGGCGCGGCCGTGGGAATTGAACAAGACCGAGTCGATCGACGTGATGGATGCGCTTGGCAGCGCGATCCGCGTCGATACGCGCGGGCGCGAGGTGATGCGCATCCTGCCGCGCGTGAACGAGGACGTGAACGAGGAGTGGATCTCCGACAAGACCCGCCATGTGGCTGATGGGCTGCGCACGCAACGGCTCGACCAGCCATACGTCCGCAAGGGTGGCAGGCTCGTGCCGGCGTCGTGGAGCGAGGCGTTCGTGGCGATCGCCGCCAAGATCAAAGCCGCGAAGGGCGACCGCATCGGCGCCATCGCGGGCGACCTCGCGGCGGTCGAGGAGATGTTCGCGCTCAAGGAACTGATGGGCCGGCTCGGATCGGCGAATATTGATTGCCGCCAGGATGGTGCGGCGCTCGATCCGGCGCTGGGCCGTTCGAGCTACCTGTTCAACGCCACCATCGCCGGCATCGAGCAGGCCGATGGTCTGATGATCATCGGCGCCAATCCGCGCAAGGAAGCGCCGGTGCTCAACGCCCGCATCCGCAAGCGCTGGCGAACCGGCAATCTGAAAATTGGCGTGATCGGCGAGCAAGCCGATCTGACTTATGACTATGCCTATCTCGGCGCAGGAACCGAGACGCTCGCGACCTTCGTCAATCACGAGAAGGCAAAGCTCGAACGGCAGATCTGGCTGATCGGGCAGGGGGCGCTCACGCGGCCGGATGGCGCCGCGATCTTGTCGATAGCGGCGAAGGCCGCCGTTGCGGTCGGCGCGATCAAGGACGGCTGGAACGGCTTCTCGGTGCTGCACACTGCTGCGTCGCGCGTCGGTGCGCTCGACATTGGTTTCATGCCCGGCGCTGGCGGCAAGACGGCAGCCCAAATGGCTTCTGCCGGTGGCGTCGAGGTGCTGTTCAATCTCGGCGCCGACGAGATCGACATCGCGCCCGGGGCCTTCGTCGTCTACATCGGCACGCACGGTGATAACGGCGCAAATCGCGCCGATGTGATCCTCCCGGGCGCGGCCTACACGGAAAAATCCGGGATTTACGTCAACACCGAAGGCCGCGTGCAGATGGCGGCGCGCGCCGGCTTCCCGCCGGGCGATGCGCGCGAAGACTGGGCGATCCTGCGCGCGCTCTCCGATGTGCTCGGCCAGAAGCTGCCCTTCGACTCCCTCAACCAGTTGCGCGCGGCGCTGTTCAAACCGTATCCGCATCTTGCCCGCGTCGACCAGATCGCGCCGGGAAACCCGGCCGACATCGAGAAACTGGCCGGCCGCGGCGGCATGCCCGACAAGGCGCCGTTCCGCTCGCCCGTGGCCGACTTCTACCTGACCAACCCGATCGCGCGCGCCTCGGCCATCATGGCCGAATGCTCCGCGCTCGCGCGCGGCGTCCGCGCGCAGGCGGCGGAGTAGCGCCATGGCGGACTTCTGGTGGACCTATCTCTGGCCGCTGATCATCATGGTGGCGCAATCGGTCATGCTCCTCGTGATCCTGCTGGTCGCGATAGCCTACGTGCTGCTCGCCGACCGCAAGATCTGGGCGGCGGTGCAGATCCGGCGCGGTCCCAACGTGGTCGGGCCTTGGGGCCTGTTTCAATCGTTTGCGGACTTGCTGAAATTCGTCCTGAAGGAGCCGACGATCCCGGCGGCGGCCAACAAGGGCGTGTTCCTGCTGGCGCCGCTGGTCACCTGCGTGCTTGCGCTCGCCGCCTGGGCGGTGATCCCGGTCGACCTTGGGTGGGTGATCTCCGACATCAATGTCGGCATCCTCTACATTTTCGCGATCTCATCGCTGATGGTCTACGGCGTGATCATGGCGGGATGGGCGTCGAACTCGAAGTATCCGTTCCTCGCCGCGCTGCGCTCCGCCGCGCAGATGGTGTCCTACGAAGTCTCGATCGGCTTCGTCATCATCACGGTGTTGCTCTGCGTCGGTTCGCTGCGCATCACCGACATCGTGGAGGCGCAGAACAGCCCGTGGGGCCTGCTCGGCTGGTACTGGCTGCCGCTGTTCCCGATGTTCGTCGTCTTCTTCATCTCGGCGCTCGCCGAGACGAACCGGCCGCCATTTGACCTCGTCGAAGCCGAGTCCGAGCTCGTCGCCGGATTCATGGTCGAGTACGGCTCGACGCCCTACATGATGTTCATGCTCGGCGAATACGTGGCGATCGCCACCATGTGCGCCATGACGACGATCCTGTTCCTCGGCGGCTGGCTGCCGCCGGTTCCGATCGCGCCGTTCACCTGGATTCCTGGCGTGATCTGGTTCGTGCTGAAATCGCTGTTCGTGTTCTTCATGTTCGCCATGGTGAAGGCGTTCGTGCCGCGCTACCGCTACGACCAGCTGATGCGGCTTGGCTGGAAGGTGTTCCTGCCGCTCTCGCTGGCGATGGTGGTGATTGTCGCGGCGGTGTTGCAGTTCGGCGGGCTCGCGCCGAAATGAGAGGGGCGGATGGAATTGCCTCTGGCGGGCATGCTCGGTGCTCTGATCGGCATCGTATTGGCGGCGGTCAATTACGTGGTGATCGTCGGGTTCGTGGAAGCCAGACTGCGTGCGCTGGACAGATCGCAGACTGCAGCCGAGCGCGCGGAATTCGAGGGCAAGATCTCGCTGATGCGGCGGCTTATTCTCGCAATCGACATCGCGGTGTTCGCATGCGTGGGCTACTGGTTCGGCAAGACGATCGGCGGCTGAAGGCGAGGACGCAATGAGGCTCGATCACGCGGCGCGCGCATTGTTTCTCTCCGAGTTCGTCGGAGCTTTCTTCCTGTCGATGCGCTATTTCTTCAAGCCGAAGCCGACGCTGAACTATCCGTTCGAGAAGGGGCCGATTAGCCCGCGTTTCCGCGGTGAGCATGCGCTTCGCCGATATCCGAACGGCGAGGAGCGCTGCATCGCCTGCAAGCTGTGCGAGGCGATCTGCCCCGCGCAGGCGATCACCATCGAGGCAGGCCCACGCCGCAACGACGGCACGCGGCGCACCACGCGCTACGACATCGACATGGTGAAGTGCATCTATTGCGGGCTGTGCCAGGAAGCCTGTCCGGTGGACGCCATCGTCGAGGGGCCGAACTTCGAGTTCGCCACCGAGACGCGCGAGGAGCTCTACTACGACAAGGAGCGCCTGCTCGCGAACGGCGACCGCTGGGAACGCGAGATCGCCAAGAACATCGCGCTGGATGCGCCGTATCGCTGAGCACGTTGCCCGGCGCGCCTGCGGGCGGTGCTACCCCGCGCTCTTGAACTTCGCGTAAAGCTGGCGCTTCATTCGGCCAACGCACAAGCCGAAGGGAGAAGCATCATGTCCGCACCGGCCCGCAAGGTCGTTCATTCCGACATCAAGGAGGATAACGCGCCGGAGCGCGCCTCGCATTATCTCGACGTGCCGAACATGCCGTGGGAAGATACCAAGTTTCCCGGCATCCAGATGAAGCTGCTCTATACCGACAACAACGGCATCACGACCGGCCTGTTCAAGCTCGCGCCGGGCGCCGTCGTTCCGCTGCACGAGCACACGGCGCTGGAGCAGACCTATGTGCTGGAAGGCACGATCGAGGACCACGAGGGCGTGAGCGGTCCGGGTCAGTTCGTCTGGCGGCCCGGCCGGCAACCAGCATGAGGCGCGCTCGTCGAACGGCTGCGTCATCCTCGGATTTTTTCTGAAGCCCAATCGCTTTGCCTACGGCGAAAAATTCTTCACCGAAGAAGGCGCGCGGTAGAATGGGCTGACTGTTTTGTGCGTTGCGACGGGTGGCGGACGCAAGCTCGCCACCCGTTTGCTTGGGGCGATGCGTCGGACGCGAAATTGTACCCGCCAAGTCGGGCCGCGGCCCACCTTTGCGACGCGCCTGTCGCGTCTTTGTGAGCGTGGCTCGCGTTTCCTGCCTTGAAATCATTCCAATTCGGGCGTTCGATCCCCGGTACCCAGAAATGCTGGGCACAACCGGATTTTTGCGGGGCCCCGGTGAACGCAATTCTTCAGGGCTACCAGATGTCCAGGCAGCGGCCGCCGATGGGTGGTCCTGTGCCCGGTGTTCATTGCGCGCATCAAGCGCGTGGGATCATCGAGGGAGGACACATCATGGTCAACCTGAGCGTGAACGGGCAAAAGCGAACATTCGACGGCGATCCGTCGATGCCGCTGATGTGGTATCTGCGCGACGAACTTGGCCTGACCGGCACGAAATTCGGCTGCGGCGTCGCGCTGTGCGGCGCCTGCACGGTCCATCTCGACGGCGAAGCGGTGCGCTCCTGCGGCGTCCCGATGTCGGACCTCGCCGGCAAATCCGTCGTCACCATCGAGGGGCTCGATCCGAAGGGCGAGCACCCGGTGCAGGTCGCGTGGCGCAACCGCCGGTGTGCCGCAATGCGGCTACTGCCAGGCCGGACAGATCATGCGGCCGCGGCATTGCTCAAAGCCAAGCCCGCTCCGACCGACAAGGACATTCTCGACGCGATGTCGGGCAACCTCTGCCGCTGCGGCTGCTACCAGCGCATCGAAGCGGCCGTGCGCGCCGCCGCGAAGGGAGCGTGACATGACCATTCATCGGACGATCGAAACCCCCGTCATCACCAACGTCAGCCGACGCGGCCTGATCACAGGGCATCGCCGCGACCGGCGGCCTGGTGCTCGCGGCGCAATTCCCTGCCGCTCGCGGCGCCGCCATTCTATCCGACCGGCGCGGAAGCGATGCCGAACAAGACGGTGAGCGATCCGAAAGTATTCGTATCGATCGCGCCGGACGGCATCGTCACCATCGTGGCGGCGCGCGCCGAAATGGGCACCGGCGCGGCACGCACCACGCTGCCGATGATCGATCGCCGACGAACTCGACGCGGACTGGTCGAAGGTCCGCATCCAGCAGTCGCCGGGCGACGAAGTAAAGTACGGCAACCAGGACACCGACGGGTCGCGCTCGACGCGCCACTTCATCCAGCCGATGCGTCTGTGCGGCGCCTCGATGCGCATGATGCTGGAGCAGGCGGCGGCGAAGAAGCTGGGGCGTCGACGAAGCCGAATGCGCGGCGGAGCACCACGAGGTGATCCACAAGCCGTCAGGCAAGCAAGCTCGGCTATGGCGATCTCGCGGCGGACGCCGCGGCGTTGCCGGTGCCGCCGCAGGACAAGGTGAAGCTGAAGGAGCAGGCCCAGTTCCGCTACATGGGCAAGGGCAATGTCGGCATTGTCGACCTGTTCGACATCACGACCGGCAAGGCGACCTATGGGCAGGACATGCACCTTGAGGGCATGAAGTATGCCGTCATCGCGCGCTCGCCGGTCGTCGGCGGCAAGGTCGTCTCGTTGGACTCGGCCGAGGCGATGAAGGTGCCGGGCGTCGAGAAGATCGTGAAGATCGACGCCGACGCCTGCGCCCGCAAAGTTCGCCCCGCTCGGCGGCGTCGCGGTGATCGCGAAGAACACCTGGGCGGCGCTGAAGGGCCGCGAGGCGCTCAAGATCACCTGGGACGACGGGCCGAACAAGTCTTACTCGTCCGACAGCTACAAGGCAAGATGCTGGAGGCGAACGTCGCAAAGTCCGGCAAGATGGAGCGCAACGTGGGCGATGCCGGAAGCCGCGCTCAAATCCGCCGCCAAGGTCATCACGGCGGAGTACTACGCGCCACACCTTGCGCACGCGACGATGGAGCCGCCGGCCGCGACCGCGCGTCAGGTCGACGGTAAATGGGAAGTCTGGGCGCCGCTGCAGAGCCCGGGCGGCGCGCGTGACGACGTCGCCAAGGCGCTCGGTATCAAGCCCGAGGAGATGACGGTCCATAACACGCTGCTGGGCGGCGGCTTCGGGCGCAAATCGAAATGCGACTACGCCATCGAGGCGGCGCTGCTGTCGAAGGACATCGGCGGCGCGCCCGTCAAGGTCGTGTGGACGCGCGAGGACGACATCCGCCACGATTTCTATCACACCGTGACGGCGGATCGCTTCGAGGCCGGGCTCGACGCCAGCAACAAGGTGATCGCGTGGCGGCACCGCAGCGCGGCGCCGACCTTCATGTCGAACTTCGTGCCGGACCCGAAGCATCCGAGCATGATCGAGCTCGGCATGGGTTGGGTCGACACGCCGTTCGATGTGCCGAACATCCGCATGGAGAGCGGCGAGGCGCAGTCGGAGGTGCGCATCGGCTGGTTCCGCTCGGTCAACAACGTGATGCACGCCTGGTCGACCCAGTCGTTCATCGCCGAGATCGCCGCGCAGCTCGGCAAGGACCCGAAGGACTTCCTGCTCGAGATGATCGGCCCGGCTCGCATCGTCGATGTGAGCAAGCAGGTCACCACCGAATGGTGGGATTACGGCGAGCCGTACCAGAGCTTCCCGATCGATACCGGGCGGCTGCGCAAGGTCACCGAGCTTGCGGCCGAGCGGGCAGGCTGGGGCCGTCAACTGCCCAAGGGCAGGGGGCTCGGCATCGCGGCGCACCGCGCGTTCGTCAGCTACATCGCGACCGTGGTCGAGGTGGAGGTGGACGCGAAGGGCAACATCACGCATCCCGCGCGTCGACACGGCGGTGGATTGCGGCTTCTGCGTCAATCCGGAGCGGGTGCGCTCGCAGATGGAGGGCGCGGCCGTGATGGGGCTCTCGCTCGCGAAGTACGGCGGGATCACGCTGAAGGATGGGCGGGTCGAACAGTCGAACTTCAACGACTACCAGATCGCCCGCATCGACGAGTCGCCGCGCGAGACCCGCGTGCACATCGTCGACCATCCGATCGACGTGCATCCGAGCGGGGTGGGCGAGCCCGGCGTTCCGCCGTTCGCGCCCGCGCTGTGCAACGCGATCTTCGCCGCGACCGGAAAGCGCATCCGCACGCTGCCGATCGGCGATCAGCTCGCGTAGGGGCTGATACCTGAAAAAGACTCCGGAGGCGGGAGCAATCCCGCCTCTGTTCGTTAGGAATGCCGGGGCCGCTCTCTGTGCCACCAGTCCGGGTCATAGCCGCGGATGCGATCCTGCGGGTCGCCGAACACCGCGGACTCAATGTCCACGATGCCGAGGTCGCGCAGCGTCCCGGCATCGACTGAATTCAGCAGCCGGACGGTCTCGCGCTGCGCGCGCCAGGCGAGGAAACGCACTGCGAGATTCTGGAAAACGCGGAGCGGCCGCGAATGAGTCTTTGCTCCGGCCAGCCGGCAAGCGGCGCCAGGGCGAGTTGCCAACCGGTGTGACCGGGGAGATCCATCAGGCCCATGATTGGCCTCCATCAAATAATATAGATGAGTTATTCTCACTTGGCGGTCGTCAGAGGGCAAAATCGCGCTGGAAGAAGCCAATTACAAACGATATTATCTGCGGTTACAGATTAGGAAATCTCACGTCGTGCTGCAGCCACTTCCGCCGCTCAATGCGCTCCGCGCCTTCGAGGCGATTGCCCGGCATCTGAGCTTCGCCAAGGCGGCCGACGAACTGCACGTCACGCCGGCCGCGCTCAGCCATCAGATCCGCGCGCTGGAAAGCCAGCTTGGGCTGGAGCTGTTTCACCGCCGCACCCGGTCCATCGAGCTGACCGAGGCCGGCCGGCTGATCTATCCCGGCCTGCACGCGGGCTTCGAGAGCGTGCGCAACGCGCTTCGTCAGCTCAATCGCGCGCGAGACGCCAACGTGCTGGTTATCTCGGCGACGCCAGGGCTCGTCGCCAAGTGGCTGATGCCGCGGCTATGGCGTTTCCTGCACGCGAATCCCGAAATCGACGCGCGGGTCTCGGCGACGCTCAAGGTCGCGGATTTTACGGCCGAGGGCGTCGACGTCGCGATCCGGCTGAGCAAGCGCATCGCGGTCGATTTGCACGACGAAATCCTGTTCGAGGATTCGATGCTGCCGGTGTGCAGCCCGAGCCTCGTCGAACAGGGGCTGCGCAGTCCCGCCGATCTGCCGCGCTTTCCCTTGATCCACTATGAGTTTCTGACCTCGATGCATGCGCCACCGGGCTGGGCCGACTGGTTCGCCGCGGCCGGGCTCACCACCGCCGACGCGACGCGGGGCTTGAAGGTCAATGTCGCGGACCATGCGCTCGATGCCGCTGTCGCCGGGGCGGGGGTCTCGCTGTCGCACAAGCTGATCGCCTCGGACGATGTACATTCGGGGCGGCTGGTGACGCCGTTCGGACCCGAACTTCCGCTAGCGTCCGGCTACCACTTCGTTTGTCTCAAGGGCCAGGAGACGCGACCCAGCGTGCGCGCCTTCCATGACTGGCTGTTCGCCGAGATGGCCGAGACCAAGGCGAAGTGGGCAGCGCTTGGCGCCTGAAATCAAATCCTCAGGCAGTGGATGTGGAAAACTCGGTTCAAATTGCGGAATGCTGTTGATCCCGTTCTCTTTTTGTTCCAAAGGTCCTAGCTAAGGAGAGGACCTATGACCGAAAAGCCAACCTCTGAGAGCGCGCCAGAAGCAGCCTTTGAACCGACGCCATTAGCAAAAAGCAAACCCGGCCCAAGCCTACGAAAGAGAAGTCAGACAAGAGCGCGAGGTCGAAGAGGAAACACGCTTCGAAGAAGCAATCAAAGGCAGCCGCGCTTCGAAGGCCGTATCCTCGCGTTACACTCGAAGAAGCACTGAAGATCCCATACGCTCTCAAGGATAAGAACGGAGGAACGCTTGGCCCCCGGCCGACGTAGCCAACTCTATAAACCTGTCGCCAAAGAATACTGATTTCTTTTATCTCGCTGCGGCATCGCGCGATTTTGGTCTAACGGAAGGTAGTCGAGATTTCGGAGCAAATTTCTCTCACTGAGCTTGGCCGCGATCTGGTTTACGCGCCGGGTCAATCCGAAGAGAAAGCGAAACAGCGGGAGGCGTTGCTCAAAGTCGAAATATTCCGGAAGGTCCTCGAATACTACAAAGGCGCCAATTTACCTGAGATGCAATATCTTGGGAACACACTCACGTGCGAGTTTAGTCTTGATCCCGCTTTCCATGAAGAATTTTCAAGATTGTTTCGTGACAACTGCCAATTCCTTGAAATTGGCTCTGGCTTCTCTTCGGAAACAAACTCGCTGCGTGAGCGGACAAATACCCGCGTCGGGGATTTTACGTCGACGGTAATTCTTGCTGAACCGACGAAGGCGACCGGTCTCCGGCGTTTCGCAATTATGCCCTTCCGCGAGCGGGAGAATTTGAGGTCGGTAGGGTTCTTCGATGAAGTCTTGCGTGCATTGATCGCTCCGGCTGGTCGCGATGCGGGCTTCGAGGTGCTAACCGCTAACCGAGATGGTAGTGATGTTATTCAAGCGACGATAGTGAACCAGCTCCTTGATGCCGATCTTGTAATTGCAGACCTTACCGAAAATAACCCGAATGTCCTCTTTGAACTCGGTTTGCGAATTGCGGAGGATAAACCGGTTGCGCTGATCCGGGCGAGAGGAACGGCGGCAATTTTTGACGTTGATAATATGTTGCGGGTGTTTGAGTACGATCCGAACCTGTGGACCAGTAACATTGAGCACGATCGCCCTAGGCTAGTGGATCATATCAAAGCAACTTGGGAGGGCGTGCGAGCACTCTCACGTTCATGAAGATTTCTCTCCGGGAGAGACGAATTTCCATTGCGGCAGAATTCACGAGCATGTGACGCGGCCACAGGGCGTCGTAGGGTATTCCAACTTGCTCGCGTAGAGCCCAAAATTGCTTGTTCCACGCGCGCTTGTGGCCCGAAAATTCCCCCGTTGCCCCTCATGCCGCACCGCGCTAGGAACGGTTCGCCCGGCCGGGCTCAAGAGACCTGAATGATTCTCGCCGCCCTATTTTTCTACCTCTTTGCAGGGGTTTGCATCGCGTCGGCCTTCATGGTCATCGCGTCGAAAAACCCCGTGCATTCTGTCCTGTTCCTGATCCTCGCCTTCGTCAACGCGGCGGGACTGTTCGTGCTGCTCGGCGCCGAGTTCCTCGCGATGATCCTGATCGTGGTCTATGTCGGCGCGGTCGCGGTGCTATTCCTGTTCGTTGTCATGATGCTCGACGTTGACTTCGCTGAGTTGCGCCAGGGCTTCCTCAATTATCTGCCCGTGGGCGCGCTGGTCGGCATTGTGGTGCTGATGGAACTGCTGCTGGTGGTCGGCGGCTGGGTCATCGGTGCGGGCGTGCCGAAGGCGATCACGTCGCCGATCCCGCCGATGGCCGACGTCACCAACACCGAAGCGCTCGGCCTCGTGCTCTATACGCACTACGTCTACTACTTCCAGGCCGCTGGGCTGATCCTGCTGGTCGCGATGGTCGGCGCGATCGTGCTGACCTTGCAGCACCGGGTGCGCGTGAAGCGGCAGGACATGGGCGCTCAGGTGCGCCGCACCAAGGCCGAGGCGATGGAGGTCGTGAAGGTGCGGTCGGGGCAGGGGCTTACATGATCATCGGCCTTGGCCACTATCTGGCGGTCGCCGCGATCCTGTTTACGCTCGGGATCCTCGGCATTTTCATCAACCGCAAGAATGTCATCGTCATCCTGATGTCGATCGAGCTCATCCTGCTCGCCGTGAACATCAACCTCGTGGCGTTTTCGTCCTTCCTTGGCGATCTCGTCGGCCAGGTGTTCGCGCTGTTGGTGCTGACTGTCGCGGCGGCCGAGGCCGCCATCGGCCTTGCCATTCTGGTGGTGTATTTCCGCAACCGCGGCTCGATCGCGGTTGAAGACATCAACCTGATGAAGGGGTGAATCTCTCCTCATGTATCAGGCCATCGTCTTTCTCCCGTTACTGGGCTGCATCGTCGCCGCCCTGATCGCGATTGCCGGCGCGCGCGCACGCCACCCCGGCGGCAGCCCCGCGGCCGGGGCGGAAGATCACACCCACGACCACGGTCCGCACACCGGCGGGGGCGCGCCGTCGCCGCATGGCGATCACGCGGTCGCGCATGCGACGCATCACGAGGACGATCACCACGCGCATGAGCCGCCCGCCGCGGGGTCGCGCCCGGCCGAACTCGTCACGACGCTGTTCCTGTTCGTGGCCGCGGTGCTGTCCTGGATGGCGTTCTGGCGCGTCGGCTTCAATCACCAGGATTCGCGCGAGGTGCTGTTCGCCTGGATCTACTCGGGCGACCTGAAGGTCGACTGGACCATCCGCGTCGACACTCTGACCGCCGTCATGCTGGTCGTCGTCACGACCGTGTCGGCGTTCGTGCATCTCTATTCGATCGGTTACATGGAGGAGGACCCGCACCGGCCGCGATTCTTCTCATATTTGTCGCTGTTCACCTTCGCGATGCTGATGCTGGTGACCGCCGACAATCTCGTGCAGCTGTTCTTTGGCTGGGAGGGCGTGGGTCTCGCGAGCTATCTGCTGATCGGGTTCTGGTACCAGCGCCCGTCGGCCAACGCCGCGGCCATCAAGGCGTTCGTCGTCAACCGCGTTGGCGATTTCGGTTTCGCGCTCGGGATTTTCGCCGTCTTCATGATGACCGGCGCGATCGATCTCGACACCGTCTTCGCGCAGGCGCCCTCGTTGACCGGCAAGACCATCAATTTCTTCGGCTGGCACGCCGACGCCATGACGCTGATCTGCCTGCTCTTGTTTATGGGCGCGATGGGCAAGTCGGCGCAGTTCCTTCTGCACACCTGGCTCCCCGATGCGATGGAGGGCCCGACACCGGTCTCCGCGCTGATCCACGCCGCCACCATGGTGACGGCGGGCGTGTTCATGGTGGCGCGGCTCTCGCCGCTGTTCGAGCTGGCGCCGAACGCGCAGGCTTTCGTGACTTTGGTCGGCGGGACGACCGCCTTCTTCGCCGCCACGGTCGGATTGGTGCAGAACGACATCAAGCGCGTGGTCGCTTACTCGACCTGCTCGCAGCTCGGTTACATGTTCGTCGCAATGGGCGTCGGCGCCTATTCGGTCGGCATGTTCCACCTGTTTACCCATGCCTTCTTCAAGGCGCTCCTGTTCCTCGGCTCGGGCTCGGTGATCCACGCGATGCATCACGAGCAGGACATGCGGAAGATGGGCGGGCTTCGCGACAAGCTGCCCGTGACCTACGTGTGCATGCTGGTCGGCACGCTGGCTCTGACGGGCTTCCCGCTCACCGCCGGCTATTTCTCCAAGGATGCCATCATCGAGGCGGCGGCCTCGGGCCACAATCCGTTCGCGTCCTATGCGTTCGTGATGACGGTGGTCGCCGCCCTGCTCACCTCGTTCTACTCGTGGCGGCTGGTGTTCATGACGTTCCATGGCAAGCCGAAAGATCAGCACGCGTATGAGCACGCGCACGAAAGCCCGTGGGTCATCCTGATTCCACTGATCTTCCTTGCCGCTGGCTCGATCCTTGCGGGCTATCCGTTCCACGAACTGTTTGCTGGCGAGCACGTCGGGGAGTTCTTCCGCGAGTCGCTGAAGTTCGGACCGGACAACCACGTCCTGCACGAGATGCACGAGCTGAACTGGATGATCTCCTCCGTGCCGACCGTGATGATGGTGATCGGCTTCCTCGTCGCGTGGCAGTTCTACATCCGGCGGCCCGACCTGCCGAAGGCACTCGCCGAGCAGCAGGCGCCGCTTTACCAATTCCTGCTCAACAAGTGGTACTTCGACGAGATCTACGACTTCCTGCTCGTGCGCCCGGCGATATGGCTTGGCCGCGTGCTCTGGAAGGGCGGCGACGGTTTCGTCATTGACGGCATGGGACCGGACGGGGTCTCGGCGCGCGTGCTCGACGTCACGCGCAACGTGATGCGCCTGCAGACCGGCTATCTCTATCACTACGCGTTCGCGATGCTGATCGGCATCGCGGCGTTCATCACCTGGTTCATGTTCTACGCGGGAGGCCACTGATGTCGAGCTGGCCAATCCTGTCGATCACGACGTTCCTGCCACTGCTCGGCGTGCTGTTCATCTTCACTCTCAACGGCGACGACGCCATCGTGAAGCGCAATGCGCGCTGGACCGCGCTGTGGACCACACTTGTCACCTTTGCGGTGTCGCTGATCCTGGTATGGCGCTTCGATCCTGCGTCGCCGGAATTCCAGTTCGTCGAGAAGCGCGCCTGGCTCGGCGGCACGTCCGCCTATCACATGGGTGTCGACGGGATTTCGCTCCCGTTCGTGATCCTCACAACCGGCCTGATGCCGCTCTGCATCCTGGCGAGCTGGGAGGTGATCCAGACCCGCGTGAAGGAATACATGATCGCGTTCCTCGCGCTCGAGACGCTGATGGTCGGCACCTTCTCGGCGCTCGATCTGGTGCTGTTCTATCTGTTCTTCGAGGGCGGCCTCATTCCGATGTTTCTGATCATCGGCGTTTGGGGCGGGCCGCGGCGCGTCTATGCAAGTTTCAAGTTCTTTCTCTACACGCTGCTCGGCTCGGTGCTGATGCTGCTCGCCATCATGGCGATGTACTGGCAGGCCGGCACCACGGACATTCCGGCGCTTATGAAGTTCGCGTTTCCGCAGGGCATGCAGACCTGGCTTTGGCTCGCCTTCTTCGCATCATTCGCCGTGAAGATGCCGATGTGGCCGGTGCACACCTGGTTGCCCGACGCGCATGTCGAGGCGCCGACCGCCGGCTCGGTGATCCTTGCCGCGATCCTGCTAAAGATGGGTGGCTACGGCTTCCTGCGCTTCTCGCTGCCGATGTTCCCCCACGCCTCGACCGATCTCGCGCCGCTGATCTTCACCCTCTCGGTCGTCGCCGTTATCTACACCTCGCTCGTCGCGCTGGTACAGGAGGACATGAAGAAGCTGATCGCCTATTCGTCCGTCGCCCACATGGGCTTCGTCACCATGGGTATCTTCGCACTCACCACGCAGGGGATCGCGGGCGGCATCTTCCAGATGATCTCGCACGGGCTCGTTTCGGCTGCGCTCTTCCTGTGTGTCGGCGTCGTTTACGACCGCATGCATACGCGCGAGATTTCCGCCTATGGCGGGCTCGTCAACAACATGCCGCTCTATGCGGTGGTGTTCCTGCTATTCACGATGGCGAATGTCGGGCTGCCGGGCACGTCGGGCTTCGTCGGCGAATTCCTCAGCCTGATCGGGACGTTCAAGGTGAATATCCCGGTCGCGGCGCTGGCGACACTCGGCGTTATCCTTTCGGCCTGCTACGCGCTCTGGCTCTATCGCAAGGTGATCTTCGGCGTGCTGGAAAAGCCTGCGCTGATGGCACTGCGTGACATCGGACGGCGGGAAATCCTTGTGTTTGCCCCCCTCGTCATCCTCACCATCCTGTTCGGCATCTATCCGAAACCGGTGCTCGACATGTCGGCCGCATCGGTCGCGCAACTGCTTGAGAACTATCAGGCGGCGGTCGCGCCGAAGAAGGCTGCGATGGTGGCGAAATGAACCCGGCGGACTTTCCCGTGCTGCTGCCGGCCCTGCCGGAGATCGTGCTGGCGGTCGGCGCAATGGTGCTGGTCGCCTACGGGGCGTTCGTCGGCGAGCGAGCGACGCAGACCATCAACTGGGCGGCGTTTGCGCTACTCGTCGTCGCGGGACTGATCCTCGATGAACTGCCCGCGGGCAAGCTCGTTACGTTCGGCGGCGGCTTCGTGGTGGACGATTTCGCGCGTGTGCTCAAGCTGCTCGCGCTGATCGGTTCGGCTGCAACCATCGTGCTGGCGCGCGATTACCTGGCGTTGGAGAAGCAGGAGAAGTTCGAGTTCTCGATCCTGATCCTGCTCTCGACCACCGGCATGATGATGCTGATCTCGGCCGCGGATCTGATCGCGCTCTATCTCGGCCTCGAGTTGATGAGCCTTGCTCTTTACGTGGTGGCGGCGAGCGACCGTGACAGCGTTCGCTCGACGGAGGCCGGCCTGAAGTACTTCGTGCTTGGCGCGCTCTCTTCCGGAATGCTGCTGTATGGAGCCTCGCTGATCTACGGCTTCACCGGCACCGTGAACTTCGCCGGCATCGCGCAGGCGGCGGGCCACGGCGGCATCGGGCTGACCTTCGGCCTTGTCTTCCTGTTCGCGGGCTTTTGCTTCAAGGTCTCGGCCGTGCCGTTCCACATGTGGACGCCCGATGTCTACGAAGGCGCGCCCACTCCGGTCACGGCATTCTTCTCCTCGGCGCCGAAGATCGCCGCGATGGCGATCTTCGTGCGTGCGCCGATCGTGGCATTTCCCGAGATCACGCCGCAATGGCAGCAGATCGTGGTGTTCGTCTCGATCGCCTCGATGGCGCTCGGCGCGTTTGCGGCGATCGGGCAGCGCAATATCAAGCGGTTGATGGCCTACTCGTCGATCGGCAACATGGGTTTCGCGCTCGTCGGCCTTGCCGCCGCCACGCCGGAAGGCGTGCAGGGTGTGATCGTCTACATGGCGATCTATCTCGCAATGACGCTGGGAACTTTCGCGGCGATCCTCTCGATGCGGTCGCGCGGCGTGCTGGTGGAGAATATCTCCGATCTTTCCGGCCTTTCGCGCACCAGTCCCGCGTTGGCGTTCTTCCTCGCCGTGATGATGTTCTCGCTCGCCGGCATTCCGCCGCTCGCCGGCTTCTTTGCGAAATATTTCGTCTTCCTCGCTGCCATCAAGGCGGGCCTGTATGTGCTTGCCGTTCTCGGCGTGCTGGCGAGCGTGGTCGGCGCCTATTACTATCTTACCATCGTCAAGGTGATGTATTTCGACGAACCCGCCGGCTCGTTCGCACCGATGCCGATCGGATTGAAGATCGTGCTCGGGGTGAGCGGTCTGTTCGTTCTCTTGTTCATTGCGTATCCGTCGCCGCTGGTGACGGCCGCGGCTGCGGCCGCGAAGTCCCTGTTCTGATGCATCTTCACCCCGACGCGGAAACGGCCGGCGTCCGCCTGATCGCTCACGAGACACTCGGCTCGACCAACGCGGAGGCACTGGACCGTGCTCGCGCAGGCGAGGCGGGACCGCTCTGGATGACGGCTGCGCGGCAGACCGCGGGTCGTGGCCGGCGCGCCAACGCATGGATTTCCGAGCCCGGCAACCTTTATGCGAGCCTGCTGCTGACCGATGCGGGGCCTGCGGTGCATCTGCCGGAGCTTTGTTTCGTGGTGGCGCTGGGGGTGCGGGACGCCGTCTGTGCGGTCGCGCCGCAGCTTGCCGCGAAGCTCAAGCTGAAATGGCCAAATGACATTCTGCTCGACGGCGCGAAGCTCATCGGCATCCTGATCGAGGCGGAGAGCATCGGTGGCAGGACCGCGACCGCGGTCGGCATCGGTGTGAACTGCGCGCATCATCCGGACAATCTCGCCTATCCGGCGACTGACCTCGCGGCCCACGGCGCCGGGGTAACGCCAGCGAACCTGATAGCGGCGCTGTCGCGCACCATGATGGCGCGCCTTGCTCAATGGAACCGGGGCGCGGGCTTTGCGGCGATCCGCGCCGAATGGCTGGTCCATGCAGCCGGCATCGGCAGCGAAATCCATGTGCGCCTGCCTGACCGCGAACTGACCGGCACATTCGAGACGCTCGATCGCATCGGCCGGCTGATGCTGCGCATGCCTGCGGGCACGCTTGAGGCGATCACGGTCGGCGAAGTGTTCGCCCCGGCGCGGGTCCAGGCCTGATGGCCACCGAACTTCTGTTTGCGCCGCTTGGCGGCGTCGGCGAAATCGGGATGAACCTCGCGCTCTATGGACTCGGCGAGGGAACGAAGCGCCAGTGGATCGCGGTCGATCTCGGCGTTTCGTTCGCGGGCGACGACCTGCCCGGCATCGATCTGATCATGCCGGACATCGCCTTCCTGATCGAGCAGCGGCGCAATCTTCTGGGCCTGGTGTTGACTCACGCGCACGAGGATCATTTCGGCGCGCTTCTCGACCTGTGGCCTCGCCTGCGCTGCCCGGTTTACGCAACGCCGTTCACCGCCGCGCTGTTCGAGGCCAAGCGCCTCTCCGAGCCGCTCGCGCCCGACGTGCCGGTGAAGGTCATGCCACTGGGCAGCCGCTTCACGCTCGGGGACTTCGACATCGAGCTTTGCTCGGTGTCGCACTCGATCCCGGAATCGAACGCGCTGATCATCCGCACGCCCCTTGGCAATGTGCTGCACACCGGCGACTGGAAGCTCGATCCGACGCCGGTGATTGGTCCGCCGACCGACGAGGCGAAGCTGCGGGCGCTGGGCGACGAGGGTTGCCTCGCGATGATCGGCGATTCCACCAACGCGGTGCGCGATGGACGCTCGCCTTCCGAAATGGATGTGGCAAAGACGCTGCGCGAACTGATCGTGCAAGCGAAAGGCCGTGTCGCGGTCACGACGTTCGCCTCCAACGTGGCGCGCATGCGCGGGGTCGCGGAAGCGGCCGCCGCGGCGGGGCGCGAGGTCGTGGTGGTCGGTCGCGCTATGGCGCGGGTCGAGCAGGTCGCGCGCGAGACCGGCTATCTCGACGGGATCAATGATTTCCGCTCAGTGGAAGCCTATGGCTACCTGCCGCACGACAAGGTCGTGGCGCTGTGTACCGGAAGCCAGGGGGAGCCGCGTGCGGCGGTCGCGCGCATTGCCGAAGATCAACACCCGAACGTGACGCTCTCGCAGGGCGACACCGTGATCTTCTCGTCGCGCACCATTCCGGGCAACGAGAAGGCGGTCGGCAAGCTGATCAACGGGCTGGTGCGGCAGGGCATCGAGGTCATCACCGACCGGACCCATCCGCTGGTGCACGTTTCCGGTCATCCGCGCCGCGCGGAGATGGAGGAGCTTTACCGCTGGGTGCGCCCGCGTATCGCCATCCCGGTGCACGGAGAGGCGCTGCATCTTTCCGAGCACGCCAAGCTCGCACGCGCGGCCGGTGTTGGCGAGGTGGTGCTGTGCGGTGATGGCGATCTGGTGCGGCTCGCGCCGGATCCGGCCGGCGTGATCGACGAGGTCCCGGCCGCGCGGCTCTACAAGGATGGCGCGCTGCTCATTTCCGCGGAATCCCGCACCGTCGCGGACCGGCGGCGGCTGAGCTTCTCCGGCATCGTCATCGTCGCCATGGCGTTATCGGACAAGGGCCAGATGGTCTCGGATCCAGACGTCGAACTGATCGGCATCCCCGAGCTGAATGCCGACAAGCAGTCGATGCACGCGATCGCCTACGATGCCGTGCTGGAAACCTTTGAATCGCTGCCCAAGCCGCGCCGCCGCGATCCACAGGCGGTCGAAGAGTCCATCAAGCGTGCGGTGCGCGCCGCGATCTCGGGGCACTGGCAAAAGAAGCCGATATGCCTCGTGCAGGTCTTGACGGTATAATTCGGGCGCCGGGCCGCAGGAGAGATTTCGACATGATCGGCCGTCTCAATCACGTTGCTATCGCGGTCGGCGACATCGCCAAGGCGAGCAAACTTTATCGCGACACGCTCGGAGCCGAGGTGTCGGCCGTCGTTCCACAGCCGGACCATGGCGTGAACACCGTCTTCATCACGCTGCCGAACACGAAGATCGAACTACTCGAACCGCTTGGCGAAAACTCGCCGATCGCGAAATTTCTCGAGCGCAACCCGGACGGCGGCATTCATCACATCTGCTACGAGGTGGACGACATCCTCGGCGCGCGCGACAAGCTCAAGTCCGATGGCGCGCGGGTGCTGGGCGACGGCAATCCGAAGATCGGCGCGCACGGCAAGCCTGTGCTGTTCCTGCATCCGAAGGACTTTTGCGGCACGCTGGTCGAAATCGAGCAGGCATGATCTTTCTTATCCCTCCCCTTCCTGGGGGAGGCAGGAGACCGAGATGGCCTGGACCACCGCCACCGCGATCTACGTCCTGATCTGGTGGGTGGTGCTGTTCGGCGTGCTGCCGTTCGGCGTTCGCAACGCAAGCGAGGACGGGGTCGCGATCGAGGCGGGGAATGACCCAGGCGCGCCGACTGAATTTACGATGCGGCGCAAGCTGATCGCGACAACAATCGTGGCGACGATCCTGTTTGCGATCTGCTGGCTGATTTACGAATTTCGCCTCGTAACTCTCGACGATCTCGGCACGCTGTGGGGACTGCTCGGACGTTAGATGCGACCTTCTTCCACCGCATGACAGGCGACTGTCGCGGCGCCGGCCGGCAGCGCGAGGGGACGCTCGACACGACAACGCTGGTTCGCGAATGGGCAACGCGGGTGGAACGCGCAGCCGGGCGGCGGATCGATCGGGTTCGGGACTTCGCCCTCGACCGGCTTGCGCTTGCGCCCGGTCAGATCGAGATCTGGCACAGCGTCGAGCAGCATCCGCGTATAGGGATGCCGCGGCTTGCGCGAACATCTCGCGCGCAGGCGCGACCTCGACGAGACGGCCGAGGTACATCACGCCGATGCGGTTCGCCATGTGGCGCACGACCGCGAGGTTGTGGCTGATGAACAGGTAGGTGAGCCCGAAGCGGTCCTGCAGGTCGCGCATCAGGTTGAGGATCTGCGCCTGCACCGACACGTCGAGCGCGGAGGTCGGCTCGTCGCAGACGATGAATTCGGGATTGCAGGCAAGCGCGCGCGCGATCGCGATGCGCTGGCGCTGTCCGCCGGAGAATTCGTGCGGATATTTCACCCCGTCGGCGGGATCGAGTCCGACCAGCTTGAGTAGGTCGCCGACCTGCGTTTGCGGTTTCTGCGCCAGATTGCGCGATGCCAAAGGCGCGGATCGGCTCGGCGATGATGTCGAGCGCGCGCCAGCGCGAATTGAGGCTCGCGTAGGGGTCCTGGAACACCATCTGGATGCGGCGGCGCAGCCGGCGGCGTTCGGAGTCGTGCTTGCGGTCGCTCATCGACACGCCGTCGATGATGACCTCGCCGGCGGTGGGCGGGATCAGGCCGACGACCATCTTGGCGACGGTCGATTTGCCCGAACCGGATTCACCGACCAGCGCGAAGGTCTCGCGCTTCGCGATCGAAAAGGTCACGTCGGAGGCGGCAGTCAGCAGGCGACGCGGGAGCCGCTTCGGTGATCCGGTTAAGCCAGGGCTTTGACACATCGAACACGCGGCCGAGACCCTTCACCTCGACCAGCGGTCTCGCGGGGTCCGGTGCCGCTGCAACTGTCGGCGCGGCCATGCTCATAGCGCCGCCGCCGTGACCGGGAAGGGGTGATAGAGCCAGCACGCGACCTGCGACTGCTGTTCCGGCTGCAATTCGGGCCGGAAGGTCGGGCAGGGCGTGAACGCGCGCGGACAGCGCGGATGAAACGCGCAGCCGGACGGGATCGCGGTGAGGCGCGGCATCGAGCCGGGGATCTGCACCAGCCGGTCGCTTTCGCCGGTCAGCGACGGGATCGAGCCCATCAGGCCCTGCGTATAGGGATGCAGCGGCGCCTTGATGACGTCGCGCACCGGACCGATCTCGGCGATACGGCCGGCATACATCACGGCGACGCGGTCGGCGGTTTCGGCGATCACGCCCATGTCGTGGGTGATCAGCATCACGGCGGCGCCGTGCTGCGCGGCACAGGCGCTTGAGCAGCGCGATGATCTGCGCCTGCACCGAGACATCGAGCGCGGTGGTCGGTTCGTCGGCGATCACGAGTTCCGGCTCGGCTGCGAGCGCAAGCGCCAGCACGACGCGCTGGCGCATGCCGCCGGAAAATTGATGCGGATAGGCGTCGATGCGCGTCTCCGGCGCGGGAATGCCGACTTCGGTCGAGCAGCGCGAGCGCCTTGTTGCGCGCCTGCGATGCCGAGAGGTTGGTGTGCGTCGTGATGGTTTCGACCAGCTGGTCGCCGATGCGGTAGAGCGGATTGAGGCTGGTGAGCGGATCCTGGAACACCATGCCGATGCGCTTGCCGCGGATTTTGCGCATTTCGTCTCGGCGGCAGGTTGTCGATGCGCATGCCGCGCAGCAGGACTTCGCCGCCCGCGATGCGGCCGGGCGGCTCGATCAGTCCGATGATCGCGGTGCCGGTGATCGACTTGCCGGCGCCGGATTCGCCGACGACGCCAAGCACTTCGCCCGGCGCGATGTCGAATGACACATCATCGATCGCGGTCAGCGTGCCGCGCCGGGTCGGAAATTCGACCCTGAAGATCGCGAACACTGAGGACGGATCGGGCGTGCAGTCATCGCGACGCGTCATCGAGCCTCGGGTTGAGCGCGTCGCGCAGCCAGTCGCCGAGCAGGTTGACCGACAGCACCAGCGCCGCGAGCGTGATGCCGGGGAAGATCGCGATCCACCATTCGCCGGCGAACAGGTACTTCTGCCCGATCTGGATCAGCGTGCCGAGCGAGGGCTGGGTCGAGGGCAGGCCGACGCCGAGGAACGACAGCGTCGCCTCGGTGATGATCGCGAGCGCGAGATTGATGGTGGCGATCACCAGCACCGGCCCGATCACGTTCGGCAGCACGTGGCGGAACAGGATCAGTGACCGGGCGGATGCCGATCAGCCGCGCGGCCAGCACATAGTCCTTGTTCTTCTCGACCAGCGTCGAGCCGCGCACCGTGCGCGCATACTGCACCCAGAACGACAGGCCGATCGACAGCACCATCACCCAGAACACGACCTGCTCGTTGCGCTGCTCGCCGAACAGCGCGCGCGAGACGCCGTCGATCAGCATCGCGATCAGGATCGCCGGGAAGGTGCTCTGGATGTCGCCGGCGCGCATGATGAGCGCATCGATCGTGCCGCCGGCGTAGCCGGCGATCAGGCCGAGCGCGATGCCGAGCAGGCCGGCGAACAGCGTCGCCATCACGCCGATCGCGATCGACTGGCGCGAGCCGTAGAGGATGGTCGAGAAGACGTCGCGCCCCTGATCGTCGGTGCCGAGCAGGAAGCGGCATCGTCCGCCCTCCATCCAGACCGGCGGATTGTGCGAGTTGAGGATGCTGAGTTGCGCGCAGGTCGTAGGGATTCTTGCGGCGCGATCCAGCGGCGCGAGCAAGCGCCGCGACCACGATGACCAGCGTGACGAGCGCCGCCACGATGGTGATCCGCGAATGCAGGAACGAATAGACGATGTCGCTGTCGAGGATCGTCGCGAGGCGCGACGGTCGGCGCATGCGGACGACGGGCGGTGTCTCGGATGTCGCGCTCATCGTCAGGCCGGCCGCGCGTCGATGCGAATGCGCGGATCGACCACCGCGTAGAGCAGGTCGACGATCAGGTTGATGGTCACGAAGATGAAGGCGACCAGCAGCAGATAGGCCGACATGATCGGGATATCGACATTCTGCACCGCCTGCAGGAACAGGAGGCCCATGCCGGGCCACTGGAACACGCTCTCGGTGATCAGCGCGAAGGCGATGATCGAGCCGAGCTGCAGGCCCGCGATGGTCATGACCGGCACCAGCGTGTTCTTCAGCGCATGGCCGAAATTCACGGCGCGGTCGGTCAGGCCGCGCGCGCGCGCGAACTTGATGTAGTCGGTGCGCAGCACCTCGAGCATCTCGCCGCGCACGAGGCGCATGATCAGCGTCATCTGGAACAGGCCGAGCGTGATCGCCGGCAGGATCAGCGCCTTGAGGCCGGAGGCCGTGAGCAGGCCGGTGGTCCAGAAGCCGATGCGCGACGACGTCGCCGCGCCCGAACGAGGGCAGCGAGTGCAGCGTCACCGGAAACAGGAAGATCAGCAGGATGCCGATCAGGAATGTCGGCAGCGAAATGCCGATCAGCGACGCGGCGAGAAACACGTTCGACAGGATCGAGCGGCGATGCAGCGCCGTGTAGACGCCCATCGGAATGCCGACGAGCAGCGAGAACAGCGCGGAGACGAACGCCAGCTCCATCGTGGCCGGGAAGCGATCAGCGATCAGGTCGATCACCGGCTGTCTTGAACTGGTAGGAATTGCCGAAATTCAGCCGTGCGGCGTCGCCGACGAAGTGCGACGAACTGGATCGGGATCGGATCGTTGAGCCCGAGCTGCTCGCGCAGCGCGGCGCGCTCCGCGGCCTGGTCTCGATGCCGACCATCTGGTTGACCGGGTCGCCGACGAAGCGGAACAGCGTGAACGCGATCAGCGCCACCGTGAGCATCACGACGATGGCCTGCAGCAGGCGGCGGATGATGAAGGCGAGCATTCCGTCAGCGCACTCGTTCCCCGCGACGGTACACGCCGCCGCCTGACGACACAACGAAAAAGGCCGGGCGTTTGGCCCGGCCTTCGCGGTCGCATCCTCGCGTCCCTATTCCTTGCGGAACCAGTAGAACAGGATCTGGTTGTCGGCGCGCTGCACGATCTTCATTTTCTTCGACGACGCCCCAGGCGAGCGCCTGCTGGTGCAGCGGGATATAGCCCCAGTCCTGCTCCTGCCCGATCTCGTAGGCTTCCTCGATCATCTGGTCGCGCTTGGCCGCGTCGGTCTCGACAAGAACCGCCTTGGTCAATTCCTCGACCTTCGGGATTGCAGTAGTTGCCGACGTTGTTGTTGCCGCCGCCGCCCTTCTCGTCGCGGCAGCGGTACATGTTGGCGAGGATGTTCCAGCTGTCGAACGATCCGGGCGTCCAGCCGAGCAGGTAGAACGAGGTGTCGTAGCCGCCCGACACGAGGATCTTGGCGAAGTACTTCGCCTTCGGCTGCGCCAGCAGGTTGATCTTGACGCCGATGCGCGCGAGCATCGCGGTCGACCGCCTGGCAGATCGCCTCATCGTTGACGTAGCGATCGTTCGGGCAGTCCATCGTCACCTCGAAGCCGTTCGGATAGCCGGCTTCGGCGAGCAGCTTCTTGGCCTCCGCCGGGATCGGCCTTCGGACGCGTGAAGTCCTTGGCGAGCGGGAAACAGCAGCGGCGAGATCATCAGCGCGGACGGCACCGCCGCCTTGCGCATGACTTTGTCGGCGATCGCGTTCTCGTCGATCGCCAGATAGAACGCCTTGCGTACGCGAACGTCCTTGAACGGGTTCTTGCCCTTGACGTTCGAATATTTCAGCTCGTCGCGATACTGGTCGAAGCCGAGGAAGATCGTGCGCAGCTCCGGTCCCTGCATGACATGCGCGTTCGCGCTCGCGTTGACGCGCTCGACATCCTGCAGCGGGATCGGATCGGCAAAATCGACATCGCCCGAGAGCAGCGCGGCGACGCGCGTCGCGTCGTTCGAGATGGTCGTGAAGATCACCTCGTCGAGATTGTGCTCCGGCTTGCCCCACCAGTTCGGGTTGGGCTTGAACACCGTCTTCACGCCGGCCTGATGTTCGGTGATGATGAAGGGGCCGGTGCCGTTGGCATGCAGCGCCGCATAGCTTTGCTGCTGTCCGGCCTGCGGCTGCGGCTCGACCGAACCGTTCGCCTCCGCCCACTTCTTCGACATGATGTACCAGGTGTCCCACTCGTAATGCAGGATCGGGATTCGGGCTCGGCAGGACGAAATCGACGGTGTAGTCGTCGACCTTCACGGCTTTGGTGCCGGCCGGCTGGATACGCGTCTTGATGTCGGAGGCCGGCTTGAACGAGCGCTCGGCCGAGAACACCACGTCGTCGGCGGTGAAGTCCTCGCCGTTCTGGAACTTGACGCCCTTGCGCAGGTGGAAGCGCCAGCGCGTCGGCTCGACCTGTCTCCCAGCTCTCGGCGAGGCCCGGGATGATCTTGAGGTCCTTGTCGCGCTTGGTCAGGCCCTCATAGACGTTGCCGAGCATGCCGTGCGTGAAGGTCTCGTTGAGCGAGTAGGGATCGAGCGATTTCAGGTCGCCCTGGAAGGCGAACCGGAAGGTTGCCGCGCTGGCAGGCACAAGGGAAGCCGCCGCAATGGCGGCGGCGAGCAGAACAGTTCTCAATGTCATGATTGCCCCGTTGTGATTCAGGCGCGCCACGCCTTGCAGCATCGCGCGCCCGATCGAATTGATCAGTTCAGTCCATGTGGAACCAATAGAGCAGGATCTGATTGTCGGCGCGCTGCGCGACCTTCAGCTTTTTCGCGACGCCCCAGGCCAGCGCCTGCTGATGCAGCGTCACGTAGCCCCAATCCTTCTCCTGGGCGATCTTGAAGGCGTCCTCGATCATCTCGTCGCGTTTGGTCTTGTCCGCCTCGATGAGGATTTTGTCGGCGAGCGCGTCGACCTCCTGATTGCAGTAGCCGCCAAGGTTCATGTTGCCGCCTTTGCCCTTTTCGTCGCGGCAGCGGTACATGTTTGCGAGCACGTTCCAGCTATCGAACGAGCCCGGCGTCCATCCCAGCAGGTAGAACGAGGTGTCGTAGCCGCCCGACTGCAGCACTTTGGCGAAGTACTTGCTCTTCGGCTGGGCGTTGAGATTGATCTTGATGTTGGCGCGCGCCAGCATCGCGGTCACCGCCTGGCAGATCGCCTCGTCGTTGACATAGCGGTCGGTCGGGCAGTCCATCTCGACCTCGAAGCCATTCGGGTAGCCGGCATCGGCGAGCAGTTTCTTCGCCTGATCGACATTCGGCGGGGGGCGCTTGAAGTCTTTCGCCTTGTCGAACAAGAGCGAGGAGATCATCAGCGCGGACGGGACCGCGGCCTTGCGCATCACACGGTCCGCAATCGCGTTCTCGTCGATCGCCAGATAGAACGCCTCGCGCACCCGCACGTCCTTGAACGGGTTCTTGCCCTTGATATTGGAATATTTGAGTTCATCGCGCATCTGGTCGAAGCCGAGGAAGATGGTGCGCAGCTCCGGGCCCTGCATCACGGTCGCGACGCCGCTCGAGTTCACGCGCTGGACGTCCTGCAGCGGTACCGGATCGATCCAGTCGACATCGCCGGAGAGGAGCGCCGCGACGCGCGTCGCGTCGTTTGCGATCGTGGTGAAGATCGCCTCGTCGACATTGTGCTCGACCTTGCCCCACCAGTTCGGGTTCTTCTTGAAGACGGTCTTCACGCCGGCCTGATGCTCGGTGATCATGAAGGGGCCGGTGCCGTTCGTGTGCAGGGCCGCGTAGCTCATCTGCGTGCCGGTCGCGGACTGGACCGTGCCCGAGTTGTTCGCCTCGGACCACTTCTTCGACATGATGTACCAGGTGTCCCATTCGTAATGCAGGATGGGATTCGGGCTCGGCAGCACGAAGTCGACGGTGTAGTCGTCGACCTTCACGGCCTTGGTGCCGGCCGGCTGGATGCGGGTCTTGATGTCGGAGTTCTGCTGGAAACTTCGTTCGGCAGAAAACACAACGTCGTCGGCCGTGAAGTCTTCGCCGTTGTGGAACTTGACGCCCTTGCGCAGATGGAAACGCCAGCGCGTCGGCTCGACCTGCTCCCAGCTTTCGGCGAGGCCCGGGATGATCTTGAGGTCCTTGTCGCGTTTGGTCAGACCCTCGTAGACGTTCCCGAGCATGCCGAGGCGTGAAGCTCTCGTTCAGCGAATAGGAGTCGAGCGATTTCAGCTCGCCCTGGAACGCGAAGCGCACCGTTGCGGCGCTGGCCGGCAGCGCGCTGGCTGCCGCCAGACGCAAGCACCAAAGCGATGGTCCTGAACTTCATCGGGTCCTCTCGGCTGGACGTGTTGGTATCGGGGCGCTGCACCGGACGGGGCGGCGGTTGGTCGGAAGCTTAGCCGTGTGCGCCCGGCCGGGTCCAGACTTTGTGAAGTTGCCGACGGTGCTACCGGTTGACCCACCGGCGGGGGTTCGATTTGGTACCGGCTGGCCCGATCGCGTTGTACCACCAGCGGTCTCCAGGGAGCATTTATGCCTATCGACAATCGTATCGCCGACCTGCAGGCGGAGGTCGCCGCATGGCGGCGCGACATCCACGCGCACCCGGAAATCCTGTTCGATGTGCATCGCACTGCGGCAAGCGTCGCGGAGAAACTCAAGGCATTCGGCTGCGACGAAGTGGTGACCGGGATCGGCCAAACCGGCGTCGTCGGGGTGATCCGCGGGCAGGGCGACGGAGCCCGCAAGGTGATCGGATTACGCGCCGACATGGATGCGCTGCCGATGGACGAACAGACCAACCTTCCCTACCGCTCGACCAACCCGGGCAAGATGCACGCCTGCGGCCATGACGGGCACACCGCGATGCTGCTCGGCGCGGCCAAATACCTTGCCGAGACGCGCAACTTCTCCGGCACCGCCGTGGTGATCTTCCAGCCGGCCGAGGAAGGCGGGGGCGGCGGCCGCGAGATGGTGCAAGGACGGCATGATGGAGCGCTTCGGCATCGAGGAGGTGTACGGCATGCACAACATGCCGGGCCTCCCTGCCGGCCAGTTCGCGACCCGACCGGGCCCGCTGCTTGCGGCGGCCGACCGCATCGTGATCGAGATCGAGGGTCTTGGCTCGCATGCCGCAAAGCCCCATCAGGGCATCGATCCGATCGTGATCGGTGCGCATATCGTGTCACAGACCCAGTCGATCGTCTCGCGCAGCGTCGATCCGATCAAATCGGGGCTGATTTCGATCTGCCAGTTTCACGCCGGCTCAGCCGACAACGTGATCCCGCAAGGCGCGACCCTGCGCGGCACCGCGCGCAGCCTGCTTCCGGAGGTCCGCGATACCTTGGAAAATCGCCTGCGCGAAATTGTCGAGAACACCGCCAAGGCCTTCGGCGCGAAGGGGACGCTCACCTACAATCGGCACTATCCGGTGACCAGAAATCACGAGCGCCAAACCGACTTCGCCGTAGCGGTCGCATCTGAAATCGCCGGACCGGACGCGGGTTGATGCCAACACGCCACCGCTTATGGGCGGTGAGGACTTCTCGTTCATGCTGGAATCACGGCCGGGCGCCTTCATTTTCATCGGCAACGGCGACACCGCGGGCCTCCATCACCCGGCCTACGACTTCAACGACAAGGTTATTCCGGCCGGCGTGTCGTACTGGGCGCGGTTGGTCGAAACTGCGATGCCGAAATGACTTATTGAAGTGCCAGCCGCTGCCCGTCGAACACGGTGGGCTGGCAATTCTGACCCGAGGTGCCAAGCACCGCGCAAAGCCGGGCCGCAAAGCTGGCGTTGGGAAGCGGACCTGCCACAAGGTGAAGCTCAAGCGCGCCGGTCTTCTGACCTTCACGGACTGCGATGACGGGCCGCAATCCTTCGAACAGTGCGGGTTGGGCGGCCTTAAGCGCCAACCAGAGTGTGCGCAGACCGTCGATCGAGGCATTGCTGCCGATATCGACTCCAAACTCCGTCTTTGTGGCGACTGACTCGGTCGCGCTCGGATTGCCGGCCGCCAGGTGTCCGGCCGCCACGCGGGACTGGTTGCCCGATGCTCCATCCGCTTGAGACGCTGACGGCGATGGTGCAGCTGGGATCGTGGCTGGCGCCGAGATGCTTGCAGTCGGGTTGCCGGCGCCGCCCGGAACACTCCGTGCTGCTTGCGTGGAAGGCGGAATCGACCCAGTTACCTCATCAAGATTGTGTTCGAGCGCCGCGACGCGGGCCGCAAGGCGGTCACGATCCGCGGTCAAGGAGCGAACGGCGTCGGCGACGCGCCGCTGTTCCTCCCGGTCGCGGTTTGCCAATTGGACTGGCGGGACCGTGCGGTCGGCATGGTCCTGCGGTGACATCAGGGTCGCGATGCGCCGAATACCGCTTTCGGTGCGTGCCGTCAGGATGACCCCGAGTACCGCCAGCGTTGCCAGGCTGACCCATGTCCCGAACCGGACAAGCTGCGCGCGACGGGTCGCCGTCATGAGGATGCTCCGGGCAAATCAAATCGCCAAAAACGGTACCAGAAACCGGTAAATTTCGCCGTAATCGCTGGCCTCTTTGCACCTTTCATTGCGTCTCGGAGGCGACTATCAGGGCGCAACGCGCTATTCGAGTGCCCGAATGTCAAAACGAAACTGCCTCGCAATCGTCCTCGCCGCCGGCGAGGGAACGCGTATGCGCTCCACGCGGGCGAAGGTGCTGCACACCGTCGCTGGGCGTTCGATGCTCGCGCATGTGCTCGACGCGGTGCGCAATGCCGGGATCGAGGCGGCGGCCGTCGTAGTGGGGCCTGCCTCCGAAGCTGTCGCCGAGGAAGCAACGCGTATCCTGCCAAAGGCGCAGATTTTCGTGCAGGTGGAGCGGCGCGGGACCGCGCATGCGGTCCTTGCCGCGCGCGCCGCCATCGAGAAAGGCGCGGACGACATTCTGGTGATCTTCGGCGACACGCCGCTGATCGGCGCCGAGACGCTAAAGCGACTGCGTGGCGCGATAGATCATCACGCCGGCGTCGCGGTGCTTGGCTTCCGCCCCGCGAACCCGGCCGGCTACGGCCGGCTGATCATGGCCGGACATCGCCTCGTCGCGATCCGCGAGGAGAAAGATGCAAGCGAAGCCGAACGCCGCATCGATCTTTGCAATGGCGGGCTGATGGCGCTACGCGGCGACGTGGCGCTCGATATTCTTGGCCGCATCGACAACAAAAACGCCAAGGGCGAATTCTACCTGACCGACGCCGTGACCATCGCCGACCGAATGGCGCTGGAAGCGGTCGCCCTGGAAACAACGGAGGATGAGGTGCGCGGAATCAACACCAAGGCGCAGCTCGCCGATGCCGAAGACGTGCTGCAATGGCGGCTGCGCGATGCCGCGATGGATGCCGGCGTGACGATGATCGCGCCGGAAACCGTGTTTCTGTGTGCCGACACGAAGTTCGGTCACGACGTCACCATCGAGCCAAATGTCGTGTTCGGCCCCGGCGTGGTCGTGGAAGACAATGCCGTGATCCATGCCTTCTCGCATCTGGAAGGCGCGCATGTCGGCAAAGGTGCATCGGTCGGGCCTTTCGCGCGGTTGCGTCCGGGCGCAAAACTCGGCGCAAAATCACGCGTCGGCAATTTCGTCGAGGTGAAGGCGGCGGAGATCGGGGAGGGCGCGAAGGCCAATCATCTCGCCTACATCGGCGATGGCCACGTTGGCGATGGCGCCAACATCGGCGCCGGCACGATCTTCTGCAACTACGATGGCAAGAACAAGCATCGCACCGAGGTTGGCAAAGGCGCGTTCATCGGCTCGAACTCGGCGCTGGTTGCGCCGGTCAAGGTCGGCGACAACGCCTATGTGGGCTCGGGCTCGGTCATCACCGAGAATGTGCCGGCCGGTGCGCTCGCCATCGGCCGCGGCCGGCAGGTGAACAAGCCTGGCTGGAAGCCGGGGGCCCCGAAAACCAAAAGCGCGCCTGCAAAAAAGGTCCCGGCCAAGAAAGCTGCACCGAAAGCAGCGGCTGCGGCGAAAAAGCCGAAGAAAAAACGTTAACAATTCATTTTCTTTCCGATTTCATTTGTCACAGAGCGTGACGCTTTGTGATTTCTGATGCGTATTAGCAGCGTTTAAACCCGCTTTGGGCATTGTGCGGGCTGAAGGGACATATTCGGCGCATGTGTGGGATCGTCGGAATATTGGGGCGCGAGCCGGTCGCTGAAGAAATGGTCGAGGCGCTCAAGCGCCTTGAATATCGCGGCTATGATTCAGCGGGCGTCGCCACGCTGGAAGGCGGGCATCTGACGCGCCGCCGCGCCGAAGGCAAACTGAAGAACCTCGAAAAGCGCCTTGCTAGTGAGCCGCTCGCGGGCCACAGCGGCATCGGCCATACGCGCTGGGCAACGCACGGCCGTCCGAACGAAGTGAATGCGCACCCGCATGCGACCGACAAGGTCGCGGTCGTGCACAACGGCATCATCGAGAATTTCAAGGAGCTGCGCGACGAGCTGCAGACGAAGGGTCACACGTTCGCGACCGAGACCGACACCGAGGTGGTCGCGCATCTGGTCACGGACGAACTGAAAGGCGGCAAGTCGCCCGAGGCGGCGGTCGCTGCCGCGCTGCCGCGCCTGCGTGGGGCCTTTGCGCTCGCATTCCTGTTCGAGGGCGAGGATGACCTGCTCATCGGCGCGCGCAAGGGTTCGCCGCTCGCGGTCGGTTATGGCGAAGGCGAGATGTATCTCGGATCGGACGCGATCGCGCTCGCGCCGTTCACCGATACGATCAGCTATCTGGAAGAGGGCGACTGGGCGGTCCTCAACCGCAAGGGCGCGCAGGTTCGCGACGCCGCCGGCAAGAAGGTCAAGCGTCAGGTTCAGAAGTCGAATGCGTCCGCGTTCCTGATCGACAAGGGCAACCATCGCCATTTCATGGCGAAGGAAATCCACGAACAGCCCGAGGTCGTCGGCCACACGCTGGCGCATTATCTCGATATGTCGGCCGAGCGCGTGCGCATGCCGGCGCTGCCGTTCGATTTCGCCAAGATCACCCGCATCTCGATCTCGGCCTGCGGCACGGCGTATTATGCTGGGCTGATCGCGAAATACTGGTTCGAGCGGTTCGCGCGTTTGCCGGTCGAAATCGACGTCGCGTCCGAATTCCGTTATCGCGAAGCGCCGTTCTCCGAAGGCGGGCTTGCGATCTTCGTCTCGCAGTCGGGCGAGACCGCGGACACGCTTGCCACGCTGCGTTACGCCAAGGCGCAGAAGCAGCACATCCTGTCCGTCGTGAACGTCGCGACATCGACCATCGCGCGCGAGAGCGATGTGGTGATGCCGACGCTCGCCGGACCCGAGATCGGCGTCGCCTCGACCAAGGCATTCACCTGCCAGCTCGCGGCGCTGTGCTGCCTCGCGATCGCGGCCGGAAAGGCGCGCGGCATTTTGTCGGACGAGGACGAACGCAAGCTCGTCCATGCGTTGATCGAGGTGCCGCGCCTGATGACCGAGGCACTGGCGCTGGAACCGCGCATCGAGGAACTGGCGCACAACCTCGCGCACAGCCGCGACGTGCTCTATCTCGGCCGCGGTACGTCGTACCCGATCGCGCTCGAGGGTGCGCTGAAGCTGAAGGAAATTTCCTACATCCACGCGGAAGGCTATGCGGCCGGCGAGCTCAAGCACGGCCCGATCGCGCTGATTGACGAAACCATGCCTGTGGTCGTGATCGCACCGTATGACCGGGTGTTCGAGAAGACCGTCTCGAACATGCAGGAGGTCGCGGCGCGCGGCGGCAAGATCATCCTGGTGACCGACCCGAAAGGCGCCGCCGAGGCGACAGTCTCCTCTCTGGTGACCCTGACTCTGCCCGAAATGCCCGCGACGGTGACCCCACTCGTCTATGCCATTCCGGTGCAACTGATCGCCTATCATACGGCTGTCATGATGGGCACGGACGTCGACCAGCCGCGCAATCTCGCCAAATCCGTCACCGTGGAATAGCTGGCTGCGGCATTTGGCCATCGCCATATGGCTTATGGCGGGCTACCACCGGATTTCCATATAATGGCGGCCAGATGCGCGATGCAGGCTGGACGGAGGGCCGCGCGATCCGATGAGCAATGTCGAGAGTTCCCGTCCGCCGGAGGCGGTGCATCCGAGCATCGCAAGCCGCATCCGCAACTATTTCCTGACTGGGCTGATCGTTGCCGGACCGGTCGCCATCACAATCTGGCTGGTCTGGACTTTCGTCACCTGGGTGGATGACCTGGTTCGGCCATTTATCCCGGTGGCCTACCGGCCAGAAACCTACCTTCCCATCAAGGTGCCGGGCTCCGGTCTCATCATCGCGTTCGTGGCGCTGACCATTCTTGGATTCCTCACCGCCAACCTCGTGGGACGGACCTTCGTCGATATCGGCGAAATGATATTGGAGCGCGTTCCGATCGTGCGGCCGATCTATCGCGGCCTCAAACAGGTGTTCGAGACTCTGTTCTCGAAGTCGGGCTCCTCGTTTCGCACCGTCGGGCTGGTCGAGTTTCCGGCACCGGGGATGTGGTCGCTGGTGTTTCTCTCGACCCCGCCTGGCGCCGAGATCACGACCGTTCTGCCGAGCCGGGACGAATACGTCTCCGCCTTCATGCCGTGCACGCCCAACCCGACAACCGGCTTCTTCTTTTATGTCTTGCGGCGCGACGTCATCGAAATCGATCTCTCGGTCGAAGACTCTGCAAAGCTTCTGATGAGTGCCGGCATGATCCAGCCCGGCGGCGGCGCTGATCAGCAGAAGAAGCTCGCCGCCATGGCCGAGACCGCGCGCGCTGCGCGTGTGATACGGGAGAATGCGGCGGCGGAGTGACTAGCCCGCGCGCAACAGCCGGATCGCCGCATCCTGCTCGAACAGGTAGAGCAAATGGCGCAGCGCCTCACCGCGCGGTGAGGTGAGCGTGGGGTCGCGCGTCAGGATCAATTGCGGCATCCTTGCGGGCGGATTCCAGCAGCGGCCCATGTGTCTCGATGCGCGCGACGCGGAAGCCCGGCATGCCCGATTGCCGAGTGCCCAATACATCGCCTTCGCCGCGCAGGCGCAGGTCCTCCTCGGCGATGCGGAAGCCGTCCTCGGTCTCGCGCAGGATCTCGATGCGCGCTTTCGCGGTCTCGCCGAGCGGCGCGCGGTAAAGCAGGAGACAGGTCGAGCGTTCGCGCCCGCGCCCGACGCGTCCGCGCAACTGGTGTATCTGCGCTAAACCGAAGCGCTCGGCGTGCTCGATCACCATCACGGTCGCCTCGGGCACATCGACGCCGACCTCGATCACCGTGGTGGCGACGAGGAGCCGCGATTCGCCGGAGGCGAAGCGCGCCATGGCGGCGTCCTTGTCGGCGCCCTTGAGCTTGCCATGCACGAGATCGGTGACATCACCGAAGTGCTGCTTCAATGCCGCGTAACGGTCTTCGGCGGCGGCGAGGTCGCTCACCTCGGACTCAGCGACGAGCGGGCACACCCAATAAACCCGCTCGCCCCGCTCGAGCGCGCGCCCCACCGCATCCACCACGTCATCGATCCGCGAGAGAGGCACCGCGCGCGTGTCGATCGGCTGGCGGCCGGCCGGCTTTTCGCGCAACTGCGAGACGTCCATGTCGCCGAAATAGGTGAGCACCAGCGTGCGCGGGATCGGCGTCGCGGTCAGCACCAGCACGTCCACCGCTTCACCCTTGCGGGTGAGGGCGAGGCGTTGATGGACCCCGAAGCGATGCTGCTCGTCCACGATGGCGAGCGCCAAATCGCGGAACGCGACCTCGTCCTGGAACAGTGCATGTGTACCGACCAGCAGGTCGATTTCGCCCGCTTCGAGGCGTGCGAGGATGTCGGCCCGCTCGCGGCCCTTTTCGCGGCCGGTCAGGATTGCCAGACGCACACCCGTCGCCTCGGCAAGCGGCGCCATGGTCTTGGCGTGCTGGCGTGCGAGAATTTCTGTTGGCGCCATCAGGGCGGCCTGACGGCCGGCCTCGATTACGGTCGCTGCGGCAAGCAGCGCCACCACGGTCTTGCCGGAGCCGACATCGCCCTGCAGCAGCCGCAGCATGCGCTCGGGTTTGCCAAGGTCCGCGTTGATTTCCTCGACGGCGCGCTCCTGAGAGGCCGTCAGCGAATAGGGCAGTGCACCTGTGATTTTCGTTGCCAGTTGCCCATCGCCGCTGCTCGGCCGTCCGGCGAGGCGCTTCTGGCTCGCCCGCACCAGCGCGAGTGCAAGCTGGCCCGCGAGCAGTTCGTCATAGGCCAGACGTGACCAGTCCGGGGTGTCAGGCGCCGCCGTGGCCGGCTCGGCCGGACGATGCAACGCACTCAGCGCCGCGCCGAACGCCGGCCAGTTCTGCTGGCGCAGCCACGCCTCATCCTGCCACTCGGGGAGGGCGGGCAGGCGCGACAGCGCGTTCTCGATTGCCTTGCGGACCACATTGAGGCCAAGCCCCTCGGTCAGTGGATACACCGGCTGAACCAGGGGCATTTTGCCGAGATCGGCCTCCGAGACGACGTGGTCCGGATGCGTCATCTGCAGCATGCCGTCATAAAACGCCGCTGTGCCGGACACGTAGCGGCGCTCGCCAACCGGCAGCAATTTCTCCAGATAGTCCCTGCGCGCGTTGAAGAAGGTCAGCGTGATGTCGCTCGTCTCGTCACTCGCATAGACCTGATAGGGCGCACGCGGGCGGTTCGGTGGCGGCGGTTTGTGGCGGTCCACGGTCACCAGAACCGTCGCGACGGTGCCTGGCGCGACGTCGCGCAGCTTGGGCCGCGCTCGGCGGTCAATGGTGCTGCTCGGTAGATGAAACAGGAGATCGATCACGCGAGCGGGATCGGGCCCAAGCAAGCGCGCGAACAATTTGGCTAGCTTCGGCCCCACGCCCGAAAGGCTCGTGAGGGAGCCAAAAAGCGGATCAAGCAGATTCGGGCGCATGATTAGAGCAATTCCAGCAGTGGAACTTAGCTTGGGCCGCACCCCACCGTTGAAACTGTATTAGGGTACGGCGATAGTCTCGGTATGAAAGGATTCGTCTTCGTCGTGCTGATCGTTTGCGCCTTGTACGCCCTCGATCTTTTCATGTTCAACGGTATGTACTCCGCCAGCGCTGCGCGCATCACCAGCGAGATCTTCCGGCGGGTGTTTTAGCGGCGTAGCCGCTGACATCGCCCTCCCGGATCGCTATATCAGCCCCGCCCGGCACGATGTCCGGGCTTTTCGTGTTTGGGCGGGCAATGAGCGATCGGTCGAGCGAGGGTCTGGACGAGCGGCGGCGGCGCCTGCTGTTTCGCGCCTGGCACCGCGGCATGCGCGAGGTGGATCTGATCACCGGGCGTTTCGCGGACGCGCATATCGGCTCGCTCAGCGAAAGCGAGGTGGACGAGTTCGAGCGGCTGATGGACGTGCCGGAGCCTGATCTGTTGGCCTGGGTGATGGGCGCCGAGGAGACGCCAGAAACCTACGACACCGCGCTGTTCCGCCGGGTGTGCGCCTTTCGCGCAGGGAACGCATGAACCTGAAAGCCAAATCACCGGCCGAGTTGCTCGTTCCCGGCCGCGCGCTGACGCTTTCCGGCGTCGCGGACGGTGCGGAGGGGTTGATCGTCGGCGACCTCGCGCGGGCGGTCGCGGCAAGACCGAAAGCGCCCGCCACCAGCCTCGTGGTCATATGCCGCGACGGGCCGCGCATGGCGCAGCTTGCGCGCGCGCTTGCGTTCTTTGCGCCCGAGATCGAGATCAACGAATTCCCCGCCTGGGATTGCCTGCCTTACGATCGAGTGTCGCCGCACCCGGGCATCGTCGCGCAGCGCATGACCACGCTGTCGCGCCTCGCGCATCTTCAAGGCCGCGACAAGCCGGGCGTCGTCCTGACCACGGTCAATGCCGCGCTCCAGCGCGTTCCCGCGCGCGACCTGCTTGCAACGCAGGCGTTCGCCGCCGCGCCCGGAAACGTGATCGCGATGGACGGCGTCACGCAATGGCTGGAGCTGAACGGCTATAACCGCACCTCGACGGTGCGCGAGCCGGGCGACTACGCGGTGCGCGGCGGCATCGTCGATCTCTATCCGCCCGGCATGGGCGATCCGGTGCGGCTGGACTTTTTCGGCGACACGCTGGAATCGATCCGTTCGTTCGACGCCGAGACGCAGCGCTCGCAGGACAATCTGCGCGCGCTCAACCTTGTCCCGGTCGCCGAATTCCAGCTCACCAGCGAGACGATCCGGCGCTTTCGCCAAGGCTATGTGGAGGCTTTCGGGACCTCCGCGAGCGATCCGCTCTATGAGGCGGTCTCCGAAGGCCGCCGCCATCCCGGCATGGAGCACTGGCTGCCGCTGTTTCACCAAAAGCTCGACACCCTATTCGACTATCTGCCGGGCGCGCCCATCGTGATGGAGCCGCTGGCCGAGGAAGCCGCGCACGAGCGGCTCGCGCAGATCGCCGACTATTATCAGGCGCGCAAAGAGGCGCTCGACGCCGACCGGGCCAACACCAATTACAAGCCGCTGCCGCCGGACCGGCTTTATCTCGGCGAGAACGGCTGGACATCACTGCTCGGCGAGGGTGCTGTCGCACGGCTGTCGCCGTTCGCCGATCCGGACGCGGCCGTGATCGATGCCGGAACCCGGGCCGGCCGCAACTTCGCGCCCGAACGCACCGAGGCCGAGGCCAACGTCTTCGACGCCGTGACCAAGCACGTCCATGCGCTGCAGAAAGCCAGCAAGCGCGTCGTCATCGCGATGTGGAGCGACGGCTCGCGCGAGCGCATGAGCCACGTGCTGGCCGACCATGGCCTCGTGAATCTCACCAACGTCGCGAACTATCCGGACTCGCTGCGGCGGCCGACGCTCGAGATCGCGCTCGCGGTGCTCGGTCTGGAATCCGGGTTCGAGACCGACGATCTCGCTGTCATCGGCGAGCAGGACATTCTGGGCGACCGGCTGGTGCGCCGGCGCCGCGCATCCAGGCGGCCCGAGGATTTCATCGCGGAGGTCACCAGCCTCGATGCCGGCGACCTCGTGGTGCATGTCGACCACGGCATCGGCCGCTTTGTCGGGCTGCAGACCATCGAGGCGGCAGGCGCGCCGCATGATTGTCTCGAGCTGCACTACGCCGACAGCGCGAAGCTCTATTTGCCTGTCGAGAACATCGAACTCCTCTCGCGCTACGGCTCCGAGGACACCAATGTCCAGCTCGACAAGCTGGGCGGCCTCGGCTGGCAGACGCGAAAAGCGCGCCTGAAGAATCGCATCCGCGAGATGGCGGGCGAACTGATCAAAATCGCCGCCGCACGGCAGCTCCGCCAGGGCGCCACGCTCACTGTCGCGCACGGCATGTATGAGGAGTTCTGTGCGGGCTTCCCTTACGACGAGACCGAGGACCAGGAGACCGTGATCGATCGCGTGCTCGACGATCTCGGTTCCGGCAAGCCGATGGATCGCCTCGTGTGCGGCGATGTTGGTTTCGGCAAGACCGAAGTCGCGTTGCGCGCCGCGTTCATTACGGCGATGAACGGCAAACAGGTCGCGGTGGTGGTGCCGACCACGCTGCTGGCTCGCCAGCACTACAAGACCTTCCGCGAGCGCTTCCGCGGCTTCCCGGTTAAGGTCGCGCAGGCGTCGCGCCTGATCCCAAACGCCGACCTGAAACTGGTGAAGCAGGGTCTTGCTGACGGCCAGATCGACATCGTGGTCGGCACACACGCGCTGCTCGGCAAGACCATCAACTTCAAGGATCTGGGCCTGCTGGTGGTCGATGAGGAACAGCACTTCGGCGTCGGCCACAAGGAGAAGATCAAGACGCTGCGCGCCGAGGTACATGTGCTCACCCTCACGGCGACCCCGATCCCGCGCACCTTGCAACTTGCGCTGACCGGCGTGCGCGATCTCTCGATCATTGCCTCCGCGCCGGTGGACCGGCTTGCGGTGCGCACCTTCATCGCGCCATTCGATCCGATCGTCGTGCGCGAAGCGCTGCTGCGTGAGCGTTACCGGGGCGGGCAGGCGTTCTATGTCTGCCCGCGCATCGAGGACCTCGGCGAGGTGAAGACCTATCTCGACCAGACCGTGCCGGAGGTGCGCGTCGCGGTCGCACACGGGCAGATGCCGCCGACCGTGCTTGAAGACATCATGTCGGCGTTCTACGACGGCAAATACGACGTGCTGCTCTCGACCACGATCGTGGAGTCCGGCCTCGACATTCCGACCGCGAACACGCTGATCGTACACCGCGCCGACATGTTCGGGCTGGCGCAGCTCTATCAGCTGCGCGGGCGGGTCGGGCGCTCCAAGACGCGCGCCTATGCGCTGTTCACGCTGCCGGCCAACAAGCGCCTTACCGGCCAGGCAGAGCGGCGGCTGAAGGTGCTGCAATCGCTCGACACGCTCGGCGCGGGCTTCCAGCTTGCCTCGCACGACCTCGATATCCGCGGCGCCGGCAATCTGCTCGGGGAGGAGCAGTCCGGTCACATCAAGGAAGTCGGGTTCGAGCTTTACCAGCAGATGCTCGAAGAGGCCGTGATGAGCATGAAGGCGGGAGGCACCGAGCCCGCCGCCGACCGTTGGTCGCCGCAGATCACCATCGGCATGCCGGTGCTGATCCCCGAGGAATACGTCACCGATCTGTCGGTGCGGCTCGGCCTCTACCGGCGGCTCGCCGACATCGACGACGAGCGCGAGATCGACGCCTTCGGCGCGGAGCTCGGCGACCGTTTCGGCCCGTTGCCCGAAGAGGTGCAGCATCTGCTCAAGATCGTGGCCATCAAGGCGCTCTGCCGCCGCGCCAACGTCGAGAAGGTGGATACCGGGCCGAAGGGCGCGGTGCTGTCCTTCCGCGGTAACGAGTTCGCCAATCCCGCCGGGCTGCTGGAATTCATCCAGGAGGAGGGGCCCGGCGCGAAGGTCCGCCCCGATATGAAGGTCGTGTTCTTCGACGACTGGCCGAAGCCCGAGCAGCGGCTGAAGGGCGCGAACCTGATCCTGCGCACGCTGGTAGCGATCGCCGAGAAGAAGAAGGCGGCGTAGCCCATCTGCGTATTCCCCGAAGAGAGCCCGGCCGGAATCATCCGCCACCTGCCTTGGCACTATGGCTTCCGCGTTAGCCATCCGGAACCCAAAACGGGGCTTGGCCCTTGTTGAATACGCCGAAATCGCTATTGTGACGGCCCGTCTCCAGTTTTCCCTTACAGTGCAAACAGTTAACGAGCGTCAGGACGCCGAATGGACGATGTGACCCGGGTCGACAGCGCCGCGACGACCGCATGGAGCCCGAGGGGCCTCGACCGCAGCGGCACCCCGCATGGCTTTTTTCGCCGGGCGCTGCGCGGCTTCATCCATTTCTTCTCGTTCCATTTCATCCTGTCTCGCCAGAGCATTCGCATCTCGCACGCCGGCGGCTTTCGGCTGAGGGTGCGGCCGACCGTCTTCCATCCGAAATTCTTCATCAGCAGCGAGAAGTTTGCCGAATTCCTCGATACTCAGGATTTGACAGGAAAGACGGTCGCGGAGATCGGCACCGGTACCGGAATTTTGGCGCTGGCCGCCGCGCGCGCGGGCGCGAAGCTGGTGGTTGCGACCGACATCAATCCGAACGCCTCGCTCTCCGCCAACGAAAACGCCGAAGGCAACGGCCTCGGTGACCGGGTGACCGGCGTGTGCACCAACCTGATGGCGGCGATCGCACCGCGGCCGCTTTTCGACGTGATCCTCTCAAGTCCGCCCAAGCACGCAGGCGAACCGGTCAATCTCACCGATCGCGGCTGGCACGCGGGCCCCGCCTATCGCGACATCATCGCGCTGTTCGATCAGGCGCGCGAACGGCTCAAGCCGGACGGCCGCATGTTTTTGATGGTGTCGTCCGACACCGACCTAACGCTATTTGGTTCGCTGATCGACAAGGCGGGCTTCGTCGCGCGCAAGGTGCGCGAGCACTCGCTGGTCGTGGAGTCGCTGATCCTCTACGAGCTGACGCTGCGCTAGAGATTGTTCGCGAGCAGCCCCGCCTCGATCCCTTTGATCTGCAGGCCGAGATACTTCGAATAGATGCGGCACTGCGCGAGGCTGCCGCCGATGAACCAAAGTCCCGGCTGCGGCGTGCGCGTGTACATGTTGCGCAACTCCTGCCCGGTTCCGAAGCCCCAGATCGGGCCGACGCGCGCCGCGACCTCGCCACCAAACAGTTTGCGCACAAGGTGTTCCTGCCCCTTGTAGCCCGTCGCCAGCACGATCAAGTCGGCTGCAATCGTGGTGCCGTCGCGCATTTGCACGCCGTCGCCAACCAATCGATCCACGTCGGCGAACTGCCGCAGTGCGATCTTTCCCTCCGCGATCAGGTCCGAGCAACCGACGTTAAAGTAATAGCCGCCGCCGCGCGTGAGATATTTGAACTGCCAACCGGTGCCGTCCTCGCCCCAGTCGAGCTTGAATCCGCGCCGGTTGAGCTTGTCGAGCAACGGCTTGTCGAGCACCTTGCCTTGCTCGGTCAGCGCCTGATGGCTCCTGCGCGCGAGCGCGGTCGGCATCGAGGCCGCGAGCAGGTCGCAGTCGTCGAGCGGTGGCCCCTCGTCGTACAGCGTGTAGGCAAGTTGGGCGCTCGGCTCGATATTTACGACCAGCGTCGGCGAGCGTTGCATCAGCGTGACCGTCGCACCGCTTGAATAAAGGTCCTGCGAAATGTCGTGGCCGCTGTTGCCTGTGCCGATCACGATGGCGCGTTTGCCCTGCCAGTCCTCGCCGTCGCGGTATTGGCTCGAATGCAGCACGAGGCCGCGAAAATCACCCAGCGTCGGGATGTCGGGCAGGTTGGGAATACCGCTGACGCCGGTCGCCAGCACGATGTGGCGCGGGTGTAGCGTACGTGCGTCGCCATCGCGCTTCAGGTCCACGGACCAGCGCTGCGCGGGCTCGTCGTAACGCGCGCCGGCTGAGCTCCGTGCCGGTCCAGTAATTCAGCTCCAGGCTTTCGACATAAGCCTCGAACCAGTTGGCAAGCTTGTCCTTCGGGATGTAGGTCGGCCAGTTCGGCGGGAAGGGCATGTAGGGCAGGTGATTGACCTGCACCTGATTGTGCAGCGTCAGCGCGTGGTAGCGATTGCGCCAGTTGTCGCCGACGCGCTTCTCCTTGTCGATGATCAGCGTGTCGATGCCGAGTTGTCTCAGCCGCGCCGCGATCGAGAGGCCGGCCTGTCCACCGCCCACGACCAGGACGGCGGGATCGTGATCTTTGTAGGTGACGGCGGATCGGCGCTGGTCGAGCCAGTTCGGCCCGCGGAAATCGCGCGAGTGCGACTGTCCGGTCGGGCGATGCTTGCCGGTGTGCTCCTCGTGGCCTTTCAGTTCGTCGAGCGCGGTCATCAGCGTCCACGCTCTGCCGCCGACGAGGCGCACGACCCCGCTGCACCGTCCGATGGCTGTTTCGAATTTGAAGAAAGCCTCGACCGATTGCGTCCCCGCACGCGTCATCAGCCGCGGCGGAGTGCGCGCGGTGTCGAGCGCGAAGCCGGAGGGCTTTATGGCCCGCGCGCCTGCCAGCGCCTCCGCGATGGCGCTCGCGCCACTGACCGTATCGATGCGCCAGGTCAGCGCGAGAATGTCGCGCCAGTAGCTTTCCGCCGAAAATAGACCGTGCAGCGCCGCTGCGTCGCCTCGCGACAGGGCGTCGTCGAAGGACGTGAGCCAGGACACGAGGCCTGGTGCAAGCGGGTCTGCCTCGGCGATCCGCTCCCTGACGTTCATTCAGCGCCCCGGTTGCACGATCATTCGGCTGCGGTTGCGGCGCTGCCGCGCTTCTCCATTTCGTCGGCCGCGCGGCCGATGGCGTCCGCCAGATAGGCAGGTTCCTGCGCGCCCGAGACCGCGAGAACGCCGCCCAGAATGAAGCAGGGTACGCCCTCGATGCCGGCCTGCTTGGCCTGCTCAGCCTCCTGCGTGACCCGATCCACGTCACGGTCGCTTGCGAGCAACTCGCGTGTCAGGTCCGCGTCCATGCCGCAATCGGCCGCTGCCTTCACCAGCACCGCGCGATCGGTCAGATCGGCCCCCTCGGTGAAGTACAACTCCATCAGCCGCTGCTTCATTTGAGCAGCCGCGCCGGTATTGCCCGCCCACAGGATCAGGCGGTGGCAGTCTGTCGTGTTTGGCTGGCGCGAAATCGTATCAGGATTGTAAGTGAGGCCTTCGCCCTTGGCAGCCTGTACGACGCGCCCGGCGATGCTCTTGTAGCGCTCGGGAGAACCGAACTTCTTGGTCAGGTATTCGTCGCGACTAATGCCCTCGCGCGGAATCCAGTCGTTCAGGAAGTAGGGGCGGTACCGCACCTCCACCGGAACGTCTGGGCGAAGTTGCAACGCTTGCTCCAGACGATGTTTGCCGATGAAGCACCACGGGCAGACCACGTCGGACACGACGTCGATGACAAGCGGTTCGGTCATGAGATTACCCTCGCAAGCGTGACCAGCAAAAGTGGGAACCGGTTTTGCGTTCGGTCGCGCGTCAAATAGACCGCGAAGGTAAGGCGCAGATCACTCCGCCGCAACCATGCGCTGGTCGACGGTGCGGGCGATCAGCGTGTCCACCGTGTCGCGTGGCCGGAAGGCCGCGAGTGCGACGGTCGGCCCGAGGCGGGTGCGCTCGCTGCCGACTGCGAGTGTCGTGTGCTTGAGTACGCTCGCGATACGACGCGCAACCACGTGCGCGGTGACCAGATCGGTCTCCGGGAAGGCGATCAGGATGGTACCGTCCTCATCGCGGCACGCGATGTCGCTGGTGCGCAGCAGCCGCCCGGTGATGCGGGCCGCGTCCATGCTGGCGCGACGATTGGCAAAACTGTCGAAGGTGAGCCGTGCAAGCGAAAGCCCGGCGCCCCGGCCGGCCGCGATGGCGGCGCGTTCGAGTTCGCCCATGAAGGCCGGGCGCGTCAGCAGCCCGGTATCCACCGCGAGCAGGCCCTTCTGATCGAGCGAGGCGGTGAGGCGTTTGAGCCTGGCCGCGAAAGCATGCATGCGGGCGAATGGCAGGATGTGTGCCGCGACCGCCTGCGGATCGCCGCTCACCTGATCGACATTGGGCATGCGCTCGGGATCGAGATCGCGTACCGCATCGCGCGGCACGATCACCGGCAGGTCGCGCCAGCGCGGATCGGCGCCGAGCTCGTCCATGAAGTCTTCGACCATCGAGCGGTTGAAGCCGTCGCCGATCACGACGCCGTCGATGTCGCGCGCGCCGAGGTAGCTGCGCGCGGTATCGATCGAGAGCGCGCCGATCAGACCCATGCGCTCGCCGACCGCAACAGTGAGTGCTGGATAATTGCGGCCGCGTCCCGCGACCAGCACGGTTGCGTCCTCGAGCGGATCGTGTGTCGGCATATCGGGCGTATCGAGCCGCTCGGCGAGTTCCTCGGCGCGGCGCAGACACGGTCGCGTGGAGTGCACGCACCCGCAAAGCCGCGCGCAGGCGCGGAACCAGCCGTGTAAGAACCGCGTGGGCCGGGATTGGTAAATCATTCCCGAATGCGCGAGGCGCGGTTTCATCAATCACCGCAAGCACCGGCGTGATCGGACCGGCGTTACGCGCGATTGCCGGTGCGATATCGCACGCGATGTCGTTGGAGCACCCAACGAGCACGATCGCGGAGGGCTTTGTGTTCTTGATCGATTCCGCGGCCTTGTCCGGCGCGCACTCGCGCATCGGCAGATTCCCGCCGCGGGTCAGCGCTTCACACACCTCGCGCGCCTCGTCGGCAACGACGAGAACTGGACCCGACAACGACATGGCCGATACGCCGCCCTTACAGAATTGTGCACGACCCTAGCGGGCGCGCGTAAAGGACAGGTCAACGGGGCCTGGACGATTTTTTGGAGGGAATTAAGCCGCCGAGGCTTCCTGTGACGGCTTTCGGGCACGAAAGGCGGCGACCAGCAGCGGGTTTGCGCCCTGCGCCACCAACGCATCGCAAATGGCGTCACGATTGCCGCCGGCGCCGGCAAGACGGTGACCGCTCAGCATGTCCGGCAACGCGGCGAGGGCGGAGCCATCCTCGATGCCGGCGATCATCTCCTGCGTGGGGCGCAGCGCAAAGCGATAGCCGCCGACGCTGACAATGCCGGGCGGCGGCCCGTCGATGGACATGACGTTGGTGTCGCGATCGAGCCTGCACGGATAGAAGGTGTCGATGCTGCCGTCGGCGACCTTGAGGCGCGGCCCGTCGCCGCGTTCGGCACCGGGCGGGAAGGGCGCGCGCGGCACCATCGGGCCGGAGAGAGCAAGCGTGCCGCCCGGGGTACGCGCAATATCCAGCACGTGCATGCCCTGGGCCGCGCCATGCGGCAGCACGAGCCGCCCGCGCGCGAATGCCGACGGATGACCGCCCGCATCGCGCCGCGATGGGATCAGGCCGATCTCGCCAAACACCGGGATGTCTACCAGCACCGGGCCAATCCATGCAGGGCTCGCAGCCAGCCGTTCCGGCGCGCGCCAGATCGCGAGCACGGCATGCAGGCCGGCATCCTCAAGCAGACCGCCCTCGACCAGCCGCATGGCGACCGGACCCGGAAGGACCGCGATGGCATTCGGCTCCTCGGCACACTGCGCGGCAAAGGCCGCCGGCGCGAATGGATGATGCAGCGCAAGCGTGCCGCCGCTGAGAAGCCACGGCACGATCGTGCTGGCGAGGCCGGCGAATGAGGCCAGGGCGAGCGTCCCGATAATCGTGGCGTCCGGCTCGATGCGCGCTTCGAGATGCACCGCAAGGCCGCCCGCGATCAGCTCCGCATGGCTGCGTGCCACCGGCACGATCCCGTCGGCGGTGACGTCGAAGGTGACGAGCGCGACGTGGTCTGCGGCATCGCCCGCGCGTTCGACAGGCGGAGCGGCGGCGGCGCTCTCAAAGATGTCGTCGATCGGCACCACGCCGTCGGGCAGGTTCTCGCCGAATCCGCACATGAAGCGGATGGTGAAGGTTTCCATTGCGATGTGCAGCGCGACGTCGCCATGCAGGGTGTCGCCAATGCGCTGGCAGCCGATCAGCGCACGCGCCGCGATCCGGCCGAGCGCGGCAGCCGCGTCGGCATGACGCCAGAGCAGGGGCACCGGCGCAGCGATCAGGCCGGCGCGCAGCACGGCAAGCAGCGCGATCACGCTCTCCACCGTATTGGGAAGCTGGATCGCAACCACGAAGTCGGTCGGCAGGCCGAAATTGCGCAGCCGCGCCGCGAGCGCCGAAATCGCGCGGTCGGCTTGCGCGTAGGTCAGCCGCCGCACCGGCCCGTCGGTAAATGAAAGGCGGTCGGGAGGATCGATCAGGGCCAGCGCGTCGGGACGCGCCACGGCGGCGCGGCGGAACAGGTCGTCGAGCGTTGCGCGCACGGCGGGCAAGTCGTTCGCGTCGCGCGTTCCGGCATCCACCAATACCGCCTCCAAAATCACGTTGTCCTCATTGCGCCTTTGGCTGGCGCCACCAGGTTTCGGGCAGATAGCCGTATTTCGCGGTCGTGTCCGGCCGCTCGATATGAGCCCAGCGCGCCAGCCACTGCTCCGGCGCGTAAAACAACGGAACGACATAACTTCCCGACATCAACACGCGATCGAGCGCACGCACCGCCGCGACCACATCCGCACGCGTCCCGGCTTTGAGCAGCGCATCGATCATGGCGTCGGCCGCCGGGCTTCTCACACCCATGTAGTTGCGGCTGCCGTTGCTCTCGGCGGCGGCCGAACTCCAGTAGAACGCCTGCTCATTGCCGGGCGACAGCGACTCATCCCAGCGCGCCTGGATCATGTCGAATTCGAAGGCGATTCGCCGCGCCTCATATTGCACCGCGTCGACAAGGCGCACCTGTGCCGAGATACCGGCGCGCTTGAGTTGGGCCGCAAACAGGAGCGCGAGACGCTCCTCGTCGCGGTTCGCGGTGAGGATTTCGAACGCGAATGGCTTGCCGCTGGCGCGCTCAACGAGTTCGGTGCCGCGCAGTTCGTAGCCCGCCGCCGACAGGAGCGCGAGCGCGCGCCGCAGGTTGGCGCGATCGCGGCCGGAGCCATCCGTCACCGGCGAGCGCGTAGGTGCCGTCGAGCAAATCCGGCCGCACCGCATCTGCGAATGGTGCCAGAAGCGCGCGTTCCCGATCGTCGGCCGCCCGTCCGCTGGCGGACAATTCAGATCCCTCGAAATAGCTTGCGCCGCGACGGTAGAGCCCGAAGAAGATCGAGCGGTTCACCCACTCGAAGTCGATACAGCAGTCCGATCGCCTCGCGCACACGAACGTCCGCGAATATCGCGCGCCGTGTATTGAAGACCAAATTGAAGCCCTGTTTCGGCAATGCGGATGCGAAGCTTTCCTTGATGACGCGCTTATCGCGCGGTCGCTGGAAAGTCATAGGCGGTCGTCCAGCGGCCGGGGTCGTCTTCCTTGCGGGCATCGAACAGGCCCTTCTTGAAAGCCTCGTGATAGGAGTTGGCGTCGCGGTAATAGTCGAACCGTACCTCGTCGAAATTCCAGAAGCCGCGATTGACTGCGCGCGCGCGGCCCCAGTAGTCGGGACTTCGCGTGAGCGTGACGCTCTTGCCGGGATCAGTCTGGCTGATCACATAGGGCCCGCTGCCGATCAGCGGCGTCATCGACGTTTCCTCGAACGTGTCGGGATTGGTCGCGTGCTGTGCCAGCACCGGCATCAGCCCGAGGATCAGCGGCAGTTCGCGATCGTCGCTCCGGCAAGTCAAACCGCACGGTGCGCTCGTCCAGGGCTTCGGCCTTGGTCACCTTGGAATAGTAGGCGCGATGGTTCGGCCGCCCGTGGTCGCGCAGCAATGACCAGGAGAACACGCACGTCCGTCGGCCGTCACCGGAGCGCCGTCGGAGAAACGCGCCTCCGGATCGAGCCGGAACGTCACATAGCTGCGGGCGGCGTCGGTCTCGACCGTTTGCGCCAGAAGTCCGTAGAGCGTGAACGGCTCGTCATAGCTGCGCGCCATCAGGCTCTCGACCACGTAATTCGAGATGATGTTTGCGCCGCTTACGAACGGAGCACGCAAGCCTTGTGGTGGCAGCCCCTTCACGATGAAGGGATTGAGGCTGTCGAACGCGCCAAGCGCCCCCTGCACAAGGCGCCCGCCCTTCGGTGCGGACGCGTTCACATAGGGGAAGTGATCGAAGCCAGCGGGCAGGGCCGGCTCGCCCTGCATTGCGATGGCATGGCGCGGCTCGGCCGCCTGCGCGGACAGCGCCCCGCCGATCAACGCGATCAGTGCGTATCGCCATGCCGGACGTGCGAACATGCGTACGGAGCAGCCCGTTGAAGTCGCGTTGACCAATCCGGCACCGATTCGCGTCGTGAGTGCAGGAAGTTAGCACATCCGCAGCACCGGTTCGGCTGTCGGAAATTTGCGTACGGGCTGGCCACTTGGAGCGAATTGGGCTAGGTCAGCGCCGCAAGGATCGCGGTGTCACGGTGTCGCCTCATTTGGCTCCGAGACAGCGCGATGGGCGCCCGCACCGGCCGCAGCCGGCGACGGGCCGAATTCATTGTTTAGAGGACGTTGATCTCATGACCGCTGGTATCGTGTTTGTACCGGCGCGGCCGGCGCGCCGCGTGGCAACCTGCATCGCGACGGCCGCCGTGATGGCGCTCGGCACCTCATTGGCGATGGCGCAGACTGCGCCGCAGCCGCAGGTCCCGGCCCCCAAGGCGGCGCCGCGGCCTGTCGCACCGAAGCAGCAGCCCGCGCCGCAAAAGCAGCAGCCGGCCCAGCAGGCACCTGCGCCCGGCGCCGCGCCTGCGGCACCGGGTGCGCCGGGAGCTCCTGGCGATCAGCAGCAGGCTGCCACCGACCAGCCGCCGGTCGTCTATTCGCCATGGACCAAGTTCTGCGGCAAGGACAACAACCCGGGGGCAAAGGAAGTCTGCCTCACCGTGAAGGAGGCGAGGCTCGAAACCGGCCAGTTCCTCGCGGGCGCGGCGCTGATCGAGCAGACCGGCGAGGAGAAGAAGCTGCTTCGCATCACCCTGCCGCTCGGCATGCAGCTTCCGCAAGGAACGCGCATGCTGCTCGACAAGGAGCCACCGCTGCAGGGGCGCTACATCGTCTGCCTGCCGAACGGCTGCATGGCGGACTTCGACATCACGCCTGACTTCGTCGGCAAGCTGAAGAAGGGCCAGCAGCTCGTTCTGCAAGGCATCAATCTGCCGGGGCAGGCTGCGAGCTACATGCTGCCGCTCGCCGACTTCGCCAAGGCGAACGAAGGCCCGCCCACCGACGCGAAAAAGTTCGAGGCCGACCAGCAGAAACTGCAGGAAGAGCTGCAGAAGAAGGCTGAGGACGCGCGCAAGCGGCTGCAGTCGACCGCGCCCGCGACGAAGTAAGCCTTCCCAGTAGGGTTGAAGTTCAAGGGCGCGCCTCTGGCGCGCCCTTTTGCTTAAGGCGGAACGACTAGCGAAATCGTTCCAGCCGCCGCAGCGCGCGCGCCACAAGTTGCAGCACCGTTGCCTCCGGCTCCTGCGTCGTGGCCGGACCGTCGCCCTTTTCGCGCACCAGATTGATCTGGCGATCGTGAAAGCGCTCCAGCCCCGGCCGATGTCCGGCGTGGATCACCATCGTGTCGGGGAGCAGGTCGCGCATGTATTCCATCATTCTGAACTGACTGAGTTCATCGAGCGATGAGGTCGGCTCGTCCATGATGAGAATGTCGGGCGGATGAATCAGCACGCGCGCGAACGCAAGCCGTTGCTGCTCGCCGCCCGAGAGCAGCGAATTCCATTGCTGGGTTTCGTCGATCCGCGGGATGAGATGTTCAAGGCCGCAACGCGCCAGCATGTCGCTTATCTTGTCCTCGGACACCTCGTGGTCAGGGTGCGGGTAGAGCAGGGCATTGCGCAGCGTGCCGAGCGGAAAATAGGCGCGCTGCGGCATGAACGCCGTGTAAGCGTCGTCCGGCCGGAGGATCTCGCCACTGCCCCAAGGCCACAGACCCGCCATCGCGCGGATCAGGCTGCTCTTCCCGACGCCGGAATCGCCCTTCAAAAGCACCTTCTCGCCCGGCGCGATAATGGCTTCCGCGCCATCGATCATCACTTTGCCGTCGTAAAGCGCAATCGACAGGTGGTGCAGATGCACCGAGCGGTCCGGGCTTGATCCAAGCTTGACCGTCTCGCCTTCGCCGACCGGGCCAAGGCTCGCTTCCAGCCGGTCGATCGCATCCGATAATTGCGTCACGCGATGCGAGCTCGCGAACCAGTCCGCAAGCCGTAATGCGTTGTCGGCCAGCCAGTTGAGCGCGATCTGCACCTGAGCGAAGGCCGTCGCAGCCTGCATCAACGAACCGAGCGTCATGTCGCCCGAAAGATATTTTGGAGCGCCGAGCAGAAGCGGCACGACCGGCGCAAGCACGAGCGTCGCGCCGTTCAGCCACATGATCCGGCCCTGCCAGACGATCACTTCGAACCAGCGCCGTGCGAGATCGCTGAAGGTCTTGTCCAACTGCTCGCGTTCGCTCTCGTCGCCGCCGATCAGCGCGATGTTTTCGGCGTTTTCCTTGATACGAGTGAGTTCGTAGCGAAATTGAGCCTCGCCGGCAGCCTTGTCCTCGACGCGCTGCACCAGCAGCCGGCCCAGGACGAACACGCCGGATGTCGTGATCGTGGAATAGATGATGCAGGCGAACACCATGTATCCCGGAATGGTGAAGCCCGCGACGGTAAGTGAGCCGCCGACGAACCAGAGGATGCTGATGAACGAGATCGCGGCGAGCAGCGCATTGAGAACACCGAGCGAGAAGTCGACCAGCAACTCGATTGCGATGCGGCCATCCTCGGCGATACGCGCCTCAGGATTGTTCGCTTCAGTGTTGACGATGGTCAATTGATAGAAATGGCGGTTCGCAAGCCAGCGGCCGATCACCGTGCGCGTCAGCCACTGGCGCCAGCGTACTTGCAGCCGCATGCGCGCATGCAGCAGACCGACCGAAAAGGCGGCGGAGAAAAGCGCCAGGATTACGACGATGCCGATTGCGAGGAAGACGGTGTCGGTATCCTTCCTCTCGAGCGCATCGAAAAAGAACTTGTTCCAGCGATTGACCGCGATCGAAGTGGCCAGATTCGCGAACATGAAAAGCAGGACCGCGGCGGTTAGCCCGAGAGCCAGGGCCCGCGTGCCGCCGCGCCAGAAACCCAGCGACAGAGTGAGAAACCGTTGCGATCGCCGCGAGCGTGCGCTGTCGTCCAATTCTTCGTTCAAGGATATTCCTGACGCGGTATCGCGTGCGACGCGCCGTCGCGTCCTGCGCGGGATTCGCACCGGATGATAGACCTATTCCGGCCGGCGTTGGATTGTCTTTTCACGTGCGCCCTGACGACGTGCACGCGAGGCTGCGTAGACGTCAACGCTGTGCGGTCCCGCCGTCGATCTGCCGGCCCATGAGCGCGATCGCCTGCTGATAGACCGAGGCCGCGTTCCACTCCTGGATCGCGGCAAAATTCGGCTGACCGGGCTGATAGCCAGCGCCCGCCTTCCAGCCTTTGGCTTTGAGGAAATTCGCCGTCGAGTTCAGTGCACCCGACGCGGTATCGAGATTGCCGGTGCCGTACTGGAGAATGTTTTTCGGCATGAACTGGGTCTGGCCGAATTCGCCATGCATCGAGCCGCGGGTGCTGCCCGAGAGCACGCCGCGGTCGATCAGGGCCAGCGCCGCATAGAGCTGGTCGGTGAAAAACTCGGAGCGGCGGCAGTCGTAGGCCAGCGTCGCGACGGCTGAGAGCATGTTCTGATTGCCGCGCTGGCTCCCGAATGCGGTCTCCATGCCCCAGATCGCGATCAGCGGACCGGACGGCACGCCATAGCGCTGCTCGATCGACGCGAACAACGCCGCGTTGGTTTGCTTCATCGCGCGCCCACGCGACACGATGGTGGTAGCGCCGCGTTTCACCAGGAACTGGTCGAGCGAGAGCTTGAAGCTCTTCATGCCGCGGTCGGCCGCGATCGTCGCGGTCGCATAGTTGGTGCCCGCGAGCGCCGCGAGGCCGGACGCGCCAACGCCCTTCGCCCTGGCCTCGCCGGCGAATTCGCGTTTCCAGCCTTCGAAGCCAGACGAGTCGCTGCCGCATGTGGCGGCAAACGCGGGCGCGGGCAGGGCGAGCGCAAGCAGGGCAAAGACGAAACGGCGCGACATCATCAAAGTCCTCGAATTGCCCCAGCGGTAGCAGGTCGTGCCCGGCATTGGCGGCGAGAAAGAGGCGGGCAATCGTTTCCCGGTCCCATCGTAAAACGGAATCCCTGCGACGGCTGGCCTAGTTCAGCGTCTGCTCGCGCGGCCGGTAGCTGCCGTCCTTGCTGCGCTCGAATGTCTCGCGAACCTGCGGGTGGCGTACCGGTTCGCCCGAACTCATCGGGCAGCAGGTTCTGCTCCGACACATAGGCGACGTATTCGGTTTCGGCATTCTCGGCGAACAAATGGTAAAACGGCTGGTCCCTGCGCGGGCGTACCTCGGCGGGGATCGCCTGGTACCATTCCTCGGTATTGGCGAAGACCGGGTCGATGTCGAACACGACCCCGCGGAACGGGAACAGCCGGTGCTTCACCACCGCCCCGATGGGGAATTTTGCCACGCGTAACTTGCTCATTTGCCTCGATTTAGTACGGTTCTTGCCACTGCGCCAGTCATCCCGTCCGCCCTTGTGGAAGGTACGGCGCGACCCCAGCTTCGTTTCATGCGCCCGGCGGACCTCGCGAAACCGATCGGTCCCGGTGCCGTAGCTGATCCGCGAACCTTTTAGCCCTCTCGCGCGACCAATCAGCGGACGTGTCGGCGGGAACGGCGCGCGTTCATGCGCGTTGCGGCAGGAATGCAGAGAAAGCAGCCCAAGGCATGATGCCAAGCCTGATCAAGTATTTCGCGACTGTCGGGACACTGCTGGCGCTGGGCCTGATCGGGCTCAATGCCGTGATTGCGCCGGGTGGACCCGGCCCGAGCTTGGTGAAGGAACCCGCCAAGGCAATCGTGGTGAAACACGATCCCTCCGCTTCGCTGGTGGAGCGGCTGCGCGACGATGAAGCTGCCCGCAGGGCGGCGAGCCGCGCCGCAATCCCGCAGACCGCCGCTGTCCAAGCCACTCCGGCGCCGCAACCGGTCGCGGCCGCATCGGCCGTGCCCTTGCAGTCTGCCGCCGAGCCCATTGCACAAGGGGCACCTGAGATAACCGCGCCCACTGCACTTGCCCCCGCGCCAACCGAGGATGAAGCCGCCGTCGCGGCCCGGCTCGCTCAGGCAAAGATTGCGGCCGAGAAGGCACGCAGGAAGCGCCTCGCGCAAACGCGGGCAAAAGCGAAGGCCGACGAGGCGGCGCTCTCGCGCCTGCAGGACCAGACCTATTCCAGCTACGCCCAGCGCCCGACGTACGGCCCGTTCGGTCAGAATGGCGGGTGGAGCCGCTGGTGAGGCTCCACGCCGCTTGGCGCGTAATCTTCGATCAACCCATCGGCTGACGAAACGCGACTGCGCCCGAGATGGAGCGTGGACGTTCACGGACGCCGTGACCGTCGTTGCCGCTCTTCACAATCCACTGCGAGCCGACGCGGCCCGTGATGATGCCGACGTGATGCCGCCACACCACAACGACGCCGACATCCGGTCGTCCTGCATTGCGTCCGACCGAGGCCCAGTTTCGCGCGAGCCAGAGCTTGCGGTCGGACATGCCCAGTTCGCGCCCGAGCCACCAGCCGCACCATGCCGCAGGCCGGCCCGTCCGGGTGGAGAGGCGCGCATGAGCCCGTCCGGTCCGCACCGCGTACCGCGCGTGACGATACGAATGGTGAGCGAAGCGGTGCGCGGCATGACTTGCCACATGATGGCTGTGGCGGTGGTGGTGGTGGCGCGGATGCGCCGAGGCGGGAGTGGCGGCGAGAACGGCAAACACACACAAGGTCAACGTTAGTTTCTTCTTCATCATCACTCACGGGTTACGACGGCCAACACGGCCGCGCTTCACAACGCGGGCCGATTGGTCGTCCAATCGGGCGAGAAAATGTCTTCCCTTGGGGAGCCGCGGAACTTAAATCTCGCCGCGACAATGCGCGCCCGCGCGATCAAAAATTGAAATAGCCAGCGCAAACAGAGCGGCGCAGCGATCGATTGTGCGTGCGCCTCACGCCACCTGCAGCGTGGAGAGGCCTTTCGTGGTGACACGGCGCAGGTCGCGGGGATGCGCCGCGTCGTCATAGGCCCGCCCGCGATGCAGCGTGCAGCGGTTGTCCCAGATCACCAGGTCTCCCGGCTGCCATTCGTGCCGATAGACAAACGCACGCTGCGTCGCGTGCTCCATCAGGTCGCGCAGGAGCAGCCGCCCGTCCGGCATCGGCCATCCGACGATGTGCGAGGCATGCGCGCCCATGTAGAGCGTCTTGCGCCGCGAGGTCGGATGGATGCGCACCAGCGAATGCACGACCGGCGGAAGCGCGGCGCGCTCGGCGTCGGTGTAGTCGACGTGCCCGAGCTGACCGCGCGAATAGTAGATCGAATGCTCGACCATCAGGCCCTCGATTTTCGACCTTTGTCGCGCGCATCGAGCGCATCGTAGGCGGCGCGTAGGTCGGCGAATTCGGTCTCGCCGCCGACCGGCGGTACGATATGGGCGAACAGCATCGAGAGCGCGCCCGGCACCTCGCGGAACGAGGCGTCCGAATGCCACAGCCGGTTGCCGAGCGAGTCGAGCCGGCGGTGATCGTCCGCCGCGCGCAGCGTGTTGTTCGCATCGAGGTTGGAAATATCGGCGAGCTCGGCATGCTTGAGGCGAAGCACGACGCGGTGATTCCGCGGCGGCTCGACGTCGCCGAATGCGCGACCGAGCGCGAGCAGGTGATCGTCATCGAGGGTTTGATCGGGAATGACCAAGACAGCGTATGTGTCGATCGCGTTCTTGAGCGTGGCAAGCGTATCGGCGGAAAGTGGCGATGCGAGATCGGCGGCGAAGATGCGGGCGGCGAAGCAGGGACGGAGCGGGTCCACCTGAATGCGCATCGTGTCCTCCTTGATGTCGCGCCGCTCCCCGAATGTGGCACTATATCCTCAACGGCCGAAGCTGCGGCAGGCCGGCCGGAGGGCGCACAGGATGCCACAGGATATCATCGAAGCAATATCGGACGGCGTCGCGACGCTGACGCTGAACCGGCCGGACCGGCTCAACGCGCTGTCCGCCACGATCACGGATGCGTTGCTCGAAGCGCTGCCGCGCCTCGCGGCTGACCCGGCAGTCGGCGTGATCGTGCTGACCGGCGCGGGCCGCGCCTTTTGCGCGGGCGGCGACGTCAAGCGCATGGCCGGCGACCCGGACGAGCGCAGCGCGCCCGACGCGGTGCAAAAGCTGCGCGCCAAAATGGAAATCTCGCGGCTGCTGCACGAAATCCCCAAACCCACAATCGCGATGGTGAACGGGCCCGCGGCCGGCGCCGGCCTTGCGATGGCGCTCGCGTGCGACCTTCGGATTGCCGGAGAGTCCGCGCGCTTCGTCACGGCGTTCGCGAAGGTCGGCTTTTCCGGCGACTTCGGCGGCAGCTATTTCCTCTCAAAGCTCATCGGCACCGGCAAGGCGCGCGAGCTCTATTTTACTGCCGAGCCGCTCAACGCCGCGCATGCGCTCGCGCTGGGCATCGTCAACCGGGTTGTGCCCGATGTGGAGCTTAGCCCTGCCACGATGGAGTTTGCGCGCAAGCTCGCGGGCGGCCCTCGGATCGCGCTCGGCCTGATGAAGAAGAACTTCAACGCGGCCGAAACCGGATCACTCGCACAACTTCTCGATCTCGAAGCGCAGCGGCAGGTCGAGACAGGGCGGACAGAGGACCACAAGGAAGCCGCGCGGGCGTTCGTCGAGAAGCGCGCACCAGTGTTTCGCGGGCGGTGAGAGCGCGGCTCGCTATAGCCCGTACCGCTCCTTCATCGCGGCATCCTTGCCCGCAACGATCTTTGCCAAATCCACCACCACCTTGGCCTGCTTCCACGTGGCGTCGTCCTGCATCTTGCCGTCGATCATGACGGCGCCGGTGCCGTCGGGCATCGCCGCGAGGATCTTGCGCGCGAAGGCGACCTCGGCCGGGTCGGGGGAGAACACGCGTTTGGCAATCGCCACCTGCGAGGGATGCAGCGTCCAGGCGCCGGCGCAGCCGAGCAGGAACGAGTTGCGGAATTGCGCCTCGCAGGCGGCGGGGTCGGAGAAGTCGCCGAACGGTCCGTAGAACGACTTGATGCCGGCGGACGCGCAGGCGTCGACCATTTTCGCGATCGTGTAGTGCCAGAGATCCTGCTGGTAGCCCGCACGCGGCCTATCGCCGTCTGCGTCCGACAGCACGACATAGTCGGGGTGGCCGCCGCCGACGCGCGTGGTCTTCATCGCGCGCGAGGCCGCAAGATCGGCGGGCCCAAGCGAAATGCCGTGCATGCGCGGGGAGGCCGCCGCAATCGCCTCGACGTTCTTCACGCCTTCGGCCGTTTCCAGGATCGCGTGGATCAGGATCGGGCGCGTGACCTTGTGGCGCGCCTCGAGCTGCGCGAGGAGCTGGTCGAGATAATGGATGTCCCACGGCCCCTCGACCTTCGGCAGCATCATCACGTCGAGCTTGTTGCCGGCCTTGGCGACAATTTCCGTGATGTCATCGAGCGCCCAGGGCGAGTTGAGGCAATTGATGCGCGTCCACAGGCCGGTCTGCCCATAGTCGAGTTGCGCCATCGCGATGAAGCCCGCGCGCGCCGCCTCCTTGGCGTCGGCCGGGATCGCATCCTCGAGGTTGCCGAGCACCACGTCGACCTCGCGGATCATGTCCGGCACCTTGGAGCGAATCTTCTCGTTGTGCGGCGGCACAAAATGGATCATCCGCTCCAGCCGCACGGGCAAGTCGCGAAACGGCTCGGGCGCGCCGATCGCGAGGGGTTTGAAGAACGTCCGGGGAAGCTTCATGGGCGCGGGTCCTTGCAGGCGGATTGCACCATTCATGCAAATCCGCGGCCAGAGTCTGGCCGCAAGCCGCGCCTTAGCACAAATGCAAGTGTAGCCTCAGGGGCTGCACTTGGTGGCCCAAGGCACCGCAAGGCCGTCGCGCACACGCTTGGCGGAGGCGATTTCGGTCTTGCCGTTGGTGACGGCTTCGAATTCGAGCATCCGCCGGTCCTCGAGCTGCCATACACCGGTCACGGGCTGCTTGCTGCGCGTGCCGCCAACCGACACCGATGTCTCGCTCAGGTCGGTGGCCTGATCGAACTCTGTCACGTACGGCCGCTTCGACGGCGCGGTGAGGATGGTCTGCTCGATCCGGTTGGCGCTGACGACACGATTCATCGTGTACCAGTTGCTGTCGCTCGGGGGACGGTCGCAGTTCCAGGCGAACACGCCGATCAGCTTGTGTTTCTCGAACACCTGCCGGACCGTGCCTGAGGACTTGGGCTGATCGGCTGTGGGCGCGACTGCGGCTTCCTTCTTGTCGGCTGCAGCCGGGGCAGGGGATGGCGTCGCAGGAGCAGCCGCTGGCGGCTGCTGAGTTGCGACGGCCGGCGCACTCGTGGTTGGCGCTGCGGGCGACGCTTTGGCAGTGGGAGCGGCGGGTGCGGGCGTCGGTTTCGCCGCGACCACGGGTGCTGCCGGCGTCGGTGTAGGCGCGGGCGCCTGCGGCGCAAGGCGCAATTCCTCGGTCAGCGACGAACTCACCCACGGAACCTGCTCGTTTTTCGAGTTGCGCGAAACCGCCGTACGGGTCTCGTTGAAGATCGATTCGATTGGGCGGTCCGGCGTCTGCAACGCCTTCGATAACTCGGTGGCGAAAACGCTGCTATCGCCCGTGGTCTCGGCCGCGCGGCGGCCGGGCGCCGTCGAGAAGATCGCGAGCGTTCCAACCGGCGCTTCCAACGTTGCGAGACCGGCGGGTACATTCCTGAAGCGGCGTTCAAACGGATTGCGGTATGCGGCATCGACGACGATGATCTTCGCGCGCGCGCCCTTGTCGTGAAGCTGGGCGACAACGTCCTTGATGCTGACGGCGTCGCGTTGCACGTCGGCTTCGCTCCACACATTTGCGTCGACCGGGATCAGGTAGGTCTGTCCTGCCGCCTGCAGACCCAGGCCGCTGTAATAGACAAGGACGACTGAACCCTTGGTCACCTTCGAAACGAAGTCGTCGATCGCCGCACGCATCTCCACCTTGCCGACGTTCTCCTTCAGCGTGGTGGTGAAATCGAGGTTGCGAATTTGGTCGGCGAGTGTGTGCGCGTCCTTGATCGGAGTGGGGAGCGGCGCGCCTCCGTCAGGGTAATTCGAGTTGCCGATGAGCAACGCGAACCGGGGGAAGCGCTCCTGTGTGGACGGTCCGGCGAAGGCGAAGCACATTGCCAGCACCACGCCAAGCACGAGGGGGACCGCAAAGGTGATGACGCCCCTCGGCCAGTGGATCAAACGGTTCAGTCGGCTGATCTGCACGTCCCACCCCTTGCAAGCTGTGTCGTCCTGCCATTGCATAACAAGAGTGGGGCCGAAACAACGGCAGGTTTGAACTCCAAGTGCAAAACTAAGCCCAAATGCGAAAATTTGGGATCTTTTCGTGTGCAGGCTTGCGTTGACGCAGCACTGGCCGGCGGCTAGCAGCAGCGGCACTGGTTGCCGGCTGCAAATGGCAGCACAAACAGGCCAAATTCCGCCCCGATGATCGATGTCGTCAATCTCGCGCTACCCTATTTCGGGCTGATTTTCCTTGGGCTCGGCTGCGGGAAATTGAAGCAGATTCCCGAGACCGGGCTGGCCTGGCTGAACTTTTTCCTCATCTACGTGTCGCTGCCCTGCCTGTTTTACCGGGTGCTGGCGCAGACGCCGCTCGAACAGCTGAACAATCCGCGCTTTATCGTCGCGACCACGCTCGCGACAGGCACCATGTTCGCCCTGTCCTGCGCCATCGGCTGGGTTTTCCGGCGGCGCATGCAGGATGCCACGATCGCAGGGTTATCAGGGGCTTACGGCAATATTGGTTATATGGGGCCGGGGCTGGCTCTGGCGACGCTCGGTCCCGCCGCGAATGTTCCGGTCGCGCTGATTTTCTGTTTCGACACGCTGGTCCTGTTCACGCTCGTTCCGTTCCTCATGGCAATCAGCGATCCGCGTCACCAGAGCCTTGCGGCAACACTGGCCGAGGTGGTCAGGCGCATCGTGCTGCACCCCTTCATCATCGCCACTACGCTCGGCGTCGTGTCGGCCGGCGTTCATTTCCAGCCGCCGATCGCGCTCGATCGGCTGATGCAGTTCCTGCAGAACGCGGCCGCTCCGTGCGCACTGTTCGCGCTCGGCGTGACGATTGCACTGCGGCCGATCCAGCGGATGCCATGGGAGGTGCCGCTTACGATCCTCGGCAAGCTCGTCATTCATCCGATCGCTGTTCTGCTTCTTCTCTCATTGCTCGGACCATTCGACACGGTGTGGGTCTATACGGCGGTGCTGATGGCCGCGTTGCCGCCGGCGCTGAATGTCTTCATCATCGCGCGGCAGTACGACACCTGGGTCGCGCAGGCGTCGGGCTCGGTGCTCTTCGGCACGTTCGTTTCGGTGTTCACGCTGACCACCACGATGTGGCTGGTGAAGACCGGCATGCTTCCAACAACCCTGTTGCGGTGACCCATGCAGCCGCTGTCCGGTATCCTCGTGCTCGATTTTACGACACTGCTGCCAGGTCCTCTCGCGACGCTCATGTTGGCGGAGGCAGGCGCTGAAGTGATCAAGATCGAGCGGCCGGAAGGCGAGGACATGCGCGCGATGCCGCCGCTGCTCGACGGCGAGGCGGCGGTGTTCGCGCTGCTCAACCGGGGTAAAAAGAGCCTGATGCTCGACTTGAAGAACGAGAGCGATCGCAACAAGTTGCAACCGCTTATTGAGAAGGCGGATGTGATCGTCGAACAGTTCCGCCCAGACGTCATGAAGCGGCTGAAGCTCGGCTTCGAGGATGTACGGAGGATCAATCCGCGCATCGTGTACTGCTCGATCTCGGGTTATGGTCAGAGCGGCCCGCGCGCCGGCGAAGCGGGGCACGACATCAACTACCAGAGCCTCACCGGACTGCTTGCACTACAGCCTGGTCCCATCGAAAAACCGGTGATCCCGCCCGCGCTCGTCGCCGACATCGGCGGCGGCTCCATGCCGGCAGTGATCAACATCCTGCTGGGGCTGCGCCAGCGCGACGCGACGGGCGAGGGCGTCCATCTCGACATCGCGATGACCGACGCGATGTTCACCTTCGCGTGGTACGCCTACGCGATCGGCAACGCGACGGGCAAATTCCCCGCGCCGGGCGAGCTGCGGCTGGTCGGCGCATCGCCGCGCTACCAGCTCTACCCGACGCGCGACGGGAAGATCGTCGCGTGCGGCGCGCTGGAGCAGAAATTCTGGCTCTCGTTCTGCAACACGATCGGATTGCCCGCGCCGCTGATGAACGATCTTGCCGATCCGCAAGCCACCAAGGTGGCGATCGCGACAATCATAGCGGCGGAAGCCGCCGACCACTGGCGGCCGAAACTCGCGGCGGCCGACTGCTGCGCCACCATCATGGCGTCGCTGGAGGAGGCGCTGCGCGACCCGCATTTTGTCGAGCGCGGGCTGTTTGCTCACAAGGTCGCCGCAGCGTCAGGAAAGACCATGCCGGCGCTGCCGGTTCCGATTGCCGAGGTGCTGCGCGAGAAGCCGGGCGTGAAAATCTCGCCCGAACTGGGCGCGGATAACGACCTGCTGAACTGACGTCCGCTCGTCCCCGCGAAAGCGGGACCCACGCCAAGCAAAGATAGAACTGGATTCCCGCTTGCGCGGGAATGAGCGGAAGGGTCAGCTAGAGCACTTCCCCGCGCATCAGGCGCGGCTGTGCGGCCGGCTCGACGCCCTCGCGCATTATTGCGCGGCGCAGCGGCGTGACGCGATCGAGCAAATAAAGCCCCAAGCCGCGCACGCCCTGCAGGGGCAAAAAATCCGACAGCAGGCTGCGATTCAGCACGTCGACCGCGACGGTACGGCTCGTCACGTCGAGCCGCCGCATCCGGTCGTATTCGGCGAGCAGATCGGGCGAGCCCGGATCGCGCCCGTCGCCGCGTGCATCCGACACCAGTTCGCCGATGGTTGCGGCATCGCGCAGCCCGAGGTTCAGCCCCTGCGCACCAATCGGCGGAATGACATGCGCGGCTTCGCCGATCAGCGCGATACGATCGTGCGCGAAGCTGTGCGCGGTCTCGACCGCGAGCGGAAAGATGCCGCGGCCATTCTCGACCGTCACCTTGCCGAGGATCGAATGCCCGCGGCGCTCGATCTCCGCCGATAGCGCCGCCGCATCGAGCGCGCCGAGATGCTTGGCTTCCGCAGGTTCGACCACGCAGACGAGGCTCGAACGCAGGCCGGGCAGCGGCACCAGCGTGAACGGGCCGGCAGCGGTGTGGAATTCGGTCGAGACGCCGTTGTGCGGGCGAGTGTGCGCGAGACTGAGCGTAACAGCGGCCTGCGGGTACGCGCGCCGCTCGGTCTCGATCCCGGCTGCTGCGCGACAGAGCGACTTGCGTCCATCCGCGCCGACCACGAGCCGCGCGGTGAGCGCCGCGCCATTGTCCAAACGGATCGTCACGCGATCATCGCCCGGCTCGACCGCCGTCACTGCGGCGGCGATGCGGTCAAGCTGCGGGAGTGTCGCCGCCCGCGCATCAAGCGCGGCGGTCAGATGCCGGTTCTCTATATTGTGGCCGAACGCGTCGAGCCCGATCTCGACTGCCTGAAACGTCACCTCGGGCGCGCGGATCAGCCGGCCGGTGTCGTCGACCAGCCGGATCGCGGTCAGCGGCGCGGATTGCGCCACGCAGAGCGGCCAGACGCCGAGCGCGTCGAGCGCCGCGACCGACCCCGAGAGCAGCGCCGTGGTGCGGTTGTCCGCCGGCAGCGCCCGCGCAATCAGCGCGGTCTCGACGCCGGCCGAGGCGAGCGCAATCGCGGCCGTCAGGCCTGCCGGACCGCCGCCGACCACCGCTACCTCGAATTCGCGCTCCATGCCGCCTGTCCTAGCACCGATCGGCGGCAGGCTTCAGCCCTTCAGGATCCTGGCTTCTTGCGCGCGGGTTTGGCGACCGCCTTCGCCGTGTTGAACGCCACGGCGGCGCGGATCAGCGCCTTGAGCGCCTTCTCGTTGATCTTGCCGCCTTCGGGGATATCGATGGCGCGTCGCACATTGCCGTCGAGGCTCGCATTGAACAGGCCCGCGGGGTCATCCAGCGCGGCGCCATACGCGAAGGTCAGCTTTACGGCCGCCTTGTAGGTCTCGCCGGTGCACACGATGCCGTCGTGCTCCCACACCGGAACGCCGAGCGGGTTCGATGGCTTGCGCCATTTCACCGCCTCGACCATCGCCGGGTCTGCCGCCCTGATGACAGCGCGAACGCGCGAGAGAGTCTCGCCGCGCCAGTCGCCGAGCGCCTTGATCCGCGCGTCGATAAGCTGAGAGGGGGAGGCATTGCCTTCGGCTCCCAAGCCGCTTTTGGTCATGCGGATCGCTCCACGCGGGTCAGTGTTTTCCCGTTCCAAGATCATCGGAATGGCCGGCTTTCACCCGGGCCCACTGGGATGTGGGGCGTCCGTTGATACGCATGTTCTGCTTGCCCTCGGTTAACTGCAGCCAGCCGGGCGGCGAGTTCTTCCCAGGTTTCCTGCCGTCCGTAGACCGTCAAGTCGAGCAGCCGGTAGCTGTTGTCCATTGCCTCAACACCGCGCCGCGTCGTCCAGTATGTCTCAAAGACGCGCGCGCCCTGCCGCAGGTAGCAGACGATATGCATCATGCCGATTTCGCGTCCAACCAGAAGAGTTTCGAGCGAAGACCGCTCGGCCGAGTACCAAGGCATCTCCCAACCCATGAAGTCACGGTAACGGGCGCTCTCGTCGTAGGGGCCCTGACAAAACACCGCGAAGGTCGTGTCGCGCGAATGGATGTACGAAAGTTCGTGCATTTGCGATGTCACCCAGGTGCAGCCTTCGCATTGCTCCGGCGCGGGTTGGCCTGGATGCCACATGAAGTAATACGCGATCAGGAGACGGCGGCCCTCGAATGCGTCCAGGAGTGTGGTGGCACCATCCGCACCGACGAGCGGCGTTTTACCGTCAACCTCGACCATCGGCAGCCGCCGCCGGGCGGCCGCAATGGAATCGCTCTCGTGGGTGTGCGCTTTCTCGCGTGCGCGCAGGGCATCGAGCTCAGCCTGAAACGCGCGCCGATCAACGATTGTGGGTGCGGCGGGCTCATCTCCCGCGTGATCCTCTCCCATGCGATCTTTCAATACCGTGTTCACGGGCATGATCGTCTCCTGTCGGCTTTTTCGAGGGGATGAATAAACCAAGACAATCGGCCGCATTTCGTTCCGCCTTGCGTCCGCAAAACGCCGCACCCCCGATTTCGCCGCCACCGCCATTGCGCTAGGAACGGCGCATGAGTGAAAGCGCCCTTGTGCCGGCGCGCGTGCTGGCGCGGCCGAAGCTGCTCGCAATCGCCTGTATCGCGATGCTGGTCGCGGCTGGCTGGGTCTACCTCGGGCTTGCGCTCGCCGGGCTGAATGGCGTGACCGCCTTCCAGGCGCTGTGCCAGCCGAGCTTCGGCGCCTCTGGCGTCACCGGTGCGCAGGTGGGCGTGCTGTTCGCCATGTGGGGTGCGATGGCGCTCGCCATGATGCTGCCCACCGCCGCGCCGATGATCCTCACCTATACGGAGATCGCCGAAACCGCGGCGCGCAAGGGCGAGCCTGCGGCGTCGCCGCTGATCCTCACCGCGGGTTATGTCGGCGTCTGGCTCGGCGTCGCGGCGCTGTTCGCCGCGCTGCAGATCGTGCTCGCGTGGCTCTCCCTGCTCGATCCCGCGATGCGCGCCGCAAGCCCGCTGTTTTCCGGCGCGGTGTTCGTCGCGGCCGGGCTCTATCAGTTTTCCGCGCTCAAGCATGCCTGCGTGACGCAATGCCAGAGCCCATTTCCGTTCTTCTTCGCGAACTGGACCGCGAGCCCGCGCGGCGTGTTCCGGCTGGGGCTGCAGCAGGGGCTCTATTGCCTCGGCTGCTGCTGGGCGATGATGCTGTTGATCTTCGCCGTCGGGGTGATGAACGTGATCTGGATGGCGGCGCTCGGGGCGGTGATGACAATCGAGAAGGCCGGAACGACCACGCGGTTCTCGCGCGCGCTTGGGCTTGCTTTCATCGCGGCGGGCGTGGTGCTGATCGGAAGCGCGGTCATCGCGCATTGGCCCGCAAGCGCGGGGTAGGGAGCGGCAGGTGGCGGACAAGGACGACTGGACGCTGAAGGGCGATTTCGTGCTGTCGTGCAATTGCACGGTCTTTTGCCCCTGCGTGATCTCGCTTGGCCAGCACGAGCCGACCGAAGGACGCTGCCAGGGCTGGGCCGGCATCCGCATCGACGAGGGCCATCACGAGGACACCGACCTTGCCGGCGTGAAGGCCGGGCTGCTGCTCGACATTCCGGGCCCGCTCGCGCGCGGCAACTGGACCGCTGCGCTCTATGTAGACGACAAGGCCTCGATCTACGCCGTGAAGGCGCTGACGCGCATTTTCAGCGGCAAGGCGGGCGGCTCCACGGGCTTGCTGAAAATCCTGGTCGGAAGCTTTCTCGGCGTGCGCACCGAGCCGATCCACTACGACATCAAGGACGGCACGCACATCTTCCAGATCCCGAACATCATCGAAGGCGTGGTGAAGCCGATCAAGGGGAAAAGCGCGAACGAGAACGTCGTGGTGAGCAACTCCGGCTACTGGGTCGGACCCGACGTGACCATTGCGCGCGCCGAGACCTCGCGCGTGCGCGCTTTCGGCCGCAACTGGAATTTCGCTGGACGTTCGGCCGAACTGGTCCGGCTCGACTGGGGCAGCGATGCCCGCTGATGGCGAGCGGGGCGCGGCGCAGGCCGATGCGGCGGCGTTCGCCGTGCATCTTTTCACCGCCTCGGGCGCGGTGCTGGCGTTGTTCGCGCTGCTCGCCGCGATCGAGCGCGACTGGGCGCTGATGTTCTGGCTGCTCGGCGCCGCACTGTTCGTCGATGGCATCGACGGCACGCTCGCGCGGAGGCTCGATGTCGCGGCGCGGCTGCCGCGCTGGTCGGGCGACACGCTCGACCTGGTGGTCGACTTCCTCACCTATGTGTTCATTCCGGCGTTCGCCGTGGTGCGCAGCGGGCTGCTTGCGTATCCCCTTGCGCTCGCCTGCGCGACGGCGATCATCCTCAGCGGTGCGCTTTACTTCGCCGACCGGCGGATGAAGACGCCGGACAACTATTTCCGCGGCTTTCCGGCGGTATGGAACGTGCCCGTATTCTATCTGTTCCTGCTGCAACCCCCGGCCTGGATCGCGGCAGCCGCCATCGCGCTGCTCGCGGTTGGCACTTTTGTGCCGGTTCCTTTCGTGCACCCGTTCCGCGTCGCACGCGGACGATGGGTCAGCATCGGTCTGCTGGCGGTCTGGGCGGTACTCGCCTGCGTCACGTTGCTGCGTGACATGATGCCGGGTGTCTGGATCACTGCCGCATTGTGTGCCATCGCGCTCTACTTCCTGGGGGCAGGACTGCTGCGGCGGAGCTGATGTTCGATCTTTTCTTCGATCCCAATGCCTGGGCGGCGCTTGCCACCCTGACGGCGCTCGAGATCGTACTCGGCGTCGACAATATCGTTTTCATCTCGGTGCTGGTGTCGCGCTGCTCGCCCGAACAGGGGAAGCGCGCGCGCCAGATCGGTCTGTCACTCGCCTTCGTGTTCCGCATCGTCCTGCTGCTCGGCCTCACCTGGCTGATGAAGCTGACCTATCCGGTGTTCGAGCTGTTTTCACGTGCGTTCTCCTGGCACGACATCATCCTGATTGCCGGCGGCCTGTTCCTGATCGCGAAGGCGACGCACGAGATCCATGCCGAGGTCGAGGCCGACGAGCCGGACGGTCCGGCCGCCAAGGCCTATGCGGCCTTCTCGCTGATCGTGACGCAGATCATCGCGGTCGATCTTGTGTTCTCGATCGACTCCATCGTGACGGCGATCGGCATGGCGCAGGATATCGAGATCATGATCGCGGCGGTGGTGCTGGCCATGCTGGTGATGTACGCGGCCTCCGGCCCGATCGCGCGGTTTATCGCGGCGCATCCGACCACCAAGATGCTGGCGCTCGCGTTCCTGGTGATGATCGGGCTTGCGCTGGTGGCGGACGGATTCGCCTTCCATATCCCGCGCGGTTACATCTATTCGTCCATGGCGTTCGCGGGCGCGGTCGAGGTGTTCAACGTGCTGGCGCGGCGCAACCGCGGGCGGAAGAGCGCGCGGACGAAACGGCAGGACATACGGGAGCGCCACCCATGAGCAAGGTCCTGCTGGTGACCGGCGGCAGTCGCGGCATCGGCGCCGCGATCGTCCAGCTCGCCGCCAAACAGGGTTACGATGTCGCGATCAACTATCTGCGCGACACGGCGGCGGCCGATGCGTTGGCGGGCGAAGTTCGCGCCGCCGGCCGCAAGGCAATCGCGATCCAGGGCGACATGGCTCAGGAGGCCGACGTGACGCGCACCTTCGCCGCCGTCGACCGCGACCTCGGGCGGCTTACGCACCTCGTCTACAATTCGGGAACGACCGGCGGCTATTCGCGGCTGGAAGATGCCGACACCGAGATGATGCGCACCGTGCTGGAGCTCAACGTGCTCGGCGCGCTCGTTTGCGCCAAGGCCGCGACAGTGCGGATGTCGGTGAAGAAGGGCGGGCAGGGCGGCGCCATCGTGATGATCTCGTCGATGGCGGCGACGCTCGGCAGCGCCGGCGAATATGTCTGGTACGCGGCCTCGAAGGGCGCGGTGGATACCATGACGGTCGGCCTCTCGCGCGAGCTTGCGGCCGACGGCATCCGGGTCAACGCGGTGTCGCCCGGCCTGATCGATACCACGCTGCACCCGCCCGGCCGGCTGGAGCGGCTTGCGCCGATGATGCCGATCCCGCGCGCCGGCAAGCCGGAGGAGGTTGCCGAGGCGGTGCTGTTCCTGCTCTCTGACGCCTCGTCCTATACGACCGGCACGAATATCCGCGTCGCAGGCGGGCGTTGATCCACGCCGCGAGCGCCTTGCTTCCCGCCGACCGGCACCTATGATCCCGGCCCGGCGAGATATCGCCGGTGAGTTTCAAGCGCGCCTCGATGCGCGCCAATGCGGGAGAGAAACATGGTTGCGGCGGTGCGTGTTCATAAAGCGGGCGGTCCGGAGGTTCTGACTTTCGAGCAGGCCGACATTCCGGCGCCGGGCGCCAATCAGATCCGCATCAAGCAGGCCGCCGCCGGAATCAACTACATCGACACGTATTTCCGCACCGGCGCGTATCCGCCGCCGAACGGCTACCCGCTGATCCTCGGCAATGAGGGCTCGGGCGATGTGATCGCGGTCGGTCCGGGCGTGACCGATTTCAAGGTCGGCGATCGCGTCACTGCGGTGTTCGCGCATGGCGGCTACGCGGCCGAGCGGAATATCCCGGTCGACCGCGCCGTGAAGCTGCCAGCCAACATCACGCACGAGCAGGCCGCCGGCATGATGCTCAAGGGCATGACGGCCGAATACCTGTTGCGCCGGACCTTCAACGTGAAGAAGGGCGACACCATTCTGGTGCACGCGGCGGCGGGCGGCGTCGGCCTGATCCTGTGCCAGTGGGGGAAGCATCTCGGGGCGACCGTGATCGGCACGGTCGGCTCGCCCGACAAGGCTGAACTCGCCAAACAGAACGGCGCGGACCACACCATCCTCTACAAAAAGGAAGATTTCGCCGCGAAGGTGAAGGAGTTCACCGGCGGCAAGCTGTGCGATGTTGTCTATGACGGCGTCGGCAAGACCACGTTCCCGGGATCGCTCGACTGCCTGCGTCCGATGGGCACGTTCGTGAGCTACGGTTCGGCGTCAGGTCAGATCGACGCGTTCAACATCAATATCCTGCAGTTCAAGGGATCGCTGTTCGCGACGCGCCCGACGCTCAATCACTATGCGGCCAAGCGCGAGGACCTGCTCTCCATCGCCAACGACCTGTTCGATGTGGTCGGCTCGGGAGCCGTGAAAATCCCCGTTAATCAGACGTACGCGCTGAAGGATGCGCGACGCGCGCATGAGGAGCTGGAAGGCCGCAAGACCACCGGATCGTCTATTCTGGTGCCGTAGGAGGCGTCTGCCGCTTTTGACCGCACGGCCGCCCGAAATTGAAGTCTTTTGTCGGGCGGCATTTTGTTGGAACATGCCCTGCCGGGCGCGTGGTCCGGCAGGAATTTCAATCGCATGGGCCGGATTACCACACATGTGCTCGATACCGCCGCGGGGCGCCCTGCGGCGGGGCTTAAAATCGTCCTCACGCGGCTCAGCGGCGCACCCTCGGTCGTCGCCGAGACTGTCACCAACGCCGACGGCCGCTGCGACAAGCCGCTGCTCGAAGGCGCCGCATTCGCGAAGGGCGAATACGAGATTATGTTCCATGTCGGTGACTATTTTCGTGCGAGCGGTGCGACGCTCGCGGATCCGCCTTTCCTCGATCAGGTGCCGCTGCGCTTCGGTGTGACCGAGGACGCGCACTACCATGTGCCGCTGCTGGTCTCGCCCTTCGCTTATTCGACTTACCGGGGCAGCTGATGCGCGGCGAGATCCGTTTCCTGCGGCATGGCAGGGTTGTGACGCTTACCGGCATGTCGCCGACGCTCACCCTGCTCGACTATCTGCGTCTCACCGAGCGCGCAACCGGCACCAAGGAAGGTTGCGCGGAGGGAGACTGCGGGGCGTGCACGGTCGTACTGCGCCGAATGCGCGGCGATCGCGTCACTTACGAACCGGTCAATGCCTGCATCCTGTTTGCCGGGCAGGTCGACGGTTGCGAGGTTATCACCGTCGAAGACCTGATGCGCGACAACACGCTGCATCCGGTACAGCAGGCGATGGTCGACCTGCATGGCTCGCAGTGCGGCTTTTGCACACCCGGTTTCGTGATGGCGTTGTTTGCGCTCTATCATCGTGCCAGCACCGAATTGGTCGATCGGCAGACCGTGAACGACTGGATCGCAGGCAATCTCTGCCGCTGCACCGGTTACCGGCCGATCGTTGATGCGGCGCTTGCGGCGTGCGCGCAGCCTGTGAACGACTGGTTCTCGAACCAGGAACGAAACGCGCGCCGCGCGCTCGCCGATCTGAAGGACAGCAACGACATCTTCATCGGGACCCGCGAGCGCTTCTTTGCGGCCCCTGCCACCACGACGTCGCTCGCTAAACTCTATTTCTCCAATCCCGATGCGGTTTTGATCGCCGGCTCAACCGATGTCGGACTGTGGGTCACCAAACAACTGCGCGACCTTCCCAAGGTCATTTGGCTCGGCCGCGTGAAGGGTCTCGACGAGGTTGAGGACAGGCGCGATGCGGTCGGGCTCGGCGCCATGGTGACACTCGCCGAAGCGATGCCGTATCTCGGCGCGATCGATCACGACCTCGGCGAGTTGATGCGTCGGTTTGCAGGCAATCAGATTCGCACCGCCGGAACGGTTGGCGGCAATATCGCGAACGGTTCGCCCATTGGCGACTTGCCGCCCGCGCTGATCGCGCTCGGCGCGACGCTCGGCCTGCAACGCGGCGAACGCCTGCGTACCCTGCCGCTGGAGAGCTATTTCCTCGATTACGGGAAGCAGGACCGCCAGCCAGGTGAGTTTGTGCGCATGGTGCGCATTCCAAAATTCAGCGGGGAAGAGCGCTTCCGTTGCTACAAGATTTCCAAGCGCTTCGACTCCGACATCTCCGCCGTCATGGGAGCCTTCAAATTCCGGCTCGACGGCAAACGGATCGCGGGCGCGCGCATTGCCTTTGGAGGTATGGCCGCGATCCCAAAGCGAGCCCGGCTCGCAGAAAAAGCCTTGGTCGAGACGTATCTCGACAAGCCGGAAACGCTTGAGCGGGCCATCGAGATTCTCGCCGAGGATTTCGCCCCGATCGACGACATGCGGGCCAGCGCGCAATACCGCCTCGACGTCGCTCAGGCGCTTTTGCGCAAGGCGCTGACCGAGATCAGCGGCACGCCGACGCGTGAAACGCGCGTGGTCGGCCTCCGGGAGACGGCTCATGTCTCTGCCGTTTGACCGCCGCCTCGAAGACCTGCGCCTCTCTGTCGTGCGGCGGCCGCTGCGGCACGACTCTGCGCCGAAGCATGTTGCCGGCAGCGCGGCGTTCGTAGACGACATTCGTGAGCCGGAGGGCTTGCTGCACATCGCGGTCGGCGGCGCGCCAGCCGCGGCCGGGCAATTAATTGGTGTCGACCTCGACGCGGTACGCACCGCGCCGGGCGTCATCGCGGTGCTGACTGCGAAGGATGTCCCAGGCAAGAACGATGTCGGCCCGGTCATACACGACGATCCTATATTCATAGACAGCCATATCCAGTTTCATGGACAGGTCGTGTTTGCAGTGGTCGCGCGCACGCGCGACGAGGCAAGGCGCGCCGCCAGGATGGCCAAGCTCGCGGCGGCGACCGGCACGTATTGCGTCTCGGTCGACGACGCGCTTGCAACCGGCACGCCCGTCCTGCCTGACTACACGTTTCGCAAGGATGACAGCGCCTCCGCACTTGCCACGAGCCCGCATCGCCTGGCAGGGCGCCTGCGCATCGGTGGGCAGGAGCACTTCTACCTCGAGGGCCAGGTGTCGCTCGCTGTTCCGGGCGAAGACGGCGAAATGTTGATTTACACTTCGACGCAGCATCCAAGCGAGATGCAGCATCTGATCGCGCATGCGCTGAACATCCCGGTCGGTGCCGTCACTGTCGAGGTGCGGCGCATGGGTGGCGCGTTCGGCGGCAAGGAAACGCAGGCAGCGCAGTGGGCCGCGATCGCAGCGATCGGCGCACGCGTCACCGGCAAGCCATGCAAAATTCGGCTCGATCGCGACGACGACATGTGCCTGACCGGGAAACGGCACGATTTTCTCTCGGACTACGATGTCGGCTTCGATTCCGAAGGGCACATTCAAGCCTTCGAAACGGTCATGGCGTCCCGCTGCGGCTATTCGGCGGATGTGTCCGGTGCGATCAACGACCGCGCCATGTTCCATGCTGATAATGCATATTACTACCCGGCCGCGACCATTACGACGCGTCGGATGAAGACCAATACCGTCTCGAACACGGCGTTTCGCGGTTTCGGCGGGCCGCAGGGCATGATGGTCGCCGAACGCGTGATCGACGAGATCGCCTGGAAGCTCAAGATTGATCCACTCGACGTGCGTAAGCGCAATTTTTACCGCGATGGCGGCGACACGACGCCGTACGGAATGTTCGTCGAGGACAACATCCTCGCTCCGTTGATCGATCACTGCGAAGGCATGGGCGAATATCGAACGCGTCGCCGTCAGATCGCGGCCTTCAATGCGCAGAGCAAGACGATCAAGCGCGGCCTCGCGCTGACGCCGGTCAAGTTCGGCATCTCATTCACCACCACCCATCTGAACCAAGCCGGCGCACTGGTGCACGTTTATCAGGACGGCTCGATCCATCTGAATCACGGCGGCACCGAGATGGGGCAGGGGCTTTACATCAAGGTCGCGCAGGTCGTCGCCGAGGAGTTTGGCGTCGATGCCGGTCATGTGCGGGTGACCGCGACCACGACCGCCAAGGTGCCAAACACGTCAGCGACGGCAGCGTCGTCCGGCTCCGACATTAACGGCTGGGCAGCAAAGAATGCGGCTGGCGCGATCAAGGAGAGGCTCGTCGCGTTCGCCGCCGAGGCGTACAAGGTGACGGCCGCGCAGGTCGAATTTCGCGACAACCGCGTCTTCGTGGGAAATCGATCGGTGACGTTTCCGGAACTGATCCGGCAAGCCTACATGGCGCGCGTGTCGCTCTCCTCGACGGGCTTCTACCGTACGCCCAAGATCAACTGGGATGCGGCGAAGGGAAAAGGGCGCCCGTTTTTCTATTTCTCTTACGGGGCCGCGTGTTCGGAGGTGTACGTCGATATCACGACAGGCGAGATGAGAGTCGCACGGGTCGATATCGTTCACGATGTCGGGCGGTCGCTCAATCCGGCGGTCGACCGCGGACAAATCGAAGGCGGCTTTGTGCAGGGCATGGGCTGGCTCACCACGGAGGAGTTGGTGTTCCATAAGGACGGGCGGCTGCTTACCCACGCGCCGTCGACGTACAAGATTCCGTGCTCGTCGGATGTCCCCGAACATTTCAAGATCGCTCTCTGGGACGGTGCCAACCGGGAAGATACGATTTACCGCTCGAAAGCCGTGGGCGAACCGCCGCTGATGCTGGCGATCTCGGTTTTTGCCGCGATTGCCGACGCAATCCACAGCCTCAACAAGGATGTGCCGGTTCCGCTCGACGCACCGGCCACCCCGGAAGCTATTCTACGCGCAGTGCAAGCCGTGACCCAGTAATGCCGATCTGGCCGACCATCGAGCGCTTCATCGCCGCACACGGCGCGGCGGCGCTCGTGACATTGGCGAAGGCTGAAGGGTCGAGCCCGCGCGAGGCGGGCGCCCGCATGGTGGTCGCACCGGACGGCGCGTTTACTGGCACGATTGGAGGCGGAGCGCTGGAGTGGGCCGCGCTCGCCGAGGCGCAGGCGCTACTCGCGCGACGCGACGGTCCCGCCGTGTCGCGGATGGACCGCGCGCTCGGACCGGACCTTGGACAATGCTGCGGCGGACGCGTCCGGTTGACATTCGAGCGCTTCGGCGCGGGCGACCGTGAGGCCGTCGCGCGGCTGGCGCAGACCGAGCGCGTGGGCGCTCTCACGACGACGGGCACGATCGGCAAGGATGGGCGGCTCGCGCGCCAGATCGCGAACGATGCGCACACGGGGCCGGCGTACGAGGTTCAACCGGATGGGCGCGTGATCGAACGGTTCGGCGAGGAACCGACTGCGTTCTATCTGTTCGGCGCGGGCCATGTCGGACGCGCGCTCGCGGTGGCGCTCGCGCCGCTTCCGTTCGCCGTCACCTGGATCGACACGCGGCCGGGCGCGATCCCCGAAGTATTTCCGCCGAATGTCACGGCAATCACACAAGGCGACGCGGTCGAATTGCTATCGCGCGCACCGGACGGCGCGTTTATCGCCGTCATGACGCACAGCCATGCGCTCGACCTCGATCTGGTGATTGCGGCTTTGCAGGCGAAGCGCTTCGCCTATCTGGGCCTGATCGGCAGCGCGACCAAACGCGCGCGCTTCATCTCCGCAATGCTCAAGATGGGCATGGCGGCCGAAATGGTGAGCAAGCTCGATCTGCCCGATCGGGCTCACCGCGATCAAGGACAAGGCGCCGGCGGCGATCGCCGCGTCGGTCGTCGCACAGGTGCTGATGGCGCGCGAGGCGGCGCAGGCCGGTGCCGAGACCGCCGAACCGGGCAGGGCGCATGGCTGACACACTCGCCGCCGCGCCCGCACCCGACACACCGGCGCCACCGGACGAGGTGCCGCTGCTCGAAGCCGCCGGCATCAGCAAGCTTTATGGTGACTTTGTCGCCAACGACAACATTAATCTCGAGATCTGGCCCGCCGAGGTGCACGCGCTGCTCGGCGAGAACGGCGCCGGCAAATCGACGCTGGTGAAGATGATCTACGGTCTGCTGCAACCCAGCGCGGGTGAATTCCGCTGGCAGGGCCAGCCGATCGTGCTCGGAAGCCCGCACGCGGCACGTGCGCGCGGCATCGGCATGGTGTTCCAGCACTTCAGCCTGTTCGAGCAACTGACCGTCGGCGAGAACGTTGCGCTTGGCCTCGACAATGCCGAGCTCGCCGGGCTGGACGACAAAGTTGCGGAGGTATCGCGCGCTTACGGGCTGCCGCTTGAGCCGAAGCGCGCGGTGTGGCGGCTTTCGGTCGGCGAACGCCAGCGCATCGAGATCGTGCGCTGCCTGCTGCAGGACCCCAAGCTGCTGATCCTCGACGAGCCGACATCGGTGCTGACCCCGCAGGAGGCCGAGCAACTGTTCCGTACTTTGCGCGTCCTGCGCAAGGAAGGCCGCGCGATCCTCTACATCTCGCACAAGCTCGAAGAGGTGCGCGCGCTATGCGACACCGCCACCATCCTGCGCGGCGGCAAGGTGATCGCGACCTGCGATCCGCGCGCCGAGACCGCGCAATCGCTCGCCAGCATGATGGTCGGCGGTGAGGTCGGTGCGGTGCGCTCCGACGGCGCGAAGAAGCTGGGCAACCCGCGGCTCATCGTGCGCAATCTTTCGCTTAAGCCGGACGACCCGCATGGCGTGAAGCTCGACGATGTGACGTTCGAGCTCGCGGCGGGCGAAATCCTCGGTGTCGCGGGCGTCGCCGGTAACGGGCAGGACGAGCTGTTCGCCGCGCTGTCGGGCGAAGTGCTGGTCGAACGCGCCGATGCGATCCGGATCGACAATCGCGACGCCGGCCGATTGGGCATCACCGAGCGTCGCCGCCTCGGCGCAGCCTTCGTGCCGGAGGAGCGGCTCGGCCACGCGACCGCGCCGCGCTTCACGCTCTCCGACAACGCGCTGATCAGCGGGCACGCCGCGAGCCCGATGGTGCGGCGCGGCTTTATCGATCACGGGCAGACGCGGGCCTTCGTGGAGCGCATCACCAAAGCCTACGATGTGCGCAAGGGAAAGCCGGATCCGGAGGCGATGAGCCTGTCCGGCGGCAATTTGCAGAAGTACGTGGTCGGCCGCGAAATTCTGCGCGAGCCGCGGCTCTTGATCGTCAGCCAGCCGACCTGGGGCGTCGATGCAGGCGCGGCCGCCGCGATCCGCCAGGCGATCATCGATCTTGCTGGCCGCGGGGCGGGCGTGCTGGTGATGAGCCAGGATCTCGATGAGCTATATGAAATCTCCGACCGGCTGATGGTGATCTGCGCCGGGCGGCTCTCGACACCGCGCCAGACCCGCAATGCCGACCGCGGCGAAATCGGTATGCTGATGGCGGGCGTCGGAATGAAGGGGCAAGCGCATGCGGCTCGCGCTTGAGCGCAGGGCGGAACGCTCGGCCGTCATGGCGATCGCCTCGCCGCTGATCGCTGTCGCGCTGACGCTCGCGACCGGCGCCGCGCTGTTCTGGCTGCTCGGCAAGCCGCCGGTCGAAGGGCTCAAAATCTATTTCCTCGATCCGCTGCTCGATCCGTGGTCGTTGCAGGAAATTGCCGTCAAAGCGACGCCGCTGGTACTGATCGGCGTCGGTCTCTCGCTTTGCTACCTGGCGAATGCCTGGAACATCGGTGCGGAAGGCCAGTTTCTGGTCGGCGCGATCTGTGGCGGCTGGGTTGCGGTCAAGACGCACGGCACCGACGCAGGCTACTGGGTGCTTCCTGCGATGCTCATTCTCGGCGCCATCGGCGGCGCGCTCTATGCGCTGATCCCCGCGCTGTTCAAGGTGCGCTTCGGCGCGAGCGAGATCCTCACCTCGCTGATGCTGGTCTATGTCGCCGAACTGCTGCTTGACTATCTGGCGCGCGGGCCGTGGCGCGACCCGAAAGGCTTCAACTTCCCGACCACCGCCGAATTCGACCCGGTCGCCACGATGCCGACACTCATCGAGGGGAGCAGGCTGCATTTCGGCGCGATCATTGCGCTCCTTGTCGTGGCCGGCGCAACGATCGTTCTCGGCCGCACACTGAAAGGTTTCGAGATCAAGCTGGTCGGCGCTGCGCCGCGCGCCGCGCGTTTCGCGGGCTTCAGCGACAAGACACTCACCGTCGTGACGTTCCTGATTTCCGGCGCACTCGCGGGGCTCGCCGGCATCATCGAGGTGTCGGCGACCGTGAACCACCTCCAGCCCAACATCTCACCGGGTTACGGCTTCACCGCCATCATCGTGGCGTTCCTCGGACGGTTGAATCCGATCGGCATCCTGATCGCGGCGCTGTTTCTTGCCTTGACCTTCATCGGCGGCGAGAGCGCGCAGATCGCGCTGAAGGTGCCGCTCGATCTCACCAAGGTGTTTCAGGGCATCCTGCTGTTCTTTGTGCTCGCCTGCGACACGCTCATCCTCTACCGCTTCCGCATCTTCTTTGCGCCGAAGGTCGTCCATGGAATTCATTGAGGCCGTCCTGCTCACCGTTATCACCGCCTCGACGCCGTTGCTGCTCGCGGCCTCGGGCGAGTTGGTGGTCGAGCGCTCCGGCGTTTTGAATCTCGGCGTCGAGGGCATGATGGTCGTCGGCGCGGCCTGCGGCTTTGCCGGCGCCTATGTCACGGGCTCAATCGCCTTCGGCGCGCTGTGCGGCATTCTCGCGGGTGCCGCGCTCTCGGCGGTGTTCGCGTTCGTGACGCTCGGGCTTGCCACCAATCAGGTCGCCTCCGGTCTCGCACTCACTATTCTCGGTGTCGGCGTATCGGGGTTGATCGGCGCGAACTATGTCGGCCAGAAAATCGAAGGCGCCGGGCACCTCTACATTCCATTCATCAGCGACATCCCGCTGTTCGGCAAGCTCGTGTTTGGCGAGGATGCGTTCGTTTACTTCTCGGTCGCGCTCATTGTCGGCATCTGGCACTTCCTTTACCGCACCCGCGCAGGCCTGATCCTGCGCGCGGTCGGCGACAATCACGCCTCGGCGCACGCGCTCGGCTACCCGGTGTTGCGCATCCGTACGCTGGCGGTGCTGTTCGGCGGCGCGTGCGCCGGTCTCGGCGGGGCCTATCTGCCTCTCGCCTACACGCCGTTCTGGGTATCGGGGATGACCGCGGGACGCGGCTGGATCGCGCTTGCGTTGGTGGTGTTCGCGTCGTGGCTGCCGTTCCGGCTGATGATCGGCGCATATCTGTTCGGCGGCATCACGATCCTGCAACTTCACGCCCAGGCGATGGGGCTTGGCATTCCGTCGCAGCTGATGTCGTCGCTGCCGTATCTCGCGACCGTCGTGGTTCTGGTCGCGATCTCATGGATGCGCGGCCGGGCCGGAAGTCCGGCACCGGCCTCGCTTGGGCTTGCTTTCGTACCCGACCGTTGAGCATTCTAATGGCAGGCGGGGCAGGCGGGCGCCGCGGCTGGAACAAGCTTCCCGCAGCAATTCGGAGAGGTCCATGAACAGGTTCATGATTGCCGCCGCGACCGCCGGCTTGGCGGTAGCGGCTGCCCTGGGCGGCGCATCAGCGCAGGAGAAACTCAAGATCGGCTTCATCTATGTCGGCCCGGTCGGCGACATGGGCTATTCGTATCAGCACGATGTCGGGCGCAAGGCGATCGACGAAAAATTCAAGGACAAGGTCGACACGACCTTCCTGGAAAACGTCAACGAGGGGCCGGACGCGGAGCGTTCGATCGAACAGCTCGTGCGCGCCGGAAACAAGCTCATCTTCACGACCTCGTTCGGCTTCATGGACGCGACCGCCAAGGTCGCGAAGAAATACCCGAACGTGATGTTCGAGCACGCGACCGGCTACAAGCGCGACAAAAACCTCGCGACCTACTCGGGCCGCTTCTATGAAGGCCGCTACATTCAGGGCGTGATCGCCGCCAAGATGTCGAAGACCGGCACGCTCGGCTACATCGGCTCGTTCCCGATCCCCGAAGTCGTCTCGGGGATCAACGCCATGATGCTCGGCGCGCAGTCCGTGCGCCCGGACATGAAGGTAAAAATCATCTGGGTGAACTCCTGGTACGACCCCGGCAAGGAAGCGGCAGCCGCACGCGCACTCGCGGATCAGGGCGCCGATGTGCTGACGCAGCACACGGACTCCGCAGCCGCCATGCAGCTTGCCAACGAACGCGGCATCTACGCGTTCGGCCAGGACTCCGACATGATCAAGTTCGGGCCGAAGTCACAGCTGACCGCGATCGTCGAGAACTGGGGCCCGTATTACGTCGACCGCGTCCAACTCGCGCTCGACAAGAAATGGACCTCGGGCGACTTCTGGGGCGGGCTTTCGACCAAGATCGTATCCATGGCGCCGTTCACCAACATGCCGGAGGACGTGAAGAAGCTCGCGACCGACACCGAAGCCGCGATCTCGTCAGGCAAGCTGCATCCCTTCAAGTGCCCGGTGCTGGCGCAGGACGGCAAGGCGGTCGAGTGCAAGGGCGGCGACCATCTCGACGACGGCCAGATCCTGGGCATGAACTTCTACATCAAGGGCATCGACGACAAGCTGCCGGGGATGTGAGGGTTATCCCTCCCCGCCGAGCGGGGAGGGATCAAGCGCGATGGACGTATTCCTCGGCGAATGGGTGAACTTGCTGCTGCGCTGGTTCCACATGATCGTGGGAATCGGCTGGATCGGCACGTCGTTTTACTTCATGGCGCTCGACTATTCGCTCGACACCAGGGAGCGAAAGAGCAAGGGCGTGTACGGCACCGCCTGGGAAGTGCACGGCGGCGGCTTCTATCACGTCGAAAAGTTCACCGTCGCGCCGCCGCAGATGCCGGCGCACCTGCAATGGTTTCAGTGGGACGCCAATCTCACCTTCATGAGCGGCTTCGGCTTGCTCATCGTGCAGTATTACCTGCACGCCAAATCCTACCTGATCGATCCCGCCGTGATGCCGCTCGATCCGTGGCAGGCGGTCGCGATCTCGATCGCGTCGCTGCTGGCGGGCTGGGCGATCTATGACGGACTTTGCCGCTCGCCGGTCGGCAAGCGCACCGTTCTGCTCGCCGCGAGTGTGTTTGCGCTGATCCTGATTGCGTCAGTCCTGTACACCAAGGTGTTTTCGGCGCGTGGCGCGTTCCTGCATGTCGGCGCGTTTGTCGGCACGATCATGGCGTTCAACGTGTTCATGATCATCATCCCAAACCAGCGCAAGGTGGTGGCGCAACTGATTGCCGGCGAGGTGCCCGACGCGCGCTATGGGCAGATCGGCAAGCAGCGCTCAACCCACAACAATTACCTGACGCTGCCCGTTCTGTTGATGATGGTGTCGCCACACTATCCGTTTCTCTCGGCACATCCGCAGTCCTGGCTCGTGGTCGCACTGATCATCGTGGCGGGCGCGCTGATCCGCCATTTCATCAATCGTGTCGATGCCGGCGCCAAGATCGGGACGTTCGACTGGACACTGCCGGTCGCGGCCTTTGCGCTCATCTGCGCGATCTGGGTGACGGCCCCGCGCGCGCCCGGCACCACCGCGGGGGTGGTGTCCGATGCCGATGTGCTGGCGCTTACCAAGAAGCATTGCACCATATGCCATGCGGCCAAGCCGACTCACGAGAGCTTCTCCGAGCCGCCGAAGGGCGTCACGCTGGAGTCCATCGACAACATCAAGAAATACGCGCCGCTCATCCTGACTCAGACGGTGCAGAACAAGGCGATGCCGCTAGGCAACCAGACCGGCATGACCGAAGACGAGCGCGGCAAGATCGGCGCCTGGATCGCGGCGCTGCACTAGGGCGCGGATCGCCCGGCTGGCGGAGCCGCCGGAATGGTGCGAACATTGCCACGTTCCGTTGCTTGAAAAGAAACCCGCGCCCATGCAGCTCGATCGCCGCGCCTTTACGGTTGGCCTTGGCGGCGTCGCGCTCTCCACCGCGCTCTCTGCACCGACTCAGGCGCAGCAACTTGAAAAACCGGCGCTGCGCCTTGCGGTCGCTAACAAGGCGCATCTCTATTATTTGCCGGTGACGCTGGCGCTACGCCGCGGCTACTTCAAGGACTACGGCCTCAACGTCACCATCGGAGACTACGAGGGCGGTTCGCAATCGCTCGACGCCTTGCTGGAAGGCGCGGCCGACGCTGCGACCGGCGCTTACGAACACACGCTGCATGCGCAGGCCAAGGGGCAGGACGTCCGCGCGCTGATCGAGCTTGGCCGCTTTCCCGAAATCGTTCTCGCCGTGCGCAAGGATGCGGCGTTCAAGTCGCACGCCGATCTCAAGGGCATGAAGATCGGCGTGACAGCGCCGGGCTCCTCCACGCATTTCTTCGTGCTGTACCTGATGGCGAAGGCGGGCCTTACCACGCAGGACGCGACGTTTGTCGGCGTCGGCGGAGGGCCGGCGGCAGTTACCGCGATGAAGGACGGCACGATCGACGCGATCGCAAACCTCGATCCGGTGATCACGCGGTTGCAGGAGGATGGGGCGATCCGCATCGTGACGGATAGTCGTTTTCCGCGCGTGAACTATCAGGTCTTCGGCGGCACCAACCCGGCGGCGGTGCTTTACGCCAAGCAAGAATTCATCGCGGCGAATCCGAACACCACGCAGGCGCTGGTCAGCGCATTCTACAAGACTGAAATGGATCGCGACGGCGACAACCGACGAAATCGTCGACAGCGTTCCGGCTGACTATTTTCTTGGTGATCGCACCATCTACGTGAAGGCTCTGCGGTCGAATTTGCTGGTCTATTCAAAAACCGGCGCGATCACGCGGCAGGGCATGACCAGCGCGCTCAACATGCTGGCAACGTTCGATCCCGAGCTCAAAGGCGCCAAGATCGATTTGCCGAAGACGTTCGACGACCGCTTCCTGAAGCGGGCGACAGTCCTGTTCGATGATCCCAACAATGCAGATTTAGAGACCGACGACCGCCGCCCCGAAATCGACCTTGAAACCATTCGCGACTGACACGTCGGCGTAAGCCGCCCAAGAACGCCGCCCGGGAGAAAACCATGCAGCAAAGCATCTCCGCCACTGTGCCTCCGGCATCCATGCGCGGCACGCAGCCATGGTGGCCCTACGGCTGGTGGACGATCATGGATATGCGGATCGGCATCATTCCGGTCCCAATCTACGTCATCCTCTGCGCGCTGCTCGCGGGGTTCACTTATACGGGCGACATCAAGGGTGAAGTCTCGGTGATGATCGCGGTGCTCGTCATCGGCGGCTTCACCTGCGCGGAGATCGGCAAGCGGCTCCCGATCCTGCGCAACATCGGGGCGGGCGCGATCTTCGCGACCTTCATCCCGTCGGCACTGGTGTATTACAAGCTGCTGCCGATGCAGCTTGAGAAGTCGGTGATCGAGTTCACCAAGTACACCAACTTCCTCTATCTGTTCATCGCCTGCATCATCGTCGGCAGTATTCTCGGGATGGACCGGCAGGTCCTGGTAAAGGGTTTCCTGAAGATTTTCGTGCCGCTCGCTGTGGGCTCGATCGCCGCAGGCATCGTCGGGACACTTGTCGGCACGCTACTCGGCCTCGGCGCCTACCACACGTTCTTCTTTGTCGTGGTGCCGATCATGGCGGGCGGCGTCGGGGAAGGGGCGATCCCGCTCTCGGTCGGATATTCGGAAATCATGAACCAGCCGCAAGGTGACGTGTTCGCGCAAGTCCTGCCGCCGGTGATGCTCGGCAGTCTGATGGCGATCATTCTTGCCGGCACGCTCAATTTCGTCGGCAAGCGCTACCCGCAATGGACCGGCGAAGGCCGCCTGCAACCGGGCGAGCATGACGACATGCAGCCGAGCGAAGAGAGTGTCGACGAAAAGGGCGCGCCGATCGATGTCAGCACCGTCGCGGCGGCGGGTCTTGCGGCGATCACGCTCTACCTGCTTGGCGTGATGTGCCATCGCTTGTTCGGCCTGCCGGCGCCCGTCGCGATGCTGTTTCTCGCCGTGCTGGCGAAGCTGACCAGCGCGGTGTCGCCGCATCTCCAGAAGGGCGGCTTCGTCGTCTACAAGTTCTTCTCCACCGCGGTGACGTACCCGCTGCTGTTCGCCATCGGCGTGTCAATGACGCCGTGGGACAAGCTGATTGCGGCGTTCAACGTACCGAACCTGATCACGATCTTCTGCACTGTCGCGACGCTCATGAGCGTCGGCGCGTTGGTCGGCAAGATCCTCGGTATGTATCCGATCGAGTCCGCGATCATCAACGCATGCCACAGCGGGCAGGGCGGCACCGGTGACGTCGCCATTCTCACCGCCGCGAACCGGATGCAACTGATGCCATTCGCCCAGATCGCGACCCGCATCGGAGGCGCCGTGACGGTGACCGTCGTGCTGATCATCCTGTCGCGTGTGATCTAGCGGCGCGCGCTCGGCAACTATTTCCCAAGATGAAATCGACGGCTCGCTCCTAAGCGGGCGCGCGCTCAGCTTCGAATTGTGCTAGTTTCAATCAGACGCCCGGCAGCATCGGCGAAAAACAGCAGGGCGAAGGGAGGTTATCCATGAGTGGAATGCTGAGCGACGAAGAACTCGCCGCACTCACCCCGTCCGAAATGATCGGCATCAACACACCGATCCCGACACAGATCGTGTCGAGTGACGAATTCTACCCGGATCCGCAGAACGAGAAGCAGAAGGAGGTTGAGAGCCGCCTGCTCGCGATGGCCGACGACCTCGGCGGCAAGCAGGGCCTCGACCGCCGCCGTTTCTTCCACACCGCGGCCGGCATGGCCGCTTCGTTCGTCGCGATGAATGAGGTCTACGGCCCGCTGTTCGAGGTGAGCAAGGCGGAAGCCGCGACTCCCGCGATGGCGCAGGAGCGCGCGGATTCGCTCAAGGACCAATTCATCATGGACATGCACACGCATTTCCTGCGCGACGACACGCGCATCATGAACTTCGTCAACATGCGCGCTGCGGTCGGCAAGGCCGGTTGGAACAAGCAATTGGCCGAGAAGGAGCAGACGATCGAGGATCTGAAGTTCGGAAACTACATGAAGGAGATCTTCATGGATTCCGACACCAAGATCGCGCTTATCTCGTCCGCGCCATCGGAAATCGAACACGACTGGTTCCTGACCAACGAGCAGATGGCGGCGGCACGCGAGAAGGTGAACAAGGAAGCCGGTACGCGGCGGCTGTTCTCGCACATGATCTTCACGCCGGGCCGGCCGGGCTGGCTTGAGCAGGTGGATGCTGGCCTCGAACTGAAACCTGAAGTCCGTGAAGGGCTACACGATCGGCGACAACACGCACAAGGAACTGTCGAAGTATCCTTGGCGGCTCGACGACGAGAAGGTCACCTACAAGGCCTACGAGAAGTTTGTCAAAGCCGGCATCAAGAATGTCTGCGTGCACAAGGGGCTCTTCGCCCCATCCGTTGAAAAGCAGTTCCCCAATCTCGTCGGTTACGCAGGCGTAGCCGATGTCGGGCAGGCCGCGAAGGACTGGCCGCAGCTCAACTTCATCATCTATCACGGCGCCTATCGCCACGTCGGGGGCGATCCGGCTGTGGCGCTCGCTGAGTTCGAGCGCACGGGCCGCATCTCCTGGACCTCGGACCTCGCCGATATCCCGGCGCAGTACGGTGTCACGAATGTCTATGCGGACGTCGGCCAGTTGTTCGCAACGACGCTGGTCGCGCAGCCACGCGTTGCCGCGGCCCTCATGGGCACTCTTATCAAAGGAATGGGCGTCGAGCGCGTGAACTGGGGTACGGACGCGGTGTGGACCGGGTCGCCCCAATGGCAGATCGAGGGATTGCGCCGGCTCGAAATCCCCGAGGACATGCAAAAGAAGTACGGCTTCACGCCGCTTGGGTCCGCGGACGGACCGGTCAAGAACACGATCTTCGGCGCCAACAACGCGCGACTCTACAATATCAACCCAAAGCGCGCGATGCTCGACCTGAAGAACGATCGAGTCACAGCAATGAAGCAGGCGTACGAGAAGGACGGGCCTACGCCCAGCCACATGCGCTACGGCTATGTAACGGGCCCGCTCGACCACACGGTCTTCGCCTGAGCAATACGCAATTCTGCGCAAGCCGCCGGGTCAAACCGGCGGCATTTGCTTATCGGCAATGCAATTTCATCGTGTTGAGAGTTCCGATCGAAGCGCCTATGTAGCGGGCATGAACTTCCTCGCCTACGCTCCCAAACCGGATCCCAGAACCGCGGCCGCGGTGCCGCTCAAGACCGCGCTCTGGCGCGGCCTTAAAGGGCGCTGTCCGAATTGCGGCGAGGGGAAGATGTTTCGCGCGTTCCTGAAGGTGAAGGACGCGTGCGATGTGTGCGGCGAAGAACTGCATCACCAGCGCGCCGATGATTTCCCGGCCTATCTGGTGATCGTGATCGTAGGGCATCTTGTGGTGCCGCTGATCTTGCATGTCGAATGGGCCTACCAGCCGGCGTACTGGATTCACGCGGTGCTGTGGCTGCCATTGACACTCGCGCTGGTGCTGCTGCTGATTCAGCCGGTCAAGGGCGCGGTCATTGCGCTGCAATGGCATGCCGGGATGCACGGCTTCGAGGAATCAAAAAAGCTGCGCAATTCGATGCCGGTCGGCTGACCCTGCCTGCGCGGCCGTGATATTGAGCCGCGATGCCTGCCTTCTCCCAAACCGAGATCGATGCGCTCGGCACCCGCGCCGAAGCGATGGTCAATACGCTCGGCGCGATCTCGGCCGAGCCGGACCGGCTCGTGCGCCTGTTTTTGACACCCGAGCACCGGCGTGCCGCTAATCGGGTCGCCGACTGGATGCGCGAGGCGGGGCTCAGCGTGAGCGAGGACGCGCTCGGCACGGTACGTGGGCGGCGCGACGGCGGGCCCAGGCGGCTGCTGATCGGCTCGCACATCGACACTGTCATCAATGCCGGGATGTATGACGGGCCGTTCGGCGTGATCGCCGGCATTCTGGCGGCGGAGCATTTTCGCGGCAGGAAATTGCCGTTCGGGATCGACATACTTGCATTTGGCGACGAGGAGGGTTCGCGCTTTCCCGCGACGCTCGCGTCGTCCTCGGCCTGCGCCGGCGTCTTCCGCCCGGAAAATCTCGAGCTTGCCGACCGCGGCGGCGTGACACTTGGCAACGCGATAACGGCTTACGGAAAATCCACGGAGCAAATCTCGGCCGCTGCCTATTCACGCGACGAGGCCGCGGCTTACGTGGAGGTCCACATCGAGCAGGGGCCGGTGCTGGAGACGCGCAACCAGCCGCTCGGCGTGGTCAGCGCGATCATCGGGCAGACCTATCTCAACATCGAGTTTCTGGGTGAGGCTGGACATGCCGGCACCGTGCCGATGCTGCTGCGGCGCGACGCACTTGCAGGCGCGGCCGAGGCGATGCTGCTCGGCGAACAGCTCGCACGCGACACCAAAGGCGAGGTGGTGGCGACGGTCGGGCGCATCGCGGTCGCCCCCGGGGCAACCAATGTGATTCCGGCGAACGTGGTGGTGATCTTCGACATCCGCTCCGGCTCCGAGGCTGCGCGCGCGAAGCTCGCGGATGGGCTCAAGGCGGGCGTTCGCGCGATCGCGGACCGGCGTCACCTCGGCCTTACCATTACGTCGACGCGCGAAGTCGCGACCACGCCGTGTCATGCGGCGATCCAGGACGCCTTCTCACAAGCGGTACGTGCCCTTGGAGCCGAGCCGCTGCGGCTCGGCTCGGGCGCGGGTCACGACGGGCAGGCGATGGCGAAGCTTTGTCCGATCGGGATGCTGTTCGTGCGCTGCCGCGGCGGGATCAGTCATAACCCGATGGAGTATGCGAGCCCGCGCGACCTCGGCCTGGCGGTCGCGGCGCTGATCGGGTTCATCGAGCGGTTTGAGCCGTCAAAGCTTGGCTAGTCCAGCGCCGCGAGCCAGCTTTTCACGCGCGCCCGGTTGACGCCGAAATCATTGCGGCCAAGCAGACTGCGCGAATAGATCGCGAGTGTAGACTCGTGCTCGCTTACCGGTAGCACCTCCACGTCGATCGTGTCGGGGAAGCGCATGAGGCGCGTACGCTGGACAAAGCGCGCAGTACGATCGCAATTCGGCTCGCAGGAAAGTTCGCTGATCCTCGGCTGGGCGCGGGCAACCGTCTTGAGCCGCGCAAGTAATTGCGCCGCCGCAACAGGATAGTTCTTCGGCTCTGCATCCGGCTCCGCGTTCGGGCAACGCTCGGCGGGGCAGACCAGCGCGTCGTTCGGCGTCGTGTGGCGGGTGAGGCTGGCGAAGTCGACCGGTCCGATGTCGAGGCGCGAGCCTGCAAGTTTCGCAAGGCCGTAGTAGGCACCGTAATTGGGGCGCTTGTCCAACAGCAGGTAGCCGACCGCAGCCGTGATCACCAGAACGGCGATGATCGCCAGCGTTATCATCAAAACCCGACGGCCGTGCCGTGAAGGTCGTAATCGTCGGCGCGCTCGATGCGCACCGTGGCGATCTCGCCGACCCGCATTGGGCGGCGGCTCGCCACATAGACAGCACCATCGATCTCGGGTGCATCGCCCTTGCTTCGGCCCTTGGCGACGGTCGGACCGACTTCGTCGATGATGACCTGCTGGCGTGTGCCCACCCTGGCCCTCAGGCGTTTGGCAGAAATCGCCTGCTGGCGCTGCATGAAGCGGTGCCAGCGCTGCTCCTTGACCTCGGGCGGCACCGCCGCCGCGAGATCGTTCGCAACAGCACCTGCGACCGGCTCGTATTTGAAGCAGCCGACGCGATCGAGTTGGGCCTCATCCAGCCAGTCGAGAAGCATCTCGAAGTCCGCGTCGGTCTCACCGGGAAAACCGACGATGAACGTCGAGCGGATGGTGAGCGACGGACAAATCTCGCGCCAGCGTGTAATGCGCTCAATGGTCTTTGCCTGCGCGGCCGGACGCTTCATGCGCTTCAACACATCCGGCGCCGCATGCTGGAACGGGATGTCGAGATATGGCAGCACCTTGCCGTCCGCCATCAGCGGAATGACCTCGTCGACGTGCGGGTAGGGGTAGACGTAATGGAGCCGCACCCAGGCGCCCAGGTCACCTAGCTCGCGTGACAGATCGAGGAATTTGGCACGCACCGCACGGCCCTTCCATTGGCTCTCGGCGTATTTGATATCGACGCCGTAGGCCGAGGTGTCCTGCGAGATGACCAGCAGTTCCTTCACGCCGGCCGCGACCAGCCGTTCCGCTTCGCGCAGTACGTCGGCGGCCGGACGAGAGACAAGATCGCCGCGCAGCTTCGGAATGATGCAGAACGAGCAGCGATTGTTGCAGCCTTCGGAGATCTTCAGGTACGCATAGTGGCGCGGTGTCAGCTTGATGCCTTCGGGGGGCACAAGGTCGACAAAGGGATCATGCGCTGGCGGCGATGCACGATGCACAGCCTGTACCACGGTCTCGTATTGCTGCGGCCCGGTGACGGCGAACACGTTTGGGAATTTCGCCGTGATCTTTTCCGGTTCGGCACCCATGCAGCCGGTGACGACGACCTTGCCGTTTTCCGCCATCGCTGTGCCGATCGCTTGCAGCGACTCTTCCTGCGCGCTGTCGAGAAAGCCGCAAGTGTTCACGATGACGAGGTCCGCGCCGGCGTGCTCGCGCGAGATTTCATATCCCTCCGAGCGCAAGGTCGTGAGGATGCGCTCGCTATCGACGAGCGCCTTCGGGCAACCGAGCGAAACGTAGGAAATTCGCGCCATTATGTGGCCTTCGCTCGCGCAGGCGTGCCCGGCTCGCCGAGATCCCAGTAGAGCCCTGCCATGATGCCAAGCGCGTCGCGCGCGAGCGCGACCGGAAAGTGCTCGTTCGGAGCATGCTGCGAACAGCCCGGATATGAGTGCGGCACCCAGACGGTCGGCAGGCCGAGACCTTCGGCGAAGATATCGTTCGGCAGAGACCCACCGACATTCGGCAGGACCGCCGGCTTCTTGTTGGTTGTCTTGGCGATCGAGGTCGCGGCCCATTTCGCCCAGGGGTGATCCGGATCAAGCCGCGTCGCCATCATCACGTCATCGCGCGCCTTGGCGATCTGCACCATCGGAAAACCATGGCGGTCGAGGTGACGGCGCAGCGCAGGCAGGAAATCATCGGGGTTGGTGCCGACCACAAAGCGGATTTGTCCGCGCGCCCACGCGCGCGGCGGCACCGCGTTGACGGGGCTCGCCGGCACGCCGGACTCCATCGCGAGAATTTCGAAAGTGCACCAAGCGAAGACTTTCTCGGCGAGGGTCAGCCCGGGCTCGGCCCAGTTCGGGTCGATCTCCGGGTCACCCGGACCCGATTTGACTTCGCAATCGGCGAGCGCGCGTTTCACCGAGTCCGGGATGCCACCCTCAGGCACCCACTCGGGAATGCGGATCTGCCCCGTCGGCCCAGTGATGGTCGAAAGCGCGTGCACCAGCTGGATCGCGGGGCTCGAGAGCAGCCCGCCCCAGTTGCCCGAATGGTGCCCGCCCTCGCGCGCATCGATCCAGATATCGATCGGATAGGCGCCGCGCGTGCCGAGCGAAATGGTCGGTCGGTCGGCGGTGAGACGCGGGCCGTCCGAACCGATCAGCGCGTCCGACTTGAGCAGGTCCTTATGCTCGGCACACAGTTCGCGCAGGCCGGGCGAGCCGGTTTCCTCCCCCATCTCGATCAGCCATTTGGCGTTGAACCCGAGCTTGCCTCGCGCCTCGATGACGGCAGCCTGCGCGGCGATGTTGATGGTGTGCTGGCCCTTGTTGTCGACCACGCCGCGTCCGTAGAAGCGGCCGTCCTTCTCCGTCATCGTCCAAGGCGAAAGACCAGCGTTCCAGTTCGCGTCGAGCCCACGAATGACGTCGCCGTGGCCGTACCCGAGCACAGTCGGCAGGGCAGGGTCCTCGATGCGCTCCGCGTAGAGGAAGGGTCCCTTGGCGCGCGGCTGTGTCAGCGTGCGTGTCTTGAATCCAAGCTTCTCCAACGCCGGAACAATCTCGCTGTCGAGATAGCGCGCGAGATCGGCGGCGCGATCCGGATTCTGGCTCTCGGTCGGGATCGCGACGCGCCGCCCGAGATCCGATTTGAATGCACCGGAATCGAAATAGGCGTGCGCGTGGGCAATAGCAGCGGAGCGGGTCATCCGGGTCTTTCGTGTGGCGGAGAGGGTGGGATTCGAACCCACGGTAGACTTGCGCCTACGCCGGTTTTCAAGACCGGTGCCTTAAACCACTCGGCCACCTCTCCCAACAGGTCGTTGTCGGGTGCGGCTGTTTCATAGGCGCGATCGCGCAATTTTTCTACCGATCCAATCCGACTTTCTGTGATCCCCATCACCTGCCGCCGAATGCGATGCGCGTAAGGATTGGCGCAGGCGGACAGGCAGTCCGTCGCAACAGAAAGGTGCCCGCCATGAAGCAGAAATCCAAGACTTCGCATTTGATCGCGGTCTTCGGCCTTGCCGCGGTTATTCTCGGCCTGATCATCGCCGTCGCGCCGACCGCGAAGATCAGCACGAATGCGCAATCGGGTGAGATCTACAGCATCGACATCTTCGGCCTGACGAAGGATGCCCGAGATCTGCCGGAGCAGCAGTTTGCCGCGTTCTGATCATCGGATGCCCGCCTGGCTGGGCCGGGCGGGCCCCCGATGGAGCCAAGGCAACGCATCGGCACAAAAGCAACACACACTGCAAGCTTCATGTCGCTGGCCGCTTTGCCTCACCAAAGCCTCAAAATCGCAATCCGCTATTAACCAGTTCGAAAGAGCTCCCATTGGCCCTCGCCGGGGAGGCGGGTATCGTTAACCAATGGCAGGATAAGGTTTCCGCACGCGATATCAGGGGATTCGCGGCTACAACGAGAGCAAAGTCTCGGTCCAAATGGGGTGGTACGGGGATAGGGGTGATGGGGATCGCCCCCTTCGCGGTGTTGCGCAAGTCGGCGCCGCTCTCGCTCTGTGCCTGCTCGTCGCCAATTGTTCCTCATCCTCGAAACTGACCAGCCGCGTCGATCCACGCTACGGCGTGACAGCGAGCCCGCGCGTCGTCGAGCCCGGTCAGCCGGTGCCGAAGGGCGGCGGCGTTTATCGCGTCGGCAAGCCTTACGAAGTGGGCGGTCGGACGTACACACCCGAAGAGAACCGCCAGTATCGGGCGGAAGGACTTGCCTCGTGGTATGGCGATGATTTCCACGGCCGCCTGACGGCGAATGGCGAAATCTACGACATGCAGGCTATCTCGGCGGCGCATCCGACGTTGCCGATGCCGAGCTACGCGCGCGTCACCAATCTCTCCACGCGTAAATCGCTGATCGTTCGTGTGAACGATCGGGGACCCTACCACGCCAACCGTGAGATCGATCTGTCGGCACACGCTGCCGATCTGCTCGGGTTCCGCGGACACGGCGTTGCGCGTGTGCGCGTCGAATATGTTGGGCCGGCGCCGATTGAGGGCACCGATGACCGCCAACTGGTCGCGACGCTGCGCGAAGGCCAGCCGGCACCTGCACCCACTATGATGGCATCGAACCGCGTCCTGCCGAATTTCGGCCGTCCGCCGCTGCGTGGGAGCGCTCCCATGCCGCCGGAAAGACCTTTCGATTTGGGAGAGGGCACTGATCGCGTCGCCATGCAGGGCTATCCGCAGCGATCGAGCGCCGAGCTTGGTGCTCTCGCAAGCGAAGCGCTTGCGCGGCATCCAATCGACCGGCGGCTGGCCAATATCTCACCCGATACCGAGCCGCCGCGCGCGTTGGCCGCAAGGCTGCGGGCAGAAGCGCGCGAGGCTCGCGCGAGCGAGGCTTCGGCCGAGCGTCTTGGCGCATCGCCGCAGCCTGAGCCTTCTCCCGTCAGTGCGTACGCGCCGCTGCGCCGGGGTGACGGCACGGTCGCGATATCGAGCGGGCGCGGCCTCTACTGACAAGGCTTCGATGTTGCGCAGGTTTGCGGTACTCGCGTTCAAAACCGGTATTATTTCAATAATTTATGCTGTGTAACGCCGCGCTCTGGTCATTGATTTGCCGGACAGAGTTGGCACATTCGGCTCCAGTCGATAAATCTGTTGGGGGTGGCGCCCAACGGACCGGGAGCCCGACGATGCCGGCCTTTGACCTCTCGCGTACGACCTGCTTTTGTGCGCTGGCGTTGCTCATCGCGCTGGCGCTGCCCGCCGTGGCGCAGACACCACAGCCGAAAAAAGACGAGTTCCAGATCAGCGCGCCTTACGCGATCCTGATCGATGCCGACAGCGGCACGGTGCTGTTCGAGAAGAACGCCGACAAGCTCAATCCGCCGGCGAGCATGTCGAAACTGATGACCGCCGAACTTGTCCTCCACACCATCGAGCAGGGCAAACTCAAGCTGGACGACGAGATGACCATCAGCGAGAACGCCTGGCGCAAGGGCGGCGCGCCGTCGGGCGGCTCAGCGATGTTTGCGGCGCTCAACAGCCGTGTCAGCGTGGACAATCTGCTGCACGGCGTGATGATTCAGTCCGGCAACGATGCCTGCATCGCGCTCGCCGAAGGCATCGCGGGCAGCGAACTCGCCTTTGCCGATCTGATGAACAAGCGAGCGCGCGAACTCGGGCTAACGCAGTCGCACTTCGCGAACGCGACAGGCGTGCACGATCCCGAGCACAATATGACGGTGCGCGAACTGGCGAAACTCGCGCAGCATTTCCTCAGGACCTATCCGGATGCCTACAAAATCTACAGCGAGCGCGAGTTCACATGGAACAAGGTGCGCCAGCAGAACCGCAATCCGCTGCTGGCCATGAACATCGGCGCGGACGGCATCAAGACCGGCTACACCAAGGAGGCCGGCTACGGCCTTGTCGGCTCGGCGGTGAACAACAATCTGCGCCTGATCATGGTGGTGAACGGCTTCAAGAGCATGAAGGAGCGCGCGGAGGAATCGCGCAAGCTGATGGAGTGGGGCTTCCGCGCCTTCGAGGCGCGCGCCCTGTTCGCGCAGGGCGAGACGGTCGGGGAAGCGAAGCTCTTCGGGGGCACCAAAGGCCATGTACCGCTCGTCAGTACGGCTGCCATCAAGTTGCTGGTACCGCGCGCGATGTCGGAGAAGCTTTCTGCCAAGGTGGTCTACAACGGCCCTGTCGCGGCGCCCGTGCAGAAGGGCCAGAAAATCGGCACGCTGAAGGTGTCGCGCGGCGATAACGTAGTGCTCGAACTTCCGCTTGAGGCGGCTGAGGACGTGGGCGTCGGCAGCCTGCAGCAGCGCGCCTTCGACGCGGCGGGCGAGCTTGTCATCAACGTGTTCCGCGCCGGCGTCGACCGTCTTTGATGCCGGCGCCACATCAGGAAAAGTGGATGCTGGTCTTCCGCAAGACTTAGTGAAAACCTGCATCGCGACCAGACTAAGAGACACCATGCGCGGAAAATTCATCACATTCGAAGGCGGGGAGGGCGCCGGCAAATCGACTCAGGTGGTGCTGCTGGCCAAGCGCCTGCAGGCGCTCGGCATCAAGGTGGTGGTGAGCCGGGAACCGGGTGGCTCGGCGGGAGCGGAAGCGATCCGCCACGTGCTGCTCTCCGGTGCGGCGAAACCGCTCGGGCCGCATGCCGAGGCCATCCTGTTCGCGGCGGCGCGCGCGGACCATCTGCGCGAAACCATCGGCCCGGCCCTGAAACGCGGAAACTGGGTGATCAGCGACCGGTTCGCGGATTTAACCCGCATCTATCAAGGCGTGCTCGGTAACGTGGAAGCGCGACTGATCTCGCGGCTGGAGAAAATCACCGTCGGCGAGCTCGGTCCCGAACTCACCATCATCCTCGATATTCCGCCCGAGCTTGGCCTGGCGCGCGTCACCGCGCGGCGCGGCGATGCGCCGGTGGATCGCTTCGAGGCCGAGGCGTTCGACTTCCACAAGAAGCTGCGCGAGGCGTACATCGAACTGGCCGAGCGCGAGCCGGAACGCTGTGTCGTAGTCAACGCCGCCGCGGACCCAACGACCGTTGCGGAAGCGGTGTGGGCCGCCGTGAACGCGCGGCTCAAGCCGGCGACGGCGCCATTGGTGGCTGCCTCGTGAGCGCGGACGAAGCGATACCGCACCCGCGCGAAACCCTCTCGCTCTACGGTCACGCGGACGCCGAGCAGGCGTTTCTCGATGCCTATCGCGGCGGACGCATGCCACATGCCTGGCTGATTGGCGGCCCGCGCGGCATCGGCAAGGCAACGCTCGCCTATCGCATGGCGCGGTTCGTCTTCGCGAACCCGGATCAAACCGCGTCCGTGCTGAAGACCGCGACCTCGCTCGCACTCCCTGCGGACAATGGCGCGCTGCGCCGCGTCGCCGCGCAGGCGCACAGCGACATGCTCGCACTGGAGCGCGTCGCCGACGACAAGGGCAAGATGCCGACGCTCATTCCGGTGGACATGGTGCGCAAGACCATCGGCTTCTTCGGCTCGACGGCGGGCGAGGGTGGCTGGCGCGTCTGCATCGTGGATTCGGCGGATGAGCTCAACGCCGCGGGCGCGAATGCGCTGCTGAAGATCCTCGAGGAGCCGCCCGCCCGAGCGTTGCTGCTGGTCGTGAGCCACGCGCCCGGCCGCCTGCTCCCGACCATCCGTTCGCGCTGCCGCCGCCTTGCACTGCGCCCGCTGGCACCCGAGGACGTGGCGCGCGCCGCCGGCGAGGCGCTTCACCGCGACGCAGGCGAGGCCGACATCAAGGCCGCGGCGACGGCTTCCGACGGCAGCGTGTCGCGCGCACTCGACCTGCTCGCCGGGACGGCGCTACAGGTGCGCGAGCGGGTCACGAACCTGCTCGCCGGGCTTCCTACGGTCGATCCGCGCGACCTGCACGCGCTCGGGGATGCGCTCGGGCGCGACGAGACCTCCTTTGCGGCGTTCGTCGATGCGGTGCGCGACTGGCTTTCCGCGCGTATCACCGTCGCAGGCGCGGAGCCGGGCAGGCTCGCCCGTCTCGCCGAGGTGTGGGAGAAGCTCAACAGCACGGCCCGCGATGTCGAGATCTTCCATCTCGAACGAAAGCCGATGGTTTTCAACATGTTCGGCTGGCTTGCGGCTGCGACGCGCGGTTGATACCAAGCTTCATGCCGGACAAGCCCCGCTACTACATCACGACCGCGATCGCGTACCCGAATGGTGCGCCGCATATCGGATACGGCTACGAGGTCATGACGACCGATGCGATCGCGCGCTTCAAGCGGCTCGACGGTTTCGACGTGTTTTTTCTCACCGGCACCGACGAACACGGCATCAAGATGCTGCAAAGCGCGACCAAAGCCGGCGTGACCCCGAAGCAGTGGGCGGATCGCAACGTCGAGCGCTTCCAGGCGATGACAAAGCTGCTGAATTGTTCGAACGATCAGTTCATCCGCACCACCGAACCACGCCACCACCAGGCCTCGCAGGCGATCTGGGAGCGCATGCTGGCGAATGGCGACATCTACCTGTCGAAATACGCAGGCTGGTATTCGGTGCGCGACGAGGCCTACTACGACGAGAGCGAGACCCGTATCGAGAACGGCGTCCGGCTCGGTAGCCTCGGCACGCCGGTCGAATGGGTCGAGGAGGAGAGTTATTTCTTCAAGCTCTCCGCCTATCAGGACAAGCTGTTGAAGCTTTATGCCGATGTGCCGGATTTCGTGCTGCCGAAGGAGCGGGCGAACGAAGTCGCGAGTTTCGTGCGCGGCGGCCTGAACGATCTGTCGATCTCGCGCACCACCTTCGACTGGGGCGTCAAGGTGCCGAACGATCCGAAGCACGTCATGTACGTATGGGTCGATGCGCTCACCAACTACATCACCGCGGTCGGATACCCTGACGCCGACAGCGCGACGTTCAAGAAGAACTGGCCAGCCGACCTGCATGTGATCGGCAAGGACATTGTGCGCTTTCACGCGGTCTACTGGCCGGCCTTCCTGATGTCGGCCGGCATCGAGGTGCCGCGGCACATTTTCTGCCACGGATGGATCCTGAACCGCGGCGAGAAGATGTCGAAGTCGGTCGGCAACGTGGTCGATCCGTTCGCGCTCGTCGAAGCCTATGGCGTCGATCCGCTGCGTTATTTCTTCATGCGCGAAGTGCCGTTCGGACAGGATGGCAACTACAGTCACGAGGCGATCGTGGCGCGCATCAATGCCGATTTGTCCAATGACCTCGGCAATCTGGCGCAGCGATCGCTCACCATGATCGGCAAAGGGTTTGGCGGCGCGCTGCCAAAACCGGGCGCGTTCACCGACAACGACAAGACCATCCTCGCGGCCGCGGACGCGATGCTCGGCAAGGCGCGCGAGGCGATGAAGACGCAGGCACTGCATCAGGTGCTCAACGCGGTGTGGGCCGTGGTGGCGGACGCGAATCGCTACTTCGCCGGGGAGGCCCCCTGGGCGCTCGCCAAGACCGATCCGGCGCGGCAGGGCACGGTGTTGTACGTCACGGCGGAAGTGATCCGGCAGGTCGCGATCCTGGCCCAACCGTTCGTGCCAGAGTCCGCCGCGAAGTTCCTCGATTTGCTCAACATTCCGCAGTCGGCGCGCGACTTCGCCGCGTTCGGGGAAGGTGGCCGGATCGCGCCCGGAACGGTGCTTGGCGAGATCAAGCCGGTGTTCCCGCGCTACGTCGAGCCGGAAGCGAAAGCAGGCTGAGAGCCTTATCCAGCCATGCTCGTCGACAGCCACTGCCATCTCGACTTTCCGGATTTCGCGCCGGAACTTGACGCCGTGGTGGCGCGCGCGGAAGCGGCCGGTATCGGCCGCATGGTGACGATCTCGACCCGCGTCAAACGCCACGCACAACTCCTCGCAATCGCAGAACGATTTCCCAATGTGACGTGTTCGGTCGGCACGCATCCGCATCATGCGGACGAAGAACTCGACGTCACGGCCGACGATCTGATCGCGCGCACGAGCCATCCGAAGGTCGTCGCCATCGGCGAAGCCGGGCTCGACTATCACTACGACAACTCGCCGCGCGACGCACAGGAGCAGGGCTTCCGCACCCACATCGCGGCGGCGCGCGCGACGCAATTGCCGCTGGTGGTCCACGCGCGCGAGGCCGACGCCGATACGGCGCGCATCCTTGAGGAGGAGGCGGGGAAGGGGCCCTTCCCGGCCGTACTGCATTGCTACACCGGCGGGCCGGAACTGGCGCGCCGCGCACTCGCGCTCGGTCATTACATCGGCTTCACCGGCATCGTGACCTTCAAGAACTCCGCCGCGTTGCGCGAGATCGCCCAGATGGTCCCGCCGGACCGCTTTCTGATCGAGACTGACGCGCCATTTCTCGCGCCGCTACCGTATCGCGGCAAGCGCAACGAGCCGGCGTACGTCGTCAAGGTCGCCGAAACGCTGGCCGAGGTGCGCGGCGTCTCGTTCGACGAGCTGGCCCGGCAGACGACGGAGAACTTTTTCCGGCTGTTCGCGAAGGTGCCGCGTCCCGGCGGCGGCCGCCGCATGAGCCTTACCTTCACGATTCTCGGATGCGGTTCGTCCGGCGGCGTGCCGCGGCCCGGCACCGGCTGGGGTGCGTGCGACCCGGCCAATCCGAAGAACCGGCGCCGGCGCTGCTCGTTGCTGATCGAGCGCACGGACGCCGGCGGCACCACGCGCGTGCTGATCGACACCGGCCCGGACCTGCGCGACCAGTTGATCGACGCCGACGTGAACGCGCTCGACGCCGTGATCTACAGCCACGAGCACGCCGACCACACCCACGGCATCGACGACCTGCGCGGGCTCTTTCTCAAGGCGCGCCGCCGCGTGGACGTGTATGCGGACGACGCCACCTCGCGCATGTTGATGACCCGCTTCAGCTACTGCTTCGTGCAGCCGGCGGGTAGCGACTACCCGCCGATCGCCACGATGCATGCACTCGCGCCGGGCCGCGCGTTAACGATCGACGGGAAGGGTGGCCCGGTCACGCTGCTGCCGTTCATGCAGGAGCATGGCGATATCCGCGCTCTCGGCTTCCGCATCGGAAATCTGGCGTACTCGAGCGACCTGCACGACCTTCCGGCCGAGAGCGTTTCGGCACTCGGCGGGCTCAAGACCTGGATCGTGGACGCGCTGCGCTACCATCCGCATCCGAGCCATTTCAGCGTCTCCGACGCGCTCGCGTGGATCGAGCGGCTCAAGCCAAAACGCGCGATCCTGACCAACATGCACACCGATCTCGATTACGAGGTGCTGCGCCAGAGCCTGCCGCCGCATGTCGTCCCGGCGTACGACGGGATGCGCGTGGGAGAAACGGATATCGAATAAAATTCAACGAATTCAGCGGGTTCGATAATACTGGAAATATTCCATAATATGTCTTATGCGAATCGAGGTAATTATTGGCTTTGTCATGGAACCGGGAACCCCGTGAACTACATTGTGTGACGCCCCCTGCGGGCAAACGACGCGGCTGCGCGTCCCCACCCTGACGACCATCGAGGTTCACCGTGAGCAAACCCAAATCCGCCGCCAATGCACCGCGCGCGCTCGACACGCCGACCGACCTTTCGGCAAACGCGATCGGCGATATCTCCGGCGCCCTGAATGCCATCCTGGCCGACAGCTTTGCGCTCTACCTCAAGACCAAGAATTTCCATTGGCACATGAGCGGGCCGCATTTCCGCGACTATCATCTGATGTTCGACGAGCAGGCGGACGCGATCTTTGCCACGACCGACGAACTCGCCGAGCGCGTGCGCAAGATCGGCGGCACGACGGTGCGCTCGATCGGCCATATCGCGAAGCTTCAGACCATCGAGGACAACGACGCCGATTTCGTCGATCCGGCCGACATGCTGCGCGAGCTGATGGCCGACAACAAGAAGGTCGCAGCGGCCATGCGCAAGGCGCACAAGGTCTGCGACGATCACGAAGATGTCGCGAGCGCGAGCCTGCTCGAAAACTTCATCGACGCCACCGAACGGCGCACCTGGTTCCTGTTCGAAGCGGCGCGCAAGGCGGATGGCAGCGGCCATTAAGGCTGTGTGCTGCGCGCGTTAACGATCCCGCGGGCGAGGGCGCTCTGATAGTTTGGGGCGCCCTTCCCCTGGATCGCACATGACCCCTTCCCGCGATATTGCACGATTGATCGAGATCATGGCGGCGCTGCGTACGCCGGGCTCCGGCTGCCCATGGGACCTGGAGCAGAATTTCGAGTCCATCGCGCCCTATACGATCGAGGAAGCCTATGAGGTCGCGGACGCCATTGCGCGCGGCGATCTTGACGACCTGAAGGACGAACTGGGCGACCTGCTGCTCCAGGTCGCCTTCCACGCTCGCATGGCCGAGGAGCAAGGCTCGTTCGCGTTCGGCGACGTGGTGCAGGCTATCACCGAGAAGCTGATCCGCCGCCATCCGCACGTGTTCGGCGACAAGGCCGGCATGAGTACGGGCGAGGTCAACGTCCAGTGGGATGAGATCAAGGTGCAGGAGAGAGCGGCGCGTGTGGAGGCGGGCAAGATCCCTGCCCCCGGCCGTACCGGCGCGCTCTCGGGCGTCTCGGCCGGGCTGCCCGGCGCTCGCCCGCGCGCTCAAGCTGCAGCAGAAGGCGAGCAAGGTCGGCTTCGACTGGAACGATCCGAAGGCCGTGATCGCGAAGATCCGCGAGGAGACCGCCGAGATCGAGGCGGAGCTCGGCACCGGCGACGCGGAGCACATCAAGGAGGAGGTCGGCGACCTGCTGTTCGTGGTCGTCAACCTCGCGCGCCATCTCGATGTCGATCCGGAGAGCGCGTTGCGCGGCACCAACCTGAAGGTCGAGCGGCGCTTTGCGGCGATCGAGGACGGGCTCGCGGCGCAAGGCAAAGCGCCGAGCGATGCGACCCTCGCCGAGATGGATGCGCTGTGGAATGAGGCGAAGGCGAAGGAGAAGCGCTAGGCCGCCTTGAACTTCCCCCTGATCCGCTCCGCATTGGTGGCGTCCGCGCGCACCGTCATGCCGAGCGTACCGTCCTCGCGCATTGCCTTCGCCATCACCTCGGAATGGCGATGCAGCCAGCTCACCCCTGCTCCGTCAGCGGGATCGAGCACCAGATCGAGCACGACGCGGCGCAGTGCGAGCCGCGCCTCGACGGTTTCCAGCAAGGCGTCGAGCCCCTGCCCGGTCAGCGCCGACACCAGCACCGGCCGGTTCTCGCTGCGCCGCGCTGCGACATTCTCAAGCTGCGCGCGGGCATCGGCACCGAGGCGATCAGTCTTGTTCCACACTTCGATAATCCGCGCGTGGTCGTCCGGATCGATGTCGAGTGCACGGAGCACGTCCTCGACATCATGGGCCTGCGCCGCCGTATCCTCGTGGGTCGCGTCGCGCACGTGCAGGATCACATCCGCCTCGATCACCTCCTCGAGCGTGGCGCGGAACGCCGCAACCAGCATGGTCGGCAGATCGGAAATGAAGCCGACCGTGTCGGACAGGATCGCCTTGGCGCCATGCGGCAGCGCAATCGAGCGCAGCGTCGGATCGAGGGTGGCAAACAGCATATCGGCTTCGAGCACAGTTGCGCGCGTCAGCCGGTTGAACAGCGTCGATTTGCCGGCGTTGGTGTAACCGACCAGCGCGACGATCGGGTACGGCACGCGCTTGCGGCTGTCGCGATGCAGCTTGCGGGTTTTCTTCACGCCCTCCAGCTCGCGCTCGATCTTGGCGATGCGCTCCTCGATCATGCGGCGGTCGGACTCGATCTGCGTCTCGCCCGGGCCACCGAGGAAGCCGAAGCCACCGCGCTGGCGCTCCAGATGCGTCCAGGAGCGCACCAGCCGCCCCTTCTGGTAGGTCAGGTGTGCGTGCTCGACCTGCAGCGCACCTTCCCTCGTGCGCGCCCGCCGCCCGAAGATTTCCAGAATGAGCCCGGTGCGGTCGAGCACCTTCGCGCCCCAGGCCTTCTCCAGGTTGCGCTGCTGCACCGGCGAGAGCGCGCAGTCCATCACGACGACGCCGATCTCGCTTGCCTTGATGAGCCCGGCGAGCTCGTCGACTTTGCCCTTGCCGAGATAGGTCGCGGGGCGGATTTCCGCGAGCGGCGCGATGCCCTGCTCCACGACTTCGAGATCGATCGCGCCCGCAAGTCCGACCGCCTCGTCGAGCCGCGCTTCGGGCAAGCGTTCGTTCTCGGCGGTGTGAGCTGACGCAAGCCGCGCCGCCCTCCTCCGCAAGTATGGCCCGACGACCATAGCGCGGCCGGTCGCGCCCTCGGCCGGCGAGCCGAGCCGCCCACTAATCCCGTCGCGGCGTCGTGGCTCCAAATCAGGCCTTTTCCGCAGGCGCCTCCTCGGCGCCTTCGAACAGTTGGATCGGGTGCCCCGGCATGATGGTCGATATCGCGTGCTTGTAGACGAGCTGCGAATGCCCGTCCCGCCGCAGCAGCACGCAGAAATTATCGAACCAGGTCACGACCCCCTGAAGCTTTACACCGTTGACCAGGAAGATCGTCAGCGGCGTCTTACTTTTTCGAACGTGATTGAGGAAGGTGTCTTGCAGATTTTGTGCGCGTTCGGCTGCCATTGCCGTTGTTCCGTTTTTATTCGCGGGCCCCATTTCCCGCGAGGCTTTTTGTCACGTTATTTTTCCGCGAACGGACACTCCCCCGCACGCAGACGTGGCAATGACTATTAGATGGCAGGCCCGAAACTGGCGCAAGCGGAGAATGGCGCGGATCGAGGCGTTTTCAGGCGATTTCAGCGTGGTCGTGATAATCCCGCCGCAGTGCGCTGGCGATCAGGCCCGGGGCGCCATTGCCGACCGGTCGCCCGTCGATCTGCACCACAGGCGTAACGAAATTGGTCGCCGAGGTGATGAAAGCCTCGCGCGCCGCATAGGCCTCTTCCATCGTGAAGGCACGCTCTTCGAGCTTGAGGCCCTGATCCTTGATCACGTCGAGGACCACTGTGCGGGTGATGCCGCGCAGGATGCCGAAATCCGCCGGCCGCGTGACCAGCGCGCCGTCGCGCGTCACGATCCAGGCGTTCGAGGATGAGCCCTCGGTCACCTTGCCGCCGGCATCGACGAACCAGGCCTCCTTGGCGCCCTGCTCGCGCGCCGCCTGCTTGGCGAGCACGTTCGGCAGCAGCGACACCGATTTGATGTCCACGCGCGGCCAGCGGTTCTCCGGCACGGAAACGACCGCGATCCCGTCGGCTGCCCCCGCTTCGATCTTGTCGAGATCGTAGTTCTTTGCGGTCACCACGACGCTTGGCGGCGTGCCGGGCGCCGGAAACGCATGGTCGCGGCGCGCGACGCCCCGCGTGATCTGAAGGTAGAGGATGCCGTTGCGCACACGATTGCGTGCCACTGTCTCTCGAAACACCACGCCGAGGGCGTTGATCGGCATTGGCATGGAGATGCGCAATTCCTTCAGCGAGCGCTCCAGCCGTTCCATATGGCGGCGCTCGTCCACAAGCTTGCCGCCCCTTACCTCACAGACCTCGTAAACGCCGTCGGCGAACTGGTAGCCGCGATCTTCCACATGCACGCTCGCGGTACGATGCGGCACGTAGCGTCCGTTCACATAGGCGATGCGGGCCACGGCAAGCTCCCGAAAATGCGCTGAATTGAGTTTAACCGATTCCCAGCGCCTTGAGCTTTCGATGCAGGGCCGAGCGCTCCATTCCAACGAATTCGGCGGTACGGGAAATATTGCCGCCGAAGCGGTTGATCTGCGCGCGCAGATACTCGCGCTCGAACATTTCACGCGCGTCGCGCAGCGGCAGGCCCATCAGATGCTCGCCGCCATTGCCATTCGGCAGGTTCGGCACCATCGCGCCGACATCCTGCGGCAGCATCGAGGCATCGATCACCGCATCGGCGTCGCCGCCGGCCAGGATCATCAGGCGCTCGACGTTGTTTCGGAGCTGGCGCACATTTCCCGGCCAGTCGTGCGACTGCAGCACCGCCATCGCGTCCTCGCCGATGGTGCGCCGTGGCAATCCGGTCGCCTGCGAAATCTGGTCCATGAAGTATTCGACCAGCAGCGCGATATCCTCGCGCCGTTCGGCGAGCGGTGGCACGCGGATCGGCACCACGGAGAGGCGATGATAAAGATCTTCGCGAAATTTGCCGGCTGAAATCTCGTTTTCGAGATTTCGTGTGGTCGAGGATACGATGCGCACATCGACATCGACACGGTTGGTGCCGCCGACGCGCTGGAACGTCTGATCGACCAGCACGCGCAGAATCTTGTTCTGCGTCTCGCGCGGCATGTCGCCGATCTCGTCGATGAAGAGTGTTCCGTGATGCGCTTCTTCCAGCGCGCCAACCTTGCGTTCTTGCGAGCCGTTCGACGCCTCGACACCGAACAGCTCGGACTCCATGCGCTCCGGCGTGATGGCGGCCGCGTTGATCACAACGAAGGGTCCGTCGGCGCGGCCTGAGGCCGTATGAAGTGTACGAGCCGTCAGCTCCTTGCCGGCGCCGGACGGCCCGACAATCAGGATGCGGCTGTTGGTCGGCGCGACCTTCTCGATCACATGGCGCAGCTGGTTGATCGCCGGTGAACGGCCGACCAGACTGGTCGGCTGCGGCGCGATCTGCTTGAGCTCCCTCACCTCGCGCTTGAGTCGCGAGTTTTCCAGCGCGCGGTTTGCCACCAGCACCAGGCGATCGGCCTTGAACGGCTTCTCGATGAAGTCGTAGGCCCCACGCTTGATTGCGGAAACGGCCGTTTCGATGTTGCCGTGTCCGGAGATCATGACAACCGGCAGTTCGGGGTGCTGCTCCTTCACGTTGTCGAGGAGCTGGAGGCCGTCGAGCTTCGACCCCTGCAGCCAGATATCGAGGAACAACAGGTTCGGCCGGCGCGCGCCTATCGCGCTCAACGCGGAATCGCTGTCTCGCGCGATACGCGTCTCGTAACCCTCGTCCTGCAATATCCCCGCGACCAGTTCGCGGATATCCGCCTCGTCATCGACGATCAGGATGTCGGACGCCATGATTACTTACTCGCCATTTCGAGAGCGTGCGCGGATTCAAGCGGCGGGGGGCTGACGCTGACGACACTCTCAGCGGCGAAGCGCAACCGCACCCAAGCGCCGCGCCCGCCGGTCGCAACATCGGGCGCGTCCGACAGTTCCATTTGTCCGCCGTGCTCCTCGAGGATTCGGCCCACAATGGCGAGGCCGAGCCCGGTGCCTTTCTCGCGCGTGGTGACGTAGGGCTCGAGCAGCCGGTTGCGATTCTCCTTGGGCAGGCCGGTGCCGTTGTCGATCACGTCGACCACGATGTCGCCGCCCTCGCGCTTGACCGAAACCTGGATGCGGCCGCGTCCCAATTCCTCGGCCGGAACGGCGCCAATCGCCTCTGTGGCATTTTTGATAATGTTGGTCAGGCCCTGGCTGATCAGACGGCGGTCGAACTTCGCCGGCATTTGCTCGGCTTCGGTCTGGATATCGATATCGATGTCCGGGTTGCCGACGCGCTGCAAGAACACGACCTGCCGCGCGGTGTCGGCCATGTCCTCTGCCGTCATGACCGGCTTCGGCATGCGCGCGAAGCGCGAGAACTCATCGACCATGCGCTTGATGTCGTCGACCTGCCGCACGATCGTGTCGGTGCATTGCTCGAAGACGGCCTTGTCCTCGGTGATGACCTTGCCGTACTTGCGCTTGAGCCGTTCGGCGGAAAGTTGGATCGGGGTCAGCGGATTCTTGATTTCGTGCGCAATGCGGCGCGCGATATCGGCCCAGGCCGAGGTGCGCTGCGCGGTGACGAGATCGGTGATGTCGTCGAGCGTCACCACGTAGCCGTGATGCTCGTCGGCCGCCTGCTCCGTGGTGACACGAACGGAGAGATTGCGCTCGCGCATTTCGCGGCTGATGGTGATTTGGCCCTGCACCAGCCGGTGAATGCCGGACCTGGCCTCGGTGAACAACGGCTCAAGTTCAGGCATCACCTCGGTCAGATCGCGCCCCGTCGCGGCCGCTTCGCTCTGTCCGATCAGCTTCTCGGCCGAGCGATTGAGGATGCTGATCCGGCCTTCAGAATCGACGCCAATCACTCCAGCGCTCGCACCTGCCAGTACCGCCTCGGTGAAACGGCGGCGGCTGTCGATCTGGTCGCGTGCGCGCATCAGATCGTCGCGCTGGGTGCGCAGTTCGTGCGTCATCTTGTTGAACAACTCGCCAAGCTGCGACAGGTCGCCCTCCCCGCGTCTCACCGGCACCTGCACATAGAGGTTGCCGGTCGACACGAGGTTCGCCGCCCCGATCAGCCGGCGGATCGGCGCAACCAGCCGGTTGGCGAAATTCAATCCGATCCAGACTGCCGACAGCAAAACGATCAGCGCGATGACGGTGTACATCAACGCGAAGGCGATCTGCACGCCGACACGGCGTTGTTCGAGATTGGCAAATTCGGCAACGCTCGCCTTGGTCGCCTGCAATTGATCGATCACGCGCGGGTCGAGCGGACGCGCGACGTAGAGATAGGTATCGTCATAACCGCGCAGCTTGATCACCGCCGCGACACTCTTGGTCTCGAGGAACATCCCGACCTGAGGTTCGGTCTCGTTGACCGAGGCCAGCGCGCCCTTCTCCGACGGCGGACCGATGTCACCGACGCCCTCGATCTCGGCCTTCTCGACGACCGAAAGATCGCTGTGCACCATCAGGGTCAGCGGAAGGCCGCGCACACGCGCCTGCCCGCTGAGAAACTGGCGGAACCGCTCGCGGTCGGAATCAAACAACGGCTTGGCTCGGCTGACGTCGAACGCCATCGCGGTAATTTCGCTGCGGATGATCGCTGCGCGCTCCGTGAAATACACCTGCGCCACAGTCAGTGAATTCTGGATCACCGATTCGATGCGACTGGAGAACCACGGCGCAAGACCACGATCGAGTGCGACCGTCGCAACGATCGCAACCAGCACGGCCGGCACCGCCGCCACGACCGAGAACAGGCCGATGATGCGCACATGAAGGCGGGCCCCTGCCCGGCCGCGACGACGCGCCTTGAGAATGTTCCAGACTTCTCGCCCAATGACGGCGACCAGCAGCAGCGCCGCGCACAGGTCGACAAGGAGGACACTGACGACGACCCGGTGGGTCGGGGCTATCGGGGTCAGCCCCGCAAGCACCAGGAAGGTGACGGTCGCCGAAAGCAGCGCCAGGCCGACCGCTATGGAGCCAAACACGCGCAATGACAGGCGGGGTGCCGTGGCACCTCCTGCATCGGCCATCGCGACGTCTTCAGCGCTGCTCATTCAAAACCGCACGCATCCGGATACCCGACGGAAGCGCCGGGCATTGGTGCAATTATACAACAATGTTGCCGGATTGCGACAAATCCGCGGCGTGATCGAGGACTTACCTGCAAAATCGTCGGATCAGCCGCTGGTGCGGATCACCTGGATGTCCAGATCGCGGATTTTCTTGCGCAACGTATTACGGTTGACGCCCAAAAGGTCGGCAGCGCGGATTTGATTGCCCCGGGTCGCCGCAAGCGCCGCGGATAGCAGGGGGTGCTCCACCTCGCGCAGGATGCGGTGGTACAGGCCCGGCGGCGGCAGACCGTTGCCGAAATTGGCGAAGTAGCGCGTCAGATGCCGCTCCATGGTGGACCCAATGGTGTCTTCACCACGGCCCTCCTCGTCGGGCGCCGCGATCGCCGGCTGGACCAGTTCTGCATCGATGACGGCGCCGGTGATGGTCTCCTGCGGATAGAGTGCGGAGAGCCGGCGCGCGAGATTTTCCAGTTCGCGCACATTGCCGGGCCAGCGGTAACGTTTGAGCCGCTCCAGTGCCGCCGCATCCACCTGTTTCGCCGGCAGACCTTCGCGCTCGGCGAGGCCGAAGAAATGCCGCATCAGGTCGGGTACGTCCTCGGCCCGTTCACGCAGCGGCGGCAATCGAAGCGGCACAACGTTGAGACGGAAGAACAGGTCCTCGCGGAACAGTCCCTGCTGGATCAACACCCGCAGATCCTTGTTGCTGGCGGCAACAATACGCACGTCGGTCTTGATCGGCGTTCGTCCGCCGACGGTCGTGTACTCGCCTTGTTGCAGCACTCGCAGTAGGCGGGTCTGCGCCTCCATCGGCATGTCGCCGATCTCGTCGAGGAACAGTGTACCGCCTTCCGCTTGCTCGAACCGCCCCGAGGCGCGTGCATTCGCGCCAGTGAAGGCGCCCTTCTCGTGGCCGAACAGCTCGGACTCCACGAGGTCGCGCGGGATCGCCGCCATGTTAATCGCGACGAACGGGCCGGCGCGGCGCTTGCCGTAATCGTGCAGGGCGCGCGCGACCAGTTCCTTGCCGGTGCCGGACTCACCGGTGATCATCACGGTGAGGTCGGTCTGCATCAGCCGCGCGACGAAGCGGTAGATCTCCTGCATTGCGGGCGAGCGGCCGACCAAGGGGATCGCGCCGAGATCTTCGACCTTGGCAGGTTCACGCGAACGCTCCTTCGGTTCGGCGAGTGCGCGGCCGACGATTGTGATCAGTTCCTTCAGATCGAACGGTTTCGGCAGGTATTCGTACGCGCCACGCTCGGACGCGCGGATCGCAGTCATGAACGTATTCTGCGCGCTCATGATGATGACGGGAAGTTCAGGCCGCAGCTTCTTGATACGCGGCAAGAGGTCGAACGCGTTCTCGTCCGGCATCACCACGTCGGTGATGACAAGATCACCGTCGCCTTGGCTCACCCAACGCCACAACGTCGCGGCATTGCCAGTGCTACGTACCTCGTATCCTGCGCGCGAAAGCGCCTGATTGAGCACGGTTCTGATCGCGGCATCGTCGTCGGCGACCAGTATGTTTCCTGCGGGCATCTAGTCCCTCTTCAGGTTACGCCGCCCGGTCCGGCGTCGTCACCAGTGAACATCGGCATCAATACGCGGAATATCGTGTGGCGCGGCTGCAACTCGCACTCGATGATGCCGCCGTGATCGCCCACGATCTTGGCAACCAGCGCAAGGCCCAGCCCGGTACCGGTAGGCTTCGTGGTCACAAACGGATCGAACAGGTGCGGCAACAGATCGGCCGGGACACCCGCGCCATTGTCCTTGACGCAAAACTCAAGCGGCAGCGACACGCGCGTCTGGCTGCCGGGAATCTGAAGTCGCACGCCCGGCCGGAACGCCGTTGTCAGTTCGATCTGGCCGTCCGGCTGGTCGCCGATCGCCTCGGCGGCGTTCTTCACCAGATTGAGAAACACCTGGATGAATTGGTCGCGGTTCGCCAGCACGAACGGCAGTGATGGGTCATAGGTCTCGACGAACTTGATCTTTCGGCCGAAGCCCGAGAGTGCGAGCTTCTTCACGCGGTCGAGCACGACGTGAATGTTGACCGCCTCGCGCTCGACCGGGCGCTCGTCGGCAAAAACCTCCATGCGATCGACGAGCTTCACGATGCGGTCGGCTTCGTCGCAGATCAGACGCGTGAGCGTGCGGTCGTCGTCCCCGGCGGATTGTTCGAGCAGTTGCGCGGCGCCGCGAATCCCCGAGAGCGGGTTTTTGATCTCGTGCGCCAGCATGGCGGCAAGCGCGATCACGGAACGCGCCGCTCCACGATGGGTCAACTGGCGGTCCATCTTGTCGGCGATGGTGCGCTCTTGCAGCATCACCACAACGTGGCCGGGCCGCTCGGGCACCGGCGCGACGTTAAGATCCACGAGGCGCTCACCCGGATTGCGCGGCGTCGACAGGTCGACCCGATATTCGTTCACCGCCGAGCCGCGATTGCGAACCTGCTCGACCAGCGCCAGCAGCGGCGAGCCGAACGGCACGAGGTCGCGCAACGCATGGCGACGCAACAGCAGCATGGAGACTTCAAAGAAGGATTCGGCGGCGACATTCGCTTCCGCGATCTTGCCGTTCGGCCCGACCATCAGGATCGGATGCGGCAACGCGTTGAGAACGGTGTCGGCGGCCTCGGCGGCGAACGGCAGGATGTTGGATTCGGCGTGGCTCATGCCGCCGCCTTCCAGCCAAAATCGTCGTACGCTTCGGAGATGCGGCGCCGTACCTCGGCGGGCTCCTCGGAGGTCAGCACATGGGCGCGCGCGGCCTTGAGCCGATCGGGCGCAATGCCAGCCGTCTCGGCCGCGGCATCAAGCGCCCAGCCCAGATGCTTGCGCACGTGGCGCACGCCGATGCGTGCGCCGTGATGTGCAAGCATTTCCTCATACAATGCGCTGACCATGTCGTGCTGATCGGCCAGCGACGGGGCGGCGCGCTGCTCGCCGGTCGTGAGATAATGCGCGAGATCGCCCGGAAACCATGGTCGGCCCTGCGCGCCCCGCCCGACCATGACGGCATCCGCGCCGGACGCCGTGAGCGCTGCGACCGCAGCCTCGAAGCTTGTCACGTCCCCATTCACCACCACGGGAATCGACACCGCCTGCTTCACGCCGCGCACCGCAGTCCAGTTGGCTACGCCCTTGTAGAACTGGCAGCGCGTGCGGCCGTGCACGGTGATGAGCCGGATGCCAGCCGCTTCTGCGCGGCGCGCCAACTCCGGCGCATTGTGCGAGGTGTCATCCCAGCCCAGCCGCATCTTCAACGTCACCGGCACGCTCACCGCGCCGACCGTCGCGTCGATCAGGCTAAGCGCGTGATCGAGATCGCGCATCAGCGCCGAACCGGACGCCTTGCCGGTGACGTGCTTGGCCGGACAGCCCATGTTGATGTCGATGATGTCGGCGCCCGCGCCTTGCGCGATGCGCGCACCCTCGGCCATCCAGTTCGCTTCGCAGCCGGCCAACTGTACGATGTTGAGCCGCAGCCCCTCCCCGTCTAGCCGGCGGTGCTGCTCGCGGCGTCCTTCGGCGAGCGCCGCGCTCGCGATCATTTCCGAGACAACAACCCCCGCGCCCAGTTTTGCGGCAAGCCGGCGAAAGGGCGCGTCTGTGATGCCGGACATCGGTGCGAGGAAAACGCGGTTGGGCATCGTGAGCGATCCCACGGCCAGCGGCGTCTGAAAATTCTCCGTCATTGGAGGCATTCGCGCGTCAGTGCACACTATTTAGGCGTCCAGTCATATGCTTAGAGTTTAGCCATTTTGGGCTTGGCCGCAAGTGCTGCGGTGCAGCAAATGTCCTAAGCTCACCAAAACCGGCGGAAATACGTTTGCGATGGTGAATGCAGGCGCTAAAGCCTTTGTCGGGTGAAGTAAACCGGGACATGAGATGGCGATCCGCGTGGCCGCGGTGGTGGTTGCAGCCGGGCGCGGGACGCGCACCGGACTTGATTACCCCAAGCAATACAAGGTGATGGGCGGCTCGCCGATGGTGCGGGAGAGCCTACGCGTTTTCACAGGCCACGCCGAGGTCGATTACGTTCTGCCCGTGATCCATCCCGATGACGCGGCGCGTTTCGCGGCCGCTGCTGAGGGGCTTACAGTCGGGCAACCTGTCGCAGGTGCGTCAACACGTCAGGGCTCGGTGCGCGCGGGACTCGAGGCGCTGAGCGCAAGGGCGCCCGCGATCGTTCTCGTGCACGATGCCGCGCGACCGTTCACCTCGCCCGCCTTGGTGAGCCGCGCGATCGCGGCAGCCGAGAAATACGGCGCCGCCATTCCTGGCCTGACCGTCACCGACACGGTGAAGCTGGTCGACCATGACAGTCTGGTGACGGCAACGCTCGACCGTGCTCACCTGCGCACCGTGCAGACGCCGCAGGCCTTCAATTACGCGATGCTGGTGGATGCCCATCGTCGCGCCGCCGATGCCGGCCGCGAGGATTTTCCCGACGATGCGGCGCTTGCCGAATGGGCCGGCCTGAAGGTCGCGGTATTTGAGGGTGAGCCCGCAAACATGAAGATGACGACAGCCGACGATTTCGCGCGCGCAGATCGCGAAGGGCACATGGCGCTCGCCGATATCCGCACCGGCATCGGCTACGATATTCACGCATTCGATACCGGCGGCGATGCCGTGTGGCTCGGCGGCGTGAAAATCCCGCACGCGCGGAAGCTGCAAGGCCACTCGGACGCCGACGTGGCACTGCATGCGCTGACGGACGCGATCCTCGGTGCGCTCGCAGACGGCGACATCGGCGTGCACTTTCCGCCGAGCGACGAACAATGGCGCGGCGCCTCGTCCGACAAGTTTCTGAAATTCGCGGTCGAGCGCGTGAAGGCCCGCGGCGGCATGGTAAGCCATCTCGACGTGGCGATCGTGTGCGAGGCCCCGAAGGTCAATCCCGTGCGCGACGCCATGCGCGCGCGCATCGCCGAAATCGCCGGGCTTTCGATCGACCGCGTCGGCGTCAAGGCAACTACCAACGAGAAGCTTGGCGCGCTCGGCCGCGCCGAGGGTATCGCGGCTTACGCGACCGCTACCGTCCGCCTGCCCTGGAGTGCGCCGTGATCGACGCGGAGACGCGCGCGCTTGCGGTGCAAGTGCTCGACGCCTGCCGTGTGCACGAATGGATACTCGCAACAGCGGAATCCTGCACCGGCGGGCTTGTGGCGGGGGCACTCACCGAAATCGCCGGATCCTCCGACGTGGTCGATCGTGGTTTCGTGACCTATTCCAATGCCGCCAAGATGGCGATGCTCGGTGTGCCCGAGGCGACACTCGCGACGCATGGCGCGGTGAGCCGGCAGACCGCAGAGGCAATGGCCCGAGGTGCGCTCGCGCGGGCCGGCGTCAATCTCACCGTCGCGATCACCGGCATCGCGGGACCGGGGGGCGGATCGGCGGACAAGCCGGTCGGACTGGTGCATTTTGCCGCGGCGACGCACACCACTCTTATCCATCGCGAGAAGCGCTATGGCGACATCGGGCGTTCGGAGATCCGTCGCGCTCTCCGTGATCGAAGCGCTCAACATGCTGCTTGAACTCGCCGCCTGAATACCGCTTCATTTGCGCTGCTACATTCGCCTCAACGACAACAATGGGAGGATTTCATGCGCGCCTTCGCAGCCGCTTTGCTTGTGCTCGCAACACTCACGTCCGGTGCGCAGGCACAAACGGTCAAGGATTTCCTCGCCCAGGTCACCAAGAAATGGAACACACCTTTCGAACCGTTCCGGCTGATCGACAATATCTATTATGTCGGCACTGACGGTATCGCCGTTTACATCATCAAGACATCGCAGGGTCTCATCCTGATGGATACGGCGCTTCCCGAGGCAACATCGCAGATCGAAGGAAATATCGAGAAGCTTGGCCTCAAGGTCGGCGACATCAAATACATCCTCAACACGCACGCCCATTTCGATCACACGGGCGGCTTTGCCGAAATGAAAAAGGACTCCGGCGCGCAGCTCGTCGCGGGCGAGCGCGACAAGCCGCTGATCGAGGGCGGTTATTATCCGGGCGACGAGAAGAATGCCGATCTGGCCTTCCCACCCGTGAAGGTCGACCGCACCGTCAATGAGGGCGACAAGGTCACGCTCGGCGAGGTCACGATGATCGCGCACGCGACGCCCGGCCATTCGCCCGGATGCACAAGCTGGGAGACGCACGTCAAGGACGGCGATAAGGATCGCGATGTGGTGTTCTTTTGCAGCGGCACGGTTGCGCTGAACCGGCTGGTCGGCCACCCGACCCATCCGGGCATCGTCGAAGATTATCGCAGCACCTTTGCCAAGGCGAAGGCGATGAACCCGGACGTGCTGCTCGGCCCGCACCCGGAAGTGTATGGCATGCAGGCCAAGCGCGCGCAGATGAAGGACGGCGCGCCGAACCCGTTCGTCAAGCCGGGCGAACTCGCCACCTATGTCGCCACGCTCGAGACGGATTTTGACGCGCAGCTCGCCAAGCAGACAGCCGCGCTCAAGAACCAGTAATCACCACCCAAGCTTCTTGCGCAGCATCGATCCGATGATATCGGAGTAGTCGTCCGTCCACGCGGCGACTGCTCCGGCCTCCGTCTTCTGCCATCCGTCGGTATCGAGCAGTGTCCCGAAGTCGGCGTCGCGTCGTGCCAGCACGCTGACCATCGCAGCGGCGCGCAGGTCCTGCGTGAAATCGGTGTGGCTGCGGTCGGTCTTGGTGATTGCGGTCAGCCCCTCGGTTGCGCCGACCGCGGCGACGACCCTCGCGAGCTCAAGATGGCGATTGGAGATGTGCACCATCAGCATGCCATGGGGCGCGAGATGCGTGAGATACCCGTGCACCGCCTCACGCGTGAGCAGATGCGTTGGGATCGCGTCGGACGAAAACGCGTCGAGCACGATCAGGTCGAATTGCTGCGTCGAGGCGGCGAGCGTCAGGCGCGCATCGCCGAGCACGACCGGCGTTCCCGGCGCGCAACTCGACAGGAACGTAAAGCGGTCCGGATCGCGCGCCAGCCGCACGACCTCCGGGTCGATCTCGAAGAAGGTCCAAGTCTCGCCTTCCTGCCGATGGCAGGCAAGGCTTCCAGCACCGAGACCGACAACCGCGATACTGTTCAGCTTGCCGGCGGCCGCGCGTGCTGCCGACGCCACCTCGGAGATCGGCCCACCGAAATAGTAGTAAGTCAGCGGCTCGGGACGTCCGGCGACGGGCGTGCCGTCCGCGTCGCGGATGCGCTCGGCGCCGTGGATGGTGTTGCCATGCACGAGCAGGCGGTGCGTGCCAGTCACGGTCTCGACCACCCGATGCACGCCGAAGAAGCTGCGCGTCGTCTCGATCACGCGCAGGCCGGGCTGCCACAGGCCCGTGATGATGAACGATGCGACCGCGATGGCGGCAAAGCGCGCGGGGTCTCGCCGCTGGATCAGCATCCAGCCGACCATCATGACCAGCACCACTTGGAGTGCGACGCCCATGCCGCCGCTGAGGCGGAATCCGACGACGACGTAGAGAAATGCCGCGAGCACCGCGACGATGAGTGCCGGGGCAATGCGCCAGAGGAACGCGCGCACCGGGCCGCTGAGTGCGCCCGGTAGCGCGAGCAGCGCGCAGGTCACGAGGATCGGGTATTCGTAGGTATAGTTGAACAGGTGGGGCGCGAGCAGGCCTGCGAAGATGCCGCCCAGCACACCGCCAAACGATGTCCAGAGATAGAATTCAGTAAGCAGCGCGGGCGCCGGGCGCCGCGCATAGACCTCGCCGTGGCAGGCGAGCGCCAGCGCGAACAACGCCAGCAGATTGAGCGCCATTGTGGCGAGCCAGTATTCACGGTCGCCGCCGAGCAGCGTGATGGCGAGCGGCGCGACCAGGAAAGGCACGATCTTGATGACGAGACTGTGCGAAAACCACGGCCGATCGCGAAACACCGCCACGAATGTCAGCAGATAAAGCGCGAGCGGCAGCACCCAGAGCAGCGGCGCGGCCGCGATATCGGTCGAGATATAGGCGGTTACCGCGATCACCAGGCCAGCGGGGATCGCCGCCAGCGCCGCCCACGCGGCGCGCTCGCGCCAAGTCGGCTTTGCGGCCGGTGCCGCAACGGTCATCTCGACGCCATTGCCGCCACGTGCCGCAACTGTCGCTACCACGGCGATTAGCACGGCAAGCCCCGCAAAACCGACCGACCAGACCCACGCCTGCGTGCGCAAGGTCATCATCGATTCAAGCGCCAGCGGATAGGCAAGCAGCGCGGCAAACGACCCGAGATTCGACGCCGCATAGAGGACGTACGGATTGCGTGCCTGGGGATGACCGCTCACCGCGAACCAACTTTGCAACAGCGGCGCGCTCGCCGACAGCGCGGCAAACGGCAGGCCGATCGAGGCAGCAAACAACGCAACCAGCCACAGGCCGACGCCGGTCGACGGCGGCGCGCCAAAGCCGTGTGCGATCCCGATCGGCAGGGTGAGTGCCGCGGCCGCAAGCACGATCAGGTGGACGAACGCGCTTTGCTCGACGTTGAGCGTGCGTGCGAGCAGATGTGCGTAGGCGTAGCCGATCAGCAGCGCGGCCTGGAAAAACACCATGGCCACCGACCACACCGACGGCGCGCCGCCGAGCATCGGCAGCACCATTTTGGTGAACATCGGCTGCACGGCAAACAGCAGCAGCGCGGAAGCGAACAGCGTCGCGGCAAACAGCGCGGGCGCAAGGCGCAGCACAGGCACGCTCAGTGTCGGGGCGGCCGGATCGTGCAGGGTCATGGAAAATCCGTTGGAAAAACAACAGATTCTAGAACGGCAGCGTTAAGAGGTGCTTACCCGGCCGTAAACCGCGTCGGCGCGCCGTTCAAAGGCCTGGGCAAAGCGGCGGAACGCGGCCTCGAACATCGCGCCCATCAACAAGCCGAGCATGCGGCTCTTGAACTCGTAGGAGATGAAAAACGCGATCTCGCAGGCGGTTTCCGAGGTCGGCGTGAAGGTCCAGCGGTTGTCGAGCCGGCTGAACGGGCCGTCGAGATATTCGACCTGGATCTTCAGGTTCGGCCGGTCGAGCGTCACCCGGCTGACGAACGTCTCGCGGATCAGCTTGTAGGCCACCGTCATGTCGGCGACGATCGTCTCGACGCCCTCCTCGTCCGGTGTTCGCTTGCGCACCCGCAGCGACTGGCACAACGGCACGAACTCCGGATACCGCTCTACGTCCGCGACAAGGTCGAACATGTCGCTGGCCGTATGGCCCACGCGCCGGACGTTGCGGAATTGCGGCATCAGCGCGAAAGCGCGGCGCGCGCAGCCTTCATGCGCGCGAAGTCGTCGCCCGCGTGGTGCGAAGAACGGGTCAGCGGCGAAGCCGACACCATCAGGAAGCCCTTCGCGTAAGCGACGGTTTCGTAGGACTTGAACTCGTCGGGCGTGACGAAGCGCACGACCTCGTGGTGTTTGCGCGTCGGCTGGAGGTACTGGCCGATGGTGAGGAAGTCGACATCGGCGGCGCGCAGATCGTCCATTAGCGCCAGCACCTCGTTCCGCTCCTCGCCCAGTCCGACCATGATGCCGGACTTGGTGAACATGGTCGGGTCCAGTTCCTTCACTTGCTGCAGCAGGCGGATCGAGGCGAAGTAACGCGCGCCGGGGCGGACTGTGAGATATTTCGAAGGTACGGTTTCGAGATTGTGGTTGAACACGTCGGGCTTCGCCGCAACGACAATTTCGGCGGCTCCATTCTTGCGCAGGAAGTCGGGGGTGAGCACCTCGATGGTGGTCGCAGGCGTCGCGGCACGGATCGCGCGAATGACTTCGGCGAAATGGCACGCGCCACCGTCTTCGAGGTCGTCGCGGTCGACCGACGTGATGACGACATGGTTCAAGCCAAGCTTCGCCACGGCTTCGGCAACGTGCTTCGGCTCATGCGCATCGAGCGCGCCAGGCAGCCCGGTCTTCACATTGCAGAATGCGCAGGCGCGCGTGCAGGTGTCGCCCATGATCATGAAGGTCGCGTGCTTTTTCTCCCAGCACTCGCCGATATTCGGGCACCCGGCCTCCTCGCACACCGTGTGCAGGCCGTTTTCCTTCACGATGCGCTGCGTCTCGGCATAACCGCGCGAAACCGGCGCCTTGACGCGAATCCAGTCCGGCTTGCGCAGCACGGCGGAATCCGGCCGGTGCGCCTTCTCGGGGTGGCGCGGACGCGCGTTCATGGTGTCGATGACGACGGCCATCAGGAGCCTTTCGATTCCTTACTTACGCAGCGATTCAGCGCGTATCAAGGCGCTAGACGGTTCCGACTGGCGTCGCGGGCGAGCCGACCGCGCCTGGCAGCCGCAGCGGCGGGGCGGTCAGCAGGAAACGGTAGCGCTTGTTGGCGCGCAGCCAGTCGGCCAACTCGCTCAGGTACCAGATTTCGCCCAGATAGACGCCGAGCTTGAACAGGCAGTGCGCGTGCAGCGGCAGCGCGGCGCAGTGATCGGCGTGCTCGTCGCACGGCCGCGACGGCACGCTCTCGACCGCGTAATTGTCCGAAATCAGCGCGACCGCGCCGCAATCCGTCACCCATTGCTGCAATCGCGCATCCCGGCCATCGAGGACCGCGCAGATATCGTTTATGGACTCGTCCGGTTTTCGGTCGAATTCCAGCAGCACCTGATCGAAGCCGGTGCGGAAGCACACGAAGTCCCCCGGCTCGACCGTGACCTTGTCCTTCGCCATCACGCCCATCAGATCTTCATATGTGACCACTTTGCGCGGGCGTCCGAAGTGCGCCAACAGATCGATCATCACGGCGCGGCCCTGCACGCAGCTTGCCGCCATGTTCTCGATGCCGAGCTTGGTCGCGCCTGCATGACCGGCAGTCGCGGTCTCCTTGCCGCTGCGGTAATCAACTGGTCCGACGACGTGCTCGCCCGCCCGGAAGCCGTTGTAGAACACCATCTCGCGCTTGCCGTCGCCGTCCACGTCGAACTCCTGCCCGACATGGGCGAGCGAATCCCATTGCGTGGAATATTGCAGCGTGAGCAGCACCACGTCGTCGCACACGACATCGATCAGCTTCGGGTCGTCGCGCGAGAGCGGATAAGCCATGTTCGGCTTACCGCCGCGCTGCGTCGGCGAGAGCACCGGCGGACTGCGGCGCGGATTGAGGATGCTGCCGCCCGGATAGTCGAGCGGCATCGAGAGGCAGAAGCTTTTGCCCTCGTGTACCTCAGCTACACCCTGCTTCACCTTTTCGGGCGTCACGAGGTTGAGCCGGCCGAGCTGATCGTCGGGGCCGAAATCGCCCCAAGTCGAACCAGCAGGTTTGATCTTCCAGCGCGGATTGGGCACGCGAGTTCTCCCTGAGTCTGAGTTTGTATTGTTATGAATCGAGCCTGATGGACGGATCGAAGCCAAGCGCGGCGCGCGCCTTGGCGATCGAAACCGCGCCATCATCTTCAGCGATGTTATAGAGGCCAGGCGAGCCGCGCGTCAGCGCGAGCAGCGCGGCATGCGCCGCCGCATCGACATGCACTGAAGGCGGCTTTGGTGGCTTCTCGTACCAGGTGCCGGGGCCGTAGAGGTAACCGTAGCGCAGGACGAGGCCGGCAATGCCCGCGCCGTGGAGCACCGCCTCCTCCAGTGCCATGACGCCCTTCACGGTGAGCGAGCGGACGCCTTCCGCGCCGGCATCGAGCGGATCGGTCTCCCGCCGTGGTCCTTCGCCGGGCGCATAGACGAACGCGATGCTTTGGGCGATCGCACGCCTCACGCCCGCGACCTTCGCGGCGGCCATCAGATTGCGCGTGCCCTCGATGCGCAGACGCACGTTGCGATGCTGTGCCTCCGCATATCCAGGCGTGCCCGGCGCGCTGGGCAGATCGGTGAGTTGATGGATCACGGCCTCCGGCCGTGCCGAGATCACGGCGGCGGTCAAGGCGTCCGCGTCGAACACATCGACCACGGCCGGCTCGCCGCCCATCGCCTCGATCTGTCTGGCCCTGTCGGACGCACGCGTGGTGCCGATGACCTGATGGCCCGTCCGCACCAGCAGCGGCGTCAGCCTCCGCCCGATGACGCCCGTGGCCCCGGCAAGAAAAATCCGCATGGTGTGATAATAAGGGGGCGCGCCCCACTCCGTCGAGCAGATGCCGCGACTCCGTAAAAGCTTCTTCAACCGCAGCGTTCACGAGGTCGCGCCCGAGCTGATCGGCGCGACGTTCCTATTCCGAGGTACGGGCGGCGTCATCGTCGAGCTCGAGGCCTATCACCACACCGATCCTGCCGCGCACTCCTATGGCGGCGAGACGAAGCGCAACGCCGTGATGTTCGGGCCCGCGGGATACGTCTATGTCTATCGCTCCTATGGTATTCACTGGTGCATCAATTTCGTCTGTGAGGGTGCGGGCTCGGCGAGCGCGGTGCTGATCCGCGCCCTGGAGCCGACCGAGGGCTTGGCTGCGATGCAGCGGCGGCGCCAGGCCACCGAAGCGCGGCTCCTCTGCTCCGGTCCCGGCCGCCTCACCGAAGCCCTCGGCATCACGCATGCGCAGAACGGCTGCGCGCTCGATGAGGCGCCGTTCGAATTGCGCGGGCGGAAGGGCGATGTCGAGGTCGTGACGGGGCCAAGGATCGGAATCACGAAGGCCGTGGAGCTGCCGTGGCGATATGGACTGAACGGTTCGCGTTTCCTGAGCAAGCCGTTCAAAGTGTAAACACGATCGCGCAATCTGCTACGATTTGCGGCCGCGACATCTGAAGGGAGAGAAAAATGATCAAGGTCGGCGTGTTCTATCCGCAGTCAACGAAGTTCGACTGGGACTACTACCTCAACAATCACACGCCGATGATCAAGCGGCTGATGCCCACGATGAAAAAGGTCGAGATCGAGAAGGGCGTCGCGGGCGGCGCGCCGGGCACGAACGCGACCTATCAATGCATTTGTAACTTGCACTTCGACTCGGCCGAGGTGTTTCAGGCGGCGTTCGGCCCGCACGCGAACGAAATCATGGGCGACATAGCGAACTACACCGACGCGCAGCCGGTCGTGCAGATCAGCGACGTAAAGATGTAGTCAGTCCGAAACGTCGATCACGGCATATTCGGGCGGCATGCCGATGCGCAGTGGGATGAGGCTCGTGCCGAGGCCGCCCGTCACGTAGAGATGCCGCCCCTGCTCCACGACAAGGCCGTAACTCCAGCGCAGCGGGGCGCGGCTTGCATTGCGCAACGCACCGACGAGGGGAAGGCGGACCTGGCCGCCGTGCGTATGGCCGGACAGCGTGAGGTGCGGCCCCGCCGGGACAAACGCGAACCACTCCGGATCGTGCGCTAGTACGATAGCCGGCCGCTCTGGCTGAAGGGCGGCGAGCAGCGCCCTGCCCTGCGCGCTGATGTGGTGTGAATCCGGCAAGTCCGATAAGATCGATGTCGTGGCCGTCGTGACGCACCGTGTGCCGCGTGTCGTCTAATACGCGGATACCATGGCCTTCCAGCGCGGCCGCGACCGCACCGGCGTCGTAGGTGTAGTCGTGATTTCCCAATACGGCGTAGCGGCCGAGCGGCGCGTCGAGCGGCGCGATCGCCGCGGCAATCGCGTCAGGGGATAGCCGCCCGCCACCGAGCGGCTGCATATTCACGAAGTCGCCGCCGTGCAGCACCAAATCGGGTTTGAACGATGCGGCTTCCGCGGCAATCGCGCGCAGCCGCGCGATGTCGCCCGCGTGCGACCCGGCATGCAGATCCGAGAGAAATACAATGCGCAGCGGCCGCGCGCCTTGTGGCCAGCCCGGGACGGTCAGCGAAAGTCGGCGTATCAGCATGCGGCTGCGCGCGGGAAAACGGCTCGAACCAGCCCTTGTGACCTAGCGTGTCGCTATACGGGGGCCGCGTGATTGCGCGTGCCAGACGCTCCGAGAGGCGCCGGCGCGGCACGTCACGCCGCGCCCTTCAGCCGCTCCAGCGCATCGAGAATTTTCGCGCGGCGGCCCTCGGCCTCCTCGCGCTTTTCCTTCTCGCCCTCGATGATTTCCTCGGGCGCCTTCTCGACGAAGGCCGGATTACCGAGCTTGGCATCGACGCGCTTGATGTCGGCGTCGGCTTTCGCGATTTCCTTCGTCAGCCGCGCCTGCTCGGCCGCGACATCGATGATGCCCTTGAGCGGCAGCGCCGCAGCGTCACCACGCACCAGAAGCTGCACGGAGCCCGAGGCGGGCGCATCGAGATAGAATATCTCAGAGACGCGCGCGAGACGCATGATGTGCTCGGTCCAGCGCGCGGCGCGCGCCTTGGTGGATATCGATGCGTTGATCAGTGCGAGCGGCGTCATCGCCGAAATATTCATCTCGGCGCGCACCGAACGGATCGCGCTGACCAGATCGACCAGCCAGCCGATCTCGGCTTCGGCCTCGGCGTCGTCAAGTCCGTCGAGCGCCGGCCATGCTGTGAGGGTCAGCAGATCCAACCGTGGCACACTTGCGGTGACGCCCCACAGCTCTTCGGTAATGAACGGCATGAACGGATGCAGCAGCTTCAATGCTTCATCGCGCACCCAGGCGACCATCGCCCGCGTCTCGGTCTTGGCTGCGCCGTCCGGACCGGTCAGCACCGGCTTCGCCAGTTCAAGATACCAGTCACAGTAGACGTTCCATACGAAACGGTAGGCGGCGCCGGCCGCCTCATTGAAGCGGTAGCCCTCGATTGCCGCGGTGATATCCCGGCCCGCCTTCGCGAGTTCATGCCCGATCCACCTGTTCAGCATCTCGACCGCAAGGCGCGGATCGAAGCCCGCTACCATGGTGGCATCATTCATTTCGGCGAAGCGTGCGGCATTCCAGAGCTTGGTGGCGAAGTTGCGATACCCCTCGACCCGCTGCGTCGAGAGCTTGATGTCGCGGCCCTGCGCCGCCATCGCGGCGAGCGTGAAGCGCAGCGCATCCGCCCCATAGTCATCAATCAGATGCAACGGATCGATGACGTTGCCCTTGGATTTCGACATCTTGGCGCCGCGCTCGTCGCGCACCAGCGCATGGATGTAGACGGTTTCGAAGGGCACCTCCTTCATGAAGTGCAGGCCCATCATCATCATGCGAGCGACCCAGAAGAAGATGATGTCGAAGCCGGTGACCAGCGTGTTGGTTGGGTAATAGCGTTTCACCTCAGGCACATCTTCCGGCCAGCCGAGCGTCGAAAACGGCCATAGCGCCGAGGAGAACCACGTGTCGAGCACATCCTCGTCGCGCGTGAGAAACGTCGCGCGGCGCTCCGCGCTCTGGGCGATCGTGTCGGCCTCGTCCTTGGTCAGCACCTCGTTGGTGACATAGAACGCAAGCGCCTCGGCGAGCGCCTCGTCCTCGGTCTCGGCGACGAACACCTTGTCGTCCGGCCCGTACCAGGCCGGTATCTGGTGACCCCACCAGAGCTGGCGCGAGATGCACCACGGCTGGATGTTCTCCATCCAGTCGTAATAGGTCTTCTCCCAGTTCTGCGGCACGAACTTGGTGCGACCCTCGCGCACCGCCGCGAGCGCCATGAAGCTCAGCTCCTTGGCGTTGACGTACCATTGATCGGTGAGGAACGGCTCGATCGGCACGTTACCGCGGTCGCCGTGCGGTACCATGTGGGTGTGGGGCTCGATCTTGTCGAGCAGCCCCTTCTCTTCGAGCATCGCGACGATGCGCTTGCGCGCAATGAAACGGTCAAGGCCGTGCAATGCGAGCGTCTCGGTCAACTGATCGGAAGACAGCACGTTCTCGATGAACGCGGCGTTCTCGTCCAGCGCGAGCTTGCCCTCGACATCCATCACGCTGATCAGCGGTAGGTGGTGCCGGCGTCCGACCTCGAAATCGTTGAAGTCGTGCGCCGGCGTAATCTTCACCGCGCCGGTGCCCTTCTCGGGATCGGAATACTCGTCGGCCACGATCGGAATGCGCCGGCCGACCAGCGGCAGGATCGCGTGCCGGCCGATCAGGTGCTTGTAGCGCTCGTCGTCGGGGTGGACCGCGACCGCGGTGTCGCCGAGCATCGTCTCCGGCCGCGTGGTCGCAACGATGATGAACTCATCGCTGCCCTCGATCGGATATTTGATGTGCCAGAGCGAGCCCTTCATCTCGATCTGCTGCACTTCCAGATCGGAGATGGCGGTAAGCAGCTTCGGGTCCCAGTTGACCAGCCGCTTGTCCTTGTAGATCAGGTCCTGCCGGTAAAGCTCGACGAAGACCTTGAGCACGGCTTTCGAAAGCCCTTCGTCCATGGTGAAACGCTCGCGCGACCAGTCGCACGAGGCGCCGAGCCGCTTGAGCTGGTTGATGATGGTGCCGCCGGACTCGGCCTTCCACGCCCACACCTTTTCGAGGAATTTCTCGCGCCCGATATCGCGGCGGCCCGGTTCCTGCCGCTCCATCATCTGCCGCTCGACCACCATCTGCGTCGCGATGCCGGCATGGTCGGTGCCGGGCTGCCACAGCACGTCGCGCCCGCGCATGCGCTCGAACCGGCAGAGAATGTCCTGCAGCGTATTGTTGAGTGCGTGACCCATGTGGAGCGAACCGGTGACATTCGGCGGCGGGATCACGATCGTGTAGGGCTGCGCATCCTTGCGCTCGGGCCGCCCGGCGCGAAAAGCCTGCGCGGCCTCCCAAGCCTGATAGATGCGGCCCTCCACCTCGGCGGGCTGATAGGTTTTGTCGATCATTTCGCGTTCGTTTCCGGCACTTTGGCGCGCTACAAAGCCTCGCATGTCCGTCTCTGTCAACGATTCCAGCCGCCTTCCGTGATTTCGACCCCGCCTCCGGCCACGATGCCAACGCGAGCGATCGCATTGCTCGCGCTTGCGGGCTTCTCCAGTCAGGCAATGGTGCGCGCTGCGGACTCACTGCTGCCGCAGATCGCGACCGATATCGGCGTCTCGGTGGGAACCGCCGCGATCGTTGTCACGGCCTACGCGATCACGCACGGCTCGGTGCAGCTGATCATCGGTCCGATCGGAGACCGGTTCGGCAAATTCCTGATGGTCGCCGTCGCCTGCGCGCTTTGCTCGCTGACTGTGATGGCGTGCGGGCTGGCTCAATCGCTCACCGGGCTCACGTTCGCGCGCGTTGCCTCCGGCCTGACGGCGGGCTGGATCATCCCGCTCGGAATGGCGTTCGTTGGCGACGTCGTTCCCTACGAGCGGCGGCAGGAGGTGCTCGGCCGCTATCTCACCGGCCAGATCACCGGGCAGCTTGTCGGCCAGGCGGCGGGCGGCGTCATTGGAGACTGGCTCGGCTGGCGGGCCGTATTTTTCCTTCTGGCCGCCGTATTCGCGCTCGCCGCCATGGCGCTGTTCCGCGAACTTGCGACCAATCCGACGACCCGGCCGGACCAGCGCCCCGACGAGCGCTCGAAGGGGTTCATCGCGGACTATTCACTGGTGCTCTCGAATCGCTGGGCGCGGCACATCGTCTATGTGGCGATTGCCGAGGCGGCGCTGATGTGGGGCGCGTTCGCCTATGTGGGCGCGGACCTTCATTTGCGCTTCGGGTTGTCGTTCACGCTGGTCGGTCTGATCGTGGGTGCATTCGGGATCGGCGGTCTCGCGTATGCGGGTTCGGTGCGGTTTCTCGTCGGCCGGTTCGGTCAGGTCGGCCTTGCGCGTATCGGCGGGGTCGTGATCGGCCTGTCCTACCTGGCGCTCGGCCTCGCGCCCGCCTGGTGGATCGCGCCGTTTGCCGTCATCGCGATCGGCCTCGGTTTCTACATGCTGCACAATACGCTGCAGACCAATGCGACGCAGATGTCGCCGCAAGCGCGCGGCACCGCGGTCGCGATCTTTTCGTCCGCGCTTTACGTCGGGCAATCGCTCGGTGTGCTGGTGGGCTCGCTGCTGATCGATCGTGCCGGCGGGCCAGCGATCTTTCTGATCGCGGCGCTGTTGCTGCCGGCGCTGGGACTTCTGTTCGCAGCGATGCTGCGGCAGCGCACCGCCTAGCTTCCGCGCGCGACTCGCTCGATTTCCTGCCGCACCAGCCGCTCGACCAGGGTCGGCAGGTTATTATCGAGCCACTGCTGCAACATCGGACGCAGCATCTCCTTGACCAGGTCATCAAGCGTCTTGGAATTCTGCACCATGACGGTTCGGGCGAGCGTGTTGAATGCTGAATCAACAGCAGCAGCAGCAGCAGGCGACAGCATCGGCGCGTCGATCGACATCTGCCGCGGCGGCGGCGCTGCGCGCGGCGGTGGCGAGAGTTCGGGCTCCGGTTCCTCCTCGTCGAACACGACGTCCTGCCCGCCCTCGATCTTGCGGAACGCAGGTGCCGGCGCCTGCATCGACTCGGTCAATTCGAGCACGTCCTCCTCGGCCTTCGGTGCCGGCTTTGCCTTCACGGGCGCGGGCTCCGGCGCCTCGTCGAGGCCGGCCAGCATGGCGTCGATATCGTCCTGTTTCACGGCAGCCGCCGGTGGCGCAGGAGCGGCCTTGGGCGGCGCCTTCGGAGCGGGCGCAGGCGCTGGCGATTTGCTCTCAACAGCTTTGGCCTCCGGCTTTGCGGCAGGTTTCGGCTCATCATCGGCGATGATCCTCCGGATGGAGGCAAGAATCTCCTCCATCGAGGGCTCTTGCGCCTTCGCCGCCTGCGTCATCCGCCGCTTTCCTCTCGCACTCCGGACCGGCTCACTCGCGACCGCGAATCAGCCGCACAACACGCAATATGCGAGGATTCGCCGAAGTATGGCAGTGGCAGATTCGAACGCAAGGCGAAGTCCTGTGGACATGAGGCCGCGCAGCGACAACGCCCGGCTCATCGACCGTCAGCGACCATCCGGCGTGCGCACGCCGATCCATTTGTCGCGCACCTGATGGTAATGGACGCGCGGATCGTAGGTCTCGGACACAAGCGCAAGCGATTGCGGCGAGAGCCGTCCGACAGCCGCGAGCAGCGTGAACGATGCGACAACACGATCGCGCTGCGCGGTGACCAGCGCCACGCGCGCGTTCACCAGTTCCTGCTGCGCGTTGAGCACGTCGAGCGTGGTTCGCTGGCCGACGCGCGCTTCCTCGCGAACGCCATTCAGCGCCACTTCGGTGGCAGTCACCTGCGCCTGCGCGGCGATGATCTGCGCCTTGGTCGCCTCGAGCTGGCTCCAGGCCTGCACCACGGTTGCCCGGATGAGGTCACGCTGAACATCGAGCTCGATGCGGCGCTGGCCGAGCGTCTCTTTCGACTGGCGGATAATCGAGTATTCCGCCCCGCCCTGGTAGATCGGTACGGCAACGCGGCCAAGCACCGTGCCGGTGAGCTGATCGGTGACCCCGGGCTGCAAATCCCAGCGCCTTTGTACCGAGCTTTCCACCGTCACCGTCGGATAGAGCGAACCTTCCGCCGCCCTCACCGCAGACTGCGCGGCGTCGACCGTGTACTGGGCGGCCGCCACAGTCGGATGCTCGCTGCGTCCAACGTCGATCGCGCTCAGTTGCGTGCGCGGCGATAGCCGGTCGACCGGCATGCCGGCGCGCAGATTGACGGGATCGACGCCGATCACGCGACGATAGGTGGCCTGCGAGGCCTTCAGATTTGCCTCCGCAGTCAGTACCTGGGACTGCGACGCAGCCAGCCGCGACTCGGACTGCGCCACGTCGGTTCGTGTGACCTCACCGACATTGAAGCGGTCGCGCGTCTGCTTCAACTGTTCCTGCAGGACCTGCACGTTGCGGCGCTGCAGGTCCAGGATCGCAGTGTCGCGCAACACGTTCATGTACGCGGTCGCTGCGTCGAGCAGCGCGGTCTGTTCGGCGTTGCGCAGTGTTTCGCGTCCGGCCAGCACCGACGCCTCGGCCTGACGTGTCAGGTTCCCGCTGCGCTGTCCGTTGTAGACCGTCTGAACGAGGCCGATATTACCGCCGCGCGGGCTGATGTTGGTATTGGTCTGCGTAAACCCGCCGCCGCTCGTCGAAATCGATTCGTAGTGTTGATAGCCGCTGTCGAACGAGCCGGTCACGCGCGGCCGGTAATTGGCGAGTGCCTGCGGCACGGCCTCGTCCGTTGCCCGCAGCGCTGCGCGCTGCGCGTTGAGCGTCGGATTGTTGCGATAGGCCTGTGCCAGCGCAGATTCCAGCGTTTCTGCGACTGACGGACTAGGCGCGACGAGCGCGACCCCAAGAAATGCCGCGCAGACGGCCCATTGCACGTCGGTCTTCTTCATTCGACCCCGTCCGTCTGGGAACCGCGCCGATTTTCGGCTGTCGGTTATCCACAACATATTTGCAGTCATATGCGTGCGGTCTGAGTCGCGGAACCCCCGCAACGATGGTGGGCGGAGAAAAAAAGGACTGGCGCAAGCGCGCCACAGTGACGGTGCGAAACCCGAATCGAATCAGCGCACAATCGAAAAAGGTTCCGTCATCACGCGAGCTCGCGGGTGAGAGGACTCGATCACGGCTCCGAGATTCGGCCGCGCGGAGTCACCGAGGCGACGCAGAGCGTCGCCTAGAAAACGAACTCTTTCGACTTGACAAATCCCGGCAACACGAGGGCATTCGCATCGAACAGCGGTTGCGCTGTCGCGTGCCCGCCTGTGCTCCGGTAGATAGTGGCCTTGCTCACCGGGCCGCTGCCAATCACCGCAAGCAGCCGGCCGCCTTCTTTCAGTTGAGCGAGAAGCTGCTCGGGCACGATCTCGCTGCAGCCCTCAAGCAGGATCGCGTCATAGGGACCGCCCTGCGCCCAGCCCGCCGCGAGTGAACCATTCACTACGGTTACGTTCGCGGCGCCGAGGGCAGTGAGATTGGTCGCCGCAGCGCCACCGAGCGCCGCCTCCTCCTCAAGCGCCACCACGCTGGCCGCGAGTTGCGACAGGACCGCTGCGGAATATCCGGTCGCGCAGCCCACATCGAGCACGCGATCCGTCTCGCCGATGCCGGCAGCCTGCAACAGCTTGGAGAAAACCATCGGCTTGAGCAACGCGCGGCGCCATCCGTCGGCAGCCGCTACGTCAACGTCGAGGTAGGCGACGCCGCGTTGGGACGCCGCAACAAAGCGCTCGCGCGGAACATCGAGCATCGCCGCGATGATCCGAAGGTCCGTCACGTCGCTGGGACGGACCTGACAATCGACCATGATCCGGCGCGCTTGCGCAAAATCGACCATGCCGAAATCCCCGTTCGCGAGCTCCAGGCTCCGCGCGACCATTTGCGGCAGAGGACGCCAAAACGCAAGGATCGTTCGGCATTGCTGCTGCATGCCGCCTCCTGTATAGGGTCGTCGCCCTCCGGCCGGAGTCGAAAAGCTCCGCCGAAAGTCCCGGCCACGTGGCGGAGTGGTTACGCAGCGGTCTGCAAAACCGTTTACGCCGGTTCAATTCCGGCCGTGGCCTCCACTCCCTCCGGGTTAAGTCACGGCGGGCGCCGAATCTTTGCAAAGCCTCAACACGTTTGATATAGCCCCGGTCGCGCTGGCCGCTGCCGCCGGCGTTCGTGTTCCCCGGTAGCTCAGTGGTAGAGCAACCGGCTGTTAACCGGTTGGTCGCTGGTTCGAATCCGGCCCGGGGAGCCAACATTTACAAGCGCTTCGGGATTTTGCGAGGTCGACCTGCGGGTCGCCCAAGCGCGCTCGCGCGCCCATCTCCGGCGCGCGGGTGCAGCCATGGGACAAGCTTGCCGACGCGCAGCCCAGTGTGACCTCCTCGCGCCCCTGTGTCGCGCTGCAGTTGAGCCTGTCGGCACACTGAGTTCGAATGAGAAACGATGACGGAGAACGCCGATGACAGGGCCGCGCTGGTTGGCGGCCTGGTCGCTTCGGCTGTAAAGAGTCCGCAGACGATCTGTTCGCGACGCGCCCTCTGGAGGCCGCAGTGAGAATAGCGCCTATCGCCTTGCTCTGCCTCTGCGGTTTTCTGGTTCGGGCGACTGCGGTGCTGGCCCAGGAAGACTTCCCTCCGCTGGAATCATTGGCGCGCTTGCATGATCCGCGGGCGTCCTCCGACTATGCGTTTGTCAGGTGTGCCGCGTTTTTTAAAGCGTGGGGTGAGTTCACCGACGTGCCATATGACACACAGGAAAAGAGAGACGCGCGTCTGGTGCTCTTCAAGCGACTCGCAAGCAGGGCAGTCGATCTAAGGTCCGTTGCGCAGAACAACGGCCGCGGCGGCCCCCGGGATCCGTTCGTCGGCCTCGTATCCGCTGACGTGGACGCATTTGCGGCAGTCTACACCGCGCGGATGAAGCACAATTACGAGACGACCGAACAGGTGACCGGCTTGGACAGTTTGGTCCGAGACGACATGACGGAGTGCTGGCACCTCGTCGAACGAGGGTATTTGAATTAAGCGGGAGCGCCAGGGTCCGGAAGTGAAAGCGGTTGACTACGGCGGCAAGCTACGCGAGCCCGTAGCGCAGCGGCCAAGCGGCGCACGTCGGCACCCGGCGATTTCTGTGTCGGCACGCCGAGGCGAACGAGAAACGATGATGGAGAACGCCTATGATCCGCCCCGCCCTCTTCCTGCTCGCGCTCATGTTGCCGGCTGCGGCCCAGACGCCGCCACCGGGTGGTTCAGTCAACAAAGGCAAAGACGTAACCGACTTGATCACTCTCTGCCGCGGCAGCGTTAACGATGCGTCCGGGAAAGCCCGCGACGCACCCGCGGGACTTCAATGCCTGAGATACCTGGAAGGCTTCAAAGACGGGTTAGCCGGTGGAGAGCCGAAATATTGTGCTCCAGGCGTCACGCTCGGCGCTCAGGTCGACGCCTTCCTGCGATGGGCTGACAGTCAAAAAGCGCCGTTCGATCAACCACGAAACGTGACGCTCGTCCAATTCCTGTCCGAGACCTATCCCTGCAAGAAATAACGCCGTTCAGCGTCGGAGCGATCGCGGCGTGGGCGTTGGTCGTGTGGCGCGGGCCGCGCCAAATCGCCTTGGATGTGACGCCGGTCACAGAAGCAATCGCAACCTCCGCCGTAACCTCCCTCACACACGCAGGCGATCGCCTGCCTTTCGAGGGGGACTTACGATGGCAAAGTTCTTTTTCGCGGTTGAGATAGCCTGGGGCGTGATGGTGAGCCTGGCGGTAATCGGGTTTGTCGCGATCTCGTTCATTCCCGAGTGCACCGGCGCCTGCCGCGCTCCCGACGCCGGCGTCTATGCAACGCACCTTGAAAGCCTGGACGGCCTCACTGTTGCGAGCATGCGCTGAAATCGAGCGGCGAGCGGCACGTAGAGTGGTGAGGCGAGGGCGCGGCTGAACGGCCTAGTCGCAGACACGAACCCGTGGGCGCACCCACATCCCGCGATAGTCGTCCCAGGCGGGTTCGCCGCGCGTCCAGTAACAGGCGGGTGCTGCGTAGACCGGCTCGGGCGCAACGTAAACGACCGGCGGCCCGTAATAGCGTGGTGCGCTCGCTGCGCCGATGATCGTTCCCGCGATAAGGCCGCCAAAGAGTCCGGCGCCGAATCCATCGCCGGCTAGGGCGGCCTGCGGTGCGGCAACTCCCGAACGATGTCGCCACCAGAAGGCTGACCAGAAGGTGCCGTCGCATGTCAATCGCTCCAACGCTGGCTGATAACAGCAGGCCGCGCGCGAGCGGCCAGTCACGATTACAATTATCGAACTGTAATTGAAGCTTCGTTAAGCAGCAGGATCGCGATCCGGCGGCGAGATAGGAGCGTCTGCGAATTAGCTGCGCGGCCGAACGCGCGGCGATCGGCGAGGAGCAGACGCGGCCTCCTGTTCGCGTAGCAGAAGCGCCTTGCGCAAATGCCGGGCCTGGTTCAGGGCGTTACGTATGTTTTTGTCACTGGAAACTTCGTCGAAGAACAGCAGGACTTCGCAACTTGGACATTGGCGCGAATAGCCGCTTTGCAGTCGGTGCGCCTTGTCTCGAAACCGGGACAGGCATTTCGGGCATTTGACCGAGACCGAGTCGTCCACCTGTGTCCTTTTCAGTCTGGCGGCTACAGCGAAGACTCACGGGCCGCAAGACACGGGATAACCAATGGCGCAACGGCGAGCGTTGTCAAAAGACATTTGCTGGCAACGACAGACGTTACGTCGACCGCAGCGGCCGTCGCGCATTCAAGCGGACCAGGGAGGACGCCACACCCCGATCCGCGCCGTGCGATCTGAACGGGGTTCCGCGCCTGCATTTCGGTTGCTCGTCGATGCGCCGCCCCGGACGCGGCGCGCCTGTCCGGTCCCTGCGATATCGGCAGCCTTGTCTCGTTCAACCGCAGCGTTGACCGTCCTGCGACAACCTGTTCTCCTTGAGGAAACCGGCCGGGCCGGCCTGCGTACGCGCGGGCATTGGGCGAACCAGCACCGGGTCAATTTCACGAGGGGTCTTCGCAATGGATGAGAACGCACTTCGCGGCCTGATTTCGCAGGTCAAGACCGGCACGCTCACGCGCCGTGGTTTCGTGCAAAAGATGGTCGCGCTCGGGCTGACGGCACCGCTTGCGCAGCAGATGCTGACATATTCGGGCGTCGCCAAGGCGCAGACCAAACTCGAATACAAGCCGACCAAGCGCGGTGGCGGTGGCCCGCTCAAGACGCTGTGGTGGCAAGGCCCGACGCTGCTCAATCCGCATTTCGCGATCGGCACCAAGGATCAGGACGCGTGCCGGATCTTCTACGAGCCGCTCGCCGCCTGGGACGAGGACGGAAATCTCTTCCCGCTCCTCGCGGCGGAAATTCCCGATCTGGAAAACGGCGGACTTGCCAAGGATGGCATGTCGGTAACCTGGAAACTCAAACAGGGCGTCACCTGGCATGACGGCAAGCCGTTCAGCGCGGATGACGTGCTGTTCAACTGGCAATACGCCTCCGATCCCGCGACGGCAGCGACCACCATTGGCAGCTACAAGGACGTGAAGGTCGACAAGATCGACGACTTCACCGTCAAGGCGACGTTCTCCAAGCCGACACCCTTCTGGGCGGATGCGTTCGTTGGTATCCGCGGGATGCTGATCCCGAAACATCTGTTTGCCGACTACATCGGTGGAAAATCGCGCGACGCGCCGACCAATCTGAAGCCCGTCGGGACCGGCCCTTACAAATTCTCCGACTTCAAGCCCGGCGACATGGTGCGCGGGGAACTCTTCGCGGACTATCACATGCCGAACCGGCCCTATTTCGACTCCATCGAGATGAAGGGCGGGGGCGATGCGGTTTCGGCCGCGCGTGCGGTGTTGCAGACCGGCGAATACGATTATGCCTGGAACCTGCAGGTCGAGGACGAAATCCTTCAGCGGCTCGAAAAGGGCGGCAAGGGCCGGACCGATATGTCGCCCGGCGGCAACATCGAGCACATCGGCCTCAACTCGGCCGACCCCTGGACCGAGGTGGACGGCGAGCGCGCCAGCATCAAGAGCAAGCACCCGCTCCTATCGGACAAGGCGGTGCGCGAGGCGCTCGGGCTGCTGGTCGACCGCCAATCGGTGCAGGACCACATTTACGGCCGCACCGGTATCGCGACCGGCAACTTCGTGAACAATCCGCAGCGGTTCGTGTCGAAGAACACCAAATGGGAGTTCAACGTCGACAAGGCCATCCAGGTGCTGGAAGCGGGCGGCTGGAAGAAGGGCGCCGACGGAATTCGCGAGAAGGACGGCAAGAAACTCAAGTTCGTCTATCAGACCTCGATCAACACGCCGCGCCAGAAGAACCAGGCGATCGTGAAGCAAGCCTGTCAGAAGGCCGGCATCGATGTCGAACTGAAATCGGTGACCGCCTCCGTGTTCTTCTCATCCGATGTCGCCAACCCCGACACCTACCCGCACTTCTTCTGCGACATCCAGATGTACACGACGACGATGACGCAGCCGGACCCGGAGACGTTCCTGCTGCAATTCGTCTCCTGGGAGGTGTCGCAGAAGGAAAACAAATGGCAGGGCCGCAACATCACGCGCTGGACCAACAAGGAGGCGGATGACGCCTTCAAGGCCTCGCAAACCGAACTCGATCCGGTCAAGCGCGCGGCGTACCTGATCAAGGTCAACGACCTCGCCTGCAATGATCACGCGGTGATCCCGGTCGTCTACCGTCCGCGCGTGCAGGCGATCGCCAACAAGCTGCACGCGCCGCACAGCGGCTGGGACAGCGACTTCTGGGCCATCCAGGAGTGGTACAAGGACGCCTGAGTGCCACCCCACCGGCGCAATTCTGCTGAGCCGGGGTGACGATCGATGGGACGCTATCTGCTCAAGCGCCTCTTGATCGCCATCCCGAGCCTGCTCGGCATCAGCGTCATTATCTTCACCGTCCTCGCGCTCGCGCCAGGCGACCCCTTCGGCGAACTGGCAACCAATCCGGCCGTGCCGCCCGAGGTGCGCGAAGCGTTGCGAATCAAGTTCGGCCTCGATGACCCGGTCGCAATCCGCTACTTCCGCTGGATCGCCGCCATGGTGCACGGCGACTGGGGCTTCTCGTTCGCGAGCCGGATCGATGTCGACAAGCTGATCCTGCAACGCCTGCCGGCGACGCTGTTCGTGATCGGTTCGGCGCAGATCCTCGCCCTGCTCATCGCGCTCCCGGTCGGCATCTTCGCGGCGACCCGGCCCTATTCGATTTTCGACCAGGTTTCGAGCACGCTCGCGTTCGTCGGCTTCTCGCTGCCGACCTTCTTCACGGGCTTGCTCTTCATTCTGATATTCAGCGTGCAGCTCGACTGGCTTCCCTTCGTGTTCACCGAGATCGATGCGACGGGCTGGCGCTGGTACTGGGAGGAGCTGCGCCAGTCGATCATGCCGATCTGCGTGCTCGGCCTGTTTCAGGCCGCCTCGACCACGCGCTACGTGCGCTCTGCCATGCTCGACGTCATCCGCCTCGACTATGTGAACACGGCGCGCGCCAAAGGCCTCGGCGAGCGAACCGTCATCCTCAAGCATGTGGTGCGCAATGCACTGATTCCCGTGGTCACGCTCGTTGCGTTGCAGATGCCGGCGATCTTCGGCGGCGCGATCATCACCGAGCAGATTTTCCGCATTCCGGGGATCGGATCGCTGCTCATCAGCGCGATCCTCTCCAACGACACGCCGGTCATTATGGCGGTCACCTTCGTGTTCGCTTGTCTCGTCGTCCTGTTCAACCTCATCGCGGACGTCCTTTATGGCTGGCTCGATCCTCGCATCACCCTCGGCTGAGGTGATGACGGCGCGCCCTGCCCGGCCGTTCTCGCCGTGGCACGATGCATGGCGGCGCTTCCGGCGGCACCGGATGGCGTTCGTGAGCACCTTCGTTTTGCTGGCGATGATCCTCGCGATCGCGTTTGCACCCTTCATCTGGCATGTCGCGATCAACGACATCGACTTCAATGCGCGCCTTCAGGGGTCGAGCTGGCAACATCCATTCGGCACCGACGATCTTGGGCAGGATCTGCTCGCGCGCATGCTTTATGGCGGACGTATCTCGCTCGCAGTCGGACTGTCGGCCATGTTCGTCGCCATGACGGTCGGCACCGTTATTGGTGCCATCGCCGGCATGTCGCGGCGCTGGGTCGGGCCGGCGCTGATGTGGCTGACTGACCTGTTCCTCTCGCTTCCCGCGCTGCCGCTCCTCCTTCTTCTCATCTACCTCTTCCGAGATGCCCTCAAGGCTGCATTCGGAACCGAGGGCGGCGTGTTCATCATGATCGTTGTGGTCATCGGCGGCCTGCGTTGGATGCCGGTTGCCCGTCTCGTGCGTGCGCAATTCCTGTCGCTGCGCGAGAAGGAATTCGTCGAGGCCGCGCGCGCGCTCGGCGCCAGCAAGCTGCGTCAGGTTGTGCGCCACATCCTGCCGAACGCGCTCGGGCCGGTGATCGTCGCGGCCACGATCGACGTCGCGGCGGCCATCATCGCGGAGTCGACGCTATCATTTCTCGGGCTTGGCTTCCCGCCGGATATCCCGACATGGGGCCGCATCCTCTACGACGCGAAGGACTACCTCGATATCGCGCCGCATTGGGCGCTGTTCCCGGGCGCCGCGATCTTCCTCACCGTTCTGACCATCAACTTCATCGGCGACGGCCTGCGCGATGCGCTCGATCCGCGCAAGGTGATGTGATGCAGGCGGACGACAACACGCCGCTACTCGACATTCGCGGCCTGAAGACGCATTTCGCCACCGACGACGGCATCGTGCAGGCGGTCGACGGCGTGGACCTGTCGATCGGGCGCGGCGAAACGCTCGGCGTCGTCGGCGAGTCCGGGTGCGGCAAGACCGTCACCGCCATGTCGGTGCTCAAGCTGATCCCGATGCCGCCGGGCCGCATTGCCGCGGGGCAAATCCTCTACGAGGGGCGCGACCTTGTCCCGCTGGGTACCGCCGAGATGGACCGCATCCGCGCCAAGGACATCGCGATGGTGTTCCAGGAGCCGATGACCTCGCTCAATCCCGTTTACACGATCGGCGAACAGATCGCCGAGGTGCTGCGCAAGCATGAAGACCTCTCGCGCAAGGGCGCGAGCGAGCGCACGGTCGAGATGCTGCGGCTGGTGCAAATCCCCAATCCCGAGAAGCGGCGCGACGACTACCCGCACCAGTTCTCCGGCGGCATGCGCCAGCGCGTGATGATCGCGATGGCGCTCTCCTGCCATCCGAAGCTCCTGATCGCGGACGAGCCGACCACGGCTCTCGACGTGACCATCCAGGCCCAGATCCTCGAACTGCTGCAAGACATGAAGCAGCGCTTCGGCATGGCGATCATGCTCATCACCCACGCAATGGGCGTCGTGGCCGAGACCGCGCAGCGGGTTGTCGTGATGTATGCCGGCAAGGTGATCGAGGAGGCGCCGGTGGAGGCGCTGTTCGCAAACCCGCGCCACCCCTACACGCAGGGCCTGATCCGCTCGATCCCGCGCATCGATCTCGCCGCAACCAAGAAGGAGCGGCTCGAAGCGATCCCCGGCGTGGTGCCAAGTCTGCTCAACCCGCCACCCGGCTGCCGCTTCGCCGCGCGCTGCCGCTATGCGATGCCGAAATGCCTTGAGGCGATGCCGCCGCTGTTCGATATCGGGGGCGGCCACCGTGTCGCTTGCGTGCTGGTGGAAGACCAATTGGTGGCCGTGCAATGACCGAGCCGCTCCTGCGCGTGAAAGAGCTGGTTAAAAATTTCGCGGTCGGCGGCGGCTTTCTCGGGCGCGGCACCGAAACGGTGCATGCGGTCGATCGCGTGAGTTTCGACATCGCGCCGGGCGAAACGCTCGGGCTGGTCGGCGAATCCGGTTCGGGCAAATCGACCACCGGGCGCTGCATCCTGCGGCTGATCGAGCCGACCTCGGGCGAGGTTTGGTTCGAGGGCCGCAACGTCTCGGCGCTCGATGCCTCCGCCTTCCGTTCGCTCTGCCGCGACATGCAGATCATCTTCCAGGACCCGTTTGCGTCGCTGAACCCGCGCATGACCGTCGGCGCGATCATCGGCGAGGCGCTGACCATCCACAATCTTGCCAAGTCGCGCCGCGCGTTCACCGAGCGGGTGGTCGAGCTTCTGGAGACCGTGGGTCTTCAGGCCGACCATATGCGGCGTTACCCACACGAATTCTCCGGCGGGCAGCGCCAGCGCATCGGGATCGCACGCGCGCTCGCGGTCGAGCCGAAGCTGATCGTGTGCGACGAACCAGTTTCGGCACTCGATGTGTCGATCCAGGCGCAGGTCATCAACCTGCTGGAAGACCTGCAGCAGAAGTTCGGCCTGACCTATTTGTTCATCGCGCACGACCTCTCGGTGGTCGAGCACATCAGCATGCGCGTCGCCGTGATGTATCTCGGGCGCATTGTCGAGATCGCGTCAGCGCGCGAACTCTATGCGACCCCGCTGCACCCCTACACCGAGGCGCTCCTCTCGGCCGTGCCCGTCACCGACCCCAAGGCGCGTCGCAAACGCATCGTGCTTCAAGGCGAGGTGCCGAGCCCGATGCGTCCGCCCACCGGCTGCCACTTCCACACCCGCTGCCCGATCCGCAAATTGCCGCTGTGCTCAGCCGAAATTCCGGCTCTGGAGCAAAAGCGGGATGGCCATTGGGTCGCGTGCCATCTGCGCAGCTGACCGGTCTCGCACCGCGGCCAGCAATCCTTGCCTCACCCGCGGTTGCGACGGATCGATCAGATTTTGAAAAATGGGAATGATCTTGACGGAAGGCTACTCCAAATGACTGCCGGTCGAAACCTCGATGAACTGTTGCCGAGGTCGACCGGCAATCGTGTCAAAGCGGACGTCTCAAGATGCGGGCAATCAAGCTCTTCGCATCGAAACGTAAATCAGCAGGGCGCGCACCAGCAACGTCCCATCGGCCCGCAAACCCTGTGATGGAACGGGCCGCACCAGCGCCCGCGATACGGGCCGCAAGCTGCTTTCTCGATCGGGGTGAAGTTCTGACTTGTGGTGGCGATGCCCTGTGCGCCGCGCCAGGTTTGCGCGTTCGCCGAAAGCGAGCCAGCCATCGATAGAGCGATTGTCGCGGTGAAGATGACTACGAGCTTGCGCATGCTTTCCTCCGTGGGTTTCAGACCATGCGCTCCGATTCTAGGCGCGTTTGTCAAAAAGCGGAACCGCAGAATCCACTCCCCAGGTTTGATCTATCGGCAATGCATGATGCGAGACTGCGGCGGTCCTCGCGACCCAAGCCGTCCGGTGCGCGGGTGCTTGTCGGCAAGCACGGTCATCCCGTCCAATGTCAGCCGACAAATGAAATCGCGGCCGCCGATGGCAGCCGCGATACCAAACTCTCAGGCGCCCAATAGAAGTCAGCCGCCGATCACGCCGCTGCGGTGCTGCTCGGCGCACGAAGGCGCGCATTGCGCAACGTCGCGAGCTTCTCCTCGATCTCGACGTGAAGCCGCTGTACCCACTTCTCGGCTTCGCGCGCACGTGCTTCAGACTGTGCCGCGCGCCGCTCGAGATTGCGGTTCAATTGCTCCAGCGTCGTGAGCCGCTCCTCAAGAGTGCGGAAGCGCTCGAGCGCCCGCGCCAACAACGATTCAATCCGCTTCTCGGTGTCCGTGATGGTGCCGGCAAACTGGTTCACCAGATCGATCGCAGCCTGCCCTGCGCGATTGACGTCGTCCTCCGCCGCAGGCGCCGGCGCATCGCCCGGCGTTGCTCCGCGTCCCAGACGCAGGATGTTTTCTGTGCCGCGCACGGCGTCGCGTTGCCTTGCCGAATCCGCCCGAAGGTCGCGCTGCTCGCCGGCAGCCAGTGCGTTCGCGAGCGCATCCGCCGAAGGGAGGGATGGCACGGGCCCCGGATCACTGACCGGGGGCCGGGTTGCAACAGCCTCTCGCCAGCCCAGCGCGAAGCCAGCGCGCTGAATTTCTTCAACGAAGCGCTGCAGCTCCTCCTGCACGTTCGGCATGTCTGAGTGGCTCCCCTTCCGCGATTGAAAACTACTGTAATTGATGGACAAAGAAACTGGTATCTGGCGCTTTCAAATCTTCCACAGGAATGCGTGACCAAAATGCAGCACCCGCCCGCAGTGGTTCCGGCATAACAGGGCGCGGAGCCGCCGCGAGTGCGTCGCGCGCACCGAAGCAAGCGTCTGGATCAACTCGGATTCTCTACTGGGACTCAACTGGGACAGTGCATAATAGCCCTAGGGTCGCCCACCGCGCTACCGCGATTTTGCGGTTGGCGCAGCGCGCTGATGGCACGGGCGGATGGCGCGACCAGCAAAGAAGTGCCCGGGAATACTGGGCTTTTCGGCGGATGGCGGCCCGGCGGTAACCCGCCTAGTGGCGCGGCGTGGTCCCGCCGCGATTCCAGCCCCGCCCGCCCTCCCCGAAAATCTCGAAGCCGGTTTCGGTGACCGCAACGGTATCCTCGAGCTTGATGAAGCCGCGGGTCGGGTGCTTCAGCGTGGTCTCCACCGAGATTACGGAGCCCGCCTCCAGGGGGCGGTGCGCGTCCTCGTCGGTGTAGGGCACGGGACCGGAGTTGGTCAGGTGCGGTGCCTCGTGGCTGACGAGGCCCATGCCGTGGGCGAGGAATTCCATGTTGTTGTGTTGCTTGCTCTTCGCGACCAATGCCTCGCCGGCAGCGTAAATCTCCCCGCCCATCACGCCGGCCCTGATCGGCTTGAACGCCGCCCGCTGGATCGTCTCGATTTCGCCGAGCAGATCTTCCAGTTCGGCGTCCGGCTCGCCGAGGATCGCCATGCGCGCGAGATCGCCGATGTAGCCGTGATAGTTCGCGCCCGAAGTCGACCGAGAGCACGTCACCCTTTTCCCAGCGCTGGGGCGACGGCGCCCGATTGTGGCTCGCACCGGCCGCGATCAGGCAGTACTCGAACGTCAGTCCCCGGTTGACCTCCTCGCGGCGCAGCGTCTCGGTGAACTCGGCCTTGGTGGTGCCCGGCCCGCTCTGCGCAATCGTCGCCAGCATTGCATCGATGACCTTCTCGGAGGAGGTGCGCAGCATCGCAAGCTCCTCGGGCGACTTGCGCAGCCGCAGGCGCTCCAGCATCGCCAGCGCATCCTTGATCTCGGCATCGCCCATCGCCGTGCGCAGCGCCCCGCCCGCGTCCATCGGCATGAACGTCGTCTCGATCCCGATGTGTCTGGCAGGGAAGCCGGCGCTTTTGAGGTAGTCGGTCGCGCGTTTCATCGTGTCGAGAGCGCCCGACGAGTTCGTCTGCGATTCCGGCGTCCAGAATGGCTTTACTTCCTTCTGGAAGCCTTCGAGCCGGTGCCCGAAATAAGCGGCCTTCTCAGGTCTGCCCTTCGGGTAGACGACGATCGGCAGATAGCGCGAGATTCCAATCGCATCCATGTAATCGAAAAAGATCGAGCGATGGCCGCCAAGCAGGTACTGCACATTGTGCTTCGAGGTCGCGAGCAACACGTCGATCCCGGCCTCATCCATGAGGCGGTCAAGTCGTTTGGCATCGAACGGGATGGCTTGGGCGCTCATGATCGTTCCCTGTCTGGCTGCTTGTACGCACGTCGATTATAGCCGGTAATGCGCATCGGAAAACCCGCAACGCGGCCGGCCACGCATGCACGAAGTGACCAACGCACGCGTCCCGGCCCACCGGCACACGCATCTGTTCGGCCATCCCAAGGGCCTTGCGGTGCTGTTCGCGACCGAAATGTGGGAGCGCTTCTCCTATTTCGGCATGGCGTCGCTGCTCGTTCTCTACATGGTGAAATACCTGCTGCTGCCCGGGCATGTCGAAGCCGTGATCGGCTATCACGCCGTGAAGGTGGCCCTGGAAAGCCTGTTCGGCCCGCTCGACGTACAGCCGCTCGCCTCGCAGATTTTCGGCTTTTATACCGGGCTGGCTTACCTCACGCCGATCCTCGGCGGCATGATCGCCGACCGCCTGCTCGGCCAGCGCAACACTGCGATCATGGGCGCGCTGTTGATGGCAGTCGGACATTTCCTGATGGCGTTCGAGGCGCTGCTGTTCATCGCACTTGGTTTCCTCATTCTCGGCATCGGTGCGTTCAAGCCCAACGTCTCGACGCAGGTCGGTTCACTCTATGGTCCGGACGATCCGCGGCGCTTGCGCGCCTATTCGATCTATTACGTCGGCATCAATATCGGAGCATTCCTCGCGCCGCTGATTGCCGGCACACTCGGCGACGCGGCCGGCTGGCATTACGGCTTTGCGGCCGCTGGCGTCGGCATGCTGATCGCGACCGCAATCTATGTGGGCGGCCTGCGCTATTTGCCGGAGGACGAACTGCACCGGAGGCAAGTCGCGCACATCGAAAAGAAGCCGTTCACCGTCGATGAGCGGCGCGCGATCGTGGGGTTGCTCTGCGTCTTCGCGCTGGTGGCATTTTTCTGGGCGACCTACGACCAGCAGGGCAACACCCTGCTTCTCTGGGCCGAAGACTTCACCGAGCGCAATGTCGATCTCGGCTTCTGGCGGGGCGAAATCCCGACGACCTGGTTTCTCGCGCTCAATCCGTTGATGATCTTCGTGTTCACGCCGATCCTTGTGAAGCTCTGGTCGGTCGAGCGGCAAATCGGCGCGGAACTCTCGACCGTTTCGAAGCTCGCGCTCGGATTTTTTTGTGTCGCACTCGGTAACGCCGTGATGGCGGCGGCGGCGTGGACTTCGGGCCCTCTGCCAAGGCGAGCCCGTGGTGGCTGGTCGGCTATTTCACCGTCGTGACCATTGGGGAGTTGCACCTCGCGCCGGTCGGGCTGGCGCTCATCTCGCGGCTTGCGCCGGCGCGGGTGCTTTCGCTGATGATGGGCTTGTGGTTCGCGGCGACCTTCCCAGGCGATGTGTTCGGCGGTTGGCTCGGCGGTTTCTGGAGCACGATGGAGAAGGCGAACTTCTTCCTGATGATCGGCGCCATCGCGGCTGCGGGGGGCGCGGCGGTGTTCGCCCTCAATCCGGCGCTGCGCTCGGTGTTTGACGACGCGCCTGCCGGTCAGCCTTAGTGGCTGCCGCGCTATCCGGCGCGCCGTGGTTTTGCCGCAACCGGCTTGGCGCGGTCTTTCACGACGGCGCGTGCCCGCGCGATCACGTCGGGGATCGCCGCCTCGTTGTTCGGCGCCATGACATGCGCGCCGGCAACACCCGGCACGGTTGCGAGCTGCTCGATGAAATCGACGCAGATCTGCCGGCCCTCGGCGGCGGCGTCGCCGGAATATTCCAGCCGCTCGACGATGTCGTCGGGAATGATCGCGCCGTAGAGTTGCTCCTTGATCCAGCGTGCCGAGCGCCCGGATTTGAGTGGCACGACACCGATCAACAACGCGATGCGGTCGGTCAGTCCGTGTTCGGCAAGCCGTGCCATGTAGCGGCGTACCACCGCGATATCCATGCAGAACTGTGTTTGCGCGAACTGCGCGCCGGCCGCGACCTTGGCCTTGAGGCTTTTTGGAACCCAGCCGGCGGGCGGATCGATCGGCATGTCGGCCGCGCCGATGAAGAACGGCGCCTTGCCGATAACCTTGCGGCCGGACGGCAACTCACCGCGATCGCGGATGCCAACCGCTGTCTCGATCAGCGCCCCGGAATCGAGGTCGAATACGGGCTTGGCGTCCGGCTGATCGCCTGCGGTCGGATCGTCGCCGCGCAATACGAGCAGATTGCGCAGGCCGAGCGCCGCCGCGCCAAGCAGGTCGCTCTGCAGCGCGAGCCGGTTGCGGTCGCGGCAGGTCAGTTGCAGCACCGGCTCGACGCCGTTCTCAAGCAGAATCGTTGCCGCCGCCTGCGCCCCAAGATGCGCGCGCGCCCCTGCCCCATCGGTGACGTTGACGGCATCCGCGAGCCCTTTGAGCGGCAACGCCTTGGCGAGCAGGTCGTCCCGCGTGCACGCGACCGGTGGCGTGACTTCGGCGGTGATTGCGAAGCGGCGCGAGGCCAGCGCCTGCTGCAACTGGCTGCCTTCGGACGGTGCGGGGCTCATCGGCCTTCTTTCGCTCAGGGTACAGTGGCGTCCCTTAGCAGAAGGCATCGGCGGCGATAAGCGCCGCCGGGAGGCGAGTTTGGATGCCCACCGCGGGCGTTCCGCGGCGGGCGACTGCGCTATTTCGCCAGATAGCTGCGATGCAGCCAGCGGCCGTCGGCGCGCAGGGTCTGGAAGTAGAAAGCCTTGTCTGCCTCGCGCGCATCGAGCTTGAGACTGACCGGCAGTGCCGTTGCGTTCGCCTTGCCCTGCTCGGCCTCCGTCATGAACGCGAGCGCGAGATCGCTCGCCGGCGCGGGCACGCTGTCGTCGTTTTTGTGTCCGATCGCCTCTGTAACGCTCGCCTTCAACAGCTTCGGCCACATTTTGCGGAATAGCGCGTTGGAGGGATAGATCTCCGCGCTGTTGAGCTTGCCATTGATGGCGAACACAAAGCCGACGACATCGCTCATCTTCTCGCCCTCGCCTTGCAGCACCTTCAGATAAGCGTCCTGCGCGTCCTTCAGCTTCTCGTTCTCAAGCGCAAGCTGGAGGCTGCTCTGTGAAGCCGGCGCTCTGACCGACGCGCCGAGATTGGAGGAAAGCCGGTCCTGAATGCTGCGAACCTTGTCCCACACCTCGCCTTGAGGATTGCGGCTCGCGCCCTGGAACGCCGCCACACCCGCGTTGGACGATCCCCGGCCCGCCTCTCGAAGCACCCCGAGGGCCTGCGGCGAAATACTCGACAGCGGATTGATCTGAGCAACGGCGGGCTCCGCGAATGATGTCGGCGGCGCCCCTGCCGCCGCACTGGCGATCGTCGAGGAGCGGATCGCGATCTTCGCTTCACGCGAGGGTACGACCGCGGCTGCCGTCGCGAAGGTCTTCATGTCTTCCTTGCCACGCGCGGACCAGCGACTCTGCTCGACGCAGAAGGCTGCAATCGACAGCCGGCCGGACTTCGGCGGAAGCATGAGGCTCACGCTCAGCACGCGATCCTGCTGGCCGCCTTTGACGATGTCGCCAGCCTGCACGAACACCTCGTCCTTGCCGAGGTTTTCGATCTGCAATGCGTTGACGGTGCCGGTTTCGTGCACTTTCACCGCGCCCTTGGCGAGTGCCTCGTCGAGCGTGAGCGGCACTGGCCCGGCGGCGGACTGGCCGTGGATCAGATAGATCGCGAGGTTCTCATGGGTGACCGGCCCGGAGACGCGATACGCGTCCGCGCGGGCCGGATGGCCGACGATCAGGAATGCCAGCGACGAAGCCGCCAGCGTGGTGAAGGCACTGCGATGCATGAAGGTCTCCTCCCGAAGCGCCCTTGGGCGGAGAACCTGTTCTTCCTCTGCGGCACCTGTGGGGAGTGGAACCGGCGGAGTTCCGGCGCAATCAAGGCTTCATTCGGCTGCAAGTCGCGCCAATTCGGGCAGCGCGCCAAAATTGTAAAATTGCAAGAGGCAGGTACGGGATGGCGTCACCTTGAGGACTGCGAACAACATTCGTGTCGCGCTTCTCCATTTCGGGGAAAATCATTCTTTCCTTACGGCCTTTCCACCGTTCGCGCGATGCCTACATGCCAAAGCGCGCCTTGTTCGGCCAAAGCCCCTCCTCTAGGGTCCGCTCGTCTCCACTTCCGGATTGTCTCATGCAAATTCGCGACGGCATCGTCGAAGCCATCGGAAACACGCCGCTGATCAAGCTCCGTCGCGTGTCGGAGGAGAGCGGCTGCACCGTTCTGGGCAAGGCCGAGTTCATGAACCCCGGGCAATCGGTGAAGGACCGCGCCGGGCGCGAGATGATCCTGCAAGCGGAGAAGCGCGGCGACATCAAGCCGGGCGGCCTCGTAGTCGAAAGCACCGCGGGCAACACCGGCATCGGGCTTGCACTGGTTGCCAACGCACGCGGCTACCGCACGCTGATCGTGATCCCGGAGACGCAGAGCCAGGAGAAGAAGGACATGCTGCGGCTGTGCGGCGCCGAGTTGGTCGAGGTGCCGGCGGTCCCCTACAGCAATCCGAACAACTATCAGCACGTCGGTCGCCGTCTCGCCGAAGAGTTGAAGAAGACCGAGCCGAACGGTGTGATCTTCGCCGATCAGTGGAACAACCTGGACAACCGCCTCGCGCACTATACCTCGACCGGCCCGGAAATCTGGCAGCAGACCGACGGCAAGGTCGACGCGTTCGTGGCCTGCGTTGGCACCGGAGGCACACTCGCCGGCACATCCACGTTTCTGCGCGAGATGAAGAAGGACATCGTGATCGGCTGCGCCGACCCGCGCGGCGCTGCGATGTACAATCTGTTCGCGCACGGCGAAGCCAAGCCCAGCGAAGGTGGCTCGATCACCGAAGGCATCGGGCTCGGCCGTGTGACGCCGATCATCGAGGACATCCGGGTGGACAATGCTTACCTGATCCCGGACGAGGAAGCCGTGCCCTATATCTTCGATTTGCTCGAACATGAGGGCCTGTGTCTCGGCGGCTCGTCGGCGATCAACATCGCGGGCGCGGTTCGGCTCGCGAAGGATCTTGGGCCCGGCAAAACCATCGTGACGCTGCTGTGCGACAGCGGCACGCGCTATCAGTCCAAGCTGTACAATCCGGACTTTCTGCGCGCGAAGAAGCTGCCTGTGCCGGCCTGGCTGGAACGGAAATCCACACACAAGCCGCCGTTCGTGTAAGAGAGAGCGCATGGCCACCGACTGCCTGTTTCGCGAAGACTCCTACCTGACCTCGACGCCCGCGACCGTGCTGGGCCTGACCGAGAAGGGCGGCATCGTGGTCGATCGCACCTGCTTCTATGCGACCTCCGGAGGGCAGCCCGGGGACAGCGGTGTGGTGATGACCCCGGCCGGCGAATTTCCGCTCGCGACCGCGGTCTATAACGATCAACTCAAGACCGAGATCGCGCATGTGCTGGCTGAGGGCGTGAGCGAGCGCCCTGCGCCCGGCGATACCGTGACCTTGAAGCTCGACTGGGGCCCGCGCTACCGGCGCATGCGCATGCACACGGCGCTGCACCTGCTCTCGGCGGTGCTGCCTTATCCCGTGACGGGCGGCGCCGTGAACGAGGACGACAGCAGGCTCGATTTCGACATTCCGGAAGCGGGGCTCGACAAGGACGAGATCACCGCGAAAGTGAACGAGATGATCAAGGCCGACGCCGAGGTCAAATCGCGCTGGATCACCGACGCGGAACTCGAGGCAAATCCCGGCCTCGTCAAAACGATGTCCGTGAAGCCGCCGATCGGCACCGGCAAGGTGCGGCTCATCGAGATCGTCGGCTTCGACCTGCAGCCCTGCGGTGGCACGCATGTGCGTCACACCGGCGAGATCGGCGCGATCCGCGTGACGCAAATCGAGAAAAAGGGCAAGCAGAACCGCCGCGTGCGGATTTCGTTCGCCTGATCCTTTTGAGGTTTTGAAATGGCCGAAGAGAAACTTGCCAGCCGCTGGCTGGTATCGACCGACTGGCTCGCATCGCACCTGAACGATCCGGGTGTCGCCATCGTTGACGGATCGTTCTATCTCCCGGCGCTCAAGCGCGACGCGAATGCAGAATTCGAGGTGGCGCACATTCCGGGCGCGGTGCGCTTCGACATCGACGCGGTTGCCGACCATTCGACGGATCTGCCGCACATGCTGCCAAGCGCGGACGATTTCGCCGCGGCCGTCGGCAAGATCGGCATCGGCGACGGCATGACCGTCGTGGTTTATGACGGCACCGGGCTCGGTGGTTCGCCGCGCGTGTGGTGGACGTTCCGGGTGTTCGGCGCCAAAAATGTGTTCATTCTCGATGGCGGTCTGCCGAAGTGGAAGTCCGAGGGCCGACCTGTCGAAGCAGGACCGGCAAAGCCCGCCGCCAAGACCTTCACCGCGACACTCAACCGCGCGATGGTCGCCTCGATCGACGACGTGCAGAAGGTATTGCTCGACAAGAGTGCGCAGGTCGTCGATGCGCGTCCTGCCGACCGCTTCCGCGGCGAAGCACCCGAGCCGCGGCCGGGGCTGCGCGGCGGACACATGCCGGGCGCGTTCAGCGTCCCTACGACTTCTGTGGTGCAGAACGGCCGCCTCGCCTCGCCCGAGGCGCTCGCAGCGGCCTTCGCGGCCGGAAAGGTGGACCTGAACCAGCCGACGATCACAAGCTGCGGCTCTGGTGTGACCGCCGCGGTCCTGTGGCTCGCGCTCGATGCGCTCGGCAAGGAGCCGAAGGCGCTCTATGACGGCTCGTGGTCCGAATGGGGCGCGCGCCCCGAGACACCGGTGGTCACCGGCACGCCCTGACAATCCGGCGACCTTTTCGGCTTCAGCCGCATCGTTTCGATAAACTGCGCCGTATCGATGACGCCGTCAGCTCTTCACGGCACCGGCAGTCAGACCCGACACCATATAGCGGCGGAAGACGTAATAAATCGCGGCCGGCGGCAGCGCGTAGATGACACCGGTGGTCATCAGCAATTCCCAGGGACTGTCATCGGCAGCGAGGAAATTGCCAAGCGCCACGGGCAGCGTCAGCTCGACGTCTTTGGAGAGCAGCAGGAACGCGTAGAGGTACTCGTTCCAGGCGAGCAGGATCGCGTAGGTGCCGACCGCGACCAGCGAAGGCATCATCAGCGGCACATAGACCAGCCGGAACAGCTGAAGCGTCGTCGCGCCATCAACCAGTGCCGCCTCGTCGAGCTCGACCGGCAACTTGTCCGACGCCTGTTTCAGCACCCAGATCGCGTAAGGCGACGCGATCGTTACCATCGCGAGGATCAGCGACCAGTGATTGTTGAGAAGGCCGTAGATGCCCATCGTGCGGTACATCGGGCACGGCGAGGAACGCGGCCGGGATGAAGTAGGTAAAGAGCGCGAGATTGAGGATAAGACGTCCGCCCCTCACCCGCAGGCGTGAGATCGCGAACGCCGCGGCCGTTGCGATGAACAGCGTCAACACACCGACCGCGAGCGCAATGACCGTCGAATTCCAGAACTGGATGTAAAAGTCGCGCAGGTAATAGTGCTGCTGATGAAACACGATGCTGAAGTTGCGCAGCGTCGGATGATCCGGCCAGAGCTTGCCGCTGAACGCGTCCTCCTTGGGCGAGATCGCGAACAGGAACATGTGGTAAAGCGGCAGCATCGTCCAGATGAACACCGGTATGGCAACAAGCAGGAGCTTCGCCTCGGTGCCGGCTTCGCGCAGCGTGGGGATCCTCATCGCGACAGCCGCTTCATCATGAAATACACAAGCGGCAGCACCAGCGGCAGCGCGCACACGATCGACGCCATCGAGAGATTGAGCTGGTCGAGCCGCAGATAGCGGATGCCGAGTGTCGAGAGCACGTGCGTCAGATCGGCCGGCCCGCCGCCGGTCAGCAGATAGACGCTGTTGAAGTCACCCAGCGTCCAGATCATCGAGAGCAGCGTGCAAGTGAGATACAGCGTCTGCATCGACGGCCAGGTGATAAAGCGGAAACGCTGCCAACCGCTCGCGCCGTCGACGTCCGCTGCCTCGTAGAGGTCTTGCGCGATCGCGAGCCGCCCCGTCACCAGGATCAGCGTCCAGAACGGCAGCGATTTCCAGATGTGCACAGCAATCGCCATCGTGAGCGCGATCGAGGGCTCGTTCAGCCAGTTCGGTCCGTCGTCCAGCGTGAACTTGAAAATGAGCTGGTTGATCATGCCCCATTCGGGATTGAGCATGAACCGGATCGACAGGATGGTCGGGATCGACGGCACCGCCCACGGCAGGATGAACAACACGGAGAGCCAGCGGATCCACCACCGATCGGCGGTGAAGAACCCCGACAGGAACAGCGCGACGACCATTTTGATGTTGATGCCGATCACCAGGAAGATCAGCGTATTGACGGCAGCGCGCGCGAAGATCGGATCGTTGTAGAGCGCCACATAGCTCGCCGGACTACGCGCGAGCCAGAAACCGTAGGCGACCGGATAGAGGACGAAGGCGCAAAACACGAGCAGATACGGGGCGACGAGCAGAAGGCCCCACACTTGGGTGGGGGTCAGCCACGACGATGCGGGCCCGCGCGGGACCGCTTCGTTGCCGGTCAGGGTCATCGTCGCCATGGCGTTCCTCACCGCATCCTTGCCGCGATCCTAACGAAAACGCGGCAAGTCCGCTCGGCCGATGGCCGGGGCGGATGCCGGCCGCTGTTGCGGCCGGCACGCATTATCGTCAGCCCGCGACTTCCTTGATGCGCGCGATCAGTTCGTCCACGGCCTTCTCGACCGGGACCTTCTCGCTCACGACCCGGTTCATCGCCTTGGCCCAGACGTTCTCATTGTTGAGGATCGTGAACTTGTAGTTCTTGGTGAAGTCGAACGGTTGCGTGCCGCCCGTGAACTGGGTGTAGACCGCCTTGCGGTGACGATCGGACTGCCAGAACGCGCTCTTCTGGCTTTCGGCCATCACGGGGAACCAGCGTCCGAGCGCACCCTCGATGTAGGGCCGGATGTTCTCTTCCTGCAGCAGGAATGACACGAACTGCTTGCCCTCGGCCTTGTTCTTCGCCGCGGTGAAGATCACGCCGGTCTTCACGTCGGAGCGATACTTGATCGGCTGGCCGTCCGGCTTGTTCGGGAAAGACGCCGTGATGATGTCTTCCTCATAGGCCTTTTTGCCCGCCGCACGCTGCTCATCCGTCAGCGCCGGATTGTTTGAATCCTCATACCACTTCGCCGCGATCGAGATCGTGAAGTTGTGTGTCATCACGGTCGTCTTGTTATGGAAGGCGACGTTATTGTCCGGATCCTTCCAGGTCGTGGATGACGGCGGCGTGCAGCCCTTCGTGTAGACGTCGGTGTAATCGCGCAGCGCGTTGACCAGCGCGGCCTTGGTGTTGTCGTCGATCGTCAGCTTGCCGTTATCGTCGACGAGGTGAATGTTGTAGGCGTCCATGAAGGTGTAGAACGACTGGAGCGAGTCCGTGGACTCCACGCCCATCGGCTGCCCGATGCCGAAACCGCGCGTGCCGGTCGCCTTGCGGAACGCCGGCTGCACCTTGTCGCACCAGAACGACCAGTAACCCTTCCAGTCTTTCGGAATATCATCGACTTTGAAGCCGGACTTCTCGAGCAGGTCCTTCCAGATCTGGACGTGCATGCTCTGCTGCTTCAGCGGGAAGCCGTAGTAGCCCTTCTTTTTGGTCTGCTCGTTGTAGAGAAATGCGGTCTCAAGCGTCGCCGGTGCAAATCGATCCTTGATCGGCAGAAGAATGTCCGAAAGGTCCTCGAGCTTGCCTTCCGCGGCCCATTTGCCGCCAGCCTGCACGTCGTAGGTGTCGGAATAAGCAACATCCGGCACCGTCCCGGAATCGAGCGCCGCCACGGTCTTCGGGATCATGTCCTGGATGGCGTATTGCGACAGTTCGACCTTGATGCCGGTCTTCGCCTCGAACTTCTTGATCACGTCGAGAAGCGCGTCGTCCTCGGCTTTGTAGAAGCCCTTGCCCCACCACACCGTGATGGTCTTCTGCTGAGCGGAGGCAGGGCCTGCCGCCAACAAGGCGCAGGCTGCGACTGCTCCGAGCAAAAATCGGTACATCCCTCTTCCTCCCGTCTTATGTGTTTTGGTTCGCGGTCGAGATCGACGGCCTATGCGCCGGCGACATGACCAACGTGGTAACATGTTAGATTAAGACCGCAAAGGCATCGCGCCCGCCCCTGCGGCACTTTCCCGCGTTCGCGGCTCAGCAGTTAGTGCAGGATCTGGCTCAGGAACAGCTTCGTTCGCTCGTGCTGTGGATGCGAAAAGAACTCGTTCGGCTCGTTCATCTCAACGATCTGGCCGGCATCCATAAAGATCACGCGGTTTGCGACCTGGCGGGCGAAGCCCATTTCGTGGGTGACGCACAACATGGTCATGCCCTCCTGAGCAAGCTGCACCATGGTGTCGAGCACTTCCTTGACCATTTCGGGATCAAGCGCCGAGGTCGGCTCGTCGAACAGCATGATCTTGGGCTTCATGCAGAGCGCGCGCGCGATCGCGACACGTTGTTGCTGCCCGCCTGAAAGCTGGCCCGGGTATTTGTTCGCCTGTTCGGGGATCTTCACCTTGGTGAGGAAGTGCATCGCCACCTCCTCGGCCTCTTTCTTCGGCATCTTGCGCACCCAGATCGGCGCCAGAGTGCAGTTCTCCATGATGGTGAGATGCGGGAACAAGTTGAAGTGCTGGAAGCACATGCCGACTTCGCGCCTGATCTCGTCGATCTTCTTCAGGTCACCGGTTAACTCGATTCCGTCCACCACGATGCGGCCCTGCTGGTGTTCCTCCAGGCGGTTGATGCAACGGATCATCGTCGACTTGCCTGAGCCGGACGGCCCGCAGATCACGATGCGTTCGCCACGCTCGACCGCGAGATTGATGTCGCGCAGCACGTGGAACTCGCCGTACCATTTGTGCATGCCCGTGATCTCGACGGCGCGCTTGCCGTCTGCCTTGGTCGCCGCTGCCACGTCACTCATATCCGTCACCTGTTGATTTTACCGTCTGTCGCCCTTGGCAAGCCGCTTCTCCACGCTCTTGGCGTAGCGCGACATGCTGAAGCAGAAGATGAAATAGAACATCGCGGCGAACACGTAGCCGGTCGCGCTGGTGGTCGGCGCCGCCCATTTCGGATCGATGCGCGAGACCTCGATGGTGCGCAGGAAGTCGAAGATGCCGACGATCACGACCAGCGTCGTGTCCTTGAACAGCCCGATATACGTGTTGACGATGTTCGGGATAGTGATCTTCAGCGCTTGCGGCAGAATGATGAGATACATCATCTGCCAGTAACCGAGCCCCACTGCCATCGCGCCTTCGTACTGCCCTTTCGGGATCGCCTGCAGGCCGGCGCGCACCACCTCCGCCATATAGGCCGAGGCAAACATCGCGATGCCGATCAGTGCGCGCAGCAGCTTGTCCGGCGAATACGCGTCCGGCACGAACAACGGCAGCATCACGCTCGCCATGAACAGCACCGTGATAAGCGGCACGCCGCGCACGAACTCGATGAAGATGACGGAAAACAGCTTCACCGCCGGCATGGTCGAACGCCGCCCGAGGGCGAGCAGGATCCCGATCGGCAGCGAGAACACGATGCCGACCCACGACACCACAATTGTGACCAGCACCCCGCCCCACAGCGATGTATCGACCGCGCGCAAGCCGATCAGCGGCCAGCCGGTGAGCAGGACGTAGGCGACGATCGGAACGACGACGAAGAAATAGAGCGCCCCGAGGTCGCGGCGCGGCGCTTCCAGCCAGAGCAGCCAGAAAATGCCGATCGCCAGCATCACGAAGAAGATGTCCACCCGCCACCGCTCGGGGATCGGGTAGGAGCCGTAGATGAAATACGAGTAGCGTTCGCGCACGAACGCCCAGCAGGCGCCGGGATCCGGATTGGCCGCGCTCGGCAGGCAAGCCTCGCGATCAGCCCCGGTCCAGATCGCATGGGTGAACATGAATTCGATGATCGGAGGCACCAGCCAGAAGATCAGTAGCGCGCTGAAGATCGTCAGCCCGATGTTGGCGGGGCCGGACAGCAGGTTTGCGCGAATCCATCCGACGACACCGGTGGTCGCGCCCGGCGCCGGCATGGCCTCGACCGGTGCTGCGCGGACATATCCATGTTCGACGCCGGTCACGCTGTCTTCAGTCGCGATTGCCATATCAGCGCTCCACCAGCGCGATGCGCGAATTGTACCAGTTCATCGTCATCGACGTGACGAGGCTGATCGAGAGATAGACCGCCATCGTGATCATCACGACTTCAACGGCCTGTCCGGTCTGGTTGAGCACCGTGCCGGTGAAGATCTGCACGAGATCGGGGTAGCCGACGAACACCGCGAGCGAGGAGTTCTTGGTCAGATTGAGATACTGGTTGGTGAGCGGCGGTATGATGACGCGCATCGCCTGCGGGATGACCACCAGTTTCAGCGTCGAGCCAGTGCGCAAACCGAGTGCGCCCGCCGCCTCGGTCTGCCCCTTGGAAACCGCCATGATGCCCGCGCGCACGACCTCGGCGATGAAGGCGCCGGTGTAGAGCACAAGGCCGATCAGCAGCGCGACGAATTCCGGCAGGATTTCCATCCCGCCGCGGATATTGAAACGCCCCTTCTCGGGATATTCGAGCGTCGCGGGCATGCCGGCGGCGAAGAACGCGATAATCGGCAGTCCGATGATCAGGCCAAGCGCGACCAGCGCGACCGGCGATTGCTGGCCGGTGCGTTCCTGCTTCTTTTTTGCCCAGCGCGCGTATGCGATCGCGCCAACAATGCCGACCACGAAGGCGCCAGTCACAAACTCGATGCCGGGATCAAAGATCGGATAGGGCGCGAAGAACCCGCGATTGTTCAAAAAGACGCTGCCGATCGACCAGCTGTCGCGCAAGTCGGGGAGCGCCTTGAGCACAGCGTTGTACCAGAACAGCAATTGCAAAAGCAGCGGGACGTTGCGGATTAGCTCGACGTAGCCAGCCGAAAGCCGGGCCAAAAGAAAATTCTTGGAAAGCCGCGCGATGCCCACCAGGAATCCGACGATCGTGGCGAACACGATGCCGATCGCAGCAACCAGCAGTGTATTGAGCAGGCCGATCCAGAAGGCGCGCCCGTAAGTACCACTCTGCGCCGAGTAGCTGATCAGCGTCTGGCTGATATCGAAGCCGGAAGTCTGGTTCCAGAAGCCGAACCCGGAGGCGATATGCGCGCGCTCGAGGTTGTCGGCAGCATTCCGCACCGCCGAATACGCCAGGAAAACGATGACTGCGCAGAGCAGGACCTGGTAGCCAATACTGCGGACCTTGGGATCGTAGAGAAGTGAGACTTTGGGCGGGCCACTGTCCTGCGCAATGCTCATTACCAATTCCCCGAAACGCTCAACCGGCGTCCGCCCACTTCGGTACTGTCATTTCATCCTACGTTTTCACCACATGCAAGCATTGTGACAAAAAAGGCCGGGTGGCATGCCACCCGGCCCGATTTCTCACAAATTCAGCTCAGCGGACCGGCGGGGCGTATTGAAGGCCGCCCTTGGTCCACAGATTGTTCAGGCCGCGTGCGATCTTGAGCGGCGAGCCTTGGCCGACGTTCTTCTCGAAGATCTCGCCGTAGTTTCCGACGTTCTTGATGATGCGATAGGCCCAGTCCTTGGTAAGGCCGAGCTGTTCGCCGTAATTGCCCTCGGTTCCGAGCAGCCGCTTCACGTCCGGGTTCACAGACTTCATCTGCTCCTCGACGTTGTCCTTGGTGATGCCGACTTCCTCGGCGTTGAGCATCGCGAAATGGACCCACTTCACGATGTCGAACCACTGATCGTCGCCGTGACGCACGGACGGTCCCAACGGCTCCTTGGAGATGATTTCCGGCAGCACGATGTGATCGTCCGACTTCGCAAGGCGCAGGCGCTCGGCGTAGAGGCCCGAGGCATCGGTCGTGAAGGCATCGCAGCGACCGCTGTCGTAGGCCTTGATCGCCTCGTCGGCGGTCGCGAAAGTGACGGTCTTGAGCTTCATCTTGTTGGCGCGGAAATAGTCCGCGAGATTGAGCTCGGTCGTCGTGCCCTGCTGCACGCACACCGCCGCGTCGTTGAGTTCAAGCGCCGAATTCACCTTCAACGCCTTGCGCACCATGAAGCCCTGACCGTCGTAGTAATTGACGCCGGTGAAGTTCAGGCCGAGCGAGGTATCGCGCGAGGAGGTCCAGGTGGTGTTGCGCACCAGCAAATCCACATCACCGGACTGCAGCGCGGTGAAACGATCCTTCGCGGTGAGCGCGACGAACTTGACCTTGCTCGGATCGCCGAAGATCGAGGCGGCGACCGCGCGGCAGAAATCGACATCGAGGCCGGTCCAGTTGCCCTGCGCGTCGGGCAGCCCGAAGCCGCCAAGTGAACCGTTCGCCCCGCAGTTGAGCATACCGCGCGACTTAATCGAATTGAGCGTCTGGGCGGATGCCGCCGAGGCGGCAAATGCCACCGCGGCCGCAAGGGCGAGAGTGGTGACGGCACGTTTCATGACACAACATTCTCCGAGCTAGAGGTGATTTTCATTATCTGGACAGCCGTCGCGAGGAGCCGCGCCGCCCCGAAGTCCGTATCTCAGAACTATCGCCCAACAAGGTCAAGGGGTTGACGATTGGGCGCGTTGACGCGGTAAATGCCGCAGCCTAGGAGACCTTTGCATGAGCCGCAGGCCTGAGAACGGAAACGGTGGCGGCGGAGTTGAAAAGCCGCTGCAGCCAGCGACACATCTTGTCACCGCCGGCCGCGTACCGGCGGACCAGTATGGCTTCGTGAACACGCCGATTTATCGCGGCTCGACCGTTCTCTATCCGAATGTCGAGAAATTCCTCAAACGCGACGCGAAATTCACCTACGGCACCAAGGGCACGCCAACCACCAACTCGCTGGAGGTCGCCTGGACCGAACTGTCCGGCGCGGCCGGAACCGTGCTGGTGCCGTCCGGTCTGGCTGCGATCTCGATTGCGCTGTTCGCCTGCATGAAGGCCGGCGACCATCTGCTGGTCCCGGATTCGGTTTACCGGCCGACGCGGAATTTCTGCGACACCATCATGAAGAAGTTCAGTGTCGAAACAACCTATTACGACCCCCTGCTCGGCGCCGATATCGTGAACCTGTTCAAGCCGAATACGCGCGCGGTGTTCACCGAAGCGCCGGGCTCGCTGTCGTTCGAAATGCAGGACATTCCGGCGATCGCTGACGTGGCGCATTCGCGCGACGCAATCGTACTGATGGACAATACCTGGGCGACGCCGCTGTTCTTCCCGCCGCATGTGCGCGGCGCCGATATCGCGATCGAAGCCGGCACGAAATATTGCAGCGGCTCGTCCGACCTTCTGCTCGGCATGGTCTCGGCGAACGAACGCTGCTGGAAAGACTTGCGCGCGACCTTCGACAGCACGGCCTTTTGCGCCGGACCGGAGGACGTGTTCCTGGCGCTGCGCGGATTGCGCAGCATGAAGGTTAGGCTGACGCATCACCAGCAATCCGCATTGACCATCGCGAGATGGTTTGCGGCACGCCCCGAGGTCGCCCGCGTGCTGCATCCGGGATTAGAGACCGATCCGGGGCATGCGATCTGGAAGCGCGATTTTTCCGGCGCGTCCGGCCTGTTCAGCATCGTGCTCAAGCCGATGCCGGACAAGGCGGCACACGCGTTCATCAATGCGCTGACCCTGTTCGGGATCGGCGCCTCATGGGGCGGCTTCGAGAGCCTCGCGATCCCGTTCGATTGCGCGGCGTTCCGCACCGCGACCAAGTGGGAGCCGGAAGGCCCGACCATCCGCTTTCACATCGGACTGGAAGATATCGGCGATCTCACCGCGGATCTGGAGCGCGGCTTCGCCGCAATGCATCAGGCGGCGGCCTGACCCCGCTCGCGCAGCACGAAATAGAGGTTGCGCATATAGATGAACAAGCCGAGCCCTTGCCCTGCGATGAAGACCGGGTCCTTTCGGTAGAGCGAATAAGCGAGAAGCAGCACGCCGCCGCCAATCGAGAATACCCAGAATGCGGTCGGGACAACGCTGCGCCCTGCCCGCTCGGATGCGATCCACTGAACCAGGAAGCGCGCAGAGAACAGAGCCTGCGCGACGAAGCCGAGCACCACCCAGGCATCGAACTGCACGACGAACACGTCATGCAGATAGTTCGACAGAGCGTCGAGCATTCAGACCTCCGAAACCTGTGGCACGCGCTTGCGGCGGCGGATCAGCCACCACACGCCGAACAAATCCAGAATGCCGATCCAGAGCCGGTCCCACATGCCGTAGTTCGATTTGCCGGCGTGGCGCGGGCGGTCGATCACATCGACATAGGCGATGGTGTAGCCATCGCGACGAAACAGCGCGGGCAGGAAGCGATGCAGCCCGTCGAAATAGGGCAGCGCGAGAAAGGCGTCGCGGCGGAACACCTTCAGGCCGCAGCCGGAGTTGCGGGTGCCGTCGCGCAGGATCGCGCCGCGCACGCCATTGGCGATGCGCGACTGGAATTTCTTGTAAGCGCCGTGACGTCCGACACGCTGACCGGCAACCAGCCCGACACGCGCGCCGCCGTGCTCGAAGGCGTGGACCAGCGCCGGGATGAACGACGGATCGTTCTGTCCGTCCCCATCAATGGTCGCGACGATCGGCGCGCGCGCGGCGGCAACGCCGCTGCGCACCGCCGCCGATTGGCCGCACGACATCGCGTGCCGGATCTGGCGAAGCCAGGGGCGTTCGGCCTTGAGGGCAATCAGCGCGGCCTCTGTCGAGTCGATGGAGCCGTCATTGACGTAGATCAGCTCAAAGCTCCAGCGACCGCTCAACGCAGCCGCGATCTCGTCAGTGAGCAGACGCACATTGTCGGCTTCGTTGCGCACCGGAACCACCACCGAGACGGCGGGCGTCGCTTGCGCGGAATTCGTGTCAGGCATCGGCGCCGGTTTATTGGCCGAGCAAGCGGCGCGCAACCGTCTTGAGGCGCCACCAGGAAGGCCCCGGCATCGCTTCCACTGCGCCTGCTCGATCAGGGACGAAAGCAAGTCCGCGCGCCGCGAACCAGTTGCGCACCAAAATCGCGCCGAAACCGCCCACAAAGGCGCCGGCGGTCACGTCGCTGACGAAATGCGCCTGGATGATGATGCGGCTCGCGAAAATCAGCGCCGCGTAGATCGCCATCGGCAAGCGCGCCTTTGGCCAGACCAACCCGATCGCAACGGCGGCCGCGGCTGCGGTGGTCGCGTGGCCGGATGGCATGGAGGCGAATGCAGGCTTCCAGGAAAAAGGCACGTAGGCGAAGGGTCCGAGATCCGACGGCCGTACACGTCCGATCAGCCGCTTCACGATGGTGACGAGCAAACCCGGCAATGCAATCGCGACGAACACATAGCTCAGCCGTACGATCAGGCTGGTGAGCACGAGGTTGGCGACCCGTCCCGCGGCGGGCGTTGCAAGGACCGCCGCCAGGACGACGACGATACCGATCGGGATCAGGAACCATTGCGACTTCCCGAAATCGGTCAGCTCATTGAAGGTATTCACCACCCACATCGGCAACGATGCGGCAAACGCCATACCGCGCGCATCAAGCATCAACATCGCGCCGCCGATCAGCAGCGCGGCCACGAGCACACTGATCGTCAGCCTTCGCCATGCGGGCAGCAGGCGCGCATCCGGGAGTTGCGGCCGGCGCACGAGCAACGCGAACCAAGCGAAGAGATTGCCGACGATGCGGCGCAGGCCGGTTTCCGGCGCATTCGCCTTCCCGAGCAGGCTCGCCGTCACCGCTCCGGCTCCGTGCGATAGATCGCTAAGGAGATTTGCCGTCCGCCATTGAAGTTGAAGGCGTAATCGATCTTGCCGCGAAGGCTGTAACGCAACCCGATCAGGTCGGCGCGCTGCGCGAAGGCGCGTTCCTGCCGCGACTCGATGATCGCGTACCGGCACGCTCCGCCGCGCAGGATTTCGGCAGCACCCGACCCATCGACGAGGCGCGTGCGGGTGCCAAGGAGAAAGACAAGGCTCGGCTCATGAAAGCCTGCCGAGGCGATCAGAGGATTGCGGCAATCCTCATTGCTGACCAGTTCGGCCAGCGTAACGCTCGGAAAGATCGGCCGCATCAACGGCACCGCGACGCCGAGGACAGCCGCGGTGACACAGACGCCGCCGAACGCGGCGCGCAGGAATGAGCGCTCCGCTCCCTCCACATCGTAAAGGCGCCATGCGTAGAAGCCGAGGATCGCGCCAATACCGGCGGCGGGCCAGGCAAGCCAGCCAAACTGCGCGCGCAGGTACAGCAGGAGCCCGATACCAAGCGCCGGCAGCACGGCGGTCAGGATCGGCCACATGACGTTGACACGCACGAGGTGCGGATTGTCGGACAGATCGCGCCGGCCGATCGAGCGCGCGATCAGGATCGCAATCGCCGGATAAAGCGGCAGCACGTAGTGCGGCAGCTTTGTCATCACCAGTTCGAATACGATCCAGCACGGAACGATCCAGGCAAGCAGGAAGCGAACGGCCATGTCGCGCCGCTGCCGCCACACCGCGGGCAGCGCGACCGCTGCCAGCGGTGCGGCCGGCCAGAAGGTGAGCCAGAACAGCGCCGCGTAGTATCCGGGCGGCGCGCCGTGCGTCTCCTGTCCGTGGAGGATCTTGCCCAGCAGATCCTGTCCGATCGAATCCTGCAGGAACGTCTCGCCGGCGCGCCCCATGATCGCGACGAACCACGGCAGTACCAGCAGCAGCACCCAGAGCACGCCAACGAGCGGGCGCAGCCGCATCAGCCAACGCGCCGAGCGGTCGGCCACCGCGAGTGCGAGCGCCGCCAGTCCCAACACCATCAGGATCAGCGGGCCCTTCAGCAGAATTCCACCTGCAATCGCGGTCCACAGAACCAGTGCGTGAGCCCATGGAACATCGCGTCCGGTGGATTGCGTGAGATACGCGCGGGCCATGACACCCATCGCGGCGGTGCAGCACGCAAGCAGCATGGCATCGGTCTTGGCGAGACGCGCCTCAACACCGAGCAGGATGCACGTCGCCATCATCAGACCGGCCAGAAACGCTCCGCGTGCCGGGATGAACGCAAGCGCCGCCCAATATGTCAGAAGAACCGCTCCGATCGCTCCCATGAGCGAGGGAATGCGATAAAGCCAGATTGTCGTGTGCGCGTTCGAGATTCCCACGGCGTCGGCTGCGTTCACGACAGCGGCCTGAAGCCAGTAGATGCCGACCGGCTTTTTGTAACGAACCTCATCCTGAAAGCGGATGTCGACGTAGTCGCCGCTTTCGATCATCTGGCGCGTCGCCTGCGCAAACCGCGCCTCGTCGCGATCGACCGGTGGAATGTTGAAGAACCCTGGCAGAAAAGATATCAGCGAAATCAGGACAAGGATCGCAAGCGCGTGCGCGCGCGTCTGCGTCGCGAAGGAGAGCAGCGCGCCGACGTCCCGTCTAATCGATACTGGCGCGAGCCGCGCGATCATGTCCCGTCCGTGCAAATCGGGGCGGACACTAGTAGCAAATCCCGCAACTCGCAAAGGCGGCCTAACGCGCTAGAATTGCTGGCAAAAACCGTTATTCGATGCGGACCACGACGCTGTCGGCGACGCCGCGTGCGTCCATCACGGTGAGCCGCGCGAAGCCGGGACCTTCGGGCGTAAAGAACAGTGTGCGGTGGCTCCCCGCCGCGTTTTTCGGCACGCCGTTGACCAGCAGGGTCAGCGGCTGGACACCTCCCGAGATTTTCAACGCCATGTCGGCGCCTGCCTCGGCCCGTTCGAGCCGCGCGCCGTTTGGCGGGAAGGTGATGCGCGGCGCGCTGTCATTGCCGCCGACCAGCGTGTTCGGACGGAACCGCTGCAACGGCAGCGGCAGTCGGTTATTGGGCCCGGCAATCACGCCCTTCGGCGCCTTGGCGAGCGGTGTCAGCACGCCTGGCAGGCGCGCGAACGCATCAAACAGGATCGGCGCGGCGGTCGTGCGACCAATGATTCCGGGAACCGGCGCGCCATCCGGCCGCCCGACCCACACGCCGATGGTGCGCCTGCCGTCGAAGCCGACCGACCATGCATCGCGGTAGCCGTAGCTGGTGCCAGTCTTGAACGCGACGCGGCCGCCGACCGCATTTTCCGGCGGCGGTGCGCCGATCAGCACGTTGCCAATGTACCAGGCGGCGACCGAATCGATCAGCCGCCGCTGCGCCGGCGCTTCGATCGCATCGCGGCGCTCGGTCAGCGCGACGGTGTTCCCGCCGCGTGCCAAGCCTGTGTAAAGCATCGTGAGATCGCTGAGCGTCACGCCGACGCCGCCGAGCCCCATCGCGAGTCCCGGCGCTTCGCCCTTCGGCAGAATGAGATGACCACCGGCGTCGGCAAGTCGCGCGGTCAACCGGCTCGCACCGACCGAATTGAGCAGCACGACCGCCGGCACGTTGAGCGACAATTGCAGCGCCTTGCGCACCGGTACCGTGCCCTGGAAGGTCAGGTCGAAGTTCTCCGGCGCGTAGGAGCCGTAGCGGATCGGCCGATCCTCGATCAGCGTTTCGGGATGGATCAGCCCGTCCTCGAACGCGAGGCCGTAGATGAAGGGCTTGAGCGTCGAGCCGGGCGAGCGCACCGCCTGCGTCATGTCGACCTGACCGGCGCGGCGTTCGTCGAAATAGTCCGCGCCGGCGACCCGGGCCAGCACTTCGCCGGTCGCATTGTCGACTGCCATGATGGCGACCGACATATCCGGCCCGAGCGTGCGGGCGCGTTCGCGCGCAAGCTCCTCCAGCGGCTTCTGGATGTTCGCATCGAGCGTGAGTGCGATCACCTTGCGGCCGCCGGCTGCGGCGATCGCTTGATCGGCGGCATGCGGCGCGAGCATCGGCATCGCTTTGCGCATCGAGGGCGACGTTTCGGCCTGCGCCAGCTTGATTTCGTCGAGCGGGATTTTGCCGCCCTGCGCCACACGATCGAGCACGCGGTCGCGCGCACGCCGTGCGATTTCCGCCGAGCGGTCCGGGCGGCGCGCTTCGGGCGACTGCGGCACCGCGACTAGCGTCGCGGCTTCGCCGAGCGTCAGCCGCTTCGGCTCCTTGCCGAAATACGCGAGCGATGCAGCGCGCACGCCTTCAAGATTGCCGCCATAGGGCGCGAGGCCGAGATAGAGCGTCAGGATGTCGTTCTTGGATAGAGCGCGCTCCAGTTCGAACGCGCGCACCGCCTGGCGCAGCTTGGCGAGGAACGTGCGGTCGGTGCGCGGTTCGAGCAGCCGCGCAACCTGCATCGTGATGGTCGAGCCCCCCGACACGATGCGGCCGTGCGTGAGGAGCTGAAACGCCGCACGCGTGACAGCGAGCGGATCAACGCCGTGATGCGACCAGAAGCGCTTGTCTTCATAGGCGATCAGCAGGTCGAGGTAGCGCGGATCGACGTCCTTTACGGTCGCCGGCAGCCGCCAGCGTCCGTCCGGTGTGGCGTACGGGCGCAGCAATTGTCCGTTGCGGTCGACCACGACGGTGGAGAACTCGATGCTTTCGCCGAGCGGCGCGGGGCCGAGGGATTGGATCCAAGCTGCACCGCCGCCAATCGTCAGTAGCGCACCGACGGCAGCAACCGGGGCGGCGACGCGAATGCGCCGCCCCCATCTCGATGGCGTATCGCTCACTTCGCCGCCTCGATCTCCACCGTGCCCACGCCGGTACGGCCGAAGCGATCGGGGCGATACATGTCCTCGACATAAGCCTGTGGCAGGACGTATTTGCCGGGCGACACCGCGCGCACCACGTAGGCGACGGTGAACACCGCCTTGTCGCCGCTCGCGCGGTCGAACGCCGCAGTGAAGCGGTCATCGCGGAACTCCGAGTGCGTCGGGTCCTTGGCGTCTTCGATCCACGAGAGCGTGCCGGTGTCACCGGACGACACCAGTCGCGGATTGTCGATCTCGAAGCCCGCCGGCAGGTAGTCCGACACGATGATGCGGCCGAAGCTCGGCTGGCCTTCCGTGATCTTCAGTACGACCGCGAAGCGTTCGTTCTGTTTCACCTTGCCGATCTCGGCGCGCTCGCCATCGAGCGTGTAGTACAGCCGCTCGATCGAAAAGCCCTTGTCGGCTGCGGGTTCCGGCGTTACCGGCGCGCCGATCACCGAGACCACCGCCTGCACGGCCGCGTCGCCATTGTTGGTGACGCGCACCGGGCCGGCCGCGAGATCGGTCGGGCGGAAGCTACGATAGAGCGGCCCGCGCCGCGTCTCGCCCGCGACGTCGAGCGCCATATTGGCGGTGTCGCGTGCCAGCGAGCGCGCGGCGAGCACCATCCAGGCGTTCTCCTGCGTCGAGGTGTAGGACGAGAGTGCCCGCGCCGCCTCGATGCGCTCCACCGCCTTGAGGATCGATGCACGCGGAGCATTTCCCTCCGAGGCCAGCGCCACGAAGGCGGAAGCATCGCGCAGTGCCGAACCATAGTCGGTGCGACCGAGTTCGAGCTTCGGCTGCGGCGCAATGTCGTTGAGCGCATCATTGTAGACACGCTCGGCGCGGGTCTTGTCGCCGAGCATGCCGAGCGCCGCAGCAAGTTGTGCCTTCGAGATCGGCGTTTTCAACGCATCGAGCTTGGTGTCGGCAAGGTAACGCAGGTCGCCGAGTGGCGCGATGCCGTTGCGCGCGAGCACGTAGTACACATAAGCGAGATCGCTTCCGCCCTGCTTGGCGGGATCGGTCTGATTTGCCTCGTTGCGCAGATTGTCGAGCGCCAGGCGGAACGCAACATCCGGCACGGTGAAATTGCGCTCGCGCGCCCGCGTCAGGAAGTCGGTCACATAGGCGTCGAGCCACATGTCGGTGCCGCCGGGCCCCCACAGGCCGAACGAACCGTTCGAGCCCTGGCGCGCGAGCAGCCGTTCGATCGAATTCTTGATGCGATCATCGATCGCGGCGTCAAGGGAGAGGTGCGACTCGCTCGCCAGCTCATTGACATAGAGCAGCGGCAACGCGCGGCTCGTGGTCTGCTCGGAGCAGCCATACGGATAACGGTCGAGCGCCTTCAAGAGCGCCGCGACATCGAGCGCGGTCGAGGGACCGACCGAGACCTGCACGCCGCCGGTGCCCGGCACCAGATCGGCGAACAGATCGTTCGAGATACTGATGCTTTCGTTGCGGGCGATCGGCCGCACGGTGCGACGCGTCAGGATCTGCGTCGCGGGTTTGGCCGCGAGCGTGTAGCTGCGCTGCATGTCGAAGCCATTCGGCCCGGTGACGCGGACTGCCACATTGCCGATACCGGCCGCTTTCGCGCTGATCGGCAAGCTGACGCCGGTGCGCTGCTTGCCGGCAAGCTTGACGGTCTGAGCCGCCTGCCCGACTTGCAACGGTCCGTCGGTCGCTACGTTGATCGTGTAGTCACCTGATGGACCTTCGACGTTGTCGAGGTCGAGGCGAATGGTCCCTCGATCGCCCGTGAGCAGGAAGCGCGGCAAAGTCGCAGTGAGCACGACCGGATCGCGCACGATCACGTCACCAAACGCCTTGCCGACCTTGTCCTTCGACCAGGCGACCGCCATCACGCGTACGGTGCCGGAAAAGGCCGGAATGTCGAACAGAACTTCGGCCCAGCCGTCCGACTTCACGCTGACGATGCCTGAATAGAGCGCGAGCGGGGGCTGCGTCGGCGGCGTGCCGGCGAGCGCGGCGCCAGCGGCGTCGCCGCCGGTGCGGATCGACCCGCGCGTGCCCTGCATGCCGTCGAGGAGCTGGCCGTAGACGTCGCGCAGCTCGGCGGTGAGACGCCGCTGGCCGAGATAATAGTCATCCGGCGCCGGCGGCTTGTAGTTCGTCAGGTTGAGGATGCCGACATCGACCGCGGCGACAACAATTCGCGCTTCCTCGCCAGAGGAAAGACCGCTGAGCTTGACCGGAACGCGCAACGGTCCGTTCGGGCGCATCAGACTCGGCAGCGGCATCTCGAAGGCGAGCGTGCGCGCCTTCTTGTCGATTGAGAACCATTGCAGACCGATGGCTCGGCCGGGCATCCGGCTTGCCGCCTCGTCGAGCGGACGGCGCAAGGTCGCGACAACATAGGCGCCTGTGCCCCAGTCCTTGCCGACCGTGAGTGGAATTTTCGCGCTGCCCGCCTGTACGTCGGTGTTCACCGTGGTGAGCAGCTTGTCGGCCACCACGTTGAGCGTGACCTTGCCGGCGGTGCGCGCCGTAACCGCAACCGTCATCGTCTCGCCCGCCGCGTATTCGGTCTTGTCGAGGGCGATTTCGAGCAAGTCCGGCGTGTCAGCCGAAGCGTCCGAGTAGAAGCCGGCATCGAACGTCACGGACGTGGGCGGAATGCTGCGATCATCGCTCGACACGTCGAGCCGGTAGCGGCCCCACGTCACGGGGAGCGAAATGCGCCCCGGCTTGTCGACCGCGACATCGATGCGGCCGTCGGTCACGCGCTGCGTGCTCTTGACCGGTTCGTATTCCCAGCGGCCGTCGCGGCGGTAATACTGATAGCGCCGCTCGATCTTCACGAGTTCGTAGCGCACGCCCTGCGCGGGAAGTGGCTTGCCGTCCGGCGAAGCGACAATCACATCGAATCCGGCACTTTCGCCCTCGCCGAGGGACTTGCCGGAGAACAGCGGCTTCACGCCGATCATGGTGGCGGTCGGTACGATGGGCAGCGTCAGGCTGCGCTCGACCGCGCGCCCGCCGGATTCGACGAGACGCACCGTCACCTCGGCTTCAAGCGGGCGCGAGGTGTTCGGCAACTTGTCGAGCGCGACGTTGAATGTCGCCTTGCCATTATCGTCGGTCTGCGGCAGGTCTTCGAGCGAGGTCTGCTCGGTCTTCGCTTCATCGTCGTCGTCATTGACGCCAAACTGGTAGCCGGCGAAGCCCGGCCGCGTGCTGGCGGGCTTGATCTTCATCTCGCCTTCGAGATCGAGACTGGATGCGGGCGCCCCGTAGAGGAAGCGGCCATCGACCGTGACTTCGGCCGGCGTATCCTTGGAGAGCTTGCCGGTCGGCGATGCGAGATCGAACTCCATGCGATCCGGCACATAGTCTTCGACGAGGAAGCTGGTCGAGCCGACCGCAGTACCCTTCGGATCGGTGTAGGCGCGCACCCGGTAGGTGCCGGTTGGCGCTGCCGAGATCATCGGGAAGGAGAGCGAGCGTCCGCCCAGTCCCTGATCCTGCACGACGGTGCGACGGTATTCGACGCCGTCCGGACGATCGATTACCAGCGTCATCGGCACGCCGGTGACGGCGAGGCCCTGCGCATCGCGCAGCAGCGTGGTGAGATACACGGTCTCGCCGGTGCGATAGACGCCGCGCTCCGCGTAAACGAAGGCATCGAGCCCGGCGGTGACCGCACGCCCCGCGACGCCGCGATCGGTCAGATCGAAGGCCGGGCCTTTCAGGTTGAGAAAGGCGTAGTCGCCCTTGCCATCGGCGACGAGCATGGCGGCCGACAGACCGCCCTCCCCGCGCGCGAGCCCTGACTCGAAACGCACAAAGCCGTTCGCATCCGTGGTGCGGGTTGCCAGCACCTCGTTATTGCGCGCGATCAGGCGAACCTCGATGCCGGCTTTCGCCTCGGTGGTCGCGAGCGAATTCAGGAAGACGTTGACGCCGTCATTGCCCGAGAATGCTGTCAGGCCCAGGTCAGAGACGATGAACCATTGCGTCGCGAGCTGGCCGTAATCGTCATCGGAGTCGCGCGCCCTGCTCTCGGGCTGCGCGGTCATCACGTAAACGCCGGGTTTGAGGTCGCCGACTGCCTGATCGATCGGGAAAGCGGTTGTGACGTCGGCGTTGAGCACCGAGTTGATCTTGAGATCGCCCTTCCAGGCGAGCTCGCCCTTCTCGTCGCCGAGCCGGCCGCGCTCGTAGGTGTAGATGTTGCGCTGGAAATCGCCGCCCAGCACCGTCTCGATCAGGTTGCGGTCACCGATGCGGTGGATCTGCACCTTCACGGACGGCGTGTTGACACTGACAACCGGAATGCCGCGCTGGCCGGTTCGCGGCAGCACATAGGCCTTGCCGGTGAATCGCACATAAGGCGCGCGATCGCGCACATAGATGTTGTAGTCGGTGGACTTCTGCAGTGTTTCGCGCACGGTCGATGGAAGACCGGCGCGCAGTGTGACCGAATAGCGCTCACCGTGCTTTAGCCCCTCGACACAGAGCTGCTTCTCTTCCGTGGTGATGGCGGGCTTGTCGTTGCCTTCGAGCGCGACGAAGGGCGCGAAGTCGGTGCGCTTGCCGGGCAGGTCCTCCGAGAACTGGAAGCAGGCGCGTGGGCTCGCCGCGTCGGCATCGACCGAGTAATCGAGGATACGGAAGCCGTGCTGGTCGCGTAGCTCTTCGTAAGCCTGCCGCACATCCGCGACTTCGCGCAGGTCGAGCGCGTAGCGGTAGGCGTCGAGCGCCGGACGCCACAGCTTGCGCTCGCCGAAGGTGCGGCCGAGCAACACTAGCGCGTCCGCCTCCTCACCGGCATTTCCGGAACGCTGGTAGCCGATGTAGGCGGCGGTGCCGGCGCGTTCGAGGAAGTTCGAACGCTCGCGGTCATCGTTGGGGCGAATTTGCAGGATGGCACGGGACAGACGGAGCCAGTTGCCGGCTTCGCGCGGCGCGACCGACACGATCTGCGCCAGCGTCTGCATTCCGGAGCGGAAATCGCGCTTGGCGAAGGCGGCGTCCGCCTCACTGCGCAACGTCGCGACGGGCTTGGCGACCTGTCCGGACTCTGTCTTGATCTGGGCTTCCAGCCGGACCGCGCTGTCGGCCAGGTCAGATCGCTGGAAGGGTTTGTCGGCGGCAAAGGCGGTGAAAGTGGAGAAAGCGACGAGCGCGGCGGCAAAGCCGGCGCGGACTGACGCGAGCATCGATGGACCTCCCTGGGCCCCGTCCCGAGGGCCCGTGCATCTCACTTCCACCTGGGCCGAAGAATTGTCCAGCAATCATGTCCCAATGATGACTGGATATTCATAATCGAAAAAATCTTGCATGAAGGCCGGGTTGTGGGCGGCAAACTGCCGCGCGCACGTCCATGATGATCGCATGACGACTGTACTCGGCGCCGATCTCGGCGGCTCAACCGTAAAAGCTGCGCTTGTGTCGCACGCGGGAGAGATTCTCGCGCTGGCCTCGCGCAACGCACCTGCACCCGACGCAGGCGGCCTCGTTCCGCCTTCCGGTTGGTGGACTGCCTTCCGCGACGTCTGCGCTACCTTGAACCACGAAAACCAGCCGGCGTTCGCCTCGGTCGAGGCCATTTCAATCACCGGCGTCACCCGCACCCCGGTTGTGCTCGATGGCTCCGGCGAACCGCTGATCGGTGCAATCACGGCGCGGGATACACGCGCGCAGACGATCGCGGAACGCGCGGACATCGATCCGGCGACGTGCCCGGAAGCGGCTCATTATGATGCCTTCCATCCGGCCGCGCGTCTGAAATGGATCAGCGAGAAGATGCCGCACGCCATCGCACTGGCGGCCGCAGTCGTCGATCCGAAGGATTTCATCGCGGCGCAGCTTACGGGCCGCATCGCCGGCGATCCGATCTCGCTCGCGCGCCTGATCGCGGCAGCGCACCGCACCGACGGCGCCTCGCTGCTGACGCGCCTTGGCCTGCCGGAAGGTCTTGCGCCCGACCTGCTCGCACCCGGCAGCATCATCGCGCAGGTGCGCGACGGGCTGCCCGAGCCGTTCCACGCGCTGACCGGATGTCCTTTGGTGATGTCTTCGCACGATACATGGTCCGGCGCGCTCGGCCTCGGCGCACTGACTGCAGGACTGGCCTACAACGTGTCGGGCACCACCGAGACCTTCGGCCTGCTCACCAAACAGCCGGTCGCGGCTGAGGGATTGATCGACCTGAAATGGGGCGAGGACCTGCATCAAATCGGCGGCCCAGGACAAAATGGCGCGGATGTTCTGACCTGGCTCGGTGCGGTGATCGGCGCGCAGACGCCCGCTGAAATTCCGGGCCAGATTGCGCGGGCGCTCGCCGAACCGCGCCACTCGGCGCCGCTGCTCTTTCTTCCCTATCTAGCCGGCGAGCGGGTTCCGTTCTGGGATACAGATCTGCGTGCGGCGTTTCTCGGGGTATCGCGCGAGCATAGCCGCACGGATCTGGTGTGGGCCGCGCTGGAGGGAATCGCGTTGCTCAACCGCGTGGTTCTCGGCCGGGCCGAAGCCGCCGCCGGCATCACGGTGGAAGAAATACGCCTCGGCGGCGGCGCGGCCCGCAGCGCGTTATGGGCGCAGATCAAGGCCGATGTGCTCGAACGCCCGATTTCGACCGTTACCGTCGAAGAGCCGGGGGTGTTCGGCGCCGCGCTTGCGGCATTCGTGGCCTTGGGAACATTCGACACCCTGGCACACGCCCAACAACTTCTGGTCCGGGTCGCACGCCGCTTCGAGCCGAGAGCCGAGAAACGCGATTTCTATCGCACGCTCGCCGAGGTGTTCGGCGAAGCGCACGACGCCGTGCGTCCGATTTCGCATCGGCTCGCGGGCCTTACCGTCCCTCCCCCATGATTGCCAAGATCATCGCGCGTTATGGTACCGGAATTGCCGGACTCGTCCTGTTTGCGGTGTTCGCCGCGACAGCGCCGCGCTTTCTCGACCCAACCAACCTGCTCAATGTGCTCAAGCACGCGAGCGTGCTGGCGCTGTTTGCGATCGGGGTCACACTCGCGCTGGTCACCGCGGAGCTCGACCTCTCGTTCGCCAATGTGGCGAGCCTCGCGGCAGTCGTAACCGGCTTTCTGGTGCACAAGGGACATCCCGTTCCGCTCGCGGTCGCGGCCGGGCTTGGCGTGGGAACCATCGGCGGCTTTCTCAATGGCCTGCTGGTGACACGGCTAAAGATCCCCTCGCTGATCGCGACACTCGGCACCGCCGCCATCGCGAACGGGTTTGCATTCTGGGCGACGGAGGGAGTCGCGTTTGTCGGTCGCTGGCCAACCGAATTCACTGTGCTGGCGCGAGGCGCGTTGCTCGGCATTCCGGCGCCGGTCATCTGGACGGCGGCCGCCGCGCTGATCGCCGTCATAGTGCTGAAGCAAACCCGGCTCGGCCTGCACATGACGGCGACCGGCGACGCGGCCGAAGCGGCCCGGCTCTCCGGTATCGCGACGATGAGCATGAAATTGGTCGGACTGACGCTGTCCGGCTTCTTTGCCGGCGTGGCGGCGGTGTTGCTCACCGCGAACCTGTCCTCGGCAGCGCCGAACATGGCGGGCGACTATCTGCTGCAGGCGATCGCCGCCGTGCTGCTCGGCATGACCATGTTCGAGCCCGGTCATGCCAATGTGCCAGGCGCGGTCGCCGGCGCCGTGATCCTGGCGCTGCTCAACAACGGGCTGGTATTGATCGGCGCGCCCTATTTCATGCAGGACATTCTGCTCGGCGTCACCATCGTGGCTTCGGTCGCCCTTTCGGCTAGCGTGCTCAAGCGCGCGGCTTTCGCGGTATAGCTCGACATCATGGAGAAACAGACGATGAAGGTTTTCGCCCAACTCGCGCTCGCCTGCGGGCTGATGACATTCGCCGGACAGGCATCCGCCTTCGAACTCGGGATCGTGGCCTTCCAGATGTCGTCCGAGACCCACGCACGCGTCGCGAACGCCGCCAGGGACGCCGCGGCCGCCAAGAGCTGGAAGGTTCAGATTCTCAATTCCGAGGGCAGTCTGCCGAAGCACGCCCAGCAGCTCGACGATTTGATCCAGCGCAGGGTCGATGCGATCGTGGTCGCGATGGGCAAGCCGGTCGAGGGCGAAGCGCAGCTCAAGGCCGCCGCGGACGCGAAAATCCCGGTCATCACGGTGATGAGCGGCACCAGCGCGCATACGCTGTTCGACATTCAGGCCAACGAATACAAGGTCGGCGCGGAGGCTGCGCTCTATCTCCTCGGCTTGCTAAACTATCAGGGTAATATCCTTGAGCAGAAATTCGAGGGCAATGTCGGCACGCGCATCCGCGGCAAGGTGCTCGACGCCGTGCTCTCCGAGAACACCGGTGTGAAAGTTCTCGCCAGTCACTCGATGGCGCGCACGCAAAGCTGGCGCGATGACGTGCGCAACGGCATGTCGGCGCTGATCCTGCAGAACAAGGGCAAGTTCGACGGCATCTGGGCCTCTTTCGACGGGCAGGCCTATGTGATCGACGACCTGCTGCGCGAGCAGGGCTACAAGAAGGGCGACGCAAAGCTTGTTTCCATCGACGGCGGCGCCGAGACCTACCGGCGCATCGCGGATCCGCAGTCGACCGTGCTCGCGACCGTTGCGATCCCGTTCGAACAGATGGGCAAGGCCGCGGTCGATGCGGTCGATTCGATTGTCGTGCAGAAAAGGCCGAAGGCGAGCATCACGGCCGGCCCCTATCTTTACATGGACGCCGTGCTGGTCGATGCATCGAACGTGGCGCAGTTCAACAAGTAATGTTGTTGTCGCTACGCGGGATCGGGAAACAATACGGCGCGGTCGAGGCGCTGGCCCGGATCGATCTCGATATCGCGGCCGGTGATGTGTTGGGCGTCTGCGGCGATAACGGCGCCGGCAAATCGACCCTGATCCGGATCATTTCGGGCGCACAGGCGCCGAGCCGCGGCACGATGACGTTTCGCGGCGCGGTCGCCTCCTTTCGCGCGCCGCGATGATGCCTACACGGCCGGCATCGCGACGATCTATCAGGATCTCGCGCTGAGCCCGCGCCTTGCGATCTGGAAGAACGTGTTTCTCGGCGCAGAGTTGACGCGCTTCGGCCTGCTCGACAAGGCACGCATGCGCCGCGATGCCGCGAGCTACATGGGGAGGCTCGGGATCACACTCACCGACATGGACATCGCGGTCGAAAATCTGTCCGGCGGACAGCGGCAGGCGGTGGCGATCTCGCGCGCGCTGCGCTGGAACGCCGAGCTGATCGTAATGGACGAACCGACGGCCGCGCTCGGCGTGAAGGAAACCGCGCAGGTGCTCGACCTGATCCGGCGGCTCAAGGCCGACGGCAAGACCATCATTCTGGTGAGCCACAATATGGCCGACGTGGTTGCGGTCGCCACACGCGTCGCGATCTTCAAGAGCGGCCGCAAGGTGATCGACCGCGCCATTGCCGGCCTCGACGCCGACGGCCTCGCGCACCGCGTGATGACGGGGAAGGACGCCTAGGTCGCGACCTTCACCGTCTCGCCGGTCCTGCCCGCCTCCAGCAACGCGTCCACCAGCCGGTGTACCTTGAGCGCCTCGCGCCCGCTGATCGCGGGTACGCGCTTCTCATCGAGCGCATCGAGGAAGTCCGCGATCACCGAACGATGCCAGTCGTTCGGGAACGCCATCGGGTCTGCGCCGGTGCCGCCGCCGCCGAACTCGGTCTTCAGTTCGGTGACGCGTCCATCGTGATGCACGACGGACAGGTCGCTGCCGGCGAGCGACGCGGTCGCCTTCTCACCGATGATCTCGATGCGTTCAGGAAAGCCTGGATAGGCTGCCGTGGTGGCATCGATCGTGCCGAGCGCCCCGTTGGCGAACTTCACGGCCGCGACCGCCGTGTCCTCGGTCTCCATACGGTGCACGCTCGAGGTCGTCGTGTAACCGCGCACCTCGGCGATCGGACCCGCGAGGCTGAGCATCAGGTCGAGCGTGTGGATGCCCTGCGTGATGAGCACTCCGCCGCCGTCGCGCGCCAGAGTGCCGCGGCCCTCGACATCGTAATAGCTCTGCGGCCGCCACAGCCGGATCACGGTCGAGCAATTCACGATGTTGCCGAGCGCGCCCTCGCGCATCATGGCGCGCAGCTTCAGCGCGGCAGGGCGGAAGCGATGCTGCAGCATCACGCCGAGCGTGACACCGGCCTTCTCGGCCGCCTCGACCAGCTCGACCGCGCGCTCCGTCGTGATCTCCAATGGCTTTTCCAGCAGGATATGCTTGCCGGCCGCGGCGCACCTGCGCACCAGATCGAGATGCGTGTTCGGCGGGGTGAGGATTTCGACGCAATCGACCGACTTGTCGGCCAGGATTGTCTCGAGGTCTCCGGCGAGCGGAAACGGGAATTTCTCCGCAAACGCCGTGCGCCGCGCCGCGCTCGGCGAGAACGCATGCACGACCTCGACGCGGTCCTTCAGGTCGACCAGGCTCTTGGCATGCGGCGTCACCGCCATGCCGAGGCCGATGACGGCGATACGGTGCTTCATTGCGTTTCCAGGACGCGGATGGCGCCGCGCAACTCCCCGAGCCCCTTGAGGCGGCCGATGCCGGTGTAGCCGGGATTGATGCGAACCTTATCGATGTCGTCGAGCATGCGATGGCCGTGGTCGGGCCGGAACGGGATTTTCCATGCCTCATCGCGTTTGCTGTTCTCCGCAACCATCGCACGCAGCACGTCGATCATGTTTGTGTCGCCGTCGAGGTGATCGGATTCGGTGAAGCTGATGCTCCTGCCCTTCTCGTCGATCTGGGTCGCGCGCAGATGCGCAAAGTAAATGCGTGGCGCGAAGTCCTTCGCCATCTGCACCACGTCATTGTCTGGCCGGCTCCCGAGACTGCCGACGCAGAAGCAGATGCCATTCGCCTTCGACGGCACCGCCTGGAACAGCGCCTCATAGTCGGCGCGGGTCGAGGCGATGCGCGGCAGGCCGAAGATCGGCCGCGGCGGATCGTCCGGATGCAGCGTCAGCCGGACGCCGAGCTCTTCGGCAACCGGCGTCACCTTGGCGAGGAATGTCGCGACATTCGCCCGCATCTTCTCCGGCGTGATGGCGCCATAGGACGCGATGCGCTCGCGGAACGCATCGAGGTTCTGGGAGAACGTGGTCGCGCCCGGCAGCCCCGCCGAAATATTCTTGGTCAGCAGCTCCGCCTCGCTCTGCGACAGCGCATCCGCGACCTTCTTTGCACGGGTCCGCATGCCCTCGTCGTAGTCGGCCTCCGCGCCCTTGCGCTTGAGCACATGCAGATCGAAGGCGGCGAAGCGATCGTAGTCGAAGCGCAGCGCCGTTGCGCCGGTCGGCATCGGGAAATCGAGATCGGTGCGGGTCCAGTCCACCACCGGCATGACGTTGTAGCAGATCGTGCGGATGCCTTCGGCGGCGACCGCGCGCATGCTCTCGATCCAGATCTCGGTCTGCTTGGCGGCGCCGTCGCTGCCGCGCTGGATGTCGTCCGGAACCGGGATGCTTTCGATGATCGTCCACTTGAGCGGCGCGCGGCCCGGTGGTCCGTTCTCGATCAGCGCCTTGCGCTCGGCGACGGCCTTCTGCGGCCACACCTCACCGGGGGCGTATTGGTGCAATGCGCTCACGATCTCGGTCGCGCCCGCCTGCCGCACATGATCCAGAGTCACCGGATCGTCCGGCCCGTACCAGCGCCACGCCTGTCGCATTGCCTCCTGCCTCCCTCTCTTTAATCTGCACCAACCTAGCAGATGTCTTTGGATTTCGATTGGTCAGGCCACCTTATAGCTTGAACATCAGAAATGCGGGCAATAGGGTCGGTGTCGAAACGGCTCGACGCCGTGATCGGGAGGATTTCGCGCATGCCATTCCGGGCAGTCGCGACGCAGCGCCTTTACGAGCAGGTCGCCGGACAGGTCACCGACCTCGTGGCGCGCGGCGAATTCAAGCCGGGGGATCGTCTGCCGCCGGAACGCGACCTTGCCAAAGTGCTCGGCGTCAGCCGTCCGACGGTGCGAGAAGCGATGATCGCGCTCGAAATGGCCGGGCTGATCGAGGTTCGCGTCGGCGCCGGTACGTTCGTCACCGAGAAGGCGAAGCGCAACGGCGAAACCAACGCGAAGCTGTTCGAGGGGGCCGGCTCCTCGCCGCTCGAGTTGATCGCAGCGCGGCGTCTGATCGAGCCGCAGGTCGCCGCGCTCGCCGCGCAGGTCGCGACACGCGCCGAAACCGACGCGATCGCCGAGACGGTGCGGATGATCAGCGCCGCCCACGATACGCCGTCGCACCGCTCGGCCGATCATCTGTTTCACGTGCGCATCGGCCTTGCGAGCCACAACAGCGTGCTGACCGAGATCGTGGACGAGTGCTGGGCCGAGATGTACTCGCCGATGTTCGAGCGTATGGGCGCCGTAACCGGGCTGATCGTGACACGCTGTTCGCCGCAGCAGCGCGACACCACCATTGCGGAACACGAGGCGGTCTATCGCGCGATCGCAGCGCAAGACCCGGAGGCCGCCCGCGCCGCCATGGATGCGCATCTCATCGGCGTGGAAGCCATTCTGGTCGGCGGCGACGCCGCCGAAAAAGAACTCGCCCGCCGCGAACGACAACCCGGAGCCGCCGCATGAGCGTCACCCCGAAGCGTGGCGCACCGCTCGTTGCGCCGCTGATCTACGCCGACCGACTGTTTCCGGTGGATTTCGCGACCCGTGCGGTCGCGCGCCGGCTCTACGCCGAAGTGCAGAACCTGCCGATCGTCTCGCCGCATGGACACACCGACCCGCGCTGGTATGCGGACGACGCGCCCTTCCCGGATCCGGCGCGGCTGTTCGTGACGCCGGACCATTACATTTTCCGCATGCTCTACAGCCAGGGTGTGACGCTCGAGGAGATGGGAATCCCGCGCCGGGATGGCGGCGAGGTCGAAACGGATGCGCGCAAGATCTGGCGCAAATTCGCCGAGCGTTACTATCTGTTCCGCGGCACGCCGACCCGGCTGTGGCTCGATCAGGCCTTCGCCGAACTGTTCGGCATGACGGTGCGGCTCTCGGCCGAGACCGCCGACGATTATTTCGATCGCATCAGCGAATGCCTCGCCAAGCCGGAATTCCGCCCTCGCGCGTTGTTCGAGCGCTTCAAGATCGAGGTGATCGCCACCACCGAAAGCCCGCTCGATCCGCTCGCCGCGCACGATGCGATCAAGGCGTCTGGGTGGAAGGGCCGCGTCGTCACCGCCTACCGCCCCGATCCGGTGGTCGATCCCGAGTTCGATGGCTTCAAGACCAACATCGAGGCGTTCGGCAACCTGACGCGCTGCGATACCTTCGCATGGCAGGGCTATCTGGAAGCGCACCGCGTGCGCCGCCTTTATTTCAAGGAGCGCGGCGCAACCTCGACCGATCATGGGCATCCGTCAGCACAGACGGTCGACCTCGCGCAGGCCGATGCTGAGCGGCTGTTCGCCAAGATCGTCGCGGGCGAGTTCACCGAGGGCGACGCCGAACTGTTCCGCGCGCAGATGCTGACCGAGATGGCGCGCATGAGCCTCGACGACGGGCTGGTGATGCAGATCCATCCCGGCTCGATGCGCAACCACAATCCGGCGATCTACGAGAAATTCGGCCGCGACATGGGCGCCGATATCCCGACCCGCACCGATTATGTGCGGGCGCTCAAACCGCTGCTCGACCGCTTCGGCAACGCGCGCGAATTCACGCTGATCCTGTTCACGCTCGACGAAACCGCATACTCGCGCGAACTGGCGCCGCTGGCCGGCCACTATCCGGCGCTGCGGCTCGGCCCCGCCTGGTGGTTTTACGATTCGCCAGAGGGCATGCGGCGCTTCCGCGAACTCACCACCGAGACGGCCGGCTTCTACAACACGGTCGGCTTCAATGACGACACGCGCGCGTTTAGTTCGATCCCGGCGCGGCACGATGTGGCGCGGCGCGTCGATTGCGCATTCCTCGCCGACCTCGTGGTCAAACACCTTCTCGACGAGGACGAGGCGCGCGAGGTGGCGCGCGACCTTGCCTACAATCTTGCAAAGAAAGCCTACAAGCTCTGACGACCGATCAAAAACACAAACGCAACGGGAGGACATGATGAACAGACGTGAATTTCTCGCAACGAGCGCGCTCGGCGTTCTAGCACTCGGCGGCACCGGCATTCCGGCGCTCGCCCAGGCCAAGATGGCGCTCAAAGCGTCCGACGTGCATCCGGAAGGCTATCCGACCGTCACGGCGGTCGAGAACATCGGCAAGAAGCTCGGGGACGCGACCGGCGGCCGCTACACCGTGCAGATGTTCGCCTCGATGCAGCTCGGTGGCGAGAAGGAAGCGATCGAGCAGGCTCAGGTCGGCGCCATCCAGTTCGCTCGCGTTTCCGTCGGCGCGCTCGGCCCGGTGATCGACGACCTCAACGTCTTCAACCTGCCCTACGTGTTCCGCGATACCGCGCATATGCGCAAGGTGATCGACGGCGAGATCGGCCAGGAACTGCTCGACAAGGTGACAAACGCCGGCAAGGGACTCGTCGGCCTGTGCTGGATGGATGCCGGCGCGCGCAATTTCTACAACACCAAGAAGCCGATCAAAACGCTCGCCGATCTCAAAGGCATGAAATTCCGCGTGATGGGCAACCCGATGTTCGTCGACATGGCGAATTCCATGGGCGGCAACGGAGTGGCGATGGGCTACGACCAGGTGTTCAACGCGCTGCAGACCGGCGTGGTCGATGGCGCGGAGAACAATCCGCCAAGCTTCGTGTTCGACAACCACTTCCAGGTCGCGAAATTCCTCACCATCGACGAGCACCTGATCGTGCCCGAGATGGTGGTCTTTTCGAAAAAAACCTTCGACACGATGTCGAAGGACGACCAGGCGCTGCTGATCAAGTTCAGCAAAGAAGCCCAGCAGGAAGAGCGCATCCTTTGGGATGCGTACGAGAAGCAGGCGATGGAGAAAGCGAAAGCCTCCGGCACCAACATTGTCGAGATTTCCGAAGCCGACAAGAAGGCGTTCCAGGATGCCGTGAAGCCGGTGTGGGACAAGTACGGTCCAAAGTACGCCGACATGGTCAAGCGCATCCAGGCCGTGAAATAACGGCTCGCATCAGCGCCACGGCCCAGCGGCCGTGGCGCTGCCGGTGCGCAGGGCATGCGCGAGCGACATCGGGGACTGCAAATGGCTGCAACGTACCGGCGCGCGATGGACGCCGTCTACTATCTGTGCGTGGTGATCGCCGGGATTGCGCTGGTCTTGATCTCGGCGGTCATTCCCTGGGGCGTCTACACCCGTTACGTGCTTAACAGTGCGGCATCCTGGCCTGAGCCGACGGCCGTGCTGCTCACGATCTGGTTGACTTTTTTCGGAGCCGCCGCCTGCTACCGGCTCGGTCTGCACATGAATGTCAGCGTCGGCATCGACATGCTGCCCGCACATGTGCGCCGCGTCACCGACATGATCGTCGAGATCCTGATGGCGATCATTTCCGGCTTCATTTTCTATTACGGCATTGGACTGGTGCAGGCGACGTGGCAAAACAGCGTCGCCGACTTCCCGTGGCTTTCGGTCGGCGTCACCTACATGCCGATCCCTGCCGGCAGCGCATTGACACTGCTCTTCATCCTTGAACGCGCGATCCTTGGTGCACCCACCTACATGGGCGGCGACGCACACGCGCCCGCGGCCTTCGATTAGGCGAAAACGAACATGGACCTTTTCATCCTTCTCGGCACACTGTTCGTCTGCTTCGCGATCGGCATGCCGATTTCCTACGCGCTCGGTATGGGTGCGCTCGCGGGCGCGCTCTGGATCGGACTGCCGCTCGAAGCGCTGATGCTGAAAATCTCCGACGGCGTCAGCAAGGTCGCGATGCTGACCATCCCATTTTTCGTGCTCGCCGGCGCTATCATGGCGGAGGGCGGTATGGCGCGCCGCCTTGTGGCCTTCGCCAACGTGATCGTCGGCGTCGTGCGCGTACGCGGCGGACTGTCGGCCGTGAACATCATCGCCACCACGTTTCTAAGCGGAATTTCGGGCTCCTGCGTCGCCGACACCTCGGCGATCGGCTCGGTGATGATCCCGCAGATGGAAAAAGTCGGCTATGGGCGCCCCTACGCCACCACGGTCACGATCAGCGCGTCGGTGCAGGCCGTGCTGGTACCTCCAAGCCATAACGCGGTGATCTATTCGCTCGCGACCGGCGGCACGATCTCGATCATCAGCCTTTTCATGGCGGGCGTCGTGCCCGGGCTGCTGCTCGGCCTTTCACTGATCCTGCTCTGCATCTTCATCGCCTATCGCGACGGTCAGCCGAAGGGGGACGCCGTGCCGTTCCGCGAGGCCGTGAAGCTGTCGATCGAGGCACTCTGGGGCCTTATCACCATCATCATCATCATCGGAGGCATTTTGCTCGGCGTATTCACCGCGATCGAGGCCGGCGCGGTGGCGTGCATCTGGGCGTTCCTCGTGACAATGTTCGTCTACCGCGACTACAAATGGCGCGATCTCCCGGAGCTCGTGCATCGCACGTTGAAGACCGTCGCGATGGTGATGACGTTGATCGCGATGGCGTCGAGCTTCGGCTACATCATGGCGCTGATGCAGATGCCGGCGAAGATAACGGCCTTCTTCCTCACGCTGTCCGACAACAAGTACATCATCCTGATGCTGATCAATTTGATGCTGCTCGTGCTCGGCTGCCTGATGGACATGGCGCCGCTGATCCTCATCTGCACCCCGATCCTCCTGCCGGTCGTGATGAAGCTCGGCGTTGATCCGGTGCACTTCGGCATGATCATGCTGCTCAATCTGGGAATCGGGCTGCTCACACCGCCGGTCGGCTCGGTGCTGTTCGTCGGCTGCGCGGTCGGAAACGTCACGCTTCAGCAGGTCATGCGCACGATCTGGCCATTCTATGGCATCATGTTCGTTGTTCTGATGCTTGTGACGTACATCCCGGCGCTGTCGCTCTGGCTGCCGCGGGTGCTGGGATTGTGATGCGGCTCTCCAACGCGACGCTCGACCGCCGGTCGAGCAGCGTCAGCCGCCCGGGTTACGATCGCGCGGCGGTCGCGGCCGGCATCGTTCATCTCGGCGTCGGCGCGTTCCAGCGCGCGCATCAGGCGATTTACACCGAGGCCGCGCTCAACGCGGGCGATATGCGCTGGGGCATCGTGGGCGCGAGCCTGCGCTCGCCCGCGGTGCGCGACGCGCTCAAGCCGCAGGACGGGCTCTACACGCTCGCCGTGCGCGGCGCGGAGGGCGAGCGGCTGCAGGTGGTCGGCGCGATCAAGGAGGTGCTGGTCGCGCCTGAAAACCCGCAGGCGCTGCTTACGGCGCTGACCGATCCAGCCATGATGATCGTCACGCTGACGGTGACCGAGAAAGGCTACTGCTACGATCCCGCCGCCACGGCGCTGGACGAGACGCATCCCGACATCGTGCATGACCTCGCAAATCCGGGCGCGCCGCGCAGCGTGCCGGGCTTTCTGGTCGAGGCGTTGCGGCGACGGCATGCCGCGCAGGTGCCGGCGTTCACGGTGCTGTGCTGCGACAACCTTCCGCACAATGGGCGCACCGTCGCCAGCATCGTGGCGCGCTTCGCGGCGCTGCGCGACAAATCGCTCGCGGGCTTCATCCGCAACGAGGTGCTGTTTCCCTCCACGATGGTCGACCGCATCACGCCAGCGACGACAGACGCGGACAAGGCCGCAATCTCCGCCGCGCTCGGCCTCGAGGACGCCGCACCGGTCGTCACCGAGCCGTTCACCCAATGGGTGATCGAAGACCGTTTCGCGCGCGGCCTGCGGCCCGACTGGGCCATCGCGGGCGCCGAATTCGTCTCCGACGTTGCGCCCTATGAGAACATGAAGCTGCGCCTGCTCAACGGCAGCCATTCGACGCTGGCTTATCTTGGCTATCTGGCAGGTTACGAGACCGTCGCCGACACGATGAAGGATGCGAACTATCGGCGCCTCGCCGAAGGCGTGATGGACGACGCCGCGACCACGTTGAAAATGCCGCCCGGCGCGGACGTTGCGGCCTACAAGCGCGCGTTGCTGGAGCGCTTTGACAATCCTGCGCTGCGTCACCGCACCTGGCAGATCTGCATGGACGGCTCGCAGAAGCTGCCGCAGCGTCTGCTTGGCACGATCCGCGACCGCCTTGCGGCGGGCGCACCCATCGACCGCCTCGTGATGGGCGTCGCGGGCTGGATGCGCTACGTCACCGGGATCGACGAACAAGGCAAGCCGATCGACGTGCGCGATCCTCTCTCGGCGCGGCTGCGTGCCATTGCGGATGGGGCCGGGCTCGTTCCGGCGCGTCTCGCGCCTGCGTTGCTCGACGTACGCGAAATTTTCGGCGACCTTGCCGCAGATCCGCGGCTCCGTGATGCAGTTCAGGCGGCATTGTCGCGCATCATCCCAAAAGGCGCGAAGGCGGCGGTGGCCGACGTATCGTAGGATGGATTAGCGCCGAAGGCGCGTAACCCACCGCCCGGAATTGCGGAGAGAGTTTTGCAGCGGGTTACGGCGCTGCGCGCCTAACCTATCCTACGCCGCGTTCGCGGCGGTCGTCTTCGCCACGAGCGCGGCGATCGAGGTCCTGTCGAGCGTTTCCATGAACGCCGCGATGCCGCGCCCGATGGTGCGGTCGAGCTCGCGTTCGACAGCCGACACCGGCTCCTCGGACATCATCTGATCGAGCGGACCGCACGCCTTGAACCGCGGCTCGATCGCCCGGACCACCTGCCCCACACGGATCGCACCCGGCGCCATCGCAAGACGCACGCCGCCATGCGGGCCGCGGATCGTCTGCACCAGTCCCGCCTTGGTCAGCGTCTTGATCAACTTGAAGATGTTCTGCTCGGTGATGTGCGTCTCGGCCGCGATGGAGGCGACCTTCGCCAGCGCGGGATGCCGGGTCGCGCAATGCGCGAGCACCCGCAACGCATAGCGAGTTTGTTCGGTCAGCCGCATAGATTGAAATTATTCCAATCTATCGCCTCGTACAAGCGATCGTTCAGGATCGGACGGCCGCGCGGCGGCGCACGAAATTCGGAATGATCGTCCCGATCGCGAGCAAACTGAGGCCGCAGATCATGAAAAACACCCCGCGCGGATGGCCCGCATCCATCACGTAGCCGAACAGGAGCGGCGCGATGATGCCACCGATGTTGAAGCCGGTGGTGACGAAGCCGAACACCTTGCCGAACTGGCCTTCGGGCGTCACGGCGCGCACGATCATGTCGCGCGAGGGCTGCATCAGCCCGTTCACGAACCCATTGAGCGACATCATCACCATCAGAAATACGAAGCCGAGATCGGCGGCACCGATCACGAACGCCGTCACGGCGAGGCCGGCAAACGAGAACGCCGCGACCCATTCGTGCCGCGTCACGCGCGAGGCGAGCCAACCGCCGGCGAGCACGCCGAGCGCGCTCAGCATCAGGTTCGCGGTCAACGCCGTGTTCGCCGCGCCGAGTGTCGTCCCGTAGGCTTCGCCGAGCGCCACGACCGAATAGTTCTGCACGCCGGTGGTCGCGAAGGTGATCATCACGAAGAACAGGAGATTGAGCAGGATCGGCGCGGAGAGCAGAAGCGACCAGCCGGCCTTGTCGTCGTTAGATTGCTCATTCGGCGGCCGCGCGGGTTTCGGCGGCGCCTCGAACAGCGCGGCCGGCTGAAGCATGAAGGCCGCCGCCACGAGCAGAGCCGGAATGGACATCGCCAGGAACGCCCCCTGCCAGCCGAGCCATCCCTGCAGGATCAGCATGGTGGCGGGCGCGACGGCGGTGCCGAGAAAGCCCGCGAAGATGTGCACCGAGAACGCCTGCCCGGTTCGCTCGCGCGAGACGAGTTGCGACAGGATTGCGTAATCGGCCGGGTGATAGACGCCGTTCGAGACACCGAACAGCGCAAACATGCCAATCATCAGCCAGAACGACGAGATCGACCCAACGACTGCGAGGCAGAACGCGCCGAGCACGAGCCCCGCGATCAGCACCAGACGCGGCCCGACCCGGTCCACCAGAAAGCCCGCCGGGGTCTGACAGAGCGCGGTCGTCACATTGTAGGCGGTGAGCGCGAAGCCCAGTTCCGTGTAGCTGACGCCATAGAATTCACGCACGAATGGAAACAGCGGCGGCAGCACCAGAATGTACATGTGGCTGACGAAATGCGCCGCGCAGACAAGCGGAATGATCCGCGCGTCGTTGTTTCGCGTCACCGCTCCCGATACTTCGGTGATTTCAGTCAAGGCGCTGTCCCGGGCGAGGTTTCTGGCGGCTCTTATAGGGGACCAGCGCGGCCCGTACACCCCGCCCGGAGCCCGTCATGCGGACCATGCGTGAGGCGCATGAGTCGGGCGCGCCCTTCCCTTACATCTTGCCTTGCCACTTCTTCAGCGCAGCTTCGACGAAATGATTGTCGTAGGTGTCCTCGAGCTTGATGTTGGCGGCCTTCACGTCGGCGAGTGATGTGGACAGAACGTCGAGAACGATCTGCGCGCCCTGCTTGGTTATCTGCCCGTCCGGCGAATGGGCCTCGTGCATCTTCCGGTACGACGCGAGATAGAGTTCCTTGTCGCCCAGCATGTGCTCGGGCGGAACGTTCGCCGCAATGTCCTCCAGGCTCGCCTTCGCCATCCAGAGCTCCGCGCGCACCATCGCGTTGGTCATCGCCTGGATGGTGTTCGGGTTCTTCGCGATGAACTCCGCCGTCGCGTAAAGCCCCGCTTCCGGATACGGCCCGCCGAACAGCTCGATGGTGCCCTTCTCGGTGCGCGTATCCGCAATGAGCGTGACCGCATTATCGGCCTCAAGCTTCATCATCACCGGATCGCTGTTGATGAGGGCGTCAATTTCGCCCTTCTCGACTGCCGCGACCGCCGCCGCTGACGTACCGACGCCGATGATCGAGACATCGCCGAGGCCCACGCCGGACTTTGCAAGCAGATAGTTGACGATCATGTGCGTGCTCGAACCCGGCGCGCTGACGCCGATTTTCATGCCCTTCAGGTCGGCGGGCGTCGAATACTTGGCCTTCTTCGAGACGCCGATCGCGAGCGCCGGATAGCGCACCTGTGTGACGAAGTAGACGAGCTTCTGTCCCTTGGCCGCCATGTTGAGCGTGTTCGAATACGCGCCCGAGGCGACATCGCTCGATCCGCCCATCAGCGACTGCAGCGCCTTCGAACCGCCCGCGAACGCCGCGATCTCGACTTCCAGCCCTTCGTCGGCAAAGTATTTGCGCTGCTGCGCGATGATCAGCGGCAGATACGGCAGGCCGAGCGAGGCCGTCGCCACATTGACCTTGTGTTTCTCGGGCGCCTGCGCGCTCGCGCCGAGCGGCAACGCCGCCAGCAACGCGACGGACAGCATCAGGGCGGCGGCTTTGATGACGGGCATGAGGCTTCCTCCGGACGGCGCTTGCGGCCGCCTTCGGAGACAGTGTCCACACAAGGGCGGTTCGTTGCCAAGCCCTATTTGGGCTGCTCTTCCGGGCATGGATCGAGGATCGTCCACAATTCCTTGCCGTTGAACACGCGCTTCATCGTGGCGGAGAGGCCGCCATGGCGCGTGATCCAGGCTTTGACGGTCGGAGGATAGTAGGACATCAGTTCGTCGGTGCCCGCGAAGCTGGTCACGCGCAGGCCCGCCGTCCAGCGCTTGTCGTAATACGCCTGGTGGAAGCCGAGGCTCGCGCGTGGCGTCACGCAGATCCGGTTGAGCGGCACGATGCCGAGGACCAGCGTGCAGGCCGAATTGCAGATGCCGTCGATGATGACGCGTTCCTTGCGGTCACGTACCTTGCCGTACTTGGCCTTGTATTCCTCGACATAGCCGCCGTAGTCGCGCGTCACATGAAGGTCGGCGAAAGCCGGCCCGCACCACAGCAAGACAGCGATGAAACAAAGGACACGCATCTGGACGCCCACGAATCCAACGTATCCTGCGATGTCAGGCCGAACAACGGGTTAACAGGAGCCTGCCGCGTTCATCCGCACCTTGCGCTGCCAAAACGGGAGAATTTGGGGCATAGCGATGGCGAAGCTGACAGATCCCCTGTGGCGCGCGAGCGCATCGAGAAGATCGGACCGTTTTACTGGCTTGTCCTGATGTTTGCGATCGAGATGCGATGATGGACGGACGCAACGCGGCGCAACCCTATCGAGTGCGGGCTGGCGGGGTCTGGTACTGGGTCGACCCGACAAGGCCACGCAACGAGATCGGGCCGGGAGATACCGTGATCGTCTATCCGGTGTCGGGCGAGGCGCATGTTCTCGTCATGCGAGGCTACAACCAAGATCGCGTGATTTTCGCGACGCCCGAGGGCGACGACCTCGAGATGACGATGGCCGACGTCGCCGCGATGCATCTGGCCGCAGTCGATGACGAGCAGGATAGTCCGGTTGTAAATTCCGCAGGGGGATAGAGTCGGGCGGGCGCGCTCGGCATCGGGCCATCCCCCGGAGACAATTCCACATGCACCTGGCCAAACCGGCGACCGTTGTCATCCTGCTGGCCGCGCTCCCGGGCGCAGCGGCAGCGGAGGAATGGCGCTACTGCCTCGCGCCGGCGCAAGCCAGTCACAAGGTTTATTTGTCGGACCCGTTTCCGACGAACGCTCCGATGGAGAGCCTGGAGGCCGCCTTCGGCCGCTCGCTAAACCAAATCGGCGCCGGATACGACAGCATCCAGTGCCCGCGCGCCGACAGCCAGACCGCCTTGTCGGCCATGCAGCAAGCCGCCATCGGCTTCAACCGCGATCGGGGCAACAAGGCTGTAAAGCTCGACTGGAGACCGGCGCGCTGAGGCGTGCCGCGCCGATGCGGACTGGCGACCCCGGGTGGACTCGAACCACCGACCTTCAGCTTAGAAGGCTGCTGCTCTATCCAGCTGAGCTACGGGGCCTTGGGTCAAGAACCGCTGGACCTATGGTGCAGCCGAAGTCCTTAGCGGCGCAATAACGCTAGTGCGTCCACGCCCCGCGCCGGGTGAAGGCAAAGTTGTCCGAATAGGACATGGTCCGGCGCGCGACCGCCTTGGGCTCCGCCACCTGATAGGCGATGCCGTGGCGTTCGCAGTAGGCGACCGCCTCCTCCTTGGTCTCGAACCGCAATCTCACCTGCTGGCGCATGTCGCCCGACGAGGTCCAGCCCATCAGCGGCTCGACCGCGCGTGGCTCCTCCGGCTCGTAGTCGAGCACCCAAAGCTTGGTCTTGGCGGTGCCGGACTGCATCGCGGTCTTCGCCGGCTTGTAAATGCGTGCAACCATCCTCGTCCCTCGGGGGTTCGCCGCCGACGTTTCAGCGGAGGCGAATGGTCGGGGCAGCAGGATTCGAACCTGCGACCTGAAGTACCCAAAACTTCCGCGCTACCAGGCTGCGCTATGCCCCGCCCGGCGCGGCATCTCATAACAAATGCCGCCGTCGGTGGGCGGAGCGATACACGGTTCGGTTTGGGCCAGCAAGTTGTGCAGGTTTCGGCCGACCGGCGAGCCTTGCGGGCCGGTCAGTGCCCCTGCGGCGCGTCAGGCCGCACTTCGGCTGCCATCATGCCCTTCGGACCGGGCCCGAAACGAACCAGAACAGTCTGCCCCGGCCGTAACTCGGTCAAGCCGTAACGGCGCAGCGTCTCCATGTGGACGAAAATGTCAGGCGTGCCGTCGCCCCGCGTCAGGAAGCCGAACCCGCGCAGGCGGTTGAACCACTTCACCACAGCGCGCTCCAGCCCGCTGGTCGGCGTGACCTGAACATGGGTGCGGGCGGGCGGAAGCTGCGCGGGGTGAACCGCCGTCGTCTCGTCCATCGAGAGGATGCGGAAAGCCTGCAGGCCCTTCGGCCGCTGCAGCACCTCGGCAACGACGCGCGCTCCCTCGTACGCAGTCTGGTAGCCGTCACGGCGCAGACAGGTGACGTGCAGCAGCACATCCGGCAGACCATTGTCCGGGATGATGAAGCCGTAGCCTTTCGAAACATCGAACCATTTTATGGCACCGGTGAGCTCGATCACGCTCGCCGTCTCGTCGGCGAGATCGCCGACAAGATCGGAAACGTCAAACCCAGTCCCAGTTACCTTTGGCCCCAAATCGTCCGACGACATGCCGCCGTGCGCCGCCGCTAAAGTTTGTCGCCTCTTAAGGGCGCTTACTGTCAAGAATCACCGCACGGCCAACATAACATCGCGGGTGAAGGCGCAAAGAGCTAATTGCACGATTACCACGGGCCTGTGGCTTACTGTGCACAGTGGTACGGAAATGCCCGTGGCGCTTGAGGATTCCTGCCTACCGCGGAATGAACGATTCGAGCACAGCGCCGATGTCGTGACGCGCGACGAGGTCGGCGATGTCGTCGAACTCGGTCGGTTCGCGATTGATGATCACGAGACGCGCACCGTTGCGCTTGGCCATCAGGGGAAAGCCCGCCGCGGGCCATACCACCAGCGAGGTCCCGATCGCGATGAACAGATCGGCCGCGCGGGTCATCTCCTCGGCGCGACGCATCGCATCCTCCGGCATCGCCTGGCCGAACGAGACGGTCGCGGTCTTGATGTGACCATCGCACGAGGTACACGACGGCGCGCGACCGCTTGCTTCGAAAAACTGACGCACCCATGGCAGCTCGTAACGCAGGCCGCAGTCGAGGCACGTCGCGTAGGTCGTATTGCCGTGAAGCTCGACAACGTGTTCGGGAGCGATGCCAGAGGCTTGATGCAGATTGTCGATATTCTGAGTCACAACGCCCGGTGACTTTCCCGTCCGGTAAAGGCTTGCCAGCGCCCGGTGCCCCCTGCCCGGCGCCGCGCCGCCGAACTGCTCCTCCATGGCGAAACGCCGGCGCCAGGATTCATCGCGTGCCTCCTGGCTGGCGACAAAATCGGAGAAGTCGATCGGTCGCATCTTGGTCCAGATGCCGCCCGGGGAGCGGAAGTCGGGAATTCCACACTCGGTTGAGATGCCCGCCCCGGTGAACGGCACGACCACCCGGGACTTCGTCCACCAGTTCCCGCAGGCGGGCGACGGCGGTCTCGACATCGGGTGCGATCATGTATTCTTAGGCTCCGGGTGCCGGCCGGCGGGCGGCGGCGAAAACGAGGTCAGTCATGAAGTTTCTGCACACCATGCTGCGCGTGCGCAATCTCGACGATGCGCTCCATTTCTACGTGGATCTGCTCGGCATGAAGGAAGCGCGCCGGCGCGTGGACGAGAAGAACAAGTACACGCTGGTGTTCCTCTATGCGCCCGAGGACGAGGCCGTGGTCAAGGCCAGCATGGAGAAGACCGGCCGCGACCAGCCGATGGTGGAACTGACCTACAACTGGAACACCGAGGACTATGGCGAGGCGCGCTATTTCGGCCACCTCGCCTACGAGGTCGACGATATCTACGCCACCTGCGAGAAGCTGATGAAAGGCGGCGTGACCATCAACCGCCCGCCGCGCGACGGCAACATGGCGTTCGTGCGCTCACCCGACAAGCATTCGATCGAGCTTTTGCAGAAGGGCAAGCCGCTGGAGCCGAAGGAGCCGTGGTCATCGATGCCCAATACCGGGCATTGGTAGCCGGCAGCGATCAGCCCGGCTTGCCGATGCGGTTTGCCGCGTCGGCGAGTCGCCGCCGACGCTCCAACAGTGCCGAAGGGGCGGCGTCCGGCATCGGAGCGCTCTCTGCGACCAGGTAATGGTGCCCGAGCGCGGTCTCCTGGTGCAACAGGCGAACCCCGCGGCGCGAAAACCAGAACGCGGCCTCGATGACCCGGGCCAGCGTTTCTGAAGAATAAGTGTGCCAGTGCAGGTCATGGCCGTTTCGTCGGACCTCCGACAGGCTGACCGAGACGAATTTGTCCACACTCCCCTTGGCGTACCAGAAGCTGTCGCGCGACATCGCGGTCCATTGGTTGATGAAGTGCGGGATGTGCTGCTTGCTGTCGAAGTGATCGTCGCCGCGATCGAACAGATAGTCGTCGAGAATATGCTCGAATGGCGTAACCAAACGATCCTTCTCGCAAGGGTGCGTCTCGGCGGGCAGCGACACAAAAAGCCGGCCGGCCGGTTTGAGCAACGCGATCCAGTCCGATAACCCGCGGATCGGGTTCGACAGATGCTCAAAAACGTGGTGCGCGACGACAAAATCGGCAGTTCCGGCGAGCGCCCGCGCACCGGCCAGATCGAGTACGTCGTACTTGATGTCCCCCCGAAACAGGGCCGCGAGTTCGCGACGTTCGCGCTTGTCGATAAACGTGATCTTTGTGACGCCCTTATAAAGGCTCGGGTCGAGGCCCGGCCCAATCTCGAACCCCACGCCGGCAATCCATTGGTCGCCGATCCACTGCCGCCGATCCTGATCCGGAACCATGGCGCATTGGATATCAGCGGAACGGGACTGCGCAAACCAGGGGGCGGAGGCGGCGTTGGTGATCGGGCCCGTCGCGCGCTTGCTCCCTGCCCGCGACGCCTCTATATGTCGCCGCCTTCACGCGGGAATCCGCGTTCCGCGCCCTTCGTCTAGCGGTCCAGGACACCGCCCTTTCACGGCGGTAACACGGGTTCGATTCCCGTAGGGCGCGCCAGTTTTGTCGGAAATCGACGTCGCCTATGGCTTCGGCGGGACCGTCGTGATGCCCGGAGCCGCTCCGTTCGCACGGTGCTGGGCCTGGCGCTCTAGCATCCGGTCGGCCAGCGCGACCTTGCAGGCCGCGGAAATCTGCGCGCGGTGCTCGCGCATGCAGTCGCGGATGCGGCCGCCGCCCGGCTGAACCGCGCCGCACAGGCTCTGAATGTCCGTCTTGCACGCGCCCTGCATCGGGCCTCCCTGCGCGTGCGCGATGGCAGGCACGGCAATGATGGCAAGCAGGGCGAGTAGCTTGGGGACGCGCATATGGGATGCTCCGGTGGTCGAGCGTCTCCCTAGACCCAAGCCGTTAATCCGCGGTTGTTTTGAACGCGAAAAATTTCGCGACTTCAATCCGCTGGAGCTTGATGCACCCTCACTACGCGAAAGCCGCCCGACGAACGCCGGGCGACTTTCGTCGCGACAATCAGTGAGCCGCGTATTGCTGCATTGGCAAGTCCTTTGCGCTTTTGGTGAGGCCGAGAACGTCGATCGCATAGACCTCACCCGAGACTTCGTTCGCCACGACCGTGGTGTGGGGCGAAACCTTGATGATGATTGCAAGAATGAGCGCGGCGATGACGCCGAGAGCCAAGATCGTGGTTCGCATCCGTTGTCTCCTCGTGCTCGAAACACCCGCCAGCAATGCGACGGTAACGGCGTTTCGTATTGCCTCGATGTCGCGGCACGGGCGAATTGGTATCGGATGTATTGCGGCGCGGACATGCGCCGGCCGATGGCGCGACCATCCGGAGCATGGCCGAAGGCTGACGCCGCTATTTACGCTTCGGGGCGTGTTTCTCGTGCGCCTGATCCCGCGCTTCGACCTGTTGCTCAACCTCGGCGCTGAGGCGCTGATAGAACCCGAGGCCGAGGATGATCAGGATACCGATCAACAGGATGGAGGCGGGATAGAGCACCATGCGTGATGTCCTTGCTGCCCTCGCGAAAGACCATCACCAGTCCTTCGATGAACACTGCGATCCCGATGGTGGAGACGAACTTGGTGAGGCTGCGCCGCGCCTCTGACGGAAGGCGCATTTCGCGCCCGCGGATGACTTCCTCCTCGACGAAATATTTCGACACGTCGAACACCGCGACCGCGATCACCACATAGCCGATCGCGCCGAGCAGGCCGTTTCCGGCCTCGGTCCACCCGCCATAGAGCGACGTCACGATCAATCCGCCGCCATAGATGCTGAGCGCGAGCGCGATCAGCATGAGCACGACGCTCGCCAACGCGAACACGCCGCGGGTGATGTATTCCATCAGGTGAGCCATGCCGCCTCCTAACGGAAACGGGGCGCAAAAGTTCCCCAATGGGACTAGGTTCCCACCCGTAGCGGGGCGGCGAGCTTGCGCAGTGTCGCTACAATCGACAACGCAACGATCCGTCCGGTTTTCGGGTTTTCTGACGGGACATTCTCAATTGAGAGGGTAAACGAGGCCGAGTCTGCGTCCACCTCGATGACGTGGCAATTCCGGGTCTTGGTCGGGTCCGCATAAATGTCGATCATGGTGCGATCCGGTCCGATGCCGGCAAGCGCCAGTGCCGCCACCACATTCACGTTGGCCGGGAAAGCCGGCTGCCGCGTCCCGCGCGCGTGCCGGAGAACACGAGCTTCGGCTCGTTCAGTCCTTCGACCGAAATCGCGTTCTTCACCAGATGCGGCGCGCCCGCGAGCCCGTTGGGTGGCTTGCGCGTCGTCATCTTCACCGACTTGATCTTGCCTTCGTTCGCTGCTGCCACCGCATCCAGCCCGAGCAGTCCGCCGGTCGGCACGATAATGCGGCCGCCTCTTTCCTTCGCGAGTTCGATCAGGTCTGGGCGCGGCAACAGCGCACCGCAGGAGAGTACCATCACCTGCTTGCCGGCGGTCAGCATCGGCCGGCAGATTTGGTCGAGGATCGCGGCGGGCGCGCATTCGACCGCAAGATCAGCGTGGTCCGCAAACCTCTCCAGCGGCACGATCGGCGCCTCGATCCCCTCCTTGTCGAGCCAGCCGCGCGCCTTCTCCTCGTCGCGCGCCGCAACAGCCGTAAGCGTCAATCCAGGAATGCCGTCGGCAAGGCGGCGCGCCAGCGTGCGCCCGATGGTGCCAAGTCCCGCGATCGCGATGCGCATGTCCGTCATTCCCTCAGCCCCGTCATTCCTGCATCGCGGTCATACGATGCGACAATAGTAGCAGCAACAATGCCTTGACCGCCGCACCTCGCCCGATAAGCAAGGGCTCCGGGTTCTTTGGAGGAAACGATGCTCAAGACCTTTACCGCCGCGCTCGCGGCTCTCGTCGCGTTCGGCGTGGCGGCCAAGGCGCAGGATTATCCCACTCGCCCGGTCACGATGGTGATCCCGTTCGCGGCCGGCGGACCGACCGACGTGCTCGGCCGCGTGGTCGCGGCCAAGATGGGCGACATTCTCGGGCAGCAGATCGTGGTGGAGAATGTCGGTGGAGCCGGCGGCATGAGCGGCGCAAACCGGGTGAAGATTGCTCCACCCGACGGCTACCAGATCCTGCTCGGCACGGTCGGCACCCAGGCGCAGGTGCAGAACCTGATCAAGAAGCCGCTCTACGATGCCGCCAAGGACTTCCAGCCGGTCGCACTGCTCGGCGAGGTGCCGCTGGTCCTGATCGTGCGCAGGGACCTGCCGGTCAGCAACATCAAGGAGTTCGTCGAATACACGAAGAAGAACCAGGACAAGATGTCGTTCGGCTCTTCCGGCGTCGGCGCCGCCGTTCACCTCGGCACCGTGCTGCTCAATTCGGCGATCGGCGTGAACGTCACGCACGTGCCGTATCGCGGCAGCGCGCCCGCGATGCAGGACCTGCAGGGCGGCCGCATCGACTACATGACCGAAATCGTCTCGACCGCCTTCCCGCAGATCAAGGGCGACTCGGTGAAGGCCATCGCGGCGCTCGCGCCGCAGCGGATCAAGAACCTGCCCGACCTGCCGACTGCGCGCGAAGGCGGCATCAATGTCGACGCCTATACGTGGAACGCGCTGTTCCTGCCCAACAACACGCCCGAGCCGATCGCCAAAAAACTGAACGCCGCCGCCATCGAGGCGATGAAGTCGCCGCAGGTGCGCGAGAAGCTCGAGCCGCTCGGCATCACCATCGTGACCGAGGATCGCATGACGCCGGCCTACCTCGGCCAGTTCGTCAAGGACGAGATCGCCAAATGGGGCCAGGCGATCAAGGATAGTGGAGCGACGGTGGAGTAGTGCGAAGCCCCGGCCTTGTGCCGGTCGCCGCCGTCTTCTTTAATTACCGAAATGCGTGAATGGCCGGGTCGCACCCCGGCCATGACGCGTTTTGGACGGGAGGCACACATGCTGATGGATGGCTTCACGCGCACCGAGATCAAAACCTCAGGTGCGCGCATCGTGACAGTGCATGGCGGCAAGGGACCGCCTCTGCTGCTGCTGCACGGCAACCCATTCACGCACCTGTCCTGGCACAAGTTCGCGCCACGCCTCGCGCAGGAGTTCACCGTCGTGGCGACGGATCTGCGCGGCTATGGCGACTCGGAGAAACCGCCGAGCTTGCCGGATCACTCCAGCTATTCATTCCGCGCGATGGCGCAGGACAATGTCGAGGTCATGAAGTCACTCGGCTTCGACAAGTTCTTTGTCGCCGGCCACGACCGCGGCGCCCGCGTGACACATCGCATGTGCCTGGATCACCCCGACAAGGTGCTCGCTGCCTCGATCCAAGACATCATCCCGCAGCACCATCTGTTCAATCATCCGACGCAGGTCTGGGCGACCGGCGCCTATCACTGGTTTTTCATGATCCAGAAGGCGCCGATGCCGGAGAAACTGATGAGCGCCTATCCGGACTTCTTCATCGAGAACAAGCTCGCCAAGACGCCGCAGGGACTGTCATTTTTCGGCAAAGAGGCGCTGGAGGAATACAAGCGCTGCTTCCGCAATCCGGAAACGGTGCGCGGCATGTGCGAGGACTATCGCGCCTGCGCGAGCTACGACCTCGCAATGGACACGGTCGATTTCAACGCCGGCAAGAAGGTCACCTGCCCGGTGCAGCTCCTGTGGGGCGCGACCGGTGCCGTCGGCCGGCAGAACGATCCGCCGGCCGTCTGGAAGCACTACGCGACCGACATCCGCGACGCACAGGCGCTCCCCTGCGGGCACTACCTCTCGGAGGAAGCGCCCGAGGAGACCTACGCGGCGATGCGTTCGTTTTTCCGCAGCTAGGCCGCCGGAAGCGCCGCCGGCGCATTGAGGAAATTGCGCACCGCATAGAACAGCAGGTGCCGGTTCTTGGCGAAGCCGAGGCTGTGCGCGGTTTGCGGCAGGATGACATACTGCCGGTCGCCGTTCGGGAGCTGCGTGTAAAAGTCTAGCAAGTCCTCATTGGTCGAGTTGCCGTCGTATTCGCCGCGCACCATCAAGGTCGCCGCCGGTACTTTCTTCGGATCGACCAGCGGCAAGTTCACCGCCATGTCGAGATACGTGCCCGTCGGCACCTGATCGCCGAACTTCTGCTCCTCGGCCCAGATCGCGTCCGCAACCGCGACGTCGTAGGCGCCCGGCAGCTTGTCGCGCGTGAAGATCGAACGGACCATGCCGCCGTCGCGCAACCGCGTGTTGCTGGCGCGCAGCTTGTCGGAGACCGAGGCGCGCCGCGCCATTTCGGGCGAACCGGTACCCTTGTACGTGAAGGCGCAGAGCACGAGCTTCTCGACGCGGTCGGGTGCCTGCTGCGCGAACAACCCGGCGCGGATCGCGCCAGAGGATTCGCCGAGATAGTGCACCTTGCGCTGGCCGGTTTCCTTCGCGACGACGTCGGCCGCGGCGGCAAGGTCGGCGGCGCCGCTGGCGATGTCGGAATTGGTCTTGGTGCGCGACGAGTTTCCGTAATTCTCGTGGTCCATCGTCCACACGTCGAAGCCGTGCGCGGCGAAGTCGTCCATCATCGAATAACCCGGCACCTGAAGGTCGAAGCTCGGGCGTGATGAGATCGACGACCCGTGAACCAGGAACACCACCGGCTGCTTCTCGCTCGCCTTCGCAGCCGCGCGCTTGCGATAGAGCCAAAGCTTCACGTCGCCCTTCTGCGCCCAGTATTCGCTGGCCTGAATGTCCTGCTTCGCGCCTTGGGCGTTTGCCTGAACCGTAAGGCCGACAAGGCCCGCCCCTGCGCCGGCGATGACTGCGCGCCGCGAATGATCCGTCATGGCGTCCTCCTGGTGTTGTGGCTGCCACAATAGCAAATTGCCGCAGCGGGCGGCAGTATCCCCGCCACGATTCGGCTCTAGACCGGTACGCATGGATTTCGCCCGCAGAAACCTACTCACGACGGCCTTCGGTGGCGCGGCTTCGCTCGCGCTCGGGCCGGCCTTTGCGCAAAGCGCCGCGCAACCGTTCGAGCAATGGCGCGAGGGTCTGCACGCCAAAGCGCGCGCCAAGGGAATTTCCGACGCGACGTTTTCGCGGGTGATGGACGGGCTGAAGCCTGACACATCCGTGTTCGCCGAAATCCGCAATCAGCCCGAGTTCAACCAGCAGCTCTGGCAATACATCAATCGACGGGTCTCGGACTGGCGCATCCAGGCCGGCAAGGACCGTCTGAAAGAGTTCGGCCCACTGTTTACGCGCATCGAAAAGGATTTTGGCGTCGAGCGCAGCGTCATGCTCGGCTTGTGGGGCATCGAGTCGACCTTCGGCGATCCGCTCGTGCAACAGAACCATTCGCGGCCGGTGTTCCCCGCGCTCGCGGCGCTCGCCTGGGGCGAGCCGCGCCGCCGCGCCTATTGGGAGGCCGAGCTGATCAACGCAATGCGCATCGTCGAAAAAGGATGGAGCAATCCGAAGGAGATGGTGGGCTCCTGGGCCGGCGCCATGGGCCATACCCAGTGGATGCCCGAGGTGTGGCTCAATGTCGGATTTGACTACGACAGCGACGGCAAGGTGAACCCGTTCGGCAAGCCGGACGACGCGCTTGGGAGCAGCGCACGCTACCTGGTCAACCGCGGCAAATACCGGCGCAGCGAGCATTGGGGCTACGAGGTGCGCGCGGGCAGCCGCGGGTCTGACGAGACCTCGCGCACATACGCCGCATGGCAGGCGACAGGGGTGACGCGTGCCGACGGCCAGCCATTTCCCGATTTGAACCTGACCGCAAAACTGTGGGTGCCGGTCGCGGGCGGACCCGCGTTCCTGCTCGGCCCGAACTTCTACGCGATCAAAACCTACAACCCGTCGAACAATTACGTGCTCGCGATCGTGCATCTCGGGGACCGCGTGCTCGGCGGCGGGCCGTTCATCCAGCCCTTCCCCGGCTCGGAGCGTGCGCCGACGCTCGCCGAGGTGCAGGAAATGCAATCACGCCTCACCAAGGCGGGTTACGACACCGGCGGCACCGACGGGCGTGTCGGCAACATGACGATGCTTGCGGCGCGAACTTTTCAGCAAAAAGCCGGCCTGATGCCAGCGGACGGCTATCTGGGCCTGAAACTCCTCGCGAAGCTGCGCGGCGGCTAGGCAGTACAGAAGCAGCGCTTCCGTCGTCGGGCGAGGTTTGCTTACATAGGACAAACCAAGACGGGGAATCATATGTTGCAGCGCATGAGCGATTTCGCGCGGCGGGCTTGCCTGCTGGCCTTGGTGCCGCCGCTCCTTATCCTGTTCGCAGGTTCCGCGGCCGTTGCCCAGGTGAACCCCGACGCCCGCAAGGCGACACGCGAAGAGCTTGAAAAGAGGGTGACTGACATCGCGCAGATGTTCCAGAGCGACCCGCGCTACAACAGGGGGAAAACTGCGGACCAGATCAAGGACAGTGTCGAATTCGTCACCGGTAACGTGCTGTTTGTGCTCGGGCACGAGACGGCGCACGCGCTGATCAGTTCATTCGAAATACCGGTCATCGGACGGGAGGAGGACGCGGCCGACGCGCTTTCGACCATCGTCGCGCTCAAGATGGGAAATTCCTTTGCGGATCGCGTGGTGGTCAACGCCGCCCGGGGCTGGTTCCTCAGTGACCGACGCGACAAGAAGGAAGGTATCCCGTCGGCGTTTTATGACGAACACGGTCTCGACCTTCAACGCGCCTACAACATCGTCTGCCTGATGGTGGGCGGACAGCCTGACAAGTTCACGGCGCTTGCAAAGGAAGTGAAGCTCCCGGAAGAACGCCAGAAAACCTGCCGTTTCGATTACAGCAACGCGGAGTGGTCGTGGGAAGAGGTGCTCAAGCCTCACATGCGCAAGCCTGAGGACCCGAAAACGCAAATCGCGGTCAACTACGCACCTACGAAGGAGTATGCCACGCTCGCCGAGCTCGGCCAGAAGCTCCATATTCTGGAGGCCGTCGCCGAGTGGCTTTCGGAGGACTTTACCTGGAAGACCCCGATCACACTCGAAATGCAGCAGTGCGGCGGCTCGGGCGCCCGTTGGTTATCGTCGCAAAAGAAAGTCGTCGTCTGCTACGAACTCATCCGTGAGTTCGTTCAGCTCTATCGCGGTTACGGACAGGTAGCGTTGGTGGCGGGCGCGATGAAGATGTCGAAGAGCGGAAAAATCATCGCCGCACCGGGGCCGAGCGCGGAAAAACGCGGCGCAGGGAAAGCTTACAAGTCCAAACGCACGCAAAGTTAGCAATGGGATCAGGTCCGACGAAACCTGATACTGATCAATTTTGAAGCAATTCCGTCGCAACAGCGTTGCGTCAACATTGCGTGTAGAATGCCTTTTCTTCAATGACGCGCCCACGACTGGTTCTCACGGTGCCTTCAACTGATAGTGATTGCGCTGCACACACCGAATATTGCCCGCGTTCCACTATTCATCTTCAATTCATTTTCGAAGGACTAGGTTTTGACAGCGTCTCAATACCTTTGAGACTGCCAACCCAGGTGAGGTTAATCATGAAATCTTTCATTCGCACTGCGCTCCTTGGAGCGGCCGGTCTCGTTGCCGTGTCGCTGCCAGCCTCCGCGATGAACTCGACAGTCGAGGGTACCGCGGTGTCAAAGTCGACGGCGGCGCTCATCGAGCTCGCGCAACGCCAGGAAAATCCGGGCGGCGCTGGCTTCCGTAACGAAAATCCGGGCGGCGCTGGCTTCCGCAACGAAAATCCGGGCGGTGCGGGCTACAAGCACAAGATGAAGAAGCACAAGAAGCATCATATGAAGAAGAAGCATAAGATGTAACTGATCGGATACGTAGCCGATCCGCTGATCCGAATAGTCCGGGGCAACGCAGGTTGCCCCGGATTGTTTTTTGCGGGATGCGATCGCCGTTCAGGTCGTCGCGGCCGTTTTGATCCCCAGATAGATCTCCTGCACCTGCGCGTTATTCTCCAGCGCCTCGGCGGTGCCTTCCAGCACGGTGCGTCCCGTTTGCAGCACGTAGGCGTAGTCGGCTATCGCAAGCGCGAGCGAAATCGATTGCTCGGCGAGCAGCAGCGTCAGCCCTTCCTCGTGCAGCTTGTAGAGCGCATCGTAGAGCTGATCGACGACGGCGGGCGCCAGGCCTAGGCTCGGTTCGTCCAGCATCAGCAGCACGGGCTCGCTCATCAGCGCGCGCCCGACCGCCAGCATCTGCCGTTCGCCGCCGGACAACGTGCCGGCGAATTGCTTGCGCCGCTCCGCCAAACGCGGGAACAGTGCATAAACGCGGTCGAATAGCGCTGAGATCTTGCCCTTGTCGCTCTGCACGGTCGCACCAAGCCGCAAGTTCTGCTCGACCGTTTGCGTGACGAACAGCCGCCAGCCTTCGGGCGAGAGCGCGAGCCCCTTCGAGACGATCGCATAAGCCGGCTGCCCGCCGATCCCCTGCCCGCGCCACTCGATCATGCCGCCGCTCGGCGGCACCAGCCCGGCAATGCAGTTAAGCGTCGTCGTCTTCCCCGCACCGTTCGAGCCGAGCAGCGCCACAATCGAACCCGGCTGCACGTCGAGCGACACGTCGCGCACGCCGACGAGGTCGCCGTAATGAACCTCGAGATGCTCGACGCGCAGGCGGTCCACGACCCTAATCCCTCTTCCGCCAGTTGCGGTGTCCGCGCCCGAGATACGCCTCGATCACGGCCTCGTCCTTGACCACGTCGGCGGGCGCACCTTGCGCGATGACGTGGCCCTGATTGAACACGATCACACGTGCGGTGAGCGTCATGATCACTTCCATGATGTGTTCGACGATCACCAGCGTCACGCCGGTCGCGTGGATTTTCTTCACCAGCGCGATGGCGAGCTGCAACTCCGCGGGGGTCAACCCCGCGAGCGCCTCGTCGAGCAACATCAACCGCGGCTCGCTCGCGAGCACGCGCGCGATCTCGAGCCGCTTGCGGCCGGGCGTGCCGAGCGACCGTGCGCGCAGGTTCTGCCGGTCGATTAGGCCAACCAGTTCGAGCACCTCCAGGGCGCGCGCCTGCGCCGCTGCGCGATGATGATGGCGCAGGAATGCACCGACCATCACATTGTCGAGCACGCTCATGTCCTCGAAGGTCGCCGGCACCTGGAAGGTGCGGCCGATTCCGAGCCGCGCGTGCTCCTCGGGCGGCGCATTTGTCACATCCGTGCCGTCGAACACGATGCGGCCGGTGGTCGGCAGCGTATCGCCCGCCAGGCAGTTGAAGAAGGTCGACTTGCCGGCGCCGTTCGGACCGATCAGACCGATGATCTCGCCCTCCCCGATCGACAGGTCCGCGCCCGCGACCGCGCGCAAGCTGCCGAAGGTTTTCGAGACGTTTTCGGCGCTAAGCAGCATTGCGCTTACCGAATTTGGGCGCGATGCGCTGCCACATCTCGTGCAAGCCGCCCGGCTCGAAGCGCGCGATGACCACGATGATGCCGCCGTAGAGAATGTAGGTCAGTCCGGTGCCACCGCCGCCGAACCAGGTGTTGGTCGCAGTCTGCAGCGGGATCAGGATGAGCGCGCCGACCAGCGGGCCGTAGAGCGTACCAGCGCCGCCGAGTGCCGCGATGATCACCATCTGCACCGACACAAGAATGCCAAAACCGCTCTCCGGATCGATGAAGCCGGTCTTGATCGCGTAGAGCGAGCCGGCGATCGACGTAAACGTCGCGCTCAGCATCAGCGCGTAGAGCTTGGTGCGGCGCACCGGCACTCCGAGCGAACGCGCGGCCCGTTCGCCCGCCTTGATGGCGCGCAGGTAGTAGCCGAAGCGGCTGCGCTGGATCATCCAGGTGACGAACAGCAGGATCGCCAGCACGGCGAGAAAGATGAAGTAGTACGGCAGTTCGCCGCGGAAGGTCAGGTCCCACCAACCGCGCCCGACCGCCGGCCCCTGGAGGCCGATAGCGGCGCCGAGGAAGTCCACAGTGCCGACCAGCAGGCGGATCAGTTCGGCAACCGCGATGGTCGCCATGCTGAAGTAATGACCGGTCAGGCGGAACGTCGGCATGCCGACGATGACAGCCAGCACGAGCGATACCGCGACACCGGCCGGAATGCCGACCAGCGGCGGCAATTGCCAGTGGGTATAAAACAGGAGCGGCAGATAGGCGCCCGCGCCGAAGAACATGCTGTGGCCGACCGAGACCTGCCCCGCATAACCGCCGACGATATTCCAGGCCGAGGCCGAGATCGCCGCCAGCAGCAGTGCAACGCCGATGTCGAGATAGAAAGCGTTCGGAAAAACAAACGGGTAGAGAATGAAAACGACCGCAAGCCCGATTGCTGCCTTCATCGCTTACGCCTTGCCCAGCAGGCCCTGCGGCCGGAACCAGAGCAGCGCGGCGAACAGCGCATAGACGACGATGTCCTTGTAGATCGGCCCGAGATAGAAGGCCGAGAGCGCTTGAATGAGACCGATGATCAGGCCCGCATACATCGCGCCGGGGACGCTGCCGAAGCCGCCAAGCGTCACCACGACGAACGCCGTGAGGCCGAATGTCTCGCCGACCGAAGGGGACCATGGATACGAGATCGCCATCAGAGCGCCCGCGATCCCGGCGCTCGCCGCCGCGAGGCCCCAGGCCAGTGCCTGCATCCGGTCCGGCCTGATGCCCATCAGCATCGCGGCATTACGGTCCTCGGCAACCGCGAGCAGCTTCGAGCCCATCGTGGTGCCGGTCAGGAACAGGTGCATCGCGACGGTCAATACGGCGGCTGTCACCCCCGCGACCAGTTGAGCGACCGGCACGAGAATTCCGAAAATATTCAGCGTTCCGCCGAGCGATGTGTTCGGCAGCGACACGACGTTGGCCGAGAACAGCCAGAACGCGGTGTAGCGTAGCAGCAGCGCAAGCCCGAAGGTGGACAGGATCTGCGCCAGCATCGGCCCGCGCGTGACGTGACGGATCAGGCTGAAATAGATGATCACCCCGAGCACGAACAGCGCGAACGCCGCCGCGAAACCGAATACTGCCGGCCCGCCACCAATCCAGATCACGGCGAGCATTGCCACATACATTCCGAGCATGACGAACTCGCCATGCGCGAAATTGATGAAGTTCATCATCCCCCAGATCAGGGTGAGGCCGGATGAGAACAGCGCATAGATCGCGCCGAGCAAAAGGCCGCCGACGATGACTTGGAGCAGGAGCATGAGTGGATTTATCCATCGTCATGGCCGGGTTTGACCCGGCCATCCACGTCTTCGTACCCAGTCTCTAAGTCGTGGATGCCCGGCGCAAGGCCGGGCATGACGCACATCCAAAGACGCTAAGCCTTCCAGCCCTTCATCGGCCAGACCAGCTTGTCGGTCGCGTTGGCGTCCGGCCATACGACCTTATACTCCTTGCCGAGAAGCTGGATCAGGTAGGTCGAGGCGAGGACGTTCTGTCCGGTCTCGTCGAACTTCACGCCGCGATAGCCCATCATCAGCTGCTCGGGCTTGAGGTCCGTTGCCTTCAGGGCATCGATGATCTTGGCCGGGTCGGTCGAGGCCGCGCGATTGAGCGCATCCGCCAGCACCAGCATCGCCTGCATGTTGCGGCCCGAGGTGTCGTCGAGATCGCGCTGGGTCTTGGCCTTGTACAGCTCGTTGATCTTCGCCGTGACCGAGCCCGGCTTGCCGATATCCCACGCGCTGCGGTTCATCACGCCCTGCGCGATGTCCTGCACCGCCGGAATGAAGGACGGATCGGAGAAGCCGGAGTCGTCGCCGAGCACCATCGGCGGAACGTAATCGAGGTTCTTCATCGTCTTCATGTAGAGGATGGCGTCGGCGGTGTAGCTGATGAAGATCACGACGTCGGGCTGCTTGTCCTTGAGTTGGAGCACCTGCGCCGACACGTCGGTCGAGCTTGCGCTGTAGGGGATGCGGTTCGTCACCGTGAAGCCGGCCTTCTTGGCCGCCGCTTCGACGGCATCGCCGACCGAAGTGCCGTAGTCGGTGTTCTCGTTCACCACCGCGACCGAGGCGACCTTGTTCCCCGCCTTCTTCATGTCGGCGAAGAAGCGCATGTAGGCGTCCGCAAAATCGCTCGCGATCGGCGTCACGCGGAACAGCGTCTTGAAGCCCTTCTGCGTGATGTTGCCGGCCGCGCTGTCGCCCACCACGAATGGAATGCCATTGCGCTCGGCGACCGGTGTCGCGGTCAGCGTGCAGGACGACTGATAGGCGCCGAACAGAACGTGCACCTTGTCCTGGGTGATCAGCCGAAGCGCCTGCTGCTGGGCGACCGATGGGTTGCCCTGATGGTCGATGAAGGTGAGTTCGATCTTCGCGCCGCCGAGGCCCGGAATGCCCGCGTCCTTGGCGAGCGGAATGCTGGCGAGGTCGGGATGCGCGTTGTTGACGATGTCGACCGCGACCTCGACCGCCGCCTTGGAGGCCTGACCCGCCGCTGCCGCATTGCCGGTCAGCGGAAACAGAACACCAACCTTCACCGGGTCGGCGGCGTATGCGATACGCGCACCGGTCGCAAGTGTCGTTGCCGCCGCGCCTGCGCCGGCGAGGACCGTTCGCCGATTAACTCCGCGTTTCACCATCTGCTTCTCCCCTCTCGCCCGCGCACTGCGGATTTTCTTTGCGTCGTTCGGCCTCGCGCCGCCATCGAGCGTTGCGACCCGACGAGTGACTTGCGTCGCGCCCGGCGGAACTAAAGAATGGCCCTCCTGACCTGTCAATGACGGTGGGTCATTTTCCTCGATTCAGCCGGAGCATGCGTCGCAATGCCCTATGACGTCACGATCATCACGGTGAAGCCGAATACGCACGGCAAGGCGCTGCCCGGCGTCGAGCAATGGTTGAAATCGAACCCGCGCAAAGGTGAGTTTCTCGCCTGCCTTTTCTCGGACATCGGCGACGTCAACCAGATCCTGCTGCTGCATCATTACGCAAATGAGGCGGATCTCGCGGCTGACCGCGACGCGGTTGCGCGCGACGCAAATCCCTACGGCTGCGTCGAACTGACGGACGGACGCTCGACCAACACGTTCATCCAGTTTCCATTCCTGCCACCGCTCAAGCCGGGACAATATGGACCTGTCTTCGAGATACGGACCTACCTGCTGAAGCCGACCGGCCTGCCGCCGACCATCGCGGCGTGGGAAAAATCGGCGCCCGGACGGCAGAAGCTCTCGCCGATCCTCGCCGCGATGTATTCGATCACCGGCGACGTCACGCGCTTCATGCATATCTGGCCCTATCCGGACCTCGTGACGCGCGCAAACATCCGCAAAACCGCAATCGATACCGGCGTCTGGCCGCCGCCCGGCGGACCGGACCACCTTCTCACGATGCACACCGACATCTATCTTCCGGCCGCATTCTCCCCTATTCGTTAGCGCCAGCCGCGCTTGGCCGGCCCACCCCATTCGACGAACAGAAACGCAACGCGGAGGACACCATGTACACGCAACTCGGGCTCTACATCGATGGCAAGTGGAACCACGGCAATGGCGGTGGCGGCGAGGATGTGATCAATCCGGCGACGCAGAAGCCCCTCGGGCATCTGCCGCACGCCAGCAAGAGCGATCTCGATGCGGCGCTCGCCTCCGCGCAGGCCGGCTTCAAGCTGTGGAAGTCGAAATCGGCCTACGATCGCGGCCGCATCATCAAGAAAGCCGCCGACCTCCTGCGCGAGCGCGCCGACGACATCGCGCGCTCCATGAGTGCAGGAACAGGGCAAGGTTCTGGCCGAAGCCAAGGGCGAGGTGGTGACCTCCGCGGACATCGTCGAGTGGTTCGCCGAGGAGGGCCGCCGCGCCTACGGCCGCATCATTCCGAGCCGCAATCCATCCGTGCGCCAGATGGTGGTCACCGAGCCGGTCGGCGTGGTCGCGGCCTTCACGCCGTGGAATTTCCCGGTGCTGACGCCCGGCGCGCAAGATCGCGGCGTCGCTTGCCGCGGGCTGCTCGATCATCATCAAGGCGTCGGAAGAGACGCCCGCCGGCTGCGTCGATCTGGTGAAGTGCTTCGAGGACGCGGGCCTGCCGCCCGGCGTGATCAACCTGGTGTTCGGCGTGCCGGCGACCGTTTCCGAGCACCTGATCGCCTCGCCGATCGTGCGCAAGATCTCCTTCACCGGCTCGGTGCCGGTCGGCAAGCACCTCGCCCAACTTGCCGCCAAGGGCATGAAGCGCGCCACCATGGAGCTTGGCGGACATTCGCCGGTCGTGGTGTTCGGCGATGCCGACCCGGAAAAGACCGCCGATACGATCTCGGCCTTCAAGTACCGCAACGCCGGCCAGGTGTGCATCTCGCCGACCCGCTTCTACGTGCAGGAAGGCATCTACGACCGCTTCCTCAAGCGCTTCACCGACAACGCCAAGGCGATCAAGCTCGGCGACGGACTCGAGAAGGACACCACGATGGGGCCGCTCGCCAATGCGCGCCGCCTCGACGCGATGGATTCCTTCGTGGCCGACGCGAAGAGCCGCGGCGGCAAGGTGCAGACGGGCGGCAGCCGCTCCGGCAATCAGGGCTACTTCTTCGAGCCGACGGTCGTCACCGACGTGCCGGACGATTCCAAGATCATGACCGAAGAGCCGTTCGGGCCGGTCGCCCCGATTGTCACCTTCAAGACCTTCGACGAGGTGGTGGAGCGCGCGAATTCGCTTGAGTTCGGCCTCGCCGCATACACCTTCACGTCCTCACCCAAGACCGCAACCGCGATCGGCGATGCGCTGCAATCCGGCATGGTCGGCGTCAACTCGGTCGCGATCTCGACACCCGAGACCCCGTTCGGCGGCATCAAGGACTTCGGGCTACGGTCACGAAGGCGGCATCGAAGGGCTTGAGGTGTACATGAACAAGAAGTTCATCGCGCAGGCGTGAGCTTTCCTTTCTCGCGCCGTCACCCTGAGGTGCCCGCTGCTTGCGGGCCTCGAATGGGGGCGGCGCTTGTATTTTGGGCCATCTTCGAGGGCCGCCAAAAGCGCGCATCCGCGCGTCTGCGACGCGCGACGGCGGCCATCTCAGGATGACAGTGGTGTAAATGACTCAGGTCATCGACCTTCTCGGCTACGACCGGCTTGCGCCGCTCGCTGCCGCGATCCCGTTCTCGCCGATGCGCGAGCGCTTCATCTTCGTGCGTCACGGCGAGACCGAGGGTAACCGCAACAAGATCTACCAGCTGCCTCACACGCCGCTGAACGAAACCGGCGAAGGACAGGCGGCGCTTGCCGCCAAAGCGCTCGCCAAAACCCGCATCGGCCGGCTGGTCGCGAGCCCAATGGCTCGCGCGTGGCGGACAGCAAGCCTCATCGCCGCCGAACACAAGATGCACCCGCAAGTCGACGGTGCGCTGAGTGAGCGATTCTACGTGAGCCTGTGGGATCAGCCGATCGTCGGCGCGTTCGACTGGAACTGGGACCCGGATGGCTGCGAGCCGCTCGCGACCTTCGTGCATCGCGCTGCGCACAGCATCGTGCGCATCCTCGCCGACGATTCACCCGACGGCGAAACCGTGATCGTGGCGCATGGCGGCATCCTGCTGGTCGCCTGCGCGCTCACCGATACGACGCTGGAAACCGCACACCGCCGCAATGCGGTTCCGCTGCGTTTCGAGCGGCAGAATGGCGCGTGGACCGCAACGCCGGTTGCATGATGTGAATTTTGCTCAGCTTCAGAATAACTGACATATAGTCCGTATGCCGGCCGACCCTTCATCCATCGAGCGTCCCGCGCCATCCGGCGCAAACGCGCCTGCGTTCGGCAGCGACGTCATCGCCGACACGCTGCGCGCGCTCGACATCCCCTACATCGCGCTCAATCCCGGCGCGAGCTATCGCGGCCTGCACGACAGCCTCGTCAATTATCTCGGCAAGACCGCGCCGCAGATGCTGCTCTGCCTGCACGAGGAGAGCGCGGTCGCGATCGCGCACGGCTACGCCAAGGTCACCGGCAAGGCGATGGCGGCGGCGGTCCATTCCAATGTCGGGCTGATGCACGCCACCATGGCGATCTTCAACGCGTGGTGCGACCGCATGCCGGTGCTCGTGCTCGGCGCGACCGGTCCGGTCGATGCCGCCAAGCGCCGGCCCTGGATCGACTGGATTCACACCGCGCGCGATCAGGGCGCGCTGGTGCGCGCCTACACCAAGTGGGACGACCAGCCGGCCTCCCCGCTGCGGCACGCGAGGCGCTGCTGCGCGCGACATGGATCGCGAACACGGCGCCGAAGGGGCCGGTCTACGTCAATCTCGACGCCGAGATGCAGGAGGCGACGCTTGCGGAGCCGGTGCCGCCGGTCGATGCCGCGCGCTTCATGCCGCCGGTCGCGACGGCTGCCGGAGGCGCCGCAATCGCCAGGCCGCGGAGCTGCTGAGGGCCGCCAAAGCATATCGTGATCCTGATCGGCCGCGTCTCGCGCAGCGAAGCCGCATGGAACGCGCGGGTGCGCTCGCCGAAGCGACTCGGCGCGCGCGTCATCACCGACCTGAAGGTCGGCGCGAGCTTCCCGACCGACGCATCCGCTGCATCTCGGCGCGCCATCGGTGCTGACGCCCGATGCCGAAGGGCTGGCGGCGCTCGGCAAGGCCGACGTGATCCTCAGCCTCGACTGGGTCGATCTCGCCGGAACGCTTGAAAGCCGCGAAGGCGCCCGCGCCCGGCGCAAAGATCATCAGGTCTCGCTCGACTACCAAATCCACAACGGCTGGAGCATGGATCACCAGGGCCTGCCGCCGGTCGATCTGCTGCTCGCGGCCGATCCCGACACCAGCCGTTCCGCTGCTGGTCGATGCGCTCGGCGAAACGCCGAACCGCGTTATCGCCCGCATGGCGCCGCGACGAACAGCCTCTGCCCGACGGCCCCCTCACCGTCGAACACCTCGCGCGCGCGCTGCGCGAGGCCGTCGGCGACAAGCCCTGTCTCGCTCACCCATCTGCCGCTCTCGTGGAACGGCGCATGGTGGCCGTTCCGCCATCCGCTCGATTTCCTCGGGTCCGACGGCGGCGGCGGCATCGGCGCCGGTCCCGGCGTCACGGTCGGCGCGGCGCTGGCGCTGAAAGGAACCGGGCGCATTCGCGGTCGGCATCTGCGGCGACGGCGATTTCCTGATGGGCGTGACCGCGCTCTGGACGGCGGCGCATTACCGCATTCCGCTGCTCATCGTCGTCGCCAACAATCGCTCCTTCTACAACGACGAGGTGCATCAGGAGCGCGTCGCGCGCATGCGCAACCGGCCGGTCGAGAACAAATGGATCGGCCAGCGCATCAGCGATCCCGATATCGATCTCGCGGCGCTGGCGCGCGCGCAGGGCGCGGCCGGCTTCGGACCGGTCGAAGACGTCGCCGAAACTCGGTTCAACCTTCGCCGAGGCGATCGCGGCGGTGGAAGCGGGCAGCGTCGCGGTCGTCGACGTGCGCGTCGCGCCGGGCTATACGCCCGCGATGACGGCCGCGGTATCGAACGCGCGAGAGGAAAGCCTGATGGCGGTCGACGCGCCTCGATCCCGTGCCGCGCGCGCAGGCGGCTGCGCCGGTGCTGGTCGTCGACAACATCGTGAAGACGTTCGAGACGCCGGACGGCATCCTGACCGCAGTCGATCACATCTCGTTCGATGTCGCGCCGGGCGAGTTCCTCGCGGTGATCGGCCCGTCGGGCTGCGGCAAGTCCACGCTGTTCAACATCATCGGCGGCCTGCATCGACGGCTACGAGGGCCGCGTCGCCGTCGACCGGCGAGACGATCAAGGGACCGCATGCCTCGATCGGCATGGTGTTCCAGGAGGAGTCGACGTTCCCGTGGCGCACCGTGATCGAGAACGTCGCCTTCCCGCTCGAAATCGCCGGCATGGCCAAGGCGCAGCGCATCGAGCGCGCGACGCATTTCATCGATCTGGTCGGCCTGACGGCTTCGAGCGCCGCTATCCCGCGGAGCTGTCCGGCGGCATGCGCCAGCGCGTCGCGATCGCGCGCACGCTCGCGTCCGAGCCGAAGATCCTGCTGATGGACGAGCCGTTCGCCGCGCTCGACGAGCAGACGCGGCTGCTGCTCGGCGACAAGGTGCTGCAGATCCAGCAACAGCTGAAGCAGACCATGCCTGCTGATCACCCACAACATCACCGAAGCGGTGCAGCTTTCCGACCGCGTCCTGGTGATGACCTACCGGCCCGGGCGGGTGAAGCGCATCGTCACGATCGACCTGCCGCGCCCGCGCTCCGTCCGAAATCGTGTCGAGCGATGCGTTCGGCCGCTACGTGGCGCAGATCTGGGGCGACCTGCGCGAGGAGGCGAGCCGCGGCATGCGCGACGACGAGGCGCATCGCGGGGGCCAGCGCCATGACGGCACGCGCGCAGCGCAATGCCGTGCCGTTCGTCGCTCGGCTTCGGCACGCTGGTCGCCGTCCATCCTGGCGATCGAAGCTGCTGATCCGCGTCGGGCTGATCAACCGCTTCATCGTGCCGCTGCCGTCGCAGATCGCGCGGGGCTTCGAGCGGGTCATCGTCGAGGAGGACATCGCGCACCGCTTCCTCGTCACGGCGCGGGAAGTCGCTGTGGGCGACCGTGCTGCTCGCGTTGTTCGGCATCGGCATCGGCGTCCTGCTCTATCGCGTGCAGCTGCTGCGCGTGCGACCGAGACCTGGGTCGCGGCGCTGGCCTCGGCGCCGACCGTGCTGATGTATCCGCTGTTCCTGGTGATCTTCGGCCGCAGCGCGAAGACCATCATCATGATGGGGTTCGTCGCCGGCCTGCCCGCCGTGATCCTGAAGACCATCGAGGGCCTCGCCGGCACGCGGCGGGTGCTGATCAATGTCGGGCGCAGCTTCAAGCTCATCCGAAATGCAGCTGTTCTGGAAGATCCTGTTTCCCGGCCGCGCTGCCGACCATCTTCGTCGGCATGCGGCTCGGCATGATCTTCGCGCTGATCAACATCGTCGGCGTCGAGTTCCTGATCAATTTCGGCGGGCTCGGCCAGCTGATCAACGACCTCGCCGAACGCTACGACCTGCCCGGCACCTATGCGGCGATCTGCTTCGTCATTCTGGTGAGCGTTGTGTTCTTCTTCCTCACCGAAAGGCTCGAGCGATGGCTGAGACCGGCCGCCTGACCGCGCCCGCCGCGCCGCTGATCGGCGCCTGTCACGCTGGTGCGGGTCGCGATCATCGTGGGCGTGCTGGTGGTCTGGGAGGCGGTCGCCGCATCCGGGCTGCTGTTCCGCGACGTCGTGCCGTCGCTGCTGGTGATCGGCCGCGCGCTGATCGAACTGCTTGTCGACCCGGCCTTCTACTGGCACCTCGGCGTCACGGCCGGCGAGATCGGCCTCGCGATGCTGATCGGCGGCGTCGCCGGGCTTGGCGGTCGGCATCCTGCTCGGCGCCAACCGCCTGCTCGGCCGCGCCTACGAGGCCTATCTCTATTATCTCGGGCCGACGCCCAAGATCATCTTCTTCCCGGTGATGATCATGTGGTTCGGCGTCGGTCCGGGCTCCAAGATCGCGATGGGCGTGATCTCGTGCTTCTTCCCCGTCGCGCTCAGCGCCGCCGCCGGCATGCGCCAGATCGACCAGGTGCTGATCCGCGTCGGGCGCAGCTTCCGCGCCTCGGCCTGGCAGATGGTGACAAAGATCTATCTGCCGGCGATGCGGCAGCCGATCATCAACGGCGTGCGGCTCGGCCTCGGCGTCGCCATCATCGGCACGCTGCTCGCCGAAACCAAGCTGTCCAACCGCGGCATCGGCTTCCTCATCATCAAGGCCTACGCACCTTCAACATGCCGCGCATGTACGCGCTGCTGATCGTGCTGTTCGTGCTCGCGATCGGCGCGAACGCGCTGATCGGCCGGCTCGGGGGCGTCGAGACGCAACTAAGAAGATGAAGGAGGATGCGGCAATGAAGCGCCTTGCTCATCGGGGTCGTCCTCGCTGGCGCGCTGATCGCGACGCCCGCGTGGTGCGCCGATACGCTCAAGGCGACGCTCGGCCAGCGCGGCAACTGGGATACCGCCGTGATCGAGCTCGGCACCAAGGCCGGCATCTTCAAGAAGCACGGCCTCGAGCTCGAGATGATCTACACGTCGGGCAGCGGCGAGACGCTGCAGCCGGTGATCGTCCGGCAGCGTCGACCTCGGCTTCGCCGTCGGCACGCTCGGCGCGATGGCGGCCTATGCCAAGGGCGCGCCGGTGCGCATCATCGGCGCCGAGGCGACCGGCGCGGCGGATTACTGGTACGCCAAGACCACCTCGCCGATCAAGACGCATCCAGGATGCCGACGGCACACACGATCGCATTCTCGACCAACGGCTCCTCGACCAATTCAGTGCGTGCGCGCGTTCATCGAGGAGTTCAAGCTGACCAAGGCGAAGCCGATGGCGACCGGCAACCCGTCCTCGACCCTGACCGCCGTGATGACCGACCAGGTCGACGTCGGCTGGGCGGCGCCGCCGTTCGGCCTGAAGGAGATCGAGGAGGGCAAGATCCGCGTGGTCGCCAAGGCGACCGACGCCGCGCTGGTGCGCGGCCAGACCATCCGCGTGGTCGTCGCCAACGCGGACGCGCTGGCGAAGCGCAAGGACGTGATCGAGCGCTTCATGCAGGCCTATCGCGAGACGATCGACTACATGTACTGCGACAATCCGCAGGTCATCAAGGACTACGCGGCGTTCGTCGGCGTGCCGGAGCCGATGGCCAGGCGCGTGCGCGACGAGTTCTTCCCGAAGTCGCTGATCTGGCCGGACGAGATCAAGGGCCTCGACTCGCTGATGGCCGAGGCCGTGACGCTGAAGTTCATCCCCGCGCCGCTGACCAAAGAGCAGTTGAGCGAGCTGATCCAAATTCAGAAGTGACACACACCCATGAACGCACCCGTCACCATCACGGCCGCTCTCAAGCTCCCCGAGCACCGCGGCTGCTACTACGGCGGCGCCTGGCATGCGCCGCTGTCGGGCCGCGAGGCCGACACGATCAATCCGGGCACCGGGCGAAAGTCTCGGCAAGGTCGCGGAGGCGGGCGCCGCCGACGTCGATGCGGCGGTGGCCGCCGCCAAGACCGCATTCAAGGACTGGCGCGACGTGCTGCCGCTCGAACGCGCCAAGATGCTCAAGCGCATCGCGGCGGTGCTGCGCGAGCACGCGCAGGAGCTCGCGATGATCGATGCCGCCGACTGCGGCAATCCGGTCGCCGAGATGGTGAGCGACGCCATGGTGGCGGCGGCGCAGACCGAATTCTTCGCCGGTCTCGTCACCGAGATGAAGGGCTCGTCCGTCCCGATGGGGCCGGGCGTGGTGAATTTCTCGGTGCGCGAGCCGCGCGGCGTGGTCGGGCGCATCATCCCGTTCAATCATCCGTTCATGTTCTGCATGGGCAAGTCCGCCGCGCCGCTCGCGGCCGGAAACACCGTGGTGGTGAAGCCGCCCGAACAGTCGCCGCTCTCCTCGCTGCGTCTGATGGAGCTGATCGACGGCATCCTGCCGCCGGGTGTGCTCAACGTGGTCCCCGGCGGCAAGGAATGCGGTGCGGCGCTCGCCGGCCACAAGGATATCGCGATGGTGGCGCTGGTCGGCAGCGTGCCGACCGGGCGCGCGGTGATGCGCGCCGCCTCCGACACCGTGAAGCCGGTCATGCTCGAACTCGGCGGCAAGAACGCGCTGATCGCCTATGGCGACGCCGATCCGGACGAGGTCGCGGGCGCCGTCATCGCCGGCATGAACTTCACCTGGTGCGGGCAGAGCTGCGGCTCGACCAGCCGCGCCTTCATCCACGAGACGATCTACGACACGGTGCTGGCGCGCGTGAAGGCGCGCATCACGCATTTCAAGCCCGGCATTCCGACCGATCCCGCCACCACGATGGGCGCGATCGTCTCCAAGGTGCAGTTCGACCGGGTGATGAGCTACATCGCCTCCGCCAAGCAGAGAGGGCGCGCGGCTCCTCAGCGGCGGCGGGCCGCCGAACGATCCGAAGCTCGCGAAAGGCTTCTATGTCGAGCCGACGGTGTTCGCCGAGTGACCATGGACGATGCGCATCGCGCGCGAGGAAATCTTCGGTCCGGTGCTCGGCATTTTCAAATGGTCCGACGAGGCGAGGATGCTCGAACGAGGTGAACACGGTCGAATACGGCCTCACCTGCTCGATCTGGACCAACGACATTTCCACCGCGCACCGCACCGCGTCGCGGTCGAAGCCGGCTTTGTGTGGATCAACGAGGTCGGCAAGCACTTCCTCGGCGCGCCGTTCGGCGGCTTCAAGCAGTCCGGCATCGGCCGCGAGGAATGCTTCGAGGAGATGCTCGCCTTCACGCAGGAGAAGAACATCCACGTCCGGCTGCGGCCGGCGAAATAGCTGCGCCGTCACCCTGAGATGTGAGCCGCACTTGCGGCGCGCCTCGAAGGTAGGCGCGCATTCCATCCTTCGAGGGCCGTTGTGCGGCCACCTCAGGACGACGGTGGCGAGCTAGAACTTGAACGGCTCGAACGTCGTCGGGTGGAACAGGTCCTCCGCCTTCACCAGCCGGGACGACAGTCCCTGCTTGTGGTGCTGCGCGAGGAAGTATTCGAGCTGTCTTGCGGTTCGCGGGAATGCCGTAGGGCCAGAAGTCCTCGCCCATCAAGTCGCGCGCGGCCTTCACCTGCTCTTCCATGAACGGCAGCGTCACCTTGCTGGCGGAGGTTTCTTCCAGCAGCGCGAGCCACTCGCCTTCGACTGCGCGAACGCCTTGAGCACCGCGGCCGGCAGCCAGGGATGCTGCGTCGGCCAGCGTGCGGCGCACGCCGACGATGTGCATGATCGGGAAGATGCCGGTCTTGCGCTTGAAATAGTCCTTCGGCTGCCGCCATCGGATCGGCAAACAGCCAGCCGACATTCGGCTTGTCCTGCTCGAAGCAGCGACGGCGTGCGCGGCCCGATGAAGGCGTCGATCTCGCCGGCCTCCAGCATCGCGTTGAGCGTCGTGCCCTCCGGCGCGTTCTCGAGCTTCACGTCGCCCGGCAGCGTGATCGCGATCTTCTCGACGCGCCCGGCCTCCTCCATCCCGCCGCGCATCCAGTGGATGTCCGACGGCTTGACGCCGTATTCGTCCTCCAGCATCGCGCGCGCCCAGACATTGGCGGTGAGTTGATATTCCGGCACGCCGATCTTGCTTGCCCTTCAGGTCCTGCGGCTTCTTGACGCGGTCGGTGCGCACATAGATCGAGGTGTGGCGGAACGCGCGCGACACGAAAGCCGGCACGCCCACATAGGCGAAGTCGCCCTGCGCGGTCTTCACCGTGAAGCTCGACAGCGAGAGCTCGCAGATGTCGAACTCGGCATGGCGGAACGCGCGGAAGAAGATTTCCTCCGGGTCAGCGCCATGAACACCGGATCGACGCCGTCGATCGCGACCGTGCCGTCGATCAGCGCGCGGGTGCGGTCGTAGTCGCGCACCGCGATGGAGAGACTGAGTTTTGACATGAAGACCTGTGAGCTTGAGACGGGCGGCATCCTTATAGCGTTTTCAAGCGAAGTGGGTACCGGGTCGCGCCGGGAAAACGCGTCACCGAATGCGGCTCGCGCCCCGCGATACAAGCTACTCTGCGGCCTTGCGGGCCGTCTTGTCGTCGGGCGTCACGTCGATGACGCGCGCGCGGCCGGTGATCTTCACGTCCGGCTTGCAGTCGGTCATGCAGGGATGTGGGTTCCAGAACGCCTTCTCGGCCTTCTCGACGGTCGTCGTCATAGAAGCCGCTGCGCGTTCGGCATTTTCACCGCGCGATACGTCTCCTTCGACAGCACGAATTTGTCGTCCACGATGTCGTTGAGGAACAGCACATAGGCGACAACGGCGTAGAGCTCGTCGTTGGTGAGCGACTGCGCGTCGCCGAACGGCATCGCGTGGCGCACATAGTCGATCACGGTCGACAGATGCGCGAAGTAGGAGCCGACGGTCTTCACCGGGATCGTCAGCGCTGAGCGTGCCCTGCCCGCCCGCGACCTGCGGCCAGCGCCCGGCGCTCTCGCCGAACTCGCCGTGGCAGGCGGCGCAGCGGGTCATGTAGATGTCTTCGCCCTGCCTTCACCGATCCCTTGCCGGGCGGCAGCCCCTGCCCGTCCGGCCGCACGTCGATGTCCCAGCCGGCGATTTCGGCCGGCGTCGCGACACGGCCGATGCCGAGCGTGCGTTCGCCGGCGTCGCGCGAAGCCCACCGCGATGACGAGAAGCGCGACGATGCTAGGAGACTTCGACATTCTCGACCTCGCCGTCGGCCTTTACCAGCCAGGTCTGGATGCCGTTGTTGTGGTAGATCGAGTTGACGCCGCGGATTTTGCGCAGCGCGTCTTTGGTCGGCTGCACGTAGCCGGTCTCGTCGATGGCGCGCGACTGCAGCAGCAGCTCGCCACCGGTCCATTCGGTCTCGGCGTAAAAGCGCACGCAGGCCTTGTCGAGCTGCAGGCCGTCGATCTTCGCCTCGCGCCAGTTCTTGCCGCCGTCGAGCGACACATCGACGCGCGTCGACCTTGCCGCGGCCCGACCAGGCCAGCCCGGAGATCACCGAGAAAGCCCTTGCCGTTGACCGGCGCCTGCGGCGACGGCGACGTGATGACCGACTTCGCGTCCATCGCGAAGGTGAACTGGCGCGCGCGCCCGTCTCGGCATCAGGTCGGTGTATTTCGAGGTTTCCTCGCGGGCGAACCACGGCTCGTCGCCGAGCTTGAGGCGGCGCAGCCACTTCACCCACATGTTGCCTTGCCAGCCCGGCACGACGAGGCGCGCCGGATAGCCCTGCTCGGGCCGCAGCATCTCGCCGTTCATGCGGTAGGCGACGAGGCAATCGTCGAGCGCCTTCTCGAGCGGCATCGAGCGCGTCATCGCGGCGGCGTCGGCGCCTTCGGCCAGCAGCCATTTGGCGTTCGGCTTCACGCCCGCTTCGGCCAGCAGCACGCGCAGCGGCACGCCGGTGTATTCGACGCAATGGATCATGCCGTGGGTGTACTGGCAGCCATTGAGCTGCGCGCCGCGCCACTCCATGCCGGAGTTGGCCGCGCATTCGAGGAAGTGGATGCGGTTGACGCGCGGAAAGCGCTTCAGGTCCGCGAGCGTGAAGATCAGCGGCTTCTCGACCATGCCGTGGACGATCAGCCGGTAGTCGTCCGGGTCGATCTCGGCGATGCCGCCATGATGGCGCTCGAAGCACAGCCCGTTCGGCGTGATGATGCCGTCGAGCGCATGCAGCGGCGTGAAACTCACCGAGGATTCGCGGCTCGCGGTCAGCCACGGCACATCGCGGCGGATGACGTCCGCCTCATATTTCGACGGCTTGCCGTAGGGCCGCACCGCGACGCCATCGCCGAGCGCGCGGGTCCATTCGGGGACGTTGGGCGGCAGGTTTTTCGGATCGCCGGCGCAGCGCAGATCCGCCGGCCAGGGCCGCGCCAGCGCCGGCCGCGACGCTCAGGAAGCGGCGGCGCGTCGGCGCGCTTGTCCGGCGTATCGGTCATGGCCTGCCATAACATGGCACGCGATCTTTGTTCTACAATCGAGGATGAACGGGGAAGGATTTTCCAGAGAATTGCCGCAGCGCGGAATGCCGGCGCTTCAGCCGCCGATGACGCTGACCGACGTGTTGGGCGCGATCCGCACGGTCTTCTTCGCCGCCACGTATTGCTCGACCAGGTCCCAGACCGGCGGGCCTTCGGTGCCCTCGTTCACGCTCGCCCAGCCGGCGACGGTGTATTCGCGCGCCGGATCGATCGGCTTGCCGGACTTCAGATGGGTCATCGCCGAGATGCGGTTGCCCATCGGCTTCGCCGACATCGATCGTGTAGCCGAGCCCGCCGCAGCGGACCATGTCGCCGCCCTGCTGGTAGTACGGATCGGGATTGAACAGGTTGTCGGCGACGTCCTCGAGGATGTCCTTCAGCCGCGCGCCGGTCATGCTCTGGCGATAGACCTGCGGATAGGTGATCGCGGTCGCGTTGTGGATGTCCTCGACCGTGATGGCCGCATCCGGCAGCACGCTGGTGCCCCAGCGGAATCCGGGCGAGAGCGCGATCTCGGCGTCGCGCTCGCTCCATGATCGCGTCGCAGATCAGATCGTCGAACGTGCCGGCGAAATTGCCGCGGCGGTAGAGCAGCGACTCGGTGCGTCCGACCTCGCGCGCCAGCTCCGTGGCGAACGGCGCGCGCGCCTTGGCGATCGCTGCCGCCATCTCGGCATCGGGCGCGATCGCGTCGGCGAACAGCGGGATGAGCTTGTAGCGAAAACCCTTCACGGCGCCGTTCTGCACGTCGAGATCGAGCCGCGAGACGAACTTGCCGTGGCTGCCCGATGCGATCAGCAGCGTCTTGCCGACCTTGACCGCCTCCGGCAGCGCGTCGTGGGTGTGGCCGGTCAGGATCACGTCGATGCCGGCGACGCGGCCGGCGAGCTTGCGGTCGACATCGAAGCCGTTGTGCGAGAGCAGCACGACAAGCTGCGCGCCCTCCTTGCGCGCCTTTTCGACATTGGCGCGCACGTCGTCCTCGCGGATGCCGAAGCTCCAGGTCGGGATCATCCAGCGCGGATTGGCGACCGGCGTGTAGGGGAAGGCCTGCCCGAGCACCGCGATCTTCACGCCGCCCTTCTCGAACATCTTGTAGGCGTCGAACACCGGCTCCTGCCATTCGGTGTCGCGGATGTTGAGCGCGAGGAACGGAAAGCCGAGACTGTCGACAAGCTCCTTCACCCGGTCGGTCGCCGTAGGTGAACTCCCAATGGCCGGTCATGGCGTCGGGCTTGCAGCAGCTTGAAGCAGTCGACCATGTCCTGGCCCTTGCGTGCGGTTGCGCGCCGAGCGAGCCCTGCCAGGTGTCGCCGCCGTCGAGCAGCAGCACCTTGTCATCGCCGCGCTCCGCGCGCACCGCCTTGATCACGGTCGCGACGCGGTCGAGCCCGCCGATGCGGCCGTAGCTCTGCGGCGAGCGCCGCGAAATCCTCCGACGGTCAGCGCGTAGGCTGCGGCCGACTTCTCCGGGATGCCGAAGCGCTTCGAGAAACGCCGCGCCGGTGAGATGCGGCGGCTGCCCCTTCGCCTCGCCGACGCCGAGATTGATCGACGGCTCGCGGAAATAGACCGGCATCAACTGCCCGTGCACGTCGGCGATGTGCAGCAGCGTGACGTTGCCGAGCGGCTCGAAGGCGAGAAGCTCGTCCTGCGTCAGCCGCTGCTGCGCCAGTGCGCGCGTCACGTCGCTCGGCAGAATGGCGGCCGCCGCGGCCGCGACTTGCAGGAATTCGCGGCGCGAGATCATGCCGTTAGCTGACGGTAATCGTCTCTTCGCCCGTGACGGTCGAACCGTCGTCATCGGTCCAGGTCAGCACCACCGGGCCGGACTCGGTCGCCTTGAACTTGAACTGGATGTACGGGTTCGCCGAAATCGCGGGCTCGAAGTCGGCTGCGAACACCTCTTTGCCGGCGACCGTGCAGGTGAACTTGTTCAGGATCTTGCGCGGAATGGTCTTGCCTTCAGCGTCCTTGCGCTGGCCGGTTTCCATGACGTGCTGGACGAGCGCCTTCACCTCGACGATATCGCCCGTCTTCGCCTCTTTCTTGTCGAGCTTGATGCGCGGCTTGATCGCCATTGTTGTTCTCTCCTCTCAGCCGCCGCAGCCGCCGATAGTGACCTTGACTTGCTTCGTCGCCGAATAGAACGAGCCGTCGTTCATCTTCGCGATCGCCACGATGTTCTGTGTCGTCGCAAGGCGGATGCGCGTGTTCGCCTCCGCGACGCCACTGAGCGGCGAAAAATGGAACGTCACGACGCCGCCGTTCGGATTGCCTTCAGCGACGATGAGCACCTCGGTCACATGCGAGGCCTCCGTCATCGGACTGTCGACTGAGAGCGTCATCGGCACGGTGTTGCCGTTCTCGGCGATCTCCGGCAGGTCGAGCTTCACCTTGCCCTCTGTCGCGGCCTTGCCGCCGGTGAATTTCTTGATCAGGTCCGCGGAGTCGTTCGCCGCGAGGGCGGGACCCGGCACGGCAAATGCGGTTGCCAGTGCACCCGCGAGCACCAAGGCCTGCCTGCGATCCAAGTCCATTCCCGTTCCTCCCTGCCCCTTCGGGCTAGAGTCTTTTCGCCGGCACGTCAAAGGGAGCGTCCGGCCTGCTTCGGCAAAAAGAAAATCATTGCCGGCGAGCCGCAACGCGAAGGACGTTCTTTCCCCGGTGCGTCGTTTCGACCCGCCGTTGAGTAGTATTCTTCCAAACGTCTAGACGCTGGCCCACGACAATGCAACAAACCGGACACGCGGGAGAAGGCGGCGCATCCGCAACGAAAAAGACCCGGGAGGGATCGTGATCGCAAGGATCATCCTGCTGGCGGTGCTGGCGCTCGCCGTCATTCCGCGCGCGCACGCGCAGGACACCGATACCGAGAAGGCGATCGAGAAATATCGCTCGATGCTGCGCGAGGACCCGTGGAGCAATCCGGGCTACCTCGATGTCGATCGCGGCGAGGCGCTGTGGACCACCAAGACCGGTCCGAAGAACGCGAGTTTCGAGCAATGCGATCTCGGCAAGGGTCCGGGCAAGCTCGAGGGCGCGTTCGCCGAACTGCCGCGCTTTTTCGTCGACGCTGGCCGCGTGATGGATCTCGAAACGCGCCTGCTCTGGTGCCGCGAGCAGCTTCAGGGCCTGAGCACCGCCGATTATGTGAAGCGCCCGCATCCGGGCGGCGGCCAGCCGGTGAAGGATGTCGGCGCAATCGCGATCTATGTGGCGAGCAAGTCATCGGGTGAAAAATTCGCCGCGAAGCTCGATCAGCCGAAGGAGCAGGAGGCGGTCGCGCTTGGCGAGGCGCTGTTCTACCACCGCTCCGGGCCTTTCGATTTTGCGTGCGCGACCTGCCACTCGCAATCCGGACTGCGCATCCGCCTGCAGGGCCTGCCGTTCCTCGCGGAGAAGAAGGAGGCGAGCAAGGTGATCGGCGAGTGGCCGGCCTATCGCGTCTCCACCACGAACGTGATGACGATGCAGCATCGACTGGTCGATTGTTACTGGCAGATGCGCCTGCCCGAACTCGGCATGGGCTCGGACGTGAGCGTGGCGCTGATCTCGTTTCTCACCAAACAGGCCGAGGGCGGCGAGATCGCCGTCCCGGGCCTGAAGCGTTGAGGGCCGCCATGCGTACTGCACTCGCGATCGTCCTCGCGCTCGCCGCCTCGCCCGCGCTGGCACAGCAAGCGCCCGATGCAGAAGCCGCGCTCAAGGCTGCGTTTCCGAGCATGCCGGCCGACTGGGCCGCGCGGCTCACCTCCGACGAAACGATGCAGCAATGCTCGGCCGCACATAACAATCCTGCCAAGGATGTCGCGGAGGCGATCCGCAAGCGCGAGCAGGCCACCGTCGTCTATCCGCCCGACAACAATTTCATCGGCGACTGGAAAAAGGGCGAGGCGCTGGCGCAATCCGGCTACGGCCTGCGCTTCACCGATTATCCGGCGCGGCAGGCGAATGGCGGCAACTGCTACGCCTGCCATCAGATCACCAAGGCGGAGGTGAGCTACGGCACGCTTGGGCCGTCGCTCGCCGAATACGGCAAGCTGCGCGACTTCAAGCCGGAGGCCGTGAAGGCGACGTACGAGAAGATCTACAACTCGCACATCGCGCTGCCCTGCTCCACCATGCCGCGCTTCGGCGCCAACAAGGTGCTGACCGTCGAGCAGATCAAGGATGCGGTGGCGCTGCTGATGAGCCCGGAGAGTCCGGTGAATACGGGGAAGTAGGTTTTCGTCATGGCCGGGCTTGACCCGGCCATTCACGACTTGCTTGCTGGATATCGAAGACGTGGATGCCCGGCACAAGGCCGGGCATGACGGATGCGCGAGATTAACTGCGCATCGCCTTCACATAGTCCCGAAAGCTCTTCGTCTCGTAGCCCCTCTCGCGCACGTAACGGAACATGGCGAGAAAATCGTCCGGCATCAGATAGCCCGGCAAGCGCGAGACCTCGCGCCCGCCCGGCGCCTTGGCCGCCAGACCCTCGCCGCTCTCGGGAAAGAACTGGAACGTTGGCGTGAAGCGCACACCGTATTTTCCCGCGAGCGCTTTCTCGGACATTTCGGTGCCGTCGAAATCCGTGACATTGCGAGAGCCGATGATGTTGAGCTGCAGCACATCAAAGTTCGCCTTGATGTAGTCCGCGATATCGGCACGCGCAAAATTGACCAGATGCGTCTCGCGGCAATACGGACAGCCGCGCAGCTCCCACATGATGGCGAACCGCTTGCCGGACTTGGAGGCGCTTGCCAGATCGTCCGGCAGTTCGAGCAGGCTTTCGACGAACCATGGTTCGCGGTAAAGCCCGTCCTCGGTCAGTACGGCCTCCGCACACGCACGCCGCGCGATCAGGCTCGCGGCGAATGCCATGCTTCCCGCAATCAAGCTTCGTCGCGTTGTTTTCATCGTGCGTTAACGGCAACTCCGCGCGGGCGCCATTCTGGCGCCCGTTGCGCTATGCTGGCGAATATGGAGCGCCCGACCGTCCTGCTCAAGCGTGCCGCCCGCATGGCTGCTGTCCTTGCGCTGGCGCTGTCCAGCGTGTCGGCACGCGCGGACGATCTTGAGGATTTCAACCGCGCGGTCGAGGCCGCGATGAGCCACCAGCGCGTCGCGGTCGGATACCTGCGCACGGGCAATGTCGATCTCGCCTCGCTCGAAATCGAGGGCTTGCGCGAGGCTTGGGCGAAGGTCAGCACGCTGCCGCGTCCTGCCGCATTCGCCGATCCGCAGCGCTACACCTCGACCATGCTGCAGATCGCGGCGGGCCTCGTTGGGACAACGCTGGTGATCAATCTCGGCCGTCCGGACGTCGCGCGCGAGTCGCTTGAGACGATGCGCAAGTCCCTCTCCGAGCTGCGGCGCGAGAACCACGTCACCGTGCTCGCCGACTGCGTGCTCGACGCCAACACCGCGATGGACGCGCTGTTCGCGACGGACGCAGGACCGGACTTCGAGAGCGCCGCCGCGGGCGCCGAATCCTATGCGGCGACGCTCCAACGCTGCGACGGCATGGCGCCGCGCGCGATCCACGACCATGCCGAATTCCGCCGCCTGATCGACGGCACGCGCGCCAGTCTTGGGCAAATCCCGAAAGCGGCCGAAACGCGCGATGCCGATCTGTTGCACCGCCTGCTGATCGAGTTGCGCTCGTTCGATAACCTGCTGGCGTTCCGCTACGGCTGACGTTATCTGACGCGCATGCGCTTCCTCGCGGCCTGCCTTCTCCTCCTCCTGCTCGCGCCCGCCCACGCCGCCGAACTCGTGATGTTCACGCAGAAAGGCTGTGTGTGGTGCGCGCGGTTCGACCACGAGATCGCGCCGGCTTACGACAAGACGGATGAAGGCAAGCGCGCGCCGCTGCGCCGCCTCGATATCAACGCTCCCGTTCCGCCTGACCTCGACTTCATCCAGCGCGAGCGCTTCACCCCGGTGTTCGTGCTGCTCGACCAGGGCCGCGAGGTCGGCCGCATCCGTGGTTATCCGGGCGATATCTTCTTCTGGGGCCTGCTCGCGAACCTGATCGAGCGCATGGACCGCGGCGAAGCCGCCCCGACCGGGCCGCTGGCCGCCCCGCCGCCGGGCGCGACCTTCGCCGAATAGGGCGTTGCGGGCAGCGCCTCCGCTGTTCCATCATTGGCGCCAGGGCTGCCGTTCTCGGGGAAACGTCGATGATGTTTGCTGTATTGAACCGCGCTTTGTTCGCCGCGGCGCTCGCCGCCGCCTTTGCGCTGCCGGCCGCGGCCGCCAAGAAGAAAGAGCCGGCGCCGAAAACCGACGCTGCGCCGAAGGGCGAGAAGTGGATCACGACCTGGGCCGCGTCGGTGCACGGCCCCTACCCGGTCGGCAATCCCTCGGCACAGCCCGTGATGAAATTCGCGTTTCCATCGCCGGAAGGCGGAGCGCGCGACCAGACCTTCCGCCTCATCCTCAAACCTGAGGTTTGGGGCCAAAAGGTGCGGCTGCGCTTCTCCAATACATTTGGCACACGACCGGTGTCGTTCGACGGAATTTACGCCGGCCTGCAACTCGGGAGCGCAACGCTCGCTCCCGGCTCGAACAAGCCGGTGAATTTCGGTGGCAAGTCGGCGGTGACGATTCCGCCGGGCGAATCCGTGTGGAGCGACGTGGTCACCCTGCCGTTCGTGACCGACCCGAAGGCCTATGCGGGCCGCAAACTCGCGGTCAGCTTCCATGTGGCAGGCGAAAGCGGTCCGATGACTTGGCATGCCAAAGCATTGCAGACCTCCTACGTCAGCCCGCCCGGCAGCGGCGCGAAGGGCGACGCCGATGACGAGAGCGCCTTCCCGTACAGCACCGCCTCCTGGTATTTCCTCGATGCGGTCGACGTCATGGCGTCAGCCGAGACGCGCGTCATCGTCTGCTTCGGGGACTCCATTACCGACGGCACTGCGTCGACGATGAATGGCGACGACCGGTGGCCCGACGTCCTGTCGCGGCGGCTTGCCGCGGCGGGCCATCGCGCGGCGGTGGTCAACGCCGGCATCGGCGGCAATCAGGTCGCAGGACCATCCGAGTATTCCCCGCAGAAGCCATTCCCCGGCGGGCCATCCGCCGATGCACGCTTCCAGCGCGATATTCTGAGCCTCTCAGGCATCTCCTCCGTCATCTGGCTGGAAGGCATCAATGACTTCAGCAAGAACGGCAATGCGAGTGTTGAGACCGTTCAATCACGCATGAAGGAAATTGTTTCGCGCATGCGCGCCCGCCAACCGGGCATCAAGGTATTCGGTGCGACGGTCACTTCCGCGCTCGGCTCGACCAGCGCGGCGCACGGCTTTCCTGAGCAGGACGAGAAACGGGACGCGCTGAACAAGTTCATCCGCGATGGTGGCGTGTTCGATGGCGTCGTGGATTTCGATGCCGTCACGCTGGACCCCGCCACAGGCGGAATGAAGCCGGAATTCGTGCCGGAAAGCACCACCGGCGGTCCGGGCGACAGACTGCACCCAAACCGCGCCGGCTATCTCGCGATGGGCAACGCAATCGATCTGGATATGGTGGTCGCGAGGCCGCCCGCACCAGCGGTGAGCGCGAAGAAGAAATAGGTCAAACCCCGCCCGGCTCCGTCGTCGCCAAGTCCATCAGCCGGAACTGCACGCGCTCGTCGCCCTGGTAACGGTCGATCGAGAGGGTGCCGGCCGCATGCACGGTGCGGCCGCGGTTCGCGATCAACGCCTGCCCGAGCGGCTTGCCGGCGGCGCGAAACGCGATCGTGTTGAGCATCGTGCCATCGCCCGCGCGCAGCCGCGCCCGCACATGCGCCTGCCCGACCTCTTCTGCGTACGCGATGGTGTGCGAGGGCAGCGCGAACACCGGCTCCGGGTGTCCGGCTCCGAATGGGCCGGCGCGACCGATATCGTTCAGCATCGCGACATTCGCGCCGGCCGCCGAGACCGCGCCATCGATGTCGAGGCAATCCTCGTGGCGCGCCTGTTCGACCGCATCGTGCAGTGTCTCCTCCAGATAGGCGCGGAACGCCGCGAGCTTGTCCGGCGTAATGGTGACGCCCGCCGCCATCGCGTGACCGCCGCCCTTGATGAGCAATCCGGTCGTCACCGCATGGCGGACCGCGGCTCCGATATCGACGCCGGTAATCGAACGGCCCGAGCCGGTGCCGATCCCGCCGGGTTCTAGCGCGATCGCGAAAGCGGGGCGGCCGTAGTGCTCCTTCAGCCGCGCCGCCACCAACCCGACGACGCCCGGGTGCCAGCCCTGCCCGGCCGTCACCACCACCGCGCCCTTTTCCTCAAGCCCGAGCGCCGCCATCGCCTCGGCCTCGGCCTGCGCGAGTGTCACCTGCTCAATGGTCTGGCGTTCGCGATTGAGCCGATCGAGTTCGGCCGCCATTGCGCCGGCTTCGGACGGATCGTCTTCGAGCAGCAGGCGCGCCCCGAGATCGGCGCGGCCGATGCGCCCGCCCGCATTGATGCGTGGCCCGAGCAGAAAGCCGAGATGCCAGCATTCGGGCGGGCCGGTGAGTCGCGCCGCATCCATCAGCGCGGTCAGCCCGACATGCTCACGACGGCGCATCGCGATCAGGCCCTTCGACACGAAGGCCCGGTTCAATCCCTTCAGCGGCACCACGTCGGCGACGGTGCCGAGCGCTACCAGATCGAGAGAGTCGAGCAGGTCCGGCTCAGGGCGCAGCACATGCCAGAAGCTGCGCTTGCGCAGTTCGCGGTTGATCGCGACCACGGTCATGAACACGAGGCCGCAGGCCGCGAGATAATTCAGGCCGGAAAGATCGTCCTGCCGGTTCGGGTTCACCAGAGCATCGACCGGAGGAAGCTCCTGATCGGTCTGATGATGGTCGATCGTCACCACGTCGAGGCCGAGCTTTTTTGCTTCGACGAGCGGCGCGATGCTGGTGGTGCCGCAATCGACCGTGACGAGCAGCCGCGTGCCTTTCTCGGCCAGCGCCCGCACCGCCTCGGTATTCGGCCCGTAGCCCTCGAACAGCCGGTCCGGAATATGGATCAGCGGCTCGATGCCGCAATGGCGCAGGAATTTCGCCAGCACGGCCGAGGACGTCGCGCCGTCCACGTCATAGTCGCCGAAAATCGCGATCGTCTCGCGCTGCTCGATGGCGTCGGCGATGCGTGCCGCCGCCTTCGCCATGTCGGTCAGTGTGTCGGGGTCTGGCATCAACCGCCGCACGGTCGGATCGAGGAACTCCGTGACGTCGTCCACCTCGACGTTTCGTCCGGCGAGAATCCGGGCGAGCAATTCGGAAATCCCGTGCCGCTGCGTCATCGACAGCGCGCGCGCGGTGCCGCGCTCGTCGAGCCGGTCGCGCCAGACGCGGCCGCAGACCGACTTCTGCACGTCGAGGAAATAGCGATTCATGCCGCCAATGTAGGCGGCCTTACTCGTTTCCGCGAATGAAGGTCTTCAGCGGCGTGAGTTGCAGCAGCGTTTCGCATTCGACCATCGCCGCGACGTAGTGGGGCCTGTCGTAGTCGGGCTTCGGCTCGGCGGCATATTTCGTGATGATCGCGGTGAGAAGCGCAGCAGCCTCCGCGCAGATCTTGCGGACCGGCCGCCGCTTGCTGGCGCAACTCACGAGGCCTTCCTCGTCCTTGAGCCGATCCGGCGCTGCGACGATCGCGGCAGCCTCTTTCACCCGGTCGCGCAAGACGTTGAAGGGACGGGTGTCGAGCCCTTTCAGCCGGTCGGCGCTTTCCTGCTCAAGCTGCTGCAACAGCAGCATCGGCGGGCCGATCTGCGCGATGGTATCGCGAAGGTAAGTCGCGCAATTTGCCGCGTTCGCGCGCGATGCAAAGAGCGTCACACAAGATACTGATATCGCAACAATAATCGGTCTGACGCGGGTCACGCCCGCACTCAATCGAGGTGGAATTTCTCGAGCTGGCGGTGCTCCGCCCTGATCCAGCGCACCGTGCCGGTGACAGACCGCATGACCACCGTTTCGGTGTGGATGACATCGCCACGGAATTTCACGCCCTTGAGCATCGACCCGTCGGTGACGCCGGTTGCCGCGAACAGGCAGTCGCCGCGGACCATGTCCTCGATCTCGTATTTCTTGCGCGGGTCCTTGATGCCCATCTTGGCCGAACGCTCGCGCTTCTCCTCGGTGTCCAGGATCAGCCGGCACTGCATCTGCCCGCCAATGCAGCGCAACGCCGAGGCCGCCAGCACGCCCTCCGGCGCGCCGCCGATACCGAGATAAATATCGATACCGGTATCCTCCGGGTTCGTCGTGTGGATCACTCCGGCAACGTCGCCATCGGTGATGAGCGCGACGGATGCCCCGGTCTTGCGCACGGCCGCGATCAGGTCGGCATGACGCGGACGGTCCATGATAAGCGCCGTGATTTCTGCCGCCGTGACACCCTTCGCCTTGGCGAGATTGCGGATGTTTTGCTCGGGCGGCGCGTCGAGATCGACCACGCCTTTGGAATAGCCGGGCCCGATCGCGATCTTGTCCATGTAGACATCGGGCGCGTTGAGCAGCGTGCCGCCTTCCGCCATCGCCATGGTGGCGATCGAACCGGCCATGTTCTTGGCGCAGAGCGTGGTGCCTTCGAGCGGATCGACCGCGATGTCGACCTTCGGTCCGGTCTTGCGCCCGACCTCCTCGCCGATGAACAGCATCGGGGCTTCGTCGCGCTCACCCTCGCCGATCACCACGGTGCCGTGGATCGGCAACTTGTTGAGTTCGCGCCGCATCGCGTCGACCGCGGCCTGGTCCGCTGCCTTCTCGTTGCCGCGCCCGCGCAAACGCGCCGCCGAGACCGCAGCACGCTCGGTCACGCGCACAATCTCAAGCGAGAGAACGCGCTCGAGCATCTGGTGCGCTTGAACCGTGATTGTCGACATAGCACTCCCCTTCGGACGGACCGACTATAGCGTGGCCGCCTCAATTCTTCTCGATTCGGATAACCTGCGGCGCGCCCGATATCACCCGATCGCGCTTCACCGCCGCAAGGGCCCTGCGCACCGCATCCTCAGTTGTCGCGTAGGTGATGAGGATGACGGGAACGGGGCCGGTGGTCTTGTCGGCCCGCGCGCCGCCCTGCGTTCCGGCATGGCGCTGCACGATCGATTCCATCGAAATGCCCTGCTGGGCGAGCCGCCGCGCAATGGTTGCGGCGCTGCCCGGCCGGTCCTGAGCCAGCAGGCGGATGTAGTAGCCGCCCTCATGGCGCTGCATCGGTGCCTTCCGGCTCGTCGAAAGGCGGCCTGTCGCACGCCCGAACGGCGGCGTTCGCACGCCACGTGCGATATCGCCGAGATCGGCGACCACGGCGGAGGCCGTTGCCAACCCGCCTGCACCCGGTCCGACCAGCGTGATCGCCTGCACGGCGTCGGCGTCGATCGTGACCGCATTGGTGACGCCCATCACCTGCGCGATCGCGGAATCGCGCGGCACCATGGTCGGGTGCACGCGCTGCTCGATGCCCTTGCCGGTATCGACGGCGACGCCGAGCAGCTTCACCCGGTAGCCGAGCTCCGCGGCCCACATCAGGTCCTCCGGCGCGATCGACGAAATACCTTCGCAATAAATCGACGCCGGATCGACCTTGATGCCGAAGGCAAGGCTCGCCAGGATCGAAAGCTTCTGCGCGGTGTCATGGCCTTCGATGTCGAAAGTCGGATCGGCCTCCGCATAGCCGAGCCGTTGCGCATCTTTCAGGCAATCCGCAAACGACAAGCCCTCCTGCTCCATGCGCGTCAGGATGTAATTGCAGGTGCCGTTGAGAATGCCGTAGATGCGCGCGAGCTTGTTGCCGACAAGCCCCTCGCGCAACGTCTTCACGATCGGGATTCCGCCAGCGACCGCCGCCTCGAAATTGAGCGCGACGCCGTGCTTCTCGGCAAGCGCGGCGAGCTTCACACCGTGTTTTGCGAGCAGCGCCTTGTTGGCGGTCACCACCGATTTGCCAGCGGCGAGCGCGGTTTCCACCGCGGCTTTGGCCGGGTCGCCGGCGCCGCCCATCAGTTCGACGAACACGTCAATGCCCGGGTCACGCGCCAGCGCGAGCGGGTCCTTCACCCAACGCACCTTTCCCAGGTCGATCCCACGGTTTTTTACGCGGCGGCGCGCCGTCACCGCCACGATCTCGACGCCGCGGCCGCAGCGCTGTGCGAGCGCTGCGCGCTGCTGTTCGAGCAGGCGGACGACCGAAGCGCCGACCGTGCCGAGGCCAGCGAGTCCCACTTTCAGCGGCTTGGCCATGAGTCCTGGCGTGAGGCGCGTCGCAGCTAGCGCCGCGTCGCGAGAGGAACGACGTTGTGCAGTTTTTCAAGTCCGGTATCAAGGAACCGGCGGATGTTGCGCGCGGCCTGCCGGATACGCTGCTCATTCTCGACCAAAGCGATGCGCACATAGCCCTCGCCGTGCTCGCCGAAGGCGACACCAGGCGACACAGCGACCTCGGCCTTCTCGACAAGCAGCTTGGAGAATTCGAGACTACCCATTTCGCGGAATGGTTCCGGCAGCGGCGCCCAGGCGAACATCGATGCCGCCGGAGCCGGCACGGGAAATCCCGCACGCGTGAACGTGTCGACCATGACGTCGCGGCGCTTCTTGTAGGTCGCGCGCATCTCGGTGATGCAATCCTCCGGCCCGTTCAGCGCCGCAACCGCCGCGGCCTGGATCGGCGTGAACGCTCCATAGTCGAGATAGGACTTCACGCGCGCGAGCGCCGCGATGATGCGCTCGTTGCCGACCGCGAAGCCCATGCGCCAGCCCGGCATCGAGAACGTCTTCGACATCGAGGTGAATTCGACTGTTACGTCCATCGCGCCGTTCACTTCCAGCACGGAGGGCGGCGGTGCCTTGTCGTCGAAATAGACCTCCGCATAGGCAAGGTCGGAAAGGATGAACAGGCTGTGCTTCTTCGCGAACGCCACGAGGTCCTTGTAGAAATCGAGCGTCGCAACATGCGCCGTCGGGTTCGACGGATAGCAGACCACGACCGCGAGCGGCTTCGGGATCGAATGGATCACGGCGCGCTCGAGCGCGTGGAAATACTCTTCGTTCGCCTCCGCCGGGACCGAGCGGATCACGCCGCCCGCCATCAGGAAGCCGAAGGCATGGATTGGATAGCTCGGGTTCGGGCAGAGCACGATGTCGCCCGGCGCCGAGATCGCCTGCGCGACGTTGGCGAATCCTTCCTTGGAGCCAAGCGTCGCCACAACCTGCGTGTCGGGGTTGAGTTTCACCCCGAAGCGGCGGCCGTAATAGGACGCTTGCGCCTTGCGCAGGCCGGGAATGCCGCGTGAGGACGAATAGCGGTCTGTGCGCGGCTTGCCGACAACCTCCTTGAGCTTGTCGAGGACGTGCTGCGGCGCAGGGAGATCCGGATTGCCCATGCCGAGGTCGATGATGTCGGCGCCTGCATTGCGCGCCGCGAGCTTGGCCTTGTTGACCTGCTCGAACACGTAGGGCGGCAATCGGCGAATGCGGTGGAACTCTTCCATGATCCTCGCTCCTCGGGCGCTGCCCCGGATCGGCGCGAAGCAGCGCGCGCCTTTTATCATGCCTTCGCCACGGTGCGAGGGGTCAGTTGATCGGCTTCAAGGGGGCTGAACCGCTGTCCGGCACCACCGCATCCTTCTGTTTTGTCGGCGCTCCGGCTGCTGGTGCGGCAGGCTTCGCAGCGGAGGCGGCCGGTTTGGTCGGAGTCTTGCTTGCGGTCTTCTTTGCTGCCGGCGGCTTGGCGGGTGGCGCAGGCGGGGGTGGAGGTGGAGGTGGGTTTGCCAGTTGCTTTTGTTGTTCGCGCACGCTCACGAGTTCGGATTCGAGCTTTTTCTGCTCCTCGCCGTTCAGCGGCTTGGCTTCCCGCGTCGGGCGCACTTCGTAGACATTCGGGAACGCCGGCGTGTCGGTAGGGCGCGCCGGCGCGCTGTCCGGCAACCCGCCCATTTTCTCGGGCAATATGTCAAAGGAGGAGGCGCACGCAGCAAGCGCGAGCGACAGAATGCCCGCAAGCGGTGCCAAAATCATGCGTCGCGCGTTCGAGATCATGAGTCGATAAAGCTACACCGCAATGCACAACGAGAAGAATAGCCACAGGGATGGCTTCGAAGAGGTTTATGCCGCTAATATGACCAAACCAAGGACCAAAGTCCTCAAGAGCCGCCCGGGCGGGACGCGCATGGACGACCGAACGAAACAGGCTGTAAAGCCTGTCGCGCAGGCTGCGCCAGCAGCACCGCAGATCGGTGCGGTCGACATCGAGCGCCTTTCGAAGAACATCGCGCGGATGGTCGAGGAAGGCGGCAAGGCGCTCGCCGCTTACCTCAAGCCGCGCGAGGGGGGCGAGGTCAAGGCCCAACCAGCCGACGAGATCGCCGACGTGGTCAAGACGCTCGGCCACGTCGCCGAATACTGGCTGCGCGACCCCCAGCGCGCACTCGAGGTACAGACCGGGCTCGGCAAGTCCTATCTCGAATTGTGGGCGGCGTCAGCCAAGCGTATGGCGGGCGAAAGCGTTGCGCCGGTGATCGAGCCCGATCCGAAGGACAAGCGCTTTGCCGACCCGGAATGGTCGTCGAACCAGTATTACGACTTCCTGAAGCAGGTTTATCTGCTCACCACCCAGTGGGCTGACAAGCTCGTCAAGAACGCGTCCGATCTCGACCCGCACACGCGCCAGAAGGCGGAATTCTATATCCGGCAGATCGGCAATGCGATCTCGCCGTCGAATTTCGTGCTCACCAATCCGGAACTGGTGCGCGAGACGCTGAGCGAAAATGCCGAAAATCTGGTGCGCGGCATGCATATGCTGGCCGAGGACATCGAGGCCGGACACGGCAATCTGAAGATCCGCCAGTCAGACGCCTCGAAATTCGCGGTCGGCAAGAACCTCGCGCTGACGCCCGGCAAGGTCATTTATCAGAACGACCTGATGCAGCTCATCCAGTACACGCCGGCGACGGCCAGTGTGCTGAAGCGTCCGCTTTTGATCATCCCGCCCTGGATCAACAAGTTCTATATCCTCGATCTCAATCCGGAGAAATCCTTCATCAAGTGGTGCGTCGATCAGGGACTGACCGTGTTCGTCATCTCCTGGGTCAACCCCGACGCGCGCCAGGCGACGAAGGGCTTCGAGGCCTACATGCGCGAGGGCCCGCTGCAGGCGCTCGACGTCATCAAGGACGTCACCGGCGAGGACCAGGTCAACGCAATCGGGTACTGCGTCGGCGGCACGCTGATGGCGGTGACGCTCGCCTGGATGGCGGCGAACGGCGACAAGCGGATCGCAAGCGCGACCTTTTTCGCCGCGCAGGTCGATTTCACCCATGCGGGCGACCTGATGGTGTTCGTCGACGAGGACCAGCTCAAGATGCTGGAGAAGAGCATGGCCGAGCGCGGCTATCTCGAAGGCAAGAAGATGGCGAATGCCTTCAACATGCTGCGCTCGAACGACCTGATCTGGCCGTACGTGATCAGCAATTACCTGAAGGGCAAACAGCCCTACCCGTTCGACCTGCTCTACTGGAATTCGGATTCGACGCGCATGCCGGCGGCGAACCACGCGTTCTATCTGCGCAACTGCTATCTGGAGAACAAGCTCTCCAAGGGGCAGATGGTGGTCGACAACGTGCGGCTCGATCTCGGGAAGGTCACCGTACCGGTCTATAATCTTGCAACGCGCGAGGACCACATCGCGCCCGCGAAATCCGCATTCCTCGGTTCGAAGTTTTTCGGCGGCCCGGTGAAGTATGTGCTCGCAGGCTCGGGCCACATTGCCGGTGTCGTCAATCCACCGGGTAAGCCGAAGTACCAGTACTGGACCGGCGGCGCTCCGGTCGGCAGCCTCGACAAATGGATTGCGAAAGCGACCGAGCACGCCGGCTCGTGGTGGCCCGACTGGGTCGAATGGATCAAGCTGCAGGACGGCGAGACCGTGCCGGCGCGCCAACCCGGCAGCGAGCGATACAAGCCGATCGAGGACGCGCCGGGAAGCTACGTGAGGGTGCGCGACTAGCTCGCCATCCTGAACGGCTCGGTCATTCCGCTGCGGATTGGCTCGGCCGTTTCGCTCACCACCTTTTGCGTCAGTACGGAAAGCTCCTTCATGTGCGCGGCAGCCGATTCAAACTGCCGGCGCTGATGCGCGAGCGTCGTGTCGAACATTTCCGGCAATGTCCTCGCCTCGACGACCTCGCGCGCAAGGTCGAACGCCGCATTCGCGTTCGCGCGCGCAATCTCCATGACCTTGTTGCGATACTCGGTCGAGCCGCGGGTCGCGCAGGAGAATGCCTCCTCGAAGGCCTCGGTCGAGTGCTGCATGATGCTGGTCACCTTGTCGTGCGCATCCTTGGCGCGCGCGATCGACTTCTCGAACAAATCGATCAGCGAAGATGGCACTTCCGGCCGCAGGGTCGCATTCGCGATCTCGTCGGCAACGTTGGCGGCGGCGCGCGCCGCTTTTCTGGTCTGCATCGTTGGTGTGTCGCTCATCGTCCACCCTCTCTCTGCTTCGTCGAAATCAAAGGTGCGACCGAAACCTCAGGCGCACCTTGCATGCATGTGTCAGGCCGCCTCGGCGACTTTGCCGGAGCGCGGTTCCTCGATCCAGGCGTCGCGCGCGAACCACCGATGGTTCGCGTTGCACATGGGACAATAGGCATCGGCGAAGAACACCGGCGTACAGGAGAACGTCGGGCGGTCGGCCACATAGCCCGTCGGAATGGTGTGCCCGGTCGCCGGGCATTGGATCACCACGCTACCCATCAGTGCCTCCTTATGAAGTCTTCTTCGCCGCCTGATTTGTCGCACCTGCGGGATGCCGGACGGATGTGACTCGCGATTGACGAGAGTGTGATGTTTTGGAGGCAGGCTGCGGTTGTAATCTTCGATTCAACTGCGTCGCATTGCGTTCATGTGATTTTGCCTGTCATATGTTGGATTGTCGGGTTGGGGGCCGCGGAACCGTGGCGCGTAAGGTTTTCAAGATCGTTCTGATCAAGCCGTCGCATTACGACGCGGACGGCTATGTCATTCAGTGGTGGCGTTCGCTCATTCCGTCGAACAGCCTCGCGAGCGTTTACGGCCTTCTGTCTGAATGCAACGGCGCCAAGGTGCTGGGACCGGATACGGAGATCGAGGTTGACGCGTTCGACGAGTGCAACACCGTCATCGATGTGAAGAAGACCATCGGCGCGATCCGCAAAGCGGGTGCGGGTTTTGTCGGGCTTGTCGGGGTGCAGACCAATCAGTTCCCGCGTGCGCTCGATCTCGCGCGCCAGTTCCGCGCCGCCGGTATCACGGTGGTGATCGGCGGATTCCATGTCAGCGGCTGCCTTTCGATGCTGCCAGAACTCCCGGTGGACCTGAAGGAAGCGCTCGACCTCGGCGCCGTCCTGTACGCCGGCGAAGGCGAAGGCCGCATGGACGAATTGCTGCGCGATCTGAGCGCCGGCACCGCGAAGCCGATTTACAATTACCTCGCACACATGCCGGACATGGCGGCCGCCACGCTGCCGATCCTGCCGCGCCATACCGTTACGCGCGTCGCCGGCCACTACACCAGTTTCGATGCCGGGCGCGGCTGTCCGTTCCAGTGCTCGTTCTGCACCATCATCAACGTGCAGGGCCGCAAGTCGCGCTATCGCACGCCCGACGATGTCGAGGGGATCGTGCGCGAGAACGCCAAGCAGGGCATCACGCGCTTCTTCATCACCGACGACAATTTCGCGCGCAACAAGAACTGGGAACCGATTATCGATCGGCTGATCGAACTGCGCGAGCAGCACGGCTTCAGGATCCGCCTGCTGCTCCAGGTCGATACGCTGTGCCATCGCATTCCCGGCTTCATCGAGAAGGTCGCGCGCGCGGGCTGCACCGCGGTGTTCCTCGGGCTCGAGAACATCAATCCCGAATCCCTGATGGGCACCAAGAAGCGGCAGAACAAGATCTGGGAATACCGCGAGATGCTGCAGGCGTGGCGCAGCGCCAAGGTGATGACCTATGCGGGTTACATCCTCGGCTTCCCGACCGACACGCCGGAATCGATCGCGCGCGACATCGAGATCATCAAGGCCGAACTGCCGATCGACATCCTGGAGTTCTTCTACCTCACCCCCCTGCCCGGCTCGGAAGATCACAAGAAGCTGCTGACGAACGGCGTCCCGATGGACCCGGACATGAACAAGTACGATCTGGAGCACGCCTGCACGGCGCATGCGCGCATGTCGAAGGCCGAATGGGAGCAGGTCTATCGCGACGCCTGGTCGCGCTACTACAGCGACGCACACGTCGAGACGATCATGCGCCGCGCCATCGCCTCCGGCATCAACCGCACCAAGGTGCTGGATTCGCTGATCATGTTCTCGGGCGCCGCCATGATCGAGGGTGTGCACCCGCTGCAATTCGGCTTCGTGCGCCGCAAGGTGCGCGCGCAACGCCGCTCCGGCATGCCGGTGGTCAACCCGCTCGCCTTCTACCCGTGGCGCGCGTGGGATTTCGTCCGGATGATCGGCCTGTGGGGACGCCGCGTGTGGCGCTACCGGCGCATCATGGCGCGCGTGAACGCCGACCCGGCGAAAATGTCCTACCTCGACGAGGCGCTGACTCCCCTCGTCGTCGGCGCCGAGGACCATTTCGTGCAGCACTTTGCCGACAAGCTGCCGCACACGCACGGCGCGCCGGTGCGTGCGGAGCCGATGCGCGAAGCGGTCGCGGCGGAATAAACTGGTCCGCCCGCTTCTACTCCAGCCCCAGCATCAGGCGCATGTTCTGCACGGCGGCACCCGATGCGCCCTTGCCGAGATTGTCGAGCCGCGCGACCAGCACCGCCTGGCGGTGCGTTTCACTCGCAAACACGTAGAGCTCCAGCATGTTGGTGCCGTTGAGCGCCTCGGGCTCGATCCGTGTGTTTTTCGCCGCCGCGTTGTCGAGCGGCATCACGGACACATATTTGGCTCCCGCGTACCGCTTCGCGAGCGCCGCATGTAGATCGGCGCCGCCCGGCTTGCCGGGCAGCGTATCGAGATGCAGCGGCACCGAGACCAGCATGCCCTGCCGGAAATCGCCAACCGAGGGCACGAAGATCGGCCGCCGCGTCAGCTTCGCGTAAACCTGCGTCTCGGGCAGGTGCTTGTGCTCGAAACCGAGTCCGTAAAGTTCGAACGACGGCGCAGTGCCGCCCTCGAAATCCGCGATCATCGACTTGCCGCCGCCCGAATAGCCGCTCACCGCATTGATGGCGACCGGATAGTCGGCCGGCATCAGGCCCGCATCGATCAACGGCCGGATCAGCGCGATCGAGCCGGTCGGATAGCAGCCGGGATTTGAGACTTGTCGCGCGGACCGGATTTCGTCGGCCTGCCCGGCCGTCATTTCGGGGAAGCCATAGGTCCAGCCCGGCGCGACGCGGTGCGCGGTCGAAGCATCGAGCACCTTGGGGGCGGAGTTGCCCATGGTGTCGATCACGGCGACGGTTTCCTTCGCGGCGGCATCCGGCAGGCAGAGCACGACGAGGTCCACCTCTTCCATCAGCGCGCGCTTGGCTGCGGGATCCTTGCGCTGCTCCGCCGCGATGCTCTTCACCGCGACATCGCTCTGCTGGTCGAGCCGCTGACGGATTTCGAGACCGGTCGTGCCGAACTCGCCGTCCACGAAGACGACGGGTTTCGTAGCGGATGCCTTTGTCTCGTCCTGCGGCCGCTTGGTGTCGAGGAGGGTCATGGTGTGTTCCTTTGTCAACCAATATAGGCGCTTCGTTATTTCGCCGCAGCCGCGACGAGGCTTGGGCTCATCGGTACGCTCGCCGGCGGGCGAGCGTCGTAGTCGAGTTGCGGGCGCAGCGCGATCATGCGCCTGGCGATCGCCTGCGCGGAGACATCGTCCTGCCCGGCGAGCGCGTTTGCGATCGCGACATGATCCTCGTCTGCCTTGTGCTGGTTGAGCTTGAACGAGCCTTCGATCGTCTCGATCGTCATCTCCACCGCCACGATCGCCTTGAGCAGCATCTCTCGTTTCCGGTCCGGCACCTTGTCGAGTTTCCATTCGGGCTTCGGAAGCCAGTGCTCGAACGTGGCGCTCAGCCGCTCGACATGACCCTGCGTGTGATCGGCGGTGACGACCATCACCGGGCCGGACAGATGCACCGCCTCGTAAAGCCAGGTCGGCACCTGCTCGGCGCTCGCGTACCAGTCGGGCGACACGTAAGTGTCGTGGCCCTGAACCGCGACCATCCAGGTGCCGCCCTTCTCGGCGATCGCGCCGAGCGGATTGGCGCGCGCCACGTGGAATTCGAGCTTCGGCACCTTGCCGTCCGCCTCGATCAGGCGGAACGGCAGGGGCGAAGCGATCGGGCGCCCGCCGTCGCACGCGATCACGATGCCGAAGCCGCGCGCCGCCGCGAACGCAAGGCTTGCGGCAGGATGCACTTTGAAGGCTGGATGGGCGTACATGGCTCAGGTCTCCGGTTAGGGCCACCGGAGACAGATCAGCGCGGATTTTCAAATGGGATGCCGCGGAGCTGTCTCCGGCGGCATGGGCTGACGATCAGGTGCGATCGGCCGATACCGCCTGTGTGAGGCGGCGGCGACGGGTCGATATGGTCGCGATCTGATTCATTGCGGCGCGCATATAGGCCTTGAGACGGGATTGCGTCAAGCTCGAGCGTTGGTCGTGCGCGCCACGCACCTGGTTCAATTCGAACTGGGCGGCGTGTCACGTGCGCCGCTGATCTGCACGATGGTCTCCTCATCGTGCTGGGTTGCGTGCGTGCGGAGGTAATCGGCCATCGCCGCAGCGGCATGAAGCTGCTGCGTGCGATAACGGTTCTCCAGGTCGCCGAAGACCGTGACGATCGCTGTATCGTCGATGATGCCGTGCATCGACATCACCTTCATCAGCAGGATCACCGTATCGGCGAGCGCAAGCTCCGCCCCGGTGAAGCCGGGAATGCCCGATTGATTTCCCACCCCTGCCCAACCCCCAAAAAGCCCGATTCCCCAGTCCTTACTTCCCTACCTTTCTAGCGGCCGTGGCGGCCATACGTAAGATTGCGGATCGTTCCCGCTGTGAATTGGAACTTGTGGTCAGAGAGGAACTCACGGGTCGCGAAAGTTCCGACGCCTCATCCGCCCGGGTCGATTACCTATTTATTCTGGAAATAGAATGGCTCGGCTGGCAACGAGCCGTAGATAAATGGCTCCTGCTGCCGGTTGGTGGCTCCGAGCACCTCGTCGCGAACCTTTCGGAACAGGAAATTCACCTCGAGACCCGGCGTACCGATATGCTTTGCGAGAGCCGCAGCGAAAGGGCTGTTTCCCACCGCGTCTCCGTCGAGTGCGACCTGACCCGCCTTTGCCGCGAATGCGACGAGCGTCGCGCCCTCAGGCTCAATTCGCGCGAGGCCGCGCCCGACGGAACGGGATGCCATCGCGCGCGACATCGTATGGCGGAACGGGTTATCGCGACAGGCGTCGAGAATGACGAGGCGAAGTTTGCGCGCGCCTTCGACCGAGACCAGCACTTGATCAAGTGCGATCGTTTCGAACGAAACGTCGCGATCGGAGGCAAGCTTCGCATCCACCGGAATGAGATAGTTGACACCGCTCATTTCGATGCCGTGCCCTGCATAGTAAACCACCGCCCAGTCCGCGCGGTCGGCTTCGCGGGCAAATTCCTGCAGCGCAGCGATAAGCCGGTCGCGCGAGACATCTTGTTCCAGCGTCACGACCGCGAAACCAACGCGCTTGAACACTTGCGCGAGCGTCTCGGTATCACGCTTCGCATTCGAGAGCGGGCCAGCCTTCGCGTAGTTTCCATTACCGATCAGTAGTGCGACACGGCGTTCGCCGCCGGTCGCACGCGCGCCGGCGGCGTCGGCGATTTTCTGTTCGATGCGTTGAACGCGCGCCTTTGCTACCGCACTGTCTGGCTGAAGGTGCACAACTGCGGTGAAATCCTCCAGCGCGAGATCAAGCTGCTCCGTCTCCTCGTAGACGGCGCCACGATTTGCCCTTGCGAGTATGTATTTAGGAGCAACGCGGACTGCCTCGCTGTAGTCAGCGATCGCGCGGTCCTTTTCGTCTTTTCGGCGGAACGCATTGCCACGGTGGATGAAGGCATACTGGCTCTTGGGATTGAGCCGAATTGCTTCATTGCAATCTGCGACTGCCGCGTCGAGATCGCCTTTCGTGTTGTAGGCCCAACAGCGGTTGCTAAAGGCGGACGCCAGCGTCGGCACCAACCTGATCGCCTCGCTGCAGTCTGAAATGGCGCGACCCGGATCCGATGAGAGAATCCAGGATTCGCAACGATTCACATAGGCAGTCGGCAGTTTCGGGTTGGCGGCAATCGCCTTGCCACAGTCAGCCAGCGCCTTTTGCGGATCGTTCCTTTTGTTGAAGATGTAGCAGCGCGTGTTGAGAAACGACGCAGAGTACGCATTGAGGCGCACCGCCTCATCGCAATCCGCAAGCGCGAGATCGAACTGCTTTCGCGAGGCATAGAGCGCGCAGCGGTTGCGATATGCAAACGAGAATTTTGGATTGAGTTTTATCGCCTGATTGTAGTCCGCCATCGCGCGATCGGGATCGCCTTTGCGATCGAATACGACGGCTCGAAGGTTATAACCGGAGGCATTGTTCGGCTCACGATGGATCGTCTCCTCGCAATCCGCGAGGGCAAGGTCGAGATTGCCCTTAATAGCGTAGCTCCAGCAGCGATTTACCAACCCGTACAGATAGGTCGGATCGGCCTTGATCGCCGCATTGCAATCGGCGAGCGCCTTGTCGGCGTCATTGCGGTAGTTGTAAGCAATGCATCGATGATTATAGACGACCGCGAGCGTGCGGCCATTCAGCCCGCCGCCGGATATCAGTCGCGTGCAGGCCGCAACGGCTCCGTCGCTCGCCGCGCTGGCTGGCGATACCGCCAGCCAGGAGAGGACGACTGCGATCGCAGCGACGATCCTCTTCAAATCGCGGCGTTCCACGGCACCATCGTCTCGCGATAGCCCTCGCCGCTCTTCTCGATATAGGCGTGCGCCGGGAAGGGATAGTGAAAGCCCTGCACCATCATCTTTTCCGCCGCGAGCATGTCGTACACCTTGCGGCGCGTCGCCTCCGCCATGTCGGGGATCTGGTCATAGAAGGCGTGCCAGCCCGGATGGCGCGCAAAGAGATACGGCACATGCGTCACGTCGGCCTGGATGTAGACCTTCGCCGAACCCGACGAGAGGATATGCGAGGTGTGGCCCGCCGAATGGCCGGGCGTTCCGACCGCAAGCAGGCCCGGTATGACCTCCTTGTCCCACTCGTAGGTACGCACGCGCTTCATGACCTCGCCGGAGAAGACGCGGCGGTTGTTCTTGAACAATCCTTCCATGCGGCCCTTCGGGGCACGCGCCATCTCGCCATCATCCATCCAGAACGCATGCTCATTCGCCGGCACGAGGATTTCGGCGTTCGGGAAGCTGATCGAGTTGTCGGCGCGCAACAGGCCGTTCATGTGGTCGCCGTGATAGTGCGAGATCACGACCGTATCGATCGACTCCGGCTTCAGTCCGGCCGCCGCGAGGTTGTTCAGGAGCTGGCCCGCGGTGCCCTTGGTGGCGTTGAAGCCCCCCTCCCCGACGCCGGTGTCGATCAGCACCAGCTTGCCGCCGGTGTTGAGCACGACCGGCGTGTAGGTGTTGTTAAAGATGTCCGGGCTCATGTGGAGGTCGGTCAGCGCGGCCTTCACGTCTTCGATTTTCGTGTTGGAGACGAAGTCGGCCGGCAGCGGCGCGCGGATGACGCCGTCGGTGATGACGGTGACTTCGACATCGCCGACCTTGTAGCGGTAGAAGCCCGGCGCCTGCTTGCCGGCGGCGGGCGCCGCCGCCCAGACCGGGCTCGCGAGCGCGGTGACGCAGGTCGCGGCCGCCGTGCCGAGCAGCGCGCTGCGGCGTGAAATGTTCGCCATGTGGTCTCTCCCCTCGTGGCTCAGATCGTCGGATTCCAGGCGACCGGCACCAGCCGGTATCCGGCGCCGGCCTTTTCGATATGGCCAAGCGACGGGAACCAGAAATGATAGCCCGCGACCGGCAGCTTCTCGGCGGCCGCCATGTCGAAGAACTTGTGCCGCGTCGTCTGCGCCAGCGCCGGATCGTTGTCGAACGTGACGTGCCAGTCGGGGTGTTCGACGAACATCGAGATGTTTGTCACGTCGGACTGCACCAGCAGCTTGCCGTTGCCCGATGAGACGACATACGAGGTGTGGCCGGGCGTGTGCCCCGGCGTGCCGATCGCCGTGATACCGGGCGCGACTTCCTTGTCCCAGTCGTATTCGGTCACCTTGATACCTTCGAACGCCTTCTTCACGCTCGGGAAGTTCGGCTTGTTGAAGCCGTTGGTCTTGCTGGCGTTCGACTCTTCGGCCCAGAATTTCTGCTCGACCGACGGCACCTTGACCTCGGCGTTCGGGTAAACCAGCGAGCCGTCCGCTTTCTTCAGTCCGTTCATGTGGTCACCGTGGAAGTGCGAAATCAGCACGATGTCGATCGCCTTCGGATCGATGCCCGCGGCCTGCATGTTGGCATTGAGCTGGCCGACCGCGCCCTTGGTCTGGTCGAAGGCGCCGAGCCCGTTGCCGGTATCGATCAGCACCAGCTTGGAGCCGGTGTTGATCACCATCGGGTTGAACACGATGGTGACCTGGCCCTTGGGCAGATAGGCCTCCTCGGCGGCCTTCAGGGCGTCCTCTTTCTTCTGGTTGACGACAAACTGGTCCGGCATCGGGAACGTGCGCGCGCCGTCCGCGATCTGCGTCACCTCGAAGTCGCCAACCTTGTAGCGATAGAAGCTTGCGGCCTGTTTGCCGGCGGGCGGCGCTGCGGCCAGGAGTTCGGAGGGCGAGAGGCCGAGCGAGAGCGCGCTCGCGGTCGCGGCGGTGCCGGCCAACAGATCACGGCGTGACAGGATCATCGCGTTCCTCCCAGGTTTGTTCGGTTGCCCTCTGCGGGGCGCAGGATGGGCTGCATGCTAGCGCGGGCCAGGGCGCGGCGGAATAGGGTGCGGCCCACCGGAACCAACACCGCAAACGCAGCGGCATTCCGTGTTAGTGCCAGAAGTATCCGATGGCTTTGGTGACGACATCGCCCAGCGTCAGCAAAACACCCGCCCAGACGAAGGCCGAGGTGAAATTCGCGATCTGAAATGTCCAGAACGGCATTTCGAAAATGCCCGCGACCAGAGGAACCGACGCGCGCAACGGCCCGGAGAAGCGTCCGATGAAAATGCCGAGCGCGCCCCATCGCTTGATGAACGCCTCGCCCTTCGGAATCAGTTGCGGATGGCGCGACAGCGGCCAGATGTGTTGCACGCGATGCTCCAGTTTGCGGCCGACCCAGTAGGAGAGCCAGTCGCCGAGCGCCGCCCCAATCGAGCCCGCGACCCAGATCGGCCAGAAGCTGATGTCACCCGCCGCAATCAGCGTGCCGAACAGCACAAGCGCGCCCCAGGCGGGAACCAGCAGCGAAATGAACGCGAGCAACTCCATGAAGGCGAGCGCGAACACGATCGGCGCGGCCCAGACCTGATGGGCCTGCGCGAAATCGACCACCGGCTGGACGTACTCTTCGAACATTTCGCCGGAAAACCTTGAGGGAACTGGCGTTTATGGCAGCGGTCGGCACGAACCGAAGTCCGAATGTCACGATGCCGCCGCGCCCGTGGCATAGTCAAACACAATTGATTCGCCCCCTAAACCCAAAGAGCCACATGGCAAAGACCGCCAAAAAGACGGCCGAAAGCGCCGACCTGTTCGCAGACGGCCCGCGCCGCGCGGCGCCCAAGTCCGTGCGCAGCAAGGCCGCGCCGCAATCCGGCGAATACACCGCGGCAGACATCGAGGTGCTGGAGGGGCTCGAGCCGGTGCGCCGCCGCCCCGGCATGTATATCGGCGGCACCGACGAGAAGGCGCTGCATCACCTCTTCGCCGAGGTGATCGACAACGCGATGGACGAGGCGCTCGCCGGCCACGCCACCACGATCGAGGTGGAGCTGGAGGCGGACGGCTTCCTCTCGGTGACCGACAACGGGCGCGGCATGCCGGTCGACCCGCATCCGAAATTCCCGAAGAAATCCGCGCTCGAAGTCATCATGACGATGCTGCACGCGGGCGGCAAATTCAACTCCAAGGCCTATGAGACCTCGGGCGGCCTGCACGGCGTCGGCGTTTCGGTCGCGAACGCCCTCTCCGATCGCATGGAAGTGGAAGTCTGGCGCGGGCAGGAACATTTCCGCCAGGTGTTCGAGCGCGGCATCCCGAAATCGAAGCTGGAAAAGCTCGGCCGCGTCCCGAACAAGCGCGGCACCAAGGTGCGCATGCATCCCGACGCGCAGATATTCGGCGCGAAGGCGGCCTTCAAGCCCGCGCGCGTCTTCAAGATGGCGCGCTCGAAGGCGTATCTGTTCGGCGGCGTCAAAATCCATTGGACGTGCGCGAAGGAATTGCTCGCCGGCGTCGACGACGTGCCGGAGCAGGAGACCTTCCATTTCGAGCGCGGCCTGACCGACTTCCTCACCGCCGCGCTGCACGGCACCACGCTGGTGCATCCGGACATTTTCGCCGGCAAGGTCGGCAAGACCGGCGCACACGGCGGCGTCGAATGGGCGATCGCCTGGGTGGCGGACGCGGACGGCTTCGTCTCGTCCTACTGCAACACCATCCCGACACATGACGGCGGCACGCACGAGGCGGGCCTGCGGGCGGCGCTCACGCGGGGCATCCGCGATCACGCCGAGCGCACGGGCCAGGCCAAGCGCGCCGCCAACGTGACGCAGGACGATGTGATGATCGGCGCGGGATGCATGCTCTCGGTGTTCATCCGCGAGCCGGAATTCCAGGGCCAAACGAAAGACCGCCTCGCCACCGTCGAGGCGCAGCGCATCACCGAAGCCGCCATCAAGGACAATGTCGACCACTGGCTCTCGGGCAATCCGACGCAGGCGAACCGGCTGCTCGACTGGGTGGTGGAGCGCGCCGACGAGCGGCTGCGCCGCCGCGCCGAGAAGGAAACCCAGCGCAAGAGCGCGACCCGCAAGCTGCGCCTGCCCGGCAAGCTCGCCGACTGCACCAACACCGCCGCGCAAGGCTCCGAGCTGTTCATCGTCGAAGGCGACAGCGCGGGCGGCTCGGCCAAGCAGGCGCGCGACCGGTCCAATCAGGCCATCCTGCCGCTGCGTGGTAAAATTCTGAATGTCGCCTCGGCGGGCAAGGACAAGCTCGCCGGCAACCAGCAGCTTGCCGATCTGGTGCAGGCGCTCGGCGCCGGCACCGGTGTGCACTACCGCGACGAGGACCTGCGCTACGAGAAGGTCATCGTGATGACCGACGCCGACGTGGACGGCGCGCACATCGCCTCGCTGCTCATCACGTTCTTCTATCGTCAGATGCCGCAGCTGATCGAGCGCGGGCATCTCTATCTCGCAGTGCCGCCGCTCTATCGCCTCAGCCATGGCGGCAAGACGTTCTACGCACGTAACGAGACGCACCGCGACGAGCTTCTGAAAAGCGAATTCCGCGCCAACGCGCATGTCGAGATCGGTCGCTTCAAGGGTTTGGGCGAGATGATGGCTTCGCAGTTGAAGGAAACCACCATGGACCCGAAGAAGCGCACGCTTCTCAAGGTCATGCTGGTGGCCGACGACCGCGCCGACACCGAGTCATCGGTCGAGCGGCTGATGGGCACCAAAGCCGAAACGCGCTTCGCTTTTATTCAGGAGCGGGCGGAGTTCGCGGGGGAAGAGCTGCTGGATGTGTAGGAGCGCCCTGCGCTCGGCTTGAATATCACAAACAAATCGTATATACGATTTGTCGATGGAAATCGTCTGGGACGAGCCGAAGCGCCGCGCGAACATCGACAAGCATGGTTTGGATTTCGCGGACCTCGACGAAGCTTTCTTCGAAGACGCGCTCTTCTTGCCGTCGAAAGAACGTCGCTTCCGGGGCATCAGTACGAATAGCCGGGGCGTTATTTGTGTCGTGTTCGCGAAGCTCGGAAGCGAGGGCGTGAGCATCATCAGCATGCGGCCCGCCAGCCAACGCGAAAGGAGCCTCTATGCGGAATATCTCAAGGAAGAATAAGCCCTACTCCACCGCCGATATGCGCGCGGTTTCGGACAACCCGCAGTGGACCAGAAAGGATTTTTCAAAAGCAAAACGCTTTGATGAGGCCTTTCCGGACCTTGTTCGTACGATCAGACATCGCGGCAAGCAGAAGGCGCCGACGAAAAGAGCCGTCTCGATGCGTCTCGATGCCGATGTGCTCGACGCCTACAAGGCGACGGGGACCGGATGGCAGTCGCGCATCAACGATGACCTCCGAAAAGTGATGAAGCTCGGCTGACCGCAGAGCTGGAATTGCCGGATGCGTCTTATCCTCGGGGCCCGATGAAACTTCTTCCCACTGCGATCACGCTCCTCGCCCTCGCCCTCGCCGGCTGCGGCACACTGTCCATTCCCGGCACGCCGGAAACCGCGACCTCGCTCAACGGCTTCCGCGCCTCGCATGGGCTGAGCCCGCTCAGCACCGACGGCAACCTCACGGCGCTCGCGAGCGCACATTCCTCCGACATGGCGCAGCGCGACAGCCTCGATCACGACGGCTTCATGACGCAACGCGGCCCGCGCGGTGCACGCGCCGAGAACGTCGCCTATGGCTGCAAGGAAACGGCCTGCGTCATCCAGCAGTGGGTCAACTCGTCCGGGCATCGCAAGAACATGCTGATCCCCGAAGTCCGGCGCTACGGCCTCGCCTCGGCGACGTCCGTATCGGGAAAAAAATACTGGACGCTGCTGGTCGGCGAGTAACGACCTCCTCTCTTTCCCCTCTCCCGCTTGCGGGAAAGGGTGGCGCGCGCGAAGCGCGAGCCGGGAGAGGGTACATGTCCGCAAGTGCGCCCTCTCCCGCCCTCGCATTCGCTCGGGCACCCTCTCCCGCTTCGCGGGGCGAGGGGAAAGGACGCGCGGGCTGGTCCAGCGGCCTTCTTGACTTGATCCTATATATAGAATATATTCATATAGCCTTGTTCGTCGAGGGGCGTCAACCGGTGACGCTGGTTTGATGGAGCAAGCGGGATGCGCGGCCGGAGAACAGGCAAGCGGTCCCGGAGCGCATAGGGGTCGCGCGAGCGATCCCCGTGTACTTGCGCGGCGCCTGCGTGCCGGCCTCGTCAGCCGGCGCCCGGGCGGTGTCGGGGCTCCGCCCGGAGGTACTACGGCCTCCCGCCAGGAGCTGGCTGACGTGGATCGAGGTCCTTTCGCCCGGCGCGGGCGCTCGCCCTGGAATGGGCAGAAACCGTTGGGGCCAGCGTAAAGGAGCAACCCACGATCCGCGAAATGCGCGGCCCGGCGCCGAAAACCTGCCTCCGCATATCCGGCCTAGAGCCGGCGCGGATGTCGGGAACATCGCCGCGATGGAGCGCCGGAAGGCGCGGCGTGCCGCAAGGCACGTCAGCTACACGATGGACTGCGCCGGCCGGCGCTCCATCCCCCCTCTTTTGTTTCGGAGAGGGAATCGAACACAAAGCGCCGCCCGCGCGCTGTTCCAAGCGGGCGGCGGAGCGTTGGCTATACTCCGCCACCCTTCGAGCTCGCTGCGCTCGCTCCTCAGGATGACGGCAAGATCAGTAAAGGATTTTCAATTGTCACCTCAACACACCGCCCTCCTCCTTGGAGCCTCGCGCGGACTGGGCTTAGGCCTCGCGCGCGAATATCTCGCGCGCGGCTGGCGCGTGATCGCGACTGCGCGCGACAACGCGAAGAACCTCGAGGCGCTGGCGAAGGAGGCGAACAATAATCTGCGCATCGAGCGCGTGGACGTCGCGGATGCCGACGGCATCGCGGATCTGCGCAACATACTGGCTGACGAAAAACTCGATCTCCTGTTCCTGATCGCCGGCGTCTCGGGTTCGGTGCCCGCCCCGCTGCACGAAGTCACGGCGGACGAGGCCGCGCGCGTGTTCCTGACGAACGCCTTTCATCCGATCGTGGCGGCGGAAGCGTTCGTGGATTTGCTCAAGCCGAAAGGCGTGATCGCGTTCATGTCGTCCGGGCTTGCCAGCATCGCCAACAACAACGGCGCCTGGGAGACCTACCGGCTGAGCAAGGCGGCGCTGAACATGGGCGCGCGCAGCTTCTTCCTGCGCCACAACAGCTATCCCGTGCTCTCGATCGCGCCCGGCTGGGTGAAGACCGACATGGGCGGGCCGTCGGCGACGTTCGATGTCGAGACGAGTTGCCGCAACGTTGCGGACGTGATCGAGAAACACGGCAAGGCTCCAGGCCATCGCTATGTGAATTACGACGGTAAAGAGTTGCCGTGGTAGACGCGCCCAAAATATTGCTCGCGAGCGTGGCTCCTAGCCGGTGCGCAAAAACACTCATCGGTAGTCATACGCATGCGGGCGCATTCAAGTTGTTAAGTCGAGAGGGGCTATCAAGCGCAAGCTTTTAACGAGTCCGCCCCATGAAATTTCTCGCCGCGCTGAGCCTCAAGACGCGACTGCTCGCGATCATCTGTTTTCTCGGCGGAATACCGCTTGTCGGAGCCGCCCTGACTTACGTCGCACTCGGCAACAGCCGGGATGCACAGTCGGCGCTGGACGCGGCGAACCAGGGAACGATCCATCTTGCCAACATCAACGGCGACGTGTTCGAGATCGTCATGGAATCGCGCGGCATCTACATGTCGCGCGACTGGAAGGCGGCCGAACCATTCGCCAAACGCCTGATCGATGCACTGTCCAAAATGCGCACGTCGGCGGAGAAGTGGCGTGCGGCTGCTGTCGATGGCGAACAGGAGAACATTCGGGCTCTCTCCGCCGAGATCGAGAAATTCGCTCAGTTCCGCATCGAACTGGTTCGCCTCGCGCGAGAGGACTCGACAGCGGCGGCCCGCCTTTATGGCGACAACGACATAAACCGTACCGCCCGGGCAAAGCTCAATGACAGGCTGGTCGAGCTTGCCACCCGTTATCAATCATATTCGGCGCGCGCCTATGAGGGGATCGAGCGCACCCAGCGCGCCAATATCCTGTTGCTCGGCGTGCTGAGCGCGATCGGCGTTGCGGCGCTCGCTGGCGGACTATGGATGGTTCTCCGGAGCCTCGTCGGTCCGCTGCGCCGACTGGAACGCATCATGCGCGGGCTTGCCGTCGGCTCGATTCACGAGGCGGTCGACGGGACCGGACGCCGGGACGAGATCGGCGAGATGGCGCGCGCGGTTGAGGTACTGCGATTGAACTCGGTCGAGCGCGAGCAACTGGAGGCCGCCGTGGCCAAAACGCGCGATCGGGAAATCGCTCACCAGATTCAATTGGAAGAGGCTGCTGCCACCTTCCGCAAGGCGATTTCGACGATCATTGCGGCGCTCAATCAGGAGATCGCGCAGACCCGGACGTCCGCCGAGGTGCTCACCAATACGGCCGACAACGTGACACGCCAGGCCGAAACCGCGGCGCGCTCGTCCGAGGGTGCCGCCGGCAGCTCCGAGACCGTGGCGGCGGCAACCGAAGAGCTCAGTTCCTCGATCAAGGAAATCTCCAACCAGGCCAATCGCGTAAGTTCGATCGTTGCGGAAACGGCAAACGATGCGCGCCGAACTGACAAGGATGTCGCCGGGTTGACCAGCGCGGCCGAGCGTATCGGCACGGTGGTCGAACTGATCCGGACCATCGCGGAACAGACCAACCTTTTGGCGCTGAACGCGACGATCAAGTCGGCGCGGGCCGGTGAAGCCGGCCGTGGATTTGCGGTGGTCGCCTCGGAGGTGAAGGCGCTCGCAACGCAGACCGCCAAGGCGACCGACGATATCGCGCTTCAAATCAGCGGTGTGCAAAGCTCAACGGAAACCGCGGTCAGTTCCATTCGGGCGATTGCCGGCAAGATCGACCAGATCAACACGCTTTCCGCCGGCATCGCGACATCGGTGCAGCAGCAGGAATCCGCAACGCAGGAAATTGCGAGGAATATCTCACTTGCCTCGGACGGAAGCCGGAGCGCAGCGGCGAACGTCGCGGCGGTGTCAGATTCCGCCAAGGCGACCAAGGGCGAATCCGAATCCATTCTCTCGGTGTCGGGCGAACTGGCCAGCGTCGCCCAGCAGCTTGGGGCCGCCGTCGACGTCTTCATGCGCGGCATCACCGAGGACCTGAGGGACCGCCGCATCGCGGTCCGCAGGCAGACTGATCGCGTCGTCATTGCGATCGATGGCGACCGGCGAGAGGAGACGCATGCGATCGACCTCAGCCTCACGGGCATCAAGATCAAGCTGGTCGCCGGCCTTGCGAAGGGTGCGACGACCCATATCGACCTCGGCAATGGCCCGATCGCCGCAACAGTCGTCTGGGTCCACGAGTTCCGCAGCCGGCCTGCGCTTCGCGGAAGCACTGACGGAGATTCCGCCTGGCTACGACGATGTCGCCGCCGTGCGCAATGAAGCAAGGACCGACATGGCGGCGTGACCGTATGCCTCCGCAACGGTAAGGTGCTGGCCGGCTGGCGCCGGCACCTTTGAAGCGCCGCGGGGGAACGATGCGCGGTACCGACCCGATCGATTTCTGGTTCTCCATCGGCAGCATGTTCACGTTCCTCACCGTGATGCGGATCGACCGCATCGAGGATACGACCGGCATCCGCTTCGTGTGGCGTCCGTTCTCGGTGCGCGAAATCATGACCGAGATGGACAACCGGCCGATCGCGAAGCCGGTGAAGTTCGAATACATGTGGCGCGACCTTCATCGCCGCGCTGAGATGTACGGCTTCGCGTTCGACGGCAAGGCGCCCTACCCGACCCGGAATGGCGATCTGGCGAACCGCGTCGCCGTCATCGGCGCGCAGGAAGGCTGGTGCTCGGACTATGTTCGCGCGACCTACCGGCGCTGGTTCGTCGAAAAGCAGGAGCCGGGCAGTGAGCCGAACCTGTCGGAGTCGCTGCTTGAAATTGGCGAGGACCCGGCGCGGGTCACCGCGCTCGCGGAACGGCCGGAAGCCTACGAGTCATTCAAAGCCGCAACCGACGAGGCACGTGCGCTGGGGATTTTCGGCGCGCCCACATTCGTGACCCGCGGCGAAGTGTTCTGGGGCGACGACCGGCTGGAGGACGCGGTGACGTGGCACCAGCGCGGTACGCTCGGCGCTCCGCGGCCGCCGTGAGCGCAAACGTCAGCCGCCAGCCACCTTGGCGTAGCTGTCGCGCAGGCCGACCGTGCGGTTGAACACCGGCTTGCCGGGCGCGGATTCCTTGTCGCGGGCAAAGTACCCGAGCCGCTCGAACTGCACCGGCGCGGGCGAGTTGCCTGCCACCAGCGCCGGTTCGATGCGGGCATCAGTGACGACTTCCAGCGAGTTCGGATTGAGCCCCGCAGGAAACGCGGACACGTCGGGTTCTGGATCGGTGAACAGCGGATTGTAGAGCCGCACTTCGGCCGGCGCGCTGTCGGCCGCCGACACCCAGTGGATGGTCGCCTTCACCTTGCGGCCGTCCGGTGCATTGCCGCCGCGCGTCGCCGGGTCGTAGGTACAGCGCAGTTCGGTGATGTTGCCGGCCGCATCCTTCACCGCCTCGCGGCAGGTGATGAAATACGCATAGCGCAATCGCACCTCCCTGCCGGGCGAGAGGCGGAAGAACTTCTTCGGCGGATCTTCCATGAAATCGTCACGCTCGATGAAGATCTCGCGGCCGAACTTCACCCGCCGCGTGCCGGTGCTTGCATCGTCCGGATGATTCACGGCCTCCAGTTCCTCGCCCGGTCCCTCATAGTTCTCGATCACGATCTTGAGGGGACGCAGCACCGCCATGCGCCGCTGCGCCGACTTGTTCAGCGCCTCGCGAATGGAAAACTCGAGCAGGCCGAGGTCGACCAGGCTATTCGCCTTGGCGACCCCGATGCGCCTGGCGAAATCGCGGAGCGCCTCGGGCGGCACGCCGCGCCGGCGCAGGCCCGCGAGCGTCGGCATCCGCGGGTCGTCCCAGCCCGACACATGTCCGCCCTCAACGAGGCCCTTGAGCACACGCTTGGAGAGGACCGTGTGCGTGATGTTCAGGCGGGCGAATTCGTACTGATGCGGGTGCGATGGAACCGGCAGGTTTTCCAGAAACCACTCATAGAGCGGCCGGTGATCCTCGAACTCCAGCGTGCAGATCGAATGCGTGATGCCTTCGAGCGCGTCGGACTGGCCATGCGCGAAGTCGTAGCTCGGATAGATTTTCCAGCTGTCGCCGGTGCGCGGATGGTGTGCGTGCAGGATACGATAGAGCACCGGATCGCGCAGGTTGATGTTGCCCGACCCCATGTCGATCTTGGCGCGCAGCACCCGCGCCCCGTTCGGAAATTCGCCCGCGCGCATGCGACGGAACAGATCGAGGTTCTCCTCCATGCTGCGCTCCCGGAACGGGCTTGCCTGTCCTGCTTCGGTCAGCGTGCCGCGGGTGAGGCGCATCTCGTCCTGGGTCTGATCGTCCACATAGGCCTTGCCGGCGCGGATCAGTTCCTCGGCCCAGCCATACAGCCGCTCGAAATAGTCGGAGGCAAAGAACAGGTTGTCGCCCCAGTCGAAGCCGAGCCAGCGCACGTCCGCCTGGATGGCGTCGATGTATTCCTGCTCTTCCCTGGTCGGGTTGGTGTCGTCGAAGCGCAGATTGCAGTGGCCGCCGAATTCCTGCGCGATGCCGAAGTTGAGGCAGATCGACTTGGCGTGCCCGATATGCAGATAGCCGTTCGGCTCGGGTGGAAAACGCGTCACCACACCCTTGCGGCGGCCCGCCGCGAGGTCGTCCGCCACGATGTCGCGAATGAAATCGCGTCCCGCTTCCGTCTCGACCTTCCCGGCAACCGACATTCGGAAATCCTGCTTCTCGCGCACGCTGTCGCGGTCGATATATGTCAATTGATATGCAATGCAAAACGTATTGCATTGCCGGGAGTCGTGGTACACGAGCCGCCGAATGAGCGAGATCGTCACACGTTTTGCGCCCTCCCCGACCGGCTTCCTCCACATCGGCGGCGGGCGCACCGCGCTGTTCAACTGGCTCTATGCGCGCGGGCGTGGCGGCAAGTTCCTGCTGCGCATCGAGGACACCGACCGCGCGCGCTCGACGGAGCCCGCGATCGCGGCGATCTTCGACGGACTGACCTGGCTCGGCCTCGAATGGGACGGCGAGCCGGTGCACCAGTTTTCACGCGCTGCGCGACACCGCGAGGTTGCCGAACAACTGCTCGCCGCCGGCAAGGCCTATCACTGCTACGCCTCGCCCGACGAGCTTACGGAAATGCGCGAGAAAGCGCGCGCCGAGGGCCGCACCCGGCTTTATGACGGGCGCTGGCGCGACCGCGATCCCTCCGAGGCGCGTCCCGACGTGAAGCCGGTGATCCGGTTGAAGGCGCCGCTCACCGGCGAGACCGTGATCGAGGACCAGGTGCAAGGCCGGGTCGAGTGGCAAAACGAGAATCTCGACGATCTCGTGCTGCTTCGCTCCGACGGCAACCCGACCTACATGCTCGCCGTCGTGGTGGACGACCACGACATGAACGTGACCCACATCATCCGCGGTGACGATCATCTCACCAATGGCGCGCGACAGAAGCAGATCTACGAGGCGCTTGGTTGGGATGTACCGATCATGGCGCATATCCCGCTGATCCACGGGCCGGACGGCGCAAAACTCTCCAAGCGCCATGGCGCGCTCGGCATCGAAGCGTATCGCGCGATGGGCTACCTCCCTGCGGCAATGCGCAACTACCTTGCGCGGCTCGGGTGGGCGCACGGCGACCAGGAGATCTTTTCGACTGAGGAACTGATCGCGGCGTTCGACCTGCCGGCGATCGGCCGTGCACCGGCGCGGCTTGACCTCGCCAGGCTCGACAGCCTCAATGGTCATTACATCCGACAGACCGCAGACGCCGACCTCGTGGCGGAGATCGAGCGCGTGCTCCCCTATGTGCCGAACGGCGCGGCATTAGCCGCGCGGCTCAACCCGGCGCTGCGCGAAAAACTCATCGCCGCCATGCCCGGCCTGAAGGAGCGCGCCAAGACGCTGGTCGAGCTGATCGAGAGTGCGCGCTATCTTTACGCCGATCGGCCGGTGCCGCTCGACGAGAAGGCTGCCGCGCAGATGAACCCGGAGGCGCGCGCGCTACTCGGCCGCGTCGCAGGCGACCTTGCGTCGGTGGAGCCCTGGAGCGCGGAAGGCGCCGAAGCGGCTGTGCGGGCCTTCGCCGAGCGCTCGGGCGCAAAGCTTGGACAGGTGGCGCAGCCGCTGCGGGCGGCCTTGACCGGCCGGACCACCTCGCCCGGCATCTTCGATGTGCTGGCGGTACTCGGCAAAGCCGAAAGCCTGGCGCGGATCGGCGATCAGACCGGCATGGCCGGGTCGATATAGAGCGCTGCGCGCCGAGCGGGTCGCCTGCGCAGGCTCCCGTCTTGCGGCGGCCCGGTGAATGCGATACGTGGAATGACGGTTTTGCTGCACCGCACGCCGGGCGGAAACCCGTGCGAGAAGTGCAATTTGCGGCCCCCTCCCACCCTGCGGCGGAGGCGGCCAGGAGGCCTCCGATGGACGCCAAGACACCCCCTGCCCACGGCCAGAACACGAAATCGGCGCAACTGACCATCGGCGAGAAGAATTACAAATTCCCGGTCTACGAGGGGACCGTCGGTCCCGACGTGATCGATATTTCCAAGCTGTATGGCCAGGCCGGGGTGTTCACCTACGATCCGGGCTTCACCTCTACGGGAAGCTGCGAGTCGAAGATCACCTATATCGATGGCGACGAGGGCATCCTGCTCTATCGCGGTTTTCCGATCGAGCAGCTCGCCGAGAACGGCGACTTCCTCGAGACCTGCTACCTGCTTCTCTACGGCGAACTTCCCACCAAGTCGCAGAAGGCGGACTTCGACTACCGCATCAACCATCACACGATGGTTCATGAGCAGATGAGCCGGTTCTTCCAGGGCTTCCGCCGTGACGCGCATCCGATGGCGATCATGACAGCCTCGGTTGGCGCACTTGCAGCCTTCTACCACAACTCCACCGACATTTCCGATCCAACCCAGCGCATGATCGCCTCGATGCGCATGATTGCGAAAATGCCGACGCTTGCCGCGATGGCCTACAAGTATTCGGTCGGCCAGCCGTTCGTGTATCCACGCAACGAACTCGACTTTGCGACCAACTTCCTGCGCATGTGTTTCGCGGTGCCGGCGGAAGACTACAAGCCGAACCCGGTTCTCGCGCGCGCGATGGATCGCATCATGATCCTGCACGCCGATCACGAGCAAAATGCCTCGACATCGACAGTGCGCCTCGCGGGTTCGTCCGGCGCCAATCCGTTCGCCTGCATCGCGGCGGGCATTGCCTGTCTGTGGGGCCCGGCACATGGCGGCGCAAACGAAGCCGCACTGAAGATGCTGGCCGAAATCGGTTCGGTCGATCGCATCCCCGAGTTCATCAAGCGCTCGAAGGACAAGAACGACTCGTTCCGCCTGATGGGCTTCGGCCACCGCGTGTACAAGAACTACGATCCGCGCGCCAAGATCATGCAGAAGACCGCGCACGAAGTTCTGGCAGAGGTCGGCCACAAGGACGATCCGCTGCTCGAAGTCGCGATGGAGCTTGAGCGGATCGCCCTGCACGACGAATATTTCATCGAGAAAAAGCTCTACCCGAACGTCGATTTCTATTCGGGCATCACACTAAAGGCGATGGGCTTCCCGACCACGATGTTCACGGTGCTGTTTGCGGTCGCCCGGACGGTCGGCTGGATCGCGCAGTGGAAGGAAATGATCGAGGACCCGAGCCAGAAGATCGGCCGGCCGCGCCAGCTCTATACTGGTGCGACACGGCGCGAGTACCAGCCGATCTCGCGACGCAAATAATTCAGGGAATGTTGCGACTTATAGCCGGGCTTTGTTCCGGCCATAAACGTTTCAATTGGCGCCGGCGCCCGGAGTTTCCGGCGTGCTCGCTATCGCATCCACGTTGAGATTCAGTTGCTTCAACGCGTCGATCACCCGCGTGTTAAGCCGCTCGGGCGGCTGGCGGGGCGTGAAACGAACCCACGTGCGGCGAGAATATTCGCGGTCGCGAAACGACCTCCCGTGCCCCATGGACTGGTCGGTCACGTCGATCGAGGCGATGACGGCCGCGTCGGCAATATCGGCTACGCGCGCGCCGATCCCGCCAAGGTCGATGTCGCGCTTGCCGGCGACGCCACATCCGGCGAATACGACGACGGCATTCTTCGCGAAGCGGATCTCTCCAGTGGCGACGAGCTCCATCAGGTCGCCGAGATCGCGCGTGCCTTCCGCCCGCAGCCGATAGATACGCTCCTCCTCTGTGCCATCCACGATCCGTGAACTGCGCGCGATTTCATCCACCGAGGTGTAGAATCCGAGATCCTCGCGCATGAACACCGCGTTCGGGGCGGCGTGGCCGTAAACGACAAGGTTCCCGATCGGGCCGCGGCGCGAAGCACCGATCAGCGCACCAAGAAATTCTTCACCCGTGGTCGCGATCGCAAGCTCGGGGGGATCGGTACTGGGCACTGCCTCAATACGGGCGGCGAGATATTTCGTGCGGTTGGTGAAGTTGGCATCGTCCTGACGGCGTAGCCGCATCGAGACGGCGAGCGGTCGGCGCCGAGGTTTGCCCGATGTGAGGTACGAGTTGCTGTAGCGGCGTGTGGTCGTCTTGTGCGCGGCGATTAGAAGATTGACCGGTGCCTCGCCAACCTCGACCGCAGGCCTCGGTTCGCCAACCGGGAACGCCGCGACCGCGTCGGGCTTGTCAAAGAGCGGCGGAGTGGCGGCAAGCGCGGCTGCGTCGTCAAGGGTCTCATTAGCCTGCGCGAAGGCCGACTGTGCGGCCAAACCCGCAACCAGTAAAGCCAACAGATAGCGTGCCGCGCCGATCCTCAACCCACGCCCCAGAACTTCTCGGCGCCGAGACCCGGCGCTTTGCATTGAGTTTTTCGGAGACTCACGCGATTTGCAAGCGGCTAGACCTTAGCGCGATCCGTCGTAACTCCAGGTTACGTAGGCGCCCGCCCAGGTAAACCCGCCACCGAAGGCCGCAAAGATCATGCGGTCGCCTTCCTTCAGGCGGGACTCGTAGTCCCATAGACATAGCGGGATGGTGGCCGCGGTGGTGTTGCCGAACTTGTTGATCGTAACCATCACGCGATCCATCGGCAGGCCCATGCGCTCGGCTGTCGCCTCGATGATGCGCTTGTTGGCCTGATGCGGAACCAGCCAATCGACTTTGTCGGGATTGAGCTTGTTGCGCAGCATCAGTTCAAGCGAGATCTCGGCCATGCGCGCGACGGCGAATTTGTAGACCGCCGCGCCCTCCTGATGGACATAATGCAGACGGTTCGCGATCGTTTCGGCGGTCGGGGGCATGCGGCTTCCGCCCGCTTTCTGGTGCAAGTGCGGCATACCCGCACCGTCCGAGCGGATCAGCGTGTCGCGGATTCCGTGGCCGCTCGAAGGCTCGATCAGCACCGCCCCGGCGCCGTCACCGAACAGCACACACGTCGCGCGGTCGGTGTAATCGATGATCGATGACATCTTGTCGGCGCCCACCACGACGATCTTTTTCGCTTTGCCGTTTTCGATGAACTGCGTGGCGATCGACAGCGCGTAAAGGAAGCCAGAGCACGCTGCCTGTACATCGAACGAGCCGATGTTACGGATGCCGACCATGTCGCAGATCAGATTGGCGCTCGATGGAAACACGAAGTCCGGCGTCGTGGTCGCGCAAATGAGCAGGTCGACGTCTTTCGGCTTGGTGTTGGTCTTGTCGAGAAGGCCGCGGACGGCCTCGGCGCCCATGTGGGAGGTGCCGAGCCCCTTCCCTTTGAGGATGTGGCGTTCCTTGATGCCTGTGCGCTCGGTGATCCACGCATCCGACGTGTCCACCAGTTGGGCGAGCTCCGCATTGGTCAGCACATCGGGGGGCAGATAGCCCTGAACGGCGGTGATCGCCGCACGAACGGGCTTTGCCCGGCTGCGCCCCCCTGTCGTCACGCTGGATACTCTTGCCATGCCCGAATGCCGCGGTGCGGTTAACACGAAGACGCCACGGATGGTAGGGCGCGCCGCTCGATCCGGGTAAGAACAGCGCGGGCGGCCCGCTGGCTGGGCGGCTCACCTGAGAGCGTCATCAGCCCCTCAAGGCGAGCAAATGCTTCGAGCTGGCCGCGCCGCTCCGGCGTGTCGCCGAGCAAGCGGGTGAGCGCGGCAGCGAGCCGGTCCGGCGTGCAGGTGTCCTGCAGGAATTCCGGCACCGCCTTCTCACCCAGAACGAGGTTGGGCAGGATCACCGTGTCGATATGCGCCATCAAGCCAAAGACCGCGGCTTCCCATGCCGGGATGCGATAGGCGGCGACCGTCGGCACCTGAGCAAGCGCCAGCTCCAGGGTCACCGTCCCGGACGCCGCGAGCGCGGCACTGGCCCGGCGGAACGCGGCATGCTTCTCCTCCGGCGTGACGACAATGCGTGGGCGCACTGTCCAGTTGGCCACAGCTTCGGTAATCTCTGCAGCAATATGCGGCAACGTCGGCAAGATGAACTCGATCGGACCGCTTCGTTCCGCGACCTCTCCAATCGCCCGACCGAAGATTGCCGCAAGACGGCGGATCTCGCCTCGCCTGCTCCCCGGCAAGACCAGCACCACCGGCGGCCCGCTATTTCGCGACTCGCCGGGTCCAGGCCGCAACGCGTCGATCTGCTCCGCCAGCGGATGACCCGCGTAGGTGCAGGGTGGGCCGTCGAGACGCGCGAAGGCCGCCGGCTCGAACGGCATTATCGCCAGCACCTCATCGACGTAACGACGCATCGCGCGCGCACGCCACGGCCGCCACGCCCAAACGGTCGGCGGTGCGTAGTTGATGATCGGAATATGGGGTGCCGCCCGGCGCACACGGCGTGCGACCCGATGGGTGAAGTCCGGACTATCGATAATGATGAGCGCGTCGGGTTGATGCGCAATGATCGCGTTGGCGGTTTCGCGAATGCGACGCAGGATCAGCGGCAGCTTGCCCGGCACCGACGCTAGCCCAATGATCGAGAGGTCGGCGATGTCGAACGGGTTGGCTAAGCCCTGCGCGGCCATGGTGCGGCCGCCAACACCGGCAAAGGACATGCCGGGATGCAAGGTTCGCAGCGCGGCCATCAGCGCGCCACCCAAAGCGTCGCCGGATTCCTCCGCTGCCACCAGACAAAGCTTAAGGCGGAGAGTCATGACCGCGCTTTTGCGGGATCGATCCCGGCAACGAAAATCTTTGCCCTGTCGGCCGCCGTTGCGACCAACGCGGGTTCGGCGATGATCGAGCTGCCTGCGACAACCGCGATTCCGGCGAGCCCGGCCCGCGCAGCCCCCTCGACGGTGCGCGGACCAATCGCGGGCAGATCGAAACGGCGGTCCTGTCCGGGCTTTGGAGCCTTCACCAGAACGCCGATACCAGTCGGGATCGATACGCGCCCCTGTTCGCGCAATCGCGCCACGTGCGCGAGCATTGCATCCGTGCCGTCGGCGGCTTCAATCGCCAGCACATGATTTGCCGCGATCACGGCCCCCTGCCCGATGTCGAACGGACCGATTGCTTCCAGCAGTGCCAGCGCACGTGCAATATCCGCGTGATCGCGGTCGGACGGCACAAGGTGCCCGACCGCCCCCTCCGGCACCAGGATCTCAGGCGCGATCTCTTGCGGGGCAACGATGTGGAAGCCGTAGTCCTCGAAGGTCCGCGCTATGGTCGACAGTAGATGATCATCGCCACCGCGATAGCCCAACGCGATGCGCGGCAGGATACGCAATGTCTCCCAATCGAGTCTGAACGAACGAAACGGAGGACGAAAAGCTGAGCCGATGAAAACGACGTCGCGGCAGCCGGCCGCGCGGGCATGGCGCAGGAAGCGTCCGGCCTGGATCAGCGACAGCCAGTGATGTGGATATTTTTCCAACCCTTGCGGTTCAGCCCACTCCCGGATCGGAAACATCACGACACCGCGCCCTCGTTCGATAACCGCATCAGCGACAGCGCCTGGAAGCGAACCGCCGCCGACGATCATCGCCAGCGGACCTGTGTCCCCCGCGCCATCGGATACGTCGATGTGGTTCGCCATGCTGGCGATCGTTAATCGGGGTCGTCGGTGCGACGACCGCGCACCTTGGTCAGCATGATCGGGCGCCGGTGCTTGCTGCGCAGAAACGCCACGATCCGCGCAACCTCAGGGATACTGCCGAACTCGGCCGCCGTCCTGTCGACGCGGCTTGCGAACTCGCCTTCGCCGTCAAACAGCGCCGCATAGGCTTGCTGCACGGCGCGGATATTTGGCTTCGCAATTCCGCGCCGCCGCATGCCGACAATGTTCAGTCCTACGAGGCGGCCGATCGGATGCAGCACGAAGCCATAGGGGATGACGTCGTCGCTCAGGGCCGTGTAACCGGCGACCATCACGCTCTCGCCGATGCGCGTGTGCTGGTGCACGGCGCAATGACCACCAAGAAAGACATGGTCGCCAACCTCGCAATGCCCGCCGAGCACTGCGCTGTTGGCGAGATTGACCTTGTTACCGACATGGCAGTCGTGCCCGACATGAGCGCCAGTCATCAGGAAGCAATCGTCGCCAACGCTCGTGATGCCGCCGCCGTCCTCGGTGCCGGTGTTGATCGTGACGCTCTCGCGAATCTGGCAACGTGCTCCGAGGACAAGCTGTGTCGGTCCGCCGCGATAATGCACCGATTGCGGCGGCGTGCCGAGCGATGCGAACGGGTAGATGGTGCAGTCCGGTCCGATTGTCGTCTGGCCGGCGAGATGCACATGCGCGACGAGTTTGCAGTTGTCGCCGACTGTGACATCTGGCCCAATGACGCAATACGGGCCGATCTCAACATTTGCGCCCACGACGGCGCTGGGCGCGATCCGGGCCGTCGGGTCGATCGCAAGCACGCCGGTCAATCCTGAACCAGCATCGCGCCGACCTCAGCCTCGGCAACGAGAGTGCCGCCAACCTTCGCCTCGCCGCGATACCACCACATGTTCCTGCGCCGCGATGTCTTGTTCATGTGATATTCGATCACATCGCCTGGCCCGACGGTCTTGCGGAACTTGGCCTTGTCGATGGTCAGGAAGTAGACGCCCTTCGGCTTGCCGGTAAAATTGGCCGCGACGCACAATGCGCCGGCGCTCTGCGCCATGCCCTCGATCATCAGGACACCCGGAAAGACCGGACGCCCCGGAAAATGTCCTTGGAAGTGCGGTTCGTTGAAGGTGACGTTCTTGATCCCAATGACCGAACTCGTCGCCGCGCATCTCGATCAGGCGATCGACCATCAGGAACGGATAGCGGTGCGGCAGCAATTCCAGAAGGCGGAGAATGTCCGCCGCTTCGACCGTCCCGCCGGTCATTCCTCGTCCCCCCGCGGCAACGCCCGCCGCGCGAGCTTGCGGGTTGTCGCGATCCCGCGCAACCACTCGCGCCTCGGACGGGCCGGATAGCCAGCCCACCGTTCGCCCGCCGGCACGTCCGAAATCACACCGCTGCCGGCCGCGATCATGGCGCCATTGCCGATGGTCAGGTTGTCGGCGAGCCCGACCTTGCCGCCCAGCATCACGAAGTCTCCTATCACGCAGCTTCCGGAAACCCCGACCTGCGAAACCAGGATGCAATGCCGGCCGATCTCGACGTTGTGTCCGATCTGAACCAGATTGTCGATCTTGGTGCCCTCACCGATCACGGTATCGCGCAGACCGCCGCGGTCGATCGTCGAATTGGCACCGATTTCGACATCATTCTGGATAATGACCCGCCCAACCTGCGGCACCTTGCCATGGCCCTGGAAACCCGCGAGATAGCCAAATCCATCCTGCCCAATCCTGGCGCCGGGATGGATGATAACGCGATCTCCAATCAGTGCATGCGCGAGCGTCGCAGATGCACCGATCACGCAGTCGCGGCCGATCCTCACGTCGGGGCCGATCACCGCACCCGGCGCGATCCGCGTACCGGATCCGATCTCGGCGCGCGGGCCAACGATCGCAGCCGGATCAATCTGCACGCCAGATTCAAGCCGGGCCGCCGGATGCACCAAGGCGGATACGGCCACGCCGCCCGCGTCGAACAGCGACGATGGGCGCATGGCACCGGGATAGAGCTTCTGCGCGACCGCAACGAAGGCACGATAGGGCGCAGGCGTCACCAGCACCGCTACGTGTGGCGGGATGTTGGCGGCAAACTTCTCGACAGTAAGGCAGATCCCCGCGCGGGTGGCAGCGCACGCGCCGGCGTATTTCGCGTTCTGCATGAACGCAAGCTCGCTGGGCGAAGCGCGGTCCAGCGGAGCGATGCCGCTGATCCGTCGTGTGCCGACATCGCCACGCACGACCGCACCAGTCAGCGCCGCGATCTCCTGCGCTGTGAGCCCCGTCGGGGGTTGGAAAAATTGCGGCTCGGTCATGCCACCTTGGCTGTGGCTGTGGCGGGCTCTGGCTAGAACTTCGTGCCGCCGCTGAACCGCAACTCCTGGACACGATCGTTCGGGTCCTTGGTCAGCGGGAAGGCATAATCGATGCGGATCGGGCCAAACGGTGAATCCCAGATCAGGCCCGCGCCAACCGACGACCGGATGGTCATCGCATTGGTGTCAACTCCTGTGAACGGATCAACCGTCGTGATCGACGTGCCGGTAGTCGGGAAAAGCCTCGGACCGGTGTAATTCCACACCGAGCCGGCATCGGCGAACACCGCCAGCCGCAAGCCGAAATCCTTCGGCACGCCAAAGATCGGCCACTGCGCTTCAAACGATGCGCCCCAATAGGTCGTACCGCCCAGGGCGTCGTTCGACGTTCCGATCGTCAAATCGCGCGGTCCGATGCCGGCGGTCGCGAAACCGCGCACCAAGTTCGGACCCATCTGGAAGTGATCCAGCATGCGTAGGTCCTTGTCGCCCCAGCCGGTGACGTAACCGCCCTGAACGTGCAGCGAGGTGACGATGTCGGAGATCAGTTCGTAATACCACCGCACGTCGCCCGTGGTGCGGATGAAGTTCACGTCGCCGCCAACACCAGCGAAGTCCTGGCGCAGTTCTGCAAGCACACCGCGCGTCGGGTTCTTGTTCGCGTCGAGCGTATTGTAGATGACGCTGTAGCCAACGAGCGACACAATCGCCGGTCCGGCATCGACGAGCTGCTTCACCGCCGCAGATGCCTCGCCATCGGCGTAACAGCTGGCAAGGCCCGCATAGCCAGTCGGAGGCGTCGTCGCGGCAGTCGAGCCGAAAGCCGCCGGCGTCGGATACGTAGCCGGGTTGCTCGGATCCAGTCCGAAGTTCGGGCTAACGTTGTTACAGTTGGTGAGGATTTGGTCGAGGTCGATCTTCTGCTGATAAGCCGAATAGCGCAGTTGAATCGCCAGATCCTCGCGCAGCGGAATTCCGAAGCGGAACCCGCCGCCAATCGTTTGCTGCCGGTAGACGTAGGACGACGACGCATCAGTCTGCTTGGCGAAAAGATCGATCCCGAACGCGAGCCGGTAATCAAGGAAATAGGGCTCGCCGAACGAGAGCTCCACGCCGCGCGTTCTTTGGCCGTATGTGACGGACGCACGCGCCGTCTGGCCCCGGCCGAGCAGGTTGCGCTCGCCAACCGAGACCTCGCCGACAATGCCGTCCGACGTCGAGTAGCCGCCCGCGATTGAGAATTCGCCCGTGGACTGCTCTTCGACCTCGACATTGAGAATGACGCGATCGGAAGCCGAGCCCGGTTCGGTCGTGATTTTGACGGTCTTGAAATAATTGAGGTTCTTCAGACGGCGTTCCGCCCGATCGACCAGCACGCGATTGTAGGCGTCGCCTTCCGCGATATCGAATTCACGCCGAATAACGTAGTCACGCGTGCGCGTGTTGCCGCGGACATTGATGCGCTCGATATAGGCGCGCGCGCCCTCCTCGACCGCGAAGGCCAGATTGATCTGATGTGTCTCGAAATTGCGGTCGCCGCGCGGACGAACCTGCGCGAAGGCATAGCCGCGCTTCGACATCTCGATCGTCATTTCCTCGGTCGATTTCTCAATCGCCTCGGCGTTGTATGTTGACCCGGGCGAGACGCGCAGTTTGCTGCGCAAGGCGACGGGATCGACGTCGCGCACACCCGATTGAATATCCACGGTACCGAAGGTGTAGCGATCACCCTCCTCGATCGTGAACGTCAGGATGAATCCGTTGCGCTTCGGATCGAACTCGGCAACGGCCGAGACGATGCGCACGTCGGCATAGCCGTTCTTCAGATACCAGCGGCGCAACAGCTCGCGGTCCGACTCGATGCGGTCCGGGTCATACAAATCGTTGTTCTTGAGGAAGCTGAGGATATTGGTCGAGCCGGTTTTGATGACGTCCTTCAACCGCCAGCTTGAGTAAGCGCGGTTACCGACGAAATCGATATCCTTCACCGTTGTCTTGGCGCCCTCGTTGATCTCGAAAACGAGATCGACGCGATTGTTGGCGCGATCGATGATCTTCGGCGTGACGCGAATGTCGTAGCGGCCATTGCGCCGGTAAATTTCGACGATGCGCTGCACATCGGACTGGACCAATGGACGTGACAGCGCGCCGCGCGGCTTCGACTGGATTTCCTGGGTGAGTTGCTCGTCCTTGACGCGCTTGTTGCCCTCGAACTGGACGCGGCTGATCACCGCGTTCTCGACAACGGTCAGGACGAGGCGGCCGCCTTCGAAGCGCGGGCGCACATCGGCGAACAGGCCAGTCGCAAACAGGGCCTTCACGCCTTCGTCCACCTTCAGCGCATCGAGCTTTTCGCCGGGACCGAGGCGGAAGTACGAGCGGACCGTATCGCTTTCGACCCGGCGGTTGCCCTCGACAACGATCGACGACGCCGTCTGCGCGACGGCGCAGTTTGCCGTCACGAGAGACGCGATAACCAGGCCGACGAACGCCCCACCGAGGACCAAGCCAGCCAGCGCCAGCCCTCGTACCCGCACCCAAAGTCTCATGCGCGATGAGCCCTACCCTTCAATCCCAGTCGCCCAATGCAGGACAATTTGGTGGAATCTGTGTCCCGAGGGTTAACGTCTTACGCCCTTTTAGCCCTCAAGCAACCCAAGCCCGATGGCAGATCGCCTTTTACGATCAACGCGTTGCCGGATGGCCACGGTTACGAACTGGCAAGGTGAAGAATGTCGTTGAAGGTCGCAAAGATCATTAACAGAAGCACAATGGCCAGCCCGATACGAAACCCGACCTCCTGGGCCCGATCCGATAGCGGGCGGCCCCGAGCGGCTTCGATTCCGTAGAACAAAAGGTGACCGCCGTCGAGCAGCGGGATCGGGAACAGGTTGAGCAGCCCGATCGAGATCGAAAGCACGGCAGCAAGATGGATCAGCGCCACGAATCCCGCAGTCGCGACCTGGCCGGAGACCTGAGCGATCCGGATCGGCCCGCCAAGCTGGTCAGCCAATTCGCGGCCGGTCGCGACGCCACCGATGTAGGATAGCGTGCGGTCGACCACGAACCAGGTCTCCTGCACGCCAAGCTTGACCGCAGTCAGGGGATCGACCCGCACAGGCGGCTCGTGCGCACCGGTGATGCCGAGCACCCCGATCCGATGCACGTTGCCGAAGTTATCCTTGAGCTCCGTGAGTTTGGGGGTGACCTTTATGACCACGCGCGCGCCGGCACGATCGACATCGACGTCGAGCGGCTGACCGGCGGAAACGCTCACGACGCGCTGCATGTCCGTAAAGGTGTCGATCGACTTTCCGTCGATCGTGACGATCAGATCATTCGGCTGAAAACCAGCAGCAGCAGCAGCGCTCCCGGGCTGCACCGTTTCGACACGCGCCGGCGTTGCCTGCTTGCCGTACAGCGAGAACACGGCAGCGAAGATCACGATCGCCAGAATGAAGTTCGCAATCGGACCGGCGGCAACAATCGCGGCGCGACGCGACACCGGCTTGTAGAAGAAACTGTCCCGCTTCTCCTCCTCGGTCATGTGGACGATCGTCTCGGAATCCGGGACGCTCGCGGCATTCTCGTCACCGAAAAACTTCACATAACCGCCGAGCGGGATCGCGGAGATTTTCCAGCGTGTGCCGCGGCGGTCGTTGAAGCCGATCAGTTCCGGACCAAAACCGATCGAGAACGTGAGCACGCGTACACCGGCCCAGCGTGCGATCAGGAAATGCCCAAGCTCATGGAAGAAGACCACGATGGTCAGGACGAAAAGGAACGGGACCACATAGCCGGCGACCCAACCGCCCCACGAGCCGATGTTTCCGATCAAAGTTTCCATTACGGCCTCGACCTCTGGGATAAAGCGCAGGGAATTATGGTGAAAGTTGCCTAAAATGCCTTTGCGGCGATTTCGGGCAAAAGGTCTTTCGCTAACGATCGCGAATTATGGTCAACAGAAATCGCATCCGCGATCGAGCTGGGCTCGCGCATGATCCCCCGGCGTGACGCAGCGTCCATCGTCGCCTCGACCAGTGCCGGGATACCGGTGAAGCTGATGCGCCCGCCGACAAACTCGGCAACGGCGATTTCGTTGGCCGCATTGAGTACGGTGGTCGCGCCCGACCCGGTGCGCAACGCCTGCCACGCGAGCCCCAGCGCAGGGAACCGATCGAGGTCGGGTTTCTCGAAGGTCAGGCTACCGACTTCCGCCAGGTCGAGACGCTTCACCGGTCCGTCGATCCGGTCCGGCCAGGCAAGGCAATGGGCAATAGGGACGCGCATGTCGTGGGGCCCGAGATGCGCGATAACCGAGCCGTCGCGGAATTCGACCATGCCATGGACGATCGATTGCGGGTGCACCAACACCTCGATCTCGTCGGGCTCAAGGCCAAAGAGGTGAAACGCCTCAATGACTTCCAGACCCTTGTTCATCAACGTTGCCGAATCGATCGTGACCTTCGGTCCCATCGACCAGTTCGGATGCTTGAGCGCCGCCTGCAGCGTCGCGTTCCGAATTTGATCCTTGGTCCAGGTGCGAAAGGGTCCGCCCGACGCTGTGATGATGACCTTCGTGACGTCCTCGCGCCGCCCGGCGGTCATCGCCTGAAACAGCGCGTTGTGCTCGCTGTCGACCGGTAGCACCGTTGCGCCGGTCTCGCTGGCGCGGCGCATGAAAAGGGTCCCGGCGCAAACAAGGCATTCCTTGTTCGCCAGCGCCAGTGTCGCGCCCCGTTCGATCGCGGCCAGTGCGGGCTCTAGGCCGGCGGCTCCGGTGATCGCTCCGATCACCCATTCGGCCGGGCGTCGTGCGGCTTCCGCAACGGCATCCGGCCCCGCCGCAGCCTCGATCCCCGAGCCGGAGAGCTCCGATTTCAGGTCGCGATAAGCATCATGGTCGCCCACCGCGGCGAAACGTGCACCCATGTCGCGAGCGAGTTTTGCAAGCGCTACGCTGTTCTTGTGGGCGGTAAGGGCCTGAACCGCGAACCGATCCGGCTGCCGCTTCAGAAGGTCAATGGTGCTCGACCCAATCGAGCCGGTCGCGCCCAAGATCGTCACGCCGCGCGGGGCGGCGTCCGGATCGCGGCGCGCAGTTCCATCGAGCATCAAATCACCACACGAGAAGCCCGCGGGCGGCGTCCGACATGCCTCCGCGAATGAGACCCACCATGGCGGCGGCGGCAGCGGCTGTCAAAAATCCGTCCAACCGGTCCATCAAGCCCCCGTGGCCCGGAATGAGCTGGCTGGCATCCTTGGCGCCGAAATACCGCTTCACCGCGAACTCGAGCAGGTCGCCGGCCTGGGCAACGATCGAAAGACCGAAGGCGACGACGATCAACATGGGAGCGAGGGTAACTCCCATCAGCTTGACCGTAACGAGACCTGCCGCGATCGCGCCAAGCGTTCCGCCGATTGCCCCGGACCAGGTCTTTTTCGGACTGACCGCGGCCCATAGTTTCGGACCGCCAAACGTACGCCCGGCGAAATAGGCCACGATGTCGGTTGCCCACACGATGGCGAACAGGAACAGGATCGCGGAAAGGCCGAACTCGGGGTCGCGCCGCAGGATCAGTGGCGAAAACAAGAGCACGGCCGCATAGGCAAAACCGCCGGCAAGCCAGTCGATCAGCGCGAAGGTGCGCAGCCGCGCGCCAGTGACCAGCCGTGCCCATTCCCACAGGACGACCGCCGACACCGCCAGCCAGACCAGCGCGAAGGCGACGCCGCCGAGATAAGTGACGATCAAGGCGGCGGGCGCCAGCACCAGCGAGGAAATCACCCGGAGCATGAGATTGCTTCGCGCCGGGGCGGCCGCCTGTGCGGGATCGGTCACGCGCTACGAACCGGTCTTCGCGGCAAGCCCGCCGAAGCGCCGTTCGCGGCGGCGGTATTCCTCGATCGCGGCCTCGAGTGTGGCGCGATCGAAGTCTGGCCAGTAAACCGGCGAGAACACCAGCTCCGAATAGGCCGCCTGCCAAAGCAGAAAGTTCGAGAGCCGCTGCTCGCCCGAGGTGCGGATGATGAGATCGGGATCGCTCAAATCAGGCGCGTCGAGGTTTCGCCCAATCATGTCCTCGGTAATTGCTTCTGGCTTCAGCTTGCCACTCGCCACATCCTGCGCGATGCGACGCACCGCGCGCGCGATCTCGTCGCGGGCGCCATAGTTGAAAGCGACGACAAGGGTCAGGGAATCGTTGTTGCGTGTCAGCTCTTCCGCTTCCTCCAGCAAACGGCGGATGTCGGGATCGAGATCCGTGCGCTCACCGATCACGCGCACGCGCACGCCATTGCCATGCAGTTCGGCCAGATCGTTGCGGATGAAACGACGCAGCAGGCCCATCAGGTCGCGGATTTCGGAGGCCGGCCGCTGCCAGTTTTCCGACGAGAACGAGAAAATGGTGAGACACTGAATGCCGATGTCGCCGGCCGCGCGCACGGTCTTGCGCAGCGCCTCGACTCCGCGCCGGTGCCCTTCGACGCGCGGCAAGCCGCGTCCCGCCGCCCAGCGACCGTTGCCGTCCATGATGATGGCAACATGGCGCGGCACACCGGGAACCGTCCCGGCGATATTCGGCGCCTGCGCCTCTGACATCGTCACAACGGCTTCTCCATTACACCGTCATGATCTCTTTTTCTTTACTGGCAAGCGTGCCGTCCACGTCGGCGATCGCCTGATCGGTCGCCCTTTGAACCAGGTCGGATTGCCGCTTGTGCTCGTCTTCGCTCATGGTGTGCAGATCTTTTTCGAGCTTCTTCAGCACATCCATTGCGTCGCGGCGCACGTGTCGGATCGCAACGCGCGCATTCTCGGCATATTTGTGGGCCACCTTGGCGAGTTCCTTGCGCCGTTCCTGATTGAGCTCGGGAATTCGCAGGCGAATGGTCTGCCCTTCGGTGTTGGGCGTGAGCCCGAGATTGGCCGCGCTGATGCCCTTCTCAACCGCATGCACCAGCGAGCGGTCCCACACCTGCACGGAGAGCATGCGCGATTCCGGCACGCTCACGGTCGCGACCTGGTTGAGGGGCATGTGACTGCCGTAGGCATCGACCTGCACGTGATCGACGAGGCCCGCGGAGGCGCGTCCGGTGCGAAGGCCGGCGAGTTCGGTTTTCAGCGAGGTCAACGCGCCCTGCATGCGGCGCTTGATGTCCTCAAGGTTATGCGTCGGTCCTGCCATTGGTTTCCCCCAAGGGACGGCTTTTCTGTCTGCGTCGATGCCGCGTCAACCGACCAGCGTGGCGCGGCCCTTGCCGCCCAGAACGGCTGCGATCGCACTCGGCTCGCGGATCGAGAACACGATGATAGGCATACGATTTTCCCGGGCAAGCGCGAAGGCCGTGGCGTCCATGACCTTCAGGTCGGCCCGGATCGCGTCCTCGTGGCTGAGCCGCTCGTAACGCTTTGCGGTCGGGTCCTTTTTCGGATCAGCGCTGTAGACCCCGTCCACATTCGTGGCTTTCAGCACGGCATCGCAGCCCATCTCGGCGGCGCGCAGCACGGCGGTCGTGTCGGTGGTGAAGAACGGGTTGCCGGTGCCCCCCGCAAACACCACGATGCGGTTGTCTTCCAGATGCCGTAACGCACGCTGCCTTTCGTAGGTCTCGCATACCTGCGGCATCGAGAGCGCCGACATCGCGCGGGCCGGAACCCCTGCCCGCTCGATTGCGGCTTCGAGAACCAGCGCATTCATCACGGTGCCCATCATGCCCATCGCGTCGGCGGTCGGACGCGAAAGCCATGCACCAGCCTCTTCGGCGCCACGGATCAGGTTGCCGCCACCGACCACCACGCCGATGGTGATGCCGAGCGCGCGCGCCGCTACCAGATCATGGACGATTGCTTCGATGGTGGGCGCGTGGATGCCGAAGTCATTCGGGCCCGAGAAGGCTTCGCCCGACACCTTCACAATCACGCGGCGGTAGGCGGGCTTGGCCATCAGGCCTCCGGTGCGAATCGCAGTCCGCGATTGTCAGGTGGTTCCGCCGGCGGCCGCGAACCTCCGCCGCGAAGTCGGAGGTCTCTTTTTCGATGCCCTCACCAAGCGCGAAGCGCGCGAAGCCCGTGACCTTAATCGCTCCACCGACCTTGCCTTCAGCTTCCTTCAGCGCCTGTCCGACGCTCTTCTTGTCGTCGAAGATGAAGGGCTGCTCGAGCAGCGTCTGCTCCTTGTAGAAGGTCTTCAGGCCCGACTCGGTGATCTTCTCGATCATCGCCTCCGGCTTGCCCTGCTGGCGGAATTTGTCGGCCAGAATATCCTTCTCGCGCTTCACGACCGCCGGATCAACGCCGGCCGCATCGATCGCGATCGGGTTGGCCGAGGCGATATGCATCGCAACCTGGCGGCCGAGTGCTGCCAGCTCATCCGTCGTTGCCCGACGATTCGAGCGCGATCAGCACGCCGATCTTGCCGAGCCCTTCGGAAATCTGGTTGTGCATGTAGGAGCCGACCACGCCCTGCCCGACCGAAAGCACGGCCGCGCGGCGCAGCGTGATGTTCTCGCCTATGGTGGCGATCGCCGAGGAGATCGCATCCGCGATAGTCATCGAACCGGCTTTCGCAGCCTTGATCGCTTCGACATCGGCGCCGGTTGTGAGCGCGACGTCGGCGATCATCTTCACCAGCCCCTGGAAGTGATCGTTGCGCGCGACGAAATCGGTCTCGGAATTGACTTCGACCATCGCGCCCTTCTTCGGCGCGGGCATCTGCCCAATCAGGCCTTCGGCGGCGACGCGCCCGGCTTTCTTGGCGGCTTTCGAGAGACCCTTCTTGCGCAGCCAGTCGACCGCGGCCTCGGTATCGCCATTGGTCTCGCCGAGAGCGGCCTTGCAATCCATCATGCCTGCGCCGGTCTTGTCGCGCAGGTCCTTCACCATCGCGGCGGTGACATTTGCCATTGGACGATCCTCTCGATCCGTCATGGCCGCGCTTTCCCGGCCATCAGGACTTGAATTCAAGTCAAATAAGAAAGGCGTGGATGCCCGGCGCAAGGCCGGGCACGACGCACGTCGTTATTCTGCGACGAACTCTTTCGCCTTGGCGATCCAGCTCTGGATGCGGCCAGGAAGCCCGACCTCCTCGCCGATCTTCTCGGCATCCGCATCGTTCAGTTCGGCAAGTTGCGAGTAGTGGAACACGCCAAGATCGTTGAGCTGTTTCTCGACCGCACCCGAAACGCCGGGGAGCTTCTTGAGGTCGTCGGCGACGCCTCGTGGGCCCGGCAGCGGCTGGAAGCCGGTTGCCGGTACTTCGGCGGGAATCTCCTCAGCCACGGGCGCCACGGCAGCGCCGAGTGTCCACGCCCAGATCGCGCTGCGAGCGCGAGATGCCGTCGATTGCGGCTTTGGCGACGAGATCGCAGTAGAGCGTGATCGCGCGACCCGCGTCGTCGTTTCCTGGCACCACGTAGGTGATCCCGTTCGGATCGCTGTTGGTATCGACGATTGCGGCGATTGGAATGTTCAGCCGCCGCGCTTCCTTCAGCGCAATGTCTTCCTTGTTGGTGTCGATGACGAACAGAAGATCGGGCAGCCCACCCATCTCCTTGATGCCGCCGAGCGCGCGGTCGAGCTTTTCCTTCTCGCGCGTGAGCGTCAGGCGCTCCTTCTTGGTGTAGCCGGCTGCAGCCTCATTCGAGCTCAGCATCTCCTCGAGCTGGCGCAGCCGCTTGATCGAGGCCGAGATCGTCTTCCAGTTGGTCAGCGTGCCGCCGAGCCAGCGCGAGTTGACGTAATACTGCGCGCAGCGTTTCGCAGCGTCTGCGATCGCGTCCTGCGCCTGCCGTTTCGTGCCGACGAACAGGATTCGGCCACCCTTGGCGACCGTATCGCTCACCGCCTGAAGCGCGCGGTGCATCATCGGCACCGTCTGGGCGAGATCGAGGATGTGGATGTTGTTGCGGGCCCCGAAGATGTACTCCGCCATCTTCGGATTCCAGCGGTGGGCCTGATGGCCGAAGTGCACGCCAGCTTCCAAAAGCTGACGCATCGAGTAGTCAGGTAGCGACATCTGTCTTCTCCGGTTGATCCGCCGCGGACCCAAGAGCCACGGACCGATTATTCGGCCGGAGCACCGGACGGCGTTGAGCCAAGGTCCGCGTGTGAGATGGGCGGCTATATAACGGGGTGTTCCCGAGAGCGCAAGGATAGACGGCAAACCGGGGGCTTTCGCCCCCGGCAGCCAGTATTAAGACGTTATGAAAGGGAATTCAGGAGATCGAATTCAGGAGATCAGATGTCCCAGCCCTGGCTCTTTTTGATCACCACAGGGCGGATCACGCTGTCTTGCGCCGAGGTACGGTACGTGTGGGAGACGGCTATCCGGCCATTGTCGCCGCGCTGGCCGATGATGTGACCGATGCTTGCGCCCATCGTGCCGACCATCACGCTCGCCAGCAGAACCGCGCCAAGCACGCCCGAACGCGGGCACAGCAGGCACAGTCCGGCGAGGACTTCGACAACGCCCGCCGCCATGAGGAAGGTGTGGCCGAGCCCGATCATCGCGAATGGCTCGGCGATGAAACCCATGCCGGTCAGCTTGGCGTAACCCGCCGCGAGAGCAACGAGACCCACCAGCATCTGAAGGCCGTACAGCGCGATGGTCTTCATGGTGGAAACCCCTGTCGATCTCTGCGGCGGTTGCGCGTCTGCCGCATTCCGTCGATGGAGGGACCCTACCCGCGCTACGTATTGTTACGATGTCGTTGGCTGAACCTCTTGGTATCATTTGTATCGCGTTTCCGTTGCGGCAGGCGGATCAGCGCTGTTAACGAACGCGCTGATTTTCCGTTGGAAAATGACGCGAACGATACAGATGATACAAAACCGTCATCGCGCGACACACCGACGATACAGGCCGTCCCCACTATGAGGCGACACCAGAGTTTTTGATGTCGGTGTTGCCGCAGAAATCGCCGCCCGGACGTAGATCCTCGACGGGCGATCCATCCCGCATCGAGGAGCGCTACGCGCTCGCGATGCAGTCCATCAATTACGCCGTATATGACGCCGACCTCGAGGGCGGCGAAGTCTATTTCTCAGAACAATTGCGCAACATGCTGGGGATGAAGCCGGAGGATCCGGCTCTTACCACCGGCAATATCACCGAAAAAATCCATCCCGACGATCTCGCGGCCTATCGGGAGGCGATCATCGCGCATCTCCGTGGCGACACCGAGCAATTCGAGGTCGATTTCCGCTTCCTCTCGGCCGACGGAAGCTGGCGCTGGTGCCGGCAACACGGGGTGGCGGTGCGCCATTCGGACGGCCGCGCATATCGCATCGTCGGCGCGATGAGCGATGTCACCGAGGAACGCCAGCGCAATCGCGAACTGGAAACCGCCAAGGCCGAGGCGGCGGCAGCGTACCGTCAGGGCGACTCGCATGGCGGCCCGCGCAATGCCGCCGAGGAGCGCTACGCGCTCGCGATGGAGTCGATCAACTACGGTCTCTATGACTGGGATCTCGAAACGGACGCGGTCTATTTCGCGCCCGGCCTGCGCATCCTGCTTGGCCTCACGTCAGCGGCGCTCTCCAAACCGCTCGACTGGCGCGAGCGGATGCATCCGAGCGACTGGCCGCTCTACCGTCGCAGGTTGATCGAGCACCTGAAGGGCGATACGCCGCGGCTCACGTGTGATGTGCGTTACCGCACCGAGGACGGAACGTGGCGCTGGGCGCGACAGCACGGCATCGCTTTTCGCGGATCCGACGGACGCGCCAAGCGTCTGATCGGCGCGGCCGGCGACATCACCGAGAACAAGCAGCGCGAATTCGCGCTGCAGACTGCACAAACCACCGCGCGCAAGCAGTTCCCCTCCACGGCGCTCGACCAGACCGATCTGGAGTCGCGTTACGCGCTCGCCGTCGAGTCGATCAGCGTCGGCGCCGGGGCTTACGATCTCAATCTCGATACCGGCATGGTCTACCTCGCCCCTGCCCTCGTCGAAGTACTCGACCTGCCTGAATACGGGCCGGTGACCGATTTCGCGGCCGTGGTGCATCCGGACGACCGGGCGCACCACGCGCGTATGATCTCGGCGCTTTATAAAGGCGAAATCCCGCGCCTCGACATCGAATTCCGCTATCGCGGGCGTGACGGGACATGGCGCTGGGCGCGCCAGCACGGCATCGCGGTGCGCGGGCAAGATGGACGCGCACGTCGAATGGTCGGCGTCACCGGCGACATCACCGAGACGCGGCAACGCGAACGCCAGCTCGATACCGCGCGCGCCGAAGCCGCCGCCGCGCAGCGCGACGTCGAGCAGACGCGTCAGATGCTGCAAACCATCATCGACAACATGAACGATGGCGTCTCGCTGTTCGACAAGGACTTCCGCTGGCTCTTCAGCAACCGTCCGCACATGGAGTCCATGGGCTACGTGGCCGACACGCTCCGCCCCGGCATGCCGATCGCCGACCTCATTCGAATGCACGCCAGTCGCGGAGAGTATGGCTCGCCGGACGACCTTGAAGCGCTGGTGCAACAAGGGGTGGACCGGGTCTGTGCGCCAGGCGGCACGCGCTACGAACGCCGCATGCAAAACGGGCGGTTCATCGAGTTCAATTTCAAGCCGCTCAGCGATGGCGGAATGCTCGGTGTCTACCGCGACATCACTGAGTTGAAAGAACGCGAGCAGGCGCTCGCCTCGGCACGGGACGCCGCGGAGGCCGCGCGTGATGCGGCCGAGAAAGCACGCGTCGAAGCCGCCGCCGCGCGCAACGAGATCGACCGCACTCGCGAGGTGATGCAGACCGTGCTCGACAACATGAGCGACGGCGTCATGTTGTTCGACAAGCACATGCACTGGCAGTTCACAAATCGCCAGCTCATGGAGTTTCAGCGCTTTCCGCCTGAGATCGCGCGCCACGGCGTCTCGGCGAAGGAAATCCTCACTTTCCAGGCAAAGCGCGGCGATTTCGGGCAACTCTCCGAAGCCGAGATCGAAACGGAGATCACGCGCCGCCTCAATACCATGATGCGCGGCGTGCGCTACGAGCGGCGCACCGCGAGCGGGCAGTTCGTCGAGTTCACTTTCAAGCCGCTCGATGACGGCGGTCTGCTCGCGATCTACCGCGACATCACTGAACTTAAGAACCGCGAGGAAGCGCTCGCCGCCTCCAAGGAGGCAGCCGAGGCTTCGCGCGCCGATCTCGCACGCACCTCCTCCGTGTTGCAGACCGTGCTCGACAACATGAACGACGGCGTGATGCTTCTCGACCGCGGTCTGAATATCCGCTTTGCCAATCAGCGGCTGATGGAATTCCAGCGCTACACGCCCGAGATCGCGCAAGAAGGTGCCTCGATCGAGAATATCCTGCGCTACCAGGCGCGACGCGGCGACTTTGGAGACAGTGCCGATCTTGACAGCCTTGTCGAGGAGCGCCTCGCGATGATCCGGGAGCCGAGCGGCGTGCATTACGAGCGTCGGGCGGCGAGCGGCAAATATCTCGAAATCATGTTTCGGCGCCTCGCCGACGGCAGCGTGCTCGCCGTCAACCGCGATATCACAGAGCTCAAGGAGCGCGAGGAAGCAATCGCCGCAGCGAAGGAAGCGGCTGAAGCCGCGCGCGACGATGTCGAGCGCACACGCGAGATCATGCAGACCGTGCTCGACAACATGATCGGCGGCGTCATGCTGTTCGACAAGGATTTCCGTCTGCAATTCGTCAACCGACAGCTAATGGAATTCCAGAATTATCCGCCCGACGTGATCAGGCCCGGCATCCTGGGCGAGGACATCCTGCGCTTCCAGATCCGGCGCGGCGATTTTGGCCCGGTGAAGGACGTCGAAAAAAAGCTGCGTGAGCGCGTTGCGCTGATCCGCAAGCCCGGCGGCAACCGTTTCCTGCGGCGCACGATGGAAGGCCGTTACATCGAATTCAACTTCCTGCCGCTCGACGATGGCGGCTTGCTCGCGTTCGGCCGCGACGTGACCTCGCTCAAGGAGCGTGAGGAGGCCCTTGCCTCCGCCAAGGACGCCGCGGAAAAGGCACGCGACGACGTGGAGCGCACGCGCGAGGTGATGCAGACCGTGCTCGACAACATGAGCGACGGCGTTACGCTGTGGGACAGGGATTTCCGCTGGCAATTCTCCAACCGCTTCTCAACCCAGATGTGGGGCTACAAGCCGGAGACGCTGCTGCCGGGCGTTTCCGGCTTCGACATGATCCGCGAACTCAGCGCGCAGGGAGAGTTCGGGCAGACTGACGATATCGAGCGTACCGTCACCGAGGTAACGCGGCGAATTCTGAGGCCGGGTGGCTCGCGCTACGAACAGCGAACAGCGACCGGCAAGTTCATCGAATTCAACTTTCGGCCGTTGAGCGATGGTAGCCTGCTCGGCATCTACCGAGACATCACCGAGCTAAAGACCCGCGAGCAGGCGCTCGGTGCGGCCAAGGAAGCGGCCGAAAACGCGCGCGATGCAGCCGAGAAAGAGCGCGCCGAAGCCGAAGCCGCCAACCAGGCGAAATCGACCTTCCTCGCCACCATGAGCCACGAGATCCGAACGCCGATGAACGGCGTACTCGGCATGATCGACGTGCTGCAACGCCAAGGGCTCGACGGCTCGCAGCGCCGGACCGTCTCGACCATCCGCAACTCCGCACAATCGCTGCTGCGCATCATCGACGACGTGCTCGACTTCTCCAAGATCGAGGCTGGCCAACTCGAACTCGAGGAGACGGCGTTCTCGCTCTCTGGCCTGATCGACGGCGTCGTCGGTACGTTCCGCGATCAGGCGACTGCGAAGGGCCTCGCGTTGAACGTCGAGATTGATGCGGGTTCGGATGACGCGCTGGTCGGTGATCCCACCCGCGTGCGGCAGGTTCTGTTCAACCTGCTTGGCAATGCAATCAAGTTCACCGAACGCGGGCGTGTCACGCTGCACGCCAGTACCGCGCCGCTGGGTCACGGCAACACCAGAATCACGATCGCGGTGACCGATACCGGCATCGGTCTCACCGACGAGCAGCGCGCGCGCCTGTTCCAGCCCTTCGCGCAGGCCAATTCGTCCACCACGCGTCGTTTCGGCGGCACCGGGCTTGGCCTCTCGATCGTGCGTCGTCTGGCTCAACTGATGAAGGGTGACATTGCGGTCGATAGCCAACCGAACGCCGGCTCGACTTTCACGGTCACGTTCACGCTGCAAGCAGCGCCCGCGGATTCGCCGCTCAACACCACGCTGCGTACGATGCCGCGGACCGCGAAGGCCGTTGCGGTGCGGCGCCAGAAGGACGGGGCGCGCATTCTGGTCGCGGACGATCACCCGGTGAACCGAGAGGTGCTGGTGCGGCAGCTCGAACTGCTCGGCATCGCGGCCGACACCGTGAACGACGGTGTGGAAGCCCTCGAGGCGTGGGTGACCGCCGATGGCGGCTACGCTGCTGTGCTCGCCGACATCCATATGCCGCGCATGGACGGACATGAGCTGACACGCCAGATCCGTGTGGCCGAGGCAAAACGCGGCGCATCCGGCACGCGTACGCCCATCGTCGCGGTCACCGCTAACGCCATGAAAGGTGAAGACGAGCGCTGCCTTGCGGCCGGCATGGACGCCTATCTGGCAAAGCCCGTCAACATGGACCAACTTCGCACCACGCTGGAACGCTGGATGCCAGTCGAGGATTCGGCACGCGACCAGACCGATATGCCTGATACTCCGAAGCCGCCGTCTGCGATCGATCGTGACGTACTTGCGGCCTGGCTTGGGGACGACTCGGCCGCAATCAATTCGCTGCTGGCGAAATTCCGCGACACCGCGGTCGCGGCCGAACGCGAGATCGGCGCTGCCTCGCGCGCCGGCGACCTGCCGACACTTGCGGCCGCCGCGCACAAGCTCAAGGGGGCCGCCCAGACCGTCGGTGCGACCGGCGTCGGCACCGCGGCTGCCACGCTGGAGCAGGCCGGCCGGGCGGGCGACCGCACGCGCTGTCGTGAAGGCTTGGGGCCGCTCGCTGCGGAACTGCGGCGCGCGCTTGCCGATATCGACCGGATGGCGGCGGCGAGCAGATAACAGCTGGAACGTGAATCAATCTTTCGGCGGCACGAACATGTAGCCGACGCCGCGAACCGTACGGATCGCGTCGGGATGAGCGGGATCGGCCTCGATCTTGCGCCGCAGGCGCGTGATGCGCAGATCGATCGCGCGGTCGAAGGCTTCCATCTCGCGGTGCGCCGTCACTTCGAGCAACCAGTCCCGGTTGAGCGGGCGATTCGGGTTCTCGGCGAACACTTTCAGGAGGTCGAGTTCGCTTGCCGCGAGCGTCTCCTCCTCTCCCGACGCAGGGTCGATCAGCACGCGCTTTTCCAGGTCCAGCACCCGCCGCCCCATCCGTACGCGCGGTCCGGTGCTCGCGGTCGCGCCGGTCGTGCGGCGCAGCACGCTCTTGACCCGCGCCAGCAGCTCGCGCGGCTCGAACGGTTTGGCGATGTAGTCGTCAGCGCCAGTCTCCAGCCCGACCACGCGATCCACCGTGTCCGCCGCCGCCGTCACCATGATAATGCCAATGCGCCCCGAGCGTTCGCGCAGCCAACGCGCCAGTGCGAACCCGTCTTCACCGGGCAGGCCGATATCGAGCAGCACGAGCGCCGGCAATTCGCGTTCCAGCAGCTTCCGAAGGGCAGTGCCGCCGTCGGTCCCGCTCACGCGAAAGTTCTGCTTGCCGAGATAGTCGACCAGCAGCTGTCGCTGCGCTGCCTCATCCTCGACCACAACGATATGCGGGCGATGATCCATGCCGCCGAATGCCCCGTACCGGGCGCGCGCCCGCCTGTCTTCACGTGAACGCCGCCAAACCTCAGGCCGGCGACACTATATACGAGAGCCCGAAAAGCAATTCCAATAGCCGGGCGAGCCTTCAATCAACGAACTCTCAAGCAAACCGCGCCGAATTGTCGGAAATCCGGAATACTCGCTTGACGATTGTACCATTGTAACTCGCAACGACTTCGCGACTCGGATCGCCCAGTCCGGCGCTTAGACGACGCGCCGTGAAGTTCTCTCGCCACTCTTGCTCCATTCGGTCACCACGCCCGCCTCGTTGTCGAGCAGCATTTGCAGGTCGAAATGGCGGATAACCGGGGCCGCGCCGGTGCGTTGCGCGACTGTGGCACGCCAGGTGGCATCGTGCGCAGCTTCCGCCGCCTCGCGTGTCGACCAGATGTACAGCCCGGCACATTCCTGGCCGTCATCGCTCAAGAGGTAGTGCTTGCGCACGAGCTGCCGGTTCGCGCTCCAGCGCGGAATTGTCGCACGTGCGTCCTCGAGGATTGCATCCCAGTCCGCTCCCGGCGCCGCGCGAAAGGTGACGAGTTCGACAATCAAACGAGTTCCACCTGCTCCACACCCGGCACAGCCTTGATCGCGCTCGCGATCTGAGGCGACACCTTGTAGCGGCCCGGCAGCTTCACCTCGACGTCGATATCCTTGTTGACCATCAGCACAAGGATGATCTCGGCATCGCCCTTCGGTTCGAGTCTCTTTGCGACGCTCTCAATCGGCTTGTCGGTGCTCATCAGCACGCGCAAGCCCTTCTGAAGTTTCTCGGCCGCAGCGTCGAGCGGCTCGACCGTCTGGATGCGCGCGCGCACGTCCTCGCCCTGCGCTTCCGCCGTCAGCATCAGCAACACGGCTTTCCCCGGTTCGAGCAGGTCGCGATACTGCATCAGTCCTTCCTGGAAGATCACCGCCTCATAGTGACCAGAGGGGTCGGAGAACTCCAGGATGCCCATCTTGTTGCCGGTCTTGGTGCGCCGCTCGGCGCGCGAAACAACCGTACCGGCGACCCGGCCCGCCGTCGCACCCTGCTTGATCGAATTGCAGAATGCGGTCCAGCGCTGGACCTTCAGTCTCTCGAGGATCGCCGCGTAGTCGTCGAGCGGATGGCCGGAGAGGAAAAACCCGATGGCGTCGAACTCGCGCTGCAGCCGCTCTGCCGGGAGCCACGGCTGGGCGGCTGGTAGCGGGATCTGCTCACGCGACAACGGCCCGCCGAACATGTCGTTCTGCCCGACGACGGCAGCTTCGTGCTGACGCTGCGCGGTCGCGAGGATCGCGTCCACGCCCGCGTGCGCGCGTGCGCGGTTCGGCTCAAGCGCATCGAATGCACCCGCGGCCGCGAGACTTTCCAGCACGCGCTTGTTGATCGCGCGGGGGTTCACCCGGCTTGCGAAATCCGTGATGTCGCGGAACGGCTTGTCTCCGCGCGCCTCGACGATCGATTTCACCGCTTCGCGGCCCACGCCTTTGAGTGCACACAGCGAATAGTGGATCGCGTTTGGTTCGACGTCGAAGTCCTCGTTCGAGCGGTTGATCGACGGCGGCTCGACCTTGATGCCAAGGCGCACCGCCTCGGAGCGGAATTCCGAGAGCTTGTCTGTATTCGCCATATCGAACGTCATCGACGCAGCAAGGAATTCAACCGGGTAGTTCGCCTTCATGTAGGCGGTCTGGTAGGCGACGAGCGCATAAGCCGCCGCGTGGCTCTTGTTGAAGCCGTAGTCGGCGAACTTGGCGAGCAGTTCGAAGATCGCCTCCGCCGAGCCCTTCTCGACGCCATCAGCAATCGCGCCTTCGACGAAGCGCCTGCGCTGCGCCTCCATCTCGGAGCGGATCTTCTTGCCCATCGCGCGGCGCAGCAGGTCGGCTTCGCCGAGCGAGTAGCCGGAAAGCTGCCGTGCAGCCTCCATCACCTGCTCCTGATAGACGATGACGCCGAAGGTCTCGCGCAGCACCGGCTCGAGCTTGGGATGAATGTACTCGGGTTGCTCCTCGCCGCGCTTGCGCGCGCAATAGGTCGGGATGTTCGCCATCGGACCTGGGCGATACAGAGCAACCAGCGCGATAATGTCCTCGAAACGATCGGGGCGCATGTCCTGCAGGGCGCGGCGCATGCCCTGCCCTTCAACCTGGAACACGCCGACCGTCTCCCCGCGTGACAGCATCTCGTAGGACTTGGCGTCGTCGAGCGGGATCGCCAGCAGATCGAGATCGATGCCGCGCCGCGCGACGAGCTTCACCGCGGTGTCGAGCACGCTCAAGGTCTTCAGGCCGAGGAAGTCGAACTTCACCAGCCCCGCGCTCTCGACCCATTTCATGTTGAACTGGGTGACCGGCATGTCCGATTTCGGATCGCGATACATCGGCACGAGATCGGCGAGCGGCCGGTCGCCGATCACGATGCCGGCGGCGTGCGTCGAGGCGTGGCGGTGCAGGCCTTCGAGCTTCATCGCGATATCGAATGCGCGCCGCACTACCGGCTGCGAGTTCGCGTTCGGCCTGCAGGCGCGGTTCCTCGGCGATCGCCTTCGACAGCGTCACGGGCGCTGCCGGATTGTTCGGGACCAGCTTGCACAGCTTGTCGACCTGGCCGTACGGCATCTCCAGCACGCGCCCGACGTCGCGCAAAACGCCGCGCGCCTGCAACGTACCGAAGGTGATGATCTGCCCGACCTGACTGGCGCCGTAGCGCTGCTGCACGTAGCGGATCACCTCACCGCGCCGCTCCTGACAGAAGTCGATGTCGAAGTCCGGCATCGACACGCGCTCCGGGTTGAGGAAGCGCTCGAACAGCAGTCCGAACCGGATCGGATCGAGGTCGGTGATGGTGAGCGCATAGGCGACGAGCGAGCCCGCGCCCGAGCCGCGGCCCGGACCCACCGGAATTCCCTGCTCCTTCGCCCACTTGATGAAGTCGGACACGATCAGGAAATATCCCGGATACTTCATCTTCTCGATGACGTTGAGTTCGAAATCGAGACGCTTGCGGTAGTCGTCGATGGTGAGGCCGGACGCCATGCCGAGCATCTTCACGCGGCGCTCCAGCCCTTCCTCGGCCTGACGACGCAGTTCTGCGGCTTCGTCGAGCGCGGTGCCATCAGCCGCCGTGAAACGCGGCAAGATCGGGTCGCGCTTCTTCGGACGGTATGAACAGCGCTGCGCGATCTCGACCGTCGAGGAGAGCGCCTCCGGCAGGTCGGCGAACAGCGCGGCCATCTCGGCGCGCGACTTGAAGAAATGTTCGGTGCTGAGTTGACGGCGCTCGGACTCGGCGACGACGCGCCCTTCTGAAATGCAGATCAGCGCATCGTGCGCTTCGAAGTCTTCACGCTTGCCGTAGTACGGCTCGTTGGTGGCAACGATCGCAACGCCCTGCGCGTAAGCGAGATCGAGCAGCCCCGGCTCGACCTGCTTTTCTTCCGGCCGTCCGTGACGCTGCAGCTCGATGTAGACCCGATCCCCAAACAGCTCGACGAGCCGGGCACAGCGCGACGCCGCCAGATCCGCCTGACCGGTCAGGAGTGCGGCATCGAGCGGGCCGCCCGGCCCGCCCGTCAGCACAATCAAACCGTCCGCCAGTTCGGCAAGCTTCTCGAACTTCACATGCGGCGCCTGATCCGACGGGGTGTCGAGGAAGGCGCGCGAGGTCAGTTGCATCAAGCGGCGGTAGCCGTCGTCGCGCGCCGCCAGCAGCGCCAGCCGCGGCAACCTGATCGCGTGGCCCGGATGGCGCGGAGCCTCCTGGTCGCCGAAGTCGATGTTAAGCGCGCAGCCGATGATCGGCTGGATGCCGTACCCGGCGAGCTTGTCGGAGAATTCCAGCGCGCCGAACATGTTGTCGGTGTCGGTCAGTGCCAGCGCCGGCTGGCGATCGGCCTTGGCGAGCTCCGCGAGCTTGCTGATCGTCAACGCGCCTTCGAGCAGCGAGTATGACGAGTGCACATGCAGATGCACGAAACCGGGGTCTGCCACGCGGAATCCTCTGGCGAATCTCTTTCGGCTCGATGGTGGGGATCGCAGGCCCTCAAGTCCATCGCGGCGTTCGCCACAGCCGCGCCGTCCCCGCTTTCCTTGGCCCAAGCGAACACGCCGCTCTCACATCCCGGTGAGAATCCCCTCAAACGACGCCATTCGCAGCGAATACCCGGCGCGTCCCGAAACCGGGTTCCCGGCCCTCCGTAATGGCTATGTCTGCCGCTCCGGCAGTCGGAAAAACCCGATGGGGAATGACATGTCGACTTTGAAAGCTCTCTGCACGGTTGCCGCCCTGCTCGCGATCGCAACTCCTGCCCTGGCCCAGGACGCCAGCCCGTGGGATCTGCGTGACCGCAATGCGTACGTGCTCGATATGCAGGGGAAGATGTGGTCCAAGCCCATGACGACGGCGGCCTGGAGCATGGCGGTTAAGAACGCCCGCGCCGTACCACGCGGCACCGTGCTGTTCATGAACAACGGCCGCCTCTACATGGCGTCGCGCGGCATGTTCGACCGCGCGGGCAACTTCATGTCTGGCGGAGTCTGATCCCGGGCAGCCGTGCCTCTCTCGACGGCCGCCCTTCGGGGCGGCCGACATCTTGTAAGGCACACGCAGGCTTATAGGACCGATATGACCTGAGCCCAGATCGCGATCATGCTGACAAACAGTGCCAGCGACGTGAGGGCGGCGACTTCTTCCATGGCAGACTTGAGCATCACATCCTCCCTAGAACATAGGAAGAACATTGTTCTTCTTTTGTTCTAAAGTCAATCTCGGGCAGTGGGTCAGTTTGATTTTCTTTCCCGCGCCCGGACGCCAGAACTAACCGGAGGTTAACAACGCATAGCGGGCGTTCGATTCGCTATTCAGCCGTGATCGGCGCAACGTCGTTCATGACCTATCAACCGGCGACGGCCGCGACGGATGCAATCATCCGGGTGCCCTGTTCAGCGTGTGGAACGATACACACCTTGTCGGCATCGAGCCCGAGAAGCCGGGACGTGACCTCTATACTTCTATAATTTCGAATGCCCCGCTTGTGGGCACTTCAAACGGCCGTCGCGGCAACGCCCGCACTCTAGGTAGCCTTCCGCCTTCATCCCTGCCGATGCTTCCCGCGCTCGCCTTCTGCGGACGCCTTCGCGGCTGCAACGGGTTCGGGACCGAGTTCGCTAAGAGACAATTCAATGCCTTCGCTTCACGCCCCGGACCAATGCGGTCTCAAAGAAACGGAAATCTCAATCCATTTCGACGACACGCCCCTCTTCCAGCGTCACGCGGCGATCCATGCGCCGGGCAAGCTCAAGGTTATGGGTCGCTATCACCGCAGCGAGTCCCGACGCCTTGACGAGCTGAGTGAGGGCCTGGAACACGTGGCTGGCGGTGCGCGGATCGAGATTTCCGGTCGGTTCGTCCGCGAGCAGGATGCGCGGCGCATTCGCGACCGCACGCGCGATCGCCACGCGCTGCTGCTCCCCGCCGGAGAGCTGTGAGGGTCGGTGATCGAGCCGTTCCTTCAGGCCGAGATAGGAAAGCAGTTCGTCGGCGCGATTGTGCGCTTCTTTCTTTGACAGCCCGCGTATCATCTGCGGCAGCATCACGTTCTCGGCCGCCGTGAACTCCGGCAGCAGATGGTGAAACTGATAGACGAAGCCCACTTCGGTGCGGCGCAGGCGCGTGCGCTCCGCGTCCGAGAGGATGCTCGTCGGCGTGCCGTCGACGTAGACCTCGCCGCTGTCCGGATGTTCAAGCAGGCCCGCGATGTGCAGCAGGGTCGATTTGCCGGTGCCGGAGGGCGCGATCAGTGCGACCGATTGGCCCGCCCAAACTGCAAGCTCCGCGCCTTTGAGGATTTCAAGTGTCGCCGCGCCCTGACTGTAGCGGCGCTCGATCGCGTGCAGGAAAACCGCAGGTTCCTTGTTCTTGTGTTCCGCGTCACTCATAGCGCAGCGCCTCGACCGGATCGAGACGCGCGGCACGCCACGAAGGATAGAGCGTCGCAAACAGGGACAAGGTCAGGGCCATCACCACCACGGCCGTCGTCTCGCCGACGTCCATTTCGGCGGGCAGGCGCGAGAGGAAATAGAGTTCGGGGGAGAACAACTCGGTCCGGGTCAGCCATGACAGGAATTGCCGGATCGATTCCACGTTCAGGCACACGATCAGGCCGAGCAGGAATCCCGCGAGTGTTCCGACCACGCCGATCGCGGCGCCCGTGATGAGGAAGATGCGCATCACCGAGCCTTGCGTTGCGCCCATCGTGCGCATGATCGCGATGTCATTCCCCTTGTCCTTCACCAGCATGATCAGACCGGAGATGATGTTCAGCGCTGCGACCAGGATGATCAGCGTAAGGATCAGAAACATCACGTTGCGCTCGACCTGCAACGCATTGAAGAACGTCGCGTTGCGCTGGCGCCAGTCGATCATGAAGATTGGACGCTGCGCTGCGTCGGTGACGAGCTTGCGGAAGACCTCGATGCGATCCGGATTGTTGGTGTAGACCTCGATCGCCGTCACGTCGCCGGCGCGGTTGAAATAAAGCTGCGCCTCGGGGAGCGGCATGAACACGATCGCACCGTCGTATTCGGACATGCCGATCTCGAACACGGCACCCACCTTGTAGGTCTTGATACGCGGCGTCGTCCCCATCGGGGTAACTGCGCCACGCGGCGCGACCAGCGTGATGCTATCGCCCGCATGGACCGAAAGCTGATCGGCGAGGCGCCGCCCGATCGCGAGCCCCTGCCCGGCATCGAAGCCTTCGAGTGTGCCCTGCTTGATGTTGTTCGCGATCGATCCGAGCTTCATCAGATCGGCGGCGCGGATACCTCGCACCAGCACGCCGGCGGAGTTGAACGGCGAAGAGGCAAGCGCCTGTCCTTCCACAATTGGCGCTGCGAGCCGCACGCCGTCCACGCCTGCAAGGCGTTGCGCCACCGCCTCCCAGTCGTTCAGCGGCGATTTCAAGCGGCTGAACCAGCAGATGTCCGTTCAGACCGAGGATCTTGTCGAGCAATTCCTTGCGAAAGCCGTTCATCACCGCCATCACGATGATCAGCGTTGCGACGCCGAGCATGATGCCGAGAAACGAAAAGCCCGCGATGACGGAGATGAATCCCTCTTTGCGCCGCGAGCGCAGATAGCGCAGCGACAGCATCCATTCGAAGGGAGCAAATGGTTTCGTGCCGGTGGGGTCGCTCATCGATCTCCGTCCCGTTCCGGCATTTCACCCGATTCTGGCCGTTTCAAGCCACCCAAGACGGTGACGGGTGAACAGATTTATCCGCCGAGTTGCGCGATCGCCTCGTCAGGACTCAGCATGGTTCGGCTGCCATCGGCGCGCTTTTTCAGTTCGATCTGGCCGGTCGCAAGACCCTTCGGGCCGACGAGAACCTGCCACGGAATACCGATCAGGTCTGCGGTCGCGAACTTCGCGCCCGGTCGCTCGTCGCGGTCGTGATAGAGGACGTCAAGGCCTTTGGCACCAAGCGCCTTGTAGAGTAGCTCGCAGGCCGTGTCGGTTGCGGCATCGCCTTGCTTGAGATTGAGGATAATCACGTCGAACGGCGCGATCGCCTCTGGCCACTTGATGCCGTTCTCGTCGTGGGAGGCCTCGATGATCGCGGCGACAAGCCGCGACGGGCCGATACCGTATGAGCCCATGTGCACCGGATTCTCGCTACCATCCGGCCCCGCGACCAGCGCCTTCATCGGCTCGGAGTATTTGGTGCCGAAATAGAAAATGTGACCGACCTCGATGCCGCGCGCCGAGACCTGCTTGTCGGCCGGAAGCGCCGCATACTTGTCCAACTCGTGCATCTCCGACGTCGCCGCGTAGAGCGACGTCCATTTGTCCACGAGGCTCTGCACGGCGGCGACATCGTCGAAATTTACCTCCGCACCCGGCACCTCGAAATCGAGATAGTCCTTGTGGCAGAACACTTCGCTTTCGCCGGTCTCCGCCAGAATGATGAATTCGTGGCTGAGGTCGCCACCGATCGGCCCGGTGTCGGCGCGCATCGGGATCGACTTCAAACCGAGCCGCGCGAACGTACGCAGGTAGGCGACGAACATCTTGTTGTAGGAATGCCGGGCGCCCGCCTGATCGACGTCGAACGAATAGGCGTCCTTCATCAAAAATTCGCGCCCGCGCATCACGCCGAAGCGCGGCCGCACCTCGTCGCGGAATTTCCATTGGATGTGATAGAGATTGAGCGGAAGATCCTTGTACGAGCGTACATAAGCGCGGAAAATGTCGGTGATCATTTCCTCGTTGGTTGGCCCGTACAGCACGTCGCGTTCGTGCCGGTCCTTGATGCGCAGCATCTCCTTGCCGTAGGCCTCGTAGCGTCCGCTTTCGCGCCACAGGTCGGCGGACTGGATCGTCGGCATCAGCAGTTCGATCGCGCCGGAGCGGTTCTGCTCCTCCCGTACGATGCGGCAGATCTTGTCGAGCACCCGCAAGCCGAGCGGCAGGAACGCATAGATGCCTGCGGCCTCCTGCCGCATCATCCCCGCGCGCAGCATCAGCCGATGCGAAACGATTTCCGCCTCCTTGGGCGTTTCGCGCAGGATCGGCAGGAAATAGCGAGATAGACGCATGCGGCGCAACTCAAGGATTGGGCTGAGCGGAAGCGGAGTGAAACCGGAAGGCGGAACAAAACACAAGGGCCGTCAAAGCCTTCGCGCCGGTCGCGGATGCGTCATCGCGTCGTCATCGGGTCACGGTTCGTACGATGCGTTCGATGAAGAGCATAACCGCAGGGCGTGCAGTCGGTTATCGCTTCGCGTTTCAGTGCAAAGCAAGAAAGAAAGTTGCGTTTGATTGCCTGATGACAACCGATTTGAGATCAGTTAGGGTCCCGCCACGCAAGGCAAAGACAACGCAAAAAAGCGGCTTTGCCAAGCGGTCCAAGTCTTGGGAGGAAAAGAGCTCGACGGCGCGACACTACGCTGCCGCCCCGACAACAATAACAAGCCGGTCGGGACAAGTGCTCACGGCGTCAACACATCCGAGCAGGGCTTTGGCCCTGCTCTTTTTTTGTGCTGTGGGATCGCGACATTACCGAAGGAGATAAAGCCGATGCCGCACCTCGACCCGCTACCGTTTGCAAAACTGATGGGCGTCGAGGTCATCAGCGCGACACCCGATCTCGTGATCGGCGAGCTTTTCGTACGCCAGGATCTTTGTACGCGGCCAAACGTGCTGCACGGCGGCGCGTACATGGCGTTTGCCGACACAATCGGCGCAGTTGCGACCGTTACGAATTTAAAAGATGGCGAGGGCACGACCACGATCGAGAGCAAGACGAATTTCTTTGCCGCGATTCCGTTGGGAGATACCGCGCGCGCCGAATGCACGCCGCTGCACAAGGGGCGCTCGACAATGGTCTGGCAGACGCGGATCACCCGCGGGGACGGGCGGCTCGCCGCGATCGTGACGCAGACGCAGATGGTACTGAAAGCCCGCGGCGACGCGCCGAAGGGTTGATTCTCTGGAGGGGGCCCCTACACACCCCGCCTTGGGAGCGCGTAGCTCAGTCGGTAGAGCATTTGACTTTTAATCAAAGGGTCCCGGGTTCGAGTCCCGGCGCGCTCACCATCCTCCTGCTTATCCGGTGGCCCTCAGGGTGCGCTTCTCGACCACGAAAACCCGCAGCCCGGCACACTGCTGGCATTCGTAGGTCTTGATCTCCTGCCCGGTCCGCGTCGGATGCGGCTCCAGGCTGGCAAGATTCATCGGGCCACCGCAATCGCAAATCGGCAGCAGGAAGGGATCGCAGGGCTCGGACTTTTGGTGTGACGATGGCACGCGAACATCCTTGGCTAGTCGAATCAGTGCCCTCCGCATTTTACCGCAAACGATTGATTCGATTTTATAAATTGCGTCCGCTGCCGCCCGGTTTTGTTCCCAGGGTGCGGCGCGGCGAGAAGCTTGTCCCCAGCCGGCCCGGGTTTTGTGGCGGGAGCGCCACAGTTGCACCCAAATCCCGCCCGCGACGGCCTAATAGCTTTGAAGCGTTAACCACGTCCGAGTAGGTTGCGAATCCGTAGCGCGCCGCGTTCCCCTGGCGCAACTTTCTGACACATCGAATGGGACTGCGCGCCCCTCAGCCGCGCGCGATGACTCCAGCGATTGGGGGGATGCAATGAAGAAAACGATTCTCGGTCTCACGATGGCCCTGACGATGATGGTGGGCCTTGTCGCGCAGGGCGGAACAGCGAAAGCGTTCCTGCTGAACGATCGCAGCCCGAACGTACAGGCTGGCCAGCTCATCGCCGGCCTCGGCATGACCGCCGCGTACTATGCGGCGATCTGCAACCGCAACTTCTCGAGCTGCGCGCGTTTCGACAGTGCACGCTCGCTGCATTACTACGGCTTGACCACGGTCGGCTGCATGGCGTTGAGCCCGATCATCGGCGGCCTGCTGGTGAGCTACAACGAGCATCGCGAGCTTAAGTCCAGCGAAGCGTTCATGATGGTCGCGGACTGTCTCGTTCCGATCATCGGCGGCTGGGTCATGAAGGCGGCCTTCGACGCACATCCGGAATGGGATGCAGGCACAGGCGGCAGCCGCAGATAAGCGTTCAGCAAACGGAATATCTGCAGACCGCCGGGCAAAAGCCCGGCGGTTTTGTTTTGTGCACTGCGACAATATCAGCGCGTGGTTTTCCGCGGTTTTGAATGAGATTTAGTCGAAAAAAGGTTCACGAAACTTTCATTCGACCGCCACCGTGGTGCCCCATACTTTTGTTCAATGGGACGTGGAAGGGAACGCACTTCAGCCGCGGAGACCTCGCCATGACACTGCATAATCTGATGTGCAAGGCGCCGTCCCGGACGAGCCCAGTCCGGCTGCCGGCCTGTCCGCAGTGCGGCGACATGTTGCTCGCCCCGTTGCTGGCCCAGCATGAGAGCGCGCGGGTGGTGCACAATCACTGGGTCTGCGAGTCATGCGGCCACTCGTTTCTCAGGTCGCACAGGTTCCAGGCGGACAGATTCGAGGATCTGCTCGCCTGAGGTCGCTCCGTCGCTTGCCGTTAAAGCCAGCCGGCGCGGCGGAAGCGATAGAACAGATAGCCGCAGACCGAAAACATCACGGCCATGACAATCGGATAGCCGTAGGGCTGCTCGAGTTCGGGCATGTTCTTGAAGTTCATGCCGTAGATCGACGCGATGGCGAGCGGGATCGACAGGATCGCGGCCCAGCCGGTGAGCGTCTTGGTCACCTGGTTCTGCGCCAGCGAAACCAGCAGCAGGTTCGCTTCCAGCGCGGCATTCAGAAGATCACGCAGATTGTCGATGCCTTCCACCACCCGGATCGTATGGTCCTGGATGTCGCGGAAATAATCGTTCATCGCGTGGTCGATCAGCGGCACGTCGAACCGCATGATGCGGCTGCACACCTCTTGCAGCGGCTGCACGGCGCGGCGCAGCAGCAGCAGTTCGTGGCGCAGCTCGTAGATTCGCTCGACGTCGGTCGGGTCGCTGCGATGCGCGAACACTTCGTCTTCCAGCGCGTCGGCCTCGGCCTCAAGCTCGTGCAGCACCGGAAAATAGTTGTCGACGACGAAGTCGATGATCGAATAGACGACGAAGCTCTCCCCCATCGCCAGCATCTTCGGCACGCCCTCGCAGCGCGACCGCACCTCGCGGTACGCGGTGGTCGAGCCGTGACGCACCGTCACCACATAGCCGCGCCCGGCAAAGATATGCGTCTCGCCGAACTGGATCCGCCTGTCGACAAGCTGCGCGGTGCGCAGCGCGATGAACACCGAGTCGCCATAGACCTCAAGCTTGGGACGCTGATGCGCGAGCAGCGCGTCTTCAATCGCAAGGTCGTGCAGGTTGAAACGTTGCTGCACGGTGCGCAGCAGGTCCTTGTCCGGAGCGTGCAGTCCGACCCAGACGAAACTGCCGTCGGCCGCGCCCGGACACGCGTGGGCGAGATCGACCTCGGCAAGCCGCTTGCCGGCTTCATAGGAGACACAATTGACAACGCTGCTCATAATCGCCCCCGATCGAGTCCCCGATACAACGTCACGATCATGACACGGCGCCGACAGCCGGGACGCCGTCAGGCCAAGGCAGCATTCACCCGCGCGCGATGGATTGGAAGGTCGCGGATGCTTTTTCTCGGCGCATTTCGCCGGTCTTTCTGCGAGATATTCTAGTCTTCGCCGCAAGCGCGTCGAGGGCCTCGCGGCGGCTCAACCGCGCGCCGGGATGTCGCCGTGCGCCCAGCCTTCGTGGCTCGCCGCGCTGAACTCCGCGAAACGACCGTCACGGATCGCCGCGCGCATGCCGGCCATCAGTTCCTGGTAATAGGCGAGATTGATCTCCGAAAGCAGCATCGGTCCGAGCATTTCCTCGGCGCGGATCAGGTGATGCAGATAGGCGCGCGAATAGCTGCGCGCCGCCTCGCACGCGCTTGCCTCATCGAGCGGCCGGGGATCTTCGGCATGGCGCGCGTTGCGCAAGTTGATCGCGCCGGAGCGCGTGAAGGCACGACCGTGGCGGCCGTTGCGGGTCGGCATCACGCAGTCGAACATGTCGATGCCGCGCGCGACCGCTTCGAGCAGGTCTTCCGGCGTGCCGACGCCCATCAGGTAGCGCGGCCGGTCGGCGGGTAGCGCGGGCGTGGTTTCCTCGATGACCTTCAGCATCACCGCCTGCGGCTCGCCGACTGCCAACCCGCCGATCGCATAGCCGGGGAAACCGATGTCGGTCAGCCCGCGCGCACTTTCCACCCGCAAGCCCGGATCGTCCCCGCCCTGCACGATTCCGAACAGCGCGCGCCCGGGCGCCGCACCCTCGAACGCATGCTTGCATCGCTCGGCCCAGCGCAGCGAGAGCCGCATCGCGCGCTCCATTTCGTCGCGCGAGGCAGGCAGCTTCAGGCACTCGTCGAGCTGCATCACGATGTCGGAACCGAGCAGATTCTGGATTTCGATCGCGCGCTCCGGCGAGAGCGCCACCATGGCGCCGTCGATGTGCGAGCGGAATGTGACACCGCTTTCGTCGATTTTCCGCAGTTCGGACAGCGACATGACCTGGAAGCCGCCCGAGTCGGTGAGGATCGGGTGCGGCCAGTTCATGAATGTATGCAGGCCGCCGAGCGCCGCGATGCGCTCCGCGCCCGGCCGCAGCATCAGGTGATAGGTGTTGCCGAGCAGGATGTCGGCGCCACCCGCACGCACTGTCGATGCATGCACGCCCTTGACCGTCGCCTGCGTGCCGACCGGCATGAAGGCGGGTGTGCGGACGGTGCCGTGCGCTGTCGCGATTTCGCCGAGGCGCGCCGCGCCATCGGTTGCGTGAAGTTGAAATGAAAATTCCTGAGACATGCGCGGCCGGTGTTCCCGGTCGCGTTCCTATCACAGGTTCATGCCCGGAAAAGAAGGCAGGCATCGCCGTAGGAGTAGAAGCGATAGTTGTGCGCGATCGCATGCGCGTAGGCCGCCTGCATGGTCTTAAGGCCGCAAAAAGCCGCGACCAGCATGAACAAAGTCGAGCGAGGCAGGTGGAAATTCGTCAGCATCACGTCCACGGCGCGGAAGGTGTAGCCAGGCGTGATGAAGATCGCAGTCTCACCCGCGAAGGGCTGGATCATGCCCGACGCACCCGCCGCGCTCTCGATAAGCCGCAACGACGTCGATCCGACCGCCACGATGCGGCCGCCAGCGTTGCGTGCATCGTTCAGCGCCACGGCGGTCGCCGCGCTTACAACACCGTACTCGGCATGCATCCGGTGGCCGTCGGTGTCGTCGGCTTTCACCGGCAGAAAGGTTCCGGCGCCGACGTGCAGCGTGACCGTGTGCAGGCCGACGCCGCGTGCTTTCAAATGCGTCACGAGATTGTCGGTAAAATGCAGTCCTGCGGTCGGCGCCGCAACCGAACCCTCCTCATGCGCGAACAGCGTCTGGTAGTCGGCCCGGTCGGCCTCATCCGTCGCGCGGCGCGACGCAATGTAAGGAGGCAGCGGCATGTCCCCGCGTTCGGCCAGGGCTTGATCGAGCATGGGTCCATGAAACGAGAACGCAAACGTCACCTCGCCGCCCTCGCCTTTCGCTTCGACGGTCGCGTCGAGCTGACCGAGGAAGCAAACCCTTCCCTCGTCCCCGAACCGCACGACGTCACCGACCGCGAGACGCCGCGCCGGTTTGACGAAGGCCTGCCACCGCGAGCCGTCGAGCCGCTTCACCAGATTAGCCTCGATGCGGGTTTCCGGCCCGCGGCCGATGCGCCGCCCGTGCAGGCTCGCCGGGATGACGCGCGTGTCATTGACCACAAGCTGGTCGCCCGGCCGCAGCAGGTCCGGCAGGTCGCGCACGACGCGATCATCGAAAGCCGAACCCGGCCGTACCACGAGCAGGCGTGCCGCATCGCGCGGGCGGGCGGGCCGCAACGCGATCCGCTCCGGCGGCAGGGGAAAGTCGAACAGGTCGGTGCGCATCGGGTTCCGCGTGATCCGCCGCGAAAGCGGATTGTGGGTGTCTATCAACAGATTGGCAGGGTATCGCCAGACCTGTAAGTCCGTGTCTACGGTTGCGACCGGCATTGCTCCGAGAGTTCATGACGTCCACCGCCGTGATTCAGGTCAAGCAAGGCATCGGCGATGTCATGTGGCATCTGCCGTTCATCCGCGCGATCGCGTCGCGCACGCCGGAAGGCGCCGTGACGTTCCTGACGCTGCCCTCCACCCATGCCAAGGAGCTGCTGCAGGCCGAACCCTGCGTCGCCGAGGTTGTCTATTTCGAGCACAACGGGTCGGATATCGCGCGCGGCTTTCATCTTGCACGACTGACCGCGCTGCTGCGGAAGCGAAACTTCCACCGGGTCTGGATCCTCGACCGCACCCTGCGACCCGCCCTTGCGGCGCGGTTGGCGGGCATTCCCGAGCGGATCGGCCCCGGCGACGGAGCGCAGCAATGGCTCCTTACCAGCCAAGGTATTGAGCCCCACCATTTCCAGTCGATCGCGCACGATTGGCTGCGTGTCTTCGTGGAGTCCAACGGCGTACCCATTTCTTCGATGGAGCCGGATCTGAGGCTACCGCCTGCGTTGCTCGGCACGATCGGCGCGCGCTATGCCGCAAACCAATGGCCCTGGGTCGTCATCGCGCTTGGCGGCTCGCACCCGGAGAAGGACTGGCCGGACGATACCTGGACGGAGTTTCTCGACCATCTGCGGCGCCGTACCGTCGGCACTGTGTTCCTGATCGGCGGCGCCGACAACGCGGCGCGCGCCGAAAACCTGATCGCGCGCTCGGCCGGCGCGCCTGCCTTGAATGCTTGCGGATTGTCAGTCGTCGAAGCTGCTGTGCTGCTGCGGCTTGCCGATCTGTTCATCGGACCGGATTCAGGCCCGATGAATCTCGCCGCGGCAGGCGCGACGCCCGCCTTCGGACTGTTCGGCGCGACCCCGGTGTTGAACTATTCGAAATACATCCACGCAATCGCGCCAGAGGGCGGATGGTCGCCAGATGGAATGCGCCGCATCACCCCTGCGGAGGTCATGCGGCGCATCGAACCGTATCTGGCGGCAACGACCTAACGCGATATGGAACGCTACGCAGCGGCAGCGGAGCGCTGTGCCACATCCGCGGTGCGCTGGAACAGCATCCGCCGCTCGAAGTAGTTCGAGCGGAAGAACGGATAGCGCCGGTGCACGCGATCGCGCGCTTCCTTGTAGTCGAGCGTCATCAGGCTGATCGGCTTCTGCAGGTTCGGGTAGGGACGCGGCTCGCACACGGCACGATGGCCCCACATGCGTTTGTAGAACGCCTGATGCTCCGCACGCACCGTCGCGAGCATGCAGTCGGCGTTGAAGTATTCCAGCGCGAGCCACGGGAGCCGCAGCGTTACGTAGGGAAGTTCGGGGCATGCACGCGAAATCTCGCGGTCCGCCACGAACCGGGTCGGATCGACCATCCGCTTGCCGGAGAGAATATCGGGCAGCAGCATGTCCGAGAAGACATCCAGCGCCGGGACGTGAATGCTGCCTGGCACCGTGATGCTCAGCCGGATCGAGCCAGCAAGCTTGCCGTCGACATGAATGCCGAACAGCCACACATTGTCGCGATCGTCGACCGGATCGCTGAATTGCTGTGATTGATTTGGCCCGATCGCGCCTTCGCGCAGATAGGCCTCATAGCGAAGTCGGAAGATTGCCGCACGCTCTTCCGGTGTTTCCGCTCTTCGATAGTCAACGCGCTGTAAGAGACTTTCAACTCGATCGACGAGATTCGATGACTGCGCCGCAAACACACTCATACAAGGACCCCTGATCGCGGCGTACCTGCCGCACGCAACCAAAGGTTAATGGATCAATAATTGAAGTAAAGCGTAACGATTGATCAAGGTTAATTAACGCAACGTCACGCGGTGTCGTCTCCAGCGATCACACGCGGTAATCGAAATCCCTGCGTCGCAGCATCTTCTGGCATTCCGAGCTGCATGGAACAACAGCGTGGATTTGTTATTCGAGACGTTCGGTAAAAATTGTTGTGTCAGGCGACCTGACGCGATGCCCCGGTTTTCAAAATATCACGGATCGCCGCGGGATTAAGGACCGCAGTGATGTTCGCGCGCCGGCACCGCGGGGCTGAAGAGGAAGCCCTGCGCTTCGTCGAAGCTGCCTTCGCTCAGAATCAGCTCAAGCTGGTCGCTCGTCTCGACCCCTTCCATCGTTACCGACATGCCAAGCTCGGCGATCAAGCGCGCGACGTTTCGCAGTAGCGGCAGCGCGCGCTTGTTCGAACCGACCGCGGCAAGGAACGAGCGGTCGATCTTCACCTTGTTGAGCGGGAAGTTGTGCAGATAGCTCAGGCTCGAATAGCCGGTGCCGAAATCGTCGAGCGAAATCCTCACGCCGAACTCGTGCAACTGCTGAAGAATCGCGCGCGTGGCGTCGGTGTCTTGCAGCAGGACCGACTCGGTGATCTCGATTTCGAGCCGGTCCGCAGCAAGTCCAGCCGCCGCGAGCGCCTCCGTAATGGCGCGCATGACGTTGCCGTGTCGGAACTGGATCGGCGAAAGGTTGACGGCAACGTGCACGTCGCCCGGCCACTGCGCGCAGTCGAGACACGCCCGCCGCAGCACCCAATGGCCGATCTCGACGATCAAGCCCATTTCCTCGGCGATCGGAATGAACTCCGCCGGCGAGATCATGCCGCGCTCGGGATGCGGCCAGCGCAGCAAGCGCTTCGCACGTCGAGATGCGCCCGGTCTTCAGGTTGATCAGCGGCTGATAGTAGCACCTCGAATGCCTGGTTCGCGACAGCCTCGCGAAGATCGAGTTCCAGGTTGCGGCGCGCCTGCGCCTTCACGTCCATTTCAGGCTCGAAGAAACGCCACAGACCGCGCCCCTCGGATTTCGCGCGGTAGAGAGCCATGTCGGCATTCTTCAGCAGCGTGTCGGCACTGGTCCCGTCGCGCGGCGCGACCGCGATGCCTACGCTCGCACCGATCACCACGTGATGGCCCTCGATGTCGTACGAGGCCCCAAGTTCCTCGACGATGCGTCGTGCCAGCACGGCTGCACCGTCCGGGCTCCGGATCGGAGTCTGCAGCACCACGAACTCGTCGCCGCCGAAGCGCGCGACCAGATCGCTTTCGCGAATGATCCCGCGCAGCCGCTCGGCGACAGCGCAAAGCAGCGCGTCGCCGGTCGGATGGCCCAGCGTGTCGTTGACCTGCTTGAATTGATCGAGGTCGACAAACAGCACGGCGCAGTGCATGTCCCGCTTCATCGTCGCGAGCGCCAATTCCATCTGGTCGTGGAAAAAGCTGCGGTTCGGCAGGCCGGAGAGAGCGTCGTAGCGCGCGAGATGATTGATCTTGGCCTCGGCGTTCTTGCGCTCGGTCACATCCTCGATCAGTACGACCGAGCCGCCATTCTCCATCGGCTCGAAGGTGAGCGAGAGTGCCCTGCCCTCCTCGGTGCTCGACGGCAAGCTCGCCGTCGAACTTGCCGGAGATGCGGCTCTCCAGGTCCGAGAGCAGGCGCTCCATCGTGGCGTCGTTGAAAGTGCCGGAGGCCACCGTACCCTTCAGCAGTTCACGCAGTGAGATGCCGCGACGTGTCGCGGGAATCCGCAGTATCTCCTCGGTCTTCTTGTTCGACACGACGAGCCGCCCCATCGGATCGAACATGCAAAGCCCATGCGGCATGTTGTTCAGCGCGGTATCGAAGCGTCCCGCCAGCAAGGTCACGTCGCGCGTGGCGACAACCGCGTCGAGAAGCGTCCTGCGCAGCCGGTCCGCAATGGATTTCAGGCTGATGAAGAACGGCAACAACACGCAGCCAAACACCGCCAGATAGGTGTTTCCCATCAGGAACAGCGCGAGCGTCATCGGAACGCCCGCCCCGACGAGTTGTGCATTGACCAGCAGACGGCTGCCGAAATTGCGCCCGGCGACGCCGATCAAGTTCACCAGCACCATCGCAAACGCGAGAAGCTGAACGACGGGATCGTCGGTCCGTACGAAAGCGAAGAAGCACCACGCTCCCATCAATCCCATGAACGCACTGGCGCCGACGATGTAGCGCATCTCCCAGCGCATCGCGGCAGCTCGCGTCATCACCGGCTGGCGGCGCTGCGTGAACGCTTTCATGTCGGCCGCGCGTGCGAATGATATTCCGACGATGCCGAACGCGCAGGCGATGATGTAGGGGTCTGCCGTTTTCCAGGCCGTGACCAGCGAGGCCGTCATGCTTCCGAAAGCACCGACCAGGAGCGTGCGCGGATCGCTAAAGAGGGAGGTTACGAGTGACGTATAGATTTCGGTCGGCACTTTTCGATCGTGCCCGACCCGAAACAAACGCCTCAACGCGAACATCGATGGCACGTCCAACCGCAGCTCCCCACCGGCTAAAGTGCGGGAATCATATGAAAATTTCGTTGCCTGCTACCTCCCGTTGCTTGCCACTGTAGGTTACCTCCCGTAACGGACGCTCTCGCATGAAGGGTATGATTCAGTGGGAAATCCGGAATACTAGAGTGTTCCACAATGGAGTCGTCCCCTCCGGGCGTGTATCAAGGCCGCAATCGCCAGTTGTTACCCTCTCCTCGCGGCAACTGTTCCCCGCGTCTCTGCATCGTTCTGGACTGATTCCGCGCCGCCCATGACAAATCGACCCTTCGGCATGGCCGTCCCCGATCGCTGGCTCATGCTTTTCGTGCTGTTTCTGGCACGCACCGCCATGGCCTTTCAGTTCCAGACCGTTCCGTCTGACGGACCGTTTCTGATGGATAGCCTCGGACTGGGCTTTGCCCAGCTGGGAACACTGATCGGCCTCTACATGCTGCCGGGGATCGTCATCGCGCTGCCCAGCGGCATGCTGGCGCAACGCTTCGGCGCCGAGCGGATCGTGCTGAGCGGCCTCGTCCTGATGGTGGTCGGAGGAGCCATGATGGGGGTGGAATCGGCGCCCTTGGTTTTTACCGGGCGCTTGATCAGCGGACTGGGCGCGGTTTTCGTTAACGTGCTGATGACCAAGATGGTCACGGACTGGTTCGCGGGACGGGAAATCGTCGCCGCGATGGCGTTTTTTGTTTCCAGCTGGCCACTGGGTATCGCGCTCGGCCTGATCGCATTTCCTCCGTTGGCGACGGTGTATGGGTCATCCTCCGTGATGTTTGTCACGACGGCGGTGGTGGCGATCTCACTGGTGCTGGTTGCCGTGGTCTATCGCCCGCCGCCCGATGCGCCGGCGGAGCGATACGGACGGCTACACATCGGGCTCTCCCGCCGCGAATGGCTCCTGATCTCACTGGCGGGTTTTGTGTGGGGCAGCTTCAACGCGGGTTATGTGATCCTGATCAGCTTCCTGCCGGACCTGTTTGCGCATCGTGGCTATGACGCGGTTGAAGCAAGCCGTTTAGTCAGCCTCTTGGCGTGGATCGTCATTTTCACTGTCCCGCTCTCGGGATACGCCGCAGAGCGATTGAGATTGCCGAACCTGATCATGATCGGCGGCTTCCTCGCGGTTGCGGCTGCTAGTGCGGCACTTTCGTCAGTCTCGATGCCCGTCATCCCATTCGCGATCGTCGCGATCGTGATCGGGCTGCCGCCAGGGCTGATCATGGCGCTGCCGGCGCAGGCGTTGCGTCCAGAGAGTCGCTCGACGGGGATGGGGGTCTTCTACACGTGGCACTTCGCCGCGATGGCCCTGTTTCCAGCGTTTGCCGGGACCGCTCGCGATCTGACCGCCAGCGCCGCCGCGCCCAGCCTGTTCGCGGCGGTCACAATGGTGCTGGCTGCGATGGCGCTACTCGCGTTTCGCGCCGTGCAGTCGGGCGAACCTTAAGCGCCGATCGTCGCCTTCACGATTTTGTCCGGGTTCTGGACGGGTTCGCCGCGCTTGATCTTGTCTACGTTCTCCATGCCTTCGACGACCTTGCCCCACACGGTGTACTGCCGGTCAAGGAAGCCCGCGTCATCGAAGCAGATGAAAAACTGGCTGTTGGCGCTATTCGGATTTTGGGCACGCGCCATCGACGCGGTGCCGCGCACGTGCGGCTCGGAATTGAATTCGGCAGGCAGGTTTGGATAGCTCGATCCGCCGGTTCCGGTGCCGTTCGGACATCCGGTCTGCGCCATGAAGCCGTCGATGACGCGATGAAACACGACCCCGTCGTAGAAGCCTTCGCTCACCAGCGTTTTGATGCGCTCGACATGTTGCGGAGCGAGGTCGGGCCGCAGTTCGATCACAACGTTGCCTTTGGTGGTTTCCAGCGTCAGTTTTTCATTGTCAGCCATGATGCCTCTGCCCTCTTGGTGTTGCGGCGATCGAGAAAGTTGACCCGAAACGTGCGGCCCGCGACCGCTCCGCCCATCGAGTTCGGTGAACGGCATGCGCGAACAGCGGTCGACCGCCTCGGCAACGGCGGTGAAATAGCGATCGCGTTCCTCTTGCGTGACTGGATGCGCGAAGTTCACCGCGCGCGGCCTGCCGAACAATTCGCCCGAGCGCTTGAAGCTTACCTGAAACGTCAGGTCAACCGGCTGCCGGTTGGGACCGGCTGGCGGCGGGTTCCAGCATCCGGCAAACGCCGCCATGAGTTGCTGCAGATTGTCGATCGGGGTGGCCGGTCGGTGTGGTTCAGGGTTGGAACGCTGGATCTCGATCGTCAGGATCATGCCCTGAGCGAGCACCGCATCCGTACCTGAGGCAATCGCCATGAGAGTTATCGCCGCGGCGGCGAACCTCATTTCGCGTCGGCCGCAACCTGCACCTTGACCATCTTGTCCGGGTTCTGCACCGGCTCGCCCTTCTTGATCTTGTCCACCACGTCCATGCCCGAGAGCACTTCACCGATGACGGTGTACTGGCCGTTCAGGAACGAGGCGTCGCCGAAGCAGATGAACCACTGGCTGTTTGCGGAATCGTTGCTGTCTCCCTTGCGCGCCATTCCGACCGTGCCGCGCTTGAACGGCTCCTTGGAGAACTCCGCCTTCAGGTTTGGGTATTTCGATCCGCCGGTGCCGTTGCCGTTCTGCCCGTCACCAGTCTGTGCCATGAAATTCGGAATCACGCGGTGGAACGGCACGCCGTTGTAAAATCCGTCACGCGCGAGTTGCTTGAGCCGCGCGGCGTGACCCGGCGCGATGTCGCTGCGCAGCTTGATGACGATGCGGCCTTGGGTGGTGTCGACGATCAGGGTGTTTTCCGGATCGGCGCCGGCCGGAAGGCCCTTCGGCGTTTGCGAAAAGGCTGGCGCGGCAAGCAGCAAGGCCGCCACGAGGGCAAACAGTCGGATCATGTGAACTCCCGGTTGTAGCGCATGATCCGGACGGGGGGCTTCCGGTTTTCCGAAAAAACCATGCGCGATCTAGACGCCGGACTTCCCGGCAAACTTCACCTTCAGACGGGTCGCGACCGGCACCGGCACGAAAGCCGTGATGTCGCCCCCCATCTTGGCGATTTGGCGTACCAAAGTGGCGGTGATCGGGCGCACGAGGGGCGACGCAGGCAGGAATACGGTCTGGACGTCCGGCGCCATGGCGGCGTTCATGCCGGCCATCAACATTTCGTAGTCGAAATCCGTTGAATCACGAAGGCCCCGGATCAGAACCGTGGCGCCCTCGCGCTTGGCGAGGTCGACGACCAGATTGTCGAACGTGACGCAGGCAAGCTCCGCCCCGGCGGCCTTCACCAGCGGCCCGCAGGTCTCGGCGAGCATCGCCAGACGATCGTCGCTCGAAAAAAGCGGCGTCTTGCCGGGATGCACCCCGATCGCCAGCACCAGCCGGTCGCAAAGCCTCGCGGCCTGACGAACGACATCGAGATGCCCGTTGGTCACGGGGTCGAAAGACCCGGCATAGAGCGCAGTTTTCGGCATTTGCGGCGGTCTATCCCGCCCTCCTTACCACCGCAAGGCCATCACGAGGGGATCGAGAAATCGTGCGTTCCGATCTGAACCTTTTGCCCCCACTTCGCGTCTAACTGAGTGAAGGGCCCCGGTGGGACAACGTTAGCGGGGCAAGGGTGGCTAAAATGTTCAAAATTTACAGCATGATGGCAGCAGCCGCATTGGTCGCAGGTGCGCTCGTGATTGCTCCGAGCGTCAGCCAGGTGTCGGCTTCGACCCGCGGCGAGGTGACGATCACGGCTTCGGGAAAAGGCGACCGGCTGGACACCGAAGCGCGGCTCGCCTGTCGCCAGCAGTCCTGGCCGTATCTGGACCGCGCCTGTGTCCGCGACGCGCGCACCGAATCCGGCTCCGGCCGTACGGTTCGTCTGGTGTCGGCCGATCGCAAGTTTTGAGAGGCGAATGCCTTTCACCTACGGAGGGTGATGCCCGCTCTCCGCCCTACCCAAGTGACCCCAAACACTGTCCCGGCCTAAACAGCCGGGACTTTTTCTTGTCTGCTGCTGGATCGGCCAACTCAGCGGCCGTACTTCACCAGCACCGCATTGCAGGCCGGGCTGAGTAACTTGCGGCGCGCCTGAAAGCAGCGCAGGACCGCATCATCGTCGCCGGCCACATCCTTGCAAAGGCGCACGGCGTCGGGACGGCAGGCACGCTGATCTTCCGGTGTCCCGCGCGGAGTGAGAAACGGCGGAAGCGGTATCGAGGTATTTTGTGCGAACGCTGGCGTCACCACGGACGCCAGCGCAAGTGCAAGCAGGCCGGCCGACCGGTGCATAAAGCCGTGACCGGTTTGCTTGTCTTGCAGCTTAGGCCGCTGCGGTGCCGTTGGGCTTGCGGGCCGGCTTTACGCTCGCCAGTTTGTCCGCCATTTCGACCTGCAGACGCACCAGCCACTTCTCGGCTTCGCGGGCACGCAATTCGGCCTGCGTGGCGCGGGCCTCTAGTTCGCGGTTGCGTTCTTCCATCGCGCGCAGCTGATCGAGCGCGCGCGTCAGCAACCGTTCAACCCGGCTCTCGGTGGCATTGATGGTATCGGCAACCTGTCCGACGAGGTCGAGCGCCGCCTGCCCCTTACGCGACACTTCGCTCTCTCGCAGCGGAGAAGCGGCCGGTGCCTGCTCGCCACTGCGTCCGATGCGAAGGATGTTTTCTGCGCTCACCAGGCTGTTACGCGGCCGTGTGGACGGACGGAACTGTTCCATTTCAATCTCCCGAGGGAATCTGCGTGGGCCACTTTCACACGCCACCGTGCAAAATCATGGTTAACAAACGGTTCATTTCATGGCCGTCCACAGGCTCGGTTATCCGGGAGACGAAGGCCCCTTTGACAAACCACGAAGGGCGTCCCGCAGGTTAACGCGGTATATCAACGTGTCCCGCGACCACCCGCCCAGGCACTGATGCTCTCCGCCGCACTGCCATTTATTTTCGCCGTCCTCTGGGCGTCGTCCTATGCGGCCGCCAAAATCGGCCTCGCCGACATCACCCCCTACACTTTCGTCGCCGTGCGGCTTGCGATCGCGGCCGTGGCAGCAGTCGGTATGGTGCTGGTGCTCAAGCGTCCGCTTGGGCCGCTCAAGCGGCGCTGGATGCACCTGATGATCGGCGGCGCGCTCGTGCACGGGCTCGCGCTTGCAACCGCGCACAAGGCGCTCATCAGCGTCGCCGCGACGCCGACCGCGCTGGTCCATGCGTTTCACCCGATCCTCACCGCTGCGCTCGGCGTGATGCTGCTCGGCGAGCGCTTCGCGTGGTGGCAGTGGCTCGGGTTCGCGCTCGGTCTCGCCGGCGTCGTACTCGGTGTGCCGCATGATGCCGACTACAGCATCATCGCGCTGCTCGGTCTGAGTTTGTTCGGGCTGTCGGGCGGAACGCTTTACCTGAAGAAGTTTGCCTCGGACGTGCCGCCCTTCGAGGCGACCGCGGTGCAGTTGATCGGCGGCGCGCTGATGGCGATCCTGCTGGCAATCCTTTTCGAGACGCCGCACGCACATCTGACGCGCCGGCCTGATCGGCGCGATGACCTGGAACGTCCTGGTCATGTCGATCGGCGGCATGGCCATCTACAATTTCGATGATGGACCGGTATGGCGCCGCGAAGGCCGCGTCGGGCTTCTTTCTCGTGCCGGGCGCATCTGCGTTGATCGCGTGGCTGCTGATCGACGAGCATCTGAGGCCTGATCGCCCTGATTGGGCTTGCGGCCTCAACGCTTGGCGTCGCGCTGGTATGGTGGCGGCGAAGAGCTTCCTGAGCAGAACGGCTATTTGACCAGTCCGAAGCTGCGCGGGAGCCACATGTAGACTTCCGGCACGTAGGTGACGAACAGCAGCACCACGCACATGCACGCGAGCAGCGGTAAAAGCGGCGGTATGATCTTTTCCATCGAGATGCGCCCGACCTTGAGCGCGACAAACAGCGCCGTGCCGACCGGCGGCGTGGTCAGTCCGAACGACAGATTGATCACCATGATCAGCCCGAGATGGACGAGGTTGATGTCGAACTTGGCGGCGAGCGGCAGCAGCATCGGCACCAGCATGATCAGCGCCGGCGTCATGTCGACGAACATGCCGACGACGAGCAGGAAAAGGTTGAGGATGAGCAGGAATCGCCCATTTGCTCTGGATCAGGTTGAAGAAATTATCCGCCAGCATGGTCGGCAGATTCTCGTAGGTGAGAATCCAGGCATAGACAGAGCAGGTGGCGATCAGCAGCATCACGACTGCGTTGGTGACGCAGCATTCCCAGATGATGCCGGGCAATTCCGAGATCTTGATCTCCTTGTAGACGAAGATCGTGAGGATCAGCGCATACACGGCAGCCGCGGCTCCGGCTTCGGTCGCGGTGAAGACACCCGAAATGATGCCGCCGAGAATGATCACCATCGTGAACACGCCGGCGACGCCGTCGATGATCCGGCGGACCTTCTCGCGCGAATTCGAGCTTCGGCAGGATCTTCTGGTGATAGAGCTTGCCGTGGATGAACGACGCGATCATCAGCGACAGGCCGATCATCACGCCCGGGATGACGCCTGCAAGGAATAGCGCGGCGATCGACACGTTGCCGGCCACATGCGCGAACACGATCATGCCGATCGAAGGCGGAATGATCGGTCCCATGGTGGCGGCGGTCAGCACGATCGCGGTCGCGAAGCGGCGTGAGTAGCCGTCCTTCTCCATTGCCGGGATCATCATCGCGCCGATCGAGGATACCTCGGCGACGGCCGAGCCGGTGACACCGCCGAAGAACATCGAGGCGACGCACACGATCTGCGCGAGGCTGCCGGGCAGCCAGCCGACCAGTACCTCCGCCATCAGCACGAGCCGCCGCGCGATGCCGCCGCGCGCCATCAGCGTGCCGGCGAAGACGAAGAAGATCACCGCGAGCAGCGGGAAGGTGTTGATCCCGGTCAGCATGCGCTGCACGACCGTGGCGTTGTCGACGCCCGGCAGCAGCAGGGTAGCGAACACGGTGGAGACGCCGACCGCAAACGAGATCGGCATGCCGACGGCCACCAACACGATGAAAGCGAGGCCGAGGAGGAGCAGGATCATGGCTCAGTCCACGCTCGTGCCGGTGATTGCGGCGGCCTCGGGTCGCACGATCTCGTCGACAATCAGCTTGAAGGCGAACACCATGATCAGGAAGCCGCACACCGGCATCGCCGGGTAGTACCAATTGTTGGTGAAGGGGATCGTCTCCATCAGGTCGTCGCCGAAATCCTGCACGAACGTGATGCCGTAGCGAAACACGATCCAGCCGAACACAAGATCAGCGCACTCAGCACGACGCCGAGCACGCGCCGCACCGGCTTCGGCAGCGCGTTGAACAGAACGTCGAAGCCGACATGATCGCGCTTCAGCACGCCGACGGCGGCGGCGAGAAACGAGATCCAGACCAGCAGATAGCGCGGCACTTCCTCGGTCCAGGACACCGCCTGCCCGAAGCCGTAGCGGGCGACGACGGCCGCGACGACGATGATGAACAGCGCGCTCGCCAGAACGATGCAGACCCAGCGCACCACGTCGACCAGCAGGTTTGCGAAGCGGTCGAGCAGATCGAGAAATTTCACGACATCTCCTCCCCCCAAGGCACGCAAAGGGCGGCGGAACCGCCGCCGCCCGATACGTCGCGCCCCCGCGCCTGACCCTTAGAAGTTCTTCTGACTATCGAGAATGAAAGCGATGGTCTTCTCGACGCCGAGCCGCTTGCCCTCTTCCGACACCAGCCCAGCGACCGCTTTGACGAACGGCGCCTTGTCCGGCGTGACGATCTCGGTGAACTTGCTCTTCAGCTCGGCAAGGTCCTTCACCTCGGACACGTGCCATGCGCCGCGCATGTAGGCCTGCGCGCGCTGACCTGCTTCCAGCACCGCCGCTTTCTGTTCGTCGTTGAGCTGATTCCACAGCTTCATCGACATGATGATCGTATCTGGAATGCGCATGTGCTCATCGAGGGTGTAGTATTTCGACACCTCGTAGAACTTCTTCGCGACGACGGAGGGGTGATTGTTCTCCGCGCCGTCCACCACGCCGGTCTGCAGCGCGGTGTAGAGTTCGGCCCAGGCCACCGGCACGCCTGTGGCACCCAGCGCCTTCATGGTGTTGACCATCACGGGCGAGGCCATCACGCGGATCTTTTCGCCTTTCATATCGTCCGGCGTAGCGGATCGCCTTCTGGGCGAAGAAGTTGCGCGCGCCTGAATCCATGTAGGCAATGATCTTGATGCCCTTGGCCTCAAGCTGCTGCGCCATCTCGGTGGCCTGCGGCTGTGCCAGGAACCACCAGAAGTGCTGCCTCGTTCTTGAACAGGAACGGCAGCGAGTACATGTCCATCGCCGGCACGACCTGATTGAGGTTCGCGGTCGAGACGGTGGCAAAGCCGATGGTGCCGTTGCGCACGCTCTGCACGCTCACGACGGCGTCGCCGAGCTGCGTGTTGGCATAGGCCTCGACCTTCACCGTGCCCTTGGTGAGCACGCCGACTTCCTCGGCGAAATATTTCTCGCTGTAGCGTCGACGGATGGTCGATCGGCTGAATGCCGGAGTATTTGACGACGAGTGGCTGAGCTTGCGTCGGCGCAAGGCCGAACAGTACAACCGCAGCCGCGGCGATCATTCGCATGGCGTCCTCCCGGTATATCGCGTGGCGTTTTCTTTTGCCGGACGGTAGGTGGGCTTAAACAGGCTTGTCAAGGAACCGGCGGGCGTCCTGCCCGTGGTTCGTTGACCCACACACCTAATGCGCAGGCTGCTCCTTCACGCGGCTGACAAGCTGCGTCGGGTTGACGAAGCGCAGCGCGATCAAGAGCCAGACCAGCGTCAGCGCCATATAGACGATGGCCATCGCGTCGACCGATTGAGGTGCACGGACGCCGGCCGCGAAGACCGCGTAGTAGAGCGCGACCACCAAGGTCTGCGAGTCCGGCCCCGCGGTGAGGAACGTCAGTTCGAACATCGCGATGGTGCGAACGAGCACCAGGAGGGAGGCCGCGAGCATTCCCGGCATCAACAACGGCACCAGCACATGCCGGAAAATACGCAGGGTGCCCGCGCCGAACACGCGCGCTGCGGACTCCAGTGTCGGGTCGATCTGCTCGATGAACGGCGTCATGACCAGGATGACGAATGGCAGCGCCGGCACGAGGTTCGCGAAGATCACGCCCCAGAGCGTGCCGCCGAGATGCGCCTGATACATCACCGTCGCCATCGGGATACCGTAGGTGATCGGCGGGATGATCAGCGGCAGGATGAACAGCAGCATGACCAGCTGCTTGCCGGTGAAATTCTTGCGCGCCAATGCATAGGCTGCTGGCACGCCGAGCACGATCGAGAGCACCACGACGGCCAGCACGACCTCTGCGGTGACCCAGAGCACGTCGCCGAGCTGAAACTCCTTCCACGCCGCCAGGTACCATTGCGTCGTATAGCCATCGGGTAACCAGGTCCCGAGCCAGCGCCGCGCGACCGAGTTGGCGATGACGGCGAGCACCATCAGCGCAATGTTGACGATGAAGAACGCCATCAGGCCAAGCAGCAGCCCGCTCCACGCGCGGTAGAACCAGTGCTGGCGCGCGTTCATCCTTTCGCTCCCGTGACCGGACCGCGATAGAGCGAACGCCGCAGCGTGAGCACAAGCACCACGACGATAAGCTGGGCGAAGCCCATGATCATCGCGACGGCCGAAGCCATCGAGTAGTCGTATTGCTCGAACGCCGCCTCATAGGCGGCAAGGGAGATCACGCGCGTCGGGCCGGAGGGCGCACCGACCAGCACGGCCGAGGGAAATACTGAAAATGCCTGCACGAAGGCGAGGCAGAACGTGATCGCAAGCCCCGGCAGAAGCAGCGGCAGATAAATGTAGCGGAACTGCGCGAACGGCCCGGCGCCAAGCGTCGCCGCCGCGCGTGCGAGCGTTGGATCGATGCCGGTCACGTACGACAGCATCAGCAGGAACGCGAACGGAAATCCCGAGATGCCGAGCGAAATTACTACGCCGGCGAAATTGTGCGTCAGCCGGATCGGTCCATCATAGATGTGCAGAAGCTGCAATGTCTGCGACAACCAGCCGCGCGGACCGAAATAGGTCAGCATGCCTTCGGCGATCAGCACCGTACCGAGGGTGATCGGGACGACGAGCAATGTCGTCACCCAGCGCTGATAGCGCGTCTTGCGGCGGAGCTGGAATGCGATCGGCAGCGCAAGCCCGACGTTGAGGATCGTCACCGGCAGCGAAAGCTTGAACGTGATGAGGATCGTGCCCCACAGATGCTCATCGGAGAAAAACTTTTGATAGTTGGCGAGCCAGCCGCCTTCGTTCGGCGTGAACGAGAGCCAGAAGCCGTAACCGAACGGATAGATGAAGAAGAGCAGCAGGAACACGACCGCGGGCGCGACGAGCACGACCGCCGGGTCCGGCCGCCAGCGCGCCGCGACGGCGTTCATGCGCTGCCCTCGCCCGGATAGACCAGCACGCGATCCGGCGAAATCGTCAAACCGACCTCGTCGCCGACATTGACCCGCACACCGGTGCGCGCGTGCAAGAGAGCGCCTTGTGCCGTCTTCACGTCGACCAATGACTCGTGGCCACCATATTCGACATTCTCAACGCGGCCCGTAATCGCATTCGGACCTGCGCCCACGCTCAGATCCTCAGGACGGATCGCAACAGCGGCCATGCTGCCCGGGTCTTGCTTGACGGTGCCTTGCAGATTCAGCCCCAAGCCCTCAAGTGCCACCATGTTTCCGTCGCGCTTGCCCGCCTTGAGCTCAATCACATTGCGATAACCCATGAACCGCGCGACGTGCAGGTTCGCGGGCTGCGCATAGACCGCCTCAGGCCCCGCGACCTGCTGCACCAGACCGTCCTTCATCACCACGATGCGGTCGGCGAGCGAAAGCGCTTCGTCCTGGTCGTGTGTCACGTAGATCGTCGTGCGGCCGAGCTCCTTGTGGATGCGGCGGATCTCGGCGCGCATTTCGAGACGCAGCTTGGCGTCGAGGTTCGACGAAAGGCTCGTCCATCAACAGCAGCGGCGGCTCGATCACGATCGCGCGCGCGATCGCGACGCGCTGCTGCTGCCCACCGGATAGCTGCCCCGGCAATTTGTCTTCATGGCCGACGAGCTGAACCAGCTGGAACGCGCGTGCGACCCGCGCCTTGATCTCGTCGGCGGGCGTGTTGCGCATCAAAAGGCCGAACGCGACGTTCTTGCGCACGCTCATGTGCGGAAACAACGCGTAGTTCTGGAACACCATGCCGAAGCCGCGCTTCTCGGGCGGCAGCAGGTCGATGCGGTGCTCGTCGAGCGAGATGGTGCCGCCAGTGACCGGCAACAAACCCGCGATGCAGTTGAGCGCGGTGGTCTTGCCGCAGCCCGAGGGACCGAGCAGACAGATGAACTCGCCGCGCTTGATGGTGAGCGTCAGCTCATGCAGCGCGGCGACGCGCGCGCCGCTCGGATTGTCGAAGTGCCGCGACACTGCGGCGAGACGCAGTTCCTTGAACTGTTCATTCATGAAAGCACCACAGCGGCAGCGCGGCGCACTGGGCCGCGCTGCGCCGGAGAGGCAACGTTACTTCGTCTTCGCCGCGCCGACTTGTTGATCCCAGATGCGGAACGCATCGACCATCTGCTTGGAATCGAGCGGCTGCGCATGCGGGAATTTCGTGATCCAGCCGGCGTATTCGTCGCGGCCGAATTCCTTGATGACATCCTGGCTTTCCTTCGGCGCCAGCGTGATCGGAACATTCTTCACCGCCGGCCCCGGATAGAAGTAGCCCTTGTCATAGGTCATCGCCTGCTGCGTCGGCTCGAGCAGGAACTTCATCAGGTCCAGTACGACGTCGAGCTTCTCGCCGGTGACGCCCTTCGGCACCATCAGGAACTGGGTGTCGTTCACCCAGGTCATGCCGTCGAACGGCGCGACCTTATATTCCTTCGGCACGACGCCGAGCGCGCGCGGGTTGATGTCCCACCCGGTCATCGTGATCGTCATGTCGCGCGTACCCTCGCCCAGCTCCTTCATCACGATGCCGGTGCCGGTCGGGTAGTATTCGATGCAGGAATTGAGATCCTTCAGGAACGCCCAGGTCTTCTCCCAGCCGTTCACCGGATCCTTCGGGTCCTTGTCGCCGAGGAGATACGGCAGGCCCATCAGGAAGGTGCGGCCCGGGCCGGAGTTGGCCGGGCGCGCATAGACGAGCTTGTTCGGGTTCGCCTTGCACCAGGCCAGCAGCGCCGCCGGCGTGGTCGGCACGTCCTTCACCTTGGCGGGATTGTATTCGACCAGCGGGCCGGCCGGCATGAACACCACCGCGAGCGCCTGATCCTTGGCGAGTTCCTGCATCTTCTTCGCCGGATCGAGATAGTTGTCCTTCACGCCGGGGAATTTTGCCGCGTGATTGGTCAGCACCGGCTCCCAGAGATTCTGTTCGAGACCCGCGGAGAGAATGTCGAGACCGCCGAGGACCAGGTCGATGTCGACGCGGTTCGCGCCCTGCATGGCCTTGAGCTTGCCGGGCAGCTCCGGCGCGGGCGCCTTGGTGAAGGTGAAGCGCGACACATAGGTCGGGTTCTTGGTCTTGTAGGCCTCGATCGCGTCCTGCAGCAGCGCGAGCGCGCCGCCGACATCGACCACGTTGATGACGACCGGCGACTTCGGCGCCTGTGCGAAGGCGGGCTGGCTGAAAAAGAGCGCAACCGTGACGGCCGTGGCGATCATTCGCATTGAGTTCTCCCTGTAGCGCGAAGCGCGTTGTTATTTTGCCGGACGGTAGGAGCGCCCTAACATGTTTGTCAATGAACCAAAGGGCGCAGGTCACAAAAGCAAAACGCCCGGCGCATGCGCCGGGCGTCGTAAGCTTCAAGCGCGAAGGCGATTACGCGAGCGAGAGATTGCCCGCCGCCTGCTTGCCGCGCTCGGTCACGATTTCGAAGTTGACCTTCTGGCCTTCCATCAGCGTGCGCATGCCGGCCTTCTCGACCGCGCTGATGTGCACGAAGACGTCCTTCGAGCCGTCCGCCGGCTGGATGAATCCGAAACCCTTTTGGGTGTTGAAGAACTTCACGGTACCTGTCGCCATCTTGGCTCTCCTTGATTGGTACGCCTGTTAACCCGCCGCACGCTCATCGCACGGCAGACAAAGCATCCGAGTTTTGGGAGTTGACTTGGGAGCGCCCAAAAATCGAGCGTATCAAGGCAGGCCAAAATCGAGTTGCGCGCGCTGTTTATACGAACGCCGAAAGGCCGTCAAACAGCGGGAACCCGGCGTCAGGCGGCCCGCTCGAGCTGACTTTGCTTCGCCACGCGCTCGTGCGGTTCGGTCGCGCTCTTGATGCGGTACTGTTGCTCGTCGCCCTCGGTGGGGAGCACGCGGACGACCTGGTAGACGCCGGTCGAGTCACCACGACCAAGCAGGCCAGCGATGATGTGCACGTTGTCGCCGATGCGAAACTTGTGAGCCAAGACAGCCTCCGTATCACTCAAACACGATTGTTGCCGCCGCAACTGCGCCGGATGAACCGTTGGTCATGGGGTCCATGTCTTTATAATAGCACGGAAAATCCGGCTGTGGGGGAGCAAAGGAAATAAATTCGAGGAATTTACGCCCAAAGAGGCGGCGTACTTAACGGTAGCGCGGCTCCTCGCCCCAGGGCAGGTCGGGCAGCGCCCGCGACACCGTCTCGGTGAAGCGTGGCGGGCGCTTCTCCAGAAACGACGCGATACCTTCCTTCACGTCGGCCGAGCGGCCGCGATCGACCATCGCGCGGCTGTCCATACGATGCGCCTCCATCGGGTGGGCAGCGCCGAGCATGCGCCACATCATCTGCCGGATCAGCGCGACTGACACCGGCGCGGTCTTCTCGCAATACCCGTGCGCGATCTCGCGCGCCGTCGCGATCAGGTCGCCGGGCGCGACCACGCGACTCACCAGCCGCCCGTTCAAGGCCTCCTCGGCGCCGAACACGCGGCCCGAATAACACCAGTCGAGCGCCTGTGCGATGCCGACGATGCGCGGCAGGAACCAGCTCGACGCCGCTTCCGGCACGATGCCGCGCTGCGAGAACACGAAGCCGAAGCGCGCCTCGGTGCTTGCGATGCGCACGTCCATCGCCAGCAGCATGGTGGCGCCGATGCCGACCGCCGGTCCGTTCACCGCGGCGATCACCGGCTTGCGGCAATCGAAGATGCGCAGCGTGATGCGACCGCCGCCATCGCGCGCGTTCTCGTGCGACAGGTCCGGCTTGCCGTCCGGTCCGTTCGGAATCTGCGGCCGGTCCGGGCGTTTGGCGCGGTCGAACGTTCCGCCGCCGCCCGAGAGGTCCGCGCCCGCGCAGAACGCCCTCCCCGCCCCGGTCACGATGATGGCGCGCACCGCGTCGTCGCCGTCCGCCTCGTCGAGCGCCGCGATCAGATCGCGGATCATCGCGTGTTCAGCGCATTGAGCTTGTCCGGCCGGTTGATCGTGATGGTGAAGATGGCTGCGGAGACATCAGTGGTGATGGTTTCGTACATCGGACTTTCCGGCGGCTGGCGTGAAGACCTGATTGGCATACGGATTCGCGGCCGGGCGGCGGATCACGATGAAGTCGTGCTTGGCCGACTGATGGCAGGCGTTGCATGACGCGGTCAGCTTGTCGAAGGCGGCCGCGAACTGCTTCTTGTCCTTCGCCTCGATCGCCTTGGACAGCGCCGCGACCTCTCCGGCGACGATGGCCTCCGCCATGGTACCGGTCGGCGCGCCGTCATGCGTCGGGTGATACTTGCCGATGTCCTCAAAGCCTTCCTTCATCTCGTCGAGTTCGTAGTCGGCGAGCGGCCAGTTGCCGGCCTGCCCGGCGAACCAGAGCTTGATGTGCCGCATCTGCTGCAACGTCATGATCTCGCCCAGGCCGGGCGTGAAGGGCTCCTTCGGCTGGGCCGATGCGGCAAGCGGCAAGAGCAAAAGTGCGGCGGCAACGCTGGCGCGGATCATGATGTGCTCCCGGTTTCGAATGGCGCACACTATTCTGAATTGCGCCTCCGCACGATTCAATCGATCACTGCGATCGCGTTGATCTCGACCATGCAGCGCGGGTCCGTCGCGAGCCGCACGACCTGCACGGTGGTGGTGGTCGGCTTCGCCTCGCCGAAATACTCGCCCCACACCTTGTTGAGCGCATCCTGGTCAGTCAGGTCGGTGACGAAGCGGTCCGCCGTCACGATGTCGGCGAACGTCGCGCCGACCGCCTCGAGCCCGCGCTTCAGGTTCTCCAGCGCGGCGCGCGCCTGCCCCTCCATGTCGCGCGGCATGGCGTCGAATTCTTCCGGCCGGTGCGGATGATGGTGATAGACCGGCGCCGCGGTGACGCCCGCGAGGTAGACCGTCGTGCCGCCGCGCACCTTGATCGCCGGCGCATAGGGCATCCACATCTTCGGCGCATCCGGCCAGTGAATGTGCTCGATCGATTTCGCCATCCCGTCCCTCCGTCAAAGTTTGCGGCTGTCATAGGCCCAGTGCAGCAGAGCTTGGCGCTGGCGCTTCCGGCACGAGAAGTCGCCCTTCTCGCAATGCGCCCTGATCTGCCCGATATGACGGCGAAACGCCTTCCAGCGCTTGATCTGGCGCGCGTCGTCCTCGTGGCGGCGGCCCATATAGTAGCGGCAGTACCACTGAAACCAGCCGCGCGGGTCGTCCTTGTGCAGCCAGCCCTTGCGCTTCCATTCGGCGAGCGGCTGGCTCGCATCCACCTTGAAGTAGTTGAGCGTGTTGTCGCGCTTGCCCGGCGAGAGCCTGGCGTGCGCGAACCAGCTTTTGGGAAATTCCTTGCGGCAGTCCGTCATGTAGAGCCCGCCGAACACGCCGAGCCTGAGCATCTCTGCCGGCGTCAGCTCGGGCTCGAAGTCCGGATCGAAGCCGCGGCCGGGCGCGGCCTCCCGCGTGTAGCGATAGCCGCGCTGGAATGTGTCGTTCACCGTCACGGTGCGTGTCGCCATGTTGTTGTCTCGCTGATTTTGTGCGCGCGGTCGAGACTAGCCAACGCTCCGCGGCCCGGTTGGTCGCGGGCGCCGGGCGCACCTTTCATTTTCGTTCCCTCGCAAGCGAGGGGGATGGAGCGCCGCATGGCGCATCCGAACAATCCACGCGGCGAAGCGTGGCGCGTCTCCGGCGAGAGACGCACGCCTCGCGGCGCTCCATAGCGGCTCTCGGCACCGCGCCTCCGCGATGCCTCAGCTTCGGTCCGCGCTTGCGCATCCCCGCGATGAACCGGGGCCGTCAGCGAGCACCTCGCACAGGGGTCGTAATGCCCCCAGGGCGGGTCCCGAAGCCGCCCGGACGCGAGCTTGCGAGGCTCGCGCGCAGGCGCCGCACCGGCCGGCGCGGTTTCCCGCTTTGGCCGCCGGATTTAAGCGCGCATCTCCACGCTCGCCTCCGGCCTGCTCCGCGCTCAAGACGCCTCATGAGTGCGCCCCTCAGCGAGCAGGGTATTAGGATTATAAACCCTGTATAGGAACAATGCAAGATCCTTGTTTCGGGAGTTGCCGCGCGCGCGCCGCCGTACAATGCTGCGCGTCCCGCCCCTTCGGATTCACCGCATGTCCCGCACAATCGATTACTACTTCACGCTCGCGAGCCCGTGGGCCTTTCTCGGCCACAAGCCGTTCACCGATCTCGCCAAGGCCCATGGCGTGACGATCAACTACAAGCCGGTCGATCTCGGCGAGGTTTTTCCGCACACCGGCGGTCTGCCGCTGCCCAAGCGCCATCCGGCGCGGCAGCGCTATCGCATTCTCGAACTGCAGCGCTGGCGCGAGGCGCGCGGCGTTGCGCTCAAGATCCATCCGAAGCACTGGCCGTTTCCGGTGACGACCGCGAACCGCACCATCGTGGCGGTCGCCCAGAGCGGCGCCGACCCCGGCCCGTACACGCAGCGCGCCTTCGAGGGCGTGTGGGTGAAGGACGAAGACCTCGGGCAGGAGGACACGCTGATCGCGCTGCTCAACGCATGCGGCCATGACGGCGCGACAATGCTCGCCGCCGCGAAGTCCGACGCAGTCGGCGCGATCTATGCCAAGAGCGCCGAGGACGCGGTCGCAGGCACCATCATCGGCTCGCCCTGCTACGTGCTCGACGGCGAGGTGTTCTGGGGACAGGACCGGCTTGGCTTGCTGGAGAGCGCGCTGAAAAGCGGGCGGAAGGCGTACCGGATGGATGCGACGGCGTGATTTGAACGCTTCGGGCTGCTGGACCGACTAAGCCGGTACGGATCACCGGAACTATCCATGCGCCTCCTCCCGCTGTCGCTGTTCGCTTTGACGGCGCTCGCCTCCGCGGCGAACGCCCAGACTTCCGTACCGCTGCTCGAACCGAAGCCGCTGTTCGTGCCCGGCATGTACGAGACCGAGGCGCGCAATTCCCGCTTCCAGGATACGCCGGTCAAAAGCCGCACCTGCGTGGCCTCGGCCGACTTCGACGCCTTCCGCGACGAGACGATGAAGGCCTACGTCACCGCCGACAACGTCAAGGTCGGCTGCACGCTCTCAGAGACCAAAACGATAAAGAACGGCTTCGCCTTCGCGATGCAGTGCAAGGGCAGCAAGCAGGTTCTGACCTATGAATTCGGCAAGGACGCCGCTGGCGATCATCTGGTGCGCGGCACGATCCAGAATTTGATCGAAGCCGCGCCGAAACACTCCTCCTCGATCCTGATCATGATGAGGCGCGTCGGCGATTGTCCGGGGCAGGAAAAGGGAAAGGTGTTGTAGCGGCATTCGTATGGCGGGTTAGCGCACAGCGCGTAACCCACCTCTTTTTCAAGGCAGTGGGTTACGGCCTGCGGCCTAACCCAATCTACGGGATTGAGCCGAAGGAGAAGATGTGGTCGCGGCAACGTCATGGCCGGGCTTGTCCCGGCCATCCACGTCTTGCTTTACTTCTCCAATGGCGGGTGGCTGGGTCTACTTCATGACAAACAAACGCGACGGCATTCTCTATGCCGGCGTGACGAGCACATTGCCCAAGCGGGCTTATGAACATCGCGAAGGAGAAGCACGCGGCTTCACCAAGGAGCACGGCCTAAAGCGGATCGTCTATTACGAATGGCATGACACGATTCAATCAGCGATCCAGCGCGAGAAGAATATCAAACACTGGCCGCGTGCCTGGAAGATACGACTCATCCATTCGATGAATCCAAATTGGGATGATCTGTACAACACGCTTGCGCAAGACCACCGTCACGCTCTGCTTTTGTGCCTGCGCGTCTGGGCCGTTTCCAAGCCAGTCAAGGCAAGTCGTGGATAGCCGGGACAAGCCCGGCCATGACGGCGTAAATTGGCTCATGTGCGAGCGCTTGAAATTAACTCGACGTCTGCGAAATCCCCATCCAGGCGAAATCCTGATGGAGGACGTCCTGAAGCCGATGTCGCTGTCGCAGACCGCACTCGCGAATGCGATCGGCGTTCCGCCGCGCCGCATAAACGAGATCGTGCTCGGCAAGCGTGCGATCACGCCGCCGACCTGCGGCTCGCACGCTACCTTGGTATGTCCGAAGGTTTCTTCATCGGCCTGCAAACCGACTACGAACTAATGCAGCGCAAGCGCGCTATCCAGGGAGAAGCTGAAGGCAATCAGGCCGCGGGCGGCTTAGCTTTGGCCCGCGGACTCCTCACATCCTGAACACCCCGAACTTCGTCTCCTCCACCGGCGCATTCAGCGCCGCCGAATAAGCAAGCGCCAGCACGCGGCGCGTTTCGGATGGCGCGATGATGCCGTCGTCCCACAGCCGCGCGGTCGCGAAATACGGATCGCTCTGCTCGTCGAAGGCATCCTTGATCGGCTGCTTGAACTCGGCCTCCTCCACCTCGCTCCACTGTTTGCCCGCCGCCTCGATGTTGTCGCGCCTGACCGTCGCGAGCACGCTTGCCGCCTGCTCCGAACCCATCAGCGCGACGCGCGCGTTCGGCCAGGTGAACAAAAAGCGCGGCGAATAGGCGCGCCCGCACATGCCGTAATTGCCCGCGCCGTATGAGCCGCCGACCACCAGCGTGATCTTTGGCACCTTTGCGCAGGCAACCGCCATCACCATCTTGGCGCCATTTTTGGCGATGCCGCCGGCCTCGTAGTCGCGCCCGACCATGAAGCCGGTGATGTTCTGCAGAAACAGGAGCGGAATGCGGCGCTGGCAGCACAGCTCGATGAAGTGCGCAGCTTTGAGCGCGCTCTCCGAATAGAGGATGCCGTTGTTGCCAAGGATGCCGACCGGGATGCCGTGGATGTGCGCGAAGCCGCACACGAGCGTGGTGCCGTAAAGGTGCTTGAACTCATCGAACTCGGACGCATCGACGAGGCGCGCGATGATCTCGCGGATGTCGTATTGGGTGCGCGTACCGCTCGGCACGATGCCATCGAGCTCGGATGTGTCGAAGAGCGGATCGCGCGGCGCGGTTAGCGTGATGTTCGGCTGCTTCGTCGTGTTGAAGTTCGCCACGATGCGCCTGACCATCGACAGCGCGTGGCCGTCGTCCATCGCGTAGTGATCCGCGACGCCGGAGAGCCGCGCATGCACGTCGGCGCCGCCGAGATCTTCCGCCGACACAACCTCGCCGGTTGCGGCCTTCACCAGCGGCGGGCCGCCGAGAAAGATCGTCCCCTGCCGGCGCACGATGATTGCCTCGTCCGACATCGCCGGCACGTATGCGCCGCCCGCCGTGCATGAGCCCATCACGCAGGCGATCTGCGGGATGCCGAGCGAGGACAGCGTGGCTTGATTGTAGAAGATGCGGCCGAAGTGCTCGCGGTCGGGAAACACCTCGGGCCATTGCGGCAGGTTCGCGCCGCCGCAGTCGACCAGGTAGATGCACGGCAGATGGTTCTCGCGCGCGATCTCCTGCAAGCGCAGGTGCTTCTTCACCGTCATCGGATAGTAGGTGCCGCCCTTGATGGTGGCGTCGTTGCACACGATCGCGCAGTCGCGCCCTTCGATGCGGCCGATGCCGGTGATGATGCCGGCGCCGTGGATCGCGTCCTCGTACATGCCGTTCGCGGCGAGCGCCGAGAATTCGAGGAACGGCGTGCCGGGATCGAGCAGGCGCAGCACGCGCTCACGCGGCAGAAGTTTTCCGCGCGCGGTGTGGCGTTCGCGCGAGCGCTGCGGTCCGCCGAGCGCCGCCTCGGCGCGGCGGCGCTCCAGTTCGGCGGTCAGCGCCGCGCATCGCGGCAGCGTTGGCGCGGAACTCCTTGCCTTGCGTGTCGATCGTCGAGGCGAGTTTCATCGCCCTCCCTTTCAGCTTCTGCCGCGCCATTCACCGCGCGGCCGAGTCGGCCGTGAATGCGCATTCATGGAACATCACATATTGGCACGTTTGGAAACATGCGCGGAACGCGGCCCACCGGGTTGCGTTGGGGCACCGTCAAGGGGACGCGCGGGCGAATTCCAGAAGGAGAGGAACAATGAGACAAGCATTGCTGATTTCCGTGGCAGCCCTCGCGCTCGCCGCGGGTTCGACCGCTGCCATGTCACAGGGCGCGCCGGCCGCAGCGCCGGGCGACCATGGCGGCGCAGGCGCGACCAGCGCATCCCCGGGCGGCGCAGGCGCCGCGAGCGCACCGGGCGGACGGAACGGCCAGATCACCGAGTCCCCCACGCCGGGCAAGGCCACGCAGGACCGGACCATTCCGGAGAAAAAATCGACCGAGCAGGTGCCGGCAAACGGCAAGCAAGCTCCGGTGCAGCAGGGTCAGGCCGCACCCGCCGCGGACGAGCGTCACGAGGGCGGCGCACAGCAGGGCGCGTCCGAGCGCAATGAAGGCTCCCGCCAGGGCGCCAACGAGCGTCATGACGGCAACACCCGGCAGGGCGCAAATGAACACGGCATGAAGAGCAGCAACGTCTCGCTCACCACCGAGCAGAAGACCACGATCCGCAAGACCGTGCTCACCAGTTCGGCCCCGCGCGTCACAAAGGTGGATTTCGACGTGAAGATCGGCGTTGTGGTGCCACGCACCGTGCGCGTCGCGCCGATCCCGACGACGCTGATCACGATCGAGCCGGAATGGCGCGGTTACACCTACTTCGTGTACGCGGATGAGATCATCATCGTGAACCCGCGCACGCTGGAAATCGTCGCGGTTCTGGACGTGTAACGCGACAATCAATCTGAAAAAGGAAAGCGGCCCTTGCGAGGGCCGCTTTTCTTTTGCCTTTATGGCGCGGGCGGTCCCTTGCGCACGTTGCCGAAATGATGGGCGAGAAAGAGCGAGATCGCCAGCACGCCCGCGAACAGGACAACCCAGTCGACCAGCGTTCCCGCGAAGGGACCGACGGCCAGTGCGAGCGCGGTCCCGATCGCGACATTCGCCACGCCCCACAGCACATTCACGATTGCCGAGGATTCGCCGATCCCGCGCGGTTGCGCGAACGGCGTCTGGAATTTGTTGCCGGACATGCCCTGCACGACGTGTGGCACGGCGTTCGCGAGAAAAGCGCCGGCAAAGAAGTGCGCAAGATAGACATACCAGGGCATGGCAACGCTCCTGATCGGCACCGTCACACAATTACGCTAAGGTCCGGCATTGCCGGCGCGGAGACAACCCAATGCATGACGCGACTGCCTATAAAGACCTGAAGCTCAAGCTCGACGGTCTGGTGCCGCCCGGTCGCGGCTTCTTTCGCAACATGCTGTTCGATCAGCTCTACGCCGTCGATCCCGAAGGACCCGAGCGTCAAGGTGCAGATCTACAACGCCGAGATCGTGCCCGGCGGATACACCAACTGGCATTGCCACAACGGCGCGACGTTCTTCGTCGCGCTGCAGGGCCAGTTCGAGGCGCATTTCGAGGAGGGCGTCCTGGTGAAGGCAAAGGCCGGCGACGTCTATTCCGAACCGATTGCGAAATTCCATCGCGGCCACAACCCGCATCCGGAGCTATCGTATCTGTGCATCGGCGTCTGCCTCACGGCGCCCGATCGCGAGCATGTCACGAATTCGATCGAGCGCCCGTGGTAGTGGAGGTTCGGCTTCACCAAAGAAAAGGAAACGGCATGATCCAGCGCTTCCCCGGCCTCACGCCGACCCGCAGCCGCGCGGTCGCGACCGGCGATCTCGTATTCACCGTCGCGGTCGCTCCCGACCCGGTCACGCCGTCCTATTACGAGCAGGCGGTGAAGGCGCTGGCGCGTATCGACGAAAGCCTGGCGCTGTGCGGCACAGACAAAACCAAAATTCTCTCGGCCATCGTTTACATCGCCGACATCACGCAGAAGGCCGACCTGAACCGCGCCTGGGACGAATGGGTGGATGCGAAAAATCCACCGATGCGTGCCTGCCTCGGTGTCGACCTCGAACCGCCGCACCTCGTCGAGATCGTGGTGACGGCCGCGAAGTAGCAACCTACGCCCTCACCTCCTGGCGCTGGAATACGACGTAGCCGGGAACGAACAGCACGATCGTGCCGGCGACCAGGCCTACCGTCTGCGGCCAGGCGATCATCAGGCTTTCGCCGAACGGCAGTGGCGCGCCCATGATGCGAGACGTTTCGCGGATTTAGGCCGCGAGATCGCGCATGACCGCATAGAGCGCGGCCTGTCCCTCGAAGCCGATGCCGGGGCGGTCGGAGAGCGAGATCATCCCGTTCTCGATCTTCGCGTCGTCGGCAAAGCCCGCGAACACTCCGAACACACCCGGATAACTTTCGGCGCCGCCGAGACCGAGACCGGCCGCGATGGCGAGCGACATCTGGTTGCCGCCGTGCGGGAAATGGCCCGAGCGCGGCCAGTGGAATTTTTCCAGCGCGCCGAGCGTGCGGGCGTATTGCGCGATGCCGTAGGCCTGCGGCGGATCGACCTGGATCACGTCGCGCCGCGCGGGCTTGAGGTTACCGAAGCGCACGAGGTTTTCCACGTCCTGCTGCGAGAACAGGTTCTCGCCAGTCGAGAGCGCATGTGGATAGGCCTCGGAGATTTCGGCGAGCGTCGCATAGTCGAGCGGATCGCACGGCTCCTCAAACCAGCGCAGTGCGAACGGCGCCATCGCCTTCGCGTAGGCGAGCGCTTCGGTCAGGTCGAATTTCGAGTTGGCATCGACCGCAAGCTCCGCGTGGGCAGGCAGGATGCGCCTCACCGCCTCGATACGGCGCATGTCTTCGGCAAGCGGTGCGCCGCCGACCTTCATCTTCACCATGGTGTAACCGGCATCGAGATGACGCTTCATCTCGTCGCACAATTCCGGGATGCCCTTGCCCGGCGCGTACCAGCCGCCGCCCACATAGACGAAGCATCTGTCCTTCGCCGGATCGCCGCCATGGCGCTCGGCGAGCAGGACATGCAGCGGCTTGCCGGCGATCTTGGCCACCGCGTCCCAGATCGCCACTTCAATCGTGCCGATGCCGACCGAGCGCTCGGAGTGTCCGCCGGACTTTTCGTTGCGCATCATCGCGGCGACGCATCGGGCAGAATCAAGAGTGCCGGTGTCGTCCAGCAGCGATGCCGGCTCGGCCTTCAACAGCCGCGGAATGAACCGCGCGCGCATCTGCGCGCCGCAGGCGTAGCGACCGGTGGAGTTGAACGCGAAGCCGGTGACGGGCTTTCCGTCGCGCACCACGTCGGTGATCACCGCGACGACCGAGGTGGTCATCTCGGAGAAATCGATCGAGGAGTTCTTCAGCGTCGAGTTCAGCGCGACGGAGGTTTCACGGATATCGGTGATGCGCATGATTCGTTCCGAACTTCTCGCCGCTCATGCCCGCGAAAGCGGGCATCCAGTTCTTCGCTCCGGGCTCTGGGTCCCCGCCTTCGCGGGGACGAGCGGAGGTCGCCTATTCCACCTTGAGCTTCGCGGCGCGCACGACCTTGCCCCACTTCTCGATCTCGGACGTGATGCGCTGCCCGAACTCCTCCGGCGTGCTGGCGACCGGCACGAAGCCGAGGTTCGCGAGCTTCTCCTTTACATCGCCTTGCGCCACCGCTTTCGCGATCTCGCTTTGCAACAGCGCGACGATTTCCTTCGGCGTACCGGCGGGCGCGACCAGCCCGGTCAGCGTATCGGAATCCTGATCCTTCACGCCTTGCTCGGCGAAGGTCGGCACGTCGGGAAGCGCCTCGGCGCGCTTCTCGGACGCAACGCCGAGAACGCGCAGCTTGCCGTCCTTCGCGGCGGCAAGCGCCGGCGGCAAGGCCGTGAACGCGATCGGCGTATGGCCGCCCATGGTCGACTGGATCGCCGGCCCCGCGCCGGTGAAAGGCACGTGCTGGAGGTCGAGATTGAACGCGAGGCGGAATTGCTCGCCGGCAAGATGCGGCGTCGAGCCAACGCCCGGACCCGCGAACGAATACTTGCCCGGATTGTCACGGATGAGCTGGATGAGTTCGGGCAGCGATTTGGCAGGGACCGACGGGTTCACCGCCACGACGTTGGGCGAATAAGCGACCAGCGTGACCGGTTCAAAATCCTTCACGGCATCGTACGGCACCTTGGCGTAGAGGCTCATGTTCACCATGAAGCCGGTCGAGACGACATGGAGCGTGTATCCGTCCGCCGGCGCGCGCGCGACTTGCGCGGCCGCGGTGTTGCCGCCCGCGCCGCCGATGTTCTCGACATAGAATTGCTGGCCGAAGCGCTCGGACAGCTTCTGCGCGACGAGGCGCCCGATCACGTCGCTCGGGCCGCCTGCCGCAAAGCCCACCACCACGCGCACGGACTTGTTCGGATAACCCTGCGCGAAGGCCGTCGCGACACTCAGCATCAGCGCGACGAAAGCGGCCACCATGCGCATGAACTTCTCCCTGATCGTCTTGTTGCCAGGCATCATCCGCGCACACACCAGTGAGAACAAGTGCCGAGCGGGAACTTCCCGCGTCGCAGCGCGTTGTCTCCCCGAATCCCCTAAAATGGAGACGGAACCATGGACAAAGATCGCGTTGAAGGCTCTTTGGAACAGGCCAAGGGCAAGGTGAAGGAAGTCGCCGGCAAGGTGACGGGCGATGCAAAGCTCGAAGGCGAAGGCAAGGCGCAGAAGGCTGCCGGCAAGGTCCAGAACGCCGTCGGCGGCGTGAAGGATGCGCTACGCGGCGAGTAATTTCCCGACAGGTTGACGATACAGGTTCGACGACGATTGACCCGGCCTCCGAAAGGAGCCGGGTTTTTCGTGTCTCCAGCGCGGCGCTAGTTGGCCAGGATCTCGCGGCTGATGATTAGTCGCATCACCTCGTTGGTGCCCTCGAGGATCTGGTGCACGCGCACGTCGCGCAGAACGCGCTCGATCGGGTGATCGCGCAGATAGCCGTAGCCGCCGTGCAGTTGCAGGCAGCCGTTGACGCACTCGAAACCCACATCGGTCGCAAAGCGCTTGGCCTGAGCCGCGAGCCGCGTCGCGCCGGGTAGCTTGTTCGTCACCGCGCTCGCGGCGTGGTGCACCATCAGCCGCGCGGCCTGTAACTCGGTCGCGTAGTCGGCGATTCGAAACGCAAGCGCCTGGAAATCCGCGAGGCGCGTGCCGAATTGCTTGCGCTCGCGCATGTACTCCACCGTGCGGTCAAGGCAGAATTGCGCGCCGCCGATCGAGCAGGCCGCGATGTTGAGGCGCCCGCCGTCGAGGCCCGCCATCGCGATCTTGAAGCCCTGCCCTTCCGTGCCGATCAGATTTTCCGCCGGCACGCGGCAGTTCTCGAAATTCAGCATCGCGGTTGGCTGCGATTTCCAGCCGAGCTTCTTTTCCTGCGCGCCGTATGAAAGTCCCGGCGTGCCCTTCTCGACCGCGATGCAGGAAATGCCGCGCGGACCGCCCTCGCCCGTCCGCACCATGCACACGTAAATGTCCGATACGCCGCCGCCGGAAATGAACGCCTTCGCGCCGTTGAGCACGTAATGGTCGCCGTCACGCGTCGCGCGCGTTTTCAGGCTTGCGGCGTCGGAGCCTGAGTCCGGTTCGGTCAGCGCATAGCTTGCGAAATGCTCCATGGTGCAGAGCTTCGGCAGAAACTTTTGCCGCTGCGCCGTGCCGCCGAAGGCGTCGATCATCCACGCCGCCATGTTGTGGATCGAGATATAGGCCGCGGTTGAGGTGCAACCCTGCGCCAGCTCCTCGAAGATGATGGTTGAATCGAGCCTGTTCAGCGCGGAGCCGCCGACGTTGTCCTGCACATAGATGCCGCCGAAGCCGAGCGCCGCTGCAGCGCGCAACGTCTCTACCGGAAAGGTCGAGTTCTCGTCCCAATCCTTGGCGTGCGGCATCATTTCGGCGCGCGCGAAGTCTCTCGCGGTCGCTTGAATTGCGCGCTGTTCTTCCGAGAGCTCAAAGTCCATGCGTCACGCCTTCGTGCTGCGCGCCACACTAGCGAATTTGCGACACGTCGCGCAAAGACGCTTGCGCGGTACGGCCAGACTCCGCAGAAAGTGACGCGCGGCCCCGCGCCGCAACAGCCTCACCGGTGCACCATGCTCGAACTCTATCATCACGGGTCGTCGGTGTGCGCCGCCAAGGTACGTTTCGCGCTCGCCGAAAAGGCGCTCGACTGGGAGGGCCACTACCTCGACATTCTGGCGGGCGAGCATTTCAACGACCGGTTTCTTCGCCTCAATCCGAAGGCGATGGTCCCGGTGCTGGTGCATGATGGCAAGGTTCTGATCGAATCGACGCTGATCTGCGAATACCTCGAAGCGGTATTTCCGCAACCCGCCCTCTATCCGGCCGACCCGTATGCGGCCTACCGGGCACGGCTGTGGACCAAGGCAGTCGACGAAGATCTGCATCCGGCCTGTTCGGCGATCACCTACGTGGTGTCGCATCGCCACACCATCATGCGCAACGGTATCGCAAGCTTCGAGGACTTCCTGCGCGCACCCTCGACGGAAAGTCTCGAAGCGCGCAAGCTGAAATGGCAATGGCTGCAGCACGGGCTCGATGCGCCCGGCGCGGCCGACCGCATCCGGCTCTATGACCGCTATCTGCACAAGATGGAGTCCGAGCTTGCCGATCAGGAATGGCTGGCGGGCGATGGCTTCTCGATCGCCGACATTGCGGTCGCGCCTTACGTCAACCGCCTGTCGATGCTGAGCATGAGCGATATGTGGCGCAACGGCCGCCTGCCGCGGCTGGAGCGTTGGTTTGCGCGAATTTCGGCACGGGAGACTTTCCAGTCCGCGTTGCTCGGCTGGATTCCCGGCCCGCTGCGCAACGATCTGAGCAGCAACGGCACCCGGTCATGGCCGGACGTGCGCCGCATTCTCGAGGCCGCCTAAGGCCCCTGTCTGGTGCTGCGCCCTTGAAATCGCTACAAAAGGGCCTGCGCCGGGAGACACATCATGGCGATCAAATACGGCCGCCCGATCGAGACCACCGTCCGGTTCCGTCCGGTCGAGGCCGAAGGCCCGGCGCCTTTAACGCGTACGGCTCCAATGGAACTCACCACCCGCATGCGGCGCAACCGCAAGTCGGAGTGGGCGCGCCGGATGGTGCGGGAGAATGTGCTCACCGCGAACGACCTGATCTGGCCGATGTTCATCGTCGACGGCGCGAACCTGCGCGTGCCGGTCGCCTCGATGCCGGGCGTCGAGCGGCTGTCAGTCGATCAGGCGGTGCGGGATGCGGCCCGGGCTGCCGCGCTGGAGATACCGTGCATCGCCTTGTTTCCATACACCGACCCGATCCTGCGCGATGAGGGTGGCAGCGAGGCGTTCAACCCGGACAATCTGGTTTGTCAGGCGATCCGCGCCATCAAGAAGGAAGTGCCGCAAATCGGAATTTTGTGCGATGTCGCGCTCGACCCCTACACCAGCCACGGCCATGACGGCCTGATGCGCGGTGAAACGATCGTCAACGACGAGACGGTCGAAGTCCTGGTCAAGCAGGCGCTGTGCGAGGCGGAGGCCGGCTGCGATATCATCGCACCCTCCGACATGATGGACGGACGCGTGGGCGCGATCCGTCAGGCGCTCGATGATGCCGGCCACCATGACGTGCAGATCATGGCCTATGCGGCGAAATATGCCTCAGCCTTCTACGGTCCGTTCCGCGATGCCGTCGGATCGTCCAAGACCCTGACCGGCGACAAGCGCACCTACCAGATGGACCCGGCCAATTCCGACGAAGCGCTGCGCGAGGTGGAACTCGACATTGCCGAGGGCGCCGACATGGTTATGGTCAAACCGGGCATGCCCTATCTGGACATCCTAAGGCGTGTTAAGGATGCCTTCGGAATGCCCACCTTTGCCTATCAGGTGTCGGGTGAGTACGCGATGATCATGGCGGCTGTGCAGAACGGCTGGCTCGACGGCGAGCGCACCATGCTGGAAGCCCTTACCGCCTTCAAACGCGCGGGCGCCGACGGCATTTTGACCTATTTCGCCCCGATGGTGGCTGAAAAACTGAAGGCAGACCGTTAGATGGCCGTCCCCCTCAACACACCCGCCGCGCGACGCCGGGCTCCCCCGGTGGGCCCGCGCCCGATGCCGGGCCGGCGCGCCCAGCGCCTGTCGTCGGGACGCGCCGCGATGACGTTTGAGGATGAACTGGAAGTCCGCCGCGCTTCGGTTGGCGCAAAGGTACTCGGGTTCGCCTTCGCGATCCTCGCCGTTCTCGGCTCGTTCTGGACGGTGGTGTGGTTCATCCGCTCGTATGTGGAACAGCCGCGGGTCAATCTCGCTCCGACCGTGTCGATCGCCTCGCAGGAGGCTGTCGTGCCGCCCGCGCCGACGATACCACCCGCGCCGATCGGGACTGCCGAGATACAGCCGGCCGTGCCCGACCTTCCACCCGCGCCCCTGATGGCGGACACGCCGCCTCCACCTCCCCTGACTGCGCCCATCAGGTCGGAAGCGCCCGCTCCTTCGACGCCGGACCCGCGGTCCACGACCGGCTCACTGTCCGACCGCTGGTCGGCGATAGGCCCGGGCACAGCTTCTGACCCGACACCCGCGCCTGCCCCGAGAATGGCGGCCCTTCCGCCTCCGCCGCCGGTCATCGCCGCGCCTCCGGTTGCGCGCATGACCCCTGCTCCATCGCCCGCTGGCGCTGCACCCGAACCGGCGCCGGATGATCAGCAGATCGAGGAGGTCGAGGAGACCTCGGTACCCACGATCGCAGGGCCCGCGCCACTGCCGCGCCGCAAGCCGACGCATGTTGCAGCGTCCGCGTCACGCCAGCCGCCGCTGCCGCGCGCCCGGCCGGATAGTCCTGCGCCGCAGAGCATCTGGACGCCGGTGACGCCAACCGACGACCGCTATCAGGCGACGCAGTAAGTCATTCGAGCGCAGCCCCCGCGTCGATCCGTTGCGGGCGATAGCCGTCAGCCGCGAGGGCCTGCTCGATGGCGTCGGCATGCGCGGCATCGCGCGTTTCAATCGTGACATCGAGCTTGGCGCCCTTGGCGGGCACGTCGAGAAACAGGCGGCGGTGGTCCACCTCCAGAATGTTCGCGCCGAGTTGGCCGAACCGTGTCGCGATGGTGCCAAGCACGCCTGGCCGGTCCGGAATCGTCAGGCGGAAAGAAACGATCCGGTGCTCGCGCTCGAGCTCGCGCACCATGATCGAGGCGAGGATGCGCGGATCGATATTGCCGCCGCACAAGATCAGCCCGACCTTGCGGCCGGCGAAACGCCCCGGCTGCGCCAGCAGGGCGGCGAGCCCGGCCGCGCCCGCGCCTTCCGCCATGGTCTTCTGCAGGGTGAGGAACGCATTCACGGCCTGTTCGAGATGCGCCTCCTCGACCAGCAGGATGTCGGAGACGAGCGCCTGAACGATCGGCCGCGTGAGCTCGCCGACATTCTTCACCGCGATGCCTTCGGCAAGCGTCGGCCCCCCGATCGGACGGCTCGCACCCGTTACGGCGTTCGCCATCGAAGGATAGAGCGCGCACTCGACACCGACGATTTCGATGTTCGGCTTCTTGCCACGCGCCGCAATGGCATTGCCCGCGATCAGGCCCCCGCCGCCGATCGGGATCACCAGCACGTCGAGGTCGGGAGCCTCCTCCAGCATTTCCAGCGCGATGGTGCCCTGTCCTGCGATCACCAGGTTGTCGTCATACGGATGCACCCAGACTAGCTTTTGCTCTGACGCGATTGCCTCGGCGCGCAGCTGCGCGTCGGACACCGCCTCGCCGTCGAGCACGACAGTCGCGCCGTAGGCTTCGGTCGCCGCCACTTTTACAAACGGCGTGGTCACCGGCATCACGATGGTGGCCGGAATTCCGAGGCGCCGCGCGTGATACGCAACCGCCTGTGCATGGTTGCCCGCCGACATCGCGATGACGCCGCGCGCCCGCTCGTCGGCATTCAGCGCAGCAAGCTTGTTGACCGCGCCGCGTTCCTTGAACGAGTTGGTGACCTGCAGGTTCTCATACTTGACCCACACCTGCGCGCCGGTGAGCACGGAGAGCTTCGGCGCGGGCAGCATAGGCGTGCGCAGCACCTGGCGGCCGATGGTGCGGCGCGCCTCCTCGATGTCGGCGAGCGTGACGGTCATTTGCCCCTCAAACATCGCGCGGCTTCGGGCCCGCAAAGCCGAGCAGCCCGCCCGGCCGCAGCACGAACACCACGATCAGCAGCGAGAACACCACGATATCGCGCGCCGTGATGTCGAAATAGGCCGACCACATCGCCTCGATCAGCGCAACGCACACCCCGCCTAGAAAGGCGCCCGGCACCGACCCGATACCGCCGACCACGGCGGCGACCAGTGCCTTCAGGCCAAACATCGCGCCGACCGAGAAGGAGATGTTGCCGTAATAGGCCGCGACGATCCAACCGGCGAGGCCTGCGAGCAGGCCCGCCAGCAGAAATGTGGATGCGAGCAGCCGCTTGCCGTCGACCCCGAACAATTCCGCCGTGCCCGGATCGTCCGCAAACGCGCGCCACGCCCGGCCGAAGCGGGTCTTGCCGAGCAGCAGCAATACGCCTCCTGCGGCCGAAAGCCCGAGGCAGGCGACCACGATCTGCATTGGCGTGACCGTGACGATGAAGTCGCCGGCGCGCGCGATGGAGATCGGCTGGTTGAATACCGGCGGGCTCCAACGTTCGCGCGCACCTTGCGTGATGCGCACGAACTCCTGGATCGAGAGTGCGGCCGCGGCGGTCGCGATCAGGATCGGCTGGCCGAGCCGGTGTCGCGCGTGCAGCGGCTCTATGATGGTGCGGCCGATCAGCATGCTCCATGCAGCCGAGATCGCGGCCGCCAGTACGAAGGCGAGCGCGAGCCCGACAATCGCGTCGCCGACGCCGAGCGAGACCGCCGCCGCAACGCCTCCGATCGCGCCGTAGGCGCCGAGCGCGGCGATCTCGCCGAACGCCAGGTTGATCCGCCCGACCAGCCCGTAAATCAGCGAGTAGGCGGTCGCTAGCAACGCATAGACGGCCGCGACCGCAATCGCATTGACCAGTTGCTGCAGCGCATAGGCGACATTTCCGGAAAACTCCGGAAGTTGCTCCGGGGCCGCTGGCGCGACGCCCTCCCGGTCGGCTTCGGAAAGCCAGAAGCGCCTGAGGTAGAGGAGCCGCCCGTCGCTGAGCCTCCCCTCGTCGGTCTCGACCGCCACGACATCGAGCCGGTCGCGTTCGAATGTGCTGCCGCCAAAACCGCAGGTGACGAAATGCACCCGGTTCGCGACGCCGGGCTCGCGCGCCGCGTAATCGATCCGCAAGGCGGTGCGGCCAAGCGTCGCCGGGCTGACGCGGATTTCGCGGATCTCCGTGCCTTCCGGGTGCAGCACGGGCGGGATCAGCCGGCAGAGCCGCAGCTGCTCGCTGTCCGTCACCCGCCCGCATGCGGCAAGAAGGATCGGGAGCAAAAGGACGGCCAGGACCCGGCGCATGCGCCGACGATACGCGAACGGCCCGATTTCGTCGCGGCACGCCTCTTGCGCCGTCCCGCTTGTCGCCTCATTTTTCCCGGAGTCTGAGAGACCATGCGCATGTCTGAGAGCGAACCGCGGCGGATCGGCATCAATGTCGAGGTCAAGCCGCACGCCTACGATCCCGCCGTTCAGCCCGAACTGTTCGAAGGCGTGCTCGCGCGGCGCGTGATGGCGTTCCTGATCGATGTGATCATCATCGGGCTGCCGCTCGTACTCCTGGCGATCTTCATGACGGTTTTCACCGTCTTCACCCTCGGGCTCGGCGGGTTCGTGTTCCTCCTGCTGGGGCCGATCTCGGTGATCTGGGCCCTGGTCTATTTCGGCATGACGCTCGGGAGTGCGGCTTCAGCCACCATCGGCATGCGCATGGTCGATCTTGAAATGCGCACCTGGTACGGCGCGCCCTGTTACTTTGTGCTCGGCGCCGTGCAGGCCATCGCCTTCTGGCTGACGGTCACGTTCCTGACGCCGTTCGTGCTGCTGGTTCCGTTGTTCAACGACCGGCGACGGCTGCTGCACGACATGTTGGTCGGCACAATCGTCATCAACAACCCGGCGCGGGCGGGCGCGCTACGCCGCGGCCCCTTTGACGGGCGGATGTGAGCGCGCAATGCTGGTCGCGCCACGGAGCCCCGGATTCGGCCTCGCATGACGCACCATTCGCGTGATACGCCGCAGTTCTACCTGACCGCGCCGTCGCCCTGCCCGTATCTGCCGGGCAAGGAGGAGCGCAAGGTCTTCACGCATCTGGTCGGCGAGCGCGCGGGCGACTTGAATGACCTGCTCACGCATGGTGGCTTCCGCCGCAGCCAGTCGATCGCCTATCGGCCAGCCTGCGAAGCCTGCCGCGCCTGCGTCTCGGTGCGCGTCATCGTCGATCAGTTCCGCCCGACGCGCAGTATGCGGCGCATCCGCGACGGCAATGCCGACCTGATCGGCGAGATGCGCGTACCCGTGCCGACCTCGGAGCAGTATTCGGTGTTCCGGTCCTACCTCGACGATCGCCACTTCGATGGCGGCATGGCCGACATGACGGTGCTCGATTACGCCATGATGGTCGAGGACAGCCATGTCGAGACCAAGCTCGTGGAGTACCGCGCGGCAGGGCCTGACAGCCGCATCAACGGACGCGGCGCCGGTGCGCTGCTCGGTGTTGCGCTGACCGACGTGCTGAGCGACGGGCTCTCGATGGTCTACTCATTCTACGATCCGGAATTTCGCAGCCGCTCGATCGGCACCTACATGATCCTCGATCACATCGCGCGCGCACGGCGCATGGGTTTAGCCTACGTTTATCTCGGCTACTGGGTGCGGGATTCGCGCAAGATGGACTACAAGGGCCGCTTCCTGCCGCAGGAGCGGCTTCTTGCCGAGGGTTGGACGCGTTTCGAGGATTGAACCCGCGACGCGCGGTTACCCTGCCTCGCTCACCAGGTTGCTCTCCGGCATCGTGACGGACCAGTTGAGGCCGCCGGGCGCGAATTCCAGCGAGACCTTTCCGTCGAGCGAGCGCGCGATCATGCCATCGATCACCATGTGACCGAAACCCTTGCGGGTGGGCATCGTCACCGGCGGTCCGCCGCGTTCGACCCACCGCAGAGTCAACTGACGCGGCTCACTCCCGCCATTCTCGAACGCCCATGAAACTTCGACATGGCCAGCGCCCGTCGACAACGCGCCATACTTGAGCGAGTTCGTCGCCAGTTCATGCAGCGCGAGGCCGATCGCCTGCGCGGCCTGCGCCGTAACAACAACCTGCGGGCCAGAAAATTTGACGCGCGTGCCTTCAGCCTCATTGACGAAGGGTTGAAGCTGTTGCCTGACGAGTTCCGTAAGCGGCGCGCCGCGCCAGTCCTCGTCCACCAAAACGTCGTGCGAAGCGGCGAGGCCTTGCAGCCGCAACCCGAAGCGGGTGTCGAAATCTTCCAGCGAGTCCGTCGTGCGCGAGGTCTGCCGCGCGATCGATTGCACCACGCTGAGCAGATTTTTCGAGCGGTGGGTCATCTCGCGCATCAGAAACTGGATGTGGTCCTCGGTGCGCCTGCGCTCGGTGATGTCAGCCACGATACTGACCAGTCGATGCGCCTTGCCGTCCGGCGTTCGCGCCGCCACCTGGCCGCGCCCCGAAAGCCACAACACAGCGCCGTCCGGCCGCACGATGCGATATTCGGCGGCGAAAGAGTCGTCCTTGTCGGCGGTCTCGTGGAATTGGCGCAGCAGGTTTCGATCATCGGGGTGCAGCGCGTTCCTGAATTCGTCGTCGTCTCCACCGACGTGGCCCTTGCCGTCAGGCAAGCTCAACCCGAACAGCGCCATGCCTTCCGGCGACCACGTTCGCGTTCCGGCCACGAGGTCGGTTTCCCACGCGCCCATGCGGCCGGCCGCAAGCGCCGAACGATAGAGCGCCTCGTGGTCCCGCAACTCTTGCAATGCTGTGGTCAACTCGACGTCGCGCTGCTCCAGGTCCGCATACGATTGCTGCAGCGCCCGCTCTGCAAGATGGCGCTCCGTGACATCGGAGCCCTCCACGAAAATGCCGGTGACCCGACCGTCCCCTCCGGTGATCGGCTGATAAATGAAATCCACATAGCGTTCGACCGCCGGCCCCTTGGGCACCGCGTAAACGGCATATTTCGCGCCGGTCATGCTGACCGGTTTGCCGGTGCGGAAGACTTCATCGAGCAGCCTCAGATACCCCTGGTCGACGGCGTCGGGGAGCGCCTCGGCAACCGTCCTTCCAAGCAGCGGACGATTGCCGACCACTTTCAAATACGCCGCATTCGCGAGCACGAAACGGTGCTCCGGCCCTTCGAGCATGGCCATAAAGCTCGGCCCCTGCTCGAACAGGTGCGCGAGCCGCTGTTCGGCGGTTACCTGCTGCGTCGTCTCACTGCATACGACCAGAACGCCGCCAACTCCGGTCGGTGCCGTCTCGTCGTCGATCGGGCTGTAGCTGTACGTCCAGTAGACGTCCTCGCGGCGGCCATTGCGTGTGATCGGGACGAGCTGGTTGACGTGCCAGGTCGCGCCGCGTCCCGCCATCACCTGTTCGATCTGCGGCCCGATGATGTCCCAGATCTCGTCCCAGACCTCGCGGGCCGGACGCCCGAGCGACTTCGGATGACGCTCGGGCCCAATCGATAACCGATAGGCGTCGTTGTAGAGACAGGCACCGGCCTCACCCCAGAAGATGTACATCGGGTGGCCGGTGTTGAGCAGCAGCCGAACTGCCGTACGCAACGATTGCGGCCAAACATCCGGATTGCCGAGCGGCGTTTGCGACCAGTCGTGCGCGCGCATCAACGCCCCCATTTCCCCGCCGCGGGCGAGGAAATCGGAGGCTGACGGCTGGCTCAGGTTGGGCTGCAAACTGCGACCGGACTTGACTGGCATATGCTCGCGAGCAGGCGGCGACTGATGCCGCTGGTGCAGGCGAAAGCATAGCAGCGCGGCGCGCGATGTCGAACGGTGCAAGCTTAGCCGGGAAGCAGATCGTAGAGCAGCTTCAGGTTCAGCACGATGAGGACCACGGCGATCAAGGCGGCGAGCGCACTGACCCAGCGTTGCGCCACGAAAGGCCCCATCTTCGCTTTATCGGCCGTAAACATCACCAGCGGCACCACCGAAAATGGCAGCGCCAGTCCAAGGACGACCTGAGACAGGATCAGCAGTTTCGCGGTTCCGGCCTCCCCGTACCAGATCGTCACGACGGCTGCCGGTATGATTGCCAGCGCGCGGGTCACCAGCCGGCGCGCCCACGGCGGTAGCCGGATATCGATGAAGCCCTCCATCACGATCTGTCCGGCGAGCGTCGCCGTGACGGTCGAGTTCAGCCCGCAGCATAGCAGCGCGATTGCGAACAGTGTTGGCGCGGCTCCCGAACCAAGCAGCGGCGCGATCAGCTTGTGCACTTCGCCGAGTTCGGACACGTCAGTCTGCCCGGACTTGTTGAAGGTCGCCGCAGCAAGAATGAGGATCGCTGCGTTGATGACGAGCGCAAACGTGAGCGCAAACGTCGAATCGATGGTCGCGAGATTGATCGCCTCGCGCTTTTCGTCGACCGAGTCCCCGAAGCGGCGCGTCTGCACCACGCCGGAATGCAGGAACAGATTGTGCGGCATCACGGTCGCGCCGATGATCCCGATGGCGAGATAGAGCATGTCGGGATTGGTGACGATCTTCGTCGTCGGCGCGAAGCCACGGATGACCGCACCCCAATCCGGATTGGCAAGTGCGATCTGGATTCCGAAACTCAATGCGATGACGCCGAGCAGCGTCACGATGAAGGCCTCGATCCAGCGGAAGCCGAGGTTCTGCATCCACAGGATCAGGAACACGTCGAGCGCCGTGATCAACACGCCCAGTTCGAGCGGGACGCCGAACAGGAGATTGAGTCCAATCGCAGTGCCGATGACTTCGGCAAGGTCGGTCGAACAGATTGCGATCTCGGTGATGAGCCAGAGCGGCCAGGCAGTCCAGCGCGGGAACGCATCGCGGCAGGCCTGCGCGAGATCGCGTCCTGCGCCTATTCCAAGTCGCGCGCATAAGGCCTGGAGCAGTACGGCCATCAAATTGGAAAGCAGCGCGACCGTCAGCAGCGCGTAGCCGAACTTGGAGCCGCCCGCGAGCGACGTCGCCCAGTTGCCCGGGTCCATGTAGCCGACGGCGACCAGATAACCGGGCCCGAGGAAGCTGAGGAGTTTGCGCCAGAACGGTCCGCCCGGCCGCGTTCGGATCGTGCCGAATACTTCGGAAAGCGATGGGGTGCCGCGCGGCCGGTTCCAGCCGGAGCCGGCGACCTCATCTCGAACCAACTCCACCGCCATTCCGTCGCCTCCAGGGACCGGATCATCATAGCTTGTTGCGAATAATTTGCAATTGCAATTTGTAAACGGCGAAACTTCCTTTTGAGGATCGCTAACTTGTTGTTTTTGCTCGGAAACGAGGCTGGAGCGGCTAGCGCATGGCGATCTCGCTGACGTCCATCACAATGGGGGCATGATGGTGCGCGGTGTGCTGAGCGAATGGCTTGCCCCGAACCCGCACGGTCTTGCCGACGAGCCGCCGGATGGTTTTCTGGATTGGATCAGTCGATGAATAGACGTGGATCGTGCGGGTCGCGGCCACGCGGTCCTCATCGTCCTTTCCATCAAGGCAGGCCGGCGCCGGCAGGCGAAGGATGTAGGCGGTCTCTGGACGGTCGGCCGCGTCCTTGAATGTGCCGAGACTGAGCCGGCCTTGCGCGATCTCCTTTTGATCGGGCTGCATGCAGGCGGCGGACGCGGGCGTCGTCGCGATGAGCGGCAACCAGAGCATCGCGACGGCAGCGCCAACTTTGTTCATCGACGAACTTATTTGAACTTGTTGCTGCGCGGGAAACCCTTCGGGGCAAGCCGGCCCGCATCGGCGCGATTGCCACGCCAGTCCGACAGTTCCTTGAGCGTGAGCGAGAACGCGCGTCCCGCTCCGTCAGTCCAGGTCAGGCCGTCACCGCCCTTGAAGGTCTTCACGTCGGACAGTCCGCCATCCTTGTATCGCTGCAGCCGCACACCGGACCCGCGCGCCATTTCGGGCATTTGCTCGATCGGGAAAATGACCATCTTGCGATTGTCGCCAATGGTCGCGACCTGATCGCCCTCCACGACAGACACCGCACGCGCCTCGTCGGGCGCTTTCACGTTGAGCACCTGCTTCCCCTTGCGCGTGGTGCCGAGGCACTCGTCCTCGGCAACGACGAAGCCCCTGCCCTGATGGCTCGCGACAACGAATTTCCGCCCGCCCTGATAGGTAAACATCGTGACGATGTCGGCTTCCTGTTCGAGGTCGATGAACAGCCGCACTGGCTCGCCATGTCCGCGTCCACCCGGCAGCTTGGAGCCTTCCAGCGTGTAGAAGCGGCCGTTGGTGCCGAACATCAGGAATTTGGAAGTCGTTTCGGCGAAGAACGACAGCTTGAGCTTGTCGTCCTGCTTGAACGCGATACTCGACAAGTCCTCGACATGTCCGCGCAGCGCGCGCACCCAACCCTTGTCGGAGAGCACGACAGTGATCGGCTCGCGCACCACCATCGCCTCTTCGATCGCGGCTTCGTCATGCTCGGGTGCTTCGGCGAAATCGGTGCGCCGCTTGCCGAGCGGCGTCTTCTTGCCGAATTTTTCCTTCAAATCCCTGATCTGCGCAGCGATCGTGTCCCACTGCTTCTTCTCGGACTTGACGAGGTCTTCGAGCTCCTTCTTTTCGGTGCGAAGCGCCTTGTCCTCCTTGCGGATCTCCATCTCCTCGAGCTTGCGCAGATTGCGCAGGCGCATGTTGAGGATCGCTTCCGCCTGCACGTCGGAGAGCTTGAACGCGTTCATCAAGACGGGCTTGGGTTCATCCTCGGTGCGGATGATCTTGATGACGCGATCGAGGTTGAGATACGCGATCAGATAGCCGCCGAGCACCTCGAGCCGGTGGCTGATCTGCTTCAGCCGATGGTTCGAGCGGCGCAGCAGCACGTCGCGGCGATGGTCGAGCCATTCGCGCAACGCCTCGGCAAGCCCGATGACGCGCGGCACCTTCCCCTTCACCAGCACGTTCATGTTGAGCGGAATACGGCTCTCGAGCTCGGTGAGCTTGAACAGGCCTTCCATCATCAGCGCCGCGTCGACCGTGCGGGCGCGCGGCTCGATGACGAGCCTGATGTCCTCGGCGAACTCATCGCGCACATCCGCGACCAGCGGCAGCTTCTTCTCGTTGATGAGTTCGGCGATGCGCTCCACCAGGCGCGACTTCTGCACCAGCCACGGAATCTCGGTGATGACGACGAGATACGTGCCGCGTCCGCTCTCTTCCTGGCTCCAGCGCGCGCGCACACGGAACGAGCCGCGCCCGGTCGCGTAGGCCTCGGCAATCTCGGTACGCGGATCGACGATCAGACCACCGGTCGGGAAGTCGGGACCGGGTACGAATTTCAGAAGCGTCTTCGAACGCGCGTTCGGATTCTCGATCAGGAACAGCGCGGCATCGAACAACTCGGCCGCGTTGTGCGGCGGGATCGAAGTCGCCATGCCGACCGCAATGCCTTGCGAACCGTTGGCCAGCAGATTGGGGAACGCTGCCGGCAGCACCACCGGCTCTTCCGAGGTGCCGTCGTAGCTGGCGCGAAAATCGACCGCGTCCTCGTCGATCCCGTCGAGCAGGAGACGCGCGACCTCGGTCATGCGCGCCTCGGTGTAGCGCATGGCGGCCGGGTTATCGCCGTCGATGTTGCCGAAGTTGCCCTGCCCGTCCACCAGCGGGAAACGCGAGGAGAAATCCTGCGCCAGCCGCACAAGCGCGTCGTAGATCGCCTGGTCGCCGTGCGGATGGAAATTGCCCATCACGTCGCCGACGATCTTGGCCGACTTCTTCAGCGCGGTGCCGGGGTCGAGCCGCAGGAGCCGCATCCCATACAGAATGCGGCGGTGCACTGGCTTGAGCCCGTCGCGCGCGTCGGGAAGCGCGCGGTGCATGATGGTCGATAACGCGTAGGCGAGATAGCGTTCCTCGAGCGCCTCGCGCAGTGGTATTTCCTGCACGTCGCCACGGTCGGGGGGAATCAGTTCTTTACCCATGCCAGAGCGCTACTGCGCGGCGCAGCAATGAACAAGGGATGAACGAGGCGGCCACGACTTCATCGCAATGTCCCGATTAACTTTAAGCCGCTTCGGGCGAAGACTCTTGTGTCCAGCCTGCAATAGATAGACAGTCCGTCGCGTCTTGAAGTGAAACGAAACGGTCCGGTGGAAATTGGTCTACGTCAACGGGCGGCCTCTTCGAACTGCTTCAACGAGAATAGCGAGAACAAGGGCAACTCGCTCGTGGCGAACTTCAAAGCTAACACCAAGGAGAGGAGACAAAACATGCGTGGAATTCTTTTAGCAACGCTGGTTGCGGCCGGCATCGGCCTTGCTGGCGCTGCCGGCGTGTCGGCTGCGCCGATCAACGGCGCGGCGATCGGCAACGCAGCGAGCGAGACGAACCAGGTCGAGCAGGCACGCTGGGGCGGTCGCCACTTCGGCGGCGGTCGCCGCTGGGGCGGCGGCGGCGGACACTGGCGTTGGGGTAGCGGTGGCGGCGGTCGCCGGTGCCATCGCCGCTGGAGCAGCAATTTCTGGTGGTGCTAGTCGCCGGCGGAGAAAGAGAAGAGCCGGCCGGAAGGCCGGCTCTTTGCTTTTGCGCGCATCAATTATCCGAGCGCAGATGCCCGCCGCGCCAGCGCCGCAGCAAAGCGCCCGCGATGTTGGAATAGTCGTCGGTCCACACTCGCTGGTTCGGGTCGCGCTCGCGCACGGGCCAGAACGTGGAATTCGCAAGCACGCCGAAATCGTCCTCGCGGCGTGCGATCGCGGCAACCCGCGGCACCCAATGATGCAGGCTGGGGTCCGGCTCAACATCGCCGCCATCATAGATGCGCGCGATCGCGCCGTTTGCCTGCGCGACACCGGCGACAACCGAGGCCAGTTCAAGATTGAGATTTGAGATGTGCATCGCAACGATGCCGTGCGGCTTGAGCTTGCGGAAATAGAGCGCCATCGCCTCGCTTGTCAGCAGATGCACCGGGATCGCTGCGCCGATGAAGGCGTCGACAAAGATCAGGTCGTAGCTGCCGTCCGCCGCATCGGCGATGTGCTGGCGCGCGTCACCGAGCACGACCCGCGCTTCGGGCGCGCACTCGGAAAAATACTGGAAAATATCCGGGTGGGTGGCGATGCGCATCACATCCGGATCGAGTTCGTAATATGTCAGCGTATCGCCCGGCCGCACCTGGCAGGCGAGCGCGCCGGTGCCGAGCCCGATGATTGCGAAGTCGATCGGTCCATGCACATGCGCCTGAACCGCATCGAACACCTGGGCGATACCGGCGCCCTTGAAAAACTCGGCGATCATCTCCGGGCGGCCGGTCAGCGGATTGCCTTTGTCGTCACGAACCTGCTGGGTGCCCTGCGCGGTCGTGCCGTGCCAGAGCACACGATATTTTCCATCAGCCGTGTCGACGACGCTCAGCACGCCGAAGAAATTGCGCACCCGATAGAGGCTCGGCAACGCATTGAAGTACCAGTTGGCGAACAACAGAAACGCCAGGATCGCGGCGAAGGGCAGCGGCGCGCGCCAGAACTTCGCGGTGAGCCCCAGCAATACCCCGATCATCACGAGGTACATGCGATAGTCGAAGCCGACATCGTAATTCTTGAATACGAACGAAAGCGCGAATGCGACGGCGAGAAACGCAAGCAACGCGATCTGGCCGGTGCCGCGCTCGGGACGCGCGAGCCCGGGCTGGCACAGCAGCGCGAGCACGAGCAGGATTGGATATTCGGCAACCCAGTCGAACACGTTCGGCGCGACGAGGCCGGTCGCGATGCCGCCGATCATGCCGCCGGCCGAGATCCACATGTAGAACGCGGTGAGATCGCGCGGCGGCGGACGGCGGCGGGCAAGTTCGCCGTGGCACAACAGAGCGCAGAGAAACAGCACGATCAGGTGCAGCGCGATCAGGGCAACGATCGACGTCGTCGGGACCGCCAGGAAGAACAGCACCAGCACGAAGACCGCGACCGGCTGGGCGCGGACGACGAACCGATGCGGAATGAGCGGCCGCGTCTGGAACGCGATCACGAATGTTAGCAGATAGAGCGCCAGCGGTGCGACCCACAGCAGCGGAACGGACGCAACGTCGGTCGAAATATGCGCCGTGACGGCAATCAGCAGGCCCGACGGTACCGCGGCGAGCGCGATCCAGGTCGCGGCGGCGCCCCAGCCGGGCGCCGTCCTGCGTTCGACGTTGGGCGAAAGTTGCTGCGCGGCCGACGCCGGCGATCGCGTCAGCAGCCAGCCGCACGCGGCGAGCAGCAGGATCAACAGATAGTAGAACGCGCTCCAGCCGACGGTCTGGCCGCCAAGGCTAACGAAGGGCTCGACGACAAGCGGATAGGCAATGAGGGCCAGGAAGCTCCCGACATTGCTTGCCGCATAAAGGAAATAGGGATCCCGCGCGGCCGGATGATCGGTTCGCACGAACCAGGCCTGGATCAGCGGGCCGTTCGCGGCGAGCGCGAAAAACGGCAAGCCGATCGAGGCGGCGAACAATCCGAGCAGCCAGAACGCCTCGCCGGAAGGTGGCGGGCGGCCCCACCCACTCGCGATGTGCAGCGGCAGCGCCGCGCAGGCAAGGATCATGACGGCGAGATGGACGACGACGGATGTTCGCCCGGGCGCAAAGCGCGTCAGCGCATGGGCGTAGGCATAACCCGCGAGCAGTGTCGTCTGGAAGAAAACCATCGCGACCGACCACACCGCAGCGGCGCCGCCGAGTTGCGGCAGCACAAGCTTGGTGAACATCGGCTGCACGGCAAACAGGAGTGCCGCGGAGAGAAAGATCGCGGCCACGAAAACCGCAAGCAGCACGCGCCGCGATAAGGTGGCGGTACGCGCGCCGGTCGTGAGCCCGGTCGTCATGCTGCAATCATAGCGCGGGGGTTACCTGACGCAGAAGGGCGGCCCTGCGGCCGCCCTTCCGATCTTCGTCATCGAACGTGAGATTACTGCCGGACCGACGCCGCGGTTACCGGAAGCTTGCTGCCGGAAGCAACCCAGGCGTCGTAGGACTGCATCGAAAAACCAAGCTTGTCGTAATAGACACGCAGATAGCCGTCGGCGCCTTCGACGACGGCACTCGGCTGCAGCAGCCGCACCTCCTGCGCCATCACACCGACATAAGCCTTGTCGCTTCCGTTGTAGCTGAAGCGATAGAAGCCGAGGCCGTTGTCGAGATGACCGAGCAATGTCACGTCATGCTTGATGCGGATGTCGGACGGCGCGCCGCCGCCACCCACACCGCCCATCGGGCCACCGCCGCCACCGCCCATCGGGCCGCCGCCGCCACCGCCCATGAAGCCGCCCGGACCGCCACCGCCCATGAATCCGCCGGGGCCGCCACCACCCATGAAGCCGCCAGGACCGCCACCGCCCATGAATCCGCCGGGTCCGCCGCCACCACCCCTGAAGCCACCGGGTCCGCCGCCCCTGAAGCCGGGTCCGCGACCCCCAAAGCCACCGCCACCGCGCCAGCCGTGCCAGCCATGTCCACCACCCCAACCGAAGCCGGGCCGGAATGCGTAGCCGCACCAGTAGAAGCCCGGGCCATTCCAGCCGTCGTCGTACCAGCAGTAATTGCGGCCGAGATAGAGAAACTGCACCGATTCCGTGAGCGCCACTAAATCGGCAGCCGTATTCAATCCGCCGGCGCCAGCGAGACCCGCGGCATCCGACCGGCTACTCGACATCGCCACACCGGCTGCAAGTGCAGCGAGCGTCGCCAACCCTGTAACGAATTTGCGCATTGCATTCTCCAACTGGAATCGCACCCCTACGTCCCAGAGCGATAGCGTAGTCGGACTGCGCACTTCGTGCACGTCATTTCCGACTTGCATTTGGCGTACTGTGAATGGGCATTCATTTCGATGCTGCGACGGTGCGCCGCACGCCAGCATTCACGCGCCCCTAGGACGCCGCGCGCGTCTCGGCAGCACGCAGCACAGCATTGATAAAGCTGGCGCGTGCATCGTGCATTGCCATGCCCCTCGGCTCCAGGACATGACGCTCAAGAAAAAAACCGGTCAACGCGAAAGCATCGCTCAGTTCGTTGTTGGCGGGTTCCTCGGCGTTCCAATCGTCGTGGAGAAAGGCGGGCAGCCGCAGCATACGATCGCGCCACGGCTCGCCGGCATGGCGCGAGACAGCACGGCCGGATTTCGGCGATACATAGATGAGCTCGGATGTTGCGCCGGTCGCGGCGCACTGATCGAGATCGAGACCGAATCCGAATTCGGCAAGCATCAGCAATTCGAAACGGGCGACCAGCGCGGCGGTAAGCGCGCGATCCTGCACACAATCCAGGATCTGGCCGAGCGTGTCGTGCACCTGTTCGTGCGGGTCGCGCTCCGGAAGCAGCCGGCACAGCGCGGCAAGATGCGTCACGCCATAGGCCGCGTGCGCAGCGATCATCATCTCGCCCGCGCGCAGCCGCAGGCCTTCGACCGCGTAATGGCCAAGATGTTCGTCCAGCCGCGCACGCCAGGTCACGCGCACGACATTGCCGGGCTGGAGCACCGGGCGCATGCGTGAGCCGGCACCTCCGCGCACCAGGCCGAGATGGCGGCCGTGCCCGCGTGTCATTACTTCGAGGATGGCGTTCGCCTCGCCGTGACGGCGCGTGCCGAGCACAATCCCTTCGTCGGTCCAGTCCATCGCGCTATCTCGGCCGCCCGCTCCGCTTCGGCTTCGGCGCAACCATACCACCGGAATCGTCGTCGCGGACAAAACAGCGGTAATAATCCGGCTGCTTCTGTTTCTTCGCCGCACAGCTATCGATCGGATTGAGATCGGTCAGTTCTTGGTAAGGGAGGTACGGTCCGATCATGTAGCGGATGCTGCCATCCGGCGCGCCTCCGAAGCGATCGATCTGACCCTTCAGCGAAGGTTCGATCGACAGAATGATGTCGCGCAGCGTGTCGCCCTCAAGGAAGTTGTCGGGAAGCTGATCGAACGGCCCGTCGAAGTAGTTGTTGGCGCGCATGTTGCCCTCGAATGCGCCGATCATGATTTTCCGGTTCAGCCGTTGATCCTTGTAGAACGCAAAGCCGGTGCGCTTGCCGACGAGGATCCGGTCATGGCCGTTCGGCGAGAAGAACTTGTCCGGCACGGACGCATTCTCGTTGAGAACGTAATGGAAGATCTTCAGCTTCCTGTTGAAGATCAGAAAGAACTGAATCGCGGACTCATCGAAAATCGGTCCGACGAATTGCTCGTCCGGACCCAGCGTGGCGGCCGGCGGCTTCTGATCGCGCAGATCGTTGAGCGCGAACTCCACGCTCTTGTCCTGATAGGACACCCGGTAAAGGAACGGCTCGACCTTCTCGACCTTCACGCCCTGCGACGCATCGAGGATCGCATGCGGCACCGGCGCATCGCCATACCACTGCGAGGTGTCCTCGAAATAGGCGAAGATCACCTTGCCATCGTCCCGGTTGCTGGCATCGAGCCGGATATTTCCCGCGTAACGGATGCCGTCGTGCAGGAACCAGAAATAATAATAGTTCTCGGTCGGATAGACCTTCACGCGATCCGGCAGCTTCGACATCACGTAGCCGAACACGGACATCAGGTCGTCTATCTTCAGCGTCGTCGGATGCGCCAGCTCCTCGACATAGGCCTGGTTGGTCTGGAGTTGCGGCTCCTCCGCGTACACGAGAGACGACGTCACCATCAGAAGAAGCGTGATGAGACCGAGACAAATCATGGCGGCGCTCATGGTCATGTCCGGATTATGCCGCCCGCGTGTGGCTTGTCGCAGCACGGAATGATCGGATTGAGGCAAATTCAGTCGCGGGGAAACTCGATGCCCATGCTGCGGTAGCGCTCGGGATCGTCGCCCCAGCCTTCGCGCACCTTGACGAACAGGAACAGGTGCACCTTCTGTTCGGTGAGTTCGGCAATTTCCTTGCGTGCTTCGGCGCCGATCGCCTTGATGGTCGCGCCGCCCTTGCCGAGCACGATCTTGCGCTGGCTTTCGCGCTCCACATAAATCGTCTGCTCGATGCGGGCCGAGCCGTCGCGCAGGTCCTTCCAGGTGTCGGTCTCGACCGTGGCCTGATAGGGCAACTCCTGGTGCAAGCGATCGAACAGCTTCTCGCGCGTGATCTCAGCGGCGAGCGAGCGCATCGGCGCATCGGAAATCTGGTCCTCAGGGTAGTGCCACGGACCGACCGGCGAATGCACAGCCAGCCAGCCCTTCAACGCATCGACGCCGTCGCCGGTCAGCGCCGACACCATGAAGGTCGCGTCGAATGTAGACTTCGCGCCGATCCTTTCGGCGAGCGTCAGCAGCGTCGGCTTGTCGGCCAGATCGACCTTGTTGAGCACCAGCACTTTCGGCTGGCGCACATCGCCAAGCTTCCCGAGGATGGCGTCCGCGTCCTCGTCGATGCCCTTTTTCGCGTCGATCAGCAGCGCGACGATATCGGCGTCATGCGCACCGCCCCAGGCGGTCGTCACCATGGCGCGGTCGAGCCGGCGGCGCGGGGCGAATATGCCGGGCGTATCCATCAACACGAGTTGCGCGTCGCCCACGATCGCGATGCCGCGCACCAGCGCGCGTGTGGTTTGAACCTTGCGGCTGACGATCGAGACCTTCGAGCCGACCAGCGCATTGGTGAGCGTGGACTTGCCGGCGTTGGTCGCGCCGATCAGCGCGACGAAGCCGCAGCGCGTTGTGGGGGATGCCGGCATAACGTCGGCGAGAGGGTCATCCATTCGCCGCATCCAGCCCTTCGCGCGTCAGCATCGCGGCGGCGGCGGCCTGCTCGGCGGCGCGCTTCGAGCGGCCGATCCCTTCGGCAGGTGGTCGCTCCGCGATATCGACGGCCACACGAAATTCCGGATTGTGATGCGGGCCCTTGCGCTCGACCTCACGATAGGTCGGCGTCGGCAGCCCCCGCCCCTGCGCCCATTCCTGCAACATGGTCTTCGGGTCCCGCAGCGGCCGCACCGGCGTCACCATCCGGTCATGCCACAAATGCTCGATCATCGCGGCGGCAGCCGCATACCCGCCATCGACGAATACCGCGCCGATCAACGCCTCGCACACGTCGGCCAGGATCGCCGTGCGGCGTCGGCCGCCGGCATTCGATTCCGAATTACCCAGGCGCAGGGCCGCCCCGAGGTCGATCGCGCGCGCGACATCCGCGCAGCTCTCCCGCCGCACGAGGTCGGCGAGCCGCCGCGACAACTCGCCCTCGTCGCCCTTTGGAAAGGCGCGATAGAGCATGTCAGAGATCGCGAGACCCAGGACATGGTCGCCTAGAAATTCCAGCCGCTGGTAGCTGCCGCCGCGCCCCTGTTTGGGCGAAGCCGCCGAAATATGCGTGAGCGCGCGGTCGAGGATCGCCTTGTCGGCAAATGAATAGCCGATCCTGCCTTCAAGCTCGTCACGGGCCTGAGTGCTTTTCGCCTTCCGGCTCATCGAACGATCGAGAACAACCGGTCCCAGCGCACGACCCATGGCCAGCGCCAGACTTTCCACGCCGGCTCACCGTCGCCAACCGAGAAGAAGATGATCTCGGCCCGCCCGACAATGTTGTCGATCGGGACGTAGCCAACCTGACTCAGCACGCGGCTGTCTGTCGAGTTGTCGCGGTTGTCGCCCATCATGAAGTAGTGGTCCGCCGGCACGGTGTAGACCGGGGTATTGTCGTAGAAGGAGTTATCGACGAGATCGAGCGTGTAGTAGATTTTGCCGTTCGGCAGCGTCTCTTTCCAGCGCTTGATCCGCTTGATGCCGGGTCCATCCTCTGTACCGACATAGTCCTCGGCGCGCTCGCGCTTGATCGCCTCGCCGTTGATCTGCAGCACGCCGTCGATCATCTGGATCTTGTCGCCCGGCAATCCGATCACGCGCTTGATGTAGTCGGTGGTGTCGTCGCGCGGCAGGCGAAACACGACCACGTCGCCGCGCTGCGGGCCCTTGCCCAGGATCGGGTCACGTCCCGTAAACAGTGGCAGCGAGAAAGGAAACGAGTAGCGGCTATAGCCGTAGGTGTATTTCGAGACGAACAGATAATCGCCGATCAGCAGCGTCGCCATCATCGAGCCGGACGGGATGTTGAACGGCTGAAACAGGAAGGTGCGGATGACGACCGCGATGATCAGGGCGTGGACGACCACACGCACCGTTTCGGCGAATCCGCCTTCCTTCCGCTTTTCTTCGGTGGTGGTCACGCGCTGGCCTCTGAATTGCAAGGTGGCGCCCCCACCCTTCGGCTCGCCCTTGTAGCGGTTGAAAATGCCGCATGCAATGAACGCGGCCGGCACCACTGAATGTTACTGCACCCTTTGGAAAAGCTTGCAAGCTATTGATTGGACGAATGTTTCAGCGAGCTACGATTTGTCGCGCACCACGCATACCGCATGGCTTCACGGCATTCCAGGATAGGGGTTGTTTTTCAGCAGGCGCGCGAGGTGCGCCGCATTCGACGCCAGCATCGCGGTCGTTTCGGCGATGATCTTTGGTGGCCGCCTGAAGTCTTTATATTCCTTGTCACCCTGCGCTTCGCCGACCCAGTAGGTCACCGCGCCTGCGGGCGCCGTGAAGCCGATCTCGGTCAGCGCCTGGATAATCTCCGCCGCACAATGATGCGCGCCATCCTCGTTGCCGACCACGACGGCGAACGCGACCTTGCCGTAAGAGGGCATGCGGCCCCGGTCGTCGGTCTCCTCAAGGAATGCATCCATGCGTTCCATCACCCGCTTGGCGACACTGGAGGGCTGGCCGAGCCAGATTGGTGTGCCGATGATCAGGATGTCCGCGTTGATGACGCGTTGGCGCAGCGCCGGCCAGTCGTCGCCCTTCCCTTCATCGGACGTCACGCCCGGCTTGATGTTGTGGTCGACGGCGCGAACGATCGAACCTTTGGCGCCGTACTTCGCCAGTTCGTCCATCATCTGGCCAAGCAACGCATCGGTCGAGGACTTTTCCTTCCCGCGCAGGCTCTTCAGCGAGCAATTGAATGCCAGAACTTTGAGTGGCTGCTGTTTTTCCGGCGTTGCCATGAACGATCTCGCTGATGCCGGCCATGTCGGCCGCCAGCGGAAACGAAATAGCGTTCAGGGAGTTCCGGCGGGCGCGGCGGCAGGGACCGCGGAGATAATCACGAACGCCTGTGCCAGCGGGTATTCATCCGTGATGCTGACGTCGATGCGGGCCTCGTGCCCCGCTGGCGTGAGGCTGGCGAGCCGTGCCGCCGCGCCGCCGGTCAGCAGCATCGTGGGACGGCCACCCGGGAGGTTGACCACGCCCATGTCACGCCACCACACGCCACGCCGGATCCCGGTACCGAGTGCCTTGGCGCAGGCCTCCTTCGCAGCAAAGCGCTTCGCATAAGTCTCGACACTTTTGGTGCGGCGCTCGGCGCGTGCGCGCTCCGTGTCGGTAAAAATGCGGGAGAGAAAGCGGTCGCCGTGCCGCTCGATCACCTTCTCGATGCGGCGGATGTCGGTGATGTCGGAGCCAATGCCGAGGATCATAAATCTGTTCTTTTGAGCATGATCGTATCCGAAAATCGGTTCCCCTCCCCGATCGGGTCGAGGACATGCTTTTCGGGATCATGCTCTGCGCGCAACGCCTCGGTCCATCGCCGCGCGCATCGCCTTGGTTATCCCGTCGAGTCCGCCAAAGATCGCCTCTCCGATCAGGAAGTGGCCAATATTGAGTTCGACGATCCCGGGCAGCGTCGAGATGATTTCTGCAGTGTTGAGATCGAGCCCATGCCCGGCATGGACCTCGAGCCCGAGCGCCCTCGCCCGTGCGGTGCCGGTCTTGATGCGCTCGAACTCCATCGACGCCATTGTGGTGTGTCCGTCGATGACGGCCTCACACCACGCTCCGGTGTGGATTTCGATCACCGGCGCGCCGACCTCGGCCGCGGTCTCGATCTGCTTTTCGTCCGCGCCGATGAACAGCGAAACGCGGATGCCAGCCGCCTTCAGTTCCGCGATCACCGGCACGAGCTGATTGTGCTGGCGCACCACGTCGAGCCCGCCTTCGGTGGTCACTTCCTGCCGGCGCTCCGGCACGATACAGGCCGCATGCGGGCGCGCTTTCAACGCGATGTCGACCATCTCGCGCGTCGCCGCCATCTCGAAATTCAACGGCTTGGTGAGTTGCGCCTTCAGCCGCGTGATGTCGTCGTCGCGGATATGGCGGCGATCCTCGCGCAGATGCGCCGTGATCCCGTCGGCGCCGGCTTCCACAGCGGCCAGAGCGGCTTTCACGGGATCGGGATGGCGCCCTCCGCGCGCATTGCGGATGGTCGCGACGTGATCGATGTTGACGCCGAGGCGAAGCTTACTGGTCATTCCGGAACTCAAACACGAGCAGCCGCCTGCCCGTCAAATTCATTGTGCTCATGGCTTGGACGGCGCGCTACTCGTTCACCCGCTCGACCTTGGAGACGACTTTCTTCGCCTTGAGTTGCGCGATGATGCCATTGAGGTGCTTGAGGTCGTAGACTTCGAGATCGATCAGAAGCTCCGTGAAGTCCGGCGAGCCGCGCTGCATCCGGACATTGTCGATGTTGCCGTCATGTTCGGCGATCGCCTGCGCGACCTGCGCGAGCGAACCCGGCTCGTTGACGGAAAGCACCTTGATGCGCGCGGGAAAACGCTGCGAGCTTTCCTCCTCGACGTCCCAGCGCACGTCGAGCCAGCGGTCAGGGGTTTCCTCGAACGCCTTTAGCGCAGGCGACTGGATCGGATAGATCGTGATGCCCGATCCAGGCATCATGATGCCGACGATGCGGTCGCCCGGAACGGCGCCACCGTTCGGTGCGAATTGCACCGGTTGTTCGCCCGAGACGCCGCGGATCGGGATCGCACCATCGGCATCCTTGCCGTCCGGCACCCGGAAAATCAGCGACTTGACCTTGCTCAGCCCGAACCAGCCGCTTTCCTGCTTCGGCGTAACAATGCGCGCGACGCGCTCCTCCTTGTAGTCGGGATACATCGCGCGCGCGACATCGGACGCGCGCATCTCGCCGCGCCCGACCGCCGCCATCACCTCGTCGATCGAGCCGCGCGCAAGCCGCGGCAATGCGCCCTGCAGCTTTTCGTCGGAATAGTCTTTCTTGGCGCGATGAAAGAGCCGCTCGACCATCTGGCGGCCGAAGCCGACATACTGCGTGCGGACGGCGCTGCGTGTGGAGCGGCGGATCGCGGCCCGCGCCTTTCCGGTGACCACGACCGACTCCCAAGCGGTGGGCGGCGAGGTCTGCGATTTGGAGGTGACGATTTCGACCTCGTCACCGTTCGACAGTTCGGACACGAGCGGGGCGATCTTGCCGTTGATCTTGGCTCCGACCGCGCTTCTGCCGACATCGGTGTGCACCGCATAGGCAAAGTCGATGGCCGTCGCCTTGCGGGGCAGCGCGATGAGGCGCCCCTTCGGCGTGAAGCAGAACACCTGATCGTGGAACAGCTCGAGTTTGGTGTGCTCCAGGAACTCCTCGGAATTGACGCCTTCGGACAGCATTTCGATGGTGTGGCGCAGCCACGCATACGCGCTGCTCTCGCGCGAGAGCATGTCCGAGGGCGAGCCGTTCCCGTCCTTGTAAAGCGCGTGCGCGGCGATGCCGTATTCGGCGATCTCGTGCATGTCGCGGGTGCGGATTTGCAATTCCACGCGCTGCTTGCCGGGTCCGACGATGGTGGTGTGCAGCGAGCGGTAGTCGTTCTGCTTCGGTGTCGAGATGTAATCCTTGAACCGCAGCGGGATCATCTGCCAGGTCGTGTGCACGATGCCGAGCGCCTGGTAACAGTCGCCGACCGAATTCACGAGCACGCGGTATCCGACCAGATCGGACAACTGTTCGAAGCCGATCGACTTGCGCTCCATCTTGCGCCACGTCGAATAGGGCCGCTTCTGGCGCCCCTTGACCTCGGCGACGATGCCGCGGTCGGCAAGCTTCTTGGTGAGCTGCCGCTCGATTTCTGTCACGACACTCTGGTTGCGCGCCGCTAACGCGGCAAGCCGCTCGCTGATGACCTGGTAGGCGTCCGGATTGAGTTCGTGGAACGCAAGATCGTCCAGTTCCTCGCGCATCTCGTGCATGCCCATGCGCCCGGCAAGCGGGGCATAGATGTCGATCGTTTCCTCGGCGGTCCGCCGGCGCGCCTCGGGCGGCATGAAGTCGAGCGTGCGCATGTTGTGCAGCCGGTCGGCGAGCTTGATCAGCAGCACGCGCACGTCGGCCGCGATTGCGAGCAAGAGCTTGCGCAGGTTTTCGGCCTGCTTTGCCTCGCGCGTCACGAGGTCGAGTTTCTTCAGCTTGGTCAGTCCGTCGACCAGCGCGCCGATCTCGGGCCCGAACCTCTCGTCGATCTCGGCACGTGTCGCCGCCGTATCCTCGATGGTGTCGTGCAGCAGCGCCGCCACGATCGTCGCGTCGTCGAGCTTGAGGTCGGTGAGGATCGCGGCGACTTCAAGCGGATGCGAGAAATACGGATCGCCGGAGGCGCGCGTCTGCGTACCATGCGCCTTCATGGCGTAGACGTACGCGCGGTTGAGGATGTCCTCGTCGGCGTTTGGATTGTACGTTTTGACCCGCTCGATGAGGTCGTACTGCCGCATCATCTGCGGCTTGCGCTTGCGGGCGGGCTCCGAAGCTTCGGGCGCGATCGGCGGCGCCGGCTCGACCACGCGCTGCGAGGGGCGCTGGTTTTGCGGACGGGGCAGATCGGTCTGCGCGCGGGCCATGCGATCCCTTCAGCCAGCCGCGGTGCGCTAGCGGCGCGGCAAGAGCTTCAGGTTATCACGGGACCCGAGGGATGCGGCAACGTGTTTGCGTTAAGGGTTGCCGAAAACAAAACGGCCCGGGCGACGCCGGGCCGTGAAACTGAAATCTTGAGGGGCTCAGAGATCCTCGTCGCCCGGCTCCATTTCGGGCTCCGGCTTCTCTTCCGGAGGCGCCAGCCCTTCGAGGCCCTTCAGCAGCTCTTCCTCGGTCATCCGGTCCGACGTCACTTCGGTGTCGTCGGCGTCGACGGTGCCGCCATCGGAGCCGATCAGCGGAACCGAGTTCGAACTCCGGCTCGTCCACCTCGACATACTTCTGCAGCGAATGGATCAGGTCTTCCTTCAAGTCGCCGGGCGAGATGGTCTCATCGGCGATCTCGCGCAGCGCGACGACCGGATTCTTGTCGTTATCGCGCTCGATCGTGATCGGCGCACCCGACGAAACCAACCGAGCCCGGTGGCTCGCCAGCAGCACGAGGTCGAAACGATTTTCAACCTTATCGATGCAGTCTTCCACGGTGACACGGGCCATCGCGCGCCGCTCCTATGTGAAATTGTGTGCGAATTTGGGTTTAGGTATTCCGCTGGCCCGCAAAGCGCAAGGGCGAAGTTTTTAACACTTGGCGGGGTTATGGGGCTCTGTTAGCACGGTACCTACGAACTCGGCGCCTGGTTGCTCTAGATCCCCGCGTATTTCGATTGCGAGAACCGGCCCGGGTCAGGTTGTCGGTACTTTTTGGGTGGCGACGGCGAATATTTCAGAGAAACGAGATTCGGCGGGCTTGGGGTAACCCTCGCGCCTCCCCGCGGGTCGCATTGCATTTGTTAACGAGAGAGCCTGATGGCCGTACCCACCGAAAAGATCGCGCTGTTCATCGACGGCGCCAACCTCTACGCCACCGCCAAGACCCTCGGTTTCGACATCGATTACAAGCGCTTGCTGCGCGAATTCCAGTCGCGGGGCTACTTGCTGCGGGCGTTCTATTATACCGCCGTGATCGAGGATCAGGAGTATTCCTCGATCCGCCCGTTGATCGATTGGCTCGACTACAACGGCTACACGGTCGTCACCAAGGCGACCAAGGAATTCGTCGACCAGTCCGGACGCCGGAAGGTCAAGGGCAACATGGACATCGAACTTGCGGTCAACGCGATGGAGATCGCGCCGACGGTTGACCACATCGTTCTGTTTTCCGGCGATGGCGATTTTCGCTCGCTGGTCGAGGCGATCCAGCGCAAGGGCGTGCGGGTCACCGTGGTCTCGACCATCTCGACACAGCCGCCGATGGTGGCGGACGAGTTGCGCCGCCAGTGCGATATCTTCCTCGATATCGTCGAACTGCAGAGCAAGATCGGCCGCGATCCGGGCGAACGCGGCCCACGCGCGCCCACGCGAGGATCGTGACCGTGGCGAGCGGAGCCACACGCCGCAGTTCCTGCAGCGTCCTCCCGTGCCGCAACGCGCCGGCGCCGCGGACGAGGACTTTGACGAAGACTGAGCGGGCTGGCCCGGATGCGGCCGCACGCATGATACGCCGAAGTGGGAGCCGGTTCGGCGATTACGATCATGGGCAAATCAGAGGATGCCGAGCCGCCGCGTGACTGCCCGCTTTGCCCGCGCCTTGTCGCGTTCCGTGAGCAATGGCGCGCCAAGGAGCCGGACTGGTTCAACGCGCCGGTTCATTCGTTCGGGCCACTCGACGCACGGCTTCTGATCGTCGGTCTTGCGCCCGGCCTGCGCGGAGCAAACCGGACCGGGCGACCGTTCACCGGCGACTACGCGGGCGACCTGCTCTACGCCACGCTTGCCGAATACGGCTTCTCGCGCGGCACCTTCGATGCGCGCCCTGACGATGGCCTGACCTTGGTCGATGCGCGCATCACCAACGCGGTGCATTGCGTGCCGCCGGAAAACAAACCGACGCCGGCCGAGATCAGGACATGCCGCGAGGCATATCTGGCGAAGCGCATTCCCGTCATGCCGAAGCTGCGCGCGATTGTGATGCTCGGTCGCATCTCGCACGAGTCGACCCTGCGCGCGCTCGGCCAACGTCTCGCCGCGGCGCCGTTTGGGCACGGCTCAAGACACGATGTCGGAAAACTGGCCCTGTTCGATAGCTATCATTGCTCGCGCTACAACACGAATACCGGGGTGCTGACGACCGACATGTTCCGCGCGGTGTTTCGCGACGTCCGCGCCTATCTGGACACGTGCAGCCCGCTGTAACGAGCTTGATACGGGGCGCCTTCGGTTGCGCACATCCGTCCCTGGCAAACGCGTGAATCCTAACGATTTCGTGAAGTTGCACCCCTATTCAAAAGCAACAGATGAAGTAGTGTGCGACAGTTCACGGCTTGGCCATGAAACGACCGCCGGAACCATGCGTTCTAGCCCCACGGGCGGCCGACGGCAGTTACGCATCCCGACGCTTGCGCCTGACTTTAGATCACAAAGGACGAACCTCATGAACAGACGCGAAAGCCTGCGGCTTCTTGTCGGCACGGCCGCATTTGCGGCGGCGGGCGGACTTCTCCGCACACCCGCATTCGCCCAGGCGGCGCCCGACGGCCCGTTCAAACTGCCCCCGCTCGGTTACGCCTTCGACGCGCTTGAGCCGCACATCGACGCGCAAACCATGACGATCCACCACGACAAGCATCACGCGGCGTACGTCGCTGCCTGCAACAATTTCGCCAAGCAGGTGCCCGAACTTGGCACCACCCCGATCGAGAAGACGTTGACCGATCCGGCCTATATTCCGCTCACCATCCAGCAGGCTGTAAAAAACAACCTTGGTGGCCACTGGAATCACACGTTCTTCTGGGACCTGATGACGCCGGGCGGCGCTACGGATGCGCCGGGCGAACTCAAGTCCGCGATCGGCGGATCGTGGAAGGATGTGGAGGAGTTCAAGGACAAGCTGAGCGCGGCGGGCGTTGGCCGTTTCGGGTCGGGCTGGGCGTGGCTCGTCGTCAACAAGGACAAAAAACTCGAGATCGTTTCGACTGCAAATCAGGACACGCCGGTCGCGATCGGCGCGAAGCCGATCATCGGTGTCGATGTCTGGGAGCACGCCTATTACCTGAAGTACCAGAACCGCCGGCCGGACTATCTCAAGGCCTGGTGGAACACGGTGAACTGGGACAAGGCAGCGGAGAACTTCAAAAAGGCAATGGCCTGACGCGAGCGTTACAGGTCATCCGTTGAAACACAACGGCCCGCTGCGTGGGGCGCAGCGGGCCGCCGGATGAGCGAGCCGTCCAACCTTGCGGGGGGACACCTTGAACGGCCCGGTCACACCTCAGTCGATCCAGGCGATATCCGTCAGTTTGCCGGTCACGCCTTCGAGTTTCCCGGCCTCAGCCGCCTTCCCGGTCTTCAGGTCGACCGAATAGAGCATTCCACCGGTCACCAGCCACGCAGCGTTTTCCTCGCCCTTGTTGACGATGTTGAACGCGGCAGGTCCGTCGATCTTCACGCCGAGCATCCCGATGGTGTTGAGCACGCCATCATTCGGCGGCGCCTGGCTGAGCAGGTGGCCGGCTTCATCGATATCGTAGAGCGCGGTCGCGGCAGGCTTCGGATTGGCCGAGTTCGTGTAAGCGCCGGCGATCACCTTGGGTGTCTTGCCAGCCTGCGCGTCGCCCTCCTTGAATTTCAGCGCACCGTCGACAGTCGCCTTGCCGTCATCGACGTTGACGCGAAGGTTCGTGCCGTCCGAGGTGATCACGCGCAGGCGATCCGCAACGGGGTTGAAATCGACCGTCACGGTGACGCCGGACTTCAGCGTCTCGGACAGCTTGCTCTTCATCGTGGCCGCGCCGGTCTTGGCGTCGAGCGTGTAGATGCCGCCGTCCGCGCTCACCGCGTAGAGCATGCCGTCGGACGGACGCACGTCGATGCCGACGACGTTCGCCGCGCCGGTGATGTCGGCCTTGCCGGTGACCTTACGGGTGGCCGGATCGACCCAGATCAGTGTCTTGCCGTCGACCAGGCCGATGATGGAGGCAGCGGTGGCGGAGTGCGTTGCAGCAAACGACGCAATCAGCGCGCCCGCGAGCGCGAGCATTTTGGTTTGCATAGGATCTCCCGTCTCTGTGTTGGACCGGGGAAATCGATGTCGCCCCCGGCGATGACGAGACGAGGTACGCGGCGAAATGCGGACGGTTGCGGCGGGCGCGGGCGCGCGGGTCACGAGTTCGTGAGAGCCTGCGTCCGGATCAGCCCTTCGCGCGCAGGAGCCGGCCCTTCTCGCGCGCCCAGTCACGCTTCTTTTCGGTTTCGCGCTTGTCGTGCAGCTTCTTGCCTTTGGCGAGCGCGAGTTCGACCTTCGCGCGACCCTTGTCGTTGAAATAGAGCTTGAGCGGCACGAGCGTCATGCCCTCGCGCTCGACCGCGCCGATCAGCTTGCTGATCTGGCGCTTGTGAAGCAGCAGTTTGCGTGCGCGCTTGGGCGCGTGATTGAACCGCCCCGCCTGCAGGTATTCAACAATGTTGGAATTGATCAGCCAGAGTTCGCCGCCGCGCGTGTCCGCATACGATTCCGCAATCGCCGCCTTGCCGGAACGGAGCGATTTTACCTCGCTGCCGGTGAGCGCGATGCCAGCCTCAAATTTTTCGCCAATCTCGTAGTTGAAACGGGCCTTGCGGTTCTCGGCAACGACCTTGAAACGTGACTCAGGTTTTGCCGCCATCGCGTCTCCTAGCGGCCGAAACAGACAGCGGAGAATTTCTTCAACGGCTCCGCGATACCGGTGAGCGGTACGTTGCGCTCGTTCTTGTCGATCTTCACAGTCAAGGGCCCCTTGCTGGTGAGCAACGGCATAAGCTCCGTCCGCACCAGACTGAGGGCTCGCGAGTCGATGTTGGTCTCATACGCGAATGCCGGCTGTTTGCTCTCGTTGTCGATTCCGGGCTCGCCACGCACCGTGTATTTCATGCTCCCGGTGGTGAGTTGCATGGTCAGAATGCCGCCATGCGGCTTCACGCCTTCCATCAGACCGGTCGAATACATGCCGAATTCATCGGTGTCGCGCAGGCAGGCGATGATGAGAACGCGGGGCGTGTTGGGCTCAGCGACGTAGCTCATGATCGCCTGCTTCGGCTTGGTCATATCGACAGACCATCCCGCCGCCCTCTCCTGCGCCCAGCCTGCGCCGCAGCACAAGGTGCCGAGAAGGACCAGGGATCCCGTCGCTATCCACCGCGCCAATCCTGTTCGAGCCATTTCGCCAAACCTTCCAAATCGAGCGACTACGCCTGCCGATCGAACCGACCCGCGAGCGCGCGTGCTGTTTAGTGACCCCGTCCCAATCGGGCAAGACGTCCCGACGCCATCCTGTTGCCGCCCGGAACGGACAAATGTCGGGCCGCGCCGCCCTGAATTTCAGTTGATCAGGCCAGCATGCACCATCGCCTCGCGCACCGCGGCGCGAGCCTTTTCGGTCGCCGGGACCATCGGCAGGCGCACCGTCTCGGTGCACTTGCCGATCAGCGACATGGCGTACTTCACCGGGGCGGGACTCGTCTCGATGAACAGGTTCTGATGCAAGGGCGCGAGCTTGTCGTGAATCTTCAGCGCGGCTGCATAATCGCCGCGACCGCAGGCCGCCTGAAACTCCGAACAAAGCCGTGGCGCGACATTCGAGGTTACCGAGATGCAGCCATGACCGCCGTGCGCGTTGAAGCCGAGCGCGGTGATGTCCTCGCCGGAAAGCTGGTTGAAGTCCGGCCCGCAGGCCGCGCGCTGTTGCGATACGCGAGCCATGCTGGCCGTTGCGTCCTTCACGCCTGCGATGTTCTTCAGTTCATAGAGTTGCTGCATGGTCTCGACCGACATGTCGATCACCGAACGCGGCGGAATGTTGTAGATAATGATCGGGATGCCGATGGCATCGTTGATCGCCTTGTAGTGCTGGTAGAGCCCTTCCTGGGTCGGCTTGTTATAGTAAGGGGTCACCACCAGCACGGCGTCGGCGCCGGCCTTTTCGGCATGCTGCGACAGCTCGATCGCTTCGCGGGTCGAGTTCGAGCCCGCACCCGCCACCACCGGAACACGGCCGTCGGCCTGATCGACGCACCACTCCACCACGTTCTTGTGCTCGTCATGCGACAGCGTCGGGCTCTCGCCGGTGGTCCCGACCGGCACGAGCCCATTCGTGCCCTCGGCAATCTGCCATTCAACCAGGTCGCGGAACCCCTTTTCGTCCACCGATCCGTTGTTGAAGGGCGTGACCAAGGCGGTGAATGACCCTCTGAAGTTCGTCCTGGCACCCATGGCACGCTCCTCGATGGCGGGCCGCGTGCGGTGCGGCCTTTGGACGCGAAACTAACGGTTCGGCGCGCCCGACGAAAGCCGAATTCAGACGCGATCCAAGGCCTTCTGCGTGCTTTTCCCGAGCGTTAGGCAGCTTTCGCGCCAAGCTTTCGCCGCGGTTCGTCCGCATGGTCGGAATCGGCGCCGCATGGGTTAGCAATTCGTCAACGGAATTGGGCTGAAAACAGTGGCCACCCCGGTCCACTCTTTAATGATACTGCGGGGCCGACGGAACTCGGGTGCGGTTTTGGACGGACCGCAAATTGACGCAGGAACGGAATGAATTTTCAGCGCAGTCCGCGCCGACTCCTTGGATTTGCCTTGGCAACGGCGCTGACGTTCGGCGGCGCTGACGCGCCCGCGCGCGCTAAGACCGACAAGTCCGCTGAGAAAACTGCCGACGCTGAAAAGGCCGCCAAACCTGCAAAGCCCTCGCCCGCAAAATCTGCTGGCACCAAGTCCGCCAAACCCGCGCCGAAAACGGCGGCGGTAAAGGCGAAGACTCCGAAGGCCGCGCAGCCTCACAAAGAGGTGGCGCAGAAGTCTGTGCGAGAGACGAAGCACGTTCCGGTGCCGCGTTCAAAACCGGACGTCGCCGCGATTCCAGCGCTTGCGCCGGCGAGAGCTACGCTGTCGCCAATCCAGATCCTGCCGACCACGAGTTTCGCACCCGCGAAGCTTCCCGTGCCGGCCGTTACGGTGCCCGCCGACATTGCCGCACCGCCGCCCTCGCCTCGCATCGCCACGTTGTCCTCAACACCGCTGATCGCGACAGAAGGTCCGAAAACGCCGCCCGCCGACGTCGCGCTGGTCAAGCAGGCGCTCGATCTCGTCTCGCGCGGCAAGACCTCGGCCGCGACCGCAATGGAGCCGTCCATCGGCGATCCCTTGGCGCGCAAACTGGTCGAATGGGCCATCGTGCGCTCGGACGGCAATGATGCGGGCTTCGACCGCTACGCAGCGTTCAGCAATCAGAACCCGAGCTGGCCTAACGCCGTCATGATCCGCAAGCGCGCCGAGGGCGCGTTGTGGGACGAGCGGCGCGGCAATGAGACCGTGCGCGCGTTTTTCGCCTCGTCGGAACCCACCACTGCCAAAGGCAAGTTCGCGCTCGCCCGCGCGTTGTTGTCACAGGGCGACCAGGCAGGCGCCGCCCAACTCGTGCGTTCAGCCTGGCGCGAGGACGTATGCTCGCCCGCGGTCGAGCGCGCCGTGATCGATACGTTCGGAGACATGCTCACCCGCGCCGATCACAAGGCGCGCATGGACCGCCGCTTCTACGATGACGATCCCGATGCCGGCATGCGCATGGCGCAGCTCCTCGGCGGCAGCGATCTGCTGATCGGCAAGGCGCGCAAGGCCGTGGTGGAGAAATCCGGCAACGCACATGCGCTGCTCGAGGCAGTGCCGGAAAGCGCGCGCCGCGATGCCGGATATATCTTCCACAAGGCGCAATTGCTGCGCCGGGAGGATAAGCCGGTCGAGGCCGCGCGGCTGATCCAATCGGCCCCGCACGATGCTTCGCAGCAACACAATCTCGACGAATGGTGGATCGAACGCCGCCTGATCGCGCGTGAGCTGCTCGATGAAGGCGAGTATCAGGCGGCCTATGTGGTGGCGCGCGATGCGCTGCCGCCGACCAAGGAGAATTTACGGGCCGAGCACGAATTCACCGCCGGCTGGATCGCGCTGCGCTTCGCGCACAATCCGAAAGCGGCCTATCAGCATTTCGCCCGCGTGGGAGAAGGCGCCACCAACCCGATCACGCTTGCCCGCGGCGAATACTGGCAGGGCCGTGCGGCGGAAGCGGCCGGCAACACCAGCGCGGCGCGTTCGCATTATCAGGCCGCCGCCGAGCACCCCACCGCCTATTACGGCCAGATCGCGCGGGCCAAGCTTGGACTCGGCGAGTTGAACCTGCGCCGCCCGCCGGAACCTACGCATCGCGCTGCGCTGATGAACCTTGAAGTCGTGCGCGCCGTTCAACTTCTCTACGCGTCCGACGCACGCGAACTGGTGGTACCCTTCGTGACCGACCTCGCCGACAAGGCGATCGATACCGGGGCGCTGGTCATTGTCGCGGAAATCGCGCGCAAGAATAACGATGCGCGCGCGATGCTTCTGGTCGGCAAGGCCGGTCTCAATCGCGGTTACTCGTTCGACATCTACGCCTTCCCGATCAACGGCATTCCGAATTTCCCGATCGTCGGCCCGGCGATCGACAAGAGCGTGGTTTTCGCCATTGCCCGCCAGGAAAGCGCCTTCAATTCGCGCGCGGTCTCGCGCGCCAAGGCGCTCGGCCTGATGCAGGTACTGCCCGGCACCGGAAAGATGATCGCGAAGAAGTTCGGCTTTCCGTTCGATCGCGATCGGATGCTCACCGATGCGTCCTATAATGCGCAGATGGGCGCAGCCGAACTGGGCGATGTGCTGGAAAGCTATCGCGGCTCCTACATCCTGTCGTTCGTTGCCTACAATGCGGGCCGCGGGCGCGTGAAACAGTGGATCGCGAAATTCGGCGATCCGCGTGATCCCGCGGTCGATCCGATCGACTGGGTGGAGCGCATCCCGTTCTCCGAGACCCGCAACTACGTACAGCGCGTCCTGGAGAACATGCAGGTCTACCGTGCCCAGCTCGGGACCACCTCCCGGCTCATGATCGAGGCCGATCTGCGCCGAGGCACCCCGGACTGATTACAAAGCCCCACCTCTCCCCTATGCTTGCTGACAGGGGAGCGAGATGGCCGAGGCTGTCGCCGCAGAAGCAGATTCAGTCCAAACCGGCTTTACCAGCCAGTTCGTGACCGCGGCTGACGGCCTGCGTCTGCACGTTCGACGCTATGGCGCGCGGGGTCGCGGCCTGCCGATCGTTTGCCTGCCGGGTCTCACCCGCAATGGCTCGGATTTTCACGAGTTGGCGACCGCGATGGCGCGCAGTTCGGATGCACGGCTGGTCATCACAATCGATTCCCGCGGCCGCGGCCAATCAGACTACGACCCCAATCCGGACAACTATTCCTTCCCGGTCGAACTTGCGGATGTGATTTCGGTGATTACCGCACTCGAAATCGGGCCGGCTCTGTTCATCGGAACGTCGCGCGGCGGCATTCTGGCAATGCTGCTCGGCTCAAGCCGTCCAGCGGCGATCGCCGGCGTGATCCTGAACGACATCGGTCCCGTGATCGATGTTCAGGGTCTGATGCGCATCAAGGGCTACGCTGGAAAGTTGCCGATTCCGCGCGACTTCGAGGAAGGCGCGGACATCCTGCGCCGGCTCGGTGACTCGCAGTTTCCGGGCCTTCCGCCCGAAGCCTGGATGCGTCAGGCAAGCCACACCTGGCGGCAGAAAAACGGTGCCCTCGCGCTCGCCTATGATCCCAAGCTCGCGCAGACCCTGGAGAACGTCGATCTGGAGCGCCCCCTGCCCCCGCTCTGGACACAGTTCGATTCACTCGCACGCGTGCCCATGATGGTCGTGCACGGCCGCAAGTCCGACATTCTCTCGGTCGCAACGGTCGATGCGATGCGCGAGCGGCGACTGGACATCGACGTGCTGGAGGTCGCCAACCAAGGCCACGCGCCGTTGCTCATCGAGCCAGAGGTGATCGCGCGGATCGCTGCGTTCGTCATGCTGTGCGACGTTTCCACGCTCGGCTTTTGAGCCTTGGCGAGCAACGCGGCAGCTTTCGTGAAGGTCTCACGCAAGAATATCCGCAATGCGAAGAAGTCCGCGGACCCTCACGAAAAGACTATTTCATTTCCTCACTCCACCGCACAGGAGCGAATCATCTGGCGCTGATTCGCGCGCATTCGATCTTCCGGAGACGTTTTGCACACTTGCTCCGAGAAAAAACTTTGGCCTGTGAAAATCTCTTCTTCATCGCGTCGCGCCCGTCTCGCTCAACATGAAAACGAAACGGCATGCGCTTCGCGCTGCGCGCGATCGAAAATCGTGATGATCAAGAAACCGTTGAGCCACAGGCACTTTCGTTATGTCGCGAAAAACACCGCGTCTCGTCAAAGTATTCGCCGAGACACGACGTGTGGCCCGTGATCTGCGAGCGCTTACGCTTAACAACTCTGCGCTTGCAGATCGTCATCGCGAACTTTTCCTTCCCGGGATTCGGAGTTTTTCATTGGGTGCGGTAGTAATCGACTCGCGATGCATGTCGATTCGGGTGTGCATCGTTACGACATCGCCACTCACTCATTGCTTTGGAGGGCAATATGGCGAAGAAAGCGAAGAAGGCGAAGAAGGCCAAGAAGGCGAAGAAGAAGAAGAAGTAGTTTCCCTTCCTGACAACGACGCGATCGACAGTGATGTCGACGCAGCGTCGCAAAGGCCGGCGAGGCCGAAACCCAAACAGCGCAAAGCTGCTACGGTGGCCACGTCGGCCCTAGTCGACGACGGAGGGCGTCGGCGAAACCGAGATCATCCTTTACGGATTCGGTTTTGTGTGGACCGGCTCAACCGGTCCGGGTTCTTGCGGTCCCGGCATCCGTTGCAAAGCGGACGGGTCAGCAAGGATTGCAATACCGGACATCTCAGTTTCTCGCCGATGCCCTCGGTCGATTTCGTAAACAGGCTTGGCGGCTGCGGTCGCAAGTCGGCTGATGGAATAGCCCGCTTTCCCGCGCCGTCCGCGCGGGTTTTTTTATTCCGCGCTCGGGGAGCGCGCATCACGCGCCGCGCTCCCTCTTCTTCCGCGACCTTATCTGCAGGACTTTCTTAAGTAGGGTGATGTCAGTTCACGCGTGTCCAGGTTTGTCCCTTGCACACGAGGCCTCCGAGGGCACAGCCCTGCAACTGCAATGAGCTTCCCCCCGTATAAGTGAGATTGCCCGAATAGGTCTTGCCGTCTTCGGCGTTATAGACCTGTCCCGCCCATTTGCCTTCGCCATTCGGCTTCATTCCAAGCACGATCTGCACACCGAGCAACGGCCGGGTGCGCTTGGCTGAATCGGAATTATTCTTGTCGACTTTCGGCTTTCCCGTCTCCGCGTCGTTCGGCTCCTTCAGCCAAACTATCGTGCCGCAAAGTGCGCCATCGCAATCTGCGATCTTGATGCGCGAGGTGCCGGCCTGTGTGAGCCAGGTACCGTTGGGTTCGGCTGCGCGCGCGCTTCCCAGGCTGGCGATCGCGAACGCGGCGGCGGCCGCAAGACAAAGTGCAGTTCTCATGTCGACGCTCCATGCCGGTGGCTTCCACCACCACCGTTGTCGCACAGAATTCTGGTCGGAGAAAAGGCGGCGAAGCGGCCGTCCGCGGGGGCGTCACATCTCCCGTTCACGTTCTCAACTGGTTAGCGGGACCCGAACCGGCACGGTTACCGTTTCGTCAGTCGGCGCTGAAAACCTCTGCCGCACAGGCATTTCCAGTGCAATGCATCGTGCTGCCGACAACGATCCTTCATACTCGATTCATCGCATCATTTAAGGCCGCGTTCAAAACTCCTGCCGATAGTGACGGTGTTCGCGACGCTCAACGACACCGCGGACATGGGACGTAAGCGCCTCATGGGGATGAGGCGCGATGGGAAAGAAACAAGGGAGGCCACAATGGCCAGCAGCGAAATCACCGGCAACGATTCTGTGCGAGTTGAAAGCAACGAAGCGCTCTATGAACTCGGCCTGATGCATGCGTCCGGCCGTTCGGGTGCGGCTGACCTTGTGTCCGCGCACAAGTGGTTCAACATCGCCGCCGTGCGCGGACATGCACAGGCCGCGCAGATGCGCCGGGAACTGGCTGCCGAGATGACGGACTCCGAAATCGGACAAGCTCAGCGCGCCGCGCGCGACTGGCTTAAGAGTCACGCTGAAACAGCGCCATCTCCGCAATTCCGGGCAGCTGCTTGATCGCAGCGCTCGACTGAGCGCGCCTTGTCAAGGTGTGGCCGCTCGGGCATACCCGCCGAAGCGGAGAGGTGGCCGAGTGGCTGAAGGCGGCGGTTTGCTAAACCGTTATACGGTCTAAAGCCGTATCAAGGGTTCGAATCCCTTCCTCTCCGCCAGTCCCGATCCGCAATCCATTGCTGCTGAATGAGTCTCGAATCGGCGCGTCGGCGCCAGCAGTTGGCCGCCTGGCGGCGTTCGCAGACGGCGGTTGCGTAGTCTCGAGGCCCGTGTCCCTCAAAACGCGAAGCGACGTGGATGCCATCAGGAGTCGTGGCTGGGCCGTTTGGTGTAAGATATTGACTTTACTGAGATAATTCACTTAGCATTACTCGATTGCGTGACCCGTTTTGGGGTCGCCGAATACGTAAAAAAGCGAGTGCTTTTTGTGCAACAGGTGCCTGAAAACGCGCTTCCAAACCTGTGATTCCGAGGTTTTTCCGTTGTGTGTGCAGGAGCCATGAATAAGGTTGACCCTGCGATGGAGGGGGGCATCCCCAAGTCGCCCCGTCCGGTGTTTAGATCAGACCGCAAGGCGAGAACGAAAATCGGGTGGTTTCGCGGGGAACTTCAGGGGACCTTCCAGGGCGCTTCGGTGCCCAGCTCGGAACCCTCCCACGGCTAACAAACTTGGAGGTCACGATGAAGATGGTGAAAAGCCTTCTCCTCGGTTCCGCGGCGGGTCTCGTTGCGGTTGCTGGGGCACAGGCTGCCGATCTTCCCGTTAAGGCCAAACCGGTCGAATACGTGAAGATTTGCAGCATCTACGGCGCCGGGTTCTTCTACATTCCCGGAACCGATACCTGCATCAAGATCGGCGGATGGGTTCGCGCCGAATACGCGTTCCAGACCGGCAACTCTGACGTCCCGTTCGTGATTGGCGGCGACGGCAGGAACAACCGGATCGACACGCGTGAGAGCGCCTTCCGTGCTCGCTGGGTGACGTCGCTCGACGTACGCACGCAGACCGAATACGGCACCCTGCGCGCCTATACCCGCGCGGGCTTCCAGACCACCACCGGTGAAACCACGCAAGGCCGAATCTATACCGAGCGTGCGTTCATCCAGTTCGCAGGCTTCACCTTCGGCAAGTCGCAGTCCTACTTCGACTTCTTCGGCGGTGCGTTCTGCTACGGCTGCGGTTACATGTCCAACAGCTCGCAGACCGGTGCGGCCGGCACGCTGCTCGCCGCCTACACGGCGACGTTCGGCAACGGCTTCACGGCCACGCTGTCGATCGAAGACGGCTCGATGCGCCGCGGTGGCGTGTGGGATGCCGGTGCCGACGCGCTCACGATCGGTGCGTATCCGGGTCCGTCGTCACTGGCTGACTCGTATAACTTCGTCCCGGTCACCACGGGCGATTCTGCGGCGAACGGCATTCCGGACATCGTCGGATCGCTGCGCGTCGACCAGGCCTGGGGTTCCGCACAGATCGCGGGCGCCCTGCACCAGGTTCGTGGTGGCTACTACGGCAACAACACCAACACGATCCCGCCGGTGGCGGCTGGCCCGGGTGCCTTCACGGGTCTTGCCCCGTCGGATGCATGGGGCTGGGCTGCGATGGGCGGCATCGTGCTGAACATCCCCTGGAACAAGGGTGACAAGTTCTGGGTGGAAGGCACGGTCGGTCAGGGCACGCTCGGTTATGCGGGCCAAAGCTCGGTTGTCGGCACCACCAACACGTTCCAGCGCTTCAACGGTGGACGCGTGGCGGCGGCCTGGGCGCTCGATGGCGTCTTCGCAAACCAGATCGGACCGGCTGCCGCAGCTGCCGGTGCACCTGGTGCGAGTGGCATCCAGCTGACGGGGTACTGGGAAATCGCGGCGGCGTTCGAGCACTACTGGACGCCGGCGTTGCGCACTGACTTCTTCGGCAGCTACACGGCCGTGGACTTCAATGGCACCGCAACCACGATCTTCTGCTCCTCGCCGGTCGGTCCGGTCCGCACTGCTGGCGGTGCGACACCGAACTTCGCCACCGGCCCGGTTGCTGGCTGCAACCCGGACTACAATCTGATCAACGTCGGTATCCGGACGATCTGGAACCCGGCGCCGCAGTTCGATATCGGCCTCGAAGTGATGTATTCGCGGCTCGAGACGAAGTACGACCCGGCAACCGTCCTGCTCAACTTCGCAGGTTCGGGCGGCCGTGCGGCGGGCAACTACACCCCGTCGAGCGAGAACGTGTTCTCCTCGATCTTCCGTCTGCAGCGCAACTTCTGGCCATGATCGCCTGATCATTGCTGGTTCAACGACAGAACCCCCGGCCCAAAAGGCCGGGGGTTTTTCGTTATGCGTTGCCTGCCTTGAGGGAAGCCGGCGCTGCCGGCTAAAGCCCAAGCTTTACCCTGAGCAGATCGTTGACAGCCTGCGGGTTGGCCTTGCCGCCCGAGGCTTTCATGACCTGACCGACGAACCAGCCGATCGCCTTCGGATTGTTCTTGGCGTCGGCCACCTTGTCGGCATTTTTTGCCATGATCGCGTCCACGATCTCCTCGATCGCACCGGTATCGGTGACCTGCGTCATTCCACGCGCCGCAACGATCGCACGCGGATCGCCGCCCTCGCTCCACACGATCTCGAACAGATCCTTGGCAATCTTGCCTGAGATCACACCCTCCGCGATCAGATCGAGAATCGTCCCGAGTTGGGCCGCCGAAACCGGCGAGGAAGAGATATCGCGGCCTTCCTTGTTCAGGCGCCCGCCCAGTTCATTGATGACCCAGTTAGCCGCGATTTTGGAATCGCGGCCCGGCATCACCCCTTCGAAGAAGTCTGCGGTCGCGCGCTCGGCCGTCAGCACGCCAGCATCGTAGCTGGAAAGCCCTTCTGCCATGAACCGCGCCTTCTTCTCGTCCGGCAATTCCGGCAACCGCGCGTTCAGCGCATCGACCTCGGCTTGCGTCAGCTCGAGCGGCAGCAGATCCGGATCGGGGAAATAGCGATAATCGTGCGCTTCCTCCTTGGAGCGCATCGAGCGGGTCTCGCGCCTGCCCGGATCGTAGAGACGTGTCTCCTGCTCGATGGCACCGCCCTCCTCCAGAATCTCGATCTGGCGCCGTGCCTCGTGCTCAATCGCATCCCCGATAAAGCTGATCGAGTTCATGTTCTTGATCTCGCAACGTGTGCCGAGCGGCGTGCCCGGCTTGCGCACCGAGACGTTCACGTCCGCACGCAGCGAGCCGTTCTCCATGTCGCCATCGCAGGTGCCGAGATAGCGCAGAATCGAGCGCAACTTGGTCACATACGCCTTCGCCTGCTCGGACGAGCGGATGTCGGGTTTCGACACGATCTCCATCAGCGCGACACCCGAGCGATTGAGGTCCACATAGGACATCGTCGCGTGGCGATCGTGCAGCGACTTGCCGGCGTCCTGTTCGAGGTGCACGCGCTCGATGCCGACCTTGACGCTCCCGCCGTCCAGCAGGTCCACGACGACCTCACCCTCGCCGACGATCGGCTGCTTGTACTGGCTGATTTGGTAGCCCTGTGGCAGGTCGGGATAGAAATAGTTCTTCCGGTCGAACACCGATTTCAGGTTGACCTGCGCCTTGAGCCCAAGGCCTGTCCGCACCGCCTGGTTCACGCATTCCTTGTTGATGACCGGGAGCATGCCCGGCATCGCGGCATCGACCAGAGACACATGCGAATTCGGTGCACCGCCGAATTCGGTGGAGGCACCGGAGAACAGCTTCGCGTGCGATGCGACCTGCGCATGGACCTCCATGCCAATGACGACCTCCCACTCACCGGTCGCGCCCTTGATCAGATTCGTTTTCATCTTTTCGCCATCAAAGCGCACGCGGATCGCCATCCGCCGTGCAGGAACCGCGGCTGCGCGAAAGTCGTTGTCGAACCGGATTAGCGGAGGGGACAATGGCTGACAACAACGGAACGAGCAGGCTCGGTCTCGTGCTCGGCGGCGCAGTGATCCTGGCAGCCGCGCTCTTTATTCTCAGCGGTGGCGAATTGGGGGGCAAGAAAGACGTGGTCGGCGACGCCGACCTGCCGCCCATCGCTTCGGGCGGCCCCACCAAATAAATCTCAATCAGGCAGATTGTTGGGACAGGCCCAATCAATCTTAAGCGGAACGCTCCGACGGTCCTACTCCGCCGCGACGGCCGTCGGCTGCGGGTGCGCCTCGACCTCCTGGAGTTGCGGTTCGAGTCGCCGCTTCAGGATGCGGTCGATGCGATCGAGATAGAGATACACGACCGGCGTGATGAAGAGCGTGAGCAGCTGCGACACGCACAGCCCGCCGACCACGGCGATGCCGAGCGGCTGACGCAGCTCCGCGCCCGCACCGGTGCCAAGCGCGATCGGCAGCGCGCCGAAGATCGCCGCGAAGGTCGTCATCATGATCGGACGGAAGCGCAACAGGCACGCCTCGCGGATCGCCGCCTCCGCGCCGATGCCGACACGGCGGCGTTCGAGCGCGAAGTCGATCATCATGATGGCGTTCTTCTTCACGATGCCGACCAGCATCACGATGCCGATCATCGCGATCACCGAGAGATCCATGCGGAACAGCAGCAGCACCAGCAGCGCGCCGACGCCGGCAGAGGGCAGGCCGGAAATAATCGTGATCGGGTGAATGAAGCTCTCGTACAGGATGCCCAGCACCACGAACGCGGCGAATACCGCGGCGAGCACCAGCACGCCCTGCCCTTTCAGCGACTCCTGGAACACCTGCGCGTTGCCCTGGAAGCCGGTGAGGATCGAGAGCGGCAGGTTGGAGTCGCGCTCGATCGCGCGGATCTGGTCGACAGCCGCGCCGAGCGAATAGCCGGGCGCGAGGTTGAACGAGATCGTCACCGAAGGCTGCTGACCCTGGTGGTTCACCTGCAGCGGACCGACCGCCGGCACGAGCTTGGTCACCGCGCTGAGCGGAACGGCCATACCGCTCGGTGAGGCGCTGCCGAGAATGCCCCCGCCGATCGGCGCATTGGTCGCGCCGGGTGCCGCGTTGCCAAGGTTGGTCTTGAGATAGATCTTCGACAGGCCCGTGGTGTCGTTCTGGAATTCCGGCCGGGTCTCCAGGATGATCTGGTAGTCGTTGATCGGGGTGTAGATGGTGGCGACTTGGCGGGCGCCGAAGGCGTTGTAGAGCTCCTGACGAATCTGATCGACCGAGATGCCGTAGAGCGCCGCCTTCTCGCGATCGATGTCGATAATGATCTGCGGGTTTTTGATGTAGAGATCGCTGTTGACGTCGCGCAGGCCCGAGATCGTCTTGACCTTCGTGAGCATCTCGTCGGACACGCGATAGAGCAAGTCGCTTTCGCTCGACTGCATCGTGTACTGGAACTCGCCCTTCGAGATGCGTCCGCCAAGGTTGATGTTCTGGATCTGACGGAAATAGGTCGTCATGCCGGTGACGCTGTTCGCGGCAGCACGGAGCCGCTGAACGACTTCGCCCGCCTCGCCGCCCGCGCCCCGATCCTTTTTCGGCTTCAGTGCGACGAAAATACTGCCGGTATTGTTGGTCGAGTTCGGCCCGCCGACGCCGACGGTGGAGTTGATGTAATCGACCGCGCGATCGGCCCTGATGATGTTGGCGATCTCGCGCTGGCGGTCCTGCATGGCGCGGAACGAGATGTCGGAGGGGGCTTCGACCTTTGCCGAGATGAAGCCGGTATCCTCGGATTGGGAAGAAGCCCTTCGGGATCATGACATAGAGGTAGACCGTGCCCGCCATCGTGGCGAGCGTGACAAGCATCGTGATGAACTTGTACTTGAGGACGACGTCGAGGGTCGTCTCGTAGCCCTTGAGCCACGAATTGAACATCCACTCGAACAGGCGCAGCACGACGTTTTGCTTTTCGCCTTCGTGGTGGGTGCGAAGCACGCGCGCGCACAACATCGGCGTCAGCGTCAGCGAGACGAATCCCGACACGATGATCGCAACTGAAATGGTCACGGCGAACTCGCGGAACACGCGCCCGACCATGCCGCCCATCAGCAGGACCGGGATGAACACCGCGATCAACGAGAAGGTGATCGAGATGATGGTGAAGCCGATCTCGCGCGAGCCCTTCAGCGCGGCCTCGAACGGGCGCATCCCGCCCTCGATGTGGCGCACGATGTTTTCCAGCATCACGATCGCGTCGTCGACCACGAAGCCGACCGACAGCGTGAGCGCCAGCAGCGTCATGTTGTTGATCGAGAAATTGAAGGCGTACATCACCGCGCAGGTCGCGATAATCGAGATCGGGACGGCGAGCGCCGGAATGATCGTCGCCGACACCGTGCGCAGGAACAGGAAGATCACCAGGATGACGAGGCCAATCGCGATCAGCAGGGTTTCCTGCACGTCGGCGACCGATTCCCGGATCGAGATCGAGCGGTCGTTCAACACCTGCATGTTGATCGAAGCCGGAATCTGCGAGCGATATTGTGGGATGCGGTCTTTCACCGAGTCGACGACCGCCACGGTGTTGGCGTCCGGCTGGCGCTGGATCGCGAGCACGACAGCGCGGTTGTCATTGAAGAAGCTGGCGATGCGGTTGTTCTCGACCGCATTGATGACGTTCGCGATCTCTTCGAGCTTGACCGGGATGCCATTGCGGAAGGCGACGACCAGCTTGCGGTAATCTTCGGCTTTGCTGATCGCGCCGCTCGCCATCAGGGTCACATCGCGGTCGAGGCCCGCGATGGTGCCAACCGGCGTATTGGAATTGGTGCGTGCCAGTACGTTGCGGATGTCATCGAGTGAGATGTTACGCGCCGCGGCTGCTTCAGGATCGGCCTGGACACGTACGGCGAACTTCTGCCCGCCATAGACCAGCACCTGCGCCACGCCCGGAAGCTGCGAGATCTGCTGGGCCAGCACGATCTGCCCGTACTCGTCGACGGTCGACATCGGCAGCGTCGGCGAATTGAGGCTGATGAACATCACCGGGAAATCGCCCGGATTCACTTTGCGGAAGAACGGCGGGGTGGTCATCTCGACCGGAAGCCGCCGCGCCGCCACCGTCAGTGCGGTCTGAACGTCGAGCGCCGCGCCGTCGATGTTGCGATTGAGATCGAACTGCACCGTGATGGTGGTGGTGCCGAGCGCGGAGGTCGAGGTCAGCGCGCTGATGCCGGCGATGGTGGAAAGCTGACGCTCGATCGGTGCGGCAACCGAGGCCGCCATCGTCTCGGGACTCGCGCCCGGCAGGGTCGCGGTGATCGAGATGGTCGGAAAGTCGACGGCCGGAAGGGCAGAGACCGCGAGCAGGCGGTAAGCGAAGACACCGAACACGATCAGCGAGGCCGTGATGAGCGTCGTCATCACCGGCCGGCGGATACACGCCTCGGAGAGGTTCATGTCAGCTTCCAGCCTTTCCGCTTCGGATCACGACCTTCGCGCCGGCGACAAGCTGGAGATGCCCGTCGGTCACGACCTGCTCTCCGCCCGCCAGCCCCGATTCCAGAACAGTTTCCTTGCCGAGCGTGCGCGCCACCTTGACGGGCTGCACCGCTGCCGTGTCGTTCGCGATGACATAGACGTATGTGCCGCGTTGTCCGGTCTGGATCGCAGCCGACGGAATGATCACCGCTTGTTCCTGTCGCAGCGTGAGCTTCGCATTCACCAGTGTGCCAGGCCAGAGCACCTCGTTCTCGTTCGGCATCGTAGCGCGCACGCTCACCATGCCGGTCGAGGAGTCGACCGTATTGTCGATCATCGCGACGCGCCCGAGCGCGCTCTTGCTGTCACCCGGAACGAACGCCTCGACCGAGGGCGCTCCTTCGGCCATTGCGTCGCGCAATCCGGGCAATGCGGCCTGCGGCGTCGGGAAGGTGACGTAGACCGGCGCGGTCTGGATGATGGTTGCGATCGGCGTCACGTCGGCCGAGCGCACGAAGTTGCCAACCTTGACCGATGCCGCACTGATGCGCCCCGAGATCGGCGCCGTGATGGTGCAGTAGCTGAGCTGGACCTGCAGATTGCGCAGCAGCGCCTCGTCCGCCTTGAGCGCGGCGGCAAACACCGCGGCTTGCGTCTTGGCATTGTCGAGGTTGGTGACCGGTGTCGCGCTCTTGGCGACCAGTTCAGTATAGCGCTTGAGGTCGCGTTCGGCGCCGTCGAGCTGCGCCTGATCGCGCGCGGTATTGCCTTGCGCCTGCAGGATCTGCGCCTCCAGGGCGCGCCCATCGAGGGTGATGAGGACGTCGCCTTGCTTCACGCGTGCGCCGTCGGCGAAGTGGACCTCGGTGATCTCGCTGTCCAGGCGCGGCTTGATCGCCACGCTCGCGATCGGCGTCACGGTGCCCAGCGCTTCGATCAGGACCGGCGTGTCGCGCTTGATCGCCGTTGCGACTTCGATCGGGATGAGCCGCGGTGGCGTGGGCGCCTGCGCGACCGCGCCCTGCGGGGACCAAAGGCTCGGCAAATTCCACTTCCAGGCCGCGGCGGATACTGCAACGGCAAGCACGACCACGACGGTCAAGGTTTGTCGCTTGTTCAAGATGCTCAGGTCCGGGCGCATTGACGCCCGTGACCCCCTCTGTTTCCCTCAGCCCCGAAGGCGATTTACGCCTGCCCGGCGGGGATTCTGCGCCCTGCCAAGTCGCGGACAACTAACATATTTGAGTTAAGGTGTATAACATTGTCGCACCCGATTTCGGGTCCATCCGCAGCCTTGAATTCGGGCATGGTGAACGCCCTGAAACCGGACTTGCCCATGCGGATCGCCACCTGGAACGTCAATTCGATCAAGCAGCGTGTCGAGAACCTGTCCGCCTGGTTGCGCGAGCGCCAGCCCGACATCGTGTGCTTGCAGGAGACCAAGACGCAGGACGACAGTTTCCCGCGCGAGCCGTTCGAGGCGCTCGGCTACAACGTCGCGATCCACGGCCAGAAGACCTTCAACGGCGTCGCGATTCTATCGAAGATGCCGTTCGACGAGGTGACGCCACGCCTGCCGGGCGATCCGGACGACGATCATGCGCGCTTTCTCGAGGCGGTGGTTTCGACCCCGTCCGGCGCGCTGCGCGTGGCCTCCATCTACCTGCCTAACGGCAACCCACCGAATACGGACAAATACCCCTACAAACTCAAATGGATGAAGCGGCTTTCGGACTATGCGCGCGAAAGGCTTGGGTTCGAGGAGGCTTTGGTCCTGGCCGGCGACTACAACGTGATTCCGGCCGAGCAGGACGTGCTCAATCCGGAACTCTGGGTGAACGATGCGCTGTTCCTTCCGCAGACGCGCGCGAGCTTCCGCGCGCTCGTCAATCTCGGGCTGACTGACGCGATCCGGGCGACGACGGATGCAGGCGGGATCTACTCGTTCTGGGATTATCAGGCTGGCGCCTGGCAGAAGAACAACGGCATCCGCATCGACCACCTGCTGCTCTCGCCGCAGGCGGCCGACCGGCTGGTCACCGCCGGCATCGACAAGCATGTGCGCGCCTGGGAGAAGCCGTCCGACCACGTCCCGGTCTGGATCGAACTGGACCTTTCAGCACCCGGCAGTTGATCGGAAAATCAGTCGCGCTTGGCGTTCATCCAGCGCATCAGGAAATCGCCCGCGAGTGCACGTTCCTCGTCGGTCGCCTGCTTCACGGCCCTGTCGTAAAGGTCCGCGATCCATGTTTCGGACGGCGTCGCGTTGGAACGCGCGAGCGTCAGCCACATCAGCCCGCGCGCGGGCTGGTGCGCCAAGCCGGCTTCGCCGTTGAACATCATGCGGCCGAGCAGCGCCTGCGCCTGATACTGGCCTTTGTTGGCGGCCGAATAGAGCCAGCGCGCGGCCTGTTTGGGATCGTGGAACGGCCCGCTGGCTTCCAGCATCATGCGCGCGAGCTGGTACTGTCCATCGGCATCCCCGAAATACAACGCCGCATAGCCGTACATGTGGCGTGCGCGGCCGATATCGGCCTTCACGTCCGAGTCCGGAATACCGGTCGCGTAGTAGTTGCCGAGCGCCACAAAGGCATTCGACGACGTAACGCGCCTGCGGCGTCGCCGGATTGTCGTCGGCATGGTTGTCGGCGATGCGACTGAAGTAGTCGAAGGCCTTGATATCGGAACGGGGCACGCCCTGCCCCTCAGCAAACATGCGGCCGAGCTTCCACTGCGCAGCAACGATTCCCTGATCGGCCGCGTAGGCGAGCGAGACCACGGCCTTTTCGCGCTGACCGTCGCGCAGCGCGCGGGCGCCGGAGCGAAATGCCTCGAACGGCGTCGCCGGCAACGAGGGCGCAGCGAAGGCGGTCGGCGGGGGCAGCGGCCGGTCGAGGGCGGACGGCGACGGCGAGATGAGCGCCGGAACCGGCCCGGTCGGGCGCGGCAGCGTGGTGGTCGGCATTGCGACAGGCGCAATCGCCACGGGTCGCGGGATCGCCGCCGGCGGGCGTGGCGTCACGTCGACTGGACGGCTCGTCGTCGACGCGAGGCCCGGCCCGACCGCAGGCGCGGGCGTGACCGTAAACTCGCTCGACGGCTGCGTCGTGCCGTCGAAGGCTAACGCGGGCGAGAACCCGGACAGAAGTCCGAGCGCCGTCAGTATCGCGATGCGATTATGCGTCCGCATAGCTGATCTTTTCGGCCTTGCCGCCCGGATGGGTCACAGCGCCATTGACGGCGGGACCGACCTGCTGGGCGTATTTCCAGAGATAACCCGACGAAGCATCGTTCTCGCGGGGCTTCCACTCTTTGCGGCGTTCAGCGAATTGCGCTTCGGTGAGGTCGACATCGATGGTGCCGTTGACCGCGTCGATCGTGATGATGTCGCCGTCGCGCAGATGCGCGATCGGTCCGCCGATCGCAGCCTCCGGGCCAACATGGCCAATGCAGAAGCCGCGCGTCGCACCGGAGAATCGGCCATCCGTAATCAGCGCGACCTTGCCGCCCGTGCCCTGACCGGTGAGAGCCGCTGTGGTCGAAAGCATCTCCCGCATACCAGGGCCGCCGCGCGGACCCTCGTAGCGAATGACGAACACATCGCCTTCCTTGTAGGACCGCGTCTTGACCGCCTCGAAACAGGCTTCCTCGCCATCGAAACAGCGTGCCGGGCCGGTGAACTTCAGCGTCTTCAGGCCGGCGACCTTCACGATCGCCCCCTCGGGTGCCAGATTCCCCTTGAGGCCGACGACACCGCCGGTGACGGTAATCGGCTTGTCGGCTGGACGAACGACGTCCTGGTTTGGGTTCCACTTCACGGACTTCAGGTTCTCGGCGATGGTACGGCCCGTGACGGTCATGCACTCGCCGTGCAGGAAACCGTTGTCGAGCAGGGTTTTCATCAGAAGCGGTATGCCCCCTACCTCGAACATGTCTTTGGCGACATAACGGCCGCCTGGTTTCAAATCGGCGATATACGGTGTCTTTTTGAAGACCTCCGCCACATCGAACAGCGTGAAGTCGATCCCGCACTCGTGAGCGATCGCCGGCAGATGCAACGCCGCATTGGTCGATCCGCCGGAGGCCGCGACCGTGGCGGCAGCATTTTCCAGCGCCTTGCGAGTGACGATGTCGCGGGGGCGCAAATTCAATTTGATCAGATCCATGATCTGCTCGCCTGCCGCCATGCAGAACCGGTCGCGAATCTCGTATGGCGCGGGTGCGCCGGCCGAGTACGGCAGTGCAAGCCCGATGGCCTCCGAAACGGTCGCCATGGTGTTGGCCGTAAATTGCGCGCCGCAGGCTCCCGCCGAGGGGCAGGCCACCTGCTCCAGTTCGTCGAGATCCTCATCCGACATGTCGCCGACAGAATGCCTGCCCACCGCCTCGAACATGTCCTGCACGGTGACGACCTGCCCCCGGAAATTGCCGGGCAGGATCGAGCCGCCATAGATGAAGATGGACGGCACGTTCAGCCGAACCATCGCCATCATCATGCCAGGGAGAGACTTGTCGCAGCCGGCAAGCCCGACCAGGGCGTCATAGCCGTGGCCGCGCATGGTCAGTTCAACCGTATCGGCGATCGCTTCGCGCGACGGCAACGAAGCGCGCATGCCGGCATGGCCCATGGCGATGCCGTCGGTAACCGTGATCGTGCAGAATTCGCGCGGTGTGCCCTGCGCGGCCGCGACGCCCTTTTTCACCGCCTGCGCCTGGCGCATCAGGGAGATATTGCAGGGGGCGGCCTCGTTCCAGCAGCTGGCGACGCCGACAAATGGCTGGTGGATCTGCTCGGTGGTCAGACCCATCGCGTAATAATACGAGCGGTGCGGCGCCCGCGCGGGGCCTTCCGTCACGTGCCGGCTCGGCAGGCGCGCTTTGAGACTTGTCTTGGCGTCCATCGACCTTTGGGGCCCCCCGGCCCTACTCACTCGAAACGATCGACTGAGCCGCGCTTGTTGCTCGGGCGCAACGGTCATGGACCGGTGCCGCCGTCGCTCGCGTGGCGTTACCCCCTTGGTCTCGTGGACTTGTATGGCCAAATCGCGGCACTTCGATCCGCTGCGGCCACCTGATTCGAAATCATGTTAATCTGTTGCAACCACGCCACAGAAATTCTGGCAGCGACGCCACACAAAAATGAAAGGAAGGCGACGCTGAGGGCCGCCTTCCTTAGCTGTGACAACAGTCGCTATATCCGGGACAGCAGTTGAGGTCGGGAGGTCATCTCGAACTCAAGCCGCCCCGGGCTCGCGTTGGTTTCACCTGTGCTCTGCCGCTTGGTTGCAACGCAACATAACGGCACTCATTCCTTCAGGGGGATTGCCCGCGGCTTTAGTTGCCGCCGCCGCCGTCGCAGGAGGAATAGCGCCCGAAGCCCTCATCGCTGACGCAGTCGTTCTGCATGCGCCAGACGTTATTTGTGTTCGGCTGGTCGGGACGCCCGGCGACCGGCTGGTCGATGAAGCCTTCCTGGACGGGGGCACGCTTGTGGTGAGCCGCAGCCGAGGCCGGAGCGGCAGCGCCTACCGCAAGGGCGCCGGCGAGGCCGGCGAAAGCGAGGCGCGTGAAGATCGAACGCATGGGTCAGTCCTTTCGATTGTTCTTGTCGCCCATGCGCGCGCTGTAATCCGAAGTGGAGTCACGCGCTGCTCAACTGCGCGTGAATTAACATTGCCTAAAATTCATGAAGCGTTGGAAAGGCTTGCGGCACAGGCGCTTTCGGAGTGCGCTGCAAAAATGGAATCCCAGCCATGCGCGCCGAGGCCAACCTTACGCTGCGGCCGCTCACATGTTGAGCACGCGCCCATAAGCGTCGAGCACCGCTTCCTTCATCATCTCCGAGAGAGTCGGGTGCGGGAAGATCGTGTGCATCAGCTCTTCCTCGGTGGTCTCGAGGTTCATCGCGACGACATAGCCCTGAATCAGCTCGGTGACTTCCGCGCCGACCATATGGGCGCCGAGCAGCTGGCCGGTCTTCTTGTCGAAGATCACCTTGACGAGTCCCTGATCCTCGCCGAGCGCAATCGCCTTACCGTTGCCGACGAACGGGAAGCGGCCGACGCGGACGTCGATGTTCTTCGCTTTCGCGGCGGCTTCGGTGAGACCGACCGAGGCGACCTGCGGATTGCAGTAGGTGCAGCCCGGGATCAGCATCTTGTCCATCGCGTGCGGGTGCATGCCCTTGATTGCCTCGACGCAGATGACGCCCTCGTGCTCGGCCTTGTGCGCGAGCATCGGCGGACCGGCGACATCGCCGATCGCGTAGATGCCCGGCACATTGGTCTTGCACAGACCGTCGATCACGATGGTGCCGCGCTCGGTCTTCACGCCGAGCTTCTCCAGCCCGAGGTTCTCGATGTTGCCGGTGACGCCGACCGCCGAGATGACGCGATCGACGGTGAGCTGTTGGGTAGCCCCCTTGCCGTCATCGATGGTCGCCGTGACGCTGTCGGCCTTGCGGTCGAGCTTGGTCACCTTGGCGCCGGTCAGGATCTTGATGCCCTGCTTCTCGAAGCTCTTGCGCGCGAAGGTCGCGATCTCGGCATCCTCGACGGGGAGGATCTGCGGCAACACCTCGACGATGGTCACGTCCGCGCCCATCGTGCGGTAGAACGACGCGAACTCGACGCCGATCGCGCCGGAACCGACGACCAGCAGTGACTTCGGCATCTTGTCCGGGACCATCGCCTCGAAATAGGTCCACACCAGCTTCTTGTCCGGCTCGATGCCGGGCAGCACGCGCGGCCGCGCGCCGGTCGCGATGATGATGTGCTTGGCCTGATAGCTGCCGGCACCAAGCGCGCCCTTCGGGCCTTCGCTCTTTGAGGCCTTCACGGTGATCTTGCCGGGCGCGTCGATCACCGCTTCGCCCCAGATCACCTGCACCTTGTTCTTCTTCATCAGGAACCCGACGCCATCGGACAAGCGCTTCGATACGCCGCGCGAGCGCTTCACCACCGCGGCCGGATCGAAGCTCACATCCTTGACCGACAATCCGTAGTCCTTGGCGTGCTGCATGTAGTGGAAGATTTCCGCAGAGCGCAGCAGCGCCTTGGTCGGGATGCAGCCCCAGTTCAGGCAGATGCCGCCGAGATAGTCGCGCTCGACCATCGCGACCTTGAAGCCGAGTTGCGCGGCACGGATTGCCGTGACGTAGCCGCCCGGACCGGAGCCGATGATGATGATGTCGAAGGAGGTGTCAGCCATCGCACGCCCATGAATTGCCGAGGCGAAGCTATAGGCTGGCGCGCGCGCTCACAATGCCCGGCTCAAGGGGACGGGAACAGGTCCGCGGTCCGTCCGGTCAGCCGATAGATCAACAGCCCGATCCATTCACGCGCGGCCGTGTCGGTGCGGCGAAGACCGTCGCCGAGATTGTTGAACGGCCGCAGCAGGTCCGAAGCGCCCCGCGTGCGGTAGTCGACTGGATAGGCCTCGGCCGAAAAGCCGGCCGCGCGGAAGACGCCCATCGTGCGCGGCATGTGATAGGCCGACGTGACGATCAGCCAGCGTTCGCTGGGCTTCGGCTGGACCAGCTCTTTGGTGAAGCGCGCGTTCTCGGCGGTGTCGCGCGATCGATCTTCGAGAACGATGCGCTCCTTGGCGATGCCGAAGCTCTCGAACAGGCGGCCGGCAAGCTCGGCCTCGCTGCCTGCGTCGTAGATCAGGTTGCCCGAACCGCCGGTGAACACGATGCGCGCATCCGGATAGCGGCGCGCAAGCTCCGCGATCGCGGTGACGCGCTCGGCCGCCTCGTTCAGCGCGACCTGATGGCGCTCAGAGGCCACCACGGTTTCGAGCGCGCCGCCGATGGAGATGATGCCGGCCGGTGCACCGCGCGCGGCGTCCCACTGCGGGAAGCGATCCTCCAGCGGAAGGATCAGCGCATTGCCGAGCGGCAGGTAACCGGCGATCGCGATCAGAATCAGCGCCGCGACCGCGAGCCTGCGCCCTGCCCGCGCGAAACGCGTCACCATCAACGCGACACCAAGAAGACCAATCGAGATCAGAATGTTTGACGGCAGCGCGAAAAACCCGAGGATCTTCGCGAGGAAGAAGAACATCTATTTCTTCTTCCACGCCTCGTAGCGCGCCTTGGCCTCGTCGTTCGGCGGATAAAGGCCGGGAAGCGGAACGCCGCGCTCGACCTCGCTCACCACCCAGGTCTCGTAGCGTTCGTGCTCCTCGCCTTCCGCAGCGACGAAATCGACGAGATCCTTCGGGATCAGTACCGCGCCATCGTCGTCCACCACGATCACGTCATCGGGAAACACCGCAACGCCGCCGCACGCGATCGGCTCCTGCCAGCCGACAAACGTGAGGCCATTGACAGACGCTGGCGCAGCCGTGCCCTGGCACCAGACCGGCAGATTGGTGGCGACCACACCCGCCTTGTCGCGCACCACACCGTCGGTGATCAACGCAATGACGCCGCGCCGGACCATGCGCATGCAGAGGATGTCGCCGAAGATGCCGGCCGTGATGACGCCCATCGCGTCGGCGACCGCGATGCAGCCCGCCGGCATCGCCTCGATGGCGGCACGCGTGGAAATCGGAGAGGCCCAGCTCGCGGGCGTCGCCAGATCCTCGCGCACCGGCACGAAGCGCAGCGTGAAGGCCGGCCCGACCAGCCGTTTGCCGGTGCCGCCGGAAAACGGCATCGCGCCCTTGATCCAGCAATGCCGGATGCCCTTCTTCAGGAGCATCGTCGTGATGGTGGCGGTGGTGACTTTTTCAAGCGTCGCGATGATCGCGGGCGAAAGGCTCAAGGACGCCTCCGAAGGTGCGGCGGGATCGTGTCCGAAACGATATGCGAGCGGAACGACCGCGGGCTAGCCCTCGGGCACGCCGGCGAGGCGCAGCCCGTCCATGTAGTGGAGGCGATCGTAGTCGTTGGCGAAGGGATAACTCTCGCCGTGGCTTCGCACCGTGAACGTCGGCTCCATCTCAAGAAGTTTCACGATGTAGGGCTGGGCATCGTCGCGGCGGCCGAGATGCCCGAGCGCCGCAATCAACGGCTTCGAGGCATTGACGAAGCCGGGGTTGGCCTTGGCGACGCGCGTTCCGATCGTCACCGCGGTCGCATAGTTGCGCGCCATCAGGTTCGCGATCGCATCGATTGTCTCGTAGAAGCCGAAGTACGGATCGAAAGGCGCCAGCTCGCGATAGCGGTCCATGCGCTTGAGCGCACCATCGTAGTCGCCAATGTAGCAGTGCGCGACTGCGCTGAGCGCCCAGACGACCGGCAGGTTCGGATTGAGCCGCAGCGCTCGATCGAACCAGTGCAGCGCGGTCTCGAACTCCCGCTTCCATGAACACGTGTGCGCGTAGATTCCCATCGCCTCGGCATTTTCGGGATCGTATTTCAACGCACGAAGACAAAGATCTTCGGCAATCGCTAGCGTCTTGTCGGCGTCCTGGGTCCAAGCCTGCCCCACATGGGTCATGTGCCAGTGCGCGGCCCAGCCGAGCACCATGGAATTTTCCGGGTCGATCTTGAGCGCCTCCTCGATCAGGCGGCCCGCCTCCTCGAAGCTCTCCTTGTCCATGCTGTAGAACAGCGGGATCGCGCGCAGCAGCAGACCTGTGGCGCCGTATTTCTCGCGCCGCTTCGGCTGCCCCTCGATGTAGAGGATCACGGGATCGATGCGCGCGACGATTTTGGCCGTCACCACTTCATCGAGCTTGTGCAATTCATCGGCGCGGAATTCGAAGCGGTCGCTCCAGACCGGCGTTGCGTATTGTGTGAGGTCGAGCAGCCGCACGCTGATCTGGTATGTCTCGGCACTGCGGGTCAGCGCACCGTCGAGGACGAAATCCAGTTCGTTCGGCCGCAGCACGTCGTCGCTCAGCGAGGAGGCCCCGTCCCTGCGCTTGAGCGCAACCGGCGCGATCACATCGAACCAGCGGAAGCGCGCCAGCGCCGCGGCGATTTCCTGACTCATCGAGAGCGCTATGCCTTCGTCGCGCGGTGAGCCGGCCGCGAGAAACGGCAATACACCGACGCGCAACCGGTTCCGGTTTGGGCCGGCCGCTGGTGCCTTCGAACGCTTGCGCGGCGGCGCGGGCGGGATCGCTGCCGGATCCTTCTCCTCGCGCACCGAGAAACTGCGGATCGCCTCGTACAGGGCGCAAGTCTCCGGCGAAGGCTCGACGTCGAGTGTCAATTTCAGCGCATCGCGGCACCGCGCAAACTCGCGCAGTGCCTGCGGCCGTTCCCCCATGTCGGCGAGCGCGCGCATCAGAATGCGGGAGGCGCCTTCATGCGTCTGATCGAACATGATCAATCGCCGGGCGATCTCGGCCCGATCACGCGCACCGGCGTGCTCCCCATGGGCCTGATCCAGCTCAGCTTCGAGCAGCGACCGGCGCCGTTCGACGAAACGGGTGCGCTCGCTCAATAGCCAGTGATCGAATGCGATGGTGATGCCGTCCAGTTCCTCGAGCAGGTCGCCCACGCAATACGACGCAAGTTCACTGCGATGTGCGCCGTCCCGCACCTCCGGCGAGAGCACGGCGAGCGCATCGATCCAGCAGGCGGATGTGTCGAGCGCAATCGTCTCACGATCTGCCGAGATGAGTTCCTTCGCCAGCGGACCGAACGCGACGACCAGCTCGCGATAGGATTGGCGGAAACTTGCTCGCGCCTGGAATTCCGATACCCGATCCCACAGCATCGCAGCGAGGCGGCTGCGCGCAATCCGCTTCCCGGGTGCGAGGCAGAGGCAGCCAAGGATCGCGCGCGCCTTGCGACCTGCCGGCAGAATGTCCTCGCCAAGGTAGGAGGTCGCGCGCATCGACCCGAGGATGTGAATCCGAGCGACGACCCGGTTCGTCTGGCCCGGCGGTTGCCGCCGTGCGTCGGTGTCGAACGGGACAAACCGCGTCAATTCTGCCGCGGACACACGCTTTTGCATCACCTACCAACCTCTGGACGGCACTATCACGTGCGATCGCGCCCAGCCACAACCTTACGGGACTTTTTCTCGACCTTGAAGAGTAATTTCACGTCATTCTCACGGTGACAAACGCCAGGATGCTCAAAGTTTTCACGATGGTTAAACGCCCCATTAACAGCCCGACCTCCCAACTCGCGCATAAGCTGAAATATCGACGCCATTCAGGCGCGGACAACAGCTGGAGGCAGCCATGCAAGTCAAACTTTCACCATCACAGGTTCAGGACAGCGGCAATGTACGGCTCGGGAACCTTAGCCCGAGCCTACCGGCAGTGCGCACGGACCGCTCGCAGACCAAGGATGCCGGCAAGGTGCGCATGGGCAACCTCGCCCCGAGCCTCCCGGCCGTCCGCACGGCCACGACCGCGACGGCCGACACAGGCAAGGTGCGCATGGGCAATCTTGCGCCAAGCCTTCCCGCGACCCGTACGGCGTCCACCACAACCGCCGACAGCGGCAAGGTTCGGATGGGTAACCTCGCGCCAAGCCTCCCTGCAACCCGTGCGACATCCGCCGCAACCGCCGACAGCGGCAAGGTTCGGATGGGCAACCTCAGCCCGAGCTTCCCGGCTGTCCGCACGACCCCGGCGCAGACGGCGGACGAGGGCAAGGTCCGCATGGGCAATCTGAGCCCGAGTTTCCCCGCGGTTCGCACGGCGCCGGCAGAGACCGCCGACAACGGCAAGGTTCGCATGGGCAATCTCAGCCCGGCGCTCTAAAGCAACGTCCCGACGTATTCGAACAGGGCGGGCCCCCCGCCCTGTTCGAGCATTTTTTGGCCGCGCGGTGGCAGGCACATTCGTGCCGTGCCCCTTGCGGAGGCACTCGAGGTCGCAATGGACGACGTCACGCCCGAAACGTCCCTGGTGAAGTTCTATCGCTTCCTGCCGGGCGCGCGGGCGCCGGAGCGTGCCGACCGATCGGCTGCGGGCTCCATGCCGACGCGCGCATTCCGCTATTGCGAGGCAATGCGCACCGCCTCCTCGCTCGGCTGGTATATTTTCCCGCCGATGAGTTTCAAGCTGATGTGGGACGGCGCCAACGACGTCGTCTGGAACTACGAGAACAACGACAACTGGTACTCGCTGAATACGGCCCAATATCCGAACTTTGCGCAGCATTTCGACAGCGTCGCGCCGCCGGACGTTCAGGGTTATTCGCCGCCGTTTCTGGGCTCATTCAAGGACCCCGCCGGCCTGATGCTGTGGAGCGGATTCGTCGCGCGCACAGCGCCGGGCTGGAGCCTGCTGGTCCGCCCGCCAGCCAATCTGACCCGCAGCCTCGGCTACGAGAGCTACGAGGGCATTATCGAGACCGACCGTTGGTTCGGTCCGCTCTTCGTCAATCTGAAGCTGACGCGGCCAAACGTACCCGTTGAGTTCGATGCGAACTATCCGTTCCTTCAGGTCCAGCCGGTGCATCGCAGCGTGTACGGCGATGCGCTCGACAATTTCAGCGTTGTCGAGCGGATCGAGGATTTGACGCCATCCGACTGGGAAGACTTCCACAAGACAGTCTCCAAGCCGATGGCAGACCCGCATCGCCAGCGCGGTGAATACGCGGTGCAAAGCCGCAAGCGGCGCCAGCAAGAGGTACCCGGCGACTGAACTAACGGCAAGGAAAAGGGCCCGCGTCTGCTTTCTGTTGACGGCGGCCCGCTTTCTACGTTCAGTTGAGTGAAACGAGACTCGCAATGACGCTCGCAGCGCAGAAGCAGGAGCCATTTGCCGTCCCGGCGCGACCGGGAGACGGGCTGCCCGTGCGCCTGAGCGAACAAGCCGAGATCAGCGTCCCGCGCGCGGCGAACGATCCAGCCCCTGCCCGCCTCGGATGGCTGATTTTCTGGATGACCGGCACGTTGCTGTCGTTCCTGATTGCCGCCGTTTCGGTGCGCGCTTTATCCAAATCGCTCACCGCCTTCGAAATCATGTCGATCCGCAGTGCCGGCGGACTGGTGATCCTGCTCTCACTGGCCATCGCGCGTCCTGATTTGCTTCGGGGTTTTCGCGCGCGGCGCATGCGGCTCCAGGCCGCGCGCAGCGTGGTGCATTTCGTCTCGCAAATCTGCTGGACGATCGCGATCGTCGCGCTGCCATTCGCCACGGTTTTTGCTCTCGAATTCACCGCGCCGGCCTGGGTCGCGCTGCTGGCAGTGTTGTTCCTCGGCGAGCGGATGACGCTGACGCGCGCCACGGCGCTGGTCGTTTGCTCAGCCGGCGTCCTCGTGATCCTGCGCCCGGGAATGGCCTCGTTTCAGCCGGCAGCACTGCTGGTTGTCTTCGGCGCGCTGATGTTTGCCATCACGGCAACGTTCACCAAGAAACTGATCTCGACCGAGACGACGTTCGCGATCATGTTCTGGATGAACCTGATGCAGCTTCCGCTCAATCTCGCCGGGAGCGAGCCGGGTTTCATCCTCAACCTCGACGCCACGATGGTGCCGCCACTGATCGGAATCGCCGTTGCGGGGCTCGCCGTGCACTACTGCCTCACCAATGCGTTCCGTTGCGGCGACGCAATGATCGTGATCCCGATGGACTTCCTGCGCGTACCGCTGATCGCTGTCATCGGCTGGATGCTCTATGGGGAACGCCTTGACGCGTTCGTATTCGCCGGCGCCGGGCTGATCATCGCGGGCGTGCTTTGGAACGTGCATGGCGAGGCGCGGCGCAATAGCCGCCTCGCCGCCATGCAGCCGGCCGAGTAACGCACCGTCGCCGAACCGCGTGAATTAGTCCCAGCTCGGCGCCCAGCCGACGCTGACCACCCGCCCGGCTGGCTTCGCGAGCGCGTCGACCTCGGCCATGTCCTGCGCGGATAATTCGAAATCGAAGATCGACATGTTCTCGGTCAGCCGTTCGACCTTCGAGGTGCGCGGGATGACGATCGCGCCCTTCTGGACGAGCCAGCGCAGCGACACCTGGCCCGGCGACTTGCCGTATTTCTTGCCGACGGACGCCAGCGTCTCGTCGCCGCCCGCGCGGCCGCGTGCGATCGGACAATAGGCGGTGACCGCGATTCCATGTTTCGCGCAGGCCGCCCGCACCTTCTCCTCATCCAGATAAGGATGCCACTCGATCTGGTTGGTGACGATCGGCTCGGATGACAGGCTCACGGCTTCGTCGATCAGCTTCACGGTGAAATTCGAGATACCGATGTGGCGCGCGAGCCCCTTCTTCTTCATCTCGCACATCGCGCCCATCGTCTCGGCGAGCGGGATCTGCGGGTTCGGCCAATGGATCAGCAGCAGGTTCACGTCCGACACGCGCAGGTTCACGAGGCTCTGCTTCACGGCACGTTCGAGCGGTCCGGGCGCCAGTTCGGTATGCGGTACCTTGGTTGTGATGAACACGTCCTCACGTTTCACGCCGGAGGCATGGAGTCCAATGCCGATCTCCTTTTCGTTGCCATAAATCAGCGCGCAATCGAGATGGCGGTATCCGAGTTTAAGCGCCTGCTCGGTGATGCGCGAGCCGACATCACCGTTAAGTTGCCAGGTGCCGAGCCCGATCGCGGGAATTTTCGCGCCATTCGCTTCGATCATTTTCATCTAAAAATCCTTCCTCAAGTCAGTCTTGATCGAAGCGATCAGACATCCCACTTCGGCGCCTGCGGCGGGTTCACCACGCGCCCATCCGGCTTCTTCAGGCCGGCAATCTCGTTCATTTCTGCGGCGCTGAGCGTAAAGTCCAGCACCTCGAAATTCTCCTTCTGCCGCTCCGGCTTGCCCGAGCCCGGAATGACGATGATGCCTTGCTGCACCAGCCAGCGCAGCGAAATTTGTGACGCGGTCTTGCCGTGGGGCGCGCCGATGCGCTCGAGAACCGGATTGCCGGGTACGCGCCCACGCGCGATCGGGCAATAGGCCGTGATGCTCATGCCGTAATGGCGCGAAGCGTCGATCACCTTGGTCTGGTCAAGAAACGGATGAACCTCGATCTGGTTGGTGACCAGCGGCTCCTTCGTGACCTTCCACGCTTCGTCGAGCAGCGCGACCGTGTAGTTCGCAACGCCGATGTGTTTGGTGAGCCCGTCGCGCTTCGCCTTGTTGAGCGCGCCGATGCTTTCCGCCGCCGGCACGTTCGCGTTCGGCCAGTGGATGAGCAACAGATCGACCTGCGGCAGGCCGAGCAGCTTCAAACTGCTGTCGAGCGAGCGGGCGAAATCGTCGGCCTTGAGATTGTTGTCGCGCACTTTCGTCGTGAGGAAGATGTCCTCGCGCTTCACGCCCGAGGCCTTGATCGCATCGCCGACCTCTTTCTCGTTCCCGTAGTAGGCCGCGGTGTCGAGATGCCGGTAGCCGACGCGGATCGCCGAGAGGATCGCGTCGCGGCCAGCGTCCTCCTTCAATCGCATCGTACCGAAGCCGACGATCGGGATGCGCGCGCCACGCGCCTCGACATACTGCATTATGAAACGCTCCGCTGTTTGGGCGCGGCACTCTAGCCGCACCCGCGAGCCGGTTACCAGCACAACGACGCAGCCTGCGCTTGCATCCTGCTCATGCCACGTCCCACAATGACGCGCCGGCCCACGAGGGAGCGCGCCATGAGCACACCATCCTACATGTGGCCTTTCAGCCTGTTCGCGCCGGGAAACCTGACCCAGCCGATCCTGCCGGGCTGGTCGTTCGGCAATGTCAGCGTGAACTACGCGGGCAATGCCGACATCGAGAAGGACGTGGTCGAGGATGTTGCGAGCTACGGCAAGCAGCTCGGCATCATCACCGACGTCGTCTTGGAGCTGACGGCAAACAAGGCGGCGAAAAAGGGTGAGCCGTTGCAGCAGTTGCGCGACATCGCCGCCAAGGTGAAAAAGATCAAGGACGAACACGCGGGTTCGCTTGCCGACGGCGCCCGCAATGCCATGGCGAAGCTCGCAAAGAGCGACAAGGCCGAGGCACAACGCATTGCGCGCGAATACGCCCGCAAGCCAGGCGGTTCTGCGGGCTGACGCTCCCCCGAACGGCCGCGAAGGGTCGCGGCGGCCGCCTATTGGCTGCTCCGCCGCATGGGTGTTGTCCGTCGCCGCTTCGTCAGGCCGGAATGGGAAAGAACCGGCCGCGTGCTGTAGCAAGTATCTCGCCAGTCCCGAGCTGCTCCAGCCGCCCCTCGACATCGACGTAGCGGCCGTCGTGGTCGGCGACCAGCGAACCGTGCCCGACAATTGGCGTCTCGACCGGCACCGGCTTCACGTATCGAACGGTCAACTCGCCGGTGACCGCGGCGCGCGTGGTCACTCTCTTGACCGCGGCGGCCAACACCTCGTCCAGATAGGCAGCGACAATCCCGCCATGCGCCGCGCCTGGCGGCCCGTTGTAATGGCCGGGAATGATAATCGGCGACATCACGCCGTCGGCGGTCTTGAAGCAGCGAATGCGCAGGCCGGTCGGATGGTCCGGGCCGCAACCGAAACACTGCTGGAAGCGGCTGTCCGACCCCCCGATCGCAATCTGCTCCTCCAGCCCGGCAAAGGTGGCGTGAAAGGGTTCGGGGAGCGGCGGTGTCAACGGTCTGGCCTCGGACATGATCTCTCGTTGAGCGCCTCAACCCGTCTTCTCGAAAATCTCGCGCCCGATCAGCATGCGGCGGATTTCAGATGTGCGCCAGCTTATCGGATCAATCGAATTTCCGCTTCACAAGCGACCTCCGCCCATCGACGGTCACCCGTCAAGACGGGCGTCCTCTCTCGCTCTGCCAAAGCGATACACGCGCGGTCGCCGAGAGACAGGCCAAGCCGCTTTGTGGTCGAGCGGAGTTCGCCAGCACGCTCGGCTGTCGCACGATCAAATACAGCCACTGCAACGTCGATCGCGCGGAGCGTAACTCGCGCTTGCTCTAGCGTTGCTCCCTGCTCCACCAGCTTCGAAACAACCTCGGCATGGTTCACCGCGGAGATGAGTGCATCATCAAGAATCGCAATGACGGTCTGCGAACCGACCTCATTGTTCAAGACGGCTAAGACGGCAGACGAGTCCAACACGGCCTTAGCCATCCTGCTCCTCTCGTTCGACTTCGCGGCGGCGATCTTCAATCAGTTCATCGACAAGGCTTACGCCCTCGGGAACGAATTGCCGAAGCATCGCCTGCGCGCGGCGGACAGCAGCCTGGATTGTCCTGAGCTGCAGCTCACCTTGATCTATCGAGGCAATCAGCGTGTCGCCTTCTTTAAGTCCCAGCACCTCTCGAAATGCGGCCGGGATAACGATACGTCCGTCTGGACCAAGTTTGACCTTGATCGGCGCGAGCTGCTCAGAAAACCCAGGTGTCGCTGAGGTCGGACCCGCTTGTTTTGCCTTCCTCACCTCGTCCTGAACAAGAACATTGCGAACAAATTGATACTTAGTGCCCAAAAAGCGCGCGATATCCGCCCGGGCGTAGCCCGCCCCGGCCAAAGCCCGCATCTTTTCCGACTTGGACGTCAGACTGCGGGTCAGCTTCTCCATCTGGCGCCGATCGCCAAGCATTTCCTTCTTTCCCATTGAACAGATATTTAATGGCAGTAACTGCCATTACTTGTCAAGTATCATTGCTACCCCGTCTTCTCGAAAATCTCGCGCCCGATCAGCATGCGGCGGATTTCGCTTGTGCCGGCGCCGATCTCGTAGAGCTTGGCGTCGCGCAACAGCCGCCCGCAGGGAAAGTCGTTGATGTAGCCGTTGCCGCCGAGGCACTGGATCGCCTCCAGCGCCATCCAGGTCGCGCGTTCGGCCGCATAGAGGATCGCGCCGGCCGCATCCTCGCGCGTGGTGCGCCCGTCGTCGCACGCTTTCGCCACCGCATACACGTAGGACTTCGCGGCGTTCATCGTGACGTACATGTCGGCGAGCTTCGCCTGCATGATCTGGAACTGGCCGATCGGCCGGCCGAACTGCTTGCGATCGTGCACGTATGGGATCACGACATCGAGGCAGGCCTGCATGATGCCAAGCGGACCGGCGGCCAGCACCACGCGCTCGTAATCGAGGCCGGACATCAGCACGTTGACGCCGTTGCCGACCGCGCCGAGCACGTTCTCCTCAGGTATTTCGCAATCCTCGAACACGAGTTCGCTGGTGTCGGAGCCGCGCATGCCGAGCTTGTCGAGCTTCTGCGCTTGCGTGAATCCCTTGAAACTCTTCTCCACGATGAAGGCCGTCATGCCACGCGATCCGGCGGTCGCATCGGTCTTCGCATAGACCACGAAGGTCTCGGCAACCGGCCCGTTGGTGATCCACATCTTCGAGCCGTTCAGGACATAGCGATCGCCCTTCTTGTCGGCGCGGGTACGCATCGACACGACATCCGAGCCGGAATTCGGCTCCGACATCGCGAGCGCGCCGACGTGTTCGCCCGAGACGAGCTTGGGCAGGTAGCGCTTCTTCTGCTCGACCGAGCCATTGCGGTGGATCTGGTTGACGCAGAGATTTGAATGCGCGCCGTAGGAAAGCCCGACTGACGCCGAGCCGCGCGAAATCTCTTCCATCGCGACGCAATGGGCGAGGTAGCCCATCGCGGCCCCGCCGTACTCCTCGGCGACCGTGATGCCGAGCACGCCGAGTTCGCCGAGTCTCGGCCACAGATCGCGCGGGAAAACGTTCTCGCGGTCGATCGCGTCGGCGCGCGGCGCGATCTGGTCGGCGGAGAACCGCGCGACGGTGTCTCGCAGCGCGTCAACGTCCTCGCCGAGCGCGAAGTCGAAGCCCCGCCAGGCATTCGGGATCATCGGCGTCTCCCAATGTCGGGACGACGATAGATGGCCGAGGGGCGTTTGTCAGGCTTACTTCAGCCCGAACCAAAGGGTCGCAATCGCCAGAAAGGAGAAGAAACCGACGATATCGGTGACCGTGGTGACGAACGGACTCGAGGCGACCGCAGGATCGCGGCCGAGCCGATAGAGCGCGAGCGGGATGAGAATGCCGCCGAGCGCCGCCGCGATCAGGTTGCAGATCATTGCAAGCCCGATGACGATTCCGAGACCCGGCACCTTGAACCACGCATAGGCGGCAACGCCGGTGATAATCGCGAAGGCGAACCCGTTGAACAGGCCGACCATCAGCTCACGCATGATGACGCGCGACGCGTTCGCCGGGCCCAGTTCGCGGGTCGCGAGCGCGCGCACCGCGACCGTCATCGTCTGGGTGGTTGCGTTGCCGCCCTGGCTGGCGACGATCGGGGCGAGCACCGCAAGCGCAACCATCCCCTGAAGCTGTTCCTGGAACAGGCCGAGCACCGACGACGCCAGAAATGCGGTGCCGAGATTGATCAGCAGCCAGTTGAAGCGGCCCTTGGCGATGGTCCACACCGTGTCGGAGAGTTCTTCCTCGCCCTTCACGCCGCCGAGCGCCTTGATGTCTTCTTCGGCCTCCTCCTCGATCACGTCGACGATATCGTCAAAGGTGATGACGCCGACCATGCGGTCCTTGTCGTCGACGACGGGGGCAGCCACCAGGTTGTAGCGTTCGAAGCGCCGCGCCACCTCTTCCTGGTCGTCGGCCGCGCGCACCACGTGACGCGCCAGCTCCATCAGTTCGGACATCGGCACCGGGCGTTTGGTGCGCATCAGTCGGTCGAGCGGCACCGCGCCAAGGAACTTGCCAACGCCATCCAACGCGTAGATTTCGAAGAAGCGCTCCGGCAGGTTCTCGGTCTCGCGCATGTAGTCGATGGTCTGTCCAACCGTCCAGGTGGAGGCGACCGCGATGAATTCGGTCTGCATTCGCCGGCCGGCGGATTCCTCCGGATAGTCCAGGCGCTGGGCCAGTGCGACGCGCTCCCGCGGCGGTAGCTGATCCAGGATTTCGGCCTGCTCGTCCTTCGGCAGATCTTCGAGGATGCGCACCGCATCGTCGGAATCGACGGTGCGCACGCCTTCGGCGACCGTTTTCGGGCGGAAGCTCGTCGAGGATTTCCTCGCGCACGGCGTCATCGACTTCGGTCAATGCCGTGAAGTCGAAGTCCTTGCCCATCAGCGCGATGAGCTGCGGCCGCAAATCGGCGTCGAGCGCCTCGATCAGATCGCCGGTGTCGGATTCATGGAAGTCCGCCACAAGGGAGCGCAGCAGTGCGGCGTCGTGGGTGTGAATCGCCGCAGCGACCTGTTCGACGAACTCGTCGCGCACTGCGCCATCGTCGTCGCGCAACCTAAGTTCAGGCGCAACGTCGAGCGGCGCGGCGATGTCCTTGTCCACCATGCCGGCCTCGCCGCGCGGGATTGCGAAGGATCGTTCGCTTGTACGCCCGGCGCCTTAACGGGGAAAGAACAAAGCGATCAAGCCGCCCTGTCGTGTTTCGCGGCCGCTGCCTCGGCCTGCCCGGCGCGGCGTGCTTCATCGCCCGTGCGGTATTCTTCCAGGCAATCCGGCGAGCAGATGGCAAGACAGTGAAAGACAAGAAAGTCCTGCGAGCCGGACGGTCTTTCGCCGCCGCAGATTTCACAGATCACCAGCCTGTTTGCGCATTGCCGTTCTCCGAATCAGCGAGTGCACTTTGCGCCCCGATTGGGGCCTAGCAACGTCAGGAGTTAGAAATGCCGCCCGGGACCAAGTCCACGGACGGCACGTCCAATCGTCACTTAAAGCAGTGCAGCGCTACATCGCATGCTTCTTGTGCTTCTTCATCCGCGGCTTCTTCGCCATCGTGCTCTTTGACGGACCGCCCGGCCCGGAATTCGCTCGTGGTGTGGCGACATCGCTGCCCGCACCACCGGCTGCGCCCCCACCACCTGCACCTCCACCGCCTGCACCCCCGCCAGCCTGAGCCATCGCGAGTGTGCAGCTTCCGGCGAGAAACGCCGCCGCGATCAATGCCGTCATCTTGGCTGCCATCTTTATCTCCTGGTTGCCGCTTCCTTCGGTCAACGGCGCATCCGAACGCTTGTTCCTCCCTAGCGCGTCTCAGGCGTCATAATCCGCGGCGCGCCCGGCGGAGGTGCGGTTGGGTCGCTCGCGCCAGCCGACGGACTCGTCCTGCCGCTGCTGCCTGTGCTCGTCCCCATGCTGCCGGTCGTGCCGGAGGTACCAATGCCACTGTTGTTTCCGGAGCCGAGCGTTCCGGTGGTTTGCGGAACACCGGCATTGCCGGTGCCGGTCCCGAAATTCGGTGTGACCGTGGTGCTGCCGGGGCCGGCCCCGCCCGGGACGCCAGCACCGGAGGATGCACCGGGTTGACCCGCGCCCGCGGCGCCGGGAGCCGTACTGCCCACGCCTCCGCTTGAGCCTGAGGTGCCCGCAGCGCCGCCCGAGGCGCCGGCCGAACCGCCAGCACCGCCTCCTCCTCCACCACCACCGCCTCCCCCGCCACCTTGGGCGAATGCGAGCGTCGAGAAGGTCACGAGCGTTGCGGCAAGCAGAGATGTGCGGATTTTCATCGGAAACTCCTCGGTCAAATCGTCTCAGTCAACGATTGCGGCCGAGGGACGTTCCTCATGCGCTTGCGGACGGGCGCACGGCAAAAGACATAGCCGCAGCGCAAAAAACGCTGCCGCCTTATCGGTGAGAGTGGTGCGGTCGAGAGGACTCGAACCTCCACGGGTTGCCCCGCTAGCACCTCAAGCTAGTGCGTCTACCAATTCCGCCACGACCGCATGTGAAGAGGAATGCCGGAGCGCCCGGCGTTTGGCGACGCGCATGTAACAAATCGATCGTGAGGGGACAAGGGCAGGCCCAAAGCCCGCCAAATCAGCGCTGATCGGCCGCCCGTGGCAGCATTTCCTTCACCTCGACCGCGATGCGGTTGCCGCTCACCACCACCGTACCCTTGGCGACGGGGAAGTTGTTGACGAGGATTTTGACCTCGTCCTCCTCGGAGGCATCGAGTTCGATGATGGCGCCACGGCCGAGCCGGAGAGCCTGATGGATCGGCATGGAGGTCGAGCCAAGCACAACCGCAATATCCAGCGATACCTTGTCGAGCGTCGCCACCAGTGACACATCCCCATTCGGGCGCACGCGCCCGCACGTCCCAAGTCACCATGCTATGGTTACCCGGTGGTTAACGTCCGCGATCATCTGAATTTTGGCCTTCGATTCGAGGGGCTTGCGCCCGTCGAGTGGCAGGTCGGCGAGGGCCTGGTGCCGTACGAAGAGGCGCTCGCCGCGATGGAGCAGCGGGCCGCCGCGATCGCTGCGGGACGGGCGCCCGAGCTCGTCTGGCTGCTGGAGCATCCCCCGCTCTACACCGCCGGCACCAGCGCAAAACGCGCCGATCTCGTCGAGGCACGCTTTCCAGTGCACGAGACCGGCCGCGGCGGTCAGTTCACCTATCATGGACCGGGGCAGCGCGTGGCATATCTCATGATCGATCTCAAGCATCGCGCGCCCGACGTGCGGCGCTATGTGGCGACGCTGGAGGAATGGCTCATCCGCACGCTCGCGGCCTTCAATGCGCGCGGTGAGCGGCGCGAGGATCGAATCGGTGTCTGGGTCCGTCGACCCGACAAGGGCCCGGGCGTTGAGGACAAGATCGCCGCGATCGGCATCCGGCTGAAGCGCTGGGTCAGCCTGCACGGCATATCGCTCAACATCGATCCGGACCTGTCACACTTCTCCGGCATCGTGCCATGCGGCGTCGCCGACACACGCTACGGCGTGACCAGCCTGGTCGGCCTCGGGCACCCGGTGACCATGCCCGAGGTGGACATGGTGCTGCGGCGCGAGTTCGAGGAACTGTTCGGAAGAACGCGCAGCCCCGCCGGCGCGGAAACGGGTGCCCGCTAGGGTTTGGGGCCCGCCTTGCCCGGCTCGGCGCGCTTCAGGCAAGCGATTGCCTTGGGCTGGCACGAGATGCCGATATTCGGACACAGGGGTTCGCCCTTTTCCGAGCGCGTGCAGCTGCGGCAACTGTCGGTCCACTCCTGACAGGTCTTTTCGCTATCCCCGTAGCCATGCAGCGAGGCATCTTCGGCCGCAGTCGGAGCGGGCGCGGGCGTCTGGGCAATTGCACCCGAGGCGAACACCACGGCGAGCATAAGAATTGCGACACGCTTCATTTCGTCTCCAGCACAGAAAAGCGCGCGCCCTCGCGCATCTCGACAAGGCCAGGATCGCCATCTTCCACGTCGACCCTTGTCACATTCGCCCCACGCGGACCAATCCTGCACGCCGCCATTCCGGCGCTCACCTTGTCCTCAGGTCCCTCCAGCACAGCCTCGACCGTGCCGTCACGCCGGTTGCGCACCCAGCCCTTGAGGCTCAATCCTACGGCCGTATCCTCGACGAACGCGCGGAAGCCTACGCCCTGAACGCGACCATGGAAAACCAGATGCCGCACGACGTTCACCCGATTTCTCCGGTTTCTGCCGGGCGCGCCCCGCGATAGCCGGGCGCGAAGCGACGCAGCTCCGCGACGTAGCGCGTCGGCAGACGCCAATCCTCCGCAGCAGCGACGACGCGTTCCTGATAGCCGGGCGCAGGACGTCGCTTGCCGCGCTTCTTGCCCATGAACACCAGCGCCCGCGAACGCTGTCCGTCGAACTCGACCGTAAGCATGCTGCGGCGATAGAGCCCACTGTCCAGGTTCTCATACGAATTCAACGTCGAGAGATCGCGCGGCGTCAGCCGCCACAGCACACCGAACACGCACATGCCGGGAGACGGCACGATCGTGCCGTAGCCGGCCGCGATCACGTAACGCCAGCCCGCCAGCCGCGCCGGCCCGACCTCTTCGGCGTCGCGGCAGCGCACGCGCATCGCGGCGCGTTCCATGTTCGAGCCGTAGGCGAAATAGAGCATCATGCGGCGGTCTCGCGCAGGCCGGTGCGGATCGAGAAGATGAGCGAGATCGCCCAGGGAAGGAAGGCGATCAAGATCAGACCCTTCAAAATCATGGTGAAGGTGCCGAAGTCCGGATTGACGAGGATGGCCAGAAGAAACAGCGCGAGCGGCCTCGCGGATCCATCGGCGGGCTGCTCCTGCGGCAGGCCGCCAGCATCCGGGCTCGTGAAAAATGCAATCAACATCAGCAGCAGGGCAAGCGAGAGCGCGTAGACCAGCGCAACACCGATCGCAGCCGCCGGCCCCTTCCCGGCGTCTCGCAGGCGGCGGACATGCAGCCCGAGCCAGACGCTCACGAGCAGTATCTGCGCAGCAAGAAATGGCCACACGCCAGCGGGGGCCATCATCTCGGCGGACAGCAGCCCCTGAGCTGCAATGCCGGCGACGTAGAGGCCGGTTGCCGCGAGCGCAAACGGTCTGGGCGCGAGCCGCGGGTGTTGGAAGATCGATGCCGTCATGCCGCGAGACTGGCATGGCCGGAACGCGATGCGCTACTTGCGCTGCTTCCCGGGATGAGAGTCCACAAGCCGTTCCAGCGGCGGCGCGGAGCCTTCCGGATGTTCTGCGATGCTCTCGATCGATGCGCGCTCGACCTCCTGCTCGTAGGTTTCGAGCTTTGCGTTCTTGTCGGGATCGGCGGCCGTCTCGTCGGTCGATGTGGGCGGCTTGCGCTTGGGGTCCATGGTCGTCTTCCTATCGTTGGCGCGTGATCGTTCCCGAAAACCGGTATCCACTTTTCGGCATCACGCGCTTCACGCGTTCACGATGTTGCCGCCGTTCGGGTGCAGCACCTGCCCGCTCATGTACGAGGCGTCGTCGCTGGCGAGAAACACGTAGCAGGGTGCGACTTCGTTTGGCTGGCCGGCGCGCTCCATCGGCGCGTTCGCGCCGTGCTCGGCGACCTTTTCGGCATCGAACGAGGCCGGGATCAGCGGCGTCCAGATCGGGCCCGGCGCGACGCCGTTCACGCGAATGCCCTTCTCGGTCAGCGCCTGAGAGAGCGACCGCGTAAACGCGACGATCGCGCCTTTGGTGGAGGCATAGTCGATCAGCGTCTTGTGGCCGCGATAGGCCGTGATCGAGGTCGTGTTGATGATGCTGGCGCCCTCCTGCATGTAATGCAGGCGCGGCGCTGCGTCATGTGGAACTGGCCGAACACGTTGGTGCGGAAAGTGCGCTCGAGCTGCTGCTGTCGAGTTCGGCCGGGTCCTCGGTCTCGTGCTGCTCAGCGGCGTTGTTGACCAGAATGTCGATACGGCCGAACTCCTCAAAGGTGCGCTCGACCGACTTCCCAGCAGAACATCTCGTCGCCGACATCGCCGGCGAACAGGATCGCTTGGCTGCCCTTCGGCCTCGACGAGCCGCATGCGTCTCCTCCGCGTCGTCGTGCTCCTCAAGATAGAGGATCGAGATCAGCGCGCCCTCGCGCGCCATCGCGACCGCGACCGCGCGGCCGATCCCTGAATCGCCGCCGGTGATGACCGCGACCTTGTCCTTCAGCTTGCCGACGCCGGGATATTTCGGGAGCGTAGTCGGGGCGCGGCCGCATCTGGCCGTTCGCTGCCCGGCTGGCGATCCTGGTGCTGCGGCGGCGTTTCGCTTTTTCGCCGTTTCGGCGGCTTTTTCAGGCTTTTGATGGACGTTCATGTCCGGCTCCGGGGTCGCTGCGAACCGAACGTCTGGCGCCGACGCGGGTTCCATAGAGCAGGAACTCACCGCGACGGAGGCCAGCAGCGCCAGCGCGAACGCGATGTTGATCGCGCGCGACCATTTCGGTGTCGGCGCATCGACATGCGCCAGCGCCGAACCCGCCAGCAGCCACGCAAGGTCGACCACGACCATGACCGCGAGCAGCACGAATGCCTTGAGCGGCGTCGTCGGGTGACCGTCCGGCGACAGGACGAAGCCCGAGCTGAGCGCCGCCATCGCGGCGTAGGCCTTCGGATTGCCGACGCCGAGAAACAGGCCACCCTAGAAGGTCGGCGCAGCGCCTGCCGCCCTGCGCCGAGCGGCGGCGCGGTCGCGATGCGCCAGGCGAGCCAGAGCATGTAGAGGACGCGACAGCGCTTTCACGACCGGGCCGAGCAGCGGCTGCGCCAGGATCAGTCCGGTCAGCCCGGCGGCCGCGGCGCGAACACGATCGAGCACGCCGACGATGATGCCGGTCAGCAGCGCGAGGCTCTGCCGGAGGCCGAACGCAGCCGCCGCCGCGCTCAGGCCCAGCGTCGCCGGACCCGGGCTGCCGGTCAGCGCAAACGCCGCTATAACGAAGGCCGTGAGATTGTCGCCGACAGCATGGAGCGATGTGACCACGCGCGACGGCACCGGTCTTGAACAATCGTCGGGCGACTGGGTGCGCGCCGGCACGTCGCGGCCGGGCTTCGAGCGGGTCGAGGCGAATTTCCGCACTATGGCGTTCGCGCCGCATCGTCACGACAGCTATGCGATCGGCGTGACGCTGCGCGGCGTGCAGTCGTTCGGCTATCGCGGCACGACTGAGCACAGCGCGGCCGGCTGCGCCTTCGTGATCCATCCGGACGAGACGCATGACGGGCGCGCCGGAACGGACGAAGGCTACGGCTATCGCATCATGTACGTGGCGCCGCGGCTGATCGGCGAGGCGCTCGGACCGGCCGCTGCCGTTCGTGCGGGAGGCGGTGACGCGCGAGAGCCGCCTGCGCGGCGCCGATCTGCGCTGCGCTGGCAGAGACGATACCCGCTCGAAGATCTGCAGCTCGACGGCATCGTCACGGCGCTGGCCGATGCACTGGCGGCGCACGATCCGGGTCGCTGGCAACGCGGAGCCACAGCGTGCGACCGCGCCGATGCGGCTCGCGCGCGATTGTCTCGACGAGGCCGGTCCCGTCTCGTCAGCAGCGCTGGAAAAAATGACCGGCCTGTCGCGCTTCGCACTCGCGCGCCAGTTCCGCAGGAGCTTCGGCACCAGCCCGCACCGTTACGTGACGATGCGGCGGCTGGAATGTGCCAAGCGCATGGTCGCCGCGAAGGCACCGCTGGCGCAGGCCGCCGATGCCAGCGGCTTCGCCGACCAGAGCCACATGACGCGGCAGTTCAAGCAGGCTTACGGCTTGTCGCCCGGCCAATGGCGCGCGCTGACGCGGCAATAGGCGCTCACGCAAACTCCATGATCACCGCATCGACCGCGAGGCTGTCGCCCGCCTTGGCGTGCAGCTTCTTCACCGTGCCGTCGCGCTCGGCGCGCAGCACGTTCTCCATCTTCATCGCCTCGACCACCGCCAGCGTTTCGCCCGCCTTGACCTCCTGCCCCTCAGCGACCGCGATCGACTTCACCAGACCGGGCATCGGGACAGAGCAGCTTCTTGCCGGTGTCGGCCGCGACCTTCACCGGCATCAGCCGCGCGTAGTCCGCCTCCCGCTCGGTATAGACTTGCGCTGCGCGCAAACGTGCCGCGCCAGGACAGCTGAAATCCGTTCGGGATCGGCCGCACCTGCACGGCGACCTGCTTGCCGTTGACGGTGCCGGACCAGACCGGCTCGCCCGGCTTCCAGGCGGATGTCAGCCTCAGCGCCTCGGCCCTATTGCCCGTGGTGCCCGCAGCTGCCCCGGTAGGTTACCGAGAGCGACGTTTCGCCCAGCGTCCGGCACAAGGCCTGGCGCGCCGTCGCCGACGTGCACCGCGCCCTCGTCGTACGTCCACCGTGTATTCCTTCGCATCGAGCCAGACGCGGCGCTACGTCGCGCGCGTGACCGCGCGTCCGGTGAGCTGGCCGGAAATCAGCCGCTTGCGGCTGTCCCAGCTTGTGGTCGATCGCGACCGCGACCGCGGCGAGGATCTTGGCGCTCTCGCCTTCGGCGCGGCGGATTGTGGAAGCCGTCCTTGAATTCCTCGGCGATGAAGCCGGTGGAGAGCTTGCCGGCGCGCCAGCGCGGGTGCGCCATCAGCGCGGTGAGGAACGGAATGTTGTGGCGGATGCCCTCGATCGCGAACGCATCGAGCGCTTCGGCCTGCGCATCGATCGCGGCGCTCGCGCGTTGTCGCGTGCGTGACGAGCTTGGCGATCATCGGATCGTACCAGATCGAAATCTCGCCGCCCTCGTAGACGCCGGTGTCGTTGCGCACCGTGATGCCGTTCTTCTGGCTCTCCTGCCGGCGGCCGGTAGGTCGTGAGCCGGCCGGTCGAGGGCAGGAAGTTGCGCGTCGGGTCCTCGGCATAGACGCGGCTCTCGACCGCCCAGCCGGTGAGCTTCACGTCCGCCTGTTTCAGCTTGAGCGGCTCGCCGGCCGCGACGCGGATCATCTGCTCGACCAGATCGATGCCGGTGATCAGTTCGGTCACCGGATGCTCGACCTGCAGCCGCGTGTTCATCTCGAGGAAGAAGAAGCTGCTGGTCCTGCCCCGCGACGAACTCGACCGTCCCGGCGCTGTCGTAGCCGACGGCTTTGGCGAGCGACACCGCCTGCTCGCCCATCTTCTTGCGCGTCGCCTCATCGAGCAGCGGCGACGGCGCCTCCTCGATGACCTTCTGGTTGCGGCGCTGGATCGAGCATTCGCGCTCGCCGAGATAGATGACGTTGCCGTGCTTGTCGCCGAGCAACTGGATTTCGATGTGGCGCGGATCGACGATGAACTTCTCGATGAACATGCGGTCGTCGCCGAAGGAGGACTTCGCCTCCGACTTCGAGCGCGCGAAGCCTTCCGCCACCTCGGCTCTGCGAATAGGCGATGCGCATGCCCTTGCCGCCGCCGCCGGCCGAGGCCTTGATCATCACCGGATAGCCGATCTCGTCGGCGATCTTCACGGCATGCTTCTCGTCGTCGATCACGCCGAGATGGCCCGGCACGGTCGAGACCTTGGCCTCGGCGGCCGCCTTCTTGCTCTCGATCTTGTCGCCCATCGCGGCGATGGCGCCGCGGGTTCGGCCCGATGAACACGATGCCGGCTGCTTCGAGTGCGCGCGGGAAAGCCTCGCGCTCGGAGAGGAAGCCGTAGCCCGGATGCACCGCCTCGGCGCCGGTCTTGCCGGCAAGCCTCGACGATCTTGTCGATCACGAGATAGCTCTCGGCCGCGGCCGGCGGGCCGATATGCACCGCCTCGTCGGCCATCTCGACATGCAGCGCATCGCGGTCTGCGTCGGAATAGACCGCGACCGTCGAAATGCCCATTTTTCGCGCGGTCTTGATGATCCGGCAGGCGATCTCGCCGCGATTGGCGATCAGGATGCGCTTGAACATGCCCCGATTGACCCTTGGCCTTGACCGGCTTTCTGGCTTTGCGGCGTTGCAGCAAAAAAGTCAATCGGATCGCCCGGCTGACTTGTGAGCGTCACATCGCCCCGCCACACTCCACATCCGCTTCGGGACTGGGGACCTTGCTTATGCTGAGACTGCTTGTCGCGCTCGCACTGTCGCTGTTCATGCTTGACCTTGCCGTCGCGCAAGAGAAGCGCGACAAACAACGTGATCCTGTTCGTCCCGGATGGAATGCGCGCCAGCAAGGTCTCGCCCGCGCTCACGCCCGCCATGGCCGCGGTGCGCGACCAGGGCGTCAACTTCAGGAACTCGCATTCCCTGATGCCGACCTTCACCACCGCAAATGCTTCCGCGATGGCGACGGGTCATTACCTCGGCGACACCGAGCGATTTTTCCAACACGCTCTATGTCGGCTTCCCGGTGAAGAGCCTGAACGGCAACGTGACGCCGTTTGTCGAGAACGATCCCGTGATCGCCGAGATCGACGACCATTTCGACGACAATTATCTCAACGAGGAGACGATCCTCCGGCTTGCGCGCCAGAAGGGGTACGTCACCGCCGCGATCGGCAAGCTCGGGCCGACATGGATTTTCGATCACACGGCGCGCAGCGGCACGCACACGATCATCTTCGACGACTGCGACCGGCAAGCCGGAGGGCGTGCCATTATCCGAAGACGTCAAGAAGGCGCTCGCCGCCGCGGGCTTGCCGCTTGCGACGCCAGCGACGCGGCGAAATGGCGAGCGCCGGGGACGCCAAGAGCCCGGGACGACCGTCGCCAATATCGAGCAGCAGAACTATTTCGCGGATGTCGCGGCCAAAGTCGTGCTCCCGATGCTCAAGGCACGCAACGCGCCGTTCGTGATGGTCTACTGGTCGCGCGATCCTGACGGCTCGCAGCACAATCAGGGTGACAGCCATCTCAAGCTGGTGCCCGGCATCAACGGGCCGACCGCGGACGCGGGCATTCAAAACGCCGACAACAATCTCAAGCGCCTGCGCGACACCCTGAGCGAACTGGGCCTCGCCGACACGACCAACATCATGATTGCGGCGGACCACGGCTTCTCGACCATCTCCAAGCAAAGCAGACGAGTTCCGCGGCGAAGGTGGACTACAAGGGCGTTCCGAAGGACCTGCTGCCCTCAGGCTTCCTCGCGATCGATCTTGCACAAGGCACTCGGGCTGCCGCTGTTCGAGACATTCGCCGAGAGAAAGCGCGTCGAGAACGGCGCCTTTCCGCGCGGCGGAAGCGGGTTGATTGGTAACGATGCGCAAAAGCCCGACGTCGTCGTCGCGGCAAACGGCGGGTCGGATCTGATTTATCTGCCCGACCCCTGACCGCAAGCTCGCTGCGCGTATCGTCGAAGCCCTGCTGGCGCAGGATTACACCAGCGGCCTCTTTGTGCGCGACGACCTCGGTAGCATTCCTGGCGCCCTGCCGATGTCTGCGCTCAATCTCAAGGGTGCCGCCGTGATGCCGACTCCCGCCATCGTGGTGAATTTCCGGTCCTGGCACGAGGGCTGCGATCAGCCACTGGTCTGCACCGTCGAGGTCGCCGACACAGCGCTGCAGCAAGGACAAGGCATGCATGGCAACTTTAGCCGCGCCGACACCAACAACGTCATGGCGGCGATCGGCCCGGACTTCAAGAAGGGCTTCGTTGATGAAGCGCCGGTCAGCAACGCTGACGTCGGCAAGACGATCGCACATCTGCTTCGCCTTAAGCCACGCGACAAAGGCAAGCTCGTCGGCCGCGTGATGAATGAGGCGCTCAACGGCGGCACGATGCCGAAATTCGCCGCGCTGACGAAAAGCTCCGCGCCCGGCGCAACCGGGCTGCGCACGGTGCTGATGTATCAGACGGTCGGCAGGACGATGTACTTCGACGCCGCCGGCTTCCCCGGCCGCACCGTCGGCCTGGAAAACCGCAAGGCGGCGGCGAACCAATAGCGCGGACGTTTCGAACCGCCGCCGCATTGATCCGACGGCGGTTGATGGGTTAAGGGCGCGGTCCGGCCGCGCCCTTTCCATTTGCGTGGCAGTTCGCAGGAAGCACGATGTCTCTCCCCTCGCAGCCGCCGTTCGCACACTTTCTCGGGATCAAACTTGTCAGCGTCACGCCTGACTGCGTGAAGGCCGAACTTGCGGTGCGCGAGGAATTCAAGAACCGCGGCGGCGTGATGCATGGCGGCGCGCTAATGGCCTACGCGGACAGCCTCGGCGGCACGACCTCTCACGCCAATATCAAGCCCGGCCAGCGCACCACCACGATCGAGAGCAAGACGAACTTCTTTGCCGGCATTCCGATCGGCGACACCGCGCACGCCGAGAGCATACCGCTCCATCGCGGACGTTCCACAATCGTTGTGCAGACGCGCATTACTCGCAACGACGGAAAGCTCGCCGCGATTGTGACGCAGACGCAAATGGTGCTGACGAAAGACGAGGCGATCTAAGGCCCGAACACAACACCTCGGTGCTGCGCACGCAGACGCGGGTCGTGCGATCTTACCAGCACGGGACGGCCCTCGAGGATCTCAAAGCAGCGCGCCAGCGTATCCTCGGTGAGCCGCGCCATTGCTTCGTCAGTGTAGAAGGTAAGGTGCGGAAACAGGATCACATTGTCCATCCGGTAGAGCGCGCTCATCGGATGAGTTTCCTTGTTCACCGGTTCGCGACTGTAGACATCGAGCGCCGCACCCGCGAGGCGCTTGTGTTGCAGGGCCTCGACCAGCGCCGCCTCGTCCACGATCGCGCCGCGCGCCGCATTGATGAGAAAAGCTGTCGGCTTCATGCGGGCGAATTCGCTCGCGCCAATCAGGTGTCGCAACTCGGCATTCAGCACCGCGTGGATCGACACGGCGTCGCTCGCGCTCAGCAACTCTGACAGGTCGTCGACCCTCTCGACGCCCGCCACTTGCATCGCGTCTGCCGAAACATCTGGATCGTAGCCGATCACCCGCATGCGAAAGCCCGCTGCCATCCGCGCCATGCTGCGGCCGATCTTGCCAACGCCAATTATACCGAGCGTGCGGCCCGCAAGATCCACACCGCGCCACTGCGCCGTCGGCCAGGCCCAGCCACGCTCCGACATTTCGCGGCCGATCGGCTGGAGTTTCTTGGCGAGCGCGATCATCAGTGCGAACGCGCCCTCGGCGACCGTCTCCTCGGCATATTCCGGCACGTTCACCACCGGAATGCCGCGCGCGATCGCGGCCGGGATGTCGATTGCGTCGATACCGACGCCGTATTTGACGATGCCCTTCAGCTTTGGCGCCGCAGCAATCACGCGCGCGGTGATCGGCTGGTAGCACATCAGCAACAGGTCAGCGTCGTGTACCGCCTCGCACAGCGCATCTTCGCTGATGCCGTCCGGAAGGGTGACGAGTTCGATCTGCCGCTCGCGCAGGCCCACGTCGATCTCGTCGCATTCAAGCTCGCGGTCGGTGCGGACCGCTTTCCAGCGTTGATTCATTGTTGCCTTCCCGCCGCGATCATCGGACAAAGCGGGCGCGAACGAAAGCCGGGGAGATTTCGCCAATGGACGTGCGGGCAGCGGTTGCGGTTGCGGCGGGCAAGCCACTGGAAGTGATGACCGTGCAACTCGAAGGCCCGAAGGCGTTCGAGGTGCTGGTTGAGATCAAGGCGACCGGCATCTGTCATACCGACGAGTTCACGCTCTCGGGCGCCGACCCCGAAGGACTGTTCCCGGCGATTCTCGGCCACGAGGGCGCGGGCGTGGTGGTGGATGTCGGCCCCGGCGTTACGTCGGTGAAGAAGGGCGATCACGTCATCCCGCTCTACACGCCGGAATGCCGCCAGTGTCCGTCCTGCCTGTCGCGCAAGACCAACCTGTGCACCGCAATCCGCGCCACGCAGGGGCAAGGCGTGATGCCCGACGGCACCTCGCGCTTTTCCATCGGCGGCAAGAAACTGCACCACTACATGGGCTGCTCGACCTTCGCGAACTACACCGTGCTGCCGGAGATCGCGGTGGCGAAAGTGCGCGAGGACGCCCCGTTCGACAAGATTTGCTACATCGGCTGCGGCGTCACGACCGGCGTCGGCGCGGTGATCAACACCGCGAAGGTCGAGGCCGGCGCGAAGGCGATCGTGTTCGGACTTGGCGGCATCGGGCTTAACGTCATCCAGGGCCTGCGCCTTGCGGGCGCCGACATGATCATCGGCGTCGACATCAACAACGCGCGCAAGGAATGGGGCGAACGTTTCGGAATGACTCACTTCGTCAATCCAAAGGAGGTCGGCGCCGACATCGTGCCGCACTTGGTCAACATGACGAAGAAGGGCGCCGACCAGATCGGTGGCGCGGACTACACCTTTGACTGCACCGGCAATGTCACGGTGATGCGCCAGGCGCTGGAGGCCTGCCATCGCGGCTGGGGCGTGAGCGTGGTGATCGGCGTCGCGCCCTCCGGCGCCGAGATCGCCACCCGGCCGTTTCAGCTTGTGACCGGGCGCGTCTGGAAAGGCACCGCGTTCGGCGGCGCGAGAGGCCGCACCGATGTGCCGAAGATCGTCGACTGGTACATGGACGGGAAGATCGAGATCGACCCGATGATCACCCACACGATGCCGCTTGCCGATATCAACAAGGGCTTCGATTTGATGCACGCGGGAACAAGCATCCGCAGCGTGGTGGTATACTAACCTTTTGGTGCACCTCGTGAAAAAGGGCGGGTCAACGACCCGCCCCTCTCGCATTTCATTGCTCGGCCTTTAGCGCGTGGATGCATCGCATGGCGTGCGGCGGCCGTATCCCTCATCGGTGTAACACTTGCCCCACCCGCCGTTGTAGCCGTAGTTGCTGTAATAGGGCGCCGGCGTGTCGTAGCCGTAGCCGTAGCCCGGCTCATAGGCATAACCCGGCTCGGCGTAATAACCGCCGTAGGGCTGACCTGCCACGGCCGAACCGATCAGTGCGCCTGCCGCGAGACCGCCGATCACTGCGGCGCCCGGGCCAAAGCCGCGTCCAAATCCGCGACCGCGCCAGGCAACGTCAGTCACCGGCCCGGCGCTTTTCACGCCGGGATTGATCGGCATCGGGCCAGCCGACGCCGTCGCCACCGCGCCAAGCGCCAGTGCGCCGGCAAGTCCAAACGCAATCGCCTGATTATTGATCGACATCATGTTCTCCCATGTGCGTTGCGGCCGACTTGCGGCCAGTCGGGAACACAACGCCTCGGAGGACGCGCCGTTCCGTCTAACCCACCGGCAGCGCGCGTTCTGACAAAGTCGTGACCTCGGGAACCGTTAACGCCGCGGTTCCAAAGGTTCCGCCGCGCGTCGTAGCGAGCCGCGTGCGGGCAAAGGATTCCGCCACCAGGGGTGCGCTCTCGGCGAGCGCAGCGGTGGCAGCCAGCATCGCAAGCCGCTCGACGGCGGCGCGCGCATGAGCCTCGCCCTCGCCGGCATTCAATGTCCCGGCGATGAACTGCGCCGCATCAGTAGCACCGGGCAGATTTTTGCAACTCCGCACCATATCGCCAAGCACTGTGCGCGCCGCCTCGCCCTCGCGCGAAAGCGCGCGCAGGACATCGAGACACATCACGTTGCCCGACCCTTCCCAGATCGCATTCACCGGCGCCTCGCGATAAAGCCGTGCGAGCGGAGTCTCCTCGACGTAGCCATTGCCGCCGAGGCACTCCATCGCCTCGTAGATGAAGCCCGGCGCCGTCTTGCAGACCCAGTATTTCACCGCGGGCGTCAGCAGCCGAGCGCGCGCCGCTTCGTGCGCGTCGCTCGCCGCCAGATCGACAGAGCGGCATAGCCGCATGGTCAGCGCGGTCGCGCCCTCGACCTCCAGCGCCATGTCGGCGAGCAGGAGCCGCATCATCCGCTGATCGGCGAGCTTCTTCTGGAAGACCGTGCGGTGCCGCGCGTGATGCAACGCCTGCGCCAGCGCCATGCGCATCATGCCGGCGGAGGAAATGATGCAGTCGATACGCGTGAGTTGCACCATCTCGATGATGGTGCGCACGCCCCTGCCCTCCTCGCCGACGCGCCACGCCCAGGCTTGGGCGAACTCCACTTCGGACGAGGCGTTCGAGCGGTTGCCCAGTTTGTCCTTGAGACGCTGGAAATGCAGGCCGTTGACCGACCCGTCCGGTCTGAAACGTGGCATCAGGAAACACGTCAATCCGCCCGGCGCCTGCGCCAGCACCAGGAACGCGTCGCACATCGGCGCCGACATAAACCACTTGTGCCCGGTGATGATGTAGCCGTCCGCGGCCGGGGTCGCCGTGGTCGTGTTGGCGCGCACATCGGTGCCTCCCTGCTTCTCGGTCATGCCCATGCCGAGCGTGACGGAATCCTTTTCCCACCACGGGCGGAAACTCGGATCGTAACTGCGCGACGTAATCTTGCCGATCAGCTTTTGCAGAATGGATGGCTCGACCGAGAGGGCGCCGACACAGGCGCGTGTCATGGTGATCGGACACATGTGTCCGTTCTCGATCTGCGCGACCATGAAGTAACGCGCCGCCCGCGCGACCTCGGCGGGTGCGGCCGCGCGCGTGCCGTCCGCGTTCCAGGTCGACGCATGCAGACCGTCGCGGAAGCTCTCGCCCATAAAGCCGTGGTAGGCCGGGTGAAACTCGATCGTGTCCCTGCGAAAACCCTTGGTGTCGAAGGCGCGCAGCTTCGGCGCGTTTTCGTTAGCGGCCCGCGCCGCATCGAACATCTCGGCCGCGCCCCAGCGCCGCCCGAATTCCGATAACGCCCCGGCCTCACTGCCCGCGCCGTTTGCCGCCACCGCCTCGCGCAGGGCTTGATCGCTGGCGAACAGATCGACGTCCTCGAAGGCGGGCGACTGGTTGAAAATGTCGTGAGTTTCGGTGCGCTGCGGGACCGTCATCGCAAAAGCCCTCCGGCGTTCCCATTCTACCACGCGGCCGGCAAAAGCATCCGGAAACCATGCCCTGTGGACCGGCGTCCCACGGCCTTGCCCCCGCCATCCAACTCCGCCTATAGGGGTCGCTTTAATGAACATCGCCGCGAAGAACACCTTCGTCCTCCACAGACGTCATTTGTTGGGGATCGAGGGGCTTTCCCCGCCGGAAATCAGCGGTCTCCTCGATCTCGCCGACGAATACGTCGAACTCAATCGCCAGATCGACAAGAAGCGCTCCTCGCTGCGGGGGCGCACGCTCATCAACCTGTTCTTCGAAGCCTCCACACGTACCCAGTCCTCGTTCGAGCTTGCCGGCAAACGGCTCGGGGCCGACGTGATGAACATGTCGGTAGCCACATCGTCCGTGAAAAAGGGCGAGACGCTGGTCGACACCGCGATGACGCTCAACGCCATGCACCCCGACATCCTGGTGGTGCGGCATCACGCATCCGGGGCGGTCGCGCTGCTCGCGCAGAAAGTGGACGGCTCGGTTGTCAACGCCGGCGACGGAGCGCACGAGCACCCCACACAGGCGCTGCTCGATGCGCTCACGATCCGCCGCAACAAGGGCCGCATCGACGGACTGACCGTGACGATCTGCGGCGACATTCTGCATTCGCGCGTCGCGCGCTCCAACATCATCCTGCTCAACGCCATGGGGGCGCGCGTGCGTGTAGTCGCGCCTTCCACGCTGTTGCCGCCGGGCATCGAGCGATTCGGCGTCGAGGTTTCACGCGACATGCGCGAAGGGCTAAAGGGAGCCGACATCGTCATGATGCTGCGGCTGCAGCGCGAGCGCATGAACGGCTCGTTCGTTCCGTCGACACAGGAGTATTTCCATTACTACGGCCTCGACCAGACGAAGCTCGGCTACGCCAAGCCCGATGCGCTGGTGATGCATCCGGGTCCGATGAACCGCGGTGTCGAGATCAACTCGGCGGTCGCCGACGGCGCGCAATCGCTGATCCGCGAACAGGTCGAGATGGGCGTCGCGGTGCGCATGGCGGTGCTCGAAGCGCTCTCGCGGAATTTGCCGAATGCATAGCTGGTCGCCGAGAGCGCGGCGCTCGATGCTGCGCCCTCTCCCCTTGTGGGAGAGGGCTGCTCACAATTTCAACGAACTCGATTGGGTGAAGGGTGAGAATAGAACCCCTCACCCAACTGCGTATGTTGAAATGACGGCGATGCCCTCTCCCGCAAGGGGAGAGGGCAAAAGCGGCACACTCCGAACTCGCGGAGGCGACGCTTAAAGCATGCTCTCGGACCGCCGCCCGATCCTGCTCGCCAATGCCCGGATCGTCGATCCGTCGCGCGATCTCGATTTCGCCGGCGACCTGCTGATTGCCGAAGGCGTGATCCGCGACGCAAAGCGCGGCATCCACGCAGCGGGGGTCCCGGAGGGCACCGAGGTCATCGATTGCGATGGCCGGCTCGTCGCGCCCGGCCTCGTTGACATGCGCGCCTTCATCGGCGAGCCCGGCGCCGAATATCGCGAGACGCTCGCATCCGCGAGCCGGGCCGCCGCTGCAGGCGGCGTGACCACCATCGTTTGTCAGCCCGATACCGATCCCGTGATCGATGACCCGGCGATCGTCGACTTCGTGATGCGGCGCGCGCGCGACACCGCGATCGTGCACGTGCAGCCGATGGCGGCGCTTACCAAGGGCCTGGAGGGCGATGAGCTTGCCGAGATCGGGCTGTTGAAAGCCGCCGGCGCGGTCGCCTTCACCGACGGCGCGAAAAGCATTCTGAACGCGCAGGTGATGCGGCGCGCGCTGACCTACGCGGGCGACTTCGACGCGCTCGTCGTGCATCACACTGAAGACCCGAACCTGATCGGCGACGGCGTGATGAATGAGGGCGAATTCGCGGCGCGTCTCGGCCTGTTCGGTATCCCCAAAGCCGCCGAAACGATCGTACTGGAGCGCGACCTGCGCCTCGTCGCGCTGACCGAGGCGCGCTACCACGCTGCCTCGATTACCTGCGCGGAGTCGCTGAGCGTCCTGCGGCGCGCCAAGGACGCGGGGCTAGCGGTGACCGCGGCCGCCTCGGTCAATCACCTCACGCTGAACGAGATCGACATCGGGGCCTATCGCACATTTTTCAAGGTCTCCCCGCCGCTGCGTGCCGAGGACGATCGCATGGCGCTGGTGCAGGCGCTCGGCGAAGGCCTGCTCGACGTTGTGATGTCGGACCACAATCCGCAGGACGTCGAAGTCAAACGGCTGCCCTTCGCCGAGGCCGCGCCCGGCGCCATCGGGCTTGAAACCATGCTCGCGGCAGGCCTTCGCCTCGTCCACAACGGTGAAATGAAGCTGATCACGCTGCTCAAGGCGATGTCGACGCGACCGGCAGAATTGCTTGGACTCCAGGCCGGCACGCTCAAGCCAGGCAGCCCGGCCGACGTGATCATCGCCGACATCGACGCTCCCTGGGTGCTCGACCCGGCCAAGCTGAAGTCGAAGTGCAAAAACACGCCGTTCGACGAGGCGCGGCTGCAAGGCCGCGTGCTGCGCACCATCGTTGCCGGCCGCGTGGTGTTTGAATACGCTTCTGCGTGATGCCTTACGCAATCGCATTCATCCTTGGCTACCTGCTCGGCTCGATCCCGTTCGGCCTGATCTTTACGCGGGGTGCCGGCACGCAGGACATCCGCTCGATCGGCTCCGGCAGCATCGGCGCGACCAACGTTTTGCGCACTGGCCGCAAGGGGCTTGCGGCCGCCACACTGCTTGCCGACGTCCTGAAGGGTCTCTCGGCAGTGATGCTTGCGGCAATCTGGTTCGGCGATGATGCGGGACTTGTCGCGGGCTTCGGAGCCTTCATCGGCCACCTGTTTCCGGTGTGGCTCAGGTTCAAGGGCGGCAAGGGCGTCGCAACGGGCCTCGGCATTCTGCTGGCGGTGTCTTGGAAGACCGCCCTGGTCGTCGCCCTGATCTGGATCGCGCTTGCGGCGGCCTTCCGCTATTCCTCGCTCGCTTCGCTCATTGCGGCCGCCGCGGCGCCAGTCATTCTCTGGTTCATCGGCGCGCCCTCCGCGGCGCTGTTGTTTGTCGCGCTTGCCGTGCTGACGCTCATCATGCATCGCGGCAACATCGCGCGGCTGAGACAAGGAACCGAGGGCAAGATCGGCCAGAAAGCCGACGCCCCGCACGCATCGTGAGCGAGCGGCTCACTGATACGCAGCGCCTCGACTGGCTGCGGCTGATCCGTAGCGACAATGTTGGTCCGCGCACCTTCCGCTCGCTCCTGCGCCATTATGGTGATGCGCGCGCGGCGCTCGACGCGCTGCCTGAGCTCGCCCGGCGGGGCGGCGCGGCACGCGCCATCCGCATTTATCCCCGCGAAAGGGCCGAACGCGAAATTGAAACTGCGCTCAAACAGGGGGCCGAGTTTGTCGCTCTCGATGAGGCGGCATATCCGCAGCGTCTCGCCGCGATCGACGATGCTCCGCCGCTGCTTGCGGTGCGCGGGAAATCGCGCGGCGCTCGCCCGGCCGATGATCGCGATGGTCGGCTCGCGCAACGCCTCGGCTGCCGGATTGAAATTCGCCGAGCGGCTGGCGCGCGAGCTTGGCGAGGCCGGTTATGTGATCTCGTCCGGCTTGGCGCGCGGGATCGACGCGGCGGCCCACCGCACAAGCCTTGCGAGCGGTACCGTCGCGGTGCTGGCGGGCGGTCAGGACCGCATCTATCCCGAGCAGCATACGGATTTGCTCGCTGCGCTCCTATCCGATGGGGCGGCCATCTCCGAAATGCCGTTCGGCTGGGAGCCGCGTGCGCAGGACTTCCCACGCCGCAATCGCCTCATCTCCGGACTTTCTGTCGGCGTTGTGATCGTCGAGGCTGCGAAGCGTTCCGGCTCTCTCATCACAGCGCGCTTCGCGCTCGAACAGGGCCGCGAGGTGTTCGCGGTGCCGGGCTCGCCAATCGATCCGCGCGCCGAAGGAACGAATGGTTTGCTCAAGCAAGGCGCGACCCTGGTCACCGAAGCAGCCGATGTGCTCGCGGTCGTCGAGCCGATCCTCGGCCGACATGTGCTGGCGGCGCGGGAGCCGGACCGTGAGGTGCCCTCCTCCGCCGAGCCTGACGACCGAGCGCGGGCGCAGGTCGTCGCACTGCTCGGACCAACTCCGGTAGGAGTCGACGACCTGGTGCGGCTGTCCAGCTCAACGGCAGCGCTCGTGCGGACAGTTCTTCTGGAGCTGGAACTTGCGGGGCGCATCGAGCGCCATGGCGGCGGGCTCGTTTCGCTGATTTGAGCGCCGATCAATAAAAAAAGTATCCGAGCATCAGGCCGCTCGCCAGGATCGCGATGCCCGCCGTAACGACTTTCAGAAGCCTCAGGATCAGGCGTCCGAACATTCGCAAGGGCTTAGCCACCGTTCTTCCCGTGCGCGCTCAACTCGGCTTCGAGCCGCGCCATGTCGAGGAGGTAGGCGAGTGTTTCGAGATGCCCGCGCCGCGCCATCACGGTCAGATCGCCGAGCATCGCGCTGACGTAGCTGGCGGTTTCGGTCCGGTCGCCGCGGGGCGCGGAGATGGGCGGAACCGGCCCACGATATCTGGGTTGGGGCACAGGATAACCCTTGGCTGAAAAAAGCCCGCTGCTCCTCCGGCAGTCGGTATTCTCGATAGGGGAGCAGGTCTGCTTATAGAAGATCGAGTTATCCGAATTTCGCTCGCATCGGTTGCAATCGCAGGAAATGGATCACGCCAAACGGCGCCGCAATTCACCCTGATATGCCGCGCGGATTTGACAGCGGCGGCCTCATTACCCATGTTCCCGCCAACTCGGGCGCCCCGGCGGTATCCCGGCAGCCCCAGAAAAATTGGAAATTTACCAGGAATTTCATGAACATCGTTGTTGTCGAGTCCCCCGCAAAGGCGAAGACGATCAACAAATATCTGGGGCCCGGCTATGAGGTCCTGGCCTCGTTCGGCCATGTGCGCGACCTGCCGGCCAAGAACGGATCGGTCGATCCGGACGCCGATTTCCACATGATCTGGGAGGTCGACGCCAAGGCACAAAAGCGCCTCGCCGACATCGCCAAGGCCGTAAAAGGCGCCGACAAACTCATCCTCGCCACCGACCCCGACCGCGAGGGCGAAGCGATCTCCTGGCACGTGCTTGAAGTACTCAAGGAAAAGCACGCGCTGAAAGACCAGAAAATCGAGCGCGTCGTCTTCAACGCCATCACCAAGCAGGCGGTCGCCGAAGCCATGAAGAACCCGCGCGCGATCGATGGCGCGCTGGTCGACGCCTATCTGGCGCGCCGTGCGCTCGATTACCTTGTAGGATTCACGCTCTCCCCGGTGCTGTGGCGCAAATTGCCGGGCGCGCGCTCGGCTGGACGCGTGCAGTCGGTCGCACTGCGGCTGGTCGCGGATCGCGAGCTCGACATCGAGAAGTTCGTCGCGCGCGAATACTGGTCGCTGGTGGCAACGCTCGCCACGCCCCGCGCCGAAACGTTCGAGGCCCGCCTCGTGGGCGCCGATGGCAGGAAGATCCAGCGCCTCGACATCGGCACCGGCGACGAGGCGCAGGCCTTCAAGCGCGACCTCGACACCGCGCAGTTTTCCGTCACATCGGTCGAGGCCAAGCCCGGCAAGCGCAATCCTCCGCCGCCGTTCACGACATCGACCATGCAGCAGGAAGCAAGCCGCAAACTCGGCTTCGCGCCGGCGCACACAATGCGTATCGCGCAGCGGCTCTACGAGGGCATCGATATCGGCGGCGAGACGGTCGGCCTCATCACTTATATGCGAACCGACGGCGTGTTCATGGCGCCTGAGGCAATCACGGCGATCCGCGCCGACATCGCGTCGAACTACGGCAAGCAGTATGTGCCGGACGCGCCGCGCCTTTATCAGAACAAGCAGAAGTCCGCGCAGGAAGCGCACGAAGCCGTGCGCCCCACCGACGTATCGCGCCGCCCGCAGGACGTCCGCAAATTTCTCGATTCAGAGCAGGCGCGCCTCTACGAGCTCGTCTGGCTGCGTGCGATGGCGAGCCAGATGGAGTCCGCCGAGCTCGAACGCACCACGGTCGACATTCTCGCCAAGGTCGGCGCGCGCAATCTCGACCTGCGTGCGACCGGCACGGTGATCAAGTTCGACGGCTTCCTCACCCTCTATCAGGAAGGCGAGGACGACGCGCAGGACGACGACGAGAGCAAGCGCCTCCCCGCGATGAGCCAGGGCGAGCGGCTCGAGAAGCGCGACATCGCGGCGACCCAGCATTTCACCGAGCCTCCGCCGCGCTACTCGGAAGCCTCGCTGGTCAAGCGCATGGAAGAGCTCGGCATCGGCCGCCCCTCGACCTACGCGTCGATCCTGCAGGTGCTGAAAGACCGCAACTATGTGCGGCTGGAAAAGAAGCGCCTGCACGCCGAGGACAAGGGCCGCGTCGTCGTGGCGTTCCTCGAGAACTTTTTCGCCCGCTATGTCGAATACGATTACACCGCCGGCCTCGAAGAGGACCTCGACCGCATCGCCAACAGCGAAGTCGACTGGCGCGTGGTGCTGCGCGACTTCTGGCGCGACTTCATTGGCGCGGTCGACAGCATCAAGGACGTGCGCGTCCGCGAAGTGCTCGACGTGCTCGACGCCATCCTCGCGCCGCATCTCTTCCCGCCGAGCAAGGACGGCACGGATCCGCGCGTCTGCCCGACCTGCGGCAACGGTCGCCTCGGCCTGAAGCTCGGGCGGTTCGGCGCCTTCATCGGCTGCTCGAACTATCCGGAGTGCAAGTTCACCCGCCAGCTTGCGGCGAACGGCGCGGCGAACTCCGACCGCGTGCTCGGCAAGGATCCCGACACCGGCCTCGACGTCGCGATCAAGACCGGACGGTTCGGCACCTATCTGCAGCTCGGCGAAGCCTCGAAGGATAAAGAGGAGAAGCCCAAGCGCGCCGGCATCCCGAAAGGATGGTCGGTCGACGACATCACGCTCGAAAGCGCGCTCAATTTGCTGTCGCTGCCGCGCGAAATCGGCAAGAGCCCGGAAGACGGCGAGCCGATTCTCGCCGGTATCGGCCGCTTCGGCCCTTACGTGCAGCACGGCAAGACCTACGCGAACCTTGACTCCAGCGAGGACGTGCTGACCATCGGGATCAATCGCGCGATCACGCTGATCGCCGAGAAGCGCGCCAACCCCGGCAAGGGCCGCCGCTTCGGGGCCGACCCGGGCCGTGCGCTCGGCGATCATCCGCAGCGCGGTGGATCGATCCTGGTCAAGAAGGGCCGCTACGGGCCCTACGTGACCAACAGCGGCATCAACGCGACGATCCCGGACAACATCGCGCCGGACGAGATTACGCTCGACCAGGCGGTCGGCCTGATCGAAGCGCGTGCCGAGAAGACTGGCGCCAAGCCCGCGCCGCGCCGCAAGGGGCCGCGCAAGGACGCACGCGTCGCCAAGCCCGCCGCCGATGCCAAGCCGAAGGCCGCAAAGCCCAAGAAGAAGGCCGCGAAGCCGCGCAAGACCATCACGGCTGCCGAATGACGCCGGGCTGGCAGTCGCGCCGGCCCGGACCTACCTTAGCGTTATCTTGAAGAAACCCGCCAAGAAGCCCAGGCCAACCGGCCTTCCCTCCCGCGAAGACGTTGTCGCTTTCATCGGCACGCACAAGGGCAAGGCCGGCGTGCGCGAGATCGCTCGCGCCTTCGGCCTGAAGAACAACGACCGCGCCAAGCTGCGCCAAATGCTGCGCGGCCTCGAAGGTGACGGCACGGTCGAGACGCGACGCAAGAAACTGCATCACGCCGGCACCCTGCCCTCGGTCGTGCTGGCCGACGTCACCGAGCGCGACCGCGACGGCGAACTGATCGCCGTGCCCACCGAGTGGGACGCCGAGGAGCACGGCGAAGCGCCGCGCATCCGCATCCACGTGCCGCGCAAGGCGCGCCCTATGGAGATCCCCGGCGTCAGTGACCGTGTCCTGCTGCGCACCGAAGAGACCGGTGAAGAAGGCGAAGCGATCCGCCATACCGGCCGTGTCATCAAAATTCTCGACCGCGCGAAGCAACGCCAGCTTGGCATCTTCCGCGCGCTGCCGGGCGGTGGCGGGCGGCTGGAGCCGGTCGACAAGAAGCAGCTCGGCCGCGAACTGAGCATCGCGCCCAACGCGACAGCCGAAGCGGAGGATGGCGACCTGGTCGCGGTCGATGTCGCGCGCCACGGCCGCTTTGGCCAGACCACCGCGATCGTGAAGGAGCGCCTTGGCTCGCTCAAGTCCGAGCGCGCCGCGAGCTTCATCGCGATCCACACGCACGAAATCCCGCACATCTTCCGCCGCGAGGCACTCTCGGAGGCCGACGCCGCGAAGCCCGCCGGCGTTGCCGGCCGCGAGGACTGGCGCACGGTGCCGCTCGTCACCATCGATCCGGCCGACGCCAAGGACCACGACGATGCCGTCTACGCCGAGGCCGACCCCGATCCGAACAACCGCGGCGGCTTCACCGTCACGGTCGCGATCGCGGATGTCGCGCATTACGTGACGCCGGGCTCCGCGCTCGACCGCGAGGCGCTGGTGCGCGGCAATTCGGTCTATTTCCCGGATCAGGTCGTGCCGATGCTGCCCGAGCGCATCTCGAACGATCTGTGCTCGCTGCGGCCGAGCGAGGATCGCGCCGCGCTCGCGGTGCGCATGATCGTCGGTGCGGATGGCCGCAAGCGCAGCCACGCGTTCCACCGCGTGCTGATGCGCTCGGCCGGCAAGCTCAGCTACCAGCAGGCGCAGGATGCCGCCGACGGCCGCCCGGACGACACGACCGGACCCCTGCTCTCGCGTGTGATCCATCCGCTCTACGCCGCATACGCCGCGGTGAAGCGGGAGCGCGCCGAGCGCCAGCCGCTCGATCTCGATCTGCCCGAGCGGAAAATTTTGCTCAAGCCCGATGGCACGATCGATCGCGTCATCGTGCCGCCGCGGCTCGACGCGCACCGGCTGATCGAGGAGTTCATGATCCTCGCCAATGTCGCTGCGGCCGAGACATTGGAACGCGCGCGCGTGCCGTTGATCTACCGCGTGCACGACGAGCCATCACCGGAGAAGATCGAAGGCCTGCGCCAGTTTCTCGAAACGCTCGATATCCGTCTGGCCAAAGGCCAGGTCATGCGGCCCGGCGATTTCAACAAGATCCTCGCACGCGTGAAGGGCACCGAGCACGAGCAATTGGTCAACGAGGTCGTGCTGCGGTCACAGGCACAGGCGGAATATTCCGCCGACAATTACGGCCATTTCGGCCTCAATCTGCGCCGCTATGCCCACTTCACCTCGCCGATCCGCCGCTACGCCGATCTCGTGGTGCATCGCTCCCTCATCCGCGCGCTGAACCTTGGCACCGACGGCCTGCCGAACAACATGGACGTTGTCGCGCTGAACGAAATCGCGGCGCGCATTTCGGCGGCGGAACGGCGCGCGATGAAAGCCGAGCGTGAAACCAACGACCGGCTGGTCGCGAATTTCCTCGCCGACCGCATCGGCGCGACATTCGAGGGGCGCATCAGCGGCGTCACCCGCGCGGGCCTGTTCGTCAAGCTGGCCGAAACGGGAGCCGACGGCTTCGTGCCGGCGCGCACCATCGGCGACGATTATTTCCGCTACAACGAGGCGCGCCACGCACTGACCGGCGATCATACCGGCGAGACCTACCGGCTCGGCGACACGGTCAGCGTGAAGCTGGTCGAGGCCGCGCCTGTCGCGGGCGCGCTGCGATTCGAACTTCTATCCGAAGGGCGTTATGACACGGGCCAGAAGCGCCATGCGGGCCGCAAACGGTTCGAGCGTCCGAAGTCGAGGCCGCCGAAGCGTGCCGGACGCCGACGATAAAGAGCAAGAAGATCACGCATGAACGATATCGCCGACCGTCTCACCAAGGTCGAACGCGACCAGACCCACCCGAACCTGAAGCCGCGCGATGCCGCGACGCTCATTCTGATCGACCGCTCAGGACCAGCGCCGAAGGTGCTGCTCGGCAAGCGTCACGCCGGCCTGAAATTCATGGCGGGCAAGTATGTGTTTCCGGGTGGACGCATGGAGCCGGGCGACAGCAAGATGCCGGTCGCGAGCGAGCTCGATGAGAATGCCGGCGCGCGGCTGATGCGCGGCGTGCGCCGTCCGAGCCTGAACAAGGCGCGCGGGCTGGCGCTCGCGGCCATTCGCGAGACCTACGAGGAAACCGGCCTGCTGCTCGGCAAGCATGTCGACGCGGTGCCGCCGGTGCCGGATGGCCCGTGGACGGCGTTCGCCGAAGCCAAGGTGCTGCCGGATCTCGCGCAGCTTCATTTCATCGTCCGCGCGATCACGCCGCCGCGCCGCCCGCGCCGCTTCGACGCCCGCTTCTTTGCGGTGGATGCCAGCGCCATCGCGCACCGGGTCGAGGGCAAGGTGGGCCCGGACGCCGAGCTGGTCGAACTGGTCTGGCTGCCCATCTCGGAGGCCAAACAGCACGATCTGCCGACCATCACGCAGGTGGCGCTGGATGAGTTGCAGGCGCGCGTTGCCAAGGGGTTCGGCCACGACCTGCCCTCGCCGTTCTATCGGATGCTGCACAAGAAATTCGTCCGGGCGGAGCTGTAAATCGGGCCCGAAACCCCGATTTCCTTGACATTCCGGGCTCCGCCGCTAGGGTCCGGCCAAATTTTGCAGGAGAGATCAGATGGCCAAGTCCACCACCATCAAGGTGAAGCTCGTGTCCAGCGCCGATACCGGTTTCTATTACGTGACGCGCAAGAATTCGCGCACCATGACCGACAAGCTGGTGATGAAGAAGTACGATCCCGTCGCCAAGAAGCACGTCGAGTTCCGGGAATCGAAGATCAAGTAGGAAGCCCGCATCACGGACTTTTGAGGGGGCGCCGCAAGGCGCCCTTTGCGTTTTGCGCCCGCTCGGATTGAATGCCGCGAAACCGGGAGAACTGACCGATGCGCTTCATTCGCCTCCTCCCGCTTCTGCTCCTGTTTGCCGCCGCGCCCGCGCTCGCCGAGGGGCCGCACCGCCTCGCGCTGCAGATCACCGACAACGACGCCGACAAGATGAATACGGTGCTCAACGTCGCCGCCAACGTGTCGAAGTACTATTCGGACAAGGGCGAAGAGGTGGAAATCCAGGTGGTGGCGTTCAACGCCGGCCTGCACATGCTGCGCGACGACACCTCGCCGGTGAAGCCGCGGCTGACCTCGTTCGCCAAAGGCATGCCAAACGTCAGCTTCAAGGCCTGCCAGAACACCATCGACGGCATGTCCAAGCGCGAGGGCAAGGATATCCTGATCGTCGGCGAGGCGAGCCGAGTGCCGTCAGGCGCCGTGACGCTGATCGAGCTCAGCGAAAAAGGCTGGACGATCGTGCGGCCTTGAAAAGGCTGGAAGAGAAGGTGGCCGGCCGGGAGCGGTGTCATTGAGGAGGCCACTCACACCGTCCCGAACCGGCCGAACCCCACGGGTGTCAGGAGATGCGGCGGACCTGAGCATTCCGTAGGGTATTCAAAGAGATATGGAGCGGTCTTCTGCGGGCATCTTCACTCCCGCTCCGCGCATCCATGCCCTGCCCTGAAGCTAAGGCATCCGGCGCGGAAAGCAACGCTCCGAGGCCCGGCAGGCTGACGAGATTCGCCGGTAGTGTAAAGGGTTAGGGTTTATTTGGAACCCGTCTCCGAACGTCCGGAAATGGTTACGCGGCGTCCGATACAACCCGATTTCGCCCGTCGCGCTTGGCGCGGTATAGCGCCTGGTCGGCGCGTTTGAGCAGGGTCGCCGCCGTATCGTTGGCGATCAGCGCCGAAAGCCCGATCGAGAGCGTGACGTCGATCGCCTTCGCGCCCTGCTCGATTGCAAAGGGCTCGCCGGCGATCCGGCGGCGAATGCGCTCGGCGACGAGCGCGGCGACGGCCATGTCGGTCTCCGGCATCACGATGACGAACTCCTCACCGCCGTAGCGGCACGCGAGGTCGATGCCGCGGATGGATTTCTTCACGCGCACCGCGAATTCGCGCAGCACATCGTCACCCGCATCGTGTCCGTGCGTATCGTTGATCGCCTTGAAGTAGTCGATGTCGAGCACCAGCAACGTCAGCGGCTTGCCGCGCCCGGCCGCCTGCTCGACCAGTGTGCCGAGATGGCTCTCCATGTAGCGGCGATTGTAGAGGCCAGTCAGCCCGTCGGTGATCGCCATCTCCATCGACTGCTGCACGTTATCGCGCAGCCGCACCGTGTAGCGCCTGCGGCGGATCTGCGTGCGCACACGCGCGAGCAATTCGTTCTTGTCGATCGGGCGCACCAGATAATCGTTCACGCCGATCTCGAGGCCGCGCAACAGCCGCGCGTTATCCTCGGCCTCGGCGATCATGAGGATCGGCACGCCGCGCGTGCGGTCAAGCGAGCGCACCTGGCTGCACAGACGCAGGCCGTCGAAGCTCTCAAGCCCGAGCGAAACGATCAGGCATTCGTAGTTGGCCTCGGCTGCATGAAACAGCGCTTCCTGCGGGTTCGGCTCAACGTCGACCGTGTGCTCGGTGGTCAGGATGCCGGCGATGCGCTCGTAGGAGGACTTGCGGTCGTCCACCAGCAGCACACGCCCGCCTGCGCCCGTTTCGGATAGTGCCGCCACTTCGGGATCGTGGATGCCGATTTCGCGCGAGGTGACGGCGCGCATGCGCAGTTCGTCCGCCGCCATCTTCAGCCGCACCAGCGAGCGCACGCGGGCGAGCAGCGCAATGTCGGACACCGGCTTGGTGAGGAAGTCGTCCGCGCCGGCTTCGAGGCCGCGCACGCGATCGGACGGCTGGTCGAGCGCCGTCACCATCACGACCGGGATGTGGTGCGTCACCGGATTGGCCTTGAGGCGCCGGCAGGTCTCGAAGCCGTCCATGCCGGGCATCATCACGTCGAGCAGCACGATGTCGCACTGCGCGCGTTCGCAGATCGCAAGCGCCTCGGCGCCGGAATGCGCCGTCGTCACGTCGAAATATTCGGCGGTGAGCCGCGCTTCGAGCAGCTTCACGTTTGCCGGGATGTCGTCGACAACAAGGATGCGCGCAGTCATCGCGGACGCTCCTCGGTACCGAGGAAGTGCCGCACCGTCTCGATGAACTTGCCGACCGAGATCGGCTTCGAGAGATACGCCTCGCAGCCGCCCTCGCGGATGCGCTCCTCGTCGCCCTTCATGGCGAACGCCGTAACAGCCACAACCGGTATCGACTTCAACTCGGCGTCATCCTTGAGCCATTTGGTCACTTCGAGGCCGGACACTTCGGGCAACTGGATATCCATGATGATCAGGTCGGGGCGATGCTTGCGCGCGAGATCGAGCGCTTCGATCCCGTTGCGGGTGCCGACGGTGTGGTAGCCATGGGCCTCCAACAGGTCGTGGAAGAGCTTCATGTTGAGCTCGTTGTCCTCCACGATCAGGACGGTCTTGGCCATTCGCTACCCCATCGATCCTGGCTCACGGCCAAGCGGATCGCTCGCCCCCGGCGCACGAACGGGCATAATCTTAGTAAAACCCTAGCGGCGATCCGTTACGGAAAGGCAAACAGCGTGGGTAAACCTGCCCGCATCACCCGCAAAATCGCTGAATCTGTTGCGATTCAGGCACTCGGATACATGGCCGGGGAACCGGAGCGGCTGGGTGCCTTTCTCGCAGCCACAGGTATTGGGCCGGAGATGATTCGCAAGGCTGCCGCCGATCCGGCCTTTCTTGCGGGCGTGCTCGATCACGTCTGCGGCGACGAGGCGTTGCTGTTAGCGGTGGCAAATCATGCCGGGATCGCCCCGCAGGAACTTGAGCACGCACAGGCCGTGCTCAGCGGGCGGCCTTGGCGGCCGGAGGTATCCTGATCCAATGACGGCCTTCTGCCGCGACTGCTTTGCGGACGCGCGCGAGACGCAAACGCGCTGCGCCGCCTGCGGCTCGCCACGGCTGATCCGGCACCCGCAACTCGACGCGCTCTCGATCGCCCATGTGGACTGCGACGCGTTCTACGCCACCGTGGAAAAGCGCGACGACCCATCGCTCGCCGACAAGCCGCTGATCATCGGCGGCGGCAAGCGCGGTGTGGTTTCGACAGCCTGCTACATCGCGCGCACCTTCGGCGTCCATTCGGCGATGCCGATGTTCAAGGCGCTGAAAGCGTGCCCGCATGCCGTCGTCGTCAAGCCCGACATGCAGAAATACGTGCGCGTGGGGCGTGAGGTGCGCAAGCTGATGTTCGAACTGACCCCGCAGGTCGAGCCGCTCTCGATCGACGAGGCGTTCATGGACCTCACCGGCACCGCGCGGCTGCATGCCATGAGCCCTGCCCGCTCGCTCGCGCGGTTTGCGCGGCGGGTTGAAGCGGACATCGGCATCTCGGTCTCGATCGGGCTGTCGGCGAACAAGTTCCTGGCCAAGATCGCCTCCGACCTCGACAAGCCGCGCGGTTTCGCGGTCCTCGGCAAGGACGAAGCGGTGGCGTTCCTGGCCGCAAGGCCCGTCGGCTTCATCTGGGGTGTCGGCAAGGCGAGCGCGGCAAGGCTGCAACGCGACGGCTTCAACACCGTCGCCGACCTGCAGCGCGCCGACGAGAGCGACCTGATGAAGCGCTACGGCGTCGAGGGCCGGCGGCTGTGGCGTCTCTCGCGCGGCATCGACGACCGCGGCGTCAATCCCGAGCGCGAGACCAAGAGCGTGTCGGCCGAAACGACCTTCGGCGCGGACATCGCCTCCTACAAGCCGCTCGAAAAAATCCTCTGGTCGCTGTCGGAAAAAGTCTCCGCGCGGCTCAAGTCGAGCGGGCTTGCCGGTGCGACCGTGCAGCTGAAGCTCAAGACCGACGACTTTCGCCTCCGCACACGCGCCCGCTCGCTCGGAGAACCGACACAACTCGCGGCACGCATCTTCGCGGCCGGCAAGGATTTGCTGGCGCGCGAGATCGACGGCACAAAATTTCGTCTGCTTGGCATCGGCGTCTCGAACATGGATTTTGGCGAGAAGGCCGACACCGACGACCTGATCGATCTCAAGGCAACCCGCACCAAGGACGCGGAACGCGCCGTCGACAAGGTGCGCGAGAAATTCGGCAAGGCGGCCGTGGTCAAAGGTCTCGTGTTCGACGGCGCGATCGAAGACGATGAGGATGAGGAAAGCACATCCTCGCGTCCGCGATGATCGCTACGGCGTGTTGAGCGAGCGCACGACGCGGAAGCTGTATCCGCTGCCGTGATAGGCGTCGTTGCGCATCCCCGCGCGCAGGAAATAGGCATGCCAATCCCACGGCCCGCCGCGGATCACGCGCTTTGTGCAGTCACCTTCGAGCCATGGCGAGCCGTCGACCGGCGTGTCTTGGTTGAAGCGCTTGTTGTAGCAGTCCTCGGTCCATTCCCAGCCGTTGCCGTGCACTTGATAGAGGCCGAACCTGTTCGGCGCGTAGGCATCGACTGGCTTCGGCGCCTTGGCGTCGACGCCGTGCGGCCCTCCGCCGTAAGGGATCGAGGCATAATAGTTCGCGTCTTTGTCGGTGATGGTCTTGCCGAACCAGAACGGCGTCGTGGTGCCGGCGCGGGTGAAATATTCGCGCTCGGATTCGCTCGGCAGCCGATAGGTGCGGCCGACTTTCCTCGAAAGCCAGGCCAGATAGGCTTTCGCCGCTTCGAAGCTGATACCGGCAGCCGGCAGGCGCCCGCGCCCGAAACCATGGTCATCGTCGCGATTGCCGTCGCACCCGCCATCGGCCACGCATGCATCCCACTCATCGAATGAGATCTTGAACCGGCCGACCGCGAACGGCTTTGCGATGGTCACCCGATGCAGCGGGAATTCCGCGTCGAACCGCCCCTCTTCCTTGGGCGGCGTGCCCATCATGAAGGTGCCTTTCGGCACCACCACCATTTCGGGACACGCGTCGCATTCCTTGAAGCTGTCCTTCGGCTTCAGGGATCGCTCGCGCTCCGGCATCAGCGGCGAAATGCCGGCGGGAAAGATCTGCGCCGGATTGTCCGGCACGGTCTTCGCGGCGGGCTGAGCGAGCGCGGGGACAGCAAGACACGCGACAGCGGCGGCAGTCGCGACTGACCTGAACGATGCGAGCATCATCAATCCTTGTGGACTGATGAGTTAGTCGCGCGGAGCCCTGCCCGCGTTCACACGGACCAACGGTCCACTGAACGCGCTACTTGCAGGCCTTGGTCTTCTTCACGTCGAGCGAGGTCATCTTGCCGTCGATGACGAAATCGCCGTAGTCGAGCTTCAGCGCGCGTGAAATGCCGTTCTCGTACATCTCGAACGAGATCGCGTAGACCGGCGTCTGCTCGCTCGGCTCATCGCTCTTCTTTTGTGCCTTGTCGAAATAGCTGATCGTCACCGGCCAACGCGCAAGCCCCGCGAGCGAATCCTTGTTGGCCGCCGCGTCCTCCGGCTTCTTGTCCGGCTCGATGCGACGTCCGATCACCGAGAGCGACTGGTAGATTTTCTCGCCGGACTCCGAGCCGTCATACACCTGCACTTCGAGCAGCGATTTTCCCGCCCGCGCGGCCTCGATCAGCAGGCGCATATGCTCGGTCGGAAACACCACCTTGCCGGCATCGAACTTCTTGTCCCCGGGCTTGCTCAGCTTGACGGCAACATTCTCCTTGCCGCGGTCGGCGCTGCCGTCGACCTCGCCGATCTCCTTCTGGTCCATGTAGTTCTGCGACTTGAAGCGGAAGCTCTTGCCGTCCGCTCCTTCCCAGGTCGTGGTGCGCAGATCGCTGAGCGCGACCTTGCCCTCGCCGCTGTCCAACTCCGTCACCTGACGGAATTGCAGCGCGTAGCCCTCGCAGGATGAGCCGGAGAAATCATAAACGATGCGTCCGCGAACCGATTCGAGCGCACGCTTGCCGCGCGAACTGGTCAGCGTGAGATCGTAAATCGCGACGTGCGGCGCGAGATTGACGGTGCCCGCCGGTCCCTGGGCGTTCGCCGCGCTGTACGCCGCCAGACAGGCGGACGCGATCAGCATTGCGACGAAACCAAGGCGGACGGGGGTAGCTGAAATCATGGAAATCTCCTGCAAACCCCGCGCGGACCATAAAGACGTGCTGCGTGCGCCGCAACTGGATTGGTTGTGCATCGCGCTTGCACGTTAACGCCTGATCGGCCAAGACTTTCGAACCGACGCAGGTGGAGGCGATGATGGCCGGAACGGTTGAAAAAAAGCTTTCCGATCTTGGGATTACACTCGGTACGCCGGCTGCACCGGTCGCGAACTACGTCGGCTTCGTGCGCACCGGCAACCTCCTGGTGGTGTCGGGCCAGCTCTGCTTCGGGCCTGAGGGTCAGCTCCTTGCGGTCGGCAAGCTCGGTGGCGCGGTCTCGATCGAGGACGGGCAGAAGGCAGCGCGCGCCTGCGCGATCAACCTTCTCTCCCATCTCAAGGTCGCGCTCGGGGACCTCGACAAGGTGCAACGGGTCGTGCGCCTCGGCGGCTTCATCAACGCGACGCCGGACTTCCTCGAAACGCCGAAAGTCATGAACGGCGCCTCCGACCTGATGGTCACCGCCTTCGGCGACAAGGGCCGCCACGCCCGCACCACCATCGGCGTCTCGGTGCTGCCGATGGATGCGGCGGTCGAAGTCGAAGGCATGTTCGAGGTGTCTTGACCATCAATGTCTGATCTTGGCTGGCTTACCGCGCGTCCGGTCGCCCATCGCGGCCTGCACGACGCCAAGGCGGGCGTGATCGAGAACACAGCGTCAGCCTTCAACGCAGCGATCGAAGGCCGCTTCGCGATCGAGACCGACGTTCAGATCACGTCCGATGGCGAGGCGATGGTGCATCATGACTTTGCGCTTGGCCGCCTGACGCTCGGCTCGCGCCTGCTCGCCGCGATGACGGCCGAGGGGCTGAAGGAAGTGCCGTTCAAGGACACGACCGACCGCATGATGACGCTTCGCGAGCTGTGCGATTTCGTGAACTGCCGCACGCCGATGTTCATCGAGCTCAAAAGCCGGTTCGACGGCGACCTGCGGCTGGCGAAGCGCGCCGCGCAAGTGCTGAAGGACTATCCGGGGCCCGCCGCGCTGATGTCGTTCGACCCGGCCCCGATCGCGGCGCTGCGCGACATCGCGCCGGAGATCACGCGCGGCATCGTGGCGGAGCGGCATTACGCGGACTCGGAATGGCGCACGCTGACGGCGGCGCAAAAACGCTCGTGCGCGTTCCTGACACACATGCCGCGCACCCAGCCCGACTTCGTCGCCTATCACGTGACGGACCTGCCCTCGCCTGGCCCGCTGATTGCACGCTATCTGTTCCGCCGTCCGCTGCTCACCTGGACGGTCCGCACGCCGGAAGATCAGGCGCGCGCGAAACGCTGGGCGGACCAGATGATTTTCGAGGGGTTCAGGCCGTAAACTCATCGAATGACTGAAGATCTGCGCATTCGTGTCGTTCCCTCGATCGCCGACATCCCGGCGGCCGCGTGGGACGCATGCGCCAATCCGGCGAACGCGCCGCCTCAAGAACAGGCGTATAATCCGTTCATCTCGCATGCCTTTCTCTTCGCGCTGGAAGCCTCGGGCTCGGCCGTTGCACGAACCGGCTGGCAGCCGCAGCACCTGATCGCCGAGACACCGGACGGCGCCGTGCTCGGCGCCGCGCCCGCGTATCTCAAATCGCACTCACGCGGCGAATACGTCTTCGATGCGGGCTGGGCCGACGCGTATGAGCGCGCGGGCGGCAGCTATTACCCGAAGGTGCAGGTGTCGGTGCCATTCACGCCCGCGACCGGGCGGCGGTTGCTGGTGCCGCCGGGCGAGAACGCCGACGGCATCCGGCAAGGGCTCGCAAGCGGTCTGCTCGAACTCGCGACGCTGCGCGATGCTTCATCGGTGCATGTCACCTTCGCGCCGGAAAACGAGTGGCGCATGCTGGGCGAGCTCGGGTTTCTCCAGCGCAACGACCAGCAATTTCATTGGGAGAACGCGAACTACAGCACGTTCGACGATTTCCTCGGGGCACTTGCAGCGCGCAAGCGCAAGGCGATCAAGCGCGAGCGGCGCGAGGCGCTGGAGCCCGGCATCGAGGTGCAATGGCTGACCGGTTCAGATTTGACCGAGAGCGTTTGGGACCACTTCTTCGCGTTCTACATGGACACCGGCTCGCGCAAATGGGGCCGCCCCTATCTCACGCGAAAGTTCTATTCGCTGATCGGCGAGACGATGCCCGACAAGGTGCTGCTGATGATGGCGAAGCGCGCCGGACGCTATATCGCGGGCGCGATCAACTTCATCGGCTCGGACACGCTGTTCGGCCGTCACTGGGGCGCGGCCGAGCATCACCCGTTCCTGCATTTCGAGCTGTGCTACTACCAAGCCATTGATTTTGCGATACAAAACAAGCTTGCGCGGGTCGAGGCCGGTGCGCAAGGCGAGCACAAGCTCGCGCGCGGCTACATGCCGGTGCCGACCTATTCGGCGCATTACATCGCCGATCCGGGCCTGCGCCGCGCCATTGCGGATTATCTGAAGCGCGAGCGCGCCTACGTGGCAGCGGCCGGCAGCGAGCTTGCTGCACTGGGACCGTTCCGCAAGGATTTGGTATTCGAGCAGTCTTGACGTTCGTGGAAGGGCGATCCTCATGCCGAGTTACGATCCGAACAACATCTTCGCCAAGATCCTGCGCGGCGAACTGCCCTGTCACAAAGTGTACGAGGACGACAAGGCGCTCGCCTTTCTCGACATCATGCCGCGCGCGCCCGGCCACACGTTGGTGCTGCCGAAATCGCCCGCGCGCAACCTGCTCGATGTCGATGCGGCAGACCTCGCGCACGTGATGCGGGTCGCGCAGAAAATCGCCCGCGCCTCGCTCAAGGTCTTTGGAGCCGACGGCATCACCATCCAGCAGTTCAACGAGAGCGCGGGCGGACAGGTGGTGTTTCATCTCCATGTCCACGTCATCCCGCGCAAGGCGGGCGAGCCGATGAAGCCGCCCGCGAGCGTCAAGGAAGAAGCGAGCGTGCTGTCGGATCGGGCGCTTAAGCTGGCGGCGGCGCTGAAAGGGTGATCACACCAGCGCCGTAGCGAAATCGTAGGCGCCCTTGGCGAGCGTATAGTCCACGCACGCCTCGATGTGAATCTTCAGGACATCACGCGCCGCCTTCGCGTTGCGCTCCATCGCGCAGTCGAGAAGCTTGCGGTGCTCGTGCGCGGCGACCTCGCCACGGAAGATGCCGGCGATCATCTGGTAGCGCAGATATTTGTCGTACACCGGCGCGTGGGTTTCGAGCAGCGCGTTCGATCCGCATGCCGAGATCAGCGCATGGTGGAAGTCCCAGTCGTAGCGCTTCCAGGTTTCGGCATCGGCGCGGTCGCCCGCGAGCAAGCGTTTCTCGATCGCCGAAAGCTTGTGATAGGCCGAAACGACGCGCCCTTCCCACTCGACATCGCCCGCCTTGAACGACTGCGTCAGCGCGTGGGATTCCAGCAGCAACCGCAGCGCCGCGACTTCGCGCAGGTTTTCCGCCGACACCGGCGCGACCTCGAAGCCGCGCTGCCCCTCGGCAACAACGAGACCCTCGGAGGCAAGGCGGCTCAACAGCTCGCGCAGCGTGCCGACGCTGGCGCCGTAATCCTCGCGCAATCGGTCGAGGCGCAGCTTCTCGGTCGGTGGGAGTGTCCCAAAGATGATGTCGGTGCGGATGCGCCGGTACGCCCGCTCGCCAATCGAATCGTACTCCGACGTCCGCGTCAGCATCGCCTTGATTGTCCTCGATTTTCCCGCGGGCTGCCGTGCCCCGGCAACCCAATTGAACGTCTGTGCAACGTTCCCGACAATATCCTACGCAATAGAAAATGTCGTATAAAAATGAAAATCGCTATTGCCTTGTGAATTGCCCAACGCAATAGATAGCCACGACGCATCTCGCCGAAACGAGAGCCAATCAGGGAGGACCCGCATGGGCGCAGAGATCACCCGCCGCACATTGATGGCCGCAAGCGCTTCGCTTCTCGCGCTCGGCGCAGGATCAGCCGCGAACGCGCAGGCCAAGACCAAGCTGCGCTTCTCCTGCGCGTTCACCGAAACGGACCTGCGCGCCGAGGCTTACAAGACCTTCGCCACCGCGATCAAAGACGAATTCGATTTCGAGCCCTATTGGGGCAACACGCTGTTCAAGCAGGGCACCGAGCTCGTGGCGCTTCAGCGCGACAATCTTGATCTGTGCAATCTCGCGCCGGCCGACATTTCCAAGCAGATTCCCGCCTGGTCGTTGATGACAGCCGCGTTCCTGTTCCGCGACGCCGACCACATGAAGAAGACGTTCAAGAGCGAGGTCGGCCAGGACTTCATCAAGATGGCCAAGGAGAAGCTTGGCATCCAGATCATTACGCCGGTCTATTTCGGATCGCGCAGCGTTAACCTGAAGCCCGAGAAGCCGATCAAGACGCCGGCCGATATGGCCGGGATCAAGCTGCGCATGCCGCCCGGCGAGTTCTGGCAGTTCCTTGGCGAGTTGCTCGGCGCCAATCCGACACCGGTCGCCTACGCGGAGCTCTACACCGCCCTGCAGACCGGCACGGTCGACGGCCAGGACAATCCGGTGGTCGCCAGCAAGCTGATGAAGTTCGACGAAGTGACCACGCAGTTCGTGCTCACCAAGCACGTCATCGCCTACGACGTGATGGCGATGCGCTCCAAGATCTGGGACGCGATGAAGCCGGACCAGCAGGCCAAATTCCAGGCCGCTGCCGACAAGATGTCGGACGAGAACATCAAGCGCTTCGACACGCAGGAGGCGGAGACGCTCGAGTACTTCAAGAAGGAAGGCAAGAAGGTCTACGCGCCGGATGTCGACGCGTTCCGCACCTTCGCGCAGAAGCGCTACCTCGACAAGTACGGCAGCGACTGGCCGAAGGGCGCGATCGAAAAGATCAACGCGATCAAGTGATCGCGCAAGCGATTGGATGAAAACTGGATCGGCCGCCGCGCGCCAACTGGCGGCTGATCCGGCGCCGCACTGCGCGCTGCGCCGCGGGGGGAGAGCATGACGTTCGAGAACGCAGTCGCGCTGGGCCGGTGGCTTCGCCGGCGCGCCGAGAATGTGGCTGTCGCGCTGCTCTCGGTGATGTTCGCGAGCTTCATCATCCAGATCTTCTTCCGCTATGTGCTGAACAATCCCATCGGCTGGTCCGAGGAAGTCATCATCACGACGTGGCTCTGGACCGTGTTGTGGGGTGCGGCATTCATCCTGAGCGAGAAGGAGGAGATCCGCTTCGACATCATCTATTCCACACTGTCGGAGCGCACGCGGCGTATCTGCACGGTCATCACCGGCGCGGCGCTGATCTTCCTGTACGGGATCTCGCTGCCCGCCTCATACGCCTATGTCAGCTTCATGAAAGTCGAGCGGTCGGCCTATCTGCATGTTCCGATCAACTGGATGTATTCGGTCTACGTCATCTTCGCGGTCGCCTGCATCTGCCGCTACGGCTGGCTGGTGTATCGGGCGATCCGCGGCGGAGAGACGCCGCAGACCGATCCGGCAGAGCTGAGCGACTGACCATGCCGCTCTCCCCGTTTGCCCTTTGCATCATCGCCATTGTCCTGCTCGGCGCGCTCGGCCTGCCGATCGGACATTCGATGATCGCGGCCTCGATCCTCTACCTGCTGCTGTCCGGGCTCGATCTCGGCACTGCCGCCGAGCAGATCCTCAATGGGCTGTTCAACAGCTACGTGCTGCTCGCGATCCCGCTGTTCATTCTGGCCGCCGATCTCATGAACATCGGCAGCCTCACCGACCGCCTGCTTCAGTTCTGTCTCGTGCTGGTCGGCCGCTTCCGCGGCGGGCTCGGGCACGTCAACGTCGTTGCCAACATGATCTTCGCCGGCATGTCCGGCTCGGCGATCGCGGACGCAGTCGGCATCGGCCGCATCATCATTGGCATGATGACCAAAGATGGCCGCTACCCCATCGCCTACGCGGGCGCCATCACGGCGTCCGCCGCCATTATCGGACCAATCATCCCTCCTTCGATCCCGATGGTGCTTTACGCACTGATCTCCGACACCTCGATCGGGTATCTGTTCCTCGGCGGGTTCGTTCCCGGCGTCATGCTCGGCATCGCCTTCATGGTGATGAATTCGGCGATTGCGCGCCGTCGCAACTATCCAGTCGAGCCGGCGATCCCGATGCGCGAAATTCCGAAAATCACGCTGCGCGCATTTCCCGCGCTGATGCTGCCGGTGATCCTGCTGTTCGGCATCTACGGCGGCGTGATGACGCCGACCGAAGGCGCCGCCGCTGCGGCTTTCTATGCGCTCTTTGCCTCGACCGTGCTCTACCGCGCGGTGACGTGGAAGCAGCTCTACGAGGCGATCCTCACCAGCGGCAAGGCGACGACCTCGATCGGCATGCTGATCGCGGGCGCGCTCGTGTTCAACTACGTGGTGACGATCGAGAACATTCCGAATTCGCTGGCGCGGATGATGGCCGGGCACGATCTGTCCGCGACCGGCTTCCTGCTCGTCGTCAACGTCATCCTGCTGATCCTCGGCTGCCTGCTGGAAGGCTCGACCATCCTGCTGGTCGTGGTGCCGATCTTCATCCCGACCGCGAAAGCCCTTGGCATCGATCTGGTGCACTTCGGCGTGATGGTCGTCGTCAACATCATGATCGGGCTGCTCACCCCGCCCTACGGCCTGCTGCTCTTCGTTCTCGCCAACATGACCAAGCAGCCGCTCGGCGCGATCGTGCGCGAGGCAACGCCCTTCATCATCGCGTCGATCGTGGTGCTCGCGATCATCACGTTTGTTCCGGATTCGATTCTCTGGCTGCCGCGGGTGTTCGGCTACAAGGGCTGAGCTTCAAGGGAAAGAAACGACATGACCAAGCCGATCTATGTGCTCAACGGCCCGAACCTCAATCGCCTCGGTACGCGCGAGCCGCACATCTACGGCAGCACCACGCTCGCCGACGTGGAGAAGATGGTCCGCGCCGAGGCCGGCGACCAGCCGATCGAATTCCGCCAGACCAACAGCGAGACGCAGCTGATCGAGTGGGTGCACGAGGCGATCGACAAGGGCGCCGGCATCATCATCAACCCGGCGGCCTATACGTTCACGTCGCTTGCGCTGTTCGACTCGCTGAAGATGTTTCCCGGCCCGATCATCGAGCTGCACATCTCGAACGTGCACAAGCGCGAGCCGATGTATCACAACTCGCTCGTCTCAAAGACGGCGACCGCTGTCATCGCAGGCCTCGGCGCGAAGGGCTACGCGACCGCCGTGCGGGCGATGCGCGATCTGATCGCGTAGTCGCGCCGCTATTTCCCGAACAGCAGCGCGCCCGCGATCAAAGCGGCCTCTCCCGCGAGTACGCCGGCAAACACCGAGCGGCGCATCAGCGTGAAGCCGAGAAAGCCGATCGCGACCGCGCCAAGCCGAACCGGAGTCGGCACGGTCGCAAGTACGCCGGGCGCGAAGATTGTCAGTTTGGCGATCACGCCGGCGAGGATCGCGGTCGCGACCGCCCTCACCCACACGACGATTTCGGAGTCCTCGTCGAGGCCACGCGCGAACATGACGCCGAGCCAGCGGAACACTTCGTTGGGCAGAAAACCTGCGAGGATCAGCGCCAGATAGGCGGCGTATTCGCCGGAGAGCGCGCTCATTGCAGCGCCTCGCGAAAGCGATGCACCAGATAGGCGGCGGTGCCGGCCGCGATGCCGCTCCACATCAGGTCGAGGCCGATTTGCCACCAGGCAAACAACGGCCCGAGCACAAGGCCGAACGCGAGCGCGAGGCGGTCCACCAGCATGCGGCTGTTGCGCAAGGTCGACATCAGGAAGGCGACCGGCGTGAGGAACAGCAGCGCGGCGCTGAGCAGCGTGGGCAGCCGGGCGGCAAGCAGGAAGCCGGCGACCGTCGCAGTCGAGGCGGTCAACAGATAGCCCGTGCCGAGACCGTTGCAGAACGCGACCCGCCCTTCGCGCGGCTGCAGCGGCAGGAGCCGCAACGCCTCGACCCACATGCTCACGGCCGTGAAATGCGCCGGCAGGAGCAGCTTCCAGGTCCGCATGCCTGGGGTCTTCAGCATCGGCAACAGCGCGACAACCATGGGCAGGAGCCGCACGCTGGAAAGACCAACCGCCAGACTTGATTCCAGAAGGCCCGCGCCCGCGCCAAGCGTCGAGATCAGGATCACCTGCGCGGGGCCGGCCCACACCAGCACCGTCGAAGCGAGCGCCCACCACACCGTGAAGCCAAAATCATGCGCGAGCGCGCCGATGCCGAGATAGGTGCCGAACAGCACGTAGCTGAACACCGAGGTCCAGGTGGCGGCGAGGCCTGCCAGATAGGCGGCAAGCGTCGATCGTTCGGGTTGGGTGGGCACGGGAGATGGCTCGGCGGGCATTGCCCTCGTGTCCCATGGCGTTGCGGCTCAGGCAATCGGCCCGGCTGGCCAGCAGCCATGACAAGCAAGCGACCGGCCGTCAGAATGTACGTCGGAGAGGTGGCGATGACAGAATTCGCAGCAGTGGCGACCGCGATCCGCAGCACGCTTGAAAGTCAGGGCTTTACCCGCCTGATCGGCGCCGAGATTGTTTCGGTCGAGCCGGGCGCCGTCACGATGGCGGTCGGCCGCCGCCCCGAACTCTTGCAGCAGAACGGGCTCTTTCACGGCGGCGTGCTCGCCTACCTGATCGACAATGCCACAACCGCCGCGGCCGGGACGATGATCGACCGGGCGAAGCGCAGCGTCATCACGGCCGAATACAAGATCAACCTCGTGGCCCCCTCGACCGGAGATCGCCTCACCTGTCATGCCACGGTCGTGAAGCCCGGACGCACGCTTACCGTGGTCGAGGCGAAGGTCTTCTGCCGCATCGACGGCGCCGAAAAACTTGTCGCAGTTGCACTCGCTACCATCGCCAATCTCGACACGAAGACGCCGCAGGCCTGAGCGTTACGCGCAAAACAAAACGCCCCGCAACGTGCGGGGCGTTCTGCTTGAGCGGTTCTGCCGTCTAGACCTTGACCAGCGGCACCTTCGGCACCGATCCACGGCCTGCGGGCGGCGTGCCACCGCCCTTCGGGGCCGGTGGCCGCGGCTTGCGTGGCGCGGATCGTCGCTTCGCGCGGTTCTTGCGTGGCTCGGGCAGCTTCTCCTGCTTCGGCGTCACCGGACCTTCGGGGTACTCGAAGCCGAGCTTGTCGAGGCCCGTCTCCTCGTCCTTGGTGACCACCACCCGCACATGCCCGCCATTCTTGAGGCGGCCAAACAGCACGTCGTCCGCGAGCGGCTTCTTGATGTGCTCCTGGATGACACGCGCCATCGGCCGCGCACCCATCTGCTCGTCGTAGCCGTGCTCGATCAGCCACTTCGAGGCATCCTCCGACAGTTCGATCGTGACATTGCGGTCGGCGAGCTGCGCCTCGAGTTGCATCACGAACTTCTCGACCACCTTGGCAATCACCTCCTGGTTGAGGTGACCGAACGTGATGGTGGCGTCGAGCCGGTTGCGGAATTCCGGCGCGAACATGCGGTTGATCGCCTCGGTGTCGTCACCCTCGCGCTTGGTGCGGGTGAAGCCGTAAGCGGACTTCGCAAGGTCCGACGCGCCGGCGTTCGTGGTCATGATCAGGATCACGTTGCGGAAGTCGACCTGCTTGCCGTTGTGGTCGGTGAGCTTGCCGTGATCCATGATCTGCAAGAGCACATTGAACAGATCGGGGTGCGCCTTTTCGATTTCGTCGAGCAGCAGCACGCAGTGCGGATGCTGGTCGACGCCGTCGGTCAAAAGGCCGCCCTGGTCGAAGCCGACATAGCCCGGAGGCGCGCCGATCAGGCGCGACACGGTGTGGCGCTCCATGTACTCCGACATGTCGAAGCGAATGAGCTCAACGCCGAGCAACGCAGACAACTGCTTCGCCACCTCGGTCTTGCCGACGCCGGTCGGGCCGGAGAACAGGTAGCAGCCGATCGGCTTCTCGGGCTCGCGCAAACCTGCGCGCGCGAGCTTGATCGACGACGACAATGCGCTGATCGCCTTGTCCTGCCCGTACACCACGCGCTTGAGCGTGGCTTCCAGGTGCGCCAGCACCTCGGCATCGTCCTTCGACACGGTCTTCGGCGGGATGCGCGCCATCGTGGCGATGGTGGTCTCGACTTCCTTGATGCCGATGGTCTTCTTGCGCCGGTTCTCGGGCAGCAGCATCTGCGCTGCCCCCGACTCGTCGATCACGTCGATCGCCTTGTCGGGCAGCTTGCGGTCATGGATGTAACGCGCCGAAAGCTCGACCGCGGCCTTGATCGCCTCGTTGGTGTATTTCAGGCGATGATAGTCCTCGAAATAGGGCTTCAGGCCTTTGAGGATCTCGATCGCGTCCGGGATCGTCGGCTCGTTCACGTCGATCTTCTGGAACCGGCGCACCAGCGCGCGATCCTTTTCGAAGTACTGGCGGTATTCCTTATAGGTGGTCGAACCGACGCAGCGCAGCGTTCCACCGGCGAGCGCAGGCTTGAGCAGATTCGAGGCATCCATCGCGCCGCCCGACGTCGCGCCCGCACCGATCACGGTGTGGATCTCGTCGATGAACATGATCGCGCCCGGGGTCGCCTCAAGCTCCTTGATGACCTGCTTGAGCCGTTCCTCGAAATCGCCGCGATAGCGCGTGCCGGCAAGCAGCGTGCCCATGTCGAGCGCGAACACGGTCGCGTTGCGCAGGACTTCCGGCACTTCGCCGTTGACGATACGGCGCGCCAGACCTTCGGCGATCGCCGTCTTGCCGACACCGGCGTCGCCGACGAACAACGGATTGTTCTTCTGGCGGCGGCACAGCACCTGGATGGTACGGGAAATCTCGGTATCGCGCCCGATCAGCGGATCGATCTTGCCCTCGCGCGCCTTCTTGTTGAGGTTGACGCAATAGGCTTCGAGCGCGTCGCCCTTTTTCTTGTTCTCATCGCCGGTCTTGGAATCGGTGTCCTCGTCGACCCCGCGCACCGGCTTCGTCTCCGAGAGCCCTGCCCGCTTGGCGATGCCGTGACTGATGTAGTTGACCGCGTCGTAACGGGTCATGTCCTGCTCTTGCAGGAAATAGGCGGCATGGCTCTCGCGCTCGGCGAAGATCGCGACCAGCACGTTCGCGCCCGTCACTTCCTCGCGGCCCGAGGACTGCACATGGATCACGGCGCGCTGGATCACGCGCTGGAAGCCGGCTGTGGGCTTGGAATCCTCGTTCCCCTCGGTGACGAGGTTGTCGAGTTCGGACTCGATGTAGGCGGTCAGGCTGCGCTTCAATTTTTCGAGATCGACATTGCAGGCGCGCATCACCGCGGCCGCGTCCTGATCCTCGAGCAGCGCCAGCAGGAGATGTTCCAGCGTGGCGTATTCGTGGTGGCGTTCGTTTGCGAGGGCGAGCGCCCTGTGAAGCGACTGTTCGAGGCTGCGCGAAAAAGTTGGCATTACGATCTCGTTGTTTTCGTCACTGTTGCGGGTCGCCCTAGGCCCGGTGTCGCCCCCATATAGTCACTTCTTCTCCATCACACACTGCAAAGGATGCTGGTGTTTGCGGGCAAAGTCCATCACCTGGGTGACTTTTGTTTCGGCCACCTCGTAGGTGAAGATGCCGCACTCACCGATCCCGTGGTGATGCACATGCAACATGATTCGCGTCGCGGCTTCGCGGTCCTTGTTGAAAAATCGCTCCAGCACGAGAACCACGAACTCCATCGGCGTGTAGTCGTCATTGAGAATGAGCACGCGATAGAGCGACGGCTTCTTGGTCTGCGGCTTGGTGCGCGTGATGACCGCGTTGCCCGGCGCCCCTGTGCCGCCCCGGCGACGGCGCTCGTCGTCGGCCGCGCGCGGACGCATGTCACGCGAAGGAGCCGGTTTGTCCGGCGTCGGTTCTTTCGGCCAGCCACTCATAGTCCAAGCGTGCACTTTCCATTCAGACTGGCGGCGTGGGACCTCGAAATGATGCCGCAAACCGCCTTGGCGCGAAACGACGAATTTTATGCACTCCTCGTCGATGATCGAGGAGTCCCACGGAACCCTCGGTTAACCGGCTCCGTCCCGAGACGCCAATTCATAGTTTACAGAAACTCTATGGAATTCAGCAAATTGGACGGAAGCCCTCGCCGCTTGTCGAGATATGTCGGGCATCGGTGGCGCGCAAGCCTTTGTGGTTGTCGCCGTTTTTCGATTTGGGCCGTACGGGCCCGAGGTTCGCGCATCCGATTCATATTTCGTCAGACATAAGGACATTTCCGGGTCCTTTCCAGGGAACGGCAACCTCAACGTAAAGTCTCCCGTGCATTCTCGGCCACACTTAACCGCAACAGGAAGTGCGGCCGAAACCATGCTGGCAATCGCTCGATGTCTCCACCGGTGCGTCACCGCGACGCGCTCCGCCCCCGCGCTGCTCCGGCAGAAGGCGGCCGCGTTCGGCGCCGATCGCTCCGGAAATGTCGCGATCATTTTTGCGATTTCGGTGATCCCGGTCTTCGGCGCCGCAGCCGTCGCCGTCGACTACAGCCGCGCCAATGCGGCGCGGACCGCGATGCAGGCGGCCCTCGATACCACCGCGCTGATGATCTCCAAGGAGTCGCTCGATCTCACCAGCACCCAGACCCAGAACAAGGCGAACAAGTACTTCAACGCCCAGTTCACCTATCCGGACGTCAAGAAGGTCACGGTCACCTTCACGACCCAGAGCAACGGTCCCGGCGATTTCACGGTGGTCGGCGAGGCGACCGGCAATATCAACACTTCGATCGCCCAGGTGATCGGCGTCAAGAAGCTGGCGATCCGCGCCGATACGCAGGTCCGCTTCGGCTTCAAGGCGATGGAGGTCGCGCTCGCGCTCGATAACACCGGCTCGATGGCGCAAAAGAATAAGATCAACGAACTGAAATCGGCAGTGACCCTGCTGCTGGCGACGCTGAAGAAGAATTCCAAGATCCCGGGCGACACCAAGGTGTCGATCATTCCCTTCAACACCGTGGTCAACGTCGGCACCGGCTACAACACGGCGCCCTGGGTTGCCTACGACAGCACCACCACGCAGGCGAACTGGGACGGCTGCGTCATGGACCGCGATCAGCCGAACGACGTGAAGGACACGACGCCGAGTGGCGCACTTCCCACCATGTACCCGGTCGCCGCGTCGTGCGGCAGCCTCGCCAAAGCGATCCCGCTGACCAGCGACTGGGATGCGCTCAACGCGGTGGTCAGCACCATGACCCCGACGGGAAACACCAACGTGACGATCGGCATGGCCTGGGCGTGGGCCGCGCTCACCTCGAACGAACCGTTCACCCAGGCGCAGCCGGTCAAGCCGGACGTCGAGAAGGTCATGATCCTTCTGACCGACGGCCTCAACACCGCCAACCGCTTCACCACCGTTCCCTCCCAGATCGATGCGCGCACCGCGGCCGTTTGCGACAACATCAAGCAATCGGGCATCCGCCTCTTCACGGTGCGCGTGATCGAAGGAAACCTGCCGCTGCTGCAAGGCTGCGCCAGCGCGACGAACATGTTCTACGACGTGCAGGTCGCGAGTGATCTCACCAACGTGTTCGGCTCGATTGCGGCGACGCTGTCCGGCGCGCGGCTTTCCAAGTAGCGGGCGGAAATCATGCTCCGACGCTTCCTCGAAAACCGCCGCGGCGCAGTTGCGCCGATGTTCGCCATCGCAACCATCCCGCTGATCGGCACGATCGGCGCGGCCATCGACTACAGCCGCGCCGCGACGATCCGCACGCAACTGATGGCCGCCGCGGATGCGGCGAGCCTCGGCTCGGTGCGCAAAGGTTCGACCGCGCTGAACGCGGCGGCCAATATGTCAGGCGACGGGCCGATCCCGACCGGCGCATTGGAGGCAACCAAGTTTTTCAATGGCGAGATCAGCAACTGGAGCGGATTTACCCTGACCGGCATGACCGCCAACGTGACCAAGACCGGCACCAACATCGCCTCTCAGTTGAGCTTCACCGCCCAGGTGCCGACCAGCTTTATGGGTCTTCTGGGCATTTCGACGATCACGGTCGGCGGCTCATCGACGGCGGGAAGCGCGCTGCCGCTGTTTATCGACTTCTATCTTCTGCTGGACAACACACCGTCGATGGGCGTGGGCGCGACCACGGCCGATATCACCAAGATGGTGAACAACACCTCAGACCAGTGCGCGTTCGCCTGTCATGACCTGTCCAACACGAACAACTATTATAATCTTGCCAAATCGCTTGGTGTGACCACGCGCATCGACGTCGTGCGGACGGCGGCGCAGCAGCTGATGGATACGGCGAGCGCGACCGCCGCATATTCAAACCAGTTCCGCATGGCGATTTATACGTTTGGCGCTTCCGCGCAGAGTCCAGCGCTGACGACCGTTCAATCGCTGACCAAGAACATGTCCAAGGCGAAAACGTCAGCCAGCGCGATCGACCTGATGACCGTCCCCTATCAGGACTATGCGGCAGACACCGACACGAACTTCGAAAGCGTTCTCAGCGGAATGAACAATGCCATTCCGACGCCCGGCACTGGCACGTCGTCCTCGTCGCCGATGAAATATCTTTTCTTCGTCTCGGATGGCGTTTCCGATCGCGTCAACGGCTCACCCGGATGCGCCCAACCGGTCACCAACGGCACTGATCCGCAGTCCGGCACTACCTACGTGCGCTGCCAGGAACCGCTCGACGTATCGCTGTGCACGACGATGAAAAATCGGGGCGTTCGGATCGCCGTGCTCTACACGACTTATCTGCCCCTTCCGACAAACGCCTGGTACAACTCCTGGATCGCGCCGTTCTCGGACCGCATCGCGGCGAATATGCAGAGCTGCGCGTCTCCCGGACTCTACTTCGAAGTCAGCCCGAGCCAGGGCATTCCCGATGCGATGAACGCCCTCTTCCAGAAGGCGGTCGCGCAGGCGCGGCTGACCAACTGAACGTGAAGCCGGGGTGCCATGGTTACCGGTTGATGACCTGGATGCCTCGGAAACTACGTAAGTGACTCAACGGAATCTAAAAACGTCTCTGGCAATCTGCTGCAATGTTCTCAAACCTGGGCGTATGACAATGTTGTTCTCCCGCTTCCTGAAAAACCGCCGCGGTGGCGTCGCTCCGATGTTCGCGATCGCTGTCGTTCCGATTTTCGGCCTGGTCGGCGCAGCCGTCGACTACAGCCGCGCCAACTCGGTGCGAACCGGAATGCAGTCCGCGATCGACGCGACCGCGCTCGCCATGGCAAAACTCGCGCCGACGCTGACGGCCGCGCAGCTTCAGCAGCAGACCACCGCGTACTTCAACGCGATGTTTGCGCATCCCGAGGCGAAGAACCTCTCGGTGACGCCGGTCTACACCACCGCCGGCGGCTCGCAGCTCGTCATCAGCGTCTCGGGCTCGGTGGACACTTCGTTCATGAAGATCATGGGCATGTCCACCCTCAACGTCGGCACGACGTCGACCGTGAAGTGGGGCAACAACCGCCTGCGCGTCGCGCTGGTGCTCGACAACACCGGATCGATGGCCGACGACGGCAAGATGCCGGCGCTCAAGACGGCGACCAATAATCTGCTGAACCAGCTCAAGACGGCGGCCACGCAAAACGGCGACGTGTATGTGTCGATCGTTCCGTTCGTGAAGGACGTCAACGTTGATCCGGCGAACTATACAGCCAATTGGATCGACTGGACGGATTTCGACGCGAACAACGGCACCTGCAAGAACTATAACGGCTGGTCAACGCCATCCACGCAGAGCTCTTGTGTCAATGCCAGCGGTACCTGGAAAAAGGCCAAGCACAACACCTGGAACGGTTGTGTCGAGGACCGCGGCAATTCGAACGCGCCGAGCTCCGGAAACTACGACACCAATGTCGTGGCGCCGACCAGCAGCAATACCGCGACGCAATTCTCGGCCGAGCAGTACAACTCCTGCCCGCAAGCCATCATGCCGCTGAGCTACGACTGGAGCGGGATGAGCACGCTGGTGAGCAACATGCAGCCTGCCGGCAATACCAATCAGGCGATTGGACTTGCGCATGGCTGGATGTCGCTGGTCGGCGGCGGCCCCTACCCCACGCCTCCGGCGATGGATCCGAACTACACCTATAGCCAGGTCATCATCCTGCTGACTGACGGTCTGAACACGGAGGATCGCTGGTACACGAGCCAGAATTCGATCGATGCCCGCCAGGCACTGACCTGCACGAACGCCAAGGCCGCAGGGATCACGCTCTACACGATCCAGGTGAATACCGGCGGCGATCCGACTTCGACACTCCTGCAGACCTGCGCCAGCACGTCGGACAAGTTCTACCTGTTGACGAACGCGAGCCAGATGATCACGGTGTTCAACCAGATCGGAACGCAACTCTCCAAGCTGCGCATCTCGAAATAATCGGCGACGCCCCTACAAGAAAAAGCCCGGCCTCACGGCCGGGCTTTTTTCTGCCTGCGATCGCAGGGTCACAGCCTCCTTCGATGCTGCAGCGATGGTGGCTGAGAATGGCCATTTGAACCCCGTGATATTGATCACCGCGGTTCCAGAGGAAAGCCTCCGTGCCGAAACGATCGATCTCGGCCCAGTCGCATTCCTGAGCGAGCCATTCGACGGAAAGTCGATGACCGAATCTGGCGGCCGCGCTGAAGCGCGCCGCAAGCGGTGGCGCTGACATCTCACCTGACGGTAGCAAACGGGTCGCGCAGAAGCCGCGGCAGAGGCTGAATTCTCTTCAGGATAATAATCATAATCACAACACAATTGCGCCCATCGACCGCCACCATCGCGCTTGATTATATTCCTTGTCTCGATCCACGAGGGCGCTCCGGAGGCGTCTTGGATGTGCGGATCGGGGGCGGTGGTCGCGACAGGGTGCAACACGCACACCCGCGTCACGACAGCCGAAGCCGAACGGTCCCGGCGCGCCAGCCGCGCGCCACTGGGGGCTCTGGGTGGCTGCGTCCCGTGCGTGACCCAACGCGCCGCACGCAGCCGAGGCCCCCGCAGCGGTGGATAGGTTTCCCGGCGCAAGCCGAGGAAACCCGAAAGGGTCAGTCCACCGGGGGTCGTGCGGAGCAGGCTTCAAACATCGCGCGCGGGACGCCGGAGAGATGGCGGACTTGCGGTTTCGACAACCGGACGACGCTTCATCGAAAAGCATCGTCCCGCTTGCGTCTCGCGAGAGGCGCAGGCCCGTGGGTCCGGTATCGACCCGGCGTCCCGTGCCGCCCTCACGCTGGAGCGGCGCACCCTGTCATGCCTCGGGCGTCCGCGCCGCGAGAACGAGCGCGTATGCCCAAAACGCAAAAAGCCCGGCGAGGCCGGGCTTTTCCGAATTCAGGTTTCGCGAATTACTTCGCGGGAGCGACCTTCGCCATCATGCCTTCGAGCGGCTTGTAGGTCTCCTTGGCGAGATCGGTGTAGAGTTCGCCGATCTTGGTCGCCTCGGCAACGAAGCCCTCGTAAGCGGTCTTCATGAAGCCGCTCTGCACTTCGATCGCCGTTTCCAGCGACTTGGCGCCGAACAGCTTTTCCATCGCGGCGCTGCCGTCCTCGAAGCTCTTCTTCGAATAGTCGGCGAATTCCGTCGCGATCGCCTGCCAGCCCTTCGACACGCTGCCGAACTGCTTCATGTAAACGTCGACGTTTTCCTTGCCGAGTTTCTGGATGTCTTCAAAGTTCTTGAGCATAAGTCACCACCTCTTGCTGCCCGCCGCGTTCGCATCAGGCCCGGTTGTTGATCACGAGTTGCCGGCGAAACTGTCCCCAGCGGCTCGCCCGAAATATATGCAGTGCAACATCAACGTCAAGTATTATTTTGCAGTGCAATATTTTGCCTCGAAACGGGCCAGATGACCGTAGTTCTCCGGCCCGCCGATTAACGTTTTGGCAACGACGTAACCCCTAGGCTTCCTGACCGTGCCGCGACGGCGGCGGGCCCGTTGGCGGCGGGCCGGAAAACAGGGAATGGCGGGGGTCTTGCGACCTCTGCGGGTCAGGACGGGGTAATGATGTTCCGCGCAATACGGCCGGCGGATGGTCTCCGCGTTTCACTCTGCGTTCTGGCAACCGTGACGGCGTTCACCGCGGTTTCGAGCGATCCGGCGGACGCGCGCTGGCGGCACAGGCGTTCCCACGGACACCATTTTGTCCGTGCAGCGGCATACAACCCACCCTACTCCGACATCGTCGTGGACGCGAATTCCGGCCGGGTTTTGCATGAAACCGGTGCCGACAGCCTGCGCCATCCCGCCTCGCTCACCAAGATCATGACCCTCTATCTGCTGTTCGAGCAGCTCGAAGCCGGCAAACTCAAGCTCGACACGCGCCTCGAAGTCTCCGACCACGCCGCGCAGCAGGCGCCCTCGAAACTCGGGCTGCAACCCGGACAGACCATTGCGGTCGAGGATGCGATCCGCTCGATCGTGACCAAGTCGGCCAATGACGTCGCGGTGGTGATCGCGGAGTCGATCGGCGGCGACGAGGACGCCTTCGCCAAGATGATGACGCGCAAGGCGCGTGCCCTCGGCATGAGCCACACGGTTTATGTCAACGCGTCCGGCCTGCCCGACGACGACCAGCTCACCACGGCGCGCGACCAGGCCACCCTCGGCCGCGCGATCCAGGATCGCTTCCCACGTGAATATCGCTACTTCTCCACGCCGTCCTTCATCTATCGCGGCTATGCGATCCGCAATCACAACAAGCTGCTCGGACGCGTCGAGGGCGTCGACGGTATCAAGACCGGCTACACCCGCGCCTCGGGCTTCAATCTCGTCACCTCGATGCGCCGCGGCACGCGACACGTCGTTGCGGTCGTCCTCGGCGGTCGCTCGGGCGGGGCGCGCGATGCGCGCATGCGCGAACTGGTCGAAACGCAGATCGCGAGCGCCGCGCCGCAGCGCACCATCGCCAAGGTCACGGAAGCCGCCGAGGTCGCGGCGGTTGCGGCAAAGCCGATGCCCCAGTCGCCGCGCCTTGCGCGTGCCGATGCGATGGGTCCGGTCGCCACCGCAAACCTCGCATCGATCGGCGAGGCAAGCCCTGCGCCGCGGATGGAGGCGAGCGCCGCGCAAGCCGCCTCGGCGTTCTCGCAACAGCCCCGGCCCGGCTCGGCCGAGCCGATTAGCCCGCTGCGGGTCAAGACCATCTCGGTGAAGGCGGGCAATGTGCAGTCTGCCTCGCTGGCGCCACTGACCTCCCCCTCGCTCGCGGCAAATGTCGCACCGGCGCATTTTGCCCGCAGCGCGGCGCCGCTGGCCGCACCCGCGCCGGCAGCAGCCGCCAAGCCGGCCGCTGCAAAGCCGGCCGTTTTCGAGGTTGCGGCGGCGAGCTCCACGCCCGTCGTCTCCGCGCCGACCCCATCCGCCGCCCGCCCGCGCGGGCCCTGGCTCATTCAGGTCGGCGCGTTCCCGAAGGAAACCGAAGCTCAGGAGCGGCTGCGTGAGGCCCAGGCGATCGGCAAAAAGCTGCTCGCCAAGGCCGACCCGTTCACCGAGCGCATCACGCTGAAGGGCAATCAAGAGCTTTATCGCGCCCGCTTTGCGGGCCTCGACCAATCCGGCGCCGAGGCCGCCTGCCGATACTTCAAACGGAACGACATCGTCTGCATGACAATCAAGAACAACTAGGCCTGATCTTTCGGACTTCGGCTCGCAAACGCCTCCGGACCCGGTCCGGGGGCGTTTTTTCTTTGGGTGTGGAAAAGTCGCGTTAGCAAAGCCGCAATCGATTTTCGCTACAGTCCTGCCAACAAAAGGCCAAAGGCCACGTCAAACAAGAACAGGTCGCTGCTGAGTGGTGGTTGTTGAGTTTGGAGTTCTCAGCGATGTTGCCGGAGAAGCGTGTCCTTGGCTTCGTTGACGCGGGCCGCAAGGTAGTTCGTGCCCCCCTGGTCGGGGTGGATTCGTTTCATCAGCGTTCGGTGAGCGCGGATGATTTCCTCGGCCTTGGCTCCGGCCTCAAGGCCAAGGATCTGATAGGCCTCCTCATGCGTCATTGGCCCGCGCGCCGCGCTTCCGCGCCCCGTTGCCGTATCGGCCTGCGCGTGCTCACGCCAGCCGGCGTCCCGGCGGTCAAGATACGCTGCCAGTAAGGCCCGGCTTTCCTCGTCGATTTCGTTCATCAGTCCGACCAGAGTCGCGACATCGAGCGACTCCAGCCGTGTCCCCTCGCGCGGTCCGGCGAGAATGACACCGCGCAACGCGCCGCTGTCGTGATCCAGTTCCATATCGAGGAACGCCGAGCGCACGTGCGAAGTCTGCCCTGCGCTCTTCTTCGTACGTGCGCCGAAGCCCGCCGGTCCGAACGGGAGCCAGCCGAGCAACCCAAGGCCCGCCGCGCCGAGCGGCACCGCGACCGCAAGTTCACCGCGCGCGCCGAGAAAGACCGCGAACGCCAGCATGGCGATCCCGCCCGCGAGCTTGAGCACTGCGGCCAGCTTGCGCGGATCAGCCTGCAGGTATTTCTGCGCCGACCAGAGCAGGAACGCGAGGGCGGCGAGCCCGAACAGCACCGTCATCGCTATCTCATCTGCGCGAGAAGCTTGCGCGCGCCCTCGCTGCGCTGAGCGGTCAGCGCCTTGACGCCCCCAGCCGCATAGACGGCGGCCGCCCGCAGCAACTCGCCGAGTTCATGCGCGGCAGAGAGATCGAAACGGCAATAGGCGCCACGCGTCAGCCTCGCAATCTCGCGGAATGCCTGCTCGGCGATCGGATCGTGGCCCTCGTGGAACATGAACGCGGGCACGCCACGCAGGCCCAGTTCACCAGCCGCGGCTGCGAGATCGTCCAGCCCCTCTTCCATTGCGTCGCCCACGTAAACAAGGGCTGCTATTTTCGCGCGGTCGGATTCGGTGCGCGCATGCTGCAGCACCTTGCGGATCTGGGTGTGGCCGCCGACGCAATGGATGCGTCCCATCAGGATGCCGAGCCCGGCCCCGTCCGACACCCAGCGTGATGAGCGGCATTCGTTCATCCCGCGGAAATAGACGAGCTGCACGTCGAGCCCGCCAATCGCGCCCGCCTCGCGAAACATCTCAGCCTGCAGCGCGCAGGCGGTGTCCCAGGTCGGCTGACGGCTCATGGTGGCGTCGAGCGCGAAGACGAGCCGCCCTCGAGTCCCCGGGGCGGTCGGCGGCGCAAGCGTGCGCGCGCGCTGAATGAACGCATCGATTTCGGCGCGCGGTGAGGCTTCGGCCGGTGTGTGGGCGTCGGCGCGCGCGGGCGTCTTGTCGCGTTCTGATGTCATTTCAGGCCCTTGGACGGGAACTATCTCCGTCCCGGCCTATAAGGTGGCATCTCGGGCGTCCGGCGCAATGGGCTTGGCAGCCGGTTCGTCGCCGATCAGATCGTCCGTTTCGAGCGGCCTGTGCTGGGCGACAAGCCATTCGGCGCGCGCCGCCGCCCGCCGCCGCCCGCGCTCATCGATCGGGAGTTTCAGTTCCTCGATCAGGTCGCGCACCTCGCGGCGAGCGGCGCGGTGCGATGCGGTGACTTTCCCGCCGAGGGTGACCTCGTCGAACTCGTCCAGCGCGGTCAATCCGTTCGGGAAGAACTCACGGAATACCACGCGGTCGGACAAGCCATCGGATGCGCGGAAGCCGAGGCGCAGGCCCAGTCTCTCCAGACATTCGCCGATCAGCTTCTTGTTGCGCGAGGCGACCAATGCAAGGCGATTGCGCACCACGATCCAGTCGGTCAGCCCGCCATCCACGATCCGCCGCTGCTTGCGCGCATATCGCACCATGCGGGCATACTGACTGACGCCGGTGATCTCGAACGTCGATGGATCGACCGTGCCGAGCACATCGAAATCGAGGAAGCTGTCGTTGAGTGGCGTGATCAGCGTATCGGCCATCGAATGGGCGAGCCGCATCATGTAGGTGTCGTTGCCCGGCGTATCGATCACGACGAAATCGCAAGTGTGCTCGACCGCATTGATGGCGGCAGCGAAATTTCCGAACTCGGCGGCCTCGTTCTGGTCCACGCGCACGCCGTCGGCACGCGCGATGCTGTAGTGCTCGGGAATTTCCAGCGCGATACCGGTGCGTCGCGCGCAAGCGCGGCGGTTCTCGACATAGTGCGTGAATGTCTTCTGCCGGCTATCCAGGTCGATGGTGGCGACGCGCTGCCCGGCCTTCAGCAGCGACACCGCGATATGCATCGCGGTGGTGGACTTGCCCGAGCCGCCCTTCTCGTTGCCGAGCACAATCACATGCGCGGAACGCGGCACACCACCTGTTGCCTGAAGCAACATACACCCTACCCCTGAACGCCCGATAATCTGAATCGATTTGCGCCAAGGTCAAGACGAAAAGCACGTGAACTCGCGTGGCATGATTAACTCCTGCGTGACGACGCATGTGCGGCGCTGCTAGCGTCAGTCGAAATCCTGCGGAAACCCGAGATGAAACGTCGACCGAAGATCGCCAAGACCGTTGCGGCGCTGCGCCGCGAGATTGCGCGCTGGCACGAAGCCGGCGAAACGGTCGCGCTGGTCCCGACCATGGGCGCTCTGCATGCCGGACACATGTCGCTGGTGCGGCTCGCGCGCCGCCGCGCCGATCGCGTGGTCGTGTCGATCTTCGTCAATCCGGCGCAGTTTGCGCCGACCGAGGATTTCTCTACCTACCCCCGCACCTTCGACGCGGATGTCGCGGCGCTGGCTGAGCAAAAGGTCGACCTCGTCTGGGCGCCAGCGACCGTTCGCGTGATGTATCCGGAAGGCTTCGCGACCCGCATCGTGCCGGAAGGACCGGCGAAAGCCGGACTGGAGGACGCCTTCCGGCCGGATTTCTTCAAGGGCGTCGCGACCGTTGTCGGCAAGCTGTTCATCCAGGCGATGCCGGACGTCGCGGTGTTCGGCGAAAAGGATTACCAGCAGCTCAAGGTCGTCAGCCGCATGGCGCGCGATCTCGATCTGCCGCTGAAGGTCGTCGGCGCTCCGACCGTGCGCGAGGCGGACGGTCTCGCGATGTCCTCACGTAATGTGTACCTGTCGGCGGACGAGCGCGCCGTCGCGCCGACTTTGCGCCGCGTGCTGACATTATGCGCGAGCAAGATCGCCGAAGGCCGCAGCATTGCGACGATTCTCGCCGAAGGCCGCGAAGCGATCGAGCGCGCGGGATTTGCGCTGGACTACCTCGAGGCGCGCCATGCCGAGACGCTCGCGCCGGTTCGCTCGGCGAAAGACGGTCCGGCGCGGCTGCTGGTCGCCGCACGTATCGGCAAGACGCGGTTGATCGACAATGTGGGCGTGAAGTCGTAGCCACCCCCTCCGCTCATGCCCGCGACAGCGGGCATCCAGTCCGTGGCCAAGCGCTGGGTCCCCGCCTTCGCGAGGACGAGCGGCAGTCCGATTACAGCACCCGCTCCAGGATCGGCAGTTCCGGCCGTTCGCCCTTTGCCTTGCCGGTGATCGGGGCGCGCGGAAGCTTGGAAGCGCCGTCATCCATGACGAAGTTGTGGTCGAGCGAATACCACGGGCCGGTCACATTCGCGGCCGGCGCCGGGCCGTCGTGACGTACGAAATTGCCGATCAAATGCCGCGTCACTCCGAACTGCACATCGCTGTCGAGGTTCTTGTCGTCTGCGACATAGATTTGCGAGATCAGCGTCTTGAACCCGTCCTTCGACGCGAGGAAGTGCAGATGCGCGGGACGCATATTGTGCCGCCCCTGCGCGCGTAGCAGTTCGCCCGTTGGACCGCTGATCGGGATCGGATAGCCGGCCGGCTTGATGCTCTGAAAGGCGATGTAGCCGTTCTCGTCGGTGAAGAACTTGCCGCGCAGGTTCATGTCGGCCTGCCCGGGGTCCTGGTTCTCATAGAAGCCCTCGGTCGAGGATTGCCAGATATCGACCTCGGCGCCCTTGATCGGATTGCCCTTGCGGTCGCGGAACCACGCCTTGACGAACAGCGCCGGTCCGGGCGTCGGCGAGCGCACGATCGAGCCGCCGTTTGGCGTGACCGGCGACTGTTCGCGCCAGAACGGCCCGAGCAGACTCGCGTCCGTGTCGGTCTGTCCGTCGGAATTGTTGAGCAGGCATACCAGCGACGAGATGCCGAGCGAGCCGGCAATCAGGACGGCCTCGTTGTGAAACTCGTTGCTCGCTTTCCCCAACGCGACGACATAATTCATGGCGGTACGAAACTCTTCTTCGGTGAGTTTCGAGTCACGCACGAAATCGTGCATGTGGCGGACGAAGGCGCCCATGACTTCCTTGAAGCGCGCGTTTGGCGCGCGCGCCAGTTCGTTCAGCACCGCCGGTGTGACGTCTTCTTGCCGTTCGATGATCATGTGGCTTTCTTCTTCAATGGATCTTTGACCGCCTCGAAGGTCGCGAACTCAACATTATACAGTTCGCCGTTCATCTTTTCGACCTTGCGCATGTAGATGTTCTGCACGATGTCGCGCGTCTCCGGATCGATCGAGATCGGCCCGCGCGGGCTTTCCCACTTCATGCCCTTCATGACGCCGATCAGTTTCTCACCGTCCGTATCGCCGTTGGTCTTCTTCAGCGCCTCATAGATCAGGTGCATGCCGTCCCATCCGCCGGTCGAAATGAAATTCGGGCGGAAGTTGTTGGCCTTCTTGAATTCCTCCACATACGTCTTGTTCATGGCGGAGGGATGCGCGGCGGAATAGTTGTGCGCCGTGATGACACCGAGCATCACGTCACCCTGCCCCGGCAGTTCATCGTCATCGGTCAGGTCGCCCGGTCCGATGATCTTGATGTTGGCCTGATCGAGTCCGCGCTCGCGGAACTGGCGCGCAAACGTGCCGCCCTGCTGGCCGGGGAAATAGATGAAGGCCGTGTCCGGGGCGAGATCGCGGATGCGCTGCAGGAACGGCGCGAAGTCGGGATTGGCGAGCGGCACTTTCAGTTTCTCGATCACCTGCCCGCCGCCCGCCGTGAATGCATTGACGAAAGCGGTCTCGGCCTCAGCGCCCGGCGCCCAGTCATTGACCAGCGAGACGATCTTCTTCGAGCCGTTCTTCGCCGCCCATTCGCCCATGACCATCGACGACTGACCGAGCGTGAAGCTGGTGCGCGTCATGAAGGGCGAGCGGTCGATCGTGACCGAAGCGCCGGAGATGATCACCACGGTCGGGATCTTCGCCTGGGTGACGAACTGACCGATCGCGAGCGCCGTCGGCGTGATGCCGCCGAGCACGATGTTGACCTTGTCGTTGACGACCATCTCCTGAACGATGCGGCGTGCCACATCCGGCACGCCGGTATCGTCGCGCACGATGAACTCGATCTTCTTGCCGGCGACCGTATCGCCGTTGAGCTGCATGTAGAGTTTCGCGCCCGCGAGCGCCTGACGGCCAACCGTCTGGAAGCCACCGACCAGTGAGAGGCATGCGCCGATCTTGATGACGTCCTGTGCGCGCGCAATGTTCGGCGCAGCAATTGTCGCGACGCCGCTTGCCGCAATCCCCTTCAGCAGGTCCCTGCGCAGCATGTCTGTCCCTCCCCGAGCCATTATTTGTTGTCGGACGGGACTCTAGGCCGGAGCGGCGAAGCGCTACAAGAGGCCCAATTCGCGCAATTCGCGCCGCATCTGCTCCGGCATGTTGCGCGCGCCGGGCGCGGCGCGATCGAGGTCAGGCGGCGCCTCCTTGTCGGCCAGATAGCGCCAGCCCTGGAAGGCGCGGAATGGACGCGGCTGCACCAGCTTCACCTTGCCGTCGAGCACGATGCGGCAGCGGCCGATCCCATCCTTATCGGTGAACGGCTCGATTCCGAGAATGCGCTCGCGGCAGAGCAATTCGCCGCGGATCACCCAAAACAACGATCCCCCGCTGAGCAACTCATCCACGCGTTTCGGAACCATGCGGGTGCGATGGAAGCGCTTTCCTGGCTCGCCGGACTTCTTTTTCTTGGCGTGCTGCTCCTTGATCCAGTCCTTGAGGTCCTGGACGGAATCGCAGCCGACGCAGAGCTTGATGAGATGCAGGGGCATTATTCGCCTTTTGCTTCGATGACGAGAATTTTCGCGCCTTCGGCGACCTGGGCGCCGACCTGCGCGGACACTTCGCCAACAACGCCGTCGATCGGCGCAAGCAAGGCATGCTCCATCTTCATCGCCTCGACCACGGCGACGCGATCGCCTTTGGTGACGCTCGCGCCAGGCGCGACGAAAATCGCCAGGACCTTTCCATGCATCGGCGCTTTCACGGTGCCATCGCCGTCGAGGTGATCGACGTCGACCGTGTCGTAGCTTTTCAGCGCGACGTGGCGTTGCACGGCCTGCGCAACGGCAACTGCACCGTTGCCGACGCGCACGATGCGCACGCCTTGCGCCGCCGGTACGCCATCGATCGTCGCGTGTGGGCCATTGTGCCAGACGACGGACGCTTTGCGTGGATGACCGTCCACCGTGATGTCGAGATCGAGCTTGCGCTCGGTCCCGAGCGAGAAACCGTCGGCGGCGCTCCACGGATCGCGCCATGCGTCCTCTGTTTCGCTCGGCTGTGGCGCGAGCAGCGCCTCGACCGCAGCCCCGACCGCGCCCGCCTCGGCCGTGGGATCTGCATGCGTGAGTTCGGCCAGATGGCGCTCGATGAAGCCGGTATCGAACGACCCGGCGCGAAACTCCGGATGGCTCGCCAGCGCCGCAAGAAACGCCGCATTCGAATGCGGCCCCGACCACAATCGTATCCCGGAGCGCCGCCGCAAGCCGCGAGAGGGCCTGTTCTCGATCGCGGCCATGGGCGATCACCTTGGCGATCATTGGATCGTAATAGGGCGAGACCATCGCGCCGGTCTCAACACCGGTATCCACACGGACACCCTCGCCCTCCGGAAATTCGAGCGCCGCGAGCCTGCCGGTCGAGGGCAGGAAGTTGCGCGCGGGATCCTCGGCATAGAGCCGCGCTTCGGCAGCATGGCCGTCGATCCGCACCTCCGCCTGCGTGAGCGGCAACTTCTCGCCCGCGGCCACACGAAACTGCATCTCGACGAGATCGAGCCCGGTGATCGCCTCGGTCACCGGATGCTCGACCTGGAGCCGCGTATTCATTTCCATGAACCAGAAGCCATCCGGCCGCAGCCCTTGCGCGCCGTCGGCGATGAACTCGACCGTTCCCGCGCCCTGATATCCGACCGCGCGCGCAGCTTCCGTCGCGGCGCGTCCCATCGCGTCGCGAATGTCCACGGTCATGCCGGGCGCCGGCGCCTCCTCGATGACCTTCTGGTGGCGGCGCTGCAGGGAGCAATCGCGCTCGTTGAGATGAATGACGTTGCCGAGGCTGTCGGCGAACACCTGCATCTCGATGTGCCGCGGCGCGGTGACGTATTTCTCGATCAGCACCCGCGCATCGCCGAACGAGGACTGCGCCTCGCGCGTCGCGCCTTCAAGCGCGGCATCGAATTCCACGTGCTTGTCGACGCGGCGCATGCCCTTGCCGCCGCCGCCCGCGACCGCCTTGATCAGCACCGGATAACCGATCTGATAGGCTTTCTCCTTGAGGAATTTCGGGTCCTGCAATTCGCCGTGATAGCCCGGCACGACCGGCACGCCAGCCTTTTCCATCAACGCCTTGGCCTGATCCTTCAGGCCCATCGCCCTGATGGCGCCCGGCGGCGGGCCAACGAACGCGATCCCCGCGGCGGCGCACGCCTCGGCGAACTGCGCATTCTCCGAGAGAAAGCCGTAGCCCGGATGGACGCAGTCCGCATGCGCCAGTGCGGCCGCCTCGATCAGTTTGTCGATGACCAGATAACTTTCGCGCGCGGGCGGCGGGCCGATCAGGTACGCCTCGTCGGCGACGCGCACATGCAGTGCGCCAGCATCGGCTTCCGAATAGACCGCGATGACGCGCATACCGAGACGCTTCGCGGTACGCGCGATGCGAACGGCGATCTCGCCGCGATTGGCGATCAGGACGGAAGCGAACATGTGTGCCAAGCCTTAGCCCAAGCGCCTCCCGAATGGCACGGCGTGGGCTGGGTTGTCCTCAGGCGCTATTGCTTGGCGCCAGGATTGAGCGACAGCGGCGCGGGTGAGGAACCGGTTGATGACGAACGCCGGGGCGGTCGCCGCGAGGCGGAGGCTGGTGCCGTATTGGTCGGGCGCGGCTCCGCGGCAGCCGCAGGACGCGCATCCGGAGCCGGAGCGGCGGGGGCGGATTCCGATGCTGGTGGAGGCGCCGCCGCCTGCTGGGCCGTCGGCTCGGAATTCATGATGCTGACCGGAGGAATGGAGTCAGCGGACGGAAACGTGACGTTCGGGCCAGGCGGCGTCACCGATCCGGAGCTCGGCGTGGCACTGGCGATCGGTCGTGTCCGCGTGGGCCAGTTCACCGCGTAGCGCGCGACCGTGGCGTCGAACAACCGATCCTTCAGATCCGCGCGCAGCTTCTTGTCGTCATACACGAGGCCGAACGCATCGCAGGCTTCGGGCGTGCAACCGTCACGCAACGCCAGGACCTGCGACGCAAGCCCATAACGGTCCGCCGCGATGGTGCGGCGGATGCCGGCGATGGAGGTTTCGTAGCTCTGATCGCGCCGCGCCGTGTATTCGTGGGCGTCTGCCAGCAAAGTGAGACGTGCCGAAACATACGCGGTTGCGGCGGCAACCGTTTCCGGGCTGGCGAACACGGCGCGCTCGCAGGCACCTTCTATCGTTTCGGTACTGGAGGCTTCAAGGCAGGCGATCGCAGAGCCCGGCGTAATCGCACGTCCGGTCAGATCGGCGGCGCGCTGATCGAGCGCGCGCCGCTCGTCGGCCCGGTCGCGGTCCGACGCACGGTTGACGTAGGTCCACCCGAAGACGATCGCGATCACAATGATGGCGACGCGGAACACCAGTCCGCCGAATTCGTGAAGCCCGGCGCGCAGCACCGCGATGACGACGAGCGCAACCGCCAGCGCCGCTAGCACTCCGACGGCCCATAGGGGCATCATCAGGGTTCCGGTTGCCAGGTCGAAGGCCGGGAGCTTGTCGAGATTCATCCGTCGAAACCCGCCGCATCAATCCGGCGCGAGTATGGCGCAGCCGGACTGCCCCCGCCACTCAAAATCGGGCATCGTCAACGTCTTATTGCGCTGCCGCGAACTCACCACAGACCGTCAGTTCACCTTGACGCCCGACACCTTCACGACGTGCGCCCACTTCTCGATGTCGGCGCGCAGGTATTTGTCGAATTCCGCCGGCGTCATGCTCATTGGAACCGCGCCCTGCTTAGCCCAATTTTCCTTCACGTCAGGCCGGGCGATGACTTTGTTGATCTCGGAATTCAGCTTGTCGACGATGTCCTTGGGCGTGCTCGCCGGCGCCATAATGCCGAGCCAGATCGTAGCGTCGTAGCCCGGTACCCCGGCTTCATCGATGGTCGGAACGTCGGGCATCAGCGGAGAGCGCTTGGTGCCGGTGGTTCCGAGCGCCCTCACCTGCCCGGCCGCAACGTTCGGTGCCATCGTGGTTATGGCGTCGAACATCATCTGCACATGACCTCCGATGACGCTATTGCGCGCTTCGCCGGATGCCTTGTGCGGAACATGCACGATGTCGGTGCCGCTCATGGCTTTGAACAGTTCGCCTGCCATGTGATACGGCGTGCCCGGCCCTGACGAGGCGTAATTCAATTCGCCGGGTTTCGCCTTGGCGAGCGCGATGAATTCCTTCAGGTCCTTCGCGGGCACTGAAGGATGCACGACCATGACGAGATCCGAATAGTTCAGCGGCGCGACCGGTACGAAGTCGCGCATCAGCTGGAACGGCTTGTTTGCGATCAGCGACTCGTTGGTCGTGTGTGTGTTCGACATGACGAGCAGCGTGTAGCCGTCGGGCGCAGACTTCGCGACTGAATCGGTGCCGATGATCGAGCCGGCGCCCGGACGATTTTCGATCACGAAGCCCTGTTTGAGGGTCTCTGTGAGATGCTGCGCGATGACCCGCGCGTAAATGTCTGCCGGCCCGCCGGCTCCGAAGGGAACAATCAGACGTACGGGCCGCGATGGATAATCGTCCGCCTGCGCTGGATGACCTAACGTCAGGACTAGCAGAGCCAAAATTACGGTCCGCAGGATGACGGTCATGTCGATTTCCTCCCGTTAGCCGGGTGATAGCCTGCCGCTCCCACAGGCCGCAACGTGCAAGTGCCGTGGTCCTCGCCGCAAAAAAAGATGGCCCCGCAAAGGGGCCATCCAAAGTTCGCATGCTGTCGGGAAAATCAGCAGCTTGAACGGGTCCGGGTCACGACGGACCCGTCCGGCCGGCGATCACGGACAGTGACCGAGCGGCAATCGCCACGAACGTCACGCTCGCGCCAATGCCGATGACGCCAGCGGTCATGTTCCGGGCCGACATAGACGCCGCCGGGGCCAACGTGAACGCCAACGCCAGGTCCGTCCACATTGATGCCTTGGGCGCAGGCGGGAGCGGTGAACAAAACTGCTGCTGCAGCAGCAGCAAAAGCGAGTGTGCGCATGTCGGGTTTCCCATCTGGTTCCATTCGATTGGCAGTCAACCCGGACCGCGCGAATTTGTTCCAAATGCGTGAATCCGTGAGGGAATTCGCGGAGTCGTCACTTAACTGGAAATTGACGCGGGCTACCCATAGTGACCAGGCCGCGTCATTGAACGCGGGTCTTCTGAGACGACAGTATGTCGCCCGCGCGTTCCCCATCCGGCAGCATGCCGCACGTCCTTGCGGGCGACACGATCGTCGAGGAACTGCGCGCAACCGGCTTGCCGCTCGAGCCCCATCACTTCGCCTTCTGGTGCGCCTACAAGCGTGGGCTCGACAGCGCCCTAAACCACGCGGCTGACGAAATCCGGGCGACACGCGGCGCGCTGAGCGCCGCCGACATCGATCAATTGCATCGAACGCACCTGTCTCCGCTGCGCCTCGCAGACGCGCCCGACGTTACTGCCCTGCGTATCGATGAAAAGCTGCGCGACGTCGCCGGCGCCGTCGAAGACGCGATCGGCTCGGCGCAGGTTCAGCGCGAAACACTTTCGGGCGAAGCCTCGCGCCTCGATGGCTTGAGCGAACCGACGGTGAGGGCCCTGCTTGCGACCGTGGCCCGGCTCGGCGAAGCCAGCGGCAAGAGCCAGAATCATTTCGCGCGGCTCGAAGCGCGGATGAGTGCAGCGGCGCGCGAGATCGGCGCGATCCGCGCGCAACTCGCCGCGGTGCGCGCCGAGTGCCGGGCCGACCCGACCACCGCGCTTCCGACCCGCACGACCTTCAATGCCGTGCTGACACAATCGCTCGAAGCGGCGGCGAAGAACCGTCAGCCGATCTCGATCGCCCTGTGCAATCTGGATTACTTCGCAGCGTTCAACGAAAATTTCGGCAATCACAAGGGTGATCAGACGCTGCGCACGATCGGCAGCCTCGCGAAGGCCGAAATGCGGCCTGGCGATACGGTCGCGCGTTACGGCGGCGACGAATTCGCCGTGATCCTTCCGCAACTGCGCGCCTGCGATGCCGTCGCTTATGCGGACCGTTTCCGCCACGCGCTGATGATGCAGGTATTCGCCGAACACCCGAACGGTGCCGGCCGCGTGACAGCGTCGATCGGCGTCGCCGACGCGATCAAGGGCGACGCGCCGGAATTCCTGCTACGGCGCGCACACAACGGGTTGAAGATCGCCAAGCGCGAGGGACGCAACCGCGTTGTCGAAATGAGTCCCGACGGGCCGATCTGGAACGCCGCACGGACCGCCTGATCAGTTCGGCAGGGCTTTCTCGCTGCACACTTGCGGATAGGCGCTGTGGCACGCGGTATAAAGCTCCGGACATGGAACGGCAGCCTGCACGGCCGCTTCCACAGTCTTGAAGCGATCGCCGTTCGCGGTCGACACCGGATCGTAGGTCATCACGGCTTCGGGCCGGCCGAGCTTGCGGTCGGCAATGAGAAAGCGCTCTGCGGCTTCAAAGAATGCGGTGGCGGTGCGGTTGGCGAGATCGGCGCTTTTGGTCAGCGCGGTGTACGCGGCAGGATCCGGCTTGATCACCTTGGCGCGGATCGCTCCATCCGAATAGATCGAACCAAGTTTGAAATAGATGCCGCCGCATTGCGCGGCCGCCTGCCAATAGGCGCGTCCGTTAAAGGACAGACCGGGCGCCACAACGGCGCGATCGCGCTTGTCGAGCGGCACCGGAGCTTGCGTCGCTTCCTGCTTGCTCGAACGGCGATGCGTTTGCGCCGCCGAAACCTGCGGCAGCGCCAGTGTCAGGATGATCGCGACCGTAATGCTGCGCCGTTCGCCTTGCCTCATACCCCGACAATAAACCGCAGCGCAGAGGCCGCGCCAAGCGCCCCGCACAGCGCGATCACGAGTTGATGCACCGGAAAGCGGCTGGGATCGGGCTCCTTCGGCGCCGCCTGTGATTCGCTCACATAGGCCTGCGCAACGCTAAACGTCGGAGCGGGTGCCGCCACTGCCTGCTGCGGGATCACCGGCGCCGGCTGGATCGTCGGCTCGCCGAGCGTCACAGGTCTTGATTCGGCGGATGCGAGGGTCATGGCGGCGGGCTTTGGTGCCTCGACATGCGGCTCGGGAGCGGCAGGCACATCTGCCGCGTCGGCAACGGTCTCGACACCATCCGCTGCCACCGGCGGCTCGAGATTGAGCGCGACGATATGCGGCTTGCGGAACGGCTCGAAGCCATTCTGCGCCATCGGCGTCGGGTTGATGAACCCGCGGAAGCGGCGGGACAGTGCGGATTCAGGCCGGGCATTCGACAGGCGCGATTCTGCGGAGGCCAATTCGACCTGCTTCACCGCAAAGCCGGGCACATGCGATGGCCGGGCGAAATGCGAGTTCCGGGAATGACGGGATATCACGGTGTGCACGCGGCGCGCGGGCTTCCGCCGCACTGATGCCGCACTGTCGTCCGTCACAACAGTGGCGGCAGCCGTGCTCTCGCACTTCTTGATGTATCGCTCATCGCAGGCGCTAACAGGCACGGTGAGCCAGGATAACAACGCAAACGCTACCGCCCCTGTGGCCGTGATCCGCACGCTCATACGCGTTCCCCTGCGGTTTCGGCTTCAGGAAGCGCCATGGGTACTTGCGGAAATGGCGGGATAATGACCGACCATGCCACAGATTTGCCTTAATCGCGGCCGGCGAGATTGCATGGCGCTCCGCCCCTTGCGCGCCAGGATGCTGTTGTCTCATTCTGCGCGACGCGGAGGCGTGTGAATGCGTTTCATTTTTGGAATCATCGTCGGCGCGGCGCTGACGATCGGCGGCGCGTACGTTCTCGACACATCGAAGGCGGGCGTCGAGGCGACCCCGATGGTGAACTGGGAGGTTGTCGGCAAAAACGTCGACGCGCTCACCGCGATGGTCAAGCGGAGCTGGGCCAAGCTGACCAGCTAGCGCGCGCTAGAAATTCTCCACCCACGGCCGCACTTCCAGCTCCCAACTCCAGGCATTGCGCGGCTGCTGCAGCAGATGCATGTAGCTTTGCGCGATCGCGTCCGGGTCGAGCAGCGCGTCGGGCTTGTCCGGCGTTGGTGGCCGCCGATCGCTGCGGATACCGCCGTCGATCACGACATGCGCGACGTGAATGCCCTTGGGCGAGAGCTCGCGCGCGAGCGATTGTGCGAGGCCGCGCAGCGCGAATTTTCCCATCGCGAACGGCGCGGACTGGGCATAGCCCTTCACACTCGCGGATGCCCCGGTGAACACGATTGCCCCCTCGCCCTTCGGCAGCATGCGCCGCGCAGCCTGCTGCGCGACCAGGAAGCCGCCGAATGCCGAGACCCTGATGGCTTTCTCCACCTCGTCCGGAACGAGATCGACGAGCGCGCCGCGGGTGCGGAAGCTTGCGTTGTAAACGACGACGTCCGGCGCGCCGAGTTTGGCTTCGACGTCCTTGAACAGCCGTTCGACCTCGGCGCCTTGCGTGGCTTCGCATGCAAACACGCTCGCGCCGGTCTCGTCTGCGAGGCTCTGAAGCTTCCCGGTCGAACGCGCCGCAAGAGCGACCGTCATGCCGTTCGTCGTGAAGAGACGGGCAAGCGACGCGCTGAGGCCGCTCCCTGCGCCAACAATCAGAGCGGTCCGATACTGCGCCATGCGTTCCATCCTTTAATGCCAGTGGCAAAGATGGAACTGCCCCGCGCGAACGGCAAGGAGCCGTTCGGCGAAGCGCGCACTCCTCCAATGACGAAGACGGAGGCGGGTTAGCGCTTGGAGAACTGGAAGGAGCGGCGCGCCTTGGCCCGGCCGTACTTCTTGCGCTCGACGACGCGGCTGTCGCGGGTCAGGAATCCGCCCCGCTTGAGCGCGCCGCGCAGGTCGGGCTCGAAGTAGGTCAGCGCCTTCGAGATGCCGTGGCGCACCGCGCCCGCCTGCCCCGAGAGACCGCCGCCCGACACGGTACAGATCACGTCGTATTGGCCCGCGCGATTGGTCGCGATGATCGGCTGCTGGATCAGCATGCGCAGCACCGGACGCGCGAAAAACACCTCGATCGCGCGCTGGTTCACCAGGATCTTGCCGGCGCCCGGCTTGATCCAGACGCGAGCGACCGCATTCTTGCGCTTGCCGGTCGCGTAGGCGCGGCCCTGCTTGTCGAGTTTCTGGACGTACTTCGGCGCTTCAGGCGCGGCCGGCTTCAAGGTGCCGAGCTGGTCGAGCGACTGCATGGAATCGGCCATCGTCAGGCCCTCACATTCTTGCGGTTCATGGCGGCGACATCGAGCTTCTCGGGCTGCTGCGCCGTGTGCGGATGCTCGCCGCCCTTGTAGACGCGCAGGTTGCCGAACTGTTGGCGGCCGAGCGGACCGCGCGGAAGCATGCGCTGCACTGCCTTCTCAACCACGCGCTCCGGGAAGCGGCTCTCAAGAATGTACTTCGCGGTACGCTCTTTGATGCCACCGATGAAGCCGGTGTGATGGTGATAGACCTTCTGCTCGCGCTTGCGGCCGGTCAGCACCACCTTTTCGGCGTTGACGATGATGACGTTATCGCCGTCATCGACATGTGGCGTGTAGGTCGGCTTGTGTTTGCCGCGCAGGCGCATTGCGACGAGGGTGGCGAGGCGTCCGACGACCAGACCCTTGGCGTCGATCAGCACCCACTTCTTCTCGATGTCGGCGGCCTTGGCCGAATAAGTAGACATGCCATCAATCCGTTGAAAACGAGAGCCGGCCCCAAGCGGACCGGCATGGAGCGGCGTTCTACACAGCCCCGTCCGGTCCGTCAACGCACTTCGGTTTCATTCTGGCGAGAATTATCACATTAGAACAAAGGTTTGCGCGATAGGTATTATATAACCATCAACCGCGATGGTGCGGTGGCGGGATCGAATAGGTGGCAGTCGCGTGCGCCACCATTTCGTCCTCGCCCTCCGAATAGATCGCGACCTCCCCGACCGCGAGGCGCTTGCCGAGCTTGATCAGCTTCACCTCGGCGATCAGGTCGCGCTGCGCCGGCTTGCGCAGGAAATTGATGTTGAGATTTGTGGTCACGGCGAGCGCCACAGGACCGAGCGATGCCAGGATTGCGACGTACATCGAGAAATCCGTCAGCGCCATCATGGTCGGCCCGGAAATCGTGCCGCCGGGCCGCAGCGAAGCAGGCCGAAATTTGCGCCGCACACGGCAGCCGCCGTGCCACGCCTCCTCGATGACGTTCGGCGAGTCCCCTCCCGCCATTTGCGAGAACTCGCGCACCAGCAGCGCATCGACTTCGCCGACCGACATCACGCCGGCTTTCCGTGCCCCTGCCATCCCACCCTCTCCGTGACCCGAATTCACGGATAGGCGGGAACGGCGCGAGCATCAATCCTTGTGGAACTGATGCTTCAGTTCGTCTTTCGCCCGGTCAAGCACCGTCTTGCGCGACGCCGGGAGGTTCTTGCCTGCACGGTTGATGTAGAAGGTCAGCATCGACAGCGCCGAGCGATACGGGTTCGCCTTGCGGCGATGGCTGTGCTCGGCGGACCGCTTGAGCGACGCCGCGATCTTCTTTGGATCGCGTAGCTTGAACACGCCGCCCTTGAGATCGAGTGCATCGCTCGTCTCGGTTACACGCTTCGACCAGCGCTGCCCGTCTCGCTTCTTGGCGGTCTTGCGGCGCAAATGAGATTTCCTGGTGCTCAACGTCCTCGTGGATTTCTTCGTGCTTGCCTTCGCCATCGGGCGTCACCTCGCAAACGTTGATCGCGGAAAACGCCGAGCATTCGCGGGCGTTCCTCACTTGCGCGTGCCGCGCGAGAGTTTAAGTTCCCGCCATGAACGCACCTGTCGCTGTGCCCGTGCTGTTGCGCGAGAATCTGGACGGCATCGCGGTTCTCACCCTGAACCGGCCGGATGCGCGTAACAGCCTGTCGGAATCGCTGATCGCGGCGCTCACCGAAGCGCTGCGCGATATCGCCACGGACAAGCGTGTCCGCATTGTCGTGCTCGCCGCAAGCGGCCCCGCCTTCTCGGCCGGCCACGACATGAAAGAGATGACGGCGCGACGAGCCGATGCCGATCGCGGGCGCGCGTATTTCAAGCGGCTTATGGATGCGTGCGCCGCCATGATGCAGGCGATCGTGCATCTGCCCAAGCCCGTGATCGCCTGCGTGCAGGGCGCCGCGAGCGCGGCCGGCTGCCAGCTCGTCGCAAGCTGCGATCTCGCGGTCGCTTCGAGTGCGGCGAAGTTCGCAACGCCCGGCGTCAATATCGGGCTGTTCTGTTCGACGCCGATGGTGGCGCTGTCGCGCAACGTCGCGCGCAAGCACGCGATGGAAATGCTGCTGACCGGAGACCTGATCGACGCCGAAGAGGCGCGGCGCATCGGGCTGATCAATCGCGTCACCGCGCCGGGCGCCGAACGTGACGAAGCCCTGCGGCTCGCGCGGCAGATTGCCTCGAAGTCCGCGCTCACAGTGAAAACCGGCAAGGAAGCCTTCTATCGCCAGCTCGAAATGACTCTGGCCGATGCCTATCGCTACGCCGCGGATGTGATGGTGGAAAACATGCTCGCGCGCGATGCCGAAGAGGGGATCGGCGCGTTCATCGAGAAGCGCCCGCCGAACTGGGAAGATCGTTAGTTTTCCGCGGTCATGAATGTGACACGATTGACCTGTTTACGCGCCGTCGAACGAACGAAGGATTCCGGATGTCTCCTCTGCGCTTGACCGTGCTTGCCGCCGCTCTTGTCATCCTGCCGACCTGCGCGTTTGCGGAGGGCACGCCGCAGCAGCGCGCCGCTTGCCGCGCCGACGTTGCGAAGTTCTGCAAGGGTGAGCCGGACGAGGCCGGCGCGCTCTACAATTGTCTAGACCGCAACAAGGAGAAGCTTGCGGAAAAATGCCGCAAGGTGATCGAGCAGAACTAGCGGTCTAAAGCGGTCGCGATCTTCTCAAGCGCACGGCGCAAGACCGGCACGGCGAAATCGACGAAGGCACGCAGCTTCGGCGGCGGGTGCGCGCCGCCCGGATAGAGCAGATGCGCCGGCGTTTCGTCCGCGCCGAATAATGGGAGCACCTGCACCACGTCGCCCCGCGCAAGTGCATCGACCGCCTGGTAGCTCAGCACGCGCGTGATCCCGAGACCTCCAGCCGCCGCGTCAATTGCAGCCTCGGCGGTGCTGACCGACAGGCGCGGCAGCAGGCGCAACGCTTTCTCGCCGAAGTCCCAACGCGGCAATCCCCCGAACACGATTGCATCATGCGCGGCGATGTCGTCGACCGTCGCGGGTGTGCCGCGCCGCGCCAGATAATCGGGCGACGCCACCATGACGCGCCGCAGCGATCCGAGCCGTGTCGCGATGGCGCTCGAATCCGGCAACGCGCCGATGCGGATGGCGACGTCGAGCCGCTCCTCGATCAATTCCACCGGCCGGTCGAGCAGCATCAGCCGCGCCGTCACCTCTGGATAATCCTGCAGGAATGCGGTCACGATCGGCAGCACATGCAGCCGCCCGAACAGGATCGGCGCTGTCACGGACAGTTCGCCGCGCGGGGCGGCGCCCTGCCCGGCCGTCGCCTGTTCGATCTCGGCAAGGTCCGCGAGCACGCGCCGCGCGCCCCCGAGGAATCGGTGCCCGGCGTCGGTCAGGCTGACTGCGCGGGTGGTACGATTGAGCAGGCGCACGCCGAGGCGCCCTTCGAGGTCCGCGACGGCCCGCGTCACTGCTGTTGGCGACCGGTTCAGCCGACGCGCCGCCGCCGAAAAGCTGGCCTGGTCGGCGACCGCGACGAACACCTCGATGTCCTCGATCCTATCCATATTATTCCGATTATCGGAATAATATGTGGCAAACAAGGCTGATTATTCTTGCCTCCGTTCGACTTACATTCGGATTGTGAGGTCCGCCATGACAAACAATTTCGACATCGTGTTTCCGCCCGCTGCCCAGCGCGCGCAGGCTGAGCGTGGCTCGGCGAGCGCATACGCCAAACGCAAGGATCGGGGATTCCCCGACACGGTAACGCCGGAGCTTGCCGCCTTCATCGCCGAGCAGGACACCGCGTTCCTCGGCACCGCGTCGGCCGAAGGCGCGCCCTACATCCAGCACCGCGGCGGTCCCTAAGGGCTTCATCAAGGTCGTGGACGAGCACACCCTGGGCTTCGCAGACTATCGGGGAAACCGGCAGTACATCACGCTTGGAAATCTCTCCGAAAATGACCGCGCTTACCTCTTCCTGATCGATTTTTCGCGGCGCCAGCGCATCAAGCTCTGGGGCCGCGCACGGGTCGTCGAAAACGACGACGCGCTGATCGAACGGCTGTTCGACCACGGCTACAAGGCCAAGCCTGAGCGGGTTATCCTGTTCACCGTCGAGGCCTGGGACGTGAATTGCTCGCAACACATCACGGCACGGCTGTCGGAGGTCGAAATCGAGACCATCGCGGGGACCGTCCGTGAACGGGTCGCCGAATTGCAGGCCGAAAACGCCCGTCTGCGGGCAGCATTAGCCGAGCGGCAGGCAACCGCCTCTTAACCCTCGGACCACGCCCGTCCCGATCTGCGCACCCCGATTGAACCTTTATGCACCCTGCTGCGTCTAACTGACAGAAGGGGACGCGACGCACGAGCCGGGCGGGTTCGGGCCAGGATCAGATCCCCTCGATCGAAGGGGATTCTCATGAACCGGATTTCGTTCGCCATTGCGCTGGCCGTCGCATCGATTTCGACCGCCGCCATCGCCCAGACCCAGGACGAGCAGCAGGCTTGCATGAACGACGCCTTCCGCGTCTGCTCGGCCACCATTCCCGATCGCGCCCGCACCACGACCTGCATGATCCAGCACAAGGCAGAGCTCAGCTCGGCCTGTCAGATGGTGATGGCGAAATATGCCCCGGCCGGGACCCCGGCAACGACAGTCGCGGCGCGACCCGCAACGCCCGTGATGAGCCGGCCCGCCGCCATGCGGACGGCGACCAACACCGTCCGCCCCGGCAAGCCGCTCAACATCCTGATCCGCTGAGCGGCGCGCTCCGCAGCCTGATCCAATTAGCCGAGCGGGATGGCTGGACCTCAGCCGCCCGGTTCGCCATATGATGCCCCGGCATCATGAACCACGACCGCTACGACGACAGCTACATTCGCGGCATCCTCAACACCGTGAAGACCATCGCCATGGTCGGCGCGTCGGCCAAGGATAACCGGCCGAGCTATTTCGCCTTCAAATACCTGCTCGAGCGCGGCTACAGCATGATCCCGATCAATCCGGGATTGGCCGGGAAGGAATTGCTCGGCCGCAAGATCTATGCGCGCCTCTCGGATGCGCCCGAGCCGATCGACATGGTCGATATCTTCCGCGCCCCCAGCTATGCGCTCCCGATCGTGCAAGAGGCGCTGACGCTGTCGCCTCGCCCGCGTGTCATCTGGATGCAGCTCACCGTGCGCAACGATGAAGCCGCTGCGCTTGCCGAGGCGAACGGCATGAAGGTCGTGATGGACCGGTGCCCCAAGATCGAATACGGGCGCCTTTCTTCGGAGATCGGCTGGATCGGGGTCAACTCCCGCACCCTCTCCTCCAAGCGCGCCGTGTCATTCGGCAAAGGCGTGCAGCGCATGTCGCTCGCCGGGCGGACGATTGGCGATGGGCCCCCCGTTGTATCGGCTGGGCGCGACGAAAAGAGCGGCTGAACTGAGCCGCACAATCAGCATATAATTCCCGCCGTGATACTGCGGCCGAATGCTTCATTTCGAAATTGCGCCGCGTGCTTGACGCATCGCCTTGGTCCGTTAAACGAACAGTTCCTCCCACCTGGAGCCTTCCATGAGCGAAGATCGCACGCCCGGCTTTAACACGCTTGCCATCCATGCCGGCGCGAAGCCCGACCCCACCACGGGTGCGCGCGCGACGCCGATTTACCAGACGACGTCGTTCGTGTTCGACGACGTCGATCACGCGGCCTCGCTGTTCGGGCTGCAGGCGTTCGGCAACATCTACACGCGCATCGGCAACCCGACCAACGCGGTGCTGGAGGAGCGCGTCGCCGCGCTCGAAGGCGGCACCGCCGGACTCGCGGTCGCCTCCGGTCACGCCGCCCAGGTCATCGTCATGCAAGCGCTGATGATGCCAGGCGAGGAGTTCGTTGCCTCCAAGAAGCTGTACGGCGGGTCGATCAACCAGTTCAATCACGCATTCAAAAGCTTCGGCTGGAACGTGGTGTGGGCGGACCCCGACGACATTTCAACATTCGAGCGCGCGGTGACGCCGAAGACAAAGGCGATCTTCATCGAGTCGATCGCCAACCCCGGCGGCGTCATCACCGACATCGCGGCGGTGTCGAACATCGCGCGCAAGGCCGGGGTGCCGCTGGTTGTCGATAACACACTGGCGACGCCGTACCTGTGCAAGCCGTTCGAGCATGGCGCCGACATCGTTGTGCACTCGCTCACCAAATTCCTTGGCGGCCACGGTAACTCGATCGGCGGCATGATCGTCGACGGCGGCACGTTCAACTGGTCGCGCGAGGGGCGCTATCCGATGCTCTCCGATCCGCGGCCGGAATATAACGGCATGGTGCTGCATGAGACGTTCGGCAACTTCGCTTTCGCGATCGCCTGCCGGGTGCTTGGCCTGCGCGATCTCGGCCCTGCCCTCTCGCCGTTCAACGCCTTTCTGATCCTCACCGGCATCGAGACGCTCGCGCTGCGCATGCAACGTCATTGCGACAACGCGCTCAAGGTTGCCGAATGGCTCGCTGGCAACAAGAACATCGCCTGGGTGAGCTATCCGGGCCTGCCGAACGACAAGTATCACGCGCTGGCCAAGAAGTACGTGCCGAAAGGCGCCGGCGCGGTCTTCACCATCGGCCTCAAGGGCGGCTACGACGCCGGCGTGAAACTTGTGTCGAACGTCAAGTTGTTCTCCCATCTCGCCAACATCGGCGATACGCGCTCGCTTATCATCCATCCGGCATCGACCACGCATCGCCAGCTTTCCGATGCGCAGAAGGTGCAGGCGGGCGCGGGGCCGGACGTTGTGCGGCTTTCGATCGGGCTGGAAGATCCTACCGACATCATCGCCGATCTGGAACAGGCGCTGGCGGAAGCTTAAGCGACGGCGCGGCTCGTACCCTCGTCGGCCAACAGCGCGCGAAGCGCCGTTGCCGGCATCGGCCGGCCATAAAGGTAACCCTGGCCCTGGGTGCAGCCGGCCGCCCGGGCGAGAGCTTCCTGCGCCGTCGTTTCGATTCCCTCGGCCGTTGTTTGCGCACCAAGGGATCGCCCCATTCCGGCGATCGCCGAAACGATTGCCGCGCAATCGGCTCGCCGATCGATGTCGGCCACGAACGACTGATCGATCTTGATCTTGTCGAATGAAAAGGCACGCAGATCGCTCAGCGACGAATGCCCTGTCCCAAAATCGTCGAGCGCGATGCGCACGCCGATCTCGCGCAGGGCTTCGAGCATGGACATGCTATCCACGACTTCATGCAGCATGGTGTGCTCGCTGATCTCCAGTTCGAGTCTTCGGGCAGGCAGGCCAGTCTCCGCCAGCGTTCTGCGGATGACATCCAGCAGCGAGCGGCGCTTGAACTTGGCAGGTGAAAGATTGACCGCGAGCTCGATCTCGCCCGGCCAGCGCATCGCCTCTGCGCAGGCCGTCTGAAGCACCCAGGTATCGACCGAAGGCATCACTCCGATGTCCTCGGCCAGGGGCAGGAACTGGCCCGGGGTCATGCAGCCGTGGACCGGGTGATTCCAGCGGAGCAGCGCTTCGACGTTGACTACCCTTCCGCTCCCGAGGTCGATAATGGGCTGGTACACCATTTCGAACTCACCCCGCTCCCGGGCGTGGCGCAAATCGCTTTCCAGCTGGCGGCGCGCCTGCGCCGTCGCATCCATCTCCGGCGCAAAGAGGCGAAAACCATTACGTCCTTCGGACTTCACGCGATAAAGTGCGAGGTCGGCATTGTGCAGAAGCTGCTCGATATCGCTAATATCCATCGAGGTCGCAATCCCGATGCTGGCGCCGATCGTTGCAGGGTTGCCAGCCAGGACGTACGGTGCACCCACCGCCTCGACGACGCGTCGTGCCAACGCCTCGACGTCGGATCGCTCGCTCACGGCATCCTGGAAAATCGCGAACTCGTCGCCACCCAGGCGTGCGACGATATCGCCGTCGCGCACACATTCCTGTAGGCGCTCGGAAACGATGCGCAGCAACTCGTCGCCGGCCGCATGGCCGAGCATGTCGTTGACCTCCTTGAAATGATCGAGGTCGACCAGCAGCAACGCGAAGCAATCGCGATTTCTGCGCTGGCGCCGCCATGCGGCCTCGATGCGCGTACGCAGCAGGACGCGATTGGGGAGACCTGTCAGCGCATCATGATGCGCCATGTGCGCGATCCTGTCGGCGTTCCGCTTTCTCTCGCTGATGTCGGTAAAGGTTCGCACGAACCCGCCATCCGGTAACGGCACACTGTGCACCTCAAGAACCGTGCCGTTCGGGCGCGTCCGCTCGTACACGGCGTCCTGGCCGGCGACGCCACCGCCCAACACGAGTTCGCGCAAATTCGGATCAGCGGCCTGCAGATTGGCGCCAAACTCGTCGTGCTCGAGCTGATACGCGAGGACATCCTGAAACTTCGGCCGCCGCGTGACGAAATCCTCGGGTAACCCGAGCAATTTTGCCGCCTGCTTGTTCATCAAAGCCAAATTCAACTCGGCATCGACCATGAAAATGCCCTGGCTCATGTGATCGAGTGTGAGTTCAAGCTCGCTCGACTTCTTGCGCGCGATCGACCGCGCGATTTCAAGGCTCCTGACACGCTGGCAATTCGCCGCCACGACGATCAGTATGAAGAGCGTAAGACACGATGCGAGCGTCAAAACCGTGTTGGTGGCCTGCCAATACTGGCCGAGCACGGCGGCTTCGGACCGGCCAACCGCAAGTACGAGCGGATACCGCTCGACACGGCGAAAAGTCATATAGCGCTTGATGCCGTCGATGGAGCCTTTGGTGAGGTACCAGCCCTCCGCTGCCTGCGCGGCTCGTTGCAGCAGACCTCGGCTGGCCATTGATGAGCCAGTATTCGCGATGCGCATGCCCGCGCTGGCGCGGACGATTCCGTCGAAGCCGACGAGATTGATGGCCCCGTCCTTACCGAGATCGACCAGCTCATAGAAGCGTGCGAGCCGGGCCGTCGAGAGCGATGCAACGGCGACCCCGACGAATTCGCCATCCTTTGTCCGCAACGCACGCGTCAGCTGGATGCTGGTCTGTTGCGATAACCGGCCGACGATTGGGGCGCTGATGAAAAGGCCGATATCGATGGCTCCGACGTGAACCTTGAAGTGCTCGCGCTCCGCAATGTTGATTTTTTCGGTAACCGGCGCTCGGTTCGAATGCGTGATGTATCCGTCGGCATCGAGCAGACTGAGTTGGTAGGCCGGCTCGTTTCCTTCACCCAGTTGCTCGGCAAACTCGCGAAACCCCGCGGCAAGCGTTCCACTTGCGGCGGCCGCCTGAAGTTGCCTGAGCACAAGATCGTTGCTCTTGATGAGACCGACAATGTGTTCTTCGAAAAGACGCGTGAGATTTGTGTTCGCTTTCACCGCATCGGATTCGGCCTGCGCTCTCTCGCTGACGAGATAAAACGCAACGGCTGTCCAGACAAACGCAATCAGCGCAAGGCCGAGGAAGGTCGTCATTTGAAATGACGACCTGAGCCATTCGCGCCAGTCGATTTGCGGTCCGAGAGGCCAGGTTCGCATGCCGCACCATCAGGCGGCGGCGATTTCCCAACAGTTAGAATTTGCCCGACTTACGTGTTTGCCCGGATCGGGCAAACACCGCTTTTGCGCGTGAACACGAGAAACTGGTGAATAGCTGGTCAACGCGCTGGTGCAAGAATCCTGGCGGCTACGGTACGGGGCGCCTTGAGACGGGAGGCATGATGTGTGGCCGCCGCCAGAACGAGAATGGCCGTTGCCTGATGCAGCAGCGCGAGCGCGATCGGGACCTGGTTGAGCAGCGTCAGGATCCCGAGAAGCGCCTGCAGCGTGATGAGGCCGGCAAGTGCGAGCGCATGCATTGCGCCCGCCCCGCGTTCTACGCGGGTGACGTCGACTGCGTGCAGCAGAGCCATCAGCCACAGTGCATAGGCCGTCATCCGGTGCATGAACTGCACCGTGAGCATGTTTTCGAAGAAGTTGCGCCAGAGAGGCGACTCGTGGGTCAGGCTCGACGCACTCGGTATGAAGCTGCCGTCGATCAGCGGCCAGGTGTTGTAGATGAGGCCGGCACGCAAACCCGCGACCAGCGCGCCGAGATAGATTTGAAGCAGCACCAGTGCGAGAAGCGCCAGCGCTGTCGTGCGAATGCGGAACGGCACCTCGATCGCGGCGCGCTCGGGGACGCGCGCGGCGGTCCAGAGGATCGCCGCAAAGATCACGCAAGCGAGAGTGAGATGCGTCGCCAGCCTGTATTGCGAGACCTCGACGCGGTCGACGAGGCCCGAGGCCACCATCCACCACCCCACCGCACCCTGCAGCGCGCCGAGACCGAAGATCATCCACAACCGCCAGCGCAGCCCTGGCCCGATCCGGCCCTTGGCCAGAAACCAGAGGAACGGCAGCAGGAATGCCGCGCCGATAAATCGGCCAAGCAGGCGGTGCGTCCATTCCCACAAAAAGATGGTCTTGAATTCCGCGAGCGTCATCCGGTGATTGAGCTGCTGAAACTGCGGAATGGTCTTGTACTTCTCGAACTCGGCCTGCCAGGCCGCCTCCCCGAGCGGCGGCAGCGCACCCGTCACCGGCTTCCACTCGACAATCGAGAGACCCAACTCCGTCAGCCGCGTCGCACCGCCGACCAGCACCATCGCGAAGATCAGCGCGGCGATCGTATAGAGCCACAGCCGGATGGCGCGTTGGCGGTCGATTGCGTGCATGTGGATGTCTTGCCGGAAACCGCGCGGACCATATAGACCGAAGCCGGTCGGTCAAGCCGCCGCAAGGACACGTCATGGGCATCCGCACGCGCAAGCTGATCGGAACGCTGGGGTTGCTCGCGCTCGTCAGCGTCTGGGCCCTGCTCGCCATGGCGTTCGCGCAGTTCGCATTGCAGGCGCAGAGCGGGATCGTCGCCGGACTGTTCTACGTGATTGCGGGACTTGGCTGGGTGCTGCCTGCGATGCCGCTGGTCAGCTGGATGTCGCGGCCGGATGTTCCTTAAGCCGCATCGACGCGGCGGAACTTGTTCCACAGTGCGGTCGCCGCTCCCGACAGCAGCACCTTGGCGTAGCGCCGCTGCTGGTATTCGCCATTGAGCGAAATGCGTGGCAGCGCGGTCAGATGGGTGGCGTGCTCGGGAAACAGCACGCCCGGGCGCGTCGTCACCGCGGTCTTGAACCCAACCTCCGCGGCGATACGGAATTCACGCGGCCCGGCCGACGTGCGGTCGCCGACCGGATAGCTGAAATGCGCGGGCCGCCTGCCAAGCGCGGCCTCGATGGTTGCGGCGCTCACCTGCATTTCGCTGCGCACCTGCGCATCGCTCGCCTTCTTCAGCATCACATGGTTGACGGTGTGCGCTCCGATGGTGGCAAGCGGGTCAGCGGCGATCTCGCCGATCTCAGCCCAGGTCATGCACAGTTCGTTGCAGAACGCCGCGCTGTCCACGCCGTAGCGCGCGGCAAGATCGCGCACCGCCGCGCGCAGATCGTCCTCGCTGCCGAGGCCGCGCAGCCACCAATAGATGTGCTCGTAAAGCTCGTATTTCGCTTCGGGCGAGTCGCAGTCGTAGCGGCGGTCCTCGCCATCCATCACCAGCGCGATGCGGCTCTGGCGCGCGATCACCGCCTCGAGTGTGAGCCACCACAGTTCGCCGGCGCGATCCGGAAAGCTCGTCGGCACATAGATCGCGAACGGCACGTCATATTTTTTCAGGATCGGCAATGCGTAGCGCGCATTGTCCCGGTAGCCATCGTCAAAGGTGAAGCACACGAAGCGGCGGCCGAAATCGCGCTCGGTCAAGCGGCGATGCATCTCATCGAGCGTAACGGTTTCGATGCCGGCCCGGCGCACGCCGCGGATCACGTCTTCCAGGAATTGCGGTGTGACTTCGAGCAGACGGTTCGGCTGGAATGCATCCGCGCGCGGCGGGCGCACATGATGCAGCGTCAGGATCGCACCGACGCCGCCGAGCAATGGACGCAACAGATGGTGGGCGCCGGTGAAGTACAGCGCCTCCATTCCGGTCCGCAGGACGACTTTCTTCAAACCGGCCAAAACACTACCCGTGCCGCATCAGGCCGCGACGTTCCCGACGCTCTCATCGTCGAGCGCAGGCGGCGTCCCGGTAAATACCGCGATGTCGCCAAACCCGGCTTTCAGGAGGCGTTCGCGTGTCTCGTTCGCATCCGCTTCGGACACTTTGCCGGCGACGAGCAAACCGCATGGCGCAAGGCGAGCGATGCGTTCGACCGGTGCATCCGCGACCGCGCCAACGTCGATCACGATATGATCGTAGGCGTTCATCAACGCATCAATCGCCATGACCAGACGTTCCGACCCATAGACCATCGCGGTATCCATCCCGACATCGCCTGCGGGAATGATCTGGACACGCGAGACACGGTCTCGCGTGATGATCTCGCCGAAGGTCGCCGAACCATGCACCAGGTCGCCAATGCCGGGCGAGCGCGGGTCAAGCGTAATCGCGGCAAGTTCCGGGCGGTCGAGCGACATCTCCAGCAATACGACGCGGGCATCCCTTGCGAGCAGACGCGCGAGCGCAACGGCTGTTCGCGTCGCACCGCTGCCAAGCTCGGCGCCCATGACGGCGATGCGCTTTCCTTCATCGCCCGCCTCGCGCAGCGCCTGCGCCACATGGATGAGCGGAAGCTCGTCTTCACGTTCCGCCGTCGTCGGGGCCGACTCGGCCGGAGCGGGCTCTTCCGCCACCGGCGCAACCGGACCGGCCTCCACGACGGGTGGCTGTTCGTCCGCGATTTCGTCGACCGGTTCGTCGCTAGCAGCCTTTGCGCGAATAAGGCCCGTCGGCAGCCAGCGCCGGCGCGCAGGCGCCTCCGCAATCTCGACCGGAACCTCGACCGGCTCCATCGGCACGACCACGCGCTCCGCATTGCCTGCGAGCAATTCCCCTGTGGTGATGAAGCCTGCACAGACAAGCAGCGTGGCGAGGGTCGCAATCAGCACGATCGGCAGCTTCTTCGGGAAATACGGCGTATTCGATACGGCGGCGGGCGAGATGACACGCGCATCGCCCGGCGGGGAAAGATTGTCGCGCGCGATCGCTTCGCGATATTTGGCCAGATAGGATTCCAGCAAGTCACGCTGCGACTTCGCTTCACGATCGAGCGCCCGGAGTTCGACATCCTGCCCGTTGGTGGACGACGCCTGCAGTTTCAGCTGATCGAGCATGCCTTGTAGTGATTCCATCCGCGCGCCAGCGATTTGGGCGTCGTTCTCGAACGAACGCGCAAGCTTGGCCGCTTCATCTCGGATCTGATGATCGAGATCGGCGATCTGCGCCTTCAGTTCCTTGATGCGCGGATGGTTGCCCAGCAGCGTCGAGGATTGCTCAGCGAGTTGCGCCCGCAAGGTGACGCGCTGCTCATTCAATCGACGGATCAATTCGGAATTGATCATGTCGGAGTATTCGACGGCTCCGCCGCGCTTGAGTACATCGCGGATGTAGCGCGCCTTGGATTCAAGATCAGCCTTCTGCGAGCGCGCGACTGCAAGGTCGCGATTCGCTTCGCCCAGCGTCTGGCTCGACAGCGTGCTGCCGGTGCCGACGGCGAACAGGTTGGTCTTGGAGCGAAAGCCCTCGACCTTTTCTTCGGCGTCGGAGACACGCTTGCGCAGCACGTCGATTTCGCCGCCCAGCCAGCGGCTCGCGGCGCGCGTCTGCTCCTGACGCGCGGACTGCTGCACTTTCAGATAGCTGTCGGCGACCGCGTTTGCGACTTTCGCCGCGAGTTCCGGGTCGGCGGACTGAAACTCGATCGAGAAGACACGCGACTTGTCGACTGGAAACACCGTCAGCCGGTCGAAATAGGCTTCCAGCACGCGCTCTTCGGGCGTCATGCTCAGCGGGTCCCGGGCGAGCCCGAGGAAACCCAACGAGTAGCGCATCAGCGACACGCCGTTGAGCGTCGGATCGAATTCAGGCCGATCTCCGAGCTTGAGGTCCTTGATGACCTGGCGCGCGACATCGCGCGAGAGCGCCAGCTGCACCTGGCTGGTGATCGCTTCCTGGTCGACCGTGCGGTCGCGATCGGCGCTTTTCTCTGCATCTGGACGGAAGAAGATATTCTCCCGCCCTTCGATCAAGATGCGCGCTTCCGATTTGTATTTCGGCGTGATGAGATTGACGCCCACGAAGGTCAGCGCCGCGACCGCAAGGGCGGGACCGAACACCCACCACTTCTTGCGTGCAAGCGCGCGTCCGACCGCGCCAAGATCGATTTCGCTGCTCTGCGCAGCATCGTTCATGACCACGCGATCCTGTACACTCATCACCGGCTCCAACACTGGACGCGATCGTGCGCCGCCCGCCAGCATCAGAAACTATTAAGGTAACTGTCGCGTTAATTGTCCTGCGCGCCGCCCGAATAGTGATGGTTTGTTAACCATGTAGAGCCTTAATTGGGCGTGTTCAGTTGTACTCAAAGACGCGGGTTCGCTCCCATGCGGTCAAGCCGCTTCGCCCTGTTGGCCCTTGCCGCCATTCCGCTTGCGGGCTGCATGCAGACGGCCGGATCCGGCGCGCCTCCTCACGACGAGGTGACGCAATCCAGCCTGCCCGCGCTGTTGCGGCCCGCCCCGGTGCGGACCGCACCGCCGCTTGTGGAACTCGCGCCCACGCAGCCGATGGCGTTGCAGGACGTCGCGCTCGAATCGCCGCAGAAGGGATATACGCTCGACAGCGGCGACAAACTGCGTGTCGTCGTGTTCGGGCAGGACGGATTGAGTGCGTCCTATTCGGTCGACATTGGCGGCAACATCACCATGCCGCTGATCGGCTCGGTGCCGGCGCGCGGCAAGACACCCGCGCAGTTGCAGCAGGCGATCGCCGCGAAATTACGCGACGGTTATATCCGCGAGCCGCATGTCGCTGCCGAAGTCGAGGCTTATCGGCCGTTCTTCATCCTCGGCGAAGTCACTCTGCCCGGCCAGTACCCTTACGTCGCCAACATGACAGTCGAGACCGCGGTCGCGATCGCCGGCGGGTTCACCCCACGCGCGCAGAAGTGGCGAGTCGAAGTAAGCCACCCGGCCGGCGGCGTGACGGAAACGCTCGTCGTGTCGCCGAACTATCCGGTACGCCCGGGCGATACGATCAAAATCGCCGAACGCTGGTTCTGATCGGACATGGCGGGGGCCACCCGACCCCTCAAAATACTTCACGTCCTGCGGTCGCCCGTCGGGGGACTGTTTCGTCATGTCGTGGATCTGGCGCGAGCCCAAGCGGCACGCGGCCACCAGATCGGGATCGTTGCCGACTCCTCGACTGGCGGCGCGCGCGCGGATGCCGCTTTCGCATCATTGTCCGAGCAGCTCGCACTCGGGCTGACGCGCGTGCCGATGAGCCGCCATGTCGGCATGAGCGACATCTCGGCACAGCGCCACGTCGCACAGCGCGCACGCGCGGCCGATGTCGATATCCTGCATGGGCACGGCGCGAAGGGCGGCGCCTATGCCCGCCTGTGCGGAGGAGGCGCGATTCGGGTTTACACGCCGCATGGCGGGAGCCTGCATTACGATCGCAATTCGCCAGTGGGACTTCTGTACCTGACGCTCGAGCAGGTGCTGATGCGTCGCACCGAGCTGTTCCTGTTCGAGAGCGCCTACGGCCGCGATGTGTTCACCGCCAAGGTCGGGACGCCCGAAGCAATGGTGCGCGTCGTGCACAACGGCGTGACCGCTGAAGAATTCACCGACATCGCACCGCAAGCTGACGCCAGCGACATCGTGTTCATTGGCGAATTGCGGACGCTCAAGGGTGTCGATCTGCTGCTCGACGCCATCGCGCAGCTTGACCGCGAGGGACGCCGCGTCACCGCAACCATCGTGGGCGACGGGCCCGATGCCGCCGCGTTCCGAGCGCAGACCGAACGGCTCGGCCTTTCCGGCGCGGTGCGTTTTCTTGCTCCTATGCCGGCGCGCGAGGCTTTTTCGCTTGGCCGCCTGATGGTCGCACCATCGCGGGCCGAATCCCTGCCCTACATCATCCTCGAAACCGCCGCGGCCGCCGTTCCGCTCATCACTACAAGGGTCGGCGGCATCCCGGAGGTGTTCGGTCCGCAGTCCGAGCGACTGATCCCGCCCGGTGACGCCGCAGCGCTCGCTCGCGCGATCGGCGCGGCGCAGGCCGATCCGGCTGGCTTGCGTAACGATACGTTAACCTTGCGCGCACGCGTGCAGGCTGCGTTCTCCGCCGACGTCATGACGGACAACGTGCTCGCCGCATACGACGAGGCCCTCGCCCGGTTCCGCAGCCGGTGACCGCGAACAGCCGGAAAAGGTCCACAGCCGATGACGCACGGCTGGATCGCGAATTGACCGCAAGCCTAAACCTTTCTTGAAACTTTTGCCCTAGACCGGTCGCATCTCGGGGGGCCTGCCCGACGCAGGATGAGATGCAATGTCAATGATGAATTTCGATGCCGGCAAGATGGTGCAGACGCTCCGGCGCCGCGCCGGTACCGGGGATCCGTCCCAAGCCACAGCTTTCTCCGCTCGCGCAACTCGCCGCCGCACAACACATCGCGCCGGCGTTCTCGCCGATCGTCGTGGCCGGCATGGTACGCGCGATCGAGTTCGTTCTGATCGCGTTGATCGGGATCGCGACCTATTTCGGCTACGTCTACTCGACCTACGGCCATGTGTTCGACTGGTATTACGTGGCAACGCCGTTCGGCGTGGCCGCGCTCGCGATGATCGCTTTTCAGGCCGCCGACATCTACCAGATCCAGGCGTTCCGCAGTCCGGTCAGCCAGTGCGCGCGCCTGACGGTCGCATGGTCGATTGTGTTTCTGATTCTGGTCGCGATCGCATTCTTCGCGCAGCTCGGCGGCATGTATTCGCGCCTCTGGCTCTCGGGATACTACGGCATCGGCCTGTTCACGCTGTACGGCACGCGGCTGTTTATCTACGGCATTGTGCGCCGCTGGACCCGTGAGGGCCGTCTCGACCGCCGCGCCGTCGTGGTCGGCGGCGGCGACCCGGGCGAAAATCTTGTGATGGCGCTCGACCGCCAGCGCGAGTCGGATGTCAGTCTCGTCGGCGTGTTCGATGATCGCGGCGACGACCGCGCGCCCACCGCCTGCGCCGGACTACACAAGCTCGGCACGGTCGACGATCTCGTCGAATTCGCCCGCCGCACCCGCATCGATCTGGTGATCTTCTCGCTGCCGATCTCGGCCGAGAGCCGCATTCTGCAGATGCTCAAGAAGCTCTGGGTGCTGCCGGTGGACATCCGGCTCTCGGCGCACACCAACAAGCTCCAGTTCCGGCCCCGCTCATACTCGTACATCGGCACCGTGCCGGTGCTCGACGTGTTTGACCGCCCGATCGCGGACTGGGACGTCGTGATGAAATGGCTGTTCGACAAGCTGGTCGGCGGCCTCGCCCTGCTCGCGGCGCTTCCCGTGATGGCGGGCGTGGCGCTCGCGATCAAGCTCGACAGCCGCGGACCGGTCCTCTTCAAACAGAAGCGCTACGGCTTCAACAACGAGCTGATCGAGGTGTTCAAGTTCCGCTCGATGTATGTCGAGGCCACCGACGCGACCGCCGCGAAGCTCGTCACCAAGGGCGATCCGCGGGTCACCAAGGTCGGGCGCTTCATTCGCAAGACGTCGCTCGATGAGCTGCCGCAGCTGTTCAACGTGGTGTTCAAGGGCAATCTGTCGCTGGTCGGCCCTCGGCCGCATGCGGTGCATGCGAAGGCTGTCGATCGCCTTTATGACGAGGCCGTGGACGGCTATTTCGCGCGCCATCGGGTCAAGCCTGGCATCACCGGCTGGGCGCAGATCAACGGATGGCGCGGCGAAACGGACAACGACGAAAAGATCCAGCGGCGCGTCGAGCATGACCTCTACTACATCGAGAACTGGTCGGTGCTGTTCGATCTCTACATCCTCGCGATGACGCCGTTCTCGCTGCTCAAGACCGAAAACGCCTACTGATGAGCCTCGCCGCGCACACCTACGAAGCCGCGGCACAGCCGCGGTTTGCCATTTCGGTGGAGCGGCTGCGCGGCGCGCTCCTTTGGCTGACCGGATTCTCCGGCGCGTTCGTGTTCATGGAGCCGAGCCCTTACGAGGTCGCTTCGCTCCTGACCATGGTTGTCTTCATCATGACCGGGCTAACGCTGCGGCCTGCACTGCTGCCGCTCGTTCTGATGCTCGTCCTCTATGACCTCGGCTTCGGACTCTCGGTGCTGCAGGTCGCCGACCAGGAAAAGACCGTCACCTGGGTTCTCATATCGATCTACATGACGATGACGACGATTTTCTTCGCCTCGATGCTGAACGCGAACACGCGAGAGCGGCTTGATCTGCTTTGCCGCGGCTACGTCGTTGCCGCCACCGTGGCATCGCTGGTCGCGATCCTCGCCTACTTCAACGCCTTCGGCAGCCTCTCCGAGCAATTCCTGCGTTACAGCCGCGCGCGCGGCACGTTCAACGATCCCAACGTCCTCGGCGCGTTCCTGATCTTTCCGGCCCTTCTCGTCTTGCAGCGCGTGATCTCGCAGCGTAGCGCCTCGGCATTGCGAGCGGCCGGTCTGCTGCTCTTGTTTACCGCGGCGCTGCTCCTCTCCTTCTCTCGCGCCGCGTGGGGCCAGCTTGCCGGCACCGCAGCCCTTTTGATCGCTTTGACCTTCATTATCTCGCGCTCGCAGCGGGAGCGGATGCGCATTGGCCTGATTGCGGTTGCCGGGCTGGTGACGGTGGCGTTGTTCCTGATGGCGCTGCTATCAATCGACAGGGTCGCTCAACTCTTCGAACAGCGAGCCGCGCTGGATCAGTCCTACGACCTTGGCCATCTCGGCCGCTTCGGCCGCTATATCCTCGGTGCCGAACTCGGGCTCACCCGCCCATTCGGCATCGGCCCGCTCCAGTTCCACAATTTCTTCCCCGAGGACCCGCACAACACCTATCTCAACACCTTCATGTCGGGCGGCTGGCTGTCCGGCTGCGTTTACCTTGCCATCGTGCTCACGAGCCTTGTGCTGGGCGCGCGTTTCGTCTTTGTCGAAACACCGTGGCAAAGGATCTATCTCGCGGTCTACTCGGCCTTCGTTGGCGTCACGGCCGAAAGCGCGATCATCGACTCCGACCACTGGCGCCATTACTTCCTGCTGCTCGGCGTGCTCTGGGGCCTGATGATCGCGTCGCGTCCTTATCGGCTTCGCGCGCGCGTGTCCCATACTGATACGATGCGACTGGCACGTTGATTGCGGCGTGGCTGCCCTGCCGATCCGGATCGGCGCAGGAGTTAGCCAGATGTCCCCGGTTAACCTCACCGCCGAGAACGATCACAAGGGCCGCGTTGAGGTTCTGGATCTGCTCCGACTCGTCGCCGTGCTGGCCGTGGTCATCTATCACTATTCCTTCCGCGGCGCCGCGGCCGATGGCTACACCAGCGTATCTCTCCCCGGCATCGAGGGGGTGGCAAAGTATGGCTATCTCGGTGTCCAGTTCTTCTTCATTATCTCCGGCTTCGTGATCGCCTATTCGGCCGAAGGCCGTACGCCGGCGAGCTTCGCGATCGCGCGCTTCGCCCGCATTTATCCGGGCTTCCTGATCTGCATGACTGTGACATTCCTGATGTCACTTGCAATTGGCGGGCCGCGCTTTGCGGTCTCGTTGCCGCAATGGCTCGGCAATCTCCTGATCATGTCGCCAGCCGTGAAGCAGCCGTTCATGGACGGCGCCTACTGGTCCATCGTTTACGAAATCACCTTCTACGGTTGGGTCTTCCTGCTTGCTTCGCTGACGAATTTCCGCCGCAACATCGAATGGATCGTCATTGCCTGGCTTGCGATCTCGATGCTCAACCTGTTCCTCGTCCATTCGGACATGGTGAGCCGCCTCTTTCTTACCGACCAGAGCGGGTTCTTTATCGAGGGTTTGCTCCTCTACGAGATCTACAAGGGGCGGCGCGACGTCACGCTTTATCTCCTGCTCGCGCTCGCCGCCGCCATCTCGATCGATCAGGCCTTCATCGGCGCCGACTGGGTGCGCGAGCATTTCAACATTCAAATCGACAACGTCGTTGTCGCCACGGTCTGTCTTGCGGCGCTCGGTTCGGTCGCATTGTCTCTGTGTGTGCGCCGGATGCCGTTGCCCGGCCCGTTGGTGCTCGCGATCGGCGGGCTCACCTATCCGATGTATCTCCTGCACCAGCACATCGGATTCATGCTTCTGAACAGATTTGAGGGCCAGGCATCAGCCGCGATTCTGATCGGGTGCACGACCCTCCTGATGCTCGCGGCGTCATGGTTCGTCTGGCGTCTTATCGAGCGGCCGTCGCAGAAGTGGCTCAAGCGCGTGTTGACCGCAGGGCATCAACGCTTGAGCGGCTCGGTTGCTCTAATCCAGCGTGGCCTGCAGGCGCGGCTTGCCGGCCTGCGTGCTTCACGCGGCTGAGCATCGCCCCCTGCGGCCTGCGGCAGCGGACCTCGCCCCGGCTTGCACCGCCGCAACGGGCAGCGTAGAGGTTCGCGCGGCGGAGCGTAGCGCAGCCCGGTTAGCGCACCAGTCTGGGGGACTGGGGGTCCCGAGTTCGAATCTCGGCGCTCCGACCACTCTCCCGCCGCTGGGTTCAACCCGCAGCGCCAGTCAATCGCATCCGGTGGCATCTAGACCTGCGATCGCCGTGCCGCGAATGTGAGCACGGGGCCGTGCATGGCATCGGGCTCGTCGGCAATGATCTCAATCGCATCAAATCCAAAATGCCGAAATGCGCCGAGAATGTCGTCCCGGTTCATCCAGCTGGCCGACGGCTTGTTGCCGCCCCAGAAGAAACCCTGCTCGCGATCCTGATAGTCGGCGCGGTGGAAAGTGGCGGAAAATCCACCGAGGGCGGATGGCACCGCAACCCTGCCCGTCGTGCGCTGCGCATCGACATATTGTGTCCACACCAGGCAACGGTCGCTCACCCGCGCGATGTCGCGGATCAGCACCAGCGGATTTTCCATGTGATAGAGAACACCGCAACAGAATACGAGATCGAAGCGCTCCGTCGTATCGCGCAGGAACAGGCTGAAGTCACCAAGCATGAAGCATGCACGACGAATGCCAAGCGCCTCCTTGATGATGAGACATTTCAGATACGCCTCGACGTTTGCCTCGATCGCCAGAATCCGCGCAGCGCCAAGTTTCTCGAGCTGATAGGTATGCGCCCCTTCGAGCGGTCCAAGTTCCAAGACACTCATTCCTTCGAGCGACCCCGCCTTCCCGAGATACTGCGCCGCGTAGCCGGGACGCGGATCGACAGCAAGCTTTGCCTCACCACCCCGCCATGCGGGGTCGAACTCCGACAGATCGGTTGCCCAACGGCCGGCAAATATCTCGATGGCATTGCCATGGGCGGGCGCGCGTTGTTCGAATTTCCTCTCTCCAAACGGCGAGTGATGGTGTGGCCGCAGTTTGCGCACGATCGCACGGACCGGCGCCAGGACGGCCCGCGCGATGCCTCTCACAAAGCCCCCCGTCATCGCGCGGCGGCGTCTGCACGATAGCGCCGCTGCACGATCAGATTGGCCGCGAGGGTCAGCACCAGGGTCGCCGCCATGAGTATGAAGGCGATAGCGGCGCCGAACGGCCAGTTGTTCTGCTGGATGAACTGGTTGAACACCAGCGGTCCCATCATCTGGAACCGCGGCCCGCCGAGCAGCACCGGCGTTGCATACGCGTTCATCGACAGGATGAAGGTGAGGATGGTGCCGGCGAGCACGCCCGGCATCGCCAGCGGAAACAGCACGCGCCGCGCCATCTGCCAGGGCGTCGCACCGAGATTGAAGGCCGCCTCCTCGACCGAGCGATCGATGCCTTCGATCACGCTTTGCAGCGTCAGCACCATGAACGGCAGGTTCACCGCCGTGATGCCGATGATGACCGCAGCTTCGGTGAACATGATTTCGATCGGCTGCGAGAGCGCGCCGAGCCCCATCAGACTCGCGTTGATCAGCCCCTTGTTGCCGAACGCCACCATCCAGCCGGCCGCGCGCACCGCGTTGCCGACGAACAGCGGCAACACCACCAGCATGATGAAAATGTTCTTGTAGCGCGCCCGCGTGCGGGCGAGCACATAGGCGAGCGGAAAGCCCATCACGAGGCAGATCGCCGTGGTGACAAGCGCGATGCGCAAGGTGCGCGTCAGCACCGAGTAGTAATAGATGTCGGTGAAGAACTTGACGTAGTTCTCGCCCGTCAGCGCATCGACCATGAACTTGCCGGGCACGAACGCATTCAGGCTGTAGCGAAACAGGATCGCGAGCGGCAGCAGGATGCCGAGCCCGACATAGACCGTCGCGGGGCCGGCAAGCCCCGCGGCAGTCAACCCACCGTTCGCTTGCGCGCGGCTCAAGCCTTGAAAACCTTGTCCCACCACTCCTTCATCGCGGCGTCGTTCTTGGCGAGATAGCCGTAATCGAGGTCGACCAGCCGCGCCTGTTCCTCTTTGGTGAAGCCGATGCGCTTCTGCAGATCCGGCGCTACGCGTCGCGTTGGTGACGGTCGGGTTGTAGCCCATGTCGACCGCGAAATTCTCCTGCGCGCCTTTCTCCAGCATCGCGTTCATGTAGGCGTAGCCGCCTTCCTTGTTCGGTGCGTTCTTCGGGATGACGAAGCCGGAGACATACATCGGCACGCCCTCGGCAGGGCGCCACCGACTGCACGCTGATGCCGGCGTTCTGCCACTGCACGACGCGCGCCTTCCACATGATGCCGACGCCGATCTCTTCGGTCTTCAGCGCCTGCGCGAACGCCTCGTTGGTCGGGTAGATGCGCGCACCGGCCTTCTTGGCCTCCATCAGGATCGCCTTACCGGGCTCCATATCGGCGACCTTGCCGCCCTTGCCGCCAGCGCGGCTGCCGCCATCACGTACTGATACTGGATGTCGATGATGCCGATCTTGTTGCCGTGCTTGGGATCGAACGCATCCTTGAAGCCTTTCGGCGCATCGGGAATGAGCTTCGGGTTGTAGACCGCGACCTTGCCCGAATAGATATGGCCGACGCCGTAGGGATATTTCATCGCCGGGACGATGTTCGCGGCATTCGACAGCTTGGAATAGTCGATCGGCTCGCACACGCCCGCCTCGTTCATCTCGAACATGTTGGCGGCGGAAAGCCCCTGAATATCGGTGGTGCCGCGCGGCAGGCGCTTCTCGGCCACCATCTTGCTGCGGCGTGGCGCGTCGCCGGCCTGATCCTGCGCGACGTCGTAGCCCTTCGGCTTGAGGAACGGGTCCTCGACGTTCTTCGTCAGCAGCCGCGCATAGTCGCCGCCCCAGGTGCCGACCACCACCCGGCCGCCTTCCGCGCTGGCATTGCGCAGAAGCGCCGGCGCGCGAGCGCGCCAAGGCCCAGTCCGAGCGTCCGCCGACGCGTCACTTTCGTATGTGCTCATGTTCCGTCCTCCGTTCTTGTCAGTTCGATTTATCAGCAAAGACCATGCCGGCATCGCGTTGCCAGCCGACCTCGACGTCATCGCCCAACGGCCGGAGCGGTGCATCGCCGCGGTTTGGCAGCTGCGCCACCACGCGATCGGCCGGAGACAGTCGTACGTGAACGTCCAGCACCGCGCCCAGATATGAAACGAATTCCACCCTGCCGGGCATGCTGGTTGTCCATGCCGCTCGGCGAGGTGAATCCGCTCCGGACGCAGCAGCAGGGCGGCCGGGCCGGTGGCGCTCGTCGCGGCATTTCAAATGCAGCCCGCCTGCGGTTTCGAATGCGCCCGGCGCCGTTATCGCGCCCATCGAGGAAGGTGCTGCGCCCGACGAATCCCGCGACGAAGCGGTCAGCGGGCCGCTCGTAGAGGTCGCGCTGCGTTCCGATCTGGCGGATTTCACCCTCCGCCATAACCACCAGGCGATCCGCAACCGTCAGGGCCTCCTCCTGATCGTGCGTCACCATGATGGTGGTGAGACCAAGCTGGCGCTGCAGCTCGCGGATCTCGATACGCACTTCCTCGCGCAGCTTGGCGTCGAGATTGGAGAGCGGCTCGTCGAGCAGCAGCACGTCGGGCCGGATCGCGAGCGCACGCGCGAGCGCGACGCGCTGCTGCTGCCCACCGGAGAGCTGGCGCGGCAGGCGCGTCGGCGTAGCCTTCCAGCCGCACGAGCCGCAGCGCCTCGCGCGCGCGGGCCGCGATCTCGGCCTTGCGAACTTGCGCATCTCCAGCCCGAACGCGACGTTTTCGCGCCACCGTCATGTGCGGGAACAGCGCATAGCTCTGGAACACCATGCCGGTGTTGCGCCGCCACGGTGGCAGATAGGTCACGTCCGCGCCGCCGATGCGCGCCGCGCCACCGCTCGGCTCGACAGGCCCGCGACCATGCGCAGCGTCGTCGTCTTTCCGCAGCCGGATGGTCCGAGCAGCACGAGGAACTCGCCGTCCGCCACGTCGAGCGTCACGCCTACGACCGCGACCTGATCGCCATAGCGTTTCGAAAGGTCGACGAGTTCGAGACGCGCCATCAGGTTTTCTTTCGGCGCATGAACTGATCCGAAGACCGGTATCTGCTTTTCGGGATCATGCGCTACACGACCTGCGATGATTTTCACGTAGCGGTCGGTTACCATCATCGCGGCACGCCGATCAGCGCGATCTGCAGCACCGAGACCGCCGCAACGGTCGGATCGATCTTCCATTCAAGATATTGCAGGATCGCGATCGGCAACGTCGTGCGCCCCGCGCCGACGAGGAAGAGGCTAATTTCGAGGTTTCCAAACGACGTCACGAAGCCGAACAGCGCCCCTGCCACGATACCGGGTCGGATCGCCGGTAGCGTTACCCGGCGGAACGTCGTCCATGGCGTCGCGCCAAGATTTTTCGCGGCCTCCTCGATGGTCGGATCGAAGCCCGCAAGACTTGCAGTAACGAGGCGCGCGGTCCACGGAATCACGATCAGCGCGTGCGCGGCGATCAGGCCGGTGGTGGTGCCCAGCAGCGGCCAGCCGGTCGCGATCTCGGCCTCGATCTGGAACACATAGATCGCGGCGCCAAGCACAACTCCCGGCACGATCAGCGGCATCAGCAGCAGTGCGTTGGTGAAGGCCCGCCCGCGAAAGCGACGCCGCGCAATAGCAAGGCTCGCCGGGACCGCGAGCGCGAGCCCGACGAAGCGTCGCCGTCAGGGCAACCTGAAGGCTCAGGATGAACCCGTCCACGAAGCTCTTGTTCGCCGGGACGGTGGCGAACCATTTCAGCGAATAGCCTTCCGGCGGAAAAGAGGGAATTTCCTGCCGGAAGAACGCAAGCCACGTCACCAATATGAGAGGCAGCAGGATGAAGCCGAGTGAAATCGCTGCCGCGCCGTTCAGCGCCCATCGCCCGACCGGGATGCGGCGCGAGCGCGCGAGCGCCGCGGGCCGATCCTGAGCGAGCGCCGATTGCATCAGTGCAGCCGGTTCTTGTGGAACGTGCCGCCCTTCATGATGACGCTAAGGTGCTTGCCTTGCTCCTGGAACAGGCCGAGGTTTTTCAGCGGGTCGCCGTCGATCAGGATCAGGTCTGCGAACGCGCCCGCCTTCAGCGTGCCGATCTTGCCTTCCATACGTACGATCTTCGCACCGATCGTGGTGGCCTGCCGGATGATCTCGATCGGCGAGAGCACCTCGGAGCGCAGCAGGAATTCGCGGCTCTCCTCGACTTGCAGCGCACCGAGAAGATCGGTGCCGTAGCCGACCTCAACCCCCGCCCGTTTGCAGATTTCGAGTGACTTCAGTCCGCCGTCGATGACCAGATCGTTCTTGGCGAGTTGATCCGATGTCATGCCGTATTCGGCGGCGCGCTCGCGCATCGCATAGTAAGCGACAAGATTGGCCACCATGAACATGCCCTTCTCGGCCATCAGCTTGGCGGTCTTGTCGTCGATCAGGTTGCCGTGTTCGATCACGCGCACGCCGCCATGGGCGGCGCGCTGCATCGACTCCGGCGAATAGGCGTGGGCGCAGACATAGCGTCCGAATGCCTTCGCCTCTTGCACGGCGACGGCCACTTCTTCGGGCGAGAACTGCAAGCTGTCGAGTGGATCGTACGGAGAAGCCACGCCACCCGACATCATGATCTTGATGTGATCGGCGCCCTGACGCATCTGCTCGCGAACTGATTTCATGACCTCCGGCACGCCGTCCGACTGGCGCAACGCCGAAGCGCATCGCGTCGCAACAATGGCAGCGCGCCAACCAGTCGGTGCGCCGTCGCGGATCGCGAATGCCCGCCGGTCGGGCCAATTGCGGCGCCCGCGATAAACAGGCGCGGTCCCGGAATGTCGCCCTGCTCGACACCCGTCTTGAGACCCCAGTCGGCGCCGCCGGTGTCGCGAACCGACGGTGAAGCCACGATTGAGCATACCGAGCATCAGCCGGGCTGCGCGCGCGGTCATGAGCGTCAACGGGATCGCCTCGAGATAGCGAAAGTTCACCTCGCTCAACGTCACATGGACGTGGCTGTCGATCAGCCCGGGCATCAGCGTGCGCCCGCCGCAATCGATGACGTCGGCCTTGTCCGCCTTGATCGGCTTGCCGGAGACCTCCTTGACGGTCTCGCCTTCGATCAAAAGTTCGATGGCCCCCCCGAAGTTCACCGACCTCGGGCTCAAGCAGCTGGAAATTCCGGAACAGAAGCATTGTGATCCCCCGTCAAGCCTCAATAGGACAACGTCACGCGGGCGCGCACAAGATGGCAGCAGTCGCGAGACAGAGGTTGCAATCTGAGCGGGCGGACTCTATGAAACTCACGCCTCGTTGCTATGGCGCGAGCGTGTCTGCGATCTCCGCAAGTGCCCGCCGCAATTCGACCGCGAGCATGCCCAGCCCATCGCGGCAACGCTCGCGATCCCCCGCACGTCCGGCCTGCTCCAGGTTGATCGCGGCAGCGCCAACGCCCTTGGCGCCAATCGCCTGTGCCGCGCCTTTGAGCTTGTGCGAGGCCGCCGCAACCGCCGCCAGATCACCAAGCCTCGCGGCGGCGCTGATCTCGCGCTCGGCCTCTATCGCGCTGTCCCGGAACCGTTCCATCAGCGAATCCATTGCCGCATGGTCGTCGCCGAGCCAACTGCCGAGAACGCTGCGGTCGATCGCACCGATCGGCGCGCTCTCCCCGCCCTCGTGCTCCGCTGTCTCGTCGATCGCAAGCCAGCGAACCAGCGTCGCGCGCAAAAGGTCGATATTCACTGGCTTGACCAGGTAGGCATCCATGCCAGCCGCGAGACAGCGTTCTTCCTCCCCTTTCATGGCATTCGCCGTGACGGCAACGACCGGCGTGCGCATCTGGCGGTGCTGCTCGGACTCGATCGCGCGCAGCCCGCGCGTCATTTCGTAGCCGTCCATGCGCGGCATGTGAATGTCGGCCAGCACGGCGGCGTACGGCGTCTTGCTCCAGGCATCGAGCGCTTCGATGCCGTCGACCGCGGTATCGGCCGCAATTCCGAGAAGATCTAATTGGCGTACCAGGACTTCCTGATTTACCGGATGATCGTCGACAACGAGGACCAAGGGCCGCGCGCCGCCCGTCGGAAGAGGCAGCGCCCCTCCTCCTCGGCTTGAGGCACCATGTTGCGCAGCGGCAAACAACGCCGACCTCGGCGCGGCCTCGAACACCAGCCGCACGTGGAAGGTCGAACCCCTGCCGGGTTGGCTTTCGGCAACGATATCGCCATCCATCAGATGCGCGAGCCGCCGCACGATCGACAGCCCGAGACCCGTTCCGCCGAAGCGGCGCGTTGTCGAGGAGTTCCGCCTGTGCGAATGGCTGGAACAGACGGCGGCGCTGCTCCTCGCCAATACCGATACCTGTGTCTTCCACGCTCAGGGTCACGCGCGTGCGCCCGCCTCCGAGCGGCGCAGTGCTTGCGCGCACCGTGACGCGGCCGCGCTCGGTGAACTTCAGCGCATTGCCGAGCAGATTGAACAGAATTTGTCGCACCCGGGTTGCGTCGCCGATCAGCGTATCGTCGGAGCCCGACTCGACCGATCCGGTCAGCATCAATCCCTTGCCAACGGCCTGCGCCTGGAATGTCGAGAGCACGCCATCGATCAGGCCGGAGAGCGAAAACGGCGCCGCCTCGAGCTCCAGCCGTCCTGCCTCGATCTTCGAGAAATCGAGCACGTCGTCGATAATCCGCAGCAGCGCCTGCGCGCTGTCGCGCATCGTAGCGACGGTGCGTTGCTGGCCTGCATTGAGGCCCTGTCGGTCAAGCACCTCCATCATGCCGAGCACGCCATTCATTGGCGTCCGGATCTCGTGGCTCATCGTCGCAAGGAATGTGGATTTTGCCTGGTTCGCGGCTTCCGCCTCGGCACGGTCGCGTTCGGCAGCCTCCAGCGCCATTTCGGCGGCATCCTTCGCTTCCGCCTGCGCGAGTTCGCGTTCCTTCAGTTCCGTGATGTCGCGAAACACGCCTAGAATGCTGCCGTCCGCGAGCGGCTTGTGGGAAAATTCGATGAAGCGTCCGCTCGGCGTGCGGCGCTCATAACGCGTGCCGCCGGGCGTGCGCAGGAGCGCCGCCCTGCTCTGAATCACGTGCTCGATATCGTTTGCCGGCCCGAAGTCGCCGCGCTCCGCCTGAAAGCGGATGACGTCGTAGCAGGACCTACCTGGCTGCGTGAACTCGGGCGGAACATAGAGAAACTTGCTGAACTGCGCGTTCCCGAACCGCCATCGGAAGTTCTTGTCGATGAGCGCAATGCCGTCGTTCATATTGTCGAGAACGGTGCGCATGATCTCGCGTGTCGTCTCGATCTCGGCGCGCGCCGCGGCCAGTTCCTGTTCGTGCTGCTTGTTCTCGGTAATGTCGCTGGTCGCGCCGACCATGCGAATGGCGTGCCCTTCGGGCGCGCGGTGTGCGATTCCGCTTTGCCGCGCCCAGCGCCAGGTTTCGTCATTGGCGAGATAGCGGTACTCGACGAGCAGATGCGGGGTCACGCCCTTGAGGTGATCGGTGATCGCTTTGCGATACTGCGGCAGGTCATCGGGGTGAATGCGGCTGCCGGATTCCTCGGGCGTCAGAACCATGCCATCCGGCATGCCGAAGATCGCGCGCAGCAGCGGCGAATAATAGACCGTGTTGTTGAGGATATCCCAGTCGTAGACGCCGTGATTGATCGATTCGAGCGCAAGGGCATAACGCTCTTCGTCGCCCGCCTGCATCCGCGGCGGAGCTACCCGCGCACGCGCCGGCGCTCCCGCCGGTTCGGTCAGTCCTTGCGTCGCGTGCGGCGGCTTGGATTTTTCTGCCATTCAGTCCCCGCGGCATTGTGCGGCCTCGCTGTATCGTTGGCGTATCGCCACGGCGAGGATTTGTATCGTGTGTATCGTGTGGGCCGCAGGAGCAGGAGGCGCTAGCCGTGCGGATCGAACTGGCCGATCAAGCGTCAGCAGTGAGCGCCGCATCGAGAAGTCTTGCGGCATTCCTGCAGATCGCGCAGCGTATCCCGCAGCATGTGCAGCTTGTCCTGAAGTTGATCGCGCGCGGGAGCTTGCGGCTTCGCTTCCGGCCTGTCCCGCTGCATGTCGCGCGCAGGTGCGGCCGGCGGTGTGTCGTCCGTATCGGAGTCAGCAATAGCGATTGCGGGCGATGGTGTGATGTCCTTTGCAGAATCATCGAGTGCGCGGCTTTTTTCCAGACGCTCCTCATCAATCCCGCTGGAAAGAAACGACGGCAGCAATCCGAAAAGGCGGCGGTGCGCTGAATCGGGATCGCCTCGCCGTGCGCCGGGCGGCATCGGACGAGCGGGCGCCGCCTCGGCGATCTCCGGCTCGCTATTGGACCCGCGGGACGGCTGCGGAGCTCCTGCCCGCCAGACATTCTGCACGAAACGGATGCCATGATCCTTGAGGATGCGCTGCGCACCCCGGATCGTGTAACCCTCACCGTAAAGCAGGTGGCGAATGCCGCGCAGCAGGTCGATGTCGTCCGGCCGGTAGTAGCGGCGGCCGCCGCCGCGCTTCATTGGCTTGATCTGCTGAAACCGGGTTTCCCAGAAACGCAGCACATGCTGCGGCAGGTCGAGGTCGTCCGCGACTTCACTGATGGTCCGGAATGCGTCGGGCGCCTTGTCCACCACCGTCTGACCTTCCCGCTACGCGGCGACTGAAGCTATGGCTGGCTCGCATCGGCTCCGGAGTTGATCCGCTGCTTGAGGATCGCCGACGGCTTGAACACCATGACCCGCCGCGGCGAAATCGGCACTTCCTTGCCGGTTTTGGGATTGCGGCCGATGCGCTGGCCCTTCTTGCGCACCACGAATGAGCCAAATGACGAAAGTTTCACCGTCTCGCCCCTTTCGAGGCAATCCGTGATCTCTTTCAGTACCATTTCCACGAGAGTCGCCGACTCAGTTCGCGACAGCCCGACCTTTTGGTACACGGCCTCGCACAGGTCCGCCCGCGTCACCGTTTTGCCCGCCATCGCCTGACCCCACTTTCGGCGACCAACCTTATCAACTTGATAATCAACGATATTCACATGTGAAGGCAAGGGTCAACGGTCCCGGCGCGCATTTCCCGATACCGTCTCACCAGCGCACCAGTGCCGCCCCCCACGTGAATCCGCCCCCCATCGCCTCCAGAAGCACGAGGTCGCCGGGTTTGATCCGCCCATCTTTCACCGCAACGTCGAGCGCCAGCGGGATCGAAGCCGCGGAGGTATTGCCATGGCGATCGACCGTCGTGACCACCTTCTCCGGCGCGATCCCGAGCTTGTGCGCGGAGCCATCGATAATGCGCTTGTTGGCCTGGTGCGGTACGAACCAATCGAGATCCTCGGCCGTGTAGCCGGTGTCGCGGAACACGTCCTTGATGACGTCGGTGATGGCGCCGACCGCAAAACGGAAGACATCCTTGCCCTCCATACGAAGGTGCCCGACCGTGCCGGTCGAGGACGGTCCACCATCGACATAAAGCTTGGACTTGTGCCGGCCGTCGGAACGCAGGTGCGAGGTCAGTACGCCGCGATCTTCGCGACCACCCTTCTCTTCGCGCGCTTCCATCACCACGGCGCCCGCGCCGTCGCCGAACAGCACACAGGTGCCGCGGTCGGTCCAGTCGAGGATGCGCGAGAAGGTCTCCGCGCCGATCACCAGCGCGCGCTTGTGCATCCCGGTGCGCAGCAGGCCATCGGCGGTTGCGAGCGCATAGACGAAGCCGGAGCAAACCGCCTGCAAGTCGAACGCCGCGCCCTGCGTAATGCCGAGCGCCGCCTGCACGGCCACCGCGGTCGCCGGAAACGTGTTGTCGGGCGTGGAGGTCGCGAGCACGATCAGGTCGATCGACGCCGCGTCGACGCCGGCGTGAGCGAGCGCGGCGCGCGCGGCTGCGACCGCAAGGTCGGAGGTGACTTCCGTGTCGGCGGCAATATGGCGCTGGCGGATGCCTGTGCGCTGCACGATCCATTCATCGGATGTGTCGACGCGCTTGGCCAGATCGGCATTGGACACGCATTGGGCCGGCAGATAGCTGCCACAGCCGAGAACGACAGAACGTGTCACGGTCACGAAGCGGCCCCGCCCACCTTTGCTTCGGCCTCTTCGCGGGCATGGCGAAGGAGCGTATCGCGGATTTTATTCAGCAGTTCGTAGCGGACCATGTCGTAGCCGACATCGACCGCAGCCGCAAAGCCTTCCGCGTCGGTTCCACCGTGACTCTTGATGACGATCCCGTTCAGCCCGAGGAAGACCCCGCCGTTCGCCTTGCGCGGGTCCATCTTGTCGCGCAGCGTGCGGAACGCCTCGCGCGCCAGCAGATATCCGAGCTTCGCGCGCCAGGTCCGCGACATCGCCGAGCGCAGCAGATCGGTGATCTGCCGCGCCGTTCCCTCCGCGGTCTTGATCGCGATGTTCCCGGCAAACCCTTCAGTGACGATCACATCGGCCACACCACGGCCGATCGCGTCCGCCTCCACGAACCCCACATAATCAAGGAACCGCAAGTTCGCCTCGCGCAGGAATTTGCCGGCCTCGCGCACCGACTCCAGCCCCTTCACCTCCTCGACGCCGATATTGAGAAGCCCAACGGTCGGCCGCTCCAGATCGAACATCAGGCGCGCCATCGCGCTTCCCATCACGGCGAGATCGACCAGGTGGTCCGCATCGGCGCCGATCGATGCGCCAAGGTCGAGCACCACCGAGTCACCCTTCACCGTGGGCCAAAGGCCCGCGATCGCCGGACGCTCGATCCCCGGCATGGTGCGCAGATTGAACTTCGCCATCGCCATCAGCGCGCCGGTATTGCCGGCCGAGACGGCGACATTCGCTTCGCCCTTCTTCACGGCGTCGATCGCCAGCCACATCGAGGACTTCCAGCGGCCATGGCGCAGCGCCTGGCTCGGCTTGTCGTCCATCTTCACCACGACATCGGTGTGAATGATTTTCGATGCAGCGTTCAGCCGCGCGCTCTTCTCCACGAGAGGGCGGATCAGCGCCTCGTCGCCGAAGAACAAGAACTCGCTGTCGGGGTGGCGCGCGAGCGCGAGATCGGCGCCGGGGACGACCACCGCCGGCCCAAAGTCGCCCCCCATGCCGTCGAGCGCAATCCGGACCTTATCCGCCATTGGGTTTGAGTGTTGTCCTGATTGTGAATTGGTGTGCCGCGCCGGCCGGAGAATAGCGGTTCGCCCGCTCCGGCACAAAGGGCACGCCGCCCATGATTATTTCTTGACTGTGCTGTTTTTCTGCAACGCAGCGAGTCCCGCGAACGGGTGGGCCGCGGGATCGGAGGTGGGTGCCGGCGCGTCGAACGATGCTCCTGGTTTGCGCGGATAAGGGTCGATCGCAAGGATCAGGAATTCGGTCGCGAGCAGGCCGAGATCGACCGCATTCCCGATCAGCGGCTCCGGCTCGTCGGCAGTGACCATCGCAAGATCGACTTCCGTTGCGGCAGCCTCAACCTCGCGCGTCGGCGCGAAATCCACATCGACCGGCTCATCGATGTCATTGACCAGCACCTCAAGCGTTACCACACAGGTCTGCCGCACCCTCGCGCTGACCGAACCGGAGACATGCAGGCCGTCGCGGCCCCGCCGCGACACGTTGAAGCGGCCAACGAGCCGTTCCACGACATCGACGCCTGCAGGCTGCGCGAGCGCCACACGCGTCTCCTCGCTCGCTTCAATCTCGACTTCGCGACCGGCTTCGCCAATCTCGTCGAGCCGGATCGTCGCGCTCCAGGGACGGTCTGCCGTGCTCGTCATGTGGTTTCCACAGGCTCCTCAATCACCGGCGCCGGAAAGCGCATCGTGCCCCGCGCAAGATCTGCACTCGGCTGCGCACCGAGATCGGCAACGGCCCGGCGCACATACGCGGCAAGGCGGCTTGCCGCAACCTCGCACCCGTTCGCGCCCGCGTAGACGTTGCGGATCAGCGTCTGCTCAAGTTTCTGATTTCCAGTCGTGGCGAGCGCCATATCGTAGGCCTGCGCGCGACCGTAGAAGGCCTCGCCAACGCGCTGCATCTGCCGCGGCACGCCCTGGTCGCTGATTCCCATCTCGCGCAGATTGTGATCCATGTCGCGGCAAAAGGTGTCGAACACGCCCTGCGAGAGTTTGGACATCGCATTTTCGCCGGCCCTCAGCCGCCGCAAAGCAAGTGCCGCGTGCAGCACGATCAGGTCGAAGCGGCCCAAAACGGTGTCGGGGACGGCGAATTCGCCGTAGAAGCGCGGATCGCGTGCCTGCGCCACGATCACGCCATAGAGCGCGGCAATGGTCGGGTCGGAACGGCGGAACAGGGGCGGAATCATTGATTTTGCGGGCTAATCACCGGCTACGCAGGCCTGACGGGTCCAGATTGCATTTGGGCCTCTCGCGAGGTACGTCAAGCGCGATTTGGGCGCAAGGTCAGGCTCGCCGGATGGGTTCTCGTTCACGACCGATCGCCATTGTGGCCGCGCTGGCGCTTGGCCTGACACTCGGCGGCTGCTTCTTCACCCAGAACTATCAGCGCGGCTACGTGCTCGCGGACGGCGCGCTGGAACAAATCCCTCTCGGTGCGCCGCAGGAGCAGGTGCTGATTTCGCTCGGCACGCCGTCGACCGTCGCGACCGTCAGCGGCGAGGTTTTTTACTACATCTCGGCACGCACGGAGCAGACATCGTTCCTGCCCGAGCATGTCGTCGACCAGCGCGTGATTGCGGTCTATTTCGACAAGAACCGGCGCGTCGAGCGCGTCGCGAATTACGGCCTGCAGGACGGCAAGCTCTTCGACTACATCAGCCGCACCACGCCGACGAGCGGACAGGACCTGTCCTATCTGACCTACGTGTTCAAGATTTTCGGCAACAAGTAGCGCCGACAAAACAGGCGGCTTGAACCGCCTCAGCCGCTCTCGCCCTGAGCGCGGGCCGCCGCCAGCCAGCACCCGACGGTCGCGACAAGCAACAACAGCGCAATCCACAGCAGCGGCCCGCCGTGCGCATCGGCGGCACGGAATATCGACGCGATCAGCGCAATGAAGCCGCAGCCGAACAACACTGCCGCAACGCCGGTCAGGGTGGAGGATTTCATGGGCGCCCCCGCAATTCGGAAGGCGCATCTTCGTCCCGAAGCGCAACCCAGGCAAGCAAAAGCCCCGCGGCTCGCACCGCGGGGCTTGGCCGTCACTGGTGTGAACGGGGCTCAGTGCGCCAGGATGGCGATCAGCAGCAGCGCCACGATGTTGGTGATCTTGATCGCCGGGTTCACGGCGGGGCCCGCCGTGTCCTTATAGGGATCGCCGACGGTGTCACCCGTGACCGAGGCCTTGTGCGCGTCGCCGCCCTTCTGGTGGACGACGCCGTCCTTGTCGGTGAAGCCGTCTTCGAACGACTTCTTGGCGTTGTCCCATGCGCCGCCGCCCGAGGTCATCGAGATCGCGACGAACAGGCCGTTGACGATCACGCCGAGCAGCGAAGCGCCGAGCGCCGCGAACGCATTTGCCTTCGAGCCCGAGATCCACAGCACGCCAAAATAGACCACGATCGGCGCCAGCACCGGGAGCAGCGATGGGATGATCATCTCCTTGATCGCCGCCTTGGTGAGCAAGTCGACAGCGCGCGCGTAGTCCGGGCGCGTCGTACCCTGCATGATACCCGGGTTTTCGCGGAACTGACGCCGCACCTCCTCCACCACCGAGCCAGCCGCACGCCCGACCGCGGTCATCGCGATGCCGCCGAACAGGTACGGGATCAGGCCGCCGAAGATGAGACCCGCTACCACGTAGGGGTTGGACAGATCGAACGATACCGAGCCGACATCCTTGAAGTATGGCGCGCCCGACTTGATGAACGCGTTGATGTCGTTGGTGTAGGCGGCGAAGAGCACCAGCGCGCCGAGACCCGCCGAGCCGATCGCGTAGCCCTTGGTGACGGCCTTGGTGGTATTGCCAACCGCATCGAGCGCGTCGGTGTTGTGGCGCACTTCCTTCGGAAGACCGGACATTTCGGCGATGCCACCGGCGTTGTCGGTGACCGGACCGAACGCGTCGAGCGCGACGATCATGCCGGCGATGCCGAGCATCGTTGTCACGGCGATCGCGGTGCCGAACAGGCCTGCGAGCTGATAGGTGACGATGATGCCGGCGACGATGACGATTGCCGGCAGCGCGGTCGACTCCAGCGAGACTGCGAGGCCCTGGATCACGTTCGTGCCGTGGCCGGTGACGGAGGCCTGCGCGATTGACACGACCGGACGCTTGCCGGTGCCGGTGTAGTACTCGGTGATCCACACAATCAGGCCGGTGATCACCAGGCCGAGCACGCCGCAAATGAACAGGTTCTTGCCTGTGATGGCGACGCCGTTCGCCGTTCCAATCACGTCCCAGCCGACCAGATAGTGGGTGGCAAGCGCGAGGCCGCCGATCGACAGAACACCGCCGACGATCAGGCCCTTGTAGAGCGCGCCCATGATCGAGCCGTTGGCGCCGAGCTTCACGAAAAACGTGCCAACAATCGAGGTCACGATGCAGGTGCCGCAGATGCCGAGCGGATAGAGCATCGCCGACGCAAGGATCGGCTGGCCGACGAAGAAGATCGCAGCGAGCACCATTGTGGCAACGACGGTCACCGCGTAGGTCTCGAACAGATCGGCCGCCATGCCGGCGCAGTCACCGACGTTGTCGCCGACGTTATCCGCGATGGTCGCGGGGTTGCGCGGATCATCTTCCGGAATGCCGGCTTCGACTTTACCGACGAGGTCGGCGCCGACGTCAGCGCCTTTGGTGAAGATGCCGCCGCCGAGACGCGCGAAGATCGAGATCAGCGAGGCGCCGAAAGACAGCGCGACCAGCGCGTCGATGACGGTGCGGCTCTCCGGCTTGAGGCCGAGCGGCCCGGTCAGGATTGCGTAGTAGATCGCAACACCAAGCAGCGCGAGGCCGGCAACCAGCATGCCGGTCACGGCGCCAGCCTTGAACGAGATATCGAGGCCCGCGGCGAGCGACTTGGTGGCGGCCTGCGCGGTGCGCACGTTCGCCCGCACCGAGACGTTCATGCCGATGAAGCCCGCGACGCCCGACAGGATCGCGCCGATCAGGAAGCCCACGGCGGTCAGGCTGCCGAGCAGGAGCCAGAGCGCGATCAGCACGACGATGCCGACAATCGCGATCGTCATGTATTGGCGCTTCAGGTAAGCCTGCGCGCCCTCGGCAATTGCGGCTGCGATCTCCTGCATTTTCTGCGTGCCGGCATCGGCCGACATGACGGACTGGATCGCCCAGATTCCGTACACGATTGAAAGCGCGCCACAGCCAATGATGGCCCAAAGAGCAGTCATGAACAGTCCTCATTTTTACAGGAAGCCCGGCAGCGGCCCCTTATCCGCAGCGGGCGCGCCGAGAGAGGGACAACTCGTGCCCCGGCCCGGCGGAAAGTGGCGCGGATATAGCCAAAAAGCGACCGTCCATGCAACGGCGCAAATCGGCTGGTTTTTCAGCGAATTGGACGCCGCCGGGCGCCTCGTCAGGTGGCCAGCCTGCGCTCCCGCATTGCCTGCCAGGCGAGCATCGCCCCCGCGACCGCGACGACCGGGAACATCACGACGTTCACCAGATACCAGCCAAAGTGGGCCAGCATCGATCCGGAGGCGAACGAGCCGACCGCCATGCTGCCGAAAATCAGGAAGTCGTTGAACGCCTGCACCTTGTTGCGTTCTTCCGGACGATGGCAATCGGTCACCATCGTGGTTGCCGCCACGAAGGCGAAGTTCCAGCCGATGCCGAGCAGGACCAGCGCGGTCCAGAAATGTGCGACGGTGGTCCCGGCGAGGCCGGCGACGGCGGCGAGTGCAAGCAGAGCCAGCCCTATCGCCGCAATCCTCTTGACCCCGAAGCGCAGGATCAGTGATCCGGTGAAAAAGCTCGGCCCATACATCGCCAGCACATGCCACTGGATGCCGAGCGCCGCGACCCCGACCGAATGGCCGCAGTCGAACATCGCAAGCGGCGCAGACGTCATCATCAGGTTCATGAGCGCGTAGCTCGCAACGCCGCACACCACGGCGACGATGAACTTCGGCTGCCGCGCAATCTCGCGGATTGGCCGGCCGGCTTTCGTATTGGCGAAGTGCGCGCTGCCCGGCGAGCGGAAGAACGCCAGGATGATGATGCCGGCTGCAACCGCGAACGCCGCCTGTCCGAGATAGCTCGCCGCGAACATGTAGGGCGGCATCAGATCCTTGGTGTAGATCACGAGCTGCGGCCCCAGGACCGCCGCGACAAGCCCACCCGCCATCACCCACGCGATGGCCTTCGGCTTGAACTCCGGGCTTGCGGTATCGGCCGCCCCGAAGCGGTAGGACATATGCGAGGATGCATAGAGCCCGCCGAAGAACGCCGAGACGAGATAGATCCAGAACGAGCCCTGCAGCATCGCGGTGTAGCCGATCAGACCGGCGAGTGCGCCGCTGATGGTCGCGCTTGCGTAGGCCGTCCGGCGGCCGAAACGCTTCGCGAGATAGCCCATCGGCAAGGTGCCGGCCCACATGCCGCACACCATGAAGCTGATCGGGAGCGTCGCGAGACTCTTGTCGGGGGCGAACATCGCACCGACGATGCTGCCGGTCGTGACGATCACGGTGTTGTTGGCGCCCGCCAGCGCCTGCCCCGTCGCCAGCACCAGCGCGTTGCGCTTGGCGAGGCGGTCACCCGCAAGGGCATCGACCGGCGTTTCGGCGATCGCCGACATACTTTCTTCTCCCGGCGGGGATTCGCGCAGAACAGGGCGGCGGTTCTAGCCCGCCGGGCAGCACGAAGCTACTCCCGGCAGCGCAGGTCAGAAATGACTGTATGAGGGGCGCGAGAAGCTCAGGGGCTGACCCTGCGGATCGAGAAACCGAGGCGGCGTGTCTCCCATGACGATGCGGCCAATATCCGTGACCGGAACGCCAGCCGCGGCGCCGGCGGCCCGAAACGCGGCGGCATGATTGGGCGCAACCGTGCACAGGATTTCGTAGTCCTCGCCGCCGGTCAGGATCGGCTCGATCAGATTGGCGTCGCTTGCAAGCGCGTGCGCGGCTGGATCCGACAGGGGGACGCGCGAGACCTCGACGTCGGCCGAAACGCCGGACACGGTGCATAGTTTGGCGAGATCGCCCGCGAGTCCGTCCGACACATCCATCGCGGCCGAGGCGTGCGCACGTAGTGCTTCGGCGAGCGCCATGCGTGGCTGCGGCAGGCGATAACGCGACACGAGGTAATCGCTGGCATCCTCGAGTTCACCCTTGCGCACGCGCAGTCCGAGTGGCGCATCGCCGATTGTGCCGCTGACGAACAGATGGTCACCAGCCTTCGCGCCCGCGCGACGCACCATCGTGCCGGTCGGCACCGTGCCGAACGCCGACACCGAAATGTTGATCGGGCCCGGTGTCGAATCCGTATCGCCGCCGAGTAATGGACACGCATAGGCGTCGGCATCCTCGCCAAGGCCGCGCGCAAACTCCGCGAGCCATTCTTCGGAAAACGCCTTGGGCAGCGCGATGGCCAGCAGGAAGCCGAGCGGCTTTGCACCTTTCGCGGCCAAGTCCGACAGGTTCACGCGAAGCGCGCGGCGGCCAACGCCATCCGCCGGATCGTCAGGGAAAAAATGGACGCCCGCGATCAGGCCGTCGGTCTTGAGCACCAGATCGCAGCCCGCAGGCGGCGTGATGGCCGCCGCATCGTCAGCAAGCCCGAACGCGCCGGGATGTCTTGGCGAGCGGCTTGAAATAGCGCGCGATCAGGCGATCTTCGGCCGATCCGTGCGCCACAGCGCCCTACCCCGCGGCCCGGCTGAACTCGGTTAGCGCGCAGTTGCCGCGCCAATTGATCGAGCACCGCGTTGACCATGCCGGTCTCGTCCTTGTCGAGAAACGCATTCGCCACATCGACATATTCTGCCACGACGACCCGCGCCGGTACGTCGGCACGCGAGGACAGCTCGAACACGCCCGCGCGGAGCACCGCGCGCATCAGTGCCTCGACGCGCTTGAGCGGCCAGCCACCCTCGAGCGCCTTGTCGATCATCGGGTCGAGCGCGCGTTGATCGTCGAGAACGCCCCGCACCACGCTTTGAAAAAACGCGGCCTCGGCCGGGAGGTATTGCGAGCCATCGACCTCACGCCCGATCCAGTGGCTCTCGAACTCGGCCAGGATGTCGTTCAGCGGAGTCGCGGCGATATCCATCTGGTAGAGAGCCTGCACGGCGGCGAGCCGTGCGGCGCCGCGCCTGTTGGCCTTGCGATCCTCGCGCGGCTGGGGCGCCGTCATCGCCTCGCGTCCCGCACCAGCTTGCGCTTGAGCCGGACCAGCGTGAGCGCCGCCCGCGCAGCGCCGCCGCCTTTGTCCTCGCCGGTAAGACGCGCGCGCGCCCTCGCCTGTGCATCGGTGTCGACGGTGAGAATGCCGTTGCCCATCGGCATGTCGAGCGCGATCGAAATGTCCATGATGGCACGTGCGGATTCGCCGGCCACGATGTCGTAGTGGCTGGTTTCGCCGCGGATCACGCAGCCAAGCGCGACGACGCCCTCGTAAGGTTGCTCGCGCGCAGTCGCGCCGTGATGCGCGATCATGATGGCGGCCGGGATTTCGAGCGCGCCCGGCACGGTGACGAGGTCGAACGTGGCACCAGCGTCTCGCAGCACGCGCTTTGCGCCGCGCAACAGCATATCGGCGATGTCCTCGTAGTAACGCGCCTCGACCACGAGGATGCGCGCGCCCTTGACGCCCGTCTCCTTGCGCTGGGTCATCCGCCGCGCGCGTGCCATCACCGTGTCTCCATCAGGCGCGCTGCGTAGCGCGCCATCACGTCGACTTCAAGGTTAACGCTGTCGCCCTGCTTCAGCGCGCCGAGCGTCGTGACGGCCAGCGTGTGCGGGATGATCAGCACCGAGAACGTGTCATCCGTGACCTCGTTCACCGTCAGCGATACGCCGTCGAGCGCGACCGAGCCCTTCTGCGCGATGAAACGCGCGACCAGCTTCGGCACACGCAACGTCAACTTGGCCATGTCGGTCATGTCGTCGCGGGCGGCGAGTTGGGCGAGGCCATCGACGTGTCCGCTCACCAGGTGGCCCCCCAGTTCGTCACCCATTTTCAAGGATCGCTCCAGATTGACACGCGTGCCCTGCTGCCAGCGGCCGACGGTGGTGACCGCGAGCGTTTCGGCAGCCGCATCGACCAAGAATGTGTCGCGATCGCCGTTCTTGCCGGTTTCGACGACCGTCATGCAGACGCCGGAGCAGGCGATGGATGCCCCGATGGCGATCGTCGCTGCATCATAGGCGCACGCGATCGTCAGCCGGCGCAGCCCTTCGGCTCGCTCCGCGGTGGCGACGATCTCGCCGATGTCAGTGACGATGCCGGTGAACATCAGGCTCGCTCATACGTTTCGAGCCGATCAGCGCCGACCTGCTCGCTCGCTACCAATCGCAGGCGTGGCGACTGCATCAATGCGGTCAGCGGCATGCCCTCCAGCGCGTCGATCCCCTCGCCGAGGGACTTGGGCGCGCGAAACAGCGCCACCTCGTCAACCAGATCCGCCGCGACGAAAGCGCCCGACAGGATCGGCCCGGCCTCGACCATCACGCGTGTGATGCCGCGACCGGCGAGGTTGCGCAGCACCGCGGCAAGATCGAGCCGTCCGTTGGTGCCAGCGACGCGCAGAACTTCGACGCCCGCCAAGGTCAGCGCCGGCTCATGCCCCGGTGCGGCGTTGTCATCGACAAAGACCCAGTCGAGTGTTTGCATTGCAGTGTTCGCGAGCCTCGATGCTTCGGGAAGCCGCAGCTTGCTGTCCAGCACGACACGAACCGGCGAACGCTGCTCCATACCGGGGAGCCGGCAGGTCAATTGCGGATCGTCCGACAGCACCGTGCCAATACCGGTCACCACCGCGTCGTTCATCGCGCGCATCAGGTGCACACGCTCGCGCGCCGCCTCTCCGGTGATCGCCGCGGGCTTGCGGCCCACGAGTCCGGCCTTGCCGTCCGCCGAGACGGCGAGCTTCAGAGTCACATGCGGGCGGCCGTCGCGGACGCGGCGGAAATGCCCCGCATGCGCGTGCCGCGCCTCCTCGGCGCCAACACCGAGCGTGACTTCGACCCCTGCGGCTTTCAGCTTCGCGTGTCCCTCCCCGGCGATCTGCGGATTGGGATCTTCCAGTGCCGAGACGACGCGGCTAATGCCGGCCGCCATGATGGCGTCGACACAGGGCGGCGTCTTGCCGTGATGGGAGCACGGCTCAAGCGTCGCGTAGAGCGTCGCGCCACGGGCCGCCTCGCCTGCCCGGCGCAACGCCTCGACCTCGGCATGCGGCCGCCCGCCCGGCTGGGTCCAGCCGCGGCCCGCTACAATGCCATCCTTCACCACAACGGCACCGACCGCCGGATTCGGCCATGCGTTGCCGAGCCCGCGCCGCCCGAGGGCAAGCGCGAGCGCCAAGAAGCGCCTATCGAGATCAGAACTCATCCCGGCCAGCAATCCGTGAACCTGAACGTCCCACCGGCCTTATAGGTGAGGAGGATGCCCGATGCCGTCAACAGCGATTGAGCACATCGGCTATGACGAAGCCGCGGGCGAGCTGCATGTCAGCTTCCTCCGCGCCGCGACTTACACGTACTATGCGGTGCCCCGAGAGGTTTACGTCGCCTTCGCGCCTACTTCTCGAAAGGGCAAGTTCTTCGGTTCGCGGATCAAGGACCGGTACGGTTTCCGCCGGCACACCTGATCGGCCTGATCATTTCCGCCCGGAAACAGCCTTGGGCGGCTCGTCCTCGCTTGCCAGTTCGGCGAGCGCCGCCTGGAAATCCTTCGCCTCCCGGAAGTCACGATAAACAGAGGCAAAACGCACATACGCGATGTCGTCCAGCTCCCGCAGGTGCGTCATCACGGTCTCGCCGATGGTCTCGTGGCTGATCTCGCTCTCGCCGATCGACTCCAACTCCTGCACGATCTTCGACACCGTCTGCTCGATCTTTTCCGGCTCGACGTTGCGTTTGCGCAGCGCAATTTCAAATGAGCGCGCAAGTTTGTCGCGATCGAAAGGAACGCGCCGGCCGTTGCGCTTGATCACCGTGAGTTCGCGCAACTGCACGCGCTCGAATGTGGTGAAGCGAAACTGGCAAGACAAACACACACGGCGGCGGCGGATCGCGGCCGAATCCTCGGTCGGCCGCGAGTCCTTGACCTGCGTATCGAGGCTCGCGCACTTCGGACAACGCATGGCCCCGCCTCTTCGCCTTACTGGTAAATCGGGAAGCGCTTCACCAGCGCCTTTACCTTGTCGCGCACCGCCGCCTCGACCATCGAGTCCTCGTCGGCGCCCTTCTGCGAGAGCACGTCGAGCACTTCCACGATCATGTCGCCGATCTGGCGGAATTCGGCGACGCCGAAGCCGCGTGTGGTGCCGGCCGGCGTGCCGAGCCGCACGCCGGAGGTCACCATCGGCTTCTCGGGATCGAACGGGATACCGTTCTTGTTGCAGGTGATGTGAGCGCGGCCGAGGGCGATCTCGGCCACCTTGCCGGTCAGGCGCTTCGGCCGCAAATCAACCAGCATCAGATGGTTGTCGGTGCCCCCGGAGACGATATCGAGTCCCTTCGACTTCAGGCTCTCGGCGAGAGCCTTGGCGTTCGCAACGACGTTGCGCGCATAGGTCTTGAATTCAGGGCGCAATGCCTCGCCGAGCGCGACCGCCTTGGCCGCGATCACATGCATCAGCGGGCCGCCCTGCAGGCCCGGAAACACCGCCGAGTTCACCTTCTTGGCGATGGCCTCGTCATTGGTGAGGATCATGCCGCCGCGCGGGCCGCGCAGCGACTTGTGGTTCGTGGTGGTCGCCACATGCGCATGCGGGAATGGCGATGGATGCACGCCGCCCGCCACAAGGCCCGCGAAGTGCGCCATGTCGACCATCAGATACGCGCCGACCTCGTCGCAAATCTCGCGAAAGCGCTTGAAGTCCCACACGCGCGAATAAGCGGTCGCGCCTGCGATGATGACCTTCGGCTTGTTCTCGCGCGCGATGCGCGCAACGTCGTCCATGTCGATCAGGTGATCGTCGCGCCGCACGCCGTAGTGGATTGCCTTGAACCATTTGCCCGACATGTTGACCGGCGAGCCATGTGTCAGGTGACCGCCGGCCGCGAGGTCAAGGCCCATGAAGGTGTCGCCCGGCTGCATCAGCGCGAGGAACACCGCCTGATTCATCTGCGAGCCGGAATTCGGCTGGACGTTCGCGAACGCGCAGCCGAACAGCTTCTTCGCGCGGTCAATCGCGATGAGCTCTGCCATATCTACGAACTGGCAGCCGCCGTAATAGCGCCGGCCCGGGTACCCTTCGGCGTATTTGTTGGTGAGCACCGAGCCCTGCGCTTCGAGCACCGCCTTGCTCACGATGTTCTCCGACGCGATCAGCTCGATCTCGTCGCGCTGGCGTCCGAGTTCCTTGGCGATCACATCGGCGATCTCGGGGTCGGATTGGGCCAAGGTCGCGGAAAAGAACGCGTCTTCGGTGGCGCGGACGGCTTCGGTCGCGGACATCAAGCAAATTCCCTGCAAAGTGGGGCGGCAGCGTCGCGATAGCATATCGCCCCGGACCCGCCAAGGCTTGGGCCGGGGGTGGGTAAACGCCCGCTATATCTGGGGTTTGGCGCCCTCGCGCGCGATCCGTGCCTTCAGCTTTCCCAGCGCCAGCCGCTCCAGATCGGCTTGCGCGGCGCCGGCCGGGCCGATCACCGTGACCTCCGTGCCGGTCGCGGAATCGATCGCCACGACCTTCACGCTGCCGCCGATCGCGGTCATCTCGTAGAAGACCTCTCGCGGGGCATTTCCTCGGCCGAGTTCTGCCATGTGAGGCTTAAACCTCGACCACGACGTAGCGATCCTCGACGCGCACCGGAAACGTCTCGGCCTTGTACGGTCCCTCGACCAGCCGCGCGCCCTGCTCCACCGTCACCTCGTAGCGGCGCGTCCTCACGCGGCCCGGATCGCACCACGATTGCCCGGTGCGGATGTCGAACTCCCACGAGTGCCATGGGCAACGGATGATCTCGCCGCGGCGCGTGTATTGATAATCGCCCGGTTCGCGCGACTGGATCAGCCCGGTGGTCACGCCGTTGCACAGGCTGCCGCCCTTGTGCGGACATCGATTGTTGAGTGCAAAAAATTCGCCGTCGAGATTGAACACGACGACCGCGCGACCATTCACCTGAACCAGCTTGCGGCCACCCGGCGGAATGTCATCGACCGGGGCAACGACGTGCCTGGCCATGGTTATTGCTCTCGAAGACGGGCGTGAACGCCCTTATGCAAGCCCATATAGCTTCTTGGCGTTCCCGGCGTAGATCATGCAGCGCTGTTCTTCCGTCAGGCTCGGCGGCAGCGCCAGCACCGGATCGTCGAAGTCCCAGTGCGGGTAGTCGCTGGCAAACAGAATGCGATCAAAGCCGATCCAGCGCATGGCATCGAGAACGTGCTCGGGCTCCTCCGCCTCTTCCATCGGCTGGGTCGAGACCCAGAAGTGCTCGCGGATATAGTCGGATGGCGGGCGCTTCACGTGCGGGACCTCGTCGCGCATGCGCTCCCAGTGCTTGTCGAGCCGCCAGCCGAGCGCCGGAAGCCAGCCGAACCCGGACTCGATCAGCACCACCTTCAGGTCGCGATACTGCTCGAACAGCCCTTCGAAGATCATGCTGGCGACCACCGCCTGCTGGCCAGTCGCGTGTTCGGTCATCTCCTCGATGTAGAACGAGGGCCAGCCAGAGTTGGTCATCGCCCAGCCCGAATAGCCGAACACGTGGATGCCGACCGGCAGTCCGGCTTCGACCGCGGCCTGATAGATTGGCCAGTAGCGCCGCCGCCCATGCGCTTCCGACGTGCGCGAGAGCATGAACACCTGCGCGAAATCCTTCGAGCCAGCGCGGCGCTTGATTTCCGTCACCGATGCCTCGGGGTTCTCGTACGGCACCACCACGGACGCCTTCAGCCGCTTCTCGCGCGAGGTCCAGCGTTCAAGCTGCTGCTCGTTCGCCGCGAATGCCATCGCGGCGGAGAACTCCGGGTTCTGGTCGCCCTGCGCGGTCGGCTGCAGCGGATTCAGGATGCCGTAGTCCATATCGTAGAGGTCGAGCAGTTGCTCGCGCATGAAATCGAGGTCGCTGCCCGGCATGCCGCCACCCGGCGGCCAGGCATCGCGCCGCGCAGCCTGCGGCGTGATCTTCGGCATCGGATAGGCTTTGGTGAAGCCGTGGCGCGGACGTAGCCCATAGGTCTGCAGATAGGACCACCACTGATTGGAAAGATGCTTGCGGTACTCTTCAATGAGCATCTTCGGATGGATGTCGCAGTCGACGATGCCGTAGCCGCGTCTTCTGCGCGCGCGCCGGTTGGCGTACCTCGATGTTCATGAACGACTCTCCATCGCGGGAGGCGTGTTTAAGCGATCATACGTCGCGAGCGGATTCTCCACCAGTATCTTGCGACGCAATCCTTCCGGGATGCCGTTCGGCACCCGCTCGTCACCGTCAAACTGCCAGTGCGGAAAATCCGACGAAAACAACAGCATATCGTCCGATCTTAAGTGCTCCACGATACGCTCCACGTCGTCCGGATCGGATGGCCCGTCGAACGGCTGGATCGTGAGGCGGAAATGGTCACGCACGATCTCGGACGGGCTGCGGTCGACCCATGGCACCTCGGTGCGCGCACCGCGCCAGAATTTCGAGAAGCGCCACAGGAAGCCCGGCAGCCACGTCACACCGGACTCGATCAACACGACTTTCAGCTTCGGATATTTGGCGAACACGCCCTCGGTGATCAGGCTCGCCACCTGGCTCTGAAAGCCTTGAGCCTGGCTGGTGTAGTCCTCCACATACGAGGTCGGCCAGCCAAGCGAGGTCACAGGGTTGCGATAATTCGAACCCGCATGGATGCCAATCGGCAGGCCATGCTTTTGGGCCGCGGCGAAAATCGGCCAGTGGTGGCGCCGCCCGAGCGGCGTCTCCTGCATGGCAAGCACGAGGATCTGGACGAAACGGTTGTCCGTCGCGCAACGCTCGATCTCGTCCACCGCATACTCGACATTCTGCATCGGGATCACGATCGAGGCGCGCAGGCGCGGATCGCGATCGAGCCATTCCTTCGAGATCCAGTCGTTCAGTGCGGACGCGAACGCGCGCGCCATATCCTCGTTGAACACGAGCTGCACGCCGTAAAGGCAATTCAGGATCGCGTGGCCCGCGCCCCAGCGATCGCACACCTGCGCGGTGAGCTGCGCGGCGTCGGTTGCCGCAGTGCCGTTCTTGCCGCGAAAATCCGGCCGCGCCGTGATCGGCGCGTTCGGCGGATAGCTCGCGGATTCGAGCGAGCCCATGCCGCGCTCCTGCACGGAGTCGCGCCAGTAGGTTTCCAGATACGGCAGCAGCACGTCGTTGCCGGTGACGGTCGGATGCACGTCGCAGTCGATTGCCGCCATGCTCATGTTGGCCCTTTACTCCGCGCCGCGCACCATACGCCCGCCAGGATCAACGCAAAGCCAACCACATGGTAGCCCATCAGCGGCTCGCCGAGCAGCGCGCCGGTCAGCAACGCGCTGAAGATCGGGATCAGGTGCAAAAACACCCCCGCCCGGTTCGGGCCGATCAGCTCGACACCGCGCGTCCAGCACGCGAACGCCACGATGGTGGAGAAGATCGTCACGAACGCGATCGCCGAAAAGGTCAGCCACGTCGGCTGAAGCACGAAGCCGGTCGAATGCTCCCAGGCAAAGGCCGGCAACATCGAGACACCCGAGATCAGGCAGAACACGAACATGAAGCTCATCGGATGAACCGCCGGCCGCCAGCGCAGCGAAGCCGAATAGACACCCCAGAGCATCATGTTGATCAGGATCAGGATATCGCCGGCGTTGAAGGCGAGATGGCTCAGCACAGCCGGATCGAGCTTGCTGATAATCGCAAGCACGCCGATGAGCGAGATCAAAATCCCGACAAATTGGCCGCGAGTCAGTCGGTCGCGAAACATTGCGGCGCCGGCCACCGCAATGAACACTGGCGCCAGCGAATTCATCACCGAGACATTCAGCGCGGTCGTGAGCTGCAGTCCGACGAATTGCAGCGCGCCGAACAGGCCGCCGCCGATCAGCGCAAGGAAGATCAGCACACCGATGTGGCGACGGATCAGCGGCCAGTCACGCGCAAGCTGGTGGCGAATGAGCGGGTAGAGGATCGCGGCCGCGAGCAGCCAGCGCAGTGTCGTGATGGTGAGGGGTGGCACATGGCCGGCGATTGCGCGGCCCATGAGGTGATTGCCGGACCAGCACAGGCTCGCGAGGATGAGCACGAGATAGGCATTCGCCCATAGCCCGCGCGCGACCGAGGCCTGATGGGACTCATCCGCGGCTGCCATAAGACTGGCGCTACGCGCGCCTAGGAGCAGCGTCGGGCGCCCAACTCACGGCAACCATTTCAAGCCCGGGCGCCCGTTGGTGCCCGGAAATGTCACGTTGGAATTGGTCGGAATTATCGCGTTGTCCGGTCAAACCGGCCATGAGGCGCCCCGCGCGTTTCCCCGGCTCGTAACACGCCGGAGGAGGCGCCTCAACGCGACCAGGCGCTAGATTCGTCCCATAAGGACGAGAATAAGCAAGATCACGACGACGAGTCCGAGACCGCCGCCGCCGTAGTAACCGGTGCCGTAGAACGGGCCGCCGCCGATGCCGCTGAAACCGCCCAACAGGGCGATCACAAGAATGATGAGAATGATGGTGCCGATGCTCATAAGGTTCTCCCCTCTGCGGCGAGGGAACCCGCGAGCGCCGTTTCAGTTCCATTTGAACTTGAGATTCTAACGCAAACCGCCCGGCTTTGCGGCCGGGCGGCAAACTCGTGGTCCTGCGTCTCGATTACAGCCGATACAGGATCTGGTCGGTCCAGAACCGCTCGAGCCGATGCAGAGCCTTGTTCAGCACCGCGAACTCGTCGGCATTGATGCCGCCGACCTGCTCGACCGTGCGAACATGCTTTTCGTAGAGCGCCCGCACCGTCTCGCGCACGTCGGCGCCTTTCTCGGTCAGCTTGATGCGAACTGAGCGGCGATCGACACGCGAACGCTGATGATCGAGGAAGCCCATCTCGACCAGCTTCTTCAGATTGTAGGAGACGTTCGATCCGAGATAGTAGCCGCGCGTGCGCAGCTCGCCCGCGGTCAGCTCCTTGTCGCCGACGTTGAACAGCAGCAGCGCCTGTACGGCATTGATGTCGCCGCGACCCTTGCGGTCGAACTCATCCTTGATGACGTCGAGCAAGCGGCGATGCAGCCGCTCGATCAGCGTCAAGGCTTCAAGGTAATGCGGCTGGATGTGCTCGAACTTCGCCTGACGTTCAGCCGGTTCGATCGCCTTCGCGACGGTCTTCATTTGACGCCCCTGTTTGACTTCGTTTTTGTTGGTAACGAGGCCCTGTTTTCCCCGCTCCGTATGACGCCAAACTAGTCGCCATGATCTAAGATCAGCTTAAATTGCAGGATAAACATAGAGTTTATTTGGGACGGTGAACGATTGATTGAGTATCGAATGTAATCGGAATTCGTTACTTTGGATTCACCCTGAATGTTCCGATACAACGCTCATTTGTCTCAACGCGAAACAGGAATTGCGCAACAAGAGTGTCCGCGCGTGAAGCAGCTACGGACAGGTCGCGAACGGATTGGGGCGCGTTGCTACGCACCGCCCCGTATGAGATTGACGATTCCGGAAAAATCTCGCGACGCCTCGCCCTGGCCCACATACAGCTTGTAGAGCGCGGCGGCTTCTGCACCGAGCGGCGTCGCAGCCCCGACCGCATTCGCCGCACCCTGCGCCAGCACCAGATCCTTCAGCATCATCGCGGCCGTGAAGCCCGCCTGATAGTCGCGGTTCGCGGGTGACGTCGGGACCGGGCCTGGCACCGGGCAATAATTCACCATCGACCAGCACGAGCCTGAGGATTTCGAAGCGATGTCGAACAGTTTCTGTTTGTCGAGCCCGAGCTTCTCGGCGAGCACAAAACCTTCCGACACCGCGATCATCGAGATGCCGAGGATCATGTTGTTGCAGATCTTCGCCGCCTGCCCGTTGCCGGAGCCGCCCGCATGCACGATGGTTTTGCCCATCTGCTGCAAAATCGAAAGCCCGCGCTCGAAGGCACGCTCGCTTCCTCCAACCATGAAGGTGAGTGTGCCGGCGCTCGCACCCCCGACTCCGCCGGACACGGGCGCGTCGAGCATCAGCAGGCCCTTCGCGTCCGCCGCCGCCGCGACCACACGCGCGCTTTCCACGTCGATCGTGGAGCAGTCGATCAACAGCGTTCCGGCATTCGCGTTCTCGATGATGCCTCCGGCCCCAAGATAGACCTCACGCACATGCTGGCCGGCGGGAAGCATGGTGATGACCGCATCGGCGCGCGACGCCGCGATTTTCGCCGTCTCAGCGACCGCGCCGCCAGCGGCCTTTAGCTTGTCGGTGGCGGCCTGTGTGACATCGACGCCCTCGACTTGGTGCCCGGCCTTGATCAGGTTCTGCGCCATCGGCAGGCCCATATTGCCGAGCCCGATGAATCCGATCCGTGCCATGCGATGCCTCCCTGTTGCTTCGGTGTTAGTCGAAGCATTTGGGCGCCGCAACAGCGCAAGCTCCGGTTAATCAGGGAGCCTGCCATGACAATCACGGTGTTCATTCGCTATCAGCTCGATCCCTACAAGCGCAGCGACTTCGAGGCCTACGCGAAGCGATGGCTCGAGATCATCCCGACGTGCGGTGGCGATGTTGTGGGTTACTGGATGCCGCACGAGGGAACGAACAACATTGCCTTCGCGCTGATCTCGTTCGAAAGCCTTGCTGCCTACGAGGCGTATCGGGCGCGCTTGCGCGGCGACAAGGACGGCATGGCCAACTTTCAATTCGCCGAGAAAGAGCGTTTCATCCTCGCGGAGGAGCGCACGTTTCTACGCCGCGTCGAATAGCGAGGGAGCATGATCGCCGTCATTTTCGAAGTCTGGCCGCAGCGGCGCGAGGACTATCTCGACATTGCCGCAAGGTTAAAGCCGATTCTCGAGACGATCGACGGGTTCATCTCAGTCGAGCGGTTCGAGAGCATTACCGAGAAAGGCAAGATGCTCTCGCTGTCGTTCTTTCGGGACGAAGCCGCCGTGCAAGCCTGGCGCAATGTCGCCGAACATCGCGTAGCGCAAGCCAGGGGTCGCGCGGGCGTGTTCAGGGACTATCGGCTGCGCATCGCGGGTGTGATCCGCGACTACGGCATGAACGAACGTGCGCAAGCGCCTGACGATAGCCAGGCGACCCACGCGCGAGCGTGAGTTATTCGGGTCGTTCGCGCCCCGCCATCAGGGCGAACGCGATATAGACGAGGATGAACAAGAATTCCGGGATCGCGACCCAGAGCCGGCCACCATAGACTTGCGGAAAGAACAGTTCGATCGCCGCCATTGAGATCGTGGCAGTGAGCCACACCACCCCGCCCCACGCGGCCGCAAGCCAGATCCCGACCGCCGCAACCAGATCGATCACCGCAAAGAAGATGGTCGCGGCCTGCCACGGCGTGCCGGCCTGCTCAAAAGTCGAGCCGTTGCCGTCGCCAATCCCGACCACCTGCGACCAGTGGTAAAGGCCCTTCAGCATCGATACGAGGGCCATAACGCGCAGGAAAAGGACCAGCCGCCCCGTCCATACGGTCTGCCGCTTGTCGGGCTTCGGTTCGTGCAGCGCACCGATCTCGCTCATGGCAGCACCAGTTCATCCGCGCCGAGCGAGGCAAAATGGCGTTGCACCTCGGCGTCGGTGACCGCGTCCAGCGCCACCGGATTCCAGCGCGGCGCGTTGTCCTTGTCCACGATCACGGCGCGCACGCCCTCGTAGAAGTCGTGGCCGTGCACGATGCGCGACACGATCCGCCACTCGCAACGCATGCAATCCTCAAACGACAGGTCTTTCCCGGCGCGCACCTGCGCAAGCGCCAGTTTCAGGCTCGTCGGCGATTTGGTGCGGATCGTGGCAGCAGTCTTGGCGGCCCATGCCGCATCGTCCCCGGTCTCCGCTTCGAGCGCACGGAGGATATCCTCCACCCGGTCTGCGGCGAACAGGCGATGGATGGCGGCGCGGCGATCGTCCTTCGGCGCAGGCTCAGCGAAGGCTCCGAGCACGGCATCGACCGGGACATTCCCGCACAGGGCATCGGTCAAATCGGCAAAGCGATCCGAACGCACATGATGCGTTGCGATCCCGCTCGCGACCGCATCAGCGGTTTTCAGCCGGTCACCCGTCAGCGCGCACCATGTTCCGAGTTGGCCGGGCATGCGCGGCAGAAACCAGGTGGCTCCCACATCCGGGAAAAACCCGATGCCGACCTCCGGCATCGCGAAGATGAAGCGATCGCCCGCGACGCGGTGTGAGCCGTGCACCGAGATGCCGACGCCGCCGCCCATGGCGATCCCGTCGATCAGCGCGACATAAGGCTTCGGATAGCGCTTGATGAGCGCGTTGAGCGGATATTCCTCGCGCCAGAAGGTCAACGCCTCGTCCTGCCGTCCAGCGCGACCGAGGTCGTACAGCGCGCGGATGTCGCCGCCGGCCGAGAACGCGCGCTCGCCTGCCGCCGTCACGATCACGCGGGTGACTGCGTTATCGTCCTGCCACGCCTGAAGCTGGCGTACGAGCGCCCGCACCATATCGAGCGTCACGGCATTGAGCGCCTTGGGGCGGTTGAGCGTAACGATACCGGCAGCGCCACGCCGCTCGAACAGGATGTCGGAAAAATCCATGCAGGCTCGCTAGAGGATCGCCCGGAGATAGACAAGCGCCGGCCGAAGCACGCCGTAACACTCTTTGATCGCTTGTTCCGCTCCCGCGCAACGCTTGCGTTTCGTATGGTCGCGCATGAGCCGCAAATCGCACGTCAGCGCGGGACTGCTGGTTTATCGCGCAGCGCGCGAACTGGAGGTGCTGCTGGCGCACCCCGGCGGGCCGTATTGGGCCAAGAAGGACGCCGGCGCCTGGACGATCCCCAAAGGGTTGGCAGATGCCGATGAGGATATTCTGGCCACGGCGCTGCGCGAATTCAGCGAAGAAACCGGTTTCGCCGCGAACCCGCCCTTCCTGCCGCTCTCGCCCGTGAAACAAAGGAGCGGGAAGACCGTGCATGGCTTTGCGTGCACTGGCGATTTCGATCCCGAGCGGCTCGACGGCAACACGTTCGAGCTCGAGTGGCCGCCGAAGTCGCGCAGGCGGATGAGCTTCCCGGAGATCGACCGCATTGCGTGGTTCGGGATAGCGACCGCGCGCGAGAAGATCCTGACGTACCAGCGGCCGTTTCTGGATGAGTTAGAACGCTTGCTTGCACGCGATCACGGACCGGACGGCAGCGCGTAGCCGATCCGAACTCATGCGGCGTCCGGCGGCAGGCGCTTCACCTGCGGCCAATCCTCCTCGAACGCCGGGATCACCCAGGTCTCTCGCAGCGCCGCGCTTCGCCACTCGGCCCAGGCCGGCAGCGCCATCATCGCTTCCATGTATTGCGCGACCGGCGCCGACACATCGATCTGGTAGGTCGCGAAGCGCTGCACCACCGGCGCATACATCGCGTCGGCAACCGAGAACTGGCCGAGCAGGAATGGCCCCCCTGCCCCGTAGGCCGCGCGCAAATCCGTCCAGATCTCCTGGATGCGCGCGATATTGGCCTGCGCGTCAGCCGAGACCGCGCGCTTTGCCGGCGGGCGCCAGAACACCATGCCGCATTCGCTGCGCAGCGGCGCGAACCCGCCGTGCATCTCGGTCGCGATCGAGCGCGCGTGCGCGCGCGCCGCAGGGTCGGCCGGCCACAGTCCGGCGGCAGGGAATTTCTCCGCCACATAGTCGAGGATCGCGAGCGACTCCCAGACCCGGATCTCGCCATCGTGCAGGATCGGCACCTTGCCGGCCGGCGAATGCTTGAGGATTTCGTCCTTGCCACCCTCCACGTAGAGCGAGATCACCTCCTCGTCGAATGGAATGCCCGCGACCTTCATTCCGATCCAGGGCCGGAACGACCACGACGAATAGTTCTTATTGCCGATGATGAGCTTCATGCCGTCCTCTAAAACTTTTCTTCGCCAAGATGACGCACCGGGTCGGGAAAGTCGCGATAGAGCGCGAAGGTCGCGTTCTGCACCAGCGAATTGACGCCGAAATGCACGCCCTCCACCGGCTCGCGGCGCGAAGCGACCGCGTTGAAGGCGGCATCGAGCTGCGCGAGGTCGCGCGTCTCGATCACGACATGAAATTCGCCGATGCCGGGCGGACCGAGGCCGAGCTTGCGGCGCGTCAGCCGCCAGCTCTCGATCTTCTTGTCGGCCTTCAGGTGATCGAGATAACGCGAGATCGCCGCGCTGAACGCGCTGTCGCGCACGCCCGGCTTGAGGTCGCACCAAATGTGATAGAGGTCCATGTCCCACTCGCGTCCGTGCCGAGAATGGACACAGAACCGCCGCGCTGCAAATGAAGAGGCGTGATCGCGGCGATTAGCGGCAGGAATGAACCTGCGACGCCGCGGGTCTTCACGCGGGCAGGAGAGCACCCATCACGGCTTGATCAATATCGGCGCGACGATGCAGGCAATGCCGATGCCGCTTCGATCCGCAGTGGTGCGCACCGCGCGCAGACCATGGGCGGCGCGCGGTGCACGCCTTCCCCTTCGCAGGAACCGGATCGTTCGGTGTGCATACGACGGGAGGTACAAGGGACGTCAGCTTCGCCGGGCCGGGCGCGCCGTCCTTGCCGTCTTTGCCATCCTTCCCGTTCTGGCCGTCCTTTCCGCCGTGTCCGTTCTGGCCGTCCTTTCCGTTCTGACCGCTCTGTCCGGGCGCACCTGGTGCGCCACCCTTTCCCGCAGCCCCTGGTGCACCGTCCTTGCCCGCGGCCCCAGAAGTCCCATCCTTGCCAGGCGCTCCGGACGCGCCGTCTTTTCCAGCCTGCCCGGTCGCGCCGTCTTTTCCGGCAACGCCCGGCGCACCGTTCGTACCGTCCTTTCCGGCCGCTCCCGTTGCTCCGTCTTTTCCGTCCTTGCCGGGTTGCCCCGCTGAACCATCCTTGCCCGCCGCACCCTCCTTTCCGGGAGGCCCCGTTGCTCCGTCCCTTCCATCCTTTCCGTCTCGGCCGTCCCGCCCATCTCTACCGTCCCTCCCTGCGGGACCCATTGCGCCGGCGGGTCCGGGCATGCCCTGCAGAGCAATCACTCCCGAGGGGCAAGCCCCAACCGTGGGGCACGTCATAACGGGCGGAGCGGCCGGACATCCGCCGGTTTGCGGCGGGCAGACGCTTTCGCTTTCGGCCTTGTCCTTGGAGACGACCCTGTCGGCCGCATCGGTCTTCGCCTTTTTTCCGTGCGCCCCGCACGACCAGAAACACCAGAAGCGGTGAGAGGATTTCAACTCGATCGAGCTTTCCTCACCCTTGTTCCTGGACGACAGCAACGTGGGTGCGCACAAAATGATGCTCGCGATGATGCAGGTGATGCTCACCCGCGTGCATTGGAACATGAACGCCAGCCATTGCGACTTGCCGTGGATCTGCAGCAACACGTCCTCGCCGAGTTGCTGCGATTTGTCCCGCTCCCGGAACGTATCAACGTACGAGGAGCGCCCGGCCGTTGCGATCCAGCCATAGAACAGCGGCTGCGCATCGCCGTCGGTGCGGATCTTCGGCCAGACCGCGAGGAGCGCGGTGCACAGGCCAACCAGCAGCAGAATTCCGCCGAGGCCGAACAGCCACGTCCAGATATCGATCGGATGATCGAACACCTGGTAGTCGTTGACGACCTTCAGATAGGCGGTGAGGATCAAGGCATCGGCGGTGACCATCAAGGCCGCCTTGGTCGCGGCGAGCTGGATCTGCCGCTCGACGTGATCGAAGTGCATCAGCGCAATCTTTTGCGCCGCCTCCGACATTTCGCCGTATCGTTTGTCCTTCTCGGGCTTCGGCTCGCTGGTCTGGTTTTCGTCGGACATCGCACTGCTCCCTCGACGCACGCGTGCGCACACTGCCTCATGCGCACAACACGCCGAATGTTAGCGCGGACCTCCCTCCAAGCAATCCTGAATTGTATCGCTAGTTAACCGCCCGTCGTAGTCCGATACCGCAAGCGGCGGTCAGGCTTTGGGCTTCGCCTCTGGCAACTCCACCGGCGCGCCCGACTTTTTCCATTCCCCGAAGCCGCCCCGGATGTGCGCCACGGGCTTCAATCCCATGCGGTGCGCGGTCTGAGCCGCGAGCGCGGAGCGCCAGCCACCGGCGCAGAAGAACACAAACTTCTTGTCCTCGGCGAATTGCGGCTTGTGATACGGGCTCGCCGGGTCGATCCAGAATTCCAGCATGCCGCGCGTGCAATGGAATGCGCCCGGCACCTTGCCTTCGCGCTCGCGCTCGCGCGGATCGCGCAGGTCGACGAAGGTCACATCGCCGCTGCCGTGCAGCTTGCCCGCCTCCTCGACGCTGAGCGTCTCGATCTCGCGCTCGGCCTCGTCGAGCATCTCGCGGAAGCCCTTCGTGATCGTCTGCGGCATGGCGTTCTCCACTGTGGGCGGCAGAATTAGTTGTCGGGAGCCGTTTGGCAAGGCAGCATGGGAAGAGTCGTTGCGTTGGGGCGTTTTCGTCGCGCGAACCGGTGCCCGCATCGTTCGAAAAAGCCTTCGGGGAAACGCCAAATGCCGCTGAGCACGCCGGACCTCCTGGCTCTCGCCTGGTTCGTGATCGCCTGGACCGGCTATGCGGTGCATGTCGAATACGGGCCGCGCAAGCGGCTGAGCCTGAACGCCACCATGAATTCCTACCGGCTGATCTGGATGCGCCGAATGCTCGCACGCGAGGCGCGCATGGTGGACATGCAGGTGATGGCGGCGCTGCAGAACGGCACGGCGTTTTTCGCTTCCACCTCGCTGTTCGCGATCGGCGGTGCGCTGACGATCCTGCGCTCGACCGACGATGTGCTCAATGTGGTCGCAACCCTGCCGGTCGGCATCGAGACCAGCCGCATGCTGTGGGAGATCAAATCGATCGGGCTCGCGGTGATCTTCGTCTACGCGTTCTTCAAGTTCGCCTGGTCCTACCGTCTGTTTAATTACGTGGTGATCCTGCTTGGCGCGACGCACCCGCCGAGCGAAAAGGAAAAGCCGGAAGCCGAAGCGCATGTGATGCGCACCGCGCAGCTGTTCGGCGCGGCCGGGCGGCACTTCAATCATGGCCAGCGCGCATTCTTCTTCGCGCTCGGCTACCTCGGCTGGTTCGTCAGCCCCTACGTGTTCATGGCGACAACGGCTGCGGTCGTCTACGTGATGTGGTTCCGGCAGTTCAAGTCGGACGCGCGCCGCGCGATGGATTTGTGAGTTCGCGTGCGCATGATCTGATCCGAAAATCGGTTTCCACTTTTCGGGATCATGCGCAGAGCGCGGCGAACGCCCGCATCGTGACGGCGCGAGCCTTGCGGTCGCCGAGCAGGCGCACGCGCACCAGGTGCGACATCGCAAGCCCGATGACGCTGGCCGCCAGCGCCTCGGCATCGCCATCGGGTTTCGCGGCGCGGGCGAACTTGACGATCAGCCGCTGCAGTTCGCCGAAATGTCGGGCGGCCGCATCGTGCACCGGCCCCGGCACATCGTCGAACTCGATCGCTGCCGCGAGGATCGGGCAGCCGCCGCTCAACCCCGACGCATCGAGCCAATCGATCCAGCGGCCGAAAAACACGCCGAGTCGCGCGGCGCGATCCTCGACCGCGCGCTGCGGCTCGCTGACCTCGGCGCGAAAACGCTCGGCAGCGCGCTCAAGCGTCTCGACCTGCAGCGCCTCTTTCGAGGCGAAATGTGCAAACAACCCGCTTTTCGACAAACCAAGCCGCTCGGCCAACGGCCCGATGGTCAGCCCGCCAAGCCCCTGCACGCTCGCAAGGTCCACCGCCTCGTCGAGAATGCGCACCCGCGTGCGGTCGCCCTTGGCAAGATCGGTCATGCCGGTCAAATAGCACGATCGTTCGTTTCGCCCAAAACGGGAGGTTTGCAATGCAGCATTTAGATCGACGCGGCGCGCGGACTTCGCTAGGTTGCGAGCGGCTTCAACGGGGAATCACACCATGCGCCGTGCGTTTCTGGCTGCAATCATCGTGGCGACGTCGGCTTTCGCCGCTTGCGCCGAAAAGATCGACCTCTCGACCATGACCTGCTCCAAATTCCAGGGCAGCTCCAAAGACGAGATCGGAATCATCCTGACTTGGCTCGATGCCTATTATCGCGAGGAGGACGATCCGCCAGTGCTGGACACCGAGAAGTTCGTCGAGAACGCCAAGAAGCTCGGCGAATATTGCGCGGCCAACCCGACGATCGGGTTGATCACGGCGACCGACAAGCTGTTCAGCAAATAAGGTTGCCCGGCGTCGCGATTTCCGCGATGCCTTCGGCATGCAGAATGAAGACGTCGTTGCGCGGCCCGATTCACACACGATCGAGGCCGCGCTGCTGCGCCTGATCGCGGAACGCGGGCCCGGCAAGGCGGTCGATCCGTCTGAGGCCGCGCGTGCGCTCGCCGGAAGCCACCCCGATCAGTGGGGGCCGCTGATGCAGCCGATCCGCCGCGTCGCGGTCGCACTCGCCGAACAGGGCCGACTGGTCATCCTGCGCAAAGGCAAGCCGGCCGACCCGCGCGACTTCAAGGGCGTGTACCGCCTCACCGCGCCGCGGGATGATTGAAGCGGGACCGTTCGCTTCACACCACCATCATCACCGGGTTTTCGATCAGCGCCTTGAAGGCGCCGATCAATTCGGCGCCGAGCGCGCCGTCGACCGCGCGGTGATCGCAGGAGAGCGTGCAGCTCATCACCGTTGCGGCGACGATCTGACCCTTGCGAACGATCGCCCGCTCCTCGCCCGCGCCGGCCGCGAGGATCGTCGCGTGCGGCGGGTTGATAACGGCGGTGAAGTCCTTGATGCCGTACATGCCGAGGTTCGACACCGATGAGGTGCCGCCCTGGTACTCCTGCGGCTTGAGCTTCTTCGCGCGCGCACGCGCCACCATGTCCTTCAACTCGTTCGAAATGGCCGAGAGGGTCTTGGCCTCTGCATTGCGCACGATCGGTGTGATCAGTCCGCCCGGCAGCGCGACTGCGACACCGATGTCCGAATGCTTGTGCTTGAGCATGCCGCCTTCGGTCCAGCTCACATTCGCATTCGGGATCTTCTGCAGCGCGACCGCCAGCGCCTTCACCACAAAGTCGTTCACCGAAAGCTTGTAGGCCGGCTTGCCTTCCTTGTTCTTCGGCGCGGACGCATTGATCTCCTCGCGCGCCGCCATCAGTCTGTCGATCACGCAATCGACCGTCAGGTAGAAATGCGGGATATTCTGCGTCGATGCGGTCAGCCGTTGCGCGATGACGCGGCGCATGTTGTCGTGCGGAACGACCTCGTAGGAGCCTTCCTCGTAGAGCGCGCGCACCTTGTCGTCGGACGGAAGCGCGAACGTCGCGCCTGACGGCGCGGGTGCGCCGGCAACCGCTGCAGCGCCGGGCGCCTTGAGGCCCTTGCCTTCCTTGGCGCCGCAATGTCGCGCGCGACCACGCGCCCGTGCGGGCCGGTGCCGGCGATGCGCGCGAGGTCGATCCCGGCTTCCTTGGCGAGACGTCGCGCGAGCGGCGACGAGAAAATGCGAGCGTGGCCGTTGGCGGCCGGTGCGGGTGCGGCGGCGGACGCCGGAGCTGACTTTGCCTCGGCGGGCTTTGGTGCCTCAGGCTTCGGCGCGTCTGCCTTCGGCGCTTCGGCCTTGGCTGGCTCCGCCTTCTTCTCGGCGGGCTTAGCCGCCGACGTGCTGCCGGCCGAAGAGGCCGCGGACTGCGCGTCCTCCCCCTCGCCGGCCAGCACGGCGATCAGCTGGTTGACCGGCACGTCGGCGGTGCCTTCGGGCACGACGATTTTCGCAAGCGTGCCCTCGTCGACCGCCTCGACTTCCATCGTGGCCTTGTCGGTCTCGATCTCGGCGAGCACGTCGCCGGGCTTCACCTTCTCGCCTTCCTTCTTCAGCCACTTGGCAAGGTTGCCCTTCTCCATCGTGGGAGAGAGCGCAGGCATCAGGATGTTGATCGGCATGGGGATCAGCTCAACGCGCTGGTGGTTCCGGGATCGGTCGGCGCATCCATCTCGGCGTCATAGAGCGCACGGATGCGCTCGATCGTTTCGGCTTCGCGGAATTTGTCCTCAGTCGCATAGACGCGCGCGACGTGGCGCGTGATGTCGGCGATCAGCATGCCCCAGGCTTCCGGATCGTCGAACGCGCGGCGCAGCGAAACATGCAACGCCCCGTTCACGATCGCGGCGCGCAGCACCTCGGTGCCGCCTTCGACGATCGCGGCGGGCGGCACATTCAGCGCGTCGAACGCCGTGCTCACTGTGCGCCCTTGATCTCGGTGGTTTCGCTCGAGCCGTCGGGCGGCTGGCGGATCGCGGTCTCGAAGCCCTGCCGGATGCGGTCGAGCGCTTCTTCCTCGCTCACCACCTTGTCGTGCGCAAAGGCGCGCGCGACGTGGCGCGCCGCATCGACAAACAGCAAACCCCAAACGCCCGGATCGTCGAAGCCGCGGCGCATCGACATGTGCAGTTCGCCGTTGTGCACGGCGACGCGCATCACCTCGTTGGCGGGCTTGTCCTTGACCATCGGCGGCGGATTGAGCGCGTTGTAGGCCATTCCAACTCCTTACCGGTAACTGACCGCCTTGGCGGCATCGACCACTTCGGCGACCGAGGGCAGCGCGAGCTTTTCGAGGTTCGCCGCATAGGGCATCGGAACGTCCTTGCCGGAGACGCGCGTCACCGGCGCGTCGAGATAGTCGAACGCGCTCTCCATGATGCGCGCGGCGACTTCGGCGCCGACGCCGGACTGCTGCCAACCCTCCTCGACCACGACGCAGCGGCCGGTCTTCTTCACCGACGTGAGCACGGTCTCGATGTCCATCGGGCGCAGCGTGCGCAGATCGATCACCTCGGCATGGATGTGCTTCTTGGCGAGTTCTTCGGCCGCCTTGAGCGCGTAGGACATGCCGATCGACCACGCCACGATGGTGACGTTGTCGCCGGGCCGCACCACCTTCGCCTTGCCGATCGGCACCGTGTAATCGTCGAGCTTCGGCACCGGACCGGACTGGCCGTAGAGGATTTCGTTTTCCAGGAACACGACCGGGTTGGGATCGCGGATCGCGGACTTGAGCAGGCCCTTGGCGTCCGCCGCCGAGTACGGCGCGACCACCTTCAGCCCCGGCACGCTCGAGTACCAGGCCGAATAATCCTGACTGTGTTGCGCGCCGACGCGCGCGGCAGCGCCGTTCGGCCCGCGGAACACGATCGAGCAGCCCATCTGGCCGCCCGACATGTAGAGCGTCTTGGCCGCCGAATTGATGATCTGGTCGATCGCCTGCATGGCGAAGTTGAAGGTCATGAACTCGACGATCGGCTTGAGGCCCGCGAGCGCGGCGCCGACGCCAAGTCCGCCGAAGCCATGCTCGGTGATCGGCGTGTCGATCACGCGGTCCGCGCCGAATTCCTGCAGCAAGCCCTGCGTGACCTTGTAGGCGCCCTGATATTCGGCGACCTCCTCGCCCATCACGAACACATCCTTGTCGCGCCGCATCTCCTCGGCCATCGCGTCGCGCAAGCGCTTCGCGCATGGTCATGGTGACCATCTCGGTGCCTTCCGGCACGTCCGGCTCGGGCTGCGCCTCGACGACCGGCGCGGCGGCGGACTTGTGCGCGACCTCGGGCTCGTCCTTTTTCTCCTCCTTTGCGTCGGCGGCAGCGGCGTCCGCCTTCTCGGCTTTTGGCTGCGGCGCAGGCGCGCCGCCCGCCTTGATGTCGCCGGCGCTTTCGCCCTCGGCGAGAATGACTGCGATCGGCGTATTCACGGCAACGTCGGCGGTGCCTTCCGGCACGAGGATCTTGCCGAGCGTGCCTTCGTCGACCGCCTCGACTTCCATCGTGGCCTTGTCGGTCTCGATCTCGGCGATCACGTCGCCGGCCTTCACCTTGTCGCCTTCGTTCTTGACCCACTTGGCGAGATTGCCCTTCTCCATCGTGGGAGAGAGCGCGGGCATCAGGACGTCAACCGGCATGGGACATCTCTATTTCGCGAAACGATGAAGGTTGGCGGACGCCGAGAACGCCGCGAAGCCGACCAGCAGGCAGGCGACGAAGGCGACCAGCGCCTTGTTGACGTTCGCGGCCGGTTCGGCCGCCGCGCGGCGCGGATGCGTCCGATGGCGAACGGCCAGACCACGCGAGGTCGGCGCCGAGCGCCGCTGCCCGCGCGGCGAACACCGCGCCCGCGATCCAGCTCGCGACCGCGCCCGCGAGGGCAAGATAGACCAGCATCGTGGATATGCCCGCCATGCGGCCTACCGGTACACGTCGGTCCAGAGCTCGGCGGCATCCGGCTCCGGGTCGTTGGTGGCAAAATCGGCAGCGGCGTTGACGATGTCGCGCACCTCGCGCGTCGATCTTCTTCAGGTCGTCCTCGCTAGCGTGCTTGTTCTCCAGGATACGCATCCGCACCTGCTCGATCGGATCGTGCTCGCTGCGCATCTTGTTGACCTCTTCGCGCGTGCGGTACTTCGCCGGGTCCGACATCGAGTGGCCGCGATAGCGGTAGGTCAGCATTTCCAGAATGTACGGGCCCTTGCCGTCGCGGCACCATTGCACCGCCTTCTCGCCCGCCGCCTTCACGGCGCGCACGTCCATGCCGTCGACCTGCTCGCCCGGAATGTTGAACGAGGCGCCGCGCTTGGACAGGTCCGTCGTCGCCGACGAGCGCGTGATCGCCGTGCCCATGGCGTAGCGATTGTTCTCGATGATGTAGACCACGGGGAGCTTCCACAGCTCCGCCATGTTGAAGCTCTCGTACACCTGACCCTGGTTGGTCGCGCCGTCGCCGAGATAGGTCAGGCTCACATTGTCGGTCTTGCGGTAGCGCGCCGCGAAGCCAAGGCCGGTGCCGAGCGAAACCTGCGCGCCGACGATGCCGTGGCCGCCGAAGAATCCCTTCTCGACGGAAAACATGTGCATCGAGCCGCCCTTGCCGTGGCTGTAGCCACCGCGGCGGCCGGTCAGCTCAGCCATCACGCCTTTCGGATCCATGTTGCAGGCGAGCATGTGGCCGTGGTCGCGGTAACCGGTGATGACGGCGTCGCCCTTTTTCAGGGTCATCTGCATCCCGACGACGACCGCCTCCTGCCCGATGTAGAGGTGGCAGAAGCCGCCGATTAGCCCCATGCCGTACATCTGACCGGCCTTTTCCTCGAAACGCCGGATGAGCAGCATTTCGCGATAGGCGGTGAGTTCCTGCTGCTTGGAGAATTCCGGCACGGAGGTGCCTTGGGCTTTGGAGACAGGGGCGGATTCCCCCTCGGACTTTACGGGTTTGGTCTTGGCGACGGCCATGCGTTTCCCCAGGGTGCTGCCACCCCATTAGCCGAAATTGGGGGCGTGCGGAAGCGCGCGCAAGAGAACGCCGGAACGCTCCCAAGGTTTTGCACCACATGGGGATTTTTGCGCCCGCCGGGGAACGGCAGGCAGCCGGCGGAATGCTGCTGCTACTTCTTCAGCATCAGCGTCAGGTCGCGCGGATTGAGATAATTGAGCATCGCGCGGGCGCGCTCGTCGAGCATGTCCGGGTCGAGATTGTCGGCGCGCAGAAGCGAAACCTTGTGCTCCAGCGCGACACGTTCCGCGCGGGTGCGCTCAATGTCGCTCATGAGGCCCGCCTGCTGCTGGGCGAGGTCCTGCTTCGCGCGCAGGCCGCGCGCGCCGGTATAGGCGGAGAGACCGAAATAGCCGATGACCAGCGCCGCCACGGTATAGAGACCGAGCGCTGTCAGAACGGCGCGCAGGCGCGTGTGGGTGACCATGCGGGGAGGATGGCGGCGCAGGGTAAACGAGACGTTAATCAAAATTTATTGCCCATGGACGTCAAGCGCGTCCCGGCGGCTCATGTGCCTCAGGCGGAGAATCCGCAATTCACTTCGCTCTGGAATGGCCTTGTAAAACATCAGGTAGCGATAGGGGAGCGTCGCAATAACTTGCACCCCCGGCCTCGTCGTGGCCCGGCCGATACCGGGGCGAGTTGCCAAGAGCGCCGTCAGCGACTCGATCCGAGCCATAAAAGCTTTTGCAGCGGCTTGATTGTCTTGCGCGATGTAATCGAATGCTTGGTTGATTTGCGTCACAGCACGGTGGCTAAACGCAGACTTTCATTGACGCGCGCGATTGAAGATCGCGGCGACTTCTTCATCAGTCGCAAATTCACCACGGTCCGCTTCCCGAAGACTTTCTTCGATATCGGCAAGTTCTTCCGGCGAAAGCTTGTAGACCGCAGCACCCTGTTCCTCCATTGCGAGGAGCATTAGCGCAGCATCTTTCTGCCGCTCAGGAGACCAACTCTTTACCCGGTCCAAGACTGCGTCAATTTCGATTTTGGTCATGCCATTAGATTAGCATTTCCACTGCGGTTTGTCGCCGGTCTAGCGCCCCGCCCGCAGCGCCGCCCTGCCGGCATACTTCGCCTGCGCGCCCAGTTCCTGCTCGATGCGCAGGAGCTGGTTGTATTTGGCGGTGCGGTCCGAGCGCGCAAGCGAGCCGGTCTTGATCTGCCCGCAGTTGGTCGCGACCGCGAGGTCCGCGATGGTCGAGTCCTCGGTCTCGCCGGAGCGATGCGACATCACCGCCGTGTAGCCCGCCTTGTGGGCCATCTCGACGGCGGCGAGCGCCTCGGTGAGCGTGCCGATCTGGTTGACCTTGACGAGGATCGAGTTGCCGAGCCCGCGCTTGATGCCATCGGAGAGGCGCTTGACGTTGGTGACGAACAGGTCGTCGCCGACGAGCTGGCACTTGTTGCCGATCAGGTCGGTGACCTGCTTCCAGCCGTCGAAATCGTCCTCCGCCATGCCGTCCTCGATCGAGACGATCGGATAGCGCGCGACGAGCTCGCCGAGGTACTTCGCCTGCTCCGCGATGGAGCGGGTTTTTCCTTCGCCCTCATAGACGTACTTGCCGTCCTTGAAGAATTCGGTCGAGGCCGGATCGAGCGCGAGCGCGACCTGCTCGCCCGGCTTGTAGCCCGCCGCCTCGATCGCCTTCATGACGTAGGACAGCGCCTCGTCGGCCGACTTCAGGTTCGGCGCAAAGCCGCCCTCGTCGCCGACGTTGGTGTTGTGGCCGGCATCGTGCAGCGCCTTCTTCAAGCGTCTGGAACACCTCGACGCCCATGCGCAGCCCTTCGGAGAAGCTCTCCGCGCCGACCGGCATGATCATGAATTCCTGGAAGTCGATCGGATTGTCGGCGTGCACGCCGCCGTTGATGATGTTCATCATCGGCACCGGCAACAGCCGCGCCGACGTGCCGCCGACGTAGCGATAGAGCGGCAGACCGCGAGCCGCCGCGGCCGCCTTCGCGACCGCGAGCGACACGCCGAGGATCGCGTTGGCGCCGAGCCGGCCTTTGTTCGGCGTGCCGTCGAGCGCGATCATCGTCTCGTCGATCTTGACCTGCTGCTCGGCATCCATGCCGCCGACGGCGTCGAAGATCTCGCCGTTGACCGCCGCGACCGCCTTCTGCACGCCCTTGCCGACGTAGCGCTTCTTGTCGCCGTCGCGCAGCTCGACCGCCTCGTGCGCGCCGGTCGATGCGCCGGATGGCACCGCGGCGCGGCCGAGCGAGCCGTCCTCCAGCACCACGTCGACCTCGACGGTCGGGTTGCCGCGGCTGTCGAGGATTTCGCGGCCGATGATGTCGACGATGGCGGTCATGTCCCGGTTCTGTGGTGAGGGTGGCAGGCTTCTACAGGATGGCCGCCGCACTTGTCATGCCCCGCCGGACGGGACAGAACACGGCCATGTCCAAGGCTCCGAAAACCAGACTGCTCGGCCACCCAAGCGCCCGGCCCGCCTCGCCCGACAAGGCGGCGCTCGACCGCGTTCCGAATCCGCACCCGGAAACGAATTACGTCGCGCGCTTTGCATTCCCGGAATTCACCTCGATCTGCCCGGTCACAGGCCAGCCCGACTTCGGCATCATGATGATCGACTATGTGCCGAACCGCTGGCTGATCGAGTCGAAGTCGCTGAAGCTTTATCTCAACTCGTTCCGCAATGTCGGTTCGTTCCACGAGGACTGCACCGTCTCGATCGGCCAGCGCGTGGTGAAGCTGCTTGCGCCGAAATGGCTGCGCATCGGCGGTTATTTCTATCCGCGCGGTGGCATGCCGATCGATGTGTTCTGGCAGGCCGGGAAATTGCCGAAGGACGTGTGGGTACCGGACCAGGGCGTTCCGCCGTACCGCGCGCGCGGCTAGACGTTCGCCGCGCCGGTCCGTTCGCGCAGCAGCCGCGAACACACGATGCCGACGCCCATCACGACCATCGCGGCGATGGTCAGAAGTCACGGCTGCACCGACATTGACGAAGCCGAGGCCGTAGAGCACCGGGCCGCTCGCCTGCCCCATGAAGAACGAGAACGAGTGCAGCGACATCGCGGCGCCGCGCGCGGTGCTGGACAGTTCGGTCGCCTGCACCTGGATCGAGGCGTGCAGCGTGTAGAAGCCGAAGCCGAGCAGCGTGAATGCCAGGAACTGCACCGGCCACACCGGATCGAACGAGACGACGGCGAGCGCGAGCGCCGCGAAGACGCCACCGCCGATCATCAGCTGGTCCGGCCGCCAGCGCGAGACCAGCCGCTGCACCGCCACCGCATAGATCACGCCGCCGACCGAAAACCCTGCGATCACGGCGCCCGCGATCGAGGCGCGCGGCTCGCCGGCCCGAAGCAGAAGCAGCGCGACGAACGGAAACAGCCCGAAGATCACGATGCCCTCGGTAAACACGGCGCTGAAGCACACCTTCGCGCGCGGATTGGCGAACACCGACCCGTAGCCGCGGCTGAAGCCGCCGAGGCTGAACCGCGCGGGCGTCGCGCGCACATGCTTGCGCAACGATACGACCGCGATCACCAGCGCGACAATGCCGAGCCCGGTGATGACGAAGAACACGCCGCGCCAGCCGAGCAGATCGCCGACCACGCCGGCCAATGACGACCCGAGCAGGTTGCCGGTGATGACCGCGGCAAGCCAGCGGCCGATCGCAACCTGGCGGTCCTTCATCGGCACCAGATCGCCGATCACCGCGATCCCGACCGGGAAGATGCCGCCCGCCGCCGCGCCCGCGACGATGCGCGCCACCAGCAGCACGGTGAAATTCTGCGCAAACCCGCACGCGGCCATCGCCGCGATGGTCACCGCCAGGCACGCGATCATCACGCGCACCTTGCCGACCATATCGCCGACCGGTCCCAGCACCGGCTGTACGAGCGCGAACGGCAGGGCGAAGGCCGTGGTCAGCAGCGCGACCGCGTTCGGATCGACATGAATGTCATGCGCGATCGGCGGAATGATCGGGTCGGTCGCACGCGAGGCGAGCGCCGCGATGAAACCGACAGATCGAGAGCCGCAGGATCAGGCTGCGGGTCTGGCGCGGCTCTGGAACCTCGGGGCAAGTTCCGGCTCGGGCTTCGGCGCGACCGGCAAAAAGCTGCCGTCGATCGAGCGGCCGGAATCGAATTTGGGCTGAAAATTCATTGGCTCGCGAAAGCCATACACGATTTCAGCGATTTTGTTGTGCAGTGCGGGAATGGCTCACCCCACAATCGCGTGGGGCAGGAATCGGGAGGTGTTTTTGGTGATCGGGCTCAAATCCTCACGCACGGAGAGGCCGCAGGGCTTTCCGGCCGCGATCCAGGAGCCTATCGCCGCATAATCCTCGCCGAACCTCGGCAAGGTCGCGACCGCCTGGCGCACGAAGCCTTCGGCGCCGTACGGGCCGTCGCCGGAATCGACCGCCTGTCCGCCGAGCCATCAGGGTGACGTTTGCGCCCTCGCGCGAATAGATCGGCTTGCGCACATAGCTGTCGCCAAGCTCGGCGGCCTTCGCATCGTCCTCGAAATAGGCCGGCAGCAGATTGGGGTGGCGCGGGAACATGGCCCAGAGCAGCGGCAGGATGCCCTTGTTCGACAGGATCGCCTTCCACGGCGGCTCGAGCCAGCGCGTCGGCGAGCCGGCGATCGAAGCGCCGAACTGCTCGCGGAACATCCACTCCCACGGATAGAGCTTGAACAGCAGCGAGATCGGTTTGTTGTCGAGATCGACGAACGCGCCTTTGGGCGTGCGGCCGATGTAGTCCATCGCGAGCTTGGTGGTCGTAAGGCCCGGCCTGGCGCGCCGTGTCTTCCAGATACGCGATGGTGCCGCCGTCTTCCGGATCGTCGAGCGCGCCCGCGAGATGCAGGTGTCCGGAAGCCTCCGGGGCTTTCTGGCCGATCTCCTTCCAGCCTTCGATCAGCCGTTCGTGCAGCGAATTGTACTGATCGGCGTCGTGCGGCGTGATCGCGCGCGCCTTCGCGTCCTCCAGCCACATCCATTGAAACACCGCGGTCTCGAAAACCGACGTCGGCGTGTCGGCGTTGTATTCGAGCAGCTTCGCCGGGCCGTCGCCCGCTATAGGAGAGATCGAAGCGGCCATAGAGACTTGGATCGCCGCGCTTCCAACTCGCCGCGATGAAGGTCCAGTAGCGCTCCGGGATTTGCAGCACCTTGAGCATGCGCTCGTCGTCGACCGCGCGCGCGACCAGTTCGCGGCACATCGCGTCGAGTTCGCCGGTTGGCCCTTCGATGTCCTCTTCGATTTCCTTCAGCGTGAAGGCATAATAGGCGCGCTCGTCCCAGTAGCGCGCGCCATCCATCGTGTGAAACACGAAGCCTGCCGCGTCGGCCTTGTCTTTCCAGTCCGGCCGCTCGTCGCACGGAATGCGCTGCATGGAGATCGCTTCGGCTGTCGCGGTCCGGGTGGACGCGCTGCGGCTTACCCGCCGGCGGAGATGCGGAACGAACCACTCGAACCGGTCGTGCCGAATCCGCCGCGCATCGTGCCGGATGGACTTGCCGAAGTAAAAGCGCGCGCGTTGCCGGTCAATGCCGCAGACTGGCCGAGCGGCTTTCCGGATGCGCTGCTCGCGCTCGCCGACGAACTGCCGAAATGCGGATAGAGATAATAGGTGAAGCTGCGCCGCGTCGGCTCGCAAGTCTGCGTGCCGTCGGCGCGCGTGGTGCAGGTGCTTTGCGCAACGCCGTTCTGCGACGGCGCCCGAAAAGCGCTCACCGACGTATAGGTCGCCGCGAACGCGGCAACGCCCATCACCGCCAACCCGACCTGACCGGATCGTTTCATCGCCGCGCCCCACGCGCCAAAGCTTGCGGCGCGAAGGCCAATTGAAACAGAAACAGCGGAAAATCCGGTTAGAACGCGCGCTTCAAATCATCGCGCGGCGGTCATGCTTTATTCAGCATACCCGTGCGGCGGTCTCAGCTTCCGGCGTGTCCACCGCCCGACGTGCCGTGGCCGGTCGAACCGAAGCCACCGCGCGCCGTCCCGCTGCTCGAGCCGGACGAGGATGAGCCGGTACTGCTGCGGCCACTCGAGGAAAATGCGGTCGAGACCGAGGTCGGTGCCGAACTGCGCGAAAACCATCCGCCCGAATGGCCCGAGCCGTAATACGAATGGGAGGAATAAGAATTCCAGCGCCAGCCACTCCACGAGCGGCGCCGGCACGGCTCCACAGCCGCCGCAGGTGTCGCGGCATTCGGCGGGTTGAGTGCCGTCGAGGCCGCAGGCGTGGCCTCGCAGCCGGGACGCGACGGCATCATGTAGGCCGCCGTCGCGGTCGTGCCGGTCAGGCCCATCAGGACCAGCGCGACCTGGCTTGAGCGCTTCATGTCGTCATCGAGGCCGCGTTGACGAGCCCTGCCGTCACCGACGCCGAGCCGAGCCAGATCGCGGGCGCGATCTCGCCTTTGGCGATGCGTTGCGACAGGTCGGGGATCGGAATGCGCGCAAGGTAATACGCCGCGATCTGCACGATCAGGGCGATCAGACCCCAGATCACCATGTCGACGACATTGTCGGAATGCGCGATCGAGCTGGTGAGCGGGAGCGCGAAGCCGATCATGCTCAGGCCGAGCGCGATCGCCGCACCCGGCTTGTCGCCCCGCATCAGCGCGAATTCATCGTGCGGTGTGATCCAGAGATAGACGTAGAGGTAGAGAACGACGAGCAGTGCCGCGATGACGAAATAGGTCAGGAACGCCGGAAGTCCGGCAAGCGATTGAAGAACCATGAATGCCCCCGCGTGCTTTGCTTGTAGTCAGGCCGCGTGCCGGAAAGGTTCACGGGCTTGCGATTTTTGTGCCTGCCTTCCACCGCCGTGGCGGTCAAATGGCAAGTGTGGTCAATCGGCTACCCCGACTTCTTCGCCAATGCGTCGAATTCCCGCAGCGATGCCAAAAGCCGCTCCAATGATTTGATCGGGATCATGTTTGGCCCGTCGGATGGCGCCTTGTCGGGATCCTGGTGCGTCTCGATGAAGACGCCCGCGACGCCGACCGCGACCGCGGCGCGCGCCAGCACCGGCACGAACTCGCGTTCGCCGCCTGATGTCGCGCCCTGCCCGCCCGGCTGCTGCACCGAATGGGTCGCGTCGAAAATCACCGGCGCGCCGGTGCGCGCGAGGATCGGCAGCGCACGCATGTCGGACACGAGCGTGTTGTAGCCGAAGGATGCGCCGCGTTCGGTGAGGAGCACATTCGCATTGCCGGCGCCGGTCAACTTGGCGACCACGTTCGCCATATCCCACGGCGCGAGGAATTGGCCCTTCTTCACGTTGACCGCGCGGCCGGTTTGCGCGGCGGCGACGAGCAGATCTGTCTGGCGGCACAGGAACGCCGGGATCTGCAACACGTCCACGGCCTGCGCGATCACCGCGCATTGCGCCGGCTCGTGCACGTCGGTCAGCACCGGAATCTTCAGTGTCTCGCGGATCTCCGCGAAGATCGGCAACGCGGCCTCAAGCCCGATGCCGCGCGCGCTGGCTGAGCTGGTGCGGTTCGCCTTGTCGAACGAGGTTTTGTAAACGAGCCCGATCCCGGTGCGACCCGCGATTTCCTTCAGCGCGCCGGCCATCTCCAGCGCGTGCGCGCGACTTTCGAGCTGGCACGGCCCCGCGATCAGTGCGATCGGCAGCGCATTGCCGAAACGCACGCTTCCGATGGTGACGATGGAGTTCGGCGCGGACATCGGGCGGACCTTGCCCAGCCCCTGCGCCGCCGGTCAACCCGCGCGGCTCACACGCCATCCGCAGACATGAAACGGCCCCGGGCCGTGTTGTGGAGGGGGCAACCCGGGGCCGCTCGTTGGTCGCCGGGGCTCAGACGCCCCCGGCATCGCTGATCATGCCGAACCGAAATCTGCAAAGCTTGAATGTGATTTCGGAAAATCCGCTAATTTCCATTAACGATTTGGAAAAGTTTGCGGTGTGCCTCAGCGGCCTCCCGGCTCGAACACCAGCGTGGCGCCGCGCGCCCGTTGCGGGTCGACAACCAGCTTGTCCATATGCTCCCGGGCGCTCGCCGCGAGCGCGGCCTGCGCCGCCGCCTTGTCGCGCACCGCAAAGCGGATCGCGGCGAGCCGCATGCCGCGTGAGACGTCCGGTGGCGCCACCGCGTAGTGCAGACGGAATGCGGCCGGGTCCATCGCCTGGATCTCGCCGCGAGGGGTCTGGATGGTGATGCCGGTCGAGGTGGCGCTGAAATCACGCACACCTGAGAATGCCGAGAGAAAAACATGATGGTCCGCCGGGTTCTCGGCGACGAACACCACACCCGCCACACCGGTCACGCCGTTCGCATGCTGCTGGAACACCGGATTCCAGAAGTTCTCCGGGTAATGCTGCTGGCAGGTGAAGAAGCCGATATCGGGCGCCTGCCTGTCCTGCGCAAACGCGAGCGAGAATGCGACCTTCACCGCCGACCCATCGGGCCGCTTTCCCTCGCGCTCGAAGTTGAAGACGTCGAAGTCGCCGATGCCCGCCGCGCGGAATGCCTCTGCGTCCGCGTCGGCGCCCTTTCCTTCCAACACGAGCATCGAGAGCCCCTCGCCGCGTGCGAGGAAGTCGCGCGTGAAGGCACCGAACGAGATCGAACGCGGACCCGGCTCGGCGATGCGCGACATCTCACCAAGCCCGAGCAGTTCGATGAACACGCCGGGAAACTGCACGATGCGGTTATGCGTGCCCCACGGATGCACGTTGCGCGCGCCAACCGTGAAGCCGAGCCGCGTATAGGCTTCGCCCGCCGCATCGAGATCGTGCACCGCGTGCACGATATGGTCGAGACCGCGTGGGATGATGGACTCCTTGGTTCCTAGTCGCGCCCGGCCTTGTGCCCGGCATCCACGCCCTGATGCAGCAAAGAAGTGGATGGCCGGGACAAGCCCGGCTGTGACGGAGCCAATCTTACTTGACGCTCGAAAAGCTCGTCGGCTTCAAAAACTGGTTCGAGAAACTCATGACCAACGGGCCGTTCTTCTCGGTCTCGCCGCGCTTCTGAATCCATTCCGGATCGGTCGAGAACGCGCCCCACTTCTTCTCCCGATCGGCCATCAACTCGTAGGCGATCAGATAGATCAGGTTGTGGTTCGAACTCGCCGACTTCCGTGGTCCAGAAGCCCGCCTGCTTGATTCCATGCTTGTCGAACAGCTTGAGCGTGATGGTGTCGAAGCGCTTGATCAGGTCCGGCAGCCGGCCCGGCATCGCGCGATAGCTGCGCATCTCGTAGATCATGTTTCCTCCGCTTTTGATTGAAGCCGCACGGCGCGGCGATGAAGGGCTGCGATTTGACGCAATGCGGGCAGGCGAAGCAAGCCCGTCCCGCGCAGGGGAGCAATTCCGCCGCTAGACCAACCGGCTCTGCGTAATCGCCGCACCGACGAACGATGCGAACAGCGGGTGCGGCGCGAAGGGGCGCGATTTCAGCTCGGGGTGATATTGCACGCCGATGAACCAGGGATGATCGGTGTATTCGATGTCTCCGGCAGCACGCCGTCCGGCGACATGCCGCAGAAGCGCATGCCGTGCTGTTCGAGCCGTCCTTTGTAGGCGGTGTTGACTTCATAGCGGTGGCGGTGGCGTTCGGAGATTTCGGTCGAGCCGTAAATCTCCGCGATCTTGCTGCCGCGATCGAGCACCGCCGGATAGGCGCCGAGCCGCATCGTGCCGCCGAGATCGCCGTTCGAGGCTCCGCTTCTCCAGCGCGTTGCCCTTGAGCCACTCGGTCATCAGGCCGACGACCGGCTCTGAGGTTTTGCCGAACTCGGTCGAGTTCGCGTCCTCGATGCCGGCGAGATTGCGCGCCGCCTCGATCACCGCCATCTGCATGCCGAAGCAGATGCCGAAATACGGCACCTCGCGTTCGCGCGCGAACTGCGCCGCGCGGATCTTGCCCTCGGCGCCGCGCTGGCCGAAGCCGCCCGGCACAAGGATGCCGTTGACGTGTTCGAGGAAGGGCGCGGCGTCTTCGCGCTCGAACACTTCGGACTCGATCCAGTCGAGCTTCACCTTCACCTTGTTGGCGATGCCGCCGTGGCTGAGCGCCTCGATCAAGGATTTATAGGCGTCCTTCATGCCGGTGTACTTGCCGACGATCGCAATCGTGACATCGCCTTCCGGATTGCGGATGCGCTCGTTGATCAGACGCCAACGTTCCAGGTTCGGCGCTGCGCCGGCCTCAATGCCAAATGCCGCGAGCACTTCGGTGTCGAGCCCTTCCGCCGAATAGGCCTGCGGCACCGCATAAATGTTGTCGACGTCGCGCGCCTCGATCACGGCGGTTTCGCGCACATTGCAGAACAGCGAAAGCTTCTTGCGCTCTTCCTTCGGGATCGGCCGGTCGGTGCGGCACAACAGAATATCCGGCTGGATGCCGATCGAGAGCAGTTCCTTCACCGAGTGCTGCGTCGGCTTGGTTTTCAACTCGCCCGCACTCGGGATGTAGGGCATCAGCGTCAGGTGAATGTAGATCGCGTGATTGCGCGGCAATTCGTTGCCGAATTGGCGGATGGCTTCGAGGAACGGCAGGCTCTCGATGTCGCCGACCGTGCCGCCGATCTCCATCAGCACGAAGTCGCAATCCTCATTGCCGTCGCGGATGAAATCCTTGATGGCGTTGGTGACATGCGGGATCACCTGGATGGTCGCGCCGAGATAATCGCCGCGCCGCTCCTTGGCGAGAATGTCCTGATAGATGCGGCCGGTCGTGATGTTGTCGCGCTTGCTCGCCGCATTGCCGGTGAAGCGCTCGTAGTGGCCGAGGTCGAGGTCGGTCTCGGCGCCGTCGTCGGTGACGAACACCTCGCCATGCTGGTAGGGCGACATCGTTCCGGGATCGACGTTGAGATAGGGGTCGAGCTTGCGCAGCCGCACCTTGTAGCCGCGCGCCTGCAGGACATGCGCCGAGCGCCGCTGAAGCGAGACCCTTGCCGAGTGAGGAGACCACGCCGCCGGTGATGAAGATATACCGCGCCATGGGGCTCAACCTCTAACTCCCGGGACTCGATTCGCCGAGTCCGTAGCGATCCCTAAAGTGAAGAAGGCCGGTTGCCCGGCCTTCCCTGTGGATACTTACTTCGACTGCGGCGCCTGTGGTTCCGCCGGAGCGGCGGGGCGGCGGTGCCCCCTCGCGCAGCCGGTCGAGCAGACCGCCCGGCGCCAGCGGCGCGGTGCCGCCCGGATTGGCCGGCTGCGAGGTCGGCGCGGTGGGGCCGCCGGTATCCTGGATGATCGAACGCGGCTTGCGATCCCAGCCGGCAAGGATCGACAGCAGCAGGCTGGTCGCGAAAAACGCCGCCGCAAGGATTGCGGTCGTGCGGGTCAGCACGTTAGACGTGCCGCGGCTGGTGAGAAATCCACCCCCGCCCCCACCCATGCCAAGCCCGCCGCCTTCGGACTTCTGCAGCAGGACGAGGCCGATCATGGCCGAAACGATCATGAGGTGGACGACAATGATGACAGTCTGCATTCAACAGGGTCCAAAGGCGAAGGGCGCGCGCGCCATGCCGGGCATATAGGAATTCGCCGGCGTCTCTACACGATCCTCCGCGGCAATTCCACCCTGCCCGACCGCGTCCGTTCGCGACCCTACGTATCTTTCCCGACGCCCTTTTGCGGCAAAAATTGAGCAACTCTCAATCCTTGCGTCGGATAGTCGCGCTGCTCCCGCCACGACCGGCGGCCCCCATGCAGGCTTCAAGCTCAAAGTTCTGGTTGCGGACGATTTCCGCGTGATCCACGAGGTATTTGCCGGGATCGCGGCCGGCTCGCCGATCCCGTTCGACGTCATTTCGGTGACGGACGGCCAGCAGACCTGGAACGCCCTCAACCAGGGGGGCTTTCACCTCGCTTTCATCGACGTCAACATGCCCGAGATGAGCGGCATGGAAGCGGTCGGCAAGGCGCGGACCGGCGGGAACAAGACCTTCGTAACGCTGATGTCGGCGAATGCGAACCAGCGCCGCATGCAGCTTGCCCAGCAGCTCAAGGTCTACGACTTTCTCGGCAAGCCCTTTGCGGACGAGCAGGTGCTGACGCATCCTCAAGACCTATTGCCGCGTGACGGTGCCGAGCAGTGCGCTGGTGGTCGACGACTCGGCGACCGTTCGGCGCATCATCAAGAAGGTGTTCGCCAACAGCATCTTCAATATCGAGGTGACCGACGCGGCGAACGGCGAGCAGGCGCTCGCGTGTTGCGAAGACAGCGAATACGACGTCGTCTTCCTCGACTGCAACATGCCCGGGCTCGGCGGAACGGAGACTTTGGAGCGTTTGCTCGAGCGCGACCCGGGCGTGAAGGTCATCATGATCTCGGGCGAACGCAACGAAGGCGCGCAAGCGCTGGGCCCTCGACCGCGGCGCGTTCGCGTTTCTCTACAAGCCGTTCAATGCCGCCGACATCGACCGCGAATTGCATGCGGTATTTGGACTGCGGCGGCCCCAGCTTTCGCAGATCGAACCGCTGCGTTTCGCGCGCGCGCTGGCGGTGCCGAATGCGCCCGAATTAGCGTGGTGATCGGCGCTGTCTCGATCGCCGCCTGACGGCGTCGCGCATCAGCGACAGGCCGACGCGATCCCGAGGAAATCCTCTGCCTTGAGACTTGCGCCGCCGATCAGCGCGCCATCGACATTATCGACCCCGAGCAATTCGGCGGCGTTCGACGGTTTCACCGAACCGCCGTACAGGATGCGCATGCCCTCCGCCGCCGCCCCGAAGCGTTCGGTCAGTCGCTCCCGGATGAACTCGTGCACTTGCGCAACGTCGGCGGCCGTCGGCGTCTCTCCCGTTCCGATCGCCCAGACCGGCTCATAGGCGATCACCAGATTGTCCGCCGTCGCGCCGTCGGGCACAGAGCCTTCGAGCTGGGACCCGACCACGGTCAGCGTGCGGCCGACCGAACGCTCCTCTTTGGATTCGCCCACGCAAAGGATCGCGGCGAGCCCGGCGCGCCATGCCGCCTGCGCCTTGGCGCGAACCTGCGAATTTCCTTCCTTATGCAGGCTGCGGCGTTCGGAATGACCGACGATGACGGAGGTCGCTCCCGCGTCGGCCAGCATTTCGGCCGAAATATCGCCCGTGAACGCGCCGGCGGGCTCGGCGTGGCAGTCCTGTGCGCCGACCGCGATGCGCGAGCCCTGCGCCACCTGCGCGAACGCCGCAAGCAGCGTGGCAGGCGGGCAGATCAGGAGATCGGCCTTGCCCGCCGGGTCGGCCGCACCCGCAATCATCGTTTCGAGCTCGGCCAGTGAGGCCTTGAGCCCGTTCATCTTCCAGTTTCCCGCCACGAGCGGAGCGCCGCACTGCCATGATTCTGCCCCAAACCGCTTGCACGGCTTAGCAAATCGGCCTTAGACGGGCCAGTCGCGCACCAGGCCCTCCTTGTTGCGGCGCAGAGCGGCCATCCCTATGATGCGCGCCCTTGCGGGAACCGCTTACGGCGGGATGGCCCGACTCCATCACGAACGTAGGATTTTCATGCTTCGCGGTATGCGCAAGGCCTCCAGCAATTGGCTGGGGCGAATCGTGATGGCGGTCGTGCTCGGCACCATCGCGGTGAGCTTCGCCATCTGGGGCATCGGCGACATTTTCCGCGGCTTCGGGCGCTCGACCGTGGCGAAGGTCGGATCCACCGAGATCACGGCTGAGCAGTTCCGGCAAATCTACAACGACCGGGTGCAGCAACTTGAGCCGTCAGCTCGGGCGCCCGATCACGCCGGATCAGGCGCGGCTCCTGCGCCTCGACCAGCAACTCGCCGGGCAGCTCGTGGCGGAAGCGGCGCTCGACCAGCGCGCGCGCCAGCTTCGCCTGAATGTGTCCGACGCCGAAGTCGCCCGCCAGATGACCAACGATCCGACCTTCAAGGGCGCGAACGGGCAGTTCGACCGCGTCCGCTTCGACCAGATCATCCGCGGCGCCGGCTTCACCGAGGCGCGCTTCGCCGCCGAGCAGAAGCGTCTCACCATGCGCCGCGAGCTCGCCGACACGGTCAGCGCCGAGCTGTCGCCGCCCAAGGCGATGGCGGACGCCTACAACCGCTTCGACAACGAGCAGCGCGCCATCGATTACGTGGTGCTCGACAAGCGACAAGGCGGGCGAGATTCCTGCACCCGCTCCCGAGGCGATTGCGAAGTATTTCGACGAGCACAAGTCCGCAGTTTCGCGCGCCCGAATATCGCTCGCTCGTGGTGATGTCGGTCACGCCGGCCGATCTTGCGAAGCCCGAGGACGTCAGCGACGCCGACGCGAAGCAGTTCTACGACGCGAACCCGAACTCGCTTCGGTACGCCGGAGCGCCGCCAGATCGAGCAGCTTTCCTTCCCGAATGTGGACGAAGCGCAGGCGGCGGCGGCGCGGCTGGAGAAATCCGAACTCACGTTCGAGGCGCTCGCCGCCGAGCGCGGTCCTGACCGAGAAGGACATCGACCTCGGGCTGGTGACCAGGTCCGGCGATCATCGACAAGGCGGTTGCGGATGCGGCCTTCGCGCTCAAAGTCGGCGAAACCAGCGCGCCCGTGAAAGGCACGTTCGGCACCATGCTGGTGCATGTGGTGAAGATCGAGCCCGAGAACATCAAGCCGCTCGACGAGGTCGCGCCTGAAATCAAGCAGGGAATGGCGCTCGACCGCGCACGCGGCGAAATGGCTGCACGCCACGACAAGATCGAGGACGAGCGCGCCGGTGGGCTGCGGCTGGCCGAAGTCGCCCAGAAGCTCGGCCTGAAATCGCGCACCATCGAGGCGGTCGATCGTCAGGGTCTCGATCCCGCCGGGAATCCGGTCGACGGACTGCCTGCGGGAGTCGATCTGGTTGGCAACGCCTTTCGGTCCGAGGTCGGTGTCGAGAATGAACCGCTGCGCGAACGCGATGGCGGGGCTGGTCTGGTTCGAAGTCACGGCCGTCAAGCCCGCGCGCGAGCGCACGCTCGATGAGGTCAAGCCCAAGGTCGAGGAAAGCTGGCGCGAGGATCAGGTCGCCGAGCGCCTCAAGGCCAAGGCAAACGAAATCGTCGAGAAGCTGAAGGCCGGAGCAACACTCAATGATCTGGCGTCCGGTGACGGGCTGAATGTGCAGACCACGTTCGGCATGAAGCGCGCCGGCAATTCCAATTCGATGCCGGCGGGCGTGGTCGATGCGGTGTTCGCGACGCCCAAGGACGGCGCCGGCAGCGCGCGGGGCAAGGAAGAGACCGAGCGGATCGTGTTCCGCGTCACGGATATCTCGGCGCCAGCGTTCGACACAGCCTCGCCCGAAGGCCAGAAGATCGACGACACCATGCGCCGGTCGCTCACCGAGGACCTGCTGGCGCAATACGTGACGCAGCTGCAGACCGACCTCGGCGCGACAATCAACATGGAAGTGGTGCGCCGGACCGTAACGGGCGGCCCCGTCGACGACGGCAACTGATGCAGATCGAGCCGGCCGCCGAGGCCTTCGCGACGCGCTATCGCGCGGCGAGCCGCAGGTGGTGTGGACCACGCTGGTCGCCGACCTCGAAACGCCGGTCTCGGCGTTCCTCAAGGTCGCGGGCGGACGCGCCAACAGCTTCCTGTTCGAGTCGGTCGAGGGCGGCGCGGTGCGTGGGCGCTACTCGATCATCGGGCTCGACCCGGACCTGATCTGGCGCACCGACGGCGCACGCGCCGAAATCAACCGCGCGGCGCGCGCCAAGCCCGACGCGTTCGCGCCCTGCCCCGAGCCGCCGCTCGACGCGCTGCGCGCGCTGATCGCCGAAAGCCGCATCGCGCTGCCCGAGAAGCTGCCGCCGATGGTCGCCGGTCTGTTCGGCTATCTCGGCTACGACATGGTGCGGCTGATGGAGGAGTTGCCGCAGCCCAATCCCGATCCGGTCGGGCTTGCCGACGCCATAATGATGCGGCCGACGGTTGTGATCGTGTTCGACGCCGTGCAGGACATCGATCACGGTCGTGACGCCGGTGCGGCCCGAACCGAGTGTGACGGCGACTGCCGCCTTCAACCGCGCATCCGAGCGTCTCTCGGCCATCGTCGATGCGCTCGACCGACCGCTGGATAAGGAAGCGGTCGGCGCGCCGGCCGGTCCGCTCACCGTGCCGCCGACCTCCAACACCAGCGCCGCACGAATTCAAACAGATGGTTGCCCGCGCCAAGGAGTACATCGCGGCGGGCGACATCTTCCAGGTCGTGCTGTCGCAACGCTTCGAGGCGCCGTTCGCTCTCGCCCCGTTCTCGCTCTATCGCGCGCTGCGCCGGGTCAATCCGGCGCCGTTCTTGTTCTTCCTCGACTTCGGCGGCTTTCGCGTCGCTGGGTCGAGCCCGGAAATCCTGGTGCGCGTGCGCGACGGCGTCGTCACCGTGCGGCCGATCGCCGGCACCATGCCGCGCGGCGACACCCCGCACGAGGACAAGGCCTACGAGGAGCGCCTGCTCGCCGATCCGAAGGAGCGCGCCGAGCACCTGATGCTGCTGGATCTCGGCCGCAACGACGTGGGCCGTGTCGCCGAGATCGGCAGCGTGAAGGTCACCGACCAGTTCTTCATCGAGCGCTACAGCCACGTCATGCACATCGTGTCGAACGTCGAGGGCAAATTGTCCGCGAAGCACGACGCGGTCGATGCGCTCGCGGCCGGATTTCCCGCCGGCACCGTGTCGGGCGCGCCGAAGGTGCGCGCGATGGAGATCATCGACGAGCTGGAGAAGGAAAAGCGCGGGCTCTATGCGGGCTCGGTCGGCTATTTCTCGGCGACCGGCGAGATGGACACCTGCATCGTGCTGCGCACCGCGCTGATGAAGGACGGCGTGATGTACGTGCAGGCCGGCGCCGGGATCGTGGCGGATTCCAACCCGGACTCCGAGCAGCAGGAGTGCGTCAACAAGGCGAAGGCGCTGTTCCGCGCCGCCGAGGAAGCGCGCCGGTTCGCCAGCGCCGCGAAGCGCGGGCAGTAGACATTTCGTGCCCGACCGACAATGACGTCTGGTGGCGACGATGAGGGCACAGGATTACGTATTCGCTCTTCCGGGATCAGCGACACTCGCCGGCTTCGTGTGGTTTCTGACGTCGCTCGTTCAGCACGTGTTCGTCTGGCTGCCGCTGGTCCTGCTGCTGATTGTCCTTCTCGTCGCGTCATTGGCGCGCCGAACCTCTTGAACTCCACAAATACTTGCTGCTGCTGATCCCGCCTGCCCTCTGGATCTTCATCGGCCTATGGGGCTCGTTCTTCTGGGTCAGACTGGAACCGAAAGCCGTTTGTCCCGAATCCCGACTGGGTCCAGACGGTCATGATCGTAGCTCTCGCGGCTTCGGTTCTCTCAGGCGTTGGATTGGTCATCTATTTGCGCGGCGCGCGGGCGTTCGCAGTAATTTACGTGCTGATCAATCTGTTCTTGGCTCTGGCGATGTCGTTCATGGCATCGATGGCCGTGACCGGAACGTGGCTCTGAGACACCCATAGACAAGCGCGGGTGGTGGCGGATCATTCGCGCGGGGGAACGCCGGGATATTCAATTCAGCATGACGCGCCTGATCGGCGGCCTTGACCGGCTTGTCGCCGCGATCCTGTCCGGCGGCCGCTGGCTGCTGCTGCCGGTCGTCGCTGCTGCTGTTTCTGCAATGGCCGCTGCGCGACATTCGTCCGCGGCTGGTCGCGCGAGGCGAACGATCTCGGCCAATGGCTGTTCGCGCTTTACGTCGCGATGGCATTCACGGCGGCGACGCGCGCCCACACCCATCTCGCCGCCGACGCGCTCGCGCGGCACTATCGGCGAGCGCACGCGCGCGCCTGCTGGCGCGGCTCGGCGCGCTGCTCGGGCTGGTGCCCTGGGCGCTGTTCGTCGTTGATCGGCGGCGCGAACCTCGTGATGCCGTCGCTGCGCGCGCTCGAAGCCTTCCCCGACACCAACAATCCCGGCTACTTCCTCATCAAGCTGGCGCTCTGGCTGCTCGCCGGCCTCGTGCTGGCGCAGGCCGATCATCGACATCGCGCGCCCGCGCGCGGGAGCCCACGAGAGCGCGTGATGCAGGCCTTCGGCCTCGTGCTGCTGGTGCTCGTCGGGCTGCGGCATCGTGTTCACCGGCCTGCCCGCCGCTTTCGTGCTGATCGGTGTCGCGAGCGTCGGCGCGGCGTCGTCGGCGTCGCGATCGGCACGCGTGCCGCTGGCGCTGCTCTCCGCGCTGCCCGGCCGGCTGGTGAATCTGTTCGAGAACGATCTCCTGCAGGCGCTGCCGCTCTACGTGCTGATGGGCCTGCTGCTCGACCGCCTGCCGGTCGCCGAGGCGCTCTACCGCACCTGCCTGTCGATCCTGCCGCGCGGGCCGGCCGCGCCGCTCGTCTCCGGCATGGGGCTCGGCGCGCTGCTCGGGCCGATGAACGGCTCGGTCGGCGCGAGCGTGCTCGGCGCTCTCGCGCGTGGTCGCGCCGCGGCTCGCGGCGCACGGCGTGCCCGGAGCCGACGCGCGCCGCGGTGGTCGCGGTCGCCAGCACGCTCGGCGTCGTGATCCCGCCCTCGCTGGTGCTGATCCTGCTCGGCGACGCGATGCTCGGCGCGCACACCATCGCGGTGACGGCGACCGGGCGCAACGACCGCGTCATCAACACGCAGGATGTCTTCCACGGCGCGCTCGTGCCGGCCGGGCTGTTCCTCGTGCTCTGCCTGGCGTCGCGTGGCTCGTCGGGCGCCAGCCTGCCCGCTGCGACCGGTGCGCCGGACGACAAGCCGAGCCGCGCACAGGTGCTGCTCGCGATCGTCGCCGTGGCGTTCCTGCTGGTGCTGCTCGGCGGGGTCGCGCTCCGGTTACTTCTACGCGGTCGAGGCGGCCGCGATGGGCGCGTTCGTGCTGTTCGCCGGCGGCCTCGTCACCGGGCGCCTGCGCGGCGGCGTCGCTGCGCGAGGTGCTGACGCACGCGATGGCGATGACCGGCGCGCTGTTCGCGCTGCTGATCGCCGCCACCACGTTCACGCTGGTGCTGCGCCTGCTCGGCACCGACCGGCTGGTCGACGACTGGGTCGTCGGCCTGCCCGGCGGCGATCTCGTCGTGGTCGCGGTCGTGCTCGGCGTCATCGGGCTGTGGCCTTCGTGCTCGACGCCTTCGAGATCATCTTCGTGATCGTGCCGATCGTCGTGCCGCCGCTGCTGATTCGCGTCGCCGATGCGCGCTGGGTCGCGGTGCTGGTGCTGCTGACGCTGCAGACGAGCTTCCTGCTGCCGCCGTTCGGCTACGCGCTGATGATGGTGCGCGGCACGCTGCGCTATCGCGGGACGGTCGGCGCGCTGGTGCGCGCGCTGCTGCCGTTCCTGATCGCGCAATGGCTGGTGCTGGCGATCGTGCTGTTCGTTCCCGCAGCTCGTGCACATCGGCGAGAACGCCGCCGACCACAGCGCGTGACGCCGCACGCTCTCGACCGACGAGATCAACAAGCGCATGCAGGAGATGCTGACGCCGCTCCCGGACCGATCTGATGCCGCCGAAGTGAGCAGCGGTTGCGGCTGCCTTGACCCCCTCCCCGTCGCCCCGTAAACCCCGTGCTAAACCTTTGGCCGGGCGCATGATCGTCCTGATCGACAACTACGACAGCTTCACCTTCAACCTCGTCCATTATCTCGGCGAGCTGGGGGCGGAGGTCGTCGTGCATCGCAACGACAAGGTCTCGGCGGACGACGTGATCGATGCCGATCCGGACGCGATCGTGCTCTCGCCCGGGCCCTGCACGCCGAACGAGGCCGGCATCTGCCTCGAACTCGTCGAGAAGGCCGCGGCCACAATTCCGATGTTCGGCGTGTGCCTCGGCCTGCAGTCGATCGGCCAGGCGTTCGGCGGCAAGGTCGTGCGCGCGCCCGTGCCGGTGCACGGCAAGCTCTCCGAGATCACGCATCAGGGCCAGGGCGTGTTCCGCGGCATCAACGGCCCGTTCCGGGCGACGCGCTATCATTCGCTGGTGGTCGATCGCGCCACGCATGCCGGATGAATTGCAGTGGTGACGGCCGAGACCGACGGCCTGGTGATGGGCGCCGCGCACAAGACCTAGCCGACGCATGGCGTGCAGTTTCATCCCGAAAGCATCGCGTCCGAAAACGGCCACTCATCTTGAAGAACTTTCTCGATCTTGCCGCGGCGTGGAATACCGCGCCGGCCGGCGCAAGCCGCACTGAGGGGCGTCATGGACGAGTTCAAGGCGCTCATCGGCAAGGTCGCGACCGGCGCGACGCTCTCGCGCGAGGAAGTCGGCGAAGCGCCTTCGACCGCATGATGTCGGGCGAGGCGACGCCCTCGCAGATGGGCGGCCTGCTGATGGGCCTGCGGTTGCGCGGCGAGACCGTCGACGAGATCACCGGCGCGGTGACGACCATGCGCGCCAAGATGCTGAAGGTGGCGGCCCCGCCGGATGCGATCGACGTGGTCGGCACCGGCGGCGATGCGTCCGGCTCCTACAATATCTCGACCTGCGCGGCCTTCATCGTGGCGGGCGCCGGCATTCCGGTCGCCAAGCACGGCAATCGCGCGCTGTCGTCGCGATCCGGCGCCGCCGACGTGCTCGGCGCGCTCGGCGTGAAGATCGACCTGCGCCCGGAGGAGATCACGCGCTGCATCTACGAGGCCGGCATCGGCTTCATGTTCGCGCCCGCGCATCATCCGGCGATGAAGCATGTCGGACCGACGCGCGTCGAGCTCGGCACGCGCACGATCTTCAATCTGCTCGGGCCGCTCTCGAACCCGGCCGGCGTGAAGCGGCAGATGGTCGGCGTGTTCTCGCGCCAGTGGGTCGAGCCGCTCGCGAACGTGCTGAAAAATCTCGGCTGCGAGCGCGCCTATGTGGTGCACGGCTCCGACGGGCTCGACGAGATCACGACGTCAGGCCCGACCAGCGTCGCGTCGCTCGAAGGCGGCAAGGTCACGACCTTCGAGATCAAGCCGGAGGATGTCGGGCTCCCGGTCGCCAAGCCCGAGCAATTGCGCGGCGCGCGATGCCGAGACGAATGCGGCGGCGCTGCGCGACGTGCTCAAGGGCAAGAAGGGCGCCGTTCCGCGACGTCGCGATGCTCAATGCCGCCGCCGCCATCGTGGTCGCCGGCAAGGCCAAGGATCTGAAGGAAGGCGTCGCGGTCGCGGCGAAGTCGCTCGACTCCGGCGAAGCCGAAGGCCGGCTTGACCGGCTCATCGCGGTGTCGAACGCCTAGCGCATGATCCCGAAAAGTGGGAACCGGTTTTCGGATAAGATCATGCGCAAACGAGAAAGCTGATGACCGACATCCTCGCCAAGATCGAAGCCTACAAGCGCGAGGAGATCGCGGCGGCGAAGCGCGCGCGGCCGCTTGGCCGAAGTCGAGGCGCGCCGCGAAGGCTGCTCGAGCCGCCGCGCGGCTTTCTCGCGGCGATCAGCACAAGCTCAACAAGGGCTATGCGCTGATCGCCGAGATCAAGAAGGCGAGCCCGTCGAAAGGCCTGATCCGCGCGGACTTCGATCCGCCCGCGCTGGCGCGCGCCTACGAGGCCGGCGGCGCGGCCTGCCTTTCGGTGCTGACCGACGCGCCCGTCGTTTCAGGGCAGGCCCGAATTCCTCACCGCCGCGCGCGCCGCGACGACACTGCCCGTGCTGCGCAAGGATTTCATGTTCGACACCTATCAGGTGGCGGAAGCGCGCGCCTGGGGCGCCGACTGCATCCTGATCATCATGGCGGCGGTCGACGATGCGGCGGCGCGCGACGCTCGAGGATGCGGCGATCGATCTTGGCATGGACGTGCTGATCGAGGTGCACGACGAGAAGGAACTCGAGCGCGCGCTGATGCTGCGCTCGCGCCTCATCGGCATCAACAACCGCGACCTGAAGACCTTCGAGACGACGCTCGAAACGACCGAACGCCTCGCGCCGCTGCTCCCGACGAGACCGCATCGTGGTCGGCGAAAGTGGCCTGTTCACGCCAGCCGATCTCGCGCGCCTCGAAAAGGTCGGCGTCAGCGACCTTCCTGATCGGCGAAAGCCTGATGCGGCAGCCAAGATGTTGCCGCCGCGACCAAAGCGCTGCTCGCGCGTCACCCTGCCCGGATGTCGGCCGCCGAATGACGCAATGGCGAAACTCACGCATCTCGGTCGGCGCGGGCGAAGCCCGCATGGTCGACGTTTCGGACAAGGCCGCGACCGAGCGCGTCGCGGTCGCCGAAGGCCGCGTGGTGATGAGCGCGAAGACGCTCGCGCTCGTGCTCTCCGGCGACGCCAAGAAAGGCGACGTGCTCGGCGCGGCGCGCATCGCCGGCATCATGGCGGCGAAGAAGACGCAGCGAGCTGATCCCGCTCTGCCATCCGCTCGCGCTGACCAAGGTCGAAGTCGACATCGCGCCGGACAAGAAGCTGCCCGGCCTGATCGTGCGCGCGACCTGCCAAGCTCAAGGGCCAGACCGGCGTCGAGATGGAAGCGCTGACCGCCGTCGTCGGTCGCCTGCCTCACGATCTACGACATGGTGAAGGCGGCCGAACGCGGCATGCGCATCGAGGGCATTCATCTGGTCGAGAAGCGCGGCGGCAAGTCCGGCATCTATCGCGCGAAGGACCGCTGACATGGCGCTGCTCCCCGTCGCCGATGCGCTGGCGCAGGTGCTCGATGGCGCAACGCCGTTGCCGTCCGAACGCGTGCCGATTGCCGAAGCCGACAGGCCGCGTGCTCGCGGAGGACCTGGCGGCCCTGCGCACCCAGCCGCCCGAGGATGTCTCGGCGATGGATGGCTATGCGGTGCGCGCCGTGGATGTCGCGGGCCCTGCCCGGCTCAAGCTGATCGGCGAGGTCGCGGCCGGACGGCCGCTCACCGGCACGGTGAACGAAGGCGAGGCCGCGCGCATCTTCACCGGCGGCGTGCTGCCCGCCGGCGCCGACACGGTGGTGATCCAGGAGAACACCGAGCGCGAGGGCGATACCGTCATCGTCGCCACGGCGACGCGCGAAGGGACGCAATGTGCGCCCCGCCGGGCTCGATTTCAGCAGGGGCGACGTGCCGCTGAAAGCATGCCGCCGCCTCACCGGCCGCGATGTGGCGCTCGCCGCTGCGATGAACCACGCGACGCTGCCCGTGCATCGCCGCCCGAAGATCGCAATCGTCGCGACCGGCGACGAGTTGGTTGCGCCCGGCACCGAGCCGGGACCGGGACAGATCGTCTATTCCAACGTGTTCGCGCTGGCCGCGATTGCGCGCCGCGAAGGCGCGGAGGTGATCGATCTCGGCATCCTGCCCGACCGGCTGGACGAGACAATCGCAGGTGTGCGCCGCGCGCGCGATCTCGGCGCCGATGTGCTGCTCACCGCCGGTGGCGCATCGGTCGGCGACTACGATCTGGTGCAGCCAGCGCTGGCGGCCGAGGGACTCGCGCTCTCGTTCTGGAAGATCGCGATGCGGCCCGGCAAGCCGATGCTGTCGGGCAGCCTCGGCGCCATGCGGGTGCTCGGTCTGCCGGGCAATCCGGTATCCGCTTATGTGTGTTCGGTGCTGTTTCTTGTGCCACTGATCCGCCGTCTCTCCGGACGCTGCGATACGGATCACGAGACGATCTCTGGCGTTCTCGGCACTGCCGTGAAGGAGAACGACGAACGGCAGGACTACCTGCGTGCGACGCTCGCTCAGCGGGACGGCACATGGGTGGCGACCCCGTTTCCCCGGCAGGATTCTTCCATGCTGGTACCGCTCGCGGCCGCGGACTGCCTCGTCATTCGGCCGCCGCACGCGCCCGCCGCCTCGGCCGGCTCGGCATGCGAATTCGTCAAATTGGACGATTAAACCCCGCCTGTTGCGATCGCTCGATTTGTTCACCCCAAATTAAAGGGTTGCGGAACATGTATCGAACATATAGTGTCCGTTCATGATTTGTTTCGAGTGAGTCTCGGACCGGCAAGCCTGCCGAGAACCGGCCAACGAGGGGTCACGATGCTGACGCGGAAACAATTTGAGCTGCTGCGCTTCATTCACGAGCGGCTCAAGGAAGTCGGCATTCCGCCGTCGTTCGACGAGATGAAGGACGCGCTCGACCTGCGGTCCAAGTCCGGGATCCACCGCCTGATTACCGCCCTGGAGGAGCGCGGCTTCATTCGCCGCCTGCCGAACCGGGCACGCGCCATCGAGGTCATCAAGCTGCCGGAACCCGTCACGCAGGGGATCGGCAATCGGCGAGGCTTCACGCCGTCGGTCATTGAGGGCGATCTTGGGCGCGTGCGCGCCAACTCCGAGGATGAGGGCGGCCGTCCGGTCACTATCCCCGTCATGGGCCGGATCGCTGCCGGTACCCCGATCGAGGCGATCCAGACCCGTACCCATACCATTCAGGTTCCGCCCGACCTTCTCAGCACCGGCGACCATTTCGCGCTCGAAGTGCGCGGCGATTCGATGATCGACGCCGGCATCCTGGACGGCGATACCGTGCTGATCCGCAAGGGCGACACCGCCGACACCGGCGACATCGTGGTGGCGCTGGTCGACGACGAGGAAGCGACGCTGAAACGGTTCCGCCGCCGCGGCGCTTCGATCGCTTTGGAGCCCGCCAACTCGTCCTACGAGGTGCGCATCCTGCCGCCCAACCGTGTGCGTGTGCAGGGCAAGCTGGTGGGTCTGTTCCGGCGCTACTGATCAATCGTCCGCGCTGAGATCCTCGGCCGCAGGCGTCGCATCAATCTGCGGAGCGGGTCGAGCTGGCGTTGATGGTGTCGTGCCTGCTGAGCGTTCTGCTCGATGCGCCCACGGCCGATCATAGCCGCGCGGGAACGCCACCTCGGTCACCCAGCTATTCCCCACGCGATAGAGTGCGCTTGCGCCAGTGCGCTGCCACATCCCGCGGTCGATCGCGGTCGCCGCACAGGACGGCGGGGCGGTACGCGGGCTGACGACGAGGCTCGCGCGCCGGCAATCCTCCTCGAAGGCCTCCGCTGCAAATGGCAGCGCCACGAGCGCGCCATCGGCAAGCCGGGCGACGCAGCCGATCTCGTCACAGGCGACACCGTCTTTCAACGTGCCGTCCTTCATGGTTCGCGCATCGGCGTCGGCCGCGAGCCACTCACGCAGCGAGAACGTGTCACCATTGCCGGTCCGCATCGCCGAGAGTTTCCCCGAGGCGCCGCGTACCGCCACTAGGTCTCCGCGATCCGCCACATAGACATCGGGTAACGGCACGCGCAGCGCCCAGAGCGTCGCCAGGAGGATGCCCCCTGCCCCGACGAAACGCAGCGGCGAGCGCAAGATCCCAAGCACGAGAAGCCCGGCCGTGCACAGCAGCAGCGGCCCGGTGCCGAACGCCGTGATGCGCCCGATCGCGCCCGGCAGGTTCGCGACGAACTGGGTGACCCAGATCATCCAGTCGATGCCGAGCCCCATCAGCTTCCACAGGGGCGCGTCGAAGCCGAACGGCAGCGCGACAAGTGCCAGCAGGCCCGCCGGCATCACGAAGGCCGAAACGATCGGCATCGCCAGCAGGTTCGCGAGCACGCCGTAGGGGCCGAGCCGATGAAAATGAAAACCCACATAGGGCATCGTGGCGCAGCCCGCCGCGAGCGACACGATGACCAGCGCGACGATCTCGCGCCCGCCCCAGAGCGCGATGCGCGCGCCGAGCGGCGTGTCGGCGCCGGCCCGCATCCACGGAATGCTGCGCTCGTACGCGGCGATCAGGCCGAGGGTCGCCGCAAACGACATCTGGAAGCTCGGATGCGCGACCGCCTCGGGATAGAGCAGCATCACGAGAAGCGCGGCGAGCGCGAGATTGCGCATGGTGAGCGCGGCACGGTCGAGCATCACGCCGGTGAGGATAATGCCGGTCATGATGAACGAGCGCTGTGTCGCGACCTCTGCACCCGACAAGAGCAGATAGTAGAACGCCGCGACCAGCGCGCCGAACGCCGCCCATTTCTTGATTGGATGGCGCATCGCGAGCATCGGGATCAGCGCCAGCAGCGCGCGGATCGTGAAGAACACGACGCCCGCCACCACCGCCATGTGATAGCCGGAGATCGACAGCACATGGCCGAGCCCGGAGATGAACATCGCGTCGTTGACCGGCGTCGAAATCGCATCGCGTGTCCCCGTGAGCAATGCGGAGGCGATCGCGGCATTGTCACCTGACAGCGCCGCACGAATGCGCGAGTCGATGACCTCGCGCATCTGGTAGATCAGGGTTGCGTACCGCTGCCGCGCACCCGGCGCGACAGGCGGATCGACGGTCTTGATCGCGCCGGTGACGAAGCCGGTCGCGCCGATCTGCTGAAAATAAAGGTCGCGCGAGAAGTCATAACCGCCGGGCCGAAGCGGACGCAGCGGAGGATTGAGCCGCGCCTTGAATTCGACGAACGCGCCGACCAGCGGCGCCGTATGCTTCTTCACCGAGAGCCGTACGCGCTCCGGAGCATCGCGCAGCCGGCCGTCGATGGTGTGCACGCGCACCACGATGCGGTCGGTTTTCTCGCGCGACTCGCGCACCTCGACGAAGCCTGAGATCGGTATGTTCCAGGCCGTGTGCTGCAGGATCGGGTGCGCGATGCGGGCGGTGCGCAGCGTCGCGATCCCAAAGCCCGCAGCGACAGCCATCACGCCGAGAAGAAGCGGAAACGCGATGGGCCGCGCGCGCGCGAAAAATGCCGCAAGCGCGAGCGCAGCGGCGAGTGGAGCGCCAGCCCAGAGCGCCGGCTCGCGGTCAGCCGCGAAATAGAGAACAACACCGGAGCCAAAGCAGATCGGCAGCCATGGCAGCAGCCGCCCTGCCGCCGTGTCAGCGGCGAACCAGCGCGAGATCGCTTCGCGTGCGCCGCCAAGTGCACTGTCGGGCAGCCATGCACCGGCCCGCGGCCGCGCAACATCCCAAGTGCGAACACGCCCCGTCTGCGCCATCCGGTAACCCGCGCACAACCGCTACGCCCGCAATACTACCACGGGTAATCGTCGGGTTGTCGCCTGTTCTCCGGCCCATTAACCGGCCGCCCGGCACCCGCGAGATGCCGCGCGACTATTCGGAGAATTTCAGATTGCCTTCTTTGACGACGCCTTCCCACAGCTTGATCTCGTCCTCGATCAGGTGCCCGAATTCCTCGGGCGAATTGCCGACCGGATTGACCGCCATGGTGATGAGTTGATCCCGCACAGGGGTGTTCAGGATCACGTCGCGCATTTCCTTGGCAAGTTTCTCGATGATGGCCTTCGGCGTCCCGTGCGGTACGAAAAAGCCGCTCCACAGCCCGACCACCACGCCGGGCACCCCGGCCTCCGCCATCGTCGGAACATCGGGGAGCTCGCGGGTTCGTTTCGCCCCCGTGACGGCGAGCGCGCGAAGTTTGCCAGCCTGCACCTGTCCGCTGGCCGGCGGCGGATCGATGATCGCCATCGCGGTGTTGCCGGAGATGACGCCGAGCAACATCTCGCCGCTGCTCTTGTAGGGAATGGCGACGCCCTTCGCGCCGGTGCGCAGCTTGAACAGTTCGGTCGGCAGCGTGAAGGCGGGCGAGGAGGTGCCGTAATTTGCCAGGTCAGGGTGGGCCTTGGTCCACTCGATCAGTTCCTTCGCGGTCTTGGCCGGATGATCCGGACGCACCACGAGGATGAGCGGAAAGTCCGCGATCATCGTTACCGGGTCGAAGCTTTTCAGCGTCTGATAGTTGGTCTTGTAGATGATCGGACCGATCGCCATCGCGCCGCTCGCGCCGACCAGAACGGTGTAGCCATCCGCCGGCTGCGTCGCGACATACTCGGCCGCCGATCGTCCGCCCGCGCCCGGCCGGTTCTCGATCACCACGGTCCAGCCGGTCTTCTCGGCGAGCTTCGTCGCGACAAGGCGCGCAAAGATGTCGTTGCCGCCGCCAGCCGCGAACCCGACGATCATGCGTACGACCCGGTTCGGATAGTCGCCTTGCGCGTGCGCTGGAAGCATCAGCATTGTCAGCGCAAGGGCAAGCAGCACGCGGCGCGCGATCATCGGACAGTCCTCCCCGTATTTTGGGCGGACTCTAGCCGAGCGCTACATTTGCATCCAGCCGACCAGTTCCTGCGTCACAGCTTCGGGCCGCTCCATCGTCGAGAGATGTCCGCAATCGGGTACCGTCACCAGCCGGGCACCCGCTATGCCGGCCGCCATCTCCTGCGACAGCGCAGGCGGAGTTGCTTCATCCTGCGCACCGACCAGCACCAGCGTGGGGCAGCGGATCGTTGCAAGTAACGGCCGAGAGTCCGGCCTGCTCATGATCGCCTTTTGCTGCCGCACATAGGCCTGCGGGCCGACGTCGTGGCACATCGCCAGATAATCCGCCTTCAGCGCGGCGTCGCCGGCGCGCGATGGATGCACATACAACGGAAACTGCGCATCGACGATCTCATCGAACCGTCCAGCTTCCGTCGCCGCGATGTTGGTTCGGCGCTTCGCTTGAGCCTCGGGCGGGTCGTCGCGTGGTCCGGTATCGAGGAGTGCAAGCCTTGCGACGCAACTCGACGCCTGCCTCACGATTTCCAGAGCGATGTAGCCGCCCATCGACAGCCCCGCGAGCGCAAAGCGCGGCGGTGCGGTATCGAGAATGCGCCGCGCGATCGCTGCCATCGTGTCGTCGCGCGTGTGATCCGCGACGGTCACCGGCCCAAACCCCCACAGCGCGGCAAGCTGCGGTGCATAGAGGCGCGGCGAGCAGTTCAGTCCGGGGACGAGCAGAACCGGCGTGCTGTCGGGCATGCAATGACTCCATAAATCCGGGAGGGATTAATCCTGTAGAAACGCGAGCAACTCTTTCGTCACCCGATCCGGCCGCTCAATCGTCGAGAAGTGCCCACACTCTGGCACCTTGACGAGCCGTGCGCCGGGAATGCCGGCAGCGATTTCCTCGGCCAGCTCGGGCGGGGTCGGCTCGTCCTGCGCGCCGACGATCACCAGCGTGGGGCACCGGATCGATCCGAGCATCGGGCGAGAGTCGACGCGATTCATGCAGGCGGTCTGCTGACGCACATAGCTTTCGGGACCGACATCGCGGCACATCGCGACGTGGATCGACTTGAGCGGCGTGCCCTCCCGAAGGCTCGGATGGACGAGCGGCTCCCATGTGGTCTCTATCACGTCCTCGAAGCGGCCGCTTTGCGCCAGGGCAATGCGCTCCCGGCGCAGAGCCACGATCTCCGGCACATCGGCACGCGCGCTCGTGTCCAGGACGACGAGTTTAGCAACGCGCTCGGGCGCCTGCCGCATGATCTCGAACGCCAGATAGCCGCCCATCGAAAGGCCGACATACAGAAAGCGCGCCGGCGCCGTTTCGAGGATGCGGTTGGCGATCGCCGCCATGGAGTCATCACGCGTATGATCGGCAACTGTTACGGGTCCGAGACGCCACAATGCCGGGATTTGCGGTGCGAAGAGCCGTGCCGAGCCATTCAGATTGGGCACAAGAACGATCGGCAGCCTCGCGGGCATCTTGCTTCCTCGTGCGTTTCCGTACGGAAAATTAGGCTTTATTGCTCGTTGTTGCAGTGCAGCATATTGACTTTACGGCACAAGTGACTATGTTCCTTGGCGACCGGTCCGAAAGCAAGATTCGACCGCCCTCCCCGCGCAATCAATGTCATCGTTCCGTGTCCGGCGCGGTGTAGCCCCGAGGGTAGTCGCTCATTTGAGGTTTCATGTCCTTCGCTAATCTAGGCTTGTCCGAAAAAGTGCAAGCCGCCGTCGCGGCGACCGGCTATACGACGCCAACTCCGATTCAAGAGCAGGCTATTCCGCACGTTCTCGCCCGCGAGGACGTCCTCGGCATCGCGCAGACCGGAACCGGCAAGACCGCCGCCTTCGTGCTGCCGATGATCACCATGCTGGAAAAAGGCCGTGCCCGCGCACGCATGCCGCGAACGCTGATCCTCGAACCGACGCGCGAACTCGCCGCGCAGGTGCAGGAAGCCTTCATCAAATACGGCGCCAAGCACAAGCTGACGGTCGCGCTCATCATCGGCGGCGTCTCGTTCGACGACCAGGACGCCAAGCTGATGCGCGGCGTCGACGTGCTGATCGCGACGCCCGGCCGCCTGCTCGATCATCACGAACGCGGTCGCCTGCTGATGACCGGCGTCGAATTGCTGGTCATCGACGAAGCCGACCGCATGCTCGACATGGGCTTCATTCCCGACATCGAGCGCATCTGCAAGCTGGTCCCTTTCACGCGTCAGACACTGTTCTTCACCGCGACCATGCCACCGGAGATCCAACGGATCACCGAGCAGTTTCTGCACAATCCGGTGCGGGTGGAGGTGTCCCGTCCGGCGACGACCGTAGCTGCCATCACGCAGCAGCTGGTCAAGACCGGCCGCGAGCCGCACGAGAAGCGCGATACGCTGCGACGCCTGATCCGCGCGGCCGAGGGACTGACCAACGCGATCATCTTCTGCAACCGCAAGCGCGAGGTTGCGACACTGCATCGCTCGCTGGTGAGCCACGGCTTCTCGGCGATTGCGCTGCATGGAGACATGGATCAGTCCGCGCGCACCGCGGCTCTCGAACAATTCCGCAGGGGCGAGGTGAAGCTGCTGGTCGCCTCCGACGTTGCGGCACGCGGGCTCGACATACCCGCGGTCAGTCACGTCTTCAATTTCGACGCGCCCCATCATCCCGACGACTACGTACACCGCATCGGCCGCACCGGCCGCGCCGGGCGCACCGGCACGGCGATCACGATCGTGGCGCCCATCGATACAAAGGCAATCGCTGCGATCGAGCAGCTCACCGGGCAGACCATTGCCTGGGCTGGTGAGCCTCCAGCGGCGGTCGAAGAGCCTCGCGTGCATGAACACCGCGAGCCACGCCGGCAGCGCCCCCCGCGCGGACGCGAGCGTCACAAGGAGCACCAACCGCGCGAAGCGCGCGAGCAACGCCCCGCCGCGGAAGTTGCTCGTCCCGCCGCGGACGTGGCGCACCTCGACGAAGCTCGGTCGCGTCGCCCCGCGCCGCGGCCTCGCGTAGAGGAAGGCGATGACTCGCATCTGCCGGCCTTCCTGTTGCGTCCGGTCAAACTCAAGGCCTGACGGCAGTTCATAATAGTATTTATGCTTACATCCTCGATTACCCTCAGGTTCGGGATGAACCAAGGGATTTGCTTGGTACAACCTTACGCACAACTTGAGATATTGTGATCGTTATCGACTATTCATCCTCCTGATAACTCTCGTTTACCCGACGTTCAGTCCTTTACTCATAAGGTGAAACACGGACGGGGTGGGGTCGCAGGCTTGGGCACCTGCGAGCGGAGTGGCTGGAGCGATGAGCGCGCAATCCGAAGACTACGAACGCAGCTTGGCGTTTGCCGAGATAGCGCTCGGGCAGATCAAGGCGCTTCGCCTGCCCGCGTTTCCGCGCAATTACGAGGTCTGGTACGCGTACGCGACCGGCTATAATCCCTCGCTCAACAAAAGCATCAACGAGACGCTGAGCCGCAACGGCACCCTGACGACAGCGGACATCGAGCAGATCTACGAAAGCTACCTGTCGCCGGTCCGCATGACCGACCAACTCGATAATGTCGGCAATCAGATCGTCGATGAGATCGAGCAGGTCATGTCGATGATCGACGCCGCCGTCGGCTCGACGACGCAATACACCGAAAGCCTCGCCCACGCGACGGAGGATCTCGGAGCAGCCAAGGATCGCGATGGCTTGCGTTCGATCGTCGAAACCCTCGTGCGCGCCACCCGCGACATGGAAGCAAACAACACGCGGCTGGAGAACAGCCTGAAGGCCTCCAAGCAGGAGATCACCCAGCTCCAGGTCAATCTCGAAGCCGTGCGCAACGAGAGCCTGACCGATCCGCTGACGTCTCTCGCCAACCGCAAGTATTTCGATTCCGCGCTCGAGAAGTTCATCGCACAAAGCCGTGCCGGCGGAGAACCGCTCGCTTTGCTGCTGACCGATATCGATCACTTCAAGGCGTTCAACGACACGTTCGGGCACCTGACCGGGGATCAGGTGCTGCGGCTCGTCGCCGTCGCCGTCAAACAGAACGTCAAGGGGCAGGATATTGCGGCCCGCTACGGCGGTGAGGAATTCGCGATCATCCTCCCCAATACTCCGCTACGCGCCGCCCTCACCGTCGCAGACCATGTCCGCCGCGCGGTGATGACCAAGGAGCTGATGAAGCGCTCCACCGGCGAACATCTTGGCCGCGTGACCATATCGGTCGGCGTTGCCACCCTAGGCAACGAGGACACGGGTCAGACGCTGATCGAGCGCGCCGACAACTGTCTCTATGCGGCCAAGAGAAACGGACGCAACCGCGTGATGTGCGAGACCGACCCTGAAGTCGGATCGGCAAGTCCCGCGAAGGTCGCCTGACGTCAGGCTGCGACGCGGCCCGGCATTGAAACGTCCGCCAGCGTTTGCCCAACCGGGTCCTGCCGGTAGTGCCCGAGGACGAACAGCCGGATCGCGGACGACAGATTGCCCTGCTGACGCTCATTATCGATTGCCGCCACCATCTGCGACAGCGTTTGGCTGCGCGCGTGCGCAATTTCCTTCAGCGTACTCCAGAACGCATCTTCCAGGCTGACACTGGTCTTGTGACCGTCGATCACGATCGATCGTTTGGCGATTCCGGATTTCATCGAGGCCTCCAGGCTCAAGTTCGTCGTGAATTTTGGAACTACGTCCGGGCGGGCCAAAGCACTCAACCGCCGCGTTCGGTATCAACACACTTCTCATGAAAAGCGTGAAGCAGGATATGCGTAGTTATACGAACAAGTCATGTGGAAACAGGTTATTTGTCCCGTGTAACGGTAAGCGCGTAACAGATCAGCGCTGAAACTTACCTTTTCCACGCGCGGCGCGATGTCGCGCCCGGGATTTTCCCGCCCGGCCAGCGGCCCGCAGCGCAACCGCATGCGCGGCACGCGCCCAATTCGCCAGGTCCTCCGGATCGTCGTAAAGCCGATCCGGCATGCGCCAATAGGAGGTCAGCTTGCGCTCACCGTTCTTGGTCGAATAGCCGAAGGGAGCCATCGACTCGCGCTCGAACTCCGGAATCGTTGCGGCATCGGCCTTGAGATAGATGATTTCACGCGACACGAGGCCGATCATGCGGTCCTCGACGAAGATACCGACGCCACCGAACATGCGGCGCACCGACACCGGTCCGAATTCGGCAAACAATTCGCGGATAGTTTCGGCGTCCATGACGCCGTCCGTCAGTGCGCTTCGGCGCTCGCCGGATCGGAAGCGGGCGTCAGTTGGACGGATTCACCGCAACCGCATGCCGAGGTCTGATTCGGGTTGTTGAACACAAAGGTGGAGGAGAGCTTGTCGACCTTGAAATCCATCTCGGTGCCGAGCAGGAACAGCACCGCCTTCGGATCGATCAGCAGCTTCACGCCCTTGTCTTCGACCACTTCGTCAAACTTTGCCGCGCTCTCGGCATATTCCATGGTGTAGGCCATGCCGGCACAGCCGCCGTTCTTCACGCCGACGCGCACGCCGGCGATCGGCGTGTCGGACTTCGCCATGATCGCCTTGATGCGTTCAGCCGCGGCATCAGTAAGCCGCATCACCTGGGGTCGGGGCCTCGCAGTGGCCATCTTTTTCTCCTCAAGCCGGGTTCAAGGCCCGGTCGTGGACGATACAGTCAAAGTAACAACCAAATTGCGAATGTGAAGGCCGGCAGACCCGGCACGAACCGGTTTCTGGATGTATTCCACTCACCACATGTTCAGCGAGGCGCGCGCCTCGTCCGACATACGGCTTTGCTCCCAAGGCGGGTCCCACACGATGTTCACCGTTACCGGCCCGACGCCCGCAACGCTCGACACGGCATTTTCCACCATGATCGGCAATTCCTGCGCGGAGGGGCAGTTCGGCGTGGTCAGCGTCATGTCGACGGTTACGGCGCGGTCGTCGGCGATATCGACCTTGTAGATCAAGCCGAGCTCGTAGATGTCCGCGGGAATTTCCGGATCGTAAACGGTCTTGAGTGCGCCTACGATGTCGTCGGTGATGCGCCCGAGTTCTTCAGGAGGAATTGCACTTCCGCCCGACGTTTCGACGGCGTTCGGCGCCAGTGCCTCGGCGGTATTGGTCTCGTCGCTCATGCGAACATGTCCTGTGCCTTGATCAGCGCATGCGCCAGCGTATCGACCTCGGCCCTGGTGTTGTAGAGCCCAAACGAGGCACGGCAGGTGGCCGTCACGCCATAGCGCGCAAGCAGCGGCATCACGCAATGCGTCCCGGCGCGCACCGCGACGCCGGCGCGGTCGATGATCGTTGCGACATCATGCGGGTGGGCATTCTTCAGTTCGAACGAGACGATCGCGCCTTTATCCTTAGCCGTGCCGATGATGCGCAGCGAGTTGATCTCGCCAAGTTTGCCGTGCGCGTATTTCACGACATCGGTCTCGTGCGCGCGGATGCGGGTCTTGCCGATCGACTGGATGTAATCGATCGCGGCACCAAGCCCGATTGCCTGCACGATCGGCGGCGTGCCGGCCTCGAACTTGTGCGGCGGATCGCCATAGATCACGCGGTCCTGGAACACTTCCTTGATCATCTCGCCGCCGCCGTTGAACGGTCGCATCGCGGCGAGGTGCTCGTGTTTGCCATAGAGCGCGCCGATCCCGGTCGGCCCGTACAGCTTGTGGCCGGTGATGGCGTAGAAGTCGCAGTCGAGGTCCTGCACGTCGATATCGAGATGCACCGAGCCTTGCGCGCCGTCGACCAGCACCGGAATGCCGCGCGCATGCGCGATGCGGATGACCTCCTTGATCGGCGTGATGGTGCCGAGCGCGTTCGACATGTGCGTCATCGCGACCATTTTGGTCCGCGGGGTCAGCAGCTTCTCGAATTCGTCGATGAGGAAGTTGCCCTCCTCGTCGACCGGCGCCCACTTGATCACCGCGCCGTGGCGCTCGCGCAGGAAATGCCACGGCACGATATTGGAGTGATGCTCCATGATCGAGATGACGATCTCGTCGCCGGGCTGGATGCGCTCGCGCGCGAACGTATAGGCGACAAGGTTAATCGCCTCGGTGGCGTTGCGGGTGAAAACGATTTCTTCCGCGCGCTTTGCGTTCAGAAATCCGCGCACCTTCTCCCGCGCGCCCTCGTAAGCCTCGGTCGCGGCGTTCGCGAGGTAATGCAGGCCGCGATGCACGTTGGCGTATTCTGAGGTGTAGGCCTGATGGAGCCGGTCGAGGACCTGGTTGGGCTTCTGCGCCGAGGCCGCGTTGTCGAGATAAACCAGCGGCTTGCCATAAACCTGCATCGCGAGCGCAGGAAAATCCTTGCGTATCGCCTCGACGTCATAGGAGCCATTGTTCACGGCGGGATGCATTGTCAGCCTCGCGCCTTGACCCAGGCGGCGACCGCCTCGATCAGCGCTTCGCGCAGGCCCGCATGTTCGATGCCTTCGATCGCATCCCCGACGAAGGCCTGGATCAGCAACGCCTGTGCTTCCTTCTCGGGGATGCCGCGCGCGCGCAGATAGAACAGCAAATCCTCGTCGAGATCGCCGACCGTCGCGCCGTGGCCGCATTGCACGTCGTCAGCGTAAATTTCCAATTCGGGCTTGTTGTCAGCCTCGGCATCCTCGGAGAGCATCAACGAATGCGACGCCATTTTGGCGTCGGTTTTCTGCGCGCCCGGCCGCACGATGATTTTGCCTTGGAAGATGCCGCGGCTCTCGTCGTCGAGCACCGACCTGAACACCTCCCGCGCCTGACAACCGACCGCATCGTGATCGACAACCATCGTGATGTCGGAATGCTGCTTGCCCTTGAGTAGACTGGCACCGCGGATGTTGGCGACCGTGCCCTCCCCGCCAAAGCGCAGAAACAGCTGATTGCGTACCACCGCGCCGCCGGTCGTGAACAGGAAGCTGTTGAAGCGCGCGTGCGCGCCGACATCGGCCATCAGCGATGACAGATGCAGGGCCTTCGCGCTCTCGCGCGTGATCTTGATGTGATCGACGTGCGCTTCGTCGGCGACCGACAGCTCCAGCGCGGTGTTGACCTGGTAGTCGCGGCCCTCGGCACCCTCGTGGCTTTCCACGATCATGGCGCGCGCGCCCCTCTCGATGACGACCAGCGAACGGGTAAACATTGCTGCCGGCTTGTCTCCGGTCGCGGCAAACACCAAGTGGATCGGCCGCTGCACGATCGCACCCGCCGCCACATGAATCACGGCGCCATCGCTCATGAAGGCGGTGTTGAGCGAAAGGGCCGGGTCGGCAGTCTCGATCGTCTTGCCGAGGCGGCCGCTCACCAGTGCATCGCCCTTCGCGAGCGCCTCCGCCAGCGGCCGGATCGTCAGGCCGGGGCTCAGGTCCGTGAGATCGGACAGTTCCGGAACGAAGCCGCCATCCACGAACACCAGACGCCGGCTATCGATGTCGGCGAGCACGCCGCCAGCATCCTTCGCCCGCGTCTTGGCGGCAGCATCAGGCGGGGGCGCCAACGGCTTCGCGTCGCGCATCAGCGCGCGCAGGTCAGTGTATTTCCACTCCTCGACCCGGCGATGGGGCAGACCAACACGAGCAAACTTCTCGAAGGCGGCCGCGCGCAACGGCGACGCGCCGGGCAGCTTCGCTTTTGCCGCGGCCCATTCAGCCGCGAGTCCAAGCTCCGCGGCATTTTTCATCAGGGTCAGTTCAGCCATGTCTATTCCGCCGCGACCGGCGCCTCGGCATATTGCGCGTAGCCGGTCGACTCCAGTTCGAGCGCCAATTCCTTGCCGCCTGTCTTCACGATGCGGCCCTTCGACAGCACATGCACGATGTCCGGCACGATATAGTCGAGGAGGCGCTGGTAATGCGTAATGACGATCGCGGCGCGCTCCGGCGAACGCAGCCGGTTCACGCCATCCGCGACGATCTTTAGTGCGTCGATATCGAGGCCGGAATCGGTTTCGTCGAGCACCGCGAGCGAGGGCGCGAGCAGCGCCATCTGCAGAATTTCGTTGCGCTTTTTCTCGCCGCCAGAGAACCCGACGTTCACGGCGCGCCGCAGCATGTCCTGGTTTATCGAGAGTTTGCCCGCTTCCTCGCGCACGCGCTTCATGAATTCGGGCGTGGTCAACTCTGCCTCGCCGCGATGCTTGCGCTGCGCATTGAGCGCGGTGCGAAGGAACGTCATGGTCGCGACGCCGGGAATTTCGATCGGATATTGGAACGCCAGGAACACGCCCTTTGCGGCGCGTTCGTCCGGGTCCATCTCGAGTACGTTCTCGCCGTTGAACAGCACTTCGCCGTCGGTGACCTCGTAGTCTGCCTTGCCGGCCAGCACGTAGGCGAGCGTCGACTTGCCCGATCCGTTCGGGCCCATGATGGCGTGCACCTCGCCCGCATTCACGGTGAGATCGAGGCCGTTCAATATCTTCTTGCCGTCGATTTCGACATGCAGGTTTTTGATTTCAAGCAGAGGCATCACGCGTCCTTCAAATTCAATCAGCCGACCGAGCCTTCAAGGCTCACGGAAATCAAGCTTCTGCGCCTCAACGGCAAACTCCATCGGAAGCTGCTGCAGCACGTCCTTGACGAAGCCGTTCACCACAAGCGCGGTCGCCTCCTCGGCGGAGAGGCCGCGCTGGCGGCAATAGAACAGCATGTCCTCGGAGATTTTCGACGTGGTCGCTTCGTGTTCAAACACCGTCGAGGAATTCTTCGCCTCGATATACGGCACGGTGTGCGCGCCGCATTTGTCGCCGATCAGCAGCGAGTCGCAGTTGGTGAAGTTGCGCGCGTTCTTCGCCTTGCGATGCGAGGAAACGAGCCCGCGATAGGTGTTCTGCGACACGCCGGCCGCGATCCCCTTGGAGATGATCCGGCTCGTCGTGTTTTTGCCGAGGTGAAGCATCTTCGTGCCGCTATCGACCTGCTGATGCCCATTCGAGATCGCGATCGAATAGAACTCGCCGCGCAACTCGTCGCCGCGCAGAATGCAGCTCGGATATTTCCAGGTGATCGCGGAGCCGGTTTCGAGCTGCGTCCAGGAAATCTTCGACCGCGCGCCGCGGCAGTCGCCGCGCTTGGTGACGAAGTTGTAGACGCCGCCCTTGCCGTTCGCGTCGCCCGGATACCAGTTCTGAATGGTCGAATATTTGATCTCGGCGTCGTCGAGCGCGATCAGCTCGACCACCGCGGCGTGAAGCTGGTTCTCGTCGCGCATCGGCGCGGTGCAGCCTTCGAGGTAACTGACGTAGGAGCCCTTGTCGGCGATGATCAGCGTGCGCTCGAACTGGCCGGTGTTCTTCTCGTTGATGCGGAAATAGGTTGAAAGCTCCATCGGACAGCGCACGCCCGGCGGCACATAAACGAACGAGCCGTCGGAGAACACCGCCGCATTGAGCGTCGCGAAGAAATTGTCCGTCACCGGCACGACCGAGCCGAGATACTGCTTCACCAGGTCCGGATGCTCGCGCAGCGCCTCCGAGATCGGCATGAAGATGACGCCGACGCGCTTCAGCTCTTCCTTGAAGGTCGTCGCCACCGACACGCTATCGAACACCGCATCGACCGCCACGCGGTTGCGCGGAGCCAGCGCCTCGCCATCCTCGCCGACCTCCGGCTCCGCGGAAGGCTCGCGCACAATGCCGAGCAGCGCCTCACGCTCGCGCAGCGGGATGCCGAGCTTGTCGTAGGTCTTCAGGATTTCCGGATCGATGTCGTCGAGCGACTTCGGCGCCTTGAAGTTCGAGGGCGCGGAATAATAGTAGGCGTTCTGGTAGTCGATCGGCCCGTAATTGATCTTGGCCCATTGCGGTTCGCGCATGGTGAGCCAGCGCCGGTAGGCATCGAGCCGCCATTCGAGCATCCAGGCGGGCTCGTTCTTCTTGGCCGAGATGAAGCGGACCGTGTCCTCCGAGAGGCCCTTGGGGGCCTTGTCGGACGCGATCAGCGTCTCGAACCCGTATTTGTATTGGTCAACGTCGATCCTGCGGACCTGATCGACGGTCTCTTGTACGGCCGGCATTTAACTCCTCCACAGCGGCTTCAAGGACCGCGGGGTTTGTCTGTCGGGATATGGTGTTTCTGTCCGGGGCTTACGCCTCGGCGTGGTTATGCGGCGAGACCCCGTTTCATATCGGTAGATAGGGATTTTGCGAGCTTTTGCCACACATTCAGGAAGCGGTCGATATCTGCCTCGGTAGTGGTGGGACCCGTGCTGACCCGGATCGCGCCGCGCGCGAGTTCCGGCGAAACGCCCATTGCGGCAAGCACATGCGACGGCGCCACTTTCCCGGATGAACAGGCCGAACCGGACGAGACCGCAACACCGTCGAGATCGAACCCGATAACCAGTGTTTCGGCCTTGGCGCCGGGCACGGCGGCAAGCGTCGTGTTGGCCAATCGCTCGGACGCTGCCCCATAGATGACAACTTCCGGAGTTGCGAGGCTCAAACCCGCTTCGAGGCGGTCGCGCAGCGCGCGCATCTGACGCACTTCGGTGGTGACGTCGCAGACGGCAGCCGCCGCCGCGCCGAACGCCGCGATGGCGGCGACATTCTCCGTCCCGGCGCGGGCTCCCCGCTCCTGCCCGCCACCCCGGATCAGCGGATCGGCAAGATGGATCGCATCGTCACGCTTCACCAGCGCGCCGGCGCCCTTGGCGCCGCCGATCTTGTGCGCGCTCAGCGTCAGCAGATCCGCGCCGAGCGCGTTGAGGTCGAGGCGCAGGCGGCCAGCCGCCTGCACGGCATCGACATGCAGCAACCCGCCATGGCGGTGCACGATCTCGGCCGCCGCCGCGACCGGCTGGATCACGCCGGTCTCGTTGTTCGCCACCATGATGGACACGAGCGCACGGCCGCCAGCTGCGAGCATGCGCTCGAGCGCCGCCAGTTCGACCACCCCATTCGGATCGACCGGGATCTCCTCGATGGCGTGCGCCGCAAACCGGCCGCCCGCACGGACGGAGGGATGCTCGATGGCCGAGATCAGGAGTCGCTCGCGCGGCGCCTTGTCGGTTCCCGACTCGATGCCGGGAGTCAGCGCCAGCGCGTTCGCTTCCGTGCCGCCCGAGGTGAAAATCACGTTGCGCGCCTCGGCGCCGACCAGCGCCGCGACCTGCTCGCGCGCCCGCTCGATCAGGCGGCGCGCCGCGCGCCCCTCACCATGAACCGAGGACGGATTGCCGGACAGGTCGAGCGCCACACTCATCGCCTCGCGCGCCTCACGCCGCATCGGAGCGCTCGCATTCCAGTCCAGATACACACGCACGGTCATTGATTCTCGATCTGTAGAGTCCACATTAGTGCAAAGGACTTGCTTTTGGCGCCCGAATTCGTGCAAAAGAACCCGCCACGCCCGCCCGGCTGCGGGGTTTCTGGCGAGGCTGTCCCAGAAATTAGAACAGTTCTAAATAGTTACGCGCCGCCGCCTGCCCCGTCAAGCGCGCCGTAAATCGAGAAACCGACCGCCCTCCCGGCGGTTGCGGTTTCGGAGGTCTGAATGCCTGAAGTTATCTTCACCGGCCCCGCCGGTCGGATCGAAGGCCGGTATCACCCGGCACGAATCAAGCACGCCCCGATTGCCATCGTGCTGCACCCGCACCCGCAGTTTGGCGGTTCGATGAACCATCAGATTGTCTATCAGCTCTATTATGCCTTCGTGCATCGCGGCTTTTCGGTGCTGCGCTTCAATTTCCGCGGAGTCGGCCGTAGCCAGGGCTCGTTCGACCACGGCGTCGGCGAGCTGTCAGATGCGGCCTCTGCGCTCGACTGGGCGCAGACCATCAACCCGGAAGCGCGTTCGTGCTGGGTCGCGGGCTTCTCGTTCGGCGCCTGGATCGGCATGCAGCTGCTGATGCGCCGCCCCGAGATCGAGGGCTTCATCTCGGTCGCGCCGCCCGCGAACCTTTACGACTTCTCGTTCCTGGCCCCCTGCCCGTCATCGGGTCTGATCATCCACGGCGACAAGGATGCAGTGGTGCCGGCCAAGGACGTGCAGGGTCTGGTGGAGAAGCTCAAAACGCAGAAGGGCATCATCATCGATCAGAAGATCGTCCCCGGCGGGAACCACTTCTTCGACAATAAGATCGAGACGATGATGCAGACCGTGACCGCTTATCTCGACAAGCGGCTCAAGCCGGCCGAAAGCACCACGGCGGCCTGAATCAGGGTCTGACCAGCACCCCACCCGTCATCGGGCGGGGTGCGCCGGTGCTGCTCGGAAACGTCAGCGGCAGCCCTTTCAGCGAGCGTACCGCGAGAAACGCAAAAGCCTGCGCCTCAAGCGCATCCGGCGACCAGCCGACGTGATCCGCAGTTTCAACGCGCGCGGGGGCGAGCCTCTCGGCGAGCATGCGCACGAGTGTCGGATTGCGCGCTCCTCCACCCGCCACGATCCAGCTCTGCGGCACCCTCGGAAGCACATCGACGATACGCGCGACGCTCGCGGCGGTCAGCATCGTGAGCGTCGCCGCGCCATCCTCGATGGTCTTCTGTTCAAGCCCTGCGTGTGCGGTAACCCAGTCGCGGAAATCATTTCGGTCGAGCGATTTCGGGCATGCCTGTGCGAAGAACGGATGTGCGAGCAATCGCTCGATCGCTGCTTGATCGACCTGCCCCGACGCCGCCGCGTTCCCATCGACATCACGCGGCGCACCGTTGCGCGAGCGCATGAAATCGTCGATCAGCGCATTGGCCGGACCGGTGTCGCAGGCAATCGGATCGGCATCGCCGTCGATAAAGGCGATGTTGGCGACGCCGCCGAGATTGAGCACCACAATCGGATGCGGCCGATCGAGCGTTCGCACAAGCGCGCGGTGAAATACCGGCACCAGCGGTGCGCCGTGCCCGCCCGCCGCCACATCGGCAGCGCGCAAATCGTAGACCACCGGAAGGCCGATCGCCCGCGCGAGCGTCGCGCCATCGCCGATCTGCACCGTCAGCCGCGCGGCCGGCCGATGCAGGATCGTCTGGCCGTGGAAACCGACCACATCGATTGAAGCGCGGTCTATCGCATTTGCGTCGAGGAACACGTTGACGGCTTTGGCATGCAGCGCGGTGACGATCTTCTCCGCCTCGGCGATCACGCCCGGCCGCTCGGTCCGTGTCCGCAGTGCAGGGGCCGCCTCCATGGCGGCGCGCAGGATCGCGACCTCGCTCTCCTGATAGACATGCAGCGCGCTCGGGCCGAGGTGCTGGACCGTCTCGCCGTCCGTATCGATCAAGGCGACATCGATGCCATCCATCGACGTGCCGCTCATCAGTCCAATCGCCCGCATGACGCCCAGATTTTATGAATCCCCTTTCGAACCTGTTACACCCCCGGCCCTGCGGCAGCGACCCTTGAGCCCGTCATGAGCGACTACAAGTCCGATTTCCTGCGCATCCTGTCCGAGCGCGGCTACATCCACCAGATCTCAGATGTGGCGGGCCTCGATGCGCTCGCCGCAGAGAAAAAGGTGGTCTGCTACATCGGTTACGACTGCACGGCGCCTTCGCTGCACATCGGGCACCTGATCTCGATCATGATGCTGCACTGGCTGCAGCAAACCGGAAACAAGCCGATCGCGCTGATGGGTGGCGGCACCACCCGTGTCGGCGACCCCTCCGGCCGAGACGAGACACGCAAAATACTGAGCTACGAAGACATCGATGCCAACAAGGAGTTGATCAAGGGCACGTTCTCCAAGTTCCTCAGCTTCGGAAGCGGCCCGAGCGACGCCGTGATGGCCGACAATGCCGAGTGGCTGACCAAGCTCAACTACATCGAGATGCTGCGCGACGTCGGCCGGCATTTCTCGATCAATCGCATGCTGACGATGGATTTGGTGAAGCTGCGGCTCGACCGCGATCAGGAGCTGTCGTTCATCGAATTCAACTACATGATCCTGCAGTCTTACGACTTCACCGAGCTCGCGCGCCGCTACGGCTGCAATCTGCAGATGGGCGGTTCGGACCAGTGGGGCAACATCGTCAACGGCATCGACCTCGGCCGCCGGATGGGAACGCATCAGCTCTACGCGCTGACCTGTCCGCTGCTCACCACATCGTCGGGCGCCAAGATGGGCAAGACGGCGGCAGGCGCCGTATGGCTGAACGCCGACATGCTGCCGGTCTATGACTACTGGCAGTTCTGGCGCAACACCGAGGACGGCGACGTCGAGCGCTTCCTCAAGTTGTTCACCACGATGCCGCTGTCCGAAATCGCCAAGCTCGCCGCGCTGAAAGGCCAGGAGATCAACGAGGCGAAGAAGGTGCTCGCCACCGAGGCGACCGCACTGCTGCACGGGCGCGCCGCCGCCGATCAGGCTGCCGACACCGCGCGCACGACGTTCGAGGAAGGCGCGGTCGCGGCAGACCTGCCGACGGTCGAGGTGCCACGCGCGGAATTGGAAAAAGGGATCGGCGTGCTCAGCGCGTTCGCCGACAGGACCGGCCTGGTGGCCTCGAACGGCGAGGCGCGCCGTCAGATCAAGGGCGGTGGTCTGAAGGTGAACGACGCCGCCGTGACCGACGAGAAGATGTTACTCAGCATCAAGGACCTGGCGCCCGAAGGCGTGATCAAGCTGTCGTTCGGCCGCAAGAAGCATGTGCTGATCAAGCCGGTGTAACGGCCGCGCCGCTCTAGCGGGTCGGCGAGGAATTCGGCGGAACCGAATTGCGATCGTTGTCGGCGCCGCGGAATTCGAACACCTTGCGGAAAATCCCGGGCGCGAACATCGACATCGGCATGACGCGCAGCGTTGCATTGCCGGGCGGACCGACGACCTCATAGGTCATGCCGAAGATCCCTTCGTTCTGACCGCCGCCGAGAATTGTACCGACGATCGGAAAGCGCGCGAGGAAGTTGTTCAGGATATAGGCCGGGATGAACGTGCCGCGCAGGCGCACGTCGTCATGTGCGTAGTCGAAATTCCCCTCCAGCGTCGCGCCGATCGCCGGGCCCCAAACCACGCCTTCGCGTATCGAAAGCTTGCCCGGCCGCTTCGTGAACTCGGCGCGCATGCGTGAGAAACTCACGCCGGCGCCGAACTGCTGGTCTGCCCGGTCCGAGCTTCCGTTCGCGGCGACGCGCTGCAACTCCAATTCACCGCGGATCGAAAAGTCGCGCACGTTGATGACGCCATCCTGCTGCATTCCGTCCGCGGTGGGCGGGTCCATCGCCAGCCACATCTGCCCGCCGATCACACGCGAATACATGTCGGTAAAGCGCAGCAGAGCACCGGCGTCGTTCGATTCCAGATAGATCACCTGGCGCCCCCCCGGATAGGCGCGCAGGTCGCCGCTGAGCGCGGAACTGCCGAGCCGGGCAGCCATCCCGAAGTTGCGGATATGGCCGTTGCGTCGTGACATTCGCAGCTCGATGTTGCGCAGCACCTCCAGATTGTACCCTGTGACGGTGCCAAGCTTGATATCGAGATCGAAGTCGCGGCTCGCCTGCTTGCCCTTTTCCCCCGAAGGACCGGATGTGGCGGATTTGATGAAGCCGCGGCCGTCGAAGAGGTCGCCGCGCATGGTGACTTTCAGCGTACCGTCCGACGCGCGGTCAGCGCGCAGCGTCGCCTTGTCGCCATCGGACAGAGCGAAAGACGGGAAGCTCGCAATCGATATCTCGCCGTTCTGGTCGAGTTCGATCATGCCCTTCACGAGGGTGCCCTGCCCCTCGATCACGATGTCGTCGAAACGCATGACCTGCGGCTTGTCGATGACCGTGAAGGTGACGCGCGACGCGCGACCGGCCGCCTTCCACCATCCAGGCAGCAGTTCGCTGATCTTGCTGTCCTTGAGGTCCGCCTCGACCTGGTAGCGGCTCTCCTTGTCGGTGGAGGACGCGACCCGGCCCTGCAATTTGAAGGGCACCGGACCGGAGAGCGTGTCGCCAAGCCCCAGGCCGAGGCGCGCCCGGCCAGCATCGTCGAGCACCGCCTGGATGCGAACTTCGGCGTCGGTATCGCCGGTCGGCTTGCGGTAATCGACGGTCGCCGGCAGCCCGCCGATCTTCACGTCGCCCTTGGTGTAGAAGCCTTGCGAGTTCGCCATCAACTTGAGCGCTGCGGCCTCCACCTTCTGACCGCGAACCCATTTCTCGGCCGAGAAGTTGGTGATGTCCGCGTCGACCACGTAGTTGAGATTGTCCTTGGTCAATTCGCCAGTCAGCGTGTAGTCGAGCGCAACCTGCGCGACGAAATTTCCTTTCGTCGTTGCCGGATCGAGCGCGACGTTCGAAGCATCACGCAGCCGGTCGAGCGAGAGCAGTTCCGCCGCCGCGTCGGCGGTCCCCTCGGCGCGGAAGCGCGTGCGCGCGGGCGATGGCTTCGGATGGGTATCCGGCACCTCGAAGACACCGTTGGTCAGGGTTATCTTGCGTCCCGACGGAAGGTCGACGGTCGCGCGTCCGACCTTCACGGTCGCGGTGCGTCCCTGCACCCGCGTCAACAGATCGGCATCGCGCAACACCGGAAGATTATCCACGGCGCGTACCGAATTGCCGGTCGTGACAAGATCGATCGAAAGCCCATCGTCCGGCAGCGGCGGCCCGCCCGGTTCGAGTGTCGAGAGCGGCGCGTTTGTGGCGACCACCACGCGCTCGACCGTTCCACCGCTGATGCGCTCAACCACCCAGGAGCGCAACCGCGGCGTGACCATCGCGGGCCACAGGCGCTTGAATGCCGAGACCGTCATGCGCGTACCCGCGACGCCGATCTGAAGCCGCGGATCCGCGGTTGAGAAATCGATCCCGCCGGATAGCGCGAAGCCGCCTGCCATGCCGCCGAGATCGGCCTGATCGATCTCGAAGGCATGCCGAGACAGATCGAGGCGCGCCCGCACCGCAACGCGATCGATGATCAGCGGCGGATCGCTCGAGCGGTCTGCCGACGCGAGAACAATCACGCCGCGCGGAATGGCGAGAGTCCAAGCCTTGCCGGATTGATCGGGCACTTCCAGCTGGGCGACGAGATTGACCCGGCTCGGACCGGATTGCGCCTCGATCGGCATCTGCAACGTGTGGGTCGCAGGATTCCAGCGCAGATTGACTTGCGCTTCGTCAAGGTGAACGCGGCTGTCGGCATCGCCGCGCGACCCGAAATCGCCGGCCCCGGCCAGAACGCGCCCTTCGAGCACCTGTAGCGTGCCATCGCGCTCGATTTCGGAGCGGATGACGGCGGAGAGCGGAACGTCGGCGAAGAAGTGTCCTTCCGGAATCCGCAACGCCAGCATCAGGTCTTTCGGAGAGACGTCGCGGATGACGGTTTCGATGGTGCGCCGGCCATCCGGCTTGGGCGTCACGGTCGCGGTGAGCGACCACAAACCGTCCGCGCCGGTCGAATTCACCGCGAAGGCGATACCGCCTTCCGGCGGCCGCGTGAGGCTGAGATTGATGTGCTCGAAGCTCCAGTGCTTTCCGTTGCGCTGGTCTTCGACGGCGAGCGTGCAATCCTTCAACCCGATCTCGGAGAGCGTGCCGCCATCGAGCCCGAGAGAGTTGAGCTTGTCGATCCAGGCGAGGATCGCCGTCATCGGATCGTCGGCGACCTCGACCGGCGGAAGGCTTGCGGCGTTCGCGGAAGGGACGGCGCCGGACGCGGTTCCGATGGAGTTCGTGACGCCCGGATTGACGGCGAGCGCGGGCTTGGCGGCGCCCGCCAGGATATTGACCTGCCCGTTCGGTTCGATGCGCAACGCCATCTCGGCGCCGATCAGGCTCAACCGCTCGGTCTGCACATTGCCGGTCAGCAGGCCGAGCGAAGAAATCCCGACCTCGGCCTTTGGCGCACTGGCGATCACCGTTCCCTGAACGTCGCGCACCACGATATCGCGCAATCGCAGCGCAGAACGGCCGACCTCGTCGTACTCCAGCACCGTTCCGCCGACCTCGACCCGGTGATTGCCGCCGAGCCGCGCCTCGATGGCGGATTTGAGCCAAGGCGTGACGAAATCGATCGCAATCGGACCAGACGAAAGCTGCCACCACAGAACGCCGGCGATCACCGCCACGGCAAGCGAGAACGCGCCGCCACCGATCAGGCATTTTCGGGCGAACGGCCTGCGCCGACGCGTCAGGTGCGGGCGATAGAAATCGTGCTCCGGGCGCAGGCGATCGGCCGCGCGCTCGGCGAGTTCACGGCCGTGCAACGTCAGGGCCGACCAGGCCTCGCGCGCTGCAGCGGCTGCCGAATTCAAAAACCCCGTCATGCCTTAACGGACATCCCCTCGCATTCGAGGCCCCGCTCCCTCGAATCTGGCGCATCGGCGGCCGGGCCTGCGGGCCCGGATTCGCACGGAATGCCCCTGTGCCGCCAGCCCTTTACCGGCGCCTTGTCCCTCGTCAGATTGACCCTGTGAAAGCGTCGAAAGGAAGGCACATGGTCCCCGCGATTGGCGCAAAAGCTCCCGGCTTCACGCTGCCGCGCGACGGCGGCGGAACGCTGTCGCTTGCCGACTTCAAGGATCGCAAACTGGTCCTGTATTTCTATCCCAAGGCGGACACGCCCGGCTGCACCAAGGAAGCCATTGCGTTCAACGCGCTCAGGCGCGCGTTTGCAAAAGCCAATACCGACATCGTCGGTGTATCCGCTGACCCGATCAAGGCGCAGGACAAGTTCCGCGACAAGCACGGACTGAGCATCGCGCTTGCCTCGGACGAGACCAAAAAAATGCTGACCGCCTATGGCGTTTGGGGCGAGAAGTCGATGTACGGCCGCAAGTTCATGGGGGTTCGCCGCACGACCCTCCTGATCGGCCCTGATGGACGCATCGCGCGGGTGTGGGAAAACGTCAAAGTCGATGGCCACGCCGAGGCCGTCCTCGAGGCCGCCGAGGCGCTCTGATCGAAAAGCCGAGATCTGCATCATTCGTGCGCGCCTGAAGCGGACAATCAGCACGACTTGCGCGCGAGTATGGTTACCAAGTGGTTAACGGATCGACTGCAATTCTATCCTTCGCGGAATATTAACCATGACGCGGTGAAATCGCTCCCATGTGCTGGCCCGACCCGTCGGGCCGGGCGGGAGTTTCGATGTCACATCCGTCGGCTGTCCATAGTTATGCCCACGGCCATAACGGCCGTGGCCGCCCGCAGCAGCGGGCTGTCAGCCATCACCCGCTCCACGCCAAAAGCGAATGGACGCTCGGGCATGGCGGCCGGCAAGTGCGCGTCGGGCCGGTGGCGTTCTGGACCATCGTCGGCACGCTTGTCGTCATGGCTGGATGGTCCGCCGTGACGGCGACCTACTTTGCGTTTCGCGATGATGTCCTGACCGGCCTCCTCGCCCGTCAGGCACACATGCAATACGCCTACGAGGACCGGATTGCCGATCTGCGCAGCCAGGTCGACCGGCTCGCGAGCCGGCAATTGCTCGATCAGGAGCAGGTCGAGAACAAGCTTGAACAGATGGCGCGCCGGCAGGCGACGCTGGAGCAGCGCTCGTCGGCGCTCAACGGCCTCACAGTCGAAACGACCGGCTCGATCAAGGCTCCGCCGCGCAGCGGTGCCACCATGCTGACGCCGCAAAGTACGCCGAAGCCGTCGCCCATCAACGATACCGTCATTCTGGTACCGCCGCCGGAACGCGAAGCAAAACTTGAGTCGCGTGTGCCGTCGGGTGCGTCCGCGCAGTTCGGCGCAGCACCGAGCGCCGCCGGCCTCGAGGGCGGGATCGCGCGTCTGCAGGTCGCGCTCGACCGCTTCGACGCCGATCAGGTCAGAACGCTCAACACGCTGGAAGAGAGCTACGACGCCAAGGCCAAGCGCATGCGTGGCATCCTTGCCGATCTCGGCATGGACATGGACAAGGTTGCACCGGCCGGCTCCCCCCGCGGGACGGGCGGACCCTATGTGCCGGCGAATACCGCGAGCCTTTCGGCTTTCGATCGCCAGATCTATCGCGTCAAACTCGCACGCGGTCAGGTCGACCGGCTGACCAAAACGCTCGGCGCGGTGCCGATCCGCAAGCCGATGACCGGTGAACTCGAATGGACGTCCGGTTTCGGCGTGCGTCCCGATCCGTTCCTGCGCGGACCCGCGATGCACACCGGGCTCGATATCCGCGCCGACATCGGCGATCCGGCGCGCGCGACGGCGGCCGGTGTCGTCACGATCGCCGGTGTGAACGGCGGCTACGGCAAGATGGTCGAGGTCGATCACGGCAACGGATTTGCCACGCGTTACGCGCACCTCTCGGCGATCGACGTCGAAATCGGGCAGCAGATCAAGACGGGGCAGACTGTCGGTCGCGTCGGCAGTACCGGCCGATCGACCGGCCCGCACCTGCACTACGAAACCCGCGTCGACGGCGATCCCGTCGATCCGCAGAAATTCCTGCGCGCGGGCGTGCGGCTTGGCGGCGTGCTGTAGTTCTTACTCGACGTCCTCGACCTGGTCCGGGCCGCCGCCAAATGCCTTCTGGGCAAGTGCCGCTTCCATGAACTCATCGAGATCGCCGTCGAGCACCCCGCCCGTGTTCGACGTCTGGCGGCCGGTGCGCAGGTCCTTCACCATCTGATAGGGTTGCAGCACGTACGAGCGGATCTGGTGCCCCCAGCCAATGTCCGACTTGGCGGAATGCTCGGCATAGGCGGCGTCCTCGCGACGCTTCAGTTCCGCTTCATACATGCGGGCGCGCAGCATGTCCCACGCGATCGCGCGGTTGCGATGTTGCGAACGGTCGGTCTGCGAATAGACCATGATGCCGGTCGGAATATGCGTCAGCCGGATCGCCGACTTCGGTCTTGTTGACGTGCTGGCCGCCGGCCCCGCTCGCCCGCATCGTGTCGACGCGCACCTCGGATTCCGGAATGTCGATTTTGATAGTGTCGTCGATGACCGGATAGACATCGACGCTTGCAAACGATGTGTGCCGGCGCGCATTTGAATCGTAAGGCGAGATACGCACGAGCCGGTGCACGCCGGTCTCGCTCTTGAGCCAGCCATAGGCGTTGCGGCCGTTCACCTTGATCGTGGCCGACTTGATGCCGGCCTCCTCGCCCTGGCTTTCTTCCAGATATTCGATCTTGTAGCCGTGCTGTTCGGCCCAGCGCGTGTACATGCGCAACAGCATTCCGGCCCAGTCCTGGCTTTCGGTGCCGCCAGCGCCAGCGTGAACCTCCAGATAACTGTCGTTTGAGTTTGCTTCGCCGGAGAGCAACGCCTCGCTCTCGCGGCGCGCAACTTCTGCCTTGAGGCGGCGCAATGCCTCCTCAGCCTCGGTGACGACGGATTGATCTTTCTCGGCATCGCCGAGTTCGATCAAGCCGACATTGTCATCGATCTCGCGCTCGATCCGGCCGATTGCGGTCAGTTGATCTTCGAGCGCGCCGCGCTCCTGCATCAGGCGCTGCGCACGTTGGCTGTCGTTCCAGAAGTTCGGGTCTTCGGCCTGAGCGTTCAGCTCATCCAGTCGTCGGCGCGCCTTGTCGAAGTCAAAGATGCCTCCTCAGCAGTCCCACGGACTGCTTGATGTCATCGACAATGGCTTGGATTTCGGCGCGCATGACGGTACTCGAATGAGATTCGCGAGGGGGAACCTAATGGCCGGACCGTCCGACGACAAGCTGCGTGGTGCACTGCTCGGAAGCTGGCGGCTGGTTGCGGCCGAGCGCGAGGAAGTTCCCTCGGGCGCGAAAACCGCATATCTCGGCGACAATCCTGCGGGCTACCTGCACTACATGGCAGACGGCCGAATGCTGGCGCTGATCACGCGTGAGGGGCGTAAGACGCCGGCCGGCAAGTTCGCGAACGCCGCCGAGGCCGAGGCGCTGATCCGGAGCATGATCGCCTACGGCGGCACCTTCGAATGCCGGGATAACCACGTCCTCCATCACTACGACATTTCCTGGAACCAGAGCTTCACCGGCACGGAGCAACGGCGCAGCGTGACGCTCGAGGGCAACGCCTCACCCTGTCGCCACCGCCCTCGCCCGATCCGACCGACGGCACGATGAGCGTACGCCGCCTGACCTGGGAGCGCGTCACCAGCCGTTGACGCGCGGAAAGCGCGCCACCACGGTCTCGCCCTGCACCACCTCGAATGCCTCATAGGCCGCACTGGTGATGCAGGCGTGGTTCGGCAGTACGCGCACGAGACTGCCGACGGGGAGTTGATCGAACCACGCCTCGTCGTCAATGCTGACGGTGCCGTGCTCCTGATGCACGCCGTTCACCGAGAGAGTGCCGAGGCGTTGCAGCGTGCGCGCGTCGCACACATAGCCGTAGCCTGCATCCGGCAGGTGCGTGTTTGCGCCGACGTCCTTGGAAAGCGCGAGCGCACCCGCATCGAGGATGATCGCGCGGCCCGCGCGGTTATGCCCGATGACGGATGCAAGCACCGACACCGCGATCTCCTCGATCCGGCACATGTGGCGCGAGAGCTGGGCGAGGTCCCAGACCATGTAGATGCCGGCACGTACTTCGGTCACGCCTTGCAGGTGACCAGCATGCAGGACGGTTGGCGTCGAGCCCACACTCACGATCTCGCACGCGAGCCCCGCATTGCGGATCGCGGTCGCGGCGAGGACCGCGGCGTCGCGCTCGGCCGCCGCGATGGTCGGCACCTTCTCAGGATCGGCCGTTCCATAGGAATGGCCCGCATGGGTCATCACACCGCGCAGGCGAAGGCCCGGCCCCCGCGCGATCGCCCGTGCGAGGGTCACGACCTGCGGATCGCCGGCCGGCAAGCCGCTGCGATGTTCGCCGCAATCGATCTCGATCAGGAACGACAACGTGATGCCGCGTTCGGCGGCAAATCGCTTGGCTGCGGCCGCCACATCGATCGAATCCGTAACAAGGATCAGGTCCGTGCCGCTCTCCATGATCCGCGCCGCACGCGCGAACTTGTTCGGCACGATGGTCGCCGCATAGAGAACGTCGCGATACCCCGCCGCCGCGAAATGCTCGGCCTCCTTCAAGGTTGAGACGGTGATACTGCCCTCGGCTGCTATACGCGCGACCTCGACGGATTTCGCAGTCTTCAGGTGCGGGCGCAGCCCAACACCGAGCGCGCGACAGCGCTCCCGCATCGCGGCGCAGTTTCGTTCGAGGCGATCGCGATCGAGCAGCAAGCGCGGCGTCTCGAGCGTCGAGAGCGATGGTCCGGCGGGCGAAGGCATCGAGTGACTCCAGAACTGACGTGGCCATGATACCGACCATGGTGGCAGAGTCCCGCTACGCGGGCGGTGGCTCGGGCACGGCGCGCCGCGTCAGCGCAATCCAGGCGGCGAGCAACATGATCGCCGCCCCGCCCGCCTCGCGCCAGGTCAGCGGCTCGGCATAGACCAGCGCGCCGAGGATCAGCGCCACGACGGGCGAGACAAACGAATAAAGCCCGGCGCGTGGCGCGCCCCAATCGCGCACGAGCCTGAGGAAAATCGTGTAGGCGATGAATGTCCCGCAGATGACCAGAAACAGCACGCCGGCGAACGGCTCCGGATGCAGCAGCGCCATCACGGTCGCGCCCGAAACCGGCTCGGCGGCAAGCGACAGTGCGGTGAGCCCGACCGCGCCGACCAGTCCCTGCGCGGCGGTCAGTTGCAGCGGCGTTACCTCATCGAGCAGCGGACGCGACAGCACCGAGCCGAGACAATAGGACAGCGCGCCAGCGATCGAGCGCGAGCGCGCCCCATAGTTCCATATCGTTGCCACTTGCGGTCGCCTTGCCGGAAAACAGCAGCACGAGACCGCCGATGCCAAGCACGAGCGCGAGCGCGTGACGCCATGTCGGCTTTTCCTGGCCGAGCAGGATCGCAAGTCCGAACAGGCATACCGGGTTCATCGACATGTTGACCACGCCCGAGACACCGGAAGCGACATATTGCATGCCCCAGTAGATGCCGGCGTAACAACCGACCACCGTCAGCAGGCCGGTGCCAATGACGCGCAGCGCCCGCCCGCGGAAAACCGCTGGCAGATCGCGCACCACGAGCGCCAGCACGGCGGAGACGAGAATGTAGCGCGCGGCGCCGAAGAAAAACGGCGGCACCGCGGCGAGGCCCGCCTTGGTGGCGATCCACGTCGCGCCCCAGATCAGCGACATCACGATGAAGAGCAGGTGATCGACTGTCACGCCAGAGCGCCCGGCTTGATGCGGGGAAACGTCAGACAAGAACGGCCGGGAAAGGCCCGGCCGTATCAATTCTCAAAGTCGGGAAACCCGCCGCGCTACCAGAGGCCGCCGCCGCGGCCGACCGCGCGGTCGGCCTCGGGCGATGCCGACACAGGGCGCGGGCCGCCGATATCCGTTCCGTCCTGATAGCCGACGATCGAATAACTGTCGGGCGGCGCGGTGCCGGGCTTGAAGGCTTCGAGCAACCCGCCGGGCGAGCCCGCCGCGATGCGCATGCCCGACTTGGGATCGATACGGATCAGCTTGATGCCGGGGGGCACGCGGAACGGCACTGCCGGCTTGTCGGCGAGCGCCAGTTTCATGAAGTCCTTCACGATCGGCGCCGCGGTGTGGCCGCCGGACGCACCGCGCGCGATATGGCGCGGCTTGTCGTAACCGAGATAAACGCCGACCACGAGGTCGGGCGAGAAGCCGACGAACCAGACGTCCTTTTCGTCGTTCGTCGTCCCGGTCTTGCCCGCGATCGGCTTGCCGATCTCCTTGGTGAAGCCAGCGCCTGCCGCCGTGCCGCGCTGGACCACGCCCTCCATCATCGAGGTGATCTGATAGGCGGTCATCGGATCGAGCACCTGCTCGCGCCGATCCACCAGTGTCGGCTCGGCCTGGTTCGTCCATTTGTCGGCGTCGCATCCGCGGCATTCTCGCTGGTCGTGGCGGAAGATGGTGTGGCCGTAGCGATCCTGAATGCGGTCGATCAGCGTCGGCTTGATGCGCTTGCCGCCGTTCGCGAACATCGAATAGGCCGTGACCATGCGCATCACGGTGGTCTCGCCCGCGCCGAGCGCGAACGACAGATAGGTCGGCAGATCGTCATAGACGCCGAAGCGCTTGGCGTATTCGGCGATCAGCGGCATGCCGACGTCCTGCGCAAGCCGCACCGTCATCACGTTGCGCGAATGCTCGATGCCGAAGCGCAGCGTCTGCGGCCCGTAGAACTTGTGCGAATAGTTTTCCGGCTTCCAGACGCCGCCGCCCGCGCCCTGATCGACCTCGATCGGCGCATCCATCACGACGGTCGCGGGCGTGTAGCCGTTGTCGAGCGCGGCGGCGTAAACGATCGGCTTGAACGCCGAGCCCGGCTGGCGCAGCGCCTGCGTTGCGCGGTTGAACTGGCTCTGATCGAACGAGAAGCCGCCGACCATTGCGAGCACGCGCCCGGTCCAGGGGTCCATCACGACCATCGCGCCGGAGATTTCCGGTATCTGATGGAGGCGGTACTTGCCCGAATCCTTCTCAAGCGGCTCGACGTAAACGACATCGCCGGGGTTGAGAACTTGGCCCACCTTCACAACGGGCTTGCCCGCAACCTTCGCCCATTTTACGCCATCGATCGTGATGTTGCCGATTTCGCGATCCTTCGCGATGGCGCCACCCGGATCGCGGCCGGGCTGCAGGCCGATGCGCGCAGACTGATCGCTGGTTTCCAGCACCACCGCGAGCCGCAATGGCGCAATGTCGGAAAGCGCCTTCACCTCGGAGAGCTTGACGCCCCAGTCGCCCGAAATGTCGAGCTTCTGCACCGCGCCGCGATAGCCGAGGTTTTCGTCGAAACGCACCAGACCGTCGGTAAAGGTCTTGCGCGCGATCACCTGCAATTTCGGATCGAGCGTGGTGCGCACCGACAGCCCGCCCTCATACAGCTTTTTTTCGCCGTAGCGGTCGTTCAGGTCGCGGCGCACGTCCTCGGCGAAATATTCCGCGGCGAAAATGTGGGCGCCGGTCGGGCGCGTCGTGACTGCGAGCGGCTCCTTCTTGGACTTCTCGCCTTCCTCACGCTTGACGTAGCCGTCCTCGACCATGCGGTCGAGAACGTAGTTGCGCCGCTCGACTGCGCGCTCGCGCTGGCGGAACGGGTGATAGTTGTTCGGGCCTTCGGGCAGCGCCGCCAGATAAGCCGCCTCCGCCGGGGTCAACTCGTGCACCGACTTGTCGAAATAGAGGAGCGAGGCCGCCGCGACGCCGTAGGCGCCGAGCCCGAGATAGATTTCGTTGAGATAGAGCTCGAGGATCTTCTCTTTCGAATACGTCCGCTCGATCTTGAGCGCGAGCAGCGCCTCCTTGATCTTGCGTTCGAAGCTCGCCTCATTGGTGAGAAGGAAGTTCTTGGCCACCTGCTGCGTGATGGTGGAGGCGCCCTGCGGGCGGCGGCCGGAGCCGTAATTCTGCGCCATGAAGACCATCGCGCGCAGGATGCCCTGGAAGTCTAGTCCGCCATGCTCGTAGAAATTCTTGTCCTCGGCCGCGATGAAGGCGGAGGTCACGAGCTTGGGGATCGCCTGAATCGGCAGATAGAGCCGGCGCTGGCTGGCGTACTCAGCAAGCAGTGAGCCGTCGCCCGCATGCACGCGCGTCATGACCGGCGGCTCGTAGTCCTGAAGCTGCGAGTAGTCCGGCAGATCCTTGGAATAATGCCAGAACAAGCCTGCCGCGGCCGCGATGCCGACGAGAAACAGCACGGTGCCAACCGCGAAAATCCAGCCGAAGAATCGCAGCAGTAATTTCATCAAGTCCCTTTCGCCGCGGCCCAGCGCTCCGCGCCGAATCTCCCGTTCCGCCCGGATGATACGTCATCCGGACGCGCATGTACGATATGCGCCCGCGTGAAATTGCTTAGCAAGGGAAGTCGCGCGCTTTTATGGTCAAACTGAGGCTGGCCGTAACCAGACACCGTGCGCGATTCAATTCGAGCCATGACCCGGTCCGGAACCCGCGAGGCGGGTCGCGAAGAACGTGCTCACGGCCTGCGCCATAGCGTCTGCGGTGCGCGTACGCCAGGCTTCCGTCGTCATCAGCTTCAGATCCTGTTTGTTCGACACGTAGCCCAGTTCCACCAGAACCGAGGGGATGTCAGGCGCCTTGAGCACCTTGAAGCCCGCGGACTTGAGCGGCTGCTTGTGCAGCTTCGCGGCGCTCCTCAATTCGCGCACGATGGTGCGGGCGAAATGTGCGGAAAAGTTCTTGGTCTCGCGCTGGGTCAGATCGATCAGGATATCGGCGACCTCCTCGGGCTCGGCGGAGAGATCTACGCCTGCGATCGCGTCAGCCTTGTTCTCGTCCTCGGCAAGGCGCGCCGCCTCGTCGTCCGAAGCGGTATCCGACACCGTATAGACGGTCGCGCCGCGCACATCGGATTCATCACGCGAGGCCAGCGCATCGGCGTGAATCGACACGAACAGCGCGGCGCCTTGCTGGCGCGCCATGCGCACCCGCTCGCCGAGCGGTACGAAGCGGTCGTCGCTGCGCGTCATCGCAACGCGGTACTTGCCGCTTTTCTCCAGTTTGGCGACCAACGCCTGCGCGAAATCGAGCACGATGGCCTTTTCCATCTCGCCCGTCGAAGCGACCGTGCCGGTGTCGGGCCCGCCATGCCCCGGATCGACCATCACCAACGGACGGCGGTCGCCGCTGTTGTCCTTCGGGATCGCGGCGGCTTTGGTTTCGAGCACGCGGCGTGGCTTCGCGTCGAAAGCCAGATCGCGCATGAAGACCGCTCGATCGACCGGCACAAGATCGAGCACGAGGCGCGCCGGCTGCCCGTCGGCCGGATCGAGCACAAAGGCCTTGTCGATCCGCACCGGGCCCGTCGTATCGATCACGAGGCGCGATCCGCCCTGCATCACGAGCCCGAAACGGAAGGCGTTGATCAGTCCGCGCCCGTAGGTGCCGGTGCGGGACGGGAACTGGAACGAGAGTTGCGGCAGGTCGAGCACGACACGATAGGGGTCGGCGAGCGTAAAGGCCGTGATCTCGACCTTGCGGCTGAGGTCGATCACCAGGCGCGTCCGGCTGGCATCGCCGCCGAGGCGCGCATCGCTTGCAATCGGGTAGAGATCGGCCGGAACCGGGAGATAAGGGCGCGCGAAGGCGGCGCGCTCCTGCGCGCTCGCCGGCATCAGCCCGGCGAGTAGCACTGCCCCCAGCAATGCAACCCGAACCCGAAACGCCATGCGCCAACCCTTCGCCCCGCATAACGCTAGGCCGGTATGGTTAAGCCCGATTTAAGGGCGAAATGCGGAGGCATCCCGATAGGCTCAGATCGGGGCAGGTCCGATAAGCTTGCTTGCCATTGCCCCCGCCTCGCCGTATGTAAGTGCCGCTGACGGTTGCGAATTTGGATTTGCCGCGTTCGGGCATCCGGCGACCGCCCAAACCCCGGTTCCCTGCGGGAACGGACAGGTGGCGGGCCGATCGAGGCCAATTCGCTTGACGCTACGGCGCCCCAAGCGTTGCGGTCACGCCCTTTAAGGACATCCGGAAACACGGCGGCTTGCCGCCCGCGGTCAGCAGCGAAGAAACCACGGCTGCGTTTGTGGCCGGCTAGTTCAGGTCGAGGATCATGCTCAAGGCACTAGGCGCGGGCTCACCGCGTCGCCGGGGCGAGCAAGTCAGAGTTGCAGACAACGCTTCGGCGTTGATCTCGCCTGCCCGCACGATCCAAGGCCATTTATTCAACCCCCAATTCGGCGCGCCCCCTGTTCCGACCGTGCTTGCACGGCGCGGACGCGCGCGGGCCCGCCGTCATGAGACAGTTCAATGGCCAACAAGATGCTCATCGACACCACCCATCCGGAGGAGACTCGGGTGGTGGTGCTGCGCGGCAATCGGGTCGAGGAATTCGACTTTGAATCCGCAAGCCGGCGCCAGTTGCGCGGCAACATCTACCTCGCCAAGGTTACGCGGGTAGAGCCTTCGCTTCAGGCCGCCTTCGTCGATTACGGTGGCAACCGCCACGGCTTCCTGGCGTTTTCGGAAATCCACCCGGATTACTACCAAATCCCGGTCGCCGACCGGCAGGCGCTGATCGCCGAGGAAGAGCGCGCCCATCGCGACGCCGAAGACGAGGCGGACCGCCGTGCCAGCGGCGGCGGACGCGGACGCCGCCCGCGCCGCGAGCACTCACGGCGCGATGCGGTGCGCACCCAGCCAATCGATGGCGAACAAGACGCGGCCGAACCGGGTCAACATCCGAGTGACGAAACGAGTGCGGATCATTCCGATACGCATCAGGCCGAGGCGCCAATCGAATCCGGGGAGGCTCACGCCGACGGCCACGAGCCTCACGCGGACGATTCTCACGCACACGAGCCCGACACGCACGACGCCACCGCGGCCACGGAGGCGTCCGAACCCGGCGAAGGTCCAGCCGAGACGGCCGAACATCACCACGAAGCATCGGCCGCATCCGACACCGCCGAAGAGCACGCAAGCACCGACGACTCCCCGACCACCGAGAGCCCGGACCTTGCACCCTCCAATGGCGACGGCGAGCATGAACATGCCGAGAGCCACGGCGAAAACGGCGGCAACATTACCGAGATCGAGGAGCCCGCGGCACGGGAGAACGGCGAAGAGGAAGAGATCGTCGAATCGGTCGGTGGCGCCGACGCGTTGGAGGAAGCGCAGGAGCGCACGCCGCGCTATCGCCGCTCCTACAAGATCCAGGAAGTGATCAAGCGCCGGCAGATCATGCTGGTGCAGGTGGTGAAGGAAGAGCGCGGCACCAAGGGCGCGGCGCTGACCACCTACCTCTCGCTCGCCGGCCGCTATTCGGTGCTGATGCCGAACACCGCGCGCGGGGGCGGCATCTCGCGCAAGATCACCAACGCGCTCGACCGCAAGAAACTGAAAGAGATCGCGCAGGACCTCGAAGTGCCCGAGGGCATGGGCGTGATCCTGCGCACCGCGGGCGCGAACCGCACCAAGACGGAAGTGAAGCGCGACTTCGAATATCTGCTCCGCCTGTGGGAAACGGTGCGCGATCTCACGCTGAAGTCCACCGCCCCGACGCTCGTCTACGAGGAAGGCTCGCTGATCAAGCGCTCGATCCGCGACCTCTACAATAAGGACGTCGAGGAGATCCTGGTCGCAGGCGACGCCGGCCACCATGAAGCCAAAGACTTCATGCGTATGCTGATGCCGAGCCACGCCAAGAACGTGAAGCTCTATCGCGATCCGCAGCCGATCTTCACGCGCTACGGCATCGAGAGCCAGCTCGACGCCATGTTCTCGTCAACCGTGCAGCTGCGCTCCGGCGGCTATATCGTGTTGAACCAGACCGAAGCGCTGGTCGCGATCGACGTGAACTCGGGGCGCGCGACACGCGAGCACCACATCGAGGACACGGCACTCAAGACCAATCTCGAAGCCTCCGAGGAAGTCGCCCGGCAGCTTCGCCTGCGCGACCTCGCGGGGCTGATCGTCATCGACTTCATCGACATGGATGAGGGCCGCAACAATCGCCTGGTCGAGCGGCGGCTGAAGGAGAGCCTGAAGAACGACCGCGCGCGCATCCAGGTCGGACGCATCTCGCATTTCGGCCTGATGGAGATGTCGCGCCAGCGCATCCGTTCGAGCGTGCTGGAAAGCTCGACCGACAAGTGCCCGCATTGCGGCGGATCCGGGCATGTGCGCTCGGTTTCGTCCGTGGCGCTGCACCTGTTGCGCATGCTCGAGGAAATGCTGCTCAAGGGCGCGACGCATAATCTCATCGTGCGCACCCGCTCCGAGGTTGCGCTCTATGTGCTCAATCACAAGCGCGCGCATCTGCGCGAACTGGAGAGCCGTTTCCAGATCGCCATCACGGTCAATGCCGACGCGAGCGTCGGCGCCGCGCAGCCCTTCCTGATCGAGAAAGGCGAGATGGTGCACTCGGTCGAGGCTGCGAAGGCCATCGCCGCGCAATCGTTCGCCGCGACACCCGTCGTCGAGGAAGACGAGGCGGATGACGTCGAGGACATCGCCGAAGACGAGAGCGAAGACGAGGCCGAGGCCGTCAGCGAAACCGAGTCGATCGGAGGACGACCGCGAAGAGGCTCCCTCCGAGACGGAAGCACGCGAAGGCGGTGATGACGCGCAACGCCGCGGGCGCGGACGCCGTCGCCGCGGGCGTGGTGGCCGGGGCCGGGAGGACGGGCGCGAGAACCGCGAACCGCGCGAGCCGAGCTTCGCCGCCGACACGGCCGAACATCCGGTCGCGCACGACGGCGACGATGCGGTGTCCGAGGTTTCGGGTTCGGCCGATGGCCGTCCGGAACGCGTCAACGGCGAACAGGCCGGCGACAGCGAGCATCGCCGGCGCAGGCGCGGCCGACGGGGCGGACGGCGCAACCGGCGTGGCCGCGAGGGCGAACCCGGCTTCGCGCCGAATGGCGGCGAGCAGAGCGAGCCGCAGGAGCAGCACGGGTCACATGAGCAGGCCGAGCAGGCCGGCGTCGAGCCTGAGGTCGCGGATGCGGTCGCCGATCTAGGCGGGCCCGTCGAAGCGCCGGCCGCACCCGACACGCGGATGCCCGAGCCGTTCGAACCGGTCGGACGTGAGGCCGCGCCGCCAGTCGAGGCACCACCCGAAACAGCACGCCGACGCTCCACCGTGCGCGAGCCGGCGCCCCTGTTCTCATCCGGTGCAATGAGCGACGTTCAGGCAGCATCGGCCGCGCAGCCTGCCCCGCCCGAGCCGGCCGTTTCCGAGCCCGAGCCCGCCGCCGCCGAAACTCCCGCGGCGGAAGCAAAGCCGCGCCGCTTCGGCTGGTGGAATTGGCGCGGATAAAGTTTCGGGTCGGCGATGAAAAGCGCGTGGGCGACGAGCGACGCAGACGCCGCCGTCGACCGCTATGCGCGCGAGGGCGTACCGCGCGAACTCGCGCTGCGCGTCTACACCACGCGCCTGCTCGGCCAGAATCCAAAGCTCGTCCTGCATGGCGGCGGCAACACGTCTGCGAAGTTGCGCATGAACGATCTCAACGGCGACGAGGTCGACGTGTTGTGCGTGAAGGGTTCGGGCTGGGACATGGGCACGATAGAGCCCGCGGGCCTGCCCGCCGTGCGGCTCGATGCGCTGAAAAAGCTGCGGCGGCGCAATGCGCTTTCCGACGAAGACATGGTGCGCGTACAGCGCGCCAACCTGATCGATCCTGCGGCGCCCAATCCTTCGGTGGAGACGCTGCTGCACGCCTTCCTGCCGCATGCGTTCGTGGATCACACGCATTCGACCGCGGTACTCAGCCTCACCGACCAGCCGGACGGTGAAGCGATCTGCCGCGACGTTTACGGCGCGCGCATGGGCTACGTGCCCTACATCATGCCAGGCTTCGCACTCGCCAAGGCGGCGGCGAATGCATTTGAAGCCGATCCTTCCGTCGAAGGTCTGATCCTGCACAAGCACGGCATCTTCACGTTCGGCGCGGACGCGCGCGAAGCCTACGAGCGCATGATCGAACACGTCACACTGGCTGAGGAGCGACTCAAGCGCGGGCGAAAGACGATGGCCGTCGCTAAATTGCCGCAGCAGATCGCGAACCGCACCGATGTCGCACCGATTATCCGTGGCGCGTGCGCTCTGAAGGACGACAACATCGAAGGCGCATGGTCGCGCTTCATCCTCGACTTCCGGGTCAATGACGCGATCCTGAATTTCGTCAACGGGGCGGAGCTTGCGCGTTACAGCCAGGCCGGCGTCGTGACGCCCGACCACACCATCCGCACAAAGAACTGGCCGCTGATCGCGCCCGCGCCGCAAACTGGCAAGCTCACCGATTTTACCGAAGACCTCCGCGCGGCGGTCGCGAATTTTGCCGGCAAGTACCAGACCTACTTCGAGAGTAACAACGCGCGGGTCGGCGGCATCAAGAAGTGTCTCGATCCGATGCCGCGCGTGGTGCTGGTCCCGGGCCTCGGTCTTTTTGGTCTTGGCCGCTCCGCCAAGGACGCACGCGTCGCCGCAGACCTGGCCGAAGCCGCGATCGAGACGATCACGGATGCGGAAGCAACCGGACGCTTTCAAGCGCTCGACGATGCCAGCCTGTTCGACATGGAGTACTGGTCGCTCGAACAGGCCAAGCTCGGTGCCGCAAAGGCCAAGCCCCTTGCCGGCCAGATCGTCGCGGTGACCGGCGCGGCCGGCGCGATCGGCGCGGCGACGGCGAAGGCGTTCGCCGCGGCAGGTGCGGAAGTCGCGCTGCTCGACGTCAACGAGTCCGCGGCTAGAGAGAAAGTCAAAGTCATCGGCGGTACGGCGATCCAGTGCGATGTCACTGACGCGGCCTCGGTCGCGGCGGCCTTTGCGCAGGTGGTCGACGCCTTCGGCGGCCTCGACATTCTCGTGTCGAACGCAGGCGCGACGCCGCCGCAAGGCAGGATCGGCGAGATCGAGGAAGGCACAATCCGCGAGAGTTTCGAACTGAACTTCTACGGCCACCAGCGCTGCGCGCAGGCCGCAGTGAAGATCATGCTGGCGCAGGGCACCGGCGGGTGCCTGTTGTTCAACGCATCCAAGCAGGCGATCAATCCGGGCCCGAACTTCGGTCCCTATGGTCTGCCCAAAGCCGCGACGCTGTTCCTCTCGCGCCAATACGCGCTCGACTACGGCGCGCACGGCATCCGCTCCAACGCCGTGAATGCCGATCGCGTCCGTTCCGGCATCGTCACCGACGACTTCATCGCGGCGCGCGCCAAAGCGCGCGGCGTATCCGAGAAGGAGTATATGAGCGGCAATCTCTTGCAGCGCGAGGTCACCGCCGACGATGTCGCACAGGCGTTTCTCGCGCAGGCACTGGCGCTCAAGACCACCGCCGATGTCACCACTGTTGATGGCGGCAACATCGCGGCCGCGTTGCGCTAGCCCGGGAGTCTCTGCGTGGACATCGCATCGATCAAGTCGGACGGCGATCTCGAGATTGTTATTCTTCATGAGGCCCACGGTTCGCTGGCCTCGATCGTCGGACCTCATCTCTACAAGATCGAGGGCGAGGTGCCTGAGCAGAAGGTGCTTTTCCCCAATCGTCCGTTGTTCGACCTGTTCCTGCTCCGCCTGTATGACTTCATCCGCACCGACCCGGCCTCGCCGTCACTCGACAAGCGACACGCGGGCCTTTCTCTGCTCGGCGGCCTGCGTCACCTCTGCGCTCAGCATCCGGCCGAGACAGACGAAGCCGGTCTGGGCCAAGCCCTGCAGGCGTTCGAGGCCTGGCTTGCGAGGTCCGTCGAGTTCGGGTTCTGGAGCCCGAATATCGGAACCGAGGTGGCATTCAAGCTGACCAATAGCGAGTTGGTCTGGTTCGGTGCGAATTGTGTCCGGAACGAATTGGTGCGCTTGCCCAGCCTGCTCGAGCGGCTGCATGCGCTCTGCATTGCCGGCGGCAGCGAGATCACGGCGCAGGACATGGTCGCCGTTTTCGAAGGAATGGATGGCGAGGCGCGCAGCCGCCTCGAATACCATGCGACCCACCTGCTCGAAATGCTGGGTAAGATCTTTCAGGCGGTGAACCGTGTGGTGAACGCGCGATACCGCGCTAACCCGACCGCGGATGTAACCGAGATGAGCTTTCCGGCCGGTGTTACCTCCGAGACGTTCAAGCACTTCTATCGCTTCCTGCTGGTCTTCAAGAACTACGATCGCGAGCGGATCGAAAAATACACGCCCGCAGCCGCGAAGAATCTGCGAACGCGGTATTGAGGTCGCATGCCGCCGACAGTGGACGCGCTGCTGTTCGATCTCGGCGGCGTCGTGATCGACATCGATTTCAATCGCGTGTTCGCGCGTTGGGCGCAGCATGCGCGGTGCGACGCGGCTCAGGTCCGCTCGCGCTTCTCGCCTGACGCCGCTTACCGCCAGCACGAGACCGGCGCGCTCAGCGACGCGGCCTATTTCGCCGCGTTGCGTGATTCGCTTGGTATTGACCTTACGGACGCACAATTTCTCGACGGCTGGAATGAGATATTCATCGGCGAAATTCCCGGCATCGCCGCTCTGCTTGCCGGCGCACGCCAGCGCGTGCCGCTCTATTGCTTCTCCAATACCAACCGTGCGCACCAGGACCACTGGTCAGTGCGCTTCGCGGATGTGATGACGAACTTCGACAAGGTGTTCGTCTCCTCCGAGATCCGTCTGCGCAAGCCGGATGCCGCGGCATTCCGGCACGTCGTCACCGAAATTGGCCTGCCCGCCGACCGTATCCTGTTCTTCGACGACAACGCCGACAACGTGACGAGCGCGCGCGCCTGCGGTCTGCAAGCGGTGCACGTCACCGCTCCGGCCGATGTGGCGAAGGCGCTCGCGACGGCGCTCCCTTGATCCCGGCCAGCGTCATTGAGGCCCTGCGCGCCCGCTTCGGCGTGCATGTCACGACCTCGGCCGCGATCCTCGATGCGCACGGGCACGGCGAATCCTATCACGCGGTGCATTCGCCCGACGCCGTGGTTTTCCCCGACAGCACGCAGGATGTCGCCGATCTTGTCGGCATCTGCGCCGCGGCCGATGTGCCGCTCACCGGCTATGGCGCAGGCACGTCGCTGGAAGGGAACGCAACGCCGTTGCATGGCGGTGTCAGTGTGGATTTTTCCCGCATGACCGCCGTACTCGCCGTCAACGCGGAGGACATGGATTGCCGTGTGCAGCCCGGCATCACGCGCAAGGCGCTGAACGCACATCTGCGCGACACCGGCCTGTTCTTCCCGATCGATCCGGGCGCCGATGCCTCGATCGGCGGCATGACCTCGACGCGCGCCTCCGGCACCATGGCGGTGCGCTACGGCACGATGAAAGACAATGTGCTGGCGCTCGAGGTCGTGCTCGCCGACGGACGCCTCATCCGCACCGGCTCGCGCGCGCGCAAATCGTCGGCAGGCTATGACCTGACGCGGCTCTTCGTCGGCGCCGAAGGCACGCTCGGTCTGATCACCGAAATCACGCTGCGGCTTCACCCTTATCCCGAAGCCATGTCGGCCGCCGTCTGCCCGTTCTCCTCGTTCGAAGGCGCGGTTGCCACCGCCATCACGATGATCCAGGCCGGCATTCCGGTTGCGCGGCTCGAACTGCTCGACGAGGTGATGATCCGCGGCGTGAATGCCTACGCAAAGCTCGGCGCCACCGAGCAGCCGACGCTGTTCCTCGAATTTCACGGCAGCTCCGCTGGCGTCGCCGAGCAGGCGCGTGCGGCTGAAGAGATCGCGCGCGACAACGGCGCCGTGGGTTTTCGCTGGACCGGCGATGCGCAGGAGCGCGCCCGGCTCTGGAGCGCGCGCGACAATACGCTCTATGCGGGCCTCGGGCTTCGGCCGGGCGCAAAGGCGCTCATCACCGATGTGTGCGTGCCGCTGTCGCGGCTTGCCGAATGCCTCGTCGCGACGAAGCAGGATATCGAATCGTCTAACCTGATCGCGCCGATCGTCGGCCATGTCGGCGACGGCAATTTCCACACCCTGATCTTGATTGATCCGGACAGCACCAGCGAACTCGCACGCGCGAAGGCCTTGCACGAGCGCATGGTGCTGCGAGCGCTTGCGCTCGACGGAACTTGCACCGGCGAACACGGGATCGGTCACGGCAAGATCGAATTCATGGTGCGCGAGCATGGCGGCGCCGTCGAGGTGATGCGCGACCTCAAACGCGCGCTCGATCCGCGCAACCTGATGAACCCGGGCAAGATCTTCAGCTAGCCGCGACGCGCCGCCCAGACAATAAGAGCGAGCAGGATTGCGAGGATCGCGGCGAGCGAGGGCATTCCGAACACCGCGAAGGCGATCGCGCCCGCCACGCTGCCGGACACAAAGCCGAGCCCGAGCGGGATCAGGCCGGCAAGCCGCGCGCGTGCCGTGGCGAACTTCGCGGCGGCTGCCGCGTCCCCGCTGCGGCGCCCATGCCAGCCGAGCAACAGTTCGCCGGCGTCGATGGCAAACAGCGTCGTGTTCGTGGTCATCACGTTGGTCGAGGCGACGCCCGGCATCAGCAGCCGCACCATCGCGCTCTGCACACCCATCGCGGAGAGGCCGAGCATCGCGGCCAGCAACGTGAGCGGCGCGCTCGGATCGCGCGCGAACGGTCCGGCAAGCCCGAGCACCAGCAGCCCGGCAAGCAGCGCGCATTCAAGCACCAGCGTCCACAAGAGTGCCGAGCGGCCGCGTCGTTCCAGCACTTCGGCCAGAATGGTTGTGAGCACCCCGGCCGCGAAGAACACCGGGATCGCCAGCACCTTCAGGAGAAAGCCGTCCTCGTGTGCGACGATCCCGGCGCCGACGGTAACGAAACTCCCCGTCACCTGCGCCACGTAGAGCCCGAACAGTGCGAGGAACGTGCAGGCGTCGACATAGCCCGCCGTGAAGCTCAGCAACGGCGGAACGATGCGGGGGACCTGCATTCACCAACTCCGGCTTCAGCAAAGCGCAGCGGCATTCCCCGCGCAATTCATTAACCGGCGGAAATCTACCGTCGGCCCCTCGGCCCTCCCCTTGCACTGAGCAAGGCCGGATCGGCAGAAGGCACCACCCATGTCCCAGATTGAAGCAACGCTGGACGATCAGCTCCCCGCATCGTTCCGGAATGAGAATGAACGTCGTGTCCGGACCGGGACAGCGGCAGTTCCAGGTCAACGGCCCGCGCCGGCCGGCACCGCCGTCATCATCTCAACGCGCGGCCGGCCCGACATCATCGCCGCTCTCGTCCGTCAACTCGATCAGCAGACCCGGCCGCCGGCACACGTCTTCGTCATCGCCTCCAGCCCGGACGACGCCGCGGAACTCAACCTCGGCCGCCCGAACCTGACCGTCCACATCGGCCGCACCGGCTCGTCGCATCAGCGAAACGACGGACTCGCGCTTGCGGGATCACGCTTCCGCTACATCGCATTTTTCGACGACGATTTCGTGCCCTCGCGCTTCTGGCTTGAGCAAATGGAGACGATCTTTGAAACCTCGCCAGATGTCGCCGGCGTGACCGGCTTCCTTTTGGAAGACGGCGCTATGACCGAAGGGATCCGGCTCGATGTCGCGCAGGCGATGGTTCGCATCCGGGATCGCGATCCGCGACGCAGCGACGCGCTGCACGACAGTCTCGCGTTCGGCGGCAACATGGGCTGCAACATGGCATTCCGGTTTTCTGCGCTGCGCGATGTCAAATTCGACGAGCGCCTGCCGCTCTACGCGTGGCTCGAGGACCACGATTTCCGCGGTCAGGTCGAGCAGCACGGCAGCGTGGTGCGGGCAGACGCGCTGTGGGGCGTTCATCTCGGCCACAAGAAGGGCCGCGTGCGCGGCGTCACCCTCGGTTATGCGCAGGTCGCGAACGCGCTTTATCTCGCACGCAAGGGCACGGTGCCGGCGCCCTATCTGGCAAAGCTCGTCGGCAAGAACCTGCTCGTCAACGCGGTGCGCTCGTTGCGGCCTGAACCCTATGTCGATCGCAGGGGCCGCATGCTCGGTAACATGTTCGCCCTCGCCGACCTCGTGCGCGGCCGGCTCGCACCGGAACGTATCCTGGAATTCTGAAAACAGGCGACGCCGACGTTTTCGTCCCGACAAAAAAGCCGTAGGAATAATGAGTTCGACCGCAATCACCTTCGATCCACCCGCGATCGCCCGTCGCTTCACACGCCTGCGCCGCGCGCATGAACAGATCTATGCGGTTCTGAAAAGCGCCGTGCAGGTGTTCGCGATCCGCGTGGCCGGGGCCGCGCTCGCCTATGTCTCGATGGTCTTTCTCGCGCGCGTTCTCGGCGCGCGTGATTTCGGCATCTACGCTTACGTCTCGGTCGTGGTGATGCTGCTCGGCATCGCGTTCTCGTTCGGCTTCAACACATCGGCCGTCCGCTTCGTGGCGAGTTACTTGGCGCGCGGCAAGCAACGGCGCCTTGCGGGATTCCTGAAGCAGAGTTTTGCGCTGGTCGCGGGCCTCAGCGTGCTCGGCGCCATGATCGGCGCCGGCCTTGTCCTGGCGTTGCGCGACCTCATCGCACCCTACTACGTTGCGCCGCTGCTCATCGGCATGCTGTGCGTGCCGCTGTGGGCGCTGCTGAACCAGTTCGAGGCGACCGCGCGCGCACTCGGCTGGATCAACACCGCCTTTGTGCCGAACTATATCCTGCGGCCCTTGCTGCTGGTCGCAGGCGTCGGCGCCATCGTTCTCGCCGGCGGCAAGCCCGACGCGATCGGCGCGATCTGCGCGTTGATCGGCGGCTGTGGCGTCGCCGTTCTGGTGCAGGGCGTGCTGGTCTATTCAGGCGTCCGCAGCCATCTCCGGGAGGGCAAGCCCGCCTTCCACACGCGCCATTGGTTCACGATCTCGCTCAGCTTCCTGATGATCGACGGATTCCGGATGCTGCTCGACAACACCGATGTGCTGCTGATCGGCAAGTTGCTCGATCCCGACGCCGTCGCGGTCTACTTCGCGGTCATCCGCACCGGTGGCCTCGTCGCGTTTGTGTCCTTCTCGGTGATCGCACTCGCGGTCCCGAAGTTCGCCGAGATCCACAGCACCGGCACGCGCGAAGACCTGCAGAAACTCGTCTCGAACGTAATCCAGCTGATGTTCTGGCCCTCGTTGCTGGCGGCGGGCGCACTGGCTCTGATCGGCCCCTACATTCTCGAACTGTTCGGCACGGACTTCGGCGCGGGATACCCGACGATGCTAGTCGTGCTTGCCGGACTCGTCCTGCGCGCGGCGAGCGGCCCGGTCGAATACCTGCTCAGCATGACCGGGCACCAGCGCGACACGCTGCGGGTCTATGCGGTCGCGGCGATCGCCAACATCGCGCTGAACCTCGTGCTCATTCCCGCGCTGGGCATTATCGGCGCTGCCATTGGAAGCTACGTGGCGATGCTCGGCGCCAATGCGTGGCTCTATGTTCTCGTTCGCAAGCGTCTCGGGGTGAGCGCGTTCGTGCTGCCATTTCGGACACAGGCCACACGCGCGGTAGTGCGCGCCGCCGCCTGAACGGCGCGGCTCATTCGCTCGACAGGATCGTGTTCTTCAACAGCGGATAGATCTGCGTTTCCCACTTCTTGCCGGAAAACACGCCGTAGTGCCCGACACCGGGCTGCATGTGGTGGCGCTTGCGGTAAGGCTTGATCCCGCTGCACAGATCCTGCGCCGCCAGCGTCTGGCCCACTGCGCAGATGTCGTCCCGCTCGCCCTCGACCGTGAACAGCGCAGTGCGCTTGATCGCCCGCGGCTCGACCAGTTCGCCGCGGAATTTGAGCTCGCCTGTTGGCGAGCGAGTAGTCCTGGAACACGATCTTGACGGTCTCGATATAGAACTCCGCCGCGAGATCGAGCACCGCGAAATACTCGTCGTAAAATGCCTTGGTCTGCGCCGCCTTGGCGATGTCGCCCGCGACAAGGTTGTCGTAAAGCTCCTTGTGCGCCTTCACATGCCGATCGATGTTCATGCTCATGAAGGCCGCGAGTTGTACGAAGCCCGGATAGACCTTGCGGAACGCACCCGGGTAGCGCATCGGCACGGTCGCGAGCAGATTCTGCTCGAACCATGAGATGGGCTTGGAGGTCGCAAGCTCATTCACCTTGGTCGGATTGACGCGGCAATCGATCGGCCCAGCCATCAAGGTCATCGAGCGCGGCTGCGCCGGATTGTTGGTCTGCGCCATCACGGCTGCGGCGACCAGCGTCGCCACGCAGGGCTGGCACACCGCGACCATGTGCGCGCCGGGCCCGATCACTTCGAGAAACTTGATGATGTGCTCGGCGTAATCGTCGAACCCGAAGCGGCCGGCCGAGAGCGGGGCGTCGCGCGCGTTGTGCCAGTCGGTGATGTAGACGTCGTGCTCCGGCAGCATGGTCTTCACCGTGTTGCGCAGCAGCGTCGCGAAATGGCCGGAGAGCGGTGCGACCAGCAGCACGCGCGGCTGCTCGGTGTCGACGTCCTTCTTGAAGCGGAGCAACGTGCCGAACGGCGTGACGTGCGCGGCCTCCTCGGTGACCGCGACCTCCTCGTTGCCGACCGTGACCGTGTCGATTCCGAACGGCGGGCGCACATGGGTCAGTCCCGCGCGCGCGATCAGTTCATAGGCCGCAGTGAGACTTTTCAGTGCCGGAGGTGAGAAGCCGTTGAGCGGCCCGAAGGCGCTGAGCGCCATGCCGGCCCAATTCCGGACCGGCACCATGATATCGGTATGTGCTTGATACGCCTGATAAAGCATGCACCCGCAAGCCGCGAGACGCGGCACCCCAGCCCAAAAACCTTTACCCGGCAGCGAAAAGGCTAGTGCATTTTCTGCTGCACTGCGAGATAATTATCCGCAGGGTAGCCATTCGTGGAAAACCTGCCCTTGCCGGGGCATGATGTCCGGCCGCGTCTTGCCGCGGTCATTCGTTGGTATGCCGGCGCGTGAGCGCAGTTCCGGCAAGGGGGATGCGTCGATGGCCGAAGCCACTTTGTCGATCAACAGCCGCAACTACGGCTCATGGTCCCTGCGCGGCTGGCTGCTGTGCCGGATGGCCGGTCTCGATTGCGAGGTCGAGATGTCCGGCCTCGACGATGCGTCGGCGCGCGCCGAACTGCTGCTGCTCTCACCCTCGTTCCTGGTGCCCTGCCTCACGCATGACGGCATCAAGGTGTGGGACACGCTCGCAATCGCCGAGTATTTGAACGAACTCAAGCCGGAGGCAGGGCTGCTGCCCGAACCGCGCGCGGCGCGCGCGCACTGCCGCTCGATCTGCGGCGAGATGCATTCCGGCTTCTCGAACCTGCGCTCGGCGCTGCCGATGAATCTGCGCGCGCATTATCCGGGCTTCAAGGTCTGGGCCGGTGTGCAGGCCGACATCGATCGCGTGATCGCGATCTGGCGCGAATGTCTCGCCAAATATAGCGGGCCGTTCCTGTTCGGAAAGACGCCCACGATGGCGGACGCGATGTACGCGCCGGTGGCGACGCGATTTCTCACCTACGATGTCAAGCTCGACTCCGATTGCGCCGCCTACTGCGCCGCTATCATGGCGATGCCGGCCATGGAAGAATGGGTCGAGGACGCGAAGTCGGAGCCCGAGGAAGTCGAAGAGCTCGACGTGGAATTTTGAGAGCTGCTTGAAGAAACAAAAGCCGGGCGCCATGCCCGGCTTTCTCTTTTGTCGAAGTCCGACTGCGCTCAATACCCGCGCCGCCGCTCCTTCTTGGCGGCCTTGCGCGCGGCGTAACGGGCATCGCGCGCGGCCTTCTGCTCGGCCAGCAACGCGGCGTGCTTTTCTTCTTCCTCGGCCTTGAGCTGCGCCATGATGGCGGCCTCTTCGGCGGTCTTGCGCGCTTCGTCCTCCGCCTGCTTGCGGCGTGTCTCGGCTTCCTCCAGCGCCTTCACCCGCGCGGCCTCGAGACGCGCCGCTTCCTCGGCGGCCTTCTGGCGCTCGCGCGCTTCCTCGCGCTGTTGGCGCGCCTCGGCGATCGCCTTCAGCTGCGCCTGGCGCTCTTCGTATTCCTTGTCGCCGGGTCCCGGCTGCTTCTTGAACCGTTCGAGCAATGCTTTCTTGGCTTCCGTCGCTCGGTCAAGGCGCTCTTGCACAGTGGCGCCTTTGGGGCCGCTCCACATTCCTGTCCGCTCCATTGATTCCGGTCCACGACCCCGACGCCCTGCGCCCGGTCCTGCGGCCGATGATGGTGTGAGGCGCATGCATTTAGCGCCTGGCGCGCTGAGGCGCAACCCTACCGGAACATGGCTGAGATGCGCTCAGCCCCGACGCAACCAGCCCCCGATCCGGTCCACCGCCTCGCGCATGTCGGCGGCCGAACCCGCATAGGAAAAGCGGACGAACTCCTTGCCGTGCACCGGATCGAAATCGATGCCCGGGGTCGCGGCCACGCCGGCTTCCTCCAGCATCCGCTTTGCGAAATCGAGGCTGTCGCGGGAGAAGCGCGAAATGTCGGCGTAGAGATAGAACGCGCCGTCGACGGGGAGAAACCGCTCAAGCCCCGCCTTGGGCAATCCGTCGACCAGAATGCGCCGGTTTTCCTCGTAGCCGTGCTTCACGGCCTCCATTTCGTCGCGCCCGTCGAAGGCCGCCGCCGCCGCGATCTGCGAGAGCGTCGGAACCGAGATCGCGAGGTTTTGCTGCAAGCGTTCGACCGGCCGCACCAGCGCATCCGGCGCCACCATCCAGCCGACGCGCCAGCCGGTCATGCAGAAGTATTTCGAAAACGAATTGATGATCACCGCCTGGTCGGAGAACTGCGCCGCGGTGGCGGCCGGGAACGCGTAATCGAGCCCGTGATAGATCTCGTCGGAGATGAAACGGATGCCCTCGCCTTCCGCCGCGGCGATCAATTCTGCGAGAGCGGCGGGCCGCATCATGGTGCCGGTCGGATTTGCCGGGCTTGCGACCAGCACGCCCTTGAGCGGCGTGCGCCGGTGCGTTGCCAGGAGTTGCTCGGCCGAAATCTCCCAGCGCGAAGTCGGCCGACACCTCGATCAGCACCGGCTCGCATCCAAGCGCTGTGAGGATATGGCGGTACGGCGGATACCCGGGCGAGGCGAGCGCGACCCGGTCGCCCGGCTCGAACAGCGACAGAAACGCCAGGATGAACCCTGCCGAGGAACCGGTCGTCACTGCGATGCGCTCCGGCTCCACGGTCACGCCATGCGTATCGGAATAGTGGCGCGAAATGCGCGCGCGCAGCCCCGGCATCCCGAGCGCCTGGGTGTAGCCGATGTCGCCCACATCAAGCGCCGCCTTCGCGGCGGCGATCGCGGTGCGCGGCGCGGACGCAGCCGGTTGCCCGACTTCCATGTGCACGACACGCCCGCCCTGCGCCTCGATGCGCGCCGCCGCCGCCATCACGTCCATCACGATGAACGGCGGAACATCGCTGCGCGCGGACGGCGCGATCAGGCGGCGCGCGGTATCGAGCATGACGTTCTCCAGAGGATTCAGCCGGTTAGATCGCCTCGCTGATGCCGCAATCAACGGGCTTTTGGCGCATCTTGCAGCGCCGCGAAGCGTGATGCGGCGCGCGTTGACCGTAGCCGCCCGGGTCCCTAGTTTGCGGCGTAACAGCGGGAATTGAGATTCCGGATGGCCGGCGAGACACCTAGCAGGGCGCGCCGCGCGATGCCAGCATCGCGCACGATCGCCGTCGCAACCGCCGCAGCGATTCTGTGTGCGGGCCAGCCTGCGTTCGCCCAACCGAAACCCGGCGACCTGCCGATCATCCGCGATGCGGAGATCGAGCAGCTGATGCGCGACTATACGGCGCCGATCCTCAAGGTCGCGGGCCTTGCCCAGCAAAACGTCAAGGTCGTGCTCATCAACCAGCGCGTCTTCAACGCCTTCGTGATGGATGGCCAGCACATTTTCATCAATGTCGGTGCGCTCCTCGATGCGAAGACACCGAACGAGATCATCGGCGTGCTGGCACACGAAACCGGACATATGGCGGGCGGACACCTGTCGCGGATGCGCGAGCAGCTTGCGCACGCCCAGACCGCCTCGATCATCGCCCTGCTGCTTGGCGCCGGTGCACTCGCCGGGAGCATGGCGACCGGCGGTTCGACCGCCGCCAACATGGGACAGATCGCGCCGGCCGCGATCCAGGGTCCGCAGGAGATGATCCGCCGTTCTCTTCTCTCCTATGTGCGCGCGCAGGAAGAGTCGGCGGATCGCGCCGGCGTCAAGTTCCTCAACGCCACGCAGCAGTCCGCGAAGGGGATGTACACCACCTTCAAGCGCTTCGCCGACGACATCCTGATCGTGTCGAGCCGGGTCGATCCGTATCTCCAGACGCATCCGATGCCGCAAGAACGCGTGGCGATGCTCGAGGACCTGGTGAAGACGAACCCATATTGGGACAAGACCGATCCGCCCGAACTGCTACTGCGCCACGACCTGATGCGCGCAAAGCTTTCGGGTTTCCTGGATCGGCCGGATACGGTGATGCGCCGCTATCCTCCCACCGACACCAGCCTGCCGGCACGCTATGCGCGCGCGATCTCGGCCTATCGCACCAGCAACCTCGGCAGCGCATTGACCCAGATCGACGGGCTGATCCAGAGCCAGCCCAACAATCCCTATTTCCATGAACTCAAGGGCCAGGCGCTGCTCGAAGGCGCGCACCCGGCCGAAGCAGTCTCTCCGCTGCGCCGCGCCGTCGCGCTCGCGCCGAGCGCCACGCTGATCCGCGTCATGCTCGGGCAGGCGCTGATCGCGAGCAGCGACAAGCGCAATGCCGAGGAGGCGATCCCGCTGCTGCGCGTCGCGATGCAGCGCGAGCCGGAGATGCCGGAGGTCTATTCGCAGCTCGCGATGGCCTACGGCCAGAAGGGCGAAATCGCCGAGGCCGATCTTGCCTCCGCGCAGGCCGCACTTGCGCGCGGCGACAACAAGACCGCACGCGAACTTGCCGCACGCGCCAAAACCCGCTTCCCGACCGGATCGCCCGGCTGGGTGCGCGCGGACGACATCGTCGGCGTGAAAGAACCCAAACCAGGGCTGTTCAGCAGCACCAACTTTACCTTTGGTCCCGTACAGAGGGGACCGGCCAGCACAGGACCACTGCAATGATTCGCCGCCTCGCCGCCCCGCTCGCGTTTGCGCTTGCCCTCGGGCTTGCCGCGCCCGTCCACGCGCAGGACTTCTCGTCCGCCCAGCGCGGCGAGATCGAGAAGATCATCAAGGATTACCTGCTCGCGCACCCCGAGGTGCTGCAGGAGGCGATGGCCGAGCTTGAGAAGAAGCAGCAGGTCGCCGAAACCGAGAAGGCGCGCTCCGCGATCCAGAACCATACGGAGGCGCTGTTCAATTCGCCGCGCCAGGTGGTGCTCGGAAACCCGCAGGGCGACGTCACCTTCGTCGAGTTCTTTGATTACAATTGCGGCTACTGCAAGCGCGCCCTTAACGACATGACCACGCTGATGGAGAAGGACCCCAAGCTGAAGGTCGTGCTGAAGGAATTCCCGGTGCTTGGACCGGGCTCGGTCGAAGCCGCACAGGTCGCCGTCGCGGTGCGCATGCAGGACAAGACCGGCAAGAAATATCTCGACTTCCACCAGAAGCTGCTCGGCGGTCGCGGTCAGGCCGACAAGGCGAAGGCGATGGCCGTCGCCAAGGATGTCGGGCTCGACATGGCGCGGCTGGACAAGGACCTGAAGAGCGACGAGGTCAAAGCCACGATCGCGGAGAGCATGAAGCTCGCCGAGGCGCTCGGCCTCAACGGCACGCCGAGCTATGTGATCGGCAACGATGTCGTGATCGGCGCGGTCGGACTCGAGGCGCTCGGCAAGAAGATCGAGGCGGCGCGCCAATAAGTCCAATGGCCAAGACCATCTACGTTCTCAACGGCCCGAACCTGAATTCGCTGGGAACGCGTGAGCCGGAGAAATACGGCCACGCGACGCTCGCCGACGTGGAGAAGCTCTGCCGCAAGACCGGCAAGCACCACGGGCTCGAGGTCGACTTCCGCCAGACCAATCGCGAGGGCGAGATCGTCGACTGGTTCCACGAGGCGAAGGCGAACAAGGTCGCCGGCGTCGTGATCAACCCGGCGGGCTACAGCCACACCTCGATCGCGATCCTCGACGCGATCAACGCGGTTGCGATCCCGACCATCGAGGTGCATATCACCAACATCCACCAGCGTGAGGAATACCGCCATCTCTCCTATGTCTCGAAGGGAGCGAAAGCGGTGATCTGCGGCTTCGGTGTCGAAGGCTACGCGCTGGCGATCCAGGGCCTCGCGTCGCTGATCGGCGCCAAAGCAAAAAACTGACCCATCCCTCCAGCCGGGCCACGGAGTTGAGCGAACAAGACCTGATCCGCGAGTTGGCGAAGCTGCTCGACGAAACCGGCCTCGGCGAAATCGAGGTGGAACGCGAGGGCGTGCGCGTGCGCGTCGCACGCCAGACCGTCACCCATATGGTGAGCGGCGGCGGCGTGCCGCAAATCCCGGTCGCGGCGCCTGCCCCCGCGGTCATTCCGCTGGCGGTGATGGATCCCGCCAAGCATCCGGGTGTCGTCCCCTCCCCGATGGTCGGCACCGCCTACCGGGCGTCCGAGCCGACCGCCAAGCCGTTCGTCGATGTCGGCAGCGTCGTGAAGGCGGGCGATCCGCTACTGATCGTCGAGGCGATGAAGACCATGAACCAGATTCCTGCACCGCGCGCCGGTACAGTGACGCAGATCCTGTTCGAGGACGGCCAGCCGGTCGAATACGGCGAGCCGCTGTTGATTATTGAGTAGCGTCTTCTTTCCCCTCGCCCCCGGAGCGGGGAGAGGGTGGCGAGCATCGAAGATGCGAGCCGGGTGAGGGGCTCGTGAGATCGCGCACAGCATCAAGCCCCCCTCACCCGACTTCCTCGCTTCGCTCGAAAGTCGACCTCTCCCCGCAAGCGGGGAGAGGTGAAGTGGAGTTTGGATGTTCGACAAGATCCTGATCGCCAACCGCGGCGAGATCGCGCTCCGGGTGCTGCGCGCCTGCAAGGAGCTCGGCATCGCGACCGTGGCGGTTCACTCCACCGCCGACGCGGACGCGATGCATGTGCGGCTTGCCGACGAGAGCGTGTGCATCGGTCCGCCGCCCGCGCGCGACAGCTACCTCAACGTTCCTGCGCTGCTTACCGCCTGCGAGATCACCGGCGCCGACGCGGTGCATCCGGGCTACGGCTTCCTTTCGGAGAACGCGCGCTTCGCCGAAATCCTCGAAGATCACAACGTCCACTTCATCGGCCCGCGGGCGGAGCATATCCGCATCATGGGCGACAAGATCGAGGCGAAGCGCACCGCCAAGCGCCTCGGCATCCCAGTGGTGCCGGGCTCTGAAGGCGGCGTCGGCTCCGACGCCGACGCAACCGCGATCGCGCGCGATATCGGATTCCCGGTTCTGGTGAAGGCCGCCGCCGGCGGCGGCGGGCGGGGCATGAAGGTCGCGCGCTCCGAGGCCGAGCTTTCATCCGCGCTCTCGAACGCGCGCGCAGAAGCGAAGGCCGCGTTCGGCGACGATGCGGTCTATCTGGAAAAGTATCTGGAAAAGCCGCGCCACATCGAAATCCAGGTGCTCGGCGACGGCAAAGGTAACGCGATTCACCTCGGCGAGCGCGACTGCTCGCTGCAGCGCCGCCATCAGAAGATCTGGGAGGAAAGCCCCTCGCCTGCCCTCAATGCCGGCGTGCGCGACGAGATCGGCGCGACGGTCGCAGCCGCAATGCGCGAGCTGAAATATCTCGGCGTCGGCACGGTCGAGTTCCTGTTCGAGGACGGGAATTTCTATTTCATCGAAATGAACACGCGCATCCAGGTCGAGCATCCGGTGACCGAAATGATCACCGAGATCGATTTGATCCTCGAACAGATCCGGGTCGCTGCCGGCGGCGATCTCACCATCACGCAGGATGAAGTGCGCTTTAACGGTCACGCGATCGAATGCCGCATCAATGCCGAGAACCCGGTGTCGTTTCGGCCCTCACCGGGAAAGATCGTGCACTACCATCCGCCCGGCGGCCTGGGCGTGCGCGTCGATTCAGCGGTCTATCAGGGCTATACGATCCCGCCGCATTACAACTCACTGGTCGGCAAGCTGATCGTGCATGGCAAGACGCGGGGCGAATGCCTGATGCGGCTGCGCCGCTCGCTCGACGAGTTCGTGGTGGACGGGATTGAAACGACGCTGCCCTTGTTCCGCGCGCTGGTGCGCGAGCCGGAGATCATCGAGGGCGACTATCACATCCACTGGCTCGAGCAGTACCTCGCCCGCGGCGGGATGGACTAGCTCAGGCGGCGCGCATCAGGCGGCCGATCGTGGCCCGCACATCGTCGAGCCGGTACGGCTTCGGCAAAAACGCAGAGCCCGGAACAGGGCCGATGTCGCTCACCGTGCGGCGTCCTGACGCATAGACGATCGGGAGCTCGGGCCGCATTTCGCGCGCGACGCGCGCCAGCGCAGCGCCATCCATTCCTTCGCCTAGTTCGATGTCGGTGAAGAGAATGTCGATCTTGGCGCCGGAGCGCAGGTGAGCGAGCGCATCGCCGGCATCCGGTGCGGCATAGACTGCGAAGCCATGATCGGTCAGCGCCTCGGCCATGAGCTCGCTCAGGAGCGGCTCATCCTCGACCAGCAGCACGGCAGGTTCCCGGTTCGTCATGGCACTCTCCAGCCTTCCCAGTTCGATAGGAAAAGGCCTGAGGCGCGCATTGGTTTCCCGCTGGGCGCGATTTGCCTAAAGTTTGAGTCATTAAATTGTTAACGGAGGGAACCTGGAACTCAACTCAATGCGCAGGTTTCGCGGCCGGATCGACACTGCGAAGCGTCAGCGCGAGCGGAACCATGCCGGCCGCGAAGATCGCGAACAGCCAGAACACATCGCCATACGCGAGCAGCGAAGACTGATTCTGGATTTGCTGACCGAGCAGAGCCATCGCACGGCTTTGGGCGTCAGCGGTCGCAACGCCCTGCCCTGTCAGGAAGCCCGCCGCGTTCTGGCTGAACTGCTGGAACGCCTCCGATGACGGGTAAATGTGCTCCACCAGCCTGCTCTGATGGAACTGGCCCCGCTGCGCCAGCATCGCGGTCGCGGCCGATACGCCGATGCTGCCGCCGAGATTGCGCGCGACGTTGATCAATGCGGAGGCCTGGTTGGTCTTGTCGGGCGGCAGACCCGCGTAGGCCGCGGTGCTGATCGGGATGAACAGGAACGGCAGCGCCATCACCTGGAACACACGCATCCAGACGAAAAAATTGAAGTCGGCGTTTGGCGAGAGCGATGTCGAATGCCACATCGCGAGCGCGACCATGCACATCGCAAACGCCATCAGATATTTCGGCTGCACCCGGCCGGTGATCGCGCCCGAAACCGGCATGATAAACAGCATCGCGACGCCGCCCGGCATCAGCGCGAGGCCCGACAGCATCGCGGTGTAGCGGAAGTTCTCCTGCAGAAGCTGCGGCAGCAATTGGATGGTGGAGAACAGCACCGCGCCCACCGCCATCATCATCACGAACGACATGCCGAACTGGCGCCCGCCCAGCAGGCGCACGTCCACCACCGGCTCCTTGCGGGTCAGCTCCCACGGAATGAAGACCGCGAAGGCGAGCACCGCGAGAAGCGCGAAGCTGACGATGAAGCCGGATTGAAACCAGTCTTCGCGCTGGCCCTTGTCGAGGACGATTTCGAGGCAGCCAAGCGCCACCGCAATCAGCGCCATGCCGACCCAGTCACCCTGCAGCCCGTGGCGCAGCCGCTCCTTGCGCTCGCGTTCCAGCGCGGGCGGCTCGGTGACCAGCCAGTGCACCAGCCCGAGCGAGATCAATCCGATCGGCACGTTGATGAAGAAGATCCAGTTCCAGGAGTAATTGTCGGTGATCCATCCGCCGAGCGTCGGCCCGATCGTCGGCGCGACGATGACCGCGATGCCGTAAAGCGCAAAGGCCTGCGCGCGCTTCTCGGGCGGAAACGTATCGGCGAGGATCGCCTGCTCGCTCGGCGCCATCCCACCGCCGCCGAGCCCCTGCAGGATGCGGAACACGATCAGCATCGGAAGGTTCGGCGCAAGCCCGCACAGCAGCGACGCGACCGTGAACACCGCAACGCAGATCATGTAGTAGCGCTTGCGGCCGATGACGTTTGCGAGCCAGCCGCTGACCGGAATGATGACGGCATTCGCCACAAGATAGGTGGTGATGACCCAGGTGCTTTCGTCCACGCCTGCCGCGAGGCTCCCGGCGATGTAGCGCAGCGCCACGTTGGCAATCGAGGTGTCGAGCACCAGCATGAAGGTCGCGATCGACACGACGCCGGCGATCAGCCACGGATTGCGCACGCCCGCAGCCGAGCGGCTTTCGTCCTCGCGCGGCGCCGCCTCGCTCATCGCACCTTGACGCTCGGCACGACCGACATGCCGGGACCGAGCAGCACGTCGGGCGCCTGGTCGAACACGATCTTCACCGGAACGCGCTGCACCACTTTCACGTAATTGCCGGTTGCATTCTCCGCCGGAAGCAGTGCGAAGGCCGCGCCGCTGCCGGCCTGGATGCTGTCGACACGGCCGCGGAAGGAGCGGTCCGGAAAGGCATCGACCACCAGATCGACCGGTTGGCCGACGCGCATCAGCTTGAGCTGCGTCTCCTTGAAATTCGCCGTCACCCAGATCGTGCGTGGCACGAACATCATCAGGCTCTGCCCGGTCTGCGCGTAGCCACCCTTGGCGGCGGTGAGCTTGCTGACGTGACCGGCGACCGGCGCCTTGATGACGGTGCGGTCGAGATTGGCGCGCGCCTGATCGCGCATTGCCTCTGCCTGCTTGACCTGCCCGGCTGCGGCGTCGCGCTGGCTGCTCAATACATCGACCTGCTTTTCGGCCGCGGTTTCGTTTGCCTCTGCGGCATCGAGCGCCGCCTGCCGCTGGCGCAAGTCAGAGGCCGTCTGCTGTGCGCGCTGCTCGGTGCCGGTGCCGGTCCTGAGCAGGTCCTGGTAGCGCTGGTTCTCCTGCTGCGCGAAGGTGAGCACACCCCGCGCCTCGGTGACCTGCTTCTTCGCCTGTTCGATCCGCGCGCCCTGCGCCTCGATCTGCGCGCCATAGTTCGCGACGCTCGCCTGCGCCTGCGCGATCTGGGCTTCCGCCTGCTCGAGCGCGGCGCTGTAATTGCGCTCGTCGATGTGCAGCAGGACGGCATTCGCATCGACGTCGGAATTGTCGGTCACCTCGACGCCGGTGATCGCGCCACTCACCTGTGCGGCGATCGACACCGTGCGCGCGTCGATGAAGGCATCGTCGGTGGATTCGTACTGGCGCGCGTTCAGCCACCAGACCAGTACGGCGATCGCGATCACGATTATGAGAGAAACGACTCCGGCCGCGATGTACGGATGCGCGCGGATCGTATCGCGCATCTTCTCGAAGGCGCTACGCTGGTCGCGGTCGCGCTCCTCGTGCTTTTCCTTTTCGTGCGCCGGGGTACGGGCGTCCATTGCTGTTGTCCGGCGCTGATCGATGGAACCGGGATAACGCAGCGCAGCAGCGCGGGGTTCCCGACCGGAACCGGATGGCTTACATCTTGGGCATGGCCAGCCGCGACAGTGTTTTGATCGGTCTGACACCCGAGGTGCTGCTCAAGGCCTACGCCTGCGGCATCTTCCCGATGGCGGAGAACGCGGACGATCCGGCGCTGTTCTGGATTGATCCCGAGGAGCGCGGCGTCATTCCGCTGGATGCCTTTCATGTGCCGTCACGGCTCGCTCGCACGCTGCGGGCAACGCGCTTCACCGTCGCGTGCGACCGCGATTTCGACGCCGTGATCGAAGGCTGCGCGGAGCCCGGCCCGAAACGCGCGCGCACCTGGATCAACGCGCCGATCCGCAAGCTCTATCGCGGGCTGTTCGAGATCGGTCATTGCCACACCGTCGAGGTCTATGACGGCGAGGCGCTGGTCGGCGGACTTTACGGAGTCAGTCTCGGCGGCGCGTTCTTCGGCGAAAGCATGTTTCACCGCGCGCGCGACGCCTCCAAGATCGCGCTGGTGCATCTGGTGGCGCGGTTGCGTCTCGGTGGCTTCACGCTGCTCGACACGCAGTTTCTCACCGATCATCTGAAAACATTCGGCGCAACCGAAGTGCCGCAGGAACGCTACGGCCGCCTGCTCGCACGCGCGATCAGGGATACGGGCGATGTCTCGGCATTCGCGCGCGCGCTCGGTGCTGACGATGCGGTCCGCCTCGCGATCGCGCGTTAGCGGATCTGCAGGGGCGGCGGCAAAGTCTGCGCGGGCTGCGACGACGGAGCCGCGTTCTGTGCCGAGGCGGGCGCGGGCTGCTTCTTCGCCGCCTGCGGCTGCTGTTGCCGTGGCTGTTGCGCGGGACGCAGCGCTGGAGGCGGCTGCACCGGCTCGGGCAGCGCCGCAACGGTCGGCGCCTGCGGTCCTTTGCAATCGCTCAGCCACACGTCGTAGATCGGATGCTCGATCGCGTGCAGGCCGGGGCTTGCAGTGAACATCCAGCCCGTGAACACGCGTTTGATCTCGCCCTGCAGCGTGATCTCGTCCACCTCGATGAAACCGTCGGTGTTCGTCGCCTCGGTCGCAGGACGCGTGAAGCACGCGCGCGGCGTGACCTGCAGCGCGCCGAACTGCACCGTCTCATCGATCGCGACGTCGAACGAGATGATGCGTCCAGTGATCTTGTCGAGGCCGGAGAACACTGCCGTTGTATTCGGAACCTTCAACGCCGGCGGTCCGATCACCACCTCGTCGTTCGGCGGCGCGGGCGTTGCGGGCGTATCGCCCGGCTGACCCGAGGGCGCGCCGCGCGGCTGGCGCTGGCCCGGCGGCAATCCCGGAAGATTCGCGACGCCAGGCTGATCCGGCTGTGCCGCGGTCCCTCCCGGCGGGGGCGGCAGATCCTGCTGCTGGACCCCGCCCGGTGGACGTCCCGCCTGCTGCCCTGGATAACCGGGTTGCTGATATCCACCAGAAGGCGGCGGATAACCCTGCTGCGGCGGCGGCGAATAGCCGCCCGGCGGGGGCGCCACCACCTGCGGGTCGCGCGTCCACATCTGCTGTTGCGGACGCGAGGAAAAATAGCGGTCGTCGGTGTTGGGCGGAGCCGACTGAGGAATATCGCCGGGAGGGCGCGGCGGCCCCCCGAATATCGTGCCGAATTGCGCGGCGGCCGGCGGCGCGAACGCGCCGGCGAGCAGCAACAGCGGCAACAGCAGTTTGGGTCGGACCATCAGGTGCCCGGCGATTCGTCTTGAGGGAACTGTACGCCCCGACGAAGGAGCGGCTGGTTAACACGCTGAATACGGCGGTCAAAGGGCAGCGCGGCGCGGCTCCGCTGCGGCTTTTTCAGCTTCGTGCGCCCGGGACCCAAGCCTTGTAGTCGCCGGTCGCTTTCGGCCGGCGGCCTTGTGCCAGCGTCGAGCCGGTCGGGCGCTGCGCGGCGGGCGTGCCGGTCGGATTCGGTCGATGCGGCTTTTCCCAAGCCCACGGCTTGTACTTCTCATCCGTCGGCGGCGTGTCGACGGTGTGGTGCATCCAGCCGTGCCACGCCGGCCCAATCTGCGAGGCCTCCGCATAGCCGCTATAGATCACCCAGCGCCGCTCGAAACCGAGCGCCGGATCGATCTTGCCGCCTTTGGTGCGGTAATAGACGTTGCCGAATTCGTCCTCGCCGACGCGCTCGCCATAGAGCGCGGTCCACCATTGCGTGCCGAACGTCTGGCCGTTCCACCAAGTGAAGGTGCGCGCGAGGAAGGTCTTGATCTTCATGGGGCCGCTGCGCCGTTTCGATGCCCGCGGTGATGCCAGTTCCGCCGAAACCTGTCCAGCATGCATTGCTGCGGTGCGAACCCAGCACCGCCTCACCGTGCCCTCGTCTACTTCATCGAGAAGCACGTCCAGAACTGGACCCGCGAGGGCGCGGGATCATCGGCAGCGTCGTGATCCGTGCCGACTACACCATGCCGGTCGACCGCGTGCACGAGAAGCTCGAGGAGATCGTGAAGGCGCGGCGGCGTGGTGAACCTGCAAGTGACCGACGCGACAGAACGCAGCGCGAGGTGCGCGAAGCTGATCGCGCACCATGGTCACGCAGCCCCGGATCACCCGGAGAGACCAATTCCTTACTTCCACTCGCCGGCTTTTTGCTTCGCCTTATGACCTCGCAGAATCGGTCGGAGGGCGCGAAACGAGATTCGCCGTTGGGCCATGCGGACTTCGGCGATTTCAACCGCAGCAGGCACGCCGATGGGTGCGCCAGCTCCCCGTATTTTCCCTCTTGACCGGCCGCGACTCGGGATACGACTGACGGTGCCAAAATACCTTTTTTCGGTTCCATTTCGAACCGGTGACGGCCCGGCTACAGGATCATGAACCTACCGTGACAAACGCCCCTTCCGAATCCATTCGGAATCTCCGATACTTCTCGGGCTGGATCGATTCCCATCCCCAGAATTCACAGCACCCCACCACATTTAGCGTTTGATTCAGTTTTGACCGCTACTGCTTGACGGCAGCGAGAAGTCGTCCTAGCGTTCGGAGCGTTCGACGAGGCCAGTTCTTAGTCGCCCCGCCGGACCTCCCAAACAGGGTTTTTGGAACCTCGCCGCCGGGGCTGACGGCTCGGGCGGATGCGGAATCCGAGTGTGACGCGGCGGGTCAACCGCCGTGAGCGGACCGGTGCCTGTCGGGTGCCGGGAAGACGGGGACGGGTCAGACAGAGCACCGGGCCAAACCGGTTCAGCACGGCGCGCAGCGGACAGCTCGCGCCTAACGGAACGTGCGTCGGCAGCTTATATTTGGCGAGGTATTCTCGCTTAAGTTTCCGACGCCCAAAAGGGGCAGAAGAATGCGGATCGAACGGCACTTCACCAAGGACGGTCAGTCTCCCTACGCGGAGATCGAGTTCCGGCTGACGACTTCCGAGATTCGCAATCCCGACGGCTCGGTCGTGTTCAAGGCGGACGACGTCGAGGTGCCGGTGGCGTGGTCGCAGGTCGCCGCCGATGTGCTGGCGCAGAAATATTTCCGCAAGGCCGGCGTTCCCGCGCGCCTGAAGAAGGTCGAGGAAGAAACCGTTCCCTCGTTCCTGTGGCGCTCGGTCGCCGACGAGGATGCGCTTGCCGTCCTGCCGGAGAAGGAGCGCGTCATCGGCGAGGCCTCCGCCAAGCAGGTGTTCGATCGGCTCGCCGGCACCTGGACCTACTGGGGCTGGAAGGGCGGCTATTTCGATAGCGATGCCGACGCGCAGGCCTTCTTCGATGAGCAGCGCTACATGCTGGCGATGCAGATGGTCGCGCCGAATTCGCCGCAGTGGTTCAACACCGGTCTCCACTGGGCCTACGGCATCGATGGACCGAGCCAGGGTCATTATTACGTCGATCACCAGACCGGCAAGCTGACCAAGTCGCAAAGTCCTCGTACGAGCACCCGCAGCCGCACGCCTGCTTCATCCAGTCGATCGCCGACGACCTCGTCAACGAGGGCGGCATCATGGACCTGTGGGTACGCGAGGCGCGCCTGTTCAAGTACGGCTCGGGCACCGGCACCAACTTCTCCTCGCTGCGCGCCGAAAACGAGCGGCTCGCGGGCGGCGGCAAGTCCTCCGGCCTGATGAGCTTCCTCAAGATCGGCGACCGCGCGGCGGGCGCGATCAAGTCGGGCGGCACCACGCGCCGCGCGGCGAAAATGGTGATCGTGGATACCGATCATCCGGACATCGAGGCCTTCATCGACTGGAAGGTGAAGGAAGAGCAGAAGGTCGCCGCTCTCGTCACTGGCTCGAAGATCAACCAGAAGCACCTGAAAGCGGTGCTCAAGGCCTGCGTGAATTGCGAAGGCTCCGGCGATGACTGTTTCCAGCCGGAGAAGAACCCGGCGCTCAAGCGCGAGATCAGGCTCGCGCGGCGCAATCACGTGCCCGACAACTTCATCAAGCGCGTGATCCAGTTCGCCAAGCAGGGCTACACCGACATCGATTTCCCCGTCTACGACACGGACTGGGACAGCGAGGCCTATCTGACGGTCTCGGGCCAGAACTCGAACAACTCGGTGCGCGTCACCGACGAATTCCTCAAAGCCGTCGAGGCCGACGGCGACTGGGATCTGACCTGGCGCAACCGGAAGGGCGTCGCCAAGACCGTGAAGGCGCGCGACCTGTGGGAGAAAATCTCCTATGCGGCGTGGGCCTGCGCCGATCCCGGGCCTGCAATTCCATACGACCGTGAACGACTGGCACACCTGCCCGGCGTCCGGGCCGATCCGCGCCACCAATCCGTGCTCGGAGTACATGTTCCTCGACGACACGGCCTGCAATCTCGCCTCGATCAACCTGCTGACCTATCGCGACGCGAAGGCCGGCACGTTCGACGTCGCGGCGTACGAGCACACCATCCGGCTGTGGACCATCGTGCTCGAGATCTCGGTGCTGATGGCGCAGTTTCCGAGCAAGCAGATCGCACAGCTCTCCTACGAGTACCGCACGCTGGGCCTCGGCTACGCCAACATCGGCGGCCTCTTGATGTCGTCGGGCATCCCGTATGACTCCGATGCGGGCCGCGCGATCTGCGGCGCGCTCTCGGCGATCATGACCGGTATCTCGTATGCGACCTCGGCCGAGATGGCGGCGCAGCTTGGCCCCTTCCCGGGCTTCAAGAAGAACCGCGAGCACATGCTGCGCGTAATGCGCAATCACCGCCGTGCGGCCTACGGCGAGAAGACCGGCTACGAGCGCGTGGCGCAGCCGCCCGTGCGGCTCGACCATGCGACCGATCTCGGCGTGCTCGGCGGCGCGATGATCGCGCATGCCAAGTCCGCCTGGGACAAGGCGCTGAGCCTCGGCGAACAGCACGGCTATCGTAACGCGCAATCGACCGTGATCGCGCCGACCGGCACCATCGGTCTGGTGATGGATTGCGACACCACCGGCATCGAGCCGGACTTCGCGCTGGTGAAGTTCAAGAAGCTCGCCGGCGGCGGCTACTTCAAGATCATCAACCGCGCGGTGCCGGCGGCGCTGCGCGTGCTCGGCTACTCGGAAAGCGACATCGCCGAGATCGAGGTCTATGCGCTCGGCCACGGCTCGCTCGGCCAGGCGCCCGGCATCAACCACGCCACCCTGAAGGCAAAGGGCTTCGACGACGAAGCCATCGCCAAGGTCGAGAAGGCGCTGCCGACCGCGTTCGACATCAAGTTCGCGTTCAACAAGTGGACGCTCGGCGAGGAGCTGCTGCGCGACAAGCTCGGCGTTGCACCGGAGGTGATCGCGTCGCCCTCCTTCGACGTGCTCGCCCACATGGGCTTCACCAAGCGCGAGATCGAGGCCGCCAACATCCACGTCTGCGGCGCGATGACCATCGAGGGCGCGCCGCACCTCAAGCCCGAGCATTATCCGGTGTTCGACTGCGCCAACCCGTGCGGCCGCACCGGCAAGCGCTACCTCTCGGTCGATAGCCACATCCGCATGATGGCGGCGGCGCAGCCGTTCGTCTCCGGCGCGATCTCCAAGACCATCAACATGCCGAACGACGCGACGGTGGAGGACTGCAAGTCCGCCTACCTGCTCTCCTGGAAGCTGGGCCTGAAGGCGAACGCGCTTTATCGCGACGGCTCGAAACTCTCGCAACCGCTCTCCTCCCAGCTCATCGCCGACGAGGAGGACGAGGACGACGGGCAGGAAAACGGCCTTTCGGCATTCCTCGAAAAGCCGATGGCGGCGCGCACGAGCCACGTCGCCGAACGCGTGGTGGAGAAGATCGTCGAGCGCATCACGGTCCTGCGCGAGCGCGAGCGCATGCCGGACCGGCGCAAGGGCTACACCCAGAAGGCCGTGGTCGGCGGCCACAAGGTGTATCTGCGCACCGGCGAATACGATGACGGCCGCCTCGGCGAGATCTTCATCGACATGCACAAGGAAGGCGCAGCGCTGCGCTCGATCATCAACAACTTCGCGATCGCGGTGTCGCTCGGCCTGCAATACGGCGTACCGCTCGAGGAATACGTCGACGCGTTCACGTTCACGCGCTTCGAGCCGCAGGGTCCGGTGCAGGGCAACGAACTCGATCAAGTACGCCACCTCGATGCTCGACTACATCTTCCGCGAGCTTGCGGTGTCGTACCTCTCGCGCTTCGACCTCGCGCATGTCGATCCGAGCGAGTCGGGCTTCGATGCGCTCGGCAAGGGCGTGGAAGAAGGCCGGCCGACCGGCGCCAGCAAGTATCTCTCCAAGGGCTTGACACGCTCCCGCTCCGACAAGCTGACGGCGGTGACTTCCGGTTCGGCCGTGGCTTCGCCCGCCGCCGAACGGGGGTCGACCGCCGACGGGAGCCGGGGGGTGGTGACGGCGCTTGCCTCGCACCGCTCCGAAGGCGCGACCGCGCTCAAGGTCGAGCCTGAGACGCGCGTGTCGCCCGCAACCGCACTCGAAACCTGGGCGGAGTCCAAGACGATCGCGAAATACACGGCCGCCGAAAAGCGCGCCGAGGCGAAGGCGCAAGGTTACGAAGGCGAAGCCTGCGGCGAATGCGGCAACTTCACGCTGGTGCGCAACGGCACCTGCATGAAGTGCAACACCTGCGGCAGCACGACGGGTTGCTCTTGAGTTCGCGCAACAACTGACCAACCAGGGAATAAACACATGGCGCGAACCACGATGCGCTCATCGACGGGCACGAAGCTCTATGCGGTGCGCGACAAGGAAGGCAAGTTCAAGGACATCCAGACCTACAAGCGCGCGCAGGGCCAAGACGTCAAGCGCAAGTCGATGGCCGAGATGACCGCAAAGAAAAAGGCCAAGAGGAAGACCGCGAAGAAGGCAAAGAAGGCCGCAAAGAAGAAGGCCAAGGGATAAGGCTTACCACCGTGTCCCTGGCCCATGCGGATCAGGACCGATCAATCTCGTCAAAGCAGGACAGCCGGGGACTCGAATGATTAAACTTCGCACACTCATCGCCGCACTCGCCGCCATGCTGGCGGTCGGTGCATCATCCGCGCGCGCCGACGACGGCTTCGTGCACATCTCGTTCCTGAAAGCCGGCTGGATCATCGGCGGTAATGTCGGCCAGGGCACGCTGACGTTCCACGGCCGCACCTACCGGCTCACGGTCGGCGGCATGAGCTACGGCTTCACCTTCGGCGGCTCGCAGACCGAACTTCGCGGCCGCGCCAGCAACATTTTCCGCCCGCAGGATATCGAAGGCGTCTATGGCGCCGCCGGTGCGGGCGCGACGGTGATCCGCGGACCGCAGGCGATCGTGCTCACCAATCAGAAGGGCGCGGTACTCAATCTGGCCGGCAACCAGACCGGGTTGATGGTGAACCTCGACCTGAGCGGCATGGCGCTAAGCTTGAGGTAGCGGCTGGCGCTGTACCGGCGCATCGGCGCGAGTGGGTCGCGCGGGTTGCGCCCGCGCCGCGTCCTCACCGCTCGCTGAATAGCTTTCCGCCCTTCATCTTCTCGGCCTTCGGCGCCTCCATGATGGTGATGGTGACCGAGTTGGCCGCGGCGTTGAAATGCTTCACCATCGCGTCGGTGATGGCGAGCATCAGCGCCTTCTTCTGCTCTGCGGTGCGACCCTCGACGGCGTGGACATAGACTTCCGGCACGCGTGCCTCCCGTTTGTGTTGACGCCCCCAGTATAGCGGATACCGGCGGCGGTGAAGCCCCGCCCCGGCGCTATCGCCCAACCGAATCTTTACCCGTTCTGCCTCACAATCCGCTCTTCGTTGAGGCTCCCATGCCGCTTGCCGCGCGCGCGCTGACAGCATGTCTCGCCCTGTTCATCGTCTGGACGATGGTGCGCGGCTTTCGCGAGGGCGTCGTCTACGACGAAGGCCAGGCCATCGAAGAAGACCAGTCGCCGATGATGTTCGCGGTATCGATGGCGGTGCGCGGCGGCTTCGTGGTGTTCTTTCTCTGGCTTGCCGCCGGTTATGACTCGGCGAGCTTCGCGCGCGTCTTCGGGCTCTCCTGGCTCACAGCGTTAACCACTCATTAACCATACCGCCGCCACTCTTGCTGCACCGCAGGAGAGAGCCATGACGGACACCGAACAACATATCCGCGAGCGGGCCTATCATCTCTGGATCGCCAACGGCCGGAACGGCCCCGCCGATGCGCACTGGCTCGCCGCCGAGCGCGAAGTGCTCGCCACGTTCGCGGGGACCAGGCCAGCCCAGAAGGCCGCACCGAAAAAAGCGAAAAAGGCCCCGGCCGCGAAGCAGAACCGCGCCGCCTGATCGCGGTACGCGTTACGATCGCCTGGCGCGACGTCGCTCACGGCTGGATCGAATCCGGCCAGTACGAGCCGGTGTGGCTACACGCCCTCGACGAACACCAGCCTGCGCTCCAGCGCCCCTGCCCGCCTCAGCTTGAGCGCCGCGGCGTAGTCCGCCGAGCCGTACCATTCCCGCGCCCGCGCCATGTCGGGAAATTCGACGATCACCAGTGTCTTCACCGGCGGGCCGCCTTCCATCACCTCGGCGGCGCCGCCACGCACGATGTAGCGCCCGCCGTAGCGTTCCAGGCTTGCACCGGCGAGCATGCGATACTGGGCGAACAGCCCAGCGTCGCGCGGCTCCACTTCCGAGATCACATAAGCCGGCATGCTGATCCTCCTGATTTTCCGCTTTATTCCGGCGGGCTGGTCGGGCCCGTGCCGCTGTGAATTCGGGGGATGGTATCCAAATCGGGGCGGCATGCGCGCGCCGGCCTGATAATCTTCCGGCGGGCTGCTGAGTTGTCCGTGCGCCCATCTGGAGGCGAAATTGGGTGGCTTTGCGCTCGGCCTTGCCGCGGTGCTGTGTTTTACAATGATTATCGCGATGATCGGCTTCGGTCCCGATGTGCTTGAGTGGATCGAAGGAAACACCCGCGAAGGCTGACCTGCTGCCAGCACGGAAAGCCGCCGGCGTGAAGATCACGCCGGCGTGCGGTTTATTGTCCTTAATTTTGCCGCATATTAGGATTTATATCCGCATCAACCTGCTCCCGCCAAGGGAGGTCTCGGCCAACGTCACGAGGCTGGGAGCAGGCGGCGGTGGCTGCGCAGGGGTGCCGAGACGTACACCCAACGCGCAGCAGCGCAAGCCGTGCGGTCCCGGCGCGCCAGCCGCGCGTCACTGGGGCACTGGGTGGCTACGTTGGCGGCGAGACCCATCGCCGCAACGCAGTCGCTGCTCCGAAGCGGTGGTAAGGCGGCCTCGCGCAAGCGAGGGCGCCTGAAAGGTCAGACCACCGGGGGCCGCACGGAGCAAGCTTCAAACACCGCGCGCGGGACGCCGGAGAATTGGCGGACTTGCGGTTATCGAAACATCGAGCGGCGCTTTTTTGCAGAAGCATCGCTCCGCCTGATTGCCGCGAGGCGATCAGGCCCGCGGGTCCGAGCCGGGCCGGTTTGCGCATTATTGCATGAACCTGTCCGCCCGAGACCCGGCGTCCCGCGCGCCCTTTCCGGCTTTGGGCGCGGCTGCCGCAAAGCCTCGGGCGAGATGCGCCGCGAGAATGCGGACGGCTGCGCCATTCGTCTCAGGGCCCGCGTCGCAGGCGCGCGACGTCGCTGCTACAGTTGTCCGCATGAGTCGCAACAACATGATCTATCTCGTCGTCGGCGCGCTGCTCGTCGCGGTCGCAGTGCTCGGCTATCAGCTCTACCAGGAGCGCAAGCAGCCCGAAGGCGTGCAGATCAATATCGGACCCAAGGGCCTGTCGATCGACAAGAAATAGCCGCGGTTGAACCGGTTCCGCGCTCGCGCGTTGTTCCAACATGGCAACCGCACAGCCCAAGTCGACCGAGACCGCCGTGAAGCGTTCCGCCCGCGCCGTCGAACAGCAGAGCCGCGATGTCGCCGACAGCGCTGCCGAGACCAAGCATTCGGCGGCGCGAATCGAGACCAGCGCCGACATTTCGACACGCCTGGCCGCCGACCGCACCGTGCTGGCGGGCGAGCGCACGTATGCCGCGTGGGTGCGCACCGGACTGTTCGCGCTCGCAAGCGGCATCGGCGCGAGTACGCTGCTCTCCGGGGTCGTGCCGTTATGGCTCGCGCGCCTGGATGCGAGCGTGCTAATCGCGTTTTCGATCTTCTGCTTTGGCGCCGCGATCTGGCGCTATCTGGAGCCGGGGCCGCCCCCGCCCTCGCCGCAGCTCAATCGCATACCCAATGCGGCGCTGATCGCCGTGAACGGCTTCCTCGCGCTTGTTTCACTGGCCGCGCTGATCGGCATCTGGATGAGCCCGCCGGCAATGGGGTTGCTCGGGCATATGCCGCACCCAAGCTAGCGCCCGAAGCGGTCGAACACCGCGATGCGCAACAGTCTCATGACGCTCCATCGGGATGCACGCGTCGTCGCGCCGACTTCCGCTTGGGGCCGCACGACGAAGAGCCCGCGCGCCTTCATGGCGCCGGCGATGACCGGATGGGATTTCAGGATCGCGCGCTCCGCCTCGCCCGCCATGAAGCCCGCCACGATCTGCGGCGGCGCCGCGAACACCTCCGGCATCGCGTCGGAAACATCGCGGTCGGTCAGCACGGGCCATTTGGAGACGCCGCCCATGTGCGGCGAGGACAGCCCGTACACCACCCGACCGATACGGCTTTCGCGGATCGCGTAGCAGCAATAGGCACAGGGCTCGGCGCTCACATAGATGGTGCAATCGTCGAGGCTGACGGTGTCGAGCGCCTGTTGCGCGGACGAGATCGCCACCACCTCGGCATGGCGCGTCACGTCCTTGTCGTGGGCGACGCGGTTGATCAACTCGGCGACCACGTCACCGCCCCGGCAGATCACCACCCCGTAAGGGTACTCCCCGGCATCGCCCGATTTCACCGACAGCGCGATCGCGCGCTGCATCATCTCGGCGTCAGACAATTCGGCGCGGGGAATGGCCTATTCCTCCGGCTCGGTGGTGAAGAACAGCGGATAGCCCTTGCTCTTGCCGAGGTCGGTCGCCTCGTTCGCCTTGGTCTCGGCGACATCCTTTGTATAGACCGCGATCACGCAGGCGCCGCGCCGATGTGCGGTGAGCATCACGGCGTGCGCCCGTTCCTCGCCCATGCGGAACACAAGCTTGAGCACGGTGACGACGAATTCACGCGGCGTGTAGTCGTCGTTGAGCAGGATCACCTTCCACAGCTTCGGGCGTTCGACCTTCGGCTTGGTCCTGGTGCGCGGCTTGACGTTGGTCTGGTCGGGCATGACGTGGATCTATGTAGCATGATCTCTAGCGCGGCACGTCGCCCGCAAGCGTCACGCGATGCATCACGCGGCGATGGCCATGATAATCGTTGACGGGATTGTGCTGGGTGCAGCGATTATCCCACAGCGCGATCGAGCCGGGCTCCCAGCGGAAGCGGCAGGTGAATTCCGGACGCGTGGCGTGCTGGAACAGATAGCAGAGCAACGGCGCACTTTCCTCCACCGTCATGTCCTTGAAGCGCAGCGCGTGCCCGCCATTGGCGTAGAGCGCCTTGCGTCCGGTCTCGGGGTGCGTGCGCACGACGGGATGCTCCGCCACGAACTCCTTCTTCGCCTCGGTCGTGCCGCTGTCCTTGATGCGGTCCTCGCGTGTTTTCGTCACGTCCGCCTTGGCGGACGAATTCACCACGATCAGCCCGTCGAGCATGCGGCGCATGCCCTCAGAGAGCGTCTCGTAGGCGAGATACATGTTGGCAAACAGGGTGTCGCCGCCGCGCGACGGCGTTTCGCGCGCGATCAGCATCGTCGCCATCGGGGGCTTCTCCAGATACGCCGTGTCGGAATGCCAGAGCGCCGCCGAAATTGGTCTTCTCGTGCTCGAGCTTGATCACGGGCGTGATCTGCGGGAAGCCGTCGAGCCCTTTGACGAACGGGTATTCGACCGGTTCGCCAAAAAGACGCGCCGCGTTCAGGAGCTGCGCAGGCTCAAGCGACTGGTCGCGGAAGAACACCACCAGATGATCGAGCCAGGCGGCACGGATCGCCGCGACGGTCTCCTCGCCCAGATCGCGTCCGAGATCGACCCCGAGGATCTCGGCCCCGAGCGCACCGGACAGCGGACGGATGTCGAGCGTGTTGGCTTTCATCGGCGGCTCTTCGGCATGGCCGCCAATGCTAGGCGCGGGAACGCCCGCCAGCAATCAGCCGAACGAGCGACCCGCGGGACGGCCGGGCAGCGCGCGGCGCGGCGTCTTGCGCTCCACCACCACGGACCGCTCGGTTCCGCCGCGGTTGGTGAAGGCGAGCGTGGCGGCAGGCTTGCGCGACAGCGGAAGCTTCTTCAGCGCGGCGCGAACCTCCTCCGGGTCAGCTTCCATCAAGCCGGCCGCGATCTCGACCTGCTGCTCCGTGTCGTCGGTCAGGTCGCGCGCCGCGGCAATCGCCTCGTCCAGAGTTGGGGGGTCGTGGCGTACCCGGCGCTTTCCATACTTGGTGTTCCAGGTGGTGCTCATTGCTCTGCCTTTGCCGTTCCTACCCCTCTGTCCGGGTCGAATTATCCGCGAAATGCGGCAGTGCAGCAAGAGCGCTCTGCGTCGCACAAAAACAAGAGTAAACGGTTGAATCGTCTGGTACATTCTCGGGACGCGCTGGACGTTTTCCACGCCTGCGACCGAATCGCAGGGCCTATCCACCCGCCATGTCGCGGGGCGAAAAGCTCAGATCAAGCACCTTCCACTCCTTGTATTTGGCCGCCGGCAGAAACGCGTAAGGCTGGCAATCCTTCAAGGCACGGATGGCCGTCTGCATGATCAGCGGGCCGTCACGCGATGCACTGGCTTCGATCAAGGTCGGATCGGCCGCGAGCACACCGTCGCGCTTGAGATAGACGCGCATCACGACGCGCGTGCCCTGCGATGGAGAAATCCCGCCAGGCAGCTTCCAGCATCGCCGCAGGTGCGCCTTGAGCGCGGTTTTCTCGTCGTCCGTCAGGTTCGATTTCGTCGTCGCTTCCGCGTCGAAGCCGAACTGAGGCGCGTTCGGCAGGTCGAGCAGGGTCGGTATATTCGCCGGATCGAAGATCGATGGCTGCGGCGGCTTCTCCTCGGGTGCATTTGCGGGTTGCGGCGGTGGCGGCTGAACCGGTGCGGGTTGTTGCTGCTTTGGCTGCTGCTGTTTCGGCTGTGACTGCCTCGATTGGGGCTGCTCGGGCTGCGGTTTTGCGGTGGCCGCCTGTGGCGGTGGCGATGGCGGCGCGGAGTTCAGGCAGAGGATTGAAGGGTGCCGTCTTGTCGTCCTTCGGGTCTGGCGGCTTGTCCTGCACCGGATCGGGCGGCGCATCCGGCTGCGGCACCAAGTCCACCTCGACGGTTTGGACCGGAACACTGTCGAAAATTTTCGGCGCGCCCAACAGCACCACGGCCACCAGTACAGTGTGGCTGACCACCGAAATGACAACGCCGGAACGCATCGGGGGATTTTAGGTCAGGCGCGTCCCAGGCCCAAATTGCATCAACCTAGCGACGCCAGACCAGGAATTCCCGCAGCGGGTATGGCGCGGGACGGACCGCGCGCTTTCGGGCCATCCGCTGGGGTCGTTCGGCCGGCGTCGGCGTTTCGGCGGCGCGCGTGGGCGCAACATCAGGCTGGAGCGCCGCCGGGTTCGATGCATTTGCGCCCGCGATGCCGATTGGCTGCACCGGCGGGAAGGCGATCGGTTCTGAGGTGGCGGCCGCCGGGGACTGCGCCGCTGTTTGCACGGGCGGCGCTTGGGGACTGTCAGGTTCTGCCGTGGCGGGGGTCTCGTGATCCGGCACAGGTGCATCCGGCGGCGGAGATATCGCCACGGCCGAGGCAGAGGGTTCGGAGGGCAGACCGGGTGCTGCCATGACGGGAGCGGGAACCGACTCGGTCGTCGGGAGCACGGGCTCAGGGTCGGCGGCGGGTGTCGGCTTCGCCGATTGTGTGACCGCCACGGCCGGGATCACGACTGGCAATGTGTGGGAGGACGGCTGCCGTAACAGCGCCGACAGCGCACCTGCCCCTGCGACGATGCAAGCCGTGGCGAGAATCGCGCCGTTCCGGAGTTTTCTCGCAGACATTTACGCCAACCGATCCGGCCCGGCTTAACAGCCGCCTTGCGCTGCGCAAAAGCATCATCGCGAAACGGCATTAATGCGGCGCACTTGCGTCCACCGCGGGATCACCGGGTCGTGAAACGCAGAGCGCCTTGAGCCGTATCCTTCCCAAGCAGATCGGCTATTTTCGGTCGGTCTCTTGCGGGAAGCAGGCCATGATCGATCGTCGAGGGTTATTCGGATTGATGACAGGGTTTGCCGCAGTGCCCGCCTTTGCCCAAACCGGGATGAGCCGCATGACCGCGTATGCTTTTTCATTCGCGGGACTCAAGGGCGGCGACATCAAGCTGTCGGACTACGCCGGGAAACCCATCCTTGTAGTGAACACCGCGTCGCAATGCGGCTACACCCCGCAATACGCCGGCCTGCAGGAATTGTGGACGCGCTATCGCGAGCGCGGCCTGATGATCGTCGGTGTGCCGTCAAACGACTTCGGCGGACAGGAACCCGGCGGCGCTCATGAGATCGAGCAGACCGCAAACGAGGGCTATCATGTGAGTTTCCCGCTCGCCGCCAAGGCCGAGGTGCGCGGGGGCCACCAGCATCCGTTCTACAAATGGGCGGCGGCCGAGAAGCCGCTCGAACTGCCGCGCTGGAATTTCCACAAGTACCTGATCGGGCGCGACGGGCATGTGACGGCGAGCTTCGCCACGCAAGTCGAACCGACCGACCCGCATGTGATCGCGGCGATCGAGAAGGAATTGTCGAGCGCCGCTTGAACGATTATTTCTGCGGGATGACTGTCAAACCGCCGCGCGCACTTGCGCCCAAGATCGCAAACATCTGGAAAGACAGCCCCGCCGCGGTGCTCGACTATGAGCTGGCGCAGGAAAAGGCGTTCACGCTCGGGCGGCTCGGTCGCGCGCTCGAAAACACCCTCGCCGCACTCCAGGCGTTTGATGCAGCAGCGGCCGAGCCGACTGCACAATCCCGTCACGAACGGCGCACCCTCGTCGCGCAGGCCGGACATGCGCTTTGGCTCTTCGTGGTCCAGCGCGAGGCGCTCGGCCTGCGCGATAGCCGCCAGCTCATGCGCGACTACCGCGTGCCCGGCGAGGTGCAGAACAGTATGGGTGTGCTCCCCGCCAAGGCCGCGCGCTAGAGCCAGCGCGCGTTGCGCGCACAGGTCGCTTGTGGCGGCATGGCTCGCCTGACACACTCCACCCATAAAAACGCATATCGGGAGGTCTGAGAATGAAGCGCATCGGCGTAGCCGCCATCGTCTGCGTCGCCGCAGTGCATGGGGCGCTCGCGGACGCACCGAAGCTGGAAAAAGCGCGCATCTCGCTCTCGGTCGGCGGCTCGATCAGCCAGATGAACAAGGTGGCTTATTTCGTTGCGCTCAATCGAAAGTATTTCCAGCAGGAAGGTCTTGAGGTCAACTCGATCGCCTTCCCGTCCGGCACGGCCGCACTGCAAAACCTGGTCGGCGGCAACACCGATGTCGTCGAGGGTTCGTTCGAGCACACGCTGCGCATGCAGGCCAAAGGCATCGGGCTGATGTGCATCGCGGTGTTCGGCCGCTATCCCGCCAACGTGCTGGTGGTGAGCAAGTCGAAAGCCGACAAGATCAAGACCGTCGCGGATCTCAAGGGCAAGACGATCGGCATCTCGGCGCCCGGCTCCTCGACGCACAATTTCGTTGCCGGTTTGATGGAACGCGCGGGCGTGCCGTGGAAGGACTCCAGCTACGTGTCGATCGGCACCGGCCTGAGCGCGGTCGCGGCGGTCCGCTCCGGCGGCGAACTCGACGCCATCGTCAACCTCGATCCGGCGATCAACGCGCTGGTGGATGGTGGCGACGCGGTGGTGCTGGCCGACAGCCGAACGGAGGAAGGCACACGAGCTGCATTCGGCGGGCCGTATCTCGCCGACTGCCTCTACGCCAAGATCGATTTTGTAAAGCAGAATCCCAACACCACGCAGGCGATCGCCAACGCCATCGTCCACGCGATGCAATGGCTTTACACCGCCTCGATCGACGACATCATCAATTCGCTGCCGCCTGACTACTACAAGGCCGATGAGAAGCTCTATCGCAAGTCGCTGGAGAAGAACCTCGCAGCGTTTCAGTGGGACGGCATCGTGACGAACGAGGCGGTCAAGAGCGTATGGGATTCCATCTCGGTGCTGGAGCCGGAATTCAAGGCGGCCAAGATCGACATGGAAAAGACTTACGACAACACGCTCATCCAACGTGCACTCGCGAAGTATAAGGCGCCGTTGAAGGACTGAGGCACAAAGCGCGCAGCATCCCACCGCCGGTTCCGCCTTAACGGCATTTTAACCGGGCATTCGCCGCGCAGTCGCAAGCGAATCTTCATTCCTGTCGACTAGGCTGGTTCCTTCGCGTGACAAGGATCGCCGGCGATCATGACGCCGAACCTGATCGACGAACTTGAGGACGCGCTTGCCTCCAAAACAGAGGATAAGCGGGAGGCGACGCTTTGGCGCATCACCGATCTATTCATTGCGGGCTCTGATACCTACACAGAAGAACACGTTACGGTCTTCGATGACGTGATCGGGCGACTCGCGCAGACCATCGAGTCGCACGCACGCGCAAAGCTTTCGGAGCGCCTTTCCCATGTACCCAACGCGCCGGCCGGCGTCGTTCACGCGCTTGCGCGCGATGCCGACATCGCGGTCGCGGGCCCCGTCCTGCGTCATTCGGCGCAACTCGACGATCAGGATCTCGCTGCCACCGCCGCAACGCGCAGCCAGCAGCACCTGCTTGCGATCGCACAGCGTGACAGCCTGAGTGAAACAGTCACCAATGTGCTGGTCGAGCGCGGTGACCGCGATGTGGTGCGATCGGTCGCGCAGAACACGGGTGCACGCTTTTCGGACGCCGCGTTCACAGCGCTGGTGAATCGCACCGGCGGTGACGACGTCCTCGCTCTGCATGTCGGAGCGCGCCCCGACCTGCCACGCACGCATCTGCTCAAGCTGGTGGAGGTCGCCTCAGCCGCCGTGCGACAAAAACTGGCCGCCACCGATCCGGCCGCCGCAGCGGCGATCCGCGACGCGATCGCGGAAATCGGCGGGAGCATCCGTGCGGCGTCACGCCGCGCCTCGACCGATTACGCGCTGGCGCGGGTCGAGGTCGAAACACTACACGGAGCGCGGAAGCTTGAGGAGCAGGCCGTTTGCGCTTTCGCCGAAGCGCGCAAATTCGAGCACACCGCCGTGGCGCTTTCGCTCCTCACGGGCGCCCCGATTGATCTGGTCGAGCGAGCGATGCTCGATGACAATCCAGACATGGCGATGATCCTTGCCAAGGTCGCGGGCTTTTCGTGGCGTACGGCACAAGCGATCCTGTTGCGCGCCGCCAACCGTTCGCTCTCGGCGCAGGATCTCGACCGGGCATTGTCAGGGTTTTCGCGGCTCAAGCCCACGACAGCGCGGAGCATCCTGGCATTCTATGACGCACGGCGTCAGGCGCTGAAGGCTGCGAGCTAGCCGTTCGCACCTTTGCTCTTGCGGCTGACATTACGCGCCGGCTTCGCGTTCGCTTTGCGCAGATTGAGCGGCGCGTTTGCGCTGGTCGATGTGCTTGCAGTCGAACGTTTTGCTTTTGGTTTGGCGCGCGCAACGGTCTTGCTATGCGTCTTGCTTTTGGTGGCATGCTTCACGGCATGTTTCCCGCCCAGCTTGCCGCGACTGACGCTCACGGCTTCAGTCCGCATCGGTTGCTTCACCTCGACCATCAGCGCGCGCACGGCGGAATCCGTGTCGTTCTCGACAGTTGGCGAGACCGCCGGAAACACGGCCGTTTCGCCGGCGTGCATTGCGAACTCGTAGGGCGTCTTGCCGGGAGGAGCGAGGATCAACGCGCCGTCGGACAGCATGTAGAGAAACCGCTCGCGGTTGAGCGGTGAGTCGACGTTGACCTTGGAGTGCGGCTTGATGTGGACCTCGATCATCCGCATCCGCTCGTTTTCCATCAGGACGCGGTAGCTGTCGGCGGGCGTAACCGGCTTGCCCTGAGCATCATCCTGGGCTGCGGCCGGCGAAACGAGCGTGAGAAACCCGCTCGCGAGCAACGGCAGCAGACGGATCATCGGCGAACTGAAATGCATGGGCCCTCGCGCGTATACCACTCGAACAAAGACGGGACCGTTCAGTTCCGGTTGTACGGTGATCGGCCAATTCTGCGCAATAGGGCGTAAGTTGTGGCAACAATAGGGTAAATCGCCCGTTTCACGTCCCTAAGGCCGTTTGGCCGCAGACTTCAGGCGACCGCGGCCTGCGGGATCGCCGAATCGGCCGCCCTGGCGGCCTCGCGGTCCGCCTTCGCATCGGACGCCTCAAGCAACTTGAGAAACGATTCGCCCGAAAGCGGCGGGGCGAACACGAAACCCTGCGCCTTGCGGATGCCGCGCTCGCGCAGGTGCTGAACCTGCTCGAATGTCTCGACCCCTTCGGCAATGATTTCCATGTTCATGTCGCGGCCGAGACCGACCAGCGTCTCGATGATGGTCATGGAATAGCGCTCGGTCTCGATCGCGTCGACGAACATCTTGTCGATCTTGATGAAGTCGACCCCCAGCTTGAGCATATAGGACAGCCCGCTGTGGCCGGTGCCAAGATCGTCGATGCCGACATGCACGCCAAGGCCCTGCAGTGCGGCAATGACGCGCCGCGCCATAGTGAGGTTGTCCAGTTGCTGGCGCTCGGTGACCTCCAGCAGGACCTGATCGAGCGCGATCGGCGAGGCAGCAAAAATGCTTTCGACGTCCTTCACGATCGCCTCGTCAAGGAAATGACGCGCCGACAGGTTGAAGCCGATCTTGAAATATGGACGTGCGCCGATCGCGGCGCCCGCCTCGTCGCAGACCCGCCGCATCAGGCTCCGCGTGAGCGGCACGATCAGTCCGGTGGATTCGGCGAGCGGAATGAATTGCACCGGCGGCACCAGCGTGCCGTCGCGCCTGCGCCAGCGGATCAACACCTCCGCGCTGACGACGCGCGCGCTCGTGAGATCGATGATCGGTTGATAGAATGCGACGAATTCGTTGTTCTTGATTGCACGCTGAAGTGCACTGCCGGGATTTTCACGAGCGCGCAGCGAGCCGAACAACGCCAACGCCAGAATCAACGCCGCGCCCGAGCCCGTGGCGACCGTCGCCATCATCCTGACGTCCGCGTGTCCGGCAAGGACGCGCGCGCGTGGGATCGATGTGGTGACGGCGATGCCGAATTGTTCGGATTTAGACTGCGCGACCAGAGGCTCTTGCGGTGAGTCTCCGTCCGCGTCCGCCGCGCTGCGTTCTCCGATCACGGTGCCGTCCGGCGCCTGCAGCGTCGCATTGACCGCGATCGGGCCGCCGTTCGGCGAAATTCGCGGGATCAGGAGGTCGGCCGGAATGAGTGCGGCGAGCCATGCGCCGTCCGCGATGGTGCGACGAACACGCAACCCGTTGCCGTTGCCGCCAGCAAGACGGATCACCTCGATGACGATTTCGCTATGGCTGCTCCGGATCGGCGCGGAGATCACCCTCCGCTCCACAGCGGGAAGCGCGAGGTTGGTACACTGCGTAGCACCGTCCGAAGTCGACGAGGGACACCTCCTTGACCGGGACCACACGGAACGACACGTCGTTCATGGCATCGCGATCGGCGCCGGAGCAGGTCCGCACCCCGCTGGCGGCAAGTTCATCAAGCCCGTGGATGACGCCGGCCAGCCTCATCTCGGTGAGCAAGATGACGCGCTTGGCCGCCACGTTCAGTTCTTTGACACTTTCCTGCTCGACATAATGGCCGAGCCATTCGTGCACGGCCGCAGCCGGTATGCCGGCAAGCACGAGCCCTAACGGGATCGCGGCTAGCTTCCAGAACTTCGGCGAGGCCACAGGCCGATCTTCCCCGCTCACAAGCGATGCGCGTGCCCCGCAGTCTATTCCGTGCGGAACTCTCCAAACTGATGTCAGCCGAACATGGTTAGCAGACAGTTAACATCCGGCCCGCGGCACGCGATTGTGCCCCGGCGGCATCGGGCGCTAGGGGCTCTCCCGGGCGGCGCGCACCCTTTTCGGCTAAGATGAACGGGCCGGAGCGGCGCCTGGAAGGAAAGCGATGGAAGCTCTTTTTATCGGTCAGACCTACATCGACGTGACGTTTTTGACAGACCGGATTCCGACCGGCGACGAAAAGGTCGTGGCGCAGGACTACGCGGTGAGCTTCGGTGGCAACGCGGTGTCGGCGGCGTTCTGTTGCGCCAAGCTCGGGATTGTCCCGGACCTGATGACCTCGCTTGCGGACGACTGGCTGGCGCGCATGTTCCTCGACATGGCGGCCAAGTACGGGGTGCCCGTCCATGGCCGGAAAGTGCGCGAATCCTCATTGTCCTTCGTGATGCCGAACCACGGGATGCGTGCGATCATCCGCTGCCGTGACGATCATTACCTCCACCCGGTTCCGCCGCTCGACATTGAGGGATGCCGCGCTTTGCATCTCGACGGCCATCAGTCGGACGCCGCGATCCAATACGCCAGGCAGTGCCGCGAGCGCGGTATTCTCACTTCCCTCGATGGCGGCGGCATGCGGTCAAATACGATGGAGCTGCTCGAATTCATCGACGTTGCGATCTGCTCGGAACGGCTCTGCGAGCAGCTCAAGCTCACGCCGCAGGCCCTGCTCGCGCTGCTCAAGGCCAAAGGCTGCCGGATCGGCGGCGTCACGATGGGGTCGCGTGGGCTTGTCTGGTACGACGAGCGCGGCAACGAGCGCCAGACACCGGCGCTCGCGGTCCCGCCCAGCGAGGTGATCGACACCAATGGCGCCGGCGACATTTTCCACGGCGCCTATGTGTATTCCTACCTGAGCGCACCGGGGCAATCGTGGGAGACGCACTTCCGCTTTGCCCGCGCGGCCTCGGCGCATTCGGTGCGCCATCTGGGGATCGAACACTCGCTCCCGACGCGCGCCGACGTGCAGGCGGCCGAACAGGCGTTCCGGGAAGCGGCGTGATCGAGGACCCGCCGCCTACATCGTGAGCGACATCTGCCGCTCCTGCGACTGTTGCGCCCCGACCGCCGCAACCGCCGTCATATTGACGACGCCGCGCGCTGTCACCGACGGCGTCAGGATATGCGCCGGCTGTGCCGCTCCCATCAGGATCGGCCCGACCGGGAGCGCGTCGGCCAGTACCTTGATCATCTGGTAGGCGATGTTGGCGGCATCGATGTTCGGCATGATCAGAACGTTTGCCTCGGCCGTCAGCCGCGAATGCGGATAGACCCGCTGGCGGAACATCGGCACCAAAGCCAACTCGCCATTCATGTCGCCGTCGACTTCAAGCTCCGGCGCTTTTGACAGAATGATCTCCAACGCGGCGCGCATCTTGCGCCCGGATTCGCACTCGTAGCTGCCGAAGTCCGAGCGCGAGAGCAGCGCGATCTTCGGGTCGATGCCAAAGCTGCGCACATGCGTCGCCGCGCGGATCGACATTTCTGCAATCTGCTCGGCCGTCGGATCGGCGTTGATATGAGTGTCTGCGAGGAAATAGACGCCCTTTGCGGTGATCACCGTTGTGAGCGCGGCGAATGTTTCCGCACCGTCGGCAAGCCCGATGATGTCGCGGATATGGGTCAGATGGCCCATGTAGCGGCCCTCAACACCGCAGATCATCGCGTCGGCAAGTCCCTGCTTCAGCGCGAGCGCCGCGATCACGGTCGCGTTGGTGCGCACCAGCGTGCGCGCCGCATCGGGCGTCACGCCTTTGCGACCCGCGGCTTCGACCATCGCCTGCACGTAAGCGCGGTAGCGCGGATCGTCCTCGGGATTGATCAGTTCGAAATCGCGCCCTGGCTGGATCGCCAGCCCGAAACGCTTCAGCCTCGCCTCCACGATCGTCGGCCGGCCGATCAGAAGCGGGCGGGCAAGCCCCTCCTCCACGACAACTTGCGTGGCGCGCAGGATACGCTCGTCTTCGCCTTCCGCGTAAATGACGCGTTTCAACTGCTCTTTGGCCTGCGCAAAAACCGGTTTCATGATGAAGCCGGAGCGGAACACGAAGCGGTTCAATCGCTCCTGATAGGTCGCAAAATCCGAGATCGGTCGCGCCGCGACGCCTGAGGCTATAGCGGCTTTCGCCACCGCAGGCGCAATGCGCAGGATCAGCCGCGGATCGAACGGGTTCGGAATGAGCGAGCCCTTGCCGAAGGTGCGGAATTCGCCACCGTAGGCCTTCGCGGCGACATCCGACGGCGCTTCTCGCGCCAGTGCCGCGATGGCATCGACCGCAGCGCGCTTCATCTCCTCATTGATGGTCGTGGCGCCGACATCGAGAGCACCGCGGAAGATGTAGGGGAAGCAGAGAACATTGTTGACCTGGTTTGGGTAGTCGGACCGACCCGTGCACATCATGGCGTCGTCTCGCACCATCATGGCTTCCTCGGGCAAGATCTCGGGCGTCGGATTGGCGAGCGCCATGATCAACGGCTGCGGCGCCATGCGCTTCACCATGTCAGGCTTGAGCACGCCGGGCGCCGACAGGCCGAGAAATATATCCGCGCCGTCGATCACATCGCCGAGCGCGCGCTTGTCGGTCTTCTGCGCGTAGACCGACTTCCAGCGGTCCATCAGAGCGGCGCGCCCCTCATAGACCAAGCCCTCGATGTCGCAGACCCAGATGTTCTCGCGCTTCGCTCCAAACGAGACGATCAGGTTGAGGCAGGCGAGCGCAGCCGCACCGGCGCCGGACGCGACGATCTTCACCTCGCCGATTTTCTTGCCCGTGAGATGCAGCGCGTTCTGTATCGCCGCACTGACGATGATTGCGGTGCCATGCTGATCGTCATGGAACACCGGGATTTTCATGCGCGCTTTCAGTTTGTCCTCGATGTCGAAGCACTCGGGCGCCTTGAAGTCTTCGAGATTGATGCCGCCGAAGGTTGGTTCCAGCGCCGCCACCACCGACACGACGTGGTCGACCTCGTGGGCATCGACCTCGATGTCGAACACGTCGATGCCGGCGAATTTCTTGAACAGAACGGCCTTGCCCTCCATCACGGGCTTGCCGGCGAGCGGTCCGATATTTCCCAGGCCGAGCACCGCAGTGCCGTTCGAGACCACCGCCACGAGATTGGCGCGCGCAGTGAGTTCAGCGGCCTGCGCGGGGTCCGCGACGATCGCTTCGCAGGCGGCAGCCACCCCCGGCGAATAGGCGAGCGCCAGGTCGCGTTGATTGCCGAGCGGCTTGGTCGGCTGGATCTCCAGCTTTCCCGGCCTCGGCAAGCGATGATAGACGAGCGCACCGGCGCGCAGATCGTCGGAAATCGTCGAGGCCATTGCCACACTCCCGTCTCAACGGGACCGACAATATGGCATTTGCGCTGCCGGACAATCGGCCAGGGAGTCACAAATCATGCGGAAGGTCATTCTCGGGCTCGCAGCCGCGGCGGTGATCGCGATCGCAGGCTATTTCGGTTTCGAATTCTACGTGGGGAAACGGATTGCCGATGACGTGGATGCGGCCTTTGCGGCGGTGCGGCAGAGCGGCGCCAAGGCGACCCACGGCAAGGTGGCTTTCGATCTTTGGACCCGCACCATTACGATTGACGACATTTCCGGGGACTTCGCCGACCCGCCGGCGAATGTGAAGATCGGCCGCGTGGTCGCAGCCGGTGTCAGCCGCCACAACGGAGTGCGTTTTGGAGCCAACCAGATCGAGGCGTCCGACGTTGCGGTGTCGGGAACGATCGGGATGCAGGGAGGTCTGCGCACGACGTATCAGGCGCCCCGGATCGAGGTGACCGATTATGCGGGGCCGGCAGGCCCGATGCGGCAGCTCAACGCATCGCAGCCCGGCGATGTGTACCGATTCGCGCTGGAGCATTTCGCCACGGTAACGGCGAAGTCGCTCATTGCTCCAACCGTGACGGTCAAATTCGCCCCCACCGGAGCCGCGCCAGGCATGACAGGCGACTACACCTATTCGGACGTCGCGGTGCGCGACATCAAGGACGGCAAGATTGCCGCCGCCACTTTAGAGCGCATGTCCTTCTCAGCCACCGTGACCGTTGGTTCAAAGGCCGAATCCATCACCGGGGACATCAGCAAGATTGCCGCATACGATTTCGATGCAGCCGCGACGCTCACAGTGATCGATCCCGCCCACGAAAAGGACGACAAATACTATCGTGTCTATCGTCAGATGACCGCCGGCCCTTACACCGCATCGTTGCAGCAGGGCCTGAAGATGCGCGTCGATGGCGTCACGATTGACGATGTGGGGTTACGGCCATCGCGTCTGCAACTGTCTCAATTGATGGCGATCATTGGGGCTCTGCCCGCGGAAGGCACAACGCAGACGCCGGAACAGATGCGCGATCTGCTCGGCAAGGTCGCCGGTCTCTATGAAGGTATCCGGATTGGCGGGATAGAGATGCGCGGCTTCTCGATGGAAACGCCACAAGGCCCCTTCGGCATGAGTTCGCTCAAGCTGACCAATCTGGAAAATGGCAAGATCGCCGAATTCGCAATGGAAGGGCTGGACGCGAAGGCGCCGCAGGGCCCCGTGAAGGTCGGCCGTTTCGCTCTCAAGGGGATCGATGTCGCGAACCTGATGCGGACCTCGGCGCAGCTATCGGCGACAACGCACGAGCCCGCGGCTGACCAATTGGCCGCGCTCTTGCTGCTGCTTGAGGGCGCCGAAATCTCCAAACTCGTCGCGCCCTACAAAAACACCGGCAAGCCGGTCAACATCGACACCCTGAAGCTCTCATGGGGGCAGTTCGTCGGGCCCCTTCCGACCAAGGCCCGTGTGACGCTGAAAATGAGCGGACCGGTGGACGAGAGCGACCCGGACCCTTTCAAGATGCTGGCGATGGCCGGTATCTCGGACGCATCCCTGGATTTCGATCTCGGCGCCGCATGGTCGGAGAGTGCACATACCTTTGCGCTTGAGCCCGCGACGGTCGAAATGGGCGGTGTCGGCCGCACGTCCATCCACGTGTCGCTCGCCAATGTCGCGCGCGAGGTCTTTTCTCTCAATCCGTTGCAACTCGCCATCATGGCGGCGCAGATCGAGGCCGGACCGCTGGAAATCACAATGCAGGATGCAGGCGGGATCGACCTCGCGCTCGCACAGCAGGCGAGCCAGCAGGGCATTTCAAAGGATGCCGCACGTCAGGCGCTTACGGATGATGTCCGCGAGGCAGCGACGCAGATGGCGGCGGACAATCCGGACGTGAAGGTGATCGCGGATGCGGTGATTCGGTTCATCGAGAACCCGCGCAGTACGCTCACGATCAAGCTCACGCCAAAAGGCAAGATCGCAATGATGCAACTGGCCGAAGCCATCAAGACGAACCCCATCGCGACCTTGGCACGCTTTCAGGTCGAGGCGACGTCGGAGCGGTGAGCGTGGTCCCCGAAAAATGGATACCGGCTTTCGGATAAGATCACGCTCCAGCAGAACTAAGCCTTGTCCGACAGGTTCAGCCGGATGTGCAGTTCGCGCAGTTGCTTCGGCGTAACTTCGCTGGGCGCGCCCATCAGCAAGTCCTCCGCGCGCTGGTTCATCGGGAACAGCACGACCTCACGCAAATTCTCCTCGCCACAAAGCAGCATCACGATGCGGTCGATGCCGGGCGCGATCCCACCGTGCGGCGGCGCACCAAGCGAGAGCGCGCGCAGCATTCCGCCGAATTTTTCTTCCAATACGTCTTCCGGATATCCCGCGATGGCGAACGCCTTCTTCATCACGTCGGGACGGTGATTGCGGATGGCGCCGGATGACAGTTCGATGCCGTTGCAGACAATGTCGTACTGGATCGCGTTGAGATTCAGCAGCGTGTCCTTGTCGTTCGGATCGAGCGCCAAGAACTGGTCGGGTTCCATGTTCGGCATGGAGAATGGGTTGTGCGAGAAGTCGATCTTCTTCTCTTCGTCGCTCCACTCGAACATCGGGAAATCGACAATCCAGCAGAACTCGAACTTGTCCTTCGCGATGAGATTGAGGTCTTCACCGACCTTGGTGCGCGCGGGCCCTGCGAACTTGTAGAACACCGCTGGATCGCCCGCGACGAAGAACGCCGCGTCGCCGACCTTGAGGCCGAGCTGGTCGGCGATCTGCTTGGTGCGTTCCGGACCAATATTTTTGGCAAGCGGACCAGCGCCGCTCTCCTCGCCTTCACGCCAGAAGATATAACCAAGGCCCGGCTGCCCTTCGCCTTGCGCCCACGAGTTCATGCGGTCCGCGAACGCGCGGTTACCACCGCCCGGCGCGGGAATCGCCCACACCTGGTTCTTCGGGTTGGCCGCGAGAATGTTCGCGAAAATCTTGAACCCGGATCCGCGAAATGCCTCACTGACATCCTGCATCTCGATCGGGTTGCGCAGGTCCGGTTTGTCAGTGCCGTATTTCTGCAGCGCGGTCTTGAAAGGGATAAGGGGAAACTTCTGGGTCACCGGCTTGCCGCCGGCGAATTCCTCGAACGTCCCGCGCATCACCGGCTCGATCGCGGCGAACACGTCGTCCTGCGTGACGAAACTCATCTCGACGTCGAGCTGATAGAACTCGCCGGGCGAGCGGTCCGCGCGTGCATCCTCGTCGCGGAAGCACGGCGCGATCTGGAAGTAGCGGTCGAAGCCCGCGATCATGGTGAGCTGCTTGAACTGCTGCGGCGCCTGCGGCAGCGCATAGAACTTGCCTGGATGCAGCCGCGACGGCACGAGAAAGTCGCGCGCGCCTTCCGGCGAGGAGGCGGTCAGAATCGGCGTCTGGAATTCGAAGAAGCCCTGCTCCTTCATGCGCCGGCGGATCGAGTCGATGATCTGCCCGCGCTTGATGATGTTGGCGTGAAGCCGCTCGCGCCGCAGGTCGAGGAAGCGATATTTGAGCCGGATGTCTTCCGGGTATTCCTGATCCCCGAACACCGGCATCGGTAGTTCGGCGGCCGGTCCAAGAACTTCGATCGCCGAGATGTAAACCTCAACCGCGCCGGTCGGCAGGTCGGGGTTCTCCGTGCCCGCGGGACGGCGGCGAACCTTGCCGTCGATGCGGATGACCCATTCGGCATGGAGCTTTTCGGCATCCTTAAATGCGGCCGAGTCCGGATCGGCGACGACCTGCGTCAGCCCGTAGTGATCGCGCAAATCGATGAACAGCACGCCACCGTGATCGCGCACGCGATGGACCCAGCCGGACAGACGCACCGTCTCGCCGATGTTTGAGTCGCGCAGCGCGCCGCAGGTGTGGGATCGGTAGCGATGCATTGAGTCGGGGTCCGCTTGTCCTTGAAAAAGCGCGCGAAAGGCGCACGCAGGGCCATGTTTGTCAAGGCAACACAGGCTCGACAGGCCGGGGGCGATCTGCCAGTGACCGGGGGCCGGAGAAGAAGGTCGAACCATGCCGCAAATGACCACCGCCGAGGCGATTGTCGCAGGCCTGATCGCGCACGGGCTCGATACGATCTACGCCCTGCCCGGCGTGCAGAACGACCATCTGTTCGATGCGCTGTTCAAGGCACAGGATCATATCCGCACGGTCCACACGCGCCACGAACAGGGCGCGGCCTATATGGCGCTCGGCGCGGCGCTTGCGACCGGCAAGCCGCAGGCCTGCGCGGTGGTCCCTGGCCCGGGGTTGCTCAACGCCAGCGCCGCGTTGCTCACGGCCTATTCGATGAACGCGCCGGTGATGGCGCTGGTCGGTGAGATTCCGGCTGCCGACATCGGCCGCAAGCTCGGGCACCTGCACGAGATCGAGGATCAACTCGGCATTCTCAAACGGGTGGTGGGTCACGCAAGGCTGGTACCCGGTCCGGAAAAGGCGTCACGCATGGTGGCCGACGCGTTCCGCGCGATGGCAACCGGCCGGCCCGGCCCGGCCGCGCTCGAATGCGGGATGACGACATGGGGCGAGACCGGCGACGTAAAGCCTGTCAAGCCGCTGCGCATTGCGCAGCCCGCGATCGACGAAGACGCGTTGCGCGATGCCGCGAAGCGTCTTGCCGCCGCGAAGAACCCGATGATCGTGGTCGGTGGCGGCGCGCAAAATGCCTCGCGCGACGTCACGGCACTCGCCGAAATGCTGCAGGCGCCCGTGCTGTGCGGCTTCCGCCGCGGTCAGGGCGTGCTCAATTCGCGCAATCCCCTCGCCGTCACGCTGCCGCTCGGCCGTGAGCTATGGGGCGAAGCGGACGTGGTGCTGGCGGTCGGCACGCGGCTCTATTTCCAGCACACCATGTGGGGCGTGGACGACGACCTCGCGATCATCGCGGTCAACGCCGACGCTGAGGAACCCGCGAAGCACCGCAAGCCTGCGGTGGCGCTGATCGGCGACGCCGCGCCGATCCTGCAGCGCCTGATCGACGTCCTCCCCGCGCCGACGCGTCAATCGCGCACGGAAGAAATGAACCAGCGGCAAGCCAAATGGGCTAAGCGCCTCGCCAAGCTCGACAAGCAGCTTGCGATCCTCGCCGCGATCCGCGAGGAACTGCCCGAGGATGGCATCTTCGTCGACGAAGTCACGCAGGTCGGGTTCGCGGCGCGGCTTGCGCTTCCGGTCTACAAGCCGCGCACATTCCTCTCGCCTGGCTATCAGGACAATCTCGGCTGGGGCTTTGCTACGGCTCTCGGAGCGCAGGATGCACGGCGCGACGTGCCGGTGCTGTCGATCAACGGTGATGGCGGCTTCATGTACACCGCGAACGAGCTTGCGAGTGCCGTGCGCCACCGTATTCCGCTCACTGCCATCGTGTTCTCCGACGGCTCGTTTGGCAACGTGCGGCGCATTCAGGAAGAAAATTACGGCAACCGGCTGATCGCCAGCGATCTTGCCAATCCGGACTTCGTCAAGTTCGCCGAAAGCTTTGGTGCGGCAGCCGAGCGCGTGCGCACGCCGGATGAACTACGCGCGGCGCTGCGGCGCGGTTTTGCGCGACGCGACGGTCCGACGCTGATCGACATGCCGGTCGGCCCGATGCCGTCCCCATGGGAGTTCATCCTGATGGGCAAGGTGCGCGATTAGCCCGCTGCGTCACCGCACCCTGAACACGAGCTTGCCGCGAAGGTGTCGCGCCTCGCTGACGCGATGCGCTTCCGCGGCTTCGGACAATTTGTAGAGCCTGATCTCCGGCTTGCGGACGGCCCCCGCCAGGTAGAGGGCGGCAACGCGTTCGAGATGCGCCCGATCGCGGCCGGCGTAAGGGCGGAGCGATATGACACCCTTGCGCTCCGGCGTTGGCGCCTTCGGTCCGGACGCGATGAACGCGGCGCGCCCACCGGGCTTGAGAACCGCGAATGAGCGGGTCGCGACGTCCCCGCCTACGGTCTCGAATACCGCATCGCAATTGGTCACGGCCTTGGTGAAATCGGTTGCGTTGTAGTCGATCGCCTCGTCGGCGCCGATGTCGCGCAAGTAAGAGAGATTGGCGGCGCTGCCTGTGGTGATGACGCGCGCGCCGAGATGCTTGGCAAGCTGGATCGCGAAACTCGCCACGCCACCCGCCCCGCCCTGGATGAGGATCGTCTCGCCGGGCCTCAGTTTCAGTGAGTCCTCGATCGCGCACAAGGCGGTGAGACCCGTGAGCGCGAGAGCCGCGGCGTCGACATGCGACATCGCGGCCGGCTTCTTCGCGACAATGGCGGCATCGATCGCGATCCTTTCGGCGTACGCCCCTTCCCGGCCGAGTTCGAGAACACCGAATACCTCATTACCGACACGCAGATCCGTGACCCCTGTGCCGAGCGCGCTGACCACGCCGGAGAAATCGCGACCCAGGATCAGTGGAAACGGTGTCGCCTTGCCGTAGTGATTGGCGCGCACCTTCCAGTCCGCGCCATTGACGCTGGCGGCGAACACATCGACGAGGATTTGCCCAGGACCGAGCAATGGGTCCGGAAGATCGCCGTACCTGATGACGTCGGGTCCGCCAAACTCGTCGATGTATGCTGCTTTCATGACGCCTCTGTCTTTGCGTTCTGGATCGCTACGATTTTTCCCACGCCGGCACCCAGACGCGGCGGCCGGACGGCGTATCTTCAACGATCACCCCGGTCCGGTAGATCGCCGACAGCATCTCGGCGGTTACGACCTCTTGCGGCATGCCGACGGCACGCAGCCCGCCGTCCGCGATGATCGCGACGCGCGTGCCGACAAGCAGGGCGTGGTCCGGATCGTGGGTCGAGAGCACAATGCCGTAGCCTTGCGCCGCGAGATCGCGGATGCGGCCGAGCACCATCGTCTGGTTGCCGAAATCGAGGCTCGCAGTCGGCTCGTCGAGTGCGAGGATCGGCGCTTCCTGCGCCAGCGCGCGTGCAATCAGCGTGAGTTGGCGTTGGCCGCCCGAGATGCCACCTGCCCGCTCGATGATCTCGGTGTTGATCGAGCCGGTCAGTCCGGTCTCGAGCCCGTTCGGCTGACGCGCCAGATAGACGCGCTTGCGCGCGTTCGCAGGCAGATCCTTCAGGCGTTCGTCGATCAGGCGCTCGGTTTGCCCGGCATAGCGCGCGATCTCCTCGGCGCGCTCCTGAACGCCGAGCACCTTGCCAAGCGCGCGCAATGACGCGGCGGTCTGCTCGAACCTGCCGCTGAACAACAGGTAAGGGATGCCGGTCTGTTCTTGCACACGCTCCGCAAGCGAGACGAAGGTCGGCGAAACCGAGCCAAAATCGAAAATCAGGCCGGGCTTTTCTTTCAATACTACCTCGACATTGGCCGTATCGCCGCGGCCAGCGAGGCGTCCCAGCTCCGGCAGGTCCCGCGTCGCCGGAAGCAGGAATTCACGTTCGTTGGGCCGCGGCGAGTCGACCCAGCCGATCATCTTTTGCGGCGCCAGCACGTACAGCACCGTAGAGGCCGGCGGCCCCGACGCCATGACACGCTCGACCCGATCGGGAACTGTAACGGTTCGGCCGGTGGCATCGACGATGTCTGAGGCAAAAGCGACCACAGCCGATATTAATAATATAGGAAACGCAACTAGATAACGCACGACGTTCGATCCTTTTCTGATCGAGCCGACAGCCGCTCCATGCCCGCCGACATGGAATGCCAGAACGCCGCGCGCGGCCCGCGACAGCGTTGCCCGACTCCGGTAAGAAGCCGATATGGAGCCTATCACGACAACAAAGGAACTGGCGGCGGCCTGCACCCGGCTGGCCAAACACGATTTTATTACCGTCGATACCGAATTCCTGCGCGAGACGACCTACTTTCCGATCCTTTGCGTTGCCCAACTTGCGAGTACGGACGAGGCCGTCGTGGTGGACGCTCTCGCCGACGGCATCGACCTTGCGCCGTTCTTCAAGCTGATGGCGAACGAGAAGGTGCTGAAGGTCTTTCATGCGGCGCGGCAGGACATCGAGATCGTGTGGCATCGCGCCAAGTTGATCCCCTCCCCGGTATTCGACACCCAGGTTGCCGCGATGGTGCTCGGCTACGGCGACTCCATTTCCTATGATCAACTTGTTCAGCGCATCACCGGCGACGCGCTCGACAAATCGAACCGCTTCACCGACTGGTCGCGTCGCCCGCTCACGCCGGCCCAATTGAAATATGCGGTGTCGGACGTAACGCACTTGCGCGACGTCTATCTTGCGCTCTCCGCCGACATCGCGAAGCGCGGGCGCACGCAGTGGGTGACGGAGGAGATGAAGATCCTCACCTCACCGGACACCTATCGCATGGAGCCGGAAAGCGCATGGCAGCGGCTTAAGACCCGCGCGCGAAAGCCGCGCGAGCTTGCGGTGCTGATGGAGGTCGCGGCGTGGCGCGAGAAGGAGGCGCAGGAACGCGACGTACCGCGCGGTCGCGTGCTCAAGGACGAAGTGATCGGAGATCTCGCCGTTCAGGCGCCGACGACACTGGAAAAACTTGGCAATCTGCGCTCGCTTCCGAAGGGCTTCGAGCGATCGAAATGGGGACACGACATTCTGGAAGCGGTCAAGCGCGGACTCGCGCGCGATCCGAAATCTCTGCCGCACATGGAGCGCGCCAAGCAGGGCATGAATGGCACCGCCACGCTCGAACTGCTCAAGGTGCTCCTGCGCATGACTGCGGAGCGCAACGGCGTCGCCGCCAAGGTGATCGCGACCGTCGACGATCTGGAGCAGATCGCCGCGGACGACGACGCGGATGTGCCGGCCATGAAGGGCTGGCGGCGCGAAATGTTCGGCGAGAAGGCAATTGCGCTGAAGCACGGGCGACTAGCGCTTGCGGTGGAGAAGCACCGCGTGGTCGCGGTCGACAGATAAATTCATCGCCGCAGCGGCGAAACGAGTTCAGTTGCGCCGCCATATCGGCTAGTGAGATTCGGCCTTACCTCGAAAGGATTGCGTCATGGCGGCAGACGGCACCTGGAATCTGACGATGCAAACCCCGATGGGCGAACGCACGACCACGATTACGCTTTCGACGGCCGGCGGAACGCTCACCGGGACACAAGCAGCGGAAGGAAATACCACCGACATCGCCGAAGGCACGGTCAACGGCAACGATGTGTCGTGGAAGGTCTCGATTACCAATCCTATGCCGCTGACCTTGACCTTCAACGGCACCGTCGATGGAAGCTCGCTGAACGGCACCGCCGATACCGGCATGTTCGGTAGCTTCCCGTTTCAGGGAACGCGGGCCTAACCCGTTTTCATTCGTTTGGCTGTTGCCCGCCATCACCAGAATGCGTGAGACGGACCCCCGCGTCAGTGCTAGTTTGAATGCACTCACCGAGGTATCCGCCATGCGTGTCACGCCCCGTGACCTGCCTCTCGTTCCACTGCTTCTCCCCGTGGTCGGAGTCGGCCTGTTTCCGCTGGTGATGCTGCCGCTGCTCGGCTTTTTGGGATTCGTCGTGCTGGGCGTCCTGATCGGCTTTGCCGCCGTAATGGCTGAGCTGGAAGAACCGCAGGGTCATGTTCATGCCGTCATCGGCCACGCCCCGATCACGCGTGCGGAACAAGCGGGTCATAATTCCGAAATGCAGGCTCTGACGCGCTCGCTCTATGCCGTGAAGATCGTGAGCGCAGGGCTGATCGTGCTCGGTGCGGTAGGCTTCGTCGTCACGCAGTACGCCTAGTCCGTTTCGATCACCGGCTCGCGGCCGACCAGCCGCGCAAGCTGGCGCACGCGATTGAACAGCCGGTCACCATCCAGCTTGGAGAACTTTCCGCGTAGTTTGAGCCTGAGTTTGCCACCACCTGCCACCATTGGGGTATGCGGCAGCACGCCCGGCATCGATGCAGACACCAGATAGGCAACACGCAACGAGGCGCCGAGCACCCGCGCACGGTCGAGCATGCGGGCGGTGGCAAGCTCGCGCACGTGCGGCGACAATTCATCGTCCACCAGCCCGACATGGCGGAAGAATACTGCCAACGCCAGGAAGGTGCGGCCCGGATGATCGACCGCAACGAAAGCCGCATTTGCTATGATGTTGAGCGACTGCTCGCCACGGTAGTCCGGATGGGCGCGCCAACCGATGTCGGCAAGCAGGCACGCGGCATGGCGCAGCCGCTTCTCCTCGTCGGTCTCGTCGAGACCGGATGACGCCATGAAGCGGTCGGTCCAGCGGATCAGTTCCTCGCCATGCTCGGGTGAGCGCGAGCGCAGCACGTTAAGCTCCTGCGCGGCCGCGATCAGGCCGTCCTTTGCGCCTTCGCGCGCGGACAATTCGGAATAGAGGAGCCCCTCGCGCACGCCGAGCGCCGAGATCACGATGTCGCGCGGGCGCGCGATGCGCACGATGTGCTCCAGCACCAGCGCCGCATAGGCGAGCAGCGGACGGCGCGCCTCGTTCACCATCTCGATGCGCGAGAGCATTTCGGGGTTCACGCGATGAACGAGGCGAGTGAACTCCAGCGCCTCGCGCGCCGGGATGACGTAGCCGTGCATCACATGCAGCGGATAGCCCGTCTGCCACATGTGCAGCCGCGCCAGCGCGCGCCAGGTTCCGCCGACTGCGTAGAAAGTGCGCCCCTCCCCACGGCGCAGAAGCGGAACGCCGTTGAGTGTCTTGCGCACGATCTTCTCGGCCTTCTTGACCGACATTTCAGACAGGTCCTGCAGGGCAAGACTGCCAAGCGGCAGCGTCACGCCACTGCGCGCGGTCTCCCGGCGCACGTCTACGAGTTCGAGCGAACCGCCGCCAAGATCCCCGACAATGCCATCCGGCCGATAGAAACCGGAGAGCACGCCGAGCGCCGAATACCTTGCTTCCTGCTTGCCGGTGAGGACCGCGATCGGTCTGCGGCAAATACGCTCCGCCGCTTTGATGAAATCGGGCCCGTTATCAGCATCGCGGCATGCAGCAGTGGCAACGCACCACACGCGCGAAATGCCTCCGGTGTCGCACAGGGCACGGAAGCGGCGCAGGGCTTCGAGCGCCTTGGCTACCGCATCTGCCGCGAGTAGACTGGTCGACTGCACCTCACGGCCGAGGCCGGCGAGGACTTTCTCGTTGAAGATCGGAGTGGGCGCGCGCGTGAGACCCTCGTAGATCACAAGCCGCACCGAATTGGAGCCGATGTCGATGACGGCAATCGGCGCGCCGTAATGCAGGCGTCCCTGCGCACGGCTCAAACGACGAGCGCTAACTTCGCTCCCGGCGGCGCGTAAGGCTGCGCGGCGAGGACTTTTTGAGCGATTTGCCACGGCCCGACAGGCTCGGATTGGTCATGAAGTATTTGTGGGCGTTGAACGGCTCATCGCCCGGCGCGGCCTTGATACGCATCGAGGTGCCGTCGGGCAAGAGGTTCCAGCTCTGCTCATTGTCCTTGAAATTCGCCACCATGATCTGGTCGAGCACCTGTTCATGCACGGTGGCGTTCTGGATCGGGCAGAGCACCTCGACGCGGCGGTCGAGATTGCGTGGCATCATGTCGGCCGACGAAATGTAAACCGGAGCCTTGCGGTTCGGCAGGCTGTTCCCGCCGCCAAAGCAATAGATACGGCTGTGTTCGAGAAATCGCCCGATGATGGATTTCACGCGGATGCGTTCCGACAGGCCCGGAACGCCCGGCCGCAGGCAGCAGATGCCGCGGATGACGAGATCGACTTCAACACCCGCGCGCGATGCGTTGTAGAGCGCGTCGATGATCTCCGGATCGACCAGCGAATTCATCTTCATCCAGATCGCAGCCGGACGCCCTGCCTTGACGTGCTCAATCTCCTCGGCGACGTGATGAAGGATGCGCTTCTTCAGGTTGACGGGCGAAACTGCGAGCTTTTCGAGTTCGGCCGGCTCCGCGTAGCCCGTGATGAAATTGAACACGCGCGCAACATCGCGCCCGATCACCATATCGGTCGTGAAGAACGAGAGGTCGGTGTAGATGCGCGCAGTCACCGGGTGGTAGTTGCCGGTGCCAACGTGAACGTAGGTCTTCAGGGCCTTGCCCTCGCGCCGCACCACGAGCGACAGCTTGCCGTGCGTCTTGAGCTCGAGGAAGCCGTAGACGACCTGCACGCCGGCACGTTCGAGGTCCTTGGCCCAGCGGATGTTGGCTTCCTCGTCGAAGCGCGCCTTCAGTTCGACCAGTGCCGTGACGGTCTTTCCGGCCTCGGCCGCCTCGGTGAGCGCCTTGACGATCGGCGAGTCCGACGAGGTGCGATAGAGCGTCTGCTTGATCGCGACGACATTGGGATCGCGCGCGGCCTGATTGAGGAACTGCACCACCACGTCGAATGATTCGTAAGGGTGATGAACGATCAGATCCTTCTGACGGATCGCCGCGAAGCAGTCGCCGCCCTGGTCGCGGATGCGCTCGGGAAAGCGTGGATTGTAAGGGACGAACTTCAGGTCGGGCCGGTCGACGGAGACGAGCTGCGAGAGCTCGTTGAGCGCCAGCACGCCCTGCACCATAAACAATTCATCGTTGGTGACGCTCAGCGCGCGCTGAACGAAAGCGCGCAGTTCCGCCGGCATGGCGGCGTCGACCTCGAGGCGAATCACCGACCCGCGACGGCGGCGCTTGAGCGCGGACTCGAACAGACGGACCAGGTCCTCGGCCTCTTCCTCGATCTCGACGTCGCTGTCGCGGATGACGCGGAAACCGCCCTGCCCCTTGACGGTGTAGCCGGGAAAGAGGCGGCCGATGAACAGGCCGGTTGCCTGCTCCAGCGCGATGAAGCGCTGGCCGCCGCCTTCGGCATCCGGCATGCGGATGAAACGGTCTACGGTTCCCGGCACGCGGATCAGCGCGTTCATGCCGCGCCCGTCGCTTCCGCGGGCGAGTTGAAGCGCTAGCGTGAAGCCAAGGTTTGGGATGAATGGAAATGGATGCGCCGGGTCGATCGCAAGTGGTGTCAGCACCGGAAAGATGTGATGCAGGAAATGGTCTTCCAGCCAGGACTTCTCGGCCTTGGTGACGTCGGCACCGTCAATCAGAACGATGTTGTCCTTGCGCAGGTCCTCGCGCAGCGCACGCCAGCGCGCCTGCTGGTCGCTCGCAAGGCCTCCCACCGCCTCGCCAATCCGCGCCAGTTGCTCAGCCGGAGTGAGGCCGTCGGGGCTTTTCTCCACGATGCCCTCGCGCACCTGATCCTTCAGGCCGGCGACGCGCACCATGAAAAATTCATCGAGATTGTTGGCCGATATCGAGAGGAAGCGCAGCCGTTCCAACACCGGGTGGTTCTGGTTTTCGGCCTCCTCCAGCACGCGGCGATTAAAATGCAGCCAGGACAGTTCCCGGTTGATGAAGCGCTCGGGGCTACTCGGAAGGTCAGGCAGCGCGACTGTGACTACCGCGGCCGCAGACGCGGAGCGGAGTTCCACAGGTGTGGATTTATCCGTTAAAACAAGAGCTTCAGCGCGATCAGCCATGGTATGAAATACGTTTCATCAAGGAAGCTAACGAGACCGTGTGACGGTTCGGTGACATGATGCCGCCCGACCGGGGGTCGGCGTCAAGCGGCGCGGAGGTAAACTGTTCCCGGATGGTTTCGGGAGCATGCAATTTGGCGGAGGCGGGCGCGGAGGCAATATCGGCGCAGGGCTACCGCGACACCGTCGTGGCCGCGAGTTGCCTCGGGCTGGTCTGGCTCGGCGACGCGCTGATCTATGTGGTGCTGCCGCTCTATCCGGCGGTGTTCGGCGTCGAAACCGCCACGATCGCCATCTTGCTGTCCGCCAATCGCGTGATCCGTATTCTAGGCTACGGCTGGGTCTCGCCGCTCGCGCAGCGCTTCGGCGCTAATACGCTGACGGCTGCCGCCTGCGCGGCGGGCGCGATCTCGACCCTCGCCTACGGGCTGACGACCGGCTTCGTGCTGCTGTTCATCGCACGCCTGATGTGGGGCGGCGCTTATGGCGTCATCAATCTCACCAACACCGCCTATGCGTATGGCAACGGTCGTCGAGCCGGTACGCGCATCGGTCTCAACCGCGCGGTCAGCACGATCGGCCCGGTCTTGGCGCTCGGACTTGGCGGCTGGCTGGTCACGCTGGCCGGCCCGCAATCTGTGTTCGTTATCTACGGGCTCGTAGGCATTCTCGCGGTGCCGCTCGCGCTGTTGCTGCCGCGACTGCGTCAGACCGTGAGCGATGCGCCGCCGCGCGCCAAGGGGCGCTGGACGCCGAACACGCTCAACATCCTGTTCTTCGTGATTGCGCTGGGCGCTGACGGGGTCTTCACCGCGACCCTGTCGACCTTGCTCGCCGACATCATCCCGATCACCTCAGCGCTGATCGGCGCGGGCCTGCTGCTCGCGGGACAGCGGCTGGTCTCCGTCATTCTCTCGTTCGCGAGTGGCTTCGTGGTGGATCGTTTCGAGGCGAACCGAATTCTGGCGCCGTGCAGCATCGTGATCGCACTTGCGATGGGCTGGATCGCGCTGGGCCATGTCTATTCGGGCGTGGTCGTGCTGATGATCGCGCGCGCGATGTTTGCGATTGTCGGTCCGATGATCGCCGCGCAGCAATCGGCGGACCGTATCGGTGCAATTGCAGCCTACTCGACGTGGTCGGACATCGGGCTCGCGGCCGGTGCGTTCTTCGGGATTCTCGCCTTCAACTGGGCCGGCTATCCGCTCACGTATGCGGTGCTCGCGGGCCTTACAGTAGCCGCCACTGCGTGGTTTCTGGTTGCCCGAACAGCTCCGCCGCGAGCGCCCGCGTGACCGGCCGCTTGAGCCGCAGTGCCTCGCGGTCAAGTTCTTCCACGGCGGCGCGCGCGCCCGCAAACGATCGTTCGATGCGGGATGCCAGATAGGCGATCAGCCCCTCGTCGACCGCAAGCTGGCGGTCCGCGAACAGCTTCACCATCACGGCACGCAGCAACGCATCATCCGGTGGCGCCAGTTCGACGACCGGAATCGCGCGCAGCCGTGAAGTCAGGTCAGGCAGATCGACCGCGAAGCTTGCCGGCGCAGCTTGCGCCGTGATCAGCACGAAGCCTTCCTCCTGGCGCATCAGGTTGAGCAGATGAAACAACGCCCGCTCGTCGAGTTCAGCGGATGCGTCCTCCACCACGAGCGCGCCGGTTGCGAGCGCCCCGGGCAGATCGGTTTCGCCGAGCACGCGGGCTGACACGCGGCGCGCTCCTGCAAGGTCAGCCCAGATCGCCGCCAGATGGCTCTTGCCCGCGCCTGCCGGGCCGACCAACGCCAGAGCACGATCTGGCCAATCCGGCCAGCGTTCCATCAATCCGAGCGCAGCCTCGTTCGAGGCACCGGAGAGAAAATCGTCCCGTGAAAAATTCTCTGCGTGTGGCAGAGCCAAAGCGAGTTGACGCGGTACATCCATTACGCCTGATCCGAGCCGACACGCCTCACCGATGTGAAGCCGACCGGCCCGGTCGCTGCCTCGCCTGTATAGAGCGGACTTTCCATGTAGCGCCGCAACGCAAAGCGCGTCAGCACACCAACAATGGCCGCGAGCGGCACGGCGATAAGGAGTCCGACAAACCCGAGCAGATAGCTGAAGGCAAACAGCGCGAACATCAGCCAAACCGGATGCAATCCGACACTTTCGCCGACAAGCTTCGGCGACAGCACATAACCTTCAAGAAACTGTCCGACAAAGAACACCGCAGCGACCGTGACGATCGGCGTGTATTCGGGCCAGAACTGGGCGACCGCAACGCCGACGGCGAGCACGAGGCCGGTCATTGAGCCCACGTAGGGAATGAAGGTAATCAGCCCCGAGGCCAGCCCGATCAAAAGGCCGAAGCTCAATCCCACCACCGTCAGCCCGACCGCGTAATACGACCCGAGGACGAGGCAGACAGACGTCTGTCCGCGCACGAAACCCGCAATGGCCTCGTCCATTTCGCGCGCCAGTCCGCGCACCGTCTCGCGATTGTTGGGAGGAATCCAGTTGTCGACGGCCGCGACCATTCTGTTCCAGTCATAGAGCACATAAAACGCCACGACCGGCGTGACGACGACCAACGAGAAGATCGACAGGAGCGCTTGCCCGCCAGCCCAGAGCGATTTGACGAACGTCGTCGTCCATCCGAGACCCTGCTTCACAAGATCGCTGATCTGCGCGTCGGCGACACCCTCTCCGACGAACTTCCGCAACCACTCGCGGTTCGGGTCCATCGCGACGGACTGGATGCGCGACACGTATCCGGGCAGCTTGTCGATGAACGCGCCGAGCTGCCCGCTAATGATCGGTGCGAAAATGAGGATCAGGACGACGAAGACCAACACAACTGCGCCGATGATCACGAGGGTCGCGGCGAGACGATTCACCCCGAGCCGTTCCAGCCGATTGGCGAGCGGGTTGAGCAAGTAGGCGAGCGCCATGCCGGCGACGAACGGCAACAGGATCTCGCGCAGCGCAAAAAGCACGACGAGGCCGACCGCAAGCGTCAGCATCCAGAACGTCATCTGGCGCGTGAGCGTCATTCCCCTCGCCCCGCCGGCAGGCCGGTCTCAGAGTCCCAGCATAAGGTCACATTGGGCCGAGTGCGATCATTTTGGCACCCCATTGGCGCCCATGTGGAGGACCCATTCGCGCAGATAGACTGCAACCGAAGCGAGCGTCAGGCCGGCGACCGCCACCATTGTCAGGGTCAGCGCCCAGCCGGCGTCGAAGCCGAAACCGAGCGAGGCCAGCACAAGTCCGACGAGCAGAAGCTGTGCGGCAGTGTTGATCTTGGAGACGATATGCGGCTTCACGCTCACTGGCTTGTTCAGCAGCCACGAGAAGAGGACGCCGCCGACGATCAGCAGGTCGCGAGAGACGACCAGAATCACCAGCCAGCGCGGCAGCGCGTCGACAATGCCGAGCGAGACATAAATCGAGACGATCAGAACCTTGTCGGCGAGCGGATCGAGATAGGCGCCAAGCTCGCTCGCCATGCCGAAACGCTTGGCAAGAAAGCCATCGACTGCGTCGCTGACGCCCGCCGCGGCAAACAGCAGGAAGGCGAACAGCATCTGGTTCGACGCAATCGCCCACACCACAACGGGCACGAGCAGAATGCGCGCCAGCGTAATCAGGTTAGGAATACTCAAACGTCCGGCCCCGGCAGCAAAGTCTAGGCTGGCAGATAGACCCGCCGCGCCGCCTTGCCAAGCGTTTGCGGACAACTGCCCTTCGGGCATTGCACGGAATGCCTTTTGCACGTAGGGCAAACCCCATGAACAAGGGCCTCACCTATGCGCAATCCGGCGTCGATATCGACGCCGGCAACCGCATGGTGGACCTGATCAAGCCGCTGGTCCGCGCGACGGCACGGCCAGGTTCCGACCCTGAACTTGGCGGATTTGGCGGCCTGTTCGACCTCAAACGCGCCGGTTTCAAGGACCCTATTCTGGTCGCCGGGACGGACGGCGTCGGCACCAAGGTGATGATCGCGATCGAGACCGGGCGCCACGAGACGATCGGCATCGATCTGGTCGCGATGTCGGTCAACGATCTCGTCGTGCAGGGCGCCGAGCCGCTCCTGTTTCTCGATTATTTCGCGACCGGAAAGCTTGCACCCGAGACAGGCGCACAGGTTGTGAAGGGGATTGCGGCCGGTTGCCGCGAGGCCGGCTGCGCGCTGATCGGCGGCGAGACCGCCGAGATGCCGGGCCTCTACAAGGGCGGCGACTACGATCTCGCGGGCTTTGCGCTCGGCGCGGTGGAGCGCGACGCGGTGCTACCGCGCGGCGTCGCAGCGGGCGATGTCGTGCTTGGGCTCGCGTCGTCCGGTTTGCACTCGAACGGCTATTCGCTCGCCCGCAAGGTGGTGGAGAAATCCGGGGTTCGCTACGATGCGCCCTGCCCGTTCGCGCCTGGGACAACGCTGGGCGAAGCGATGCTGACGCCGACGCGCATCTACGTACGCTCGTGTCTCGCGGCGATCCGCGAGACCGGCGGCGTGAAGGCGTTGGCGCACATCACAGGCGGCGGCTTCACCGAGAATATTCCGCGCGTGCTGCCCGAAGGGCTCGCGGTGCGCGTGGACCTCGCGCGCGTACCGGAAGTGCCGTTGTTCAAATGGCTCGCCACGACCGGTGGCATCGTGGAATTAGAAATGCTGCGCACCTTCAATTGCGGGATCGGCATGGTCGTGGTGGTCGATGCCGCAAAAGCGGACGCGGTCGGCGCTGTGCTGACGCGCGGAGGAGAGACCGTCACGCGGTTGGGCGAGGTCGTGGCGGGCGAGCGGCGCGTCATCTACGACGGCCATCTCAAGCTCGCATGAGCCGCAAACGCGTCGCGATCCTGATCTCGGGCCGCGGCTCGAACATGGTGGCGCTGATCGAGGCCGCGCAAGCACCGGACTATCCGGCGGAGATTGCGCTCGTTCTTTCCAATGTGGCGGACGCGGGCGGGCTTTCTCGTGCGCGCGACGCCGGCATCGCGACCGAGGTCGTCGATCACAAGCCGTTCGGCAAGGACCGTGAGGCGTTCGACCGGCAGCTTGAATGCAACACTCGAAGCGCACCGGATCGAAATCGTCTGCCTCGCGGGCTTCATGCGCGTGCTCACGCCTTGGTTCGTCGCGCGCTGGAACGGCCGCCTGATCAACATCCACCCCTCGCTGTTGCCAGCCTTCAAGGGACTGCACACGCACGAGCGCGCCATCGCCGAGGGCGCTACGCAACACGGCGCGACGGTGCACTTCGTGGTGCCCGAACTCGATTCAGGCCCGGTCATCGCGCAGGAGAGCGTGCCGGTGCTTCCCGGCGACACGCCCGATTCACTCGCCGCGCGCGTACTCGCGGTCGAGCATCGCATCTATCCGCTCGCGCTGCGCCGCGTTGCGGAAGGGCGCACCTGACACGCAAACAAAAACCTCCGGCCGCGAGGCCGGGGGCTACAACTTTGCAACCGACGTTTGCCGGCGGGACGCCTAGGCGACCTTGAGGTTCTCAGCGGAGGTCTTTCCGCGGTTGGAAACGAGTTCGAATTCCACGCTCTGACCTTCGTTCAGCGTGCTCAAGCCGGCGCGCTCGACGGCCGAGATGTGGACGAACACGTCCTTGTCTCCGGTCGTCGTCTGGATGAACCCATAGCCCTTGGTCGGGTTGAACCACTTGACGGTGCCTTTTTGCACGGTCGGTCTCCTGGTCGATTGAGTAACGATGACGCAAACGCGCATCGCTGCACGCCGCGCCACAAGCCGGATTTAGGAGGTTCCGAAAACACGCCCCGCAAGGAACGCAATCTGGTGCCGCCGAAAACCGATTGCACACCGACCAAAAAGCAAAAATACGGCCTTTCAAAGACCAGTGCACGCCACAACGCCCTGCACCGCAGGCACTTCCTCTCGCGGCGCCGAATCATCCTGCGAAGCCCGGCCGGCCGGCGACAATTTTTCGTGTCTGCCCCAAACCTTGGGACGCGACACCTCATCTTTTTTGCTAATGAGGAACGACCTTCCCTTTGCGCTCGATACTCCAAACTCCGAGGAAACCTCCGTGATCGATCTCTACACCTGGACCACGCCGAACGGCCGCAAGGCGTCCATCGCGCTTGAAGAGTTCGGCCTGCCCTATACGGCGCACGCCATCGACATCAGCAAGGACGAGCAATTCAAGCCCGATTTTCTGAAGATCGCGCCGAACAACCGCATCCCGGCGATCGTCGACAGCGACAACGGCATGAGCCTGATGGAGTCGGGCGCGATCCTGATCTATCTCGCCGACAAGACCGGCAAGCTGCTCGCGCGCGAAGGCGAACGCCGTTACCGCGGCATTGAGTGGCTGATGTGGCAGATGGGCGGCCCCGGCCCGATGCTCGGTCAGGTCCATCACTTCGTGAAGTATAACAAGGGCAAGGCGCCCTACGCGGAGGAACGCTACCTCAAGGAAGCGCACCGGCTCTATGGCGTCCTCGACCGACGGCTCGCCGACCACGAATATGTCGCGGACGACTATTCCATCGCCGACATCGCGATCTGGCCGTGGATCTCTCGCTTCGAGTGGCAGACGATCGACATGAACCAGTATCCGAACGTGAAGCGCTGGTATCTGGCGATCGCAGCGCGACCCGCGGTGCAGAAGGGCTACAAGGTGCCGAAGGACGTCGGCGAAATTCCGATGCCTGGCTAGTTGCGCGATCGCCGATCAGGCGGAAGACTCTCGTCGCGATTGCGGCCGAAGTTCGCGGCGCGACATGAGATTGATTATCGCGGCGACGTTGGGACTGCTTGCAGGAGTGACGATGGTACGCGCCGAAGATCGCTTTCCGACCCTGCAGCCGGATCAGATGAATCCCGAACAGAAGACGCTGTTCGAGACGATCATCTCCGGCGCGCGTGCGCAGAACTATGGCGGCGATGCCGCCAACCATGTGCTCAAGCGCGGGCCGTTCAATGCCTGGATGCGAAGCCCCGAATTCGGACTGAAGCTCCAGGCGGTCGGCGAACACATCCGCTTCAAGAGCTCGATCCCGAAGCATCTCAACGAGCTGGCGATCCTGATCACGGCGCGCGAGTGGACGTCTCAATACGAGTGGTATGCACACCACCTGCTGGCGATGAAGGCCGGGCTCGACCCGAAAATCGCTGAGGACATCGCGGCGGGCAAGCGTCCGGCCAATATGAAAGACGACGAGGCGGCGGTCTACGACTTCTGCATCGAGCTTCATCGGCAAAAGAAAGTCGATGACGCGAACTTCAGCCGCATCAAGGCGCTGTTTGGCGAACAGGGCGTGATCGATCTGGTCGGCGTGAGCGGCTACTACAGCGCGGTGTCGATGACGCTCAATGTCGCGCAGGTGCCGGTGCCGGACGGCAGTGTGCCGCTCAAGCCACTCGACTAGACGCGCCGGATCCAGACCCGATTGTCATGGAATGCGGCCCCGCCGTAGGGCGCGATCGCGTCCGCACCGGTGAGCGTGTTGATGCCCTTGCCGTCCTCATAGGCATGGTTCGGCCAGATCGATTCCGCGATCAGCACGCCCCGCCGCACGCCGTCGAAATGCTTCGCGTGGATGCGCACCTCACCGCGCGTATTGCCGAGGATCACCTTGTCGCCGTCCGCAATATCGAGCGATGCCGCGTCATCCGGATGGATCATCACCGTCGGCCGCTTTTCGCGCGCGAGCGAGGTCGGCGTCTCGTTGAAGGTCGAGTTGAGGAAGTTGCGCGCCGGTGAGGTGCCGAGCCGAAACGGGTGCTCGGGTGTCGCCTCCTCGATCACCGCCCAGTGGTCCGGCAGCGCCGGCATGTCGCCGACCGGACCCGCGAGCCAGGGCGAGCGAAACGGCACGTTCGCCCAGTCCGGCTTGAACCGAAATTTGCCGTCCGGCCACGCGAAGCCTTTGGTGTAATGCGCGGTGTCGAAATCGGGCTGGCAGTCGATCCAGTTCCGCGTCTCGATGTCGGCAAGCCGGCCCCAGTTCGAATCCGACAACAGCCGGTCGATCAGTTCGCGCGGCGTCATTTCGAAGCCCTCGTGCTTTGCGCCGAGGCGCTGTGCGAGCGCGACGTGGACGTCGTGATTGCTGCGGCATTCGCCGGGCGGGTCGATCAGCTTGAGGCCGAGCTGAATGTATTGGTGCCCGCCGCCCTGATAGATGTCGTCGTGCTCCATGAACATGGTGGCGGGCAACACGACATCGGCCATTTGGGCCGTCTCGGTCATGAATTGCTCGTGCACGCACACGAACAGATCGTCGCGGGCAAATCCGCGTTTCACCTTGTCCTGCTCGGGCGCGACTGAAATCGGATTGGTGTTCTGGACGAGCAGCGCCGTCACCGGCACGCCATTGATCAACGCGTCACTCTCCCCAACCAGAATCGGACCGATCCGCGACTGATCGAGCGTGCGGATCGCGGGATCGACCGCGTCGAGACCCTCCGTGATCGTCTTGTTCCAGTGATAGATCGCGCCGTTGTTGTGGAAGGCCCCGCCGCCTTCCAGCGCCCATGAGCCGCGCACCGCCGCGATGCAGCTTGCCGCATGCATATTGGTCGTGCCGTTGCGCGAGCGGCCAAAGCCGTAGCCAAGTCGAAAGTACGTGCGTTTGCGTTCGCCAATCAGCGCGGCAAAGGCCTCGATCGTCTCGACCGGACAGCCCGTGATGCGCGATGCCCATTCGGGCGAACGCGTGCGCATATGCTCTTCCATTTCGCGCGGCGCGTCGGTGTACTTCTCGAGATACTCGCGGTCCGCGAACCCATCGCGAAACAGGCAGTGCATTACCGCGCAGGCGAGCGCACCGTCGGTACCCGGTCGCACCAGCACCGCGAGGTCAGCCTGCTGCATCGTGCCGTTCTGGTAGATATCGATCGCGACGATCTTCGCGCCGCGCTCCTTGCGCGCGCGCGTCGCGTGCGTCATCACGTTGACCTGCGTGTTGACCGGGTTGGTGCCCCAGATCACGACGCAATCGGATTTCGCCATCTCGCGCGGATCGGGCCCGGCGAGCTTGCCGGTGCCGGCGATGAAGCCGGTCCACGCCGGATTGACGCAAATCGTGGAATGGAAGCCGGAGTATTTCTTCACATGGCGCAGGCGGTTGATGCCGTCGCGCATCACCAGTCCCATCGTACCGGCGTAGTAGTATGGCCAGACCGCCTCGCTGCCGTGCTTTGCTTCCGCGGCGAGAAATTTCTCGGCGACCAGATCGAGCGCGTCGTCCCAGGCGATCGGCGCGAACTGCCCGGAGCCTTTCGGTCCCGTGCGCACCATCGGATGCGTGAGCCGGTCCGGATGATGGATGCGCTCGGCGTAACGCGCGACCTTCGCGCAGATGACGCCTGCCGTGTAGAGATTGTCCTCCGCCCCGCGCACGCGGCCGATCGAGCGGCCGTCGAGCACCTCCACCTCGAGCGCGCACGTGGAAGGGCAGTCGTGCGGGCAGGTCGAGGCGCGGATTTCGGTGCGCAGTGGTCTGTTCATCGGGTTCGCCGGTCCAAGTCCCGGCGATCATACATGGTCGCGCGCGGCGCGCCGAGACCTCGTCAGCAGATATCCGACGCCGACTACGAACAAAACGCCGACGACGCCGGTCCAGAGATGCAATTGTTCCGTCGATGCCGGCTGGAAGCCAGCGCACCACCGCGGCGTCCTGGCCGATGATGTCGCCCGCGACCCAGCCGAGCAGCGCCCCGCCCGCCCACACCAGGATCGGAAATCGGTTCAGCAGGGCCATCAACATGGCACTCCCTGCGACGATCAGAGGGATCGACGTCGCCAGCCCGAACACGATCAAGGACACCTTGACGGCAGCCGCGTGCGCAGGGTTCACGGCGCGCGGCCGCAAGTCTCGGCCGAAGCCGCGATTGCGATCACGTTGTCGAGGCTCATCACGATATCGGCGACGGTCACGAGCCAGACCGCGCGCCATAGGTTTTCCGTTTTCTCGACCGCTCGCCCTCGCCGCCCGCATCCTCGGACGACGAGTTTCACCGCCACCCAGAGCAGCAACACGCCACCGGCGAGCTTGAGGTATGGATATTCCATCGCTCGCGCGACGACGAGGGTGAACGCGATACGCAGCAGAACGGCGACACCGGCGCCGAGAATCATGCCCCATATCCGCTGCCTCGGCGGCAGGTGCATGCAGGCGAGCGCAATCACGACCGCATTGTCGCCGGAGAGGACGATATTGACGCCGATGATCTGCGCGACAGCGACCCAGAACGACATCTGGGTGAAATCGGTCATCAGGACTTCCACCAGCCGCCCCTGTTCGATCCGCCGCTAGCAACGCCGGCGAATGCTGCGGGCTGCGGTGGCTAGCCTACAATTTCATTTCCGGCGAAAAATTGCGCGATCTCTATTGCCGCAGTCTCCGGCGCGTCGGAGCCGTGCACCGAGTTCTCGCCGATCGAGAGCGCGTGGACTTTGCGGATCGTGCCCTCCGCGGCTTTCTTCGGATCGGTCGCACCCATCACATCGCGATATTTCGCAATCGCGCTCTCGCCTTCGAGCACCTGCACCACGACCGGGCCCGAGGTCATGAACTCGACAAGCTCGCCGAAGAACGGGCGCGCGCGATGCACGCCGTAAAACGCCTCGGCCTGCTCGCGCGTGATGCGCACGCGTTTCTGCGCCACGATGCGCAGCCCCGCGGACTCGATCAGCGCGTTGACCGCGCCGGTCAGATTCCGTTTGGTCGCGTCGGGCTTGATGATCGAGAAGGTACGCTCGACCGCCATCGGTCAATCCCCATTGTTTTTGGATGGTTGAAAAGGTCGGCGGCTTATAGCGGGGCGATTCGGAAGCGGCAAGGCTGGGCGCCCGTTCAGGGCCCTCGACACATTGTATCGTGAACCAATCCTGTGGGGGGATCGACTTACAGAGCGGATGAACCAATCCATGAACCCAGAGGAGAACATCATGATCCGCAAGTCCATTCTCGCAGTTGCCGCTCTCGCGACCCTCGGCGCCGCCGCGCTCGCTCCGACCTCCGCTTCGGCGTGGGGCAAAGGTGGCTGGGGCCATCACGGCTGGGGCCACGGCGGCTTCGGCTTCTACGGCACCGGCGTCAGCTACGTCGATGTTGTGCCGAGCTGCTACCTCGTGAAGAAGTACAATCGCTTCGGGGAACCCCGCATGATCAAGGTCTGCGAGTAAACGACCGAACCTGTCACGATCCTGCTGCACCCTGGCCTCGCAAGAGGCCGGGGTGTGTCACTTCCGGGCCGATACCGCGGCAGCCCTTCAGCGGCGGCCCCGCGGATTGACTTCGGCGTGTGCCGCAGTTGATAAGCGCGGTGTGCGCTGACGCAAGATTAACGGACGCCGTCGCGCGAACGGAGCGTCCCGTGTCGGAATCGAAAAACCAGCTGCTGCTTCTCGTGCTGCTCGCCGTCGCACTCGGCGGCTGTTCGACGTTGCCCGACGTTTCGCTGTCGGACTTCAACATGCTCAACAAGAATGACCTGTTACACACCGACGACTACAATTCTTTTTATAGACGTGACGCGAGTACGTCGGGCGCGGTGAGTGCCGCGGATCTTGTCGGATCAGACGGACGCTGCGCTTTCAGTCCAGCTCCGGCGCCAACATACGCTTCGTCGCCTGCTGCGCCCGCAGCCGCGCCTGAACCTGTCGGACAGGCGCCTGTTCCTGCCCCCGCTTCAGACCCGATCAACCCGCGCAGTAACCAGGCGCTCTATTTCACCGCGGGTCCGGAGGCCAATGCCGGCGCGGGCGCGAGGCCAAGCGCACTGCCCGCGCAGGTGCGCAATGGCCCGAACGGCATCGCGCTACAGATGACCGAATGCCAGGTGGTCGCCGTCGCAGGCTACACCGAGCGCGTGGAGATCGGGGCAGACCACGGCCAGCGCAGCGTGACGCTTACGTACCTCAGTGGCGAGCGCCCGGGCATCTACCGGTTCGTCAACGGCCGGCTTGCCTCCATGGAGCGCGTTGCCGAGCCTGAGCAACCGAAGAAGCCAGCCAGGAAACCCGTGAAGACCGCCAAGGCGAAGAAGGCCGTCCCGGCGCAATGACCGATCCCGACAGTGCGGACTTCGCCGCACGCCGCCTCGCCGCGCGTGCGCGGATCAATGCGATGGACGATGCCGGCGCGAGCGATCCTTATCGCCGCGCGTGGTTCGAAGCGGTGTACGAGACGGCCGGTGACGATCCGGCACAGATTCCCTGGGCCGATCTCAGCCCCCACCCCCTGCTTGCCGCGTGGTTAGCGGATGCGTCGCCGCCCAAACCTGGTGCGCGCGCGCTCGATGTCGGGTGCGGGCTCGGCGACAACGCGGCGGCGCATTGCCGCCAAGGGATGGCGCGTGACCGGGTTTGACCTCTCGGCCCGCGCCATCGAATGGGCGCAACGCGCGCTTTGCGGATGTCGAATTTACCGCCGCCGATCTGTTCGCGCCGCCTGCCGAATGGGAGGCGGCATTCGATCTGGTGCACGAGTGCTATACCCTGCAGGCACTCCCCGATGCCGCACGCGCGGACGCAATGCAGCAGATCGCACGGCTCGTACGCGGTGGCGGGTCCTTGCTGGTGATCGCACGCGCGCGCAATGACGCAAGCCCAGTGACGGGACCGCCGTGGCCGCTGACGCGGGAAGAATTGATGCAATTCGCCGCGCACGGTCTCCAAGCGGGTTCGGTCGAACAGCTCCCTGACCCAACGGATGGCAAGCCGCACTGGCGGGCGATCTTTCGCGCCTGACCAAATCGTAATCTGTCAAATCGCCGCGAGCCGCGCTCAAGCCTTGGAGTTGCCGCAAAGCCGGTGAGATGATCGCCACATGATCATGCGCCATCGCCTGCCCGCTGCGCTCGCTGCCAGCGTTTTCGTCCTAACTCTCGCGGCACCGTCCTTCGCGCAACCTGCGCACCGCGCCTCCGACACCGCAAAGGAACAATCGTCCGACGCAAAACGGCTTCCGGCCGACGTCACGACCGATCAGACCGTCGAGCTACCCGGCCGGACGCTGCGCTTCAAGGCGACCGCCGGCTCGATCCCGATCAACAATGGCGAAGGCAAGCTGCAGGCCGAGATCGCCTATATCGCCTATGTGCGGCCCGACATCGAGGCGGCAAGTCGCCCCCTCACCTTCGTGTTCAATGGTGGCCCGGGCGCAGCGTCGGCGTACATGCAGCTTGGCGCGATAGGGCCGTGGCGACTGCCGCTGGACGCTATCGCTCCCTCGACGACCCCGGCCGTTGTTCCCAATGCCGAAACCTGGCTCGACTTCACCGATCTGGTGTTCGTCGATCCGGTGGGCACCGGCTACAGCCGCTTCATCAATCCCAGTGACGACGTGCGCAAGCAGTTCTGGTCGGTCGATGGCGATATCGACGTGCTTGCGACCTTTATGCGCAAATGGATCGAGAAGTCCGGACGGCAGGTGTCGAAGACATTCATCGCCGGTGAGAGCTACGGAGGCTTCCGCGCGCCGAAGCTTGCCGGCAAGCTCAGCGAACAGGGCGTCGGCGTCAGCGGCCTTGTGATGGTCTCGGCGGTGCTGGACTTCGGCTGGCGCGGCAACGGGCGCCACGCACCGCTCAGCTGGGTCGCGCGCCTTCCCTCGATGGCGGCTGCGGTGCGCGAACAAACCGGCCCATTCGATCGCGAAGCGTTGCGCGCGGTCGAGCGCTACGCGGAGGGCGACTATCTGCAGGATCTCCTGCGCGGCGAACATGACCACGCCGCGGTCGAGAGACTTGTAGGAAGCGTCGCGCCCCTGACCGGTCTCGATCCGGCAGTGGTGCGGCCGCCTCGCCGGCCGCATCGACATCCGCACCTTCCTGCGCGAACGAAATCGCGATCGCGGACTGGTCGGCAGCATGTACGACGCGACAGTGACAGCGATCGATCCGGAGCCGTCCTCCGCCCAGGCGCACTACGACGATCCCGTGCTGAGCGTGGTGCGCGCGCCCCTCTCAAGCGCAATGACCGACCTCTATACGCGCGTGCTGCACTGGCGCGTGGAAGAGCCGTATCAGTTGCTCAACAACCGGGTGAATTCGCGCTGGGACTGGGGCGGTGGACGCGGTTCGCACGAAATCGTCAGCGATCTGCGCGAACTGCTTGCCGCCGATCCGCGCATGCGCATTCTGATCACGCATGGGGCGAGCGACCTCGTCACGCCCTACTTCGAGACACAGATGATCCTGGATCAGATGCCGGCCTTCGCCACCCCCGACCGGCTCAAGTTTTCGGTCTATGGCGGTGGTCACATGTACTATTCGCGCGATGCCTCGCGCCGCGCGCTGCGCGAGGACGCCCAGCAGCTTTATCGCGTTGCCGAGCCGACGCCGCGCGGCTAGGCCATCGCCTCTTCGTAAAGGGAACTCGCGGCGAGCCAGTCCTCCTCGGCACGCGCCAGCGCATCGACGGCCTCGGCGCGCGCCTTCGACAGAGTAGTCGCTTTGCCGGGGTCGCGGGCGAACAGATCGCCCGCAAGCTGCGCGTCGATCGAGGCGATATCCGCAGTCAGCTTTGCAACGGCCTTCTCGGCGGCGTCGATCCGACGCTTCAGCGGCTTCAACTCCTCGCGCTTCTCAGCAGCGGCACGGCGTTGATCCGTGCGCGATACTTTCGGTTCTGCGGCGCGGGTTTCGCCACCGCGTGCTTCGCGCCCGAGCACGACCCGCTGATAGTCATCGAGGTCGCCGTCGTACGGCGCGACCGTACCGTCGCCGACCAGCCAGAGCCGATCGGCGCAAGCTTCGATCAGATGGCGGTCGTGCGACACCAGGATCGCAGCGCCCGGATAGTCGTTAATCGCCTCGACCAGCGCGGCGCGGCTGTCGATATCGAGATGATTGGTGGGCTCGTCGAGGATCATCAGGTGCGGACCTGCGAAAGTAGCAAGACCGAGCAGCAGACGCGCTTTCTCGCCACCCGACAGGTTCTCGACCGGGGTGTCGGCGCGCTCGCCGGAAAAACCGATGCTGCCGGCCCGCGCGCGTACCTTGGCCTCAGGCGCATCGGGCATCAGGCGTCGCACGTGATCGTACACGCTCTGCGCCGGGACCAGTTCGTCAAGTTGATGCTGCGCGAAATACGCGACCTCGATGCGGTCTGGCCGCGTGATCGTGCCGTCGGAGTGCGCGAGACGCCCGGCGAGAAGCTTGGCGAGCGTCGACTTTCCGTTGCCGTTTGGTCCCAAGAGCGCGATGCGGTCGTCCGTATCGATGCGCAACGTCAGGCGGCGCAGCACCGGCTTGCCTGGCTCATATCCGACCGAAACACGATCGAGCGCGATGATCGGCGGCGACAGGGGTTTTGCCGGCGGTGGGATTTCGATCGGCCGCACGTCGTCATTGGCAATCGCTGCGATCGGCACCAGCTTGGCGAGCTTCTTGACCCGCGACTGCGCCTGACGTGCCTTCGTCGCCTTGGCCTTGAAACGATCGACGAAGGCCTGCAGATGCTTGCGCTCTGCCTCCTGTTTTTTCGCCGCTGCGGCGTTGAGCGCCTGCCGTTCGGCACGCTGGCGCGCAAACGACGTGTAGCCGCCGCGATAGAGGGCGAGCTTGCCGCCATCGACGTGCAATATCCAATCAACCGCGTCGTCGAGCAGGTCACGATCGTGACTGATGACGATTGCAGTTCGCGGATAGCGTGCCAGATGGTCGGTCAGCCATAGCGTGCCTTCGAGATCGAGGTAGTTGGTTGGCTCGTCAAGCAGCAGCAGATCAGGTTCGGAGAACAACACAGCGGCGAGCGCGACACGCATGCGCCAGCCACCGGAAAAATCCGTGCAGGGGCGCTGCTGCGCGGCGGCATCAAAGCCGAGGCCCGAGAGAATTGCAGCCGCGCGCGCAGGTGCCGCGTGCGCACCGATGTCGGCAAGCCGGGTCTGGATTTCGGCGATGCGATGGGGATCGTGTGCGGTTTCGGCTTCGGCAAGCAGGCTGGTCCGCTCCGAGTCCGCCGCCAGCACGACCTCGATCAGGCTCTCCGGCCCGTTGGGCGCCTCCTGCGCGAGCCGTCCAATGCGGGCGCGCGTGGCCATGACCATAGATCCATGCTCGAGCGGGATTTCACCCACGATTGCGCGGAACAGCGTCGTTTTGCCGATCCCGTTACGGCCGACGAGGCCGACGCGAGCCCCGTCCGGAATGCGCGCAGACGCGCCGTCGAGCAGCAGGCGACCGGCAATGCGGACCGAAATGTCATCGAGCACGAGCATGGCGCGTTCATAACGGTAGCGTCCGGATTGGCAAGCGAACTCAGGCCTTCTTCTGCCAGCGGCCGCTTTCGTCCGCCTGCCAGTACGTTGCGTCGAAACCTTGCGCTTTTGCTGCGCTCCAGTGCGTGCGCGCGGTGGCGACCGCCTCATCATCCTCGCCATCAAACAGCAGCACGATACGCTGATAGCTCGCCGCGTCAGGCGGTACCGGCGCGCCGTCGATCAGGAACCGCACGGTTGCGCCGTTAGCATTATCGTCGTTGATGGTCAGCAGCACGGGCTGCATTGCCGCTTCGGTTTCGCGATAAGTCCCATGCGGGAGAAAATGGTCATCGCGATATGTCCAAAGGTGCGCATCGAGCGCATCGACGCGCTCCTCCGAGGACGCCTGCACCACAACGCGCCAGCCGCGCTCAACCGACTTCTCCAGAAGCTGCGGCAGCACGCCTTCCAGCTTTTGCCCTTGCAGGTGGTAGAACAAGAATTCGGTCATGGATCGCGGTCAGAGTGAAACTGTCTTGACGTCATCGTGCCGAAGGCGTGTTCTCGCCGGGCGGCTTGGTTACGGGAGGACATCACATGAAAATCACTCAAGTCAAAACGGCGCTCGGCGCCGCGTTGGTGCTCGGCCTCGCTTCCCAGGGGACGATCGCGCAAACCGCAGAACCCACCTACAAGGGCGATCCTGCCGTTTACAAATTGATCTTCGAGGACGCCAATTTCCGCGTCATTGAGGCGACCCGGCCGGCCGGCGTGAAGGACAAACCGCACGGCCATCCGGTCCCATCGGTCGTCTACAATGTGGATGATTGCAAATCGAAATTAGCTGACGCCGACGGCAAGACACGCGAGAGCATCGCAAAAGCCGGAACGGTCACGGCCGTGCCCGTCATCGTCTCGCACACAGCCGAGAACATCGGAACGACCACCTGCAAGCAGATCTTTGTCGAGAAGAAGTAGTTCGCTTCTCGCGAATGAAAAGCCGCCCTGGCAAGACGGCCTTTCTGAACAGGCCTGTGGCGACTATTCGTAGTGCTCCTCGACGAGCCGGTCGAGCAGCCGCACGCCCCAGCCCGAGCCCCAGCTCTTGTTGATGTCGGAGGACGCCGAGGCAAAGCCGGTGCCGGCGATGTCGAGATGAGCCCATGGCGTCTTGCCGACGAAGCGGCCGATGAATTGCGCCGCCGTGATCGAGCCGCCGAAACGCCCGCCGGTATTTTTCATGTCGGCAAATTTTGAATCGATCAGCTTGTCGTATTCCGGTCCGAGCGGTAGCCGCCAGACCTTCTCCCCGGTCTCGAGGCCAGCCTGGATCAGGCGCTCCGAAAGCTTGTCGTCATTGGAGAACAGGCCGGCGTGTTCCTGACCGAGCGCCACCATGATAGCGCCGGTCAATGTTGCGAGATCGACCATGAATTTCGGTTTGAACTTCGTATTCACGTAGTGAACGACGTCGGCAAGTACGAGCCGCCCTTCGGCATCGGTATTGATGATCTCGATGGTCTGACCGGACATTGAGGTCACGATATCGCCCGGGCGCTGCGCGTTGCCGTCCGGCATGTTCTCGACGAGGCCGATTGCGCCGATCGCATTGACCTTTGCTTTGCGTCCCGCGAGCGCGTGCATCAGGCCGACGACGCAAGCCGCACCTGCCATGTCCCCCTTCATGTCCTCCATGCCGGCGGCGGGCTTGATCGAGATGCCGCCGGTATCGAAGCACACGCCCTTGCCGATGAAGGCCAGCGGCGCGGTGCCCTTGGCGCCGCCATTCCAGCGCATCACCACGATGCGGCTGTCGTGCCGGGAACCCTGACCGACACCGAGCAATGCGCCCATGCCGAGCTTGCGCATGGCCTTCACGTCGAGAATGTCAATGCCGACGCCGAGCTTGCGCAATGCGGCGGCGCGGCGGGCGAACTCGATCGGGAAGAGGATGTTGGGTGGCTCGTTGACAAGGTCCCGCGCGAGGACGACGCCGTCGGCCACCGCCTGGCGTTCGCCCCACGCCTTGCGCGCGCCCGCTACGTCGGCAACCCCGAGCGCAACATGCGCCTTCGGAGGCGCCTCCTCGCCATCCTTGCGCTTGGTTTTGTAGCGATCGAACGAATAGGCGCGGAGCGTTGCACCGAGTGCCACATCCGCTGCTGCTGCGGGCTTGAGCGGACCATCCGCGAGTTCAAGCAGCATCGTCGCTTCGCTGGCCGCCGAGGGAATGCGGCCCATCGCGACACCCCCGAGCTTGACCAGGTCCTGCGGCTTGCGCTCCGACGCCTTGCCGGTGCCGATCACGATCAGGCGCGTCGCTCGCATCCCCGCGGGCGCGACCAGATCGAGCACCGTCCCACTTTTACCAGTGAAGCGTTCGCTTTTGGCAGCCTTGGCAACCAAGTCGGCCACGGAGCCAAGGACCGCGCGAGTCCGCGGCCCGAATTGCACGCGATCGTCGGCGAAAACGATCAGCACGCCGCCGGCCGGTACCGCGATTGGGCCGAAGTCGATCCTCCGGGTATCCGCCATGGGAACTGGTCCTTTCTTGTCACACCGGGCCGGAAAATCACGTTCCTGCACCAAAATGGGTCAAATCCGGCCTTCCCCATAGCGTATTGCCGGGTAGCTTGCGAGGCTGCCGCCCCGGTCTTGCCATCGAGTCCCTCTAGGTATCGGTTGCAGCGTCGGGTGAGGCCGCGCCGCAGGGGGATTTTGGGGTAGCTGCCGGCCAATGAGCGCGTTCGACCGCTATATCTTCCGTAACGTCTTCGGAGCCTTTTTGCTGGTCCTGATCAGCCTCACGGCGGTCATCTGGCTCACGCATGCATTGCGTGAAATCGACCTGATGACGAATCAGCGCCAGACTGTCCTGACGTTCGTCGGTATCACCAGCCTGCTGATCCCTATGCTGATACTGGTGATCGCTCCACTCGCGCTGGTCGTGGCCGTTGGACACACGCTCAACCGGCTCAACACAGATTCGGAAATCGTGGTGATGAACGCGTCCGGCATGTCGCCGTGGCGCATTTTCCGCCCCTTCCTCACGGCGACCCTTGTGGTCTCGGCGCTGGTACTGTTCGTCAGTGCCTATGTGGCACCAGCCGGTTTACGCGAACTGCGCGACTGGGCCACCAAGGTCAAAGCCGATTTTGTGGTCAACATCGTTCAGCCAGGCCGGTTCATGACCATCGAACGTGGCCTGACCCTGCACATCCGCGAACGCCGCCCCGATGGGCAACTACTCGGCATATTCATCGACGATCGGCGCGATGCAGCGCAGCGCGTGACGTCGATTGCCGAGTACGGGGAAATTGTCGAAACCGGACGCGGGACATTCCTGGTTCTGGTCAACGGCAACGTTCAGCGGCTGGAAACCGGCCGTCTAGATCCGACGATCGTCAAGTTCGAACGCTATGCGTTCGACCTGTCCCGCTTCGCCGGCGGCCCGCAGTTGGGCGCGTTCGGCGTGCGCGAGCGCAATTTGTGGGATGTGGCGTTTCCCGCACCTAACGATCCGGTTTACCAACAGATGCCAACCGGATTCCGCGCCGAACTCCATGACCGCCTTGCCGCGCCGATCTATCCGATCGCGTTCACGGTCCTTTGCTTCGCGATCCTTGGCGCACCGCGAACGAGCCGCCAGAGCCGCGAGATCTCAATCATCATGACGATCTCGCTTATTGGCGCTCTGCGCCTGTTGGGATTTGCCTGCAATGTGGTGGCAGCACAAAGCATTATCGCGGTGTACGTCCTGTGGGGATCCATTCTGCTGACATTCGGCGGCGGCCTTTTTGCCATCGCCCGCGGCGCCGTGATCGAGCCGCCCGCCGTCCTGACGCAACTCGCGACGCTGTTCGAACGCATGTCGCGTCGACTGCAGCCGACATAGGCGCGGCATGGTTTCGCGCACCCTGGTCCGCTATTTCGGTATGCGCTTCCTCGGCGCGGTGATGTCCGTGTTCCTCGGGCTTTTCGTGCTGATCGTCCTTATCGACTACATCGAACTGATGCGCCGCGCGGCCGATATACCAAACCTCTCGCCCTGGATGGTCGCGAAGACCTCGTTCCTGCGCGTTCCCGCCTTGAGCGAACGACTGCTCCCCTTCTCCGTGCTGGTTGGCGCGATGGCCTGCTATCTGGCGCTTTCGCGACGTAACGAACTCGTGGTCGCACGATCTGCCGGCATGTCCGCCTGGCAATTCGTCACACCGGCGCTGATTGCCGCATTCCTGCTCGGGATCGGGGCGACCCTTGTCTACAACCCGCTTTCCGCGGCGATGCGCGAGTGGTCGAAAGCGTACGAAGCCGAGATGTTTGGCGAGCGCCGGGACATGATGCAGCAAACCAATGCGCTCGGCTTCTGGGTGCGCCAGCGCAGTCCCGATGGTCAGTCGATCATCTACGCAGCCTCGAGCCAGGAACAGGGCGTCCGCCTGGATGGGGTCAGCGTGTTCACGTTCGATGAAGCCGGTCGCGCGCTCGAGCGAATCGAGGCGAAACGCGCGACGCTGGAGCCCGGACATTGGCAGCTGGAGCAAGCGCGAATCTATGTCGCCGAGCAGCCGCCGCGCGATGCCTCGACCTATCAGGTCAAGACAAACCTGACCTCCGCGCAAGTCCGCGAAAGTTTTGCGACGCCCGAGACGGTGCCTTTCTGGGATCTTCCGGCGTATATCCAGATCGCCGAGCGGTCCGGACTCGTCGCCGCAGCCTACAAACTGCAGTATCAGACGCTTCTTGCTCGCCCGTTCCTGCTCTGCGCGATGGTTCTACTTGCCTGTAGCGTAAGTTTAAGATTTTTCCGTTTTGGTGGCGTACCAAAAATGGTTTTGAGTGGCATCGCGGCAGGCTTTCTGCTCTATGTTCTTTCGAAAGTAACTGAGGATTTGGCCAAGGCCGAACTCCTCAATACGGTACTGGCGGCGTGGCTGCCTGTGCTTGCTGGGGGCCTCACGGGTTTCGTCGTGCTTTTGTTTCAGGAGGACGGCTGATGGCCGGAGCGAACGACGCTCGGCCAGGGGACAGATGTCGTCGCGGCTGGTGGGTGGCGCTGAATTGCGCCATGGCCGTCGCCGTGATGCTCTGCATTGGGCTTGTGGCAAGTCCTGCCGCGGCCCAGTTCTCCGAAGTCAATCCGCCCTGGGTCGGCATCCCGCCCACTCCGAACGTTCCGACGGCATCATCAAGCTTCGACACGGGGCAGAGCGATCCGAACGCCCAGATGATGGTGCGCGCGGACGAGTTGCAATACGACAACGTGAACAACCGTATTCTCGCGGTCGGCAACGTCCAGATCTACTTCAAGGGTTCGAACTCTTGAGGCCGACAAAATCGTCTACGAGCAAAAGACCAAGCGGATGCGCGCGGAGGGAAACGCGCGCCTCACCGAAGCCGACGGCAAGGTGGTGCACGGCGAGATCATCGACCTGACCGACCGTTTCCGTGATGGTTTTGTCGATTTACTGCAGCTTGAGGCCGCCGACAAGACCCGCTTCGCCGCCCCGCGCGCCGAACGCAAGGAAGGCCGCTACACGGTCTTCCAAAGCGGCGTCTACACCGCGTGCGAGCCGTGCAGGGACGACCCGCGCAAGCCGCCGCGCTGGCAGGTGCACGCGACGCGGATCATCCACGACGATACCGAGAAGATGATCTATTTCGAGAGTGCGCGCCTCGAATTCTTCGGCGTGCCCATGTTCTATTGGCCATACCTGTCCACGCCGGACCCGACGGTCAAACGCAAGTCCGGCTTTCTGATGCCGAAGGCTGGTTACTCCTCGGTGATGGGGGCATACTTCTCCGATGCCTATTTCTGGGCACTGGCACCGAACTACGACCTGACCGTCACACCGACGCTGTCCTCAAAACAGGGCATGTTGCTGCAGGCCGAATGGCGTCATCGCTTGCTCAACGGCTCCTACTCGATCAAGGCGGCCGGCATCTTCCAGGCCGACCCCGGCGCCTTCGAGAACCGCTTCACCCCGCTTTATCCGGGCGACAAGGACCCGGGAGATCGCCTGTTCCGCGGCAGCATCGACACCACCGGCCAATTCGCGCTGAACAACAATTGGGTGTGGGGCTGGGACGGCTCGCTCGTCACCGACCGCATGGTGATCCAAGACTACGGGCTGCGCACTTACTTTGCGACGATGGACCCGTTCAAGTCCGGCGGCCTCGAAACGGTGACGCAGCTTTACCTGACCGGGCGTGGCGAGCGCAGCTACTTCGACGCCCGCGCGATGTATTTCTACGGCCTGTCCGCGAGCGACGTGCAGAGCCAGCTTCCGGTCGTCGCCCCGGTTATCGATTACCGTAACCGGCTGGCGAACCCGCTTTTCGGCGGCGAACTGACCTATCGGGCGAACATCACGAGCCTGACGCGCGAGACTGCGGACTTCGATCCGATCACGCAAAACGCCTTCAACACCGGGCAGTGCGACCGGCTGACAGCCGATCCGAGCGTCAAGACGCCAACCGATTGTATCCTGCGTGGCTTCCCGGGCGCGTACTCACGCGCATCGGCCGAGGCCACGTGGCGGCGCACTTTGATCGATCCGATCGGTGAGAAGTGGACGCCGTTCGTCTCGATGCGCGCCGATGTCGCCGCGCTGTCCGTCACGAACGAAACCGGGGTAAGCAACTACCTGCCGACCGGAGATAGCACCGTCGGCCGCTTCATGCCCGCGGTCGGACTGGAATACCGGTATCCATTCATCAGCGTCAATTCATGGGGCACACAGACGATCGAACCGATCGCCCAGTTGATTGTGCGCCCGGACGAGGCGCAAATCGGCAAGTTGCCGAACGAGGATGCGCAAAGCCTGATCTTCGACGACAGCAATCTGTTCAGCGTCAACAAGTTCTCCGGCTGGGATCGGATCGAAGGCGGGACGCGGCTCAATGCCGGCATCCAGTACACCGCCCAGGTCAATGGCGCCGGCACGTTCAATGCGCTGTTCGGCCAATCCTATCAGTTGTTCGGCCAGAACTCCTTCGCCATCGCCGATAGCGTCAATACCGGACTTTCAAGCGGGCTCGCCTCGCCTCGTTCGGACTATGTGGCGCGTATCATGTATCAGCCGAACAGCATGTATTCGGTGATCTCGCGCTTCCTCTTGGCCGAGGACTCATTCACGATTTGCCGCGTCGAGGTCGAGGGGACTGCCAACTTCGACCGCTGGCAGGTCTCCGCGCTTTACGGAAACTACGACGCTCAGCCCGAAATCGGATTTCTCGAGCGGCGTCAGGGCGTGACCGGACAGGTCACGTTCAAGTTCACCCAGAACTGGAGCATCCTCACATCGGCGCGCTACGATATCGAGGCCGCCCAGTTCAACCAGACCCGTGTTGGACTCGGCTATATCGACGACTGCTTCGCCATTTCGCTCAATTACATTACGGACTATAACTACAGCGGCACGACGACAACCGACAACAAAGTGCTGCTGGTGATCAGCCTGCGGACCATCGGCGGCTCGAGCTTTAGCCAGAACACCAACATCCAAGGCAGCACGTCAGGGTCGGGATTGTTCTAGACCCGAGTTCAAGGTGAACGGGGCGGCAGAAAGAGAGCGATGATGCCCTTGATTGCGACCACATTCGGCAAGGTGTCGCTTCGCAGCACGCTCGCGGCCCTGATGATCGCGTCCGCGGTCCTTGTGGTGCTCCCGCTTTCGGCGCGCGCGCAGGTCGTCGCCCTGGTGGGTGGCGAGCCGATTACCGAGGTCGACATCTCCCAGCGCACACGGCTTATCGAACTGTCCAATCAAAAGAAGCCCACGCGCCAAGAGGTGCTGGACGAACTGATCGATGACAAACTGAAGGTCCAGTTGTCGAAGCGCTACATTGCCGAAGTTCCGAAGCGCGAAATCGAGAACGCCTATGCGACGATCGCGCGCCGCGCCGGCATGAGCGTCGCGCAGTTCACAAAAATGACGACAGCAAGCGGGATCCCGCCCGAAGCCCTGAAGAGCCGCATTCATGCCGACTATGTCTGGTCGCAGATCGTGCGCGGCAAGTTTCAGGGCAGCCTGCAGGTCGGCGAGAAAGAAATCGAAGTGAAGATGCAGCAGAGCAACAAGGAGGAGCTGCCGAATTACGAATACAAGCTGCGTCCTGTTTTGTTTCTTGTCGCTCGCAATTCATCACCGGCCGTCTTCGAAGCGCGCAAGAAGGAAGTCGAGGCTTTTCGCGCCCGCTTCGAAGGCTGCGATGAGGGTCTGCGCAACGCCACGACTCTTCCGGACGTTGCCGTTCGCGAGACGATTACGCGCCAATCGGCCGATCTGGCTCAACAGCAACGCGATGTCATCAACAACACAGCCATCGGCCATCTGACGCCGCCCGACATCACCTCGCAGGGTGTCGAGGTCTTTGCGGTATGCAGCAAAACCGTCGTCAAGGGCGACAATCCCGCGAAGCGCGCCATCCGCGATGAAATGTTCAATGAGCGCTATCAGGCGCTGTCGAAGAAGTTCCTGAAAGAACTCCGCAGCCAGGCCTTGATCGAGTACAAATAGGCGATGACGCGACCGCTGGCTCTGACGCTCGGCGAGCCGGCTGGAATCGGTCCGGATATCACCCTCGCAGCCTGGATAAAGCGCGCCGACCTCGCGCTGCCGCCGTTTTATCTGCTGGCCGACCCGGATTTCCTCGCGCGACGCGCGGCGCTGCTCGGCCTGACCATTCCACTGCGCGTTGTCGAGCCGGAAGGCGCACTCGCGGCCTTTCCGGGGGCGCTGCCTGTCGTCGCGCTCGACGAAAAGGTCACCGCTGTGCCGGGACATCCCGACGCATCGAGCGGTCCCGCGGCGATTGCATCTATCCGTCGCGCGGTCGCCGACGTTCTGGCGGATCGCGCGCATGCGGTGGTGACAAATCCTGTTGCCAAGGCGGTGCTCTATCGCACGGGGTTCGCCGAACCAGGACACACGGAATTCCTCGCCAAACTTGCGCAGGAGCACACCGGCCGCGCCGTGCATCCGGTGATGATGCTATGGTCGCCCGACCTCGCCGTCGTGCCGGTGACCATTCATTTGCCGGTGCGCGACGTGCCGCAGCGACTCACCACTGCGCTGGTTGTCGAGACGGGCAGGGTCGTTGCGCGCGACTTGAAGCAACGCTTTGGCATCGCGCACCCGCGCCTGGCGCTTGCCGGACTGAACCCGCACGCGGGCGAGGATGGCGCGCTCGGGGCGGAGGATGCCGACGTCGTCGCTCCCGCGGTCACGCAACTGCGCGCGGATGGCATCGATGCGCGCGGCCCCCTTCCGGCCGACACCATGTTCCATGCCGCTGCGCGGCGCACTTACGATGCGGCGCTCGCGATGTATCACGATCAGGCGCTGATCCCGATCAAGACGCTGGCGTTCGATCATGCGGTAAACGTCACGCTCGGGCTACCGTTCGTGCGCACCTCTCCCGACCACGGCACCGCGTTCGACATCGCCGGCACCGGCAAGGCGAGCTTTGCGAGTCTCTGTCGCGGCGCTGAAACTCGCCGCGCGCCTCGTCAGCGCGGACTCGATGGCGCCGGCGGAATGATCGACGCACTGCCTCCCTTGCGCGAGGCGATCCGCCGGTACGGCCTGACCGCACGCAAATCGCTCGGTCAGAACTTTCTGCTCGATCTCAATCTCACCGGCCGCATCGCGCGCGCGGCGGGCCCGCTCGATGGCGTGACGGTGCTGGAGGTCGGTCCCGGACCAGGTGGATTGACGCGGGCACTGCTGACCGAAGGCGCCAAGCGCGTGATCGCGGTCGAGCGCGACGAACGCGCCATCGCGGCGCTGGCCGAGATTGCTGAGCATTACCCGGGCCGGCTGGAAATCGTCAGCGGCGATGCAATGACCTTCGACATCGCGCCCTATCTCGGCGAAGGCCCGGTGCGCGTTGCCGCCAACCTGCCCTACAACATTGCGACAGCGCTACTGATCGCCTGGCTCACCGTCGAACCGTGGCCGCCATGGTACGACCGCCTTACGCTGATGTTCCAGCGCGAGGTCGCCGAGCGCATCGTGGCGAAACCCGGCTCGAAGACTTACGGGCGGCTGTCCGTGCTGGCGGGCTGGCGCACGGAGGCGAAAATCCTGTTCGATATCGCACCGTCGGCCTTCGTGCCGCCGCCAAAGGTGACGTCCTCGCTGGTGCAGTTCGTGCCGCGCCCGGTGCCCCTGCGCTGCGATCGCCGCTCGCTGGAGCGGGTCACTGAGGCCGCGTTTGGCCAGCGCCGCAAGATGCTGCGGCAAAGCTTGCGCCAGCTCGGCATGGATCCCATTCCGCTGCTCGAAAACGCAGGGCTCGACCCGACCGCACGCGCGGAGGATATTTCAGTCGAAGGCTTCGTCGCGCTCGCCAGAGGACTGTCATGATGCGCATGATCCGCCAATCGATGACCGCCTATGCGAGGCCGTTGTGCGAGACGATCGCCGAGGCGCCCGAACCGCGCGGAAGCGAAGTGCTGGTGCGCATCAGCGGGTGCGGTGTGTGCCACTCCGACCTGCACCTCTTCGACGGCTATTTCAGCCTCGGCGGCGACAAGAAACTCGACGTGAGAGAGTTTCGCACGCTGCCCTTCACCCTCGGCCACGAGATCGCAGGTGTTGTCGAGAAAACCGGACCCGACGCTACCGTGAAGACTGGCACTTCGGCAGCGGTGTTCCCTTGGATCGGCTGTAGAGAATGCACCGCCTGCAAGGCGGGTGAGGAAAACCTCTGCGCCGCGCCCCGCCACCTCGGCATCCAGGTCGACGGCGGTTTCGCCACCCATGTGCTGGTGCCGCACGAGCGCTATTTGATCGATCACACCGGCATGACGGCATCGCTCGCCGGCGCCTACATGTGTTCAGGGCTCACCGCGTTCGCAGCACTGAAGCGGTTGACAGAGCATAGCAAACGCGGGCCGCTGCTGCTCGTCGGACTTGGCGGCGTCGGCATGATGGGGCTGGCGTTCGCGCTGGCGCTGTTTCCGCACAAGCCGATTGTTGCCGACGTCGATCCGGCGAAGCGCGAGGCCGCGCTGAAAGCGGGCGCAGCGGCGGCGTACGACCCCGCCGACCCTGCGGCGCGCAAGGCCCTGCTGCGTGCGACCGGAGGCGTGCCCGGCGCAGTCGATTTTGCCGGCACCGACGGCTCGCTGGCGTTTGCGACCGGCGCCATCGCGAAAGGCGGCAAGGTTGTCATCACCGGCCTGATCGGCGGCAGCTTTTCAACGCCGATTGCGATGTTTCCGCTCAAGGCGATGACCATCGAAGGCACGATGACCGGTACGCTCGCCGAGGCCGAGGAGATGATGGCGCTTGCGCGAGCGGGCAAGATCCCGCCTGTCCCGATCATCGAGCGCCCGCTCTCCGCCGCACAGGCCTCGCTCGACGACTTGCGCGCCGGAAGGATCGTGGGCCGCGTGGTCCTCGCGCCGTAAGGATCAGGGCGCAATCTCGCGCAACTCGTTCATCAGCTTCGCCACGAACGCTTTCATGTCCGTGCGCTGAGCGCTCTTGCGCCGGCCGTCCGCCAGGATCTGACGCAGAGCGGCGAAACTGCGGTCGAGGTCCTCGTTGACCAGGACGTGGTCGTATTCACTCCAGTGCGCGATCTCCTCGATCGCATTGCGCAGCCGTCGCGCGATCGTCTCGGCGCTGTCTTCGGCCCGGCGTTCCAGCCTGGACTTGAGCTCTGCTGCCGACGGCGGAAGGACAAAGACGCTGACGATATCGGAGCGCATCGCCTGATAGAGCTGGCGCGTTCCCTGCCAGTCGATGTCGAACAACATGTCGTGCCCGGCCTTGAGCGCGGTCTCCACCGGCTCGCGCGGAGTGCCATAACAATTCCCGTGCACTTCGGCCCATTCGAGCAGCCCGCCGGCATCGCGTAGCCGCTGAAACTCCTCCATGCCGATGAAGCGATAGTGCACCTGATCGATCTCGCTGTGCCGGCGCTCGCGCGTCGTCACCGAAACCGAGAGGCTGATGTTTTTCTCCTGTGCGAGCAGGTTGCGTGTGAGCGTCGTTTTCCCTGCGCCAGAGGGGGACGACACCACCAGCATGATGCCCCGGCGGGCGGGTTGCGGCGCAGCATTCATTCGAGGTTCTGCACCTGCTCACGGAACTGCTCGACCACGGTTTTCAGTTCGAGGCCGATGTTCGTCAGTTCGACGTCGTTCGACTTGGCGCACAGCGTATTGGATTCGCGGTTGAGCTCCTGCGACAGAAAATCGAGCTTGCGGCCGACGGGGCCGCCAGCGTCGATCATGCGGCGCGCCTGCGCCACATGCGCGACAAGCCGATCCAGTTCCTCACGGATGTCGGCCTTGGAAGCGATCAGGATCGCCTCCTGATGCAAACGGTCCGGATCGAAGCGCGTCGACGTCTCCATGAGCGCCGCGACTTGTTCGGCAAGCCTTGCCTTGATCGCATCGGCCTTGCGGCCGGGTGCAGCTTCGGCGCGAGCGGTCAGCGCGGCGATCTCGTCAAGACGGCCACGCAAAATGCCCCCGAGCGCATCCCCTTCGCGCCGTCGCATCTCCGCGAGACTTGCGAGCGCGATCGAGAAACCGGCGATCACGGCGGCTTGCGCGGCCTGACGATCCTCCGCGCGCTCGTCCTCGTCGATCACCTCGATCACGCCTTTCAGAGCAAGAATTCCGTCGACCGCGGGCGGGGCTGCATCGATCCGCTTCGCGATATCCCGCATTGTCGAGAGAATTGCCGCGAGCACCGGCTCGTTGACGCGCACGACCGGCGCGAGTCCAGCCCGCTGCATGGCGAGGTTCGCGTGGATGGTGCCGCGTCCCAGCGCCTCGGTCGCGCGGGCGCGCAGCGGTGGCTCGACCGCGTCCCAGCCCGGCGGCACGCGCAGCCGCAACTCCAGCCCCTTGGCGTTGACCGATTTGATTTCCCAGGCCCAGACGTAGCTGCCGGATACGCCGTCGGCCCGCGCAAAGCCGGTCATGCTCGACAGCGCCATCAAACGAATCCCGTTGTCCGCCTCAAAAGTGGGCGGACCTTACTGGCGGGTTTGGGAGGTCACAAGACCGGAGAATACGCCGCTATTGAATCGCCAGTGGCGCCTTGGCCTTGGGCTTCTGCTGCGGCTTCGGCGCGGTCTTCGCAGCCGGCGTCGGAACGATCTGCGGCACGGGATCGGCCGATTGCAGCGTCGGTTCGGTGAACTGCAGCGCGGCGCCAGGTGCCGCGGCGTCGCGGGCGGGCGTACGCACCTGCTGTTCGAACTGGCGCAGTTTCGCGACATTCTGCTGGTGCTGCGGCAAGGTCTCGGCGAACGCATGCCCGCCAGAGCCGTCAGCCACAAAATAGATTTCCTTCGTCCGCGCGGGACTTGCCGTCGCCTCAAGCGACGCGCGGCCCGGATTGGCGATCGGCCCCGGCGGCAAGCCTTCGATGGCGTAGGTATTGTAAGGCGTCGGCTGCTCGATCTCGGAGCGCATGATCGGGCGGCCGAGGGTCCCCTTCCCGCCGACAAGGCCGTAAATGATGGTCGGATCGGATTGAAGCTTGATGCGCTGGCGCAACCGGTTTTCGAACACCGCCGCGACCCGCGAGCGCTCGTCCGGGCGTCCGGTTTCCTTCTCGACGATCGACGCAAGCGTCACGAGCTGTTCCGGCGTCTTCACAGGGATGTCGGGACTGCGCCGCTCCCAGACCTCCTGCACGGCGCGCCGGTGCGACTGCTGCATGCGCTGGATCGCCTGCTCGCGCGTCGTGCCGCGCGGAAAATTGTACGTTTCCGGGAGCAAGGTACCTTCCTTGGGAATCTCGCGGATATTTCCAGCGAGGAAATCCACGTCAACGAGGCGCGCGATGATCTGCTCGGAAGTCAACCCTTCCGGAATCGTAACCGCGTGCTGGACCACCTTGCCTTCGATGATGGTTTCGATCGTTTCGCGCAGGCTGATGTCCTTGCCGAATTTGTATTCGCCAAATTTCAGCTCATCCTTCGCCTTGAGCACCACCACGCCGCCGATAAACACCCAAGGCTGGTCGATGACGTTCTCGCGGGCGAGCAGATCGGCGATGTCGCGCAAGCCAAGCCCGCGGGGAATGTTGACGACCTTCTCGCGATCGAGCGGACCCGCGGCATCAAACTTGTGCTTGCCGAACGACCAGGCGATCCCGACCACCACGGCAAGGATCAAGATGATGCTGAAGATGGCGTTGCCCGCGATGACCAGCGGATGACGCGCCCTGCGTGAAGGTCGCTTCGGCTCCGACATGTATTCCGGCTCCAACGCGGCGCGCGGACTGCGCGGCGCCGCGCGCTTTGTCTCTCCGAAGACTGTGGCGTCGGAAGGACCTGCGTCGGTCATGTCCACTCGCGGGCTATTGGACGCAGGTTAAGTCCAAATATGGCAAAAGGGTGAAGCGCCGCACAGCTTACGCCGCGGCGCGCCGGAAAACCAGCGATGCGTTGGTGCCGCCGAAGCCAAACGAGTTGGACAACACAATGTCGATGTCGCGCTGGCGCGCCTTGTGCGGAACGAGGTCGATCGGCGTCTCGACCGAAGGATTGTCGAGATTGATCGTCGGCGGCGCGATGCGGTCGCGGATCGCGAGAATCGAGAAGATCGCCTCGACCGCGCCCGCCGCACCGAGCAGATGCCCGATACATGACTTGGTCGAGGACATCGAAACCTTGCCGGCCGCGTTTCCAAGCACCCGCTCAACCGCGCCGAGTTCGATCGCGTCCGCCATGGTCGATGTGCCGTGCGCATTAATGTAGTCAAGTTCCGCCGGCGTGACGCCAGCCCGCTTCAGCGCCGCATTCATGCTGCGGAACGCGCCGTCACCGTCTTCGGACGGTGCGGTGATATGATAGGCGTCTCCCGACATGCCGTACCCGATCAGTTCCGCGTAAATTTTCGCGCCGCGAGCCTTGGCATGCTCGTACTCCTCAAGCACGACAACGCCGGCCCCCTCTCCCATGACGAAGCCGTCGCGCATCTTGTCGTAAGGACGCGAGGCGCGCTCCGGATCGTCATTGAACGCGGTCGACAGTGCGCGGCAGGCCGCAAAGCCCGCCATCGACAGGCGATTGATCGGAGATTCGGTTCCACCGGCCACCATCACATCGGCATCGCCCAGCGCGATCAGGCGCGCGGAGTCACCGATCGCGTGCGCCCCGGTGGAGCATGCGGTCGCGACCGCATGGTTCGGGCCCTTCAATCCGTGCTCAATGGAGACATAGCCGGACGCCAGATTGATGATCCGGCCGGGAATGAAAAAAGGCGATACGCGGCGCGGTCCCTTGTCGGCAAGGACCAGCGATGTCTCGGCGATTCCCTCGACCCCGCCGATGCCCGAGCCGATCATCACACCCGTGGTGATCTGGTCCTCGTAAGCGGTCGGCTTCCAGCCGGAATCGTCAAGCGCCTGGGTCGCAGCGCACATCGCGAATGTGATGAACTCGTCGACGCGCCGCTGCTCGCGTGGCTCCATCCACTGGTCGGCATTGTATGTGCCGTTTGATCCATCGCCGCGCGGGATCTGGCAGGCGATCTTGGCCGACAGATCCTCAACTTCGAACTTTTCGATTTTTCGCGCGCCACTCTGCCCGGCGAGCAGGCGTTGCCACGTGTCCTCAACGCCGCAGGCAAGCGGCGTCACCATGCCAAGTCCCGTGACGACCACCCGCCTCATGCTGGCTCCCTAGCTCGCACCGTGGCGCGGACAACTCCGCGACCCGAATGGCAGCCAGAATGTCGCGAAATCGGAGGATTTAGCTCTTTGCGTTCTTTTCCAAGAACTTGACCGCATCGCCGACGGTCAGGATCGTCTCGGCCGCATCGTCCGGAATCTCGCAGCCGAACTCTTCTTCGAACGCCATCACGAGTTCGACGGTATCGAGACTGTCCGCGCCGAGGTCGTCGATAAAACTGGCAGCTTCCGTCACCTTGTCGGGTTCGACACCAAGATGCTCGACGACGATTTTCTTGACCCGCTCGGCAATGTCACTCATCGCATTCACCCTCGCATTTTCCTCTGGGCTTGGCCGCGCGACCCGAGCCGTCGCGGCCTCGTCGTTGCGGAAGGTGGCGAAGCGTTCCCGGTGGGATCGTTCGATGGCCCCCAAAGTGCCCGGTTGCCCCGGCCAAGCGAGGTCCGGTTACCACACTTCCCTAACCTTGCAAAGCATACTCAACTTCACTGCGCAACGCGGATTAAGTCTGTGCCGCATCACCCAAATCGTCGCTGGCGAACAGCTGCAATCAGACTGCGCTGCGGGCACTTTGGCAAGCGTCCCAGGCACGAATTCCACTATCCGCGCCGCGACGAACTTGCATGAACTCAGGTGCGGGCAGTCCTGAATGCCGCGATGTCCTCGGGCGTTCCAATCGCAATTCCCCTCGCGCCCTCCGCGATGCGTTTCACGAGTTCCTGAGAGTACCTTTCCGGTGCCGACCTCATAAAATGAATCGACACCCGCGCCTGCCATGAAGCCGACGCAATCGCGCCAGCGCACGGTGCCGGTTACTTGCGCGATGAGCGAGGTGACGATGTCGGCCGGCTCGCTGACCGGACGCGCCAGCACATTCGCGACGAGCGGAACCCGGGTCGGCTTTACGGCTACTTCCGCAAGCGCCTGCGCCATCGCGTCAGCGGCTGGCTGCATCAGGGCGCAATGGAAGGGGGCGGATACGGGCAGGAGCATCGCGCGGCGTGCGCCCTTGCCCTTCGCGATCTCGACCGCGCGTTCGACCGCGGCCTTGTCGCCCGAGACCACGACTTGTCCGCCGCCATTGTCGTTTGCCGCCTGGCACACCTGCCCCTGCGCTGCCTCGGCCGCCACGGCGCTTGCGGCGTCGAACTCAAGACCGAGCAGCGCTGCCATGGCGCCCACACCGACGGGCACCGCCTCCTGCATGGCGCGCCCGCGGATGCGCAGAAGGCGCGCAGTGTCCGCCACCGTCAGCGCGCCGGCCGCCGCGAGCGCCGAATACTCCCCGAGAGAATGACCGGCGACGAACGCCGCGTCGCGCGCCACATCGACGCCCGCTTCGCTCTCAAGCGTTCGCATCGCGGCCAGCGAGACCGCCATCAGCGCGGGCTGCGCATTCGCAGTCAGCGTTAGCGTCTCGGCCGGCCCCTCCCACATGACCGCGGTGAGCTTCTGGCCGAGCGCCTCGTCTACCTCGGCAAAGACCGCGCGTGCGGCAGGAAAAGTGTCGGCAAGCGCCTTGCCCATACCGACCGTCTGGCTGCCCTGACCCGGAAAAACAAAGGCAAGTGTCATGTTTAGCCTACTGAAGAGACGCGGGTTTAAGACAACGACGCCTCTCCCGCTGTCAAGGGAGGAGGAAGTTCCGCATCAAGGAACGATTAGACAACGTTTCGGTGAGAGGGTTGCGAGGCTCCCTTCGGCTGCGACCGGTCATGGATCAGATTTCAGAGGCGGATCTCAAGCGGTCACGGACCGACCTGAAGTTCAAGCAGGCGCTGCTGACGCGAAGCCTCGACCAACTGCTGGCGACGCTTTATCGCCTCCAGCGCAATCCCGATAGCCTCGATGCCGCGGGAATGCTCGAACTGCGCGAGGGTGCCATGATGGCCGCGCGTGTCGCCGACGTGATCCGCACGATCGAGGAGCGAACCGTCGGGGCATCCGCCACGGGCTAGCGCGAGCGCCTTTCCGGCTTGTCTTTGCTGAATTTGCCGCTATAAGGCGCGCTTCCGCTCGATCCCGGCCGGGAGCTGAACGGACGGCCGTGCCCCGACAGGGGCCGGCAGGACCGCATGGTCCGGCGTCCCGTGTTCCCGCCTTCCTGAGATTCTCTGCCTTTCCCGAAGGGCACGAGGGGCTTGGCGCCGGACGAGCGAACCGACAAGGGAAAGGCATTCCATGCCGTTGTACGAACACGTCTATCTGGCGCGCCAGGATCTGAGCGCGCAACAGGTCGAGGAGATGACCGCCGCCTACAAGGGCGTCATCGAGGGTCTTGGCGGAAAGCTGGTAGCCGACCCGGAATACTGGGGCGTCAAGACGCTCTCGTTCCGCATCCGCAAGAACCGCAAGGCGCACTTCACGCTGTTCAAGCTCGATGCGCCACCGGCCGCGCTGAGCGAAGTCGAGCGCCAGCAACGTCTTTCGGAAGACGTGCTTCGCGCACTCACGGTGCGCGTCGATGAGCACGAGGAAGGCCCCTCTGCGATGATGCGCAAGGTCGACCGTGATCGCGACCGCGACGAGCGCGGTGGTGGCCGTTTTGGTGATCGTGGCGACCGTTTCGATCGCGGTGACCGGGGCGACCGCGGCCCGCGGCGCGACGATCGTCCTCGTCGCGATGACGCCGAAACGACCGCAGCGGCGGAGGAGTAAGCACTATGCAGTTCTCATCCTCTCAAGGGCGCCGTCCCTTCTTCCGCCGCCGCAAGACCTGTCCGTTCTCCGGCGCCAATGCGCCGAAGATCGACTACAAGGACGTCAAGCTGTTGCAGCGCTACGTCTCGGAACGCGGCAAGATCGTGCCGAGCCGCATCACTGCGGTTTCGACCAAGAAGCAACGCGAGCTTGCGCGCGCGATCAAGCGGGCGCGATTCCTCGGACTTCTGAATTACGTAATCCGTTAACATCACCACGAGAGGCCGCAGGAGCGATCCTGGGCCGATGGTTGGGGCGAGCGTGACTCGCCTCTAACCGCTCAAAGGAGCGGGACAGCTGACGATGATGCAGATCGTCCTCATCGGACTTGGCGCGGGCACCGCATCGGCGTTGCTGTTCGCCTCGATCGTGTCCGGCTCGCCGCTCTCGTTTGCGCTCGCGAACTTCGCACAGCTTCCGATCCTGCTTGCGGCGATCGGGTGGACGCATCTGGCCGGGCTGTTCGCCGCCCTGCTCGCTTCGTTCGGCCTTGCGGTGCTGACCAGCGGCTCGGTTGCGCTCGCATTCTTCCTCGGGATCGGGCTGCCGGCCTGGTGGATCGGCTATCTTGCGCTGCTCGCGCGCACCTCCGCTTCCGATCCGGCGGGCGTCGAATGGTATCCGGTTGGTCGCATCGTGGTGTGGACCGCGATTGCCGCCGGATCCGTCGTTCTCGCCAGCATGGTGCGCTACGGCTTTGACGCCGCGCAAATCGAATCCGGGCTGCGGCGCGAATTGGAGCGCGCACTGCGCTTCCTCTCGGGGACCGAAGCAAATTCGCCGCTGCAGTTTCCCGGCGTGAGGGATCCGGCGCGCCTGCTCGACGTCCTTGTGCTGATCGTGCCGCCGCTGAAGGCGACCGCGCTGACGATCACCAGCCTGATCAATCTTTGGCTCGCGGCCCTGATCGTTCGCATTTCCGGCCGGCTCAGGCGGCCGTGGCCGCGGATCGCGCAAATGTCGTTTCCGCCCTTCGCCGCGACGGTGCTGGCGATCGCGGTCGCCGGCAGCTTCCTGCCCAACCTGGTCGGGCTTGCAAGCGGCGTCTTCACCGCGAGCCTGCTGATCGCTTACGCGCTACTCGGCTTCGCCGTGATCCACACGGTCACCGCCGGCTTTAGCGGCCGCGGCTTCATGCTGACCGGACTTTATTTCACAGTCGGCCTTTTCGGTTGGCCGATAGTGGCGATGTCGCTTCTCGGCCTGCTCGAAACCGTGATGTCGCTGCGCGCGCGTTTCGCGGCCCGGCGTCCCCCGAACCTGCCCGGACCAACACGCTAACACTCAACGAACCAAGGAGAGACCAAATGGAAGTGATTTTGCTCGAACGCGTCGGCCGGCTCGGACAGATGGGCGAGGTCGTGCGGGTGAAAGACGGCTTTGCACGCAATTTCCTGCTACCGCAGGGCAAGGCGCTGCGCGCCACCAAGGATAACCGCACGAAATTCGAGGGCATGAAGGTACACCTCGAAGCGCGCAATCTTGAACTCAAGTCGGAAGCAGACAAGGTCGCCGGCAAACTCAACGGCAAGAGCTTCATCGTGCAGCGTCAGGCATCCGAAACCGGCCAGCTCTACGGCTCGGTATCGGCGCGCGATATCGCCACGATCCTGTCAGACGGCGGCTATCAGGTGACGCGCAACCAGATCGCGCTGCATGCACCGATCAAGTCGATCGGACTGATCACTGTACCGGTTGCGCTCCATCCGGAAGTCGAGGTCACGGTCACGATCAATGTCGCGCGCAACGCCGACGAAGCCGAGCGTCAGGCGCGCGGCGAAAACATGGCCGTACGCCGCGAAGAGACCGACGAGGAGGCTGCTGTCGCGGAGGCGGAAGCGTTCTTCGAAAAGCCGGAGGACGCCGAGGCTCAGGGCAACGGCGACGAAGAAAAGACCGACTGAGAAAGCTCTGGCGGCGGCCCATCGGGCATCGGCGGCAATGGGATGTCGAGCACGATGGGCGCCGGCTCGGATGACATGGGTGCCGGCGCGGGTGTGACAGGCGGGACAGCGTTCGCCGCTGCCTGCTTGATCTCGGCGGCGGGCGACGGCTTCGCCTCTTCGACGGGTGCCGGCCGCGCCGCAGGCGGCGGCTCAGGCGCCTTGGTCATGCGTTGCTTGCCACGCTGGGCTGCCATTTTTGCAGCATCAGCCGGATGTTCCGGCGTCGGCTGCGCGGCGAGTTGCTCGCCCTTTTTGCCTTTGGCGTGTGTCGCGGCGGTTTCTGCGGTGGCGGCGTTTTTCTTGGAGGCCGGCGCGCTGCCGGCCGAGACCAGATAGGCCGCCATCGCCGCGCTCATCTCCGCGCCCGGTGGTGTAGTGCTGGCGCAGGAAGCCCGCGACCTGGCCGCTTTTTGCAAGCCCCTGCGGGCTCTTGTGGCAGGCCGAGCAGTTCGATGCGAAGGTCTTCGCGGCGTCGCGCGGATCGCCCAAAACCGTCTGCGCGCGCAGTTGGACGACGCCGAGGCCACCGGCCAGCAACGCCCCCGCCAAAAGGATTCGCATCACGCCGGACACCTGTCCGTCTCCAATTTCCGCCGACGACCCCATTTACCGCATTCTTTGACCAAAGGGAGCAAAATTGCGGTGCCGCCGAATACCGCCCCGTTGCCGTCCTACCGGAACTTTGGTTAAATTATCATGTTACTGCGTTACCGGCCTGCTGCTCGGGTGCAGGGCGTCTTCGACATCGTTGCGCGCGGCTCTTCGCTTCAAGCCAAACTGCCGCCGCCGCAAGGTGACGGAGTTGTTTTGGTTCGGAGCGGTCGATGGATCGCGTGCTGGAAGTTGTGTTGAGGTCGTTCATTCGTCACGGGACCCTTCGCCTGACCACGGCGGGCGGAACGACCTTCGAGTTCGGGGACGGAACCGGCGAGCCGATCGCGGTGCGTTTCACCACCGCCGCCGCGCGAATGGTCCATCCTTCTCGACCCCGAAATGGCGGTCGGCGAAACATACATGAACGGGACGCTCGTCATCGAACGAGGCTCGATCGCCGACTTTCTTCATCTCGCGCTATCGCAGGATCACAGTGGCAAGCCGCCCTATTGGGGCCGCATCCAATGGCTGATGCGCTATCTTTGGCGCCCGCTGTCACAATTGAATCTGCCCGGACGCTCGCGGAAAAACGTTTCGCATCATTACGATTTGGATCAGCGGCTTTACGCGCTGTTCCTCGACGCGGATCGACAATACAGCTGCGCCTACTTCGAACAGCCGAATCAATCGCTCGATGACGCGCAAGTGGCCAAGAAGCGCCACATCGCGGCCAAGCTGCTGGTGCCTCCCGACGCGCGCGTACTCGACATCGGCTCCGGCTGGGGCGGCATGGGACTTTATCTCGCCGAAATCTGCGGCGCGCGGGTAACCGGCGTTACATTGTCGGACGAGCAGTTCGCCCTATCGCGAGCCCGCGCTGACGAAAAGGCCCTCTCCGGCCGGGTCGAGTTCCGTCTGCAGGACTACCGCAACATCGTTGAGCAATTCGACCGTATCGTTTCGGTCGGCATGTTCGAGCATGTCGGGGTCGGGTTCTACGAGATCTTCTTCCGCAAGGCTGCCGAGCTTCTCGCCGACGACGGCGTGATGGTGCTGCACTCGATCGGGCGTTCCGAAGGTCCGGGCATCACAAACCCGTGGATCAACAAATACATTTTCCCCGGCGGCTACATCCCTGCCCTGTCGGAGGTATTGCCCGCAGTCGAGCGCGCCGGACTTCTGGTCACGGACATCGAAATTCTGCGGCTGCACTACGCCGAGACGCTCAAGCACTGGCGTGAGCGGTTCCTCGCGCATCGCGAGGACCTTGAAAAGGTCTACGACGCGCGCTTCGTGCGGATGTGGGAGTTTTATCTCGCGGCGTCCGAGATGACGTTCCGCGAGCAGAACATGATGGTGTTCCAGTTGCAGCTCACCAAGCGGCAGGGCGTCGTTCCGATCACACGCGACTACATCACGCGCGAGGAGGCGCATCTGCGCGGGCTGGAGAGTGGCAGCCGCCCGCCGCTGCGCCGCGCCGCCGAATAGAAAATTTTCCGACGCGCCGGACACAAGTCCGTCAAGCGCTAACACGCCAATTCAATTGCTAATTCATCTCCCGGTGAGAATCGGGGACAGTGGTGATGCATCATTCGCACAATCGCCACAGTCTCGAAGTGATGATACTGACCGACTCCCGTTGAGCACACGAGTGCGTCCATCAACATGGCTGGCGAACAAACCGCGCGTAAGACCGCGCTCGATACACCTGTCTTTCGCGCTGCTCCGCATAACGTGGAAGCGGAGCAGGCGTTGCTGGGCGCGATCCTCGTCAACAACGAGGCGTTCTACCGCGTGTCGGACTTCCTCGAGCCGGTCCATTTCTTCGAGCCGATCCACCAGAAGATTTACGAACTTGCCGCAAGTCTGATCCGCGCCGGCAAGGTCGCAAGCCCGGTGACGCTCAAGACCTTCCTGCCGCCCGATCTCGACGTCGCTGGACTGACCGCAAGCCAGTATCTCGCGCGCCTTGCCGCCGAGGCGACCACCGTCATCAACGCTGAGGACTACGGCCGCACCATCTACGACCTCGCGATCCGCCGCACGCTGATCATCATCGGCGAGGACATGGTCAACGTCGCGTATGACGCGCCGGTCGATCTCGGACCGACCGACCAGATCGAGGATGCCGAGCGCCGCCTTTATGAACTGGCTGAAACCGGCCGCTACGACGGCGGCTTCCAGCGCTTCGCGAATGCGCTGACCACCGCGGTCGATATGGCGGCGCGCGCCTACCAGCGCGACGGCAAGCTCTCCGGCCTCGCGACCGGCCTTGCCGACATGGACCGCATGATGGGCGGGCTGCAGCACTCCGATCTGATTATCCTCGCCGGCCGTCCCGGCATGGGGAAGACCGCGCTTGCGACCAACATCGCCTACAACATCGCGAAGGCCTGGCGCGGCGAGGTGCGGCCCGACGGGCGCACGGAAAGCGTCAACGGCGGCATCGTCGGCTTCTTCTCGCTCGAAATGTCGGCCGAGCAGCTTGCGACCCGCATCATCGCCGAGCAGACCGAGATTCCCTCCTATCGCATCCGGCGCGGCGAGATCGAGCCTTCCGACTTCGACCGCATCGCCGAGATGGCGCGCGAGATGGAAACCATCCCGCTCTACATCGACGAGACCGGCGGCATCTCGATTGCGCAGCTGACCGCACGCGCCCGGCGGCTGAAGCGCCAGCGCGGCCTCGACCTGCTGGTCATCGACTACATCCAGCTTCTCTCCGGATCGAGCCGCCGCGCGCAGGAAGGCCGCGTGCAGGAGGTGACCGAGATCACCACCGGCCTCAAGGCCTTGGCGAAGGAGCTTAACGTTCCGATTCTGGCGCTGTCGCAGCTCTCGCGTCAGGTGGAAAGCCGCGACGACAAGCGTCCGCAGCTCTCCGACCTGCGTAAGTCGGGGTCGATCGAGCAGGACGCCGACGTGGTGCTGTTCGTGTTTCGCGAGGAGTATTACTTGAAGAACAAGGAGCCGCGCCCCGGCACCGAAGAGCATTTCAAGTGGCAGACCGAGATGGCCCTGGTGCACGGCAAGGCCGAGGTGATCATCGGCAAGCAGCGTCACGGCCCGACCGGCACGGTTCAATTGCATTTCGAGGCGAACGTCACGCGCTTCGCCGATCTGGCCGAGGCCGACAAGCTGCCGCAGCGGCTCGGCGACTGACCTCCGGACGCTTGTTTCGCCCGCGCACCCGCACGATGATTGCAGGATGACGGACTCGATTGGCCCTGCCGAAGCGGAGGCCGGCGGCATCCTGACGATTGATCTCGCGGCGATCGTCGCAAACTGGCGCGCGCTCGGGCGCCGTGCGGCGCCGGCGAATTGCGCCGCGGTGATCAAGGCCGACGCTTATGGCTGCGGCATCGAACAGGTCGCGGCCGCGCTCGCGAAGGCCGGATGCGACACGTTTTTTGTGGCGACGCTCGCCGAGGCGCGCCGGGCCCGCAGCGTCGCGGCGGAGGCCGCGATTTATGTGCTCAACGGCCTCCTGCCCGGCACCGCGCCTGCTTACGCTGCGGCGAACCTGCGTCCGATCCTCGGCAGTACGATTGAATGCGATGAATGGAGCGCGTTCCGTGCGGCATCGGGATTTCAAGGCGCCGCCGCGCTGCACATCGACACCGGCATGAATCGCCTCGGCTTCGCGCACGAGGAAGCCGCGCAGCTTGCCCCGCGCCTGCGGCCGCGATGGCATCGCGCTGGTGATGAGCCACTTCGCTTGCTCGGAGGAAGAGCATCCGCTGAACGCGATCCAGATCGAGCGCTTCGGCGCGGTGCGCGCGCTGTTTCCCGGCATCGCGGGATCGCTTTGCAATTCCTCGGGCATCTTTCTCGGAAGCGCGGCGCATCATGATCTCGTGCGTCCCGGCGTCGCGCTCTATGGCGCGAACCCGACGCCCGGCCAAGCCGAACCCGATGCAGCCGGTCGTGCGGCTGGAGGGACGCATCGTACAACTGCGTGACGTGCCGCAGGGAGAGACAGTCGGGTACTCCGCGACATGGACCGCGAAGCGCCCGACCCGCCTTGCCATCGTTTCCGTTGGCTACGCCGACGGCTTCCTGCGCGCCGCGAGCGCATCCGACACGAAGCAAGGCGCCGACGCGATCGTTTCAGGACAACGCTGCCCGATGGCCGGCCGCGTCTCGATGGACCTGATCGCGATCGATGTGACCGACCTGGGCGAGCCGCCACAGCGCGGCGATCTGGTCACACTGCTTGGCGACGAGATCGGGGTGGATGATCTCGCGGCCCGCGCCGGCACGATCGGTTACGAGGTGCTGACCGGTCTCGGCCGGCGCTACCGGCGGATCTATACGGCTTAGTCATATTTGTTCTTGTATTGTTCTTGCGGCCCGGATAGGGCTGTCAGGACGTTTCCGCACCGTTTAAGTCGATGGCCAAGAGCGCGCCCTCCTTTACCTGCCAGAACTGCGGTGCCGTCTTCGGGCGCTGGCAGGGGAAGTGCGAGTCCTGCGGCGAATGGAACACGATCTCGGAGGAAGGCACCGCCGCCGACCGCGCCATCCCTGGACGCTCCGCACGCAAAGGCCGCGTGTTCGCGCTTGAGCCGCTGACCGGCGAGACGCATGACGCCCCGCGCCTGCCCTCTGGCCTGCCCGAACTCGATCGCGTGACCGGGGGCGGATTTGTCCGTGGCTCCGTTCTGCTGATGGCAGGCGATCCAGGCATCGGCAAATCGACCTTGCTCATTCAAGCCGCCGCCGCGCTCGCCAATACCGGCCACCGCGCCGTTTACATCTCGGGCGAGGAAGCGGTCGCTCAGGTGCGGCTGCGCGCCGAACGCCTTGGGCTTGCAAAGGCGGCGGTCGAACTCGCGGCCGAAACCTCGGTCGAAGACATCATCGCGACGATGAGCCAGGGCAAGACGCCGCGCCTCATCGTGATCAATTCGATCCAGACCATGTGGACCGACGCAGTCGAGTCCGCGCCCGGCACGGTCACGCAGGTGCGTGGCGCCGCGCAGGCGCTGATCCGCTTTGCCAAGCGCTCCGGCGCAGCCGTAATCCTGGTCGGCCATGTCACCAAGGACGGCCAGATCGCAGGCCCGCGCGTGGTTGAGCACATGGTCGATGCGGTGCTGTCCTTCGAGGGCGACGGCGCGCATCAATTCCGCATCCTGCGCGCGGTGAAGAACCGCTTCGGCCCGACCGATGAGATCGGTGTGTTCGAGATGACCGGCTCGGGCCTGCGCGAGGTGCCGAACCCGTCCGAGCTGTTTCTCTCCGAGCGCGACCTCGGCAGTCCCGGCACCGTCGTGTTTGCCGGCATCGAGGGCACGCGCCCGCTGCTGGTCGAAATCCAGGCGCTGGTCGCGCCGACCTCACTCGGCACGCCGCGCCGTTCCGTCGTCGGCTGGGATTCGAGCAGGCTTTCGATGGTGCTCGCCGTGCTGGAAGCGCATTGTGGCGTGAAACTCGGCGGCCACGATGTTTATCTCAATGTCGCGGGCGGGCTGCGCATCAACGAGCCGGCCGCCGATCTCGCGGCCGCCGCGGCCCTCGTCTCCTCGCTCGCGGGCGCCTCGCTGCCCGCCGAGGCCGTGTATTTCGGCGAAATCTCGCTCTCCGGCGCGGTTCGTCCGGTCGCGCAATCCGCCGCCCGTATGAAGGAAGCCGCCAAGCTCGGTTTCACCCGCGCCTTCGCACCGGACGCCGCGCGCGATACCGGCGCGGATTGCGGGCTCGCCGTGCGCTCGATCGGCTCGCTGACCGATCTCGTCGCCGATATCGCGGCGAATAGCAAACGCGCAAAATCTCCCGTGCGGATCGCCGGACAAGACGGGTGACGCGGCCAATCGCGCCCGCTATACACGCGCTCGCGCACCCCCAATTCCGCCGGTTTCGGGACACGTGACCCGTTTGGGCCAAGAGCAGTCGATGCCGATCACCTTGCTCGATATCATTCTGCTGGTGGTGATGTTGATCTCGGCGCTGCTCGCGATGGTCCGCGGGTTCATGCGCGAGGTCTTGTCGATTGCATCCTGGGCTGCCGCCGCAATCCTCACCCTTTACGCTTACCCGAAGCTCAAGCCCATTGTTCTGCAATACTTTAACAATGACATCGTCGCCTCGGTCATTTGCATCGGCGGCGTGTTCCTCGGCACTTTGCTGATCGTTTCGATCGTCACCATCAAGATTTCGGACACCATTCTGGACAGCCGGGTCGGCGCGCTCGATCGCACGCTCGGGTTCCTGTTCGGGCTGGCGCGCGGACTGGTGATTGTGGTCGTCGCCTTCCTCTTCTTTAACTGGCTGGTTCCGGACCGCAGCCAACCGGACTGGGTCAAGAACGCGAAGTCTCTGGTCGTACTGAAACGGACCGGTGACACCTTGATGTCCATGTTGCCGGACGACCCCGAAAGCACCATCTTGAAGCGGTTGAAGCGCAACAAGCCGGACGAACAAGACCAGCCGGACACTCCGCCGGCCGGCCGTTCGAGCCTTGATGCGCCGGACGGCCGCTTTGCTGCAGCCGCGCCGAAACTCTAACCCCAGCCGGGGCCCGAAAGGCGAGATGATGGATCAACCTAACGGCCTCCCGATGAACCCACCCCCGAGCGTCGATCTCGAAGAGGACCGCCTGCATGAGGAATGCGGCGTGTTCGGCATCTTCGGGCATCCCGATGCCGCCGCGATCACCGCGCTCGGGCTGCACGCGCTGCAGCACCGTGGACAGGAAGCCGCCGGCATCTGCTCGTTCGATGGCAAGCGCTTCCACTCCGAGCGGCGCATGGGCCTCGTTGGCGACAACTTCTCCCGTCGCGAGGTGATCGAGCGCCTGCCTGGCCGCGCCGCGATCGGTCACAATCGCTATTCCACCACCGGCGAAACGATCCTGCGCAATGTGCAGCCCCTGTTTTGCGAACTCGACGGCGGCGGGTTCGCCGCGGCCCACAACGGCAATCTGACCAACGGCCTGACGCTGCGCCGCCAGCTTGTGCGCGACGGCGCCATCATGCAGTCGACCAGCGACTCCGAGGTGATCCTGCACCTCGTTGCGAAGTCGTTGCGCAATCGCTTCATCGACCGTTTCATCGACGGGCTGCGCCAGCTCGAAGGCGCCTACGCGTTCGTCGCGCTCACCAACAAGAAGCTGATCGGCGTGCGCGACCCGCTCGGCATCCGCCCGCTGGTCATCGGCGAACTGGATGGTCATCCGATCCTCGCGTCGGAGACCTGCGCGCTCGACATTATTGGCGCCAAATACGTGCGCGACGTCGAGAACGGCGAGGTCGTCGTGTTCGACGAGAACGGCATGCACTCGCACAAGCCGTTCCCGCACATGCAGCCGCGTCCCTGCATTTTCGAATACATCTATTTCTCGCGGCCCGATTCCATCGTGGGGGGCCGCGCCGTCTATGACGTTCGCAAGACGATGGGCGCGCAGCTCGCACGCGAATCCGGCGTCGTCGCCGACGTGATCGTGCCGGTGCCGGACTCGGGCGTGCCGGCCGCGCTCGGCTTCGCGCAGGAGTCAGGCATTCCCTACGAGCTCGGCATCATCCGCAATCACTATGTCGGGCGCACCTTCATCGAGCCGACGCAACATATCCGCCAGCTCGGCGTGCGGCTGAAGCATTCGGCGAACCGCGCGGTCGTGAACGGCAAGCGTATCGTCCTGGTTGACGATTCCATCGTGCGCGGCACCACGTCGACCAAGATCGTGCAGATGATGCGCGACGCGGGCGCAAAGGAGGTGCACTTCCGCATCGCCTCGCCGCCGATCACGCACCCGGACTATTACGGCATCGATACGCCGGAGCAGGACAAACTGCTCGCCGCGACTCACACGATCGAGGAAATGCGCGCCCTGATCGGTGCGGACTCGCTCGCCTTCCTGTCGGTCGAGGGCATCTACCGCTCGATGGGTTACGAGCGGCGCGATCCGGAACGGCCGCAGTTCACCGATCACTGCTTCACCGGCGATTATCCGACCGCGCTGACCGACCGCGCGGCGCGCGATCACTCGCCGCGGCAGCTGTCGCTGCTCGCCGAGGCGAGCTAAAGCGCCAGCAAATCGCGCGAATCCGAACAGCAATTTTCGTCATGGCCGGGCTTGTCCCGGCCATCCACGTCTTTAGAACAATCAGCAAGCAAGACATGGATGCCCGGCACAAGGCCGGACCTGACGGAGGAGAGACACTTGTCCAAGCCTCTCGCTGACCGCATCGCGCTCGTCACCGGCGCCTCGCGCGGGATCGGGCACGCGACGGCGCTGGCGCTCGCCAAGGCGGGCGCGCATGTGGTGGCGATCGCCCGCACGGTTGGTGGACTGGAAGAGCTCGACGACGCGATCAAGAACGCTGGCGGCTCGGCCACGCTCGTGCCGCTCGACCTGAAGGATTACGACGGCATCGACCGGCTCGGCGCCTCGCTGCATGAGCGCTACGCCAAGCTCGACGTGCTGGTGGCAAATGCCGGCATTCTCGGCGCGCTCTCGCCGATGAGTCATGTCGAACCGAAAGTGTTCGACGATGTGATGGCGATCAATGTCACGGCCAACTATCGCCTGATCCGTTCGCTCGATCCGCTGCTGCAGAAATCCGAGGCCGGGCGGGCGGTGTTTCTGACTTCCGGAGCCGCATGGACCGCGATGGCGTACTGGGGACCCTATTCGGTCTCGAAAGCCGCGGTCGAACTGATGGCGCGCATCTATGCGGCCGAAACCGCCAGCACGAAGCTTCGCGTCAACGTGTTCAATCCGGGTCCGGTGCGCACGCGCATGCGCGCGAGCGCGATGCCCGGAGAGGACCCGATGACGCTCGACGTGCCGGAGAACGTCGCGGAGAAGATTCTCGACCTCTGTCTGCCGACGTACATGGAGACCGGCACGCTCTACAATTACCGGGTCAAGAAATTCCTCACCTGGACGCCGCCAGCCTAGGCACCCTACGGCCGCAGCTAGTCGAACCGCGCGCCCGAGCGCACCACGACATCCTTCCATTTCGCCGAATCCTTCGCGATCACGTCGGCGAAGTCTTCCGGCGTTCCGCCCGCGGGCTCGTCGCCGGTCACGGCGAACCGCTCCTTGAAGGTGGGGGACTGCGATCGCGCGGTTGATCGCGGCGTTGAGCTTGTCGACGATGGGCCGTGGAATTCCCGCCGGCCCGATGACGCCGCTCCAGGTCGGCGCCGCATAGCCGGGCACGCCCGCCTCGGCAATCGTCGGCAACTCGGGAAAGCCGGACGAGCGGTGCTCGCCGGTGACGGCGAGCGCCCGCACGGTGCCGGCGCGCGCAAACGGCGCGATCGAGTTGAGGCTCTCGAACATGAGCTGCACGCGACCGGCAATCAGGTCGTTGATCGCCGCCGCGCCGCCGCGATACGGGACGTGCACGATGTCGGTGCCGGTCATGAACTTGAAAAGCTCGCCGCCGACATGGCCGGGCGAGCCGTTGCTCGATGAGGCGTTCGAAAGCTTGCCGGGATTTTTCTTCGCGTAGGCGATCAGCTCCGGCACGGTCTTGAACGGCGCATCGGGCGCCGCCGCAAGCAGCATGTGGCCGCGCGCGACCAGCGCGATCGGCTGGAAATCGCGCTCGATGTCATAGGGCAGCTTCGCCACCATGTGCCGTGTGATCGCGAGCGCGCCGATCGGCCCCATGCAGATCGTGTAGCCATCCGGCTCGGATTTCGCCGTGGCGTCGAGGCCAAGCGTCAGCGCGCCACCGGGGCGATTGTCCACGATGACCTGCTGGCCGATCTCCTTGCCGAGCTCCGCGCTGAGGATGCGCGCGACCGTGTCGGTCGCGCTGCCCGCGGCCTGCGGCACGATCAGCCGGATCGGCCGGTCGGGATACTCCGCCGCCGCGGGCGAGATGAATGCGAGCAACAGCAAAAACGCGGCAACGCGGCGCATGAAATTCCTCCCGTTTTGCAGAGCCTAGCAAGCCGCGGGCGATCCGGAAATCGGGTGGGTTTGGCGGCTTTGCGCGGGCATATCGGAGGCAGAAACAAGGAGGAGATCATGAGCTTCCGCATCACCGGCCTTCCGGCCGAAAATTTCGACCATCTTTTCGCTCTGTCCGACGCCGAGCTTGAGGCACAGGGCGCGGTGCGAACGAATGCGCCCGGTGCAGTGCCCTGCCGCATCAGCCTCACCGACGCCACACCCGGCGACGAGGTAATCCTCACCAACTACGAACATCTCCCCGTGGACTCGCCTTATCGCATGCGGTTCGCGATCTATGTTCGCAAAGGCGAGAAGACCTATGACGCGATCGGCGAAATTCCCGAGCAATTGCGCAAGCGCACGCTCGCGGCGCGTTCGTTCGACAAGGACGGCATGATGGTCGGCCGCGAGCTGGTCGAAGGAACCGCGCTCGAAGGCGCAATCGATCGCCTCCTGGCCGAACCGCGTGCCGCCTATCTGCACATCCACTATGCGGCGCCGGGCTGCTACGCGGCACGGGTGGATCGCGCCTGAGGGTGGAGAGCCAGACCCGGATCGCCTATATCAGGGCGCATGGATTCCATTGATGTCCAGCGCCCCGATCCGCTGACGAATGCGCTCGCGCGGAAAGCCCGCGCGGGTGCGGCGGGCTCGATCACGGGCCGCCGCGTCGCGGCGGGCGAGGGTTGGCACGTCCACGACATCGTATGCACCTGCGGGCCGCGCGACGGCGAGGCCGAGGAGCACACCGAGACCAGCAGCGTCGCGCTGGTGCTTGCGGGCAGCTTCGTGGTGCGCGATGCGCATGGGCCCTCGCTTCTGTCCGAAGGCTCACTGTTCCTGGTCGAGGCCGGGCGCTGCTTTGCCTGCTCGCACAAACATGCAGAAGGCGACCGTTGCCTCTCGTTTCATTACGAGCCGCAGCTATTCGAGCGCATCGCGCACGACGCCGGTGCCGCACCGCGTTTCGCGCATAACCGCCTGCCCCCGCTGCGGGACCTCGCGTGGCTGACGGCGCGGGCGCGGCTTGCTCTCGGCAAACCCGAGCCGATGGAAGAAGTCGCGATCGAACTCGCCGGGGCGGCGCTTGGCCTTGCGGGACGCGCGCGCCACACGGCCCGCTCGGCCACGCACCATCACGGCCGCATGACCGGAGTGCTGCGTCACATGGCAGCGTACAGCGCGGCTCCGCACACCATTACGCACCTCGCCCGCATGGCGCGCTTAAGCCCTTATCACTTCTTGCGTACCTTCCGTGCGGTGACCGGCGTGACACCGCACCAATGGCTGTTGCGCGCGCGGTTGCGCAATGCCGCGGAGAAACTCGCTGCCAGCAAGGCCCCGGTGACGAACATTGCGCTGGACGTCGGCTTCGACGACCTGTCGAATTTCACCCGCAGCTTCCGGGCCGAATTCGGCGCTTCGCCGCGCCAGTACCGCTTGGCTGCGTAACAACTGCACAGTCATCTCCGAGCGCGCCGTCCAGTGTGACGGAAGCGCAATTTTCTCCAAGTTTTAGCGTCGCGCTGCGCCTACCTGATCCCAACCAATACAGGGAGCAGACATGGCATCGATCCGCCTCGAAATGGCGCTGCGCGCCGACCCCGCCGGCGTGTGGGACGCGGTACGCGATGTCGGCGCGATCCACACCCGGCTCGCGCCCGACTTCGTAACAAACGTCACGCTGGAGGATGGCGCCCGCATCGTCACGTTTGCAAACGGCATGACCGCAAAGGAGTTGATCGTCGATTGCGACGATCAGGCGCGGCGGCTGGTCTGGTCGGTCGTCGGCGGGCGCATGACGCACCACAACGGATCGATCCAGATTTTCCCCGAAGGCTACGGCTGCCGCGTTTCCTGGATCGCCGACATCCTGCCGCACGCCCTGAAAGACCCGATCGCCGCGATGATGCAGCAAGGCATGGAGGCGATGAAGAAGAAACTTGAGGCAGCATGAACGCCTTTCTCGACGCGCTGAGTGCGGACGGGCCCGCACCGGACCGTGCCGGCGCGATGATGCTGTACGGCCAGTTCGTCGGCTCGTGGGACGTCGATGTGATCGAATTTCACGACGACGGCACGACGCTGCGCCGCCCGGGCGAATGGCATTTCGGCTGGGCGCTGGAGGGCCGTGCCGTGCAGGATGTGTGGCTGGTGCCGCCGCGCGGCCAGCGCCAGGGCGACGCGGTCGCGCAGAGCAACCGCTACGGCACAACGCTGCGGGTGTACGATCCGCGCATCGACGCCTGGCACATCATCTGGACCGAGCCAGTCTGCCAGACCTATCTCACGATGATCGGCCGCGCGCAGGGTGCCGACATCGTTCAACTCGGCAAGAACGCCGCAGGCCTGACGACGCGCTGGGGCTTCTACGAGATCACCCCAGACTCGTTCCTCTGGTGCGCGGATACTTCGGCCGACGGCGAAACGAACTGGAAACGGGTGGTGGAATTTCGCGCAACGCGTAGATAAGGAGAAACATCGAGAGAGTTTCGATGACGACCCACCACCATGTGTTCGAGACCAGGCTCGGCTTGGCCGGCATCGCCTGGAACGATGCCGGCGTCGTCACGCGCTTTCGCCTGCCCGACCCCGACCGGGCCAACGCCGAGAAGCAATTCAAGGGCAAGGCCGAGACGCCGCCGCCCAGCGTCGCGGATGTGATCGTCCAGGCCCTCCGATATTTCGAGGGTGAAAAGATCGATTTTACGCCGATCGACCTCGATCTCAGCCATGTCGAACCGGCCCGACGTTCGATCTACGACGCGCTGCGCAAAGTCGCATTCGGCGAGACCGTGACATACGGCGAATTGGCGAAGCGCGCCGGCGCAACCCAGCCGCAGGCCGCGCAGGATGTCGGCGTTGCGATGGCGCGCAATCCGGTGCCTCTGATCATCCCTTGCCATCGCGTGCTGGCGGCGGGCGGCAAGCTCGGCGGCTTTTCGGCGGCGGGGCGGACGGAAGCAAAAGAGCGCATGCTCGCGCTCGAGGGTGTGTTCATCGGCAACCAGCCGCGCCTGCTTTAGGTCGCCCCAAGCCCATTGCGGGGCTCGCCCGAAGGCGGCACATTGCCGCCGATCTCAGGCCCGTTGGGGCGACAATCAAGACAATCGGGAGAGCGCGAATGGCCAAGGTTGCGATCGTCACGGGTGCGGGGACGGGCGTCGGACGCGCGGCAGCGCTGGCATTGATGAAGGCGGGCTTCGCGGTAGCGCTGGTCGGCCGGCGCAAGGAGCCGCTCGATGCCGTCGCCAAGGAAGGCGCGTCGCCGCAGTCGCTGGTGATCCCGACCGACGTGAAGGACGTGGACGCGATCCGTGCGATGTTCGCGAAAGTAAAATCCACCTACGGTCGCCTCGACGTGCTGTTCAACAATGCCGGCATGGGCGCGCCGCCGGTGCCGTTCGAGGAGCTGCCGGTCGAGAAATGGAAAGAGGTGGTCGACACCAACCTCACCGCGCTGTTCGTCTGTTCGCAGGAAGCGATCAAGATCATGAAGGACCAGTCGCCGCGCGGCGGCCGCATCATCAACAACGGCTCGATCTCGGCACACACCCCGCGTCCGCGCTCGGCCGCCTACACCTCGACCAAGCATGCCGTCACCGGCCTTACCAAGTCGATCGCGCTCGATGGACGCGCCTATGACGTCGCCTGCTCGCAGATCGACATCGGCAACGCCGCGACGCCGATGACCGACCGCATGGTGGCGGGCGTGCTGCAGCCCAGCGGCGAGATGATGCCCGAGCCGCGCATGGATGCCGAACATGTCGGCTCGGCGGTTGCCTACATGGCAAGCCTGCCGCTCGACGCCAACGTCCTGTTCATGACCGTGATGGCGACAAAGATGCCGTTCGTCGGGCGAGGTTGAAACAACAGAGGAGCGCGGGCATGCTTCGCTGGCTCACCGGACTGGCTTTGACGCTGCTCGCCCTCCCGGCGTCGGCAGACACCTTTCCATCGCGGCCGATTCACCTGATCGTCGCCTACTCGCCCGGCGGCACCGGCGACGTCGTCGCGCGCATCATCGCGGACAGGCTGGGGCCGGCGCTTGGGCAGAGCGTGATCGTCGAGAACCGCGCGGGCGCGAGCGGCGCGATCGGCGCACAGGCGGTGCTGAACGCCCTGCCCGATGGCCACACGCTGCTGGTCGGACAGACCGCCGAGATCGTGGTCAACGAGTTCTGGATCAAGGGGCTCACATACGATCCGAAAGATCTGATGCCGGTCGCGCTGGCGACCGTCGTGCCGCTTGCGCTGGTGGTCCCAGCGGCGGCGCCCTATGCGACGCTCGACGACATGCTCAAGGCGATCCAGGCCTCGGCCAAACCCGCGACCTTCGCATCGGCCGGCACCGGCACACCGGGACACTTCGCGGGCGAGTATCTCAGCGCCAAGCTCCCCGGCAAGCTCACGCATGTGCCGTACAAGGGCGCGGGCCCCGCGCTCAATGACATTCTCGGCGGCCATGTGGACATGTATTTCTCCGGCTTCCCCCCGGTGATGCCGCTGATGAAAGCCGGCAGCGTGAAGGTCCTCGCGGTGTCGTCGGCGGCACGCGCCGATGCGGCGCCCGAGATTCCGAGTGTCGCGGAGATCACCGGCTACAAGGATTTCGACTTCACGCTCTGGCAGGGCTTCTTCGCGCCGAAGGGCACGCCGGCCGACGTGGTCACGCGGCTCAATGCCGAGATCAACACGATCCTGGCCGATCCGGTGACGCGGCGGAAACTGGTCGATGCCGGCGCCAATGTCGCGCCGCAGTCGATCGCGCAGTTCAGCGCGTTCGTGGACAACGAGCGTGCGAAATACGAGCGGATCATCCGCGAGACCGGCGTCAAGCCCGACTAGGCGAGCGCAGCATCCACGTGAGCGCAAGCGCCACCACGGCCGAGACCAGCATGACGCCGAAGGCCGCGTCGTAGCCGCCGGTGGTGTCGAAGATCGCCGCACCCATATAGGCGCCGACCCCGCCGAAAATCTGATGCACCATCGTGATCAGGCCGGACAGCGCGCCAAGATTTTTCGTCCCGAAACTTTCGCGCACGAACACGGCGGTGAGCGGCGCGGTGACGAGGAATGTCGCGCCGAACACCAGCGCGAAGACCGCCACCGATAGCGGCGATTGATCGAGCGCGATCCAGCCGAATACGACGATGCGCGCCGCGAAGGCCGCGGCCGTCGGCCACATCGGCCCTGCCCGGTCGCTCATGAAACCGGACGCGACGACCCCAGCAAGGCCGGTCAGGCCCATGAGCGCAAGCAGGTTTCCTGCGGCCAGAATCCCGAGGCCGCGGTCCTGCGCGAAGGCCGCGACGTGCGTTGTGACGAAGAAATCGTCCATTCCGCAGATCGCGTAGATGGCAATCAGCAGCCAGAACTGCTTCTGGCCGGCAGCTTCGCGCAGCGACAGGCTTGCACGTGGCGCTTGCGCGAAGGTTGCCACACGCCCCGGCAGCGCGAACAGCAGCGGCAACAGAACAAGATGGGCGATTCCGATCCAGACGAAGACCGAACGCCAGCCGACCTCCGCGAGCACGCTCGCCAGCAGGGCGATCATCAGGAGTTGACCGACGCTCATGCCGGAGATCGCAACCGCATTCGCGAAGCCCGCGCGTCCGGGATAGAGGCGCATCACGATCACGCCGACGATCACCAGCGAGGCCGCGCCATTGCCGATCGCGAACACCAGCCCGTAGAGTACGAACGCGTGCCACGGCTGCGAGACAAGGCTCATTGCCGCAATGCCGCTCCCGCCGATGATCGTGCCCGCCATCAGCAATGCACGTGGGCTGAAGCGGTCCGCCAGGCGGCCGGCGAGGAAGGTCGCAATCGCCGACACCAGCATGTAGGCGCCGACCGCGATCCCAAGTTCGCTGCGCGCCCAGCCGAACTCGTCCACCATCGGGCGGAATGTGAGCCCGATGGCGAAGCGCGCACCGCCCCCTACAAACATCGCAAGGAAGCCAGCGGCGAGCGCGATCCCGCGCGCGGCGCGCGGGCTGCCCGCTGTGGCCGCCGTCATGACGTCGGGGCGTCGGGCTGGCGCAGGGGATGCTCGGCGGCGAACGCTTCGACCGCCATGCAGTTCGCAAAGATGCGGCCCGCTACCGGGTAGTCTCCCGGGTCGCGCCCGCCGAACAGTTTCGCGCTGGTCAGGTGCGCGGCAAGGCAAATGTCCGCAACCGTTACCTGATCGCCGACGCAGAACGTCCCGGTCCGCCGATCGTGCGACAGCACCTCCTCGACCGCGCGACTTCCCGTGTCGAGCCAGTGCCGCACCCATTTGGCGCGCGTTGCTTCGTCGAGATGCAGCTCCTCGTCCAGATATTTGCGCACACGCGGCACGATGAAAGGATGCGCATCCATCGCGACCATTTGCGCGAGCGCGCGCGCGTGTACGCGGGCGTGCATATCTTTCGGCAGCAGCGGCGGATCGGGATATTTCTCGTCGAGATATTCGAGGATCGCGAGGGACTGCACGAGCGGCGGCCCATCGCCATCGATCAATGTCGGGACCACGCCCTCTGGATTGAGCCGCTGATAGTCGGCGGCGAATTGATCGCCCGCGAGCAGGTCGAGCGTGATCTTCTCCATCGCAAGCCCCTTCAGGCGCAGCGCAATGCGCACGCGGAAGGCGGCTTGCGAGCGCCAGTATGTGAAAAGTTTCATGACTGTTTCGCGGCACGCGTCGGAACGATCCCGATCGGGGTGAAGGTGTAAACCGCATCGCCTTTTTGATTGAACATCGTCCATTTGATCAGAACGATGCCCTGCGGTTTCGTTTTTGATGGCGTCAGCGTGACAACCTCGCCTTCGATATGCAGTTCATCCCCCGGCCGCACGGGCAGCATCCAGCGCAGATTATCGACACCCATGCCGATCATCGGATGCGGGCCGAACGGCTTGGTTCTCACGGTGAGCCCCATTGCAATCGCGGCCGTGTGCCAGCCCGACGCCGCGAGACCCTTGAACAAAGTCTTCCGCGCCGCGGCGTCGTCAAGGTGCATGGGCTGCGGATCGAATTCAGCCGCAAAGCGCTTGATGTCGTCCTCGGTGACCTTGATCGAGCCGCTCTTGAATTTCATGCCGAGCGTAAAATCGTCAAACCAATCGATCATCGCCGCCCTCTCATATTGATGAAGCGGAGATGACGCCCCGCATGATGATGAAATTGTATCATGCACACGGGATCACGCCGTGGGGACCGTAGCGCTACACTGCGCTGACCGCCACCTTGCTGCCGGCCTTCACGGCCGCGAGCGATTTCGCATCGCCGATGAGACGGCCGAAGATGTTGCACGGGCTCGCAAGGCGCGTCTCGTCGCCCTGGCTGATCGGCGTGCGGCCATAACCGAGCGCAATGCACGGGCCGTCGGGCCAGTAGGCGACTTCACCCGGGGTCACCACCGCGCGCGCGTCCGTCTCACACGGTGTCTCTACCGGAACGTCGAAATAGACCTCCTCGCCCCACGTCATCACGCGGGCCTCGTAGGGCAGCGCGGCGAAAACCGCCTTCGCGGTCGGCGTGTCGGTGAGATCGGCTTCCAGCGTCAGCGTGCCGAAGTCGAAGCGGACCCGGGCCACGATCAGGCGAGCTCGGTGGTCTCGAATTCCGCCGGCAGGATAATTTCCAGCAACTCGGCGTCGTCCGAGTAGTCGAGGATCTTGTGCTTGATCCTCGGCGGCTGCAGCCACGCGCTGCCCGGACGCATCACATGAGCACCCTGCCCTTCTAGTTCGGTCCTCACCCAGCCCTTGAGCACGTAGACCATCTGGAACTCGACGTCGTGGAAGTGCAGCTTGGAGACTTCTTCCGGCCGGCACGGCGGCACGAAGCGGATGACATGCGCCTGAACCATTCCGCCGGTCGCCTTGGCCATGCCGAGATCGCGATACTTGGCGTAAGTGCGCAGCCCGCCGTCGAAATCTTCCTCGCTGTGGTGGCTGACGCGGAAAAACTGCGCCGAGGGCTTCGCCGGTGCCGCCGCGCGCTTGGTTGCCGCAGGGGCGGGCTTGGTGCGCGACTTCACGGGTTTCCGAGCCGCCGTGCGTCGCGCAGTCGCCTTGGTCCGTGCCCGTGCCATGCTCGCCCTCCGCCCCAACTCAAACGCCCTCGCGCTCAGGCGCGTCGCGTTCGGCAGCATAGCTTGGGGGGTCGCGCGGCTTCAACGCCGACGCGCGGCAGACCTTCGGAAAGGTGAATCAGTGCAGGCGGAAGACGTCGCCCACGGCGTTCAGTTCGGCCGGCTTGATCAGGCCCGAATGCGCGACCGTGACCGAGTGCAGCGCACCATCCAATTTGTTGCGCCAAAACTCGAGAAAACGCTGCAGTTCCGGGAATTTCGGGCAGAGATCGTATTCTTGCCAGACGTAGGACTGCAGCAACCAAGGGTGATCGGGACGGCGATAGAAGATGTGCGCGGTGGTGAGCCCGTATCCGGCAAGCTGACGCCGGAAGTCACTGCTGGCCATTTTGGTCCTCCAGGAATCTGCGGAGACTCAAATTCTCAGGCACGCGACAGTTCCATTGCAAGCCTAAAAGGTAAATAAAATGTTTACTATCAAGGCATTAGCAGCAATGCGACAACAGTGCTGACAGGAATTAACCATCCGTCGGAAGCGGTGCTAGCAATCGTTCCTGTCGAGTGCTAAAAAAATTTCGGCGGCCTCTTGTGGCTCACGGCGCCGTGAACTATCTCGGCTACGCGCGGCCCGAGGGGGACCTTCCGCACGGCCGCCGCTTCAAAAATCGTCGTTTTAACAAGCTCTTAGGAGGACTTCATGAAATTCCGCCCGCTTCACGACCGCGTCGTCGTCAAGCGCATCGATGCCGAGGAGAAGACTGCCGGTGGCATCATCATCCCGGATACCGCCAAGGAAAAGCCCTCGCAGGGCGAAATCGTCGCCGTCGGCCCCGGTGGCCGCGACGAAGCCGGCAAGTTGATCCCGATCGACCTCAAGGTCGGTGACACCGTGCTGTTCGGCAAGTGGTCGGGCACCGAAGTGAAGATCGACGGCCAGGATCTCCTGATCATGAAGGAGTCCGACATCATGGGCGTGATCGAAGGCACCGTTGCCGCCCGCAAAAAGGCCGCCTGAGGCCAAGCATTCATCATTTCATCCGTCGAGACGCCGCGCACGCGCGGCTTTTAGGGATGACGATCGAACAGACATCAAGGAACGGACAACATGGCTGCTAAAGACGTCAAATTCTCCGTCGACGCGCGCGATCGCATGCTGCGCGGCGTCGACATTCTCGCCAATGCGGTGAAGGTTACCCTCGGCCCCAAGGGCCGTAACGTCGTGCTCGACAAGTCGTTCGGCGCCCCGCGCATCACCAAGGACGGTGTGACGGTCGCCAAGGAAATCGAGCTCGAGGACAAGTTCGAGAACATGGGCGCCCAGATGGTGCGCGAAGTTGCGTCCAAGACCTCGGACGCGGCCGGCGACGGCACCACCACCGCCACCGTTCTCGCCCAGGCGATCGTGCGCGAAGGCGCCAAGTCGGTTGCGGCCGGCATGAACCCGATGGATCTCAAGCGCGGCATCGACCTCGCGGTCGAGGCGGTCGTTGAGCACCTCAAGTCGAACTCCAAGAAGGTCACCTCGAACGACGAGATCGCCCAGGTCGGCACCATCTCGGCGAACGGCGACAAGGAGATCGGCGACTTCCTCGCGAAGGCGATGCAGAAGGTCGGCAACGAGGGCGTGATCACGGTGGAAGAGGCCAAGAGCCTCGAGACCGAACTCGACATCGTCGAGGGCATGCAGTTCGATCGCGGCTACATCTCGCCGTACTTCATAACCAACGCCGACAAGATGCGCGTCGAATTCGACGACGCCTACATCCTGATCTGCGAGAAGAAGCTGTCGGGCCTGCAAGAGCTCCTCCCGCTGCTCGAAGCCGTGGTGCAGACCTCCAAGCCGCTCGTCATCATCGCCGAGGACATCGAGGGCGAAGCCCTTGCGACCCTCGTGGTGAACAAGCTGCGCGGCGGCCTCAAGGTCGCGGCCGTGAAGGCTCCGGGCTTCGGCGACCGCCGCAAGGCCATGCTGCAGGACATCGCTGTCCTGACCGGCGGCCAGGCGATCTCGGAAGACCTCGGCATCAAGCTTGAGAACGTGACGCTCGCCATGCTCGGCCGTTCCAAGAAGGTGATGATCGAGAAGGAGAACACCACCATCGTCAACGGCGCCGGCAAGAAGGCCGACATCGAGGCGCGCATCAGCCAGATCAAGGCACAGATCGAGGAGACCACCTCGGACTACGACCGCGAGAAGCTGCAGGAGCGCCTGGCCAAGCTCGCGGGCGGCGTCGCGGTGATCCGCGTCGGCGGCGCGACCGAGATCGAGGTGAAGGAGCGCAAGGATCGCGTTGATGACGCGATGCATGCGACCCGCGCTGCGGTCGAGGAAGGCATTCTGCCGGGCGGCGGCGTCGCGCTCCTGCGTGCTGCCGAGTCGCTGAAGAAGATCCGCACCCAGAACGACGACCAGAAGACCGGCGTCGAGATCGTGCGCAAGGCCCTCTCCGCTCCGGCGCGACAGATCGCGCTCAATGCGGGCGAGGACGGCTCGGTCATCGTCGGCAAGATCCTCGACAAGGATCAGTACGCGTATGGCTTCGACGCTCAGTCGGGCGAGTACGTTAACATGCTCTCCAAGGGCATCATCGATCCGGCCAAGGTCGTGCGTCAGGCGCTCCAGGGCGCGGCTTCGGTCGCTGGCCTGCTCGTCACCACGGAGGCCATGGTCGCCGAAGTGCCGCAGAAGAAGGGCGCTGGCGGTCCGGGTGGTGGCATGCCCCCCGGCGGCGGGATGGATTTCTAAGTCCTAACCACCGATTGCAGTTGGAGGCCGCCGGAAACGGCGGCCTCTTTTTTTGCGCCCGGCTTTTCCGTCTATAGTCTCCCGAAATTGCCTGGGGAAATGCCGGAATGCCCGAACGCTACGACGCCATCGTGATCGGTCTGGGCGCGATGGGATCGGCCGCCACGTATCAGCTCGCCAAGGCCGGCCAGCGCGTGCTCGGGATCGACCGCTTCGCGCCCCCTCACCGCTTCGGCTCCAGCCACGGCGAGACCCGCATCACCCGCCTCGCCTGCGGCGAAGGCCTCGAATACACGCAGTTCGCCCGCCGCTCGCATGAGATCTGGCGCGAACTCGAAGCCGACACGGCCACGTCATTGCTGGTTCAGAACGGCGCGCTGATCATCTCCGGCGAAGGACCCCGCTCGGCCAATCACGAGAATACGGATTTCCTCGGCACCACCATCGAGGCCGCGGAGCGCGCCGGGGTCGCACACGAAATTCTTTCCGACAGCGAAATCCGCCGGCGGCATCCTGCGTTCAACGTCCTCGATGGCGACCGCGCTTATTTCGAGCCCGGCGGCGGCTATGTCCGGCCGGAGGAATGCATCCGGGCGCAACTGGAGCAGGCGGCACAGTTCGGCGCTGCGATCCGTGTCAACGAAACAGTGTCGGCATTCGGCACCGACGGCCCCGTGCAGGTGAAGACGGATCGCGCGACCTATGCGGCCGACAAGATCGTCATCACGGCCGGCCCCTGGCTGCCCGACCTGGTGTCGCGCGAACGCGCGCGCGCGTTCACGGTGCGCCGGCAAGTGCTCTACTGGTTCAAGCTTCGCCCCGGCGCGCCGATTGCGGATCACCGGCCGGAAAGCTTCCCGGCGTTCATCTGGCAAACCCATGGCCGCCAGTCGATCTACGGCTTTCCGTGGACCGGCGAAGGCACGCCCACGATCAAGATCGCGACCGAACAATACGATACATCGACGTCGGCGCAGTCGGTCGACCGCACGATCTCGGAGGCCGAGACGCGCGCGATGTTTACGGACTACGTCGCGCCGTTCTTTCCCGGCGCCGCGCCGGAGTGCGATCGCTCGGCGGTCTGCCTCTACACCTGCGTGGACAAGGCGCGCTTCGTGATCGACGAATTGCCGGGCAATCCGCGCGTGATCGTCGCGTCCCCCTGCTCGGGTCATGGCTTCAAGCATTCGGCCGGGATCGGCGAGGCGCTCGCCGATATCGCGATCAACGGCAAAAAAGCCGCGACGAAATTCGATCTCTCGCAATTCGCAATGCCGCTTTAGCAAACAGAAGGAGCGACGCATCATGACACTCCCCGCAGGCATCACCCCGGCCGGAAGCGGCAAGTCGTCGCCGTCGGCCGACGTCACCTGGAATATTCTCGGTCACACCTATTGGCCGAAGGCCAGAGTCCACGGACTGTTTCGCATTCGAGACGCTCGATCCGCCCGGCACGTTCGTTCCGCCGCACATTCATCCGACGCAGGACGAATTCATCTACATGCTGGAGGGTACGTTCGATCTCTATTTGGACGGCGCATGGACAAAGGCCGGCGCAGGCGATCTGGTGCGGATGCCGCGCGGCATGCCGCATGGCTACTACAACCGCTCCGACAAGCAGGCACGCGCGCTGTTCTGGGTCACGCCCGCGCGCAGGCTGCGCGCCCTGTTCGACCAATTGCACAATCTCGGCGATCCGGAGGAAGTGGTGCGACGCTCGGCCGCGCACGAGGTCGATTTCCTGCCGCCGGGCAGCGTGCCGGGCGCCTGAAACGATAACGACCACGGACAAGAGGCGCGCGTTCATCCGGCGTCGCCCGTGTCGTGGTCGTCAAAGCCGGCACGTTTCAATGCCGACGGCGCTCTTCTACCCGGGTCGCATGACAGCGATATGTCGGAAAAAGGCGGGCCGCAGGCCCCGAAAATGCTAACGACCACAACTGAGGCGGTGCGCTTACATCCGGCGTCACCAGTCTCAAATCGTGGTCGTCCAGGCGACGGAGCCTTTCGGCTCGACGCGCCGTCTGAACCTAGATGGTAGGCTCAGCATGGTTACGCAAGAGTTAACGGCATGAAAAGTTCCGGCAAAATCTATCTCGGCATTGGTGGTTGGAACTTCGAGCCCTGGCGCGGGGTGTTTTATCCGGCCAGGTGGCCCCAGGCGCGGGAGCTCGAATACGCGGCCTCGAAGCTGACCGCGATCGAGATCAATTCCACGTATTACGGGTCGCAGAAACCTGAGAGCTTCCGTAAATGGGCTTCAGCGACTCCTGACGGCTTCAAGTTCTCGGTGAAGGCATCGCGTTTCAGCACAAACCGAAAGGTCCTTGCCGAAGGAGCCGAGTCGGTGAAGCGCTTTCTCAACTCTGGCGTGACTGAGCTTGGCGACCGTCTGGGCCCCTTGCTCTGGCAGTTCGCCCCGACCAAAAAATTTGACGAGGCGGACTTCCGGTCCTTTCTCGAGCTGCTGCCCGAGAAGCAGGATGGTATAAAGCTGCGCCACGTCGTCGAGGTGCGGCACGACAGCTTCCGCAATCCGGCCTTCATCGCGCTCATCCGCAAGTTCAATGTTGCCGTCGTGTGCGCGGAGCATGAAACATACCCGGGTATCGCTGACGTGACGTCCGATTTCGTTTACCTGCGCCTGCAGAAGGGCAAAGACACCATCGCCACCGGCTATCCGCCGAAGGAGCTGGATGCCTGGGCCAAGCGCCTGCAGACCTATGCGTCGGGGGACGCGCCGAAGGATCTGCCGCAGGTCGATGCGAAGAGCGCGCCCAAGCCCAGGGCGCTCGACGTGTTCGCTTACGTGATCCACGAGGGCAAGGTGCGCGCACCCGCCGCTGCGATGGAATTGATCAAGCGGCTCACATGAAATCTCTCTTCACTATCGGCTACGAGCAGGCGAAGGCAGACGCCGTCATCGGCGAACTGCGGCAGGCGGGCGTGGGACTGATCGTCGACACGCGCGCGGTCGCGGCGTCGCGGCGGCCCGGTTTCTCCAAGCGCCAGCTCGCCGCCGGTCTCGACGAGGCCGGCATCGGTTACGTCCATCTGCAAAAGCTCGGCACGCCAAAGGAGGGGCGCGATGCCGCGCGCTCCGGCAATCTCAAGAAGTTATTCGATGTCTACGAGCGGCATCTCGCAACGCCGCAGGCGCGCGAGCAGCTCGACGAGTTGACCGCGATCGTGAAATCAGGCCGCCCGGTGTGCCTGCTGTGCTACGAACGCGATGTTGCGCATTGCCACCGCAAACGCATTGCCGAGCTGATCTGCGAGCGAACCGGCGTCAGGGTTGAGCATCTGGCGGCGCCGCTGTTTTAGCAGCGCCGAGCGGTCCAGACGCTCTAGTTCGCCCCGACCTTCTGCCCCATGCCCTTGAGCTCGGCGCTCGCCGCGATGCCTTCGAGGAAGCCGTGTGGGCATTCCTTCGCGGCAGCCTCGAACAGTTTCACGGCGTCGTCGCGCTGGTCTTCGATCAGCGCATACTGCGCACCATAGAAGTTCGCCTCGCATGCCTGCGCCTTCTTCACGGTCGGATTGGGATTGTCGGCCGCCGACAGGACATCGTCCTGCTTGATCTCGCCCGTGAACAGGCGGATCACCGGGGCCGGCCACGTCTTCATGTCCAGCCCTTTCGTGCCCCTGGCGAGAACGCCCTTCTGTTTGGCGCGCCTCTCCACGATATCCTCCCAGAGGACCGCATAGGCATTGCGGCGCTCCATCCGGGCCGCGTGGGTCACGTCGGCATGCGCGTTCGCGACCGAGCTGGTCGCGAGATAGAGCGCGCCGCGCGCGATATAGGCATTGATGTTGCGCCGGTTGTACTTGATCGCCGCCGTGTAATCCGCAATGGCCTTGTCGGCTTCGCCCTGCGCCGCGTAAGCATTGGCGCGGTTGAAATACGCAGAGGCGAAAGCCTTGTTCAGCTTGATCGCTTCGCCGAAGTCCGCGATTGCGCCGTCAGAAGTCTCCGCTCTCGTTTTTCGCCGTACCGCGATTGTTAAGCGCGGGCGCCCCTTTTGGGTCGAGCTTGATCGCCTCGTCGTAGTCCGCGATGGCCGGCAACTGCTCACCCTTGGCGGTGTAGGCATTGCCGCGATTGTAATATGCGGCGGCGCGGCTCTTCGGCTTCTGTTTCAGGTCGCCGATCACACTGCTGCATCCCGCGATGGCGGCATCGTGGTCCTTCACCTGCGCGCACGCAGCGATATCGCGGGCGCTCGCACGCGCGGACGATGCAGCAGCAGCAGTCGGTGATGTCCCGTCGGCCGGCTTGTGCCGCACATGACGCTTCTGCGCCACATTGGCAGGCTGCTGCGGGGCGGCGACGACCGGCGCGGGCACATCGTCGCGCTTGTAGCGCGGCCGTGTATCGACCGGCGGCGCAGCCGCTTGAGCGGGCGCGGCCGCAGCGGGTCGCACGGGACGAGCGGCCGCGCGCTTTGGAGCGCGTACGGAAGGCGCAGCATTCGCCGTTGGCGCAGCCGGGGTGGGCGCGGCAACGGGTGTCGGCACGTCGTCGCGCTTGTAGCGTGGCCGCGTGTCGGGCGGCGGAGTTACAGGCTTGGCCTCGGTCCTCTTCGCGGCAGCGGATCGTTTCGCCGGCGCCACGGTCGGCTGAGCCTCGGCCGTAACGGAAGCAAGCGCCACGGCAACGGCCGAACACAACAAGACAAAGCGGCGCATGTTGGCTCCCATGCGATTATCGGTATCAGGGAAATGGGGTATTGCGCCGCTGAGGCAAACGCAAGCGCCCCTCACTCCGCCGGTTGCGCGATGGCCCGCCTCTGTTCGCTCTCCTGCGCCCGGCGGTTCTCCACGCCGGTCACCAGTGCGCTGATGGCAAACGTGTTCACAGCACCGATCACCGCAATGATCGCGCCGACGCCCAGCACGGCATCGAACCCGCCCTGCTCATAGAGCCGGCCGATGCCCCATGCGGCCGGCCCCGCCATGGTGAAGATCAGGAAAAACCGGAACGCATAGACGCGCCCGCGCCAGGCCGACGGTGTGTAACGCGCGAGCACGATGTCGTTCACCGTCACCTGCCCGTAGATCGCCGCAACCGCGAGCGCCAAGCTCGGCAGAAGCCACCAGCCGCTGGTATAGAGCGCCAACAAAATGCCGATCACCTGGATACCGGCGATAAGCGACATGATCAGATGCGGCACCACGCGCTCCACGGCGCGGCCCATCGCGAACTGTGCCATGCCGCCACACAGGAACACCGCCGTGGCGAGCACGCCGACCTTGGCTAGCGAGATATCGCCCGCAACGCGCTGCTCGACCAGCTTCGGCAGCATGATGGTAAGCGCGTTGAACACCAGTCCGACCCAGAACGCGAGTAGCAGGAACATGATGACGACCGCGATCGTCAGCGGCTTGCTCAGCGCCACATCCTGGTCGGGCGCCTGCACGACGCGCTTGCCGCCATCGTCCGGAACGAATGTCAGATAGGCGACGCCCGCCAGCACGAAGAACACCGCGGGAATGAAGAACGCATAGCGCCAGCCGAGCGTGGCCGCGATCACCGCCGTGCAGCCGCTCGCGATCGAGACGCCGATGTTGCCGCAGATTCCGTTGAACGCCATCGTGCGCCCGCGCACCTTTGCGGCGTCGACGATCATCGGCGTGCCGACCGGATGATAAATCGCGGCGAACAGGCCGACGCCGAACAGCGCGATCGCCAACGTCTCGAAACTGTCGGACACGCCGACCAGCGCGCAGCACACGCCGGTGCCGAAGAAAAAGAGCGCGATCATGTTGCGCCGGCTCCACTTGTCGGCAAGCCAGCCGGACGGGAGCGCGAAGAGGCCAAACGCCGTGAACGCCGCCGTCGACAGCACCAGCAGTTCGCCATAGGAGCGGCCGTAAACCGCTTCGAGCCCGATCACGACGGTTGGGAAGATCAGGATCACGTAGTGATCGAGAAAGTGCGCCAGGTTGAGAAAGGCGATCGAACGCCGCCGGGCGGTTTCGCTCAGGATCGGCGATTGAACGGCTTGCATGGTCATCTGGCACTTCCCGCGCCCGGCACGGGCGCCCGCCAGCTATACCGCGGCCGGCCGCGTCGACCCATTCGCATTTTGCAAATCAGGGTGGACAGCGATACCACTCGTACCTTACCGTAGGTTGCAATTACGTCGTGGAAATCCATAACGTGGCGCGGGGGGCGCTGCATGCGTCGGTTGGTTGCGTGGATCGCGGCTCTTGCCGCCGCCTGTTGCGGCGCTGGCGATGCACTCGCCCAGACCGCTGCCGCGGCCGAGCCTGTGGCGCACTACCTGTTCTTTGGCGGGAGCGACGTCTGGCGCAATGGAGCATTCTCGCACGGCGGAGTTCTCTGGTCCTATCAGGGGCTTAACGAGGATGGGTGGGTCGTCAAGCTGCTCCTGAATGGCGGATACTACCGCTACAGTTCGATGGGAACCGAGGTCACCGGCCGCCAGCTGATGGCCAGCGCAATGCCCGGCTGGCGCTGGCATCGTGGGACTTTCGACGTCACGGTCTTCGCCGGGCTCGACATCCAGGACCATCGCTTCAGTCCTGACGATTTCGATAATCGCCTGCGCGGAACGCACGGCGGCGTGCGGGGCGGTTTCGACGCCTGGTACGAGCCGATCCACAATGGGATGGTGACCGCCTCGGCTTCCTTATCCTCAATTGGCACGAGCTATTGGACGCGTGCCGCGGCGGGCTGGCGGTTTCTCGATGCGGTATGGCTTGGCCCCGAATTGCTCGCCTGCGGCGACGATACTTATCGCCAGCTGCGCTTCGGGGCTCACGTGACGAGTTTGCGCTTCTGGGGCCGCGAATGGTCCGCCGGGTTCGGCTGGGTCAGCGACACCGACCGCCGAGACGGCGTCTATGCCCGCATCGGAATGCTGGTGCGGCACTAGTGCGGCTTCAGTTCCCCTTCCGCGCATGCGCCTCGGGGAAGAACAGATCCTCCCATGTCGAGGGCAGGTTCTTCAGCGCGCCAACCTTGTGCATGAAGCGATAGATCTTCATCACATTCTCCGGCTCCGGCGCGTAGGAAAACTCCGGATCGCTGATCATCTTCTCGATGAATTCGACCGGCAGCTTGGTGTTTTCGATCCGCACGAAGATCTCGGCAGCCTCGCGCGGATTCTTCGCGATGAAATCGTTCGCCTCTATCACCGCGGCGTATACCGCGCGATAAACCTTCGGGTTGCCCTCGCGCCAGCGCGCGAGCGTCGCGATCGCGCTGAACGTGTTCGGCCCGTCGGTGGCGTCGTAGGACGACAGCAGTTTGCGGATCGCAGGATTTTCCAGCTGCTGATACTGAAACGGTGCTGAGGTGAAGTGCGACGTGATCTCCAGCTTGCCGGACAGCATCGCGGCGGTGCCGTCGGGATGGCTCATGCCGACGGTGAGCTTGTCGAGCGCATCGAATTTACCGAGGGTTTTCTCGGCAATCATCTCCAGCATGATCGCCTGCACCGAGACCTTCGGCGCGGGCAACGCGATGCGGTCATTGTCGGTGAAATCGCGGATCGACTTGATGTTGGGATTGCGCGTCGTCAGGAACGCGGGCTGGCGGTTCATCGCCATCATGCCGCGCACGTTCATGCCCCCGCGCGTCTTGTCCCACATCGTCAGGAAGCTCGGCAGTCCGATCCCGACGACATCGACGTTGCCGGATAACAGCGCATCAGTGATCGCCGTCGGCGTCCCCATGCCGGCATACGTCGCTGTGACCGAACCAAGACCGGCGCGCTCGGCCTGGCGCTCCAGCATCTGCTTGTCCTGCATGACATAGAATTGCAGGTAGCCAAGCCCGAGCTGCCGCGCGAAGCGCACCTGATTGACCTCGGCGGATGAGACCTCACATGCGGCGAGCAGCATCGCGCCGCCAATGACAACGCGCAGACCATGAACTTCATCGTGGTTGACCCCGCTTCGGCACGAGAGCAACTTAATGATCGCGCGCGAGCGAGACGAGAGCGGTGTATTGCTTTCTCGAACGCAAGCCGAGCAAGAACGGGTTGCCGCGCGCCTCGTTCTTGGAAAATTTCAACTGGCCGGGACATCGTATCATGGCTGTGACGATCAGACCTCTCAATGCCGCGGTCGGCGCGGAGATATCCGGCGTCGATCTGGCGCGGCTCAATGACGCGGCGTTCCCCCAGATCGAGCAGGCGTGGAATCGCTATTCCGCGCTGCTGTTCCGCGGGCAGTCGCTGACCGATGACGATCTGCTGGCGTTTTCACGCCGCTTCGGCGAGCTCGATCCGCCGCCGGTGCAGGAGCACGGCCGTCAATCGCCCGACGGCTATCCGGACGTCTACGTCGTCTCGAATGTGCTCGACGACAAAGGGGCGCCGATCGGCGCGCTCGGCGCGGGCGAAGCCGTCTGGCACACCGACATGAGCTACCTGGCGACGCCGCCGGACGCCTCGATGCTCTATTCGCTCGAAGTGCCGCCGAGCGGCGGCGATACCTGGGTGCTCGGCATGCAGGCCGCGTGGGCGACACTGCCCGACGCCTTGAAGGCGAAGGTGCGCGGCCGGCGCATCAAGCATGACGGCACCTACAACAGCGGCGGATACCTGCGCAAAGGCGTGACGCCGAGCGATGACCCGCATCAGGCGCCCGGCGCATGGCATCCGGCCGTCATCAGCCATCCGGCGACCGGCGCGCCCTCGCTCTATCTCGGGCGGCGGCGCAACTCCTACGTGGAGGGCCTCGCGCCCGCGGAATCCGACGCCCTGCTCGACGCGCTGTGGGCGCATATCGAGCGGGAGGACCTGCGCTACCAGCACCGCTGGCGCGTCGGCGATCTCCTGCTGTGGGACAACCGCTCCACCATGCACCGGCGCGATCCGTTCGATAACGCCACGCGCCGCGTGATGCACCGCACCCAGATCAAGGGCAGCGGCGCGCCAAGCGCGTGGGTCGAGGCGGCCTAGTCCAGCGTTCTTCTGAACCGCGTGACCGCGATCGTCATCGCGATCAGCATCAGCCCGGCGAGCGCGAGCGCATCGGTGCGCAGGTCGCCGAGCGTCGATCCTTTCAGCATGATCGCGCGCACGATGCGCATGAAGTGGGTGAGCGGCAGCGCCTCGCCGACCCATTGCGCCCAGGTCGGCATCCCGGCGAACGGAAACATGAAACCGGAGAGCAGGATGTTCGGCAAAAAGAACATCATCGACATCTGCATCGCCTGCAACTGGTTCTGCGCGATGGTCGAAAAGGTGTAGCCAACCGACAGATTCGTGGCGATGAACAGCGTGCTGAGCAGCGCCAGCAGCGCGAGGCTGCCGACGATCGGCACGCCGAACAGCAGAACGCCGATGCCGATGATCAGTCCCGCCTGGATGAAACCGACCATCACATAGGGCACGATCTTGCCGAGCATGATCTCGACCGGGGTGATCGGCATGGACAGCAGACTTTCCATCGTGCCGCGCTCGATCTCGCGCGTGACCGAGAGCGCCGTGAAGATCAGCATGGTCATCGTCAGGATGGTGCCGACGAGACCCGGCACGATGTTGAGCGCGGTGGATCCGGCCGGATTATAGCGTGCGTGCGCGCGGACCTCGAACGGCGGTGCCGTGACATCGGGAATGGCGTGATCGTTGCGCAGCGCCGTAGTGACGATCTGGGAGAGTGCGCCAAGCGCGGAGCCAGCCGCGACCGGGTCGGTCGCATCGGCCGCGATCAGTAGCGCGGGGCGGTCTCCGCGGCGCAGCGCACGCTCGAAATTGGCCGGGATCTCGATCCCGAACAACACCGTGCCCGATGCCAGCAGGTGATCGAACTCGGCAGTATCGCGCGCGCGCCGCGTGATCGCGAAATATTTCGTATTCTCCAGCGCCGCCAGGATCGAGCGGCCGACATCGCTGTTCTCCTGCAGCAGTACCGCAGTCGGAAGGTTGCGCGGCGTCGTGTTGATCGCATAGCCGAACAGCACGAGCTGCATCAGCGGGATCATGATGATCATGCCGAACGACATGCGGTCGCGCTTGAGCTGAATGAACTCCTTGATCAGCATCGCGCGGGTGCGCAGCCAGAACCCGCGCCCGGCGATGTTCCCGACGGTGCTCATGCGGCATCCTGGAAGTTATCGCGCGCGCGCCCCATCAGATCGATGAACACATCTTCGAGCGAGGCCTGCGACCTTTCCCAATGCAGGCGCGCATCGCCGCGGAACGGCGCGATCGCGGCTTCAAGCGCTTCGGCGTCGCGTCCGGACACATGCAGGCTGGTGCCGAATGGCGCCACCATGTCGATACCCGGCTTGCCGTCGAGCGCGCTCGCAAGCGCGGGGAGCCCCTCGCCGCTCGCCACGTAGGTTCCCAGATGCGACTGCGCGATAACCTGCTGCACAGTGCCGTGTACCAGGAGATGTCCGTACGCGATGTAGGCGATCTCGTGACAGCGCTCGGCCTCGTCCATGTAATGAGTCGAGACGAGCACGGTCAGCCCGTCGTTCGCGAGCGTATGGATCTCGTTCCAGAATTCGCGCCGCGCCTTCGGATCGACGCCCGCGGTCGGCTCGTCGAGCAATAGCAGCTTCGGGTTCGGCAGCGTGCAGGCCCCGAGCGCAAGCCGCTGCTTCCAGCCACCGGAGAGCGAGCCCGCGAGCTGTTCCTCGCGTCCCTTCAGGCCGAGCCGGTCCACCATGGCGCGCGCCGCGCCGGCCGGATCCGCCATGGCATAAAGCCGCGCGACGAATTCGAGATTCTCGCGCACCGACAGGTCCTGGTACAGGCTGAAGCGCTGCGTCATGTAGCCGACCTGCGCCTTGATCTTGTCGGTCTGCGTGAGGATGTCGTAGCCGAGACACGTGCCGCGGCCTTTGTCGGGCGTGAGCAGGCCGCACAGCATTCGGATCGTTGTGGTTTTCCCTGAGCCATTCGGCCCGAGGAAGCCGTAGATCGAGCCGCGCCGCACCTGCATCGAGAGATCATGCACCACCTCGCGCCCGTCGAAGGACTTGCTGAGGCCCTCGACCTCGATCGCGATATCCGGTGCCGCGGTCATCGCTTTGCCTCCGCGGTGCGCCCGGTAAACGCGACACTGACTGGCTGGCCGACACGCAATCCATCCGGCGCATCGGTGCGCGCCTCGATCATGAAGACGAGCTTGTTGCGCTCCTCGAGGCTGTAGATCACCGGCGGCGTGTACTCGGCGGACCGTGCGATGAAGCTGACCTTCGCGCTGATCGGGGTGGCACAGCCGTCGCAGGTGACGTCGACCGTATCGCCGAGCTTGACCGTTGGCAGCAGCGGCTCGCCAATGAAGAAACGGATCTTGATGTTGCCGGGCGGCAGGATCGAGAGAACCGGCCGGCCCGCCGGCACCATCTCGCCCGGCCGGTAGTAGATCTGCTGCACCGCGCCGGCGACCGGTGAGGCGAGCTTGCGGCGTGCAAGCCGTGTCTGCGAGGAGTTGAGGCGTGCCTTGGCGGTGCGCAGCGCCGCTTCGGCGTCCTCCAGCGTCTTTTGCGTGCCGGCACTGGTCTTGAGCAGCACCACCGCTCGGTCATAGGCCTGCTGCGCGTTCGTCACTGCGGCCTCCTGCATTTGCAGGTCGGAGCGCTGCAGGTCGGCATCGACCGCGAACAGTGGCGCACCGACCTGGGCGGCATCGCCCTCCCGCACGTTCAGCGTCTCGACGCGACCGACCTCATCCGGCCCGACAAACACAAAGTCGCCTTCAACCCAGCCCTGCATGCGGCCGTTATCGGCCTTGTTGCACCCCGCAAGCGCGAGAATGAGCGTCAACACCAGAGCGCGCGCGATCATGACGCCCTCCCGGCAAACAGGATGTCGACGTGCGCGCGAACCATCGCGTTGATGTCGAGCGGCTCGAACTTGTCGAACATGGCGTGCCACATGATGCCGACGAGCATCGGTGCGACAATGAGCTGAGGGAAACGTGCGAGTGAGTCGTTCGGCAGTTCGCCGCGCTCGGCCGCACGCGCGAGGATCGGCCGCATTACGCTGAGCACGCGCGCGATCACCTCGCGATAATAGAACTCGGCGATGGCCGGAAAGCGCGGCCCTTCGTTGAGGATCAACCGGATGAGATCCTTGCGCCGCGTTCCGTAAACCTCGCGCACAAACGTGCCGAGGATGCCTTCGACCAGCATGCGCGCGGGAATTTGCGCACCGCCGAGTTTCTCAAGCGTCCCGATGATGGGATGCACCATCGAGCGCACCAGATCCTGAAACAGTGCCTCCTTGTCGGCGAAATAGAGATAGATCGTTCCCTTCGCGACGCCGGCGCGCTTCGCGACGTCATCGAGCCGCGCACCCTCGAAGCCGCGCGCCGTGAATTCCTCCAGCGCAGCGTCGAGGATCGCGGTGCGGCGCGCTTCCGGCGTGTGGGTGCGGCGGCGGCGTGGCGACGTAACCGACCCGTCTTCCGCGGAAGCCCCGCGCGGATTTTCGCGGGCCGCTGCGTCAGTGCGGGGTGCGTCCGCTCTCGTCGCCTTCGTCCCTGCGCGCGCCATCGATCGTCCTGGTATATGACTGACTAGTCAGTCATATACGCTTGGTGACGCGCTTGCGCAAGCGGCGGGTTCCCCTCGCCGCGAAAGCTGCCAAAAATCGTGTTAGATTAAATACTTAGAGGCCGACGGCGACTTCCGGTCGAAACCTTCCGCCGAACGGGCAGCGCCTATCCCTTCTGATCGCACACCCACGCGCGGATCACGCAGGCGCGGCCGCCGAAGTTATGGCACTGCTCGCTTGCGATGTTCTGCGCGCGTGCGAGCGAACCGGCCTTGGCCCAGCCATTCGGCCCGCAGGCATTCTTCGCGTCGATTGCAAACGCCGCGCAGGTCTTGCGGAAGTTCGTCACCACCTTGCAATCCGCGCCCTTGCACTGCGCGCGGGCACGCAAGCTGGCGGCTTCGGTCGACACATCGTCGAACGCGTAGCCGAAGGCACCGCAGCGCCCGGTCGCGAGCGCGCCGGCCGCTTTGGATTCCACAGCGGAAACAAGGATTGCAAGCGCGGCGAAACACGCCGCGAGACGAGCGGTACGCATGAACAAAGCCCCTCAGCCGTAACCCCGGCGGGAGCCTAAGCAAAAAGACTTAAACGGAACTAAACGTGCATCGCGGCGCGCACCGCGATCAGCGCCTCGGGCGTGTCCACGTCGGTCAGCGCGGCGGCATCCTCGACCGGCACCTCGACCACCGCCTCGGCGTAACCGCCGATCAGATGGCGCGCCCCGACATCGCCATCCACCGCCATCAGGTCGGCGAAGAAGCGGCGCGACCACAGCACCGGATTGCCGCGCTTGCCCGCGATGGTCGGGATCGCGACCAGCGCGCCGCGCTCGGGATCGAACGCGCCGATCAGCCGGTCGATCAGCGTTGCACTCACCTGCGGCATGTCGCCGAGACAGACGATCGCACCGTCGGATTTCCCCGGCACAGCCGCGATACCGGTTTTCAGCGATGTGGAGAGGCCCTCGGCGAAATTCGGATTGTGCACGAAGGTGACCGGCAGCCCATCGAGCGCGCGCTCGACGCGCTCCTTCTGGTGGCCGGTGACGACGATCACCGGCTTCGCACGCGAGGCGAGCACCTGTTCGGTCGCGATCCGCACCAGCGTTTTGCCGTTGATCTCCTCGAGCAGCTTGTTCGGCCCGCCCATGCGGGTCGAGCGGCCGGCCGCGAGCACGAGGCCGGCAATCTGGCGACCCTTTTCGGGCGCCGGCTCAGCGCGCGGCTGCGGCCGCGTCACGATTTCCATCAGAAGCCCGCCCACGCCAAGCCCGGTGATGTCGGTGCGCCGGATCGGCAAATCCGCAAGCAGCCGCATCAAAATCCAGTCGAAACCATTTTCCTTCGGCGAGCGCGCGCAGCCCGGCGCGCCGAGCACAGGGTGGCCGTTCGCTTCCGCGACCAGCAGCAGATTGCCTGGGTCGACCGGCATGCCGAAATGTTCGATCCGCCCGCCGATCCGCTCCACGGCCGCCGGGATCACGTCGCGCCGGTCCGCGATCGCGGAGGCGCCGAACACCACGACCAGCTCGGCACCGGCTTTCAACACCTCGTCGAGTGCCTTGGCGAGCGCCCCCGTCTCGTGCGGCACACGTCGCTCCGCGACAATCGTTGCGCCAGCGGGAGCAAGCCGTTCTTCAGTAACCTTCAGGGTCTTCTCGATCACCTTGTCGGCAAGGCCGGGCAGCACGGTCGAGATGATGCCGACCTTGCGCAGCTTGAATGGCGCGATGCGGACGATGGGTTTCGCGGCGCGCGCGGCAGCGACCGCGCGGTCGCGGGCCTCGCCTGCCACGGCGAACGGAATGATCTTCACCGTCGCGATCATCTTGCCGGCGACGACCGGCGCGAAGGCATCGAGCGTCGCGAACGTAATGTCCGGGTCGACATCGTTCAGCGCGTCGACGCCGGCCTTGTCGACGACCATCACGCCGGCCGCCTGCGCGAACAGATTGGCACGGCCGGTGAAGGCGCGATCCACATGCACGCCCTCCCCCGCGACGGCGGCGGCAATCTCGGCGGCGGCGACATCCTCGGACACGTCACCCTGTTCGAGACGCGCCACGACGATCTCGGACACCTTGGCAGCCTCAAGTGCCGCGATCTCGGTCTTGCCGATCAGCGTGCCCTTCTTGAGCACCATGCTGTTCTTGCGGATCGAATGTACCGCAATCGCGCCTTCGGCCTCGCGCGGCGGCAGCCCTCCGAACTTCATCGTTTGCCCTCGGTCGTTAAACGCAGGCGGCTCGTGATTTCGCCCATGATTGCGACCGCGATCTCCGGCGGGGAGATGGCGCCGATGTTCAACCCTATCGGCGCGTGAATGCGTGCCAGACTGTTGTCGCCCGCGCCTGCAGCCTTCAGGCGCTCGACACGGCGGCCGTGCGTTTTCCGTGAGCCGAGTGCGCCGATGTAAAAGCAATCGCGCTCCAGCGCGTGCAGCAGCGCCGGGTCGTCGATCTTGGGATCATGTGTCAGCGCTACGAAGGCCGTGTAACGGTCGACGCCGAGCGGCGGCAGCGCCTGCTCGGGCCAATCGGCGATCAGGTTCACACCGGGAAACGCTCGGGCGAGGCGAATGCCGTGCGCGGGTCCACGATCGTCACGTCATAGCCGAGCATCGCGGCGATCGGCGCTAGCGCCTGGCTGATGTGGACCGCGCCGATGACGATCATCTTGGTCGGCGGAACGTGCACGGTGAGGAACACCTTGCCGTCCGGCGTCTCCTCCATGCCGCTCTTCCCGGAGCGGACATGCGCGTCCAGCAACGCCGCGAGCGGGTCGGACGCGATCTTGTCCTGCGTGACGAGGCGTTGCTCGCCACTGTCCTGATGCGTGACCACGACCGCCGCGCGGCGCGCCGCGCGCTCGGTGTTCAGGGCTTTGAGGATGTCGAGGCGCATGTCGCTGCCTATCCGCTCGTCCCCGCAAAAGCGGGGACCCAGGGGCCAAAAGCAAGAAAGAACTGGATTCCCGCTTGCGCGGGAATGAGCGGAGTGAGCTGCATCAATCCACCTTCTCGACGAACACCCGGATGGTGCCGCCGCAGGACAACCCGACTTTCCAGGCCGTCTCGTCGGCGACGCCGAACTCGAGCGTCTTCGGGTTGCCGCTTTCGATCACATCCATCGCCTCGGTGACGACCGCGCCCTCGACGCAGCCGCCGGACACGCTCCCAAGGAAATTGCCCTGATCGTCAATCACCAGATTGGAACCGACCGGCCGGGGCGCAGAACCCCAGGTTTCGACCACGGTCGCGAGCGCGACGCCGCGCCCCGCGGCTTTCCAGTCCTCGGCGGCCTTCAGGATGTCGTTCTCGGTTGCGAGTGAGTCCATGATTACCTCCGTCATGCCCGACAATATAGTCACGCCGCCTTCTTCAACCACGCCTTCGGGTCGCCACTTCGCCCGCCGCTCGCAGACAGCGCACGGCACAGCTCCGCGATCGAATCGAGGTTATGAATCGGGCGGAATTCATCGACGTGCGGCAGGATCGTGCGCACGCCCCGCGCCTTCGCCTCGAAGCCCTCGAAGCGCAGCAGCGGATTGAGCCACACCAGCCGCCGCGCCGAGCGATGCAGCCGGTCGATCTCGAATTCCAGGCGGTCGTCCGGATCGCGCTCCAGCCCGTCAGTGATCAAGAGGACGATCGCGCCTTGCGTCAGCACGCGGCGCGCCCAGTGCTTGTTGAAATCGTGCAGCGAGGTCGCGATGCGCGTGCCGCCCGACCAGTCGAGCACGCTCGCCGAGCACTGCGACAGCGCTTCGTCCGGGTCGCGGGATTTGAGCGCGCGCGTCACATTGGTGAGGCGTGTGCCGAACAGGAACGAGTGCACGCGCTTGCGCGCATCCGTCACCGCATGGAGGAAATGCAGGAACAGGCGCGTGTACTGGCTCATCGAGCCCGAAATATCGAGCAGCGCGACGATCGGCGGCTGGCGCGTCCTGGGCCCGAGGTACTTCAGGTCGATCAGCGCGCCGCCGGCCTTCATCGAGGAGCGCAACGTGCGGCGCATGTCGATGATGTGGCCGTGCCGGTTCGGCGCCAGACGCCGCGTCTTCACCTCGTCGATCGCCAGCACCATGCGCTTGATCGCGTCCTTGGCCTGCGCGATCTCGGCCGCGCTCATCTGTGCGAAGTCCTTCTTCTGCAGCACCTCGCGGTCCGACACGGTGAAGCTGGCATCGAGCTCGATCTCGCGTTCCTCCGGCGGCCTCTTGTCGTTCATGCCGGCGAACAGCGCCTCCTGCACGCGGTTCGCGCCGGCCTGCGGCGGCTCGGGCGCGGCGGCCGGCGCCTGCGGGGAGAGCATCGCGAGCAGCTTGTCGAGATAGGCGCGCTTGCGGAAAAACATCCGGAACGCCTGATCGAACAGCACCGAATGTTCGTGCCGCTTCACGAACACGGCGTGGAGCGTCCAGTAGAAATCCTCGCGCGTGCCGACACCGGCCGCCGCCACGGCGGAGAGTGCATCGAGCACAGAGCCCGGCCCGACCGGAATGCCGGCGGCGCGCAGCGCGCGCGCGAAATACACGATGTTGGTGGCAAGCCTTCCCGATTGCGGAGCGTCGGCCACAGCCCTATCCCGCCGCCCGCAGTTCGGCGTGCACCTGATCGAGCAGGTCCTTCGCGCGTGTGCCTTCGATGCGCGCGATGTCGTCCTGATATTTGAGCAGCACGCCGAGCGTGTCCGACACGGTCGCGGGATCGAGCGCCACCACGTCGAGCTCGGTCAGCGCCGCCGCCCAGTCGAGCGACTCTGCAACACCCGGTGACTTGAACAGGTCCTGCCCACGCAGCGCCTGTACGAACTGCACGATCTCGGCCGAGAGTTTCGTGGAAATCCCCGGCACCTTGGCGCGCACGATCTTCAGTTCGCGCTCGGCGGTTGGATAGCCGACCCAGTGATAGAGGCAGCGGCGTTTGAGCGCATCGTGGATTTCGCGCGTGCGGTTCGACGTGATGATGACGATCGGCGGATGCGCCGCCTTTACGGTGCCCATTTCGGGGATGGTCACCTGATTGTCGGCAAGCACTTCGAGCAGGAATGCCTCGAACGCCTCGTCGGTGCGGTCGAGTTCGTCGATCAGCAGCACCGGCGGGCCCGCGGTATCGGGCTCCAGCGCCTGCAGCAGCGGGCGCTTGATCAGGAAGCGCTCGGAGAACACGTCATGCGAAAGGGTATCGCGATCGACGCTGCCCGCCGCTTCGGCCAGGCGAATGGCGATCATCTGCTCGGCGTAATTCCATTCGTAGACCGCGGCCGAAACGTCGAGCCCCTCGTAGCATTGCAGCCGGATCAACCGCCGCCCGAGCGTCGCCGAGAGCACCTTGGCGATCTCGGTCTTGCCGACGCCCGCCTCCCCTTCGAGAAAGAGCGGCCGCCCCATGCGCAGCGCAAGGAACAGCACCGTCGCGAGCGAGCGGTCGGCAAGGTAGTCCGCGCCCGCCAGCAGCTTAAGCGTATCGTCGATCGAGGTGGGGGCCTGGATGGATTTCGCGTTCATTCGGCAATTTTACTCCGTCATGGCCGGGCTTGTCCCGGCCATCCACGTCGTGCTCGCCATGTCCAAAAGACGTGGATGCCCGGCACAAGGCCGGGCATGACGTAGATATGGGCGACTGACCCGCGGGACAACTGCGGAAAGGCCTAGTCCTCGCCCGGCGTCTCGTTCGCGCGCGTCAGGGCCCGGCGTGCCATCACGCCAACCAGGTGGGCGCGGTACTCGGCGCTGCCATGAATGTCGCTGTTCATGCCGTCGGCCGGAATGGTCAGGCCTTCGATCGACTTGGGCGAGAAGCGCTTCTTCAACGCTTCCTCGAAGGACGGCACGCGGAACACGCCGTTCGAGCCCGCGCCGGTGACGGCGACCCGGATCTCCGAGCCGCGCTTGGACACGAACACCCCAACCAGCGCGAAGCGCGAGGCCTGATTGCGGAATTTCTCGTAGCCGGCCTTCTTGGCGAGCGGGAAGCTCACCTTGGTGACGATTTCGTCCGGGGCAAGTGCGGTCTCGAACAGGCCTTTGAAGAACGCATCCGCCTCGTGCTTGCCCTTGGTCGTATGGATCGTAGCACCGAGCCCAACGCAGGCCGCCGGGTAATCCGAGTTCGGATCGTTGTTGGCGACCGAGCCGCCGAGGGTGCCACGATGGCGCACCGCCGGATCGCCGATCAGGCCTGCGAGATACGCGAGCGCCGGAATGTGCTCCTTCACGATCGGTGAATTCGCGACTTCGACATGCCGGGTCATCGCGCCGATCACGATCGAACGGCCCTTCAGCTCGATCCCGGACAGCTCATCCGAGATGGCATTGAGGTCGATCAGGTTGTTCGGGGAGGCAAGCCGCAGCTTCATGGTCGGGATCAGCGTCTGCCCGCCCGCGAGGATCTTCGCTTCCTCGAGTTTGCCGAGCATGTTGGTAGCCTGCCGAAGGCCGGTCGGGCGGTGGAATTCGAAATTGTACATTTTTTTCTCCTAGCTTATTCCGCCGCCTGGCGGATCGGATGCTTCTGCAAAGCCCGCCACACCGCCGCGGGCGTGGCTGGCATGGCGATGTCCTCGGTGCCGAGCGCATCGGTGATGGCGTTCATCACGGCGGCCGGCGCCGCGATCGCGCCCGCCTCGCCGCAGCCCTTGATGCCGAGCGGGTTCGACGGACATTTCGTCTCTGTGGTGTCGACCTTGAACGACGGCAGGTAGTCGGCGCGCGGCATGGCGTAGTCCATGTACGAGCCGGTCACGAGCTGGCCTTCCTGGTCGTACACGGTGCCCTCGTACAGCGCCTGCCCGACGCCCTGCGCGATCCCGCCGTGAACCTGACCCTCGACGATCATGGGATTGATCACCACGCCGAAGTCGTCAACCGCGGTCCACCCCACGACTTCCGTCGCGCCGGTTTCCTGATCGATCTCGACTTCGCAGATGTGGCAGCCGGCGGGGAACGTAAAGTTCGTCGGATCGTAGAACGCGCCTTCCTTCAGGCCGGGCTCAAGCTCGGCGCCGGTGAACTTGTGCGCGATATAGGCATTGAGCGAGACGTCGCCCCACGCGGCCGCCTTGTCGGTACCGGCGACAGTGAACTTGCCGTCCTTGAACTCGATGTCGCCCTCGGCCGCTTCGAGCATGAAGGCCGCGACCTTCTTGGCTTTCGCCTCGACCTTGTCCAGCGCCTTGACGATGGCCGACATGCCGACCGCGCCGGAGCGAGACCCGTAGGTGCCCATGCCGAACTGCACCTTGTCGGTGTCGCCGTGCACGATCGATACGTTCTCGATCGGAATGCCGAGCCGTTCTGACACGAGCTGCGCGAACGTCGTCTCGTGACCCTGCCCGTGACTGTGCGAGCCGGTGAGGACCTCGACCGAGCCGGTCGGATTGACGCGCACTTCGGCGGACTCCCACAGTCCAACGCCGGCGCCGAGCGAGCCGACCGCCTGCGAGGGGGCAATGCCGCACGCCTCGATATAGGTCGAGTAGCCGAGCCCGCGCAGTTTGCCGTTGCGCGCGGAATCGCGCTTGCGCTTGCCGAACCCTTTGACGTCGCCGATCTCCTGCGCCTTCTTGAGCGACGCACCATAGTCGCCGGCGTCATATGCCATGATCACCGGCGTCTGATGCGGGAAGGTCTTGACGAAGTTCTTCTTGCGCAGATCGGCGGGGTCCACGCCCATTTCGCGCGCGCCCGCTTCCACCAGCCGCTCGACAACGAAGGTCGCTTCGGGCCGCCCTGCCCCGCGATACGCGTCGACCGGCACCGTGTTGGTGTAGACCGCGTCGACCTCGCAATAGATGTTCGCGATGCCGTACTGGCCGGACAGCAGCGTCGCATAGAGATAGGTCGGCACCGATGACGAGAAGGTCGACATGTAGGCGCCGAGATTGGCGATGGTCTTCGCCCGCAGCGCCGTGATCTTGCCTTCGTGATCGAACGCCATTTCGGCGTGGGTGACGTGGTCGCGCCCGTGCGCGTCAGTCAGAAATGCCTCGGAGCGATCCGAATTCCACTTCACCGGGCGATTCACTTTGCGCGCCGCCCACAGGCACACGACTTCTTCGGGATAGATGAAGATCTTCGACCCGAAGCCGCCGCCGACATCCGGCGCGATGACGCGCAGCTTGTGCTCCGGCGCCATGCCGACGAATGCCGCGATGACCAGCCGGGCGACATGCGGGTTCTGCGAGGTATTCCAGAGTGTCAGCTGCTCGGTGCCGGAATCGTAATCGGCGAGCGCGGCGCGCGGCTCGATCGCGTTCGGCACCAGCCGGTTGTTGATGATGTCGAGCTTGGTGACGTGGTTGGCGCTTTTGAACGCCGCCTCGGTCGCTTTCTGATCGCCGAGGTGCCACTGGTAGATCGTGTTGTTCGGCGCGATATCGTGGATCAGCGGCGCTCCCGCGCCTTGCGCCTTCGCCGGATCGGCGACGGCGGGAAGCACCTCGTAGTCGACCTTGACCTTTTCGCCTGCGTCCTTCGCCTGCCCGAGCGTCTCGGCGATCACCACCGCAACCGCATCGCCGACATGGCACGCCTTGACGTTGGCGATCGCCGGATGCGCCGACATCTTCATCGGCGAGCCATCCTTGGACGAGATCGCCCAGCCGCAAATGAGATTGCCGATCTTGTCGTTGGCGAGATCGGCGCCGGTCAGCACCGCGACCACGCCCGGCATCTTGGCGGCTTCCGCACTGTCGACGCTCTTGATCCTGGCGTGCGCGTGCGGCGAGCGGACGAAGTAAATGTAGGTCTGGCCAGGACGATTGATATCGTCGGTGTACTGACCCTTGCCGGTGATGAACCTGAAGTCTTCCTTGCGGCGGACTGCCGCGCCGATCCCGGTCGCGCTCATGGCGTTCCCTCCGTCGGGATGCGATTGGATGTTTCTGATCTGCCTCTTTCGGGCAGCGTTACGCCATCGCCTTCGCGCCGGCGGCAATCGACTTCACGATGTTGTGGTAGCCGGTGCAGCGGCAGATGTTGCCTTCGAGCTCTTCACGAATGGTCTTGTCGTCGAGGCTGTTGCCCTTTCGCTTCACGAGGTCGACCGCCGTCATGATCATGCCCGGCGTGCAGAAGCCGCACTGGAGGCCATGATTGTCGCGGAAGGCTTCCTGCATCGGATGCAGCGTGCCGTTGTTGGCAAGGCCCTCGATGGTCAGGACGTCCCTACCTTCGGCTTCCCAGGCAAACATCGTGCAGGCCTTCACGGCCTTGCCATCAAGATGAACGACGCAAGCGCCGCATTGCGAGGTGTCGCATCCCACATGCGTCCCGGTCAGGCGGAGCCCCTCGCGCAGGTATTGGACAAGCAGGGTACGGGGCTCGGTATCGGCGGAGACGGCTTTGCCGTTCACCGTCATGGAAACCTTCGGCATTCGGCTCCTCCTCAAGAGCGGGCCCAAAGGGCCTCATTTTTGACGCCGGAGCCCGTTTACGGCGGAGACCGGGGGCGAAATCTGGGCGTTTTTGCCGGAAATCGCAGTCTGGAACAAGAATGACTCTGAACCCGGGACGCCCGCGAGGTCAAGGGACATGGCTGTCAAATGACGCGCCTAAAATGCGTGATGACCTATCGGAACTGCCGCCGTCGCAGATGGTTAATGGCAAAAGGCAGGAGATCATGCGCAACATACCCGCATCCCTCAGCACCGACGTAGATACCGCCCGTCAAGGCGATTTCGGCCGGCGTGACCTGTGGCTGTTTGCTCCATTGGTCGTGATCGCGGCCGCGTTGCCAATCGCGATCGTCACCGTGCTCAGCGCGAGCCTGTGGTTCGCCACCCACTCGCCCGACCGCTATGCGGGCGCGACGTTCGCGAGCCGGTTCGAGAACGTTTACACGCGCTGACGCGCTGAAATTTCAGCCGTTACCGACCGCCTCGGCGAACTTCTTGAAAAAGTCATCTGCCATCTTCTTGGCCGCGCCGTTGATCAGGCGCTGGCCGAGTTGCGCAAGCTTGCCGCCGATCTGGGCGTCCACGCTGTAGGTCAGCAGCGTTCCGCCGTCCTTGTCCGAGAGCCTCACATCCGCGCTGCCCTTCGCGAAGCCCGCCACACCACCCTCTCCTTCGCCAACGATCTTGTAGCCGTTCGGCGGATCGAGATCGGTCAGCGTCACCTTGCCCTTCCATTTTGCCTTCACCGGACCGATTTTCGTGACCGCCACCGCCGAGAACGACGTATCCGACGTTTTCTCCAGCGACTCGCAGCCTGGAATGGTGGCCTTGAGGGTGTCGGTGTCGTTGAGCTTTTCCCACACCGTCTGGCGCGGCGCGGGAAGCTGCACTTCCCCGGTCATTGTCATGGCCATCGATCAATCTCCTATCAGTATCAATGCACGAAGAGCGCGGCCGCTTGCGCGTAGCCTATTCGTTTTGCCAGATCAGCGCCCTGCCGGCCGGCAGTCCTAAGTATGAGGCGCACGTCGTCGGCGCAATCGGCTTTCAAGGCGCAGTCGAGATATAGCTGCAGCAAAACGTCCTGCTGCGCGTGGCTGCCGCCAAGCCGGTGCACGTCGCCGAGCACCGGGCGCATCAGATCGAGCGCGCGCGCGAACGCGCCCTTGCGATGCATCAGCACGGCTTCGCTCACCGGCAACGCCACCTCGGCGACGATCCGCGCCACCGTACCCTGCCCGGCCTGCGTCGCCCGCAGCGCGTCCAGCATGCGCTGCGCCGCATCGTCGCGGCCGGCCGCCGCCAGCGCCATCATCCAGTGCGGCTGGGTGAACGCCGACAGGCAATCGCCGACGCGCGCCTGCGCCTTGTCGGCGATTTCGCTCCAGCGATCGCCCACGTCCAACCCCAGCAACTCGAGCCGCATCAGCATCGAGGCGGCGTTCTGCACGTCGATATAGAGGTCGGGCTGCGCCTGCGTCAGCGGCGCCGACAGGTTGCGGAAACGCCGGTCGTAGAGATCGAGCACGGCCTCGAACTCGCGCCGTTCGAGATGAAACAGCGCCCGGTGCCACCACAGATGATGCACCAGATTGGCGGCCCCATCCCAATTGCGCTCGAGTTCGTCGAGCCATGCGATGCCGTCGTCGTGACGGCCCTGCATCTCCATGACGTGGGCGACACCGTGCGTGCCCCACACGTCGCCCGGATCGATTTCGATCGCGGCGCGGCCGGATGCCTCAGCCTCCGCGTAGTCGCCGCATTCCTCCAGCGCGAAACAGTGGCAGGACAGGATGGTGCCGTAAGCCGGCAGCTCGGCGTTCCATGCCGGTTTCACGCGCTCGACCGAGGCGCGCATCGCGTCCGGCCGCCCGAGCCAGAAATTGTTGAAATGCGCGAGGCGAAACGCCAGCACATCGTGCGGGTGCTCGTTGAGGATCTGCTCCCACACGCCGAGCGCGCGGTCGAGATCGCCGGCGATCCAGGCATCCAGCGCGGCGATATGTGCGCGTTCTCGTCCGGTCGCATTTGCGCTGAACTGCCGCGCGTTCTGCACCGCGTTCTGCGCCGTTGCGACGTTCGCCTGCTTGTAGGACAGCATGGCGAAGTAGCCCTTGAGGCAATGCGCCAGCGCGAATTCGCCGTCGACCTCCAACAGCTCCGTGAGCCGAACGCCCGCGTCCGCACGGTATTTCAGATAGCCCGTCAGCGCGCGATCGAACGCGGCCGCGCCCTCTGCGCTCGTCGAGATCCGCAATCCGTGAATGTCGCGATGCATCTGGCCTGCCCGGTTGGTGGATGTTAAAGCGGCCCGCGAACGAAAGCATCAGGGGGAGACACATGCCCACCACCCAGTCCGGCGGCTGCCCGATTTATTTCCAGGTCGAGGGCGCACCCGACAAGCCCGCCCTGATGTTCTGCAACTCGCTCGGCACCACGCTGCACATGTGGGACGTGCAGATGCCGGAGGTGCTCCGGCACTTCCGCGTTTTGCGCTATGACCGCCGTGGCCACGGCAAATCCGGCGTCCCCGCCGGCCCCTACAGCATGGAGATGCTGGGACGCGATGCGCTCGCGGTGCTCGACGCCGCCAACATAGAGAAGACCAACTGGTGCGGCCTTTCGATGGGCGGCATGGTCGGCATGTGGATGGGCGCGAACGCGCCGGAGCGCGTCGACAGGCTGATCCTCTCCAACACCTCCGCCTATTTTCCCGACAAGGAAATCTGGAACGGCCGCATCAAGACCGTTCAGGAGAAAGGCCTGCAGGCAATTGTAGGCGGTACGATCGAGCGCTGGTTCACCAAGGATTTTCGCGAGCGTGAGCCGGACAAGGTGAAATCGATCGCCGACATGTTTCTTGCAACCAAGCCGGAAGGCTACATCGGCTGCGGGCAGGCTGTGCGCGACATGGACCACCGCGAGATCATCAAGTCGATCAAGGCGCCGACCATGGTCATTGCAGGCAAGCAGGACGCCGGCACCACCGTCGAGATGGGCGAATTCGTGCGCAAGAACATTCCCGGCGCCAGCATGACGCTGTTCGATGCCGCACATATTGCCAACATCGAATGTTCGCACGACTACACCGACGCGGTGCTCGGGTTCCTGTTGCAGAAATAAGCACCCGGTTCCACTTCCCGAAGTGAAGCCCATTGCTGCAATTTCGCGTGTCACCTTCGGAGAATGTTAGCAGCCGTGCGCTATCGTGCGCAGGTTCGCCCCCTCAGGAGTTTCACGGATGCGCCTCACGCGACTTGTCTATTTCAGCCGCAACAAGCTCGACACGTCGCGCGGCGCCTTGGCCGATCGGGTGTCCGAAATCCTCGCGGTTTCGGTCGCGAACAACCGTGCGGCCGATATCAGCGGCGGGCTGATTTTCAACGGCGAATACTTCCTGCAGGCGCTGGAAGGCGACGCCGTAGCGGTGCAGGAAACGGTCGCCCGGATCGAGCGCGATCCGCGTCACAGCGACATCTGCGTTATCGACACAAAGAGTGCCGGCGCGCGCCGCTTCGGCTACTGGTGGATGGCCGCGGCCGGGCTGACCGACGCAAACGCGGAGCACTTTGCTCGCTATTGCGGCATTGGCGAGTTCCAGCCGCATTTGCTCAATGGAACCGCCGCCTGCGAGCTGATCGCGGATGTGCTGGAGCAGCAGGTCAAGGCGGTGGCCGAGAACAGCGCAGAGGCTGGCTGGCTGTCGGGATGGCGGACGCAGAAATCCGCAAACAGTCTCGCGGCTGAGGAACTCGCCAACAGCGCAGCCTGACGTTCCCGCACCGGCGTTCGTCAGACGATGTTGAGGACCACCGGCTCCGGCCGCGTCGGGCGCGGCAGTTCGTCTTTCGTCACGTAGCCGCGACCGAAGATCGCGAGCCCGCTCGCGATCAGGCAGAGCATCAGTTCGCCGATCACCTCGTTGAGCATTTCGCCGCCGTGGGTCAGCCCCGGCAGGGCCGACGCCATGCTGGCAAATGCCGCGAGGAGCAATGCGGTGTCGAGCATCGCATCATCGCAATGTCGCCAACGCACCTTTTCGTAGGTCGCACACAGGCATGTAGCGAGCAGGAATGCGCCGATCATCAGCTTGAGACAGACCAGCAGCATGGCAAACAGCAGTGCGGTCTGCGGCGCGAGCGAGAGCATGCTCGCGAACGAGACGATCACATCGCCAACGGCCGGGCGCCCGATGTCGAGCAGGGGCCGGTGCAGCGTGTCGAGCGCCGCAAAAGTCCAGACCGCCGAGAGCATCAGCGTGATGAGATAGGCGCCGACGCGCGCGAGGGGATGCCAGATGGCAGGCATTCCAGGCTCTCCACAACAGGGAGACAGCCAATCACGCCCGAACAGCCCCCGCAATAACAAGGTAAAATAAGGATTAACGGCCTGAACTACCGCCGTTTGTCCTTGAAAATCAGGCCTATCCGCCGCGCCCTTCGCGAAACTCGTGCGGCGTCGTACCGGTCTGCTTGCGGAAAAACCGCGCGAAGTGCGACGGGTCGGAGAACGCAAGGTCATAGGCGATCTCGTGGATCGGCTGAGCCGTGAACACGAGCTGGCGCTTCGCCTCGGTCAGCACGCGTTGGCGGATCAGGTGCCCCGCAGTGACGCCCGTCGCTCGCTTGACATGATCGTTCAGCCGGTCGGCCGTCATCGCGAGCTTCGCGGCGTAAAAATCGAGCAGGCGTTCTTTCCGGAAGTGTTCCTCCACCAGCTTGCGCAGCGCGTCGACCGTCGCATCGGCGGGCGCCAGCGTCACGCTGCCGGTTCTGGCGCGGCTTGCCGCAAGACGCGCGACACCGATCGCGATCAGGGCCAACAAGCCGCGCATGGCAAGCCGATAGCCCTCGCGTGCGAGGAAATGCTCCTCATAAAGCTCGGCGCAATAGGCAGAGATGCGCTTGGTCGCCGCCTCGTCCGCAAGGGCCACGACCGGCGTTTCGGCGAGCGATTTGAGCCTTGCGAGCGCAGCATTCGTGCGTTCGCCGAGTGCCTGCGCGACGTCCTCGGTGAAGCTCACCACCCAGCCGTCGGTGACATGCTCGCGCCAGCGGAATCCGTGCGCCGTGGTCGGCGGGATCAGCAACGCCGCCGGCGCCTCGAACGGCAAATTCGCCGCCTCATAGGTCATCTCACCGCCGCCGCGCTCGATCAGGAAGATCTGGAACAGGTCGCGGTGACGATGCGCGGGGATCTTCCACTGATGCAGCGACGAGCGCGACACCAGCGGCTCGACATGGATGAAGTCGAACGCCGTGTCGTCGGGTGGATCGCCGAAAAGATGAAACAGCGGCAGCACGGACGCAGGCATGGCGCAGCATAGCCAAGCCCGCGGTCCGCGGAAACGTCCCGCACCTGTGGCGGACGACCGGGGCGGTCTTTTATCCCTGTTCTTTTTGCCGGACGCTCAATCTAGACCTGCTTGTAGGCGCGCTCGTGATAGACGAGTGCGGGACCCGGCCGCCCGAGCCGCAGCGCAACCACACCCGCAAACACCACGTTGTGGGTCGCGACCGACTTGATCTCGATCACGCGGCAATCGCACGCCACCACCGCATCCGCCAGCACCGGCGCGCCGGTCGAAAGCTCGCTCCACGATCCGGTGTTGAACCGCTCCGCCATGGTGCACCGGGTGCGACCGGCGAACACGTCGGCCACCGGATCGCTGCCGGCGCGCAGCGTGTTGACGCAAAGCACGCGATTGGCATCGAGGATCGGCGTGACCTGGCTGCGCCGGTTGAGGCAGACGAGCAGCGTCGCGGGCTGGTCCGACACCGAGCAGACCGCCGTGGCGGTGAAGCCCGCGGTGCCGGCAGGCCCGGCGGTGGTAACGACGTGCACCGCCGCGCCAAGCTGGCTCATCGCCTCGCGAAACCGCGTGGCCTCGACGGTCGTGACGTGTTCGGCGCCGACGGCCTCGAACGAGCCCATCATCGCGTCGTCGGGGCGTTGGTCGAACCAGCTCATCGAGATCCAGACGCCTCCAGGCCCGCGCCGACGGGCGAGAACAACCTCAGTAACGTCCGATACTTAGGTAAAGCACCAAGCGTATTGGCCCCGATATTGCTTGTTAACGGCCCACAAGAAACTTGGGCCGACACTAGTCAAATCAAAGTGTCGGCACGACAAGAAAAGGGAGGAGCGCCGATCGAACACGATTGGAGCTCTGCTATGCTGACGGCCCTGGTTCTCATCTGCTCGATATCGGTCACGCCCGACCTGCGCGACTGCACGCGGGACAACGCGGTGGACGTGATGCGCGTGCCGACCGAGTTCGCAAGTCCCATCACCTGCTTCCTGAACGGGCAAGCGTATCTCGCCGAGACATCGATCGCGCAGGATCTGCGTGAAACGGATCGCATCAAGATCGTGTGCGCCCGTTCGCAATCGCTCGCTGCCCAGGCGCCACGCGCGATCACGCGCTGACGCGCCCTACTCCGCCGCCCTCGCCTGCCCCGGCACACCGGGATACGCGACGTCGTCCGGGTTGAGCCAGGTGTCGCCGACCCAGCCTTTCTCGTCGTAGTCGGCCATGCAGGCATCGGCGAGCCCGATCATCTTGTCGTACGCGCCCGTGCTCTTGGAGTTGAACAGCGCCTGGATGCGGATGTCCTCGTGGTTGCCCGCGTAGTTGATCTCGTAGAGTTCATGCCTGCCGCCGAACTCGGTGCCGATCGCATCCCACAACAGCTTCATGATCTTGATGCGCTCGCGGTAGCCGATGTTGTTCGAGCCGCGCACGTATTTTTCCAGGTATTTGTCGATGGCGGGATTCTCGAAGTCTTTTGCCGATGACGGCAGGTAGATCAGCGCGGACGCGATGATCTTCTCGACGATCTCCTTGCAGCGCCGGTAGGCGTCGCCTGCGAAAACGCGGTAACTCGATCCGGACTGCGCATTCGGCAGCACCGCGCCGCCGCTCCACGGCACCGGATTCATCGCCATCGCATCCGAGATCGCCCAGAACAGGTTTCGCCACGCGATGATCTCGCCGAGCATCGCCTGATTGCCGCGAAATTCGTCCGCGCCGGTGACGCGCAAGCGCCTTGGCGACGATGCCGACGATGAAGTCGAGCTTCACCGCAAGCCGCGTGCAGCCCTGGAATTGGAAGCCGTTCACGAAGCCCGAGCGCGGATAGAAGGTCTTGAGCTTCTCCACCTCGCGGTAGATCAGGATGTTCTCCCAAGGGATGAACACGTTGTCGAACACGAAGATCGCGTCGTTCTCGTCGAACCGCGACGACAGCGGATAGTCGTACGGCGTGCCCATCACGCTCGCCGCCATCTCGTAGGACGTGCGGCAGAACAGTTTCACGCCCGGCGCGTTCATCGGCGCGATGAACATGATCGCAAGGTCAGGATCGTTCACCGGCATCGCGGCGTTCTGCCCGAGGAAATTGTAATGCGTGATCGCCGAGGAGGTCGCCACCACCTTGGCGCCCGAGACGTAGCAGCCGCCGTCGGTTTCTTTCTGGATCGTGATGAAAACGTCGCGTGCCTGCTCCGGCGCCTTGTTGCGGTCGACCGGCGGATTGACGATCGCGTGGTTCATGAACAGGACGTTGTCCTGTGCGCGGCGGTACCAGGCCTTGGCGTTGTCGGCGAATTTTTCGTAGAAATCGTACTGCACGCCAAGCGTATTCATCAGCGACGCCTTGTAGTCGGGCGTGCGCCCCATCCAGCCGTAGGACATGCGCGCCCAGGCGGCGATCGCCTCGCGCTGCGCAATCAGGTCCTCGCGCGAGCGTCCGACGCGGAAGAATTTGTGGGTGAAACCGCCATTGCCGCCGTCGGTCGGACAGGTCAGCACATCCTTGTGCTTCGGATCGTGCAGCGCGTCGTAAAGCTTGGCGATCGAACGCACGGAGTTACGGAACGCCGGATGCGTCGTAACGTCGGCGACACGCTCGCCGTAGATATAGACCTCGCGCTCGTCGCGCAGGCTCTCCATGTATTCCTGTCCGGTGAAGGGCCTTCCCTTGCCGGCGATCACGTCCTCGGGCTTCATCTCGATCCTCCACGGGCGCCGGGCGCCCTTTTGCGGCGACCATGCCGCCGCAGCACGCAAACGCCAAGTCTCATTTCAAATCACCGTTTTGCGGTTCCGCCGGCTCGTCGCGAAACGGCTGGGTCAGCAGCCGGTCAAGCCGTAGCTCGGCGGAGTCGCGGAAGACCGGAAGGCCGATCGTCATGCGCTCGTGGCCGGCCTCCGGCATCGGCCGATAGGTCCCGAACAGGCGATCCCACCATGGCAGGTTGAAGCCGAAATTGCTGTCAGTCTCCAGCCGCAGGATCGAATGGTGGACGCGGTGCATGTCCGGCGTCACGACGAGCAGACGCACAAGGCGATCGAGCCAAAGCGGCATCGCGGCATTGGAATGATTGAACATCGAGGTGGCGTTGAGCGCCACCTCGAAGGCGATGACCACCAGCGCCGATACGCCGACCAGCGCTACCACGGCGATCTTGATCAGCATCGACAGGAAGATCTCGATCGGATGAAAGCGCAGGCCGGTGGACACGTCGATGTCGAGATCGGCGTGGTGCATGCGGTGCATCCGCCACAGCAGCGGCACCCTGTGGAATGCGACATGCTGGCCGTAGATCGCAAGATCCAGCGCCAGGAAACCGATCACGGCTTCCAGCCAGGCCGGCCACGGCGTGATGTTCAACAGGCCCCAGCCGCGTTGCGCGGCGATCACCGCCATTCCGACCGCCGCGACCGGAATGAGCAGACGCACCAGCACGGCGTCCAGGACCAGGATGCCGAGGTTGCCGGGCCAGCGCCGCGTGCGGCCAATGGTAAGCATGCGACGCGGCGCGAGCAGTTCCCACAGCGTAAGCAATGCGAACAGCGCGAGCGCGATACCCGCCCGGATCATCAATTCGCTGTTCACATCCATCGCAGGCACACTATCAACAGGCGAACGCCCGGACCAATCACGCGCCGCGGCATCCGCCGTTGCCGCACGGCGGAAACCTGTTAAGAATCCGAATGAGGCCGTTGTTCGGTCATCCGAACGCGGCTGGCGCCGGGGGTCATGAGGGGTGCCTCGCAAGGGGCAGGCGCACGTATGGAAGTCTTCGTCCAGCAGCTCATCAACGGCATCACGCTCGGCTCGATCTACGGCCTGATCGCCATCGGTTACACGATGGTGTTCGGCATCATCGGCATGGTGAACTTCGCCCACGGCGACGTATTCATGGTGTCGGCCTTCATCGCGCTGATCGCGCTGCTCATCCTCACCACCTGGCTCGGCATGTCGTCGGTGGCGCTCGCGTTGCTGATCGTGCTGGTCGTCGCGATGGTGTTCACCTCGCTGGTGAACTGGGTGATCGAGCGCGTCGCCTACCGGCCGCTGCGTGGCTCGTTCCGCCTCGCCCCGCTGATCTCTGCGATCGGCATGTCGATCTTCCTGTCGAACTTCGTGCAGGTGACGCAAGGCCCGCGCAACAAGGCAACCGAGCCGTTGTTGCGCGACGTCATCGTGCTGATGCACGGCGATTACGACGTGACCATCTCGTATCGGCAATTCATCATTTGGGGCATCACCGCGGTGCTGCTTGCGGGCTTCTGGTATCTCGTCACCAAGACCTCGCTCGGCCGCGCGCAGCGCGCCTGCGAGCAGGACCAGAAGATGGCGGCGCTGGTCGGCGTCGATGTCGACCGGACGATCTCGATCACCTTCGTGATCGGCGCAGCGCTCGCGGCCGTCGCCGGCACCATGTACCTGATGTACTATGGCGTGGTGAACTTCTCCGACGGCTTCGTGCCCGGCATCAAGGCATTCACCGCGGCGGTGCTCGGCGGCATCGGCTCGCTGCCCGGCGCAGTGATCGGTGGCATTCTGATCGGCCTGATCGAGACTATGTGGTCGGCCTATTTCTCGATCGACTACAAGGATGTCGCGGCGTTCTCGATCCTCGTCATCACGCTGATCTTCCTGCCGCAGGGCCTGCTCGGACGGCCCGAAGTGGAAAAGGTGTGAAATGAGCGTGGCGGCGCCCGACACCGCCCTGCCCCACGCCGCGGCGCGGCCCAACGTCGTGCGCTCGCTCAAAGACGGCGCCATCACGGCGCTGATCGCATTCCTGCTGTTCCTGCCGCTCATCGGCTTCAAGACCGTGCAGAACATGCGCAACGAGCTGGAGCTCGAAACGCGCATGCCGCTGCTGCTCGCCATCGTCGCCATCATCACGGCGGCAAAGCTGTTCGGCTCGCTGGTGATCGAGCCGTGGCGCGAACGGCGTGCCTTGCGCCCAGCGGCGGCAAACGCACGCCTGACGGCCTTCAAGACCGCGTTTGCGACATGGTTCACGCCCTTCGCGATGGGTTTCGCGGTGGTTTATCCCGTCCTCATCATGCTGTTCGTGCCGTCCGGCGCGCTGAAATGGATCGACAATTTCGGCATCCAGATCCTGATCTACGTGATGCTCGGCTGGGGCCTGAACATCGTGGTCGGCCTCGCCGGCCTGCTCGATCTTGGCTACGTCGCGTTCTATGCGGTCGGCTCCTACTCCTACGCGCTGCTTGCCAAGGAGTTCGGCCTCTCGTTCTGGATCCTGCTGCCGCTTGCCGGCTGCCTCTCGGCGTTCTGGGGAATCCTGCTCGGCTTTCCGGTGCTGCGGCTGCGCGGCGACTATCTGGCGATCGTCACGCTCGCCTTCGGCGAGATCATCCGCCTGATCCTGATCAACTGGGTGTCCTTCACCAATGGCTATGCGGGCATCAGCAGCATTCCGCGGCCGACCTTGTTCGGCATTCCGTTCAACGCGAACGATGACGGCTTCGCGGCGACCTTCGGGCTTGAGTTCTCGCCGGTCCACCGCACGCTGTTTCTCTATTACGTGATCCTCGCGCTCGGCTTCCTCACCGCCTATGTGACGATCCGCCTGCGCCAGCTTCCCGTCGGGCGCGCCTGGGAAGCGCTGCGCGAGGACGAGATCGCCTGCCGCTCGCTCGGCATCAACACGACCAACACCAAGCTCACCGCGTTTGCGATGGGCGCGATGTTCGCGGGCTTCGCCGGCTCGTTCTTCGCCGCGCGGCAGGGCTTCATCTCGCCCGAGTCCTTCACGTTCCTTGAATCGGCGACGATCCTTTCGATCGTGGTGCTCGGCGGCATGGGTAGCCAGATCGGCGTCGCGGTCGCCGCCGTCGTGATGATCGGCGGCACCGAGATCATGCGCGAACTCGATTTCCTCAAGTACGTCTTCGGCAAGGATTTCGACCCGACGCAGTACCGCATGCTGATCTTCGGATTCGCGATGGTGCTGATCATGATCTGGAAGCCGCGCGGGCTGGTCGGCACACGCGAGCCGTCGGCATTCCTGAAAGAGCGCCGCACCATCCTCGGCTCGTTCGTGAAAGAAGGCCACGGATGAACGCGGTGAAATCCGCGCCCGTGCTGCGCGTCGAGCATCTCTCGATGCGCTTCGGCGGCCTTGTCGCGGTGGATGATCTCTCGTTCTCGGCGGCGCGCGGCGACATCACGGCGCTGATCGGCCCGAACGGCGCCGGCAAGACCACGGTGTTCAACTGCATCACCGGCTTCTACAAGCCGACCGAAGGCCGCATCGCGCTCGCGCATGGCGACACGATCTGGGACGAGATCGACACGCTGACCGATCGCGGCACGCGCAGCCTCACGCGCGGTACCGAGGCGCTGTTTCTGCTCGAGCGCATGCCCGATTATCTGGTGACGCAGCAGGCGCGCGTCGCGCGCACGTTCCAGAACATCCGGTTGTTCTCCGGCATGACGGTGTTCGAGAACATGCTGGTCGCGCAGCACAACATGCTGATGGTGGCGTCCGGCTACACCTTCCTCGGCGTGTTCGCGCCGCATCTTTATGGCCGCGCCGAGAAGACCGCGGTCGAGAAGGCGCGCTACTGGCTGGAAAAGACCCAACTGCATCGATCGCGCCGACGATCCGGCCGGCGACCTGCCTTACGGGGCGCAGCGCCGCCTCGAAATCGCGCGCGCGATGTGCACCGACCCGGTGCTGCTCTGCCTCGACGAGCCGGCCGCGGGCCTCAATCCGCGCGAAAGCCACAGTTCAACGAGCTGCTGCTCTCGATCCGGCAGGACCACGCAACCTCGATCCTGCTGATCGAGCACGACATGAGCGTGGTGATGCAGATCTCCGATCATGTCGTCGTGCTCGATTACGGCGTGAAGATCTCCGACGGCACGCCGGAGGCCGTGCGCAACGACCAGAAGGTGATCGCCGCCTATCTCGGCGTCGAGGACGAAGAGGTCGGCCAAGGTCGAGGCGGAGGTGGGGTTATGACCACGCCCCTCCTCTCCGTGCGCGGCGTCACAACCTTTTACGGCAAGATCCTCAAGCGCTCCAGAGCGTCGACATCGATGTGGCCGACGGCGAGATCGTCACGCTGATCGGCGCGAACGGCGCCGGCAAGTCGACCCTGATGATGACGATCTTCGGCAATCCGCGCGCGCGCGAAGGCTCCATCACGTTCGACGGGCGCGACATCACCCGTCTGCCGACGCATGAGATCGCGCATCTGCGCATCGCGCAGTCGCCGGAAGGCCGCCGCATCTTCTCGCGCATGACCGTGATGGAAAACCTGCAGATGGGCGCGATCGTCGCCGGCGATGCAGGCTTCGCCGCCGACCTGGAAGAGCATCTTCGCGCTGTTCCCGCGCTTGAAGCAGCGCCTGCACCAACGCGGCGGCACGCTGTCCGGCGGCGAGCAGCAGATGCTGGCGATTGCACGCGCCCTGATGGCGCGCCCGCGCCTGCTGCTGCTCGACGAGCCCTCGCTCGGCCTGGCGCCGCTGGTCGTGCGGCAGATTTTCGACGCGATCCGCGAACTCAATCGCGCCGAGAAACTCACCGTATTTCTGGTCGAGCAGAACGCCTTCCATGCGCTCAAGCTCGCGCACCGCGGCTACGTCATGGTCAACGGCGTCATCACGCTGTCGGGCACCGGCAAGGAATTGCTGGAGCGGCCGGAGGTGAAGGCCGCCTATCTGGAAGGCGGCCGGCAGGAAGTCGGAGGCCGCGCATGATCCCGAAAAGTGTGGCGCGGTTTTCGGACAGGATCATGCGCGCGGGAGAAAACGCATGAGCGGCATCCTCTACGAGGAAGACTACTTCGGCATATTCCTGCTCGTGACCGTCGTCATGGGCGGCGGCGCCGGCGTGGCTCGCGGGCCGCGCGATCGCCTCGACCTGGCGGCCGTGGTGGCATGTGGCGTTCTACATGCTGATTCTCGGGCTCGCCGTCCGTTTCATCCATTTCGCCCTGTTTGAAGGGACGCTGCTCTCGCCGCAATTTTACGCCGTCGACGCGGTCGTTTGCCTGATCTTCGGCTATCTCGGCTTCCGCGCCACGCGCGCAGCCCAAATGACGACGCAATACAGCTGGATCAATGCGCCGGGCGGGCTTCATGCGCTGGAGCGCGCAATTCCGGGAAAGGACGCTGAATACCGGGTGACTTTTCGTCCGTTTGGCGCTTCAATCGGGCCAGAGGCCGTCGCGTCGGCTGCTTGGCCGGATCGCCTCATGCCATTTCATCAAGGGAGAAGTGTATGAAGAAGATCACTACGCTCGGTCTGGCGCTCGGCGCGGCCATCGCCTTCGCCGGGACCGCGCAGGCGCAGACATCAAGATGGGCATGACCGGCCCGCTCACGGGCCCGAATGCGGCCTTCGGCGCGCAGCTCAAGAACGGCGTCGAGCAGGCGGTCGAGGACATCAACGCCGCCGGCGGCATCCTCGGCCAGAAGATCACGCTCACCTACGGCGACGACGTGTCCGATCCGAAGCAGGGCGTGTCGATCGCGAACAAGTTCGCCGGCGACGGCGTGAAGTTCGTGGTCGGGTCCGTTCAATTCCGGCGTCACCATGCCGTCCTCCGAGGTCTATCAGGAGAACGGCATCCTGGTGATCACGCCGTCCGCGACCAATCCGAAGATCACCGAGCGCGGCATGTGGAACATCTTCCGCACCTGCGGCCGTGACGACCAGCAGGGCGAGGTTGCCGCCGCATACATCCTCAAGAAGTTCAAGGGCAAGAAGATCGCGATCGTCCACGACAAGACGACCTACGGCCAGGGTCTCGCCGACGAGACCAAGAAGGCGATCAACAAGGGCGGCATCAAGGAAGTCCTCTACGAAGGCATCAACGTCGGCGAGAAGGACTATCTCGGCGCTCGTCTCCAAGATCAAGGCCTCCGGCGCCGACCTCGTCTATTGGGGCGGCCTGCACACCGAAGGCGGCCTGATCGTGCGCCAGATGCGCGACCAGGGCATCAAGGCCCCGCTGATGGGCGGCGACGGCATCACGTCGGATGAATTCGCGACCGATCGGCGGCCCCGGCGTCGAAGGCACGCTGATGACCTACGCGCCCGATCCGCGCAAGAACCCGGCCGCGAAGGCAGTCGTCGAGAAATTCCGCGCCAAGAAGTTCGAGCCGGAAGCCTACACGCTCTACAGCTACGCGGCGGTCGAGGTGATCAAGCAGGCGGCCGAGCAGGCGAAGTCGCTCGATCCCAAGAAGGTCGCCGAAGTGCATCACTCAGGCAAGAAGTTCAAGACCGTGATCGGCGAACTCGTCCTACGACAAGAAGGGCGACATCACCCGTCCGACTACGTGATGTACGTCTGGAAGAAGAATGCCGACGGCAAGATCACCTACGTCGAGGATGTAAGTCCTCAGCTCGCGCTGACGTTCCGACGCCCGCCCGGTCTCCGGGGCGGGCGTTTTCTTTTGGCCGACGCACTTGCCTGCACGCCGAATTTGCTACGATGGCGGTTTCCGCCAGGAGCGCCTTCCATGACCGAACCGCACGATCTGACCGCCGTCGAATTGCTCAAGCGCTATCGCGCGAAGTCGCTGTCTCCCTCGGAGGTCTTCGCTGACGTCGAAAACCACATCGCGCGCTGGGAGCCGCACATCAAGGCGCTCTATGCCTACGACCCGGATGCCGCGCGCGCCGAGGCCAGAGCGTCGACGGAGCGCTGGTCCAAAGGGAGCCCGGCTCGGCCCGCTCGACGGCGTGCCGGTGACCGTAAAGGAAAATATCGCATCGAAAGGCGTGCCGATGCCGCTCGGCACCGCTGCGATGCCGCTTACCCCCATGCCGCAGGATGCCCCTGCCCCTGCCCGGTTGCGCGAGGCCGGCGCGATCATCTTCTCCAAGACCACGATGCCGGACTACGGCATGACCTCGTCCGGCGTCTCGAGCTTTCATCCCCTCACGCGCAATCCCTGGGACCTGACCAAGAACCCCGGAGGATCTAGCTCGGGTGCAGGCGCGGCGGGCGCGGCCGGCTACGGCCCGCTGCATGTCGGCACCGATATCGGCGGCTCGGTGCGCCTGCCGGCCGGATGGTGCGGTCTGGTCGGGCTCAAGCCGAGCCTCGGGCGCATCCCGCTCGACCCGCCTTATGTCGGCGCGCTGCGCCGGGCCCGATGACGCGCACCGTCGAAGACACCGCGCTGATGATGTCGGTGCTCTCGCAGCCCGACCATCGCGACGGCATGAGCCTTCCGGTGCAGGACATCGACTGGATGAATCTCGCCGGCGACCTGCAAGCGGCAAGCGCATCGGCCTGCTGCTCGACGCCGGCGTCGGCATTCCGGTCGAGCCCGAGGTGAAGGCCGCCGTCGAAGCCGCGGCGAAGTTCTTTGCCGATCAGGGCGCGATCGTCGAGCCGGTCGCGCCGCTGATCTCGCGCGCGATCCTCGACGGGCTCGACACGTTCTTCCGCGCGCGCTCGTGGGCCGACATCGAACCGCTGCCGGCCGAGACGCGCGCCAAGATCCATCCCTACACCCGCAAATGGGCCGAGGGCGGCGCGAAGCTGTCCGGCGTCGATGCGATCCGCGGCTTCAACCAGACGATGGAGTTGCGGCGCCTCGCGGCGCTGCTGTTCGGCGAGATCGACTACCTGATCTCGCCGACCGCGCCAATTCCGGCCTTTGCGGCGGAGCGCGCCTCGCCCGGCGACGATCCGGAGCACCCGTTCGAGCACATCTGCTTCACGGTGCCGTGGAATTTCACCGAGCAGCCGGCGGTGTCGATCAATGCGGCGTTCACGAAGGGCGGATTGCCGATCGGCGTGCAGATCGTCGGCCGCCGTTTCGACGACCACGGCGTGCTGAAGCTCGCGAAGGCATGGGAAACCGCGCGCGGCCCGATCACCAACTGGCCGACGCCGCCGGGCGCATGAGTTTGCAGCCCAAGCTGATGTCGTTCGATGTGTTCGGCACGCTGATCAGCGTGCGCGACAGCTCATACGGCGCATTCGAGCGTATCCTGGCGGATGCCAACGCGCATGGCGTCGACGTGAAGGCATTCTGGGAGCACTGGGAGCACCGCAACATTGCCCATTACTGGAAGCCTTACCGCTCCTATCGCGAGATCTGCGCACTCTCGCTGGCGGAGTCATTCTCGCATTTCGGGATCGCGGGCGACAGCCGCCTGATCGAACGCTACTTCGATGCGTTTCCGCGCTTCTTTCTCTATGACGATGTCGTCCGTACGCTCGACACGCTCTCACGCCGCTACCGGCTCGGCGATCGTTTCGAACATCGACGACGATCTGCTCGCATTGACCCCGCTGCGGCGCGAGTTCGACCTCGTGTGCACGGCGCAGCGCGCGAAAGGCTACAAGCCTGACGGCACACTGTTCCGCTATCTAATAGAGCATGCTGGGTGCCATAAGGACGAGATCCTCCATTCGGGACAATCGCAGTTCACCGACATGGTCGGCGCCAAGCCGCTCGGACTGACCGTGGCGTGGATCAACCGTCGCGGCGTCGCGCTCGATGCCTCGGTGCCGCGCCCGGATTTCGTCTTCAACGAGGTCCAGTCGCTGTTGGGCCTGGTGGGCGCCTAGACCGGCAATCGTGCCTTAGCCAACCATCCACCCGGCTTCGCGGAAATGCGCGGTGCTCGCAGGGCTCTTCAGGAAGGCGAGGAAGCGCCGCGCAGCGTCCGGCTCCGCCGCGAACGTCGCCGCCGCACCCGCATAAACGCTCACGACTTGTATCGCGGTCGGAAGATACCCGGCGAACTGCACGCCCTTCGCACCGATCAGTTCGGTCGCTTGCGTCAGGCCAAGTGTCGCCTCCCCGGACGCCACCGCGCGGACGACATCCCTGCCGGTCTTCGACAGAACGCCGCTTTCCATGAGCTGTTCGGCGATGCCGAGGCCCTCGAACACTTTCGCAATGAACGGCCCCGACGTGCCGCCACCGTTCGGATCGATGAACGCGACATGCTTGGGCGACAGAAGCGCCGTGCGCACCGCCGCCGCCGTCGAAAGGTCGGGCAGCGGCAAGCCCTCGGCTACTGCGATCCCAAGACCCACCCGCGCGATCTCTGCCTGCGTATTTGCGTCCGCCAGTCCGACGGCGACCAACTGCGTGACGCCGGCCGCCGACGTGAGGACCACGTCGACCGGCTCGCGCGCTTCGACGCGCTTGATCACGCCGGCCGCGTTCGCGACCGTGAGCTGGACCGCAACACCCGACTCGCGCGTGAACACCGGCGCCAGTCCATTGATGACGTGCTCGTAGGCGCCCGCCGCCGTGACCTGCAATTCGGTTGTCATCCGATCCGCCCGAGAACGGGAAATGCCTCGAGTAGCCAGTAGCTCGCCTCGCTGACGAAGCCGGTGAGGAACGCGATGCCGGTCAGTACCAGCAGCCCGCCCATCGTCTTCTCGACCATCGGCAGATGGCTGCCGGAAGCGCGCGAGGAATTTCGCGAACGGCTCGATCGCGAAAGCCGCGACCAGGAACGGAATGCCAAGGCCGAGCGAATAGATTGCAAGCAGCAGCGCACCCTTCGCGACCGTCTCCTTGGATGCGGCGATCGCCAGGATCACCGCGAGGATCGGCCCGATGCAGGGCGTCCAGCCAAACGCAAACGCCAAACCCATCACGTAGGCGCCCCACAACCCGACTGGCTTCGGCACTTCGGCACGCTTCTCGCGATACATCAGCGCGATGCGCGTCACGCCAAGAAAGTGCAGCCCCATGACGATGATGACGATGCCGGCCGACGATCGCGAGCTTGTCCGCGTAGATGCGGATCAGCGATCCAAATGCGCTCGCGCTCGCGCCCGAGCGCGACGAACACGGTGGAGAATCCCGCGACGAACAGCGCGGCCGCGCCGACCGTTTCCCAGCGCACCGCGGCTCCGGCTCGGCATCCGCGAAGCGCTCCAGCGACGTCCCGGCGAGATAGACGAGATAGGGCGGCACCAGCGGCAGCACGCAGGGTGACAGGAAGCTGAGCAGCCCGGCGAACAGCGCGGCGAAGATCGTGACGTCGGCGGACCATGCGGGAGCTAATGTGCAGACGCAGCCGGTTAGCCTCGCCGAGCGCGACGGATCGAGCGGCGTGATCTTGTCCATGCGAACAAGCTTTTTCGTTTCCGCGCACGTCTTGAACGTGCATGCGCAACCTGATCACCGATGTCCCGGGACTCTTCGGTCGGCAATGCCGACGACGCGAAGCTCGCCTCCGGCTCGACCGTGATCGTGTTCGACGAGGCGGCGGTCGCCTCCGCGACGTGCGCGGCGGCGCGCCCGGCACGCGCGACACCGACCTGCTGCGGCCGGAGGAGACCGTCGAGCGCATCGATGCGGTCGTGCTGTCCGGCGGCTCGGCGTTCGGGCTCGACGCGCCGAGCGGCGTGCAGGCCTGGCTGCGCGAGCAGGGCCGCGGCTTCGCGGTCGGCAACGATCCGCGTGCCGATCGTGCCGGGCGCGATCGTGTTCGATCTGTTGAACGGCGGCGACAAGGACTGGGGCCGTTTCCCGCCCTATCGCGATCTCGGCTACGCGGCGGCCGCTAACGCCAGCGCGGATTTCGCGCTGGGCAAGGCGGGCGCGGGCTATGGCGCCACCACCGTCAATCTGAAGGGCGGGCTCGGCTCGGCCTCCGCGCATGACGCGCGACGGCGCGACCGTCGGCGCGATCGTCGTGGTCAACGCGGTCGGCAGCGTGACCGTCGGTGACGGGCCGCACTTCTGGGCGGCGCCGTTCGAGCAGGACGCAGAGTTCGGCGGACGCGGTGGCCTTCCGCCGATGCCGCCGCGGACGCGCTGACCATGCGCCTCAAGGGCGGCGTGCGCGAGAACACCACCATCGCGCTGGTCGCGACCGACGCGGCGCTCACCAAGGCGCAGGCCAAGCGCCTCGCTATCGTGGCGCATGACGGGCTCGCGCGCGCGATCTATCCGGTGCACACGCCGCTCGACGGCGACATCGTGTTCGCGGCCTCGACCGGCAAACGCCCGCTCGCCGATCCGGTCTATGCGACTTCGCGGAGCTCGGCGCGGTTGCGGCCAACGTGCTGGCCCGCGCGGTCGCGCGCGGCGTTTACGAGGCGGCGGCGCTGCCCTTCGGTGGCGCGCTACCGGCCTGGAAGGACAAATTCGGCTGACCGCCGCCTGAATTTCGGCTCACCGGCAAGAGATTCGCTAACACCCCGGTGCGAGGCTTTCGGCATGGCGGCAATCGACCGAAAGAATTCCCGAGGACCGGCTGAATCCCGGCTCGCGGCGCTTGCGCGCGAGTGGTTCACCGAAGCGCGCGAAAAGACCGCGCAGGAGGACGCTGAGTTCGCCACGTGGAACAAACAGCGCAAGAAATGGACCGCCGGCAGCGACGGCGGCCTGTTCGACAGTTCCTCCGACGGCGGCGATTGTGGCGGCGACGGCGGTAGCTGCGACTGAAAGCTAGCTGAACCGCTCCGCCCGGTATGGCGCCGGGTCGGTGAACGGCGCCGCGCCGGTCATCATCTCGGCGATCAGGCGTCCGGTGACCGCGCGCCATCGTCAGCCCCCAATGGCCGTGGCCGAACGCGAGCCAGAGTCCCTTCTGGCCCGGCGCGCGGCCGATCGCGGGCAGCGAATCCGGCATGTCGGCCGCCGCCCGAGCCACGGCTCGGCCTCGTTCGGCTCGCCGAGCGGAAACAGCTCGCGCGCGGCGCGGCAGCAGCCGATCGAACTGTACCGGCGTCGGCGCGGCATCGCGCGCCGCGAACTCCGCGCCGGTGGTGAGGCGGATGCCCTGCTCCATCGGGGTCAGCGCATAGCCGTATTCGGTGTCGATGATCGGCCGCGACAGCGACGCGTTGCCCTTCGGCATTGTAGTGCCGGTGATAGCCGCGCTTGATGCCGAGCGGCAGCTTGATCCCGAGCGGCGTCAGCACGTCCGGCGCCCAAGGCCCGAGCGCGACCACGACGTTCTCGGAGTCGACATGCCCTTCGTCGGCGTCGACGCGCCAGTTGCCGTCGCTCCGGTGCAGCGAGCGCGCATCGCCGTTGATGCAGCACGCCGCCGAGCGCCGCGAAGCGCGCCGCATAAGCGCGCGTCACGGCAGCGGATTGGAAAGCGAAGCGACATCCGGCCACATCAGCGCGTGACGGAACACCGGCGTCGAGGTTCGGCTCGAGCGCCAGTGCACCCTGCGTATCCAGCGTCCTGCGCCGCGACGCCGATCGTGCGCGCCGAACTCGAGCTGCGGCTTCATCGCCTCGAACGCCGCGTCGCTGCGATAGAGCGTCATCCAGCCGGTCTCGCGCAGATATTTCAGCGCGTCCGGACTCTTCCAGCAGCTGCTTGTGCTCGGCACCGAGCGCGCCATCAGCGGGCGCAGCTTCACGGCGCTGTCCTTTAGCTTCTCCGGCGTCGAGAAGCGATAATAGGAGATAAGCCACGGCGCGATCTTCAGCAAATCGCCCCAGTGATAGTTCGCCTCCGGCGCGCGCTTCAGCGCGATCTGGATCAGCTTCTTCAGGCTGCGCGGGAACGCGGTCGGAAACACGCTCGCCCCGACGATCACGCCGGTGTTGCCGTAGCTCGTCTCCTCGCCCGGACCGCGCTTGTCGACCAGCGCCACCGAAAGCCCGCGCTTGACCAGATGCAGCGCGACCGAGGTGCCGACGATGCCGGCTCCCAGAACGATCGCATCGGTACGCGCCATATCTCCGCTCCTCAGGAGAAGCTGTCCCGCGCACATTTATACAGAGCGCATTCGCCGCGCCATCGACGCCGCCCAGCATGGCTGATATGCCGCGATCACTTTTGATGTCGTTGTGATCACGTCCACGCCGCCTTCGATCCGCCGGATCTGGAGCCGTTCATCCCGCGCTTGGCTCGCCTGGCTCGGCCGGCAGGGCACGCGCGCGGTCGCGGCCTCGATCTTCATCGGCATCGCGGTGCCGCCGCTCGCGGCGGTGCTGAAGCCCGATCTTCGCCTATGCGCTGTTCGTGCTGCTCTGCCTCGCGTTCCTGCGCGTCGATCCCGCGGCGGTCAGGCGGCATTTCGCGCGGCCGCTGGTGGTCGGCGCGGCCGCCGCCTGGATGATGCTGGTTCACCGCTGCTGATCGGCGCTCGCGCTGGTGGCGCTCGACGTCGAGACGCGCCGCACGGGCTCTTCATCGCCATGATCCTGCAGGCCGCAGCGCCGCCGGTGATCTCGGCGCCCACGCTTGCCGCCCTGATGGGGCTCGATGCCGCGTTGTCGCTCGCGACGCTGATCGTCTGCACCGCCGCGACGCCATTCACCGCGCCGGTGTTCGTGGCGCTGTTCGTCGGGCGACGGCCTGGCGCTCTCGCCCGATCGTGCTCGGCGCCAAGCTGTTCGCGATGCTGCCGGCGCGGCGATCGTCGCCACGCTGGTGCGCCGTGTTCGGCGGGCCGCGAATGGGTCGCGCGCCAGAGCGAGCGCATCGACGGGCTTCAGCGTTGATCGCGCTGTTCTTCTTTGCCGTCGCGCTGATGGACGGCGTGCTCGTCTCAACCTTCACCGAACCGCTCAAAGTCCTTGGTCTGACTCGCTTGCCTTTGCGCTGTCGCTCGGACTGACCGCGCTGACCGCGCTCGTATTCGTGCGGCTCGGCATGCGCCCAGTCGCTTGCGCTCGGCCTTGCGGCGGGAAACCGCAATATGGGGCTGATGCTCGCGGCGGCGGGCGCCGCAGTGCCGGAATTGACCTGGCTCTATTTCGCGGTCGCGCAGTTTCCGATCTACCTGATGCCTGCAATGCTCAAGCCGCTAGCGCGGCGTTTTGCGCCGCCGCCACCGGTCGATGCGTCCTGAGCTAGATCGTCGCCAACGACGTGGTCGCTGTCGACGATGCCGACATGTTCTGCACCAGCTGCGACTGCAGCTTGATCAGTTGCTCGAGCAGATTCTGCTGCGTCTGCGACAACGAACTACCGCTGCTCGAGGTGGCGCCGCTCGCCGTGCCCGACGAGGACGCCGCACTGGTCATGCTGATCTTCGAGCCATCCGCATAGGTGATGCGTCGTGGTGCTTGACCCGTCGCTGTTGCTCTCGGTCTGCGATGAAGCGCCTGAGGCCGAGGAGGACAGGAGCGCCGAGAGCGGATCCTGCGTCCCCTGCGTGCTCGGATCGCCCTGCGACGCATCCGGCGGCGGTCCGGCGTGCATATGATGGTGATGGTGGCCCGCACCCTTGGTGGTGCCGGAAGCGAATTCGCTCTGGCTGATCGAGCCGTCGCCATTGGTGTCGAGCTTGCTCATCACGTAATCGGCGGCATCCTTGTTGTCGGCGCCGAATGCGGACTGCAGTTCGCTGCCCGTCACGGTACCGTCGCCCGTCCGCATCGAGTTGCCCGAAAACTTTCTGTTGCATCGGGGAAAGCCCGCTGGTGCCCGACTGCTCCTGCGCGGAAATCAGCGCGCTCATTGCATCGAGACTGAACGGTGGCCCCGAGGGACCGGTGCCGGGCGTCTGGCCGCTCGCTCCGGAAAACGGATCGAGCCCGAACGACATCGGCGTCGCTTGCGCTCCCCTGCGACTGAGTCTGCGAAGTTGAACCGCTTTGCTGCGTGGCCTGGAGATACTGCCACTGCGCCGCATAAGCCGCACTCGACGCGCCTTGAATCTGAGACATCTTACGCAATCCAAATACGGCCAGCAGGCCAGTCGCCCGCAGACTCCTGTTTCAAGTTCCGTGCCGCTGCGGCGCTCGAGCTAAGCGCTTGAGTTTACGAGCCTTCGCTAGCGCGCGTGCCCGGCAGGAATTGCTCGGAGCCTCGCCCACGGCAAATTCTGCCGCGCAAAATCTGTCAGCTTCAGCGCGTTGCTCCTCGCCCTGCGGCCGTGTTACCCGGAGCCAAGATCAATCCGGACGAAGCCATGCGACCGCTGCTCGTCGCCCCGTCGATCCTCGCAGCCGATTTCGCCAAATTGGGCGAAGAGGTGCGCGCCATCGGCGCCGCGGGTGCCGACTGGATTCACCTCGATGTAATGGACGGGCATTTCGTGCCGAACATCTCGTTTGGTCCCGGCGCGATTACAGGCGATGCGCCCGCACTCGAAGAAGGTGTTCGATACCCACCTGATGATCGCGCCATGCGATCCCTACCTCGAAGCCTTCGCCGAGGCGGGCTCTGACGTCATCACGGTGCACGTCGAGGCGGGCCCGCATGTCCACCGCTCGCTGCAGGCGATCCGCGCCCTCGGTAAAAAGGCGGGCGTCACGCTCAACCCCGGCACGCCGGTCGAAACGCTGGAGAACCTGATCGATCTGGTCGACCTCATCCTGGTGATGTCGGTCAATCCGGGCTTCGGCGGCCAGGCCTTCATCCCCTCTGCGCTGGAGAAGATCGCGCGCGTGCGGGCGCTCGCCGGCGGGCGGCCGATCGACATCGAGGTCGATGGCGGCGTCACGGCCGATAACGCTGAAGCCGTTGCGCGCGCCGGCGCCAACGTGCTGGTCGCGGGCTCGGCTGTGTTCAAGGGCGGGCCGTCCGCGTACGCGAAGAACATCGCGGCGATCCGCAATGCCGCCGCGCTCGCGCGCGGGGAAGCCGCCTGAATTGAGGGGGTTTTGCCCCCGCCCCCGCCGTGTTACCTCACGGGGTAACCCCGACAGAGCGAAGCAATGATTCCGCGCTATTCCCGTCCCGCGATGGCCGCCATCTGGGAACCCCAGACCCGTTTCCGCATCTGGTTCGAGATCGAGGCGCACGCCTCGGATGCGATGGCCGAGCTCGGCATCATTCCCAGGGAGGCCGCCTTCACGATCTGGGAGAAGGCGCGCCACGCGACCTTCGACGTCGCGCGCATCGACGAGATCGAGCGCGAGACCAAGCATGACGTGATCGCGTTCCTGACTCACCTCTCCGAGATCGTCGGCCCCGAGGCGCGCTTCGTGCATCAGGGCATGACCTCGTCGGACATTCTTGACACCTGCTTCAATGTTCAGCTTGACGCGCGCCGCCGACATCTTGATCGGCGATGTTGACGAAACTGCTTGACGCGCTGAAGACGCGCGCCTTCGAGCACAAGATGACACCGACCATCGGCCGCTCGCACGGCATCCACGCCGAGCCGGTGACGTTCGGGCTGAAGCTCGCGCAGGCCTACGCTGAGTTTTCGCGTAACAAGGAGCGGCTGCAGGCCGCCCGCAAGGAAGTGGCCACCTGCGCGATCTCGGGCGCGGTCGGCACCTTCGCGCAGATCGATCCGCGCATCGAGGCGCATGTCGCCAAGGCCAAAATGGGCCTGACGGTCGAGCCGATCTCCACGCAGGTGATCCCGCGCGACCGTCACGCCATGTTTTTCGCGACCTTGGGCGTCGTCGCCTCCTCGATGGAGCGGCTCGCGATCGAGGTGCGTCACTTGCAACGGACCGAGGTGCTGGAGGCGGAGGAGTTCTTCTCCGAGGGCCAGAAGGGTTCGTCCGCGATGCCGCACAAGCGCAATCCGGTGCTGTCGGAGAACATCACCGGCCTTGCCCGCATGGTGCGCGCCTACGTGACGCCCGCGATGGAGAATGTCGCGCTCTGGCACGAGCGCGACATCTCGCACTCCTCCGTCGAGCGCATGATCGGTCCGGACGCCACGGTGACGCTCGATTTCGCGCTCGCACGCCTGACCGGGCTGATCGAGAAGTTGCTGGTCTATCCGGAAAACATGCAGAAGAATCTCGACCGGCTCGGCGGGCTGATCCACTCGCAGCGTGTGATGTTGGCGCTGACGCAAAAAGGGGCCGCGCGCGAGGACGCCTACAGACTGGTGCAGCGCAACGCCATGCCGGTCTGGCGCGGCCAAGGCGACTTCCTGACGCTCCTGAAAGCCGACAAGGACGTGAAGAAATATCTCAGCGATGCCGAGATCGCCGAGAATTTCGACCTCGGTTATCCACTTCAAGCACGTCGATACGATTTTCAGGCGCGTGTTCGGCAGCACGTAGCGCAAACGAAAACCGGCGGGACAAGCCCGCCGGTTCTCATTTCTTGAATTGCGCTAACGAGGCTCAGTGCCGGCCCGGTCCGCCGGCCCCACCTCCGCCAATGGCGCCGCCACCGACATGGCCTCCTCCACCCATATGGCCTCCGCCGCCGATTGCGCCGCCACCGGCACGCATGCCACCGCCCACACCGGCACCGCCGCGGAACACACCCCCACCGCCGCCTGTCGGCATGCCGACCGGCGCGCTCATGGACGGACGCCCGCCGATATTGGAGCGGTTCATCCCTCCGCCAACATTCGAGCGGTTGCCGCCGGGGTTGCCGTTCCAGCCGGTACGGCCCTGCCAGCGGCCGCCGCCGTTCGACGCATGGCCGCCGTTCCAGCCGGGGTGGCCGGCGTTCCAGCCGCGGTGGCCGCCATTCCACCCATGTTGGAAGCGATGACCGGGATTCACATAGAGCCCTACGCCCGCCCCATACCCATAGCCGTCATCGTAGTAGTCGTCGTAATACGGAGTGTCGTCATAGGCGTAGCTGGGCGCCACGATAGCCGGCCTGCCCTCGGCAACCGAAAGATAGCTCTGGCTCGCATAGCCGGTCTCGCCGTTGAAACTCACCTGACACCAATTTGCGCTGCAGCCGCCGACGTCGACGGTCGCGCCGCCCGGAATGGTGCCGATTACCTGGTATTGAGTGCCCGGTCCGGAACGCACATTGACGGCCGATTCGGCCGTAGCTGGCGCCGCAGAGGCCGCACCCGCGGACAGCACAAGCGCGGACGCAGCGGAAAGCAATATCGTTTTGAGGGTCATTTTTCTTCTCCTTCGGGGTCACGTGAAGAGAGAAGCGCCGGGCATAGGGCCGCGTTCCGCACATTACGCATTTGCAATGCGTTGAACTGAAATGCCGCAGGTCAGTGCGCGGGAACTGCCCTGCGAACCGGCGCGGACAGCTTCATCAAGCTGAACATCGTCGCCAGCACTGCAACGTAAACGACGAGTTGCATCTCGGTCGGGCGATCACTGTAGCCGATCAGCGTGTGCAGCGCGCGGCCGAGCATGCTCTCGTCCGACAGCAGCCATGAGGTGTCCCAAACCACGGTGCCCATTGCGGTGAGAACGTCGGCTTGCGCCAGGAACAGAACAGCCTGAGCGGCGAGTCCGGCTGCGAGCAACGCGATCATCGCGCTCGTCGCGGCGAACAGATAGCGCCCGGGAATACGCAGCAATCCGAAATAGGTCAGCGCGCAAAGGAACGCACCGAGAGCCAGCCCGACGAGGCCGCCGAGGAAGATACTCGCTCCCGAGGTTCCGCCGCCCGCGAGAATTCCATAGAGGAACAAGACGACTTCGGAGCCCTCGCGGAGCACCGCGATACCGACGACGATCGCAAGCGCCGCGAGCGAGCTTGTGCCCGCGACCACTGCTTCGCCGGCAGCGCGCATCTCGGCCGCCATCTCGCGCCCGTGCCGCGCCATCCAGACGTTATGCCAGGTCAGCATGACCACCGCGATGAGCAGCACCGTCGCGTTGAACAACTCCTGCCCGGAACCTGCAAACATCTCGCGACAGCACGCCCGCGAACATCGCGACGATGCAGGCGCCGAGCACGCCGCCGATGATGCCGCCCGTCACCCAGAGGCTGCGCCGTGGCACGCTGCGCGTCACGGCCATCACAATGCCGACAATCAGGCCGGCCTCGAACACTTCGCGAAAAACGATGATCAGCGCGGCAAGCATGTCATTCCACTGCGTTTATTCGGCTGCTTATTCGACGACGAGCGTGCCGCGGTTCGACAGATTGAAGTCGTCGAAGAACTCGTATTTGCCCGGCTTGAGCGGACCCACCCGCACGATGCCCTCCCCGTTCGCCGCCACAACCTTCTCCACCTTGAGCGACTTGCTCTCGAATTCCATCGCGACCGAATCCTTGTTGGTCACATGGATGACGATGCGGGCGTTCGCCGGAGCCTTCAGCTCAACCGGGTCGAACTTCTTGTCCTTCACGACGATCTCAACGGTCGCATATTGGGCAAGCGCCGGTGCGCCGGTCAGGGCGAGGGTTGAAGCCAGCAAGATCGCAGCGAGCGCAGCACGGCGGAACATCGAAATCGGTCTCCTGCGTTACCCGGGGAATGCAGACTTGCACGGTCAACATAGGCTGGATTTTGCCGGTGCGAACCGTCCGGAGATTAGAATAGCCCCAGAGTCAGGGGTTTGCGGCGCTTTGCCGCCGCTTGGATTTGATTAACTCTTCATCGCCACAATCCGGCCGGACGGGACCGCGATCATGGCGTCGATTAAACCAGCTCCGCACACGGGGCGAAAACTGACTTCCGGACTGCCGCTGGTCGTCGCGCCCCGTACGGTGCCGGAGGCCGGCTATCGTTCGACACTGCATTCAGTCCTGACAGGTCCTTCGGTCAAGCCCCGCATCATGCGCGCCCCCGGCATTCTGGTTTTCAACTCCGGCGTCGGCGGGCTGACGGTGTTCCGCGAGATCGCACGCGCGCGTCCCGACGCTCGGCTGGTCTATGCGGCAGACGATGCGCTTTTTCCCTATGGAAAGGTGCCCGAGGATGCACTGATCGCGCGCGTGGTGTCGGTGATGGGCGAGCTGATCGCCGCGCATACGCCGGACCTCGCCGTCATCGCCTGCAACACGGCCTCGGTCCAGGTGTTGCCCGCCCTGCGCGAACGGTTCGCGGTGCCGTTCATCGGCACGGTGCCGGCGATCAAGCCCGCCTGCGCGGCCTCGCAGTCCAAGCGCGTCTCGGTGCTTGGCACAGAGGCGACGGTTGCACGGGAATATACCCACGCGCTGATCCGCAATTTCGGCCAGGACTGCGAACTGACGCTGGTCGGCTCGGCGCGGCTGGCGGCATTCGCCGAGAGCGCGCTGGCGGGCGAGCCGGTCGCCGAAGATGCGATCCGCGCAGAGATTGCGCCCTGCTTCGTCGCTGACGGGGCCGAGCGCACCGACACCATCGTGCTTGCCTGCACGCATTTCCCGCTGTTGCTCGATCGCTTCGAGCAATTGGCGCCATGGCCGGTGCGCTGGCTCGATCCGGCGCCCGCGATCGCACGGCGTGTGGTCGATCTGGTGGGGCCACGGACCGGGGAACCTGCATCGACCCAAGCCCGCGCGATCTTCACATCGGGCCGCAAACCGTCCGCCGATCTTGCTGCGGCGCTTGCGGATTTCGGCCTCGAGGCGGGCGAGTTGGCGGGCACCGCCGGTATTTGACACCCCCGCCGTTTGCCCCTAGAAACCGCGCGCCGCACCGGGAATAGCCCGCGCGGCGTTTCGCACCCGTGGTGGATGCCGACGCTTCGGCAAGTCACCTGTCGGTTCCGGGAAACCGGAACAGCAGGAGGGCGCGGTTCCTCATCAAGCATACAACCGAGGACGCGATGACAAAGCGCTTAGCAGCCAAGCATAAAATCGACCGCCGCATGGGCGAGAATATCTGGGGCCGTCCGAAAAGCCCCGTGAACCGCCGCGAATACGGCCCCGGCCAGCACGGCCAGCGCCGCAAGGGCAAGCTCTCCGACTACGGCGTGCAGCTGCGCGCCAAGCAGAAGCTCAAGCGCTACTACGCCAACATCGTCGAGAAGCAATTCCGCGGAATCTACGACGAAGCGATTCGGATGAAGGGGGACTCGGGCGCCAACATGATCGGCCTCCTGGAGCGCCGCCTCGATGCGATGGTCTATCGCGCGAAGTTCGTGCCGACGGTGTTTGCGGCGCGACAGTTCGTGAACCACGGCCACGTCAAGGTGAACGGCAAGCGCGTCAACATCGCGAGCTATCGCGTCAAGGTCGGCGACGTCATCGAGATGAAGGACACCTCGAAGGAAATGGCGATGGTGCTCGAGGCCAAGGCGCTCGCCGAACGCGATGTGCCGGACTACATCGAGGTCGACCACAGCAAGATGACCGCGAAGCTCGCACGCGTGCCGGCTCCGGCGGAGGTCCCCTACCCGGTCCAGATGGAGCCGCATCTGGTCGTGGAATTCTATTCGCGCTGATTGAAAGCACAGCACTCAGACGAAAGGCCGCCCACCCGGGCGGCCTTTTTGTTTGCGCGGCGTGCGGGGCTAATCGCTACTGGCGCCTCCGGGTGCCACGCGAGGCGGTCGCATCCGAGACGATGCGGCATGTGACCCTCTCAACTTTCATCCAATCGGCCGTGAAGGGTTCGCCGTTGGACCATCGATTCAGACTATAGTTACGGCGCCCCGGGATGGGCTCGATTGCAGCAGTCGCTGTGCATGATCTGTCGTCTCGCTTGAGGGTCACCTTCGTGATCTGCCAGTCGCGTTCCCGAAAGGTTACGCCCAACACGGCGCCATTCATCTCCCATTTTGGAAATTGATCGCCCGCGAGCGGCGTATTTCGTTCGAACGTGCGGACGGCCCCGTTCCAGTCAGACGTCAGGGTCGCCTTGGTGACGATCTCCTGTTCCGAGTTCACGTCAAACGAATAGCGGCGGACCAACCCCCACGTCACATTGCGCGGCGAAACCTCATGGATCGCCTGGTGAAAAGTCACTTCAAACGTTTGGCCGCGGAAGTCATTGAACGCGACAGGGACCTCGGGCGCGCTACGACTGTCCGTTCGTGGATCAGCCTGCCGCACCTGCGGAGCCGCCAAAGCAAGTTTTGCTTTTTGCGTGCGGACGAGATCGGCAAAGAAACCGGTTGGATTACGCGCCAAAAACGTGTCGTAGGCTTCAGCCGTCCCAAGCTGGGTGGCGAGCGTATACTCGCGCTGAACGGGATCGTCCGAAGGGGGGGCCACCGCGGTCGGCGATGCGGGAGCCACCGCCACAGCCGTCCCTGCGGGATTCAGCAGAACGTCTGCGCCGCCGAGCGACCCATAGACGAAGGGCTCCTGCCGGTTGCCGGTGCTCTTGAGCACATCGTCCCGAACGCGCCCAAATGCGATCCGCAGATCGAGCCCGGGCGTGGTCAGATGGCGCAGGAGCGCTTCGGCGAATGGGCTGTGCGCCCCGATGCCGTCGTCCGCGGTCGTTCCGGCCTTGGCCGCATAGGCGATGAGCGTGTCGCTGACCGTTGGCTCGATGCGTGCAAGCCCGCGTCCGGTCGAGCGGCTCGCCACGGTGCGCTGCATGCGCGCGGCGAACGGGTTGTCGCGGCAGGCGTCGAGAATCACAAGCCGTAGGCGGCGTGCTGGCTCCAGAGCCTTGAGCACGCGGTCGATCGCGAGCGTTTCATCCTCGACGTCGAAATCGCGCTTGAGCTTGGCGTCAATCGGCACGACGTAATTTGTGCCGTCGACCTCCATGCCGTGCCCGGCGAAATAAACGACCGCCACATCGGCACCGCGGGCAAGGCCGGCGAAGTCTCCGACCGCCCGGCGCAACTCGGCGAGCGTCGTATTCTCGCGGATATCGACAAAGTCGAAGCCGGCCGCCTTGAACATCTCCGCGATCGCGGCCGCGTCGTTTGCGGGATTGGGAAGACCTGCAACGTCGCGATAGGCGGAGTTGCCGATCACCAGCGCGATCCGCTTCTCCGCATGGCCCGGAACGCTCATGCAGACCAGAAGCGTCAGCGACGCCGCGACACCAAAGAGGAAAGTCCGAACGACAAGACGAAGCATCAAGGCCCCCAGATGCAACGAGCAATCCTAGGGCAGGTTCAAGGGGACATTCCAGCGCCGTCCCACCCCGATACCTGAGTGGGTCAAAAGGCAACGCCGGTTCAGGCCGAGGCGCTTTCCTTGACCGCCAGGCCCTTCTCTTTCATCAGCCCCTGCAACTCGCCGGCCTGGAACATCTCGCGGATGATGTCGCAGCCGCCGACGAACTCGCCTTTGACGTAAAGCTGCGGAATGGTGGGCCAGTTCGAGTAGGTCTTGATGCCGTTCCGCAGGTCCTCGTTCTCCAGCACGTTCAGCCCTTTGTAGGGCACCCCGATATAGTCGAGGATCTGCACGACCTGGCCCGAAAATCCGCACTGCGGAAACTGGGGGGTGCCCTTCATGAACAGCACCACGTCGTTGTTCTTCACTTCATTGTCGATGAACTGCTCGATGGCCATGTTGTCCTCGTTTGCGGCGCCCCGGCTCAGGCCGGATCAGCACTTGGACATATATGTAGCCCAGGACGCCTTCCCAGCCCAGCCCCTCAGCCCTCCGGCGTGCCCGTCTGCAGCGCCAAAGCGTGCAGTTTCCCGCCCATGTCGCCCTTAAGCGCCTGATAAACCAATTGATGTTGCTGGACGCGGGACTTTCCCTTGAACGAGGCCGCGATCACGGTCGCCGCATAGTGATCGCCGTCGCCTGCGAGATCGCGGATCGTGACCGTGGCGTCCGGAATGCCGGCCCGGATCAGCCGTTCGATTTCGCCAGCGTCCATCGCCATCTGCGACTTCCCTCACCGTCCCCCGAAAGCTACGCGGCCGCGCTTCCCGCCATATAGCCGGGCAGCCACCCTTCGTGCTGCTCGCGCAGCTTGTCTAGCAGAATCGGCCGCTCGCCGGGAAGTACAATGGCCTCGCCATGCGTCACCCCGAGCCGGCGGACCGGCACGCCGGCGAGCTTGGCGCGCTCGGAAAGATTGTCCGCGTGTTCGGGTTTGACCGTGACCACGTAACGCGCCTGATCTTCGCCAAACCAGAAGCCGTGCTCCGCCAGAAAAGCCGGCGCGCCATAGAGCCGCGCCCCGATATTGCCGGCAAGCGCCATTTCGGCGACCGCCACCACCAGCCCGCCATCGGAAATGTCATGCACCGCTGTTACGCGTCTCTCATCGATCATGAGGCGCACGAAATCGCCGATGCGCCGCTCGATCAACAGATCGACCGGCGGCGGTGCACCTTCTTCGCGTCCGCAAATGTCGCGGAGATAAAGCGATTGTCCCATCCAACCCTTCGTCTCGCCGAGTTGCAGGATCAGTTCGTCGGCGGCCTTGAAGTCGATGCTGGCGGACTTGGTGAAATCGTCGATCACGCCGACGCCCCCGATGGTCGGCGTCGGGAGGATCGCGCGGCCGTTGGTCTCGTTGTAGAGCGAGACGTTGCCGGACACGACCGGGAAGTCGAGTGTCTTGCACGCCGTCGCGATGCCGCGAATGCAGCCGACGAGCTGGCCCATGATCTCCGGCCGTTCTGGATTGCCGAAATTCAGATTGTCGGTGAGGGCAATCGGCTTGGCGCCGACAGCCGAAAGGTTGCGCCATGTCTCGGCGACCGCCTGCTTGCCGCCCTCGAACGGATCGGCCTCGCAATACCGCGGCGTCACGTCGGTGGTGAGCGCGAGCCCTTTCGGTCCTTCATTGATGCGCACGACTGCGGCGTCGCCGCCGGGCCGTTGCACGGTATTGCCGAGGATCAGGTGGTCGTATTGCTCCCAGACCCAGCGCTTGGAGGCGAGGTCCGGCACCGCCATTAGTTTCTCGAGCGCGTCCGCATGCCCGATCGGCGGCTCGATCGACTCTGGCTCGATCACCGGCTGCGCCATCGTCATTTTGTAAGGCCGGTCATAGACCGGCGCTTCGTCGCCTAGCTCCTTGATCGGCAGGTTCGCCATCTCGACGCCGCGGTGGCGCACCACGAAACGCTTGTCCGGCGTCGTTTCGCCGACAATCGCGAAATCGAGTCCCCACTTGCGGAAGATCGCTTCGGCCTCGGCTTCCTTCTCCGGCTTGAGCACCATGAGCATGCGCTCCTGGCTCTCCGAGAGCATCATCTCGTAGGCGCTCATCCCGGTTTCGCGCGTCGGTACCTTGTCGAGATCGAGCACGACTCCGAGATCGCCCTTCGCGCCCATCTCGACCGCCGAGCAGGTCAGGCCCGCCGCGCCCATGTCCTGGATCGCGATGACGCAATCCTTCTGCATGATCTCGAGGCACGCCTCGAGCAGGAGCTTTTCGGAGAACGGGTCGCCGACCTGCACGGTCGGGCGTTTCAACTCGGAATCCTCGCCGAATTCCGCCGATGCCATGCTGGCGCCGTGGATGCCGTCGCGCCCGGTCTTGGATCCGAGATAGACAATCGGCATGCCGACGCCGGACGCCGCCGCATAGAAGATCTTGTCCGCCTCCGCGAGGCCCACCGCCATCGCGTTGACCAGATTGTTGCCGTCGTAGCGCGAGTGAAAGCGCACCGACCCGCCGACTGTCGGCACACCGAACGAATTGCCATAGCCGCCGACACCCGCAACCACACCGGACACGAGATGCCGCGTCTTCGGGTGTTTCGGATCGCCGAAGGAAAGGGCGTTGAGGCACGCGATCGGTCGCGCGCCCATCGTGAACACGTCGCGCAGGATGCCGCCGACGCCGGTCGCGGCGCCCTGATACGGCTCGATGTAGCTCGGGTGGTTGTGGCTCTCCATCTTGAACACGACGGCAAGCCCGTCGCCGATCGCGACCACGCCCGCGTTCTCGCCCGGCCCCTGGATCACCTGCACGCCGGTCGTCGGCAGCGTTTTCAGATGAAGCTTGGAGGACTTGTACGAGCAATGCTCGTTCCACATCGCCGAGAAGATGCCGAGCTCGGTGATGGTCGGCTCGCGGCCGATGAGCTTCAGAATGCGCTCGTATTCGTCCGGCTTGAGGCCGTGCTCGGCCACCAGTTCGGGCGTGATGGTCGGTTCGTTGGGGATCATTCTGCCTCGGATTCGACGCGCGACCATTAGCACAGGTCGCAGACCCGCCCGGAACGCAATTTCACCAGCTTTCCAGCGGAAAATGTGCACAAGCGGCCGGCCGAGACCTCGCCATTTCCGATGCTTGTCGACACTTCCGGCGCTGTTTCCAGATTATTTACAATCTCTTGTTGCGTTCGGAATTGCGGACTAGGCTTTCGCACTGGATGTAGGAGGACAGGCCCCATGATCAATCGCTTCGTTTCCGTGCGCGATCGGGAGTTGTCGCTCTGGCAGTCGGCCGTTGATGAGGCGGTCGCCACACTCGGCGATCCCGCGCGGGCCGCGGCGATGCGGGACGCCGCCACCATGCTGGCGCTGCGCGGGGTCGGCAAGGCACCTCCGCTTGACGCGTCCCCGGCCGCAGCCACCGCTGCCGCGGCAGCACCCAATACGGCGAGCGCACATGCCTTTCTGGCAAAGGCGTTCTTCGATCAGGTCAACGCCAATCAGCGCCACGGCGCGGCTGCATCGCCGGCAGCGTTCAGTTTCTCAAACCTGATCACGTTCTTCCGGGACTACAGCACCGCAGACGTACTGGGCTGGGCGCAATGCGCGATCAACTACGCCAAATATCTGGCGAGCGGATCCGGCGCTCCGATGTACGTGACGCCGACCAGCATGTCGTTCGGGGTGCTCGACTACCGCCTGCCCGAGACCGCGAAAGTCGTCATGATCGGCGACTGGGGCGCCAACATGACCGACAACATTGCGATGCTCCGCGAGGCGATGAAGAAATTCAGGCCGGACGCCATCATCCACCTCGGCGATGTTTATTACTCGGGGACGGCGTTCGAGTGCACGCGCAATGTCCTCAACACGATGAATTCTCTCGTCCAGTCTCTCGGCATCGCACGGCCGCCCTTCTTCACGATCCCGGGAAACCACGAATACTATTCAGGCGGCGCCGGCTTCTACGACATGATCGGCAAGGTGAACGACGGCATCGCCGGAGCGCGTCAGCAGGCGAGCTATTTCTGTTTGCGTACTGCGAACAACACCTGGCAATTTCTCGGCATGGACACCGGCTATGGTGACCACATTCCGGGGCTGGCTGTCGGGCCTTCGCTCCAGCAGCCGGAAGCGCTCTGGCATCAGGACAAGCTGAAGAATTTCGGCGGCTCGTCGATCTTGCTGTCACATCACCAGTTGTTCTCGGCCAACTCCGAGATCGACAAGCAGAGCCAGCGCCCCTATCTCAACCAGTCGCTGCTTTCGACGTTCAGTCCTTACTTCGATCGCGTCCCCGCATGGTTCTGGGGCCACGAACACAATTTTGCGGTGTTCAAGGACGGACAGTTCGGTCTGAAGAAAGGGCGGCTGGTCGGATGCAGCGCGTATGAAGAATCCCTGCAGGAAGATCCCTACAAGGTGAATTACAGCGCGGTCGCCTACGCCGACAATATGCCGAAACTCAGCACGTCGACATTCACCACCAATGTGCAGAAATTCTACAACCACGCCTTCGCGCTGCTCGACATCTCGCCCGCGAAGATCGACGTGAGCTACTACGAGTACCCAAGCTGGGATCAGGATTACAAAGGACAGCAGCCTGGGCTGACGGCGCCGTTCTTCACCGAGACGCTGAAGCCCTCGACGCCGGCCGGCGTGTGATGTGATGTACCAAGCGCCGCGTCACGCGGCCTGCGCGAAATGCGCCACCAGTCCGGCGAACAGGCCGCGCCCGTCTGTGCAGCCGATCGCGCTCTCGACGTGATTTTCCGGATGCGGCATCAGGCCGAGAACGTTGAGTTTCTCGTTCAGCACGCCGGCGATTGAGTTCAGTGCGCCGTTGACGTTCGATTTCGGATCGCGCTTGCCCTCCGCATCGGTGTAGCGGAACAGGATGCGTCCTTCCGTTTCCAACCGTCCGATGGTGCCTTCGCTCGCGAAGTAATTTCCCTCGCCATGTGCGACCGGGACGCGGATCACCTGGCCGGCATTGTAGCCGCGCGTGAACGGCGTGTCGGAGCGCTCGATCTTCAGGTGCACTTCGCGGCAGATGAACTTCAGCTTCGCGTTCCGCAGCAACACGCCCGGCAGCAGCCCCGCTTCGCACAGGATCTGGAAGCCGTTGCACACACCCATCACGAGGCCGCCCTTGCGCGCATGCGCGCGCACGTCCTCCATGATCGGCGCCTGCGCGGCGATCGCGCCGCAGCGCAGATAGTCGCCATAGGAGAAGCCGCCTGGCAGCACGACCAGGTCGGTGCCGGCCGGAAGCTCGCGCTCGCCGTGCCATACCATCGTGGGCTCGCGGCCGGACACGAGCTTGATCGCGTGCGCCATGTCGCGCTCGCGGTTCGAACCCGGAAAAACGATGACCGCGGCCTTCATGTCACCTCGACACGGAAATTCTCGATCACCGTGTTGGCGAGCAGCTTTTCAGCGGCCTCGCGCAGCGTCGCCTCGGCCTTTGCGGCATCGCCGTCGGCAAGCTCGATGTCGAACACCTTGCCCTGCCGAACGCTTGCGACGCCAGCGACGCCAAGCGACTTGAGCGCGCCCTCAATGGCCTTGCCCTGCGGGTCGAGCACGCCGGTCTTCAGGGTGACGGTGACGCGGGCTTTCATCGCGGAAAATTCATCCCATCAAAAGCGCAACGGGGGCCGATTGGCCCCCGCGTAACACGGTCCGTGCGCGGTCTCAACGCCGTAACCTAGCTCTTCACAAGCACCGGGCCGGTCCCCTGCGGGCGCTCACCCTCGGCCATGATTCCGAGGCGCTTGGCGACCTCGGTATAGGCTTCCAGCAGACCGCCGAGATCGCGGCGGAAGCGGTCCTTGTCCAGCTTGTCGCTGGTCTTGATGTCCCACAGCCTGCACGAATTCGGGGAGATTTCGTCCGCCACCACGATCCGCATCATGTCGTTTTCCCACAGGCGGCCGGTCTCCATCTTGAAGTCGACCAGCCGGATGCCGACACCGAGGAAGACGCCCGAGAGAAAGTCGTTCACCCGGATCGCCAGCGCCATGATGTCGTCGATTTCCTGCGGCGTCGCCCAGCCGAAGGCGGTCACATGCTCCTCTGATACCATCGGGTCGTTGAGCTGATCGTTCTTGTAATAGAACTCGATGATCGAGCGCGGCAGCTGCGTGCCCTCCTCGATACCGAGGCGCGTCGACAGCGACCCCGCCGCGACGTTGCGCACCACGACCTCGAGCGGAATGATCTCCACTTCTCGGATCAGCTGCTCACGCATGTTGAGCCGGCGGATGAAGTGCGTCGGCACGCCGATCTCGTTGAGGTGCTGGAACACATATTCCGAGATGCGGTTGTTGAGCACACCCTTGCCTTCGATCACCTCATGCTTCTTGGCATTGAAGGCGGTCGCATCGTCCTTGAAGTGCTGGATCAAGGTGCCGGGCTCGGGTCCTTCGTAGAGAACCTTCGCCTTGCCCTCATAGATGCGGCGACGGCGGCTCATTGGGGTGTACCGTGGCTTGAGAAAATCCATTGGGTGCCGTGACTCCATGAAACAGTCGGCGGCGGCGCGACCGGGCGGTTCGACTCAAACGCGACAAGGGACCTGCCCGACCGTTCGGGCAACCTAGCGGATCGCCAACCCCAGCACAATCGCCGCTCCTGCGCTCGCGTTCCGGCGAAAGTGCCGCGTTTGCGCCATGTTGATTTGTGGATTTTCTGCCGATATGCAAGTCAAGACTTCCACTATCCCAAGCATGTGTCGGCGCGAGGCAAACATGACCACCTTCGACAAGCGCGAGGAGGGCTTCGAGAAGAAGTTCGCCCACGACGAGGAACTGCTCTTCAAGGCGAGCGCGCGGCGCAACAAGATGCTCGGCCTTTGGGCCGCAGAGAAGATGGGGTTGAGTGGCGATGCCGCAAACGCCTACGCAAAGGACGTCATTATGGCGGACTTCGAGGAAGCCGGCGACAACGACGTGTTGCGCAAGGTGCAGAAAGATCTTGCCGCAAAGGGCATCACATCCTCCGAGCAGGACGTGCGCCGCACGATGAACGAGTTGATGGAAAAGGCGGTCGCCGAGATCAAGGCGAGTGGCTGAGTCGCGCTGTTCGATCAACCGCTGACGAGAAGGAGAAGCCGCGGTCCGACGGCCGTGGCTTTCTGTTTCATTGGAGCGACCTAGTACTTCGCGACGACCGCGCCCCAGTCGAACGAGACGTTCAGACCGACCTGACCGCCGTAGTTCTGCACATCGCGCTCGCCGAACTGTCCGATGAAAGCCGCATAGGCGGCGACGTTCGGCGCGAACATCACACGCGTGCCGACCGTGGCGGTGCCCCAGTCGCGGCCGAACGCGACCGCCGGCATCGAGAACGCCGGCGCGACGATCGTGGTGAGCGACGCGGTGACCTGACGGTCGAGACTGGCGAGTTCGTGATTCCACACCAGCTTGGCGTAAGGCTGCCACATGCCAAGCGTCATGTAGGCTTGGTAGCCGAGCGCCGTGACCGCCGAGTTGCGCCGCTGGCTGTCGAAGGCGAGCGCCGTCAGCCCGGCCGGATTGAACTCGGTGAAGCCATCGATACGCACCTGCTGCAGCGTAATGCCGACGACCGGGCCATGCACGAACGCCGGGCCGGCGGCCATCAGCGGCGCCTTCACCGGCAGCCCGTTCGGCAACGACGGTGCAACTGCGCCGGCGCCGAAGTCGTAACCGGCCTCGATCGCGAGCGAGACGTCCGTGCCGCGCGTCGAACCGGTGTTCGATTGTACCGTGATGCCAAGCTGCACATCGCGATTGGTGGTGTCGCGTAGCGAACCCCACGTTCCGATCGCGTTCAGCCAGAATGACTCGATGCGGAACGCGCTATAGAAGCTCGCGGAGAATTCGTCCTGCTTGTAGTTTCCGAGCGTGCTGTAGGACTGCGTCGTGGTGCTGCCCGAGAACGCCGCGCCGAGCAGCCAGTTGCGCGACACGCGATAATCAAATCCGGCCGTAACGGTCGTCGGCACACCGGGATCATCCGGGAAGCCGGCATAGTTCTTCGCCTTGAATGCCGACACGTCGCCGCTCGCCCAGCCGTGGAAAGAGCCCGCCTGCCCCCATGACAGCGGGATCTGATTGAAGATCGAATTGATCACCGCGACGCGGGTCTTGATCGGGATTTCGGCAAGGAACGAGATCTGGCTCGGCGCAACGATGAGGCTGTAATAGTAGTCGGCCTGGACCTTCTGCATCGCCGACGCCAGATGGCCGCCGCCGGTCGAGGAATTCGGCCCGTCGGCATAGAAATAGGTCTTGTCGGCGTTCGGCGTGGCGTAATTCGCCGGGCCGCAATTGGGTGAGCCGACGGTCGGACCGCAGGCTGGCGTGTTCACGCTGGTCACGGTGATGCCGAACGGCGCCGGGTTCACCAGCACGTAGTTGTAGACCGTGTTGAAATCGGCCGGAATGAAGTTGACGCGGTTCGCGGCGAGCGCCGACCACAAGACTTGATCGTAAAGAGCGCGCGACGTGGCAGAGTTTTGCGTGCCCGTACCGAATCCAAATCCCGACGCGGCGCCGGCTGCCGCGCTCCTGATCGACACTGTGTTCGGCACGATGATGTAACGCGCGCCAGCGGCCGCAAGCCCGGTGACCTGAGCGGCGGCCTGCTGTCCGAGCGTCGTGATCGCCGCCGTGTTCACCGGGTTGACGATGTTGCCCGGGCCGCCGGTCGTCGAGGTCTTCAGATCGTTGACGCCAATGGAGAAGACATAAAGCGCATTCGGATCCGCGAGCCCGCCGGTCAACGCCAGATAGGCGGCGATCTGCGACTGCGTCGACCAAGCGTTGCTGTTGTTGCCCTGGAATACAACCCGCGCGCCACCGGCCGCATAGTTGTTTCCGCCCGTGGGCGAGTCGGATGGCACAACGGCGAAGCCGAAGTAGGATCCGAGCGCCACGGAATACATCGGTCCGGGGTTGGTGGTGTAGCCGCCGACCGTCGCGAACGTCGCGGGATTGTTCTTGGTCTGAGGCAGGTAGAGATAGCGCCCACTATCCGTGTTGCTATCGCCGAAGAAATAGATGTTGCTGAAGTTCTGGGCCTGCGCCTGGCTGGCGAGCAAAGCGCCCAACCCCAACACAGCAATGCCTGCGAATCTCATGTCAGCCGCGCCCCCGCGTGATCGATCAGGTACTAACACCCTCCGTAACGGCAGGGCGTTGCGCCCGGGCAACAGTCAGTCCGATTCACCGCATCTGGAATGACTTGGAACTCGCCGCTGATGCAGGCGATGAGCGTCAGACGGGTAACGACGCACCAATGGCTTCGAGGACGGCGGCGACATCGCCCAGCACGTCGGTCTCTGCGATCGTCATCACGCGATAGCCGCGTTCCTGCAGCCAAGCCTGCTTGTCGATGCGCGCTTTCGCGGCCGCTTCGGTCTCGGCGCCCGGCACGATCGCGATCACCAGCCGCAGCGGAAATGAAACGAAATCCGTGATGTGGGTGCCGACCGGCGTCTGACGCTTGAAGCCGAGACTCGCGAAACGGCGATCCTTGGTGATGGCATCCCACAGCGCGCGCTCCGCATCGGTCGGATTGCGCCGCAGCAGCCGTGCAAGTCCGCGCGCCGGGCCACCGTCGCCTGGCGTGCGTTGCTCCGCAAGCAATGCACGCAATGCGCCCGCCTCGTGACTGTCGAGAACGCCACCGCGCGCCGGACCCTTGCGGCCTTCCGCGATCGTCATGATGACGCCATGCAGGGTCTGGATATCCTGGTGCGTCGGCCGCATGCGCGTGAAGATGTTGCGCAGGTTGATCTGCATGGTCTCGCGCTTGTCGGGTGGGCGGAAGAACTCGACCTTTTCCAGTTCGCGTTCGAGGTTCTCGAAAAAGGCGATCAGTTGCTGGCGCGGCGCCGCATGAGACTTGCGGGGCATTCCGAACGGCAGGGCGCCGCCTGACGCGACCTTGAACCACTCGTAGGAAACGATCACCACCGCCTGCGCCAGATTGAGCGAGGCGAACGCCGGGTTCACCGGCAGCGTGATGATGTGGTCCGCGAGCGCGACCTCGTCGTTTTCGAGCCCATTGCGTTCGCGCCCGAACATCAGCCCGACCGCCTCCCCGCCCGCGACCTTCTCAGATGCGATCCGCGCCGCATCCGCCGCATCCACGACGGGCTTCGCCTGATCGTGTGCGCGCGCGGTCGTGGCGAACACGAAATTGAGGTCGCCGATGGCGGCTTCCACCGAGTCGAACACCTGCGCGTCGTCGAGCACGCGGTTTGCACCCGACGCCATCACGTAGGCGCGTTCGGCGGGCCACTCGCACTTTGGCGCGACGAGCCGCAGCCGCGCGAGCCCAAAATTCGCCATCGCGCGCGCGACGGAGCCGATATTGTCGGCAAGCTGCGGCTCGACCAGGATCACGCACGGTCCCGGCTGCTCCACCCATCGCTTCGTCTTGTCGGTCCCGGCGCCGGGCATCTGCCACTCCTGCTGCCCTCGCCTAGCCCAACTGCGACCGGTTGGCGACCCGCGCACATACCCGGCAATTCGCATAGTTTCCCATGCACCGAAGGCGCTTTCGCGCCGCAAAAAGGACTGCTATAGCCACGCGCGCCGGGGGCCTGGCGCGTTCACGCGCCCTTATTCCAATGCCGGGGCCACCATTCACCCGCTGTGAGAAGACGCCGCGACCAGAGGTGCAAGCATGCCAAATCTCGAAATCATGTGGACGAAGGTCGATGAAGCGCCCGGCCTTGCGACGTTCTCGCTGCTGCCGATCGTCGAGGCCTTCGTGGGCGCGGCCGGCGTGAAGATGAAGCTGAAGGATATTTCGCTGACCGGCCGCATCATCGCCAACTTCCCCGACAAACTGAAGCCCGAGCAGAAGATCAACGACGAGCTCACCGAGCTCGGCAAGCTGGCGATGAAGCCGGAAGCCAACATCATCAAGCTGCCGAACATCTCGGCGTCCATCCCGCAGCTGAAAGCCGCGATCAAGGAATTGCAGGGCAAGGGCTATGCGGTTCCGGACTATCCGGAGAATCCGACGACCGATGCCGAGAAGGACATCAAGGCGCGCTACGGGAAGGTGATCGGCAGCGCCGTCAATCCGGTGCTGCGCGAGGGCAACTCAGACCGCCGCGCCGCCGGTGCCGTCAAGGCGTATGCGCGCAGTCACCCGCACAAGATGGGCGCCTGGAGCAAGGACTCCAAAACCCGCGTCATGCATATGACGGGCAAGGATTTCTATGGTTCGGAGGTCGCGACCACCGTTGCGGCGCCGACCAATGCCAGGATCGAATTTGTCGGCAGCGATGGCGCGGTGACGGTGCTGAAGGCGAAGACGCCGCTTCAGGCCGGCGAGGTTATCGATTGCTCGGTGATGAACGCCAAAGCGCTGGATGCCTTTTTTTCCGACGCGATCGAGGCGGCGAAGAGGGACGGCATCCTGTTCTCGCTGCACGTCAAGACCACCATGATGAAGATCTCCGATCCCATCCTGTTCGGTCATTGCATATCGGTGTTCTTCGCCGACGTGTTCGAGAAGCATGGCGCCACGCTCAAGCGCCTGGGCGTCGATCCCGACACCGGCGTCGGCGAGATGATGACCAAGATCGAAACATTGCCCGAGGCCGAGAAGGCGGCGATCAAGGCTGACATCCAGGCCGAATACGCGAAGCGGCCCGGCCTCGCCATGGTCAATTCCGACAAGGGCATCACCAACCTGCATGTGCCGAGCGACGTGATCATCGATGCGTCCGTGCCGGCGATGATCCGCGAGTCCGGCAAGATGTGGGGCGCCGACGGCAAGCTGCACGACTGCATCGCGGCGATCCCTGACCGCTGCTACTCGACGCTGTTCCAGGCCGTCATCGACGACTGCAAGGCCAACGGCGCATTCGACCCGAAGACGATGGGCACCGTGCCGAACGTCGGCTTGATGGCGCAGGCTGCCGAGGAATACGGCTCGCACGACAAGACCTTCCGCCTCCCCGCGGACGGCACGGTCAACGTGGTCGCCGAGGACGGCAAAGTCCTGATGACCCAGAAGGTCGAGGCCGGCGACGTCTTCCGCATGTGCCAGGTCAAGGACGCGCCGATCCAGGACTGGGTCAAGCTTGCGGTGCGCCGCGCGCGCCTCAGCAACACCCCGGCAGTATTCTGGCTCGATGCCAAACGCGCGCACGATGCGCAGCTCATCGCCAAGGTCGAAAAGTACCTGAAGAACGAAGACACCAAGGGGCTCGACATCCGCATCCTGGCGCCGTTCGAGGCGACCAAGTTCTCGCTCGAGCGCATCCGCAAGGGCCAGGATACCATCTCGGTCACCGGCAACGTGCTGCGCGACTACCTGACCGATCTGTTCCCGATCATGGAGCTCGGCACCTCGGCCAAGATGCTGTCGATCGTTCCGCTGCTTCAGGGCGGCGGGCTGTTCGAGACCGGCGCCGGCGGCTCGGCGCCCAAGCATGTCGAGCAGTTCAAGGAGGAAGGCTATCTGCGCTGGGATTCGCTCGGCGAGTTCCTGGCGCTGGGCGCCTCGCTGGAGCATCTGGCGCAGGTCAGCGGCAACGAGGACGTGAAGGTCCTGGCCGAGACGCTCGACGAGGCCAACGGCGAGATCCTCGAGCACAACCGCTCGCCGGCGCGCAAAGTGGGCGAGCTGGACAACCGCGGCAGCCATTTCTACCTGGCGCTCTATTGGGCCAAGGCGCTGGCCCGGCGCGACAACAGCTCCGCCCTCGCCGCGCGCTTCAAGCCGCTGGCGGAGGCGCTGGCGGCGAACGAGGCCAAGATCAACGCCGAGCTTCTCGCCGCCCAGGGCAAGGCCGTCGATACCGGCGGTTATTACCTGCCCGATAACAAGAAGACGTCAGCCGCGATGCGGCCGAGCAAGACTCTGAACGAGGCACTCGCGGCGCTGTGACACGGCGCTTGATCCGATCGATGATGGTGTGATGGTGCGGCGGGGTGAATGCGATGACGGACATTCCCTCGACCGGCGCTTTCGCGATCGTCCCGAGCAACGACCTGCCGGGCGCGATCCCATTCTGGGAGCGGATGGGATTTGCCCGAACCGGCGGCGAGGGCCAGTACGCCATTATGACCGGCTGGGGATGCGAGGTGCACCTCACCCAGGCCGGGACCGGCCCATGGCGTGTTCCTGAAGAATACAACCCGTTCGGCGTGTTTATCCGCACGCCGGATGTCGCGGCCATTGCGGCGCGGGTCGATGACTTGATTATCCGCCCGGGCGGCGTGTTGCGGCATCGCGAGTGGGGCATCTACGAGGTCGGGATTTGCGGGCCGGACGGGCTCCTCGTGCGCGTCGGCTGGCCGTCGCGGCTGATCTCCGGCGCATCCTCCGTTTAGGTCGACGAGATATCGCTTATCTGACGGGTTTTGCTTCGGCGCGTTGCCTTCGCGCGGGAGAGACCGTAGCTTCTCCGCTTGCTGATACCTTCACAGCCCGCCGGATGGTACTTGTGCTGACACGTTATGTTGCGACCGTGGTCGCAGTCGCCGCCCTGCTTGGCCACGCCGGTTTCGCGCAGGCTCAATCCAACGAGCGGATGGAGCTCATGCGCGGCGGTGCGTCGAAAAAGGGCGTCTACAACATCTTTGGCCTGGACGGGACCGGTCTTGGCCGCACCACGGTCAGCTATCCGGGCAAATATGCGCCCGGCACCATTGTGGTCGACACAGCAGCGCGCCAACTTTTTCTCATCGAAGGAAACGGTTCGGCGCTGCGCTACGGCATCGGTGTCGGCCGGGCCGGCTTCCAGTGGAAGGGCACTCACAAGATCACCGCGAAGAAAGAAAATCCCGATTGGACGCCGCCAGCGGAGATGATCGCGCGGCAACCGGACGTGCCGCGGCACATGAAGGGCGGCGACCCGATGAACCCGCTCGGCACGCGCGCCATGTACCTCGGCAGCACTCTCTACCGGATCCACGGCTCTCCCGACGCGGACTTTGTCGGCGAGGCGGAATTGTCGGGCTGTTTCCGGATGCGGAACACGGATGTGGCGGATCTCTACGAGCGGGTGCGCGTGGGCACGACGGTGGTCGTGAAGTAAGAGGCGGCACGGTCACCTGACATCATCGCGCCGACATCGGTCGCGCCGTCCCCTCGCCGCGCGACGCTACTCCCTTTCGCCACACCCGCCGGTCGATCATGACCTTGATGGCCGCGAGGGCGACCAGCACGCATAGGGCCGCCTTCGAGATCGTCTCCATCGTCCCTTCGATCAGCAGGGCGTGAACCACCACGCCGACAACGATGATGACCGCGAACGCCATATGCGCGAGCCGCCACGTTCGGGGCGCCAGTCCCAATCGCCGGCGGAATGCGGCGAGCAGCGCGACAGCAAAGATCGCCCACATGGCGATCACGCCGAAGGGAGAGAACGGCGTCGGCGATGTGAAGGTCAGCGCGTCGATCATATCCGGCGGACTGGTGATCCAAAGTCCAGCAACGTGGACCACCACCGCGACGACCAGCGCGCCTCCGATCCAGTAATGCGCACGCCGCCCGCGGAAACCCAGCAGCCCCGGCAGGTATCCGCCGATCAGCAGAGGCTGAACGAGCACGAGACCCAGCGCGATCATGCCGGCGAACCCGGCCGCGATATAGAGCGGCCCGCGCCATGCGAGTTGCTCGCTCGCCGCCGCGAACGCGATCGGCACGCAAATGGCGACAGCAAGGGCGGCCCAGATCAGGGCCGCCTTGGCCGGTCTCATTCCGGTGTTCCTGAACCCGGTCAGGCTGGCTGGAGGACGAAGTGCGCCTCGAGGCTGGTCTCTTTCGCGCTGCGCATCACGGGGCGCAGAAAGACGGTTTTGAACTCGGCACTGTCATAAGCCAGATGACCGTGCGGCTGGCCGAAGATCGGAATGATCTGCGGCATCTCGAGACGGAATTTGCCGTCCTTGTCGGTGAGCGTGGCGCCATGACTCTGCGGCTCGTGCTCCTGCCCTTCGGGCGTGTGCGCCCAGATCTGGATGCGCTGCCCGGCGAGCGGAGCTCCGTCGCCCGCGCGGCGCACGGTGCCGCTCATCCAGAAGCCGCCCTTGCCGATCCGCTCAACGATCGGCGCGCCCTTGCGGTAGTTGTTCGATCCGCCCGACATCGACTCGGTCGGCGCCAGACCTTCCGCGCGGGCGGGCAACAAAAGCCCGGAAACCCCGGCTACGAGAACAGAACCGCCAACCGCGAGGAGATTGCGGCGATTGTGGAAGACGGTGGCCATGACAAATCCTCCGCGCAGTTGCTCCGCCGAAAGCGCGGCGATGACTGCAAGTCTCCCTGAATTTACCGCTGCTTCGCTTCACTCGCAATGACGTGCTATAGAGCGCGCCGCCGGCGCCCGCTCGCAAAAAAGGTGGCTCTCCGACATGGCGAAGATCAAGGTGACAAATCCCGTCGTCGAGATGGACGGCGACGAGATGACCCGGATCATCTGGCAGTTTATCAAGGACAAGCTGATCCATCCCTACCTCGACATTGACCTTCTCTATTACGACCTGTCGGTCCAAAAACGCGACGAGACCAACGACCAGATTACCATCGATGCCGCGAACAAGACGCGCGAGGTCGGCGTCGCGGTGAAATGCGCCACCATCACGCCGGACGAAGGCCGCGTGAAGGAGTTCGGCCTGAAGGAAATGTGGCGCTCGCCGAACGGCACCATCCGCAACATCCTCGGCGGTACCATCTTCCGCGAGCCGATCATCTGCAAGAACGTGCCGCGCCTGGTGCCCGGCTGGACGCAGCCGATCGTGATCGGCCGCCATGCCTACGGCGATCAGTACCGCGCGACCGACTTCAAATTCCCGACCAAGGGCACACTCTCGATCAAGTTCGTGGGCGACGACGGCAAGGTGATCGAGCGCGAGGTGTTCAAGGCGCCGAGCTCCGGCGTTGCGATGGCGATGTACAATCTCGACGATTCGATCATCGACTTCGCGCGCGCCTCGATGAACTACGCGCTAAACCGCACCTACCCGCTCTACCTCTCGACCAAGAACACGATCATCAAGCAGTACGACGGCCGCTTCCTCGAGTTGTTCCAGAAGGTGTTCGACGAGGAGTTCAAGGACAGGTTCGCCGAGAAGAAGATCACCTACGAGCACCGCCTGATCGACGACATGGTCGCCTCCGCGCTCAAATGGTCCGGCGGATACGTGTGGGCCTGCAAGAACTACGACGGTGACGTGCAGTCCGATACGGTGGCGCAGGGCTTCGGCTCGCTCGGCCTGATGACCTCAGTGCTGATGACGCCGGACGGCAAGGTGGTCGAGGCGGAGGCAGCGCACGGCACCGTGACGCGGCACTATCGCCAGCATCAAAAGGGCGAAGAGACCTCGACCAATTCGATGGCCTCGATCTTCGCCTGGTCGCGCGGCCTCGCGCACCGGGCCAAGCTCGACAACAACGCCGACCTCGCCAAATTCTCGGCCACGCTCGAGACGGTCTGCATCGACACGGTCCAGGCCGGCGACATGACCAAGGACCTCGCGCTTCTTGTGGGCCCTGACCAAAGATGGCTGTCCACCACCGGCTTCCTCGACAAGATCTCGGCGAATCTCACCAGGGCGATGGCGGCGTAAGACGATCGCGGACGGAGGATCATGATGCGTCGCAGCGTGTTGGGATTGTCGCTCCTCGCAATCGGAGCATCCATGGCCAAAGCTGAAATTCCCGCCGCCCTCGCGGCGCCCGGCGAAACGGCCGTGGCGACATGGCACGCGGAAGGCGCGCAGGTTTACGAATGCAAGGCGGGCGGCGATGGCAAGCTTGCCTGGGCTTTCCGCGAGCCGATCGCGACGCTGCTCGCCGACGGCAAGACGGTCGGCCGCCACTACGCCGGACCGAACTGGGAGCACATGGACGGCAGTACGGTGACTGGCAAGGTTGCCGCCAATGCGGCCGGCTCGACACCGAAGGATATTCCCTGGCTCAAGCTCGATGTCGTGGCGAGCAAGGGCAGCGGCGCACTCTCGGGCGTGACGACAGTGCAACGCATCAACACTGTCGGCGGCCGCCATGAGGGGCCGTGCGAGAAGGCCGGCGCGTTGCACAGCGAGCCCTATGCGGCCGACTACGTGTTCCTGAAAAAGTAACGCACCTAGGCCTCGCCGCCTTCGAGTTCCTCCGTGACGATATCGCCGCGCTCGCTCACCCGCTCGGCGCCGAGCCGCTGGGCGACCACCTCCTTCATGCGCGCCGCGATGCGCGGCTCACGCGCCATCAGTGCGTGAAGGTCGTTCGCCTCGAGCACCAGCAGGTTGGCCCGGGTGAGCGCGCTTGCGGTCGCGGAGCGGCGCGCGCGGCGCAGCACCGCGACCTCGCCGAAGAAATGCCCCGCGCCCAGCCGCACGGTTGAATCCTTCAGCGCGATCTCGACCTCGCCGGCCGCGATGAAATACATCGAGTGCGCCGCATCCCCGCGCCGCGTGATCACCGCGCCCGGCTCGACGGTCTGCGCGCGCAATAACCGCATGATATCGGCGATGTCGCCGGCCTCCAGTTCGGCGAACAGCGGGACCTTGGCGATCATGCCCCAGGTGACGACGAAATCGCGGCGGTGGATCATCTCGGAAAATGCGGTCGCGATGATGCCGACCGGCAACGCCACCATGACCAGCCCGCAGAAGATCGTGACCGCGGCGATGAGCTTGCCGAGCGGTGTCATCGGCACCACGTCGCCGTAGCCGATGGTGCCGAGCGTCACGATCGCCCACCACATGGCATCTGGCACGGTCCCGAGCTTCTCAGGCTGCACATGGCGCTCGGCGAGATACATCAGCGTGGCGGTGACCAGCGTCGTGCCGATCAGGATTACGACGCAGCCAAACAGCGCCCGGCGCTCGTTGTAGAGCGCCTCCATCAGCGAACGCATCGCGGGCGAATAGCGCGCAAGCTTGAGGAAGCGCACGATCCGGAACACGAGCAGGAAGCGCAGGTCGACGTCGAGGAAGAGTCCGAGCCAGAACGGCAGGACCGCGAAAAGATCGACAAGGCCGCCCGCGCTGAAGGCGAACCTGAGCCGCGCCCGCGCGGGCGGCAGATGACGGTCCGGCGTGTGCTCGGCGGCGACCCAGAGCCGCGCCAGATATTCCAGCGTAAAGATCACCAGCGAGAGCCACTCGATGGCGGCGAACCAGCGGCCGTATGCGGCTTCGAGATGGGGCACGGATTCGAGTGCAGCGGCGACCAGATTGACCACGATAAGCAGGATGACGATCCGGCTCAGCGCGCGCGTGCGGCTCGCACCGATCGGCCCCTGCTCGAGCAATTCATAGACGCTGCGGCGCAGTTCGCTGGAGCGCTGAACGTGCGGCATCCCGTCTCCCAATTCGCCGGACAGGCGAACGGCGAACATTATCATCCCAACGGCGATAAAGCGGTTGCGCAGGATCAATTTACTGCAGAAGCGACAATTCCATTTCGTAGGACGTTGGTGCCGAAAAGCCTTCGTGCGTCTGCTCTTCCGTGACGACGAAGCCGTGGCGGCGGAACAGCGCCACGTTGCTCACGAGCGCGATGCGGGCACGTAGCACGATGCGCGGCGCGCCGACCCGGACGGCTTCGTCTTTCGCGGCATTGACCAGTGCGCTCGCGACCCCCCGCCTGCGCCAGCCGGGTCGTACCGCGAGCCGGCCGATGTAGAGCGCGCCGTCATCCATCCGCGCGCAAAACACCGAGCCGATGAGCTCGCGGTCGGCCTCGGCGACGAAACACGTTTCGCTCGCCAGACGCTTTTTGAAATCGGCCTCGGTCTCCTTGAGCACGCTCGACGGCGGATCGATATTCAGATCGCCGAACGCAGCATGCGTCAGCGCGAGCAACTCGCCCGCGCGCGAGTCATCGGTGCAACGGCGGACGACAAACCGTGCATCCATGTTCTGGCGCGTGACCGAAATCACGCGCCAGCCGGGCGGCGGCCTGTTCGCCGCGCAAGCGCAATGCTTGGTTCAGTGCTTGAGATCGTCCGGAACATTGCCGCCATTGGCCGCGAGCTTCTGCATCACCTGCTTGTGCAGCCAGATATTCATCGACGCTGAATCGTTGGTATCGCCGGTATAGCCAAGCTCGCCGGCCAACTCCTTGCGTGCGCCAAGGCTGCTGTCGAGACCGAGCAGCTTCATCAGATCGACGATCGACTTTTTCCAGTCGAGCTTTTCCTTGTTCTTGGCCGCAAGCCCGCTGAGCACGTTGCCGACATCGACGTCCGACAAGGGCGTCGCGCCCGGCGGCAGGGCGGGCGCGGCGCCCGCGCCGCCACCACCCGCGCCTGCACTTGCACCACCCGCGCCGCCGGCTGGCGCAGCGCCGGCCGGAGCGGCCTGCGCCTGGGACGATCCGAAAATCGCCGACATGATCTTACCGAAAATGCTCATGACAAATTCTCCAAATGATTGTTGTGTGTATGTCGCGTGCGCGACCGTAGCTTTGCCGGATGGACTTATTCAAGGCAGTGTCGCCATAGTATGCACATACGAATGCCGCACACGATCCCGGCAATCGAGACCTTTCATCCCCGGCTATAGAGCCGCAAGCGAGGCATCAATGGGTCTGCTCGACATTCTCAATGGAATGCAAAACGGCCCGCGCGGCCAGACCGAACCCGGCAAGGGCGGCATGTCGCCGGTGACGATGGGCTTGCTCGCCCTGCTTGCCTACAAGGCCTATCAGAAGATGAGTGCGGGCTCGCCAGGCGCAGCCGCGCCGAATGCCGCTCCGGCTGCGCCCGCGCCATCCGGCGGGCTCGGCGGCCTCCTCGGCGGTGGCGGCGGCCTTGGCTCCCTGCTGCAAGGTGGTCTCGGCGGACTGGGCGGACTTCTCGCAGGCTCCGCCGGCGGGAGCATGCTCAACGGCGGACTTCAGGACTTGCTGCAGAAGCTCGAACAGAACGGACTCGGAGACGTCACCAAGTCGTGGGTCGGCACCGGCGAGAACAAGGCGATCTCCCCGCAGGATCTTCAGCGCGCGCTCGATCCCGATACCCTCCACCATCTCGCGCAGCAGACCGGCCTGCCGGTCGAGGAATTGCTGAACACGCTGAGCAAGCAACTGCCCGGCGCCATCGACCACATCACACCAAATGGCCGCGTCCCGTCCGGACACGAAATGTCCTCGATGCTTTGAGCCGTCACCCTCGAAGGAATGATCTTATGCTCTGGATTATTGTCGTCGGCCTCGTTGCCGGACTGGTCGCGCGCTGGCTCGCGCCCGGCTCGAACAATCCGACCGGCTTTGTGCTGACCGTAGTGCTCGGAATAGCGGGCGCATTCCTGGCGACCTTCATCGGCCAGATGTTCGGGTGGTACCGGCCGGATCAAGGTGCCGGCTTTGTCACCGCGACCATCGGCGCCGTCGTCGTGCTGTTCATCTGGCACAGGCTGGTCGCGGCGCGCGCCATTCCCGATCCGGGATCGCAGCCGAGAATTTAGCCGCCGAGCGCAGAGACGATCGCAGCGAGCGCGGCGTCAGCCTTTGCGCCGTCCGGGCCGCCGGCCTGCGCCATGTCGGGCCGTCCACCACCGCCCTTGCCGCCGAGCGCCTCGGCGCCTTTCTTGACCAGGTCGACCGCGTTGAAGCGCGCGGTGAGATCGTTTGTGACGCCGACCACGATGCCGGCCTTGCCCTCGCCGGTGACGCCGACCAGCGCGACGACGCCGGAGCCGAGCTGCTTCTTGCCCTCGTCGGCGAGGCCTTTCAGGTCCTTGATGTCGATACCCTCGACGGCGCGCGCCATCAGCTTGACGTCACCGACCATCTGCACGCCGCTCGCGGCGCCGTCACCTTTGGCGCCGCCGCCCATCGCAAGCTTCTTGCGCGCGTCGGCGAGATCACGCTCCAGCTTGCGCCGTTCGTCGATCAGCGCGCCGATGCGCGCTGGCATCTCCTCAAGCGGCGCCTTCATTTCCGCCGCCACGTCCTTGGCAAGCCTGATCGTATGGTTCGCAGCCTTGCGCGCGGCGCGGCCGGTCAGCGCCTCGATACGCCGCACGCCGGCGGCGACTCCCGCGTCGGTCACGCCGGAGATCAGCCCGATGTCGCCGGTGCGCCGCACATGCGTGCCGCCGCACAGCTCGACCGACCAGCCGAGCGTGTTGCCGCTCCCCTCGCCCATCGCGACCACGCGCACCTCGTCCCCGTATTTCTCCCCGAACAGCGCCCGCGCGCCGGACGTGCGCGCGTCGTCGAGCGCCATGAGGCGCGTTGTGACGGGCGAATTCTGCAGCACGAAATCGTTGGCGATATCCTCGACCTTCTCGATCTCTTCCGTGGTCATTGGCTTGGGATGCGAGAAGTCGAAGCGCAGCCGGTCCGGCGCGACCATCGAGCCTTTCTGCGCGACGTGATCGCCGAGCACCTGGCGCAGCGCCTCGTGCAGCAGGTGCGTCGCCGAATGATTGCGGCGGATGTCGCGGCGCCGCGCGTGATCGACGTCAAGGGCGAGCGCCGAGCCGGCCTTGAGCGCGCCCAGCTCGACCGTGACCGCATGGACGAACAGGTCGCCCGCGCGCTTCTGCGTATCGGTGACGCGCACGCGCACGCCGTCCGCGCTCATCGTGCCGGTGTCGCCGACCTGACCGCCGGACTCGCCATAGAACGGCGTCTGGTTCAGCACCACCTGACCCGAACTCGCCGGCCTTCAGCTCGGCGATCTCCTTGCCGTCGCGCACCAGCGCGGTGACGACGCCCTCGGCGCGCTCGGTGTCGTAGCCGAGAAATTCGGTCGCGCCGAGTTTTTCGCGCAGCGGAAACCAGATCGTCTCCGCTGCCGTGTCGCCCGAGCCGGCCCATGAGGCACGCGCCTTGGCCTTCTGCTGTTCCATCGCATCGGTGAACGAGGAAATATCGACACCGATGCCGCGCGCGCGCAGCGCGTCCTGCGTCAGGTCGAGCGGAAAGCCGTAGGTGTCGTAAAGCGTGAACGCGGTCTCGCCATCGAACATGTCGCCCTTCTTCAGCGACTTCGACGCTTCGTCGAGGATCGTGAGGCCGCGCTCCAGCGTCTTGCGGAAGCGGGTCTCTTCGAGCTTCAGCGTTTCGGTGATCAGCGCCTCGGCGCGCAGCAGCTCCGGATACGCCTGCCCCATCTCGCGGGTGAGCGCCGGCACCAGCTTCCACATCACCGGCTCGCGCGCGCCGAGCAGCTCGGCGTGGCGCATCGCGCGGCGCATGATCCGCCGCAGCACATAGCCGCGGCCTTCGTTCGAGGGCAGCACGCCGTCCGCGATCAGGAACGAGGATGCGCGCAAATGGTCCGCGATGACGCGTTGCGAGGCGCGCTGCCCCTCGTCGCGCGCCGCACCCGTGTTCTCCGCGACCGCGCGGATCAGCGCGCGAAACAGATCGATGTCGTAATTGTCGTGCACGCCCTGCATCACAGCGGCTACGCGCTCGAGCCCCATGCCGGTGTCGATCGAGGGCTTCGGCAGATCGATGCGCTGCCCGCCTGGCAGCTGCTCGTACTGCATGAACACGAGATTCCAGATCTCGATGAAGCGGTCGCCGTCGGCGTCCGGCGAACCGGGCGGGCCACCGGGAATCTTGTCGCCGTGGTCGTAGAAAATCTCCGAGCACGGGCCGCACGGACCTGTGTCACCCATCGCCCAGAAATTGTCGGAGCCCGCGATGCGGATGATGCGACTTTCGGGCAGCCCCGCAATCTTCTTCCACAGGTCGAAGGCCTGATCGTCGTCGATATAGACGGTGGCGGTCAGCTTTTCCTTCGGCAGCCCGAACTCTTTCGTGACCAGATTCCAGGCGAGCTCGATCGCGCGCTCCTTGAAGTAGTCGCCGAACGAGAAGTTGCCGAGCATCTCGAAGAAGGTGTGGTGGCGCGCCGTGTAGCCGACATTGTCGAGGTCGTTGTGCTTGCCGCCCGCGCGCACGCATTTCTGCGCCGTCGCGGCGCGCTGGTAGGGGCGCTTTTCCAGGCCGGTGAAGACGTTCTTGAACTGCACCATCCCGGCATTGGTGAACATCAAGGTCGGATCGTTGCGCGGCACGAGCGGAGAGGACGGAACGGCTTCGTGGCCGTTCTTCACAAAGTAGTCGAGGAAACTCGACCGGATTTCGTTGACGCCGCTCATACCGACCCGCCGCCCGCCCCGCTTTACCGGCGCTTCCGCCGGTCAGTCATTAGTGACTGTTTTCCAAGGGCTTATTTAGCGGCGGGGGTGCGGGAAGTCTAGGAAGCACCGGTTATGCCCGGCTTTATGAAAACGTGACTGGCCGGGCATCAGGGCGTCACGCCCGTCTTCGCGGGCTATGCCCGGCCATAACGAAAATTCAAAGGATGAAGCCGCCCCCCGCCTCGCATGCGCTCGGCACGCTCTCCCCGTTTCACGGGGAGAGGGAAAGCCGTACGGGCGTGCGAGGGGTTTACGCCTCCTCGTCGTCGTCCTCGTCTTCTTTTTCGCCGGCCAGGATCTTCTCGGCGATCAGGCCGGAATTCGCCCGGATCGCGACCTCGATCGCGGCCGCCATGTCGGGATTGTTCTTCAGGAAGGCTTTCGCGTTCTCGCGCCCCTGCCCGATGCGCTGGCTGTCATAAGAGAACCACGAGCCGGATTTCTCCACCACGCCGGCCTTGACGCCGAGATCGATGATCTCGCCCATCTTGGAGATGCCCTCGCCATACATGATGTCGAACTCGACCACCTTGAACGGCGGCGCGAGCTTGTTCTTCACCACCTTCACGCGCGTCTGGTTGCCGATCACCTCCTCGCGCTCCTTGATCGCGCCAATGCGGCGGATGTCGAGGCGCACCGAGGCGTAGAATTTGAGCGCATGGCCGCCGGTGGTGGTCTCGGGCGAGCCGTACATCACGCCGATCTTCATGCGGATCTGGTTGATGAAGATCACCATCGTGTTCGACTTGTTGATGGTGGCGGTGAGCTTACGCAGGGCCTGAGACATGAGCCGCGCCTGCAGGCCGGGCTGGCTGTCGCCCATCTCGCCTTCGAGTTCGGCGCGCGGCACCAGCGCTGCGACCGAGTCGATCACCAGCACATCGATCGCGCCGGAGCGCACCAGCGTGTCGGCGATTTCCAGCGCCTGCTCGCCGTGATCGGGCTGCGAGATCAAAAGGTCATCGACCTTCACGCCGAGCTTGCGCGCATAGATCGGATCGAGCGCATGCTCGGCATCGATGAAGGCGCAGATGCCGCCCTTCTTCTGCGCCTCGGCGAGGCAATGCAGCGCCAGCGTGGTCTTGCCGGAGGATTCCGGACCGTAGATTTCGACCACGCGCCCGCGCGGCAGTCCGCCGACGCCCAGCCCGATGTCGAGCCCGAGCGAGCCGGTCGAGACCGTGTCGATGTCCATCGACTTGTCGTTCTTGCCGAGCTTCATGATCGAGCCCTTGCCGAACGCGCGCTCGATCTGCGTCAGCGCGGCATCCAGAGCTTTCGACTTATCCATGGACGAACTTTCGACAACACGCAGGGCGGCAGGGCTCATGTGATGCTCCATATGGCCTGAGATTTGGGGGGCGGACAAACCGCTCTCCCGGGCCGGCAAAACCGACAAAGGCCACCGTACACTATTTGTTCTCCGTTCGCAATATGTTCTTGGCGCGCCCCCGGTGGTGTCCTAACTTGTTTGGCCAACACCGAACTTACAAATTCCGGGCTGCCAATCAGGCCGGGTCTGTCATTGCCATCGGCGGATACTGGAGCTTGGCCGCAGAGGGCGAAGAAGGCGACTAGTGCGGCCGAGTGTCCTAGTTTGTCGGGTCGACTGTCCTAATTAGGCCAGTACCGCGCCCCCGGGTACTGGCCCCTTTCGATGGTCGCTGGTCCCATTTGAAATGAAGGGTGGTCCCTTTTCATATGTCCGGTGCCGGACCGACAATTACCAAGTTTTGTGCGTAGTTTAGCGAATCAGCGAAAGCTGCCGGGAAAAAAGCCAATGGCTACTGCGGCACCACGCTTCGAACCGTTTCTGCTTCCGCTCTGTCAGAAGTGTGGCGGGCCAATTTTTTGATCCATACCAAGCACGACGCGGCGGACATCGCCCACGTGTTTCGCACCTACCAATGCGATGTATGCCGATCACGAGAAACGCTTGAGGGCCGCGAACTCAATCGGGCGAGCCGGACTAGTTTCCAACCTACGTAGGGTTCCTAGGGTCACCCGGGTTGCCGCCCGACGATACCATCTCCCCGAATTATGGACGGGGGGTAGATGGAACCTCTTCGGACTCTGTTGGCCAAAACGGAACAACACATCGCTGCGGCTCAGGCCAGCATCGAAACTCCGAGGCCTCATCAGCGATGTTGAGCGCGACGGCGGGGACGCCATGGTTGCCCGCCAGACCTTGCGGACGCGTTCACCGGATCGAATGCGATGGGTGGGCCTACGTGGCGCACGTGTGGTCGATTGACGAACTGACGCCGAGCTCGCTACGCAACCAATTGATCCGATTGTGACCGCAGCGGATCGACGCCGCGCCTTCCGAGTGACTGAAGGTGGACAGCAGTAACTCCAAGCGCGGTCCGCAGCCCTCTTGATAGGTAAGCTTCGCTGACGCCAAGCTCTATGGCCATCTGCTGAAGTGACACGGCTGGATCGGCCAGCAAGAGCCGCGTTGCGCGGCATATCGTTGGATCCAGTCTGCACCGATAGGTGAGCCGGGCAACCAAGGACCGCCTCTCGATCTCTGCTCGCTCCGCAGCCGGGACTTCGACCGCCGAGCTTTCACCTCTCGTCGAGACGCGCGCCTTCGGTGTTTGAATGCCGCTCGGCGCGTGCCAGCCGTGGTTGACGAACAGGTGGTCGAAGATGCGAAGGGCCATGACATGCTCCATGCCTTTTGAGGCGACGGGGCACGCTCGGCGCATTTCCGGCATTTACCGACCCGATTTACCCACCCGATTTCTGGATGCGTGCGTGAGTGTCCTAAATTCCGAAGCGACTGCTAATTCGGACAGCACGGTCCTGCCCCGGTGGTCCCCTTCAAGAACCGACGTGGCCCATTTTCGAAAGTTGACGACTGGGAGCGGGTGCGTCAGGCTGCCGCAGGCAGGTCCTTCATGAACCTCAGCGACCATCCCTATTTCCCGTATCCGCAAGACGCGTTGACGCGGTTCGGCTTCGCCGTCGGCGACCTGATCACGCTGGGGGTCCTGCTGCTGATATTCATTCCGGTCTTGATGGTGTTCTTCAGGTAAGAATCCACCACCGTATGGATGCGATTTAACTCACGCTCGGCCCGTTCGTCGGCGTATAATCACCCCATCACCGGCTCGGCCCTTCCATAGGCGCCGGTTGACTGAGAGACGCTGTAGCGCTCCCGCCTGTACGGGAGACCAGCGATGCCCGAATACCGCATTTATAGAATGACCAAGGACGGGAACATTCTCGGCCCGGCCACCATCGTTGAGTGCGCCGAAGAAAACGAGGCTCTCGAGAAAGCACAGCAGGCCGTTGACGGCCATGATGTCGAGCTTTGGGACGGAGGCCGGCTCGTATGCCGACTTCCTCGGCGCAAGTAGATCCCCCCTTGGGGCCTCGTCATATGGGTACTGGCCCCTATTGATGGTCGCCGGCCCCTTTTGAAATGAGGGTGGTCCTTTTTGTTTCATTCGTGCGTTGTAGCCGCATCACCGGCTTCGGCTTGTCCGTAGGCGTCGGTGGCTGAGAGACGCGACCGCGCTCCCGCCTCAGCCAAGGGAGCACCCCATGCCTCGATACTTTTACCACGTCCACGATGGACGTCATGTTCTTGACGATCAAGGCATTGAATTACCTGACTTGATGTCCGCGCGCCAAATGGCAATCGTGCATAGCGGCGAGATATTGAAAGACGGAACCGCCAATCCGCTGTGGTCCGGAGAACCTTGGCGCATGTGGGTGACGGATGCGCCCAATGGGGGTGGCAGGACGCTCTTCACATTGAGATTTGAAGCAACCGAAGGCGACGGAATGCTTTCTCCGTCGAGGATACGCTGAGACTTTCATGGACGCATGCGCTCTCATAAACTCGCGGAACGAACCCGGCCCGTGACAGGTTAACAGTTATCACCGGCTCGGCTCGATGCCCCAGGTTCGCCGGATGACTGAGAGACGACGCTGTCGCGCTCCCGCCTGTAAGGGAGAGCAGCGATGCCACTGACTGAATTTAGCCCAACCGATCAGGTTCAAGAACACCGCCCGCGATGTTCAAAGTGCGGCGCGCCATCCGCGCTCGCGCGCATCACACCCGTCCCGCACGCCGACCACGACAGTCGTGTCTTTCAGTGCCCGTCCTGCGGCAAGATCGATATGCTTTTGGTTCAGCTTAACTAGCCCGCCCACGTCGGCGGCTTTTGCCCACCCAGGCTGGTGGGTAATGCAAAAAGACCCGGCACCCTCTCGAGGACCGAGCCTTTCCCGCCAATTGCAGCAACGTAGCACGGGCACTGCAGAGTTCCGCGCACCAGCAGCCACAGCTGACTTTGTATCAAGTCGCGACAACAAGGGTCGTTCCGGCGCATCTCGAATGCGGATGGCTGGAGACAAAAAATAGACGCGCACTGTCTTTTCACACTCGACTTCTATGTCCGCGACCGTACATTAACTCCATCACTGGCTCGGCCCTTCCCGAGGCGCCGGTGGCTGAGAGACTGGTTGTGCTCCCGCCCCGCAGGCGACAAGGAGCCCGCCCATGCAGCGTCTCGCCCAATCTGTATTCGAACCTGAAGACATCCATGCCATGGCAACGGCATTCGAGTTGGCGTGCGCAGATCTTCATATTTTCCCGCGCGACGAACTTGACCGAGATGTTCTCGCGACACGGATCATCGATCTTGCTCGCACCGGCATCATCGATGCTGCGGCTCTGCACATGCGTGTGATGGCGGAGTCTCTCGTGAACGCCTAGGTCGCCTCATTTTCCCTTTTAGATGCGCGATGCGACCTCGAGCGAAAAGGCTTGCAAGGTCGTCAACCGTTAAGGACCGAGCATGATCCGCGAGAAAATCATCCGACCTTGGACGTCCGAGGACGAGGCGACATTGAGAGCGCTGGCAGTTCGCGGTGCCTCGCGTCGTGCCATGTCGGTGCGCCTTCGGCGAACGCGGTACGCAATTTATGCCCGTATGAAGAAATTAGGGCTGATGGCGGATGCCACCCCCGAGAACTGCGACCAACCTCAAAGCGCAGTAAAGGTTCGAGGCTGATGAACCAAGCTGACCACTCAGGCGTGAAAGCCTCGTTGAAGGGGATTGCAAATCGTGAACCCCACGAAGGTCCGCGTCAAAGTCGAGTGAGATCCGAGTACCTTGGGCTGGCATTCGTTTGCATGGCTCAAGGAGTTCCCCGACGCGGCCAGCCCCCCGGTCGCGTCGGGGCGCACTACTGGTCCGCAATCAACCGAGTGGGAAGGGCTGGCGCCTGTTTGCGTGCCGGCAAAACGGCGGGAAACTAAAGCTGGGCAAGATATGCGCGGATACTGCCGTAACATTCGCAAGAGTGCCTCGCCAGCGCCTTGTCGTCCAAAATCTCGATCTTGCCCCGTGCGTATTTGATCCATCCGGCGTCCTGCAATTTGCTGGCAGCGATCGATACCGCGCTGCGCCGCACGCCGAGCATCTGCGAGAGAAACTCCTGCGTGAGCACGATCTCGTCGGAGTTCGATCGCGTCGCGTGACTGCAAAAGCCAGCGGCACAGTCGCGCTTCCACGGCATGCAGAGCGTGACACGCGGCCGATTGCTGGGCCTGCATCAGGATCACGGATTGGAAACGATTGACGGCTGTGCGGAGCGCTCCATTGGCGTTGACGGCGTTCAGAAAAGGCCGGCTTCCGATCTGCAACGCCTCCCCCGCGATTTGCACCGTCGCCTGGCCGAACGCGTACAAGCCGTGCGATCCGATCGACGCACCGACCACGCCCGCGTGTCCCACAATCGCAGTCTCGATCTGCTGTCCCGATCGCATGACGGTGAGCAGGGACACCATGCCACTCAGCGGAAAATAGACCCGCGTGATAGCTTTTCCGGCAGGATGCAGAACCGTGCCCTGTACCATCGTGAAGGGCTTGAGGTGAGGGCCGAGCGCAATACGATCTTTGGGAGACAGAGAACTCAAAAGGCGATTTGCCAATGCCGTCGTCATCGCGGTCTCCCGTGCCCTCTCGGAGGGGCTGAGACCGCGACATGGGAACTGGACGCGCCGAAAAGCGCCTGTTGCGGAGACCTGATAGTCACATAAGAGTTCGAGTCCGCAACGACAATGCGTACCCTGAGTAATAAGCCGCTCGATTCTTCTGCAAGCAGGCATACATTAGCGTCATCACCGGCACAGCCCTTCACTAGGCGCGGGTGACTGAGAGACGCTGTAGCGCTCCCGCCTGTACGGGAGGTCGCTATGCCCCAATATCGCATTTATAGAATGACCACGGACGGGAACATTCTCGGCCCGGCCACCATCGTTGAGTGCGCCGAAGAAAACGAGGCTCTTGAGAAAGCCCAGCAGGCGGTTAACGGCCACGATGTCGAACTATGGGATGGCGGCCGACTGGTCTGCCGACTTCCTCGCAGCGCCGGAACGTAATTCCCTCTCGCCACTTCCCTCCCCTGACGGCGTGGAGGGTCAAATGCCAACGTCAGAGTTCTATCGCACCGAGGCGGATCGCCTGCGTGCCGAAGCCAGCAAGGCCAAGGGCGAGGACGTGTCGCGCTGGCTCAGGCTCGCCAGTGAATACGATCAACTCGCAGACAGCATGGACGCGACGCGACGGGACGATCCAAAACCGCCCTGATTGGCGCTGACCTGAGTGGCGCCTTTTGAAGCGACGTGGCACAAAAGCCCATGAGCGATGGCGCGCCCAGCCTGCGAAGCCGCATCAAGAGCGATCTGATTGCCCTCGTATCCATGGGCTTCATGGCGGGCGTATTCGTGATGACGGCGATCGTTTATCTCATCCGAGGTGACATGCTCGGATGGATTTACGCCGTGGCTGCAGTGATGGTGGCCGGTGGGGCGGTCTTTGTCGGCCGCCGGGTGTTATCGCGCATACCGTAGGCTTGTGTCTGCCCCCGCTCCACCCCGCGCCCCCGGCAAGGCGATCCCCAGCCGGCGGCAAATTCCCGGCGCTCGGCGCCCCATGAGCAAATTCGGCATGTTGCAGTCGCGAAGAATCTTATCGAAGCGTCAACCACGGCGGCACGCCTACGGAATTGCCCGAATAAACACGCTCGCCCCAGGCGTGTATGGTCAGCCTATGCCGAGCCGTGATTTTTGCCGCGACCAGCTGAAAATTGCGCTCCTGCTCGCCCGCGCGCGCGGCCGCGAGCATCGCGAGCCCTTTATCCGCCTTGCGCTGCACTGGCGCGCGATCGCGCAGGCCGCCAGCATCGAGATGGTCGAGGCCGCCTGAGGCCATCCCCGGCCGGGTCACGGTTTCGCGAGCGTCAGCCTCCCTTTCGTCGCCCGGGCTTGATTTCCCTGTATCGGCCTCGCGCGCTATGTCTGCGCCGGGGATCCGCGCATGGAAATGCATCAGGTGCGCTATTTCCTCGCGCTGTGCGAGGAGCTGAACTTCACGCGTGCGGCCGAGCGCTGTCATGTGGCGCAGCCTTCGCTCACCCGCGCCATCAAGCAGCTCGAAGAGGAAATGGGCGGCGCGCTGTTTCATCGCGAGCGCGCCAACACGCATCTCTCGGAGTTGGGGCGCACGCTCCAGCCCTACCTGGAGCAGGTCTATAACCGGGCGGAGCAGGCCAAGCGCGAGGCGCAGGAATTCCTCCGCCTGCAGAAGACCCCGTTGCGGCTTGGCCTGATGTGCACGATCGCGCCGACGCTGCTGCTCGATCTGGTCGCCGCGGTGCGCATGCGCCACCCGGGCATCGAGCTACAGATCATCGACGAGGCCGCACCCGCCCTGCAGGAGCGGCTGGTCGCGGGCGCGCTGGACGTTGCGGTCTATGCGTTGCCGGATCTTGCCACGGACGACCGGCTGCATCAGATGCCGCTCTATCGCGAGCAGTTCAAGATCGTGCTTCAGCCGACGCACCGGCTCGCCGCCCTCGACGCGATCCGCGTCAAGGACCTCGACGGCGAGCACTATCTCGCGCGCGTCAATTGCGAGATGGGCCCGGCCGCCGATGCGGTGTTCGACGCGCAGGGCATCGGCGGGCCGACCGTCTACCAGAGCGAGCGCGACGACTGGATTCTGGCGATGGCGGCGGCGGGGCTGGGCTACGCGTTCATGCCATCGCTCTCGGTCGCTCATCCGGGTGTGGTGGCGCGCGCGCTGATCGAGCCGGAGATCTGGCGCGAGGTCACGCTCGTCACCGTACGCGGGCGCCCGCACTCGCCCGGCGTCGGCGCGCTGATGCAGGAGGCAATGCGCGTGCGCTGGGTCGGCCATCCGGCGCTTGCCGTGCAGGAGGCGCGTGCCGCGCCCTCGTCCTGAAACGCAAGACGGGAACAGCCCGGGCATCAATACGCCTTCGCTATCGATCCAATACCAACTCGGCATTTCGCAACGCGGCCGCCGCATTGTCTCTTGGCCGCCGTGCGAGCAGGCCGATGGAATTGCACCAGATCCGCTATTTTCTCGCGCTGTGCCGCGAGTTGAACCTCACCCGCGCGGCGGAGCGTTGCGCGGTGGCGCAATCCTCCTTCACGCGCGCCATTACGGCGCTGGAAACCGAACTGGGCGGCGCGCTGTTTCACCGCGAGGGTGCCAACACGCATCTCACCACGCTCGGGCAGACGGTGAAGCCGTTCCTCGAACAGGCCTACAGCCATGTCGAGGGAGTGAAGCGCCAGGCGCAGCGTTTCCCGCGCCCCTTAAAATAGGCCGTCGCGTTTCCCGCCACGTCACAATAGCGCGGCTCTATCGATCCCATGCAAACTCGGCATTTCCGCGAACACATCGAACCTTGTTCCCTGTGCATCGACCGTTCCGCCCCCGGGACGGTGAATTGACCCCACAGAGGAGTGACAAATGTCTTTCATGAAAACCGCGATCGCCGCCGGCGTGACATCGCTGGCGCTGCTGTCCCATGCGTCGGCCCAGAACCTCGAGCCGTGGGATATCCGCGAGCATTCGGCCTACATCGTCATGATGGACGGCAAGATGGTGCGCATGACGGTCGGCGACAAAGGCATGGCGATGCTGATGAAGAGCGCCAAAAAGGTGCCGCACGGCACGGTGTTCGTGATGCAGGGCGGCCAGCTCTACATGGTCAACGCCGGCAAGATGTTCGACAAGGCGGGCATGCCGTCGTTCGGCGGCGGCTCGTGACAAACAACCGTTCGCGCAGGTAACCGCGACGGCCTCGTTCAAAGCTGCGTCCCGTATCGGGCCCCGCGCCCTGCCGTGACGCAGCCTTTTTATTTCTTGCAGGTCTCGTTCATCTGCTTCCTGAAGTCCGCCAGCGCTGCGTTCGTCTGCGCAGCGTTCTTCGCCTTCTCGGCGCTGCCGTCGCAGCGGGCGAACACCTTTCCGACCTGCGTGAGCGAGGCGACGTGGCGCCGGTAGGCGGCGCACTTGACCGGCGCGGCGGCGTTCGCGGCCGCCTGCAGCGCCGTGCGCGTCGCGCTGAAATCCTGATCGGCCTTGATCAGGTCGTCGCGGCATGCCGCATGGGCCTGCGCCACGCCGAGCATTGCGATGGCCGCGGCCACCGCGGAAGGTCCCAGGATCCGCATGCGAATGCTCCAATGCTCCGGCGCCGCGCTTTTAGGCGATCCCGCGGGCGCGTACCACGTGCGTGTGGCCGTATCGCACCCTCCGGCGTAAAATCATTCCACGCCGCGTCGCCGGAGCAACAGTTCCATGGGCAAAGCAATCCAGGCTTGCTGGGTCTTCGCGCTCATGATTTGCGCGCAGGTCGCGCGCGCCGAGGAGCGCGTGACGATCGAGAGCGCGCACTACCGCGTCGGCGAACTGCAGCAGCGGCTCGCGCGCGAGCGCGGAGAAACCCTCACATCAAAGCCGGGCGAAGCGATCGAGGCGTGGCTTTCCAGGCCTGATGGACCGGGCCCCTTCCCCGCCATCGTGGTTCTGCACGGCTGCTCGGGGTTGCGGCCAGCATCGCGCGCGGCCGATGCCGCGCAGTTCACCGGCTGGGGATACGTCGTGCTCGTCGTCGACAGCTACGCGACGCGCGGCATCAAGCAGACCTGCGACAATCCAATGCCGGACCGGCATGCCGACGCGATCGGTGCGCTCGCATACCTGGCGCAGCTGCCCTTCGTCGATCCGCAGCGCATCGCGCTTCTCGGCCGGTCGCAGGGCGGCATCGCCGGACTGCAAGTCGCCTCGTCGCCGCCAGACGTCTTCGACGTTTCGGAAGGGCTCGTCTACAAGGCGGTCGTCGCGTTCTATCCCTATTGCGGCGTTGCGGCCGACGAAGTGTCGATCCCGACGCTTGTCATGACTGGCGATGCCGACGACTGGTCGCCCGTGAAGGACTGCGAGCGTTGGATGGCGCGGCGCGCGGGTCGCGGCGCGCCGGTGAAATTCATCGTCTATCCCGGCGTTCATCACGCGTTCGACGTCGCAGCCGTCGGAGACGGTGTGACGATCTTCGGCCACCGTCTCAAATACGACGCCGATGCGGCGGCGCGTTCGACTGCCGAGATGCGCGCGTTCCTCGCCGCGCACCTTGGCCGCTGAAACGCATCAGGAAGAGCACGGCGTCGTTGCGGAATCCGTCCCCGCCGCAGCGCCGGGGCCGACCCACAACTCAAACAAGCCGGAGCGCACCCCCTGCTTGTTGTAGCCGCGCACACGCGCGCAACGCACGCTCCCGAGTCTCGCGCGCAATTCGCCGAGCACCTGTTGTGCGGCCGCTGCATCGTCGGGAAGGAAATAGCGCAATTCCGTTCCGCCCTTGTAGTCGTCGCGCACTTCCAGCGGCGGCACCGTGAGATTGGGAAACGCCGTCGCGAGCGACTGGCGCACCGGATCGAACAGGCTGCGCTGCGTCTCTGCCGATATCTGCACGAACAGCCGCCCGCCGACCGCGACAGGCGCCCCTGGCAGCGGCGGCGGCGGTGGCGGTGGTGGCGGGCCACTGTCGGCGACCTTGATCGTGGCGGCTGCAACGGCAGCCTTTGCCTCGGCGCCCGGTGTGTCCTCGGCGAGGAATTCAGCGATCTTTTTTGCGACATCAGGCGGAAGCACATTGGTCTCGCCCATGACCAGAACATATTTGGTCGCGATGCCGCTGCTGTCGGCCTTGCGGATATCGTTGTGCATCTTGAGGATATCGAGCACTTGCCGATGCTGATCGAGCGTCAGCTTCTGGTAACCGAAGTAGGCATCGAACGTGTTCTTGAACGCGGCGCCGCCGATGAAGGCGATCACGCCCGTGATCGCGCCGACAGCGGTCTTGCCAATTTGCATGCTCAGCCCCGATCAATCCCAGATTGCGCCGATGGTGCGGAGATCGGGTCACGCCGTCAAATCACGAAACCGGGCGGAGGCATCGTTTGCCGCCAGGCGAACGCACCCGTAAGCTCTCCGAAACACCGGGGAAACGCATGGACTTCGGCTATTTCACGCTGAGCGACAATCACTACGACAACAACACGCGCACGCCGAACCAGTTCGTCGCCGAGATCACCGACGAGGCGATCTATGCCGACACGCTCGGCATGAGTTCGGCATGGATCGGCGAGCATCATTTCAACTCGCTCGGCGTGCTCTCCTGCCCCGATCTCGTGCTCGCCTATATCGCGGCGCGCACGAAAAACATCCGCCTCGCGCCGGCCGTCACGGTGCTGCCGCTGCATCATCCGATCCGCGTCGCCGAGCAATGGGCGACGCTCGACCTGCTCTCGAACGGGCGCGTCGATTTCGCGGCCGGGCGCGGCTACGACGCGCGCGAATACCTGCCGTTCAAGGTCGATTTCTCCGACAACCAGGGCATTTTCGAAGAGGGCATGGAGCTCGTGCGAACCCTGTGGGCCGCCGAGGACCGCATTTCGCATCACGGCAAGCACTATCAGTTCGATGACGTGCGCATCACGCCGAAGCCGGTGCAGCAGCCGCTGCCGGCTTACGTCGCGTCGTTCTCCAAACCCTCGATCGAGCTTGCGGCGCGGCTCGGCTGCGGGCTGATCGTCGCGCCGTTCGCCGCCGCGATGAGTTTTGGCGGGCTCAAACAGGTGGCGGAGCTTTATCACGCAAGCTGCGCGAAGTTCGGCACCAGGCCCGGCCGGCTGATGTGCAGCTACTTCACGCACTTCGCCGACAACGCCGCGCAGGAGGCGGCGCAGCGCGCGCGCCAGATCCGCTATTACCGCGAATGTGTGATACCCGCGTTTCCGGGCGACCCGAAAACCGCGCCACCGAGCTATCGCTACTTCATCGACATGGTGGCGCGGCTGCAGAACGTGAAGCCGGAGGACCTGACGGAAAACTCCGTGTTGCTCGGCTCATCGCAGAGCATGATCGACACACTGAAGAAGGTCGAGGCGGCGGGCTTCGCCGAGGTGATCCTCTATTTCAATGTCGGGCTGAAACCGCACGCGCAGGTGAAGGAGGAGATGGACCGCTTCATGCGCGAGGTCGCACCGGCGTTTGCGGGACAGCACCGGGCGTGAGGGCGAGAGTCAGCGCAGTCGCGAACGCGGTGACGAAGCCCGCGCTCCTCAGGGATCGCGGGATGCAATGAACGCCACGATCGCGAGCATGTCCTGCTCGTCAAGATTGGCGACCACCTGTGCCATCAGCGGGCTCCATTCGCCCGTCCGCGCGCCGTGCTGGAAGTCGTAGAGCTGCCGGAACATGTAGCTGGGGGAGCGACCCGAAATGCTCGGGATGGGTCCAAGCCCCTTCAGATCGGCGCCATGGCACAACGTGCATTGAGTCGTCTTGCCCGAGCCACCGGTCATCACCAGCGCCTCACCTTTTGCGAGGCTCCCGGCGGGCACATAGGCCGTGAAAGTCGCCCGATGGTCGCGGCTCTCGAAGTTCGTTAGGTCGTCCGGGACCTCCACGATCCGCGCCCCCATCGGCTCGCGCTCGCCGCTCTCCGCCGCGGCCCAAAGCAGGCCCGCCACGTAGGCCTTCGGCGCTGTGTCGCCCTCGATCACCTTGATGCGCTTGCGCGGCTGTAATGACGAGAAGTACGCGGCCGCGGATTCGATTTCGGCGTCATTGATTGGCTTGGAAAGCTCAAGCATGAGCTTCGCAGGAAGTCGGCTCGGGACGCTGGTCGTGCGCGCACCGCTCTTGAAGTCCGCCATTTGCCGCATGATGTAGCCTTTCGGCAGCCCGGCAAGGTCGGAGTTCTCCGGGCCACCCGTTCCGATTTCCCGGTGACAATAGCCGCACGCGAACACCCCGGGCTTGCGTCCGCCGGCAACGACCTCCGGGAGAGCGGTGTGATCTCCAGGGTGCCAGATGGGTGCGATAAAACGATCGCGTAACTGGCCCCACGTGTACCCCGCCGTGCTGTCCGGGACGCGCACCGGCTTTCCGTCGTCGACGGGTGGCTTGTAGTCAGGATTGTTGAGCGGATATGCCCAGGCGGGAGGACCATCTGCAGCGGTGGCTGGTCGGGTCGTGGCTAACCCGCAGACAATCAGAAGCGAAATTACTGCAATCGAAATCCGCATGCTCAGCCCCCAGTATTGAGGCCGGACCGTTGCACCCTCGGCACTGGAACGCAAACGCGCGCTACGATGCCTTCACGCGCTGCGACGCCCACATGTTGTCGACCAGATTGGGATAACGCCGGCCGGCGCGCTTGGCGCGAGACTTCGCGGCCGTTTTCTGCGCGGCTGTGAGTTTGCGCGAAGTCCGTCCCGCCTTCTTGCGCGGATTTTTCTTCTTCCAGGGCGGCTTGCGGGATTTAGCGACCATGAATGCCAACGCACATTGACGCGCGTGGTTTCACTCCACGAAGAACGCACGCAGCAGCGCGTTGACCTTGTCGGGCTGCTCGACCTCGGGCAGATGCCCTGCCCCTTGCAGGATTTCGAGCCGCGCCTTGGGCATCGCCCTGGCGAGCACCGCGGCATTCTTGTCGATCGGATTCACCCGATCCTCGATCCCGGAGATCATCAGCACAGGCGCTGTCACCTTGGCGGCGACCGTCTCGGGATCGTAGCCATCGACCATGCCGAGCTTCACGCCATGCATGAAGCCGCGCGGATTGGTGGCGCGCAGCACATCGGCGACCAGCGCCTTGGTTTCCGGCGACGCGTTCTTCGCGAGCAGCGCATCGACGCGCGCGCCGAAGCCGTAGCCGCCCTTCGCGATCTGCGCCTCGCGCGCCGCGACGACCTTCTGCTTCTCTTCCTCGCTCATGTCCTTCGGCCCGACACCGGTGCCGGTCATCGCAAGGCGAATGACGCGCTCCGGATAGACAATCGCGAAGCATTGCGCGACGCGGCTGCCGAACGAATTGCCGACCACATTGACGCGGTCGAGCTTCAGCGCGCCCATGAAATCCGCGACCGCGTCCGCGTAATCCTTGCAGCTCGGCCAATCGGCCTTGAAGCCGTCGGAAAGCACGTAGCCCGGCGCATTCCACGCGACCACATGGAACGCATCGGAGAGGCCGGCGAACTGAAAGCGCCAGTGCATCGAATTTGCGCCGACGCCGTGCAGCAGCAGGATCACGGGCGCATCCGCGCGTCCCGCCTCCATGTAGCTCCAGCGATCGCCGAGGTAATTCTGCTTCGCGCCGATCTCGGCGAACTTCAGTTCGGGAAGCGGCGGAACAGTCTGTGCGAGCGCCATGGTGCCGGATGCGAGCAGGATGAGAGCGGAAAGACGCGCGAGCATGTCTATCTCCTTCAGGGTCAATGCCCAAAGCGCTTCGCAAACTCTTCGCGGCTGTACGACTGGTTCGTCTCGGTGTCGGTGATCGTGACGCCAAGGCTCACCCTGGCGCCCTCGGCGACCGCCAGCGCATCGGCCACGCTGTCGCGCTCATAGGCGAGCTTGCCGTCGAGCGTGTTCACTTCGATGCGAAAGCGCATCACGGCGCGCTCAACCCAGATTCAGTTCCTTGAAGAAATCGTTCCCCTTGTCGTCGATCACGATGAAGGCGGGGAAATCCCGAACCTCGATGCGCCAGATCGCCTCCATGCCGAGCTCGGGATATTCCAGCACCTCGACCTTCGTGATGCAGTGCTCGGCCAGGTTCGCCGCCGAGCCGCCGATGCTCGCGAGATAAAATCCGCCGTGCTTCTTGCACGCCTCGCGCACGGCGGCCGCGCGATTGCCCTTCGCCACCATCACCATCGAGCCGCCCGCCGCCTGGAATGCATCGACGAACGAATCCATGCGCCCGGCCGTGGTCGGGCCGAACGCGCCGGACGCGTAACCCTCCGGCGTTTTCGCCGGCCCGGCGTAATACACCGGATGGTTCTTGATGTAGTCGGGCAGCCCCTGCCCGCTTTCGAGCCGCTCGCGCAATTTCGCATGCGCTGAGTCCCGCGCGACGATCATCGGGCCCGACAGCGAGAGCCGCGTCTTGATCGGATAGCGCGTGAGCTGCGCCAAAATCTCTTTCATCGGCTGGTTGAGGTCGATCTGCACCACCTCGCCGCCGAGCGCGCCGGTGTCCACCTCGGGCAGATACTTCGCCGGATTGTGCTCCAGCTCCTCCAGATACACGCCGTCGCGCGTGATCTTGCCGAGCGCCTGCCGGTCGGCCGAGCACGACACGCCAAGGCCGATGGGCAGCGAAGCGCCGTGACGCGGCAGGCGGATCACGCGCACGTCGTGGCAGAAATACTTGCCGCCGAACTGCGCGCCGACGCCGGTCGCCTGCGTCAGCTTCAGGATCTCCCGCTCCATCGCGACGTCGCGGAACGCGTGCCCGTCCTCGGACCCGTGCGTCGGCAAATTGTCGAGATACTTGGTCGAGGCGAGCTTGACGGTCTTCATCGTCATCTCGGCCGAGGTGCCGCCGATGCAGATCGCGAGGTGATAGGGCGGGCACGCCGCGGTGCCGAGCGTCAAAATCTTTTCCTTCAGGAACGCCACCATGCGGTCGTGCGTCAGGATCGAGGGCGTCGCCTGAAACAGGAATGCCTTGTTGGCCGAGCCGCCGCCCTTGGCGATGAACAGGAACTTGTAGGCGGACTCGCCCTCGCCCTGCCCCTCCGCGTAAAGCTCGATCTGCGCCGGCATGTTCGACGCGGTGTTCTTCTCCTCGAACATGCTCAAAGGCGCCACCTGCGAATAGCGCAGGTTCTTCTTCAGGTACGCGTCGCGCGCGCCCTCCGCGAGCGCGGCCTCGTCGTCGCCCTCGGTCCAGATGAAGCGGCCCTTCTTGCCCATGACGATCGCGGTGCCGGTGTCCTGGCACATCGGCAGCACGCCGCCCGCCGCGATGTTGGCGTTCTTGAGCAGGTCATAGGCGACGAAGCGGTCGTTCCCGGTCGCCTCCGGGTCCTCGACGATGGACTTGAGCGAGGCAAGATGCGCCGGCCGCAGCAGATGATTGATGTCGGTGAACGCGGCCTCGCGAGAGCGCCCGCATCGCCTCGTGCGAGACGACCAGCACTTCCTTGCCGAGGATGGTCTCGACCCGCACGCCCTCGCCGGTGATCTTGCGATAGGTCGTGGTGTCCTTGCCGAGCGGGAACAGCGGCGTGTGACGGTAGGGCGGGAGCGGATGGGAGGAGAGAGGGGCGTTCATGGGAAGCCTAATGCTGAAGCTTTAGTGTTGTTGCCTACTTGGCGTCGATCGCGGCAAGTAGTTTCCTCGCCACTTCCTCAACACCCACCGTCCATTGAGCGCCTACCCTGTCAGCGAGGATAGGAGAATATCGATACACATCTTCTGCCGAAACATCATGCCAGATCGGTAAAATCACCCTTTGCTTTTCGACCAATTCTCGAGTGAAAATCGAATGATATTCACGTCTGCTCCAACCGTTGTTGTTGAGAAAGTTCGGCGTCCAATAAGGATGCATTTTTGGCACTCTTGCAGTCCCTTTTCGATCCCCTCTCGCAGGCTGTCACCTACTTTCAAGGAATACTGATCGAACCACACCGGGCACATCCAATTTTGCAGCTGCAAAGCGATGGGCTCGGCGATCTCCTTCTTGTCGCGGCTATCATGAGAGATGAATGCTCGCGGCCTTTCCCATTTGTTTCTCTCTCCATGTATTCAATATTTCGAAAGGTAGATGATGGCCCGAGGCGTTGCTTTCCTCGATCATCCGAATTTTTTGCACTGCCGCGACGGGTCGCTCTGCAATAATGGATAGATTTGGCCTGTAAATATCAAATCACGTCCGTCCACCCGCTCTCCGCCGCGACCCATATGAACGCCGACCGACTTTTCCGGCCACTTCAAGATAGTCGAAATTTGATTGAGTGCGACGGCTTCGGGACATTGCACTCCAAGCATTGCTGGTATGTAAAATGAAATATATTTTGCGAACGCCTCAAAATCGAAATGAAGGCATGAGGTAAGATCGCCGGAGCTTCTCGCCGGTCTACTAAATTTTCCATTGGCCAATCTGATGCGTCGTTAAGTTACTCGCACCGTCCTTCGTAAAATACTCGGAAAGTCGCCATTCACAGCCTCGTTCATCCACAATTCTGATATTCGCCCGCCATAGGCTATCGCACTTCCTCCGGCTTCCCTCGATCGCCAAAAAAATACGCCGCCACAGGGGCGTCGGGATAACGTCTACCCTGCTCCCAGTTCCGACCAACAAAGCACAGTCTTTCAACCCAGCGCGTGGGGTGGGTTGAGCGCAGCGTGATTGGGTTCGCGCTGCTCAACCCATCCCACAAGTTACGCTTCCACGATACTCCGCAATGCTGGTCGGCTGCGGCACGGCCAGTCCGTCGGCTTTCAGCCCCACGATATGAAAGCGGATTGCCTCGCGCATTTCCTGTTCGACCTCGGGGACAGTCGCGCCGGTCGCCACGCACCCCGGCAAGTCCGGAACGTAGGCCGAGAAATTGCTCTCCGCTTTTTCGATCACGATCGCGTAGCGCATTACGACGTCTCCTTCAGCCCGGCCTGCTTCAACATACTATTCAGTGTGCCCGGCGCCAGATCATCCGACGCCTTTCCCGGGACAGTGACGCGGCCGGGCTTCGTGGGGTGCTTGTACTGGCGATGGCTGCCGCGCGTCGCCACCAGAAACCAGCCATCGTCCTCGATCAGCCTGATTGCCTCGCGAACCTTCATGCCACGCCCCAAGGCAACAATTTATCAGACCGCAGCACCGGATGCGACTTCGGAACGATGGGTTTCGCGTTGCTCACCCATCCTACAAGCGCAACTGAACCGCCTCGCTCTATCCCCCGACTAACACCCTATGTCGCGCGCGCTCTGGTCCGTCACCGAAATCCTGCTTGTTCTCCTCGCCGCCATCATCTGGGTGGCGAGCACCGCGCTTGCGGCGGCGTCAGGCTTCACCGCGATGGTCGCAACCACGCTGCTGCCCGGCGTGTCGCAGGCCTACTGGATCGCCTCGATCCACGCGGCGACCGGCAAGGTGCCGCAGCCGCTGACCGGGCTGTGCGTGACGTGGCTCAGCGTGTTCGTCGTCCTGATCTACGCGCGCGATGCCGCGCTTCATGGACGGCAACATGTCCAAGGATGATCGCGGCCGACATCGCATGATGCTTCGCATCGCGATCGTGGTGCTCGCCGCGCTGGAGCTGATCTCGTTCTTCTGGCTCGGCTACATGTCGATACAGTGGGACATCCTGCTCCATCCAATGCAGGAGCACACGATCAGCTATGACTCGGCCCTCTTCAATGCGGTGATCGCACCGCTGTCGGCGATCGGCGCCATCGCGCTTGTCACGCTGACCTGGCGGCCCTGGGTCGCGACCGCGCTGCTCGGCGTCACCTTCCTGCTCTACTATGGGTCGATCATCCTGTTCGCGATCGGCGTCATGATCTTCGGGTTCTGACCGCATCCGCAGCAAGCAAGCCGTGGATGCCCGCGAGCGCGGGCATGACGGAGGAGGGGCGCGACGGCGAACAAAAAAATCCGCCGCGCATTGCTGCGCGGCGGATCGTCCGAAAAACCTTGGCCGTCCGATCAGTCGATCACTTCGACGATCTGGCCGGTGCGGCGGTCGACCAGCACGGTGTGGTCGTTGACGTAAGCATAACGATAGCCGGGCGCGACGTGATACTCGGCCGGCACCTCGTAGTATTCGACGCCCTCCTGCGGCAGCACGACGCCGACGCGGACGTCCTCGCGATAGTGATACGGATTGCGGCGCTCGCGGACGGCGTATTCGCGGAAGCGCGGGCGGTCGTCCACGCCCAGAATGCCCCCGACCGTTCCGGTCGCCGCGCCGAGCGCGCCGCCAACGATCGCGCCGATCGGGCCGGCCGCACGGCCGCCCGCATTGGCGCCTTCCTCGGCGCCGCGGATGGTTCCTTGCGCCTGCGCGGCGAAGGGCATCAGGGTGGCAAGCAGCGTGGCGGCCATCAGGGTCTTGCGCATGGGAACTCCTTGGTTTGTTGCGGTCGCACAACAAGCGCCGAACGGCGCGCCGGTTCCCGAACCCCGCGGCGATTCCGCCCGCCGCCGGCCGAATTGTCACAATCCTATCAATTGACTTTATTCCTCTAGCGTGCTTTGCTTGCCGCGCCTTGCTCGTCGAGGGGCGTCAACCGGTGACGTTCGGGTGATGGAGCAAGCCGGAAGGGAGCGGCCGGAGAACAGGCCGAGCCTTCCGGGGCCAGACGGGCAGTGCCCGGACGGCTTGCGCGGCACCTGCCCTTCGGCCTCGTCAGCCGGAGGTACGGGCGTCCCGGGGCTCCACCCGGAGGATACTACGGTCCTCCTGCCAGGAGCTGGCTGATGCCGGCGCGCGAATGCGCCGCCGAAAGCGTGGCCCGAGGTCGAAAAATTGCCGCTTGTGGAGCGCCGCGAGGCGGGCGTCCTCTCACCGGGGACGCGCCACGCCTCGCACGCGTGGACTCGTCAAGGTGCGCCTCGCGGCGCTCCGCTCCCCTCTTGGGGAGGACGAAAAACAGGATGCGGCGCGGCCCGCGCGCCACGACAAGCGGGCGGCGGAGCGTTGGCTTCGAGTTGAACGCGCGGGCTGGTGGCTCCGTGCTGCGCGCCGGAGTGCTACACTTCCCGGAGGTCGGCACCCGTCACGGGAACGCGCATGACGGAAGCAACGGACGTCGTCGTCATCGGCGCAGGCCCGGCGGGGCTTGCGGCCGCTGCCTGCCTGAAGCGCGCGGGCGTGTCTTTCATCGTCATCGAGAAGAAGCCGGAGGTCGGGGCGTCCTGGCGCAGGCATTACGCACGGCTGCGGCTGCACACCATCAAGCAGCTTTCCGCCCTGCCCGGCCTCGCGTTTCCCAAAAGCGATCCGCGCTATGTGCCGCGCGCGCGCGTCATCGCGTATCTGCAACGCTACGCGGAGCACTTCGGCCTCGCGCCACGGCTCGGCGAAGCGGTGCGCAGCGTGCGGCGTGATGGCGCGCGCTGGCAGGTCCGCACGGACTCCTCGGACATCCGCGCCGCGCATGTGGTGATCGCGACCGGGCTCAATGCCGCGCCGGTGACGCCGGCCGTGCCGGGCATCGCGCGGTTCGGCGGCAGGATCACGCACAGCGCGGATTATTCCGACGCGGCGCCGTTCGCCGGACAGTCGGTGCTGGTGATCGGGATGGGAAATACCGGCGCCGAGATCGCGCTCGACCTCGCCGACGGCGGCGCGCGCCCCACCGTCTCGGTGCGCAACGGCGTGCACATGGTGCCGCGCGACCTGTTCGGCATTCCGATCCAGCTTGTCGCACGATACGCCACCGGGACCCTGCCCGAGCGATGGAGCGATGCGCTGTTTCCGCCCATTCTGGATTTCGCGCTCGGCAACCTGGCAAGGCACGGCATTGTGCGCCCGCCCGAGGGCATCCTGCGCCGCGCGCGCGCCGGCCGGATCCCGGTGCTCGATGTCGGCACCGCGCGGAGAATCCGGGAGGGCGCGATCCGGATCGCGCGCGGGATCAAAACCGTGACGGTGGACGGCGCGACATTCGAGGACGGCACCAGCGCCCGCTTCGACGCAATCATCTTCGCAACCGGGTTTCGGCCGAATTATCCGGCGCTTTTCGAGGAGGGCATCGACCCGAACGGGGAGCCTTCGATCCACTTGGTGGGCTTCGCGACACCCATCACCGGCGCACTGCGGCAGATCGCGGCCGAGGCCGAGGCTCTCGCAGCCAAGATCGCGGGAGACTTGAAGGCCACGGCCGGTTGACGCGCTATTCCGCGGCCGCGCGCGCCTCTCCCGAAAACGCCGGCATGACCTCGTGCGCAAAGCGGCGCAGGTTTGTGACCGGCGCGCCACCGCCGTTGAGCAGCAGATGCTCGATGCCAGCCGCGCGCAGCCGCTCGAGCTTTGCGGCGATCTCGTCGGGTACGCCGAACAGCGCGCTCTCTTCCGCGGCATCGAGCGTGTAGTCGAACGACAGCATGCTCGATTTCGACCGCCCCCGGCGCCGCCGCGAGTTCGGTCATGCGCCGCTGGTTGGCGAGACGCGCCTCCACGGCCTTGCGCTTGTCCTCTGCATCGGTCGCCACGTAGAACGCGCGCGCAACGCCAACATCCATCGGATCAAACCGGCGGCCCTGCGCCTCCACCTCGGCCTTGTAAATGTTGAAGCGTTCGATCGTCTGCGGAACGGACGCGAACTGGTCGAGCAGCAGCTTTGCGCCGCGCTGCGCCACTTTGCGGATCGAGTCCGGCTGGCCCGCCGCCATCCAGACCGGCGGGTGCGGCTTTTGCCGCGTCGGCGGCTCGACAATGACGTTCTCGAAATTCCAGAACGTGCCGTGATGGGAAAATCGCTCGTTCGAGGTCCATGCCTTGAGGATCAGGCCGAGCAATTCCTCAAAGCGCGCGTCGGCCTCGGCGATCGGAATGCAGAAGCCCGCGAACTCGTTGTGCCGGTAGCCCTTGCCGACGCCGAATTCGAGCCGCCCGCCCGAGAGAAGATCGATGGTCGCGGCGGCTTCCGCGAGCAGCACCGGATTGTGCCACGGCAGCACCAGCACCGCGGTGCCAAGCCGCAAGGTCGAGGTGCGCGCCGCCAGGAAGGTGAGCAGGTTCAGGCTCGCCGACACCTGCCCGAAGCCGGTGAAGTGATGTTCGACGACGAAGGTGGAGGAGTAGCCGAGCGCCTCGGCTTCGACATTGTAGTCGATGAAGTCGCGAAACCCCTGTGCGGAGTCGATATCGCTGCCGCCACGTTTCGCCTGCGCCGAGCCGAACAGTCCGAACTTCATGCGTCCTCCCGTTTGGGCCATCTTAGCGCAATCGCGCGATCCGCAACTTGCCGCGAGCACACCGTGGCGCCATCATGGGTTGAGGATTTTCGGGGGGAACCGATGCGCATGGCGATCCTAGCGGCGCTCTTGCTCACGCCTGCTGCCGCACACGCGCAGCACCTGACCAAGACGGCGATCTCCGGCAGGGCACTCAAGCTCAACTTCTCAAACACGACGAACCCGGACTGCACCAGCGTCGGCGAAACGGTGGTGCGGCTGACCAAGTCGCCCGAACACGGCCGCGTCATCATCTCGAAGGCGAGCGATTTCCCGTCTTTTGCGCGGCGCAACGTGCGTCATGCCTGTGACAAGAAGCGCGTTGCCGGCACCCAGACAGTTTACGTGCCGGACAAGGGCTTCATCGGTACGGATTCCACCGCGATCGAGATCATTTTCGCGACCGGCGCGACCGCGCAGCGCTCCTATACCATCGAGGTGAAATGACGCGGTGCTTTCGGGGCTTCTTGGCACGCCACACGATTGACGCAACCCGATGCGACTGGCATGCGCAACCAACGGATTTGAATTCGGGAAGGGACCCATGTTTCGCAACGTCGCCGCCGCCTCCTGCCTCGCACTCGCCTGTGTGCTGCCGCTGCAACAGGCCGCCGCGCAGGACCCGCTCGCGGGCGGCCTGCTTGGAGGCGCGATCGGCGGAATTCTTGGCGGAGCGGTTGGCGGGCGCGGCGGCGCGGTCGCCGGTGCGATCATCGGCGGCACCACAGGGGCCGCAATCGCGGCCGACGGCCAGCGCCGCAATGGCTACTACTGGTATCGCGACGGCTGCTACGTGCAGCAGCCTGACGGCAGCTACGCCGTGGTGCCGCCGGCTTATTGCGGCGGCCCGGGCCCGGCGGTTGTCGGTCCGCCGGTCGGACCCGCCGCCGTCGTGGACGACGACGAAGTCGAATACATCAACCCAGGCGCCGGCCCCGGGGTCGGGCCCGGCGGACCGAGCCCGGAGCAGGTCGCGGCCTGCGCGCGGAAATTTCGGTCCTATGACGCGCGCTCGTTGACCTTCCTGTCGACCGACGGCACGCGCAAGCATTGTCCCTAGGCGATCGCGGCACGACCCATGCGGCTTCGCCGCGCGGGCCATTCGGATTCACGGGACCAGATCGCTCGGCTGCGTGCTAAGCAGACCTCCAACGACTTGGGAGGAATGTTTTGAGCGCTGGCGCCGAGACAGTGCGCGTGACAGCTACGCCGAGCGCGCGACGTGAGCACATTCCGCGCGCGATCTTCTACATGATCGCTTCCGGCGCGGTGTTCAATTGCTCGAACGCCGCCTCGAAATGGCTAATCGCCACCTACCCGATCGGCGAAGTCCTGTTCGCCCGCACGCTGGTCGCGCTGATCACGCTCGGCGCGTTCATCCTGCCGGCGGCTGGCCTTGCGGTCTATCGCACCACAAAACTGCGTGCCCACGCGATGCGCGCCTGCTCGCAGGTCGGCTCGCAGACCATGTTGCTGATCGCCTTCAGCATGATGCCGCTCGCGGGCGCAACCGCGATCATGTTCTCCTCGCCGATCTTCTCCACGCTGGCGTCGTCCTATTTTTTGCACGAACGGGTCGGCGCGGTGCGCTGGGTCGTGCTGCTGATCGGGTTCCTCGGCGTGCTGGTCATCGCCAACCCGGGCGCCGACACATTTCAGGTCGGCGCGCTGTTCGCGCTTGGCAATGCGGTTCTGTTCGGCACGGTGGTGGCGGGCGTGCGCGGCATGTCGGCGACCGAGTCCGCGCAGACTCTGATCATGTATCAGCTCACTTTTCTCGCCTGCGCCTATGCGTTCGCTCTTCCGTTCGGTTTCATCGTGCCGGACGGTTTCAGCGCGCTGGTGATGGTCGGCAGCGGCGTCGGCAACGGCGCAGCGCAATATCTCTGGACGCGCGCAATTCATCTTGCGCCGACCTCGGCGGTGGTGCCGTTCCAGTACATCCAGCTTGTGTGGGCGATGCTGCTCGGCTTCGCGATCTGGGGTGACCTGCCGACTGCCGGACTGCTGATCGGCTCGGCGATCGTGATCGTGTCCGGCATGTTCCTGTTCTGGCACGAAACGCGCAAGGTACCGGTGGCGGATGCGGATTAGTGCAATCAAGCATCCAGCGGCTTGTAGTAACGCCAGATGCCCCACTGGCTGAACGAGATGCGCCGCTTTGAAGCGAGGTAGGCCGCAATGCGCGGGCGCTTCGCCACGCGATCGTGCAGCGCGATTACGCGCGGAATTTTCTTTTCGAACCGTTTCATCCGCTTCGGAAAGCCGTAGCGCAGACCCTCGACGATCTGGAACAGGCTGAGGTCGACGTAGGTGAGACGGCGGCCGAGCAGCCACGGCCCGCCGCTGCGCGTGAGGATTTTCTCAAAGTAGCCGAGGAATTTCGGCACGCGGTAGCGCCAAAAATCCTTGGTGCGGCGCTTTGCCGACGGCACCTGCTCCTCGAAATAGAGCCAACTCGTCACCGGATGATGCGTGTCATGGATTTCCACCACGAGGTCCGAGATGGTGAGTTGCAATTGATGCACCCAAAGCCGCTCGGTCTCGTTCTTCGGCGCAAGCTTCAGGCGCGGCCCAAGCCAGTGCAGGATGTTCGCGGTCTGCGCGATGACGAGCCTGCCGGCCTTCAGGATAGGCGGCGCGAACGGCGGATGATTCTCGCTCTTCCGTTCAAGGAAGGCGACGTTGGCCTTGCCGCCTTTCTTCCGCGCAACGTCCACGTAGTCGGCACCCGCTTCCTCGAGCGCGAGCCGAACGAACTCGCCACGCCCCTGGATGGTCGGCCAGTAATAGAGTTCGTAGCGCATGGCCCCTCTCCGCTTCGTATCCTATCAAAAGAAAACGCGGCGGCTTGCGCAAGCCGCCGCGTCCATTTCGGCAAGCCGGCTCAGTTGACCGCGAAGCAATACAGCAGGCCGTCACCACCGGTGCTCTTGAAATCGGCCTGGCTGCAGCCACCATCATTCCCGCGCGAGGGATGCGAGGAGTTCCACGACTTTGCTGCCGCGCTATCGTCGAGGCCGCTTCGGTCCGCATGGCCGAACATCGCGGCACCTGCCCCGCTGCCCTTGGTGTAGTTGCCGCAGGTGCGGTCGTCCGATCCGGTGAACGCGGTGCCGTCCGCCTGCGAGCCCGTGACGATGTCATGGCGGTTCGGCGTATCGCCGCGCCCGTTGATGACCTCGCCCTTCTCGCTCAGCGAGTTCTGCTTGTTGAGCTGATTGTTCGCGCTCTGCAGATCGGCGACGTCCTTTGCAACGGCCACGCCCTTGGCATTCACCCAAGGCCCCTTGCCGATGCGATCCTTGGCGTTCACCGCGCCCGCGCCTTGCGTCGAGAGATAGGCGTGCCAGGTTTTTCCGCCGGCACCCGCAGCCTGCGCGAGGTCCTGGCAATGCTTGTCGGCGCCCGCGAGGCCGCCGACATCGCCGCCCTTGCCCATGCCGGTGCTGGTGATGAAGAAAGACATCGCATTCTGCGACTGTGCGATACCTGCAATTCCGATCGCGGCGACCGCCGCGCAAGTCATGATAGCCAACCGTGTCGCCCTCATTCGTCGTTCTCCCTTGTTGACGCTTGTTATTAACCCCCGACCTTTTGCGAATATTCCTCGTCGCTGACGTACTCCATCCACTCGACGTGCTTGCCATCGAGCAACTCCTGCATGGCGATATGCACCATGCCGGTATTCGGGCCTGCGCCATGCCAATGCTTTTCGTTCGGCGGAATCCACACGGTATCGCCGGCCTTGATCTCGTGGATCGGACCACCCTTCGCCTGCACGCGCCCGACGCCGGAAATAACGTGCAACGTCTGTCCGAGCGGATGCGTATGCCACGCCGTGCGCGCGCCGGGCTCGAAACTCACCTTGCCGGAGCGGATTCGCGCAGGCGCAGGCGCCTCGATGATCGGGTCCTGCCACACCACGCCGGTGAACGACTCCTTCGGCTGCCGTCGCGTTGGCACCGATCCGCTGGTCTTGATCTCCATATCGCTTCCTCCTCGTTGTGCTTCGATGATTGCAACCGTGCGTCAGCGCGGCAAGGCGCCTCACTTCTTGTTGAACAGCGCGCGGAACGTTCGTCGCGACGACCAACTCAAATCGTCAACGTTGTGATCCGCGTCACACCCGATCCCCACGGCCTTCGCCACTAACCGATCAGACACCGTGACCAATGCCGGGAAGGACCGGCCAGACCGGAGACGATCATGCGCATTCTGCTTCTCGCTGCCGCAATCGGTTGCACCCTCGCCGCTGCCTCGCAGGTAGCTCTCGCCGCTCCAACAAATCCGTTCGGCACCCGTTACTGCGCATCCTTCAAGGGAAGCCTCGAAAATTGCGGCTTCTACACCTTCCAGCAATGCCTGGCATCGATCAGCGGCGTCGGAGGCATTTGCGTTGTCGCCCCCGTGCAGACAGAAGTTCGCGTCTTCCACACGCCGCAAGGCCCGCGCCGTTATATCCGCGACGCTATCGACTGATCTTCCAAACGGAGATCACGAAAAAGCCCGGCATCGCTGCCGGGCTTTCCTGCTGGTTTGTTCGTCGTCACTCACGTCTGCTGAATCGCCGAGAGCAGCCAGCTTCCGCCGCGCGTACGCATGAAGGTCCACAGCTCTGTCGCCTCCTGCGGCGCGTCGCCCCCATCCGCGGTACGGCCGGTCGCGCGATCGACATAGCGGTCGACCAGCGAATAGCGCATCGCGACGGTTGCGTACTCCTTGTCGCCTTCGCGCCACGCCTCGGAGAGATCGCCCTGCAAGAGCTTCACGTCGCTGATCTGGTTGACGACGCCGCGGCTCGCGTTCTCCGACAACTCCTCTGCATAATAGGAGAGCATTTCGGGCGTCAGCCGCGAACGCAGTGCAGCCAGATCCTCGCGGCCATAGGCCGTCTGCACCTCGCCGAGCAGTCGTTCGAAAGTGTCGAAGTCCTCGCGAGCGATCTGCAGCGGTTCGTTCGCGGGCGTGGCGCTTCCGCCGCCAAACCCAAAGCCGCCGCCGAGGCCGCCCAGCATCGAGCGCGGTGTATTCAAGCCGGAGGGCGCTCCGGCCAAAGCCGGATGCGAGCGGCGTTGCCACCAGTTGAACAACAGGCGCCCCACGATCACGATCAGGCCGATCTGCAACAGCAGACCGATGAACGAGCCGAAGCCCGCAAGCCCGCTGAAGAAGCCGCCGCCGAACAGCATCCCGAACAGGCCAGCGCCGAGCAGGCCGCCCAGAAGGCCGCCCGCAAGACCGCGGCCGAAGAAGCCGCCCGGCTGCGTGACCGGCGGGCGCGCCGCCGTCGTCGATGTGCCCGGCTGCGTCATCGTGCGATTGATCGGATTGGCGGCACCCGGCGCGGTCGCGGTCGGCGGTGGCGCCGAGAAAGTATTCGTACCGCGCGAGCCGAAACTCGCGCGCGGGCGCGCGTCGGCATCGCCGGCCAGCATTGCGAACACCGCGGCGACGGCCAGAACCGCAAGAAGCGGACGAAACAGTCTCATCTGAGTCTCCCAGCAACCCCGGTTGGGGCCGCCGGAATATCGGGATCGGGGTCTCCTTTGTGAAGGGCTGCAACCTGCGGCGTGTGCGCGCGGCAAATCCTCCCGCAGCGCGGTATCGGTGTCGGCAGGTCGACGATAATGGCTGACAGCACACCCGGCGTTGAGAGGTCCAGTGTGTGAGTTTTCGCCGCGCCGCGTTACGCCCAAAGACTTGACCCACGACGCGCTGCGGCGGCAAATGTCGTTCGTGATGTCAATGGATTCGCGCCAATGCGCCTGATCGTTTCCGCTGCACTTTCGCTTGCGCTGTCGGCACCTGCTGCCCAAGCGCAGTACGGCCAGACCTGGAGCGTCTTCTCGATCAACGGCAACGATACCGGCGGCATCATCCCATGGTCGCCGGAGCTTCGCGCCTACGGGTACCGCGAGGCGGCCCAGCGTCACTGCGATGGCTATCACAAGCTCGCGCACATCACGAGCGTGAAGGCGCGCTACGGAGACTACGTCGGCTTCGCCTGCAACTTTCCGCGCAACTACGATCCGGTGGGCCACGGCGACTGGTGGATGGCGCCGATTTTCAAATTCTTCTAGGCACGCGATTACGGCCGCCACGCGCCCGAATTGAGCCGCAGCGGGGGCTGTCCTGATTTTCCACCTGCGCGGCTATTCCTTGGAAAAGTCGGGCCGAAGCCACAAACCCGCACGGGACCGGCCACAAACCCAAAATACCGTTTTCCGGTCGGCGATGCGTATCCTGTCACCGGCGGGGGCGGTCCCGATCGCCTCAGGTTGCCCCCTGGCTGTCGATCGGGCCGTCCTTTCTTTTCTTTCGTTTGCGCACCCCCGGCTAACGTTGAATGCGGGGTCTGCGCAAGCGTTCCGCATCACATTTTCTAACTCATTGTCGCCGCGGCGTGTCGATCGGCATGCAGTTGCGCCGGCCGGATGAAATGCAATCGTCCGCCTTGCGCGCGTCGACCATCGCGCTGGCGAGCCAGAGTCCGCCGCCGACCAGAACGACGAATCCCACTGCAAGAATGATGTTCGCCGTGGTTCGATCGCCCTCCTCATCGTCGTCGGGATTGGGGTTGGCAGGCACGCTCATGATTGTTTTCTAGCGCGAAGCTGCCGCCCTGGCACCTCAATGCCGTCCTCCGCATGACGGATTTTTGTCGCCGTGACGCCCGCGCAACGCTAGGCGGCCTCTCCGGACATCGTGTTCTTCACCGCGGCGACGAGTTGCTTGAGCGTGAAGGGCTTGGCGAGGAAGTCGAACTGCGAGCCTTCGGGCAGGTTCTTCTCGAAGGCATCTTCCGCATACCCCGATACAAAAATGATCTTCAGCTTCGGGTTGCGCGACCGCAGTTCTTTGGCGAGCGTCGGCCCGTCCATCTCGGGCATCACGACGTCCGACACGACAAGGTCGACATTGCCGCCCCGGCTCTCGATCACCTCGATCGCCTCGACGCCGTTGCCGGCTTCGAGCACCGTATAGCCGCGTGAGGTCAGTCCGCGCGCATTGAGCCCACGCAATCCTTCTTCGTCCTCGACCAGCAGGATGGTGCCGTGTCCGGTCAGGTCGGTCACGGTCTTCGGTTGAGCAGCCCGTGCTTCGGCCTGCGCGGCTTCGGCGATTTCAGCGGCGCCCGGAATGTGGCGCGGCAGGTAGATATGGAAGGTCGTGCCCTCGCCCATCACCGAGTCGACGAATACGTAGCCGTTCGTCTGCTTTACGATGCCGTACACCGTCGAGAGCCCGAGGCCCGTCCCCTTTCCGGTCTCCTTGGTGGTGAAGAACGGCTCGAAGATCTTGTCGATGATGTCCTTCGGAATGCCGGTGCCGGTGTCCTTGACCTCGACCGTCACATAGTCGGCCGCCGGCAGCGGCTTGAACGGCAACCCTTTCGCCTCCTCCGCAGTGACATTGGCGGTGCGTACGGTGAGCTTGCCGCCCTTCGGCATTGCGTCGCGCGCATTCACCGCGAGATTCACCACCACCTGCTCGATCTGCGACACGTCGGCCTTCACCGGCCAGAGATCGCGGCCGTGTACAGGCACCAACTCGATCTTCTCGCCGAGCAGGCGCTTGAGCAGCATGCTGAGGTCCGACAACGTCTCGCCGAAATCGAGCACCTGCGGCCGCAGCGTCTGGCGGCGCGAGAACGCGAGCAGGTGCCGCACCAGGCTCGCGGCCCGGTTGGCGTTCTGCTTGATCTGCATGATGTCGCCGAACGAGGGATCGGTCGGCTTGTGCGCCTGCAGCAGGAAGTCGGTCGCCATCATGATGGCGGAAAGCACGTTGTTGAAATCGTGCGCGATGCCGCCGGCGAGTTGCCCGACGGTATCCATCTTCTGCGCCTGCGCAACCTGCTTCTCGAGATCCCGCACCTCCGTGGTCTCGATCGCGTAAACGATCGCAGCCTCGCCCTCGGATTCGTCGTCCTCGACCGCCGAGACGTAGAACCGCGCCGAGCGATTGCCCTCTCCGCCGAGCGCGACGTCGACAGGCGCGATGTCGCCCTGCCCGTCTGCCGCCTTGCCGATCGCCGCCTCCAGCGCGCCGCGATCGGGATCGGCGACGACGGTCAGAATCGAGCGTCCCTCGGCCGGCAACGCCTCGCCCTTCATCACGCCATGCTGGAGGCGCACGAACGGCGCGTTCGCGCGCGCGATCTTGCCCACCTTGTCGACGGTCGCGATTGCCATCGGAGTATTGTGGAAGAAGCGCACGAAACGCACCTCGGCGGCACGGAGTGGATCGGCCACCTCCTCGCGCGCGCGGCTGAGCACAATGGTCTTTGACGGCCCAGGCGTGCCGTCGGACGCGAACGCGACCTTGTGATAGAGCCGCACCGGCACGGTGCGGCCACCACGCATTTTCAGATCGAGATCGTGCACCTCGGTCTTCACGTCGCCCGGATCGCCCGCAACCGGCGCAAGCAGCGCTGCGCCGTCGCCGACCACGATGTCGGCGAGCTTCAGGCCACCGGATCCAACCTGTGCGAGGTCATAGTCGAGCCAGCTTGCGAGCGTTGCGTTGAGGTAGCTGATCTTGCCACCCGTATCGACCGAGAACGCGCCCGCCGGCGCGTGATCGAGGAAGTCGATGGCGTCGCGCAACTCGACAAAGAAATCCTCCTGCCGGCCACGGTCGCGCGTCACGTCGCCGACCGTCCACGCGGTCCAGCGCGCGTAAGCTCCGCTCTCCTGCAAGGGGCGCACCCGGAAGCGCAGCCAGCGCGCGGGCGCGCCGTCGTTGCCAGGCACCCGCACCTCTTCCTGCAGCGCACGGCTTTCGCGCGACGCTTTGGCGAGCCGATAAATCGCCTCCGACACCAGCGGATCGCCAACGAACACGCGCTCCACAGGCCGCACATCGTCTGCATCGACCGCATCGACCAGTTTCAGATAATTGGCGTTCGCATACACGACCCGCCCGCTCTGATCGGTGACCACGATGCCGTCCGGTGCACTTGCCGGGATGGAGTCGAGGAACGTCTCGCGCGCATCGCGCCCGGCGATCCGCAGGATGCCGGCCGCACCCGCGAAAAGACTGAACACGCCGACCACCGCGAGCGTCGTCAGCAGCGCCAGAATATAGGGCTGGGCATTCGCGCGTCCGATGAACAGGAGTGCCACAACTGACCCGACCAGCAGCAATGCGACCGCCAGCACCATGCCGATGCTGCCGCCCTGTTCGCCGCTGCGATCGATCGCTGCCGGTCTGCGATCTTCGGTCACGTCCTGCGCCGCCATGATACCGCTCGCGTCCTATTCCGCGCGTGTTCCGCCGTGCGAATCACCTGCGAAACCTGCAGTTCCAAGTGTGTCGTTGCGGGCGCGCTACGCAAGAGGCGCAGGCCGCGGTTCGGTTGATTTTTCAATGCCGTACCGTGCCGCGCAGCTTCATCACGTAACCGATCACCTCGGCGACCGCCTTGTAATGCTCGGGCGGAACCTCCTGGTCCATCTCGACCGTCGCATGCAACGCGCGGGCGAGCGGCGGGTTCTCGACCACCGGAATGTTATGCGCCGCTGCAACTTCGCGGATCTTCAAGGCGATATTGTCGATGCCTTTGGCAAGGCAGACAGGCGCGTTCATCCCCTTGTCGTATTGCAGCGCGACCGCATAGTGGGTCGGGTTGGTGATGATCACGGAAGCTTTCGGCACTGCCGCCATCATGCGCTTCCTGGAACGGCTCTGTCGCAACTGGCGGATCTTCGCCTTGATCGCCGGATCGCCTTCGGTCTGCTTGAACTCCTCTTTCATTTCGCGGAGCGACATTTTCTGCCGCTCGTACCACTGGCGATACTGAAACAAATAATCGGCGGCCGCGATAATCGCGAGGATCGCCACCACGGTGCCGAGCAATTCCAGCGACAGGGATTTCGTCGTCGCCAGGATGATAGCCGGATCCATCGCGACGAGCCCGTCGAGCTGATTGCGCTTCGGCCACAGGATGGCTGTCATCACCGCGCCGATCAGCGTCAGCTTGATCAGCCCCTTGATGAAGTTGGAGAGCGCCACCTTCGAGAACAGCCGCCCCAAGCCGGCGCCGGGCGAGATTTTGGAGAACTTGGGCTTCAGGGATTCCGCCGACCAGACCAGGCGGTGTTGCACCATGTTGCCGCCGATCGCCGCCAGGACGAGCAGCATGAACGGGAGCGCCACCGCCGCGATCGTCTCCAGACCAAGCTGCTGCATGGTGTGCATCAGGCCACGGCCTTCAACCGAAATGCTGTGCGCCTGACCGATAAAGCCCGCGAGCATCCGCGCGATGCCCGTGCTCATCGAGCCGGAGAAGGACAGCAGGATCAGCGTCGCACCGGCGAGCACAAACCAGGTGTTCACCTCCTGGCTCTTGACCACGTCGCCGCGCTCGAGCGCCTCGTCGAGCCGCTTCTGTGTCGGGTCTTCGGATCGTTCGGTATCGTCGTTTTCGTCGGCCATCGGGCGTTTCCAGCGGCGTTACGAATAGGGAGCGAGTTCGCGCAGCACGCTCCCGACGTAACCGAGGAAGCCGGCCATCATGGCGCCGACCACGACGAACAGGATGAGGAAGCCGATCATGATCGAGAGCGGCACCGCGACGAAATAAACCTGCATTTGCGGCATCAACCGCGAGAGCACGCCGAGTGCAATGTTGAACACGAGGCCGAATACGAGAAACGGCGCGGAGAGTTGAATCCCCACTCGGAAGGCACCGCCGACGGTGTTGGTGACAAGGGTCGCAACATCAGAGGCAGCGGGTACCTCGCCGGGGGCGAACAGCCGGTAACTGTCGCTGAGGCCCGCGATGACAAGGTGATGGAGGTCGGTCGCGAAGATCAGTGTGATTCCGAGCAACGTCAGGAAGTTTCCGACGATCAATCCCTGCTGCCCTTGCGTTGGATCGACGGCGGTCACAAAGCCGAGCCCGAGTTGCTGCGCGATCACCGAACCCGCGACTTGCAGCGCCGAAATAGTCAGCCGCGCGGTAAGCCCCAGCACCGTGCCGATCAGCAATTCCTGGCCGAGCGCAATGATGACCGGGCCTGGGGCGCGCAAATCGATCGCATAGCCGTCGCGGTGCAGCGGAAACAGTGCCAGCGTCAGCAGCAGCGCAATGGTCAACCGGATGCGCGAAGGAACGCTCATTTCGCCCAGACCCGGCAGCAGCATGAGCATGGTGCCGATGCGCGCGAACATCAGGATGAACGCGGCGCCGTAGGCGGGCAGGAATGAAACGTCGAGCTGCATGTGTTCCGGGCGGGGATCACCCCCCCATGATGTGCGTCGCGACTCGGGTCATGTAGCCTTGCAGCAGATCGCCCATGAACGGAAGCGCGATCAGCATCGCGATGAAGATCGCAAGAATCTTTGGAACGAAAACCAGAGTCATTTCCTGGATTTGCGTCAGCGCCTGAAACAATGAGATGACCACACCAACGATCAGGCCGACAAGCATCAGAGGGGCGGAAACCAGAACCAGCGTGATGATCGCGTCGCGCGCAACGTCGAGGACTTCCGGGCCGGTCATCAGATCGGCATCCGCATGATCTCTTCGTAGGCCGCGATCACCTTGTCGCGCACCGAGATCATGGTCTCGACCGCGAGCTCGGTTTCGCTGACCGCGGTGGCGACGTCGACGATGTTGGCTTTGCCGGCGGCCATCGCCTGCGACTGCGCGTCGGACTTGCGGCCGGCTTCCACCACCGAGCCGATCGCATCCTTCACCAGCGCGCCGAAGCTTGGACCGGACGAATCGCCGCCCGCGGCCGGCTTGATCGGGTTTGCCCCCGGATCGGCAAGCCGTGCCAGCTTGGCATAGGCATTCGCAGCAATAATCGGCGACGCCATAGGTGCCTCCCTTCAAAACGAATAGATCAGGCCTTGAGCAGATCGATGGTGCGCTGGATCATCCGGCGCGTTGCGCCGATGACGTTGAGGTTTGCCTCGTAGGATCGCTGCGCCTCGCGCATGTCGGTCATCTCGACGAGCGAGTTCACGTTCGGATATTTCACGTAGCCGTTGGCGTCCGCGGCGGGATGACCCGGTTCATATTTGGTGCGGAAGTCGGTCGGATCGTTGCGAACCCTGCCCATGGTGACGGTCTGCGCTTCCAACGCGCGGTCCATTTCGGAGCGGAAGGTCGGGATCTTGCGACGGTAAGGGCTTCCGCCGGCCCGCTGCGCCGTAGAATCCGCGTTGGCGATATTCTCCGCGATCACCCGCATGCGGCCGGATTGCGCCTTAAGGCCGGACGCGGCGATCGCCATCGATTTGAGGAAGTCCATCGGTGCCTCCTTCAACGTTTGCCGATCGCGGTGCGGATGAGACCCATGCTGCGGCTGTAAAGCGAAATCGCCGCCTGATGGTCCATCTGGTTGGCGGCGACTTTCATCATCTCGTCTTCCAGGTTGACGGCGTTGCCGGACGGGCGGATCTCGAATTTGCCGGCGCGCGCCTTGGCAAAGCCACCCGTGTCGGACGAACTCGCGAGATGTGCGGGCGAGGTCAATTCAAGCTGAAGCTGGCCGCTCGCCTGCTGCACCTGGCGGCTAAAATCGAGCGAGGCAAGATCGCGCGGTCGGTAGCCGGGCGTGTCGGCATTGGCGACATTTTCCGCAAGCAGCCGCTGGCGTTCCTGGTGCCAGTTCATGCGCGTGCGCAGCATGGAGAAGATCGGCAGGTCGGATATCGGCATGGCCCGTTCTCCCGCGATTTCCAAAGGCGTAGAACCCTTTCCGCGGTAGGCAGACTTTGCCTAGGGCATGGTTAATGCGACGTTAAACAGCCCTCTTCTCAACCGTTTATTAACACCCGTTAACAAACCTGGAGCGATTGGCCCTTTTCCTTGGGCGAATTGGCCATTTCTGGTTACTATTCCTTATTGTCTGGGGATTCCCGCCGCCGGCCCGCTTGAGGCTGACCGAGTCGCAGGTTTCTCCGGCGCTGGAGCCAAGGCCGCAAATGGATAGCGTGTTCGGCGCGGAAGGATCCCTGATCGTACGCTTTGTCGTCGCGTTCGTGATCGTGCTCGCGCTGATCGGCCTGACGTTTTGGCTCATCCGCAGATTCGGCACGGCACGGGTCGGCGCCGCCGCACAGCGTGGACGCCAGCCGCGCCTGGCCGTGATCGACGCCGCGCAGGTCGATGGACGCCGTCGCCTCGTGCTGGTGCGGCGAGACCATGTCGAGCATTTGCTGTTGATCGGCGGACCGAGCGATTTCGTCGTCGAACAAAACATTGTTCGCGCCGTGCCGGTCAATTCACCGCGCGACGTGCCGGTTCCCCGTCCGCCCGAAGGCGCGCGTCCGCTCGCGGATGCGGCGCGCACACTCGACGACGACAATGGGTGGGCACAGCCCGAGCCGGTGCGGCCCTCAGCGCAGCGCCCCGAGCCGGTCGCGCGCAACCCGCGTCCCGAGACGCTGGTACGCGCGCCCTTACCACCAAGCCTCACGCCGCGGACGTCGGAACTGCCGCCGTCGATCGCGCCGGTCGGTGAGCCGGCTGGCGCGCCCGATGCAGCGCTGGCCAGCATGGCGCAGCGGCTCGAAGCGGCGCTGCGCCGTCCGGGCGCACCCGAGCAGCGCAACATCAATGAGGCGCGGCCCGTGCCAAAGCCCGTGGCCGCTCCGGTCGAATTCAGCGGAGAGGAATCTCCACCGCCGATCGTGCCGGAGGAGCCGCAGGCCCGCACGGCCGATCCTGCCAAGTCGCGCTCGGTACTCGACAGCCTCGAAGAGGAAATGGCGAGCCTGCTCGGCCGCCCTCCCGAGAAAACGTAGCCGCTGCGCGCTTTCGCGCGTACCGTTCCGCGCACCTGAGTCGCACTGCGGCTCGACAATTCGCGGGACTTCGCTTGATCTCACGACACTGGCTCGCATGGCGCTTCGCGCCCGCCGCAGCAATCGCGCTTACGGTTGTAGCAGGGTCAACCGCTGCCGTTGCTCAAGATATCAGCGTCACCTTCGGCCAAGGCGGCGGCCTCACCGAGCGCGTATTGCAGCTTGTCGCGCTGCTCACCGTGCTGTCTCTGGCGCCATCGATCCTGGTGATGGTGACATCGTTCACCCGTATCGTGGTGGTGCTCTCGCTGCTGCGCACGGCGCTCGGGACCGCGACCGCGCCCCCCAACGCAGTTCTGATTTCGCTCGCGATGTTTCTCACCGCCTTCGTGATGTGGCCGACCTTTCTCACGGCCTACGACGCCGGTGTAAAGCCGCTGATGGCCAACGAGATCACACCGGAGCAGGCGTTCGACCGCGCGGCTGATCCGTTTCGTGTCTTCATGATGAAGAACGTCCGCGACAAGGACCTGAAGCTGTTTCAGGACCTCTCCCGACAGCCCCTTCCGGACAAGCCGGAGGACATGTCGCTACGCGTGCTCGTCCCCTCGTTCATGATCTCGGAATTGAAGCGCGCCTTCGAAATCGGCTTTCTGCTGTTTCTGCCGTTCCTCATCATCGACCTCGTCGTCGCCTCGGTCCTGATGTCGATGGGCATGATGATGCTGCCGCCGGTCGTGGTGTCACTGCCGTTCAAACTCATCTTCTTCGTTCTGGTGGACGGCTGGCACCTGGTGGCCGGAAGCCTGGTGCAGAGCTACGGAACATAGCGCGTTGCACGATACCGAAAGCCTGGCGACGCCTCTCCGGTCTGACAGCGCGGCGAAGGCTAGCTCGCTTGGCCGGTCGCGGCTGATGCGCCCGCACCGCTCGGCGCCGGCTTTGCCGGTGCGGTCGGCTGCGCCGCAGGGGCAGCGGGCGCGGCTGATGCAGGCGCCCCGGCTGCGTCTGGAAACCGCGCCTTGATGTCGCGCAGGAACACATCGAGCGTATCCGCGCTCCCGACCACCTTGGCGACGTCGCGAAACTCGGGCGCATTGGCGTTCGACGGCGCAGTCACAACCTCGAAGGCGCTCCGGTCCGGGCCCTCCGCCATCTTGGGTGCGTACTTGGTGCGAAGACGATCAAGGCCGATCGCATCCTCGGCGAGCGCATAGCCAACTGCGGCACGCAATATGTCCGCACGCTCCTGCTCGGTAAGCGCATTGAAAGTGCTCCACCGCTCGCCGTAGATTTTTTCGATCTGCTCTGCGGCATCGCGCCAGCGTCGCGCCTTCCACAAAACGTCGGCGCGCAAACGGTCGACCTCTTGTCCTTGCATCCCGGCAATCACTTCGAGCGCCAGTTCCGGCCGCCCCACGTCGGATTGCGCGCGCGCCTCGAGCAGCAAGCGCTGGTTACGCATTTCGTTCGGGAGATCCGCACTGCGGCTCGACCGCAGGGCCTGGATCGCGCGGTCGGGCTTGCGCGCCATCAGGTAGATCACAGCAAGACGCATTGCGACCTGCGCGCGCGCCGCGCCTTGCAGGCGATTGTCGACCTGATGCTGCAGCAGCTCGGCCGCCTGATCGAGCAGATCGACCGAAACCAGCCGGTCGGCGAGCTTGCGGATCATCTCGTCGCCGCGCCGCCCGACCGGCGTCAGGTCGCGAAAATCATAAAACAGACTGAGCGCATCGATCGGCGACATCGCGGCGCTCTTGCCGTCGAGGAACAGTCGCTCGAAAGCTCCCGCCGCCTCGTCCTGGATGTGACGCGTGATTTCCGATCGCGGGTAGACAACCAGCGCAGTGCGCATCACCTGGAAGGCATCGCGATAGTGATTGTCTTCCACGTAAAGCCGGCTGAGCAACTGTAGCGCTTCGGTTTCGGTTTCATCTCCACGCCAGGAGGTGGTGAGACTTTCCAGAGCGGCCGTTGCTTCGTCCCGCTTCATGTCTCCGATGGACTGACGCAGCGCGATCTCGCGCAACTTGGCGCGCACTGCGACGGGGCGATCGGGCGCGTCCGACGCGGCACGATAGAGTGTCGACGCCTCTGCGAGACGACCGAGTCCCTCCATGAGACGGCCCTTGAGCACGGAGAGTTCGGCCTCGCGACGCGGTGCCGGCCCGAGCGTCTCGAATTCGTTCAATAGGCTTTGCGCTTGGCCAAAATCGTGCACCTCGACAGCTGCGCGGACCGCTTCGGTATAGGCAAAGCGCTGCAATTCTACCGGCAGGGTCGCGGTCGCGGTATCGAGCGAGCGCAGCCCCTCGCGCGCTTCCGCCCACTTCCCCTGCTGCACGAGCGCAAGCGCGCGCCACAGCGCGACGTCGCCTCGATTTGCCAGTGCCGCATTGGACAGATCCTTCATTGCGTCCGCGCCGCGCCCGATCAGCACATTCGCGATCGCGTGCAACATTGGCGCAGAGCCTTCCGCTGCCGCCTGCTCGTCGGCCGCCGTAACATCGAGCACGCCCAGCGCTTCCGGGATCAAGTCGCGCGCAAGATAGAAGCGCGCAAGATTGAGCCGCGCTGAGGTACGCTGCGCCTCCGGCGCTGCCGCAGCCGCCGTGATGAGCTGGGTCTGGCGATCCTGAAAGTCCGACTTCTCGATCGAACCCCCAACTTTGTGGATCGAGCACGAACAGGTCCGCAGCGCGCCTTGGACCGCCCTCCACGTTTTGAGACGGCGCCGGCGTACTGGCCCGCGCACTCGCACTTGACAGCACAAGCCCACCCGGCCGCGTGACCACAATCTTGTCGTTGCTCACCTCAGCGGTGATGTCGTCCGCTCGCGGCCTGATCACCACACCATGTGTGGACACCAGCGCATTGAACTCGACGAACTCCTGCGGCTTCAAGAACCCACGCGCCGGACCAAGCGCGGTCACGACAAGGAGGGTGTCGCCGACTTCCTCGTCGGCAAGGCGATGGAGCTGCGCGGGTTTGTCGAACGGAATGGTCAGACTCGCGCGACCGCCGGTCTGCACGAAGCGCACCACGTTGAGCGGCTGCGTGGGCTCCAGCATCAGGTCACCGACCACCACGCTCCAGGTCAATCCATCGGCGCCGACGCTGGTGAGCTTCGGCTTGTCCAGCTTGAGCTGGATCACCTGGCCTTGACGCGAACGCGTGACCGACGCGTTGAGAATGCTGCGGCCGGATTGCGCCGTGATCTTGTTGATGTCGATGGGGGCCTGGCTGTCGAACACCAGCCAGATCGTGTCGGCGCGGCGGAACACGGCCGCCGGAGTCGGAACGGTGAACGGAAACGTCAGCCGCAACGCCTCTCCCTGACGACGCACATCGACGACGACCGGCGCTGCCGCCAAGGCGGGGTCTGGGGTATTTGACTCCTGCGCATCACGGGATGGGACCCGCGCAGGGGGGCCGGTGACTTGTGGAGGTGCCTCGGCGGGTTTGGACGCGACAACGTCCGGTTTGGACACGGTGGGTTTATCCGATGCGGGCTCGGGTGCCCTGCTGGTCTCGGCTGGCCCAGCTTCAGGCGACTTGGGCTCTGGTCCTTTGGGCTCTGGTCCTTTGGGTTCGGCCGTTTTGAGGTCGGGCTTCCTGGTCTCTGTCGCTCTGACCTCGGGTGCGCTCACCTCTGGTATTTTTGCTGCTGATGCTTTTACTTCCGGTGCTTTGGCTTCCGCGATCTTGGCTTCCGGGGCTTTCGGCTCGGTCGTTTTGCCGGCAGTGATCTTTTGGGTTGCCGATTTGGTCTCGGGCGGCTTTGAATTGATGGGTCGTTGCGGGGGCGACGTTTCGGCGCGGGGCGCCGCTGGCTCGGGCTTTTCCGGAGCCCTCTCGCCGCGCGTGCCGATCGGAAGCACGTCGACGACGTAGTTATTGTCCTCGCGGAATGTGCGGACGTCCACCTTACCGATAAAGTCGAAGCGCACCGTGACGCTTCCGGCTCCGGTCTGTGTGTCGATCGCGGAGATCGTCGGCGGCAAGGCGGCTTGCGCGTCGGCGAGATCGACCTTGATCGGGGCTTCGAACTTGAAGGTCATCTGATCGTCGGTGCGATCGGCCGAGACCGAGATCAACGCCGGCAGGGGAAAGGTGTAGCGTGCGAATGTCGGCTGCACTCCGACGCGCACGCGCACTGGCGGTAATGCCCGCTGCTGTGCGCCGAGCAGTTTTTGCCGCGCGTTCTTCTCCGCATCGCGAGCGCGCCGTGCGAGGTCCTCGACCACCTCCTGCGGCAGGCCGGGGGGCAACCCGCTCCAGCCTTCCGGCAAGAGATCGACGAACAGCTTTTCGCCGGCCGCCATCGTATTGACAGTGACCTTGCGATTGAGCGCGAGGCGTACGCCCTGCCCGTCCGGATCGCGCCGCGCCGCGCCGACATAAGCCGCGGCGGCGAGCGGGATATTGTCGACCGCGATCTCCACCGGAGTTCTTGAACGCGACGATCAAGATGCCGTTGTTCAGCCGCACGTCCGCGTCTGTATCTTCCGAGAGCGTGAAAACAAACCGCGCATAGCCACCGGCGGTCGATACCGCGACCTCACCCTTCACCGGCGCTGCGCCGGCAGGCGACGACAAGACCAGGAGCAAAGCGACGAGCGACAGCCGTTGCGGCAGGGCGACCAACACCGACATGCGCAGCGCAGCACGCCGCAACCGCGCGTTCACGCGGGCCTTGAGCGCGCTTCATCGTGATTGATCTGGCCGCCATCCCCGCCCGCTCAAACCATTGCGGCGAAAGCCTAGATTGGCGCGTTTAACGCTGGATTAACCGTCTGCGATAACCTCATCAGGATTTATCCCAGGGTGGCCGCTTTTAGGACTTGTTCGGCCGACCTTCGATCTTGGGAAGCTCGGCCGGCACCTGAGCCTTGTCGACTGCGCCGGACCGGTTCGCGATCTCGATTGTGAGGCGTTCGGCGACTTCCGGCGACATCAGCCCAAGAATGTCCGACATCCGCCGCGGATTCATCGCGTTCACCAGCTCAATCAGGACCCGCATGTTCAATCGGTCGAAGACCTTGGCGGCGTCCTTGGCCTTCATGTTTTCATACATGCTGACAAGGCTCTTGAACTTGCTCGCCTCTTCCTCGTCTTTCTTGCTGGAGACGCCGGTGATGCGCGCCTCCGTCTCTTTCAGCTCCTGCAGGCGTTGTTCGATGCGTTTTTCGGCCGCTTTCAGCAGGTTTTCGCGCACGTCCATCTCGCGCGCCTGTGTGTCCAGGTCCTGACGACGCTGTTGCAGGCTCTCAAGCACAGCGCGCTCGCCCGGCGAGAGGCCCGGCTTCACGATGTCGGCCGGCGGCGTCGTGGAGATATCAGGGGATGCGGCCTTCTCGCCGGCAGGTGCGCCGTGCCCGGATTTCTCCGGTGCGGGAGCCCCATGTCCGCCAGACTCCGCGGCCGGCGCAGCCGCCTCCTTTTTTGGCGCGACGGAGCCCGTGTATTCGGGCGGACCGTAAATGTCCTGCAGCCAGGATCGCGCGGGCGCGGCATTTCCAACAGGTGAGATATCCTCCAGCGGCGCGGGCGGCGGCATGGAAAAATCAGCAGTCTTTGGCCGCTCGCCGAGCCCTTGTGCCAGCGCGACATGCGTGGCGATGAGCGAGGAGCCACCCTGAACAACGATCGAAGAAATCTTCAGCAAGAACAGCGCGGCCGCCGCAAGGGCGACGACCGGAATGAGCCGAAGATCGCGCAGCAGGTGCATCAGGCCGCCTGGTTCATGCGATGGCGCGCGCGTGCCGCAAACTTGGCGGCGGCCTGCGCGGTCGCGTGCGCGTCGTGACTTGGCTGAGGCGGCGTCGCGATGGCCGCGGGCGCAGCCTGCGGGGTGCGCGCCGCGACCGTGATTTGTGCAAGCTGACCAAGGATATGCCGGCCACTCTCAAGCTGTCGCGCGAGCTCGCCTGCAAGCACATCGCCGTCGCGCAGTCGCTCGCTCAGATTCTGGTCGCAATCGCGTACCGTCAACTTGAGCCCGGCGATCGCGCGTTCTGCGATTTCGGTCGCGGTGATCAGTTCCGAGATGGTGGCCTTGAGCGCCTGTTCGTCAGCCCGCAATTTCTTCAAACGCTTGTTGAGCACAACGCAGAAGATGATTGTAAGCATGAGCAAAACAGCAACCAGACATTCAACCGCCAATCCGAATCCAGGGTTCATTGTGCATCCATCCGGTTCGAGGACTGGTCCGCCATTTCGAACATGGCGAACGTGGTTTCCGGCTTGCGCAACGGCTTGACGACGCGCACCGCGACCTTGTCGCCGACGCGGCCCATGCGGCCTTCGGTCAGCGCCACGTCGCCGCAGCGCACGGTAACCAGTGCGTCGGGCTTGAGATCGAGCGTCAGCGTGTCACCGACGTCGAGCGACATCAGTTGCCTCAGCGGCACTTCAGCTTCGTAGAGCACCGCTTCGACATCGATCGAGGCCTGCCCGATCTCGGTCGCCAGATGCCCTTCCCAGACCTGATCGCGGCCGAACTTCTCGCCCATGAACATCTGCAACAGCACGTCGCGGATCGGTTCGATGGTTGCATACGGCAGCAGCAGTTCGATCGTGCCGCCGCGATCCTCCATGTCGATGCGCAGCCGAACCAAGATTGCGGCATTCGCCGGGCGCGTGATCGCGGCAAATCGCGGATTGGTCTCGAGCCGGTCGATGCTGAACTTGACCGGCGAAAGCGGGCGGAAGGCGACCTCGGCATCGGCCAGCACCACCTCGACCATGCGCTTCACCAAGCTGGTCTCGATGGTGGTGTAGGGCCGGCCCTCGATGCGGATCGCGGCCTGTCCGCGCCGCCCACCGAGCAGAACGTCGATGATCGAGTAGATCAGCGAGGAGTCGACCGTGAACAAGCCGAAATTGTCCCACTCCTCGGCTTTGAACACCGTGAGAATGGCGGGCAGCGGAATGGAATTGAGATAGTCGCCGAAGCGCACCGATGTAATGCGGTCGAGCGAAACCTCGACGTTGTCGGAGGTGAAGTTGCGCAGCGATGTCGTCATCAGCCGCACAAGGCGGTCGAAGACGATTTCGAGCATCGGCAGGCGCTCGTAGGAGACCATCGCGGAGTCGATGATCGCCCGAATGCCCGAATTCTCGTTGAGCGTGATATCGGCGAGATTGAAGCCGAGCAGGCTGTCGATCTCATCCTGATTGAGGATTCGCTCGGCGCCGCCCTTGTTGCCGGCCTGGATGAATTGCCCGCCGTCCTCGACCATGGCCGCCCACTGGGAGGCCATCTCGTCGTCGCCGGCTCCCGTGCCGTCGCCCGCTCCCGCTCCGTCTGCGTCGGCCGACGCGCCGCCCTTCGGCGGCACGCCCTGCTCGGCGAGCGCTTCCCCCCAGTCGGCGTCGAGATCTTCCTGGTCTGCCATGGCTATTGAACGACGATTTCCTTGAACAGCACCGCATTGATGCGGCTCGGGGCGACCGCGAGGTTGACGCGCCGGGTCAGTTCATCGCGCACGCGGTACAGACCCGCGGACCCCTCGAGATCGCTCGATCGCATCTCGCGCAAATAGGTTTGGAAGGAGTCGAGCACGCGCGGCATCACCGGCTTGATCGCTTCGGCGATTTTCTCATCGGCGACTTCGAGGACGATCTTGGCCTTGAGGTAGTGCGCCTGACCGTTGCCGCCCGAGAGATTGACCAGCACGTCCGGCATGTCGAGGAAGGACGGCGGCTTTGCAACGACCGCTGCTGTCTTCTCCTCCGTGTGCTCCTTGCCGGAGAAGAGGAAGAACCACGCCCCGCCTCCGCCACCACCAAGCGCCAGCACCGCGCCGAGCACGATGATGATGAGCTTTTTGGACAGGAAGCCCTTTTTCGGCGCGGCGGCTGCACCTTCTGCGCCCTCCGGGGCGTCGGCCTCCGGCGCGCCAGCCTCGGCGTCCGCCTTTTTTTTCTTTGCCATTCGTGTCCTGCGCGGCCCAAAGGCCGGCACCCGAGAGAAATCCCGGCGCGAGCGCGCCTTCTCGTCTCAAGCTAGGTTCCGAATGGTTAATGATTGCTTTCCAGGTAGGAAAAAACTGCCGGGTGACAAGGACATAGCGGCGCTTTCTGCCGCCACGAAGCGCGGCTTGAAAAGCCTAAACCACTGATTAACCATGATTTTCCCAAGTGGCACAGCGGCTGCAAAGCTCTGCCCGTACCGCCCAGCCTTGGGAGAGGCGAACGGTACGCAAGGATACGGACCCGCCTGGGAGGGCGACGCCGTATCGCACATTGGGGAGCTTGACCGATGGAGAATACATCTCTCGTCGGACTGTCGCGCCAGATCGCGCTTCAGCGCGAACTGGACGTGGTCGCGAACAACATCGCGAACCTGAATACCACCGGCTACAAGGCCGACAGCACGGTCTTCCACGAATACCTGATGCCAGTTGCGCGCTCGGGCGCGTTCAGCGGCAACGATCGTCAGGTCTCATTCGTGCACGACCGCGCGACCTGGATCGACCTGAGCCAGGGGCCGGTCGAGCAGACCGGCAATCCGCTCGATGTTGCGATCAGCGGCAACGCCTTCCTCACGGTGCAAACGCCCGGCGGCGAGCGCTACACGCGCAACGGCGCGATGCAGATCAACGGTCAGGGCCAACTCGTCACCTCGGAAGGTCTGCAGGTTGTCGGTCAAAGCGGCCCTATCGTGTTCCAGCCGACCGACCATGACATCTCGATCGGCATCGACGGCACGATCTCGGTGCGCGAGGGCCAGAACACCATCGACGCACAACGCGGCAAGCTCAAGCTCGCAAGCTTCGCCCGACCGCAACTGCTGCAGAAGGACGGCACCTCGACCTACGCACCGCCGGCCGGTGTCACAGCCCAAGAGGTGCCTGCCGGCGTGCGCGTCAATCAAGGCGTGATCGAGAAATCGAACGTGAAGAGCGTCATGGAGATGACGCGCATGGTCGAAATCACGCGCGCCTACACGCAGATTGCCGGCGTGCTGCAGAACCAGAGCGACATGCGCAAGACGGCAATCGACAAGCTCGCCGACGTCCCGGCCTAAAGCGGCATAGCAAGGAACAGATCATGCGAGCTCTTCACACCGCCGCCACCGGAATGATGGCGCAGGAACTCAACGTTCAAGTCATCTCGAACAACATCGCGAACATGCGCACCACCGGCTACAAGCGCCAGCGTGCGGAATTCCAGGACCTGCTCTACGAGCATGTCCGCCGTGTCGGGACGCAGACCTCCGATCAGGGCAACCAGTTGCCGGCCGGCGTCGAACTCGGCGCGGGCGTCAAGACCGTGGGCACGCCCCGCCTGATGACGCAGGGCACCTTGGTGCAGACCGGGAAAGATTACGACATCGCGATCCGCGGCGAAGGCTTCTTCCAGATCACGCTACCCGATGGCCGTACCGCCTACTCGCGCGACGGATCGTTCGAACTCGACTCGCAAGGCCGCATGGTGACCGCGCAGGGCAACGTGCTCAGCCCGGGCTTGACGATCCCGCCGAATTCGACCGGCGTGACGATCAGCGCGCAGGGCCAGGTTCAGGCAGCGATCCCCGGATCGACGACACCAACGGTGGTGGGGCAGATCCAGCTCGCGATGTTCGTCAACAAGGCAGGCCTCCAGGGCATCGGCGATAACCTCTATCTCGAGACACCCTCCTCAGGCGCACCGCAGGTCGGCAATCCCAACCAGGATGCGTTCGGCAATTTGCAGCAGGGCAATCTGGAGCAAGCCAACGTCGAAGCGGTGAGCGAAATCTCCGACCTGATCGCCGCGCAGCGCGCATACGAGATGAACGCCAAGGTTATCACGGCGACCGACCAGATGTTGCAGTCGGCCTCGCAGATGCTGCGCTGAGGGAAAGCAACAATGAAAACCGCCCTCTCCTTCCTCGTGCTCGCGCTGGCTGCGACCCCCGCCGCCGCGCAGATCACAGGCTCGACCGGCCTCGCAACGGTGCGCCTGAAGCCGCAAGTGACGGTTGCGGGCGACATCGTGCGCATCGGCGATCTGATCGAGAACGCGGGCCTTGCAGCAAACACGCCGGTGTTCCGTGCGCCCGATCTGGGTCAGACGGGTGTGGTTCCGGTCGCCGACGTGATCGATGCGGTGCGTCCTTACGGGATCGTCGGTCTCGATCCGGCCGGGCTGAGCGAAGTCTCGGTGACGCATGCAAGCCGCAGGATTTCAGCCGAGGATATCGAGAAGCGCATCGCCTCGGCGTTGACCGCGCGCTCGGCCATCGGCAAGCCCGAGAGCCTGAAGATCAACTTCGATCGCGAGGTATCGCCAATCGAACTGGTCGTGACATCGGCGGCAGAACCCGCGCTGACGCGTGTCGCCTACGACAAACCAAGCGGACGCTTCGACATTACGTTTGAGCTTGCCGCCACACGTACCCAATGGCGCTACACCGGCAGTGCATTCGAGACGGTTGAAGCCGCAGTTGCCGCGCACGCCATCGGCCGCGGCGACATCCTCAAGCAAAACGACATCGTTATTGAGCGTCGGCCGAAGAGCGAATTTACGTCCGAGACGCCTGCGCGGACGTCCGATGTCGTCGGGCTTGCAGCGCGGGGCGCTCTGCGCGCCGGGCAAACGCTGCGCAGCGCTGACCTCATGAAACCCGAAGTCGTGAAAAAGAACGACATGGTGCTGCTCCACTACGAAGTGCCCGGCATCGTGTTGACGATGCGCGGTCAGGCGACAGAAGTCAGGCACCGAGGGCGACATCGTGAACGTACTGAACGTGCAGTCGAAGCGCGTCATCCAGGGCATCGTCACCGGTCCCGGCCGCGTCACGATCCTGAGCCCAACCACCGCGCGGGTTGCCACCGCTTCCCAGGACTGAGTGAACCAAAAGTGAGCGTCATGCCGGATACATCGCGTTTGCCAGCCACTCTCGCCATCGTTCTCGTCTCGGGGTTTCTCGGAAGCTGCTCCGCCCTCGACCGCCTCAAGAGCGTCGGTGAAAAACCCGAACTGTCGTCGATCGAGAACCCGACGGCGCAGCCCGGCTACAAGCCGGTGCAGATGCCGATGCCGGCGCCGCAATCGGCGGTCTATAATCCAAACTCGCTGTGGCGAAACGGCTCGCGCGCGTTCTTCAAGGATCAGCGCGCCATGCAGGTCGGCGACATCCTGACCGTCGTAGTGAAGATCTCCGACAACGCCACGATCGCCAATGAGACCCAGCGCAGCCGCGCCAGCAAGGAAGACTCCGGCATTACGGATTTCGCCGGGAGCAAGCTCTTGAGCGGCAAGGCCGCACAAATGCTGCCCGGACGCCTGCTGACCGCGGACGGCACCTCGTCGACAGACAACAAAGGCTCGGTGAACCGCCAGGAAGCCCTGCTGACCAACGTGGCGGCGGTGGTCACTCAGGTTCTGCCCAACGGCAATCTTGTGGTCGAAGGCAAACAGGAGATCCGCGTCAATTTCGAAATCCGCGAACTGATTGTCGCCGGCATCGTCCGGCCAGAGGACATCCAGAGCGACAACACCATCAATTCGACCAAGATCGCGCAGGCCCGCATCGCTTATGGCGGACGCGGCCAGATCAGCGATGTCCAGCAGCCGCGCTACGGCCAGCAGGTGCTGGATGTGCTGCTACCGTTCTGACGCGCATTAGCCTCGGAAAGAAGGAACCGGCTTTCGGAAAGTTGATGCGCGGCTAACCACCTCCCCGCCGCTCCGTCGTGCACAACGGAGCAGCGTCCAAACGCGGCCCCCGGCTCTCCCCGCCGGGGGCCGCGTGCTTTCTGTGGGTAGGCCAACAAAATGGCCGGGGCATGCCCGGCCACCGATCCCTGAAATCGACCGTGCGTCGTGCGCTCAGTCGTCCCGATAAACGCGCTCGCGCCGCTCATGACGCTCCTGCGCCTCGATCGAGAGCGTCGCAATGGGGCGGGCTTCCAGCCGCTTGATCGAGATCGGTTCGCCGGTCTCCTCGCAGAAGCCGTAAGAACCATCGTCGATGCGCTGGATCGCGGCGTCGATCTTGGCAATCAGCTTGCGCTGCCGATCCCGCGCGCGCAATTCGATGGCGCGGTCGGTCTCGGAGGATGCCCGATCGGCGAGGTCTGGATGATTCTGGTTTTCGTCCTGAAGGTGCTGGAGCGTGTCGCGCGCTTCCTTAAGGATCTCGTCCTTCCAGAGCAGGAGCTTGGCGCGGAAATATTCGCGCTGGCGCTCGCCCATAAAGGGTTCCTTGTCGGAAGGGCGATAGCCGTTCAGGCCCTGGAGGGGTTTCTCGGAAAGCCGGTGGCCGTTTTTCTCGGTCACGCGCTGCTTTTTCTCTTTCTCCCGCAACATCCGCCGTGACTCCATGCACCCAACGCCGCACCCCGCGCGGCGTGCTTATAGCTACCCGGTGACCGCCCGACAACAGCCAAGTCGGTCATCAGGACGACATGGAAAATATGCAGTGCGGCCTCGGCCGCATGTCAAAAAACATAGATCAGGCAGCGTTCTGGCTCTCGGACCGGGGCATGCCGATCTTGGCCAGCTCCACCTCGGCCCGCAGGCCAATCTCTGCCAGCACGGTGTCCAGCGCCGGGTCGCCGCTCGGCTCGGACAGGCTCGCGGCGACAGATTTCAGCTTCGCCAAGGCTGCGGTATCGAGCGTTCCGCTCAGCAGACCAGCTTGAGCGCGTCGAGCGCATCGAGCGCATTGCGGCCGCGCTTGACCGCCTTGCGACGCCGTTCCCCCGGCTCCTCGACGCCCTGCAAAGCAAGCAGTGCATCGATCCCGCCGATGTTGCGGGTGCCGGTCGCCGCCCCCGCGTTATGGGTCGTGCTGTCGCCATCAAGACTGAACGTGCCAGAAGCGGCGCGCCGGGCCGTTGGTGACGATGTGGCCGCAACTGCGGCGCCGGTTCCCTGGATTCGCATATCGGGCTCTGGTTCCTCGTGCACCCTCAGCCGGTTTGGTTAACGGGGCGTTAAAGGCCCGGCAGGAATTGCCGGGACGGCAAGGACTGACTGCCCCAGCGGCGCCGCGCGTCGCGCGCACAAGACAAAATCCAGTGCGAATTCAATCAACTAACGCAGGAGCCTGCGTGGCACGACGCTCGCATAGTGACTTGTGTTGCCGCCATTCGGGTTGGGAGACCCAGATGGCACCAAGCAACGGGGAGCAGGTTATGGGGTTTGTCAGAGCCGGGATCGCCGCGCTCGCGGTCGTGTTGGCAGGCGCGATAGCGCCAGCCGCAGCCGCGTCGCGCATCAAGGACCTCGCGAGCGTCGAGGGCGTTCGTCAGAACCAGCTGATCGGCTACGGTCTCGTCGTCGGCCTCAATGGAACCGGCGACACGCTCAACAACATCCCGTTCACCAAGCAATCGCTGCAAGCGATGCTTGAACGCCTGGGCGTCAACATCCGCGGCCAGACGCTGCGCACGGGCAACGTTGCCGCCGTGATGGTGACCGCAAACCTTCCGCCATTCGGCACGCAGGGAACCCGCTTCGACGTCACGGTCTCGGCGATGGGCGATTCAAAAAGCCTGCAGGGCGGAACCTTGTTGGTCACACCGCTGCTCGGCGCCGATGGTAACGTCTATGGCGTTGCGCAGGGCTCGATGGCCATCGGCGGCTTCTCGGCCGAAGGCGATGCGGCGAAGATCACGCGCGGCGTGCCGACAGTCGGGCGTATCTCGAATGGCGCAATCATCGAGCGCGAGATCGACTTCACGCTCAACCGGCTACCGAACCTGCGGCTTGCGCTGCGGAACCCCGACTTTACCACGGCGAAGCGCGTTGCGGCGGCGATCAACGATTTCCTCGGCACCCCGACCGCCGAGCCGCTCGATCCCTCAACGGTGCAACTGACCATCCCGCCCCAGTTCCACGGCAAGGTTGTCGGCCTGCTCACCGAAATCGAACAGTTGCAGATCGAGTCGGACCTGCCCGCCAAGATCGTGATCGACGAACGCTCCGGCATCATCGTGATGGGACGTGATGTGCGTGTCTCCACCGTGGCGGTGGCGCAAGGCAATCTCACAGTGAGCATCAGCGAGACGCCGCAAGTGAGCCAGCCGGCTCCGCTATCGCAGGGCCGCACGGTCGTGGTGCCGCGCAGCAAGGTCGGCGTCACCGAGGACGGCAAGAAGCTTGCGCTGGTGCGCGAAGGCATGTCGCTGCAGCAACTCGTCGACGGCCTGAACGCGCTCGGTATCGGGCCGCGCGACATGATCGCGATCCTGCAGGCGATCAAGGCCGCCGGCGCGATCCAGGCCGACATCGAGGTGATGTGATGGCGGCCGTTAGCCCGCTCTCGATCGGCGCGACGCCGGCCGGCGCGAACGCCGCGTACGGCATCGGGCCGTCGGTCTCGGCGACGGTCCGCGCCGGAGGCGCGATGACCAATCCGAAGGCGCGCGCGGCCGCCGAGGATTTCGAGGCGGTGTACCTCAATTCGATGTTCAGCCAGATGATGACCGGGATCGAGGGCGAAGGCCCGTTCGGCGGCAGCCAGGCGACGGGTGTGTGGCGCTCCTTCCTGACCAACGAATACTCCAAGGCTTTTGCGAAGACCGGCGGCATCGGGCTTGCAAAGCATGTCTACAACTCGCTGATCGCGCACCAGGAGGCACGAGCCAAATGAGCACCGCAGCCGCCAAACAGCCGCCGCAACCGATCCAGACCGCTGCCGAAGGCGAGAATTTGGTGCGGCACCTGTTGGCCGCGATGGATTCATTGGTCGCAACGGTCGAGCGGGAGACTGAATTGGTTCGCGCCGGCAAGCTGAAGGAAGCTGTCACGCTCGAGCCGTCGAAGTCGGAGCTCGCGCGCATCTATGCGGCCGACACCGCGCAGGTGAAAGCGAACCTGCCGGTGCTCTTGAAGCAGATCCCTGAACTGCTCGCTTCGCTGCGCAAGCGGCATGAACTCATTCAACGCGCTGCTGCAGATCAATCTCACAGTACTGGCGACCGCACACGCGGTCTCCGAAGGGCTGATCCGGGGTGCACACAACGAGGTTGCGCGCAAGAACGCGCCGCAGACCTACGGTAACTCCGGACGCGCCACCGCTCCGCCGAAAGGCGCGGCCGTGCCGGTGTCCGTCAGCCGCATGCTTTGATCCTGTAGCAACAGCAACAATAGCAGCAACAGCAACCGCTACAACAGCAACAGCACAGACGAATTGAGCGCTGCGGGGGAAACTCCGGGGCGTGTTCGCGCGTATCCGCGCCGGTTAACCACACTCCCTAACGCCCGATTAACGGGCCCGCCGCTAACCTTCCGTCATAGTGCTTAGCACCAGCCGTGCGTGCGAGAGCAGGAGACGGAGATGACGAGCAGCATCTCGTTCAAGCCTGCGATCGGCGGACTTCAGGTTGCCGCCGATCATGCGCATATCGGTCCACCGCGCGGCGCGGTCTCCACCGAACTTGCCGAGGCGGTCAGCGCCGCAACGGACAGCGATGTCGTTCGCCGCGACCCGTTACGCGCGGCCACCCTTCAGGCGGAGACGCACGACCTCGTCCTCGATGCGCAAAGCCGCGAAGTAATCCATCGAGCGATCGAGTGGTCGCGCCGTGCGACAAGACAAGTGCCGGCCGCCGCAGCGCGTCGACTCACCGCTTACGCGCAGCCGCTCAAAAATCGCGACGCTCCCGGAGACGATCACGCCGACATCGAGGTGTGACCGCCGAGCCGGCGATCAGGTGACTTGCGTGGCGTAGGCGGTGTTGAGGACGTTGCTGCCGTCGACCGGGCTCGTTACGACAGTCTTGACCTGAGCGACGCCAGCGCGCGCCAAAGTGAATTTCGAATTTCCGATCCGAAACGAACTGTCTTTGATCAGCACGTCCTGGTACTGGGTCGTCGACCCGCTCTGATACTTCACTTTGGCGCGGAAGCCATTCACGTTCGAAATCGAGAAACTGAACGACGAGTTGTCCGCGTACTTGCCGGTCCAGGAGCCCTCGTAGCTCGCCGGATCCACGTTTACGTAGGGCGTGCTCGATGTGCTCGCGATATTAAGTCCGGCATTCACATAACCGGACGAAATGATCGAATAAATATCCGACATGAAGGTATTAGGCGCGGCCGGAGAGGCCCGCCGCGATGTTGCAGTTGATGTCGATCAGCGACTTCAACTTTTCCGGCGCCGGCACGAGCTGCATCTCGACCGTCTGCTTCATGACGAAGACACCGATATTGGCGATCTGCTGCCGGATATCCAGCGACTGCTTGTTATCGGCGCTCTGCGCCGCGCTCATGAAGATCGACCAAAGCCGGCGATTGAAAAGCAGCGCCTCATGCAGGCGCTGGTCGGCGCCGTCCCAGTTGCTCTGAACATCCTGAAGCTGCCGCGCTGCCTTCAGCAGCGCCTGAGCTTCGATTTCCCGCGGCGAAGCCGAAGCTTGCGCGGCACGATTATAGGCTTGAGCGGCACTCGACATTCATTTCCCCAGCAGCTCTTCTTCGCGAGCCATTAACTTCTTGATATCCTTAAGTGCTTTGTAGAACGAGCCGCTTAATATATGGTTACTCGCAACCTCAATTTGCTTTTTGAAGCTTGGCACCGCCGCCAGAACGTCCTTCACGAACTCGAAGTACAGCGGCTGGTACTTGGCGATGTCGTTCTCCAGATACATCATTTGAACGCAGAGATAGATGCGCCTGACCGGCGTATTGGCGGTTTTCGCCGTGAGAATGTCCTTCTCGCGCAGGATCGGAGCCTTCCCCTCAATGATGAACCGAGCCTTCGTGTCCGAATTCGTCACGAGGCTGTCACCGATGATAATTTTCTCAAATGGCTTCAACTCGATCTTGAGGGCCATGGTGATCCTTGCTTGCCTGCAGCGAGCAGGCATCACGCGCCTTTCTGGCGCGGGCTCTGCGGATGTTAAAAAAGCGGCGGGGATTTGCCCCGCCGCCCTTTTTTCTTGGTCGCTGTAACCGTCTGTATCAGCGCAGGAGCTGAAGCACGCTCTGCTGCGACTGGTTGGCCAGCGCGAGCGCTGACACCGCGATCGACTGGCGGGTGGACAGCGCCTGGCTGTTCGCCGCTTCTTCGTTGGTGTCGGCCAGAGTGAGGTTCGACGAACCGGTCTGCAGCACGTTGATCAGGTTCTTGGAGAAGTCCTGACGGATCTGCACGATCGAGAGGTTCGAACCGAGGGCGGACGCCTCAGTGCGCAACGAGCTGCTCGCCTTGTCGAGATTCGCGATCGCCGCATTGGCCGAGGAGTTGTCCAGGAAGTCGATGCCGCTGGTCAGCTTGGACAGGCCGAGGCCGCCGGAGCTGAACGTGACGCCCTGAATCTTGAGCGTTGAGGTACCGGTTTCGTTGAACGTCAGCTTGAGCTGGTCACCGTTGACCAGGTTGATGCCGTTGTACGAAGCATCCTGCGCCGTCGTGGTGATCTGGTCGAGGATGTTGTTGTACTGGTCAACCAGGTTGGAGCGGACGAGCTGTGCGGCCGCGTCCACCACCGGCTGCGCTCCGGCGAGGCCGTTGAATGCCTTGCCAACGCCGGCGGCGGTGCCCCCGATCGTTCCGATCGTTGCCGACGCCGCTTCGTTCGTGGTCGTGATCGAGATCACGCCCGTCGTGTCGATCGTCGCCAGAAGGTTGTTGGCGGCGAGCTTGCTGTTCAGGTCGTTGAGCGACTTGACGGTGCCGGCGGTGCCGTCGCCGAACGTGATGCTCGTTGCCGTGCCATTGCCGGTCGCGCCGATCGTCAGGGTCAGGCCACCGAGCGCAGTCGTGCCGGCCGTACCGGTATTGGTCGCCGATGTGACGCCGGTCGAGCCAGCCGTGGCCGTGCCGGTCACAGCACTTGTCGCGACGCTCGAAGTACCGCCCTGTGTGTTCGAGGTGAACACAAGCGCACCGCCCACCACCGATGCGATCGTCGTCGCGTTGGTGTTGTCGACCTGGTAGTTGACGATGCTGGCGACGTTCGCGGCGGTCAGCGCGGAGGCGCTGAGCGTCGCGCTGTTCGCGGTGTTGTAGGCCGCGACGCTTGCCGCACTGAGCGAGATCGAGTGCGCAGTCCCGTTAACCGTCAGGGTGAACGCCTGAGAATTGGCCGCAACGGCTGCCGAACCCGAAACCGCGGCGTGCGCGCTAACGCCGGTCGAGCCGGCCGTGGCCGTGCCGGTCACGGCGGAGGTCTGCACGCTTGCGGAGGTGCCCGTGGTGTTCGATGTGAACACGAGGTTGCCACCCGAAACCGTCGCGATGGTCGTCGCAAGGGTGTTATCGACCTGGTAGTTGATGATGCTGGCGACGTTCGTGGCGGTCAGCGCGGAAGCGCTGAGCGATCCACCGGTTGCCGTGTTGTAGGCGGACACGCTCGCCGCACTGAGCGAGATCGAATGCGCCGTGCCGTTCACGGTCAGAGTGAAGGCCTGCGAGTTGGCCGCAACCGCCGCGGTGCCGGTGTGGCTGACGTTCACGAGACCGGGGGTACCTGCGTTGGCGGTATTCGAGAAGGCAGAAATTGTAACCTGCGAGGACGCGCCGGTTGTACCCGAAGTGAACCGAAGCTCGCCGCCCGAGACGGATGCCGGCCCAACGTTCGTGGTGCTGCCGTTGAACTGGAAGTTGATGATGCTCGAAACGTCCGTCGCGGTCAGCGCCGAAGCGCTGCCGGCGAGGGTACCGCCGGCGCCGGTGAAGGCAGTCACAGCGGCCGAGTTGATCGTGATCGCGTGCGAAGTGCCGTCAACGTTCAGCGTGAAACCGACTGAGCCGGAGGAGACGTCTACGGCCGTGAAACCAGAGCCCGTGACGTTCGCAGCGGCCGTTGCGGCCGAACCCGCGCCCGAAACGTTGAGCGTGGTGAACGCGCCGGCATTGAATGTACCTGCCGTCGCCGCCGTACCAGCGCCCGACACGTTCAGCGACGTGAAGGCACCCGCGGTCAGCGTACCGGCGGTGCCGGACGTGGCGGTGCCGCGCAGATCGGTGGACGTCGCACCGGAGATCGCGGTGGTCGCCACAGTGGACTTCGCCGAATAGCCGACCGCCGCCTGGAGGGCCTGGTTGGCGATCGACTTCGCGGTGTCGACAAGCTTCTGCAGCGAGGTGATGCCGGTGTTGGCGGCCTGAAGGACCTGCACGCCGTTGCTGACGCCGTCGAGAAGATTGTTGATGTCACTGGCGCGGTTATCGAGCGACTGCGCCGTGAAGAAGTTGGTCGGGTTGTCGAGAGCGGTGTTGACCTTCTTGCCCGTGGCAAGGCGGTTCTGGGTGGTCGCGAGCAGATCCGCGGTCGACTGCAACGACAGCAGGTTCTGGCGTACCGACGCCGAAAGCACAATATCAGACATAGTCACTAACCTTCCTGGTGTTTGCCGAACCCGATCGTCACAATCGGATTGGGCGACACTGGAACAAAAAAATAAAAAAGACGTGAATGGTTGTCAGGCCGTGAGTTCGTAGACGTACGGACCCGGGCAAGCAGTAATACCTAGTTAATGTAATTAACGATGCTGAGCTGGTAGAGCGACGCCGTCGCCTGCAGGGAAGCCTGCAATTGGGTTTGTAGCGCAAGGATTTGCGATGCGACCTGATCGGGGTTGGCCTGCTCTACGCCCTGCAGAAGATCGGTAAGTGTCGCGGACCGTTGTTGCTGGCTCGCTTTTGCCGTCGACATGGTCGACTGCGCAAAGGCCAGCTCCGATTGGATATCCGAAATCTGCTGCTGACCATTTGACGGCGCGAGTGCAGCGCTGACGCGCTGATTGACTGCGGCGAATCGGTTCGCCGCATTCGGATCGCTCGCCGAATAGGTCATCGAGGCATAGACCGCGATGCTCTTGATCGTGTTGGTGAGCGCCTGCTCGTTGGCGCGGGCGCCGTAGGAAACCGTTAACGAATTGTCGATTTGCGCCACCGCCGTGCCGCGTGCCGGATCCGTCCCGGTTTCACCGGTGTACCAGGCAATGGTGTTGGCGGATGTCCCGGCGACAAGACCAGTCGCCGTATCATAGGGAGGCCCGGCGACCCGCATCGCCGGTGGTCCGTCGAAGAAATCATTGCCCGCCGCCACGGCGGAGGCTGCACTGAGCGCCGTTGACGCGAGGGTGCCGACGCCCGTCGTCAATGCCGCCTGAAAATTGGCGGCCGTCGCAGCCGGCGTGGCCCCGATGGTGAATTGGCCGGCTACCGGCGGAGAATTTGTGGTGGCGGTCAGCGTCAGGGTCTCGTTCGATCCGTCCGGCAGAGTGAATTCGATCGAGGCTGCCTGACCCGCTGTTGGCTGGGACTGGAAGTTGACAGATACCGCAGCCGGTGTTCCGGCGGGGCCGGAGACTGTCGCGCCGGCGAGCGTGCTGGAAATCGCGGTCAGCTTGAAGCCGAATGGGCTTCCGGCCATGTCCTCGGAGAGACCGACAGCATTGGCTGGTGCGGCGGTTGTCGCCGCAAGCCCGAATGCAGCGGGAGACGCGGTTCCGCTAACCGCAATCGCATCGTTGCTGTTTGAGCCGGCGATCGAGATGTTGCCATTGGCAAGGCTCACCGACGCGGTGCCGCCGCTGAGCGTTCCCAGCGCGGTGTTCAACTCAGCAAGGGTCGAGACTTCGGGCGGGACCGCGCTCTCATTTGTGCCGAACGTAACGGTCAAAGGGGGATTGCCGCCGATCGCGATCGTCAGCGTTTGTCCGGCCGTCACCGCACCCTGCGTCAGCAGGTTGGTCGGGTTGGCGGGTCCGGCGGAGACACCGAATTCGCCGAGCAGCGAGCCAGTGCTGCCGGTCAGATCGATCGACGTGTCGTCATCGGCCTGCGTGAGCGTGAGGTTTCCCCCGGGCGCCGTGGCGGTCACGCCGGTCGCGGCCACAACGCCGGGCGCATTGATCGCCGCGAGCACAGCCGCGACGTCGGCTCCCGCCGGGATCGTCACGTTCGTGCCGTTGATCGTCAGCATCCCGCCAGCCGACGTGTAGGGCGTGCTCAGATCCTGACTGCCCGTCACGGTCGCGACCGCGTCCGGTGAGATCGTCGCGCCGGTGCCGTTTAGCGCCGCTGCACCCGACGTCACCGGCGCAACCACCAGCCGGCCGAGCCCATTGGCGCCGACGTCTGCCTGGTTGCGCTGCGCCAACACCTGGTTGAAGCCAGCATGTGTCGCGTCGCCGTTGAGAATATGATCGACCGTGTCGACCGCCGGCTGATTGGTGGCGCGCCCGGAGAACAGATAGCGGTCGCCGGACTGGGTGTTGAGAAGCGACAGAATTTGATCGAGTTGTCCGACCGCCGAACGTTGCGTCGCCGTCTGACCGCTCGAGTTGACCGTGAATGCGGCCGTCTGCGCCGCGCCCCTGACGCCGGTGGCGAGGCTCGAAATTCCGGTCAGCGCGTTCTGCGCCAGGTCGATCCGTACACCGACATTGGTCGCCGCGTCGGCGTACCCGCTGATCAGGTTGAGCTGATTGCGGAGGCTGACAGTCAGGCCGCGATTGGTCCCGAGCCCGGCGTAAGTGGTCGACTTCTGCCCCGTGCCGAGCTGACGCTGCAGATCGTCGAGCTGCGCACGCGTGTCCGCGATCGACTGCACCAGCAGCGAGGAACGGTTCGTGATTCCACCGACGCTCATCTCCGCCTCACATCTGCAGCAGCATGTTGATCATGTCTTTGATCGTCGTCAGAACGCGCGCATTCGCGCCGTATGCGGTCTGTAGCTGGAGCAAATTCGCCATCTCCTCGTCGATGCTCACGCCAGACACCGAGTTGAATTTCTGTTGCAGCGAATTGACCACGACCTGCTGACCCTGATTCAGGCTGTCGGCGTTCGACGCATCCTGCCCTTGCTGGCTCAGCACCTGCTGCATGTAGGATGACAGCGTGCCGCTGAATGGGGCGGACTGCGTTCCGACACCGGCCCGCGGCGAAAAGTCGAGCACGCTGTTGGTCAGCTGGTTGAGAATGAAATTCGGCCGCGTCGCGTCGCCCGTCGCGGTCAGTGGCGAAGTCTGGAACACGACCATTCGCGTTGGATCGGCAAGCAGCGCCGGATTGATCGCGATCCTTCCCGCATAACCGAGACTTTGCGCGCCGTTACCCGAAATGGCGCCCGTGTATGGAACCGTGCTGTCGACGAAGAACGGCAATTCGCCGGAGCCAGCCGTCAGCGAGGTCATGGTGCTGGTGGCCGAAACGGAGTTCACGTTGATCTGCCCGCCCGCGCCATCGTCGAGGACGCGCAGTGTCGTTCCGGTGGGGTTTGAAAACTTGATGCCGGTCGAACCGACCGCCACGTTGATTTGCCCAAGAACAGAAGCCATGCCACCGGAGAAATCCACGCCGACGACACGATCGTTCGGATCCGACGTCGCGGTCGCCGGCAGGGGCAGCGCCTTCGGGTCGTCGACCCGCATGACGGTGATGGTGCGCTGCGTGCCGCCGCCATCCGTGTAATTGATCTTGACCGTATTGCCCGCCTGCAGCCCGCCGACATCGACGTCGAATCCGGTCTGCCCATTGCTGGTGACCGCAGTGCCGCCAACGGTGCGGTCGGATAGCGCGCTCGACATCGCACCCGCGATCTGATCGATCTGCGCCTGCGCGGCCGGCAGGATCTGATCGCGCATCTGGAGCAGCGCGGCAAGCGTGCCGGACTTGATGTCGCCGTTTGCAATGAGATCCGTGCCGCCCCCCGGCCCGGCGGCGATCGAGATCGTGCCAACGCTGCGCTTTGTCGGGTCGGCACTCCATTGCGACTCCGCACTGAGCGAGCCCTTGGCGTCGAATTGCATCGTGACGGCGGTATCGCCGACAAGCTGGGTGCCGGTGCCGGTATAGATGTTGACCTTGTTGTTGTCGGTCGGCACGACCTTGATGTTGATCAGCTGCGAAAGCTGGTCGATATAGGAATCGCGCTTGTCCTGCAGCGAGGCCGTCGTCGCGTCCTGCGCCGTCATCAAGCCGAGCTGGCCGTTGAGCGCCGCGATCTGCTGCATCGCGTCGTTCGCCTGCTTCACGGTGTCGGAAAGCTGGAGTTCGGTCTGGCTGCGCAGCGTCTGGATGTCGGCGGTCATCCCGTTCAGGGATTGCGCGAGTTGCTGACCGGCCGATAGCACGCCGTAGCGCGCCGAATTCGAATCCGGCGATGTCGAAAGCGACTGTGCGGCCGCGGTGAAGTTGTTGAACACCGTCGCGAGTGCATTGTCCGCGCCCGGTTGACCGAAAATTCCTTGCAGCCGTCCGTAGTAGTCGGACAGGGTGCTGGCATAATTGCCGCCGGAATTTTCCGTGCGCAACTGGTTCTGCAGATAGGAATCGAGCGCGCGATTGACCGCGGAGAGCCGCACGCCGATGTTGATGTCGCCGGACGACGTCGCAACCTGCGAGACCGTCTTCTTCACATAGCCAGGCGTCTCGGCGTTCGCGATGTTGCCCGAGACGACCGACAGCGCGGCCTGCGTGACGCGAAGCCCCGAAACCGCTGAGTTGAGCGCCTGACCGAGCCCCATGTCCTAATGCCGTTCGCCGTCGCGCCGCTAACGCAGCATGTTCAACACGTCCTGCACCATCTGATTGGAGGTGGTGACGACGCGGGTGTTGGCCGAATAGGCCTGCTGCGTGACGATCAGCTTGGTGAACTCGTCCGCAATGTCGACGTTGGAACCCTCGAGCGACGAACCGACAATCTTGCCGGGCGCTCCGAGGATGGCCGGACCGGAATTCGTCGGTGACCGCGAAGGCGCCGCCATCGAGGCGCTTGAGCTGGTTCGGACCGTTGAAATTCGCGAGCGTCACTTCCGCCAGATCGAGCGTGCGGCCGTTGGAATAGGTGCCGACAACACGGCCCTTGTCGCTGATCGTGATCGACTGCAGCGAACCAGCCGGGAAGCCGTCCTGCTGCACGAGATTGACCTGCGCGACGCCGTTGGTATCGGCGAACTGCGTCAGACCGCCGGAGCCGTGCACGATCTGGATGGTGCCGAGCGACACGCCGTCGATCGTGACATTGTTGAGCGTGGTATTCGCGATCAGCGGGTTCATCTGCCCGTTCGGATCGAACGAGTAGTTGACGCCAGCATTCTGCCAGGCGACCTGCGAGCCGGTCGCATTGCTGTTGGTCTGGTAGAACAGGTTCCAGGTGTCTGTGTGGCCCGCGCCAAGGGTGGCGCTGTCCACCTTGCCCCAGCGCAATTGCACGTTCACCGGCGATCCCGATTGATCGTAGGCGGTGATCGCCCCACCACCGATCGACTCGCTGATGAACGCCGACGAATCCATGCCCAGCACCTGCTGGTTCGACGGCAGGCCGGTGAGCGTATGCAGGCCGAAATTCGCCGCCGTGGCCGTGCCCGTGACTTGGACGGTGTCGGTCAGGGCGTTCGCCTGGATTTTCACATTGCCTGTCAGGGTATCGACACTCGCCGAGCCGCCGGAAATGGTGCCGAGCGCGGTTTGCAGTTCCGCCAGGGTGGAAACTTCGCCGACGCCGGTGCCGAAAACGATGTTCAGAGCCGGGTTCGATCCGATCTGGACCGTCATCGTCTGGCCCTGCGAGGCCGCGCTCTGCGTCAGCAGATTGGTCGGATCGACCGTGCCGACGGAAATGCCCAACTCGCTCACCAGATTGGGTGACGTGCTCCCGATGGCGATCGCCTGGTCGGCGGACGTGCTTGCAAGCACCAGATGGCCGGTGCCGTCGAAGGTCGCCGCGGACATGCCGGTTGGGAGCGAACCGGCCGCGCTGAGGCGATTGCCAGTCGCAAAGCCGATCGAGGTCAGTGTGGTCGAGTTGCCGGCCAGCGTCACCGGATCCGCGAGCGCCGAATTAAGAACGACCTGTCCGCCGATCACCGAAGCAGAGACACCGTCCGTGCCGCCCGCGACGCCGGTGAGCACTGCATTGATCTTGCTGACCACCTGAGCGGCCGTGTCGGACGCCGAAATCGTGCCGACCGAGACGGCTGCGCCGCCGTTGAGACCAGCAGCCTGAATGGTGATTGCGGCCGGCGCCCCACCGACCGTGCTGCCTGCAGCGGTAAAGCCGCCCGTTCCTGTCACATTCACCGGCGCATTGATCGCCGCCAAGATCTGCGCATGCGACATCCCGGTGACCAGATTCACGGTCTGGCCGTTGATCGTGAACGCGCCGCTGTTCACCAGCGAGGCGGGTACGATCTGCGTCCCGGTCAGTGACGCGTTGGCGTCTGGCGAAAGCGTGGCGCCAAATCCCGTAAGCTTCGCGGGCGCCGGCGAACCTGCGACCGGATTGGCCGAAAAGGTCTTCGGGTCGATCAGTTCCGATCCGGGAACGTTCGCGTCATGCGCGGTCGTCAGCGGGTAGCTCGCGAGGTTGGCGCGATATTGAATCTGGGTGGTCGGCTGAGCCGGCAGGAAGTCGTTCTGGAACTTCAGCAGTTGCGGCACGCTGCCGGTGAGATTGCCCGTGGTACCGTCGACCGGAATTCCCATCAGGTAATAGCCGGCGCCGTTGATGAGATATCCGTCCTTGTTTGTCTGGAAATCGCCGCGCCGCGTGTAGAGGTCGCTGCCGTCGAAGGTGGGGCGCCCGTCGGTGAAATTGGAGGGCTTCTGCACGACGAAGAAGCCGTCGCCGTTGATCGCCATGAAAGTGCCGATCGAAGCGGACTGGAAATCGCCCTGCACCGTAATGGTCGAACGCGCCATAGCAGTGACGGTGCCGGAGAGCTGCTTTGACGGCGGGTTGTCCGGAATCAGATCTTCGAAGCTCGTGTCCTCCCGCTTGAACGCGGTGGTTTGCGAGTTCGCGATGTTGCCCGAGATGTTCTCGAGCGCGAACGACTGCGCCTTTAATCCCGTCACCGCCGTGGTGAGAGCGCCGAAGATACCCATGACCGTCCTCCGTCCGATGCGCGTCACGCGCAGTGCGGCAATACAGGCCGCACGATCGGGCAAGGTCATCGCAAGGCGCGTGCCACGCGAGTACCGGAGTCGGATCAACGAGTTAGGGTTCGCGCCCACCGGCGGCGGCAGGCGCGGAATTGCCGGGTGCGGCAGGATTTGCCGGGCGATCTCGGCCGCGCGACCGAGTTGGTCTACGCCGGACCGCCGGATGCGGCGGGCATGAACTTCATCGCGATACCGTTCATGCAGTAGCGCAGGCCGGTCGGCTGCGGACCGTCGTCGAACACGTGCCCGAGGTGTCCGCCACAGCGGCGGCAATGCACTTCGGTGCGCTTCATGAGGAACGAGGTATCGGTGCTCTCTCCGACCGCATTCGCGAGCGGCCGATAGAAACTCGGCCAGCCGGTGCCGCTCTCAAATTTCGTCTCCGAGGCAAACAGCGGCAGCTCGCAGCCGGAGCAGGCGAATGTACCCTTGCGCTTTTCCTTGTTAAGCGGGCTGGTGCCGGCGCGTTCGGTGCCATGATTTCGCAGCACGTCGTATTGCGCGGGGCTGAGAAGGCGGCGCCACTCCGCGTCACTTTTTTCGATTTCGAATTTGTCCGCGGGCGCCGCGTCGCTCGACGAGCCCCACTTGAAAACAGAAAACATCGCTACTGCTCCCGCCGTTCCGAGCAACATTGTGCGCCGATTCATCATGACGATTCCTTCTTGCCCCACAGTTGCTCGATGCGCTGATCGCGCCCGCAATTCCAGCGGTAGAATTTGTAGCGCGCCTCGTTTTTCTTGTAATAATCCTGGTGATAGTCCTCGGCCTTGTAGAACGGTCCTGCCTGGACGATCTGGGTGTAAACTGCGCGCGGTGCGAACTTCGCCTCGACCTTTTTCTTGCTTTCCTCGGCAAGCTTCTTCTCTTCGTCGGTGCGGTAGAAGATTGCTGTGCGATACTGGTCGCCACTATCGCAAAACTGCTTGTCCTTCACCAGCGGATCGATGCTGTGCCAGAACTTGTCGAGCAATTGGGCGTAGCTGACTTTGGCCGGGTCATAGCCAACCTCGACCGCTTCGGCATGACCGGTGCCACCGGCTGACACCTGATGATAGGTCGGGTTCGCGACGCTTCCGCCGGTGTAGCCGGAGGTCGTCGAAAGTACACCCGGCACCTTGTCGAAGTCGGCTTCCACGCACCAGAAGCAGCCACCCGCGAACGTCGCGGTGGCGGTGCTTGGCGCCTGTGCCGATGCACCGTTGATCGTGACCGCCAGCAGGCCGGCGGCAGCGAGCATTCTTCCGATCATGGATGCGAACCTCCCAGGTGACACGCCCTGTTGCTGACTCGGTATAACCGATTGGCGCGCAAATGGTTGGTCACTTGCACTCACAATCGCGCGAAAGCCAGGTGATTGCCTTGATCGGCCTGCCCGCCGTAGGGTGCGGCGCAACCTGGAACCCAAGCATGCGTTTTGAAGGCACCAAAGCCTATGTGGCGACCGACGACCTGAAAGTCGCGGTGAATGCGGCGATCACGCTGGAGCGGCCGCTGCTGGTCAAAGGCGAGCCAGGCACGGGCAAAACGGTGCTGGCGCTGGAGATCGCCAAGGCGCTTTCGGCGCCGCTCATCGAGTGGCACGTGAAGTCCACCACCAAGGCGCAGCAGGGACTCTACGAATACGACGCGGTGTCGCGCCTGCGCGACAGCCAGCTCGGCGACGCACGCGTCGGCGACATCCGCAATTACATCAAGCGTGGAAAGCTGTGGGATTCGTTCGTCGCCGACGAGCGGCCGGTGCTGCTGATCGACGAGATCGACAAGGCCGACATCGAATTCCCCAACGACCTGCTGCAGGAACTCGATCGGATGGAGTTCTTTGTCTACGAGACGAGCGAGACCATCAAGGCGCGTCGGCGACCGGTCGTCATCATCACCTCGAACAATGAGAAGGAATTACCCGACGCGTTCCTGCGCCGCTGCTTCTTCCACTACATCCGCTTTCCCGACCCGGACACGATGAGCGCGATCATCGACGTGCATTTTCCCGGAATCAAGCAGCGCCTCGTCGCCGAGGCACTGAAGCTGTTCTACGAAATCCGCGAGGTGCCGGGGCTGAAGAAGAAACCCTCGACCTCCGAGCTGCTCGACTGGCTCAAGCTGTTGATGGTCGAGGACATCGGACCGGAGACCTTGCGCGAGCGCGATCCGAAGAAGCTGATCCCGCCGCTGCACGGCGCGCTGATCAAGAACGAGCAGGATGTGCACCTGTTCGAGCGGCTAGCGTTCATGGCGCGGAGGGACGGCCGCTAACGCCGCGTATGCATGGCGCGGTAAACTCCACTCGTTATCCCGCGTCTCGCTGCGCTCGCCCGGGATGACACCAGCGTTATTCGTCCGCACTCACCCCAAGAAACATCCGGATTGCGTGAAGCACTTCGTCAGGCTTGTCGTGCTGCAGCCAGTGACCTGCGCCGGCAATCGTTTCGGCACGCGCATTCGGGAAGTAGCTTTCGAGATTCGTCGCCTTGGAGCTTTCGAGGAAGCTCTCCTCAGCCAGTAGCAAGAGCGTCGGGCAGGTGATGCGCGACCAGAGCGACACGTGATCCTCCGGCGACAGGCGGTGCGGCCCCCTCGCCCGCTGGTATTGATCGAACTTCCAGCTGTAGGTGCCGTCGTCGTTTCGCCGCACCCCATAGGTCGCAAGGTGCAGCGCGAGGTCGCCGGGCAATCGGGTGTTGCGCACGCGCATCTGCGCGGCCGCCTCCGCGATGGTGCGATATCGGCGTGGCCCGCGATCTTCCAGTTTGTCGAGCTGTCCGATCCATTTCGTCATGCGTTCGTGCGCCGGAGAGGTCTTGTCGCCCGGCATCACCACCACACCATCGAGCACGATGAGCGCCGAGACCTGATCCGGAAATGCCCCGGCATAGATGAGCCCGACCATCCCGCCCATCGAGTGACCGGCGATGATGACGCGCTCCGCTGCAAGACTCTTCACCAGCCGCGCCAGGTCGTAGACATATTCGGTCAGCGAATAGCTTCCGCCCTTCGCCCAGTCGGAATCGCCGTGTCCGCGCAGGTCCGGCGCCACGACATGGAAATGCTGTTGCAACGCGCGCGCCATTGCGTCCCAGCTGCGGCAATGATCGCGTCCGCCGTGCACAAGCAGCAGCAGCGGCGCGTTCGGTTTGCCCCAGTCCGCATAATGCAGCCGCAGACCGTGCGACTGGTAGTAACGGCTTTCCGGACCCGTCACGCCATTATCTCCCGGACCAGCGGCATGACCTTGCGCCCATAGAGCTCGATGCAGCGCATCATCTTTGCGTGCGACAACGGTCCCGCCGAATATTTCATATCGAAGCGCGACACGCCGAGCGCCTTCACGCTCGCGACAATCTTGCGCGCGACTGTTTCGGGCGAGCCAGCATAGAGCGAGCCATGTTCGATCTCGCGCTCGAAATCGGCTCGGCTCATGGGCGGCCAGCCGCGTTCGCCGCCGATCTTGTCGCGCATGCGCTTGTAGTCGGAGAACAATTCGTCGCGCGCCTGCGCATCCGTCTCCGCCACGTAACCATGCGAATGCAAGCCGACGGGCAACTCTGCCTTGCCGGCCTCCTTGAGCGCGCGGCGATAGAGATCGGCGAACGGCACGAAGCGTTTCGGATCGCCCCCGATCACGGCCAGCATCATCGGCATGCCGTAGTGCGCGGCGCGCATCACGGATTCAGGCGTGCCGCCGACGCCGATCCAGGTCGTGAGCCGCCCGGACTCGGTCTTCGGATAGACGTTCTGATTATTGAGCGGGGCTCGCAGCGCGCCCTGCCACGTCACAGGCTGCTGCGTGAGCACGGCCGCCAGCAGATCGAGCTTTTCGTTGAACAGCGCCTCGTATTGCTTGAGATCTAGGCCAAACAGCGGAAACGACTCGATGAACGAGCCGCGCCCGAGCATGATCTCGGCGCGTCCGTTCGACACTGCATCGAGTGTCGAGAAGCGCTGGAACACACGGATCGGATCGTCCGAGGAGAGCACCGTCACGGCCGAGCCGAGGCGGATACGCTTTGTACGGCTTGCAATCGCTGCCAGCACCATTTCGGGCGATGACACGGCGAAATCCGCCCGATGATGCTCGCCGACACCGATGAAGTCGACGCCGACCTCATCGGCGAGCACCGCCTCCTCCACCAGATTGCGGATGACCTGCGCGGCGTGGAGCGGCTTTCCGTCCGCACCGTCGGTGATGTCGCCGAAGGTGTCGAGGCCGAGTTCGATCGGTTCTGTCATGTGGCTTTTTCAGGCTCGGCGGCGGGCGGAGTCGCAATCGCCGCCGCTTGCGCGGTCTTTTCCCAGCGCGCAAGCCGCGCGTCTCCTTCGCGGCGCGCACGCTCGCGATAGCGCGAAATCTTTCCCGTAATCGCATCGCGCGCCTGCAGCGACCAGAACGAGGCCTGTGCTGCGGCGCGACCGAGCGTGCCGCCGGCCCAGACCAGCTCATAAGACGAAAACAGCCGCCAGCGGTCGTCGCCGTCGGTGATCGCGCGCGCGATCATTTCGCCCGCCATGGCGGTGGTGTTCAGCCCGTGTCCGCCGAACGCGCCCGCAAGCCAGTAACCAGGAGCAAGTTCCCCGATGCTGCGGCATCTTGTGCACCGCATAGGCCATGGTGCCGGCCCAAGCATACGCGATCTCGACGTTTTCGAGCTGCGGATAGATCGTCAGAATATCGCGACGCATCTGCGCCTTGAGATTGGCAGGCGCAAGACCGAACGTGGAGATGCGTCCTCCCCACTGCAGCCGGTCATCCTCCACCACGCGGTAGTAGTCGCCCGCGCGGCGGGTGTCGGCGACCGCACCGGTGTAGCGCACCGCATCGAACAATTTTTCACCCAGCGGCGCCGTGACGGCCACATAGGTCGAGACCGGCAACATCGTCGTGGCGACCTGGGCGTCCACGGCGCCAACCCCTGTGTTTCCCGCCAGCACGATATGCCGTGCGCGCACCAGACCGCCCGCAGTCTCGACCCGCTTGCGCACGCCCGCCGGATCGACTCCCACCGCCTGCGTGTTCGGGAAGATGCGCGCGCCGTGTTTCTCGGCATCCACGGCGAGGCCGCGCGCATAATTGAGCGGATGGATGTGGAAGGCTTTGCCAAAATGCAGCCCTTGGAAATAGTACGGGCTGCGCAACACCTCGCGCACCTGTTCGGTCGGCCACGCCTCGACCTCGGCGCCGAAATCGACGCGCAGCATCGCGACGTGGTCGATCAGTCCGGCCTCGTCGTCGGTCCGGCGCACGGAGAGCTTTCCGTCGCGCGCCTCGACACCCAGCATCGCGGTATCGGCGATTGCGGAACGGACGTACTCGACGCCTGCTTCCGAGAGCGCCCACAATTCCTTCGCGCGCGGCAGGCCGACGCGCTCGACGATCGCATCAATGCGTTCAGCAAACCCCGGCGAGACGAAGCCCGCATTGCGCCCCGAGGCGCCACCCGCGACCTCGCCTGCTTCGAGCACCGCGACCGACCAGCCGCGCCGCGCAACCTCCCGTGCAACAGTCAATCCGGCGAGCCCCGCGCCGATGACGCAGACATCGACATCGAGATCGTGGCTCAGCGCTGATCGCTCCGGTGCCGCGACTGCAGTCGCCTCATACCAGGTCTCGGGTTCCGTCATTGTCCCTTGATGCCGCGACGACAGGGTTCTCGCAAGCCGTCTGAAGCCCCATAATCGGGCGAACCGGGAGTAGCCGATGCGCCGCCTGATGCTGTTGCGCCACGCGAAATCCGACTGGGCAGCGCTCGGCGGCGCCGACCACGAGCGCCCGCTCGCAGCGCGCGGGCGCGAGGCCGCGGTGAAAATGGGCGCCTATATGGCGCGTCATGCCTTGGTGCCGGATCTGATTGTCGCGTCGACGGCGACGCGGGTCAGCGAAACCCTGAGCCTGCTGCTTCCGGCATTCGCCAAGGCGCCGCGGGTCGTTCCGGACAAGCGGGTCTACGAGGCCGAGGCGGAGGCCCTGCTCGGCGTGGCCCGGGGGACCGCGGGCCCGGTGCACAGCCTGCTGCTGGTCGGCCACAATCCGGGCCTTGCGGAATTTGCTGCGCTGGTGATGGCCTCGGGCGACGTCGATGCCCGCCAGAAGTTGATCGAGAAATTTCCCACCGCGGCCCTCGCGGTCATCGATTTCGCGCTCGACGACTGGGCCAAGATCCATGCCAAGGCCGGCCGGCTCGATCGTTTCGTGGTGCCGCGCGCGCTCGATGCCGCAACGGACTAGAGAAACGCCCCGGCTGCGCCTATCTGGTGGCGGACCGCCCATGGCCTTCCTCACCGACCTCGCCGAAGACATCCGCCTCGCCGGCCGTGCGCTCGGCGAATTCTCGCTCGGCCTGTTCAATCCGACCGTCCGACTCGGCGTCACCGGCCTGTCGGGCGCGGGCAAGACCGTCTTCATCACCGCGCTGGTGCATCAGCTCTTGCATGGCGGGCGGCTACCGGTGTTCGAGGCGTTGTCGAGCGGACGCATCGTACGTGCGCGGCTCGAGCCGCAGCCCGACGACGCGGTGCCGCGCTTCGACTACGAGACGCATCTGCACGCATTGACTGCCGAGCGGCGCTGGCCGGAGTCCACCAGCCGCATCAGCGAGCTACGGCTCGTCATCGAGTATCAGTCGGCGCGCGGAATGGCCCGCACACTCACGCTCGACATTGTGGACTATCCAGGCGAGTGGCTGCTCGACCTCCCGCTGCTTGCGACGAGCTATTCGCAATGGTCGGCCGATACGCTGCGGCTGTCGCACGCCGGGCCCCGCGCCGTGCTTGCGGCGCGCTGGCACAAGCATCTGGCGACGCTCAATGCGAGCGGGCCGGAGAACGAGCAGGCCGCGCTGCAGGCCGCGCACCTTTTCACCGAATACCTGAAGTCCTGCCGCGACGATCGCTATGCGATGCGCCTGCTGCCACCCGGCCGCTTCCTGATGCCGGGCGATCTTGCAGGCTCTCCGGCTTTGACGTTTGCGCCGCTCGAATTATCGGACGCCGAGGCTCCTGCGGGATCGCTGCACGCGATGATGGAGCGGCGCTACGAGGCCTACAAGGACATCGTGGTGCGGCCGTTTTATCGTGAACACTTCGCCCGTCTCGACCGCCAGATCGTTCTGGTCGATGCGCTGGCAGCCTTCAACGCCGGTCCGGATGCCGTGAAGGACCTCGAAAGCGCGCTCGCGGCGATCCTCGGTTCGTTCCGCACCGGCCGCAGCACAATCGCGAGCGCGCTGTTTCGCCCGCGCATCGATCGCATTCTGTTCGCCGCCACCAAGGCGGACCATCTGCATCACGCCAATCACGACCGGCTGGAGCGTTTCCTGTCGCGCATCACCGAACGTGCCATCGAGCGCGCGAAATTCTCCGGCGCGATCGTCGATGTGGCGGCGCTCGCCGCCGTGCGTGCCACGCGCGAGGCAATGGTGGCGCGCGGGCGCGACAAGTTGCCCGCTATCGTCGGCACGCCGATCGCCGGCGAGACGCTCGGCGGAGAGCGCTTCGATGGGGAAACCGACGTCGCGTCGTTCCCCGGCGACCTGCCGGACGATCCCGCCACGCTGTTTCGGCAGTTCACCGGCCTGACCAGCGCGGACGAGACCGACTATCGCTTCCTGCGCTTCCGCCCGCCGCTCCTCGAGCCCGGGCGAGGCGACGTGGCCGCCCTGCCCCACATCCGCCTCGACCGTGCGCTGCAATTCCTGCTCGGAGACCGCCTCGCATGAGCCGCAAGCCCGCTGCGTTCCGACTGGACGATCCGCATGTCATCGTGGCGGATGAGAGCACGCGCGCCGCGAAGGGGTCGGTGCGCGTCATGCCGCAGCCGGAGAATTTCGATCTTCCGGTCCCGGTTGCCGCACCGCTTTCGGCGCGGCGGCGCTTTCCCTGGGGCACGCTGTTCTGGTCTTCGCTCGGCGGACTGGTCCTGCTCGGGGGCGGACTGGCGATCTCGAGCCTGATCGAAGACCTTTACGCGCGCGCGAGCGCGCTTGGCACATTGGGTGCCGTACTCGCCGCACTTGCGGGCCTCTCGCTGCTGGTCATTTGCATTCGCGAGATCGTCGCGCTGTTTCGCCTCGCCTCGATCGAGAAGCTGCGTGCGCGCGCCGAGCGAGCGCTCTTCGAGGACGACCGCGATTCCGCGCGCGCCATCGTGCGCGAGCTGACTTCGACGCTCCGCGCAACGCCACAGCTCGCGCGCAGCCGAAACGAACTTCAGGCCCACTTGACCGAGATCATCGACGGCCGCGACCTGCTGCACATCGCCGAGCGTGGCCTGATGACAACGCTTGACCGCGAGGCCGCGAGCCTCGTCGCGCGCACGGCGACACGCGTCTCGATCGTCACCGCGGTATCGCCTCGCGCCGCAGTCGATCTCGCCTTCGTTCTGTTCGCCGCGCTCGGCATGATCCGCCGCCTTGCGACGCTTTATGGCGGCCGGCCCGGCGCACTCGGCATGATCCGCTTGTTGCGTCACATCATCGCGCACCTGACCGTCACCGGCTCGCTTGCGGCCGGCGACAGCCTGATCCAGCAGATGCTCGGCCACGGCGTCGCCGCCAAGCTCTCCGCCCGCCTCGGCGAAGGGGTGCTGAACGGCCTGCTCACCGCCCGGCTGGGCCTGGCTGCGATGGATGTCGCTCGCCCCCTGCCCTTTGCGGCGCTGCCCAAGCCCGCGCTGTCTGACATCGCGGGCGACCTTTTGCGGCGGCGCAGCGAGGAAACCGCACAGTTGCCGCCGAACAATTGATTGTTCTCGCGGCGCGTTGTGGCAGGATACACCTTCTGAGCGTGCTTTTGGGAGGAGCTCGCGATGTTCCAGAAAATTCTCGTTCCGGTCGATCTCGCCGATCCGGACTTCGTCAAACCTGCGCTCGACACGGCAGTGGAAATGGCGCGCGCGTCGGGCGGTGCGGTGCGCCTGATCAACGTGATTCCAATGACGCCGGTGATGCTCGCCGAATACGTGCCTCCGGATTTCGACGTCCAGCAGCGCGGCTCCGCGGAGGAGGCGCTCGCGATCATCGCCAAGGAAAGCGGGCTCGATCCCGCCAAGGTCTCGACCGTGGTGCGCCAGGGCGGCATCTATCACGAGGTGCTGGAGGAGGCGAAGACCTTCGTCGCCGACGTCATCGTGATGAGCTCGCACCGCCCCGCGATGAAGACCTACTTCCTCGGCTCCAACGCAGGCCACATGGTGCGCTACGCCAAATGCTCGGTGCTGGTGGTGCGCAAACCCGGCCCGGCGTGATCCCGATAAGGTACCGGTTTTCGAACAAGATCACGCCCGACGGATATCTAGACCCGCGGCAGGACCAGCTCCGGCACGGCGTCGGGAGGGAACGTTCCCGGCCGGTTGCGGCGGAAGAAGCTTCCCGCCTGCCACAGGAAGAAACCGAGAAATGCCGCGACGAAAGCGGCGCCGCTCCACGCCGCGGTCTGCAAGGCCCGCACGATCAGTCCGGCGAACGCAAGCGATGCGCCGGCGAATACGGCGACGCCGAGCCAGTATAAGACGGCGGGTGACCCAGTTTCGAACACTGCGAGCCCGTCGGCCGCACCGGCGCGCCGGCAAAGCTCCGTGACAAATGCCCGATACGGTGCGTCCAGCCGTTCGTGTTCGACCATGCTCTTCCATGAGGTCGAGGCGATCAGGATCTTCGGACCATCCGCAGGCCACACCTCGGTCACGAAACGGTAGGTCTGCATGGTCGTCGGCCGAAATGCGAGCCGGATACGGCGGATCCGCCCGTATGGAATGCGGCCGCTGGACCCGCCCTGCCCCCACGCCAATGCTCCCGGCGTCATCTTCAATTCGAACGGAGCGCCCACGAGCGACGACTTATATGAATAGGCGATGCCGGAATCGCCCGACGTTTCATCATCCCGGAGGGACGGCCCTTCCATCACGTTCTTCTCATCCTACCTGACATCGAACGCACCGGTCTTGATTCACCCTTGCCGGTATGCATGTTCGCGTAACGCAACGCCACTGAGGTACGCAATGTTCTCTGTTCGCACGCTTCCCGCACTTTTTGCCACGTTGATCCTCGCGACGTCGCTGGCTGCCGCTCCTGCGGATGCGCGAAAGCGATACCACCGCGCCAACTCCGCCCCCGTGGCCCGCACGGCCAACTATGACGGCAATTGGAGCGTGCTGATTGTGACAAGCAGCGGCCAGTGCGATCGCGGCTACCGCTACGGCGTCACCATTCGTGGCGGGCGCGTTTTTTACGAAGGCGGCGCGCCTGTGAACGTCGATGGCGCCGTATCGGGCAACGGCGCGGTTCAGGTCCGGCTCTCTGCGGGGTCGCAACGTGCCAGTGGCGCGGGTCGCCTCGGTTCAAGCTCCGGCGGCGGCACCTGGCGCGGCGAGAGTTCGTCGGGGTCGTGCGCAGGCACCTGGACCGCCGAGCGGCGCGGATAGTCAGCCCGCAAGAAAAAGCCCGCGCCCAATGGCACGCGGGCTTTTCTTGGTTAGCAGGCCTATCAGGCGGCCTTGCGGTTGACCCCGCCCTCGGCGAGCGATGTCAGCTTCTTGTCCGCGGCCTTCTCCTCGTCGAGGTTTTGTTGAAGCACCGAGGCGCAGTCGCTGCGCCCTAGCTGCTTCGCCCAGGCGATCAACGTGCCGTAGCGCGTGATTTCGTAGTGCTCCACCGCCTGCCCGGCGGCGATCAGCGCAGCGTCGAGTACCTTTTTGTCCTCGACTTCGCCGATAATCTCCTTCGTCTCCTTGATGATCCCGTCGATCGCTGGGCAATCCACGCCCTCGACTTCGACGCCGTGCATTTTGAAGACCTGCTCCAGGCGCTTCACGTGCCCCTTTGTCTCGGCCAGATGGCTCTGGAAGCCCTGCTTGAGCTGCGCATCGGTCGCCTTCTCGATCATGTCAGGAAGCGCTTTCACGATCTGATTTTCGGCATAGTAGATGTCCTTCAGCGTGTGGACGAACAGATCGTCCATCGTCTGAATGTCCTTGGAGAAGAATCCCATCAAGATTGCCCTTTCGTTTGAGAGTGGTTGGGAAACGACGGAACTTTGTGATCACGGCCACAGCGCGCCGTCGTCATGGGCTAACGATGCGGAATCGGGTCCGTTCCTATGGAACGACGAGAAACAGCCGCGCGTTTCTCCTCGTGGCACACCAAAAGAAAGACATGCAATGTCTTACAGGCACTTCTTTCCGCTGATCGTTCTCGGCTTAGTGGCAAACGCCGCTCACGCTCAGACCGCTGCTCCAACAACGCCGCCAATCGCGCAGTCGCCGAAGGATTGTCCGCCGGGCGTGAACCCAAATGGCCAGAACGCCGACAACACGCTGAGCGACAAACTCGCATCCTCGAAAGGCGTGATCTGTCCGCCCGCTGGCGTCGACCCCGAGATGCAGCAACCGCCGCAGAGCGGCGGAAGTATCAAGGTCGTGCCGCCTCCGGGTTCGCCAGGCGGCGATCAGAGCGTGCAACCGAAATAACCCCTGCACCATTCATTACGTAGTTGCGAGAATTGTTGCGCCCTTGCGTTTGCGAGCGGGGCGTGATTTTCCCGTAGCGTGGAATTTTTCTCGACTGGATTTGCAATGCGATTCTCGTCCGCTCTTTTGATGTGTCTCACGGCGATTGCGCCGCTCGCGCTTGCCCAGGATGCCTCGGCCCAGGCCAAGACGCGCGATCTGGCGGCTCAATGCACCAAGCCCGCGTTCGCCAAGGCGAACCCGAAGAGCTGCGCTAAGTACGCGACAAAGCCTGCCGCGGAGCCGGCCAAAGAGGCCGAGCAGAAGCTCACCCGACCCGACTTAACTGCCGAAGACCAAGCGGTCGCGATTATCCCGGGCATTCCCAACGCGCGTTTCTGGGCCGATTCGGAGAAGGATTTCCTCGCCGCGCTTCCGACGACGCCTGGTCCGTGGCTCGCGCTCTCGACCGGCGGCGGCGACGGCGCATTCGGTGCGGGGCTTTTGAGCGGGTGGTCGGAGTCAGGCAAGCGGCCGGAGTTCTCCGTCGTCACCGGCGTGAGCACCGGCTCGCTGATGGCACCCTACGCATTCATCGGTTCGTCGCAGGATGACGGCTTGAAGCGCGCCTACACCGAAACCAATGCCGGCGACATTTTCGAGGACACCAAGACACCAGAAAGCCTTGTCGATACCTGGCCGCTCAAGCGCCTCATCGCCAAGGAGGTGACGCCGGAGCTGCTCGCGCAGGTCGCCGACGCCTACAAGAAAGGGCGCCGCCTGTTCGTCGCAACCACGAATCTCGACGCGGAGCGTGGCGTGCTCTGGAATATGGGAGCGATTGCCGCGAAGGGCGATGACGATGCGCTTAAGCTCTTCCGCAACATCTTGCAGGCATCGACCGCGATCCCCGGCCTGTTTCCGCCGGTGCTGATCGACGTCGAGGCGAATGGCAAGAAGACGCAGGAGATGCACGCCGACGGTGGACTTTCCGCGCAGATTTTCGTCGCGCCGGAGTCGATGCTCAACAGCGCGAGCGCGACCAAGCTGCCCGCGACCGAATTGTACCTCATCGCCAACAGCCGGCTCGCACCTGAATTCCAGAACACCGAGCGCTCGCTCATATACGTCATCGGACATGCAATCACGATCGGCGTGCAGTCGATGCTTCGCGTCAACATCGACCGCGCCTATGCGGCTGCGAAGCGCGACGGCGTTCCGTTCTTCCTCTCCTATCCGGCGCTTGCAGCCGACCAGCAGGGCAAGGGCACCTTCGACCCCGAGTTCATGAAGGACCTCTTCCAGACAGGTGCAGCCCGCGGGCGTGGCGAGCATCCTTTCGTGCAGGATGTCGGCGAGGCGCTGCGCGGCTCGATGTCGCCCGGAAAATAGCTCGCGCCGCCAGCGCGTCGGCCGAACGCAGCTCTCATCCCCGTTAACCGGGAAGCGAGTCGCACTTTAGCAAAATTGAAGGATTCCGGTGCTTTATTGGGTCCGGAGCGGACGTCGCACGCGGCAGCAGGCGTTCACGTTGCGAACACGCGGGTTTGAACTTTTTTAGACGCGTGACGCGACGAAACCAACCTTGGCGTTGCGCGTAATCATCCCACATGACGGACGACTGCACAGACCCTCGTATCCCCCGAAAAGGGGCACGCGCTGGCTGTCACCAGCCCGTGTTAACCCGGCAAAAAAACGATCTGGAGCCTGCCATGACTCGTTTCACCCGCGCGATCCGTTCCGGAGCCCCCGCGCTCGCTGCGCTGACCCTTTTGGCCGCAGCCTTCCCGTCGGCGCCTGCTTCGGCGCGCTCGAACTTCGACGGACGGTGGAGCGTGCTGATCGTCACCCAGAAGGGGACCTGCGACCGCGCCTATCGCTATCCGGTGAAGATCGACAATGGTGCCGTGGGGTATGCAGGCAACTCTTCGTTCACCGTGAGCGGCAAGGTCGGCGACAACGGCGCCGTGACCGTGAAGGTCGCCCGCGGCGGCCAGAGCGCCAACGGCCAGGGCCGCCTTTCAGCAACGGACGGATCCGGGATGTGGACCGCCGGCTCCGGCGACTGCTCCGGCACCTGGACCGCCGAACGTCGCTCCTAACCGCTTAGGTTTGCAGCAATTTCGAGCCCGGCGCTTGCGCCGGGCTTTTTTCGTCGCGGAACCCGCGGCCGTTGAACCGGTTAACCATCCGCCGCGACATACAATCAACGGGGCGCGACACAGACGAAACAGTCGCAACATCTGCCTGAAACAGCCGTGGGTTAATCCTGACGCCAACGAAATTCGAAACGTGAGGAGCTTGCGATGACCCTTTCCCAGACAATCCGACCCGCCGCCGCACTGACCGCAGTCGCGATGTTGGCGATGTCAGCAGCCCCAGCATTCCCCGCCCCGCTGTCCGCCGGGAAGGCTGGCTTTGACGGCAGCTGGAGCGTGTTGATCGTCACCCAGAAGGGTACCTGCGACCGCGCGTACCGCTATCCGGTCAAGATCGAGAACGGGTCGGTGGGTTACGCAGGGAGCGCCTCCTTTACGGTGTCCGGCAAAGTCGATCCGCAAGGAGCGGTGATTGTCAAAGTCGCGCGGGGCAGCACCAGCGCAACCGGCACCGGCCGCATGTCTGAAACAGACGGTTCAGGCACCTGGACCGCCGGGTCGGGCGATTGCTCCGGCACCTGGACCGCGGAGCGCCGCTCCTGACATTTCTTTCCTCCTGACCTCCCTCTTGGCCCGGCTTGCAACCGGGCCTTTTTCTTTTGCGCTTGTCGAAAACCTCGCGCGCCACTCGTCATGTGATCGAGAATGATCGCCAGCCGACACACACGACACACTCGCAACATCCGCCGGAAACGGGAGACCGTTAGACAGGTGGCAACGAAATTCCAAGCAACAGGGAACTGACATGACCCACTTCCAGACCACAGCCTGCACCTTGACCGCTTTCGCCCTCCTCGCCACCTCAGTGCTGCCCGCCACAACGGCGCCGATTGCGGCCGGCAAGCAGAGTTTCGACGGGACTTGGAGCGTCCTGATCGTGACCGAAAAAGGCAGTTGCGATCGGGCCTATCGCTATCCGGTCCGCATCAGCAACGGCTCGGTCGGATACGCGGGCGAGTCTTCTTTCAATGTGTCGGGCAGTGTAGTCGCGGGCGGGGCAGTCACCGTGATGGTGTCGCGCGGCGGCCAGAGCGCCAAGGGGTCGGGCCAGCTATCGTCAAGCGGTGGCTCCGGCCATTGGGTCGCGGGGTCGGGCGATTGCTCGGGGTCATGGACCGCGGAGCGCCGCTCTTAAGTCTTCGACCCTTTTTGTCGCGACCGCTCTCCAACCTCCAACTGGAAGCCCGGCCTTCGCGCCGGGCTTTTTTTATTGGAGTGCGGTGCTGCAACACTCAGTTGGGTATCGGCACGACGGTGGTCTGCACACCCTCGCAACTGATGCACGCGAATGTCCGCAGATCCATGTGTTCGCGGACCGGATGCGGCTCGACCCCGATGAGGCGCGTCGGTCCGCTGCACGTCGCGCAGGCAGGACCGTGAATGCGTTGGGGCGTGGTCAGATCGATGGTCATGGTGCTCATGCAGGCGACTATGACCTTCGCACAAGCATTCGTCAAGAATTACTTATCAAATACTATATATGTCAAGTATCTATGTTTTACGAATGTGATATACTTTGACAATTACAGATAATTACTGAAGTCCCATGAAGTGTGTGAAAAGAGGTGATTGAGTAAGGAACTCAGTTGGCGTAAATGCATTCAGTTGCAATAGTGCGCAGGGAAAGCGATGGAGCACTCCATGGCCGACGACCATTCGCGCGGCGAGCGGTTGCAAATCATGTTGTCCCCCGAGGAGTTGCGGGTGGTGGATGACTTCCGCTTCAGGGAGCGGATGCCCAGCCGTGCCGCAGCGGTGCGCGAATTGCTCAAGCGTGGGCTCGCCGCCGAGGGCTACGCGATGGCAGCCCACGGCACCAAATCCAGCGCTTATGGGGTCATAGACGGCACGGAGGACGGCGGTAGCCGCCCGTCGGGGGAGAAATAATCAGAACGCGCCCGGAAAGGCGCCGCCGTCGATCAGCAGATTTTGACCCGTGATGTACCCGGCATGCGCCGAGCAAAGGAAGGCGCAGGCGGCACCGAACTCGTCCGGATCGCCGAAACGCTTTGCCGGCACCGTGGCAGCGCGGTTGGCCCTCGCATGCTCCACCGAGATGTTCTGATTCTTCGCAACCGTTTCCATGTTGTGCGTGAGCCGATCGGTATCGAAACTTCCCGGGAGCAGGAAGTTGATCGTGATGCCGTTCGGCGCGACCTGCCGCGCCACACCGCATAGAAACGCGGTGAGACCCGCGCGCGCGCCAGATGAAAGATCAAGACCGCCGATCGGTGCCTTAACCGATCCCGACGTGATATTGACGATGCGGCCCCATTTCTTCTTCGACATCGGCTCGACGACTTTCTGGATCAGTTCGATCGCCACGATCATGTTGGCGGTCACGCCAGCGAGCATCTTCTCGCGGTCGAGCTCCTTGAAGTCGCGGAACGGCGGGCCGGCGTTGTTGTTCACCAGGATGTCGGGATCGCCGTTGGCCGCAAGCAGCGCCTTTTGACCATCGGCGGTTGCGACATCCGCGATCACCGGGATGACTTTCGCGCCGGTCGCCTTCGCGATTTCGGCCGCGGTCGCTTCCGTTACGTCCTTGTGGCGTCCGTTCACCACGACCTCGCAGCCGTTCTGCGCCAGATGAAGCGCGCAGGCGCGCCCGAGCCCGCGGCTCGATGCGCAGACAATGGCCTTGCGGCCGGCAATACCGAGATCCATGGAGGCTCCTCCCACTGTATGCGGAACTTGTCTAACGCGTCAGCGCGTGGAGGAAAATGAAGAATTCGCGCTGCGTCAGCCTGGCATGTCTGCCAGATCGTCACTCGGGCTTGATCTGGATTTCCTTCAGCACTTTGCCCCACTTTTCCTGCTCGGCGCGCATGAAGTCTGCGAACTCCGCGCGCGACGAGCCGATCGGCCGCGCGCCCTGCGCGGCGAGCTTCGCCTTCATGGCATCCGACTTGAGGTAACTCACGATTTCCTTGTTCAGCCGGTCGACGATCGCGTCCGGCGTGCCCGGCGGCGCGATCACGCCGAACCAGAGTTCGGCGTCATAGCCCGGTACGCCCTGTTCGGCGATCGACGGCACATCCGGCCACACATCGGTCCGCTCGCGCGACGTCACGGCGAGCGCCTTCAACTGTTTTGCCTCGACCTGCGGCATCACCTGCAGCACGCTCAGCACCGCGAGCGGGACATGCCCGCCCATCGTATCAGTCAGCGCCGGGGCGCCGCCGCGATAAGGCACGTGCACGAACTTGGTGCCGGTCATGTAGGCGAGCAACTCCAGCGACAATTGCTGGATCGAAGCGACGCCTGGCGTCGCGTAGGAAATGCTGTTCGGTTTATCCTTGGCGGCCGCCACCAGCGCCTTGATGTCGGAGGCGGGAAAATTCGGGTTCGCCACGATCGCGAGCGGGGACGACGCCGCGAGGCTGACCGGCGTCACATCCTTGAGCGGATCGAAGCCCGTGTTCGGATAAAGATACGAATTGGTGATGTGACCGGACAGGATCATCATCAGCGTCTGCCCGTCAGGCTTCGACGCGACCAGTAACTGCGTTGCGGTCAGCCCATTGGCGCCTGGCCTGTTCTCGATAACCACCGGCTGACCCAGCACCTTCTCCAGATGGCTGCCGATATCGCGCGAGATCATGTCGGCGGTGCCGCCGGCCGAGAAACCCACGAGCCAGCGGATAGGCCCGGTGGGATAGGTCTGCGCACCGGCGCCACCCGCGAACAGACAGAGCGCCAGCACAGCAAGCACGCGCGTCATCATCTCCTCCCCGTTATGCGCGGCCATCCTCGCAGGTATCCGCCGCAACGGCCACTCGGCGCTTGACCTGCGCGCGATGATCGGGCCGGTACGGCTGAGCGAAGTGCAAGGGCAATGCATGGCCGAGGACATCCCCTACAACCGGATTTTCGATCTCGAACCGGGCCACGCCGAGGAGGTTGCGCCCGGTGTGCGGCGCATGGTCGCCAACAATCCCGGGCCGTTCACCTTCAAGGGAACCGTGAGTTACATCGTCGGCAAGGGAAAAGTCGCAATCATCGATCCGGGACCGGACGATCCGCAGCACATCGCGGCGTTGCTCGATGCCGTGCGCGGCGAAACCGTGACGCACATCTTCGTCACTCACACCCACCGCGACCATTCTCCCGCCGTTCCGGCCGTCAAGGCCGTGACCGGCGCGCAGGTACTGGCCGAGGGGCCGCATCGCGCCTCGCGCCCGCTCAATGCCGGCGAAGCGCCGCGCATGGAAGCCAGCAACGATACGGATTTTCGTCCCGACCGTGCCCTTGTCGATGGCGAGGTGGTGAGCGGCGACGGCTGGACCATCGAGGCGATCGCCACCCCCGGTCATACCGCGAACCACATGGCGTTCGCCTTGAGGGAGGCAAACTTGATTTTTTCCGGCGATCACGTCATGGGCTGGTCCACGTCCATCGTCGCACCGCCGGATGGTGCGATGAGCGACTTCATGACCTCGCTGCACAAGCTCGCAAAGCGTTCGGAGCCGGTCTACCTGCCGGGTCATGGCGGCGAAGTGCGCGACGCACCGAATTTCGTCACGGCCTATATCCGCCATCGTCGCGCGCGCGAAGCCTCGATCCTGCATCGGCTCGCCAAGGGCGCTGCCGATATCCCGACCATCGTGCGTGCTGTCTATATCGGGCTCGATCCGCGGCTTACCGCCGCGGCCGGATACTCGGTGCTCGCGCATCTGGAAGACATGACGGCGCGCGGCGAGGTCGTGACCGACGGAGCGCCGTCGATCAGCGGCGTTTTTCGCCTGGCTGGCTCTTAGCCTTCGGCTCGGCCTTCTTGGGCTTCTTCACCTCTGGAGTGCCGGCGGGCTTGAGATTGTCAATCGCATCGTCGATCGCGGCCGCAAGTGAAATCACGCGCGCCGCATTGGTGCCGAAGTCGTGCCGGCCGTAACGCGAGGTCGAACGGATATCGATCCGCGCGCCGTCCGGATCGGGGCGTACGCGCAGCACGACATCGTCGCGAAAACCGAAGATCGCCGTGCGCGCCACCGCCTCGATGCGGCCCTCGCGGCGTCCGACCTGCGGCGCGCGGGCATCGACGATGCGCCATTTGCGCTTGTTGATGACCTGGACCGCGGCCTCGAAGGCGATCGGTGGCGCCACGCTGACCAGCAGCGGCTCGATCGTCGGATAAGCGCTCTTTTGTAGTTCGGCGGCGCGCAGCCCCGCATAGACGATCGGATTTGCATCACGCGCACGCAGGCGCGCGATCGCCTCGAAGCGTGGCGGATCGATCGGATCGGTGGTGACGTCCGAGATGGCCGGGAGCCGATAGGCCTTGGCACCGAGATAGGCCGGGTAGCCGAGGATCGCGATGCCGACGAGCAAGGCGGTCATCGCCATGCCGAACCCCCCGAGGCCCTCGCGCCAGATCACGACGAACGCGGCGAGCGCCAGCACCAGCGCGACGCCGGCGAGGATGAGTGTGCCGCCAACCGTCGCGAGCGAGGGAACGATCTCCAGGATACCCGCGCGCACGATCAGGATGGCGAGCAGCAGCACCGCGACTGCAAAGCCCGCGAAGCGGCGCGCCCATATCGCGAGCCGCGAGGTCGGGTCCGCGGGGACGCGTCGGGCGAAATAAGCCCGCCCTACCGGCCCATACATATACGCTTCAGCGCGCGCCATTCTTCAGGTTCCAGCAACGAGCGCGGCGCAGACGCCGCGGCAGCCAATGTCTCTATCACAGCAACGCGCGCTTTCGTATCCGGATGGTCGCTCAAAATCTGCGTGTCGGGATGGATCGCGCCGGCGATGCGGTCAAGGATAATACCGAACGCGTGTGGGTCTCCGCCTGCCCGGATCATCAGGTCCACGCCATAACGGTCGGCCGCGCCCTCGACCTCGCGCGAATAGGAGGACTGCAGCACGGCGCGCGCCCCTATCACCACTGCGCCGCCGCCGACGAAATCCCCGAGCAGCATGCCGAACAGGAACGAGAGCCCGGCCGATTGCAAGATCGCGCGCGTGCCGTCGCGATGCGCCACATGGCCGATCTCATGCGCAATCACACCGGCCAGTTCATCCGGGCTGTCCGACTTATCGATCAGACCGTCGAACACGTAGATGCGCCCACCGGGCAGCGCGACGGCGTTCGCCTCGCCGCGCCGGACGACCTTGGCGTCGAGCGGAATGGAGAGGGCGGCCGCGCCCTCCAGCCGGCTCATCAGCTTGGCGAGCGCCGCGCGGCCATCGGTCTCGCCATTCCCGCCGCCGCACTCGAACGGGCCGCCGGTATTGCCCTTGTCGAGCATCTTGCGCGCCTGCGCGTCGACCGCCTCGCCAAGCCAGCGCTCGGCGCGCAGCGGCACAAATGGCGCGATCTTGCCCGCGAGCGCTGGCACGCCGTAAACCGCGCCGAGCAGGAGTGAAGCCGTCGCAATCAGGCTCCAGACGACCACTTTCATTCGCCCCCGGCGCTCGCTCGCGCCACTGCGGTCGACCGGAACGGAAGCATCATCGATGGCGGCGATCAGCGCCGGATCGCGCACTTCCAGCCGCGCGAGCGTCGACCCCACAGCGCTGCCGACGCGCAACACCCCTTCCGGCGCGGCCAGATGATCGAGTTGGTCGTAGGGCCAACGCGCGAGCATGTCCCGCTCCTGCGCGTCGCGCACGACGACGCCGTCGGCGGTGAGTTCGACCCGCACAATGTGCCGTGCACTGGTGAGGCCGTCGAAAAAGATACCCGCGCCGGCAACAGTCATCGTCACATTCCGCCAACATGGAGTGCGTCGGCGAGCCCCTCACCGACCGGAGAACCCGGCATACCCGCAGCCTTCACCTCCGCCAGCACACCGAGGCCCGACAATTCCGCCGACTCGAAAGCGACCCTCCAGAGACGCAGTTTTACGGCGCCCTGATAGATCGTCGAATACGCGAGCGCGATGACGACATAAATCCCGACCAAGAGCACAGTCGTGAGCAATTCGGCGAGCAGTCCAGCACCGGTCAGAAGCTTGAGACCCGCCACGACCGCAATCGCGATCCCCGCCACGATGGCGAGCGCAAGCCCGGCAAGCAGAGCGATCCACATGAAACGCAGATAGAGCGCATAGACCGTGACGGTGCGCAGCCGCGACATCACGCTCAGTTCTCCGAATCGCAGGCCCGACGCCCACCAGCGCAGCATCATCGCCTGAAACGCCGGATAGAGCAGCGCCGCGGCCAACACCGACCAGCCCATGCTCAGCATTGCAACCACGACCGCGGGGCCGATGCCGGCTGCTTCCATGCGGCTCGACAGGTCGTCTCCGCTGCGCTGGATCGCTTCGCCAAGCGCAGTCCAGTCGATCGCATTGATCGCGAGCAGCAGCCCGAACAGAAACGGGCCAACGACGATGAACCAGAAGATCACGCCGCGAAAGAACAAGCGCGTTCCCGACCCGGCGAAGCGGCCTTGCAGATCGCCGTACCAGGTGTTGCGCAACTTGAAACGCTCAAGGCTCGCCTGCGCCCACGGATAGGCGAGCCCGAGCGTGATGGCGATCATGCCCCACCAGAAGATCGCGCAGACGGCGTAACGCCAGGCCGAGCCGGTCTGGTGAAAACGCAAGCCGCGATAGACCGTACGGGTCAAGCGATAGCGGCGCGCGCGATAGACCGCGAACTGCCCGAGCAGCGCGAGGACCACAAGCGCGATCAGGCCGGAAATCTGTCCGAGCAGGCCGCGGCTGAACGCAGCGACAAAGAACGCCACATTGATCGGCACCAGCAACGCAAGCGCGATCAGGAAGCCGAGCAACAGCTCGCGCGCGGTGCCGATGTATTCCAGCCCGTCGCCCGCGATCTCGGTGTTGCTCCACAGGAAGCGGCGCACATCGGTCGCGAGCCAGAAGCGATAGATGCCGAGCGTAACCAGCAGCAACCCTGCGCCTCGCGTCAGCAGCCGCCAGAATCCTCGCTCGCTCCCGGAAAACCGTCCAACGTTTGGCGGTGCGGGTGCAGGCTCCTGCGGCGGCGTATCGAACGGACTTGCGTCGGTCATCCGCGGTACCTAGTGCAAATATCTCTGATCGTCATCCTGAGGTGGCCGCAAGGCGGCCCTCGAAGGATGGCCGCAAGCCCGTGCCCTTCGGGGCTCGCCGCAACGCGACCCGCACCTCAGGGTGACGGCTGCCTCAGCGCAGGACAATCGGCGCGGGTGGCGCCTTGCCGCGGATCATGTCGGAGGCCTTATCGGCGATCATCATCACGCCGGCATTGAGGTTGGCCGAGAGCATCATCGGCATGACCGAGGCATCGACCACGCGCAGGCCGTCGAGCCCGCGCACACGCAGCTCATCGTCCACCACGCTGGTCGGGTCGCTCTCAGGCCCCATGCGGCACGTGCCCATCGGATGGAACGTGGTGGTGCCGCGCTGCTTGGCGGCGCCAAGCAATTCGTCGTCGCTCTGCACCTTGTCGCCTGGGAAGTCCTCGTAGTCGTAATACGGCTTGAGCGCGTCCGACTTGAGCAGACGCCGCGCAAGCCGCATCGCAGCGACCAGCACGCGGCGGTCGGTCTCCTCGGTCAGGTAGTTCGGCTGGATCTCCGGCTGCTCGAACGGGTCGGCGGACTTGAGGCGGACATGGCCCTTGCTCTCGGGTCGCTGCTGCCATGGCGCCGAGGTCATGCCGGGTTCGGTCTCAAGCTGCCCTTGCATGCCTTCGCGATAGCTCGCGGGTGTGAAGGTGAGCTGGATGTCGGAGGCTTCCAGCGCGTCGTCGGATTTCCAGAAGCAGTAAACCTGGGTCGGTGACAGCCCGAGGATGCTGGTGCCGCCGATACACCATTTGGCGATCTCGGCGGCGAGCTTGAGACCGCGGCTGCTCTCATTGATCGTGGCGACGTTTTTGACGCGCACCGAGACGCGTGGCGCGTAGTGATCGCGCAGGTTCTCGCCGACGCCAGGCAGCGCGTGCTTGACCTCGATGCCCTTCGACTTGAGGAACGCGGGCGCGCCGATGCCGGAGAGCTGCAGCAGTTGCGGCGAGTTGAACGTCGCCGCCCGACAAAATCACCTCGCGCCGCGCCCGCACCTCGGCGAGCGGTCCGTTGCGCCCGCCCTTCCGATAGCGCACGCCGGCCGCGCGATTGCCCTCAAGGATCAAGCCTGTCGCGTGGACCTTGGTGAGCACCGTGAGGTTCGGCCGCTCCATGGCGGGATGCAGGAAGGCGCGCGCCGCGCTCATGCGGCGGCCTTTGAGGATGGCGCGCTGCGCGTAGTTGATACCGAGCTGGCTTTCGCCGTTGTAGTCGGGATTGCGAGGGATGCCTTGGCTCACCGCGCCCGCGATGAACGCCTCGCTCAGCGGATGGTGATAGTCGATATCTGTCACAGTGAGGCCGCCGTCGCGCCCGCGGAAGGTCTCGTCGCCCTCGCCGATCCGCCGCTCCAGCCGCTTGAAGTACGGCAGCACGTCGGCGTAGCCCCAGTTGCGGTTTCCGCGCTGCGCCCAGCCGTTATAGTCGTTGCGCTGTCCGCGATTGTAGATGTGGCCGTTGATCGACGACGAGCCGCCGAGCGTCTTGCCGCGCGGCGCGAGAATGCGCCGCCCGCCGGTCCATTCGCTCGGTTCCTGGGTGTAGAGCCAATTCAGGCCGGGCTGGTGGAACAGCTTGATGAAGCCGGCCGGGATATGGATGTAGGGGTGCCAGTCGCGCGGACCCGCCTCCAACACACAGACAGTGACGTTTGCGTCCTGTGACAGCCGGTTGGCGAGCACGCAGCCCGCCGTTCCCGCGCCGACAATCACATAGTCGAACGTATCCATCGTTCTTCTTGTTCTGTGCGGGCCGTGGACGACCCGTTGTTGTTATTCCGCCGCCGCTACCGCGGTCGGGAGCGTGTAGTCCTTGAACTGATCGCGCAGCGTCGGTTTTCTGGATCTTGCCGGTCGCGGTGTGCGGGATCTCGTTCACGAACGCGACATCGTCCGGCATCCACCATTTGGCGATCTTGCCGTCCATGAAGCCGAGAATTTCCTCGCGCGTCGGGGTCTCGCCCTTCTTCGGCATGACGACCAGCAACGGCCGCTCGTCCCATTTCGGGTGCCGGATGCCGATCACGGCAGCCTCCATCACCTTCGGGGTGACCGACCGCGAGGTTCTCCAGATCGATCGAGGAGATCCACTCGCCGCCGGATTTGATGACGTCCTTGGAGCGGTCCGTGATCTGCAGATTGCCGAACGGATCGATGGTCGCAACGTCGCCGGTGTCGAAATAACCGTCCTTGTCGAGAATCTCGCCGCCCTCGCCCTTGAAGTAGGCTTTCGCGACCGCGACGCCTTTCACCTTGAGGCGGCCGAATTTCTTGCCGTCCCAGGGCATCTCCTTGTTCTCGTCGTCGACGATCTTCATCTCAACGCTGAACGGCGCAGCACCTTGCTTCATCTTCACATCGAGAATCTTCTCGAAGTCCGCCGCGCCATAGTCCGGTTTGATGGCACAGATCGGTGCCGACCGGATTCATCTCGGTCATGCCCCAGGCGTGCGCGACCTCGACGCCGTAGTTGTTCTCGAACTTCTCGATCATGGCACGCGGGCAGGCCGAGCCGCCGATCAGCACACGGCGCAGGGTCGAGAGCTTGAGGTTGTTGGTCTCCATGTGATTGAGCAGCATCAGCCAGATGGTCGGCACTGCCGCCGTCATGGTGACGCTTCTCGCCCTCGAGCAGTTCGTAGATCGAGACGCCGTCGAGCTTCATGCCGGGCAGCACGAGCCTGGCAGCCCGACATCGGCGCCGAGAATGCGATCGACCATCCATTGGCATGGAAGAACGGCACCACCGGCAGGATCGTGTCGCTGCACCGACAGGTCGAACGCATCCGGCATGATCGCCATCATCGAGTGGAGGACGTTCGAGCGATGCGAATAGACGACGCCCTTCGGATTGCCCGTGGTGCCGGAGGTGTAGCACATGCCGCTCGCGGTATTTTCGTCGAACGTCGCCCACTGGAAATCGCCGTCGACCTCGCCGATCCAGTCCTCATAGGCGACCGCGTTGCGAAGCGTGGTTTGCGGCATGTGCGCCGCGTCGGTCAGGACGACATAGCGCAGGATCGTCGGCAGCTGGTCCTGCAGCTTCTCGATCAGCGGAACGAATGTCGAGTCGACAAACATCAGCCGGTCTTCGGCATGATTGACGATGTAGACGATCTGTTCGGGGAACAGGCGCGGGTTGATCGTGTGATAGACCGCGCCGATGCCGGTGATGCCGTACCAGGATTCGAGATGCCGCCAGGTGTTCCAGGCGAGCGTCGCGACGCGGTCGCCGAGCTTGACGCCATCCTTCTCCAGCCGCTGCGCGACCTTCAGCGCGCGCGTGCGGATCTCGCGATAGTTGGTGCGGTGGATCGGCCCCTCGATCGAGCGCGAGACGACCTCGCGGTTGCCGTGCTGGATCGCGGCATGATCGATGACGCGTTGGCACCAGCAGCGGCCAGTCCTGCATCAATCCGAGCATATCCCCTCCTTGAGAAATTCGTTTTTTCTGAAGTGCTTAGACCGGATTTTTTGGCGCTTGTCCGGCTATCGTCAAGCCCCAAGGTTAGTCTTTCAGAGCCATACTGGAAAGCCAGTCGTCGAGTTTCGCAATCGACGGAAGAAGGACGTCGGCATGGGGTTCGAGCCGTTCGCGCGGAACCGGACCGCTCAGCACGCCGACCGCGACGCTTCCGGCCGCCCGCGCGGCTGCGAGGTCGTGCTCGGTGTCGCCGACCACCGCGATGTCGGATGGCGCCACGCCCGCGAATGCCGCGAAGGCGAGCACCGGATCGGCGTCGGGCTTGTGGCCGTAGCCCAGTTATACGCCGCGATGAATTCGAGCAACCCGTCGAGGCCGAGCTTGTGTAATCTGCGCGCGCGTGTTGGCATCGGCATCGTTGGTCATCAGGCCGAGCCGCAGTCCGCGAGCGCGGAAGCTGCCGAGCAGCGCCTTCACGTCACCCATCGGCGTCAAATGGTCGAGCGTGGTCTGGAAGAACATGCTGTTGATGCCCGCAATGAACGCATCGTCGAGCGGCACGCCAAGCGCCTGCGCCCATAGTTTGCCGTAGCCCCAGGTGGTTTCGATCACGACCGGCGAGCCGGGCAGCAGTTTGCGCCTTGCGGGATCATACAGGCTCACGGCGCAAAGCCGGTCGAACGCGGCTGTGTCGCCGTTACACAACGCGGTCATCACTGTATGGGTGGCGGGGCCCCAGGTGCGCTGGAAATCCACCAGCGTGCCGTCCTTGTCGAACAGAATGGCGCGGATCGGCATTGGTCCTCGAAATAACCCGGATTGGCCCTCACACCGACATGACCTATCCCGGCGGGCGGACGCAACGGCTTTGACAGAACAACGCAAAATCGGCTGGCGCGTAGCCCCGGTAGCCTGCCTGGCGTTGCTGCTGAGCGCTGGCGCACAGGCCAAACAGCCAAAGCGGCCGGCGCTGCGTTCATCGTTCGTCCCCCTCGTCGCGCCGATTCCCTTGCCGCGTCCGCGCCCCGTCATCCCGCTCCCCCTCGAGGTCCCGATAGAGTCCGCCGGCCCTTCCGACTGCCAGTTGCGCATGACGCCGGACGTTGCGCTGATCGAACCACTGCGCGATTTCAAGCCTGCCGGCGATGGCTGCGGTATCGACGATCCGGTCAAACTGACCGCGATCATGAGCAAGGATCATGCGCGCATCGCCATCACACCTCCCGCGACGCTGCGCTGCACGACCGCGGAGGCGCTGGCTCACTGGATCCGCGACGACCTGGCGCCGCTTGCCGCAACGCTGGGTGCGCCGCTCGCAGCCGTGGCCAATTTCGACTCCTACGAATGCCGCGGACGCAACCGCGTGGCAGGCGCAAAAATCAGTGAACATGGCAAGGGCAACGCGATCGACATCCGCGCCCTGAACCTGGCCAACGGCAAGGGTTACGAACTCACCGACATGGCGGTCGACAAGGCGTTTCGCGAACAGCTCCGGGTCAGCGTCTGCGCGCGTTTCACCACCGTGCTCGGGCCGTCATCCGACGGCTTCCACGAAAATCACATCCACGTCGATCTCGCCGAGCGCCGCAGCGGCTACCGGATCTGCCAGTGGGCGGTGCGCGATGCCTCCGATCTCGTACCGCTGCCGCGCCAGCGGCCGGCGGAAGCCCCGCCGCGCGAGCCTTGACGACAAGATGCGCGCTCCCCCACGCTTCCATGAACGCGAGAGCCGATGAGCCACGATTCCTCTTCCATCCTCGCCAACCCTCAGGCGCCGTGGGGGCTCGCGAGTACAATCCTGTGGGGGATTGCCGGCGTCTGTGCGTGGTTTGCGGTGCAGTTCGCCGTCATCATCGCGTACGTGGCGGCCCGTAGCGCCACAGAGGCCGGCATCGCCGACCTGGAGAAGATGGCGAACGACGGCTTCCTGCTGGCGCTGGTCACGATCCTGGCGGCGCCCGCATGGATCGGTGTCTCGGTGCTGGCGGCGCGTCTGCGCAAATGGCGGGCACGCGACTACCTCGCGCTGGTGTGGCCGCGCCGCGCCGAGGTCGTGGTCGGCCTTGCCTGCATGGCGGCGCTGATGGTCGGCTCCGACCTCGTGACGACGCTGCTCGGCCGTGACGTGGTGCCCACCTTCATGCGCGAAGCCTATCTGTCGGCGCGCAACGCCGGCACGCTCGTCCTGTTTTTCATCGCCGTGGTGGTGGTCGCCCCAATCAGCGAGGAGATCGCGTTCAGAGGCTTCCTGTTCCGCGGCCTGAGCGCGTCGTGGTTCGGCGTATGGGGTACGGTGATCGCCACGTCGGCAGCGATGGACCCTGATGCATGTGCAATATGACACGTTCACGCTGGCGCAGATTTTCCTGATCGGGCTGTTGCTCGGCTGGATCCGCTGGGCGAGCGGTTCGACCCTGCTCACCATCGTGCTGCACATGCTGGCCAACCTCACGGCCACCATTCAGGCGATCGTCGCGGTCGAGTGGGGTTGAGGCGTTCAGGCCGCCGAAACGCGCGGATCGATCGGCGTGGTCCCACGCAGACCGAGAATATCCTCCAGCCCCTTTGCTGCCGCCAGGATGCGTGCCTCGCTGCGCGGCGGGCCCGCGATCTGCAATCCGACCGGCAGGTTCTCGCGCGTGAAGCCGCACGGCAGTGATAGTGCCGTGCCGCATGACACCGTGATCGCATAGGCGATCGCCAGCCACTCGACGTAGTTGGCAAACTTGTGCCCGTTCACCTCGGCGACGAAGCGGTTCTCGATCGGGTACGGCGCGACGACCGTCGCGGGCGTCAGCAGCAGGTCGTACGTGTCGAAGAACGCGAGGTAGCGTTTGGCGAACGTCAAACGCATCGTCTCGGCGCGCTCCAATTCATCGAAATTGATCGAATAGCCCTTCTCGATGTTCCAGACGACCTCGGGTTTGAGAAGATCGCGGTGCTCACGCAGCAGCGCGGCTTTCTTCATGAAGAAGTCGTAGACGCGCAGCGTGATGAAACATTCATGCAGACCGGTGAAGTCCGGATGGGCCTCTTCCACCGTCGCGCCCAGTTCGGCGAACCGCTCCGCGGCCTTGCGGGTCATCGCAGCCACCTCGTTGTCGGCCATGGTGATGCCGAGATCGCGCGAGTAGGCGACGCGCTTCGGCCGCCAGTTCGAGCGCGCGGCGGCCAGATAGGATTCACCGGTGCGCGGCAACGAAAGGGGATCGCGCGGGTCTTCGCCGCACATGGCATCGAGCAGCAGCGCGCAGTCCTCGACATTGCGCGCCATCGGTCCCTGCTGGCTCAGGTTCATGTCGACGGTGCCGACCGGCGTGTGCGCGACGCGCCCGATGCTCGGGCGAAACCCGACGATGCCGTTGAAACTTGCCGGATTGCGCAAGCTGCCGCCCATGTCGGAGCCGTGCGCGACCCACGCCATGCCGGTCGCCAGCGCCACCGCCGCGCCGCCGGACGAACCCGCCGCCGAGCGCGACGTGTTCCATGGATTGCGCGTCGCGCCGAAAACCTCGTTGAATGTGTTGGCCCCCGCGCCGAATTCCGGCGTGTTCGACATCGCATAGACGATGCCGCCCTGCCCTTCGAGATGCTCGACCAGAACGTCGGACTTTTCCGGGACGTGCTTGGCGTAAATCGGAGAACCCTGCGTCGAGCGCACGCCCGCGACGTCGACCAGATCCTTGATCGGGACCGGCAGTCCGGCGAGCATGCCCCACTCCGCGATGGGTTTCTGCATCAGCCGATCCGCATTCTGGCGGGCGCGATCGAAGCAGAGCGTCGGAAGCGCATTCACGCTGCCGTCCACCTCGCCGATGCGCTTTTCCAACGCATCGAGCAGGTCGTGCGGCGAGATTTCGCCGCTGCGCAACCGGCCAACGACCGTCAGGGCATCCTGGCGGATGAGATCGCTCATCGGACATTCCCTCATGAATTCAAGCGGATCGGCCGGGAACTCGTTTCTACTCTTCGAGACGCATCCGGTCCACCAGCAGCCGAATGAGGAATGCTTTACGACCTGCTGGCAGGATCGAGGCCCAATTCGAGAGCCGCCCCATGAAGATGTCCGAAACACGCGAATTGCAGAATGCGCGCGCGCTCGCTCGGTTGAACAAGGCGCTGCCCGAGATCTTCCCGCGGCCGGTGCTGACGTACGCGCTGAACCGGCGCTGGACGCCGCCGATGCCGCGGCTTGCGGTCGACGGCTATTGGCGCGCGCATCCGTTGCGCGCCGATCGCCTCACCCGCGCGCTCGCGCGGCGTAGCGGCACACCAGACGGTTGGTCTTGGCGGCTGAAGGAAGGCCGGGCGAAGAGCGATCTGCCGTTGACCTTCCGCGCCCCGCCCGCCCCGTTCCGCGAAAAAGCCTTCGCAAAAGGTCCGGGCTTCTGCTGCGTGTGCGGGCAGCCGGTGTACCGGCTCGGCTGGCATGAGGACCTGTGGGAGCGCGGGCCGAACACGAATGCGACATGGCACACCGCCTGCGTGACCACGTGGCGTCTGTGGAACGCGCCGAGCGGCTATGCGCTGCTGATCCGAAGGCTGCAGAAGCGCAAATGCGCTCAGACGGGCGGACGATTGTGGAAGACCTCGGAGGTCGATCACCGCGTGCCGCTGTTCCGCGTGTGGCGCGAGCATCGCGACATGGCGTGGCCCGATTTGCTGTCGTTCTGGGGGCTGCCTAACCTGCAAATCATCAATCGCGATGTGCACGTCGAGAAATGCGCCGCCGAGGCAGGGACGCGGCGGCGCATTCCGGAAGAGATTTCGCTCTAGAGCGTCGCGCGGCCGTACATCGACGGATCGTCCTTCGGGCCGCTCTCCGACCAGATCACGCGCATCGGCATCGGTTTCTGCGACTTGATCTCGCCCTTCTCCGTGCCGAACTGGTTTTCCAGCCACGTCGCGCAAACGGTATTGCTGGCGTTCGCGATCCTGTGCTCGATCTCGCCAACCGTCGCGATCTTGGTCTCGGACGAAGAGATTTTCTCCACGTTCTCCGAAAGGCAATCGAAAATAATGCGCTGCGCGCGATAGCGCAGTGCGTACCCGTTCACGTCCCGGCGCAGCGCCGTGTCGAATCGGCTGACCGCCGCGAGCGACGCCCTGGTGAGCATGCCGCCGGCCGACTCGCGCAAGTCGTTATCCACCAGCGCGCCGTGCGTCTGATAGAGGCGCTGCATGAACAGCACCGAACTCTTGTTGGCGGCGAGCAGCTCGGAGGTTTCGAAGATGCGCCGGTAAACCGAGTCGGATGCACGCTGGATCAGCGAGTTCGAGAGCTTCCATCGGCGCACTGCCGCGGTTGTTGCCCTCGAACAGCGGCGGCAAATCGGTCAGCACACGTTCCAGAATGAGGACGCGCAGCCGCTCCGAGGTCCACGCTTCGTTGACGAAACGCTCGAACGTATCGAGCTTCGCGTTTTTCACGGCCTTTTCTAGCGACAACTCGATTGCATGGGCGGTCACGTCGCCCGATGTCATCTCGCGCGCCTCGCCGCGCAACTCCCGGCGCGCCTCCTCCCGGCCCTTCCTCTCCTCTTTCTTGAAGAGATCGATGATCTCCGTGATCTTGAGCGTGTAGTCGCGCTTGCTGTCGCTGTCCGCGACGGTCTGCTGCCCGACCTCGTTGAGGTCCTTGGTCGAACCGACATCCGTCACCACGCCGCTGCTCGCGATCTGCTGCAGCACTTTCGTTTGTTCCGAGCTCGACGGCGCCCCCTGCCCTGCAACGACCTTGTCGGGTTTTCCGGAACGACCGCCACCGTCGCTCTGCGAGGCGTCGTCGCGCGAGCCGCGAGGACGCCGGCCACCGCCGCCGCGATATCCGCGGTGACCGTAAACGCCTATTCCAAGCGGAAATCCTCCGATGCTGATGCCGAACTGGGCATGCGCCGGTTCGGGGGTGCCGACCATCGTGAACGCGATCACCATGGCGGCCGCACTCGTCAACAGGAAGCCCTTTGGCATCGTCATCATCGTCTCCATCCAGCGTCGCATCGATCGTGTCGGCACATCTCGCGCGCCTAGTAGCGGCGGTGCCGGCGGCCACCGCGGCCGCCGCGCGTCACGGTCGTCTCGACCGCCTGACCGTGCGCGGTCTTGACCTTCTGATCGACCAGATCGGCAAATGCCACCTGGCTCTTCTTCGATTGTTCAAAGACGTCCGTCAGCGTGCGCCGTAACAGGTTGTTGTCCGTGCACGCGGCCTCCGCGCGTTCCAGATTCCGGAACTGGAATTCGGTCGGCGATTCCTGACGGTCCCAATCCCAGACCCAAACATATCTCTTCCGCGTCCAGCTGTAGACGTATTCCCATTGGCGGGAGCGCTGATTGTAGCGCCGGCCAACGCCGCAATTGAGCTGCACCGTGAGACGCCGAATCTTGACCTGATGCGTGACGGCATCGACCTTGCCGTAATAGTGCTCCAGCCGATCGACTTCATCCTCCGTCAACAGCGGGCGACCGGCCGCATCGGTCGCCTCACCGTTCTTGGCCATCTCGACAAGAAGGTGCGCCGCCGCCATTTCGGGGAACGGCTCCCCCGGGCGTGGTGGCGACTCATTCAGCGTCGCCAGTTCGATGGCCCGATAAGCAAGTTTCATCGCCTCAATCGGGCTCTTGTCCTGCCCAAGTTCGCCACTGCGCTTGATCTGCGCAAGCGCGAGCGCCGCCTGCGCAGAGCCCTGGGCCAATGCGCGCTGCAGCAGATCGACCGCCTCCTGCGAGCCGTATTCCTGCTTGGCAAGCAGAAACCCCCGGCGCATCCGTTCGGCGAAAAAGACTTGCGCGTAGGCATTACCGCCGTAGGCGGCAAGTCGCCAGTAACGTTCCGCGGTCTCAGGTTGGGGGGCGCTCAGCGCCTTCTCGCTTTGCATCAAGCGCGCGAGATACACCTCGGCATCGGGATCCGCCTCCTCGCCCATGCGCCCAAACCAGAGCAGCGACAACGGCTCGTCTTCCAGGACCGTATTGGAGCTGTTCTCGCCGTAACGGCCGAAATAATAGGTCACGCCGAGCAGATACTTCGCGCGCGATGCGCCGGCATCGGCCGCGCGCTGCAGCCACTCGACACCACGGCGCGGATTGGTGATGCCGCGACCCCGCGTCAGCGCGTCGCCAAGTTCGACCATCGCCGAGACAAAGCCGGTCTCGGCGGACTTCGCAAACAATTCGTAGGCCTGCCCCCAGTCGCGGCGCACACCCAGGCCGTAGCGATAGCGGATGCCAAGATTGTACATCGCGAGCGGATGTCCTTGCTCGGCCCCCCGCTTGAGCAGATCGATCGCCATCTGCGGATTGGACTCGACACCATCGCCGATCTCGTAAAGCACCGCGAGATTGTTGAGCGCGCTGACGTAACCGCGCCGCATCGCATCTTCGTAGGAGAGAAACGCGCTGCGCAGCGCGCGCGTCTTGTCGCCCGCATCGCGGCCGGGGTCGATGCCGTATTTGTGGTAGGCGCGGCCGAGATTGAACAGATAACGTGTGATCCGCGGGTTGTCCGCCACGGCCTTGGAGCACGCCGCGATCGCCGCCTCGCCATCCATCCGCTCGAACAGAATGCCTGGCACCTCGGGGGGACGTGCCAGATCGAGTTCGGATGCGGCAAGCCGATCGCAGTCGCTGATCGCCCGGTTCGCGGCCGGCGGCTCCACCGGATCGTCCGACGACAGCGCAAGCTCCGCAATAGCGCGACGTGCGAGTTCTGCCGAACCGCAACCGTCGAAGCGGCGGCGATGGCGCTCGTAGAGCTCGCGCTTGCGCAGACCTGATCTGATCCCAGTCCGCACGATCGCCGGCACACTTGTCCTGCGAGATGCGGAAACGCTCGCGACCGATGGAGCCGACCAGCATGAGGTCATAGGCATCCGACGCGTTCTCGACGACTTCCGGCTCCTGCTGCGAACGGAAGTCCTGCGCGATCGCGCGCACCATCAGCTTCACGCGATCGCCAAGCTCGATGACCGATTGCCCGGGCCGCAACAATTCGGTGCGCAGCACCTCGGTAAACAGCGAATTGCGTCCCGAGTTGGTTGGCGAGGTGCTCTCCAGCGCTTGCTCGCCGAAGGAGGCCGAATACATCACGACGAAGCCGGGGGGCGGCTTGCGGCCGGTGATCAGCCGGCTGCCGGAATTCGGACGTGCGCTTGACCAGCTTGACTTCGTTCGGATCGGCCTCGTACTTCACCAGCGAGCGGCACGCATCGAGAATCATGATGACGGTTTTCGGATTCTTGTCCGCGAGCTTGCGCTCGATTTCCGTTGCCGCGACTCCGCTCTGGGAATTTCCACGCGTTGGTAGAAATCCAGGAATGACGGAATGCGCAGCCGCACCACATCGGAGTTGCGCTTCTCCGGGTCGTTCAGCTGCGAGCGCGCGTAGGTGAACGGGCTGCGCAGGTCGGTGAACAGCAGGTAGTTGTTCTGATCGGCCTCGACGCCGAAACCGTGACCGGAGAAGAAGAACAGTACGACGTCGCCGGGTTCGACCGTTTTCAGAAAAGCGTCGAACTCCTTGTCGAACGCGTTCTTGTCGCGAACGTCGGTGACGACCTTGATGTTCTTCTTGTCGAAGCCGGCGTCCTCCAGGTCCCTGCCGAGATCGCGCGCATCATTCACCGCGCGTGTCAGCGGGTTGATGTAGCCATCGCCGTAGCGTTGCTCGCCGACCAGGAAGGCGCGGCGCGTCTGCGCCTGCGAGGGCGCGGCCACGAGGCAAACCGCGATCAAAAGGGTCGCGAGAAATCCGAGCCGCAATCCTGCCCTCACGAGAGGACTCCCCAGCCAGCTTATCGACGCGCCCCGTCGGGTTTTTGCTTGGAAATCAAGGCTGCAATATGCCGTTACGTCGCGTGTTCGGCAAGCGCGGGCTTGCCCAAATTTGTGCCGGGGATCGTCAGGGTTTCAGCTCTCGCGCCACACGGAATCCGACCTTCGCAGACCGCTCTCCCGAAAGTTCCCAGAATTGCTTGGCCGAGCGGATATCCTTCGGCTCGTCGCCCCATGATCCACCGCGCACCACATGGCGGGTGCAGTCGCCGCCCTGACGCGGCGTCCCGTCGCGCGGAATGCCCGCCAGCGATTCGTTCCAGCAGTCCTCGACCCATTCGCGCACGTTGCCATGGATATGCAGCAGGCCGAACGGATTGGCCTCCGACGCGTCAACCGGTACCGGACGGCGGCGCGCCACCGCCTTCGGACTGCCGAGATAGGAGTAGCGCCAGTCATAGTTTGCGCGTGTCTTGGTGACATCGCTGCCGAACCAGAACGGCGTCAACTCGCACACCTTGGCGCAACCGCGCGCGGCGTATTCCCATTCGGATTCGGAGGGCAGGCGGTATTTCGCATTCGTCTTTTTCGAAAGCCACGCGACATAGCGCTGCGCATCGTCCCAGGACACATTGATCGCCGGTTGCTTGCCGTAGCCCCAGTCGTAATCGCCCGGCCGGTCCGGATTGCAGCCGCTCTCCGCGATGCAGGCGAGATATTCCTCGAAGGAGACCTCCGAACGCCCAAACGCGTAGGGCGCGCGGATGGCGATCGGCTGCTGCGGGCCTTCGTTGCTGCCGCGCCCGCTTTCGTCGCCGGGCGATCCGATCAGATTGCTGCCGGCCGGCACCACCGCCATGACCGGGCAAAGATCGCACTCGCGAAAATATGTCTTGCCCGGGACCGCAGCGCCGAGCGCCGGCGCCGCCGTTTGAATTTCGATATCGGTGGCCGGCTGAACCGGGAGATTGACTGCCTCGATGCGGGCCCTCTCCTCCTGCCTGCGGGCTTCGTCCTTCTTTCGCGCATCCTCATCGAGCCGGGCCTGTTCGTCCTTGCGCGCCTGCTCCTGCTTGCGTGCATCGTCCTGTTTTCGAGCCTCGTCCTGCTTGCGGGCTTCCTCCTGCTTCCTCGTCTCCTCGTCCTTCTTCGACTGTCCTTCCTTTGCGACGCGCTCTTTCCTCGCCTCGATGCCGAACCAGTCGCCCTGCCAGGCCGCAACACCGCCGAGCAACAGGCACACAATGGCCATCGCACCGATCAACATGGGCGAGAGACCGGACTTCTTTTTCGGCGGCTCTTCGACACGCCGCGCGTTCGCAGCATCGACACCGGTATGGATCGGCCGCGTTCCCGCGAGCAGTTGCTCGACCGTCTCGACCAGCCGGTTGCCGAGCGCCTTGCGCTCGACCCATTGCTTGTTGGCGAGCATGTATTTCAGCCCGCCCGCGGGCTCCGATACATCGATGCGCAAAGGGAGGATCGGCTTTTTGCCCTGCGCGGCGAGCTCGACCTCGCGCAGCACATGCTCGCTCTTGTTTGCCGCATTGGAGAACAAGAGCAGCATCGCGCGCGAGTTCTCGATCGCCTGCACGATTTCCTCGTGATAGCTCGACCCCATCGGAATGTCGCGCGGCGCCATCCAGCAGGTGATGTTGCGATTTTCGAAATCGGTGACCAGCGCCTGCGCGGTCTCGGCGTCGGCCGACGAATGGCTGATGAACAGATCGTATGTCATGGCATTTGGTATTGCCCGCGCCGCCCGCGCTTCCGAACGCGATCCCCAACGACCCCGACCGGTACTTCCAAATATCGCAAGTCCCATGACCATTCGGCAACAGCCTTGGGCGCCGTTCAATCGCATTTGCGAATGAATCGATCGATGTCTTTACTTTGACGCTGGCGGGCGCGGACGACTATACAGCGGCCTTGAACCGGAGGCGCCGCCATGCCGCTCACCAATCTGCAGACCCGCGCGGTCGAAACCCTGATCCACCCCTACACCAACCAGGCGACGATCCGTGACACGGGCCCGCTCGTATTCGAGCGTGGCAAGGGCGTTTACGTCTACGACGTCGATGGGAAAGCCTATCTCGAAGGCATGGCCGGGCTGTGGTGCACGGCGCTCGGCTACGACAATGAGGAACTGGTCGAGGCCGCCGCAGCGCAGATGCGCAAGCTGCCCTTCTCGCACCTGTTCACCGGCAAGAGCCACGACCCCGCAATCGAGCTCGCGGAAAAGCTCAAGGAGATCGCCCCCGTCCCGATCTCGAAGGTCTTCTTCTGCAATTCGGGGTCCGAGGCGAACGACAGCCAGATGAAGCTCGTCTGGTACATGAACAATGCGCTCGGCCGGCCGAACAAGAAGAAGATCATCAGCCGCGTGAAGGCCTATCACGGCGTGACCATCGCGGCGGCTTCGCTCACCGGCCTGCCGAACAATCACATCGACTTCGACCTGCCGATCGCGCGCGTGCTGCACACGAGCTGCCCGCATCACTATCGCTTCGCCAAGGACGGCGAGAGCGAGGAAGACTTCGCGACGCGCTGCGCGGCCGACCTCGAAGAGATGATCCTGCGCGAAGGCCCGGAAACGGTCGCGGCCTTCATCGCCGAGCCGGTCATGGGCGCGGGCGGCGTGATCGTGCCGCCGAAAACCTATTTTCCGAAGATCATGGCGGTGTGTGCGAAATACGACATCTTCATGATCGACGACGAGGTGATCTGCGGCTTCGGGCGCCTCGGCGCGCCGTTCGGATGCACCACGCTTGGATACAAGCCAAACTCGATCTCGATCGCCAAGGCGCTGTCGTCGGCCTATATGCCGATCGCGGGCGTGATGATCCCGGAGGACATGTATCAGGCGCTGATCGTCGAGAGCAAAAAGATCGGCACCTTCGGCCACGGCTTTACATATTCGGGCCATCCAGTCCCGGCCGCCGTCGCGATCAAGACGCTGGAAATTTACAAGCGCGACAAAATTTTCGAAAAGGCTGCGGCGAACATGCCGCAATTCCAGAAGCGGCTGATGGCGCTGAACGACCACCCGCTGGTCGGCGAAGCGCGCGGAATGGGTCTGGTCGGCGGCGTCGAGTTGTCAGCCGACAAGCGAACGAAGACGCCGTTCGATCCAAAAAAGATGGTAGGCGCCCAGGTCGTCGCGCAGGCGCAGGCGCAGGGTCTGATCGTGCGCCCAATCGGCGATGTCATCTCGATCTGCCCGCCGCTTGTGATCAACCCGGCCGAGATCGACGAGTTGTTCGACAAGCTCGATATCGCGCTGAACCGCACACTCGACTGGGCCAAGCGCGAACAACTTCTCGCCGCCTGAGGAGGCCGTCATGAAAGTCACGCGCGTTCAATATACGGTACGCAGCGACTTCGCCGACGAGAACAAGCGCAATATCGCAGCGGTGATGCGCGAATTGCGATCGCTTGGCAATGACGACGTGCGTTACGCGGTCTATCTGCAAGGCGACGGCAAGACTTTCATGCACCTTGCGCAACAGAACACGCCGGAAGCCGAGCGGCTGCCGACGTCGCTCGACTCGTTCAAGCAATTCCAGGCACGGCTGAAGGACAATCTCGAAATCCCGCCCAAGGTCGAGACGTTCGGGTTGGTGGAATCGGCCACACCGATCTTCTAGTGCGTGCGCAAAAGAAAAACGCCGGGCTTTCGCCCGGCGTTCTCATTCCCCCGCGCCTTAAAGTCCGAAATTAGTTGACGTCGCGCCCGCCCGTGAAGGCAACGCGCGGATTGGTCGGCGAGTCTCCCGATCCGGGTGCCAGCACCACGACCACACTGCCGACCTTGACCCGGTTGAACAGGTCGATCGCGTCTTCATTGGTCAGGCGGATACAGCCCGAGGAGATCGCCGACCCGATGTATTCCGGCTGATTGGTGCCGTGGATGCGATAGAGCGTGTCTTTGCTGCCCTCGTAGACATAGAGCGCGCGCGAGCCCATCGGATTGTGCGGGCCAGGCGCCACATATCCCGGGATGTTGCCGAGGCGCTTCTTGATGTCGTTGGTCGGGGTCCAAGACGGCCATTCTTCCTTGCGGCCAACCTTGGCGATGCCGGAGAATGCAAGCGCATCCTCGCCGACGGTGATCCCGTAGCGGATCGCCTTGCCCTCGGGCAGCACGTAATAGAGATAGCGCGCATCGCTATCGACCACGATCGCGCCCGCCGTCTCCTTGCGGTGATAGTTCACGATGTGGCGGCGATAGGGCTCTGGGATTACGGCAGGGGCGTACGGCGCCTCCGCGAGCAGCTTCTTGTCGCGCGGCGTCATCGAGACATCCGAGGCGGGCTCAAGCGTCGACTGAACGCAACCGCTCGCGAGAAGTCCGAGACACAAAAAAGCAAGACCGCGTGCCGCCATTTCTGGTCGTCCTTACCCTGATCTGCGCCCCGGGAATGACTTTTGATATCCGAAAGCCCCTGCGCATTCCAGCAAATGCGGGCGCAACCCACATCCTCGCCGTTAACTGTTGCAGGAATGACGCAGTCCGGGATGCGTCAATTCAAAATGAGCTTGTCATCAATAGGTAAACGACCTGTTTACTAACGGCCGGTACCCGTTTGCCCGCGCTTCACCCGCTTTCGGGATATCGAATCAGGAACCAGAAATCGGGATCAAGCTCACCGTTTCTGCCTATTTTCGCCGCAGTCGGGAGCGAGATCAGCGCCCCTTGAAATGCCCTGCCGGGCAAGAACATGCTTGGAGAGGAACATGGACTTCCGTAGAGCGACCTCCGACCAACGCCGCGAGCGTGCCGACCTCGACGCACGATTCGGCAAGATCGGAATTTCCGCGGTCGCGGCGGCGGTGCGCTACCGCAGCGACTCGAAGAATCCGAATTATGCTCCCGCCGCTGAACCGGCGAATGTGGAGACGGAGGAAGCCGCGGCTTGAGCCGCGCGTGACTCCTGCGGAGCCTTTTCGTCACGCCGCACTAAACGTGCTGGCCGCCGTTGATGTGAATCTCGGCGCCATTCACGTAAGAACTGGTTTCGGTACACAGCACGTAGATGATCTTTGCCACCTCGTCCGGGGTACCGAGACGGTGCATGGGAATTTGGGTTGCAACGATCTCGTCGGTGCCGGGCGAGAGGATTGCGGTATCGATTTCGCCCGGCGCAATCGAATTGACGCGCACGCCGGCGCGCCCGAAGTCCGACGCCATCTCGCGCGTCAGCGCCGCCAACGCGGCCTTCGACGTGGCGTAGGCAGCGCCCGCGAACGGGTGCACCCGCGAGCCCGCAATCGAGGTCACGTTGACCACCGCGCCGTTCGCCTTGCTCAGTTCGTTCATCAGGCCGCGCGCCAGCATGATGGGTGCGAAGAAGTTCACCTGAAACACCTGGTTCCAGACCTCGCGCGCGGTGTCGATCGCACTCAGCCGCTTGCCGCCCTCGGCTTTGGGCGAGATCGCGGCATTGTTCACCAGCGCGTGCAACTCGCCGTTCTCGAGGCGATTCTTGATTTCGGCGATTGCCGCGTCGGTGCTGGCCCCATCAGCGAGATCGACCTGGATGTGATCCTCCGGTCCCATCTCCCACGGGCAGTTTTCGGGAAAGCCGTGGCGCGAGCAGGTAATGACGCGCCAGCCGGCGGCGGAGAAACGCTTCACCGTTGCGTGCCCGATGCCGCGGCTCGCGCCGGTCAGCAGAAGGGTGCGGCGCGGCTGGTTGGATTGAGAATTCGGCATCGCCCTCTCACGGATACATCCGCACTTTGGCCCAAGGTTCGCCGATCGCGCCGCGCCGGAATTCGATTCGATCGTGCAGACGGAACGGGCGGTCGTGCCAGAACTCGATCGAGATAGGCACGATCCGGTAGCCGGACCAGTGCGGCGGACGCGGCACCGTGCCGATGGCGTATTTTGCGCCGTAGAGCGCGACCGCCTTCTCAAAGGCGAGCCGGCTTTCCAGCGGGCGCGATTGCTGGCTCGCCCAGGCCCCGATCTGCGCGCCCTTGGGCCGGGTCGCGAAGTAGGCGTCGGCCTCCTCGCCCGTCACTCTCTCGACCGGCCCGCGGATGCGGATCTGACGGTTGAGGGATTTCCAGTAAAACAAGAGCGCGGCTTTGGGATTTGCCGCCAGCTCCCGGCCCTTGTTGCTTTCGGTGTTGGTGTAGAACACGAAGCCGCGCGCATCGACGCCCTTGAGCAGCACGGTGCGCACGTCCGGAAGCCCTTCGGAATCGACCGTTGCAAGCGACATCGCGGTGGGGTCGCGCGGTTCCCCCTTTACCGCCTCGTCGAACCAGGCCTGCCAGAGGCGCAAGGGCTCGTCGGCCTCGGTGAAATCACCGCCTGTTAACCATGTTGGGTGTTCAATCGGAGCCGTGTCGGACATCGCGCGCAAAACCTTGACCGTTCGGGCGGCCCTGCGGGCGCCCCGACGGCATCGTTATAAAGGAACGCGAAAGGCCCGCCTATGGCGGCTGCGCGCCAAGGCGATCGCGCTCTCGCTCGCGCTCGGCGCCGCGACGTCGGGATGCAGCCTCTCCTACAAGCTCGATTCGTTGATGGGCAAGGATGAGGTCGAGAGCACCGGCTCGATCGCGACGGCTCCGGCGGGCGCGACAGTCGAGACCACCGCCACCGCCGATAACGATCTCGTCTTCGCCAAGGCCGCTGCCTCCGAACTTCTCGCCCGCCCCGAGAAAGGCGCGAGCCGGTCGTGGGCGAACCCGCGCAGCGGTGCGCGCGGCACGGTCACGGCAGTCGCGGAGGCCTATACGTCGGACGGCTTCCAGTGCCGCGATTTCCTCACCAGCTATCTTCGCGACGGGACCGAAGCCTGGCTGCAGGGTGACGCCTGCCGCATCCATCAGGGCCGCTGGACCGTGCGCAGTCTGGGCCCGCTGAAGCGTCCGTCCTGATCCGACGCCCGCAGCGTTGCAGAACGGCCACACTCCCCCCACATTGCATGCAATGAGTCGGGCCGCTTGCCCGTCCGCTTGGGGATTCGGAGTTATCAGGCATGCGCGACCCCTATGAGGTGCTGGGGGTGTCCAAGGGAGCCAGCCCCGAGGACATCAAGAAGGCCTATCGCAAGCTTGCGAAGAAGCTGCACCCGGATTCCAACAAGAAAGACCCGAAGGCTGCGGACAAGTTCGCCGAGTTGAACAGCGCGCATGAAATCGTCGGCGACGTCGACAAGCGCAAGGCGTTCGACCGCGGCGAGATCGACGCCGAGGGCAAGCCGCGCTTCCAGGGATTCGAAGGCTTCGGTGGCCGGCCGGGACCCGGTCCGTTCGGCGGGCGCGAGGGCAACTTCGAGAACTTCACGTGGGGGCCGGACGGTTTTCGCCGTGCGCGCGGGGGTGCCGGAGCAGGCGCGCCGGGCCACGGCTTCGAGGATATCCTCGGCCAGATGTTCGGCATGCGCGGACGGGGTGGGCCGGGCGGCCCCGGCCCCGGTGCCGCATTCGAGACCGAGGATATCGGTTCGGCTCTGCGCGGACAGGACGTTACGGCGACCGCCGTCATTACGCTGAACGAAGCCGCGCATGGCGGCACGCGCCGACTCGAATTGCCCATCGGCAAAGAAGTGGAATTCAAAATTCCCCCCGGCATCGCCGACGGGAAGCAGATCCGTTTGCGTGGACAAGGCATGCCCTCGCAAGGCGGGGGTCCCCCCGGCGACGTGCTCATTACCATCCAGATCGCACCGCATCCCTTGTTCAAGGTCGACGGGCAGGACCTGCGGCTCGAGTTGCCGGTCACGCTGTATGAGGCGGTACTCGGTGCGAAGGTGCGCGTGCCGACGCTCGACGGGGCGGTGGACCTTTCCATCCCGGCGAACACCTCGAGCGGACGCGCCTTCCGTCTCAAGGGCAAGGGGCTGCCGGGCAAGGCCGCCGCGGGCGATCTTTACGTCACGGCGAAGATCGTGCTGCCGGACGGCAAGGACAGTGAGCTGGAAGAACTCATGAAGAAATGGCGCGAGCAAAAGCCGCACGACCCACGCAGCACGATGGGATAACCGAGTTGTCGATGAATGAGGCCGCATGGATGATCCTCGGCGGCTAGCCCTCAGCGGACTGCTGAAATTCCAGATCGCGCTCGGCGCGTTGATCTTCCTGCCGGCTTGGTCAACGGATTACTGGCAGGGTCTTGTCTACTGGCTGCTGTTTGGCGCGGCGTGCCTCATCATATCGCTTTACTTCCTGCGGCACGACCCGGCGCTGGTGCGGCGGCGGATGAGCGCGGGTCCGGCCGCAGAGACCGACCCGCGCCAGAAGGCGATCATGACATGCGCAAGCGCCGCACTGGTTGCGCTTTATCTCCTCTCGCCGCTCGACTGGCGCTTCGGCTGGTCGCAGGTCACGACGCCGGTCGTAATGATTGCCGATATGCTCGTGCTTCTCGGCTTCTACGGGATCTTTCTGACATTCCGCGAGAACTCCTTCACCGCCGCGACCGTCCGCGTCGAGCGGGAGCAGACTGTCATCGGTACTGGGCCGTATGCTCTGGTGCGGCATCCGATGTACGCATCCTGCCTGCCGCTGTTTCTGGCAACGCCGCCCGCGCTTGGGTCATGGTTCGGGCTGATCCCGGCCGTGGCGCTCATGGGCACCATCGTCTGGCGCCTGCTCGATGAGGAGAAAAAGCTGGCCCGGGACCTTCCGGGTTACGCAGACTATCGACGCACGGTTCGCACACGCCTCGTGCCCGGCGTGTGGTGACGGTCAGGTCCCGAACGCCTCGCGCGCCGTCGCCAATATCTCCTTCGACAAGGCCGCATCGTCCACCGCACGCGCCAGCGTCAACGCGCCTACGATGCCCGACAACGTCGCAATCGCGCGCCTGCGGCGGCTTGCATCGCTGCCGCGAAAGAACTCGCCGATCCGCTCGATGCGCGCCACCACATAATCGCTAAGCGCGCGGCGTACGCCCCTGCTCCCTCGCGCCGCGTCCGAGCCGAGGGCTGCAAGGCCGCAGCCGTCCGCGCGATCCGCGCAATGGCGCTCCGACAGATAGGCATTCACGTAACTTTCTAGATCGGTGAAGCGGCTCATCTTCTCGGTGCCGCGTTCGAGAGCCTTTTCCACCGCCTCGGCGGCAAGATCGTCCTTCGACTCGAAGTGCCCGTAGAAGCCGCCGTGCGTCAGTCCGGCCTCCTTCATGATCGCATCGACACCGACGCCGTTGAACCCGTGATCGCGGAATAGCCGCGCGGCTGTCTCCACGATCCGCTGGCGGTTTTCCGCCGCCTGCTCCCGGCTCACGCGCATGTGACCCTCCACTCTCGTCGCCTGCTTGACATATAAATGACGTTCGTCATACATGCAACATCGAATAGATGACGTACGTCATTTAACAACGGAGGATGTCATGAGCACTCTCGGAACCGCGCTTATCACCGGCGCATCGTCGGGCATCGGCGCTATCTATGCCGATCGCCTCGCGCGCCGCGGCTACGATCTCGTGCTGGTCGCGCGGGATGCCGCGCGCATGGAGGCGCTTGCGACAAGGCTGCGCGGCGAGACCAGTGTTTCGATCGATGTGCTGCGCGCGGACCTCACCGCCCCTGCCGATCTGGCGCGCATTGAAGCGCGGCTGAGTGACGACGCAGCCATTACGCTGCTGGTCAACAACGCGGGTGCGGCGCCGGCCGGGGGTTTCGCGCAAGCCGATCTCGGCGCGATGGACAAGATCATTCAGCTTAACGTCACGGCGGTCACGCGGCTCGCCGGCGCGGTGGTGCCGCGCTTCATCGCGCAAGGGAGCGGCGCGATCATCAGCATCTCGTCCGTGCTCGCGATGGCGCCGGAAATCTCATTCGGCATCTACGGCGCGACCAAGGCCTATGTGCTGATGCTGTCGCAGTCACTGCAAAACGAAATCGGCCCGAAGGGCGTCTATGTGCAGGCGGTGCTCCCTTCCGCGACGCGTACGGAAATCTGGCAGCGCTCGGGCCGCGACATCAATCAGATCCAGGGCGTGATGGACGTCGAGGAACTGGTCGATGCGGCGCTGGTCGGCTTCGACCGGCGCGAGACGGTCACGATTCCCTCTCTCCCCGACGCGACGCAATGGGACGCATTCTCAACGGCCCGGCAGGCGATGCTGCCGAACTTCCGCCAGGAGCATGCCGCCGCGCGCTACCGCACGAAAGTCGCGGCCTAGTACTCCGCGGCGATGTCCTTGCCGGTGTAGTCGGTCATCAGCGCCGTCGAGACAACGCTGAGCACGGCGCAACCCGCGATGTACCACGCAATGGCGTAGGGCGTGTGATAGGTGCCGAACAGCCACGCCGCGATCAGCGGCGCGGGGCCGCCCGCGATCAGCGAGGCCAGTTGGTAGCCGAGCGACGAGCCCGAGTAGCGCAGGCGGCCGGTGAAGCTTTCAGCGATCAGCGCCGCCTGCGGGCCGTACATCATGTCATGCGGAATAAGCGACAGCACGATCGCGAAGAAAATGATCGACGTGGCACCGGTATCCAGCATGCCGAAATAGATGAAGCCGAACACGCCGGTCACGACCGCGCCGATCATGTACATGTTCTTGCGGCCGATCTTGTCCGAGATATGCCCGAATAGCGGGATCGACACGAACGACAGGATCGAAGCGGCCAGCACCGCCGTGAGCAGGAAATCGCGCGAGACTTTCAGCGTGCCGGTCCCGTACGAGAACACGAACGCCGTGAAGATGTAGAACGGCGCCTGCTCGGCCATGCGGGCGAAGGCGGAGAGCAAAATTTCTTTCGGATGACGCCGCAGCACCTCCAGCATGGGTGTTTTTTCGATTTTGTTTTCCGCCGTGAGCTTCGCGAATACAGGTGTCTCCATGATGCCGAGGCGGATCCACAACCCGACACCGACCAGCACGATCGAGAGCAGGAACGGCACGCGCCAGCCCCACGTGAGGAATTGCTCACCCGACATCTGGCTGAACGCCAGCACCGCGAGGTTGGCGAGAAATAGTCCACACGGCACCCCGAATTGGGGCCACGAGGCAACGAGCCCGCGCGAATGGTTCGAGCGCGCCCATTCCATCGCCATCAGGACCGAGCCGCCCCACTCTCCGCCAACACCCACTCCCTGGATGAAGCGCAATAGCGTCAGCAGGACCGCGCCCCAGATGCCGATCTGCTCGTAGGTGGGCACCAGCGCGACCGCGAAGGTCGCGAGCCCCATCAGCAAAAGGGTCGCGATCAGCGTCGACTTGCGCCCGATGCGGTCGCCGTAGTGACCGAAGATCGCCGCCCCGACCGGGCGCGCCGCAAAGCCCACTGCATAGATGCCGAACGCTTCGAGCGTGCCGACCCACGGATCGGAATGCGGGAAATAGAGCTTGGCGAAAACGAGGCCTGTAACGGTCGAATAAAGGAAGAAATCATACCACTCGATCGCGGTGCCGATGGTGGCGGCGATCACGGCACGGCGCAGTTGTGTCTGGTGCTCGGAATCCGAAAGCGGCGCCCCCGCAACATCGATTGTGGCCATGGCGTTCTCCCAAGCGGCACGCAAGCGCGCCTGCAGATTTTTGTATTGTGCGAGAGAGGAACGCGTAGATTTGACGCGGGTTCCCGCCCGGAACCAGCGATGGCGGGCTCGGCAGATTAGTGCCGTGCGTCCGACAGCATGGCCGCGGGCAGCGCGGACTGGCGCGAGTCCGTCGTCTGATGGACCGCCTGCGCCACGGCCTGCAATCGAGGACGGTCAGCGGGACCGCTGACCACGTAGCCAACCGTATCCGACACCCAGGTGAACGACCCGACCATCCCGGCTGCGTCGTAGCGGAACGCACTTTCCTTCGCGCGCGTGCGCCGGCAATAGATCGTGAAGCGTTCGCCCGAGGCGCCCTCATACATGAAGAATGCCGCGCCGTTTCCGGTGAGACTTGGTAGCAGCCGGCCGCCAACCAGTTTCAAACCGATCCGGTCGAGATCGGGAGCCGTCACCGCATAACCGACGCGGCGCGAGAGCCACTGCCCGAGATGATCGGACTCCGATCCCGGCACCTCGACAGGATGGCGTACCTCGACGGTGTAAAGCTTGTGTGCGTCGACAGCCTCCGACGTCATCACCTGACCGGACTGCCGAAAGAGAATATGGCCAACCCAGCCCGCGCCGCCGCCCGCGAGAAACGCCAGCAATGCCGCAGCCGCCGCGATTCGCTTCCAGCGCCGCTCCGGACGCTGCGCGAACAGCCGGTCCACGTTCAGGCGCGGCGGCACCGGCTCGCTCGCGACCGGGCCGTACTTGGCGCGGATCGCCTCGACCTGGGCGCGCCACGTCGCGACGCGCGCGGCATCTTCGGGATGAGCCGCGAGCCATACCTCGACGCCGGCCCGGCGCGCGGCGCCCAGTTCGCCATCGATATAGGCGTGCAACTCGTCTTCGGTCACGACTGGTTCACGATCGTCCATCGCTCAACCTCATTTGACACGACGCAGCGCCGGGCGCTCGCCGTCGAGAAAGGCCTTGATCTGAGCCCGTGCGCGCGCGAGGCGCGACATCACGGTGCCGATCGGTACGCCCTGCACTTCCGCAACTTCGCGGTAACTCAAACCTTCCAGCACCACGAGCAGCAATGCGACACGCTGATCTTCGACAAGCGAGGCAAGCGCACGCTCGATATCGCGCGCGCCAGCCTCGGACGGCGCGTCGATCGCGTCGTGATCTTCGATCGGCGAGATGGCCGGACGCCGCGCCAGCGAGCGAAGGCGATTGCGATTCAGGTTGGTCATGATGGTGTAGAGCCAGCTCCTGATCTCGCCATCATGGAAAAGATGCTCGGATCGCAATGCGCGCACCAGCGTGTCCTGTACCAGATCGTCCGCGGTCTCAGCGTCGCGCGTCAGCGCGCGCGCATAGCGGCGCAGCGCCGGGATCGTCGCCTGGACATCCTGACGAAAACAACTCACGAACCCTCCTGCGGGAAGAAGCCTGGGCGTTGCAGACCCGGAGCCACACCCGCACGTTCCTCACCGCAAACCCCGCCTATCGCCGCAATATTCCCGAATTCGCTCGACTTTGCTTGGATTTGGCGGCCCGGCACGCTCGCTTGCTGGCCCACGGGCCCTATGTCATTAGGGATGCGCCGGCGCTGAGCGAGCGCGGCGCCGAGGGTAGGCATGGCGGAATCTGGTCTGATGCGTGGCAAGCGCGGCCTCATCATGGGTGTCGCGAACAACCGCTCGATCGCCTGGGGCATCGCCAAGGCGGCACGCATGCACGGCGCCGATCTCGCATTCACCTACCAGGGCGATTCGATGAAGCGGCGCGTCGAGCCGCTCGCCGAGGAGGTGGACGGGCTGGTCGTCGGTCATTGCGACGTGACCGACGCAGCGTCGCTCGATGCGGTGTTCGCCACCGTCCAGTCGGCCTGGGGTTCGCTCGATTTCGTGCTGCATGCCATCGCGTTCTCCGACAAGGAGCAACTGACCGGACGCTACGTCGAAACTACGGCCGACAACTTCGCGATGACGATGCAGATCTCGTGCTATTCGTTCACGGCGGTCGCGCAGCGCGCAGAAAAGATGATGCCGAATGGCGGATCGTTGCTCACACTGACGTATTACGGCGCCGAGAAATGGATGCCGCACTACAACGTGATGGGTGTCGCCAAGGCGGCGCTGGAAGCTTCGGTGCGGTACCTCGCGGCCGATCTGGGCGAGAAGAACATCCGGGTCAATGCGATCTCGGCCGGCCCGATCAAGACGCTCGCTGCCGCCGGCATCGGCGACTTCCGCTACATCCTGAAATGGAACGAATATAACGCGCCGCTGCGCCGCTCGGTGACGATCGAAGAAGTAGGCGATGCGGGTGTCTATCTTCTATCCGACATGTCGCGCAGCGTCACTGGCGAAGTGCATCACGTCGATGCCGGCTATCACATCGTCGGCATGAAGAACCCGCTGGCGCCCGACATCGGGCAGCTCAAGGAACGGGAATAGCGGCGCACGCATCTCCCGAAAGGGCACCTTTTTCGGACAAGATGATGCGTTGACCGTCATGCCGCCGCTTCTCTATTACATCCGCCACGGCGAGACCGACTGGAACACGCAGGCCCGCCTGCAGGGCCAGCGCGACATTCCGATCAACGCGAATGGACGAACGCAGGCGCGCCGTTGCGGCGAGATCCTGCGCGACCTCCTGGCAGGCGAACCGGGCGATCCGGACTTCGTCTCCAGCCCGCTTGGCCGGGCGCGCGAAACGATGGAAATCCTGCGGACTGCGCTCGCGCGCAATCCGGCCGGCTACCGGATCGATCCGCGGCTGACCGAGGTCGGCTTCGGCGAATGGGAGGGATCAACGCTGGAAGAACTAAGCCACCGCTCGCCGGAAGCAGTCGCGGCGCGTGATCGCGACAAATGGGGTTTCACACCGCCGGGCGCGGAAAGTTACGCCATGATGTCGGTGCGCATGCGCGACTGGTATGACTCGCTGACGAGAGACACTGTCGCGGTCGCGCATGGCGGCACACTGCGTGGGCTGATCGTGCAAATCGGAATCTCTTCGGCCGAAGACGCACCGTTTCTCGATATCGGCCAGGGCGTCGTCTATGTAATTCGCGACGGCAAGCTTACCCGACACGGCTAGGACAGCGCGATAGCGACGAGATGCGACGAGACGATGCAGCGCAGCGCTCGCCCCGTCTTCGTTGTCGCAGAGCGCACCTCGGAATCGAACTCGATGTCGCTGAATTCGAGTCACAGCACCAGTTCCGCGATCATCTCGCCGTCTTCGTCCAGTTCGGTCTCGACGAAACCGAAGCTCGCGTAGAATGGCTTGGTGACAGGATTGTCCGGCATGTAGCTGATTGCGACCTTCCGCACACCGGCCATCGCCCTGATCTCCGCCAGCGCCAGCGCCAGCGCAGCGCGGCCGTAACCTTTGCCCTGATGCGCGCGGTCGATCATGAAGCGGTAGATCGAAGCTTCTTTCGCGCCGCCCTCGTCCCCTACGTCGTACATCAGGAAGCCGACCGGTTCTCCGCCCGCGTAAACGGCACGCGGATGGGCGTTCAGATCGAACCTGGATTGCGCGATGGAATAAAGGTTGCTCGCGACCAGGTCTTCCTGATCGGGAGCAAGCTTGAGGCGCGCGACAGCGCGCCAGTTCTTTGCCGTCAGGTCCCTTAGCGTGACATCGGCCATGCCGGCACCGGCGCCGCGCGCCCTACTCCGCGGCAACACGGAATTCAACGCTCGCGCTGTCAGAAGCGGCGCCGCTCGTTTCGCTGTGCTGGCGCGCCAGTCTTGCCGGGTTTCCGCGCCAGGCGGTGTTGCTGTCGAGCACTTCGCCCTTCATCAGGAAGCTGTCGGCATCCAGCACGACGTGATCGCCCATCGTGACGCCGTAGTGCACGAACGCGCCCGGTCCGATCGAACACCCGCTGCCCGACCGGATATGGTCCGACTTGAACACGCCCTCTTCCAGCGAATGGGCCTGGAGCACCGCACCCTCGTTGATGTTGGCGTAATCGCCGACCTGCGTGAGCGTCCGTTCGGTGATGGAGCGCGAGCAGTCGAATACCATGGCACCGACCTCCATCCCCATGGCCCGGTAGATCCAGGACCGGAACGGTGTGCCCGGAAACATGCGCGCAACCTGCGATTCCGAGAGCTTCCAGTGCCGCTCATGGAACCAGAAGTAGGGGTCATAGATCGAGGCAAGCTTCGGTTTAAGGCGCTTGAATGCAAGACTTGCGCGTTCCATCAGGACGAATTGAAGGATCGACCCTCCGGCCATCGCGACGGTCGCGGCGAACAGCGCAAAGACGCCGAAGCGGTCGTAGACCGCGAGTGCCCCTGCCCAGAGAGCGAGCGCTGCGAAGAATGAGAACCAGCGGCTTGCGAGGAAGAGCAATGCAGTGACGAGATTGTATCTGTTCTTCTGGCTCAGGCGGATGCTGCGCGTCGCTTCGTCGAACACGGCGTTCATGTCGCGGTCACGGTCGACCATGCGCGGGATTTCGAAGGCCGGTGAACCCAGCAGGCCGACATTCTCGCGCACCGGACCATCGATCGGAATCATCGCCTTGGTCGCAAGCAAAACATTCGCGCCGGTGCGGCCGTCCGGGGGATAGAAAATGTCATTGCCGAGGTAATTGTTCTCGCCGATCTTTGCTTCGGCAAGCTGGAACGAGGTCGCCGAGGTGTGCGTGTTGATCATCGACAGGCCGTCCGAGACCATTGTGCCGGAGCCGATGTTGCACAGGAACGGATTGTCATGGCGCTGGTTGGTGCCCATGTTCGAGCCAGTCTGCTCGACCTTGTTCATCTTCCAGCCGACATAACGCATGTAACTCACGACGAATGCGCTGTCGCCGAATAGCACGCAGAAGAATTCCGAATTGCTGACACGAAAGATGATCGACTGCATCAGATAGTGAAAGCCGTAGGCCGGATAGGTCACGCCCGCTTTCAGAAACAGCATGCACAGACGCGGCACGGCATAGATCGCCGCGAGGCCAGCGATGACGGAGCCGAAAAACGAAACCGCGGAGATACCGAGCAACGACAGCACGGAGACGTGGCTCGCGCCTGACGCCGCGGTGGATTGTTCCCAGAACGAATATCCCAGAATCGGGAGCGGCACCGCGATGAGGAACAGCGCGCCGAGTTCGATCGCGATATAGAGTGCCTCACGCAGCTGGCTGATCTTATGGCTCTCGATCGGGCAATAGTCCGAGGCCGTCTCGATCGCCGGGGAGCCGTGATAGCGCTTGCCGTCCGGCACACGCTGACCGCTTTGCAGCGATGAGGCATGGCCGAGCTGGGTGTTGTCGCCCATCGCAGCGTCTATATCGATCACGCTTGCTTCGCCCACGAAGGCATTCGCGCCGATCTCGACCGGACCGATGTGGATGAAGTTCGACTGCGCGCGATATCCGAGAACGATGGTGTCCTTGCGCAGGATGGTGTTGGCGCCGATCGAGATCATGTCGGCGCAGACCGGCCCGTAGCGGCAGCTCAACACCGCCCCCTTGCCGATCTTCGCGCCCATCAGCCGCAGATACACGTTGTAAATGGGCGTGCCTGTGAAGGCCATGACAGGCGTCGTGCGCATCATTGTCTTCACGACCCAGAAGCGGAAGTACGCGAAGCTCCACAGTGGGATCGACTGCGCCTTGAAACGGCCGATCAGCACCCACTTGGCAGCGATAGAAATCCCCGTCAGCACGACGAACGAACCGACTGCATAAGCGACCGCGCGGACGTAAAGCTCCAGCATGCCAGTGGCAGCGGTTGCCCACTCATATCCGGCATCCAGCACCCAAAGACCGAACAACGCATAGGCGGCGTAGAACGCTGCCTGCATCGCGCCGCAGGTCCAATATGACAGCGTCGAAGGGAGATGGAACGGCTCGCGCTTCGCCGCCACGAAACCACCGAGCGATGCATCCAGATGCGTCGCGAGGCTCGCGATCGTCGGGTTGATGTAGATGTCACGCATCGACACGCCGGACATGGCGGGGTTCTTGCGGATGACGGCGCAGAATCGCGCCATCAGCAGGGAGTTGGCGCCCATGTCGTCGAAGAAGTCGTCTTCGGCCGAAACGTGCTCCACGCGCAGGATGCCCGCGAGCGCGGACGCGAGCGTACGCTCGGTGTCGGTCTTGGGCGGAACGTAGCTGGTGCCGGCCGAGAAGCGCGGCACCTGCGGCTTCGGCAGCTTCTTGTGGTCGGCCTTGTTGCTCAGCGTCATCGGGATGACGTCGAGCTGCTCGAGATATGACGGCACCATGTAGGCCGGCAGCTTCGAGCGCAGCGCGTGCGAGATTTCCGTGATCGGCAGTTCGGCGCCGTGCTTGAACGCATAATAGGCGACGATTTCGACCACGCCCGGATCGGGCTCGAACGTGGTGACCGCGGCCTGCGCGATCTCCGGCAAGTCGAGCAGCACGGCTTCGATCTCGTTCAGCTCGATGCGGTAGCCGCGGATCTTCACCTGCGTGTCGATGCGGCCGCGGTATTCGATCTCGCCGTTCTCATCGATGCGGCCAAGGTCGCCGGTGCGATAGATGCGCCCGGTCGGATTGTTCTGGATGTTGAGAAAATCGCGGATGAACTTCTTCAGCGTGAGTTCGTCGCGATTCATGTAGCCGATCGCAAGCCCGACGCCTGCGATGCCGATCTCGCCGAGTTCACCCGGCGCCAGCGCCACCTCCTCGGTCGGATCGAGGATCACGATCGAATAGGTCGGCAGCGGGATCCCGATGGTCACCGGCTTGTCGGGACGAAGCTCCGTCAGCGTCGCCGTGACGGTCGCTTCGGTCGGGCCGTATGAATTGAGTATCTGGCGGCCCGGCCGGTACCAGCGCGCGACGAGATTTTGCGGGCAGGCCTCGCCGCCGACCAGCAGGATGCGCAGCAGCGGCAAATCCTGCTCGATGGTTGCGAGCAATGTCGGACAGCAAGCCATCACGGTGACGCGGTGCTCGCGCAGGAAGTCGGCGAGTTCGTCGCCGATCAGGCTCGATCCCGGACGGCTGGGCACCAGCGTGGCGCCGGCCATCAGCGGCACCCAGATCTCCTCGATCGAGAAGTCGAACGCGATGGTCATGCCCTGGAAGACGCGGTCGCCAGGCCGATAGCCGTAGAGCTCCGCCGCGACCCGTACGAAATTGCAGATGCTGGCGTGCGCAATGGCGACGCCCTTCGGATTGCCGGTCGTGCCCGAGGTGTAGATGATATAACACAGCGGATCGTAGGTCGGCGCAACGCCGGTGATCGCTGTCGCTACCTCTGCGTCGATCGAGCGCTTGGCCTGATCGAGAAAGACCTTCTTGAGCTCGAGCGGGCTTAACCGCTCTTCGAAACCCTCCATCGACACGATGGCGGTGATCTCGGCGTCGCTCACGATGTACCGGATGCGTTCGATCGGGAACGAGGCATCGAGCGGCACATAGGCGGCATTTGCCTTCATCACGGCGAGCATCGCGACGTAGGTTTCGGCGCACTTGTCGAACAGAAGCCCGATGCGATCGCCGGGACGGATGCCTTGAGCAATGAGGTGACGCGCCACCTGATTGGCGCGCGCGTCGAGATCGCGATAAGTCAGTCCCTTGTCGTCGATGACGACGGCATCACTGTCGGCGAAGCGTGCGCACGCATCTTCGAGCAGTGTGTTGAGCCGCTCGCCCGCTTTCCAGCGCACCGCATTGTTGGTGTGCTCGCGCGTGACGACCTTCGGCGGTCCGAAGCGCAGTGGTACGATGCCCGGCGCAGCCAGCGGAACGATTGGCGCCGCTTCGGTGGACCGGGCGCCCGCATCTTGGATGTCGGTGAGCTGCTGCATCAGACCGCGCCTGGTGTTCGCTGAGTTTCAAGGAGAGGTTCGATTCTTGAATGGAAGCGAGCCGCCAAATTTCGCGGCGCAGCGTCCCTCCTTGCGCTGAGAAACAGTTAAGGCCGCGGGCATGAACGTCCAATGAACTCCCATGAAAAACCCATGAGAAATCCGCTGCTTAATGGGTGTTCAGCTTGGCATTAACGCGCGTTTAGTCAGATGAACAGCGGCATGAGTTACAGCGCGCAATTGCGCAAAAAATGCACCGCGTTTTGGCAACGCAGCCCTTCGCCATACGTGACCTGCGGCGGCCGGTCGCAGGCGCTATCGTGAATGTGGCATCGACACGAATTGTTGATGCCAATTTGACCCCTGCCGAGGTGCGGGCTACCAACCGCGCGAAACCGCCATGTCCCACAACACGTTCGGCCACCTGTTTCGCGTCACGACCTTCGGCGAGAGCCACGGGGTCGCGCTCGGCTGCGTGGTGGACGGCTGCCCGCCGCGCATTGCGCTGACCGCTGACGACATCCAGCCCTGGGTCGACAAGCGCCGTCCCGGTCAGTCGCGATTCACGACTCAGCGGCGCGAGCCAGACATCGTGAAAATCCTGTCCGGCACATTCCCCGACGAGAGCGGCGCCCACGTCACGACCGGCACGCCGATTGCGCTGCTGATCGAGAATGTCGACCAGCGCTCGAAAGACTATTCGGAGATCAAGGACACCTACCGTCCGGGTCATGCCGACTACACCTACGATGTGAAATATGGCTTGCGCGACTATCGCGGCGGCGGGCGGCAATCGGCGCGCGAGACGGCGGCGCGGGTCGCGGCGGGCGCGATCGCCCGCAAGATCGTGCCCGGCATGACCGTGCGCGGCGCGCTGATCCAGATCGGCCCGCACAAAATCGATCGCGCGAAATGGGACTGGGCGCAGGTCGATCAAAATCCGTTCTTCTGTCCGGACGCCGGCGCGGTCGCGACATTCGAGCAATTCCTCGACGGCGTTCGCAAGCAAGGCTCCTCGGTCGGAGCCGTGATCGAGGTGGTGGCCGAGAACGTGCCTGCGGGCCTCGGCGCGCCGGCCTATGGCAAGCTCGATGCGGATCTTGCCGCCGCCATGATGAGCATCAACGCCGTGAAAGGTGTCGAGATCGGCGACGGCTTTGCGACCGCCGCGATGACCGGCGAAGAGAATGCCGACGAGATGCGCATGGGCAACGACGGCAAGCCGCGCTTCCTCGCCAATCATGCCGGCGGAATCCTCGGCGGCATCTCGACCGGACAGGCAATCGTCGCGCGCTTTGCCGTGAAGCCGACCTCATCGATCCTCGCGCCGCGCAAAACCGTCGACCGCTACGGCAGCGAAACCGAGATTGTCACCAAAGGCCGGCACGATCCGTGCGTCGGCATTCGCGCTGTGCCGATCGGCGAAGCCATGATGGCGTGCGTGCTGGCGGACCACTTCCTCCGCCACCGCGCGCAGATGGGTGAGAACGTCGCCTGGCCCTTCGCGCACCCCAAAGGCTGACTTAATTTCTTAAGCATTCCAAACCGTTGCCAAGGAACTTTAGCCACGCTAAAGTTCCTCTATGCAACTTCCCGAGTGGCTGAAACAGTCGAAATCGACCCGCGCGGACTTTGCGCGGGAGGTCGAGATTTCTCCCGGCCGCGTCACCCAGATTTGCGAGGGCGACCTTCCCTCGCTCGATCTTGCCGAACGCATCGCCAAGGCGACGCGCGGCGCCGTCACGCCGAATGACTTCGTCGGGCTCGTGCCGTCCCAACAATGGATCAATCGTCTGATGACCGACACCCAGCAGCGCGTCACACAAGCTGTCGAAGCCTTCGGCCGCGGCGAGATCGTGGTGGTCACCGACGACGACGATCGCGAGAACGAGGGCGACCTGGTGCTCGCCGCCGTGCATGCGACGCCTGAGAAGATGGCATTCATCATCCGTAACACCTGCGGCATCGTGTGCGCGCCGCTGCCCGCCGCGACCGCGCACCGGTTGCGGCTCGCGCCGATGGTCTCCGACAACGACGCGCCGCATGGCACCGCGTTCACCGTAACGGTCGACTACAAGCATGGAACCACCACCGGTATTTCCGCGGAGGATCGTGTCGCGACCGTGCGCGGTCTTGCCAATAACAATGCGGGTGCCGCGGACTTCGCGCGCCCCGGCCACATCTTTCCACTCATCGCCAAGGACGGCGGCGTGTTGATGCGCTCCGGCCATACCGAGGCCGCGGTCGATCTGTGCCGCCTCGCGAACGTCGAGCCGGTCGGCGTGATCTGCGAACTCGTCAACGACGACGGCACCGTAATGCGCGGGCCGCAGATCAAGCTCTTCGCCGAAAAGCACAAGCTCAAGCACATCTCGGTCGCCGAGATGATCGCTTACCGGCAGGCCCGCGAGAAGCTGGTCGAGCGCGTCGGCGAGTTCACAGTCGATACCGTCATAGGCACGCTCAAGGGCTACGCCTACGTGACGCCGTTCGACAAGGTGCCGCACATGGCGGTGGTACATGGACGCGTCGGCGACGGCTCCGACATGCCGACAAGGCTGCACCGCGCCAACATCATTTCGGACGTCTTCGGCGGCGCGAAGAGCGTGAACGCCGCGCTCCAGCACTTCAAGAAGGTCGGACGCGGCGTCATCGTGATTCTGCGCGATGGCACCGCCGGCGTTCCGATGCAGGCGCTGCCGCAGGATGGGGAGTCAGAGGCCGAAGCCGCGCGTACGCGGTCATGGCGCGAGGTCGGGCTCGGTGCGCAGATCTTGAAGGATCTCGGCGTGCGCTCGATCCGGCTGCTGTCGTCGAGCCAGCACACGTATGTGGGCCTCGGCGGTTTCGGCATCGAGATCACCGAGACGGAGGGACTAGAGGGGTAACATCACGCCAGCGCGCGTTCTGCCACGCGCTGTTCCCCTCCGCCGCCCGCGCCTGTTCGTTGGCAAGTTCGGCCTGCCGCCGCCCGAGCCAGAAGCTGTTGACGAACCAAAGCAGGGATACCACCGCGGCAACGATCGACGCTTCGGTGATGCCCCAGCCGACCAGCCCGATCAGCGCATAGGACCATGCGCCGACCTGGTCGCCGGCCCGATAGACCGCCGTGTCGATGAAATTTTTAGCCTTGTAGCGATCCTCGCGCGACACGACCGTATAGAGCACCTGCCGCGCCGGCTGCGTGATGCCGAAATTGCCGGAGCGCCGTAGGACCTGGAACACGATCACGGCAGACAGCGTCGGCAGCATCGCCAGCGCGCCGAACCCCACGATGCTGAGCGCCGGAAGCAGCGCGAGCGCGACCGCGACGCCAAGCCAGCGCACGAGGCGGCCGGTGAGAAACACCTGCACCACAAGCGTGATGACGTTCACGGCCAGATCGACGCTGGCGAAAAACGCCGTCTGCGCGCCGCGGTTGGCGAAGCTCTGCGACACGACGCTCGCCTGACTGAAATAGAGAAATGTCGACGTGATCGCGTAGAGCAGCAGGAAAATCGCGGTGTTCAACAGATAAGGCGAACGGATGGCGTCGACGAACCCCGACATGACGCCGCCGCCGATCGGCTCCTCGTCCTGCTTCGCGTGCGGCCGGTCGCTCATCACTGCCGAGAGACGCGACAGCCGACGCACGCAGAAGGTTGAGACTTCGAGCAAGGCGGCCGCACCGAACAGCAGGACCGCCGGCTGCACATACTGGGCAAGCGAAGCCGTAAGGCTCGACCCGACGATCGCCCCAACGGTGGCACCGGCCGCGATGAAACCGAACAGCCGTTTGGCCTGCTCGGATGAGAAGATATCGACGACCATCGACCAGAAGATCGCGACGACGAACAGGTTGAACACCGAGATCCAGATGAAGAAGAAACGACCGACCCATACGGTCTGCTCCGGCGTTGCGTAGTGCAGCGCCGCGCCAAACAGCAGGATGGTGACGGCGAAGAAGCGATACGAGATCGCGATGAACTGCCGGCGTGGCAGCAGCTTCACCAGCGCGGAGAACGGCACGTTCAGCACAAGCATCGCGATCAGCGTGCCGGTGAACAGCCAGGCCAGATTGTTCACGCCGCCCGCGACGCCCATCTGATCGCGGATCGGCCGCAGAATGTAATACGACGCCAGCACCGTGAAGATGTAGAGCCAGCACCAGCCGAGCGCGGGAAGCTCGGCCGGGCGGACATCGATCAGGCGGCGCAGGATCTTGAGGAGCAGGTTTTCGGACGGGACGGGATCGGCGGGCGCAACACCCGTCATTGCGTCAGGCCGAACTTCGCCCGCATTTCACTCGCGGTAAGCTGCTGGCCGTAGATCGGCCCCCCCTGCGCGAACTCCTGCGCGCGCGCGAGCGGCACCGCGACTGCGACGAAGCCGGCATCCTTCACGAGCTGCGTCGCCACTTCGATCGCGTGCTTGTCGTCGCCCGCAATCGGGATCGCCATTGGCTCGCCCGAACGATGCGACTCCTTCTGGAAGATGCCGACGCCCATCGAGTTGAACGCGCGCACCACATGCGCACCGGGAAAATAGGACGCGGTCGTGTTGCCGATGCCCTTCTCCCGGGTTTCCTTCACGAGGTCTTCGCCGTCGCGCGCCGCGACCGCATTGTCGGCATCGAGCACGATCTTGCCGGCAAATTTCGGCGCGTATTCCTTCGCGATGTCCGGAATGGCCTTGTAGGGCACCGCGAGGAAAATCACGTCGCCGAAAGCCAATGCGTCCGCAACTGTTCCGGCCTTGGCGTTCGGGCCGAGCCCCTCGACGAGGGATTTGAGATTCTCCGGATTGCGCGAGGAGAACAGCACCTGGTGGCCAGCCTTCGCCCAGAAGCCGCCAATCGTGCCGCCGATCTTTCCCGAGCCGATCACGCCGATCTTGAGCTTGTCCTGCGCACGCGCCAGACGGGGCGCCGCAGCAGCGAGCAGGACGCCCGCGCCAAGACGAAACAGATCGCGCCGTGAGGTGACGGTCAGACGAACGGTCATTTGAAATTCTCCGGGGTGGGCGGCATTGCGGGCGGGAGGTTAGCGGGGCGCTTCACGTCCCGACAGCAGGTGGGACGTGACATCACCCCGATGTGAACATTGCTGATCGAGGTGGAACATCACCGTCGAAGCGGGCCGCAGAATCTGGTGCGCGATGAAATCGGCTACAGCCGGTTGAGCATGACGATGCGTCGGATCACCTCTGGCGGCGTCTCATCGTCCGCCTTCTTCTTGAGCGCGAGCACCTTTTGCGCGGCCGGACGCGTCAGGCAGCGCCTGAGCCAGCCCTCGAGGTTCGGCACCGCCGAGAGATCCATTTCGACGGCACGGCTGATGACGGCCGCGACATTGAGATCGGCCACAGTAAAATCGGCACCGAGCAAGTAGGGCCGCTTCGCCACCGCGGCGTCGAGCACGCGGAATGGCTTCGCCACAACACGCAGCGCTTCGGCAAGCCGCACGGGATCGCGCTCGGCCTCCGGCAGGCGGTTCGCATGCAGCGACCAGATGTTGACGCCGCGGTCCACCTCATTGAGCGCCCACATGCTCCACTGCCAGGTCCGCGCTTCATCCTCCAACTTGGCGGGGTAGAGCGTGCCGTTGGAATGCTTCTTGGCCAGATAGAGCGTGATCGCGAGCGACTCGAACAGCACGAATTCGCCGTCGTCGATGAAGGGCAGCCGTCCGTTCGGATTGATCGCACGAAACTCCGGCGCGCCGGCGCCGGCATCACCGATCTCGATCGGCAGGTGTTCGTAGGCGAGCCCGATTTCGTCGGCGATCCAGAGCACGCGAAAGGCACGCGTGCGAGCGATGCCGTAGATGCGCAGGTTCGGCACGTGGTTCCTCCGAGACTGATGCGCGAGCATACGGAACGCGCCACGACATCGCACCCCGCCACAGCCCGCGCGGCGCTGATCGGCGATCAGGTGGCGCCGGCCTCGACATCGTGACTGATGGCGGGATGCGCGTCGATTGTCGATATCGGCGACCGCTCCTGGTTCGCTACGCGCGCGCGCCGTCACGCATTCTACAAGATGATCGCGATCTCGCGCGGCACCAATATCGTGCGTCGCGAGTTCGGCTTGCCCGAGGCGGAGATCCCGGCGAACAAGACGCGCTATATGTTGTGACGGCGACGCGCAGGCCAGTCGACGGATTTCAAAGACCTCCGTTCGCTCCGGCGCTCGCGCGCCGAAGCGAATTTGTGAGGCGCGTCTCCGACCGGTCAGAACGGAACGCATTGTCCGCGGCTGTGGCTGAAGCGGAAGCCGGGCCGACAACCTTCGCCGCCGCGGCCTCGCCGGGGACCATCACCAAGTGCCCCACCGATAATACCGTTGACGATCGCCGCCCCCGGATTAATGCCATCCATTTCGACGCAGGCCTGACGACGGTTGCTGAAACGCATGCCCCGACCGCAGCCATCGCGCACCAGCGTGACATCGCTGCCGTGCGCCTGGGTGATTGCACCTTTGCTGACCGTCAGCGGCGCCGCCGTCGCGTTTCCCGCGAGCATTACGCTCGACGCGCCCACCGCGATCATCATGGCGAGCGCGGCAAGCATTGATACGTTTGATCGTAATTTCGTGGCAAAGAATGACATTGTATTCCCCTGAGTTGTATTTTTTGGATTGGAAGGATTCATTTTCGCGCCTCACTGCCCTAGAGTAAAAAGCATGATGGCGCAATGTTCTGCATCGTTTAGGAGTCACGTGTAGCGCAATACAGTCTTGCTTAACGCCGGATTGTCGCAAGTATTTCTATGCGGACGACTTGCTGATATTTTGCGGCCGACAGCGGCGCAGGATTTTTTCTGGAAGACTCACGTACGAGTGCGAAAATTATCCACACTCGCGTGGAAGCGCGACAAAGCGCTCTCAGCGCCCGATGTCGTCGAGTCCGGCCTGCCCCGCCAGCGAGCCGCCGCTTGCCGCACCGTCTTGCCCGCCATCACCTGCAGCGCTTTCGTCGAGCGCGCCGTTCGGACTCATCTTGTCGATCGTCTGCGGAAGGTGTTGCGCCAGCATGGCGAGCAGCTGATCGACCGGGAGGCCGGCCGAGCGGGCCATCTGCTGCACCTGTTCGCTGCCGAGCGCGTTGCGCAACTGATCGGCCGAAATCGCATGGTTGGCGCCATTGCCGAGCCATGAAGCGACCTGGTCGCCGAGGCCGCCCTGCTGCAGCTGCGTCAGCAATCCGCCGATGCCGCCGAGGTTGGTTTGGCCCAGAAGCTGCCCAAGCAGGCCCGGTAGGAGCGACGTCTCACCTTGCCCACCTCCCATCGCGCCGCGCAGTGCGCCCGAAACAATCTGGTCGAACAATCCCATGACCTCTCTCCTTCACCGTAGTCGACGAATCCGGCCGCCCCCCGGCACATCTCAGAAGCTAACGAGATCCTTGATCGCCGCTTCGGCGTTCGAGGGGACGACCTTGCGCGCAACGAAATCGGCCCAGTCTTTGTATTTGCCCTTGGCGCGACCCTCGACAATGGACTTCGCCCGCGCCGGACCGATCTGCGGCAGCGCGTCCAGTTGCTCGGCGGTCGCGGTGTTGAGGTTGACCTTTTGGGCCACCGCGGGCGCAGCCTTGGTCGCGGCGGGAGCCGGCGCAGGGGCCGATTTCGCCGCAGGCGCCGCGGGTGCGGCATCTTTTTTCGGCGTTTGAGCAAAAGCCGGGGAGGCCGCAATCACAAGGGTCGCCACGAGGGCGAGAATTGATCTTCCGGTCATGCGACGTTTTCCTTCCTGTTCGCACGGCCGCCTGTGCGGCGGCTCGGATCCAGGTTCCCGATCATGGAACCCGGTCCAAGGTTAAATTGTGGCGGATTACAGTTTCGGCGAACGACAATCAGGGAGAAGCATCGGTCTCATCCTGAATCTGCAACTCGTCTCGCGCGCTTTGACTTCGCCGTCTCCGACGCAGCTCGCACGGCCTGCGCAAACACCTCATGCCGCTCGGCGCTCTAACCCCGCTCAAGCGGCACTCTGCGCCCCCGGCCACCGCTCGAACTCCACTTGATCTTGTCCTCGCCTTTCAGGGCTTTATCTAGCCATCATGACAGACTTGATGAAGATCGAGCCATCCACCCTGTCGCTCGATGTGCGGACCGGCTGGCCGGCCGAACTGCGGCTGCTGATCGAGCGTTACCCGCGCGAAGTCTGGCCGGGGCACGCCAATCTCGGCGCCATGGCGCAGTTCTGGCTGCAGCGCCACGACATGTTCCGCGAGATTGGCGCCACCCTCGAACGGGCGACCCTGGCGTTTCGTGACGGGACGGCGACCGCGCAGGACTTCCGCACCTGGTTTCCGCACCGGCTGCAGTTCTTCCTGCAACAGCTCAACGCCCATCACCAGATCGAGGACCTGCACTATTTCCCGGTGTTCCAGGCGGCCGAGTCGCGTCTCGCCCGCGGCTTCGACGTGTTGGAGGGCGATCACCACGCGATCCACCGCTCGATCGAACGGACGGTTGAAACCGCGAACGCCTTCCTGCGCACACCGCTCAACGATCCCGAGCCGCTGCGAAAGGCGGGTGAAGCCTATGCGGCGGCGGGCGACGCGTTGTTGCGCCAGCTTCGCCAGCACCTCGGCGACGAGGAGGACCTGATCATCCCACTGATCCTCGACCGCGGAGAGACGGCGCTCGGCGTCGGCTGAGGGGTCCCGTCCGCCGTCATGCACGCTATCCACAGCCGCCGCCGCTCGTTCAGCCATCGACTGCATCAAGAATGCGCTTCATGAACGCTCAAGATTTGTTCATGATCATCTGGCTTGTTAATTCGTGCTGCGTCGGTCTCCTGTCTGTTTGTCTGTAGCGTGCACCGCGCCGCGTCCCACCTGGCGCAGTTCCCTCTTCCAACGAACAGCGAAAGATGGACGCGACACTCTGGAGTCGGACTCCGCTGGCCACCCGGCCGAGCCGCTACGATACCGGTGCCTTTGCAACCGAAGACCTCGACGAGGGTACGGTCGTCATCCCCAAATGGAATGAATCAATCGACGGCGTTGAGGGCTGGATCCGCCTCGACCGCCGCCAGGTTCAAAAACTGCCGCCCGACGCCAAGGCGCTATTCCGCCGTTACGGGCTCGATGTCGATTTCGACCAGATCCTCGGGCCTGTGGATATCAGCTTCGTCACCGACCCGGACAACTTCATCAACCATTCCTGCAACCCGAACCTGCGCTATGACGATGTCGGGAATGTTGTCGCGGCGCGCGACATCCGGGCGGGTGAGGAAGTGTTCATCGACTACGGCTTCTTCATTGTGAACTTCGACGAGCCGTTCACCTGCTCGTGCGGAGCGCAGAACTGCCGCGGCCGGGTGCGTCGGCAGGACTGGAAGAAGCTCGCAGCCACCTACGGCATGAACATGCCGCGCTTCCTGCACACCCGCATCGCCGAGACGCTGAAGAACGAACGGCGTCCCCGGCGCTATGCCCGCAGTCCGGCGGCGACCCCGTCGGCACAGACATCAACGGCGGTATGAGCGATGCGCGAATCCCTCGGCGGTGACTTCCATCAGCGGATCGAGGCCCTGCTCGAACAGATCGAGGAGCGGCCGCCGGAAGTCCGTTCCCCGCCCCAGCGCAGTGAGGCTCAGGCGCGCGTGGGCGAGGAGTTGCCGACCGAACGCCCGTTCCGAAGCCGCCAGCGAACCGACGTGACCGCCGCGGTCGAGCCCGCGCCGCGTTGGCCGCATTCGCCGTCGCTCGATGAGTTGTTCGCGCAATTCCACCAGCAGGGACGCGAAGCTGCCCCGCCTGCGCCTCCCCGCGAGCCACGTGCGCCCGAGCCGGCACCTGAACCGGAGCCCCGCTCCCCGGCGCTGGAAGAGATGTTCGCGCAACTTGAAAAGCCGGCTCCGGAACCGCCACCGGCCGCACCGGCTCTGTTGCCGCCTGTGGAATCGGACCGCGATCCGGCCGCGGTGGCGCGCGATCGCGATCTCATCGACGCAGCCTCCGGCGCGCTATACCGGGTGCGCCCCTCGCCGCTCGGCCGCGGCCTGTTTGCATGCCGCGCGATCGCGGGGCAGACGCGGCTTTTCGGGGAGGACGACTGGGCCGACGAGACTGAACGCAAGGTTTTCTCGATCCTCACGCCCCCGCAGATCGCCAACCTCACCGAGCGCCTTCGCACCATTTTCCTCGTCTATGCCTACAATGTGGACATCACCCGGGTCAGCGGCACCTTCCATCCCGAGGGCGTGCGCCATCCGACGAATTTCATGAATCACTCCTGCGAACCGAACGCGGGCTACGACGGCGCAGGCAATATCGTCGCCCTGCGCAACATTGCGCCCGACGAAGAAATTCGCATGGACTATGGCACCTACAGCTTTTCGTTCGACCACGAGTTCACCTGCACCTGCGGCGCACTATGGTGCCGCGGACGGGTGACGCGCGACGACTGGCGCGCCCTTGTGCTGACGGGCTTGCGGCTGCCCGAATTCATGCGCGAGCACACCAAACAGGCGCTGTGGGGCTAGGCTTTTCGCGGCGGCGCGTGCGAGCCTCCTGCTGATGGAGGCCACGATGTCCAGATGGCTTGCACTGGCGATCCCGATCCTTGCGCTGATCGCTTTCGGCGCAATCGCTGCGCCGCGCCTCGCGGAGTTTCCCGGCAGCAGCGCACCAAATGCAGTCGAGGTCGACGTCGAGCTGGTGATGGCGGTCGACATCTCCTACTCGATGGACATGGACGAGTTGGCGCTGCAGCGCGAGGGTTACGCGCAGGCGATCGCCTCGCAGGACTTCCTCAACGCGCTGAAGCAGGGCGGCAACGGCAAGATCGCCGTGACGCTGGTCGAATGGGCCGGCGTCAGCGACCAGCGGGTCGTGGTGCCGTGGCGGCTGGTTGACGGCGCGGCCACCGCCCAAGCCGTGTCGGAAGAAATGGCGCGCGCGCCGGTACGGCGCGCCTTCCGCACCTCAATCGCAGGCGCGCTGAACTTTGCCATGGGCCTGTTCGAGAACAGTGGGTTTCGCGGGCTGCGCCGCGTGATCGACGTATCGGGGGACGGTACCAACAATCAGGGTCCGCCGGTGACGCAGGCGCGCGACGACGCGGTCGCCAAGGGCATCCAGATCAACGGCTTGCCGATCATGCTGAAAGAGCCGCAGCCGAACTCGATCGATATCAAGGACCTCGATATCTACTATGAGGACTGCGTGATCGGCGGCCCCGGCGCATTCGTGGTGCCGATCCGTGAGCGCGAGAAGTTTAAGGACGCGATCCGCACCAAGCTGGTGCTCGACATCGCGGAGCGCTCGGGGGAGCCACGCGTGATGCCGGCGTCTGCGGACGCGCCGCGCATCTCCTGCACCATCGGTGAACAGATGTGGCAGCGCCGCTGGGGCAGCGGCGGGATCGACTGGCGCTAACGCTCGAACCGTCCGACGATCTCGACATGCGCCGAATAGCGGAACTGATCGACCGGCGTGACGGCCGTCAGCCAATAGCCGCCGTCGACAAGAATGCGCGCGTCACGCGCGAAGGTCGCGGCGTTGCACGAGACGACGATCACCAGCGGTACCTTCGAAGCGGCAAGCTGGCGCGCCTGCGCCTCTGCGCCCTGACGCGGCGGATCGAATACCACGGCGGCCACCGCCTTCAACTCAGCCGGCGCAAGCGGCCGGCGGAACAGGTCGCGCGCTTCCGCCGTCACCGGCTTTAGTCCCGATGCCTTGGCGGCTTCGCGCAATGCCGCAACCGCCGGCGCATCCAGATCCGCAGCCGTCACGCGCGCGCGTTCGGCCAGCCGCAGCGCGAACGGCCCGACGCCGCAGAACAGGTCCGCGATACTCTTCGCCTTGCCGACATGTTCGATGACGAGCCGCGCCAGCACCGCCTCGCCCTCGGCGGTCGCCTGCAGGAACGCACCGGGCGGCAACGCCACCGTCGCCTTGCCGATGCGCAACGACGGCGGCGTGCGCTGCACGACCAGATCGCCGTGTCGCGTGAGCCGCGCGAGCCGGTGCGTGTCGGCAAGCCGCGCCAGCGCGGCCGTTTGGCCGGCCCCAAGCGGGCCCGAGCCGCGCACATCGACGTCGAGACCCACATCGGTTGCGGTCACCTGGACATCCAGTGGCTTTGCGGCGCCGAGCGCTTCGGCGATCGCCCACGCGGCGGGGATCGCACCTTCGAGCGAAGGCGCCAGCACCGGACAACGGTCGATCGGTACAATGACATGTGCGCGATAGGCCGCGAACCCGACATCGAGCACGTCGCGCCCGCCGCGCCGCGCGTGGAAAACCGCGCGCCGCCTGCCCTCGCCGTGCGCGTCGATCATTTCCCCGACCGGCGCATCGAGCCCGGCTTGGCGTAACGCCTCGACGACGAGCCCGCGTTTCCAGTCGCGATAGCGCGTGAAATTCCAGTGCTGGGTCTGGCATCCACCGCACACGGCGAAATGCGGGCACACCGGCGCGATGCGCTCGGCACTCGGCGTATCGATGCGCAGCAAGTGCCGACGGTCCGGATGACCCGGAAACGGCTCGACCTCGACGGTCTCGCCCGCCAGCGTGTACGGCACGAACACGGCGCCACCCGCCGTGTCGACAACGCCATCGCCGCGATGGCCGATGCGGGAAATCGTGAGTCGTTCGATCATGCAGGGGTGCTTCCGGCGACAGCCGGAAGATAATGCCGCGCGGTGAGCCGATGGAAGCGCAGCACCAGCAGCACCGCGTAAATCGCGATACCGAGCGACAGGCCGATCCAGATGCCGTAGGGCCCAAGTCCAAGCGTAAATCCGACCACCCAGCACCCGGTGAAGCCGACGAGCCAGAAACTCACCGCCGCGAAAGCGAGCGGCACGCGTGTGTCGTTGAGGCCGCGCAATGCGCCGGCCGACACCGTCTGCGTGCCGTCCGCGATCGAGAAGCTTGCGGCGAGCAGCAATAACGTCGCAGTCAGCGCGACGGTCTGCGGATCGGCTGCTTCCCATCCGAGGAAGAGTAGCGGCAGCACATTGCGGAACACGATCACCAGAACCGTCATCGCCGCCATGAAGGCAACGCCGAGCGCGATGGCCGCAAAGCCTGCGCGACGGGTGGCCGCCGAATCGCAGCGTCCGACCGCATGGCCGACGCGCACCGTCGCCGCCATCCCAACACCGAACGGCACCATGAACAGCACCGAGGCGACCTGGATGGCGATCTGATGCGCCGTCAGCGCTTGCGTTCCGATCCAGCCCATCAATTGCGCGGCCGCCGCGAACACGCCGTACTCAAGCACGAACGCACCCGACATCGGCAGGCCGACTATCATCAGTTGTCGTGCAAGTTGCCAGTCGCCACGCCACCAGCGGCCGAGCACCCGATATTTGCGGAACGGCCGGCGGAAATAGCACACCCAAACTCCCGCCACGCACATTGCAACGCTGATGATCGTCGTCGCGAGTCCCGCGCCAAGCAATTCGAGCCGCGGCAGACCGAATGAACCATAGATCAGCGCATAGCCGAGCAGCGTGTTCGCCGGAATTGCCACGAGCGTGATCCACAGTCCCGGCTCGGGCCGGTTCACCGCGCCCATGAAGTTGCGCAGCGCCATGAAGAACCAGCTCGGCACGATGCACCAGGCGAGTCCGTCGAGATAGCGCTGGGCCAATTCGGCATTTTCGCGCGACTGGCCGAGTGCGGCGAGCAGGTCGCCGCCCCAGAACTGCAACACCGTCAACGGCGCGCCGACGATCACCGATGCCCACAACCCGACGCGCAGCGCGCGGCGCACCATGCGCGGCTCGCGCGCACCGAAGTATTGCGCGCACAGCGGTGTCACGGCATTGATCAGCCCCATGCCGCTGACGAAGACCGTGAACAGCACGGTATGCGCGAGCGCAGCCGCTGCGACCGCCTTGTCGCCGAGCCGGCCGATCAGCGCGAGATCGCTCGTCATCATGGCGACCTGGCCGAGCTGCGTCAGCGCGATCGGCAGTGCGAGCTTGACCGTCTCGGCCATCTCGGCGCGCCAAACCGACCTGCACGCGGGCGCAACGCCCACGGCCTGTATCGTTCCCGGCATCGTCATGGCGCGCACCATAGTCACGCGCGCCCATGAGGGAAGTGACGATTTCGTGTCGAACTCATTTGTCGCGGTGATGAATCACGCGGCGCGATGCGCCCCGAGCAGGAATTCGGCGTTGCCGTCGCCGCCCGCGAGCGGCGATGGAATGATGCCCGCGATAGTCCAACCAAGCGACGCGGCGAATGTCGCGATGTCCTCGCACACTGCCGCGTGAACGGCGGCATCGCGCACGATGCCTTTCTTGAGATGCGGCCTGCCCGCTTCGAATTGCGGCTTGATCAGCGCGATGAGATGCGCAGGTCTGCGCAGCAGCCGGTCCAGCGCGGGCAGCACCAGCTTGAGCGAGATGAAGCTGACGTCGGCGGTCGCGAACTCCGGCGGCTCGGGAAGCCGTGCCGCATCGAGCGTGCGGATGTCCGTTTCCTCCAGCGAGACGATCGCCGGATCGGCACGCAGCCGCGCATGCAATTGCGCCCGCCCGACATCGACCGCGTAAACCTTCGCGGCGCCAAGCGCGAGCAGCACCTCGGTGAATCCCCCGGTCGATGCGCCGACATCAAGACAAATGTCGCCGCCCGGATCGAAACCGAAGTGTTCCAGCGCGGCGAGAAGCTTCAGCGCGCCGCGCGAGACCCATGGATGCGCGGGCGTCGCCTCGATCGCAGCCGACACATCAACGTCTTCGGAAGATTTGCGAACCGGCTTGCCGTCCGCCGTGACGAGCCCGGCCTCGATCGCCGCCTGCGCCTTGGCGCGGCTCTCGAACAGACCGCGCTCGACGAGCAGGATGTCCGCTCGCCGCCGCCTCGTCTTCATGCTCTGGAAAAGCTAGGCGCGGCGGATTGCGCCGATTTTCTCGCGGCCGAGCGCCTCGAACACCTTGGCGACGATGCTCTTCGCGTCGAGGCCAGCCTTGGCGTACATCGCGTTCGGGGAGTCCTGATCGATGAAGCTGTCCGGCAGCACCATCATGCGCACCTTGAGCCCGCCGCGATCGAGCGCGCCGTTCTCGGCGAGCGTCTGCATCACATAGGTACCGAAGCCGCCGATCGCGCCTTCCTCGATCGTCACCAGCACCTCGTGCTCGCGCGCGAGGCGCAGCACCAGGTCGGTGTCGAGCGGCTTGGCGAAGCGCGCATCCGCGACAGTCGTGGAAAGGCCAAGTTGCGCGAGTTCATCCGCCGCCTTCAGGCATTCAGCGAGGCGCGTCCCATAGGAGAGCAGCGCGATCTTGTGGCCCTCGCGCATCACGCGGCCCTTGCCGATCTCGAGCGGCACACCGAACTCCGGCATCTCGACGCCGACGCCTTCACCGCGCGGATAGCGCATCGCTGACGGACAGTCATCGATCGCGACTTGCGTCGCCACCATGTGCACAAGCTCGGCCTCATCGGCCGCGGCCATCAGCACGAACCCGGGCAGGCAGCCGAGATAGGCAATATCGAACGAGCCAGCGTGCGTCGGGCCGTCGGCACCGACGAGACCGGCACGATCCAGCACGAAGCGCACCGGCAGTTTCTGGATCGCGACATCATGCACGATCTGGTCGTAGGCGCGCTGCAGGAAGGTCGAGTAGATCGCCGCGAAAGGCTTGTAGCCCTCGGTGGCAAGCCCTGCGCAGAAGGTGACGCCGTGCTGCTCGGCGATGCCGACGTCGAACGTGCGCTTCGGAAACGCCTTGCCGAAGATGTCGATGCCGGTGCCGCTCGGCATCGCAGCGGTAACGGCAACGATTTTGTCGTCTTTCTGCGCTTCCTTGATCAGGCTCTCGCCAAACACCTTGGTGTAGGCCGGCGCATTCGACTTGGCTTTCGCCTGCACGCCGGTCACGACGTCGAACTTGACCACGCCATGATACTTGTCGGCGGATTTCTCGGCCGGCTCGTAGCCTTTGCCCTTTTGCGTCACGACGTGGACCAGGATCGGGCCCTGCTTGGCGTCGCGCACATTCTTCAGCACCGGAATGAGGTGGTCGAGATTGTGCCCATCGATCGGCCCGACATAATAGAAGCCGAGTTCCTCGAACATCGTCCCGCCGGTGAGGAAGCCGCGTGCGTATTCCTCGACGCGCTGTGCCTTCTTCTCGATCTCCTTCGGCATCTTGTGCGCCAACTGTAGACCGATGTCGCGGAGCGACATGTAGGTGCGGCTGGAAATCAGCCGCGCCAGATAGCTCGACAGCGCGCCAACGGGCGGCGCAATCGACATGTCGTTGTCGTTGAGGATGACGATCAGACGCGAGTCCATCGCGCCGGCATTGTTCATCGCCTCATAGGCCATGCCGGCCGTCATCGCGCCGTCACCGATCACCGCGATGACGTTGTTGTCCTTGCCGGCGAGATCGCGCGCGACCGCCATGCCGAGACCGGCAGAGATCGACGTCGACGAGTGCGCGGCGCCGAACGGATCGTATTCGCTCTCGGCGCGCTTGGTGAAGCCCGAGAGGCCGCCGCCCGTGCGCAGCGTGCGGATGCGGTCGCGCCGGCCGGTGAGAATCTTGTGCGGATAGGCCTGATGGCCGACGTCCCAGACGATGCGGTCGTTCGGCGTGTCGAACAAATAATGCAGCGCAACGGTGAGCTCGACCACGCCGAGGCCGGCGCCGAGATGACCGCCGGTGATCGACACGGCGTCGATCGTCTCCTGACGCAATTCGTCGGCGACCTGGCGAAGCTGGCTCTCGTCGAGACGGCGAAGGTCGTCGGGCGTAATGACTTGATCGAGCAGCGGCGTTTTTGAATCGGACACGCGCATTTTCTCCACGCATTGTGCCGGCCTTCAAGGGACCGGAAAGGCGTAATATTTACCGTGCCTTACACCAGAAGGGAGACAAAGAGCAAATCAGGCTTAATCGCGGCGCGTGCACGATTCCCGCTAAGCCATTGATACTGCACCATCGAGGGAACCCGGCAGGATGGTCATGCGTTCCCGGTCGTTCACTTTCGCGCAAAAGCGTCGAGTTTTTCCCATGGCACCACGTCCCACCTGGAAGGGCTATCTCAAGCTCTCGCTCGTTTCGTGCGCTGTCGCGATGTACACCGCCACGAGTACGTCGAGCCGCATTCGCCTCAACATCATCAATCGCGAGACCGGCAACCGTATCCGCAATCAGGCGATCGATTCGGAAACCGGCGATGTGGTCGAGGCCGAAGACAAAGTGAAGGGTTACGAGGTCGACGATGGCAGGTACGTGCTGCTCGAGGAGGACGAGCTGGACGAGGTCGCGCTCGAATCCACCCACACCATCGAGATCGAATCCTTCGTGCCGCGCGCGGAGGTGGACGAGATCTATCTCGACGAGTCCTTCTACATCGTGCCGAACGACGAGGTCGCCTACGAGGCTTTCGCGGTGATCCGTGAAGCGATGAAGAAGAAGGACATGGTGGGGCTCGGCCGAGTCGTGATGCACCGGCGCGAGCGGCTTTTGATGCTGCAGGCGCGCGGCAAAGGGATCGCGGCGACCGCGCTTCGCTACAAGCCCGAGGTGCGCAACGAGGACTCCTACTTCGACGAGATCCCCGCCACGAAAGTCCCCACCGACATGCTGCAGCTGGCGGAGCACATCCTCAACCAAAAGAAGGGCCACTTCGATCCCGACAAGTTCGAGGATCGTTACGAGGACGCGCTCACCACGCTGATCAAGGCGAAACGGGCCGGCAAGGAGGCGCCGAAGATCGAAGCGCCGAAGGCCTCCAACGTGATCAATCTGATGGATGCGTTGCGGCGCAGCGTGAAGGGCGAGAAGGCCGAGAAAGCCGAAAAGGCGACCGCGCCGCGCGGGAAATCCTCGCGTCGCAAGACCGCTCATGCGAAAAAGAAGCCCGCCAAGCACAAGCGCCTCAAGAAGGCGAGTTAGCCGGGACAAACCGTGGCGCTCGAGAAATATCGCGCAAAGCGCAGCTTCGATGTCACCGCCGAACCACGCGGCGGGCGTCTCCGCCGCGGCGGCGACGCCTTCGTGATCCAGAAACACGCCGCGACGCGCCTGCACTACGATCTGCGGCTCGAACTCGACGGTGTGATGAAGAGCTGGGCGGTGACGCGCGGCCCGAGCCTGGTGTCGGGCGACAAGCGGCTCGCCGTACACGTCGAGGACCACCCGATCGAATACAATTCGTTCGAAGGCACGATCCCGAAGGGACAGTACGGCGGCGGCACCGTGATGATCTGGGATCAGGGGCGCTGGATTCCGGACTATGATCCGCACAAGGGTTACGCCAAGGGCCACCTCCAGTTCGAACTCGACGGCCACAAGCTGAAAGGTCACTGGCATCTCGTACGGATGCGCAAGCGGCCGGGCGAGAAGCACGAGCCGTGGCTGCTGATCAAATCCGAGGACGCGTCGGCACGCGGGCCTAAGGATCCCGACATTCTTGAAGAGAAGCCGCGCTCTGTCGTCAGCCGCCGCACGATCGAGGGAATCGCCAAGGCGGGCGATGCGGTGTGGCAGTCGAACCGCAGCGTCGGTGATAACGTGAAGTCGCTCAAGTCCGCGGCTAAACCAGCCAAAAAGACGAAGCCCGCAAAAGCGGGAAAGAAAGCAAAGGCGAAAAAGTCGAAGAAAGCGGGCGGCAAGAGCAGTGCCAAGAAGCGAAAGGCGCGACCTGCGGCGGCAGCGGGCGCGGTGTTGCGCGAGAGGCCTGCGCGCGGCGCTCCCGCCCTGCCCGCGTTCCTGCCACCGCAACTCGCAACGCTCGCGGATCGCGCACCCGATGGTGCGAACTGGGTGCACGAGGTTAAGTTCGACGGCTACCGCCTGCAGGCGCATATCGATCACGGCGACGTCAGACTGCTGACGCGCACGGGGCTCGACTGGACCCACAAGTTCAGGCCGGTCGCGGACGCCTTGGCGAAGATCTCCATAGACACCGCCCTGATCGACGGTGAGGTCGTGGTCGAGGACGGGCACGGCGTCAGCGACTTCTCTGCGCTGCAGGACGCGCTCAAGCACAACAAGACAAATTTCGTCTATTACGTCTTCGACCTGATGCATCGCGACGGCGAGGACCTCACCGTGCGGCCGTTGATCGGCCGCAAGCTCGCGTTACAGCAGTTGCTCAAAGGCGTGAGGCGGGATGGCATCCTGCGCTTCAGCGAGCACTTCGAGGTGACCGGTTCGGACATGCTGGAGCACGCCTGCACCCTCAACCTCGAAGGCGTGATCTCCAAGCTGCGCGATGCGCCCTATCGTTCCGGCCGCAGCGAAGCGTGGATCAAGTCGAAATGCGGGCAAAACCAGGAACTGGTCATCATCGGCTACAAGGACGCCTCGCACCTCAAGGGCGCGATCGGCGCGCTGGTGCTCGGTTACTACGACGGAGGGACGCTGACTTATGCGGGCCGCTCCGGCACCGGGTACACGATGGAGACGGCGCGCGAACTCTGGCGCAAGCTGCAGCCGCTGCGGCGCGACACCCCGGCGTTCGGCAAGATCCCGCCGGAGGAGCGCGGTCGGAAAGGTATCTGGGTCGAGCCGAAGCTGGTCGCCGAAGTGACGTTTCAGGGCTGGACCGCGCAGCACCATGTCCGCCACGCGGTGTTCAAGGGACTGCGCGAGGACAAAAAGGCCGACGAGGTCGTGCGGGAGAAGCCGATGGCAAGAGCGAAGGGAAAGAAGCCCGCGGCGAAGCCCGCGAAGGCCCAGTCGCGCAAGTCAGCCAAGCCGGCCGCCACACCCGCCGGCGCTGTCAAGCTCACACACCCGGACCGGATCTACTGGCCCGATGCTGAGGTGAACAAGCAGCAACTCGCCGACTATTACACCTCGGTGTGGGATCATATCGCGCCGCATCTGGTAGACCGCCCGCTCGCGCTGCTGCGCTGTCCGGGCGGCATCAAAGAGGAATGCTTCTTCCAGAAGCATGCCGGCGCCGGTCTCGTCAGCGATCACATCCACCGCAGGCGCGACAGCCACGGCGAGGAATTGCTCTCCATCGACGGTCTCGACGGGCTGCTGACACTGGTGCAGGCGGGTGTGCTGGAAATCCACGTCTGGGGATCGACCATCGCTGATGTCGAACACTGCAACCGCATCGTGTTCGATCTCGATCCGGGCGATGACCTGCCGTGGGCGGCCGTCAACAAGGCGGCGCGCGAATTGCGCGAGCGGCTGGCCGGACTCAAGCTCGAAAGCTTCGTGAAGACGACCGGCGGCAAGGGTCTGCACGTCATGTTGCCGATCAACGGCACACCGTGGGATGAGGCGAAGGATTTCGCGCACGCGATGGTGCTGGCGATGACTGCCGACTCGCCGGACCGTTATGTTTCCAAGATGACCAAGAGCATCCGTGGCGGAAAGATCTTCCTGGATTATCTGCGGAACGGACGCGGCGCGACCGCTGTCGTCGCTTACTCGACGCGGGCACGGGACGGCGCCCCGGTGTCGGTGCCGGTGACGTGGGAGGAGCTTGGGCCGAAGCTCGCGCCGAACAAGTTTACCGTGCTGAACATCGGCCGCCGGCTCGGTGCATTGAAACGCGATCCGTGGGCCGATCTGGCAAAAGTGAAACAGCGCCTGCCCGATCTGAAGGTGCTGAAGAAGCGCTGAGCCTCAAACGCGAACCCCGGCGTCTTGCGACGCCGGGCCATCCACTCGGTAGTGATTGAAGTTTCGGAGATTACTCCGCACCACCGTCACGAACCTGCGAGGCGCGATTCTGGGCCTTGCGCGCGGTCCGGCTGTTGGTCTGCAGCGAAACGGAGCGCGAGGTCATCGCGCCGGTGGAGTAGCCCGGCTGGCCGTTTCCGAGCTGCTTGTCGAACGACGAGCTTGAATCCTCGGCCAGCGCAGCGGAGGCGGAGCCCGCGATCAGCGCGGCGGCAAAAGCGATCTTGGTGAGACGGGTCATGGTTGTTTCCTTTGTATTGTTGGGTTCCTGCATCGGGATACCAACGTCCGGTTCTCCTTTGCGTTCAACGTGATCACGGGGATGTCAGACCCATGTGATGAACCGGGAGGCGGAACCGAGCGAACAAAGGTTGCCCCTCGCATGCGAAAGAGCCCGGCGCGTGAGCGCCGGGCTCTTTGTTCATCGCGTGCTTTGGGGGTCAGTTGCCGCCGCCGTCGAGAACCTGCGACGCGCGGTCGAAGGTGTTGCCGGCGCCATGGACGGTCGCCTGCGTTCCCTGCGTACGCGGAAGCGCGACCTCGCGGCTGGTCAGCGGCTGGTTGTAATTCTGCTGCAGTGCCGCCGGCGCATAGGTGTCGACGTAGAACGAGCTGCTGGAATCCTCGGCGAACGCCAGTGACGCGGAACCGAGGACGAGAGTTGCGGCAAGCGCCAGTTTGGTCTTGGTCAGCATGATATAAGCTCCTGAATTTATTGACCTTACAGAGAAGGTTCGTTCCGTCTTGGCGCGGTCTTGTTTGTCTTGATCGCGTCGACAGCGTGGATATAGACCCCTTGATTGATATTATTATCAGTCATAATTCGAATGTGTTATTTGACAGGACCGAACAATGCGCGGCACAGAATTCGCCGAACTGACCGCCTTCGTGGCGGTCGCCGAACAGCGCAGCTTCTCCAAGGCCGCAGCGCAACTGAGCATCGCGCCTTCGACCCTGAGCCAGACCATTCGCGCGCTTGAGGATCGGCTCGGCGTGCGGCTGCTTAACCGCACGACCCGCAGCGTCGCGCCGACCGAGGCGGGCGAGCGGCTGCTGCATCAGTTGCAGCCCGCGTTCGAGGGCGTCGCACACGCGGTCGAGAGCGTGAACGACTTTCGCGACAAGCCCATGGGCACGCTGCGGCTGTTGATGAGCCGGCCGATCGCAATGGGCGCAGTCGCCCCCCTCGTCGCGCCGTTTCTTGCCGCGTATCCGGAGATCACGCTCGATATCGTCAGCGACGATTCGCGCCTCGATATCGTGAGCGGCCGCTTCGATGCCGGGTTGCGCATCGGCGAACGCATCGAGCGCGACATGATTGCGGTGCGCGTCATCGACGAGATCCACATGTACTGCGTGGCCTCACCCGCTTATCTGAAGGACCGCAAGCTGCCGGAGAGACCGGAGGAACTGCGCGGGCATGAGTGCATCCGCCACCGCTCGCAATGGGACGGCGCGATGCATCCCTGGGAGTTCCAGCGCGGCAACGCGAAGAAAGTCGAGATCGATGTCGCGGGCCGGCTGATCGTGAACGATCTTTATCTTGCGCTGCGCGCTGCCCTCGCGGGCGCCGGCATCGCGTATCTGTCGCACAACATGGTGTCGCCTTATCGGGCGGACGGGCGGCTCGTGCCCGTGCTGGCCGCGTGGTGCGTGTCGCTCTCGGGCGTTTACATCTACTACCCGAGCCGGCGACAGATTTCCGCGCCGCTGCAAGCCTTCATCAATTTCGCCCGCAAGGCGGACCTTTGATCGGCGCGGATGAAGCGGCGTCCGCTTGTGGTTGCGCCAACGCGCCGGCCGCGCCTTTACTCCGCGCGCCCGCGCCCTAAGGTGCCGCGTGCAATGACGGGACACCCATGACACTCACCCTTTACGAACTCGGCGGACTGAACGACCGCCGTTACAGCCTGTTTTCCTGGCGCACGCGCATGGCGCTCGCGCACAAGGGCCTGACGCCGGACTACGCGCCGGTCCGTGTCAGCGACAAGGACGCGATCGCGTTCAGCAAACAGGACAAGGTGCCGATCCTGATCGACGGTGAAGTGGTCATCCATGATTCTTTCCGTATCGCGCAACATCTCGAAACGTCTCACGGCGGCCCAAGCCTCTTCGGCGGTGAAATCGGGCAATCGCTGGCGCGCTTTTTCAATACCTGGGTCGATCGCACCCTGGTGCCGCGAGTTGCTCCAATGATTTCGATCGATGTGCAGCAAATCGTCGATGAAGCTGACGGGAAGCATCTGCGCAACGTCATTGAAAAGGCATTCGGCAAGACGCTCGAGGAACTATCTGCGAGTCGCGACAAGGATGTCGTGGCCTTCCGCCGGCTGCTCGATCCTGCCCGCGCGAACTTGCGGGCGCAGCCGTTCATCTCGGGCAACCAGCCGGCCTATCCGGACTACATTCTGTTCAGCCTGTTCCAGTGGGCGCGGATCGTCAGTCCGTTCGAACTGCTCGAAGCCGGCGACGCGCTCGCCGCGTGGCGCGAGCGGATGCTCGATCTGCACGCCGGCTTCGCGCGTGCGCATCCCTCCCGGGCGTGAGGGCGACGTGGCGGACGCGTGGAACGAGACGCTGCGCGATCTCATGACGCGGCTCGGTCGTGACGCGGGCGACCGACCTGCCATCGTGGGAGCGGGGGTTTCCGTTTCATACGCGGCCCTCCACGCCAATGCGCTTGCGCTTGCGGCCGGCTTTCGGCACCTCGGCCTTGGGCCGCGTGACATCATCGCGGCGCAACTGCCGAATGGCGCGGAGTTCATCACCTGCTATCTCGCCGCCGGCTACATCGGCGCGACATTGCAGACGATTCACATGCCTTACCGCGGCGCCGAGGTCGAAAACCTGCTCGCGCACAGCCGCGCCAAGGCGGCGGTATGCCTCGCGCAGGGCAAAGACGCCTCGCCCGCCGAGATTATCCTGTCACGCCGCAGCAAGCTGCCGCATCTGCAACATGTCATCGCGGTCGGCCCGCCAAAGGCCGGGACCACGTCATACGCGGCGCTGGCGGAGAGCAAAGGCGACGAGATATCGCTACCGAGCGTCGCCGCGCCCGACCGCTTCCTGCTGCTCTATACGTCCGGCACCACGGCCGCGCCGAAGGGCGTGCCGGTCGATTATGCGCGCTTCCTGTTCAATGCGGCGCGCTCCGCCGCCGCGCTCGAAATCGACGGGTCGTCGATCCTCCTCTCGGCCGCACCCTTTACTCACCTCTACGGCCTGTTCTCAATCAATTGCGCGCTGACCACAGGTGCGGCGATCGCCATCATGCCGCCGTTTACGCCGGCAGCGCTTGCCGCCGCGCTCGATGCCTGCCGCCCGACCGCGCTGTTTTCTGCACCCGCGCACATGTCGGCCTGCGTGAATGAAGGCCTGCTGACGCGCGAGCGCCTCGCATCGCTGAGATTTCTGCAGATCTCGGGCAGTTACTGCCCGCCCACGCTCGCGCGCGCCGTGCAGGACCTGATGCCGGACGGAAAGGTCGCGCAGCTCTGGGGCATGAGCGAATTGCAGGCCGGCGCATTTACGCGGCCGGCGGATTCGCTTGACGTACGCGCGACAACCGCAGGCTCCGCCAGCCCCGGCACCGAGCTGCGCGTTGCAGACAACGAGACGCCACTCCCCGCGAACACGGAAGGTGAGTTGCAGGTACGCGGCGTGTCGGTCTTTTCCGGTTATCTCGACAACGCCGAAGCAACCGCCGCAGCCTTTGCGGCCGACGGTTGGTTTCATACCGGCGATCTTGCGCGGCTCGACGCTGACGGCAATCTGCAAATCACGGGACGACTGAAGGACGTGATCAATCGCGGCGGCGTAAAATTCAATACGGCCGATATCGAGTCGATTATCGTGACGCACGAACACGTTGCGCAGTGCGCCATCGTCCCGATGCCGGATCCGGTGCTCGGCGAGCGAGCCTGCTGCTTCGTCGTGCTCAAGCCGGGAACTTCGAGCCTCACGCTCGACGAAGTGCGCGCCTTCCTTGCTGCCCGCGACATCGCAAAGCTGAAGTGGCCCGAGCGTGTCGAAATCATCGCCGATATGCCGATGACGCCGACCCGCAAAGTGAAGAAGACCGAACTGATGAAGCTGCTGTCCTAGCCGCCCGCCGTGTAGGGCTTGTTCTCCGGCAGCGGAATGAACTCGATCTCGTCGCCCGGCACGCCGGCAAAGCGCCCCTCGCGCCATTCGTTCTTGGCCTGCTCGATGCGCTCCTTGCGTGAGGAGACGAAGTTCCACCAGACGTGACGTGGCCCATCGAGCGTCGTGCCGCCGATTACCGCGAAGCGCGCGGGCTGCGCCGCCGTTACGGTAATGCGGTCGCCCGGCCGGAACACGAGCAACTGCCCGGCCGCGAACGTATCGCCCGCGATGTCGACTTCGCCGCCCACGATGTAGATGCCGCGCTCCTCGGTCTCAGCGTCGAGTGGCATCGCGGCGCCCGCGTCGAGCGAGACATCGGCGAACAGTGTTTCAGAGACGGTTGCGAGCCTGGAGCGCGCACCGAACAGCGCGCCCGCGACGATACGCGCCGTCTTGCCCTCGCCGCTGACGATCGGCAGGTCGTCCCCATCGAGATGCGCAAAGCTCGGGTCTATTTCTTCCTTCTGCGTCGGCATCCCGACCCAGAACTGCAAGCCGTGCAGCGGTTCGCCGTCGCGGCGGTGATCCGGCGCAGTGCGTTCGGAATGCACGATGCCCTTGCCGGCGGTCATCCAGTTGACCGCGCCCGGATGGATCGCGACCTTCACACCCAGATTGTCGCGATGGATCACTTCGCCGTCATAGAGATAGGTCAATGTCGAGAGCCCGATATGCGGATGCGGCCGCACATCGAGGCCGTGCCCGCTCTTGAACTCCGCCGGACCGAAGTGATCGAAGAACACGAACGGCCCGACAGTTCGCCGATTCGTATGCGGCAGCGCGCGCCGTACCGAGAAACCATCTCCGAGATCGACCGAGCGCGGCACCACCACCGTTTCCAGCGCATCGCAAGCATAGCGATCGCCGGCCTCAGGGTCCTTGCCGGGAAAAAAACTCATGGGATTGCCTCATTCGGGTGTCGCCACGACGCGATTGGTGCGGTTCTTGAATGTCAGGATGGACCACGAAGAAGTCAAACCCTGCGCAGGCAAGCGGAGTTTGCAGGCGAGCAATGCGGTATTGGCGACATCATTGCCGCGAAAGTGAAGGACGTTTCACACCGCCGCATGGTAATTCAACAGCGGGCGCGACGGGGGATGATCGGACCATGGACATGGATAGTCCTGCGACCGTAGGACGCGCTGTCTCGACTCAAGCAAGACCGGTCGCACTGATCACCGGTGCCTCCTCCGGAATAGGTGCGGCACTCGCGCATTTGTTCGCGCAGAACGGGCATGAGGTTGTGCTGGCGGCGCGCCGCGCGCCGCAGCTTGCCGAAACCGCTGCGCGCATCCGCGCCGCGGGTCACGCCGCGCCGCACATCCTGCCGGTGGACCTGTCGCGTGCTGACAGCACCGATTGGATCGCGCAGGAAATGGCGGCACGCAACCTCGAACCTGCCTACCTGGTCAACAATGCGGGCTACGGGCTGCTCGGACAGGCCGCAAAGCTCGATCGCGGCGAACAGCTCGCAATGATCGATCTCAACTGCCGCACGCTCACCGACCTCTCGCTGCGTTGGGTGAACAGTCTCGCGCGCCATCGCGGCGGCATCCTCAACGTCGCGTCGATCTCGGGCTTCATCCCCGGTCCCGGCATGTCGGTTTATAATGCCTCGAAGGCCTATGTGATCTCGTTCAGCGTCGGCCTGCGCCGCGAGCTCAAGCCGAAGGGCATCCGTGTCACGGCGCTCTGCCCCGGTCCGGTGCCGACCGAGTTTCAGGCGCGCGCCGGCATCATGGATGTGCATTACCCGCGCGGCTTCGACCGCTCCGCCGAGGAGGTGGCGCGGCAGGGTTACAAGGGCCTGATGCGCAACCGCTCGGTCGTGGTACCCGGCGTGCACAACAAGCTGGTGCCGTGGCTCCCGCGCTTCCTGCCGCGCGGATTCATTGCCACCATGGTGTACGGCCGGCTGCGCCGCTGGGAAGACGCTTAACTTCTCAAAATCGGCCGCGCCGCGTGTGCGGCACGGTTCATGCTATGAATGCGGCTCGTCAATCAAGAGCCCGCATCATGGACCGTGTTATCGTCGCGCTGCGCACCTTCCTCACACTCGCGCTGCCCTATTTCCGCTCCGAGGAACGCTGGACCGCGCGCGGCCTGCTCGCCGGCGTGATCGCGGGCGAACTCGGCTTCGTCGCCGTCGCGGTGACGGTGATCCAGTGGAACGCGCGCTTCTTCAACGCGCTGGAGGCGCGCGACTGGGACGCCTTCAAGCATGAGCTTGTCATCTTCGGCTTCATCACGATCGGCGCGATTGCGGTCGGCATGGCGCAGTATTTCTTCGGCACCACGCTGCAGATCCGCCTGCGGCGCTTCATGACCGAGCGCTACGTCGCGATGTGGATGGCGAACGGCCGGCACTACCGGCTGCGCTTCGTCGACAACACGGTCGACAACATTCACCTGCGCATCGGCAACGACGTGTTCCTGTTCGTCCAGCGCACGCACGAGCTCGGCACCGGGCTGTTGCAGAGCGTCGTGGCGCTGGTCTCGTTCGCCATCATCCTGTGGGGATTGTCGGCCGCAACGCCGTTGCCCCTGTTCGGCGTGAATCTGCAGTTCCCCGGCTATCTGGTGTTCACCGCGCTCGCCTATGCGGGCATCGGCACGCTGGTCGCCCACCTGATCGGCTGGCGGCTCATTCCGTTGCAATTCAACCAGCAGCGCACCGAATCCGATTTTCGCTTCGCCATGGCGCGCGTCACCGACAATGCCGAACCGGTCGCGCTGATGGGCGGCGAGGCGGTCGAGCGCACGGAGATCCGCACCCGTTTTGCACGCCTGGTGCGCAACTGGACCATGCTGGTGGCGCGCCAAACGCGCCTGATCGCGTTCACCGCCGGCTACGGCCACGTCTCGACCGTGTTCCCGATCCTGGTGGTGAGCCCCGCCTATCTCACCGGCGCGATCCCGCTCGGCGCGCTGATGCAGGCCCATCTCACCTTCCAGCGCGTCGAGGGCGCGTTCGCGTTCTGCATCGGCGCCTACCCCAAGATCGCCGAATGGAAGGCGATCGTGGACCGCCTTGCGCAGTTCGAAGTCCGCGATGGCAGTGGTGGACACCTACCGCGACCCGCTCGCCAACATCGCGTTCGCGCAAAACTCTGGGCACGACCTCACGATCGAGGAACTGACCGTACGGCTTGCCTCCGGCGAACCGATCGCCACGGTGCCGAACGTCACGCTCGCGGCCGGCGATGGCCTTCTGGTGAGCGGCCCGTCCGGCTCCGGAAAATCGAGCCTGTTCCGCGCGCTCGCCGGACTATGGCCGCTCGGCGACGGCAGGATCCGCCTGCCCGCCACGGGGCGCGTGCTGGCGCTGCCGCAGCGGCCGTATTTCCCGCTCGGCACGCTGCGCCAGACACTCACCTATCCGACGCTCGCCAGCGAGGTCGACGACGCGCGCCTGCGCGAGGCGATGACGGCGGCCGGGCTCGGCCATCTGAGCGGCCGGCTCGACGAGGAGGCCGAGTGGGGAACGGTGCTGTCGGGCGGCGAGCAGCAGCGCGTCGCGTTCGCGCGCGCCCTGATCGCCCGGCCTGCGCTGCTTCTGCTCGACGAGGCCGTCACCACGCTGGAGGATGCCGACGGCGCGGAGCTTTACCGCATGATCGCGCAACGCATGTCCGACACCATCGTCATTTCGATCGGCCGCCCTGCGCTGCTCGCCGCCCAGCATCGGCGCGCGATCGTGCTCGCGGGCGCCCCGGCCTCGTCACGCGCGCGGCCGGTTCTCGTCACGGCGTGAGCTAAAGAGAGCGCGGCGTCATTTCACGTCGAGCGGCTCGGTGCCGGTCGGCTTGCCGGCCGCATCGAGCGTGATCTTCTCCACCCGCGCTTCGGCCGCGCGCAGCAGTTCCTCGCAGCGGCGTTTCAACACCTCGCCGCGCTCGTAAATCGTCACCGATTCCTCAAGCGGAACGTCGCCGCGTTCGAGCTTCTGCACGATCTGCTCAAGCTCGGCGAGCGCCTTCTCGAAGGAGAGCTTCGCTACGTCGGTGTTCGGTTCCGCCATGATGCCCTGATAATCCAACTCGGCCTTCCGAGTCACCCCCGCATCAGCGCGGTGACATGCGCGGCCACCGAGCGCGACAGCCCTCGAGATCGTAGCCACCCTCCAGCAGCGACACGACACGGCCGTCCGCGTGGCGATCGGCGACCTCCATCAGCTTCTGCGTGACCCAGGTGTAATCGGCTTCAAGGAAATTAAGATTGGCGAGCGGATCGCGCATGTGCGCATCGAAGCCCGCCGAGATCACGATCAGATCCGGCGCGAAGCTTTCCAGCCGCGGCAGGATCGTGGTCTGCATCGCGTCACGGAACTGCTCGCCGCCGTCGCCCGGGCGCAGGGGCGCGTTGACGATGGTGTTGCGCGCGCCTCGCTCGGTGAGCGCGCCAGTGCCCGGATAGAGCGGCATCTGATGCGTCGAACAGTACATCACGGTCGGATCGCTCCAGAAAATGTCCTGGCTGCCATTGCCGTGATGCACGTCGAAATCCACGATCGCGACCCGCTCGGCGCCATGGCTCTTCTGCGCATGGCGCGCCGCGATCGCGGCGTTGTTGAAGAAGCAAAATCCCATCGGCGTCGCGGTCTCGGCGTGATGGCCGGGCGGGCGCGTTGCCACGAAGGCGTTCGCAACCTTCTTCCCCATCACCTCGTCCACCGCTTGGCAGGCGCCGCCCGCGGCGCGCATCACAGCCTCGAAGGTGCCGGGCGACATCGTGGTGTCGGCATCGAGCCGCACCATCCCCTCCTTTGGCGCCGCCTCGCGCACCTGCTCGACGTAATCCATCGGATGCGCGAGTGCGATCAGTTCCATCGTCGCCATCGGCGCCTGCTCGCGCGCGAGCGTCTGGAATTTCTCGTGTTCCAGCGCGCGCTCGACCGCGCGCAGCCGGTCCGGCCGCTCGGGATGGCCCATCGGAGTCAGGTGATCGAGACAGGCGGGATGGCTCAGGAGAAGTGTCGACATGCAGCCCAGATATAAGCGATCGAGCGGCGCTGACCTAGGCCGCCCGAAAGCGATTTAGCCAAGTTTCTCCAGACTGACACCGTTCGGCGGCGGCATGTCGTCGGGCACGAAGAAATCGATCTGCAACGGCTGCGAAGGGTCGGCGCGATATCTATCGAAATCGGTGACGCCCTCGCCGGCGAGAAACGTGTCGTCGAGCAGGAAATTTCCGCTGAACGCCTTCGGCTTGTTGAAGATCGCGTAGGCGGCGTCGGACAAAATCTCCGGCGTGCGCGAGCGGCGCATGATGGCCTCGCCGCCGACGATGTTCTTGATCGCCGAGGTGGCGATGGTGGTCCGCGGCCAAAGTGCGTTGACGGCGACCTTGCCGCGCAATTCGCCGGCCAGGCCGAGCACCACGAGGCTCATGCCGAACTTCGCCATCGCATAGGCCGTATAGGGCGCGAACCATTTCTCCTTGATGTCGAGCGGCGGCGACAGCATCAGGATATGCGGGTCTTGCGCCTTGAGCAGGTGCGGGATCGCGTGCTTGCTCACCATGAACGTTCCGCGCGCATTGATCTGATGCATCAGGTCGAAGCGGCGCATGTCGGTCTGCTGCGTATTGGTGAGCTGGATCGCGCTGGCGTTATTGACCACGATGTCGATGCCGCCGAACTTCTCCGCCGTGGCGTCGAGCGCCCGCTTGACGCTCTCCTCGTCGCGCACATCGACCACCAGCGCCAGCGCCTTGCCGCCGGCCTGCTCGATTTCGGCGGCCGCGGTGTGGATCGTGCCGGGGAGCTTGGGATGCGGCGTGTCGGTCTTGGCGGCGACCGCGACATTCGCGCCGTCGCGCGCGGCGCGCAGTGCGATCGCAAGCCCGATGCCGCGCGAGGCGCCGGTGATGAACAGCGTCTTGCCCTTGAGCGACATGGCTCCTCCCGCTTCTTGTGCAAACGGCGCTTGCAGCGCCCGCCTCGCTTTCAAGGCCCGATCTGCCTACATCAGCGACGACAAATCAACGAGACAAGCTTTTCGAGGACGTCATGCAACTCACCGGCATCCATCACCTGACAGCGATTTCGGCCGACGCGGCCGGGAACAAGCGCTTCTACACCGGCACGATGGGCATGCGCATGGTGAAGAAGACCGTGAACCAGGACGACACCTCGGCCTATCACCTGTTCTACGCCGATGCGCTGGCGCGCCCTGGCACCGACCTGACCTTCTTCGACTGGCCGGCCGCCGCCCGAGCAGCGCGGCACCCATTCGATCGTGCGCACGGGCTTGCGCATCGCGGGCCCGGAAAGCTTCACGTGGTGGAAGGAGCGCCTCAACGAGGCGGGCGTAAAGGCCGGCGACATCGTCGAGCGCGACAACCGCATGACGCTCGACTTCGAGGACCCGGAAGGCCAGCGCCTCTCGCTGATCGACGATGGTGGCAACGGCGAAGCGTATCCGTGGGAGAAAAGCCCGGTGCCGGTGGCGCAACAGATCCGCGGACTTGGACCGATCACCATCAGCGTGCCGGCGCTGCAATCGACCGACGCGGTACTGACCACCCTGATGGGCATGCGCGAAGTGCGCACCTATCCGTATCCCGACAATGCGCGCGACACCGTGCATGTCTACGAGATGGGGCAAGGCGGCGCGGGCGCGGAACTGCATGTCGCGGTTCAGGCGGACTTGCGCAGCGCGCAACAGGGTGCGGGCGCCGTGCATCATGTCGCGTTCCGCACGCCCGATGCCGAATACGAAGGCTGGGCCGAGCGGCTGAATAAACTGCGCATCCCGAACAGCGGCAAGGTCGACCGCTTCTGGTTCCGCAGTCTCTATTTCCGAGAGCCGAACGGCATCCTGTTCGAGATCGCCAGCGACGGTCCGGGCTTCGGTGTCGACGAGCCGATGGACAAGCTCGGCGAGAAGCTGGTGCTGCCGCCGTTCCTCGAGGGCAAGCGCGCGCAGATCGAGGCGGGGCTGAAGGCGATTTGAGTTTCTTTCCCCTCTCCCGCTTGCGGGAGAGGGTCGCCGCGTAGCGGCGGGGAGAGGGCCTTTTTCTGACCAGCCCCTCTCCCGCCCTCACTTCGCTCGGGCACCCTCTCCCCGCTGCGCGGGGCGAGGGGAAAGAAGCAGCTACTTCTTCTTACTAAAGAACGCCTCGAACGCCTTGCGCGCCTCGGCCGATTGCAGCCGGTGGCCGAAAGCTCTGCGCCTCGTCGTCGATGCGCCTCACGATCTCATCGGGTTCGCCCTTCATCAGCTTGCGCGACAGCGCGACACCCTCGGCCGGAAGCCCCGCAATGTGTTGCGCGGCCTTCATCGCCTCGGCCTCGACCTGATCTGCGGGCGCAACCTGATTGACCAGCCCGACCGCCTTCGCCTCCTCGCCCGAGAACGCCTTGCCCATCACCAGCAGTTCGAACGCGCGACGGTGGCCCATCACGCGCGGCGCAATGAGGCTGGACGCGGCCTCCGGCACCAGACCGAGCGCCACGAACGGGGTCGAGAAGCGCGCATCGCTCGCCGCAACCGCATAGTCGCAATGCAGCATCATCGTGGTGCCAATGCCGACTGCGACGCCGGTGACGGCGGCGACCAGCGGGCGTTCAGCGCGCGCGAGCGCATAGAGAAAGCGCAGCACCGCAGTGTCGAGCTTCGCCGCCGCCCGCCGCCTTCATGAAGTCGCCCAGATCATTGCCGGCCGAGAACGCGCCCGGCGCACCGCAGATCAGCACACAGCGAATGGGCGATGCGCCGCCCGCGGTCTCGATCGCTTCGGCCATCGCGCCGTACATCACGGAGGTGAGCGCGTTCTTCTTCTCCGGCCGGTTCATCCGGATGGTCCGGACGGCGCCGTCGTCGGTGACGATTACCTGGTCGGTCATAGTTTTTCCTTAGGCCGCGCCGCGCAGCGCCGCATCTGAAACAGAGTCCGCGCCTTCGGTCACGGTGGTTTCCAGTCCGCCCGCCTGCACGGCGATGTTCTCGGCGAAGAAACGCGCCAGCGCGACGCGGCCGCCCGCATCCGCGCCGCCGTTGAGGCGCACCGCCGCCAACGCCTCCTCGGCCAGCATGCAGCCGCCCGCCGCAGAGGCGAACAGCCGCAGATACGGCGTCGCGCCGGCGAGTGCCGCGTCGGGTGACTTCGCCGAGCTTGCCGAGCAGCCACGTCGTCGCACGATCGAGGCTTTCGACCGCATCGGAGAGCCGCGCACCGGTTGCGCCGAACGCCGGATCGTTCGCAGCCTTCACGGCCGCGACCGTGCGGCGCAATTCGTCGAGATAGCCGCGCACCACCGCGCCGCCCGCCATCGGCAGCTTGCGCATCACCAGATCGATCGCCTGGATGCCGTTGGTGCCCTCGTAGATCTGCGCGATGCGCGCATCGCGGTAGTGCTGGGCAGCACCGGTCTCCTCGATGAAGCCCATGCCGCCATGCACCTGCACGCCGAGCGAGGCCACCTCAGTGCCGATGTCGGTTGAGAACGCCTTGGCGACCGGCGTAAGCAGCGAGGCGCGCGCATCGCCTGCCTTGCGCGCTGCGTCATCCTTTCCGCGATGCGCGCGGTCGATCGCGGCGCCGGTCGCGTAACAGATCGCGCGCGCCGCATGTGTCAGCGCCCGCATGGTGAGCAGCATGCGGCGTACATCCGGATGATTGATGATCGCGCCATTGCCGCCAATGCGACCCTGACGGCGATCGTTCGCATACGCATAGGCCTGCTGCGTGGCGCGCTCCGCGATCGCGACGCCCTGCAGGCCGACCGCGAGGCGCGCATTGTTCATCATCGTGAACATGCAATTGAGTCCGCGGTTTTCCTCGCCGACCAGCCAGCCGGTTGCACCGCCTTTGTCGCCGTACACCATCGTGCAGGTCGGCGAGCCGTGAATGCCGAGCTTGTGCTCGATCGAATGACAGCGCACGTCGTTACGCGCGCCGATCGAGCCGTCGTCGTTGACGAAGAACTTCGGCACCAGGAACAGCGAGATGCCTTTCGTGCCGGTCGGCGCATCGGGCAGCCGCGCGAGAACGAAATGGATGATGTTGTCGGTCAGGTCGTGCTCGCCATAGGTGATGAAGATCTTCGAGCCGGTGATCTCGTAGGTCCCGTCCAGCGGCGCGTTCGGCGCGCGTGCGCAGCGCGCCGACATCCGAGCCCGCCTGCGGCTCGGTCAATTGCATCGTGCCCATCCATTCGCCGGTGGTGAGCTTCTGCAAATATTTCTGCTTCAGCGCATCCGCGCCGTGCCGGTCGAGGGCCTCGATCGCCCCCATGGTGAGCACCGGGCCGATGCCGAACGCCATCGAGGCCGAATTCCACATTTCGATGCAGGCGGCATTGAGCGCGTGCGGCAATCCCTGCCCGCCCCATGCCTCGGAGGCAGCAAGCCCGTTCCAGCCGCCCTGCGCCCAGGCGGTGTAGGCCTCCTTCCAGCCGGGCGGCATCGTCACCGCGCCATCCTTCAACGGCGTGCCAAGCTTGTCGCCAACGGTATTAAGGGGCGCGATCACCGAGGAGGCGAACTTGCCCGCCTCCTCCAGCACGGCATCGACCACATCCTCGGTCAGATCGCCGTAAAGGCCATCGGCGAGGGCCTGGCCGAGCCCGGCCGAATGTTTCAGCGTAAAGGCGATCTCGGCAACCGGCGCGTGGTAAGACATTGTTTCAACTCTTGACGGGTATAGACGGGCCAATGTAGCGGCGCGTCGCTGATCCCGAAAGGCGTCATGGCTGTCGAACTTGCCACACGTATGCTGAACGCGGACCGCGATGCGGTCGCGGCGGCGGCGCGTGTGCTGAGTACCGGGGGGCTGGTCGCGTTTCCGACCGAGACGGTCTACGGGCTCGGCGCCGATGCCACGAATGGCGAGGCGGTCGCGCGGCTCTATGCGGCAAAGGGCCGCCCGCGCTTCAATCCGCTGATCTCTCATGTGACGGACATACACGCTGCGCGCGCGCTCGCCCGCTTCGACGAGAATGCACGAACTCCTCGCCAGCGTGTTCTGGCCGGGGCCGCTGACGCTGGTGCTGCCGAAGTCTGCGGATTGCCCGGTGTCGCAGCTTGCGACCGCGGGTCTCGATTCGATTGCGGTGCGCGTGCCCGATCATGCGGTGGCGCGCGATCTGCTCAATGCGCTCGGCAGGCCGGTGGTCGCCCCGTCCGCCAATCGCTCCGGCCATGTCTCGCCGACCAGCGCGCCACACGTGCTGGCAGACCTCGACGGGCGTATCGACATGATCATCGACGGCGGCGTAGCCAGCGTCGGCGTGGAATCCACCATCGTGTCGTGTCTCGGGGTGCCGTCCCTGCTGCGGCCGGGCGGATTGTCGCGCGCGGCGATCGAGCGCGTGCTCGGGCATCCGCTCGCACTAGCAGAAACGCCTGACGACGAAGCGCCGCTTGCGCCCGGCATGCTCGCCTCGCACTACGCGCCGCGGACACCGGTCCGGCTCAACGCGCGCGAGGTGCGCGACGGCGAGGTGCTGCTGGCGTTCGGTCCGCGCGCACTGGAGGCCGACCGGATGCTGAACCTGTCGCCGTCAGGCGATCTGGTCGAGGCCGCGGCGAACCTGTTCTCGCATTTGCGGGCGCTCGATGCCGCGGGCGCCAAGGGTATCGCCGTGATGCATATCCGCGAGGACGGCCTCGGGGAGGCGATCAACGATCGACTGGCGCGCGCTGCCGCTCCGAAATAGTCAGTTCCGCTCCAGAAATGCGATAATCTTCGCGCGCTCCTCGGCCGACGCAATGCCGCCATAGGGCTGCATGCCATTGCCGCGCACCACCCCTTCCGGATTGGCGATGAAGTGGTCAAGTGTCGCCTTGTCCCAGACGAGGTCCGATTTCGCCATCGAGTCCGAATACGGAAAGTCCTTCAGCGATCCCGACTTGCGGCCGACCACGCCATGCAGGCTGGGCCCGAGCCGATTGTCGCCTTCTTTCACCGAATGGCAGGTGCGGCAGGAATTGTTGAACAGGAGCTGCCCCTCGGAATCGCCCGACTGCGCGTTAGCTCCGCCCGCGAGACCCGAGACGCCGGCGATGACGAGTGCAAACAACCTGACGCGCATGGAATGGCTCCTGTGGCGGAAACGCAGTCGCGCGGCGTCGTGTTCCGCTTGGGCACGGCGTCAAAACAACGCTAGAATGATGGCTGACGTCAACCGCATGGAAACGCCGTGAATATTGTCACTCCGCCGGGCTCGCTTGCGGGCAGCGAGATCACGATCAAGGACGAATTGCTCGCGCGCTTTGCCGCCATCGTCGGCGAGAAATACGCCGTCACCGATCCGGCGCTGCAGGAGCAATACCTGCGCGAGATGCGCGACCTCTATCACGGGCACACCCCGATGGTGCTGCGGCCGGGCTCGGTCGCGGAGGTGTCGGCCATCCTCAAGCTTGCCAACGAGACGCGCACCGCCGATCGTGCCGCAGGGCGGCAACACCGGGCTGGTCGGCGGACAGATCCCGCATCACGGCGAGATCGTGCTGTCGCTCAATCGCATGGACAAGATCCGCGAGGTGGACGCCACCTCAAATACCATCACCGCCGAGGCCGGCGTCTCGCTCGGGCGCGTGCGCGAGGCGGCCGCCAATGTCGACCGGCTCTATCCGCTGCTGCTGCCCGCGGAAGGCACCTGCACGGTTGGCGGCAATCTTTCCACCAATGCAGGCGGCACGACTGCAGTCTCCTGGGGCGTCGCGAGGGCGCAGGTGCTCGGGCTGGAGGTCGTGCTCGCGGACGGGCGCGTACTGAACAATCTCAACAAGCTGAAGAAGGACAACACCGGCTACGACCTGAAGAACCTGTTCATCGGCGCCGAGGGTACGCTCGGCGTCATCACCGCGGCGACGCTGCGCCTGATCGCGCGGCCGCGCTCGGTCGAGACTGCGTTCGTCGGCGTCGCCTCGCCGCAGGCCGCACTGGAATTGCTCGGCATCGCGAGCGAGCATTCAGGCGGCAGCATCACGTCGTTCGAGCTGATGGTTCGCATGGGCATCGATGCGGTGCTGAAATACGATTCCGGCTCGCGCGATCCGCTCGCGCAGCGGCACGATTGGTACGTGCTGATCGAACTCTCCTCGCAGCAGCGCGAAGGCTTGCGCGATGCGCTCGAAGGCATCCTGTCCGAAGGCGTCGAGAAAGGTCTGGTGGCCGACGCCGCGCTGGCCGAAAACCTCGATCAGGCGAAGGCGTTCTGGCGCATCCGTGAAATGTTCGGCGAGGTGCAGCGCCAGGTCGGCGGCTCGATCAAGCACGACGTGTCGGTGCCGGTCGCGAACGTGCCGGCGTTCATCGCGGAAGCGAACGCCGCCGTGGTGAAGCTCATCCCGGGCGCGCGGCCGCTACCGTTCGGCCATCTCGGCGACGGCAACATCCACTACAACATCGCGCAGCCGGAGGGCGCCGACAAAGCCGCGTTCCTCGAACGCTGGCACGACGTGAACATGGTGGTGTTCGACGTGGTGCTGAAATACGGCGGCTCGATCTCGGCCGAGCACGGCATCGGCATCATGAAGCGCGACCTGTTGCCGACCATCAAGGACCCCGTCGCAATGGAATTGATGCGCACGCTCAAGCGCACGCTCGATCCGAACGGGATTTTGAATCCCGGCAAGGTGCTGTGAGCGACCTCACGGTCTCGTCCATCGCCGACGCTGACGTGCCGCAAGTCATCGCGCTGTGGCAGCGCTGCGGCCTGACGCGGCCGTGGAACGACCCGGCCTCCGACGTCGCATTCGCCCGCAAGGGGACCGATGCGACCATTCTGGTCGGGCGCGCGGAGGGCGCGATCGTCGCCTCGGCGATGGTCGGGCACGACGGCCATCGCGGCTGGGTCTATTACGTCGCCGTCGATCCCGACATGCAGAAGAAGGATTTCGGCCGCGCCATCATGGCGGCGGCGGAAGACTGGCTGCGCGGCCGCGGCGTGGAGAAGATCATGCTGATGGTGCGCTCGGACAACATGAGCGTGCGCGCGTTCTATGACCGGCTCGGCTACGCAACGCAGGAGCGCGTGATCTATGCCAAGTGGCTTGACGGACGGCCGATGACGCCGTGACGTTGCGCTGTCATCCCGGCCAAGCGCGAAGCGCGAGCCGGGATCCATAAACACGACCGGCGAGAGATTAGAAATATCGTGATTATGGATCCCGGGCCTCCCCGGCTCGAGGCCGGGTCGCCCGGGATGACCACCTGAGTCTAGAACAGGCTCCCCTGCCCGTTATCTACCGCCGCCTTTTCTTTCCTCGCCCGTTTGGGCGGCGCCGGTTCCTCGGCCTCCGGCTCCGTGAGCGGTTCGACCAGCATGGGTGAATCATTCGCCGTGCGGTTCACCGCGCTCGACACCGGGAAAAATTCAAGCTCCGCGTCCGGCGCGGGCTGGATCGCCGCCATTGCGCTCTGCGCGTCCACCTTCGGATCGAGCCAGAAGTCGAACGCCTCCGGCGGCAGGATGACCGGCATGCGGTCATGGATATGCGCGATGGAGCGCGACGCCGTGGTGGTGACGATCGCGGCAGTCTCCTGCTCCTCGCCGTTCGGCCCCATCCAGCTTTCCCACAGGCCGGCAAACGCCAGCGGCCCGCCGCCTTTGCGCTGCACGAAATAGGGCTGCTTGCGCTCACCCCCGCGCTTCCACTCGAAGAAGCCGTCGGCCGGAACCAGGCAGCGGCGATACTTCATGGCGTTCTTGAACGCCGGCTTGTCGAGCACCGATTCGCCGCGCGCATTGATGATCAGCGAAAACGCGCGCGGGTCCTTCACCCAGGCCGGGATCAGCCCCCAGCGCACCAGCGCGAATTCGCGCCGGCCCTCGACCATGCGCACGATCGGCACCGGTTGCGTCGGAGCGACATTGTAGCGCGCCGGGAAATTCGGCTGCTGCAGATAGCGGAAAAGCTGCCGCATCGCCTCCGGAGCCGTGGTTATTGCGTACCTGCCGCACATGCGCGTTGCCGCTCTCGCCCTGTTTCTTCATCGGGATTTAACCTCGCATGACGAGACTGCCTAGTCCCGAGAATGCCAATGATTGCCGTCACCACGACCGCCGAGAATGGTTCGCGCCCGGCGCTCGATCCGGCGCGGCTTAGCGCCGCCAACATCAATCCGAAGACCGGCCTCGCGACCGACTATCTCAACCACTTCAACGAAGCGGTGATGTTGCTCGATCTCCTGCCGGAGACGCCCGAATGCATCGTCGAACTGATCGGCTGGGAGCCGCTGAGCTACCAGGAGCATTTCACCGCCTCGCACTTCAGGGAAAAGGAGTTGGCGATCGCCGCTTATGAGGCGGCAGAACCGCTCGCGCGGGTACGGCTCGACGAGCTCGCCGACACCATGAACGCGCTGCTGGTCGCGACCTGCGAGGCGTTCCAGAAACGCGCATCGCTCGAGGCCGCGAACGCACTGGCGGCCGAGACCGCAGCGCGGCTGAAGCCGCTGGTGGCGCGCGCCGGTGCGGTGATCAACGGCTACGACATCGAGCACTCGGAAGACATGACGACCGGCGAGCAGCAGGCGACGGTCGACGCGCTGCTGGAAAAGTAAATACACAGACGTCATCCTGAGGTGCCCGGCGGGCCGGGCCTCGAAGGCTCAAGCGTGACCGTCGCCCTTCGAGGCTCGCCGAAAGCGCGACTCGCGCCGCAGGGATGACGCGAAAGGAATGCCATGACCCCCGACCCCCGCATGTATCCCGACCGGCCCTATCTGGCGGTCAGCGCCGCGATCATCCGCGATGGTCGCGTGCTGATCGCGCGCCGCGCCAAGGGCGCAAGCACCGGACACTACACCCTCCCCGGCGGCGTGGTGGAGGCTGGCGAAACGCTGCGCGAGGCGGTCGTGCGCGAGATCGCCGAGGAAACCGGCATGACAATCGAGCCGGTCGCGCTTGCGGGCGAGCGCGAGTTCATCACGCGCGACGAAGCCGGCAAGGTCTCGCGCCATTTCGTCATCCTGTGCTTTGCGTGCCGCTGGCTCGCGGGCGAAGGCGTGCCGCAGCTTGAAGAGCTGTCGGAATTGCACTGGCTTGCGCCCGCCGAGATCGAGGGCCTGAAGACCACGCCGGGCCTCTCCGAAATGATCGCGGCCGCGTTCGAGCGGATGAGGGACGCCCCGGCGCTGTGAGTACAGCGTTCCGGATAACCTGACTTGCCCTCGCAACGCGGCAAGCGCATATGCCGTCCATGCTGCCGCGCGTTTTTCTGCTCCTCATTCTCTCCGCCTCGCCCGCCCTCGCCCAGCCCGCGGCCGGGGGCCGCGCGCCTTATGAGCCCGATCTGCAGCGGCTCTCCGAAATTCTCGGTGCACTGCATTATCTGCGCGACATCTGTGGCGCGCGCGAGGGACAGGTCTGGCGCAACGAGATGCAGGCACTGGTCGATGCCGAGGCACCGAGCGGCGAGCGGCGCGAGCGCCTGGTGGCAAGTTTCAACCGCGGCTACCGCGGGTTCCAGCAGACCTATCGCACCTGCACGCCGGCCGCCGACTACGCCATCCGGCGCTATCTCGACGAAGGCTCGAAACTCGCGCGTGACATCACGGCGCGGTACGCCAACTAGCGCGAATATCTTCGATTTTTCGCGTTAACCTTTCCTAAAGTCTCACCTGTCCGCTCCAAAAGCTCATGCTAACGTCGCTCGACTGGGACGGCGCGCAAGCGCCGCGGTAGGGCCTGAGACAATGAGCATTGCGCCACAGATCGATCCGGCACGCGAGCCGGCGTCCGATACCGAGCAGAAGCAGATCGCACTGAGTTTTCTCCTGGAAGCCTGGAGCGAAGCACGGCTCGAGGGCGTCGATGGCGACTGCCTGGCGCAGGCGTCCCTGTTCAGCGCGCTGAGCGAACTCGTGACGACCTATGGCGAGGACGCGACCGCCAAGTTTGCCGAGGGACTGGGCGCCCGCATCCGCAACGGCGAATTTTCTCTGCGCATCGCGCGCCAATAGGCGCCTTCGAACGCCTCCCGCTCAGCGCCCTTGAGACTGGCCGACCTGCGCCTTAGGTTGAGGGCCACGCAGGGACATCTCCATGAAAGCGGCTTTGCTGCCCGATCGCGGCGTCGTAAAGGTTGCGGGCGAGGACGCGCGCAAATTCCTCAACGGCCTGCTCACCGCCGACCTCGCCAAGGTTTCGCCCGGGCGCGCCGCCTATGCGGCGCTGCTCACCCCCAAGGGCAAGATCATGGTCGACATGATCGTGACCGAAGCGTCGGCGGAAGATGGTGGCGGCTTCTTCCTCGATTGTCCGCGCGCGCTCTGCAAAACCCTGGTGGATCGGCTCGGTTTCTACAAACTGCGCGCCAAGGTGACCGTCGAGGATCTGTCCGAAGCGCTCGGCGTGATGACGGGTTGGGAGAGCAGCGGCGAAACCGATTGCGGCCTATGTTTCGCCGACCCGCGTCTGCCGGCCCTCGGGATGCGCTGCATTCTGCCGCCCGGCCTCTTCGCCGAAGCCGCCGCCGATCTCGGCGCAACCGCGGTCGACGCGACAGAGCATGATGCGTACCGCATCGCGCTTGGCGTCCCGCGCGGCGGGCTCGATTTCCAGTACAACGACGCCTTCCCGCACGAAGCCGACATGGACCAGCTCAACGGCATCGACTTCGAGAAGGGCTGCTATGTCGGGCAGGAGGTCGTCTCGCGCGTCGAGCATCGCGGCACCGCACGCAAGCGGGTGGTGCCGGTGACGTTTCAGGACTTCGCGCCGGAGGCCGGCGTGCCGGTCAAGGCCGGCGAGACCGAGGCCGGCATCATGGGATCGTCGGCCAAAGGCCGCGGCCTTGCGATGCTGCATCTCGGGCGGATCGGCGATGCGCTCGCGAGTGGCACACCGATCATCTCCGGCGGCATCGAAATCGCGCCGGTCAAGCCTGCCTGGGCGCGCTTCGACTGGCCGGGCGAAGCCAAGGCGGCGGAGTAGAATGGCCGCCCTGCTCCATCCCGACGGCAAGCACCGTTGTCCGTGGCCCGGGCAGGACCCGTTCTACGTCGCCTACCACGATGAGGAATGGGGCGTGCCGGAGCGCGACGACCGCGCGCTCTACGAGAAGCTGATGCTCGACGGATTCCAGGCGGGGCTCTCGTGGATCACGATCCTGCGCAAGCGCGAGAATTTCCGCAAAGCCTTCGACGGGTTCGTGCCTGAAAAGATCGCGCGCTACACGCCGAAGAAAATCGAGCGGCTGATGCAGGACGCCGGCATCGTGCGCAACCGCATGAAGATCGACGGCGCGGTCGCCTCGGCGCGCGCTTATCTCGACGTGATGGAAAAAGGCCCGGGCTTTTCGGCGCTGCTATGGGGATTTCTCGACGGCGAGCCGAAGATCAACCGCTTTCGCACCCACAAGCAGGTACCCGCCGAAACGCCGGTCTCCAAGGCGATGTCGAAGGAATTGTCGGCGCGCGGCTTTAAGTTCGTGGGACCGACGATCGTTTATGCCTTCATGCAGGCGACCGGGATGGTCAACGACCACCTGGTCGACTGCTACCGTCATGACGATCTGGCGGATCGCGCGGCGAAATAATCGCGCGTCACGCCTTCTCGATCAGGAAATCTTCCTTCTTGAGCTTGGTGCCCTTCATCTCCTCGCGCATCCAAATCGGCGTCACGCCGCGCCCGGACCACAGGGTTTTCGGGTTCTTGCGCGAGCGATATTTCGGGACCGCCTTCTTGCGCGTGCCCTTCTTCGTCCCGCTCATTGCGTTCATCACGCGGGAGGCCTTGGCCGAGGCATAGTCGGAGAGCTCGGACAACTTTTCCTCGAAGTATGACCGCTGTTCGCTCACCTTGGTCTTGAGGAGCGTTTCCATGCGGTCGATATATTGGCGGAGCTGGCCGATATCCATTTTATCAGGAGATTTGGTGCCGGGTGGCCGGCCTCTGCGTTTGGCTTTTTTCGCCATGTTTGACCTTTGGGGTTTCGGAGGTGTGCGCCTTTTAGCGGGGTTCAGTAGTCCCGGCAAGAATGCGGCAAATATGCGAGCACTATCGCGCGAACATTAAAGCAAACAGTATTGCCGCATGGCTTGAGGTCGTGGTCATATCCCGCCGACGTCGCCGTGCAAAGCAACCCAGCATTGTCGAAACAGGTTATTCGCTATTTCGGCAAATGTCGGGGTCCCGCCAGTTAATCAGGCGCCGAAGCACCTCGAATCATTTGGTCCGTTGGGTTTGCTCAATGGCCCTTGGATTCATCGCGATACCTTTGTGGTAAAAGATCGCGATGCCAACGCCACCCGCAAAATCCCGCAAAACCGCAACTCGCGCCTGGCAGCGGATGCTGTCGGGGCGGCGGCTCGATCTGCTTGACCCCTCCGCGCTCGATGTCGAGATCGAGGACATCGCGCACGGGCTTGCGCGCGTCGCGCGCTGGAACGGGCAGACCTCCGGCGCGCACATCTTCTCGGTCGCGCAGCACACGTTGCTGGTGGAGACGATCGCGCGCCGCCGTGTGACCCTCGACCGGCGCGCGCGGCTCGCCGTCATGCTGCACGACGCGCCCGAATACGTGATCGGCGACATGATCACGCCGTTCAAATCGGTGATCGGCGAATCCTACAAGGCCGTGGAACACCGCCTGCTCGCGGCGATCCATCTGCGCTTCGGCTTGCCGCCATCATTGCCCGCTGAGTTGACGAAAATGATCAAGAGCGCGGACCGCGCCGCCGCTTTCCTCGAAGCAACACGGCTTGCCGGGTTCGGCGAAAGCGAGGCGAAGCGCTTTTTCGGTACGCCGCCGGAAATCCCGGCAAGCCTGGAGCGCGAGTACCTCACGCCGTGGCCTGCACGCGACGCGGAAGCGCGCTTTCTGAAGCGGTTTGCGGAGTTGCTCAAAAGCGAATAACCCAACGCCGCACGCCGCGAGACCCTCATGATCCATGTTTGTTCGCTTGCCCGCCTGCATGACACCGTGCGCGAAACCGGCGCGCGCCATGTGGTGACGCTGATCAAGGACATTTCGCTGGTGCATCGGCCTTCGTCCATCGCGCCGGAAAATCATCTGATGCTGGACATGGACGACATCAACGATCCGATCGACGGCTACGTGGCGCCAGGCGAGGAGCACGTCGGCGATCTGCTGCGCTTCGTGCGCGCATGGGATCGCGCGAACCCGCTGGTGGTGCATTGCTATGCGGGCATCAGCCGCTCGACCGCCGGCGCCTTCGTCACCGCGTGTGCGCTCAATCCCAACCGCGACGAGACGCAAATTGCGCGCGCGCTGCGCGATGCCTCGCGGACCGCGACGCCGAACGTGCGCATTGTGATGATCGCCGACCGCCTGCTCGGCCGCGACGGCCGCATGGTGACGGCGATCCGGGCGATCGGTCCCGGCATGGCGGCGTACCAAAGCGAACCGTTCCGGCTCGATCTGGAATAACGAATGGCGGACAGCGTCCTCACGCCGATCGAAATCGGGCTGACCGCCGCGATCGTCGCTGTGGAGAACGGAGAGCCCGCGATCCTGATCGCGGGCGACGGTGGCAAATCGGAGCCGCGCGCGGGGCTGCCATTCGGCCCGTTCGATCCGCTGGCCCACCGAACCTTCGAGATCGGACTGCGCGAATGGGTCGAGGCGCAGACCGGCCTGCGCGTCGGCTATGTCGAACAGCTATACACGTTCGGCGATCGCGGCCGCCACGTTGGTCCCGCCGACGCGGCGCATACCGTCTCGATCGGCTACCTCGCGCTCACCCGCATGCCGGAGAGCGCGGCGGCGTTGAAGACCGGCGGCGCCGGTTTCGAGCCGTGGTATCGCTTTTTCCCGTGGGAGGACTGGCGCGAGAAGCGCCCCGCCATCCTCAACGACACCATCATTCCACTGCTTGCCGCATGGACGGGCCCGCCGCATGGCGAACTCGGCCGCGCGCTCGGATGGCGCGAGCGGTTGCGCCTCTGCTTCGGCGTGGGCGGCTCGCCGTGGGATGAGGAGAAGGTGCTCGACCGCTACGAGATGCTCTACGAGGCCGGACTGATCGAGGAGGCGCGGCGCGACGGGCGCGCTTCGGCGCTCGCGCGCGACACGCTCCCTGCATTGGGCGAGGCGATGCGCTTCGACCATCGCCGCATTCTGGGGACCGCGATCGCGCGGCTGCGCGCCAAGCTGAAATATCGCCCGGTGGTGTTCGAGCTGATGCCGGCCGAGTTCACGCTTACCGAATTGCAGCACACCGTCGAGGCGATCTCGGGCCGCGTGCTGCACAAGCAGAATTTCCGCCGGCTGGTCGAAGGCACCGCGCTGGTCGAGCCGACCGGCGAGATGTCCACCGCGACCGGCGGCCGCCCCGCCGCGCTGTTTCGTTTCCGCCGCGAAGTGCTCTCGGAGCGCCCCGCGCCGGGCCTGCGCCTCGGCGGGCGTTGAACCAACGCGGGCCCCGGCGCGACCAAGTGTTGCGCTGGTGAAGAGCCGGCGCGATTGCTTTATGTTTATTAGCTGGGGCGATTGATGGAATTTCTGGCCGCCGTTGTGGCGATTGTCGCGCTGTTTATGGCGCTGAAGCTGCGCAAGCGCGTGACCGCGCTCGAATTGCGCATCGCCGACCTAAGCGCGCCGCAGGCCGCGCCGGAAGCCCGACCACTGCCCCAAGCGCCATTTGTCGCGCCGCCGATTATTGAGCGCGCGGCGCCCGCAACCGCTGCACCGCCCGAACGCATGGACGAAGCCGCGATCGCGCAGACCCTTAACGATTCCGCGCAATCGCCGGGCGCACCGCCCTTGCCTCCAGCCGAACCCGCGCCTCCTGCGAAAAGCTTCGAGGAGCGCTTTGGCGCGAGCTGGGTCGTATGGATCGGCGGCATTGCGCTCGCGCTCGGCGGCATCTTCATGGTGCAGTATTCGATCGAGGCGGGGCTGGTCGGCCCCGGCGTGCGCATCTTCCTCGGCGGCCTGCTGGCCATCGCACTGATCGCGGCCGGCGAATGGACGCGCCGTCGCGAGGTCGCATTCCCGCTCGCGAACGTCCCGGCCGCGCACATCCCGAGCATCCTCACCGCCGCCGGCACCACCGTCGCCTATGCGACGATCTATGCGGCCTACGCGCTCTACGGTTTCCTCGTGCCCGGCACGGCGTTCGTCCTGCTCGGCATCGTGGCGCTCGGCACGCTCGCCGCCGCGCTGCTGCATGGGCCCGCATTGGCCGCACTCGGACAGATCGGCGCCTTCGTTGCGCCGATGCTGGTCGCCAGCGACACGCCGAACTACTGGGCGCTTTATCTCTATCTCGCGGTCGTCACCGCGGCCTCGTTTACGCTCGCGCGTGCGCGGCTGTGGCGCTGGCTCGCGATCACGGCAGTCGCCTTCGGCACGCTGTGGATGTTCCCCGGCCTCAACGACATCATCACCAACGGATCGATCGGCGCGCATGCGTTCCACGCCATCATCGGCTTCGCACTCGTCGCCGCGCTGCTTGTCTCCGGCCTGTTCTACGGACCAGACGCCGAGCCGGGCGAGATCGATCCGGTCTCGTCCGGCGCGCTCGCCGCGTATCTGTTCGGCACGACCCTGCTCGTGCTCGCCTCGCAGCACGACGGCGTCGCGCTCGCGACGTTCACGCTGCTTGTCGTTGGCACTGTCGCGATTGCCTGGCGCGCCGAGGCCGCCGTCGCGGCCATTCCGGCCGCCGCCCTACTCGCGTTCTTCGTGATGGCGAACTGGGCGGTCGGCATGGAGTTCAAGACGCTGGTTGCGCCCGGCGGCATCGCGAACCTGCCGCCCGAGCCGAACCCGGCACTCTATGGGGCGCACCTGACCCTCGGCTTTGCCTTCATGGCGCTGTTCGCCGCGTCCGGTTTCCTCGCGCAGGGCCGCTCGTCCCGCCCGCTTCCCTCGATCCTGTGGGCCGCGACCGCCGCAGCCGCACCGCTCGCGATCCTGATCGCACTGTATTTCCGCATCACGCGCTTCGAGCAATCGTTGCCCTTCGCGGCGCTCGCACTGCTGATCGCCGCGCTGTTCGCCGTCGCGACCGAGGTGCTGACCAAACGCGTCCCGCGCCCCGGCAGCGCCTCGGCGGCGGCGATCTTCGCGACCGGTTCGATCGCGGCGCTCGCGCTCGCACTCACATTCGCGCTGGAAAAAGGCTGGCTCACCGTGGCGCTTGCCCTGATGGTGCCGGGCACCGCATGGGTCGCGGCGCAACGGCCGTTGCCATGGCTGCGCACGCTCTGCGGAATCCTGGTCGCGCTGGTGATGGCGCGTGTCGGCTACGATCCACGCATCGTCGACGATCCCGGTTCAACGCCGATCTTCAACTGGATCCTTTACGGCTACGGCATTCCCGCCCTCGCATTCTGGGTCGCGGGCTGGCTGCTACGGCAGCGCGCCGACGACTATCCGGCGCGCGCCGTCGATGCCGGCGCGATCCTGTTCACCGTGCTGACCGCATCGCTGGAAATCCGCCACTATCTCTACGGCGGCGACATCTATCATCCCTCCGCCGCGCTCACCGAATATGCCCTGCAAGCCTGCGGTGCACTCGCGTTGGCGATCGGACTGGAGCGCATCCGCATGCGCACCAACTCGATCGTGCACGATATCGCGGCCCGGCTGCTCTTCGGGCTCGCGCTCGCCGTCATCGTGTTCGGCCTGATGCTGGACGAGAACCCGTTCCTGATGAATCACGCGCCCGGTGGTTACCTCTTCAACATCATGCTGCTCGGCTATGCGCTGCCCGCTGTGCTCGCTGCGGCGCTGGGTCTGGTCACGCGGGAGACGCGCCCGCAATGGTATCGCACCGTCGCGGCCGTCACGGCGGTCGGGCTCGCGCTGATGTATCTCTCGCTCGAGGTGCGGGTGTTCTTCAGTCCGGAGGGCACGGCGCTTGCCGGCGTATCGGAAGCGGAGGGTTACACCTACTCGGCGGTGTGGCTCGCCTTCGGTGTTGTTCTGCTGCTGGTCGGCATTTTCTTGCGCTCGCAACCCGTGCGGCTCTGCTCGGCCGCCGTGGTGCTCATCACCGTCGGCAAGGTGTTCCTGATCGACATGGGTGGCCTCACCGGCGTGTGGCGGGCGCTTTCGTTTATCGGTCTGGGATTGGTGCTGGTCGGCATCGGCTATCTCTATCAGCGGCTTCTGTTCAGGAAGCCGCCGGCGACCACGCAACCTGCCTGACGTCAGGCTTGCGGCGAATAGTCCGGCACGCCCTGCGGGACGAAAAAAGCCACGTGGGCGCGGACGCCCTGCTCCGGATAATCGATTGCGATATGCCCGCGGTCGCCGGCCAACCGCGAGAACAGCAGCGTGCCAAAGCCGCGCCGCGCCGGCGCACTCACCGGCGGTCCGCCGGATTCGTGCCAATCCATCACAAGGCGCGCACCATCCGTTTCGGGGTCGACTCGCCACACCAGCGAAACGCGTCCGTCCGGCGTCGAAAGCGCGCCGTACTTGATCGCATTGGTGGCGAGCTCGTGCACAACCATCGAGACGTTTACCGCAATCGTGGACGGCACAATGACGTCTGGCCCAGCGGCGTTGAACCGTTCCGGTCCAACAGCAGCCAGTTCCCCCGCAATCAGATCGCGCACGCGTACCGAACCCCATTGCCGGTCGATCAAAAGCATGTGCGCATTCGAGAGTGCATTGATGCGCCCCCCGATATTGGCGCGAAAATCCTCAAGGCTGCTCGACGTGCGCAGGCTGAGCGAGACCAGTGCTTGGCTCATCGCAAGCGTGTTTTTGACCCGGTGGCGCAACTCCTCGACCAGCAGGTTCTGATGCCATTCTGCGTCTTCGCGGCGTGCGATCTCGCCACGCAATGTAATTTCGCTCATCACGATCCCGGCTAGTTCGGTCAGCGTTGCGACGTCCTGCGCGGACCAGGCGTGTATCTTGGTATCGATCGCGCATAGCGCGCCGAGCGCATGACCTTCCGCCGTCACCAGCGGAACGCCGAGATAGGCCGCCACGCCCAGATCGCGGATCGCAAGATTGTCGCAGACGACCGGATGGTTCGGCGCATCGTCAACCACCAGCGCGGCACCGGTAGCGACCACATGCTGACAAAACGAATGTGACAATGGCGTCTGCCGCTGCGACGCGATCTGCTCCGGCAGACCGGTCGCGCTCTTGAAGAATTGACGATCCGCATCGACCAGCGACACCAGCGCGACCGGTACGTCGAGAAGACGGGTCGCGAGCTTCGTGATGCGGTCGAACGACGGGTCGGGAGCCGAGTTGAGCAGCCCCGTTTGGCGCAGTGCACCGAGGCGCTTCGGCGCGAGCAAAGGTGAATTTTGAGAGGACATCGATATATCAGTCGTTGCCGGGGCCCCCCGTGCAACATGTGCCTTTTCGGGTATCGCCGCTGAACTCGGGATGAATGGGATACGGCCATAACATGGCCGACACGTGGTGAAATGGCGAGGGTTGCGGCGGTGAGAGGCCAAGTCCCAGGCGCACCTCAAATCCACATCAGCCCGGCTCCGGATTTTGCTTCCTGCAAAGAGCGGCTACTGTACTCCACAGATCATTGCACGGATGCAAAGTCGAGATGCTCTCCTGGGACGATTTTCGCTACGTGAAGGCGATCGCCGAAACGCGCTCGCTCGGCGGCGCCGCCGAGGCACTGGCGGTCAATCACTCGACGGTGTTTCGCCGCCTCGCGCAGATCGAGAAGGGACTGGGCTCGCGCCTGTTCGAGCGCAGCCGCGGCGGCTACGCGCTCACCCCGTGCGGCGAGGAGATGGTGCGGCTTGCCGAACGCATGGGCGAGGACGTGATCGCCTTCGAGCGCAAGGTGACGGGCCACGACCTGCGCCCCTCGGGCGAATTGCGCGTCACCACCAACGACACCGCACTCATCCATCTGATGACCGGGGTGTTTGCGGATTTCCGTCGCGCCTATCCGGAGATCGCGCTCGACGTGGTGGTGGCGAACCAGGCGCTCAATCTCTCCAAGCGCGATGCCGACGTGGCGATCCGCGCGACCGAGAAGCCGAACGACACCCTGATCGGGCGGCGTGCTGCCGGCATCGCATGGGCGGTGTTCGCCGCGACGGACAAGTCGCCGCGCAATTTCGATCCGGAGGCCGACGCACACGGGGTCGACTGGATCGGCTTCGGCGACAATCTCGCCGCGCTCAAGTCGGCGAAATGGCTAAAGGCGCATGCGGCGCCGGACCGCATCGTCTATCGCATCAACACGGTGCTCGGCCTTGCCGAAGCGGTGGCGGCCGGCATCGGCTACGGGCTCCTTCCCTGTTTCATCGGTTCGGTCACGCCGGGGCTGACCCGCATCACCGCGCCGGTCGCCGACATCGCGGACGCGCTGTGGCTGCTGACCCACGCCGACCTGCGCCAGACCGCGCGCGTGCGCGCTTTCATGGATTTTGCCGGCAACGAAATCGCAAAGCGCCGCAAGCTGTTGGAAGGAACAACGTAACGACAATCTTCGTCATGCCGGGCCTTGCGCGGGCCATGACGGAAAGAGTTGTGAAAAACGAACGATCGTGCTTTTTTCATCTTGGCCGATTTTCGAACGAGGAGCGTGACGTGGACGAGATGAGGCGCAATGTCGGTGTCACGCCGACCGAGCAGATCCTGACCTATGACGGCCTTGGCTTCCTGAACGCGATCATCGACGGCACGTTGCCGAAGCCTCCGATGGCCGACCTGCTCGGATTCGATCTGGTCGAGGCCGAAAAAGGCAAGGCGGTGTTCGAAGGCGTGCCGGAATTTCGCCACTACAATCCAATCGGCGTGGTGCATGGCGGCTTCGCCATGACGCTGATGGACTCGTGCATGGCGTGCGCGGTGCAGACGACGCTGGCGAAGGGTGAGATCTACACCACGCTCGAGCTCAAGGTGAACCTGGTGCGCGCCATCACCAAGGACACAGGGCTGATCCGCGCGACGGGACGGCTGATCCATCGCGGGCGCACCACTGGAACGGCGGACGGCGAGCTGCGCGACGCCAAGGGTACCATGCTCGCGCACGGCACCACGACGTGCATCATTTTCCCGGCGAAGACGTAACGGCGCAGCTAAGGCTGGAGCGTCGTGCGGATTTCCGCTTTCTCGCCCGCGGCGGGCGAAGCCTTGGCGGATGCGCCAGGCGTCGGCGTCGCTTGCCCGGCCGTTGCGGGCGCGGCTGGCGCCGCAGGTATTGCAGGTGCGGCGGGCGTCGCCGGCGTTGCGGCAGCAACCGGCTCGATCGGCGCGGCAGTGACCGGCGTCGTCGGCGCGGCGGCGGGCTTCTCGTGCGCCGGCTTGTGACCGCGCCGGATCGACGCGCGCGTCACCTCGGCCGTAGCGTCGATACTCCCAGGTGCGACCGAGGCTTGCAGAACCTCGCGCCCGCGGCGCGTGAAGTCGCAATACGCAAATCCGAAACCCGAAATCGCGCCGCGGAACGTTTTGTCGCTGGTCTTTTCGAGGTTGAAACACGGATTGAAGAACGCGCCCTTCACGTTCGAGCAGATCGTCTCGCCTTTCGGGTACAGCGTGCCCGACGGCAGATGCATGAAGCGCGTATTGCCGTTGCCCTGAATGCGAACGACGCCCGCGACCGAGCCATCGTTGAAGATGCGGCCAATGCCGGACGTGCCCTCGAAGCAGGTGAAAGCGAACAGCTTGCCGGCCACGAAGCGACGGGCGGATTCGGCATTCAGCGGTTCGGCGAGCGCGGGCGTGACGGCCAACAGGCTGGTCAGCACGACGGCGGAACGCAACATGATTTACTCCCTGTTAACCTACGCAGGCCGACGCATCATGCCTAACGATTGTCGCCAAATCCTGAACGCGTTTACCCGATCTTGACCACGATTCGGCCCCTGATGCGGCCGTCGAGGATGGCGGGGGCCGCAACCAGCACGCCGGGCAGCTGGATTTCGTTGGTCATCGCCTGCAATTTGCCCCGGTCGAGATCGCTTGCCAACCGTTTCCAGGCCTCCCGCCGCACCGCCTGCGGGCACATCACGGAATCGATGCCGAGAAGCGACACCGCGCGTAAAATGAACGGCGCGACGGTTGTCGGCAGGTCCATGCCGCCCGCGAGACCGCACGCCGCGACCGCTCCGCCGTAGCGCGTGCCGGCCAGCACGTTCGCCAGCGTGCTCGCCCCAACGCTGTCGATCCCGCCCGCCCAGCGCTCCTTGGCAAGCGGCTTGCCGGGCGCGGAAAGTTCCTTGCGGTCGATGATCTCTGAGGCGCCGAGCCCGCGCAGATAGGGTTCCTCCTGCATTCGCCCGGTGGAGGCGATGACGCGAAAGCCAAGTTTGGAGAGCAGGGCGATCGCAACCGAGCCGACGCCACCGGATGCGCCGGTCACCACGATCGGCCCGCGATGCGGCGTCACGCCGTGGCGTTCCAGCGCCATCACGGCGAGCATCGCTGTGTACCCCGCGGTGCCGATCGCCATCGCCTCGCGGCCGGTCATGCCGGGCGGTACCGGCACCAGCCAGTTGCCATTGACGCGCGCCCTCTCGGCATAGGCGCCAAGATGCGTCTCGCCCATGCCCCAGCCATTCAGGATGACGCGGTCGCCCGGTTTCCATTCCGGGTGCGTGGAAGTTTCGACCATGCCGACAAAGTCGATGCCCGGGATCATCGGAAAGCGGCGCACCACCGGCGCCTTGCCGCTCACCGCCAGCCCATCCTTGTAATTGACCGTGGACCATTCGACGCGCACCGTCACGTCGCCGTCCATCAGATCCTTTTCGTCGAAATCGACGAGCTTTGCGGTCTGGCCGCCCTCGGCCTTGTCGATACGCACCGCACGAAACGTCGCCACGCTGAAACTCCCCGCCCTTACAATAACATCGGCGGATTAGTGGACCGGCGAATGCGACAATGCAAGCGGCGCTTCAGGTGTGAAGCAGCGCCACTTTTACCTGGCAGGCGACTTCAGGCCGGCACGGCCGCAAGGCGCGCTACCGGCTGCTCGCGGATCGGAAGATTGACCAGCGCGGCGAAGATGCCAAGCGCCACCGCGAGCCACCAGACCACGTCATAAGAGCCGGTGCGCTCGTAAAGGTAGCCGCCGAGCCACACGCCGATGAACGATCCGACCTGATGGGAGAAGAACACGAAGCCGAACAGCGTCGCCATGTAGCGAACGCCGAACATCAGCGCGACCAGGCCGGAGGTGAGCGGCACGGTCGAGAGCCACAGCACGCCCATCACGGCGCCGAACGTCAGCGCACTCGCGGGCGATGGCGGCACGAGAAGAAAGGCCGTGATCGCAACGGCGCGCAGCAGATAGATCGCGGAGAGAAGGTAGCGCTTGGGCAGGCGGCTGCCGAGAACACCCGCCGTAATCGACCCGATGATGTTGAACAGGCCGATGAAGGCGATCACCCAGCCGCCCCATTTCGCGTCGAGGCCCTTGTCCACCAGATACGGCGGCAGGTGAACTGTGATGAACGCGACGTGGAAGCCGCAGGTGAAGAACCCGATCACGAGCAGCACATAGGAGCGGTGGCCGAACGCCTCGCCGAGCGCCTCGCGGAATGACTGTGGCCGAACCGCCGCACTCGCGCCGCTGTCCTGCGGACGAGTCGCGACCGCGAAAGCCAGCGGAACGATCAACAGCACCATCATGGCGAACACAAGCAGCGTGTTGTGCCAGCCGACCGACCCGATCAGGCCGACCGCGAGCGGCGAGAACAGGAACTGGCCGAACGAGCCGGCGGCGGTACCAATGCCAAACGACACGGTGCGCCACGATTCAGGCAGCAGCTTTCCGAATGCCGCGAGCACCAGCGTGAAGCTCGCGCCCGCGAGGCCGAAGCCAAGGAACACGCCGGTCGAGACGTGCAACATTCCGGGCGTGGTCGAATAGGACATCAGCGCGAGCCCGGCCGAATAGATCAGGCCACCGATGGTCAGCGGCAGCAGCGTTCCGTAGCGGTCGGCGATAGCACCGACGAACGGCAGCGCCGCGCCCCACAGCAGGTTCTGGATTGCGATCGCGAGCGCAAACACATCGCGTCCGACGCCAAGCTCCTGCGTCATCGGCTGGAGGAAGAAGCCGAGCGTCGAGCGCGGCCCAAACGAGAGGATCGCCATCACGCAGCCGCAAACGACGATCAGGTACGGATTGCGCCAGCTTGGTACCGCGGGTGCGCTCGTCGCCATTTGGTGTCCCCCTCCCGCGTGCCGCAATATTATGCGGCGGCGGGCGCTGCCCGCATCACGGGCTTTTCGACGATCGGCAGATTGATCACCGCCGACAATAGTCCGAATGCGACCGCGAGCCACCACACAATGTTGTAGGAGCCGGTCTTCTCGTACAGCACGCCGCCGAGGAACGCGCCGAGAAAGCCGCCGACCTGATGGCTGAAGAACGCAAAGCCGTAGAGCGTGGCAAGCCAGCGCGTACCGAACATCAGCGAGACGAGCCCGGACGTCGGCGGCACGGTGGAGAGCCACATCAGACCCATGCCGGCGCCGAACAGCAGCGTCGTGACGGTGCTGGCGGGCAGCAGCACGAAGGCCGTGATGAAGACGGAGCGCAGGAAGTAGTTGATCGCGAGCAGGTAGCGGCGCGGATAAATGGTCGAGAGCCAGCCGACCGAGATGGAGCCGACGATATTGAACAGGCCGATGGTGGCGAGCGTCCAGCCTCCGACCTCTGCGGAGAGGCCGCGGTCGATCAGATAGGCCGGCAGATGCAGCGTGATGAAAGCGAGCTGGAAGCCGCAGGTGAAGAAGCCGAACACGAGCAGCACGTAGGAACGATGGCCGAAGGCTTCCGCGAGCGCGCTGGTCAGCGACTGGGTCTGCGGCGTCGCGGGGCCCACGCCGCTCGGCGCGTTCGGCTGGGTCGCGAGCGCGATGGACATCGGAACGATCAGCAGCAACAGGCCGCTGAACACCAGCAGCGCGTGCTGCCAGCCGATGCCGCCGATCAACGCGACGCCGAACGGCGCAAACAGGAACTGGCCGAACGATCCCGCAGCTGTGCCGGCGCCGATCGCGATGACGCGATAGCGCTCCGGCAGCAGCTTGCCGAATGCCGCGATGACGAGATTGAACGAACAGCCTGAGAGGCCAAAGCCGACCAGTACGCCGGCAGTGACCTGTAATGTCAGCGGCGAGGTCGTGTACGCCATCAGGGCGAGCCCCGTCGCATACATCAGCGCGCCGACACTGAGCACGCGCACCATGCCGAAGCGATCGGCAATCGCGCCGGCGAACGGCTGGCCGATGCCCCAGAGCAAATTCTGCAGCGCAAAGGCCAGCGCGAAGACATCGCGGCCCCAGCCATTCGCCTGCGACATCGGCGCGAGGAAAAAGCCGAACGAGGAACGCGGACCGAAGCCGAGCAGCGCAATCAGGCAGCCGCACAGGATGATGACGGTCGGCGTCCGCCATCCGATGGATCGCGCCGCAGCAGCCGCTTGCGTCATGGGAAATTCCGATTTCAGGCCGGCGCCCTCACCGGCAGATCCAATAGTTAGGTGCGTCGCAGCATCCGCCCTAACGGAAATTCGTGATCCGACCGATCAGTTTTTTGCATGGCTGCCCCGGTTCCAGGGACTTCGCAATTTCGGGGGACGCATGCTATATCCGTTTTGCTCGGAGTGAGAATAAGACTTCGGGAGGAACGAGAGACCGCCGGCGCAGAGCCGGATGTTTTCGTCCCCCAATATGCTCAAACTGAGTATATTTATTCAGGAGGCGACAATGCCGGTACTCCAGTCGCTCGGACCATCGCGCAGCCAGCCATTCATGCCAAGCGCCTCCGCGCCCGGCGAACTCTCGGCTGCGGCACGTCGGTATGGCGTGCTGGGGATGCCCTCGCTGGAATGGAATGCGCAGGTCGAGCGCGAGACCGCACATCTGTATGACAAGGTGCAGGCCGTCGTGCCTTCGGTCGAGTGGCCGTTCTTTGCGCCCTATGTGAAGGCGATCAACGATCTCAAGCGCGAGCGCGGCGCCGTCATCCTGGCGCACAACTACCAGACCCCGGAAATCTACAATTGCGTGGCCGATTTCGTCGGCGACAGTCTTCAGCTTGCGATCGAGGCCACGAAGACGAAGGCGCCGATCATCGTACAGGCCGGCGTGCACTTCATGGCCGAGACCTCGAAGATCCTGAACCCGGACAAGACCGTGCTGATTCCGGATGTGCGCGCGGGCTGCTCGCTCGCGTCGTCGATCACCGGCGAGGACGTGCGTCTGCTGCGCGACAAATTCCCCGGCGTGCCGATCGTCGCCTACGTCAACACCTCGGCCGACGTGAAGGCCGAGGTCGACATCTGCTGCACCTCCGCGAATGCCGTGCAGGTGGTCGAGAGTCTCGGCGCCGACACGGTGATCTTCCTGCCCGACCAGTATCTGGCGAGCTACGTCGCCTCGCAGACCAGCGTGAAGATCATCGCGTGGAAGGGCGCGTGCGAGGTGCACGAGCGCTTTACCGGCGACGAACTGGAGAAATATCGCGCCGCCGATCCCTCGGTGCAGATCATCGCGCATCCCGAATGTCCGCCGGACGTGCTCGACGCCGCCGACTACACCGGCTCGACCAAGGGCATGATCGACTGGGTGCGCAAGAATAAGCCCGAAGCGCGTCGTGATGGTCACCGAATGCTCGATGGCCGACAACGTGAAGGCCGAGTTGCCCGACGTCGAGTTCGTCAAGCCGTGCAATCTCTGCCCGCACATGAAGCGCATCACGCTGCCGAAGATTCTCGACAGCCTCGTGTACCTGAAAGAGGAAGTGACGATCGACCCGATGATCGCCGCGCAGGCGCGTCGTTCGGTCGAGCGGATGATCCACCTGAAGAGTTGATTTCTTTTCCCTCTGCATGCGGTTCGCCCAGGCCACGGGATGAACAGCGAACACCTCATGTGGCAAACAGCGATTGATGACATCCTCATCGTCGGCGGCGGGCTCGCGGGCCTGTTCTGCGCGCTGAAGCTCGCGCCCCGCGCGGTGACCATCGTCACCGCAGCGCCGCTCGGCGACGGCGCGTCAACCGCGTGGGCGCAGGGCGGGATCGCCGCGGCGGTTGCCGAAGGCGACACGCCAGAGGCGCATGCGCGCGACACCATCGCGGCTGGTGCGGGCCTGGTGGACGAAGCCGTGGCCTTCGCGATGGCACGCGAGGCGCCTGATCGGATCCGCGATCTGCTCGCCTACGGCGTACCGTTCGACAAGGATCTCGAAGGCCGCCTGACGGTCGGGCGCGAAGCCGCGCACTCAGCCGCCGCATCGTGCATGTGCGCGGCGATCAGGCCGGTCGCGCCATCATGGACGGCTCTGGTCGCGGCGGTACGCAAGACACCAAACATCCGCGTGGTGCAGGGCGTGGCCGAGGAGCTGACGACGCAGAATGGAGCCGTCACCGGACTTCTGGCGCGCCTCGCGGATGGAACGCTCATGAACATGCCGGCGCGCGCGGTGGTGCTCGCGTCCGGCGGCCTGGGGCATCTCTACGCGGTCACCACAAATCCCGGCGAGGCACGCGGCCAAGGCATCGCCATCGCGGCGCGTGCGGGCGCGGTGATCGCCGATCCGGAGTTCGTTCAGTTTCACCCGACCGCGATCGACATCGGCCGCGATCCGGCGCCGTTGGCGACGGAAGCCATTCGCGGCGAAGGCGCATGGCTCGTCAACCGCGCGGGCAAGCGCTTCATGCTGGCGATCCATCCCGAGGCTGAGTTCGGCCCGCGCGACATCGTGGCACGCGCGGTATTTGCCGAGCGCCAGGCCGGGCGCGGCGCCTACCTCGACGCGCGCGAGGCGATCCCGAATTTCGCGCAGCGTTTTCCGGGCGTCGACGCATTCTGCCGCAGCGCCGGCATCGATCCGGCGCGCGACCTGATCCCGGTCGCCCCGGCCGAGCACTATCACATGGGCGGGGTCGCGACTGATGAGCGCGGCCGCACGTCGCTCGAAGGATTGTGGGCGGCCGGCGAAGTCGCCTGCACCGGCGCACACGGCGCCAATCGTCTGGCGTCGAACTCGTTGCTGGAGGCCGCGGTCTACGCGGCACGCATCGCGGACGACATTGGCGGCCGTGAACTACCCGCTCGCGCGTTCAACTCGAACCCGACGCCGCGCGGTGTTGGAAGCGCGGCCGATCCGGTTCGCGAGCAGGAACTTCGTGCGCTCATGTCCGCGCATGTTGGCGTCGATCCGCGGCGCAAACGGCCTGCGTTATGCGCTCGGCGAGATTGCCCGCATGGAGCGCGAGGCGCGCTCGCCGCAACAGCGCAACATGGCGATCGCCGCCCTGCTCGTCACCGCCGCCGCGCTGAAACGAACCGAAAGCCGTGGCGGACATTTCCGGACAGATTTCCCCGACGCCGATCCGGCGCAGGCGAAGCGCACCTTCATGACACTTGCCGACGCGCGCGCGATCGCCGCATCGGCCGTTCCGGTCGAAAGGGCCGTCGCATGACTTCCCTGCTCTGCCCCGATGCGTTCCTGTCTCCGCTCGAAATCGAGGATGCGGTCCATCGCGCACTCGCCGAGGATCTCGGCCGCGCTGGGGATGTCACGTCGATCGCGACCGTGCCGGAAGGGACCCGCGGCCGTGCGGTCGTGGTCACACGCAAAGGCGGCACGATCTCGGGTCTGCCGTTGGTCGAGGCGACGCTGCGCAGGCTCGATCCGGCGGTCTCGATCACGGCGCACGCGCGCGATGGCCGGGCTGCCGCCGCCAAGGCGAAGCTGATGACGATCGAAGCCGATGCACGCGCGCTGCTCGCGGCCGAGCGCACGGCGCTCAACTTCCTCGGTCAGCTTTCCGGCATCGCGACCGCCACCGCTGGCCTCGTCACATTGATCGCGCACACCAGGGCGCGGGTCTGCTGCACGCGCAAGACAACGCCCGGGCTGCGCGCCTTACAAAAATACGCGGTGCGCTGCGGCGGCGGCTTCAACCACCGCTTCGGGCTCGACGATGCCATCCTGATCAAGGACAACCACATCGCGGTCGCGGGCGGCATCGCGGCGGTGCTCAAGCGCGCGAAGGCGGTGGCTGGCCACCTGGTCAAGATCGAGATCGAAGTCGATACGCTCGATCAGTTGCACGAAGTGCTGGCGGCAGGCGGCGCCGATGTCGCGCTGCTCGACAACATGAGTCCCGCCGACATACGCAAGGCGGTCGAACTGGTTGCCGGCAAACTCGTGCTCGAAGCGTCCGGCGGCATCACGCTTGAAACCGCCGCGGCGGTCGCCGAGACCGGTGTTGATTATCTATCGTCAGGTGGCATCACGCATTCGGCGCCGAGCCTGGACGTGGCGCTCGACATCGCGATGTAGCTCGGCGCCTACATCTTCGTCGCGGCATCCGCCGTGTAGGTCGCACTGCCCCACGACGGCTCATCGGAGCCGTCGCCCCATTCGCGCGGGCGATAGAAGTTGTGCAGGCCGATCTTGGCATTCTTGTTCATCGCGCGCACCCAGTAAGGATGCACGTAGTACGCATGATAGTGCGTCGCCTTCGCGACCTCGGGCAGCCACAGCTTGCCGTCGAGCGTCTCGCGCGCGATGCGTTGCGCGCGCACCCACGATTCCTGATCGGTCACGACATCCGGGATGCCGTCGCACGCGAAGGTGAACTGGCAGGCAAGATGGCGGTGGGCGTTCTGATAGATGACGCCGCAGACGTCGTCTCGGATAGTAGCCGGAGAACACGCGGTTCATCACCACCTGCGCGACCGCGATCTGCCCGCGCACCGGCTCGATGCGCGACTCGAAATAGACCGCGTTGGCGAGGCACTTCTCCGCCTTGGCGCGCTTCGTGCCGATGAGGCTCAGCCGCTCGGCCGGGCTTTGCGGGTGCTGATCGCGCCGGTGACCTCGCCTTTGCCGGCGACGGTCATGCCGGCATCCGGCGGCGGAGCGAGTCGCGCGGCACGGGCGCGGCCAGCGCTTGGCATGCTCCGGACCGGCGCGGTCGGCTGCGACGCGATCGGCACCGGGCTTCGCATCGAACGGATTGCCCTGCCGGCCGCGCGGCATCAGCAGGATCGGCTCCTCGCCGACCGCCCACGGCTCGATCGCGGCGAACGTGCCGAACAGGTTATTGCCGAAATAGAACGCTCGGCCCTTCACCTCGGCGTTCAAGCCCTTCGAGGCTCGGCGGCGCGGTCGGGTAGAGGTCGGCCGGATCGAGCTCGGTAACGATCGGCGGCATCGTCGGCGGATGCGAGGACGCATCTCAAGCGAGAGCGAGATGTCGTATTCGGGGAACGGCTCGAACGTGCATCGCGGCCTCGATCTCGTCCGGCCGCGTCGGCGCATTGCGGCTTGCGCGCGTCGCGCGCGAGTCGTCGGCGAGGATGACAGCCTGGAACGATCGGGAATTCTTCGCTCGCCGTGATCGATTCGGTCTCAAGCTCGGATCGGCGCTTCGGGCGCATCTGGAACGGGCGCCGGGTCAGGTTCGGCGTCGGTTTCGGCCGGCGGCCGGCTCGGCCGCTGCGGAGCGCCCGGCTGAAGCCGATCGCCCTTGCGGTCGCGATTGATCGACGGGCGCGCGCTGGCCAATGTCGCGGCGTGGCGCGTTGCTGCCGTTGATCGAGCCGACGATGTCGCCGGTCGGCTCGAGACTCGCAAGCCTGACGCTTCGGCGCTTCGGGAATGTGCGGTGCCGATCGGGCGCGGCAGGCTGGAACATGGCGGCGTGGATGGTGCCGAAGGGCGAGGCGATCGCGTGCTCGCGAGCGCGTGCGGCAATCGTCGGCTGCTTGCGAATCAGCGCGCCGAGATCCTGCTACGCCGATTGGGTCGCACAAGAGGAAGAAGAGGCCGGCGAGACCGAAGGCGGCGAGCTCCGCCGTCCTCGGCCTGGAACGCGATGGACCATACGCTCACTCACGCAACGCTGTACGCGACACACACGAGACGATGATGACGCCGGCTTGATTAAGATTGACTCATCGGCGACTGGCCGAACGATTAATGCTTATGCGGGATTAACCTTGAGATCGCGTTAATCGCGCGCGCGTCGAAATACGGAGGGAAATTACGTGGCAAGGCGCGCGGCAAGTTCGCGCGAAATCGCGCGCTCGCGCGTGAAAGGCCCGCTCCGCTGCTGCGCATCTCTTTCGCGCAGACGCCGAGTCCGGCGGAGCCGAAGCGCGCGCGCATCGCCTGCTCGATCCACAATTCTTCCTGCGTTGCGCCGCTGATCGGCGAGACGTTTACCGTCCGTTAACCATGCGCGATGGTCGCCGAGCGCCGCCGCGAGCTCATCAAGCCCTTCGCCGCGCGCGGCCGCGACGAGCACGACCGGCGCGCGGAACTCGCCTTCGGAATAAAGCGTGAGCGCGCCTTCGACGTCGGCGCGCGTGCGCCGCGCCTCCCGACCATGTCGGCCTTGGTGACCGCGACGACGTCGGGCAATTCGGTCACGCCCGCCTTCATGAATTGCAGGCTGTCGCCGGAACCCGGCTGCACGCAGAGCAGTACCGTGTCGGCGACGAACGAGATGTCGGCTTCGGACTGCCCGATGCCGACCGACTCGATCAGCACGAGATCGTAGATCGCGCGCATCAGCACCATCGCGGCGACGGTCTGATCCGAGAGACCGCCGAGCCGGTCGCGCGCCGCCATCGAGCGCACGTAAGACGCCGCGATCCTCCGGGTCGGTCGCCATGCGGGCGCGGTCGCCGAGCAGCGCGCCGCCGGTGCGGCGCGAGGACGGGTCGACCGCGATCACGCCGACGGTTTCGCCCGCGGCGCGCGCGCGGGCGATCAATGTGTTGGTGAGCGTCGATTTGCCGACGCCGGGCGGGCCCGTGAGGCCGATGACATGCGCGCGCGGCGCCGCGCAGGCTTCATCGAGCAGACGCTGGCAAGCGCATCGGTATCCGCCTCGCGTTTCGATCGCGGCAAGCGCGCGCGCGATCTCGCGCTTGTCGCCGGTCTCGCCGATAGGGATGGCGATCATCAGGGAAGCGATACCGCGCTGCGATCGCGAATTCCATGCGATCACGAGCCGTCCGCGCGCGAGCGAGATCCCTCGCAGCGCCATCGCGATCACGACCAGAAATACGCGGCTGGAAGTCGCGACTCGGGCTTCACGACAGCGAGCCCGCCGCAGGCCGACGACAATGTAGCGAGATGCGGTGCGGTCTGCAACTAGAAACATGCCCCGCGGGGAGCAACGCGCAATCGCGCCGTGCCGACGAGCTCTTGCCGAGCGCGGCTTGCGCCGCGGCGAGACGCGCGATCGGCACGCGGAATGGCGAGCAGGACACGTAGTCGAGCCCGGCTTCGTGGCAGAACGCGACCGACGCCGGGTCGCCGCCATGCTCGCCGCAGATGCCGAGCTTCAGCCCGTTGCGCACCTTGCGGCCGCGCTCGGTCGCGATCCGGATGAGTTCGCCGACGCCCTCCTGATCGAGCGACACGAACGGATCGACCGCCAGGATGCCCTTGTTCGGTGTAGGTGCCAAGGAAGCTCGCCGCATCGTCGCGCGAGATGCCGAAGGTCGTCTGCGTCAGGTCGTTGGTGCCGAAGGAGAAGAACTCGGCCGTCTCGGCGATCTCGCCGGCCTTGAGGCACGCGCGCGGCAGCTCGATCATGGTGCCGACCTGATAGTCGATCTTGGTGCCGGTCTCTTTCGCCACCGCCTCCGCCATCGCGTCGATGCGCGCCTTGACCAGATCGAACTCCGTCTTTGTCGCGATCAGCGGCACCATCACCTCCGGCACCACCGGCTCGCCGGTCTGCTTGCCGGCCGCGACCGCGGCCTCGAAGATCGCGCGCGCCTGCATCTCGGCGATCTCCGGATAGGCGATCGCGAGGCGGCAGCCGCGAAAGCCGAGCATCGGATTGAACTCGTGCGAGCTCGGCGGCGCGCTCCGTGAGCTTGCGCGGCTCGGTGCCCATCGCCTCCGCGACCTCGTCGGATCTCCTCTTCGGTGTGCGGCAGGAATTCGTGCAGCGGCGGATCGAGCAGCCGGATCGTGACCGGCAGGCCCTTCATGATGGCGAACAGCTCGGTGAAGTCGCCGCGCTGCATCGGCAGCAACTTGGCGAGCGCGCGCGCGGCGGCCCTTCTCGTCGTCGGACAGGATCATCTCGCGCACCGCGCGGATGCGGTCGGCGTCGAAGAACATGTGCTCGGTGCGGCACAGCCCGATGCCCTCGGTGCCGAACTTGAGCGCGACGCGCGCATCGTTCGGCGTGTCGGCATTGGCGCGCACCTTGAGCTTGCGCACCTTGTCGGCCCAGCCCATCAGCGTGGCGAACTCGCCGGAGAGCGCCGGCTCCTGCATCGGCGACCGCGCCCGCGAGCACCTGGCCGGTCGAGCCGTCGATGGTGATGATGTCGCCCTTCTTGAAGGTCTGGCCGGCCGCCGTCATGGTCTGCGCCGCGTAATCGACGCGCAGCGTACCGGCGCCCGACACGCACGGCTTGCCCATGCCGCGCGCAACGACCGCCGCGTGCGAGGTCATGCCGCCGCGCGTGGTCAGGATGCCCTCGGCGGCGTGCATGCCGTGAATGTCTTCCGGCGAGGTCTCGACGCGCACCAGGATGACCTTCTTGTCCCTGCGCCTTCATCGTCTCGGCCTCGTCGGCCGAGAACACGATCTCGCCCGACGCGGCGCCGGGCGACGCCGGCAGGCCGCTCGCGATGATCTTGCGCTCGGCCTTCGGGTCGATCGTCGGGTGCAGCAGCTGATCGAGCGCGGCCGGATCGACGCGCGTCGACGGCCTCGTCCGTCGTGATCACGCCTCTCGTTCGCAAGCTCGACCGCGATGCGCAGCGCCGCCTTGGCGGTGCGCTTGCCGGAGCGCGTCTGCAGCATCCACAGCTTGCCCTTCTCGACCGTGAATTCGAGGTCCTGCATGTCGCGGTAGTGCTTCTCGAGCGACTGATAGATGCGCGTGAGTTCGGCGTAGGCCTCCGGCATCGCCTTTTCCATCGACGGCTTGTCGGAGCCCGACACCTTGCGCGCCGCCTCGGTGATCTCCTGCGGCGTGCGGATGCCGGCGACCACGTCCTCGCCCTGCGCGTTGATGAGGAATTCGCCGTAGAGCGCCGTCTCGCCGGTCGAGGGATTGCGCGTGAACGCAACGCCGGTCGCCGAGGTGTCGCCCATGTTGCCGAACACCATCGCCTGCACGTTGACCGCGGTGCCCCAGCTTTCCGGAATGTTGTGCAGGCGGCGATACGTGTTGGCGCGCTGCGTTCATCCACGATCCGAACACCGCGCCGATCGCGCCCCACAACTGCTTGTGCGGGTCCTGCGGGAAGTCGCTCGCCGGTCTCTTCCTTGACGCGCTCCTTGTAGCGCTTGATCAGCTCGGCCCAGTCGTCGGCGCTCAGATCGGTATCGAGCGTGTAGCCGTTGCGGTCCTTGTGCTCTTCGAGGATCTCCTCGAAATGATCGTGCCCGACGCCGAGCACCACGTCGGAATACATCGTGATGAAGCGGCGATAGCTGTCATAGGCAAAGCGCGCATCGCCGGAGGATTTCGCCAGCGCCTGCACCGTCACGTCGTTGAGGCCGAGATTGAGCACCGTGTCCATCATGCCGGGCATCGAGGCGCGCGCGCCCGAGCGCACCGAGACCAGCAGCGGGTTCGCCGCAGTCGCCGAACGTCTGCGCCGGTGATGCGCTCGACATGGTCGAGCGCCTCGGTCGACCTGCGCTTCAAGCTCGGCCGGATAGGTCTGCTTGTTGGCGTAGTAATAGGTGCAGACCTCGGTCGTGATGGTGAAGCCGGGCGGCACCGGCAGCTCCGAGGTTCGCCATCTCGGCAAGGTTCGCGCCCTTGCCGCCGAGCAGGTTGCGCATGCTCGGCTTCGCCTTCGGCCGCGCCGTCGCCAAAGGTGTAGACCCACTTGGCCATGTCGGAAGCTTTCGTTTTTTTGCTGTCTGGAAGCGCCTTTGCGACGCGTCGGGGCTTCTCTTGGCGGGTTTTCGCCTCCAATTCAACTTGCATCTGGGACCTCAAACGGGAAATCCCGCGCCGACAAGCGGCGCAGGCAATAGCGCCTACCGTATTGAGAACTCAGACAATCGGGAGATTGTTCCGCACTGCAGCAAAATGCTGGTGTCAGCGTAGCAGGTGCGGAAACAGGCCGAGCAGGCCGGTGATAATGAGATAGATCGCCACGATGAAATTCAGCAGCCGCGGCATGAGGAGAATGAGCACGCCGGCAATGAGCGCCACGATCGGTGCCAGGTGGGCCATGGTAATCGTCATAAGCAAACTCCGCGGCCCCCGGTCAGGCAGACCGGCCGGGCCGAATCCGGTCTGCACATGATTGTACCCAACATCGCGGCCGAAGCCTTCAGTCCGATCGGACGCGGAGATCCGCGCGCGCATGCGTCACCGTATCCTCCGACACGGCCGGCGCGGCGGGCTTCCAGGCGTTGCGGATGTAAGTCAGGACCGCGGCAACATGTGCGTCGCTGAGCTGCCAGCCAAAGGACGGCATCCCCGGAGCGGTCGGCTCTTCGGCGGTCGCGACACTGCGCGCCCCGCGCAGCACGACGCGGATGAGCGACGAGGGATCGCGCGCGCGTACCGCGGGCGCATCCGCAAGTGATGGGAAGAGATGCGGGGTACCGCGGCCATCAAGCCCGTGACAGGCGGAGCACTGATCGCGGTAGATCGCCTGCCCGGCCGTCATCACGGGATCGGATAACGGCGTGGGGCTGGTGCCCTCAATCGCGCTTCCGGGGACGGTCTTGAGGTATGTAGCGATGGCCTGCAGGTCGCTGTCGGTCATCTTCGATGTTGAATTCTCGATCTCCTCAGCCATCGGGCCGGTCGCGGTCGCGACCTTGTTGTGACCGGTCTTGAGATAGGTCGCGACATCGTCCTCCGACCAGCGGCCAAGCCCGGACACCTGATCGTTCGTCAGTTCGGGCGCGAACCAGCCCTGCACCAAGGAACCCTGAAACAACTCACCGGTCTTGTCGGAGCCCGCGACAGTCTTCGGTGTGTGACAGGCGGTGCAATGTCCCGGTCCAAGCACCAGATACGCGCCGCGATTCCACTCGGGCGACTTCGATGGATCGTTCCTGAATTCGCCTTCGTTAAAGTAGATCGCGTCCCACGCGCGCATCGCGGCGCGAAAGTCGAACGGGAACGGCAGCGTGTTCGTCTCGACCGCATTGTGCACGGCGGGCACCGTCGAGAGGTAGGCGTGGATCGCCTGAACGTCGTCGCGCGTCATCTTCGTGTACGACGTGTACGGCATCGCCGGATAAAGCCGCGAACCGTCCGGGCGAATGCCCTTGCGTACCGCGTTATCGAACTGCGCGTCGGTCCACGCGCCGATGCCGGTTTCGCTGTCCGGCGTGATGTTCGGCGACACGATACTGCCGAACGGCGTTTCGATCGGACGACCGCCGGCGAACGGCTTGCCGCCATCGCGCACTGTGTGACACGCGACGCAGTCCGCGGCGGTCGCGAGATAACGGCCTTTTTCGATCTGGGTGAAATCCTGATCGCTGGCGCGCGCGGCGGTCACACCGGCGGTCGCGACGATCGTCGACATCGCGGCAGCCGCAAGTCCCCGCCGCGCTGTGTGCATGAGGTCACGCATCGACCAACCGCCCGGGGTTCTTGAGGTATTGCTCGCGGATCGCCTTGGCGGCCCAGAACGTCAGCGCGCCGACCGTTCCGGTCGGGTTGTAACCTGCGTTCTGCGGGAAGGCGCTTGCGCCCATCACGAACAGATTCGGCACGTCCCAATGCTGCAGATAGCGGTTGAGCGCGCTCGTCTTGGGATCCGTTCCCATAATGGCGCCGCCGTTGAGATGCGTCGTCTGATACTTGGTGATGTCGTACGGCCCCTTGCGCGGGCTCTTCACGGTCTGGCTCGCCCCCATCGCCTTGACGATGGCTTCGAGTTTGTCGGTGAGATAGGCGGCGGCCTTTAACTCATTGTCGTGAAAGTCGATGTTCATGCGCATCAGCGGCCGGCCAAAGCGGTCTTTGTAGGTCGGGTCGAGATCAAGATGAACGTCGCGATAGCTGTACATGCTGCCGTGGACTGCAGCGCCGCTTACCGTGCTCAGATAATTATCGCGTACGGCGTCTTTCCATTTGGCGCCCCATTTCGGCGTGCCGGGCGGCACCGGCGTGGTGGTGATCGGCCGGCCGTTGGTCTGGCCATGAGCGAAATACCCGCCGCCTACGAATCCAAGCCCGCTATGGTCGAAATTGTCACCGTTGAAGTCGTCGATGATCATTCCGATCGCGCCGGAGGCGATGAACGGGTTGAAATTGAATTTCTTGTTATCGAAAAATCCGTCGACGCCCGACATGGTCTGGTGCGTGTAGTTGCGGCCGACCACGCCGGTATTGGCCGCGGGGTCGTAGGGTTGACCGATTTTCGACAGCAACAGGAGTTGCACGTTGAAAATCGGGAATGCAGCAAGAATGACGAGATCGGCGGGCTGCTCCCATTCCTCGCCTGACGTGTCGACGAACGTGACGCCGGTGGCATGCTTGCCGGAGCGGTCGGTGTTGATCTTGGTGACTTCCGAATTGTCGCGCACCGAGAAATTTGATTTGCGCACCAGAACCGGCAGCACGGTGGTCTGCGGGCTCGCCTTGGAATAATTGGCGCAGCCGAACCATTCGCAAAATCCGCAATAGGTGCAGGGGCCGAGCCGCACGCCGAGCGAATTGGTATAGCCCTGCGACATGTTGCCGGACGGCTGCGGGAACGGATGATAGCCGAGTTCGCCCGCCGCTTTTCCGAACAGCGCATGGGCATACCCCTGCTTCATCGGCGGATTCGGATAAGGCCGCGAGCGCGACCCTTCGAAGGGATTGCCGCCGGCCTGCTTCTGACCGTTGACAACGCCAGCCTGTCCGGAGGTGCCGCATAGATATTCGAACTGGTCGTAATGCGGCTCGAGATCGTCGTAGGTGACGCCCCAGTCCTGGATCGTCATGTCCTCGGGCAAGGCCGCCGCGCCGTAGCGCTCGGTCAGATGTGTTCGCAGCACGAAATCCGACGGCAGGAAACGATAGGTCTGCCCGTTCCAGTGTACGCCCCCGCCACCGACACCGTTCGGCGGCATGAAGGCGCCCCAGGTGCGGATCGGCAGCGCCGTCTGGTCCTTGTTGTTGCGGAACGTGAACGTTGTCTGGTCCGGCCGCAGGAACAGTTCGTGACGGATGTGGTAGCGCAACTCATCCTGCGCGTAGGTGGTCGGAAAATCGGTCGGTGCGTCGCGCCACGGCCCGCGCTCGATCGCGATGACGTCGAGACCCTCGTCGGTGAGCTCGTGCGCCATGATCGCGCCGGTCCAGCCGAGACCGATGATCACCACGTCTTTCCTGGGAAGGATCCGCGCCATCTCCGCCTCAATGCTGCGGCGTCCACGCAGCCCGTCCCATGATGCTCACGGGGGGCAGCGGGAAGCGTTCGTTGTGGCGCTCGATCCAGTCGAGATAATTATAGCGCGCGCCCGGGTAGCCGATCATTTTCCACGCGACCATGTCGCGATTGCCGCCGTAGAGCGGGTCGGCGAAGAAGCCCATTTGCAGGTCCTTCACGACATCCGTCATGAAGTCCTTGCCGTCGGCTCCCTCCAGTTTGAGGTCGCCGCTCTCCAATCCCTTGAGGACCTGATCCTTATTGTCGTCGGGCAGGTCGGCGAACGCCTTGCCGTCGTATTTCCGCCTGCAAAGCGCATCGAGCGCGGCCAGCGCCGTGCGGTATTTCTGCGCCGGGTCGTCCTTCGACTGCGGCCCGAAGTTCTTGGCGCCGTCGCGGAACGGGGGCCTGTTGTAGTGGCCTTCGTTGTGTCCGTACGGTCCGGCAAGCTGCCGGTCGAGAAAGACCGCACAGCCGGCATCTTTCCCCCCGGCCGATTGCGCATCGGGCGGGATGATCCGGTCCGCGATTGCCTCGACGGCGCGCGCCTCGTCTGCGGTGAAGAAAGTCCAGGGCCCGGGCCGCACCGGCACCGGCGGACTGCCTGCGTTCGGCTCCCACGGAAGCCGCCCGGATAAAATGGAAGAACGCACCGGGGCACCGGTCAAAAGGAATAGAGCGGTCCCCGCCAAAAAGTCGCGCCGACGCAAAGTCATTTTGGATTACGTCCGGTCGCGCCCCGCCTTGTCCAAACAGGACAAGTTCCGAAACGTTCCCCTCCCGCGCCGAAATAAAGCGCGAACATGGTTGCGCGCCTCAGCAGCCGGGCGTTGACTCAACCCTTGTCCGTCACACCCATCGCCTTGGCGATCACGCGGTAATCCTCCTCCTCGATGCGGAACGAGCCGCGCCGGAACGCCACGCCCCATGAGGCGCGGCCGCGCGTAAAGGACAGCGTGTCGAGCAGCGGCTTGATCGGTGCATCGTGCGCCTTGAGGAAGCGCACATCGCGCCGCACCGGCTTGAAGCCGCCGCCCACATCGGCGCGATACGCCTCGCCGGGCAGGATCTCGCCGATCGCGGTGAACGCCTGTACGGGCGCGCCCTCGCCCATCTGCTCGCGCGGCGAATAATAGACGATGCGGTCGCCGGGCTTGAGCCGCTCCACCGGCGAGGACTTGCCGTGCGAGAGCTGACAAAAGCCGCCCGCGACGCCGCGCATCACATGATCGCGGCTCGCAACGCCGATCCAGTACGATGTCATGTGACGTCCTTGCGCACGCGCAGCGCCTCCAGCCGCGCGATCACCTCCTGCGGCAGCGCGCGCGACTTGCGGCTCGCCATGTCGATCATCACCATGGTGGCGTGGCCGGTCGCCGCGCACGCGCCTTCGTGGAAGATCGCCTGCAGGAAGGTGAACGACGAGCGCCCGATCTCGGCAATGCCGGTCCCGATCTCAACCGTGCCGGGCCAGTGCATCTCCGCCAGGAAATTGATGTCGAGCCGCGCCAGCACCGAGGTCGTGCCGGGCGGGCTCAGCGCATTCCCGGGCTCGCGCAGGAACGCCACCCGCCCGTCTCGAAAAAGGTCGCGAACACCGTGTTGTTGACGTGCCCCTGCGGATCGAGATCCCCGAAGCGGATGATGTCAGGCGCGCGGCTGGGAAACTGCTCCAGCCGGGGCAGCGTCCGGACCGGTTTTGCAGACGTGCCGCCGCGATCATTCACTCGCAAATTCCCCAACGAACGCAACGATATGTCTGACGTTCAGCAAGCTCCGAAACAAGATACCAAACTTCATGTTTCCTCTTTCCCCATCCGGCTTCGCCCGCTAGACAGTCGCCGCATACGAACATTGACCGAGTTCCGCAAAGTAATCGCAAGGGTATTCCGGCTGTGCTGACCAAGACTGAAGTGATCAAGACCGACGCGCTCATCATCGGCGCTGGTCCCGTAGGCCTGTTCGCGGTGTTCGAGCTCGGCCTCCTCGACATCAAGGCGCACCTGATCGACATCCTCGACAAGGTCGGCGGCCAGTGCGCCGAGCTTTATCCCGAAAAGCCAATTTACGACATTCCCGGAATCCCGGAGATTTCCGGCAAGGGCCTCTCCGACGCACTCATGGAGCAGATCAAGCCGTTCCATCCGACCTTCCATCTCAACGAGATGGTCGAGAACGTCGAGAAGATCGGCGACCCGCTGTTTCGCGTCACCACCGACGGCGGCAAGGTGTTCGAGTGCAAGATCATTGTGGTCGCGGCGGGCGGCGGCTCGTTCCAGCCCAAGCGCCCGCCGATCCCCGGCATCGAGGCCTATGAGTCGAAGTCGGTGTTCTATTCCGTCCGACAAATGGAGGTGTTTCGCGGAAAGCGGCTCCTGATCGCGGGCGGCGGCAACTCGGCGCTGGATTGGACGCTTAACCTTGCGCCGATCGCGAGCCATCTCACGCTGCTTCATCGCCGCGCCGAATTCCGCGCCGCGCCCGACAGCGTCAACAAGATGTTGAAGCTCGTCGGCGAGGGAAAGGTCGATCTCGTGCTCGGTCAAACGACAGGGCTCGAAGGCAAGGACGGCCAGGTCGAGAAGGCGATCGTGAAAACCAACGAAGGTTCGGATTTCCACATCGCCTGCGACGCGATCCTGCCGTTCTTCGGCCTGACCATGAAGCTCGGGCCCGTGGCGAACTGGGGCCTCGACCTGCAAAGCAACCTGATCCCGGTCGGCACCGAGACGTTCGAGACCAACATCCCGGGCGTCTTCGCGGTCGGCGACATCAACACCTATCCGGGCAAGCTGAAGCTTATTCTCTCGGGCTTCCACGAGGTCGCGCTGATGTCGCAGAAGGCGCACCGCTACGTCTATCCGGACAAGCGGCTCGTGTTCCAGTACACGACCTCCTCCACCAGCCTGCAGAAGAAGCTCGGAGTGAACTAGAGGCGCTAATTCTCATCGCGGAACTGTCAGCTTCACGAAGCTGGTGAAAGCGGCGGACAGAACGCCGCTTTTATTTTCAGGGCTCCCAAACCAGGTGCTCCATACGGAGCACTAACTTCCCCGAGCGACATCGCAAGCGATGACGTGCTCGCTCACGGCACGATTTTGAGCTGCGCGTTGACAATCCAGACCTCAGGCTAATAGCGTTGCTTCAGGCGATTTTCTGCAGCAGCGGCGCCGCCCCTTACATGAAATCGACTTCTCTCCGGCTGCGGGTTGAAAACTTGATCGATAGCGGCGTGCGCCCTCCGAAGATTTTCGCGCTGGCGCAGCGGCGCGTTACCAACGACGCGCTACGCCAACTCGTCTTGGCACAATTGAACACCAACCGAGTTGAAGCATGGCTAGCATCCGGAAGGTGCACCGGGCATGCGTGAATTCGGCGACATCTGCCACGATCTGATTCGGAGCGAGACCATCGCCGAGGTGGCCAAGGTGTTCCGCGCGGGCGTGCTTGAGCATGGCTACACCGTGTCGCTGTGTCCGGTCGTGAGCTCGCCGCCGCAGGGAACTCGTCTGAAATGGTTGTTTCGCAATCTCACACCCGACTGGCAGCGATTCAGCGATCAGCGAAATATACCCACACGCAGCCCTGCTCTGACGACCGCAAGCCGGCAGACCGTTCCCTTCAGCTTCACCGAGGTGTTCGACAACCCGGCTTTGCCGCCCGACCAGCAGTGGGTTTGGCAGATGACGCGCGAGTGGGGATGGCAAAACGGTTTTGTCGTGCCGGTGCACGGTCCGCGCGGCTATTTTTCTTACGTCAGCATTGCCAGTCCTGAGCGCAATCTCGATCTCCGAATCGAGAACCGGGCCCGTCTTCAGATGCTTGCGATCCTGGCGCATGACCGCTGCACCGCCTTGAATCAACTGGAGCGGCCCGACGCCACGCCCAGTTCGAGAGACAAGCTCAGCGAACGCGAACTCGAATGCATGCGTTGGGTGGCGGCGGGCAAGACGGACTGGGAGATCGGGATGATCCTTGCGGTCTCCTCTTCAACGGCCCGTTTCCACATCGAGAACGCGCGCCGCAAACTGGTCGCATCGACGCGCGCGCAGGCGGTCGCGATCCTGTTCGCGCGCGGGCTGCTCTAGTTCCATTCACCTCGGTCAACTGGCGATTTCGCTAGGTGCGGCGCAAGCGCACGTCTGTTCTCATGCAGCGACATTGCTGATCCGCCCGCTTGCGAGGACGACAAATGGCGCCGCCACTTTGCAACGTCATCGAACCCATCTCCGCAGCTTTGCCTCGGATCTCCGTGCCGCAAGAGCCGTTCAAAATTTGGAGGAACTCCAGCACAGATCTGCGGTTTCTCGGCAGCGAGCACGCTATCGCGATCGAACGCCTTCTTCTGGGTCTCGACCTTGATGCGCGTCGTGCCCGCTTTGGCCGCGCGTCCAGCGATGCCTCGATAAAGGCCCACGTTCGCGAAGCACTTTCAAACGCCACACGCGTCATCGGCGTTTTCGTGGACCGTGAGTTACGCGGCCTGCTCGAAATCGATGTGGGTCAAGCATCCGGGCCGGCAGCGGTCGCTCTGGTCGTTGAAGACGGATGGCGTCGGCGCGGCCTGGGCTGGCAACTGACTCAAGCCGCGATGCAATGGGCCGAGGAAACGCATGCAGGCCCGCTGCGGCTGACTTTCTCGCGCCACAACTGGCCCATGCGTCAACTCTGCACGAAGGCATCCGCGCAGTTCGATCTCGTGCTCGACGAGATCTGCGCGGACATTGCTTGCGAAAAGCGCGTTTCCTTGAATCATCGTTGAACGCTGGGAGCGCCGCATGCCGACGTCGTTGCCAGAGCGTAGTTCGCCGGCCGACTTTCGCGACGACGACTTTCCCTTCGTCCTGTTCCTCCTGATCGCCGCCCTCGGAATTGCCGCTCAGCTTTGGATCGGCGTTCCCATCGAGACATGGATGCCGTTCGAAATCGATGCCGGACAGATCTCCAAGTTGTCGCTCCTCGGTCCCTGACGCCGGTGAACTGGTGCTCCTCGCGAATGCTTCCAATCCCGCAACACGACCTGCTCGGTTACGCGGCGTCCATTGCCGTGCTGGCAACCTTCTACATGAAGACCATGGGGCCGCTGAGGGTGGCCGCGATCGCCAGCAACGTTCTCTTCGTCGCCTACGGTTACAGCGAGCACATCCTGCCCGTGCTGCTGCTGCACGTCGCTCTGCTGCCGATCAATACCGTGAGGTTGTTCGCGACGCTGCAAGGCTGGCGACGACAACGATTCGAGCGAGGCGGCTGAACGGAAACCTCGAAAGCTCGATTTTCCCTCCAAACCGGCAACGCGTCGCGCAAGCGGCGAAAGGAAGACTCATGCTCGCTCTAAAATACGGAATCCTGGCAGTCTCGATCGTAATGCTGGCACCGGCGGCCGTTCTTGCGCAGGGCTGTCCCGCGGACCCCTTCAAGGCAAGCAAAGCGCTCTGGAACTGGGGCGACTTGCGCACAGGCGAGACTCGAACGGGGCGTCATCCCTGCGGAAAGCAGATCACGTGCATCGGCGGTCGCTTCGAACCCACCCTGGTTCGCAGGCAATGTCACTGGAACTGACCGCCCCGCGCGGATAGGCCGCGGACACCCCCAGCGGCCTTCCGCCGGTCGTCATTTACCGTTATAAGCCTGTCCCGGGCGTCGACCTGGGAGCGCTGACCACATGATTGCGCTGGTCCGCATTGCGTTGCGGCGCCCTTACACGTTTGTCGTTCTCGCCCTCACCATTCTGATCATCGGTCCTCTCGCGGCGCTGCGCACGCCGGTCGATATTTTTCCCGATATCCGCATCCCCGTGATCGCGATCATCTGGGGCTATACCGGTCTCCAGCCCGACCTGATGGCGGGCCGCATCGTCACGCAGTCGAGCCGCGGACTGACCACCACGGTCAACGATATCGAGCATATCGAGGCGACGTCCTATAACAGCCTTGGCATCATCAAGGTCTTCTTCCAGCCGAACGTCGATATCCGCATCGCCAACGCGCAGATCACCGCGGTGATGCAGACGCAGCTCAAGCAGATGCCGCCCGGGCAGACGCCGCCGCTGATCCTCAACTACAACGCCTCGACGGTTCCGATCATCCAGGTCGCGCTTTCCGGCTCCGGTCTCTCCGAGCAGCAGCTTGCGGACATCGGACTGAATACCGTGCGCACGCCGCTCGTGACCCTGCCGGGCGTCGCCATTCCGTTTCCGTACGGCGGCAAGACGCGGCAGGTGCAGATCGATCTCGACTCCGACCGCGATGCAGGCGCGCGGCCTCTCGGGTCAGGACGTCGCGAACGCCCTCGCCGCGCAAAATCTCATCACGCCGGTCGGCACCCAGAAGATCGGCTCGTTCGAATACGGGATTCAGCTCAACAACGCGCCCTCGGTGATCTCCGAACTTGGCGACCTGCCGATCAAGAGCGTGAACGGCGCGATGGTCTATGTCCGTGACGTCGCGCAGGTGCGCGACGGCAATCCGCCGCAGACCAACATCGTGCATGTCGAGGGCAGCCGCTCCGTTCTGATGCAGGTGCTCAAGAACGGCTCGATCTCGACGCTCGCGATCATCGAGGGGATCAAGGCGCGCGTCGAACAGCTTCGTGTCGATCGTGCCGCCGAACATGACCATCAACCTGATCGGCGACCAGTCGATCTTCATTGAAGCGGCGGTCAGCGGTGTCATTCACGAGGGTATCATCGCGGCGGCGCTGACCAGCCTGATGATCCTGATCTTCCTTGGGAGCTGGCGGTCGACCGTCATCATCGCGATCTCGATTCCGCTCTCGATCCTCGGCGCGCTCACGATTCTGTGGACGCTCGGCGAGACGCTCAACATCATGACGCTCGGCGGGCTCGCCCTCGCGGTCGGCATCCTGGTCGACGACGCGACGGTGACGATCGAGAACATCAACTGGCATCTCGAACAGGGCAAGGAAGTCGAGACCGCGATCCTCGACGGTGCAGCGCAGATCGTGACGCCGGCGTTCGTCTCGCTGCTCTGCATCTGCATCGTGTTCGTGCCGATGTTCTTCCTGCAAGGCGTCGCGCGCTTCCTGTTCGTCCCGATGGCCGAAGCCGTGATGGCGGCGATGGTGTGCTCGTTCATCCTGTCGCGCACGCTGGTGCCGACGATGGCGAACTACCTGCTGCAGCAAGCACGCGCCCCACACCGACATGCACGGGCTGGACGGCGTGGCGCCGACCTCGCGCAACCCGCTGGTCTGGTTTCAGCGCGGCTTCGAGCGGCGCTTCGAGCGCTTGCGTCGGGGTTATCAGTGAGCTTCTGATGATGGCGCTCGAACAACCGCGCTGATCTTCATCGTCGGTTTTCTCGCTGTTCGTCGCCGCATCATTCGCCCTGACGCCGTTCCTTGGCCGCGACTTCTTCCCCTCGGTCGATGCCGGGCAAATCCTGATGCACGCGCGCACGCGCATCGGCACGCGCGTCGAGGAAAGCGCCGATCAGTTCGCCGAGATCCAGAAGGCGGTCCGCCAGATCATTCCGCCGGAGGAGTTGTCGGCCTACGTCGACAACATCGGGATGCCGGTCTCCGGCATCAACATGACCTATAACGCGACCGGCACGATCGGCACGCAGGACGGCGACATCCAGATCAAGCTGCGCGAGGGCCACAGCCCGACCGCCGATATGTCAGGCAGATGCGCGAGGAATTGCCAGCGCGCTTTCCCGGCGTGACGTTCTCGTTCCTTCCCGCCGACATCATCAGCCAGATCCTGAATTTCGGCGTGCCGGCGCCGATGGACGTGCAGGTCCGCGGTCCGAACCTGCAGGACAACTTCGCCTACGCGACTAGAGCTTTTGCGCAAGTTGCGCCACGTGCCCGGCTTCGCCGACGCGCGCATTCAGCAATCGCTCAATACTCCCAGCTTCAAGGTCGACGTCGACCGCACGCGCGCGCAATACGCGGGCGTCACCGAGCGCGACGTGACCAACAGCATGGTGGTCAATCTCGCAGGCAGCGGCCAGGTCGCGCCGACTTACTTCCTCAATCCCGAAAACGGCGTCTCGTATTCGATCGTGATGCAAACGCCGCAGTACCAGATGGATTCGCTGAACGCGCTGAAGAGCCTGCCGATCACGGCGCCCGGTTCGAGCCCGCAGACGCTCGGCGCGATCTCGGAGATCAGCCGCACCACCGCGAGCGCTGTCGTCTCGCAGTACAACATCCAGCCGATGATCCAGATCTACGGCACGCCGCAAGGACGCGATCTCGGCGCGGTCGCGGCCGACGTGCAAAAGATCATCGACGAGATGGCGCCGAGCCTGCCGCGCGGCGCGCAGGTCTTCCTGATGGGCCAGGTGCGCACGATGAACAGTGCGTTCGCGGGCCTGCTGTTCGGCCTGCTCGGCGCGATCGTGCTGATCTATCTGCTGATCGTCGTGAATTTCCAGTCCTGGAGCGATCCGTTCGTCATCATCACGGCGCTCCCGCCGCGCTCGCCGGCATCGTCTGGATGCTGTTCGCGACCGGCACGACGCTGTCGGTGCCGGCGCTCACCGGCGCGATCATGTGCATGGGCGTCGCGACCGCGAACAGCGTGCTGGTCATTTCGTTCGCGCGCGAACGCCTCGAGCGAACTCGGCGATCCGGTCGCCGCCGCGATCGAAGCCGGTTTCGTGCGCTTCCGCCCGGTGCTGATGACCGCGCTCGCGATGATCATCGGCATGGCGCCGATGGCGCTGGGCCTTGGCGAAGGCGGCGAGCAGAACGCGCCGCTCGGCCGCGCCGTCGTCGGCGGCCTGATCTTTGCAACGTTCGCCACGCTGATGTTCGTTCCCGTGGTATTCAGCATGATCCATAAGCGCGATGGCGAAAAAGTCGCCCACGCGATCGGAGAGCCGCATGTCGCCTGAGCTGACGTCGCCCGGGACAGCCGAAGCACGCCGCCGCCGGTCCTGTCACGAAGCGCAAGCTGCGCGTGACCGCGCTCGCCGGGCGTGCGCGCTTGTCGCGATCGTGGTGATCATGGGCGTCACAACTCGCCGCATGGCCGACGCGCGGCTGGTCCGACTGGACCGAAAAGCCAGGCGATCCCGACCGTCGCCGTCGCGACACCGGACGAGCGCGGCCGCCGCTCGACGATCGATCTGCCGGGCCGGCTCGAGGCCTATTCGCAGGCGCAGCTCTATGCGCGCGTGTCCGGCTATCTGAAGGAATGGAAGGCCGACATCGGAACGCCGGTGAAGTCGGGCCAGGTTCTCGCCGAGATCGAGGCGCCCGACCTCGACCAGCAGATCATGCAGGCGCAAGCCGATCTCGCAAGCGCGCAGGCCAACCTGACGCTTGCGATGGCGACGCTCGAACGCGGGCAACAGCTCATCGGCTCAGGCGCGGTCTCGAAGCAGACGCTCGATCAGCGCGCCGCCGATGCGCAAAGCCGCCAGGGCTTGTTGCGCTCCGCGCAGGCAAACCTCGATCGCCTCAAGGTGCTGGAGAGATACAAACGCATCACCGCGCCGTTCGACGGACTTGTGACAGCGCGCACGACGGATGTCGGCCAGCTCATCAATGCAGGCGGTGGCGGCGCCGCGCTCTTCGTCGTGTCCGACACCAACAAGCTGCGCGCTACGTCAACGTACCGCAGAACTACGTGCCGACCATCAAGGTCGGCACCAAGGCGAGGATCGATGGTGCCGGAATATCCCGGCAAGATCTTCACCGGGACGGTCGAGGCCTCGGCGCAGTCCGTCGATCCGGCGTCAGGCACGACGCGAATGCTCCTTGCGGTCGACAACTCCGAGCATGAGCTGATGACGGGCGCGTTTGCCAATGTTCAGCTTTCGCTGCCGAATCCCGAGAACGCGATCCACGTTCCGGCAAGCGCGCTGATCTTCGACAAGAGCGGGTTGCAGGTCGCCGTGGTCGGCGATGACAATCGCGTTGCGTTGAAGAAGATCGCTATCGCGCGCGATCTTGGCCGCGAGGTCGAGATCGCCAGCGGCCTGACCGCAGCGGATCGCGTGATCGAAAGTCCGCCGGACGGCATCACGACCGGCGATGAGGTGCGCGTCGCTGGCGAGCCGGGCACGATCGCGGCCGACCAGCCGTCCAAGCCCGCGCAGGCAAAGCCTCCCGGGTAAGTCGGCCTACTGGATTTCGCGCGGTGGCGGCAGCGGCGACAACGGCTCTGCGTCGACCGTCCCGACATTGGCGCCGAGGTTGAGCACCTGGCGCGATGCCGCGAGCGCCGCATCCGCCATCGCGGCGTGACCTTCGGCGGTCGGGTGCACGGCGCCGCCGTATACAGCGCTGACGATGCCCCAGGTTGCGTCATGGATGTCGGTCGGCTGCTGCGTCAGCGGCAATCCTTCCGGGTACGTCATCGCGACGAAATAGCTGTCGTTGGCGGTGCGGATCCAGCGCGCGCGTGGCGCATAGGGACGGAATTCCGATGCCGACGCGCCGCAGGTGAGCGGCTCGGTCGCGCCCTCGATCGAATTCGCCGCGAAGGTCTTGCCCTCGGTGAGGAAGCAGGCACGGTCGAATTCCGGATCCTGTTCGGACCGCGCGCATACGCCGTGCCCGACGAACGCCGGCTGGTGCGCATCAACGAACGTCATGCGGTCCGCCGGACTGGCGCAGGCGTTCCCGGCACACTGCGCAATCGCCTTGAGCACCGGAAGGAAGCGCCCGCCGACGAACTCGGCGACCTTGCGCATCCGGTCGCCATCGACCTTGAAGGCGGGATGCACATCGAAACCGCTCTGGCCGCCACCGCACGCGCTGCCGTCGGCGCGAAGCGCCGGGTTGCCGTAGGAGACGAACACCACACGTGACAGGTCGCCGGCGACCATCGGCTTGAGTGCGGCGCGCAGCTTGGCGAAATCTCCCGGCAGCGTGCGGGTCAGCGCGCTCTCGGCCGACTCGATCGACGCGATCATGCCGTTGAACAGCACCCGCTCGCGGTTCGCATCGATGATGACGTTGGCCACCAGCCCGGAGAAATCGATGTCGTTCGCACCGACGGTGAGCAGCACGAGATCGAGCGTGCGGCCCGGCCGCGTACGACGCGCAGTCGCGAGGTAGCCCTGAAGCTGGGCGATCTGCGCCGGCACGGTCGCGGGGCAACTCTTCTCCGGGGTGCAGTTGAGTTCGCGCGCACGCTGCGAGCCGAGTACGCCGTCCGCGATGGTCGCGCCGGTGCAGGCGAGTGGCAGGAACGTGACCGCCACGTGCGGATTTTCCACCGCGAGCGCCAGCGCGGTGCGCAACTGATAGCCGTAGAGCGAGCGGTGACAGGCCTGGCTCAGCCAGCGCGCCCCGAGCCGCGTCCATTCGGGCAACTGGTTTGCCGCATTCCCCGACATTTCGCAGGAGCGGTCGCCCGTGTAGGTCGCGCGGCCGGGCCGGTAGTACTCGCTGCCGGTTCCAAAGCGGCGAAAGCAGAAGCCCTCATCGGAGAGCGCCACCGGACGGTCCGGATTGCCTTCGCCGGCCGCGATCGAATCGCCGATCCCGGCGATCAGCAGGTCACGCACTGCGATCTCGGCGGTGGTGCGCAGCGGCGGCGCGTTCGGCACCGCGACATCGACTGTCACGTTGGCGGGCTTGCCGTAGGCAAATCGTATGCGCACCGGCTCGCCGCAAGGGCCCGTGAAGTTGCGCGGCGGGCCGTCGCCCTCGTCGAACGCCCATGTGCAGCTTGTCTGGGGCGCAGCGCCGATCAGCCGCAACTCGACACGATGATCGACCGGCGCGAGATAGCTCTCGCGCACGCCGTCGCGCTCACAGGTATTCATCACGCCGCCCATCGGGTCGACGCACAGATTGCCGAGCATGCCGCGCGCCCAGCCTCGGCCGTCGGTCTCGCCTTCCATGAGTTGCTCGGCGGCGAGCACGCTCTTGATGCTTTGCGCCGCCACATGCTTGAGGAAATCCGACTCGCGGCGGAACAGGCGAAAGCGGTTTTTCACCTCCCAGACGATGTGCAAGTCGGGCGAGAGGGTGGGCGGGAGGATTTGCAGCGGAGCAGCGGGTTGTGCCGGCGCCATGATGGGCGGCTGGATCTGCGTTTGCGCGGCAGCGGAACCCGCCACGGTCAGCGCGCACGATACAGCAATGGCAAGGCGGCGCATGGCGAACCCAAATCCCGAGAGCAGATGCAATAGGCTCTAGGGCCGGGTCGCGGCAAGATCAGGGCGGAACGGCGTTTTTTGGCGCGGCCCACACGTCAGGCTGTCGCACTTAGCCGGCCGAGAAGATCGGCGAGCACAGCCGCCGCCTTGTCGTCGAGCCTGTCTCCGACATGCTTCTGGATAGATTGGGCATAGACCTCCCAGGCGCGGGACTGAAGCGCCCTGCCCTTGCGGCTGATGACGACCCACTGGCCGCGCGCGTCGTTTTCGTGGGCCTCGCGCCGCACCAGCCCTTCGCGTTCCAGCCGATCGAGCAGGCGCGACAGGTTGTATTGCGCTAGCAGCGTCTCCTTCTCGATCTCGGATGGACGCAGCCGCCCGCCGGGCGCCCGCTTGAGTTCCAGCAGCACGTCATACCAGGCAAGCGGCGGAAGGCCGGCCGCCTTCAAGTCCTGCTCGACCCCGGCAACGACCGCCTCGCGCACGCGGATCAGCCGAGCCCAGGCTGTCACGACAGGTTCCGACGGTTTTGCCATAGCGCAAGTCTATCAAATCGATGCAACTGCATCAAGATTGACAAATGAATGCATATGCATACATATTTAATGCAACTGCATGCATATTGGAGAAAACGCTCATGACCCAGCCCTCCCTCACTCTTGTGAGTCACAAGCTCTGCCCCTACGTGCAGCGCGCCGTCATCGCGCTAGCCGAGAAGGCGGTTCCGTTCACGCGCCGCGACGTTGATCTCGCCAACAAGCCGGACTGGTTCAAGGCGATTTCGCCGCTCGGCAAGACGCCAGTGCTCCTGGTCGGGGACGGCGGCACCGCAATCTTCGAGTCCGCTGTGATCCTCGAATATCTCGAAGAGACGCAGCCGACTCCGTTGCATCCGGCTGATCCATTGCGGCGCGCGGAACATCGCGCCTGGATCGAGTTCGGGTCCGCAATCCTCAACGACATCGCGGGCCTCTACAACGCGCCCGACGTCATTGCATTCGGCACGAAGGCGAGCGCCCTGCGCGCCAAGTTCACGCGCCTCGAGGCCCGGCTGAGCAAACCGTGGTTCGACGGCGAGCGCTTCAGTCTCGTCGATGCCGTGTTCGGCCCGGTGTTCCGCTATTTCGACGCGTTCGACCGCATCGGCGATTTCGGCATTCTCGCCGGTCTTCCGAAGGTGACTTTATGGCGCGACGCGCTCGCTGCCCGTCCCGCTGTGAAGGGCGCAGTCGGCCGCGAATACCCTGCCCTGCTATGGGATTTCTACCGCACGCGCGGCTCGCACCTCTCGCGGCTGACCGAAGGCAATGCGATCGCGGCATAGGGCACGGCGATGGCCTTGACCGGAACGCCGCGAGAGCGAATTCTCAGCCCATGTTCGTCCAGTTCTTCTCCGAATTGAAAACCGCCGGTGTCCCCGTGACGCTGCGCGAGTACCTGACGCTGATGGAGGCGATGCAGGCCGATCTCGCCGGCCGCCGCGTCGAGGATTTCTATTATCTGTCGCGCGCCACGCTGGTGAAGGACGAGCGCAACCTCGATAAGTTCGACCGCGTGTTCGGCCACGTCTTCAAGGGGCTCGACCTGATCGAACAGGCGCTCAGCGCCGAGATCCCCGAGGAGTGGCTGCGCAAGATCAGCGAGAAATACCTCACCGAGGAGGAGAAGAAGCAGATCGAGGCAATGGGCGGCCTCGACAAGCTGCTCGAGACCCTGAAGAAGCGCCTCGAGGAACAGAAAGGCCGCCACCAGGGCGGCAAGAAATGGATCGGCACCGGCGGCACCTCGCCGTTCGGCAATGCCGGCTACAACCCGGAAGGCATCCGCATCGGCGGCGAGAGCAAGCACAAGCGCGCCGTGAAAGTGTGGGACAAGCGCGAATTCAAGGACCTCGACGACTCCGTCGAACTCGGCACCCGCAACATCAAGATCGCGCTGCGCCGCCTGCGCAAGTTCGCCCGCACCGGCGCGCCCGGACGAGTTCGATCTCGACAACACCATCAAGGGCACCGCGCACAAGGGCTATCTCGACATTCACATGCGGCCCGAGCGGCACAACTCGATCAAGGTGCTGGCGCTGTTCGACATCGGCGGCTCGATGGACTGGCACATCAAGCTGGTCGAAGAGCTGTTCTCGGCCACGAAGGCCGAGTTCAAGCACCTCGCGCACTTCTACTTCCACAACTGTCCGTACGAGAAAGTCTGGAAGGAGAACCGCCGCCGCTATCAGGAGACGACGCCGACCTGGGACGTGCTGCACAAGTACCCGCACGACTACAAGGTGGTGATCGTCGGCGATGCCTCGATGTCGCCCTTACGAGATCACGGCGCCGGGCGGCTCGGTCGAGCACTTCAACGAGGAAGCCGGCAGCGTCTGGGTCGAGCGCATCACCCGCACCTACCCGGCCTGCGTCTGGATCAATCCCGTGCCCGAGGATCAGTGGGACTACACCTACTCGATCCGCATGATCCGCCAGTTGATGGGCAACCGGATGTATCCGCTCACGATTGCGGGACTGGACAGCGCGATGCGGGAGCTTGTGCGCTAGCGTCCGTGAATCTGCGGACAAAAATAAAAATCGAACGCCACGCTCCGTTCACCACGCGCCGCGGTTACGCGGAATTCCCGACGCCCGCGCGACGAGCGAATTAAATTCAAGTTTGCGCTTTGCCCGCATCCTCGCGGGCATGAACTGCGCACAGAACCTGAGAGTCCTTGCCGGCCCGCGCTGCAAGAAATGCGGCGGCGCGACGCGCATCCTGCGCATCACGCCGCATCAGCGTTTCAAGCGGCGCCAGGTGTGGACGGTGCAATGCGTCGCCTGCGGCGAAACTCGTGACGTCGCGGCGCTCGGTCCCCGCCGCATGCACTAGAAAAAATGCGCGGGCCGCACGTGGCTCCGCGCATTTTGGATCGTGAGGAGGGGTCGTTCGGCTTACCAGCCGCAAGCCTCGTAACGTCCGTAGCCGAGGTCCTCGACGCAACGGCCGGAGTAGCGCGAAATCGCACCCGCTGACGGATGTCCAAGTGACGGATCGGAAACATTGCGGCTGTTCCAGCCATTGTTCCACCCGCCATAACCGTTGTTCCAGCCGCCGTAGCCTGCGTTCGCGCCGCCGTTCCAGCCGTTATTCCAGCCGTTCTGCTGCATCCCGCTCTGCTGCATCCCGCTCTGCTGCATCCCGCCGCTTTGCATCTGGCTGTAGTGGTGCATGCGGTGGTGCTTCGTTTTCGCCAGCGCGGGTGTCAACGCGAGCGCGGTTGCGGCAGCGGCGGCGGTCGCGAGGATGACGAGTTTCATGGTTTGATTCCTTGTTGTTGCGCGTGTCCGGAGTGTGCGTCGGCGGGAAAACAGGGCATGCGCTCGTTTCGTTCCGCGCGACGCGACGACGTGAAGAAAACTTCACGTGAGAACCCCGCCCCCTGCGCCGCGTCACACAGTTTTCAGGTGTCGCGTGATCGCGGCACGGCAGCGGTAGCCGGGCGCGACACGGAACTCGCTGGACTCTGCGGTTTATATAATCCTAGCATGCAACCGAAGGGAGGCCCACCCTCCCTCGGCCTCGGGGGCTGACATGAGCGCTGGCGTTGATTCCTCGCGCGATATAGCGACGCCTGCCGGCTCGAACGGCTTTTTCGCCTCGTTGCTCGCGGGGCCGGCGCTGCCCGGTCTCGCCGCACGCCTGGGTGCGAAGCTTGCGGCCGCCTGGCGCGATCCGATCCGCTTTGGCGAAACGGTGATCGTCGCGCGCCATGCCCATGTCCTTGAGGTCTTCCACCGCGATCTCGATTTCCTGATCGCGCCGATCAACGAGCAACGCATCGTCGAGGTCAACGGACCGTTCGTCCTCGGCATGGACCGTAGCGCCACACTCGTGCGCGAACGCGGCGCGCTCTATCAGGCCCTCGCGAAAGTCGATCTTGCGCCGATCCGACAGACGATGAAGGAAGAGGCCGCCGCACGGGTTGCGCAGTCCGGCGGCGAGATCGATGTCGTCGAGGGTTTCGCGCGGCCCATTGCCGCCCACACGGCGACCGCCCTGTTCGGCATTCGCGGACCCGACGAGCAAACGTTCAAGGACGTGGCGCGGTCGGTCTTCGGCCACGTGTTCCTGAATCTGAACGGTGACGAAGCGATCCGCCAGCGGGCGATCCGCGCGGGCAAATTGATGCAGGACTGGTTCAGCGCCGAGATCGGGCGCCGGCGCGCCTCCGGCGACCTCGGCACGGACATGATGGGCGCCCTGATGGCGGCGGGAACGCTCGACGACGAGGGTGTGCGCCGCACATTGGGCGGCATGCTCGTCGGCAGCATCGATACGACCGCGACGTCAGTTGCCAAGATCGTCACCATGATCGCGAAAGACGCGAAACTGGCGAAGAAGGTCGCGGCCGATGTCGATGACGATGCGCGGCTCGCGGGCTGGTGCAGCGAGGCGCTGCGCCGCTGGCCGCACAATCCTCTCGTCCTGCGCAAGGCGGCGGCGGGCACCACACTCGGCGATGCGAAAATCCAGCAAGGCGATCGCATTTTCGCCTGGACACAGGCCGCGATGCTCGACGCCGAAGTATTCCCCGATCCGCAATACCTCCGCCCCGATCGCCCGGCGGCTGGCTACCTGCATTTCGGCGCCGGGCTTCATCCCTGCGCGGGTCGCGTCGTCAACGCGTTCCAGATTCCGGCACTCGTCGGCGCCCTCGTGCGGCGCGGCATCGGGTCGATCGGCAAGATGCAATGGGCCGGGCCCTTCCCCGCCCATCTCCCCCTGCGATTTGACCGGTGACGCCATGAGCAACGCCCTTGTCACCGTCATCGCGCCGCTGGCGCTCGATCGTGTCGCGGATGCCGAAGCGGCGGTCGACCAGTTGGGAAATCCCGCCCGTCCGGACATCCGCGCGGCGCTCGACAAGCACGAGGACGGCGAGAGCGGCACGCATTTCGCGAGCCTCCACGCGATCAGGTCGCAGGACGGCAAACGCGCCTACATCGTGTTGGAATTTTCCGCCGACGGGACCGATGACGAGGCGCTCGCGCGGATCGATCGCCAGATCGGCGCGCACCTGCGACCCGTCTTCGCGCACGCGAGCGACTGGAAGGAAGGCGATCTGCTGGCCTACATGAAACGCCATTGCGTCGTGCCGGCGAATGGATGGATGGGAAGTCCTGGCGCGCTGTTTGCCGGCACGCCGGGATTGACGGTTGGCCGTGTCGCGAAGGAAGCGCGGCTCGGATCGCTCATCGCGGGGAGGCTCGCCCAGCAGGGCGACGACATGACCGCGCTTGAGCGCGTCGCCGATATCCGCGCGCGGCTCGGAAACGAAAAAGACTTCTTCACGCCGGCGCGGCCATCGGTGCCGTTCGAGCAGCCCAGCCTGCTGGCTTTTGCTTTTCAGTTGGCCGTCTCGTTCATCAAGACCTACCTGTGGCCTGTCATCGCGCTGTTGCTGCTGGCGGCCCTGCTCGCGGGAATTCTGACAGCGCTTGGGCCGCACGGCCTGTGGTGGAGATTTGGCGCGTTCGTATTCGGCTTTGCCACCACCCTGTCGGCCGGTGTCTGGGTCGTCATTCTGCTGCTGGGGATCGGCTACGGGCTGTTGCGCCGCGCCGAAGCGAACGACTCGCTCGAAGAGCGTGTGGTCCCTCATGCGACCAATGCCGCCATGTTCGAACGCGAGAACCAGGCCGGCTATCGGCACAATCACATGATCTCGATCACCCAGCGCAAGCCGGGCGCGCTGCGATGGTTCACCTCGCGGCTGGTGTTCTGGGCCGTGGGAGAATTCGCGGCGCGCTATTATCGCCCCGGGTTCCTGAGCGACATCGGCACGATCCATTTTGCCCGCTGGGTCACGGCGCCGGGCAGTCCCGATGTGCTGTTCTTCTCGAATTACGACTCGAGCTGGGAAAGCTATCTGGAGGATTTTATCACGCGCGCACACGCCGGCTTGACGGCCATCTGGTCCAACTCGGTCGGCTTTCCGCGCGCAAAGAACCTTTTCCAGGATGGCGCGACAGACGGCGAACGCTTCAAGCGTTACGCGCGCCAGAGCATGGTGCCGACGCGCTTCTGGTACAGCGCATACCCGCACCTCACCACGACCATCATCCGCAACAATTCCGAGATCAGGCGCGGCCTCTCCGGCACGATGACCGAGGACGAGGCGATTCTCTGGCTGTCGCGCTTCGGCTCGGCGGCGCGTCCGGCCTCGAAGCTCGTCAGCAGCGAAATCCAGAGTCTGGTGTTCGGCGGCCTCGGTTTCCTTGAATACGGTACCTGCCTGCTGTTCGACGACCTGCCGGACCGGGGCGACGCCGCGCGCGCATGGCTGAAGGGCATTGAAGGCAATATCGCCTACAACGATGGCCGCCGCCTGGAGGCCAAACAGGAAGCGGCGATCACGCTCGCACTCGGCGCACGCGGCCTGAAGCGGCTGGGGATGCCGGAAGAAGGGCTGGCGACATTTCCGTTCGCATTCCTCGACGGCATGACCACGCCGGCACGCGCCCGCATCCTCGGCGACACCGGACCGAACGCACCCGAGCGCTGGACCTGGGGCCGCACCCAGCCCGACGCCGCGCTGCTTGTCTATGGGACCACCGAAGCGGCGGTTGCGGCATTGGCGAAGCAAGTCACTGATGCGGCCCTGGAAAAAGGCATGGCGCCGCCGCGTGAAATTCCGCTCGAAAAGGTGGCGGACGACAAGAAAGAGCCGTTCGGCTTTGTCGACGGAATCTCGCAGCCGGTGATCCGCGGCACCTACAAAGGCATGCGCAATGCCGACCCGATCCACCTGGTCGAACCCGGCGAATTCATCCTTGGCTATCCCGACAATCGCGGCAACATTCCGCCCGGACCGACGCTCCCGGCGACGGCCGATCCGCACAATCAGCTGCCGCTGGTTGGAGCGGTGACCGGGTTCGACAAGACCGTGGTGGAGAACGACCGCGATCTCGGGTTCAACGGCACTTTCCTGGTGATCCGTCAGCTCGAGCAGGACGTGGACAGCTTTCACAATTACTGCGACCAGCAGGCAAAGCGCTTCGCGGGCCGCCTGCCCGCTCCCTACAACGTCACCTCCGATTTCATCGCGGCGAAGCTGATCGGCCGGTGGCCGGACGGCTCATCGGTGATGCGCTATCCCTATGAGAGCCGGGTGGATGCGGCAAAGCGCGGCGCGACCCAACTCAACGACACGACGCGGCCGCGCACCAATCGTTCGGCCGCGATCGAGGCACCGGCGAAGGCGGCGGTGAGCAAGACGGCTCTGGTTGCGGCCGCGCAGGCCGTGACCGCAAGTGCCACCGTATCAACCGCTGCCGCAGGCAAGCCGGACAAGAGCATCGCCGTCCTGCCGAACCGCAAGACCTCGGACAATGACTTCCTGTTCGGCGCGGAAGACCCGGAAGCGTTGCGCTGTCCGTTCGGCGCACATATCCGACGCGCCAATCCGCGCGACAGTTTCGATCCGGGCTCGAGCGACCAGATCGACATCACCAACCGCCACCGGATCATGCGGGTCGGACGCGGTTACAAGGATGGTGACAAGAAGGGGCTGATGTTCATGTGCTTGAACGGCGACATCGAACGGCAATTCGAGTTCGTCCAGCAAACCTGGCTGATGAGCCCGTCATTCCACGGCCTCGCGTGCGAGAAAGACCCGGTTCTCGGCGACGGCGAAAAAGGCGCGTGCGACTTCACCATCCCGAGCCGCGACGGCCCGATCACGCTCTCGCCCATGCCGGCCTTCATCACCACCAGGGGCGGCGGATACTTTTTCATGCCCGGCAAGCGGCTGGTGGATTTTCTTCTGGCCCGTTAGCGCGCGCGGCGACCTGATGGACGCGAGAAAGATCGCGGGCTTGAGACACGCCCTTGGCGCGTCCCCTAGTCGGCAATCCGGCGGATAACGCGCGCCGGGTTTCCTCCGACCAGCGTGTTGCGCGGAACGTTTCTGGTGACCACGGAGCCCGCCGCAACGACGGAGTTTTCCCCCACCGTTACCCCGCCGATGATCGTCGCGCCGGCCGCGATCCAGACATTTCGTTCGATCACGATCGGCTTCGCGATTGTGACGTCGCGCCGCCGGGACGGCTCGACCGGATGGCCGGACGTGATGAGGCTCACGTTCGGCCCGACCATGACATCGTCGGCAATGTCGAGCCCGCCGAGATCGTAGAACGTGCAGTTCTGATTGACGAAGACATTGCGCCCGACCGTGATGTCCGTCCCGCCCGTTGTGAAGAATGGCGGGATCAACAAGAAACTGTCGTCCACCGTCTTGCCGATCAGTTCGCTGAACAAGGCACGGACTTCGTCCGCATCGTTGAACGTCAACCGGTTGAGACTGGCGGTGAGCGCCATCGCGCGCTTGACGCTCGCCAGCATGGCCGCGGATTCCGGCGTCCGCCGCGGAATGATCCTGGTGCGGTCATCGTTCGCCATTCGATATTTCGCTCCGGCGCCGTTCTGGTCACGGAGACTGAGCCGGCAGCCAGATCAACAGTACCGCGGCGAGCGCAATCGCTGCCGGGAGCGCCTGTACCAGCCAGATGCGCTTGCCGACGGTCGCGCCGCCGTAAAGCCCTGCGATCACCATGCAGGCGAGAAAGTACAGCGCGAGTTGCGGCGCGTAGGCAGGCGGCGCGAGCAGCGCCCAGATCAGCCCCGCCGCAAGGAAGCCGTTGTAGAGCCCCTGGTTGGCGGCGAGCACGCGGGTGTGCTCGGCCTGGTCGGCGCTCATGCGGAATGTCGCGCGCGTGCCCGGCGTCGTCCACAGAAACATCTCAAGCACCAGGAAATAGATGTGCTCGGCTGCAACCAGCGCCACCAGCACCTTCGCGATCATCAACATTCGCCCCTCCCCGACTCGCCGATCGCCATCATACCCGCTTGCCCGCGCCGTTGCGCCGACGCATAGTCCGCCGGACCCGCCACTCACACTTCAGTCATCCTCAGGGGAGAAACGTCTCATGAAGCTCGTTCGCTTCGGCGCGCCCGGGCGCGAAAAGCCCGGCATCGTCGACAAAGACGGCAAGATCCGCGACCTGTCGAAAGTCGTGCCCGACATCGCCGGCGAGACACTCTCGCCGAAGGGCCTCGCGAAAATCCGCAAGACCGACATTTCCAAGCTCCCGTCCGTGAAGGCCGGCACGCGGCTCGGCCCCTGCGTCGGCGGCACGCGCCATTTCATCGCGATCGGACTGAACTACGCGGACCATGCGGCGGAAGCCGGCGCGCAGGTGCCGAAGGAGCCGATTATCTTCCAGAAGGCGCCGACCTGCATCGTCGGGCCCAACGACGACACCATGATCCCGAAGGGCTCGACCAAGCTCGACTGGGAAATCGAGCTCGGGATCGTGATCGGCAGCCGCGCGCGCTACCTGTCCAAGAAGGACGCGCTCGATGCGGTCGCCGGCTGGTGTCTTGCCAATGACGTGTCCGAGCGCGCGTTCCAGATCGAGCGCGGCGGCCAGTGGACCAAGGGCAAGGGCTGCGAGACGTTCGGGCCGCTCGGACCGTGGCTCGTCACCAAGGACGAGATCAAGGACGTGCAGAAACTCGACATGTGGCTCGACGTGAACGGCGAAAAGCGTCAGCGCGGCAGCACCAAGACCATGATCTTCAGCGCCGCGCACATCGTCTGGTACTGCTCGCAGTTCTTCGTGATGGAGCCGGGCGACGTCATCATCACGGGCACCCCGCCGGGCGTCGGGCTCGGCATGAAGCCGGAGCCGCAATTCCTCAAAGCGGGCGACGTCGTGACGCTCGGCATTGCCGGCCTGGGCGAGCAGAAGCAGAAGGTCGTGCGCTTCAAGTCCTGAGGCGCGACGCGGGCAGCGCCGCCGGTCAGCGGCGGCGCAGCGCCCCATAGGCAAAGCCGATCATGCCGGCGATTGCGAGCGTCGTGTAGGGGCGCTTCTCGACCGAGTCGAGGATCGCGTTGAGCACGCTGTCGCGCGCCTCGCGGCCTTTGCGCTGCGCGTCGGACGTGACCTCGCCGAAAACCGCCTTCGTCTCGCGGATCGTCGCTGCGCCGCGCTGCGCGACCTCGTCGAGTGCCGCGTAACCCTGTGATGTGGTGCTCATGAAGTCCCTGCCTGCAAGAGAATGTCGGAGAACAAGTGCGCAGCCACGGCGTTCGTTCCCCGCAGCAACCAAAGTTCTGCCTCTCCTCACCCAAGCACGCGGATGCGCGGCCCCGCCCCGCTCCGCCCGGTCAGTTCGGTCACCGCCCACACCAGCGCGTCGAGCCGGTCCGGCGAGCGTCCGCCGGAGAGCCCCGACGGTGCGAATTCGCACATCTGGTCCTCCAGTTCGGGGAACGGCGCGGCGTGGCGCACGGTCCCCTGCGCGTACATCGCGGCGACCGGCTCGGCGCGCAGCCACTTGCCGCGCGTCGCATGCACGGCCTTCACCGGCACCGCCGGATCGACCTGCTGCAGCACGGCGCGCACCATCGCGCCGCCCTGGTTCACCTCGGCGACCAGCGTGTCGGCCGCGAGCCGCCGATAGAGCGCGACCGCGCGCGCGGCCCAGCCGGCAGGCGCCAGCCCCGCGACGGTCGCATCCTCCAGCACATAGACGGCGCCATCCTCCGCGCGCCCCGCCGCCACGATGCCGCACGCATCGCCCCCGCGCGCGCCCGCCGGCGGATCGATCCCGACCACGATGCGCGCAAGCGGCGGCGCCGCCGTCACGCGACACGCCTCGATCATGGCGCGGGTCCACAGTGCGCCGAGGCGGTCCTCGATGATCTCGCCCAAAATCTCCTGGCGGCCGAGCCGCGTGCCGGCATAGCGCGCCACCACCTCGGCCAGAAACGCGGGCGAGAGATGCGCCGCATTGGCCTGCGTCGCCGCGCGCGTCACCGCGGTGCGCGGGTCGGCGATCAGCCGCCGGATCAGCGCGGTCGGCCGCGGCGTCGTGGTGATGAGCTGGCGCGGGCGCGCACCCAGCCGCAGGCCGAACTGCAGCATGTCGAACGCGTCCTCCGCATTGCGCCATTTGGCGAGCTCGTCGCACCATGCGGCATCGAACTGCGGCCCGCGCAGGCTCTCCGGGTCCTCGGCGGAAAACGCCTGCGCGATCGCGCCATTTTGCCATTCGAGCCGCCGCCGCGAGGGCGACCACACCGGCCGCTGCCGCCACGCGCCGAGCCGCATCAGGCCGGACTCGCCCTCGATCATCACCTCGCGCACGTCATGCTCGCTCTCGCCGACCAGCGCGATGCGCCCGTGCGGCGCATCGGCGTAAGGCGCGATCCCCAGCGCCAGCGCGCGCACAAACTCGGCGCCGAGCCGCGTCTTGCCGGCGCCACGCCCGCCGAGCGCAAGCCATGTGGTCCACGGCCCGCCATTGTTGGCCGCAAGCGGCGGCTCCTGATGCGCGTGCGCCAGCACGGCGAAATCGTCAGAGAGCCGGCGCGTCGGCGCCGTCCCCAGCGCCACCAGCGCCGGCGCCGTCAGCCCGGCTTGCGACAAACGCGTCAATGCGGCGCGCAAGGTCGCGACGGACGTCATCGATGTCGGCACTGTCGGTGTCATGGTCGTCGGCCTGCGGCGTGCTGCCGAGGCGCAGGCGGCGCAGCTTGGCGAGCGTTTCGGTGAGAACGGAGAGCGTGCGCGCGGTGCGCTCGGCATCGGCCGGCCGCAGCGGCTCGGCGCCGAGGCTCGCGCGCATCGTCTCGACGGTGGAGAGCTCCTTGAGCACCGCGGCTTCAAGCCGCGCGATCGCGGCGGTGTCGAGCGGCGGCGCGCGTCCTCCATCCCCGCGCTCGGTCTCGCTCCCCCCTCCCCCTGCAAGGGGGAGGGTTGGGGTGGGGGTCGCTTCTGTCTCGATGATCCCCACCCGGCTCGCGTCGCTCGCCGACCTCCCCTTTTCAAGGGGAGGTAAAGCAGCGCCCGCCAATTCATCCGCCTGCATGGCGAGCCGCATCACCGGCGAAAGCCCGCGCAGGCGCAGTGCGCCCGCCGGCCGCACCCAGCCGTAGTGGCGCACCAGACGCCCGAGCACGCTCTTGTCGATGCCGAAATCGCTCGCGATCGACGTGGTGCTTTGCTTCGTATTCTCGATGCGCCGCTTCGCCTCGGCGAGGAATTCGGGCGTGTAGTGCGTGAGCCGCCGCCCGGTCTTCTTGGCGAAAGGATCGTCGTCGCGCGGCGGCGGCGCGGCCGTGATGCGCGGCGCGCTCCGACGCGCGATCGTGCGCGCGGACGCGCCCGAGGGTTTGTGCGGGGGCATGATGGAAACCGAATTGTGGAGGATGCCGGAAGACTAGCGGAGGAGCGTCACGCTGTCAAGGAATTTATTCTGGGAGATACGGTGACGATCAACGGCGTCGACTATGGCATTCTGGCGATTTACTGACTGCCATCACTCCGCGGCATGCACCGGAGGCAGAGCGATCGTCTCGACCTTGGAAAGATCGAGCTTCCGTGATGCGTGATCGATATCGAGGCCAACGACGTTGCCCGCACTGTCGAAATCAGCCACGAGCCCCTCGGCGACCTCACGCGTCTCGGCGCCCGGCGCGCTGCTGAGCTCGATATAGAGACTGTCTGTCTCGGGGTAATAATGCAGCTTCATGGCTGGCTCTCGCGGAAATTCCGGTCGAAGAACGCGTTGTGGACCGTCTCTCCGTCCTCCAATGAACAACTCTGAGGTAGCGCGGTCGAGCCTCGCCTGTAACCATGATCCGGCCCCAGAACCGAATGCGGCCGTCGCTTTGAACGTCGCGCTGGATCGGAGCGCCGAGCACCTGTTCGCACCATTCGCGCCTGATATACGGGCGCTTGCGCAAGACCTGCTCCTCAAAATAGCGTGTCGTGTTCATTTGCCCTGCCCCACCCGACCGCCGCTGCGCGGCGGCCACCCTCCCCTTCGGGGAGGGATTAGCCCTTGCGCGTCGCATCGCTTGCCAGGCCTTGTTCGCTGCTTCAGGCGAGTGACCCGCCGCTCACGACAACATCCGGAATCGTCGTCACGCGATCCCGCGCGGCGCGGAGAATGTCCTGATCATCGTTCGCGAGTGAGGGCAGATCGCCATCCTTGAAAAAACCTATTGCGCGAAGAACGAGGCCCGGGTCCTTGCCGTACATCGTTGAAGGCACCAAGCGCGCGTTCGAGCGAAACGCCAGCCGAAAGCATCGCCGCGATGTCGCGATAGTCCTTGGCCTCGGCGCGATCCAGCGTCGCCTTGAGTTTTGTCGCCAGCAAATCCTCCAGCGAGGCGACCAGCAACGTTCCGTCGTTCGTTCGCAGCGGTGCGTTGATGCGTCCAATGCTGATCCTGCCGAAGAACGAGACCTTGACCGTACCGGACGGCATCGTGGCGCCGACGACAAGCGTGTTGCGGTCTTCCTGAAGCGTGCTCGCGGCTGCCATGAAGGGGAAGGACGACTTCGATCCCGACCTTGTCGAGTGGTGCCGCATTGAAGAAGTCGAAATCGATCGATGTCCGGTGCCCGAGGTGAAGCGCGACTGCGGTTCCTCCGTACAGCACGAACGACAAGCGTGGCGCCGCCGCAAGCAACGGCCAGATTTCCTGCTGCGCCGCGGGGAGGATATCCGTTCGCGCCTCAAGGCCGCGCGGCATCGAAGGCTCTTTGCGGCGGCGTATCGGGGATGCTTCGCCCCGTCGCACGGCTCAAGCGCCCCCGCCAGAACTCCCATGAACGCTCGCTGATCCAGCCGGGCTCGGCCCCGAGCATCGCATCCGCCAAGCGGTCCGGTCCCAGCGACGTTTCGAGGCGCACGACATTCTCAAACGAGGCAAGGTCCATCGCCTGCGCGAGAATACGCGCGTCAGAACGTGGCTCAGTCCCGACGTGCTCCCACCAAAAAAACGCCTTTTCCAGTTCGGAGGCGAGCCCCGCCGGCAGGCTGATATTCGCGCGAGGATTTATCGAAGGACTATAGCGCAGATCGGATATTCAAGCCAGCAGCGCGTCGCGCGTGGCACCTGTTTTGTCTTTGTGACATAATGACTTAGCGAAATCCTACCCCCCGCGCGTCCAGCACCGCCCTGATCGACACCCGTCACCACGGCGCGGTGCGGTCGCGGAAGGCCGCGCCGTTGTCGTGCGCTCGGCGCGTCGCGCTCAGGCTGCCGCGCGTTTCGCGGCACGACGGCCGGTGGCCTTGGGCGGTGGAATCAGCACGTCGGCCGGCACCCGAAAGCGCGCGCGCAGCCTTTGGATCATCGCCATGCTGAGCTGTTTCTTGCCGCGCAAGACCTCACTGACACGGCTCGCCGTCCCGAGGATCGGCGCCATGTCGGTCGGCGTGAGACCGTGCTGATCCATGAGATGGCGAATGAGATCGGCCGTGCTCGGCCGCCGTCGCGGCCATTTGCGCTCCTCGTAAGTAGCGATCAAGCGCGCCTGCGCTTCGAGGCGCGCAACATCCGCGGGCGCGTTCGAGTCCCAAAGCCGGTCAACCAGCGCACGCGCGCGCGCAAGTTCGGCATCGCTATCGATCAGGATCAGGGTTGCATCCATCACACTGTCTCTGCATCAACTTGATCGTATTCCGCATGCGTCCCGGAAAAACCGGATCGCCACGACTGCAGCCGGGTATTGCAGGCGGGCAATCAGCCGAAAATCGTTGCCCTTGATGTTGAACACGGCTCGGCCGCCTTTCAGGATGCTCGCTTTCGGATAAGCAGCCTTAACATCCTCCGGATTACGCCATTCGGCGTTGGCGACGATTTCCAGCCATCTTGCGCGGCGACGCGCTAAGCGGCCTTCACCTCGACCCGAACCCGAAGCCCCGCCGCCATCGCGATATTGATCAGCGCATCGAGACTGAACTTGTTGATCCGACCGCGCAGCAGATCATTCAGGCGCGGCTGCGTCAGTCCAAGCCGCTTCGCGGTCGCGGCCTGCGTGAGCCGCCATTTCGAGACAGCGCCCTGAATTGCGACCATCGTTTCGGCGCGCGCCTTCATGTTCGCGGCCTGCGCGTGCGTCGGTTCGATCGCATCCCAGACGATTTTGAACGACCTTCTTGGCATCACGCTTTTTCCCTGAGGGCATAGAGAAAGACGTGGATGGCCGGGTCAAGCCCGGCCATGACGAGAGCCCCTTACCCCTCCCTCGCCTCCAGCAGCGCCTTGATCGACACGCGCGACCACGGCGCGGTGCGGTCGCGGAACGCCGCGTAGCTGTCGTGCACCGTGCGGGCCGCCTCGCTGCGCCCCGCAAGTTCGGCCAGCACGTCGGCCGCGACCTTGCGCGCCGCCGTCACGACATCGGCCGGGAAGCTCTTGAGCTGCACGTTGTGCTGGCCGGTGAGCGCCAGGAGCGCCTCCGCGTTGAGCCGCTCCATTTCGGAGAGCGCAAAGCTCGCCTCCGCCGCGCAGGCGTGCGCGACGATCGCCTTGAGGTCGGCGTCGAGCGCTTCGTATGCCTTGAGCGACACGAGGCATTCGCCCGTGCCGTTCGGCTTGTTGAAGCCCGGGCCGTAATAGAGCGGCGCCACCCGATAGAGCCCGAGCGAAATGTCCGTGCCGGGGCCGACAAATTCGGCCGCGTCCAGCACGCCGGATTGCAGCGAGGTGAGGATTTCGGCGGGCGGCGTCGTCTGCGGCGTCGCGCCGAGCCGCCGATAGACCTCGCCGCCGAGCCCGAGCGAACGGATCTTCAGCCCGCGCAAATCGTCCGCCGAGCCGATCGCGCGGCGAAACCAGCCGCCCATGCACACGCCGGTGTTGCCGCCCATGAACGGCTTGACGCCGAACGGCGCGTAAAGCGCGTCCCACAGCGCCTGCCCGCCGCCGGCCTCGACCCAGGCGACGTGCTCGGCCGGCGTCAGCCCGAACGGCACGGTGGTGAAATACGCCGCGGCCGGCATCTTGCCCTGCCAGTAGAACGATGCCGTGTGGCCCATCTCGGCGACGCCGCCGCCGACCGCGTCGAGCACCTCGAAGGCGGGCGTGATTTCGCCGGCGGCGTGCACCGTGATGGCGAGGCGGCCGGCGGAGAGCGTGGCGATGCGCTCGGCGACGCGCTCGGCCGACTGGCCGGGCCCGGGCAGGCGCTTCGGCCAGGAGGTGACCATGCGCCAGCGTTTGCTTTGCGCGCGCACGACGGAGGGCGCGGCGAGCGTTGCGGCGGCCGCGGGGGCGGCGGCGCGGACGAGGGTGCGGCGGGTGATCATGCGGCGCCTCCTACCACCAGGCGTGAAAGTGATGCACGGGCCCGCGCCCCTGCCCGATGGTGAGTTCGTCCGCGGCCTCGATCGCGGCGGTGACGTAGGCTTTCGCGTCCGCCGCCGCCTCGTCGAGCGGCAGGCCCTTGGCGAGGCCGGCCGCGAGCGCTGCGGAGAGCGTGCAGCCGGTGCCGTGCGTGTTGCGCGTCTCGTGGCGCGGCGCGACGAGCCGCATCGTCCCGTCGCGCGTGACGAGGAGATCGACCGCACGCGCGCCGCCCGCGTGCCCGCCCTTGATGAGAACCGCGTGGGGCCCGAGAGCGAGCAGCTTCTCGGCCTGCGCGCGCATGCCGCTTTCCGATCCGGCGAGCGGCGCATCGAGCAGGGCCGCGGCTTCGAGCAGGTTCGGCGTTACGACCAGCGCGCGCGGGATCAGCTCGCGCTTGAGGATGTCGACGGCGTCGGGCGCAAGCAGCCGGTCGCCCGAGGTGGCGATCATCACGGGGTCGAGCACGATGTTTTGCGCCCGGTGGCGGTCGAGGCCGGCCGCGACGGCGGCGATCGCGCCGGGGGTGGAGAGCATGCCGATTTTCACCGCATTCACCGGCAGGTCGGCGAAGACGGCATCGATCTGCGCCGCGATGAAGTCGGCCGGCACGTCGTGGATGGCGCTGACGCCGCGGGTGTTTTGCGCCGTCAGCGCGGTCAGGATGCTGGCGCCGTAAACGTTCAGCGCCGAAAAGGTTTTCAGGTCGGCCTGGATGCCGGCGCCGCCGCCGGAGTCCGAGCCCGCGATTGTTGCCGCAATGGCGGTCATCGCGCGGCCAATGCCCGGTCGACGATATCGCGCAGTTGCCGCGCGGCCGCCTGCGGGTCGTTTTGCGCCGATAGCGCCGAGATCACCGCCACGCCCCCCGCCCCCGCCGCAACGACGGACGGGGCGTTGGTGGGGTCGATGCCGGCGATGGCGCAGACGGGGATGTCGGCGTTCACGGCGCAAAACGCGGCGACAATCGCGCGCAAGCCTTCAACACCGATCGGCGGATCCGGATTGTTCTTCGAAGTCGTCGCATAGACACCGCCGATGCCAGCATAGTCGATCACATCGAGCGGCGCGGCGTTTGCCATCGCCACCGTCTTGATCGACACGCCGATAATCGCATTCGGGCCAAGCAACCGCCGCGCGTCTTCGGCACGCATATCGTCCGGCCCGACGTGCACCCCATCGGCTTGCGCAACCAACGCCACATCGACGCGGTCGTTGATCACCAGCGGCACGCCCGTGCCGGCAAGCGCCGCCTTGATCGCGCGCGCTTCCTCGATCATGTGCCGCGTCGAGCCATGCTTGTCGCGCAACTGGATCAGTGTCGCACCGCCCGCAACAACCATGCGGGCAAGTTCGGCGAGCGGACGGCCATTCGCGCGCTCTGGATCGAGGATGGCGTTGAGCCGGACATCGACCTTCATGTCACCCTCGCCTTTTCGGTCAAGGTCTTTTCATCAAGTGCGTACAGCGCATCGAGCAGCGCAGCGGGAAAGCTGCCCGGCCCGCTCGCGCGCTCGCCTGCAATCCCTCCTGCGACACCGAAACACAAACAGGCCGCCGCACTTGCCACGAACGGATCGCTTTCGACTGCCACGAATGCCGCAACCAGGGCGGAGGCGGCGCATCCCATCGCGGTCACGCGCGCCATCAGCGGATGGCCATTCTCGATCGCCACCGACTGCGTGCCGTCGGTGACGCGGTCGATCGTGCCCGTCAGCGCCATCACGGCCAGCGTATCCAGCGCGTATCGCGTCAGCGTGGCGTCGTCCGCGTCCGCACCGGCGAGCACCGCGAACTCGGCGCGATTGAGCCGGATCGCGCGTGGTCTCTGAGCGATGAGCGATCTTGCATACGCGGCGCGCGGCTCAGAACGGTCGATGAAAACCGGATCCAGCACCCAAGGTTTGCCTTCTTCTTCCACAACCTTGAGCGCAGCCGCGGTTGCCTCGCGGCGCTCTTCGTCGAACGTTCCGAGATTGACCAGCAGCGCGTCGGCACGCGCCACGAACGCGCCGATTTCGTCCGCAGACAGCGTCATCGACGGAACGGCACCCGCCGCGAGCAGCGTGTTCGCCGTGAACGCCTGTGCGACCGCATTGGTGATGCAGTGCACCCGCGGGGCCCGCGCGCGCAGGCGCGCCAGGATATCGGCCGTGATGTGCGGAAGCCTCGCCCGCATCTCAACTCCCTCCGCCGGCATGACCCGGATCAGGTTCGATGGGTTGGCGGCTGCCTCTCAGCCCGGCACACACCGGGCACCCCATAGAGATTGCGTAGGAAAGCTAGACCCGCCCGGAGGAGCATTCAAGGTGTCAGGCGCCCGGTTCCTCGTCCATTCCGGCACCGAGCCCGTCATGGGCAGCAAACCAAACCGACAGGGCGTGCGAAGGCCCATCGCTCGCCTTGATCTGACGCAGCGCGATGCGAATGGAGGCCTGTCCGAAGCGATCATCCGGCATCGCGATTGCCTCCGGTCCGGCCCCCGCGTTGACGGCCTTCACGACATTGCGCTTGAGCCTGACGTGCTCGATGTCGCCATAACGCGACAGCAGACGCTGGAAGGCACCATAACGCGTGTTGTCGAAAGGACGCGCGCGCGTGTAGGCGTCGTAGAGCGGATGCGGCGGATAGAGATGCGCGCACGAGACGAGGCCGCGCGGGATCGGCTCGGTTGCCGCGTGAGTGCGCCGGTGGGCGAGCAGCCTCGGCAGCACGTGGGTGTGCGGTCCTTCCGGCGCCTTGTCGCCGGGTTGCGGAATCGCCTGATAGACCTCGGCGCGTCCAACCCGCGTGATGAAAACGCGATCCGGACTGTGCACAAGAATGAGACCCATCGCGGGATTGCCAGCCTCGAACAACGAGCGTCCGACATGAGCCCTTAGCTCGGCGGCGAGCTTCGGATCGCTGACGCGAATGCAGCAATCCACCTGCAGCGCGTCAATGCCGAGGTCGAACAGCACCGCACCACGATCCTGCTCGCGCAAGGCCTCCGTGTCCGGCCCGACCTCGGTGAGAGCCACGCGCCGACTCATGGTGGCTTTTGCAGCGGGCAGCAGGAACGCCACGCGCTGGCTCCAGGCCTGCGTTGTGACCGTCTCGAACGCATACGGGCGAATTTCAGGATGTGCCAGAAGCCTGATGCCGCCGCGCGGCGTCACCACACCGATCGAGGTCTCGCCGCGTGCAAACTCAACCGGCTCGTCTGCGTCGCGCATGAATTCCGCGATCGCGCCGAACGTGCCCAAGCTCCATTGCGCATCTGGGTTATCAAGCTGCGCGGTAATCAGGTCGAAAACGTCCGCCATTCATCCTCCGGGCACGGAATCAGAAGATAGTGGACGTAGCCAAATTTCGATACTGCGATGACACGTTGCAGTTCAAATACACGTAAAAATGCATTCGGCGCAGGTCAACTTCGATAAGATTTACGCGTGGACATACCAGCACACCGGCGAAGTCAGTAGACCAGCACCCAAATGATTCGCAGGCGAATCGCCCTGATGCGCGCCTGGCATCCGCAAAATCGACATCAATTCGCATCGCTCAACGGATCCCGCGCTAACTCTCGATCCGTTGATCGTCGCGGATGGACCTTTTCGGCGCATGATCATGCACTGCAACTTGCCATGACCCGCCGATTTTGCTGGATTGGCGCAAGCCGTTCAGGAGACCGTCGGATGGTACCGTTTTTCGTGCAGATAAAGTGCCATCTGGGTAAGTCCTATGAGGTGGCGAACGCCATTGCGGATGCCGAGATCGCGTCGGAAGTCTATTCCACGGCGGGCGACTTCGACCTTCTCTGCAAATTCTATGTCGAGGACTCAACCGACATCGGCCATTTCGTGAATGAAAAGGTCCAGGTGATCCCGGGCATCCAGGACACCCGCACGATCATTACGTTCAAGGCGTTCGGATAGCGCCACAGTTTCGCGCCACATCGGCGCAACCGTCCGGGCGCGATGGGCTACCCCGGCATCCACAGCATCCGCGGCGTTATGGGCGTCTGCCACCTGTTGGTCGACGCGCGGCGGAACGCTGTGCTGCTCGATACCGGCCTCGTCGGCGAGCCTTGGCTTATTCAAAGGCGTATGCGGGGACTGGGACTTCGGCCCGACGATATCAAGGCGATCCTTCTCACGCACGGGCATCTCGATCACGCCGGAAATCTGGCTTGGGCCAAGGGCTGGTGCGGAGCTCCCATTTATGCGCACCCAGCCGAACAGGCCTACATCGATGGCACCTATCCTTATGCCGGCGTAAACGCATGGTGCGGACGGCTGGAGCGCGCCGGGCGCACGCTGTTTCGCAACGGCCGGCCCGTGCAGATCGATGTGCCGATCGCCGATGGCGACGAACTGCCGTTCTGGGGCGGCCTGCGCGTGGTGCACCTGCCCGGACACACGTTGGGGCATTGCGGCCTCTATGCGCCCAAGCACGATCTTCTGTTCAGCGGCGACCTGTTCGCGAGCTATTTCTTCAACGTGCACTTGCCGCCGCCAATCCTGAACAGTGCGCCGGAGCTGATGCCGGACAGCATCGAGAAAGCGCAGCGACTCAATCCGCGCCTGATGGTGCCGCAGCATTACGACATGCTGGATGGCGCGCTGCATCGTCGCCGTTTTGACCGGCTGATCGCCAAACCTTAGGTGCCGGTGGGTGGCCCGGCCGCGGCGCGCGCCCGCGCCCGTTCGAGCCCAAGCTGGCGCTCGCGCCAGATCACGAACAGGCCTGAACCGGCAACGATCGCCGAGCCGATATAGACCGTGCCGGTCGGCACTTCGCCGAAGAACCAGTAGCCGAGGATGAACGCCCAGAAGAGCGCCGTGTAATCCAGCGGCGCGACCAGCGAGGCGGGCGCATAGCGATAGCTCTCGGTCAGCAGAATGTGCGACAGCCCGCCAAATACGCCGAGGCACACCAGCGCGCCAAGCTGCGGCAGGCTCGGCACGATCCAGCCGAACGGCAAGGTCAGCAGGCCGCCGAGCGCGCAGAACAGCGAGAAGTAGAGTACGATGGAGGATGTGGTCTCGGTGTCGGTCAAACGTCGGGTCTGTATCACCGACCCCGCATTGGTGAAGGCGCTCAACAACGCGAGCAGCGCGCCAAGCGTCGCGGCCGATGTGGCGCCGGTCGTGTATCGCGCCACGTCAAGATGCGGCCAGAGCATCACAACAACCCCGATGAATCCAACGCCGACGGCGCTCCAACGGTAGATGCGGACGCGCTCCTTCAGGAAGATCGCCGCCAGCGCCACCGTGATCAGCGGCGAGGCGAACGTGATGGTGGTGACATCGACGATCGGCAGGCGCGCAAGCGCGGCGAAATTGAAGAACATGCCGGCGACGCTGATCATGCCGCGCCCGAAATGCCCGAACGGACGCGACGTGCGGAACGCCGCCGCAAGTTCGCCGCGCCAGGCGTAGATGATCATCACGGGAATGACCGCGAAGAACGAGCGGCAAAACACGACCTCGCCGACCGGCGTCACATCGCTGACGTAGCGCACGAACGCCGCCATGATGGAAAACATGAGCGCCGACGTAAGCTTGAGCAGAACGGCCTTGAGGATGTTGCGGTTCATGCGAGAAGGTTCGAGCCCGGGTGCGCCGCACCCTAACGCGGGCGGCGCCGCAGGCCCACCCGACGCGCCGCGAATCCGCCTACTTCTTCGCAGGCTTCTTCGGGCCCTGCACCGGCGGCAGCGACTTGATGTAGGTCGCCATCGCGGCGCGGTCTGCGGGAACAAGCTGAGAGGTGTTGCGGATCACCGCCGTCATCGACCCGCCGACCGAGTCGCCCTCCGGCGTGTTGCCGGTCTCGAGCAAATACTCGATGTCCTTTTCGGAATACTCGCCGAGCCCCTGCTGCGTGATGTTCGGCACCCATCCCTCGCCTTCCGGATTCGGACCGCCCGCGAAGCGCTGCGCCGCGACGATGCCGCCGAGCGCATTGCGCGGCGAATGGCATTCGGCGCAGTGGCCCGGACCGTTCACCAAATACGCGCCGCGATTCCACGGTGCGGACTTCGAGGCATCCGGCTCGAACGGCTTGCCGTCCAGAAACAGGAGTTTCCAGCCACCGACGAGCCGCCTCACATTGAACGGGAATGGCACATCGTGGTCGCGCACCCTGCCCTGCACGGCAGGCAGCGTTTTCAGATGCGCGAAGAGATCGCGCACGTCATCGAGGCGCATGTGTTGATACGACGTGTACGGAAAGGCCGGGAAATAATGCCGCCCGGCCGGCGACGTGCCTTTGGTCATCGCGGTAACGAAGTCGACTTCACTCCATTTTCCGAGGCCGTCGTTCGGGTCGGGTGAAATGTTCGGGACATAGAATGTGCCGAACGGCGATTTAAGCGCGAGCCCGCCGCCGAGCCGCGTCCTATCGTCCTGCCCGGGCGTCGCATGGCAAGCCGCACAGCCGCCTGCATAAAACATCTCGCGTCCATTCGCGGCGTCAGGCGTGCGGGCGGGAAGTGCACTCGCCGGTACGGTTACCGGAACGGTGACGAACCAGAACACCGCAGCCGCAACGATGGCGCCGGCGACGGCGAGCAGGATCAGCTTGCGCAGCATCCGTTCTCCTCCCGGCTCCTAGTCTAGGCTGTCGCCATCAGTCACAAAAGCCGAAGGGCGGCGCGTCGAAACGGCCGCCCTTCGTCACAGTGGGTAAGTGTTCAGCTCTTCTTGGCGCGATAGGTCTCGTGGCAACCGCCGCAGTTCTTGGTGATGCCGGAGAACGACGCCTTGAAGCTGTCGAGATCCTTCACAGTCGCCTGCGCGGCCTTGGCATCCGCGCCGAATTTCGCGAACTTGGCGTCGAAGTCCTCCTTGCCGGTCCAGACCGCCGGAAGCGCCGCGGTGTCGCCGCCGGTCTTGGAATTGTCGGGAAACAGCGACGGCATCTTTGCGGCGGCGTCCGAATAGGTCGTAAGGATCGCCTGTGCCTTGGTCTGGTCGTAGGGCACCTCGCCCTTCGCCATCTGACCGCCGGTCTTGGTCTGATCGCCGACGCCTTTCATCAGCGCCTTACGCGCCGCGATCGGATCGGATTGGGCCGCAACGGCTGTGATGCCGATTGCAATGGCGGCGACGGCGAGCACAGTACGGATCATCAAGCGTTCTCCCCCAGGTTCGAGCGGGCTTGTGCCGGCTCTCCGGATAACCCCGGTCCGAATTTGTTATTCCTCCAAAATTCCGCGCCGGGCGAGCGGCACACGGATCACGATTAGGTGAAGCGATGGGCGGGATGCGCGCGTTTGCCGCAGGCGGCAGCCGTTCAAATGCCGGTCACGAAGCGCGCCATGATGACGATGATCGTCACCTGCATGACCCCTTGCGCGGCGATCACCAGGAAGAAGCTGCGCATCAGCCGGCCGATCCGCGCGACATCGGGCACGCGGCTTCTGCAGTTCCCAACACACCCGCAAATTGGTCGGCAGCAGATAGCCCATCCCCTGCACTGTCATCGCAGTGACGAGCACGAGCGCGGCGGCGACCCAGCCGTATTCCGGCCATGGCAACTCGGTGAAGCCGCGCGCCTGCGCCAGATACCAGCCGCTGGTCGCGGTGATGGTCGCGAGCGTCGGCATCAGGAACAGCGTGCGCGGGATCAGCCGCAGCAGGATCGCGCGCCGCGCCGGCAAATCGACCTGGCGCAGGATCGGCCCGAGAATGAATCCCATGAACAGGTCGATGCCGGTCCACAGAAGTCCGGCGAACACATGCACCCAGTTGAGGAACCAGAGATTGCGGCTGACGATCGCGAACATCATCACGCCCAGCGCTGCCGCGACGTACCAAAGATAATGCAGCCGGATCAGGCTTGGCGGCTCGGCCGCGGTGATCGTGGTCATCGACCTACTCGGCCGGGTGCGGTGCCGGCGCCGCCTTGCGCCGCAGGCTCATGCCGGCGATGCGGCGGCACACCACGTAGAACACCGGCGTGAAGATCAGCCCGAATGCCGTGACGCCGATCATGCCGGAGAACACCGCGGTGCCAAGCGCGCGGCGGAGCTCGGCGCCGGCGCCGATCGCGGTGACGAGCGGAAACACACCGAGAATGAAGGCGAGTGACGTCATGATGATCGGCCGCAGCCGGAGCCGTGCGGCTTCAATCGCGGCGGCGAAGCGGTCGCGGCCCTGATCCTCGAGTTGCTTGGCGAACTCCACGATCAAGATCGCATTCTTCGCCGCCAGCGCGATCAGCACGATGAAGCCGACCTGCGTCAGGATGTTGTTGTCCTGCCCGCGGATGATGACGCCGAGAATGGCCGCGACCAGGCACATCGGCACGATGAGGATGACGGCAAGCGGCAGCGTCAGGCTCTCATACTGGGCGGCGAGCACCAGGAACACGAAGACGACGCCGAGCACGAAGGCGAACATCGCCGTGTCGCCCGCGCGGATCTGCTGGAACGCGAGCGTGGTCCACTCATAGGCGAAGCCCGGCGGAAGCACCTGTGCGGCGAGCCCCTGCATGATCTCGATCGCCTGGCCCTGGCTGTAGCCGGGCGCCGCGTTGCCGTCGAGTTCGGCCGCCGGATAGATGTTGTAGCGCGGCACGCGATACGGCCCGGAAATGTCGCGCACGGTCGTGAACGAACCGAGCGGCACGGTCTCGCCTGCCGAATTGCGCACGCGCAGTTGCAGCACATCCTTCGGTTCGAGACGATATTTCGCGTCCGCCTGCGCCTGCACGCGGAAGGTTCGGCCGAACAGGTTGAAGTCGTTGACGTAAGCCGAGCCGATGTAAATCTGCAGCGCGCTGAAGACGTCGGCGACGTTGATGCCGAGCAGCTGCGCCTTGGTGCGGTCGATGTCGAGATAGAGCTGCGGGGTCGACGTCTCGAACAGCGAGAACACCTGGCTCACGCCCGCCGTCTGCGCGGCGCGGCCCATCATCGCGCCGACCGCCTGCTGCAACGCCTGCAGCCCCGCGCCGCCGCGATCCTCCACCATCATGCGGAAGCCCCCCGCGTTGCCGATGCCGGACACCGGCGGCGGCAGCACGACGATCAGGAACGCGTCCTGGACCGCGGAAAGCTTCTTCATCAACGCGCTCTGAATGGCGGTCGCGGATTTCGCCGGATCCTTGGCGCGCTCCTCGAACGGATCGAGCACGATGAACATCGCGCCCGCGTTCGGCGCATTGGTGAAGGTCGCGCCGGAGAAGCCGACCACGTTCACGGCGTGCGCAACGCCCGGCGTTGCCAGCACCATCTCGGCGGCGCGCCGCATCACGTCGTCGGTGCGCTGCAGTGAAGCGCCCGGCGGCAATTGCGAGGCAAGGATCAGGATGCCGCGGTCGATCTGCGGGATGAACCCCTGCGGCGTGCGGCGGAATTCGGTGAGTCCGCCCGCCAGAATGGCGAGATAGATCACCACCATCATGACGGCGTGGCGCACCACCTTGCGGGCGACCCAGCCGTAGCCGTTCGCGAACTTCTCGAAGCTGCGATTGAACAGGCGGAAGAAGCCGTGGATCGGCACCTCCCACCAGCTATCCTTGTGCGCCGGATCGTGCCGTTTGAGCAGCAGCGCGCACATCGCGGGCGAGAGCGTCAGCGAGATCGACCAGCGAGATCACCGTGGCGCTCGCGATGGTGAGCGCGAACTGGCGATAGAACTGACCCGAAATGCCGGTGATGAAGGTCGAAGGCACGAACACCGCGCAGAGCACCAGCGCGATCGAGATCAGCGCGGTGCCGACCTCGTCCATCGTGGTGCGCGCCGCGTCGCGCGGCGATTGCCCGGCCGCGATGTTGCGCTCGACGTTCTCGACCACGACGATGGCGTCATCGACCACGATGCCGATCGCGAGCACGAGCCCGAACAGCGACAGATTATTCAGCGAAAAGCCGAACAGGCTCATCGTGAAGAATGTGCCGATCAGCGAGATCGGGATCGCCAGCAGCGGGATGACCGCCGCGCGCCAGGTCTGCAGGAACAGAATGATGACGAGCACGACGAGCAGCACCGCCTCGAAAATCGTCTCGACGACGGCGCGCACCGACTGCTGGATGAACTGGGTCGGATTGTAGAACAGCCCATATTCGATGCCGGACGGGAAGTCCTTGGAGATCTCCTGCATCGTCTTGACGATGTTGTCGCCGGTCGTCAGCGCGTTCGAGCCGGGCCGCTGGAACACCGCGAGCGCGACCGAGTCATTGCGGTCGAGATAGGAGTTGGACGAGTAGTCCTGCGCGATCAGTTCGATGCGCGCGACATCGCGCAGCTTCACCACGGCGTTCGCGGTCTGCTTGACGACGATGTTGCCGAACTCGTCCGGATCGGAAAGCCGGCCAAGCGTGCGCATGGCGGTCTGGAACGCGAGCTGGTTGGGAACCGGCGGCTGGTTCAGCACGCCGGACGCGACCTGGATGTTCTGCGCCGCGAGCGCCTGCGTCACGTCGGTCGCAGTCAGATTGAGCGATTGCAGCCGGTTCGGGTCGAGCCAGACCTGCATCGCGTAATCACGGCTGCCGAACACCGTGATCGAGCCGACACCGTCGACGCGCGTGAGCACATCCTTGATCTGGATGTTGGCGTAGTTGGAAATGTAGAGCGCGTCGCGCGACTTGTCGGGCGAATACAGGCTCACCACCATCAGGATGTCGGGCGAGCTCTTTGTAACCGTGACGCCGATCTGCTGCACCTGCACCGGCAGGCGCGGCTGCGCGATCGCGACGCGGTTCTGCACCTGCACCTGCGCGGTATCGAGGTTGGTGCCGAGATCGAAGGTGACCGCGATCGAGAAGCGCCCGTCGGCGGTCGAATTGGAGGAGATGTAGAGCATCCCCTCCACGCCGTTGATCTGCTGCTCGATCGGCGCGACCACGGTTTCGGCGACGGTCTCGGCGCTTGCGCCGGGATACTGGCCGGACACGTTGATCGTCGGCGGCGCGATCTCGGGATACTGCGCGACCGGGAGGCGCGAGTAGGCGACGCCGCCCAGAATGATGATCACGATCGCGATCACCGAGGCGAAGATCGGCCGGTCGATGAAGAAATGCGAAATCCTCATGGCGGCGGCTTAATTCTTCGCCTGCGGCGCCGGCGCGGCGGGCGGCGCGCCCTGCTCCTGCGGCGTCACCTTGATGTTCGGGCGGATACGCGCAAGGCCGTTGACCACGATACTGTCATCGGCCGAGAGGCCATCCTTGATCACGCGCAGGTTGTCCGACCAGTTGGCCGAGCGTGACGTATTTCGGCGTCACCGTGTTGTCGGCGCCGACCACCATCACGTATTTGCGCACCTGCTCGCTGGCGATGGCCGCATCCGGCACCAGCAGCGCGTCATAGGGCAACGAACCCGGCACGCGCACGCGGGCGAACATGCCCGGCGTGAACAGGCCTTTCGGATTCGGGAATCTGCGCGCGGCCGCGGATCGTGCCGCTGGCGCGGTCGATCGACGTTGTCGACGAAATCGACCGTGCCCTCGTGCGCGAAATCCGGCTCGTCGATCAGACGAAGCGAGACCTTCACACCCTTGCCGCGGCTCGCGGCGTCCGCAGCCGCGCCGCGCGATGCGCTCGTAGCGCAGGTACGAGGCCTCATCGAAGGTGAACTCGAAGCGCATCGGGTCGATCGACACGATCGTGGCGAGCAGCGTGGTATTGCCGCCGGTGCCGCCGGTCACGAGGTTGCCGGGCGACACGCGCCGGTCGCCGATGCGGCCCGCGACCGGCGCCTTCAGTTCGGTGAACTGCAGATCGAGTTCGGCCTGCCGCACGGCCGCCTCCTGCGCGGCGACCGAAGCCTCGGCGACGCGCTTGGCCTGCGTGCGCTGGTCGAAGGTCTGCTCGGTGATGGTCTTGTCGCGCACAAGCTGCGAGCCGCGCGCCAGATCGGCTCTCGGCAAACGCCAGGTTGGCGCGCGCCTGCGCAAGCTGCGCGCGCGTCTGCGCTACCGTCGTCTCGAACGGGCGCTGGTCGATCGTGAACAGCGGATCGCCCTGCTTGACGATCTGTCCGTCCTGGAACTCGATTTTTTCCAGATACCCGGAGACGCGCGCCCGGACCTCGACCATGTCGACCGCGACGAAGCGTCCGACATACTCGTCGTAGTCGGTCACGGTCTGCCTGGTCGGCTTGGCAACAGTCACGGCGGCGGCGGCGGAGGCGCGGCCTGCTTTGGCGCACCTTCACCGCACCCTGCGAGTGCAAGCAGCAGACCAATAGGCAAGCGACTCGCGCCGGATATCTCGGCATGAATTGTACCACCCGCCCCTGATTTATGAGCCGCCCTGCCCGGCCGCCAGAGCGCCGGACAGTTGTCACGCGATCGTGGCCGGCAACGGAGCCGGCCTTTTGCGGCGTCGCCCCGCACCCCATATCTGGCAACGAATCGCAAGTCAAAACCCCCGGACAGCCATGCTTGATTCGCGACCTCGGATTTCATCCTCGACGAACACACCGAGACGGCGGCCGCCGATCTGTCGCGCCGCCGTGCCGCCGGACGATACTGCCGCTGCTCGACGCCTATTCGCAGGCGATCACCGACGTGGTCGACCGCGTCGGTCCGGCGGTGGTGCGCATCGACGTCTGGCACGGCAGCAACGCCACACGCGCGGGCTCCGGCTCGGGCGTGATCGTCGCGCCGGACGGTCTTGTGCTGACCAACAGTCATGTGGTCGGCGGCGCCGCACGGGTCGAACTGATGACCACCGAAGGCCGCAGCCTGACCGCGCGCGTCGTCGGCGACGACCCGGATACCGACTTGGCGCTGGTGCGGGTCGATGCCCCGGTCACCCTGCCGGCCGCCCGGCTCGGCGATTCGAAGCTGCTGCGACGCGGCCAGCTTGTCGGTCGCGATCGGCAATCCGCTCGGCTTCGAATCGACCGTGACGGCTGGCGTCGTCTCGGCGCTCGGCCGCTCGCTGCGCGCCCGCATCCGGGCGGCTGATCGATGACGTCATCCAGACCGATGCGGCGCTCAACCCGGGCAATTCCGGCGGGCCACTGGTCTCCTCGCGTGGCGAAGTGATCGGCGTGAACACCGCCATCATCCAGGGCGCGCAGGGCATCTGTTTTGCGGTCGCCGCCAACACGGCGAACTTCGTGCTGGGCGAACTGGTGCGACACGGTCGGGTTCGGCGCGCCTATATCGGCATCTCGGCACAGCAGACCACCATTCCGCGGCGGATGCAGTTGTCCGACGGACTACGCAGGGTTCGGCCGCGACGATCACCGCGTCGGAGCCGGGCAGTCCGGCGAACCGCGCGGGTCTGCTAACCGGCGACATGATCGTGGCTCTCGGCGGTGAGCCGGTAACCGGCGCCGACGACCTCATCCGCCTGCTCACTGGCGAGCGCATCGGCCACGCCGTGGAGATCGACGTGCTGCGGCTCGGCAAGCCGCGAAGCTTCACTCTGGTGCCGGAAGAACGGACGAAGAAGGCGGCGTGATCTCGGGCGGCATGCGCCAGAACGACGCAAGCCATGCCTTGCCGAACAGACCAAGAATCGCCGCGCCGTAAATCAACGCGCCGAGGAAGGCGAGCAGCGCCAAAGCGGTGACATTGTGCGCCGGCAGCCCCGCTGCGAGCGCGAGAACGGGCCATTGCGCGACCCACAGCACGACGTAGAGGGCAAGGCCCGCAAGGATCGAGCTTGAGCACGGCGCGCTTGAATGCGCCATCGAAGCTGATGAAACCGGCGCGCAGCCCGAACCACACGATCAGCGCGAAATTGATCCAGGCGCCGAATGGACGTGGCGAGCGCCAGCCCGACCTGCGCCAGCGTCGTGAAATAAAGGAACGCGATCTTGAACGCGATGTTGACGCCGGCGGCGGAGAGCGCGGCCTTCACCGGTGTCGCGCGTGTCGCCGCGCGCCAGAAATGTCGAGACGACGCTGCGCATCAGCACGAACGGAATGAGCCCGATCGGTATAGGCCGCAAGCGTCATGGCGGCGGCCTGCGCATCCTCGGCGGTGAATTTTCCGCGCATGAACAGCGCTCGCATGATCAGGTCCGGCACCACCAGGAAACGCCGCCACGCAGGGAATGGCGAGCAGCAGCGTGAACGCGATGGCGCGCTCCTGCGCGAGCCGCGCGCCCTCGTGATCGTTGGCGGCGATGCGCCGCGCCATTTCGGGCAGCAGCACGGTGCCAACCGCAATGCCGATCACGCCGCCTGGCAGCTGGTAGAGCCGATCAGCGTAATAGAGCGCCGATAGCGCGCCCGCCGCGAGGAAGCTCGCGATGATCGTGTCGGCGAACAGCGCAAGCTGCACGCCGGCCGAGCCGACTGTCGCGGGACCGAGCGCTTTGAAGAAGCGCTTCACGTCCGCGTCGAGATGCGGCTCGCGCAGCGTCGTCATGCACATCGGCGCGCATCGCGGCTCCGCCGACTAACAGCACTTCGAACACGCCCGCGATCAGCACGCCCCACGCGGCCGCGTGGCCGGGAGTCGGGAAGAAGGCGGCGTGAGCAGCGTGGCAACCATTGTGAGGTTGAGCAGGATCGGCGCGGCGGCGGCGGTGGCAAACCGGCCGACCGAATTGAGGATGCCGGAATAGAGCGTCACCAGCGTCATCAGCAGCAGATACGGGAACGTGATGCGGGTGAGCGTCGACCGCGAGACCGAAGCGCGTCGGATCGTTGCGAAATCCCGGCGCGAGCAGCTCGATCACTGCCGGGGTGAACAGCAGCGCAAGGGCGAGCAGCACGATCTGGCTCGCGAGCAGCAGCGTGAAGATGCGGTCGCCGAACAGTTTCGCGGCATCCGCCCCACCCTGCGTGCGGATGCGCGCATAGGCCGGCACGAAGGCAGCCGCGAACGCGCCTTCGGCGAAGATCGCGCGGAAATGGTTCGGCAGGCGGAACGCGACGAGGAACGCATCCGCGACGGGCCCGGCGCCAAGCACGGCCGCCATCACGATGTCGCGCAGGAAGCCGGTGACGCGCGAGAGCAGCGTCAGACCGCCGACGGTGAGGATGCGATTGATCACGACTCAGTCCCGCGCAGACATGACGCGGGACACGATACCGCAGTTACTGCGCAAGCGCGCCGCGCACCGCCGCGACGATGCGGTCCTGGGTCGGCTCGTCGAGATAGGCGTGCATCGGCAGGCTGATGACCTCGCCGGCGAGCTTGTCGGTCACCGCGAGGCCGCCATCGGCAACCGGATAGTCCCGATAGGCGCCCTGCCGATGCGCGGGCGTCGGGATAGTATTGCGCGGTCGGGACGCCTTGCGCGCGCGAGCGCCTCCGCGAGCGCATCGCGCCGCCCGCCGGCGACCCGGATCGGTGTACTGCGCCCAGACGCAGCCGATGCTCGTTCGAGACATGCGGCACGCGTACGACGTCGGCGAGCTTCGCGTTGTAGCGCTCGCGCGATGCGCTCCCGCGCCGCGATCTCCTCGGGGAAGATCTTCAGCTTCTCGATCAGCACCGCGGCCTGGATCGTGTCGAGCCGGCCGGTCATGCCGACGCGGACGTTGTCGTAGCGGTCGGTGCCCTGCCCGTGATTGCGCAGGCTGCGGATCATGATCGGCGAGTGCGTCATCATCGGTGAAGATCGCGCCGCCGTCGCCGTAGCAGCCGAGCGGCTTTGCCGGAAAGAAGCTGGTCGTGGTGACGGGCGCGAGCGTTCCGATCTTGCGGCCCTTGAGGTCGGCGCCGAATGCCTGCGCGGCATCGTCGATGACATAGAGGCCGTGTTGCTCGGCGACCGGCGTTGATCGCCGTCATAGTCGGCCGGCAAGCCGAACAGGTCGACCGTCATCAGCGCCTTCGGCTTGAGCCCGGCCTTCCTGGCGGCCGCGACCGCGCGCTCGATCGCCGGCCGGATCGATGTTGAACGTCGTCTCGTCCACCTCGCAGAACACCGGCGTCGCGCCGGTCAGCGCGACCGCCTCCGGCGAGGCCGCGTAGGTGAAGGACGGGCAGATCACCGCGTCGCCGCGCCCGATGCCCTTGGCCATCATCACCAGCACCAGCGCGTCGGTGCCGCTCGCGACGCCGAGCGCATGGCGCGCGCCGCAGAACGCCGCGAGATCCTTCTCGAGCGCGACGACCTCGGGCCCGTTGATGAACTGGCAATGGTCCATCACGCGCCTCACCGCGTCGTCGATGCGCGTCCCGAGACGGCGGCGCTGCGCCGCCACGTCGATGAACGGGATCGGCGCGTGATCGATGCGGGCGTGCTGGTTCATCCGGATATCCGAGATCAGGAGCGGGTATCAGCCGACGACGCGGCGGCGGCCGCGCGCGGCGCCGCCGCCATCGCCGCCCTGCAGGCAGCGCATCGCGACCTCGAGGCTGGCGACGCCCTCGGCGCCGGTGACCGCGCGGCGGCTCGCCGTCGCGGATCGCCTTGACGAAGGCGAACAGCTCGGAGCGCAGCGGCTCGGCGTGGCCGACCGAGAGGTGCCGCATCGAATAGCTGCCGTCGGGCTGGAAGCCGAAGCACTCGGTGACCTGCCGGGTCAGCAGATCGGCGATCAGGTATTTCTTGCGCGTCGCGATGTGCACGGTGCGCGTCTTGAACGGCGTCAGCCAGTTGGTGTTGATCTGCGCCAGCACGCCCGAGGCGGTGCGGAACTGCAGCAGCGCGATGTCCTCGCGCTCGGCAACCGCGCTCTTGAGCTGCGGCTGCACCTCGACGATCTCGGAATCGGTGAACCAGCGGATCAGGTCGATGTCGTGCACCGCGAGATCGATCACCACGCCGACATTCGACATGCGCGGCGGGAACGGTCCGACCCGCGTGATCGCGATCGAGAGGATGTCCTCGCCCTTGATCGCGTCCTTGATCGCCTGCACGGCCGGATTGAAGCGCTCGACGTGGCCGACCATCAGCGTCACGCCGGCGCGCTCGGCGGCCGCGACGATCGCGCGGCCTTCCTCGACGTTCGAGGCGATCGGCTTCTCGACCAGCACATGCACGCCGCGCTTGATGCAGGCGAGCGCGATGTCGTGGTGCAGGTGGGTCGGAGCCGCGATGACGGCCGCATCGATGCCGAGGTCGAGCAACGCCTCGGCGTCGTCGCAGGCCTCGCAGCCGACGATCTTGCGCGAGCAGCGCGCGATGCGACGGCGCCCGGATCGGCGATGCCGACGACCTTCACGCCCGGCAGGTCGGCGAGCACACGGGCATGATTGCTGCCCATGATGCCGACGCCGATGACGCCCAAGCGGACGTCTTTCGCGGCTGCACTCATGAAACCGTCGTATCCCCAACAAACTATCGCAGGCGATGAGCCCACGCACGCAACCGCACAACGGCGGCTCGCTCGTCCCAAATCAGCGTCTAGCACGCTGCCCGGTAGCTGGCGACCCGCACTCTCGGCCTAGCCCTGAACACGTTTTGAATCAATAGATTACAGGCGAAATCCACTATAAACGGTCGTAACTGCAGCGCGCACCGCAGCTTCGGTGAATACGGTCCGCAAAGCGGGCGTGCGCTGCCGCGCCAAGCTGCGCCCGCAGGTCTGGATCGCCCGCCAGCTCCACCAGCGCGCGCGCGGCGGCCTCGCGTGTCGCGCAACGGCACCAGCATGCCCTCGCGGCGGTCGCGTACCAGATCGCGGCAGCCGGGCGAATCGGTCGTGATGATCGGGCGTCCGCTCGCTGCCGCCTCGATCAGGCTGCGCGGCACACCCTCGCGATACCAGGTCAGCAGCATCGCGACGTGATGGGTGCGCCAGACCTCGGGCGACGTCGGCGGTGCGGCCCGAGCCAGCGGATGCCCGGCTCTGCGGACCATCTGTTCAGGTCGTCTTCCGAGCAGGAACGCCGGTTCGATGGATCGGGCGAGCCGTAGAGATCGAGTTCGACCGGCGCACCGAGCGCGCGCGCGCGCTGTCACCGCCGCAACCGCATCCGCGATGCCCTTGCCCTCGATCATGCGCGCGACCACGGCGACGCTGCAGCGGCGGCGCGGCAGGCTCGGGCGTGACCGGATAGTCATCCGGGTCCGACGCCGCGCCGGGTACGATGGTCACGGCGGCGAATTCTCCAAGCCCGAATTCGCTTCGGATCGTCGGTGTTCTCGAACAGATAGCGCGTCTGCGGGCCACGCAGCCATGTCCCAATCACCACGCGCAATACGGCGCGCGCAAAGCGATTGACGGGACTCTCCTCGCTCCACAGCAGCCCAAGCCCGGTCGGCGCGAGCACCAGCCGCTTCGCACCGCCGATCCGCGCCGCAAGTCCGCCGAGCGCCACCATGCGCAGCGCGATGCAATGCACGACGTCGGGACGCTCGGCGCGCACGATCGAAACGATGCGGACAAAGCCGCGCAGCGCCTCGGCGATCCCGAGGCTGCGCCGCTCGCCTTCCAGCGGCACGACCCGGCAGCCTTCAGCCTCGATCCGCGCTGCGTGGTCGCGGACGCGCGTCGCGACCACAACTTCAAAACCGGCCGCACGCGCCGCGCGCGCCATCGGGAGGAAATGGGAGACGAAAAACCAGTCCTCGGTGACGAGATAAAGAAGTTTGGGCATCAGCGCCCGACGGATCGACGAAAGGCTGGCTTTAGCTTAAAAATTGCGCGCTGGCGACGGAGGAGGCTTTTTGGGGGACGCCGCAACCGAAATGTCGTGGAGCGTTCTCGTTCTTGTGCTCGTCGTCGCGGCGGGCTTGAGCGCGGGACTGATCGTCGCACTGCGTCCGGCATTTGCGCGCTACGCGATCGCGCGGCCGAACGCCCGCTCCTCGCACACGCTCCCGACGCCGCAGGGCGGCGGCATCGCCGTGGTGGCGGCGGCGCTGATCGCTGCCTGGCTTGGCGCGCTGATCGCACACTCGGGGCTCGCCGGAAGGGGCGAGTGGCTCGCGCTCAGCGCGGCGTCGGTGATGCTGGCGCTGATCGGTGCGGTCGACGACATCCGCACGCTTGGCGCCGCGCCGCGCCTGCTGATCCAGATCGTCGCGGTTGGTCTCGTGATCGCGGCACTGCCGGACGACTTCAACGTGGTGCCGCAACTGCCACGCGTGGTCGAGCGCGCGGTGCTGGTGCTCGGCGGCGTCTGGTTCGTCAACCTCGTCAACTTCATGGACGGCATCGACTGGATGACGGTCGCCGAGGTCGTGCCGATCACGGCGGGGGTCATTCTGGTCGGAGCGGCGGACGGCGCACCGCCCCATGCCATTCTGGTCGCGGGCGCGCTGCTCGGCGCGATCATTGGCTTTGCGCCGTTCAACCGGCCCGTCGCGCGACTGTTTCTCGGCGATGTCGGCAGCCTGCCGATCGGTCTCTTGCTAGGCTGGCTGATGCTGATGGTCGCCGGACGCGGCAACCTTGCTGCAGCGCTCCTGCTCCCGCTTTATTATCTCGCCGACGCAACGATCACGCTGGGGCGAAGGATCGCGCACCGCGAGCGCGTGTGGCAAGCGCACCGCACGCACTTCTACCAGCGTGCAACGGACGGCGGTTTCTCGGTCAAGGAAGTCGTCGTGCGCGTCTTCGTGCTCAACGTGTCCCTCGCCGGGCTCGCGATGGTAAGCGCGATCGAACCCGACCCGTTGGTCGATCTTGCGGCGCTTGCGCTTGGCGGCGCACTGGTCGCGTGGCTACTGCTCACCTTCGCGCGAGGCAAACGGTGAGGCGCGTCTGGTGACGGGAGCGTCCGGTTTCATCGGCCGACCGCTCACTGCCGCGCTCGCCGCAGCAGGCTATCAGGTGCGCGCCGCGATGCGGGATCGTCGCAGCGCAGGATTCCCGGCCGGCGTCGAAATCGCGATGCAGCCCGATCTTTCCAAGCCGATATTCTGGTCTCCGCTCGTGGCGGGGATGGACGCGATCGTGCATCTCGCCGGCATCGCGCATGTGGGTAGGGATACGCCCGAGGCAAGCTACGATCGGGTGAACCATCAGGCGACCAGCGAACTTGCACGCGCCGCGGCAGCGGCCGGCGTGAAGCGTCTGGTCTTCATGTCGTCGACCCGCGCGCAGGCCGGCGCCGCCTCAATCGAACCGCTGAGAGAGGAGGCGGAGCCTCATCCAACAGACGCCTATGGGCGCTCCAAGCTTGCCGCCGAATTGGCAATACGCGCGACCGGCGTCCCCTACACGATCCTGCGCCCGGCGCTGGTCTACGGGCCGGACCCAAAGGGCAATGTTGCGAGCCTGATGCGACTTGCGGCGCTGCCGGTGCCCCTTCCCTTCGGCGCACTGACCAACCGCCGCTCGCTACTCGCGGTCGACAATCTGATCGCAGCGGTCCGCTTTGCTCTGGAGAGCGAAAGCGCCGCAAACCAGACGTTTCTCGTGGCCGATCCGGGCGCTGTCAGTGTCGCGGAGCTTGTGGCGCTATTGCGCGCCGCTGCGGGACGCAGACCGGGGCTTCTGCCCGTTCCGCCCGCAGTGCTGTCAGGCGTGCTGAGCCTTGCCGGAAAGCGCGACATGATCGACCGGCTCGCCGGATCGCTGATCGCCGAACCCGACAAGCTCATTGCCGCCGGCTGGAAGCCGGTCACCGATACGAGCGCTGCAATCGCCGCGATGGTTCAGGCCGCTTCGCCGCGGAAGTCCGGCACCGCATCGCGCAGGACGCCGTAGATTACCGAGCGGTCGTTGCGGGCGATGCCCTGCTCGAGCGTCGTCAGCCAGCCCGCATCGACTCCACTGACGGGCTGGCGGGCTCGCGCCGCGACGATTCCCGCAATGCCGGTCTCGGCGGTCGGCTCGTTATGCGCAAACAGAATTTCGTGCAGCCGCTCGCCCGGCCGCACGCCGGTGAACTTGATTTCGATATCGCGGCCGGGCTCAAGGCCAGAGAGCGCGATCATCCGCTCGGCCAGTTCGACGATCCTCACCTGCTGGCCCATGTTCAGCACATAGACCGACTCATCGGGCCTCTCGGTGGCAAGCGCGTGGCTCGCCGCCGTCACGACCAGATCGCAGGCTTCGCGGATGGTCATGAAGTAACGCACCATGTCGGGGTGCGTGACGGTGACCGGTCCGCCCGCCTCGATCTGCGCCTTGAACTTCGGCACCACCGAGCCGTTCGAGGCAAGCACATTGCCGAACCGCACCGCGATCAACCGCATCGTAGGCTTTCCGGCGGCGCGACGCGCGAAATCCGCATCGAGCGCCTGCGCGTACATTTCGGCGAGCCGTTTGGTCGCACCGAGCACCGATACCGGCTCGATCGCCTTGTCGGTCGAGATCATCACCAGCGCGCCAGCACCGGCCGCGACGGCCGCGTCTACGACATTCACCGAGCCGAACACGTTGGTCTTGATCCCCTCGCCCCAGTCGCGCTCGAGCAACGGCACATGCTTGAGCGCAGCGGCGTGAAACACGATCTCGGGCTTGAAATCGGCGAACACGCGCATGATGCGCTCGCGGTCGCGCACGTCCGCGATGCGGCCGTCGATCTCCGCTGCCGCGCCCTTGGCGCGCAAGCGCTTCGATCACGGTGTGCAGCGCGACCTCGGAATGCTCCACGACCAGCAGCCGCGCAGCGCCAAAGGTCACGACGCGATCGCAGATTTCGGCGCCGATCGACCCGCCGCCGCCGGTGACGAGCACGGCTTTGCCACGCATCACGCCTTCGAGCCGGTGATAATCGATGGTCACGCTCGGCCGCAGCAGCAGGTCCTCGACCGCAATGGGTGCAAGCTGCACCGCCTCGCCGCCATCGCTCAGCGCCGGCAGGCGGCTCGTCTGCAGCCCGAGACGGCGCGCGCGCATCAGGGTCGATTCCGGCGCGGCCTCAGGCACGAGCGCGGACGGCGTGAAGATCAGCCGGGCGACGTGGGTGCCGCGCGCCTCGCTGTCGCGCACCACATCTTCCAGATCGTCGAGACTGCCGACCACCGGAATGCCGCGCATCGACTGGCCGCGATCCGCGAGCGACGGCGACAGGATGCCGACCGGCCGCACACGACTGACCGCCCCGCTCTCGATCCCGCGCAGCAGCACCTCGGCGTCGGCCGCGCGGCCGAGGATCAGCGTCGGCATGGAATGCTTTCGCCGCGCACCAGTTGCTGCGTGCGCACATAGCGGAACTGGCGGTAGATCACGCGCGAGCCGGTGAGAAACGCGATTTGCATGAACCAGTAGAGCGCGAGCGTGATCTTGCCGAAGAAGTACGCGCCGTAGACCTGCGGCGAGACCAGAACGTAGTCGAGCACGAGGAGCGAGAGCGCCAGCACCGTGACAGCCTTCACGATGTTGAACAGGTCGGGCAGCGAGGTGAAACGCCACTTGGTGGCGTGCAGCCCGAACAGGAAATAGATGAAGCCCGCATACACCACGATGCCGGGCAGGAAGCGGATCAGGGCATCGAAGCGCTCGGCGAGTCCCGCTGTCCTCGAAACGGATGAAAAAACTCGCGAGGATCGCCACCACCGTCGCGAGCAGGTCGTGCGCGACGATCAGATATTGGCGCGGCGTGAGGGTCGGCAGCTTCAGCATCGCCATTCCATAGCGGCGTTTAGCCGGAGGCGCCACTGGCGCGGGCCGGCGCGAACGCGGCCGCCGAGAGCGCCGCGTCGACAGCGGAAAGGACTTGCGAAACAGCGAGTTCGTCAAGACAGCGGCTGTAGCTCTCGATGTGGCGTTCGCAGCCCTCCTGCTGGCACGGCAGGATCGCCCACGGACACGCGGGCGGGTTCTGCACCAGCCAGACATTGCCGCGGTTCTGGATCGTTCCCGCCGCACGCCATGGCGTGGCGAGGCCCGCGGACGGCCACGGCCCCCACAGTTGCGGATCGGTCGGCCCGTAGAGCGCAACGGTTGGAGTACCGGTCGCAGCCGCAAGATGGGTCACCGAGGTGTCCGGGCCGACATAGACGCGTGCCGCTGCGATGAGTGCAGCAAGCTCGCCCCAGGCAAGCGGATCGAGCCGACGGACGCCGGGCTGCGCCGCCCAGACTTCGTCGAGATAGCGCCGCTCAGCTTCGCCCGGACCGGACGTCGTCAGAACAAGAAGGCCGCGCGCAGACAGGGCGGCCGCCAGTTCGCGCCAGCCTCCGCAGACCAGCGTTTATAGCGAAACATCGGCGCCGCGTGGATCACCGCGTACGGGTGGTCCGGAATTACCGCCGCATGCGCCACAGGAACGACGACCTCAGGCACCGACGCGACGTCGGCCGCCTCAGCGAGCCGCAACACTTCCGGAACGCGATGAATCCCTCCAACAAGCTCGACCGGATGGTCGAGCGCGCGCGCCTTGATCCGTGCAACCATGCCCGTGCCGCCGACGAAGCCTACGCTGCGCTTGCCGGCGCTCCAGGCAAACAGCGTTGGCCGGTCCCCGCCCTGGGTCGAGAGCGCGAGGTCGTAGGCACGCCACAGCGTTCGAAGCAATCTTAGACTCTGCAGCGCGCTCGCGCGCTCCGGCATCATGATGACGTCGGCGACGTCGGGATTGCCGGCCAGAACTCCCTCCGTTCCGCGGAACACCAGAACATCGATCGCGGCATTCGGCCATGCGCGCTTGAGGCTGCGGATCAGCGGCGTCGTCAGCAGCACATCGCCAAGCCGCCGCAACGCGACAATCAGAATCCGAGACCGCTCCGGAAGCGTGATCATGCAGTCTCGCGGCTCTCTCGTAGCGCCATCCCGCCAACCACGCCGACGCCGAACACGTAAAGCCAGCCGTGGAAAGAATCGAACAGGTGCGAGTTGAAGGGCGCCGACGCCAGATTCTGCACCACCAGCACGATGCCGATCCAGGGTATCAGGCCGCCAGCGCGAAACAGAGCAAGATGCGCGACCCACATCGCAATCAGGATCGCGGTACCGACCAGCCCAAGCTGGATCGCAACCGCAAACAGTTGATTGTGCGGATTGACCGCAACTTGCCCTAACGCACCACCATCCGGTAAGTCACGAAACTGTTGCTGGATCGATCCGGTGCCGTGCCCCGCGAACGGCGCGTCGGCGACGAAGCCGAGCGATTGTCGCCAGAGTTCAAGCCGGATGTCCGAAGGCGAGGCGGCATCCTGTCGTTCGTAAGCCTGCACCTCCGAAAAGGTCGCGAGCACACGCGCGCGCAGGAACGGCGACGCCTCCCACGCGGCGGCGGCTATCATGACACCCGCAATGCAGGCGCCGAACACACCCTTCCAGCCGAAATAATGGTAGCCGAAGATCACCAGCAGCAGTGGTATGACGGCCAGCGCGGTGCGCCCCGGCGCGATGTAGAAAATATTCGCAACGAACACGCAGGAGAGTGCCACTGCCGCTCCGGCCAGCCCACGCTGCCCTACGCGCCAGCGTTCAGCGGCGAAACCAAGCAGTCCAAACGCGCAGATCAGAAATTCCGTGCTCTGCGCAATGTAGTCCTTCACCAGAAGCCCGGGCATTCTTCCCGATTGTGAAATGGACCAATACTTCGACAAGACCATCGACGTCCACGAGGCCACAAGCAGCAACGTGCATGACGCAAGGAATGCTGCCACCACGTACAGGCCTCGCTCGGAGCGGCGAAACTGAGCAAGCAGCAGTGGAATGACAAGCAGCTTGTCGAAGGACTCGAGCGCGGCAAGTCGCTCTCCCCACGACACCGTCGCCCATAACATTCCCGTCAGTGCCATTAACCAGATCAGCACCGGCAGTCCGCCTGCCCAGCTTTGCAATTCACGGCGAAGCATCGCGAGATCAAGGGTCGGTATCAGAGCCAGCAGCCAAGTAACCGTCAGGATCTGCGAAACCGAGACCGACCAAGGCATCGAGAGTGCGACGCCAACCGCAAGCCAGTCAGCCAGGCGGCTTATGCGCGCGCGGTCGAAGGCAAGGAATGTTGCGGCGGTCGTCGACATCTCAATTCCGCAGCCGCAGGCGCCACATTCTGGCGGCTGCGTTCATGCACAGTGTAGCCGCGCGCCGCGAGCAGCGCGAACAGATCGACACTCCAGAACCCGCGCGTATCCTCGATCAGTATTAGCCGCGGCAGCAAGGATTGCGGTGCATCGCGCAGAAACGGTGTGAGCACGATGTCCTCGGCGCCCTCCACGTCGATCTTCAGCGCGTCGATCGCGGCGATGCCCGCGTCAGCCAATACGCCCGTGAGCGGCCGGCAAGGCACGCTGATGCGTTCACCCGCACTCTGGCGTCCGTCCTGCTTGTCGATGTGCGTCCCACCGCTGTCACTCTCGTTCAGCACCAGGACCACCTCGCCATCCTGGTCGGACAAGGCAACGGGCAGCACCTCGATCTTCGCAGCGGCGTTTGCCGCAAGATGAAAGCGTAGACGCTCCAGAATCCCGGGCTGCGGCTCGATCGCGAGCGTTCGCACGTCCCCGCACGAGGCAAGGTAGAGCGAGTACAGCCCGACATTCGCCCCGATATCGACGAAGGTGAATGCGCCGGCCTTGCGCGCGACCGCCTCAGCGAGCACGCGGCGTTCCATCGTGTCGAACATCTGCGGCGTGAACAGCGCGTTCTTCTCGCAACCGTTGCGACGCGGATAAAGCCGCAGGCGCATTCCCCACAGCATCGTGTCGAGGCAACCTTCGCCGATGCGCCCCATGATCAGGCGGCGGAACAGGATCGCAAGCCGCAGGCCCAGCCAGTTCGCCGGCATCGCGCGCGTCAGCGTCAGCACCGCTCGTCTCATAGGCGCCCGGCCGGTGCGTTCCCCACGGCGCGCCATCGAATGCTACACTCATGATTTGGGCTTGGCATCGCGATGCCAGTTTTCATCACCGTAAAGCGACGTCTCGAAAGCCCGTGCGCGCGGCTCGCCAGCCGCCAGGCGAAAACCATTGAGGAATTTCTGAAGCACGTTGCCGTTTTTCAACCGCGCGACCTTTCCGCGGAACAGTTCGGGGTGGATCAGGTCGAACATTGTCTCAGCGGGCTGCGCAAAGCGCGCGGTGAAGTGACCATGCGCGGCGGAGTTACGCTTCACATAGAAGATGGTGTTCTGCTTGTACCACCATGCAATGTCGCGCCGACCCCAGATATCGCGGCGCAGCACATCAAACGGGTCGAAACCGTTGTCGGAGAATTTCTGTGCCCACCACGACTGCCAGCGCTCGTTGACGTGTCCTGCGCCGCCTTGAAACGGGATGGCGGCGGCGAACAGAACCACATCGGCGAGGGCCGTCAGATCGCGCACCAGACTTTCGGAACGCTGCGGCTCAAGGTGCTCGGCAACTTCGAGACTGATCGCGAGATCGAAGCGGCCCGTGTCTTTATCGCCAAAGCGGCCGCACAAGGTCGCGACATCGAGTTCGCGGTTCAGGTCGTGCGCGATGAAACGAGCTTCGGGAACGAGCAACTGCCTGCGGTCGACGTAATCGCCGTCGATGCCGATTGCGTCGACACCTTGCTCGGCGAAAGCTTTGACCCAACCGCCAATGCCGCAGCCGACATCCACCATCGAGCGGCAGGGGTGAATATCGAGCACCATCGGGACGAGCGCGTGTGCCGATTTCGCGCTACCCTCGCGCAGATGCGCGAAGAATTTGCGCGAATAGAGATTGCGAAACATCACCCGACCGCCATTGCGCTGCGATCCGGCGCCAGCGCCGAGAGGCCGCTCAGCGCCCGCACGCGATCGACTTTAAGCAGCGCATCGAGCTGCGACTGATTGACAGGAAGGCGCGTGCGATCCGCCTCGGGGTGCCACAGATGCAACACGCCGGTTGCGAAACGACCGTCCTTGCGCTTCACGCTCGCCCGGATCATGCGGATGACGATGTCGGAATCTTCCAGCCCCCAGCCGGTGAAAGAGGTCTCGAAGCCGTCCACCCGATCGAGATCGGCGCGAAAAAATGCGAAGTTTCCGCCACGTACGCCCTCCCACTCTGTCGCGAGGCGCTTGCGCAGTGAACCAAGCGGTAGGCTGATCAGCGGCATCAGGCGATTGATCTCGCCGCGCGCACGGCGGTTCGTCCAGGTGCCGAGATTCCAGGTTTCCGCCTCCAGACCGTTCGCGAGAATATCTTGCGTGAGCTCGCGCGAAACGAGCACGCGGTTTCCCGCGACGAAGAAACCCGGCTCCGCCAGCAGCCGATGCGCGGCGATGAAGTCAGCTTCGTGCGAGACAATCGCCGTCAAGGAACACCACATAGTCGCCTGCACTGGCCAGGATCGCGCGATTACGGATTTCGGCAAGGCGGAAGCCGCTGTCTTCTTGCCAGACATGCCGGAGCGGAACGCCAACTTTCCGTGTCCATGCCTGAATGACGTCGCTGGTCTGCGGTCCCGACCCGTCGTCCGCCACAACAATCTCGAAATTCTTGTCCGATTGCCGCGAGAGAGCGCGTAGTGCGGCGTCAAGCGCGTCGGGGCGATTGTACGTCGAAACGATCAACGAGATCCGCTCAGCCACGGCGCTGCCTCGCGATCCACGCCTTCATGTAGCGATAATAAGTCCCCTCTGCATTGGTGACCGCCAGCAGGAATCCGCGTGCGCCGTCCAGAAATCCAAGCTGCAGGACATACGTGCGGAAGAACGCAAAGAAGCCGTGCGAGATTCCGGACATGAACGAGATGCGCCGGCCCGACGCAAGGATCTCATTCGCGCCGACCGTCGAGTAATAGTCGGCCTTGACCCAAGCTTCGCGCAGATCGTCGACCGGGTAATGCAGTATGAGACCCGCGAGCCGGCCAGACTTTCCGTCCAGCATGACGTGATCGTGGCCCATGCCCTTCGACCATTCGCCCTTTGTCCGGCGAAACACCCGTAGCACCCAGTCGGGATGCCAGCCCGAATGACGCATCGGCTGCCCGCAGAACCAGGACAGGCGTGAGATCCAGTAACCATCCGCCGCGCTGGTCTCGATCGCGGCTTTCACCGCAGCAGCGAGCTCTGGAGTTACCTCTTCGTCGGCATCGAGCCAAAAAATCCAATCGTTCTGTGCAAGTGTCTTTGCGAAATTCTTTTGCGGGCCAAACCCGAGCCATTCGTGGTAGGCAACCTGCGCGCCTTTCTGGCGCGCGACCTCGACTGTGTCATCGGTGCTTCCAGAATCGACGACCACGCGCGCGTCGCAAAAAGCAAGGCTGTCGAGGCACTTGCCGATCGTTGCGCCGTTGTTCTTCGTGATCGTGATGGAAGTGATTGTCGACATTGACTATCTCGTGGGCTGCGAACGTCGCCAAGGCAGCCGTGCGCGGGCCTTTCAACCATTTTCGGTGCAGTCGCGCCAGACGCCGGATGAGGGTTAATTGAGCCAGCGTGAAACCGATTTGCCAATGCGCCTGTCCGTTCAATTGCCGGCTGGGCGCGTCCCATGATCCGTGTCGTCGTCACCGGAACACAAGGGCAGCTCGTCCGCTCGATGCTTGAGATCGGGGCGATCCGAGGCATGAAGGTTTTGGCAGTCGGGCGGCCAACGCTGGAGTTGACCGATCCCGGGAGCGTCGAGCCAGCCATTGCGGCGCTTCGGCCGGATGTTGTGGTGGCGGCCGCCGGCTACACCGACACCGAGAAGGCCGAAACCGAACCCGAGAAGGCGCACGCCATTAACGTGGACGGTGCGGCCGCGGTCGCGGCCGCAGCACACAGGCTCGGCGTGCCGCTCATCCATTTGTCCAGCTCCTACGTCTTCGACGGGGCGAGTGCGGCGCCCTATGGCGAAGCCGAAAGGATCGCGCCACTCGGCGCCTATGCGAAAACCAAAGCGCTGGGAGAGGCGGCCGTCGCAGCCGCACATCCGGACCATGTGATCCTGCGAACGTCGCTGGTGTTTAGTCCGTTCGGCCGCAACACCTTGACCAATTTCCTCAAGCTTGCCGCCGAGCGTGACGAATTGCGCGTGGTGATGGATCAAACCGTCAATCCAACCGCGGCCCTTGATCTCGCCGAAGGCGTGCTCGCGATCGCGCGCAGGTTGGCGACTGGGCCGCGCGCATCCGGCAACTTTGGTACCTTCCATCTCGCCAGCCGCACCAGCGCGACGCCTGCACAATTCGTCAAAGATCTGTTTGCGATGTCGGCGGAATGCGGCGGGCCTTCCGCTCGCGTTATCCCTGTCACCAGCGAGCAATACGCGACGCGCGTCCGCCGTCCGCCTAACGCCACACTCGATTGCAGCAAGATTGCCGCGGTTTACGGAATCGAAATCGCAGACTGGAGGCCCGCGCTGCGCGCCACCGTCGAGAGCGTGCTGGCGCAGCGATAAGGGCTACTCGGTTCCGGTCTTGGTGGACCCGCCGGACCGCGCGACCATGCGGCTCGTGCTGTGGCCGGGCACGAGATCGACCAGGACCACTTCGCCGCCACCGGCTTCCACAACATCGCGGCCGACGACATCCTTCTTGGCGTAATCGCTGCCCTTCACCAGCACGGCCGGGCGCACCTGCCGGATCAGTTCAAGCGGCGTGTCCTCGTCGAACACCACGACCAGATCGACCGCCTCAAGCGCGGCGATCACATCGGCCCGTGAGGTCACGTCCTGGATCGGACGGCCGGCACCCTTCAGGCGCGCCACGGAGGCGTCGCTGTTGAGCCCGACCACCAGCCGGTCACAGGCGGAGCGCGCCGCCGCCATCAGCCGCGTATGCCCACGATGCAGCAGATCGAAGCATCCATTTGTAAATCCGATGCGCAGGCGCTGGCGCCGCCACTCGGCAAGGCGGCCCTCGAGCAATGAGCGGTCGAACACAATCTTGTCTTCCAGCGCGGTCGCGGCAGCTGGGAGCAGGCGATGGCGCAACTCGCTGACGCTGACGGTCGCGGTGCCGGGTTTGCCGACCACCACCGCCGCGCCCGCATTGGCGGCGCGCATACCGCTTTCGTAATCGGCACCAAGCGCAAGCGACACCGCGAGGATCGCAACCACGGTATCGCCGGGGCCGGACACGTCGCGCACTTTCACCGCGTAGGCCGGCACGTGCACCGGCGTCTCGCCCTTGGCATAAAGGCTCATGCCCTCTTCGCTGCGGGTGACGACGACCGCCTCGCATTCCACGATGCCGGCAAGCTCCTCGGCGGCCGCAAGGATCGCCGCATCGCCGACGGCCTCGCGCCGCGTCGCCTGGGCCAGTTCGCGCCGGTTCGGCGTGATGACGGTTGCGCCGCGATAGACCGCGTAATCAGCGGCCTTCGGATCGACGATCACCGGCACGCGCGCGCGTTTCGCGGCGTCGATCACCGCGCGGACCACCCGGGGGGTAAGCACACCCTTGGCGTAATCGGACAGCACCACCGCGCCGACGCGCGGGATTGCCGCAAGCGCGCGGGCGATCAGGTCGCCCTCCAGATCGGGATCGACTGGCCCGGCCAGTTCCCAGTCCGCGCGCAACAGATGCGTGGAGAAATGTTCCGAGACGAATCGCATTTTCCGCGTCGTCGGACGTGCTCGATCAACGACCAATGAAGGTTCTACGAGCGGCTCGGCTTGCAGCCGTGCAATAACGTCGCGCCCCGCCTCGTCCTCGCCCACCACGCCGACAAAGATGCAGCGCGCGCCCAGCGAGGCAATGTTGCGCGCCACATTGCCCGCGCCCCCGATCGTGACCTCGTTGCGCTTCACAGCCAGCACGGGCGCGGGCGCCTCCGGGGAGATGCGTCCGACTTCGCCATAGACGAACTCGTCGAGCATCAGATCACCGACGCAGAGGATCGTCTGCTGCGCGATGCTCGAAAGACGTTTCTCGAAATCCAACATCAACGATACCGGTCTTCGCGGTCGAGGAACTGAGTGACGTAGCGGCGCACCAATTCTTCCAGCGGCGCGAAGCCCGCGTTGTAGCCCGCGCGCTGCAGATTGGCGACCTCGGCCTGCGTAAAATATTGATATTGGCTCCGGATTTGGTCCGGCATGTCGATGTATTCGATGTTCGGCTGCTTGCCGATCGCCGCATAGATCGCGGTGATCAGATCCTTGAAGCTGCGCGCCTTGCCGGTTCCCACATTGAAAATGCCGGTGATCTGCGGCGTTTCCAGCATCCAGCGCACGACCGCAACGGCATCGTCCACGTAGATGAAATCGCAACTCTGCTGGCCGTCGCCGATCCCATCGCGGTGCGACTTGAACAGCTGGATCGGTTTGCCGGCCCTGGCGTCGTCGAATTTTTTCGCGACGAGGCTCATCATCGCGCCCTTGTGATACTCGTTCGGGCCGAAGACGTTGAAGAACTTGCAGCCGGCCCAATGCGGCGGCATTTTCTCCTTGCGTGCGACGCGCTCAGCAAGCGCCAGGTCGAACAGGTGTTTGCTCCAGCCGTAAAGATTGAGTGGCCGAAGGTGCTTGAGCGCAGCGGTTGACCACGTGTCCGAGAAGCCCTGCGCGCCGTCACCGTAAGTGGCGGCCGACGACGCGTAGATGAACGGCGTGCGCGAAGTCGTGCACCAGTCGAGAAGTTTCAGCGAGAGGCGAAAATTATTGTCCATCACGGCATCGCCGTCGATTGCGGTCGTATCGGAAATCGCGCCGAGATGAACCAGACCGTCAAGCTTGCGGCCCTCGAGCCAGCGGAGCAGGTCACCGGGCGCCACGACATCGGCAAGTTGACGTTTTTGCAGATTGCGCCACTTGCCGCCGGAACCGAGCCAATCGCTCACCACCACGTCAGTGCGGCCGGCCTCGTTGAGGCTCGCGACCATGTTCGATCCGATAAATCCGGCCCCGCCGGTCACCAAAATCATCTACGCATCCGCTACAGGCGTCTGGCCTTCCCTTTGCCCGACCCGGCCGGGGGGTGCAATCTTGGTAAAGGGCCGTGGTAAACCGGCTAGGGTCTCGGCCGTGGTAACGCGGTTCCTGACGTCGAAGGCGGCTACAATAAATGAAACTACATTCATATTATCACATACCGTGAGCTCGACCGCCCTTCATTCGACGACCCGATCCGAAGTTTCGGATCGCCGTCCCATCCTCGTCGTTCCCTACATGTGGATTGGCGATTTCGTTCGCTGCCACACGGTGGTCAAGCTGCTGCGCGCACGCTTCCCTTCCCGTCCGGTCGATATGCTCGCAACCACGCTCTGCTCGCCCTTGGTCGACTACATGCCTGATGTTCGGCAGGCGATCGTCGCCGATCTACCACGCAGGCGGCTGTCCTACGCGGACCACCGCGGCCTGGCCGATCGCCTTGTCCGCGAGGATTACGGCACGGCCGTCATCATGCCGCGCACCTGGAAATCCGCGCTGGCGCCATTTCTTGCCGACATTCCAGAGCGCGTCGGTTGGTTCGGCGAATGGCGGTTCGTGCTGCTCAATCATGCTCGGTTTGGAGAACGCAAACGTCCGCGCATGGTCGATCGATGCGCGGCCCTCGCGCTGCCGGCCGGCGCCGAGCAGCCCGCGAGCTGGCCAGTCCCCGAGCTTCGCGTGCCGGAGACCGAGATCGCGGGTTGGCGCGAACGAATGGCTCTGCCCCAGACAGGTCGTGTTGTCGCGCTTGCTCCCGGGGCCGTCGGGCCATCCAAGCGTTGGACCGCCGCCGGATACGCGGAGCTGACGCGGCGGTTGACCGCTCAAGGTATCGCGGTATGGGTGCTTGGGGGTCCGGGCGAGCAATCGCTTGCCTCCCAGATCATCCAACTCGCGGGTCCCCTCGCACGCGACCTCACAGGCACAGAACTGCGCAACGCCATCCTGGCTCTCGGAGCGGCCGATGTCGCGGTATCGAACGACTCCGGTTTGCTGCATGTCGCGGCCGCGATTGGCACGCCGACGATCGGCATCTTTGGCCCGACAAGCGCGTGGCACTGGGCACCGCTCAATCCAATCCTGGCGGCGGTCACGCAGACGACCGAAGTCCTGTCGTGTCAGCCTTGCCATAAGCCGACATGCCGGGTGCATCATCACCGCTGCATGCGCAATATTGCGGCCGAACAGGTGCTCGATATCACCCAGCAAGCGCTTGCCGACGCCCACGTCGGCTAAGGGGCGATCTTCTCAACGGTCGCACGCACCTCATCGAGTGACGGCATGTTACCAAGCGTGCCGACGATCTCGATCCTGCCGAATCCAAGCGGACCGTGCTGATCCGGCTGAGTACCGACAAAGATCGCCACAAGGGGCACACCAAGCGCGGCCGCGAGGTGCAGCAGGCCGGTGTCGACGCCAACCACGCATGCGGCCCGGGCAACGGTTCGCGCAACCTGGTCGAGGGGTTGCAGGTCCGGCACCGTCGCGCCCGGCACGGCTGCTGCAATCTCGACGCTGCGCGTCCGTTCACTCTCATTCCCCCAGGGCAGCACTGGCGAGTATCCGCGCGCGGCCAAGGCGCGCGCAAGCGCGATCCAGTCCGCGAGCGGCCATTCCTTTTCGCGCCGCGCGGTCGCGTGCAGCAGCACGACTTCGCGTGTCGGATCGCCGCCGACGAGTGCCGCACGGTCGAGCCCGAAATCCGGCAATCCATCGGGCGCGTAGCCGAACACCTTTCCAGTGAGCATGCGATTGCGCGTGATCGCATGCAGGGCGCGGTCGACGTGATGATGCTCATCGTAGAACCATGAGGCGGCGCGTTCGCGCACGCTGTCGCGGTCGTAGCCATGCCGTCGGCCTCGCGCCAGACGGGTGATCAAGGCGGAGCGCAAAAGCCCCTGCGCGTCGATCACAGTCTCATGCGGCAGCGCCCGCATCGCGCGGATGAACGCAGCGGCCTCGTGCCGCGTCGCCGCGCTAAGTGGTGCCGAACGCCAGCGGCGCGACGCAACGGGAATGACGGTATCCACCGCGCTATTCAGCCGCACGAGCGGCGCAAAAGCATCCTCCACCACCCAGCCGATGCGCGCCTGCGGCCTATGGCGCCGCGCATCGGTAACGGCCGGCATGTGATGGATCACATCGCCGAGCGAGGAGGTCTTGATGAACAGGATATCGGACATGAAGGGCGGGAGGGACCAAGGCGCGGATCAGCCTAATAACGCCTTCTTCACCGAAATGCGCGTAGGAACTGGCAGCAATTTCGCTTACGGACGAGGCCCATGACGGTCCTGGTCACCGGCGGCGCCGGCTACATCGGCAGCCACATGGTCTACGCGCTGGTCGCGGCCGGCGAGAAGGTCGTCGTGCTCGACAACCTGTCGACCGGGTTCGACTGGGCGATTCGCCGAGGGGGTTCCGCTTGTCATGGGCGAGACCGGCGATCAGGCGCTGGTCGCCACGGCTCATCAAGGAGCACGGCGTCGACGAGATCATCCATTTCGCCGCCTCGATCGTGGTGCCGGATTCGGTCGCCGATCCGCTCGGCTACTACAAGAACAACACCGTCAATTCGCGCGCGCTGATCGAGTGCGCGGTAAAGGGCGGCGTGAAGCATTTCATCTTCTCGTCTACCGCCGCGGTGTACGGCAACACCGACGCGTGTGCCGGTCACCGAAGATGATCCGCTGGTGCCCGATGTCGCCCTACGGCTCGTCCAAGCTGATGACCGAGATCATGCTGCGCGACGCCAGCACGGCGCATGGGCTCAAGCACGTCATCCTGCGCTATTTCAATGTCGCGGGCGCCGACCCGGAGCTGCGCACCGGGCAATCCACCAAGGGCGCGACCCATCTCATCAAGGTGGCGGTCGAGACCGCGCTCGGGCGGCGCGCCAAGATGGACGTGTTCGGCACCGACTATCCGACGGCGGACGGCACCTGCATCCGCGACTACATCCACGTGAGCGATCTTGCGCAGGCCCATCTCGATGCGCTGCGCTATTTGCGCGGGGACGGCACGTCGGTCACGGCGAATTGCGGCTACGGACGCGGCTACTCGGTGCGCGACGTCATCGACACCGTGAAGAAAGTCTCCGGCGTGGATTTCCAGGTCGATCTCGGTCCGCGCCGGCCGGGCGATCCCGCCACAGATCGTCGCCTCCTCCGACCGCGCCCGCGCGGTGCTCGGCTGGAAACCGGCAGCACGACGACCTGCCGACAATCGTGAGCAATGCGCTCGGCTGGGAGCGCAAGCTGATGTTGCGCAATCGATGAGACGGTTCCCTTCATCGCTGATTTCACTTGAAAATCTGACCTGAGGCGGGCAAGGAACGGCTGGCGCGCTGCCCGCGGGTACCCGCGTCTGGCGGGCTTTCGCCGCCGGAATCGCGTAGCCTCGGGAAGCATGATCGCAGAGCGCCCCCAATCGCTGTTCGCTGACCGTTACGGCGCACCAGCCATGATCCGGCGGCTGCTCACCGAGCACGCGCTGCTCCACCGCAATCTCTACATCGCGGCGTTTGGCATGATGGGCTTTGCGGCGCTTTGCACGGCGCTCTCCGCCTATCTGCTCGGCGATGTCGTGAACCAGGCCTACGTCCACAAGAATTTCCATGCGCTGGTGCTGGTTGGGCTCGCCGCATTCGGGCTGTTCGCATTGAAGGGCGTAGCGACCTACGGACAGCAAGTCATCATGATGCGGATCGGCAACCGCATCGTCGCCGACAACCAGCGGCACATGTTCGACAAACTGCTGATCGAGAATATCGGCTTCTTCTCCGATCGGCATTCTTCCGAATTCATCGCGCGGCTGACCACCGGCGCGACCGCCGCGAATGTCGTGCTATCGTTGCTGATCACATCGATTGGCCGTGACGCGTTTACCCTGCTCGGCCTTTTCGCCGTCATGGTGATCCAGGACCCGGTGATGTCCCTCGGCGGACTCGTGATCGCGCCACCGGCAATGATCGTTCTGCGCAATATGATCCGCCGCGTGCGTACCATCGCGAAGACGGCAGTTTACTGGCGGCACGCGCACCATCGAGACGGTGCAGGAGACGCTACAAGGCATGCGCGTCGTCAAGGCGTTCACGCTCGAGGACGAGATGCGTCAGCGGCTTCGATGTCAGCGTCACCGAGGTGCAACGCGAAGCCGACAAGTGGGCGCGCGTCGCAAACCGCGCAAGCCCGCTTGATGGAGACGCTCGGCGGCCTCGCGATCGCCTCGCCATCGTCTACAGCGGCTATCTGATCATCTATCAGGGCGCGGCGCCGGGCGGCTTCATCTCGTTCCTCGCTGCGTTCCTGCTCGCCTACGAGCCGGCAAAGCGCCTGGCGCGGCTCAATCTCGAACTCAACAGCCATCTGGTCGGCGTGCGGATGCTGTTCGAGGTGATGGATTCAGCCCGCGACCGAGCCTTCGGACGACGAGAAGCCCGCGCTGAAGCTCACTACGGCGCGCGTGGAGTTTTCCGACGTGCGTTTCTTCTATCGCATGGGTGAGCCCGTGCTGCGCGGCATGACGTTCGTGGCCGAGCCCGGCAAGGTGACGGCGCTGGTCGGACCTTCGGGCGGCGGCAAGTCCACGGTGCTCAACCTGCTGCTTCGCTTTTACGAGGCCGCCGGCGGCGCAATCACCATCGATGGGCAGAACATCGCCGACATCTCGCGCAAATCGCTGCGCCGGCAGATCGCCTATGTGGGGCAGACCGTGCACCTGTTCCGCGGCACCGTGCGAGACAACATCCGCTACGGCAAACTCGACGCAAGCGAAGCCGAGATCGTCGCTGCGGCTAAGGCTGCCCACGCGCATGACTTCATCATGGCTTTCCCGGCTGGCTACGATACGCCGGTCGGCGAGCACGGCTTGCAGCTGTCCGGCGGCCAGCGCCAGCGCATCGAGATCGCCCGCGCGCTGATCAAGAACGCGCCGATCATCCTGCTCGACGAGGCTACCGCTTCGCTCGATTCGGAGTCCGAGCGCCATGTGCAGGAGGCGATCGCCGAACTTTGCAAGGGCCGCACCACGCTGGTGATCGCGCACCGCCTCTCGACCATCATCCATTCCGATCGTATTCTGGTGATCGAGAACGGCGCCATGATCGAATCGGGCCGGCACGACGAATTGCTGCGCATGGGCGGCCGCTACGCCTCGTTCTATCGCCTGCAATTGCGCGAGCAGGCCCCTGCTGCGGCGGAATGAACTCGTTCCACTCCAACTGACGGAAAAGCGATGACCGAATACGTGATCCCGCCTGCCCCGCAGGCTGCCGTGAAGGTCGCCGGCAGCGACAAGATGTTTCCAGTGCGCCGCATCTGGTGCGTCGGGCGCAACTATCTCGAACACATCAAGGAGATGGGGCAGGACGAACGCGAGCCGCCGTTCTTCTTCGCCAAGCCCGCCGATGCGATCGTGCATGATGGCGGCACGGTGCCCTACCCGCCGCTCACCAGCGACCTGCATCACGAGGTCGAGATGGTGGTCGCGCTGAAGTCCGGCGGCCGCAACATCCCGAAGGACAAGGCGCTCGATTGCGTGTGGGGCTACGGCGTCGGCATCGATCTGACGCGCCGCGACCTGCAGATCGCTTCGCGCAACATCAAGCGTCCGTGGGAAATCGGCAAAGCCTTCGACGGCTCGGCGCCGTGCGGGCCGCTCAAGCCGGCTTCCGAGATCGGTCATCCGAGCAAGGGCCGCATCTGGCTGAAGGTCAATGGCGAGGTGAAGCAGGACGGCGATCTCGCGCAGATGATCTGGAACGTGCCGGAGATCATCTGGAAGCTTTCCGAGATGGTCGAGCTTGCGGCCGGCGACATCATCATGACCGGCACGCCCGCGGGCGTCTGCGCGCTCGCGCCCGGCCACAAGCTCGAATGCGAGGTCGAGGGCGTTGGCAAGGTCAGCGTGACGATCGGGCCGAAGGCGTAGGTCTCTTCGATCCCTCCCCCATTGTGCGGGGGGGGGGGATTTTACACCACCGCCGTCATGCCGCCGTCGACGAAGATGATGTGCCCGTTGACGAAAGACGACGCATCGCTGGCGAGGAAAATCGCCGCGCCCTGCAATTCCTCGACCTTGCCCCAGCGGCCGGCGGGCGTGCGTGCGCAGACCCAGCCCGAAAATTTCTCGTCCTCCATCAGCGCCTGATTGAGCTCGGTGCCGAAATAGCCCGGCGAAATTCCGTTCGCCGTGATGCCGTGCTTGGCGAACTCCGCGCACATCGCCTTGGTGAGCATCTTCACCGCGCCCTTGCTCGCGGTGTAGGGCGCGATGGTCGGGCGGCCGAGCTCCGACATCACCGAGCAGATATTGACGATCTTGCCGCGCGATCGCGGGATCATGCGGCGCGCGACCGACTGCGTGACGAAGAACACCGAGTCGAGATTGGTCGCCATGATCTCGCGCCAGCCGTCTTCGGGAAATTCGATGAACGGCGATGCGCTTGCGTCATGCCGGCATTGTTGACCAGGATGTCGATCGGCCCGATGTCCTTTTCGATCTGTCGCGATCGCGGCCTCGATCGCGGCGCTGTCGGTCACGTCGAACGGTGCGGCGGCGGCATTCGGTGCCGATCGCCTTCACCGGCTCGCCATCCACCGCCTCGCGTCGCGCCCGTTGATCGACGACGCGCGCGCCCGCCGCCGCGTAGCCTTCCGCGATGGCGCGGCCGATGCCCCGGCTCGAGCCGGTGACAAGCGCGAGGCGCGCCGGTGAGGTCGAACAGCTTGCTCATGGCGTTTCCTGAAGTGTTTAGTTGGGCGGACGGCCGCGGCAGACTATAGAGGTGTCGGGTTGCCATAAAGAACCGGGAGGACGCCATGCGCGCCGCGGTGCTTTACGCGCCCAAGGATCTTCGCATCGAGACTGGTCGCCGCTGCGCCACTCGGGCCGCGCGAGGTCGAGGTGCGCATCGAGGCCGGCGGCATCTGCGGCTCCGACCTGCATTACTATTTCGACGGCGGCTTCGGCACCGTGCGGCTGAAGGAGCCGATGATCCTCGGCCACGAGATCGCCGGCACGGTTGCGCGCGTCGGCGCCGAGGTCGCGGGCATCAAGGCCGGTCAGCGCGTCGCCGTGAATCCGAGCCGGCCTTGTGGCGCATGCCGCTACTGCGCCGAGGGCAAGCAGCAGCACTGCCTGAACATGCTGTTCTACGGCAGCGCAATGCGCTTTCCGCACGTGCAGGGCGGCTTTCGCGAGGTGCTGGTGTGCGATGAAGCGCAGGCCGTGCCGGTGGCCGCCGCGATGTCGGCCGCACAGGCGGCCTTCGCCGAGCCGTTCGCCGTGTGCCTGCATGCGGTGAACCGCGCCGGGCCCCTGCTCGGCAAGCGCGTGCTGGTGACCGGGGCCGGCCCGATCGGCGCGCTGACGGTGATCGCGGCGCGGCGCGCGGGCGCGCTGGAGATCGTCGCGACCGACGTGGCGGATGCGCCGCTCGCCGCCGCTCGCAAGCGTCGGCGCCGATGCGACCGTCAATGTCAGCGAGAAGGATGCGCTCGCGCGCTACGAGGCCGACAAGGGGTATTTCGACGTGATGTTCGAGGCTCCGGCAACGAGAGGGCGCTCGCCGGCGGCGCTCGCCTCCGTTCGCCCGATGGGCATCGTGGTGCAGATCGGGATCGCCGGCGCACGGCATGAGCCTGCCGATGAATGTCGTGGTCGCGAAGGAGATCGATCTGCGCGGCACGTTCCGCTTCCACAGCGAGTTCGCGCTTGCGGTCGCGCTGATCGGCGGCGGGCTGGTGGACGTGATGCCGTTGCTCACCGCCACCGTGCCACTGGCTGAGGCGAATGACGCCTTCGCGCTCGCGGCGGACCGATCGAAGGCGATGAAGGTGCAGCTGGCGTTCGGGTGAACGTCAGCCTAGTCAGCGCCATGCGGCGAGACGGCTTCGGTACCGAATGACCGAGGTCCTTAGCAGCCTCGATCCAGGTCGTGATCGCGTCCTGGACGTTGGCGAGCGCCTGTTCGGGCGTCTCGCCATCACTCATGCAGCCTGGCAAGTCGGGAACTGTCGCGACGAAGCCGCCGCCCTCCTCTGCAGGGAGCGGCTCGACCACGACGGTATATTTGAGCCTGTTCATGGCAGGTTGCTCACGGCATCAATGAAAGCAATCAACTTGCGAATATATACAGGTTTGATGGGACGTTTGTAAGGGATCGTCAGTTTCTCAACCATACGAGGATGAGCGATTTTGCAGTGCGAACCGCCGCCGCGCGGAGCGGCGCACAGAACGCCATAGTCCCGGCACACGGCGTCAACATCTTCAATCCGCCAGTCGCCTCGCGGATTGTTCCGCATCTCCTCGAGGCGTTTGTTCATGGCGAGGCGCGCGCCAACTACATCACCGCGCCGATCTGCCACGGCACGAATTCGGCGTCGCCGTAGCCAAGTTCTTCCGACTTGGTGCGCGCACCCGAGGCTGTTTCGAGAACCTTCCTGAAAATCTCTTCGCCCTTCTGCGCGACCGGCGTGCCGTCGAGGATGTCGCCGCAGTTGATGTCCATGTCGTCGATCATGCTCGCGTAGACCTGGCTGTTGGTCGCGAGCTTGACCGACGGCGTCGGCTTGCAGCCGAACGCCGAGCCGCGCCCGGTGGTGAAGCACATCACGTTGGCGCCGCCCGCGACCTGTCCGGTCGCGCCGACCGGGTCGTAGCCCGGCGTGTCCATGAACACGAAGCCCTTCTCCTTCACGGGCTCGGCGTATTCGTAGACCGCGCGCATCGTCGTGGTGCCGCCCTTCGCGGCCGCGCCGAGCGACTTCTCCAGAATGGTGGTGAGCCCGCCCGCCTTGTTGCCGGGCGAGGGATTGTTGTTCATCTCGCCGCCGTTGCGCTCGCAGTAGGCTTCCCACCACTTGATGCGCTCGACCAGCTTCTCGCCGACCGCGCGATTGACGGCGCGGCGGGTCAGCAGATGCTCGGCGCCGTAGATCTCCGGCGTCTCGGAGAGGATCGCGGTGCCGCCGTGCCGCACCAGTTCGTCGACCGCGGCGCCGAGCGCCGGGTTCGCCGTGATGCCCGAATAGCCATCCGAGCCGCCGCATTGCAGCGCCAGCGTGATTTCGGACGCCGGCCGCGTCTCGCGTTTCGCGCGCGCCGCGATCGGGATCATCGCCTTGATGCGCTCGACGCCTTCGGCGACGGTCTTCTTGGTGCCGCCGGTCGCCTGGATCGTCATGGTCTGGAAATGATCGCCCTCGACCAGCCCGTACTCGTCCTTCATGCGGTCGATCTGGAACACCTCGCAGCCAAGCCCGACCATCAGCGCGCCGCCGAGGTTGGCATGCGTGGCGTAACCCCACTGGGTCCGCCGCAGCACGTCGAAGCCCTCGCCATAGGCGGCAAGCCCGCAGCCGGTGCCATGCACGAAGGCGACCACACCGTCGATATCGGGATGGTCCGCGAGAATGCCGGAGCGCTCGACCTCGCGCGCGATGAAACGCGCCGCCGATGCCGAGCAGTTCACCGAGGTGAGAATGCCGATGTAGTTGCGCGTGCCGGTCTTGCCGCCCGGCCGCACGTAACCCTCGAAGGTCGCGCGCAGCTCCGGCGGCAGCACCTCGTCGTTCTTCGCGCCTTCGGCGAAGCGATAGTCGCGCGCGAAATCGTGCATCTCGACGTTCTGCGTGTGCACCCATTCGCCCGGCGCGATCGGCGCGGTGGCGAAGCCGATGATCTGGTCGTACTTGCGTACCGGCTCGCCCTTGGCGATCGGCGCGACCGCCATCTTGTGGCCGCGCATCACGCGCGCCTTCGCGGTGACGCCCGCCGCGGAAGCGCCCTCGGCAATCGGATCGACCGCCACCACGACATTGTCGTTCGGCGAAAGGCGGACGGTGCGGGGTGTGCTCATGGTGCATTCCGTTTCAGGTTCGGCTCGGCCCAAGGCCGGCCGCATGCGCGTAGCCGCGGTTCCAGGTCGGGCTGATGACGACCTCGTTGACGCAGATCGTCGCCGGCTGCCGCGCAACATACACGATCAGGTCGGCCATGTGCTCAGGCTGGATCATGCTGCGCGCGCTCCTCGGCCGACACCGGCTTCGGGCGCATTTTCGAGGATCGGCGTTGCGACTTCGGCCGGGCACAGCACCGTCGAGCGGATGCCGTGCTGGAACTCCTCCATGTTGATCGCAGTAGCTCATCGCGACCACGCCGTGCTTTGCCGCCGCATAGGCCGAGCCGGAGACAAGCCCGACAAAGCGGCCTGCCCAGGACGCCGTGTGGATCAGCAGCCCATCGTTTCTGCGGCCGCATGATATTGAGCGCCGCGGCGGCGCAATAGAACGCGCTGTTGAGGTTGGCGTCGATCACCGTCTTGATGCGCTCGGGCGTGAGCTTCGTCCCAGCTCCGCTCCGCGATGTTCGCGCCCGCATTGTTGACCAGGATGTCGAGCCGTCCGAATTCCTTCGCGACGTTGCGGCAGCGATGCGGCTTGCCGTGTCCTGCTCGCCGAGATCGCCCGGCGCGACCAGCGCCTTGCCGCCCGGCCTTGTGTGATCCGGTCCGCGACCGCTTCAAGCGGCTCGCGCCGCCGTCCCGACAGCGCCACCGCGCAGCCTTCGCGCGCAAGCGCCAGCGCCGCGGCCTCGCCGATGCCGCTGCCGGCGCCGGTGACCCAGGCGACTTTTCCCGCCAGGTCGGGCACGGGGCTACAGGCACCGCGCCGGATCGCGTTGTCGATCAGGTGCATGTGGTCGAGATGCGCCGCCATCTTCATCGACGCGCCGACCTTGCGCGCCCGCGTTCGGGTCGGTGCGGCCGCAGACTTCGGTGCCGTTGATCGAGAAGAACACCATGGTCTCGTTGCCCATCGGCTCGACCACTTCGATGCCGGCGTCGAACGTCGCGAGGTTCTTCGCAGCCGTTGGTCTTGGCTTCGGTCAGGTGCTCGGGCCGGATGCCGAAGGTCAGTTCCTTGCCGACCGCCTGCTTGTAGCGCTGCCACGCGCTCGGCCGGCACCGCGAAGGAGATCGTGTCGGAGAGGCGCACACTCACGCCCTCGCCCGCGCTCTCCAGCTTGCACGGCAGGAAGTTCATCGCCGGCGAGCCGATGAAGCCCGCGACGAAGCGCGTCGCCGGCGAATGGTAGAGGAAGTTCGGCGCGCCGATCTGCTCGATCCTGCCCTTGTTCATCACCACGACGCGGTCGGCCAAGCGTCATCGCCTCGACCTGGTCGTGCGTGACGTAGACCGTCGTGGTGCGCACCTTCTGGTGCACGCGCTTGATCTCGGTGCGCATCTGCACGCGCAGCTTGGCATCGAGGTTCGAGAGCGGCTCGTCGAACAGGAACACCTTCGGATTGCGCACGATCGCGCGTCCCATCGCGACGCGCTGGCGCTGGCCGCCGGAGAGCTGGCGCGGCTTGCGCTCGAGCAGGTCCTTGATGTCGAGGATGCGGGCGGCTTCCTGCACGCGCCTGTCGATCTCGGCCTTGGGATATTTCTTCAGCCGCAGCCCGAACGACATGTTCTGGTAGACCGTCATGTGCGGGTAGAGCGCGTAGTTCTGGAACACCATCGCCATGTCGCGGTCTTTCGGCGGCACATCGTTGACGACTTCGCCGTCGACCGCGATCTCGCCGCCGGTGATGTCCTCCAGCCCGGCGATCATGCGCAGCGTCGTCGACTTGCCGCAGCCCGACGGGCCGACCAGCACGACGAATTCCTTGTCGGCGATGTCGAGATCGATCGCGCTGCACCGCCTCGACCTCGTCGTACTTCTTGACGACCTTACGCAGTGTGACTTGCGCCATCGATTTCTCAACTCCCTTCGCTTGAACCTCAGCCCTTCGTGGCGCCGGCGGTCAGCCCGGCGATGTAGTAGTCCATCAGGAAGGCATAGATGATGAGCGGCGGCGCGGCGCCGAGCAGCGCGCCGGTCATGATCTGCCCCCAGTTATAGACGTCGCCCTTGATCAGCGTCGTGATGATGCCGACCGGCAGCACCAGTTGATCGGGTGAGGTCAGGAACGCGAGCGGATAGAGGAACTGCGCCCAGCAGACCGTGAAGGCGAAGATGGTCGCGGCGATCAGCCCGGGCAGCGCCACCGGTATGAAGATCTTGAGCAGGATCTGCCGGTAGTTGGCGCCGTCCATCAGCGCGGCTTCGTCAAGCTCCTTCGGGATCGAGGCGAAGTAGCCGATCATGATCCAGGTGCAGAACGGCACCGTGAGCGTCGGATAGACGATCAGCAGCACCCACCATTTGTTGATGAGCTGGATGCCGGTCCACTCGTTGAACACCGCAAACATCTTGAACAGCGGAATGAACAGCAGCGAGTCCGGCACCAGGTAGGTGAGGAACACGCCGGTCGCGAGCACCGCTGAGCCCCAGAATTTCATGCGCGCGAGCGCGAAGGCCGCCGGCACGCAGATGAGCATGGTGATGCAGACGACGAAGACGAGACGAGCGCCGAATTGCGGAAGAACGTGATGTAGGTGCGAGGAGGTCAGAAGCTCGAAGTAGTTCGACAGCGTCGGGTGATAGACCCACCACGGATTGGTCGCCGCCGAGATCTCGGTGCTCGTCTTGAGCGACGTGATGAACATGTAGAGCGGCGGCGTCAGGAAGAAGATCGCGAACAGCACGAGGAAGAAATACGACCAGCGCAGCGCCCAGCGCCGGTCGCGGCTCATGCTGCCGTAGCGCGCGCGCCTCGGCGCGCCGCTTGTCGATGGTGACGTCAGCGGCTGCCGTCATGCGGCTTCATTCCCCCGGCGATGGATGTCGCGCAGAATGAAGACCGCGCAGATCGCAAGGATCGGGAACATGAACAGCGACACGCTGGCGCCGAGCGGAATATCGGTGCCCTGAATGCCCAGCCGGAATGCCCAGGTGGCGAACACGTGCGTCTTGTCGATCGGACCGCCGGCGGTCAGCACCTGCACGATATCGAAGTTCGCGAAAGTCACGATGGTGGAGAACAGCACCGTGATGGCGATGATGTTGCGCATCATCGGCAGCGTCACGTACCAGATGCGCTGCCACCAGTTCGCGCCATCGATCTGCGCCGCCTCGTAGAGTTGCTCCGGCACGGATTTCAGCGCCGCCAGATACATGATCAGGAAGAATGGCGCGCCGTACCAGACATTGATCAGGATCACCGAGAAGCGCGCCCAGAAGGCATCGCCGGTCCAGGTCACCGGCGAAAGTCCGAGATGCACCAGGATCCAGTTGAACGCGCTGAATAGGACGGGTCGAACAGCCACAGCCACGCGAGCGTGCTCATGGCCGGCGGAATGACCCATGGGATCAGCAGGACACCGCGCCAGCTGCGCTGCTTGTTCGCCGGGAATGTTGTGAACGAAGTGCGCCGATGACAAAGCCGATCAGCGCTTTGAAAAGAACGCCGTGAGGGCGAAGATGCAGGACTGCTGCACCACCATCCAGAACGTTTCGCGCTTGAACAGGAAGATGAAGTTGGCCAGACCGACGAAGCCTCGCATCGACTTTGTTCAGCGTCGCGAGATGCACGGCATAGAACGGCCGGATAAAGCACCAAGCCGAAGATCAGTACGATCAGCGGCAGCGCCATGAAGAACGCGATGGTGGATTTCCGCTGGAAAAATCGAACCGCGCCGGATCGTTTCGCGCGCAGACCGGAATTGCGCGGACGTCACTGATGGCGGCGTCGACCATATTGTTCCCTCGTGTCTTCGCTGACCCTGGTCAGCTACGGGCCACTTTTCGCCGGAAGTTCGGGCGCCATGCGGCTCTTGCTCTGACGTTCGCGGGCGCACCCGATGCGCCCGCGACTTGTTCGGATTGTCCTCGCCGAAGCCGCCTAGGTCCGCATGAAGCCTTCGACCTCGCTCTCGGCCCAGGCGAGCGTCTTTTCCATCGCCTCGCCCTGCATGTGACGGACGATCATCTTGGTCATGATCGCCTGGTCGTAGATCTGGTTGGCGATCTTGGGCGGCGCCGGGGACGCCGCCATCGACAGGACCTGATGATTGTGCGGGTTCGGGTAGTGGTAGAGCGTGCCCTTCGGCGGCCCTTCCTCGGCCCAGGTCTTGAAGGTGGTGAGGTTGGCAAAGGACGGCAGGTCGTAGCCGCCGGACGCCGCCACCATCTTCTCGGCCGACGGCAGGCTGACCGAGCGCCGACGAGCAGGCTCTTCGCCGCCGGAATGTTCTTCGAGAAGTTCCAGATGCCCCAGAAATACGGCAGGAACGGCGCGAAGCGTCCCTTCGGGCCGGTCGGGAAGCCATGCGTCCAGCATTGCTCGGCGACCTGCGGCGCGTCGCGCTTGGCGACAGCCCAGGCGCTCGGCGGATTGAAGATGAGCGCGCCGCGACCCGAGACGAGCCACTTGTTGTTCGACGCGTCGTCCCACGCCGGTGCATCGCCGGGATAGAACTTCGCGACCTTGACGCAGTATTCGAGCGCCTGGCGCACCGCATCGGTTTTGACGGTGATGTCGCCCTTGGCGTTGACGAGTTCGGCGCCGAAGCCGTGGAAGAACGCGCCCGCGGTGTCGACCGAGTCCGTCGTCTGGCCGAGGCCGACGCCGAATCGCGAACCCGGCCTTCTGGCAGGCTTCCGCCGCCTTCAGGATAGGTGTCGTAGGTCCAGCTGTCGGCCTTCGGCGCTTGTCCCGCCGGATACAGCGCCTGCACGTCGATGCCGGCATGCTGCTTCATCAGGTCGATGCGCGAGCACGGGCCCTTGATCTGGGAGCCGACGGTCGCCGGCATCGCGAACCACTTGCCGTTGGCCTTGCCGAGATAGTTGACGGTGTCGTTGACTGCGCCGTTCTGCTTGATCAGACCGTCCATGACGTCGTTGACGTCGACAAGCAGCTCCTGCATAAGCGTGGACGTACCAGGTCGGGAACGCGAAGATGTCGTGGCCCGAGCTCGCCTGGGATTCCGCCGCGATGGTGATGAGGTTCTTGTTTCCCTGCGAAGGAATGAAGTCCATCGAGACTTCGACCTTCTCCTTCTCGGCCCAGGCCTTGACGGCGTCCTCGGTCGCCTTGTTGGCGTTCGGGACCCAGTGATCCCAGAAACCGATCGAGAGTTTTCCCGCGGCGTTCGCGCCGCGGACATAAGGTGCGGCGACGAGTGCCGTTGTGGCGAGCGCCGCGGTCTTGAGTGCGGATCGCCGTGTCATTCCTGAGCGCATCGAGTTTCGTCTCCCTGCGAAAAGCCCCATTTCGTACCGCCGATCTTGTTGTTGTTGTTCGACGATAGGAAAAGCTTACACCAACATGTTGCGGGCGGCCTAGCCGTCCGCTGCGATGATCCAATCGGTCCCGGTAAAGTGTCCTGCCCGCGTCACCACGACGCGGCCATTAGACAATCGTAGCAAGAGTGCCCGTTATTTGGTCACGCGTACGATTTTCGGCGGTCGGTCCCACGCAAACCCTTCTGCGTTGCCTGTCACGGCAGCCCGAGCGCCGGCTGCTTGCGCTCCGGCGCGGTCCCGTGGCTTGATGGCGCCATGCCGGTCGCGCAACGAAAGAGCCTTTACGCGTTTCTGCCCGTCCTGCCACGCCAGGGACGCGGAGGCACCGTGCAGCGCGTGCTGGACGTGATCCGCGACGCGATCGTGCGGCTTGACCTGCCGCCCGGCACCACGATCGACAAGGCGGCATTGTGCGCGCGGCTCGGCGTTTCGCGGTTCCCGGTGTCCGAGGCGCTCGGCCGTCTCGCTGAGGAGGGTCTGGTCGAGGTGCTGCCGCAGCGCGGCACGCGCGTTGCCCGCATCGATCTCTCCGATTGCCGGCAGGCGATGTTCATCCGCCGGGCGCTGGAAGCCGAGGCGGTGCGCGCCGTCGCGCCACGCGCCGACGCGATGCTGCTGGCTGCGCTGGACCGGAATTTGCGCGAGCAGGAAGGCGCGCTCGGTGCAGACTACAGCAGCCGGTTTCATCAGCTTGACCTCGAAATGCATGAGCAGCTGCTCGGCGTTCTCGGTTTCGAACGTGTGCGGCATGCGGTGGAAGCCGCGCGCGCGAGCCTCGACCGGGCCAGGCTGTTCATGTGCACTGCGGCGCGGCAGGTTTCGACCTTCGCCGAACACAAGGCGATCGTCACGGCCCTGAAGAAGCGCGATCCCGATGCCGCCGCGGCCGCGATGGAGGACCATCTCGACGCCGTGATGGCCGAATTGCTCGACGTCGCTGATCGCAATCCGGAAGCCGTCGCCCGGCCGTCGAGCAACACCGCCGCCGCCTGACCTGCCGCTTTTCGCGGCAGATGGAACCAAGCGAACCGAACGTGGTTTACGGCTCGTTAACGGCCATCACGCAGGATGGCCGCGGGCCGTGTTCGGGAGCTTTTGATGATGTTGCATCCGCTTTCTCCGACAGATGCCGCCCCCTTTGGCGACATGCCGCTCGCTCCCTTCGCCATGACAAAGCGTACCGAATCGGATCTTGCCCGGGCGATGGCCGATCACCTGCGGACCGTTGCGCCGTCCTCAGGATCCGAGGCGCTGGGTATGCTCCGCCGGGCCTTCCCGGAAAGCTCTCTGACACTGCGAGTCATGGCCTTCGCGTCGCTGATGCGCCGCTAGGATTTTGGCGCGTGATCTGATCCGAAAACCGGTATCCACTTTTCGGGATCACGCGCGTCACATCCCCAAATACGCCTGCCGGACGCGGTCGTCGGCCAGCAGGTCGGCGCCGGACCCGGACAGCGTGATCCGGCCGTTCTCCAGCACATACGCGCGGCTCGCGAGCCGCAGCGAGACCGCGACATTCTGCTCGACCAGCACGCAAGTCAGCCCCTGCGCGTTAAGTTCGCGGATCGCCTTCAGCACGTCCTGCACGACGGTCGGCGCAAGGCCGAGCGAAGGCTCGTCGAACATCACCAATTCCGGCGCGCCCATCAGGCAGCGGCCGATTGCGAGCATCTGCTGCTCGCCGCCCGAGAGCGTGCCGGCGGCTTGTTTGAGACGCTCCTTCAGTTTGGGAAACAGGACGAACACACGCTCACGGTTTTGCTCGCGGCCTGCTTTCGCACGCGGCAGCATCGCGCCCATGTCGAGGTTTTCGGCGACCGAGAGCGTCGGGAATACCTGCCGCCCTTCGGCCACCTGCCCGATGCCAAGATTGCACACGCGGAAACTTGGCAGACCTGCAATGTCATCGCCGCGATAACGGATTGCGCCACGCACGGGACGATGCATCCCAGCAATGGTGCGAATGAGCGAGGTCTTGCCCGCGCCATTCGCGCCAATGATCGCGACGATAGCGCCCTGCGCCACTTCGAGTGACACGCCGTCGAGCGCCTGTGCGTCGCCGTAGAACACGTCGAGGTTTTCGACGGAGAGCATCAGACCGCCTCTGCGCCGAGATAAGAGGAAATCACGGCGGGATCGCGCACCACCTCGGGCGGCGCGCCGAGCGCGATCGGCGCGCCGTGATGCAGCACCAGCACGCGGTTCGCCAGCGCCATTACGGCGCGCATCACATGTTCAATCAGCAGGATGGTCAGTCCCTGCGCATTCAGATCGCGCAGGATCGCGACCATGCGGTCGGTCTCGGTCGGGCGTAGTCCGGCCATGACCTCATCAAGGAGCAGAAGCTGCGGCGCGGTCGCAAGCGCACGCGCGACTTCGAGCCGCTTGCGGTCCGGCAGCGTGAGCGACTTCGCGATGCGCGCGCGCTTGTCGAACAGGTCGAGGCGACGCATTACATCGTGTGTGACTTCTTTCGCACGCGCCGTATCGGCCGTGCGCATCAGCGCTCCGATCACCACGTTGTCCTCGACGGTGAGCGCGGGAAACGGCCGTACGATCTGGAACGTGCGCGCGATGCCGCGTCGGCAGACCTCATCCGGCCGCAGCCCATCGATACGCTCGCCCCGAAACGCGATCGCACCGTCGTCCGGCTTGAGCGCGCCCGCGATCATGCTGAACAGCGTGGTCTTGCCTGCACCATTCGGGCCGATCACCGCGAAGATCTCGCCCTGCGCGACCTCGCAGCTCGCGCGATCGACTGCGACCAGCCCACGGAAGCGCTTCGACACACCTGCGATGGAGAAGAACGCAGTCATGGTTCTCGCTCCAGCCGCAAGCGGCGCGCGACCCACGGCCAGATGCCGTCAGGCAACGCCATCACGACGACAAGCAGGCAGATGCCGTAGAACACCTGCTTCGCGCCCGGCACATCGAATGCCGATGGCGTGAAGCAGTTCGGTCATGCCTTCGGAGAGCCCCGTCAGCACGAATGCGCCGAGGATCGGGCCGAACAGCGTGCCGATCCCACCGATGATCGGCGCCAGGATGATCTCGATCGAGCGCGAGATGTGAAACACCTGCTCGGGAAACAGGTTGTTGTAATAGAAGGCAAAGAACACGCCCGCGACCGCCGTCATGCCGGCGGAAATCACCACGGCGAACATCTTGTAGCGGAACGTATCGATACCGAGCGCACGCGCCGCCTCCTCGTCCTCGCGGATTGCGAGCCAGAAATAGCCCATGCGGCTGCGCAACAACAACTGACACAGCAGCAGCGCCGCGACTGCCAGCGCGAGGATCACGTAATAGAACATCACCGGCTGGCCGCGCAGGTTCCAAAGGTCGTTTCGCGTGTACTGCGCGACAGGAAGGAACAAACCGGCCGAGCCCCCGATGTAGCCGATGTGGTCGAAGCCGATGCGCGCGAACTCGGCGAACGCGATGGTGAGGATCGCGAAATAGACGCCGGCGATCCTGAAGCGAAACGCCAGGAACCCGATGATCGCGCCACAGGCCATCGCGACCGGGATCGCGGCAAGCAATCCGACCCACGGGCCGATGCCGAAGTGAACGTAAAGCGCCGCCGCCGTATAGGCACCAAGCCCGACATAGATCGCGTGGCCAAGCGAAAGCTGACCCGCAAACCCCATCATGATGTTCCAGGCCTGCCCCACATAGGCGAAGTAGAGAATCAGGATCAGGACGGTGAGGACATAGTCGTTCACAAAATGCGGCGCCACGATGAGCGCAGCCAGAAGCACGGCGAGCAGCACGAGGCCGCGCTTCGGGGTGCGCGCCAGCATCATGTGGCGCGTTTTCCCAAAATGCCCTGCGGGCGGAACAGAAGCACAAGCACGAGGATCGCGAAGGCGAACATGCTTTTCGCCGACGGATCGAACAGCAGTCCGGCCATCGCCTCGGTCATTCCGATCAGCACGCCGCCGAGCAGCGCGCCCGGCATCGAGCCAAGCCCGCCGGTAATGACGATGACGAAGGCGAGCAGCGTGTATTGCGGCCCGAGCGGCGGCGTCACGTCGATGATCAACGTGAGCATCGCGCCAGCCGCGCCGACGCACGCCGCACCAAGCCCGAAGGTCAGCGCATAAAGATGCTTCACGTTCAGCCCGACCACCAGCGCGCCGGTGTAATTGTCCGCGCACGCACGGATCGCCTTGCCGGTGTCGCTGAATCGGAAAAAGGCGAACAGCGCGGCCGCCACAATGATCGCGGCTGCGCCCGCGTACACCTTGGTGGCGTCGACGATGATCCCGCCGAACGCAAAGCTGTCGAACGCGTAGGAGGTCTGCACGCTGCGCGCATCCGGCCCGAACACAAGCAGCAGCACGTTGACGATGATCAGCGCGATCGCGACCAGGAGCATGAACTGAGAATGCTCGGGGCGATCGATGAATGGATTGATCAGCCCCGCCTGCATCACGTAACCGAGCGCGAACAATACGCCCGCGATCGGCACCATCATGACCAGCGGATCGAGCTTGAATGCCTGAAACAGCACGATCGCGAGATACATCGCGATGGTCATCATTTCGCCGTGCGCGAAATTGACCACGCGCACCACGCCAAAGATGACCGAGAGGCCGAGCGCCATCAGCCCGTAGACGAGCCCGGTCAGCAGGCCGCTCACCGCGACGTTGAGATAAATGTCTAGCGGCACGGGTCAGGCCTTCGCGGCCGCTGGCATTATCCGCGCTTGTCGTATGGCTTCATCGGCCATTCGGCCTTGGCGTTCGATGCGGCCTTCGGCGCGACCGTCGGCGTCTTGCCGTCGCGGTTCTGGATCGCGGAGAGCTTCAGCTTGTCGTTCTGCCCCTTCGCATCGAACATGATCCCCGGGCCGGGGCTGACATTATCCGTGATGTTGGTGGCGCGGATCGCGTCCGCGAGCGCCTTCGGGTCCGCCGAACCCGCGCGCTTGTAGGCGTCCGCGGCGACGAGCAACGCCTCGAACGTGTAGACGTGGTTGGTGTTGAGGTTGATCTCCGGATACTTCTTCGTGACCGCGGCTTCCAGGACCGTGCTCAACTTCTTGTTCGGATCGTACCAGGGCACGAAGCTCAGCGGCCCATCGCCGAGCTTTCCGAGTGTCTTCAGGTACTGATCCTCGTACCAGCCAGGTCCCATCGAGAGCACGCCCTGCGGCGTCCAGCGCTGCTTCACCATCTCGCGCGTCAGCAGGATCGCGTCGTTGATGCGGCTCACCACCAGCAACGCGTCGGCGCCGGTCGCCTTCGCCTTGGCGATCTCGACCGAAAGATCGCGCGCAGCCGGATCGTAGGCGATCGTCTCCTTGATCTCGTAGGGCATGTTGAACTTCGGCATCACGGCGCCGATGCCCTTCTGCATCGCGGTGCCGAAGGTATCGTTGACATGCAGGAATACGACCGACTTCGGCGCGGTGCCGGCCGCCTCGAATATTTCCTTCTGGTTGGCGAAGGCGTCGCTCAGGATCATGCCGGCGGTCGGGAAGTTCCGGAACACGAACTTGTAGCCCTGCTCGGTGATCGGCGGAGCCGCCGCGATATTGATGACGTAGGGAATGCCCTTCTGCTCCGCGACCTGCGCGATCGCGGTGCTTTGCCCTGAGTCGAACGCACCCACCAGGAGCTGCGCGCCGTCCGCGATCAGCTTTTCGGCGCGCGAGCGCGCCACGTCGACATTGGTTTCGGTGTCGGCATTCATGATCTGCAGTTCGGGCAGACCGATATCCTTCAGGATCGGGTTGGTCAGCTCGACGCCGCGGAAGCAGTCCTGCCCAATGCTGGCCTGGTAGCCGGAGCGTGGCAGCAGCACGCCGACTTTCAGGCCCGCGCCTTGCGCGCGCACGATCGCGGGCGCGGCAAGCAGCGAGGTCGCCGCGGCGGTGCCAGCAAGCAGACGACGGCGCGTGAGATTGAACTGCATGGAATCCTCCCTGGAATTTGGGCGCGAATTTAGAGGCTTTGGTCCGGTCGAAGCAAGCCAGGATTGTTATGGCCTATAACATATTCGGCCGCGAACGTTCACGCGGCAAACAGCCGCTCGATCCCGGCCGCGATCGCGAACAGGCGGCGGTCGTGCCCGTTGCGCGCGACGAGCATCAGCCCGACCGGCAGGCCCGCGCCCGGAATCGGAATCGAGATCGCGCAGGTGTCGAAGAAATTCCAGGTCGAGGTATTGCGCAGCAGCAGCATGTTCTTTGTGCCGAACGTGCTGGTGTCTTCCATTTCGGCGATGGTCGGCGCGACGATCGGCGTCGTCGGCATCACCAATGCGTCGTACGCGGAAAGCTGCTCGTCCATCGTGCGGGCAAGCTGCGTGCGCTCACGCATCATGTCGATGTAGTCGGCCGCCGACACCTTGCCGCCGCGCTCGATGCGTGCCCGCACATTCGGATCGAAATCATTGTGGCGTTTGGCGAGATGTTCGCGATGGATCTGAAACGCCTCGGTCGGCGCAAGCCCGCCCTTGGCAATTGACGGCGATCATCTCGTCGATCAGCGGCATCGGCGTCGTCCGTCACGCGCACGCCCGCATCCACCAGTTTCTTCCGCGCCGCGCCGAAGCGCGTCGCCACGGTATTGTCGAGATCCTTGAGCGGGAAGCCCTGCGGCACGCCGAGACGCAGGCCGGTGACCGCAGCGCGGCTTGAGCGGCGCAAAATCATCGCCCGCCATCACGGCGTCGGCGCGCGCGCAGTCCGCGACCGTGCGGGCAAGCGGGCCGATCGAGTCCAGCGTGTAGGAGAGCGGAAACGCGCCGTCGGTCGGGACGCGCCATTTGCTCGGCTTGTATCCGACGATGCCGCAGAGCGCGGCCGGGATGCGGGTCGAGCCGCCGGTGTCGGTGCCGATCGCGATCTCGCACATGCGATCCGCGGCCGCGACCGCCGCGCCCGACGAGGAGCCGCCCGGCACACGCGCGCGATCCGCCGGATTTCCCGGCGTGCCGAAATGCGGATTCATGCCGACGCCGGAGAATGCAAACTCGCTCATGGCGGTTTTGGCGACGATGACAGCACCCGCCGCGCGCAACCGGCGCACGACCGGTGCGTCGGCTTTTGCAGGCGGCGCATCGGCGAGAATCTTTGAGCCCGCGCGCGTCGGCTCGCCCGCGACATCGAACAGGTCCTTGATGGTGACGATCGCGCCATCCATCGCGCCAAGCGAAATGCCGCCTTTGGCCCGCGCATCGGCAGCATCGGCTGCGGCGCGCGCCGCATCGGCATAAACCGTGAGGCAGGCGCGCGCGCCCTCGCCTGTCGGATCAGCGATTTTGGCCAAGCGCCTGTTCGGCACGATCGCGTACTGTCATGTCATCACCGGAAGGTCGACTACGTCATAGGCGTGCGCCATGCGGCGCTTGAGAACGGGATCCTCAAGCTCCATCTCGAAGCGCGAGGCCGGGCGGATGCCGCCTTTCGCGCCGAGCGTGCCGCAGAACATGATCGTGTCAGGCGCGAATGGCTTGCCCCACCGCGCGATCAGATCGTCCGGGTGGCGCATCGCCGCAAGCGGCCCTTCCTGATAGAGCATGCGCTCGCCGCCGATCATCGCGAACGAACGGATGATGATGCTGTCCCAGTGCGCGCCGATATCATCCAGACGCCAGAGATCGGGGCCCATCACCTTGCCGCACAGTTGCTTCGAGAGCGCGATGCCCATGGTCTCGGCCTTGCGGTCCGTGTGATCCGAGCCAAGCCCGATCCAAAGCCCATCCTTCAGCGCGACGATCACCGGCTCAACCTCGCCGGAGGTATCCGGCCCGAGCACCTCAAGCCGGTCGGTCTGCACGATGTTGCTCACCGCGTTGCGATAGAACACCGGCACCGAAGAGGGGCGCGGCACGCCGATCGCGGCCAATTCCTCGATATGATGGCGCAGCGCTGCCTCATCGCGACCGGTCCAGCCCGCGACGATCAGCGTATCGGGCGTGATGGTGATCTGGTCGGTCTTGCCGCCGACGTGTCGCGTGAACGTCAGCATCATGCGCCGAGCCCGCCTTTGTCGGTGATGAACTGAACCACCGTGTCGACGCCGCTGCCGGTCTTCAGATTGGTGAACACGAACGGGCGCGCGCCGCGCATCTTCTTCGCGTCGCGCTCCATCACTTCGAGCGAGGCGCCGACATGCGGCGCAAGATCGATCTTGTTGATGACCAGCAGATCCGAGCGCGTGATGCCGGGTCCGCCCTTGGAGGGGATCTTGTCGCCCGCCGCGACGTCGATCACGTAGACGGTGATGATCGGCGAGCTCGGGCGAGAAGGTCGCCGCGAGATTGTCGCCGCCGGACTCGATCAGCACCAGATCGAGATCGGGAAATTTCTGCCGCATCTCGGCAATCGCCGCGAGATTGATCGACGCATCCTCGCGGATCGCCGTATGCGGACAGCCGCCGGTCTCGACGCCTGCGATGCGCTCGGCGCGAGCGCGCCGGAGCGCACCAGATATTCGGCATCCCACTTGGTGTAGATGTCGTTGGTGATGGCGGCGATCTCGTAATCGCCGCGCAGCTTCTTGCACAGCGCATCCATCAGCGCGGTCTTGCCCGAGCCGACCGGGCCGCCGACGCCGACACGCAAGGGTCCGTTCATGTGTTCGGCCTCATATCACGACCGGAACAGCCGCGTGTACTGGGTTTCGTGGCGCATGCTGGCGATATCGGCGCGAAACGCCGCGCCGCCGATCTGGTCGAGCGGCGTCGCGAGCGCGCGCGCGGCGGTTGCGGCGACGACCGGCTCGAAGGCCGCAAGCAGGCGCTGCCCGTCGGTCTGACCGAGCGGGATGAGCCGCACGCCCGCCGAGATGAGGTTCGCCGCGACGGCGTGGAGATAAGCGGACAACGCCGCCTCAAGCGCGATGCCGTGACCGGCAGCCGTGACGCCGACCGCGACCGGATAGGCCACCGGCCCGTCCCAGACGCGCGCGAGCGTGTCGAGCGCCGCGCAGGGCCAGGCGGCGCGCGTCGCCTCGACGAAGGCGCGGCCTTGCGCGGTGGTTTCCAGATGGCGCTCCTTCGACGGCGCGAAGGCGGCGGCAAGTTCGGCGACAGCGCGCAACGCTGTGCCGTCGTCCGCACCGGTCGCACGGTGCGCGTGCGCGAAAAACACCGCATCACAGAAGCCGCCGCCCTGCTCCATCATCACGGCCAGCCATTGCTTGAGGCTCTCGGCGTCCGTGATATCGCCGATCTCGACCGCCCATTCGATGCCGCTCGAATACGAGAACGCGCCGACCGGATACGCGGGCGACAGCCAGGCCATCAGGCGATAGAGGGCCGCGCTGCTGTCAGTCATGATGGTGATGAGGTCAGCGCCCGGCGGCGCGGCGGGCTCCGGATCGAATGGCGCCTCGAGCGATGTCGTGAGCGCGCCAAGCCCCTTCACCATCTCCTCCAGCACGTGATCTTGCCGGATGCGACATGCGCCGCCGATAAACTGCGCGTCGGTATGGCGATTGCCGATGTGCCAGGCGAGCCGCACGAAATCGACCGGCGCCTTCGCCGAAATCTCGATCAGCGACTCCGCCTGTCCCGCCACGATGACGACCGAGCCATCGTCCAGCACCAGCCCATCGCCGTCGCGCAGCATCATCGGCTCGGCGAAATCCAGCAGCAGCTTCAGGCCGTTCTCGCGTCGTCAAGACGATCCGCCGCCGCACGCGGTCATCGGCATCGAGCACGACACGATCGATCGCGCGTGCACGGTCCCACGTTCCGGCATCCGCGATGCCGCCGACATGACGCATTGCACTATTCATGGACGCCAGATGTAACGCGCCCGGCTCAATACAGGAAATACCGCTGCGCCATCGGCAGCACTTCGGCGGGCTCGCAGGTCAAAAGCTCGCCGTCGGCGCGCACCTCGTAGGTCTCCGGGTCGACCTGCAAGTCGGGCGTGGCATCGTTGTGCACCATGCTCTTCTTGTTGATCTTGCGCGTGTTGGTGACGGCGACCAGCTCTTTGCTGATTCCGAGCTTCTTGCCGAGCCCCGCCTTCACCGCGGCCTTCGAGGCGAACACCACGGACGATGCGGTGAGCGCCTTGCCGAACGCGCCGAACATCGGACGGTAGTGCACCGGCTGCGGCGTCGGGATCGAGGCATTCGGGTCGCCCATCTGCGCCGCCACGATGGTGCCGCCCTTGATGATGCAATCCGGCTTCACGCCGAAGAACGCCGGGCTCCACAGCACGAGGTCCGCCATCTTGCCCTTCTCGATCGAGCCGATGTGCTTCGACACGCCATGCGCGATCGCCGGGTTGATGGTGTATTTCGCGACGTAGCGCTTCACGCGCATATTGTCGTTGCCGCTCTTCTCGCCCTTCAGCGCGCCGCGCTGCTTCTTCATCTTGTCGGCGGTCTGCCAGGTGCGGATGATGACTTCACCGAGCCGTCCCATCGCCTGCGAGTCAGACGACATCATCGAGAGCGCGCCGATATCGTGCAGGATGTCCTCGGCGGCGATCGTTTCCTTGCGGATGCGGCTTTCGGCGAACGCCAGATCCTCGGCGATCGACGGATCGAGGTGGTGGCACACCATCAGCATGTCGAGATGTTCGTCGAGCGTGTTGCGGGTGAACGGTCGCGTCGGATTGGTCGAGGACGGCAGCACGTTCTTCAGCCCGGCGACCTTGATGATGTCGGGCGCATGACCGCCGCCCGCGCCCTCGGTGTGGAAGGCGTGAATGGTGCGGCCCTTGAACGCCGCGATGGTGTCCTCGACGAAGCCGGACTCGTTCAGCGTGTCGGTGTGGATCATCACCTGGATGTCGTAGTCGTCGGCGACGGAGAGGCAACAATCGATCGCGGCCGGCGTGGTGCCCCAGTCCTCGTGCAGTTTGAGCGCGCAGGCGCCGGCCTTGACCATTTCCTCCAGCGCCGCCGGCCGCGACGCATTGCCCTTGCCGGCAAAGCCGAGGTTGACCGGAAACGCATCCGCCGCCTGGATCATGCGCGCGAGGTGCCACGGCCCCGGCGTGCAGGTGGTGGCGAAGGTGCCGTGCGAGGGCCCGGTGCCGCCGCCGAGCATCGACGTGACGCCGGACATCAGCGCATCGTCCACCTGCTGCGGACAGATGAAATGGATGTGGGTGTCGAAGCCGCCGGCGGTGAGGATCTTGCCCTCGCCCGCGATCACCTCGGTGCCTGGCCCGATGATGATCGTCACGCCCGGCTGGATATCCGGATTGCCGGCCTTGCCGATCGAGTGAATTTTGCCGTCCTTCAGCCCAACGTCGGCCTTCACGATTCCCCAGTGATCGAGGATCAGCGCATTGGTGATGACGGTGTCGACCGCGCCCTGCTTGTTGGTCACCTGCGACTGGCCCATGCCGTCGCGGATCACCTTGCCGCCGCCGAACTTCACCTCCTCGCCATAGATGGTGAAGTCCTTCTCCACCTCGATGATGAGGTCGGTGTCGGCAAGCCGCACGCGATCGCCCGTCGTCGGACCGAACATGTCGGCGTAGATCGCGCGCTTCATTTTCACTGCCATGGCGTCCGCGGGTCTCAATTCGTCCCCGGTCTTATCCACCGGGGCTGTGCATTCTGCGGTTTCGATTGCGCGCCGATGCGCGTGCGCTATCCTTTCTCCCAGATGCTCGCGGCCGGTTCGCCGGATGTGGGGATCGCCAAGACCAGATTGGTCTGGGTGCGGGGCCGCTACCGGCGCCGTGCCATGTGGCCGGTTTGATCCTGGTTCCCAGCCGCGGGTAGCAGCGCTGAGAACGTGTCGGGCGGGCGCAAGTCCGCCCGATATGATTCCGGGCCGCGCGCATCATCAGAGCGCCCGCCCGTCGACGTGCCTCACCTTCAGCGTATCCGGGTCGACGCCGTCGAGGCAGCGCACATTGACCGCGACCATCTCGGCGCCGCCCGGACCTTTGCCATGCGCGAACGACTGGATGCCGCAGGTCGCACAGAACAGGTGATGGATGTTGTGCTTGTTGAACTGGTATTCGGTCGTCGCGCCCTCGCCGGACAGGAGCTTGAACGACGCCTTCGGCATGAACGCCAGCAGCGAGCCGAGCCGTCCGCAGCGCGAGCAATTGCAGGCGAGCACCTCGCCGAGCTCGAACGTCGCCTCGTAACTGACCGCACCGCACTGACAGCCGCCGGTGTAGGTCTGCGCGCTCACAGCTTCCCCATCACGTCGTCGCGGAAACCGTAGATCGTGCGCTTTCCGGCAAGCGCGACCAGCGTCACGTCGCGCGTCTGGCCCGGCTCGAAGCGCACCGCCGTGCCGGCCGCGATATCGAGCCGCATGCCGCGCGCTTTCTTGCGGTCGAACTTCAGCGCCGGGTTGGTCTCGAAGAAATGGTAGTGCGAGCCGACCTGGATCGGCCGGTCGCCGGTATTGGTCACGCTCATGGTCGCGGTCTTGCGGCCGGCGTTGAGCTCGATCTCGCCGTCCTTGATGAACATTTCGCCGGGGATCATCGTGTCACCTGTATCGGCTCGTGCACGGTCACGAGCTTGGTCCCGTCCGGGAACGTCGCCTCGACCTGCACGTCGTGGATCATCTCGGGAATGCCGTCCATCACCTGCGCGCGCGTCAGCACCTGCGCGCCGGCCTGCATCAGCTCGGCGACGGACTTGCCGTCGCGCGCGCCTTCCAGAATGAAATCCGTGATCAGCGCGACCGACTCCGGATGGTTGAGCTTGACGCCGCGTTCGAGCCGCCGGCGCGCCACCATTGCGGCCATCGAAATCAGAAGCTTGTCCTTCTCGCGCGGCGTCAGGTTCATCGTCGTCCCGTCAATTGGTCCAGATGCGCGGCAACGCGCCGCGCACCGCCGTCATAACATGCATGAGGTCGTGGCGTAACGCCGCGCCGTCGGCGGCGCACAGCCGCGCCGCCGCGATGCCGTTCCAGGCCGAGGCGCCGACCTCGCCGACGAAATTGGTCCTGAAGCGCGCGCACCGTCGTCCACCGTGGCGTCATCGCCCGGCACGATCAGCACGGTCGCGACCGCGACGCCGCCTTTGGCGACGGCCGACTGCGCCAGCCGCGCCGCAATCGCGCCGTCGAGCCGCACGCTCTCGGCGTAGACGAGCTTGCCGCCGCGGCGGACGCGCCAGCGGTCGAACAGCGCGCCCTCCTCCACGATCTCGCCCATGCCGGAGCGGCCGAACACGATGCCTTCGGCGAGAAACAGCCGCGCGTCCGGCGCGAGCGTCGACCTCGATCGAGCGCGACAGCCGCGCGCGGTCGAACAGGATCGTCTCCTGCGGCAGCCACGCGAGCGTCGCGCCGGCCGCGACGTCGAGCTTCACGCCGATCGTCGGCTTCCGGCCCGAGCGTGCGATAGACCTTCTCGGCCGCCGCCGTGGTGACGACGAGCCGCGTGCCTGTGCCCGCCGCGATGTCGAGATCGAAACGGTCGCCGCCCGCGACGCCGCCCGCCGTGTTGATGATCACGGCTTCCAGTTCTGCGGCTGGGCGCGCCGGGGCAGCGCACGCGCAGCGGGCCCGCTTCGTGCACGCGTCGCGCGGCGTGTTGCCGCCGATTGTCTTGACCGAAAACTCGATGCGTCCGACCGCGCGGTTGGCCGCGAAGATTTCGTCGCTCTTCGCGGCCAGCGCCGTCACGTCCGCCCCCGGCAAAAACTAGATCGCCATCGCGCGCTTCAGCGCCGCCTCGTCCAGATCGGCGCGGCTCGCCGCATAGATCACCTGGCCGCGGTCCATCACCAGGAACTGATCGCCCAGTTCCTGCGCGAAGTCGAGATATTGCTCGACCAGGATGATCGCGATCTGGCCGAGATTGCGCAGATAGGAGATCGCGCGGCCGATGTCCTTGATGATCGAGGGCTGGATGCCCTCCGTCGGCTCGTCCAGCAGCAGCAGGCGCGGCCGCATCACCAGCGCACGGCCGATCGCGAGTTGCTGCTGCTGCCCGCCCGAGAGGTCGCCGCCGCGCCGCCGCAACATGCTGTTGAGCACCGGAAAGAGCGAGAAGACCTCGTCCGGGATGCTGCGCTCGTCGCGCTTCAGCGGCGCGAAGCCGGTCTCGAGGTTTTCCTCCACGGTGAGCAGCGGGAAGATCTCGCGGCCCTGCGGCACGTAGGCGATGCCGCGCCGCGCGCGGTCGGCGGGCCTCAGCGCCGTGATGTCGTCGCCTTCCCACACGATCGAGCCGCTCGACACCGGATGCTGGCCCATCAGCGCGTCGAGCAGGCTGGTTTTGCCGACGCCGTTGCGGCCGAGCACGCAGGTCACCTTGCCGGGCTCGGCCTTCATGCTGATGCCGCGCAGCGCTTGCGCGGCGCCGTAATGCAGATCGATCGCGTTGACTTCAAGCATAGCCGCTCACCGTCCCAGGTAGACTTCAACGACCCGGTCGTTCTGCGAAACCTGATCGATCGTGCCTTCCGCCAACACCGAGCCTTCGTGCAGGCACGTGACCTTGACGCCGAGCTCGCGCACGAAGGTCATGTCGTGCTCGACCACCACCACGGTCTTGGTCTCGTTGATCTGCTTGAGCAGTTCGGCGGTCTGATGCGTCTCGACGTCGGTCATGCCGGCGACCGGCTCGTCGACCAGCAGAAGCTTCGGGTCCTGCGCCAGCAGCATGCCGATCTCGAGCCACTGCTTCTGACCATGCGACAGGCTGCCGGCGACGCGCGAGCGCACCGCGCCGAGCCGGATGATGTCGAGAATCCCGTCGATGCGCTGCCTGTTCGTCGGCGCTCTCGCGCCAGAGCAGCGTCTTGCGGGCCTGCCGCTCGCCCTTCAGCGCGAGCCGCAGATTGTTCTCGACGGTGTGCATGTCGAACACGGTCGGCTTCTGGAATTTGCGCCCGATGCCGAGCTCGGCGATCTGCGTCTCGTCGAGCTTGGTCAGGTCGAACGAGCCGCCGTCGAAATAGACGTCGCCTTTGTCGGGCCGCGTCTTGCCGGTGATGACGTCCATCATCGTGGTCTTGCCGGCGCCGTTCGGGCCGATGATGGCGCGCATCTCGCCCGGCTCGATCGTGAGCGAGAGGTCGTTGATCGCGCGGAAGCCGTCGAACGACACCGAGACGGCGTCGAGGTAGAGCAGCGCGGAGGTGGTGCGTTCCGAGGGCTGTCGGCCATGACATCGGTCACTCCGCGGGCTTCGGCGCGGCGTCGGCCGGCTCGACGCCGTCTTCCCTGGCGGCGGCCGCCCGGCGCTCGCGCTGGCCGGCCCGTATAGTGCCGGACCGGTGCCGACGATGCCGCGCGGCAAGCAGCAGCGTGACCAGCACGAACAGGCTGCCGAGCAGGAACAGCCAGTACGGCGCAAGCGGGCCGGAGGTGAACGTGGTCTTGCCGTAGTTGACCACGACCGCGCCGATCACGGCGCCGATCAGCGTGCCGCGTCCGCCGACCGCGACCCAGATCACGGCTTCGATCGAATTGGCGGGAGCGAACTCGCTCGGATTGATGATGCCGACCTGCGGCACATAGAGCGCGCCGGCGACGCCCGCCATGCAGGCCGAGAGCGTGAACACGAACAGCTTGTAGTTCTCGACCCGATAGCCGAGGAAGCGCGTGCGCGACTCGGCGTCGCGGATCGAGACCAGCACCATGCCGAGCTTCGAGGCGACGATGGTGCGGCAGATCAAGAAGCGATGATCAGCGCCAGCGACCGAGATCGCGAACAGCGCGGCGCGGGTCGACTGCGCCTGCACGTTGAAGCCGAGGATGTCCTTGAAGTCGGTCAGGCCGTTGTTGCCGCCGAAGCCGAAATTGTTGCGGAAGAAGCGCGAGCATCAGCGCGTAGGTCAGCGCCTGCGTGATGATCGAGAGATAGACGCCGGTGACGCGCGAGCGGAACGCGAACCAGCCGAACACGAAGGCGAGCAGCGCCGGGCACCAGCAACACCATCAGCACCGCGTAGGCGGAAGTGATTGAAGCCGTACCAGTAAGACCGGAAGCTCCGGCCAGTTCAGGAACACCATGAAGTCGGGCAGGATCGGATTGCCATAAACGCCGCGCGTGCCGATCTGGCGCATCAGGTACATGCCCATCGCGTAGCCGCCGAGCGCGAAGAACGCGCCGTGGCCGAGCGAGAGGATGCCGCAATAACCCCAGATCAGATCGATCGAGAGCGCGAGGATCGCGTAGCAGACATACTTGCCCCACAGCGCGACCAGATAGGTCGGCACATGCCAGGGGCGAGGATGGCGGCAGGAGCAGGTTGAGCAGCGGCACCGCGATGCCGATCGCGACCAGCATCAGCATGAACGCGACCGCGCCGCGATCGAGCGCGCGGATCGAGCGGCGAGGACGGTCATGCCTCCACCGCCCGGCCCTTGAGGGCGAACAGCCCGCGCGGACGCTTCTGGATGAACAGGATGATGGACACCAGGATCGCGATCTTGCCGAGCACCGCGCCTGCGAAGGGTTCGAGGAACTTGTTGGCGATGCCGAGCGTGAACGCGGCGACCAGCGTGCCCCACAGATTACCGACGCCGCCGAACACCACGACCAGGAAGCTGTCGATGATGTAGCCCTGACCGAGATTGGGGCTGACGTTGTCGATCTGCGAGAGCGCGACGCCGGCGATGCCGGCGATGCCGGAGCCGAGCCCGAAGGTCAGCGCATCGATGCGCGCGGTGCGGATGCCCATCGAGGCCGCCATCTGGCGGTTCTGCGTCACGGCGCGCATTTCAAGGCCGAGCCGCGTGAAGCGCAGCAAGGCCGAGCAGCGCGGCGAACACCGCGAGCGTGAACACGATGATCCACATGCGGTTGTAGGTGATCGTGATGCCGCCCAGTTCGAACGCGCCGCTCATCCAGGACGGATTGCCGACCTCCTTGTTGGTCGGGCCGAACGCGGTGCGCACCGCCTGCTGCAGGATCAGCGAAATGCCCCAGGTCGCGAGCAGGGTTTCCAGCGGGCGGCCGTAGAGGAAGCGGATGACACGTGCGCTCGATCACGATCCCGACGGCGCCGGCCACGACGAACGCGAGCGGCACCGCAATGAACAGCGAGATGTCGAACAGGCCGGGATAGCGGGTGCGGATCAGGTCCTGCACGACAAAAGTCGTGTAGGCGCCGAGCATCACCATCTCGCCATGCGCCATGTTGATGACGCCCATCACGCCGAACGTGATGGCGAGGCCGATCGCGGCGAGCAGCAGCACCGAACCGAGCGAGAGCCCGTACCAGGCGTTCTGCACCGTGCTCCACAGCGCGAGCCGATTGTCGATCGACGTGATCGCGTCCGCGGCGGCCTTCTGCACCGCCGGCGTCTGCCCGCGCGGCAGACCGGCGAGCAGGCCGCGCGCGTCCTGGTCGGCGCGGCTCGCGGATCACCGCGACCGCGGCAAGCTTGTCGGCTTCGCTCGCGTCGGGCTGGAGAGGATGACGGCGGCGCGCGCTTCGTTCAGCGCGCGCTTGACGCGCGCGTCGGTCTCCTTGGCGAGTGCGGCTTCGAGCGTCGGCAGCGCGCTCGATTCGCGCGACTTGAACACCGCCTGTGCGGCCTCGTAGCGCTTGGCCGGATCGGCCGACATCAGCGTGAGACCGCCGAGCGCGGCCTCGACCGTGCGGCGCAGGCGGTTGTTCAGGCGCACCGGCTGTCAGATCTGCGGGCGCCGCCCGCGGCGGGCTTGCCGGTCGCGGCATCGAGCAGTCGCGCCGGCCTTGTCCTTGATGAAGACTCTTGTCGCGCGCTGAAGAAGAGGCGTCCGTCCTGCAGCGCCTCGATCACGTGGAGCGCAAGCGGGTTGCCGCTCGCCGCGATCTGCGGTGATCGCCTTGTCGGTGTCGTTGAAGCTGTCCTTGGTAAAGCCCGCAAGCGCGCTTCGAAGGCTGCGTCGTAACCTTGGGCATTCGCGCTGAACGCCCCGGCGAGAAGCAAGCCGAGGGCGAATACGAGCGCGATGATGCGTTCGTACGATCGGCATTTGAAATATTCCCAATCCCGGCATTTGCGGATGGAGGCGGCGGTTTGCCGCCGCCTCCGATGGATCAGCGTTGCAGTCGAAGCGCGCAGAATCAGCTTCCGCACTTGTTGGTCTTGGTGTTCCAGTTGCCGCACTTGTGCGTCGACCCAGTCGCCGACCAGGTCCTTGGAGCCATCGAGCTCCTTCGACCACGCGTCGCCGGGGACGAGGCCCGTCGGTCTTCCACACCACGTCGAACTGGCCGTCCGCGCGCATTTCGCCGATGAACACCGGCTTGGTGATGTGGTGGTTCGGCAGCATCTTGGAGATGCCGCCGGTCAGGTTCGGCGCTTCGATGCCCGGCAGCGCGTCGATCACCTTGTCGGGATCGGTCGACTTCGCCTTCTCGACCGCCTTGACCCACATGGCGAAGCCGATGACGTGCGCTTCCATCGGGTCGTTGAAGATGCGCTTCGGATTCTTGGTGAAGGCCTGCCACTCGCTTGATCTCGGCCTTGTTGGCCGGGGTCTCGATCGACTGGAAGTAATTCCAGGCGGCGAGATGGCCGAGCAGCGGCTTGGTGTCGATGCCGGCGAGCTCTTCTTCGCCGACCGAGAACGCCACGACCGGAATGTCCTTCGCCGAGATGCCCTGGTTGCCGAGTTCCTTGTAGAACGGAACGTTCGCGTCACCGTTGATGGTCGAGACCACCGCGGTCTTCTTGCCGGCCGAGCCGAACTTCTTGATGTCGGCGACGATCGTCTGCCAGTCGGAATGACCGAACGGCGTGTAGTTGATCATGATGTCTTCGGGCTTCACGCCCTTGGACTTCAGGTAGGCCTCGAGGATCTTGTTGGTCGTGCGCGGATAGACGTAGTCGGTGCCCGCGAGCACCCAGCGCTGCACTTTCTCTTCCTTGGCGAGATAGTCGACCGCCGGGATCGCCTGCTGGTTCGGGGCGGCGCCCGTGTAGAACACGTTGCGCTCGCTCTCCTCGCCTTCGTACTGCACCGGATAGAACAGGATGTTGTTCAGCTCCTTGAACACCGGCAGCACGGACTTGCGCGACACCGAAGTCCAGCAGCCGAACACGGCGGCGACCTTGTCCTTGGTGATCAGCTCGCGCGCCTTTTCGGCGAACAGCGGCCAGTTCGAAGCCGGATCGACGACGACCGCCTCGAGCTTCTTGCCGAGCACGCCGCCCTTCTTGTTCTGCTCCTCGATCAGCATCAGCATCACGTCTTTCAGCGTCGTCTCGCTGATCGCCATGGTGCCGGAGAGCGAATGGAGAATTCCCACCTTGATGGTGTCCTGGGCCTTGGCGGGCAATGGCCGCGGCGAGACCGCAGGCAAGCCCGGCCGTCGCCATCAGGCAGCGGCGGGTCATCGGGTTCGAATAGCGCATTGAACATCCCTCTGCGTTGACACGCGCGTTCGTGCCCCGGCAGGGGTCAACGCGCGCAGAGGGCGTTTCGCAAGGGACGTGCCAACCCAATGGCGATGCGTAATTTATTGAATCATTGGAGGAATTCGCAAGGTTGCCTTGCCTCCCCATTAGGCAGAGCACTCACCAACAGACCATTTGCGGTGCAACATGCCTATTTTCTAAGCAAATTAGATTGATCGACTCATTTTCGGGCGGCTTGAGCTTTTGCTCTGGCGTTCGATGTTGGTTTCGGGCCGCAATTCGATCTAGATGCAGGGATGCCCGATCCGATTCCGTTGAAAGAAGGACTGACCGGGACCGCCGCCATCACGGTCGGCGAGGAGCACACCGCGCCGCGCGTCGGCAGCGGTCGGGTGCACGTGCTGGCGACCCCGGTGATGATCAACATGATGGAGGCGGCCGCGCTCGACGCGATCGAGCGCCTGCTGCCGCCGGGCCATCAAAGCCTCGGCACGCACCTCAACGTCGGCCACTATGCGGCGACGCCGGTCGGAATGGGTCTGCGCGCCAATGCGGTCGTCACAAAGGTCGACGGGCGCACGGTCGAATTCCGCGTCGAGGCGTTCGACGACAAGGAGCGCGTTGGCGACGGCACACACACGCGGGTGGTCGTCAACGTCGAGCGGTTCGACAAGCGCGTTCAGCGCAAGCTCGCCTGATCAGTCCCGTTGCAATCCAAGCGCCTTGATCAGATCGGCCGCGTCGTCAGCAGTGGTCTTCATTTCTGCTGTCATTTTCTCCGGCGTCGATGAGACACCGACCACGCCTGTCCTGGTCATCAGCGTTTTGTAATCATCCGAGGCGACGGCCTCGGCGACGCGCTTGTTGAGTAGCGCGATGACCGATTGCGGCGTGCCATTGGCGGCGCAAACACCAAGCCATGTTCCAGCGACGATCGGAACGCCCTGCTCTTTCAAGGTGGGAATCTCCGGGGCTGCCGCGAGGCGTTCCTCGCTGGTCATTGCCAGCACCTTGATCTGCCTGGCTTCGAACTGCGGCATCGTGGTGATCAGCGGCCCGATCGCAAACTGTATTCGTCCGGCGATCAATTCGTGAATGGCATCGCCCATCCCCTTGTAGGGAATGCCGGTCATCGACACGCCGGTCGCTTGCTCGAAGCGCTTGGTGACGAGTTCAGGAGCCGAGCCGGCGCCGACATGTCCGTAGTTGAGTTCGCCGGGCTTCTTCTTTGCGTAAGCGATGAACTCGCTGATGTTGTTCGCCGGCACGTCGTTCGCGACCGCCACGGCGTAGAATGCATTGGTGATGAGTGACACCGCGGCGAGGTCCGCGAGCTGGTACGAACTCTTCTTGTAAAGAACCGTGTTGATCGCATCGATATACGTGCACAAAAGCAGTGTGTAGCCATCGCGCGGTTGACCAAGAATATAGTCGACCGCGATCTTGCCGCCGGCGCCGGGCCTGTTCTCGACCACGACCGGCTGCCCAAGCGACGCGCGGAGCTTCTCGGCGATGATACGCGCGGGCCCATCGGTAGGACCTCCCGCCGGGAATCCGACGACCAGCTTGACCGTCCGATCCGGATAGGTTTGCGCCTGCGTACCCGCAATCAGTGCGGCAAACCAAACGATGGTAACCAATACGCGAAACACGAATTCCTCCCGCGTGCGATGCGTTAGGTCATTTGTTTACGCAGACCTGCACGGGCGCGCCACAAGCTTACAGTTGCGAAGGCCCCGTGCTATGCGGCTCAAACGCCTTTCAGACGAGAGAACGCATGGCTCCCAGCAACAAGCCGCGCCTTTGTTTCATCGGTTTCGGCGAAGCCGGACAGGCGATTGCCTCAGGGCTGCGCGAGGCCGGCGTCGAGCACATCACCGCCTGGGACATCCTGTTTCCCAGGGATGAAGGCGCGCGGCTGAAGCAGGCCGGCGAGAAGATCGGCGCGCGTCTCGCGAGCTCGGCGGCAGACGCAGTGGCGAATTCCGACATCATCGTGTCGGCGGTGACGGCGGGATCGAGCCTCGATGCCGCGCGCTCCGTCGCGCCGCATCTGTCGGGGAATCCCTACTTTCTCGACATCAATTCGGTCTCGCCAGGGCGCAAGAAGGAGGCCGCGACCGCGCTGGAAGGCGCCGCAAAGTATGTCGATGTGGCGATCCTCGCGCCGATCCACCCCAAGAGACACCAAACTCCCGTACTGCTCGCCGGCGAGCATGCGCAAGCTGTGCTGCCCGTGCTGATCGACGAACTCGACATGCGCGGCGCGATCGCATCGGACGAGATCGGCGCCGCCGCCGCGCTTGAAGATGATCCGCGGCGTGATGATCAAGGGCATCGAGGCGCTGACTGCCGAATGCTTCATGGCGGCGCAACGCGCCGGCATCGCGCGCGAGGTCGCGGACTCGCTGAAGAACAACTACCCCGCGCTCGATTGGCAGAAAGTCATCGACTACAACCTCGAACGCATGGCGAGCCACGGCATCCGCCGCGCCGAGGAGATGGAGCAGGTCGCCGCCACGCTGAGCGAACTCGGCATCGCGCCGCTGATGACGCAGGCGACCGTCGCGCGCCAGCGCCAGATGGGCGAAATCGGCAAGCAGGAGAGCGTGCGCACCGCAAAGGTCGAAGGCGGCGCGTCCATGCTCGATGCGCTCAACAGGGCGTCCGACGGCCGGCCCTAGGGCCGGCCCGCTCGGCCGGGCGCCTCACTTCGGCGGAATCTGCAAGAACTCCGCGAGCTGCTCCTTGGTCAGCGGCCCATCGAGGAATTTGAGCGCGACCGCGTCCTTCACGGCGCCGTCGATGTCGGCCATCTGCTCGCTCTGCAGCGCGGCCTTCGGATGAAACTCATCCATCGAGGCACGCAGCAGGTCCACCGGCAGCTTCATCTTGGCCGAATACATTTCCAGCGCCTTCGGGTCGGCGTACATCCAGTCGACCGCCTCGCGATAACCCTTGGCGAAGCGCATGATCGCGTCGTGCTTCTCCTTCAGGGCGTTCGCGTTGACGATGATGACGCGCACGGTCTGACCTTTCAGCGAGGGGATATCGCTGCCGCGCCCGACGATGCGGATCTTGCCTTCCTTCAGTTCCTTGACGCCGAACGGCGGCGCGGCCCAGCCGATATCGATCTGACCGCTCATCACCTGCGTCAGGGTTCCGGGCGGCCCGCCGGTCGCGGTCGGCTTCGCCTTGACGCCAAGCTCCTGCGCGAACGCCACGACGATGTTGTTCGAGCTCGATCCATTGGTCGAATACGCGATCGTGTTGTCGGCGGTCGCATCCTTGACGCTTTTGATCGGCGAATCCGCCTTCACATACCAATAAAGATCGCCCGTACCGGTGAAGGCCGGCAGCAGCACGCGCACCGGCGCGCCTTTGGCGAACGCGCGCATCACGCCCGCAACGCCGACACCCGCGCCGAGATCGGCCGACCCGGAGACGACCGCCTGGATGGTCTCGCCCGCGCCCTGCGTGCCGAACGCCTCGATCTTGAGATTGTGCTTCTTGAAAATCCCGGCGTCCTCGCCGAGCGTCGGGGCCTGGTTTTCCCAGTTGTTGATCTGTCCGATCGCAATCTTCAGCGTGTCCTGCGCGTGCGCCTGTGCAACGCCAAGGCCGAGTGCAATCAGTGCAAAGCCGAGCCGTGTCATTTTTTCCTCCCTGGTTTCTTCTTCGCTCCCGTTTTCTTCGCTCCCGTTTTCTTGGCTCCGCTCGCTGTCTTGGCCGACGCCGCGCCCGGATTGGGCAGACGCGCGGCAGCCTCTGCGGCACGCAGCATCGGATCAGACTTGCCGCGACCCTCCCGCTCGGCAAGCCGCCGCGCCCAATATTCGTTCGCGCGCGCGAGCGGCCCCGGCGCGCGGTGGATATCGAACGCCATCTGGGCCTCACCCGCGGTAAGCGGTGAAACATTGCCGAGCATGTGCGCGGCAAACTGATGTTCGGCATTCTTGGCCGAATAAATGACGCGGAAAACGAGTTCGCGTAGCGCGCCGCCGACCACAGTCGCGCCGTGACGGCGCATCACCACGATGCTCTGCGCGCCAAGCGCGCGGGCAAGCGAGGCGCCCTCCTCCGGTTTCACGACCAGAAGGTTCGTGTCGCCAAATTCATCGCGACTATCCCAGAACGGTGCGCTCGCGCCCATCGAGGCGCCGAGGTGAAACACCGGCACCAGCGGCACGCCGGCGATCGCAAACGGCATGATCGAGGGCGCGTGGTGATGGCACACGGCATTCACGTCGGGCCGCGCCTTGAAAATCTCGCCGTGGATCACGCGCTCTGAATAGGGCCGCTCTTTCGGAGGGATGATCGGATTGGAATCGAGATCATATTCGAGGATGTCGTTCGGCTGCACCAGTCCAGGTGCGCGCGAGCGCGAGAGGAAATATCGATTCGGATTTCCCGGATGCCGTACGCTGATGTGGCCGAAGGCATCCAGAATGCCCTCGTTGGCGACGATCCGGTAGGCGGCCGCAAGATCGCGGCGCAGGTCTGCGAGAGATTCGGGCACGGGCGTTTCCTGGTTTGTGACGGCGTCGGGTGAACCGCCGTCTGCGCATGGCAGCAAAGCCGAACGACCCGCGAGATTCAAGGCGACGATGTGCTAGGTTCCGCTTCCCGTCTTTCCCAGCAGGTGAAATTTCCGTGCCGGCAACTATCGCTATTCTCGACGACGACCATGTCATTCGCCTGACCCGCTATGCCATCTCGGGTCCCGGCGAGATCACGACCGACTGGGCGCACGAATTCTTCATGCCCGAAGAGATGGATCCGGCGCGCGTGTTCGACGCTCGGCGACGGGTTGCACGACGGCGACGGCGTATCTCTGATCCCGATGTCCGCCAAGCTCGACCCACGCCAGGGCGCCGACGCCTCGGTCATCATCTTTCGCCGCGGCATGGCCGATGCCGCGCTGATGGACGCCAATCCGAAGCTCAAGCTGATCCAGCGCCTCGGCGCGCGCCCGGACGCGATCGATCTTGCCGCAGCGGCCGCGCGCGGCATTCTCGTCTCGTGCGTGCCGCGTGCGACGCTGCATCTGACCGCCGAGCATGCGATCCTGCTGATGCTCGCGCTCGGCAAGCGCCTGATCGAGGCGGACGACGCCGTGCGCAAGGACCGCTGGGACCGGGATCGCGTGCGGCCGGATCACAACGTCGCCTACAACTGGGCCAACATTGCGCCGATCGGCGGGCTGTTCGGCAAGACTCTCGGCATCATCGGGCTGGGCGAGGTCGGCTCGCTCGCGGCCGGCATGGCGCGCGGTTTCGGCATGCGCATTCTCTATTGCAATCGCAGCCGGTTGCCCGCTGAACAGGAGGGCAAGCTCGGCGTCGAATATGCCGAGATGGGCAGGTTGCTCGCCGAATCCGATTTCGTCTCGATGCACGCGACCAATATCCCGGCGAACAAGGGCCTGATCGACGGCAAGACTTTTGCCGCGATGAAACCGACCGCGTTTTTCGTCAATACCGCGCGCGGGCCGATCGTCGACGAGGACGCGCTGTATGACGCGCTGACCAAGGGCACGATCGCTGGCGCCGGGCTCGACGTGCATACCGTTGAGCCGCGGCCGCAACCGGACAAGCTCGCCTCGCTGCCGAACGTGATCCTGACGCCTCACATCGCCGGCGGCTCGCGCAAGGGTGTGCTGTCGGAGATCGGAACCGTGCTGGACAATTGCCGTGCGGCGCTCAACGGCGGTCCGATCAAATATGAGGTGAAGCCGTAAGCGTCAGCGCCCGAGACCGGCGAGCAGATAGAAAATGGCCGCGATGATGCCGGCGGCGGGCAGCGTGATGACCCACGCCATCACGATGTTGTTCGCCACATTCCAGCGCACGGCCGACACCTTGCGCGCCGCACCGACGCCGACGATCGCTCCGGTGATTGTGTGCGTTGTGGAAACCGGCACGCCCAGCCATGTCGCGCCAAAAAGTGTCAGCGCGCCGCCCGTCTCGGCGCAGAACCCCTGCATCGGGGTGAGCCGTGTGATTTTCGAACCCATCGTGTGAACGATACGCCAGCCGCCGAGCAGCGTGCCCAGCGCCATCGCGGCCTGACAAGCGAGCACAACCCACAGAGGGACATGAAATTCGCCAAGGTGTCCCTGCGAATAGAGCAGCACCGCGATGATGCCCATCGTCTTCTGCGCATCATTGCCACCGTGACCGAGCGAATAGAAAGAGGCTGAGACGAATTGCAGATGGCGGAAGCTACTGTCCACCGCCGATGGCAGCGCCCGCACCAAGAGCCACGACACTGCCAGCACAAGGAACAGCGCGAGGAAAAATCCACTCAGCGGCGAGAGGACGATTGCCGCGACGGTCGGCACAAGCCCCTTCCACACCACCGCGCCAATGCCGGCCTTCGTGATACCGGCGCCGACAAGCCCGCCGATCAGTGCATGCGAACTGCTTGAGGGAATCCCGGCCCACCACGTGATCACGTTCCAGCAAATCGCGCCCATCAGCGCGCCGAAAATGACCTGTCCATCTATGACCTCGGCCGCCACGATACCGGTGCCGACGGTTTGCGCGACATGCAGGCCAAAGAATAGGAATGCGATGAAGTTGAAGAACGCCGCCCAGATCACCGCATAGCGGGGCCGCAACACGCGCGTCGACACGATGGTTGCGATCGAGTTCGCCGCATCGTGCAGGCCATTGAGAAAATCGAAGATCAGCGCGGTCGCGATCAGACCGACCAGAACCGGGAGGCTGAGGGCTAAATCCATATTCCCTCAGAGATGATCGACGACGAGGGCGTTGATCTCGTTCGCGACATCCTCCAGCCGGTCGACGACCTTTTCGAGGTGATCGTACACCTCCGTGCCGATCGTGAAGTTCATTCCGTTGCCAGCACCTGCTTCGCGATTGGCAAGAAACAGCGCCTTGCGCCCGTCGTCGTGCAGTTCGTCGGCCCGTTCCTCGATGCGCACAATCTGCTCGGTCAGCGTATTGAGTGCACCCGCGTTCTTGCCGATGTTGCGTAAAAGCGGCATTGCTTCCTGCACGAGCTTCGCGGCGGCGACTGAATCCTCCCCCATCTGCTGCATTTGCGGCGCGAAGTCATGCACCTCGAACAGGGTAATAATCTTCGCGGTCTTGTTCATTTGATCGATCGCATCGTCGAGTGAACTGATGAGATCCTGGATGTCGGTGCGGTCGAACGGGGTGATGAAGGTGCGGCGTACGGCGGTGAGCACCTGCCGCGCCACCTCGTCGGCCTGATTTTCCAGCGTGAAGATGCGCTCGCGGCAGCTTTCGACCCGGTCGCCGCCCTTCAGCAGGCTGCGCAGCGCCTCCGCGCCCGCCACCACCAGCGCGGCGTGTTGCTCGAAGAGGTCAAAGAACTTGTCCTCCTTGGGCATCAGCGCCTGGAACCAGCCGAGCATGTGCGCCTCCCGCGGGAATCGGTGCGCGAAGTTACCATGCGGCGATGGCCGGCAAGGCGTGATTTGCCGTCCTAGGCCCTGATGTCAGGGGTGCGGCTGGAGCGGCGGTTTCACATCTGCCGGCATCGGCGAAATGTAGGGCGTCGCGTCGGTGCGCGCCTTCAGGTCCGCCTTGGCGCTGGCGATCAGCGACGTGTCGCCGAGCGCCTCGACCGCGAGCCCCGCCATGACCTTGGCGGCATTGACCATGCCCTTCTTGGCATGTCCCGACTTACCCTGCGCGGTGATCTGCCACGAATGGCCCGGCGTTCCGATCGCAACCGTTGCGCAGCGCGCCTGCACGGTCGGCACCACCCAGCTCACGTCGCCCACGTCGGTCGAGCCGATCATCGGCGCGCCCTTGGTGCCATATGGCACCACGAAGTCGCACAACGGCTTGTCCTTCTGCACCGGCATCGCGATGCGCGCGTAGGACGATGCGATGTCCTCGGCCGAGAGCGTGTCTTGAATTCGGCCGCGTACGCGCGATCCGCCGCGTCGAATGGCGGCGGCCCGAGCCGTTCGAGTTGGCTCTGCATCGCTTTTTCCAGCGGCGAGTTGCCGAGCAGGTTCGATACACCGCTCGACACCGTCACCTCGACGCGTGGTTTCGGTCATCAGCGCCGCGCCGTCCGCGATCTTCCGCACGCGCTCCACCAGCGCATTCATGCCGCGCACGTCGCGCGCGCGGATCGAATAGCGCACCTTCGCGAAAGCCTGCACGACATTCGGCGCAACTCCGCCAGAGTCGAGCATCGCGTAATGGATGCGCGCGTCGGATGGCATGTGTTCGCGCATGTAATTGACGCCGACATTCATCAGCTCGACCGCGTCGAGCGCGCTGCGCCCAAGATGCGGCGAGGCCGCCGCGTGCGACGCGCGGCCGCGGAACGCATAGTCGATGCGTGCACCCGCAAGACTCAACGCGTCATCGACGCGGTTCATCGCGCCCGGATGCCAGGTGATCGCGATGTCCACGTCCTCGAAGCAGCCAGCGCGCACCATGAAGGTCTTGGCGGCGCCGCCCTCCTCGGCCGGACAGCCATAGTAGCGTACACGGCCCTTGATGCCGGCTTCGCTGAGATAGTTCTTCACCGCCGTCGCGGCGAGGAGCGCCGCCGAGCCGAGCAGGTTGTGCCCGCAACCATGGCCATTACCGCCCGTCTCCATCTCCTTCGGTTCCGCGATGCCAGCGACCTGCGAGAGGCCGGGAAGCGCGTCGTACTCGCCGAGAATAGCGATCACCGGGCCGCCTTCGCCCGCCTCGCCCATTACAGCTGTCGGAATGCCGGCGACGTTCTCGCTGACGCGGAAGCCTTCCTGTTCCAGCATTGCCCTGTGCTCGGCCACCGAACGAAATTCGCCATAGCAAAGCTCCGGCATTCCCCACACGCGGTCGGCCAGCGCCTCGTAGTCCTCCTTGCGCGCATCCACCAGCCGCCAGATCTTTTCCGAGTTCTGCATATCGCCTCTCAATTCGCCGGCGCGTCGCCGATGCGTTCCCAATGCAGTTCGCGGTGCTGCATCACGCCCTGCCACAGGCGCGGCTTCTGCGTCAGCACCATGTGCTCGCCATCGAAGCGGACGAAGCGCTTCTGTTCGCCGCCGACCCGGTCCTTGCTGGCCGAGGCATCGACCCTGGTCACAAGGTTTTCGCCGTCATATTCGTAGTTGCCGCAGTAGGAATTGTACTCGCGCACGGTCTCGTCCGGCGGCAATTCGCGCCGCCCATCGCACAGCACGGACATCATGCGTTTGTCGGGATAGAACACGACAAGCCCACGCGGCTTCAATCCATAGGGCGGATGCATTGGTTCGCCCGCATCGTTGCGCGCGAGCGTTTTGACCAGCCGCCAGGTGCCGACAATGCTTTTCATGGATTTTCCTAGTTGATGACGAGACCGATTTTCTTGAGCAACGCATCCCACTTCGCCTCATCGCGCCCGATCAGCGCGGCGTACTCCTCGATGGTGGTCGGTGCGGGATCGCCGCCGTCCTCCACGATGCGTTTCTTGATCTCGTCGGAGGCGATGATCGCGCGCATTTCCTTATTGATGCGATCAAGGATCGGTTGCGGCGTGCCGGCAGGCGCCGCGATGCCGTAGGTCAACACCGCTTCGAAGCCGGGCAGCCCCGCCTCCTCGGCTGTCGGCACATCGGGCAGCGCCGCGGAGCGCTTCGGGGCCGCAACGGCGATCGCGTGAATGGTGCCGGCGCGAATATTCCCAAGCGCGGGCGCGGCCGTGTTGAAGCCAAGCTGCACATGTCCACCGACCAGATCGTTGGTCAGCGGTCCGGTACCCTTGTAGGTAACGGTCGTGACGTCGATGCCCGCCACCACCTTCATTAGCTCGATCGCAAAATAGTTCAGCGTCGGGGGCGGCGGCGTGCCTGCGGTCAGCTTGCCGGGGTCCTTCTTGGCGAGCGCGACCACGTCAGCCAGGGACTTCACCGGCAACGAGGGATGCGCCATCACAACAATGGGCGTGGACGAAATCGAACCGATCGGTGCGAAGTCTTTCGCCTCATATCCGGCATTGGCCGGCAGCGTGAAGCCGGTGGTGATCATCACCAGCGTGTAACCATCGGGGGTCGCCTTCGCGGCCGAGCGCGTACCAATCACGGCGCCCGCGCCGGGGCGGTTCTCGATCACGATCTGCTGGCCGAGCGCGGTAGAGAGCTTGTTGCCCATGATGCGCGCGATGGTGTCGACGCCGCCGCCGGGCGGGTACGGCACGATCAGTGTGACGGGGTGGTTTGGATAGTCGTCCGCGCGCGCGCCGCTCGCGCCGAGGATGCAGGCAACGAGGGCAAAGAGAGCCCCGGAAACGAAGCGGACGGTCAGGCGCGCGTGATGCATCGTCTCCTCCGGTATTCTTCTCGCGCCAGTCTAGGGTCCAGCCTGCTGCCCCGGCAAGGAACACCGCGCGGAGCAGCTATGTCATCCGCGGTATCTTGCGCGCCTCGATACCATTCGGTCCGGGCACAAGCTGCACCGATTCATCCGGGCCGACATTCCCGATGTCGATTTCGCGGTCCGGCAGAACGATGATGACCCGCGCGCCAATCCGGATCGTGATGATCCGCGGCGGCGTTGCGCTTACGCCTTGCGCCGCGAGGCGCTTGAACGCCTCATAGTAGGGCGCGCTGCGCCAGGCGGAGGGAACCCCCGGATCGACGAAGGCGGTGAGATGACCGCCCTCACCCATCACCAACGCAAACTTCGCGCGCTCCGGTTTCCAGTCGAGCGCCGATGCTCTTCTCCAGCATCCACTCGCAGAAAAAGGTGCGGCAATCGGTTGGGCGTGTCTCGTAAATCCCGCAGCCCTTGCCGCGGACGCAGTGCGCACACCACACGCCGGGCGGCTTGTCGAAATCCGCGACTGCGATGACCTTGCAGCACAGCGTGCAGGTGCCGCACGAACGTCCGGGCACGACACGCGAAACCGCGCGCGCGACCAGTTCATCGCGCAACGCGGTTTCGGTATTCTCACTTGATGTCATGCCGGTCGCGCTTATGGCATGGTGCGCCGCACATGACTACGCGGCGCGCGCGATGGATCGAAGAGGCTTAGAACATCGCCCCGCCGCCCATCGCCGCCAGCGCATGGCGGCCGCTTTCGCGCTGCTTCTCGTCGAGGCTCGCAATCAGCGGACCGGCCGCCGAATACGCGCGCTGGAGCGCAACAGCACTGCCGGCGTAGTTGCTGACGCTGTCGCGGACCTTGTGCACCCAGCCGCCCTCGGCGCGCTGCTCGCGGAGTGCCGCGCGTAGCGCCGCCTCGACCGGGCGCCAATGCTGAAGCTGCTCGCCGGTGAGCCGGAGCGCTGCTCGCAGGCGCGCGATCTTGCCCTCAGTGACGGCCACCTCCTGTGCGGAGGCGTGCGACGGTCCAAATCCCTTTTCGGAAACGAACAGCGGTCCCATCATCGCGAGCGCAACAGCACCCGCGAACACTGCCTTCTTCATGCAGTCTGTCTCCAGATTCGCGTTGGTTTGTGATGGCGCGCGGATAGGCAGGAATCGCGACAGGAACAAGATCAAAATGCGCGCGAAATATGATGCCAGAAACGTGGTTTCCGGCGCGTTTCAGGATCGCGCAATATCTGAATGAAATTAGCTTCAGAAAGCTCCAATGCATGCGCGCACGCGGCATGCCTCAAAATTTTATAACTCTATTCCAGCAGATCACGAATTAACGCCGACCGTAATAATCAGCGTGCGCGCGTGAACGCCAGCCATACACCACCGCCGATGAGGAACAATCCGCTTAGCCGGGACGCCAGCTTGATTCGATACGCCGACATAAACCGGCCGGCGCGTCCGCCCAGGATCGCATATGCGCCGTCCGTGAGAGCCGCCGAGACCATCGCGGTGAGACCGAGCACAATCAGTTGCGTCACGTAATTGCCGGCCGGATCGACAAATTGCGGAATGAACGCGCCGAACCACAGCAGCGCCTTCGGATTGCTCATCAACACGAGAAAGCCTTGCAGCATAAATCCGCCGCGCGGCTTGGGTGTGCGGCCGACATCGCCAAGGCCACCGGTGTTGCGCAATAATTTCCAGCCGATCCAAACCAGATAGATCGCGCCCGCGATCCGCACATAATCGAACCACACGCCCATCGTGGCGATGACCGACGACAGACCGACCAGCAACACCCCGAGCATCACCGCAAGGCCAAGCTGCGTGCCCGCCACATTGAGCAGACCCGCGCGCGTGCCGTGCGTCAGGCTGTTCGCGATGATGAGCGTGACGGTCGGCCCGGGAATGATCGTGATGAGAATGCAGGCGGCGACATAAGCGAGATAGATCTGCAAAGACATTGTTTCTTCCCCGGGCGCTCGATCTTCGGGATCAGTATCCCCGCTCCCGATCGATTATGGAAGTCAGCCCTAGTCGATCCGCGAAAGGTCGCCGTCGAAGTCCATCGGCGGATAGATGCCGCCGTGGAATTGCCGCGAGATCGCCTCCTCGTCGTCCGGCGTTCGCATGATCTCGGCGGCATAATCCTCGGCCTTGTCCTGCGGACGGTAATTCAGGAATTCGAGGCCCTCGTTGCGGTAGCCGCTGCGCGCGTTGTCGGAAATGCCGTAAACGGTGATGAAATGGTAATCGGGGGCATCGATGCAGCAGCCGACAAGTTGAACGGTATCGCGCGGGCTCAGCCACACGTACAGCAAACGCCGGTCCGAGGGCGTATCGCGGAAAGCGCCGATCCGCAGGCAGGCAACCGACAACCCGTGCTTGTCGGCGAACAGGCGGCCGACCGCCTCGCCAAACACCTTGCTCACGCCATAGATGCCATCGGGCCGCGGAACGACCGATTGATCGATCACGCGCTCGCGCCGATAGAACCCGATCGTGTGATGCGAGCTCGCATAGACGACACGACGCACACCCTTGCGGCGTGCCGCCTCGAACACGTTCCAGGTCCCGATGATGTTGTTCGGAAGGATTTTCTCCCAGGTGTCCTCGCCTGGAATCGCGCCGAGGTGAACGACGCAATCGACATCCTGCATGATGCCCTCGACTGCTGACAGGTCGGACAGGTCAGCAGGCGCGAGCTCCTCGCCGTCGCGCGCAGAGCCGAGCGGCGCGATGTCGGAGAGACGCAGCACCGGATAGCGGCCGCGCAGGCCTTCGCGCAGCGTGTGGCCGATTTTCCCGGCCGCGCCGGTAATGAGAATGCGCTTCATGTGACCCCTTGTTGACGCGTGTTTCGACCAGGAGAAGCTCATTGCCCGGACAATGCGGTGACCGCGCCGGGCGTTGACGTCCGACCGCCATCGACGACGAACTGCGCGCCCGTCGTATTAGAGGCAAGGTCGGAGCAGAGGAAGAGCACCATGTTGGCGATCTCGTCGACCGTGGTGTAGCGCCCGGTCGGGATCGCAGCCTGATATCGATCGCCAACGGCCGTCGGATTGTCGGGCGAGATTTGCTTCTCAAGATCATGGATCATGCGTGTGTCGACCGGCCCGGGACACACGGCGTTCACCCGGATTCCCTGGCGGGCGACCTCACCGGCCGCAGCCTTGGTCAGTCCAAGCACCGCATGTTTCGACGCGACGTAGGCCGGCATTCCCGGCGAGGCCATCAGGCCCGCGACCGATGCGGTATTGACCACCGCACCGCTCCCTTGCCGGATCATCTCCGGCAGAACGTGACGCAGGCCGAGGAAGACACCCTTCAGATTGACGCCGATCACCTGATCGAACACCGCCTCATCATATTCTGCGGTGGGCGCGACCTTGCCTTCGATGCCGGCGTTGTTGAAAAAGCAATCAATCCGGCCGAATTTATCCAAGGTAGCCTTCACATAGGCTTTCACGTCGCTCGACCTGGTGACATCGGCCGTCACCGCGATTGCCTCCCCGCCGGCCTGGCGGATGATGCCGGCGGTCGCGTCGGCGCCCGCAGCATCGCGATCCACCACGACGACTTTCGCGCCATGACGGGCAAACGCCGCCGACGTTGCGCGGCCGATCCCGTTGCCGCCGCCCGTGACTATCGCCACTTTGCCGGTGAAATCCATCAGGCGCTCCCTCCGGCCTTATCATTCGAAAACGAAATGGCCGGTGCAAGACCGGCCATCACGATGCAGCAATGCGCGAAGCGCCTATCCGACGTCCTGTGAGTGGATACGCCGCTCACCGACAACAAGCGCGTCGCCGTTTCCGCGCGAGCGCTTGACCATCAGCTTGTTGAGCGCGCCGAGATACGCCTTGGCGGACGCGACCAATGTATCTGGATCGGCGCCTTTCGCGGTGACCGACCGGCCACCCTCCGCAAGCCGCACCGACACCTCGGCCTGCGCATCGGTCCCCGCCGTCACAGCGTGCACCTGGTAGAGCTCCAGCACCGCGTCGTGCGGCACCATCGCCTTGACGCAGTTGAACACTGCGTCGACCGGCCCATTGCCCTCGCATTCCTCGATCATCGACTTGCCCTCGATATCGAGCTTCATGGTGGCGCGTTGCGGCCCGCGCGTGCCGGCGATCACCGAGAGCGAGACCAGCTTGATGCGGTCCTGCGCGTGCGCGATTTCCTCGTCGACCAGCGCCTCGATGTCCTCGTCGTAGATATGCTTCTTGCGGTCGGCGAGCGTCTTGAAGCGCACGAAGGCGTCTTCGAGCTGGTTGCTCTGCAGGTGATAGCCCATCTCTTCGAGCTTGTGCACGAAGGCGTGGCGGCCCGAATGCTTGCCCATCACCAATGAGGTCTGTTTCACACCGACCGTCTCGGGCGTCATGATCTCGTAGGTTTGGGAATTCTTGAGCATGCCATCCTGATGGATGCCGCTCTCGTGCGCGAAGGCGTTACGGCCTACGATCGCCTTGTTGAACTGCACCGGGAACGAGGTTGCGGCCCCGACCAGTTTCGAGGCGCGCATCAGCATCGTGGAATCGATGCCGGTCCAGAACGGCAGCACGTCGTTGCGCACCCGCATTGCCATCACGACCTCTTCGAGCGCCGTGTTGCCGGCGCGTTCGCCGATACCGTTGATGGTGCACTCGATCTGCCGCGCGCCTGCCTTCACGCCGGCGAGCGAATTTGCCACCGCCATGCCGAGATCGTTGTGGCAATGCACCGAAAAGCGCGCCTTGTCGGAATTCGGCACAGTCTCGATCACACGCGCGGAACATCTCGAAATATTCCTCCGGCACCGTGTAGCCGACCGTGTCCGGGATATTGATCGTGGTCGCGCCGGCCTTGATGGCGGCTTCGACGCAGCGGCAGAGGAAGTCGAACTCGGTGCGCGTTCCGTCCTCGGCGCTCCATTCGACATCGTCCACATGGTTGCGCGCGCGGGTCACCTGCGCGATCACCATGTCGAGCACCTGATGCGGCTCCTTCTGCAGCTTCCACTTCATGTGCACGGGTGACGTGGAGAGGAAGGTGTGGATGCGCTTGCGCTCCGCAGGCTTGATCGCCTCTGCGCAGCGGTCGATGTCGTTGAAGGCGGCGCGCGAGAGGCCACAGATCACTGAATTCTTGGCCCGCTTCGCGATCTCGTTGACGGCGGCAAAATCACCGTCCGAGGCGATCGGGAAGCCCGCCTCGATGATGTCGACGCCCATGGTGTCGAGCAGCTCGGCAACTTCGAGCTTTTCCTCGTGAGTCATCGTGGCGCCGGGGCATTGCTCGCCGTCGCGCAGGGTCGTGTCGAAGATGACGACGCGATCTTTTTCGGATTGGGTCTCGGTCATGGAACTGGTCCTTCTCGGGTGCGCTCAGGTGCGCTGGTGTCTGACAAATGCGCCCTGACGGGCGCTGCAGGGTTTTGACGATCCCCTGAGTGCCCAGGCGCATGCGCCCAACCGGCCCTCAGGGGCTGATAAGAAGGAGGTTCAGAATGAGGGCGAGAGCCGGCCGAGCCTTGGCGGCTCCCGGAGCGTTCGCGCGAATGTCGCGGCGAATCGGCATGTCTCTCCTCATGGCCTTCCCAAGGTCGCCCGGAATGGTAAACCGGACGTTATCCGTGGGGCGGCGTGACGCGGGTTTCTAGCGGAAATTCCGGCGCGTATGCAAGGCTTAGAATATGTCAGCAAGGGTGACGTTTCTGGCGGGATTGTTGTTCGTTGCGGGCGTCTCGCAGGCCACCGCGGCCTGCACCGGCGATATCGCTGATTTCGAAAAGATCATCACCAGCGATGTCCAGACCGGCAATTTGAACAAGAGCGTCCACCAGCGCCTCGTCGCAGAGTTATCGCGGGCACAGGCGGCTTGCATCGCGGGACACGACGCCGATGCGATCCGTCAGCTTGCCGCGGTCAAACATCGCTTCGGTTATCGCTGAGAGGTTTCTCGAAATAGAAGCGACGGATATTTCCACCGACGGTCTTGTTGCTCTGTGTGGCGGCGGCTTCCTCACGCACGAGCCGGTAGCCGGATTTGCGATAGAACATGAGGGCGGCCTGCTGCACCTCGGAGGTGCTGAGCGTCAGCACCGGCGTCCCCGCCTCGCGGCAGACCTGCTCCGCCTCCACTAACATTGCTTGCGCAAAACCCTTCCCTCGATACGCCGCATCGACATACATGCGCCGCAACTCGGCTGACGTCGTGCCGATACCTTCGAGGCCGAACATGCCGGCAAGCGCACCTCCGTCGTCGGCGACAAAGAACGCGCCCTGCCGCGCCGCATAGTATTCGCCGATACGATCGATCTCCTCGGTCAGTGAGCGCGCGATGTAGTCCTCGAACGCTTTCCGCATCTCAGGCGGCGCAAGTTCGCGATTGACCCGGATGAAAAGGTCGCGCACCGCCGCGTGGTCGCCGTTCGTGTAGCGGCGAACCACGAACGTCACGTTGCTTTCTTTGCGGACTTCTTCGGCGCTTCCGCCATCAACGCACCACGCACCTGCTCGAGCGCCTTCAGCGCCGTGCCGTCCACCTTGGGGAATTCGAGCTTCAGCTCCTTCATGGCGCCGATCACCGCTTCGGCAATGACGAGACGCCCGAACCACTTGTTATCGGCTGGCACTACGAACCAGCGCGCATCCGCGCGGCTCGTCTCGCGGATCGCCTCCTCGTAAGCATGCATGTACTTGTCCCAGAGCTTGCGCTCGGCGACATCGCCCATCTCGAATTTCCAGCGCTTGGCAGGCTCCTCAAGCCGCGCGAGGAAACGCTTCCGCTGCTCCTCCTTGGAAACATGCAGAAAGAATTTCAGGATCAGCGTGCCGCTGCGCGCCAGATGGCTCTCAAAGTGCCGGATGCTCTTGAATCGGCCATCCCATAATTTGGGAGTGACACTGCTGGACTCCGGCCGCACATATTCCGGGTGCACGCGCTCGACCAATACGGCCTCGTAATGCGAGCGGTTGAAGATGCCGATGCGACCGCGCTCGGGCAGCGCCTTGGCGATACGCCACAGAAAATCGTGATCGAGTTCCTCAGCGCTCGGCCGCTTGAACGCATGCACCTGGCAACCCTGCGGATTGATGCCCGACATGACATGCTTGATCGCGCCGTCCTTGCCGGCCGCGTCCATTGCCTGAAACACGAGCAGCACGGCGCGGCGGTTGTCGGCGTAAAGCACCTCCTGAAGTTTCGACAAGCGGTCGATGCCGCTTGCCAGCATCGTCTTCGCCTCGGGCTTGTCGATGTCGAGGCCGCAAGTGTCGGCCGGATCATAATCGGCAAGCCGGAACTTGTGGGGCTTGTCGATGCGGAAGCGCTGGAGCTTGTCTGCCAGTGACATGGTCGCACTTCACGACGCGCCGGGCAGCTTGGCAAGGCGTCAGGCCTCGATCGTGCCCTCGATCACCACGACCGCGCTTCCGCCGATCGACGCCCCCGTCAGCTTGCCTCCACCGAATTTCAGCGTGAGATCGATCAGGCTCGGGCGGCCCATTTCGAAGCCCTGCTCGATGCGCACGGGGTGCTCACCCTCCTTGTGGTCGCCGTGCCGCGCCAGATAACCGGCGAAGGCAGCCGCAGCAGACCCAGTGGCCGGGTCTTCCGGCACGCCCTGCTTCGGCGCGAACATGCGCGTGCGGAAGCCCGTCTGCGCGCCCGCGCAGAACATGTAGGCCGCCGCATGCGCATCGAAGCCGAAGGCTTTGTCCCAATATGACGGATCGATGCGGCAGCGCTTGATCGCCTCGAGCCCGCGCACCGGGACCATCGTGTACGGGGCCCCGGCCGACCAGCGCTCCGACTTGAAGCCATCGAACCCGATATCCGCAACATCGATCCCGAGCGCCGCCGCGACCGTTGCATTGTCGGCCGGCGCGCCGATCTCCTCCGGAAGGCGCGGCAGGTCGAACGTCGCGCGGCCGCCATCGGCGGTCGGGGTGACGATGCAGGCCACTGGCCCGATATTGAGACCGAGCGTGAAATGGCGCGCCGCCGTTCCATCGAGGCGACCCAGCAACACGGCGGTTCCGACCGTCGGATGACCCGCGAACGGCAATTCGGAGACCGGGGTGAAAATGCGAATGCGCGCACGGTGCGATTTGTCCTCCGGCGGAAACACAAACACCGTCTCGGACAGATTGAACTCGCGCGCTATGGTCTGCATCGCAGCGGTGTCGAGGCCGTCTGGCTCCAGCACGACCGCCAACGGATTGCCGGCGAAGCGCTTCTCGGTGAACACGTCGAGCGTGACAAAGCGGCGGCGCATAGGTGGCTCCTAGATTTTCTCGGGTTCGAATACGCGGCTTGGATTGACGAATTCGTCCTGAGCCTCGACGAGCAGGATTTCGCGCGAGCCAGCTTCAGCCGTGCGCCTCAGCAGGCCATAGATCGACGAAGCCGCCCGCGACAGGGCGTCGGCCGCCGATCCGCCGCGCAGATCATGCGCGAAGAACAGCGCCGCGATGGCGTCGCCCGCGCCGTTCACCGAAATCGGCAGCTTCGGCGTGCGCACGCGAAAGCGCCCCGATGCATCCGACGCGACGAGATCGATCGCATCGGACGGCGTTTCGTCGGTGTGCAGCGATGTGACCATGACGACCTTCGGCCCCAGCGCATGCAACGCGTCGATCGCCGCCAGGGCGTCACGCGCGCGTGGCGGTGGTGCGCCCTGTGAGATGGTCAAGCTCGAACTGGTTCGGCGTCACGATGTCGGCGGCCGGCACCGCATGGTCGCGCATGAACTCCGCAATGCCCGGCCGCACGAATATGCCGCGCCCGACATCGCCGATCACGGGGTCGCAGCAATAGCGCGCGTCGGGATTCGCGGCTTTCACCCGCGCCACCGCATCGAGGATCGCGGCGCCGGTTTCGGCCGAGCCCATATAGCCAGACAGCACGCCGTCGCAGCTGACCGAGCACGCCGCGCTCCGCGATGCCCCGCACCAGTTCCGTAATGAACCCGGCTTCGAACACGCGTCCGGTCCAGGCGCCGTAGCCGGTGTGGTTGGAGAACTGCACGGTGTGGATCGGCCAGACCTCGACGCCGAGCCGCTGCAGCGGAAACGTCGCGGCCGCGTTGCCGACGTGGCCGTAAGCGACGTGCGACTGGATCGAGAGGATGTTCATGCCCGCTCACAAACACAAACGCGGCGGGAGCATGGTCCCGCCGCGTTGCATAATCCAACCGATTTTGCTGATCCGCCGATCAGCCGCCTTGATCACATGCCTCAGTTACATGCCCTTGGCGGCGGCCTCGACGTACTTGTTGGTGTAGGTCTTCGACAGGTCGATGTTCGCCTTGGCGATCTCCGGCACCGACTGGCTGAACACCGCGAGCACGGCCTGCGCGCCCTTCGGGTCCATCTTGCCGGTTTCCGAATACATCGGGATCATGTTCTTGAGCGCCGCGACGTAAAGCGCCTTGTCCGGGCCGACAAGGTCTTCCGGCATCTTCGCCATGATCTCTTCCGCCGAATGCGCATGGATCCACTTCAGCGTGCCGAGGATCGCATTGGTGAGCTTCTGCACGGTCGCCTCGTTCTTGGCGATCCAGTCGGCACGGGTGTAAAGCGCACCGCCCGGATACTCGCCGCCGAAGATGTCCAGCGTATCCTTCTGCGTCCGTACGTCGGTCAGGATCTTGAGATCCTTGAACTTGTTCTGCAGCAAGGGTCGCGGCCGGATCGAGCATGACGGCAGCGTTGACCTTCCGTGCTCCATCGGGCGACCGCGGTCGCATCGAGCCCGATGCCGACCACGCTCGCCGAACTCGGATCGAGGCCGTTCTTCGCCAGCAGATATTTCAGAAAGAAGTCGGTCGAAGAGCCCGGCGCCGAGACGCCGACCGTCTTGCCGGCGAGATCCTTGATCGACTTGATGTCCTTGCCGACTTTCCGGCGACGCCGCCAGCACCATGCCGGGGAAGCGGTCGTAGACGACGAAGGCCTGCAGGGTCTGGCCCTTGGCGGCGAGATTGACGCAGTGATCGTAATAGCCCGACACGACGTCGGCTGACCCGCCGATCACGGCCTGCAGCGCATCTGAACCGCCCTTGAAGTTGATGAGTTCAACATCGAGGCCCGCCTTCTCGTATTCGCCAAGCTGCTTGGCCAGCATGGTCGGCAGGTAGCACAGGCATCCCGCCCCGCCGACCGCGATCGAGACTTTCTCGGCAGCCGCGGCTGCACCGGTCAGGAGCGTCAGGGCGCCGAGCGCCGCCACCGCCCTCCGGGTGAGTTTATGCATGTGCGTTCCTCCGCAATCTTCTGTTGATCGGATCGCGCCCCGCGAACTGGCGCGGACCATAAAGCAGCGGGATTCTTTGCGAAAGCCTGTTCTGGACACCCTGACATTGCTTTGCTACACGACGCGCGCTTGTGCTGGAGCCTTTGGGCATTCGGGCGCATAGCTCAGTTGGTAGAGCAGCTGATTCTTAATCAGCGGGTCCCAGGTTCGAGCCCTGGTGCGCCCACCACAAGCAAAGCCTACAGCCGCAGAGATATTCAGGCTCCCTCTTGAAGCGAATCCGCAGTAGCACTTGTCCCCTGCGTCAACCGTAGGGGATTGCGGTGCATAGCGGGACGCGCTAGGCGACCGCTCGCAATGAGAGCAGCCGCCGAATTCGCGGTCTATTTGCCCCGCGTCCTTTTGCTGATCGCCCTATGCGGGGCGCTCATCTCGTGGGCTATGTCACGCCTGCCCCTTCCAGTCCCGCCGCCACTTGTGTTCACTGGCATCGCCAGCGCGATGCTGTTCACGCTCTACTTCGGTGTGTGGAGTGGTTTCGCGAACCCGGTTGACCTAAATTACTTCTCGATCGCTGGCCGCGTGCCCTATTCGGACGCGGGCGGGTACCTCACCGAGAGCATTGCGGGCGGCTACAGCGGCCGCTGGAATTATCTGCCGAGCACGCGACCGCTGGCGGCAGCATTCCGCGATCTCATTACGGCTGCGTCCGCTCTTTCCTACACGCGCATGATGGTGATCCAGGTGCTCCTGCTCTCGGGCGCGCTCTGGTTCGCGATGCGGAGCATCGGGCAATGGATCGGCCCCTGGGCAGCGCTCGGCTTTGCGGGCTATGTGCTGATCGCCGCACGGTCGTTCATGGGAACAGCGGCCACCGAGCCACTGGGTCTTGTGTGGGGCGTTGTGGCCGTCGCCTTTCTGGCGGACGCGCTTCGCACGCAAGCTCTCCCGCCGGCGCTTCTTGGTCTGACCTGCCTGACTGCGGCGCTCAATACGCGCGCAGGAGCCCTGATCGTTCCTGCGGCCCTGCTGGTGTGGCTCTTCTTGTTTTTCGGCGAGCGAGGCACGCGGCTGCGGATCGCAGCGCTCGGCCTGCTCGCGTTCAGCGCGCCGGCGGCTGTCACGTTAATGCTGAGCGCGCTCTACGGCGCAAAAGACGTTTCGATCGGCTGGAATTTTGCGCTCTCCCTTTGCGGCCTCGCGAAAGGGACGAACTGGCTCGGCTGCAACGAAGACGCGTTGCGCGGAGGCGCGCCGTTCGCGAGCTCGGCCTATGCTGCCGAACTGTATCGGCTCGCGTGGGATCTGTTCAAAGCACACCCGGACGTACTGATCGCCGGCGTACGGCGCGGTGTTGTTGACTACTTCACCACGGCCCCTTGGCGTATGCTGTCCGGCTATCACGGATTCGACGAGGTGCCAGCGGCTACGCTCCAGAAACTGTCACTCCTATTGCTGCCTGGCGCCGTGATGCATTTTTATCGTGCGCCGTTTCGCGAATGGATTTTCTGGCTGTTCGCCGCCGCCGGCATGGCGGCGTCCGTTGGTTTCATCTGGGAGTCGGACGGATGGCGCGCGCTCTACGCAACGCATCCGCTTGTCGCTCTGCTGTTCGTGACCGGCCTGCAGTCGGGCCGGCCAAGTCTCGAAAGCTCGCCGAACTGGAAGATTTCGACAGCGGCACTCTGCGCGACCGCCTGCGTCCTTCTCGCTGCGCCGGCCGGCCTGCACCTGTTCCTCGCAAGCGCACCAACCGATCAATACTCAGGGCGCGCCATCACGGGCTTTGTGGTTTCCCCCGATGGCGCTTCTGTGCCCAAAGACGGACCGCCCCACATCACCGCCACGGAATTCAGGAAGGTCATCGCGCTGGCTCACCTTGAGCCAGAATGGGGGCCGTTCGTCGATCGGGCATTGGCCGCGGCCCCGTTCGCTATGTTCTGGACGACGCGGATCGGAATCGCTCAGCAAGGCAGCCAGATCTTTATCGGGCCGGCAGATATCCTGTTTCACCCGGAGGTCGATGCCTGGCGTTTCGTGATTGAGCCGCCCGCGGCCGACAGCTTGAGCCCGAACCTCAAGTTTGTCGAGAGCAGCGAAATTGTGCGTTAGAAATTCTTCGAGCGTAAGTGACGCGGCCGGCGGGCTACGGGCTCACGTCAACTACAAATAATTTTGAACTGGCCCGCGCGGCTAAAGCCCGTGCAACTTTTCGTGCCGGAGCAGCTCGCGTCTACCCGGCCAAGCGACACGCAAGCCCCTGACATCGCTAGGCGTCGCGTCAACGCTCAATCAGCGGGTCCCAGGTTCGAGCCCGGGTGCGCCCACCACAAGCGCTTGCAACATCCTTTAAGGAACGATGACATGGCTCAGATCGCCACGTCTTGCCTTGAGGATTGAATGCGCATCTTCGCCGCCTCGCTTGCGACCGAGACCAATTCGTTCTCGCCGGTGCCGACCAGCCGGCAGACCTACGAGTTCACCCTCTATTTCCCGCCCGGCACTCATCCGGATCGCGGCACGCTCTGCACCGGCCCGCTCTGGGTCGCGCGGCGGCGCGCCAAGCAAGAAGGGTTCGAATTGGTCGAGGGCTCGTGCTTCTGGGCCGAGCCATCCGCGCCGACCTTGCAGGCGAGTTACGAAAGCATGCGCGACGAAATCCTCGACCAGCTTCGCGCCGCGATGCCGGTCGATGGCGTACTGCTGGGGCTGCACGGCGCGATGGTGGCGCACGGCTACGACGACTGCGAGGGCGACCTGATCGCGCGCGTACGCGAGATCGTCGGACCGAAGGCGATTATCGGCGCCGAGTTCGACCCGCACTGCCATCTCACCGAGAAGCGTATCCGTGGCCTCGATGTCGCGGTCCTTTTCAAGGAATACCCGCACGTCGACTTCGCCGAGCGCGCCGAGGAACTCGTGACGCTGGTGGTGAAAGCGATCCGCCGCGACATCAAGCCGGTGATGTCGCTCTATGACTGCGGCATGATCGACATATTCCCGACCTCGCGCGAGCCCGGCCGCGGCTTTGTCGACAAGATGAAAAAGCTCGAAGGCCGCGACGGTGTTCTCTCGGTCTCGCTCGGGCACGGCTTCACGCAGGGCGACGTGCCGGAGCAAGGTACCCGCGTGCTCGTCGTCACCGACAACGCCAAGGCGCGCGGCGACGCGCTCGCACGCGAACTCGGCGCAGAAGTCCGCACAAGACGCGGTACCTGGTATCCGCCCTATTTGTCCTACGACGAGGCGATCACCGCAGCCTACGCCGAGCCGAAAGGTCCGGTCGTGGTTGCCGATCCGACGGATAATGCCGGCGGCGGTGCGGCGTCGGACAATACCAATATCATCCGCCGCCTGCTCGAACGGAGCTTGAGCGATGCCGCGGTTGGGCCGGTGTGGGACCCGGTCGCAGTACAGTTCTGTCACGCGGCGGGCGTGGGCGCGACCATCCCGCTGCGCTTCGGCGGCAAGACCGCGCCGACCTCCGGCCTGCCGATCGACGGCGAAGTAACCGTGCTCGGCCTCGTTCGCGACGGGATGCAGACCTTCGGCAGCGCGCAAATCGAAATTCGGCGACGGCGCGGGCATCCGCCTCGGGGGCGTCGAGATCTCGATGATCTCGCATCGTACGCAGGCGTTCGGGCCGGAGATTTTCACTGAGGTCGGGATCGATCTTTCGACCAAGCGCTACATCGGACTGAAGTCCACCAACCATTTCTATGCCGGCTACGCGCCGCTCGCTACCAAGGTCCTGTACTGCAACGGCGGAGGCCCCGACCCGCTCGACGCGCGCGAAATATCCCTATCGTAGGGCGCGCCGCACCATCTGGCCGCACATGGAGCTACCCGAGGGACAGCTGGTTGTATGAGCGGCACTTGTGGGGTGCCGCCTTTCCGTGAGTAAATCAACGAAACCAGGGAGGGAGACTTGAATGCGCACCACACGCCGCCGCTTCGTTCAGGGTTCGCTTGCCGCGACTGCACTGTCGGGCATGCCGGGCATCGGCGCGCGCCCAGCCCTCACCCGCGCGCACCATCCGCGCCGTGATGCAGGGCGACCTACGCTCGCTCGATCCGATCTGGACCACGGCGAACATCACCGCCTACCACGGCGCGATGATCTACGACACGCTGTTCGCGATCGATGCCGATCAGAACACCCATCCGCAGATGGTCGGCAAATTTGGCGTGTCGGACGATAAGCTCACCCATACCTTCGAGCTGCGCGACGGATTGAAATGGCACGACGGCAAGGACGTCACCGCGGACGATGTGGTCGCGTCGATCCGCCGCTGGGCGGCACGCGATGGCGGCGGCCAGCACATGATGGCACGCGTGAAGGACATCTCGAAGAAGGACGACAAGACCTTCGTGATCGCGCTGAAGGAGCCCTACGGCCTTGTCGCCGACCTGATGGCGAAGACCGCGACACCCCTGCTCTACATCATGCCGAAGAAGATCGCCGAGACCGACCCGAACCAGCAGATCACCGAATACACCGGCTCCGGTCCGTTTATCTACAACAAGGACCAGACCCAGATGGGTCAACGCTATGTCTACGACCAGAATCCGAACTATGTGTCGCGTTCGGAGCCGTCGAATGGCATGGCGGGCGCGAAGAAGGTTTTCGTCGATCGCGTCATCTATGAAAACATGCCCGACTCGCAGACTGCCTTGCAGGCGCTCAAGGCCGGCGAGATCGACTTCTTCGAAATTCCGCCGATCGACCTGCTCGACACGCTGGAAAGCGATCCGAACATCAAGGTCGAGGTGCTGAACAAGACCGGCAACTACGGCATCATGCGGATCAATCACCTCTATCCGCCGTTCAACAACGTCGATGCCCGCAAGGCGCTGCTCTACCTGCTCGATCAGGAAGAGTTCATGAAGGCCTCGTTCGGCAATCCAAAATATTACCGCAAGTGCCCCTCGCAGTTCGCCTGCGGCACGCCGATGGAGAATGACGAGAACACGCAGTGGTTCAAGGAAGCCCCGAACGTCGCGAAGGCGAAGGAACTGTTCAAGAAAGCGGGCTACGACGGCAAGCCGGTCACGTTGCTGCACGCAACCAACATCGACTTCATGAACAACTCCGCGCAGCTTGTTGCGCAACGCCTGCGCGATGCCGGCATCAATGTCGAGCTTGCGACCTCGGATTGGGGCGGTGTCATCACACGTCGTGCCGTGAAGGCGCCGCCGGACCAGGGCGGTTGGAACCTGTTCATCACGTGGTCCGGCGCGGCCTCGGTCGGCAACCCGATCGCCTATGTGGGCCACCAGACGAATGGCGAGAAGGGCTGGTTCGGCTGGCCGACGGACGACGTGCACGAGAAGCTGCGCGACAAATGGGCGGCGGCCGGCTCGCTCGACGAGCAGAAGGCGATCGCGCGCGAGATGCAGAAGCACGACTGGGACTTCGTGCCGCATGTCTGGCTCGGCCAATGGCAGTCGCCGGTCGCCTACAGCAAGAACCTCAAGGGCGTGCTCGCGCTGCCTGAGGTCATTCCGTTCTGGAATATCGAGAAGGCATAAGTTTTCTTCTCCGTGGGTCCCCGCGAAAGCGGGGACCCAGCACTTTAGCCAGGAACGGGATGCCCGCTTTCGCGGGCATGAGCGGCCGATGTCTTTTTACTCGGCCAGTTCGCGCATGACCTTGATCAGGTCTGACTTGCCCTCGAAGCCGATGCCGGGGAGATCGGGCATGACGATGTGCCCATTCTCCACCCGAACGCTGTCGGGAAAACCGCCGTACGGCTGGAACAGGTCCGGATAGCTCTCGTTGCCGCCAAGGCCGAGCCCGGCCGCGATGTTGAGCGACATCTGGTGCCCGCCGTGCGGAACGCAACGGCTCGGCGACCACCCGAACTGCGCCAGGACGTCGAGCGTGCGCAAATATTCCACCAGACCGTAGGACAGCGCGCAGTCGAACTGCAGCCAGTCGCGGTCGGGACGCATCCCGCCGTAACGCAGGAGATTGCGGGCGTCCTGGTGGGAGAACAGGTTCTCGCCCGTCGCCATCGGCCCGGGATAGAATTCCGCCAGCGCTGCCTGCAGTGCGTAGTCGAGCGGATCGCCCGCCTCCTCGTACCAGAACAGCGGATAGTCGCGCAGCATCTTGGCGTAGGCGATGCCGGTTTCCAGATCGAAGCGCCCATTCGCATCGACCGCGAGTTGCGCCTGCGAGCCGATCTCGGCCAGCACCGCCTCGATCCGGCGGCGATCCTCGGCGATCGAGGCGCCGCCGATCTTCATCTTCACGACGGTGTAGCCGCGCTTGAGGTAGCCACGCATCTCCGCACGCAGCGCGGTGTCGTCCTTGCCGGGGTAGTAGTAGCCGCCGGCCGCGTAAACGAAAACCCTCGGGTTAGCCGTGCGACCCTTGCGCTCCGCCAGCAACCGGAACAGCGGCTTGCCGGCGATCTTCGCGGTCGCGTCCCAGACCGCCATGTCGAGCGTGCCGACTGCGACCGAGCGCTCGCCGTGCCCGCCCGGCTTCTCGTTGGTCATCATTGCGGCCCACACCTTGTGCGGGTCGAGGTTGTCGCCGCTCTGATCGATCAGGCTCTCCGGCTTGGCCGCGAGAATGCGGTCACGGAAGCGCTCACGAATAAGCCCGCCCTGCCCATAGCGGCCGTTGGAGTTGAAGCCGTAGCCGACGACGCGACGCCCGTCGCGAACCACATCGGTGACGACCGCAACGAGACTTGCGGTCATCTTCGAGAAATCGATGTAGGCGTTGCGGATCGGCGAGGCGATCGGCTTGGTGACTTCGCAGACATCCACAATGCGCATTCGTTCTCTCCGCGATACCACTCGTCCGTCGATTGGGCAGTTGCTACGCTATCTGTCAGCCGGAGCGAAGGAGTTACCTGAATGCGCCTGTTCTACGCCGCGCTCGCCCTCGAGGCGAATACGTTCCTGCCGATTCCGACCTCGTATCAGGCCTTCGTCGAAAAACTTTACTTCCCGCCCGGCCAGCATCCGGAGAAATCCGGCCACCAGACCGGCGCGGTCGCCGCGGTGCGCGCGGCAGCGCGGCGCAACGGCTTCGAACTGATCGAGGGCTCCTGCTATGCGGCACAGCCGGGCGGCGCGGCCTCGCGCGACGCCTATGAGCGCATGCGCGACGAAATCCTCGGACAACTGAAGGCAGCGCTGCCGGTCGATGGCGCGGTGTTCAACCTGCATGGCGCGATGGTGGCGCACGGATACGACGACTGCGAAGGCGATTTCCTCGACCCGCGTTCGCGAGCTTGTCGGAACCAAGGCCGTGATCGGCGTCGAACTCGATCCGCACTGTCATCTTACGCACAAGCGCTGCGCGGCCGCGGACGTGATCGTGCTGTTCAAGGAATACCCGCACACGGATTTCGCCGAGCGCGGCGAGGAGATGGTCGATCTGACGCTGCGTGCCATTCGTGGCGAGATCAAGCCGGTGAAATCCGTATTCGACTGCCGGACCATCCAGAGCTTTCCCGACCTCGATCCAGCCGATGCGCGGTCTCGTGGACAAGATCATGGCGCTGGAGGGCAAGGATCGCGTGCTGTCGGTCTCGATCGCGCACGGGTTCTATTACGGTGACGCCCCGGAAAGCGGCGCACGCATTTTGGTCCTCACCGACGACGCAAAATCCCACGGTGACAGGCTTGCTGAAGAAATCGGCCGCGAGTTGATCGCGCTGCGCGAACAGGCCGCACCGCCGGAATACTCCATCGATGGCGCGATCGACTCCGCGCTCGCCAACCCGGGCGGCCCGACCGTGATCGCCGACACGACCGACAATGCTGGCGGCGGCGCGCCCTCGGACAACACCACCTTCATCCACCGGCTGATCGCGCGCGGCGTGCAGGGCGCGGCGGTGGCGCCGATCTGGGACCCGATCGCGGTGCGCGCCGCATTCGACGCGGGCGAAGGCGCGAAGCTGCCGTTCCGCTTCGGCGGCAAGACCGCGAAGGCCTCTGGCCCGCCGGTCGACGCCGAGGTGGAGGTGATCCGTTGCGTCCGCAACGCCTATCAGTCGTTCTCGGGCGCGACAGTACCGGTCGGCGATGCGGCCTCGATCCGCATGGGCGGCGTCGAGGCCGTGCTGATCTCCACCCGCGCCCAGGGCATGGGCATCGATCTGTTCTCGAACCTCGGCATTGATCCGAAGCAGCGCAAGATCCTGGTGGTGAAGTCGAACCAGCACTTCTATGCGTCATTCTCGCAGATCGCCGCACAGGTTCTCTACGCCGAAGGAGACGGCCCATTGCCGCGCGACTACACGCGTTTGCCGTGGAAAAAGGTGCAGCGGCCGATCTGGCCGCTCGATGCGACCTCGGAACCCCGCCTGATCATTTGACGCCGCTCCCGCCCGCATGGCCTAATTCGTGCAAGGCGTTGCCGGACTCCAGCGGAGGGGATCGCGATGAAGACAACGCGGCGAAGTGTTCTGTCAGGCGGCCTCGCAGCGGCAGCGCTCGGCCCCTCGGTGATCCGGGCCAAGGCGCAGCCGTCTGCTGCCCGGACCGTGAAGGCCGTGATGCACGCGGACCTGCGCGTGCTCGACCCGATCTGGACCACCGCGAACATCAGCGCCTACCACGGCGCGATGATCTACGACACGCTGTTCGGGCTCGACGACACCTTCACGCCGCAGCCACAGATGGTGTCGAAGTGGGGCGTGTCGGACGACAAGCTCACCTACACGTTCGAGCTGCGCGACGGCATGAAATTCTCAGACGGCGCGGACGTGACGGCGGCCGACTGCGTCGCGTCGGTGCGCCGCTGGGCGGCGCGTTCGGGCGGCGGGCAGACGATGATGAAGCGCGTGAAGGACACGCCGGTCGTCGACGACAAGACCTTCAAGATCGTGCTGAGCGAACCTTACGGGCTCGTGATCGATACGCTTTCCACGATCTCGACATCACTTTGCTACATGATGCGCAAGAAGGACGCCGAGACCGACCCAAACCAGCAGATTCGCGAGACGATCGGTTCCGGCCCGTTTCTCTACAATCGCGACGAGACCCGCCCCGGCAACCGCCACGTCTACGATCGCAACCCGAACTACAATCCGCGCAAGGAACCGCCGTCAGCGATGGCTGGCGGCAAGGTGGTCAAGCTTGACCGCGTGACCTTCGAGAATATCGCGGACGAACAGACCGCGCTTTCAGCGCTGCAAGCCGGCGAGATCGACTTCTACGAAGTGCCGCCGCAAGACCTGGTTGACGATCTGAAGAAGGACCCGAACCTGACCGTCCAGGTGCTGAACAAGACCGGGCACGTCGCCCTGATGCGTCTCAACCAGCTCTATCCGCCGTTCAACAATTCAGCCGCGTGTCAGGCCATGCTTTATCTCGTGAAGCAGGACGACATCATGCGCGCGATCTTCGGCCAGTCGAAGTCGTGGCAGGCCTGCGACAGCTTCTTCGCGTGCGGCACGCCGATGACCAACCATGAGAACACTGAATGGTTCAAGCATGGACAGGACATCGGCAAAGCAAAGGAGCTGTTCGCCAAGGCGGGATACGACGGCAAGCCGGTCGTCGTGCTGCAGGCGACCGACCATTATCTCGCCAATCCCGCCGGACTGTTTGCCGCACAATGGCTGCGTCAGGCCGGCATCAATGTCGATCTCGCCGCGATGGACTGGGGCGCGCTGCTCTCGCGCCGCGCCGTGAAGAAGCCGCCGGCCGAAGGCGGCTGGAACATCTTTTCCACCACTGTCACCGGCATCACGTTCTCCGATCCGATCCAGTTCACCGGCCAGGCGGCGAATGGCGACAAGGCCTGGTTTGGCTGGCCGACCAACGCTCTGCAGGAGACGTTGCGCGAGAAATGGGCGACGGCGCCGACGCTGGACGAGCGCAAAGCGGTCGCGCAGGAGATGCAGAAGAATGCCTGGGAGTTCGTGCCGCACCTGATGCTGGGCCAATTCTTCCGCAATTCCGCCTGGCGCAAGAACGTCACTGGGGTGATCGGCATGCCCGAGGTGGTCGGCTTCTGGAATATGGAAAAGAACGCGTCGGGATGACAGCGACAGAGCGTTACGCTCGGTGGCGTTCCCCTCCCCCTTGCGGGGAGGGGTTAGGGGTGGGGGTCACGACTTGGCTCAGGGTGGGAAGTAACGTGGCGATCACGTGGCGCAACGATCCGGTGCGGGCGCCGACCAGCAAAAGCCGCATGCGCGCGCGTGTATTGCGCCGACACTCAACTGAGCCCGAAAGCAAATTATGGTGGCACCTGCGCCACCGGATGCCAGCCGAAGACACCCATTTCCGCCGTCAAGTGCCGATCGGACATTACATCGCAGACTTCTGCTGCCTAAAAGCAAAGCTGATCGTTGAGGTTGACGGCAATCAGCACGTTTACGCCGAGAATATCCCGAACGACGCGAAGCGAACCGACTATCTCATATCGTGCGGTTTCACCGTATTACGATTCTCCAATCGCGAAGTGATGACCGAAATCGGTAGCGTGCTGGAGGCAATCTATGCGGCGCTTGTAAAACAGACCCCCACCCCCAACCCCTCCCCTCAAGGGGGAGGGGAGCAGAGCGGAGCCCGCGGCTAGATGCTCTCCTATATCGCCCGGCGGCTGGCCTCGACGGTTCTCGTGATGGGCATCGTCGCCGTATTCGTGTTCCTCCTGCTTCATCTCTCGCCCGGCGATCCGGCGGCGATCATCGCGGGCGACAATGCCACCACCGAACAGATCGCCGGCATCCGCCGCCAGCTTGGCCTCGACGATGCGCTGCCCGTGCAGTTCTACCGCTGGCTCACCGCCGTGCTTCATGGTGACCTCGGCATCTCGATCTTCTCCAACGAGCCGGTCGCCAAGCTGATCGGCCAGCGCATCGAGCCGACGGTCTCTCTCGCCGTCACGACACTGATCGTCGCTGTAACGCTTGCGGTTTCGTTCGGGGTGGTCGCGGCGTGGAAAGTCGGAAGCTGGATCGACCGCTCATTGATGGTCGTGTCGGTGCTCGGCTTCTCGGTGCCGGTGTTCGTCGTGGGCTACATGCTGATCTATGTTTTCTCGATCAATCTGCGCTGGCTCCCCGTCCAAGGCTATTCGCCGATTGATCAAGGCTTGGGCCCATGGATCGAGCGGCTGATCCTGCCCTCGATCGCGCTCGGGCTCGCTTACGTCGCGCTGATCGCGCGCATCACGCGCACCTCCATGCTCGAAGTGCTGGCCGAGGATTACATTCGCACCGCCAACGCCAAGGGTGTCGCGACGCGCTCCGTCCTGCTCAAGCACGCGCTGAAGAACGCCGGCGTGCCGATCGTCACTGTGATCGGCATCGGTGTCGCGCTGCTGATCGGCGGTGTCGTTATCACCGAGACCGTGTTCAACATTCCGGGCGTCGGGCGGCTGGTGGTCGATGCGATATCCAAGCGTGACTATCCGATCATCCAGGGCGTAATCCTGATCTTCTCCGGCGTGTATGTGCTGGTGAACCTGCTCGTCGACCTCAGCTACACGCTACTCGATCCGAGGATCCGCTATTGAGCGTCATCGCGGCAGAGCCTGCACTGCGGCCGGCGCGCGCGCGACGCGACTGGCGCCGCTTTGCGCGGCGCAATCCGACTATCGTGGCGGGCGGCGCGATCCTCTCGATCATCGCGCTGCTCGCGATCTTCGCACCGCTGTTCGCTGGTGACGCCATCACGATGCAGCCGGCGTTGCGCTTGCGCCCACCCTCGCACGCGAACTGGTTCGGCACCGACCATCTGGGCCGCGACGTGTTTGCGCGCACCGTTTACGGCGCGCGCGTGTCGCTTTTTGTCGGCATCGCAGTCTCGGCAATGTCGATCGTCTGCGGATTGTTCATAGGCCTGATGTGCGGATACTTCCGCAAGGTCGATGCCGTCGTGATGCGGCTGATGGATGGCCTGATGGCGATCCCCGCCATCCTGCTCGCGATCGCACTGGTCGCCCTAACCCGCACCAGCGTCTCCACCGTCATCATGGCGATCACCATTCCGGAAATCCCGCGCGTCGTGCGGCTTGTGCGCGCCGTGGTGCTGAGCGTTCGCGAGGCGCCTTACGTCGAGGCCGCGATCGCGGGCGGCACGCCGACCTGGAAGATCCTCATCCGTCACATCGTGCCGAACACGATTGCGCCGCTGATCGTGCAGGCGACATACATTTGCGCTTCCGCAATCCTGATCGAAGCCGCCCTCTCATTTCTTGGCGCCGGCACGCCGCCCGAGATCCCCACCTGGGGCAACATGATTGCGCAGAGCCGGCTGTTTCTGTCGCGCGCGCCGTGGACCATCTTTTGCCCCGGCATCGCGCTCGCGCTCGTCGTGCTCGGCGTAAACCTGCTCGGCGATGGCCTGCGCGACCGCCTCGATCCTCGCCTTGCGAGGCGCATGTGACCCCTCTCCTCGCGGTCCGCGATCTCAAGACGCATTTCTTCACCATCGACGGCGTGACGCGCGCGGTCGACGGCGTGTCGTTCGATGTCTTTCCCGGCGAGACGCTCGGCATCGTTGGCGAGTCCGGGTGCGGGAAGAGCGTCACCGCGCTGTCGATTATGCGGCTGCTGCCGCCACGTCTCGCCCGCACCGTGGACGGCAGCGTGACGTTCGAGAACCGCGATCTCGTGCAACTTGACGAATCCGCGATGCGCAAGCTGCGCGGCAACCGGCTGGCGATGATCTTCCAGGAGCCGATGACCAGCCTGAACCCGGTCCTCACCGTCGGCCATCAGATCGCCGAGTCTGTACGCATCCATACCGGCGCCACTGCTGCTGCTGCCAACACGCGCGCCGCCGAGATGCTGCGGCTGGTGAAAATCCCCGATGCGGAGCGGCGCCTCAACGACTACCCGCACCAATTTTCCGGCGGGATGCGCCAACGGGTGATGATCGCCACGGCTCTCGCCTGCAATCCGACGCTCCTGATCGCCGACGAGCCGACCACCGCGCTCGACGTGACGATCCAGGCGCAGATTCTCGACCTGATGCTGGAGCTGAAGGAGCGCACGGGCGCGGCCGTGATCCTGATCACGCACAACCTCGGCATCGTGGCCGAGACCTGCGCCCGCACCATCGTGATGTATGCGGGGCGCAAGATCGAGGAGGCCGGCACCACCGAACTGTTCGACCGCCCTGCGCACCCCTACACGCGCGGCCTGATGGCCTCGATACCGCGTCTGCGCGGCAAGAACCGCAAGCGCCGCCTCGCCGAAATCCCCGGCATCGTGCCCTCGCTGCGCGAACCGATCGCTGGTTGCGCCTTTGCGCCGCGTTGCGCGTTCGCGATCGAGCGCTGCCGCACTGAGGCGCCGGACCTGCGGCCCATCGGTGATGCCCACATCGTGGCGTGCCATCGCGCCGAGGATGTGCTCGCGGAAAAGATGGCGGCGGCATGAGCCCGGTCGCCGAGGTCGTCGGGCTGAAGAAGCATTTCGCGCTCAAAAGCGGCTTTCTTGGCCGCAACCCCGCCACGGTCAAAGCCGTCGATGGCGTCAGCTTCGCGATCGAGCCGGGCGAGACGCTCTGTCTTGTCGGCGAGTCCGGTTGCGGGAAGTCGACCGTCGGCAAGCTGCTGCTGCGGCTGCTGGAGCCGACCGAAGGCGCGATCCGTCTGGACGGCGAAGACATCACCCATCTCGATACCGGCGCGATGCGACCGCATCGCAAGCGGATGCAAATGGTGTTTCAGGACCCCTATGCGTCGCTCAATCCGCGTCTCGCGGCCGGCCGCATCGTCAGCGAGCCCCTGGAGAACTACTCCGACATCTCGCCGAAAGAGCGCGAAACGCGCGTTGCGGAGTTGTTCTCAAAGGTCGGACTGCGCGCAGACGCGATGAAGCGCTTTCCGTTCGAGTTTTCCGGCGGCCAGCGTCAGCGCCTCGGCATCGCCCGCGCGCTCGCGCTCAATCCCGCGGTCATCATCGCGGACGAGCCGGTGTCCGCGCTCGACGTCTCGGTGCAGGCGCAGGTGCTCAACCTGATGATGGACCTGCAGGAGGAACTGGGCCTCGCCTACCTGTTCATCTCGCACGACCTCGGCGTTGTCGAGCACATCGGCCATCGCGTCGCCGTGATGTATCTCGGCCGCATCGTGGAGATCGCCAGCAAGGACTCGCTGTTCGAAACGCCGCTGCATCCCTACACGCAAGCGCTGATGGCGGCCGCGCCGATCGCCGATCCGCATGTGAAGCGCGAGCGCATCGTGCTGCAGGGCGACGTGCCCTCGCCGATCAATCCGCCCTCAGGCTGCACGTTCCACACGCGCTGCCCGTTCGCATTCGATCGCTGCAAGGTCGAAACGCCGCTGCTCAAGCCTGCCGCGGACGGCCGGCAGGTCGCGTGTCATCTGGTGGATTAATCCACCACCCGCATCACGGCCTCGATCTCGACCGGAATGCCGACCGGCAGCGAGCCCATGCCCACCGCTGATCGCGCGTGGCGACCGCGCTCGCCGAGGACCGCGACAAACAAATCTGAGCAGCCGTTAATCACCTTCGGCTGGTCGCCGAACTCCGGCACGGCGCGGACCATGCCGAACACCTTGAGCACCTCGACTTTGTCGAGACTGCCGCCCGCCGCTTGCTTCGCGGCCGCCAGAAGGCCGAGGCCGACGAGCTTGGCGTATTCGTAGGCCTGCTCGACCGTGACATCCTTGCCCACGAGCCCGGTGATGTGCTTGCCGTCCTTGTCCCGTGGCCCCTGCCCGGCAAGATAGATCGTGCTGCCGTCCCGCTTCCAGGGGACGTAGTTTCCCGCCGGTGTCGGGATGGTGGGCAGCGTCAGCCCGAGCTTTTTCAGGTTTTCGTCGGCGCTCATGCGGCCTTCCCCAGTTTCTTGAATTTCGCGTCGTCGTTCGGATGCCACCACTTGCCTTTCAGCACCACACCCTCGGACAGGATGCGTTTGTCGCCGGTCATGTGCTCGCCGACGACATCGACATAGTCGAACTGACCGTCCTTGATGGTGAGGATCGTGGCATCGCCCACGCCGCCCGGCTTGAACGTCCCAAGCTCGGGCCGTTGCAACGTCATCGCCGCATTGACGGTGCTCGCCGCGATCACGTCGTTCAACGGCATGCCCATACAGAGGAATTTGGACAGCGTCGTCACCTGATCGAACGCCGGGCCCTCGATGCACAGCGTGTGCACGTCGGACGAAATCGTGTCGGGATAGAAGCCGTTCGCCAGCATCGCGCGCGCGGTCTTGAACGCGAACGAGCCCTTGCCATGCCCGATGTCGAACTTCACGCCGCGCGCGCGTGCATCCTTGACGACGTCCTTCACCTTGCCCTGATGGTCATAGGGCGCGTTCGGGAAGGGACGGAAGGCGTGTGTCAGCACATCGCCCGGCCGCAGCATCTGCACCACTTCCTCGTAACTCGGCGGCGGGAAGTCGATGTGGCACATCAGCGGCATGCCGACCTCGTTCGCGGCCTGCAGCGCGATGGAGAGCGGCGCCGCGCCGTGAATGCCTGAAGAACCGCGCCCCACGCGCACCTTGATGCCGACGATCACATCGCGGTTCTTGTCCGCGACCTCGACGGCTTCGCTTGGGGCCATCAGCCGCAGTTCCTCGCTCTCCCCAACCATCACGGTCTTGGAGAAACCGTAGATGCCGGCCCACGAGACGTGCAGGTACGCGAGGATTCGTACGTCCGTTCGCTCGATCACATGCTTGCGGAAACCTGCGAAATTACCCGGACCCGCGCTGCCGGTGTCGATCGCCGTGGTGACGCCCGAGGTGCGGCAGAACTCTTCCGCGTCGATGCCGAGCGATGTGCCACCCCAATAAACGTGCGTGTGCAGGTCGATCAGGCCGGGCGTGACAACATAGCCCTTCACGTCGCGCGTTTCGGTAGCATCGCCGAGATTGTCGCCGACCTTGGCGACCTTGCCGCCCGCAAACGCCACGTCGGTGACGCGGTCGATATTCTGCGACGGGTCGATGACACGCCCGCCCTTCAGGATGAGATCGTAGGCCATGTTGTCTCCCGGAATGACGCGCGCGTTATTGCTGACAATGCTCGATCAGGCGGTCGATGAAGCGACCGCACTTCTCAAGCTCGGTGATCGCGATCCACTCGTCCGCCTTGTGCGCCTGATCGATATTGCCTGGCCCGCACACCACGGTCGGGATGCCGGCCAAGGCGAAGAGGCCGCCTTCCGTCCCGTAAGCGACCTTGCTGTGACTATTGCGGCCGGACAGCTTTTTCGCCAGCACCGTCACCTCGGCTTCGGGCGTGGTGTCGAGGCCGGCGAACTCGCCACGATCCTGAAATTCGAACCCCGCCTCCGGCGCGACTTTCTGCATTTCCGGCTCGAGCACGTTCTTGGCGTAGTCGATCACTTCTTTCGCCAGCGTGTCCGACTTGTCGGACGAGAGCACGCGGAATTCGAACTCGAATGTCGCGATGTCCGGCACGATGTTCAGCGCCGTGCCGCCATGAAGGTAGCCGGTGTGGCCGGTCGAGAACGGCACATCGTAGAGCTCATCGCGCGTCCCGCTCTTCGCCATGCGGTCCGAAATATCGCGGATCTTTGCGATGACGCGCGCCGCATACTCGACCGCGTTGACGCCAAGCGGCGCGAGCGAGGAGTGACAGGTGCGTCCGCGCACCAGAACCTTGAAAGAGCGCTTGCCCTTGTGACCGATCACCACATCCATCTCGGTCGGCTCGCCCACGAAGCAGGCAATCGGCATCGCGGCGCCCTCGACGATCTTCGGGATCATGCGCCGCACGCCCCAGCAGCCGACCTCCTCGTCATAGGAGAAGGCAAGGTGCAGCGGCTTCTTCAGGTTGGCCTTGAGCATGTCCGGCACGGCAGCGAGGCAGCATGCCACGTAGCCCTTCATGTCGGTCGAGCCGCGGCCGTAGAGCTTGCCGTCGCGCTCGGTCAGCTTGAACGGCGAGTCCGTCCAGTTCTGATCGTCGACCGGCACCACATCGGTGTGGCCGGACAGGATGAAGCCCGGCACATCTTTTGGCCCGAGCGTCGCCCACAGGTTCGATTTCTGCCCGGTCTCGTCGTAGATGCGCTGGTGCTTGACGCCGAGCTTGTCGAGATAGCCCTCGATCCAGGCGATGCAGTCGAGATTGGAGTTGCGGCTGACGGTGTCGAAGCTGACCAGCGACGCGAGGATGTCTTTGCTGCTTTGCACGTTCATTTTTGGTTCTCGGTGAGAACCCCATCATGCATTGCCAAACCTTCGCTGTCATCCCGGCCCCGAGTCGGCGCGACGGATGACAACGGCGACGTTTTTCGACAACCTGAGCGTCATGTCGGACATCAAATCCATCACGGCCGCCGAATTGCTCCGCCTCTATCGCCGGCGCGAGCTCTCCCCGGTCGAGGTCACGCGCGACCAGCTCGACCGGATCGAGGCATTCCAGCCGGCCATCAATGCCTTCGTCATCGTCGACCGTGAGGGCGCGCTCACCTCCGCCAAGGCCTCCGAGGCGCGCTGGCAGAAAGGCGAACCGATCGGCCTCGCCGACGGCCTCGGTGCGACCGTAAAGGATAACGTGTGGCTGAGGGGCTTTCCCTCACGCCGCGGCTCGCTCACCAGCGATCCCGCGCCGATTGCGCCAGATGCACCGGCTGTCGCGCGGCTGCGCGAAGCGGGTGCGGTGATCCTCGGCAAAACCACCCTGCCCGAATTCGGCTGGATCGGTGCCTGCCATTCGCCGCTCACCGGCATCACGCGCAATCCGTGGAAGCTCGACCGCACCACCGGCGGCTCATCCGGCGGTGCTGCTGCATCCGCACTGCTCAATCTCGGGCACCTGCATATCGGAACGGACGGCGCAGGCTCGATCCGCATTCCGGCGGCGTTCACAGGCGTGTTCGGCATCAAGCCGAGTTTCGGCCGCGTGGCGGCCTTTCCGGCCTCTCCTTTCAGCATCCTGGCGCATGTCGGTCCGCTGACCCGAACCGTAAGCGACGCCGCCCTGATGCTGAGCGTGATCGGCGCGCCCGACGAACGCGACATGACGGCATGGAATACGCCCGCGCCGGACTATCGTGTCGGGCTTGACGATGGCGTGCGCGGCCTGCGCATCGCTTGGAGCCCGCGGCTCGGCTATTTCAAGAAGCTCCATCCGGAAGTCGAAGCTACAACCGCGAAGGCCGCGCAAACCTTCAGCGAACTGGGTGCGATCGTCGAGGAAGCCGACCCCGACTTCGCCGAGCCTTACGACATGATCATGACGCTGTGGGGCGCTGTCTCCGCAATGATCGTGGCCGCTGCGCCGGAGGCCGATCGCCGCAAGATGGATCCGGGCTTTCTCGAAATGGCCGAACTCGGCAAGAAATATTCGCTCGCAGACTATCTGGCGGCGTTCACGGCGCGCGCCGACATCGCCAACGCGATGGTGCGTTTCCATGAAAAATATGACCTGCTGCTCACACCGCAGATGCCGATCCCGGCGCTGGAAGCAGGCCGCGTGACGCCTTCCGACGGCAGCTACGGCGACAACTGGATCAACTGGTCGCCCTACACCTATCCGTTCAACCTGACCCAGCAGCCCGCCGCATCCGTGCCGTGCGGCTTCACCTCCGACGGTCTGCCGATCGGTCTGCAGATCGTCGGCCCGGCGAGACAGGATCACCTGGTGCTGCGCGCTGCCCGCGCCTTCGAAAGCGCACGGCCATTCCAGTTCATCGACGCGCCGCGACAGATTTGACCCAGTCCAGACCGCCGTAGGCAAGCTCCGGTTGTTCCGCTACGCTTCCCGGATAAGAGCGGCCGTTGATGAACGGCTCGCTCCGAGAATCCTTGGCGAGGGACACTCATGGCTAGGCTCAACATCAATGGGAAAACGCACGACGTTCAGGCAGAGCCTGACACGCCGTTGCTCTGGGTGATCCGCGAGCTCGTCGGGCTCACCGGCACCAAATACGGCTGCGGCGTCGCGCAATGCGGCGCCTGCTCGGTGCACATCAACGGCGAGGTGATGCGCTCCTGCTCGGTGCCGGTCTCGACCGTGAAGGCGAGCGACAAGATCATCACCATCGAGGGCCTTTCGCCAAATTCCTCGCATCCGGTGCAGAAGGCGTGGGCATCCGTCGACGTTCCTCAATGCGGCTACTGCCAGTCCGGCCAGATCATGGCGGCTGCTGCGCTCTTGAAGAAGAAGCCCAAGCCCACCGACGCCGACATCGACGAGGCGATGACGAACATCTGTCGCTGCGGGACCTATCAGCGCATCCGCGAGGCCGTGCATCTTGCCGCCGGCAATGGTTCCGCCAATGGCCGCGCGGCCGATCGCGCAACGCGCCGGTCGTAAGGGGGCAGCCATGAAAAAAATGACATTCGGAACCGGCCAACGCCTGTCCCGCCGCAAGTTCGTGGTGGGCGCAGCCGCTGCTGCCGGCGGTACGCTCGCGCTCGGCTTCAAGGCGCCGTTCGCCGGTGCGGCGCCTGCCGCGACCGGCGCGACGGACGTGAATATCTGGGTCGCGATCAAGCCGGACGACACCTGCGTCATCCGCATCGCGCGCTCCGAGATGGGCCAAGGCACCCTCACCGGTCTTGCTCAGCTCGTCGCTGAGGAACTCGGCTGCGACTGGAAGAAGGTGACGACCGAGGGCGTCAGCCCGCAGCAAAATCTCGCTGCGAAGCGCGCCTGGGGCGAGATGGGTACCGGCGGCTCGCGCGGCATCCGCACCTCGCAGGATTACGTCCGCCGCGGCGGCGCCGCCGCGCGCATCATGCTGCTGCAAGCCGCGGCCGATCAGTGGAAGGCGCCGGCCAGCGAGTTGAGCGTATCGAACGGCGTCATCACGCATGCGGCGTCGAAGCGCAGCATCAGTTACGGGAAGATCGCGGGCGCGGCCTCCAAAATCACGCCACCCGATCCGAAATCGATCACGTTGAAGGACCCGAAGACCTGGACGATCGCCGGCAAGCCGCTCAAGCGGCTCGACACGGCCGACAAGCTCAACGGCTCCAAGGTATTCGCGATCGACGTGAAGCTGCCCGGCATGCTCTGCGCCGCGATCAAGGACGCGCCGGTGTTCGGCGCCAAGGTCACAAGCTTCGATGACGCCAAGGCGATGAAAATGCCGGGCGTGAAGAAGGTCATCAAGGTGAAGGATACTGCCGTCGCCGTGGTGGCCGATACCTGGTGGCACGCCAAGACCGCGCTCGATGCGACCGCGATCACCTGGGACGAAGGCGACAACGGCAAGGTGTCGAGCGCAACCATCGCACAACGCCTGACCGAGGGTCTCTCGGCAACCGAGACCAATGGCGATCGCAAGAACGGCGATGTCGCCTCCGCCATCGCGGGCGCGGCGAAGAAGATTGAGGCGACCTATTCGACGCCGTTCCTCGCGCACGCCTGCATGGAGGTGATGAACGCCACCGTGAAGGTCTCGGCCAATAAGGCCGAGGTCTGGGTGCCGACGCAAAACCTGGAGGCGTCGCTCGCGGCACTCTCGGAAGGCTCCGGCCTGCCGCTCGCACAATGCGAGGTGCACCGCCACGATCTTGGCGGCGGCTTCGGCCGTCGCGGCGGCACGCAGGACTACGTGCATCAGGCGGTCGATATCGCGAAACATTTTCCCGACACGCCTGTGAAGCTGATCTGGAGCCGCGAAGAAGATCAGGCGCACGACTTCTATCGTCCGATCTCGGTCGCCAAGATGTCCGCCGGCCTCGACGAGAAAGGCGAACTGGTCGGCCTGCACGTGCGCATTTCCGGTCAGTCGATCAACGCGTGGGTCAACCCGACCGGCATCGTCAACGGACGCGACATGCGCCAGCTTCAGGGCTACGCGGTCGAGCCGGGCGATGCGCAGCTCGGCTACGCGGTACCGAACATGACGATCGAATACGTCATGCGAAACACCCACGTTCCGGTCGGCCCGTGGCGCGGCGTCAATACCAATCAAAACGGCATCTACATGGAGTGCTTCATCGAGGAATGCGCGCGGGCGGCCGGAAAGGATTCGCTCGAATTCCGCCGTGGCTTGATGGGCGCGTTTCCCAAGCATCTCGCGGTCCTGAATGCCGTGGCCGAGAAAGGCGACTGGGGCAAGCCATTGCCCGCGGGCGTGCATCGCGGCATCGCGCAGTTCATGGGCTACGGCAGTTATTCGGCCGCGACCGCCGAAGTCTCGGTCGACGCGAACGGCAAGCTGAAGGTTCACCGCATGGTGCTTGGCGTAAACTGCGGGCACGCCGTCAATCCGGGGCAGATCGCCGCACAGGTCGAGGGCTCGGTCGCCTACGGCCTCACCGCCGCCCTCTACGGCGAGATGCCGGTCGAGAATGGCCGCATGACCAGTCTCAACTTCGACAGCTACGAAATCATGCGGCTTGCCGAGATGCCGAAGGTCGAGACCGTGATCGTGCCGACCTACGACTTCTGGGGCGGCGTCGGCGAGCCGACCATCTGCGTGGTCGCACCCGCCGTGCTCAACGCGATCCATGCGGCGATCGGCAAGCCGGTGCGCAGCCTGCCGCTGAAGAACGTGAAACTCGCCTAACTCTTCAACACGACGCACGCGCCGCCTGCCTTGTGCAGGCGGCTGCAAATCTCGCCCGCGGCCGCGCGCGTCGCCGCCGGAATGCGCACGCGATAAAACGCGCGCGTGCCGCGCGAGCGCATGCGCGTGCCGATCACCATCGGCGCTGCGTCACCAAGCAATGCGGCGAACCGCTGCCGCGCGCGTGCATAGGTTGCGAGCGCCACCTCCTTGGAGAAATTGCCCGCAACCTGAATGCCCCAGGGCGAGAGCGGGCCTTCCTCCGTCGGTCCCTCATAGGCGGCGACCATGCGGCGATCGGTGCCACGCCGGAATGCCGCAGCCAGGATGAGGCAGCGGGTCGGAGTTCCGACCGGCTCGGACGACTCTCCGCGCGCCTTCCATTCGTCGGCGGTGTGGCCGGTGATGATGGACACGTAATTGCGCGTCTCGCCTGGCAGCGGGCCACGCCCGCCGAGCCAGGCCTCGACGCGCGCTGGCCCGCCATTGTAGGCCGCTGCCGCCAGACCGAGATTCCCGAAACGCTTGCGCAAATCGTCGAGAAGTTCTGCGGATTTCGGAATCGCCTGCTCCGGATCGAATGGATCGGCCAATCCACGTTCCGCAGCGGTACCCGGCATGAATTGCGCCACCCCCTGCGCGCCCGCCCCGCTCTGCGCGGCGGGGCGGAAGCTGCTCTCCTGCCAGATCAGCCGGGTGAAGAAATCGACCGGAAGCTGGTGCTGGGCTGCCGCGGACTCGATCATGCGGCAAAGAGCCTGATCGATCGTCTCGGCGGTCGCGCCGTGCGCGACACCCGGGAAGGCGGCAACCGCAAGAAGCGCATAAGTTGCGAACGCTCGCATCACTCGCTCCAAAATCATTCGCCTGCCGCTCCACGCGCCATTTGCCGCGTGATCGGGCCGCGTACAATGCTTGGCGGCGGCAACGCAGCCCGATAGCATCGACGTAAGTCCCCGAGCGGAGATGTCCAATGCGCATGATCTGGAAGGGCCTCGCAAGACTCCTGAGCGTGGCGGCCCTGTTCGCGCTCCCCTGCGGCGCAGCGGACGCGCTGACGCTCAAGGCCGTGATGCACTCGGACGTCAAGATCGTCGATCCGATCTGGACCACCGCCTACATCACCCGCAACCACGGCTACATGATCTACGACACGCTCTTCGCCATGGACGAGAAGGGTGAGATCAAGCCGCAGATGGTGGATAAATACGACGAGAGCGCGGACAAGCTGACCTACACCTTCACGCTGCGCGACGGGTTGCTCTGGCACGACGGCGCCCCCGTCACCGCGGAGGACTGCATCGCCTCGATCAAGCGCTGGGGCGCGCGTGACGCGCTCGGCCAGAAGCTGATGTCGTTCGTCGACTCCATGACGCCGACCGATCCGAAGACCTTCGCGATCAAGCTCAAGTCCCCGACCGGGCTGTTGATCTTCGGGCTCGGCAAGCCGTCCTCGAACGTGCCGTTCATGATGCCGAAGCGCGTCGCCGAGACCGACCCGAACACACAGATCTCGGACTTCACCGGCTCCGGTCCCTTCGTGATGAAGAAGGACGAATGGAAGCCGGGCGACAAGATCGTCTACGTCAAGTTCGACAAGTACAAGCCGCGCCCCGAACCCGCCTCCGGACTTGCCGGCGGCAAGGTGGTACACATCGACCGCGTCGAATGGCTTGCGATCTCCGACAGCCAGCAGGCTGCAAACGCCCTGCTCGCAGGCGAGATCGACTACTACGAGCAACCACCGATCGATCTGCTTCCGCTCCTGAAGGGCGACGCCAGTGTCAAGCTGATCGACTACAATCCGCTCGGCCTGCAATACACCTTGCGTCCCAACCATCTGCAGAAGCCATTCGACAACCCGAAGGTCCGCGAGGCGCTATGGTACGCCCTCAATCAGAAGGACTTCCTCGACGCGACCATCGGCAATCCGGATTACTACAAGGTCTGCAAGGCGATGTTCCCGTGCGGCAGCGCGATGGCGTCCGAAAAGGGAATGGAAGGACTGCTGGAGTCGAATTTCGCCAAGTCGAAGGCCTTGCTCAAGGAGGCCGGTTACGACGGCACGCCAATCGTGTTGTTGCACTCCACCGACCTCGCCTCGCTGACCAATCTCGCGCCGGTCGCCAAGTCGCTGATGGAGAAAGGTGGCTTCAAGGTCGACATGCAATCGAGCGACTGGCAGACCGTTGTGGCCCGTCGCGTCAAGAAGGACCCGGCCAGCGCAGGCGGTTGGCACGCCATGCTCACCGCCTGGGTCTCGGCTGATATCCTCAACCCTGTGATGAACGGCTTCGTCAACGCAAGCTGCGACAAGGCCGCGTTCGGTTGGCCTTGCGACGAGCAGATCGAGAAACTGCGCGACGACTTTGCCCGCGAAACCGATGTCGCCAAGCAGAAGGCTATCGCCGAGGCCGTGCAGGTGCGCGAGCGCGAGGTCGTCACCCATGTCTGGCTTGGCCAATATTACCAGCCGATCGGCGCGCGCAAGAACCTCAGCGGTTTTCTCACCGCGCCCGTGCCGGTGTTCTGGAATATCGAGAAGAAATAGCGCACTCTTGCCTGCGGGGATTCCCCGGAGGTCACAAGCCGGATGATCGGCTACATCCTGCGCCGTCTCGCCGCCACCGTTCCGGTGATGCTGATCGTCGCGGTGTTCGTGTTCCTGATGTTGCGCCTGACGCCGGGCGATCCGGCCGCCGTGATCGCGGGCGACAACGCCAATGCCGATCAGGTCGCGGCGATCCGTGAGCAGCTTGGCCTTAATCAGCCGATTATCACCCAGTTCTTCATCTGGTTCGGCAACATGCTGCGCGGGGACTTCGGCGAGTCGTTCTTCTTCAAGAAGACGGTCGCCGAACTGATCGCAAGTCGCATCGAGCCGACGCTCGCTCTCTCGCTTGCCACCATCACGCTGGCGGTCGCGATCGCGGTGCCGCTCGGCGTGCTCGCCGCCTACCGGCACGGCACGCTGGTCGACAAAATCGTGATGGGCTTCTCGGTGCTCGGCTTCTCGGTGCCCGTGTTCGTGATCGGCTATTGCCTGATTTATCTGTTCGCCATCAAGCTCAATTGGCTACCCGTGCAGGGGTACCAGCGCATCGCGGACGGCTTCGGCGGGTTCCTGCTGCGGCTGATCCTCCCCGCCCTTACCCTTTCGGTCATCTACATCGCATTGATCGCCCGGATGACCCGCACCAGCGTGCTCGACGTGATGGGCGAGGACTACATCCGCACCGCACGCGCCAAGGGGCAGGTCGAAATCAAGGTGCTGTTCAAGCATGCGCTGAAGAATGCCGCCGTGCCGATCGTCACCGTGATCGGACTGGGCGTCGCGCTGTTGATCGGCGGCGTCGTGGTCACCGAAAGCGTGTTCACCATACCGGGCCTCGGCCGCCTCACCGTCGATGCCGTGCTGGCGCGCGACTACCCGACCATCCAGGCCGTGATCCTGCTGTTCTCGTTTGTCTACGTGCTGATCAACCTGCTGGTCGATCTCGCTTACACGCTGTTTGATCCGAGGATCCGCTATTGAGCGCCGAGCCCACCCTTGCGGCAGAAGCACCGGCGCGCAAACCGCGCCTCGCCAGCCGGCTATCGCGCGACGGCGGGATCGTGTTCGGCGCCGCGATCATCCTGTTCATGGCGCTGATGGGCCTCGCGGCGCCGGTCCTCGGGACGAAAAGTCCCTCCGAAATCAATCCGGCGTTCCGCAATCGCGTTCCGGGAATCGAACAAACGATCCGCAACGATGGCGGCACGACCAGCACCTTCAAATACCGCATGGGTACCGACAGTCTCGGCCGCGACATTTACAGCCGCGTGGTGTATGGCGCGCGCGTCTCGCTTTTCGTTGGCGTTACCGTTGCGTTCTTCAGCATCGCGATCGGCCTCTTCATCGGCCTGATCGCCGGATATCTGCGCTGGGTCGACGCCATTGTGATGCGCCTGATGGACGGGCTGATGGCGATCCCGGCGATCCTGCTGGCGATAGCGCTGGTCTCGCTGTTCCGCGCCGGGCTGTTCGCCGTTATCGTGGCGATCATCGTGCCCGAAATCCCGCGCGTGGTGCGGCTGGTGCGCTCGATCGTGCTGTCGGTGCGCGAGGAGCCCTATGTCGAGGCCGCGATCTGCGCCGGCACACCGACACCGCTGTTGCTCGTCCGTCACATCCTGCCCAACACAATCCCTGCGCTGATCGTGCAGGGCACGTTCGTGTGCGCAAACGCGATCCTGCTCGAAGCGATCCTGTCGTTTCTCGGCATCGGCATCCCGCCCGAAATTCCGACCTGGGGCAACATCATGGCGGAGGGCCGCGGCCTGTTCCGCATCTATCCGCACAACATCTTCTTCCCCGGCATCTTTCTCGCACTCACCGTGCTGGCGGTGAACGTTCTCGGCGACGGCCTGCGCGACCACCTCGACCCCAAGCTCGCAAGGCGGGTCTGAATGGCCGACACCAAGCCGGTGCTCGACGTTCAGGGCCTCACCGTGCGCCTTCCGCGCGGCGCGGACCGGCTGAATGCCGTCGAGAACGTGTCGTTCGCGGTCGCGCCGGGCGAGATCGTCTGCGTGGTCGGCGAGTCGGGCTCCGGCAAATCCGTCACATCGCATGCCGTCATGGGCTTGCTGCCGCCCGGCCAGCTCGCCGTCACGGCGGGTCGTGCGCTGCTCGAGGGCGATGACCTGCTGACCAGGACGCCGGCCGAGATGCGACGCATCCGCGGCGATCGCATTTCCATGATCTTCCAGGAGCCGATGACCGCACTCAATCCGGTCATGAAGGTCGGCGATCAGATCGGCGAGGTACTCGATATTCATACCGGCCTCTCCGACCGCGAGCGGCGCGAGCGCGTGCTCGATGTGATGGCCTCGGTGCATCTGCCCGAGCCCGAACGGATGATCGACGTCTACCCGCACCAGCTTTCCGGCGGGCAGCGCCAGCGCATCATGATCGCGGCCGCCTTGGTGCTCGATCCCGTACTGCTGATCGCCGACGAGCCGACCACCGCCCTCGATGTCACCACGCAGGCGCAGATTTTGAAGCTCATCAAGGAGCTGCGCGAACGGCGCAACACCGGCGTGCTGTTCATCACGCACGATTTCGGCGTGGTCGCCGAGGTGGCTCACCGCGTCGTGGTGATGCAGCACGGGCGCGTGGTCGAGCAGGGCATGACCGAAGACGTGCTGCGCCGTCCGCGCGACGACTACACCCGCATGCTGATCCGCTCGGTGCCGAGCCTTTCGCCTCCCGTCCGTGCGCCGATTACCGACACCCCGGTCGTGCTGCAGACCAGCAGCCTGAACAAGACCTACGTGTCGGGCGGCTTCCTGGCGAAGCGACGCGAGGTGAAGGCCGTGCGGGACGTCAACCTGCAGGTCCGGCGCGGCGAGACGCTCGGCGTGGTCGGCGAGTCGGGCTCGGGCAAATCCACCGTTGCGCGCTGCATCGCGCGGCTGATCGAGCCGAGCAGCGGCGCGATCCTGATCGAGGGCGCGGACGTGGCGAAACTCGGCGCGGCCGCTTTGCGCCCTCATCGCAAGCGCGTCCAGATCGTGTTCCAGGACCCGTATCGTTCGCTCAACCCGCGCCGCACGGTCGGCGCGGCGATCACCGAAGGCCCGGTGAACTTCGGCATGAGCGAGAACGAAGCGAACGCCCGCGCCCGCAACCTGATGCGCCTGGTCGGCCTCGATCCCGACGCGCTGTCGCGCTTCCCGCACCAGTTCTCCGGTGGGCAGCGCCAGCGCATCTGCATCGCGCGCGCGCTTGCCATGGAGCCGGAAATTCTCGTCGCCGACGAGCCGGTCTCCGCACTCGACGTGTCGGTGCAGGCGCAGGTGCTGGAACTGCTCGACGACGTGCGCAAGCGCTTCAATCTCGCGGTGCTGTTCATCACGCACGATCTGCGCGTCGCCGCGCAGGTGTGTGATCGCATCGCCGTGATGCACAAGGGCGAGGTGGTCGAAGAAGGCACGACGGCCGACGTGTTCGCCGCACCGAAACACAGCTATACACGCGCGCTGTTCGACTCCGCGCCGGGACGCAATTTCGAGTTCGGAAAGTTTGACACATAACATGACTGTTATCCCGCGCGACGGCGCGATGCGCTGGAGACCGGGATCCAGAACCACAACACTGCGATCCTTTGGCCCGCTGAATAGGGATCCGGCCCTCACTCCGCTCCGCCGGGATGACAATCGACATATGACGACAAAGATGAACACCGAGGGCGCCGCGCTGCGCCAGGCTCTCCTCTCGCCCCGCTCGGTCGCGATCGTCGGCCAGTCGGACGATGCCGGAAAAACCACCGGCCGGCCGCTGAAATTCCTGCGCCAAATGGGTTATCGCGGCGCGATCTATCCTATCAACCCGCGCCGCGACACGGTGTTGGGCGAACGCGCCTGGCGGTCGATCGCGGCACTGCCCGAGGCGCCGGATCACGCCTATCTGGTCGTCGGCACCGATCTCGTGGTCGACAGTGTCGCCGAATGCGCCAAAGCCGGCGTGAAGATCGTCTCGATCCTGGCGGCCGGATTTTCCGAAACCGGCGCGGACGGCATGGCGCGCGAACAGCGCTTGCGCGAAATCGTCGCCGAGACCGGCATCCGTGTCGTCGGGCCATCGTGTCTTGGCGTGATCAACATGCGCGACGGCGTGATGTTGACCGCCAATGCGGCATTCCTCGAGCCGGACATTCCAGTCGGCCGCACCTTCGTCGCCTCGCATTCTGGCACCATGATCGGGGCGCTGATGTCGCGCGGCAAGGCGAAGGGCGTCGGCTTTGCCGGCCTTGTTTCTGTCGGCAACGAAATCGATGTTTCGGTTGGCGAGATTTGCCTCTCCACGCTCGACGACCCCGACATCGACGGCTACCTGCTGTTTCTCGAAACCATCCGCAACGCGGACGCGCTGCGCCGGTTTGCGCTCGGCGCAGCGGAGCGCGGCAAACCCGTCGTGGCCTACAAGCTCGGGCGCTCGGCGGCCGCGCGCGAGCTCGCCGTCACCCACACCGGCGCGCTCGCAGGCGAGGACGACGTGGCGAGCGCGTTCCTCGCCGATTGCGGCATCGCGCGGGTCGAGAGCCTCGAAGGTCTGCTCGAGGCGCTGCCACTGGTGCGGCGCACCCCGTTCCGCGTCACCGGCGCGCGCACGCCGCGCGTCGCGGTGCTGACCACAACCGCAGGCGGCGCCATCATGGTCGTCGATCCGCTCGCGATGCGGGGCATCGAGATCGGCGAACCGAGCGCGGAGACGCTGGCGCGGATCAATCGTCTCGGCGTCGAGGTGTCGCCCGCGCGCATCGTCGACCTCACCATCGCGGGCGCGCGCTACGAGATCTACAAGGGCGCGCTCGATATTCTTACGCAGGCACCCGAGTTCGACCTTGTGCTGGCCGTGGTCGGTTCGTCGGCGCGCTTCCAGCCGGAGCAAGCCGTGAAGCCGATCATCGACAGCGCGAACGCCAGGAAGCCGATCGCGGCGTTTCTGGTGCCGGAGGCAACCGAGGCGCTGGCCCGGCTGGCCGAGGCCGGCGTGCCGGCCTTCCGCACGCCCGAGGCTTGCGCCGACGCGATCGCCGCGGCTCTGCTGCGCCGCCCGCCGAAGCCCAACGTTGCGCGAGCGGACGGCAGTGGTGGTCGCGTGCTTGACGAACTGGAAGCCTATGCGTTGCTCGACCAGATCAACGTGCCGCGCTCGCCTGCGGTCGCGCTCGACACGACGATCACGCAGGCGCCCACCCTGCCCTTCCCGTACCCGGTCGCGGTGAAAGTCCTATCCGCCGACATCCCGCACAAGACCGAAGCGGGCGGCGTTGCGCTCAACGTCCGTGACGGCGATGCGCTCCTCGCCGCTATCCACGCGATGCGTGAGACCGTGACGCGGCGCACCGGAATCACACCGGAGCGCGTGCTGGTCGCCCCGATGACCTCCGGCATCGGCGAAGCCCTGGTCGGCTACCGGGTGGATCGCGAGGCCGGGCCGCTCGTCATGGTGGCGGCCGGCGGCGTCACCACCGAAATCTACCGCGATCGCGGCCTGCGGCTGGCGCCTGTCGATCTCGCGACGGCCCGCGAGATGATCGATGAGGTGAAGGCCTTCGCGATGCTGAAGGGTTTCCGCGGCAAACCGGCCGCCGATATCGACGCGCTCGCGCGCGTCATCGTGGCAATGTCGCAACTGGCAACGCAAAAGCATCCGGTGGTCGCCGAGGCGGAGGTAAATCCGCTGATCGTCAAAGTCGACGGCGTGGTTGCGGTCGATGCGCTGATCAGAACAGAATGAGCGAAACCGGAGGAAGCGCATGCTCGACCAACTCGCGGCGCGTGTGAACGGCGACCAGAACCTCATCAGGCGCGGCAAGCATGTCACGACAACCTTCCTGTTTCAGATCGATAACGCGGATCACCTTATCAGCGTGCACGAAGGCAAGATCATCGGCATCAAGGCCGGCCCGTTCATCACGCCGAACTATTCGTTCGCGCTGCGTGCCTCGCGCGAGGCATGGGACAAGCTCTGGTCGCCTACGCCGATTCCCGGCTACACCGACATTTTCGCGCTGGTGAAGAAGAGACTGTTACGCATCGAGGGCGACCTGCACCCCTTCATGTCGAACCTGCTCTACTTCAAGGGCGTGATCGCCGCCGCCGCCCCGCGTGCCCGGGAGGCCGCATGAGCCCGCGCTTCGAACCGGCCATCGGCCGCTATCTGCATCTCGAATTGCTCGGCCGCCCGCATCGGCTTTATGTCGAGGAAGCGGGTAGCGGCATTCCGCTGCTCTGCTTGCACACCGCGGGCTCGGACGGCCGTCAATATCGCGGCCTGCTCAACGACCCGCGCATCACCGAGAATTATCGCGTAATCGTTTTCGACATGCCGTGGCATGGGAAATCCTCGCCGCCCCTCGGCTGGGAGAATGAAGAATATCGTCTCACCTCGCGCGATTATGTGCGCATGATCCTCGAAATCTCCGCCGCACTCGAACTCGACAGACCCGTCGTCATGGGTTGCTCGATCGGCGGGCGCATCGTGCTGCATCTGGCGCACGAGCATCCGGAGACATTCCGCGCCATCATCGGGCTTGAGTCGTCGCCCCAGGTCGATCCCTACTACGACGTGAGCTGGCTGCATCGCCCGGACGTGCATGGCGGCGAGGTCTCCGCCGGAATCGTGTCAGGGCTGGTCTCACCGACTGCGCCGGACGAAGGCCGCTGGGAAACGCTATGGCACTACATGCAGAGCGGCCCCGGCGTCTTCAAAGGCGATCTCTATTTCTACATGATCGACGGCGACATCTCCGACAAGCTCGACCATATCGACGCGCGCCGCTGCCCGCTCTATCTGCTGACCGGCGAGTATGACTACTCCTGCACGCAGGAGGGCACGCTTGAGGTCGCCAGGCGCACCGGCGCACAGGCGACCATCATGAAGGACCTCGGCCATTTCCCGATGAGCGAAAATCCGGAGAAATTCATCGGCTATCTGCTGCCGGTGCTGGAAGAGATCCGTAAACCCAAGAAGGCGAACGCCGCATGAAAGTCGAAGCCCACGCGCTGCATCCCGCGGCCGGCGCGACCAACACCATCGTGAATTTCGCAAGCGCGTTGCGCTATGCCGATCTCGATGACGAGGTGCGCTATTACGCGCGCCGCCACCTGCTCGACACCGTCGGCGTGATGATCGCGGGCGCGCCCGGCGATGTCGCCAGCAACGCCGAGGCCATGCTGTCCGGCGTGCGTGGCGGCGGCGGCAATATTCCAGTACCGGGACGGGCAAGGAAACATGACCTGCTGGACGCCGCCTTCCTTGGCGGCACGGCGGCACACGGCATCGAACTGGACGACGGCTACCGTATCGGCTCGGCGCATTGCGGCTGCACGGTCGTGCCCGCGGCGCTCAGCGTCGGATATGAACGCGCGATTTCCGGCGCGCAGCTGATCGAGGCGGTCGTCGCCGGTTACGAGGTCGCGATCTGCCTCGCGCGCGCCTGCGCGCCAGACCTGCGCCAGCGCGGCTTTCACCCGACATCGGCGGTCGGGCCGTTCGGCGCTGCGGTCGCGGTTGCGAAGCTACGCGGGCTTACAGCCCAGCAGATCGCCGATGCGCTCGGCATCGCGGCGAGCGCCGCCGCCGGCCTGTTCGCATTCGTCAACGGCGGTGCGGACATCAAGCGCCTGCACGCCGGCCACGCTTCGCGCGAGGGCATCCAGGCCGCATTGCTCGCCGAACTTGGCGTGCAAGGGCCGCCGAACGTGGTCGAGGCGCGCGACGGCTTCATGCAGGCGTTCGCATTCGGCCGCAGCGACAAGGCGCGCGCCATCACGCTGCCGCCGGACGCGGCGTTCGGCATCACGGACTGCTACATCAAGCCCTACGCGTGCTGCCGCCACATCCAGCCGGCGGTCGAGGCGTTGTTCGGCCTGATGAACGATGAGAAGATCGACGCCGCTGACATCAAGCACGTCGATGTCGAGACCTATCGCATCGCCGCCGAGCACGCGCACACCGGGTGGGGCGACTACGCCAGCGCGCAGCTCTCCTTCCCCTATCTGATGGGCCTCGCGGCGCGTTATCGCGGCATCAAGGTGAAGCATTTCAGCGAGGAGACCCGTAGCGACCCCGCATTCGGCGAATTCGCCAAGAAGCTCACCATCACGGCCCCGCCGGAGATCGACGGGCTCTATCCCAGGCTGCGCCCTGCCCGCGTCACGGTGACTACGCCGCACGGCACATTCGTGCGCCAGGCCGACGAGGCACTTGGCTCGCGCATCGTTCCACTTGACGATGCGGGGCTCGAACAGAAATTCATCGACAATGTCGAGCCCATCCTAGGTGACAAGCGTGCAAAGGCGCTGGTGAAGCAGCTCTGGGATGTCGAGACGATCAGCGACATCCGGCCGCTGGTGGAGAGCACGTCCCTATCGTAACGCTCCGTCATGCCCGGCCTTGTGCCGGGCATCCACGTCTTGCTTCAATACAACGACAAAGTCGTGGATGGCCGGGACAAGCCCGGCCATGACGAACGACTACTTTCGGAGGAAAGATGGCCAAGGCTGCCAAGAAAGCATCTGCAAACACGAAAATCTCCGGCAAGAAGCCGCGCCCGCACTGGCGCAAGCAATGGGTCAAGGGCGACAAGGCCTGGGATGACGGGCTGAATGTGCGCCGCGCGATGTTCGGCCCGGCCGGCGCCGAGAACCAGATCGCCGATACCACCGATTTCATGTGGCCGCTGCAGGATTACGTCACACGCAAATGCTTCGGCGAAACGTGGACGCGGCCAACCCTCAATCGCAAGACCCGCAGCCTCGTCACGCTCGGCATGCTGGTCGCGATGGGCCGTCCGCATGAGATCGCGGTACATGTGCGCGGCGCGGTCAACAACGGCGTCAGCAAGGAAGAATTGTCCGAACTGATGCTGCACGCGATCATCTATTGCGGCCTGCCGAAGGCGGTCGAAGGTTTCCGCACCGCGCAAGGCGTGCTCAAGGACATGGGGCTGGAATGACCATCAAGACTGTCGGCTTCATCGGCATCGGCAACATGGGCCGGCCGATGGCAGCCAATCTCGTCAAGGGCGGCTACGCCGTCGTGCTGTACGATCTCGACGGTAAGCGCGCCCAGGACGCCGCCAAGGCGATCGGCGCGAAAGCCGCTGCCACGCTTGCCGACCTCGGCAAGCAGGTCGACGCGATCGTCACCATGCTGCCGACCGGCAAGGAAGTGCGCGCCTGCCTTCTGGAGGCGGAGGGTGGCGCGCTCGCCGCGAACCTGCCGAAAGGCGCCATCGTGATGGACATGAGTTCGGCGGATCCCGTCGGCACGCGCGAACTCCACGCCGATCTGGCGAAACAGAACCTCGCGCTGGTCGACGCTCCTGTTTCCGGCGGCGTGCCGCGCGCGACCGACGGCTCGCTCGCGATCATGATCGGCGGCGATCCGGCGGCAGTCGCGGACGCCAAACCCGTGCTGGGCAAGATGGGCGCGCGGCTTTTTGACGTGGGCGGCCCCGGCAATGGCCACGCCATGAAGGCGCTGAATAACTTCGTCGCCGGCACCTCTTTCATCGCGGTGTCGGAGGCGCTGCTGGTGGGCGAGAAGTTCGGGCTCGATCCGGGCACCATGGTCGACATCATGAACGTGTCGACCGGAAAGAGCTTCAACACCGAAATGGTCGCGAAACAGCACGTCGTCTCACGCCAGTTCGCCTCCGGCTTTGCACTCGGCCTGCTCGCCAAGGATGTGGGAATCGCCGACAGCCTCGCGAAGGCCCTGAAGGTCGACAGCCCACTGATCGACAAATCATCGGCGTTGTTGGGCGAGGCGCGCGACAAGGTGGGCTTCGAAAAGGACCACACCTTCGCTTACACACACTGGGAAAAGCGCGGCAAAGCAGGCGGGTGACGGCCTGCGCCCGACCGTGATAGAACATAACAAAATCAATTCGGGAGGAACCATGAAACGCTTTGCAATCGCCCTTGCGGCGCTCGTTTGCGCCGGCCCGGCCTTCGCGCAGGACAAGACGGTCGAGTGGCGCTTTTCGCACTGGGTGCCGCCGTCGCACCCGATGCATCCGGCGGCCGAAGCGTGGGCGGCCGACATCGAGAAGGCCTCCGGCGGCACGATTAAAATGAAGATCTTTCCGTCGCAGCAGCTCGGCAAGGCTTTCGACCATTACAACATGGCGCGCGACGGCATCGCGGACGTGGCACATGTCAATCCGGGCTACGAGCCGGGCCGCTTCCCGGTGATGGGCGCGATGGAGCTGCCGTTCCTGTTCGCCAACGCCAAGGAAGGCAGCGCCGCGCTCGATGCGTGGTATCGCAAGTACGCCGCCAAGGAGATGGCGGACGTTCACTATTGCCTCACCTTCGCGCACGACCCCGGCACGTTCCATTCCACCAAGAAGAAGATCGTCGTGCCGGGCGACATCAAGGGCATGAAGGTGCGCCCCGCGAACGCCACCATCGCCCGCTTCGTGACGCTGCTCGGCGGCACAAACATCCAGGCCTCCGCGCCGGAGTCGCGTGACGTGCTGGAAAAGGGCGTCGCCGAGGCGATCGCCTTCCCGTGGGGATCGATCGTGCTGTTCGGCATCGACAAGGTGACCAAGTTCCATACCGACGCGGCGTTCTACGTCACCGAGCAGGGCTGGGTCATCAACAAGGCAAAATACGAGGCGCTCTCCGCTGCGCAGAAGAAAGTGATCGACGATCACTGCACGCCGCAATGGGCCGAAAAGATCGCCGAGCCCTGGGCGGATTTCGAGGCGGGCGGGCGCGACAAGATCAAGGCGGAGCCGGGCCAGGAGCTCGATCCGCTGACACCGGCCCAGCTTGCCGAATGGCGCAAGGCCGCCGAGCCGCTCTATGCCGAGTGGGCCGAGAGTGCCAAGAAGGCGGGCTATAATCCGGACGAGATCATGAAGGATCTCAAGGACAGCCTGACGAAGTACAAGTCGCTGTATTAGTTCGCGCGCCTCTCTGTCTTTCTCTCTCCCCGCTGGCGGGGAGAGAGTGGCGAGCAGCAAGGCTGCGAGCCGGGTGAGAGGAATTTAGAAAAATGCGGCACGCCCTCACGCGGCCCGCTTCGCGGTCCGACCTCTCCCCGCAAGCGGGGCGAGGTGAAACGGAGAGTTCATGCTCCCTCCCCTGAACGGCGCGACCCGCATCCACGTCACGATCGGCGATCCGATCGCGCAGGTGAAATCGCCGGCCGGGATCACGCAGGGCTTCTACGCGCGCGGGCATGACGCGATCATGATCCCGCTGCAGGTGAAGGCCGGCCGACATCGAGGATTTCTTACGCCTCGCCAAGAAGCTCCCGAACCTCGACGGCATCGTCATCACGGTGCCGCACAAGCCGGTCGCGTTCCGACATTGCGACGAAACCTCGGAGCGCGCGCGGGTGCTGGAGGTCTGCAACGTGATGCGGCGTGGCGCCGACGGCCGCTGGCGCGGCGACATGACCGACGGCGGCGGGTTCATTGCGGCGTACAAAAAAAACGGCTTCGACCCGAAAGGCAAGCGCGCGCTGCAGATCGGCGCGGGCGGCGCAGGCTCCGCGATTGCGCTGTCGCTCACGATGGAAGGCGCGACCGTCACGTTGGCCGATCTCGACACCGCCAAGCGTGACGCGCTGATCGCGAAACTCGGCCGCCACGGCCATGTGGTCGCAGCGACCGACAGGCCGGACCCGGCCGGCTACGATCTTGTGGTGAATGCGACGCCGGCCGGCATGAAGGCCGGCGACCCGTTGCCCGGTCGACGTCGCGCGCATCGACGCAACGGCGCATGTGGCCGACGTCATCACGATGCCGGCGGTCACGCCGCTGCTCGAGGCCGCCAGGCAGAAGGGCTGCACGACGCAGACCGGCGTGCAGATGTTCGAAGCTCAGGTGGACTTCATCACCGAGTTTTTGCTCGGTAACCTCGCTCCTGAGGTGCCCGCGCGAAGCGCGGGCCTCGAAGGACGGCCGCAGGCTCGGAGTGAGCACCGCCCTTCGAAGCTCGGCCTATCGGCCGAGCACCTCAGGGTGGACGGCTTGATTTAGTTCACCAGCCCCTGCTTCGCCGATCCAGTCGCTCACCAGCTTCGCGATGTCGTCGGAGTTCTTGTCCATCATCAGCATATGGGTGTTGCCCTTGATGCCCATCTTGGGCAGGTCGAAGGTATCGACCGTACCGCCGGCATCCTTGATCGCCGCCGCCCACTTCTCCGGCTGCGGCCGGATCTTCTGCCATGTCGCGTCCTTGTCGTGGAAGTCGCCCCACACGACGAGTAGCGGCACGCCCTTCACCTTCGCGGCATCGACCTTCGCCGGATCCGGCGCTCCGGACGGCTCGACCGCGATCAGCGCCTTCACCTTGTCGGGCGCGTTGAGCGCGGCGGTAAAGCCGAAATTGCCGCCCTGGCTATGCACAACGATGATGCAGGGGCAAACCTTCTGCACGTACTCGTCATAGGCCTTCTGTGTCGCCGCATCATTGGTCAGCCAGCGCGGAGAGCCTTGCCGCATAAAATTGTCGAGCGACTCGACCGGAAACTGCACTCCGTCATATACGACGTGCGCCCCACCTTGCTCATAGCTGGGCCCGAAGCGGAACAGCGTCCAAGCTTCCTTCTTGGTACGGAAGATCGGTTCGCTTTTCCAGATTTCCGGAAAGCGCGCCCATCCGGCGCGGCCGCGCTCGACCGCGTCGGATACATAGGTGTCGTAGCCGGCATTGAGGAAAAATTGCTGCCAGCCCGGCTTGCCGTCCGGCTTGCTCTCCCACGTCACGCCCGACAATCCGCCGCCGTGCCACAGCAGCAGCGGCACCTTGGCCTTCGGCTGCGCGAGCTTCACGTACTGTACGTACATCTGCTCGACAAGGAATTCGCCGTTCGGATCGAGCTTGATCGGCGGCATGCCGGCGCTGAACGAAGCTTCCTTCACCGGCAAGCCGGTGAGCGTCTCGGTATGGCCGCCGATATGGAAGCTGCCGACTTCCTTGACCAGATAGTCGGCAGCGGCAGGTGTCGCGATGGCAAAAGCCGACGCGAATGCAAGCGTGATAGCGCGCATCAAAATCCTCCCGTGATGTTCTTGTGGCGAAGCCTAGCAGCCGCGCGAAGGCTACGCTATCGCGCGTCGGTTGCGGCAACCGGCCGCCAGACGAGAAGCCGCTTCTCGATCGCCGTCACGATCATGTCGATGATGATCACGAACACGGCGAGCACGAACATGCCGGCGAACACGCCCGCGACATCGAACACGCCCTCGGCTTGCTGGATGATGTAGCCGAGCCCCGCCGCAGAGCCCAGATATTCGCCCACCACCGCGCCCACAACCGCAAAGCCCACCGAGGTGTGGAGCGAGGAGAACATCCAGGAGAGCGCGGAGGGCCAATAGACGTGGCGCATCAACTGCCGTTCGCTCATGCCGAGCATGCGGGCGTTCGCCAGCACGGTTGGGCTCACTTCCTTCACGCCCTGATAGACGTTGAAGAATACGATGAAGAACACCAGCGTCACGCCGAGCGCGACCTTCGAGGCGATGCCGAGCCCGAACCAGAGCGCAAAGATCGGCGCCAGCACGACGCGGGGCAGCGCGTTCAGCATCTTCACATAGGGATCGAACACCGCGTTGATGGTCGGTTTGCGGGCAAACCAGAACCCGATCAGCACGCCCGACGACGAACCGATGACGAAGGCGAGCATCGCTTCGACCAGCGTGATCCACAAATGCTTCCAGATCGTGCCCTCGACGAACCAGCGCACCACGCGCGAGGCGACATCGAGCGGCGTGGAGAAGAAGAACGGCGGCAGCAGCCGCACGCCGCCGATCGTGTAGCTGGCGAAGACATGCCAGAACCCGATGCACACGACCGCGACGAGGATCTGCAGCGCGAGGAGTTTCGTGCGGTTCATGGTCACCCTCCCCCCGTCTGCTGATAGCCCTTCATCACCTCGTCCTTCAGCGCTTCCCAGATTTCGCGATGCAGCTCATGGAACGCGCGTTCGAGCTTGACCTCGCCGATGTCGCGCGGGCGCGGCAGCGGCACCGTCCAGTTTCCGATGATGCGCGCGGACGGCCCGGCCGACATGATGACAACGCGATCCGAGAGCGCGATGGCCTCTTCGAGATCGTGCGTCACGAACAGCACCGCCTTTCGATCCGCGCTCCATAGATCGAGCAGCAGATTGCCCATGATCTGCCGCGTCTGCGCGTCGAGCGGGCCGAACGGTTCGTCCATCAGCAGGATTTTGGGATCGCGGATCAGCACCTGCACCAGGCCGACGCGCTTGCGCTGCCCGCCCGACAGCATGTGCGGATAACGGTCGCCAAAGCCGCCGATGCCGACCCGTGCGAGCCATGTCTGCGCGCGCTCCCGCGCTTCAGCCTTCGGCGTGCCGGCGATTTCCAGCCCGATCGCGACGTTTTCGGTCGCGGTCTTCCAGGGAAACAGCGCCTCGGCCTGAAACAGATAGCCGGCCTGGCGGTTGAGCCCGGTCAAGCCGGCGCCGAAAATCGTGGCGGCGCCATGCGAGGGCGCGAGCAAGCCGGCCGCAACATTGAGCAGGGTCGACTTGCCGCACCCGGTCGGGCCGACGATCGCAACAAACTCGCCATCCGCCACATCCAGCGAGGCGCGTTGCACGGCCCGGTAGGTGCCGCCATCGGCAAGCCGGAACGTGACATCGACCTCGTTGAGCGAGATGGCCGACGTTGAGCCGCTGACCGCGGGCGCGGCGTTTGAACCAGCGGCCATGCGTTCCCTCTGTTTTGCTTGCCGTTGGGCGGCAAGCTAGCCGGATACGGGCAGGATGCAAGCCGTGGGAACGCCTTGCTACAGCCCCTTGATCAGGCCCGCGTTGATCAGAAGTTGATTGAAGCGCCGCGCTTCGGCCCCGCTCGCGCATTGATAGAACTGGCCATTGCAGCGCTCCAGAATCCGCTTCTGCTCGGCGAAGGACGCATCGAGCGGTAGCCCCGCGGCCTCGAGCACGACCAACGGCAGATATGGCGCATCGAGCCGCGAGAGTGCCGTCGATGTGTCGGCCGGCCGGTAGTTCACCGCGTCGATGGCATAGTAGGTGGAGAAGTAGCGCGGATCACGCGCCTGTACATGCTGGGCCCTGCCGGTCTGATCGAGCGCAGGCTCCATCAGCGTCATCGCCAGCCCCGGCAGATGATCTCCGAAGCGCACGATCAGAAATTGCTCGCCGGGATAGTCGTGGCGCAGGCGCTCGACAAACGCCGCATAGTCGTGCGCGCTCAACGTCTGGCGGCGCAGATATTCGTCCACTTCCGGATTATTCCCGGACGCGCTCCAGTCCGGCAACAGGTCTGGACGGAAGCGATAATTCCACGGGAAGTGATTTGCGATCGTATAGACGAACAGGAACAGCGGCTGCGTGTTTCTGTTTTCGCCGATCACCTTGGCGGCCGCATCGTAGAAAAAGCTGTCCGGCTCGACGCCTTTCGCACCCATCACCTTGGCGTCGTAGAAATTCTCGATGCCAGCCGTCTCCTGAAAGCGGCGGGCGCTCAGGAAGGCACCGAGGTAGGAATAAAAGCTGTAGGTCTTGTAGCCGCAGTGGCGCAGCGCCCACGGCAACCCGCGCTCGACCCGTCCCGCCGCGATGCGAGTCACGAAATCGGCGAAACGTCCATACGAACGTACGGAGAGTCCGGTCAGCACATTGTATTCGGTGAACCAGCTCGGTCCGCCCGCCCCTTCCACCACAAAGGCACGACTCTTGCCGTCAAATGACTTGAAGTGATCGCGGTAGTCCGACGCGACCTTGATGCCCGGGGCATTGCTGATATCGAAGCTCGATTCGTCGAACACCATGACGATGTGGGGTGGCTTCTTCGCAGGCTTGCAGGCATCGCCCGCGAGGCCGGGCTTGAGCTCTTCGACCAGCCGCGCATCCGATCTCGAAGAAGCCACGCGATGCATAATCTCCGATCGCTGTCACGGCAGAGCGTGCGTATTTGGAGAAGTACTGCCCGCTGTCGAACTCATGCTCGGGATCGCTCGGGACCGCGGTTGCCACAGCGACCAGTCCGGCGGCAGCACAGGAGCGCTCCAAGGAGCGCGGCACGAAAGCGCATGCGCAGCGGATCGACCCACCAGATCGCGCCGAGCAACGTCACGGTCACCAGCGCCGCCAGCGCGACATCGCGCGGCAGTCCGGGATAAACGGTGAGCAGGAAGCGGACGGTGTCGGGATCGACCACCATGAGGTCGACGAAATTGACCGTCATGAAGAGAATGCTCTGCTTGAGCTGCGACAGGACGATCAGCAGCACCAGCCATGCGAGCGAGATCGCCGCGGCGACAGCCGGCCGGCGCAGCAGCGCGATCCAGCAGAAATTGAAGAAGCCCCACCCAAGGACGAAGGCGAGTTGCGACACCGGTCCGGACTCGGTGCCAAACAGGATCGCGAGCGCCGCCAGATGCAGGCCGAGCAAAAGCCCAGCGCGTGCCGCATGACCGCGACCGGCGCTGGAGGCGCCGTAAAGACGGGTCGTCAGCGAAGCAATGGCGGGCGGCATGAACCCTACACGGCCGCGCCCGGACCCAATTGTCCCCGCCGGGCGGCGTCAGTGTCATCAAACTGTAATCAAAGCGTCATGGCAAGTTTGAGCAAATTTCTCGCGGCTTTGGCGTGGGCGGCTGGTTAACGGTCAGGCGGGCGCTGCGAGCGCCGTCGCATAGGCGGTATCGAAGAAGGTGGTGAGCCTGCTGATGCGTCCATCCTTCACTTCGATCAGGTCGAGGATATCGGTCTCGCCCACCTTGCCGTTCTGGGCTCGAAACTTGCCGCGCCAATAGACCGCGGCACGCGGCGGATCGATGATCCGGCAATACTGCTCGAACCCCACCACCTCGAAGGCGGCGAACATGCCTTGCAGGGCGTCGGCCCGTTCGCTGCGACTTTCAGCGTGCGGTGCACCGTTCGCGCCAAACTTGCCATCTTCGGCGAACAAGGCGGCCACGGCCTGAGCGTCTCCGCTGCGCCGCCCCGCATAAGCCTTGTCCAGAATTGCTTCGATCGTCACGCGGTCGTCCATGCCACCCTCCCTCACAACCTGCGAGGGCATTGTGTACGACCAGCCGACCAAAAGCAAAACGAGCCCGCGATGCGAGCCCGTCCTTTTGGAAATGCCTTGGCTGGGGAAGCTGCGCAGCCTGGATCAGTTTCGCGCCTTGTCCACCAGCGCCTTCGCCTTGATCCACGGCATCATGGCGCGCAGTTTTTCGCCGACCTGCTCGATCGGATGCTCGGCGAGCTTGGCGCGGGTCGCCTTGAACGAGGTCTGGTTGACCTTGTTCTCCAGCATCCAGTCGCGCGTGAATTTGCCGGACTGGATGTCGGCGAGCACGCGCTTCATCTCCGCCTTGGTCTCGTCGGTGATGATGCGCGGACCCGTGACGTACTCGCCGTATTCGGCGGTGTTCGAGATCGAGTAGTTCATGTTCGCGATGCCGCCCTCGAAGATCAGGTCGACGATCAGCTTCACCTCGTGCAGGCACTCGAAATAGGCCATCTCGGGCGCGTAGCCGGCCTCGACCAGCGTCTCGTAGCCGGCCTTGATCAGCTCGACGAGGCCGCCGCACAGCACAGTCTGCTCGCCGAACAGGTCGGTTTCGCATTCTTCCTTGAAGCTCGTCTCGATGATGCCGGCACGTCCCCCGCCAATCGCCGCCCCATATGAGAGGCCGAGGTCATGCGCGTTGCCCGACGCATCCTTGTGGATCGCCAGCAGGCACGGCACGCCGCCGCCGCGCTGGTATTCGGAACGCACGGTGTGGCCCGGGCCCTTTGGCGCGATCATCAGCACGTCGATGTCCGGGCGCGGCTCGATCAAATTGAAGTGGACGTTGAGGCCGTGCGCGAACATCAGCGCCGAACCTTCTTTCATGTTCGCCGCCAGGTGATCGCGATAGATGTCGCCCTGCAATTCGTCCGGCGTGAGCATCATCATCACGTCGGCCCATTTGGCGGCCTCGGCGACGTCCATCACCTTGAGCTTTTCGCCTTCGGCCTTCTTCACGCCGGCTGAGGTCTTGCGCAGCCCGACCGCGACATCCTTCACGCCACTGTCGCGCAAATTCAGCGCGTGGGCGTGGCCCTGGCTGCCATAGCCGATGATGCAGACCTTCTTGCCCTTGATCAGGTTCAGGTCGGCGTCGCGGTCGTAGTAAACGCGCATATCGATTTACCCCTTACTCCTTGGCCCCCGTGGCCGTTTCGTTTTTGACTTCAGATGGCGGCACAAACGGCAATTGGCGCGGAAAATCAACCCTTAGCCGCGGCGGCCGAGGTGCGGTCAGCCACTGCTTTCGGCTGCCATTTCTATTCCCATGAGTACCGCAAGCTTGCGGCGTACTTCCAGCAGCACCGCATGCGGTGCCTGACCAAGCGTTCGCAGAATTCGCTCGCTTCGATGGATCGAGCGCACCTGATCGACAAGAACAGCTCCTTCAGCACCATAGCCGGCAGGCAAAAAGACCTTCGTCGGCCACGGCCGCGTATTTCGTGTGATTGGACATACGATTGCGCGATGCGTCATCTCGTGCATTTCGAGCTCAGATACGACAAGGGCGGGCCTCTGCCCGGATTGCTCAGTCCCACGAGCCGGCGAGAAATCCATCAGGATGATCGCGCCGGGAACAGGAAGCATTTCAGCGCGGGTCGTCGTCATTAATGATCTCGGAGCCACGATCCGGACCCCAATCCACGGACTCCGGTTCGTATTCCGGTCCAAGCCGTCTCGCTTCAGTCACCATCTCGGCCAGCAATTCTTTGGAGGTCTTCGCGGGCCGGCGCAGACGAAATCCATCTTTCTCGACCGTCAACTCCAATTGCGCGCCCTCTTCGAAGCCGGGTGCTTCGGTCAGCGCCTTCGGCAACCGCACGGCTTTGCTGTTGCCCCATTTCGCGATCGTGACCCTCATGGCCAGCTCCGTTGGATATACAATGTATATCCGTGACCCTTATCTGTCTACATCCCCTCCGGCCCGCGGCTGATCGCCACCACGCCGGTGCGCGAGACTTCGATCAGTCCGATCGGCAGCATCAGGTTGATGAAGCTCTCGATCTTCTCCGCAGCGCCAGTGATCTCGAAGATAAAGCTTTCGGTGCCGGCATCGATCACGCGCGCACGGAAGGCATCGGCGAGCCGCAGTGCCTCGACGCGGTTCTCCCCCTTGCCGCGCACCTTGACCATCGCGAGTTCGCGCTCGATCGCGGGCCCCTCGATGGTCATGTCGTGCACGCGATGCACCTGCACCAGCCGCTCAAGCTGATGCTTGATCTGCTCGATCACCATCGGCGTGCCGGACGTTACGATGGTGATACGCGAGAGGTGCTTGGCGTGCTCGGTCTCGGACACCGTGAGACTGTCGATGTTATAGCCGCGGCCGGAGAACAGCCCGACGACGCGGGCGAGAATGCCCGGCTCGTTCTCGACCAGAACGGCGAGCGTGTGCCGTTCGGCCTTCTCCTTGACGGTCTGAGCCGGATAATGGCTCGCGCTGCCCCCGTTTGCCATTACACCAGCACCTTGCCCTTTTCGTCGATCGCCTTGCGGATATCCTGCTCGACGTCGCCCATCAGCATTTCGTTGTGCGCCTTGCCCGACGGGATCATCGGGAAGCAATTCTCCATCTGATCCACGACGCAGTCGAAGATGACCGGCTTGTCGACGTTGATCATCTCCTTGATGGCGTGGTCGAGATCGCCCGGCTTCTCGCAACGGATACCGACCCCCTGGTACGCGTCGGCGAGCTTCACGAAATCCGGCAGCGCCTCCGAATAGCTGTGCGAATAGCGCCCGCCGTGCAGCAGCTCCTGCCACTGTCGCACCATGCCCATGTACTGGTTGTTCAGGATGAAGATCTTGATCGGCAGATTGTACTGCGCCGCCGTCGACATTTCCTGCATGGTCATCTGCACCGAGGCTTCGCCCGCGATATCGATCACCAGCGATTTCGGGTGCGCGACCTGCACGCCGACCGAAGCCGGCAGGCCGTAGCCCATCGTGCCAAGGCCGCCCGATGTCATCCAGCGGTTCGGCTCCTGGAACTTGAAGAACTGCGCCGCCCACATCTGATGCTGACCGACCTCGGTCGTGATGTAGACGTCGCGATCCTTGGTCGCCTCATAGAGGCGCTGGATCGCGTATTGCGGCTTGATGGTCGCGTTCGACGCGCGATAGGCGAGACAATCGCGCGCGCGCCATTTGTCGATCTGCTTCCACCAGCTCGCAAGCGCGGCCTTGTCGGCCTGCTTGCCGCCCTCCTTCCAGAGCCGGATCATGTCCTCGAGCACATTGGCGCAATCGCCGACGATCGGGATATCGACCTTCACGTTCTTGTTGATCGACGAGGCGTCGATGTCGACGTGGATCTTGCGCGAGTGCGGCGCGAACGCGTCGATGCGGCCGGTGATGCGGTCATCGAAGCGCGCGCCGATGCACAGCATCACGTCGCAGTCGTGCATCGTCCAGTTCGCCTCGTAGGTGCCGTGCATGCCGAGCATGCCGAGCCACTGCGGGTTTGCCGCCGGAAACGCGCCAAGCCCCATGAGAGTCGAAGTCACCGGAAAGCCCGTCATGCGCGCGAACTCGCGCAACAGGTGGCTCGCTTCCGGTCCCGAATTGATGATGCCGCCACCCGAATAGATGATCGGCTTCCTGGCCTTCGCCAGCATCTCGATCGCCGCCTTGATGCGATCGATGTCGCCCTTCACCTTCGGCTTGTAGCTCTTCATCTGGACCTGGCTGGGTCCGATATAGGTGCCGGTGGCGAACTGAATGTCCTTCGGGATATCGACCACCACCGGGCCCGGCCGCCCGCTCGACGCGATGTGGAACGCCTCGTGCAGCACGCGCGCGAGATCGTTCACGTTCTTCACGAGATAATTGTGCTTGGTGCAGGGCCGCGTGATGCCGACCGTGTCGCATTCCTGAAAAGCATCGTTGCCGATGAGATGGGTCGGCACCTGGCCGGTGATGCACACCAACGGGATCGAATCCATCAGCGCGTCGGTCAGGCCGGTCACGGCGTTGGTCGCGCCCGGGCCCGAGGTGACCAGCACGCAGCCGACCTTGCCCGTCGAGCGCGCATAGCCCTCGGCCGCATGCGTCGCGCCTTGCTCGTGGCGCACGAGAATGTGCTGGAGCTTGTCCTGCTGGAAAATCGCGTCGTAGATCGGCAGCACCGCACCGCCGGGATAACCGAAGATGTGCGCGACGCCGTTATCGAGCATCGCTTGCACAACCATCTCGGCGCCGGTCATCTGTTGGGTCATCGCTCGCTCCAGTCGGTTCTCAGATCATTCTCAAGTTCTTGTCCGAACAACAAAAAAGGCCCTCCGAGGGGCCCTTGCACGCACCGCCTTGTCGGGGAGGCTAGTCAGCCACCCCCGGCGTTGCGTGCGATACCTACGATAAGAATGTTGCGCGACATGTGCCCTGCTCGAACTTTCCTTGCGCGGCCTTATAAGGCCGGCGCCCGGCTTACGTCAAGCAAAAATGGCGCTTTCGGTCAGGTCCGTCAAGCCAGTTCCATCAGGAGGCCAGTCAGCAGCCTGGCCCGCTGGGGCAGGCTTTCAACGATAACGTGCTCCTGCAGAGTGTGAGCCCCTGCCCCGCACACCCCGAGGCCATCCAGCGAGGCATATCCGAGCGCGCCGGTGAAGTTTGCGTCCGACCCGCCGCCCGCGCTTTCGTGCTTCAGTTCGATCCCGAGCTGTTTCGCGAGCCCTTTCGCCGTCTCATAAAGCGCCATGGTCTTGGCGTTCGGCTCCCACACCGGCCGCGTCACCCCGCGCGTGACAATGAAGCGCCCGGCCTCGTCGTCGCCCTTGGTCAGCGCCTGCATGCGCGTGACGCCCTGATCGAGGTCGGACTGGCGCTTCGCCATGCTGAGCGCCTCGCCAGCGCACGAGCTCGCCACGCAGTTCACCCACTGGCCGCCATGCACGACGCCGACGCTGAAGGTGCACGCGTCGGTGGTCATGCCTTCGATCTGCGGGATCATGTCGGCCATGATGCGGATCGCCGAACGCCCGTCCTTCAGCCGCGACCCCGCATGGCTCGGCCGGCCGATGGCTTTCAGGTTGAAGCGCGCAATGGCGTAGCGCCCGGTCACCACGCCGCCATCCGCACGGCCGGGCTCCGGCACCAGCACGTATTTGTGCCGCGCCGCCTCCGCCTCGATCAGGTCGCGCGTGCTCGGGCTGCCGACCTCCTCGTCGCTGGTGAACAGGAAGGTGATCGGCAGTGAGGGCGCCATGTACAGACGCTGCAGCATCCGGATCGCGTCCAGCGCAATATAGTTGCCGCCCTTCATGTCGAAGATGCCGGGACCGTAGCAGCGGTCCTCCTCGCGCCGCCACGGCAATCCGGTCGCGATCGTGCCGACCGGATGCACGGTGTCGAGGTGCCCCATGATGAGGATGCCGGGCTTGTCTGCATGGCCGAAGGCGAACCTCGCCCGGATGCAATCGCCGAAGCCCATGCGGCCCGCGATGCGCTCGACATGCGCGCCCGCCAGCGCGCAGTCGCGCGCCGCAAGATCGAGCATTGCGTTCACCCGCACGGCATCGAAGGTCGGGCTTTCGCATTCGACCCACGGGCGCAATCCCGCCAGCATGGTGTCGGCGTCGAACGGCAGCTTCGTGATGTCCATGGGGCACTCGTCTGGCGAACTGAAAGGCAGCGGCTATGATAGAGGAAGGCCGCGCCGAAAAAACATCAGGAAACATCCATGCTCGACCCTGCGTCCGTCAAAGCTTTCATTTTCGATGTCTTCGGCACGGTGGTCGATTGGCGCAATTCGATCGCACGCGAGAGCGAGGCGATCCTCAAGCCGAAGGGCCACGCGCTCGACTGGCTCGCCTTTGCGGATGCGTGGCGCAACGAATACCAGCCCGCGATGGAGGAGGTGCGCACCGGGGTCATTCCGTTCTCCAAGCTCGACGTGCTGCACCGGCGCAACCTCGATCGCATCCTGCCGCGCTTCAAGGTCTCGGGGCTGGACGAGGCCACGATGCAGCACCTCAACAAGGCCTGGCACCGGCTTGATGGCTGGCCGGACGCTGCGCCGGGGCTGCAACGGCTGCACAAGAAATTCCTGATCGCGCCCTGCTCGAACGGCAACATCTCGTTGATGTGCGGCATCGCGCGCCGCAATAATTTCCCGTGGGATGCGATCCTCGGCTCCGAGATCGCGGGCGATTACAAGCCGAAGCCCGTGGTGTACCTGAAGTCCGCCGAGGCCTTCGACTGCGCGCCGCATGAATGCGTCATGGTGGCGGCGCACTCGAACGATCTCGCGTCCGCCGCGGCGTGCGGGCTGAAGACCGCGCATGTGGCTCGCCCGAACGAAAAAGGCCCGGGCAAGGGCGAGGCCGCGCCCAGCGTACCGGTGGATATCGCGGTGACGAGTTTCGTGGAACTGGCGGAGAAGCTCGGCGCCTAACTCCGTTTGTCATCCCGCAAGCCGCGAAGCGGCTATCCGAGATCCATGGCCACCAATTGTTCGAACTAACCGAGAGGCCTGTGGATATGGATCCCGGGTCTCGCTCCGCTCGCCCGGGATGACGGCATCACAGTTTCCTCACCGGAACGTCATCGGATTTGCATCGCGTTTTCGCGCTGTTTTTGTATGGTCGCGCGGAGCTGAGGAACCCGATGCCCTTTCTGCGCGAAAAATCCGGCCGCTGGTCGCCTGAAAAGATCATTGCCTTCGTGGGCGCCTGCGTGCCCGCGCTCTGGCTCGCGTGGCGTGCGTGGTCCGGCGATCTCAATCCGGCACGCCCGATCAACGAGGCAATCCATTCGACCGGCAATTCGCCGTCTGGCTCGTGGTGCTTTCGCTTACGATCACCCCCGCGCGCCGCCTGTTCATGGCGCCGAAGCTGATCAACATGCGGCGCATTCTCGGCGTCGCAGCCTTCTGCTACGCGGCGCTCCACCTATCGCTTTATTTCGTGCAGGAAAAATTCGATCTGCTCAAGATCGTGAGCGAGATCGCGCTGCGCTTCTATCTCACTATCGGCTTCGTGGCGCTGTGCGGTCTTATCGCGCTGGCCGCGACCTCGACCGACGGGATGATCAAGCAACTCGGCGGCGAGCGCTGGAACAGATTGCACAAGATCATCTACATCATCGCGCTGCTCGGCATTATCCATTTCATGCTGCAAACCAAGATCGACATCACCAAATCCGTCATGGCGGCGGGCTTCCTCATCTGGCTGCTCGGCTACCGGCTGTTGCATCGCTACGTCGGCGCGGTCGGCTATGTGTCTCAGATCGTTCTCACCATCGTTGCGTCGGCGCTGACGGCTTTCGCCGAGGCCGCGTGGTATGGCGTGACCACCGGCGTGATGTGGGTCCGGGTGTTGTCCGCCAACCTCAATTGGGACATCTGGAGCCTGACATTTCGCCCGGCCCACTGGGTGCTGATCGTCGGGCTCGGCGTCACGCTCGCGTCGTTCGTGTGGTCTTTCCGGTCTCAGCGCCCTAAAGCGCGCAAGACCTCGGCGAGAGCCCCCTCAGGCGCGGCCCAGCCCCAGTCCACGAGTTGATGCCGCGCCCAGGTGAACTGGCGCTTGATGTAGCGGCGCGTATCGGCTTTCCCGCCATCGGCCGCCTCGGTCAGTGATATCTCGCCATTGAGATGACGGATCAGCCACGGCACGCCGTGCGCCTTCATGGCGGGAAGTAGCGGATCGAGTTTGCGGACTGCGAGCGCGCGCACCTCGTCCAGCGCGCCGGCATCAAGCATGGCGTCGAAGCGCGCGTCGATGCGCTTGCGCAACTCGGGGCGCTCGGGCGCGAGAAATACCGTCACGGCGGCTGAGGCATCGATCAGCGGCGGCAGCCCCTCGCCATGCCACTGGGCGAGCGGCCGTCCGGTCGCCTCCAGCACCTCCAGCGCGCGTGCGATGCGCGTGCGGTCACCGGTCTTGAGCGTGGTTGTGGGGTCGCGGCGCGAGAGTTCGCCATGCAGCGCCGCCGGACCTTCCGCCTCCATCCGCGCACGCACGCTGGCACGAGTCGCATCTGGAATCGGCGGCACGTTGGAAAGCCCCTGCGTCAGCGCCTTGAAGTAAAGTCCGGTCCCGCCGACCAGGATCGGCACGCGACCCGCCGCCCTCACCTCGCCCAGCACGGCAGTGACATCTGCGAGCCAGCGCCCGACCGAGTAGTTCTCCGCCGCGTCGACGTGACCATACAGCCGGTGCGGCAGGCTCGCCTCGTCTTCCGGCGTGGGCCGGGCCGTGATGATGCGCAAGTCACGATAGACCTGCATCGAGTCCGCGTTGATGACCGTCCCGCCAATTTCGTGCGCGACGAAAGCGCCAGCGCCGACTTGCCGCTCGCGGTCGGCCCTGCGATAAGGACGATATCGGGCTTTCGCGTCACGTTGCTGCGGCCACCGCCAGAGGGTAAATTACGTCAATGAAACAGTCGGCCGTGTCCTGCAATCCCGAAGTCATGGGCGGAGCGCCCGTATTCGCCGGAACGCGCGTTCCGGTGCAAACGCTGCTCGACTATCTGGAGGCCGGTAACTCGATCGATGAGTTTATGGAAGGCTTTCCCTCGGTGACGCGCGAGCAAGTCATTGCCTTTCTGGAAGAAGCGAAGGATCGCCTCATCGAATCGGTTTCATGAACGTTCTATTGGACGAATGTGTCGACCGGCGACTGTCGCGCGATCTGACCGGTCATGACGTCAAGACCGCGCAGCAGATGGGTTGGACAGCGATCCGAAATGGCGAGCTGCTGGCACTTGCATCCCAACGCTTTGGCGTCTTCGTTGCGGTAGACCGGAACCTCGCATTTCAGCAAAACACGGACTCGTTGCCAATTGCGGTTATCGTTCTCCATGCCCAGACAAATCGCCTGGCCGACTTGAAGCCACTCGTGCCCGCACTTCTCGCGGCTCTGGAAAACCCGCCGCGCGGCGTCATACATATCAAATGACTCACGTCGCCACTCTCATTTCAAATCACGCGCGGCCCGCCGTCGATAACGACGCGATCGCGCTGGCCGTTGGCGTGCTCGCGACCGCGCAGGATGTGCGCGTTCTCGATGCCGGCATCGCGGCCGATCTTCCCTTTACGCCGGCCGGCGCGGACGACAAAGCGATTGCCGAGGGTCTGCGTGCCGCACTGAAGGACCAGCCCATCGACGTCGTCGTGCAACCGCTCGCGCATCGGCGCAAGACGCTGTTCGTCGCCGACATGGATTCCACCATGATCGGGCAGGAATGCATCGACGAACTGGCCGATTACGTCGGGCTGAAGGCCCATGTCGCGGCGATCACGGAGCGCGCGATGCGTGGCGAGATCGCGTTCGAGCCCGCCTTGCGCGAACGCGTCGCATTACTCAAGGGCTTGCCCGTCGCAACGGTCGACGCGGTGATCGAAAGGCGCATCACGTTGACGCCGGGTGGGCGCACCCTGGTGGCAACGATGCGACGCAACGGCGCCCTCGCCTGCCTGGTGTCCGGCGGCTTCACGTTGTTCACCAGCCGCGTCGCCGCGATGATCGGGTTCAATGAGGATCGCGGCAACACGCTGATCATCGAGGATGGCAAGCTCGCCGGCCGCGTCGAAGAGCCGATCCTCGGCCGCGAGGCGAAGCTTGCGACGCTGATCGAACTGCGCGAGCGCCTCGGCCTTGCGACGGCGGACACGCTTGCGATCGGAGACGGCGCGAACGATCTCGCGATGATTGAGGCGGCTGGATTGGGGGTCGCCTATCACGCCAAGCCAAAGGTCGCCGAAGCCGCGCATGCGCGCATCGACCACGGCGATCTCACCGCGCTGCTCTATGCCCAAGGTTATGCGCGGGACGAATTCGTCACGCCCGCCTAGTCCGCCCCCGAATTCGCCCGAATTTGTGCCACAGTTCAACTTCGAGCGGCATTCAAGGGGGGCTAACATGAGCGTACTCAGCGTTTACGCCAATCACCGTTTTCAGGTCGAGATCGACGGCATCGCGCAGACCGCGTTTTCCGAAGTTGAGTTGCCGGACGGTTCGGTGGAGATCATCGACTATCGCGAGGGCAGCGAACTTGGCACACGTAAGCTGCCGGGCATCCGGAAGTTCGGCAATCTGACGCTCAAGCGCGGCGTCACGACCTCGAACGAATTGTTCGACTGGTGGAAGTCCGTATCCGACGGCAACACACAGCGGCGCAACGTCGCGGTGATCCTGCTGGACGAGCAGCGCAATCCCGTGCGGCGCTGGACGATGCGCAGTGTCTGGCCGGCTCGCTATGCGGTATCGCCGCTGGTTTCTCTCGACGGCTGTGTGGTCGTCACCGAAACGCTCGAATGCGCCGTCGAAAGCCTTGATGCCGAGTCACTTTGACGCGGGGACTTCAATGCGGGCCCGGCGTCCCGCAAGCAGCGCACCGGCCGCCAGCACATAGACCAGCGCCGCGGTGGCAAAGACCGCGCTTGCGCCGGACAGTTCGCGGATGAAGCCGAAGGCCGCCGGTGCGAGCGAATAGGTCGCCTGCCCGGTTGCCACCACCAGCGCAACCACGCGCGGCACGTCCTCCTTCACGAAATCGACCTGCGCGATCAACGGCGGCATCGATGTCACATTGCCGATGCCGACGCCGAACAGCAGGACGCCGATGAACAACAGCGGAATGTTCGTGCCGCCCGCCGCGATCAGCACGAGCGTGCCGGCGATCTGCACCGCGTAACTGATGCAGGCGACGAGCCGCCGGTCGGCGTTTGCCGGCATGACCCAGCCGACCACCATGCGGCCAAACATTCCGGCGCCGGTCCCGATGCCCATCACAAGGCCGGCCCATTCCTTTCCGAGCGCCGGCACGAGCAGCGAATAGAGGTGGGTGATGAGCCCGATCTGCGCAAACAACGACAGCGCCGAGCCGACCGCCAGCGTGACAAAGCCGGCATCGCGCCACAGCGCCCGCCCCGGCAACGGCCTGGCACGCGGCGACGTCACGCGTGAGGCCTGCACGCCTGGTGCATCGCCGTCAGGCGCGAGACCCATGTCTTGCGGCGTTCGCGCGAAGAATTTTGCGGCGAGCCACGCGATGACAACAATCGTGATCGCCCCGATTGCCGCGGCCGCGATGGGGAAGCCCAGCGTGGCGATGGCAACGACCCAGAGCGGCGAAAAGATCAGGCCGGCGAAGCTCGCGCCGTTGTAGGCAGTGCCGAGCGCGACCGGCCGCGTGCGCACGAACCAGGGCGACACCACCGCATTGACCGCGACGCCCCCCATCGCGGCCCAACCAGCGCCGCTCACCAGCGTGGCGGCGAAAAGCTGCCACGGCGCCGCCGCGATCGACCAGCCGCAGACGCCAACTGCAAGCAGAACGGCCGCAATGCTGGTGATCAGCGGCAAGCCGAAGCGGCGGTAGAGCGCCGGCACGTTGGCGACGACGATCGCGCCCGCCAGATAGTGCACCGTCACGGCGATCGAGACGGTGCCGAGCGAAAAGCCGCGCGCCTCGCGCACCGCATGCAGGTAGACCGGCGGGCCGTAGAAGCCGAGGCCCCAGCCGAAGAACGCCAGCACGAAGGCCGCGCCGACAATCCGCCATCCGTAGAATTTTGCCACGCGCTGTCTCCCGGCAAGGAGCTTGCCCGGATAGCCATGCGAAACGCTACGGCATGAGCCGAAGCATCCCGCCTGCCATCATGCGGAGAGCATGACGCTGAACCTGCGCGCGAACTTGGCGAAAATTGCGAAATGAACGCTACGCGACCTTGACGTCTTCCCAGAAACCGACGCGGTCCGCCACCGCGTTCATTTCGGGGCGCGGCGCTTCATAGACCCACGCGTTGCGCGCATGCCGCTTGCCGTCCACCACGACATCGTAGAACTGCACGCCGTGCGGGCATTCGAGGTCCTTCGGGGTGCGCGGCGACTTCTCCAGCAATTCCATGCGGGCATCGGGAAACGGGAAGTAGTCATAGCCGCGCACCGAAACGGTGTCGCTGCTGTCCGCGATGATCCGGCCGTCGAGCGTCGCTTTCATGATGCCTCGCAAATGTCTTCGGCCATGGAGCTAGGCGCGCCGCGCGGCGCCCGCAACGCCGCTCACGAAAAAATCATCCGCGCGGGCGCAAATCGACCGTTCGCGGTGAACGCAATGCAGACGTTTGTCTATTGCAGCGTCAATGCCACGAAACGCACATCGCCGTCGGCATTCGCGACCAGCAGCAGGGCAGTTTTCTTGCCGTCCTTCTTGAGCTGGTCGATGCGCTTCTGCACGTCGGCGGGGTTGGCGACTTCCTCGTCGGTGACCTTGACGATGACATCGCCGGCATTGAGCCGCTTCTCAGCCGCGGCCGAATTGGCCTCGACGTCTGTGATGACGACACCCTTCACCGAATCCTTGATCTTGTATTTCTTGCGCAGGTCGTCGGTGACGCCGGCGAGACTCAATCCGAGCGCCTTCTGCACCACGGACTTGTCTTCCGCGGGCGCGTCGGTCTTCACCGAGGCTTGCTGCGGCGTGTCTTCCAGCCGCCCGAGCCGCACGGTCTTGGTCTCTTCCTTGCCCTTGCGGATGACGATCACGGGCACGTCCTTGCCGATCGGCGTATCGCCGACGATCTTCGGCAAATCGCGCATCTCCTTGATGTCCTTGCCGTCGAACGTAACGATGACGTCGCCCGGCTCGATGCCGGCGGGCTTGGCCGGGCCCTTCTCGTCCACGCCGGCCACAAGCGCGCCGCGCGGCGGCTTCACGTTCAGGCTTTCCGCGATATCGTCGGTTACCTGCTGGATCCGCACGCCGAGCCAGCCGCGCCGCACCTCCTTGTACTCGCGCAACTGATCGATCACCGCGGTCACGGTGTTGGCCGGGACCGAGAACCCGATGCCGATCGAGCCGCCCGATGGCGAAATGATCGCGGTGTTCACGCCCACGACCTCGCCGTCCAGGTTGAACAGCGGGCCGCCGGAATTACCGCGGTTAATGGCGGCGTCGGTCTGGATGTAATTGTCGTAAGGTCCGGACTGGATATCGCGATTGCGCGCCGACACGATGCCGGCCGTCACCGAGCCGCCGAGGCTGAACGGATTGCCGATTGCGATCACCCATTCGCCGAGCCGCAGCTTGTCGGAGTTGCCGAACTTCACCGCCTTGAGCGGCTTCTCGGGCTTCACGCGCAGCAGTGCGAGATCGGTCTTGGAATCCTTGCCGATCAACTCGGCCTTAAGCTTCTCGCCATTGTTGAGGACGACCGTGATTTCGTCCGCGTCCGCGATGACGTGGTTGTTGGTGACCACCAGTCCCTCGGCATCGATGATGAAACCGGATCCGAGCGAATTGACGCGGCGCGGCGCGCCGCCCTTCGGCTCGCCCTGACCACGGCGGTTCTTGAAGAACTCGTCGAAGAACTCCTCGAACGGCGAGCCTGGCGGGAGGTTCGGCGGACGTGCGCCGGGACCCTGACCCGGACCCTGTTCCTGCCGGGCGGACGGGCCGCCGGCCGCAACCGTCTGCGAGGTCGAGATGTTCACCACCGCGTCGATCACCGCCTCGGCGACGTCGGCGATGTGATCGGGGCCGCGCGCCGCCTGTGCGGCAAACGGGAACGCGATCATCGCAGCCGCCGCTATCGCAAGCGCGGGCCGGCGGACACTGAATGCGGCGAGGGCCATCGGATCTCCAGGTCGGGTCAAGATTCGCGCGGGACAGTGCTCCCGGCCGCGCTATCGCGCAATAGGCGGGCGGATTGGGGCGGAAAGGCGGCTGCCAGGCAGCAGTGCCCGCTACCCTCGCACCAGCCACACCAGCACAACACCGAGGATCGCCGAGGCGATACCAACCACGCGCAACGGTCCGTCGGGCGTCTCCAGCACATGGGCCATCGCCCTCTTCGCGGCCCCCGGGCTTGCGGCAAAGATCAACCCCTCGATCACGAACACGAGACCAAGCGCGACAATGAAATCCGCCATGCGGGAACAACTCGATAGGGCGCCGCGGCGCGAGGCCGCGGCGAACGTTTCCTCTGGAGGCGCAGGCTATCCTTATTTCTTGGAGTCTTCACGCGGCTTGCCGGCGGGGTCGGCGAAAAAGCGGAAGAAATCGCTGTCGGGCTTGAGCACCATGCGGGTGTCGTTGGCGCGCAGCCCGGTCTCGTAGGCCTGCATCGAACGGTAGAAGGCGAAGAAGTCCGGGTCCTTGCCGAACGCCTCGGCAAAGATGCGGTTTCGCTCGGCATCGCCCTCGCCGCGGATCTGTTCGGCCTTCGACTGCGCCTCGGCGATGAGCACCGTCACGTCGCGATCAGCGCGGGCCTGGATCTCCTGCTTGCGCTGCGAGCCTTGGCGCGGAACTCGGCCGCCTCGCGCTGACGTTCGGTCTGCATGCGCTGATAGACCGCCTGGCTGTTCTGCTCGGGCAGATCGGCGCGGCGAATCCGCACATCGACGACCGAGATGCCGAACGCAGCCGCTTCCTTGTCGAGTTGCTCGCGCACGCGCGCCATCAACGCGGCGCGCTCGTCGCGCACCACGTGGGTAAGCGTCGCCTCGCCGAGCACGCGGCGCAGCGCCGCGTTGAGCAGTGTGGAGAGCCGCGAGTTCGCGCCCTCGATCGAGCCGACCGATTGATAGAACAACAGCGCATCCTTGATCCGATAGCGCGCAAACGCGTCGACCACGAGCCGCTTCTGGTCCGAGGCGATGACTTCCTGCGATGGGTTCTCCAGGTCGAGGATGCGCTTGTCGACATAGATCACGCTGTCGATCAGCGGCACTTTGAAGTTCAGTCCCGGCTCGGTGACGATGCGCACGGGCTGGCCGAGCCGCACCACGAGCGCGAGCCGCGTTTGATAAACCGTGAACATCGCGGAATATCCGACGATCGCCGCGATGACGGCAAGAACGGCGAGAACGCCGCCAGCGATACCGAGTTTCATTGCTGGCCTCCCGTCGTCGCGCGGACGCTTGATCATCTCATTGAGCGGCAGCACCGGACATTACGCCGCTGCCGGTGGCGCCATTCGTCCCGGATTGATCGATGATGATCTTGTCGATGCCGCCGAACACGCGCTCCATCGTCTCGAGATAAAGGCGCTGGCGCGTGACGTCCGGCGCCTTCTTGTATTCGTCGAGACCTTGCCGAAGCGCGACGCCTGACCGCGTGCGCTCCGCGACCGTCTGCTCGCGATAGGCTTCGGCCGACTGCGTGATCTGCGCGGCGCGACCGCGCGCTTCCGGCACGACCCGGTTCGCATAGGTCTGGCCTTCGTTCTGGTCGCGCGCTCCAGGTCGGCGCGCGCCGCCTGCACGTCGCGGAAGCTGTCGATCACCTGCGCGGGCGGATCGACCTTCTGCATCTGCACCTGCGTGACCTGGATGCCGGAGCCGTAGGCGTCGAGCGTCTTCTGCATCAGGTCATGAACGCCGGTCTCGGTGGTCTGCCGCGCGCCGGTGAGGATCGGCTGGATTTCCGAGCGGCCCACCACCTCGCGCATCGCGCTTTCGGCGACCGCTTTCACGGTGCCTTCCGGATTCTGGATGTTGAACAGGTAGTCGCCGACGCCGCCGGTCTTGACCAGCCAGAACACCGAGAAGTCGACATCGACGATATTCTCGTCGCCGGTGAGCATCAGGCTTTCTTCCGGCACGTCGCGCATCTGGGTGCCGCCGCGGCGCGAGTCTTCGATCAGCCGCATGCCGATGTCGATGCGGTTGACCCGCGTGACCTTCGGGCGTCACCACGGTCTCGACCGGATACGGCAGATGATAATTCAGGCCCGGCTTGGCGTCGCGCGTGTATTGGCCAAAGCGCAGCACCACGCCGAGTTCGTCGGGCTCGACCCGGAAGAAGCCCGAGAAACCCCACACCACGATCGCCGCAAGCACGATCAGCAGCACCCCGCGTCCGCCGAGATTGCCGCCGGGCAGGAAGCCTTCAGCCTGTCCTGGCTGCGGCGCAGAAGCTCTTCGAGGTCGGGCGGGGTCGGTCCCTGACGACTGCGGACCCGAGCCCCAAGGTCCCTTGGAGCCTCCCGAGCCCCACGGGCCGCCGCCCTGGTTACTCCATGGCATTGAAATCTCTCCTGCCCGGCGAATCCGTCGAGGGTCCGGGCGTTTCCTGCGGGGGTTATATGGGAACGCCCTGTGGCTTTCAACGCGCAGGCCTGCTGCGGCGTGCCGTCGCGGCGATGTCGTTAACGTTCAGCTTTCGCCACGTCCGCCTTGATGTAGCTCACAAAATCGAAGGCGGCGGACATCGTTCGGACCGGCCGGATGCGTTTCGCGCGATGCCTCGCGCCACAGCGCCGGATCGATTGCGGGAAAGCGCGTGTCGCCTTCCGCCGTGCATATGGATGTGCGTGATCTCCAGCCGATCGGCGAAGGGCATCGCCTGTTCGTAGATGCCGCGCCACCGATGATCATGATCCGTCCGACGCCGCGCCGCATCGCATCTCCGCGCGCGGCCGACAAGCGCGGCTTCGAGCGACGTTGCCGCCAGCACGCCGGGCGCCGTGAAGGTCGGATCGCGGCTCACCACGATGTTGGTGCGGCCGGGCAGCGGCTTCCGATAGAGTGATAGGTCTTGCGCCCCATCACCACCGGCTTGCCCTTCGTGAGCGCGCGAAGTGCTTCATGTCCGACTTGAGCCGCCACGGCATCGTGCCGTCACGCCCGATCACGCCGTTTTCGGCGATGCCCGGCGATCAAGACGATCTGCGTCATGCGCGCTCCGCAAGGCGCTTGAGCGCAGCGCCGGGAACACGCGCACGCCGGTCCATTCGTCCAGCATCTCGGCGCCGAGCGATTTGTAGAAATCGATCGAGGGCGTGTTCCAGTCGAGCACGACCCATTGGAAATGCCCCCAGCCGTTCACGGTGCAGTTGCGCGCGAGGTGGATCATCAGCGCCTTGCCGATCCCCTTGCCGCGATACGCGGGCCGCACGAACAGGTCTTCGAGATAAAGTCCGGCCTTGCCGCTGAAAGTCGAGAAGTTCAGGAACCAGACCGCGAAGCCGACCGCCTCGCCGTTCCACTCGGCGATGTCGCACCACACGCTCGGTTTCGGACCGAACAGTGCCGCTTCGATTGTGGCGGCGGTCGCCGTGACCTCGTGGGCGAGCTTCTCGTAGTCGGCGAGTTCGCGCACGAGCGAGAATGAGCGGAGCTATCGCCGGGACGGGCGGCGCGGATAGAAAGGGTCATCCGCGCGACGGCATCACACCGCGACCTCGGCCTTGATGTGCGGGTGCGGCTCGTAGCCTTCGAGCGTGAAGTCCTCGTAGCGGAACGCCGACAGATCCTTCACCGCCGGATTGAGCTTCATCACCGGCAGCGCTTTCGGGGCGCGTGAAAGCTGCAGGTGCGCCTGCTCCAAATGATTCAAATAGAGATGCGCGTCGCCGAGCGTATGGACGAAATCGCCGGGCTTGAGCCCGGTCACCTGCGCGACCATCAGGGTGAGCAGCGCATAGGATGCGATGTTGAACGGCACGCCGAGGAAAATGTCGGCCGAGCGCTGGTACAGCTGGCAGGAGAGCCGGCCCTCCGCGACGTAGAACTGGAACAGCAGTGGCACGGCGGCAGCGCCATCTTGTCGACCTCGGCGGGATTCCACGCGGTGACGATCAGCCGGCGCGAGTCCGGATTGCTTTTTGATCATGTCGACCACATGCGCGATCTGGTCGATCGTGCCGCCGTCCTTCGCGGGCCACGAGCGCCACTGCGAGCCGTAGACCGGGCCGAGCTCGCCGCGCTCGTCCGCCCACTCGTCCCAGATCGGACGCCGTGATCGTTCAGGTACTTGACGTTGGTGTCGCCGGCGAGAAACCAGAGCAACTCGTGCACGATCGATTTCAGGTGCAGCTTCTTGGTGGTGACGAGCGGAAAGCCTTGCGACAAGATCGAAGCGCATCTGATGCCCGAACACCGAGCGCGTGCCGGTGCCGGTGCGGTCGTGCTTCTCCACACCCTCGCGCAGGATGCGTTCCATCAGCTCGTGATACTGGCGCATGCGTCGTCCGACTCAGCGATCTCAGGGCGCATAATCTAGCGCCGCGCGGCACGGCCCGCGAATACCTTCTGGTCACTTGTGCACGCTTGCCGCGTCATGCAACGATTCGCGCCAAGCCTTTGAAAAGGCAGGCAGGGAGGCCCCGATGCGCAGGCGCGTTTTTCTCGCCGGGATGGTTTCGAGCCTCGCGGCGCCGGCCCTTGCGCAAAGCTACCCCGACCGGCCGATCCGGCTGATCGTCCCGTCCGCGCCCGGCGGGCCGACCGACATTCCGGCGCGCCTCGTCGCGCAAATCCTCCCGAAGCTCGGCCAGCCGGCCGTGGTGGAGAACCGGCCGGGCGCCGGCGGCGCAATCGGCGCGCGCGCGGTCGCAACCGCGGCGCCCGACGGCTACACGCTGCTGGTCGGCAACACGAGCGTGCTCGCGGTCATTCCGGCCGTGATGACGAGCGCTGGTTACGATCCGGCAAAGAACTTCACGCCGGTCGCGAAGATTTCCGAGAGCTACCAGATCCTCGTGGTGCACTCCTCGGCGCCCTGGACCAGCGTGAAGGAGTTCATCGCCGACGCGAAAGCCCATCCGGGGAAATTCAACGTCGCGCATACCGGCGCGGGCGGCCTGCCGCATCTGACCGTCGAGCTGTTCAAGTCGTCGACCGGCGCCGATCTCGTCGGCGTGCCGTACAAGAGCGGCGGCGAGGCCGTGACATCGCTGCTCGGCCGGCAGGTCGACTGCACCTTCGAGGCGATCTCGATCCTGCTGCCGCTGATCCGCGAGGGGAAGCTGCGCGCGCTCGGCCTCACCAGCCGCAGCCGCACGCCGCTCGCGCCGGATATTCCGACCATGATCGAGGCCGGCGTGCCGGACTACGAGGTCACGACCTTCTACGGTGTGGTCGCGCCGGCGGGGACGCCTGCCGACATCGTGACGAAGCTCAATGCCACGATCAACGAGGGCATCGGCGCGAAAGACATCAGCGAGAAGATTTCGACGCTCGGCGCAGTCCCGGCGCTCGGCAGCGCGGACGAATTCGCAACGTTCATGAACGCGCAGAGCGCCAAGTGGTCGAACGTCGCGTCGGCCGCAGGTATCTGGGTGGAGTAATCCGCCGCGCGGCGCGCTTTTGATTCAAATTTCCGACCGCGCGATACCGTCGGCGTTAAATTTTGTCACGCAGGCGTGAACAACCTTGGGTTTCGGCGCGCCACATTCGCCACGTTGTGGGCCGAGACTTCCTCCCGCAACCAACGCTGAGGGAGCACACGTCATGACATTGTCACGCCTCGTCTCGCTCGTTGATGACGGCCCGTGGTGCGGCACGCGATCTCCCGGTCGCCACCCGCCGCGCCCGGGACAACTCGAAATGCTGCTGCGGCGCAGCCTCGATGACGTCTCGTTGAATCCGCAACCGCTGCCGCCCGGCCCGCCGCCCGAACTCGCGGCCTTCCTGTGGCAGTCGGTGCGGCTCTATCAGCTTGGCGAAATCGCATCGAACGCGAAAGTCTCGGGGAACGTCGCCGAAGCGATGACCGGCGAAGCCCAGCGGATCTTCGACGACTATTGCGGCAGCGTCCCGCTCAGCGTCCTGATCCAGTGGCTGCTGCATCATCCACCGCCTCCCCCTCCGCCGTGGCTCGACATCGTATCTCAGGCCGTCACCCATGTGCTGATCGCAAGCAAGATCAGCGGCGAGGCCGGCAAGCAGATGCAGGGCGCGGCCGTGCAGGTGATCCAGGGCGAAATCGGGCGCACCCAGGGCGCGGGGCGAACCAGCGCCGCGGCCTGAACGCGGCGCCGAAACCGACAGGCGAACGGGCAGCCCTGCTTCCCGTTCGTTGAACCGGGGCGCGAACTGGGAAGCCCTCAGTTCTCGCCTTCGACAAAGACCACGTCGCGCTGCTGGCGGATCATCGGCAGCAGCGCGAGCCAACAGCAGCAACAGCGCGATGCGCGAGCAGCACGCCGGAGATCGGCCGCGTGAGGAAGGTGCTCGGATCGCCGCGCGCGATCAGCATGGCGCGGCGCAGGTTCTCCTCCATCAGCGGGCCGAGCACGAAGCCGAGCAGCATCGGCGCCGGCTCGAAGTCGTGCTTGACCAGCCAGTAGCCGACGAGCCCGAAGGCCGCGACCATCACGACGTCGGCCGGCGCGTTGTTGATCGAGTAAACGCCGATCGCGCAGAAGATCAGGATCGCCGGGAACAGCAGCCGGTACGGCACGCGCAGCAGCCGCACCCACAGCCCGACCAGCGGCAGGTTGATGACGACCAGCATCAGGTTGCCGATCCACATCGAGGCGATCAGGCCCCAGAACAGCTCCGGCTGCTTGGTCATCACCTGCGGGCCCGGCACGATGCCGTGGATGGTCATCGCGCCGACCATCAGCGCCATCACGGCGTTGGGCGGGATGCCGAGCGTGAGCAGCGGAATGAACGAGGTCTGCGCCGCCGCGTTGTTGGCGCTTTCCGGCGCCGCCACGCCCTCGATCGCGCCGCGGCCGAAGCGCTCGGGGTCCTTGGCGATCTTCTTCTCGAACGTATAGGCGGCGAACGCCGCGATCACCGCGCCGCCGCCCGGCAGGATGCCGAGGATCGAGCCGAGGATCGTGCCGCGCCCGATCGCGCCGGCGGAGTCCTTCAGGTCCGTCACGGTCGGCATCAGGCCGGTGACCTTGCTCTGCACGATGTCGCGGCTCTCCTCGGTCTGCTCGAGATTGCGCATGATCTCGGCAAAGCCGAACACGCCCATCGCGACGACGACGAAGCCGATGCCGTCGGCGAGCTCGGGAATGTCGAAGGCCATGCGCGACTGGCCGGTCTCGATGTCGGAGCCGACCATCGAGAGCAGCAGGCCGATCAGGATCATGGCGATCGCCTTGAGCACCGAGCCCTTGGCGAGCACCACCGCGAACACCAGGCCGAGCACCATCAGCGAGAAATATTCGGCCGGGCCGAACAGCAGCGCGAGCGAGGTGAGCGGCGCGCCGAGCGCCGCGACCAGCACGGTCGAGACGCAGCCGGCGAAGAACGAGCCGATCGCCGCGATCGCGAGCGCCGGGCCGGCGCGGCCCTGCCGCGCCATCTGGTGGCCGTCGAGCGTCGTCACCACCGAGGATGCTTCGCCCGGGATGTTGACCAGGATCGAGGTGGTCGAGCCGCCGTACTGCGCGCCGTAATAGATGCCGGCGAGCATGATCAGCGCGCCGACCGGCGGCAGGCCGAAGGTGATCGGCAGCAGCATCGCGATCGTGGCGAGCGGGCCGATGCCGGGCAGCACGCCGATCAGCGTGCCGACCAGCGCGCCGACGAGGCAGGAAGATGTTCATCGGGAACGGGATGGTGAGTTCAGCCAGCGATCTTCAGGTCGACGAACTGGAAGACGACGCCGAAGCCAGCGCGAGATTTGCGAAAAGATCCATGGCGTCCCCCTCAGAACCGCGGCCAGAGCTGCAGCGGCAGGTTGAGCCCGTAGGGGAACAGCAGCGAGCAGAACGCCGTCAGCACCGCGGCCCAGATGAGCGTCTCGACCCAGCGCATCTCGTCGGTCGCGGCGGCCGAAACGACGAGCGACACGAAGCTTGCGATGACGAGGCCGAGCGGGCGCACCGTGACGGCGAAGATCAATGTCGCGGCAGTGATGAACAGCGGCCCGCGCGGCGCGACATGGTCCATGAGGAAGTGCGAGCGCCAGGACCACGACCGCGCCGACCGCCGCCACGATGATGTCCGGGCGCGATACCCGGGATGAGATGGCCGATGCGGCTGCGAGTAGTATGTGACCGGGATGAGCGCGGCGAGGAGCGCCGACGCCGCCGAACGGACCCGAGAACGCGAACGGCTCGCCGGGCGGGCCATCGGAGAACAGCCCGACCAGCATGATCGCGACGCCGCAGACGCCATCAGGCAATAGGCAAACAGGCGCGGCGCGGTGCCGGGGCCGAACGCAAAGCCGCGCATGCCGGGCAGATCGGACGAGGCCCAGATCGCGAAAGCCGCAAGCGCGACCAGCGAAAGGCCGCCCCAGAAATCCTTCGGACTGCGGATCGTCGCACGGCTTGCCGGCGCCTGCGCGCCGCCACCGGAACCCTCGGACATGTCGCCCCCGACGTCGTGTTATGTCGGCTGGGCAGTCTTGCCCGCGCGCCGCGCACAAAGCAACGCTGACGAGAGAACTCACATGTCGGCGCGAAGCAACGCGCCGAAGTGCGGATCGCCCTTCAGACGAAGCCGAGATACCCGACGACGCCCGCAAGCCCGAACAGCCACAGCGGGCTGAAGCGCGTCCAGTAGGCAACCGCCGCCGTCGCGAGCGTGATCGCGACCGCGACCAGACTGCGATCGGCCGCGCGCGCCACGATGAAGAAGCCGGCCGCGAACAGCCCGACCGAAACCGGCACCAGCCCGGCCTGCACCACGATGCGCCAGTGCGCATCCTTGAAGCGGTCGAAGGTGCGGCTGACGAAGAAGGTGATGAGGCAGCTCGGCGCGCACATCGCAGCCGTCGCGACGAGCGCGCCGGCGAACCCGGCGACCTGATAGCCGATCAGCGTCACCACGATGATGTTCGGCCCGGGCGCCGCCTGCGCGATCGCGAACAGGTCGGCGAACTGGCGGTCGGTCATCCAGTGCGTCACGTCGACCACCTGGCGGTGCATCTCGGGCACCACCGCCATCGCGCCGCCGACCGCGAAAAGCGAGAGCAGCGCGAACTGTACCGCCAGCGTGCCGAGCGTTCCGAGCAGTCGGGCTTCATCGGCGCAGCCCACCATGCGAGCGCGATCGAAAGCGGCGCCAGCACGATCAGCACCAGCGGCAGCGGCTAGCGCATGAAGCCGATCGCGACGAATGCCGCCGCCGCGACGCCAAGCGCCGGCGCACCGTCGCGCAACAGCGGCGCCGACATCTTGACGACCGTCGCGCCGAGCAGCCCGGCGGCCGCGGCCGCAAGCCCGGCCAGCACGCGCTGCAGCGCATCGATGTCGCCATAGCGCCCATAGAGCGCGCCGAGGATGAGCACGATCGTCATCGGCGGAATGAGCAGGCCCGCGAGCGCGACCGCGGCGCCGGCCGCGCCGTGCAGCCGTCAGCCGAACACGACCGCGAGGTTGACGATGTTCGCGCCGGGCAGGAACTGCGACACCGCGAAGGCTTCGTTGAACTCCTGCGCCGTCATCCAGCGCTTTTCTTCCACGATCGCGCGCCGCGCCCACGGCAGTACGCCGCCGAACCCGTGCAACGCCATCGAGAAGAAGGCGCCGAAGAGTTCGGAAAGCGAGGGATGCGCGACGGCGTGAGGGATGGGTGCTGGCGAAACGGGCGGCGAGTCGACGGAAGGCTCAAGCATGGACCTCTGGTAGCCCCGCCCCGCGCGGTCCGCCAGACACGCTGACGCATCAGCCGGTTGCGTTCACCGCACGTCCGAGTTCCGCAATCAGCTTTCCCACGCCGGCGGGATCGCGCGCGATGCCGTAAACATAGAAGTCGGGGCGCAGAAGCACCGCGACTGCCTCATGGGCTGCAAACCAGCCGGAAAGATCGCCGTCGGGATCGCCCAGGGCATCGGCGCCTTCGCCAGAGAGCGCGAACATGCGCCCGCCAAGACGCGAAAACGTGGCGCGTTGCGGATCGCCAAGGGCGGCCAGCATCTCGGGTGACGATGCGAGCATCACGAAGCCGCCGCCGGTCGCGTCGTCGAGCAGCTTGCGCTTCCCGTCGTGCGTCACAAACGGCTGGATGAAGCGCGCGCCGGTCCCGGCGGGCACTTCAGGGTTTGCGTCGACAATGCCGGCGCGGAGCGGCGGGATCAGGTCGCTCGCGCTGCCAGGCGCGGGTTTGCCCATGGCGGCGCGCAGGTGTTCGTCACGCGCGCGTGCCGCAGCGGGATCGCGCTCGCAGATGTAGCGCCCTGCCGCAATCGCCGCCGCGATCACGGCGCGCACATGCGGTTCGCGTTCGCTCTGGTAGGTGGCGGTGAGCGCAGCGTCCGCGCCGCGCCGCAGCACCGCGGCAAATTTCCAGGCGAGATTCGCGACATCGCGCATTCCGTGGCACATGCCCTGCCCGAAGAACGGCGGCGTCTGGTGCGCGGCATCACCGGCAAGAAAAATTCGGCCCTGCTGCCAGCGCTCCGCGACGAGACCGTGAAACCGGTAGGTCGCCGCGCGGATGATCCGGTGCGGCACGCCGCCCACATAGGGCGCGATCAGCGCCGCCACGCGCCCGGGCTGCATCATCTCCTCGTCGCTCTCACCCGGCAGCAGCATGAACTCCCAGCGTCGATGATTGCGGCGGCCGGGCACGAAAGTCGCGGGCCGTCGCGGATCGCACAGCATCACCGAGAGATGCTGCAAGTCCGCGCCAGCCGGAACGCCGGAGAATTCGGGAAATACGATCGGGCCGTCCACCTCCGCATCGACCACGAGCCACGGCTCGTGAAAGTCGAGATCGGCAAGGCGGATGCCGAGCGCCTTGCGCACGAAGCTGTTCGCGCCGTCGCAGGCCACGACGTAGCGCGCACGCACCTGCCGTTCGCCATCGCGCGCCGCACAGCGTCATCGTGACGCCGTCCTGCGTCTGCTCAAGTGCGGTGAGGGCGACACCAAGCGCGAGCCTCACATGAGGGAAGCGCGACAGGCCGGCCTGCAGCGCGGCCTCGAGTTCGGGCTGATAGAAAAAATAGTCGTTCGCCCAGCCGAAGCGCTTCGGCAGTCCCGCTGTCCCGAGATAGCGGATCACGCCGCCATCCGCGCCGATGTGGATGTGGCCCTGTGCCTCGCGCATCAGCGGGCGCACCGCTTCGCTCAGTCCCGCCGACTGGAAGAGCCGCATCATCTCGTGGTCGATGTGAACCGCGCGCGGCAGCGGATAGGGCGCGGCTTCGCGCTCGACCACCAGCGTGGAGAGGCCCGCGTGACCGAACAGGTTGGCGGCGAGCGCGCCGACCGGGCCGCAGCCGATGACCGCGACCTCGACGTCCGTCGCATCGTTCATGTGCGGTGGCCGTCTTCGGAAAAGCCGAACAGTTGCTGGATGCGCGCGAGCCGCGCCGTTTGCGGGTTGGTCACGCCCCACTGGTCGCTGCGTCCGGGCGGAAATGTCCAGAAGTCCGGACCGCGCGGCACGTAAGTGTCGTCGATCTGCAGCACTTCGCTTGTATATTCGAGCGGAATTTCCTCCGGCCCGGCGAAATAGGCGAACACGTTGTTGCCCGGACCGTGGCGTCCGACGCCCCATTCGATCGGATAGCCGGCATCGCGCATCCGCCCTGCCCCGCGCATCACCGAGTCGAGGTCGGGCATGTCGAATGCGATGTGATTGAGCGTCGCGTTGCTGTGCTTCACCAGCGCGAGCGAAAAATGATCCGGGCAGTTCGCATGCAGGAAGCGCGCGCGCACCGTCTCGTCGATCAGCCGGAAGCCGAGCACATCGGTCATGAAACGGGTGCTGGCGTCGTAGTCGCCCGCGTTGAGATTGACGTGGGTGATCTTGTGCGGCTTGTCCGGCGCGGGCGCTTCTGCATGACGGTCCCCGCCGCACACGACCGCGAGGTTGCGTCCCTCGGGGTCCTTGAAGCCGAAACCGAAGCCGCCGCCGGGCGCGTCCCAGTCGTGCGGCGCCTCGGTCGCGACCCCGCTCGCCTTCACGCGCGCATGCAGCGCCGCAACGCCATCGCGGTCCGCCGCCTCGAACGCGATCCGCCGGATCGCCGGACGTTGCGCGCGATGCAGGCTCAGAATGTGGTGATAAGCCGCCGCGCCGCGAAAATACCGTGCGTCGTCAACCTCACCGCCAACAGAATCGAGCTTCCACACGGCGGAATAAAACGCCGCTGCCGCGTCGAGCGCGCAGACATCGACCGCGACGCTGCGGATCCCGTTGACGCAAGCCATGGCGTTTCGCAAAGCCTATTGCGGCTCGATGCCGAGGTCCTGTGTGGTCTTCGCCCACAGCGCAAGCTGCGACTTGAGGAACGCGGCCGCGTCCTCCGGCGAGCCCACGCCCTTCGGGTCGAGTTCGAAGCCGAGCTTGGGCGCAAGCTCGCGCACCTGCGGGTCGCGCGTCGCCTCGTCGAGCGCGGCATTCAGCTTCTTGATGATGTCGGGCGGCGTGCCGGCGGGCGCCATCACCATGAACCAGCCGGAGAAGTCGAAGCCCGGCAGCGTTTCGGCCGCGGCCTTGAGATCCGGCAGCGACTCCAGCCGATGCGTGGACGCGGTCGCGATGGCGCGCAGCGCGCCGCTCTTCACATGCGCCTCCACGATCGATGCGGAGAACACCCCGGCCTGGGTCCGCCCGGTGATCACATCCTGCAGGCCATTGTTGATGTTGACCGAGGGCACCAGCAGGAACTGCGTGCCGGCATGCTTGTTCAGCGCCTGCGCGGTGACGCCGGCGAGGTTGCGCGCGCCATCGACCGAGATCGCGATCTTGCCCGGCGCCGCCTTGTCGAGCGCGATCAGGTCGGCAAGCGTGTCCGCCTTCACGTCCGGATGCACCACGAACAGCTGATGGCTGCGCGTCACCAGCGCGACCGGCGCGAAATCCTTGACCGGGTCATAGCTCAGGTTCTTCACCATGTAGGGGTTGGTGACGAGCGCGGCCGATGTGGCGAAAAAGAAGGTGGTGCCGTCCGGCGCCGCACGCGCGGCCGCCTGCGCGCCGATCACGTTGCCGGCGCCGGGCTTGTTCTCGATGATGAAGTTCTGCCCGAGCGAAGCCGACAGCTTCGACGCCACCATGCGCGCCATCACGTCCGGGCTTGCGCCCGCCGATTGCGAAACGATCAGCGTGACCGGCCGTTGCGGCCAGGTCTGCGCCGCAACCGGCGCCACGGACAGAACCGTCCCCGCAATCAGCCCCGCAATCCAGCGCATTCGCTCCTCCCTGATGCTTGCCCACGGTCTTAGCATAGTGGACGGAGGGGAGAAGATGGGCGGAAGGGGGCGGCAGCAGCGCGTCGACAGCCATCCCGTAGATCGTCGAGCCCTACGCGGCAGCCAGCACGGCTCTTTTCACCGATAAAGGCAGCGCAACCTGGCGGAAAAAGGACTTCGGGTAGAGATAGTCTTCGCCAGATTTATCGATCACGCGGACAAGGCCACGCTTCTCAGCCGCCGCGTCGGCAAGAGCGACGTAGAGCTTTCTGAGTTCCAGCGAGGCCGGATAGCCCTCGTTCTCGATGCAGACGACCAGTTGCTTGGGTTGCGACTTTGCCATGGATTCGATGTCAGAGCAGTTGCTTGATCTTGAATTCCTTGCGTCCGATGCCGGAAGCTTCGTACCAATGTAGCTCAGCCATCTGGACTGAGCCATCCTTCAGTCGTACGCGCGCGATGCCTTTTCGTTTGCGCCAGCGACCCTTGCCATACAGTTTACGCAGTCTCGCGACCTCGCGGATCGCGCTGCCTGTTGCGAAGGTTTCGATTTGCGAAATCTCGCCGAGAATTTCGAGCCACATGACTATCTGTCACGCTCTTCTGCCTTCATCGCCTCGACAGGTCTCATCGTGTCGACGCTCACGCGCCAACTGCTTGAGAGGGGTCGATCTTAACGCTCCCTGACCACGTACCGGTGCGTGGGATGAGAAGTTGGCTCACGATTCGGACGCTACCGGCGCGCGAAGCGCCCAGCAAGAAAAACTCAAACCGCCCCTTGACTCATTCCTATCATAGGAATACACACTCCATCACCTTGCTCATCGGCGGGGCGTCAACCGGTGACGTTCGGATGATGGAGCAAGCGGGATGCGCGGGCGGAGATCAGGCCAGGCGGTCCCGGGGCGAATGCGATGAGCATTCGCTTGCGCGGCGCCTGCGCGGCGAGGCTTCGTCAGCCCCGCCACTCGGGCGGCTTCGGGAAACCGCCCTGGGGGTACTATGGCCCCTGTGCGAGGAGCTCGCTGACGGCCCGGCCTGATCGCCGGGACACGCAAGCGCGGCCCGGAGCCGGGCGAAAGCCGAAAGGCATTCGCTGCAAGCCGCATGTGGAGCGCCGCGAGGCGAGCGTCCTTACGCCAAGGACGCCACGCCCTCGCAAGGCGTGATCAAGGTGCGCCTCGCGGCGCTCCGCTCCCCGCCTTTCGCGGGGATCAGTCGATCAGGGCAACCCGCGCCCTCACCGAAACGGGGGGCGGAGCATTGGCCAACCCGGAACATCGGAATCCGTGCACTTTCTTCTTAACCCGCGCGCCCCTATATTGAGGCGTGCCGACCCGCAAGGGCCGGATATGGCGATAAACGGGCGTCGTAATAAACCTATCGGACCCGGGGGCAGTACCCGGCGGCTCCACCCATTCACAGGCGATCGGACAGCTTGCCGATCCCTGGCGGCGGGGCCGAAACAGGATCGACGAGGGCGTAAAAGACGTGCTTTTGCCCGAGATGGCTCCGACGTAACGGGCCAATCCATAGTTGCCAACGACAACTATGCTCCGGTTGCCCTGGCCGCGTAAGCGGTTTGGAATACCGACACTTAAAGCCCTGACGGGTTAAGCTCCGGCAGGCGGGGTTCGGAGGCACCTGGCAACAGAAGCCTCCACTTCCATTTCGGGCGGGGACAGAACGGTGCGGAATTCGGCTAGGTTCGACCGATTCCTAGGGCTTCGAGCGAAACATGCCGGTCGATCACATCCGCTACGATCTCCTGACCCAGCAGGCGCTGCGCGCGGTGGTGCGCCGCGTGCTGGCCGATGTGGCCAAGACGGGCGCGCTGCCGGGCGAGCATCATTTCTACGTCACGTTCGACACGCGCCATCCCGGCGTGAAGCTCTCCACGCGCATGCGCGAGCAGTATCCGGAAGAGATGACCATCGTGCTGCAGCACCAGTTCTGGGACCTGGTGGTGAGCGATACGCACTTCGAGGTCGCGCTGTCGTTCAACGGCGTGTCGGAGAAGCTGTACGTGCCGTTCGACGCGATCAAGGGCTTCTTCGATCCGTCGGTGCAGTTCGGCCTGCAGTTCGAGACGCTGGCCGAGGGCAGCGTCGAGGCAGCGCCCGCGCAAGCGCCAGTCCTTGTCGCCGAGGAGCGAAGCCCGCAAAGCCAGCGCAAGAAGCCGGTCGCCGCCGAGCTCCGGCCGCGCGGCCGGCGAGCACCCCGAGTCGCGCCGGCAAAGCCGACGAGCCCGTGAAGGACGGCCGCCGCCGGTGGCCGCCGCCGACAGGAAAGAGGCCGAGCACCGACAGGCCCTCCGGCGGCGCCGAGGTCGTGCGGCTCGATCGCTTCCGCAAGAAATACGTCAGGCGCGCGCTGATCCGCATCGGCAGGCCGTTCATCGGCCGCAAGCGTCATGCGCGCGAACGGCATGGATGTCGCGCGCCCTCCGCCAGCGGTCAGGCGGAAGCGCCGCACGATCATCGCCAGCGTCAGCAGCGCCTCATGCATGGCGAATGTCATCCCGACGCAGATGCGCGTGCCGGCGCCGAACGGCAGATAGGCAAAGCGCGGGATCGCGGCGCGGTTCTCGGGGGCGAAGCGCTCCGGCACGAACAGGTCGGGATCGCGCCACAACTTGCGGTGCCGGTGCAGCACCCACGGCGCGATGATGATGCGGGTGCGCGGCTATGATCTCCACATCGCCGAGCCGATCCGGCCCGATCGCCGCCGGCTCAGCAACGGCACCGGGGGATAGAGCCGCATCGATTCTATCCAGAACCATGCGCGTTTCAACGAGCGTTGCGAGCGTCCTCGTCGCCCGGCACTTCTGCAATGCGCGCTGGCCTCGGCCGCCACGCGAGCATCGGACTCGGGAAACTGCGACAGCAGGAACAGCGTCCACGCGAGACCATTGGCCGTCGTCTCGTGGCCCGCCCCGATGAAGGTCACGAGGTTGTCGTGGATCACCGTGTCGGACAGCGGCTCACCCGTCTCCGGATCGCGCGCGCGATCAACCGCGTGACGAGATCGTCCGGCGGCGTGGCGCCCGCGGCGACCCGCGCGCGACGCCGCGCCAGCATGCGGCGGACCTCCTCGCGGAAAATCTGCTGCGAGCGTTTCGCTTTCATCAACGAAGGCCGCGGAAGAAACCGCGGCAAGGGGATGATGTCCCACAAGTCGATGCGGCCGAGCGCCTCGAAATACGACGTGATCGCTTCCCCCATCACGTCGGGCGGCGTTTCGATCTCGTGGCTGAAGACCGTGCGCGAAATGATGTCGTAGGTCAGCGTCGTCACCTCTCGCGCGACGTCGACCTCCACGCCGGATCGCGCCAGCTCCTCCCAGCGTGCCAGCATCTCGTTGATCGAGGCCGCCATCGGCGTCAGGTACGACGCGACCGCCGCCCGCTGGAACAGCGGCGCGACGGTGCGGCGCTGCAAGCGCCAGGATTCGCCGTCCGCGGTGAGCAGTCCGAGCCCGACCGCTGGCGTCAACTTGTCGAGCAGAAGCTCGTCCTTCGGATAGTTCGCCGCATTGTCGATGAAGACGCGGCGGATCAACTCCGGCTCGTTGAGCAGGACGAAGCTGCCCACGATGCTGTTGTCGGCGATGTACGGCGCCTCGTAGGCCTCGGCGCGCCAGACCGTGATCGGGTTGTGGCGCAGCGCGCGGTAGAAGGCGAGCGGCCCGAGCCGCGTCGCGGGCGGCTTGGGCGCTGGAGGCCGCCTGGTTCGCGTTACGGTGACGCCTTCGGCATGCATGTGCTCGAACTGGTGCATCCGCTTATGTATAGAAGGCTGATCGCAAGGAACGACCATGCCGAAAACCCGCACCGAGAGCGACACGTTCGGGCCGATTGAGGTGCCGGCGGAGAAATACTGGGGCGCGCAGACGCAGCGCTCGCTGGAGAACTTCCGTATCGGCGAGGAGCGCATGCCGCTGCCGCTGATCCGCGCACTCGGTCTGGTGAAGCGCGCGTCCGCGGAGGTCAACCAGTCGCTCGGCATTCTGGACGCCAAGCGCGCGCGCGCGATCGTGCAGGCTGCACAGGAGGTGATCGACGGCAAGCTGAACGATCATTTTCCGCTGGTGGTGTGGCAGACCGGCTCCGGCACGCAGACCAACATGAACCTGAACGAGGTGATCGCGAACCGCGCCAACGAGTTGCTGGGCGGCAAGCGCGGCGAGAAATCGCCGGTGCATCCGAACGATCACGTCAACATGAGCCAGTCGTCGAACGACGCGTTTCCGACCGCGATGCATATCGCGGCCGCGAGCGAGATTGCCCTGCTGCTCGATCCGGCGCTGGCGCACCTGCATGCGGCGCTGAACGCGAAGACGAAGGAGTTCGCCAAGATCGTCAAGATCGGCCGCACCCATACGCAGGACGCCACCCCGCTCACCCTCGGCCAGGAATTCTCCGGCTACGCCGAGCAGGTCAAGCTCGGCATCGGCCGCATGCGGCTCGTGCTGAAGCAGCTTTATCCGCTCGCGCAGGGCGGCACCGCGGTCGGCACCGGGCTGAATGCGAAGCCGCAATTTGGAAAGCTGTTCGCGAAGCGTGTCGCCGCGCTCACCCGACTCCCTTTTGTCTCGGCGCCGAATAAATTCGAGGCGCTTGCCTCGAACGACGCGTATGTGTTCGCGCACGGCGCTCTCGATTCCGTCGCCACCGGCTTGTTCAAGATCGCCAATGACATTCGCTTCCTGGGGTCCGGGCCGCGCTCCGGGCTCGGCGAATTGATCCTGCCGGAAAACGAGCCCGGCTCCTCGATCATGCCCGGCAAGGTCAATCCGACGCAGAGCGAGGCGCTGACCATGGTGTGCGCACGCGTGTTCGGCAATCAGACCACGATCGCGATCGCGGGCTCGCAGGGGCATTTCGAACTCAATGTCTACAAGCCGGTGCTCGCCTACGCGATGCTGCAATCGATCCGGCTTGTCGCGGACGCTGCGCGCTCGTTCACCGACAACTGCGTCGTCGGCATCAAGGCGAACGAGCCACGCATCCGCGAGCTGACCGAACGTTCGCTGATGCTGGTCACCGCGCTTGCGCCAAAAATCGGGTACGACAAGGCTGCGAAGATCGCGAAGGCGGCGCATGCCAACGGCACCACGTTGCGCGAGGAAGCCGTCGGCGGCGGCTATGTGACGCAGCCTGAATTTGACAGACTGGTCCGTCCAGAAAAAATGGTGCGCCCCGGATAGCTGACCCTGCGCTTGGCGAGATGGCGCAAGCATTTGTCGCCCCGGAATACTGCGGTAGCGCCATTTTCGTCGGACCGCGTTGCCTCATTCATGAAATGGCCATCTTCTGTCCAGACATGACTGGGCGCTGCATGGGACACCGTGCCCACGTTGGTGGATTTCATTTAATGCCTACTGCTGCTGGCGCCCTTGTTCTATTAGATTTCATTGCTCATCTCTGTTGAACGAAAGCAATTCTCTAGTCCGGTCGCGATAATTCAATAAATTATGAGTTATAATAATAGCAACTGGGACCTAAGCCATTCAATCAACTAAGTGTGTATTGCCGAATACAAGAAGCCGTCGTCAATTACGCTGGGCTTTGGCTGTGTGATTTCTGCAAGGCAGCGCGGGTTGTACCGAAGCCGCAAGGTTGCCTCGAAGCTGTGGTCTAGGCGTCCGTTACCCTGGCGACCCGATGCGGTGATCCGAGATGGGCGACGTCGTCAACCTGCGCAGAGTCCGCAAGCGTGCCGAAAAGCGGCGCGAAGACGATCGCGCGGCCGAGAATCGGATCCGGCATGGACGCACGAAGGTGGAGCGGGAGACGGAGACACAACGTTCGGAGAAGCTGAAGCAGCATCTTGATGGGCACGAAATCGACACGGGAGACACGCGATGAAATCGCCGGTGGTCAAACGCTCGATCGTCATCACGGGACACAAGACCAGCGTCAGCCTCGAGGATGCGTTCTGGAGCGGTCTGAAAGACATCGCGACCAAACGCAACATGACCCTGTCAGAACTCGTCGCGGCGATCGATGCCGATCGCCGCCAAGGCAATCTTTCCTCGGCGATCAGGCTGTTCGTGCTGGATTACTACCGCTCACAATCCGGCGGGGCCGGAATCAAATCGTCCGAAGGGCGTGAGAGCGGCGGTCGCCCCACCGTCATGTCAGCGCACGCCGAATAGCGCCTCCAGTGCCGAGCGTGGCGGCGGCGGTGTCTGCGCAGCGCCTCCGGTGCGCGGGCGAGCCGGTTTCGCCGCGCCAGGCGCAGGTCCGATATTCATGGGCGGCGGAAGGGCGGGCGGCTGTTCCGCGGCGGGCGCCCGCGCCGGACGCGGTTGCGCCGCACGTGCCGGCGGTGGCGTACTCTCCGCCGGCGGCTCCTCCATGATCCGAGGGACAGGTAACGCGGCTGGAATCGTGCTGGTGGTTGCCTTTTCCTCGGCGGCGCGGCGTTCCGCTTCGCGTTTCTCAGCGTCGCGCTTCTCGGCTTCCCGCTTCTCGGCCTCACGCTTCTCGGCCTCACGTTTCTCGGCTTCGCGACGCTCCATTTCGCGACGTTCGGCTTCGATCGTGCTGATCTGTTTTGCCTGCCGGTCGACCGCACGCAGCATCAGCCATCCCGACAGCGCGGAGGCGTCGACCGTGCGCTTTGGCGCCGTGTAGGGCCCCTTTACGGAGACGAGTATCTCGGGACGAATAGAATTGGCGCCCTCAGAGATCGTTGGCCCGAGGAGAGAGAGGCGCGCATCGATCGTCGCTTCGGCAAGATCGGCGCTTCCCGATATTGTCAGGTCAGCACCCTGACCCAGCACGCTAAATGGCGCGACGTGCGCCTGCCCCGCATTGAACGTGACGGCGGCATCGAGCCGCGGGACAGCAATTGGCCCGCCATCGAGAACGACCGCAACAATGTCATGCACGCGGGGCGCATCGATCGAGACCCCCTGATCCATGGCGCGGATTGCCGCGCTGAACGCCTTCGGATCAAGTCCGGCAAATTGTGCATCTTCCAGAGTGATCGTGCCGGCGCCATTGAGCGACCCGATCAGCGACGCGGGACTTAGCCCGCTACCCTCGACCTGCGCCTGCAGGTTCAGCCGGCCAGTCACGGGCGGCTTGCCCTCACCGGGCAGAAGCGCCGACGCATCCACATTCGAAAGCGCGACGGTGGCTCCCGCCGAGACACCCTCGGTGCCGCGCCGCAGAACCAATTGGCCGCTCGCCCGCCCCGCCGGAAGAGTCACTTCAACATCCTTGATGGCAACTTCGCGATCGTCGAATTCAAGGGAGGCGCGTGCATCGCGGCCGTTCAGGGTCGGGGTCAGCACCGCGCGCCCGGTTGAAAACGCGATATGGCCCGCAAAGCCATCGAGCACGCTGTCGCTGAACGGATCGGCCGACCAAGCCGCGTCGTCGCGGGCGGCCTTCGGCATTCCGAATGCGACTGCAACCAGTGCTGCCACGTCGGCTGAATCCGCGTCGATCTGCCCCTCGATGCGCCGCGGCGATCCGAGAGCGACCTTCACCTTTCCGCGGACCTGGGCATTCCCCACAATGCCGGAAATGCGATCGAAGGCGAGGTCGTCGGCGTGCGCGTCAAGCCGCGCCCGCAGCGCGAGCGGCAGCAGCGCCGTGGCGCGCGACGCAGCACCGCGGCGTATCGGGCTCACGTCGGCGGCCGAGAGCGTGACATCAAGCCCCGCGGCGAAACCCTGTTTGCTGAACAGCCGTGTCGTTCCCTTCACGGTCGACACCAGACCGCCCGCCGTCGCGCGCGCATTGACCTCGGCGTCCGAGCCGGACCGCCCGCGCACCGTAAGGCTGAGCGCACCGGCGCGCTTGTCCACATTGATGATACGGTCGAGACCGAGCAGCGCCGTCAGCACCGTCCCGTCGGTCGCTGCGAGATTTGCGTCCAGCCGGTACTCCGGCATCGTCAGTGTTGCGACATCGCCCGCGGCCTCGCCATCGAACTTCATACGCAACGCACCGCCCGTGCCGTCGAGCACGAGCTTGACCTTGCTGGGACCGCCTGGATCGGTGGAGGACACCGGTTCGACCCCAAGCGTCGCGTGGGTCTTCAGCGGAACGATGCGCGCGGCAGCATGGCGGACCACACCGGCCGCTTCGGGCCAATATTTGGCCAGCACCGCCGCGGTGCCGTCGAGTCCTCGCGCATCGACATCGAACGTCACGGTGCCGCGGGGCGCGTCGAGCGCACCTTCCATGCGGCCATTGAGGTTGAACGAAGCGTCGCCAAGATCGGCGATGTGCACCTGATCGAACGTGATGCCGGCGGGGTCGAGCTTGAACGTGCCGCTGACGCCCTTCACGTCCACGCCGGCCACGTTGGCACGACCGATATCGACCTTGAGGGCGATGTCGCGCGGGCGCTCGACAGCGCGTGCCCTCCAGCGCGGCGCGCCCGAAGGCCATGACCCCATCGACGTCGAGGTCGCCCGCCTTGAGGTCGGCATCGAGCCGCGCGGCGTGCCCCGCCCGCCCCATAAGCGATCCGGCCTTCGATTGTCTTGCGGTCGAACTCGAACTTCATCCGGTCGACGGCAAACTCCTGCGCGCCGATGGTCAGATCGCCCGATGCGCGTAGCTGCCCGGATTGACGCTGAGTCGGTATCCCGCCCTTCAAGCCATGCGAGGAACAATTTCGGATCGTTCGCCTCAATCTGCGCCGGACCTTTGAAATTGACATCCTGGCCGGTTGCACTGAGCCGGCCGCCGACACGCACCTGTGCGAAGCCGGGCGCACGGAATTCCAGCGTCTCGATGTTCCATCCGTCGGTATCGAACGTGAGATCGCCACGAACGCCTTGCAGGGTCCCCGTCGCGAGCGTGACGGCATCGACAGCGATGCCGATCCGCACCGGGAAGGAGGGCCGGTAGGATGACGCGAACGGCGCAACGAACGATTTGAGCGCAATCAGCGGCAGGCGCCGGGAAGCTTCCGGCAGCGCGAGCGCGCGATCGAGGTCGGCCTGTCGCGCCGAGAGCACCGTCTCAAGGTGCGGGTCTTGCCGAAATGAAAATCCGCCGTGCCGGCGAGTCTGAGCGCGCGGTCATCCGGGCCGTAGGTGTATTCGAGTTGCTCGAACAGCGCATGATCCGGTGCGGCCTTCACCTTGGCGCTTGCGCGCCACGGTACCGCGACGGTGCCGCGTCCATTCGAGCCTGCCATCGCGGCGAGACGCGAAAGGGTCAGCGTGCCATCGAAGCGCGGCGAGCCGCTTCGACCCGTATGGCGCCGTCTGCCTCGATTGCGAGCGGGTGGTCGGATGGATCAAGTCCGAGGCGAAGCTTGAGGCTGCCGTCCTCGCCCAATCGGTTCGCCGAGAGGCGATAGCCGTATCGCTCGCCCGCAGCGATGAAGCCGCCCTCACCTCTCGCCGGGCCGAGGAGCGAACGCAGATCGCCGTTGAACCAGAGTCCTTCCAGCGCCAACGTGGCGCCGCTCGCGCCGTCATGCAGAGACAGACGAGCGTCCTCGATCGTCGACCTTGTCGATAACGAATTGATCCGGATCGAAACCAAGCCGGACCGCAGGCCATTCGACGCGGCCGTTGCCCGACACGTTCAACGATGCATCAGGTCCGGTAACGCGCAATTCGCTGGCGCGCAATTCGCCGCGCATCAGCGAGCCGAGCGACAGTTCGGCGTAAATCTCGCGCACTTTGGTCTGCGGCTGCGGGACGTCGCCGAACTCGACCTGCCCGAGCGTGAGGGTCGGCGTCGGCAGGAGCCGTACATCGATCGGGCCGGCGATGCGCACCGGCAGACCGACAATCCGCGTGGCCTCGTTTTCGAAGGTCGCGCGGTATTGCGTCCAGTCGACAAAATGCGGGCCGACCAGCGCCGCCACCAGCGCCAGGATGATCGCGACGCTCAAACCGAGCAGGGTCGCTTGCAAAGCGCGCTCCGGGCCCTTCGGTCCACCCCAATGGACCGCCTCAAACCCCGATGCCCGACTATACCCGGATAGTAGCCGAACCAACGCGGCGATTATATGTCGAATTCGTCTAAGCCAATCAAAATGCGACGATTTTTCCGGGATTCATGAGGTCCTGCGGGTCCATCGCACGCTTGATTGACTGCATCACGCCCAGCGCCGCGCCGTGCTCGGCCGCCAGGTATTTCATCTTGCCCTGCCCGACACCGTGCTCCCCGGTGCAGGTGCCCTCCATGGCGAGCGCGCGCTCGACCAGCCGCTCGTTGAACGCCTTGCCATCGGCGACCTCCGCGGGATCGTCCATGTCGAGCAGCACCGAGACGTGGAAGTTGCCGTCGCCAACATGCCCGACGATCGGCGCGATCATATTGTGCTCGGCGATGTCGCGCTGGGTTTCGATGACGCATTCGGCGAGCCGCGAGAGCGGCACGCACACGTCGGTCGCGAAGGCTTTCTTGCCCGGTCGCAGGCCGATGCACCGCCCAATAGGCGTCATGCCGCGCTTGCCAAAGTTTGGTGCGCTCCTCGGTGTTGGCGGTCCAAGTGAACGGGACCGCCGCCAAGGTCCGCCGAGATCTCGCCGAAGCGCTCGGACTGCTCCTTCACGCCGGCCTCGGTGCCGTGAAATTCGAGCAACAGCAGCGGCGTCTCCGGCAAGGTCAGCTTGGAATAGGCGTTGCAGGCTTTCACCTGCAGCTCGTCGAGCAGCTCGATGCGCGCGACCGGAATGCCGGACTGGATCGTCGCGATCGCGGCATTGCAGGCGGCCTCGACCGATGGGAACGGGCAGATGCCGCCGGAGATCGCCTCCGGGATGCCGTGCAGCTTCACCGTGACCTCGGTGATGACGCCGAGCGTGCCCTCCGAGCCGACGAACAGCCGGGTGAGGTCATAGCCGGCCGACGATTTCTTCGCGCGGCGCGAGGTCTGGATCATCTCACCGGTCGCCAGCACGACCTTCAGCGCCAGCACGTTGTCCTTCATGGTGCCGTAGCGCACCGCATTGGTGCCGGACGCGCGCGTCGCCGCCATGCCGCCGATCGAAGCATCGGCGCCCGGATCGATCGGGAAGAACAGGCCCTGGTCGCGCAGATACTCGTTGAGCTGCTTGCGCGTCACACCCGGTTCGACAACGCAATCAAGATCTTCGGCGTGAACGGCGAGAATGCGGTTCATGTCGCGGAAGTCGATCGTGACGCCGCCCTGCGGTGCGTTGATGTGGCCCTCGAGCGAGGTGCCGGTGCCGAACGGGATCACCGGCACCTTGTGCTGCACGCAGATGCGCACGGCGTCCTGCACGTCGTCGGCCGACTGCGGAAACACCACCGCGTCCGGCGGCTGGTTCTCGATCCAGGTCAGGATATTGCCGTGCTGCTCGCGCACCGCCTGCGAGGTCACGAGCCGGTTGCCGAACTTCGCCGCAAGCGCCGCGATTGCGGCCTCGACGGCCTTCTGATTGCGCTGCCGCGCGGCCAACTTCCGCCACTGCCATGTCGCTTCCGCCCTGATTTCTGCGTCGTTAGCTTTAGCAGAGAGGGCGGGCTGATCGCAAAGCGAGCGAAATTGTCACGAAAGTCGTTTGCTGCATCGCGCAAGAAACAGTTTCATCCGGCGGCGAATATGGCAATATTCGTTTCGCCGGGATGACGTGGATGCTCGACCGAACCGACCTTGAACCGCTGTTCTTTGCTCCTTTCGTCTCCTCCGTGATGCGGGTCGAGCCAGCCTGGATCGACTACAACGGCCATCTCAACATGGCCTACTACAACGTGCTGTTCGACCGCTGCGTGGACGAGGCCTACGAGCTGCTCGGCATCGGCGCTCGACTACCTCGACACCCGACAGCACTCGACGTTCACGGCCGAAGCGCACGTGCGCTACCTGCGCGAATTGCACGAAGGCGATCCGGTGCGCGTGACATTCCAGCTGCTCGATTACGACACCAAGCGCATCCACTACTTCCAGCAGCTGTTCCACGCGACCGAAGGCTGGATGTCGGCGACGTCGGAGAACATGACGCTGCATGTCGACATGACGGCGAAGAAGGTCGCGCCGTTCCCCGACAAGATCGCTGCGCACGCTGAGCCGCATGAAGGCCGCGCACTCCCGCCTGCCGCGTCCCGAGGCAGCCGGGCGCGCAATCGCGATGCCGGCGAAGAACTAGCTGTTCCAAACCGATTCTCGGCCGCAACCCCTCGCCAAAGCGGGGGTGCGATGCCATTTTCAGGGCTGGGATTCGCCGAAGCCCACCGCATCAAGGCATCCGAGTGTCAGAACCGTCGCGCCAGCAACTCGCCGGAATGCCCGCGCCCGCCCCTGGCGGGATCGCGGCGCGCGCGCGCGCGCAGGTGGCGGCGCCCTATCTCGCCGGCCTGAATCCGGAACAGCGCGAGGCGGTCGAGACGCTCGACGGCCCGCTGCTGGTGCTGGCGGGTGCCGGCACCGGCAAGACGCGCGTGCTGACCACCCGCATCGCCCACATCCTGTCACTCGGCGTCGCGCGGCCCTCGGAGATCCTCTCGGTCACCTTCACCAACAAGGCGGCTCGCGAGATGAAGCTGCGCGTCGGCACGATGGTCGGGCAGATCGTCGAGGGCATGCCGTGGCTCGGGACCTTCCATTCGATCGGCGTGAAGATCCTGCGCCGCCATGCCGAACTGGTCGGGCTCAAGCCCGACTTCACCATTCTGGATGTGGACGACCAGATCCGGCTGCTGAAGCAAATCCTCGAAGCGGGGAACATCGACGAGAAGCGCTGGCCGGCGCGCGTTCTTGCCTCGATCATCGACGGCTGGAAGAACCGCGGACTGACGCCCGACAAGGTGCCGCCCGGAGAAGTCCGCGACGTTCGCGAACGGCCGCGGACTTGAGTTCTACAAGGCCTACCAGGCACGGCTGAAAACGCTGAACGCCGCCGACTTCGGCGATCTGCTGATCGAAATGCTGCGCCTGTTCCGCGAGCACCCGGAGGTGCTGCGCATCTATCACGAGCGCTTCCGCTACGTGCTGGTCGACGAGTATCAGGACACGAACGTCGCGCAGTACCTCTGGCTGCGGCTGATCGGACAGGGGTCGAAGAACATCTGCTGCGTCGGCGACGACGACCAGTCGATCTACGGCTGGCGCGGCGCCGAAGTCGACAACATCCTGCGCTTCGAGAAGGATTTCCCCGGCGCGAAGGTGATCCGGCTGGAACGCAACTACCGTTCGACCGCGCACATACTCGGCGCAGCCTCGCACCTGATCGCGCACAATGAAGGCCGGCTCGGCAAGACGCTGCGGACCGAGGACGAGCCGGGCGAGAAGGTCGGCGTCACCGGCGCGTGGGATTCGGAGGAGGAAGCGCGCGCGATCGGCGAGGAGATCGAGGAACTTCAGCGCGGTGGCCATTCGCTCGACGAAATGGCAATTCTGGTACGCGCCTCGTTCCAGATGCGCGAGTTCGAGGACCGGTTCGTCACGCTCGGCCTTCCTTATCGGGTGATCGGCGGACCGCGCTTCTACGAGCGCGCCGAAATCCGCGATGCGCTCGCCTATCTGCGCCTCGTCAACCAGCCCGCCGACGATCTGGCGTTCGAGCGCATCATCAACACGCCGCGGCGCGGCCTTGGCGACGCCACGCTGCAATCACTGCAGCATCATGCTCGCCGCCAGAGTGTGCCGCTGCTGCAGGCGGCCCGCGCACTGGCGGAGACCGAGGAGTTGAAAGCCAAGCCGCGCGGCGCGTTGCGGGAACTCGTCGCCGCTTTCGACCGCTGGCGCGCGCAGAAGGACGCGCTGCCGCACACGGAGCTGGCCGAAATCGTGCTCGATGAATCCGGCTACACCGAGATGTGGCAGAAGGACCGCTCGGCCGACGCCGCGGGGCGGCTGGAAAATCTCAAGGAGCTGGTGCGCTCGATGGAGGAGTTCGAGAACCTCGGCGGCTTCCTCGAACATATCTCGCTCGTGATGGATACCGACAAGGGCGAGAGCGCAGGAAGCGGTCTCGATCATGACGCTGCATTCCGCCAAGGGGCTCGAATTCGACACCGTGTTCCTGCCCGGCTGGGAGGAAGGGCGTGCTGCCGCATCAGCGCTCGCTCGACGACCAGGGCCGCGCCGGGCTCGAAGAGGAGCGCCGCCTCGCCCATGTCGGACTGACGCGCGCGCGGCGCCGCGCGAAAATCTACTTCACGTCCAACCGGCGCATCCACGGCTCGTGGTCGTCGAGCATTCCGTCGCGCTTCCTCGACGAGTTGCCGGAGGCGCATGTCGAGGTGACCGAAGCGAAGGGCGGCTTCGGAAATTTCGGCCAGAACTACGGCGCTTCGCGTTTCGACACGATGGAGAGCTTCGGCTCGAACTACACCACGCCGGGCTGGCAGCGCGCGCAGGCGCGCAAGGCGCGCCGGCGGATTCGAGGAGGACGCCGACGATCTATGTTCAGGACGAGGAGGATGGCGAGCCCCGCCCCGGACAGGCCGCAGAGCAAGGCGCCCAAGCGCCGCGCACCGCTCACCATCGAGGGCGAACTGGTCGCGAAATCGACCGGCACGGTGTCGGCCTTCGGGCTGGGCGACCGCGTGTTCCACCAGAAATTCGGCAACGGCAACGTCACGCATGTCGACGGCAACAAGCTGACGATTGCCTTCGACAAGGCCGGCGAAAAGCGTGTGGTGGACAGCTTCGTCGAGCGGATTTGAACCGAAACCGCCGCAGATTTTTCACAAAGCAGATGCTTTTCAAGCACAACGGCGCAGTGTCGCAACGTCAAACATTGCGGTTGCGAATATCCGCGCGAAAGCGCACTGTGCAAGCGGCTAACGCCGTCCCTATCGGAGATCCTGGAGATACTAATGGCGAGCGGAAACGTGAAGTGGTTCAACCCTACCAAAGGCTACGGCTTCATTCAGCCGTCGGACGGCGGAAAGGACGTCTTCGTGCACATCTCGGCGGTGGAACGCGCCGGACTGAGCACACTCAATGAAGGTCAGCGAGTCGAGTACGAGCTCGTGACCAACCGCGGCAAGACCTCGGCGGAGAACCTGAAGGTCAGCTAAGCGGCTTTCACATCGAATATCGCGACGTGCGCGGGTCCCTGGGCCCGCGCATTTGTTTTAGCCATAGCGGCGCGCGAGCGGCCGCGCGGGCAAAATGACGCAGCCTCCGATCCTGATCTATGTCGATGCCGATGCCTGCCCGGTGAAGCAGGAAGTCTATCGCGTCGCCGAGCGTCATGGCCTCAAGGTCTATGTGGTCAGCAACAGTCCGATCGCGGTGCCGCGCGAGCCCATGATCGAGCGCGTCGTGGTCGCGGCCGGAATGGACGCCGCCGACAACTGGATCGCCGAGCGCGCCGCCAAAGGCTCCATCGTCATCACCCAGGATATCCCGCTTGCGGCGCGCGCCGTGAAGGCAGGCGCAGTCGCCATCGCGCCGAACGGCAAACCGTTTACCGAGGATACGATCGGCATGGCGCTCGCGACCCGCAACCTGATGGACAGTCTGCGCTCGGCGGGCGAGATCACCGGCGGTCCGAAACCTTTTTCGCCAAAGGACCGCTCCGCATTCCTGCAGAGCCTGGATCGGGAAATCGTCCGCCTCAAGCGGGCGGGCTTCGCCTAGTTTCGTCCCAGTTATGGCGGAACGACATCGCCGGCCGGATCGTTTCCCTGGTAAGCAACCGGAGGAACCGATGGCCAAGGCAGCAACGCAGACCGGACCGATCGAAGATGACATCCGTCCGCCGGGCTCGGGCGGGCGGCCGCGCAGCGAAATCACCGGCCGTCACGATGAAGGCAGCGCGGCAAACGAGACCGTCGATGGGCTCGATGAATTGCAGGAGGCGGCGCGTCACGGAGCCGAAGACATCCCGGCATCCGAAAATGGCGACGATTTTAAAAACCTTCCGGTGTTCGATCGCGGCGAAAGCGAACCGAAGGTCTAGAAGCGAACCGAAGTCTAGCCACTACGCGGCTTGCTCGCCGATCCCGCCGGCTTCATTCGCCGGTGTGCCGGGCTCGAAGCGGGCGGCATTGATCGCCTCGACCGAACGCTCCACGGCGCTCCACAGCTTGGCAATCTCCAAGCCGGCGGCGGTGTTCGGGCCGACCTCCGCGGCGCTCGCACCTGCCGCAAGCGTCGACTGAAAGCCAGCGCGCTGGCTGATCTGCCCCGACCAGGCAGGTATCTGCAGGCTTTCGAAATAAGCGCGCGATTGCGCCACCAGCCCGGATTCCTTGTCGTCGCGCTTCACCGGGGCGGCGTTGATGACCACCGCATAAGGACAATCGCGTTCGCGCGCGACCCGTACCGTCTCCTGCACGGCGGCCAAGTCGAAGAAGCCCGGCCGCGCCGGGATCAGGACCAATGTCGCCGCCCGGATCGCCTCCTGCACCACGACCCACATCGTCGGCGCGGTGTCGATGAACACCCACTCAATACCCTCGATCATCGCGAATGCGATCGCCCGCTCCAGTCCGCGTTCCGGTGTGACCAGCTTCGGCTGGCCGTCCTTGCGCAGCGAATGCCACAGCGACAAGGACCCCTGCGGATCGGCGTCGATCACCATCGTGCGCTTGCCCGAGATGTGGCACTGCGCTGCAAGCTGAGCGGTGAGCGTGCTCTTGCCGGCGCCACCCTTGCGCGACGCGAGCGTAATGACGTTCATGAGCCACTCCCTGATCGTGGCGGGCCGACCCTCGCGCCGTATGGTTAACCGAGAGTTAATGGCGACGCCTCGCGCGGCCGCGGCGCGAAAATGGGCACCATTCGGTGCCCCAATCACGTTCGCGTCATTAAGGATGCCGAAAAGCCCACCATTCCTCCGCGAAACAAAAGTCGCCATAAAGCGTCGTTAGGCGTGGGGTGCATCGGGAAATCCAGCTTATGTCGCGTCACAGTCTTGCTTTGGCGGCCCTGGCGGCCTGCACATTCGGTTTCGTATCGGCCGCCGAGGCCGCCGTCGAAATCACCATCGACAAGTCGACCCAGGAAATGGTCGTCGCGCAGGACGGCCGGCCGCTCTACCACTGGGCCGTCTCGACCGGCCGCCCCGGCTTCGACACGCCGAACGGCAAATTTCGCACCTTCCGCATGGAGAGGGATCACTTCTCCAAGGAATTTGATGACGCGCCGATGCCCTTCTCGATTTTCTTTACCCAGAAGGGCCATGCGATCCACGGCTATCTCGACACAAAGAATATCGGTCGACCGGCCTCGCACGGCTGCGTGCGCCTGACACCGGCCAATGCCGAAAAACTCTACGCGCTGGTCCAGAAGGACGGCGTGCTCAACACCACCGTGACGCTGACCGGAGAGACACCGCGCGGCGTCGGGCCGGCGGTTGCCAAACGAACACTGCCGCGGCCAGGCGAGTCCGTTGACCAAGGCTACGCGCAACCCCAGCAGCCGCAGTATGCCCCGCGTTATGGCTCCAGTCAGCCGGGCTACGGTAACCCCTACTACGCGCAGCAGCCCGTCTACGCGCAGCCACAATATGGACAGCCCTACTACGCTCAGGAACCTGGCTACGCTCAGCCACAATACGGCCAGCCCGTGGCACCGCGCGCCGACTATCGCGATCCTTACGCCGATCGTTACCAGCCGCGCCCGCGCGGGAGCCTGTTTCCTTTCTGACGCCGGCGGCGGGTGCGCCAGCACCCCAAAAGTCGCCGTAATTTACCGCGCAAATACCGGCTGACGAGAAATCGATGTCAGCCGCCAGCAACCTTACCCTTTGGCACCGCTGCGCCGCAGTCGCGGCTGCGGTCGTTTTGATTGCCGCCACGTGCGCCGCCCCCAGCGAATTGGCACGCCCAATTTCGCCACCAGCGCGCCGCCAAAGGCGCAGCCGACGGACGCGTCCCGGGCTTCGCCAACCGCGCGCCGCGCTTCAATGCGCTTAACCGCGGACCAAACACGCGCTTCGGCAACCGTGGATTCGGCAATCAAGGCCGGTTCAATCAAGGACGCGGCTTCACCAACCGCGACCCGCGCATGCGCGCCGTGAACGGGGCGAACCCGCAGATGCGGCAGGTGCAGCGCTTCTCCCATCAACGCGAGATGTTCGCAGTGCGCGCACGGATGCCGGTCTTTCCGCTGCCCGGCGAGCGGAATTTCACCGGCATCCCGCCGGTCTCGGAGACGCGCTTCCTCAACACCGAAATGGTCTGCCAATGGGGGCCCGAGGTCACGCAACAGCGGATCGAGGAGATCGCGCGGCAGCACAATCTCACGATCGTCAGCCAGCAGCCTTCGGCGCTGACCGGCGGCACGCTGGTGCGCTTTCGCATCGACGGCAACCGCGCACCGCGCGACGTCGTGCGCGCGATGGAGGCGGAGCAGATCATCTCGCAGCCGAATTATATTTACGAGGCCGCGCAGGAGATGGCCGCCGCGCAATCGAACACCGGCGGCTCCGAACAATACGTCGTGAACAAGCTGCGTCTCGACGAGGCGCACAAGATCGCGACCGGCAAGGGCGTGACCGTTGCGGTGATCAACTCGCGAGGTGGACCGTGCGCATCCGGAGTTCGGGCGCGCGATCGCTGAGGAGTTCGACGCGGTCGGCCAGCCGGACAAGCCGCACACCCACGGCACCGGCATGGCGGGCGCGATCGTCGCGCAAAGCCGGCTGATGGGCGTCGCACCGGGCGCCCGCACGCTTGCCATCCATGCGTTCAGCACCAGCGGGCCGCAGCAGTCGCCGCAGGCGACCACGCAGCACATCATCGCGGGACTCGACTGGGCGATCTCCAAGGGCGCTCGCATCATCAACATGAGCTTTGCCGGTCCGTACGATCCGATCCTCGCGCTGGCGATGAAGAGCGCCTCGGAGAAAGGCGCTGATCCTGATCGCGGCGGTCGGGAATGCGGGGCCGAAGTCGCCGCCGCTTTATCCCGCAGCCGATCCGCATGTCATCGGCGTCACCGCGACGGATGAGAACGACCAGCGCTACCAGGACGCCAATGCGGGGGCGCAGGTCGCGCTGGCGGCTCCCGGGGTCAGACGTCATGGTGCCGGCCCCCGCCGGCGCCTATCAGCTCACCACCGGAACCTCGGTCGCGGCCGCCCATGTCAGCGGCGTCGCGGCGCTGCTGCTGGAGACGCCATCCGGAGGCCGATGCGCAGACCATTCTCGAAGTCTTGACCGCGAGCGCCACGCGGATTGGGACCAACAAGCGCGATGACCAGATCGGCTGGGGCCTCGTCGATCCGCTTGCCGCGCTCGCCGAACTCGACGCGCGCAGCGCCGACATGAAGGTCGCGAGGCCCGCCACGGAGCCGGCGCCTGCGCCGACCACGGTCTCGACCCGCGATACCTCGGCGGCACCCGCCCCGGCCGCAGCAAGCAGCAGCCGCGCGACGTTGCCGCGTCCCGGCATGTTCCCTCCCAGGCCCTAGCGACCACGCGCAAGCTGTGGAGGCTTTTGTCATAAGAGGCGCTGCGTGTTGACCGCTGTCGCGCATCGCAAGCTAGGGAACGCAATCTCACGATTTCAAGACAGATGTCGCAATCATTCCCGGCATGCCCTCGCGTTCCATTCGCAAAGCCAAAGGCAAAACCGCACATCCGTTTCGGATCGGCCGCTCGCGGACCGGGCTTGGCGCGTTTGCCACCGAACCGATCAAGAAGCGGCAGTTCATCGCCGAGTATATGGGCCCGCTGATGACCAACAAGCAGTGCGACGAGACGCCCGAGAACCTCTACTGGTTCGAGGTGAACGCGCGCTGGACCATCAACGGCGCCTCGCGCAAGAACATCGCGCGCTACATCAATCATTCCTGCCGGCCAAACTGCCGAGCCGATGATCCGCGACCGCCGCGTCAAGATCCGCGCCACCAAGACCATCAAGCCGGGCGACGAGATCACCTACGACTACGGCAAGGATTACTTCAACGCTTACATCAAGCCTTACGGCTGCCAGTGCGACAAATGCCGCGAGAAGCGCAGCAAGCAGCGCGCCGAGGCGCGCGCCGCTAATGCGCGGAAGCGGAAGCGTGCTGCGCGGAAGCAGGCTCTGGCGGAGCGTTCGCGATCTCGGCGATCAGCTTCTTCAGGATCGCCTCGCCGAAGGTCTCGAAATCCTTCGCGGCGATCACAAACGCGCCCGGCCCGCCGATCACGTTCTGCTCGATAGTAGCGGTCGAGGTCGGGCTCGAGCGCGAGGATCGGCAATCCGTTGATGCCGACGCCGTGCGCGACCGCTTCGTCGCGCGCGGCGCGGCGGGACGGCCGCGATTGTTCGCGCCGTCGCCCGACACGTCGATCACGCGCCGCGCCGCCCGATACGGATTGTCGAACAGCAGCGCCCATCGCGGTGTCGATCGCGCCGGAGATCGACGTGCCGCCGCCGAACAGCGCGCGCGGCGCGGCCGCGATCGCATCGGCGAACGCATTGGCGGATGCCGCGTCGGAAATGCGCGTCCAGGGCACGGCCGATGACCTGCAGCGCCGGTCCGGTCCATTGCATCATGATGACGGCGATCGACTGCGTCGGGCCGGACTGGATCGCGCGCGATCACGCGCGGATGGCGGAACGCCGCCACATAGCCCTGCTTCTGCAATTCGAAGCGTGCCTGATCGACGCTGCCCGAGGCATCGACCGCGAGCACCAGCGCAAGATCGACGGCGAACCGGTCTCGCGCTGCGCGGATGCGGGGGCCGCGAGCATTACGCATGCGAGTGCGACAAAACGGAAAACGCGTCCCATGGCGCATGAGACCACAATGCGCGAGCCGATGTCTCGCGCATCACCAGGCCTGCGTTCGGATTTTCGGGGGCGGCCCGATGGGCCGTCGCGGAATGACAGGCGTGGACTAGGCGGCGACCCGGTGCATCGCGAGGCCCGCATAGGCGCCGTGGATTGCCTTCACCGAGCGGTCGATCGCGCCCCAGAGCGCCGAAATCTCGGCGGCGGCCGGAGACGCCGCGTCGTACTCCTTCGCGCCCTCGCCGTATTCGAGCGACATCGAATAGATCGTGCGATGCGTGATCTGCCCGGCCCAGACCGGCACGTTCAGGCTCGCGAGCACTTCGCGCACCTGCGTGACGAACGGCAACTCGATGTTGTCGCGGCGCGCCGGCACCGCATTGATGACCAGCGCGAACGGCTTCTTCGACTGGCGGGCGAAGTCGATTGTTTCCTTCACGGCCGCGAGATCGAACACCGCAAGCCGAACCGGAATGACGACCAGGGTCGCCTGGCTCATCGCTTCGGTCGCCATGCCGGACATGTTCGGCGGCGTATCGACGAACGCCCATTCGACGCCATCGGCGCGTGCCTGTTCGACGATCTCCTTCATTCCGCCAGGGTGCCGTTGCGCAGCTGTGGCTCTGCGGTGCCGCGCAGCTTGTGCCAGAGCGAAATCGACCCTTGCGGATCGCAGTCGATCAGCATGCAACGCCGCGATGGCCGGTTGGCATGCGCGGCAAGGTGGGCCGTCAGCGTGCTCTTGCCGGAGCCGCCCTTGCGCGACGCGAAGACGATGACATTCATGCGAGTGTGCCCTGATTCGCGTTGTTGGAATCTAGCATGCCGCCTGAATCATCCGTAAATGGTTAACGCTCCGGTAAGGAAGGTAAAAAAGCGTCAACCAATGAAGATCGCCGGACACACAAGCGTCGCAAGACTCGTTTGCGACCAAACGACGGCAAAGCATCTCGCCGATTCGTTTTCCGAACAGTTTGAACTCTGCGGCAGTCTGCGGCGTTCGAGGGTACCGGCGGGGACTGGATCCTCGAAGTGCACTTTGAAACGCCGCCAGATGAAACGGCGGTCCGGCTGACGGTGAGTCACGTCGCGGGAGCGGACTGCGCGGCCCGCCTCTCCTTCGAGACGGTCGCGCCGCAGGATTGGGTTGCAGCGAGCCTCGCCGGGCTGAAGCCGGTTCTCGCCGGCCGCTTCACCGTGCACGGTGCCCACGACCGCGCAGCCGTGACGGCGAATCGGGTCGGTATCGAGATCGAGGCGGCGCTGGCCTTCGGCACCGGCCATCACGGCACCACCCGCGGGTGCCTGCTGGCGCTGGATGTTCTGCTGAAGGATCGTCGCCCGCGCCGCATTCTCGACATCGGCACGGGAACCGGCGTCCTGGCGATCGCCGCCGCCAAGGCGCTTCACGCCCGCGTGCTGGCGGGTGACATCGACCCTGAAGTCCGTGCGCATCGCGCGCGAAAACGCGCAACTCAACCGTGTCGCGCCGCTGGTCGAATGCCTTCACGCGCGCGGACTGGCGGCAGAGCGCGTTGTCGCGCGTGCGCCGTTCGACCTCGTCTTCGCCAATATCCTGCTCGAACCGCTACGTCGGCTCGCCCGGCCGATGCGGCCGTTGCTCGCGCCCGGCGCAACAGTCATTCTCTCGGGACTGCTTGCCACGCAGGAAAATGCCGCGCTCGCCGCCTACCGGCCGCACGGGCTGTCGCTCGTGCGGCGCATCCCACTCGGTGAGTGGGTGACGCTGGTGCTGGCAAACACCGCATGGCCGGGATCGCCTCAGCCTTTCAGGTGCCGGTTTCGCCAACGCTTCGGGACGAGAGCGATCAGCAACGCGAGCATCACCGTGCGCGTGTGAACGGCATCGCGCCGTCATCTGCCGCAGTCGGCGTGTAACCCGCGGCCTTGAGCACGTCCTGCGGAACAAGGTTGCGGTGCATCTCGAGTTCGCGTAGCGCGGCCCGCATGCGCGCTTCCATCAGGGCTTCAAAGAAGGAGCGCCAGAATCCCTTGGCGGGAGTTGCGGAAGCCGGCTTGGTCGAAGCCGCCTTGGCGGCCGGCATCGAAACGGGAAGGTGCATAGTTGTGGTCGTCATTGTGGTCTCCTGATTCTTGCGTTGTCAGGTCGATTCCCCTCTTTATTTCGGTATATTGTTGCAACGCAACATAGCGGCTTTATTCGACTTTAGTAGCGACCCACGACGCATGGGAGTCGCGCGAAACACGCATGAACACGTAACAATTTGGAAACTTTTGTATCACCCAGCGTGATGATTGACCTGTGTCATCGCCCTGTCATATTGCGATGCACACAAAGACGCCACAAACCCGATTTCACAGCAAACCAGCCCGTCCGTTGCCCCGCTCCGGTGCGCTCAATAGATTGCCGCGATGTACGAGGCCCGATTTCAGACCTTCGAGGACGCCGACGAGCGCCACGCGAGCTCCTGCCCGAATCGCAGCGCTGCGCGCGGAACTCAAACGCCGCGAGCTGGACGGCTTCATCGTGCCGCGCGCCGACCGCCATCAGGGCGAATACGTGCCCGCCAGCGAGGCGCGGCTGGTCTGGCTCACCGGCTTCACCGGCTCGGCCGGCACCGCGATCGTGCTCGCGGATCGCGCAGCGATCTTCGTCGACGGTCGCTATCTGTTGCAGGTGCGCGATCAAATCGACACGGCGCTCTTTGCCGTCGAACACCTGACCGAAAATCCGCCAGACAAATGGCTGGAGCAAAATCTCGAGCGGGGCGCGGCATTCGGTTATGACCCGTGGCTGCACACTGCCGACAATGCCGAGGCGCTGGGCAAGGCCTGCGCTGCCGCGGGCGCGAAACTTGTTGCGGTCGAGTCCAATCCAATCGACGCGGTGTGGCCGGACCGCCCCTCCCCGCCGCTTGGGCCCGTCAGCGTTCGCGACCTGACACTCGCCGGCGAGGACAGTGCGGAGAAGCTCGCGCGGATCCAGGCCGAAATCGCCAAGCTCAAGAGCCGACGTGCTGATCGTCTCCGACCCGCACAATGTCGCATGGGCCTTCAACATCCGCGGCGCAGACGTCGACGCATACGCCACTGCCGCTCGCCTTCGCGAGCATTCCGCGCGAGGGCCGTTCCGCGATCTACATCGATGGCCGCAAGCTCTCGAATGAGGCGCGCGACTATCTCGAGACGGCTTGCCGACGTGCGCGAGCCTGGTGCATTCGACGCAGACCTCAAGGCGCTCGGCGCCGCGAAGGCGGCGGTGCGGGTCGATTCTTCCACCGGCGCGCACGCAATCACGCGGTTGATCGCCGACGGCGGCGGGACGCTCACGCGCGGCGCCGATCCAATCACGCTGATGAAGGCGATCAAGAACGCCGCCGAGATCGCCGGCACACACGCCGCGCACATTCGCGACGGCGCGGCGGTGGCGAACTTCCTCGCCTGGTTCGACCGCGAGGCGCCTTCCGGCAAGCTCACCGAGATCGACGCGGTGGCGGCGCTGGAAACGTTTCGCCGCGACACAGGGCTGCTGAAGGAAGTCTCGTTCCCGACCATCTCGGGCGCGGGACCGAACGGCGCCATCGTGCATTACCGCGTGACGCGCGCCACCGACCGCAGGATCGCCATGAACGAGCTGTTCCTGCTCGATTCGCGGCGCGCAGTATCTCGACGGGACCACCGACGTCACCCGCACCATCGCAGTCGGCGCAACCGACGCCTGAGATGCGCGACCGCTACACCCGCGTTCTCAAGGGCCATATCGCGATCGCACGCGCGGTGTTTCCCGAAGGCACCACTGGCGCGCAACTCGATCCGTTCGCGCGCCAGCACCTGTGGGAAGCCGGGATCGACTTCGACCACGGCACGGGCCATGGGGTCGGCAGCTATCTCTCGGTGCATGAAGGTCCGGCGAGCATTTCCAAGCGCGGCACCGCTGTTGCGCTCAAGCGCGGCATGATCCTCTCGAACGAGCCCGGCTATTACAAGGAAGGGGCCTTCGGCATCCGCATCGAGAACCTGGTGCTGGTCGTGGAAGCGACGATCGCGGGCGCCGAAAAGCCGATGAACGCATTCGAGACGCTGACCTTCGCGCCGATCGATACGCGGCCGATCGAACCCGCGCTGCTGACCGCGGACGAGATCGGCTGGCTGAACGACTATCACGCGCGCGTACGCGAAAAGCTTTTGCCGCTGGTCGCGGCGGCCACGCGCGGCTGGCTCGATACTGCGACGCAGCCGCTCCGTGCTTGATCCGGATCGCTCCCGCCCGTCCATCTTGCGTTCCGATGGCGGTCACCCGTGGCGGCTGCTTGCGCTGCTGATCGCCGTGACGGCCGTCGGCCCACTCTCGCTCAATATTCTCGCGCCCGCGATGCCTGGCCTGATCGTCACCTTCGGCGCCGAAACCGGCACCATCCAGCTTACGCTCTCGCTCTTCCTGCTCGGCATGGCGGTCTCGCAGCTCGTGCTCGGGCCGCTGTCGGACCGTTTCGGCCGCCGCCCGGTGATGCTGGCAGGACTCGCGCTCTGTGTCGTGACAAGCCTCTCGGCGCTTGCCGCCTCTTCGGTCGGTGGCTTGATCGCGGCGCGCACGCTGCAGGCTTTCGGAGCGACCACAGGTATCGTCATCGGCCGCGCGGTGATCCGCGATCTCTACGACCGAGACCGCGCCGCCTCGATGCTTGGGTGGGTCACCATGGCGATGGTTGTTGCGCCGATGATCGCGCCCCTGATCGGCGGCGCACTCGATACGGCGTTCGGCTGGCACGCAATCTTTGTCTTCGTCGGCCTGTTCGCTGCTGCTGTCTTCGCCTGGGTGGCAGTGGCCTTGCCCGAAACGCGTGCGGTTGCGGCGAGCGCGGGTCCTGGCCAAATGCTCGAGGAAGCGCGCGCTCTGCTGACGACCCCGGCCTTCCTTGGCTACGCGCTGGTCGCGGCATTCAACTCGGCAATGTTCTTTACATTCATCGGCGGCGCACCACACGTCGTCGTCACGATGATGCACCGTTCGTCAGCCGTGTACGGCGTGTGGTTCATCGCAATCTCGTTCACCTACATGATCGGAAACTTCGCGGCTGGCCGGTGGTCGGCGCGATATGGCGTGGATGCCATGATCCGCGGTGGCGTCGCCGTCACGGTATTCGGCGCGGCCGTGGGATTTGCCTGGGTGGTGATCGCGCCGGAGGCCGGTCCTGAACAGATCATGGTTCCGCAGATGATCATCGGCTTTGCCTCCGGCTTCATGCTGCCGAACGCCATCGCGGGTGCGGTCAGTGTGCATCCGCGGGCGGCTGGCACCGCGGCGGGCATCACCGGGTTTCTGCAAATGGGGCTTGGCGCGGGGACTGCGCAGACTCGTTGGCCACCTGCTCGCCGGCGCGCCGACCGCGATGCCGCTCGCCGCAGTCGTGCTGGCGCTGTGCGTCTGCTCGCTGATCGCGTTCCTCGCGCTGGCGCGGAAGTAGCTACTTCTTCCCGATCAGCGCGAACCACTCATCCTCGGTCAGCACCACAACGCCCGCTTCGCGCGCCTTGTCGAGCTTCGAGCCCGCACCCGGCCCCGCAACCAGATAGTCGGTCTTCTTCGACACCGAGCCGGCGGTCTTCGCGCCGAGCCGTTCGGCCATCGCCTTTGCCTCCTCGCGTGTCATCTTCTCGAGCGAGCCGGTGAATACGACCGTCTTTCCGGCCACCACCGTATCGGTCTTGGGCTTCTCGGCCTCCTGGATACGCACCTGCCGGGTCAGCCGCTCGACGATGCCGAGATTGTGCTTCTCCTTGAAGTAAGCGGCGAGCGCTTCGATCACCGTGTCGCCGATCTGGTCGAGCGCATCCATCTCGGTGCGCGTCTCCTCGTCGCCCTTTGCGACCTTCAGCGCTCGCGTCGTGGAACGCCTCCCAGGTGCCGTAGCCGCGCGCGAGCGCGCGCGCCGTCGTGTCACCGACATGGCGGATGCCGAGCGAATAGATGAAGCGCTCCAGCGAAATGTCGCGCCGCTCGCGGATCGCCGCGAACAGGTTGCGCACCGAAGTCTCGCCGTAGCCCTCTATCTCTTCGAGCTTGAGCTTCTTGTTGCGCTCCTCGAGCGTGAAGATGTCCGCCGGTTCCTTGATCCAGCCTTGCTCGAAAAAGTAATCGATCTGTTTTGCGCCGAGCCCGTCGATATCGAACGCTCCGCGCGAAACGAAATGCTTCAAATGCTCAGTTTTCTGGAACGGGCAGGCGAACTCGCCCGAGCAACGGAAGCGAACGCCCTCCTCGCCGGCCGAGTTGATCTCGCGCACCACCGGCGTTTTCAGCGGACAGGGGCAGGTCTTGGGAAACTCATACGGCTTCGCACTTTTCGGCCGCTTTTCCGGCACGATGCCGAGCACCTGCGGGATCACATCGCCGGCGCGCTGGATCGTCACGGTGTCGCCGATGCGCACATCGAGCCGCGCGATTTCGTCGGCGTTGTGCAGCGTGGCGTTTTGCACCACTACGCCGCCGACTGTAACCGGCTCAAGTTTCGCGACTGGCGTGAGTGCGCCGGTCCGGCCGATCTGGATCTCGATATCCTTCAGCAACGTGGTCGCCTGCTCGGCGGGAAATTTGTGCGCAATCGCCCAGCGCGGCGAACGCGAGACGAAGCCCAGCCGCTCCTGCCAGTCGAGCCGGTCGACCTTGTAGACGACGCCGTCGATGTCGTAGTCGAGCGACCCGCGCTTCAGTCCTACGTCGTGGTGAAACGCGAGCAGATCCTCGGCCGACTTGCACACCCTGGTGAGCGGGTTGGTCTTGAAGCCCGCGTGCGCGAGCCACTTCAGCATCCCGGATTGGGTCGGCGCCGGCAGTTCGCTCATCTGCCCCCACGCATAGGCAAAGAAGCGCAGCGGGCGCGAGGCGGTGATGCTCGCGTCCTTCTGGCGCAGCGAGCCGGCCGCCGTGTTGCGCGGATTGATGTAAAGCTCCTTACCCGCCGCCTTCTGCCTCTCGTTCAGCGCGAGGAAGTCCGCCTTCGTCATGTAGACTTCGCCGCGCACGTCGGCGACAGCCGGAATGTCCTTGCCCTTGAGATGCTGCGGTACGTCCTTCAGCGTCTTGATGTTCGCGGTGACATCCTCGCCGACCGCGCCGTCGCCGCGCGTCGCCGCGGTGACGAGAGCGGCGTCCGCGTAGCGCAACGACATCGAGAGGCCGTCGATCTTCGGCTCGGCCGTGAAGGCGAGCGGCTCGTCGGCATCGAGTTTGAGAAAACGCCGGATGCGTTCGACGAATTTGGTGACGTCTTCCTCGGAGAACGCATTGTCGAGCGAGAGCATCGGCACGGCGTGCCGCACCTTGGCGAAGCGCCCGGTCGGCGCCGAGCCGACTTTCAGGGTGAGACTCTCGAGCGTCTTGAGATCAGGAAAGCGCTGCTCGATGTCGCCGTAGCGCTTGCGCAGCGCGTCGTATTCGGCATCCGTGACCGTCGGCGCGTCGTTCTGGTAGTAGCGCTTGTCATGCTCTGTCAGTTCGGCATGGAGCCGCGCGTGCTCGGCCTTGGCCTGTTTTTCGGACAGGGTATCGACTGCGATTTTGGATGCATCGCGCGGAGCCACGGCTAACTGGCCTGCTTGATCAGCTTCTCGGCCGCCTTGCGCGCCTCGTCGGTGATCTCGGCGCCCGCGAGCATGCGGGCGATCTCCTCGCGCCGCCGGTCGGCCGCCAGTTCGCTTACGCTGGTCGCGACACGCTTGCCGCGCGCGAGCGCATCCTTGCTGATGAGGTAATGCCGGTCGGCACGTGCCGCGACTTGCGGCGCATGCGTCACCGCGATCACCTGCACCTTGCCGGCCAGCCGCGCGAGCCGCATCCCGATGGCATCCGCAACCGCGCCGCCCACGCCGGTGTCGATCTCGTCGAACACCAATGTCGGCGCGGAGCCGCGATCGGCCAGCACCACCTTCAGCGCCAGCAGAAAGCGAGCAAGTTCGCCGCCCGACGCGACTTTCATCAGTGGGCCCGGCCGCGTGCCCGGATTGGTCTGCACCCAGAACTCGATGCGGTCGATGCCATCCGGACCGCCCTCGCCGGTTTCGATATTGGTCGAAAATCGTGCGCGCTCGAGCTTGAGCGGCTTCAACTCGGCGTTCACCGCCTTGTCGAGCTTCGCGGCTGCCTTTTTCCGAGCGGCCGAGAGTGCCGAGGCAGCCTTCGTGTAAATCGCCTCGGCCTCTCGCGCGGCCGCTTCGAGCTTCTTCAGGTCCGCCGCACCTGCATCGAGGGCGGCAAGGTCAGCCGCGTGTTTCGCACTCAGTGCCGCAAGATTGTCGACCGGTACGTTGAATTTGCGTCCCGCCGCGCGCAACGCGAACAGCCGCTCCTCGATACGGTCCAGTTCGTTCGGATCGTGATTCGCGGCGATCAGCGCGGCGTCGAGATGCGTGCGCGCCTCGTCAAGCGCGGTCAGCGCCGTGTCGAGCGCCTTGGAGGCTGGATCGATCAGCGCGGGCGCCTGTGTCCGCCGGCGTTCGAGGCGCCGCAGCGCCGCCGAGAGCGACGAGATTGGCGAGCGTTCGCCGCCCACCGCCTCATAGGCGTCGCGCAGATCCTCGGCGATCTTGTCGGACGCCATCATGATGGCGCGCCTTTCGGCGAGCGATGATTCCTCGCCGACATCGGGCTTGAGCTTCGTCAGTTCCTCGACTGCATGACGCAACCAGTCGGCCTCGCGCTGCGCCTGCTCGACCCGTGCGCGATGCGTGGCGACCGCTTCCTCCGCGCCGCGCCGCGCAATCCAGGCGCGGCCGACCGTCAAGGCATCGTCCTCAAGCCCCGCATAGGCATCGAGCAGTTGCCGGTGCGACGCCACGTCGACCATCGCGCGGTCATCATGCTGGCCGTGGATTTCGACCAGCACACTACCGAGCGCCTTAAGCACCTGCACGCTCACCGGTTGATCGTTGACGAAGGCGCGCGTGCGCCCGTCCGCAAGCTGTACGCGGCGCAGGATCAAGCCGTCGTCCGTCGCGATGCCGTTGTCCGCAAGAAGCGCCAGCGCGGGATGCCGGGCCTCGAGGTCGAACGCCGCCGTCACCTGCCCCTGCTCCGCGCCCTGGCGCACAAGGCTCGCATCGCCACGACTGCCGAGCGCGAGCGCGAACGCATCGAGCAGGATCGACTTGCCGGCCCCGGTCTCACCGGTCAGCACGGAGAGGCCCGCCGCATAGTCGATGTCGAGCCGTTCAATCAGGACGATGTCGCGAATCGAGAGCCGGGAGAGCATCGAACACTCTTGGTCATTCCGGAGCGCGGGCGCCAGCCCGCGGGCGGAATCCATAACCACGAAATATGCGGTTTTGGAACGCCGCGCGTCACGTCAATTCTTACGATATGCGTCCCGACTCTCGCGGCGGTCAGCCAGGACGACGGCCGACGCTAACCCAGCCCGACCTTCTTGAAGGCGCGGCTGATCCAGGAACCCTGATCCTCATAGGGCTCAACCCCACCGCCCTTCACCAGCCGATAGGACTCTTTGTACCACTGGCTGTCGGGGAAATTGTGCCCGAGAACGGCTGCCGCGGTCTGCGCTTCATTGACGATACCGAGTGTCATGTACAGCTCGGTCAGGCGCATCAGCGCTTCCTCGACGTGCCGCGTCGTCTGGTACTGAGTGATCACCACCTTGAAGCGGTTGATGGCCGCGATGTAGTCGCGCTTCTTCTGATAAAAGCGCCCGGTCTCCATTTCCTTGCCTGCCAGCTGGTCGCGCGCGACCTCCATTTTCTGCTTCGCGCTCGCCGCATACTCGGTATTGGGATATTTGCGCACGACCTCGTCGAGCGCCTGCAACGCCTTCTCAGTGCGCTGCTGGTCGCGCGTGATATCGGGAATCTGGTCGAAATACGCCGAAGCAATCAGAAACTGGGCGTAGGCTGCATCCGGGCTGCCCGGATGCAGGGTCACGTAGCGCTTCGCCGCAGTCACGGTTTCGTCGTACTGCAAGCCCTCATAATGCGCATAGGCCGACATCAGGAGCGACTTGCGCGCCCACTCCGAATACGGGTGTTGGCGGTCGACTTCCTCGAAACGGCGCGCAGCCTGCTTGTAGTCGTGCTGGGTGTTCAGGAGAAACAAGCCCTCGTTATAGAGCTTGTCGGCTGGATCGTCCGGGATGACGTCGTCCTTGTTGAACAGGTTGAACATGCTGCACGCGGGCAGCAGCGCGACGATCAGCGCCAGCGCGCGCGAGGCGCATGGCGAGCCACCAGGGCCTTGAACGATGCTCAACGCGCGTCATCGACGGATCTGGTCCCCCGGCGGTTTCGGACGCCCCCGCGCCCGGCGAACCTGTATCGCAAACACGGCCTATTCGCCATGCGATTATGGCCGCAGGCAGGCAATCCGGAAGGAATGTGAGAGGTCTCGTTAACCGGGCTACGACAGCGCCCGATAGACCGGAACCGGGGCGGCATTGGCATGGCCGCGCACACGCGATGTGCGGGTTTCCTTCGCCTCAACGACCGTCCAGGCGCTCGGGTCGGCGATCAATGCACACAGAATGGCGTGATTGAGCTTGTGCCCGCCGCAAACCGATTTGTAGGCGCCAAGCAACGGGGCGCCCGCGAGCGCAAGGTCGCCGATCGCGTCAAGCGCCTTGTGGCGCACGAATTCGTCGGCAAAGCGCAAGCCTTCGGGATTGAGCAACCGGTCATCGGCGACCACGAGCGTGTTCTCGAGCGAAGCACCAAGCGCGTAGCCCGCGCTCCACAGTTTCGAGACATCCTTCATGAAGCCGAAGGTGCGCGCACGCGCCACTTCGCGGCGGAAACTCGTCGCTTCGACATCCATTGCGATCGACTGCTGGCCAATGAGCGGGTGGGCAAAATCGATCGTCACATCGACGCGGAAACCCCGATCGTACGGCGTCAATTCACCGTACGCATTGCCCTTTTGAACGCGAATCGGCTTGAGCACTTTCGTGAAACGGCGCGCCTGCGGCAGCGCCACGATTCCGGCCTGATCGATCGCCGCAACGAAGGCGGCAGCGCTGCCGTCCATGATCGGCGCTTCCGGCCCATCGATCTCGACAACAACGTTATCGACCCCGAGGCCGCACAGGGCGGCCATGACGTGCTCGATGGTGGAAACGCAGGGGCCGGAATTATCGTCGCCGAGGACGGTGGCGAGTTCGGTGGCGGTTACGTAGCGGGCGTGTGCGCGAATCTCGCGTTCTGGCCGGCCTTCAGCATCGAGCCGGACGAATACCACCCCGGTTCCGGCATCGGCCGGATGAAGCGTAAGAGTGACTGGAAGTCCCGAATGGACGCCGGTACCCGTGATGGTCGCACGCGCCCCAAGCGTGGTTTGTTTGCCCGCTTTCATGACCCGGTCCGCAACCCCCTCGGTGATGACCCGCCCGACGCGGGCCTCGTCACCGTTACAATCTTTCGGATCGTATGCTGCATGCAGAAGGCTGGAGCCGTTCCCGGCAAGTTCCGCGTGCCCGTCCCCGAAAGCTTAAAGTGTCCCCAATCGCCCCAACGCAAAAAGCTTAACACAGGCGGGAATGCGACCAATTCACGGTTTTTCTCGGACTGTTACAGACGAACCGCCATCGCAAGCTATTGTTTTTTATAGAGTTTTTTACTTCATCTCAGCAGGACTGATCGTAATTGTGACAACGCTGCGTTTTCGAGACAGCAAAAAAGAGAAAATCCGAGGCGAATCAATAACCTAACAAGTCGTTAACGCAAACCGGGCGCCCTTTTTGGGGCGCCCGGTGGTAGTCCTTGCTCCGAGCCTCAACGCGCCTGACGGCGCAGGAAGGCGGGGATCTCAAGCTGATCGTCTTCCGTAGAGTTATTCACAGGCGCCTGGCGGCCATGCTCGTCGAGCCCCTGAGGAGCCGGACGTTGAGCACGCTTTGCGTACTCCGATACCGGCTCCGGACGCGGCTCCTGAGGCCGCGGCAGCGGAGGCATTGGAGGCGCCTTCGGCATCGGCGGAGCAGAACGTTGGCCGACCGGGGCTTGCCGCGGTTGCTGTGCCTCATCCTCGCGGCGGCCGAGGCCCACCGCGGCAAGCCGCTGCAACAAGGAGACCCGCGGCTTGTCGACAACGCCGGCCGCCTCATTCTGACGCGCCCGGATTTGATTTTGCGCCGGGATCGGCAGTTCATCGATGCGCGGCATGCGGGGCGGCCGTTGCAGCGCCGGACGTTCCGCCTGCGGCGGAATGAAGGGTTGCTCCGGCGGCGCGGCCGGCGGCATCGGCTCCTGTTCGTCGGCGATCGGATCGACGAACAATGTCGGCCTCGGCTGCATCGGGCGAATCGTTACGTTCTCGATCTCGGCAACTGGCGCAGCCGCGGTTTCCTCCACCTCGGTGACCTCGGCAGGCTGGTCCGCGGACTCGGTCGGCGCATGGGAAAGAGCATGGGCGACCGCACGATGCCCCTGATCGTTGCTACGCTCCGTCATACGCTGTGTCGAAGCACGCAAGCTCTGCGTCAATTCGGCGAGACGTGACGCTGCCGCGACGGCCTGCGGCGCCGGCGTGGGTGTGGCTTGCGAGACGGGAGCCGGCTGCGTTGCCGGAGCGACAGCAACCGCCTGCGTCACGCTGTTGCGGGTATTGGCCGGGTGATGCGCCATCGCGGCAACGTCGATACCGGTCGCAACGACCGACACACGCACGATGCCGTCGAGGCTTTCGTCGAAGGTCGCACCGACGATGATGTTGGCGTCGGAGTCGACTTCCTCGCGGATGCGGGTCGCGGCTTCGTCGACCTCATAGAGCGTGAGGTCCTTGCCGCCCGTGATGGAAATGAGCAGGCCCTTGGCGCCCTTCATCGAGGTTTCGTCGATCAGCGGGTTGGAGATCGCGGCTTCGGCGGCCGAGAGCGCACGCTTGTCGCCCGAAGCTTCGCCCGTTCCCATCATCGCCTTGCCCATCTCGCGCATCACGGCGCGGACGTCGGCGAAGTCGAGATTGATGAGACCCTCCTTCACCATCAGATCGGTGATGCAGGCGACGCCCGAGTAAAGCACCTGATCGGCCATCGCGAAGGCATCCGCGAAGGTGGTCTTTTCGTTCGCGACCCGGAACAGGTTCTGGTTCGGGATGATCAGCAGCGTGTCGACCGCCTTCTGCAATTCGGCGATGCCGGCTTCGGCAACCTTCATGCGGCGCACGCCTTCGAAGTGGAACGGCTTGGTCACCACACCGACGGTGAGGATGCCAAGTTCCTTCGCCGCCTGCGCGACGACCGGCGCTGCGCCGGTGCCGGTGCCGCCGCCCATGCCGGCGGTGACGAACACCATGTGGGCGCCCGCAAGGTGGTCGCGGATCTCGTCGATCACCTCTTCGGCGGCCGCGCGGCCGACGTCAGGCTGCGAGCCGGCACCGAGGCCCTCGGTGACCTGCAGGCCCATCTGGATGATGCGCTCGGCCTTCGAGAGCGTGAGCGCCTGCGCGTCGGTATTCGCGACCACGAAATCGCAGCCCACCAGACCGGCCGTGATCATGTTGTTGACGGCGTTGCCGCCGGCACCGCCGACACCGAACACGGTGATCCGCGGCTTCAGCTCCCGGATGTCGGGCAGTTTCAGATTGATAGTCATGGCTGGCCTCTTGTCTGAGCGGACGCGCGGGTGTCGCCGCCGATATTGGCCGGTCGCCCGGCCGTGACGATGGTGAAAAGGGTCATCAGAAGCTCTCCCGTAGCCATCGTCCGACCCGCGTGAAGTAACCGTCAGTCCCCGTCATCAGCTGCCGCGTTTTTCGCGGTTCGCAGTGTTCTAGGTAGGCAAATTGCGGATAGACGAGCAGTCCCGCCGCGGCTGCGAAGGCCGGGCCTCGTCCTGCCTCGGTCAACCCGCCAACGCCGAGCGGGCGTCCGAGACGGACCTGCCGGCCCAGGATGTGGGTCGCAAGATCGGCAAGTCCGGTCAGCTGGCTCGCACCGCCAACCAGAATGACGCGACCGCGCGGATCGGCGGCAAACGGCGAGGCGGCGAGCTTGTCGCGCACCATTTCGAGGATCTCCTCGACACGCGGCCGGATGATACGCACGAGTTGCGCACGCGGAATCACGCGCGGCGGATCGCGCGGATCGGCATCCGCGCTGGTGAGTGAAATCATGTCGCGGTCGTCAGACGGCCCGGACAAAGCCGAGCCGAACAGCGTCTTCACGCGCTCGGCATCCGCGACCGTCGTTGTCAGGCCACGCGCGATGTCCATCGTGACGTGCAGGCCACCGACCACGAAGCCATCGGTGTGGACGAAACGGCCCTCGGCGAACACGGAAAACGTCGTCGTGCCGGCACCCATGTCCACCACGGCGGCGCCGAGATCGGCCTCGTCCTCGGCCAGAACCGACAGCCCGGACACATACGGGCTCGCGACCATCGCCTCGACGCCGATATGGCAGCGTTCGACCAGCAATGTGAGATTACGCGCCGCGGCGACATCCGTCGTCACCACGTGCATATCCACGCCGAGCCGGTTCCCGATCATGCCGCGCGGATCGCGCACACCGCGGGCCTCGTCGAGCGAATAGCCGATGGGGAGCGAGTGGAGCACTGCGCGGCCATCGCGCACGGAATGATGACTGCCGGCCGCGAGCACGCGCTCAATGTCGTCGTCTGTCGCGGTCGGCGCCTGCATGTGCACGGTTGCGGCGAATAGTTCGCTCTTGGTGCGGCCCGCCGTGATTCCGAGCAGTGCCGAATTGACCTGCACGCCTGCCGCGCGCTCGGCCTGATCCACCGCCTGGCGCAGCATTTCTTCGGCCGCTGCGATGTCCACCACGCTGCCCGACTTGATTCCCTGCGCCTGCGCGTGGCCGATTCCGAGCACGTCGATCGAATGGGTGCGGCGCGGCAGCACGTCCTGCGGCGACCGCGGCTTCAGCCGCGCGATGACGCAGACGATCTTGCTGGTGCCGATGTCGAGTGCGCACACGATCGCAGAACGGCGGCGCGATATCGGCCGCATCTTCGGAGCGAGGCCATGCGCGAGATCGTTCACGCGTCACCCCCCTTCTTTTTGGGGAGCTTCTTGATGGCGTCTTCGCGCGCCTGGGCGGCGGCCTCAGAGAGGCGCACCGTGAGGCGGTCGGCGAGGCGCAGATCGACCGCGACGATATCGCGGTTGAGCAGGCCCTTCTCGCGGTCGAGGCGCGCGAGCGTGTCGAGCGCCTGCTCGATGTCGGTATCAGGCAAACGGATGTCGATTCCGCTTTTCAGGCGCAGGTTCCAGCGCCGGTCAGCGACCAGGATCGAGGCCCGCACCTGATCGCGGATGGCCGGATACTTGTCGAGCACCGCCAGGAAACCACGCGCTTTCGCAGCAGCGCCATTGCCGACCACAAAGGGAAGCGTTGCGAGCCGCTGCTCGATCCGGCCGGATAGTACCGTGCCATCGGCGGCGATCACCGACACCTTGCCCTGTTGCTGCCACAGCGCGAACGCTTCCCGCTCCGTCACGGTAATCTGCAGGCGGTCAGGATAGAGTTTGCGTACGGTCGCTTCGGCGACCCACGGGATCGCCTCGAGTTTGGCGCGCGCCGCCGCAACATCAAGGAACAGGAGCGAGGAATGATCTGTGACGCCGGCTGCGGCGAAGATCTCTTCGCGGCTGACCTGGCGCTGACCCGAGAGCGACACGGTTGCGATACGCATGCCGGCCGCATTCGCCGCGGAATCCCCCACGTCCTTGAGAAACATTTCGACGTCGACGGTGTGCTCGCCCCTCACAACGCCGTACGTCGCAGCGGCGCCGAGAAACAGCGCGCCGGCCACGACGCCGGTGAAACGCGGCACATGCATATGCGTGAGGGGTAGCGTGTAGCGGCGCAGCGCACGGCTCATCGGCCCGCGGTTTCCCACGGCCCGGCGACGCGGCAGAAACCGCGTTACCGATTGAGCGAGGCGTCCTCGACCATCCATTGCACCAGCTCAGCGAAAGAAATACCCGCGTGCGCCGCCATCTCCGGCACCAGCGAGGTCTCGGTCATTCCGGGTTGCGTGTTGACCTCGAGACAGACTAGTCCCCCCGTCCCTTCGACAGCATCGTCCCAGCGAAAATCCGCGCGGCTCACACCCCGGCAACCGAGTGCGCGATGAGCCGCAATCGCTAGTCTTCGGACCTCTTGGTAAACAAAGTGTGAAATTGGCGCGGGCAAGAGGTGTGTGGATCCGCCCGGGGCGTACTTGGCTTCGTAGTCGTAGAAACGCGCCGTCGGCTGGACCTCGATCACATCGAGCGCCTTGTCGCCCATCACGCCGCAGGTGAGTTCCTTGCCGGCGATGAACGGCTCGGCCAGCAGCGTATCGCCGAACTGCCAGTCGTCCCGGGTCAACTCCTGCGGCGGGTGATCGTGAGCCTGGGTGACGATGAACACCCCGACGCTGGAACCTTCGTTGTTCGGCTTGAGAACATAGGGACGTTCCAGCACATGCTCTTTGGCGGCAGCCTCGCGGGAAACGATTTTCCCACCGGGTACCGGCACCCCGGCTGTCTTCATCACCTGCTTGGCGAGATCCTTTTGCATCGCCATTGCCGAAGCCAGCACGCCCGAATGGCTGTAGGGCACGCCGACAATTTCGAGGATACCTTGCAACGTGCCGTCCTCGCCCGGCCGGCCGTGCAGGACATTCAGCGCGGCGTCGGGCTTGAGGGTTTGCAGCACGGTCGCGATATCGCGCCCGACGTCGATCTTGGTGACGCGGTATCCCTTGGTCTCCAGTGCTTCGGCGCAGGCCTTCCCGGAACGCAGGCTCACCTCGCGCTCGGCCGACCAGCCACCCATCAGGACAGCCACGTGCTTGCCCGCCATCCGCCGGAGCGCCCCTTCTGCAAACGAACACGCGCGCGTGCCACGCGCGAGAATCACACGGGGACCAAGGAATCTGATTTGTGCGGTTTACGCTACAGAATTGTGGCCGATTCGCTTGATCTCCCACTCCAGTTCGATTCCGTTTTGTTCTCGTACCCGACGGCGCACTTCCTCGCCGAGGTTCTCGATGTCGGCCGCGGTCGCGTTGCCGCGATTGATCAGAAAATTGCAGTGCAGTTCGGAGACCTGCGCATCGCCGACGACGAGCCCGCGACAGCCCGCGGCATCGATCAACTGCCACGCCTTTTGCGCGGGCGGGTTCTTGAAGGTCGAACCGCCAGTACGGGATTTCACCGGCTGCGTCGTCTCGCGCGCCTGCGTGATCTTGTCGATCTCGGCCGCGATCGCGGCCGGATCGCCCGACATGCCCTCGAACAGGGCTTCGGTGAAGATGACATCATCCGGCACACCGCAATGGCGGTAGCCGAAATGCATGTCGGCATTGGAATAGGTGCGGATCGTGCCGGCGCGGTCGATACCCCGCGCCTCGACCAGAATATCCTTGGTTTCAGCGCCGTAGGCGCCACCATTCATGCGTAGCGCACCGCCGATCGCACCCGGAATCCCACGCAGGAACGCGAGTCCCGCGACCCCAGCCTCCTGCGCGGCCTTCGCGACGCGCTGGTCCGGCGCCGCCGTTCCGGCGCGCACGCGCTTGCCCTCGGCAGCAATCCCGTTGAAACCACGCCCGAGCCGGACGACGACGCCTTCAACGCCGCCATCTCGTACGATCAGGTTCGAGCCGAGTCCGATCACCGTCACGGGAATCGCGCGCGGCAGGTTGGCGAGCGCGTATGAAAGATCGCTCTCGTCGTCAGGCAATAATAGCGCCTGTGCGGGCCCGCCAACGCGAAACCAGGTCAGCGGTGCGAGCGGTTCGTTCGCCAGCAGCCGACCGCGCAACTGCGGAAGGCGGGATTTCAGCGACGGGACGATATCGTCCATCGCGCCCTACACCAGCGCCTTCAACTCGCCGGGGAGCGCGTAAGCCCATTGCGTGATCGAGCCCGCACCGAGGCACACAACGTAGTCGCCCGGTTTGGCGAGGCCCTTTACCAGGCCGGCGAGTGCGCCCGGCCCCGGCAGCGGGATGACCTGACGATGGCCGCGGGCGCGGATCGCCGCCACCAGATGATCGCGATCGATACCGTCGATTGGCGCCTCACCGGCCGCGTAGACGTCGGCGACGATCACTGCGTCCGCATCGTTGAAGCAGGTCGAGAATGGCTCGAACAGCGATTGCAGGCGCGTATAGCGATGCGGCTGAACCACGGCGATCACCTGGCCCTTGGTCGACTCGCGTGCGGCACGCAGCACCGCGGCGATCTCCACCGGGTGATGGCCGTAATCGTCGATAATGATCGCGCTATTCCATTCGCCGACGCGCGTGAAGCGCCGCCGCACACCGCCGAAATTCGCGAGCGCCTTACGGATCGCGTCGTCCGGAATGCCGAGCTCATGCGCGACCGCAACCGCGGAGGTCGCATTGAGCGCGTTGTGCCGCCCCGGCATCGGCAGCACGAGATCGGAAATCGTGTGCACAGTCTCGCCGGCGCGATTGCGAAAGAGCACCGAGAAATGCGACGCGCCGCCCGCATGATCCAACCCGGAGAGGCGCACGTCGGCCTGCGGGTTCTCACCGTAGGTGATGATGCGGCGATCCTCCACGCGGCCGACAAGCCGCTGCACGATCGGATGATCGGTGCACATTACGGCGAAGCCGTAGAACGGCACGTTCTCGATAAAGGCCAGAAAAGCGTCCTGCACCGCCGCGAAGGTCTTGAAGTGATCGAGATGCTCGGCATCGACATTGGTGACGATCGCCACATCCGCCGGAAGCTTCAAAAACGTGCCGTCGGACTCGTCTGCCTCGACCACCATCCAGTCGCCCGCACCGAGCCGCGCATTGGTGCCGTACGCGTTGATGATGCCGCCATTGATCACCGTCGGGTCGAAGCCGCCGGCATCAAGCAGGGTCGCCACCATCGAAGTCGTTGTCGTCTTGCCGTGCGTGCCGCCGATCGCGACGCAACGCTTGAGCCGCATCAGTTCGGCGAGCATTTCGGCACGGCGCACCACCGGAAGGCGCTTGGCGCGCGCTGCAGCTAGTTCAGGGTTATCGCGCTTGATCGCGGTCGAAACGACGACCACCTCGGCATTGCCGAGATTCTCCGCCGTGTGCCCGACTACCACCCTGGCGCCCTTGTCGCGCAGGCGCTTCACGTTGGCCGAATCGGAGGCGTCCGAACCCTGCACCGTGTAGCCGAGATTCATCAGCACCTCGGCGATGCCGCTCATGCCGATGCCGCCGATGCCGACGAAATGGATAGGGCCGATATCGGTCGGCAGCTTCATGAAGGATTCCCCGCGCGAATTACCGCGCAGGCGGTATCACATTCGCCACGCGCAACACCAGATCGGCGAGTCGTTCCGCTGCATCGAGGACACCGGCGAACCTGGCACCCGCCGCCATCGTAGAAAGCCGCGCCGGGTCTGTCGCAAGTGTCGTGATCTCGCTTGCGAGACGCTCCGGGGTGAAATCGTCCTGTTTCAGCACGAGCGCGCCGCCCGCCTTCGCCAGCACGTTCGCATTGGCGAGTTGGTCCTGGTCTAGCGCGCCCGGCAGCGGCACCAGAATCGACGGCCGGCCAATGGCGGCAAGCTCCGCGACCGTGGAGGCGCCGGAGCGCGATACGATCAGGTGCGAGCCCGCAATGCGCGCCGGCAGGTCGGCGAAGAACGGCGCGACTTCGGCCTTCGCGCCGAGCCGCGCATAGGCCTCGCGCACGCGCGTCTCGTCCTCGCCGCGCGCTTGCTGAACGATGGCGAGCCGCGCGCGAACCTCCGCTGACAGTTGCTCGATTGCGGACGGCACGATGTCGGCCATCACGCGCGCGCCTTGGCTGCCGCCGGTGACCAGCAGATTGAACGTGCCGCCCGGCACAGGCGCCGCATAAGACTGTAGCGCGGCCGTCAGCACCATCGGGCGAACCGGATTACCCGTCATCGTCACTTTCGCGGCGAGAGCCGCATCGAGAGTGATGCCGGGAAAGCTCGTCGCAATCGCGGAGACCCGCGGTGCCAGCATTCTGTTCGCCCGCCCCATCACGGCATTGGCATCGTGGATCACGGTCGGGATGCGCCGCAGCGTCGCGGCGAAAACCGGTGGCAGGGTCGGATAGCCGCCAAAACCGACGACAGCAGCCGGCTTGATGCGGCCGAGCAGCGCCCATGCCTTTGCACCGCCCAGCGTCAGCGCCCCGCCAGTCTTCAGCAGCGAGAACGGGTCCCGGCCGCGGATGGTCGCACTCGGGATCACGTGCGTGGCGCGCGCCGGAAAGTCGTGACCGTAGCGCGTCGCACGTTCGTCGGTCGCAAGATCGATCACGACTCCACGCCGCCGTAGCGCCTCGGCCAGAGCTTGCGCCGGAAACAAATGCCCGCCTGTGCCGCCGGCCGCGAGCAGCACGAGCGGCTCGGCCGCCATCAGGCGGTCCGGTATTCGGGCGGCAGCCGCTCAACCGCTTTTTCCGGCAGCACGATGCGCGGCCGCTCGCGCGTCAATGCGAGCAGCATGCCCATGCCGTAGGCGATCGAGATCATCGACGAGCCGCCATAGGAGATGAAGGGCAGCGTCATGCCCTTCGCCGGAATGAGATGCAGGTTTACCGCCATGTTGATGGCGGACTGCGTCCCGAACAGAATCGCAAGGCCGGCGGTCGCAAAGCGGGTGAACGGATCATGGTCCCGGAATGCGTGCTGCAGCGCGCGGATCACGATGAAGGAGAACAGCGCGACCAGCGCGAGGCATAACACGATGCCGAACTCCTCCGCCGCGACCGCGAACACGAAGTCTGCGTGACTGTCAGGCAGGATGCGCTTCACGGTCCCCTCGCCCGGTCCCTGCCCGAACCAGCCGCCACGCACGAAAGACTCGACCGCGTTGCCGACCTGGTAGTTGTCGCCAGACGACGGGTCCATGAAGCGCGCGATGCGCGCGCGCACATGCGGGACGAGCGCGTAGGCGCCGAGCAGGCCGATGGCCGCCGTGCCGGCGAGGCCGAGCACCCAGATCATGCGCATCCCGGCCATGAAGAAAAGCGCGCCCCACACAAGCGCAATCAGCATGGTCTGTCCGAAATCCGGCTGCAGCACCAGGACGCCAATGACGGAGACAAGCAGGCCGAGCGCCAGCGTGTTCGCCGGCATGTCGGCCTTGCGCGTCGATTCGGCGAACAGCCACGAGATCAGGATCACGAATGCCGGCTTGACGAATTCGGAGGGCTGGATGTTGACGCCCGCGAGCACGATCCAGCGCCGCGCGCCCTTCACTTCGGCGCCGATGAACAATGTCGCGACCGTCATTGCCAGCGCGACGAGAAACACGACGAGCGCGAGCCGCCGGATCGAGCGCGGCGACAGAAACGAGACGCCGATCATCACGACCAGTGTCGGCGCGAGATACATCGCGTGGCGGTTCACGAAATAGAACGCATCGAGCCCGATGCGCGTCGCCACCGCCGGGCTTGCGGCGAGCGAGAGCACGATGCCGGTCATCATCAGCACGGCGATCGCCGCCAGCATCAGCCGGTCGACGGTCCACCACCAGCTGGCGAACCGCGTGCGTTCGACGCGCGAGATCATGAAACGGCTCCGGTCCGGGCGCGGGAAACCCCCGCGCTACACTCCCCGGCCATGGTTGACGAAAGATTAACGGGACAGGATTCTGCCGCGCGAATCATGACTCTCGCGTTCGTCATCGCCCGCGAAAGCGGGCGACCCAGTACACACCGTCCGCGCGTTTAAACGCATGCCCGTCGAGCGATCCTACTGGGTTTACATCCTCGCCAGCCGCATCAGTGGCACGCTCTATATCGGCGTCACCAACGATCTGTCCGCCGCGTTTATGAGCACCGGGCCGATCTCATTCCCGGATTTACCAGCCAGTACGGCGTCCACCGGCTTGTCTATTACGAACAGCACGCGACGGCCGAATCCGCAATCAAGCGCGAGAAGCGACTGAAGAAATGGAATCGCGCGTGGAAAATTGAATTGATCGAGAAGCAGAATCCCAATTGGGACGACCTTTATCCCGCAATCGCTATGCCCTGAGATTACTGGGTCGCCCGCTTTCGCGGGCGATGACGATTGAGAGAATTACGCGCCCGTCACGCCCTCCAGCTGCATCACGGCATCGCGGAACGCCGCGCCGCGGATCTCGAAATTGCGGAACTGGTCATAGGAAGCGCAGGCGGGAGAGAGGAGCACCACCGGCTCCTTCGCATCCGAAGTCGCCGCCTCTGCGGCCGCAAGTTCGACCGCGCGGTCGAGCGTCCCGGCAACCGCGAACGGCGCCTTGCCCTCCAGCGTAGCGGCGAATTCATCCGCTGCCTCGCCGATCAGGTAGGCCTTGCGGATGCGCGGGAAATAGCCGGCAAGCGAGGTGATGCCGCCGGTCTTGGCCTTGCCACCGGCGATCCAATAGATGTCGGTGAAGCTCGCAAGAGCGCGCGCGGCCGCGTCCGCATTGGTGGCCTTGGAGTCGTTGACGAACAGCACGCGACCTCGGCGGCCGACCTGCTCCATGCGGTGCGCGAGCCCAGGAAACGACATGAGCCCTTTCTGAATCGCGTCTGCCGAAAGCCCGAGCGCGAGGCCGGCGGCCGTCGCGCAGGCGGCGTTCTGCGCGTTGTGCGCACCACGCAGCGACCCGATCCCGCCGATGTGGACCACCGGGCGCGCGTTGCCGCCCGCCGCACGCATGACCCGGTCGCCCTCGATATAAAATCCATCGGAGAGCGGACGGCGCACCGAGACGCGCTCGATGCGCTTGCCGGCGCGCCCGATGCGGTCGGCGATGGCCTGGCAATAATTGTCGTCGACGCCGACGATCGCGGTGCCGCTCGGCTGCACGCCCGCGACGAGCCGCTCCTTGATCGCCGCGTAATTCGCGATCGTACCGTGGCGATCGAGATGATCCTCGGTGACGTTAAGCAGGATGCCGATCGAGGGATCGAGCGAGGGCGCAAGATCGATCTGGAACGACGAGCACTCGATGACGTGCACGCGCCCCGGCGCCGGCGGCGCAAGCGAGAGGATCGCGGTGCCGATATTGCCGCCGAGCTGCGCGTCGTAGTTCGCGCTCGCGAGCAGATGTGCGATCAGCGCCGTGGTGGTGGATTTGCCGTTGGTGCCGGTGATGGCGATGAACGGCGCATCCGGCGCGGTGATGCGCCGCTCGCGGCAGAACAGCTCGATGTCGCCGATCACTTCGACAGCGGCGTTGCGCGCGAGGCCAACGGTCCAGTGCGGCGCCGGATGGGTCAGCGGTACGCCCGGCGCAAGCACCAGCGCGGAAATCCTGCTCCAGTCGATGCCGCGCAGGTCGGATACCGGGATGCCGGCAGAGCGCGCCTTGTCGACGCTCGCCTCGGTGTCGTCGAACGCCACCACCTCCGCGCCGCCCGCAAGCAGCGCGCTCGCACTCGCCAGGCCGGACGCGCCGAGCCCGAACAGCGCGACCTTCTTGCCCGCGAAGGACGTGAGCGGAATCATCGCAGCTTGAGGGTCGAGAGGCCGGCAAGCGCCAGCACGATCGAGATGATCCAGAAGCGGATCACGATCTGCGGCTCAGTCCAGCCCTTCTGCTCGAAATGATGATGCAGCGGGGCCATGCGGAACACGCGCTTGCCGGTGAGTTGAACGAGATCACCTGTACGATCACCGAGACAGCTTCGAGCACGAACAGCCCGCCGATGATCGCGAGCGCGATCTCGTGCTTGGTGGCGACCGCGACGGAGCCGAGCAGGCCGCCGAGCGCGAGCGAGCCGGTGTCGCCCATGAAGATCGAGGCCGGCGGCGCATTGAACCAGAGGAAGCCCAGTCCCGCGCCGAGCACGGCGCCGCACAGGACCATCAGTTCGCCTGCGCCAGGCACGAAATGGATCTGCAGGTAGTCCGAATAGACCGCGTTGCCGGCGAGATACGCGATGAACGCCGAAGCTCAAGGCCGCGATCATCACCGGGCCGATCGCAAGGCCATCAAGGCCGTCGGTCAGGTTCACCGCATTGCCGGCGCCGACGATGATGAACGCGCCGAAAATGACGAAGAACCAGCCGAGATCGAAGACCAGTTCCTTGAACAGCGGAAACGTCAGCGAGGTCGCGAACGGCGGTCGCCCGAGCGACGCGATCGCGAAGCAGGCCGCCGCCGCGATCAGTGCCTCGATCATGAGCCGCGGCGCGGCCGGCGAATCCGCCATGCGTCTGCTTCGTCACCTTCAGATAATCGTCGTAGAAGCCGACCAGTCCGAACGCGAGCGTCACGCCGAGCACGATCCAGACATAAGGGTTAGCCGGGTTCGCCCACAGCACGGTCGCGACCGTGACGCCGGACAGGATCATCAGCCCGCCCATGGTCGGCGTGCCGCGCTTGGTAGACGAGATGCGACGCGGGACCGTCCTCGCGGATCGGCTGGCCCTTGCCCTGCCGCACCCGCAAGTGATCGATGATCCATGGCCCAAACAGGAACACGAAGATCAGCGCCGTGATCAGTCGAGCCGCCCGTGCGCACGGTCAGATAGCGAAAGACGTTGAAGGCCGAAATCGTGCCGGAGAAATCGGCAAGCCAATACAGCATTGTTCAACCTTGAGAGCGCCTGTTCGGCGTGTGTCGCGTAGCGGCGCTTGAGCGCCTTGACGATCGGCCCCATGCGCGAGCCCAGCGAGCCCTTCACCATCACGGCATCGCCCGCCGCGATCGCGCCGAGCACATCGTGGCTCGAGCGCGGCGGACGTGTCCGCATAGCCACCGCGGCGTTCGGAGGGAAGCGCATCCCAGAGCGATTTCATCAGCGGACCGGCGCAGTAGACCAGATCGATCGCATTTTCGACCACCGCGTCGGCGAGTGCGGCGTGCAGCGTCGGAGCCTTCGGGCCCAAGCTCCAGCATGTCGCCGAGCACCGCGATGCGGCGGCCGAGCCCCTGCATCGGCACCTGCCCGAGCAGCGCGAGCGCGGCACGCATCGAGGTCGGGATTCGCGTTGTAGCTTTCGTCGATCAGCAGGACGCGCTGCCACCCGGCAGATCGAGCATCACGCGTTCGCCGCGCCCGGCCGGCGGCTTCAGGTCGGACGAGCGCAAGTGCCGCAAGCGCAAGGTCCGCGCCGAGCAGATGCGCGGCGGCGAGCACCGCGAGCGAATTGTCGACCACATGGCGGCCCGGCGCGCCGAGCTTGTAGGTCACGTCGTGCCCGAGGATGCTCGCCTGCACGGTCGAGGTCTCGGCCTGCAGCGAGACTTTGAGCGCGCGCGCGTCCGCGCTTTCGCTCGCCGAACGAGACGATCTGCTTCGACGCCGGCCGCCTGCGCGGCGGCGGCAAGACGTGCGAACTGCGGCGACGTCGGCATTGATGATGGCTGCGCCGCCCGGCTCGACGCCCGAGAAAAATCTCCGCCTTCGCGTCGGCGATCGCGTCCAGCGTACCGAAGAATTCCAGATGCACCGGCGCGATGGTGGTGACGATCGCGACATGCGGGCGCACGAGCTGCGTCAGCGGCGTGATCTCGCCCGCATGGTTCATGCCGATCTCGAACACGCCGAACTTCGCGGACTGCGGCATGCAGCGCGAGCGAGAGCGGCACGCCCCAGTGATTGTTGTAGGAGGCGGCCGACGCATGCGTCTCGCCTTGCGTGCCGAGCACGAGGCGCAGCGCCTCCTTGGTGCCGGTCTTGCCGACCGAGCCGGTGACGGCGACGATTTTCGCGTTCGAGCGCGCGCGCGAAGCTTTCGCGAGATCGTTCAGCGCTGCGAGCACGTCATCGACCAGCAGCAGCGGCGCGTCCTTCGGCATCGCGCCGACGCTTCGCCTTGCGCCACGACCGCAAGCCCGGCGCCGGCCTTCAGCGCGGCTGCGACGAAGTCATGCCCGTCGCGGTTCTCGCCCTGGATGGCGAAGAAAGCCTCGCCGGCCTTGAAGCGTGCGCGTGTCGATCGAAAGGCCCGGCACGCCTGCCGGCAGCGCGCCCGCGCGCTGCGGCCGTCATGGCGGCCGCCATGGCGTCGAGGGTCCAGAGCGGCTCGCTCACGCGACCTTCTCCTTGAGCGCGGCGGCGACCGCCTCGTGGTCGCTGAACGGCAATATCTGCGTCGCCGACAATCTGGCCGCTTTCATGGCCCTTGCCGGCAACCAGCAGCACGTCGCCCGGCTGCAAGTGCGGCGACCGCGCGGCGGATCGCCTCGCCGCGATCGCCGATTTCGGTCGCGCCGGGTGCCGCCGCCAGGATGGCCGCCCGGATCGCGGCGGGATTTTCGCTGCGCGGATTGTCGTCGGTGACGATCACGGTGTCGGCCTTCTCGGCCGCGATCTCGCCCATCAGCGGCCGCTTGCCCTGATCGCGGTCGCCGCCGGCGCCGAACACCACGACGAGCTTGCGCTTGGCGTAAGGCCGCAGCGCGTCGAGCGCCTTGGCGAGCGCGTCCGGCTTGTGCGCGTAGTCGACAAAGATCGGCGCGCCGTTGCGCTGGCCGACCAGCTCGAGCCGGCCTTTCGCGCCTTCGAGCCCTTCGAGCGCGTGGAACACCGCGGCCGGATCGCTGCCGGTCGCGATCGCCATGCCGGCCGCGACCAGCGCGTTCTCGACCTGAAACGCACCGACCAGCGGCAGCCGCACGCGATAGCGACTTGCCCGCGTGCTCGAGCTGCAGCGTCTGCGAGAAGCCGTCGATCTCGCTCTCCGCAAGCCGGATGCGCGTGCCGCCGCGCCCGACCGTGAGCACGCGCAGGCCCGCGTTCCGTCGCGGCCGCGACACCGCCAGTCCGCATGCGCGTTGTCGGCGCCGATCACCGCCGCGCCGTCCGGCAGCGACGATGCGCTCGAACAGGATCAGCTTCGCGGCGAGATAGGCCTCGACGGTCGCGTGATAGTCCATGTGATCGCGCGACAGGTTGGTAAAGCCGCCGACGGTCACGCGCACGCCATCGAGGCGATGCTGGTCGAGCCCGTGCGAGGACGCTTCCATCGCGAGATGCGTGATGCCGTCTTCGGCCAGACGATCGAGCGTGCGCGCCAGCTCGATCGGATCGGGCGTGGTCAGCGAGCCGTAGACTGTCTCCTTCGGCGTGACCAGGCCGATGGTGCCGATGCTGGCTGCCTCGCTGTCCGAGCGCCGCCCAGATCTGGCGCGTGAACGCCGCAACCGAGGTCTTGCCGCTCGTGCCGGTCACCGCCGCGATGGTGCCGGGCTGGCGCGGATAGAACCGCGCGGCGGCACAGCGCAAGCGCGCGGCGCACATTTGCGGCCTGCACGAACGCGACGCCTCCGGCAAAGCGTCTCCGGCGCGCGTCCGCCATGATGGCGACCGCGCCGGCGCCGAGCGCCTGCGGCACGAACGTCGAGCCCGTCCGCCTTCGTGCCCGGCACCGCAACGAACAGGTCGCCCGGCTTCACCTTGCGGCTGTCCGCCGGGCTGTCCGTCGACGTCGAGCGCGCCAAAGCGCGGATCGAATCGTCCGTCTTGTCCAATGAGTTCAGCTGAGTTTCACGAAATCGCGCCCGGCGCCTGATTCGGGCGGATATGGTCAGCATGAACGCGCCAGCCGTCGCTTGCGCAGTATTCGCCAGCAGATATCTGGTCCGCCGGCGGCAGGTCGAGGCGCGGCTCGAGCCCGAGCATCGGCGCGATGCGCGCGATGATCTTGGCGGCGGTCGGCGCCGCGTTCCAGCCCGACGTCGCGTAGCCGTGCGTCTCCGGGATCGCCTGCGGCTCGTCGATCATGAGTGAGGAGATAGCGCGGCTTGTCGGCCGGCAGCACCGCCATGAACGTGGTGAGCAGCTTGGTCTTGGAGTAGCGGCCGTTGACGACCTTCTCGGCCGTGCCGGTCTTGCCGCCGACGTAGTAGCCGGGAATGTCGGCCTTCTTGCGCCGAGCCCTTCTCGGCATTGAGCCGCATCAGGTAGCGCATCATCACGCTGGTCTCGGGCTTGATCACCCGCACGGCGAGCTTCTGCGCCTCTTCCTCGCGTGCGCTTCAGGAAGGTCGGCGGGATCATCAGGCCGCCGTTCATCAGCGCGCCGACCGCCATCATGGCCTGCAGCGGCGCGACCGACAGGCCGTGGCCGAACGCGATCGTGATCGTGTTCAGCTCGCCCCAGCGCTTCGGCACGATCGGCATCGCGCTCTCGGGCAGCTCGGTGCGTGAGCCGGTCGAGCTGGCCGATCTTCTTCAGGAACGCCTTGTGGTGCTCGACGCCCATGCCGAGCGCGATCTTCGCCGTGCCGATGTTGGACGAATAGGTGAACACCTCCGGCAGCGACAGCACGCGGTGCTGCGCGTGATAGTCGTGGATGGCGAACTTGCCGTAGCGCAGCGATCGCGCGCGCATCGAGCATCGAGTTCAGGTTGATACTTGCCGCTAGTCGAGCCCCATCGCAAGCGTCAGCGCCTTGAAGGTCGAGCCCATCTCGAACACGCCGGTGGTCAGCCGGTTGATGCGGGTCGGGTCGTTCGCTTCCTTCGGATTGTTCGGATCGAAGTCCGGCACCGACACCATCGCGACGATCTCGCCGGTGCGCACGTCGGTGACAAGTCCGGCCGCCGCCTTGGCCTTGAACTTGTCGCGCGCCGCGACGAGTTCGTCGCGCATCGCGTGCTGCACGCGCAGATCGAGCGCGAGCTGCACCGGCTCCTGCAGCCGGTCGGTCGCGAGGCCCGCCGCATGCAGCGCCGCGAGCCCGTTGCTGTCGAGCCACTTCTCGATTCCGGCGATGCCCTGGTTGTCGACGTTGACCAGCCCGATCAGGTGCGCGACCTCGGCGCCGTTCGGATAGGTGCGCTTGTTCTCGTGCAGGAAGCCGATGCCCGGCAGGCCGAGCTTGTAGATGTCCTTCTGCTGCTTCGGCGTGATCTCGCGCTTGAGCCAGACGAAGCTGCGCTTGCGGTTGGCGAGACGGTCGCGCGCCTCCTTGGCGTCGAGGTCGGGCAGCACCGCGGTCAGCAGCTCGACCGCCTCGTCCACGTCGATAAGCGGCTTGCGGCTCGCCGAACAGCGACGATGCCGGCACATCGGTCGCCAGCACGTCGCCGCTGCGGTCGAGATGTCGGGCCGCGCGGTCGCGACCGCATCGCCGCCGATCCGCGGCGCGCGACGTGGCTGTCCGGAGTCAGCGCGTGCAGAACCAGCCGGCCGGCGATCACGCCGTAGACGCTCGCGAACAGCGAAGATCGCGAGGCCGACGCGGGCGCGCGCTTTCGCGTCGCGGTCGACTTCGCCGTAGAGCAGCGCCTGCACGACGCGCTGGCGCACGGTGGCGGCGCAGCGGCTCGCTGCGGCGGGCGTGCGGTTCGCGCGGAAGCGCGGCGGTGCACAGGCCGAGGGCCGGAAGGCTCGGCGCAGCTTGCGAGCGCGGCAGTCTGAGCTTGGCACGCGTGCCGGTCACGGTATCGGGCGTCTTCGAGGCCTCGATCACCGCGCCGATCGGATCGGCGGTGTCGGGCGGCACGATCTCCTTCGGCCGCTCGGGCAGGCGGTCGAGCGCGTCGAACTGGCGCGGATCGAGCGGCTTGAGCTGCAGGTGGCGGTGCGTCAGGATCCTGCACGCGGTCCGGGCGTTCGAGCTTCGCCCATTCGGCGCGCAACGCCTCGATCGCGTCCTGCTCGCGCCGGACGTCGGCGCGCATCTTGACGACGCCCTGCGCCTGCAGCGTGGACTCGTATTTGATCTTGTAGACATCGGCCGCCGCGAGCACGAGCGCGGCGATCACCACGAGATGAAGGATGCGCAGCAGCATCAGCGGCCTCCGCATCACGTCGTCGAGCGCCGGCAGCCGCGGCAGCAGAGGCGCGAGATCGGACCTGAGCGGCGGCGCGTCGGTGCGCTCGCCGGCGCGCAGCTTGGCCGAGCGCGCGCGCGGATTTTCGGCAATCTCGGCGTCGTCAGCGACGACGGGGCTTCGGTCAGAATGCGAAGCTCGGCGCGGCGCGTGCGACTTCGGGCGCGATGGCGCGAGCCGCCGCCTGCGTGGCCGCGCTCGGCGAAGAACGTCTTCACGATGCGGTCTTCCAGCGAGTGGAACGAGATCACGACGAGCCGGCCGCCGGGCTTCAGCATGCGCTCGGCCGCCGCCAGCGCCGTCGACCAGTTCGCCGAGCTCGTCGTTGACGAAGATGCGCAGCGCCTGGAACGTGCGCGTCGCCGGATGGATCTCGCCCGGCCGCTGGCGCAGACACCGTTCCGATGGCGGCGGAGAGCGCGCGCGTGGTCGCGATCGGCGCCTCGCCGCGCGCCTTGACGATCGCGCGCGCGATCGGCGCGCGCGAAGCGCTCCTCGCCGAGCGTCGCAATGATGCGCGCGAGATCGCGCTCGGACGCGCGTGTTCACGACGATCGGCCGCGCTCGGGCCGTCGCCGCCCATGCGCATGTCGAGCGGTCCGTCATGGCGGAACGAGAAGCCGCGCTCGCCCTGATCGAGCTGCATCGACGAGACGCCGAGATCGAGCAGCACGCCATCGACCGCGTCATGCCCGAGACTCTGCGCCACCGCGTCGAGATTGGCGAAGCGATCCTCGACCAGCGTCGAGCCGGCCCGCGGCTTCCTCGACAAGCGCGAAGCCGCCCGCGACCGCGCTCTGGTCGCGGTCGATGCCGATCACCCGCGTGCCGGCGCTCAAGAATGGCGCGCGTGTGCCCGCCGGCGCCGAACGTGCCGTCGATCATAGACGCCGCCATCGCGCGCTTGAGATACTCACCGACCTGGCGGCCGAGCACGGGAACGTGACGGGCCAGTCCGCCAGCGACAGCGCGTTGCCATCGCTGCCCGCCATCATTCCCGTGCTTTTTGCGCGTCGTGCGCCGCCACCTGGGAGCCGAGTTGCTTCTTGAGCGCGCGCACCGTCCCGGTGGCCTCCGCGAGCTGCGCGCGGAAGCGTCCAGGCTCCCAGATCTGAAATTTGTGTCCCAGGCCGACGAAGGCGATCGCGTCCGCTATCCCCGCATGCGCTTTCAGCGCGTCCGAGAGGATCACCCTGCCCTCGCCGTCGATCTTGAAGGTCTCGCTCGTGCCGTAGAGCGAGAGCGTGAAGGCGTCGCGCTCGTCCGAATAGGGCGGAAAGCGCGCGATCAGCGTCTCGATCTCGGCGAGCAGCGCATTGCCGCCCGCATCCACGGCCGGCTGGTCCAGCGCCGGATAGCAATAGAGTCCGTCGAAGCCATCGCGCGCCAGCACCGCGCGGTAAGGTGCCGGGATCGAGACGCGTCCCTTCGCGTCCAG